>NZ_CP169059.1:0-5800079 GCF_041890355.1 Mycobacterium hainanense | reverse complement strand
CGACGCATCCCCCTGGTTCTCAAGCATCCCGGGTCGAAGTACAACCGCGCTGGCCGACAAAGCAACTGTCCACATAGTTATACACAGGTGTGGACAGGATGGGCGTCTGCGAGCCACAACCTGCCGGCGACGGCTCGCGATCTCCGTGCTGGAAGAAAACCTATGAAGGCTGTCTAGGCAGCTAGTCGATCCACCATCCTCGCTTCGTTGTCGAGCGCCGTTGCAGTCTAAAACGACACTGGCAGAAGCTAACAGTTTTCCGCGCGGCTGCCAACCGTTCTGCTGCATTCCAATCGGGTTGTTTAGGGTTGGTCGGGCCTGGTTCGACTCGCCACCGGCGGCGACGCGGGCGGGGGCCGGCCGCCGCGGCGCGGTTTGGCGTTGGGGATCATGCGGGTCCGTTGGGGCAGGCGAGGTTTGACCAGGCGAAGCCTGGTCAGTACCCTCAAACAGTCGCCCGAAAGTCGGCGATGCGGCTGCGACCCAGGTCTGCCTGGAGACCGCGCCGGCCAGCAGCAAGATTACCTCCGACCGACCCGCAGACGAACCGAGCGAGACGTCTGCCGGCCGGATGGAAATGCGAGACACAACGAGGAGAACGTCGTGGCCAAGGGCAAGCGGACCTTCCAGCCGAATAACCGGCGCCGAGCCCGCGTGCATGGCTTCAGGTTGCGCATGCGCACCCGCGCCGGACGCTCGATTGTGTCGAGCCGGCGTCGTAAGGGGCGCCGCGCGCTATCTGCCTGATCGCAACGTCGGGTTTTTCGGCGGTGCTTCCGGCACGCAACCGCATGAGGCGGTCAACGGAGTTCGACGCGACGGTGAAGCGCGGAGTTCGTGCGGCCCAGCCCGATGTGGTTGTCCATTTCCGCCGCCGGACCGACGGTGACGCGCCCACGGCTCCGCACGTCGGATTGATCGTCGGCAAGTCCGTGGGTTCAGCGGTCGAACGCCACCGAGTGTCGCGCCGCCTCCGGCACGTGGCGCGGTCCGTCCTCGGTGAGCTTGGCGAATCCGACCAGGTGGTCATCCGGGCATTGTCCGGCAGTCGGACGGCATCGTCGGCGCGGTTGGCAGAGGAGTTGCGGCGCGGTTTACGACGGGCGCGCGAGGCGGCGGGACGGGACCGGTGACTGCGGCGGCGCCGGCGCGGTCCGTCATCCACACGGCGGGAAGCGCGGCCGCCCGGAGCCTGATCCGGGTTATTCAGCTGTACCGGCACATGGTTTCGCCATTGCGCCCGGCAACGTGCCGCTTCGTACCGACCTGCAGTCAGTATGCGGTCGACGCATTGACCGAGTACGGCTTGGTGCGGGGGAGTTGGTTGGCTGTGGTCAGGCTCGCCAAGTGCGGACCCTGGCATCGGGGCGGATGGGATCCGATACCGGAACGCCCGCACTTCGAAGACGTCAGCGCCACGTCGGCATGCCCGGCGGCGCGAGGGGAGAGTGGAACTTTTGTTTGATTTCTTTAGCCTCGACTTCGTCTACTACCCGGTGTCGTGGATCATGTGGGTTTGGTACAAGCTCTTCGCCGCGATGCTGGGACCGTCAAGCTTCTTCGCGTGGGCGCTCTCGGTCATGTTCCTGGTGTTCAGCCTGCGTGCGCTTCTCTACAAGCCGTTCGTGCGACAGATCCGCACCACCCGGCAGATGCAGGAACTGCAACCGCAAATCAAGGCGCTGCAGAAGAAGTACGGCAAGGACCGGCAGCGCATGGCGCTCGAGATGCAGAAGCTGCAGCGCGAGCACGGCTTCAACCCAATCCTTGGCTGCCTGCCGATGCTGGCCCAGATCCCGGTGTTCATCGGGCTGTATCACGTGTTGAGGTCGTTCAACCGGACCACCGGTGGCTTTGGCCAGCCCCACCTGTCGGTGGCTCAGAACCGGCTCACGGGAAACTACGTGTTCACGCCCACGGACGTCGGGCATTTCCTGGACGCGAACTTGTTTGGCGCCCCGATCGGCGCGTTCATGACGCAGCGGACCGGGTTGGACGCGTTCACCTTCTTCAGCCGGCCGGCCGTCATCGCGGTCGGAGCGCCGGTGATGATCCTGGCCGGCATCGCGACGTACTTCAACAGCCGGGCATCGGTGGCGCGGCAAAGCCCGGAAGCCGCGGCCAATCCGCAGACCGCGATGATGAACAAGCTTGCGCTGTACGTGTTTCCGCTCGGCGTCGTCGTCGGCGGCCCGTTCCTGCCGCTGGCGATCATCTTGTACTGGTTCGCGAACAACATCTGGACGTTCGGTCAGCAGCATTACGTGTTCGGCATGATCGAAAAAGAGGACGAGGCCAAGAAGCAAGAGGCGCTGGAACGCCGAGCCGCCAATGCCCCGGCACCGGGCGCCAAACCCAAGCGAAGCCCCAAGGCCGGGCCGCCGTCGGGCAACGGATCGCCCAGCGGCGACGCGACCTCCGATGCCTCCGACGGCGCCGGCGCGGCGGCGGAGCCGCAAGCGGACAAGCCGAATCCCGGTGGACAAAACAGTGCCGCGGCCAACCGGACGCCGCGGCCGGGCGCGCGGCCCAAGAAACGCAAACGCTGACGAGGGAGACAGAGCCATGCCGGGCCGCCTCGGGCGGGTGACCCCAATTGGCAGGAACCCATGGATGAGGGAGAGAAAGACATGACGGACGCAGACACCACCACCCAACCCGACGTCGACGCCGAGCTGGACGCGCAGGCCGAGAACGGGGCCGATGCGGGCGCGGAGGAACTCGACGACCTGGAGGAGAGGTTGGTCGCCGAGGGCGAGATCGCAGGCGACTACTTGGAGGAGTTGCTCGACCTGTTGGACTTCGACGGCGACATCGATCTGGACGTCGAGGGGAACCGCGCGGTGGTGAGCATCGACGGCAGCGACGACTTGAACAAGTTGGTCGGCCGCGGCGGCGAGGTGCTCGACGCGTTGCAAGAACTCACCCGCTTGGCCGTGCACCAGAAGACCGGCGTCCGTAGCCGGTTGATGCTCGACATCGCCAGTTGGCGTCGCCGGCGCCGCGAGGAACTGGCCGCGCTGGGCGACAAGGTCGCGCGGCGTGTGCTGGAATCGGGCGAGCGCGAGGAGCTGTCCCCGATGACACCGTTCGAGCGCAAGATCGTTCACGACGCCGTCGCGGCGGTGCCCGGCGTGCACAGCGAGAGCGAGGGCGTGGAGCCCGCGCGCCGGGTCGTCGTTCTGCACGACTAGCGAGTTACAGCGGTGTAGTTCGGGCGCCGAGGCACCCGTCACGCGTCAGGCAAAGCAGAGGATGTTTCACGTGAAACATGTCCGACCCGTCGAACCCTCGGTGGAGCCGCCACGCGATCCTCAACCCGGCGCGACCCCAGATGCGGCGGCGAGGATCTTCGGACCACGACTCGATCTTGCCCGGCGGTACGCGGACTTGCTCGCCGGCCCGGGAGTGGAACGCGGACTGCTGGGACCGCGCGAAGTGGACCGCATCTGGGACCGACATCTGCTCAACAGCGCCGCCGTCGCCGACCTGCTGGAGGCGGGGGAGCGGGTCATCGACATCGGCAGCGGCGCGGGGCTGCCCGGCATCCCGCTCGCGCTCGTGCGCCCGGACATCGAGATGGTTCTGCTCGAACCGCTGTTGCGCCGAAGCGAATTTCTCACCGAGGTCGTCGACCAACTAGGGTTGGCCGTCGAAGTGGTCCGCGGCCGTGCCGAGGAACGGTGGGTACGCCACCAGTTCGGAGAGAGGGATGCGGCGGTGTCACGAGCGGTTGCGTCGTTGGACAAGTTGGCGAAATGGAGCATGCCGTTGCTTCGGCCCGGGGGCCGGATGCTCGCCATCAAAGGCGAGCGCGTCCGCGAGGAAATGGAACAATACCGGCGTGTGATGGCAGCATCAGGCGCCGTTGATGCCAGGGTGGTGACATGTGGCGCGACCTATTTGCGTCCCCCCGCAACCGTAGTTATGGCGAGACGCGGAGAGCGGCCGCGCCGGCAGTCGGCACGGATCGGGAAGGCGGGGAACCGATGAGCACTCCGGGAGAATCGTCGACGACCGCGGGGCCGTCCCCGAGTGCGGCCGACCTCCAGGCGCCCGCCGCGCCCGATGCTGCGGCGCCCCTCGTGCCGGGCGCCATCGAAGACTCGGCCGCCAATGTTTCACGTGAAACGGTCGAGTTCGACACCCCCATCGGGGCGGCCGCGGAGCGCGCGATGCGTGTCCTGCACACCACTTATCCGCCGCTGCGCCGGCCCCGCCATCGCCGAATCCTCACCGTCGCCAATCAAAAGGGCGGGGTCGGTAAGACCACCACCGCGGTCAACCTCGCCGCCGCGCTCGCCTTGCAGGGGCTCAAGGTCCTCGTTATCGACCTCGACCCGCAGGGTAACGCCAGCACGGCGCTCGGCATCACCGACAGGCAATCCGGGACACCCTCGTCGTACGAGGTCCTCATCGGCGAGGTTTCCGTCAAGGACGCGCTGCGGCGCAGCCCGCACAACGACCACCTGTTCTGCGTCCCGGCGACCATCGATTTGGCCGGCGCCGAGATCGAATTGGTCAGCATGGTGGCGCGCGAGAACCGGCTGCGAACAGCCCTGGCCGATCTGGACGATCTCGACTTCGACTACGTCTTCGTCGACTGCCCGCCGTCGCTGGGGCTGCTCACCATCAATGCGCTCGTCGCCGCGCCCGAGGTGATGATTCCGATCCAGTGTGAGTACTACGCGCTGGAGGGCGTCTCCCAGCTGATGCGCAACATCGAAATGGTGAAGGCACACCTCAACCCGCAGCTCAACGTGAGCACCGTGGTGCTCACGATGTACGACGGCCGGACCAAGCTGGCCGACCAGGTCGCCGAAGAGGTGCGCCGCTACTTCGGGGCCAAGGTGCTGCGAACGGTGATCCCGCGCAGCGTCAAAGTCTCGGAGGCGCCGGGCTACAGCATGACCATCATCGACTACGACCCCGGATCGCGCGGGGCGATGAGTTATCTGGACGCGAGCCGCGAGCTCGCCGAACGTGATTGACCACCACCGTGAAGGGACGACGATGACGCAGCCGTTACGCAAGAAGGGCGGCCTCGGCCGGGGCCTCGCTTCGCTGATCCCGACGGGCCCCGCCGAGGGGGACTCCGGTCCCGCGACCTTGGGTCCGCGGATGGGGGATGCGGCGGCGGACGTGTTGATCGGGGGACCGGGTCCGGACCTGGCCCCGGCGGGCGCGGTGTATCGCGAGATCGCGCCGTCCGACATCGAGCCCAACCCGCGCCAGCCGCGGCAGGTGTTCGACGACGAGGCGCTCGCCGAACTGGTGCACTCCATCCGCGAGTTCGGTCTGCTGCAGCCGATCGTGGTGCGCGCCGTCCCCGGCGCCAAGACGGGCCCCCGCTATCAGATCGTGATGGGGGAGCGGCGCTGGCGCGCGGCCCAAGAGGCGGGGCTCGCCACCATCCCCACCATCGTGCGCGAGACCGGCGACGACAATCTGCTCCGCGACGCCCTGCTGGAAAACATCCACCGGGTGCAGTTGAACCCGTTGGAAGAGGCGGCGGCATACCAACAGCTGCTGGACGAATTCGGCGTGACCCACGACGAACTCGCGTCGCGGATCGGTCGTTCCCGGCCACTGATCACCAACATGATCCGCTTGCTCAAGCTGCCGATTCCGGTGCAGCGGCGGGTGGCGGCGGGCGTGCTGTCGGCCGGCCATGCCCGCGCCCTGTTGTCGCTTGAAGCCGGGCCCGAGGCGCAGGAGGAACTGGCCAGCCGGATCGTCGCGGAGGGCCTCTCGGTGCGGGCGACCGAGGAGGCGGTCACGCTGGCGAACCGGGCCGACGCGAGCACCCCCGCACCCCAGCGGCGCAAGCCGATCCAGATGCCCGGCCTTCAAGAGGTAGCCGAGCGCTTGTCGAACGCCTTCGATACGCGGGTGACGGTCAGCCTGGGCAAGCGCAAGGGGAAGATCGTCGTGGAATTCGGGTCCGTCGACGATCTGCAGCGCATTATCGACATGATGACCGCCGCGAAGGCGTGACCCGCCATAGCCTGTAATTACGTCACTGTGACACCGGAGCGGCCACAACCGGCTGTCGGCACCGGGGGATTACGGAAGGGCATGCGTTTCAAGGCTTTTCGGTAACGAATCGGTCGGGACGGTCACGCACCCCGTGTGCCCGCGCCGTGACCGGCGCCTCGAGGCCAAAGCTGGCCCGATGGCGACTTACTCTCCTATCCTGGAGGGGTTGCCGGTGCCATTGGCTGCAGTACCGCACAGGAGCCAGGAGGCTAGTGTCCGCTCGAATCACACCGTTGCGCCTCGAGGCCTTCGAGCAGCTTCCCAAGCATGCGCGCCGCTGCGTGTACTGGGAGGTCGACCCGGCGACCCTCGGTAACCAGGACCACCTCGCGGATCCCGAATTCGAGAAGGAAGCCTGGCTGTCGATGGTCATGCTGGAGTGGGGCTCGTGCGGTCAGGTCGCGACCGCGGCCACCGACGACCGAAGCCAAAGCGAACCACCGTGCCTCGGTTATGTCTTCTACGCGCCCCCGCGGGCGGTACCGCGCGCCCAGCGATTCCCCACCGCGCCGGTGTCCGCGGATGCCGTGCTTTTGACATCGATGGGTATCGAGCCGGGGCAGGCCGCCGACGACCTGCCGCACGGTCTCCTCGCCCGGGTGATCGACGAACTGGTCCGGCGCGGAGTGCGCGCCCTGGAAGCGTTTGGGCGCACACCGGCGGCGTCGGAGTTGCAGGATCCGCAGGCGGCAAACCCGGACGTGCGGCCGGTGCTGGAGGCCGTCGGCGACTGCTCGGTGGACCACTGCGTGCTGGACGCTGAATTCTTGCAGGACGCGGGTTTCGTTGTGGTGGCGCCACATCCGTACTTTCCGCGGCTGCGGCTCGAGTTGGACAAGGGCCTGGGATGGAAGGCCGAGGTGGAGGCGGCCTTGGAGCGACTGCTGGAAAACGCCCAGTTGCAGGAGCCGGTCGGAGCGGGGACCGCGGCGGGAAATACGTTGCGGGGCGCCGAGATCGGCTAGGAGCCGCCGAGCCGGGTGGCCCGCTCCACCGACAATTCGTGAGCCAACAGTTCGGCGAAGGTGAAGGTGCCGGTGGGCCGGTCGTTCTTGCCCAGCAGGTAGAGCCGCTTGACCGCGGCGAGAATTCCTTCGGCGATGGCGTCGCGGGTCTGGGTGGAGACCAGCATCGCGCGATCGTGCGGGTTGGTGATGTAGCCGACGTCAACCTGCACCGTCGGCATTCGGGTCAGGCGTAACAGGTCCCAGGTCCGGCCATGCGTTCGGCAATCGCGTAACCCAGTGCGGGCCACCACTTCTCGTTGGATGAAGTCCGCGAGGTTGCGCCCGATCGTGGAGACCGACCCGTGTGAGTTCCCGAAATGAAAGGAAGCGACGCCGTTGGCCGCCGGGCTGGGCTGGTTCTCGCAGCGCAAGCTGATCATCAGGTCCGCCCCCACGTTGTTGGCCGTGGCGGCGCGCTCGGCGTCGGACGGGCTGCGGTTGACCGGTCGCGACAGGAAAGTCTCCATGCCGATGGCGGTCATCCGCCCCTCGAGCCGGCTCGCCAAGTCCCACAACACATCTGCTTCGCTGATCGGACCCGACGGACCGTGCATCAGCTCCCCGAGGTCGGTGCCCCCGCGGCCCGGATCGATGATGATCCGCTTGCCTGACAGCTTGGGCCCTGAGCGGCGGACCAGCTCCTCCTCGCGAATCGCGTGGGGGGAGCCGCCCGTGACGCGGGAGCTCAGAAAGTACAAGGAGCGCAACGTTTCCGGGCCACAAATGCCGTCGGCAGCCAGCCCGTACTCACGCTGGTACGACATCAGGGCATTGTGCGTCTGCAATCCGAAGTGCCCATCGACCAGTCCGGTGTAGAAACCGAGGTCCTGGAGCCGGGCCTGCAGCGTGGCGACGTCGTCACCATAGAGCGGTGCGCCGAACTGGTGATACAGCGTGCGCGCACCCAGCCGGTACGACGCTTCCTTCAACGCGCGGTAGGTGGCCTCGCCGACGATGCCGTCTACCAGCAGGCCGCGGTGCTGTTGGAACGCCCGCACCGCCTGGTCGAGCTCGGCGTCGAAGAGCTCGGGGGGCACAAGCCGGCCGGTGGTGAGGTCTTCCTCCGGCGTGTCCAGCAGACCTAGCGTTGCCAGCGTCGCCCGGATCTCGGTCACAGCTGCGCTGCGGTCACCACAGCGCAGCGCGTCGCCGTATTCGCGGCGCGGACTCGACATACCAAAGGCCCTCCGGGACACATTGACAGGCTCACATCTGGGCAACAGCTAACAGCAATTGTCGCAGATGGTTTGCCTAATCGGGAAAACCCCAGGCTGAACGCGGGGCGTGGTGTGGCGTTTGATCCAGGATCAGCTCAGGTTGGGAACGGCATCCGAGAGTTCACGCAGCAGCGCCGCCTTGCCCTTGGCACCGACGATCCGCTTCACTGGCTGGCCGTCTTTGAACAGGATCATGGTCGGAATCGAGACGACCTGGAAATCACGCGCCGTCACCGGATTGGCATCGACGTCGAGCTTGGCGATGGTGAGCTGCTCGGCTCGCTCACTGGCGATCTCCTCGAGAACCGGCGCGACCATCTTGCACGGCCCACACCACGTGGCCCAAAAGTCAACCAGCACAGGCTTATTGCTGGACAACACCTCGGTGGAGAACGATGCGTCAGAGACTTCGACTGTGGCCCCGGCTTTTTCGGCTCCGGTCATTGAGGTGCTCCAATCATTTCAGTACTGCCAGGAAATTCGGTTGCGTCGCTTTGGGCGGCCGAGCTTGATTCGACGTGGTCGGCCAGCCAGCGTTCGGCGTCGATGGCCGCCGAGCAGCCGCTGCCGGCGGCGGTGACGGCCTGGCGATAGGTGCGGTCCACTAGGTCGCCCGCGGCGAACACGCCTTCGATCGACGTGGCGGTGGTGTGGCCCTTGACCAATACGTAACCGTCGGGGTCGGTGTCGAGCACATCGCGGACCAACTCCGAGCGCGGGTCATGACCGATCGCCACGAAGACGCCCGTGACGGGCAGGGTGGATTCCTCCCCAGTCACGGTGTCGCGCAACCGCAAGCCGGTCACGGTCTGGTCTCCTTCGACCGCCAGCACGGCCTTGTTGGTCAGGATGGTGATCTTGTCGTTGTCCCGGGCGCGTTCGAGCATGATGCGAGACGCGCGGAATTCGTCGCGGCGGTGCACCAGCGTGACGCTGCGCGCGAACCGGGTCAAGAAGGTCGCCTCTTCCATCGCGGAGTCGCCCCCACCGATGACCGCGATGTCTTGATCTTTGAAGAAGAACCCATCACACGTCGCACACGAGCTCACGCCGCGCCCCAGCAGCTCCTGCTCACCGGGCACCCCCAGATACCGAGCCGCCGCGCCCATGGCCAAGATGATCGCCCGCGCGCGGAAGGTCTCGCCCTCCGCGGTGGTCACCGACTTGACCGGCCCATCCAGCGACACCGACTCGACGTCTTCCATCCGCAGGTCGGCCCCGAACCGCAGCGCCTGCTCGCGCATCTGGTCCATCAGCTCCGGGCCGGTGATGCCGTCACGGAAACCCGGGAAATTCTCCACCTCAGTGGTGGTCATCAACGCGCCACCAAACGACGTTCCCTCGAACGCCAGTGGGGCCAGCTGCGCGCGCGCCGTATACAACGCAGCGGTGTACCCGGCGGGACCCGAACCGATGATGATCACGTCGTGCACAGTGTCGGCGGTCATAGAAGCCTTTCAAGAAATCGTCCCTGGATCCCTACAAACGCCAGCGTAGGCACAGCTGTTCCCGGGCGTCGGGCAACCCATCGCACCACACTAGGGGCGCTTGATTTCGGTGTTGGCCAACAGGCCGGTGTCGGCGGCGCTGCAGTTCAGCGCGACCGCATAAACCGCCAGGCTGCGAGGGGTGTCGCCCGGCACGACCAGCACGACGCCGGGGCGAGCGTTGACCTCGACCGGCCGCGCGCCGAGCACCTGCGTGGACGCCGGGTAGCCGAGGCCGGTGAGGCAGGATGCACGCCGCGCCGGGTCGGCCAGTGGGCCGTAATCCGGGGCTTGGGCAAGCAGGCCGAGGATCTCGTCCTGCGACAACGGGATCGCCATCGGCGGCGTCGAGACCGTGATGTGCTCGGCGGTCACGCCGGTGCTGGGTGCGGGCTGGGGCGCGCTGATCAGCGCCGCGGTCCCCACGCCGACCGCCGCGAGCAGCGCGCCGACGCCGGCCACCCCGGCGACCACCCGCGCGGGCCGAACCCGTGGCCGGGCGGAGTGCGCGACGGGCTGGCCCGCTTCCGCCGATTCCAGCGCCGCCGCGATCCGGGCGGTCACCTCGGGCGGGACGTCGGGCGCCGGCCCGGCGCCCAGCGTCGCCACGTCGCTGCGGGCCCGGTTGAGTGCGCGCAGGATCTGCTCGGCTTCCGGGTTGTCGCGGACCCGTTGACGCACGCGGGCCGCGGATTCGTCGTCGAGCAGGCCGGCCTGCAGGTCGGCGAGAAGCTCAACCGTCAGGGGCGGCTCGTCGCCTTGGTCGTCGGCTTCACCCATCCGCCCCAGTGTCCGTCATGGGGTGCTTGACGGCGATGGGTGGGGCCGGGTCGGGCGCGGCGTTCAGGTAGCCGAGGAGTTCCGCGAGCCGCACGCGGGCCCGGGCGCATCGGCTCTTGACGGTGCCCTCCGCGACGCCCAACATCGCGGCGGTGTCGGCCACCGAGTAGCCCTGCATGTCGACTGCCACCACCGCGGCCCGCTGCTCGACGGGCAGCCGCATCAAGGCGCGCTGCACCATGATCGCTGTCTCGACTTGGGCGGTCCGGTCGGCCACCGCGTAGGCGTCCTCCAGCGGGACGGTCGGGTGAGCCTTGATGCGTCGCAGCCGGTCCAGGCACGCGTTGACGACGATGCGGTGCAGCCAGCTGCCGACGGCGGCGTCATGGCGGAACGCGCCGGCACCGCGGTGCGCCGAGAGCATGGCGTCCTGCAACGCGTCCTCGGCGTCCTCGGCGGTGCGGGTGGTTAGCCGGGCGAGGCGGTGCAGCTGCCGTTGGTGGCGCAGGAACAGTTCGCCGAAGGCGTGGCGGTCGCCGGCGACATGTGCTGCGAGCAGCTCGGCATCACTGCGTTCGCGCTGGCTGTCTCCCCGGGAGCCCACGGCCGGACAGTAACCAATCCGGTGTGGGGCGGCACTTCACCACGGGACGGATCTGTGAGCGCGTCAGGAAGCGGCCTGGACCGTGATCTCGAAAAAACCCGCCTGGCTCTTGCCGTTGGTGGTTCCCAACGTGGAGATCCACACCAGCAGGTTCGAGGTCGGGGAACCGGCCCGCACCGGAATGACGTTGTGGCCGGGCTTGAGCGTGAACGCCGGCGCCAGCACGGTGGTGTCGTTCAGCGATGCCGGCGACGCCGTGGCCGACGAGCGGATCTCGACCTTGGTGCCGGTGCTGGGTGTGTCAATGGCGACCTGGCCGATCACCGTCGCGCTCGGCAGCTGCAGCATGAGCCCTTCGCCCTGCTTGAAGCTGGGGAACGGGACGGCGTCGGTGTAGACCTCGGTGGCCCAGGCGGTGGAGGGGTCGCCGTCGATCGCCTGGCCGGCCGTGCTCGCGTTGTCGGCGTCACCGTCGGGGGAGTAGACCGTCGCCTTGGTCGGCTTGACGACGCTGCCGGCGACCGCGGAACTGGTGGCCGACGCCGAGGTGGAAGACGACGGGCCGTTGAGCCCGAGCTCGTCCTTGTTCAGGCCGCCGCCGACGTTGCCGAAGATCTTGCTCACCACCGACGCCAAAACCAGTAGGGCCACGATGATCACGGCAAGGGCTGCGCCCATACCGATCAGCAGGTTGCGGCGCCTGCGCGCGAACGCCGCCTCGTCCGGGGCCGCGGATTCACGTGCGGCGGGCGGCGCTGGCGAATCGTCGATCGGACCAAGCACCTCGGTGCGGTCGGCCACCGCGGTGGCTTGCTGCAGCAAGTTCAAAAGCGTAGAGGCGCTGCGTATCCCGCCGTCCTCCTGAACCGCCCGCACCGCCACGGCGGAGATTTGGAACGGAATGCCGCGGTCGATGATCATGGGTTCCACCGGCTGGCCCGTCGAATCGCGTTCGGCCGGGGCGAGCCCGCTGCGCACGCTGGACTCCGCGAGCGGCCACCGATTGACCAGCAGGGCATACAGCGCGGCCCCAATGCCGCGGATGTCGGCCTGCGGGTTGGCGTCGGGCATGGTGGCCGGGTAAGCGAGGACGACGTCGCCCTCGATGCTGACCCGGACCCGGCTCGGGTGGTCGATCGACAACGCGACGCCGGCCCGGTGGGCCGCATCGGCGGCCGCGGCCAGCGACTGCATGGCCCGGACGGCGCCGACCGGCGACGGCGCGGTGTCGGCGACCTCCTGCAGCGAACCGCCGCGCACCCACTCGGAGACCACCAGGCCACCGTGCCCGGTGTGGACCACGTCGAGCACCCGGGCAATGCCGGGCTTGTCGATCCGGCTCAGGCGCAGCGTGCGGGACAGGATCTCCTGCAGCACGTCGTTGGGCAATGCCCCGTCCGGGTCGACGAACGTCAGCGCCACCTGCCGGTCCAGCGCGGTGTCCAGCGCTTGCCAGAACTGCAGGGGCGGCGCCCCGCCGTGGAAGACCAGCAGCCGGTAGCGGCCGCCGGCGATGCGGGCGCCGGGAACCAAGTGGACGTCGTCGCTGGACGGGTCCCCGCCGCGGTCCCGCGGGGCGTCGAACGGGGCAGGAGCGCGCCGCGACTCCGGGGGTAGGTCGCCATTGGAGGGGCGCGCGGCCGGGGACGCCGGCGCGCGCTCGGCCGGAATGTCGGGCTGGAAGTCGTCGGCAACCGGTCGTGGCAGCTCGGCATCCGACGCGGCACTCTCGATGGGGCGGTCGGTCACCTCCGGTCCTTTCGCTAGCCGGGCTTGGGTTGCCCGCTCCGGAGGTCTGCGCCGGATCGGCTCCTGGACCGCATTTACCCCAGGCGGGGACGAATTCCTCTGCTCAGGGTACGTGACGGGGGCCCGGCGAGACGATCGGTCCTTCGTCGCCGGTTTGCGGGGCATCGCCGCGCGACCGCCGAAGCGCCGGCGGACGACGTCCAGCGCGGCCTGTGCCTCCGGGACACGGGCGCGCAGCATGACCGCGGCCAGGATCGGCAGCATGATCGCCGCCAGGATCAGCAGGCGCAGCAGCGAGCCCGCGCCGCCGCCGTGCGCGGTCAGCGCGTCCAGCCCCAACAGCCGGTCGGCCACGTGGGCCACCAAACCGGCGAGCATCGAGGCGGTGATCGTCACCAGGATCGTGCGGAGCTCGCCTCTGCCGATCAACTGGCCGCCCGCGGGTAGCAGGGTGTGCCGCAACAGCAGGTAACCGATGATCGCGCCCGCCAGAAAACCGATGCCGTTGGCCAGCCCCAGGTAACCGGCCACCAGCTTGGGATCGTCGGTGAGGTGCGGCGCCAGGACGGATCCGACGATCTTGACGGCCGTGATGACGAGGATGATGACGATCGGCGTCCAGGGCTGCTCGCGCGCGTAGAAGACCCGCAGCTGCAGCAGCACCAGCCCGTAGGGGATCAGCGTGAACGCCGACAGGGCGATCGCGGCGCCCAGGTATCCGGCGTCGACGCCGCCGAAGTGGCCGTAGGCGAACAGCGCGCTGCCGATCGCCGGGCCGCCGACGGTCATGACCGCGACGATCGGGATCAGCGTGACCAAGGTCAGGCGGGTGGCCAGCGACAGGTCGGCGAGCACCGCCTTGGTGTCGTCGGCGGCGGCGTTGCGGCTCAGCCGCGGCATCACGACCGTCAGCACGGTGACGCCGATCATGCCGAACGGCAGCATCAGGACCAGCCACGTGTAGTTGTAGATCGCCGGGCCCGACGCCGCCGCCGTGCTGGCGATCTGGTTACCGACCACCAGGCCGAGCTGGCTGATCAGCACGTAGAGCACCATCGCGGCGGCCATGGTTCCGAAGCGCTTGAGGCGTTCGTCGATTCCCCACAGCGGGCGCAGGTCGACGCGTTGCCGGCGCAGCGCCACCAGCAGCACCGCGGTCTGCGCGAACACGCCCAGCGTGGTGCCGACGCCGAGGACCAGCAGCTTGGTGTTGCCCATCCGGACGGGGTCGACCGACAGCTCGCCGGGCACGGCTGCGTACACCGCCAGGGTTGCGAGCGCGACGACGTTGTTGACGACGGGCGCCCACGCCGTCGGCCCGAACACGTTCCGGGTGTTGAGGATTGCCATGAACACCGACGTGAGGCCGTAGGCGAGCACCTGGGGAAGCAGCAGGTAGGCGAACGCGGTCGTCAGCGGCTCGTTGACCTGCGGAACCCGGCCCAGCATCAACCGGACCAGCAGCGGCGCGGCGAGCACCGACAACGCCGTCGCCAACACCAGCAGCGCTGTCGTCAGGGTGACCAGGCGCCGCACGAACGCCGTGCCGCCGTCGGGGTCACTCTGCTCGGCGCGGGCCAGCACCGGCACGAAGATCGCGGTGAAGGTCGCTTCGAGCACCAGCGCGGCCACCAGGTTCGGCAGCTGGTTGGCCACCGAGAACGCACTCGACAGCGCGGCACCCAGGATCGCCGCCAGGAGGACGACCCGGGCGAACCCCGTGAGCCGGCTGACCAGCGTGGCGAGGGCCATCGCCCACGACCGCGACACCAGGGCGGCGTCGGAGAGTTCGGGCCGTCGGCGGTCGATCCCCGCGGGGACCGGCGGCAGGGGACCCGTGGGGGGCGAGCCGGGGTTGCGGTGTCGCCGCGGCGGCTCTGGCAGGCGGTGGGACTGCGGTGCGGCCTGCCGGTGGGCGGGCTTCATACTCGATGCTCTTGTTGGACCCGGTCATCGGCCCCGGCGTCCACCCCCGCGGATCGGGCGCGGGGCGGGTCGGGCCGGTCCAGGTCGGCGGGGTCGGGTTGGCCGCGGAAGCGGTGCCACAGGCGCCGTCCGGCCAGCAACACCAGCACGGCCGCGGCCGTCATGGTGATCGTGAACAGCACCTTGCCGTAGGCGTTGGAGTGCACCGACAGCCGCACCGGGTCGCCCAGCCGCAGGCCGTCGGGGGTCCGCAGCGACACGTCGATGGCGACCCGCTGGGTGAAGTTGACTTCGATCGGCACCCGCAGCGGCAGGTATCCGGGCGGCAGCTCGATCTGGCCGACATCAGTGACCGTCATGCCCGGCGGGGCGTCGACCTGCAGCCGCACCCGGATCGGGACGGCCAGGCCGTTGTGCAGCGCCAGCGGCAGCGGGCTGTGCTCGGTGGCCAGGGTGTAGGAGCCGCCCGGGTTGACGATCGTGACCGCGCCGAACAAGTCGTTGATCGTCTTGCCGACGACGGCCAGGCGTTGCTGGGCCATCCCGCTGCGGGTGTCCGGGGGCTGGGACTCGCTCAGCGCGCGCAGCATGTCTTCGCGCAGCGGGGCGGTGTACTGGATGCCGGTCAGCCCGGTGCGGTCGTCGGTGCTCAGCGCCGACGTGAGCCCCCATAGCCGACCCACCTGGCCGGCTACCAGGGCGGTGATGTCGTCGCCGAAACGGCCGCGGGCGGAGGTGTAGGCGCCCACCTGTTCGGATGGCGGCTCGGTGCGGGCCGCGGCCTCGGCGATGACCGCCGGCAACGGTCGCGGGACCGCCAGGCCGGACCGGATGGTGGTGGTCAGCGCGGTCATGATGACGTGCGCGTCGTCGGCCTGCAGGTTCCACGTCGCCGGCGGCACCAGGACCTGTGTGCGGGGCGTGTCGTCCTGCTGCAAGGCGTGCCAGAACATGGACCCCAACGCGTCCTGGCGGCGTGCGGTCACCGAGTCGTGCGCAAGCCGGACGGTCAGCGAGGAATCCAGGTAGGTGGGGACGGAAGGCGAGCTGCCCGCCCCGGCCAGCGCCGCGCCCACCGCCGGGTCGAACGGTGCGAGCACGACCTGCGGGGAGAGCCGCCGCGGCGCGGTGTCGACGGTGATGTCGGAGGAAGCTTGCCCGTCCGGGGCGGACAGTTCGGCGGCGGCTATCGCGACGGTGCTTTCGTTGCCGCCGAGCAGGTTGACCGCGCGGCTGGTCAACGGGCCGTCGGGGAGCAGCGTGGCGCCGCGGACGGAAGCGACGTCGAGGATGCGGTCGACGATGCTGTTGACGCCGGCGGTCGCGGTGGCGCTGAGGCCGCGGTCGTTGACGCGTTGCAGGGCGTCCAGGTCGGCTTGGGCGTACGGCAGCGGTGCCACGCAGGTGCGGTGCGCCAGGGCGCGCAGCCGGTTGAGCCACTCGACGGCCGCGGCCTGCCCGGCGCCGGCGTGGGTCGGAGTTCCGGGAAGCTGCGCTGGCCCGTCGGGGGAGTCGGACACCACGTAGCCGGCGGTCATCGCGTTGACGGTGACGAGCAGGTCGGGGTCGACGGCCAGACACAGCGCTCGGCCCACCGCGCCATCAGGGTCGACGTCGTGGCTGGTGGCCACCTCGGCCGCCGACAGCAAAATGTCCAGGCGACCGCCGCTGGCCAACGAGGCGGCCAGGTCGTCGTCGACAAGGCGGACCGGGATGGTGCCGCCGGGCACGCCGGGCGCCAGCCGCGGCCGGTCGGCCAGCGGCCAGAGCATGGTCATCCACACGGGTTTAGAGGTGTCGGGCGCGACAGCGGAGCCCAGATCGCCGCCCTGGTCGGGAGGCACCCCGACGACCGGCAGCAGGAAGCGCGCGTTGTCGAGCCGTGCGGGGGCGCCGTAGTCCGGTGTGCCGTTCACATTGACCAGGACGGGGTAGATGCCCGGCTTGTCGATTCCCAGCGACTGCTTGGTGAGCGAGCGCAGCGGGGCCGACAGGGTGAAGCCGACTTGTTGCCCGCGCTGCAGTTCGGGAGCGACCGTGAGGAAGTCGGCGGCCGGTTGGTACTGGTCAGTGTCGCCGTCCAGGGCGGTCCGTAAGCCCGCCGATGCGGTGACGGCGCCCGCGTGTTCGAGCCGGACCATCACGTCCCGGACCGGGCGGTCGCCGATGTTGGCCACCATGCCGGTGACGGTGACGACGGGCTGGCTGGACGTGGTGACCACGTCCGGCGTGACTTGGTCGATGCGTACCCGGACGAACGGCGTGACGCCGGGTTCGCCGGCGGCCGCGCGCGGCGTGGCGGGCCAGGTGAGCACCGCGAACCCGGCCACAATGCCGATCACTGCCGCGAGGCGCAACAAGCAGAGCCGGGATGTCGTCACGGCCCTGGCCCGTGGCCGTTCTTGCGGCTGGTGGCCGGTTTGTCGGCGTGCCGGGTGCGCGAATGGGTTTGCGGGCGGCGCCGCGGAGCGGTGGGTGGCAGCGGCGGCAGGGCGGCGGGTCCGTCGGTCTGCAGCTTGTCGATCAGCTCATCGGCCACCCGGGCCAGCCGCCGTTCGTCGGCGTAGGCGAGCTTCGACGGCAGCTCGTGCACCGGAACCCAGGCCACCTCGGCGACCTCGAGGTCCTCGTCGGACAACTCGCCGCCGGAGAAGCGCAGTAAATAGTGGTGCACCGTCTTATGCACCCGGCGGCCGTCGGTGACGAACCAGTAGTCAATCCGGCCGAGGGCGGCCAGCACGCTGCCGCGGATGCCGGTCTCCTCGGCGACCTCTCTTATCGCGGTCTGCTCGGCGGTCTCGCCCATTTCGATGTGCCCCTTGGGCAGCGACCACAACATCCGCCCCCGCCGGTCGACACGGCCGATGAGTGCCGCGACCTGAGAATCGCGTGGCCCGTCGAGGCCGTCGACGACCAGTCCACCAGCGGATGTTTCGTGCACGGTCCGCAGCCGATCCGGCCCGCGACGAGGCGAGCGGGATCGGCGCGACTTCGTCGCCGTCGAGTCGGCGGGCGCTTGGCCGTTGGTCGGGCTTTCGGTCGAACTCGCAGCGCCACGACCGCGCCGCCGCCCCCGGCGCCGACGTGGCTTGCCCTGTTCGCCGTCCGACACCCAAGCGATAGTAGCTGGCACGGCATAGTCTCCCTGGACATACTCGCCGCTAGCCGGCCCTGCGATGGATCAGGACTGATCTGCTCAGATCGGGCCGATCGCTTTGGCGACAGCCCATACCGCACCAAAGATAAGGAGTGAGAGCGGCCCGGACAGGCTGCCGAAAAGCATCCCACGGCCGATCTGGCCAATCCGCCCAGGAGCCCGCATCACGAGCGCCGAGACTGCCATATAGACGAGTACGACCGGAAGCACGAACACGATCGAGTACGGCATGAAGAGCCAAGTGGCGAACTCGACGACGAAGATATGTAGCACCGCCGTCAGGAACGTAATGGGGCCATAGGGAGAGTTTGACTTGCGGACCACCGACTGATCGGCCATCACAACACCTTTCAGCGCAAGACCAAGTAGGCGTAAACAATCCCGCCGATAAGAACAACCCCAGAAGATCCCGCAATGCTAAGCGCAAGACCATGATTACGCGGGGCGCGCGAACGCAAGAGTGCGGCGGCGAGCGCAATAGACACCAACGTTGTGATGACAGTGGCGGTCAGCATCCATCCGCGTTCGCCGCGGCCACTCTCGGTGGCAAAGAACGCCTTGCCTAGCGCCCACATGGTTGCGAGCAGCAAACCCAGGATGATCTGCACGACGCACGGCGCCAACAAGGTCGCCGTGCGCCAGGCTTGGGCATCCAGGTCACGAATTCGAAATGGCATCTGTCGCTTCCTTCAGTTGTTCACCTTATGCAGGAGCTGCACTGCCTGTGGGCAAGGGCGGCACGGAAGGAATGTCGGTGACTGGGCCGAAGTTGGTGGCTGGCAGCGGTGCCCGAACGTCGTATTTCGGGTCCCACCCACCGGTGTCGAATGGTGCGAACGCCTTGCCGCCGATGGGCCCGACGTCGTGGTGGCCAGGCAGATTGAATGCCGGGCCCCACGATCGGCCCGATTGGGCGGGATCGATAAGCACTGTGCGGGTGCCGGCGTTGGGCAAGTCCTGATAAATCTCCAAGGAAGGGTAGTCGGTGCGCGTGCCGTTGACTCGCACGCCTCCTGGCCCTGGTGTGAAAACGAGGTCGCCGTTGACCGTTACGGTGTGGTCCGCAAACGGCCCGTTGGGATCCGCCGTAATGCCCGGTGCGAAAGGGTTTCCCGCGTCGTATTTGATCCGGACCGATCCGTCTGGAAGTTGGGTGACGCTGCCTTTTGGTATGCCGACTTTCACCTGACCTGGCCCCCGGTCGAGTTTTCCTCGACTGACGGATTCTGCCTTAAGACGACGATGCCATTCTCGTAGTCGATATACGTTGTTACTTTGGTGTCTTCCGGGTCGAAATTAGGATTGGGACCCCGATTGTTTCCCAGATCTCGCTTCCAGAAAGGAAAGCCCGTCACGTCGCGTTGCTCGATCCACTGCGAGACACGCACCACTCCCTGGCCGGGGACGGGTCCAATCTTCACAACCCGGACCTCCGATTTGGCGCCGTTGAACTTCGGATCGTACGTTTGCGGGTCGAGAGCCGCCGCCGTCTCCCAGTCGGCGGCGGATGTCGGGTCGCGGCCAAAGACTTGTTTGAATGCCTCAATTTGGTTGCGCCGTTCCTCTGCGTTAGCTGGTGGCGCTTGCGAGATGTTGCCGTCGAAAGCCTGAATCGGTGGCTCATATCGGTCGTACTTACGCAGGTTGGCCAACGATGCTTGCAGCTGTTGAGAATACTGATCACGGATTCGCGTGACCTTAGTTAGCGAGGCCTTGGTGTCGCCGATCGCATGCCTCTCGAGGCCGTCGATGTAGTGGTCGAGGAGCTTTCGTTCCGACGCGGCGAGATCGGGGCTTTTCTCCAGCTCCACGGCCTCGCCAATCTGATCGTCGATACCCTGCAGTTGTTCTTCCAGCGCCGAGATTTCGGCTCGCCCGGATCGTTGAGCTTCGGCCAACGCGGCCGCAACAGTTTCCAGATCGGCCGCGACCTGGGGCAACTGAGCAGCTTGCACGCCGAGCGACTTGGTGGCCCGCTGCACCTCGGCGGAGTTGTTCATCGGATTCTCGCCGTTCTCCTGAATCCAGGCCTTATCGAAGCGGTCCCGTGCCTGACGGAAAGACGCCTCGGCCTCCGTCGTGGACTGGCCTGCGTCATGAAACGCTTGCGCAAGCGTGGAAATCTGTCCCGGGCGGCCGCTCTGCAATGTTCCGTTGATCTGCCACGGATCTCCGCCGGCGAACATGATGAGCGCGGCCTTGCTTATGTATCGGAGATGCACCGCACCGCCCCCGCCGTCCACACCCCTTCTCGTCGCGCGTAACGCTACTAGCGCACGTCGGACGGTCAATTCACCTTTTCTTGCTTGTCGCCGATGCCGCCCGCAGCGGGTGCGAGGCTCCTCACACAAGGTTTCCGGTCCCGGCCGACTACGCTGATCGAACGTGTCCGAAGCCGATGTCGAGCTGCTTGCCGCCGCCGCGGTTGCCCTGAATCAACACGCGCCCATGCTGCGCGAGCTGGGGTCGGCGTTCGATGCGGCCGGCCACGAGTTGTATCTCGTCGGCGGTTCGGTGCGAGATGCGCTGCTGGGCAGGCTGAGTCCCGACCTGGATTTCACCACCGACGCGCGCCCCGAGCAGGTTCAACAGATCTTGCGGCGCTGGGCCGACAACCTGTGGGACACCGGCATCGAGTTCGGCACCGTCGGCGTCGGCAAGGGCGGCCACCGCTTGGAAATCACCACGTTCCGCGCGGACGCCTACGACCGGGTCTCGCGCAAGCCCGAGGTGCAGTTCGGCTCGAAGCTCGACGACGATCTGGTGCGCCGCGACTTCACGGCCAACGCGATGGCCGTGCGCATCACTCCCGACGGGCCGGGTGAATTCCTCGATCCGCTGGGGGGTTTGGCCGCGTTGCGCGAGCGGGTGCTCGACACCCCGGCCGCCCCGGAGGTGTCCTTCGGCGACGACCCGCTGCGGATGCTGCGCGCGGCAAGGTTCGTCTCGCAGCTCGGCTTCGCCGTCGCCCCGCGGGTGCGTGACGCGATCGAGGAGATGGCCCCCGAGCTGGGCCGGATCAGCGCCGAGCGGGTGGCCGCCGAGCTGGACAAGCTGCTGCTCGGCGACGACCCGGTGTCCGGCATCGACCTGCTGGTGCAGACCGGCATGGGTGAGGTGGTGCTGCCCGAGGTCGGCGGCATGCAGATGGCCATCGACGAACACCACCAACACAAGGACGTCTACCAGCATTCGCTGACGGTGCTGCGGCAGGCGATCGCGCTGGAGGACGACGGCCCGGATCTGGTGCTGCGGTGGGCCGCGCTGCTGCACGACATCGGCAAACCCGCCACCCGGCGGCACGAGCCGAACGGTGGCGTGAGTTTCCACCATCACGAGGTGGTTGGCGCCAAGATGGCCCGAAAGCGGTTGCGCGCGTTGAAGTATTCCAAGCAGATGGTCGACGACGTCTCGCAGCTGGTGTATCTGCATCTGCGGTTCCATGGCTACGGTGACGGCAAGTGGACCGATTCCGCGGTGCGCCGCTACGTCACCGACGCCGGGCCTTTGTTGCCGAAGCTGCACAAGCTGGTGCGGGCCGACTGCACGACCCGAAACAAGCGCCGGGCCGCGCGGCTGCAGGCGAGCTATGACCGATTGGAGGCGCGGATCGCCGAGCTGGCCGCGCAGGAGGATCTGGCGCGGGTGCGGCCCGACCTCGACGGCAACCAGATCATGGAGTTGCTCGACATTCCGGCTGGCCCGCAGGTCGGTGAGGCGTGGCGTTTCCTCAAAGAGCTGCGGTTGGAGCGCGGGCCGTTGACGACCGACGAGGCGACCGCGGAACTGCTGAACTGGTGGCGCTCGCGAGGGAACCCGTAGCGAGGATCGCGCGTCGGATCGTGCATGGACTATTGCGCGGCAGGCGACGACGGCACGGCTTCCATCTGGCAGCATGACCTCGATCTCGACCTTGATGGCGACGGCCGGCTCGACGCTTTCGGGCTGGACTTCGATGGTGACGGGCTGCGCGACGACGCATTCGCGGACCTCGACGGCGACGGCATCGCCGACCACGCGGTGCTCGATCTCGACAACGACGGCTCTCCCGAGGCGTACTTCACCGATGACGGATCGGGGACGTGGGGCGTGGCGACGGAGCAGGGCCGACAACTGCGCTGGTTCGGCCTCGACGGTGTCGAGCACACCGGTGGCCCGCTGGTCGACTTTGACGGCCACGGCGGTGCAGACGACCGGCTATTCGATACCGACGGCGACGGGCTGGCCGACCGGGTGTTGTCCACCGGTGACGGCGGCGCGACGGCATACGTCGACACCGACGGCGACGGCAAGTGGAACGTGCGGCTGACCGATTCGGACGGTGACGGTCTTGCCGACGGCGCCAGCGCGCTATAGCGGCAGTCGAGGCGAAGTGAATTGACCGCCACGCCTGGCGTATTTAGCCTGGCCAATAACGGCCCGACTGGTCCACGCAGTCGTCGCCGCGGTCGATCGGGAAGGGGTGGCTATGTTCGTCGACACCGAGCTTTTGCACTCCGGGGGCAACGAATCGCACCGGGCCGGGGGACACGCGCAAGAGGGGGCCGACCAGCTGGCGCGGGGGCCGCTGGCGGCGGGGATGTTCGGTGACTTCGCCGCCGCCGACGCATTCCACGGGGCGGTCACCGCGGCGCACACGAAGCACGTGCAGATCCTGCAGGGTCACCGGCAGACGCTGACCGATGTCGGCGCCAAAGCCCATCACGCGGCCAAAGGCTTCACCAGCATGGACCAACAGAATGCCGGTGACATGGAGGCGGTGCGCCCGGGGGCCGGGCCTTCGACGTCGCGGGTGTGAGTAATTAGCCAGGCGCTTCCTTCCAGCGAGTGCGCTGCGGCGTAAGACCTCGCCGAGTGGAGAGCGGGGCCGCCGGCGGCTTCCGCGGTGTTGCGCGGCGCTAGAGCCAAACGTGTAGGCGACAACATCATCAACGCCTCACGGCGTGGGCTTCAGCACCCGCCCAATTATGCAACTTAGGTAAGGCTACCGTAAGGTCAGCTGCGCGTGAGGTTTGCTGTGGCCGGGCACGGGCCGTTGACCGTCGATGAAACAAAGGGGTTGTTGACGTATGCGCGTCGTCTTCTTCGGGTTCCAGACGTGGGGTTACAAGACGCTGCAGGCGTTGATCGACACGGATCACCAGGTGGTCCTCGCCGTCAGCCACCCCTTCAGCGACGAGTCCTACAAGGCGATCTGGGCGGCGCCGGTCGACGAGCTCGCGCGTGAGCACGGTATCCCGCTGCACCTGACCGAGCGGGTGGACGCCGAGACGATCGACCTGGTCAAGCGCGCCGAACCCGACGTCATTGTGGTCAACAGCTGGTATTACCGAATGCCGGCGGAGCTGTATAACCTGCCGCGGCACGGCACCCTGAACTTCCACGATTCGCTGCTGCCCAGGTTCACCGGGTTCTCTCCGGTCCTGTGGGCGTTGATCAGCGGCGAGTCCGAGTTCGGGTTGACCGTGCACCGGATGGACGACGGCCTCGACACCGGGGACATCCTGGTGCAGCGGTCGGTGCCGATCGGCCCCACCGACACCGGCACCGAATTGGTGTTGCGGGGAATGGACCTGATCCCGGACGTACTGACCGAGGCCCTGACCGCGCTGGAATCCGGCACCGCGATCTGGCGGCCCCAGAACAAGGCCGAGCGGACCTTCTTCCACAAGCGCTCGGAACGCGACAGCCTGCTCGACTGGAGCTGGTCGGCGGCGGCCCTCGCGCGGTTCGTGCGCGCGCTGTCCGATCCGTACCCGCGCGCCTTCACGTTCTACCGCGGCGAGCGGATCGAGGTCCTCGAGGCACACGTCTCCGACGCCGGCTACGGTGGCACTCCGGGCCGCGTGATCGTCCAAGAGGAAGGCGGCGTCGTGGTCTGCGGCGCCGACCCACATCGCGGCGGCAACCGGGGCCTGGTGATCACCCGCGTCCGCTCCGCGGACGGCGTCGAGTGCAACGGCGAAAAATTCTTCCGGCGCGGCGGCTACCTGACCAGCCAGCCGTGAGCGGCCGCGTCGGGTAACGCTATGAATAACGCCTCTGGCGTACCGCCGGCCCCGGCGCCGGCCGTTGCGCCACCGGAACCGGGGCCGCTCGACTATCCGGACAAGATCGACGCCCGGCTGCTGTGGATCGGCGCGACCTGCGGCCTGGCCGGCATGATGGGCCACCTGGACGGCACCGCGGTCGCCGTCGCGCAACGGACCTTCCTCGCCGAGTTCGGGTCCACGCAGGCCGTCGTGTCGTGGACCATGGCCGGCTACATGCTGGCGTTCGCCGCCGTGGTCCCGGTCACCGGTTGGGCCGCAGACCGATTCGGCACCAAGCGGCTCTTCGCCGGCGGTGTCCTGGTATTCACCGTGGCGTCCGTGCTGTGCACCGTGGCCCCGAACATGTGGTGGCTGATCGTCTTCCGGGTTGTCCAGGGCTGCGGCTGCGGCATCATGACACCGCTGAGCTTCGTGGTCTTGACCCGCGAGTCCGGCCCGAAGCGGCTCGGCCGGTTGGTCGCCGTAGGTGCGGTGCCTTTCCTGCTGGGCCCGATCGGTGGACCGATTTTGGGCGGCTGGTTGATCGGCACTTACGGCTGGCGGTGGATCTTTTTGATCAATGTGCCGATCGGGCTCGGCACCGTCGCGCTCGCCGCCCTGATGTTCCCGAAGGATCGGCCCGCGCCGGCGGAGAGGCTCGACGTCACCGGCATGCTGCTGCTGTCACCCGGCATGGCGGCCCTGCTGGCCGGGCTGTCGTCCGTGCCGGGGCGGGGCACCGTCGCCGACCGTCATGTCCTGCTGCCGACGCTGATCGGCGCGGCATTGATCGCGGGCTTCGTCCGGCACGCCTGGCGCCGGGCGGAAGGCCCGCTGATCGACCTGAGATTGCTCAAGAACCGCGTCGTCAGGCAGGCCAACGTGACGCTGCTGATCTTCGCCGTGACCTACATCGGGGTGTTGCTGCTCATCCCGAGCTACCTGCAGGTGGCGCTTCATCAGACGCCGCTGCAATCGGGACTGCACTTGGTCGCCATGGGAATCGGCATCGCGGTGACGACGCCGTTCGCCGGGGCCCTGATGGACAAGGACGGGCCGAGCAAGATCGTGCTGATCGCCTTCCCCCTGATGGCGGCGGGCCTGGGCGTATTCACGTTCGGAGTCGCCCACCACGCCGGCTATGCGCCGACACTGCTGGCCGGCCTCCTGGTCGTCGGCATGGGGGTGGGCTGTGCCGCCACACCGGTTTCCGCGGCGTGCGTCCAACCGCTGGCCCCGCACCAGATCGCCCGCGGCACCACGTTGCGCAGCGTCAACAACCAGCTGGGCGGAGCTGTCGGGGCCGCCCTGATGACGGTGCTGCTGACGGATCGCACTAGGGCCGCCCAGCACCTGACCCACGCCTACACGGCGGTGTTCGCCGTGGCCACCGTGCTGGCGATCGGCGCAAGCATCGCGGCGGCGTTCCTGCCGATGACCCCACCGGACAAACGCGATGCGGCGCAACCACTTTGACGGCCGGTTGTGACGCATGCAGGCCAACCTCGCGGGCGTGGCGGCGCCCGCCTGACTAGAAAGTTCGTCGTCGAATGCTCGATTACGGTACTCAACCGGACATGTTGGGACCGCTCACCGCGGCCCAGCGCGCGATCTGGGCCGCGCAGCAGCTCCGGCCCGACGTCCCGTACAACTTCGCCGGTTACCTGGCGATCGACCACCACGTCGACGCCGACCGACTCATGGCCGCCTGCGAATCGGCGGTCGCCCGGTTCGGCACACCGTGTGCGCGGCTGGCCCTCGACAACGGCGAACCGGTCTTCGTGGTGGACCGCTCCTTCCCGCTGACCCTGTGCTGTGTGGACCTGCGCGCCGAAGCCGACCCGCGCGGCGCCGCGCTGCGCTGGATCGACGACGACTATCGCCGACCGCTCGACCTACTCGCCGACCGGCTCGTCAACTTCGCCCTGCTGCGGCTCGCCGACGACCTGTCCTACTTCTACCTGCGCACGCACCACGTGCTCGTCGACGGCTACGGCGCGCACAACATCATCCGGCATGTCGCGGCCGTCTACTCCGGCGCCGACGCCCACACCGGTGCGGTCGACTTCTCCGCGTTCGCGCTCATCCGCGATGCGGACGCGAAGTATCAACAGTCGTCCCGCAGCGCCGCCGACGCCGCGTACTGGAAGACGGTCCTGCGCGAGCCGGTGGCGGTCACCGACCTGGCGGGCACGCAGCGGTCGGTGCCCCCGCGGCACCCGCTGGTGCGTGAATTGCGCTGCGCGCACCGCCTTCTCGAGACGGGGCAGGACCGGTTCGACGTGGCCAGGGTCGTCGCCGCGATGGCCGCATTCATCGCGAAGACCACGGGCCGGCAGCGGGTTTCGTTGTCGCTGCCCGTGTCGGCGCGCACCACCGCCGCGCTGAAGAACAGTGCCGGCATGGTGTCGAACCTCGTGCCGCTGGTCGTCACCGTCGAGGAGGGCGACACCGTCGCAGAGCTCACCGACCGGGTCGGCACCGCCGTGATCGGCGCCCTGCGGCACCAACAGTTCCGGGGTTGGCCGGGCCTCGTCGGGGATGCGACGCCCGTCGACACCAACCTCGAATTCGGCCAAGTGGTCAACGTTTTCGGTTTCGCCGAACCCCTGCGTTTCGGGCCCTCCGAGCCGACGTGCACCGTGCTGACGACCCTGCCCATCCAGGACGTCGCCGTCAACATCTATCCGCCCCTGGGCGGCGGCACGCCCAGAATCCAGTTCGCGTGGAACCCCGAGCGATACAGCGCGGGCGAGATCGACCGGCACCTCGCCCGCCTGGAATCGCTGTTCGACCGCATCCTGATGGCGGACCCGTCGCTGCCGCTGAGCCAGGTGCCGCTGCTGGACCGCGCCGAGCGCGACCTGTTGCTGGCCCGGTGGTCGGGTGCCGACGCGGCCGCACCGGTGGGGGCGCCGCCGCTGCTGACCGCGGCGGCCCAGGCACGTCCCGCGGCGACGGCCGTCGTCGACGGCGACCGGGAATGGTCCTACCGCGAGATCGACGACTGGTCAACGCGATTGGCGCGGGTACTCATCGACGCCGGGGTGGGCCCCGAGCGCGCGGTGGCGGTGGCGGTGGATCGATCCGTGGAACTGGTGGTCGCGTGGTGGGCGGTGGCCAAGGCCGGCGGGGCGTACGTGCCGGTCGATCGCTCCCAGCCGGTCGAGCGCATCACGACGGTGCTGGACGCGGTCGACGCCGTCTGCGTATTGACCTGCGGCGGCGGCACTCTCGCCGGGACCGCGGATCGCCCCACGCTGGACCTGGGCACCGTGGACCTGTCCAGTCGGCGGGCGGACCCCATCACCGACGCGGACCGGTTGGCGCCGTTGCGGGTGGACACCACCGCCTACGTGATCTTCACGTCCGGGTCCACCGGCACCCCGAAAGGGGTGGCCGTCACGCACGCCGGCCTGACCGGGGTGGCCGCGGCGCAGCGCTCGCTGCTCGGCGTGGGTGCGGACGCGCGGGTGTTGATGGTGGCCGCACCGATCTTCGACGCGTCGGTCTTCGAGCTGCTCTGGGCGGCGGGTTCGGGGGCGGCGCTGGTCGTGGCGCCGCGCGACGTGTACGCCGGCGACGCGTTGACCGCGTTGCTGGCGGCTCACCGGGTCACTGCGGCGGTCCTGACGCCGACGGTGCTGGCCTCGCTGGACCCGGTGTGGCTGCAGGGGATTGACACGCTGCTCACCGCCGGGGAGGCCTGCCCTCCGGAGCTCGCGGCCGCCTGGTCGGTGGGCCGCCGCATGCTCAACGCCTACGGGCCAACCGAGGCCACCATCTGGGCCACCTGCAGCGCGCCGCTGTCGCCGCAGCACGCGGTGCGCATCGGTGCGCCCATTCCCGGGATGCGCGCGATCGTGCTCGACGCCCGGCTGAACCCGGCGCCCATCGGGGTGGTGGGCGAGGTGTACCTTGGCGGCCCCGCGCTGGCGCGCGGGTATGTGGGCCGGGTCGACCTGACCGCGGAGCGCTTCGTGGCCAACCCCTACGGGCCGGCCGGAACGCGGATGTACCGCACGGGCGACCGCGCGTGTTGGGACCCGGACGGGCAGCTGCGTTTCGTGGGCCGCGCCGACGACCAGGTCAAGATTCGCGGTTACCGCATCGAACTGGGCGAAGTCCAGGCCGCCTTGGCCGCATGCGACGGCGTGCGGCACGCGGTGGCGGTCGCCCGCGGGGAAGCCGCCCACGACAGGCGCCTGGTGGGTTACGTCACCGGAACCGCCGACCCCGCGCAACTGCGCGGCCGACTGGCCGAGCGCCTGCCCGCCTACCTGGTGCCGGCGGCCATCGTCGTCCTCGACGCGCTGCCGCTCACCCCGAACGGCAAACTCGACGTCCGGGCCCTGCCCGCACCGGAATTCGCCGCCGGCGCCTATCGCGCACCATCCGGCGCCCTCGAAGAGGTGCTGGCCGGGATCTACGCCGAAGTCCTGGGCCTGCACCGGGTCGGCGCCGATGACTCGTTCTTCGACCTGGGCGGCGACAGCATCATGTCGCTGCAGGTGGTGTCCCGCGCGCGTGCCGCCGGCGTAATCGTCCGTCCGCGAGACATTTTCGTCGAGCAGACCGTGGCGCGCCTGGCGAGCACCGCCACCGTGGCCGTCGGCGACGAGCGCCCGGACGACGCGGGCGTGGGCGAGGTGCTGGCGACCCCGATCATGCGGTGGCTGCACGGCATCGACGGACCGGTCGACCAGTTCAACCAGACCATGGTGCTGCAGACCCCCGCCGGGGTCGAGAAGAACGATGTCGTAGCGCTGCTGCAGGCCCTGCTCGATCGGCACGCCATGCTGCGAGTGCGGGTCGACGACGACGGCGCGGGAAGGTGGTCGCTCGCCGTGCCGGAGGCCGGCACCGTGGACGCCTCCGCGTGCCTGCAGGTGTCGCCCGTGCTGTCCGAGCAGGCGCTGATCGGCGCCCGGTCGCGGCTGAACCCGGGCGCCGGGGTGCTGCTCAGTGCGCTGTGGGTGCCGCCGGCCCGACAATTGGCGCTCATCGTTCACCACCTCGCCGTCGACGGGGTCTCCTGGCGAATCCTGGTGGAGGACCTCAACATCGCGTGGGCCGCGCGTCGCGCCGGTCAACCCGTGACGCTGCCGCCGGGCGGCACCTCGTTCGCCCGCTGGTCCTTCCTGCTCGACGAGTACGCGCGCCGCCCCGAAGTGCTGGCCCAAGCCGAGACTTGGCGGCGCGTGGCGGCCACACCCGCCGCACTGCCGGCGCCCGGCACCGTCGACACCTACGCCACCGCCGGACGCAGGTCGGCCCGACTGGACGCCGACACCACTCGCATGCTGCTCGGCGACGTGCCCGCGGCGTTTCACGCCGGCACGCAGGACATCCTCCTGATCGCATTCGGCATGGCGATCGCAAACTTTACCGGCAGTCCTCGCACGGCCGTCGGTATCGACGTCGAAAGCCATGGGCGGGAAGCGGATTGGGGCGCCGGCATCGACCTGTCGCGCACCGTCGGATGGTTCACGGCCAAATACCCGGTCGCCCTGACGGTGGGCGCGCTGGACTGGGCGCGAGTCCTCGACGGCGGGGCCGCCGTGGCAACGGTGGTCAAGGCCGCCAAGGAGCAACTGCGCGCCCTGCCCGCCGGCCTCACCTACGGACTGCTGCGCTACCTCAACCCCAAACTGGACGATCGCGACCCGACGGTTGCGTTCAACTACCTGGGCCGACTGGCCGGCACCGCCGGCCTGCCCGACGACATCTGGCGCCCGGACTTCGACAGCGTGTCGGCCAGCGCCGTCGCGACCGCGGTGCCCACGCCGCTGACCCACACCGTAGCGCTCAACGCCGGCATCCTCGACGACGAGGACGGTCCCCACCTGCACGCCGAATGGACGTGGGCGACCTCCGCGTTCGACGCGGATCAGCTCGAGCGGTTGAGCGACTTGTGGCTCGAGGCGTTGAGGGGCATCTGCGCGCACGTGCGCGGCGGCGGCGGTGGCCTGACCCCGTCGGACGTCCTCCCCGCGCGCCTGACCCAGGCGCAGCTCGACGATCTGGAACAGCACGGTCGCGTGGCCGACGTCCTGCCGCTGACCCCGTTGCAGCAGGGGCTGTTCTATCACGCCACGGCCGCCCTTGCCGAGGGCGTCGACCTCTACGCCGTCCAGCTGACCATCGGCATCGCCGGCCCCCTCGCCCCGCAGCGGATGCGTGCGGCGGCGCGCACCGTCGTCACCCGGCACCCCAACCTGGCCGCCCGGTTCTGCCCGGAGATCGACCCGCCCATGCAGGTCATCCCCTCCGTCGCCGAAGTGCCTTGGCGCGACGCCGAATTCGACGCCACCGACCCCGATTTCGGCGAACAGGTCCGGCAGCTGTGCGCGGCCGAACGCGCCGCGGTCTGCGACCTGAGCGACCCGCCGCTGTTCCGGGTGGCGCTGATCCGCACCGCCCCCGACCACCACCGACTCGTGCTGACCAACCACCACGTCGTGCTCGACGGCTCGTCGCTGCCGATCCTGCTGCAGGAGATCTTCGCCGCCTACCACGCGCAGCGCCTCGCCGCGCCCGTTCCGTACCACAGATACGTGACTTGGCACGCGCAGCGCGACCTCGTCGCCGCCCACGCGGCATGGCGAGAAGCCTTGGCCGGATTCGACACTCCCACGCTCGTCGGATCGCCACACCGGCAGCAGCGAGGGCAGCGCGGCGTGCAGTCGCGCAGGCTCTCCGAGCGGGCCAGTGAGGCGCTCCAACGACTGGCCCGCGCGCACCGCACTACCGTCAACACCGTGCTGCGCGCCGGGTGGGCGCAGCTGCTGGTGTCGCTGACCGGGCAACACGACGTGGTCTTCGGCGCCACGGTCTCGGGCCGCGCGGCCGATATCGTGGGCATTGAATCGATGGTGGGTCTGCTGATCAACACCGTCCCGGTCCGGGCGCGGGTGAGCGCGGAGACCACGGTCGCCGACCTGCTCGATCAGCTGCACCGCTCTTATCAGCAGACGCTGGATCATGAACACTTGGCGCTCAACGAGATTCACCGCGTCACCGGGCACGATCAGCTGTTCGACACCTTGTTCGTCTTCGAGAACTACCCGCTTGACGCGGCGGCCTCGATGACACTCGGCGAGCTGACCATCACCGATTTCACCAGCCACGAGTCCACCCACTACCCGCTGACCCTGCAGGCGACGCCGGGCCCCGAGCTGGCGCTGGCCATCGAGTACGACTGCGACGCGTTCGACCCCGAAACCGTTGCGGCCCTGGCCGACCGGCTGGAGCGAATCTTGTCGGCCATGGCCGCCGACCCGTCGCGGCGGTTGTCGGCGGTGGACGTGCTGGCCGCGGACGAGCGTGCCCGCCTCGAACGGTTCGGCAACGTCGCGGTGCTTGGGCAACCGGCGACCGGGGCGTCGATCCCGCAGCTGTTCGCCGCGCAGGTGCACCGGACCCCCGAGGCGGTGGCGTTGACGTGTGGTGCCCGCAGCTTGACCTACCGCGAGCTGGACCGGGATTCACATCGGTTGGCGCGCAAGCTGATCGCCCAAGGCGCGCGCGCCGGGCAATGCGTCGCGGTGATGTTCGGCAGGTCCGCCGACGCGATCGTGGCGATCTTGGCGGTGCTCAAGTCCGGGGCCGCGTACCTGCCCATCGACCCCGCCGTCCCCAACGCGCGGATCGACTTCGTACTCGGCGACGCCACACCGGTCGCGGCGGTGACCACACCGGAGCTGGCCCCCCGCTTCGCCGGCCGCGGGATCACCGTGGTCGACGTCGACGTCGACGTCGACGCCGACGCTCCTGGCGCAGAAGTCGCGCTGCCGTTGTCGGCCGGTGACGACATCGCCCACATCGTCTACACGTCGGGAACCACGGGAGTGCCGAAGGGCGTGGCGACCACCCACCACAACGTGACCCAGCTACTGGAGCCGCTGCACGAGGGACTGCCGTCGGGGCCGAACGGCGTGTGGACGCAATGGTATTCGTACGCGTTCGACGCCTCGGTGGAAGAGATCTGGGGCGCGTTGCTGCACGGCAGCCGCCTGGTGGTGGTGCCCGAGTCGGTCGCCGCGGTGCCGGAGGACTTTCAGGCGCTGATCGTCGACGAGCGGATCAGCGTGCTGCACCAGACGCCGTCGGCCCTCGCGGCGCTGTCGCCTCAGGGCCTGGAGTCGACGGCCGTGGTGGTGGCCGCCGAGCCGTGCGCGGTGGAACTCGTGGACCGATGGGCGCCGGGCCGGATCATGACCAACGCCTACGGACCGACGGAAACCACGCTATGCGTCACGGTCAGCGTGCCGTTGGCGGCCGGCGCCGGGGTGGCGCCCATCGGTGTGCCGATACCCGGTGCGGCACTGTTCGTGCTGGACGGGTGGTTGCGCCCGGTGCCGCCGGGTGTGGTCGGGGAGTTGTACGTGGCGGGACGCGGGGTCGGCGTCGGCTATGTCCGCCGACCCGGGCTGACGGCGTCGCGCTTCGTAGCGTGTCCCTTCGCGCCGGGACAGCGCATGTACCGCACCGGGGACCTCGTCTCCTGGGTCGCCGACGGCCAGCTGCGCTACCTAGGCCGCGCCGACGAACAGGTCAAGATCCGCGGCTATCGCATCGAGCTAGGCGAGATCCAGGCTGCGCTGACCAACGTCGAGCACGTCGAACAGGCGGTGGTCATCGTTCGTGAAGACCGCCCCGGCGACAAACGCCTGGTCGGCTACGTCACCGAAACCGCGCCCGGCGCAGTCGATGTCGCCGCGGCACGCACCCGGCTGGCCGAGCGGCTGCCGGCCTACATGGTGCCGGCCGCCGTCGTGGCGGTCCCGGCGCTGCCCCTGACGGTCAACGGTAAACTGGACACCCGCGCCCTGCCGCAGCCGCACTACCGCGACGCCGCGTATCGCGCCCCGTCGAACGCCGCCGAGGACATCCTCACCGGGATCTACGCCCAAATCCTCGGGCTGGAGCGCGTCGGCGTCGACGACTCGTTCTTCGACCTCGGCGGGGATTCCCTGTCGGCGATGCGCCTCATCGCCACCGTCAACAAGACGCTGCGCACAAATCTGACGGTGCGCACCTTGTTCGCCGCGCCCACCGTCGCCCAGCTCGCGCCCCGGCTCCACCCGAGCGCGGGCGAGGGCCCGCCGCTGGTCGCCGTTACGCGGCCTTCGCGAATACCGTTGTCGTTCGCGCAGAATCGACTGTGGTTCCTCGGCCAGTTGCACGGCCCGTCGCCGGTGTACAACATGACGGTGGGTCTGCGGCTGCGCGGTCGCCTGAACGCCGAGGCGCTGGGCGCCGCGCTGACGGATGTGGTGGGCCGCCACGAATCGCTGCGCACGGTGTTTCCCCACATCGACGGGGTGCCCTACCAGGACGTGGTGCCGGCCGACCAGGTGGAACTGGGCTGGGGCACGGTCGATGCCCGTGGGTGGTCGCAAGCCCAGTTGGCTGACGCCATGGACGCCGTGGCGCGTCACGTGTTCGACTTAGAGACCGAAACCCCGCTACGCGCAATGCTTTTCACCGTTGCCGACGACGACCATGTGTTGGTGGCGACCGTGCACCACATCGCCGCCGACGGCTGGTCGGTGACCCCGCTGGTGCGCGACCTAGGCGTGGCCTACGCAAGCCGGTGCGACGGGCGCGCCCCCGACTGGGAGCCCTTGGCGGTGCAATACGCCGATTACGCGCTCTGGGAGCGCGCCCGATTCGGTGACATCGACGACAGCGACGGCCCCATCGCCGCCCAACTGGCGTACTGGCGGCAGGCGTTGGCCGGGATGCCCGAGCGGTTGCACCTGCCGACCGACCGGCCGTACCCGCCCGTCGCCGACTACCGGGGCGCCACCGCCGTGGTGCAGTGGCCCGCGGAGCTGCAGCGCCGGATCCGCGCGCTGGCCCGTGACCACGACGCGACCAGTTTCATGGTGCTGCAGGCCGCTTTGGCCGTCCTGCTGAGCAAGCTGTGCGCGACCGCCGATGTGGCGGTGGGGTTCCCGGTCGCCGGACGCCCCGATCCCGCGTTGGACGAGCTGGTCGGATTCTTCGTCAATAGGTTGGTGCTACGGGTCGAACTCGCCGGTGATCCCACGATCGCCGAGACGCTGGCCCAGGTGCGCGCTCGCAGCCTTGCGGCCTACGAGCACCAGGATCTGCCTTTCGATGTCCTGGTGGAGCGGCTTAATCCAACCCGATCGATGGCCCATCACCCGTTGGTTCAGGTGGCGCTGGCCTGGCAGAACCTGCCCGGACAGCACGACGACCCGGCCGCGGGGCTGAGGTTGGGCGACCTGCAGATCACCCCGATCCCGCTGGACACCCACACCGCGCGGATGGACCTCACCTTCTCGCTGGCCGAACGGTGGACCCAGGGCGGTGAGCCCGCGGGCATCACCGGGGCGGTGGAATTCCGCACCGACGTGTTCGACGCCGCCAGCGTCGAGGCGCTGATCACGCGGTTGGAGCGGGTCGTGCTCGCCATGACCGCCGACCCCGCCCGCCGGTTGTCGACCATCGACGTGCTCGACGAACGCGAACACGCGTGGCTGGACGAGGCGGGTAACCGCGCGGTCTTGACGCGCGCCGACGGCGGCGCCTCCATACCGGAACTCTTTGCCGCACAAGTGCTTCGCACTCCCGACTCAACCGCGTTGTGCTGCGCGGACCGCTCGATGACCTACCGCGAGCTGGAGCGCTCCGCGAATCGCCTCGCGCACCTGTTGGCCGGCCACGGTGCGCGGGCGGGCCGCGTTGTCGCGCTGCTCATCCCACGCTCGGCCGACGCGATCGTGGCGATCCTGGCCGTGTTGAAGACCGGGGCGGCGTACCTGCCGATCAACCCCGCCGTGCCGGACGCCCGGCTCGAATTCCTCGTCGCCGACGCCGACCCCGTCGTCGCGATCACGACCGCGGGCTTGGCCGGCCGGCTGCACCGATACGACCTGCGGGTCATCGACCTCGACGCGCCGTTGGGTTCCTATCCCAGCTCCGCGCCACCGGCGCCGGGCGCCGACAACCTCGCCCACATCATCTACACCTCGGGCACGACCGGCGCCCCGAAAGGCGCTGCGGTCACGCATCGCAACGTCACCCAACTGATGGAAGGCCTGGATGCCGGCCTGGCCCCACCGGGCCCAGCCAAGGTGTCGACGCAGTGGCACTCCTACGCGTTCGACGCGTCGGTGCGGGAGATCTGGGGTGCCCTGCTGCACGGCGGGCGGTTGGTCGTGGTTCCCGAGGCGGCGGCCGGATCGCCGGAGGATTTGCGCGCGCTCTTGATTCGCGAGCAGGTCGGTGTGCTGAGCCAAACACCGTCCGCGTTGGCGGCGTTGTCCCCCGAGGGATTGGAGTCGGCCGAACTGATCGTCGGTGGCGAGGCGTGCCCGGCCGAGTTGGTGCAGCGGTGGGCGCCGGGCCGCGTGATGCGCAACGCCTACGGTCCCACCGAAACCACGGTCGACGTGACCGTCAGCTCCCCGCTCGAGGCGGGCGCCGACGAGGTACCCATCGGGAAACCGGTCGCGGGCGCCGCGCTGTTCGTGCTCGACGCGGGGTTGCGGCCCGTGCCGCGGGGCGTGGTCGGTGAGTTGTACGTCGCGGGTCGCGGTGTCGGCCTGGGCTATCTGGGCAGGGCGTCGCTGACCGCCTCCCGATTCATCGCGTGCCCGTTCGCGGGCGCGGACGCGCCCGGCGCCCGCATGTACCGGACCGGCGACCTGGTGCGGTGGCGCGCCGACGGGCAACTGCACTACGTCGGCCGCGCCGACGAGCAGGTCAAGATCCGCGGCTATCGCATCGAACTGGGCGAAATCCGCTCCGCGCTGGCCGCGTTGGCGGGTGTGGACGCCGCGGCGGTCATCGCGCGCGAGGACCGGCCCGGTGACATGCGCCTCGTGGGCTACATCACCGGCACCGCCGATCCGCTGGCTGTGCGGGCGGAGCTGGCAAAGCAGTTGCCGGCTTATCTGGTGCCGGCCGCGATCGTGGCGCTCGACGCGTTGCCTCTGACGATCACCGGCAAGCTGGACAGCCGGGCGCTGCCGGCGCCGGAGTACCGCGACGCCCCCTATCGCGCCCCCGGCAACGCCATCGAAGAAATCCTGGCCGACACCTATGCCGATATCCTCGGCCTGGAGCGGGTCGGCGTGGACGACTCGTTCTTCGATCTCGGCGGCGACTCGCTGACCGCGATGCGGCTGATCGCCGCGGTCAACAAGTCCCTGAACGGGCGCCTGGGCGTACGCGCCCTGTTCGACACGCCCACTATTGCCGGGCTGGCACCCAGAGTCCACACCGACGGTGGTGCGCTGCAACCCCTGGTGGCCGGTGATCGGCCCGCCGTGATCCCGCTGTCCTTTGGTCAGAGCCGGTTGTGGTTCCTGGACCAATTTACCGGCCCCTCAGCGGTATTCAACATGGCCGTGGCGCTCGAACTGACCGGCCACCTGGACGTCGGTGCGCTGGGCGCGGCCCTGGCCGACGTGGTCGGCCGCCATGAATCGCTGCGCACGGTGTTTCCCCACCGCGACGGCGTGCCCTATCAGGACGTGGTCGCGCCCGAGCACGCGGACTTCGGCTGGGGCGTCGTCGATGCCACCGCATGGCCGCAGCAACGGGTGACCGAGAGCATCGGCGCCGTCGCGCGCCACACCTTCGACCTGTCGCGCGAAATGCCGTTATATGCACAGCTTTTCGCGGTGTCCGAGGACGAGCACGTCCTGGTGGCGGTGGTGCACCACATCGCGGCCGACGGCTGGTCGGTGGCCCCGCTGGTGAGCGACCTGGCGGCGGCCTACACCAGCCGGTGCGCCGGGCGCGCCCCGCAGTGGGCGCCGCTGCCCGTGCAGTACGCCGACTACACGCTGTGGCAGCGCGCGCAATTCGGCGATCTGGACGACCCCACCAGCCACCTCGCGACCGAGCTGGCGTACTGGCAGGGCATGCTGGCGGAAATGCCCGAGCGGCTGCAGCTGCCCACCGACCGGCCCTATCCCTCGACCGCCGACCACCGGGGGGCGCGGGTGGCCGTGGACTGGCCCGCGCGGCTGCAGCGGCAGGTGCGCGCGGCGGCCCGTCAGCACAACGCGACCAGCTTCATGGTGGTCCAGGCGGCCCTGGCCCTGCTGCTTTCCAAAGTCACTGCGACCGAAGATGTTTCGGTGGGTTTCGCCGTCGCGGGCCGACGTGACGCCGCGCTGGATCGGTTGGTGGGCTTCTTCGTCAACACGTTGATCCTGCGCGTAAACGCCACCGGAGACGCCACGGTCTCCGATTTTCTTGCCCAGGTCCGCACCCGCAGCCTGGAGGCCCTCGAACACCAGGACGTGCCCTTCGAGTTGCTCGTCGAGCGGCTCAACCCGATCCGGTCGCTGAGCCACCACCCGCTCGTCCAGGTGTCGGTGACCTGGCAGAACCTACGCGAGCACGGCAACGACCCGGCCGCGGGCCTGAACCTGGGCGACCTGCGCGTCGCCCAGCTACCGCTCGAGAGCCACGCGGCCCGCATGGATTTGACGTTCTCGCTCGGCGAACGCTTCGGCGCGGACGGCGAACCCGCGGGCATCGGCGGTGGAGTGGAGTTCCGCACGGATCTGTTCGACCCCGAAACCGTTGCGCTGCTTGTGGACCGGCTGGAGCGCGTGTTGACGGGGCTGACCGCCGACCCGACGCGACGGCTGTCGTCGGTGGACGTGCTCGACGACACCGAGCGGCCGCGCCTTGACCTGATCGGCAATCGGGCCATGCTCGGCCAGCCGGCGCCCGCGGCGTCGGTGCCCGAGCTGTTCGCCGCCCAGGTGGCCCGCACCCCGGACGCGGTGGCACTCAGCGTGACCGGCGCGACGATGACGTACCGCGAGTTGGACGTGGCCGCAAATCGGTTGGCGCATCACCTCGTCGGGCTGGGCGCAGGGCCGGGGGAGTGCGTGGCGATCTCGTTCCCGCGCTCGGCGGCGGCGATCGTGGCGATCCTGGCGGTCCTGAAGTCCGGGGCGGCGTACCTGCCGATCGATCCGGCGGTGCCCGACGCGCGCGTCGACTTCGTGATCGCCGACGCCGGCCCGGTCGCGGCGCTGACCACAGCCGCGTTGGCGTCCCGGTTCGCCGGCCACGGCATGCCGGTCATCGATGCCGACGCCCCCGCCGTCCGGGCCATGCCCGAGAACGCGTTACCGCCGCCGGCCGCCGACGACATCGCGCACATCATTTACACCTCGGGCACGACCGGTGTGCCCAAGGGCGTGGCCACCACGCACGCGAACGTGACCCAGCTGCTCGGCTCGCTGCACGCCGGATTGCCCTCGGGGACGAATCAGGCGTGGTCGCAATGGTATTCCTACGCCTTCGACGCCTCCGTCGAGGAAATCTGGGGGGCGCTGCTGCATGGCTCGCGACTGGTGATCGTGCCCGAAACGGTCGCCGCGCTGCCGGACGACCTGCAAGCGTTGCTGATCGACGAAGGCGTCACGGTGTTGCACCAGACCCCTTCGGCGGTCTCGGCGCTGTCCCCGCGGGTGCTGGAGTCGGTGGCGTTGGTGGTGGCTGCCGAGGCGTGTTCGGCGGAGCTGGTCGATCGGTGGGCGCCGGGCCGGGTGATGACCAACGCCTACGGCCCAACCGAAACCACGATGTGTGTGGCGGTCAGCCCGCCGTTGAGCGCCGGGACGGGAACGCCGCCGATCGGCGCGCCGGTGCCCGGGGCGGCGTTCTTCGTCCTCGATCCGTGGCTAGGGCAGGTGCCGATGGGCACCGTCGGTGAGTTGTACGTGGCCGGGCACGGATTGGGGGCGGGCTACCTGCGCCGCCCGGGGTTGACCGCGTCGCGGTTCGTGGCGTGCCCGTTCGGCATGCCCGGTCAGCGGATGTATCGCACCGGCGATTTGGTGCGGTGGCGCGCTGACGGGCAATTGGATTATCTGGGCCGCATCGACGAACAGGTGAAGATCCGCGGCTACCGTATCGAGCTCGGTGAGATCCAGGCCGCGTTGGCCGCCGTGGATGCCGTCGACCAGGCTGTGGTCATCGTTCGCGAGGACCGTCGCGATGACAAGCGTCTGGTCGGTTACGTCACGGAGTCTTCGCCGGGCGCGCTCGACGTCGCGGCCGCCCGGGCACAGCTACGACAAAGCTTGCCGCCCTATATGATTCCGGCTGCGCTCGTGGTGATCGAGGCGCTGCCGTTGACGGTCAACGGCAAGCTAGACACCCGCGCGCTGCCGGTGCCCGCTTACCGCGACGCCGAGTATCGGGCACCCGGCAACGACCTCGAATGCCTGCTCGCCGACACCTACGCCGAGGTGCTGGGACTGGATCGGGTGGGAATCGACGACTCCTTCTTCGACCTCGGCGGCGACTCGCTGTCCGCGATGCGCCTCATCGCCACCCTCAACAAGACCCTCAACACCCATCTGACGGTACGCACGCTGTTCGACACCCCTACGGTCGCCGGCTTGAGCCAGCGCGTGCACCATCATGCCGAAGACCCGCGCTTCGTGGCCGTGCACGGCTGCGCCGCAGCGGAGGTGCACGCGCGCGACCTGACGCTGGACAAGTTCCTCGACGCCACGACGCTGGCCGGTGCGTCGTCACTGCCCGGACCCAGCGCCCACGTGCGCACGGTGTTGTTAACCGGGGCAACTGGATTCCTCGGGCGGTATCTGACGCTGCAGTGGCTCGAACGGCTGGAATTGGCCGACGGGAAGCTGATCTGCCTGGTACGGGCCGCGTCGGACGAGGACGCGCGGCGCCGTCTGGAGCAGACGTTCGACAGCGGGGATCCGCGGCTGGCTATGTACTTCCACGAGTTGGCCGCCGATCACCTCGAGGTCATCGCCGGAGACAAGGGCCAACCCAACCTTGGCCTGTCCCAGCAGGATTGGCAACGCCTGGCCAACACCGTCGACCTGATCGTCGATGCGGCGGCGGTGGTCAACGGCGCGTTGCCCTACAGCGAACTTTTCGTCCCGAACGTGGTCGGAACCGCCGAATTGATCCGGTTGGCGCTGACCACCAGGCTCAAGCCTGTCAACTACGTGTCGACGGCCAACGTGGGCGACCCGATCGAACCGTCGGCGTTCCTCGAAGACGCCGACATCCGGGTCATCAGCCCCACGCGCAAAAACGACGGCAGCCGCGTCAACGGCTATGGCAACAGCAAGTGGGCCGGGGAGGTGTTGCTGCGCGAGGCGCACGACCAGTGCGGCCTACCGGTTGCCGTATTCCGCAGCGGAATGATCCTGGCCGACACCACCTACGTGGGCCAGCTCAACCTGTCGGATCTGGTCACCCGGATGGTGCTCAGCGTCGTGGCGACCGGGCTCGCGCCCAAGTCGTTCTATCGCCTTGACTCGCAGGGGAACCGGCAGCGCGCACATTACGACGGTCTGCCCGTGGAATTCGTCGCCGAGGCGATCGCAACGCTGGGTGCTCAGGTCGTCGACGGGGTCGAGACCTATCACGTCATGAACTCGCACGATGACGGCGTCGGGCTGGACGAATATGTCGACTGGTTGATCGAGGCGGGCTATCCGATCGAGCGCGTCGACGATTTCGATGAGTGGCTGCGGGTGTTCGAGGAGAGGCTGCGCGCGTTGCCGGACCGCGTGCGTGAGCACTCCGTTCTGGGCGTGCTGCTCGCGGCGAACGGCACCGCGCTGCAGCCGGCCGATCCGCACTCCCGCTTCGCGTCCACTGATCGATTCCGCGCGGCTGTGCAAGACGCGAAAGTGGGCCCTGACAACGACATTCCGCATGTGACGCCGGCGGTCGTCGTGCACTACGTGCTCGGCTTGGAGCGGCTGGGGCTGCTCTAGGATCTAGGTCTGGTTCGGCCGGAAACTGATCGTATCGAACACGGTGATCGAGTAGATGATTCGTGAAGAAGATCGCCGGTGAGGGCGAGCGATGCGCTGCGCGTGACAGGCCCGCAAAGAGATGATGCGGCATGCGAGTCGGAAGAGATGCTGCGATGGAGGCGCAGGCGGCTTCACAACGGCGAAAACCACCTGCAGGTGGCAGTCGCCGGCACGGTTCCCGACCAGAAAACACTGCCTCCTCGTAGACGCCACCATCCTTCGTGCCGGGATGGCAGAAAACGCCACCAGCGATGCCCGGAGGACGCCACCGACTGGCCGGCATGGACTACCGCGGAACTCGTGCGGCGCGGGGAACTGATGCGATACGCAGGAGTGCATGACATTCGCAACCTCAGCGACCTGCGACCACGACGAATCCTCTTCGTCATCGATAACGGAACTCGCACCAAGGACCTGCCGCTGGCGGTCAACGTTGGCGCCGCCAGCCCACGGTGAGCCGGCGTCAAAAGGACCTCTCCGAGCGGCAGATGCGCCAGAATCCCGGATTAAGCCCTTCAATCGAACGATTGGTTACTAGATTTAGGGTGGGCGCGTGAGTGAGGTCCGCGCGCCTCGGGGGTACCTTTTCGAGGTTGTAGCGCGACACGCTCGGATGCCCCAAGCGAATATGTCCCGGGGTATGGGCAATGAGGAGGGCTTCATGGGAGATCCGCCTTCAAACTTCAGCGGGGAATCAGCGGGCCCGCCACCTGTGCAGTGGCGGCCTGCTTACCCACCTCAACCCATCAAGCCTGCACGCACATGGCCAGCAATCGCCCTGGCATCGGTAGCCGCCGCACTCAGCGTCGCCGCCTTGGTTGTTGCGATGACGCGGCCGACAAGTGGCTCATCCGGTCCGCCCACCGCCACACCAACGACACCTGCGTACACCGCGGAGCAAACTGCGGCTGCGCACCAGAAGCTGTGTGACGCCTACAGGCTGGCAGGTCGTGCCGTCCAAATCGACACAAACGGCAAAAGCCCGGAGCGCGCGGGTATATCGACCGTGAACGGGGCGGTGATGCTCGAAGAGGCGGTGAATGCGAATCCGGCGACCGCACCCGCGGATCGCATTGCTGCCCTTGCGCTGGCTGAGTCGTACAGCAATGTTGCAGCCGTATCGAGTTTGGCGACGGGAAGCGACGACCCCGCTTGGCAAGCAGCGCTCAGCGACGCGAACGGGAAGGACGCCGCCATGCAGAGAATTTGCGGTGGCACATGAGATTCCAGAGATGGCGTGGGCGGCGGTGATACCAATTGTACTGCGAGTCTGAGGTTTTCGGCATCTCATCAAGGAGTAGAAGCCGGCGGAGAAGCGGCCGTGGACGGCGGGTGGTGTCATGCTGCGGCCAGCGCCCGGTGCTGGCGGCCCATCAAGCAATCCGCATGCCGACTCTGGGCACGGAGGTTTGGAACCAGGTCGCGATACTGGTGAATTGCCGTCTAGCAGTCCGCTGTTTCAGTATGGAGCGGGGAGATACAAGCGGTCTTTGCAGAGTCTCTAACGTATAGCGGCTGTGAGGAGGACGCACTGTGGGAAACGGGCCCGGCGGTACCGCTCATGGACCGACGGCCCGCCAACCTTGGTGGAATTGGCCACCGAGTGACTGGCAGCCTGCATCACGCTCACGCCGATGGCAGGCGATCGCTTTAGCATTGACTGCCGCCGTAGCGGTGGGTGCTCTAATCCTTGCCCTAACGCACCCTCCGGCCACGAGCCCGTCTGCCACCGTTACAGCGCCCACGCCTGACCCGACGGAAATCGCCGCCGCTCAACAGCAGCTTTGTGACGTCTACAAACTGGCGGCTCAGGCGGCCCAGGTCGACACGGCCGGAACCGACAAGGCGCTAGCACGCATCGCTACAACTAATGGTGCCCTGTTGCTCGAGATGGCGGCGGCTAATCCGATTATCGACGCGAAACACCGAGACGCGGCGGACGCACTAGCGATGGCATACGGCACCCTTACCGCAAAGGGCAGCGCTGGGGTGGCAACCGATGCCGAATATCAGTCGGCACTTAATGACGCAATTTCGAAAGATGCGGCTGTGAAAAAGGTTTGCGGTGGCGGTTGACCTTCCGCCTGGTAAGTGGACAGCGGCGTTGATCGGACCGTGGTGGCCGATGCCATCAACGGGCCTTCGCGGCGCCGCTCAGCATTGGAGTCAAGCATGCGCAGAGCAGCAGTTATTTTCGCAGAATCTGCGCAGTCAGTGGATGATGGTCGCGGCGAGCAACCAGGGTCACACGGCGGACGACCTGATATCCAGATACCAGCAAGGCGAAAAATTTCATTTGGATCTTGCCGAGAAGTACCAGGCGAAGTCGGCAGCCTTTAACTCGGGCGCTGACGCAATTGATTACCTTCGAAGTAGATTGACCGACATAGCGGATATGGGAAATCGCGAAATAGACCAAATTCTTGCATCAAAAAAGCCACTGCCCGAGCAGGTCGTGGAGGTACAGGCCGTCCAGTTGCGTTGCAACGGCGATGCCGCGAATGCGAGCCTTATGGCGGGCGACAAACTCATCACGGCAACTCAAAAAGTTCTCGACGCTGAAGGAATTGGTGGCGACGCAAGGACATGGGCGCGTGAAAATGGCTTCAACACCGACAATGTTCAACCACCACCCCCTATCACTGGTGAGGATCTGAAGCCAGGGGGAGGTCCTCCGCCGACGGAACCGCGAGTCGGCGGCGCGGGGCTGAATACGGGTGTAACGCAAGGCGGGCAGAACCTATCAACCCCACCTGCACCAGGCCCCCGGGTCAATGCGGCTGGTTTGCATGGCGGCGGACCACATTCTGGTGGGGGTACGCCTGCTGGACCGCGCGTGGGTGGTGCTGATTATCCGGGTGTTCCAGGCGCCGGCGGTGCACCGTCGCCCGGAGTCCACGTACCCGGCGGTGGTGGATCGATAAGTCCTGCGACGCCTGCTGCTCCCGCAAGCCCGGTGAGCATGTCGCCCGCCGCCCTCGGCCAGGGCGCCCCGCCCAACTTGGCGCAATCGTTCGCCTCGGGAATGGCCACCGGTCAACCGGCAGGTGCGGGCGCACAAGGATTGTCGGCGGGGGCGATAAATGCGATGGAGTCACCGCCGCAGGCAGGACCGCCAGCGGGGGCGCCGCCTGTGACACCGGCTGCACCCAGCGCCGGAGTTTTCATCCCGACAGGCACGCCGGCTGACACTCCTCCGCCTGTCGCTCCGGCGCCGCCACCGACCGCCGGAGGAGCTGCTCCCGTAACGCCGGTTATCACGGGAGGCGCATGGTCGGGACCGGCGGTATCTGCTGGTCCGAGCATCCCGGCTGGCTCACTGCCCGCATACGGCTCTGACCTACGACCGCCGGTCGCGGCGCCGCCTGTGATGCCATCCGCTCCGACGGGGCCCGTCTCGGGAGCTCCGGTCGCTCCCTCGGCGGCATCGTCCCCGTCCGCGGGTGGCCCGCTGGTTTCGCCAGTGGAACGCGGAGCGGCGGCGACCGCTGCTGGGCACGCGGGCGCGAATTCGTCCAGCATGGTGGGCGCATCCGCGATGTCAGCCGCGGCCGGTGGGACGGCCGGCGCGGTTTCCACTAGGGCTGCCGAGCAGCAGCGCTTGCAACGGCTCGTCGACGCGGTAGCTCGCCAAGAACCGCGAATTTCATGGGCGGCCGGTCTACGTGATGACGGCACCACGAGTCTGCTCGTCACCGACCTCGCCGGCGGATGGATACCGCCGCATGTCCGACTGCCGGCCCATGTGACCCTGCTCGAGCCAGCCGTACGCCGTCACGACGCGAGCGTGGTGGACTTGCTCGGAGCTGTCGTGGTCGCCGCGGCGCACGAGCACAACACCTATGTCGCCGAATCCGACCCCGAGGCACCCACGCTGAGCGGTGACCGACCGGCCCGTTCGGCCGCGCCGCAGGTCGACGAACTGGGACCAGCACTCGTGGAAGCTGTGCGCCGACGCGACGGCCTCCCGCGAATCGCGCAGGCTATTGCGGCGCCGGCGGTGCGGAATACCGGCGTGCTTGACAACGAGACTGAGCTCTTACGCAGGTGCATCGCCGATCTGCAGAACTCGGTCCTGTCGGCGTATCCGGACCACGACGGGGCTGCCGTCGCGGATTGGATGTTGCTGGCGGCCATCGAGGCCCTGATCGATGGGCATCAGTATCTCGCGAACTACCACATGGCATGGTTCGACGTGACCTGCGCTTAGCGCGGCTCCCGAATGCGCGGGCAGGAAATGCAAGGTGAATACCGTTTCTAGGCAGCTGTGCCAAACTGATTGGATAACCGATCGCGTGTGCGTGAGCGCACATTAAGTGATCGTCGGTTCTGCGAGCGGGGTGGAGGTGAAGCCATGGCGGGTGGTGATGGCACCATCAAAAGCGCTCCAGCGGTATTGGGAGGACTAGTCGGCGCGCCAGAAGCGCCACCGCCGGTGCCGTTCCCCGTTTCCGTGGGCGGAACCAGCCCGACCGACGTCCAACGAGGCGCACTTGAAGCCGCTGCCAACGGCGGTGTCGCGAAAGACGCCGCCGACGCGGCCGCGGCCGACGCAGATCGCCGCGCCCACGCCGCCGACGCAGCCGCGAAATTCCCCGCCAACGAAGCTGAATCGCAGCAGCAGATGCAGAACATCGGCCAGCAAGCCCCGCAGATGATGCAACAAATGCTGCAAAGCATCACGGGAGCGCTCGGTGGCGCGGTCGGCGGCATCATGGGTCCGCTGACGCAGCTGCCGCAACAGGCGATGCAGGCCGGCCAAAGCGCGATCCAGCCGTTGATGAGCGCGGTTCAGGGCGGCGCTCACGGTGCCGCCCTGGCCGACGAGTCGCATCTGGTCGACAGCGTCGGCCCCGGAGCCGGCGGCGGCGCAGGATTGGGCAGCGGCGGCGCGGGTCTGGGCGGCGGCGGGGGCACAACCCCTGCCAGCTCGCTGGGGCCGCCTCCGGTGCCGACTTCCTCCCCGCCGACGAGCCCAGCCGGTGCCGCCAAGGCCGCCATGGTGCCACCGGTCAGTGGCGCCCCGACCGCGTCGGGGCAGACGGGCATGGGTGGCATGGGGATGATGCCACCGGGCGCGATGGGCGCGGGCGGCGAAGGCGGCAATAAGGAGAAGCCACCCGAGAAGCGAATTTCGGCCCCCGGTGTGCCCAACGGCCAGCCCGTCAAGGGCCGCCTGACGATGCCGCCCAGCGCTCCCGGGCCCAAGCCGGGCGAAGAAAAACCCACCGTCGTCACCAACCGGCCCAATCGGCGAATCGTGATCATGCCCGCCGAAGACGAGGCCAAGGAATAGCGCCATTCCCACTCAGCCTCGAGGTGAGTGGTTGGGTCATGCGTGCAGCAGTAGGGTCGCTACGTAATCATGCGAGTTCGGGTCACTCGTTATTGACAGCGGAACCGCGGATTCGTGCATGCTATTGACACGGGTTTTCGCGACCGGAGGGTGTGGGAGTACTCGGGTGTCCAGGACGGATGGGCGCAAAGGGGAACAGGGTGGGGCAGTCGGTGACTGATCCGCTGACGATGCAAGCGGTGACGGCACTGGCTCGCGGCCACGGCCTGTTCGCGGGCGAGACCATCGCCGCTCCTGTCGCAGGCGCGCACGAACGCCCCGACGTGAGGACCGACGGCCTTCCCGCCGCCGCAGCGACGAGGTCGACGGACACGCTGACCACGCTCCGCCGAGCGGCCGACACCGACCTCGTGCTCGCCCGCATCATGGCGACGGCGCACTCCGACCATGGGCACGCGAGCATGGCAACGCGAAGGGTCTTGGAGGACGCCAAGGCCGACACGACGACGCCCGCAGACACCCCATTGGCGCGGCGCGAGGCCATGGCCCGCATGGCCGCCAGGTTGCGCGCCCAGCACCGGCACATCCTGAACGCGCGCTGGCGCGCGCGGCTTCTGGCCCTGCGAATGAGGCGGCTGCGCTATCGACAGAGGCGGACGGCAATGCGAGGCGGGCAGGGCAGCGGGCGCGCAGCGGTCATCGCGGCCATTCGTAAGGCCTTGGATATCAAGGGCATTCACGACCCGGCGGCGCGGGCCCGCTGGGAACGCGGCATGGATCTGGTGGCTCGTCGCGAGTCCAACTACAACGCCCGCGCGGTCAACGACTGGGACTCCAACGCCGCACAGGGCACGCCGAGCAAGGGGGCCTGGCAGTTCATCGAGCCAACGTTCGCGGCTTATCACGAGCCGGGCACGTCCCGCGACATCCACAATCTCCTGGCGCAGGCCTGCGCGTTCATCAACTATGCGATGGGCCGCTATGGCGTCTCCGCCGACGCGTCGAATCTGGCCGATCGGATTCAGCAGGCCGATCCTCGCCGAGCACCCAAGGGGTACTGAGCATGCCGCTGAGCTTGTCGAACCGCGACCAGAACTCCGGTCACCTGTTCTACAACCGGCGGCTGCGCGCCGCGACGACCCGGTTCTCGGTGCGGATGAAGCACGACGACCGGAAGCAGACCGCCGCGTTGATGTTGTCGGTCCTGTTGGTGGCCATCGCCGCTGGGTGGATGATGCTGCTGAACGTGCTGAAACCGACTGGCGCCGTGGGTGAATCGGCGATCATCGGCGACCGCGATTCGGGCGCGATCTACGCCCGCATCGATGGCCGGCTCTACCCGGCCCTGAACCTGACATCCGCCAGGCTGGCCACCGGGACGGCGAACCCGCCGACGTGGGTAAAGCGCAGCGAGATCGCGAAGTATCCGACCGGTCCGTTGATCGGCATCCCAGGGGCTCCGGCGGCGATGCCGGTGAACCGCGGCGCGATTTCGGCCTGGGCGGTGTGCGACACGGCGGGCCGCCCACGCACCGGGGAGAAGCCGGTCGTCACATCAATCGCGGGGCCGCTCAACGGCGGAGACCGCGCGGCACCGCTGGCCGAGGACGCCGGCGTGCTCGCGACGTTCGAGGGCAATACGTACGTGATCTGGGGCGGCAAACGCTCTCAGGTCGACCCGGCCAGCAGGGCGATCACTCTGAGCCTCGGGCTGGACCCCGGAGTGACGTCGCCGGTGGAGATTTCGCGCGCCCTGTATGACGGGCTGCCGGCGACCGAGCCGCTGCGAATCCCCGACGTTCCCCAGGCGGGCTCGCCGTCGACCTGGGTCTCGGGTTCACAGGTGGGTGCGGTGTTGCAGGCCCAAACCGCCGGCGGCGGCAAGCAGTTCTACGTGCTATTGCCCGATGGGGTGCAGAAGATCACGGCCTTCGTCGCCGATCTGCTCCGCAGTGCCAACTCCTACGGGTCGACGGCACCCCGCGTGGTAACCCCCGACGTTCTGGTCAACATCCCCCAGGTGAATTCCCTGCCCGTCGACTACTACCCGACCAAGCGCCTGAATTTCGTTGATACCGCAGCAAATCCGACCACATGCGTCGGTTGGGAGAAGGGCTCGACGGATCCGCAGGCCCGCATCGTCGTCTATAGCGGGCGGGGGCTTCCGGTGTACTCCTACCTGGACGACCGGATCGTGCACCTGGTACGCGACGACCGCGACCCGGCGTCGGTGGTCGCCAACCAGGTGCTGATGTTGCCGGGCGCGGCGAACTTCGTCACGTCGACCAGTGGGGTGATTACGTCGGATTCGCGCGAATCATTGTTCTGGGTGTCCGACAACGGTGTGCGGTTCGGCATCGCCGCCAACGACGACACGATGCGCGCACTCGGGCTCGATCCGGCCTCGGCGGTGCAGGCGCCGTGGCCGTTGCTGCGCACTTTCGCTGCGGGCCCGGCGTTGTCGCGGGAGGCCGCGCTCGTGGCTCGCGACACGGTGCCGGCGCTGGGCAAGGCGGCTGTCGTGACGACATCGGCGAAGGTGGGAGGTTAGGCGATGTCCAAGAAAGCGTTCCCCATCAACCGGGTCAAGATCGAACCACCGAAACCCGTTCGGGTAGCACCGAATGCGCCGATCGCGCTGCCAGAGCGGGAGCCGCGCAACATCTGGGTGATGATCGGGGTGCCGGCGCTCATCGTCGCGCTGATCGGCACCATCGTCATGCTCTACGTCTCCGGGGTGCGTAGCCTGTCCACCGGGTTCTTCCCGCTGATGGGCATCGGCGCGTTCAGCATGCTGGCGTTCTCCGGACGCTTCGGGCGCGCTCGCAAGATCACCTGGGGCGAAATGGAGAAGGGTCGCCGCCGCTACCTGCGCGACCTCGATACCAACCGCGACGAGATCCAGAGCGCGGTCTGCGCGCAACGCGAATGGCAGAACGCGGTGCACTCGGATCCTCGCGGGCTGGGAGCGATCATCGGCGGGCCGCGGATGTGGGAACGGGGGCGTGGCGACACGGACTTCCTGGAGGTGCGGCTTGGCACTGGGGTGCAGCACGCGCCGGATTCGGTGTTGTCGGTGACTTGGCCCGACATCGCCTCCGATGAGGAGCTCGAACCCGTCACCGGACAGGCGCTGCGCGATTTCATCCTGGAACAGCGCAAGATTCGTGACATCGCCAAGGTGGTCAACCTGCGGTCGGCGCCGGGCTTCAGCTTCGTCGGTGAGGACCTGGACCGGCTGCGCTCGCTGCTGCGTTCAGTGCTGTGCTCGCTGGCGGTGTTCCACAACCCCCGCGACCTGAAATTGATGGTCGTCACCCGTAATCCGGAGGCGTGGTCGTGGATGGTGTGGCTGCCGCACAACCTGCACGACGAGCTGTTCGACGCGTGCGGCTGGCGGCGGTTGGTCTTCGCCACCCCCGAGGAGCTGGAGGAGACCCTCGGCGCCGAGCTGCACATGAAGGGCAAGCGCGGCGCCTGGGCGCCGCTGGCGGCGGCTAGCCCGACCGCCATGGGCTCGGCGCTCGAAAGCGGCTCCACCACCGTGGATCTGGGCCCGCACCTGGTGATCGTCGACGACAACACCGGCAGCCCCGACGCGTGGGAGAGCGTGGTCGGCCAGGTCGGTAAGGCGGGGATCACCCTGCTGCGCATCGCATCGCGGGTAGGTACCGGAGTGGGATTCGCGCAGGACCAGGTATTCGAAATGACCGAGCGGCACGGCCCAACCGCCAACGGCGGAGTCAGATTCGGCCGCAACGGCTTCGATGCCGACGGTGAAGATGGGCGCCCGGCGCCCCTGCTGCGGGTGCGCGACAAGTTTTTCGCCCACGCCGATCAGCTCTCGATTCACCGCGCCTACCGGTATGCGCGGGCGATGGCGCGGTGGTCGCCGACGAGCCGTAGCGAGATCGCCGACGCGGCCGGCGGCGCCGCCGAGTTGCTGCGCGGGTTGGGCATCGTCGACCCCCGAGAGCTGGACGTCGACCGGCTGTGGGCCGAGCGCCGCGGCCGCGGCGACGAGCGGTGGTGCGAAATCCCGGTCGGCGCGAAGCCCACCGGCGAGTTGCAGAACATCATCATTCGCGCGAAAGACTTCGGCGGCTTCGGTTTTCACTCCGTCGTCATCGGCACCAGTGGATCGGGTAAGTCGGAGTTCTTCCTCTCGCTGGTCTACGGCATCGCGCTGACGCACTCCCCGGAGACGTTCAACGTCATCTTCGTCGACATGAAATTCGAATCGGCGGCGCAGGACATCTTGGGCATCCCACACGTGGTGGCCGCACTTTCCAACCTCGGCAAGGACGAGCGGCATCTGGCCGAGCGGATGCGCCGCGTCATCGACGGCGAGATCAAGCAGCGCTATGAGTTGTTCACCTCGGTCGGCGCCCGCGACGCCAACGACTACGAGGAGATCCGGCTCGCCGGCCGAGACCTCCCTCCGGTGCCCGTCCTGCTGGTCATCGTCGACGAATATCTGGAACTGTTTGCCAACCACGAGAAGTGGATCAATCTGATCATCCACATCGGGCAGGAAGGCCGCGGCGCCAACGTCTTCTTCATGTTGGGCGGGCAGCGCCTGGATCTGTCGTCGCTGCAGAAAGTCAAGTCCAACATCGCGTTCCGCATCGCGTTGCGTGCGGAGTCCGGCGACGACAGCCGCGAGGTGATCGGCTCGGATGCCGCCTACCACCTTCCGTCGAAGGAGAACGGCTTCGCCCTATTGAAGGTGGGGCCCCGCGACCTGGAACCGTTCCGGTGCTTCTACCTCTCGGCGCCTTTCGTGGTGCCCAAGGCCAAGGAGGTGTCGACCACGGTCGACATGACGTTGACCAAGCCCCGGCTCTACAACTGGCAGTACCAGCCGCTCGACGAATCGGACGCCGCGGCGCTCCAAGCGGCCGCCGCCGTCGACGCCGAGCCGGACGAATTCCTTTACCATGACGACGGTTTTAAGAGAAAGAAGATCGTCGACGTCCTGCGCGAGTCGCTGCATCAGGTCCCGCATCGGTCACCGCGGCGACCGTGGCTGGAGCCGCTGGAGGACCCCGAGCCCATCGACACTCTGGTGGCCGCCTACCGCGGCAAGCCGTGGCACGTCGACTACGGCGACAATCCGGGGTTGATGTTCCCGGTCGGTGTGATGGACATCCCCGAGGAATCCAAGCAGGTGGTGCACGCGGTCGATGCGCTGCGCAGCAACGTCATCGTGGTCGGCGCCAAGCAGCGGGGCAAGACGACGACCCTGATGACGCTGATGTCCTCTGCCGCAACGATGTACACGCCGGCGCGCGTGACGTTCTTCTGCATCGGCGGCGCGACCCTGGCGCAGGTGGCCTCGTTGCCGCACGTCACCGACATCGTGTCCCCGAAGGACGCCGAGGGCATCGAGCGGATCCTGAGCAGTATGGACGCCCTGATCGACGCGCGCGAGGACTCGTTCCGGCGGCTGAGGATTGACCTTGACGGCTTCCGGGAGCGCCGGTTCGGGCCGGGCAGCGACGGCCTGGGCGGCACCGACCCCAACGACCCGTTCGGTGACGTCTTCGTGGTGGTCGATGACTATGACGACGTGTACTCGAAAGACACCATCCTGGGCGATCGGATCATCTCGCTGAGCAGCCGCGGTCCCGAGTACGGCGTGCACGTGATGTGCAGCGCGGGCGGGTGGATCCACGGCCAGCGGCAGAGCCTGTTGCAAAACGCCACGGCCCGAATCCAATTGCGGCTGGCCGACCCGAGCGAGAGCCAGATGGGGCACTCGTCGCTCGAATCGCGCGACGCCGCGCGGCGGACTCTGAACCGTCCGGGCTTCGGACTGACCGATAGCTTGCACGAGCTGCGCGTCGGGGTGCCGGCGCTTACCGACCCGGCGACCGGCACGCTGGTGAACATCGTCGACGTCGGCGCGCGGATCGCCGATGTGGCAGGCGTGACGAAACACGCGACCCTGCAGCGACTTCCGCAGCGGGTGGAGTTGCGGGCGATTCTGGAGTACGCCGCCGCGTATCCGAGTGGTGACGACCTGTCCATCGCCTTCGCGATCGGCGAGCGCCACGAACTGGGCCCCGTTCCACTGAAGCTGCGGGAAAGCCCCGGCTTGATGATTCTGGGACGGCAGGGCTGCGGCAAGACCTTGTCGCTGGTGGCCATCGGCGAGGCGATCATGAGCCGGTTCAGCCCGGAGGAGGCGCAGCTGACGCTGATCGACCCGAAGACGGCACCGCACGGTCTGCGGGATTTGAGCGGACCGGGATATGTGCGCGCGTATGCCTATGACCAAGACGAGATCGATGAGGTGATCACTGCACTCGCCCAACAGGTCTTGCTGCCCCGGCTGCCCCCCAAGGGCCTTAGCCAGGAGGAGCTGCGCGCGCTCAAGCCGTGGGAGGGCCCACGGCATTTCGTGCTGATCGATGATGTCCAAGACCTGCGGCCGGACCAGAGTTACCCGCCCAAACCGCCGGTGGGTGCGGCGCTGTGGAAGCTGATGGAACGCGCCCGGCAGATCGGTCTGCACGTGTTCACCACCCGCAACAGCGCGAACTGGGCGACGCTGCAGATGGATCCGTGGATGAGGTTCCAGAACTCGGCAAAGGTCGCGCAGCTCTACATGGACAACGACCCGCAGAACCGGATCAACCGGTCGGTGCGCGCGCAGGCGCTGCCGCCGGGACGCGGTCTGATGGTGAGCGCCGACGGCGACGTCGAAGGGGTGCTGGTCGGGATGCCGGCTACGGCGCTGCAGCAGTAGCGGCCGTAACCGGCTGCGGCGCCGGGGTTTTCACGGCAACGCTGGCCCTTCGGGGTAGCCCGCGCGGCCACCAGAACCAGCGGCCCAGCAGCGCCACGATGGACGGCACGATGAACGCCCGCACGACCAGGGTGTCCAGCAACAGCCCGATCGCGATGGTGCTGCCGATCTGCGCGATGCTGAGCACGCTGCTGCTGAGCAACGCCAACATGGTGAGTCCAAAGACAATGCCGGCAACGGTGACCACGCCGCCGGTCCCGCCGAAGGCGCGAATGATGCCGGTCTTGAGGCCCGCCGACGCTTCGTGCTTGATACGCAGGGCCAGCAGCAGGTTGTAGTCCGCGCCGACGGCGATCAGCGCGATAAAGGCGATTGGCGCGACAGCCCAGTGCAGATCGTGGTGGAGCAGCTGTTGCCAGATCAGCACGCTGGCGCCGACTGCCGACGCGTAGGAGGTGACGACCGTTCCCACGACGACCAAACCCGCCACCGGGCTGCGCAGCATTGCGGTGACGATCACAAAGATGAGGACCAACGCGGCGCCGACGAGCAGCTTGGTGTCTGCTGCGACGAAGCGTTGTAGATCGGCAGTCACCGGGCCGACGCCGGCAAGGTCGACCTCCACCGGCGCCAGGGTGCCTTCCTTGGTGGCCTCTTTGATGGCGGCGCGGACCAGGTCCGCCCGCTTGGCGCCGTCGCCGCCCCACTCCGAGCCTTCGCCGTAGACCAGTAGGTAAGCGGCGCGGCCGTTTCCGGAGAGTAGGTGGCCCAACGCGGCGGTGTAGCGCGGGTCCGTCAATGCCCGCTGCGGCATGTAGAAGTCCGCCGCCGCGCTGCCCTGAAACTGCGTCGCGATCTCCTCCAGGTAGTCGGTCAGCTGGCGCATTTGTGGTCCGAGGGCGTCAGACAGGCTTAGCAGGTCATGGGTGGCCGAACGTGCCTGCGTCAAAGCGTCTTTCATTGACGCGACGCTCTGAGGCAGGCTGGCCATCGCGGCGGCGGCCGTGTTCGAGCCGCTGGTCAGCTTCACGGCGCCCGCATCCAGGCGCGACGATGTCTGCACCAGGCTGTCGACGGGCTGCAGTACTCGGTCGACCGTCGAGCAGATGGGATTGGTCGCACAGTCGGGGGTGCGCCCGACGAAGTCCCGCAACGGGTCGAGATAGCCCGACACGGTCGTGACGTTGCGCTGCAGCCCGTCCATACCGGCGCGCATGTCTTCCGCGGCGCCGGACATGCCGGCCAATCCCGCGCTGCCGCCACGCAAGCCATTCCCGAGGCCGTCCACCGCGAGCTGCGTCTGTGCCAGCGCGCCGTCCAGCTCAGAGACTCGCTTCAGGCGCTGGGTCAGCGAGTCCACGGTGTCCCCGACCTGACGACCGAGTACGCCGGCCTGATAGGTCAACGTCGCCTGTTCGGGAACCTTGCCGTCGGGCCGGCTGGCGGACTGCACTGCGCGGACACCCGGTACGGCCATGATGTGGCGGGTGATGCGCTCGATGGCGATCAGGCCGGCCGGGTTGCGCAGGTCGTGGTCGGCCTGGATCACGACGACGTCGGGCAACAGCGCGTTGACCGCGTAATGCCGGTCGGCGCTGACGTAGCCACGGTTGGAGTCGGCGGAGGCCGGCGTGGCGGCGGGCTCGTTGAAGCCGACCCGCATGCCGGCCAGCGGCAACGCCGCCAGCAGGGTCAACCCGCCCGCGGTCACCAGGACCGGGCCCGGCCAGCGCGCGACGGTCGTACCCACTCGGCGCCAGCGCCGCGCCGTCCTCGACGGCCGCGGATCAAGATAGCCGCGCCTGATAGCCAGGCTCATGAGCGCGGGCGTCAGTGTCAGTGCCGCGACCATGGTCGCCAAAATTCCGATGGCGCAGGGCAAACCGGCGCTGCGGAACGACCCCACATTGGCGAAGACGAGGCACGCCAGGGCCACCGACACGGTCAGGGCCGATCCGATGACGACGGGGGCGATGGACCGGTAGGCCTGCGCCAACGCCTCGGTCGGCGCGACGCCGCCGCGGCGGGCCTCGTGGTAGCGCCCAATCAGAAAGATGGCGTAGTCGGTCCCGGCTCCCAGCGTCATGGCCGCCATCAGGGCGACCGAAAACAGCGATACTTCAACAGTATTGGCTTGGCCGAGCGCGGCGACGACGGCGCGGGCCAAGGCTAAGGCGAGCCCGACCGAGATCAGCGGAATCGTGGCCGCGATCGGTGACCGGTACACCACCAACAGCAAAAGCAGGATGAGACCGATGGTGGCGGCGGTGATTCCGAGCATCTGTCGGTCGATCGCGGCGAATTCGTCGACGATCGTGGCGCCCGGCCCCGTGACATGGACGTCGAGGCCGTCCGGCGGCGAGAGCCTGCGGACGGTGGCGCGGACAGCGTTCACCGAATCGCTCGCCTGTGCGGTGCCCAACATTCCGGCCAGCCGGACCATGACGCTCACGGCTCGCCCGTCGGAGCTTTGCGCCCCGGCGGCCGTCGCGGGCTGCGACCACAAATCCGTCACCGCATAGACGTGCCGCCGGTCAGAATCCAGCGCCGCCGTCATCGCGTCGTAGAACTGCCGGTCGCGTGGGGTCAGCGTCTGATTGCGTTCCAGCACAACGTAAACGAAGTTATTGCTCGGCGCCTGACCGAAGAGCCGGGCGGCGCGCGAGGCCGCGACGGCGCTCGGCGCGTCGGTGGGCATGAAGGATCGGGCATGCGAACCGACCACACGCTCGAGCTGGGGGACGGCCAGGTTGGCGGCACCGGCCGCTAGGACCCACAGCACCACGATGAGGACCGCGTATCGACCGGCGAATCGCGAGATCAGTCCCGGCCGGTCATGCAACGGTCTGCCGATCGCCGCTCGGTCCGCCGAAGAGGCCCACCGCCACGTGCTCGCCGCGCGTCAGGGCACGCACCCGCAGTGACCGCCCGGAGCCCATCCGCACCAGTGCGTGCAGGCCGGGTTCGGCGGTTTCGAGATCGGCCCGCACCTGCTCGGCCGCCACACCCTCGTGTGCGGCCTGGTCCAGCTTGGCCACCAGCATGGTGATCCAACGCTGTCCCAGCGACAGCAGCAACCCCTCCTCGTCGCCGAACAGCCGGGGCACCTCGGGAGAGTCGGCGACCAACGTGAGCGCCGCGTCGGGGTCGCTCTCGGCGGCTTTGATCACTTCGGCCATGAAGGCCATCCGGTCGTGCAGCAGTGTCCAAGTCATGACTGAAACGCTAGGAAAACGGTCGCCCCCCGCGCGTCGTGCCAAAGTGCAGTCTTTGCCTCCTACCACGGGCGGAGGCGATTGCCGCCCACGGCATGATGTGCGCACGCGGCGCACTCTTTTACGATTGGCCGATGTTGCGTGCTGCAACGAGATACCTGCGCGAACAGTTTCGCCGCCGAACCGAACTGATACCGGTCGGCATCACCTGGGCATCGCTGATCACCGTCGATGCCACCGAGGTGGTTTGCGGGGTGATCGCGATCCTGCAGCGCCCCTCCGCCGACCTGCCCGTCGCGCTGGGCGCGTTCGCGGTGTGCATCGCACCGACGCTGATGTTCTTCTTCCTGAACATGAAGCTGAGCCCGGTGCTGATGTGGGCGACCTGGTCGACGGCCACCGCCATGTTGCTGTTCGGGACGTCGACCCCCATTCGCGCGGATGTCGCCCCAGCGCTGATGGTGCTCATGGTGCTGTCAGTTACGACGTTGAGTTCCATCGCGGCCGGCCTGCGGTCCGCAATGTCGGCGGTGGCACTGTTGCTCGCCGCGTCCGCACTGCACCGCCTCGACTCGGTGGTTTTGTACTTGGGATTCGTGGCGGCAGGCTGGCTACTCGGCTACCTGATGCGCGCCCAACGGCTGCTGCTCGCCGAACAGATCGAGGCGCAGAAGATGCTTTCGGCGCACGCGGCGGCCGACGAGCGGCGGCGCATCGCCCGCGAAGTGCACGATGTCATCGCCCATTCGCTGAGCATCACCCTGCTGCACGTGACAGGTGCGCGTCGGGGATTGCAGCAGGACCGCGACATCGACGACGCTGTCGAGGCGCTCAAACAAGCCGAGCGCCTGGGCCGGCAGGCGATGGCCGACATCCGGCGGACCGTCGGACTTTTGGACAACTCACCCACGAAGGCCACGCAGACGGCGCCCGAGCCAGGCATCGACGACATCGGCGTCCTCGTCGCGGACTTTCAGCGCGCCGGGCTGGACGCCGCGCTGCGCGTCGACGGATGCGCCGACCGCGTCTCGGCGGCGATCGGTCTCGCGTTGTACCGCATCACCCAAGAATCACTGGCGAACATCGCCAAACATGCCCCGGACTCGAAATCGACGGTGACGCTGAACATCTCAGCAACATCGGCAAGCCTCTCGGTCGACAACCGAGTACCGGTCGCGATAGCCGCACCGCAATCCGCCGAGGGCCGCGGGTTGCGCGGCATGCGTCAGCGCGTCGAGCTGCTGGGCGGGGCCATCGACGCCGGCCCGACGGAGGACGGCTGGTCGGTGCGCGCGGATATACCGCTGCACGAGGGTGACACCGGCTGGCGCCCGTGGTGGTGCAAAGCGTGATCCCGAATATCGCAGAAGTCCCCGAGATCACCGTCCTCCTCGTCGACGACCAGGACTTGGTGCGATCCGGGCTGCGCCGGATCTTGCGCCGCAAGGACGGCTTCGTCATCGTCGCGGAATGCGCCGATGGAGACGAGGTGCCCGCCGCGGTTGCCGCGCACCGACCCGGCGTGATCGTGATGGATCTGCGCATGCGTCGAGTCGACGGCATCGAGGCGACGCGCCGGCTCGGGGGGACGCCGCCGGTTCTGGCCCTGACCACCTTCAACGAGGACGAGTTGTTGTCCGAGGCGTTGCGCGCCGGGGCGGCCGGGTTCGTGCTCAAGGACTCGTCCGCCGAGGAACTGATCCGCGCCGTGCGTGCGGTCGCCCGGGGCGACAGCTACCTCGACCCTGCGGTCACTGCACGCGTGCTCACCACCTACCGCAAAGCCGCCCCCGGCCCCCGCGGCACCGCGATCGCCGAGTTGACGACTCGCGAGCTCGACGTGCTGACATTGATCGGTAGGGGTCTATCCAACGCCGAGATCGCGGACGAGCTCTGCATTTCCGGCGTAACGGTCAAAAGCCATATCGGCCGGATCTTCGGAAAACTCGAGCTGCGGGATCGGGCGGCGGCAATCGTATACGCCTACGACAACGGCATCGTCGTTCCCCGCTAGGGATCATCTCAGCGAGTTAGAGGGTCGCGCCCTGCTCCGCCAGGTTCAGCACGGCGTAAGCCATGCACATGAGAAAGTTCAGTACCACCAGTACCAGCCCGGCGAACATGAGTGAGCGGGCGCCTTGTCGCTTCAGCCGTTTGAACCGCGCGGCCCGCGTTTCGCGGTCGAGCTGCAGGGCGATGAGCGCGAATTTGACGTCCATCACTTCGTGAGCCGCGAGGGGCGCGCCCGCCAGCATCTCCCGGACACGGTCTGGCGCAGTCCGGACGCCGACGCGTTCGAAGTTCTGACACATTCGGCGCGCGCGTCTTCGCGCGAGTGGTTCGTATCGCATCTGCAGCTGATGCGCGAGTTGCCCTCTGTCGTCCCCCCACGGGTTTGACGGGGTCATCACGAAATGGATTCTAGATCGCATCGGGCCGATTACGGCGTGTCTACACGAACTATGTTGTGGGCGATTGGTTCGCCTCCCCACTGCTCATCCGCTCGGACTGGGATAGGTCCAGATAGCGCTCCAGGTTGCGGTGCAAGTTGATCACGCGGCGCTCCTCGCCGGACAGCACCAAGTGGGTGAAACCCGGTTGGCGCAGGCCGCGCTGCAGGCCCGCGAGCACCTCGATGTCTTGGGTGAGCACTACGCCGGGCTGGGCCTCACCGGCGGTCATCCGGACGTCGGTCGGCTTGGCGCGCGGTGAGCCCGGCGGCATCCGGGTCATCAAGAACATGACCAACTCGCCGTGATCGGGGTCGGGACCGGGCCGGGAGCACATGACGGTGAGGTGGTCGGCGTTGGCCAGCAAAGTCATGTTCGGGAAGACGTTGTACTGGTGCAACCGGGTGATGCGGTCCGTGTCCGCCCAATCGAGGTTCACCCCGCGACTGGCGGCAAACGCCCGGGTGTGCTCGGCGATCAGGTCCTGGACCGTCTGCCCCGGACGGCGCTCCCCAGCGGGGAAGGGCGTGCCTTCGGCGGCGCCCATCAGCGCGCCCTGCGTGTAAACGTATGCGTCCCAGACCTCTTCGTCGCTGAGCGCTCCCTCGAAGCGGGGGCTCGGCACGCCGTAGGGCTGGTCCGATTTGCCAGTGTGACCCCAAATCTGTTGGGGCGCATGAATGTCGTCGACGCAGCGCAGCAACTCCGGATGCAGCGTCTGAATGTGGTAGGTCTCGCTGTATCCGTCGGCGATCGTCTTCCAATTGGCCTCGACCTCGACGGTCAGCGTGGCGTAGCAACGGAAGTCGCTCAGCCGGCACCAGGCGATGTCGTCGGGCACCTCCTCCAGATACTCGAGCAGCGGCATCGCATCGAGGTCGAGATTGACAAAGACCAATCCCTCCCAGGCGTCCACCCGGACCGGCACCAGCGGGAATTCCGACATCTTGAGCGACCCGAAGCCCTTGCGGTGGGGCACCCGCTTGAGCGCGCCGGCGAGGTCCCAGGTCCACCCGTGATAGCCGCACTTGAGCTCGCGCAGCCCGGAGCCGGAGCCCACGCACACCGAGTTCCCGCGGTGGCGGCAGGCGTTCTGAAACGCGCGCAGCACGCCGTCGCCGTCACGAACGATCAGCACCCCGTTTGGCCCGCAGCGGTATTCGAAGTAGTCGCCGGGCTCAGCGACGTGGTCCACCATGCACGCGAGCTGCCAGACCTTCGGCCACATTCGGTCGATCTCGAGCGCGGCGAACTCCGGGGAGTAATACCGCCGCGCGGGAACCAGGGTGGGGCTGTCCGGGGGAGTCCCGATCGCGTCCTCTTGGACGTGCGAGCGGGTGCGGGTTGGGTTGCCGGCGGGCGCGTTCATGCGTGCCGCCTTAACGTGCTCCCCGCACCAACCGGCCGGGCCGCGCCCCGGTGTCGACGTCGTTGCGCCGGGTTACGGTGCCGCTGACGATTGTGGCGGCGTAACCGCTGGCTCCCTGCAGAATCCGGTTACCGCCCGCCGGGAGGTCGAACGCCATCGCCGCGGGGTGCAGCGTCAGGGCGTCCATGTCGATGACGTTGATGTCGGCCTTTTTGCCCTTCTCAATGGTCCCACGGTCGGTGAGGCCGAACAGGTGGGCGGTATCGCGGGATTGCTTGCGGATCACGTATTCCAGCGACAGCTTATCTCCTCGGCGCCGGTCCCGGGCCCAGTGCGTCAGCAGGAACGTGGGATACGAAGCGTCACAGATCATCCCGCAGTGGGCGCCGCCGTCGGAAAGCCCGAGCACGCCGGCCGGGTGCAGCAGCATCTCCCGGATCGCGTCGCAGTTGCCGTCGGCGTAGTTGAACAGCGGCAGCATCAGCATGGCGGTCGCGTCCCGCTCCAGCATGAGGTCGTAGAGCGTGGAGAGCGGGTCATCGCCGCGGGATGCGGCGATGGCGGCGACGGTGCGGTCCGGGGTCGGCTCGTAATCGGGCGGATCGCCAAGCGCATACAGCCGCTTGAGCGAATGCTGCACCAGGGCGAACATCCCGTCGAACAGCAGTGTCGGATCGGCGGGCAGGTCTTCGTCGGCCAGGATGGCAGCCTTCACCGCCGGGTCCGCCAGGCGCTGCGCGAGCTCTTCGCGGCTACACTCGGCCGCCAGCCGGCGATAGGTGGGCCGGTGGCTGAACCCGTGATGACCCTGGAACCCGATCATCATGCCGAACGGGCGGGCCGCGACCTGGGGGTAGAGGCGGGCACCCTCGGCGTGCGCGTCGGCGGACAGGTCCAGCATCTCGCGCCACAGGTTGGGATCGGCGTCCACCTGAATGAGCGCGAAGGACACCGGCCGGTCGATCTCACCGCTCAACCGGCGCATCCAGTCAAGCTCCTTCTTCGGCGCGACGATGTCCTCGCCCGCGGATCCCTGCGGCGCCAACTCGAAGACGGCCTGACCACCCGCGGCCATGGCCCGCCCGAGGCCGAACAGCTCATCTTCGGCCGCGAACGTGCCGGGGACGGGTTCGCCGTCCATGGCGCGGTGGCCCATGGTGCGTGACGTCGAAAAACCGAGCGCGCCGGCCTCGATCGCCTCCCGGACCAGCCGGCCCATGGCCTCGATGTCGTCGGGCGTCGCCGGTTCGTTGCGGGCCCCGCGCTCGCCCATCGCGTAGGCGCGGATGGCGCCGTGCGCGACCTGGCTGCCCACGTCGACGGAGAATTTGTGCTTGCCAATCGCGTCGAGGTATTCGGGATAGGTCTCCCAGCCCCAGGTGATGCCCTCGGTGAGCGCGGTGCCGGGGATGTCCTCGACACCTTCCATCAACTCGATCAACCACTGCTCGGTGCCGGGCCGCACCGGGGCGAAGCCCACGCCGCAGTTGCCGGTCACGATGGTGGTGACGCCATGACCGCTTGACGGTTCGAGCAGGCCGTCCCAGCTCACCTGACCGTCGTAGTGGGTGTGGATGTCGACGAAGCCGGGGGCCACCACATGCCCCGTGGCGTCGATCGTTTCGGCGGCCTCCCCGCCCAGCGCGGGGTCCCCGGCGCCGCGGCGGACGACGTCGGCGATCTTGCCGTCCTTGATGCCGATGTCGGCTTGGTAGCGCTGGGCGCCGGTGCCGTCGACGACGGTGCCACCAACGATTTTCAAGTCGAACATGTGATTCTCTCCTTGCCGCCATGGGCCGAAGGCGCGACGAGACCCGCAGCATTACGCTACGGCAAGTAGCGTAACTCTTGCGGCGGACATCACACCAGGGTTGGGCGGAATCTTTTGTCAGAGCGAACGCTTCAGCGCCGCGACCGTCTCCAGATCGTCGAGGGCGGCGACACCCCGCCGCAGGCCTTCCATGGCGATGCCTTCGACTTGCATGCCGCCCATTCCCGCGGTGATCAGGGGGGCAACGTAGGCGTACAGCGCTGCTTGGCGGAACCGCAGCCACAGGTCGTCGCCGTCCAGCGTGGGGCCGCCGGCCGCCGCCAGGGCGCGGCGGTAGTCGTCGAGCAGCTCGCGCTGGGAGGCTCGGCGGTCCTCGGGGGTGAGGCTGGTGATGAGCGTGTAGGCCAGTTCCCGCGACGGGTGCCCGCGCCGTACCGCCTGCCAGTCCAGCAGCCCGGCCTTGCCGCCGTCGAAGTACATGTTGCCGGGGTGGGCGTCGCCGTGCATGACGGTGTGCGGGGGAGTGTCGATGAGAGCAGCGACGGCGCGGTAATTGTCGGCGATGAATCCGCCGTTCTCGACGGGGATCTCGGTGCGCTCGGACAGCCGCTTGATCGAGGCGTGCATCAGAGAGCCGGTCAGCAGGGAAGTGACGTCACCGGACGGTGTGTAGAGCCAACCCAGCGGACCCCGTCCGTCACGGGGTAGTCGGTCCCAGAACGTGGCGTGCAGGTCGGCGAGCAGCTCGACGATCAGGCTGGCCTGGTCGGGCGAAAGCGGGTGCAAGGTGTCGGGGAACTCGCACGACTCGACCGGGAGGTCTTCCAGCACCACCAGGTAGCGCCCGGTCCACGAATCGAACGCCGCCCCGTAGGAGTACGGGGCGCCGACCACCTGGGGGGCGAGCTGGCGGTAGAACCGCACCTCGGTGTGGCCGAGCCGGCCGAGCTCGCCCATCAACCGGGTGGCCGCGGTCTTCGCAGCGAGCTTGACGAACACCGAATCGGGGACGTTCTTTCCGGTCAGCACCAGCCGCGCCCGCGCCGACGTCCCGGCGTCGCTGCCCAGGACGCGGACCGATCTGACGGTGGTGCCCATGACTCTGGACAGCACTGCCGCGTCGATGTCCTGGACCCGGCGGGGCAGCCCGAAGCGGCCACCCACCACCGCGTCGGTGGCCACCCGGCCCATGCCACGCCCTAGGTGAGCGGCCAGGCCGGCCACCGAGAGGGCCTGCGTCACGGGGTTGTTCATCAATGTTCGTTTCTCGGTGCGGACGTGTCACCCGCGCCGCGAGCCGTGGGGACGTCGCGGCACGGGGTCAGACAAAAATACCCGAACGTCTCGACATCAGACAATAGCTAGCTATTGTCTGATCTGTGGGACCAGGGCTCGCACCACGAACTGCTCGACAAACTGGCGTTTGTCGGCGGCCGTGCGGTACCGCCAGGAGGGCGCCAGGAGAAACAGCGTGGTGGCGTGCAGCCACTGCACTACCGAGCGCGCATCGAGGTCGGCGTGCAGACGGCCCGCGGACTTCCACCGATCCAGCAAGGGTTGGTAGTGCCGCAACAGTGTCTCCACGATGGGCTCCGATCCCTTCTCGAGGGCCGACGCCACGGCGGTGCTCTCGGCGGCGAACAGCGCCTCGTTCAGCGGATCGCCGTCTACCGACTCGACGCGCGCCAGCACCATCTCGGGCACCGACCGCACGGGATCGTCTGGAGCGGCCAGCGAGCGCACCAACTCGCCGAGCGCGTGGTCGACCCGCTTCAGGATCAGGCCCAGCAGGACGTCGTCGCGTCCCGGGAAATACCGGTACACCGTGGACCGCGACACCCCGGCCTCGTCGGCGACCTCTCCCATCCGGAACTGTGTGTTGCCGCGGTGCACGATGCAGCGGCCCGCGGCGTCCAGTATGCGCCTGCGGGCCTCCTCGTCATCGAGGATCGCGCGATCGTCGCCCCACCGGCGGCTCGGTTCCATGGCGCAGATGTTACGGGATCCGTCGCGCAAGACAACGAATTCTATTGCGAATCAAGCAGATCGCCCGAGAGGACAACCATGGTGTACTCCGCCGCCGACGAGTCGTTCACACACCAGCTTCCGGTGACTTTCGACGCGGTGCACGACAACGACCCGACGTGGTCGGATCGTTGTTACTTCTTCGCGGCGTCGCCCGACGGCACCATGTTGTTGGCCAGTGGTTACGGCAACAATCCAAATACCGGCAGCGGGCTGGGCTATGTCAAGGTGAGCCTTGCCGACGGCCGGCACTGGGATCTGTTGTCGGGCCGGCCGGTCGGCGGCGGTGACCGCGCCGACCTGAGTTCGGGGCCGATGCGCTGGACTTGCGTTGAGCCACTGAAGAAGTGGCGACTCGACGTGGAACCCAATGGTTCGGGGATCGAGTGGGAGCTCTACTACGAACCCAGCGCGCCGATGTGGGAGTTACTGCCCATGAAGGTGATGGGCGACGACGGCCGGGTGCTGGCCGACATGTACCACATGAAGGAACCGGGCCGGTGGACCGGTTGGGTGCGGATCGACGGCGAACGGATCAGCGTAGACGGATTTCGCGGCGGTCGCGATCGCACGTTCGGCGTGCGCGTGTCCGACAAAATCGACTTCTGGCTTTGGCTCGACGCGGGCTTCGGCGACCACGCGATCGAGGCATGGGTCATCGAAACAGCCGACGGGACAGTGCAATACGTCGACGGTGGCATTACCTATGCGGACGGAACGCTGTCGAAGCGGTTCGTCAAGATCGAACATGACGTCGAATTCGACCGCGAGCGCAAGCGGCCCGCTCGCGCTGTGCTGGTGTTCACCGACGAGGACGGCAAGATCCATCGAGTTACCGCCGACTCGCCGCACCAACACGTCAACGCCTACTACGGGCTGCCAATGGCGCACTGCCACTACGAGGACCTCGGCGCCGGGGCTTACTTCATCCATTTCCATTGGGACAGCGCTGATTCCGAACAGCTCGCCGAGACGGAGGGTAAGTCGATGGCGCTTGACCAGCTGATGCGCTTCGAGCGGGACGGCCACACCGGTTGGGGAGTCTTCGAATTGCTGCTCGGGGGTGCAGGCTACCGCCGGTACCCGAACTGGGCGGCGATGGACATGTCGGCGTTCACCCAGGACAAGACTCCGGTGGAGCGCCTGCCGACCGAGGGGGCCCGGCAGTGACCGCTGGCGCCGAGTTCGAGGAGCGCCTGACGGGCTGGCTCCGCACCCGACTGCCCGACTGCGACGACGTCCGTGTCGAGGGCCTGGACCGGGTGAGCTTCGGGCATTCGGCCGAGATGCTGATGCTGACCGTGGTCACCGAGCGCGACGGCCGGCACACACGCCAAGACGTGGTGCTGCGGCTGCGGCCCCGGCCGCCCGCGCTGCTGGAACCCTACGATCTCGCCCGCCAGTTCCGGATCCTGCGCGCACTGCAGGACACCGCGGTCCGGGTGCCGCGGGCGCTATGGCTGGAGGAGACCGGCGAGGTGTTGGGCCGGCCGTTCCTCGTGATGGAATGCGTCGCCGGCGACGTCTACGAGATGAAGGCGCCCGAGGCCGCGGACGAGACCGTAATGCGGATGTGCCGGAGCCTGGTCGAGCAACTCGCCGCCATCCATGCTGTGGACCTCACCCGGACCGGCCTCGACGCGCTCGATGACGGGGCCGCCCACCTCGACCGCGAACTCGACCACTGGGCCGCGGAAACGGACCGGGTCAAGCGCGGTTCGCTGCCCGCGCTCGAACGGCTACACCAGGGGCTGCGGGAGAGCCGGCCGGCGGCATACCCGAGGGTCACCCTGGTGCACGGCGATGCCAAACCGGGCAACTTCGCCTTCACCGACGGGGAGGTGAGCGCGGTGTTCGACTGGGAGATGAGCACGGTCGGCGATCCCCTGACCGACATCGGCTGGCTGGAGATGCTGTGGGCGCAACCCGTCGGCATCAACAGCCATCCGGCGGCGCTGCCGATCGACGCCCTGCTGGAGCACTACGAGCGGACCAGCGGCATCAAGCTGCAGAACCGCGGGTGGTACCGCGCCTTCAACGCGTACAAGATGGCGGTCATCTGCCTCATCGGGGCGATGCTCGTCGAGGAGGGGCACAGCGAGGATCAGAAGTTGGTCCTGGCCGCGTATGGCACCTCGCTGCTGACCAGAGCCGGGCTTGCGGAGCTGGGTATCGAAGACACCCTGGACGACGGTCCGGTCCTGCCGCGCGAGGACCGCATTCAGCAGGTCCTGGCGCACGCGCCGTAGTTATAAAGCGTCGAGTCGCCGCGTCAGTTCGGTCCATGTCATCGTGACGCGGGTGCCGCGGGCGGTGCGGTCGATGGTCACGTGGTCCGCGAGGACCTCCATCAACGGGATGCCGCGTCCCCGGAGATGCTGCCGCTGCGGGTGCGGGACTTTCTGGCGCCAGCGACCGCGATCGCCGACGGTCACGGCAAGGGTGTCGGCCCGGCGGTCATACGCCGCGGTCACGTCGAGCGTGCCGCGCTGCGAGGCGTCGCAATAGGCGAACTCCGCGGCGTTGGCGATGGCTTCGTTTACCGCCAGCAGGACGTCGCTGAACCGTTCGGAGCTGAGGGTGAAGTGCGTCGCGAGCCAGCTGCCGAACTCGGCTCGGGCCCGAGCCGCGCTGCGCGGGTCGGCGGCGACGCGATTGCGCGCGAAGCGCGACCCGTCGTCGGTGTGTGGCACGTTATGCGACTGATCGAAGCGCCCCATCGTCTCCAGCTGTGCCCCCATCTCGAGGTTCACCCACCAGCGATGCCGCTCAGCGCGTCGTCGAGCGAGCTGTAGAGCGAGAGCACGCTGTCAATACCCATCAACTTGATCGGCCTGCTTGTCGCCGAGCCGTTGGCGACGACCGCGAACTGGGTGGGCGGCTCGGTCTCCGCCTGCGCCGTGACCAGAACCGTCATCCCGGCGGACGCCAAGAAGTCCACTTTCGACAGGTCAACGATCAGCGCGGCAGGCTTGGTCGCCAGCGCGGTCTGGATCGCCTCGGCCAGATGCGGCGAGCTGAGCATGTCCACCTCGCCCGAGACGGTCAGCACAACAGCCTGTTCAATCTGCTGTTTTCCTACTGAGAAAGCGGTCGGATCGATTGGATCACCGGTCAGTTCGCCCATGGTCTATCACCCACATTCGGTCCCGTGCGGGACCCGTTAGCTCTCAAAACAGCCACTGCCAAGCCCGGGGGCTGCTTGTTCAACCCACCGGAAAGCGCTTGCCCGTCGGAGGAGACACACTCCGTCGATCTGCGCTGCTAGCCACAGATGCAGCCGCAAGTTCTCAGTAGATGGTATGACACGTCACGAACCACCCCCAAAACGAGTGAACGAATAGCACCCCCGCGCCGTCCTGTGAGTGTGTGCGACGGTCACCGCAAAAGTTGCGGCGGGGGATCGGACCGTGCGTGAATTGCGTGGCCGTGTGGCCTGCACGAATGCGGAAGGGCGGTGGCCGTGGAGTCCGGTGATCACGAAGGCCGGCAGGACGAGCCGCCCCGCGCCGATAAGCCCACCCGGTCCCTTGCCGAAGCCCTGACCCGGCGGGGCGCACTGCTGGGTATGGGAGCCGTGGCCGGCATCGCCGCGGTCGATGTCGGTGGGTTCGCCTACGCCGGCGGCTGGCTGCGGCCCGGGGCCCTGACGCCGCCCCGATTCACCGACCGCTTCGAGCGCGTCTACGGACTCCACGAGGGTTTCCGGCGGAATCACGCGAAGGGGCTCAGCGCGGTCGGAACCTTTTCCAGCACCGGGGCGGGGGCGGCGGTCTGCCGGGCCGGCGTCTTCCGACCGGGGAGCGTGCCGGTGGTCGGCCGGTTTTCCCTGTCGGGCGGTCTACCGGATCAGCCGGACATGCCGTCCACGGTCCGGGGACTCGGCCTGCTCTTCCAGGGTCCCGGCGGTGAGCAATGGCGCACCGCGATGATCAACATCCCCGTCTTTCCGGACAGCACTCCGCAGGGCTTCTACGACCGGTTGCTCGCGTCCAAGCCCGTGCCGGAGACGGGCAAGCCGGACCCCGCAAAGATGGCCGCCTTCCTCGATCGCCATCCGGAGACCGTCGCGGCCATGAAGGTCATCAAGGCAGCGCCACCGAGCGCGGGCTTCGGCGACAGCACGTTTTATGGGTTGAACGCGTTTCAATTCACCAACGGCGCCGGAGCGACCGTCCCGGTGCGCTGGGCCGCCGTCCCTCAGGAAGCGCCGGCGGCGCCGGCGGCACGGGACGGCAAGGACTACCTGTTCGACGACCTCATTCACGCGCTCACACAGCGACCGCTGAGTTGGCGGCTCGTGCTCACGATCGGTGAGCCGAGCGATCCGACGCACGACGCCACGAAGCCATGGCCGCCGGCGCGGCGCACCATCGAGGCCGGCACCATCACCGTCACGGGCGTGCAGACCGAAGCGCCGGGCAACGCCCGCGACGTCAACTTCGACCCGCTGGTCCTGCCGGACGGCATCACCGCCTCCGACGACCCGCTGCTGGCGGCAAGGTCCGCCGTCTACGCCCGCTCGTTCACGCGCCGCGCCGAGGAACCCAAGAGGCCGAGCGAAGTCGACGTGTCCCGGGTGCTGCGGTGACCGCCGGCGCCGCCGCGCCCCGGTTCGCGCTGCCCTCTCGCCTGTTGCACTGGCTGATGGCGCCGATGGTCATCGCGCAACTGCTGATCGGCGTCACGATGGTCGCGGCCCTGAGCTACTACCCGCTGCTGCTCGCCATCCACCGGCCGCTGGGAGTGCTGATCCTCGTCTTCGCCGTGGTGCGGCTGGCGAATCGGCTCAGGCACCGGCCCCCGCCGTTCCTTTCCACGATGAGCGGCGCGGAACGGCGGATCGCGACGTGGTCGGAGCGCCTGCTCTACGCCCTCCTGCTGGTGCAGCCGCTGACCGGGTGGGCGATGCTGTCGGCGGCGCGGTTCCCGGTCACCATGGTGGGTCAGCTGCGGCTGCCCGGCATCGCGCCGCACAGCATCGACGCCTTCGCGGTGCTCCGCGAGTGCCACGGCGCGTTCGCGTTCCTGCTGTTCGCGACGTTTACCGCCCACATGTGCGCGGTACTGTTCCACACGCTCGTTCTGCGCGACCGGCTCCTTGACCGCATGGCGCTGTGGCGCGTCAGACCCGCCGCCCCGCAGCCAGACCAAGCCGAGCTGTGACGGCCTGCGGACGTCACGAGGGCTTTCGGCGTCGTGCTGCCGATCGCCGACTGACTGACCTACTGTCCGAACGAGATCTGGAGTAGTCGCTTTTTCTGCTCGTTGTATTCCTGTTCGGATAGCCGCCCCTGCGCCCGCAGCTTGGCGATGTCGCGAATCGCGGCCGCGACGCCGGTCATGACGGTGCGGGGTGCGGGTATCGCCTCGACGTCATCGGCGGCCGCGGTGTCGTCAGAGCGGCCGGTCCGGCCAACCGGCCTGCCGTCCTGCGCAGTTTCGTTCGCGGCGGGCGGACCGGCCATCGCTTGCCCGGTCATCCCCGCGATGCCCATCTGGTTGAAGCTACTCGCCGAACCCGCCTCCAGTGGCGTCGCCGCGGCTGCCGGAGTCGCGCCGGGCAGCGGCGATGTCATTGCGGCGGAGCGTATCTCGGGCGCGGACGCGGTCCACCCCAACGGCACCGACAACCGCCCGATAGTGCCGGCCCGGCCCACACCGGCGGACACGCTCGGCGCCGATCCCGCCAGCGGGCCCGGGTTGGTGATGACCGCGGGGAATTCCTCGGGGATTTTCAGGCCGGTGCTCGGCCACGACTCTTGTCCTGCCCAGTCGGCGACGATGTCATCGGTGTGCAAACCAGTCCCGGTGCCTATGAGGGCCAACGGGTAGTCCGCCGGGCCCCCCAGGGCATCCAGCGGAATGAAATAGAAAAAAACCAACAAGTCAACTGGCGCACTGAGGAAGATGCTGATCAAGTCGGCCAACGTGTTCAGCCCGTTACCCTGGGCCGGCGCCGCCGCCCCCGACAACGCCTGCGGGACCGCCGAGATCATGTTCTGGACGTCGCCGGCGGCGACGCTGCCGGCTTGGTTGACCGCGGCCGCTTGGCTGCCGGTCGCGCCCGGATCGGTGTTCTGGTGTGGTGAGCTGAACGGCGTGAGCGTCGTCGCTGCGGCTGACCAGCCTGCGTAGCCGTACATCGCAGCCGCATCCTGCGCCCACATCTCGGCGTATTGGGCCTCGGTGGCTGCGATCGCCGGCGTGTTCATTCCCAGGAAGTTCGTCGCGACCAGCACGCTCAGCAGACTTCGGTTGGCTGCGATCTCCGCTGGCGGCACCGTCATCGCGAACGCTGCCTCATAACCGGCGATCGCGGCCTGGGCTTGTGCGGCGGTCTGCTCGGCCTGGGCGGCGCTGGCGCTCAGCCATGCCACGTAGGTCTGCGCGGCGGCCGCCATCGCCGTGGACGACGGGCCCGACCAGGCTTCGGAGGCCAGTTCCGATACCACCGACTGGTAGGCAGACGCCGAGGTGTACAGCTCGTCAGCAAGGCTGCTCCAGGCCTGCGCCGCTGCCTGCATCGGCCCCGATCCCGGACCGGCATACATCCGGCCAGAGTTGATCTCCGGCGGATACATCCCGAAATCCATTGCTGCGCATTCCTTTTCCAGACACAAGACTTCCGCCGCGCGGCGGCGGGCAGGGTTTAACGACCGAGCAGGCGGTTCTTCTGCTCGGTGTACTCGTCGTCGGTCAGAATTCCTTCGTCACGCAGCTTGGCGAAGTCGCGCAATTCGGCCGCGACGCCGGTGACCACGGCGCGAGGTTTGTCCGGAGGCGCTTCGTCGCTGGCGCCGGTGGCCGCACTGCCGCCGGTTCCCGACGCCCCCGCCGGGCGAGCCGCCGCCTGTGTTCGGTTGGCCGCCTTGCCGGTGCGGCTGACGCCGGCCCTAACGGTCCCCGCCATGGCGCGTCCCGCCATGGCCGCCAGAGCCATTTCGCTGAACGTGCTCGACGAACCGGCTTCTGCGGCCGGGGCGGCACTGGCCGACGTTTGCGCCAACGCGGGCAATGAGTAGGAGACGGGTCGTACCGCAGGGGTGGCGACCGTCCACGTCGGCGGGACGGACAACGCCCCGACCGCGTTGGCTTCGCCCAGCCCCGCTGACAGCGCCGTCGTCGCAGGCCTGATCGGCCCGGTGATGGGGGCTGGGAAATTGGTCGGAGGGATCTTCTGGTTGCTCGGCCAGGTTTCTTCGCCGTTCCAGTGGCTGACGATCCGGTCGGTGTTCAGACCGGTGCCGGCACCGACGATGTCCAAAGGGAACGCCGTCACGCCGATCGCGGCGAACGGTATGTCGGCAAAGAAGGTCGCGAGGGACGCCGGCGCGTCCAGGAAGATCGCGATCAGGTCGCTGATGGTGCCCAGCGAGTCGCTGGCGGAAGCCGGGGCGGCAGCTGCGCTGGACAACGCGGACGGCACCGCGGAGAAGGCCTGCTGGATGGTGGTTTGCGCGTCGCCGGCGGCGGTTGCGGTGGCCTGGCCGACCGCGGCGGACTGGCCGGCCGCGCCGCTGGGGTTGGTGTTCTGCGGGGGAGTGTTGAACGGCGTCAGCTGCGTCGCAGTGGCCGAGGAGGCCGCGTAGCCGTACATCGCTGCGACGTCTTGGGCCCACATCTCGCCGTACTGTGCTTCATTCGCCGCGATCGCCTGGGTGTTTCTGCCGAACAAGTTGGTCGCGATCAGGGTCGTCAGCTGCGCGCGGTTGGCGGCGACCATCGGCGGCGGCACCGTCGCTGCGAAGGCGGCTTGGTAGGCGGCTGCCGCCGATCTAACCTGGGCGCCGGTCTCCTCGGCCTGTGCGGCGGTGGCCTGCAACCAGCTCACGTAGGACGCGGCCGCCGCGCTCATCGACGCCGACGCCGGGCCTTGCCATGCGTCGGCGGTCAACCCCGACACCACCGACTGATACGAGTTGGCCGTCGCGTGAAGCTCGGCGGCCAGTGCGTCCCAGGCTTCGGCGGCGACGAGCATCGGTCCCGCCCCGGCACCGGCATACATCCGGGCCGAGTTGATCTCCGGCGGACTACTTCCGAAATCCATCGCTAGCAAACCCCTTTAAATCAGCGCGGTCGAGTCAGCAGTGCATCCCGCCCCGGGCATGACATCGACCGATGAGTTAAGCGTCGCCCGCATGGTGACCCTTGTCGCTTCAGCCCGCGGTGCGCACTCAGCTAATGACAGAGTCATCGTCGCGGGCTGATTGAGTGCGCCTGCGTTGTCAGCCGTGCCGAGCGCCGATAAGGCCTCCTTTGGGTGATCGCGGCATTCGGGTGCAGCGGTCCCCGAAAGCATGGCTTCCCTTTCCAGCAATGCTCGATTAAGCCGCCCAATTCGTGGCTCTGGGTGGTGCTGATCACGCGTAGACCGACGGGCTCCGCAGGTCGCTATACCACGCCACAATCGGCATTGAACAGGCAATATATAAATGGCAGCGCGCCTTAGAACCTCCCCGATATACAAATGGCAGCGCGCCTTGAAACCTCCCCGATATACAAATGGCAGCGCGCCTTAAAGCTCCCGATTTGCACCAATCACGAACGTCGCTCAGGTTAATCCTCAGTATTTCTCAGGTTCACCGAGGCAACCTCCCCGCGTCTTCTTCGCGGGGTTGGATGATCGGGAGCCAGTTTAGGGTCTGACCGGCGCGCTCTCACCCCAGCAGGGTGATATCCGGCAAATTGCCAGGTTCCTTCCAGGACTTCGTACGGGATTTCCCAGTGCCTCCGGGCGAGTCACCCGCATCGCGCCTGGCGGCTCGCGTCCATTTCATGCTCCGGCGCAGCGGAGTCCTCGATGTCGCCCGGGCGGTTCACTGGTCTCCGGCAGCGAAGCGCCGCGGGTGGCCCCGCGGGGCGAGATCTACGGCGATCCGGACAGCATCGATGCCTTCGCGGTGCTCCGCGAGTGCCACGGCGCGTTCGCGTTCCTGCTGTTCGCGACGTTTACCGCCCACATGTGCGCGGTACTCTTCCACACGCTCGTTCTGCGCGACCGGCTCCTTGACCGCATGGCGCTGTGGCGCGTCAGACCCGCCGCCCCGCAGACGGATCGAGCCGAGCTCTGACGGCCTGACTTCTGGGGCTTTGATCGGCCGAATATGATCGGCACGATTATTTGAGGGGTGCGAGCACCGCACAGGCCGTGACCGTACGGGACCACGAAGGAGTGGAGAACTTCCATGCCAAACGAGAAGCAAGCGGACCGGATGGCGTCGGGGAAGGGATTCATCGCGGCGCTCGACCAGAGCGGCGGCTCGACGCCCAAGGCGCTGCGCCTCTACGGCATCGAGGACAACGCGTACTCCTCGGAGGAGGAGATGTTCGACCTCATCCACCAGATGCGTTCGCGGATCATCACGTCGCCCGCCTTCACCGGCGACCGCGTGCTGGCGGCGATCTTGTTCGAACAGACCATGGACCGCGAAATCGAGGGCAAGCCGTCGACCACCTACCTGTGGGAGACCAAGGGCGTGGTGCCCATTCTGAAGATCGACAAGGGCCTGGCGGAGGCGTCGGATGACGTGCAGCTGATGAAGCCGATCCCGGGCTTGGACGAGCTGCTGGAGCGCGCCGTGAGCAAGGGCGTCTTCGGCACCAAGGAACGGTCGGTGATTGGCGGCGCCAACGCCAACGGCATCGCCGCCGTGGTCGCCCAGCAATTCGAGCTGGCCCACCAGGTGCTCTCGCACGGTCTGGTGCCCATCATCGAACCGGAGGTCACCATCTCGATCTCGGACAAGGCGGAGGCGGAAGGCATCCTGCGAGACGAGATCACCAAGCAACTCGAGAACGTGCCCGAGGGGCAGCGCGTGATGCTCAAGCTGAGCCTGCCCACCGAGGTCAACTTCTACCGCCCCTTGATCGAGCACCCGAAGGTGATGCGGGTGGTCGCCCTCTCCGGTGGCTACTCCCGCGAGGAAGCCAACGAGTTGCTGGCGAAGAACACCGGGCTGATCGCCAGCTTCAGCCGCGCGCTCACCGAGGGGCTCTCGGTCGACCAGTCCGACGAGCAGTTCAACGCCACGCTGGACAAGGCGATCCAGTCCATCTACGACGCCTCGGTCGCCGGCTGACCTAGCTGATAGCGATGGCGGCGACCCGCGGCGCCCGGCTTCGCCGCGCTTGCGATCGCCGCTAATAGCGGTGGCGGGCCATGCGCGGCGGGCCGCCGCCGGCGTCGTGTTCGTCCGACACCACTGCGGGCACCATCTCGCTCGTCACCAGCCCGTCGGCCCGGGTCAATTCGTCGATCACGTCGAAGGATTCGGCGATGCTGGCCGGGGTGTCAACGAGGATGGTCAGCACGGGGACGCGGCGGCGCAGCGAGAGGAACGTGTCGCCGTGGGGCCGGTGGTCTCCGTAGTATCCCCAAATGCCACGCAACACCGTCGCGCCGTCGGGTGCGGCGCGCTGACACAGCTGCTGCACGATCGCGCGGTGAATCGGCACGCCGTCGACCAAGGCCGACTCGGACGTGTAGACGGTCAGCTTCTGGAACAGTGACAAACCGCGTTCGTCGACCCCCGGCAGGGCGTGCGGCCTTTCCAGGAGTTCGCCGTCGCGTTTGCATACGCGGACCCGCTCCAGCGTGAACACCGGCTCCCGAAGCAACCCGGCGAGCTCCGGCAGTACCCCCGCGATGCGCTCACCGGATCCGACGGCCACGAGCATCATCGGCACGTTGGAGTTGCGGCCGAAGAAGCGGGCACGATGCCGCTGCCCCTGGCTGACACCGTCGACCCCCAGCAGCACCGACGCGCCGGCAACCCGGCGCCGATGCAGGAGATCGCAGACGGCGACGTAGGCCGGGGTGCCGTTGGCGCGTTCCTTGCGGCCGACGTAGACGGTCAGCTTGACGGCTTCGCGCAACTCGCCGGGGAGTGACCGTGGGAAGGGCCCGACGTCGCGCAGCAGCCGCGCCCGCTCCAGGGTGACCAGGCCGCGCTGCTTGATGGCGAGCACGGGGTCGAGCAGGGCCTCGATCTTCCTCCTGGTGTCGACCGCCACGATGGCGACGGGCGGATCCTCGGACAACGTCAGCGACTCGTCGGTTCTCAGGTAACGACCGGAACCGAAGCCGCCGGCACCCCGCAGCACCACGCCACACGCGACGCGGTGCCGCGCGTAGAGGTCGAGCAGCACGTCGGAGACAAACCCTGCGTCGGTCCGCCGACGCTCGGCCAGATAGGTGGTGAGCTTGAGGCAGTCCTCGTCCATGGCCGCTCCCGTCGCTTTGCGGCGATCCTACCCGGCTGCAGACCCCAAGCGTCGCAACGGTGTTCGACGGAACCGGCTCACCGCAGCGTCTCGCTCGCCACCGCGTAGCGGTCCTGGTAGGCGCCCACCCGCTCGCGCACCTCGTCTGCATGCAGGCCGGTGTCCGACCAGGTGTAGCGGCCGCGGCCCCCGTCACCGGGATGGGCGGCGAGGAACGCGCGCATCTTCTGCTCGGCGTCGGGGCGCAGCTCGCGGTCGAGCCGTTGGTAGATGTCCTTGATCGTGGTCCACGGGTCGGTGATGAAGTCGCTGTACTGCACGTCGATCACGCGGTCGGCCGGCACGGCGCCACTGCTCCGCAGGGCCATCTCGCGCTCGAGGCCGACGACGATCTCCTCGTAGGACTGGGCCGCACACTCGGCGATGCTGGATTGGTCGCTGCACATCCGGCGCAGGTGGTGCGTCAGGGCCGCGATCGACGAGATGACGTTGAGCGGGTCGCGATGCGTCTGCACGATCAGCGCGTCGGGGTACTCGGCCAGCAGCGTGTCCAGCTGCCACAGGTGTGCGGGCGACTTGAGCAGCCATTGACCGGGCACCCCGGATTGCAAGTGCTGCAGGAATATTCGGTGATAGCGGTAGGCGCCCGCGTGGTCCGCCTCGTAGAGCAGCCAGCGATAGTAGCTCGGCAGGCGGTATTGCACGGAGAAGATCATGCTGACGAACTCACCGGCCGTGATGCGCACGCACTCCTGCCCGACGAGGGCACCCATCGGGTGAAAGGCCAGGAAGCCCGGCATGATCTGCTCGGACATGTCGATGCTGGCCTGCGTCTGCGCGATTCGCGGATCGTCGTGATAGGTGTCCGGTTGCGGAACCGGGCAGGGCTCGTCGACCTCCCACGTCAACGGGGCGCGCAGCTGGGGATCCTGGGCGAGCAGGTCGTAGAGGATCGTGGTCCCGGTGCGGGGCTGTCCGACGATAAAAATCGGCGCCGTGACCGGCTTGGCGGGAACCTCGGGATGTGCATTGCGCCAAGCGATTACACCGAGCCGGTTCTTCAGTGCACGCATGATGTCGAGGTGGGCGATCTCCACCCCGATGTCCGACAGCCGCGCGTCGTGGATCAGCCCGTCGGTCAGGCGGTGCAGCCCCGGCCGCCAGCCGTCGGCGCCGAAGTCGTCGCTGCCGGCTTCCTCGCAGGCGGTGGCGATCAGCCGCTCGGGGGCGAAGCGATCCTGCAGTGTCATACCGCCTCCTCACATCGGCGCACCGAAACACCCACGTCGGGCGGGCTGGGGTTGTCCAGCCACCGTAGGACGACGAAGCCCCGATGCCGGCCACCGGTGTCGAGCCAGTGGCCCAGCCCGAAGTCCTTCGCGGAGATGGCGATCCGCACTCGGCCGTCGCCGTCGGGTACCACGCCGCGGTTGGTCACCGAGCTGTGCCGGGCCCGCGGCTCGAGGCACTCATGCCAGATGCTCTCCAGGGTGACGTTCCAGTACCGGGTGTCAGGTGGAGCGATGTCGAGCAGCAAGGCCTCGTCGGGCTCCAACCGGAAGGTCCCGATCATGTACAGGTTGTCCGGGGTGGTGTCCGCGGCGCCCAGGTTGGCGGCCTCGGCGGTCAGCAGCGTGTTGGGCAGGTCGAGCAGTTCCGGCTTGATGGTGCGGTGCAGCGTCGTCAACTTCATCAGTGACCAGGCCATCGCGGTGAACTGATCGGCGAGCCCGCCGTCGGTCAGCGGGGCAAGTGGGGCGGCGTCCAGCGCCTCGATGCGCAGGGCGGCGAGTTCTTCGCGCCCGCGGTCGCCGATGTACTCGCGGACCACCACCGACGAGGCGTCGTCGGGGATCTGTACCCACTGCGCACCGGCGAGGTCGGCGGGTTGGTTCGCCGACAGCACGAGCGCGAATTCGCCTGCGGCCAAAGCCAAATCGACATCGCTGACATAGCCTGCCATGCGCCGCGGGGTCAGGCCCGTCCCGGCCAGGATCTGCAGCCCGAGGTAGGCGCTGGTGCCGCGGGAGCCGGTGATCCGGTAGGTCCGGTCACCGCGGATCATCGCCAGGTAGTAGTTGCCGTCCGGATTGGGGCCGCCGACCATGCGGTTCTCCGAACACATATCGAAGAAGGCGGGTCGCTGGGAATCGGCCTCGACCGACATCTGAGCGCACAGCGACGAGACGCGGGCGATCATCCGCATCCCCTCGAGCAGTTCGCGCTCGGACTCGGCGTCCTCGGTGACGATCTTGGTGACGTCGGCGACCATCTGCTGGAGGAACTGCCACGCGGTCCGCGCCTTCGCGCCGGTCTGATCGGACGAATCGATGTCTTGAGACATCGTCTCATGCTAAGACTATGTCTTACGACTCGGACGTGGATTCGCGGGAAAAGGCGGGGGAATGGTTGCCACGACATCGTTGGCCGAACGCAAGCGAACGGCGATGCGTCAGCGCATCGCCGCCGCCGCCGCGCAGCTGGTAGCCGATCGCGGTTTGGCCGGCACCACGGTGGACCGCATCGCCGACGAGGCCGACATCGGGCGCGCGACATTCTTTCGCTACTTCAACTCGAAGGAAGACGCCGTCGCCGAGGGAATGACCGTTCATTGGCTCAATCGGATCACCGCCGCCCTGGCGGCCCAGCCCGAGCGCCTGAGCGCCACCGATGCGGTCATCGGCGCCTTCACCGAGCTCGCCGGTGGATTCGCCGACATCGAGGATCAGATTCGTGAATTGGCCATCCTGACAAGGTCTTCCGACACCTTGGACGCCTGGACGCTGCACATTTACGTGCGGTACGAGCGGGCGATCGCCGACCTGATCGCGCCGCGCCTGCCACGATTGGCTCCGCAGGACCCCAGGCCACGCCTGATTGGTGCGCTGGCGATGGCGACCGTGCGCATCGCGCTGGATGACTGGCTCAGCCACGGGGGGTCCCTGCCGGGCCGGGTGCGTGAGGGCCTGGCGGCCATCACTGTCGGCTGATCGGCCGGCCTCAACCGATGAGCGCCGCGACGATGAGCCGGGTCGTGCGTTCGGCTCGCCGCCGCGAATAGGACTGGGCGCCGGAAAGGATCGGGTACACGACGCCGCCGACGATCGCATCCGCGGCCGACTCGGCGGTGGTGGCGGCGATGCCGTCGGCGAGCAGCCGGTCCCGCACGCTGTCGTGCAGCGGCGCGCTGAAGCCGGCCCGCAACCGCACGGCGGTGTCCTCGTGCTCCATGCAGGCGACGGTCAGGGTTCGCAACATGGCGGAACCGCGGTCGGTTGTCAGGCTGGTGACCAGCTTGCCGACCCAGCCCACCAGGTCGGCGGCCAGGTCGTCGGTGTGTGATACCGAGGCCAGCAGTTTGTCGGCGTCCTCGAGCATGACGTCGGCGACCAGCGCCGGGCGGCTGGGCCACCACCGGTAGATGGTCTGCTTGCCCACCCCCGCGCGGGCGGCGACCGCCTCGATGGTCAGGCCGTCGAAGCCGCGCTCCAAAAGCAGTTCGCGGGTGGCGGTGACGATCGCCGTGCGCGCTTTCTCGCTGCGGCGCCGCGGCGCGCTCACCTGCGTGAGATCGCTTGGCATCTGGTGATCCTCACTGCCGCCGTGGCCCGCTTTACATCGCCTGACCGATCCCGGTAGTCTGCCACAAGACGAGACGGTTCGTCTTGTTGCTGCCATCGAAGTAGCGGCGATCGCGAGCGCGGCGAAGCCGGGCGCAGCGGGTCGGCGCCATCAGGCTCGGAAGGGTAACAGTCCGTGCGGCCAACGTCAGCCACCTCTCGGCCGCCATCGTGACCCTGGGACTCAGCCCGGAGCAACAACAACTCAGCGCCGCCGTCGGGCAGTTCGCCGCCCGGAACGCGCCCATCTCCGCCACCCGCGACCGCTTCGACGACCTCGCCGCGGGGCGCCGGCCCGAATGGTGGGAAGCCCTCGTCGGCAACGGGTTTCACGCGGTCCACTTGCCCGAAAGCCTCGGCGGGCAGGGTGGGCGCCTGATCGACGCCGCGTGCGTACTGGAGGCGGCGGGCAAGGCGCTGTTGCCCGGCCCACTGCTGCCGACGGTCGCCGCGGGAGCCGTCGCCTTGCTGGCCGACGCCTCTCCGGCCGCCGAGGCGCTGGTGCGCGACCTGGCCGCGGGCCGCACCGCGGCGGTGGTGCTGCCGGATGACGGTGCCTTCACCGCGCGCGCCGACGATGGCGGATGGATGGTCACCGGCGCGTCGGAGGTCACCGCGGGCGTGTGTGCGGCGACCGCCATCCTCGTCGCCGCGCGCGCGGAGGACGACGACGTGGTCTGGGTGGTCGTCGACACCGAAAGCGGCACGGTAACAACCGAACCCATGAACGGGACCGACCTGGTATCCGACGCGGGAATCTTGCGCCTCGACGCCTACCCCGCGGGCGGCACGGAGGTGCTCACCGGGATCGATCCCGACCGCGCGCGGTGCGTCACGATGGGACTGCTGGCCAGCACGACGGCCGGCATCGTGCAGTGGTGCGTTGAAGCGGTCACGGCACACCTGCGCGTCCGCGAACAGTTCGGCAAGGTGATCGGCACCTTCCAGGCGTTGCAGCACAACGCCGCCATGCTGCTGGTCAGCAGCGAGCTGGCCACCGCCGCGGCCTGGGATGCCGTGCGGGCCGCCGACGAGCCGATCGACCAGCACCGCATGGCCGCCGCCGCCGCGGCCGTGATCGCGATCGCCCCGGTGCCCGACCTGGTCCTCGACGCGTTGACCATGTTCGGCGCCATCGGCTTTACCTGGGAACATGACCTGCACCTGTACTGGCGGCGGGCGATCGGTCTCGCGGCCTCGATCGGTCCGGTGAATCGCTGGGCCCGGCGCCTGGGGCGGCTGACCTGCGCCCAGCACCGCGACATGTCGGTTGATCTCGGCGACGCGGAAGCCGACTTCCGTTGTTGGGTAGCCGAAACCCTGGACGGCGCAATGCGCTTGCGCAATGACACGCCGGCACCGCACGGCGACTACCCGGACCAGGCCTCCGGTCCCCAGCGCACGTTGCTGGCCGATGCCGGCCTGATCGCGCCGCACTGGCCGGCGCCGTGGGGCGTCGATGCGGGTCCCCTCAAACAGCTCATCATCGACGAGGAGTTCGCCAAGCGACCTGGGCTGGTCCGGCCGTCGCTGAACATCGCCGAGTGGATCCTGCCCTCGGTGCTGGCCGCCGCGCCAAAAGAACTGCAGGAGAAGTTGATTCCGCCGACCCAACGCGGCGAGATTCACTGGTGCCAGCTGTTCAGCGAGCCGGGTGCCGGCTCAGACCTCGCGTCGCTGGCCACCCGGGCGACCAAGGTCGACGGCGGTTGGCGGATCAACGGCCACAAGATCTGGACGTCGTTGGCGCAGTACGCCGATCTCGGCGCGCTGCTGGCGCGGACCGATCCCGAAGCCAGTAAGCACCGGGGGATCGGTTACTTCATCCTGGATATGCGATCGGCCGGCATCGAAGTTCAGCCGATCAAAACGGCGACCGGGCAGGCGCACTTCAACGAGGTGTTCCTCAACGACGTGTTCGTGCCCGACGAGATGTTACTGGGCGCCCCCAGCGACGGCTGGAACCTGGCGATCGCCACCATGGCCGAAGAGCGTTCGGCCATCAGCGGTTACGTGAAGTTCGACCGGGCCGCCGCGCTGCGTCGGCTCGCGGCCGAACCGGGGCCCGATCGCGACGACGCGCTGCGCGCGCTCGGCGAACTCGACGCGTACACCAACGCCATCAAGGCGCTGGGCGTGCGGGAAACCATCCGGTTGCTCGACGGCCAGGCGTCAGGCCCGGCGTCCAGCATCGCCAAGGTGGCGATGAACGAGCTGCTACGCAGAACGTTCGAGGCCACCCTGCGGTTGACCGGGCGCGCGGCCATGGTGGCCGACGCCGACCCCGACATCGTGGAGCGCTACCTGCACCTGCCCGCCGAGCTGATCGGCGGGGGAACCCGCGAGATCCAGCTAAACATCATCGCACAGATGATCCTCGGACTACCTCGAAAGTAGGACCCGCCCATGGGATTACGCGGAGAAGCCGCGATCGTCGGCTACGTCGAGCTCCCGCCCGAACGGCTCAACAAGGCCTCGCCCGCGCCGTTCGTGATCGAACAATGGGCGGAGCTGTCCGCGGCCGCTCTCGAGGATGCCGCCCTGCCCGGCGACGTCGTCAACGGAATCGTGGCGTCGCACCTGGCGGAGTCGGAGATTTTCGTGCCGTCGACCATCGCCGAATACCTGGGCGTCGGAGCGCGATTCGCCGAACACGTGGACCTCGGCGGCGCCAGCGCCGCCGCCATGGTCTGGCGGGCGGCGGCGGCGATCGAACTCGGCATCTGTGACGCGGTGTTGTGCGCGCTGCCGGCCCGCTACATCACCCCGTCATCGAAGAAGAAGCCCAGGCCTATGGTCGACGCGATGTTCTTCGGTTCATCGAGCAATCAATACGGCTCTCCCCAGGCGGAATTCGAGATCCCCTACGGCAACCTCGGCCAGAACGGGCCCTACGGGCAGGTCGCCCAGCGTTACGCGGCCGTGTATGGCTATGACGAGAGGGCGATGGCCAAGATCGTCGTCGATCAACGGTTCAATGCCAACCACACCGACGGCGCGATCTGGAAGGACAAGCCGCTCACCGTCGACGACGTCCTGGCCAGCCCGGTGATCGCCGACCCGCTGCACATGCTGGAGATCGTCATGCCCTGCGTCGGGGGCGCGGCTCTCGTCGTCGCCAATGCCGATCTCGCGCGACGCACGCGCCACCGCCCGGTGTGGATCAAGGGATTTGGCGAGCACGTGCCGTTCAAGACACCCACCTATGCGAAGGATCTACTGCACAGCCCGATCGCCGAGGCCGCCGACACCGCGTTCGCCATGACGGAGCTGAGCCGGGAGCAGATGGACATGGTGTCGATCTACGACTGCTACACGATCACCGTGCTGCTGTCGCTGGAGGACGCCGGGTTCTGCGAGAAGGGCAAGGGCATGGAGTTCGTCGCGAACCATGACCTCACCTTCCGCGGCGACTTCCCGCTCAACACCGCGGGCGGGCAACTCGGCTTCGGCCAGGCCGGGCTGGCCGGCGGCATGCATCACGTCTGCGACGCCACCCGACAGATCATGGGCCGGGCGGGCGCGGCCCAGGTCATCGACTGTCACCGCGCCTTCGTGTCCGGCAACGGCGGGATCCTGTCGGAACAAACCACGCTGATCCTCGAGGGGGACTGATTGAACATGGCCACCTTCGAGCGCCCGATGCCCGTCAAAACGCCGACCAGCACGCCCTTTTGGGATGCGCTGGCGCAGCATCGCATCGCCATCCAGTATTCGCCCTCGCTGGGCAGCTACGTTTTCTACCCGCGGGTGCGGGCGCCACGCACGCTGGCCGACGACCTGGAATGGCGAGAGATCTCCGGCATGGGCACGTTGTACTCCTACACCGTCGCGCGCCGGCCGGTTAGCCCGCACTTCGCCGACGCCGTTCCGCAGCTGCTGGCTATCGTCGAATGGGACGAGGGGCCAAGGTTTTCCACCGAGATGGTCAACGTCGACCCCGCCGAACTGAGGGTAGGGATGCGGGTGCGGCCGGTGTTCTTCGACTATCCGGAGCACGACGTCACGATGCTGCGATACGCACCGGCCGACTGACGGTGCCCGATCCGACCTTCAACCGCTCGGGCATTCGGGAGCCCCCGGTTCAGGCGGCGACTCCATAGCTCCGCAACCACGCGAAACCTGTCGGGCTGCTTGGAAGGCGCTGCGAGAGCCATGTGCGCCGCCTCTGCCCGACTACCATTAGCCGAAAGTTGTTCAATTGGGGGTGAGTGGTGCGTCTCCGGCCGACCGGACGGTCGCAACCCGAACCGGCAGTCAGCGGTGAGAATTCGCAAATGCGAGCCGGCATGGGAGTGTTGCTCGTCGTCGTCGTCAGCGCCATGATCACGTCGATAGTGCTCTACATCGATGGTGCTGGTTATCGCCGGGTTTCAATCGATGGACCGTCGGCCGGCAGTGGGACGGTCGTGACGCTGAACATTGAAAGCGTCCAGTCTGACTACAGCGTTCTTCGGGGCAACCTTGTGGTTTCGCCCGGATCCACGCTACTCGATTCGGCCAGCAACAGCCTCAAGCAAGACCTCACCGTCGAGGTGACTTCAGTGGCGACGCCGGTCAAACGCACCTGGTCGAAGGGTGCGCTGCCCGGCGTGTTCCCGGTACCGCTGACGCTGTCACGCGACACCGAGCGGTGGCCGTTCGACCGCTATTACACCGGACCGATCACGGTGGAACTGTTTGTCGGCGGTGCGCAAACACCCGAGCGCGCCAGGATGATGATCGTTGACCGGTTGCCCGGGTGGAAGATCCATGCGGCCGGACCGGACCAGGCCAGACCGCTCGCACCCTACGAGGTGACCATGGAACGCTCAGCGAGCACCATGGTGTTCGCGATCATCATTCTGTGCATCCTTCTCGCGATCGCAGGGGCGGCGGTCTTCGTCGCGGTTCAGACACTGCGGGATCGACGAAAGTTCCAGTCGCCCATGGTGGCCTGGTACGCCGCGATGCTGTTCGCGGTGGTCCCGCTGAGAAACGCCCTCCCAGGCTCGCCGGCGTTCGGAAGCTGGATCGATATGACGATCGTTTTGTGGGTGCTCGTCGCCCTGGTGGTCTCGATGCTGCTGTACATCGCGTCGTGGTGGCGGCATCTGCGTCCGGATTCGGGCCGCGAGACCCCGGCAGAGCACAGGGCAACCGAGGGCGCCGCACCTTCCCGTTAGCGTTGGACCTACCGCATGTGGCCGGCTGGACCGGCCGGCGGCACATGATCGCGCCCCGCCGCGGAAGCGACTAATAGTCGCCATTTAAGCCACGATCGAACTGCGATGGATCGGCCGGCGCTCGAGGGCTGGCAGGAATTCGGCGTTGGTACGCAGGCCGTTAGACGTGCAACCGTAACCAGCGAACGCGGTTGACACTGTGACGTACGCCATTATCTACTAGTCACTATCTCGGTGAGGAGTGTGGCATGCACAAGGACGACCTGATCCTGATCAGCGTGGATGACCACATCGCCGAACCCGCCGACATGTTCGACGCGCACGTTCCCGCGAAATACAAGGACCGCGCCCCTCGGGTGGTCATGGAACCCGACGGTGTTCAGCAGTGGTACTACGGCGAGGTGCGCGGCCGGAACATGGGCCTGAACGCCGTGGCGGGAAAGCCGCGCGAGATGTACAACATCGACGCCTCGCGTTACGACGAGATGCGGCCGGGCTGCTTCAACGTCGACGAGCGGGTTCGCGACATGAATGCCGGCGGTCAGCTGGCCGGGCTCAACTTCCCCAACTTCACTGGCTTCTCGGGGCAGGTGCTCAACCAGGGCCCCGACCGCGACGTCAACCTGGTGATGATCAAGGCCTACAACGACTGGCACATCGACGAGTGGTGCGCCGCCTATCCGGGCCGCTTCATACCCTGCGGCATTCTGCCGCTGTTCGACGTGGCGGAGGCGGCCAAGGAAGTCAAACGCCTCGCCGACAAGGGCTGCCACGCGGTGACGTTCTCGGAAAACCCGGAAGCGTTGCAGATGCCCAGCATTCACACGAAGTATTGGTATCCGTTGTTCGAGGCCGTCTGTGAGAACAAGACGGTGCTGTGCACGCACGTCGGCTCCGCGTCGCGGTCGCCGCAGGTGTCCACCGACGCCCCGCCCAGCGTGCAGATGACGGCCTCGTCGATGATGAGCATGTTCACTTTCACCGAGCTGATCTGGGCCGAGTTCTGGGCGGACTTCCCGCAACTGAAGTTTTCGCTCACCGAGGGGGACGTCGGCTGGATCCCGTACTTCCTCTGGCGCGCCGAGCACGTCTACAGCCGTCATTCGGGATGGACGCTGGCGAAGTTCCCGCCCGGCTACAGCGGGCCGGCCGACGTGTTCAAGCGGCACTTCTACACCTGCTTCATCAGCGACAAGGTCGGCGTGCGCAACATGGACTGGTTCAATGAGGACATGCTGTGCTGGGAGTCCGACTTCCCCCATTCCGACAGCAACTGGCCCTTCGCTCCCGAAGACGTCATGGCGACCATGGGACATCTCGACGACTCCACCATCGACAAGATCACCCACGAAAACGCCATGGCCGCCTATTCTTTCGATCCGTTCGGGCACATCCCCAAGGAACACGCCCGCGCCGGTCATCTGCGCGCCCAGGCGACGGACGTCGACGTGGTCACGCACGTCGGCCGCCGGGCCAGCCAGCGTGACCGCGACGCGTGGGCGAGGATGACCCAGTTCGCGCTGCAGTCACAGGTGACGGCGGAGGCCTCCGGTATTTCGGGGCGCGCCACCACGCTGGGCAACTGAACGTGGTAGCCCGAGCGCCGTTCGCGGACTGGCGCGTGCTGGAGTTGTCCAACGGAATCGCGGTGTCCTACTGCGGCAAGATGTTCGCCGATGCCGGTGCCGACGTGGTGAAAATCGAGTCGGCGCGCGGTGATTCGGTGCGCGCCCGGACGGCCGGTGGGCCTCCCGGGGCGCTGTTCGCCTACCTGGCCGCGGGCAAGAAGTCGGTGACCGATGACGGCCAGCCGGAGATCGCCGCCCTGCTGGCCGGCGCCGACATCGTGCTGACCGACCTGAGCGACGGTTGGACGCTCGACAAGGTCACGGCCCACGCCGGCCCGTCGGCGGTGGTTGTCGCCGTGACACCGTTCGGGACGGCGGGCCCCTATGTGGACGACCGCGTGGTGGCCAACGAGTTCATCCTGCAGGCGCTGTGCGGCTCGACCGCCGGTCGCGGCTGGCCCGAGGACGAACCGGTGCAGGCCGGCGGTCAGCTCGGCGAGTGGTTGGCGGGCACGTTCGCGGCGGCGGTGGCGGCGGCGACCGCGCGGCATGCCGCGCGAAGCGGCCGCGGGGAGATCATCGACGTCTCGACGTACGAGGCGATGGTGATCGCAGTGGGTGGCCTGTCCGCCATGTCGGCCAGCGTCCTGGGCACGGATTCGCTTCTGGGGCAACGTAGTCTGGAGCTGCCGTCGATCGTCCCCACCGCCGACGGACTGGTGGGCTTCTGCACCATCACCGCGCAGCAGTTCCAGGACTTCCTCGTGCTGATCGACCGTGCCGATCTGCTCGACGACGCCGACCTCGCCTCGTTCGACGGGCGCGTCGCCCGCCGGGACGAATTCCTCGACATGGTCACGCAGTGGACCCGGTCACGCACCACGCAGGAGATCGTCGACCTCGCCGTCGCCTTCCGCATCCCGGTGGCCCCGATCGCGACACCGGAAATGCTGTCTGCGATCGACCATTTCGAACAGCGGCGCGTGTTCGTTCACGCGGAGGCGGGGATGTTGCAGCCGAGGGTCCCTTATCGCAGCGAGGCGATGGCGACCAGGCCGCCAGGGCGGGTCCCCCGACTCGGCGCCGACAACGGCAAAGTCCACTGGGCGCCCCGAGCTCATCCGGTCTGCGGCACCGACGCCGACGCACTGCCATTGGCCGACGCTCGGGTCACCGACTTCACCGCCTTCTGGGCCGGGCCGGTCGCGACGCAACTGCTGGGCGCTCTGGGCGCCGACGTGATCAAAGTCGAGGGCGTCCGCCGGCCCGACGGCATGAGGTTCTCCGCCGGCCGCAAACCGACCTGGGAGCAGTGGTGGGAATGGGGCCCGGTCTTCCTGTGCAGCAACAGCAACAAGCGTGGCGTCAGCGTCGAACTGAGCACCGACGCGGGACGGGCCATCGCACTGGAGCTCATCGCGGCGAGCGATCTGGTGATCGAGAACTTCTCGCCGCGGGTCATGACGAACTTCGGCCTGAGCTGGGATGCCGTGCGCGCGGCCAACCCGCGCGCCATCATGGTGCGGATGCCGGCCTTCGGCCTCGACGGCCCCTGGCGCGACCGCGTGGGTTTCGCCCAGACCATGGAGCAGGCGACCGGCATGGCCTGGGTGACCGGACACGCCGACGGACCGCCGGTGATTCCGCGCGGCGTGTGCGACCCGATCGCCGGCCTGCACGCCGCCTTCGCCGCGGTGGCCGCCCTGGTGGTTCGCGACCGTGATGGGAGCGGGATGCAGGTCGAATCCACCATGGTGGAAGCGGCGCTGAACGTGGCCGCCGAGATGCTGGTGGAGTACTCACACAACGGAATCATCATGCGCCGCAACGGGAACCGCGGTCCCGGAGCTGCCCCTCAGGGGGTCTACCGCTGCCGCGGCGATGACGAGTGGGTGGCGTTGGCCGCGATGGACGACGCCGCACGGACGGCCCTGGCCGGGCTGCTGGAGCGGCCGGACCTCACCCCGAACGACTGGTGGGAGCAACCGGACGAGATCGACAAGCTGATCTCCGACTGGACCGCACGGCGCTCGACTGCCGAGGCGGTCGACACGCTGCGCGCCGCGGGGGTGGCGGCGGCGCGCGTCACGCCGGCCCCCGAGTTACTGCGCGACCCGCACCTGCGGGCCCGCGGATTCTGGGAGTCCGTCGACCACCCGGTGGCCGGCTCCTTCTTGTGCACCGGAATGCCGTTCGCGTTCCGCGGCAGGCCGCGGCGCTGGATTCGCCGGCCCCCGCCGCTGTACGGCCAACACACGAGCGAGGTGCTGACGGGTCTGTTGGGGCGCGGCGACGATGACCTGGCCGCCCTGCGGCAGTCGGGAACCATCGCCCCGCGGCCGGCGGGACTGTGACATGGCGGTCACCCTGTGCGTGCCGCCTCGCGCCGGCGAATTGTGCGCCCCCGTCCGCTTCCTGCTGCGGCAGGACTCGGTGGTCATCGAATTGACGGCCCGACACCGGATCACCAGCGTCGAGTGGGACGAGGGCGAGCATGCGGTGGTCATGGTCGTGGAGATCACCGACCCGCAGACGGCGCGGCCCGTGGATGTGCGGATTGATGTCGTCGCTGCCGGCGCGGCACCCGCCGCCGCCCGCACCAGGAAGATCGGCACGGTCACCCGCGACGGGCGCCAGTGCGACGTCGTCGGCGCCTATCTCGGTGTTGTCGCGGACGAAAACTAGAGCAGAGCAAAGGATCACAGAGTGGCGGCCACGAAACGCACCGCGGCGATCGTCGGTGTGCACAACACGCGGCAGGGCCGGCGCCTGGACGGCGAGACGTCCCGCAGCCTGGCGCTGACGGCCATCCGGGGCGCCCTCGACGACGCGGGCCTGCGCCTCGACGACGTCGACGGGGTCAGCGCGGGCGCGCTGTCCACCGCGTTGATCTACGACTTGCGCCTCGGCCCGGCCTGGCAGGGGCTGGCCTTCGGCGTCGGCATGATCACCGAGGCGGTCACCGCCATCGAGCACGGCATGGCCGACGTGGTGGTCCTGGTCGCCGCCCAGGCCGGCGAGTACCGCGACCACGAAGCCACGGCACCATGGACCCGGCCCGAAAATGAATTCGTCGCTCCGTGGGGCATGTTCACCGCCGCCGAGTTCGCGCTGATCGCACGTCGCCACATGCACGTGTACGGCACCACGCGCGAACAGCTGTCGATGGTCGCGGCGACCGTCCGCAACAACGGATCACGTAACCCCGAAGCGGTGTATTACCAGCGCGGCCCTTTCACGCCCGCCGACATCACCGCGTCGAGGCCGATCGCAGACCCGTTCCATCTGCTTGATTGCGCCACCACATCCGAAGGCGGCTGTGCGCTGGTAGTCGCGAACGTCGAAAAGGCCGAGGGTTCAAGCCGACCGATCTACGTGCTGGGCAGCGGCGCCGACTTTCACGGCCCCTCCTATCAGCACCCGCCGGCGTGGGACCTCGCCGGGCGGCGGGACGGACACGGCGGATATGTCAATGGAGTGGTCGGCAGGCGCGCGGCCGAGCGCGCATTCGCCCACGCGGGGCTGCGGCCGGACGATGTCGACGTGCTGGAACTCTACGACCCGTTCTCATTCGAAATCATCCGCCAGCTCGAGGCGTTCGGGTTTTGCGGCGAGGGCGAGGGGGGACCGTTCGTCGCCGACGGCCACATCGCCATCGACGGCACCCATCCCATCACCACCGACGGAGGAACCATGTCGTTCAGTCACGCCGGCTCCAATCCGCAAATGATGCAGCGGGCCATCCGCGCCGTCCAGCAGCTGCGCGGTCAGGCCGGCGAGCTGCAGGTCCCCGGTGCGCATATCGCGTTGTGCAGCAACGGGGGAGCGGGCGCCTTGTTCACCACGCTGCTGATCCTGGGGGACGAGCCGCGGTGACCTCCGATCCGTTGCGGCCCCAAACGGGTCCGGTGCCCCACGCCGTCAGCCACCTTAGCGCGCCCTTCTGGGAGGGCTGTCAATCCGGCGAATTGTGGTATCAACGCTGCGAAGCCTGCGGGCTGGCGAACTTCCCGCCAACCGAGCACTGCCGCGAATGCCTTGCGGCGCAGGTCGGTTGGGAGCGCAGTGGCGGGAGCGGCGAGATCTACAGTTGGACTGTGGTGCACCGGCCGGTGACGGCGGAATTCGAGCCGCCCTACGCGCCCGCCATCGTCACCCTGGACGAGGGCTACCAAATGCTGACCAACGTCGTCGGTGTGGCGCCGGAGGAGTTGCGGATTGGCATGCGCGTGCAGGTGCAGTTTCATGCGGTGGGCCCCGAGGTGACGCTGCCCTACTTCACCGAATCGCCATGACGCCCCGGCGCACCAGCGACGGCCTCCCGGTAACCGCTTACCTGGTGCTGGGCGTGCTGGCCGCCAACGACGAGCAGCTGACCGCGGGGGAGATCAAGATGCGCGCCGAACTATCGGTCGGCCACTTCTACTGGTCGCCATCGGTCAGCCACGTTCGGCGCGAACTCAATCGGCTGTTGGCCCGCGGCATGGTCCGTGAGATCGGTGCCCAATTTGGCAAGCGGGCGGTCACGCTCTACGAGACCACCGACCCCGGGCTCGACGCACTGCGCCGGTGGGTGCAGCACTTCCCGGGCCAGGATCAGGTCGTCATCAAGCACCCCGTCATCCTCAAGACCTGGCTCTCCCGCGGCGAGGACCCCGAGCGCATCGTGGACACGTTGGACCGGCACCTCGAGGCGACCCGGGCCCGGCTGGACGAGGCGTTGTGGTCGCGGCAGCGGTCCCGCGAACTCGGCATCACCGACGATCCGAGCCAGCGCTTTTCGTTCGCCGTCCTGGACTATGCGATCCGCGGGCTGTACGCGGAGCTCTCCAACATTACCCAGTTGCGCGACGAGATCGCTTCCGGCACAACGCAAGACCCGGTCAAACGGGTGCGACGGCCGAAGGGCCTGATCCGCCGCCGGGCACCCGAGAGCCCGGGCTAGGCGTCGCGACGGCGTAGGCGGTGCCGCGCGGTTCACGCTCCCAGAGCACCTCCCCGTCGCGGACGCCGGTGCCTTCGGCGATCAACTGGCGCTTGAGCACCTTGTGGGTGGCGGTGCTGGGCAGGTCGGCGGCGAGGCGGACGTAGCGCGGGCGGGCCTTGGGGGACAGGTCCGGCTGTGCGTCGAGGAAAGCCTCGAACGCGTCGGGGTCGAGGGTGCGCCCCTCGTTGAGGACGATCGCGGCCATCACCTGATCGCCGACCCGCTCGTCCGGAACCGCGTAGACTGCCACACGGCTGATCGAATTGTGCCGCAACAGGATCCGCTCGATCGGGGCGGCGGTCAGGTTTTCGCCGTCCACCCGCATCCAGTCGGCGGTCCGCCCGGCCAGGTAGATCCAGCCCTCGGCGTCCCGGTAGGCGAGGTCGCCGGACCAGTACATGCCGTGGCGCATGCGCTCGGCGTTGGCGTCCGGGTCGTTGTAGTAGCCGGTGAAGAAGCCCGAACCGTTGGTGTTGACCAACTCGCCCACCGCCTCGTCCGCGTTGAGCAGGGCGCCGTCGGCGTCGAAGCGGGCCACCGCGCACTCGGTGACGGTGTCGCTGTTGAAGACCGCCACCCCGTCGATCCCTTTGCCGATCGAGCCCTTCGGCGTGCCAGGCTCGCGGATCACGATGACCGCGTTCTCGGTGGAGCCAAACCCATCTTCGACCTGAACGCCGAAGCGCCGCGCAAACTCCTCGATGTCCTTGTCGTTCGCCTCGTTGCCGAACGCCACCCGCAGGGGGTTGTCGGCGTCGTCGTCGCGTTCCGGCGTGGCCAGGATGTAGGCGAGCGGCTTGCCGACGTAGTTCATGTAGGTCGCGCCGTAATGCCGAATGTCGTCGAGGAAGCTGCTTGCCGAGAACTTGGCGGGCACGATCGCGGCGCCGGAAACCACCGCGGGCGCCCAGCCGGCGACGACGGCGTTGGAGTGGAACAGCGGCATCGACACGTAGCAGGTGTCCCGCTCGGTCAGTGCGAAGCGCTGGACCAGGTTGATGCCGGCGAACGCCGCCATCAGGTGCGACACCTGAACCGCTTTGGGATTCCCGCTCGTTCCCGACGTGAAGATCATCATGAACGGGTCCATCGCGGTGACCTGCCGGTGCGGCATCAGTTCGCCGGGGCTCTCGAGGAATTCGGCCCACTCCGGTGTCGAGGTGTCCAGGACGCGCGTTCCCTCGAGGTCCAGGCCGTCGAGCAGTGGTCGGTGTTCGGCGTCGGTGATGAGGAACTGGCAATGGGCGCGCCGGACGTCCGCCGCGAGCGTCTCGCCGCGCCGGGTGGTGTTCAGGCCGCACAGGACGTAACCGCCGAGCCCGGCCGCCGCCATGTGGCTCAGCATCTCGGGGTTGTTTCCCAGCAGGGCGCCCACGTGCATCGGCCGGCCGGGATCGGCGGCGGAGATCAGGGCCGCCGCCCGCGTGGCCGCACCGGCCAGGTACTGACTCCAACTCCACTGCAGGCCGCGGTGTTTCACCGCGGTCCCGGGGTCCGACAAGCGCGCGTTGAGCAACGCTTGGATGGTGTCGTCAGTCATCGGTCGGATTCACCTTCACTATGCCCAGCCTTACGAGACGAGACGGTCCGTCTTATCGTAGCGGGTCGCCGTAACCGGCGGCGCCGGCAGCCCCAGGCGGTGCGCACCGCAGTGTTGTAGAAATCGTCATGCCTATTTCGCCCGGGATTCTCTACCGGGGAGCGTGTGTATAGCGGAACGACCCGTCTGGAGAAGGCATCCTTGCGGCATGCTGTTTGAATTGCACAGGTCACTCGTCCTGCTCAGGAATCGAGCGCGGGAATTTCGCCGCGAGGCGGACCATTGCGGGCGGCGGGCAGCCCCCGCTCGCGCATCGCTACCACGTAGGCGACTCGGGCGTGTAAATCGTAACCGCTTCCGATTGTTCGGCCAGCCGGGCAGTCCGTGAGACGGCCAGTGCCGTCGGCAGGTCGGCTTCTCATGACGTCCAGACTAGCGGCACCCATCGACGGCGATCGAATTATGCTTGATTTTCAACATATTCGGGAGTCGGCGACTCTATGATGACTGCCGTGACTATAGCCTCGGATTCACCGGCCCTGGCCGCGGGAACACCCGATCCCGCCGAAGTCGTCGCGGACTGGACGTCGCTGCAGAAGGTCGGCTTCCGGCTGCTTTTCACCGTCGGTGGTGGGTTGCTCTTCGTTGCCGTCATTGGTTGGCACTGTGGTGAAAGATTACGTGGGTCGGCAATCCACTGGAACCGATTATCTGGCTACTGGCGCAAATCGGCAGCTATCCGACTCAAGTTCGCGGTGTCGAGATTGCCAAGTCGGCTGGCTCAGACACATTGTGGTTCTGGTGTTTACACCTCGGCTGGGTTGTTGTCGCACTACTGATCACCGCTGTTTGGACAGTCATGGACCGGCGTCGGTCCAACTACCGACGATTGGCCGCGTCGCTGATGGTGTTCGCCCGATTCGGGTTAGCCGTGGTGATGATCGTTTACGGTCTGGGCAAGGTGATCCCGGTCCAAATGGGCTTCATGGCGTGGCCGGATCACCAACTGCAGTTGGTGGGCGATACCACCCTGTTCGAGACACTGTGGGGCTTCATGGGGGCCTCTGAGCCGTACTCGGTCGCCGCCGGGATGGTTGAACTGGTGTCGGGTTTGCTGCTGCTGTGGAACCGTACGCAGCTACTCGGGGCACTCGGGTCAGCGATGGCCATGGCGCAGGTGTTGATCCTGAACATGACTTACGACGTGCCAGTCAAGCTGGCGGTTGGCGAATTATTCTTGGTAGCAGTCGGTCTCACGTCGCCGTACTGGTCGAACTTGATGCGCGTGGTGTTGAATCACGGTGAGGCTCGCCCCGTAGAGCGCTGGTTGCCGGTGGGGGCGGGTGAACCCTGGTTGCGGCGAACTGGCGTGGGCGCCAAGTTCGGCATCGCCGGGTCGTTGCTTGCGGTCACCGCGATGCAGAACACCATGGTGTACACGGCCATGCATACTCCCACGTCAACTCTCGATGGCATCTGGCGCGCAACGTCATTCACCGTTGATAAGCGTGAAGCTACGCTCACCCAGACGAACCCGCAGCCGTGGGCTAACGTGGCGATCGTGGACCGAAACAAGGTCCCTCAGCTGCGGGTGGTCAAGTTGGTCAGCCAGGTGCCGGCGGGTTACACGACCATCTGGCTGCTCAAGGTCAAGGGAAATCGGCTCGAATTGCGCAAGCACGAGTGGGATTCAGCCGGTGTCGTGCTGCGCGCGACCCAGCCGGACAATGATCATCTGGTGCTATCGCGCGAGTTGGACGGCAGGCAGATCAAGGGCAGTTTTGAACGTCGGTTCATGGAACGCAGCAAATCGAAGTTCCGGCTCGTCAGCCCGTCGATACCGCTAAATTCGATTCCATAGCCCCGATTAACGGCGCCGCGATCGAAGTACACCACGCAGGTTTCTTCGGTGTCGTTGGATTTCGTCGCCGACGCGGATCGCACGTTCGCCTTGCTGTCCAATACCGGTCGCGCGCAGGCGTTCCGGCTATCCGCCCACCATCATCAGGCCGCCATCAACGGCCAGCAGCTGACCCGTGATGAACCCAGAACCGGTGCCGGCCAAAAAGGCCAGCATTGGGCCGAGGTCGCGGGCGGGATCCCCCAGCGCCCCACCCAACGGGATCATCATTTGCATCTGCTGATCGATCAGCGCGCTCGCGTCAGGGCCGAGGAACGCCCGCAGCCGGTCGGCGCCAGCGGTTTGCACCGCAGGGGCCAAAGCGTTGACGGTGATCTTGTCCGCCGCCCAGGCTTTGGCCGCCGACCGTGTCCAGGCCTGGACGGCGCCCTTGGTCGCGGCGTAGACGGCCGAAATCGGGCTGCCCATAACAGCTTCCGATGATCCGAAGTTGATGATGCGGCCGCCCTTGGGGTCTTGATCCTTCATCACGGCGTACGCGGCCTGATTGGTCAGGATGGTGGCCTTCACGTTCGTGTCCAACAGGAACGAGATCTCGTCCACGCCGATGTAGCCCGGGATGCCGGCCTGCCACAGTCCCGCGGCATTCACCAACACGTCGAGCCCGCCACCCAGCAGTGTGGCGGCTTGGCGCACCAGCGCCGAGACGGCGTCGGCGTCGCGCACATCGCACTGCAGCCAGCTGGCCGCGAGACCGTCCGGTGGCGGTGTCTGGTGATAGGTGGCGACAACCTCGGCCCCCGCCGCGCCGAGGGTTCCCACGGCCGCCGCGCCGATGCCGGTCGCTCCGCCGGTGACCAGAATCCGCCGTCCCCGCAGCACGTCTTTCATGCCCGCGAGCGTAACGCGAAGGCGAAAGACGCTACGTGCGCACCGCGATCGTGGACAACAGGTCGGCGAGCCGGTCGGGTTGGTCGATCATCGAGAATGTTCTCGCGCCCTCGATGATCTCGAGGCGGGCGTTGGGGATGGTGGCGGCCAGTCGGGCGCCGTCCTCCTGTTCGAAGAAGACGTCGTCGGCCGACCAGGCGACCAGGGTGGGCTTGTCGAACTCGGGCAACCGGGCCGCCACGCCCGTCGTCACCTCCGTGCGCATCGACAGCGTGAACTGGCGCAGGTCTTCGGCGATGCGCGGATCGGATAGCCCCGGGCGTACCCATGCCTCGGTGAGGTCGTCGATGTTGCGATGCGCCAAGCCGTCGAACGCGCGCTTGCGCGCCGCCGGCACCCGCATGGCCTGGGACACGGCCTTGAACGTCGTCTTCGATTTGGCGGCAAGGATCACCGGCTTGAGAATCGGCGGCGGAAAGTGTTCGAACGCATCGCAACTCGTGAGTACCAGCGCGCCGAGCCGCTCCGGGTGGTGCACCGCCACGAGCTGGGTGACAACCCCGCCGGTGTCGTTGCCGACCAGCACCACGTCCTCGAGTCCAAGCACGGTCAGCGCTTCGGCGACCATCCCGGCGACGCCCGTGATGGTTCGATCCGCGCCGCGGCGCAGCGGTTCCGGATGCGCCCCCAGTGGCCACGTCGGAGCGATGCAACGCAGGCCCCGTCCGGCCAGTCGCTCGCTGACCCGGCGCCACAGCTGGCCGCCCATCATGTACCCGTGCACGAAGACCACCGGCCTGCCGCTTTCGGGTCCGGTTGCTTCGTAATGGATGGTTCCGGCACTAATGTCGATCGTCGACATAACAGAACTCCTACCTCGGGATACACTTACAAACAGGCTGTCTGTTCGTAAGTTACCAACAGGCTGTATGGAAAGCAAGAGACGGACCCAAGAAGAACGCTCCGCGGCGACCCGCGACGCGTTGATCGCGGCTGCCCGCAAGCTCTGGGGGCTGCGCGGCTACGTGGACGTGGGCACGCCGGAGATCGCGGCCACCGCCGGGGTGACCCGCGGCGCCATGTACCACCAATTCGCCGACAAGGCGGCCTTGTTCCGCGAGGTGGTCGAGGCCGTGGAGCAGGACGTGATGGCCCGGATGGGCACTTTGGTGGCCGAGTCGGGAGCGACGACGCCGGCCGACGCGATCCGCGCCGCGGTCGACGCGTGGCTCGAGGTTTCCGGTGATCCGGAAGTGCGCCAGCTGATGCTGCTGGACGCCCCGAGCGTGCTGGGTTGGCCGGGTTTTCGCGATGTCGCCCAGCGGTACAGCCTGGGCATGACCGAACAGTTGCTTTCCGAGGCCATCCGGGCCGGCGAGTTGCCCGAGCAACCGGTGCGGCCGCTGGCACACGTGTTGATCGGTGCGCTCGATGAGGCCGCCATGCTGATCGCCACCGCGGAGGACCCCAAACGCACCCGCCGGGAGACCCGGCAGGTGCTGCACATGCTCATCGACGGGATGCTGGCGCTGCGATAGGAGTCAGGGATCGCGAACGGCGGCGACGCCCGCGATGACGCCCCGGATGAGCCGGTCGAGGTGTTCGGCGCTGTCGACGGCCGGCTGCCCCGCGACGAACGTCAGCATGATCCCGTTGATGAACGCCAGGGTCGCGATCGCCTGGTCTTCCACTCGCGTCGGATCGGGCGCGCCCTCGGCGGCATGCCATTGAGTGACGACGCTGCGGGCCAAGGTGTAGAGCCGCTTCGCGGACTCGTCGAGGATGGCGGCCAGTTCGGCATCCCGCCCGGCGAGCAGTGCCAGCTCGTAGCGCGCCTTGGCCCGGGTCAGCCAGGGTTCGCTGTTGACGTACATGACGATGCGGGCGAGCCCGGCGGTTCCGGTGAATTGCGTTGCCGGATCGTCGGCGAGCTCAGCCATCCGGGAAAAGTCGGCCACATCCAGTTCGGCCACCCGGGCTGCGACCGCGTGCAGCAGCGCCTTGCGCGTCCGGAAGTAGAAGGACGCGGTGCCTGCCGGCACGCCGGCGTGATCGTCGACCCTGGGATGGCTGACGCCGTGGACGCCGTTGGTGCCCAGCAGCTCGATCGCAGCGTCGGCGAGCTGGCGGCGCCGCTCGGGGGCGTTGTGCTTTCTACGTGCAGCGATGCGCCCAGTTTAGAACTGACCGCAGTTACGCGAGGTGGGTTCTCCGTTGAAGCGCGCGGCGATCCACTGCATGGCGGGTTCGCCGTCGACGAGCATCGGCAGGGCGTGGTTGATGACCAGCTTGTTGAGGAACGGGGGTTCCTCGTTGGTGCGGAATTCGACGTCGGCGCCCTGGGCGCACCAGTCGCGGCCGAGTTGGTTGGCCGCGGTCCACGGCACCAGCGGGTCGTACCGGTTGCTGTTGATCAGCACGGGCGCGTTGGGCTTGTAGCGCCCGAGCCGCTGGTCCTCGAACAGCGTGCTGAAGGGTTCCTCGTTGACCAGTTGATTGATGTCCTCGGTGAAATAGGGCTGGATATGGCGAAACATGAAGTCCAACAGGGTCTGTCCGACGCACTGGCGCGAGACCGATTCGAGCATTGCCAGCCCCCGCGGCGTCATCTTGGACCGGATGACGTCGGCGAACTCGGGATAGGCGGCCATGACGCTGTTGAGCGCGTACCCGACGACGCCGACCAGGGCACTGCCGTCCGCGTACGGCAACAGCTCCTTGAGGTTGGCCGGCGGGGCCCCCGCGTAGGTGCCGACGATATGCAGTTCAGGGGCGTACGCCGGGGCCAGCTCGGCCGCCGACGCGGTGGCGCCGCCGCCCTGCGAGTAGCCCCAAAACGCCACCGGCCCACCAGGATCCAGCGACGTTCCGGGGAGCCGCATGGCCGCCCGGGCGGCATCGAGCACGGCCTGGCCCTCGGCCACGCGCCCCACGTAAGTGTGCATCGAGGTAGTGCCCAGGCCTTCGTAGTCGGTCATCACGATCGCGAAGCCGCGCGCGACCATCGTGGCGACGAACAGTTCCTCGTAGTTGAACATGATGTCCCAGCCGCCCGAATAGTGGATGCCCTGGTTGAACATCCGCGACGGGGCGCATTGATTGCCTTGGCCCTGCGTGCCCGGTGCGTAGCTGATCAGGGGTCGGGGTCCGCTGCCGGGCCAGGCGTTGTAGGGCTCGAAGTAGGTGCCGGTGACCGCGATCGGATTACCGCGAGTATCGGTGCTGCGGTACATGATTCGAGTCCCGGTGGCCATGATCGCACCGAGCTGGCCGGACGGCTCCAACACCAGCCGCGACGGCTCCGTGCGGATCAGGTCGCCCGGCCGGCCGGGCGGCAGCGGGTCGGGCGGGGTGTAGAACTCGGCATATTGCGGTTCGTCCCCGCCGTCGGCGTGCGCGCTCCCGAGGCCGACCAGCGCCGAGGAGATGACCAACAGGACGGCGAAAGCTCCCCCAACCCGGCGCATTGCGGAACGGTAACAATTGGGGAGCAACAACGGAAGGAAAATTCTCTAATTTGTTAGAGATCTCCGGAATCCTAGCGATGGTTCTGGGCGAAGAACTGCCAAATGGTGTCAGTCGCGTCCAGCGCCGGCGAGGGCGCCGGCATGCCCGCGAGCTTCTCGGCAAGGGGACTCGGCTCGCCACCCGGCCATTGATGGCCGGCGCCGGCCACCGAGATCAATTCGACGGTCCGCCCGTCCGGGCAGCCGGCGACCTGGGTGCTCACGTCCCCGGCGGTGCTCGAGTTCGGGGGCCCACACGCGTCGATAGCGCGCCAGGTGGCGTTGACGGACTCCGCCGACGGCCCGTCGACGCGGGCAGTCCCGTTGAACGAGAACGTTTTTCCTGGCCCGCCGCCGTAGGGCACGCGGTCGTCGGCCGTGCCGTGAATCTGCAGCACCGAGGCCCGGTGCGCCTGGGAGCAGTCGGTCAGCAGCGTGCCCGCCACCGGAGCGATTGCGGCGAAGACGTCGGACTGGCAGCCCAACCGGAGCGCCATCATGGCTCCGTTCGACATGCCGGTGACGTAGACGCGCGCGCGGTCGATCGGCAGCTGTTGTTCGATGGCACCGACCATGGCCGTGATGAACCCGACGTCGTCGGCGCCGACGCGCTGCGGCTCACCGCAGCAGGTGCCGGCGTTCCACGCCCGGTTGAGGCCGTCGGGATAGACGACCAGAAACCTTCCGCGATCGGCCTCGGCGTCCCAGTGGTAGGCGCGCTCGGCCTGCTCACCGTTGCCGAAACCGCCGTGCAGCATCACCACCAGCGGGGCGCCATCGGTCAATCCCTGCGGCCGGTACAGGTGATACGTCCGGCTGACGCCACCCGACTCGATGCTCTGGGCGGACTGACCGACCGGGATCGACTGCGAGCCGGGCGTTCCCAGCGCGTGCCCGCCGCCGCCCAGACAGCCGCCGAGCACGATCACCGAGAGGGCGAGAAGGCACAAGCCGGCGGCCCGGGAGCGGCGCGATCGCATGCCGTCATCGTGGCAGCCGGAACAGCTTTTGACAAGGTGCTTGTCATTCTCGCTCGGGTGGCACACTTTCCCCATGCGACGCCCCCTGGCCCCCGATTGGCAGCCCACGGTGCCCGCGCTGGTCAACCTGGTGGCGGCGTCCGGGGCGCCGCGGTTGCGGGCAGCGTTTGCCGCCGCGGGCCTCGACGGCATCCGCCCCGCGCAAGCGGTGGCGCTCGTCCCGCTGGTCGCGGGCGGGCTGCATGCATCGGATCTGGCCGATCGGCTCCAAGTGAGCCGTCAGGCGGTGGCCCAGGCGGTTGCCGGGTTGGAGCGCCACGGCTACGTCACCCGGGCCCCCCACCCCGCCGACGCGCGGGCCCGGATCATCGAGTTGACACCGCGCGGCCGCCAGGCGTTACACGTAATGCGTTCGAACGCTATGGATTTGGAGCAACGGTGGGAACAGGTACTGGGCCGGGAGCGACTGGCCGGCCTGCGCGAGGCGCTGCAGATGTTGCTCGCCGACCAAGGTGGGGCCGCCGGGGATTGACGCCCGTCGGAAAATGCCATGTCGTGACCGCCGCTGACAGCCTAGGCTCGAGCCGAGACAGTGAACAGGAGTCCCGAGTGCCCATCTTCATGGTCGAGCGCAACTTTGCCCAGGAACTGGAGCCAGGCCTCGAGGCCGTCGACGGCATCAACCGGATCAACGACCAGGAGGGTGTCCGCTGGATGTACTCGTTCCTCTCGGCGGACAAACGAAAGACTTACTGCCTGTATGAGGCACCGTCACCGGAGGCCATCAGGTCCGCCGCCGCGCGGGCCGGCCTGCCCGTAGACGCCGTCGTCGAAGTGAAGGACCGACTGATGCCGGACGGGGCCCTGTCCGACATCTGAACGCGCTACCCGAGGAGCTCGTGATCGGCGGCGTACATCGCCGCCTGCGTGCGGTTCGCGGCGCCCGTTTTGATCAAAATATTGCGCACATGGTTGGCGGCGGTGTTGGTGCTGATGAAAAGGCGTTCGCCGATCGTGCGATTGCTCAGCCCCTCGGCGAGCAGCCGAAGCACCTCCACCTCCCGTTCGGTCAGCCCGTCGGGCCCCAGGGACCAGCCGGTCAGCATCGCATCGGCCAAGTCGACGACCCTGCTCTGGCCGATCGCACCAGCGATTGCGCGCGCCTCCTCCGCCAGGGACCGGGCGTCGTCGGCACGACCGCACGATGCTGCGAACAACGCGTGCCGGGCCAGCGTCTCGCTGATATGGACCACCGAGCCCATCCGGCGGTCCATCTCGATGGCGGCGGCGAAGTGCCGCTCGGCCGCGGCGCCGTCCCCGCAGAGCGCCGCAATGCGGGCCAAATACCGGTCCGCACTGCCGAACAGCGCGACGAACTGCCCCGCCACCAAATTCTTTCCGGCATAACGCGAGACGAAGGGGCGCAACGCGTGGACCGCTTCGCGGTGGGAAAGCTCCAACGCCGCCTCGACCATGAAAACCAGCTCCATCGGCCACTGCGCGTCCTCGAGTCGGTCGCTCAGGTTGCGGTTGAGCAGATGGTTGAGCGCACGGGTCATGCCCCGCTCGCATTTGAGCTCGGTATAGAGCGCGAGCAGCCCGGGCACCCAGCGGCCGGTGAACGTTTCACTGCCGTCGATGAACTCGCCGAACCGCTTCAGGTCGCCGGTCTCGCGGCGGATCATGAACATCTGTACCCCGTTGGACCCCTCGGTGTCGTCGGCGCCGAACAAATCGCCTGTGCGCAAGGCGATGTCGGCCCAGCGTTCGGCGCCGGCGAAGTCACCGCGCAGATAGGCCAGCGCCTGCTCGATGCAGGCGCCGACGAAGCCGAAGGCGGGTTGTCCGCAGGTCTGGGCGGCTCGCCGCATGTCGGCGGTCGCGGCGGCCAAGCCGTCGGGGCGGCCGGCCAAGTAACTGACCATGGCGTAAAAGTGTGACGCCGCGCCCAGTGATTCGTAATCGCGACGCGCCATGGCCAGGCGCGACACCTCCGCCGAACGCTGCGCCTGGAGTGCGCTCATTTCCGGGGTAAGGCCTTGCCACAGACTGGTTTTCAACGTGTGCAGGAGCACCGCCGGGTCGTCGATGTCCCGCGCGCGCTCGATCGCGTCGGCGCCGACCTCCCGGGCCCGCGCCGCCTCGCCGGCGAAGGCCAGCGCCCGGCCGAAGCTGCCGAGCGCCTGCACATAGCGGGGGTCCTCGGCGTGCAATCCGCACGTCTCCAGAGCCGACGCGAGCAAGTCCGCAGCCTTCGAATTCGACTGCCCGGGACGCCAATTGGCTTCCTCGTAACCGACGGCCGCCTCCAGCCGCATCAACGGGTCGTCCATTCCGCCGATGCGTTCGTAGATGGCCCGCGCCCGCGCGAACGAGCCCCCGCGCACGTGGTTGGCGGCCGCGTCGAGTTGCAGCCTGGCGCGGTCGGCGAGGTTGAGTTCGGGGAGCGACGCCGCCCGCTCGAACCACTTCGCCGCGTCCTCGTAGGCCAGGCTCTTTTCGGCCATCCGGGCCGCCTGGCGCGCGTACCGCAACGCCTGCTCGTGATAGCCCAGCACGTGCGCCACCAGAAAGTGGTTGGCCAGGCGCGGTACGAGCGACGGGTCGGCGCGTCCCTCGAGCGCTTCGGCTGCGCGCGCGTGCATGATTCGCAGCCGCGAGGCGGCCATCCCGCCGAGCACCGATTCGCGGGTCAGCGCGTGCACGAACGCGAATTCACCGTCGGAGTCGTGGACCGCGCGGACAAGCCCCACGGCCTCGGCCGAATCGATCGCCGCCAGCGTTGCGCCGACCTCCGTCTCGCATGTCGAGATGAGCGCCGGCAGGTCGAAAGTCTGGCCCAAGACCGCGGCCTGCTCGATCACCGCCCGCACGGCGGTACCCAGCCCGGCAAGGCGGCGGGCGATAGCATCCCCGATCGATGCGGGGACCGTCTGCTGCGTGCTCAAAGTGGCCAGGCCGCCGCGGATTTCCAGGTCGTTGACCAGTTCGGTGAGGAAGAACGGGTTGCCGCCGGTCCGCTCCCGCAGCAGAGCGGCGGCCGTGCGCGCCGACGCCGGCGCCAGCTGTTGGGTGCGGGCCACGAACTCGGCGATCGCCTCGGTGTCCAGCCCCGCCAGATCCAGGCGCCGCACGCCGTCGAACCGGTGCAGTTCGGCCAGCCGCGTCGCCAGGTCGTCGGACCGGTCGGGCTCGGTGGTGCGGAACGTGACCACCACCAGCATCCGCACGTCGGCGCAGCCGATCAGCACGTGTTCGAGCAGCGCGAGGGTGGGCAGCTGGGCCCAGTGCAGGTCGTCGAGGATCAGCGCGACCGGGCGGTCGACCGCCAGGCGCCGCAGGAACCCGGTCAGCGCGTCGAAGAGGGCCTGCCGCGCCGAACCGACATCCGGCGCAGTCCCGTCGTCGGACAAGTGCCGGCCCACTTGCGGCGACAGCCGCCGCAGCTGTGGCCCCACATCGGCCAACGGTTCGGCCATCGAGCCGGGAGGAGCCGCGATCAGCAGCCGATCGAGCGCCTCGGCGAAGGGCGCGTAGGGCAGATCCTCGTCGGCGGTCGAACTGCCCACCAGCACCGCGACACCGTGGTCGAACAGCGTCGCGGCCACCTCCGCGGCCAGGCGCGTCTTACCGGCGCCGGGCTCGCCGCCGATGAACACCGCCTGGCGGTTGCCCGCCTCGACCCGCGCCCAGGCCTGCTCGAATACCGCGAGTTCCGCGTCGCGGCCCACGAGCGGACCGCGGCGACGAGCGATGAGTTCGGCCGGGAGCGGGGGTGGCACCCACAGCGCCATGCAAACAAGGTAACCGCGGCGATGTGGGTGGGTCGATAGTCAGATGTGACTATCGTGGAATGCCTCGGAAATGCTCGGTTGTGGTCATGACACGCGGCTCACGGGCCTCGTAACGTCGCGGCATCAACACCGCCGAGCAAACAAGGAGGTGTGGGCGATGAGCCTCACAACCGCGACCGACGAATTACGGGCCAGGCTCGGCTCGCAGGTAATCGTGCCGGACGACCCGGAGTATGACGACGCACGCGCCCTGCACAACGCGATGATCGACAAGCGGCCGGCGGTGATCGCCCGCTGCCGGTCGGCCGCCGACATCGCGGAGGCACTCGAGTTCGCCCGACGGTCGAACCTGTCGGTGGCCGTCCGCGGCGGTGGCCACAACGGTCCCGGCTTCGGTTCGGTCGACGGCGGCCTCGTCATCGATCTGTCGCCGATGAACCGCGTCGACGTCGACCCCGAGCGGCGCACCGCCCGGGTGCAAGGTGGGGCGACGTGGGCACAGGTCGACGCCGCGACGCACGAGTATGGTCTGGCGACGCCGACCGGCATCATCTCCACGACCGGTGTCGGCGGCCTGACGCTCGGCGGTGGCCACGGGTACCTCACCCGCAAGCACGGCCTTACCATCGACAACCTGTTGGAGGCCGAAGTCGTGCTGGCCGACGGCAAGGTGGTGACCGCGTCGGAATCCGAGCGCCCCGAGCTGTTCTGGGCGCTGCGGGGCGGCGGCGGGAACTTCGGCGTGGTCACCGCGTTCACGTTCCGCCTGCACCCGGTCCACACGGTGATCTGCGGCCCCACGGCGTGGCCCTCCGCGCACACCGCCGACATCCTGTCGTGGTACCGGGACTTCATGCCCGCGCAGGACGAGGACCTCTACGGATTCTTCGCGGCCATGACGGTCCCGCCGGTGGCGCCGTTCCCCGAGGCGTTCCACCTGCACAAGGCCTGCGCCGTGATGTGGTGTTACACGGGGGATCCCGCGGGCGCCGAAGAGGCGTTCGCGCCGATCCGCCAGATGGAACCCGCCTTCGACGGCCTGGGCGCAGCCCGCTACCCCGCGCTGCAGTCGACCTTCGATGGACTGTATGCCAAAGGCCTGCAATGGTATTGGCGCGGCGACTTCGTCCGAACCCTCCCCGACGCCGCGGTGCGGGCCCACGCCCGCTTCACCGAGGAGCTGCCGACCATGCACTCCACGATGCACCTGTACCCCATCGACGGCGCGGTGCACCGGGTCGGCCAAACGGATACGGCTTGGGCGTACCGGGACGTGAACTTCTCGCAAGTGATCGCGGGGGTCGACCCGGACCCGGCGAATGCGGAGCTGTTGAAACGCTGGACCGTCGACTACTGGGACGCCACGCATCCGTACTCGGCCGGCGGTGCCTACGTGAACTTCATGATGGACGAGGGCCAAGAGCGCGTGCGGGCGACCTACGGCCCGAATTACCAGCGGCTCACCGAGATCAAGGCGCAATACGATCCGGACAACGTCTTCCACATCAACCAGAACATCCGGCCGGCGAGCTAGCGCGCCGCTTCTGCCGCCAGTGACGGACCGGGCCTGGCGCGTCGGACCGGGTTAGTCTCGGGCGCAAGCGAATTCGCGGGCTAAGGTGTTTTGAGAAAGACGTCATTAAGCGTGACGGTGCGCAGGTTGCGGGAGCGGATGACGTCGACAAGCTGCGGGTAGACATGCGTCACCGGAAGGTGGTTGAGGTGCCCGATGACGATGGCTTGCGGCGTGAAGTACTGATCCGCCATCTGGACGATGTATTCCTCGGTGATCAACGTCGAATCCGACAGCGACCCCGACCACAACGTCGGCGTGGTGTAACCCAGGTCGGCGGCGATGCCGTCGACGACGGCGTTGCGCTTTGCGTACGGCGGCCGCCAGTACGGCTTCGCGCCGATCCCATATGTTTTCTTGAGGAACTCGTCGTTGCGGGTGAGCTGTTGGGCGATCTGCTCTTTCGTCAGCGTCGTCAGATCAGGGTGCGACCACGTGTGGTTGCCGAGTTGGATCTGACCGCTGTCGACCAAGGGCCGCAGCATGTCCGCGTTCTCGGTCCAGGATTCATAGGTGCCGTTGACGAAGTAGGTCAGTCGCACACCGGTGTCTTTGGCGAACTGCGTGTAGGCGCGCACCACCTCGCTGTTGACGCCATCGTCGACTGTCAGGGCGAGCAGGTCGCCGTCGCCGGGGATCTTCGTCAGCGCGCCGCCGCCGGGGAGCGGGATGCGTGCGCTCAATGGCGGCGGTGGCAACAGGGCCGCCGGGGCGGCGGGTCCCGAAGTCGCCGCGGAATCCGCGGGTACGTCCGCGAAGGTTCGCGGCTGCGGGTCGACCACCAGCCGCGCGGCGCCCACACCGGCAACAACCGAGGCGGCAAGCGAACCCAGGAACTGACGACGATTCATCGCGGGCAGACGAAGGCCCGGAGCGAAGGCGGCGGACTGGACCCGTCGGTGGCTTCGCCGCGGCGCGCGCCGGTCCGACCCGCGGAGGGGTCGTCCGTCGCGCACAAAGTCGTCAGCCATCAGCAGCGAACCGTACCACTACCAGGGCGAACATTCCGGATGCGTTACGGGAGGGTCAGCTGTGAATTTTGTGGTCAATGTGGTTCGCCGCCGCCCCGCTCAGGCAGCTGCACCGGCTCGGCTGCCGGCGTACCCAGCGTTGAGGCCAGCCACGGCAGAGCCGCGGTAAACGCCTGGGCGGCGAACGGCCAGTCGTGCTTGCCCGGCTGACTGACCACGGCGCAGCTGATGCCGTTGGCCGAGGCGGCCGCGCAGAGCGCGTTCGCGGCGGCGTCCTGGCCTTCCGGGTTGGCGGCGGGGTCCGTGCCGACCGCGCCGGACGTCGGATTGGCTTCCTCGGCGACGTTGCGCGGTTCGGACGATCCCGGGACGTCGAACCATCCCGACAGCCCGGTGTATCGACCATGCCGCGCGATCACGGTGAGCGGGTCGAACGCGGCCCAGGCGGTCCGGTTGCCGTCGAACAGCTTAGCGATCGTTTGGTCCTTGGGGCCGACGTTGGGGCTGCGGTCACCGGCGATGTCCACGAACGCGCTGAACAGTTCCGGGTGCATCACGGCCAGGTCGACCGCGCAGGTGCCGCCCATCGACCATCCGGCGACGCCCCAATTGGCTCGATCGGCGCTGACGGCGAAGTTGGACACCATGAAAGGGATGACGTCCTTGGTCAGGTGGTCGGCGGCATTGCCCCGGCTGCCGTTGACGCACTCGGTGTCGTTGTCGAACGAACCGGTGGGGTCGACGAACACCAGCACGGGGGAGAAGCCGCGGTGCGCCGCGGCGAAGTTGTCGATGGCGGTGAAGGCGCCACCGGGGCCCAGCCAGTCGGCCGGGGTGTTGAAGGCCGAGCTGATCATCATGACCGCCGGCAGGCGAGGTGGCGGATTGCTGTTGAACCATGCAGGCGGCAGGTACACCAATTCCCGGCGGTGGCGGAAGTGGGAGGCGTTGTCGTCGATGTCCACCGGCACCACCACGCCCTTGCTCGGCCTGGTCCCGGCGACCTGCATTTCGGTCACGCGCAGGCGGTCGATCTGGTCGGGCAACGGGACCGAGGTCAGCTGGTTCCACGCGGCGAGCGCCGTCGGGAAGTAGCCCACCCAGCTGTTCAGGGCCAGACTCGCGCACAGCACGCACAGGGGGATGGACAGCACCGCCACTGCCCGGCGCCACCACCGTGCGCCCGGCCAGCCCACCAGGAAAACCGCGGCGGCCAGGCCGGTCGCCGCGATCCACAGCCACAGCGTCGTCGGCGCCGGGTCGCCGGCCACGCCGAGCGACGTGATGTACCAATATGCGAGAGCGGTCGTTGCGGCGGCCGCGATCACGGCCACGGGCAGCACCCGCTTGAGCCACCGCCGGGCACGCCACTGGATCGCGATGATCACCACCAGCAGAGTCAGTGCCTGCACGGTCGGCGGAAACCAGCCGTGCAGCAAGGACAGTCGTCCGAAGAATTGGTCCAACGGTCGTTGCCTTTGCTGAGTCGATCGCTGCGCGGGGGCGGACCCGTGGTCAGTTCGAACGCGGTGGGTCGGCAACAACTATCCCACACCGGCCCCACGGGCCCGCCTGCCATCGCGGCGTGTGGGCGTGGCCGTTAGGAGGCTGTGACGCTGGTGAAGGAGCGCAGCCGCAGGCTGTTGGCGACGACGAAAACGCTGGAAAACGCCATCGCGGCGCCCGCGAGCATCGGGTTGAGCATGCCGAGCGCCGCGAGCGGGAGCGCGGCGATGTTGTAGCCGAAGGCCCAGAACAGGTTGGCCTTGACGGTGGTCAGGGTCCGCCGGGACAGACGGATCGCGTCGACGGCGGCGCGTAGGTCACCGCGGGTGACGGTGAGGTCGGCGGCTTCGATCGCGATGTCGGTGCCGGTGCCCATGGCCACCCCGAGATCGGCGGTCGCCAGGGCGGCGGCGTCGTTGACGCCGTCGCCGACCATCGCGACGACCCTGCCCTCCGACTGCAACCGCGTGATGGCGGCGACCTTGTCGGCGGGCAGGGTTTCGGCGATGACCTGCGCAATGCCGACCTCGGCGGCGACGCGCTCGGCCACGCCCCGATTGTCGCCGGTCAGCAGGATCGGTGTCAGGCCGAGGTCCTTGAACCGCCGGACCGCTTCCGCGCTGGTCGGTTTGACGGTGTCGACGACGACCAGGACCCCGCGGGCCCGGCCGTCCCAGCCGACGGCGACCGCGGTCTTGCCCTCGGCCTCGGCCCGCTCCTTCTCCGCCAAGAGCTCATGGTCCAGCGGCTGGCCACAATCGGCCAGCAGGCTCACGCGACCCACGGCGACGGTGTGGCCGTCGACGAGGCCACGCACGCCGTGGCCCTCGAAGTTGGTGAATCTGTCGACCGCAGGCAGCCGGCCGAGCTCCTCCTTGGCAGCCTTGGCGATGGCGCGGGCGGCGGGATGCTCGGAGGCATCCTCGAGCGCCCCGGCGTAGTGCAGCAGCGTCGCGCGGTCCGTCCCCTCGCCACCGATCACGTCGACGAGCGCCATTTTCCCGGTCGTGACGGTGCCCGTCTTGTCGAGCACGATCGTGTCGACATTGCGGGTGGATTCGAGGACTTCGGGCCCTTTGATCAGCACCCCGAGCTGGGCCGCTCGGCCGGTTCCGACCAGCAGGGCGGTCGGGGTGGCCAGCCCGAGCGCGCACGGGCAGGCGATGATCAGCACCGCGACGGCCGCGGTCAGGGCCGCCGTGGCCGGGAATCCGAGCGCGAGCCATGCGCCGAGCGTCGCCAGGGCAACCCCCATGACCACGGGGACGAACACCGCGGAGATGCGGTCGGCGAGCCGCTGCACGTCGGCCTTGCCCGCCTGCGCCTCCTCCACCAACTTGACCATGTGCGCCAGTTGCGTGTCGTCGCCGACCCGGGTGGCGCGCACCACGAGCCGTCCGCCGACGTTGACGGTGGCGCCCGTGACGCTGTCGCCCTCGCCGACCTCGACGGGCACGGACTCTCCGGTGAGCATCGAGACGTCCACGGCGGAGGAACCCGAGACCACGACGCCGTCGGTGGCGACTTTCTCCCCGGGCCGCACCAGGAACTGGTCCCCGACAGTGAGGCGGTCCACAGGGATCCGGGTCTCGACGCCGTCTCGCAGCACGGCGACGTCCTTGGCGCCGAGCTCGAGCAAGGCGCGCATCGCGACGCCCGCCGTCCGCTTGGACCTCTTCTCGAAGTACCGTCCGGCCAGCAAGAACAGGGTCACGCCCGCGGCGACTTCGAGGTAGATGTTGCCCGCACCGTCCGAGGGTCGGATGGTCAGTTCGAAGCGGTCATGCATTCCCGGAGCTCCGGCCGTGCCGAGGAACAGCGCGTACAGCGACCACAGGAAGGCCGACAGCGTGCCGACCGAGACGAGGGTGTCCATCGTGGCGGCGCCGTGCCGGAGGTTGGCCCAGGCTGCGGCGTGGAAGGGACGGCCACCCCACACCACGACAGGCGCCGCGAGGGCCAGCGACGCCCACTGCCAATAGCGGAATTGCAGGGCGGGGATCATCGCCATGGCGATCACCGGGGTGGCGAGCATGAGGCACGTGATGAGGCGGGTGCGAAGCGCGGCCAGGTCGGTGTCGGCGCCCTCCCCGGGGGCCGGCTCCTCCCGGCGTTGCGGCAGGGCGGCGGTGTAGCCGGCCTGCTCGACGGCGGCGATCAGCAACTGCGGGTCGTATCCCGAGGGAACCGTCAGGACGGCCTTTTCGGTCGCGTAGTTGACCGTGGCGGCGACGCCGTCGAGCCGGTTCAGTTTCTTCTCGATGCGGGCGGCGCAGGACGCGCACGTCATCCCCGCGATCTCGAGCTCGATATGGCTCACCGGCACTGCGCTCATGCGACCAAGACGGCCTCGTAGCCGGCCTCGTCGACCGCGCCGAGGACGGCGTCCGCGTCGATCGGAGCAGAACTCGTGATCACCAGCCTGCCGGTGTCGGCGCTGACGTCCACGCGCTCCACGCCGGGGAGGCGGCCGACCTCGTCTCGCACGGCGGATTCGCAGTGGCCGCAGCTCATCCCGTCGACCCGGTATTCGCTCGTCGTCATGGTCTCCCTTCCGGTACCCCACAATTCTGCCTGGTCGGATCGCATCCAGGTTTGGCAGTGTCGGTCGTCGACCGGAATCAGACGTAGCCGACGCCGATGTCGACCGAAACCTGGGTGGCGGTGACCAGCCGCGACTGGTCGGAGGCCAGCCACGCGACCGCGTCGGCGATGTCCTCCGGCTGGGCGATTCCCTCGGGCAGCAGCGGCTTGTGCAGGCCCCGCAGGTGCGGGTAGGTGTCGGCGGCCGTCCTCAGGGCGTCGCGCATGCGGCCCGTGCCCATCGGCGTCGCCACCGCTCCGGGATTGAGGCTGTTGACGCGGATGTTGTGCCGGCCGAGCTCGGCGGCAAAGGCGCGGGCCATCCCGACGACGGCGTGCTTGCTCGCGGTGTAGTGGATCATGAACGACTGCATGTTGATGCCGGCAGCGGAGCCGATGAGGATGATCGAGCCGCCGCGGCCGCCGTCGATGATGTGGTGGGCGCCGGCCATCACCGTGTTCCAGGTGCCGGTCACGTTGGTGTCGATGGTGTCGCGGAACGCTTCCGCGGTGATCTGGTCCCACGGCGCGGGACTGCAGATCCCGGCATTGGCCACGATGATGTCGAGGCGGCCCAGCTCGCCCACGGCCCGGTCGACCGCCGCCTTCAGCGCGTCGAGGTCGCGGATGTCGACGGCCTTGGTGATGGCCCGTTTGCCGTTGGCGCTCACCAGCCTTGCCGTTTCCGCCAGGTCTTCGGGCGTCGGCGAATCGTAGGGAACGCTCGGCGGTAACGGGCCGGCGATGTCGACCGCGATGATGTCGGCGCCTTCGGCGGCCAGGCGCACGGCGTGCGCCCGACCCTGCCCCCGCGCGGCGCCGGTGATCAGCGCCACCTTTCCCGAAATAGATTGACTCATAGGTGGTTTCGGCTCCTCTCGGGGTGGGCGCCCGGTCACGCGCATCGCGGCCCCTGGCGAGGCGGGGCACTTCCCTGTTCTGAATTCGACTCGGCGAGCGTAGCGTCGAGCTGACGCTGCCGGACAGCCGAAAGGAAAGATCATGACCAACGTTGTCGACGCGGGTCCGCGGCGGGTGAGCCGGTCGGTCGAGGTGGCGGCCCCAGCCGCTGAGCTGTACGCGATGGCCGCCGATCCGCGGCGGCACAGCGAATTGGATGGGTCGGGCACGGTGCGTGACAACATCAAGGTTCCCGCGGAAATGGCTGTGGGATCGAAGTTTTCGACCAGCATGAAGATGTACGGCCTGCCGTATCGGATCACCAGCACGGTGACGGCGCTCAAACCCAACGAACTGATCGAATGGCGTCATCCGCTGGGACACCGCTGGCGGTGGGAGTTCGAGGCGCTCTCGCCGACCCGGACGCGGGTCACGGAGACGTTCGACTACAGCCGCGCCGGTGCGGTCAAGAATGCGCTGAACTACTACCAGCTGATTGGCGCGGTGAAGGCGAATGCCGCCGGCATCGAGGCGACGCTGGCCCAGTTGCGGGATCGCTACGCCGGATAACGGTTCTCCCGGCGGGTGAACAAAACCGGATGGCCACTCGTGGCTGCTCTGTGGACAAAATCGAATCATCCGTGATCACCCGCAACCCAGCCCCCGTCGCCACCGGTTCCCGCCTGGCGCAGCCGTTGACGCTGTCGGGCCGATTGATCAGCCGGTACGGGTTGGTCATCGTCTTGGCCTGGATCGGATTCGGCAAGTACGTGAAGATGGAATCCCGTGTGCTGATTGACCACAGCCCCCTGATGAGCTGGATCTACGACGTGCTGAGTGTCACCACCGTCGCGCGACTGCTGGGCACCATGGAAATCGTCGCCGCGATTCTGATCGCCCTGAGGCCGGTGTGGCCGCGCGCGTCGGCGCTCGGGAGTGCGCTGGCGGTCGTGCTGTTCCTTGGCACACTGAGTTTCCTGTTCACCACGCCCGGCGTGGTCGCGACCCATGCGCATGGCATTCCGGTGCTGTCGGCGCTGCCGGGGCAGTTCCTGCTCAAGGACTTGGTGCTGATCGGCGTCGCGCTGTGGACCTGGGGTGATTCGCTGGCGGCGCGAACAGCGCCCCGCTGATCAACTCCTTCGCCGAAGCCAGCGTGGCGGCGTAGGCGTCGGCATCCAGGACGGCTGCGCGCTCGGTGAGACCGCGCGCGAGCGCATGGATCGCGTCGGCGGCGGCCCCGGTGTCGGTGCCCGCAGGCAGCGCACCGTCGGCCCGGGCGTCGCGCAGGATCTCGACGATGTTGCGGCGCAACGCGTTGAGCCCGAGATGCTTCGGTCGGCCGGGAACCGGATGTTCATTACTCTCCGCGCGCACCGCGCGATCGAACGCGGCCAGGTGCGGTTGCTCGCGCATCATCCGGCTCGCCTCATCCAGTACCGCCGCGAGCCGATCGACTACCCCGTCGCCCCCCGCGGCGGCGTCCTGCAGCCGCCGGACGGCGATCCGCTCGATGTCCTCGACGGCGGCGCTCAGCAATTCGGACTTGTTCGGGAAGTAGTGGTAGAGGCTGCCGCTCGTCATGTCGGCGGCGCGGGCAATCTCGCGGATTGTGGTGCGGGAGTAGCCCCTTTCGGCCACGCACCGCATGGCCGCGGTGATGATGCGTGCGCGGGTCTGCTCACCGTCCGCACCCACCGGGCGTCCCAATTGCGAGGGCGGGACGCTCATGCGGCAAGGTACCCGTCGCGGCGCAGCCCCTCACGCACCGTGCACCTCCGCAGGGAACCCCGAACTAATCGATCACTCGATTATATTCGACCATGTCAGGCACCGAGAGCCGGCGGACAGGACGCGCGAGTGGGGACAATGCGGTGACGCGGGCGCAGCGGGGACGGCCCGTCGGCGCCAGCGGTGAACAGACCCGCCAGCGGATCATCGCGGCCACCATGCACTGCGTGGCCATGGTGGGCTACTCGCGAGCCACCATTCGCGAAATCGCCCGCGCCGCGGACGTCACCAGCGCCAACCTGTACAACTACTTCCCGAACAAGGCCGAGCTGATCAAGGCCGCCATCGCGGCGCGCACCGATGTCGCGTTGCCACGGCTGCGCGCGGCCGCCACGCGGTCCGGGAGCGCGGTCGACCGGATCGAAGCGGTACTCGACGAATCGGGCCGGCTCATGCGCGAGTATCCCGACCTCGCGGCCTTCGAGTGGGTGATCCGCGCCGAAGGAGCGGTCGGCACCGACCCACAAGTCGAAGGGCGCACGGGATTTCAGGCTTTCCGCGAGATCATCGAGAGCGTCGTCGACGACGGCTACCGGCGGGGCGACCTGGCGCAGCATCCCGACCGGGACAGCGTCGTCGAGGCCGTCTACGCGCTCGTCTACGGGCTGGTCGAGCTGGCGGCCACCTCGCCGGCGCGCGATTACCACGCCGCGCTGGACGCGGCCAAGAAGATGATCAGGGGAACGTTGTTCGTCAGCGGACGGGATAGCCGCAGGTAGTCGCCGGAGGCGTTGATATGATCAAGCGATTGATTATATAGTCGGGCCGAGAGGACCGGGCCTTGACTGAAACCGTTGGCGCGACGTTCGACGTCGACGCGCTGCGACGCAGGTACGCCGAAGAGCGCGCGCGCCGATTGCGCCCGGACGGCATCGCACAGTACGTGGAGACGGCGGGCGCATTCGCCCGCTTCGCCGACGACCCGTGGGCGGACGGTGAATTCACGCGCGAGCCGCTGACCGACGAGGTCGATGTCGCGGTCGTCGGCGCCGGGTTCGGCGGGCTGCTGACGGGGGCGCGGCTGCGTCAGCTCGGCGTGGAGAGCGTGCGGCTCATCGACAGGGCGGCCGACGTGGGCGGGACGTGGTACTGGAACCGGTATCCGGGCATCGCCTGCGACGTCGAGTCGTATGTGTACATGCCGCTGCTGGAGGAGCTTGGCTACGTCCCGACCGAGAAGTACGCCAAGGGGCCGGAGATTTTCGCCCATTGCCAGCGCATCGCCCGGCACTACGACCTCTACCGCGACGCATGCCTGCAGACCGACGTGCACGAGATCCGCTGGGACGCCCAGGAATCCCGGTGGATCCTTCGCACGAACCGCGGCGATGAGATGCGGGCCAGGTTCGTGTCCATGGCCAACGGCTATCAGGCCAAGCCCAAGCTGCCGGGCATCGAGGGCCTCGGCGCCTTTCGCGGGCACGCCTTCCATACCAGCCGGTGGGACTACGCCTACACCGGCGAGAATTTGGAGAACTTGGCCGGCAAGCGCGTCGGCATCATCGGCACCGGTGCCACGGCGATCCAGTGCGTTCCTCACCTCGCCGGGGCGGCGCGGCGGCTCTACGTGTTCCAGCGCACGCCGTCATCGGTCGACGTCCGCGCGAACCGCGAAACCGATCCGCAGTGGGCCAACACCTTGGGGCCCGGCTGGCAGCGTCAGCGCATCGAGAACTTCCAGATCCTGACCGCCGGCGGCCAGGCCGACGAAGATCTCGTCGCCGATGCCTGGACGAGCATCACGCGCAAGCTGCCCGTGATGCGCCACGACGGGGACGGCGTCGTGGACCCCACGCAACGCGGACGCGACATCGAGATCGCCGACTTCGCAAAGATGGAGGAGATCCGGGCGCGAGTCGACGACCTCGTCACCGATCCGGCCACCGCGGAGGCGCTCAAACCGTGGTACGGCTACTTCTGCAAACGCCCGTGTTTCCACGACGAGTACCTGCAGACGTTCAACCGCGATAACGTCACGCTGGTCGACACCCGCGGCCGCGGGGTCCAGCGCATCACCGAGTCCGGTGTGGTGGTCGACGGCGTGCCCTACGAGCTCGACTGTTTGATCTTCGCAACCGGGTTCGAGGTGGGCACCGACTACTGCCGACGCACCGGGTTCGAGTTGATCGGTCGTGACGGGGTCTCGCTGACCGAACATTGGGCCGGCGGGGTGCGCACGTTCCAGGGCCTGTGCACGTCGAGGTTTCCCAATTGCTTCATCGAAAGCATCGCCCAGGCGGGGCTGACGGTGAATTTCCCCTACCTGCTGGATGTCCAGGCAACGCACGCGGCGTGGATCATCGCGTGGGCGCTCGAGCGCGGCGTCGCCGAAGTGGAGGCCGCACCCGATGCCGAGGCCGCGTGGGTCGACACGGTTGTCGCGCGGTCGGCCGCCAGCGCCGAGCGGGCCCAGACGTGCACCCCGGGCTACTACAACCGGGAGGGCAAGGCGGACGCCAAGACTCGCCAGGGCAGCTTCTTCTTCGGCGGACCCACCGAGTACGCCGACTTACTGCGCGCGTGGCGGGTGGGTGGCGACCTGCAGGGCTACCTGATTCGCGGCGGGACGGCCGGGCCGTGACCAGTCCGCGGGCCCGGTGGCGCTACGGCGTCGGGCGGTTGCGGGCCGCGACCCGGCGCCGGCGCCCGCCCCGGGTGGCCATCATCGGCGCCGGCTTCGGTGGCCTCGGCGCCGCCGTCGCACTGCGCCGGGCCGGCATCGACGATCTGGTGATCATCGAGGGCGACGACGGCGTCGGAGGCACCTGGCGGCGCAACACTTATCCGGGCGCCGCCTGCGACATCCAAAGCCACCTCTACTCGTTCTCGTTCGCGCCCAACAAGTCGTGGAGCCGTACCTACGCGCGGCAGCCCGAGATCCTGGCCTACCTCGAATCGGTGGCCGACGATTTCGACCTGCGCCGGCATCTCATGCTGGGCACCCGCGTGCGCTCGGTGCGCTGGAACGACGGGAGCTGGGAATGCGAGCTCGACCGCGCAGGACACGCCGCCAGCTTGTCCGCGGATGTGGTGGTGTGCGCCGTCGGATTGTTCGGCGCCCCAAAGCTTCCCGACATCCCGGGCCTGAGCGACTTCAGCGGCGCGCTGATGCACACCGCGCGCTGGGATCACCATGCCGATCTGGCGGGCAAGAAGGTGGCGGTCATCGGCACCGGCGCGAGCGGGGTCCAGGCGGTCCCCGAACTGGCCACGATCGCCGGCCGCGTGAGCGTCTTCCAACGCACACCGCCGTGGATGGTGCCCAAGGACGACCGCCCCTACAGCGCCACCGAATTGGCGCGGTTCCGCCGAAACCCGCTGGCCGTGCGCCGTACCCGCTGGCAAATCTGGAAGTTTCAGCACGACAACACCGCGACCTTCGCCGATGACCCCGTTGTGACGGCGCGCACGCGGGTCGCGACGTCGTTTCTGGAACGCACCGTCGACGACGAGCGGCTGCGCCGGGCGTTGACGCCGGACTATCCGTTTCGCTGCAAGCGCGTGCTGTTGGGTGATGAGTTCTATCGGGCGTTGCAACGCGACAACGTGGAGTTGGTCACCGACCCGATCGAGCGGATAGATGCATCAACCGTGCTGACCGAGGCGGGGCGCAGGGTCGAAGCCGACGCGATCGTGCTGGCCACGGGGTTCGAGACGTCCCGTTATCTCTCCGGCATCGAGGTCGTCGGACCCGGTGGAAGCCGGTTGCACGAGCGTTGGGGCGAGGATCCGAGCGCGTATCTGGGCGTCGCGGTCAGCGGCTTCCCGAACTTCTTCATGCTTTATGGCCCCAACACCAACCAGGGTGGCAACTCGATCGTCTACATCCTCGAAGCCGGCGCGCGACTGATCGCCAGCGCGGTCAGCAGGGTGGCGCGCAAGGGCGGCTACGTCGACGTCCGCCCGGAGGCCGAAAAGCGCTATAACGACCAACTTTCCGCGGACCTGGAGCGCACCATCTGGACCCAGTGCGACAGCTACTTCCGTTCGCCCACCGGCCGGATCGTCACGCAATGGCCGTACACCGAGCTGGAGTACGCCCGGCGCACCTGGCGGCTGAAGAGGCGGGACTGGTCGCACCGCAGCGGCAACCAGCCGGCGATGCCAGCGCAGCCCGAAGTCGATGACACCCCGGATCAGGTGGCCGGCGGTCAGGTCGGCGTACACGTCGTTGATGTCGTCGAGCCGGTAGCGCTCGGTGATCATCTGGTCGAGGAGTAACTGGCCCGACCGATGACGCGCACTTATTTTCAGGCTGATTCTCACCGCTGCACCCGGGTGAGCCGATCGTTAACATGCTTAAAAGTCTTGGCGCCAGACGAACCCGTCGGAGCCATTGCCGCGGGAGGACGCCTCGATGCTGGACGCGCGTCCGAGCCCCCCGCGGCTGCGGGTCAACTGGCTTACCGTCCTCGGCGTTGTGGCCATACTGGTTGCGGCCGGGGCCATCGCGGTCAAGAACGCATCTCCCCAGGGGGCCAATCGGATCCTCAACGTCTCCTACGACCCGACGCGCGAGCTGTACACCGCCATCGATCGGACATTCGTCGCGCAATACCGGGCCCGAACCGGAATCACCCTGGACATCAAGGAATCTCACGGCGGATCCGGACGACAGCTGCGCAGCGTCCTGGACGGCAGCCAAAAAGCCAGCGTCGTGTCCCTGGCGCTGATCAGTGACATCGACACGCTGAGCAAGCGGGGCCTCGTCGCGGCCGACTGGCAGCGGCGGTTGCCGAACCATTCGGTGCCGTACACCTCGACCATCGCCTTCGTCGTCCGCAAGGGCAACCCCAAGGGCGTCCACGACTGGCCCGACCTGATCAAGAGTGATGTGTCCGTGGTGACCCCCAACCCGCGCAGCTCGGGCAACGGCCAGCTCAGCGTGCTGGCGGCCTGGGGTTCGGTCACCACCCGCGGCGGCAGCCACGCCCAGGCGGCCGACTACGTGCGGACGCTGTTGCGCCACGTTGCGGTTTCCGACGCCGGCGCGCGCAGCGCCGGCGACAGCTTCACGCTGGCGAAGGTCGGTGACGTACAACTCACCTGGGAGAACGAGGCGCTGCGCGAGGTCGCCGCCAACAAGGACGAACTCGAGCTCGTCTACCCACCGGTCAGCATCCTTGCCGAGCCCGCGGTGGCGTGGGTGGATGCCAACGTCACGGACGGGAAGACGGCCGGCTACGCGAAGGCCTACCTCGACTACTTGTTCACCGACGCGGGGCAAGAGCAGGTGGCGCAGTACGGCTATCGGCCGTTCAAGCCAGAAATCCTTGCCCGGCACGCGGATTGGCTGCCGCCGCTGACCCTCTTCCCGGTCGGAGCGATAGCCAAGGACTGGGCCGACGCCCGAGAACAGTTCTTCGGCACCAACGGAATCCTCGACGCGATCTCCGCGCCGCCGGGCGCGGTATCGGGAACGTAGCGGAAGACGAGCACGGTGGCCATCGCCTTCAATTACGACCTGGTGAAGGGTCGGCACGATCTGATCGCCGGGCTCACCGTGGCCGCGATTTCATTTCCCCAGGCGATGGCGTACGCGCTGATCGCCGGGGTGGATCCCCGGTTCGGCGTGTACTCGGCCATCGTCGTGACGATCGTCGCCTCGGTCTTCGGATCCTCGTCGCATCTGATCAACGGTCCGACGAGCGCCATCTCGCTGCTCGTGTTCACGGCGCTCGCGTTCATCGACTCGGAGAACGCGACCGAACTGTTCGAGGGACTGTTCCTGTTGGCCGTGCTGGTGGGGGCATTCCAGATCCTGATCAGCTTGTTCAAGCTGGGCAATCTGACCCGCTACATCTCCGAATCGGTGATCATCGGCTTCATGGTGGCGGCTGCGTTTCTGCTCGCCATCGGGCAGCTGGGCAACGCGCTTGGCGTGCGGGACAAGGGCAACGGCCACATGCAGGTGCTGCGCCGGGTGTGGCTGACGCTCACCCACGGTGACCACGTCAACTACCGCGCCCTGACGCTGAGCGCCGCGGCGGTGGTGCTGGCCGTGGTCTTACGGAAGCTGGTGCAGCGGTATCGGTGGCCGCAGGTCGACATGCTCGCCGTGCTGATCATCACCGCATTGATCGCGTATTTGGCGGGCTGGTCGGTTCCGGGCTCGAACGGACATACCGCGGTCGCGGTGGCCGCAAAAATCCCGCGCAGCCTGCCCAGCGCGCACGTTCCCGAGGTACACGCCGACTGGCTGCCGCACCTGTCGTCGGGTGCGCTGGCCATCGCCTTCGTCGGCATCATCGAGGCGCTATCGATCGCCAAAGCCATTGCCTATCAGACCAACCAACAGATCGACTACAACCGGCAGATCATGGCCGAAGGCCTGGCCAACCTTGCCGGCGGTTTCTTTCAGAGCCTGCCGGGCTCGGGTTCGCTGTCGCGGTCGGCCATCAACTTCCAGGCCGGCGCCCGTACGCGATTCTCCGGAATCGTCTCCGCCGCAACGGTGGCCGCGGCGCTGCTGCTGTTCGCACCGTTGCTGAGGTACGTCCCGCAGGCGGCGCTGGCCGGGCTGCTACTGGTGACCGCGGCGCGGCTGGTCGACTTTAGGCGCCTGGTCTACACGCTCAAGGCGTCGAAGTACGACGCCGGCCTGGTGATCGTCACCGCGTTCACCGGCGTGGCGGTCGACCTGGACAAGTCGGTGCTGCTCGGTGTGGTGCTCTCGATCCTGCTCTTCGTCCCGCGGGCGGCGAAGCTCAAGGCGAGGGAGCTCATCGTCACACCCGAACGTGTTGTGCGCGAGCGTATCCCGGGCGACGCGGCGGATCCATCGATCGTCATCTACGACCTGGAAGGGGAGTTGTTCTTCGGGGCCGCGCCGGAGCTGGACCGCTACCTGTCCACAATCAGCCGGCGGGTCGCCGAGGACGGCATCACGTTCGTGGTGTTGCGGCTCAAGCGAGTGCGGCATCCCGACGTGGTCTGCATCGAACGCATCGAGCATTTCCTGCGCGACGAGACCGCCCGAGGGGTGACGATCCTGCTGGCCGGGGTGCGACCGGATACGCTCGGCGTCCTGAGCAATGTCGGGTTCCAAAGCTGGTTCCCCGCCGAGCAGGTCTTCCCCGAGGAGGACGAGGAATTCTCGGCCACACTCAAAGCGGTGCGCTACGCACACCACAAGATCGACGGGACGGCGCCGCTCACGACGCCGGCCGAAATCGCTCCGCACCCGGAGCTCTACTACCTGGTCTGACGCCGGCGGACTCAGCCGGCGGCGGCCGCCCGGGCACGCTCGGTCATCGAGGCGATGACGCCGCCGTCGTTGAGGATGTCGGTGCCGGTGAGGTAGCCCGCCTTGTCACTGGCGCAGAAGGCGAGCAGTTCGGCCATCTCCTCGGCCTTGCCCCACCGCGGGACTGCGGCGTTGGTGACCATTGCGCCCGCGCCCGCCTGCTCCTCGAGCCTGCCCATCTCGGTGTCGATCGAGCCCGGCGAAACCGAGACGATGCGCAGCGCGCGCCCGTTGAACCTCTCCGCCTGGGACTGGCTATACCACTTCACAAAGCTCTTGCTGACCGCGTAGGCGATGCCGGACCGCGCTTCCTCGGGCACGATGTTGCACGTCGTCATCAGGGCGTCCAGGAAGGCGTCGGCGTCGCGCAGCGCGAGCGGAAATTGGTCCACCGGAACCATTTCCGCGGGCAGGATGTGGGCCGCCATCGAGGCTACGTTGACGATCACTGCGCCCTCGCCGGCCGCGGCGTAGAACGCCTCGTTGACGTTGAGCGTGCCGAGCGCGTTGGTCCGCATGACGTAGTCGGCGGACCCCATGCTGGGGCTGACTCCAGCGGTGTGGATGACCGAGGCGAGCGTCCCAAGGCCCTGCGCCGTTTCGAGCAGGTCATCGACCGCAGCCCGGTCGGTGACGTCGCAGTCGACGGCTGTCGGCGTCATCCCGAGCTCTTCGAGCGCTGCTGCCGCCGCCTTGAGCCGGTCCTGCCTGACGTCGGCCAGGACCAGGGTGTGGTCGCGGCCGACGATCCTGGCCGTGGCCAGACCCATGCCGCCGGCGCCGCCGGTGATCACCGAAATTCGATTCATACCGTGGACCGTATACGGCCGGCGATCGCCGGATGCTAGGGCTCTGGTACCGGATGGTGGGGGTGACCGGTGTGCCGGATGGCCGTCCCGAAGAACGGCGCGCGCAGGGTGGCGGTTACGTGCCGGCGGTAGCGGATCAGCGCGACGACGGCCACCACGGCGTAGACGGCGCAGAGCAGCAGCCGGCCGTGCGTCGAGGCGATCGGGAATTGCACGATGAACAACCCCAGCAGCGTGCACGCCGCGGCGCGGTGGAATCGCAACGCCAACAGCAGCGCCACGCCCATCATGGTCTGGGTGGCCGTCAGGAGCATTTCCTCCACCTGACGCGGGTCGAGCTGCAGCGAGAATCCACCGCCGCCCAGCAGGTGGGCGACCGGCAGCGACCCGATCAGCAGCGTCCACTGGTTGACCTTGGAGGAGATCAGGGTGGCGATGGCCGCCGTGCCCTTGCCCCGGGCGGCGAAGATGGTGGCGACGATGAACTCGGGGGCCTCGGAAGCCAGTGGGGCGAGCCACTGGACCAGCAGGAACCGGTCGATGCCCAGCTCAGTTCCCGCGGCGACCAAGTTGTCGGCGAACGGCTTGGCGCACAGCAGAATCACCGCGCCGGACACCAGGAAGAGGCCGACGACGACGATGCGCCGCCCGCGATCGGGCAGCTCCCCGAGGGCGGCGGCCGTCCCGATCAAATCGGGCTCCTCGACGTCGCCGTGGCTGATCTTGTACAGGTAGAAGCCGAACCACGCCAGCAGCGCCAGCCCGAGGCCGAAATGGATCTGCCCGCTCGCCGGGATCGCGAAGGCGACGACACCGGCGATCAGCAGGAACCCGAGTTCGACGCGATTGGTCGGCTGCAGCGCCAAACCGGTGGCGTTCTTCGCCCCGGCCTTGCGCGCCACGACGATGCTGACCAACACCACGACGGGCCAACCCAGACCCATCAGCAACCGGTTCGAGCCCGTCATGTTGGCGGCGGCGTATTGCGTGTAGTCGGCGTTGTGGCCGGAGACATACGCGTAGTACAGGTCGACGGCGTATTCGGGGAGCACCGCGATCAACGCCAGGATCGCCGTCGCCAGACCGCCGGAGACATCGATGTGGGCGGTTTCCGCAGCCCAGGCCAGCAAGAAGCTCGCCGAGACGACCGCGGCCCCGTAGATCAGCAGGGCGAAGACCGCGTCGGGGTGCAGGCCGACGATGCGGATGATCACGGCGGGGGCGACGAATGCCGCGGTGATCAATCCCGAACGAGTCAGGGTGAGACGCCGTGACCGCTCTGCCGTCGCGGTGGCGCCCGCGGGCCTGTCGGTGGCGAGCATCATCATCCTTCGATTGGCAGGGGTGGCGACTAAGAGCGGCTGCTCCCGGGTGGATAGCCGTGCCTAACGCCTCCCTAAAGTACCCGGGAGGCGCGCCGCCAGCAACGTCGTCGGCCGACGGAGTGTCGTTGCGCTCCGGCTCATCTTTGCTGGCCAGAACTATGCACCGGCAAAGTTAGGTTGGCCTGATTTTGAAGTTTGGCAAACCTTCCACCGTGAGGTTCGTCCCTGCGCAGTATGACGGCCCGGCAGCGGGGAAGGTTCCACTAATTGCCGGGACCCATGGCCGCCGCCGCGGCCTGCGCGAACAGTGCTACGGCCTGGTTGCGGGTTAGCGAGGCCAGCATTTGTTCGGCGGCGCGCATCATGTCGCCGACCATCAGCGTCGGCCCATTGCCCAGGTTCTCGAAGGCCTCGGCGATCACGTCGGTCACGGCCGCCGCGCCCGGCGGCACCTCGTGGAGCGAGCCGATCTGTCCGCGGCTGTGCTCGAGTTGCCGCAACGCGGGCGTGTCGGTCTTGCCCAGGATGAGGCCCAGGACGTCGACACCCTTGTCGTGCAACTCGGCCCAGAGCGCTTCGGCGAACACCATGTCGAACGCCTTCGTCGCGCCGTAGGCGACCATGTTGGCGCCGCCGGCCAGGCCGGCGCCAGAACCGAACAACACGATGCCGCCGCGGCCCCGCTCCACCATCGGGGCGGCGAAATGGTGGCACAATTGCATCGGCACCATGCAGTTGCGCTGCACCATCGCTTCGGCCACCTCGATCGGATTGGCCAAGAACGGCTCGAAGTTCGGGTCGGCGCCCGCGCAGTACACCAGGAAGCCGATCTCCAGGTCGCCGGTCGCCGCGGCGATCGCCGCCGCCGCGCCCGGTTCGGCGAGATCGATGGCAAGAGTGCGCGTGGACACCGACGTGTCACTGCGGATCTCGGCCGCGACGTCGTCCAGAACGGCCCGCCGGCGGGCGATCAGCACGACGTTGACGCCACGCTCGGCGAGCCCGCGCGCGAATGCCGCGCCCACCCCGTCCGAGGCGCCGGCCACCAGCGCCCACGGCCCGTATTTGGTTGCGAACGTCATCTAGGAACCCCCGACCGTCGTCAGCCGCAGCTGGGTGTAGCGCCGGCGGGCGATCCGCCAGCCGTCCGTCGTGCGCACGATCTCGTCGTCGTAGAAACCGATCGCGTTGACCCCGGAGTTGTTGTCGGCGGCCATGATCAGCCCGTCGATGTAGGTCCGCGCGTTCGCCTTGTCGCCATCGACGGTGATCGCTTGATTGGTCAGCCGGTGCAGCGTGTGCCCCGCCAAGGCGTGCACCTGCTCCATGAAGTCGGCGACGGCGTCGACGCCCGACCACGATCCGATCTCCCCGGAGTCGAGCTGGCAGTCCGGCGAGAACACCGTGCGAAACAGCGGCCAGTCGCGCCGGTCTATCCCGGTGGCGTAGCGCACCAGCAGCTCGCAAATGTCCTGGCGGTCCTCGCGTTCGGTCATGACAGGCCTCCGTCGGATGGACCACAATGCGCGGTGAACCGTCCGACCGGCGGGCCAGTTCGAGCGCATCGGGCATTTCGTCGAGGCCGATCATCTTGCCCGCGCTGGGAAGCGGATTCGAACCGGCCGTTTCTCAACACCGCAGCGCGCATACGCGTGGCTTTCTCGAATAATCGATATAAGATCTCGAATGTTCGTTCAACTCTAAATCGTGCGGCGAAGGAGTCAAGCCATTCGCGGAGCGACGTCTGCGCCGACGGCCCGGGTGCTCGACGTGGTCGAGCTGCTGGCCCGGTCCGGGAATGCGCGGCTGCGGTTCTCCGACGTGGTACGCGAGCTCGATCTCACCCAGGCGACGGCGCACGCGATCCTGAAGACGTTGTGCGACCGCGGGTGGGCCAGCCGAGACCCGGTCACCAAGACGTTCACTCTGGGCCCGGCGCTGGCCGTCGTGGCGGCGCGAACGGACACCGCCCGCCCGCTGGCCCACGCGGCGCGCTCCGCGGCGCTGCGGTTGTCCCGCGAGGTCGGCTACGCCTGCTCCGTCGTCGAGCGGTTCGGGGATTCGTTGGTGGTCACCGCCTTTGAGGGCGAGCCCGCCACCCAACCGTCCGGGATACCGGGCGATCGTATCCCGTACGCTCCGCCCTTCGGGGTAGCCCTGGCCGCCTGGGACGAGGAGGACGAACAACGCGCGTGGATCCGCCGCGGCGCGGGCGACAACCCCGATCGCATCCGGCGCCTGGAGCAGGTGCTGGCGCGCACGCGTGAGCGCGGCTTCGACGTCGACTGGACGACGCCGGCGCTGGCGCAGGCCGCCCAGGTGGTCGGCACGTTGGACAGCGCTGACATGCCGCTGCCGGTGCGCCACATCATGGATCAGTTGCGCGTCGAATTCACCACCATCGGCTTTTTGTCCGACGACAATCCGGGCCGGCGCAAGCAACCCGTGGTGACCATCGCGGCACCCGTTTTCGACGAGCGCCAGGTGGCGCTGATGGTGGCCGTGCACCCGCTGTGCCCGCTGTCCGCGCGGCAGATCCGGCAGATCGGTAAGCACCTGACCGACGAAACGACGGCCGTCAGCGTGGGATCGCGGCGGCCCGGCGCGGTCGATCGCGCCGTCTAGGCTGCGCGTATGGAATTGCGGCAGCTGCGTTATTTCGTGGCCGTCGCCGAGGAGTTGCACTTCGGCCGGGCCGCCCAACGCGTCCACATCTCCGGGCCGGCGCTCTCGCAACAGATCATTGCGCTGGAGCGCGAACTGGGCGCCGACTTGCTCGCGCGGGACCGACGCAGCGTTCGACTGACGGAGGCCGGGCGGACGTTTCTTCCGGATGCACGCCACATCCTGTCGCTGGCCGACGACGCCAAGCGCCGGCTGAAGCAGGCGGCCGCGCGCAGCACGCCGGTGCGCCTGGGTTACGTCAGTTGGCTGCCCGAGGACATCACCGCCCTGGTGGGTTCTGGCGCGGACCTGCGCCTCGACGAATGGGTGCTGCCGTCGCACACGCAAGCCGACCGGGTGGCCGACGGCACCCTCGACGTCGCGTTGGCGTGGGTCACCGCCGAGCAAGTCAGTGAGCGTGGTTTGATCGCGCACCTGCTGAGAGCGGAGCCGTTGCGCGCGGTTCTGCCCGGCGCCAGTTCGGCGGAACCCGTTGCCGCGCAACGGCTCAGCGTGCTCGTCGACGCCGACGAGTCGGCATGGTCGTCGTGGAACCGCTACGCCACCGAGTTCGCGGCGACAGTCGGTGCGCGCGTCGTGCACATCGACGACGGCGGCATCACCGGGGACGCGTTTTACGCGCATGTACGCAAGGTGGGCGCGGCGGTGCTCGCGTCACCGAAGCGCCATACCGCGGCGCTGCCACCGAGTCTGGGACAGCGTCCCGTCGCCGCGCCGATACCGCTGTGGACATGGTCGCTGTTGTACCGGCGAGACGACGACCGCACCAGCGTGCGCGAGGCCGTGGACGCGCTGCTGGCGATCGCGCGCACCCGCGGCTGGCCGGACCCGCCCGCCGGGCGGTGGTGGGTCCCGGCCGGCGATCCCCACCTGCGGTAAGAACACGCCCCGAAGACTGGTAAGAGAACGGTCCTGGACGGCGATCCGGCGCCGCGCTTCAGTGAAGTGACCAGCCCGGAAGGCGAAAACTCATGGCAGAGACCTACCTTGTCGATCAACTGGCCGGATTCGTCGTCGGGGCGGCGCCGGCGGACCTCACGGGACGGCCACGGGCGCTGCTGAAGCGCAATGTGCTCGACAGCATCGCCTGCGCCGTCGGTTCCCTGGACGGCGAGCTGATTGCGATCATTCGCGAGCACACCGCTCAGTTCAGTGGCGTCCCCACCGCGACCCTGGTGGGCGGCGGGCGGGCGTCGGTGGACCAGGCCGCGTTCTTCAACGCGGTGCTGGTGCGCTACCCCGACCTGCTGGACACCTATCTGACGGTCGGAGGACTGTGCCATCCCGCCGACAACTTCGGCGCGATCCTGGCCGTTGCCGAGCACACCGGCTCCAGCGGAGCCGATTTCCTGCTGGCCCTGGCGGTCGCCTACGAGGTGCAATGCCGGTTCAGCGCCCAGGTGCCCGTGATGGCGCGGGGACTCAATCATGCGCTGCAGCTGGCAATGTCGGTCGCAGCGGGCGCGGCCAAATTGCTCGGCCTGGGCGTCGACGAGACCGCCAACGCCATTGCGGCCGCCGCGACCGACAACGTGTCGCTGGCCACCGTGCACGCCGAACCGGTCTCGAACTGGAAGGGCATCTCACCGGCCATCACCGGCATGCGCGCCGTCTACGCGACCCTGCTGGCCGCCCGCGGCGTAACCGGCCCCAGGTCGTTGTTCGAGGGTCCGCACGGCCTGGTCCAGCTCTTCGAGCAGCCCATCGACCTCACCACCGCCGATCGCGAGCTCGCCTGCGTCGAGCGGACCTACCTGAAGCAGTACTGCTCGCTGATCCACGGACAGGTCGTCATCGACGCGATCTTGGGGTTGCGTGACGAGCACGCGTTGCGCGGCGAGGACATCGCGCGGGTGACCCTCGAGGTCTTCCAGGGCGCCTATGACTTCGCCGGCGGCGGGGCCTACGGAGCCAAGGATGACCCTCGCACCAAGGAGCAGGCCGACTACAACCTCAAGTACCTCGTCGCGGTTGCGCTCCTCGACGGTGGGGTGGGCCCCGAACAGCTGGACACCGAGCGGGTCATGCGCGCCGACGTGCAGGACCTGCTGACCCGCGTCGACGTCGAGCCGGCCGCCGACCTGACCGCCGACTACCCCAACCGCACCGCCGCCCGGGTCCGCCTGCTGACCCGGGACGGGCGCGAATTCGACCGTGAGCAAGCCGATTACGAGGGTTCGCCGACCCGGCCCATGTCGTGGGAGCGCGTCGTCGACAAGTTCGAATGGCTCGCTGAACCCTTCAGCGCCGCAGCGCTGCGCACCGAGATCGTCGCGGCGGTCGATCACCTTGACGAGATACCGGTCTCTGAACTCACCGCTCTGCTGGGGGCGGTGAGCCCCCGCGCGCAACGGCCGCGGGCCAACCCGCGGTTCTGACGCGCCCTCTTGCGTGCCCCGCCGCGGGCAGTGCGATGATCGGCCATGCGCAAAGATCAGGGCGTCAATCGGTGGGAGTTGGTCACCTGCGCGATCGCGGGACACGCCACCTATGCGCCCGGCGAGGAGGATCTCGCCGCCCGGCTGAGCGGCACCACCGGGCTCGGGGAGGTGTGGCGGTGCCTGCGTTGCGGTGAATTCACCGTCGGCGCGCCGCATGGGCGGGGGCGAGCCGAAGATGCGCCGATGATCATGCGCGGCAAGGCGTTACGCCAAGCGATCATCATCCGCGCGCTCGCGGTGGAACGCCTGTTCCGCGCGGTGGTGATCGCCCTCGCCGCGTATGCGGTGTGGAAGTTCCGCGGCGCCCGGGGCGCCATCCAGGCCACCCTCGACCGTGACCTGCCGATCTTCCGGGCGGCCGGGTTCAGGGTCGACCAGATGACGATCGTGCACGAACTCGAAAAGGCGCTGGCGGCCAAGCCCTCCACCCTGGCGCTGCTGACCCTGATGCTGGCCGGCTACGCGCTGCTGGAGGTGGTCGAGGGCGTCGGCCTGTGGTTGCTGAAGCGCTGGGGTGAGTACTTCGCGGTGATAGCCACGTCGGTGTTCTTGCCGTTGGAGATTCACGACCTGGCCAAGGGCATCACGATGACCCGCGTGGTCACCTTCACCATCAACGTGGCCGCCGTGATCTACCTGCTGTTCTCGAAACGCCTGTTCGGCTTGCGGGGCGGACGCGAAGCGTACGACCGGGAACGACGCGGCGAGCAGCTACTCGATGTCGAGAAGGCCGCCGGCAAAACCTGAGGTCCGAGGCCACCGCGGCTGGTAAGAACGGAGCGATGGGCACTTATGCGCTAACCGGATCGGCATCCGGCATGGGTCACGAGACCGCGCAGCGGCTCAAGGCCGACGGGCACACCGTGATCGGTGTCGACATCAAAGACGCCGACGTCGTCGCCGACTTGTCGACACCGCAAGGGCGTAAGCAGGCTGCCGAGGGCGTGCTGGCGGCCTCGGGCGGCAGACTCGACGGCGCGGTGCTGGCCGCCGGGCTCGGGCCCAGCCCCGGTCGAGAGCGATTACGCCAGATCGGCGAGGTCAACTTCTTCGGTGTCGTCGAGCCGTTGGTCGCGTGGCGACCGGCGCTGGCCGCGACCGGAAACGCGAAAGTGGTTGTGGTAGCGAGTAACTCGACGACGACGGTGCCCCTCGTCCCGCGGCGTGCGGTGAAGGCGTTCCTCGCGCATGATGCCGACAAGGCCCGGCGGTCGGTGCGACCGTTCGGCCCGGCCGCGCCGACGATGATGTACGCGGCGTCGAAGATCGCCCTGAGCCGTTGGGTGCGGCGACACGCGGTGCTGCCCGAATGGGCGGGCGCGGGGGTGCGCCTGAACGCGCTGGCGCCCGGGGCCATCATGACGCCGTTGCTGCAGGAGCAGCTGGCGACGCCCCGGCAGGCAAAAGCAATCCGGTCCTTCCCAGTGCCACTCGGTGGCTTCGGCGAGGCGCGGCACATGGCCGAGTGGATGTGTTTCATGCTGTCCGAGCCCGCCGAATTCCTCTGCGGCAGCGTCATCTTCGTCGATGGCGGGACCGACGCCTATTTCCGTGCCGACGATTGGCCCAAAGCGCCACCGGCGCGCGGGCTGCCGGCCTACCTGCGAAAGGCCGGCCACTCGAGGAATCTGTGACGGCGCTCCAGCGCACAGCCGCCTGTGTGTAGGGCCACAATGCGGCTTTTCGTGGCGTTTACCCCGGCGCGGCGCGCCCGTAAAGCGGCCCCGGTGCAATTCAATGAATTGGCGCACAGGCCGAACGGACGAAGGATCGAAACCGTGGCGACACTGCCCTCCTGGATTAGCCAGAGCCCTACCAATGTCGTGACGCCGATCAAGGCGCGCGCTGGTTACGCGTTGCGGGTGGTGCTGAGAAGCCGGCCAAGCCGCGCACGCGCCGGCGTGACGCTGATGCGTCGGGGCGCGGAGCGCTGCTGAGGGCCGACCGCGCGCACGACTACTGGAACCACAACGCCGCGTATCACGGCTGGCCGGCCGGCATCGCCGCGCGGCACGCCGCCGACGTGCTGCCGGGGTGACCATCCGGCGGGGCCTCTACTACCGCTACTGCCTACTGTGGCGAAACCGCTGAGCCAGTCGCCCGCTCGCGTTCCCGTCGACGTGCCCGCGAAGCCCGCAGGTTGGCGGCGTTGCCGCACGTCTTGACGTCGTGCCAGACCCCGCTGTTGTTCTTCGAGCGGTCGTAGAACGTCGACCCGCAATGGTGGTTGTGGCACCGCTTGACGCGCCGCCAGGTATCGGCCTGCTGGCTGAGCAGGATCTCGGCCCACAGCGCCGATGCCAGCCAGCGCCATCCGGTGCCGCTGGGCTCCAGCCGGACCTCGCCGGTGTCGGAAACCACGAGGGCCGCGGGGACGGCGCTTGGCCCGCCGGTCATTTCGCCGGAGACCAGCGCATCGATGGTGTCCCGCAGCGAGCGCAGCTTGGTCAGGTCCGCGTCGTCGAGCTTCGGCGGCGATAGTTCCTCGCCTCGGGCGGCCGACCAGTTGCGCACCGCGCCCGCGACCCAGTCCCGTGCGAGCGCGGTGTCGGCGAGCAGGTCGGGGCCGTATCCGGCGACTGCCCTGGTGTTGAGGAAGTCTTGGACCAACCCCAGGCCGCCGGGCGCCGGGGCGGTGCCGTACCGCTGTGATGCAGCCCATGAAATAGACATAACCAAAATGTACTTGACTATGTCGTCACCGGCAACTACGGTGACAGAGGCAAAATAACTTCGCATATGTCAGGAGTGCGGATCATGGTCAACATCAAGGGGTCGACGGTCGTGGTTACCGGCGGACAGCGCGGGCTCGGCAAGGCCATCGTGGATGAGTTGTTGGAGCGGGGCGCGGCGAAGGTCTACGCCACGGCGCGGGCACCCAAGCCCAGCGCGGACCCCCGGGTGGTCAGTGCCGAGCTGGACGTGACGGATGCGGATTCCGTTGCAGCACTTGCGGCGTCGGCTTCGGACGCCGAGATCGTCATCAACAACGCGGGTGTGCTCGGCGCGGCGAAGCTGCTCGACAGCGACATCGAGGAAGTGCGCGCGGTGTTCGAGACCAACTACTTCGGCGCGCTGCGCGTCACCAAGGCCTTCGCGCCGATCCTGGCGGGCAACGGCGGCGGCGCCCTGGTCGACATCGCCTCGATCCTGTCCTGGATGCCCGGCTCCGGCGGATACGGGGACTCTAAGGCGGCACTGTGGTCGACCACCAATTCGCTGCGGATCGAGCTCGAAAAGCAGGGCACGCTGGTGGTCGCCGCGCACCTCAGCTTCACCGACACCGAGATGGCGTCCGGCTTCGACGCGCCCAAGAACGACCCGCGCCAGGTGGCGCGCGCGATCGTCGATGGCATCGAAGGGGACGACCCCGAGGTGCTGGCCGACGACGACACCCGCTACGTGAAGGCGGCGCTGTCCGGGCCGGTCGAGGCGCTGCCGCGGATGCCCCAGGGATGAGGGTCTGCCCGAAGGCAGGTCCCCGTCTCAAGACGGTGGGTCAATCAGGCCCTTGCGGATGGCCTCGCCCAAAAATGGGCTTGCTGCACTTCGGGCAGACCACCGGGTTGCCCCGGCATCCACCACGGTCGCACCCGCCGGCCGGTGGCTCGACGGTCGAAGGTCCTCAACGCTTCGGCCGAAGGTCACCTTCACACTGCGGCGGCGCTCACGGTTGACGTGTTTGGATAGCGATATGTCCGACATGGAAATCGAAGGCATCGTGAGCGCCACGCGTGTCATCGCGGCCAACGCCGCGCGGATCTTCGAACTGATCGCCGATCCGGCCCGCCAGCCGAGCTGGGACGGCAACAACAACCTCGCCTCGTCGGCTCCGGGCCAACGAGTCCGCGCGGTCGGGGACGTGTTCACCACGAAACTCACCAATGGCGCTGTGCGGGAAAACCACGTCGTGGAATTCGTCGAGGGCAGCAAGATCGCGTGGCGCCCAGCCGAGCCCAGGAAGCAGCCGCCCGGACACCTGTGGCGCTGGGAGCTCAACCCGGTGAACGCCGAACTCACCACGGTGACCCATACCTACGATTGGGACGACGTTGACCGACCCCAGCCGCCTCGAGCGCGCTCGCGCGACGACGCCGGAGATGCTGCGCGAGTCCATGGACCGGCTCGCCGCGGTCGCGCAAAACCCGGACTCATGAGGCAAGGCCAGTCTGAGACGGGACGGATTCAGCCGTTCTTGCCGCGCACCCACTGGACGGTGCCGTAGTTCTTCACCCGCACGCTGGCGAAACCCTGGCTTTCCAGGATGTCGCCGATCTCGTCGTCGTCGAAGACGTGCGCCCCGACGTTCGGCAGCCTCCGGAACAGCCGGGCGGCCGGACCGACGGTGGGCACCATGACGGCCAGCCTGCCGCCGGGTCGCAGCACCCGCGCCATCTCGCCGAGCGCGGCCGCCGGATGGGGAATCAGCTGCAGCACGGCCGTCGAGATGACGGCGTCGACCGTGTCGTCGCGCAGCGGAAGCCGTTGTGCGTCTGCCCGAATGAAGCCGACTTGCGGTCCAGCTTCGTTGCGGACGGCGCGCGCGAGCATGGGCTCGGAGATGTCGACCCCGAGGGCGAGCCCGTCCGGGCCCGCCGCGCGTGCCAGCGAGGCGGTCACGTTGCCCGGGCCGGAACCGACGTCCAGTGCGATGCCGCCCGGCGGGATTTTCAACCACTCGAGGGGCGTCTGCCACGCGCCGATCAGCCGGCGCGACAGGGCTTGGGCGTTGTCGTAGAGCATCGACCCGATCGGTGATGCCCACGCCGCCTGGATCGGGCCGGTGTTCTTCGCGACGCCGTCGCCGCCGTCGGATCCGCCGCCGAGCAGATCGAGGTAACCCTTGCTCACATCGGGATCCGCCGGCGGATCGGCCAGCAGTTCGAGCGCTCGACGCAGCGCGGGGGGCAGCGAGACGTGCACGTCGGTCATGCGTACTCCTTGAAGGAAAAGCCAAGCGGTGCGCCGGAACTCGAAGGCCGGGCCGGGCGGAGGGGGCTTCTCCCAAGCCTACGCCGGGCCAGGCGCGTCACCGCCTGACGACTGCGCGCTCGCGCACCAGCGAGTACAGCCGCCACTGGCCCGGCACGCCCTTGAGCGCCGTTTCGCCGCGGTCGCCGAAGCGGTGTCGCGAGCCGGTGACGATGTCGCGCAGCGTCGAGGACACCAGCACCTCGCCGGGTCCGGCGAGGGCGGCCACCCGCGCACAGATGTGTACGGCCATCCCGGCGACGTCCTTGCCGCGCACCTCCACTTCACCGGCATGAATGCCCACCCGCACCTCGATGCCCAGCACTCGGACCGCGTCGACGATGGCGTCGGCGCAGGCGATCGCGGCGCTCGGGCTGCTGAATGTCGCGACGAAGCCGTCGCCGGCCGTGTTGACTTCCCGCCCGGAGAACCGGAGCAGCTCGTGCCGGACGAGGGTGTCGTGATTGTCGAGCAGGTCGCGCCAGCGGTGGTCGCCGAGCAGTGCGGCGCGCTCGGTGGAGCCGACGATGTCGGTGAACACGATCGTGGTGAGCAGCCGCTCGGCGTCGGAAGCGCCGCGGACGCCGGTGATGAATTCCTCGATCTCGTCGAGGACGGGTGCGGTGTCGCCGACCCAGTACAGGGCATCCCCGCCCGGCAACTCGACGAGGCGCGATCCCGGGATGTGTTCGGCCAGATAGTGGGCGTGCGCCACGGGGCTGAAGCCGGGGTTGTCGCGATGCAGGATCAGTGTCGGCACGGCGACTCGGGGGAGCCGGTCGCGGACGTCGCCCTCCCGGATCTTGTTGATGAAGGCGCGGGCCATGCTGGGCGACGCGGCCCGGTTGCCGGCCATGTCCCACCACGAGCGGAACGCGGCGTCGCGGGCCACGGAGGGCGCGATGATGCCGAGCATGTCGAAACCCTGCTCGACGGCGTCCGGCTCCATGCCGACGGACGTGAAGCGGTCGGCGTCGGCGAGGTCGCTGCCGATCGGGTAATCGGGACCGCGCAGCGTGCGCGCCGCCCCGTTGGCTATCACTAGGCTGTTCACCCGATCGGAATGGTCGGACGCGAGAACGACGCCGGCCAGCGACGTGAAACCCGGGGCGAAGATCGTCGCGCGCTCGCATCCCACCGCGTCCATGACAGCGATCGCGTCTTGGGCCCACGATTCCGGGCCGAGCATGTCCAGCGACGCGATCCGCGACGACAGGCCGATGCCGCGCTGGTCGAACCGGATCACGCGGCAGAACGACGCAAGCCGGCGATGGAACCGATACATCGACGGCTCGAGGTCGACGCAATCAATCGGGATTAACGGGCCCGGCAGCACGAGCAGGTCGATCGGGCCATCGCCGAAGACCTGATAGGCGATGTCGATCTCGCCGCAACTGGCGTACCGGGTCCGCGGAGTCGCAGAACTCCCAGCCACGCACCCAGGCTAGTGCAGGTCACCGACATGAAGGAACCGCTCAGCGGCGGATTATCGGCACCAGGTAGCGGGCGGCGTACTCGCGGACGGCCGCGGGGTCCGACGTGTCGAGTCGGTCGGTGGGAAACACGATGATGCCGAGTGCGACGCGCAGCAGGATGTCGGCGATGTTGGCCAGGTCGCGGTCGGGAATGTCGGCCCCGCAGCGGCGCAGGGTGTGGGCGATGCCGTCGGCAAACTGACCGATGGGGAAGGCCTGCGATCGGGAGAACATGCCCAACAGCTCGGGTTCGCTGTCGGCGATCCGTGAGTACAGCGGCGAGTCGTGGACCAGGCGCACGCCGAGCGCGAACGCCTCGACCACGGCCTGCTGCGGGTCGCAGCCGGCGGTGGCCCGGTCCAGCGTGCTGAAAAAGGCTTCGGCCTCGCGCCGCACCACGTGTCCGAACAGGTCGTCCTTGGTGGGAAAGCGCCGGTATACCGTGCTGCGGCTGACGCCCGCGCGGGCGGCGACGTCTTCGATGTTGGCCCGGCGCACGCCGTAGGTCTCGAAGACGGTGCGCGCGGTGTCCAGGATGGTGCGGTCGAGGTCGCTGAGCCCCGCCGCGAGATTGCCGCCAAGGCTGTGGTTCGGCATGGATCACGACCCTCACTGCAATCTCGCCGCGCGGTTGGTAGGCTGTGTGACACAAAGATACGGATCTGTGTCATTGATTCGCAAGCGACGTGCCGGCGTGAGCCGCGCGGGGAGGGGAGCATGACCGCCCACCACGAAGGGTTGGCCGCCGCCACCGCCCCCTCCACGGCAGGATCCCGCTTCGACGCCGGCGTGCGGGAGGCGGTGCCCATGCCGGTCGACGGGCCCGACGCCGACGCCGTCGCGCGGTTGGGACCGGAGTCGTTGATCTGGAAGTTCTACGGCGACAACCGCACCCAGTTCTTCGGGTTCCAACGCACGGCGGGCGTGGAGAACTGCATCGAACAACTCGCCCAGGGCGTGCTCGACCACTCGGTGGTCTTCAGCGACACGTTGGGCCGGGCGAAACGGACCGCGCCGCCGCTGATGAAGACGGTCTACTCCGACGAACCGCGCGAGTGGGGCCGCAAGGTGCGGGATTTCCACAAGACGATCAAGGGGACCATCAGCGACGGCTCGAGGTATCACGCGCTGAATCCCGAGCTGTTCTACTGGGCGCACGCCAGCTTCGTCGATCAGGTCATCTACAACACCGACACGTTCATCCGCCGCCTGTCGCACGCGGAGAAGGAGCAGATCTTCGACGAGGGCAAGGTGTGGTACAGCCTCTACGGCGTCAGCGACCGCGGCCAGCCGCAGACCTACGACGAGTTCCTCACCTACTGGGACGAGATGCTCGAGCGGTTCGTCCCGCATAAGACCGTCTTGTACGGGACCGGTTACATCCGCAAGGGGATACCGGGCCCGCGCTGGATTCCGGAGCCGGTGTGGAAGGTGGTGTCCGCGCCGCTCAATGCCTACACCCGCCTGGTCTTGGTCGGCACCCTGCCGCCGCAGATGCGCGAGGTCTGCCAGCTGGAGTGGAATGCGAGGAAAGAGAAGCGCTTTCAGCGTTTCGCCGCCGCCATGCGCGCGCTCAACCCACTGATCAACCGGTTGCCCGTCGGGCTGATCTATACCCCGTGGGCGGCGACGGCGTGGCGGCGCGCGGGCGTCGACCCGCGCCGGCTGTACAACCGCCCGAACTAGGCGATGCGCAGCAGCCGTTCGGCGTTGCCGTGCGCGGATAACTCGGTCAGGAGCGGCGTTCGGCGGCGGCGATGCCGCCTTTGAGCAGCTCGTCGATCACCTTCTTGAACACCGGCAGCATCAGCCGGTCCACGCCGGGAACCTTCAGCGTTGACCGTAGATGCCAGCTGATCTCGGTTCCGGTGCCCGTTTCGCGCAGCTCGACCGTGCCGATGTGGTTGCGGGTCGGTGCGCCCGAGAGCATCTTGTACGCGTAGCGGGTGGGTCGCTCGTACTCGATGATCTCCTCGACGAACGGCGGTCCGATCGCCACCAGGCGTCTGATCGCGCCGACACCGTTTGGTGCGGGTGTGCCCTCGCGATCGAGCGTGCTGCGCCGGATTGCCCAGACGTGGTCCGCGATCGCGCGGTGGTCGGTGATGGCCTCGAAGGCGGTCTCGATCGGCGCCGTGGAGGTCCGGGTGAGGGTGAACTCGATCATTCGCACCCCGTGGTGCCGATACGCCCCGCCGGCATGCAGTTGTTCGCCGCCATGACCCGTCCCCTCTCGTTACAGAGAACATAGCCTGATGGCCGGCAGCGGATAAAGGTCGCACACACCTCCGCCGGCGCACGAGTCAACTCACCCAAACAGCCGAGCGGGGTCGCGGACCCGGGGCGCCAAGGTGAACGGCGGGTACACGGCGCCGAAATTCACTGCGAAGTAAGCCAATCCGACGGCGGGCGCTTGGCGATCTGTTGGCGATGGGCCAGGATCTCTTGATATGGCCGAGGTCGATTTCTCGTTGTTGGACGTTCCGCGGTCGGAACCGATAGGGGATCCGGAGGCCTATCTGCGCGCGGCGATCGCCTGGCATTTCGGGGAGGACACCGGGTCCGCGTTCTGGTTGCGGGTCGCTGCGACGCTGGACTTCGACCCGAGGACCGACGTCAAGACGTTCGCCGATCTGCGGCTGTTTCCCAACCTCGTGAACGAATTGCGCAGCGTGCCGGTGGAGGACCTCATCCCGCGTGGCTACGGGCAGCCGCCGCCGGTGCCGCAGATCTTCGAGTCCGGCGGCACCACGGGCGCACCGAAAAGGACTGTGCAACTGCCGGATTGGGTCGCACAGGTGGTGCGGTGGCAGACCGAGGACTTCGCCACCGGCGGGTTCCGGCCGGGGCAGGGCCTCCTGTGCATGATGCCGAGCGGGCCGCATGGGGTGGGCTATTTCTCGCGGCTGGTCGCCGAGCGCCTCGGCGCGGCCTTTCACGGCGTCGACATCGACCCGCGCTGGGTCAAGAAGATCGCCGCCCGCGGCGCGGCGTCGGAGGTGACCGCCTACGTCGACCACGTCGTCGAGCAGGCCCTCTTCGTGTTGCGGACGCAGAACGTCGCGAACCTGCACACCACCCCGCCGTTGGTCGTGGCCATGGCCCGCGACGACCGGGTGGTCGATCTGCTGAACGCCAAGATCCGCTACCTGTTGCTCAGCGGCGCGCACGTGGACGCCGACACCCTCGACCTGCTCCGCGACCTCTTTCCCGCCACGACGATCACGATGGCGTTCGGCAGCACCATGGTGCTCTCGCAGGCGGTCACCCGAACCGATGGCGACGCGTTCGTGTTCGACCCGCGGACACCGTACGTGGTGTTCTGGGTGGTCGATCCCGACACGGGTGAGCGGGTGCCGTACGGCCAGACCGGTCAGGTGGTGATGAACCACGTCAGCAAAGGCATGTTCATCCCGAACAACCTGGAGCGCGACCTGGCGGCCAGGATGCCCGGGCCCGCCGCCGAGCTCAGCGATTCCGTCAGTGCGGTGCGGCCGGTCTCGGCCTTCGAGGGGGAGGCCGTCATCGAGGGAGTGTACTGAGCATGCCGGCCGAACGGACCGGTGTCGCAACCGATTTGGTGGCGATCGATGCGCTCGGCCCCGACGGCGAGTACCGGACGCGTCGCCGCGAGGTCATCACCAGCACGGCCGGTGCGGCGGTTGCCGAGTTGAGTCTGGTGCCGCCGCTGTATGTCGCGCGCACCCTGGCGGCCCAACGCAACGTGACCCCGCTTCCCGTCGGGCGGCGCGCGGCGGCGCTGTCGGACGCCGCCGACGTCTTCACCGGCGGGGTGATCGCCGGCCTGGACTTCGAGGCGTATGTCGGCCTGGCGAGCCGGATTTCGGGGCTGCCGATCGCGGTCACCCGCGCCGGGGCGCGCGGCGTGGCCGACGCCGTCGGCGGCGCGTTCGACGCGGTCCGCGCGGCCCGGCCGGTGGGGGCGGCGCTGGATTGGCGCGAGGAATCCATCCGCGGCGGCGGCGCGGTGTGGGCTCGGCGGGGAGAGGTGTTCGCCGTGCACGCCGCCGGGAACGGTCCCGGCGTGCACGGCCTGTGGCCGCAAGCGCTGGCGCTCGGCTACCGCGTCGCGGTGCGCCCGTCGCGCCGAGAGCCGCTGACCGCGCACCGCCTGGTGCACGCCTTGCGGCAGGCGGGTTTTCGCCCCGAGGACGCGGTCTACCTACCGACCGATCATGCCGGCGCCGACGAGATCATCCGGTCGGGCGACCTGGCGATGGTGTACGGGGGCCAGGACGTGGTGGACAAGTACGCCGCCGACTCGGCGGTGATCGTCAACGGGCCGGGCCGGGCCAAGATCCTCATCACGGCGGATCGGGACTGGCGCGTCCACATCGACGTCATCGTCGACTCGATCGCCAACCTCGGGGGCATGGCCTGTGTCAACACCACCGCCGTGCTGTGTCAGGGTGATCCCGCCCCGCTGGCCGCGGCGATCGCCCGGCGGCTGGCGGAGATCGAGCCCCTCCCCACGGACGACGAACGGGCGATCCTGCCCACCCAGCGCCTCGACCAAGCCCGGGCCCTGGCGGATTACCTGGCGGCCAAGGCCGCCGGCTCGACACCGGTGCTGGGCGCAGATCAGGTGGTGGCCGACCTCGGCGACGGCCACGCCGCGCTGCGCCCGGCGGTGCATCTATTGGCCGAGCCCGTCGCGGACACGCTCAACGTCGAGCTGCCCTTCCCCTGCGTCTGGGTCTCACCGTGGTCGCCCGCCGCCGGCCTGGAGCCGTTGCGGCGGTCGTTGGTCGTCACCGCGATCACGGGTGACCAGGGGTTGGTCGACGAGCTCCTCGCCGAACCGACCATCGGCAACGTGTACGTCGGCCCGCACCCGACGTGGCACGCGGCGCCCGGCATCCCGCACGACGGCTTCCTGGCGGATGCCCTGATGCGCAACAAGGGGTTCGTCGCTGACACCCCTTGACGACGTGGTGATGACCGGCGCCGCCGCGCCCCTCATCGCTCAGCTGCCGAAGCCACCTCTCGAGCTCGAGACCGTCGAGGCGCCACTGGTACCCGCGTCGAGATGGCTGGAGGCGAAGGCCACGCCCTTGTCGATCATGGCCCCGTCGTCGGCGTAGGTGTTGTGGGCGGCGAAGTTCATGCCGTCGGAGCAGACCGGGTCTTCGGTGGCGCAGACCTTGATGGTCTTGTCGGCGAAGGTGGGGCCGATGACGACGGGGGGTTCGCCAAGGAAGTTCATGGCCCGCACGTTGGGCATGCCGAAGAGCACGACCGAGGACACGTGGCTGGCCACCGAGCTGTCCAGGGGTTTGGGCACCGTGTTGGGGTCGATGCCGTCGGGCACCGAGGGTGAGGTGACGAAACCCATCACGGCCGCGCCCTGGGAGTAGCCGCCGAGCACCATTTTGGTGTTCGGGCAGTCGTGGGCCATCGAAACGACGTGGGCGCCAGCGTCTCTGACGCCGTCGATGCCGGTGGCCCATTGGTCGCTGGCGGGGTAGTTCACCGGGTAGACGTCGAATGATCGCGCGCCGATGCGCGAGTGGAGGGCGTCGACGAAGGCCTGGCCGGTGGGGCCGACACCGGGGGCTTCACCGGTGCCGCGGGCGAATACCACCTGCACGTCCGGACATTGGGCGGACGCGGAGGGGAGGAGGGAGCCGGTGACGGCCGACGCGCTGAGGCCGGACGCGGCTACTACTGCTGGACCGAGAAAACGAGCTATTTGACGTGCGATCATGCCGCAATTGTGCCCAGAGAAGCGTCGGCCTAAACAGGCTGAACCCGGGAAATTACTGCGAATTCACACAACACCGTTCACCCCGCGGTGGCCGGGCCGAGATGGCTTGCGCGCGGCGGCCATCCGGCGGTTGCGGCGCCCACCGATCCGGCGGCCGCGCCGGTGGGTCGCAGAGCGGCGGGGCGGGGCGCACCGGCGGACCGCGATGTGGTCTGCTAGCTATGACGTCGAGTGCACGGTGAAGCCACCCGCCGATTCTCGACATCCGGCTCGAAGTGGACGCAGCGGCGATGTTGAACGTGATTGTGCAGGCCCTCAACAAGGTCACGGACTACGTGGCCAATCCGGCGCGAGTATCGGATCCCGACAGGTTGCGCGGCGCCGTCACCGGTAAGACCGTCCTGGTTACCGGCGCGTCGTACGGGATCGGGGAGGCGACGGCGCGCCGGCTGGCTGCCGGGGGAGCCACGGTGTTGGCGGTCGCCCGGTCCCAGGAGCGCCTCGGCGACTTGGCGGCGTCGATCAACGCCGCGGGCGGCCGCGCGATCGCGTACCCGACCGACCTCACCGACGAGGCCGCCGTCAGCGCGCTGACCAAGGAGATCACCGAGGAACACGGCGCGCTGGACATCGTGGTCAGCAACGCCGGAAAGTCGCTGCGCCGCTCCCTGCATCACCAATACGACCGGCCGCACGACTTTCAGCGCACCATCGACATCAACTATCTCGGGCCGATCCGGCTGCTGCTCGGGCTACTGCCGGCAATGCGCGAAAGCGGCCGCGGGCACATCATCAATGTGTCCAGCGTGGGTGTGCGCGTGGTGCCGGGGCCGCAGTGGGGCGCCTACCAGGCGTCCAAGGGCGCCTTCGACCGCTGGTTGCGCAGCGTCGCCCCGGAGTTGCACGCCGACGGGGTGGACGTCACCTCGGTCTACTTCGCGCTGGTGCGCACCCGGATGATCGAACCCACGCCCGTGCTGGGCCGGCTCCCGGGCATGTCGGCCGACCACGCGGCCGACGCGATCGCCAAAGCGGTGATCGAGCGGCCGCGCAGCAACGAACCGCCCTGGGTGCTGCCGGCCGAGGTGGCTTCGGTGCTGCTGGCCGGCCCGGCCGAACGCGCCGCCCGGCTGTGGTACCGACGGTTCTTCTCCGATTCCGGCGCCGCGGAGGCGCGGCAATGAGCAACGAGGGTGTGGTTGGCACCGCCGCGCGCGCGTTGCTGCGGTCGCGACTGCTGACACCGCCGTCGCCGCCGGCGACCCTGCGGGTGCTGCGGGAGGCGCGCCGGGGCGGCACCAATCCGTACACGCTGCTGGCGGTCACCGCGACGCGCTGGCCCAACCGGGCGGCGATCGTCGATGACGACGGTGCTTGGGATTACCGCGAGCTGCGGGCGGCGACCGAATCGCTGGCGCGCCGGCTGACCCACGACGGTGTCGGACCCGGCGACGCCGTGGGCGTCATGTGCCGCAACGGACGCGGTTTCATCGCAGGCGTCTTCGCCACCGCCCTCGTGGGCGCCGATGTGGTCTTGGTCAATACGGAGTTTCGCAGCGACGCCCTGGCGTCCGCGGTGAGCGCGCACCGGATCACCGCGATGATCGCGGACGGCGAATTCGGCGAGCGGGTCCGGGCCGCCGACGAATCGGTGACCCTGATCGACGCGGCGACGGCCACCACGGACGAGGGCGACACGCGGCCCGACGTGGCGGCACCCGGCCGGATCATCCTGCTCACGTCCGGCACCACCGGCACGCCCAAGGGGGTTCCCCGCTCGCCGCAGCTGCGATCGGCGGTGGGCGTGTGGGTGACGATCCTCGACCGCACCGGCCTGCGCACCGGGTCGCGAATCTCGGTGGCCATGCCCATGTTTCACGGGCTGGGGCTGGGCATGCTGATGCTCACCACGGCCCTCGGCGGCACCGTACTCACCCATCGCCACTTCGACGCCGAGGCCGCGCTCGCGCAGGCGTCGCTGCATCGCGCTGACGCGTTCACCGCCGTGCCGGTGGTGCTCGCGCGCATCCTCGCCCTGCCCGACCGGGTGCGGGCGCGCAACCCGGTGCCATACCTGCGGGTCGTGATGTCGAGCGGCGACCGGCTCGACCCCACCCTGGGGCAAAGGTTCATGGACGCCTACGGCGACATCCTCTACAACGGCTACGGTTCCACCGAGGTCGGCATCGGCGCCCTGGCGACACCCGCCGAGCTGCGCGAAGCGCCGGAGACCGTCGGCCGACCGGTCGCCGGCTGCCCGGTGCGCATCCTCGACAAGAACGGCAGGCCCGTCGGCCCGCGCGTCACCGGGCGCATCTTCGTCGGCGGTGAACTGGCGAGCGAGGGCTACACCGGCGGCGGGGCGAAGGCTGTCGTCGACGGCATGACCAGCACCGGCGACATGGGCTACCTCGACAACGAAGGCCGGCTCTACATCGTCGGCCGCGAGGACGACATGATCATCTCCGGCGGCGAGAACGTGTATCCGCGCGCGGTCGAGAACGCCCTCGCCCAGCACCCCGCCATCGCCGACAACGCGGTCATCGGCGTTCCCGACGAGAAATTCGGCCACCGATTGGCGGCGTTCGTGGTCCTGCGGCCGGGCGCTGACACCGATGAGGCCGCGCTGCGGGAGTACCTGAAGGGCAAAGTCTCGCGATTCGAGCAGCCCCGGGACATCAACCTCGTGGCCAGCATCCCGCGCAACCCGGCGGGCAAGGTGGTGCGCAAGGAGCTGTCCGGCTAGCGGCGAAGGCCTCAGTCCTGCTTGGGTTCCAGCGCGGTGACCCGCTGCGCCAGCCAGTTGGGCGCCAGCACCGAGACGACCGTGGCGCCCGCGGTGGCGCCGACGACGCCGGTCCAGGCGACCGGACCCAACGGTGTGCAGCCGAAGAAGTGGCTGACGCCCGGTGTTTGGACGATCGCGACCAGGACGCCCGCGCTGCCCAGCGCCGTGCCCAGCACCAGAGGGCTGTGACGCCGCGTCAGCAGGGTCTGCGCGAGCTGCGTGGTCACCAGCGCGGTGAGCCCCATGGTCGAGGTGCGGCGTTCGGTGCCCGGCGTCCAGCGACCGATGGCCCAGGCCGCCGTCGCGCCCGCGGCCGTGACGGCGCCCCGCGTGACGATCTGCCGCATCAGCGGCGCGTCGAGGGAGGGCGACGGCCCGGAGAGCGTCGCCAGCTGGAACGCGCGATGCAGTTCCTCGGCGTCGCGGTCGGCGCCGTCCTCGGCCTCTTCGGGCTCGGGGTACTGCGGCGTGACGGCGACCGCGAGCGCGGGGAACATGTCGGTGAGCAGGTTCACCAGCAACAGCTGGCGGGTGCCCACCGGCGCCCGGCCCGTGCCCAAGGCGGTGCCGATCAGGGTGAACAGCACTTCGCCGACGTTGCCGCCGACCAGAATGCTCACCGCGTCGCGTACCCCGCCCCACATCCCGCGGCCCTCGACCAGCGCGTCGAGCAGCACGCCCAGATCGTTGTCGGTCAACACGATGTCCGCGGCGCCGCGGGCGGCGGACGAACCGCGACCGCTCACGCCGATGCCCACGTCGGCCATCCGGATGGCGGCCGCGTCGTTGGCCCCGTCGCCGACCATGGCGACCGCCTGCCCGCAGTCCTGTAGCGCCGCGACGATCTGCACCTTCTGCTCCGGGCTGACGCGGGCGAAGACCTGGACGTCGGAGGCAACCTTGGCGCGGTCCTCCTCACCGAAGGCGGCGAGCTCCGCGCCGGTGATCTCGCGCGCGTCCGCCGGCAGTCCGAGTTGCCGGGCGATCGCCCGGGCGGTCACCGGGTGGTCGCCGGTGATCAGCACCACCCGCCGGCCGGCCTGCACCAACGCCTCGATCAGCGGGCGCGCCGACGCGCGGGCCGTGTCGGCCAGCCCGACGTAGCCGATCAACTCGAGGTCGTGCGCCGCGGCGTCCACGGCGTCGACGTCGGTGTCCTCCTCGCTGGTCCCGTGCTCCCACCGGCGCTGCGCCACCGCGAGCACCCGCAGCCCCTGCTCGGCCAGGCGCAACACCAACGACTCCGCATGGTCCGGCCCGCCGGCCCCATCGGCGAACCGGCAGCGCGGCAGGACTTCCTCCGGCGCGCCTTTGAGCATGAGCATAGGCCCGCCGTCCCCGCCGACCACACCGATCGCGGCCGAATACCCGCGGCTGGACTCGAACGGCACCTCCGCGAGCACGGTCCAATCCGACGCCCATTGAGCGTCAACGGAATTAGCGGCGTTGAGGATCGCCTCGTCGGTGGCGTGCGCGTGTCCGCCCCCGTTGTGCGGCTGGGTGCTGCTGCGGGCGGCGGCCCGCAGCACCGCGGCGGACTTCGGGTCGGTGACCTCGATGAACGCGCCGTCCGCGCTGGCGTCGTGCGGGACGCCGCGGACGACGCGCAGGCGGTTCTCGGTGAGCGTGCCGGTCTTGTCGAAGCACACGGTTTCGACCCGGCCCAGGGCTTCGACCGCCCGCGGCGTGCGGACGAGCACGCCACGCCGCGACAACCGCTGGGCGGCGGCCAGCTGGGCCAGGGTGGCCACCAGCGGCAGGCCCTCGGGGACGGCGGCCACGGCGATGGCCACCCCGTCCGCGACGGCCTGGCGCAATGATCCCTGATGCAACAGGGCCAACGCGGTGACCGCCGCGCCACCGGCCAGCGTGAGCGGCAGGACCTTGCTGGTCAACTCTCGCAACCGCGCCTGCACCCCGGCCGCCGAGTCGACGTCGGCGATGGCCGAGATCGCGCGCTGCGCGGCGGTGCCCGCACCGGTCGCCACGACGATCGCCCGGGCGTGCCCGGCCACGATGGTGCTGCCCTCGAACAGCATGCTGGCGCGGTCGGAGTCAGCGACGGCGACCGGCTCGACCTGCTTGTCCACCGGCAGCGACTCGCCGGTGAGGAAGGACTCGTCGACTTCGAGGTCCTCGGCGACCAGCAGGCGCGCGTCCGCCGGCACGACCTCCGGGGCGGCCAGGTCGATGATGTCGCCGGGCCGCAGCGACTTCGCGCTCACCGACACCGTCCGCTCGACAGTGCGGGCGGCCTCCAGCCGGCGGTTCGCGGTGGCGACCGCGGGCAGAACCACGCGCCGGGCGTACTGGTCCTGCTCGGCGAACAACTCGGCGACGGCGGCCTCCGCCCGCAGCCGCTGCACTCCACCCGCGACCGCGTTCGCGGTCATCACGCCCGCCACCAGCAGCGCGTCGACGCTGCTGCCGACGATCGCCGAGGCCGCCGCGCCGACGGCCAGGATGGGCGTCAGCGGATCGGCCAGCTCGGCGCGCGTCGCGGTGAGCAGCCGCCCCACGCGGCTGGCGGGCCCGCGCAGCGGCGCGACTATCGGGTTGTAGGACAGGTCGTCGAGGAGCTGCCGCCAGGGCGCGACGCCGGGCTCGACGGCCAGGGGCCGGGTGCGGCTGGCCAACCGGGAGTAGACAATCTCCGGGTCCAGGGCATGCCACGCGGTCAGCGGTTGGGGTGTCGGGTCGGCCAGCCGCAGCACCCGCGAGGCCGCGAACGTGCCCTGCATCAGCGCGGCTGCGGCGGCGGCGTTGACCGGGTTGAGCCAGCGCTGCACGGCGAACGGGCTCAGCGTGCGCGGGTCGCCGGTGACCAGCAACAGACCCGCCAGGGTGCTGCCGCCCTTGGCCAGGCGCACCGCCGACTCCGTTGCCTCCCGGGCCACCGGCAGCGCCGACAGGATGCGCACCGCGGCGGCCAGGTCCGTGCCGGTGATGATGTCCGCGGTCCACGGCGTCGCGGCCTGGGGGTCGTCGAGCGCGACGCCGACATCGGCGATGGCCAGCGCGGCCAAGGTGTCGGTCGACGCGAAGTCACGGTGCAGCGCGGTGATCAGCAGCACGGGCCCGCGGTCGGTGCGCAGGTCGCGCACCAACTGCAGCAGCGGCGTGCCCGGGGGGTGGCTGACGGCGACGCTGGCGGTCAGGTCCTCGGTGCCGGCGACGTGGCGCAATACCACCCGCGCGCCGGTCCGGTTCGCGATCTGCAGCAGCGGGACGGCGAACGGGTCGACCTCCCAGCCGACATCGACGCTGCCGACGCGCTCCCCGTCGACCACGAGGTCGGCATGTTCGAGACCCTGCGCCGGCGTCGCCGACGAGCCCTGTGCCCGGACCCACCGCAGGCGCGCGCCGGTGGCCGGCAACTCGTCGGGATCCGGTTCGGGCGCCTCCTCGCCGTGCAGCAGCGCGTCGGCGACCTCGTAGACGCGGTCCTCGTCCCACCCGGGTACGTCGCCCCGCGCCTGCAGCACGGCGCGGTTGTCGCCGCGCAGCGCGGCGCCGTCGACGACGACCACCTTGACCCGGTCCAGCCGCCGCAAGGCGCCCGGGTCGAGGAACAACTGACCGGCGTTGGCCAGTCCGCGGCCCAACACCGCCGCGAAGGCCTGCCGGCCCGCGTGCGCCGCCCGGGGCACGCCGGCCAGCAGGGCGCCGGCCGCGTCCTCGGTGCCGCCGCCGGCCAACAGCGCACCCGCGGCGGCCACCAACGAGGCGTTGGCGGCCTGGTCGGCGTACTCCTCCACCGGCCCGGCCATCGACCCCTTCGCGGTGTCGATGGCGGCGTCGATCGCACCGCCCACCACCACATGAGACGCTTCTCCCGCGGCGGTGGCGGCCGAATTATGCCGCGGCGCTTGCGATCTCGGCCCGGCCGACGATATGACGGGGACCACCGGGGCCTGCGGGCGGTTGGGCGAGGCCAGCTCCGGTTCGCGTTCCCGCCATCGCTGGCGGTGCGCCGCCGCCTCGGATACCTGCAGGCTGCGTTGCGCCAGATCCAGCAACGGTGTGCCGACCGCCTGCGTCAGCCCGTTGGCCAGAGCGGTCGACGCGCTGAGCGCGATGTCGGTGCCGACGCGGCCCAGCCGCGACTCGAGCACCGCGACCACCCGCGGTTGGTGGTTGAGCAGCGCGGCGGCGGCGCGCGCACTGCGCGGCGCGACCGGGAGCCGGCCCAACCAGCCGGTCACCGCGGCGCCGACGGCCGCCACGTCCATCGCCGCGGCGCTGAAGGGAACCAGGATCGCCAACGGGTTTCCGGGATCGGCGAACGGCGCGGTGCGGGGGGCGTCCTTGGAGGTGACCAGCCTCAGATCCGCCGCCACGCCGCAGACCGTGTCCCGGACCCGGTCCAGGGCGGCGTCGACGTCGGCTTCGTTGTCGAATTCGATCACCAACCGGCCGAGGGCCCCCTCGACGTGGGCGGAGGCCACTCCCGGAACCCGGCGGACCGGTTCCTCCACCGCCGGCGCGTGCTCGTGCCAGCCCGGAAACGGCAGCAGGGGATCGAGGTCCAGATGCACCCGCCGCCCGCTCTGCCACCGAATCGGCGGGGTGACGGCGGGACCGGAACCGTTCGTCGAACCGGTCAAACCGATTGCCCGGCCGGTCGTTTGGGCCACCGACTGCACCACCGGGACCGCCAGTTCGGCGACCGGGCTGGCCAACGTCTGCAGCGCACCCGCGGCCCCGGCCGCGGTGGACACGCCCGCTCGGACCACCTGCGCCGCTCCGTCGGTCACGCCCGCGACGACGCTGGCAACGCCCGGAATCCTCACTCAGTCACCCTTCGATTGCGTCTACCGCGCCTAATGATCCTGGGGCGCAGGGGACCTGTCCACATTTGGACGCTGCGGCGACACCGGGGACTCCGGGGGTTGGGCCTTCTTTCTCCTAGCCGGCGATGCCGTCGCGTCCCTGCGGACAGGTTACCGGCTGGGTGGAAATCCAAACCTGCTGAACAGGCCGGGGTCCAGGAAGACGGTGATGGTGGCGACCCCGTCGGCGCCGGCCGTGAGGACGTGAATGGAGTGGGCGCGCATCGTCCCGTCCGCGTCGCAGCGGTACTCGGCCACCGCGGGTTGCGTGTTCGCGGCCGTCGCGATCATCGCGATTTCACCGGGCTCGGCGAACGCGCGCGCCGCGAGGAAGCGCAACACCGGGTCGCGACCGGCGAACCAGACAGGGAGAGGTGGCATTTCGAGTTTCACATCCGCTTGCAGCAGCGCGGTGAGGGCGGCCATGTCGGCGTTCTCGAATGCCGCGCAGTAGCGGTCGAGCAGCGCACGGCGCTCGGCGTCGTCGGGCTCCGAGAGGCCCTCCTCGGTGGGGGAGAGCTCGGCGAGGCGGCCCCGTGCCCGCTGCAGCGAGCTGTTGACCGCGGCGGGTGTGGTCTCCAGCAGCTCGGCGACCTCGGCGGCGCTGAACTGCACCACGTCGCGCAGGATGAGCACCGCGCGCTGACGGGCGGGCAGCTCTTGCAGCGCGGTCATGACGGCCAGCCGCAGGCTTTGTCGTGCGGCGACGTTGTCCTCGGGGGTAGGGAACGTCAACGAGTCGGGGATGGGTTCGAGCCACTCGTGCACGCCGCCGGTCGCGTCGAGGCTGGCGTCGGGATCGATCGATCCGCCGCCGAGCCCGGCCGGCAGCACCCGGCGCGCGCGGTTCTGCAGCGCCCGCAGGCACGCGGTCGTCGCGATCCGATACAGCCACGTCCGCAACGCCGCGCGTTCCTCGAACGCCTGGTAGCCGCGCCAGCCGTTGAGATAGGTCTCCTGGACGAGGTCCTCGGCGTCGTGCACCGACCCGAGCATGCGATAACAGTGTGCGATCAGCTCGGCACGAAACGGCGCCGCCTGCGCGATGAAGTCCTCTTGGGCCGGCACGGCCCCTCCTGTCTGGGCTGAGTTCGAACGCTACTCCAGTACAGAGACCGCGCCCGGCCGAAAATCATCGGCACAGCGGCGATGAATTCGCGGGCCGCGCCGCATCTCAATTGGTGAACGCACCTTTGGTTGAGAGCGAGGACGAACATGAACGAGCCACTGACATTCCCATCGGGTGGCCTGGCCGGCACCACGGCAGTCGTGACCGGGGCGAGCCGCGGGTTTGGCCGCGCCATCGCGGGCGCCCTGGCGGCGGCCGGGGCCGAGGTGGTCGGCGTCGCGCGCAGCGTTTCCGGCCTCGAGGACGCGCGCGCCGAGCTCGGCGACGGCTTCGTCCCGGTGGCCGCCGACGCCGCCGACCCTTCGACGGCGCAGCAGCTCATCGACGAATACCTGCCGCGCACGGTGGTTCTCTGCGCCGGGGCCGCGCCCCACATGGGCCCGCTGCAGGAGCAAAGCTGGCACAGCTTCAGCCAGAACTGGAATGTCGATGTCGCGCAAGCCTTTCACTGGACCCGCCACGCGCTGCGACGTCCACTGGCCCCGGGCAGCTCGGTGATCGTCATGTCCAGCGGTGCCGCCCTCGCCGGGTCACCCCTGAGTGGCGGCTACGCGGGGGCGAAGGCGGCGGTCCGGTTCATCGCCAGCTACGCGGCCATCGAGTCGCAGCGGGCCGGGTTGGGCATCCGTTTCGTGTCCGTCCTGCCGCGGTTGACGCCGGCGACGGACCTGGGCGCCAAAGCGGTCGCGGCGTACGCCGAACGGCAAGGGGTTGACGTCGACTCGTTCGTGCGGACCGCCGGGCCCGCGCTCACCGCCGAGCAGGTGGGCCGCTCGGTGCTGGCCATCGCCACCGAGGACACTGCGACACCGGACGCGTACCTGCTCACATCAGCCGGCCTGGCTGCGGTGGCCTGAGACCGCGAAACCCAAGGAGGACAACGACATGCACACGCCCCCTATCGTGTCGGCCCGGGACTGGGCCGCCGCGCGCGAACAGCTGCTGGGGAAAGAAAAGGAAGTGATGCGGGCCCACGACGCCCTGGCGGCGGCCCGGCGGCGGATGCCCTGGCTGGCCGTCGAGCGGGAGTACGCGTTCGAGGGACCCGAAGGCCCGGTCAGCCTGTTGGGTTTGTTCGGGGGCCGGCGTCAGCTGATCGTCTACCGCGCTTTCTTCGAGCCGGGCGTGGACGGCTGGCCCGACCACGCGTGCCGCGGCTGCTCGATGATCGCCGACCATGTGGGGCACCTCGCCCACCTGAACGCCCGCGACACCACCCTGGTGTTCGCTTCCCGGGCGCCACAAGCCGACATCGCCCGGCTCAAGGCGCGGATGGGTTGGCAGATGCCGTGGTACACGATCACCGATGGCTTCGACGCCGACTTCGGCGTGGACGAATGGCACGGCACGAACGCGTTCATCCGCGACGGTGACCGCGTGTTCCGCACCTACTTCATCAACAACCGGGGTGACGAAGCGCTGGGCAACACCTGGAGCTACCTCGACATGACCGCGCTCGGGCGCCAGGAATCGTGGGAGGACTCGCCCGACGGGTACCCGCAAACCGCGCCGTACGAGTGGTGGGAATGGCATGACGCGTACGGCGAGCGGCCGCCGTCGCGGTGGTTCGGCGATCCCGATCCCGACAATCCCAACGACCCGCGGCCGGCGCGCGGGCGCTAAATACGCCCGACCGATATTCGTCGTTTTGAGCCCGAATAACACGAATGCGCGGTAGCCGTCCAACGGCTACTCGCGCAATATTCGGCCGAGCAAATTCAGGCTATAAGATTCGGTGGTTCGCCCTGTTGACGTGGTATCCCGCGGGGAAGGACTTCTCGATGACCTGCAGTTGGTGGTCCACCCTGGATTCGAGCTCGAGCACCACGCAGCTGTCGCCGACGGCCTTCGATTCGAGGACTATGTACCGCTGGCCGCGATCCATGATCGGATCACCTGAGTGCAATGTTTCGACGGGCACCAATTCCGGGCTTCCGTTTGATTCCACCCATCACACGCTAGGTCAAATTCGCGGATGAGGGAATAGTTTCGGTTCGCCCGGGCGATTCACCGCGCGGCGGGCTGCTTGAAGAAGACGCTGACGTGAGAGATGAGTCCGTCGTCGCCCCGCTCGAAGAGGATGCACTCGGGCCACCGCTTGTCGTCGCCGTCGATCACGAATGACTCCGTCAGCTCCACGTACGACAGGTGAGTGTCGACATGCGAGACCCGCTGCACCTCCAGCCGGTGGCCATCCAGGTTGGTCAGGACCTTGCGCAGATAGGCGACGTAGTGCTGCTTGCCCTCGACGACATCGCAGAACGGGCCCTCGCGGATCAACCCGTCGTCGGCGATCGTCGCGGCAAGGCCGTCCCAGTCGTGTGCGGCCAAGCACTCCAGGTAGCGCTCGACCACTCCGGCGCTCATCTCGACTCCACGCAGAAAACAGTAGGCGCACTGGGGGTGCGTAGAAAACAGGTTCGCCAAAGCGCTGCGCCGGGCCCGGCGGCGCGGGCCAGAATAGGGCGATGAGCGCGCCCAGCACACCGGATTCGCCGCCCGCGGCTCCGAGTTGCTATCGGCATCCGGGCCGCCCGACATACGTCCGTTGCAACCGCTGCGAGCGCTACATCTGCGGCGACTGCATGCGCAGCGCCGCCGTCGGTCACCAGTGCGTGGCGTGCGTCCGGGCTGGAGCGCGGACGGTGCGGCAGCCCCGCACCCGGTTCGGCGGGCGGCAGCGGTCGGCGACCCCGGTGCTCACCTTCGTCCTGATCGGCATCAACGTGCTGGCCTTCGTGGCGCAAATGGCGTCGGGGAACCTGGAGAAGCAGCTCGCGCTGTGGCCCGCGGCCGTCGCCGACGGCCAGTTCTACCGCCTGGTGACGTCGGCGTTCCTGCACTATGGCGCCACGCATCTGCTGTTGAACATGTGGGCGCTGTATGTGGTGGGCCCGCCCCTCGAAATGTCGCTGGGCCGGCTGCGTTTCGGGTCGCTGTACGCGCTGAGCGGGCTGGGCGGTTCGGTGCTGGTCTATCTGGTATCACCGCTCGACACTGCGACGGCGGGCGCCTCGGGCGCGATCTTCGGCCTGTTCGGCGCCACCTTCGTGGTGGGCAAGCGGCTGGCCTCCGACGTCCGCTGGGTGGCGGCGGTGATCGCGGTCAACCTGGCCTACACGTTCCTGGTGCCGTTGTTCAGTTCGCAACGCATCAGCTGGCAGGCGCACGCGGGTGGGCTGGTCACGGGTGTGCTGGTCGCCGCGGCCTACGTTTACCCGCCGAGGGAGCGCCGCAACGGGATTCAGGCCGCGGTCACCATCATCGTGCTGGCGGCGTTCGCCGTGCTGATCTGGTGGCGGACGGGGCAGCTGCTCCTAGAGTTCTCGGCATGACCTGGTGGGTCGCGCACGCGGAGCGCACGTTGACGGAGGAGGTGCCCGCGCCCCCGGGCGAGGTCCGCGACTTCTATGTGGATCTGGACAACATCAAGCTGGTGCACCCGCTGATCGTGTCCGTGGAGATGTTGTCGCGCGGCGAAACCCCCGACGGGGTCACCGTCAGCTATCGGGTGCGGGACCGGATCCCGTTGGGGGCCTTAAGGATGACGATCACCTACCGGGCTCGGCTGCAGGTGCCGGCGAAGGGCGACGTGCTGACGGAGGCGGACCAGTCGCCGGGGGTACGCCTGCGCGGGCGGGTCAGCTTCGAACCGACCGCTACGGGCACGCGCGTCACCGAGCGAATCCGGATCGCGGCGCCCCGGCCGCTGGCGCCCATCACCACTCGCGAAGCCGTCAAGGCGCACATCGCGATGCTGGCCGGCATCCGCCGCCACTTCCAGACCGGCTGATCAGCGCGGCGCCGCTACTGGCCGCCCTTCTCCGGCGCGTAGCCCAAGATGCTCTTGACCTCCAGGTACTCGTGGAACCCGAACTCGCTCCACTCCCGGCCGTTGCCGCTGCGCTTGTAGCCGCCGAACGGCGCGCTCATGTCGAACGCGTGGTTGATGGTCACCCAGCCGGCCCGGATACGCCGCGCCACCGCGCGCGCCTTGTCGAGGTCGGCCGCCGAAACGTAGCCCGCGAGGCCATAATCGGTGTCGTTGGCGATATCGACGGCCTGGTCGAGGTCGTCGTAGCCGAGCATGCACAACACCGGCCCGAAGATCTCCTCCCGTGCGATCGTCATGTCGTTGGTGACGTTCGCGAAGACGGTCGGCCGAACGTAGTAGCCGTTGGTCAGCCCGTCCGGCCGGCCCGGGCCGCCGGCGACCACGGTCGCACCCCCATCGATGCCGCTCTGGATGAGACGTTGCACCTTGTCGAACTGCGCCTTGGACGCCACGGGCCCGATCGCGGTCTTGTCGCCGGGGTCGCCGACCTTCACCTGCCCGGCGGTCTCCCGCGCGATCGCGATGGCCTCGTCCATGCGTGCGTTCGGAATCAGCATGCGCGACGGCGCATTACAACTTTGTCCTGAGTTCGGCATCATGTTGGCGATGCCGGCCCGCACGCTGTCGGCGAAGCCGGGGTCGTCGAGGACGATGTTGGGGCTCTTGCCGCCCAACTCCTGGGTCACCCGCTTGACCGTCGGGGCGGCGGTCTTCGCCACCTCGATCCCGGCGCGGGTGGAGCCGGTGAACGACACCATGTCGATGTCGGGGTGGCCCGCAATCGCCATGCCCACGCCGGGGCCGTCACCGTTCACCAGGTTGAACACCCCGGCCGGCACGCCTGCGGCGTCGAGGATCTCGGCGAAGATGTAGGCCGAAAACGGTGCCACCTCGGACGGTTTCAGGATCATCGTGCAGCCCGTCGCCAACGCCGGATACACCTTGACGGCGATCTGGTTCAGCGGCCAGTTCCACGGCGTGATCAGCCCGCAGACGCCGATGGGCTCCCTGGCGATCAGCGCCGCCCCGTGCTGTTCCTCGAAGGGAAAATTCTTCAACACATCGATCGCCGTGACCAGGTGACCGATCCCGAGTTGCACTTGGGGGCCTGCGGCCAACGACGGCGGCGCGCCGATTTCCTCGGTCACCGCATCGGCGAGCTCGCCCGCGCGTCGCTGGTATTCGGCAAGGATGGCCTCCAGCAGTTCCAGCCGCTGTTCGCGGCTGGACTGTGACCAGTCGGCGAAGGCTCGCCGGGCCGCGCTCACCGCCGCATCCACATCCTCGGATGACCCGAGCGAGATCCTTCCCGAAACCTGTTCGGTTGCCGGGTTTTCGACGTCAAAACTGTTGGGCCGGGCCGGGTCAACCCACTGCCCGTCGATGTAGAACTTCAGGTAATCGCGCATGGCTCCTCCTTCGGGGATCCTTCAACTACTGGGTGCCTTCGGCGTACCAGGTGCGGAATTCGTCATATTTCGGCATCTCCTCGGAGTTCGCCTTGGGGTCGATGCAGACGTGGACGACGGCGGCCTTGCCGCTCGCATAGGCCCGCTCGATCGCCGGACCGATCTCCTCCTCCTTCTCGACGAACTCGCCGTGGCAGCCGAAGCCCTCGGCCACCTTGTCGAGACGGACGTCCTTGCTCCAGTGCACGCCGGGCTGCGGCGACGGCTGGGCGAAGGTGCGCTTGTAGACGCCGACCTCCAGGCCCCACTGGTGGTCGACGCCGACCACGCATACCAGCGGAAGCCGCTGTCGCGCGGCAGTTTCCAACTCGGCGATGTGGAACAGGAACGCCGAGTCACTGGTCACCAGCATCACCGGGCGCTTACCGCCGTCGGCGACGGAGGCCCCTACCGCGTACGGCAAGCCGGTGCCGAGGTGGCCGAAGTTCTGGTTCCAGATGACGTCGCGCGGTTTGGCCTGCGAGTAGGTCCAACCGAAGATCACGGTCGCCCCGCCGTCGCGGACCATGATGCCGTCCTTGGGGAACGCCCGGGTGGCCTCGACGACGAACCGCGCCGGATGCACCGGCGTCCGTCCCGACGGCGCGTTCTCCGCGAGCTGCGCCAGTTCCGCCGCGTCGTCGGCGATCCAGCGGTCGAGGTCGGCCTTGGCGGCGGCCGAAGCCTTACGCGGGTTGCCGCGAAGCGCGTCCACCAGCTGAGGCACCACACCGCGAAGGTCGCCGACCAGTGGGACATCGATCGGGCGGTTGACCCCGATGGCCGCCGGATCCTGTTCGACCAGAATCCATTTGCGCTTCGCGTCGTTCTGCGCCCAATGGCGTGTCCTGCCGTAGTGGCTAGGCTCGCCGAGCTCCGTGCCGAGTGCCACGCACAGGTCTGACTTCACCACCGCCTCGACGGCCGCGGGCGAGAACCCGTAGGCGAAGGTGCGGTCCTCGAGGCCCTCGATGAACGACGTGCCGCCCGAGGTCTGGATCGCCGGGCACGCCATGAGGTCGGCCAGTTCGCGGACCGCCGCGCCGGTGCGCGACGTGTGCACCCCGTGACCGACCAACAGGATCGGGCTCTCGGCCGCCCGGATCAGCTTTGCCGCCTCGGCCACCTCGCGCTCACCGGCGGTCTGGTTGACCAATCGATACCTGTTGGGCGGCAGCGGATCCGGCACGTCGAGCTCGGAGAGGATGACGTGCGACGGGTACTCGATGTAGGCCGGGCCGGGCGTGCCGGACATGGCCCGGCGGATCGCCTCGTGAATGATTTCATCGGTCTGGTCGGCGTACTCGATCGAGGCGCTGTACTTGACCGAGGGCGCGAAGAGCGGTTCCTGCCGGACGAATTGAATCCGGCCGCGTCGGACCCGGCGCTCGGTGATGCGGGCCCGCTGGCCGCCGATGAAGATCACCGGCGAGTTCTCCACCTTCGCGCACTGGATGGCCCCCGCGATGTTGGCCATGCCCGGTCCGAGCGTGCCGATGCACAGGCCGGGGTTACCGGTCATCCGCGACGCCGCTTCGGCCATGAATCCCGCGCTCAGTTCGTGATGCGGTGCGACCACCGACCAGCCCCGAGCATCCGCCTCGGCGAACATGTGCACGAAGTTCGGGTCCGGGATGCCGAACAGGGTATTGACCCCCTCGGCCTCGAACAGGTCCAGAATGCGCTTGTAGACGGGCACACCCATGGTCAAGACTCCTCTGTGGTTTGACGGTCAGCCGGTCGATTTCACGTCGGTCGCGAGCCGCAGTTCGTCCAGGATCTGCGTGGTGTCGGCGCCGAGCTCGGGGGCCGGGCCCGCGACCCGGCCCGGCGTTCGCGAAAACCAGGTGGGGACGCCCGGGAAGCGCACCGGACCATGCGGGGTGTCCACGGTCTCGAACATGCCGACGGCGTTGAGATGCGGGTCGTCGAACAGCGCGCCAGGCGTGTTGAGCGGTGCGGCCGGTATCTCGAGGTCGCGAAACAGCGCCAACCATTCCTCGGTCGAGCGCTGTTTCATCGTCTCGGCTAATAAGCCGTAGACGGCGTCGATCTGGCGTGCGCGCTGCTCCAGCGTCGAATACGAGCCATTGGCCCACGGCGGCTGCACGGCGTCGATGAAGGCGTTCCAGTGCTTGTCGTTGTAGATCAACGCGGCGATGTAGCCGTCGCTGGTGCGATACGGGCGGCGGTTGGGCGCCACGGTGCGCGGATACACGGCCGGCCCCAGCGGGGGGTCGAACATGGCGCCGTTGGCGTGTTCGACGAGCATGAACGAGGCCATGGTTTCGAACATCGCGACCTCGACCTCTTGCCCCTCCCCGGTGCGCTCCCGGTGGAACAACGCCATGGTCGTCGCGTACAGCGCGGTCAGGCCGGCGACCTTGTCGGCCATGATGGTCCCGACGTAGTCGGCCTCGCCCGTCAGCTGCTGTTGCACCGCGGGCAGGCCGCACTCGGCTTGGATGGTGTCGTCGTATGCGGGCCGATCCCGTTCGGGTCCACGCCTGCCGTAGCCGTAGCAATTGGTGTAGACGATCCGCGGGTTGAGCGCGGCGACCTCGGGGTAGCCGAAACCCAGCTTGGCGATCGCCTTGGCGCGCATCGAATGGATGAAGACGTCCGCCGTCTCGAGCAGCGCGCGCAACGCTGCCGCGCCGGTGTCGGTTCGCAGGTCGAGCACCACGCTGCGCTTGCCGCGGTTGACGTTGACGAACACGCCACTCATGCCGGGCGCCGGGCCCACCGAGATGTAGCGGGTGTTATCCCCTTCCGGTGGTTCGACTTTGATCACATCGGCGCCCATGTCGGCCATGATCTGCGTGCAGTACGGTCCCATCACCATGGCGGTGAGGTCGATCACCCGCACCCCGGCGAGTGGGCCCGTCGCATCAGCCATGCAGGGCTCCTTGATCGCTTGAGCGGTGCGCCAATTCGAAGCTGTAGCGAATGTGCCGGTCGTGCCCGTCGGGTGTGACCGGAAAGATCAACGGCGCCTCCACGTAGCGGATCGCCTCCAGGTGCCGGCCGACGTCTTCGACCGTCCACGAGGGCCGGTAGACGCCGGGGCTTTCGGCGACGACCGCCCGCGCCACCCGACCCGCCAGGGCGATGAACACCTCCCCGGTCACCGAGCACGACTCGTGCGCGAGCCAGCCGACCACGGGCGCAACGAGTTCCGGGCCCATCGGCGGGTAGGCGGAGACATCGATGCCGTCGGCCATCCGGGTCACCGCCGCCGGGACGATGACGTTGCACGTCACACCCTCGCCGGCGCCTTCGAGCGCCGCGACGTTGGCCAGCCCGATGACGCCGGCCTTCGCGGCCGCATAGTTGGCCACACCCCGGTTGCCGTACAGGCCGCCGATCGACGACGTCAACACGATGCGCCCGTAGCCCGCCCGGCACATGAGCGGAAAGGCCGGCCGGACAACGTGGAACGCGCCGCGCAGGTGGACGTCGAGCACCGCGTCGAAATCCTCGTAGCTCATGTCCTTGAGCGACCCGCGGCGGACGTTGCCGGCGTTGTGGATGAGGATGTCGACGCGGCCGTAGCGCTGCACGGCCGTCTCGATGATCGCTTCACCGCCTTCGCGGGTCGCGACCGACGCGGTTGAGGCGACCGCTGTACCGCCCGCCGTCGTTATCTCGGCCGCGACGCGCTCGGCCGGGCCGGGATCGGTGCCCTCCCCGGTCAGGCCGCCGCCTGGATCGTTGACCACGACCTTCGCGCCCCGCGCGGCGAGCAGTTGGGCGTATGCGCGGCCCAGTCCGCGACCGGCGCCGGTCACCACGGCGACGCGGCCGTCGAATCTCAGTTCTGCGGACAAGGTCTCGTTCACGTCCCCAGGACCAGACCTTCCAGGTGGCCCTTGTCCCGCCAGACGCGCAACAGGTCGTCGAAGGCATAGAAGCCGGGGCCGTAGGGCTCACCCAGGTGGGACCGGATTCCCTCTCCGCCCCCGCCGCCCTCGTTGTTGTAGTAGCCGGGTGTGCATTGAGCGTCGAACGCCGAGTTGTCGACCGCCGTCTCGCGGATCGTCTGGCACCAGGCATCCTGGGCCTCCTGGCTGGGCTCGACGGTGCTCACACCGCGCGCCAGGGCCTCGGCGATGATGTAGGCGATGTGTTCGCCCTGCACCTCGTAGTTGGCGGCGATGTTGGCGGAAATGCCGACCTGGGTGAACCCGGTATAGAACTGGTTGGGAAACCCGCGGCTGGTCATGCCGTGCAACGTCTTGTACCCGTCGCGCCAGTAGTCGAACAGCGATAGCCCGTCGCGTCCCTGGATCGTCTCGATCGAGTAGCGCCTGCTGATTTCGGTGGTGATCTCGAATCCGCTGGCGTAGATGATGCAGTCGACCTCGTACTCGACACCGTTTGCGAGAAGGCCCTTTTCGGTGGCGCGCTCGACCCCCTTGCTCGACGACACGTCGACCAGCGTGACGTTGGGCCGGTTGAACGTCGCCAGGTAATCGTCGTTGGAACACGGCCGCTTGCACAGGAACCGGTAGTAGGGCTTCAGGGCCTCGGCGGTCGCCTCGTCCTCGACGATCGCCTCGACGCGCCGGCGCAGCCGTTCCATGACCTTGTAGTCTTCCTCCTCCCGGATCGCCATGAACTGTTCGGGAGTCAGGGCCGCCGGATCGTCCAGCGCGAGAACCCGGGCCGCGGTGTTGCGGCCGAGCTCGGTCCAGAAGTCGCACACCAGATCCGGCTGACCGAGCGCCATGCCCTCGAAGGTCCACGAGTGGAAGTTGCGCTGACGTTCCTTCTGCCAGCCCGGTTTGAGCGTCTTGACCCACTCTGGATCGGTCGGTGTGTTGTTGCGGGCGTCCACGGTCGACGGCGTGCGCTGGAACACGTAGAGGTGTCCGGCGTGGCGCGCCAGGAACGGCACGATCTGGATGCCGGTGGCGCCGGTGCCGACCACGGCCACGCGCTTGTCGGCCAGTTTGTCCAGTCCGCCCCGGGCGTCGCCGCCGGTGTAGGCGTAATCCCACCGCGACGAATGGAAGCTGTGTCCTTTGAAGTCTTTGATGCCGGGAATTCCGGGCAACTTCGGCCGGTGAAACGGGCCGGAGGCCATCACGACGAAGCGGGCGCGGATGTCGTCGCCGCGGTTGGTGCCGATGCGCCAGCGTTTGATGTCCTCGTCCCACCGCAGATCGTGCACCTGGGTGGAGAAGATCGCCGAGTCGTAGAGGCCGAAATGCTTGCCGATGTTGCGGCAGTGCTGGTAGATCTCGGCGCCGTCGGCGAACTTCTTCGACGGCATGAAATCGAGCTCTTCCAGAAGCGGTATGTAGCAGTAGGATTCGTTGTCGCATTGGATGCCTGGATAGCGGTTCCAGTACCAGACGCCGCCGAAGTCACCGCCGAGCTCGATGACCCGCACGTCGTCGACGCCCGCCTTGCGCAGGTAGGCCGCCGACAGTAGGCCGCCGAAGCCGCCCCCGAGCACCGCGACGTCGATGTCCTCGTTGATCGGGTCCCGGGGCGTCACGGGCGTGTACGGGTCCACCTCGTAGTAGCCGGCGAAGTCGTCTTCGAGTTCGATGTACTGCTTGGAACCCTCGGTGCGCAGCCGCTTTTCGCGCTCCCGCCGATACTTTTCACGCAGCGCCTCGATGTCGATGTCGTCGGGCGTCTGCGTCGGCCCGCAATCGTTTCCGAACATGGTCATGTATCTCAAAGCTCCCGCGGTGCGCCGGTACCCATGTATTTCGACAGTTGGTAGTGCAGATTGACGGTGCTGCGTTCGCGGTACGGGTTGGGCTTGGTGCCGCCGAAGCCCAGCGATTTCATGCCCTGCTGCACGGCGGCCATGTTGGAGAAATCCTGTGGCAGGACCGATCGCCACCTGGGGTCGCCGACCGGTGTGTACTCCCACTCCGTCTGCGGCTCTTGGCCTTTCGGATACAGCTCGAAGACCGACACCTCGAAGATGCATTTGTCGGGGTTGTAGCTGGGGTGCGGTCGCGCGCCGTAACACAGCGCGCTGGTCAGGCCCTGTCCGATTTGGAAGTTCGGGAAGATCTGCCACGCGGTGCCGGCCTGCCCCAGGATGTCGGCGGGAATCGTCGGCCAGGTGACGCCGCGGGCCTCGTCGTCGCGCCGCGCGGACGCCAGCCAGTGCTCGAGGACCTTGTCGGCCGGTGTCCCCTCGGGCAACTCGTCGACCAGCCGTTTGGCGGCGTTCACCAGGGTTTGCGTGGTGGTGGCGTTGGTCTCCTCCATCGTGTACACCTGCATCTCCGCGGTCGACACGCGCGGGTCGGTGCCAGTGCCGAGGCGGATCTTGGACTTGGTGGCCTCCATGTCGTCCGGAGCGTCATAGCCGATGTTGCTGTGTTTGCCCTGCGCCTTGGCCCAGCCCTTGAATTCGCCGAACTTGTTGAACTCGGGATGGGTGGTGTAGACGTGGTAGGTCTCGTTGAACGCCTCCAGCGCGACCTTCCAGTTGCAGTCGAAGGACAACCACTTGCGCCACTTGTAGCGCATGTTCTCCAGCCCGAAGGGGTCGAGGATTTTCGCTGCGGGGAACAGGTAATCGGCCAGCGGTTCGCAGTCGGGGTCCATGTTGACCCACAGCCACCCGCCCCAGCTGTCGACCTTGACGGGCCGCAGGTGGGTGTTGTCGGGTGTGAGCGCCTCTTGCCAGTCCTGTTGTTCGCGGATGTGGGTGCAAGCCCCGTCCAAACCGTAAGTCCAGCCATGGAATCCGCAGACGAACGACTTGCGGGCACGGCCGCGGGCGTTCTTCGCGCCTTGGGGTGTGTCGATCAGCCGGCGGCCGCGGTGCATGCACACGTTGTGGTGCGCCTTGAACTCGCTGGGTCCGGTGCGCACCACGATGATCGAGTCATCGAGGATGTCGTAGGTCAGATAGCTGCCCACGTCGGGCAGCTCTTCGACGCGCCCGACCTGCTGCCATACCTTCCGCCACAGTTTGTCGCGCTCGGCGCGGGCATAGTCTTCGGAGATGTAGGCCTCGACGCCGATGGTCACGGGTTGCGAGAGTTCCTCGGCCGCCGCGGCGTTCACGCCCTTGGCGAGGTCGGTCATCGCATCCTCCTAATTGCCGCGCGGAAGGATTCGTCCTTGAGGAACAACGAGGTGTTGTCGGCGTCGAGGTGACTCCACTTGAGGTCCAGCCCGCCGTCGACGAGCAGCGTCTGGCCGGTGATGTAGCTGGAGAGTTCCGACAGCAAAAACAGGATGGCGCCCGCCTGTTCCTCGGGCCGGCCGCGCCTGCCCATCGCGATCGCCCGCCGATCCCGGTCCGGGTCGGAGTCGACGTAGGTGCGCGAGGCGGCGGTCTCGGTGACGCCCGGTGCCACGGCGTTCACCCGTACCCCGGCCAGGGCCAGTTCGAGTGCCATGGTGCGGGTCATCGCGGCGATTGCGGCCTTGGCGGTGCCGTAGGCGATGTGGAAGGGCGCCGTGTTCATGCCGCTGATCGACGAGATCGACACGATCGATCCTGGCCGCTGCTGTGCCACCAGCTCGGCCGCCACGGCCTGGCTCATGAAAAACGCGGTCTCGAGGTTCGCGGCGAAGATCTCCCGCCAGTCGTCCCGCGTCACCCGGGTGGATGGCATCCACGTCGATGGCGCGGCGCCGCCGGCGACATTGACGAGTCCGTACAGGTTGCCCTCAGCGCGCCGGGCCTGGTCGATCACCGCGGCGATGCCGTCATCGGTCGACGCGTCGGCCGCGACGGGCACCACCGCCAGGCCCTGACCGGCCAGCGGGGCGATGTGCTCGTCGAGATTCTCCTTCGACCGGCTCACCGCGATCACGGTGGCGCCGGCCCGGGCGGCCATCGCCGTCACGGTGGTGCCGATCCCGCCGCCGCCGGCGCCGGAGACCACCACGATGCGACCGTCGAGTCTGAGGAAGTCCTCCATGGCCTGCTTTCCCCTGCTGCGAACACCGGCACGGGCGCAACGGGCTGTGCTGTCTTCTGGTCCGGACAAAATATGGCATTCTGACGCCCGGAGAATACTATTCCCATCGTCATACTGGACTGTCAAGGCCGACCCCACCGCGGCTGCGGGCTATTGTCTGGACTAAACGCAATTGATAACGTCCAGCCCTAACGGCCTACGGAAGGATCCCGGCGAGGCATGTCGATTTCACGGGCCACCCCGGCGGAGTCAGCACGGTATGCGGCCGCCCATCACCCGGCCGCCGTGGCGGAAGGCTGGCGCCTCGAACGGGTGACCGCTGCCAGCCGGCTGTTCGGCGCCAACGGATTGCGCACCGGCCCGGACGGTCGCGTCTACATCGCGCAGGTGACCGGCAGCCAGATCAGCGCACTGGATCCGCGCACCGGTCGGCTGGAAACCGTGAGCCCCAAGGGCGGTGACATCGTCGCCCCCGACGACGTCGCGTTCGACTCCGGCGGCAACCTGTACGCGACCGAGGTCATGGACGGCCGGGTCAGCGTGCTGGACGTCACCGGGCGAACGCGGGTGCTGCGTGACGATGTTCCGTCGGCCAACGGCATCACGTTTCACCGCGACCGGTTGTTCGTCGGCGAATGCCGTGAGGGTGGGCGGCTGCTGGAACTCGATCCGGCTGGCGGATCGTTGCGGGTGCTGCTGGCGAACGTCCCGTCACCGAACGCGATGGAGGTCGGGCCCGACGGCCTGTTGTACTTCCCGGTGATGGGCGCTAACGAGATCTGGCGCGTCGATCCCGACGGCGGCGAGCCGCAGTGTGTCGCAGCCGATCTCGGGGTGCCCGACTCCGTCAAGTTCGACTCCGGCGGCCACATCGTCTCGACTCAGGTCGCCAGCGGGCAGGTCCTCCGAATAGACCCGCGCAGCGGCGAGCGGCGGGTGCTGGCCCAGCTGAACCCGGGCCTGGACAACTGCACGTTGGTCGGCGATCGGGTGCTCGCATCCAACTTCACCGGCGAGGTCACCGAGATCGCGCCGAGCGGCCAGACGCGCACGGTGTTGCCCGGTGGGCTCAACTGGCCCCTGGACCTGGCCGTGGGCCACGACGGTGGGCTCTACGTCGCCGATGGCACCTACTGCTACGTCGTACTGCCGGACGGGTCGTTGCAAACCGTGGGCATGTTGTTCAGTCCCGGCTATCCCGGTTTCCTGCGAGGGATCGCGCCGAGCGGTCCCGGCGAGTTCATCGTGACGACCTCGGGCGGTCAGGTTGCCCGATACCGGCCTGCGGCCAGCGAAAGTGAGGTCCTGGCCGAGGGTTTCGACCAGCTCTACGGCGTCGCGGTCGGTCGCAACGGCATCGTCTTCGCCGAGCTGGGCACCGGGCGGGTCCTGTCGCTGGGACCGGGCGGCGTCGAGGTGCTGGCCACCGGCTTGCGGGAACCGGTCGGCATCGCGATCGGCCCGGACGGCGCGTGCCTGGTGGCGGAGGCCGGGCGGGTTGTCAGGGTGAGCGGATCCGGGAGCGACGTCGTGGCGGCCGACCTACAACGCCCGCAAGGCATTCTGGTGCGTGACGGCGTGCTCTACGTCGTCGACGCAGGGGCCAAGGAGCTGGTCGCCTTCGACCTGCACCGCCACGTCCGGCGCGTGATCGCCTCGGGCCTGCCGATCGGCCCACCGCCGGGTGTGGTGCCCAAACCCCTGAAAGGGCTGCCCCCCTTTTCCGGCCCGCAGGGCCCTTTCGCCGGCCTCACGTCCGCCCCCGACGGGACTCTCTACCTTTCGGCCGATGGCGAGGGCAGCGTCCTGGCTCTGCGCCGGGACGACCGCTGATGCCCCAGGCCATCGCGGGCGAGCACCGCTACCTTCAGATCGCCCGCACGCTGCGTAAGGAGATCGTCGACGGCGTCTATCCGGTCGGGTCCCAGCTGCCGACGGAGCATCAGCTCTGCGAGCGATTCGCGGTGAGCCGCTACACCATTCGCGAGGCGCTGCGCCGGCTGCGTGACGACAACCTCGTCGCGTCCCGGCCACGAGCGGGCACGCGCGTGGTCCCGCGTCCGGCATCCAGTTCGTATGCGCAGGACGCGATGTCGATCGACGACCTGCTGGTGTTCGCGGCCGGCGCGCGCCTGACCATCGAGTCGAACGCGATGGTGACCATCGACAACGACCTGTCCGCTCGAACCGGATTGCTCGCCGGCACACAGTGGTTGACCGTGCGCGGCTACCGCCAGGCCGACGGTGCCTCAGCGCCCCTGTGCCGAACGGAGTACTACATCAACCGTGATTTCGCGGCGGTCGGCAGGCTGCTGCAACGGCACGCCGGCCCGATCTTCCCGCTGATCGAGGACCTGTTTGGCGTCACCATCGCCGAGTTGCATCAAGAGATCGCCGCGGTGGTGCTCTCACCCGAGCTGGCCGACGGCCTCGGAGCCGAAACGGGCACGGCCGCACTACAGATGCAGCGCACGTACAAGACCTCTGATGGCGACGTCGCCCAGGTGACCATCAACACCCACCTGTCCTCGGACTTCCGGTACGCGATGACCATGCGCCGCGTGAAGGATTAGGTTGTTGCGGTGATCGCCCCGGCCCGTCAGGACCCCGCACGCGCGGCGGACGCATACCGGCGCGGCCTGTGGACCCATACCACGCTGGCCGATTCCCTGCTTGTTGCCGCAGCGACCACGCCGCGGCGTGTGGTGCTGGTAGACGGAAACATTCGGCTCGACGCTGCCACGCTCCACGCCCAGGCCACCGGGTTGGCGAACACCCTGCTGGCGCGGATGCCGGAGGGCAGCGTCGTGTCGTTCATGCTGCCGAACTGGCACGAGGCCGCGGTCATCTATCTGGCGGCCACCCTGGCCGGGATGGTGGTGAACCCGATCCTGCCGTCGCTGCGCGAACGCGAGCTGCGCTTCATCCTTCAAGACGTCGGCGCCACCATGATCTTCATCCCGCACCGGTTCGGCGGACACGACTATGCGGCGATGCTGGACGGCGTGACGGCCGGAATGGAGCGGGCCCCCGAAGTGGTGGTGCTGCGCGGCGCCGAAACGAGGCAAGCAGGCCCGCACACGCCCTACCCGGAGCTGCTGGCCCAGCGGCCGGGCGCGACACGGCTCCCGAGCCTGGATCCCGATGCCGTGCGGATGGTCCTCTACACCTCCGGTACCTCGGGGCGCCCGAAAGGTGTTCTGCACAGCCATAATTCGATTCATGCTCTGATCCGCCAGATCCGGGACCACTGGGACGTCAACCCCGGCGACGCGTTCCTGGTGCCGTCACCGGTCGCACACATCGGCGGATCGATCTATGCGTTCGAGTGTCCGCTGCTGCTGGGCACGTCCGCGGTCCTGATGGACCGCTGGGACCCGTCGGTGGCCGTGGCGCTGATGGACGGCGAGCGGTGCACCCACATGGCCGGGGCGACACCGTTTCTGCAACAACTGCTGTCGGCCGCCGAGCGCGCCGGCAGCCGGCTGCCCGCGTTGAAGGTGTTCATCTGCGGTGGCGCCGCCGTGTCGCCGTCACTGATCCGCCAAGCCGGCGCGTTTTTTAACCGGGCAGTGATCACCCGGGTGTACGGCTGCACGGAAGTGCCGGTCACGACGGTCGGTGCGCTGAGGCCAGACGAGGCCGCCCGCGCCGCCGACACCGACGGGCGCGCCGGCATCGCCGAGATCAAACTCGCCGCGCACCGGGCCGCGCCGACCGGCGAGGGCGAAATCTGCGTCCGGGGCCCGCAGATGCTGCTGGGCTACCTGCACGCCGAGGACGAGCGCGAATCATTCGACGCGGCAGGCTATTTCCGCACGGGCGACCTGGGCCGCTGGGTCGACGGCCAATATCTCGTGGTGACCGGCAGGGCCAAGGACGTCATCATCCGCAACGGCGAGAACATTTCGGCCAAGGAAGTCGAAGACTTGCTGGCCGATCATCCGGGCGTTGCCGAGATCGCGGTCGTGGGGTTACCCGACGACCGCACCGGAGAGCGCGCCTGCGCCGTGATCGTTCCCACGGGTTCGTCGCGGCCCGACGTCGGCAGCCTGCTTGCCCTGCTGCAGAGCAAGGGCGTCGCCAAATTCAAGGCGCCCGAACAGGTCGTCTTCTGGGACACGCTCCCGAAGAACGATGCGGGAAAGGTGCTCAAGCAGCAGATCAAGCTGGCGCTGGCGAAGGTAGATAGGTGATATGCAGGTCGCAATCGTTACGGGAGCAAGCAGCGGCATCGGCCTGGGGTGCGCGACGAAACTCGCCGAGCTGGGGATGGCGATCGTCGGCACGGCCCGGGATGAGGGCCGGCTGGCCGACCTGGAAACGTCCATCAACGATCCGAGCCGCGTCGCGACACTCGCGGTCGATCTGAGCGAAGACGACGCGCCGGGCCGCATCGTGGACCTCGCGGTCAGCCGCTGGGGTCACATCGACTTCCTGATCAACAACGCCGGGGTGGGCAGCCCCAAACCGCTGCACGAGACCGACGACGAAACACTGGACTATTTCCTGAGTTTGATGCTGCGGGCGCCGTTCAGGCTGGCGCGCGACGTGCTGCCGCACATGGGCCCCGGGTCGGCGATCATCAACGTCACATCGACGTTCGCCGTCGTCGGCGGCCTGCGCGGCGGGGCCTACTCGGCGGCCAAGGGAGGGTTGACCGCACTCACCACCCACATCGCCTGCCAGTACGGGGCGGCCGGCATCCGGTGCAACGCTGTCGCGCCCGGAGTGACGGTCACACCGATGGTCGAAAAGCGCTTGGAAGACGAGCGGTTCCGAAAAATCAACACCGAGATGACGCCGCATCAGCGGCTGGGGACCATCGATGACGTGGCCAGCACCGTGGCGTTCCTGTGTTCGGAGGGTGGCAGTTTCATCAACGGCCAGACGATCGTCGTCGATGGCGGCTGGAGCTCCACGAAGTATCTGTCGGATTTCGCGTTGAACTCCCGGTGGGTCGAGCGCTGAGCAGTCGGTCCTCAGACGGTGAGCAGCACCTTGACCGCGCGGCGTTCGTCCATCGCCTTGTAGCCCTCGGCGGCGTCCTTCAGCGGGAGGTTCAGGTCGAACACCTTGCCCGGGTTGATCTCTCCGTCCCAGATCAGCCTGATCAGCTCGGGCAGGAACCGGCGTACCGGGGCGAGACCGCCATGCAGGTGCACCATGGAGAAGAACAGCTCATCGCCGGGCAGCGCGACGTCGTGCGAGAGGCCGACGTAGCCCACGTGACCCCCCGGCCGCGTGCAGGAGATCGCCTGCATCATCGATTGCTGGGTGCCGACCGCCTCGACGACGCTGTGGGCGCCGAGGCCGTTGGTCAGGTCTTTGATCCTCGCCACGCCGTCGTCGCCGCGTTCTTCGACGATGTCCGTCGCCCCGAATTCGCGTGCCAACGCTTGGCGATCGCGGTGCCGGCTCATCGCGATGACCCGTTCGGCGCCGAGTTGCTTGGCGGCCAGGACGCCGAGCAGTCCGACCGCCCCGTCGCCGACCACCGTGACGGTCTTGCCGGGGCCCGCCTCGGCGGCCACCGCGGCGAACCAGCCGGTACCCAGCACGTCGGAGGCGGCCAGCAGGCTGGGGACCATCTCGGCGGGCGGCAGCTCGGGCGTGGCGACCAGGGTGCCGTCGGCCAGCGGGATGCGCGCGTACTGCGCCTGGGTGCCGATGTGGCCCATCAGCTCCGCGTGCACGCAGCGGCTCTGGTAGCCCGCCTGGCAGATCTCGCAGGTGTTGTCCGAGGCGACGAACGAGCCGACGACGAATTGGCCGGGCTTGACGTTGCGGACTTCACTGCCGACCTCTTCCACGATGCCCACGTATTCGTGTCCCATCGGTGCGTCGTGGACCTGGTCGGCGCCGCGGTATGGCCATAGATCCGAGCCGCAGATGCAGGTCGCCGACATCTTGATGATCGCGTCGGTCGGATGGATGATCTCGGGGTCGCCCCGGTCTTCGACTCGCACGTCACCCGGGGCATGCATCACGACGCCGCGCATTGGGGGGCCTTCCTCTGCATCATCGTTTGGTCGTTGTCGACCCTAGTCGCGACGCCCTGGCGCCGCGCGGGCGCCGGTGCTGCTCGCACACGTGCGCCCCTACGGCGGGCCGGCGCGCGCGGCGCCCAGCCCGGCCGCTCGAACTTCGCACGAAGTCGGAAAACCGTTGCGTGTCTTCCGGGCAAGCGCCACCGTCGCCCTTAAGCTGGCTCCGATCAAGAGGAGGGGCAGCGACGTATCGGCATCAACTGTGGCGCCGGGCGACAAAGTGGTCAGGGCGCGCTAACCGCGAGCGCTGAGCCGGGCGGGAGTCATCCCGCGCCGGCTCGTCGTGGTCGGCGGACCCGGTGGGTCGCTCCCGTGCGCAGGGCCGGTCGGCTGGCGATCTGGGACAAACCGGAGCGGCGCAACGGGATTCCGGCGCTCGACGGGCTGCGCGCGATCGCCGTCGCGCTGGTGCTGGTCGGGCATGGCGGCATCCCCGGGGTGGGCGGCGGATTCATCGGTGTCGACGTCTTCTTTGTGCTCAGCGGATTCCTGATCACCTCACTGCTCCTGGACGAGCTCGGCCGAACCGGCCGTATCGAGCTGACCGGCTTCTGGATTCGCCGGGCACGGCGGCTGCTGCCGGCCCTGGTGCTCATGGTGCTCACCGTGGGGGCGGCCCGCCAACTCCTTCCCGACCGCTCCCTCACCGGCCTGCGCGACGACGCGATCGCGGCGTTTTTGTGGATGGCGAACTGGCGGTTCGTCGCCCAGAAGACCGACTACTTCACACAGGGCGCCCCGCCCTCGCCGCTGCAGCACACCTGGTCACTCGGGGTGGAGGAGCAGTACTACTTCGTGTGGCCGGTGCTGCTGATCGCGGTGACGGTGCTGTTGGCCGCGCGCGCGAGGCGCCGCTTCACCCGCGCCACCGTCGGCGACGTCCGATTCGCGACGTTCGTCATCGCGACCGTGGGGGCCCTGGCTTCGGCGGCGATCGCCATGGTGATGGTGTCCGACGGCACCAGGGATCGCATCTACTTCGGCACCGATACCCGCGCACAGGCGCTGCTGACCGGCGCCGCGGCGGCGGCTCTGCTGGTCCGCGACTGGCCGTCGCTGAACCGCGGCTGGTGTCTGATCCGAACGCGTTGGGCGCGGCGCGTCGCCCGCGTTCTGCCGCTCGCCGGATTGGCCGGACTTGCAGCGGTGACCCACTACGCGACCGGGGCTAGCGGCGAATTCCGCCACGGTCTGCTCCTCGGCGTGGCGATCGCGTCCGTCCTCGTGGTGGCGCCGGTGGCCTTGGAGCAACGCGGGGCGGTCGCCCGCATCCTGGCCGCGCCGCCGCTGGTGTGGCTGGGCACCATCTCCTACGGCGTCTACCTGTGGCACTGGCCAATCTTCTTGGCGCTGAACGGCGAACGCACGGGGTGGACCGGGCTGCCGCTGTTCGCCGCGCGGTGTGGGGTGACGGTCGCGCTGGCCGCGGCATCCTGGTGGCTGATCGAGCAACCGATCCGGCGCTGGCGGCCGGCGCGGGTGCCGCTGTTGCCGTTGGCGGCGGCGACCGTGGCGAGCGCCGCCGCGGTGACCCTGCTGGTGGTCCCGGTGGGGACCGGGCCCGGCCTGCGCGAGGTCGGCCTGCCGCCGGGAGTTTCGGCGGTCGCCGCCGTGTCCCCGTCGCCGCCGGGCGGCAGCCGCCCCGCCGCTCCCCGCGATCCCAACCGGCCGTTCACCGTTTCGGTATTCGGCGATTCGATCGGGTGGACGTGGATGCATTACCTGCCGCCGACGCCGGGATTCGCGTTCCTCGATCACACCGTCATCGGCTGCAGCCTGGTGCGCGGCACGCCGTATCGGTACATCGGTCAAACCCTGGAGCAGAGGCCGGAATGCGACGGCTGGCCGCTCAGATGGTCGACGCAGGTTGCCCAGGATCAACCGGACGTCGCGCTGTTGGTCATCGGCCGCTGGGAAACGGTCGACCGCGTCAACGAGGGTCAGTGGACCCACATCGGTGATCCGACGTTCGACGCGTACCTCAACGGTGAGCTGGAACGGGCGCTGAACATCGCCGGTTCCACCGGCGCTCGAGTGGTGGTCGCCACCGTGCCGTACAGCAGGGGCGGCGAAAAGCCGGATGGGCGACTGTACCCGGAGGACCAGCCGGATCGGGTCAACTTGTGGAACACCATGCTGCGCAAGACGGTCGGCCATCACAGAGGCGTGCAGATTCTGGACCTGAATAAAAAGCTATGCCCGGACGGCGTCTACACCGCCAAGGTCGACGGCATCAAGGTTCGCAGCGACGGCGTCCACCTCACGCCCGAAGGGGTGAAGTGGTTGACGCCGTGGCTCGAGGAATCTCTGCGTTAAGACCCGGTGCGGCAGCTTATCTCCATGCTGTCGCTGTCCCGGACCGCGAAGTTGAAACTGACGTAACCGTTCTCGGGATCACGCACCCGGTCCAGATACGGTTGGGTGTCCGCGGCGTTGGCGTTGTCGGCGACCACCAACGCGCCCGTCGACAGCCGCGGCTCGAGCAGCTCGATCACCGGCAGGTACAGGTCCTTCCAACCGTCGAGCAAGACGAAGTCGACCGGTCCGTCCAGCGCGGCCAGCGTGGCCAGCGCGTCCCCTTCGAGGATCGTGATCACGTCGTCGAGGCCCGTCTGCGCGAATGTCTGCCGCGCGGCGGCGATCTTGGAGTCGTTGAGCTCGGTCGTCACCACCCGCCCGGCGCCGTTGTCGCGCACCGCCGACGCCAGGTGGACGGCGGAGATGCCGAACGACATGCCGAACTCGACGACCGTCGCCGGACGGGTCGCGCGCACCAGTGCGTAGAGCAACCGGCCGGCCTCGGGCGTGACCGGGATGTAGAACTCGCTCATCGCGTCGGCGCGCTCCTGCGCGGTCATCGGCCGGTCGAAGTCGGCGTGCCGCGCGCGCAACAGCGACATTTGGTCTTTCGCTTCGGTGTACATGCGGTCGAGCACGGACGCGACCTTCGGAGCTGTCAGAGTGTTGGCCATGCCGTCGAGGGTAGGCGTCGGCGGGGGAGCGAGCGGCCGCGCAGAGCTATCAGGGGCCACGACCTGCCGCAATGGTTACGCGATGCGTTTGACGGGCACCTGACCGCGGTGTACAAAGGTGTTCGCAAGCACCTCGGTAGGTGAGGCGTCTGCACGGACACAGGCCACTGACCCCGAACGTCGAGAGACGCCCCGGGTCAGGACAGCTCTTCCCGGACCCAAGGGTTGAGCCCAAGTGGCTTCTGGAACGACCATCGGTCGAGTTCCGGATACGCCGTGCAGTGCCGAAGCTCCGACGAGAGGGGTGCGGTCGGCGGCGTTTCGCCGGCATTGGCTCCTCTCCCGTCACAGGTGACATGTGATGACACCTGCGCGTGTCGTGGCCGTGAGGAGGTGAGGGCGAGATGAGTCCAGGCGATAGTCCCTATCCGAAATCCGTCTTGTCCCGATCTGGTTCCGGCATTCCTTCTGCCGCTTGAGTTTTCGCGGTCATCGTCGGTAAATCGCGCGCCTAGGCGCCCGCGAGCTGCCGTTGCTGCCCGCCTCTTCTGAGCCGATCGGGCCTCCCTTGAAGGAGAAGATCATGGCTTTTGTTGTTACACACCGTGTTACCGGCCGCACCGGGGGGCGTGGCCGGGCCTTGCTGCGGTCGGCACGCCTGCTGGCGACCAAGTTGCACGCGCGGAGCGCCCTGACTCCCCAGGAGCGGGCCAACCTCTACGTGTCGCGGATGCCGATCGCGGTGGTCACGGCCTCGCTCGGCGGACACCCCTCGACCGGCGACCGCCGGTGACGATTCGGGCGAACACACCATGAGCGCTGTCTCATCCGAGGCCCTCGGCGCCGTCGACGCGGCCGCGCCGCCGACTCCGGCGGCGGCACACGCCGGCGACATCGTCGGCGCGTTCGGCCGTATCGGGCGCGACGGCGCCGGGGCCACCGGCGGTCGCTGGCGCCGCCTGCGCACGCTGATGGTCATCAGCGGTCCCGGGTTGATCGTGATGGTCGGGGACAACGACGCCGGCGGTGTCGCGACCTACGCGCAGGCCGGTCAGAACTACGGGATGGCGCTGTTGTGGACGCTCGCGTTGCTGATCCCGGTGCTGTACGTCAACCAGGAGATGGTGCTCAGGCTCGGCGCGATTACCCGAGTTGGGCACGCGCGCTTGATCTTCGAGCGCTTCGGCAAGTTCTGGGGCGCGTTCAGCGTCGGGGACCTGCTGGTCCTGAATGCGTTGACGATCGTCACCGAATTCATCGGTGTCGCGCTGGCGCTCGGATTCCTCGGTTGCCCCAAGGTGATTGCGGTCCCGGCCGCCGCCGTCCTGCTCTTCGCGGTGGTGGCCGGGGGATCGTTCCGCCGCTGGGAGGGGCTGATGTTCCTGCTGATCGCGGTGAACGTCCTCGTCATTCCGATGGTGCTGTTGGTGCACCCGTCGGCGAGTAGGGTTGCGAGCGGCCTGGTTCCGGGCTTCGCGGGCGGGGTCAACTCCACTGTGTTGCTGTTGGTGATCGCCATCGTGGGCACCACGGTCGCGCCGTGGCAGCTGTTCTTCCAGCAGTCCAACGTGGTGGACAAGCGCATCACCGCCCGCTGGATGGGCTATGCCCGAGCCGATTTGGTGATCGGAATCGTCGTGGTCATGGTCGGCGCGACCGCGCTCATGGCGGTCACCGCCTTCGGTCTGGCAGGCACGCCGGAGGTGGGCCACTTCGCCGACGCCGGCGCGGTAGCGGCAGGGTTGTCCAGGCACCTCGGCGGCACGGTCGGCACGCTGTTCGCGATCGTCCTGCTCGACGCATCGCTGATCGGCGCGAACGCCATCGGGCTGGCCACCACCTATGCCATCGGAGACGCGATGGGCAAGAGACATTCGCTGCACTGGAAGATCAGCGAGGCTCCCTTGTTCTACGGCGGCTACGCGCTGCTGCTCGTGGTGTCGGCGGCTGTCGCGTTCAGCCCCGACCACGTCCTGGGTCTGGTAACCCAGGGTGTGCAGGCCCTCGCCGGTGTCCTACTGCCCTCGGCCACCGTGTTTTTGGTGCTGCTGTGCAACGACCGCGCGCTGCTGGGGCCCTGGGCGAACAGCGTGCGGCAGAACATCGTCGCCTGGACCATCGTGTGGGCGCTGGTGCTGCTGTCGCTGGCGCTGACGGCGACGACGTTCTTCCCCGGACTCGCGACGTCGACCATCGAGGCCGGGCTGGCGGTAGGCGCGGCGATCGGCGTGATCGGCGGCGCCGCCGTCATCGTCGCCGGCCGCCGCGACACCGAGTTGCGCGATGCCGAGGCCATGGTGCGGGAGCTCGGCGGCGGCCTCGACCCCGAGCAGGTAGACGAACTCGACGACACCCCAACGCTTACCCGCGCCGAACGCCGCGCCGTCCGCCGGCAGGACCGGATGAATTGGCAGACCCCCAGCCTCGCCGGTTTGGCCCGCCCGGCCATGTCGCCCGCTCGCCGGGCGGGGCTGTTCACCCTGCGGGCTTATCTGGTCGTCGCAGTCGCGCTGGTGGTGGTCAAAGTCGTGCAGGCCGGAGTCGTCGGGCCCGCCGCGTCATTGTGAATCCGTAGGCAGCAGAACAATCTTGCCGCGGGTGTGGCGCTTCTCGAGTTCTTCGTAGGCGTCGGCGACCCGATCGAGCGGATAGGTGGCGGCGACTTCGAAATCGATCGCGCCACTGGCGACGAGGTCGGCCATCTCGGCCAACACCTCCGGCGTCGACGCTTCGGCGCTGCCTTCGGTCTTGGCGCCCACCTCGGCGGCCTTCTGGAACGAGATGATGGTGTCGATTCGCTCGGGTGGGACTCCGAGATCGACGGCGAGCTGCACGTAGTCGGGGCTGAACAGGTCGATGAACGCGTCGATTCCGGACGGTGCCGCCTCGCGCAGCCGATCGGCCAGCCCGTCCCCATACGGGATCGGAATGACGCCGTGGGCGCGCAGCCAGTCGGCGTTGCCCGGTCCGGCGATGCCGAGCACCCGCGCCCCGCGGCGCACCAGAAGCTGCACGGCGATGCTCCCCACACCGCCCGCGGCCGCCGAGACGCCGACTGTCTCACCCGGTTGCGGTGCCACCGCCCGGACGGCCGCGTACGCCGTCGCGCCGACGACGTAGAGCGAACCCGCCACCTCCCAACTGAGTTGAGGCGGTTTGCGAATCAGCTGGCCCACCGGAACCGCGGTGTGGGTCGCGTGGCTGGATCGGCGGAAGCTGAACCCCAAAACCTCGTCGCCGACCGCGAATTCGCCGACCCCGGGGCCTACCTCGGTGACGACCCCGGCAAGGTCGCTGCCCTCCCCGGACGGAAAGGTCGCGGGAAACATCTCATGCATCGCCCCGATGCGGATGGCCGCCTCGCCGGGGTTGATCCCGGCGGCCCGGACCTCGACGACCACCTCGCCGGGGCCGGGCCTGGGCATGTCGACGTCGGCCACGTACAACACGTCGCGGCCCCCGTACCGGTCGAACCGTACGGCGCGCGCGGCAGCAGCCGCCATGGCGATCCCCTCTCACCGTGAGCATCATTCCCTCACGCCAGCATAGGCGCGCAAAAACGGGTGCCCGGCTAACCCGCTACACCAGCCCGAGCAACCGCAGGTCGAACACGTACTTGGCGATCAAGTCGGCCGATAGGTGTGGAATGTCCTTGTCGGCACCGATTTTGGCTGCCTTTACCGCCGCGCGGAAAACGTCGGTCGGGGCAGGCGCCCCGCGCAGCGGCCTCTCCGGCTGGCGGTAGGCGTCCAGCAACGGCAGCACTGATTGTTGCCGCTGCTTGTCCGGCAGGGCCCGCAGCGCCGTACCGAATCGCCGGAGCCACTCGTCGTAATCGTCGATGCGCCGGATGTCGTGGCCGTCGGCGATCAACCAGTCCACGAACACATCCAGGGAGATGCCGTCGTCGTGCGGGTTCATCACGTCGAAGGAGCGGAATGTCTCGGACGGCTCCGGCTCGTCGTCGGTCGTCGCGAGCTGCTCGCCGAGCGCCGTCACCGCCTCGGCCACGAAGTCCGCGGGCAGGCCGTCGTAGTGGGCCCGGGCCCGCTCGCCGGTGGCGGTGGTCTGGTAGAACGACGCAGGCGCGATGCCCGTGACCAGCAGGCTGAAGATCAACCGGGTGAAGGCATCGGGCACGTTCAGTTGCCCGGCGTAGCGGCTGTGGGCGAGGATCATGTCGGACCGGAAGACGGCGACCGGCAGCTCGCACAGGTCGTGCGCCTCGCGCAGCAGCACCTCTCCGGCCCACTTGCTGTTGGCGTACCCGTTGGCGTAGTCGGATCCGATCGGCCGCACCGGGCTGATCGTGCGGATATCGCCGTCTTCGGTGAACTCGGTGGGATCAACCGACATCGCCACCGCGACCGTCGACAGATAGGTCACCGGTTTGATGCGCGCGGTAAGCGCGAGGCGGATGATTTCGGCGGTGCCAACAACATTGGGGCCGAACAGCTGGTCGTACGGCAGCACGTGATTGACCAGCGCCCCGGGGTGGACGATCATGTCGACGCTGCGGGCCAGCCGGTCCCACGTCGCCTGATCCAGCCCCAGCTTCGGCTCGCCGATGTCACCGGCGATCACCTCGAGGTGCTCGGCCGCCAATTCGCGGAATCGATCGACCAGATGCGGATCGCCACTGCGGTAGACCTCTTCGAGCCGCTTGCCGGCCGCCGCGGCACTGGCGCCGCGAACGATGCAGACGAGTGTTCCGCCGGTCTCGGCGAGCCGCTCCAACCATTCCAGGCACAGGAACCGGCCGAGATAACCGTTGGCGCCGGTCAACAGCACCGTGTGCGGCGTGCCGGTGGCCCGCGGCAGGGTCGGAGCCTCGGCCAGGGTCTTCGGGTCGAGAAACTTGTCCAAGCGGAGATCGGCAGCGCGGGCCTCGGTGGCGTGCCTCCCGTGCACGGACGCGAACGTCGGTCGCCGCGAACCCGATCGGCGTTCGGCCTCAACAAAATCCGCGAGCTGAGCCAAATCGGTGGCCGGGCCGGTGATCATCCCCACCGGCACTTCGACGTCGAAGATGTCCTGCAGCAGGTTGGAAAAGGTCAACGCCGACAACGAGTCTCCGCCGAGTTCGACGAACAGGGCGTCCGGCTCGGGCGGGCCGCCGGCGAGGCCGAGCAGTGCCTCCGCGGCGCGGGACAGCGTGTCGATGACCGGCCGGTCCGCCGCTTCCTCACGCAGCGCCCGCAACTCGGTCACGCGATTGGCGGCCAGGTCCGCGTACAGCTGCTCGAGCCGCTGGCCGAAGTGTTCCTTGAGCTTCGGCCGGAGTAGCTTGCCCACCCCGGACAGCAGGCCGTTGTCCTCGCTGAACGGCTCGACCTCGACGAGAAAGTCGGCAGGCACCTCGTAGGACTGCAACTCGGCGAGTTTGGCTGCCTGGCGCAGGGATTCGTGCAGGGCGGCCTTGAGCCCGTCGGCGTCAGCGGCGAAGCGTTCCAGCGCGTCGGCGGTCGGCACGATGACGGCCAGCAGGTAGGGGCGTTCGCTGTTGCCGTAGACAAAGATCTGGCGAATCAGCGCCGCGCTGCTGAACACGGCCTCCAGGCGGGCGACCGCGACGAATTCGCCTTGGGCGAGCTTTAATACGTTGTTGCGCCGGTCGACATAGGCGAGCCGGTTCGGCTCCAGCTCGGCCATCACGTCGCCGGTTCGGTAATAGCCCTGCGCGTCGAAGGCGTCAGCGGTGACGTCCGGGCGCTTGAAGTATCCGGGTGTTGCCGTCAGCGACTTGACCAGCAGCTCACCCCGGGGAAAGGGTTTGTCGGTAAGGAAATATCCCAATTCGGGGACGTCGATGAGCTTGTAATCCAGTACCGGCGGCGCGGCGATCCGGCCGTCCTTGGTCACCATCCCGACCTCGGTCAGCCCGTAGCCGTCGAGGACGTGGACATCGAGGCAACTCTCCACGAAGGTCCTCATCTCGGCCGCCAGCGGCGCGGTGCCGCAGAAGGCGGTGACGATGCGCCCGCCCAAGACCCGTTCGCGCAACTCGGTGCGCGCCCCGGCTTCCGCGGATTCCGGATCGGCGCCCTGGGTGACCCGCCGGTCGACGGCGCTTTGGTAGCGCTGGTACAGCATTTCCGCGACCCGGGGTACCAGGCCCATTTCGGTGGGGCGCACCAGGTTCCAGTCGTCGAACAGCGTGGACAGGTCGCTCTCGGGCACGAAGTAGCTGGTGCCGCCCGCCTGGAACGCCGTCAACAGCGGGATACGCCCGCCGAGGTGGTTGAGCGGCATGAAATTGACGTTGAAGACGGGGATGTCGGCGAAGTCGGGCATCAGCTCGTTGGTCCACAGCTTGCACAGCATGCGCTCGGTGTACATGGCGCCCTTGGGCAGTCCGGTGCTGCCCGATGTGTACATGATCATGGCCAGCCGCTCATCGGTTTCGCCGGCGTACGCCGGCTCGGGCGGCAGGGCGCGGCCGCGCTCGATCAGCTCGTCGAACGTCTCGATCGTCACCGACATGCCGGAGGCCGAGAGCTTGGCCCGCGCACGCGCCAAAGCCTCGCGCTGATCATCGATTTGGGGCGAGTAGTCGATTACCACCAGGCGCCGCAGCGACGCGCTTCCCAGCGCCGCTTCGACGGCCAGGTCGAGGTAACCGGCGCCCGTCGCGAGCACGCGCGGCTCGACCTCGGCGATGATGGGCCGCAACCGGGAAGCCGCCGCGTTGTGCTGCAGCGGCACCGCGACCAACCCGAGGTACCCGCAAACCAGATCCAGGGTCAGGTACTCGGCGCTGGCGAAACCGACTGTGGCAACGAAATTTCCCGGGGTCACCGGGTTAGCGGTGTCGTGCCGCCAAGCGGTGGCGATCGCTCCCACGTTGGCCCACAGGTCACGGTAGCTGATCGTCTCGAACCGGGGATCCAATTGCGCAGTGGTGCGGCCGCTTTCGGGATCGGTGACCAACGAGCGTGCCCGCCAGCCCAGAGCCGGGCGATCGGCGTAACCGTCGACGAGGGTCTGCAGGATCTCGGTCAGCCGCAGCCCCGGCTGGCGCGCCGCCCGCTGGACCGCCGGGTCCGGTTTGGCGCTGCGGAACTGCTCGTCCTCGGCGTCCAGTCGGAGAATCCGGCCTGCCGCCCGGTCGCGCGCTGGGCTGCTCGCACCCGCAACGGCGGGTCCTTCGTGCTCCGCATCACCGGTCATGAACAGCCTCCCGCTCGGATCCTCGCCCTACCGGAAACTCACCGGCGCAGGCCAGACTTCCGTTCAACCGTGTGACGGTAATCACAGTGGGAGCAAGGGGTGGGCCGCACGGCTTTCCAACAGGTCGCCTGCGCGGCCGGGGTCAGGCGACGACCTGGATCGGGTCGCCCACGTTCACCTGGTTGAAGTACCAGGCGGCATTGTCGGGGCTGAGGTTGATGCAGCCGTGGCTGACGTTGGCGTAACCCTGGGAGTCGACCGACCAGGGCGCGGAATGCACGTAGACGCCGCTCCATGTGACGCGGACGGCGTATTGGGCGGTGATCTTGTATCCCTCGGGTGAACTCAGCGGGATGCCGATGGTCCGCGAATCCATCACGACGGACCGCTCCTTTTCCAGCGCGGTGAAGTTGCCGATCGGGGTGGGCCGGCTGGGCTTGCCCATCGAAGCGGGCATGGTGCGCAGAACCTCGCCGTTGCGGCTGACGGTGAAGGTATGCCCGGAGATGCTGGCAACGCCGAGAAGCGCGTCACCGGTGTCGAATCCGGTCGTGAGGGCCTGGATCCCGACCGAGACGTGGGTGTGGGGAGGCCAGTATTGGTCGGGCACCCACTGCACGATGTCGTCCTTGACCCATTCGAAGTGTCCCGGCGTGTTGCTCGGCGACGTCACGTGGATGGACCGCTCGGCGGCGGCGCGGTCACCGACGGGTGCCGTGAAAGTCACCACCACCGGGTGCGCGACCCCAACCACCGCGCCGTCGGCCGGCAAAACCGCGGCGATCCCGGGCATGGGCTGGGGCGCCGGAATGGCGGCGTGGCTGCGGCCGGTCGCTCCGACAAGGCCCAGCGTCGTGATCGCGACCATAACAAACAGATAACGAACACCGCGGCGCATGGCGTCCACCCTTCGGTATGGTGCGATAAACACCAGATTATTCTACTGGCTGTCCCGGCGCTGCCGCTTTCAGCAAACTCTGACGGGTTCGCCGCTCGACGGTAGCGATCCGATCATCGCTTGGATTCCGCCATGTCGATGGGTGGTCGGTTCATGGCGGGCCCTGGCCCGGTTTGACGAGAATTGCCACTATCGGCGGAAGATAAACGGCCGGCTTACGCGGCGGTTGCCGTCGTTCGGGCGGTTGCCCACCGGCGCAGTGGCTTTCGCGGTGTGGCCGGGTTCGGCTCGCCTGCGCGGTCGCGTGCCGTCGGCGCCCTCATGGGCCCGCTGGTTGGCCGGGGCGCCGGTGACGCGTTAGCCTCAGCAAAACTCCTTCGGGCAAAGGAGGTGCGGGTGCTCTTTCGTCAGCTGGAGTATTTCGTCGCGGTCGCGCAGGAGCGCCACTTCGCCCGCGCGGCCGAGAAGTGCTTCGTCTCGCAACCGGCGCTGTCCGCCGCGATCGCGAAGCTGGAACGGGAGCTGAACGTCACGCTGATCAATCGCGGCCACAGTTTCGAGGGCCTCACACCCGAAGGGGAGCGGTTGGTGGTGTGGGCCAGGCGGATTCTCGCCGAGCACGACGCGTTCAAGGCCGAGGTGCATGCGGTGCGGTCCGGCATCACCGGGATGCTCCGGTTGGGGACGGTGCCGACCGCGTCCACGACAGCCTCGCTGGTGCTCTCCGCGTTCTGCTCGGAGCACCCATTGGCGAAGGTGCACATCCTTTCCCGGCTGGCCGGCACCGAACTGTACCGGCGGCTACGGGAATTCGAACTGGACGCCGCGATCGTGCACGGGGAGCCCGATGAGGCCCATGGGGTGAACCTGGTGCCGCTGTACCGGGAGCACTATGTGCTGCTGTCCCCGGCGGACATGTTGGGGTCCGCCGCATCGACGATGACCTGGCCGGAGGCTGCGCAGCTTCCCCTGGCGTTGCTCACCCCAGAGATGCGGGACCGCCAGATCATCGACAAGGCCTTCGCCGACCACGCCATCGAAGTGTCCCCTCAGGTCGAAACCGACTCGGTCGCTTCGCTATTCGCACAGGTCGCCGCGGGCAACTGGGCGTGCATCGTGCCGCACACCTGGCTGTGGACGTCGCCGCTGGGCCCGGAGGTCCGCGCAGTGCAGATGGTCGACCCAGTGCTCACGGCGGACATCGCCCTGGCTACCAATGCCGGCGGCCCGGGGTCGCCGATCGCCCGGGCGCTCGCCGCCTCCGCCGCTCAGCTGTCGCTGAACGAGTTCTTCGACGCGCAGCTATCACGCATCACCCACCGGCGTTGACCGCTTTGCTGGTCGGGTTCAGGCTCGCCAGATGCCCGCTCTCCACCCCCGCCGCCGGGTCGAGTTCGCAGTCGATGATCGCCGGCGCGCGAGAGCCGATCGCCTCGCACAACGCCGAGCGCAACTCCGACGGGGTGGTCACGTGATATCCCTTGCCGCCGAACGCCTCCGCGATCAGCTCGTGTCGCGCCCGCGCGTTGAGCACCGTCGGTGCCGGGTCGGAACCGTGGGGGGCCTCGTCACCGCGGTAGACGCCACCATTGTTGAGAATGACGACGGTCACCGGCAGGCGGTAGCGGCAGATGGTCTCGACTTCCATGCCGCTGAAGCCGAATGCGCTGTCCCCCTCGATGGCGACCACGGGCTGGCCGGTCTCGACGGCGGCGGCGATGGCGTACCCCATGCCGATGCCCATGACGCCCCAGGTGCCCGTGTCCAGCCGGTGCCGCGGTAGCTCCATGCCGATGACGTTGCGGGCCAGGTCCAGCGCATTGGCGCCCTCGTTGACCACGTAAGCCTCCGGGTTGTCCTGCAGGACGGCGCGAATCGCACCAAGCGCGTTGTAGAAGCGCATCGGGTGGGGGTCTTCGGCCAGCCGCTCGCGCATCTTGGCGTCGTTGCGGGCGGTGCGTTCGGCCAGCTCCTCGGTCCATTCCGCGGGCACGGTGACGGGGTGGTCGGCCAAGCCGTCACGCAACGCCGTCATCACCGAGCCGATGTCACCGGCCAGCGGCGCCGCGATGGGCTGATTGCTGTCGAACTCCGCAGGCGCTATGTCGACCTGGATGAACTTGGCTGCTGCCGACCACTGCGGAGAATCCCCGTGCCCGAGAAGCCAATTCAGCCGGGCGCCGACCAACAACACGGCGTCGGCGCGGGCAACTGCGAGCGAACGCGCGGCCGCGGCGGACTGTGGGTGCGAATCAGGCAGCAGGCCCTTGGCCATAGACATCGGCAGAAACGGAATCCCGCTGATCTCCACGAATTCTCGAATCACGTTGTCCGCCTCGGCATATGCTGCCCCCTTGCCTAGAACGATCAACGGTCGCTGCGCACTCGCCAGCACCCGCAGTGCGCGCTCGACCGCCTGGGGTGCGGGCAGCTGCCGGGGCGCCGGGTCGACGATCCGCCAAACGGTGTCCGCGCCGGCCGCGGCGTCCATGGCTTGCCCTAGCACGTCACCGGGGATGTCCAGGTACACGCCGCCGGGGCGGCCGGAGACCGCGGTGCGCATGGCGCGCGCGACGCCGCGCCCGATGTCCTCGATCCGGTTGATCCGGTAGGCGGCCTTCGCGAACGGCCGTGCGGCGTTGAGCTGGTCGATGTCCTGATAGTCACCGCGTTGCAGATCGACCAGCGCCCGATTGCTGGAGCCCGAGATCTGGATCATCGGAAAGCAATTCGTGGTGGCGTTGGCGAGCGCCGGCAACCCGTTGAGGAATCCGGGCCCGGAGGTCGTGAGGCATACGCCCGGCCGGCGGGTGAGGAATCCGGCGGCCGCCGCCGCGTTGCCGGCCGAAGTCTCCTGCCGGAAGCCGATGTAGCGGATGCCAGCTGCCTGCGCGACCCGGGCGAGGTCGGTGATCGGTATGCCGACGATCCCGTAAATGGTGTCCACGTCGTTGGCCTTGAGCGCCTCCGCCACGAGGTGGAAGCCGTCGATCAGCCGCGCCGAACCGTGCGCCTGGCCGGGCGATGCCGAAACTGCGGTCATGGTGGTGACTCCTCACGTCTGGTCGCAGGTGAAGTACAGCCTGCGCCTCACTCTGACCCCGCGTCCGGCCGGTGTCCAAGACGGGGTCGCTATGCCGCGATTCACGTCGTCTATCGGCGCTGGCCACCGGCGCTTCAGCGCATCGATAGCCGTTGGTTATCGGTCGTGAGTGATTCGGTATTGGACGGGTGCGCGCCTCACCCGGCATGGTTCGAGCAGTTGCTTGTGACGGCGAAGCGAAAGGAGCGAAGCGATGAGGACTGAGGCGATCGTCAGCAGCGAAGCCCCGGCGTCGGCGGAGACCGGGGGTGCGCGCATCGGGGATCTGGTCGAGCAGGTGGCACGCCGGTCCCCGGAGGCGCCAGCCCTTGTCGTCACCGCCGAGCGGATACCGCTCAGCTATCGCGATCTGCTCCGGCTGGTGGACGACCTGGCCGGGCAGCTGCGGCGGGCCGGGCTCGAGGCGGGTGACCGCGTCGCGCTGCGCTCCGCAAGCAACGCCGAATTCGTCGTCGGGCTGCTGGCGGCTTCACGGGCCGATCTGGTCGCGGTTCCGCTGGATCCGGCCCTGCCGGTCGGCGAGCAGCGCACCCGCAGCGAGGCCGTTGGGGCCAGGGCGGTGCTCGTCGACGGCGACGCGCCCGACGACCACGGCGAACAGGCCCTTCCGTGGTGGCCGTTCGCGGTCACGGTCGGTGCTACGGAAGGCGCCCCGACGGTGCGCCTGACAGCGACCACAACTGCGGCGCAAAGCTTTTCGACGCCGCAGGGGCTGCGAGACGACGACGCCATGATCATGTTCACCGGCGGCACCACCGGCACGCCGAAGATGGTCCCGTGGACGCGCGGCAACGTCGCCGCCTCCGTGCGGGCGATCATCGCCGGATACGGCCTCGGGCCCCGCGACGCCACCGTGGCGGTGATGCCGCTCTACCACGGTCACGGCCTGCTCGCCGCGCTGCTGGCGACGCTGGTGTCCGGCGGCGTGGTGCTACTGCCCGCGCGTGGACGGTTCTCGGCCCACACTTTCTGGGACGACATCGACGCCGTCGGCGCCACCTGGTACACGGCGGTGCCGACGATCCACCAGATCCTCTTGGAGCGAGCCAACAACGTTCGGCCGGGCAACGCCGCGTTGCGGTTCATCCGCAGCTGCAGCGCGCCGCTGACCGCCGAAGCGGCACAGGAGCTGCAAGACACGTTCGGCGCCCCGGTGGTCTGCGCCTTTGGCATGACCGAGGCCACCCATCAGGTGGCGACAACCGAAATCGGCCACGCCGAAAACCCCGGCGCCACAGCCGGTCTCGTCGGCCGATCGACGGGGCCGGAAATCAGGATCGTCGGGCCCGACGGCCGGCCCGTGCCGGCGGGAGAGGTCGGCGAGGTCTGGCTGCAGGGACCCACCGTGGTCCGGGGCTACCTGGGTGACCCGGCGATCACGGCGGCCAATTTCACCGACGGGTGGCTGCGCACCGGTGACCTGGGAACGCTGTCGGCGACGGGCGAGCTGATCATCCGCGGCCGCATCAAGGAGCTCATCAACCGGGGCGGGGAGAAGATCTCCCCGGAACGCGTCGAGGCCGTGCTCGGTACCCATCCCGGCGTGCTGGAGGTCGCCGTCTTCGGGGTCCCCGACAAGCTGTACGGCGAGGCGGTGGCCGCGGCGATCGTCCCTCGGGGATCCGCCGCACCGACCGCGGAGGAGCTCGCGGCGTACGGCCGCGACCGGCTGGCGCCGTTCGAGGTGCCGGCCAGCTTTCAGCTGGCGGCGGAGCTGCCGCACACCGCGAAGGGCTCACTGGACCGCCGCGCCGTCGCCGACCAGTTCGGCGGCGGGGCGTGACGATTCAGACGCTGGCCTTGACCCGGGTGGCCGCGGCCTCCGGCATGGGCTCGTAACGGGCGAAGGCGCGGGTGAACGACGCGGCCCCGTGCGCCAGCGAACGCAAATCGATCGCGTAGCGCGTCAACTCCACCTGGGGCACCTCGGCTTTGACCAGCGTGCGTTCGTGGCCCGCGGTGTCGGTGCCGAGCACCCGGCCGCGCCGGCCCGAGAGGTCGCCCATCACCGCGCCGACGAAGTCGTCGGGAACCAGTACGGCGACTTCGTCGATGGGCTCGAGCAGGCTCACCTTGGTCGCCGCGGCCGCCTCGCGCAGCGCCAAAGCGCCCGCCGCCTGGAACGCGAAGTCCGACGAGTCCACGCTGTGGGCCTTGCCGTCGAGCAGGGTCACCCGGATGTCGACGACGGGATAGCCGGCGTGCACGCCTTTTTCCATCTGCGCGCGCACGCCCTTCTCCACGCTGGGGATGAATTGCCGGGGCACCGCCCCGCCGACCACCTTGTCGACGAACTCGAATCCGGCCCCCTCCGGCAGCGGTTCCACTTCGATGTCACACACCGCGTATTGGCCGTGCCCGCCCGACTGCTTGACGTGGCGGCCATGCCCTTTCGCCTTGCCGCCGAAGGTTTCTCGTAGCGGCACGCGAAGCTCCACGGTGTCGACGGTGACGCCGTACCGGTTGGCCAGCGCGTCGAGAACAACCCCGGCGTGGGCTTCGCCCATGCACCACAACACGATCTGGTGGGTTTCGGAGTTCTGCTCGATCCGCAGCGTCGGATCCTCGGCGGCCAGCCGGCCCAGCCCGACCGACAGTTTGTCCTCGTCGGTCTTGGCGTGCGCCTGGATCGCCACCGGCAAGAGCGGCTCGGGCATCGTCCACGGCTTCAGGACGAGCGGCTCCGCCTTGTCCGAGAGGGTGTCGCCGGTCTCGGCCCGGCTCAACTTGCCGATGGCGCAGATGTCGCCCGCCACCACGGCGCTCGCGGGGCGCTGCTGCTTGCCGAGCGGGAACGACAGCGCCCCGACGCGTTCGTCTTCGTCGTGGTCTGGGTGTGTGCTGCCGTTCCCGTTGACGGAGCCGAAGAAGGACGCAAAATGGCCCGACACATGGACCGTCGTGTCGGGCCTGATGGTCCCGGAGAACACCCGGACCAGGCTTAGCCTTCCCACGTAGGGGTCCGACGTCGTCTTCACCACCTCAGCGAGCAGGGGAGCGTCGGGGTCGCAGCTCAACGTCGCGTGCGGGGCGCCCTGCGGCGTAAACACTTCCGGCAGTGGGTGTTCCATCGGGGACGGGAAGCCGCGCGTGGCGACCTCCAGCAATTCCAGCGTGCCGACGCCGGTGCTGCTGCACACCGGGATCACCGGGAAGAAGGAACCCCTCGCGACCGCCCGCTCCAGGTCCTCGATCAGCACCGCCTCGTCGATGGACTCCCCGCCCAGATAGCGATCCATCAGCGACTCGTCCTCGGACTCTTCGATGATGCCCTCGATCAGGGTCCCGCGCGCCTCCTCGATCCGGTCGGCGTCGGAGGGATCGGCCGGCTGTTCGGTCCGCTTGCCGTCGGAATAGTGGTAGCGCGTCTGCGACAGCAACCCGATCAGGCCCTCGCAGGACGGCAGGCCGATCGGAAGGTAGAGCGGTAATACCTTGTCGCCGAATGCATTCTGGGCGGCGGCCAGCGCCTCGGAATAACTGGCCCGGGTGTGGTCGAGCTTGGTGATCACCACCGCGCGGGGCATGCCGACCTGGTCGCATTCCTGCCACAGTGACTTGGTGGGTTCGTCGACGCCCTCGTTGGCCGCGATCACGAACAACGCGCAATCCGCGGCGCGTAACCCGGCCCGCAGCTCGCCGACGAAGTCGGCGTATCCGGGCGTGTCGACCAGGTTGATCTTGACGCCGTGGTGGCCCAGGGACGCGACGGCAACGCCGACGGACCGCTGCTGGCGGATCTCGGCGTCGTCGTAGTCGGAGACCGTGCTGCCGTCGGTGACGGAGCCCGCCCTGGTCAGCACCCCGCCGGCGACCAACAGCGCCTCGACCAGGGTGGTCTTGCCCCCACCGGACGGCCCCACCAGGACGATGTTGCGCACATCGCCGGGACTGTTAACGGAGGGGGCGGCCGCTGCGCCCTGGGAAGCATTCGCCTTGTCCGCCATGACGTTCCTCCAGTTCTCCCCGGCCGCGGCGCCGAGGGGTGCGCCCAGCGCGGTGTGTCCTAGCTCACAGGATCTAGAAGCAACTTTTCCCCCAACCGCGGCCCAACACAAGGCCACGGGCCGGACACAAATGCGTGCGCGGTCAGGCGTGCCAGCTCGACCAGCTGCGCACCGCGATCGCGATTACCGGCCCGTCCAACGAAACAGATTGATACTGAGGGTATTTGGCGCGCAGCAGCCGGTATGCGGACTCCATCGCCGGGCCGTCGGCGTGGATGGTGGCCGTGCCGTCGACCCGAACCCACCACAACTGCGTCCAATCGTCGGCGTAGTGGTCGACCAGCAGGCTCACGTGGGGGTTTTGTTCGATGTTGGCCAGCCGCCGCAGCCGCCGCGTCGCCTTCGGTTTCGCGTCGACGGCGGTGTACACCACGTCGGCCGGGTCGGCCACGGCGAATACCACCGGCACCAGGTGGGGGCGACCATCGGGCGTGATCGTGGCCAGCCGGGCCACCGGAGACCGCGTCAACCTGGACTTTGGGTCGAATTCGCCCACCGTGTCAGCCTAGGCGCCGAACGCAACCTCGCCACTGCCATGAATAGCTACCTGCATTACGGTTATATACACACAGTTGTGCCGCCCAGAACCGCAAGGCCGGGACAGTTTGTGTTTACCGCGAAGCAGGAAGGGTGACGGGATGAGCAAATCGCACCACCGCTCGGTCTGGTGGTCATGGTTGGTCAGTGTGCTGGCTGTGGTCGGACTGGGCGTCGGTTTGGGCACCGTACCCGCGGCCGCATCGCCGTTCCCCGCGCCCCAGGCCCCCCTCGACCCGGCGGCATTGGCCGGGCAGGTGGGGCCGCAGGTGGTCAACATCAATACGAAGTTCGGCTACAACAACGCCGTGGGGGCCGGCACCGGCATCGTGATCGACCCCAACGGTGTCGTGTTGACCAACAATCACGTCATCTCCGGCGCGACCGACATCAGCGCCTTCGACGTCGGCAACGGGCAGACGTACGCCGTCGACGTGGTCGGCTACGACCGCAGCCAGGACGTCGCGGTGTTGCAGCTCCGCGGGGCCGCCGGCCTCCCGACCGCCGCGATCGGCGGCGGCGTCACGGTGGGCGAGCCCGTCGTCGCGATGGGCAACGCCGGCGGCCAGGGCGGAACACCCAGCGCGGTGTCCGGCAAAGTCATCGCGCTCAACCAATCGGTCTCCGCGACCGACACGCTGACCGGCGCCAACGAGTCGCTGGGCGGCCTGATCCAGGCCGACACGCCGATCCGGCCCGGTGACTCGGGCGGCCCGCTGGTGAACAACGCGGGGCAGGTCGTCGGTGTGAACACCGCTGCCACCGACAACTACAAGATGTCGGGCGGGCAGGGCTTTGCCATCCCAATCGGGCGGGCCATGGGCGTGGCCGGCCAGATCAGGTCGGGCGCCGGCTCCAACACCGTGCACATCGGCCCGACCGCCTTCCTCGGGCTCGGCGTGACCGACAACGGCAACGGCGCGCGCGTCGAACGGGTGGTCAACACCGGACCCGCGGGCGCGGCCGGCATCGCCCCCGGCGACGTCATCACCGGAGTCGACAGCGTCCCGATCACCGGGGCCACCTCGATGACCGATGTGCTCATCCCGCACCATCCCGGTGACACGATCGCGGTGCATTACCGCGCCGCGGCGGGCGGCGACCGCACCGTCAGCGTGACGCTGGCGGAAGGACCTCCGGCCTGACGGCCCCGCGGATGGTGCCCGACTGGCGCTCAATCATTTTGGCGCCATGGGTTTTTCGTCACATGTCAGCGAGCGTGGTTCCGAATGTCGCGCCTCGGGTATCCGTGGCATCGTGGATTTGATGAACGACGCACGAGAAGCTGTCGAGCACCATCCCGCGGGAGGAAGTCACGTCGAGGGGGGTGTCGTCGAGCACCCCGACTCCGACGATTTCACCAACGCCGCCGCGCTACCCACCGACCCGACGTGGTTCAAGCACGCCGTGTTCTACGAGGTGCTGGTCCGCGCGTTCTTCGACGCCAACGCGGACGGGTCCGGCGACCTGCGCGGACTGCTTGGACGCCTGGACTACCTGCAGTGGCTCGGGATCGATTGCATCTGGCTGCCGCCCTTCTACGACTCGCCGCTTCGCGATGGCGGGTATGACATCCGCGACTTCTACAAGGTGCTGCCCGAGTTCGGGACGGTCGAAGACTTCGTCGCGCTGCTGAATGCCGCGCACGAACGGGGGATCCGGGTGATCACCGACCTCGTGATGAACCACACATCGGATTCGCACCCCTGGTTTCAGGAGTCCCGGCATGACCCGGACGGCCCGTACGGCGACTTCTACGTGTGGAGCGACACCAGCGAGAAGTACACCGATGCCCGGATCATCTTCGTCGACACCGAGGAGTCCAACTGGACCTTCGACCCGGTGCGCAAGCAGTTCTACTGGCACCGGTTCTTCTCGCACCAGCCGGACCTGAACTACGAGAACCCGGCCGTCCAGGAAGCCATGATCGACGTTCTGCGCTTCTGGCTCGGCCTGGGCATCGACGGATTCCGGCTGGACGCCGTGCCCTACCTGTTCGAGCGGGAGGGCACCAACTGCGAGAACCTGCCGGAGACGCACGCCTTCCTCAAGCGGGTCCGCAAGGTCATCGACGACGAGTTCCCGGGACGGGTGCTACTCGCCGAGGCCAACCAGTGGCCGGCCGACGTGGTCGAGTACTTCGGCGACCCCACCACCGGCGGCGACGAATGCCATATGGCGTTTCACTTCCCGCTGATGCCGCGCATCTTCATGGCGGTGCGCCGCGAGTCACGCATCCCGATCTCGGAGATCCTGGCGCAGACTCCGGAGATCCCCGAAATGGCGCAATGGGGAATCTTCCTGCGCAACCACGACGAGCTGACGCTGGAGATGGTCACCGACGAAGAGCGTGACTACATGTACTCCGAGTACGCCAAGGATCCTCGGATGAAGGCCAACGTCGGGATCCGGCGTCGCCTTGCGCCCCTGCTGGACAACGACCGCAACCAGATCGAGCTGTTCACCGCCCTGCTGCTATCGCTGCCCGGCTCGCCCGTCCTGTACTACGGCGACGAGATCGGCATGGGCGACGTCATCTGGTTGGGTGATCGCGACGGCGTGCGCACCCCGATGCAGTGGACACCGGACCGCAACGCGGGGTTTTCCAAGGCCAACCCTGGCCGGCTCTACCTGCCGGCCAGCCAGGACTCCGTCTACGGCTATCAGGCCGTCAACGTCGAGGCCCAGCGCGACACGTCGACGTCGCTGCTCAACTTCACCCGGATGATGCTGGCCGTGCGGCGCCGCCACGAGGCCTTCGCCGTCGGCACATTCGAGGAATTGGGGGGATCCAACCCGTCGGTGCTGGCATTCGTGCGCCAGGTCCCGGGCGGCGGCGACACGGTGTTGTGCGTCAACAACCTGTCCCGGTTTCCCCAGCCAATCGAACTGAACCTGCAGCACTGGAGCGGTTGCACGCCGGTGGAGCTGACCGGGCACGTCGAATTCCCGCGGATCGGGCACCTGCCCTACCTGCTGACGTTGCCCGGACACGGCTTCTACTGGTTCCAGCTGACTGCGTGTGAGGAGGACGCATGACTGATCCTGCCAAGCTGCCGTGGTCGGATTGGCTGCCCCAGCAACGGTGGTACGCCGGCCGTAACCGGGAGTTGACCTCCGCCGACGCCGCGGTGATCGTGCCTTTCCGCGACAACCTGGACCTGGTGTTGGTCGACGCCCAGTACGCCGACGGCTCGTCGGAGCGCTACCAGGTCATGGTGCAATGGGACGCCGGTCCGGTTTCCGAATACAGCACCGTGGCCACCATCGGTGCCGCCGGCGACCGCACGGGCTTCGATGCCCTCTACGACACCGACGCGCCGCGGTTTCTGCTGTCGCTGATCGACTCGTCGGCCGTTCTGACGGCGGATGGCACCGAAGTGAGGTTCGTCAAGGAGCCCGACGTCGAGCTGCCGCTGGAGGCGATGCCGCACGTCTCGGACGCCGAGCAGAGCAATACCAGCGTGATCTTCGACCGCGCCGCGATTTTCAAGGCGTTCCGGCGGGTCAACAGCGGGATCAACCCGGACATCGAACTGAACCGGGTGCTGGGCCGCGCCGGCAACCCGCACGTGGCCCGGCTGCTCGGTACCTACGAGCTGGCCGGCCCGGACGGCGCGGCGGACGAGACGTGGCCGCTCGGCATGGTGACCGAGTTTGCGTCCAACGCCGCCGAAGGGTGGGCCATGGCCACTGCCAGCGTCCGCGACCTGTTCGCGGAGGGCGACCTGTACGCCCACGAGGTCGGTGGCGACTTCGCGGGCGAGTCCCGCCGGCTCGGCGAGGCGGTGGCGTCGGTGCACGCCACGCTGGCCGAATCCCTCGGAACGGCGGAGTCGGCGTTCCCGGTCGACACCGTGCTGGCGCGGCTCGCGTCGACCGTGGCGAAGGTGCCCGAGCTGCAGGAGTACGCGGCGACCATCGAGGATCGGTTCGCCAAGCTCGCCGGCCAGACGATCACCGTCCAGCGGGTGCATGGCGACCTGCACCTCGGTCAGGTGCTGCGCACTCCGGAGAGCTGGCTGCTGATCGACTTCGAGGGGGAACCGGGGCAGCCGCTCGACGAACGCCGCGCGCCGGATTCCCCATTGCGCGACGTGGCCGGCGTGCTGCGGTCGTTCGAATACGCCGCTTACGGACCGTTGGTGGATCAGGCGGACGACAAACAACTGGCCGCCCGCGCACGGGAGTGGGTCGAGCGCAACAGGACCGCTTTCTGCGAGGGCTACGCCGCCGCGTCGGGAACCGACCCGCGAGATGCGGCTGACGTGCTGGCCGCCTACGAGCTCGACAAGGCGGTGTACGAGGCCGGCTACGAGGCGCGGCACCGGCCCGGCTGGCTCCCGATCCCGCTGCGCTCCATCGCCCGGCTCACCAACTCTTAGGCGCAAGATAGGAATTCGCTATGCGTCCCCTGCGGGGTCGGCGAGCGTCTGACAGCATGTCAGCGTGGCAAGCGAAACCTTCAACAGCGAGGCGCGGCTGTCGTGGGTGCTGGCGGTGCTGGCCGGTGTGGTGGGCGCTATCTCCTTCACCCACTCCGCGGGCTACTTCGTGGTTTTCATCACCGGTAACGCCCAGCGCGCCGTGCTCGGTTACTTCACGGGGCAGGGGTGGCTGGCCGCGAGCGCCGGGTTCCTGATTGCGGCGTTCGTCGCCGGCGTGGTCGTTGCGTCGCTGTGCCGGCGGTTCTTCTGGGTGGACCATCCGCATGGCCCGACGGTGCTGACCACCTTCAGTTTGGCGGCCGCCACCGTTGTCGACGTCCTCGATGAGGGTTGGGAGGACAACCTCGTCGATTTCTTGCCGATGATGCTGCTGGCGTTCGGCACCGGGGCGTTGAACACCTCTTTTGTCAAAGATGGCGAGGTTTCGGTGCCGTTGAGCTATGTGACCGGCACGACCGTCAAGATGGGCCAGGGCATCGAGCGCCACATCGCCGGCGGCGGAAGCATTTCGGACTGGCTCGGTTACTTCCTGCTGTTGGCCAGCTTTGTCGTGGGCGCGGCGGTCGGCGGCTTCATCAGTGTCGTCGTCAACGGGACCTGGATGCTGGTGATGGCCACGGCCCTTTGTGCGGTAACGACCGGGTACACCTACTTTCACCAGGACCGGCGCGCCCTGTTGATGCAACGTTCCGACAAAAAGCATCGGCAGTAGCGCTGACCGGTGCGCTACTGCCGATGCTGGTCGGGGGTCAGGCGGCTGGCTGAGCCGGCTGAGCCGGCTGAGCCGATTGCGCCGGCTGGGCCGTGGTGTTGCTGGCCAGCAGCACCTGTTGAATGTCGGGCTTCATGGCGACCAGCTGCTGGTTCCAGTAGGGCCACGAGTGCGTCCCGTTGGCCGGGAAGTTGAACGTCCCGTTGCGTCCGCCGGCCGCGGCGTAGCTGTTCTGGAACTGCTGGTTGGTGCGCAGCGTGAGGCCTTCCAGGAACTTGGCTGGCATGTTGTCGCCGCCCAGGTCGCTCGGGGTCCCGTTGCCGCAGTAAACCCAGATCCGGGTGTTGTTGGCGACCAGCCGTGGGATCTGGACCATCGGGTCGTTGCGCTTCCACGCCGGGTCGGTTGACGGGCCCCACATGCTGTTGGCGTTGTAGCCACCCGAGTCGTTCATCGCCAGCCCGATCAGCGTCGGCCACCAACCTTCGGACGGGTTGAGGAAGCCCGAAAGCGAAGCGGCGTAGGGGAACTGCTGCGGGTAGTAGGCGGCCAGGATCAGGGCGGAACCGCCGGACATCGACAGGCCCACCGCGGCGTTACCGGCGGGGGAGATCTGCTTGTTGGCCTGCAGCCACAGCGGCATCTCCTGGGTCAGGAACGTCTCCCACTTGTAGGTGTAGTTCTGACCGTTGCCCGACGACGGCTGGTACCAGTTGCTGTAGAAGCTGGACTGGCCGCCGACCGGCATCACCACCGACAGGCCGGACTGGTAGAACTCCTCGAATGCCGGGGTGTTGATGTCCCAGCCGTTGTAGTCGTCCTGGGCGCGCAAGCCGTCGAGCAGGTAGACCGCGTGGGGACCGCCGCCCTCGAACTGGACCTTGATGTTGCGGCCCATCGACGGTGATGGCACCTCCAGGTATTCCACCGGCAGGCCCGGTTTCGAGAACGCCCCCGCGGTAGCCGAGCCGCCGACGGCAGTGACGAGGCCGGACATCAGGGCAGCCCCCACAGCCGCGACCGCGAGCTGGCGCGGCATGGCCGCCGCGGCGCCACGCAACTTCCGCAACTCTGAAAAGAACTTCATAGCTCTCTACCCATCCCAACTTTCGTTTGCCGCGTGCCGCGGTCGAATGCCTTCGCTGGGCAGTGAAACACGGCGAGAGGGGGCGAATCGCCTGTCAGGGCCGCAGCTTCGGATCGCGGTTGGCTAACGATTGGGAGTCGGCCGGGAATCGTTGCATTACGGTCACGATTGGTTATCGAAACCCGTCGGCGTACTTCCGGGCCGTCGCCGAATCGGCTAACGCCGCGCGCCGCTAGGCGACGAGGCGGCGCAATAGCGTTGAGGCGGCGGCGATTCCGAGCACGGCCGCCACTACCAGCACGATGACGTCCATCGGGTTGAAGGGCGTGCCGATGAGTAGGCCGCGCAGGGCGTCTACCTCGTAGCTGAGCGGGTTGACCCGGCTCAACACGTGCAGCCACGCCGGCATGACGTCGACCGGGTACAACGCGTTGGAGGCGAAGAACAACGGCATCGTGATGGCCTGGCCTATGCCCATCAGGCGATCACGGTTGCGCACCAGGCCGGCGAGCGTCATCGACAGGCACGCAAAGAACGCGGCACCCAACATGACGACCGCCATGGCCGCGACGATCCGCAGCGGGTTCACCGTCAGGCCGACGTTCATCAGGTACGCCAACGCCATCACGCCGACCACCTGGGCGACCGAACGCACCCCGGCCGCGAACGCCTTGCCGGTGACCAACGCGGACGCGGGCGCGGGCGTCACCATCAGCTTGGCGAGGACGCCGGCGTCGCGATCCCAAATGATCTGTATCCCACAGAAAATCGAGATGAACAGCGCGGACTGGGCGATGATCCCCGGCGCCAGGAAGGCCAGGTAGGACACCGACCCGGTGTGGATGACGTGCAGGTGGCTGAACGTGGTCCCGAAGATGAGCAGCCACAACGCCGGCTGCACCATTCGCGTGACGAGTTCGGTCCTGTCGTGCTGCAACTTCTGCAGCTCGACGATCGCGAACGCGCCGATACGGCTGATCACGGCGCCCACGCGTTGCCATCCGCGCGGCGCGCGGACCAGGGCACCTGGCATGGCGCTATCAACCGACACGGCGCGCAACCTTTCTCGCGGAACGGATTTCGCGGAACGAGGCGTCGGACTCGGTGGGCTCCCCGTCCGCCAAGTCCGACGCCGCGTAGTGGCGGAACACGTCCTCGAGGGTCGCCCGCGGCGACACCGTCGACTTCAGCTTCGCGGGTGTACCCACCGCCCGTAGCTCACCACGGTGCATCAGGGCGACCCGATCGCAAAGCGCGTCGGCCTCCTCCATGTAGTGGGTGGTGAGCAGCACGGTCATCCCGAACTGCGCCTGCATTTTCTGCACTTGCGTCCACACGCCGTCGCGGGCGATCGGATCGAGCCCGACGGTCGGTTCGTCGAGAATCAACAGCGACGGGCGGTTGACCAGCGCCTGCGCCACCTCGAGGCGGCGAACCATTCCGCCGGAATAGGCCGCAGCCAGCCGGTCGGCCACCTCAAGCAGGTCCATCGCGGCCAGCGCCTGCTCGGCGCGGTCGGAACGTTCGGCCCGGGGCACCCCGTACAGCCGCGCGAACCACTCGACGTTCTGCCGGCCCGTCAACGCCGGTTCGATCGAGAGTTGTTGCGGCACATAGCCGATATTGCTGCGAATGTCGGTGGTTTGGCGGCGGGCGTCCAGCCCGAAGATGCGTAACTCGCCCTGCTGCACCGGGGCCAGCGTGGTGAGCATCCGGACCATGGTGGTCTTGCCGGCGCCGTTCGGGCCGAGCATCCCCATGGTTTCGCCGGTTCGTACCTGCAACGTGACGTCGTTGACGGCGGTGAACTGGCCATATCGGTAGGTCAGGTGCCTGGCGTCGACCGCCATCGGCAATGAACCGCTCATCGTCGCTCCTGCAATGTCTGGGTCATCAGCTCGATGACCTCCAATCCTCTTGTCAAAGACTCGATTTGGTTGTCGTCGAGTTCGGCGAGCGCGTCGGCCAGCACCGCCCGACGCGCGGCCCGAGACGCGTCGACGATCTCCTGGGCCGGTTCGGCCAGGTTCAGCCGGCCGACCCTGCGGTCCGGGTCGCCGACGGTGCGGACGAGCAGTCCGCCGGAGACCAACTTCGAGACCAGGGTCGACGCGGTGTTGGGGGCCAGCCCGAGCTCGGCGGCGGCCGCGTTGACGGAGATGCCGGGTTGCCGAGCCACCAGCCACAACAGCTCGGACTGCGACTCGGTCAGCGCCGACGAGTCGAAGCCACGCCCGGCCGTGCGGCGCAGCTGCCGGCGGAACCTGCCGACAACGCGAAACACGTCGGTGACCACGTCCGTTGTTGACTGCACCTTTTCCATAATACCTCTATAGCCGAGCTATTTATGTGGGGAAGCTGTGCAGTAGGTATGTACCCCTTACTTAGGGAGGCGATGCAGGACCACGTCGACCAGGGCCGCGTCATCGACGCGGGCGGTCATGTAGGTGCAGTGGGGCTGCCGGCGGCGATCCGTCGGCGAACCGGGATTGAGCAGGCGCAACCCCGTGTCGGTGCGGCTGTCCCAGGGAATGTGGCTGTGCCCGAACACCAGGACCTGGGTGTCGGGATACAGCCGTGACATCCGGGTCTCCCGCCCGGCCGCCGCGCCCGTCTCGTGCACCACGGTGAACCGCACGCCCGCCAGCGTGGCGTCCGCCAGCTCGGGCAACCGGGCCCGCAGTTCGGGGCCGTCGTTGTTTCCCCAGCACGCCACCAGCCGGGCCGACCTGCGTTCGAGTTCGTCGAGCAGTTCGGGAACCACCCAGTCACCGGCGTGCACGACGACGTCGGCCGCGTCGACCTCGTCCCATACCCGCGCGGGCAGGTCGCGGGCGCGTTTCGGGACGTGGGTGTCGGAAATCAGCAGCAGCCTCACAGCCCCATCTTGCGCCAGCGGCATGTCACCCGACCGGCGTGGCGGGTTCGGTGGCGGGCGCATCGGCCCGCTCACCGAGGAGGCGAGCCAACCGGGCGGCGCGGCCCGAAGGCGGCGCCGAGGACGGGAACCGCATCAACCTCGGGGTCGGCTTCCACTACTACGTGCGACGGGATCGGCGCGCTCGGCGGCTCGAAACAGCCTGCGGCGCAGGGGGTTAGCCTTGCTGACTCCGCGCTTCAGCACCCGTTTCCCCGGCGTCGAAGGAGTCATCGGAACCGGCTGCCCCGACATACGAGCCGTCAGCCTCTCCGGCCGCGTCGCGCGACCTGGACTCGTGGGTCTCAGGTTCCACGTCCGACTCGGCTTTGTGGCCCTTATTCTCAGCCATTCGTTTCCTTCCGGTGGGGCGGCTAACTCTGACGGGTTCCCCCCTCCTGCGCCGCCAAACTGCGACGAGTCGGACGGTTCGCCACAAATCCCAAACCGCTTGCCGCAGCGCTAGCGCGGCGCACGAAGCGATCAAGCCTCACTCAAGGCGTCGCCGAACCCGCGGACGACGCGGCTGTGTTGCCTTTCCGCCAGCGCCTGGCCGGCACCCAGCAACAGCACCATGGGCCAATCGAGGATCTGGATCGCCGCCAGGGCGGCCAGCCCACCGTAGAACGCGAGGTGGTCGGCCCGGGGTACTCGCACCTGTCCGAGCATCGGAACATTCAGGCGCACGCTTTCGGCTTCGCGGATTCGCTCCGATGGCCGCAGCCTCGCCGTGCCCCTTTGCGCCTTCGACTCGGTCCCGTGCCGCGTGCGTTCGGGCATGCCATCTCCCTCCTTGCGATTCTGCATCCTCGCGCAGGGCTTCCCCGGCTTGCCGGTGTGAAACCTGTTCCGGCTACCGGCACAGCGTGTCCTTGAAACCCGCGCCGTCGCGGGGCAAAGGCGAGCGTTATTGTTACCCGCGAAGTCAAGGAGGACTCAATGCGCACCTTCGAATCAGTCGCCGACCTCGCGGCCGCCACCGGGGAAACGATCGGGCACAGCGAATGGGTGACCATCACCCAAGAGGACGTCAACCTGTTCGCCGACGCGACCGGTGATCACCAGTGGATCCACGTGGACCCGGAGCGCGCGGCCGCCGGGCCGTTCGGCGGGACGATCGCCCACGGTTTCATGACGCTGGCGTTGCTGCCCCGCCTTCAGCACCAGATCTACACCGTCAACGGCATCAAGCTCGCAATCAACTACGGCCTCAACAAGGTTCGCTTTCCTGCCCCGGTGCCGGTCGGTTCCCGGGTGCGTGCGCAGACATCACTGGTCAGCGTCGACGACGTCGGAAACGGCGCCGTGCAGGCGACCATGTCGACCACCGTTGAGATTGAGGGCGCACCCAAGCCGGCGTGCGTGGCCGAGAGCATCGTCCGCTACATCAGCTGACGGTCGCTGGCGCCACGGGCCACCGCGAGATATAAACCGTTGCGACGCGCGCTGGCGTGTCGTCGCAACGGTTTACGTGTCGCCGGGGGAAGGGTGTGACTCCGGCTCAGAACTCCGCGACGGAATGCTCGAGCCGCGCGGCCAGCCGGGCCTGGGCTTCCGCCCGCCGGGTGGGTATGTGTGCCGACGGGAACGGCGTTGTCACGGGCTGATATTCGCGCAACGTCCGGCGCGCCACCGTCATCTTGTGTAATTCGGTGGCGCCGTCGGCGATGCCCAGCGACTCGGCAGCGACCATCATCTTGACGAACGGCATCTCGTCGGAGACCCCGAGCGCGCCGTGCAGGTGCATGGCCCGCTGCACGACGTCATGCAGCACCTGGGGCATGGCCACCTTCACCGCGGCGATGTCCCGGCGCACCTTCTGATAGTCGTGGTGCTTGTCGATCAGCCACGCGGTGCGCAGCACCAGCAACCGGAACTGTTCGATCTGGATCCAGCTGTCGGCGATCTTCTCCTGGGTCATCTGAAAATCGGAAAGCCGCCCGTGCCGTGTCTTGCGTGATACCGCCCGCTCGCACATCATGTCAAAGGCGCTGCGCGCCAAGGCGATTGTGCGCATCGCATGGTGGATGCGACCGCCGCCGAGCCGCGTCTGCGCGATCATGAACGCCTGGCCCTCGCCGCCCAGCACGTGATCGGCCGGGACACGGACATCGGTGTAGCGCACATAGCCGTGGCTGGCGCGCGCCGACGACTCGGCGCCCACACCGACGTTGCGCACGATCTCGATGCCCGGTGTCTCGGCCGGAACGATGAACAGCGACATCTTGTCGTAGGTGCGCGCTTCGGCGTTGGTGACCGCCATGACGATGAAGAACGACGCGTGCTTGGCGTTGGTGGAGAACCACTTCTCGCCATTGATCACCCAATAGTCACCGTCACGGGTCGCGGCGGTGACGAATTGGCCCGGATCCGAACCGCCCTGCGGCTCGGTCATCGAATAGCACGAGGTGATCTCGCCGTCGAGCAGTGGTTGCAGGTAGCGGGCCTTCTGTTCGTCGGTGCCGAACATCGCCAAGATCTCCGCGTTGCCGGAGTCCGGCGCTTGGCAGCCGAAGACCGACGGCGCCCAGCGGGAGCGACCCAGGATCTCGTTGAGCAGCGCCAGCTTGACCTGACCGAACCCCTGGCCGCCGAGCTCCGGCCGCAGGTGTGCGGCCCACAGCCCCTGGTCCTTCACCTGCTGCTGTAGCGGCCGCAGGACGGCCATCATCTCGGCGTTCTTCTTGTCATAAGGATCGAGAGCGACCAGGTCGAGCGGTTCGAGCTCGTCGGCCATAAACTTTTCGACCCAGTCCAGCTTTGCCTGATACTCAGGGTCTGTTTCGAAATCCCACACGGTGACCACCCGTTCCCCGGCGCAGCGCCGCGCCGGCCTCGTCGATGAAGCCAACCCATCGTAGATGGCGGCGGTGCACAATCAGTCCTCGCGGCGGGTGTCGACGACCCGCTGGGCGATGTCGATGAGCTTGGTCTGACTCTCCTGCGACAGGCGGCGCAGCAGGTCGAACGCGCGCAGTTCATCCACGCCGTAGCGCTCCATGATGATGCCCTTGGCCTGGCCGATCCGGTCCCGCGTGGACAGGGCCGATTGCATCTGCTGCCCGTGGCGACTCGCCATGATCGCCGACGCGGCGTGCGCGGCGAACACCGAGCCGATGGTCTCGGCTTCGGTGTCCCACACGTGGGGCCGGAAGCTGAACAGGTTCAGTGCGCCCGCCGTCCGGTCGGCCGTGTAGAGCTTGAATGAAAGACTGCTCAGCACACCGCGTTCCACGGCGGCCGGCGCGTATTGGGGCCAGCGGGGTTCCTCGCGCAGGTCGTCGGTCCGCACGATCGTTTGTTTGAGGGCGGCGTCGTGGCAGGGGCCTTCATTGAAGTCGTGCTGCAGCTTGTCGAGCTGCGCAACCAGGCTGTCGGTGTCGGCGAGCGATTCGAACTCGTCGCCCCCCTTCACCAGCAACACCCCCGCGATGTCGGCCGCGGGTATCAGCTCGACCGCGGCGGTGGTCACGTCGGCGAGAACGTCACCGAGAGATCGCGGCGCTGCGATGTCGCGGGCCAGCTCCGCCATCCGCATGGCCAGCTCGTGCTTCGACGTTGGGTCTAAAGACTCCATAGGCGCGATTGTGCCCGACATAAACGCACCGCGGAACCCGGGCCAGCGTTGGCGCCGTCCGGAGCGGCGCGACCCGTCCAGCTAACCGATTTGTTATCCATGCCCGTTTGTTCAGATACCTCCCGGGTACCCGCCGTCGACCAGAACCTTCTTCGTACCCCCATGGAGGCCCCAGTGTTCGTTCACAATAAAGATCTTCAATTCGAGGTTCGCGTCGACCGACCCGACCCGCGGTTCGCGACGTTACTGATGGACCAGTTCGGCGGCGCGAACGGGGAACTCACCGCTGCGTTGCAGTACTTCACTCAGGCCTTCGTGCTGCGGCAGAAGAACCCGAAGATGTACGACCTGTTCATGGACATCGCCACCGAGGAGCTCAGTCACCTCGAGATGGTCGGCTCGATGATCACGATGCTCCTCGACGGTCTCAACGACAATTTGAAGATCGCCCATGAGAAATGTGACTGGATGCCGGCGGTGGCCAGCGGCGACGGACGCGACAGCATCATCCACTCGGTGTCGGTCAACCCGCTGTTCCTGGTGCTCAGCGGTGGTGGGCCGGATGTCAAGGATTCCGGGGGAAACAACTGGACCGGCGCCTTCATCGACGCCAACGGTGACCCGACCGTCGACCTGCGCAACAACATCGCGGCCGAGTCGCGCGCCAAGATCGTCTACGAGTACCTCAAGCAGTACACCGACGACCCCGGTGTGCAGGACACCCTCAGCTTCCTGATGACGCGCGAGGTCGCGCATTACCAACAGTTCACCGCGGCGCTGAACGAGCTGCCGGTGAACTTCCCGCCGGGGCAGCTTCCGGGTGACCCGCGCTTCCAAAACGTCGCCTTCAACATGTCCAACGGCAACGGTGAATCGATCCGCGGACCCTGGAACCAGGGCCAGGGGCCGTGGCCGGAGGGCGTGGAGTGGGAGTACGTCGAGAAGCCCGAACAGCAGTGGCTGGGTGGGAGCACGCGGCAGAACCAGGGCGCGCAGCAGAACCCGCAGGGTTCACCCGCGATCAAGGCCGAGAAACCCTTCACGCACGAACAGCACACGCCCACAAGTTAATTGGGACAGGAAGGCCGGGCGCTGGCGACCCAGCGCCCGGCCTTCGTGCCTCTCGCTACTTGACCTGCGGGTCCGGCGGGTTGTCCTCCGCACGCCCGGTGAGCGCGTCGCGGACGTGGTCGACGACCGCCGCCCCCATTCCCATGGTCTTCAGCACCGTCGGGTTGGGCGGGGTATCCGGGTGGGGGCGGGTGGGAGCTATTTTCTTTGCCTGCTCCAGCTTTTCGCCGATCTTCTCCAACTCTTCGCGGCTGATCGCCAGCTCGACCTGCGGCCACACCACGTCCTGCTCGTACGCGATGTGTTCGCGACCCGCCTTGATGAACTCCTGCAGCGCTTCGTGATAGTCGGGCTCGCCGGGCTTGCCGTCCTCGAGCCGCTGCAACAGCTGCTTGCCGGCCTGCTCCTGCTCGATCGCCTTGTCGGTCATTCCGTCGCCGATCGCCTTGCGCACCGCGGGCCAAAAGAACTGCTCCTCAATGGCTTCGTGCTGTGACTCCGCGATGATGAGGTTGTTCACGACGGTCTCAAGGCCGCTCGCCTCGGCGCCCGAGCCCGAGGGTGCCCCGTCGAGCGTCTCGAACAAACCGAGCACGCTTTTATGGTCCTGGCGAAGAAAAGTGATTGCGTCCATGCCTTGCCTTCCAGTTGGGCTTGTGACTCGAAGTGGCCTGCGGATACCCGGGGCTAAAGCCTTGAAACGGGACGGTCCGCGCTGACCCGCGAGTGCGGCTGTGGCAAAACATCGATCGTTTCGCCCCGTCCCGTCGGGGGTAGCTCTACGCGATGGCGGGCGACAGCACAACGAAGTCTGTTGTGGTGGCGTTCGCCGCCAATGCGGGGATCGCGGCGGCCAAATTCGTCGGTTTCCTGGTGACCGGAAGCTCGGCGATGCTCGCGGAATCGCTGCATTCGCTTGCCGATACGATCAACGAGCTGCTGTTGTTGGTCGGCAAACATGCGGCGCTGCGGCGCCCGGATGCCCTGCATCAGTTCGGCTATGGCCGAAGCCGGTACTTCTATTCCTTCGTCGTGGCACTTCTGGTGTTCGTGCTGGGTGCGGTCGCCGCCCTGTACGAGGGGTTCCGCAAGCTCTCGCATCCCGAGCCGTTGACCGCGCCCGGCGTCGCCATCGCGATCCTGGTCGTCGCCGCGGTCTTGGAAGGCTTCAGCCTGCGCACGGTGCGACGGGAGTCCAGGCGGCTGAAGGGTTCCGAGAATTGGTGGCAGTTCGTTCGCAATTCCCGTGTCCCTGAGCCACCCGTCGTCCTGCTGGAAGACAGCGCCGCGCTGCTCGGTCTGGGCGTGGCGTTTGCGGGCGTCACGCTGACCGCCGTGACGGGAAACCCGTTGTGGGACGCCGTGAGCACGCTCGGCATCGGCATCTTGTTGGCCGTCATCGCCGTGGTTTTGATCATCGAGACGCACAGCCTGTTGATCGGCGAGGGCGCGACGGCGAGCCAATGCAAGATGATTCGGTCTGCCCTCCAACAAGCGCAGCACGTCGATTCCGTGCTGGACCTGCGTACCCAGTACCTCGCCCCCGATCAGATGGTGGTGGCCGCCAAGGTCGTGTTCGGGCCCGAGGAGGAATTCGCCGTCGCGGCCGATGTGATCCGGAACGCCGAGGCGCGCGTCCGGGAGACGGTGCCCGCGGTGCGCGTCGTCTACATTCAGCCCGAGGTCGAGCCCACGTCGAACTAGTGCAACTTCGGCAACACGTTGGTGCGGTAGAACTCGATGGCCGTCAGCGGATTGCTTTGCGGGAAGTGCACAAACGGGATGGCGCCCGCGTCGAGGATCGCTTGCACCGCCTTGATGTGCGGTGCCGGGTCGGTTCCGACGGTCCAGTTGGCCAACACCTTGTCGATGGGGTTGGCCTGCGCGGCGCGCTGGATTTCGACCGGACTCGGCTGGTCGACGGCGCCGGCGGTGAAGCGCCACAGGCCCGCGGCGGCGGTGGCCTCGGCGGCGTCGCCGACGACCGCGAACAGCTCGGCCCGCTTACCCATGGCGCCCGGGTCGCGGCCGGCGGCCCGCGCGCCCGCACCGAACGCCGCCAGCAGCGTTGGGTTGGTGATGTCGCGCGCCTGACTGATCCAGCCGTCGCCGTATTGACCGGCCAGCGTGGCGCTCTTGGGCCCGCTGGCCGCCACAAAGATCGGCGTGGGGGTGGAAGGCGTGTCGTAAAGCCTCAACGCGCTGGTCTGAAAGTAGCGACCGGCGAAGGAGATTCGTGATCCGCTCCACAACTGGCGGATCAGGCTGATCGCCTCGACCAGCCGGTCGTGACGCTCGGTGTAGTTGCCGAACGCGTTGGTGGTCGCCTGTTCGTTCAGCCGTTCCCCGGTCCCGACTCCCAAAAACACCCGTCCGGGATACAGGATCGCCAGCGAGGCAAATGCCTGGGCCACCACGGCCGGGTGGTAGCGGTAGGTGGGGCAGGTCACGCCGGTACCGAATGAGATGCGGCTGGTGGCGTTGCCGACCAGCGCCAGGGTCAGCCACGGGAACATCGAATGGCCCTCGTTGTCCTGCCACGGCTGGATGTGGTCGCTGGCCCAGACGTGGGCAAAGCCCGCCTGTTCGGCCGCCCGGGCTTGCGCCACGAGCTGGTCGGTGCGGAACTGCTCGTGCGAGAGCACCACACCCACCGGCTTGGCCGCCGGCGGTGGCGGGGCGGCGGGCGCCGTGTGGTCGGCGCCGCCCGGCCGCCCGCACCCGGCACCGAGCCCGGTGGTGCCGAGCATGCCGAAACCGGCGGCTGCCCGCCCGAATGCGCGACGCGAAACGCCGGTCACCGCGGTAACGTACCCACCGCTGCGGCGATGACACCCGCGATGGAGATCACCCGCTAACCTGACTCGGGTGACTCCCCAGGCGCGCCCAGCGCGGAAGGCCGACGTCCGCGAGCTGTCACGCACCCTGGCGCGTGCCTTCTACGACGACCCGGTGATGACGTGGCTGCTGCCCGACGACCGGGCGCGCACCGCGAACCTGCACCGCGTCTTCGCCACGATGACGCGCCACCATCATCTGGGCTGCGGTGGCGTTGAGGTGGCGTGCGACGGCCCGGGCATCGGCGCGGCCGCGCTCTGGGATCCCCCCAATCGGTGGCGGGAGACGCGGCTGGGCGAACTGGCGATGACCCCGACCTTCCTGCGCGTGTTCGGCATGCGCGCGACCAGGGCGCGTGGCGTGCAGGAATTGATGAAGCGCACGCATCCCGAAGAGCCGCACTGGTATCTGGCCGCCATCGGCAGCGACCCGTCGGTCCGCGGCCAGGGCTTCGGTCAGGCCCTGATGCGGTCTCGGCTGGACCGCTGCGACGCCGAATACTGTCCGGCCTATCTCGAGTCGAGCAAGCCCGAAAATGTGCCGTACTACGAGCGTTTCGGTTTCACGGTGACCCGCGAGCTGGTATTGCCCGACGGTGGCCCCACGATGTGGGCGATGTGGCGCTCGCCGCGGTAGCGTTTAGCCCCTCTTTACGGCGGGCAACCGTTCCCGCATGAGCGAAAACCCCCAGGCCGAGGTCGACCCCGCTGACTTCCCGGAGGAAGGCGGGCCGGGTGACACCCTGAACGCGAGCGAAGGCACCGACTCCGACGAACTCCACAACGACGACGGTGACATCGTCGTCGACCCGCCCGAGGGCTGGAGCGAGGCCAACCGCTTCGGCATGACGGCCCGGGAAGAACGGGAGGGCGAATCCCTGGATGCCCGGCTCGCCGAGGAGGAGCCCGACGTCTCGCCCGACACGCCGGCCGCGGGCGCACCCGCCGACGGTCCGCCCGGACGCGCTCATCGGGGCCAGATCGACGGGGCGCCGGAAGACGGCGAGTCGCTGTACGAAGTGGTCGACGAGAACGCGGCGCCGGACTTTACTCAGACGACGGAGTGACGCGACCAGTGTTCGACTGTTCACTGCGCGCGCGGCGGCTGGGCGGCGATCGCTAGGGAGTGCTCTTCCAACCGGCGATGCCGATCGCGATCATCCGTAGTTGCTTGACCGCGATCCGCCGGATGTCTTCCAGCGCCTCGGTGCTCTGCGCGTCCTCGATCGCCTCGGCGATGACGATCATCGCGTTGACGAACAGGGTCGCCAGCACGTTGAGATCCTCGGTGGTCCACTCGTGCAGCCGCGGGAAGCGCGCCAGGTCGGTGGCGAGTTCCGAGGTGATCAACCGGATCTCGGTGCGGATGGCGTAGCGCAGCACGCTCAGCCCGCTGTTGCGTTCGCGCGCGATGAACCGCCAATGTTCGCGCCGCTGGGCGACACTGGCGACCAGGATCTCCACGGACGACTCGATCACCCGGTTCGGGTCGAGCTTGCCGGCGCGCGCTTCACGCAGGGTGTCGCGCAGGCTGCGGAACGACTCGTCGATCAGGACCAGCCCCAGGGCCTCCATCGACTCGAAGTGGCGGTAGAACGCCGCGGGCACGATCCCGACTTCGCGGGTCACCTCCCGCAGACTGAGGCTGGAAAAGCTGCGGTCCTGCAGCAGCTTGAGTGCCGCGGCAATGATGGCGCGCCGGGTGGCCTCCTTGCGCTCCTCACGAGACCGGCTTTCGCGCACGCGCTCGCGACCAGAACCGCGCACCCGTGAGCTAGGAGTACGGCTGTTCACTATGTGAACCCTACCACAGACGTGCAGTAAACCCTTGACTGACCGGGTGGTGTGGCATCACGGTGTACATATGTTCACTCAAACAACTCCTAGTCGGGCCCTTGCTCGGACTCTTCGGAAGCGAGTGTTGGGTTCGGACCTCCTCGACCTGCTCACCGGCCCGCACGGTGTCGACCGCTACACCGAGCTGGTGGCGCCAACCTGGACGCTGGGCCAGGCCCGCGCCAAGGTGATCGACGCGCGCCGCACCACCGCCCGCAGTCTCACCCTCACCCTCGCGCCCAACGAGAGCTTCAGGTCCGCTTGGACAGTCCAAGCCGGCCAGTACGTCAACGTCGCCGTCGAGATCGACGGCCGCCGGCACACCCGCTGCTACTCCCCGGCCAATGCCGAAGGGGACGCCAATCTCGAGCTGACCATCGGCCGGCACGACGGCGGCCTGGTCTCCAACTACCTCTACGAACACGCCCGCCGCGGCATGGTGGTCGGCTTGACGGGCGCCGGTGGTGACTTCGTGCTGCCGGCCCACCGACCGAAGCGGATCCTCTTTGTCTCCGGGGGAAGCGGCATCACGCCGGTCATGGCGATGCTGCGCACGCTGGTCGCCGAGAAACACCGGGGCGAGCTCGCGTTCATCCACTACGCCCGCACGCAGGCCGAGGCGTGCTACCGCGACGAGCTGGCGGCAATGCCCGGCGTCCGCGTGCTGCACGGCTTCACGCGATCCGACGGCGGCGATCTGGAAGGCCGGTTCGACGCCACGCATTTGGAAGCCGCCATGCCGTCGCCCGATGCGGTGTTCGTCTGCGGCCCAACACCTTTGGTCGAGGCCGTGCGGAACCACTGCGGCAACGTCTACACCGAGAGCTTCGTCCCGCCGTCGTTCGAGGCGCCCGCCAACCCCTCGGGCGGCCGCGTCACCTTCGCCGACAGCGGGATCGATGTCGTCGATGATGGACGCTCGCTGCTGGAACAGGCGGAATCGGCCGGCCTGTCACCCGAAAACGGCTGCCGGATGGGCATCTGCCACACCTGCACCCGCCGGAAGACCGCGGGAACGGTGCGCAACCTGATCACCGGCTCCGTCTCGACCGGCCCCGACGAAGACGTGCAGATCTGCGTGTCCGTCCCCGTCGGCGACGTCAACCTATCGCTCTGAGCCGCCGAAGTTTCCGAGAGGAGAAGCCATGACACAGAACAAGATCACCCTGACCCCCGAACAGGCCGACGCATTCGGCCGCGAGCTGGACGCCATCAGGGAGCGCGTGATGGCCAGCCTGGGCGCCGAGGACGCCGACTATATCCGCCGCGTCATCAAGGCCCAGCGCGCCATGGAACTCAGTGGCCGCGCGCTACTGTTTGCCGGCTTCCTGCCGCCCGCTTGGCTGCTGGGAACCGCGATGCTGGGATTGTCAAAGATCCTGGACAACATGGAAATCGGCCACAACATCATGCACGGTCAATACGACTGGATGCGCGACCCCACCATCTCCGGCCGGTCCTTCGAGTGGGACACCGCCTGCCCGGCGGATCAATGGCGACATTCGCACAACTACATGCACCACACCCACACCAACATCGTGGGGATGGACCGCGACATCGGCTACGGCGTCCTGCGGATGAGCGAAGATCAGCGCTGGGAGCCCTACTTCCTGGGCAATCCGCTCTACGCCTTCCTGTTGATGGTGCTGTTCCAGTACGGCGTCGCGCTGCACGAACTGGAGACCGAGCGCATCCGCTCCGGCGAGATCGAGCTCGCCGACAAGCGCGAGGTGCTGCGCGCCATCTGGAAGAAGACACGCCGGCAGACGCTCAAGGACTACGTGGCCTTCCCCTTGCTGGCCGGTCCCTTCGCGCCGTTCGTCTTCACGGGCAATCTCTCCGCCAACCTGATGCGCAACGTGTGGTCGTACATGATCATCTTCTGCGGCCACTTCCCGGACGGCACTCAGGAATTCACCGTCGAGGAGACCAGGGACGAGTCCCGCGGCATGTGGTACTTCCGCCAAGTCCTCGGTTCGGCAAATCTCACCGGAGGCAAGCTGTTTCATCTGCTGTCGGGCAACCTGTCGCACCAGATCGAGCACCACCTGTTTCCCGACATGCCGGCGCGCCGGTACGCCGAGATTGCGCCCGAGGTGCAGGCGATCTGCGAACGCCACGGCATCCCCTACAACCGCGGCCCGCTGCTGCGGCAGTTCGGGACGGTCGTCCGCAAGATCGTTCGGCTGACCTTCCCCGACTCCATGGTGCGGAAGGCGACCGGCGACCGCTCGGCCGATCCGGTGTCCGCTGCCGCCTGACGGCCGCCCACGTCCCCCATGCGCAAAGCGGGCCTTGCGCGCGGGGGGACAATGGGCTGCGTGGAATGGACCGGCGCACGCTATGCGGACAAACCGACGGTGGAGGCATCGACGTGGATCGATGCTAATCCGTCCCGGGTGTGGAGCCTGGTTTCCGACATCAAGCTGATGCCGTCGCTGAGCAACGAGTTGCAAGCCGTGGAGTGGGCCGAGGGTGCAGACGCCCCACGCGTGGGCGCCCGCTTCGTCGGACACAACGAGCACGAGGCGTTCGGGCAATGGAGCACCACCTCCCAAATCGTCGCGTGCGATGAGCCGCGCGAATTCGCCTGGGCGGTCGGCGAACCCGATAACCCCGCCGCGATGTGGCGGTTCAGGCTGACGCCCCGCGACGGCGGCACGGCGCTGAGCTACTGGATGCAGATGGGCCCGGGTCGTTCCGGGCTGTCGGTGGCCATCGAGTCCATGCCCGACAAGGAGCAGAAAATCGTGTTCGTGCGGATGCGCGAGTTCGAGGCCGCGATCGGCAAGACACTCGCCGCCATCAAGAGGCTGGCCGAGCACGGGGTGCGCTGATGCGCACCGCGACGACGGTCGAGTTGTCCAGCGCCGCGGCCCAAACCGCGGCCTTCGTCGTCGAAGCGGAGAAGCTGGGCCTCGACGTGTGCTGGGTCGCCGAGGCCTGGGGCTCCGACGCGCCCTCGGCCCTGGGCTACCTCGCGGCGCGGACCCAGCGGGTCCTCCTGGGGTCGGGTGTCCTGCAGGTGGGCGTCCGCTCGCCGGTCATGGTCGCGCAGACCGCCATCACGCTCTCCAACCTGTCGGGCGGGCGTTTCCTGCTCGGCCTGGGCGCGTCCGGCCCGCAGGTGATCGAGGGCCTGCACGGCGTCTCCTTCCGCCGTCCCCTGGCGCGCATCTCCGAAACGGTCGACATCGTGCGGCAGGTCTTCGCCGGAGGCAAAGTGTCTTACTCGGGCACGCAATTTCACATTCCGCTGCCCGGCGGCGAAGGGGTGCCGATGCGGCTGTCGACGCGGCCGGAACACCCGATCCCGATCTACCTGGCCACGCTGTCACCGGCGATGCTGCGGTTGACCGGTCGGACCGCCGATGGCTGGCTGGGCACCAGCTTCGTGCCGGAGGAGGCCGGCGACGCGTACTTCTCGCACCTTGACGAGGGCTTGGCCGCCGCTGGCCGCACGCGCGCCGACGTCGACATCTGCCAAGGCGCCGAAGTCGCCTTTGCTTCCGATGAGGAGGAGCTGCGCGGCATGGTCGCGGGCCGCAAAAAGGAGCTCGCCTTCAGCCTGGGCGGCATGGGCTCGTCCAGCACGAACTACTACAACCAGGCCTACAGTCGCCAAGGGTGGGCCGAGGTCGCCGCCGAGGTGCGCGAACGCTGGCAGGGCGGCGACCGCGACGGCGCGGCCGCACTGGTCACCGACGAGATGGTGTTGGCCACCACGCTGATCGGCACCGAGGAGATGGTCCGCGCCCGGCTTACGGTGTGGCGGGATGCCGGGGTGAACACCGTGCGGCTGTATCCGGCCGGCGACACGCTGGAGGCGAAGCTTGCCACGCTCGGCCGGGCCATCGAGCTGGTCGACGAGGTCGCGTGAAAGTCATGATCGGAATAGACGCCCATAAGGAGAGCCACACCCTCGTTGCGGTCGGCCCCGCGGGTCGCCGGCTCGCCCAGAAGCCATTGCCACCACTTCGGCGGCGCACCTAGAGGGGGTGCGCTGGGGACGCAGTAGGTTTCGGCGCCGATCTGGTCTTCGCTGAGGAGGATTGCCGCGCGGCGTAGATTTGGTCCTATGCACGCCGATGCGCCTGTCGGGATGAAGGACCCACAGCAGCGCCAAGACCGCATGATCGCGGCATTTGCGCGCACCGCCTCCAATATCGCATGGCAAGGCTCGCTGCAGACCGTCCTTAACGGCCTCGCCGACGAAGCGCGCACCGTGAGCGGGGCTGACATGTGCGCCGTGAGTCTGCGCTCGCGCCTTGGCGACACCTACGACATGCTAGGGGCGTCGCGATGTCCCGAGCACTATCACGAACGGCTAGAGGAAGCGCGGTCGATGGGAGCACCGCTGGCCGTCGACAAGGTGTATCAGACAGGCGCGCTTACTATCACCGATGTCGCGAACACTTTCGATGACCCGCGGTTCGCCCCACTGGTTGAGCTCACCCGGCGGGCGCAATGGCAGACGTTGGCCTCAGTTCCGTTGTCGGTGCGCGGCGAGACCGTGGGGGTGCTCACGGCCTTCTATACCAAGGGAAATGAACCCAGCCCTTCGGATATCGCATTTCTGACGGCCATGGCCGAGCATGGTGCGTTGGCGGTGCACACCGCCCGGTTGTTGGCTCAGGCCAAGGACAAGGCGGCTTTGGAAGAACGTGCCCACGTGGCCCGTGATTTGCATGACGCCGTGTCGCAGCTGTTGTTTTCTATGCAGCTCAGGGCTCGAGCCCTTCAACTCGAGGCCGCCCGCCCCGATTGCGGCACCGCACAGTTGGCCGACGGTCTCAGAGAGCTCAACACGCTCATCAGCTCCGCGGTGGAGGAGATGCGTTCGCTCGTCTTGCATTTGCGTCCGAGCGAGTTGCGGGAGCACGCGCTGGTTCCCGCGCTACAGCGCCTCGCTGCAGCCATTCGGGCTCGCGAGAAGATCGAGGTCGCGGTGGACGCTGCCGAGGACATCCCGCCGCTGGCAGCTCCTTACGACGAACACATCTACCGGATCAGCCAGGAGGCAATCGGTAACGCTGTCAACCATGCCAACGCTGAAACCATCTTGGTGAAATTAACGACCACCGCCGATTCGTCGGGCGAGGCGCTCAAGGTCGAAATCATCGACGATGGATGCGGTTTCGATCCGAGTCTGCGCAGGCCGGGTCACGTTGGACTCGACAACATGCGAGCCCGGTGTCGCGAACTCGGCGGACAGTTGGTCATCAACAGCTCACCGCAAGGCACCAGCATCCAGATCGTTGTGCCCCTCGATACGGTGCCAGCCGATGACTAGCAGCTCGAGGGCGCCCATTCGCGTGTTGCTCGCAGACGACCATGCCGTCGTCCGCCAGGGTATGCGTGCCTTTTTCGCTATGCACGACGACATCGATGTGGTCGGCGATGCCGAGGACGGTCAGCACGTTCTGGACCAGCTGGGACGTTTGAAAGCCTTCGGCGAGCTTCCTGACATAGTGGTGCTGGACCTGCAGATGCCGGGTTTGACTGGCGCCGAAACGATCTCGCGGATCAAGTCGGCGCATCCAACGGTCGCGACATTAGTGCTGACCAGCTTCGGTGACGCCGGACGCGCCCGCCGCGCTCTGGCCGCCGGTGCCAATGGTTACTTGCTCAAAGACGCTGGACCCGACGAGTTGGTTTCAGCCCTGCGAGCCGTGCACGCCGGCGAGATGCCGGTCGACGCGGCGGTTACCGGCGCGCTGTCACGCTCCTGGAGCGCCGGTGACAAGTCGATCACTCTGCTCACACCGCGTGAGCGGGGCATCGCGAGTTTGGTTGCCCAGGGATTGTCCAATCGAGAAATCGCCCGGCGCCTTTCGATTACAGAACGCACCGCGCGCACTCACGTCAGCAACGTCCTCGCCAAGTTGGGTGTATCGTCACGAACGCAAGTGGCGTTGTGGGCGTTAGAAGTTGGCCTAGACGACCTCGAAATTGATTCTGGCTGAAGTTGTTACAGCGTTGGGGATTGCTGCCCAGCAGCGAAGTCACTGAGCTGCCAGGCACGTTACGCTCACCGCCAGCGGGTGTCGGCTCTTTCGTCGGCAAGGAAGCACTAGTGTCGTGAGTCGTTAATTCATCATTAGCGTTTAAGCTTGGTGGGTGCCGAATCCTGTCGCACCCGTGGTGGATCTGACCGAAGACGAGCGGTCTGAGTTGTTGTCGTGGTCGAGGCGATCCAACAGTGCCAATGCGTTGGCAATGCGGTCGCGGATCGTGCTGGCCGCTGCCGATGGGCTGAGCAATACCGCGATCGCTGACAAGCTCGATATCAACATTTCCAGTGCTCGTAAGTGGCGGACGCGGTTTGTGACCGACCGGCTTGACGGGTTGCTCGATGAGCCGCGTCCTGGCCGGCCACGGCTGGTGGGCGATGAGCAGATCGAAGCGTTGATCACTGCGACGTTGGAGACCACCCCAGCGGATGCCACGCACTGGTCGACCCGATCGATGGCCGAGCATCTCGGGCTGAGCCAGTCGATGGTCTCGCGGGTATGGCGAGCGTTCGGATTGGCTCCGCACAAACAGGATTCGTGGAAACTGTCCAAGGACCCGTTGTTCGTGGCCAAGGTCCGCGACGTCGTCGGGCTGTATCTAAATCCACCCGAGCGGGCCCTGGTGCTGTGCGTGGATGAAAAGACTCAGATCCAAGCCTTGAACCGGACCCAGCCAGTGTTCCCGATGCTGCCGGGCACCCCCGCGCGCGCCAGCCACGACTACGTTCGTCACGGCACCTCCAGCCTGTATGCCGCACTCGACCTCACCACCGGAAAGGTCATCGGAGCCCTTCATTCGCGGCACCGGGCCACCGAGTTCTTGGCGTTTCTCCGCAAGATCGACGCCGAAGTACCCACCGATCTCGACGTGCACCTGGTCTTGGATAACGCCTCCACGCACAAGACCCCAGCGGTGAAGCGTTGGCTCACAGCACATCCGCGATTCGTCCTGCACTTCACCCCGACCAGCTCATCGTGGCTGAACCTGGTCGAACGGTGGTTCGCCGAACTGACCACCAAGAAACTGCGCCGCGGCACCCACACTTCGGTGCGCCAACTCAACACCGACATCCGTGCCTGGATCCAAACCTGGAACGACAACCCCCGCCCCTACGTCTGGACCAAAACCGCCGACCAAATCCTCGAATCCGTCGCCAACTACTGCCGACGAATTAATGACTCAGGACACTAGCAAGCCAACGCCTGTCTGGCGAATCGCTGCCCGCGCATCCGAATCACCCTCTCGCAACCGCTTCCGGCCGCCCTGTCGCGGCCACGGCTGGGTTGCTCTGCGGGTGATGCCTGCAAGCAGTTCATGGGATCTCCAGGCGGACTGACCGCAAAGACATCAGATCGAGTCAACGGGTGCAGGTCCCACGTGCAAAAGACGTACTACGAATGAGTCAAATGACGTAGGACTGACCCGCGGGAACTAGATACCGTCGCGTTAGAGGATCAAACCCCGCACACCACGGAGCCGTGGGAGATCGTGTGGGTATTAACCGAAATGAGAGCAAATGGACATGACCGAATACGTGTTACCTGACTTGGATTACGACTACGGCGCGCTCGAACCTCACATATCCGGCCAGATCAACGAGATCCACCACAGTAAACACCACGCCACGTATGTGAAGGGCCTCAACGAGGCCATCGCAAAGCTCGACGAGGCGCGCGCACGCAACGAGCATGCGGCCATCTTTCTCAACGAAAAGAATCTCGCGTTTCATCTAGGAGGCCATGTCAACCACTCCATCTGGTGGAAGAACTTGTCTCCCAACGGTGGCGACGAGCCCACCGGTGATCTCGCGGCCGCCGTCGATGACCAATTTGGTTCGTTCGACAAGTTCCGTGCTCAGTTCACCGCGGCCGCTAACGGGCTGCAAGGTTCAGGCTGGGCAGTGCTCGGCTATGAGCCGCTGGGGCAACGCCTGCTGACATTCCAGCTCTACGACCAGCAGGCCAACACGCCTCTGGGTATCGTCCCGCTGCTTCAGGTCGACATGTGGGAGCACGCTTACTACCTGCAATACAAAAATGTCAAGGCCGACTATGTGAAGGCCTTCTGGAATGTCGTCAATTGGGAAGACGTCCAAATCCGTTTTGCCCGGGCCACAGCTAACGTACAAGCCATCAACGCCGGCTTCGCCAAAATGGTGGACCGATGAAAAAGAGTACGTCCATCGTCGACGTACTTCGGCGGCCTCAACTGACTTAGTAGAACTGTTGGCGTGGCCCTGTACTCCGTCTGCGCCAACTGACATAAAAACTCTCAAGATTGCTGCTCTCACGGCGACAAGCAGGCGACTCATGCAGGGCGGCTATCAACGGCAAGGGGATCACAATGCTGACGAACGATCATCCCAATGTGGAGTTGCTCAAACGGGTCTATGGCACTGGGCGTGGTGACGGCTTGGATGTACTCGACACCGAGGGCGTAGAACCGTTTGTTGCCCATACCGCCGGCCACAGCCCGATCGGTGGGACCTTCGTCGGGCGGCAAGCGATGAAAAATCACGTCGGGTTGCTTCGTCAGCTCAGCGGTGAAACCGTCCGGCGCAAGTCGATCGAGTTTTATGCAGATGATGTCTGGGGGGTTGTGCCGCAAGTCATTACCGCGTCGCGCAATGGGCAGGACTTGGAAATGCACGTGTGCGGCTTCTGGCGCTTCAGCGCATCAGGCCAACTGGCCGAGCACTGGGAAGCCTGCGCTGACACGGCAGCGTGGGACGCGTTCTGGCACGCCCCTTCGACCTCCTGACCAGGGGGACCCAGCCCCCCGGCCTTCAGCTGTCAAGAATTGCTCAAAGCATCGGAATCAGTTGTCCGACACGATGAATCGGCGGTAGGCGCCCGGCGGTTTCGTCGCAACATCAAAGGAGAACACCATGGGACGGCCTGAGGGTGATACCCGGGGCCTGGCCAACACCGACGGAGCCACCGCCGCTTTGGTCGCCACAGCCCGGGCAGCTCGAACCAGAAGTCCGCATCCGAGCGGTTCGGCCGCCCATCCCGAGCTCGGCGGCGCGGTGAGCCACGGCATGGCGCGCATTTGTCGTTTCTTAGGTGACCGATGGGTGGTACTAGTCGCAGTGATTGTCGTCGCGATCAGTGGCACGCTCGTCTACCGCATGCATGGAATCTTCGGCACCACAAGTCAATCCGGGCATAGCGCAACCGGTGACGTGGGCCAGATTAGGCAGTTCAGCGTCAAGCGGGTGTTATACGAGGTCGAAGGTTCGGCGGGCACGAACGGCAGCCTGAGTTACCTAGATGAAAACGCCGCACCACATCGGGCGGATTTCACGACGCTGCCCTGGTCGCTGCTGGTCACGACCACTCTGCCGGCGATGTTCGCCAACCTGGTCGTCCAGGGGGATAGCGACACCATCGGCTGCCGAATCACAGTCAACGGTCAGGTCCGCGACGACCAGTCCGCGCACGGGCGGGATGCGCAGGCCTTCTGCCTGGTGAAGGCCGCATGAGTGGCGAGCATTCGACGCGGTCGGGCATCGCGCACACGATCCGCGTCCTGGCGATACCGATCATCTTGTTCTGGTTCGCGGTCATGGCACTCACCAATGCCTTAGTGCCGCCGTTGGAGAAGGTCGGCAAAGCCAACTCGGTGTCGCTATCCCCACAGGACGCGCCGGCGCTGATCTCCACGAAACGGCTGGGCAAGGATTTCCGGCAGTTCGATTCCGACAGCGCCGCGATGGTCGTGCTGGTCGGTGACGCGCCGTTGGGCGACGCGGCCCACCAGTACTACGACGGCCTGCTTCGCCGGCTTGAAGCCGACACCAAACACATCGAGCATGTGCAGAACTACTGGGGTGACTTGATCACCGCCGCGGGCTCGCAAAGCACCGACAGCAAAGCCGCCTACGTCCAAGTCAACCTCGCGGGCAGCCAGGGCGAGACCTTGGGCAACGAGTCCGTGGCCGCGCTGCGCAACATCGTCGACACCTCCCACCCCCCACCGGGCTTGAAGGTCTACGTCACCGGTCAGGCTCCGTTGACTGCGGACATGACCGAGGCCGCCGACAAAAGCATGATGAAGATCACCTTTATCACGCTGGCGGTGATCACGGTCATGCTGCTGGTGGTGTACCGCTCGATCGGAACCACGTTGGTGATGATGGCCATCGTGGTGGTCGAGATGAATGCCGCACGTGGTGTCGTTGCCACAGTCGGGAACTTCCACCTGCTGGGGCTGTCGGTGTTCGCGACGAGTCTGATGACCTCACTTGCGATCGCAGCCGGCACCGACTACGGCATCTTTTTGGTCGGCCGCTACCAGGAAGCCCGCCGGGCGGGCCAGGACCGCCAAGACGCCTACTACACCGCGTTTCGCGGTGTAGGACACGTGATATTGGGTTCCGGGCTTACCGTGGCCGGTGCGATGCTGTGCCTGCACTTCACCCGGTTGAATTACTTCAGCTCGATGGGGCTTCCCAGCGCGCTTGGCCTTGCTGTCGTCGTAATGGCCTCCCTGACGTTGGCGCCGGCCGTGCTGGTGGTCGGCACCCGATTCAAACTGTTCGACCCGAAAAGGTTGGACAGTCGGTCGCGGGGCTGGCGGCGGATAGGTACGGCGGTCGTGCGATGGCCCGCGCCGATTCTGGCCGCTGCGCTCGCCCTCACGCTTGTTGGCCTGCTAGCCCTGCCGGGCTACAAAACCAGTTACAACGATCGCTACTACATCCCCGACTCGGTACCCTCCAACGTCGGCTACGCCGCGGCCGAACAGCATTTCAGCGCCGCGCGGATGAATCCCGACATTCTGCTGGTGGAGGCCGGTCGCGACCTGCGTAACCCCGCCGACATGATCGTGTTGGACAAGATCGCCCGCAATGTGTTTCGGGTGCCCGGCATCGCACGGGTGCAAGACATCACCCGGCCGTTGGGTGCCCCGATCGCCCACTCCACGATCCCGTTCCAAGTCAGTCTGCAATCGGTGTCGCTGACCGAGAACATGCAGTTCCTCACCGACCGCATGAAAGACCTGCTCACGATGAGCGATGACCTTGGCCGCCAGATCGCGATCATGCAGCATATGCAAGGCCTGATGAAACAGCTGGCCGCCGACACCCACGATCTGGTCGGGACGATGGCCGACCTGAAGGCCACCACCGACCAAATGCGGGACAACTTCGCTGATTTCGATGATTTCTTTCGCCCCATCCGCAGCTACTTCTACTGGGAAAAGCATTGCTTTGACATCCCGGTCTGCTGGGCGATGCGCTCGCTATTCGAAAGCCTCGACGGGGTGGACAAGCTCGACGACAACCTGGCAGCGTCTCTGAAGACCCTGACTGACATGGACCGCGTGCTGCCCCAGCTCGTCGCGATGCTGCCACCCCTGATCTCGGTGTCTCAGCACATGCAGGATCTGACCAAGACCATGTACGCGTCGTTTTCCGGGCTGCTCGACCAAATCCGCCGGATGACCGACACGGCCAGCGTGATGGGGCAATCATTCGACGACGCCAGAAGCGACGAGTACTTCTACTTGCCGCCTGAGGCGTTCACCAGCCCGGACTTCCAGAAAGGCTTAAGGCTGCTCGTATCGCCCGATGGCATGTCGGCCCAGTACATCATCACCCACGACGTCGACCCTGCCACCCCGGCAGGAATCTCTACTGTAGACGCCGAACTGAAAGCGGCTCAGGAATCGGTCAAGGGCACGCCGCTGGCCGACGCGAAGTTCTGGTTGGGCGGTACTGCGGCCACCTTCAAAGACATTCAGGTCGGCGCCAAGTGGGACCTGCTGATCGCGGCTGCCGGCGCCGCCACACTGATCTTTCTGGTCATGTTGATCATCACCCGCGCCCTGATCGCCGCGGTGGTCATCGTCGGCACCGTGGTGATTTCGCTAGCGACGTCGTTCGGCTTGTCGGTGTTGGTCTGGCAGTACTTGATTGGCATGGACATGCATTGGATGACACTGGCGTTTTCGATCATCATCCTGTTGGCGGTGGGCTCGGACTACAACCTGTTGGTGGTATCGCGATTCAAGGAAGAAATCCACGCGGGAATCAACACCGGCATCATTCGCACCATGGGCGCTACCGGCGGCGTGGTCACCTCAGCGGGCCTCGTCTTTGCCGTCACCATGGCGTCCTTAGGCACTAGCGACCTCACCGAAATCGGCCAAGGGGGCACCACGATTGCACTCGGACTGCTGTTCGACACCGTTGTGGTGCGGTCGTTGATGACACCCACCATCGCCGCGCTGCTGGGCCGATGGTTCTGGTGGCCGCTGCGGGTGCGCAGGCAGGCCCCCGGGCCACAGCCAACATCGGCGCTTCAACCCTCGCACGCTGCGGTGGCCGGATGAACAGTAATATTCATAATCCTGATGGGCGTGGGACGCGTTCTGGCATACCCCGTCGGCCCCCTGGCCAGGGACACCGAGTCGCCTGGCCTTCAGCTGTCAAGCCTTGCTGAACGCATCGGAATTCGTTGTCCGAATGATGAGCCGCCGGCTCCCGATGAGCTGATGACCCTTTCGGCAGCCCGCTGGCCGCGGTCGAGAAAGTCATCACCGGCGCCACGACCATCGAAGACCGTGACCGCCCTGCCGCGATCAGCGCGCACCGCGACTTCGGCGAGGTAGCTTCACCAGTTCGACCGTGGGCCGCTGCGGCACCTCATCGGCGAGAAACCAGCGAAAGGCGAGGTTGCCTCGCGGATAGCCCAGCGTTGTCAGCGAATTCGGATGGTCCGTCATTGCGCGGGACAGCACGACCGTCACCGTGCCGTCGCTGTTGAGCGCGGCGCTGTGACCGTTGATCGAGCAGCGGGCGTCGGCCGCGCCGAACGTGGCCATGAATTGGTTCCACACCACCAGGTTCCAAAACCTGCATGACGGAGGGCGGTGCGTGATGACCAGCGCTTCGTCCTCGTCAAGCACGAAGCTGCCGTAGGAGTAACAGGCGTCGCGCGCCGACCAACCGAAGTTGGCGTCGGGTACCTGGTACGGTTCGGCGAATTCATTTGCTGCGTGGACGGTTTCGTGTCCCAGGGCATGCTGGTCTGCCACGCGGGTCCCGACGGCCAGCGGCACGATGGCGAACATCGTGCGCAACCAGGTCGTCGCCGCCCGCAACCGCGCGGCCGTCTCGGCATCCCCGTGCCGAATCGGATCCGGCCCGTCGAGCGCCTCGATCCGCCAGGTGACGGGTCGGCCGGTCAGCGGGTCGGCCTGGTAGTCGCGGGTCATCAGCACGGCGGCGTCGGGAGTGGGCCCGAACTCGAAGCTGAAGTTGCCGTCGGCGTCGACGTCGAGATCACTGTCGCGGACGATCGCGACCACCCGGTCCGACCACGCGCCCGGTGACGGCTCGTTGTAGGCCGTCACCGAAAAGTAGACGCTGTCACCCTTGTTGCCGCGGATGCGATAGCGGCGCTGCGGATCGACCGGGCACATGTAGTAGTAGGCGTCGGTGTTGTCGCCGCCCCAGCGCCGGTCACGACGGAACGGCGTGTTCACCGCCACGAACTGCGGCCGGCCGGGTTCGGTGAAGAGATACGCGTCGAAGGCGACGCCGAGCGTGCTGGCGAGCATGCGATAACCGTCGGCGACGTGCCGGTCGTCGACCACCGCGCGATCGCCCTCCAGGAAGGAGCGGTCAAGGGTGCCCAGGGTGCCGAGCAGCTCCTGCCAGGCGGCCGTCGTTTCGTGGGTCATGCGCGGATTCCCTTCAGGAGCAACGTGGTTGTGCGATCGATCCACCCGTCGTCGAGTTCAGAGACGCGGGTGAGCAGGCCCATCAGTGTGATACCGGCGATGGCGTCCGTGAGTTCGGTGGCGGTCACGTCGGGCCGGACCTCGCCGCGGCGCGCCGCCCGGTCCAGCAACTCGGCGAGACCGCCACCGATGACGCCGGCGAACCGCTCCAGCAGCGCCGAATGCAGGGTCGGGTCCGCTGCCATCTCGCCCACCAACCCGGGCAGGGCGGCCCTGGCCGCCGGAGTTGTCAGGAAAACCATTGCCCGACGGACCATTTCGCGCAGGTCTTCGGGCAGCGACCCGGTATCGGGCAGCTCGGTGGCGGCGCCGACGGGGAACACCGCCTCGTGGACCAGGTGCGCTTTGCTGGGCCAGCGCCGGTAGATCGCGGGCTTGCTGGTGCCGGCACGTTCGGCGATCGCGGAGACCAACAGCCCGGCATACCCGGTCTCGGCGAGCAGTTCCACGGTCGCGCTGAGCACGGCGGCGTCGATGCGCGGGTCACGGGGCCGACCAAAATCCACTACCATTACGAAACCGAGAGTAACATAAGTCGCCGTGACCAACACCGTTCGCCTTGACGACCTCGCCCGGCCCCGCTTCAGCCCCGAGGGCCAGCAGATTCTCGACATGATGGCCTCGCTGGCACCGGATTGCCCACTGGACGCCGAGGCGCTGCACGCCAGGGCCGCGGCGGACACCGGCCTGCACGACTTCGGCCCGCCGGACTATTGCGAGCGGCTCGGCGTCTTACTCGCCGCGCTGCGTGACATCGACGGCCTCCACGACGCGGGCAGGGTGAATTTCTACGGCCAACTGCTGCAACTGCTGAAGAACCGGCTGTTGTTGACCGACCTGTTGCGGCGGCATCCCGAAATCGACGACATCGAGTTGCAGCCACCGGTGGTGATCGCCGGACTGCCGCGCACCGGCACCACCCACCTGCACAACCTCCTGGCGGCCCCGCCCACCTTCCGCACCATGCCGTACTGGGAAAGCGTCGAACCGTTCCCGCTGCCGACCGAGGCCGGGATCGAGCCGGACCCGCGGCGGGCGCGGATGGACGTCGCGGTCGGCGTGATGAACACCGTGATGCCCAATTTCCCGCTGATGCACGAGATGACCACTGACCACGTCCACGAAGAGATTCAGCTGCTGGCCAACGACTTTTCGACCATGCTCTTCGAGACGCTGGCCGACGTGCCGCGCTGGCGTGACTACTACCAGACCCACGATCAGACGCCGCACTACGAATACCTCGCCCGGCAACTCAAGGCCATGCAGTTCCTGCGCGGCGGCAGGCGCTGGCTGCTCAAGTCGCCCCAGCATCTTGAGCAGGTGCCGGTGCTCGACCGGGTCTTCCCCGGCAGCGTCGTCGTTTTCACCCACCGCGACCCGGTGCCGGTGGCGCTGTCGATGATCGCGATGATCACCTACTCGGCGCGCATGCACCGCTCGCGCGTCCCGGTGGAGGAGATCGCGGCATCGTGGATCGACCGCCTGGACGACATGCTGACCGCGTTCGTCCGCGATCGCGACACCATCGGGCCCGAACGGTCGATCGACGTCCGGTTCGACGACTTCATGGCCGACCAAACCGGCGTCGCCGACCGGGTATATGCGCTGGCCGGCGAGCCGTTCAGCGATGAAGCCGGGACGGCGATCGACGAGTACCTGACGGGTCATCGGCGCGGCCGGCTCGGATCCGTCGCGACGTCCTGCGCGATGTTCGGGCTGGACGAGGCCGACCTGCGCGACCGGTTCGCGCCTTATGTCGAGCGCTTTCTGGCCTAACCCGCGGCAGGCGGCTACCTTCTCACTCCATGGTCACTATGCCCGCGCTGGACGGTGTCGAACACAGGTATGTGGAGCTCGGAGGGGGTGTGACGATCCACGTCGCGGACTCCGGCCCGGCCGAAGGGCCGGCGGTGATGCTGGTGCACGGCTTCCCGCAGAACTGGTGGGAGTGGCACAACCTGATCGGGCCGCTGGCCGCCGACGGCTATCGGGTGCTGTGCCCCGACCTGCGCGGCGCCGGCTGGAGCTCGGCGCCCCGCTCGAGCTACACCAAGACCGAGATGGCCGACGATCTGGCGGCCGTCCTGGATCGCCTCGGTGTGGCGACGGTCAAGCTCGTCGCCCACGACTGGGGCGGACCGGCGGCGTTCATCATGATGCTGCGCCACCCAGACAAAGTGAGCGGGTTCTTCGGGATCAACACGGTGGCGCCCTGGGTGAAGCGCGATCTGCGTGCGGCGCGCAATGTTTGGCGGCTCTGGTATCAGATCCCGATTTCGCTTCCGGTCGTCGGGCCTCGGATGATCGGCAATCTCAACTCGAAGGCGAGCCGCGTGCTCGGCTCGTGGGTGGGTGGCGGCTACGCACTGCCCGAGGACGACCTTCGCATCTACGCCGAGTGCATGCGCCAGCCGGGCCACGCGGAGGCGGGCTCTCGGTGGTATCGCAGCTTCCAGACCCAGGAGATGCTGCGCTGGATGCGCGGCGAGTACGACGACGCGCGTGTCGAGGTGCCGGTCCGTTGGTTGACCGGCACCCGCGACCCGGTGATCAGGCCAAACCTCACCGACGGATATTCCGACCACATCAGCGATTTCAAAGTGGAGCTGGTCGATGGCGTCGGACATTGGATCATCGACCAGCGCCCGGAACTGGTGCTCGACCGGGTTCGCACCTTCCTGCGCGGCGAAGGATAGGCGTCAGGGCTGCACAAGGATGCGGATGGGGTTGCCGTCCTGGCGCTCGAGCTTCTCGATGCCCTCCGCGACGTCCTCAAGGGCGACGATCTCGCTGATCGACCTCGAAACGTCAAGGCGCCCAGTCGAAACCAGCTTCGCCAACGTCTCGATGTCCACGTTCTGATACCCCAGATGTCCGAGCACCTGCTTGTGAGTCAACCCGAACAGGGAGGTGGGGCCGACGGTCGGCGCCTCGGCGCTCATCCCGACGCCGACCAGCCGGCCACCGGGCGTGAGGCAGTCGAGCCCCTGCTCGAACGTCGCCGCAAGCCCGACGGCGTCGAAGGCCACATCCAGGAGCCGCCCGCCGGTGACTTCCGCGATGGTGTCCCGGAGCCCGTCGTCGCGAGAGTCAAACGCGTAATCCGCGCCGAGGGTCAACGCCCGTTCCAGCACTGCGGGATTGATGTCGACGGCGATGATGGGTGCGGCGCCGACCAGCCGCGCGAGCTGGACGATGTGGGTTCCGACCCCGCCCACGCCCCACACGCCGACCGACTCACCGACCGCCACTTTCCCCGTGCGGACGACGGCCCCGAACGGCGTGGACACGGCGTCGGCCAGGATCGCGGCCTGCTCCAGCGGGACGTTGTCGGGCACGCGCGTCAAGCCCATCGCTTGCGCCACGGTGTATTCGGCCCACGCCCCGTCGTAGGCGAACGCCATCAATTGGATCCGCAGGCAATTGACCACATCGCCGCGGCGGCAGTTCGCGCAGCGTTGGCACGGCCGGCCGGCGGGAACGACCACGCGGTCGCCCTCTTTCCAGCCGGTCACTGCCGGTCCCAGTTTCGCGATGGTGCCCGACGCCTCGTGCCCCTGGGTCACCACGGGTTGCTGCGCCGGGAAGGTGCCGTTGATGAGGCTCAGGTCCGAGTGGCAAATGCCGCAGAAGGCGACCTTGACGAGAACTTCGCCGGGGCCCGGCTCGGGGATCGGAACGTCTTCGAGGGCAACGGTTTTGGTGTCCGCGTAGAAGCGCTCGGCGCGCATCGTCGAGGCCATCGGCTAGTCGACCCCGATGGTGACTTCCGTGGACTTGATGAACACGGTCGCCGGCTGCCCGGCCTCGAGCCCGAGATCGATCGCGGCGTCCTTGGTGACGGAGGACGTGACGATCTGCTCACCGCCGTCGAGCTTGACCTTCACGATCGCCATCACGCTGCCGAGGTCGACCTCGGTGATGGTCCCTTTGAGTTGGTTCCGGGTCGATAGCCGCATCGCAAGGTCCTTCGTTCGGTTGGCGTCTGCGATCGACCCTACTGGCGCGGGCCGAGCAGGGCTATGGAGGCGTCGACGGCCGGCTCCACGATGCCCCGTACCGGGTTTCCGTCTTCGACCGCGAGGGCGGTCAGTTCGCGCAGACCGCCGAGCAGGATGACCGCCAACGGTGCGGTCAGGGGAGGCAGCGCGGCCCGCTGGAAACCGGGACTGGCGCTGAGGTCGATCAGCAGGCTGGACAGCAGCTGCAGCCCGCGGCGCTGCACAGGGCGGGCGGCGGCGCCGAGCGAGGGCAGCTCGCGAATCCAGCTGAGCGTGATGGCCGGCCGGGACTCGATGTAGCTGACGTACGCCTCGACCGCCTGGCGGATCTGCTGATGCCAGTCGGCCTCGGGATCGACGGCCGCCGCAATGCACTCACCGAGCCTTTCGATATCGGTCCCGAGGAGCTCGAGGAAACACTCGTCCTTGCTGGCGAACTGGTCGTAGAAGGTGCGCTTGGAGGTGCGGGCGTGACGCACCACGTCGGCGACGGTGGTGGCGCGGTAACCGCGCTCGGCGATGGAGGCGGCGAGGCCGTCGAGCAGCCTCAGCCGGAATGGGTCGCCAAGGACCGCTTCGTCAGCCGTCGCTGTCGCCGCTGCGGTCACGGGCGGCCCCTTCCGTCAGGCAGGACCCCTCTTGTCAGAGGTTGGTACTACAGAGTACCGTATCGGGAAAGGTCTTGGTACACCGCGGTACCGCCCCGATTTTCGGGGGAGATGATGGGGAGCAGCCCGCCATGAGTGAAGTCGTCACCGCCCCCGCGGCCTCCGCCCCCGTCCGGCTGCCCCCGGCGACCCGGCTGCCAAAACTGTTGCAGGGCCTGGGTTTCGCCGTGTCGCGTCGGGGGATGATCCAGCGCCTGGCCCGTCGTTACGGCGACGTTTTCGCGCTGAACCTGCCGATGTACGGCGAGGTCGTGGTGGTCGCCGACCCGCAACTGGCCAAGCAGATCTTCACCACCAGCCCCGACGAGCTGGGCAACATCCAGCCCAACCTCAGCCGGTTGTTCGGCTCGGGGTCCGTGTTCGCGCTCGACGGCGAGGACCACCGCAGGCGGCGCCGGTTGTTGGCGCCACCGTTCCACGGCAAGAGCATGAAGAAGTACGAGTCGATCATCGAAGAAGAGACCCTCCGGGAGACCGCCGAATGGCCCGAGGGTAAGGCGTTCCCGACGCTGCCGTCGATGATGCGCATCACGCTCAACGCCATCCTGCGTGCCGTCTTCGGGGCCGAGGGCGCCGAGCTCGACGAGCTGCGCCGCCTCATCCCGCCGTGGGTCACGCTGGGTTCGCGGATGGCGACCATGCCCAAACCGCGACGCAATTACGGGCGCTTCACCCCGTGGGGGCGCCTGGACGAATGGCGGCGCCGGTATGACGCCGTGATCGACAGGCTGATCGAATCGGAGCGGGCCGATCCGAACTTCGACGAGCGCAGCGACGTGCTCGCGTTGATGTTGCGCAGCACCTATGAAGACGGTTCGGTCATGTCGCGCAAGGACATCGGCGACGAACTGCTCACGTTGCTGGCCGCCGGCCACGAAACGACCGCCTCCACCCTGGGCTGGGCGTTCGAGCGGCTGACGCGACACCCAGACGTGCTGGCCGCGCTGGCCGAAGAGGCCGACGGCGGCGGACAGGAGTTGCGTCAGGCGGCCATCCTGGAAGTCCAGCGGGCGCGGACGGTGATCGATTTCGCCGCGCGGCGCGTCTACCCGCCGCGTTACCAGCTCGGGGAGTGGGTCATTCCGCGGGGCATGTCAATCCTGGTGAGCATCGCGCAGATCCATGAAAACCCCGACGTGTTCGGGAATCCGGAGCGCTTCGACCCGCAACGGTACATCGGGACCAAGCCGTCGGCCTTCGCGTGGATCCCGTTCGGCGGTGGCACCCGCCGCTGTGTGGGGGCGGCGTTCGCCAACATGGAGATGGACGTAGTGCTGCGAACGGTGTTGCACCACTTCACGATCGAGACCACGACGGCGCCCGGGGAGCGGTGGCACGGCCGTGGCGTCGCCTACACGCCCAAAGACGGCGGCCGGATCGTGGTGCACCGGCGCTGAGCCGGGAGCCGCCTACTGGTCCGCGGTGGCCCGCCGCGGCAGTTTCCAGCCCGGCCTGATGTAGTGGCAGGTGTACCCGTTGGGGTAGTGCTGCAAGTAGTCCTGGTGCTCGGGCTCGGCCTCCCAAAAATCTCCGGCCGGGCTGACTTCGGTCACGACCTTGCCGGGCCACAACCCCGACGCGTCGACGTCGGCGATGGTGTCCAGCGCGATGCGCTTCTGCTCCTCGTCGAGGTAGAAGATGGCCGACCGGTAACTGGGCCCACGGTCGTTGCCCTGACGGTCCTTCGTTGTCGGATCGTGGATCTGGAAGAAGAACTCGAGCATGGTGCGGTAGTCGGTGACCGCCGGGTCGTAGACGATCTCGATGGCCTCGGCGTGCGTGCCGTGGTTGCGGTAGGTCGCATTGGGGACGTCGCCGCCGGTGTAACCGACCCGCGTCGAAACCACCCCCGGCTGTTTGCGGATGAGTTCTTGCATCCCCCAGAAACAGCCGCCGGCAAGTATCGCTTTTTCGGTTGCCATTGCTCGTCCTCCTAACCGGCCACGATGCCGCCCAGGCTACACTCCGCCGATGAGCCGCAACGTCGCGACGATTCCGGGAAGTGGCGCAGCATGACGACTCCTACGTTCTCCCGCAGCGAACTGTCCGCCGCCTTCGAGAAGTTCGAGCAGACCGTGGCGCGGGCCGCCGAAACACACGACTGGGACGCCTGGGTCGAGCAGTACACACCCGACGTCGAGTACGTCGAGCACGCGGCCGGCACCATGCACGGCCGCGACGAGGTCCGCCAGTGGATCAAGCGCACGATGACGACGTACCCCGGCAGCCACATGGTGGCGTTTCCCTCGCTGTGGTCCGTCATCGATGAGCCCACCGGCCGCATCATCTGTGAACTGGACAACCCCATGCGCGACCCGGGCGACGGGAGCGTCATCAGCGCGACCAACATCTCCATCGTCACGTACGCGGGCGACGGGTTGTGGCGCCGCCAGGAAGACATCTACAACCCACTGCGCTTCCTGCGGGCCGGAATGAAGTGGTGCCGCAAGGCCCAGGCGCTGGGCACGCTCGACGAAGACGCGGCGCGGTGGATGCGGGAGAACGGAGGAGCCCAGTGAGCACCAAGCCCAAGCTGGTCATCGGCGCCAACGGCTTCCTGGGGTCGCATGTCACCCGCCAGCTCGTGGCCGACGGGTTCCAGGTGCGGGCGATGGTGCGCCCGAACGCCAACACCCGCTCCATCGACGACCTCGAGCTGACCCGGTTCCACGGGGACGTGTTCGACGACGCCACGCTGCGTGCGGCGATGGACGGCGTCGACGACGTCTACTACTGCGTCGTCGACACCCGCGCATGGTTGCGCGACCCGACGCCGCTGTTCCGCACCAATGTCGAAGGCCTGCGCAACGTTCTCGACGTCGCCGTCAACCAACCCGACCTGCGCCGGTTCATCTTCACGAGCACCTACGCGACGGTGGGCCGGCGACATGGGCACGTGGCGACCGAGGACGACGTGATCCGGTCCCGACGGCTGACTCCCTACGTCCAATCGCGTTTGGAGGCCGAAAATCTGGTGCTGCGGTACGTGGCCGAGGCGGGCTTGCCCGCCGTCGCGATGTGCGTGTCGACGACCTACGGCAGCGGCGACTGGGGCGGCACGCCGCACGGCGCGTTCATCGCCGGCGCGGTGTTCGGCAAGCTGCCCTTTTTGATGAACGGCATCCAACTGGAAGTCGTGGGCGTCGACGACGCGGCGCGGGCCATGATCCTGGCGGCCGAGCGCGGGCGCATCGGTGAGCGATACCTGGTCTCCGAGCGGATGATCGCGTTGAACGACGTGGTCCGCATCGCGGCCGACGAGGCCGGCGTGCCACCGCCGCAACGCTCGATTTCCGTCCCGATGCTCTATGCCCTGGCCGCCGCCGGTACGCTCAAGGCGCGGCTCACGGGGAAGGACGCCGAACTCAGCCTGGCCTCGGTGCGAATGATGCGCGCCGAAGCCGACGTGGACAGCAGCAAGGCGAAGCGGGAATTGGGCTGGCAGCCGCGCCCGGTCGAGGAATCGATCCGTGAGGCGGCGCGGTTCTGGGCCGCCATGCGCACCCCCAAAAAGACCAGCCCGGCCGCGCAGCCCGAATAGGGCTGATCGGGAAGTCTCTGACGGCGTGCCGCGTTGCAATCTCAATCGGCGTCTAGGAGGAAACCATGAGCCACCCCGAAATCAAAGAGCCCAGCGCTGGCCACCCGATCACCATCGAGCCGACGACGGGCCGGGTGCAGGTTCGCGTCAACGGCGAGCTGGTTGCCGACACCACGGCCGCCCTGGAACTGCGGGAAGCCAGTTTGCCTGCGGTCCAATACATTCCGATGAGCGACGTGGTGCAGGACCGGCTGACCCGCACGGACACCAGCACCTACTGCCCGTTCAAGGGTGAGGCCAGCTATTACAGCGTCACGGGCTCGGCCGGCGACACCGTCGAGGATGTCATCTGGACCTACGAGCAGCCCTACCCGGCGGTCGCGGCGATCGCCGGGCACGTCGCCTTCTACCCGAACAAGGCCGAAATCAGCGTGTCGGCTTCCTAGTAAGTCCACCCGGGAAGCGCGGCCTCGTGTGCCCGGGTGTCGCTGTACAGGCGCATCGAGACGATCAAGCCGTCGCGGGTGTCGAAGACGCAGACGAACGGGCTGTCGTATTCGACGCCGTCGGTGGTAGTACCGCTGGCGTGCGCCTCGACCACCACGGTCTCTCCCTCGTTGACGCAGCGCACCAGGTCGATGGTGACCTCGAGTCGTTCTTTGCGTCGCTCGATCGCCCGCCGGAACGTCTCCTTGTCGCACGAGGAGCGCGTGAACAGCGTCCAGTAGGTGAAGTCGTCGCTGAGCAGCGAGAAGCCCTCGTCGAGGTCGCCCCCGTCGCTCGTACTCTGTAGGAACATCCAAGCCAGTTCGCCCTGTGGGTCATCGAACGGCGTCATCACATCGCAATACTGACTTGGCACATCGTTAACGGTCAATCAGAGAGTCGGTCGGTGGAGAGCGCGCGCACTGTCACCTTCCCGGGCGCGGCCAGCTTCGGGCATACGTTGGCGCCGCTTCGACGGGGACCCGGGGACCCCTGTTTCCAGGTGGCCGGCGACGGCGCCATCTGGCGAACCAGCCTGTTGCCCAGCGGACCGGTCACCGCCCGGATCAGCCGGGCCGCCGTGAACGCCGCCCACTGCGTCGCGTGGGGGGACGGGGCGCCGGAGTTCGTGGAGGGCCTGCCCGCGCTGCTCGGCCTCGAGGACGACGCCTCGGATTTCACGCCCCACGACCCGACCGTCGCCGCCGCGCACCGCCGGGTCCCGCACCTGCGCCTGGGACGCACCGGGCGAGTGCTCGAGGCGCTGATCCCCGCGATCATCGAGCAGCGGGTGCCCGGTGCCGACGCGTTCCGGTCGTGGCGCCTGCTGGTGTCGAAGTACGGGTCGCCCGCGCCGGGACCGGCGCCGGCCAGAATGCGGGTGCCGCCGTCGGCCGAGGCGTGGCGGTACATCCCGTCGTGGGAATTCCATCGCGCCAATGTCGACCCCGGACGTGCGCGGACCGTCGTGACGTGCGCGCGGCGGGCCGCCTCCCTGGAACGGTTGGCAGCCCGGCCGGCGGCGCAGGCCCGCGAGGCGCTGATGTCGTTGCCGGGCGTGGGTGAATGGACCGCCGCCGAGACGGCGCAACGGGCGTTCGGTGACGCCGACGCGCTCTCGGTGGGCGACTATCACATCCCGAAAATGGTCGGCTGGACGCTGATCGGCCGACCGGTCGACGACGCCGGCATGCTCGAGCTGCTCGAGCCCATGCGGCCGCACCGCCACCGGGTGGTCCGCCTGCTCGAGGCCAGCGGATTGGCCTACGAGCCGCGGCGGGGCGCCCGCCTGCCGGTGCAGCACATCAGCGACCGCTAAACGTGGTCATCGCCTCGTCGGCCCCGGGTTTTCGGTAACGGCCATCGGGTAACCAACGTCGAAGACGTGACCGTGTGCGAAACGGAGGAAATCGATGACACAGTTCACCATTCCGGGGCTCACCGACAAACAGGGAGCGCGGCTGACCGAACTGCTGCAAAAACAACTGAGCACCTACAACGATCTTCACCTGACCCTCAAGCACGTGCACTGGAATGTGGTGGGGCCCAACTTCATCGGCGTGCACGAGATGATCGACCCGCAGGTGGACGCGGTCCGCCGTTTCGCCGACGACGTCGCGGAGCGGATCGCGGCCCTGGGCGGGTCACCGCAGGGCACTCCGGGGGCCATCATCAAAGACCGCACCTGGGACGACTATTCGGTCGGCCGCGATACCGTCCAGGCTCACCTCGCGGCGCTCGACCTCGTGTACACCGGCGTCATCGAGGACATTCGCAAGTACATCGAGGAGACCGAGGAGCTCGACCCGGTCACGCAGGACCTGCTGATCGATCAGGCCGGGAACCTGGAAAAGTTCCAGTGGTTCGTGCGGGCGCACCTGGAGAGCGCGGGGGGGAAGTTGACCCACGAGGGCACGACCACCGAAAAGGACGCGGCGAGTACCGCTCGCAGTTCCTAGCGGTCTCCCTCGACTCGGCGCCCGTGTTCGGCCGCGGCGGTCTCGCGGTTGAGGCGCTGTGCCTCGTAGATCGTTACGTTGGTGCGCGACATCAGCAATGCCGCGATGCCGACGGACAGGATCGCCCCCGGTACGACCGAGAATGAACCGGTCATCTCGGCGACCATGATCATGATGGCCAGCGGGGCGCGGGCGACGCAGCCGAAGCAGGTCATCATCCCGACCACGACGAAGACCCCGGGATCGGGTGGCACGCCGGGCAGGCCGGAGACTTCGCCCAGTCGCCACACCGCCGCCCCGACGAACGCGCCGATCACGATCCCCGGCCCGAACAGACCGCCGGATCCGCCGCTGCCGATCGACAACGAGGTGGCGATGATTTTGGCGATCGGCAGCAGCACGACGATCCACAACGGGATGGCCAGTAGGGATCTGCGGTCGGCCGCCAGTTGTGCCCAGCCGTAGCCGCTGCTAAGGATCTGCGGGATGAGCAGCCCCAGCAGCCCGACGAGCAGCCCGCCGATGGCGGGCTTGAGGACCGGACCCCCCGGCAGCCGGTGGGTGAGTCGGACGGCGGCGTGGAAGGTGCGGGCGTACAGATACCCGACTGCGAAGGCGACCAGGCCGATGACCACGAACCACAACAGCGGCCACGCCCTCTCGAACCGGTACTCGGCGTCGATGTAGCCGAACAGCGGATCGAAGCCCAGGAAAGCGCCGAGCACCGCATAGGCCGTTCCCGACGTGATGAATCCAGGCAGTAGGCAGCGATAGTCGAAGTCGTCCCGGTAGGTGATCGACGCGGCCAGCACCGCCCCGCCGAGCGGCGCGGCGAAGATCGCCCCGATGCCCGCGCCGATGCCCAGCGCCACCGCGATCCGGCCGTCGTCATCGGACAAGTGCAGCCGCCGCGCCAGCAGCGAGCAGAAACCCGCCGATATCTGCGCGGTCGGACCCTCCCTCCCGGCTGAACCGCCCGACCCGATCGTCAGCGCGCTGGCGGCCATCTTCACCAGCACCGCCCGAAAGCGGATGGCACGCGGATCGCCGTGCACCGCCTCGATGGCTTGGTCGGTGCCGTGCCCGGTGGCCTCCGGCGCGAGCTTCGCGACGATGAAGGCCGAAAGCAAGGCCCCGCCCGTCGTCACCAACGGGATCGCCCAGGCGCGGCGGAAGCCGCTGTCCCCGCGACCGCCGCCGCCCTCACCGACCGGCGTCGGGATGTGGTAGCCGCCAAGGTGGCCGAGGAGAAACTCGCTGGTGTACCTGAGCGCCAGATAGAAGACGACGGCTCCCAGGCCGGCGACGACGCCGATCATGACCCCGAGCAACAACCACTTCTGCAGGTAGCCGGACTTCCTGATCGAGGCGCCGAATCGTCCGCCCGCGCCGCGCATCGACGCCACCGGGGCCTCGGTGGGTGGGGTTTCGCCATCCGTCTGGTCGCTCACGGCGCGGACCCCACACACGGCCGTGGCTGCGGTCCCCCAAGCACCTCGTCATCCTATGCAGCGCCGCCCCGACGCACCCGGGAAATAACTGGACTGCGGTCCGGTTATACGTGTAGTTCCGATTTAGGGAGGTTATATGCCCGCCATCACCGCCAACACCCTGGCGTTGCCACGCATCGGCGCCGCCGCGCCGGCAGAGACTGAGCGCCCGGTCCGGTCGGTGACCACCGGACCGCGCGGCTACGAGGGGGAGGGTTTTCCCGTCGTCCGGGCCTTCGCCGGGGTCAGCACCGCCGTGCTGGACCCCTTCGTGCACATGGATCAAATGGGCGAGGTCGACTATCAACCCGGTGAGCCGAGGGGCACCGATTGGCACCCGCACCGCGGGTTCGAGACGGTCACCTACATGATCGACGGCAAATTCGCCCACCAGGACTCCCACGGGGGCGGCGGGTTGATCACCGACGGCGCGACGCAGTGGATGACCGCCGGTTCGGGCATCCTGCACATCGAAACGCCGCCCGCGGAACTGGTCGATAGCGGTGGCCTCTTCCACGGCGTCCAGCTGTGGGTGAACCTGCCGAAGCGGGACAAGTTCGCGCCCCCGCGCTATCAGGCCATCGAAGGTGGCGACGCGAAATTGATCGCCTCCGACGACGGCGGGGCGCTGGTCCGCATCATCGCGGGCGAGGTCGACCGTCACCGGGGACCCGGGATCACCCACACGCCGATCACTCTCGCGCACGCGACCATCGAAAACGGCGCCCGGCTGAACCTGCCGTGGCGGCGCGACTTCAACGCGCTCGTCTATGTGTTGTCCGGTAGCGGGTACGTCGGTCCGGTCGCTCACCCGATTCGGCAGGGCCAACTGGCCGTGCTCGGCCCCGGGGATCGCATCACCGTGGGCGCCAACCAGGCGCAGGAATCGTCGCGCACGACCGCCATGGATGTGCTGCTGCTGGGCGGCCAACCCATTCGCGAGCCGGTATTCCACTACGGGCCTTTTGTGATGAACTCGCGGGCGGAATTGGTCGAGGCGGTGCAGGACTATCAGGCTGGGAAGTTCGGCAGCATTCCGCCAAATGCGCTAATGCCACACCATGGCAATGGCACACTTTAACGATGTCTTCAGGGGTGAGCCGCAGGCCCGGACGCCCCCCAGCCGCAAAGGCCGATGAGACGCGACGGCGGATCATGCAGGCAGCTCGCCTGGTGTTCAGCGAGCGGGGATACGACGGGGCGACGTTCCAGGCCATCGCCGCCCGTGCCGACCTGACCCGGCCTGCGATCAACCACTACTTCTCCAGCAAACGGGTCCTGTATCGGGAATTGTTGGAGCAAACCAACGAAGCCATCATCGGAGCGGGGATCAAACAGGCCGAGCGGGAGACCACACTGGTCGGGCAGCTGACCGCATTCATCTCTGCGGCGGTGCGCGCCAATTCCGAAAATCCCGCCGGCTCGGCGTTGATTATCTCCGGGGTGCTCGAGTCGCAGCGGCATCCGGAGTGGAAAGCAACGGAGAACGACTCCGTGCGGATCTGCCGGGAATTCCTCGTTCGCGTCGTCAACGACGGTATGGAACGTGGCGAGGTCCCGGCCGACGTCGACGCGCCGGCGTTGATCGAGGCATTGCTCGTGCTGATGTGCGGCGTGGGTCTGTACGCGGGCTTCGTTCAAGGCCCCGACGCCCTGCTGTCCATCACCGGAATGATGCGGCGGCTACTCGAGGGAGCGTTCCGACGGTCCAGCGCCTAGACCGCTTGCGGCCGGCAGTGAAGTTGCGCACAAAGCGTATAGGCTAACTAACTTATCCCGGTAGCATGGTCAGGTCATGACTGATCTGGATGAGTCGTTACCGCCTTCCCTGAGGACCGCCGGCGACAGCTGGGCCATCACCGAACTCGTCGGTGCCACCGCGCTGGGCGTCGCGGCGTCGCGCGCGGCGGAAACCGCCGGGAGTGACCCGCTCATCCGCGACGACTTCGCGCGCATCCTGGTGTCGTCGGCCGGGCCGGCCTGGGAACGGCTCGCCGACCCCGAGTTGGCCTGGCTCGACGGCGACGAGCCCGGCCGCCGCGCGCACCGCATCGGCATCGACTACCAGGCCGTGCGCACGCACTTCTTCGACGAGTACTTCGACGAGGCCGCGCGGGCCGGAGTCCGGCAGGTGGTCATCCTGGCCGCGGGACTGGACTCGCGGGCCTACCGCCTGAACTGGCCGGACGGGACCGCGGTGTATGAGATCGACCAGCCCAAGGTGCTGGAGTACAAGACCGGAATCCTGCAGCGGCACGGCGCCACCCCCACCGCCAGCCGCCGCACGGTCCCCGTCGACCTGCGTGACGACTGGCCGGCGGCATTGGCAGCGGCGGGATTCGACCGCACCCAACCGACGGCCTGGCTGGCCGAGGGCCTGCTCCCATACCTGCCGAGTGACGCGCAAGACCGCCTCTTCGAAATGTTCACCGCCCTGAGCGCCCCCGGCAGCCAGGTCGCCATCGAGGTGTTCGGCCTGAACAAGCGGAGCAATTCGCAGCGCTGGCTGCGGATGCGCGAGCGGCTCGGCCTCGACGTCAATGTGCAGGCGCTGACCTATTACGAGCCCGACCGTTCGGACGCGGCCCAATGGCTGGCCGATCACGGCTGGCAGTTGCAGGCCGTGGACAACCACGAGGAGATGGCCCGCCTGGGCCGTCCGGTACCCGACGACCTGGTCGACGACGCGGTGCGCAGCATCCTGCTGCGGGCGCGTCGCGGCGACCCGACCGCCTGACCTCCGCCAAGGACCCGAGGAGCAACCCGATGAGTTCACTGCGCACGCACGACGACACCTGGGACATCAAGACCAGCGTTGGCAGCACCGCGGTCATGGTCGCCGCCGCGCGCGCCATCGAAACGGAGCAGCCCGATCCGCTGATCCGCGACCCCTATGCCCGGCTGCTGGTCAACAACGCCGGTGCCGCGGTCCTGTGGGAGGCCATGCTCGACCCGGAGGTGGTGGCCAAGGTCGAGGCCATCGACGAGGAATCCGCCGCGCGCATCCAGCACATGCGCGGCTACCAGGCGGTGCGGACCCACTTCTTCGACTCCTACTTCGCCGACGCCGTCGCCGCCGGCATCCGGCAGGTGGTGATCCTCGCGTCGGGGCTGGACTCCCGGGCCTACCGGCTGGACTGGCCGGCCGGCACCGTCGTCTACGAGATCGACCAGCCGCAGGTGCTGGACTACAAATCGGGCACGCTGGCCGAAGCCGGCGCCACCCCGTCCGCCGACCGCCGCGAGGTCGCCATCGACCTGCGCGATGACTGGCCCGCCGCGCTGCGCGCCGCCGGCTTCGACCCGAGCAAGCCGACCGCCTGGCTCGCCGAGGGGTTGTTGATGTACCTGCCCGCCGAGGCCCAGGACAAGCTGTTCACCCAGATCGGTGAGCTGAGCCCGGCCGGCAGCCGCGTCTCGGCCGAAACCGCACCCATGCACGCCGAGGAGCGTCGCCAGAAGATGCGGGAACGCTTCAAGAAGGTGGCCGACGAGCTGGGCCTGGAGGAGACCGTTGACGTCGGCGAGCTGATGTACCGCGACGAGCACCGTGCCGACCTCACCGAGTGGCTCAACGAGCACGGCTGGCGCGCCACGGCGCAAAATTCGATCGACGAGATGCACCGCCTCAACCGCAGAGTGCAAAGCGTCGAGCTGGACGAAGACAAGGACGCCTTCTCCGACTTCGTCGTCGCCGAGCGGCTGTAATGCCGCGCTCGCTGGACGATTCCTGGGACATCGCCACCAGCGTCGGCGCCACCGCGGTGATGGTCGCCTTGGCCCGCGCGGCCGAGACCGCCAGCGACGAGCCGCTCATCCGTGACCAGTTCGCCGAGCCGCTGGTCTCCACGCCCGAACTGGCGGGGGTCCGCGAGCAGGTGGCCGCGTGGTGGGCGGGGGATCCGGACGACCCGGAAGACGAAGACTTCTCGGTCCGGTCTCACAACATGATCGACTCGCAGGCAGTGCGCACCCACTTCTTCGATGCCTACTTCGCCGCCGCCGCACAGGCCGGCATTCGACAGGTGGTGCTGCTCGCCGCCGGTCTCGATTCGCGCGCCTACCGGTTGGATTGGCCGGCCGGCACCGTCGTATACGAGATCGATCTGCCCAAGGTGCTCGAGTACAAGGGCGAGACGCTCGCCAAGTACGGTGCGACGCCGCTCGCCGACCGGCGGCCGGTGCCCGTCGACCTGCGCCACGACTGGCCACGGGCATTGCGAGACAAGGGTTTTGACGTGAGTCAGCCGACCGCATGGCTGGCCGAGGGTCTATTGCCGTTCCTGCCGGTGGCGGCGCAAGAAGCCCTGTTCGTCGCGATCGACGGGCTGAGCGCATCGGGCAGCCAGGTTTCGGTCGAAGACTTCGGCATCGACCCGGAACGGCGCCGCGAAGCCGAGGCCAGGTTCGCCGAATTGCGCGCCAAGCGCGAAGCCCGCGGACAAGACATCTCTTTCAACCCGTTCGACCTGTGGTTCGAGGACGGGGAGAGGCCCGACTGTGCGGACTGGTTCAGCGCGCGCGGCTGGGCCACCCGGATAGTCGACGGGCACGAAGAGGCGCTCCGGCTGGGACGCCCGCCGCAGCCCGATGGCCGGCCGTTTGTGGTCACCTATGTGACCGCCACCAAACCCTGACCGGCCGCAGCCACATCCTTTCTACTGCTCTCCCAACCGGATGGTTAGGATCGCGGTTATCACCCATGAGCGCTTGTGCGACGAGCAGCGGCGCGCCCGGGATGACCGAAGCAGGGGAAGGACAACGATGACCACCGAATCGGTTACACCCACGACATCCGCCACCAACGGCGCGCCGACCGCTCAGCCAGTAGACGTCCCGGCCACGGTGGCCCGGCTCCGCAAGACGTTCGCCAACGGGCGCACCCGCGACATCGATTGGCGCAAGCGGCAGCTGCTGCAGCTGGCCAAGCTGATGGAAGAGAACGAGGCGGCCATCGCCGACGCGCTCGCCAAGGACCTGGACCGCAGCCCGTTCGAGGCGTTCATCGCCGACGTCGCGACCACCGCCGGCGAGGCAAAGTTCGCGGCAAAGCGGGTGCGCCGGTGGACGCGCCGCAGGTACCAGTTGCTCGAGGTGCCGCAGCTGCCCGGCCGGGGGTGGATCGAATACGAGCCCTACGGCACCGTGCTGATCATCGGCGCCTGGAACTACCCGTTCTACCTGACCCTTGGCCCCGCCGCCGGCGCGATCGCCGCCGGCAACGCCGTCATCCTCAAGCCCTCGGAGATCGCCGCGGCGTCCGCGCACTTGATGGCCGAACTGGTGCCCAGGTACCTCGACAACGACGCGATCGCCGTCGTCGAGGGCGACGGCTCGGTCAGCCAGGAGCTGATCGCACAGGGCCTCGACCGACTGTTGTTCACCGGTGGCACCGAGGTCGGCCGCAAGGTGTACGAGGGTGCCGCGCCGCACCTGACCCCGTGCACCCTGGAGCTGGGCGGCAAGAGCCCGGTGATCGTGGCGGCCGACGCCGACGTCGATGTCGCCGCGAAACGGATCGCGTGGATGAAGCTGCTGAACGCGGGCCAGACGTGCGTCGCCCCCGACTATGTGTTGGCGGACGCCAAGATTCGCGATGAGCTGGTGAGCAAGATCGGCGCCGCCATCACCAAGTTCACGGCGGACAAGCCCAACGGGATGAGGATCGTCAACCAGCGTCAGTTCGACCGGATCAGCGGTTATCTGGCCAGCGGGGACGGCAAGGTGGCGGTCGGCGGGGCCTGTGACGCCTCCAGCCTGCGCATCCAGCCGGCCGTGGTGGTCGACCCCGACCCGAACGGCCCGCTGATGCAGAACGAGATCTTCGGACCGGTGCTGCCGGTCGTCACCGTCCAATCCCTCGACGAGGCAATACGTTTCGTCAACGCACGGCCCAAGCCGCTGTCCGCCTACCTCTTCACCAAGACGCGGGAGACCCGCGAACGCGTGATCAAGGAAGTGCCGGCCGGCGGCATGCTGGTCAACCACCTGGCCTTCCAGGTCTCGACGGCCAAGTTGCCGTTCGGTGGGGTCGGCGCGTCCGGCATGGGCGCCTACCACGGCCGGTACGGCTTCGAGGAGTTCAGCCACCGCAAGTCGGTGCTGACCAAGCCGACGCGGCCGGACCTGTCGAGCTTCATCTACCCGCCGTACACCGAGCGCGCCATGAAGATGGCGCGCAGGATGTTCTGACACCGCTCCAAATCCCTTACTAGAAGCTGTATTTCATTTCAGAGAGGAACCTGATGCCCGGAGTGCAGGATCGCGTCATCGTCGTCACCGGAGCCGGTGGGGGATTGGGCCGTGAATACGCCCTGACCCTGGCCGCCGAAGGCGCCAGCGTCATCGTGAACGACCTCGGCGGTGCGCGCGACGGTACCGGCGCCGGCCACAACATGGCCGACGAGGTGGTCAAGGAGATCCGGGACGCGGGCGGGCGGGCGGCCGCCAACTATGACAGCGTCGCCGATCCCGACGGCGCCGCCAACATCATCAAGACGGCGCTCGACGAGTTCGGCGCCATTCACGGTGTGGTCAGCAACGCCGGCATTCTGCGCGACGGCACCTTCCACAAGATGACGTACGAGAACTGGGACGCCGTGCTCAAGGTACACCTCTACGGCGGGTACAACGTCCTGCGCGCCGCGTGGCCGCACTTCCGGGAGCAGAGCTACGGCCGGGTCGTCGTCGCCACCTCCACCAGCGGCCTGTTCGGCAACTTCGGTCAGACCAACTACGGCGCCGCCAAACTCGGCCTGGTCGGCATGATCAACACGCTGGCCCAGGAAGGCGCCAAGTACAACATTCACGCCAACGCCGTCGCGCCGATCGCGGCCACCCGGATGACCGAGGACATCCTGCCCAAGGAGGTGCTCGAGAAGCTGACGCCCGAGTACGTCGCGCCGGTGGTGGCCTACCTGTGCACCGAGGAAAACCCCAACAATGCTTCGGTATTCGTCGTCGGCGGAGGCAAGGTGCAACGGGTGGCGCTTTTCCAGAACGAGGGTGCCAACTTCGACAAGCCGCCGACGGTGGAGGACGTGGCCGCGCACTGGTCGGAGATCGACGACCTCTCCGCGGCCAAGCAGGCCAACTTCAAGCTGTAGCGGTCACACGAGCAGTTCGTTGCGCAGGCGGTCCACATCCGCCTGCGGAACGCCTGCCTCGCGCAGGTACGCATCGAGCGAGCCGAGCGCCTCGTCGATGGCTTGGCGCGCGGCGGCCAGATACTCCGGGCGGACGCCGAGCACACCGTCGGCCAGCCGCGCCTTGGTGAACGTGACGACCTCCGGGGTGAGCTCGACGTCGGAACGCTGCTGGATCATCGCGTAGATGTGGTCCCGCAGTTGCGGGACCGCGGCGTTGCTGCGCAGGTAATCGGCGACGATGGTGTCGTGGTCGATGCCGACCGTTTCCAGCACCGTGGCGATCACAAAACCGGTGCGGTCCTTGCCCGCAAAGCAGTGGGTGAGCACCGAACGTCCGTCCGCCAGTAACGAAAAGACATGTCGCACAGCGCGTTGCGCTCCGTTGCGGAACGGGAACTGCCGGTATTCGTCGATCATGTGGCGGACGGCGGCTTCGTTGACGGCCTCGTCGGATTGGTCGGGATCGCCCTCGAACAGCCGCCGAAACGCGGCTTCGTGTGGTGCGTCGTCGTCGCTGGGCTCCTCGTCGCCGAGGTCGGGGAATGGCAGTAGGTGGATGTCCACGCCGTCGGGAACCAGTCCCGGGCCGCGGCGGGCGACCTCCCGGGCGGCGCGCAGATCGGCGACATCGGTGATACCCAACTCGCGCAGCGTCGCGCGGCCCGCGTCGTCAAGGCGGCTCAGCTCACCGGAGCGGAACACCCGGCCGGGCCGGAGCCCGGGCGTCTGGTCGGCGACATCGCGAAAGTTCCACGCGCCGGACAGTTCCCGCAGTGTTTCAGTCATGCGTGGTGACCGCCGCGGCGAGGGGGGATTTCTCTTTGCCGAGTTCGGCGCGCGCGATGGTCCGCATGTGCACCTCGTCGGGGCCGTCGAAGAGACGCATGGCCCGGTGCCAGCCGTACGACCGAGCCAGCACCGTGTCCTCGCTGACGCCGGCGGCGCCGTGCACCTGGATCGCGCGATCAATCACGTCGCAGGCCACCTGTGGCGCCACCGCCTTGATTTGTGAGACGAGTGTGTGGGCGGCTCTGTTGCCATGCTGGTCGATGGTCCACGCCGCCTTGTGGCACAGCAGCCGGGCCTGGTCGATTTCGTTGCGCGACTTGGCGATTGCCTCCCGCACCACGCCCTGCTCGGCCAGCGGGCGGCCGAACGCCACCCGCTTGCTGGCCCGGTCCACCATCAGGGCCAGCGCGCGTTCGGCGCCACCGAGGGCGCGCATGCAGTGATGGATGCGGCCCGGTCCCAGCCGGGCCTGGGCGATCGCGAAGCCGCCGCCCTCCTCGCCGAGCAGGTTGGTGGCCGGCACCCGCACGTTGTCGTAGATGATCTCGCAGTGTCCGGGCTGGTCCTGGTAGCCGAAAACGGTGGTCGAGCGGACCACCGTCACGCCCGGGGTGTCGATGGGCACCAGCACCATCGACTGCTGCTGATGGCTGGCCGCCTCCGGGTTGGTGCGGCCCATCACGATCAAAATCTTGCAGCGCGGGTCCGCCGCGCCGGACGTCCACCACTTGCGTCCGTTGATCACGTAGTCGCCACCGTCGCGGACGATGGACGTCTCGATGTTGCGTGCGTCGCTGCTGGCGACCGCGGGCTCGGTCATCGAGAAGGCGCTGCGGATTTCGCCGGCCAGCAACGGCTCCAGCCACTGCTTGCGCTGCTCCTCGGTGGCGAACAGGTGCAGGGTCTCCATGTTGCCGGTGTCGGGCGCCGCGCAGTTGAGCGCCTCGGGCGCGATCTCCAGGCTCCAGCCGGTGAGCTCGGCCAGCGGCGCGTACTCGAGGTTGGTCAGGCCCGACTCGGCAGGCAGGAACAGGTTCCACAGGCCGGCCGCTTTGGCCTTCGTCTTGAGTTCCTCGATGATCGGCGGGACGGTGTGATCGTTCGGGCCGGCCTCGTGCCGGTACTTCTCGTAGTCGGCCTCGGCCGGAAAGACGTACTCGGTCATGAAGTCGGACAATCGCTTGTGGTAGTCGTTGGCTTTGGCCGACATCGCGAAGTCCATGCCGCCACGATAGGACACGTGTTGAGATGGCTCGTTTCTGGTGGCCAGCGCGTTGCTTTCGCCGCGGTGAAGATGTGCTTGTTCGGGTGGCGGTAACCGTTCTGGGTCGCCAGTCATAAACCATTGCGAGCCGCGCCGGCGCGTCGTCGCAACCGTTTATATGTCGCGGTCGATACCGCGGCCGGCCACAACGCCGCCGTGTGACTCCACAACGCGGCGGGCGGTACTGCGTGCGCCGCGCGTAACGAACCATCGACGGGAGTCGATCGGCCGCTGGGGCGTATCCCGCCCCGGTCGATCGCACGTCCCGGCCGAAAACCGGCAGGCGTTAAGGTAGCGAAGCGTGTGGCCAGTCAGCGGCACATCCAATCGGCAGGAAACGGGAAAGCAGATGTACGCGCCATGACAGATGCGCAGACGACGGTAGGGGTGGTCGCCGAGTCTGGCGCCGACGAGCGGCGGGTCGCGCTGGTTCCCAAGGCGGTCGCGTCGCTGATCAGCAGCGGTGTGGCGGTGGTGGTCGAGTCGGGTGCGGGCGAGAAGGCGCTGCTTCCCGACCAGCTTTACACCGAGGCAGGCGCCAGCATCGGGGACGCCTGGGCCGCCGACATCGTCGTGAAGGTTGCGCCGCCGACCACAGAAGAGGTCGGCAGGCTGCGCCGCGGGCAGACGCTGATCGGGTTCCTGGCGCCGCGCAACGCCGACAACTCGATCGGCGCGCTCACCGAGGCGGGGGTGCAGGCGTTCGCGCTCGAGGCCATTCCGCGCATCTCGCGGGCCCAGGTGATGGACGCGCTGTCGTCGCAGGCCAACGTGGCCGGTTACAAGGCCGTCCTACTGGCCGCGTCGGAGTCGACCCGGTTCTTCCCGATGCTGACCACGGCGGCCGGCACCGTGAAACCGGCGAGCGTGCTGGTGCTCGGTGTCGGGGTCGCCGGGCTGCAAGCTCTCGCCACGGCCAAGCGGTTGGGCGCGCGCACCTCCGGCTACGACGTGCGCCCGGAGGTGGCCGACCAGGTCCGCTCCGTGGGCGCCCAGTGGCTCGACCTCGGCATCGACGCGGCCGGCGAGGGGGGGTACGCCCGCGAGCTCACCGAATCCGAACGCGCACAGCAACAGGAGTCCCTGGAGAAGGCGATCGCCGGGTTCGACGTCGTGATCACCACCGCGCTCGTCCCGGGGCGTCCCGCGCCGCGCCTGGTGACAGCCGCGGCCGTGGAGTCCATGAAGCCCGGCAGCGTGGTCGTCGACCTGGCCGGGGAGACCGGGGGCAACTGCGAACTCACCGAACCGGGGCAGACGGTCGTCAAGCACGACGTGACCATCGCCTCGCCGCTGAACCTGCCGGCAACGATGCCCGAGCATGCCAGCGAGCTCTACAGCAAGAACATCACGGCCCTACTGGACCTGTTGATCACCGACGGCAAGCTGGCCCCCGATTTCGACGACGAGGTTGTCGCGGCCTCCTGTGTCACGCGGGCCTGAGAGGACTACATGTACGACGAGCTATTGGCCAATCTGGCGATCCTGGTGCTGTCCGGGTTCGTCGGGTTCGCCGTCATCTCCAAGGTGCCCAACACCTTGCACACCCCGCTGATGTCAGGGACCAACGCCATTCACGGCATCGTGGTGCTGGGCGCGCTGGTGGTCTTCGGCGAGGTTGAGCACCCCTCGCTGGCGGTGCAGATCATCCTGTTCGTCGCGGTGGTGTTCGGGACGCTGAACGTCATCGGCGGCTTCATCGTCACCGACCGGATGCTCGGCATGTTCAAGGGCAAGAAGAAGGCCGCGCCCGTGAAGACCGAAGACCTGGCGGCGAAATGAACTACCTGGTCACCGTTCTCTACATCATCTCGTTCGCCCTCTTCATCTATGGCCTGATGGGCCTGACCGGTCCCAAGACCGCGGTGCGGGGCAACCTGATCGCGGCGGTCGGCATGGCCATCGCCGTGGCCGCGACGCTGATCAAGATCCGCCATACCGAGTCCTGGGTGCTGATCATCGCCGGTCTGGTGGTGGGCGTGGTGCTCGGCGTGCCACCCGCGCGGCTGACCAAGATGACCGCCATGCCGCAGCTGGTGGCGTTCTTCAACGGCGTCGGCGGCGGCACGGTCGCGCTGATCGCGCTCTCGGAATTCATTGAGACCAAAGGCTTTTCAGCCTTTCAGCACGGCGAGTCGCCGACGGTGCACATCGTGGTCGCGTCGCTGTTCGCCGCGATCATCGGCTCGATTTCGTTCTGGGGCTCGATCATCGCGTTCGGCAAGCTGCAGGAGATCATCTCCGGATCGCCGATCGGCTTCGGCAAGGCCCAGCAGCCGATCAACCTGCTGCTGCTGGCCGGCGCGGTGGCTGCCGCGGTGGTCATCGGCCTGGGCGCGCATCCCGGCACTCCCGGCGGGGTAGCCGCCGGAACATCACTGTGGTGGATGGTCGGCCTGCTGGCGGCCGCGGGGGTGCTCGGCCTGATGGTGGTGCTGCCCATCGGCGGCGCTGACATGCCCGTGGTGATCTCGCTGCTCAACGCGATGACCGGGCTGTCGGCCGCCGCGGCGGGTTTGGCGTTGAACAACACCGCGATGATCGTGGCCGGCATGATCGTCGGCGCCTCCGGTTCGATCCTGACCAACCTGATGGCCAAGGCGATGAACCGCTCCATCCCGGCGATCGTCGCCGGCGGCTTCGGCGGTGTGGTCGTCAGCGGCGGCCCCGATGGTCAAGGCGGGGACAAGCACGTCAAGTCGACGTCGGCCGCCGACGCGGCGATCCAGATGGCTTACGCCAACCAGGTGATCGTGGTCCCCGGCTACGGCCTGGCCGTGGCGCAGGCCCAGCACGCCGTCAAGGACATGGCGTCGCTGCTGGAGGACAAGGGCGTGCCGGTCAAGTACGCGATCCACCCGGTCGCCGGCCGGATGCCCGGGCACATGAACGTGCTGCTGGCCGAGGCCGAGGTCGACTACGACGCCATGAAGGACATGGACGACATCAACGACGAGTTCGCCCGCACCGACGTCGCGATCGTCATCGGCGCCAACGACGTCACCAACCCGGCGGCCCGCAACGAACAGTCGAGCCCGATCTACGGCATGCCCATCCTCAACGTGGACAAGGCCAAGTCGGTGATCGTGCTGAAGCGGTCGATGAACTCCGGGTTCGCGGGCATCGACAACCCGCTGTTCTACGCCGACGGGACGACGATGCTGTTCGGGGACGCGAAGAAATCGGTCACCGAGGTCGCCGAGGAACTGAAGGCGCTTTAGCGGTGATCGCGAGCGCGGCGGAGCGGGCGCTGCGGGTCACCGCCAGACGGGCTAGATGCAGTACAGCTAGACCGGCGGGTAGGCGGGCGGCGGGTAGCCGTTTCCGTCGACGACCCCGCGCAGGCCCCACGGGACGTAGCGGAAGAAGAATTCGATCTCGTCGCTAGCGTCGTAGTCCGGGCTCGGATCCATGAGGCCACCCCTCCATTCGCGACTTGAGCTTTGATAGCGAGTCTAGTCCCATGTGTGTCGGGGCGACACCTGGCGTTTGCCTAAACTGTCCAACCAGTTGATTGATAATGGCCTTGCCCGGCACCCCAAGATCCCGCCCGGCAGTGACGATAGCGAGGGCAGATGCCATCCGAGAACGGACTAACGCGACGCGAGGAGCTGCTGGCCGTCGCCACCAAGCTGTTCGCCGCGCGCGGCTACCACGGCACCCGGATGGACGACGTCGCCGACGTGATCGGCCTGAACAAGGCGACGGTCTACCACTATTACGCCAGCAAGTCCCTGATCCTGTACGACATCTACCAGCAGGCCGCCGAGCGCACGCTGGCCGCCGTGCACGACGACCCCTCGATGACGGCGCGAGAGGCGTTGTACCAGTACACCGTGCGCCTGCTCGACCAGATCGCTGCCCATCCCGAAGGTGCCGCCGTGTACTTCCAGGAGCAGCCGTATATCACCGAGTGGTTCACCGAGGAGCAGGTCGCCGCGGTCCGGGAGAAGGAGACCCAGGTCTACGAGCACGTCCACGGCCTCATCGACCGGGGGATTGCCAGCGGGGAGTTCTATCAGTGCGACTCGCACGTCCTGGCACTCGGATACATCGGCATGACACTCGGCGCCTACCGGTGGTTGAGGCCCAGCGGACGTCGCAGCGCCAAGGAGATCGCCGCGGAATTCAGCACCGCGCTGTTGCGCGGCCTGATCCGTGACGAAGCGATCCGCACGAGCTCCCCGCTCGGCCCTTGAGCTCGCCCGGCTACGCCGCGCCCTTGAGGTGCTTGTCCAGGAAGGCGAGCTGGTCGGCGACGACACGTTCGAACGCGTCGTCGACATAGATCGCGAAGTGGCCCTCGGGATACAGCTTGACCTCACCCCGCGGAGCGTTGGCCGCATAGCGCAGCGTCGCCGCCGCCGGCGCCACCGAGTCGGCTTCACACACACAGAACAGGATCGGGCAGGGAATCTTCGCGGTCTCCCGGCCGGGACGGTAGGCCATGATCTTCAACGCGATGCGGGCCGCCACCTCGTTGGTCAGCTCCACGCCCTCGGGCACGAGCCTGAGGAAGCCGGGGTACGCGTCGGGGGTGCTCATCAAGGCAACATCGCCCGGTCTTCCGACGGCCGGCACCATGACCGGGGGCTTGCGCAGCCGGGCGGCCACCAGGTCGCGCGCCGCCAGGAGGCTGACCCGCGCCAAGACCAGCGGGTTACTGATGGTGCGCGCCGACGCGATGCCGTCGGTGAACGGGCACTGGGCGACCGCGGCGGCGATGCCCGGCAGTCGGGCCGCCGTGGCGATCACGTGGCCGCCGGCAAACGAGGTGCCCCACAATGCGATTCGTGCGTAGTCGATCCCTGGAAGGGTGCGCGCGTAGGCGACCGCCGCCGCCCAGTCGGCGAGCTGCAGCCCGACATCGAGCAGTTGGCGGGGGCGGCCCTCGCTGTCGCCGAAGTTGCGGTAGTCGAACACCAGACAGGCATAACCGGCCGCGCTGAAGCGTTCGGCGTACGCGTCCAGCCGCATGCTTCGCACCCCGCCCAGGCCGTGCGCCATCACCAGCAGGGGCGCGCGTTCGCCGCCCGCCGGCCGGTAGAGCCAGGCGCTGATCAGATCGCCACCGGACGGGAATCGGACGTCTTCGCGTTGTGTCATCGGCTAGTCATTCTGCCCGGGCGATCGCATCCAGTCCGCCGGTATGCGGCAAAGAATTTATGGACTACTGTCTAGAAACGTTTGGAGCGCTCAACGGACGGAGACTCTCATGGCGATCCGCGTCGCGCACGTCGGTACCGGAAACGTCGGAGGGTTGGCCCTGGCCGAGCTGATCACCAACCCGCAGTTCGAGCTGACCGGCGTGTGCGTGTCCACCCCGGAGAAGCTTGGCAAGGACGCCGGCGAACTCTGCGGCGTCGCCCTCGAACCCGGGGTCGTCACCGGGGTCGCGGCCGTCTCGGACCTCGACGCCCTGCTGGCCACCAAGCCCGAGTGCGTCGTCTACTGCGCGATGGGCGACACCCGGCTGCCCGAGGCGATGGCCGACGTCATGCGCATCCTGGCCGCCGGCGTGAACGTCGTCGGCTCGTCACCCGGGCTGCTGCAATACCCCTGGGGCGTGATGCCCGACAAATACATCAGGCGCGTCGAAGACGCTGCCCAGCAAGGTAATTCGAGCATCTTCATCAGCGGCGTCGACCCGGGATTCGCCAACGACCTGATCCCGTTCGCGCTCGCCGGGACCTGCCAGCGCGTCGAACAGGTGCGCTGCATGGAGATTCACGACTACGCGAGTTACGACGGCGCAGAGGTGATGCGCTACATGGGGTTTGCCCGTCCCATGGACGAGGTCCCGATGCTGTTGCAACCGGGCATCCTGTCCATCGCCTGGGGTACCGCGATCCGTCAGCTGGCCGCCGGCCTGGGTATCGAGGTCGACGAGATCACCGAGTCCTACCAGCGCGAGCCGGCGCCGGAGGATTTCGACATCGCGGTGGGCCGGGTCGCCAAGGGCACCGTGGCCGTGCTGCAGTTCGAGATCCGCGGCATGGTCAAGGGCCACCCCGCGATCGTCATCGAGCACGTCACCCGGCTGCGGCCCGACCTGCGCCCGGACCTGCCTCGACCCGCCGCGGGCGACGGCTCCTACCGCGTCGAGATCACCGGGGAGCCGTCGTACGCCGTCGACATCATCCCGAGCAGCCGCAAGGGCGACCACAACCACGCCGCGATCGCCGGCGCCGCGGGCCGCATCGTCAACGCCATCCCCGCGGTCATCGCCGCGCCACCCGGCATTCGGACCACGCTCGACCTGCCGTTGGTCACCGGCAAAGGCCTTTACGCACCAACCACTTTGGTGAGCAGCTAAATCGAAAGGAGTCCCTGTGGGACGGGTAGAAGGCAAGGTTGCGCTGATCAGCGGGGGCGCCCGGGGGATGGGCGCCGAGCACGCGCGGCTGCTGGCGTCTGAGGGCGCCAAGGTGGTGATCGGCGACATCCTCGACGACGAGGGCAAGGCGGTTGCCGACGAAATCGGTGACGCCGTCCGCTACGTCCACCTCGACGTCACCCAGCCCGACCAGTGGGATGCCGCGGTCGAGACCGCGATCAGCGAGTTCGGCAAGCTCAACGTGTTGGTCAACAACGCCGGGACCGTCGCGCTCGGACCGCTGAAGAGTTTCGATCTGGCCAAGTGGCAGAAGGTGATTGACGTCAACCTGACCGGAACCTTCCTGGGCATGCGGGTGGCGGTCGAGCCGATGATCGCGGCGGGCGGCGGTTCGATCATCAACGTGTCGTCCATCGAGGGCCTGCGCGGCGCGCCCATGGTGCACCCGTACGTCGCCTCCAAGTGGGCGGTACGCGGGCTGGCGAAGTCCGCGGCCCTGGAGCTGGCGCCGCACAACATCCGCGTCAACTCGGTGCACCCCGGCTTCATCCGCACCCCGATGACCCAGCACCTGCCCGAGGACATGGTGACGATTCCGCTCGGTCGCCCGGCCGAGTCGCGGGAGGTCTCGACGTTCATCCTGTTTCTGGCCAGCGACGAGTCGTCCTACGCGACGGGCAGCGAGTTCGTGATGGACGGCGGCCTGGTGACCGACGTGCCGCACAAGGAGTTCTAGCCCTGCGAAGATAGGCGACCGGTCGGCTAAGATCGAGGAATGCCGCGCCCGCCGAATCCCGAGGTGCGCCGCCGCCTCCTGGCCGCGGGGCTCGAATTGGTGCACGCGCGCGGATTTTCCGCGAGCGGCGTCAAGGACATCACCGACGCGGCGGGTGTCCCCAAAGGGTCGTTCTACGCGTACTTCCCGAGCAAGGAAGCGTTCGCGGCGGCCATCCTCGAGCACTACTGGGCCGACATCGAGGCGCGCCTGCTGCCGATCCTCGATGAAGCCGGGCCGGCACAGGACCGGATCACCCGCTTCTTCCACGCCCTTGCCGACGAGCACGAGGCCGGCGACTTCCTGCTTGGCTGCCTGATCGGCAACCTGTCGCTCGAGCTGGGCGGTTCGAGCGAACCGGTGCGCGCCGAACTCGTGCGCATTCTCGATCGCTGGGGCGCTGCCCTCACCGAGTGTGTACGGTCCGGACAGCGTCGTTCCGGCGGCGTCCGTCGCGATCTCGCCGCTCCCGAGCTGGCCTCCCAACTGATCGAGGCGTGGGAAGGTGCGGCCCTGCGGGGGAAGGTGACCCGCAGTAGGGCCCCGTACGACCGATTCGAGGCGACCACGGTCCCGGCGCTTCTGCACTGATGCGGTCGGCGGCGGAATCGTTCGCGGGCGACGCTTGTTAAATAGACGACTGGTCATTTATTATCGGAGGCCTACCCCTTCGGACCGTGAGGACGTGGCATGCCAGAGCCAACCAGAGACGCCGACCCGCAGACGCCCGAGCTGCCCGCTTCCGGCTTCGTGCTCGACCCCGATCGCGCCGCGCTGGTTCTCACCGATCCGCAGATCGATTTCCTGAGCCCGGCGGGAGCCGCATGGCAGGTGTTCGGCGACGGGGTCCGCGACAACGACGTCGTCGCCCATATCGGCGAGTTGCTCGACGCCGCGAAGCGGGCGGGCATCACCGTCGCCGTGTCACCGCACTACTTCTTTCCCACCGACAAGCAGTGGCGGTTCGGCGATCCGCTCGAGAAGTTCATGGACTACGTGGGCATGTTCGCGCGCCAAAGCGCCTACGCAACGGACGGATTCGTCGACTCCGGCGCCGACTTCCTGCCGGCGTACCGGCACCACATTCACGACGGCCAGACCGTCATCGCCTCACCCCACAAGATCGTCGGTCCCGAATCGAACGACCTGGTGCTGCAGCTGCGCAAACGCGGCGTCAGCCAAGTCGTATTGGCGGGAATGGCCGCCAACCTGTGCGTCGAAGGACACCTGCGCGAGCTCATCGAGCAGGGCTTCGAGGTCGCCGTCGTCAAAGACGCCACGGCGGGCCCGCGCCTGCCCGAATGCGATGGCTACCTCGCCGCTTTGGTGAATTTCCAATTCCTTGCCAGCGCAGTCTGGACGACGTCCGAAGCCGTCGCCCTGCTGACCAAGCCTGGCGATCCGCCGAAAACAAAGGAGGCCGAAGGCCATGACCCCGAATGAAAGTCTCAGTCAGCGCAGGTTCGCCCTAAACGATGGAAGCGGTGCGATCCCGGCGCTCGGGTTCGGCACATCGCTTTCCGACAACACCAAGACCCGTGCCGCCGTCACGGCCGCGGTCCAAGCGGGTTTCCGTCACCTCGACGCCGCCGAGCGGTACCGCAACGAAGCCGAGGTCGGCGCGGCGCTCAAAGACCTCTTCGCGCAACGCACGGTCCGACGCGAGGAATTGTTCGTAACCACGAAGTTGTGGAACAACAATCATCGACCGGAACGGGTGGAGCCCGCCCTGCGGGCGAGCCTGAACAGGCTCGGGCTGGACGCGGTGGATCTGTATCTGGTGCACACCCCGTTCGCGTTCCGGCCGGGAGACGACCAAGACCCCCGCGACATCCATGGGGCCGTCGTCTACGACGACGGGGTCACGTTGGCCGAAACCTGGGCGGCGATGGAAGCCCTTGTCGACCAAGGTCTTACGCGGGCGATCGGCCTGTCCGACATCGACGCCGAGGGCACCCGAACGATTCTCGAGACGGCCCGCATCAAGCCGGCGGTCGTGGAAGTCGAGTCGCATCCCTATCACCCCCAGTGGGAGCTGCACCGGATGCGCGAGACCGACGGCATCATCCTGTTGGCCTTCGCCTCGCTCGGTCACGCGCTGGAACCGCGGCTGCTCGATGACCCTCTCGTGGTATCGATCGCTCGACGGCTCGGCAAGACGCCCGCCCAAGTGCTTCTGGCCTGGGGCATTCAGCGCGGCAGCGCCGTCCTCACCGCCTCCGTTTCACGGGAACGCATCCGCGAGAACTTCGATGTCACAGCGCTTCCCGACAGCGCCATGCAGGAGATCAACGAACGGCTCGACACCCGAATCCGGTTCAATTCCGTTGTAGACGCCGGCGAGCCAGGCTTCGCCGAGGTGCCGCGGGGCTAGGGTCGTGGAGTGAGAGCGATGGCCGGCGTCGGCGTGCCGACCCACCTTGCCAGCGTGATCCCCGGCCCCGACGGCGTCACCCGCTGCCGATGGGCCACCGAAACGGGCCGCGACCTGACCGCGTACCACGATCACGAGTGGGGAACGCCGACACACGACGAGGCCCTGCTCTTCGAGGCGCTGGTGCTGACCTACTTCGAGAACGGCCTGTCGTGGGTGACCGTGTTCGACAAACGGGACAACCTGCGCAAGGCGTTCGACGGATTCAACCCGGCGGCGGTCGCAAGAATGACGCCCGCCGACGTCGAAAGGTTGATGACCGACACCTCGATCATCCGCCATCGAGGCAAGATCGAGGCCACGCTACACAACGCCCGCCTGCTATCGACAGACTCGCTGTCGCGACTGGCGTGGCAACATCAGCCGCGCAGGCACCATCGGCTCCGAAGCTTCGGCGACGGGCGGATGGTGAGTCCGGAGTCGCACCGGCTTTCGGTCGCACTGCGGGAAGCGGGTTTTCGCCTGGTCGGGCCCGTGGTCGCCCACTCGTTCATGCAGACCGTTGGAATTGAAAACGGCCATTTCGAGGGCTGTTTTCGGGCAGCGGCGTGAGGTGCTATAACCGCGGGCATGCTGCGTAGCCTGGCCGAGGTGGTCGGACCGACCCACGTCGTCACCGATCCGGACGTGCTCGCGGGCCGCAGCGTCGACCACACCGGTCGCTATCGGGGGCGGGCCAGTGCGCTGGTGCGCCCGGGTTCGGCCGAGCAGGTCGCCGAGGTGCTGAGACTCTGCCGGGACGCCGGGGCGCACGTGACCGTGCAGGGCGGCCGCACATCGCTGGTGGCCGGCACCGTTCCCGAGCACGACGACGTGCTGCTGTCCACCGAGCGGTTACACACCCTCGCCCCTGTCGACGGCGTCGAGCGCCGTGTCCGGGCGGGCGCCGGCGCGACGCTGGCCGCGGTGCAGCGCGCCGCGGGGGCCGCAGGCCTGCTGTTCGGCGTGGACCTGGCCGCGCGGGACACCGCGACCGTCGGGGGGATGGCGTCGACGAACGCCGGCGGACTGCGCACGGTCCGCTACGGCAACATGGGCGAACAGGTCGTCGGCCTAGAGGTGGCGCTGCCCGACGGCTCGCTGCTGCGCCGCCACAGCCGGGTGCGCCGGGACAACACCGGCTACGACCTGTCGGCGCTGTTCGTCGGCGCCGAGGGCACGCTCGGCGTGATCACCTCGCTGGAGCTGCGCCTGCACCCCACCCCGGCGCGACGGGTGACCGCGGTCTGCGGGTTCGACGACCTGGCGGCGCTGGTGGACGCGGGCCGGACGTTCCGGGATGCCGAGGGCATTGCGGCGCTGGAACTGATCGACCGGCGGGCCGCCGCGCTGACCGGCGAGCACCTCGGGGTCGGCGCCCCGGTCGAAGGGGGCTGGCTTTTGCTGGTGGAGTTGGCCGCCGACGACGACCCGACCGACCGGCTCGCCGACCTGCTCGACGGCGCGCGAATGTGCTGCGAACCCGCGGTCGGCGTGGATGTCGCTGCGCAGCAACGGTTGTGGCAGGTGCGTGAATCGCTCGCCGAGGTACTCGGCGTGTACGGGCCGCCACTCAAGTTCGACGTCTCCTTGCCTCTGTCGTCGATCGACGAATTTGCCAGGCAGGCAGTCGATTTGGTCGGGACCCACGCGCCGGAGGCGCTCCCCGTGCTGTTCGGCCACATCGGGGAGGGCAATCTGCATCTCAACGTGCTGCGCTGCCCGGTCGAGCGGGAGCAGGCGCTGTACGGGCCGATGATGGAACTCATCGCACGATCCGGCGGCAACGTCAGCTCCGAACACGGCGTCGGCACGCGCAAGCGGCCCTACCTGGGCATGTCGCGCGAGCCCGCGGACATCGCCGCGATGCGGACGATCAAAGCCGCGCTGGACCCGACCGGCTACCTCAATGCGGCGGTGCTGTTCGACTGATCGTTCTTGTGCCGGCTGACATACGCTGGGCTACATGGCATCCGGAATCTTCGACACGCCCATCTCCGGAATCGTCAACAATCTGTTCGGCGGGATGATCGACGCGCCCGTCGTCGGCCGACTGGTACGACGCGGGCTGATCAAGATTCGCTACGTCGGCAGGCGTTCGGGCAAGACGATCCAGACCCCGGTCGGGTACCGCCGCTCCGGCGATGGCATCGTCATCAACGTCATGTCGCCCGATAGCAAGACGTGGTGGCGAAACTTCCTCGGCGACGGCGGTCCGATCACCCTGCTCAACTTCGACGGCGTCGACCGCACCGGACACGCGATCGCCAGCCGAGACGAGAAGGGCCGCGTCCGGGTCGCGGTGCAGCTCGACTAATCGGATGGCGGCTTGATGCCGACCGCGTGGCGCAGCTGCGCCAGGAACTGGTCGGCGTCGTCGCTGCGGACGATGTAGTGCGAGATCGCGATCCGGATCACGGTTGCCGCCTTCACCGCGGCATTGGGTCCGGGCAGGTGCCGCTGCAGGCCCTCCCGCATCTGCGGGATGACGCCGCCGAACTGGGCGATGGTGTGCTCGGGCTCGACGTCGACCATGCGGACGCCGGAATACGAGTGCTGGTACTCGACGATGAACCGCAGCACGGCGTCGAGCTTGTCGACCCCCTTCAGGCCCGCGGTGGCCCGCACCAGGCCGCTCTCGAAGATCTGCCGCTCGTAGCTCGAAAAGGCCGACAGCAGCTCCTCTTTGGACGCGAACCAGCGGTAGAGCGTCGGACGGGAGACCCCGGCCTGGGCGGCGACGTCGGAAAGGCTGAGCTTGGTCTTACCGTTGCGGCCGAGCACCTCGGCGGTCGCGTCGAGGATGCGCTGACGCGTCGAGGTGTCGGGCTCTACGGTCTGGGCCGGCCGGCTCATATCTGCAACTCTACGAAGTGATGGAAGGTCATTTCGCCTGCCGGCCGGACTTGGGCGGGCGGGGGCGCACCAGGACGGACTGCTGAATGGCCCCGACGGCGCCCTGCTCGTCGAACAAGGTGCCGACCGTGGTGCCGATGCCGTCCGGGCCGTAGTTGGTCTCGGCGCGAATGCCGATCCAGTCCCCGTCGGGAACCCGGAACACGTGCACGGCCAGATCGGTGTTGAGGAACGTCCACCGGCTGATGTCCAGCTTGCTGCCGATGCCGTTGGCGCAGTCGGCGACGGCGAACAGGCGCTCCAGCGGTGTCATGCTCTCGCCGGTCACCAGGTCCACGGTCGGGTGGATCCACGACTCGCCCGGCCCCTCGCTCAGCGGTTCGGTCAGCCACAGCCAGTCCAGGCTGTGCACGTAGTTGCGGTCCCAGTCCCGCGCCGTCAGGTTGCGGTCGCGCGCCTCGCTGCGCGGCGCGGGCATGTCGGGTGCGGCGTGGGCCACCTCCCGGGTGTCCAGCGTCTGCAACCGCCAGCCGCTGGCGCGGGCGACCGGGCGGGGCGCGCCGTCAGGACCGGGCGCCAGCATCTCGGCACCGACCAGCTCGATCTGTTTGCCGCCGCGCTGCACCTGCGCGTTGACCCAGAGGTCACCCTCGGCGGGCACCCCGCCCAGCAGGTCGATCACGACGCGGGACAGCCGGGTGTCGTCGCGCTGGTCGCACCGCTCTAGGGCGCGGACCAGCAGCGCGGACACCGGCCCGCCGTGCTGGATCGCGGCCGACCAGGTGCCGCGCGCCAGGTCGGTGGCCCGGAACTTTTCCCCCAGCGGGTCGGCGCCGTCGACGAGCTCGTAGTAAGAGTCGGTCATCGTCAACCTCTCGTCAGGGCAGGCCGGCGCCGGGGGTGGTCACCGTGACGGCGTCCAGCCGGGACAGCCGGGTCCCGACCAGGCGCTGCGGATGGGCGTCCGTGCTGGACAACAAGAACAGTGTCCTGCGCTCGGGGCCGCCGAGCGCGCAGGCGATGGCGACGCGCTCACCCATGTCGATGCGGTCGGTCACGGCGCCGCCCTCGATGATCCGCTCGAATTGGTGGGCCAGCGTCATCGACGCCCACACCGCGCCGTCGGCGTCAAGCGCGATGCCGTCGGGTGGGCCGTCGAGGCCCTCGGCGAAAACGCGGCGGTCGGCCAGCCCGCCGTCCTCGTCGATCGTGAACGCCGTCAGCCGCCGGCCGATCGACTCGGCGACGATCAGGGTCCGCCGGTCGGGCGTGATCACCATGCCGTTGGGGAAGTCGAGGTCTTCGGCGACGACGCTGGCGCTGTCGTCCGGGTCCAGCCGGATGATGCAGCCGCCGCTGAACGCCTGGCATCCGATGTAGGCGCGGCCCGCGTCGTCGATGACCATGTCGCCGAGGTTGGCCGGCGCCAGGTCGGCGAGATCGGCGATGGGGTCGACGGTTTCACCGTCGTAGCGGAGCACCTTGCGGTCTTCGGCCGACACGATCAGCAGCGATCCATCGGGTCGGAAACCCAGGCCCGACGGCGAGTGCCCGGGCAGCGGCAGCGTGGTCACCGACCCACCCATGGTGGAGGTGTGCACGGCCTCGCCCAGCATGTCGGAGAACCACAGCAGACCCTCGAACCAGCGCGGGCCTTCGCCGAAGCAGAAGCTGTTGGCCAGCGGTTCGGGAATCATCCGCGCACCCCCTTCACCGCTTTACAAAACACCGCCAAAGTGTCATGCACTGCGGGTATCGGTGTCAATCTCGTGACTTGGCGAGTTCGCGCGCGACCGCCTCGTGGTACGCATCGATCTTCGCGGGATTGACCTGCTGAAAGAGCTGATCCGGCAGGGGGCGTGCTTGGCCGCCTCGATCGTCATGGTCCGCGAGAACAGCGTGACGTCCTGCCCAGGTCTGGTGAACCGGTACGCCACGGTGATCCGGCCCTCGAGCCCGCCGTTCCCGTCGCGATCGTGGCCCAGTCGCCCGATCGAGGTGAACACGAAGAGCGCCGGGCGCACGGCGGCCGCCAGTTGCCAGGTGAAGATGCGGTCCCCGTCGGGGCCCGCCTCCTCCCAGGTGTCGCCGACCCGTAGCGGCAGCGTCGGCAGCTTGCCGATGTGCGCGCTGCCCGGGTAGGTCTTCGTCCAATTCTCCGGGTTGGTGACGAAGTCGTAGACGGTCTCGGCGGACTGGGTGAACACGGTTTCCGAGGTGCTGGTCACGATGCCCAATGCGTTGCCTCCCTGCCTTTGTTAGCCAAGCTTTACAAATCTTAGTCAAAGTGTCACGCTGTGCGATGAGCTGCCAACGAGAGATGGGGCCGATTTGACTACCGAATCTGAGCAGACTGAGTGGACGGTTCAGGGGCTCCTTGATCTGTTCGACGTGCAGGCCGATGGGCAGGACCGGTTCACCGGCGACACCGGCATCGCAGGCGGCGACGAACGGCAGGTGGTGGAGGGCACGCAGGTGCTCGCCCAGGCGATTGTCGCGGTGGCCAAGCGATTTCCGGACAAATCGGTGCGCTCGGCCCACGCGGTCTTCTCCCGCGCCGTGACCGTCGGCCCGCCCATCGAGCTCGTCCTGGACGTCGTCGCCGAGGGACGGTCCACCGCCACCGCCGTGGTCGCCGTGCAGCAGAACGGGCGGCGCTGCCTGAGCATCACGGTGCTGGCCGACGTCCCGACCGGTGACGTCATCCGCCATCACCTGCCGCGCCCCGACGTGACCGGGCCTGCCGGTGCCAACCCCTCGCCGATGCCGATGGTCGGCCGTGAACTGCGCCTGGTCGACGTCGTCGATGTCAACAGCCCCGACGAGGTCGGGCCCCCGGAGCTGTACGCGTGGCTGCATTACGACCCGATCCCGGAACGGGACGACCTGGCCAAGGCGCTGCTCGCGTACTTCACCGGCCACCTGGGCATCTCCACGACGATGCGGGCGCACGCGGGCATCGGCACCGCACAGGCCCACCTGACCGTGTCCACCGCACCGATGACCATCTCCGTCGTGTTTCACGAACCGGTGCGCTGGGACGGCTGGCTGCTCTACACCCACGAGAGCACCCAGGTCGGCGCGGGAATGTCCTATGTGCGCGGCACGGTGCACTCCGAGGAGGGCGAGCTGTTGTGCTCCTTCGCCCAAGAGGCGTTGATCCGCCCGCTGCGCACCAGCGACACGGCGATCGACTCCCGCGCACGGTTCTAGCGGCTGGTCGCGTCATGCGCTTCACCATCACCCACCCCATGCACAGCCACCCGTACAACCCGGAGCTGGTGAGCGGGGACGGCATCGCGAAGGTGGCTGCCGCCACCGAAGCGGCCGGCATTCACGGGTTCGGCTTCACCGATCACCCGGCGCCGTCGCAGCGCTGGCTGGAGGCCGGCGGTCATGACGCGTTGGATCCCTTTGTCGCGCTGGGTTTTGCGGCCGCCACCACGAGCACGCTGCGGCTGATCCCCAACATCGTGGTGCTGCCATACCGAAACCCGTTCGTGGTGGCCAAGTCCGGCGCCACGCTGGATCTGCTCTCCGGCGGCCGGTTCACGCTCGCGGTCGGCGTGGGTTACCTAAAGCGCGAGTTCGCCGCCCTCGGCGTGAGCTACGACGAACGTGCGGAGCTGTTCGAGGAAGCGTTGCAGGTGATCCGGGCGGTCTGGACCGGCGACGACATCGCCTTCGAGGGACGGCATTTCAGTGCCCGCGGGATCACCGCGCACCCCCGGCCCGTCAGCGACCCGCACCCGCCGATCTGGATCGGCGGTAACACGTCGTCGGCGCGGCAGCGGGTGGCGCAGTACGGCGACGGCTGGTGCCCGTTTCCCGCGCCGCCCCAACTGGCCCAGACGGCGGGCACCGCCGTGATCGACTCGGCCGAACGCCTGCGCGAGGGCGTCGACGACCTGCGGCGCCGCTGTGATGCCGCGGGCCGGGACTGGTCGACGATCGACATCACCTTCACCAACTTCGCGGGTGGCAGCGTCACCGACGACGACTTCAACGCCGACGCCTACCTCGACGGCTTGGAAAAGCTGGCCAAGCTGGGCGTGACGTGGGTCAGCGTCCACCTGCCGGGCGACAGCATCGCCCATGCGCTCGAGACCCTCGACCGCTTCCGCACCCTGGTGATCGACGCCGCCTGATGGACTTCTCCCGCGTCGAACTCTCACCCGAGGACCAGGCCTTCCGCGACGAGACCCGGGCGTTTATCGCCAAGATCGTCACCGACGAAGTGCTGCACCGGCAGCTGGAGTTCGGCGAAAACTTCGACGAACACGTGCATTTGGCGTTGGGTGAGGCCGGCTACCTGGAATCGGATTGGAAGCTGGAGTCCGAGGGCGGATTCAGCCCGGTCCGCCGGCGCATCTTTCAGCTCGAGATCGCCCGGGCGCATACGCCGTGGTATCACTGGGGCACCACGTCCGTGGTCGCGCGGCTCGTGCGCGAATTCGGAGCGCCGGAACTCGCCGAGCAGGTCGTGCCCGGTGTGCTCTCCGGCGAGATCCGGCTCTGCCTGGGCTATACCGAGCCCGAAGGCGGTTCCGACGTCGCCACCTGCAAGACACGCGCCGTGCGGGAGGCGGATGGATCTAGCTGGATCATCAATGGCTCCAAGATGTTCACGTCGAACGCGCAGAACGCCCGGTACGTCTTCCTGCTCACCAACACCGACCCGCAGGGGCGCAAACACAGGAACCTCACCATGTTCCTGGTGCCGCTGGACACGCCCGGGATCGAGATCCAGGGCATCCGCACCCTGGACGGAGACCGCACCAACATCGTTTACTACAGCGACGTCCGCGTCGACGACCGTTACCGCATCGGCGAGGTGAACGGCGGTTGGACGGTGATGCGCGCGGCGCTGGACTCCGAGCACGGCATCGTGGACCCGGAAGATCATGGCCTGCAATACATTGCGGCGATGTCGGCGCACGGCGACCTGATGGCCGAGGTCGTCGACGCCGTCGCGGCGGCCGCCGCGCAACCCGGCCCCGACGGGCGGCGCCCGCTGGACGACGACTCGGTGAAATACCGGCTCGGGCGCGGCGTCGCGCGGATGGAGGCGGCGCTGTCGGCGCCCGGGATGTTCGGGCGGGTCGCGATCGCGCAGACGATGCGCGACGTCACCCCGGACCTGATGGACATCCTGGGGACAGCGTCGGCGTTGCCCACCGAGACCACAGGTTCCGCCACCGACGGTGCGGCAGAACACCTTTACCGGCTGGCGCTGCCGCTCGGGATCTACGGCGGCACCTTAGAAGTCTTCCGCAACATGATCGCCCAGCACGAGCTCAAGCTGGGACGCCCCAGTTACGGCGGCTAGCTCCACTCCGCCGCGAAAGTTGCACTTTCGCGGCTCAAGTGTGTGGCAGCTCGGCCACCACATCCGCCCGGGCGAGGTCGAAGCTGAAACACCCCTTGATGGGCAGGCTTTCCGGCGGGGGATCAGGGTAACTCCACGCGACATCCTCGACGCCGCCCGCGGACCAGTAGGTGGCAAACCCCTTGTAATTGCAATAGCTCAGCGTGTCCGAGCGGCGCAGCAGGTCGGTGCGGACGTGCGCCGGGTCGACGTAAAGCCGCGGCGCCAGCGACGTTTCGAACAGGATCACGGTGTCGTCGGTGTCCACCAGCACCGCGCCGGCGACCGAGACGCGCAGGCGGCGCCTGGTGGGGCGGCAGTCCACGCGGTGATAGGGATTGGGCGGGTAGTGGACGAGTTCGCGGCCCTCCTCCAGCCAGGTGTCGACGGCGTCCCAGGGCACGTGTACGTAGCCCGGCGCCTCCGGCTCGGGTTCGGTGGGCAGGTCGCCGACGTCCCCGGCGCGGAAGGCGTAACTGAGCGGTCGGCCCCGCCGGTGCACCAGCAGCGCCCCTTCGGTGTCGATCACCAGGCGGCCATCCTGGAACGCTTGCACGCGACGCGGATGAGGCTCGATGAAGACGACGTCGCCCGGCAGTGGGGGCGAGAATCGCCCGGCCGGATCACTGCTGAGCGGACCACGTCCGGCAACCAGGCTCATGATGTGAGGCTAGACCTTCGACCGCCGGGATGATGGCGGGGACGGGGTCACTGGTCCGCATCGAGCAGCGCCGCGTACTGGCGCTCGAGCACCTTCGTGGCGCTCCCGCCCCAGAGATCGGCCAACGACCTCGACAGCGGATCGGGGAAGATTTCGTCATCGTCGTTCTCCACCCCGTCAAAGATGGCGCGGGCCACGGATTGCGGCGAGGCTTTCGGTATGTCGAGGCCGCGGGTCATCTCGGTGTCCACCGGCCCGGTCAGCACGGCATGTACCCGCACTCCCCGTCCGGCCAGGATGGCACGCAGCGACTGCGTCATGGAGAACGCGGCAGCCTTGGAGACGGAGTAGGCCGGGATGAGCGGCAAAGGGGCCAACGCGTTCACGGAGAGATTGTTGACAATCGATCCTCTGGAACGGACCAACAGCGGCAAGAAGGTCTGGATGACGGCGTAGGTGCCGAAAAGGTTGACCGCCAGATGCTGCTGAAGCGCCGAGGGGTCGGTCAAATCATCGTAGAGCGCAACGCCGGCATTGTTGATGACGATATCGAGCGAGTCCACCCGCCCGGCCGCCGCCTCGAGATGGGTCTTGTCGGTGATGTCCAGGGTCAACGGCGTCACGCGCGGTCGCCGTTGTCCGCCAAAGCCTTTCGGGTGCCCACGTACACCCGTCCCGCGCCCCTCTGCAAAGCCTCCTCGGTCAGCGCGCGCCCGATGCCGCGATTGCCACCGGTGACTAGAATCGCTTTGCCCGAAATTGTGGCCACGATCGTCTCCTTTCTCGTTGGGTCGATCGGCAAGCCGCGCAGCCGCGCAGCTGCTCGCATCTATTCCGATACACCGCGGCGCGCAGAATCATCGGTCGGCAGGTCAAGGCTCCCGCTACCGGGCATGTAATCCCGAGGAGGCGTGCGCTTCGGCGCAATCGCCACCGAATGTCACGCTAGCGTGGCACTCACTATGCAGCGTCACGCTGGCGTGACATTCGGAGAGCGCAGAGTAGGAACTTAGGCATGGCGGGACCAATGGAAGGCATCGCGGTCGTCGAGCTCGGGGTGTGGGTGGCCGGGCCGGCCGCCGGCGGCATCCTGGCCGACTGGGGCGCCGACGTCATCAAGATCGAGCCGCCGAGCGGTGACCCCGGGCGCCTGTTCGGCCGGATGCTGGGCTGCGACCTCGGCGTCAACCCGCCGTTCGAGATGGACAACCGCTCCAAACGCAGTGTCGTGCTGAACCTCGCGCAGGAGGCGGACCGCGGCACCGCATTCGAATTGCTCGGCGACGCCGACGTTTTCGTCACCAACGTGCGGCCCGGCGCGCTGCAACGGCTGGGGCTGGATTTCGAATCCGTGGCCGCCCGCAACCCTCGGCTGGTCTACGGCCTGATCACCGGCTACGGCGAAACCGGGCCCGACGCCGACCGGGCCGCCTACGACGTGGCCGCCTTCTGGTCACGCGCCGGCGTGGCGCACCTGCTCACCCGCCCCGGTGACACCCCGCCGTTCCAGCGGGGAGGAATGGGTGATCACTCGGCCGGCATGACCCTGGCCGCGGCGATCTGCGCCGCGCTGGTGGCCCGGCAGCGCACCGGGACCGGCCAGCTGGTCACCACGTCGCTGTACCGCCAGGGCGCGTACACCGTGAGCTTCGACCTCAACACCTATCTGCTGACCGGTCAGCCGATCGCCGTCGGACAACGCGAATCGATGGGCAATCCCTGCATGAACAACTACGCGACCGCCGACGGCCGGCGATTCTGGATCGTCGGGCTCGAGGGCGACCGGCACTGGCCCCCGCTGTGCCGCGCCGTCGGCCACCCGGAATGGCTGGACGATCCCCGCTTCGGCGACGCCTACGCGCGCTTCGTCAACGCCACGGAGTTGATCACCGAGCTGGACGCCATCTTCGCCACCCGGACCCTCGACGAATGGGCCCAGGCCTTCGCCGCCGAGCCCGACTTCTTCTGGGCGCCGGTGAACAGCCTGGAAGACGTCGTCGCCGACGAGCAGTTCCACGCCGCCGGCGGCATCGTCGACGTGCCGGACGGCGAAGCCGGCGTCGCGATGGTCGCCACCCCGGCCGATTTTCACGGCACCCCCTGGGCGCCGCGTTCTGCGGCACCGGAACTCGGGCAGCACACCGAGGAAGTACTCGCCGAACTCAAGGCGCGCCGCGGCTCGTGACCACCGGTCGCACCTTTACAAAATTGCTCCTAAGTGTCACGCTGTCCGGTGAGCCGCGCGAGGCGGCACAGCCCAGGACAAGCGTTGCGGTCAGCGCCAGTTTCGGTGCGGCGGTGAGGAACGGATTGCATGGTCACTTCAACGTTCGACATCAGCCATGGTGGCCGGGTCAAGGCCGCCCGGGCCAGCCGCGCGGACCGAGATTGTCTGCGATACCGGCTCGACGTCATGGCGGCGAGCGCCGTCGATGTCGTCCAATCGGCAGGAGGGTGGCTCTACGACCGGGCGATGGCCGGGTGGCAGGTGACCGTGCTACTGCCCGACGGCAGCGACGCCCGGTCGCTGCGGATCCTCGGCGTGCAGGCGCTGGACTCCGAGGAGTACTTCGCCACCATGGCCGCGGGCACGAAGAGTGAAAGCCTGGCGGTGAGCGCCGAGGCGTTTGCGGCGGACGCGCGGGTGCGCGACCGCGTGTTCGAATCGCTGGACGACCGGCTGACCGAAGTCGCGTTGTGGGGCCAAGCGCCGACCGGATGGCCACTGCGGGTGGATCGCGGGGTGGCCCGCGCGCAGTACGCACTCAGCGCGGCCGCGCGCAGGTTCAAGGGCCACGCGCTGGCGGCGGCCGGAATCGATTGCGCCGCGGTCTATTCCACCGAGACGCTGCTCTGCGACTTGGCAACCTGTGGGCGCGGCGACTCGGGGTTGGTCCGGCTCGACTGATGAAGAAGTACTTTGGCCACACGCTGCTCTATCTGCACGAGACAGTCGCGCTCGGCACCGGGCGCAGCGACCACTTCACCGAGGTCTTCTGCGACACCTACCGGCCGATGATGGACGAGCTCGGTGCGCGGCTGTTCGCGATCTGGGAGACCACGCCGTACAACGGTCACTGGCCGCAGGTGACGATCATCTGGGAGATCGACGGGTTTGCCGACTACGCACGAATCGGGGCCGCCCAGGCGCGCGGCGGCAGCCACGAGGCGGCGGCGGGCAAATGGTCGGCCTTCCTGGCCGACATCGGCGCCGTGGGTGAGGGACGAATCATGTACCCCGGGCCCAGCAACAAGACCCTCGCCCAATTACGCGAGGCCGATTTCACTGCGCCGCTGGTGATTCAGGAGATCATGCAGACCAAGCCGGGGCGTCAAGACGATTACATCCGCGAACTCGAGCGCCTCTACGTCCCCTGGTCGGAACGCACCGGCAAGCGCTGGCTCGGCTCGTTCACGACGACCTTCCGCTACAACGAGGTCATCCACTACTGGGCGTTGGACGGCGGCTGGGATTGCTTCGCCAACCACTATCCCTCGTGGAAAGACAGCCCGCCCGCCGAGATCGTCACCTGGATGAGCGTGGCGCCCGCCCTGCGCGACGGCTGGGAGGACTCGATCCTGCAGGCCCTACCGCCCTCACCGCTGCAGTGACGGGGCAGCCAGAGGACCTGGACTCCACCGACTTCGCCTACGACCCTTTCGACGCGCGGGTGATGGCGAATCCGCTGCCGTACTACCGGATCCTGCGCGACCACCATCCCGTCTACTACATGCCGCGGTGGGACACCTTCGCGCTGTCCCGGTTCGAGGACATCTGGCAGGTGCTGGAGGTCAACGACGGCACGTTCGTCGCGTCCGAGGGCACCCTGCCCGCCGCGTCCGTCCTGGCCAAGCACAACACCGGGCCGGTCGCCGACCCGCCGTTGCACCCGCTGCCGTTCCACGCGGTGTTCGACACGGACCTGTACGCCCAGATCCGGCGCGCCCACTCCCAGCCGCTGCGCCCCAGATCGGTCGCCGGCTGGGAGGCGCGGATCCGCCGGCTGGCCAACGAGCGGCTCGACGAGCTGCTGCCGCGCGGTTCGTTCGACCTGACCCAGGACTACGGCGGCATCGTCGTGGCGTCCGTCGTGTGCGAATTACTCGGAATTTCACCGGATCTCGCGCCAGAGGTGCTGGCCGCCGTCAACGCAGGCAGCCTGGCCGAGCCCGGTGTCGGAGTGGACACCGCCGAGGCGCGGCCCAATTATTTCGAGTACCTGCTGCCCGCGGTGCGCCGCCGCCGCGCCGACCGGTCGGGCGAGCCGCTCGCCGTCGTCGACGGCCTGCTCGGCTACCGCCTGCCCGACGGCAGCCCGCTCGACGACGTCGAAGTCGCCACTCAGATGCTCTGCATCTTCATCGGTGGCACGGAGACGGTGCCCAAGATCGTCGCCCACGGGCTGTGGGAGCTCATCCGGCGGCCCGACCAACTGGCCGCGGTGCGCGCCGACCCCGAGACCGCCGTGCCCGTCGCGCGCGAGGAGATGATCCGGTTCTGCGCGCCGGCGCAGTGGTTTGCCCGAACCGCGCGGAAGCCGTTTACGCTCCACGGCCAGACCATCCGCCCCGGGCAGCGCGTCATCACGCTGCTCGCCTCGGCCAACCGCGACGAACGGGAATACCCCGATCCCGACGCATTCATCTGGGACCGGCCCATCCGCCGCTCGCTGGCCTTCGGCCGCGGGCAGCACTTCTGCATCGGCTACCACCTCGCCCGGCTGGAAGTCGCTGTGCTGCTGCAAGAGTGGTTGCGCCGGGTGCCCGATTTCACCATTCAGGCGGAAGCGGCCAGGCGGCTGCCCTCCAGCTTCCAATGGGGTTGGAACAACATCCCGGTGGAGGTCTGACGTGTGGTCCTACCGGATCATCGCGCCCTACCAGTTCGAGCGGACGACGATCGCGGAGAAGACGCCCGAGTGCCTCGCCGACGGCCAGGTCCTGCTGCGGTTCATGGCGGCAGGCGTGTGTGGCAGCGACCTGCCGGCGTTTCGCGGTGCCCGCGGCCGCCTTCCGGGCGACGACGGGATCAGCGCGGCCGAAAAGGACGGCTTTCCCATCCATGAAGTCGCCGGCGAGGTGATCGCCAGCCGCCATCCCGCGCACTGCCCCGGCGACCGAGTTGTCGGCTGGGCGTCAGGGTTCAACGGCATGATGGAGCGCGTGGTCAGCGACGGCGATGGCCTGGCGCCGTACGACCCCGCGCTGACTCCGGCGCAGGCGGTCGGCCTGCAACCGCTGGCGTGCGTCCTTTACGCCTGCGAGCAGCTGCCGGATCTCGCCGACAGGCATGTGGCGATCATCGGGCAGGGATCGATAGGCCTGCTGTTCTCCTACGTCGCCAAGGCGGCCGGCGCCCGGCGCGTCACCGGGGTCGACCCCGTCGACAGGTCAAGCGTGGCAACGGCGTTCGGCGTCGATGACCCGGTGCGCGCCACCAGCGATCGGTGGGTGAGTCAACTTTCCGCGGGCGACCGCGCCGACGTGGTCATCGAGGCGGTCGGCCACCAGGTGGCGACGCTCGGCCACGCCATCGAGGCCGCGGCACCCGGCGGCACGGTCTTCTACTTCGGTGTCGCCGACGACGACGCCTATCCCATCAACATGCGCGCCATGTTGCGCAATAACCTGACGCTGAAATCCGGTGTGACGCTGGACCGGCGGCGGGTGCTGGAGCTCGCCGGCAAGTTCGCCGCCGAACATCCCGAATTGCTCGCCACCTACCTGACGCACACGTTCGGCGTCGACGAGGTGCAGAGTGCCTTCGAGTTGGCCTGCCGGCCCGTCGCCGAGCGCATCAAGATCGCGATCGGAGTGTGACGTGACCGACGACTCGCGCAGCGCGTTGCAGCGGGCGCTGCACCGGGGCGGCCCGATATGGGGCGGCTGGATCACCAGCCCTACGCTGCTCGGTCCGGAGGAATTCGCCAGGGCCGGTTATGATTACGTGGGCTTCGACGCCCAGCATGGCTACCTCGACGACGCCGACATCGCCGCCATGCTGCGCCGAACCGAACACCTGCCGATCGGTACCGTGGTGCGGCTACCCAACGCCGACGCGGCACCGATCGGTCGGGTGCTGGATGCCGGCGCCGACGCAGTCGTCATCGCGATGGTCGAGTCGGCGGACGAGGCCGCCGCGGCGGTGGCAGCCACCCGCTACCAGCCCGCGGGCGTCCGCAGCTTCGGCCCGCTGCGCGCCAGCCTGGGCCGCGACACCGCCATGCTGGAATCCCGGGTCAGCGTTTTCGCCATGATCGAGACCGCCGCGGCGCTGTCCGGCCTCGACGAGATCTGCGCGGTCGACGGGCTCGCCGGGCTCTATATCGGGCCCGCCGATCTGGCGCTCTCGCTGGGCGTGGATGTGGTTGGCGCGACCGGGCATCGGGTCGTCCTGGACGCCATCGTGCAAACCCACCGCGCGGCCACCGCGGCCGGGCTGGTGACCGGCATACACGCCGGGGACGGCACGACGGGCCGGGCCATGGCGAAGCTGGGGCTGTCGATGATCACGCTGACGGCCGAGTCGCACGCCCTGCGCCGGGGCGCCGCCGAGCACCTGCGGGAGGCGAAGCATGACGGATGACCGGGCCGCGATCGTCGAACTGCTCGCCGACGGCGCTGAATTCCTGTTCTGCGAAAGAGTTTTCGCCGGACACGAGGGCGTCGGGAAGATGTTCCGGGATGCCCCGTGCGGGCTGCACCGCCCGTCCGACACCCCCGAGGTCACGCCGTCATGAACGAACGCGTCGCCCTGGTCACCGGCGCGGCCGGCGGGCAGGGCTGGGCCATCGCCAACCGGCTGCGCGTCAGCGGCTACTCGGTGGCCGCGTGCGACCGGCGCGCCGACGAGCTGACCGGCCTGGTGGGCGAGCTGGGTGACGAGGGGGTGATCGCGATCGATCTCGACGTGACGTCGGAGCCAATGTGGAGGTCGGCCGTGCGCGCCGTGATCGACCGCTTCGGCGCGCTGACCACCCTGGTCAACAACGCCGGCGTGCTGCATCGGGCATCGCTGGCCGACGAGACGGCCGACGCCTTCGAAAGGTCCTGGCGGGTCAACTGTTTGGGCGCCTTCCTAGGCATCCAGGTGACGCTGGAGCACCTGCGGGCGGCCACCGGCGCCGCCGTCGTCAACATCTGCAGCACCGGCGCCATCAGACCCTTCCCGCACCACGCCGCCTACGGCTCGGCGAAGTGGGCGTTGCGCGGCCTGACCCAGAACGCCGCCGCCGAACTCGCCCCGCTGGGAATCCGGGTCAACGCCGTGTTCCCCGGACCGATCGCGACCCCGATGCTCGACGACGCCACTCAGCTGCGGCTGGCCGCGTCGTCGGCCTTCGGGCGGATCGGCCAGCCGCGCGAGGTCGCCGACGCGGTGGCGTTCCTGGTGTCCGAGGAGGCGTCGTTCATCACCGGCGCCGAACTGGTCGTCGACGGCGGCCAATGCGTGCAGATCCGATGACCGGCCCCACGGTCGGCATCATCGGCGCGGGTCCGGGCGGATTGGCGCTCGGAATCCTGCTCTCGCGGGCCGGGTTTAAAGATTTCACCATCTTCGACCGGGAAGACGGGGTCGGCGGCACTTGGCGGATCAACACGTATCCGGGGCTGGCGTGCGATGTCAAATCGCACCTGTACTCCTACTCGTTCGACCTGAACCCGGACTGGTCGCGGCTGTGGTCGGCCCAGCCCGAGATACTGGCGTACTTCCAGCGGTGCGCCGACAAATACGGCCTGGGCCCACATTTGAAGCTGCGGACCGACATCCGGTCGGCGCGGTGGGAGGAGGACGCCCGGCGGTGGTGCTTGACCACAAGCGAGGGGCAATTGCATCACTTCGACGTCGTGGTCTCCGCCGTCGGCCTGTTCACTCGCCCGCTCCTGCCGGATCTCGTGGAGCAGGAGCCGTTCACCGGAACCGTGCTGCACTCGGCACGCTGGGACCACTCGATCCCGTTGGAGGGCAAGCGGATTGCCGTGCTCGGCACGGGGTCCACGGCGTCGCAGCTGTTGCCCGAACTGGCCAAGGTGGCCGGCCGTGTTTATTCGGTGCAGCGGTCGCCGACCTGGATCCTGCCCAAGCCCGACCGGCACTACACGCGGCGCGAGCGCTGGGTATTCGCCCACGTGCCGGGGGCCAAGAAGCTGTACCGGACCCGGCTGTGGCTGCGCAGCGAAGCCAACATATCGGTGATCGAGAACGGCAGCGACAAGACCCAGGAGTTCAAGGCGGTCGCCCTGCGCCTGCTCGAAAATGCGGTCCCCGACCAGGATTTGCGCCGCAAGCTCACGCCGACCCACCCCCTGGGCTGTAAGCGGCTGGTCTTCTCCTCCGACTACCTGCGCGCGCTGACCCGGCCCAATGTCGAGGTGTTGACCAGTCCGGCGCGGTACCTGCGCGCCCGGTCGCTGGTCACCGAGGACGGCACCGAACGCGAGGTCGACGTCGTGGTATGCGCCACCGGCTACGCCGCCGCCGACTATCTGGGCGAGTTGGACGTGTCCGGGGAGGGCGGCACCACCCTGCGCGAGGCCTGGCGCGACGGGGCACACGCCTACCTGGGGATGGCCGTGCCCGGGTTTCCCAACTTCTTCATGCTGTACGGCCCGAACACCAATGTCGGATCCAACAGCGTGATCTTCATGCTCGAGGCCCAGGCGCGCTACATCGTGCGGGCACTGAAACACCTGCGGCGCAAGGGCAAGACCTACATCGCGGTGCGGCCCGCTGCCCTCACCGACTTCCTCGCCAAGATCGACCGCTGGATGGTCGGCACCGTGTGGACCACCCAGTGCAGCAACTACTTCCGTGCCCCGAACGGCCGCGTGGTGACGCAATGGCCGCGCAGCGCGCGCAGTTTTTGGGGCATGACCCGGAGGTTCAGGCCAGCCGACTTCCGATTCGAACCCACCGCCGATTCCCCGTCGGGGGCATTGACCGCGGCGGAGGGCGGAACGCGATGACGGAACTGGATGGCGCCGACCGGCTTGACCCCGCACTGCGGGCCATTGCGACCACCCGTACCGACTTTTCCTACTGCTCAATCGCACTCATCCGCGACCCGTTCAACGAGCGTCGCCGGGCCGCCGCGGAACAGACCGATGTGGGGGGTGTCCAGATCGGCGACGAGACGGCGCCGGCCGAGCCGCCGGTGCGGGTACGGATTTATCGCGGCGGGTCCCCACCGGCGCCCGCGGTGGTCTACTGCCATGCAGGTGGGTTCGCGCTGGGAAACCTGGACACCGACCATCGACAGTGCGTCGAACTCGCCCGCCGCGGCCGCTGCACGGTGGTGTCGGTCGACTACCGCCTCGCGCCCGAACACCCCTACCCGGCCGCATTCGCCGACGCCAGCGCGGTGCTGAGGTGGGTGGTAACCGATGCCGGCGAGCTGGGCATCGATCCGACCCGGATCGCCGTCGCCGGCAGCAGCGCCGGCGCCACCCTGGCCGCGTGCCTGGCGCAGGCGGCGGCCGACGGGTCACTCCCCCCGGTCGTCTTCCAGTTGCTGCACCAGCCGGTGCTGGACGATCGAGTCACCCCGTCCAAGAAGGAGTTCCGTAGCAGCCCGGCGTTCGACGGTGAGGCCGCCGACCTGATGTGGGGCCACTACCTGGGCGGAACGGCCAGGCCGGACTCGGCCGTGCCCGCGCGGCGGGACGGGTTCGACGGGCTCGCCCCGGCGCTGATCACGTGCGCGGAGATCGATCCCTTCCGCGACGAGGCGGTCGACTACGCGCTGCGCCTGCTGCACGCCGGGGTGTCGGTCGAACTGCACGTGTTCGCCGGCACCTGCCACGGATTCGACTCGCTGCTGCCCGATTCGCCGACGTCCGAGCGGTTGTTCGCGCTGCAGGCCCACGCCCTCGGCAGCGCCTTGCACGGCAGCGGCGCGGGACCTTCGCCTCTACGCTGAGGGCTGGGGCCGTCGGCAGAATGTGCTGCCATGAAGATCACCGGCCTCCAGGTCGTGCCGTTCGAGACACGCGTCGACCGAATCTCGTTCGGCCAGCTGATGACCGACTACCGCGTGGTGCAGACCGTGACCAAGGTGACCACCGACGAGGGCATCGAGGGCTACTACTTCGGCGGCCACTTCCACGGGGACCAGGACGGCCTGCTGCCGGGGGACCGCGCGATCATCACCCAATTCCTGAGCCCGCTGCTGTCTGGCCAGGACCCGCTCGACCGGGCCGAGATATGGCGGCAACTGTGGGCGGCCAAGCTACCCGAAAACGTCTGCAGCGTAATTGATCTCGCACTTTGGGATCTGGCCGGCCGAGTCGCCGGGCTGCCGGTCCGCAAATTGCTGGGCGGCGCCCGAGACCGGGTCAAGGCCTACGCCAGCAGTTTCAACAATCTCGGGTCGCCCGAGGCGTACGCCGCGCACGCCGTCGAATGCAAAGGTCAGGGCTACGGCGCCTACAAGATTCACCCCTATCACTACTGGAATCCGGCGACGGGTCGTTTCGCCTTGCCGCGGCCGTCGTATGTGGACTGGGACATCCGGGTGTGTCGCGAGGTGCGTGCGGCGGTGGGGGACGAGATGGTGCTGATGTTCGACCCCTGGGGCACCTACCACACCTACGAGGACGCGCTGCGGGTCGGGCGCGAGCTGGAGCGTCTGAGCTTCTACTGGTACGAGCACCCGATGCCGGAGTACCGGGTGGAGTCCTACCGGCGACTTGGCGACGAACTCGACATCCCGATCTGCTCTCCCGAGATCGCCGAGGGCGGCATCTTCACCCGGGCGGACTGGATCCTGCGCCACGCCTCCGACATCAGCCGCATCGACGTCCTGCGCGGAGGCATCACGGGCGTGATGAAGCTGGCAGGGATGTGCGAGGCGGTCGGCGTGCGATGCGAGCTGCACATGAGCGGCTTCGGCAACCTGCAGGTGCTCGGCGCCACGAGCGAAGACGTCTGCGAGTACTACGAGCGCGGCCTGCTCGGGCCCGGCGCCCGCTACGACGCCGCGCCGCCCTACCTGACGGCGCCGTGCGACCCGCTCACCGCGGACGGGTTCGTCGAGATACCGTCGACTCCCGGACTGGGCTACCAAATCCGCTGGGACTACATCGAAGAACACCGCCTGCCGGACACGGCTGTGGAGCCCGTCGCGCCGTTACACCCGCGGTAGTCAGTCGAATTTGATGAGCTGCCGCACGGCGGTGCCGTCGGCGAGGTTGTCCATCGCCTCGTTGATCTGATCCAGCCGGATCGACGAGGACACCAGCGCCTCCACCGGAAGCCGGCCCGATTGCCACAGCGCGACGAACCGGGGGATGTCGCGGCTGGGCACCGCCGAACCCAGGTAACTACCGATCAGCGATCGTCCTTCGGCGACAAAACCCAACGGCGACAACGAGATTCGTGCGTCCGGCGGCGGCAGCCCGACGGTGACGGTACGGCCGCCCGGAGCGGTGAGGGCAATGGCCGTCTCGAGGGCGGCGGGATGGCCGACGGCCTCGATGACCACGGCGGCTTTCACGCCGGCTTCGACGGCCTGTTGCGGCGTGTACGCCTCGTGCGCGCCGCGGGCGCGCGCGCCGGTCAGCTTGTCCGGCAGTTGGTCGACGGCGACCACGGTCACGCCGTCGTAGGTGAGCGCGGTGAGCACCGCCGCCATGCCCACACCGCCCAGGCCGACGACGGCGACCGTCTGGCCCGGCTGCGGATCGCCGACGTTGAGCACGGCGCCCCCGCCCGTCAGCACCGCGCAGCCCAGCAACGCGGCGACCTCGGCTGGCACGTCGGGTGGCACCGCGACCACGCTGGCGCGGTTGACCACCGCGTGCGTCGCGAATCCCGACACCCCCAGGTGGTGATACACGCGGTGGCCGGCCTGGTTGAGCCGGATGTCCCCGCCCAGTAACGTCCCCGCGGCGTTGGCCGCGCTGCCCGGCTCGCACGGTGTCAGACCCCCGGTCGCGCAGGCCGCGCAGTGGCCGCACCGCGGCAGGAACACCAGCACCACCCGCTCGCCGATCGCCAGATCCGACACGTCGTCGCCGATCTGCTCGACGATTCCGGCCGCCTCGTGACCGAGCAGCATCGGCACCGGACGCACCCGGTTGCCGTCGACCACCGACAGGTCCGAATGACACACGCCGGCGGCTTCGATGCGGACCATCACCTCACCACTGCCGGGCGGATCCAGGTCGAGATCGACGACGCGGATCGGCCGGGAGTCGGCGTACGGGCGGGCCAGACCGATCCGGTCCAGCACGGCTCCCCGAATCTGAACCATGCTGGAATACAACCATGGCTTCCGAACCCCCGGCCTCGCCGGCTCCGGCTGTGCCGCCCGCACCGGACGGACTCACCAGCGACGACTTCCCGGTGCTGTGGCCGGTGGGAACCCGGTGGGCCGACAACGACATGTTCGGCCACCTCAACAATGCCGTGTACTACCAGTTGTTCGACACCGCCATCAACGCCTGGATCAACACCGGCACCGGGCTGGACCCGCTCACCACGCCTGCACTCGGCATCGTCGCCGAGTCGGGCTGCCGGTACTTCTCCGAGTTGCATTTCCCCGAGGGCCTCACCGTGGGGGTGGCGGTGACCCGGCTGGGCCGCAGCAGCGCCACCTACCGGCTCGGCTTGTTCCGGGCGGCGCGGGACGGACAGGCTCAGCCCATCACCGCGCTGGGCCACTGGGTGCACGTCTACGTCGATCGCGCCACCCGCAAGCCGGTCGAAATCCCCGACCCCGTCCGGTCGTTGCTGTCCACGGCGCGCGTCGACCGGTAGGCCCGAGAGTGCCCGGGGCGCCGCGGCTTTCGCGAGAAATCACCGCCCGGGCCGCACCGTCGGAACGCGTCGCGCACCCGGCTATGCTTCGCCAATGCCAGTTATGAGCAAGACCGTCGAGATCAACGCCGACGCCGCCTTGATCATGGCGATCGTCGCGGACTTCGAGGCTTATCCGCAGTGGAACGAGGAGATCAAGGGCCTCTGGGTGCTTGCCCGCTACGACGACGGGCGCCCCAGTCAGCTGCGGCTCGACACCGACTACCAAGGCATGCAGAGCGTGTTCATCCAGGCCGTGTACTACCCGGGGGAGAACCAGATCCAGACCGTCCTGCAGCAGGGCGACCTCTTCACCAAGCAGGAGCAGTTGTTCAGCGTGGTGGAGATGGGCACGTCGAGCCTGCTGACCGTGGACTTGGACGTCGAGACCTCGATGCCGGTTCCGGCGCCGATGGTCAAGCAGCTCGTCGGCAACGTCCTGGACCACCTCGCCGAAAGCCTCAAGCGGCGCGCCGAACAGCTGGCAGCGGGCTAGTGTCGTGAGTCAATAATTCACATGTAGTGTTTTAGAATTGGTGGGTGCCGAATCCTGTCGCGCCTGTGGTGGATCTGACCGAGGACGAGCGTTCCCAGTTGTTGGCGTGGTCGCGGCGGTCGACCAGTGCTAACGGGTTGGCGACGCGGTCACGAATCGTGTTGGCCGCCGCCGAGGGAATGAGCAATACCGCCATCGCTGCCAAGCTCGATGTGCATATCAGCAGCGCCCGGAAGTGGCGAACGCGGTTTGTGACCTTGCGGCTGGAAGGTTTACTCGATGAACCACGGCCCGGCCGGCCACGCACGGTTGCCGACGAGCAGGTCGAAGCGGTGATCACCGCGACGCTGGAGAGCACTCCTCGCGATGCCACGCACTGGTCGACGCGGTCGTTGGCCGCTGAACTGGGGATGTCGCAATCAGCGGTGTCGCGGATCTGGCGGGCGTTCGGATTGGCTCCGCACAAACAGGATTCGTGGAAACTGTCTAAGGACCCGCTGTTCGTCGAAAAGGTCCGCGACATCGTCGGGTTGTATATGGATCCCCCGGAGCGGGCCCTGGTGCTCTGCGTGGACGAGAAGACTCAGATTCAAGCACTCAACCGCACCGCGCCGGTGTTTCCGATGCTGCCGGGCACACCAGCACGGGCCAGCCACGACTACGTCCGTCACGGCACCTCGAGCCTGTATGCCGCACTCGACCTGGCGACCGGCAAGGTCATCGGCTCGCTGCACTCCCGACACCGCGCTCAGGAATTCCTGGCATTCTTGAAAAAGATCGATGCCGAGGTGCCCGCCGACCTCGACTGCCACGTCGTACTGGACAACGCTTCGACACATAAGACGCCCGCGGTAAAGCGTTGGCTCACAGCACATCCGCGTTTCGTACTGCACTTCACCCCGACGAGTGCCTCCTGGCTCAACCTGGTCGAACGCTGGTTCGCCGAACTGACCACCAAGAAACTACGCCGCGGCACCCACACCTCAGTACGCCAACTCAACACGGACATCCGCACCTGGATCCAAACCTGGAACGACAACCCCCGCCCCTACGTCTGGACCAAGACCGCAGACCAAATCCTCGAATCCGTCGCTAACTACTGCCGACGAATTAACGACTCACAACACTAGTCGCCCGGCTTCGCCGCGCTTGCGACCGCCGCTAGTCGAAGATCCCGGTGCGGTCCCGCATCTCCGTCAGCCTTGCCGCCGCGTCGGTGAACTGCCACACGGTGTGCTCGATCACCGCGGCGGCGTCGCGCCGGCGCAGCGCGGCGATCAGCTGCCGGTGGTTGTCCACAGCGGCGGCGCCCCATTGCTGATCGGCCGCGTACACCAGCACCGGCATGTAGCGCGCGGCGTTGAGCAGGAACCAGGCCAGCTTGATCCGCCCGCTCGCCTGATTGAAGACCCGATGGAAGGCGAACTCGATGCCCGCGATGGTCTCGGCGTCGCCGGACCCGACGGCCGCCGCGAGCGCCTCGTTGATGCGTTCGAGCTCGTCGATCTCGGCGTCGGTGATGTGGTCGGTGGCCGCGGCGGCCAGCTCCTTGGCGATGGTGGCCTGCAGCCAGAAGATGTCCTCGACGTCCTGGCGCGTCAGGGGCAGCACGACGTGGCCGCGGTGCGGTTCCAGCTGCACCATGCCCTCGCCGCGCAGCTTCAGCAGGGCTTCGCGCACCGGCGTGACGCTGACGCCGAGCTCGGCCGCGGTCTCATCGAGGCGGATGAACGTCCCCGGCCGCAGCGCCCCGGACATGATCGCCGCCCGAAGGTGACCCGCGACCTCGTCGGACAACTGTGCCCGGCGCAGGGGCCGTCGGCGCCTCAGTCGCGTGGAGATCGGTGCGTTCACGGGGGCTGCCAGGGCTTTCGGGGCGTCGCGGAGGTTGGTTTGAAACTTTTGTCGGGGCTTGTCAGCAGGGCTTTCAGGCCATAATGTGACCCAGACAACACCATGTTTTATCAAATATCAACCTGGCGCAAGCGGTGCGCGAGTGAAGGGGAAGGCCGGAGTGACCGCGCAATTAGCGAGCCATCTGACGCAGGGGACGGAGCAGCCGTATCTGTCCCGGCGCCAGAACTGGGTGACCCAACTCGAACGGCACGCCCTGATGCAGCCGGGCGCCCCGGCGCTGCGGTTCCTGGGCAAGACCGTGACGTGGGGGCACCTGCGGCAGCGGGTGGCGGCGCTGGCCGATGCGTTGAGCCGGCGGGGAGTCGGCTTCGGCGACCGGGTCATGGTGTTGATGCTCAACCGCACCGAGTTCGTCGAGTCGGTGCTCGCGGTCAACATGCTGGGCGCCATCGCCGTGCCGCTGAACTTCCGGCTAACTCCCGCCGAGATCGCCTTCCTGGTCCAGGACTGTGAAGCCCGCGTGATGATCACCGAGACGGTGCTCGCTCCGGTGGCCGCGGGGGTGCGCGAGGTCGAGCGGCTGCTGGACACCATCGTCGTAGCCGGCGGCGCGGGCGACGAGAGCCTGCTCGGCTACGAAGACCTGATCGGCGAGCAGGGCGCCAGGCATGAGCCCGTCGACATTCCGAACGATTCGCCGGCGCTGATCATGTACACCTCGGGCACCACAGGCCGCCCGAAGGGCGCCGTGCTCACCCACACCAACCTGACCGGTCAGACCATGACGGGCCTGTACACCAACGGCGCCGACATCAACAGCGACGTCGGTTTCGTCGGCGTCCCGTTCTTCCACATCGCGGGCATCGGCAACATGCTGACCGGGCTGCTGCTCGGCACCCCGACGGTGATCTACCCGCTCGGCGCGTTCGAGCCGGGGCAACTGCTCGACGTGCTGGCCGAAGAGAAGGTCACCGGCCTGTTCCTGGTGCCCGCGCAGTGGCAGGCGGTTTGCGCCGAGCAACGGGCGCGGCCCCGCGACCTGAAGCTGCGGGTGATGTCCTGGGGGGCCGCGCCGGCGCCCGATGCGCTGCTGCGCGAGATGTCGGCGACGTTCCCCGGCACCCAGATCCTGGCCGCGTTCGGCCAGACCGAGATGTCTCCGGTCACCTGCATGCTGCCGGGCGAGGACGCGATCCGTAAACGCGGCTCGGTCGGCAAGGTGATACCGACCGTGGCCGCCCGCGTGGTCGACGAGAACATGAACGACGTGCCGACCGGCGAGGTCGGCGAAATCGTTTACCGCGCACCAACTTTGATGAGCGGCTACTGGAACAACCCGGAGGCCACCGCGGAGGCGTTCGCCGGCGGGTGGTTCCACTCCGGCGACCTCGTCCGGATGGACGAGGAGGGTTACGTCTGGGTGGTGGATCGCAAGAAGGACATGATCATCTCCGGCGGCGAGAACATCTACTGCGCCGAGGTGGAGAACGTCCTGGCCAGCCACCCGAGCATCGTCGAGGTCGCGGTCATCGGGCGCACCCACGAGAAGTGGGGCGAGGTCCCCATTGCGGTCGCGGCCGTCGCCGGCGGCCAGCTGCGGCTCGACGAGCTCGAGGAGTTCCTGACCGAGCGGCTGGCGCGCTACAAGCATCCCAAGGCGCTCGAGATCGTCGATGCGTTGCCGCGCAACCCCGCCGGTAAGGTGCTCAAGACTGAGCTACGGATCCGGTACGGAACCGCCAATATCGATGAAAAGCATTCCCGTGCAAGGTAATTCACGATCAGAGAGGAAGGCTGGCGGAACCTGTAACGTTTGCCCGCTGTTGACGAAGGGTTAATTGTGCAGATGCAGTTCACACGTGCATGGCCATCGGGTACATTCCTGTGGTCTCCGTTACTACTTGTCAGTAGGGAGCCGATGGTCACACACGTTGGGTCGGGGAGAAACGGCGGCATCCCCGGCCGCGTTGGGGCTGCCTCCCGGTTACGGAAGACGGCGAGGGGTGGGGGTACCCCCGGCCGCGTTGGGGGCACCGCCCGCTTGCGGCGGACGGTGAGGGGGACAGGCGTGCGACACGATTCGCCGCCGCGCCGAGAGGCGGGCGGTATCAGCTGGAGGGGGCAGCGGTGACTTCAACGTCGGCGAGTCGACGGGGCCCCTACTTGGTCGGTTACGTACGCGACCAACTGCAGACCCCGCTGACGCTTATCGGGGGATTCTTCCGGATGTGCGTCCTCACCGGCCGGGCACTGTTCCGCTGGCCGTTCCAATGGCGCGAATTCGTCCTCCAGTGCTGGTTCATCATGCGGGTGGCTTTCCTGCCGACCATCATGGTGTCGATCCCGCTGACGGTCCTGCTGATCTTCACGCTCAATGTGCTGCTGGCCCAGTTCGGGGCCGCGGACCTGTCCGGCGCCGGCGCGGCGATCGGTGCGGTCACCCAGCTCGGCCCGCTCACCACGGTGCTGGTGGTGGCCGGCGCCGGGTCGACGGCGATCTGCGCGGACCTCGGCGCCCGCACCATCCGCGAGGAGATCGACGCCATGGAGGTGCTCGGCATCGATCCGATCCACCGGCTGGTGGTCCCGCGGGTGATCGCCGCGACCCTGGTCGCCACCCTGCTCAACGGCCTGGTGATCACCGTCGGCCTGGTCGGCGGCTACCTGTTCGGCGTCTACCTGCAAAACGTGTCGGGCGGCGCCTACCTCGCCACCCTGACCACGATCACGGGTCTGCCGGAGGTCGTCATCGCGACCGTGAAGGCCGCGACGTTCGGCCTGATCGCCGGGCTGGTCGGCTGCTACCGCGGCCTGACCGTGCGGGGTGGCTCGAAGGGCCTGGGCACCGCCGTCAACGAGACCGTCGTGCTCTGCGTCGTCGCGCTGTACGCGGTCAACGTGGTGCTAACGACCATCGGCGTGCGATTCGGAACGGGCCACTGACATGTCGACCGCTGCCGTATTGCGCGCCCGCTTCCCGCGGGCAGCCGAAAACCTCAACCGCTACGGCGGTGCCGCGGCCCGCGGCCTCGACGACGTCGGCCAGATGGCGTGGTTCGGGGCGGTGGCCCTGGGCCACATCCCGCACGCGCTGCGCAACTACCGCAAGGAGACGCTGCGGCTGATCGCCCAGATCGGGATGGGCACCGGCGCCATGGCCGTCATCGGCGGCACCGTCGCGATCGTCGGCTTCGTGACCCTGTCCGGTAGCTCGCTGGTCGCCATTCAGGGCTTCGCCTCGCTGGGCAACATCGGCGTCGAGGCGTTCACCGGCTTCTTCGCCGCGTTGATCAACGTCCGCATCGCCGCCCCCGTCGTCACCGGCATCGCCATGGCCGCCACCGTCGGCGCCGGCGCGACCGCCGAGCTGGGCGCCATGCGCATCAGCGAAGAGATCGACGCCCTGGAAGTCATGGGCATCAAGTCGGTTTCGTTCCTGGCCACCACTCGGATCATGGCCGGGCTGGTCGTCATCATTCCGCTCTACTCGCTGGCCATGATCATGTCGTTCCTCTCGCCGCAGATCACCACCACGGTCCTGTACGGCCAATCCAACGGAACCTACGAGCACTACTTCCGGACGTTCCTGCGTCCCGACGACGTGTTCTGGTCGTTCCTCGAGGCCATCATCATCACGGCGGTCGTGATGATCACGCACTGCTTCTACGGATACAACGCCGGCGGCGGACCCGTCGGCGTCGGAGAGGCCGTCGGCCGATCGATGCGTTTCTCGTTGGTCTCGGTCCAGGTCGTCGTTCTGGCAGCCGCGTTGGCGCTCTACGGTGTCAACCCCAACTTCGCCCTCACGGTGTAGCCATGACGTCACCCGTGAAGGTCAACAAACCCCGCAACCCGCCGTACAAACTGGCGGGCGCCGCAGCGCTGATCATCGCCCTCGTGGCGCTGGTCCTTGTCTACGGACAGTTCCGGGGCGACTTCACCCCCAAGACCAAGCTCACGATGCTGGCCTCGCGGGCCGGGCTGGTGATGGATCCCGGCTCGAAGGTCACCTACAACGGGGTGGAGATCGGCCGCGTCGGAAGCATCTCGGAGACCGTGCGTGACGGCAAGCCGGCCGCGAAGTTCACCTTGGACGTCTACCCCAGGTACCTGTCGCTGATCCCGTCCAACGTCAACGCCGACATCAAGGCAACCACGGTGTTCGGCGGCAAGTACGTGTCGCTGACGACGCCGAAGAGCCCGTCGCCGCAGAAGCTCAACCCGCACACGGTGATCGACGCGCGGTCGGTGACGACGGAGATCAACACGCTGTTCCAGACCGTCACCTCGATCGCGGAGAAGGTGGATCCGGTCAAACTCAACCTGACGCTGAGCGCCGCCGCCCAGGCGCTGACCGGGCTGGGTGATCGATTCGGGCAGTCGGTGGTCAACGCCAACGCGATCCTCGATGACGTCAACCCGCAGATGCCGCAGGCGCGCCACGACATTCAGCAGCTGGCCGGGCTGGGCGACACCTACGCCAACGCCGCGCCCGACCTGATCGATTTCCTGAACAACGCGGTCATCACCTCGCGCACGATCAACGCGCAGCAGAAGGACCTAGACCAGGCCCTGTTGTCGGCGGCCGGCTTCGGCAACACCGGCGCCGACCTCTTCAACCGGGGCGGCCCGTACCTGGCGCGGGGTGCCGAGGACCTGGTGCCCTCGGCCCAGCTGCTGGACACCTACAGCCCGGAGATCTTCTGCACGCTGCGCAACTACCACGACGTCGAGCCCAAGGCCTCGTCGTTCCTCGGCGGCAACGGTTACTCGTTGAGCGCCCACACCGAGGCGCTGTCCGGGCTGGGACTGCTGGCCAACCCCGTATCGGCGGTGGCCACCCTCGCCAGCCTGGTCGGTGGGCTCGCCGGGCTCGTCGGCGGCGCGCCGAACCCGTACACCTACCCGGAGAACCTGCCGCGGATCAACGCGCGCGGCGGACCGGGGGGCGCACCCGGTTGCTGGCAGCCGATCACCCACGACCTGTGGCCCGCACCTGAATTGGTGATAGACAGCGGCAACAGCATCGCGCCGTACAACCACCTCGACACCGGCTCGCCGTACGCCATCGAGTACGTCTGGGGCCGCCAAGTAGGGGACAACACGATCAACCCATGAAAATCACCGGAACCATCGTCAGGCTCAGCATCTTCTCGTTGGTGCTGCTGGTCTTCACTGTGATGATCATCGTCGTATTCGGGCAGATGCGGTTCGACAGCACGAACTCGTACTCGGCCGAATTCACCAACGTCAGCGGGCTGCGGGCGGGCCAGTTCGTCCGCGCCTCGGGCGTGGAGATCGGCAAGGTCGACACGGTTGAGCTGGCCGACGGCGGCAAGCGGGCTCGGGTCAAGTTCAACGTCGACCGCTCGGTGCCGCTGTACCAGTCCACGACCGCGCAGATCCGCTACCTCGACCTCATCGGCAACCGGTACCTGGAGCTCAAGCGCGGCGAGGGTGAGGGCGCCGAGAAGGTGCTGCCGCCGGGTGGCTTCATCCCGATGTCGCGGACCTCGCCGGCGCTGGACCTCGACGCCCTGATCGGCGGGTTCAAACCGCTGTTCCGTGCACTGGATCCGCAGAAGGTGAACACCATCGCGACCGCGCTGATCACGGTGTTCCAGGGTCAGGGCGGCACCATCAACGACATCCTCGACCAGACCGCGCAGCTGACCAACCAGCTCGGCGAGCGCGACCAGGCGATCGGCGAGGTCATCAAGAACCTGAATATCGTCCTGGACACGACCGTCCGGCACCGGCAGCAGTTCGACCAGACGGTCAACAACCTCGAGGTGCTCATCACCGGACTGAAGGACCACGGCGACCAGCTGGCGGGCGGGACCGCGCACATCAGCAACGCCGCCGGGACGGTCGCCGATCTGCTGGCCGAGGACCGCGGGCTGCTGCACAAGACGCTCAATTACCTGGACGCGATCCAGCAGCCCCTCATCGACCAGCGCGATGGGCTCAACGACTACCTGAAGAAGGTGCCCCCCGCGTTGAACATGATCGGGCGCGCCATCGGCTCCTACGGCGACTTCGTGAACTTCTACGCCTGCGACATCACCCTCAAGATCAACGGGTTGCAGGCCGGCGGCCCGGTCCGCACGGTCCGGCTCTTCCAGCAGCCGACGGGTAGGTGCACCCCGCAATGAGGACACTGGAACCACCCAACCGGGTTCGCATCGGGCTGATGGGCATCATCGTGACGCTGCTCGTCATCGGCGTCGGCCAGAGCTTCACCAGCGTGCCGATGCTGATGGCCAAACCGCACTACTACGGCCAGTTCACCGACACCGGCGGCATCGGCGTCGGCGACAAGGTGCGCATCGCCGGCGTGGACGTCGGCAAGGTCGAGGCCATCAACATCGACGGCGACCACATCCTGGTCAAATTCAACATGGGCACCGCGACCATCGGCACCGAGAGCCGGCTGGCCATCAAGACCGACACCATCCTCGGGAAGAAGATCCTGGACGTCGAGGCCCGGGGGAACCAGAAACTGAGGCCCGGCGACTCGTTGCCGATCGGTCAAAGCACCACGCCGTATCAGATCTACGACGCGTTCTTCGATGTCACGAAGGCCGCCCAGGGCTGGAACATCGACACGGTCAAGGAATCGCTGCACGTGCTGTCGCAGACCATCGACCAGACCTACCCGCACCTGAGCGCGGCGCTGGACGGCGTCGCCAAGTTCTCCGACACCATCGGCAAGCGCGACGAGGAGGTCAAGCATCTGCTGGCCCAGGCCAACCAGGTGGCCAGCGTCCTCGGTGACCGCAGCGACCAGGTCGACCGCTTGCTGGTCAACGCGAAGAACCTGCTGGTCGCGTTCAACGAGCGCGGCCAGGCCATCAACGCGCTGCTGGCGAACGTCGCGGCCTTCTCCGAACAGGTCAAGGGCTTCATCAACGACAACCCGAACCTAAACCATGTGCTCGAACAGTTGCGCACGGTGAGCGACATCTTGAAGGAACGCAAGGACGACGTCGCCGCGGGGCTCACCGAGGTGGGCAAGTTCCTGCCGTCCCTGAACGAGGCGATCGCGTCGGGGCCGTTCTTCAAGGTGGTCCTGCACAACCTCGCGCTGTACCAGATCATTCAGCCGTGGGTGGACGCCGCCTTCAAGAAGCGCGGCATCGACCCGGAGAACTTCTGGCGTAGCGCCGGGCTGCCCGAATTCCGGTGGCCCGACCCGAACGGCACCCGGTTGCCCAACGGCGCGCCGCCGCCGGCGCCCCCGGTGCTGGAGGGCACTCCGGAGCACCCGCTGCCGGCCGTTCCGCCCGGATCGCCCTGCTCCTACACCCCGGCCAACCCGGGCGGCAACGTGACCATCGGCGACGAGGGTCTGCCGCGGCCGTGGAACCCGCTACCCTGCGCCGGCGGGGGGATCGGACCGTTCGGCGGGCCGGGCTTCCCGGCGCCGGTCGACGTGATGACCTCGCCGCCGAACCCCGGCGGTCTGCCGCCGACGCCGGGCATCCCGATCGCCGGGCGGCCGGGCGACCCGCCGCCGGACGTCCCGGGCACACCGGTGCCGCTGCCCACGCAGGCGCCGCCGGGCGCGCGCACCGAGAACCTGGCGCCGGCCGGGCCGACGCCGCCGCCGTCGACGTTCGCGCCGGGCTTCCCGCCGGGACCGGCGGCCCCACCCGGGCCGGGCAACCAGCTGCCGGCGCCCTTCATCAACCCGGGCGGAACGGGCGGCAGCGGCGCTGCCGGGGGAGGTAGCCAGAATTGAGCACCGCCTTTGACATCCGGAACATCCGGCTACCGAAGCTGACCCGGGCGACGGTGATCATCGGATCGCTGGTGATCGTGCTGGCCCTGGTCGTCGGGTTCGTCGGCTGGCGGCTCTACCAGAAGCTGACCAACAACACCGTGGTGGCCTACTTCCCGGCGGCCAACGCCCTCTACCCGGGTGACAAGGTGCAGATCATGGGGTTGCGGGTGGGCGCGATCGACAAGATCGAGCCGGCCGGCGACAAGATGAAGGTCACCTTCCACTACGAGAACAAGTACCGGGTTCCCGCCAACGCCAACGCCGTGATCCTCAATCCGACGCTGGTGGCGTCCCGGGCCATCCAGCTGGAGCCGCCCTACAAGGGCGGACCGGTGCTGGCCAACAACGCCGTGATCCCCGAGGAGCGCACGCAGGTCCCGGTGGAATGGGACCAGCTGCGCAACAGCATCACCAACATCATCTCCAAGCTGGGCCCCACGCCCGAACAGCCGACCGGCCCCTTCGGTGAGGTCATCGAGTCCTACGCCAATGGCCTGGCCGGCAAGGGCAAGGAGATCAACACGACGCTAAGCAACCTGTCGCGGGCGTTGACGGCGCTGAACGAGGGGCGCGGCGACTTCTTCGCGGTGGTGAAGAGCCTGGCGCTGTTCGTCAACGCGCTGCACAAAGACGACCAGCAGTTCGTCGCGCTGAACCAGAACCTGGCCGACTTCACCACCCGGCTCGCGCACAACGACACGGACCTGGCCAACGCGATCGAGCAGTTCGACAGCCTGCTATCCACCGTGCGCCCGTTCCTGGACAAGAACCGCGAGGTGCTGACCTACGACATCAACAACCTGGCCACGGTGACGAACACGATCCTGCAGCCGGACCCGCTGAACGGGCTGGAGACCGCGCTGCACGTCCTGCCGACCGCCGCGGCGAACATCAACCAGATCTATCACCCGTCGCACGGGTCGGTGGTCGCCATCCCGGCGATCACGAACTTCGCCAACCCGATGCAGTTCATCTGCAGCTCGATCCAGGCGGGCAGCCGGCTCGGGTATCAGGAGTCCGCCGAGCTGTGCGCGCAGTACCTGGCGCCGATCCTCGATGCGATCAAGTTCAACTACCTGCCGTTCGGTGTGAACCTGTTCAGCACGGCCGAGACCCTGCCCAAAGAGGTGGCCTATTCCGAGCCTCGGCTGCAGCCACCGAACGGATATAAGGACACCACCGTGCCCGGCATCTGGGTCCCGGACACCCCGACGTCGCACCGCAACACCCAGCCCGGCTGGATCGTCGCGCCCGGCATGCAGGGCCAACAGGTCGGGCCCATCACGGCAGGGCTGATGACCCCGGACTCGCTGTCCGAGCTCATGGGAGGCCCCAACATCGCGCCCGTCCAGTCCAACCTGCAGACGCCGCCGGGACCGCCCAACGCGTACGACGAGAACCCGATCGTGCCGCCCATCGGCCTGAACGCGCCGGTGCCCATCCAGCCGCCGCCACCCGGGCCGAACGTGGCCCCGGGTCCGGTCGCCCCGACACCGGCGCCGGTCGCGGCGCCCGCGCCCAACGCGGGTGGGCCCGCGGTTCCGGCTGACATCGGGGGTGGCCAGTGAGGAGCAAGCCGAACAGAGAACCAGTGAGGCGCACGCTTGGTGTGATCCGCCGCGGGTCCTGGCAGGCGCTGGTCCTGCTGGTGGCGGCGCTGGTGCTGAGTTCATGCGGCTGGCGCGGCATCTCCAACGTCGCGATCCCCGGCGGTCCCGGCAGCGGCTCGGGCGCCATGACGATCTACGTGCAGGTGCCGGACACGCTGGCGATCAACGGCAACAGCAAGGTGATGGTTGCCGACGTCTTCGTCGGGTCGATCAAAAAGATCGAGCTGAAGAACTGGATCGCCACCCTGACGCTGGGCGTCGACAAGAACACCAAGCTGCCCAAGAACGCGATCGCCAAGATCGGCCAGACCTCGCTGCTGGGTTCCCAGCACGTCGAGCTGGCCGCGCCGCCGAACCCGTCGCGGGAAATGCTGAAGAACGGCGACACCATCCCGCTGAAAAACTCGTCCTCGTATCCCACCACCGAGCAGACGCTGGCCAGCCTGTCGTTGATCCTGCGCGGTGGCGGCATCCCCAACCTGGAGGTGCTGCAGAACGAGGTCTACAACATCTTCAACGGCCGGGGCGAGGCGATCCGGTCCTTCCTCGGCAAGCTGGACACCTTCACCAGCCAGCTCAACGAGCAGCGCGACGACATCACCCACGCGATCGACTCGACCAACCGGCTGCTGACCTATGTCGGTGCCCGCGCCGACGTCCTCGACCGGGTGCTCACCGACATCCCGCCGCTGATCAAGCATTTCGCGGACACCAAGAACCTGCTGATCAACGCCGTCGACGCGGTGGGCCGGCTGAGCCAGGCCGCCGACCAGTATCTGTCAGAAGCCCGCGGGCCGCTGCACACCGACCTGCAGGCGCTGCAGTGCCCGTTGAAGGAGCTGGGGCGCGCCTCGCCGTATCTGGTCGGCGCGCTGAAGTTGATCCTCACCCAGCCGTTCGACATCGACACCGTGCCGAAGATCTTCCGGGGTGACTACCTCAACATCTCGCTGACGCTCGACGTGACGTACAGCTCCGTCGACAACGCGTTCCTCACCGGTACCGGATTGTCCGGCGCCCTGCGCGCGCTCGAGCAGTCGTTCGGGCGTGACCCCGAGACGATGATTCCCGACGTGCGCTACACGCCGAACCCGAACGACGCGCCCGGCGGCCCACTGGTGGAAAGGGGGGACAGGAATTGCTGACTCCTTTCATCAGACGCCAGCTGATCGCGTTCGGAATCCTGACGGTCATCTCGCTGCTCGTGCTCGGGGTGTACTACCTGCAGCTCCCCAGCCTGGCCGGCATCGGTCGCTACACGCTCAAGGCCGAGCTGCCCGCCTCGGGCGGCCTGTACCCGACGGCGAACGTGACGTATCGCGGCATCACCATCGGCAAGGTCACCGACGTCGAGCCGACCGAGCGCGGCGCCGAAGCGACGATGAGCATCGACAGCCGCTACAAGATCCCGATCGACGCGACGGCCAACGTGCACTCGGTGTCAGCCGTCGGTGAGCAGTACCTGGACCTGGAATCGACCGGCAATCCGGGCAAGTTCCTGTCGGAGGGCCAGACGATCACGAAGGGCACGGTGCCCGCCGAAATCGGGCCCGCGCTGGACACGGCCAACCGCGGGCTGGCCGTGCTGCCCAAGGACAAGATCGGCCAATTGCTCGACGAGACGGCGCAGTCCGTCGGCGGCCTGGGTCCCGCCCTGCAGCGGCTGGTGGACTCCACCCAGGCGATCGTCGGTGATTTCAAGACGAACATCACCGACGTCAACGACATCATCCAGAACTCGGGCCCGGTGCTGGACAGCCAGGTCAAGTCGGGCGACGCCATCGAACGCTGGGCGCGCAACCTGAACCGGCTGGGCGCGCAGTCCGCCCGGGAGGACGCGCACCTGCGAAGCGTGCTGCGCCAGGCGGCGCCGACTGCCGATCAGGTCAACGACGTGTTCAACGACGTGCGGGAGTCGCTGCCGCAGACGCTGGCGAACCTCGAGGTGGTGTTCGACCTGCTCAAGCGCTACCACACCGGCGTCGAGCAGGTCCTGGTGTTCCTGCCCCAGGGCGCGTCGATCGCCCAGACGGTGGCCGCGCCGTTCCCCAACATGGCGGCGCTGGACCTGGCGTTGTCGATCAACCAGCCGCCGCCCTGCCTGACCGGCTTCATCCCGGCATCGGAATGGCGGTCCCCGGCTGACACCAGCATGCAGCCGCTGCCGACGGGCACCTACTGCAAGATCCCGATGGACACCCCGGCCAACAGCGTGCGCGGGTCGCGCAACATCCCGTGCACGGACGTCGAGGGCAAGCGGGCGGCCACACCCCGCGAGTGCCGCGACCCGAAGCCGTACGTGCCCGCGGGTACCAACCCCTGGTACGGCGACCCCAACCAGATCGTGACCTGCCCCGCGCCGGCGGCGCGCTGCGACCAGCCGGTGAAGCCCGGACAGGTGATCCCGGCGCCGTCGATCGACACCGGGCTGAACCCGGCGCCCTCGGACCGGGTGCCTGGGACGCCCCCGCCGACCAGCGACCCGTTGTCGCGGCCGGGGTCGGGTACCGTGCAGTGCAACGGCCAGCAGCCCAACCCGTGTGTCTACACGCCCAGCGGGCCTCCGGTGGCGACCTACAGTCCCCAAAGCGGTGAACTGGTAGGGCCGGATGGAGTTAAATACTCCGTCGAGAACTCGGCCAGAACAGGAGACGACGGATGGAAGGAGATGCTGGCACCAGCCGGCTGAACCCCCCACCGATGCCGAAGTTTCGTCGCCTGCGCGGACGGCGTCCGAAGAACCAGGACCCGGCGGCCGCCGTCGACCCGATCGACGCCGACGCGGCGCCCGACGATTCCGCCGCACCCGACGATGTTGCCGAGCCGACGGCTGCCGGCGTGACCGCCGAGGAGCCGGCGGAGACCGAGGACGCGACGGCGCAAACCGAGGACGCGACCGAACAGGGCGCCCCCGACACCGCGGCCGACGAGCCGTCGCGGCCCGCCGCAGAACCCGGCCAGGCCGTCGGCCGCCGGCCGTCGCGGATGGGTCGCGGCTGGCTGGCCGGCATCGCGGCCGCGCTCGTGCTGTGCGCCGCCGGCCTCGGTGCCGGCGGTTACCTCGCGTTGCGCTACCACCACGAAAGCCAGGCGATAGCCCGCAACAACGCCGCCGCGCTCAAGGCCGCCGTCGACTGCGTCTCGGCGACCCAGGCCCCCGACACCAACGCGATGGCGGCCAGTGAACAGAAGATCATCGACTGCGGCACAGACGCTTTCCGCTCGCAGGCCCTGCTCTACACCAGCATGCTCGTGCAGGCGTACCAGGCCGCCAACGTCCACGTCCAGGTGTCCGATATGCGGGCGGCCGTCGAGCGCAACAACCCCGACGGCTCGGTGGAGGTGCTCGTCGCGGTCCGCGTCAAGGTCGCCAACGATCAGACGCAGAACGAAACCGGCTACCGGCTGCGGGTGAAAATGGCCCACTCCGAAGGCCAATACAAGATAGCCAAGCTCGACCAGGTGACGAAGTGACGGTGGTGGTCGACAAGCCACCGGCCACGGCCGTCCAGCACCGCCCGCGGACTGCCTTGGCGCCCTGGCACATTCGGGCCGGTGCGCTCGCGGTCGACGTCCTGCCGGGTGCCGCGGTGGTGGCCACGATGGCGGTCACCTGGTTCACCGTTGCGCCGGGCGGCGTGTGGTGGTGGTTGTGCATTGCGGTCATCGGAGTCGTCATACTGCTGGTCCTGGTGAACCGGCTGCTGCTGCCGACCGTCATCGGCTGGAGCCTCGGGCGGGCGCTGTTCGGCATCGCGGTGGCGCGGCGCGACGGCGAGCCCATCGGGCCGTGGGGCCTGCTGCTTCGCGATGTGGCGCACCTGCTCGACACCGTCTCGGTGGTGGGATGGCTTTGGCCGCTGTGGGATTCGGGCCGCCGCACCTTCGCCGACATGCTGCTGCGCACCGAAGTGCGCCGCCCCGACGCCGACGAGCCGGCGTTCAACGCGCGGCGGTGGACGACGGCCCTGGTGGCCGGTGCGGCGGGGCTGTGCATCGCCGGTGCGGCGATGAGCTACGCGGCGGTGTTCGCCCCGGACCGGGCCACCGACCGGACGCGGGCACAGCTGGACACGCAGGGGCCGAAGATCGTCGCGCAGATGCTGACCTACGACCCGAAATCGTTGCACGACGACTTCGCCCGCGCCCTGTCGTTGGCCTCCGACAAGTACCGGACCCAGCTGGCGGCGCAGCAGGACATGGTGCAGAAGGGCAACCCGGTTATCAACGAGTACTGGGTGACCGACCACGCGATCCAGTCGGCGGCCCCCGACCGGGCGACGATGCTGCTGTTCATGCAGGGCCGCCGCGGCGCGGCGCCCGACGAACGCTACATCTCCGCCACCGTTCGGGTGGCTTTTGTCAAAGGCGGCGGCGGTTGGCTTGTCGACGACCTCACGGTGCTGACCAAACCCAAACCGCCGGGCGCCGGAAAATGAGCCCGCGCCGCAAGTTTCGGCCCGGCGAGGGGCCACTGCTGGTTCCCCACCCGCTGCCGCCGGGGCGGCCGTGGGGCCTGCCGCTGGCCAGCGCCGTCGCCGCGGTGTTCATGGCGGCCGCGATCACGGTGTGCAGCCTGATGCTCGTCGACCATGAATCCCGCGAGCGCGCCGCCTCGAAGAATCGCGAGGTGCTCAGCTACGTCACCGGCTTCATGACGCAGTTCACCTCCATCGATCCGTTCCACGCCAACGACTACGTGACGCGGGTGCTGGCCCAGGCGACCGGCGACTTCGCCAAGGAATACCGCGACAAGGCGAACGAGATCTTGCTGCAGGTGGCCCGCGCCGAACCGGCCACCGGCACCGTACTGGACGCGGGAGTGGAGCGATGGAACGACGACGGCAGCGTCACCACCATCGTGGCCACCGCCGTGAGTGCCAAATCGCCCGACGGTAAACAAATCTGGGAAAACGCCAACCGGTGGACGGCGACCGCCACGCAGGAAGGAAAGCAGTGGAAGATCAGCAACCTGCAGCAGGTGATCTGACCGCCGAAGGCAGCGCCGCCGCTTCGGACGACGCGGCGACCGAAGAGCGCGACCAGGCCGACAGCACCGACGAAACAGCCTCGGCCGCAGAGGAATCGCCCGCCATCGATGACGCCGAGGCCGCCGAGGGCGACGCCGAGGCTGCCGGGGGCCAACCCGCCGCACGCCGGCGGCGCAAGATGCTGGCCGGTAAGCGGCTGGCCATCACCGTCGCCGTGGCCGCCGCGTTGTTCGTCGGTTCCGCGGCATTCGCCGGCGCGACCGTGCAGCCGTACCTGAGCGACCGGGCTGCCGCGGCAACGAAACTCAAGGTGGCGCGGACCGCGGCCAACGCGATCACCACGCTGTGGACCTACACACCGGAGAACATGGACACCCTCGCCGACCGCGCGTCGGGGTACCTCAGCGGTGATTTCGAGGCGCAGTACCGCAAGTTCGTCGACGCCATCGTGGCGCCCAACAAGCAGGCCAAGATCACCAACCACACCGATGTCACTGGCGCGGCGGTCGAATCGATCGACGACGCCAACGCCGTCGTCATCGTGTACACCAACACGACGTCGACCAGCCCGTTGACCAAGAATGTGCCGTCGCTGAAGTACCTGTCCTACCGGTTGTTCCTCAAGCGCGCGCAGAGCCGCTGGCTGGTGACCAGGATGACGACCATCACGTCGCTGGATTTGACGCCGCACGTCTAGCGCGGTCTGCTACGACCCATGGCCGTTACTTCGCCGGTGTCGGAGCGATCGACCGTCGCGGCGCTGTTGCTGCTGACCTTCGCCACCGGCCTGGCGGACTCGATCAGCATCCTGGTGCTCGGCCACGTGTTCGTCGCCAACATGACGGGAAACGTGATTTTCCTGGGCTTTTGGCTGGCACCCAGGACGAGCATCGACCTGACCGCGGTCGTGGTGGCCCTGCCCACGTTCGTGTGCACCACGGTCCTCAGCGGCCGGATATCGCGGCACTTCGCCGACCGGACGCGGCAGTGGATCACCACCGTATTGGCAACGGAGATCACCCTTCTGGTGGTCCTGGCGATCCTGGCGGGTGCCGGAATCCTGCAGTACCACAACAACACCAAGCTGATCGTGATCGGTGCCCTGGCGGTCACGTTCGGCCTGCAGCACTCGAGCGCCCGCCAGTTCGGCATCCAGGAGCTGTCCACCACGGTGCTGACGTCGACGATCGTCAGCCTCGGTCTGGACAGTCGCCTGGCCGGAGGCTCCGGCGCGCGTCAGACGTTGCGTCTCAGCGTCGTGCTGACCATGTGCGCCGGCGCGTTCCTGGGGGCGTCGATGTCGCGGTTCGTCGTCGCACCCGTGTTCGCGGTCACGGCGGCGGTGGTGGCGGCCAGCCTGCTGATCTTCCGCTTCGGGCCGAGCTAGTTGAAGGCCAGCCAGCTGGGCAGTGCTCGTTCGTGGGAATCGCACAGCACCTGCCGGGTGTCGCACGACCCGCGCGGCGAGCCCGCGCCGGCCCACATGCCGCCGGTGTCGCGGCGCAGCACGATGGCCGACGACCCGCCCCCGTCGAGCAGAATCGCGTTGTCGCTGCCCAGCCCGCGGAACAGGTCCTGCATGTTGTCCGGGGTGTAGCTGCCGCCCTCGAAGATGTACATCTCGTCTTTCTGCCGCGCGTACGCCAATGCCGTTCGCGCGGCGCTGGGCCCGCCGTCGTGCAGCTGCCCGGTGTTGCCGGGCGCGAGCAGCCCGATCCCGGATACCGCGACGAACCGCTCGTTCTTGTTGAGCAGGTCTTGGACTACCGGGGTGGCGGAGTCGTAGTCGCTCTTGCTTCTGGGCCACACCACATAGGGCGCGCCGCCCGACGGCAGGATCATCGTCGTCAGGGCGCTCCAGCTTTCACCGCCGCCCGAGAGGCCCTGCTTGCCGGGGTAGGCCACGGTCCCGGTGACGGCCTGGTTGGCGCGGCCCTGGCCGTTGGTGTTGTCCACGAAGGCGCCCAGCGGCGAGCTGCACCCGGTCTGTCGCCACGAGCCGGCCTTCTGCGGGCGCACGTCGAAGAAGTTGGCGTTGATCGCGATCGTGGGCTGGCCCATCCGCTGCCACGCCTGCAGCGGCGCATAGAGTTCCGAGGCCTGCCAGAGTCCCTCACCGGTGCGGGCGCCGGGGTTGTTCTCGCAGCGGGCCTGGTCGCCCTGGTGCGTGTCTACCAGCAGGTGGGGTGAGAGCCGACCCGCGGCGTTCTTGATGATCATCAGATGGCCGCCGTTGTTCATCTCGTACCAACTGCCGCCGGCGTTGAGCATCGGTGCGGGATGGCCGGGACCGAAGTTGTAGACCAGATAGGAGCCCTTGGTGGTGTTGATGGCGTTGGCCAGCAGGTCGCGGCCGTCGGCGGCGTGCGCGACCGGTTGGCCGGTGGTGCACGCGAGGGCGACAGCGGCGACGATGGCCGTGCAGCCGGCCACCAGCCGGCGCAAGCTGGCGCCTCGGGTCAGCACGATCGCCCTTTCCACCCGAATCTGAATGCAACAGAAACATCATCAGTCACATCCGTCACACTGTCAATCTAGATAACGGGTGGGTGACGCTCCGGCGGCGGTCGAATTACGTTTGCTCGCTTGGGCTTTCGCTTGAGGGCTCAGGCTCGGTGGCGGCTACCGTCCGGTCGTGCTTGCCCTGGCGCGCCGTGTGCTGGGCCTGATGTTCCTGGGCGATCGCCATCTCGACGGCGCCCGGAACGCGGTGGAATCCCTTGCGGTCGTACAGGTGCGTGACGATGCCACCGAGCAACAGTCCGATGACGAGGCCGATCGTCGTCATGAGCAGCGCCTGCGAGATCCCGGTGTCCGACTGCCCCTTGAAATACAGCAGCGACCGGGTGCCCAGGAAGACCTGGTGCATGGGCTCGAATTCGGCCAGCCAGCGGAAGAACGTCGGCGTCGCCTCCAGCGGCACGGTGGCGCCGGCCGAGGGCAACCCGAGGATCACGAAGATCAACATGCTGACCAGCAGGCCGCCGGTGCCCAGCACGGAGAGCAACGAACTGGAGGTGATGCCCACCGCGGCGATCGCGAACACCCCGAACGCCCAGAGTTGCCAGCCGAGGTCGATGGGCATGCCGAGCCCGTGCGCGATCGCGAGATAGACCGCGGACGTGAGCAGGCCCAGCAGCACCATGATCGCCCACTTGAGCAACAGCGTCTGAAATCGCGAAATCCTGACCTGCTCGGCGAAGCGGTACACCGGGCCGAATTCGGCTGGTACGTAACCGAGCAACGCGTCGACCAGGGTGCTGACCACGATGCTGCCGGTGAACCCCGCGAGCAGCAGCAAGAGCGCGTAGTAGAAGGCCGACAACCCGTTGCCGGTGCCGTTGGGCAGCGGGTTGTACACGGTCGACTCGATCTCTATCGGGGTGGAAAGGCCCTCTTCGGCGGCCCCGGCCAGCGGTGCGCCACCGGTCTGCGCATTGACCTGGGCGAGGAGTCGTTCTCCCACTTCACCATTCGCCTCGCCCATGGCCATGTTGAGCGTCTGGGCGGCGATGCTGGAGCCGAGGGTGCCGGCCCGGGGATTCGTCGAGATCGTGATCACCGGCCGTTCCGCGGGGCCGGGCACCACCGCGCTGGCGGCCAGATCGCGCAGCTTCGACGAGAAGCTGGGCGGTATCAGCACCGAGCCGTACACGTGTCCGGTGTTCAACTCGCGTTTTGCGGTGTCGCGACCGAGGACGCGGACATCGAACTTGTTCTTGTCCAGGCCGTTGACCAAGCGGCCGGTGAGTTCCGCGCCGGCCGGCCCGGCGTCCTCGTTCACCACGGCGATGGGGAAGTGCCGCAGGTTGGTCATCGGGTTCAAGATGCCGCCGAGGTAGAGCGCGCACAACGCCGACATCAGCGCCAGCGTGATGACGAGCGGCGCCGCCCAGAACCGCACGGTCCGCACCGCCTTGATGTTCCGGTCGGGGTTGGGCGCCGCGTGCTGCGGTCGCGATTGAGACATGCCGGCTCCTGTCTGTCACGCACACTCTATGGGCTCGCGTCGCCTAATTTCGCGTGCATCTCCCAGACCAGTAGTTCCGACGGCTCGCTCGCCGTCACCCGTGCGCCGCCGGCGTCGGTGAACCGAACCGCGTCACCCTCCCGCACGGCGCCGACGCCCTCACAGGTGATCGCGCCCCGCGCCGCGAAGAGGTGCACATACGGCGCCGGCGGAAGTATCACCGCGTCACCGGCCTGCAACCGCGCGGCATGCAGCGCCGCGCCGTGGTTGTGCAGGGCGATGGCTCCGTCCTGACCGGGGATTCCCGAGGCGACCGTCACGAGTGTGCGGTCCGACAGGTCCGCGCCGATCTCGTACTGTTGATAGCCGGGGTCGATGCCCGCCTCGTCTGGCACCACCCACATCTGCACGAAATGCACTGGCTCCGTGGAGGAGTCGTTGGCCTCCGAATGCAGGATCCCGCTGCCCGCCGACATGCGCTGGGCCAGGCCCGGATAGATCACACCGTGATTGCCGATGGAGTCGCGGTGCGCCAATCGACCCTGCATGACCCACGTCACGATCTCCATGTCCCGGTGCGGGTGGGTGCCGAATCCGGTTCCAGGCGCGACGATGTCGTCGTTGTTCACCAGCAGAACCCCGTGGTGGGTGTTGTCCGGGTCGTAATGATCACCGAACGAAAACGAGTGCCGCGATGTCAGCCAGGGCGTGGTGGTGACGGCCCGCTCGGCCGCTCGCCGAACGTCCGCGTGGGCAGCCATGCGGCCAGCCTAATCGGCCGCCGCATTCAGGACGCGGTCGCGGCGAGCATCCCCTGGGCCTGCGCAAGCGCGGCGTCGAGCTCGGGCAGAGTCAGCCCGGCGGAGCGGCCCAGGTGGATCTCGATCTGGTACTCCGGCTGGCCGTGCGGCCCGAAGATCGGCAGCACCACGAATTCGACTGCGGACAAATCGGTTTCGAGCGCATCGGTGACGGAGTGCAGCGTCGCCATCGTCATCAGGGTGGTGAGCTGGCGGGTCACCCGTGCCGTCGGGTCCAGTGACGCCAGCACGTCAGCCAGCCGATCGTGCAGTGACTGGTGGGTGTCGTCGAACCGCCACGCGCCGTACCCGCGGGCGCGAATGTCGGCGAGCACCCGTTGGTGTTCGGCGACCTCCGCCCGGCTCAGCCGCGGCATCACCCGATGCAGCCAGGCCCGGACGAATTCGTCGTCGCGCCAGGCCATGGCGACCAGGCCGAACGGCGGGTCGATGGGGAAGCGCTGGCCGACGGCTTGCCCGCCGTCGGTCCCGTGGCCAACCGCGTCCACGGTGGTCAGGTGCCGCTCGCCGATCCTGGACATGGAGCAGCCCGCCCCGAGCGTCGCATGCAGGAACCTAAGGGCGCCGCGGCCCCGGTCCAGCAGCGGGAACTGCGCCCGCAGCCCGTGGACGAGGCCGAATAGGCCGCTACCCAGCACGTAGCGGCGATCTTCGTGGCGCGCTACCCAGGCGCGTCCTTCCAGTTCGGCCAGCACGAGGGCGCAGGTGGAGGTGCTGATCGCGCAGCGCTTGGCCACCTCGGCCGACGTCAGCCCCGACGGCGAATCGGCCAGCGCAGCAAGCACGTCCATGACGCGGCCGGTCGGCGGCGACTTGGCGGTTGACGTACCGATGTCCAGCTCCCTACCATCCGTCCAAATTCTGAAAATATACATCCAAATATTAGGAGACGATCCGCGGTGATCAAGGTCGGTGTGTGGGGCCCCGGTTCGATGGGCGTGATCGCGTTGCGCGGCGTGATCGACCACCCGGAGTTGGAGCTGGTCGACCTCGTCGTGCACAGCGACGCCAAGGCCGGGCGCGACGCGGGGGAGCTGTGCGGCGTCGCGCCGGTCGGGGTGACGGCCACCCAGGACCCGTCGGCGCTGCTTGCTGGCGACGCCGACGCGGTGGTGTACGCCGCCGGCGCCAACCTGCGGCCGCTGGAGGCCGTCGGGGACATGGTCTCGATCCTGCGCGCCGGCAAGAACGTGGTGTCGTGTTCTGTTGTGCCGCTGGTCTTTCCCGACGGTGTCGACGCGGCGTTCACCGATCCGTTGCGCCAGGCCGCGCTCGACGGCGGCGCGTCGTTCTTCACCACCGGCATCGATTCCGGGTTCGCCAACGACGTTCTGCCGCTTGTGCTCACGGGCGTCTCGCGGGTCATCGAATCGGTCCGGGTGACCGAGATGTTCAACTACGCCACCTACCCGGATCGGGCCGCGGTGTACGAGATCCTGGGGTTCGGCAAGCCCCCGGAGTACCAGGCGTTCGCGGCCCAGCCGGGGATCTTCTCCTTCGGCTGGGGTCCGGTCCTGCATCAGCTCGCCGCCGGCCTGGGCGTCAAGATCGACGACATCGAGGAGAGCAACGAACGCCTTGCCGCCGCCGAGTCCTTCGACACGCCCACCGGCCACATCGCCGCCGGGACGATCGCGGCCATGCGCTCCACGCTGACCGGATACGTCGGCGGCAAGCCAACTTTCGTCCTCGACCACGTCACTCGGATGCACGACGACATCGCGCCGGACTGGCCGCAGCCCCACATCTCGATCCCGCCGAAAGACCTCGGGTACGGGCAGGCCACCGGGCGCGGCCTCTATCGGGTGGAGATCGAGGGATCGCCCAGCATGCGGTGCGAATTCGAAATGGCCGAAGACCACGACCACGACCTGGGTGCCCGCATCGCGGGCGCCTCGCGGATGGTCAACACCATCCCGGCGGTGTGCGCGGCCCCGCCCGGTCTGCTCTCGGCGCTGGACCTGCCGCTGATCACCGGCGCCGGCCTGGTCCGCCCGGTGCCGGGGCCGGCGCCGGACAGCCGGCTGTTCTAGGCCCCGTCGCCCGGATACGTCGCGTCGGCCAGCGCCAGGATCTCGGTGCGGTCCGCAGGCAGGATGAAGCGAGAGTCGATGGCCGCGTCGAGCGCGGCGGTGAAGCGCTCCAGGTACTCCGTTTTGCCGCCCGGGTAAAGGCGGCGCACCGTGTCGATGTCGAAGGGTTCGCCGGACCCGAAGATCGCGGCCATCAGGTTTTCGTCCGTGGTCACCCCGGACGTGCGCGCGATCGGTACGTCGACCCAGGGGCTGCGAATGCCGTCCCGGGCAAGGCCGTTGGCGTCGAGCACCAGCTGGGGCGACTCGGATTCGCGCATGGCTATCGGCGCGGCGGACGCCGCCGGCTCGCCGGTTCGCACCCACCCGTCAAGCGCGGCGACCGCCGCCTGCACCACGTAGTGGTGTTGCGGGCCGAAGTTGATGTAGTGGTCGAGTTGCTGACCCATCAGCATGTTGGTCGGCGCGTAGGCGGCCACGATGTCGGCGAGCGGGGCCGAACCGGAGTCGATCGGCGCCACCTGAATGGTGTAGTTGTCGGCGTGGGCGGCGCCGGGGATCTCCCAGACCCGCAGCAAGTCGTTGTCGGGCTGCCGCGCGGAGTAATAGCCCAGCGGCACATGGCCGAACAGGTCGGTTTCGGTGATGACCGTGAGCAGCGGGACGCGCAGGTCCGGACGGAACTTCACCGCCTGTTGCGGCCTGCGGGAGGACTCCAACCCTTCGATCAGCGAGACCCCGTCCAGCGGCGCGGCGGGCCCGAATCGGGAGTGCACCAAGAAGCCGTCGTAAACCCGGGCGAGCGGATCGACGGCGTTGACGTAGGTGGTGAGGAACATCGCCGACTGCGACTCGCCGATCCCGATGACCTGCTGCGGATGCAGCCCGCCCAGGATGCCGTCGCCCCGATCCCGGACGAGTTCGCCTGCGTGGGAGAAGATGTCGAACGCGAAGGCGTCGCCCGGGTGGTGCAAGCTCCCGTAGCGGGCCGGATCCTGGGTCTTCAGCGACATGTCCACCCCGAGCAGGCTGGCTCCGCCGTCAATCCCCACCTTTTGCACCGAGACGGCGACGTAGGCGTAGCCCGCCCGGACGATTTCACGGTGCGCCATCATCCAGACGGCGGGCGCGTCGATGCCGCCGCTCACGTTGAGCCACTCGACCAGCGCGGTGCCATTGAAACGGGTCGGATCAGTGGGCGTGAGAGCCACGATCCGGGTGGTGTAATCGGCTGTCTCACTTGGGATTACGTCCCAGCGACCGTCGGGCCCGAGCTCGCCCTTCGGGGTGTAGGACGAGGCCGTGCCGGAGATGAAGAACTCTTCGGCGGCGTAGCCGACGCTGCCGATGTCGAAGGCGCCCAGCAGCAGGAGCGCATTTCCGGACGCGGGTGTGACGTCGATGTATGTCATAACTCCTCCGGCAGGCCGAACTTCGCGAACAGCCTCCCGTCGAGGAACGCCACCACGTGTGACACCGTGTCACCGCGCACGTCGAGCACGTGCAGCTGGAAGGGCACGTGCCGATCGCCGGCGCGCATGTACATGGCGGCGCCGGGCTGCCCGTTGGCGACCAGCGGCAGGAGGCGCATGTCGCCGGGGTTCTCGGCGGGGCAGTTCTGGTGAATGAGGGTGACGATGTCGCGCGCACCCCGATACCAGCCGGTGTACGGCGGCATCTCCCAGATGGCCTCGGCGGTGAACAGCTCGACCAGGCGGTCGATGTCGTAGGCCTCGAAGGCGGCGATGTAGCGCGCCAGCAGGTCCTGGGCTTCCGGGGAATCCGGTGCCGCCAACCGGTCGCCCGCGCTGGGCCCGACGGCGTCGAGCTGGGACCGGGCGCGCTGCAGCAAGCTGTTGACGGCGGTCGTGGTGGTGCCGATCGCGTCGGCCACTTCGGCCGCCTTCCACTGCAACACGTCGCGCAGCAACAGCACCGCCCGTTGCCGGGGTGAGAGGTGTTGCAGCGCAGCGACAAACGCCAACCGGACCGACTCGCGCGAGCCGACGATGACCGACGGGTCGGCCGGGTCGTTCGTCAGGTCCGGGAGTGGCTCCAGCCAGGGCACCTCGTGCCGCTCGTGCAGTTCGGCGGTCGGGTCGGAGCTGGGGGCGCCCAACCCGGTCGGCAGCGGCCGGCGTTGCCTGCCCTCCAGCGCGCTCAGGCAGGTGTTGGTGGCGATGCGGTGCAGCCACGTCCGCATCGAGGACTTGCCCTCGAAGCGCTCGTAGGCCTTCCACGCGCGCAACAACGTTTCCTGCACCAGATCCTCGGCATCATGCAGCGACCCGGTCATCCGGTAGCAGTGGGCCAGCAGCTCACGACGGTACGGCTCGGCGTGCGCCGAGAAGTCACCACCGACCGGGGGGTCAAGGTCGGAGTTTGCGGCGTTTTGCGCGAGCAGTCCCACGATGGGAGAGCCTACGACAGTGTCTGGCAGGGCGACCTGCATCGGGAGCCATTACGCTGCCCGTAATGACTAGGACCGTACAGTGAACCGAGCCGAACGGAACTTCGACGGATTCGGTGGAGTGCGCATCGTCTACGACGTCTGGACACCGGACACCGCGCCGCGGGCGGTCGTGGTGCTGTCGCACGGTCTCGGCGAATATGCCCGCCGGTACGACCACGTCGCGGAGTGTTTCGGCGAGGCGGGCCTGGTCACCTACGCGTTGGATCATCGTGGGCATGGCCGTTCGGGTGGCAAGCGGGTGCTGGTGCGTGACATCTCCGAGTACACGGCGGACTTCGACAGCCTGGTGCGGATCGCCACCCGGGAGCATCCCGGCCTCAAATCCATCGTGCTCGGGCACAGCATGGGCGGCGGCATCGTGTTCGCCTACGGCGTCGAACGGCCCGACAACTACGACCTGATGGTGCTGTCGGGGCCCGCGGTGGCCGCCCAGGATCAGGTGTCGCCCCTGATGGCGCTGGCCGCCCGCGTGCTCGGTGCCCTGGTGCCCGGACTCCCCGCGCAGGAGCTGGACGTCGACGCCATCTCCCGGGACCCCGAGGTGGTGGCGGCCTACAAGTGCGATCCGCTGGTGTACCACGGGAAGGTTCCGGCGGGCATCGGTCGCGCCCTGCTTCAGGTCGGTGAGACCATGCCGCAACGGGCGCCGGCGCTGACGGCGCCGCTGCTGGTGGTGCACGGCTCCGACGACCGCCTGATACCCGTGGAAGGCAGCCGGCGCCTGGTCGAGTGTGTCGGGTCCACCGACGTCGAACTGAAGGTCTACCCCGGGCTCTACCACGAGGTCTTCAACGAGCCGGAGCGCGACCAGGTGCTGGGTGACGTGGTCTCCTGGATCACCGCCCGGCTCTGAGGCGGACGTGTCGTAACGCTCCCGTATTTTGGCGCATATGACCCGCGCCGACGACGGTGCAGTGGGGGTATCGCCCGCTTGGGGGAAGAGGAGTGGCGCATTGACCGACGACAAAATGCTGGCCCGCATCGCCGCGCTGCTGCGTCAGGCCGAAGGCACCGACAATCCGCATGAGGCGGACGCTTTCATGAGCGCCGCGCAACGGTTGGCCACGGCGTCCTCCATCGACCTGGCGGTGGCGCGGTCCCACGCGGCGAACCGATCGCCGGCGCAGGCGCCGACCCAGCGGACCATCACCATCGGAGAAGCCGGCACGAAGGGATTGCGGACCTATGTGCAGCTGTTCGTGTTGATCGCGATGGCCAACGACGTGCGCTGTGACGTGGCATCGAATTCGACGTTCGTCTACGCCTACGGTTTCGCCGAGGACATCGACGCCACCCACGCCTTGTACGCCAGCCTGGTGGTCCAGATGGTGCGGGCCTCGGACGCCTACTTGGCCTCGGGCGCGCACCGGCCGACGCCCACCATCACCGCGCGGCTGAACTTCCAGCTGGCCTTCGGGGCGCGCGTGGGCCAGCGTCTGGCGGAGGCCCGCGAGGAGGCCCGGCGCGAGGCCACCAAGGACCGCCGTCGGCCGCCGGGGACCGCGATTGCGTTGCGCGACAAGGACATCGAGCTGCATGACTATTACCGCAGCGCGTCGAAGGCGCGGGGCACGTATCAGGTCAGCCGGGCGACGGCGGGCTATTCCTCGGCCGCGCGGCGCGCGGGGGACCGGGCCGGTCGGCGGGCACGGCTGGGCAGCAGCCCCGAACTGCCCGGCGCGCGCACGCCGTTGGGCCGGTGAGCCCGGGGCGCTCCGCCAACAGGGACTCCCAACGCGCCAAGGTGTACGCGGCCGAGGAGTTCGTCCGGACGCTGTTCGACCGTGCCGCCGAGCACGGGTCGCCCGCCGTGGACTTCTTCGGTGCGCAGCTCACGCTGCCGCCCGAGGGGCGATTCGGCTCGGTTGGCGCCGCGCAGCGCTATGTTGACCAGGTGCTTGCGTTGCCGGCGGTGCGCCGCCGTTGGCCCTCCGTGGCGCCGTTGCGGGTGCGGCCGCGACGGGCCGCCACCGCGGCACACTATGAATTCCGCGATGGCACAGGTGTTATCGCGGTCCCCGACCGTGACACCGCCGACTGGGCGCTGCGCGAACTGGTGGTGCTTCACGAGGTCGCCCACCACCTGTGCCGGGCCGAGCCGCCGCACGGCCCTGAGTTCGTCGCGACGTTCGGCGAGCTGGCGGAGCTGGTGATGGGGCCCGAACTTGGGCATGTGCTGCGGGTCGTCTACGCCAAAGAGGGCGTGCGGTGAGCTCGTCGGCTGACGATGCGGATGTTCGGGCGCGTGAGGTCGAGGCCCAGCTGACCGACGACGAGCGGTTCTCGCTGTTGGTCGGCGTGATGGGGGCCGGTGACATGTGGCCGGTGCGCGACGAGCGCATTCCGCCGGGCGTCCCGATGAGCGCCGGCTACGTTCCCGGCGTCCCCCGGCTCGGAATCCCCGCGTTGCTGATGAGCGACGCCGGCCTGGGCGTGACCAATCCCGGCTACCGCCCGGGGGACACCGCCACCGCGCTGCCCGCCGGGCTGGCGCTGTCGGCCAGCTTCAATCCACCCCTCGCCCGCGCCGCGGGCGAGGTGATCGGCCGGGAGGCCCGCAGCCGCGGGTTCAACGTGCAGCTCGCCGGGGCGATGAACCTCGCGCGCGACCCGCGGAACGGGCGCAACTTCGAATACCTTTCCGAGGACCCGCTTTTGACCGCGACGATGGCCGCGGAGTCGATCGACGGCATCCAGCAACAACGCGTCATCTCGACCGTCAAGCACTACTCGCTGAACTGCAACGAGACCAATCGGCACTTCATGGACGCCGTCATCGACCCCGACGCGCATCGCGAATCCGACCTGCTGGCCTTCGAAGTGGCCATCGAGCGCGCGCAACCCGGTGCCGTGATGACCGCCTACAACAAGGTCAACGGCACCTACGCCGCCGCCAACGACGTCCTGATCAACCGGGTGCTCAAGGGCGCCTGGGGATACCCGGGCTGGGTCATGTCCGACTGGGGGGCAACGCCGTCCTGGGAGTGCGCGCTCGGCGGCCTCGACCAAGAATGCGGGGCGCAGATCGACGCGCTGTTGTGGCAGAGCGAAGCCTTCGGTGCGCCCCTGCGGGCCGCCCACGCCGACGGCAGGCTGAGCGACGAACGCCTCTCCGACATGGTCCGGCGGATACTGCGGTCGATGTTCGCGGTCGGCGTGGACCGGGCCGATGCCCAGGCCCCACCGGATCTGCCCGCTCACAACGAAATCGCGTTGCGGATCGCCCGGCAGGGGATCGTGCTGCTGAGCAACCACGGGCTGCTGCCCCTGGCGCCGGAGTCCACCGCCCGCATCGCGGTCGTCGGCGGGTACGCCAACGTGGGCGTGCCGGCCGGCTACGGTTCGAGCGTCGTCGTCCCGCCGGGCGGCTACGCGGCGGTGATACCGATCGGCGGCACGGGGCTGGAGGCCGGGCTGCGTAAGCTTTACCTGCTGCCGTCGGTCCCGCTCGACGAGCTGCGAAAGCTGTTGCCGCACGCCCAGATCGACTTCGACCCCGGCATCAGCCCCGCGGAGGCGGTGCTCGCGGCGCGCCGCGCCGACATTGCGATCGTATTCGCCGTCCGTGCCGAGGGGGAAGGGTTCGACATCGCCGACCTGTCGCTGCCGCAGGGACAGGACGAGCTGGTCGCCGCCGTGTCCGCCGCGAACCCGAACACCGTCGTGGTGCTCGAGACCGGCAACCCGGTGACCATGCCTTGGCGCGACTCGGTGCGGGCCATCATGCAGGCCTGGTACCCGGGTCAGGCCGGCGCCCAAGCCATCGCGGAAGTCCTTGCGGGGCAGGTTAATCCGTCGGGGCGCCTGCCGATCACCTTTCCGGCTGACCTGCGCCAGACGCCGCGCCCGGAACTGCCCGGCCTGGGCGCTTCGTGGGGGGAGCCGAGCACGATCGAGTACGTCGAGGGATCCGACGTCGGCTACCGCTGGTTTGCCGCCGCCAAAGCGACGCCGGCGTTCGCCTTCGGACATGGCCTGTCCTACACCAGTTTTGACTACCGGGACCTAGATGTCACGGGCGGGGACACGGTGACCGCCAGCTTCAGCGTGGTCAACGCGGGCGACCGCGCGGGGGCCGACGTCCCGCAGCTGTATCTCACCGACGGCCCCGGCGGGCCATGCCTGCGGCTGCTGGGATTCGAACGGGTGGAGCTGGAACCGGGTGCCGGCTGCCGCGTGACCGTCGAGGCGGACCCGCGCCTGCTCGCCCGCTACGACGGCGGCATGAGACGCTGGCGCATCGATGGGGGCGACTATCGGGTGGCGGTCAGCACGTCGGCGATCACACCTCAGCTGACCGCGACGGTCGAGCTCGCCGACCGTACGTTCGGGCGCTGATCGCGACGCTGCCGGCCGCATCGAGTGTGCGTTCACGGCTTTGGCGGTGCGCTCGGGGTTTCGTCCCCCGGCGTGTCGCGGCCGTGAACGCACACTCGACGCGAGCCTCAGATGGCGCCGACTACTTGACCGGGGTCAGCTCGTCGCCGCAGGTGCAGCGGTACGGCTCGCCCGATCCGGAGCAGTGGCAGGGGACCTCGATGCGAACGCGACAACCGCAACCCTCGTGGCCGCAGGTCAGCTCGGTGCCTGCTTCGTAATTTGCCATTTCACTCACCCATTTCTCTGTTGTGATCCCTTACGGCTGTGATCGACCACGCCGCTCACTATATACCCCCCATGGGTATACGTAAACGACCGCGACCGGTCCGATGCCGCCGCGGCTGGCGCCGCGCCGCGCGGCTAGCTTGGTGGGATGACCCAGAACCCAACGCCCCAAGACGTCGACGACTTTTTGAACGACACCGTGATCGGTGACGATCCGGCACTTAGCGCGGCGGTCGAGGCCAGCGACGCCGCCGGCCTCCCGCAGATCGCCGTGTCGGCCCAGCAGGGCAAGTTCCTGAGCCTGCTGGCCGGCGCTATCCAGGCGCGCCGCATCCTCGAGATCGGCACGCTGGGCGGCTTCAGCACCATCTGGCTGGCTCGCGGCGCCGGCCCGCAGGGCCGGGTGGTGACCCTGGAATACGAGCCCAGGCACGCCGAGGTGGCCCGAGCCAACGTGGAGCGGGCGGGCGTCGCCGACCGGGTGGAGGTGATCGTCGGCGCGGCGCTCGAGACGTTGCCGACCTTGAACGGCGGCCCGTTCGACCTGGTGTTCATCGACGCGGACAAAGAGAACTACGTCGCCTACCTGGACTGGGCGGTCCGGCTGGCCCGCCCCGGCGCACTCATCGTGGCGGACAACGTCGTTCGCGAGGGACAGATCCTGGATCCGCAGCACAATGCACAGGCGCAGGCGGTCCGCGAGACGTTGCAGCGGATGGGCGAGCACCCGCGACTGGACACGGCGGTGATCCAAACGGTCGGGGCCAAGCGCTGGGACGGCTTCGCGCTCGCGCTGGTGCGCTAAGGGCTGAGGTCGGCGACCGCACGCGCGTCACTGCGCCGGCGTCGACGTAGCCCAGCGCGGTCAGCTCAGGCCGAACAGCTTGGTTTCGATCGCCTTGCCGGCGTTGGCAACTCGTCGCCGACACCCCGGGTTGGCGTTTGCCTTGTGCGTCATCACCGAAGCGCGTCCCAGCGACGCCGATGCCGGCCTGCGCGACCGGAGCGTTCAGGCGGGCGTCCGCGGCGTCCATGTCCTCTCGACGCCACGCGGGCGGTCGAATCAGGCCGTGATCGAGCGTAATCTTGACGGCAGATGGATGGGTGCAGACGGCCCACAGTGCTTGTCGCACAACGGGCTTGCTGCATAACAGAAAGGTCACAAAATGAGTACAGTCCATTCATCAATCGATCACCACCCCGACCTGTTGGCTTTGCGCGCAAGCTATGACCGCGTTGCCGAGTCGATGAGTGCACACGTCACCTTCGGGCTGGCGCTGCTGACGGGCCTGTATGTGGCCGCGTCACCGTGGCTGGTCGGGTTTAGCGCCACGGGATCGCTTGCCACGTCCAACCTGATCGCCGGCATCGCCGCGGCCTTCCTGGCGTACGGGTTCGCCACGGCGCTCGACCGCGCGCACGGGTTGACCTGGACGATGCCGGTGCTCGGCGTGTGGGTCATCGCCTCGCCGTGGATCCTGCCAGGCGTCGCGCTGACCGCCGGCACGATGTGGTCGAACGTGGTCGCGGGTGCGTTGCTGACCCTGTTGGGCCTCAACGCCACCTACTTCGGCAGGCGCACGCGCGCGGCGGCCACCCACGCATAGATCCCAAACCCGTTGAGCAAGGCGGCGATCGGGGCTAGCCGCAGACCGCACCGTTCGCCGCCGTGCTCACCAGCTTGACGTACTTGGCCAGCACGCCCGTCTTGTAGCGCGGCGGTGGGGGAGTGAAACCGGCTCGCCGGGAATCGAATTCGCTCCCGTCGACCAACACGTCCAGCACCTGGTTCGCCACGTCCAGGCGGATCGGATCACCGTCGCGCAGGAAGGCGATCGGCCCGGCGTCGACCGCCTCCGGCGCGATGTGCCCCACGCACAGTCCGGTCGTGCCGCCGGAGAACCGGCCGTCGGTCAGCAGCAGCACGTCCTTGCCCAGGCCGGCGCCCTTGATGGCGCCGGTGATGGCGAGCATCTCGCGCATCCCCGGACCGCCCTTGGGGCCCTCGTAACGGATCACCACGGCGTCGCCCTTGGTGATCGTCCCGTCCTCGAGGGCGTCCAGCGCGGCCCGCTCGCCGTCGAAAACCCTTGCCGTGCCCTCGAACACGTCAGAATCGAAGCCGGCCGACTTGACCACCGCACCCTCGGGCGCCAGCGATCCGCGCAGGATGGTGATGCCGCCGGTCGGGTGGATGGGATTGTCCAGCGCCCGCAGCACCTTGCCGTCCGGGTCGGGCGGGTCGATCTCGGCGAGGTTCTCGGCGACGGTCCGGCCTGTCACCGTCAGGCAATCCCCGTGCAGCAGGCCCGCATCCAGCAGCGCCTTCATCGCCACCGGCACGCCGCCGATCTGGTCGATGTGGGACATGACGTGGCGGCCGAACGGCTTGACGTCGGCAAGGTGGGGCACCTTCGAACCGATCCGGCTGAAGTCGTCGAGCGAGAGCTGCACGTCGGCCTCGTGCGCGATCGCCAGCAGGTGCAGCACGGCGTTGGTCGAGCCGCCGAACGCCATGACCACCGCGATGGCGTTCTCGAACGCCTCTTTGGTGAGGATGTCGCGGGCGGTGATGCCGCGCCGCAGCAACTCGACGACGGCCGCACCGCTGCGGCGCGCGAATCCGTCGCGGCGGTAATCGGTCGCCGGCGGGGCCGCGCTGCCGGGCAGCGACATGCCGAGGGCCTCCGCGGCGCTGGCCATCGTGTTGGCCGTGTACATGCCGCCGCACGCACCCTCACTGGGGCAGATCGCGCGTTCGATGGCGTCGACGTCCTCCCGGGGCATGAGGCCGCGCGCGCACGCGCCCACCGCCTCGAACGCGTCGATGATGGTGACTTCGCGTTCGGTGCCGTCGGACAGCTTGGCCCGCCCCGGCAGGATCGACCCCGCGTAGAGGAACACCGCCGCCAGGTCCAGGCGCGCGGCGGCCATCAGCATCCCGGGCAGCGACTTATCGCAGCCCGCCAGCAGCACCGAGCCGTCGAGGCGCTCGGCCTGCATCACGGTCTCGACGCTGTCGGCGATCACCTCGCGGGAGACCAGCGAGAAGTGCATCCCCTCGTGGCCCATCGAAATGCCGTCGGACACCGAGATCGTCCCGAACTCCAGCGGGAAGCCGCCGGCCGCGAACACGCCTTCCTTGACCGCTTTGGCGAGCCGGTCCAGCGAGAGGTTGCACGGCGTGATCTCGTTCCACGACGACGCCACCCCGATCTGCGGCTTGGCGAAGTCCTCGTCACCCATGCCGACCGCCCGCAGCATGCCGCGCGCGGCGGCCTTCTCCAGGCCGTCGGTTACGTCACGACTGCGCGGTTTGATGTCGGTGACTCCGGTCGCATCGCGTGTAGTGGCCATCCTGCAAGTATGCGTGAACAGGCCGGACGGCAAATGTGCGGGTCATACCCGGGCGGGGTATAAAGTGGATTCGGGACGCCGGCCCGCTACGCGCGGCGGGCGCGGATGGGCAGGGGTAAGGACAGATGACGAACGCGCACGGATATTCGCAGCAGAAAGACAACTACGCCAAGCGGCTGCGACGCATCGAGGGCCAGGTGCGCGGCATCGCGCGGATGATCGAAGAAGACAAGTACTGCATCGACGTCCTCACCCAGATCAGCGCCGTCAACAGCGCGCTGCGTTCGGTCGCCCTGAATTTGCTCGACGAGCACCTCAACCACTGCGTCACCCGCGCCGTGGCCGACGGCGGGGACGACGCCGACCAGAAGCTCGCCGAGGCCTCCGCCGCCATCGCGCGCCTGGTTCGTTCCTGATTGGTGACCGAGTTGAGACCCGGATCGCGGCCCCAATAAGGGGGGAGCCGTAGTTGCGGTCCGTACGGTAGGGCAGTGTGATCGCATTAGGCGCGACAACCCAGGAACTGGGTAACCCGGCCGATACCGACCCCATGACTGCCGAAATCAACGCTGCCGCCCGAACGTGGACCCCACGGATCGCGGCCCAGCTTGTGGTGTTGGCGGCCGCCGCGTTCACGTACGTCACCGCCGAGATCCTGCCCGTCGGGGCGCTCCCGGCCATTTCCCGCAACCTGCACGTCAGCCTGGTCGTGGTCGGCACCCTGCTGTCGTGGTACGCCCTGGTGGCGGCGTTGACCACGATTCCGCTGGTGCGCTGGACCGCGCACCTGCCGCGCCGCCGGGTGCTGGTGCTGAGCCTGACCTGCCTGACCGTCTCGCAGTTGATCTCGGCCCTGGCGCCCACCTTCGCGGTGCTGGCCGCCGGTCGGGTGCTGTGTGCGATCACGCACGGCCTGCTGTGGTCGGTCATCGCGCCGATCGCGACGCGGCTGGTGCCGCCGAGCCACGCCGGCCGCGCGACGATGTCGATCTACTTCGGCACCAGCCTGGCGCTGGTCGTCGGGAGCCCACTGACCGCCGCCATGAGCCTGATGTGGGGCTGGCGCCTGGCGGTGGTGTGTGTGACCGTGGCGGCCGCAATCGTCACGGTGGCCGCCCGGGCGCTGCTGCCGGAGATGGTGCTCACCGAGGACCAGCTGAAGTGCGTGGGCCCGCGGTCCCGCCACCACCGCAACCGCCGGCTGATCATCGTCAGCATCATCACCATGGTCGGCGTGACCGGTCACTTCGTGTCCTACACCTACATCGTCGAGATCATCCGCGAAGTCGTCGGCGTGCGCGGGCCGAACCTGGCGTGGGTGCTCGCCGCTTACGGCGTCGCTGGGGTGATAGCCGTCGGCCTGGTGGCGCGGCCGCTGGACCGCAGACCCAAGGGCGCGATCATCGGCTGCCTGGCCGGCTTGACGGCGACGTTCGTGGTGCTCACCGCGCTTGCCCTGGGCGGCCGGCCCGCCGCGGCCGCGGCCCTGATCGGCACGGCCGCGATCGTGCTGTGGGGCGCGATGGCCACTGCCGTGTCGCCGATGATGCAGTCCGCGGCCATGCGCAGCGGGGCCGACGACCCCGACGGGGCGTCGGGGCTCTACGTCACGGCATTCCAGGTGGGCATCATGGCGGGCGCGCTGGCGGGCGGTCTGCTCTACGAGCGCAGCGTCGTGCTGATGCTGACCGCGTCGGCGGGTTTGATGGCCATCGCGTTGGTCGGGGCGGCCGCCAACCGTCAGGCGCTCGACGTTGCGCCGACAAGCTCACGCGATTCATAGCGAGCCAGCTCAACGGCCAAAATGGCGGTATAACGGGCCTCCGCGCGGCCGTGAATTTGTTAGCTGGCAGGCGTCCTATGCCACACTGTGTCAGGAACTCGAATGTGGAGGGATGCATATGTCGGGCTGGACGCGCGGGCGGCTGTCGGCCGCCCTGAACGCCGCCGGATTGGCTTCTGTCACCTTGGCGCTGGTGTTGAGTGCCGCCCCGGCGATGGCGGATCCGGATCCGGCCCCCGCCGACCCCGGCGCCGTGGCGGCGCCGCCCGGCCCGCCCGCACCGCCGCCCGACCCGTTCGCGCCGCCGCCCCCGCCGGCGTTGCCGTGGATGCCCCCGGCGGCACAGCCGGCGGCGGCCTCGGCCGATGGGCAGAACCCCGCCCCGTTCACCGGCACGGCGCCGTTCGGGCCTCCGTCGATCGTCCCCAAGGGCGGCTCGACCGTGGGCGTCGGACAGCCCATCATCATCAACTTCCCCGGAACGGTCGATAATGCCGACGCGGCGATCGGGGCCGTCCACGTCTCGTCGGTCCCGCCCGTCCCGGGCAAGTTCTACTGGATGACCCCGACGCAGCTGCGCTGGCGCCCGATCAATTTCTGGCCCGCGCACACCGCGGTGACCGTCGACGCCGGCGGCACCGTGACCACCTTTCAGACCGGCGACACCCTGATCGCCACGGCCGACGACGCGACCCATCAGCTGACCATCACCCGCAACGGCACCGTGGAGAAGACCTTCCCGATGTCGATGGGGATGACGTCGGGCAACCACCAGACCCCCAACGGCACCTATTACGTGCAGGACAAGAAGGCGTCCGTGGTGATGGACTCCTCGACCTACGGGGTCCCGGTGAACTCGACCTACGGCTACAAGGTGACGGTGGAGGACGCCGTCCGCTTCGACAACGTCGGCGACTACGTGCACAGCGCGCCGTGGTCGGTGGACGACCAAGGCAAGCGCGACGTCAGCCACGGCTGCATCAACATCAGCCCCACCAACGCCAAGTGGTTCTTCGACAACTTCGGTCCGGGCGACCCGATCGTCGTGAAGAACTCCAGCGGCGGCTCGTACAAAAAGAACGACGGCTCCGCCGATTGGATGAATTAGTCCTGCGTCTTTTCGCGGGGGCTTTCGCGGGCGCGGGAATTATGTATAGCATCATACATACCGTTGACCTGAGGAGCGGCGATGCGCAGTCCACGCGAGCGGATGGTCGTCTCCGCCGCGCTGCTGATCAGGGAGCGGGGCGCCCACGCCACCGCGATCTCGGACGTACTCGAGCACAGCGGCGCGCCGCGGGGCTCGGCGTACCACTACTTCCCCGGCGGCCGCACGCAGCTACTCTGCGAGGCGGTCGACTACGCTGGTGAGCACGTCGCCGGGATCATCGCCGCGGCCGACAGCGGCGCGCAGCTCTTCGACACGCTGATCGACAAGTACCGCCACCAGCTGCTCGACAGCGACTTCCGCGCGGGCTGCCCCGTGGTCGCCGTCTCGGTGGAAGCCGGTGAGGAAGACGGCGAACGCATGGCGCCGGTCGTCGAACGCGCGGCCTCGGTGTTCGAGCGCTGGACCGACCTGATTGCGCAGCGCCTCATCGCCGACGGGATACCGCGCCCGCGGGCCGCCGACCTGTCGGTGCTGGCCACCACCGCGCTCGAGGGTGCGATCGTGCTGGCCCGGGTGCGCCGTGACCTGGCACCCCTTGACGTCGTGCACCGCCAGCTACGCGACCTGCTGCTGGCCGAGCGAGTAGAAAGGACGTCCCGCGATGACCGGTGAATGGAAGTCCACGGCCTGCATCCTGTGCGAGTGCAACTGCGGCATCGTCGTCCAGGTCGAGGATCGCCGGCTGGCCCGGATCCGGGGCGACAAGGCGCACCCGGCGTCGCAGGGGTACACGTGCAACAAGGCCCTGCGGCTGGATCACTACCAGAACAGCGGCGCTCGCCTGACGTCGCCGCTGCGCCGCCGCGCGGACGGTAGCTTCAAGGAGATCGACTGGGACACCGCGATTGTCGAGATTGCCGAGGGGTTCAAGCAAATTCGCGACGCCTACGGCGGGGACAAGATCTTCTACTACGGCGGCGGCGGGCAGGGCAACCACCTCGGCGGGGCCTACAGCGGCGCCTTCCTCAAGGCCCTCGGCTCGCGGTACCGCTCAAATGCGTTGGCGCAGGAGAAGACCGGTGAGGCGTGGATCGACGGACAGCTGTACGGCGGCCACACCCGCGGCGAATTCGAGCATGCCGAAGTGTCCGTCTTCGTCGGGAAGAACCCGTGGATGTCGCAGAGCTTCCCTCGCGCCCGCGTGGTGCTCAACGAGATCGCCAAGGACCCGTCGCGGTCGATGATCGTCATCGACCCCGTGGTCACCGACACCGCCAAGATGGCCGACTTCCACCTGCGGGTGCGGCCCGGCACCGACGCGTGGTGCCTGGCCGCACTGGCCGCCGTCCTGGTTCAGGAAAACCTTTGCAACGAAGCATTTCTGGCCGAGCACGTCAATGGCGTCGATGCCGTCCGCACCGCGCTGCGCGAGGTCTCCGTGCCCGACTACGCGCAACGGTGCGGGGTCGACGAGGAGCTGTTGCGCGCGGCGGCCCGCCGCATCGGCACCGCGAGCAGCGTCTCGGTGTTCGAGGACCTCGGCGTGCAGCAGGCGCCCAACAGCACGCTCTGCTCTTACCTGAACAAGCTGCTGTGGATATTCACCGGCAACTTCGCGAAAAAGGGTGGCCAGCATCTGCATTCGGCCTTCGGGCCGCTGTTCGGCCAGTTCTCCGGCCGCACGCCGGTGACCGGCGCCCCGATCATCGCCGGGCTGGTGCCCAGCAACGTCGTGCCCGAGGAGATCCTCACCGACCACCCGGACCGGTTCCGGGCCATGATCGTGGAGAGCAGCAACCCCGCGCACTCGCTGGCCAACTCGGCGGCCTGCCGGGAAGCCTTCCAAGCGCTGGAACTGATGGTCGTCATCGACGTCGCGATGACCGAGACCGCCCGACTCGCCCACTACGTGCTGCCCGCGGCATCCCAGTTCGAGAAGCCCGAGGCCACCTTCTTCAATCTGGAGTTCCCGCACAACGCTTTTCAGCTGCGTCGCCCCCTGCTCGAGCCGCTGCCCGGAACGTTGCCAGAGCCCGAGATCTGGGCCCGGCTGGTGCGGGCGCTGGGCGTGGTGGACGACGCCGACCTGCGGCCGCTGGCCGAGGCCGCCCAGCGGGGCCGGCAGGCCTACACCGAGGCGTTCCTGACCGCGACCGCTAACCCGACGGTCGCGAAGCTGCTGCCCTATGTCCTGTACGAGACGCTCGGGCCCACGCTGCCCGACGGCCTGCGCGGTGCGGCGGCGCTGTGGGGGCTCGCCCAGAAGACCGCGCTGACCTATCCCGACGCGGTGCGCCGCGCCGGCCACGCGGACGGCAACGCACTGTTCGACGCGATCCTCGACACCCCGTCCGGGGTGACGTTCACGGTCCACAACTACGAGGACGATTTCGCGTTGATCAGCCACGCCGATCACAAGATCGCGCTGGAAATCCCGGAAATGCTCACCGAATTGGCGGCGCTGACCCAGGCGCCGCCGCGGCTCACCACGCGTGAGTTCCCGATCGTGCTGTCGGTGGGCGAGCGCCGCGCCTACACCGCCAACGACATCTTCCGCGACCCGTCCTGGCGCAAACGCGACGCCGACGGGGCGCTGCGCGTCAGTGTCGAGGACGCCCAAACCCTCGGGCTCGCCGACGGATGCCGCGCCCGCGTCAGCACGGCGGCCGGCAGCGCCGAGGCCACCGTCGAGATCACCGAGACCATGCTGGCCGGGCATGCGGCCCTGCCCAACGGTTTTGGCCTCGACTACGTCGACGCCGACGGGCAGACCGTGATACCGGGCGTCGCCCCGAACGCGCTCACCTCGACGGAATGGCGCGATCCCTACGCCGGCACGCCGTGGCACAAGCACGTGCCGGCCAGGATCGAGCCGGTGGGCGTGCCCGTCAGTTCCAGATCCTGACCCGCCGCCGCGGCTCGAGGAACAGCGCGTCGCCCTCGGCCACCCCGAACGCCTCGTAGAAGGCGTCCATGTTGCGGACGACGCCGTTGCAGCGGAATTCCGGCGGCGAGTGCGGATCGGTGGCCAACCGCCGGATCGCTTCGGCCGGACGGGATTTGGTGCGCCACACCTGCGCCCAGCCGTAGAACACCCGCTGCACGCCGGTGAGGCCGTCGATGACGGGCGCGGGCTGTCCGTGCAGCGACAGCTGATAGGCCAACAAGGCGATCGACAACCCGCCCAGGTCGCCGATGTTCTCCCCGACGGTGAACGCGCCGTTGACGTGGTGCCCGGCGTCCAGCCCGCGCGGCGTGTACACCTCGTACTGCTCGATCAAAGCCTTGGTGCGGGCTCCGAATTCGGCGCGGTCGGCGTCGGTCCACCAGTCCACCAAGTTGCCGTCACCGTCGTACTTGGCGCCCTGGTCGTCGAAGCCGTGCCCGATCTCGTGCCCGATCACCGCGCCGATCCCGCCGTAGTTGGCGGCGTCGTCGGCCTCGGGGTCGAAGAACGGCGGCTGCAAAATAGCCGCGGGGAAGACGATTTCGTTCATCCCCGGGTTGTAGTAGGCGTTGACCGTCTGCGGCGTCATGAACCACTCGTCCTTGTCGACCGGCCCGCCGAGCTTGGCCAGCTCACGGTCGTGGTTGACCGCATAGCCGCGCCGAAAGTTGCCGTAGAGGTCGTCGCGGTCGATCACCAGCGCGGAGTAGTCGCGCCACTTCGCCGGGTAGCCGACCTTGGCGACGAACTTGTCCAGCTTGGCCAGGGCCCGCTCCCGGGTCTGCGGCGTCATCCAATCCAGCTGGTTGATCGACAGTCGGTAGGCCGCCTTCAGGTTGTCCACCAGCGTGTCCATGCGCGCCTTGGCCCCGGGCGGGAAATGCCGCTCCACATAAAGCTTTCCGACGGAATCGCCCATCAGGCTCTCCACCAGCGACACGGCCCGCTTCCAGCGTTCGCGGATCTGCTCGGCGCCGGTGAGCAGGCGGCCATAGAAGTCGAAGTCCGCGGCGACCAGCTCGTCGGTCAGCCAGGACGCCCGCGCGCGGATCAACCGCCAACGCGCCCAACGCTTCCAGTCCTCCAGGTCACCGCTCGCCCACAGATCGGCGAATGCGGTGAGGTAATCCGGTTGCCGCACAATGACTTCGGCGAAGGACTGCGGTGAGCCGCCCAGCGCGGTCGCCCAGCCGGCCCAGTCGAAACCCTTGCCCTCGGCCTGCAGGTCCGCGAAGGTACGCAGGTTGTACGACAGCTCGGCGTCGCGGCGCTTGACCACGTCCCAGTGCGCGGCGGCCAGCTTGGCTTCCAGTGCCACGATGCGGGCCGCCGTCTCCTCGTGTGCCTCCGCCGGGCCGCCGTACACCAGGGCGAACATCCGGGCGATGTGCCCGGGGTAGGCCGCGAGCACCTCGGCGTGCTGCTCGTCGCGGAAATACGACTCGTCGGGCAACCCGATGCCGGACTGGGTGACGTGCACCAGATACCGGGCCGAGTTCTTGGCGTCGGTGTCGATGTACATCGCGACGCCGCCGCCCACCCCGGTGCGCTGCAGCGCACCCACCGCGGCCGCCAGCGCGTCGGCGTCTGCCGCGTCGTCGATGGTGGCCAGCTCGTCGAGCAGGGGTTGCAGGCCGCGCCGCTCGATGGCCGCCTCGTCGAGGAAGCTGGCGTACAGGTCGCCGATGCGCTGCCGGTCGGTGCCCGGGGCGGCGCCGGTCCGGCTGGCCTCGACGATCAGGTCGCGCACCTGCTCCTCGGCGCGGTCGAACAGGTGACGGAACGCGCCGTCGGTGGCCCGGTCCGCCGGTATCTCGTATTCGGCCAGCCAGCGGCCGTTGACGTGCCCGAACAGGTCGTCTTGGGGGCGGGTGTTGGCGTCGACGTGGCTCAGGTCGATGCCCGAGCGGATGGCTCCTACAGTCACCCCGCCATCCTTCCATCTCTGCCGGGTGCGACGATCGGGCCATGTCCGAAGGCCAGCGAACCGAGCCAACCAACGAGCAAGTTGCAGAGGCGGAGGACGCCGAGGCCGAACAGGCCGGTGACGACGATGCCGCCGGCGGCCCGATGTTCTCACCGTACGGCATCGCGTCGGCCGTCCTCGGGGTGCTGTCGGTGGCGGCGATCGCGTTCGGGTTCTTCCTGTGGTCGGGGCACCGCGACGACACCGCCGAGCGCCGCTACCTGTCCCGCGTCATGCAAACCGCCGCCGAGTGGACGGGGGTGCTGATCAACATGAACAGCGGGAACGTCGACGCGAGCCTGCAACGACTGCACGACGGGACGGTCGGCGAACTCAACACCGACTTCGACGCGGCCATGCAGCCCTACCGGCAGGTGGTGGAGAAGCTGCAGTCCAAGAGCGCCGGGCGGATCGACGCGGTGGCCATCGAGACCGTGCACCGCGACCTGGACACCCAGCCGGAGCGGCCGAGGCCGCCAAGAGAAATAGTCACCACCAAGCTGCCGCCGTTCGCCAGCCGGCTGGACGCGGTGATGCTGGTCGCGACGTCGGTCAGCGAGAACGCCGGCGCCAAACCGCAGACCGTGCACTGGAATCTGCGCCTCGACGTGGTCGACGTGGACGGCAAGCTGATGATCTCGGGGCTGGAATCGATCCGATGAGAAACCTCTGGCGCCTGCTGGCGTTCGACATCCTGGCCCCGCTTGCCGCGATCGCGGCGTTGCTGGCGATCGGGCTCGTCCTCGGCTGGCCGCTGTGGTGGGTCTCGGCGTGCTCGGTGCTTGTGCTGCTGATCGTCGAGGGCGTCGCGGTCAATTTCTGGCTGCTGCGCCGGGATTCGGTCAGCGTCGGCACCGACGACGACGCGCCCGGCCTGCGGTTGGCCGTGGTCTTCCTGTGCACGGCCGCGCTGGTGGCCGCGGTGGTCACCGGTTACACGCACTGGACGCGGTCGGACCGCGCCTTCAAGGACGATTCCCGCGACGTGGTTCGGGTCGCCACCGGGATGGCGGAGGCGATGGCGTCGTTTACCCCGGGCGCACCGGACAGCTCCATCGACCGGGCCGCGGCGCTGATAGTCCCCGAGCACGCCGCCGCCTTCAAAGAGCAATACACGAAATCCAGCTCCGAACTGGCCCAGCACAACGTCACCGCGCAGGCGGCCACGCTGGCGGCCGGGGTCGAGGCGCTGGGACCGACGGCGGCCAGCGTCGCGGTGATCCTGCGGGTCACCCAGAACGCGCCGGGCCAACAGCCGAGCCAGTCGGCGCCCGCGCTGCGGGTGGCGCTGACCAAGCAAGGCGACGCCTGGCTGGTGTCGGACGTGCTTCCGATCAGGTGAATCAGTTGGATTCGGCCGAGCGGGCCGACTTCACCTTGACGAACCGGTCCGACAGCCGGCGCATCCGGATCATCAGCGCCGCCGACGGGCTGGTGGTGCCGTCCAGGTAGGCGGCGAGCTCGGCGGCGCTCACCCCGATGCGGGAGGCGAATTCCTGCTCCGCCAGGCCGGATCGGTCGATGAGCAGCCCCACGTGGCGGGCCACCTCCGCGCGTTCGTTGGCTTCCAGGTGGGTGCGGGCGCGTTCCAGCACCTCCCACAGTGCCTTGGAGATGCCGTAGGGCCGGGTGCCTTCGAGCACCTCTTCGACCTGGCGGGCGGTCCGCCCGTACGGGTCGCGCTTCAACGCGGCGGCGATCCGCTTCCAGGTGGCGATGTCGCCGCCCTGCAGCGCCGCACGGATGGCGGAGGTGGGCCAGAACTCCACCGGCTGGTCGGGATCCTGGGCCGGCGCGGCGTCACGCCCGCGCGGCTCGGTCGCCGGACGGTCGGGCGCTGCGGGGCCTCGGTCAGGTGCCAACGTCACCTCGCCTCCTCCAGCATCGCTACGGCCACCGAGAGGCAGCGCTGCCTGATCTCCTCCCAGTCCGAGTGGGCGTCGGCCTCCGACCCCTGCTCGTCATTGAAATCACAGGGATCCGGATCGGCGAGTCGACGGACCAACTGGGTGGCGATCCATTGCCGCCTGGGCGACTGACAACAGTAGTACCTGTCCATGCCGGCCAGCACCACAGCGGCGGTCTCGGGCTCCAACGTCTCAACCATATCCGCAAAGTCGGCGTAATCGCGGCGGCTGTTACGGCACATGATGAGGTAGCCCTTGAGGCGCAGCGTCTCGGCGCCGGTCGGGACCAGCAGCCGGTCGCCGGTGGGCAGCTGCACGTGGGTGGTTTCCACCGGGCAGCGGCGCTCGTAGACGGGCCGGTCGGCGTCGGTCTCGCTCTCCAGCGCGTCGATGGCGACCGAGAGCCGCCCCCGCCACAACGTCACCGGGTGCACGGGCCGGTCCGTCCCGACGATCGCCTTGGCGATGCCGTTGCGCGACGTCAGCCCGCCGACCCGTTTTCTGGTCCCCGGGGTGCCGTTGATGTGACCGTTGCTGCCGTTCTTCCGGTCATCACCGGCCCCGACGCCGGCCTTCACGTCGTCGATGTTGACCTGGTGGGGGATCTGACCCGGGTCCCGGCCGCGCTCGGCGTCGGCTCCCTGCGGCTGGACGCCCTGCCTTTCCTTCCCGTTGCGCCCGCAGCCGGTGAAGGCCAGCGGGTCGGTCACGCAGATCGCATCGGGCGCCAGATGCTTGAGTTTGGCCGCTGACTTGAGCACCATCCGCAGGTCGGCGTTGGGCGCCGTCAGCGCCGAGATGTCGTCGGGGATGACCACCACGTCGGCCAGGTCGACCGCGGGCAACGGCCGGTCGAAGTCGACCGACGGCAGCACCCGGGACAGCCACGGCGGCAGCCACCAGTTCCACTGGGCGAACATCGCCATCAACGCCGGCACCAGCACCAGCCGGACCACCGTGGCGTCCACCGCGATCGCCACCGCGCAGGCCACGCCGATCTCGGCGACCAGCGGCATGCCGGCGAACGCGAACCCGACGAAGACCGCGATCATGATCAGGGCTGCGCTGGTGATGGTGCGCGCGCTGGTGCTCACGCCGTACGCCACGGCGTCGCGGGTGTTGCCGGAGTGCAGGAAGCGTTCGCGGATGCGGGTCAGCAAAAAGATCTCATAGTCCATCGACAACCCGAAGGTCATCGCGAGGACCAACGGGGGGACGGTGCTGTCGATCGAGCTGATCTGGGCGAAGCCGAGGTCCTTCAGCCAGCCCCACTGGAACACCATCACCAGGCTGCCGTAGGCGGCCGCGACCGACAGCAGGGTCATCAGCACGCCCTTGAGCGCCAGGAACACCGAGTGGACCGACACGAGCAGCATCACGAACGCGATCAGCGCGACGATGGCCAGCACCAGCGGCTCGGTCTTGGACACCTGGTCGTCGAAGTCCTTGATCAGCGCGGTCGGACCGCCGACGTCCACCCGTGCGGTTCCCCGGTCGGGCACCTTGGGCAACTGCGCGCGCATCCAGCCGACGGCCTCGCGGGCCCGCATGTCCTCGGGGTCGACCGACAACACCGCCGACAGCATGGCGCTGCCGTTGTCCTCGGCGAACTGCGGCGGCGCGACGGAAACGATGTTGGGCGCCTGCGTCATTCGCTGCTGGACGGCGGCGATGGTCTGGCCGTGCTCGGGTGAGGCGGCCCCGCCGTCGGGGAAGGTGATCAGCACCCGGATCGGACCGAGCGCGCCGGGGCCGAGGGCCTCGGCCGCCGCGCCCACCCCGGCGCGGATCTCGTGCGACGAGTCGAACTGGCGCAGCAGGCTGTTGCCCAGCACCATCGACGACGCCGGTGCGGCCATGACGAGCAGGACCAGCGACGCCCCCAGCGCCGACATCCACGGCCGCCGCATGACCCAGCCGATCCAGCGGTTCCAGAACCGCGATTGGCCGCCCTCCGGTCCGCGCGACCAGTGCAGGAACGCCGACCGCTTGGCGGCCGACCGGCCGAATGTCGCCAGCGCCGCCGGGGTCAGCGTGGTCGACGTCAACATCGCGACCGCGACGGCCAGGATGGCCCCGGTCGCCATCGATTTCAGCGCCGGGGTGTTGATCACGTAGATGCCGGTGAGCGAGGCGACGACCGTCATCCCGGACAGCACCACGGCCAGCCCCGAGGTCGCCATCGCCGCGTCGACGGCCTCCTTCGGCTCGCGGCCGGAGCGCAGCTCCTCGCGGAAGCGCATCAGGATGAACAGCGAATAGTCGACGGCGAGCGCGATGCCGAACATGGACACCGTCGAGGTCACGAACACCGACATGGTGGTGTAGGCCGACAGCAGGTAGACCAGGCCCATCGTGACCACGACCGTGCAGACGCCGAGGGCGAGGGGGATCGCCGCCGCGGCGAGCGAGCCGAAGACCGCGAGCAGCACGATCAGGATCACCGGCAGGTTCCAGCGCTCGGCGGCGGCGATGTCGTGCTTGGTGTTCTGCGCCGCCGCGGCCGACAGCGCGCCCTGCCCGATCACATACAGGCGCACCCGGCCGTCCGCGGTCTGCCCGGCCTGATCACCCTTGACGCCGACCTTGGTGCGCAACTGCTTGGCGACGTCGCTGGTGTTGCGGGAGTCCAGCCGCAGCGACAGCACGTATGGCCGGTCGGGCTGCGGCGGCCGCTGGGTGGGGTTGGGCACCTCCGAGACGCCGGGGACCTCGGCGGCGGTGCGCCTCAGCAGCGCGACGGCGTCGTTGATGTCGGCGTAGCTGGCATCCGGTCGCGGCGCCGCGACCAAGGCGAGCGAGGACGAACCCTGGTCGTGGTACAGCTCCTCGAGCTGGTCGTGGACGAACAGCGACTGCGAACCGGCCACCTCGAAACCGCCGCCGGTCAGGTTCCCCGATTGGGTCAAGGCGAGATAGACCGCCGGAACCAATGCCAGCAACCAGCCTGTGAAGACCAACCAGCGGTACTTACGCAGGCTGCGGCTGAGGCGCATCATTAACTGCTGGATTTCTTCACTCCCCGTGTTTCGCTTACGCGTGCTGGCGAGGATACCGCAGCGGGCTGTGGATGATGTCAGCTTTCGGGTTCCTGAGCTGCAACGACAGGCTTGTTGCCAAGACGCTGCCAAGTCGTTGTGAACCGGTTACCGGCGGGATATTGCTCACACGGCTTCACGCGGGCTGGCAGGGCGAATGCCGGCGATGGCAGGATGTCGGGTGGCCGGCGGGGCCCTGGGTGCCCCGCGATCGATGGGGCCGTCTATAGCAGCCGTTTGCGGGCGTCGGCGCTGCGCGTGACGCCGCAACTCGTAAGGAGTTTCGATGGGCAGAGGCACCGCGACCGGGCGCCGCAAGATCGTTGCCGGGCTGATCGCCACCGCCGTGCCGTGCGCCGCCCTGGCGGTCCTCGCGGGTGCCCCGGCGACGGGCGCCAGCGACCCGTGCTCGGCCAGTGAAGTCGCCCGCACGATCGGTTCGGTGTCCAAGTCGATGGGCGACTACCTGGACGCGCACCCGGAGACCAACCAGACGATGACGTCGATGCTGCAGCAGCAGGCGGGACCCCAGTCGATGACCGGCCTGAAGTCCTACTTCGAGGCCAACCCGAAGGTGGCCGGGGACATGACGTCGATCGCGCAGCCGTTGACCAACCTGTCGCTGCAGTGCAAGCTGCCGATCTCGCCCACCCAGGCGATGGGCATGATGCAGCAGGCGCAGGGTGCGGCAGGCGGGCTGCCCGCCCTGCCGGGTAACGCGGCGGGCGCGCTGCCGCTGGGCGGCACCCCGGTGTCCCCGCCGGCGGCCACGGGGCCCGTCCCGCCGGCGGCGGCCAACCCGTTGTCGGGGCCGCCTCGGGGCAACACCGCCGGTTAGCTCTCGGTTTCCGGGCTCCGGTCGGGCGGTACCGGGCCCTGCAGGGCGGTCTCGGTCGGATCGTCGGCGGCCGGGCCCTGCGGCGCCGCCGGCGCGGAATTAGGCGCCGCCGACTCCTCGTCGTCCGGCACGGCGACGTTCTCGGTCCGGAACACGAAGAAGAACACCACCCAGCCGATGGCCGAGATGAGCAACCAGCTGATCAGCCGGTAGATCAGCATGGCCGAGATCGCGTTCGGCAGCGACATGCCGCTGGAGACCAACCCCGGCACCAGCACCGCCTCCACGACCAGCAGCCCGCCCGGCATCAGCGGGATGGTGCCGACGGCGCGCGCGGCGGCATAGGCCACGGTCAACCCGGCGACCGAGGCGTGATCGCCTGCGGCGTAGGCGGCGAACCCCAGGCAGGCCACGTCGGCGACCCAGTTGAACATCGACCAGCCGAACGCCACCCCCATGTCGCGCCGGCCCAGGCTTACCGATTCCAGCTGCGCCAGCGTCTCGCGCCACTTGGCCAGGCCGGTGTCGGCGGGCCGGCCGCGAACGGAGTTGACCCACGACAACACCCGGCAGCCGATCCCGTCGATGAGCTCCGGCCGCGACGCGACGGCCTGGGCGAGCAGCAACAACGCCACGAAGCCGCCGAGGGTGAACAGCAGCGAGAACGGGTTGTTCTTCGCGCCGAGGAAGAAGGCCCCGCCCAGCCCGAGCAGCGCCAGCCCCACGGCCTGCAGGACGCCCGCCATCACCAGCTGCCACGACGCCACCACCGTCGAGGCGCCCCAAATCCGTTGCTGCCGAAGCAGAAACGTCGCCGACAACACCGGCCCGCCGGGCAGCGTGGTGCTCAGCGAGTTGGCGGCGTAGACGGCGGCCTCCGACCGCAACTGCTTGACGTGCACCCCGGCCGAGCGCAGCAGCGTCCGCTGGATCTGCGCGAAGCTGTGCATCGACGCGGCCGACGCCATCACCGACGCCAGCAGCCACCACCAGTTCGCCTCGTACAGGCTCATCCACGCCTTGGCGAGCTGATGCCAGCCGAGCGCCACCTCCACGGCAAGCACGACCGCGACGATCCCGAGGATCAGCCAGCGCAGCCACCAGTACTTCCCGCGCGGGGCCTCTTCGCGCGGGAAGTCGAGATTGCGGGCGGGTGCGTGGTGCGGCACGGGATTTAGGGTAACGGTGCAGGTGGCGCGGGAATCGCCGCGCGACGCCGACCGTGTCGCCCTCGTAACCGGATCGTGCCGGGGCAGCCGCGCGCGGCGGCCGCGGGGACGTTTGGGGGTCCCCCGCTGCGGATAGGCTCATCCCCATGCCGGCAAACACCGACGACGCTTCGGTTGAACCCATTGTCCGCAAGACCGCAGCCTGGGCCTGGCGTTTGCTGGTGATCCTCGTCGCGCTGATCGCGCTGCTGTGGTTGGTGAAGAAGCTCGAGGTGATCGTCGTCCCGGTGCTGGTGGCGCTGCTGCTCAGCGCGCTGCTGCTGCCGGTCGTCGACTGGCTCGACCGCCGCGGTCTGCCCCGCGGCGGCGCGGTCGCCCTGGTGTTGTTCGGCGGCTTCTCCATCCTCGGCGGCATTCTGGCGTTCGTCGTCCTGCAGTTCATCGACGGTGTGCCGGGCCTGACCGAACAGGTCACCCGCAGCATCGAGTCGACCCGGCATTGGCTGATCCACGGACCGGCGCACCTGCGCAGCGAACAGATCGACAATGCGGGCAACGCGACGATCGAGGCGCTGCGCAACAATCAGGCCAAGCTGGAAAGCGGCGCCCTGTCCACTGCGGCCACCATCACCGAACTCGTCACCGCGGCGGTGCTGGTGCTGTTCACGCTGATCTTCTTCCTCTATGGCGGCCGCAACATCTGGGCCTACGTATCCAAGATCTTCCCTGCCGACGTCAGGGACCGGGTGAGCGAGGCCGGCCGGGCCGGCTACGGGTCGTTGACCGGCTACGTGCGCGCCACCTTCCTGGTGGCGCTGACGGACGCGGCCGGGGTGGGTACGGGGCTGGCGATCATGGGGATCCCCCTCGCGCTGCCGCTGGCCTCCCTGGTCTTCCTGGGGGCCTTCATCCCGCTCGTCGGTGCCCTGATTTCGGGTTTGCTGGCGGTTGTGGTCGCGCTGCTGGCCAAGGGCGTCGTCTACGCCCTGATCACGCTGGGTCTGCTGATCGCGGTGAACCAACTCGAGGCACACGTGCTGCAGCCGCTGGTGATGGGCCGCGCGGTCTCGATCCACCCGCTCGGGGTGGTGCTGGCCATCTCGACCGGCGGCGTCCTCGGCGGCATCGTCGGCGCGCTGCTGGCCGTGCCGACGGTCGCGTTCCTCAACAACGCGATGCAGGTGCTGCTGGCGAAGGATCCGGCCGCCGAGGCCGAGAGGCAAACCGAGGAGGCCGACGGGGGCGGCGCGATCTTGCAGGCGGAGCCGGACGAGCCGGCGACCACGTCGGACTAAAGGCCTACCGGTCGGAAAGGCCTACAGCCGGCCCTCGCGGCGCAGCAAATCCTGCGCCGACAGGCCGCCGCCGGCACGCCGGCGCTGACGCGCGTCGCCGTTGTCACCCGCGGAGTTCATCTTTTCCGTGGCCGGGTCGGAGTCGTTGACCTCGGGCCGCGGGAAGGCGGTGGTGGGTTCGGCCGCATCACCGGCGGTGTCGTCAGAATGCTTGCCGGGCACCGGAATCGCGCGCGTCTGGCCGCTGGACGGTGGCTGCGGTGGCGCGACGGGGGCGGCGGGTCGCGCCGGCGGCGCGGGAGTGGCGGGACGCTCGTGGGCCCCGGCCGAGTTCGGCACGGACAGCCGCGTCGTCTGCGCCTCCGTCGGCTGACCCGGGCGCGCCTGCACGCGCGCGGCGTCGGGCGTGGGTGCCGCGGGTTCGGCCGAACCCGGCCGCGTGGCGCGCGATGGCTCGAGGGCCCCGGGATGGGTGGGGTCGTGCGGCGGGCGCGGCGCGGCAGCGACCAGGCTGGCCGCCACCGGCGGCCGCGCGGGCCGGCCGTTGAGGGTCGGTCGCTTGCGCTCGTCGGGCAGGTCGATCTCGCCGAGCCCGATCTTGTTCTGCAGCCGCCTGGCCCAGCGCGGTGCCCACCAGCAGTCGTCCCCGAGCAGCTTCATCACCGACGGCACCAGGAACATCCGGACCACGGTGGCGTCCAGCAAGAGCGCCGCCATCAGACCGAACGCCAGGTACTTCATCAGCACCAGGTCGGAGAACACGAAGGAACCGGCGACCACGGCCAAGACCAATGCGGCAGCAGTGATCAGACGCCCGGTCGTCGCGGTGCCGATCCGGATGGCCTCGGCGGTCGACATGCCGCGCTCGCGCGCCTCGACCATGCGGGACACCAGGAACACCTCGTAGTCGGTGGCCAGACCGAAGCCGACCGCGACGACCAGCGCGATGAGCACCACCATCAGCGGGGTCGGGGTGAAATTCAGCCAATGCGACAGGTGCCCGTCGACGAAGATCCACGTCAGGATGCCCATCGTGGACCCGAGCGTCAGCGCGCTCATCACCGCGGCCTTGATCGGCAACACCACCGACCCGAACGCCAGGAACATCAACAGCATGGTCGCGGTGAGCAACAGCACCAGCATCAGCGGAGCCTTGTCGAAGAGGCTGTGGATGCTGTCCTGCTCCAGCGCGGGGGTGCCGCCGACGTACAGGTTGAGGCCCTTCGGCGGGCTTATCGCCCGCAGCTCGCTGATCTTCTTAGCGGCGTCGTTCTTGTTGACCAGGCCGTTCTGGATCACCCGCACCGAATCGTCCTTGGGCACCGTCGTCCCGTTCGGGCCGGCAACGCAGGGGTTACCCGCGATCGTGGGGCAGGGCCGCTCCTCCCAAGTCTTGTCGGTGAACCCGTTGATGCCGGCGATCCGATTGCGGATGTCGGCGACCTGCTGGTCGGTGACCTTGCTGTGGTTGGCGCTCTGGATGACGACCGTGAGTTGCTCGGTGCGGTATCCGGGGAACAGCTTGTCGAAGTGCTCCTGGGCCAGCCGCACCGAATTGTCCGGCGGTAAGTACTTTTCGCTCATGCCGCCGAACGACAGGTTGCCCAGCGGGATGACCAGCAGGATCATGCCGACGGCGATCGGAATGGCAAAGGCCAGCGGCCGCTTCATCACCCAGTTGACCAGCTTGCCCCAGAAGCCGGCCTCGACCTCTTCGCGCGTCTTGGTCTTCTGCAGCCGGTCGGCGAGCCAGTTGAGGTAGGCCCGCGAGTACTTCCAGTTCCGCAGGAACGGCACCCGGAACGCGGTCCGCACTCCGAGCGCGTCGACGTGGCGGCCCAGGATGCCCAGGCAGGCCGGCAGGAACGTGATGGACAGCAGCGCGGCCAGCCCCACCGCGGCGAAGATGGCGTAGGTCAGCGAGTGCACGAAACCCTGCGGCAGCACCAGCAGGCTGGCGCTCGACGCGATGATGAGCACCGCCGAGAACGTCACGGTGCGCCCGGCCGTCATCACCGTGCGGCGCACGGCCGCCTCGGTGTCGTAGCCCTCGGCGATCTCCTCCCGGAACCGGCTCACCACAAAAAGCCCGTAGTCGATGGCGATACCCAGGCCGATCAGCGACACCACCGGCTGGGCGAAGAAGTGCACGGGGCCGAACATCGCCACGAGCCGCAGGATGCCGAGCGAGCCGGCGATGCTGAGCCCACCGACGATGGCCGGCAGGCCGGCGGCGACCGCGCCACCGAAAACCAGGAACAGCACGACCGTCACCAATGGCAGGGCCAGCACTTCCATGCGCCGCTGGTCGGTGGCGATGGTGCCGGTCAGGGCGTTGGCGATCGGCTCCAGGCCGGCCAGGGCCACCGTTCCGCCGTCGAGTTTCTGCAGATCGGGCGCGATGGCCTTGTAGTTGTTGAGGATCGTGTCGTCGTCGTCCCCTTTGAGCGGGATGGACACGAAGGTGTGCTTGCGGTCCTCGCTGACCATGCCCTTGATCAGGGGGTTGGTGCTGTCGGGCGCGGCCAGCCAGCCGGCCCAGCCGACGACCTGGTCGGCGTGGTCGGTCTTGAACTTGTTGAGCTGGGCGACGATCTTGTCCCGCCATGCCGGGTCGTCCACCGTTTTGCCCTCGGGGGCGGTGAAGGTGGCGACGATGTGGCTGGTGCGGTCTCGGCCGTAGGTCTGGTCGCCCAGCACCGAGGCCTTCACGGATTGACTGCCTTCGTCGTAGAAGCCGCTCTGTGTGACATGCTTGCCCAGGCTCATCCCGAAAACCCCACCCAGCAGGCACAGAGCTACCGTGACCCCGATCACGATGTACCGATAGCGGTACACAGTTCGACCCCACCAGGCGAACACTCAAGCTCCTTACTGGATCGTCAACGACCCGCGTGGTGTCATTCGGTTTCCAAGCCAGTGTCACACACGCGCGGTCAACAGAGCGGACAGCGGCCGGAACGGCTGCAGCCATGCTCCCTGGTCAGGCAGCGAATCTAGGCCGATTCGCGGCAACGGCTCCCGGAACACACCGCTGATGTCTTCCAGGTCGACAAAGTCCAAGGTATCCGACGCTAGCGCCCAACTCGCATGTTCGCGAAATCCGATGACTTGGACGGGGACTCCGCCGCGGGCTATCTCCTCCAGCGGTTCACGAAACGCCTGCCCGTCCGCCGACGCCACCACCAGCGCCGCCAACCCCTGGCTGCGCCGCAGCTCGATGTGGGCGAGCATGTCGCGGTCGACGTCGCTGTCCTCGTCGATCTTGGGCTTCGCGAACACGGCGAAACCCACGTTGCGCAGGGCGTCCACCCAGGGCCGCACGACGTCGGCGCTGCCCGGCGCGATATTGGTGAAGACGGTGGCCTCGGGCTCGACCACGACGCCCGGCCTGCTCGCACTGACCTCGGCCGTGCGCGCCAGCAGCCAGCGCCCCAGGGCGTCGAACCGCGGACGCTCCAGGGCGGTGGGCCGCCGGCCCAGGATCGAGCCGAGCCCCATGTCGAGGTTGGGTGCGTCCCACACCAGCAACACGCGGCCGCCCGGCGGTGAGAAGCTGCCCAGCGACGCGTCGTCGGACAACACCGCCAAGGGTTCTGCTGCCGCGGTCTGTTCTTCCGCCAGGCTCATGGTCATCGCCTACTCATGTCGTAGCCAGATGAATTCGGAGACGGCGCTGCCCGCCGCGTGTGCCTTCGTCTCGTACTTGGTGGTAGGCCGTACCACCGAGATCGGGAGCCCGCCCGCGGGGTCGGCGCGACGCAGCCGCGGCTCGGCATCGCCGACGGCGCCGATGTGCTCGGCGTAGCCGGGGTGGTCGGTCGCCGCGTGCAGGACACCACCAGGGAGTAACCGATCGGCGATGAGGCCAACCGTCCCCGGTTGCAGAAACCGGCGCTTGTGGTGGCGGGCCTTGGGCCACGGGTCGGGGAAGAAGACGCGCACCCCGGTCAGCGAGCGCGGGGGGATCAGCCGCTGCAGCACGTCGACGCCGTTGCCGCGGATCAAGCGGATGTTGCCGACCCCTTCGCGGTCGATCGCGCACAGCAGTTGCGCCAACCCCCGCTTGTAGATCTCCACCGCGATCACATCTATATCGGGCTCGTCCTTGGCCATCGCCAGCGTCGACGTGCCGCTGCCGCAACCGATCTCGAGCACCAGCGGCGCCTCGCGGCCGAACCAGGCCCGGGTGTCCAGCGGCGGCTCCCCGCCGCCTTCGCCCGCCCCCGCCGGGCTGCCGACCGATAGGCCCAGCTCCGGCCACAGCCGGTCCCACGTCTGCCGCTGCGCGTCGGAAAGCGCGGACCGCCGGGAGCGGAAGGTCGATGCCGGAAGATAGCGCTGGTCGCGACGGTCGTCCGATCGCTCCTGCGGCGCGACGCGAAACACTCCCACCCCGGGTTGCGCATGCATTTGTCCATGGTGGCGCATAAACCAGCGATGTAGCCGCCCCTGGTCCAGATTGATACCCAACAGTTGCCTTCAGCTGGTAACACTCAGACGGTGGCTCGCATCAAAGTGACGCAAGTGCCACCATTCGGTGGGACTCGATCGGCCCCCGGGTCGGATCCATCGAACCGAACGCGAGACATGAGGGGACGATGAGGGGACAAGGACACCAGGAGTTCGTCGACGAGCTGGCGCGATTCGCCGCCGACCACCCCGACCCGCGCGTGGCGGCGATCGCGCGGCGAACCGCCGCGCCCTTGGGTGTGCTCGTCCGCGGGCGCCCGGGTGTGGGGCGCGACACCGTCGCCCGCGCGCTGGACCGCGCCGGCGCGGCCGCGGGGATCGCGGTGACCACCGACGGCGACCGCCCGGCCGACGTCGTCGTGCAGGTGCTCACCGAGGTGGTCAAGCCGGAAGACGTCGACGCGATCGCCGCCGCAGAACGCCCGGTGCTGGCTGTGCTGAACAAGGCGGACCTGGCCGGGTCCCTCTCGGGCGGGGACGGGCCGATCGCGGCGGCGCGGAGCCGCTGCGCGGACCTGGCCGCCCGGGTCGGTGCGCCCATGGTGCCGATGTGTGGCCTGCTCGCGGTGGCCGCGCTCGGCGGGCTTGACGACGCATTGTGGGCGGCGCTGGAGACGCTCGCCGTGCACCCCGGAGCGGCCGAGTGCCTCGACGGCTCGTTCGCCCGGTTCCTGGCGGCCGACAACCCCCTACCGGCCGACGTCCGGCTGCGCCTGCTGGACACTTTGGATCTGTTCGGCATCGCGCTCGGGGTCGCCGCGGCGAGGCAGGGCAGGACAGCCGCCCAGCTGCGGGCCCTGCTGCGCCGGACGAGCGGGGTCGACGCCGCCCTGGCCCAGATCTCGGCCGCCGGCGCGGAGGCGCGCTACCGGCGGGTGTGCGACGCCGTCGCGGAGCTGGAAGTCCTGGCCGTCGGCCCGGCCGAACCCGCGGAGCGGATCGGCGCGTTCCTGTCCCACGACGACACCGTGGTCGCGCGGATGGCGGCGGCCGTCGACCTGGCCGAGGCGGCCGGGCTCGGCCCGGGCATCGCGGCGCCCGCCGACTGGGACCGCGACCCATCCGCGCACCTGCCGCGGGCGGTGCGGTGGCAGCGCTACAGCCGCGTGACCTCCAGCGAGCTGCACCGCGCCTGCGGCGCCGACATCGCGCGGGGATCGATGCGGCTGTGGTCGCGGGCCTGCGGGTCGTTGCCGGGGGACTGGCGGTGAGCGCCGACAAGCCCGACGACCCGGTCGCCCAGGTGGACGCTTTGGTGGCGAGCGTCGCGCCGGAGCTGGAAGCCCCCGCCGTGCACCGCCGGGACGTGGTGTTGGTGACCGGACCGTGGCTGGCCGGGGTGAGCGCGGTGGCCACGGCGCTGCGCGAACGGCTGCCCGAGCACAAGTTCGTCGAGTCGACGGAGTTGGGGCCCGGCGACGTGCCGCTGGCCGTGGTGTTCGTCGTCTCCGCGGCGGCGCACCTCACGCCGTCCGACTGCGCGCTGCTGGACGCCGCGGCCGCGCACACCGACGCGGTGGTGGCGGTGGTGTCGAAGATCGACGTGCATCGGGGCTGGCGTGACGTGCTGGCCGCCGACCGCGAAACGCTGGCCACCCACGCGCCGCGCTACGCCGGGGTGCCCTGGGTGGGTGCGGCCGCGCTGCCCGACCTCGGCGAGCCGATCGTCGACGACCTGGTGGAGGCCGTCTCGGCGCGGCTGGCGGACCCCGAGCTCACCCGTCGAAACCGGCTGCGGGCCTGGGAATCCCGGCTCACCACCGTCGCGCAGCGGTTCGACCGACAGGCCGACGGCGCGGGGCGCCGCGCGCGGGTGGACGCGCTGCGCGACGAGCGCAGCACCGCCCTGCGGCAGCGGCGCGAGGCGAGGACCGAGCGCACAGTCACGCTGCGCGGTCAGATCCAGCAGGCGCGCGTCCAGCTGTCCCACTTCGCGCGTAACCGGTGTTCGTCGGTGCGCACCGAGCTGCAGGAAGACGTGGCCGGCTTGTCCCGGCGCGACATGCCCAGCTTCGAGGCGCACACGCGTGGCCGGCTGGACGAGGTGGTCGCCGAGGTGAACGAGGGCACCGCCACCCATCTCGCGGATGTCGCGCACGTGGTGGGTGTCGCGACGGTTCTGCCGCCCCTCGAACAGCTGCCGACGGTCGACGTCCCGCCGCCCCCACTGAAATCCCGGCGGCACGAGACCTGGCTGATGATGCTGCTGGGCGCCGGCTTCGGCCTGGGCGTGGCGCTGACGCTGAGCCGGCTGATGAGCGGGCTGGCCGCTCGGCTCAGCCCCGCCCTGTCGGTGGTCGCGGCGGTCACCTGCGTGGCGATCGGCCTGGCGGTCACGCTGCTGGTGATCCACATTCGCAGCCTGCTGCGCGATCGGGCGCTGCTCGACCGCTGGGCGGGCGACGTGACCTCGTCGCTGCGGTCGGTGGCCGAGGAGCTGGTCGCCACCCGCGTCCTGGTCGCCGAGTCGGTGCTGAGCAAAGCGGTGCTGGCCCAGGACGAGGTCGAGAATGCGCAGGTGAGTGACCAGGTCAACGCCATCGACCGCGAGCTGCGCGCCCATGCCATGGCGGCGTCGCGGGACGCCGCCGCGCGGGACCGGGAGCTGCCCACGGTGCTGGCGGCCCTGGACGCGGTGCGTGCAGAACTGGGCGAAGCGGGTATATCTAAATCCGACGATTCTGATTTGGCCGACGATTCCGACGTGAAAAAGGCCGCGGCGGGCGAAGCAACCGAAAAACCGGCTTCTTCCAGCGGTGATGAGGATGCGGGAAATTCTTCTGAATCGTTGCTGTGAGAAGGCTTATACCTGCCCGAGGCTTCCCCGACAAGGTGCTCACGATAACCTGTAGTTAACGCCACCATTCAAGCAGCTGTGTGGTCGAGCACATAACCCAATTGAAGAGATGCACGAGTACGCAGAAGGATTCAGGAGATTTCGATGACCTCAGCGACCATTCCCGGTTTGGACACCGCGCCCACCAACCATCAGGGGCTGCTGTCGTGGGTACGGGAGGTCGCCGAGCTCACCCAGCCTGAGCGCGTGGTGTTCACCGACGGCTCCGCCGAAGAATTCGATCGGCTGGCCGCCGAGCTGGTCGAGGCGGGCACGTTCAAGAAACTGAACGAGAAGAAGCACCCCAATTCGTACCTGGCGTTGTCCGACCCGTCGGACGTCGCGCGGGTCGAGTCGCGGACCTTCATCTGCTCCGAGCGCGAGATCGACGCCGGCCCCACCAACAACTGGATGGACCCGGCCGAGATGCGGGCCCTGATGACCGACCTGTACCGCGGCTGCATGCGGGGCCGCACCATGTACGTGGTGCCGTTCTGCATGGGCCCGCTCGGCGCCGACGACCCCAAGCTGGGCGTGGAGATCACCGACTCCGAGTACGTCGTCGTCTCGATGCGCACGATGACCCGGATGGGCAAGGCCGCCCTGGAGAAGATGGGCGATGACGGGTTCTTCGTCAAAGCGCTGCACTCGGTGGGGGCCCCGCTGGAGCCGGGCCAGAAGGACGTGCCGTGGCCGTGCAACGACACCAAGTACATCACCCACTTCCCGGAGACCCGCGAGATCTGGAGCTACGGCTCCGGCTACGGCGGCAACGCCCTGCTGGGCAAGAAGTGCTACTCGCTGCGCATCGCCTCGGCGATGGCCCACGACGAGGGCTGGCTGGCCGAGCACATGCTGATCCTCAAGCTGATCTCCCCGGAGAACAAGGCCTACTACTTCGCCGCCGCCTTCCCGTCGGCGTGCGGTAAGACCAACCTGGCGATGCTGCAGCCGACCATCCCGGGCTGGCGCGCCGAGACCCTGGGCGACGACATCGCCTGGATGCGCTTCGGAAAGGATGGCCGGCTGTACGCGGTCAACCCGGAGTTCGGCTTCTTCGGGGTCGCGCCGGGCACCAACTGGAAGTCCAACCCCAACGCGATGCGCACCATCGCCGCGGGCAACACCGTGTTCACCAACGTCGCTTTGACCGACGACAACGAGGTGTGGTGGGAAGGCCTGGAGGGCGAGCCCGACCACCTGATCGACTGGAAGGGCAACGACTGGTACATCCGCGAGACGGAAACCAAAGCGGCCCACCCGAACTCGCGGTACTGCACCCCGATGTCGCAGTGCCCCATCCTGGCGCCGGAGTGGGACGACCCGCAGGGCGTGCCGATCTCGGGGATCCTGTTCGGCGCCCGCCGCAAGACCACGGTGCCGCTTGTGACGCAGGCCCGCGACTGGCAGCACGGCGTCTTCATGGGCGCCACCATGGGCAGCGAGCAGACCGCAGCCGCGGAGGGCAAGGTCGGCACGGTGCGCCGCGACCCGATGGCCATGCTGCCGTTCCTGGGCTACCACGTCGGTGACTACTTCCAGCACTGGCTCGACCTGGGCAAGAACTCCGACGAGTCAAAGCTGCCGAAGGTGTTCTTCGTCAACTGGTTCCGCCGCGGCGAGAAGGGCGAGTTCTTGTGGCCCGGCTTCGGCGAGAACAGCCGCGTGCTGAAGTGGATCGTCGACCGCATCGAGCACCGGGCGGGCGGCCAGGACACCCCGATCGGCATCGTGCCGACCGCGGCTGACCTGGACCTGGACGGCCTCGACGTCGGGGCCGAGGACGTCGCGAAGGCGCTCGCGGTCAATCCCGCCGAGTGGCGCGAAGAGCTGCCCTTGATCGAGGAGTGGTTCGAGTTCGTCGGCGACAAGCTGCCCACCGGCGTGAAGGACGAGTTCGAGGCGCTCAAGCAGCGGCTGGCGGACGCCGACTAGGCGCCGCTAGCCGTTCTCACGCGCGGCGCCGCGAATCGGGGCTCGCCTTCTTCTCCGCGTACATCAGTTCGTCGGCGCGCGCCAGCAGCTGGTCCACGGTGGCATGCTCGGCGACGGGCGCCTGCACCAGGCCGATACTGGCGGAGATGCGGTAGGGCCGGTCGCTGGTCTCATTGAAGGCACGGAACGCCTCCGCGAGCCGCTCTTTGACCGCGGCTGTCCCGCCGCCTCTTTCGGTGACCATGACGCAGAATTCGTCGCCGCCCAGGCGGGCGACAATGTCCGGCTCGCGCCGCATACCGCGCAGTACCTCGGCGACATCCTTGATCAGGGCGTCCCCGGCGTCATGACCGTGCTCGTCGTTGACCCGCTTGAGCCCGTCGACGTCGAGAAAGGCGAGCACGCAGTTGTGGCCGAGGTCGTGGGCGCCGCGCAGTTGCTGCTCGGCCAGCAGGTAGAAGCCGCGACGATTGTTGAGGCCGGTCAGTTCGTCGGTCACGGAGAGCCGACTGATTTCCTCGTGGGCGCTTTCCAGCTCGGCCGTCCGGTCGCGTACGCGCCGCTCGAGTTCGGAGTACACCTGGACGCTTTCCATCGCGATCGATGTCGAATCGGCCAGCGCCTGCAGTAGGCGCACCTCTTGCTCGGAAGGTGGATGCCGGTGGGCCCAGTAGTTGCCGATCGCCCCGATCGGGTCGAGCTGGCGGATCGGGACCATCACGAGGCTCTTGACGAATGTCGCGCGGTAGACGCTATGCGGGATACGTGAATCCCGGTAGATGTCGGGGATTACTGCGGCCGCGCGGTTGAGCATCGCCCAACCGCTGATGCAGGACTCGATCGGGAAACGGCTGCCCTTCCACAACGGTGCCAGGGCGTCTTCGTCGGCGTAGTAGGAATTGTTGCCGTCGCGAAGCACGAAAGTGGCACCGTCACAACCGGTTAGTTCACGCGCCGAGGACCGGACGATACGTTGGATTTCGGCGAGGCTGCGCGCCAACGACAATTCCTGCACCGCCTCGAGCAGGCGCTCCATGCCGCCGACATAGTCGTAGACGCCGAGTCGGCCGGTCGGGGTGCAGCACGCCACGGATGCGGACAGGCGCTCGTCCACGCGAACCTCCGTACGGAACTGGCCGCAGCGAAGGCCGGCATCGTTTAAGGAAGGGTACCCCAAGGCGATCTGCGTTGCTGGGCGCTGATCGCGTCATCGCAGTGGGTGCCGCGGTGTGGGACCCGTCGTCGACCCACCACCACTTGACACCCGTCAAGTTTTTCGGCGGTACAGTCTGCGCATGCAGATTCGCGAGTACCTGGGCACCGGCAAGCCCGCCATCATTCTTCACCCGTCCGGCACGGTCATCACCTTCGACGAGCTCGAGGCGCGGGCCAACCGGCTGGCCCACTACTTTCGGCGGGCCGGCCTCGTGGAGGGCGACGCCGTCGCGATCCTGATGGAGAACAACGAACACATCCATGCGGTGATGTGGGCGGCGCGGCGCAGCGGCCTGTACTACGTGCCGATCAACACCCACCTGACCGCGGCCGAGGCCGCCTACATCATCGACAACAGCGCCGCCAAGGGCATTATCGGGTCGGCGGCGCTACGCAAGACGTGCGAGAACCTGGCCGAGCATCTTCCCGGCGGCCTGCCCGGGCTGCTGCTTTTCGCCGTGGAAGAGGGAGAGGCTGACCTCGGGGGCTGGCAGCGCTACCCCGAATGCGTTGCGGGCGAGCCCGATACCCCGATCGACGAGGAACGCGAGGGCGACCTGCTGCAGTACTCGTCGGGCACCACCGGCCGCCCCAAAGGGATCAAACGCGAACTGCCGCACGTTCCGCCGTCCGAGGCGCCCGGCATGATGTCGACGCTAGTGAGCTTCTGGATGACCCCGGACTCGATCTACCTCAGCCCGGCGCCGCTGTATCACACGGCTCCCTCGGTGTGGTCGATGAGCGCGCAGGCCGGCGGAGTCACGACGGTGGTGTTGGAGAAATTCGATGCGCAGGGCTGCCTCGACGCCATCCAGCGACACCGCGTCACACACGGCCAGTTCGTCCCGGCGATGTTCACCCGCATGCTGAAATTGCCTGCGGCGGTTCGTGATTCCTATGACCTGTCCAGCCTGCAGCGGGTGATGCACGCGGCGGCGCCGTGTCCGGTGGAGATCAAGAAGCAGATGATGGACTGGTGGGGGCCGATCATCGACGAGTACTACGCCTCCTCCGAGGCGCACGGGTCGACGTTGATCACCGCCGAGGAGTGGCTGGCGCACCCCGGTTCGGTCGGCAAACCCATGGGGGGCGCCGTGCACATCCTCGACGAGAACGGCAACGAGTTGCCGCCAGGGCAGGCCGGTGAAATCTACTTCGAGGGTGGCTCGTCGTTCGAATACCTCAACGACCCGACGAAAACCGCGGCCTCCCGCGACAAACACGGCTGGGCCACCGTCGGCGACATCGGCTACCTCGACAAGGAGGGATACCTGTACCTGACCGACCGGCGCCACCACATGATCATCTCGGGCGGGGTGAACATCTACCCGCAGGAGGCCGAGAACCTCTTGGTCACCCACCCGAAAGTGCTGGACGCGGCGGTGTTCGGGGTACCCGACGACGAGATGGGGCAACGCGTGCTGGCCGCCGTGCAGACCGTGAACCCGGGCGACGCCACCGACGAGTTCGGCGACGAGCTGCTCGGCTGGCTGCGAGACCGCTTGGCGCACTACAAGTGTCCGAGATCCATCGCGTTCGAGGCGCAACTGCCGCGTACCGACACCGGCAAGCTCTACAAGAACGGGCTGATCGAGAAATACTCGGTGTGATCCATGCTCGAGGTGGTGGACCTGGCGAGCCCGCCGGATGCCGGCCCCGCGGCGCCGCCGGGGATGATCGTGGCGCACGGCGCCGCTTCCGACTTCGCCCGCTGTGAATCCTGGCTGGACGCAGCGACTTTCACCCTCACCGAGGACCACTGTGCCGATCGTCGGGTGATCACCGTCGAGTCGGTGCCGGACGCGCTCGCCGAGCTGACCGCGCGCTGTCACCGTTGGCCGCTGGCCAGCAGCGTCTGTGACGACGTGCTGCGTGGGGTGGTACCCGGCGGCCCGGCGCTGGCCGGCGTGGTGACCGAATCGCTGGCTTACTCGACTTTGCAGGCCGGTCCTGAATTCGCGCGCTGGCTCAGCGAACGCGGTCCCGCCCGGATGCCCGACATCGCCGACCCGGTGCTGGCCGAGCGGGACGGCGACACCCTGCGCATCGCGTTCAACCGGCCGCAGCGCCACAATGCGTTTTCCACCGATGCCCGCGCGGCGCTGCTGGAGGCGTTGACCGTCGCGCTACTGGACCCTTCCGTGACCGGGATCGTGTTGCGCGGCAACGGACCGTCGTTCTGTAGCGGGGGTGACCTCGCCGAGTTCGGCACCTTCGCCGACCCCGCGAGCGCTCACCTGGCCCGCACCAGGCACAGCCCCGCGCTGGCGCTCGACGCGCTCACCGCCCGGTTCGGTCGCGCGTGCCGGGCAGAGGTGCACGGCCGCGTGCTGGGCAGCGGGCTGGAGATGGCGTCGTTCTGTGGATGGGTGGTCGCGCGGGTGGATTCGGTATTCGGGCTACCCGAACTCCAGCTCGGGCTGATCCCCGGCGCCGGCGGGACGTTCAGCATCACCCGCCGCATCGGCCGATGGCGCACCGCCTATCTCGTGCTGTCCGGGCGCACCATCGACACCGACACCGCGCTGGCCTGGAGCCTGGTGGACGCGACCCGCGACTAACGAACGCCTAAAGCGTTGTCAGAAGCCGGAATACGTCGTGGTGGTGGTCGACGGCAGGTTGGATACGGCGATCACGCCGATGGCCACGTAAAGGATCACCATGATCACGGCGAACACGCCACCGGCGACCGCGCCGATGATGGCCCATTTCTTGGCATTGTCGGCGGCGGCCTGCGCCTCGGCGTACCGTCCCTGTGACCAGAGTCCGGACACCTTGGTGGAGTACACGATCGACACGATTCCGAACGGCAGGCAGCACAGCACGGTGCACAGGATGGCCCAGACGAGGTAGTTGTCCGGCTCCTGCTGGCCCGGCCAGCCCGGTTGCGGCGCCGGCCAACCCGGCTGCTGGGCCGGCCAACCCGGCTGCTGTCCCGGCCAACCCGGTGGCTGGCCCTGCCCACCCGGCGGCTGCCCCTGCCATTCCGGCTGCTGCCCCTGCCATTCCGGCTGCTGACCCTGCCATTCCGGCGAGCCTTCGTAGGGCCCTGGGGGATAACTCATGGCAGCCGACTTTCTTTCGTCGCAGTGACTTTTACTCCCGCGCCGCTTTGCGGGTGCCAGAAGTCAGGCAAATATACAGCACACCAGGGCGTCAAGCCCGCACATTCCCGGTCTCCCGCTCAGATGCCACCGCGCGCGACGAGCTGCCCGGCGATCACGTTGCGCTGGATCTCGTTGGTGCCTTCGCCGACGATCATCAGGGGCGCGTCGCGGAAGTAGCGCTCCACGTCGTATTCGCAGGAGTAGCCGTAGCCGCCGTGGATCCGCACGGCGTTCAACGCGATCTCCATCGCCACTTCGGAGGCGAACAGTTTGGCCATGCCCGCCTCCATGTCGCAGCGCTCGCCGCTGTCGTACCGCTCGGCGGCGTAGCGGGTGAGCTGACGGGCGGCGGTCAACTTGGTTGCCATGTCGGCCAAATAGTTGCCCACCGACTGATGCTGCCAAATCGGCCGCCCGAAGCTTTCCCGCTGCTGGGCGTAGGCCAGCGCGTCCTCGAGCGCCGCGGTGCCCACGCCCAGCGCCCGGGCGGCGACCTGGATGCGACCCGTCTCCAGGCCCTTCATCATTTGCGAAAACCCCTCGCCCGTCCGGCCGCCCAACACCGCCGACTCCGGCGCCAAGAAGTCGTCGAAGGACAGCTCGCAGGATTCGACGCCCTTGTAGCCCAGCTTGGGCAGGTCGCGCGAGACCGTCAGGCCCGGGCCGTGCTGGACGAGCACGATCGAGATGCCCTTATAGCGCGGCGTGGCACCCGGATCGGTCTTGCAGAGCAGCGCGATCAGATCGGACCGCCGGGCGTTGCTGATCCATGTCTTGGCGCCGTTGATCCGCAGGCGGCCGGGGGCGCCCTCGACAGGCACGGCGGTGGTCGTCATGTTCTGCAGGTCCGAACCGCCGCCCGGCTCCGTCAACGCCATGGTGGCCCGCAGCTGGCCGGTCGCCATCGCCGGCAGGTAGGCCCGCTTCTGTTCCTCGGTGCCGAACAGAGTCAGCAGCTTCGCCACCACGGTGTGGCCGCCCATCGCCCCGGCCAGGCTCATCCACCCGCGGGCCAGTTCCTCGGTGACCCGCACGTAGCACGGCATGGACACGGGCGAACCGCCGTACTCCTCGGGAATGGCCAGCCCGTAGATGCCGATCCGCTTCATCTGCTCGATCCACGCCTCGGGATAGGTGTTGGCGTGTTCGACCTCACGGACGGTCGGTTTGACGTCGCGGTCGATGAACGCCCGCACCGTAGCGACCAGCATCTCTTCTTCGTCGTTCAGCTCACTTCTCACGTGTGCCATATTGGCCCCGTGACATATGCGCATGTGCGGGAGGGCGGACCCTACTTCGACGACCTCTCGGTCGGTCAGGTCTTCGACTGGGCACCGGCGGCCACGCTGTCATCGGGGTTGGCTGCCGCGCACCAGGCGATCGTGGGGGATCGGCTGCGGCTCGCCCTGGACGCCGGGCTCTGCAGCGCCGTCACCGGCCTGGCCGGCCCGCTGGCGCATCCGGCGCTGGTCTGCGACGTGGCGATCGGGCAGTCGACGCTGGCCACCCAGCGCGTCAAGGCCAACCTGTTCTACCGCGGGCTGAGGTTCCACCGGTTCCCGGTCATCGGCGATTCCCTCTACACCCGCACGGAAGTGGTTGGCCTGCGGGCGAACTCGCCCAAGCCGGGCCGCGCGCCGACCGGGATGGCGGCCCTGCGGATGACCACCGTCGACCAGGACGACCGGCCGGTGCTCGACTTCTACCGATGCGGCATGCTGCCCGCCGGGCCCGATTGGCGGCCCGACGGGGCGCCGCACGACGACCTGTCCAGGATCGGGGCCGACGCGTCGGTCCCCGCCGACCCGACCGCGGACTGGGACGGCGAGGCGTTCCGGGACAAGGTGCCCGGCCCGCACTTCGACCCGGGCCTGGCCGGCGCGGTGCTGCACAGCACCGGCGACGTCGTGACCAGCGCGCCGGAGCTCGCCCGGCTCACCCTGAATATCGCTGCCACCCATCATGATTCGCGGGTCGGCGGGCGCCGGCTGGTGTACGGCGGGCACACCATCGGGCTGGCGCTCGCGCAGGCGAGCCGGATGCTGCCCAACCTGGTGACGGTGCTGGGTTGGGAATCCTGCGATCACACCGGTCCCGTGCACGAGGGCGACACCCTCTACAGCGAGTTGCACATCGAGTCCGCCGAGCCGACCCGACAGGGCGGCGAGCTGCGACTGCGGTCGTTGGTCCATGCCGTGAGCGACGTGGCGGACGAGCCGGACCGGGCGGTGCTGGACTGGCGATTCAGCGCGCTCCAGTTCTAAGACCGCCACGCGCACAATGGGGGGCGTGAGCTCGGCGACGTCGACGTGGGGGAGCAGCGGGCTGGCCTACCTGACCGGCCTGCCGGGCGGGCCGCCCGACTTCTCCCGCGCGAACGTGCTCATCCACGCCCAGCGGGTGGCCACGGCCGTCGGCGAGCAGTTGGGCGTCGCGATCGACGCAGCCGACCTGCTCGCCGGGCGGGCCGCGTTGCTGGGCCTGACGCGCGGCGGCCGAGCCTCCGCCGGCGGCGCAACCCGGTTGCTGGCGGCCGCCGACGGTTGGTGCGCGATCACGCTGTCGCGCCCCGACGACGCCGCCGCCGTGCCCGCGCTGGTGCAGACCGACCGCGTGGGGGCGGACCCGTGGCCGGCGTTGCGGCGCTGGGCGACAACGCATGCGCGCTCCGCCGTTGTCGAGCGCGCGAGCCTGCTCGACATCCCGGCTGCGGCCCTGGGCGAGGCCGTGGCCGCGGCGCCGCGGATCCGGCCGAGGGGTGCCCGCGGACCGGCGCGCGGGGTCGGCGGCCTGCTGGTCGCCGACCTGTCCTCCATGTGGGCCGGCCCGCTCTGCGGGCAGCTGCTGGCCCTGGCCGGGGCGACGGTCGTCAAAGTCGAGAGCCCGCGCCGCCCCGACGGCACCCGCGGCGGCAACCAGGCATTCTTCGACTGGATGAACGGTGAAAAGCTTTCGTATTGCGTCGATTTCGACGCCCAAGCGGACGAATTGCGGGCGCTGCTCACCGCCGCCGACATCGTTATCGAAGGCTCGCGACCCGCGGCGTTGGCCCGGCGCCGGCTCGGGCCGGACGACATCGAGCCGGGACACGGGCGAATCTGGTTGCGCATCAACGGCTATGGCGGCACCAGGCCGGCATTCGGTGACGATGCCGCGGTGGCCGGTGGTTTGGTCGGCGTCGCCGCCGACGGGCCGGTGTTCTGCGCCGATGCCATCGCCGATCCGCTGACGGGACTGGAGGCGACGCGGGTGGTCATCGATTCGCTGGGCCGCGGCGGTGGTGAACTCATCGAGGTTTCGATGGCCGCCGTCGCCGCCGGCTATGCAGTGCTGCCGACGCAGGCGTCGGTGTCGAACCGGCCGGCGCCGCCCCCTCGAGTTCCCCCTACGGGGCACCCGGCGGCGCGGCTGGGCGCCGACAACGAGGCCGTGCGCCGGATGGCGGCCGAAAGGAGCTGCCCGCGATGCTGATTCGGCGTGCGACGCTGCTGGACGGGACGACCACCGATATCCGGCTCGGCGAGCGCATCGACGAAATGGGGGACGGTCTGGTTGCCGAGAGCGGCGAGGGCGTGCTCTACGCCGGCGGGGGCACCGTCCTGCCCGGCCTGCACGACCACCACGTGCACGTGCGCTCGGCCGCCTCCGCGCTGGATTCGTTCTTCGTCGGGCCGCCCGGTGTCAGCACGAAAGCCGAACTGACGCAACTGCTGTCGAACGCGACGCCGGGCCCCGACGGTTGGGTTCGCGCCATCGGCTACCACGAGTCGGTCGCCGGCGATCTGGACCGGCACGCGCTGGACGCCATCGTGCGCAGCGCCCCGGTGCGCATCCAGCACCGCAGCGGTGTGCTGTGGATCCTGAACTCGGAGGCGCTAGGCCGGATCGGGCTTTCCGACCATCCCGACGGTCGCCTGCGCAGCGCGGACCACGGCTGGTCGGACCTGCTGCAGCGGCGCGAGAGCGACCTGGCGGAGCTGAGCCGGCGAATCACCGCGACCGGCGTCACCGGTGTCACCGACGCCACCCCCGACCTCGACGCCGACGACATGGTGTCACTCGTGGTGGCGCACCGGCACGGCGAATTCCGGCCACGGCCGAGTTTCCTGTCCCCCGGCAAGATCATCCTGCACGACGACCGCCTCGACCTGGACGCCCTGACGGACTTTATCGCCTGCCACCACCGCGCGGGACGGCCCGTCGCCGTGCATTGCGTGACCGCGGCCCAACTGGTGGTCACCATCGCCGCCCTGCGCGCGGCCGGCAGCCATCCCGACGATCGCATCGAGCACGCCGCCATCGTGCCCCAGGACAACCTGGCCGACCTCGCCGAGCTCGGTGTCACGGTGGTGACGCAACCCAACCTCGTCGCCGAGCGCGGCGATCACTACCTCGCCGACGTCCCCGCGGCTGAGCATCCGCAGCTGTGGCGGGTCGCCTCCCTGCTGGAGGCGACGGTGCCGGTGGCCCTGTCCACCGACATGCCGTTCGGCCACGGCGACCCGTGGACGGCGATGCGCGCCGCCGTCTACCGCACCACCCCCAGCGGCGCCGTCCTGAACGCCAACGAATGTGTCTCGGCCCGAGAGGCTTTGACGATGTTCCTGGGCAGGCCGGACCGGCCGCGCCAGCCGCGCACCGTGGCGGTCGGAGAACCGGCGGACCTCTGTGTGCTGAGCGAGCCGCCGGCGACCGCGCTGGCCGAGCTGGACGCCGGCATGGTGGCGGCCACCATCATCGGCGGCGAACTCGTCTACTTCTCGATGTGACCGGCGATCACGGCGCCGTGGCCAGGGCGGCGCGCAGCATTGCGCACTGACTGTCGAAAAAGCGCTGCGACACTTGGGCTTTGGGGAAGATGAGGTCGAAGCCGTGGAAGGCGCCCGGGACCGTCTCGACCTGGCACGGCACCCCGGCGGCCGTCAGCCGCTCCGCGTAGGCCAGGTCCTCATCGTGGAACAAGTCGTGCGTGCCGACCCCGATCCAGGCCGGCGGCAGCCCGCTGAGGTCGTCGCGGCGTCCCGGCACCGCGACCCGCGGGTCGGCGCCCGCGAGATAGGCCGACCAGCCGAACTGGTTGCTGCGGTTGTCCCACAGCCGGTAGTTCGAACTCGGGGCGGTCGCCGAACTCCGGTCATCGAGCATCGGATACGTCAGCAGCTGGAACGCGGGGCTCACCTCGGCGCGGTCGCGGGCCAGCAGCGCCAGGGCCGCGGCCAGGCCGCCGCCGGCGCTGGCCCCACCGATGGCCACCCGATACCGGTCCACCGACGGCAAACCGGCCAGCCAGGTCAGCGCCGAATAGCAGTCTTCCAGCGGAGCCGGATACGGATGTTCGGGCGCCAGGCGGTATTCCACCGAGGCGACGGTGATGCCCAACCGGCGGCTGAACCCTCTGCAGAGCCGGTCGTCCTGCTCGGCGCTGCCGATCACGTATCCGCCGCCGTGGATCCACAGCAGCGCCGGGGCCGGTTCGGCCACGCCGACCGGCCGGAACAGCCGCACACCGGCCCCCGAACCCAGCGTGATCACCTCGACGTCGCGGACGGGCTTGGTGAGGCGGTTGCGCAGCGCCATTGCGGCCCGCATCAGCGGCAGGGTCCGAGGACCGACGAGCCGGCGCGGGGCGAATCGGGCGATCCGGCGCAGGTCAGGGTGAACATCGGTGTTCGGCACCGCATCAGTATCACCGACGCGGAGAACCCGGCGGCCTGCTATCAGTGATATGCGTTGGATCGGACGGCTCAGACTTTGGGGAGGCAACGTGACCGCGAACGCCCCGAGGCTCGTCGCGCGGTTCGTCGACACCGCGCTCGGCAGGATCCGCGTGCAGGTCAGCCCGGGCACCGGCCCGGCGGTGCTGCTGTGGCCCAGCCTGCTGATGACCGGGGACCTGTGGGCCGGCCAGGCCGCGAGGTTCGGTGCCAGCCACCGCCTGGTGCTGATCGATCCGCCCGGCCACGGCGGCAGCGAGCCGCTGCGGTCAGCCTTCACGTTCACCGACTGCGCCCGCTGCGTCGTCGACCTGCTGGACGGGCTCGGCATCGACAAGGCCCACTTCGTCGGGAACTCCTGGGGCGGCATGATCGGCGCCACGTTCGCGGCCCGGCATTCCGATCGCCTCGACCGCGCCGTCCTGATGAACTGCACGGCGTCGAAGGCCGGCGCCGTGCAGAAGGCGAAATACGCGGCCATGTTGCGCGCGGCGGCGGTGCTGGGCGGCATCCGGCCGCCGCTGACGCGGTCGGCCATGCGCGCCTTCCTCGGCCCGACGACGCTGCGCACCCGCCCGGACGTCGTCGAGACCGTGCGCGCCAGCCTGCGGGCGGTCGACATCGATTCGGCGCGTTGGGCCGTGCGCAGCGTGGTTCCCGCCCGGCCCGACCAGCACGCGCTGCTGCGAACCATCTCGGCCCCGGTCCTGGTGGTCGCCGGGGCCGAGGACGCCACCTTCCCCGTCGCGGAGACACGGGCCATGGCGGAGTCGATCCCCGGCGCGTCGTTTCGCGTCCTCGACGGCATCGCACACCTCGCGGCGCTGGAAGACCCGGCCCGGGTGAACGACCTGCTGGAGGCTTACTGGAGCGGCTCGGCGCGGTGAGGCCCCGGTAGTCCCTCGGACAATCCACCGCAATACCTCCGAAACACGCCGCACGTAGCTTCGGCTACGAAGGGCCGATCGGGAGGCGACATGGGAGGTCTGAAATGCGGGGCCGGCGGAATGCGCGCCGGCCCTTCAGTTAAGCGGTGATCGCCGATGGCGCCGGCGCCGACGAAAACGCACTGCCCGTATTGCTCGTTGCAATGCGGGATCACGCTCGACACATCGGGGGGTCGTGTCGAGCTCGCTGCGCAGCGTGACTTTCCCACCAATCGCGGTGGGCTGTGCGCAAAGGGATGGACCGCGGCTGACCTGCTGGATCACCCGGACCGCTTGATGAGTCCACTGATTCGCGGCGACCGCGATTCTCCGTTGCGACGGGCCAGCTGGAACGAGGCGCTGGAACGGGTCGTCGCTGCCTTCCAGCGGGCGCAGCGCGACCACGGACCGGGTGCTGTGGGCTGCTTCGGCGGCGGCGGACTGACCAACGAAAAGGCCTACCAGTTAGGCAAGTTCGCGCGTGTTGCGCTGCGCACTTCGGCGATCGACTACAACGGCCGGTTCTGCATGTCGTCGGCGGCCGCGGCGACCAACCGCTCGTTCGGCATCGACCGCGGATTGCCGTTCCCGCTGGCCGATATCGCGCAGGCGGACGTGATCCTGCTGGTCGGCAGCAACCCCGCCGAGACTATGCCGCCGGCAATGCAGTTCTTCGACGAGGGCCGTGACCGCGGCGCCAAGCACATCGTCGTGGACCCGCGGCGCACCGCGACCGCGGCTCGGGCCGACCTCCACCTGCAGCCCGTTCCCGGCACCGACCTGGCGCTGGCCAACGGCATGCTCAATGTCATTGCCCGCGAGGGCCTTATCGACGAGGAATACATTTCTCAACGCACCACCGGCTTCGAGGCGGTGCGCCGGGGCGTGCGCCTCTACTGGCCGGACAGGGTCGAACGGATCACCGGCGTGCCCGAGAACGACATCGTCGCCGCGGCGCGGATGCTCGCCAAGGCCGATCGCGCGATGATTTTGACCGCCCGCGGCGCCGAGCAACACAGCTCCGGCACCGACACGGCGCAAGCCTTCATCAATCTCGCTCTTGCGCTGGGCTTGCCAGGCCGTCCGTTCAGCGGGTTCGCCACCATCACGGGCCAGGGCAACGGGCAGGGCGGCCGCGAACACGGGCAGAAGTGCGACCAGCTTCCGGGATATCGCAGACTCGACGACCCGGTCGCGCGGGCCCACGTGGCACGGGTATGGGGAATCAACCCCGCCGACCTCCCCGCATCGGGCCAATCCGCGTACGAAATGCTCAGCGGAATAGGCAGTTCCGGCGGCGTCCGCGCGATGTGGGTCCTGGCATCCAACATCGCGGTGTCGGCGCCGAACGCGCTGCACGTGGCCGAGAAACTCAAGGCGCTCGACTTCTTGGTGGTCTCCGACATCTTCTTGTCCGAGACCGCCGCACTGGCCGACGTGGTGCTGCCCACCACGCAATGGGCCGAGGAGTCGGGCACCATGACCAATCTGGAGGGCCGCGTCATAATGCGTCGTGCCGCGATCGCGGCGCCCGGCGACGTGCGTTCCGACCTCGACGTGATGGCCGACCTGGCGAAGCGGCTGGGGGTCCAAGGGTTTTCGGCTGATCCTCGGGAGGTATTCGAGGAGCTGTCACGAGCTAGCCAGGGCGGCAATGCCGACTACCGCGGGATCAGCTACGAACGAATCGCGGACGGCCACGGGGTGTTCTGGCCGTGCCCGTCCGCGATGTACCCCGACACCCCTCGGCTGTTCGCCGAGGACTTCCCGACGCCCGACCGGCGCGCGCACTTTCATGTGACCGAACAACAGGGTGCGGCGGAACTGCCTGATGACGACTACCCGTACTACCTCACGACCGGGCGCGTGTTGCGCCAATACCAATCCGGCACCCAAACCCGCAGAGTCGCCGCCCTTGCCGACGGCGACGACGGACCGGTGGCCCAGCTGCATCCCACGCTGGCGCAACGGGTGGGAGTGGCCGAGGGGGAGAAGGTCCGTTTGACCACCCGCCGGGGCGAGGTCGTAATGATCGCCCGAATGGACCGCGGCATCCGGCCGGACACCGTCTTCGCGCCGTTCCACTGGGGCGGTGCGGCGTGCATCAACCGGCTGACGAATCCGGAACTGGACCCGCACTCCCGGATGCCGTCGTTCAAGGTTTGTGCGGTCGCAGTGTCCGCGGCCGCCACCGACGCCGAGCCAGTCACAGCAACGGAGGGAGATTGAAACGTATGGGTGACGACAGCACGCCTCGATTCCTGCAGGGCGCCTTCACATTCGACGGCAAGGGCTACGACGCGCCGGCGCTGCTCGACGCCTCGCTGCGGTACGTGGTGCCGGCGGGCGCGACTGCCCAGCTGGTCTACTTCCGCGGCGGGAACAGCACGGACGAGCTGATCACGATCGTGTTGATGCGCGACGGCGCTCCGATGCGCTACTTCCCGATCGGCGCCAAAGACGCCGTGCACGTGCCGCTGCGGGTCGTTGAAGACCTGCTCGCCGACACCGTACTCGAGGTCTTCGTCGCCGCGCCCGACGGATTCAGCGGCACGGTGTTCGTCGACATCGGCCTGGTCGAGATCTAGTCACCGAAGGAAGCCGCATGACACTCATGGCCAAACCCGAGACAAACGGCCACAATTCGATCCGTCAGGCAGCCCTGGTGGTGATCGGCAACGGCATGGCGGGCGCCCGCGCCCTCGAGGAGATCCTGGCCCGCGGCGGGGGCGAGCGATTCGCCATCACCGTGTTCGGCGACGAGCCCTACGGCAACTACAACCGGATCCTCCTGTCGAACGTGCTGGCCGGTTCCGACGACGTCGACGAGATTTACCTCAACCCGTTGGACTGGTACGCCGACAACGACATTGACGTGCGGGCGGGGGTGCGAGTGGTGCGCATCGACCCCTTCGCGCATCTGGTGCACGCCGACGACGGCACCACCGTGCGCTACGACAAGCTGATCCTGGCCACCGGCAGCCGGTCGTTCTTCCCGCCGGTGGACGGCATCTGGCTGGACGACAAGACGCTTACCCCCGGCGTGTTCGGGTTCCGCACCCTCGACGACTGCCGGGCGATGATCGACTTCGCCGAAGGACGCAGCAAGGCCGCCGTCATCGGCGGAGGACTGCTGGGTCTGGAGGCCGCGCGGGGGTTGCAGAACCGCGGCCTTCAAGTCGGCGTCGTGCAGGGCGGCCCCGCCTTGATGAACGCCCAACTCGACGACCAGGGCAGCGGGATACTGCGGCGCCTCGTCGAGGCGGTGGGCATCGAGGTGCACACCGGCAAACGAACCACCCGACTGCTCACCGACGGCGGGCTGCCGACGGCGATCGAGTTCGCCGACGGCGGCCGGCTGCCCTGCGACATGCTAGTGATGGCGGCGGGCATCCGGCCCAACGTCGGACTGGCCGCGCGTGCCGGCCTGACGGTGGAACGCGCGATCGTCGTCGACGACCACATGCGATCGGTCGACGACGACGACATCTACGTGGTGGGCGAGTGCGCACAACACCGCGGCCAGGTTTACGGCCTGGTTGCGCCCCTATGGGAGCAGGCCACCGTGCTTGCCGAGCATCTAACCGGCGTCAATCCCCGTGCGGCATACCATGGTTCGCGCACCGCCACCAAGCTGAAGGTCGCCGGTGTGGATGTGGCGTCGATGGGGATCAAAAGTCCCGAACGCGACGACGACGAGTTCGTGCAGTACTCCGAGCCCCGGCGTGGCGTCTACAAGACCGTGGTGGTGCGCGACGACAAGCTGGTGGGGGCCACGCTGGTCGGCGACGTCAGCAAGGTGGCCTTCCTGATGCAGGCCTTCGACCGTGGGCTGCCGCTGCCACCCGAGCGCGTCTCGCTGATGTTCGACATCGGCGGCGCGCCGGACGAGGCCACCGGGGCCGCAGAATTGTCCGACGACGCGCAGGTGTGCAACTGCAACGGCGTGAACAAAGCCACCATTGTCGGCTGCGTCAAGGGCGGCCAGACGTCGGTCGAGGGCGTGATGTCGGCAACCCGGGCAGGCAAAGGCTGTGGCTCGTGCAAGGGCCTGGTCGCCCAGATCGTCGAGTGGGCCGCCGATGGTGCGGTTTCCGAAGACGCCGAAGCGAATTGGTACGTGCCCGGCGTGCCTTATGAGAAACCGGAGTTGATGCGCAAGATCCGTGAGCTCGGATTGCACTCGGTCTCGTCGGTCTTCGCCGCGCTGGCACCGGAAGGTCGCGAGGACGCCGGATCCAAGATGGCGCTGGCTTCACTGCTGCACATGATGTGGGGCGACGAATACGTCGACGAGCGCGACGGCCGCTTCATCAACGACCGGGTACACGCCAACATTCAGCGCGACGGCACCTTCTCCGTGGTGCCGCAGCTGAAGGGCGGGGTGACGAGCTCCGAGCAGCTGCGCAAGATCGCGGACGTCGCGGACAAGTACCGGATCCCGATGATCAAGCTCACCGGCGGCCAGCGCATCGATCTGCTCGGCGTGCGCAAGGAGGACTTGCCGTCGGTCTGGTCGGATCTCGGGATGCCGTCCGGGTATGCCTACGGCAAGAGCTTCCGCACCGTGAAAACCTGTGTGGGAAGCGATTTCTGCCGATACGGTGTCGGCGATTCCACGGCGCTGGGCATCGCGATCGAGGAGCGCTTCCAAGGGATACCCAGCCCCGGCAAGATGAAGTTGGCCGTGACCGGCTGCCCGCGTAACTGCGCCGAAGCGCTGTGCAAGGACGTCGGTGTCGTCGCGATCGAGGGCGGGCAATGGCAGATCTACGTGGGCGGAGCGGCCGGCTCACACGTCCGCAAAGGCGATCTGCTCGCCACCGTGGACACCCATGACGAGGTGATCACGCTGACCGGGCGCTTCCTGCAGTACTACCGCGAGAACGCCAACTGGCTCGAGCGCACCTATGACTTCGTGCCCCGGGTGGGCATCGACCGGATCCGGGGCATCGTCGTCGACGACAGCGACGGCATCGCCGGCGAGCTGGACGCACACATGCAGAAGTCGGTCGACTCCTACCGCGACCCGTGGGCCGACGGCCGAAATCCCGCCACGGTCAACCAGTTCCGGTCATCGCTGCCGCTCATTCCACTCCCGCAGGTGCCGGTGCGATGAGCGAGGTCAGCCTAGGCCCGGTGGACCAGATACCCCTCGGGGAGGGCCGCACGTTCGTCGTCGACGGACGGCAGATCGCGGTATTCCGGCTACGTGACGGCTCGCTGCGCGCGCTGGACGCCGTGTGCCCGCACCGCGGCGGCCCGCTGGCCGACGGGCTCATCGACACGCGGGTGGTCATCTGCCCGTTGCACGGCTTCACCTACGAGCTCGCGTCCGGGTGCGAGGTCGCGAACGGCGGGGAACCGGTCACCGCCTATCCCGTCCACGCCGACGACGGGACGGTGCACCTGTCAGTCCCCGGCAAAGTTCACGCTTGATTGCTGAACCATTCCGCTCCCCGCCGCGTACCCCAAAGGCGGTGGATTAGCCGAACGAAGATCGGGGTATCGGTGGAATGCTGGCGAGCGCGGCATGCGTCAGCGTGCAGGCTGTTGCTGGTGCGTCGTCGCAACGTCCCTCACCGGGACCGAGCAAGGGTCGCCCGGTCGGGCAGGACGCGAGGGACGTGAATGCTGGGTCATCTCTACGATCAGGCACTCGACGGCGAGCGATGTTGGATTCGCCACGACGACGGGGAGCTGCGGCCGCTCCCGGCGCACCGATGGTTGGGGGTGCGATGTCCCGACGATGTATGTCCCGGTGATGGATCTGAGGACGCCTTCGACGAAGCCTTCGACGAAGCCGTCACCCAGATGTGCACCGGGCCGACAATCGAATTGGGTTGCGGGCCGGGCCGATTGGTGGCCCGGCTGATTCAGCGGGGCATACCGGCCCTGGGCATCGACCGCTCCGTGACGGCGATCCGGCTGGCGGGCCGCGGCGGCGCGCCGGCCCTGCTGGGTGACGTGTTCGACCCGCTGCCCGGCATGGGTCTTTGGCAGACGGTATTGCTGGTCGACGGCAACGTCGGCCTCGGCGGGGACCCGTGCCGCATCCTGGGCCGGGCGGCCGAGTTGCTGACGCGAGGCGGGCGGTGTGTCGCCGAGTTCGACGCCGAGAACATCGGCATCCGTGCGCGCTGGGTGCGGCTGGAGTCCGCGTGCGAGGTCGGCCCCTGGTTTCGGTGGGCGTCGGTCGGCGTGGACAGTGCCGCAGCGCTCGCCGCGCAGGCCGGCCTGACGCTGAGCGGTTTCCGTTTGATCGGCGGTCGCGTGATCGCGTGCCTGGCGGCCATGTGAGCGTGTCGCGGCCGGCCGTCGCGCCCGCGAGTGGCAAACGCCGACGCCGCTCCCACCATGTCGGATCGGCACATGGCAACCACGGCCCGGGCGTCTCGTCGGCGGCGCGCGGTGGGTCGACGCAAACGTCAGTTTCGGACCCGGCGCCGGGGGTACGCTGCCCTGACACGACGGCAAGGAGGCCGAGTATGACATCGTGCGCGAAATGGTTGCTGCGGGCGCGTCCCGGCGACTACGCCCTGGCCTTGAGCGTCGCGGGAGCTTCGCTTCCAGTCGTCGGCAAGCACCTCGAGCCCCTGGGCGGCCTCACCGCGATGGGCATCTGGGGCGCCCGGCACGCCCCCGATTTCCTGTCGGGATTGACCAAGCCGCGTCAGGCGAAGGAAGCCGCCGAATCGCTGCGCCCTGACGACGCCAGCGTTCAGGATCTGTCCGTCGCGGCCCTGCGGGGCATCGTCTCGGCCGCCGACCTGGAGCGGGAATGGCCCGCGGCGGTGCGCACGCCGCCGATCTGGGACGCGATGCGTCAGCGCCGCTACCTTTACCGCCGCGCGGTCCACTACGGCGACCACCCCGCGCAGGTGCTCGATGTCTGGCGCCGCAAGGACCTGCCCGCGCAGCCCGCGCCGGTGCTCATCTTCGTCCCGGGCGGCGCCTGGGTGCACGGCAAGGCGATGGGTCAGGGCTCGGCCCTGATGTCCCGGTTGGCCGAGCAGGGGTGGGTGTGCCTGGCGATCGATTACCGCGTCGCCCCGCACCACCGCTGGCCGCGGCACATCATCGACGTCAAGACGGCCATCGCGTGGGCGCGCGCCAACGTCGACAAGTTCGGCGGCGACCGCGATTTCGTCGCGGTGGCGGGGTGTTCCGCCGGCGGCCACCTGTCCGCGTTGGCCGGGCTCACCCCCGACGACCCGCAATACCACGCGAAGCTGCCCGAAGGGGCCGACACCTCGGTGGACGCCGTCGTCGGCATCTACGGCCGCTACGACTGGGAAGACCGGTCGACCCGCGAGCGGGACCGGTTCGTCGACTTCCTGGAGCGGGTAGTGGTCCAGCGCAGGGTGGACCGCCACCCCCAGGTCTTCCGCGACGCGTCGCCGATAGCGCGCGTGCATCGAAATGCGCCGCCGTTCTTGGTGATTCACGGCAGCAAGGACACCGTCATTCCCGTCGAGCAGGCGCGCAGCTTCGTGGACCGGATGCGGGCGGTATCGCATTCGATGGTGGGCTACCTGGAGCTGCCCGGCGCGGGCCACGGCTACGACCTCATCGACGGGGAACGGGCGGGTGCCGCGGCGTACGCGACTTCGCTGTTCCTCAACCAGGTTTACCGCACCAAGACAAACGCGGCCAAAGAGGTTATCTGAACCGCCCCCGCTGAGTATGGTCCCTTTATGGGTAAGGGGCAGCGGTGAAACGGCTGAGCGGGTGGGACGCGGTCTTGCTTTATAGCGAGACGCCGAACGTGCACATGCACACCATCAAAGCCGCTGTGATCGAACTCGATTCCGATCGCCTTGACTTCGGTATCGACGCCTTCCGGGAAGTCATCCGCGGCCGCCTGGGCAAGCTGGAGCCGTTCTGCTATCAGCTCGTCGAGATCCCGTTCAAGCTCCACCACCCGATGTGGCGGGAGCACTGCGACGTGGACCTGAACTACCACATCCGCCCGTGGCGGCTGCCCGCGCCGGGCGGCCGGCGCGAACTGGACGAGGCCATCGGGCGCATCGCCAGCACGCCATTGGACCGCAGCCGCCCGCTGTGGGAGATGTACTTCGTCGAAGGCCTGGCGAACAACCGCATCGCGGTGGTCGGCAAGATCCATCACGCGCTGGCCGACGGCGTCGCCTCGGCCAACCTGCTGGCCCGCGGCATGGACATCCAGCCCGCGCCCGAGGGCGGCCCGTATGTGTCCGACCCGCCGCCCAGCACCGGGCAGTTGATGGGCTCGGCGTTCGCCGACCACCTGCGTCACGTCGGGCGGATCCCGGCGACGATCCGCTACACCGCGCAGGGTCTGGGCCGGGTGCGCCGCAGCTCGCGCAAGCTGTCCCCGGAGTTGAGCCGGCCGTTCGAACCGCCGCCGACCTTCATGAACCACAAGATCACCCCGGAGCGCCGGTTCGCCACCGCCACCCTGGCGCTGGCCGACGTCAAGGAGACCGGGAAGCGGCTGGGCGCGACGATCAACGACATGGTGCTCGCCATGGCGACCGGCGCGCTGCGCACCCTGCAGCTGCGCTACGACGGCGAGGCCGTTCCGCTGCTGGCGTCGGTGCCGATGAGCTTCGACTTCTCGCCGGAGCGGATCTCGGGCAATCGCTTCACCGGTGTGCTGGTGGGCCTGCCGACCAATTCCGACGATCCGCTGGAGCGGGTGCAGTGCAGTCACGAGAACGCGATCGCCGCCAAGGAGAGCAACCAGCTGATGGGGCCGGAGCTGGTCAGCCGCTGGGCGGCCTACATGCCGCCGGCGCCCACCCAGGCCTTCTTCCGGTGGGCGGCCGGCCGCGACGGGCACAACAAGATCCTCAACCTGAACATCTCCAACGTGCCCGGTCCGCGTGAGCGCGGCCGGGTGGGCGGCGCGCTGGTCACCGAGATCTACTCGGTGGGCCCGTTGACCGCCGGCAGCGGCCTCAACATCACCGTGTGGAGCTACGTGGACCAGCTCAACATCTCGGTGCTTTCCGACGGTGCCACGCTCAAGGACCCGCATGAGGTGACGGAGGCCATGGTCGCTGACTTCATCGAAATACGCAGGGCCGCAGGGCTTTCCGAAGAGCTGACGGTCATCGAGGCCGCGATGGCGCCAGCCTGAGGGCCCTGCCGGAAACGGGACTCTCGACTGCTGCCAATGCCGTTTCCGTCGGCAGTTACCATCTTCTCGGATAAGCAGCCACCCCTACCCGAAGGAGCTGTGCGGCCGTGAGCGACGAAGCCAGCGAACCCGAAGTCCTGGTCGAACAACGGGACCGGATCCTGATCATCACGATCAACCGGCCCAAGGCCAAGAACGCGGTCAACGCCGCGGTGGCCAACGGCCTGGCCGAGGCCGTCGACCGGCTGGACGGCGACACCGGTCTGTCGGTGGGCATCCTGACCGGCGCCGGTGGATCGTTCTGCGCGGGCATGGACCTCAAGGCCTTCGCGCGCGGCGAGCTCCCCATCGTCGAGGGCCGCGGCATGGGCTTCACCGAGCGCCCGCCGGCCAAACCGTTGATCGCGGCCGTCGAGGGCTACGCCCTGGCCGGCGGCACCGAGCTGGCCTTGGCCACCGACCTGATCGTCGCCTCCAAGGACTCGGCTTTCGGCATCCCTGAGGTCAAGCGCGGGCTGGTCGCCGGCGGCGGCGGCCTGCTGCGGCTGCCGCAGCGGATCCCGTCGGCCATCGCCATGGAACTCGCGCTGACCGGGGACAACCTGCCGGCCGAGCGCGCCCACGCCCTCGGACTGGTCAACGCGTTGGCCGAGCCGGGCAAGGCGCTCGACGAGGCGATCGCGCTGGCCGAGAAGATCGCCGCCAACGGGCCGCTGGCGGTGGCCGCCACCAAGCGGATCATCGTCGAGTCCCGCGGCTGGAGCCCCCAGGACATGTTCGCCGAGCAGAACAAGCTGCTGGCGCCGGTGTTCGCGTCGAACGACGCCAAGGAGGGCGCGATCGCCTTCGCCGAGAAGCGCCCACCGCGCTGGACGGGCACCTAAACGGCCGAGTTACACTGTGGCTCAGTTCTGTAAACCGTCGGGGAACCGGAAAGACCGAGGATGAGCATTTCGCTGCTGCTCGAGATGGCCGCGTCGAGCAACCCCGACCGCACGGCGGTGGTCTCCGGGGACGTGCGGCTGACGACGCAGCAGCTCAGCGATCTGGCCGACGGCGGCGCCGGCGTGATCGCGGGATCGGGCGCCAAGCACGTCGCGTACGTGGGCACCGGCGGCGCCATGCTGCCGGTCCTCATCTTCGCCGCCGCGCGGGCCGCGCTGCCCTTCACCCCGATCAACTACCGGTTGTCCGCCGACGGCATTCAGGCGCTGATCGAGCGGCTGCCTGAACCCTTGGTGATCGTCGACGACCGCTACCGGGACATGGTCGGCGAGGCTTCCGGCTGGCTGATGACCAGCGACGACTTCCTGGCGGCCGCGCGGGAAAGCGAGCCGGCGGCGGAGTTCGCCGACCCGGATTCGGTCGCGATCGTGCTCTTTACCTCGGGCACCACCTCGCAACCCAAGGCCGTCGAGCTGTCGCACAACAACCTGACCAGCTACGTGACCGGCACGGTCGAGTTCGAGTCGGCCGCCGAGAGCGACGCCGCGTTGATCTGTGTGCCGCCCTATCACATCGCCGGGGTGGGCGCCGCCCTGTCCAACCTGTACGCAGGCCGCAAGATGGTCTACCTCCCGAATTTTGATGCGCAGGAATGGGTTCGGCTGATCAACGCGGAGAACGTGACCACCGCGACCGTGGTGCCCACCATGCTGGACCGCATCGTCGCCGCGCTGGAGACCGACGGACACGAGCTGCCGTCGCTGCGCAACCTGGCGTACGGCGGTTCCAAGGTGGGGTTGCCGCTGGTCCGTCGAGCCCTCGAACTGTTGCCCGATGTGGGCTTCGTCAACGCCTACGGCTTGACCGAGACGAGCTCAACGATCGCGGTGCTGACCCCCGACGACCACCGGGCGGCGCAGGCCGCGGAGACGCCCCGGGTGGCCAGGCGGCTGGCGTCGGTCGGGCAGCCGGTCCCCGGCGTCGAGATCGAGATTCGCGACGAGGACGGCAACGTGCTGGGACCCGGTGAAACCGGCGAGCTGTTCGTGCGCGGCGAGCAGGTTTCCGGACGCTACACCGGAATCGGCTCGGTGCTCGACGAAAACGGCTGGTTCCCAACCAAAGACATCGCCATGGTGGACGAGGACGGCTACCTGTACATCGGCGGCCGCAGCGACGACACCATCATCCGCGGCGGCGAGAACATCGCGCCCGCCGAGCTGGAAGAGGTGCTGGTCGAGCACCCGCACGTCCGGGACGTCGCCGTCGTCGGCGTGGAGGATCCGCAGTGGGGGCAGGCTATCGTCGCGGTGGTGGTGCCCCGCCCTGGTGCCGATCCGGATCCCGAGGATTTGCGCGAGCACGTGCGAAAGAGCTTGCGCGGCTCGCGAACCCCGGACCGGGTGGTGTTTCGCGACGAGCTGCCCACGACCCCCACCGGCAAGGTTCTTCGCCGGGAGATCATCGAGATGCTAGAAGGGCTACGTGCATGATCAAGAACGGAACCCGCCTGGCCAGCCAGGTGTGTGACACGCAGGTGATAGTCGTCAGGAGTGCCGACAGCCTCGACGACTTGCGTTGCGGCGGTGCGCCGATGGTGCCGATCGGCGCCGAGCGCTCCGGCGAGTTGAACCCGGACTTCGCCGAGGGCACCGTGATGGGCAAGCGCTATGTCGACGAAACCGGCGCCGAGGTGCTGGTGACCAAGCCGGGCGCCGGGAGCCTGAGCGTCGGCCAAACCGCGCTGCAGCTCAAAGAGGTCAAGCCGCTGCCGGCCAGCGACTGAGCGGTCACTCCGCGATATTGTTGCGCAGCACGAATTCCCTTGCCTTGATGAGGAATTCGAGCTGTTCGCCGACCTGGCGCAGTGGATCGATGCTGCCGGTCGAGCGGGACAGCACGATGGCGCCCTCCAGCGAGGCGATCGACATCACCGCCAGTGAGGCGGCGCACGGCTCCTCGAAGCCGTCGCGGGTGAACGCGCGGGTCAGCGCGGCGCACCAGCGGCCCAGGATGGCGGCGGCCTCGGCGGAAAGCGTGGCGTCGTCGGCGTCCGAGCCGATCGCCGCGGCCACCACGGGGCAGCCGGCGGTGAAGCCGCCCTCGGTCAGCAGGCGCTCCCAGAAGTCGACGAACTTGCCCAGCAGCACGCGGGCGCCCTGCTCGGCGGCGTCGTCGATCAGCGCTGTGATCGAGTCTCCGGAGTAGCGCAACGCCTCGATCAGGATCTGATTGCGGCCGTCGGGGAAGTGGTAGTAGACGGAGCCACGCGGCGCGCCGCTGCGGGCGAGCACCGCGTCGATGGTCACTCCCGCCGCGCCCCGCTCACGCATGACCTCGGCGGCGCTGGCCAACATCTTCTTACGCGTGCCGCCGCGCTTCGTCGCGGTCAGGTCCTGCACTGCTTCGCTCGTGGTCGCCACTCGCGTGCCTCCCGTGGCCAATGTCAGGCAGCGTGTGAATGCCGCAGTACCGGCCAATGCATGCTGCGCGGGCTGAAGCGGAAATTCCGGCGCTTCAGGTCAGGCATCTCGCGGGTGAATTGATAGCCGCCGATGTTCAGCTCGATGATCCACATGATTCTCTCCCGGCCTAAGCGCCGACCATGATTATGCTAAGAAGCATATAAGACAACGGTCCAGTAAGCAACTTTTATGCCCTATGTAAAACCGGACGCACGGGAAACACCGTTGTGGCATGCCCGGGCGCGTGACTGGCGGGCGCGTCCCAAGCCGGGTTTCTATGCTTTATTGCATAATCCGCCGCCAGGGCGCGGCGCGGGGGGTCGCGCAACGCCGAACGCGCACTCACCGCTGGTCAGCGGGAGTGCGCGGCCGGCGAGCGGGGGGTCAGCCCTCGATCGTGTGGCCCATCGGCATGAGCACGCTCTTCTGCTGCGTGAAGTGCTCCACGCCTTCCGGGCCGTTCTCCCGGCCGATGCCGGAGTTCTTGTAGCCGCCGAACGGGCAACAGGGGTCGAACGCGTACCAGTTGATCCCGTACGTCCCGGTGCGGATCTTCTCCGAGACGGCGATGCCGCGCTCGATGTCGGTGGTCCACACGCTGCCGGCCAGCCCGTACACCGAGTCGTTGGCGATCTTGATCGCGTCCTCCTCGGTGTCGTAGGGGATGATGCTGAGCACGGGCCCGAAGATTTCCTCCTGGGCGATCGTCATCTTGTTGTCGACGTCGGCGAAGACGGTGGGCTGGACGAAGAAGCCGTCGTCCAGGCCCTCGGGGCGGCCGCCGCCGCAGACCAGCCGCGCGCCCTCCTTGATGCCCTTCGCGATGTAGCCCTCGACGCGGGCGCGCTGCTTCTCGGAGATCAGCGAACCGATCTGGGCGGCCGGGTCCGTCGGCAGGCCCACCGGCAGCGCCTGCACGAAAGTGCTTACGGCGTCCACGATCTCGTCGTACCGCGAGCGCGGCGCCAGGATGCGGGTCTGGGCCACACACGCCTGGCCGGTGTTCATGATCCCGGAGAACACCAGCATCGGGATGGCCGAGGGCAGATCGACGTCGTCGAGGACGATGGCCGCCGACTTGCCGCCGAGTTCCAGGGTGCACGGCTTGAGCATCTCTGCGGCGCGCCGGCCGATCTCCTTGCCGACGGCCGAGCTGCCGGTGAAGGAGAACAGGTCGACGTTCGGGTTGGAGGTCAGCGCCTGCCCGGTTTCGATCCCGCCGGGCACCACCGACAGCACGCCCTCGGGCAGTCCGGCCTCGGTGAAGGCCTCCGCCAAAGCGTTTGCGCTGAGCGGGGTTTCGGCGGCCGGCTTCAGCACCACGGTGCAGCCGGCCAGCAGCGCCGGGCCCAGCTTGTTGACGGCCAGGAACAGGGGCACGTTCCACGCGACGATCGCGCCCACCACGCCGATGGGCTCTCGGTGCACGATGCTCTGCCCGTAGCCGCCGGTGCGGATCTCTTTCCACTTGACCTGGTCGACGGCGGGGCCGGCGAAGAAGTTCAGCGCCCCGATCGAGCTCATCCAGTGCATCGTCTCGACGCCGGTCGGCGGCTGGCCGGTCTCGGCCGCGAGCAGCTGGGTGAACAGGTCCTTGCGCTCCTCCATCACCTTGAGCGCGTTGGCGATCACGGCCGCGCGCTCCTTCGGCGGGGTGGTGGGCCAGGGGCCGTTGTCGAACGCCGCGCGGGCCGCGGCGACCGCGGCGTCAACGTCGGCGGCCGCCGCCAGCGGCACCTTTCCGACGTACTCGCCGGTGGCCGGGCAGCGCACCTCGATCACCTCGTCGGTCGACGGCTCGGTCCACTTGCCGCCGATGAAAAGCTTGTCGTATTCCGTCGTGCTGTCGGCCATCTGCGCCGCTCCTCCTCATTGCCTCCGCGCTGCATCGTCGCCGGCGCGCATGGGCGCCACCCTACCCAAGCCGACGCCAAACGAGAACACGTTTCACTATTGGGGTTGCAGGACGAGCACCAGATTGCTCACCAGGAACTCCCGCAGCACGGGGACCGAGGTCAGCCACCACGCCCATCGCGGGTGGTAGCGGGGAAATGCGGCCACCGCCGCCCCGGTGTCCGCGGCCCACGTCAGGCCGTCGGCCGCAGACACCGCGAACAACGACGACCCGTAGTTGTTTTTGGCCGGACGCCCGTGTTTGCGGGCATAGCGCCTGGCGGCGCGCGCGCCGCCGAAGTAGTGGGTCAGGCCCATCTCGTGCCCCCCGAACGGGCCAAGCCAGACGGTGTAGGAAAGCACGGCCAGGCCGCCGGGCTTGGTCACCCGCAGCATTTCGGCGCCGAGCCGCCAGGGGTGCGGCACGTGTTCGGCGACGTTGGACGACAGGCAGATGTCCACCGAGTCGTCGGCAAACGGCAGGGCCATGCCGGAAGCGCGCACGAAGTTAGCGGCGCCGCGGGCGGGCGCTGGCGCGGCCGCGTGCATCTCGCTCGGGTCGGGTTCGACGCCCAGGTAGCGGATCCCGGTGTCGGCGAACGCGGCCGAGAAGTAACCGGGGCCGCCGCCGACGTCGAGCAGGGTGCGGCCGGCCGGGGACTCGCCGTGCGTGGCCAGCCAAAGATCACTCACCATCGCTGCGGTGTCCGTCGCCAGCGCGCCGTAGAACCGGGCGGGGTCCGATTGTTCGAAGCGGAACTCGGACAGCAGCCGGATCGCGCGGCCCAGGGTCGCCCGCCGCCCGAAAACGCGGGTGGGATCCGGGGTCACGGCCACCGGCCAACCCTACGCAGCGCCGGCGTGCATCGCCGCCGGGCTGAGTTGGACCGCCCGACTCGCCCCCTCGCCGCCAGCGCGGCTGGGGGTACCCCCACCTCACGCCGCGGGGCGGCGTGCATCGTCGCCGGGCTGAGTTCGACCGCCCGCCTCGCCCCCTCGCCCCCTCGCCGCGGGGCGGCGTGCATCGTCACCGGGCTAGGCTGACCCGTGATGTCTGGTCTGCGCTCCGTGCTCCTGCTGTGCTGGCGCGATACCGGGCACCCGCAGGGCGGCGGCAGCGAGGCCTACTTGCAGCGCATCGGCGCGCAGCTGGCCGCGTCCGGCATCGCCGTCACGCTCCGCACCGCCCGTTACCCTGGCGCGCCGCGCCGGGAGGTGGTCGACGGTGTGCGCATCGACCGCGCCGGCGGCCGCTACTCGGTCTACGTCTGGGCCCTGCTCGCGATGGCGGCGGCCCGGCTGGGACTCGGGCCGCTGCGCCGTGTGCGGCCCGATGTGGTCGTCGACACCCAGAACGGCCTGCCGTTCCTCGCCCGACTGGTGTATGGCCGGCGGGTGCTGGTGCTGGTGCACCACTGCCACCGCGAACAGTGGCCGGTGGCCGGCCCGGTGCTCGGCCGGCTCGGCTGGTTCATCGAATCGAGGCTGTCGCCCCGGCTCAACCGGCGCAACCAGTACGTGACGGTGTCGCTGCCGTCGGCGCGCGACCTGGTGACGCTCGGGGTCGACAACGCGCACATCGCGGTGGTGCGCAACGGCCTCGACGAGGCCCCGGCCCGAACGCTGTCCGGCCCGCGCGCCGCCGCGCCACGGGTGGTGGTGCTGTCGCGGCTGGTGCCGCACAAGCAGATCGAGGACGCCCTCGAGGCCGTCGCGCAGCTGCGGCCGCGGATGCCGGGCCTGCACCTCGACATCGTCGGCGACGGCTGGTGGCGCCAGCGGCTCGTCGACCACGTCGGCCGACTGGGCATCTCCGGCGCGGTAACCTTCCACGGCCACGTCGACGACGTGACCAAACACCATGTGCTGCAAAGCGCTTGGGTGCAACTGTTGCCCTCACGCAAGGAGGGTTGGGGCCTGGCGGTCGTCGAGGCGGCCCAGCACGGGGTGCCGACCATCGGCTACCGATCCTCGGGGGGCCTGTCGGACTCGATCGTCGACGAGGTGACGGGGATCCTGGTGGACACCCATGCCGAGCTGGTGGACCGCCTCGAGGACTTGCTTTCCGACCCGGTGCTGCGCGACCAGCTCGGCGCCAAGGCCCACACCCGAAGCGGCGAATTCTCCTGGCGGCAAAGCGCCGACGCCATGCGCACGGTGCTCGACGCCGTGCGGACCGGGCGGCCGGTCAGCGGGCTGGTCAGTGGCCAGGGCTGACCGCGCCCCTCGAGACTTATTCGGTGGCGCGGCTTTTCGGCGTGTCGTCGCAACCGTTTACGTGTCGCGCAACTGATCGCGAGCGCCCCGCGCCGATCAGCGTGCCGACTCCGCCCACCAGCAGCGCCGCCAGCCACGCCAGATGCGCGATCAGCGTCGCCGTGCGCGCGCCGGCGGACACCCCGGCGGTGTCGCCGCCGATCCGGTAGAGCGCGATGTCGTCGTCGCGGTAGACCGGCGGCAACGCATCGAGGGTGCGGGCCGACGCCCCCATGTCGCCCGCGGTGTCCGCCTCGACGACCAGCCAGCCCACCCCGGCCTGGGCCAGGGCAGCCGGGTCGGGGCCGGCCAGCAGCAACTGCTGCACCGCCCGGGCGCGGCTGCCCTCGCCGGGGACGACGGTCCCCGAGATAGCCAGGTCGCCCGTGCTCAGCACGTCCGCGCGCACCCAGCGGGGCAACGGATCCAGCACCGGGGCGCGACCCGACCAGCTGTAGAGGCGCATGGTGCCGGCCGGCAACACCGCCACCGTCGCGGGCCGTTCGTTGATGGCGGCGGCCACCGCGGCCCACCCGCGCGGATACTGCACCGGTGACACCTGACCCCACACGCCCCAGGCGAGGTCGGGCAGCGCGAACATCAGCGCGAGGCAGCAGACCGGCGCCGTGATCGCCGGCCACAGCCACCTCTGCAGCGTCACCACCGCGCCCGCGCCCGCCAGCGCGTATCCCGGCACGGCCAGCGCCACCCACTTCTGCCCGTCCCGCAGCACCCCGAAGCCGGGCACGGCGTCAACCACCGCGGAAAGCAGGTGCAGGCCCGGGCCGGTGGCCAGCGCGGCAGGCACCAGCACGGCCGCCGCCGCCAACGCGAATAGCGGACGCGCCGCCGGGCGCCGCAGCACCGTCGGCAGGCCGGCGGCCACCACGCCCAGCAGCGCCATGGCCGACGCCACCGCGAACACGGTGGTTCGCGAAATGGGCACGGCCTCGCCATTCCAGATCCCGCCGAGGGCGGCCAGGCTGGCGAGCGTGCCCAGGCCCGGCTCGGCGCGCGGCGCGAACGCGGCGACCCCCAGGGTGTTCGCGACCGTGTGGGCGGCCAGCGACGCGCCGACGACCGCTGCTGTCAGCCAGGGCAGCGCCGCCACGAATGCGACGGCCAAAGCCACCGCGGCGCACAGCCAGCGGGGCCGGCCCGCCCCGGGGGCGGCGACGCACACGAGCCCGACCGTCGCGGCGAGCAACAGGCCGGTCGGCGTCAGCCCGGCGAGCGCGCCCCAGAAGGCGAGCCCGAAGAACGAGCCGGTGCCCGTCCGCAGCGTCAGCATGGTCGTTGCGACCCAGGGCAGGCAGCCGTAGCCGACCAGCAGGCTCCAATGGCCCTGCAGCAGCCGCTCGGCGACGTAGGGGTTCCAGATCGCCAGGGTGGTGGCGACGAACTGGCCGGCCATGCCCGCGTCGGGCAGCGCCGTGGCGACCAGCCGGGCCGCGCCCCATCCGGCGAGCCAGAGCCCCAGGACCAGCAGCGCCTTGACCACGAGGCCGCCGTCTAGCACGTGCGAGGCCAGCGCCAGGGCGAAGTCCTGGGGCGTCGCCCGCGGCGCCGCGGTCAGCCCCAGCGCGGTATCCGTCACATACGAGCGCGGCGTGGACACCGCGTCGCGCAGCAACAGGTAGCCGGGCTTGAGCAGCGGTCCGACCACCAGCAGCGCCAAGACCAGCGCGTACCCGGGCCGGGTCCAGCGCACGCGGCGGGCTATTCCCGTTCGGGCGGACTGGTGGGCTCGGGCGGCCCGGAATCGGGCGGCTCGTCGGAGCCCAGGGTGGGCGCTTCCGCGCCGGGATCGTCGTGCGCGGTGGGGCGCTGCGTGGGCAGCTTCTCGGTCTCGGCCTCGGCGCCGGGGACCGGTTCCTCGAGCCCGCTGCGGCCGAAGAAGTCCTGGTCGCCCCGGTCCAGGCCGGGATCGGTCAGGGCGCTCTCGGTGCGCAGGCTGAACGAGGCGAGTACGCCGCCGGCGACCAGCGCGATCAGGCCGACCGCGGTGAACGTGATCGGCAGCACCCGCGACCACAGCGACAGCCGGTCGCGCTCGTCACGGGCGGCGTTCACCTGCGATTCGACCGTGTCCTGGTTGGAGGTGACCTTGTAGTCGGCCAGCGTCAGCTCCGGTTTGAGCGGATCGCGGGCGAAGTAGTGGTTGGCGTGCTCGGTCTCCTTGACGATGGTGCCCGACACCGGGTCCACCCAGAAGGTGCGCTGCGCCGCGTAGTAGCGCGTCATGGTGATCTGCTCGTTCGGGTCACCGCCCTGGATGCCCCACATCGACGCCGACGTGGTCTGCTTGGCGTCCTCGTTGCCGGCCATCAGCGACGGGTACGTCACGGGGGCCACCAGCTTGCCGTCGGCGTTGTAGCCGATGTTCTGGGTGAACTTGTATGCGGTCAGGCCGTTGACGTCTTCCTCGCTGTCGTAGTTGACGTCGAACGGCTTCTGCGCGATCGGATCGAAGTAGGGGTACGTCTTCTTCTCGGTGTGGAGCGGGAACCGGTAGGCCAGGCCGTCGTGCCGCAGCGGCATCGCGGTGGGCGGGTTTTCGTCGTTGAAGGCGCGCGGCTTCTGGACCGAGCCGCCGGTGTGGGTGTCGTCGGACACGGCCGTCGCGGTCTTGCGGTTGAGGGTGACGGTGTCGACGATCGCCAGCAGTAGGCCGCTGTCCTTCTGCTTGTCGGTGCGCCGCACCGAACTGCCGACCTGCAGCGTGACCACGTCGGCGTTGGCCGGCGATTCGACGCTGATCTGCTGCTGGGACACCAGCGGTACGTTCTGGTTGACGACGACGTGATCGGTCGACAGCGACGCGGCGTCGAGCGCGGTTCCGCTGCCGTCGCTGATCAGCGTGGCGTCAATGTCGAGCGGAACCTTGGTGATCCGGCTGGTGGTGTAGGTCGACAACAGCAGCGCGGCGATCAGCAGGGCGGCGCCCAGTCCGATGATCCCGCATGCGGCGAACCGCAACATGACTGCTCGGTTCACGTTGCTGTGCCCTCCTAGTGCTCTCGCTATGCGCCGTCGGCCGCGACCCACCCCGACCTGAGCAAGCACCGAGGCAAACCCGTTTGACCCTAACAGCAGAACGTAAGGGCCCGACTTACGAACCTGTTGCTCGGTCCTTCGGGTCTCCCCATTCGTTCCCTCACTCCGCAGATGCAAACTGTGGGGGTGACCGATGACCGACAGGTGGGCGGGATCCGCAGCTTCCTGCCCGCGGTGGAGGGGATGCGCGCGTGCGCGGCCATGGGTGTGGTGGTCACGCACGTCGCTTTCCAGACCGGCCACTCCAGCGGTGTCTCCGGGCGGCTGTTCGGCCGCTTCGATCTGGCCGTCGCGGTGTTCTTCGCGTTGTCCGGATTCCTGTTGTGGCGCGGACACGCGGCCGCGGCGCGTGGCCTGCGTCCACGACCCCGCACGGGCCACTACTTGCGGTCGCGGGCCGTGCGCATCATGCCCGCCTACGTGGTGGCGGTCGTCGTGATCCTGACGTTGCTACCCGACGCGGACCACGCCAGCCCGACGGTGTGGCTGGCCAACCTGACTCTCACCCAGATCTACGTGCCCCTCACCCTGACAGGCGGGCTGACCCAGATGTGGAGCCTTTCCGTCGAGGTCAGCTTCTACCTGGCCCTGCCGGTCCTGGCGCTGCTGGCCCGGCGGCTGCCGGCCGGCGCACGGGTCCCGGTGATCGCCGCGCTCGCCGCGCTGAGCTGGGCATGGGGCTGGGCACCCATCCATTCCGGGTCCGGCACCAACCCGCTCAACTGGCCGCCGGCATTCTTCTCCTGGTTCGCCGCGGGCATGCTGCTGGCGGAATGGGTGCACAGCCCGGTCGGCCTGCTACTGCGCTTGGCGCAGAAAAAGGCGGGCCGAGTCGTGATGGCGGTTGTCGCCGTGCTGGCCTACCTGGTGGCGGCCTCCCCGCTGGCCGGCCCCGAGGGCCTGATCCCCGGCACCGCAACGCAGTTCGCGGTGAAGACGGCGGCGGGCTCGCTGGTGGCGTTCGCACTGGTCGCCCCGCTGGTGCTCGACCGGATCGATACGCCGCACCGGCTGCTCGGCAGCACCGTGATGGTGACGCTGGGACGGTGGTCCTACGGCCTGTTCGTGTGGCACCTGGCCGCGCTGGCCATGGTGTTCCCGGTGCTCGGAACGTTCGCATTCACCGGCCGGATGCCCTCGGTGCTGGTGCTGACGCTGATCTTCGGGTGGGCGATAGCGGCGGTCAGCTACGGGCTGGTCGAGTCGCCCTGCCGGGAAGCGTTGCGGCGCTGGGAGAGCCGCGAGAGGCCGGCCGAAGCCGCCCGGGGTGTCGACGCGGAGGCCGACGCGATCGCGCCCTGAACCTGTCCGGACCGCCACCCGAATTCCTCTCCATGCGGTACCGAAGGTCTCGAAACCTCATTTTTGGGTAACACCCGGTATAGAGCGGCGGGTTAACAGTTGCTTAGGTCCTGGGAGAGGCGTTCGAACGATGGACAACGACATGATGACGGCACGGCTGAGGGCGGACACGCCGCTCGAGGAGTCGCGTCCGGGCGAGCGTCCCCTGCTGCCGGACGACGACCCGTTCTACCAACCGCCGCCAGGTTATGAGGAGGCCGAGTGCGGCACCGTGCTGCGTTCGCGCACGGTCGAGTTGGGCTTTTTGGGCCTGCTGCCGCAAAGCTCGACGGCCACCCAACTCCTCTACCGCAGCACGAACCTGCACGACGATCCGGAGGTCGCGGTGACCACCGTGTTGCTGCCGGAGCAGCGCGATCCCCAGTGTCCGGTGTTGTCGTATCAGTGCGCTATCGATGCGGTGGCGTCGCAGTGTTTCCCGTCGTACGCGCTGCGGCGCGGCGCCGGGGCGATCGGTGCGTTCACGCAGGCGGAGTTCCTGCTGGTGGCGGCGGCACTGGCCGAAGGGTGGGCGGTCTCGGTGCCCGACCACGAGGGCTGCCACGGCATGTGGGGCGCCCCCCGCGAGCCGGGGTATCGCATTCTCGACGGTGTCCGGGCGGCCCTGAATTGCGAACCCCTGGGCTTGTCGCCGACCGCCCCGGTGGGTTTGTGGGGTTATTCGGGCGGTGGTTTCGCCTCCGCGTGGGCAGCCGAGGCGGCCGCCCGCTACGCGCCGGAACTCAATCTCGTCGGCGCGGTGCTCGGCTCACCGGTCGCCGACCCGGAAAGCGTCGCGCGCCGGCTCAACGGGTCGTTTTTCGCCGGACTGGCCGCGCTGATGATCGCGGCGCTGACCGAGGTGTTCCCGGAAGCGCAGCGGGTCGTCATCGAGCACGCCACCGAAGAGGGTAGGGCGGTGCTGAATGAATTGCGGAGGCTGACCACCGCGGGCGCGGTTCGGCGGCTGCGCAACGCCGACATCGGCTCCTACGTCGACATCTCCACGGACGAACTGTGGGACCTGCCGGAGGTGCGCCACATCTTCGACGAAACCAAGCTCGGCAAGACCCCACCCGCACTGCCCCTGCTGGTGATCCAGGCGGTGCACGACAGGATCATCAGCGTCGACGACATCGATGAGCTCGTCGAGACGTATGGCGCCGCGGGGGCGGCGGTCACCTATCACCGCGATCGATTCTGCGGTCACCTGCTGCTTCACCCGCTGTCCTCGCCGATGGCCCTCAGGTGGCTACGCGACCGGTTCTCCGGACGTCCGATCGACGAAAACAAAAGCCGTACGGTGTGGCCGACGCTGTTCAACCCGTCCACCTACCTGGGCATGCTGAAGCTCGGCGCGATCACGGCCAAGGTGGTCCTGGGACGACCCGTCCGGTTCCGTCCGCTGTCCAAATCCGACGCGGCGTAGCGGGTTTGGCCGGGTTGGCCCGTGCGCACAGCCACCGATCCTCCGGTGGTCACCGCGCCTGCAGTCGCTCGATGATCTGGGCGCGCACCGCCGAGCGGCGGGCCTTGCCGGCGTCGTCGCGCAGTGGGGTGTCGACGAATTCGACGAACGCCGGCACCTTGTACCCCGCGATGCGTTCGCGCAGAAACGCCTGCACGCCAGCGGAATCCAGCACCGAACCGTCGGCCGTGTGCACCAGCGCGTAGGGAACCTGGCCCAGGTCGCCCGAGTTCGGGTCGGGCACGCCGACGACAAGGCAGGACAGCACGTCCGGGTGCGCCGACAGCGCGTTCTCGATCTCGGCGGGGTAGACGTTGCGGCCGCCCACGGTGAACATGTCCACCCGGCGGTCGGACAGGTAGAGGAAGCCGTCGGCGTCGAAATGGCCAAGATCCCCAAGGGAATCCCAGCCGTCGCGAGACTTGGCCGTGGCGCCGACGTAGCGGTAGGTGGGCGCGCTGCCGGGGGCTGGCCGCATGTAGATCTCGCCGACCACGCCGGGCGGGCACGGGTTGCCCTCGTCGTCGAGCACCCGCATCTCCCCGGCGACCACCACGCCGACGGAGCCGCGGTGGGTCAGCCACTGGTCGCCCGAGATGAAGGTGAGTGCCTGTAATTCGGTGCCGCCGTAGAGTTCCCAGACGACCTCGGGGCCCAGCAGATCGATCCAGGCCTGCTTGATCGCCGGTGGGCAGGGTGCGCCCATATGCCAGAAGCGGCGCAGTGACGACAGGTCGTAGGACCCGGGATCGGCGTGGTAGACGGGCAGCGTCCGCTGCATGATCGTCGGCACCGTCGTCAGGAACGTGACGCGGTGGTCGGTGATCAGCCGCAGAAACTGGTGCGGGTCGAACCGGCTCATCACCACCAGGTGATGGCGCATCAGCAGGGCGATGGTCGCGGTGGTGAACCCCGTGTTGTGGGACAGCGGGATCGGCACCAGCGTCGTGTCGCCGGGCTGCGCACCCAGCGGATATCCGATGGCCGCCGGTATCCGGGTGTCGCCCGCCGATTCGATGAGCTTGGGCCGGCCGGTGCTGCCGCCGGATCCCATCGCCTTCCACACCGGCGACACCGCTTCCGGCAACGGCGCGTCCGAGCATTCCGGCCCCGGCGTGAAACCCGTTGGGATGCTGGGTATCTCGGGATGCTCGCGGCCGACCAGCAGCGCGGGCGGGCGCAGGTCGAGTAGCCCCTGCAGTTCCGCGTCCGGCAACCGTGCCGACAGCGGCTGGGGCACTGCGCCCAACTTCCAGCACGCCACGGCCGCCTGGATCCACTCCACGGAGTTGGGCAACACCATGGTCACGTAGTCGCCGACACCCACGCCGCGATCGGCGTAGGCGCGAGCCAACCGGTTCGTCGACGCGTCGAGCTCGGCGCGGGTGAGCGTCAGGCCGTCGCAGGTGACGGCGGGCTCGTCGGGCGCGAGCGCGGCCAGCGCCGCGATCTGGGTGCCGATCGGCGGGACCGGCTCACTCATATGCGCCCTGCCGCTCGAAGATGCGGCGGGGGTTGTCGACCAGCATGGTTTTCAGCTGCTCGTCGGTGACCCCGCGCTCCTTGAGCGCAGGGATGACGTCGTTGTGGATGTGCAGGTAGTGCCAGTTCGGCGCGGCTACCGCCAGCAGGTCCTCGGGTATCGCGTCGAAGTAACAGTTCGCGTCGTGGGAGAGCACCATCTTGTCGGCGTGCCCGCGCTCGCACATCTGCGCCACGGTGTTGACCCGGTCCTCGAACGGCAGGTACACGTCGATGCCGAATCGGTCCATCCCGATGTAGGAGCCGGCGGCGATGAGTTCCTCGAGGTAACCGAGATCGGTGGTGTCACCGGAATGGCCGATCACCACCCGGCTCAGGTCGACGCCCTCCTCTTCGAAGATGCGCTGCTGTTCGAGCCCGCGGCGCAACCCCGCGTGGGTGTGGGTGGAAATCGGCACCCCGGTGCGCTTGTGCGCCTGGGCGACGGCGCGCAGCACCCGCTCGACGCCCGGCGTGACTCCGGGCTCGTCGGTGGCGCACTTGAGGATCCCGGCCTTGACGCCCGTGTCGGCGATGCCCTGCTCGATGTCGCGGACGAACATGTCGGTCATGATCTCGGGGCCGTCCAGCGGCGCGCCGGGGCCCAGGTAGTGGAAACAGAACGGCACGTCGTTGTAGGTGTAAAGGCCAGTCGCCACAACGATATTCAGATCGGTGGCCGCCGCGACGCGCGCGATGCGCGGGATGTAGCGGCCCAGGCCGATCACGGTCAGGTCGACGATGGTGTCGACCCCGCGGGACTTCAGTTCGTTGAGCCGATCGATGGCGTCGGCCACGCGCCGGTCCTCGTCGCCCCAGGCTTCGGGATAGTTCTGGGCGATCTCGGTGGTCATGATGAACACGTGCTCGTGCATGAGGGTCACGCCCAGGTCGGCGGTATCGATGGCGCCGCGGGCGGTATTGAGTGCTGACACGTGTCTGACTCTAGGTCGACTCGGCGGTAAACCGACAGGGCCGTTTCCTCGACGACGGATCGGGGCCCGGCGGCGCGGGTGGGATCAAGCCCGCGAACGCACCGCCTGGAGCCATTCCGTCGTCTCGGGTGCCCTGTTGAGCAAGCGCAGTCCGGCATGGGCGAGTTCGCGTCGAACGTCCGGGACCGTCAGCACCTCGAGGTGAAAGCACTGCCGCATGTCCGATCCGTCGACGAGCAACGCGTATTCGCCCTCGACCAGCCCGTCAAGATCACGATGGATCGTCACGCGTGCCGTCGCGTCGCCGATCTGTTTGCTTTCCGACCAGCCCGCGCGCCGGGCGGACCAGAATGGCCCCGCGGACAGCCTGCTGATCTTGGCGATCGCCGCCGCCGCGTGCACGGTGCTGGGAAGGCTGGCGGCGCGGCAGGATTCAGCGTCGCGCACACCCGCCATCCGACCCTTGGCGTGGTTAAACCTATGGACCGCAGTCACATTCCTCGCCTTCTTCTTGGGTGTGGCGATCTACGGTGCGGTTGTGGTGTTTACCCTGGGCGCCTCGTTCGCTCCCCTTTCGGTGACAGCCTGGTCGGGCTTTCAGGCGGCTCGCGGTAATGCTTCGACGCGCCCTGGTCGCGCTCAGTGGTGGGCGGTGTGCCTGTTGGCCGGGCTGGGCAGCTCGCTGGTGGCGGCCCTGGGCTGGTCGGATTCCCGGGGAATCATGGCGCTGCTGGCCGCGGCCGCCCTCGGTGTCGTCGACGGCTTGGCCGCCGGCGGGGTGGCCGTCGTTTCCCGCCGCCTGGGCCGTGACGTCGCGGGTGTGCGGCAAGTGATGGCGCACCGCTACTACGCCACGGCGGTTGTGGCTTCGGCTGCTTTGCTGGTCTTGGTTCCGTCCGGGGCGATCCCAGCGCCGTCGATGCCTTTGAGTGCGTCGATCGCGGCCGCGCTGGGCTCCCTGGTGGTGCCTCTCTTCTTGATCCAGTACGCAATTCAACGGCTGTCGCCGGTACTGGTGACCGCGGCGCTCGCCTTGGTGCCGGCAATCGCGCTCTTCGTCGAGATCGCGGGCGGGCGGACGGTGAACTGGCCCGCCGTGGTGCTCGGACTGCTCATCGTGCCGGCGAGCCTTGCCGTATTTGCCGCGGAGCATCGACACGAATGCGGCCGCGGCCGCATGACGGCGCCACGCGTTTCGTTGGCTGTACCGCAGCCGCGTTAGTGGCGTACCGTCACCCTCGTCTTTGGCCGAACCCAGGGAGGCCCGCCATGTTGCTCAATCCCAACAACCTGCAGCGCCAGTACCCGGATCGTCGTTCGGGTGAGATCATGGCCACCACGGTCGACTTCTTCGAATCGCGCGGCAAGGCGCGGCTGAAGCATGACGACCACGAACGGGTTTGGTACTCAGAGTTTTTGGACCACGTCGGGCGCGAGCGCATCTTCGCCTCCCTGCTGACCCCGTCCGAGTACGGCGCCGACGACTGCCGCTGGGACACCTACCGAATCAGCGAGTTCGCCGAGATCGTGGGCTTCTACGGCCTGAACTACTGGTACCCGTTCCAGGTGACGGCGCTGGGCCTGGGTCCGATCTGGATGAGCGACAATACCGACGCCAAACGCAAGGCAGCCGCGCAGCTGGAGGCCGGCGAGGTGTTCGCCTTCGGCCTGTCCGAGCAGACGCACGGCGCCGACGTCTACCAGACCGACATGATCCTCACGCCGTCCGAACACGGGTGGAGCGCGAGCGGCGAGAAGTACTACATCGGTAACGCCAACGTGGCGCGGATGGTCTCGACCTTCGGCAAGATCGCGGGTTCCGACGAGTACGTGTTCTTCGTCGCCGACTCTCAGCACGACCGCTACGAGCTGATCAAGAACGTGGTCAACTCCCAGAACTTCGTCGCCAACTACGCACTGCGCGACTACCCGGTTGCCGAGGCCGACATCCTGCACCGCGGCCCCGAGGCCTTTCACGCCGCCCTCAACACCGTCAACGTGTGCAAGTACAACCTGGGCTGGGGCGCCGTCGGCATGTGCACCCACGCCATGTACGAGGCGGTCACCCACGCCTCCAATCGCATCCTCTACGGCACGGTCGTCACCGATTTCAGCCACGTGCGGCGGCTGCTCACCGACGCGTACGTCCGGCTGATCGCGATGAAGCTGGTCGCCACCCGCGCGTGCGACTACATGCGCAGCGCGTCGGCGAACGACCGCCGATACCTGCTCTACAGCCCGCTGACCAAGGCGAAGATCACCAGTGAAGGCGAGCGGGTGATCACCGCGCTGTGGGACGTGATCGCCGCCAAGGGTGTCGAGAAGGACACCATCTTCGAGGCCATGACCCGCGAAATCGGTTTGCTGCCAAGGCTGGAAGGCACCGTGCACATCAACATCGGGTTGCTGGCCAAGTTCATGCCCAACTACCTGTTCGCGCCGAACGGGGACTTGCCGTTGATCGGCCGTCGCGACGACGCGGTCGACGACTCGTTCCTGTTCAACCAGGGCCCCACCGGGGGACTGGGCAAGGTGCGCTTTCACGATTGGCGGGCGCCGTTCGAAAGCTATGCGCACCTGCCCAACGTCGCGCTGCTGCGCGAGCAGATCGACGTGCTGGCCGACATGCTGGCCAGCGCCACCCCCGACGCCGCGCAACAGAAGGACATCGACTTCGCGTTCGGGGTTGGGCAGCTGTTTGCCACGGTGCCCTACGCCCAGCTGATCTTGGAGGAGGCCCCGCTGTCCGGGGTGGACGACGCGCTGATCGACGAGATGTTCGCCGTGCTGGTGCGCGACTTCAACAGCTACGCCGTCGAGCTGGGCGACAAGTCGGCCACGACCGAGGCGCAGGCCCGTTTCGCGATGCGGATGATCCGTCGTCCGGTGTTCGACCATGCGCGCTACGACCAGGTCTGGAAGGAACACATCCAGCCGATCAACGGTGCGTACGAGATGCGGCCCTAGCCGCTCGCGTCACGCTGGTGTGGCGCGCGGAAGGCGGCGTCACGCCAGCGTGACGTTCGGCGCACACCGGCAGGCCCGGCGCGAGGCCGGGGTTCACCACTCGGCGGCGGGCGTGGCCCTCCAACCGGGACCTGGGTATGACCGCCGCCAAGAAACCTCTTGACTGTGACGCAGCTCACCGTAATATGACCAGTGGTCATCGAAGTTAGGGGGCCGCATTGCCAACGGTGACTTGGGCACGGGTGGACGCCGCCCGGCGCGCCGCCATCATCGACGCCGCGGAGCAAGAGTTCGGGACGCACGGCTTCTCCCGCGGCAGCCTCAACGTCATCGCGCGGCGGGCCGGCGTCGCGAAGGGCAGCCTCTTCCAGTACTTCGCGGACAAGCGCGACCTGTTCGCGTTCATCGCCGACATCGGCAGCCAGCGGGTCCGCGCGTACATGGAAGACCGCATCCGCGAGCTGGACCCGAGCCGGCCGTTCTTCGACTTTCTGACCGACTGGCTCGACGCGTGGGTGGCCTACTTCGCCGACCACCCGCACGAGCGGGCGCTGCACGCCGCGGCGACCCTGGAAGTCGACACCGAGGCCCGCGTCAGCGTGCAGAACGTCATCCACCGGCACTACCTGGAAGTGATGCGGCCGCTGGTTCGCGACGCGAAGGCCCGCGGCGATCTGCGCGCCGACTCGGACACCGACGCGCTGCTGTCGTTGCTGCTCTTGATCTTTCCGCACCTGGCGCTGGCGCCCTACATGCGCGGGCTGGACCCGGTTCTCGGGCTCGACGAGCCCACCCCGGAGCAGCCGGCACTGGCCGTGCGCCGGCTGGTCGCGGTCCTGGAGGCGGCGTTCTCGGCGAATGCCGCCGTCACCCCCGAACCGAAACGATCCGAGGAGGTCACATGACACGCACGCATTCGGGCTCGATGGTCAAAGGCGGGCTCAACTGGGACAGCTTGCCGTTGCGGCTCTTCGCCGGCGGCAACGCGAAGTTTTGGAACCCTGCCGACATCGACTTCTCCCGCGACCGCGCCGACTGGGAGCGGCTGACCGACGACGAACGCCACTACGCCGTCCGGCTGTGCGCGGAGTTCATCGCGGGTGAGGAAGCGGTGACCGAGGACATCCAGCCGTTCATGTCGGCGATGCGCATCGAGGGCCGCCTCGGCGACGAGATGTACCTGACGCAGTTCGCGTTCGAGGAGGCCAAGCACGTCCAGGTGTTCCGCATGTGGCTCGACGCCGTCGGCGTCACCGACGACTTGCATCAATACCTCGACGACATCCCCACCTACCGGACGATCTTCTACGAGGAACTGCCGGACTGCCTCAACGCCTTGTCGGTTGACCCCTCACCGGCCGCCCAGGTGCGGGCCTCGGTCACCTACAACCACATGGTCGAAGGCATGCTGGCGCTCACGGGCTACTTCGGCTGGCACAAGATCTGCGTGGAGCGCGGCATCCTCCCCGGCATGCAGGAGCTGGTCCGCCGCATCGGCGACGACGAGCGGCGCCACATGGCGTGGGGCACGTTCACCTGCCGCCGCCACGTCGCCGCCGACGACGCCAACTGGGGCGTCTTCGAGGCGCGCATGAACGAGCTCATGCCGCTGGGGCTGCGCCTCATCGAAGAGGGCTTCTCGCTGTACGATCCGATGCCGTTCGGCCTCTCGGTGGACGAGTTCATGCAGTACGCGGCCGACAAGGGCATGCGGCGATTCGGCACCATCTCCAGCGCCCGCGGCCGGCCGCTGGAGGAGATCGACCTCGACTACTCGCCGCTGCAGCTCGAAGACACCTTCGCCGACGAGGACGAAAAGGCGCTGGCGGCTATTTAATCCGCGTCGAGCCGCGGGCGTGGGCCTCATTTGATCGCCAGCGCCGACGGGTGCGCCGGTCCGCGCAAAGACTGGCACCGCGGAGCCGCTTCGTGGCGTGACCGAGCCTCCCGCCCGAAAGGGTCGCCTTGCGAGCATGGGCGTTCGGCGGCCATGAGGAGGACGGCAGTAGATGACGGCCAGCGATCGGCAGATCGGCGCGGCGCGGTGGATTGCCGAAAACGACACGTTCACCAGCCGCCGCGGGCATCGTATTGCGTTTCGGCGCAGCGGCAGGGGACCCACGGTGCTGATGCTGCACGGATTTCCGACGTGGTCGTACGACTTTGCCGCCGTCGCCGCCGACCTGGCCCGTGACCATGACGTGATCACGCTGGACTTCCTCGGCTACGGCGCCTCTGCCAAGCCACGTCCCTACCAGTACTCCGTGTCCGAGGCCGCCGACACCGTTGAGGACCTCCTCGCGCACCTGAGCGTGACCTCGGCGCGTTTGGTGGTCCACGACTACGGCGTGCTTACCAGCCAGGAACTGGTGGATCGCGTCAATCGGGGGCAGCTGACATTCGCGATCGCGCGCCTCGTTGTACTGAACGCCGGCATCGTCTACAGCGCATACCGCCCGACGCGCATGCAGAAAATGCTGATTCGGCCTGTCGTCGGGACCCTGCTGGCCGCCTGCGTCAGCGCCTCCAGGGTGCGGTCGCTGCTGGACGCGGTTCGCGGTTCGCGGCTCACCGACAGCGAATTCGACGAATTGTGGCTGGGCATCTCTCGCGACAGGGGCCACAAGCTCTGGCACCTGCTCATCAAGTACAACTCCGAACGCGAAGTCCATCACGGGCGGTGGGAAGCGGCCCTGGCCGCGTGGAGGGGCCCGATGCATCTGGTGTGGGGCGTTGACGACCCGGTTTCGGGCCGCCGGGTCCTCGACCTGGCAACCAAGGTCCTGCCGCACGCCAAGGTGACCGAGCTGCCCGGCGTGGGGCACTACCCGCATTCCGAGGCTCCCCGGGCCGTCGTGGCTGCCGTGCGCTCGCACGAATGACCAGCGTGCACTCATGCGGTGCGCTCGACCGATTCCTTTGTGGGGACGGGAGCGGCGCGATCTCAGACCGGCCGTGGAGCTGCGGTGAAAAGCGGGCGCTAGATCCTGAGCCCGCCCAGGGCGCATGGTTTTGCGCCATCGCGATCTTGGCGTTTCGATGAACTCAGCGCTAGCGGACGGTGTCCCACGCCGCTGCGGTTGTGCAGACCCTGCGTCCGTGGTGTTCTGGCAGAACAGCGAAGTTGCGGGAAGGTTAGGCCGATGCAGGATCTGCGGGCGGAGCCGACGGTTGACGCCGGTTTGGGGCGCCTGGTCGTGGGCGGCCTGAAGGAGGTCACCGGCGGCTCCTTGGTACTGGCCGGTACGGCCCGCCTGCCGGCCGGCGGACCGGTGGGGCACCCCAGGCGTGTGCCAGTGGCGTTGCTGACGAGCCTCTGGCAACTCGCCATCAAAGAAGCCGACGAGTCTCTCCTCGGATTCACGATCGCCAGTCGCTGGCGTTTCGGACATCTTCGTCTGGCGGACTACATGTTTCGTAGTGCGCCCACCCTGGCGGACGCGGTCACCGGGTTTGTGCGGCATATCGGCGTGCTTAACACCGCCGCGAACGACGTCGGGCTGGCGCGCGGCAAGCGTGATGGTCTGACCGTGGTCTACCAGGTGCGCACCGGTGACCCGGTGGTGGACGCGGTCGCGAGCCAATTCGCGCTGGGCACCATGCTCAGGATTGCCAGGCACGCGGCGGGACGCGAGATCCGGCCAACGCATCTCGGGTTCTCGGCGGACGCCCCGGCCAATGCGTCGCGGATCGCCGCGATCACGGGCGCTCGCGAAGTCGATTTTCGTACCGAGCTTTCGTTCATGACGCTCGCACCTGACGACCTTGTGCAACCCCTGCCGGACGCGGATGCGACGCTCGCGGCGGTCCTCGAACTGCACGCCACCGACGTCATTAAGGCACAAGGGGCCAGCGCGACGTTGACCGACCGGCTTCAACCGGTCGTCGCGGCGCAATTGAGCGAGGGGGAGCCGTCATTGCGGCTCGCGGCGCACAAGATGGCCATGAGCCCGCGCAGCCTGCAGCGCCGGCTGAGCGAAGAGGGCACCAGTTGGCGCGACGTCGTCGATACGCTGCGCCGCGAACGGGTCGAGGCGTTATTGGAAAGCGGGCTGAGCAAATCGGCGGTGGCGGCGCGTGTCGGCTTCAACGACAGCCGCGCGCTACGTGCAGCCTTGCGACGCTGGCACGGTAATTGAGGCCACGAGCCCGCGGCTCCGACGCGCCAAAAGGTGGTCCCGGCGCGCCAGTTTCGTCGGGCCGAGCTGCCCGGGCGGGCCTCCGCTTTTAAAGTTAACGTGACGGCACTCGCCCCAGGGGTGCGAGACATATTGCGCTGCAACCTGATAACGACGATGCAAACGAGGACCCGTGACCGACGACGCCCTGCGATTCGGGGACCCTCACCTGCCGGACGAGACGATCACTTCGGCATCGCACTTGTTTCGGCTGGCGGGGCTGCCCCCGATCCACTACGACGGTGGCTTTCAGCAACAGGCGCACGAGGACAATTTCCCCGTCCTCTCAGGGCAGCAGGCGAGCATCCAACTGATCACCTTGCGGCCCGGTGGAATTCGCGAACCGCACTGGCACCCCAGCGCCTGGGAGCTCAACCTCATCCTCGCTGGGGTCGCGACATGGGTGCTCGTCGACGGTGACGGCAACTCGGAGGGTTTCGAGGCTCACGTCGACGACCTCGTCTTCGCACCGCAGGGCTCGCTGCACTACTTCGAAAACCTCGGCACCGAGAACCTCGAGGTGCTGATCGTCCAGAACAGCAGCGCCGCTGAGGACAAGGACAACATCGGCATCGGGGAGTCGGTCAGCCAGCTGCCGCCCGAGGTGCTGGCCGCGGTCTTCGGCGCTCCGGCTGAGACGTTCCGCTCGTTCACGAAGCACGACACCGCGGTCACGATCCTGCGGGCACGGTAACAACCAACGCAAGACGGCGGAAAGGACGCTGCCGATGTCGATCAACCGCCGCACAGTGTTGGGCGGGGCGGGTCTGGCCGGCGCTGCCGCCGCCACCGGCGTCGCCGTTGACCGCCTCGTCACGGCGGACTCCGCGGAAGTCGCCGGCGACGCCGCACGTTTCGGCAACCCCCGGGTCCCGGCCGAGACCGTTACCTCGCAACCGCACCTGTGCCATCTGGGTGCCCTGCCGCGCGACACCTATGACGGGGGCTGGCTGCAGCAAGCCGACGAGCAGAACTTTCCGATACTGACGGGCCAGGAAGCCAGCGTTGTCCTTCTGACATTGCATCCAGGAGGTATCCGAGAGCCGCACTGGCATCCCAGCGCCTGGGAGATCAACTTGGTCACCAAAGGCGTCGCGGCCTGGGTCGTCGTGGACGGGAACGGCAACCACGAGAAGTTCGACCAGCATGTTGGCGACGTCGTTTTCGCGCCCCAGGGGTCGTTCCACTACTTCGAGAATCGCGGCACGGACGACATGAAGATCGTGATCATCCAGAACACCAGCGCCCCGGAAGCCAAGGACAACATCGGGATCGGCGAGTCGCTCAGCAAGCTGCCCCCTCGGGTGCTGTCGGCCGTATTCGGCGCGCCCGCAACGGTATTCGAGTCATTCAGAAAGTCTAACGAAGCCATCGTCGTGCTGCGACGACGCTAGACCGAAGGCCGTTAGGCCCGGTACTCGATCAGCGTGTCCGGCTGGCCGCGTCCAGTTGTCCAGTTGAGGTATTCGCTTTGGTCGTGAGTGCAGAACATGTGAATGTCGTCGGCGTGGTCGAGCCGTAGCTCCCGCAGCCTGCGCAGTGTGGCGACGCGGTTGGCGAAGTCGGTCTGAAACGCGATCTCGAGCGGCAATCCCGGCGGCTGGGCGAGAAAGTTCATCTTGTGGTCGAAGTACGCGTCGCCGGCGTGCAAAGACCACGCGTTGTTCTCGCGGTAGGCGACACCGCAGTGCCCCACCGTGTGGCCCGGCAGTGGAATGAGCTTGACGTCAAGGGCTTGTGGCAGGTCGACGCTGCGTGCCGGCAAGCCGAACCACCGTTCCTCGGTGGGCGGGTAGGTCTTGAACCGAGTGCGGTGCGACACCTGGTAGGGCCGGTAGGGCCCGCGCTGCTGCGTGCCGTCGTAGGCGTTCAGCTCTTCCTCGGCAACGTGGACGACAGCGTTGGGGAAGTCGTGCAGACCTCCCACGTGGTCGTTGTCGAGATGAGTCAGGACGATGTCGGTGACCTGGCTGAGCTCGATGCCGCGCGCCTGCAGGCGGTGTGCGGCCGTGAGTCGCGGGTCGATGAGGATACCGAGTTTGAACAGGGCGTCGGCGCCCAGTAAACCCTGCGGATCGTCCATCTCTTGAGTACCGAATCCGGTGTCGAGCAGGATCACCCGCTCGCCGACGTGAAACACCACGCAGTGAATGGACATCGATGTTGTCGCGGTATGTGCCAGCGGACCCATCAGTCCGAAAGTGGTGTGCTCGATGACGATCTTCGGGGCCACGGATGCTCCTCCTTGACAGCGTCGGATCCGGCGTCGGATCTACTACGCCTCAGCGGGTTTCGGGATCTGAAAGGCGTTCAGCAGGGCGCAGGTCAGCAGGTACAGGCCGACCAGATAGACGAGGTCGACCAGGGTCGCGGCACCGAAATGCTCCTCGGCCTCGCGGTACAGCTCGTCGTCGACCCGGCGTTGCTCGGTGAGTTGTCGGGCGAATCGGTGTGCCAGGCGTTGGCCGCGCGTCAGTCCGGCAGGGCTCTCGCCGCGGCATAGGCCCTCGATGACCGGCTCTGAAAGGCCGACGGTTCGCGCGACGGCCGAGTGTGCGTAAAGCTCGTAGGGGGACTGCCACACCGCCCCGACGGTGAGGATGACGACCTCGTGGGTCTGTTTGTCCAGGGTGGTGTGTGCCGAGTCGGCCTGCATCCAGGCCAGAAAGCCCGGGGTGATGCCGGTGCTGTACAGGTACGGATTGAACGGTCCGATCAGCTCCCCGTCGTCGGTCATCCCGCGGAATCCGCTCGCGTCTGCCCACGTGACCAACGTCGACCGTAGCGTGTCGTACAGAGCGCGCTGATTACCGGACAACGTCGCCGGGTCGATCAACGGGAGTCGTCCGCCAAGTGCTGAATCGGTCATCGGTCTGCGCTCAGTACGTCGTCGAGCCAATTGAAGACAACTTCGTCCTTGTACGCCAACGCCCCAGACTGACAGTGGTTCTCGGCGCCGTCCTCGGCGGTGAACCGCGCGAACTGCTTCGGCGAACGCAGCGACTCGAAGACATGTTCGGGCTGGCCTCGGAAGAACTGGTCGCCGTCGGCCTCCATGACCAGGCTGGGGCAGGTGATGCGCTCCACGACGCCGCCGTCCAGGGTCATCTGCTGGCAGGCGACCGCAAAGTCGTAATAGGAATCGGTGCCGAACGAGAAGGTGCCCTGCGTGAAATTCCACCGAAGGATGGTGTTGGTGCGTATCTCGTCGGCGATGATCTGGTCGAACTCGGACGCGTCCTTGTCGTCGAACGCCTGAGCCGCCGCCGGCGACAACAGCCCGCGCAAGCAGTCGTCGAAGCTGTACACACCGTCGAAGAAGATCGCGGCCTTGAGCCTCGGTTCGAATGCGACCGCGCGGGCGGCGAGATAGCCACCCAGGCTCATTCCCTTCAGCGCCAGGCGATCGCCGTCGACATCGGAGCGGGTCAGCGCGTAGTCGACGGCCGGGCTGACGACCTTCTCCCAGTCGTGCCGGAAGAACAGTTTCTGCTCGCGGACCGGGGCGCCCTGGCCCGGCCCGTCGAAGGTCAGACAGTTGTAGCCGCGCCTGGTGGCCGGTGCCCCACCGTAGAAGAACAGCTCCTCGATGCTGGAATCGTAGCCACCGTGAAAGATCAGCGTGGGGCGAGGCTCGCCGGAATTGTCCACCTTATAGAAGTAGCCGGGCAAAGTGGTTCCCTCGTAGGGGATTTCGATGGGTTCCCACGTCGGTCCGGTCAGCTCGGCGGCCTTGGCGTACGCCTCCCGCGACGCCCGGGAGTCCAGCAGGATGCGCGGATCCTCAGGGTTGCCGTGCAGGTAGAACTCGGCCATCCGGAAATAGGTCGATGCCCGCAGAAAGCTCTCCCGGGCGCTGACGTTGTGGCCGCCGGCCAGTGAGCTCTTGGCGCGGTCCAGGGTTCGCTCCCCGCGGGCGTGCCAATTGGTGTACCAGCTCTCGAAATCACCCTCGACGATGTGCTCGGCGGTGGCCATCATCTCACCCAGATCGCTGCCGCCGTAGTAGATGAAGCCCAGATTGCGGACCAGCTCGAACGCAAACGAGTCGTCCTTGAAACCAATCTTCACGAGCACCTCCATAGCTGCTGCGGCCCAGCGAGTTTCGCTATCGTGTGAAACGATTCTCTGCGGCGCCGAGGTCGATCACCTCGCTGCCAGGGTCAGTGTTGCAGTGGTGCGGCGGGCGCCGCCACAACTGGCGCGACGCAACCGCTTTCTGGCGCGTGCGAGCCTCCCGCGCGGCGGCGGCGGCTTGCGAGCATGGCTGGGCAACCCGGACGAATGCGGCGTGGGCAGCGGCGTCTGGACCAGAACAGGAGGACAGCCGTGGCGGTTGAGCGTTTCGATCCGCAGTCCATTCCCGCTGTGCGAGAGCGGGAACTGCTGCGCACGGCACCCGGGACGTCGATCGGCCTAGTCGTCGACTCGCAGGCGGCGTTCGGCGCGGTAAGCGTGTTGGACGTCATCCTCGACAAAGGCGCGGCGGGCGTCGGACCCCACTGCCACGCGCGGTCGTCGGAATTGTTCGTCGTGGTGTCCGGGCAGCTGGAGATGCTCACCGGGGACAAGGTAAGCACCTTGAAAGGTGGCGACGTTGTCGTGGTGCCGCCGCTGATGGCGCATGCGTTTGCCTGCGACAGCGCGCACGACGCTCGCCTCTACACGGTCATCGCTCCGGGAGTCCAGCGGTTCGACTACTTTCGGCTCGTCGACGACATCTTCCACGGCAGGGCCGAGCGCTCCCTGCTCGAACCGGCCCAAGCTGAATACGACGTCTGGTTCGTCGACAGCCCCGCATGGGACGAAGCGCGCGGTGCGGCCAAGGGTGTCGCCCTGGGTGGTTAGCGCGGGGACATGAACGGACCGCACGACGGCACCCTGGTTGTCGACGAACTCCCCCTGTCCGCCGGGACCGCGCTGCCGGGCGCTCGATTACGCTATCGCACAATGGGTTCGGCGGCACGCGATGCCGGCGGCAGAATCGTGAACGCGGTGCTGCTGCTTCACGGTACGACCGGTAGCAGCGAACAGTTCCTCCGAGCAGAATTCGCCAGTGCGATGTTCGGTTCGGGGCAACCCCTGGATGTGCGGCGGTGGTTCGTCGTGATGCCCGATGCGCTTGGTCACGGTCTGAGCAGTAAGCCCAGCGACGGTCTCTTTGGAAAGTTCCCGGCCTACGGGTACCGCGACATGGTCAGCGCTCAGCATCTGCTGTGCACACGGCTGGGTATTGACCGCCTCCGGCTGGTCCTCGGGACGTCGATGGGAGGTATGCACACCTTTCTATGGGCGGGCCTGTACCCCGACCGGATGGACGCGGCGATCGCCATCGCGTGCGAACCAGCGCCGGTAAGCGGACGAAATCTGTTGTGGCGCGAATTGATTGCCCGAGCCATCCGGGCGGACCCCGGTTGGCCGAGTGGCGACGTCGGCCGGGCATCGCCGGGGTTTCAGGCGGCCTGGCCGGTCTCGGCCCTGATGTACACCACACCGACTCGCCTCGACCACATCGGCTGTGCCGCGGACGCTTTGGTGGAAATCGACGCGTGGATGAGCAGCGCCCCCGATCCCTGCGACATGGCATATGCCCTCGAAGCGTCGCGCGACTACGACCCTGTTCCGCTCCTTCGGCACATCCGGGTACCGTTGCTGTGGATCAACTTCGACGACGACGAGGTCAACCCGCGCGAACTGCGTCACAATGAGACGGCGGTGAGCGAGGCGCCGACCATTCTCCCCGTCGACATCGCGGCCGGCGTAGAGACCTATGGGCACCAGACCCTGGCGCATGGAAATGTATACGCCGACCAAGTGGCCGCTTTCGTCGCCGAGAAACTCTCGAACCACGCCACGCACTAACATTGGAGAATCGAGGAACTCGTGTTCAACGCGACGACAATCGCAGAAGGCATGATCGCCTTTCTCCAGGAAAGCGGCGTGCGAAGAATCTACGGGCTGCCCGGCGACAGTCTGAACGGCCTGACCGACGCCATCCGACGGTCGGACGTGATCACGTGGGAGCTCGTGAGACACGAGGAAACGGCAGCATTCGCCGCCGCGGCAGATGCTGCCGTCACCGGACGGTTGGCGGTCTGTGCGGGAAGTTGCGGACCCGGCAACTTACACCTGATCAACGGTCTGTTCGATGCCCAGCGCAGTCGCGTACCGGTGTTGGCCATCGCCGCACACATTCCGCGCGCCGAAATCGGCTCGCAGTACTTTCAAGAGAGCCATCCCCAAGAGCTGTTCGCGGAATGCAGCGTGTACAGCGAACTGGCAAGCACGCCCGAAATGGCACCGAGAATCCTCGCGATGGCCGCCCGTGCCGCTGTCGAAGAACAGGGCGTGGCCGTGGTGGTCGTTCCGGGAGAAGTGTTCTCGGCCAAATCGGCCACGCCGCAATGGGTCACCCGACCGGTGCTGCCCACCCACTCGGTCGTCCATCCCCACACTGCGTCACTCGTCTACGCCGCCGAAAGGCTCAATGCGGCAAAGAATGTCACGATCCTGGCCGGCGCGGGGGCCGCGGGCGCGCACGGGCAACTGCTCAAACTCGCACGCACGCTACAGGCGCCGATCGTGCACGCGCTGCGCGGCAAGGAATTCGTCGAATACGACAACCCCTACGACGTCGGAATGACCGGACTGCTTGGGTTCGCATCGGGATACAAAGCCATCAAAGAAGCCGAAGTTCTGCTACTGCTCGGCACCGACTTCCCCTACACCCAGTTCTATCCGGACCACGCCTATGTCATCCAGGTCGATATCCGCGGCCGCAACATCGGCCGCCGCACGCCGGTCGACCTCCCGCTCGTCGGCTCCGTTGCCGACACCCTCACCGGATTGCAGCCGCTGCTGGAGCCGCATGACAACGGTGACCATTTGGACCGTTGCCTGAACCACTATCGCAAGACGCGGCGCCGAATAGACAGCCTTGCCCTCAATGACCGGGACCGCACCCCAATCCGACCGGAATACGTCGCCGACCAGGTCAATCGGCTCGCATCGCACGACGCCGTCTTTACCGTCGACGTCGGGTCACCTGTGATTTGGGCAGCTCGCTACCTGCAGATGAACGGCCACCGCCGCCTGCTCGGCTCTTTCAACCACGGCAGCATGGCGTGTGCGCTCCCGTTGGCGATCGGAGCCCAAAGCGTCGAACGCGGGCGGCAAATCGTCGCACTCGCCGGGGACGGCGGTCTCACCATGCTGTTCGGCGAGCTGGTGACCTTGGTGCAGAACCGGCTGCCGGTCAAGATCGTGGTCTTCAACAACTCGTCGCTGAGTTTTGTCGAACTGGAAATGAAGGCCGCCGGCATCGTGAATTACGGCACCGAGCTCACCAACCCCGACTTCGCCGCCGTCGCGGAATCAATTGGTTTACTCGGTCGTCGCATCGAACACCCCGGGGACCTGCCGTCCGCGCTCGCCGACGCCCTCAGCCACGACGGCCCCGCCCTGGTCGACGTCGTGACTGCCCGACAGGAGTTGTCGATCCCGCCTGCGATCACCGCCGAGCAAGCGAAAGGATTTTCGCTATACGCCATTCGGACAATCCTCGCCGGCCGCGACGGCGAACTGCTCGACCTGATCACGACCAACGTTGCGCGACGAATACTTGACTGACGGCACGCCTGCTTACTCGACCTTGTCGTCGCCCGATGCGGAGCCCTCGTTGGACTCTCCGACCCAGACCGTCTTGGCGTTGACGAACGCGCGGATGCCCAGGCCGGCGAGTTCGCGACCGTAACCGGAACGCTTGACCCCGCCGAACCCCAGCTCGGGGTAGGACACCGTCATGCCGTTGATGAAGACCTGGCCGGCCTCGATGTCGTCGATGAAGCGCTGCTGCTCGGCCTCGTCGTTGGTCCACGCGTTGGATCCCAGCCCGAACGTGGTGGCGTTGGCGATCTCGATCGCTTCGTCGATGTCCTTAGCCCGGTACATCGACGCCACCGGGCCGAACACCTCTTCGGTGTAGAGCGCCATGTCCTTGGTGATGTCGGTGACCACTGTCGGCGGGTAGAACCATCCCGGCCCGTCGATGGGCTTGCCGCCGAGGCGGATCGTGGCGCCCGCCGCGGCCGCTTCGTCGACCTGCTTGACGATGTCGTCGCGGCCGGACTCGGTGGCCAGCGGGCCCACGTCGGTGTCCGGGTCGCTCGGGTCGCCCACCTTGAGCGCGGCCATCCGCTCGGTGAACTTGTCGACAAACGCGTCGTAGATGTCGGTGTGGATGATGAACCGCTTGGCGGCGATGCAGGACTGGCCGTTGTTCTGCACCCGGGCGGTGACCGCGGTCTTGGCGGCCTCGTCCAGGTTCGCCGACGGCATCACGATGAACGGGTCGCTGCCGCCGAGCTCGAGCACGGTGGGTTTGATCTCGTCGCCGGCGATCGCTGCGACCGACTGGCCGGCCGGCTCGCTGCCGGTCAGGGTGGCCGCCGCCACCCGCGGGTCGCGCAGGATGCGCTCGACGGCGCTGGACGAGACCAGCAGCGTCTGGAAGCAGCCGTCCGGGAAGCCGCCGCGGGCGATGACGTCGGCCAGGTAGAGCGCGGACTGCGGCACGTTCGAGGCGTGCTTGAGGATGCCGACGTTGCCCGCCATCAGCGCCGGCGCCGCGAACCGGACGGCCTGCCACAGCGGGAAGTTCCACGGCATGATGGCCAGCACCACCCCGAGCGGCTGGTAGCGGGTGTACGCCCGCTTGGCGCCGACCGCCTGCGCGTCGGCCGGCTCGTCGGCCAGCAGCTGCTCGGCGTTCTCCGCGTAGTAGCGAAAGCCCTTGGCGCACTTGAGCGCCTCGGCCTTGGCCGAGGCCAGCGTCTTGCCCATCTCCTGGGTCATCATCGCGGCGACGTCGTCGGCCTCCTTCTCCAAAAGGTCGGCGGTCGCGTTTGCCCACTGCGCGCGCTGGGCAAAGGTGGTGTTATGGCGGTAGTCCTGGAACCGGGCGTAAGCGCGGGCGATGGCCGCGTCGACTTCTTCGTCGGTCGCCGGGGTGAAGGTCTTCACCGTCTCGCCGGTGGCCGGGTTGATCGTGGCGATGGGCACGCTGCAATCCTTCGCTTCGGGGTTGATAAGAGGTTCAACACCCAGCCTGCCACTATCGTTCCCCTCAAGGGAGGTGCCGGATGAGTAAAGCCGCCGAGCTGATGGTCAAGTGCCTGGAAAACGAGGGTGTTTCCGTCGTCTTCGGCCTGCCGGGGGAGGAGAACATCCGCTTCGTGCAGGCGCTGGCCTCGTCCAGCATCCGCTACGTGCTCACCCGGCACGAGCAGGGCGCGGCCTTCATGGCCGAAATGTATGGGCGGGTCACCGGGCGGGCGGCGGTGGTGTCGAGCACACTGGGCCCCGGCGCCATCAACATGCAACTCGGGGTGGCCGACGCGACCACCAACAGCACCCCGTTGGTCGCCGTCTCCGCCCAAGTGGGGCACGACCGGGAGTTCAAAGAGTCGCACCAGTACGTCGACCTGGTGTCGATGTTCGCGCCCATCACGCGGTGGGCCGCCGGGGTGCCGACCGCGCGCGCCATCCCCGAGATGTTCCGCAAGGCGTTCAAGGTCGCCGAGACCGAACGCCCGGCGGCGGTGTACTTGGCCGTGCCGGAGCACATCGACGGCGACGAGACCGACTATGACCTGGTGCCGTTGCCACGCAACGTCGTTCGCGCCGATGCGCCCGCACCCGGGCAAGTCGAACGTGCGGTCGACATCCTGCGCCAGGCCAAGCGGCCGGTGGTGTTGGCCGGGCACGGCGCCGCCCGCGGCAACGCCACCGCGGCCCTGGTGCGGTTCTCCGAGGAATTCGGCATCCCCGTCGCCAACACCTTCCACGGCAAGGGCGTGATGCCCGATGACCACCCCAACAGCATCGGGACGCTGGGGTTCATGCGGCATGACTACGTGAACTTCGGCTTCGACAACGCCGACGTGGTGATCGCCGTCGGGTACGAGCTGCAGGAGTTCGACCCCGTCCGGATCAACCCGCAGGCCGACAAGAAGATCATCCACATCCACCGGTTCCCGGCTGAGGTCGATGCCCACTATTCGGTGGACGTCGGAATCATCGGCGACATCAGCGCCTCGTTGGATGCGCTGACGGCCGGGCTGGACGGCCACGCCTACGAGGCCGATCCGGAGGTTCCCGGCCACGGCCTGCTCGCCGAGGAGTTCAGCCGCGGCCAAGAGGATTCGCGCTATCCGCTGGCCCCGGCGCGGGTGGTGGCCGACACCCGCGAGGCGCTGGGCCGCAGCGACGTCGTCCTGGTCGACACCGGCGCCACCAAGATGTGGATGGCCCGGCTCTACCCGACATACGAGTGCAACACCTGCCTGGTGTCAAACGGCTTGTCCACCATGGGATTTGCGCTGCCCGGCGCGCTGGGTGTCAAGCTGGCACGGCCCGAGTCGAAGGTGCTGGCGGTCGTCGGGGACGGTGCGTTCCTGATGAACTCGCAGGAGATCGAGACCGCCGTCCGCGAGCGAATACCGCTGGTGGTGTTGATCTGGGAGGACGGCGGCTACGGTCTGATCGAGTGGAAGATGGACCTCGAACTCGGCGCCCACTACTACGTGAAGTTCGGCAACCCCGATGTGGTGAAGTACGCGGAAAGCTTTGGCGCCAAGGGTTATCGCATCAACAGCGCCGACGAGCTGTTGCCGACGTTGCGGACCGCGTTAGCGGATGACGGTGTCTCGGTGATCGCCTGCCCGGTCGACTACTCGGAGAATTTGCGGTTGACCGATCGGCTCGGCGAGCTGGACGAGACGCTGTAGTTCACGGGCGCAGCCAGGCCAGGAGCGGTCCCAGTCCGGCATTTGGCGCATCTGGCCCACGTTCGGGCACCACATCTGGCTGCAGATGCGGGAGGTGTAGCAACCTGGTGGTCGTCCTCACCTCATCGCTGGCATGCACTGGCGGGCCGAGCCCGGAGGATCTCGAGCGGACGGACGCCTTCGTGCACCAGGCACTCGAGGATCTGTGGGCGGTCTGCCTCCCAAATCTCTTGCGCCTCATCAATGCCTAAAATCTTTCGCGCCTGACCAAGGCCCCTCATTCTTCGCACCAAACCAATGCCCAAAATTTTTCACGCCAATTTTTCGAGTGTGCGTCTGTGGCGATTTTCGGCGGGTTTTTTGTCGGTGCCGGTGGCTAGTTTGGCGGTGTGAGTCCAAGTCCTGACAATGCGGTCGAGGTTTTCGACGCGCTGGATGCCGACTTGGACCGGGCTTGTGAGCTGTCGTTCGATGCGTCCAACGCCCAGCAATGCTTGGACTTCTTGGAGCGTTGCGAGCGCGTCCGCCGTCGCATCGCCGCCATCGAGCATCCGCTGATCAACAACCTGGCCCACCAGGCCAGCCCGGAAGAGTTGGGCGGCACGTTGGCGCATGCGATCGCCGAGGCCACGTTGATCAGCCGCGCCGAGGCGTCACAGCGGGTCAAGGAAGCGACCGATTTGGGGCCGCGGCGCGGGTTGACCGGTGAACCGCTGGCGCCGATCTTGCCGGCGACGGCGGCCGCCCAACGCCAGGGGAAACTGGGCGGCGGGCAGGTGGCGGTGATCCGCAAATTCTTCCGCCACCTACCCGGCTGGGTCGATGCGGCCACCCGCGCCACCGTGGAGGCCGACCTGGCCAGGCACGGAACCCACTACCGGCCCGAACAATTGGCCCAGCTCGCCGATCACCTCGCCGACTGCCTCAACCCCGACGGCACCTACCGCGACGAGGACCGGGCGCGCCGGCGCGGCCTGACCCTGGGCAAACAGCAAGCCGATGGCATGTCGGAGCTGCGTGGCCTGCTCACCCCCGAAGCCCGCGCCACCCTGGAAGCCGTGCTGGCCAAACTCGCCGCCCCCGGCATGTGCAACCCGCTCGACGACACCCCCTGTGTGGACGGGGCCCCCAGCCAAGACGCGATCGAACGCGACGCCCGCTCGGCGGCCCAACGCCACCACGACGCACTGCTGGCAGCCAACCGGGCCCTGCTGGCCTCCGGGAAACTCGGCCAACACAACGGCCTACCCGCCTCGATCATCATCACCACCACCCTGGCCGACCTGCAGGCCGCCGCCGGCACCGGCCGCACCGGCGGGGACACCCGCCTGCCGATCAGCGATGTGATCCGCTTGGCCCGTCACGCCCACCACTACCTGGCCGTCTTCGACAACGCCAAACCCGTAGCGCTGTATCACTCCAAGCGACTGGCCTCCCCCGGGCAACGCATCGTGCTGTACGCGAAGGACCGGGGCTGTTCGGCACCGGGCTGCACCGTGCCCGGCTACCTCTCCGAGGTCCACCACGTCACCGACTACGCGAAATCGCGGCGCACCGACATCGACGACCTCACCTTCGCCTGCGGACCCCATCACCGCCTGCTCAAACCCGGAGGCTGGACCACCCGCAAAAACACCAAAGGTGACACCGAATGGATCCCACCCCCACACCGCGACCGCGGCCAACCCCGCACCAACACCTTCCACCACCCCGAAGAACTGCTCCGCGGCGAAGACAACGATGATGACGACGCGGCATAACCAGGCCGCGCTTCGATAAGGTTTCGTCTGTGTCGTTGTGGCTGTCGTTGAGACCCTGGTGGCTGCAGTGGCCGCTCTACGCCCTGGTGGTGATGCTGGGCCTGACACCGCTGGTAATGATCGGCGATTACCCCAGCGGGCCTTCCTCGTCGCACTGGACCAGCGCACCGTGGTGGATCACCGACGCGGTCGTCGCACTGGTCATCGGACTGGCCACGGCGCTCGGCTCGGTGCGCCGCATGGCGGGGCTGCGCCCGTCGTTCGAAACACTGTCATTGGCTGAATGTCGTCAAATGTCCAAGGCGATGCGTTCGGGCCCCCTTCCCGACGAGCCGGCAAGGCGTCGGGCGGCGAGGCAACTGATCGAGCGTGCGCGGGACTCCGTCGCGGGCTCCGCCAAAGCGATGATCGCCGCTTGTTGGATCCTCGTGGCGGTGCAAATAATCGGCTTCATCGGCGACGCAAGCCATTTCACGTTGCGAAGCCTGTTGTTGGCGGTGGCCTTCGCATATCTCGCGGGCTACTACTGGTACTACCCACGTCTGCTCGACGCGCGCCTGGAATTACTCGACCGGCCCGCGCCCGGTTAGCCTCGTCCTGTTCCAGAATCCGCCGTCAGCGCCATCGGCCGGACGTACCCGCCGACCAGCGTCCGATGCCACCAGGCCCGCTCGCGGCGCAGTTCGGCGGGCGTCGTGAAGCGATATTCGTACAGCAGCGCGCGCACGTAGCGCGGCGGCGCATCCGGAAATGGGTTGTGCCGCAACAAACGTAGCGTCGGCCGATCGTTGCGCAGCAGCCGCTGCAAAAACGGCGTCAGCCACGGCTGCGCGTAGGCGGGGGAGATGGCGGCGAACCACATCAGCCAGTCCAGCCGCAGGTGATAGGGCGCCCACTGGCGCGGGAGTCGGCGCACGGCGCCGGGCTTGCCCTTGAATTCGTATTCCTTCCAGGCAGTCTGCTCGGTGAGGTGAGCTTCGTCGGTGCCTTCGATCACCACCTCGCGGCGGACGCGGCCGATGCTGCCGAACGCGCCGTAGGTGTTGACCAAATGAAAGGAGTTGAACGACATATTCATCCGCTGCCGAGAGGACAACATGTTGCGCACCGGCCAGTAACTCATGAACAACACCGCCGCCGCGAACACGATCACCAGCGCGGTGAACCACACCGGCGTCGCCGCAAACGCAGGATGACGGGGCACACCAACCCAACCGACCCATGAGTCGTCGATGGCACTGCACGCCAACAGGATCGTCACCCAGTTGAGCCAGGCGAAGTTGCCCGACGCCACCAGCCACAGCTGGGTGACGACGATGATCGCCGCGGCGACGCCGGACACCGGTTGGGGCGCGAACAACCCGAACGGCACGATCAGTTGCGAGAAGTGGTTGCCCGCCACCTCGATTCGATGAAGCGGCTTCGGCAGGTGGTGGAAGAACCAGCTCAACGGCCCGGGCATGGGCTGCGTTTCGTGGTGGTAGTACAGACACGTCAGGTCGCGCCAGCACGGGTCGCCGCGCAACTTGATCAACCCCGCGCCGAACTCGACCCGAAACAGCAGCAACCGGGCCATCCACAACGTCAACAGCGGCGGTGCCACGTGCGAATTGCCGAGAAAGATCATCAGAAAGCCGGTTTCCAGCAGCAGCGACTCCCAGCCGAACGCATACCAGGTCTGGCCGACGTTGACGATCGACAGGTAGAGCATCCACAGCGTCAGCCACATCAACATCGCGGCCCACAGCGGGACGGCATCGGCCGCGCCGGCCACGATTGCCGCCGACAGCGCCGCCCCGAACCACGACACCGCCGAGAACAGGCGATCGGAGTACCGCAGATGAAAGAGGCTGGGGGTCCGCCGAAACGACTGCCCGGCCAAGAACCGCGGGATGGGCTGCAATCCGTGTTCCCCGATGAGCGCCCGGAACTGCGCCGCGGCCGCGACGAACGCGAGCAGGTAGACCACCGCGGCGCCCCGCTCGAGCACCTCTCTGCCGAGCCAATATTCGGGTGCGGAAAACCAGCCCATGGCCGTTACTCCTCGGACGGTGGCGGTCACAGATACCCGCATATCCAGTCAACCAGCCGGTAAACGGCTAGCCAATGCCCGCGGCGGCTATTCGTCGCGCGACGCCCGCGCCCGATCGGGCAGCGTAACCGCGGACGCGGCGAGCGCCGCGAGCGAAATCAGAGCCAGCAACTGGACATTCGCGGAATGGCCGGCGTAGCCGTCCACCGATCGCCAGGGATGCCGGGAGAGCACCGCCCCGGCCAGGATCAGGCCGCCCGCGCTGAGCACCATCGCGGCGCCGTCCAAGCGCCGGCGGTGCAGCGCGTATCGCAGCCCCAAGGCCGCACCGACCACGGCAACGCCCGCCGCTCCGGCGATCACCGCTGCGGCGGCCACCACCGCGACCGTCGCCAACGCCCCCGGGTTCCACGGCTGGGCGGGCGCATCGCCGGTCCGCCTGCTCCGCGTCCGCCACAGCGCCAGCATGGCCAACAGCGGTAGCAAGGCCAGCCCCACCGCCAACCCGGCGCGGTACGGCGCGTTGGACGGGAAGGTCAGCGTGATGGTGCCGGGATTCCCTGGGGGGACCACCCAGCCCTGCTGCCAGCCGTTGACCGCCACCGGGGTCAGCCGAGTCCCGCTGCTGGTACGCGCGACCCACCCGGGGTTGACGCTTTCGGGGACGACCAGCACCCGCGAAGTGGACGACGGCGGCGCCTGCACCTCGCGCCGGTCCGGCCCCCAGGCCCGCCACACCGGAACCGCGACCGCGGCGGGCGGGGTCGGGGCGGGCGCCCCGGAGGTCAGCTCGGCGCCGTCGACGACGAACTGAGCGCCCGGGCTGATCAGCAACTCCTGCTGGCCCGCCGGCAGCGCGACCGGGTCGGGGTCGCACGCGCGCGCGGCGATGGGCTGGTCGTCGAGCAGCGCACGGACGGTGGTGCGGATCGACGTGTGCACGAACCGGCCCGCGACCGCGATGACCGGGCCGTGCTCGCAGTCGACCGTGATCTCGCGCCCGCGGTTGCGGGCCGCATCGGCGGGCGCGATCGGGCTGCCGTCGGCGCCTAGCGCCGCCACCTCGGCCAGCCCCGGCGGCTTGAGCTGGTCGAAGCCCAGCGCGTTGCGGTCGATCACGTCGTCCCAATTCAGCAGGCTCACGGTGACGCTGTCGGTCACCCGCGGATTCAGCGAAAGGGTCTGCGGTTCGCCCGCTTTCAACGAGCGCACCTGCGGGCCGTCGCCCAGGTTGACCGCCACCATCGTCGGGTGGGCGGGCAGCGCGGACCGGCTGGGCACCAGCCGCAGCCCGGTGACCTCGGTTGGCCGCGGCAGGGTCAGCGTCAGCGTGGGCGGGGACTTGTGCTGCACCACCCGCTGCGGCGCCGTCCACGCGGTGGCCGGGTCGCCGTCGGTCGCCGCATACGTCGAGCCGAGGACGTCGACCATGTCGGAGTCGCCGCGCGCCCGCGTGGTTCCCGGCTCGGCGATCAGGTCGGCCAGCTTGGGTCCCTGGCGTGGCCGCACCCACACCAACGGCGTCACCGACATCGGCGCTGGAACGGTCAGCGTGCGGCTGAGGTTGACCGGTTCCTCGGGCGCCAGGGCCATCGACGGCGCGCAGCGCACGCCATCGGGCGCCGTGGCGCATCCCGGCCTGCCGAGCAGCTCCGAACCGAGGTCCCAGCCGGTGAGCGCGGACCCGGCCGGCGGCCCGGGGACCCGCACCGTGTGCCGCAGCTCGACCGGGTGGGCGAATCCCGACGCGTCGTATTGGGTGATCGAAAGGTCGGTGATGCCGAACTGCACGCCCGGCGAGCCGTCGTCGGTGCCCGCGGCGGTGATCCGAACCCAGGGGGTCTCGCCGTAGGGCAGGGCGGAGGCGAGCGGCTTGCCGGGCTCGTCGAACCGCAGGGTGGTGCTGCCGGTCGCGGTCTCGACCAGGATGCGGCGCACTTGGGCGCCGACGGCGGTGGCGCTGGGCGTCAGGGTGAGCGCCGCGTTGGTCACCGGGTGGTCGAAATCGACCTGTAGCCACTGGCCGACGGCGGCCTGCAGCGAGTTGGACACCCAGGCGGTCGCCGGGTCGCCGTCGATGGCGGCGGCGGGCGCGGTCGCCGGGGCGACGTCGGGCATCGCCGTGGAGTCCGACGACGAGCTCGACACCGTGATCCGGCCCCCGGTCCACGCACCGACGGCCGGATCGGCGCCGGGGACGGGATAGTCGGGCACCCGGTTGTAGGTATGCCGCGCGTCGCCCGGGGCCCGGACGGCCGACGAATGCTGGTCCACCCGGCCGTAATCGGTCTCGCGAGCGACGGGGGTATCGGTGACGGTCAACGAGGGCGTCGGGATATTGGCGGCGCGCGCGTCGGCGGACATCAGCACCGGACCCAACGGCGGCTGGCCCTGCAGCCGGCGCCGCTCGTCGAGGCGCAACAGCACCTCCGGCCCGCCCTCGACTCGGGGCATCCGGTCGACGTCGGCGAAGTAGGGGGCGCCCGAACCGCCGGTGACCCGGTACACCTCGACGGCCGGATAGCGGGGCCGCAGGCCGCTGTCGGCGACGAAGCCCGCGAGGGTGCCGGGACCCACCGGCTCACCGAACTGCGCCACCTTCTGCAGGCCCGGGGACCCGTCGACGGCGCGGTGCACCAGGATGGGGCGCGCCGAGCGCGACGTGTCCGGATCCAAATCGTTGCGCACCACCACGTACGAAATGCCTTGGCGTGCAAGGGCATCCGCGAGTCCCACCGAGGGGCGTCCGGCGGCGAAGAGGCGCTGCACCGAATCCAGCGCCCGGATGGTTTGCGGCGGCGTCAGCGGGATGGAGTCGCGAACGCCCCACGGGCTGCCGCCGAGCACCTGCAGCGGCTCGTCGTGGCTGGTGCCCCACACCTGCGTGGCGAACGGCGCCCCGGGGGCCACCAGCACCCGGCCGGGCGCCGGGGTGCCCGTGTTGTGCCGGTCGAGCCAGTCGGCGGTCTCCTGCCAATACCGGGGTATCGCGCTGAAGGTGCCGGGTGGGGTCAGCCGGCCGGTCCACGCCAGGGAGGTGCTCACCAACAGCGCCGTCAGCACCACGATCGCGACGGACACCCGGCGGTCGCGCTCGGGGTGGGCGAACGCGCGTAGCCAACCCCCGGCGGGAACCCGGCCGGGGAGCGGGACGCGGCCCAGCACCTGCGTGACGCCCAGCACGATCGGGATGCGCACCACCGACCCCAGCTTGTGCACGTTGCGTAGCGGCGCCCCGCCGGCGTCCAGGAACATTTGCACCGCGTGCGCGACCGGCGAGCCGAGCCCGCCGCTGTAGCCGGCGGCCATCAACACCACGCCGACCAACAACATCGTCACCAATCGCCCGCGGGCCGGCATCGCCGCACTTGCCAGCCCCGCCAGCCCGGCCGCCGCGACCAGGCAGGTGGCCAGGACGGCCGCCGACCCGGTCACCAGCGGCGCGCCGGCGGTCGCGGTCGGCGCCACGTACGGGGTCCAGCTGTCGGTGCCGCGCAGGATTTCGGTGAGCGAGGACCATTGCGTGGTGACGCCGGAGGATTCGATGAAGTCCAGGAAGGGCGGGCTGATGGCGCGCAGCATCACCAGCGCGACCACCCACCACAGCATCGCCAGGGCGAGCGCCAGCAACCACCACCCGGTGTAGCGCCACCACAACCGGTTGGGCCGGTGGCACGCCCACCAGATCACTGCCGGCAGGCAGCCGGCCAGCGTGGCGATCGCGTTGACCGCCCCCATCAACGCGACGGCCAGACCGGCCTGGGCGGCCAGCGCCCGGACCGACCGGTTGCCCGACGCCCGCAGTGCCAGGATCGTCGGCAGCAACACCCACGGCGCCAGCATCATCGGCAGGGTCTCCGACGAGATGGACCCCAGGGTTGTCAGCACCCGCGGCGACAGCGCGAACGCGGCGGCGCCGATCACCCGCGATGCCGGACTGCCGACGCCCAGCGCCTCGGCCACCCGCAACAGCCCCCAGAAGCCGACGGTGAGGAGCAACGCCCACCACAGCCGCTGGGTGACCCACCCGGGCACCGAGAGCAAGTGGCCGATCGCGAAGAAGGTGCCGTGCGGGAACAGGTAGCCGTAGGCCTGGTTCTGCGCTTGCCCGAACGGCAGCTCGCTGTTCCACAGGTTGGTGGCCCGGGCCAAGAAGCGCAGGGGGTTGGCGGTGAGGTCCAGTTTGGTATCGGGGGAGACCCGGCCCGGGGATTGGGCGAAGGTCAACAGCAGTGCGACCACCCCGACCAGCCACAGCCACCGGCGCGAGACGTGAGCGGCCGGCGAGCCCAAGGCCGGCGTGGCGGCCCTCGCGGTGGCCGGGCTAGCTAACGGCGGCGACCCGCTGCGCCCGGCGTCGCCCCGCTTGCGATCGCCGCTAGCTACGGTTGCCGTACTCGACCCGGTTGAGCACTGACGACTGCGGATCGCCCCCGGGGAGTGGCGGTTTCGTGTCCTGCTGCACCATCAACGTGATCCCGAAGATCGCTGCCGCGCCAAGCAACAGACCCACCACCACGCTCGCGGCGGCGGGCGCAATGATCCGGTTCATCGACGGCTCCTTAACAGCATCTTTTCAAACGTGGCGGCGGCCTAGCGCCAACCTAGCAGAACCCCGCTCAGCGCTCGTCAGGGCAGACAGTGGCCATGGAAGCAGCGGTCGCCGTATTGCACCAAATGGGGTTCGAGCGGGTTCGGCGCGGCCGGACGGACCCGTACCGCGGTCACGCCGTGGTCGGCGACGGCCGGCGTGACGCCGAGGGTGGTGGCGACCCCGACCGTCAGGCCCACCGCGATGCTGGCGGCAGCCGCCAAGGGGAAACCGGTCATCGCTGGCTCCTTGATCTCGCCCCCCGCTAGCCCAGCTAGCACCTGTCCACGAATGCCCGCGCGGCCGAACAAGAAAACCTCGCCGCTCCCCAGACCCGGAGGCCGGGACGCCGCCGTGCAAACATGACCCGATGTCATTCTCGCGCACCATGACCGTCGTCGGGGCTGTGCTCGCCGCCGTGTCGGCTCTGGTGGCGGGCTGCGCTCACCACGCCGCCCGGCCACCCGGCCCGTCGACCTCGGCCAGCAAGCCGGCGGCCGCGCCCGCGCCGCCGGCCTGCGGTGACCTCACCACGCTGCCGGTCCGCGACAAGCTGGCGCAGCTGCTGATGGTGGGGGTGAAGAACGCCGACGACGCCCGCTCGGTGGTCAACGGCTACCACGTCGGCGGCATCTTCATCGGAAGCTGGACGGACCTGTCGATCTTCAAGGGCCCGCTCGCCGACATCGCGGCGAAGGCCGGACCGCTCCCGCTGGCCGTGAGCGTCGACGAGGAGGGCGGCCGGGTCTCGCGGCTGCGGTCGCTGATCGGCTCGGCGCCGTCACCTCGGCAACTGGCCCAGACCCAGACGCCCGCCCAGGTCCACGACTTGGCCGCCGATCGCGGCAAGAAGATGCGCGACCTGGGCATCACCATCGACTTCGCCCCCGTCGTCGATGTCACCGACGCCACCGACGGCGTCATCGGGGACCGCTCGTTCGGCGGCGATCCCAACACCGTCACCGCCTACGCCGGGGCGTACGCGCAAGGCCTGCGCGACGCGGGGCTGCTGCCGGTGCTCAAGCACTTTCCCGGCCACGGGCGCGGCTCCGGGGACTCGCACACCGGCGGCGTGGTCACCCCGCCGCTGAGCGACCTGCAGGGCGTCGACCTGGTGCCCTACCGGACGCTGGTCGCGGCCGCCCCGGTGGCGGTGATGCTGGGCCACCTGCAGGTGCCCGGGCTCACCGGTGATGACCCGGCGAGCCTGAGTCCCGCGGCGGTGCGGCTGTTGCGCGACGGTGTCGGCTACGGCGCGCCGCCGTTCAACGGGCCGGTGTTCACCGACGACCTGTCCAGCATGGGCGCCATCTCCGACCGGTACGGCGTCGCCGAGGCCGTGCTGCGCACGCTGCAGGCCGGCGCCGACGTCGCGCTCTGGGTCACCACCGACGAGGTGCCGGCGGTCCTGGACCGGCTGGAGAAGGCGGTGGCCGCCGGCGAACTGCCCGGGCAGCGGGTCGACGAGGCGCTGGGGCGGGTCGCGACCATGAAGGGCCGCAGCCCGGCCTGTGGCCACTAAGGCTGTGCGGCCACCGCGGCGTGCTTACCCTGGAGTCAGATAGACGGTCTAGAGAGGCAAGCGATGGCGGGTGGCACCAAGCGGTTACCGCGCGCTGTCCGCGAGCAACAAATGCTCGACGCCGCCGTGCAGATGTTTTCGGTCAACGGCTATCACGAGACCTCGATGGACGCGATCGCCGCCGCGGCGCAGATCTCCAAGCCGATGCTGTACCTGTACTACGGCTCCAAAGAGGACCTGTTCGGCGCCTGCCTGAACCGGGAGATGGGCCGGTTCATCGACGCCGTGCGCGCCGACATCGACTTCACGCAGAGCCCGAAAGACTTGCTGCGCAACACGATCGTGGCGTTCATGCGCTATATCGACGCCAACCGGGCGTCGTGGATCGTGATGTACACCCAGGCCACCAGCTCCCAGGCCTTCGCGCACATCGTGCGCGAGGGGCGTGAACAGATCATCGACCTGGTCGCGGGGCTGGTGCGGGCCGGCAGCCGCACCCCGCGGACCGAGCGCGAACACGAGATGATGGCCGTGGCGCTGGTGGGGGCGGGCGAGGCGACGGCCAACCAGCTCAGCACCGGCGACATCGACGCCGACGAGGCGGCCGAACTGATGATCAACCTGTTCTGGCACGGCCTGCGGGGCGCACCGGAGGAGCGGGAGGCCGCCGCCGCGTTGCCGAAGAAGGGCGGAACCGGCGCCGTCAAGCGCTAACCCCTACATTCGTGATGTGGCTCGACCGCCCGCCCGCAACGTCGACTTCTTCTGCGCCGTGGTCATCGTCGGGCTTTTGGCCGGCGCGGCCGGATTGGCGACGACGTTCGTGCTGCGCTTCGTACAGCACGTTACGTACAACTACTCCTTCGGCGCGCTGCTCGCCGGGGTCGCGGCCAGCAGCCCGGTGCGCCGCGCGGTCGGACCGATGATCGGCGGCGCACTCGCGGGCATCGGGTGGTGGCTGTTGCGGAGCCGGACGGATGTGCCGCCCCTGGCCGAAACCATCTCGAGCCGCACGCGGATACCGCGGCTGCCCTGGAGTCTGGATGCCATGCTGCAGGTGCTGCTCGTGGGATCGGGGGCGTCGCTGGGCCGGGAAGGGGCCCCGCGCCAATTCGCCGCGGCCCTCGGTGATTTCGGGACCGGCTGGCTCCGGCGGCTGTCCCCGCGCGACCGCGAGGTGCTGCTGGCCTGCGCGGCCGGCGCCGGGCTGGGCGCGGTGTACGCCGTTCCGCTGGCGGGCGCGCTGTTCTCGGTGCGGATCCTGCTCAACACCTGGCAGCCGCGGGCGGTGGGCGCGGCGTTCATCTCCTCCAGCCTGGCGGTCGCCGTGGGTTCGGCCATCACCCGCGACGAGCCCAATCTAAAGTGGCCGATCGGGGAGTCGACCTACCTGCTGACCGCCCACGGGCTGCTGCTGGCGCCGGTCGCGCTGGCGGTGGGGCTGGCGTTCAACCGATTGATGGCGGCGGCCCGGCCGGCCAAGCCGATGCGGAACTGGGTGCTGGTCCCCGCGCTCGCGGGTGCCGGGCTGGTGATGGGCATCTGCTCGCACTGGTGGCCTGAACTGCCCGGCAACGGCCGAAGCATCCTGACGGTCAGCCTGGCCAGCGGCATGACGCTGGTGTCGGCGCTCGCGATCCTCGCGTTGAAACCCCTGCTGACCGCGCTGTTCCTGCGCGCCGGTGGGGCCGGCGGGATGCTGACGCCGTCACTGGCCACCGGCGCGGCCGCCGGGGCGGCGCTGATGCTCGGGATCAACTGGGCCGTCGGGACGCACCTGCACGTGCCGGCGGTGTCGCTGGCCGGCGCCGCCGGCGTGCTCGCGGTGACGCAGGGCTCACCGATCTGGGCGGCGATCTTCGTCTGGGAACTCGCCCGGCCGCCGCTGTGGCTGTTCCTGGTGTTCCTGCTCACGGCGACGGGAGCCCACGGGCTGAAAGTCCTTGCCAAGGGCCGCGGCCCGACACATTCCGGCTAGTGCTTCAGTGCTGAAGCGCCCGAACCGTGCCGGTCAGGTAGGGGTAGCCCTTGGCGATGTTGCGCAGCGAGATGTCCCAGCCGTCATGGGTTTCGTCGACATAGAGTCCCGCGGTGGCCGGCAGTACCAGCGGCTTGCCGAACCGCACGGAGTACTTCACCGCCTCCGGCAGCCGCGCCTCGATGTTGGCCAAGACCGCCGCGGCGCTGAACATTCCGTGCGCGATGACGGTGGGGAAGCCGAACAGCTTGGCCGCGATCGGGTTGGTGTGAATCGGGTTGTGGTCGCCGCCGACCACGGCGTAGCGCCGGATCAGGCCGGGGCTGACGCGCACGACGGTGCTGGGCGGCGGCAACTTGGGCTGCTTCTGCGGCGGCGGCTTGGGCTCGTCGGACAAGCTGGTGCGTTGCTGGTGCAAAAAGGTCGTCACCTGATGCCACGCGGTGTCGTTGCCGACGTTCACGTCGGTCACCAGGTCGACCAGCAGGCCCTTGCGGTGCTCACGCAGGTTCTCCGCGTGCACCTGCACACCGACGGTGTCGGTGACCGCGATCGGCCGGTACTGCGTGATGTGGTTCTCCATGTGCACCGAACCCATTGCGGCGAAAGGAAAGTCGAACCCGGTCACCAGTGACATCATCGTGGGAAACGTCAACGCGAACGGATAGGTCAGCGGCACGTTGTTGCCGTAGCGCAGGCCGGTGACCGCCGCGTACTCGGCCACGTTCGCCTGGTCGATGGGCAATTCCTCGATGGTCACCGTGCGCGTGGGCAGCTCGTTTCCGCGGGACACCAGCGGCAGCGCCCCGGCCGCCGCGCGCAGCATGTTCTTCAATCCGCTTGGCTGGTTCATCGCGTTCTCCTCGTCGCAGCTATGCGCCCAGCATCGCCTGGCCGCAGACGCGAATGACGTTGCCCGTCACCGCGTTCGAGGCCGGGCTGGCGAAGTAGGCGATGGCCTCGGCGACGTCGACGGGCTGGCCGCCCTGCAGCAGCGAATTCATCCTCCGGCCCACCTCGCGGGTCGCCAGCGGGATCGCGGCCGTCATCTGGGTCTCGATGAAACCCGGCGCGACGGCGTTGATCGTGATGCCCCTGGCGTACAGCTCCGGCGCCAGCGCCTGGGTGAGGCCGATCATCCCGGCCTTGGTGGTGGCGTAGTTGGTCTGCCCGCGGTTGCCCGCGATGCCGGCCATCGAGGACAGCCCGACGATCCGGCCCCCTTCACCGATGGTGCCGTTGCCCACCAACCCCTCGGTAAGCCGAAGCGGGGCGAGGAGATTGACCGCCAGCACGGCGTCCCAGCGGGCGTCGTCCATGTTGGCCAGCAACTTGTCCCGGGTGATGCCGGCGTTGTTGACCAGCACGTCGGCGTGCCCGCCGTGGTGCTCTTGCAGGTGCTCAGTGATCTTGTCCACGGCGTCGTCCGCGGTGACGTCGAGCCACAAGGCGGTACCCCCGACCCGGCTCGCCGTCTCGGCGAGCGTCTCGGCGGCCGATTCGACGTCGATGGCGACGACGCGGGCGCCGTCGCGGGCGAACACCTCTGCGATCGTCGCGCCGATGCCGCGGGCCGCGCCGGTCACGATGGCGACTTTGCCGTCCAGCGGCCGCTCCCAGTCTGCAGGCGGCGTGGAGTCGGCCTCGCCGACGTAGAACACCTGGCCGTCGACGTAGGCCGACTTGGCGGACAGGATGAACCGCATGGTCGATTCCAGGCCCGTCGCGGCGGGTTTGGCGTCGGGCGACACATACACCAGCGCCACGGTCGCGCCGTTGCGCAGCTCCTTGCCCAGCGAGCGGGTGAACCCCTCCAGGGCGCGCTGCGCGATCCGCTCGTGCGGGCTGGCGGCGGCGTCGGGCGTGGTGCCGACGACCGCGACGCGCGCGGAGTGGCCCAGGTTGCGCAGCAGCGGCGTGAAGAACTCGTACAGCCCGCGGAGCCCCTCCGGCGTGGTGATGCCGGTGGCGTCGAACACCAGGCCGCCGAACTGGTCGGCCCAGCGCCCGCCGAGGTTGTTGCCGACCAGGTCGTAGTCCTTGTCCAGCGCGGCGCGCAGCGGCTCGACGATTCGCCCCTCACCGCCGATCAGCAGCGCGCCGGCCAGGGGCGGATCGCCGGGCCGGTAGCGGCGCAGCGTCTCGGGCTGCGGAACCCCGAGCTGCTTGGCGAGAAACGATCCAGGACCGGAGTTGACAATCTGAGAAAACAGATCGGACGAGACCTTGGGAGCCACCGGAGCTACCTTCCATGTGCTTGCGAAGTCGGGTGTGCCTACAGCACAACCGTATCGGGGACGAACTTACTTCAGAGTAAGAACAGTGGGTAGTATGGCCCCAGACGGGCATACCAAAACCGATAGACGGCAGATACACGGCAGATACACGGAGAAGACAGTGGCCCCTGCAAGTTCCGAGGCAAGCAACCAGCGCAGTTCGCAGCGGCGACCCGTCGCCGTGCTGGGCGGCAACCGCATTCCGTTCGCCCGGTCCGACGGCGCCTACGCCGAGGCGTCGAATCAGGACATGTTCACCGCCGCTCTGGGTGGACTGGTGGACCGTTTCGGCCTGGCCGGCGAGCGGCTGGGCGTGGTCGTCGGCGGTGCCGTGCTCAAGCACAGCCGTGACTTCAACCTCACCCGCGAGTGCGTGCTGGGCTCCGAGCTGTCGTCGTACACGCCCGCGTTCGACCTGCAGCAGGCGTGCGGCACCGGGCTGCAGGCGGCCATCGCCGCGGCCGACGGCATCGCGTCCGGGCGCTACGACGTCGCCGCCGCCGGCGGGGTGGACACCACCTCGGACCCGCCGATCGCCCTGGGCGACAACCTGCGCCGCACGCTGCTCAAGTTGCGCCGGTCCAAGTCCAACGTCCAGCGGCTGAGGCTGGTGGGCACGCTGCCCGCGAACCTGGGCATCCAGATCCCGGTCAACAGCGAGCCGCGCACCGGGCTGTCCATGGGCGAGCACCAGGCGATCACCGCCAAGCAGATGGGCATCAAGCGCGTCGACCAGGACGAGCTGGCCGCGGCCAGCCACCGCAACATGGCCGCCGCCTACGATCGCGGCTTTTTCGACGACCTCGTCACCCCCTTCCTCGGGCTGTACCGCGACGACAACCTGCGCCCGGACTCGTCGGCGGAGAAGCTGGCGAAGCTCAAGCCGGTGTTCGGCGTGAAGTCCGGGGACGCGACGATGACGGCCGGCAATTCCACCCCGCTCACCGACGGCGCCTCCGTCGCGCTGCTGGCCTCCGAGGAGTGGGCCTCCGCCCACTCGCTGACGCCGCTGGCCTTCCTGGTGGACGCGGAAACCGCGGCGGTGGACTACGTCAACGGCCGCGACGGCCTGCTGATGGCACCCACCTACGCGGTGCCGCGGCTGTTGGCCCGTAACGGCCTGAGCCTGCAGGACTTCGACTTCTACGAGATCCACGAAGCCTTCGCCTCGGTGGTGCTGGCGCACCTGCAGGCGTGGGAGTCGGAGGACTACTGCAAGGAGCGGCTGGGCCTCGACGCGGCGCTCGGCTCGATCGACCGGTCCAAACTCAATGTCAACGGGTCGTCGCTGGCGGCCGGGCACCCGTTCGCCGCCACCGGCGGGCGGATTCTGGCCCAGGCGGCCAAGCAGCTGGCCCAGAAGAAGGCGGAGCAGAAGGGTGGCGGCAAGCCGCTGCGTGCGCTGGTCTCCATCTGCGCCGCCGGTGGCCAGGGCGTGGCCGCGATCCTCGAGGCCTGACCGCGTCGCCGGGCGGGCGGATTCATGAGATCGGTCACAGCGGGTTAGGAATCGCCGCCCGTCGGGTATCCGAGTGCGCGGATGGCCCCGTGTTGTGGTCTGACCCCCCGACCCCGACGGCAATACGGGGCATCCCTGGAACGGCCGCCGGTCGGCGTGGACGGGCGTACGAGAAGGGCCGCCGCTGGAGTGAGGGGATCCAGCGGCGGCCTTTTTTGTGTGCCGCCTGCCGCCTGCGCCCAATCAAAAGCCCCGCTCCCATGCGGAAGCGGGGCTTTTGATCTGCCTGTCAGAAGGCGGCTTCGTCGAGCTCCATGATGTCGTTGTCCAGCGTCTCAATCACCTCACGGGTGCCGGCCAGCAGCGGCAGGAAGTTCTTCGCGAAGAACGACGCCACCGCGACCTTGCCCTCATAGAAGGACCGCTCCTCGCCGCTGGCGCCGGCGTCCAGCGCCTGCACGGCCACCGCGGCCTGACGCTGCAGCAACCAGCCGATGACCAGGTCGCCGACGCTCATCAGGAACCGCACGGAACCCAGGCCCACCTTGTAGAGGCTGGTCACGTCTTCCTGCGCCGCCATCAGGTAACCGGTCAGCGTGGCCGCCATCGCCTGGACGTCGGCCAGGGCCTTCGCCAGCAGCTCGCGCTCGGACTTCAGCCGGCCGTTGCCGGACTCGCTGTCCACGAACTTCTGGATCTCACCCGACACGTGGGCCAGCGCCACACCCTTGTCGCGGACGATCTTGCGGAAGAAGAAGTCCTGCGCCTGGATGGCCGTGGTGCCCTCGTAGAGGGAGTCGATCTTGGCGTCCCGGATGTACTGCTCGATCGGGTAGTCCTGCAGGAAGCCGGACCCACCGAAGGTCTGCAGGCTCTCGGTCAGCTTGGCGTAGGCCTGCTCGGAACCCACGCCCTTTACCACCGGCAGCATCAGGTCGTTGACCTTCACGGCCAGCTCGGCGTCGACGCCGTGCACCGCCTCGGCGACCGCCGCGTCCTGGTAGGTCGCGGTGTAGAGGTACAGCGCACGCAGACCCTCGGCGTAGGCCTTCTGGGTCATCAGCGACCGGCGCACGTCGGGGTGGTGCGTGATGGTCACCCGGGGGGCGGTCTTGTCGGTCATCTGCGTCATGTCGGCGCCCTGCACGCGCGACTTGGCGTACTCCAGCGCGTTCAGGTAACCGGTCGACAGGGTGGCGATGGCCTTGGTGCCGACCATCATGCGGGCCTGCTCGATGACCTCGAACATCTGCGCGATGCCGTTGTGCACCTCCCCGACCAGCCAGCCCTTGGCGGGCACGTCATGCTGGCCGAAGGACAGCTCACAGGTGGCCGAAACCTTCAGGCCCATCTTGTGCTCGACGTTGGTCACGAAGACGCCGTTGCGCTCACCCAGCTCGCCGGTCTCGAAGTCGAACAGGAACTTGGGCACGAAGAACAGCGACAGGCCCTTGGTGCCCGGACCCGCGCCCTCGGGGCGGGCCAGCACCAGGTGGAAGATGTTCTCGAACAGGTCGTCGGAGTCGGCCGAGGTGATGAACCGCTTCACGCCCTCGATGTGCCACGAGCCGTCGTCCTGCTTGATCGCCTTGGTCCGGCCCGCGCCGACGTCGGAACCGGCGTCCGGCTCGGTCAGCACCATGGTGGAGCCCCATCCGCGCTCGGCGCAGATCACGGCCCACTTCTTCTGCTCTTCGGTGCCGAGGTGGTAGAGGATGTTGGCGAACCCCGCGCCACCGCCGTACATCCACACGGCGGGGTTGGCGCCGAGCAGGTGCTCGTGCAGCGCCCATACCAGGGCCCGGGGCATCGGCATGCCGCCCAGGACCTCGTCGATGCCGACCTTGTCCCAGCCGGCCTCGGTGACGGCGCGCACCGACTTCTTGAAGGACTCCGGCAGCGTCACCGAGTGGGTCTTCGGGTCGAAGACCGGCGGGTTGCGGTCACCCTCGACGAACGACTCGGCGACGGGTCCCTCGGCCAGCCGGCTGATCTCTGACAACATTTCGTGCGCGGTGTCGACGTCCAGATCGCTGTAGTCGCCGGCGCCCAAAGCCTTCTCAACGCCCAAAACCTCGAACAGGTTGAACACCTGGTCACGGACGTTGCTCTTGTAGTGGCTCACTACGGTTCCTCCTCGTTGAGAATGCCACTTGTGGTTGGGTACTACTTCTAAGTTACCCACCAGTAACACCGCTAAAATATCGCTCTCGGACAGTTCAACGCAAGTCAATGTGAGCTAGATTTCATCATCTAATTAACCAACCGGTTGGGAACCCCGCGGGGGGCCTCTGACCTGCAGTGATAAGGAAACGGATTTCAAACTATGGCGTGCATCACCACCCTGCCCGTGGTCGATCTGCGCACGTCGGGGGCCGAATTACGGCGGGGGCTGCGCGAGGCCGCGCATGAGGTGGGCTTCTTCTACCTGACCGGCCACGGCGTGGCCGAGGAGCTCTCCCGCACGGTGCTGGCGGCGGCGCGCAGGCTGTTCGGACTGACCGATGCCGAGAAGGATGCGGTCGCCATGGTCCGCAGCCCGCACTTCCGCGGCTACACGCGGCTGGGCGGCGAGCTGACCCGCGGCCGGGTGGACTGGCGGGAGCAGATCGACATCGGGCCGGAACGCGCGTCGGTCGGGGGACCCGGCAAGCCCGACTACCTGTGGCTGCAGGGACCCAACCAGTGGCCGGCCGCAATGCCCGAGCTGCCCGGGATCATCGCCGACTGGGACGACGCGCTGTCCGGGGTGGCCCGCACCCTGCTCCGGCACTGGGCGGCAAGCCTGGGCAGCCCGCCCGACGTATTCGACCCCGCCTTCGCCGAGACGCCGGCCACCCTGATCAAGATCGTGCGCTACCCGCGCAGCGCGGCCTCGTCGCAGGGCGTGGGCCCGCACAAGGACTCCGGCGTGCTGACGCTGCTGCTGGCCGAGCCGGGAAGCCGCGGGCTGCAGGTCCGGCGTCCGGACACCCAGGAGTGGATCGACGTGCCGCCCAGGGACGGCGCCTTCGTCGTCAACATCGGTGAGCTGCTGGAGGTGGCGACGGGGGGCTACCTGCGGGCCACGGAGCACCGGGTGACCCTGGACGGGCAGGCGACGGACCGGATCTCGGTGCGCTACTTCTTCAACCCGCGCCTGGACGCGCGGATCCCCGTGCTGACGCTGCCCCCCGAACTGCGGGCGCGCGCCGTCCGCGTGCCCGATCCGGCGGATCCAATCTTCGCCGTCTACGGCCGCAACGCCTGGAAGAGCAGGTTGCGCGCGCACCCCGATGTGGCTTCGGCGCACGGATATTCGGCAGGTAGGGTCGAGAACGAGAATCCCGTTCTCGGCTCAAGGGGCGAATGAATTCCGGTGAACTCGAACAAGCATCTGACACCGTCCACACTCCGCGAGGCCTTCGGCCACTTCCCCTCGGGGGTGGTGGCCATCGCCGCCGAAGTCCAGGGCACGCGGGAAGGCCTGGCGGCCAGCACCTTCGTCCCTGTCTCCCTGGATCCGCCGCTCGTGTCGTTCTGCGTGCAGAACACGTCGACGACGTGGCCCAAGCTCAAAGACCTGCCCATGCTGGGCATCAGCGTGCTCGGCGAGGCGCACGACGAGGCCGCGCGCACGCTGGCCGCCAAGACCGGGGACCGGTTCGCGGGCCTGGAGACCGAGTCCCGCGAGAGCGGCGCGGTGTTCATCAAGGGCACCGGCCTGTGGCTGGAGAGCGCCATCGAGCAGCTGATCCCGGCCGGGGATCACACGATCGTGGTGCTCCGGGTGCATGAAGTCACCATCGACGCCGACGTGGCGCCGATCGTGTTCCATCGCAGTGTGTTTCGGCGCCTCGGCGCCTGAGACTACGGGCGGCGGCTGAGTTCGGCCCGGAAGCCCGCTATCCGCTGTTCGATCTCGGCGGCGTCGTCGTGGCGGCCCTCCTTGCGCGCAAGGTCGGCGCGGACCGACAACTCCCGGATCGCGGTTCGAATTTCGTTGACGCTGGTAGTTTCTCGCATATCTCCCACGCTGCCTCTTCGGAGTTTGGGTCGATATGCGGGTACCCGGCGTCCCGGGCGGGCTAACGCCTGGTCACCGCCGGAACAGCTTGTTGCCCAACCACACCACCGGGTCGTACTTGCGGTCGGCGACCCGCTCTTTCATCGGGATCAGCGCGTTGTCGGTGATCTTGATGTTCTCCGGGCAGACCTCGGTGCAGCACTTGGTGATGTTGCAATAGCCCAGGCCGTGTTGCTCCTGCGCCTGGTCGCGCCGGTCCATCGTGTCTAGCGGGTGCATCTCGAGTTCGGCGATCCGCATCAGGAAGCGCGGTCCGGCGAACGCCTTCTTGTTCTCCTCGTGGTCGCGGACGACGTGGCACACGTTCTGGCACAGGAAGCACTCGATGCACTTACGGAACTCCTGCGAGCGCTGCACGTCTTCCTGCGCCATCCGGTACTCGCCCGGCTGCAGATCCTTCGGCGGCGCGAAGGCGGGGATCTCGCGCGCCTTCTCGTAGTTGAAGGAGACGTCGGTGACCAGGTCGCGGATCACCGGGAACGTCCGCAGCGGCGTCACGGTCACCACCTCGTCCTCGGCGAACGTGGACATCCGGGTCATGCACAACAATCGCGGCACCCCGTTGATCTCCGCCGAGCAGGAACCGCACTTGCCCGCCTTGCAATTCCACCGCACAGCGAGGTCGGGCGTCTGGGTCTGCTGCAGGCGATGGATGATGTCGAGCACCACCTCGCCCTCGTTGACCTCCACCGTGAAGTCCTGCAGCGCACCGTCGGCATCGTCACCGCGCCACACGCGCATGGTCGCGTTGTAGGTCATTAGCCTCTCCGTCCTGGATGCTCGGCCAACTCATCGTCGGTGTAGTACTTCTCCAGCTCGGAGATCTCGAAGAGCTCCAGCAGATCGGGTCGCATCGGCACCTGGTCCTTGCGGGTGACGCTGATGTCCGGGATCACCTCGTCGCCACCGGCGGCCTGGCAGACCAGCAGCACCTTGCGCCACCCCGAATCCATCGACGGATGGTCGTCGCGGGTGTGGCCGCCGCGGCTTTCGGTGCGCTCCAGCGCCGCCTTGGCGACGCACTCGCTGACCAGCAGCATGTTGCGCAGGTCGATGGCCAGGTTCCAGCCCGGGTTGTACCGGCGTCCGCCGTCCACGTGCAGGTTCTTGAACCGCTCGCGCAGCTTGTCCAGCCGGGCCAGCGCCTCGGAGACCTCGTCCGCCTTGCGGATGATGCCCACCAGGTCGTTCATCGACTGCTGCAGCTCGAGCTGCAGCGTGTAGGGGTTCTCCGCCGGGGCGCCGTTGGCCGGGGCCTCGAAGGGCGACAGCGCCCGCTGCGCCGCGGTCTCGACGGCCTCGGCCGAGATCGTCGGACGGCTGCTCAGCGCCCGCACGTAGTCGGCCGCGCCCAGGCCGGCGCGCCGCCCGAAGACCAGCAGGTCCGACAGCGAGTTGCCGCCCAGCCGGTTGGAGCCGTGCATGCCGCCGGAGCACTCGCCCGCGGCGAACAGACCCGGGACGGTGGCCGCGCCGGTGTCGGCGTCCACCTCGACGCCGCCCATCACGTAGTGGCAGGTCGGGCCGACTTCCATCGGCTCCTTGGTGATGTCGACGCCGGCCAGCTCCTTGAACTGGTGGTACATCGACGGCAGGCGCCGCTTGATCTCCTCGGGCGTCAAACGGGACGCGATGTCGAGGAACACGCCGCCGTGCGGGCTGCCGCGGCCGGCCTTGACCTCCGAGTTGATCGCGCGCGCGACCTCATCGCGGGGCAGCAGGTCGGGGGTGCGGCGGGCCGAGTCGTTGTCCTTGAGCCACTGGTCGGCCTCTTGTTCGGTCTCGGCGTACTGGCCTTTGAACACCGGCGGGATGTAGTCGAACATGAACCGCTTGCCCTCGGAGTTCTTCAGGACCCCGCCGTCGCCGCGGACACCTTCGGTGACGAGGATCCCCTTCACGCTGGGCGGCCACACCATGCCCGTCGGGTGGAACTGGACGAACTCCATGTTGATCAGCGACGCGCCCGCCCGAAGCGCCAGCGCGTGCCCGTCACCGGTGTACTCCCACGAGTTCGAGGTGACCTTGAACGACTTGCCGATGCCGCCGGTGGCCAGCACCACCGCGGGCGCCTCGAACAGGACGAACTGGCCCGTCTCGCGCCAGTAGCCGAACGCGCCGGCGATCGCGTCACCGTCCTTGATCAGTTCGGTGATGGTGCACTCGGCGAACACCCTGATGCGCGCCTCATAGTCGCCGAGCTCGGCGAAGTCCTCCTGCTGCAGCGAGACGATCTTCTGCTGCATGGTGCGGATGAGCTCGAGGCCGGTGCGGTCACCGACGTGCGCCAGGCGCGGATAGGTGTGCCCGCCGAAGTTGCGCTGGCTGATCTTGCCGTCCTTGAGGCGATCGAACAGCGCCCCATAGGTTTCCAGCTCCCAGACGCGGTCCGGCGCCTCCTTGGCGTGCAGCTCGGCCATCCGCCAGTTGTTGAGGAACTTGCCCCCGCGCATGGTGTCGCCGAAGTGGGTCCTCCAGTTGTCTTTGGGGTTGGTGTTGCCCATCGACGCCGCGCAGCCGCCCTCGGCCATCACCGTGTGGGCCTTGCCGAACAGCGACTTGCACACCACCGCGACCTTGAGGCCGCGTTCCCGCGCCTCGATGACCGCACGCAGCCCCGCGCCGCCGGCGCCGATGACGACTACGTCGTAGGCATGCCGCTCGACCTCAACCATGAAAACCCTCGCTAGCTAAGTCCGGAATTGTTGTTCGAATGGCTTCTCAGCCAACAAATCTCAGGTCGCCGATGGTGTTGCTGGCCACAAGCGCGATGTAGAAGTCGGTGAGCATCAGGGTGCCCAGCGTGACCCAGGCGTACAGCTTGTGCCGGGTGTTGATCTTGCTGACCTGGGTCCAGATCCAATACCGCACAGGGTGCTTGGAGAAGTGCTTGAGCCGTCCGCCGGTGACGTGCCGGCAGGAATGGCAGGACAGTGTGTAGACCCACAGCATGACGACGTTGCCGACCATGATCAGGTTGCCCAGGCCGAACCCGAAGCCGTGCGGGCCGGAGTCGGAGTGGAAACCGATGATCGCGTCGTAGGTGTTGATCACCGAGATGATGCCGGCGATGTAGAAGAAGTACCGGTGGGTGTTCTGCACGATCAGCGGGAACTTCGTCTCGCCCGTGTAGTGGACGCGTGGCTCGGCCACCGCGCAGGCGCTGGGCGACTGCCACACCGTGCGGTAGTAGGCGCCGCGGTAGTAATAGCAGGTGAGCCGGAACAGCAGCAGGAACGGCAGCGTCAACGCCGCGTACGGCAGCCACCACACGTCCGGGAGGATCTGTGGCCAGAAGTCGCCGGCCTCGCCGCAGGCCTTGCTCACGCAGGGTGAGTAGAACGGCGTCAGGTAGTGGTACTTGGGGACGAAGAAGTAATCCTGCTGGAACGCGCGCACGGTCGCGTAGATGAGGAACGCGGCGAAGCCCAGGTCGATCCGCAGCGGCGACATCCACCACCGGTCGGTGCGTAGGGTGCGTTGTGGGATGCGGGCGCGCGCGGGTGAAAAGACACCGGACGCAGGACGGTTCGCCGTGGGTGCGCTCATCTAGTGTTCCTCTTCGAACGGGCTGTTGGTCGAAGGGTACACAGACAGCACCCCCTCATTTCCGGGGGGCTTGGATTGTTCGGGGTTGTCAGGACCTGTTGTGACCCCCGACACCCTCATCGTCGACATCGCGCCAGAAGTCGCTGTCGTACTGGGTGTCGGGAATGACGACCTTCTCGCCGGACTGCTGCACGGTGGCGCGCGCCAAGTCCAATTCGGACAGGTCGGTGTCGAGCAGTTCGACGTCGGACAGGATCCGGTCGGCGTCGATCACGATCCGCCGCATCGCCGGGCTGTCGCCGTAGCGGCTCTTCAACGAGCCGACGCACTTCCGCAGGCCGCCGATGAGGTCGTGAAGTTCGGCGAGTTCAGTCGTGGTGCTCAACGGATCTCCTCGGGCAGGCGGGTGTTACGGATCACAGTACGCTTTCCAAATACTATCCACGGCGCAGCCCGGGTGTCAGGCGGAACGCTTCGGGCGAGCGAGGACCAAACACCTCACGAGCGGTCGGGCCCTCGCTGAGCGCGTCCCGCCGGCGCCCGCCCTGCATTGAATTGCTGGCCCGCCGGCCATGATCCGGCCGAAGCCGCTGCGCCACAGTCGAATCCGGCGACGCCGATGGCGCCGCCGGATCGCTGTGTGTCTCTTACTTGGTGATCTCGATGCGCTGCGCCTGGTTTCCGGCGTACGCGCCGGCCACCCGCACGGTCAGCACGCCGGCGTCGTACGAGGCGGTGATGGCGTCCCCGGTGACGTGGGCCGGCAGCTGGAAGGAGCGACGGAAGGAGCCGTACCGGACCTCCCGCAGGGTGCGCCCGTCCTGCTCCTCGGCGTGCTCGTCGCGGCGTTCGCCACGGATCACGAGGCGGCCGCGGTCGACCTCGACATTGACGTCCTTCTCGACGTCGACACCGGGGAGTTCAACCCGTACGACCGCGTCGTCGCCGTCCTTGACGATCTCGGCGGCGGGGTGAAAACCGCTGGTGGCGGGCTTGTACCAGTCCGCAGCTGCGGCCGGGCCGAAGAAGTCGCGCAACCACCGGTCGGTGTTCCAGGCCGGTCGCGACCACAATGCGACGTTACTCATGGCAATCTCCTTGTGCTTCCTTGAGCTTTGTTGTGGATCTGCTGTGTCCGGCGCCCTTCCGGCCGGCTATAGACACAAACATGAGTCGACCACGCTAAAGTTCCACCTAGGCGTTCGCCGTGGGCGAACGAATATTCACAAGGCTCCCTGTGAGTTGTGAGATCCTCGTCATAGGACCGTCACATTGGGCGAATCCGCGGTAATTTCTGGCCGCTAACCTCAAAGCCATGGCTGCAGACGGGATTTCGCGCGCGCACTGTGCGGGCCGTCACATCGTCGTAGTCGGGCACGGCATGGTGGGGCATCGGCTGGTCGAGGCGCTTCGCGCGCGCGACACCGAGGGATTGTGGCGCATCACGGTTTTCGCGGAGGAGGCGGATGCGGCTTACGACCGCGTCGGGCTGACCTCGTACACCGAGAGCTGGGACCGCAATCTGCTGGCGCTGCCGGGCAACGACTACGCGGGTGACGAACAGGTTCGATTGGTACTGAACGCGCGCGTTACCGAGATCGACCGGCAGGCAAAGGCGGTGGTGACGGCCGACGGGCAGCGGCACGGCTACGACACGCTGGTGTTGGCCACCGGGTCGTATGCGTTCGTCCCGCCGGTGCCGGGCCACGACCTGCCGGCGTGCCACGTGTACCGCACGCTGGACGACCTCGACGCCATCCGGGCCGACGCCCAGCGGACGGTGGAGGCCGGTCGCGCCCCCGCGGGCGTGGTCATCGGCGGCGGCCTGCTCGGCCTGGAAGCCGCTAATGCGCTGCGCCAGTTCGGGTTGCAGACGCACGTCGTCGAGATGATGCCGCGGTTGATGGCCCAGCAGATCGACGAGGGCGGCGGCGCGTTGCTGGCCAAGATGATCGGTGAGCTGGGCATCGCGGTGCACGTGGGCACCGGGACCGAGTCGATCGAAGCGATCGATCACTCCGACGGCGTCTCGTCGGTGCGGGTGCGCCTGACCGACGGCGCGGTCATCGACGCCGGACTGGTCATCTTCGCGGCCGGCATCCGCCCGCGCGACGAGCTGGCCAGGGCGGCGAGCCTCGAGCTCGCCGAACGCGGCGGGGTGCTCACCGACTTGGCCTGCCGCACAAGCGATCCGGACATCTACGCGGTCGGCGAAGTCGCCGCGATCGAGGGTCGGTGCTACGGCCTGGTGGGCCCCGGCTACACCTCCGCCGAAGTGGTGGCCGACCGCCTGCTGGACGGTGCCGCGGAGTTCGGCGAGGCCGACCTGTCTACCAAACTCAAGCTGCTCGGGGTCGACGTCGCCAGCTTCGGCGACGCGATGGGGGTCACCGAGAACTGCCTCGAGGTCACCATCAACGACGCGGTCAAGCGGACCTACGCCAAGCTGGTGTTGTCCGACGACGCGAAGACCCTGCTCGGCGGCGTCCTCGTCGGCGACGCCTCGTCGTACGGGGTGCTGCGGCCGATGGTCGGCAGCGAGCTGCCGGGGGATCCGCTCGCGCTGATCGCGCCGGTTTCCGGCGAGGCACCGGCGCTGGGAGTCGGCGCACTGCCGGATTCGGCGCAGATCTGTTCGTGCAACAACGTCACCAAGGGCGACCTGAAGTGCGCGATCGCCGACGGCTGCGCCGACGTGCCGTCGCTGAAATCGTGCACGGCGGCGGGCACGTCGTGTGGCTCGTGTGTGCCGCTGCTCAAGCAGCTGCTGGAAGCCGAGGGCGTGGAACAGTCCAAGGCGCTGTGCGAGCACTTCAGCCAGTCGCGGGCGGAACTCTTCGAGATCATCTCGGCCACCGAGATCCGCACCTTCTCCGGCCTGTTGGAGCGCTTCGGCCGCGGAAAGGGTTGCGACATCTGCAAACCCGTGGTCGCGTCCATCCTGGCGTCCACCGGCTCGGATCACATCCTCGAGGGCGAGCAGGCCTCGCTGCAGGACTCCAACGACCACTTCCTGGCCAACATCCAGAAGAACGGCAGTTACTCGGTGGTGCCGCGGGTCCCCGGCGGTGACATCAAGCCCGAGCACCTGATCCTGATCGGCCAGATCGCCCAGGACTTCGGGCTCTACACCAAGATCACCGGCGGCCAGCGGATCGACATGTTCGGCGCCCGGGTGGACCAGCTGCCGGAGATCTGGCGCCGACTGGTCGACGGTGGCATGGAGTCCGGCCACGCCTACGGCAAGGCGCTGCGCACGGTGAAGAGCTGCGTCGGCACCGACTGGTGCCGCTACGGCCAACAGGATTCGGTGCAGTTGGCCATCGACCTGGAGCTGCGGTACCGGGGCCTGCGTGCCCCGCACAAGATCAAGATGGGCGTCTCGGGTTGCGCTCGGGAGTGCGCCGAGGCGCGCTCCAAGGACGTCGGCGTTATCGCCACCGAAAAGGGCTGGAATCTCTACGTCGGGGGCAACGGCGGCATGACGCCCAAGCACGCCCAGCTGCTGGCCAGCGACTTGGACACCGAGACGCTGGTCCGCTACGTCGACCGGTTCGTCATGTACTACATCCGCACCGCCGACCGGTTGCAACGAACGGCGCCGTGGGTCGATTCGCTCGAGGGCGGACTCGACCACGTGCGCGAGGTCGTCTGCGAGGACTCGCTGGGGCTGGCTGCCGAGTTCGAGGCCGCCATGGAGCGGCACGTACAGAACTACAAGTGTGAATGGAAGGGCGTGCTGGACGACCCGGACAAGCTGTCGCGATTCGTCTCGTTCGTCAACGCCCCGGACGCCGTGGACTCGACGGTGGAATTCACCGAGCACGCCGGACGCAAAATCCCTGTCTCCATTGGGATGCCGAAGATCCGTACGGGAGCTGGAGAACAATCATGACACTTCTCAACGACATTGCGGTGTGGACGACGGCCTGCGAGTACGACCGCCTGATCCCCGGTCGTGGGGTTGGCGTGCTGCTCGACGACGGCTCCCAGGCGGCGCTGTTCCGGCTGGATGACGGCAAGGTGTACGCCGTGGGCAACGTCGACCCGTTCTCCGGCGCGGCGGTGCTCTCGCGGGGAATCGTGGGGGACCGCGGGGGACGGCTGGCGGTGCAGTCGCCGATCCTCAAGCAGGCCTTCTCGCTGGAAGACGGTACCTGCCTGGATGATCCGAACTTCTCGGTGCCGGTGTACCCGGCACGCGTCACCGCCGACGGCTTCGTTCAAGTCGGTCGGGTCGCCGCCTAGCGCGTGATGTCGCCGACGAGGTAGCGCTGCATCGTCGGGCCGATGGCGTCGACGATCGCGTCGACCGACATCGAATGCAGCGGCTCGGAGCGGATGCCGTAGCGCATGATGCCCAGGCCCACCAACTGCGAGGCGCACAGCGATGCCCGCGTGGCGGCCTTGTCGGCCCCAAGCAGTTTCAGCAGGGGTCCGAAGACCGGGCCGACGAACATGCTCTGCACGGTCTCGGCGGTCTTGGCCATCCCGGTGGACGCTATCGCACTGGCGGCGAAGGGGCCGCCACCCGCGGCGTCCCACGTGGTGATCAGCATGCGCAACGTCTGACGGCCCACCTGGTTGACCCCGCCGGTGACGATCCGGTCGATGAATTCCGGTGTGCCGAACGGCAACCGCAGCATTCTGGCGACCGGGTCAAGGAGCCCACTCGGCGGCTCTTCGCGACGGGGCATGGTGCCAGGATCGCCGGTATCGGGCTAAAGATCAAGCGTCGCCGGGTCGTCGGCGCGCCCCCGGCCGTCGCCGCCAGGCCTTCTCAGGCCGCGGAATTCGGTCGCGTGACGTGAACCAAGCGCTGCGCGCTGGATCGGCGCGACGCGTGCCGAGCGGTGCGGGCGAGGGCCGGTGGCATGGCCCGGCGGAATCGATGCGCGATCAGGCGTGCCAGGCCGGGATGGGTGCCCAGCGGCCGGCTGACCAGGTCGGCGCCGCAGCCGTGCAGCCGTTCCTGGAACAGGCCGTCGGCCAGCAGGTAGGAGGCGACCACGACGCGCGCGTCGCTGCGGCCGGCCCGGCGCCGCGCCTCGTCCACCGCGTCCCGTAGCTGCGGATCTCCCATGGCCGCGAACGCCAGGCTCACGCGTGAGCCGGTCAGCGCCGACACCAGCGTCGCGGTGGTGTGCAGGTCCGCGCGGGCCCGGGAGTCCGATGTGCCCGCTGCCGCGAGGATCACCGAATCGCCAGGGCGCCAACCACATTTGACCAATTGGTCGCCGACGATACGGGCGACCTCGCCGCTGGGACCCAGCGCCGGTGCGACGACCGTGTTGGGGTGCCCGCTCAGCTCGACGTGGGCCGGCAGGTCGGTGCGGACGTGGTAGCCGCGCGACAGGAACGCCGGCAGGACGATGGCGGGCCTGCCCGTGGCCCGCGCCCGCGACAGCACCTCGCTGGGGGTAGGCCCTAACACGTCGACGAAGGCGACCTCTACCGGCCAGCCGATCAGCGAACTTGCCTGCGCGGCAAGGTCTTCGACCATTGCTACGCCCTCGGGCCTGCGGGTGCCGTGCGCCACCAGGATCAGTGCCATGCGGAGTTAACCCGTTGCTCGGTCGCGAGCCGGTAGCCACGCTTGACCACCGTCGCGATGATGTTCTTGTCGCCCAAGGCGGTTCGCAGCCGCAGCACCGCCGTGTCGACGGCGTGCGGGTCGTTGCTGTTGCCCGGCAACGCGCGTAACAGGTCGGCCCGCGGGACGACGTCGCCGGGGCGCTTCGCCAGCGCGCGCAATATCCCCATGCCGGACGGCGAGAGTACCTTGATGGCCCCGTCCACCAGCACGCAGGTGCCACGGATGTCCACCGTGTGGCCGGCCGCCTGCACGGTGCACGAACCCAGCAGCGGCAGTTCCTCGGCGACATGACGGGCCAAGGCGCCCAACCGCATTCGCTCCGGTGATGACGTCGGCACGCCCTTGCGGATCAACGGCTTGGAGGTCACCGGGCCGACGCACATCGCGTGCACGTCGCTGCGCAGCGCTCCCAGGAGTCGGTCCTCGACGTCGAGCTCACGGCTGCGCTCGAGCACCGCCGCGGCCGCGGGTGCCGACGTGAAGGTGACCGCGTCGAACTGCCGGCCAGCGACCCCCAGCACGAGCTGATCGAACGTGCCGCCCAACGGTGTTGGCTTCCACCGGTACACCCGGACCGGCACCACGTCGGCTCCCGCCAGGCGCAGGCCGCCCAGAAACTCCGGGAACGGATCCCACGCATCGGCGGCGCCGTGCAGTTGGACCGCAACCCGCGCCCCGGCCACCCCGGACTTTTGCAGGTATTCCAGCACCTCCTGCGAGGATTCGGAATCCGGCGACCATTCCTCGTGCAGGCCGGCGGCGCGCAGCGCGCCGGTCGCCTTCGGACCGCGCGAGACGATCCGGGCGGACGATAGGGCGTCCAGCAGCGGGCCGACCAGCCCCCACCCCTCGGCCGCGGCCAGCCAGCCGCGAAATCCGATGCCGGTGTGCGCGACCAAAATGTCGGGCGGCTGGGCGATCAACGCCTCGGTGTTACGGTGCAATTCGTCGTCGTCGGGCAGCGCGATCATGTTGATCGCGGGCGCACTGCACACCTCGGCGCCCTGGCGGCTGAGCAGTGCGCAGAGCTCCTCGGAGCGCCGACTCGAGGTCACCGCGATGCGGTAACCCGTCAGCGGCGGGGAGTCCGGCTGGGCCATATTTCCTGTGTATGCCTGTCAGATTTCCGTTGCGTTACCTGGCAATTGCTTGCGCATTGCCCACAATGAGGCCACGCTCACACGCGGGCCAGGGCGTTTGTAGTCTCACTGGCCGCGTCGACGGGCAGCGTCGGCCGGCGCGCGTACACCAGCCAGGTGACGAGCGCGGCCACGACGTAGGAACCGAGGAACGCCCAATAGGCGGACGTCTCTGTCCCCGTGGCCAGGTAGGACTGGCGCAGCGCGAGGTTGATGCCCACGCCGCCGAGCGCGCCGACCGCCGAGCAGACGCCGATCAACGATCCCGCCCTGGCGCGCGCCCAGTGCCGGCGCTCCGACTCGCCCATCGCGAGCGCCCGGCTGCGCGCCTCGTAAACGGAAGGGATCAACTTGAACACCGAGCCGTTGCCCATCCCGGACAGGACGAACAGCACGATGAACCCGACGACGTAACCGACCATGCTGGACGAGCGGCCTCCGCCGTCGTGATCGTCGAACGTGCTGACGACAACGAGCAATCCGGCGGCCAGCGTCATGCCGGCGAGCACGCCGAGCGTGACCCGGGTACCGCCCTTGCGGTCGGCCAGCCGGCCGCCGTAGATCCGGGCCAGCGAGCCCAGCAGCGGCCCGACGAAGGCCACCTGCGCGGCGTGCAGCGCCGCGTGTTTGGCGCCTTCCCCGTTAGCCAGGAAGTTGACCTGCATCACCTGGCCGAAGGCGAATGCGAACCCGATCCAGGAACCGAAGGTGCAGATGTAAAGCAGCGAGATCACGTAGGTGTCGCGCTCGAAAAGGATCGAGCGCATCGTGTTGAGCTCGGTGCCGTGGCCGACGTTGTCCATGAGCAGCGCGGCCGCGACGCCGACCACCGCCAGCATCACCAGGTACACCGCGCATACCCAGTACGGTGCCTCGTGTCCCGCCGTGGCGAGCACCAAGAGCCCGACGAGCTGGATCACCGCCACCCCGAGGTTGCCGACGCCGGCATTGACGGCCAGCGCCGATCCCTTGAGCCGCTGGGGGTAGAAGGCGTTGACGTTGGCCAGCGAGGCTGCGTAGTTGCCACCGCCCAGCCCGGTCAGCGCGGCGCACACCACGAACGGCCACAGCGGCAGGCCGGGATTGGCCAACAACACGATCGTGCCTGCCGTCGGAATCAGCAGCACGAACGCGGAGAAGGCGGTCCAGTTGCGACCGCCGAAGGCGGCGATGCCCAGCGTGTAGGGGATCCGGACCAGCCCGCCGACCAGGGTTGCGACGGCTCCGAGCAGCAGCTTGTCACCGGCGGAGAAGCCGTAGACGTGCTCGGGCATGAACAGCGCCATGACGGGCCACAGCGTCCAGATCGAGAAGGCGACGTGGTCGCCGGCGACGGTGCACAACAGGTTGCGGCGGGCGATCTTGGAGTTGCCGGCCTCCCAGGCCGCCGTGTCTTCCGGATTCCAGTCCGCGATGCGGTGATTGCGGGCCATCCGATCGTCACCTTTCGTCAACGATGAATTCCACTGTGCGCGTTGGGTTGGCGGGCCCGCGCTCATGGTGGCGCGCGACCTGGCGTGCATAACACTCCCTCTCGTCAGGTCCAGTCACCGGCGGATCCGGCTTTACCCGCGCCAGGTGCCGCGTCGCTCACTGGCGCAGCGGGGAGAAATATGGGCGCCGAGAATGAAGAGGCATGCCCCGCCGTGAATTTCGATGCTCACACTCGGGGCGGGAAGGGGTCAACTCAAACGACCCGGAATCGCCTGTTAGTTGTTTACCAGTTCTCTGGTAAGTACCTGTAGGAGGTCAAGCCGCGAAATTGCCGCCGATTTCGGGTGATTCGCTCCCGATCCACGGCTTGATGTGAGCTGGAATACATTTCGATCAGGAAAAGGGCCAGCCGGTGAGGGCGGATCGCGGCTGGGCGCCCACCGGCACCCTTGGGCGTGACCAGTGCAGACGCACCGACTGCCCGGGTCGCACTTGGGCGATCTTGTCGATGTCCTCGTCGATCACCACGCCGACCACCGGGTAACCTCCGGTAACCGGGTGGTCGGGACCCAGGATCACCGGTAAACCGTTGGGCGGCACCTGAATTGCGCCGCGTACGGTGCCTTCGCTGGGCAGCTGCCGATCCGGATAGCAGTACTGCAGGGGGCGGCCGACCAGCCGCATGCCCACGCGGTCGCTGCGGTCGGATGCCACCCAATCGTTGTGCACGAGGACATCGGGGTCGACGAACCAATCGTCGCGCGGGCCGGGCACCACGGCCAGTTCAATCACATCTGCGCGGATCGCGGCCACCGGAGCCTGGTCGAGTTCGGGGTAGTCGGGGGTGTGCTCCCCGACGGGAAGCCGATCCCCCGCCCGCAGGGGCGCCGGGCCGATGGCCGACATCACGTCGTAGCTGCGCGATCCCAGCACCGGCTGCACGGCGATGCCGCCCCGCACCGCGAGGTAGCTCCGCAATCCGGCGCGCGGCGTGCCGAGCGCGATCACCTGCCCGTCGCGAACGTGCTGAATGCTGTTGGTGCCGAACTTGATTCCGTCAACGGTCGGGTCGGTGTCGGCACCCGTCACCGCGAGGTCGACGGCGCCGCCACGCACCCGGGCCGCGAAACCGCCGAACGTCACCTCGACGGTGGCGCGGTCACCGGGGTTGGCCACCAGCCGGTTAGCCAGTTGATGGGCGCGCCGGTCGGCGGCCCCTGACCGGCTCACCCCCAGGTGGGCCAGCCCTGGCCGGCCCAGGTCCTGGACGACGGCGAGCGGTCCGGTGCGAAGGATCTCCAAAGTTGGCACGGCGATGTCCTTACCTCAGACGGCCCGGAACTGAACCCACGTGCCCTGCGTCAGCAGGGCCGGCTCGGGCCGTTCGAGGTCCCACAGGACCGCGTCGGTGCGGCCGATGAGTTGCCAGCCGCCCGGCGACCGGCGCGGGTAGACCGCGCTGAACTCGCCGGCCAAACCCACCGAGCCTGCGGGCACCGACGTGCGGGGCTCCGAGCGGCGCGGCACCCGCAGGCGCGCGTCGCCGTCGACCAGATACGCGAAACCCGGTGCGAATCCGCTGAATCCGACGCGCCACAGGCCGCCGGTGTGGGCCTCGATCACCTGCGCGACGGTCAGCCCGGTGTGCTCGGCGACCTCGGCGAGGTCGGGGCCGTCGTAGACGACGTCGATGACCACGTCGGCGCGGCGATCCGGCTCGGTGGCCTCCTCGGCGTTGACCCGCATCTTGCGCAGTCGCTGACGAACCACGCCCTGGAACCGGGGGCCGTCAAGCTTGACCAGAACCGTCCGGGCGGCCGGGACGACGTCGACCACGCCGGGCAACGCCGCGGCGCGCAGCTGCGCCGTCCACGCCAATACCTCGGCGGTGCTGCCGCATTGCAGCATCAGCGCGCTGTCGCCGAAGTCCAGCACCGTGTTGCCGACCAGTTCGGTCGGCAGCTCCTTGGACACGTTGTCCGTCAGGTCCGTCACGCTCATTACTCGACGGTAACCCCGCCGGCTCGGGCCGGGCGAGGGGCGAGCGAGGGATTTTCGAACACTGCCAGAGCTGCCTTAGCAAACGCTCAAACGCCGCGGGCGCGGCCGGGAGCTAACCGAGGATCTTGCCGAGTAGCGGCGGCAGCTGGTCGGCGACCAGCGGGTAGCTCAGCGGCGAGGCGAAGGCGATCGCGCCGGCCTGATCCTTGGTGGTGAAGATGTGCCGGCTCTGCGCGGTGGCCTGTGACGCCGCGACGTCGGGGTCGGCGAGCAACGCCTTCTGGTCGTCGGGGCTCTCGGTGGTCCAGATGATCACGTCGGCGGAGTCGAGCACCGCCTTGACGTGGTCGCGCGGGATGACGGCGCGGTGGTCCGTGCCGAAAGGCAGGATACTGTCTGCGATTACGAGCCCCATCTGGTTCAGGAAGTCCGTGCGCCAACCGGCCATGGTCGCGACCACGGTGCCCTGCCAGAACGTGCCCTGCATCAGCAGCGCCTTCTTGCCCGTCCAGGCCGGGTGTTCCTTGCCGACGGCGGTGAACCTCTGGTCGACGGCGTCGATCAGCGACTTCATCTGGTCGGCCTGGAACACCGCCTGGCCGATCGCGGCGGCCTGCTCCTTCCACGGCTCGAAGAAGGCGTCGCCGTCCGACTGCGGCACGGTCGGGGCGATGGCGGACAGCTTCTGATAGGTGTCGGCGTCCACCCCGGCGTTGGTGGCCACGATCAGGTCCGGTTTGAGGCCGGCGATCTGGTCGACCGGAATCCCGTTGTCGAGGTTCAGCACCAACGGCTGCGCCCCACCGAGCTTGGGCTGGGCCCACGGCCACACCGCGAACGGCTGATCACCGAACCAGTTGGTGACGGCGACGGGCACCACGCCGACGGCGAGCAGGTCGTCTTGCTCGGTGTAGCCGGCGCTGACCACCCGCTTGGGCGGTTCCTTGATGACGGTCTGGCCGAAGAGGTGGTTGATGGTCACCGATTTGCCGCCGGAGTTGTCCGACGACGGCTTGCGTGACGAGCAGGCGGCGGGAGCCCCGGCGACCGCCGCGGCCGTCGCAACCCCTGCGAGCTGCAAGAATCCCCGGCGATTCCAACCCTGTCGCATCGCGTGAGATTAGCGCGTTCGGTGCCGGCAACGCCCGTCGCCGCGCGGTTGCCCGCTCAGGTCAGCGGCATGCCCGCGTCCAGGAAGTCCAGCGCCCGATAGATGGTGTCGGCCGTTTTCGGCGCGCTGTCGTAGGCCGTCATCATGGCGCCGACCATCGCGCCGACGAACACCCGGACCTCGAAATCCGCTGCGGGACGGCCGATCCGGCGGCCGATCGCCTCCGCCATGACGTTCACGGTGCGGTGGTACTCGTCGTAGAGGGCGGCTTTGAGCTCCGGAATCGAGAAGATCAGCCGCTGCCGGGTGTTCTCGAACTCGAGCTGCTCGGCGGACAGGCCGGCCATCGTGGTGGCGTAGGCCCGCCGGATGGCCTGGCTCGGCGACAGCTCGGGCGGCTGGGCTTCGAACGCGGCCAGGATCAGCGGATCGAGGTCGTCGGCCAGCAGCAGCGACTCCTTGGATCCGAAGTACCGGAAGAACGTGCTGGGCGACACCTCGGCGGCCTCGGCGATCTGCTCGACGGTGGTGGCGGCGTAGCCGTTCGCGTCGAACAGGCGGAACGCCTCGCGCCGCAGGGCATGACGGGTCTTGATCTTCTTGCGTTCCCGCAGCCCCAGGGGCTGGTCAGTCGCCGGCATGCGGCAATTCTCCCGCACCCGGCGCACAAAAAGATCTGACAGGCGGGGAACGGCCGTTGCGACATCCACGTAGCTCCGCCGTAACTGCACTCAAGCAGACCGGTAACAGACCTTCCATAACGTCGGGGCGTGACTACGACTTCTGCCGAGCCGACGGTTCCGGGCCTTGCGCCCACGCGTCCCGGCCACCGGGGCGGGCACTGGATCGACGACTGGCGACCCGAGGACCCCGAGTTCTGGGAAACGACGGGCAAGCCGATCGCCCGGCGCAACCTGATCTTCTCGATCTTCGCCGAGCACGTCGGGTTCAGCGTGTGGATGTTGTGGAGCATCGTGGTGGTCCAGATGACCGCGGGGCCCCACGGACACCCGTCCGCGTCCGGCTGGGCGCTGACCGCGAGCCAGGCGCTGTGCCTGGTCGCCGTGCCCAGTGGGGTCGGCGCGCTGCTGCGCCTGCCCTACACCTTCGCGGTCCCCATCTTCGGCGGCCGCAACTGGACCACCATCTCGGCGGCCCTGCTGCTGATCCCGTGCACGCTGCTGGCCTGGGCGGTCGGGCATCCCGGGCTCTCGTTCGGTGTCCTTGTCGCGATCGCGGCGACCGCGGGCTTCGGCGGCGGCAACTTCGCCTCGTCGATGGCCAACATCTCCTTCTTCTACCCGGAGAAGGACAAGGGCTGGGCGCTGGGCCTGAACGCGGCCGGCGGCAACATCGGCGTCGCGGTGGTGCAGAAGATCATCCCGCCCATCGTCGTCGCCGGCGGCGGGGTGGCGCTGTCCCGCGCCGGCCTGTTCTACGTGCCGCTGGCCGTGGTGGCCGCCGTGTGCGCGTTCTTCTTCATGAACAACTTGTCGGAGGCGAAGGCGGACGTGAAGCCGGTGTGGCAGTCGCTGCGGCACCCCGACACCTGGGTCCTCTCGCTGCTCTACATCGGCACGTTCGGATCGTTCATCGGCTACTCGGCGGCCTTCCCGACCCTGCTCAAGACGGTGTTCGGCCGCGGCGATATCGCGTTGGCCTGGGCGTTCCTCGGTGCGGGCATCGGCTCGGTCATCCGGCCCCTGGGCGGCAAGCTGGCCGACCGGGTCGGCGGGGCGCGCATCACCGCGGCCAGCTTCGTCATGCTCGCGGTGGGCGCCTCGGCGGCGCTGTGGTCGGTGAACGCTAAGAACCTGCCGCTGTTCTTCGCCAGCTTCATGTTCTTGTTCGTCGCGACCGGCATCGGCAACGGCTCGACGTACCGGATGATCTCGCGGATCTTCGTGATCAAGGGCCAGCTCGCCGGCGGCGACCCGGACACCATGGTGCACATGCGCCGCCAGGCTGCGGGCGCGCTGGGCGTCATCTCGGCGGTGGGCGCCTTCGGCGGGTTCGTGGTGCCGCTGGCCTACGCCTGGTCGAGGTCGCAGTTCGGCAGCATCGAGCCGGCCCTGCGGTTCTACGTGGGGTTCTTCCTGGCCCTGCTGGTGATCACCTGGTACTGCTACCTGCGCAAGGGCAACGCATCCAACGCGCTGGCGCGGGTCGGCGTGTAGACCGGTTCAACTCGACGGCTGCTGCCTGCCGCCGTACCCCTGCCAGGGGCTGTAGTCGGCGATCAGCTCCTCCTGCGGCGGTCGCTGATCCGCGGGCACGTGCTGCAGGTTGATCCGGACGCGGTACCAGATCGAACTCGGCCCGCGCATGCCGTCGACGAGGACGTCGGCCGGCTGCAGTAGGCGCGACGCGGCGGGGTGCCGGCCGCGCCAGGTGTCCAGCGCGGCTAGCGCCTCGTCCTTGGTCTTGGTGCGCGCGATCTCGATGAGCGGCTTGGAGGAGACCCGCCCCCCTTCCGTGCGCGTGCCCGAGCCTTTGGGCGCCCGCTTGGGCGGCCCCATCTCCTCGGCCAGCATCAGCAGCCGACTCAGATCCCCGACCGCGTCGTCCATTCCCTCCCACGGATCGCCCAGTTCCGCGAGTCGGCGCGGCACGGTCTCGATGGTGAAGGCCTCGGGCTTGCAGCCGGCGACTTCCTCCCACAGCAGCGGCGTCGACACCCGCGCGTCCGGCGTCGCGCGCACCGAGTACGCGGACGCGACCGTGCGGTCCTTGGCGTTCTGGTTGAAGTCGACGAACACCCCCTCGCGCTCCTCCTTCCACCAGCGGCTGGTCGCCGCGTCGGGCGCCCGCCGCTCGACCTCGCGGGCCACGGTCTGCGCGGCCAGCCGCACCTGCCGGAATTCCCAGCGCGGGGCGATCCGGGCGTAGATGTGAAAACCGCGCGACCCCGACGTCTTGGGCCAGGCGACCAGGCCGTAATCCTCCAGCACCTCGCGCGCCACCAGCGCGACCTCGACGATCCGCCGCCAGGGCACCCCGGGCATCGGATCCAGGTCGACCCGCAACTCGTCGGGGTGGTCGAGGTCGTCGGCCCGCACCGGGTGCGGATTGAGGTCGACGCAGCCCAGGTTGATCGCCCACACCAGCCCGGCGGCGTCGTGGATCACGGCCTCGGCGGCCGACGTGCCGCGCGCATAGTGCAGCTCGGCGACGTCGACGTACTCGGGCCGATTCTTCGGGGCCCGCTTCTGGAACACCGCCTCTTGCGCGATGCCCTTCACGAAACGCTTGAGGATCATCGGCCGGTCGGCCACCCCGCGCAGCGCCCCGTCGGCCACCGACAGGTAGTAGCGGACCAGGTCCAACTTGGTGAACGGCCCCTTGCCTGCGTGGACCTCGAAGACCACCTTGTCGGGATGGGTGATGGCGACCCGGCGGCCGGCCACTTCGAGTGACGCCGGACCGCTCATGTTCATCATCGTAAGTGGATGGGTACTTACCCCTCGGAATGCGACGGACGTCACATAGGGTGGATCCATGCCTAATCTGATCGGCCTGCCCGGGCAGGCGGTTGCCAAGGTCCAGCAATACCTGGAACGCGGCTCAGCCGAATTGCACTATGTGCGCAAGATCTTCGAAGCGGGCGCTTTCCGGCTGGAGCCGCCGCAGAACTACGCCGCGATGGCCAACGACATCTACAAGTGGGGCGAGTTCGGCATGCTCCCGTCGCTGAATGCCCGCCGCCATCCCGACCGCGCCGCGTGCATCGACGAGGACGGTGAGTTCTCCTTCAAGCAGCTCGACGAGGCAGCCCACGCCGTGGCCAACGGACTGATCGAGATGGGCGTCAAGGGCGGTGACGGCGTCGCGATCCTCGCCCGCAATACCCGCTGGTTCCTCATCGCCTACTTCGGCGCCGCCCGGGTCGGTGCCCGCATCATCCTGCTCAACAGCGAGTTCTCCGGCCCGCAGATCAAAGAGGTGTCTGAGCGCGAGGGCGCCAAGCTGATCATCTACGACGACGAGTACACCAAGGCCGTCAGCAAGGCGGAGCCGGAACTGGGCTTCCTGCGCGCGCTGGGCACCAACCCCGACGCGGACGAGCCGTCGGGCAGCAAGGACGAAACGCTGGCCGACCTGATCAAGCGCAGCAGCACAGAACCCGCCCCCAAGGCGAGCAAGCACTCGTCGATCATCATCCTGACCAGCGGCACCACCGGCACGCCGAAGGGGGCCAACCGCAGCACCCCGCCGACGCTGGCGCCCGTCGGCGGCATCCTGTCGCACGTGCCGTTCAAGGCCAACGAGGTGACGTCGCTGCCCGCCCCGATGTTCCACGCGCTGGGTTTTCTGCACGGCACCATCGCGATGTTCCTGGGCTCGACGCTGGTGCTGCGCCGGAAGTTCAAGCCGCCGCTGGTGCTCGAGGACATCGAGAAGTACAAGGTCACCGCGATGGTCGTGGTGCCGGTCATGCTGTCGCGCATCCTCGACGCGGTCGAGAAGATGGACAAGAAGCCGGACCTGTCCAGCCTGAAGATCGTCTTCATCTCCGGATCGCAGCTGGGCGCCGAGCTCGCCAGCCGCGCACTGAAGGACCTCGGCCCGGTCATCTACAACATGTACGGGTCGACCGAGATCGCGTTCGCGACGATCGCGGGTCCGAAGGACCTGGAGAAGAACGCGGCGACGGTCGGCCCGGTGGTCAAGGGCGTGAAGGTCAAGATCCTGGACGACAACGGCAAGGAGCGTCCACAGGGTGAGGTCGGCCGGATCTTCGTCGGCAACGCGTTCCCGTTCGAGGGCTATACGGGTGGCGGCCACAAGCAGATCATCGACGGCCTGATGTCGTCGGGCGACGTCGGTTACTTCGACGAGGACGGTCTGCTGTACGTCAGCGGCCGCGACGACGAGATGATCGTCTCCGGCGGCGAGAACGTGTTCCCCGCCGAGGTCGAGGACCTGATCAGCGGCCACCCGGAGGTGGTCGAGGCGACCGCGATCGGCGTCGAGGACAAGGAGTGGGGCCACCGGCTGCGCGCCTTCGTCGTCAAGAAGGACGGCTCCGACGTCGACGAGGACACCATCAAGGGATACGTGCGCGATCACCTGGCCCGTTACAAGGTGCCGCGTGAGGTGGTCTTCCTCGAGGAGCTGCCGCGCAACCCGACGGGCAAGGTCCTCAAGCGCGAGCTGCGTGAGATGGAGGTCGACTAGCCCCTCGGGGTCAGCGCCGCTCCTTGATGGCCCGGGTGATCTGCGCCGCGAGCTTCGGGTCAACCAGAAGCTGTTCGATGAGCGCGGTGAGAACCTCCTGCCCCGTCACCCTGGCGACGCCCAGGCGGTCGGCCGCTTCGCGCTGCCAGATGTCGAGCGCGCGGTGGGTGGCCGCCGGTAGGTCGACGGTCCGGCGCGTCCGCTGAACCCGTCCCGCCTGGTTGCCCGCCGGCTGGCCGACCATGCGCTGCGGGCTCTGCCCGCCGAGCCCGGTGAGGCGCTCGGTCGGCGCGGCGTCTCCCGCCGGGCTGGCCGACGGCCCCGGACGAAACGTTCCGGCGCCGGGTCCGATGTGGCTGGGGTTGAAGTTCACTGTGGCTGCCGTCCTCCGAATGAGTGGCCAATCAGTAAATCAGCGCTCGAGTGTGTCAATACTGATTCTTCCACCGACGACCGCGGAAGTCGCGCCGCCGGGCCGTTGGCGGTGCGGGGCGCCGCCGACTCGGGAGTTCCAGCAAATTTATGAAAGTTGCTGATTGAGGCGCCATTCGCGGCCTGACAGTGCGACCCCGGGCGCACTATGGCGGCGTAAACCGCGCGGAATTCATGTTCTCCGCCGATACGGAATTGCGCGAACAAGCATATCAGTATATCGCATCTGACATGGCACTATCGCATCTCAGTGGATCAGTAATCCCACGAATCCTGACGTAAGTCAATTACCGAATACCGCGGCTTGTGAAAGAATTGTTACATAATTCACAGACCGAATTGCGTGTGCCGATGTTGTTTGCCGGGAAACATCTGGCTAACGTTTTGCTTGTCGGCATCAGACCTGGAAGGAGCTCTCGCGATGACGATCTCCACACGATCGCTGCGCAGCGGGGCCGTGGGCGCGGTCGGTGCATCGGCGGTGGCGGTAGCGCTGCTGCTGGGCGCCAGCCCCGTGGCCCAGGCCGCCCCGGCACCAGGTTTCGACACCAGCTTCACCACCGCCGGCCCCCACGGTGGGCCCGGCGGGCCCGGCATCATCCCTGGCCGTCCAGGCGGGGGTCATGGCGGCCATGGATGGGGTGGCTACGGATGGGGCGGGGGAGGCCACCCCGGATGGGGTTCGGGCAACCGCGGATTCTGGGCCCCCGGTCACTGGTGGAACTGGTGGTGGTGAACCACCCTCCCCGTGGTTACCGGTCAACCTGACGTGCCGATCCACTCCTAGGTTGACCGGCCCACGGGTTGGGGGGAAAACCATGCCGGCCTGACCACCCCTCAGGTCGGCATGGTCCCCTCCCCGTGGCGAAAGCCCAAATGCAGTTAGGGATCGCGAGGAAGGCCCAGTAGCCGCTCTGCGATGATGTTCAGCTGCACCTCGGAGGTGCCGCCGTAGATGGTGGTGGCGCGGCTCGCCAGCAGGTACTCGCCCCATTTGCCGGGCCGTTCGCCCGGTTCGCCGATGGCGGCGTCCGTGCCGAACGAGGACACCGCGAACTCCGCATACCCTTGGCCGGTGCGCATCGACAACAGCTTGGAGATGGCCGCCGACGGCATGGCATCCCCACCGGCCAGCGTCAGCAGCGTCGAGCGCAGATTCAGCACCTTGGCGGCGTGGCCCTCGGCGATCAACTGACCGGCGCGGTGTTGGGCGACCGGGTCGAACTGTCCGTCGCGAACGAACTCGACGAACTGGCCCAGGGTGGCCAGGAAGTTGGCCTCGCTGCTACCGATCGAAACCCGTTCCGCCGTAAGGGTGTTGCGGCTGACCTCCCAGCCACGGTTCACCTCACCGAGCACGCACTCGTCGGGCACGAACACGTCGTCGATGTAGACGGTGTTGAACATCGCGTTCCCGGTGAGCTCGCGCAGCGGCTTCACCTCGACGCCCGGGCTCTTCATGTCCAGCAGGAAGTAGGTGATGCCGTTGTGCTTGGGGGCGCTGGGGTCCGTTCTCGCCAGCAGCGCTCCCCATTGGGAGAGCTGCGCCGCCGTGGTCCAGATCTTCTGGCCGGTGATACGCCAGCCGCCGTCCGTCCGGGTCGCTTTGGTGCTCAACCCGGCTAGGTCCGAGCCGGCGCCCGGCTCGGAGAACAGCTGGCACCAGATCATCTCGCCGCGGAAGGTCGGCGGCAGGAACCGCTGCTTTTGCTCCTCGGTCCCGAAGGCGACGATCGACGGGATGATCCAGGTCGCGATGCCCATCTGCGGTCGCTTGACCCGGCCGGTGGTGAATTCCTGGGCGATGATGATCTGCTCGACCGGACCTGCGGCGCGGCCCCACGGTTTCGGCAGATACGGCAGCGCCCAGCCGCCCTCGGCGATGGCGACCTTGCGCTGCTCGCGCTCGATCGCCTTGAGCGCGGCGACTTCGGCCCGGATCTCCTCGCGCAGTTTCTCGGTTTCGGGGTCGAGGTCGATGTCGACCGCCCGCAGGCCGGTGCTGGTGGCGGTGTGCACCACCTTCTGCGGGTACTCCGAGCCCCGGCCGAAGGAGGCGGCGAGGATCAGTGCCCGGCGGTAATACACGCCTACGTCGTGCTCCCAGGTGAAGCCGATGCCGCCGTGTACCTGGATGCAATCCTGCGCGCACCGTTGCGCGGCGGCCGGCGCCAGCGTCGCCGCAACGGCTGCCGCGAACTCGACGTGCGAACCGGTGATGTCCCAACCGTTTTCGCGTGCTTCGTCAATGGCGCGGGCTGCGTCCCACACCGCCGCGGTGGCCCGCTCGGTGTCTGCGATCATCTCCGCGCACTTGTGCTTGATGGCCTGGAACTGGCCGATCGGCCTGCCGAACTGCTCGCGGATCTTGGCGTATTGCGACGCCGTGTCGGTCGCCCAGCGCGCCACCCCGATCGCCTCGGCGGAGAGCAGCGTCGTCATCAGCGCGTGCGCCGTGGCCATGCTCAGGTTGCACAACGCGGCGTCCGCGTCGACCTCGACGGCGTTGGCCCGCACGTGGGCGACGGGGCGCAGCGGGTCAATGCTTTTCACGGGCTCGATCTCGAGCTCCTCGGCGCGCACCACCACCCATTCCTCGCCGCTGTCGATCGCGACCGGCAGGACCAGCACGGAGGCCTGCGCCGCCGCGGGAACCGCGCGGACCTCGCCGCGCAGCACCAGCGTGTCACCCTGGCGCGTGGCGGTCAGCCCGCAGCAGTCCAACGCGTAGGCGGCGATGGCGGCGCCCGACGCCAATTCGGAGAGCACCTTCGCGTTCGGGTCGTCGGCGGCGATCAGGGCACTGGCGATCGCGGACGGTACAAAGGGCCCGGGCACCGCGCCGTAGCCGAACTCGGCCAGCACGACGGCCAATTCGAGGATGCCGAAACCCTGCCCGCCCACCGACTCCGCGAGGTGCAGACCCTGCAGGCCTTGTTCGGCGGCCGCCCGCCAGTACGGCGGTGGATTGTCGATCGGCGTTTCCATCGCCGCGTGCAACGCCTCGGATGGCGCGATGCGGGTGACCAATGACCGCACCGAATCGGCCAGGTCTTGGTGCTCCGCGGTTATCGCGAGATGTCCTGCTCGCACAGAATGCGTTCTACCTGCAGCTTTAGCGTCCATCAGCCAAAATCCCGTCGCATTGAAGGGTCCGAGTCACGATATTCGCTCCTGAGCAGCCCGATCCGACCGCCACACCGTTCGTGTCTACACCTTCGGCGGTTACGCAATCGAGAAATCAAGCCCCGGAGGGGACACTTTCAGTAGGCCGGTGCGGCTATCCGCATGGGACGACCCAAGTTCGCTAGGCGCTATCGGGGACCCGTGCTGAGCCGATCAGCGAAGAAGCCTCACGGTCGCCGCCAGTTTCGCGAAGGACCGGGGCAGACCACCTTCGCTTGAGACGAGATTTCAGAGAAATCGCGCGCTTTTCCACCAGGAACCAGCTCAGCGCGGCCAACGGCAGGGTGGCTGTCGTCGCGAGGAGAAAAAACACGGACGGATTCAGACTGACCAGCCCGCAAATGACCAACAACTGCTGAGTCGGCCATCCATAGATATAGACGCCGTAGGACAGATCCGTCCGTAACCTCAAGCGCTTGTTGTGGATCAGGGCGCCTGAAACGATCACGGCATACGCCAGCGGAAGCGCGGCGACCACTCGATAATCGGGCAGCACGCTACTCGCCAGCACAACGACCACGCTCACCGCGACGAGCGACCACCGGGCGGGAATCAGGTCTTGGAAGTGATATAGCAACGCTCCGGCGCAAAACATAATGGCGCAGCGCACAATCGTCTGACGAATGCTCTCCGGCGGGAAATGAAAGAACGTCGCCGCAACGACTGCCAGCAGAAGCGCCACGGGAGAAACCCACCGGCGACGCGCGAGTCCCACCACACCCAGACCGGCAACGGCGAGGTAGCACATCAGCTCATACGCGAGGGACCAAAGAGAGGCGTCCCACCAGCCCGCCATAGGGACTCCCCGCGGTGTTCCGGCGACACTGGGTTGGAGATAGACCACTGCGCTGTTTTTCAGGACGTACTTGATCGGCCCGGCGGACAGCAGCAGTTTCGCGACCGAGCCGCCCTGAATCCACACACCGATCGGGGCGATGACGAACGCGGTCACCACCAGGCAGACATAGAGCCCGGGGAGGATGCGAACAGCGCGGGCAACGAGATAGTCCCGCAGTCGCGGGTGGCTGAGCCAGCTCGCCGTGATGAGGAACCCGGAGATGGCAAAGAATCCGTCAACTCCTACCTCGGAAAGAAGCTGCCGAACCGCCACGGGCGACACGACGCGGCCCGTGACCTCGAAGGAGTGCCAGAGGATCACCGAGATCGCCAGCGCTAGCCGGAAGGCGTTCAGTGCGTTATTTCGCGGATCGAATACCTGCCCGAGTTTCATTCTCGTGTTGCTGTCCCGGGTGAATTCGGCACCGCCAGCAGTCGGGTCGCTGGGCCGAACCATGACGCCTGCGCGGCTTGCACGCAATCTTCGACGCGCGGTGACGTGGTCATCAACCGATGTCGATGAGGCCGAACGGGAGCTCATCGACGTCGATCATCCAGCGCGGCTGAATATCCCGGTGCATCGCTGGTCATGTTTCGGCTGCCAATCTGTAGGTAAACAGCTACCGCGGCGGAGCCCCGGGGGCGGGTCCATACCAAGGGTTGAGCTAATCGGCAGCTTACATACTTTCTGACGCGTTGCAAACGAAACGCAAAACTTATAGTTCCGCCGGGCACCATCCCGCCACGTGCCCTTTTAGGCGGCGGCGCTGCAGTCGATCGATGATTCGCAGGCGCCGAGATCTTCGCCGCCGGGAGCCAATAGGGCCGGGACCTTCACCGGGCTCTCAGCGAAACCGCTTGGTGATCCACCCGCTGATCAGGTCGGCTTGCTCGCCGCGGGCGCCGGGCGTGGTGAAGTAGTGGTCGGTGTCCACCGACGCCTGCGTCTTGTCCTCGCTGGCGAGCGCGGCGTAAATCCGCTGGGCGTCGGACGGAAAGACACCGGTGTCCGCCTCGGCGTTGATCACCAGCGCGGGGCAGGTGATCCGGGCCAGGTGCGGCTCGGCGCGCGTCTGTGCCACCCGCAGGCTCCACATCCCCAGCCAGCTGCGCAGCGTGCAGGCCGCCGCGATGCCGTGCGCGGACCGGTTCGCCTTCGCCGGGTGCCCCGCATAACACATGTTCGGCTGACGCCTCGTCGGTTCGATACTCGGGTCCACCATGCGGGGATCCGCCCACGTGCGCATGACGCTGAACGGGCGGTCGGAAAACCCCGCCGCGCGAACGCGTTTGAGTTCCCTCTCGGCCCAGTCGGTGATGGCGTGGTTACGCGCGGCCTGCGCGCGCCGGTAGCGGTCCAGGAACTCCGGCGCATACGGCGGTCCGTTGCGGTCGTTGAACAGGTCCAGGTCGGCGTCGGTGGCCACGGGATCGTTCTCGTCGACGACGGCGGCGTCCATCCAGGCCGTCAACACGTCGGGTCGGCCGGGGTGGGCGGCGGCGGCCACGTACCCGTCCGCGGCCGGCAACTCGGTCAGGCCCGCCGCGGGCCGCATCCCGTCCAGCGGGGTTACGTTCGGCTCCACCGCTTGCGACTGATACGCTGCCATCAGCGAGCCGCCACCCGAGTTGCCAAGCAACACAACGGTTTCCACTCCCTGCACCTCGCGCAACCAGCGCACCCCGACGCCGATGTCGACCAGCGCATGGTCCAGCAGGAAACTGCTCTCGAAGCCACGGAACCGGGTGTTCCAGCCGAGGAAGCCCACGCCGCGGGTGGCCATGTAGTCGGCGAGGTAGTGCTCGGAGAAGTCGATCTGATAATGCGTGGCGATCATCGCCACCTTCGGCTTGCGGCCCACCCCGCGGTGGTAGAGCCCCTGGCAAGGATGTCCGCCCGCCCCCGCGCGCCCGGCGGTACTCGACGGTAGCCCGACGAATTCGCGGACAACGCCTTTGGCAGCGATGTGAGGAGTCATTTCAGCGGCCCTGTCGGCAATCGACATCTCGAAAGAAAACTCCCGCTGATGTTAGATTCAACAAGCACATCTTGGCCAGGACTTCCAGCCCGGGCCCGAGGGGAGCCGCGCGATGATCAAACCGCGAAACACCAACACGGAATTCGAACTCGGGGGAATCAACCACGTCGCGCTGGTCTGCGCGGACATGGCCCGCACCGTGGATTTCTACACCAACGTCCTCGGCATGCCGTTGATCAAGTCGCTCGACCTGCCCGGCGGCGCCGGCCAGCACTTTTTCTTCGACGCCGGCAACGGTGACTGCATCGCATTCTTCTGGTTCGCCGACGCCCCGGACCGGGTGCCCGGGATCTCGTCGCCGGGCGCCATCCCCGGCATCGGCGACATCACCAGCGCGGTGAGCACCATGAACCACCTGGCATTCCACGTGCCCGCCGAGAAGTTCGACGCCTACCGCCAGCGACTCAAGGACAAGGGTGTGCGGGTCGGGCCGGTGCTCAACCATGACGAGAGCCCGATGCAGGTGTCCGCGACAGTGCACCCCGGGGTATACGTCCGGTCCTTCTACTTCCAGGACCCCGATGGCATCACCCTCGAATTCGCCTGCTGGGTCAAGGAATTCGATCCCAGCGATGCGCAGGCCGTGCCCCGCACCGCGGCGGACCGCCGACCTCCGGTGGCCGCCGGTCGCTGATGACCGACGGCATCCTGACCGACGCGCAGATCGCGGCCCTGAGTCCGGAGCAGCGTCGGCAGCTCATCTCCCGACTGGAACAGCCCCTGAGCGACGTCATCGACCCGCTCTTTTTGGCCCGCGTGCGACGCATCCGCCTGAGCCTGACGGGCGGTGGCTCGGCGGTGATGATTCCGTGGCTGGGATATCTGTCCACGACGCTGCCGGAGAACTACGTCGCGCACAACTGGCCCCTTACCTGGGTGGGCTTCGACGTGTTGTTGATGGCGTTCATGGTGGCGACGGCCGTTCTGGGCTATCTGCGTCGTCAGGTACTGGTTCCGGCCGCGTTCACCACCGGGGTCCTCCTGTTGTGTGACGCATGGTTCGACCTGATGACCGCTGGCCCCAACGATCTCTGGCTGTCGTTGACCACCGCGCTGCTGATCGAGCTGCCGCTGGCGGCGTTCATGATCGTCAGCGCGCTGCGGCTGATGCGCCTGACCATGGAGCGCTTTTGGTTGCTGGATCCGGGAATGCGGCTATGGGATCTGCCGCTATTGCCGTGAGGCGGTGGGGGTTTGGCTTGCCGGACCGGCGGCCGAGTCCAACCGAGGGGAAGAAGAATACTGGTGAACCGGCGCCGACACGCGCCAATTGCGAATCTTGGTCAATCCGCGTGAATCACCGCGTTCCTCGACTAACGTCCAATAGCAGCGACACAGGGGGGCAAGCGGCGCCGTAGGTTCAGCCCGACCTACGGAATCACGCCCAAGAATCCCAGCACGATGGTCCAGTTGTGCTACGCGGAAAATCCGTTGCCGCACGGCTTCCCGGCTCCTCCCATGCCGCAGGCAACGTCGGCACCGTAGAACGGGGACTAGGGAGATGGTCGCGCTCGGAAACATCTACGAATGGCAGCCGGCCCAGGGGCCGCTCACCATGTGGACGGCTTCACCTTCCGCATGCCAAGCGGCTCACGCCGCGCGCCGAAGCGATCTGCCTCCGAGTTACCAACAGTGTCAACACCTCTGGGCCGCCCACCATGGCAGGGCAATGAACCGGGCGCTACCCCGTCTGATGATCGTGTCCTGGGACATTCCCGGCGCGTGTGACATCCCGGCGATGACGGCCGCGGTCAACGCGCACGTCCGCCGGCACGACACCTACCACAGCTGGTATGAATTCGATAACGGTGTCATCGTGCGCCGTGTGATCGAGGACCCCGGCGTCATCGACTTCGTTCCGATGTCGTTCGGGCACAGGACAGTCGACCAGGTGCGCAGCCACGTGCTGACCACCACCCCCGGAACGCTCGAATGGGGTTGCTTCACCTACGGCATCGTCCAGCACGCCGACTACTTCACCTTCTACGCGAGCGTGGACCACCTGCACATCGACGGCCTGTCCGCGGGCGTGATCTTCGTCGACATCCACCTGGCCTATCGGGAACTCGTGCAGGGGCAGCGGACGGCCGCGCTTCCGGAGGTCAGAAGCTACCAGGACTACACCACGCGCCAACGCGAGAAGGTCGCCGGGCTGACCCTGTCGTCTTCGGAGATCAAGGACTGGATCGCGTTCGCCCGCGACACCGACGGCGAATGGCCCAGCTTTCCTTTGCCGCTGGGAGACACCTGGACCAACAGCAGGGGCGACCTGGTGACCGTCGATCTGCTGGATGCGGCCGGCACGGAGGCTTTCGACGCCGCGTGCTGCGCGGCCGGCGCCCGGTTCATCGGCGGGGTTCTCGCCTGCATCGCGTTGGCCGAGCGGCAATTGGCCGGCGGCGTCGTCTATCACGGGTTCACGGCCCGGGACACCCGGACACCTGGCATCGACACCATGACGGTGGGTTGGTTCGCCAGTTTGGTCCCGGTCACGGTGCCGACCGCGGGAACCACCTTCGCCGAGGCCGCCCGGGCCGCCCAGAAGTCCTTCGATGCGGCCAAGGACCTCGCCGGTGTTCCGGTCGAGCGACTGCTGGAGTTGGCGACACCCGACGAGCTCGGCATCAAGCTGCCCACCCGGTTGCCGATGATGCTGTCCTTCCTCGACTTTCGCAAGATCCCGCTGGCCGGGTTGTGGGCGGAGACAAATTTCGGCACCTACGGCGACAGCCTGTCCCACGGCGGGATCAACATGTGGATCAACCGCCACGCCGAGAAGACCACGGTGACGATGTCCTTCCCCGACAATGCGACGGCGCGCGACTCCGTGGGCCGTTACATCGCGACGTTAGGCGAAACGTTCGCGCGCGTCGTCGATGCCGGCCGGGGCCAGCGGGGAATCGTCGCGCCGACCAAGAACGACGACGAGGCGGCCTAGCGATGAGCAACCTGCTGGACCTGGCCGACCAGACCCTGTTCCTGGGCGAGCGGGCGACCGCCACCACCAGTGTGTTGCAGGCGATCTGGGTATACGACCGCCCGATCGACGTCGACGGGCTACGCAGCTTCCATCGTCATCTCGGTCGGGGCCGCTTGCGCCGCCGCATCGAACGGTCCCCCCTGCCGTTCGGTCGGCATCGCTGGGTGGCACCTACCGATGCGTCGGACCTCGAGATCGAAGCGACGCCCTGGGCCCGCGATGAAATCGATGCCTGGCTCACCCAGCAGGCGGCTAAGCGGCCGGACGCGGAGCACGGCCCGGGCTGGCACCTGGGGGTGCTCCCGCTGACCGACGGTGGCGCGGCGGTGAGCCTGGTGGTGACCCACTGCCTCACCGACGGAGTCGGGCTGTGCGAGGCGTTGGCGGACGCGGTGTGCGGCCGCGACGAGGCGATGCTCTGGCCCGCGGCCGCTTCGCGGAGCCGGTGGCAGGCGGTGTGGGAGGACGCACGCCAAACCGCGCGGGACACAGCCGATGTCGGCCGCGCCGTCGTTGCGGCGGCACGCATGGCCCGGGCCGGCCGCGACGCCGCGGCGGCCGCGCCGGCCGTCAAGCGGCCCGCGCCGCCCACCGGGCCGGACCAACCCCTCGGCCTGCCCTCGGCGACCATCTTCATCGATGCGGACGAATGGGACGCCCGCGCAACCGCGTTGGGGGGAACCAGTAACGCGCTGCTGGCCGGATTGGCTGCCCATCTCGCCCGGCGCGTGGGCCGGGTTGCCGTGGACGGCAGCGTCAACGTGGGAATGCCCGTCAACGAGCGCACCCCGGGTGACACCCGCGCCAACGCCGTCGTCAACGTCGACATCACGGTCGACCCCACGCCCGCGACCACCGACCTGCGTTCGCTCCGCGCCAGGATCAAGGAGGCGCTGTCCCGCCACGAGGATGAGCCCGACGAGCGCTGGGCGTTGCTGCCGCTCGTTCCCCTGATTCCGCAACGCGTCATGCGCAGACTGATCGGCGTGGTCACCGGCAGTGCCGTCACCGTCGTGTCGTCCAACCTCGGGTCGATGGACCCGGCCGTCAACCGGCCGGACGGCACCGAGGCCGACCGCTTCGCGATGAAGACCGTGTACCCGGGCGTGACCACCGCGACCATGTACCGCACCAACGGCGCGCTGGCGCTGCTGTCGGGCAGGGTGCACGGCCGGGTCTTCGTCTCGTTCCTGGCCTACGAGCTGGGCCGGCATAATTCCGAAGCCCAGTTGCGGCAGCACATTTCGAGCGTCCTGGGCGACTTCTCGCTTACCGCCAGCGCGGGGTGGCGCAGCACCTGCCCGGTGTGAGGCCGCGCGTCAGGAGTCCGCGCGCGACTCGGTGAGCCGGTAGAGGTTGGGCTCGGCGAGCTCGTCGAGCAGGGCGGCCAGGTGATCGACGAGCTGCTCCGGGTCGAGGCGGACGTCGCCGGCGAGCCAGGCGCTGATGGTCTGCCCGACGCCGCCGACCACGAAGTGCGCCGCGGCCTTGATGCGGTCATTGGCCGGCACTCGCAGCATGTCTCCGACGTGCTGGCCTGACAGCATCGCGAACAGCGCACTGGATTCGGCGCGCTTGCGCACGATCACCGGGTCAGCCAGTTGCGTGCTGAACAGCAGGCGTCCGAGGCGGGCGTCGTCGGCGATGGTGCGCACGATGTTGGCCATCCCCGCGCGCGTCTGCTCGTGCGCCGGCACCGCCGCCACCGCGGCCTGGGTGGTGGCGGCGAGCTCGGCGACTACCGAGTCGAATACGGCGGCCACGAATTCGTCCTTGTCGGCGAAGCTTTCATAGAAGTACCGGGCCGCCAGGCCGGCCTGGCGGCACACGCCGCGGACCGTGACCGCGGAGATGTTCTGCTGCTCCGCCCCGAGGAGCTCCAGGCCCGCGGCCAGCAGCCGCTTGCGGCGGGTGGCCAGGCGCTGCGTCGCCTCGACGCCGCGGTACGGCCGCGCGCCCGAGGTCGCGTTCATGCCAACCATCTTGACACCGACCCGAGGCCACGACAATATCGGGAAACGAGCGTTCGCACATTTCCGGGCGGCGCCGCGGTGAGGGGTCTGGCCATGGCAATACACGAGGCTGTTCACGAACCGCCTCCGCACGTCGAGCGCCCCGTCGCCGATGCCCCGCGGCGATCTCCCGCCCGGCGGGGCCGGCGTCGGCGGGCGTTGGGCATCGACGAGGGGTTGATGGGAGTCGCGCTGTTGGCCGGCCCGGCCAATGTGATCATGCAGCTGGCGCGCCCCGGTGTCGGCTACGGCGTCATGGAAAGCAGGGTCGAAAGCGGCCGGATCGACCTGCATCCGATCAAGCGGGCGCGGACCACGTTCACCTATCTGGCCGTGGCGACCGGCGGCAGCGACGCCCAGAAGGACGCCTTTCGCCGCGCGGTGAACCGGGCCCACGCGCAGGTGTACTCCACGCCCGAAAGTCCGGTGCAGTACAACGCTTTCGACCCCGCCCTGCAGCTGTGGGTGGGAGCCTGCCTGTACAAGGGCGGGGTGGACATCTATCGGATGTTCATCGGCGAGCTGGAGGGCGAGAACGCCGACCGCCATTACCGCGAAGGCATGGCGCTGGCCACCACGTTGCAGGTGCCAACGGAGATGTGGCCGCCGGACCGCGCGGCGTTCGACCGGTATTGGCACGAGTCGCTGGCCGAAGTTCATATCGACGACGCCGTGCGTGAGTACCTTTATCCGATCGCCGCGAGCCGGATTCCGGGGTTGACGCTGCCGCGCCGCCTGCAGCGCGCCTCCGACAGCCTCGCTCTGCTGATCACCACTGGCTTCTTGCCGCAGCGGTTCCGTGACGAGATGCGGCTGCCCTGGGACGCCACCACGCAACGGCGGTTCGACCGGCTCATCGGGGTGCTCGCGCTGGTGAACCGGTGCTTGCCGCGGTTCATTCGGCGGTTTCCGTTCAACGTGCTGCTGGCCGACGTCGACCGCCGGATCAGGACGGGGCGTCCGTTGGTCTAGCGAGGCCGACCAACTCACCTGAGTTGATAACGGCAATCATTTTCATTAAGCTCTCCTCTGCCTGGTAAGACCTCCAGCCCGAGGAGTACCTATGACGGCGCCCATCTGGATGGCCTCGCCACCGGAAGTGCACTCCGCCTTGCTCAGCAGCGGCCCCGGTCCGGCGTCGCTGCTTGCGGCGGCGGGGGCATGGTCGGAACTGAGCACCGAATACGCTTCGGCCGCAGCGCAACTCAGCGGCATTCTGGCCGCGACGCAGGCCGGTTCGTGGGAGGGCCCAAGCGCGGAGTCGTATGTCGCGGCGCATGCGCCCTACCTGGCATGGCTGACGCAGGCCAGCGCGCACAGCGCGGTGGCCGCCGCCCAACACGAGACGGCCGCGGTCGCCTACACCGCGGCCCTGGCGGCCATGCCGACGCTGCCGGAACTCGCCACCAACCACGTCGTGCACGGGGCGCTGGTAGCGACGAATTTCTTTGGCATCAATACGGTTCCGATCGCGATCAACGAGGCCGATTACGCGCGGATGTGGGTTCAGGCGGCCACCACCATGACCACCTACCAAGCGGTGTCCACCGCCGCGGTGCAGTCCACGCCGCAGACCGACCCAGCGCCGCAGATAGTGAAATCCGATGCCAGCGCCCAAGATTCGGGCGGCGACGTACACGACCCCACGATCGACAACCCGCTCGACGACTTCATCGCCAACATCCTGAAAAACCTCGGCATCAACTGGGACCCCGCGCAGGGCACCGTCAACGGCTTGCCCTACGACGCCTATACGAACGCGGGAGACCCGATGTTCTGGGTGGTTCGGGCGCTGGAACTGCTCGAGGATTTCCAGCAGTTCGGCTATTACTTGGTGCATAATCCGGCGCTGGCGTTCCAGTACATCGTCCAACTCATGCTGTTCGACTGGCCGACGCACATCCTCGAAATCTTCACCAGCCAGCCGGAATTGCTGGCCCCTGCGCTCCTGCTGGCGGCCGCGCCCTTCGGCGCCGTCGGCGGCTTCGCCGGGTTGGCGGGGCTGGCGGGCATGCCATCACCCGCCGTCGCGCCGGCGCCGCTGCCGGCGGCCGCGCCACCACCCGGCCCGACGCCCGCCGTCGCGATCGCACCGTCCACCGCCGCGCCCGCGCCGGCTCCCGCCTCCGCCCCGGCGTCCGCACCCGCTCCCACCGCGACCACGGTCTCCAGCTCCGCGCCGCCCGCCCCACCACCGCCACACGCCGCGGGTTTCGCGCCGCCCTACGCCATCGCCCCGCCGGGCATCGGGTTCGGCTCGGGGATGAGCGCCGGTGCCAGCTCCAGCGCCAAAAGGAAGGCGCCGGAACCGGATAGCGCGGCCGCCGCGGCGGCCGCGGCGGCACGCGAACAGGCCAGGGCGCGACGGCGCAGGCGTGCGACGCGGCACGACTACGGCGACGAATTCGCGGACATGAACGTCGACGTCGATCCCGACTGGGGAGCCCCGGATGGCGATCCGTCGGCGACCGTATCGGAGAGCGGGTCCGGAAGGCTGGGGTTCGCAGGCGCCGGCCGCCGCGAGACGACCGCCGCGGCAACGGGATTGGCCACCCTGGACGATGACGAGTTTGGCGGCGGCCCAAGGATTCCCATGTTGCCGGGGGGCTGGGACGCCGACGGCGGCGGCGACGCGCGGTAACGCCCGCGAGGATCGGCGCTAGACCTTGGTGCCCTTCGGGGCGCTGACTTCATAGCTGCCCGAGTCGTCGGTGAAGGTGACCACGAACTCGTGCTTGAGGTGGTCGATGGTCACCTGGCAGCTGAAGGTGCCCCCCTTGGTGACGGTCGGGTTTTGTCCGTCGTTGCAGGAGACGTCGCTGACGTTCCTCGCTCCGTAACCAGCCGGGTCGGACAGGACGTGCGCGACGCCGGCCTGGACGGCGGCGACGTCGAGTTGCCTGGTGACAAGAAATCCCGGCGTTAAGAAACCGGCGATGGCCGCCAGGGCAGCGGCCACACTGGCTGCCGCGCCCAGGTAGAGCGGCAGGCGCGTGCGGCGCGGCGCTGCACCGGCGGGAGGGAAGGCGGTCGGCGTCCACAGGTTCGCACCGAGGGGCTGCTGCGGTTGGGGCAGGGGCCCCTGCTGCGGGACCCCAGCGAGGGGCAGCCGCTGGTGGAAGCGAGCGGGCGGCATCGGTTGGAGGCTGTGCCGTGGCGTCACGGGTTGCTGCGGCTGCATCGAGGGGCCCCTCTCCGTATCTGGCGGCGGAACGCGCGCCACTGCTTGAACTGTAAACGAAGCGTCAGCGTAATGCAACGGTTTTAAACGGTGCGTCGCGGTGTCCTGGAGAGGCGGCAGAAGAGCGCAAGCCGACCTGCTTGACCAGCGAAGACACTCCGCAGCGCAACGCGAACAGCGTGGCAGGCGCGCCTGGAGTCAGCGACACCGGTCCGCACGGGTGGATTTACCGAGACGGGTGCACGCCGATCGGATGTAGCATGCAGCAGTGGTGCACCGAGTCATACCGCAGCAGTGGGGCGCCCACTCAACCGAGGAGCGATTGTGGCTTTCGATCAACCGACGACCGCGCTCACCGTGCGGATCGGCCAGTCGACGCGCACGCTGGCGCCCGGGGCGGGCGTCGCCGTCATCGGCCGCGACCCGGGGGCCACGATAGAGGTGGACGACGACCGGATCTCGCGGTCGCACGTGCGGCTCGAGCCGCACCGCGACGGCTGGCAGGCCTTCGACACCAGCACCAACGGGCTGTTCGTCGACGGCGTACGCCGCAGCTCGGTTCTGGTTACCGGCGCCACCACCATCTGTCTCGGGGCGCCCGACGGGGTGGCGGTGACCCTCACCCCACAACGCCGATCGGACGCACCGCTCGAAGAGTCGACACAGGTCATGCGTCCCTTCGACGCCGAGGACGAACAATGGTGGGACAACGAAAGCGACCCCGGTGTCATCCGCGCGGGCAGCGCGGTCGCCGAGCGCCGTCAGCAGCTGGGGATCTCCCAGCGCAGCCTGGACCGCGACGGCATCATCAACGCGGGCGCTCTGATCAACTTCGAGAAGGGCCGCAGCTGGCCGCGGCGCGCCACGCTGGAGAAGCTGGAGAAGGTGCTGGACTGGCCCACCGGCCACATCACCCGCATCCGGCGGGGCGGGGCTCCGCCGCCCGCCGGCGGTCCCGTCCAAACCGGCCGGCCCGTTGCGGGCGGCGGCGACGAGGCAACCGAGTCGTTCACCGACTCGGTTCAGGCGCCGCTGATGGCCGAGACGGTGGAACTGGCCATGCACACCCTCCTCGCCGCCATCGCCGAATTGCCCGACCCCGGCCATCCCGACTTCAGCCCCAAGGCCACCAAAACCCTTGCTGACCTACGCCGGCTGGAGCGGCTGGCGTCGAGTGCCGCGCGCAATGCCAAAGGCAGCCCGTCGGTCATCCTGGCGTTGAGCGGCGTGCGGCGCAGCTACAACGAGTTGATGATGCGCGCGGCGCGCTCGCCGGCGGCCACCCTAGGCCAGCGGCTCTATGGCGCCCGCCACCGGGCGGAGCTGAGTCTCGAGGAGGCGGCCAACGGCGCCGGGTTGCCGGTATCCGTCCTCGAAGACGCCGAAGCCGAGCGCCCCATCGCTCCCGAGGCCGCACGGGCCATCGAGAACCTCATCGCCCAGCTGACGATCAGCTAACGCGCCGCCGGCGGTGCGGGGGAGTGGACCCAGGGCGGCGCGGCGGGGGCGGTGTACGCCCGCGCGGCGGCCTGGCGCCGCAAATGCTTTCGCGCATTGTGGTTTTCGAGCAAGGTAACCCAGTTCCAGATCAGTACGGAGGCCACGCTCCACCACCCGGCCAGCAGGTTGTGCAGCAGGGCGTTGTCCAGCGCGGCCTCGCACTGGGCCAGCGTCCCGGTGACCGTGTACGTCTGGTTGAACATCAGAATCACCGCGCCGGTGTGTTTCCTGACCCGCACCGCGAAGAGCGGCTGGTCGCCGGGCGGGGGCGGCGGCGGATAGCCGGGCCGCGAGGCGCAGTGCGCCGGCGGATAGGGATGCGGGTACACGTGCGGTCGGGGGTGGCCGTAAGGATGCCGGTAGTCGGGGTGCGGGGTGGACATGATTCCTCCATAAGGGGGGGATTGGGTGTGCGACGGGTGCGTCACGCTTGGGAGATCACGGCGGTCGTCTTGGCGACGATGTCGCTGGCCTGGGTGGTGGTGTCGAACCCGCACCACAGCGTGTCAACGATGACGTTGTTGACCAGCCCGATCGCGCGCTGGCAGGTGGAGCCGCGGCCACTGGGCTGGGTTTGCAGGATGGCCAAGGTGTCGTCAGTGGCCGACAGCTCGCCGAGATCCCAGGTGGTGGGGGCGTGACCGGGCGCGGTGACGACGATGGAGCGGTTGGCGCAGCCGGACCAGCGTGCTTTTGATTGGCCGAAGAATTGCCGGGCCGAATCGGCGTCACGAAAGCCGATCAGGACCTGCATGAGCGCGTGCTCGCGCACAACCGGTGAGGCGTCGTCGAGTATCTGCCCTTGCAGCGCCGTCCAGTTGCTGCCTCGGTACGCGGTGGCTTCGGCGGGCGCGTAGGCGTCCACGCAGCTGGGGTTGGAGACCAGCTCGTCGTCGTGCCACATCCGCGAGACCGGCTTACGTACCGCCATGCCGGTGGTATGCGCGATCGTGTTGACGTCGCTCTCCTTGAGCAGCAGATCGGCAAGGTGCTGGGGCAGGACTGCCGGCGGTTGCCAGCGGCCCAGGTCCGCGGCGGCCGCCGGGTGCCCGGTCGTGGTCGCGGTGCACCCGGTCAGGAGGAGGACCAGGCAGATGGTCGCAAGGAGGACCCAGCGAGCAGCGGGGGCCAGGCGCGGCCCGCGCCTCGGTTCGGCGTGGTGTTGTAGCGATGCAGTGCTCATCGGGCCCTCCTGCCAGATCGTCCGGGTATGGCGGAACGCTAGCAATAAAAACGGAGCAGTGCAACGGTTAGAAACATTGCGCTACGCCTGCCGCTGTGTTTCAATTCGAGGCATGCCGCGGGGACAGCCCGCGCAGTCACCTCATTCCAAAGGACGTCCCATGTCGAATCACCCGCACCCGCCGATGGCCCACATGACTCCGCCAGCCCCCGGCGAGGAGGTCACCGCCGTCTTGTCCCGCCAGCCGTTCGGGATCGCGGGCCCACCACCAATGCCGCGAATTCCGCCGATGCTGCCGGTGCCGCCGCGAACACTCACCTGGGCCCCGGGGCCCGGCTACCCGCCGGCGTTCGCCGCCGCGCCCCGGCGACGCTGGCCCACCTGGGCGCAGATCGCGGTGGGGGCCGCGGTCGTGGTCACTCTGGCCGCCGCGGGGTTGGCGATCAACGTGGCCGCCAGCCCGGATGACGCGGCGAATTCGACGGCGATGCCGGCGTCGACGACGTCCGCGGCGCCGGTCGGTCCGGGTCCGGCGCCGGAGGCGCCCACCGTGCCGTTGTCGGCGCTGCCCGGCCTGCTGCTGGACGTCGCGACCATCAACAGCATCGAGGGCGCCACTGACATCGCACCGGCGCCCGACTCGGGCAACGACAACACCGCCTACAGCGGGCTGACGACCGACCGGCCCGAATGCGGCGAGATCCAGGCGCCCGCCCTGGAGTCGGAACTCGACGGCAGCGGCTGGATCGGGGTTCGTACGCAGTCCCTGCAGGACCGCGACGGCTCCCGGCACCTCAACCACAGCGCCGCCATCTACTTCGCCACCGCCAAGGCGGCCAACGACTTTGCCGCCAAACAGGCCCAGGCGTGGCCGAAGTGCAACGGCGCCAGTCTGCACCTGACCACCCGGCGGGAGCCGACCAGCGTCTGGCTAGCGGGCACCGCCAGCAACCGCGACGGCGTGCTCAGCATCACCAACACCCAGGAGGGCGCTGGAGGCTGGCAGTGCCAGCGGGCCCTGGCGGCGCGCAACAACATCGTCATCGACGTACGCAGCTGCGGCGAGAACCGCACCGACCAAGCGATCACCATCGCCACGCGGATGGCCGAGCGCGTCACCACCGGCTGAACGCCTCACTCGCCGCGAAGGAGGGATCATGATCAAAATGCGCCTCGTTCCCAACGTCGTGCGCATCCACGCCCTGAACGCACACTCGACGCCATCGGTTCACACTCGACGCGCCTCCGTCACGACGTCCGTGCAGGCCGCCCTCGCGCGGGTAACGCCATCGGCGCCCGCCGCCGGGCCCGAGCGCGGGCGGCGCCGCCTCGGCGATGACGGGCAAAATCGGCGAACGATTCTGCTGCGCTGGTGGTAGCGACTACCATTCTGCTGGTCTGGTCGGGATCGCCGCGGGTGGCCCGCAGTGGGCGCCGAAACGAGGGGATAGGGATGGGGGATCGGCACGCGCCGCGTATCCGCTCCCCGCGGATCCTCCATCTGCCCGGCGCCGCCCGGGACGACGTCGGGGCCGAATTGCGCCGAATCCGTGCGGCCCAGAATCCGATTGGCGCCCGGCCGCGATCGCCGTCGTTGCTGATCGCCGCGACTGCCGCGGTGACCGTGCTGGGCAGCGGCTGTTCGACGGTGGTCACCGGCAGTGCCGTCAAGTCCGGCGGTCCGGCGCCACCGGCGGCCAACGTGGCGCTGCTCGACCCCGGCAACTATCCGCGCCGGCCGCGGCCGCCACTGGGCACCGTCGCCGACGACGCGGCCGGGCGCCGGGTCGAAGCCCAGCGGATGGCGGACATGGTGGCGGGCCCCTGGCAGGTCGACGGGATGCTGAGCAGCCCGCTGAGCGCCGAAATCGCCCCCACCACAGCGCTTCCCGAAGCGGGGCGGCTTTCGGCGTTGGTGCGTGGTGATTCGATCGCCGCGATCGCCGCCGCCCATCACTTCGTGGCCGGCTTCGTCAGTGGGCGCGTCACCCCGCCGCCCCCACCCGGCCAGCCCCCGACGGACAAACCCAAGGTCCTCGACAACGGGGTCTTCCGTTTCCCGGGCCCTCAGGACGCCACCGACGCGGCTGCGGCGATGGCCGCCGCCGACATGGCCACCATCCGGCCGGGCAACATCCCGGCCACCCGCCTGCCCATCCCGCACTATCCCGACACGGTGGCGAACGTGGCGCCGTTGTCGGGCGGCTTCGAAGCCGAAGCGTTCACCGCTCACGGCCCCTATGTGTTCTTCCAGTTCGCCGGCTCCAAAGAGAGCGCCGGCGCCACCGCCGACATGATCGCCAAAACCCTTGACCTGCAAAGCCCGATGGCCGACCACTTCCAGGCCACCCCGGTGGACCAGCTGGCCGCCCTGCCCGCCGACCCGACCGGACTGCTGGCCCGCACGGTGCCCGCCACCGACCCGAGCGTCAACCAGGCCGCGGTCTATCCACCGCACGGCGTGCTGCATTTCCGGCCCGACCCGGTGGCCACCCAGGCGATGTTCACCGACGCCGGCATCGGTCACGTCGCCGTGGACCGCACCACCGTCTACGAGGCCGTCGATGCCACCGGCGCCCAGCGGGCGGCCGACGGGCTCACCCGCATCGACGTTCCCTTCCTGGGCTACCACCCCGCCCCCGGCATCAACGGGCTGCCCTCGGCGCGCTGCTTCGACCGCGGGCCCGATATCACCGACTTGGGCGCGGTGCGCTTCCTGTGCTTGGCGACCGCCGACCGCTACGCGTTCAAAGTCACTGCCGCCCAGGAGGTCGAGGCACATCAGATCGTCGCGGCCCAATACCTGATGTTGACCGCGCCATGACGCGCCGCGCCCGCTTGTGGGTCTTCGCCGTCGCGGCCGCGGCGTTGACGGTCGCCTGCAGTTCGACCATCGCGGGAACCGCCGTCAGGGCCCCGGGGGCGGACAGTTCCGACGGTGTCGACCCCGCGCTGCTCGATGCCGGGAACTTCCCCACCACCCCGCGCGATCCGCTGGGCACCGCCGGTGACGCGCTGCGCGGCGGCTGGGCCGAGGGACGGCGCCTGGCCGGCGCCGTCGTCGGTCCCTGGGAGGTCGACCGCGACCTGACCGAGTACGCCCAAATCGATTCCGGCGTGGTCAAAGACACCGACGCGGTCAACGCGCTGCTGGGCATCCCGATGGGCGACGCGCTGAGCGGCCATAACTTGCTGGCCGGGTTCTCCAGCTCGCGTCACACCGGAAAAGGCCCCTACAAGGGTCTGCTCAACATCGTGTTGGAGCTGTCCAGTCCGGCCGACGCGACCGCAGCGGCCGCCGACATGACCGCCAAAGGCGCTACCCTGACGATGCCGTTCGACAGCAAACCGCTTCCCACGCAGCCCTTTTCGATTCCCCGTCATCCCGGGACGGCCGCGCTGAGCTTCCGGTGGACCGAGCAGTATCCCGCCCCCGGCGGCCCGCGCTTCTCGGTGACCGCCCTGAGCGCCCACGGCCAATACCTACTCGCCCAGACGGCGACGTCGTCCGACACCGCCGATCTCGCAGCGCAATTGATCGCCACCACACTGGATCTGCAGGAGCCGCTGATCGACGCGTTCAAGCCCACTCCGCCGGATCGGATGGCCCAGCTGCCGCTGGATCCCGACGGGCTGATGGCGCGCACCGTACCGCCCCGGCGGGAGAACGAGTCGATCAACGACGGCATCTATGACGCACACGGGGCGCTACACCTGGAGACCGACGACCCGGTGCGCCTGCAGGCATTGTTCAAGTCCGCCAACGTGCAAGAGGTCGCCTACGTCCTGGAGACCAGGGTCTATCAGACCCCCGACGCCGGGGCGGCGGCGCGCATCGTCGCCGACACGACCGGGCCGCACCAAGTCGGGGGGATTACCGGCATGCCCAAGGCGAAATGCTTCAACGAGGCGTTGGGCTACTGGTGTGTGGCGCGCGCGGATCGATACGCCTACGAGATGCAGAACGAACAAGAGAATGCCTTACACCAGATGATGGCCGCCCAATATCGCCTGCTCACCGGGAAATGAGCGCCTGATGCCACTCGCCGTCGGAACGGTCATCGCCGGATACCGCATCGAAGGTGTGCTCGGCTCCGGTGGGATGGGCACGGTGTACCTGGCCCGCCACCCGACGCTGCCCCGCAGCGATGCGTTGAAGATCTTGTCGGCCGAGCTGTCTGTGGACCACCAATTCAGGGTGCGGTTCACCCGCGAGGCCGACCTGGCCGCCACCTTGAACCATCCGAACATCGTGCGGGTCTACAACCGCGGTGAGACCGACGACGGACACCTGTGGATCGCCATGGAGTACGTGGAGGGAACCGCAGCCAACGACCTGGGCCGTGCCAATCTCACCCGGACCCGCATCGTGCGCATCGTTACCGATGTCGCCGCCGCGCTCGACTACGCGCACTCCCGGCGGGTGCTGCACCGCGACATCAAGCCCGGAAACTTTCTGGTCTCTGCGCCGGGCAGCGACCATGAACGAGTTTTGTTGGCCGACTTCGGCATTGCCCGCGCCCTGGACGACGCCACCACACTGACCGCCACGGGCTCGATGGTCGGCACCGCCGCCTACGCCGCGCCGGAAACCATCGAGGGCCGGGCGGCCGACCCCCGCAGCGACATCTACTCGCTGGGATGCGCCCTATTCCGGCTGCTGACCAGCCGCACCCCCTACGAGGACAACTCGCTGCCGGCCATGTTGGCCGGACACCTGATGCGGCCCGCCCCGCGCGCCACCGACATCAATCCGGCCCTGCCCCGCGAGATCGACGACGTGATCGCCCGGGCGCTGGCCAAGGATCCCGCGGAGCGTTTCCAAACCGCCGGCGCGCTGGCGGCCGCCACCGTGGCCGCGTTGACCGGCAACCCGGCGCCCATGACGCCCCCCGGCCCCACCGGGGCACCGACGAGCAACCAGACCAATCCCACGGTGACCTATCCACCAACCCTGCCGACGGGAGCGGCGCCGGCGCCTGGGTGGCCCGCGTACGATCCCCGCGGGGCGGCCGGGCCCCCGCACCACGCGGCGGCCCACCAATTCACCGGCATGCCCGCCTCGATTGGGGCGTCGCCAAAAGGTAAGCGGCGCAAACGCACTCGCCGCGTCGCTGCGGCGGCCGTCGTGGTCGCGGTGCTGGCTGCCGCCACCGTCGTGGGCATTCACCTGTTCGGCCGCAGCGGCGGCGGCCTGGGTCCCTATGAACCACAAACGCTGACGACGAAATTCGGCACCGTCAAGCTTGCGAAACGCCCGACGGCGATCGCGGCGCTCGGGCCCGGCGATCCCGATGCCGTCCTGTCGCTGGGCGCTCAGCCCGTCCTGATGAATGCGGCCAACGCAACCGTGCCGAATTGGCTGCAGCCACTGCTGCATTCGTCCCCGCCGGTGTTCGCCGCCGCCGACACCGCGGCGATCACCGCCGCCAAGCCCGACCTCATCATCGACACCGGCGACATCGACCAACCCACCTACAACGCGCTGGCGGCAATCGCGCCCACTCTCGCTCAACCCGCCGACAACACCCAGGGCTGGACGTGGCAGACGCAGCTGAATTGGATCGCCACCGCCCTCGGCCGCACCGACACAGCCAAAACCCTTGTGGGCAAGGCGCAATCCGAGCAGAACACCATCCGCTCCGAGCACGGCGCCTTTTCCGGCAAGTCGATCGTGGTGGTCAACTACACCGGCACGGCCACGACCGCCGCCGCAACCCCGTCACCGCCGAGCGGCTACCTGGAAAGCATCGGCTTCACCTACAACACCCATTACAAGCGCAGCCCCGGCGGTCCGGCGGAGGTCCCGTTCGACATCAACGAGGTTGACTACTCCGCCCGCAGCGACGTCATGCTGTTGCTCCGCACCGATCCGGCTGCCGGCGGCGGGGGATACGCCGGCCTGCCCGCCCGATACGGCAGTTTCGGCGGCACCCTGGTCATCGTCGACGACCCCGCCACCATCGCCGCGCTCAACTCCGGCGGCCCAGCCGCCACCAGCTACCTCAACACGGCGTTGGTCACTAAGCTGGCCAACCAGATCCACTGACGAGTGAAAACCGGACGTCGCGACTTGCCGGCGATAGACAGCGGCTGACTGCTTCGAACCGCTCGGGTGTGTGCCCCATGCCCGCCCTCGTCGTCACGGATCCGCACGCGGTGATGTGCTGTGCGCTGTGCCCCGTCACCTGTGCGCAATGCTGGGCTGCGGTGTGAGTTGGGGAGTCGAACCCCCTGCACTGCCCTTCGTGCGCCAGGAGAGACCGGACTTGGCCCGCCGGTCAGGGCTCGTGCGCGCTCCCGCGACGATTACCTGCTACACCCGGGAACCTTTACTCCAACAGGTCTACCTCCCAGTTCGATCGCTGGATCCGCACGTCGAGCTCGCGAAGCTCGCGAGCCACCTGGTCGGCTTGGGCACGCACATCGGCAACAGTCAAGGCGGACAACATCTTTAGCTCGGAACGCAGTTGCCGCGAGTAGCCCTGCTGCGTGCTCCCGGCAGCCGCGTCAGCGGCGCTCTTGAGAACGTGGTGACGCCAACGCAGCGCATCCCGGCGCGCCAGGGCGTCGGTCAGCGTGCCGTCAGCGCCGATCGTCGTCGCTGCGTTCGTGCGGTTGATGCGCCTGATCAAGACTTCGTAGTCACCCAGCACGCCCTCGACTTCGGCGAGCAGCGCCGCCGCGTCTTCGGCGGGTTCTTCGCCCTCCTGGTAGCGGGCATTGCTGACAATGCGCGTGCGCAATTGTTCGATGCGCCGCAGCGCATCGGCCCGCAGTGACAATGCCTCGGCCAACTTCACAATGTTCCCTCCCGTGGTGGCGCAATGCCTAAACAGGATAGGTCCGAAAGGGGCTCCTCAGCGGCGGCGGGCGGCGCCCCCGCCACCAATTGGCCGACCGCCGGTACTGTCGAATTCGTGCGTAGTGAAGGCGATACCTGGGACATCACAACAAGTGTCGGTTCGACGGCCTTATTCGTGGCGACCGCGCGAGCGCTCGAGGCGCAGAAGCCGGACCCGCTGGCTGTCGACCCATATGCGGAGCTGTTCTGTCGTGCCGTGGGCGGGCAGGCGGCCGACGTCCTCGACGGCAAGCTCCCCGACCACCAGCTCAAGACCCCGGATTGGGGCGCGTATTTCGTCGACTTCCAGGGCGCCCGCACCAAATACTTCGACGACTACTTCCGCCGCGCCGCCGGCGCGGGCGTGCGCCAGGTGGTCATCCTGGCCGCCGGACTGGACTCGCGGGCCTACCGGCTGGACTGGCCGGCCGGGACGACGATCTTCGAGCTGGATCAACCCCAGGTCCTCGACTTCAAGCGCGATGTGCTCTCCCGCCACGGCGCCCAACCCAAGGCCGAACGCCGCGAGATCGCGGTGGACCTGCGCGACGACTGGCCGCAGGCCCTGCGCGACAGCGGGTTCGATCCCGCGAAGCCGTCGGCGTGGATAGCCGAAGGCCTGCTCATCTACCTCCCGGCCGCCGCGGAGGAGCAGCTGTTCACCGGCATCGACAACCTGGCGGGCCCCGGCAGCCACGTCGCGGTCGAGGACGGCGCCCCGCTCGACCAGGACGACTTCGAGGCGAGACGCGAGGCGGAACGCGCCGACGGTGCAGAGCGGCCCTTTTATCAGCTGGTCTACAACGAGCGGGTGGCGCCGGCCACCGAATGGTTCGGCGACCGGGGCTGGACCGCCGTCGGCACCCCGCTGGCCGACTTCCTGCGCCAAAACGGCAGGCCGGTGCCCGGACCCGACACCGATGCCGGGTCGATGATCTCGCGTAACACCCTGATGAGCGCCGTCAAAGCCTGACTCTCCGCGGCCGAGCCTCGCCCCGGACCACATCGGTCTCTCGGGTCCGCCTGCCGTTGTCGACGCGCTGACATACTGAGACGGTGTCGACGCCAAAGTCCGGCTTCAGGCTGCGCGTCGGGTCGATGGAAGTCCTGGTGGGCATCATGCTGGCCTGCGCCTTCTCGGCGGCGATGCTGCGTAACGCGGTGCTCAACAGCGCCGCCCTGTCGACGGCCGGCACCGTATTCTGCGGGGTTTTCGTGCAGGCGGTCCCGTTCCTTGCCTTGGGCGTGGTGGTCAGTGGGTTGATCGCGACGTTCGTGTCTCCGGAGCGGTTGGCGCGCTGGGTGCCACGGCGCCCGGCGGTGGCGGTGCTGGCCGCCGGCATCGGGGGGGCGGCGTTGCCCGGTTGCGAGTGTGGCTCGGTTCCGGTGGCCCGGCGCCTCTTTGGCGACGGCGGGGCGATGGGGGCCGCGGCGTTGACGTTCATGCTCGCCGCGCCGGCGATCAACCCGGTGGTGCTGGTAGCCACGGCCGTGGCGTTCCCGGGGGTACCCATGATGGTTCTCGCCAGGATGGGGGCGTCACTTCTCACCGCGGTGGTCATGGGCTGGGCGTGGGCGCGGTGGGGCCGCCCGGAGTGGATCACCCGCCGACTGCCCCCTTCGGCCGATGCGATCCAGTCGCGATGGGCGGTGTTCGCCGAGGCGGCCCGGCACGATTTCCTGCAGGCCGCGTCGTATCTGGTGCTGGGTGCCGCCGCGGCGGCGATGCTTCACGTGCTGGTGCCGCCGTGGGTGTTCTCGCATCTGGCGGGGGATGTCATCCTCGGGGTCACCGTGATGGGCGCCCTGGCGGTGGTGCTGGCGTTGTGTTCGGAGGCCGACGCGTTCGTGGCCGCCAGCATGACGATGGTGCCGCTGCTGCCCCGGCTGGTCTTCTTGGTAGTGGGCCCGGCCGTCGACGTCAAACTCTTCGCTATGCAAGCGGGTATGTTCGGCCGCGCGTTCGCGGTCCGCTTCGCTCCCATCACCTTCCTGATTGCCACGGCCAGCGCCAGCGTGATCGGGTTCTTCTGTCTCGGCGGGGCCTAGATGAGCCGCGAAACCGAGAACACCGTCCTGCTGTTGGTGGGCATCAGCCTCGTCTTGATCGTCGTGTCGGGCGCGTTCACCCGTTACGTCAAACCGGGACTGTTGCCCTGGCTGGTGGCCTCCGCGGTGCTGCTGATCGCGTTGGCGTTGGTGGCGATCATCGGCGACATCCGCCGCGGCGGTGCGCGGCGGGGCGATGCAGCCGGTGATAAAAGTCACGAGCACGCTCACCGGGCGGCTATCGTGTGGCTCCTCGTCATTCCCATCCTGCTGTTGTGTTTCGTGACGCCGCCACCCCTGCGGCCATCGGCCGCCGCGCCGTCCGTCACCGCGGTGTCGAATGATGTTCTGAATCGGGCATTCCCACCGCTGCCACCGGGCGCCGCACCTGAGGTGTCGTTGCCTGAGGTGCTGATGCGCGAGGCCCAGGACACCACCGGGTCATTGACGAATCGGTCGATCACCGTGACCGGCTTCGTGCTCAACGAGGTGCACGGTGTGGACCTGGGCCGCATCGTCATCATCTGCTGTGCCGCCGACGCTCAGCTGGCCCGCATCCATCTGCGGGGCCCGGCCGCCGCCGCCGCGGCCGGGCTGCCGGACAATACCTGGCTTCGTGTCCAGGGCCAAGTGATTCCCGTTGCGCGGCAACCTCACTCGGCCGTCATCCCGACACTGCAGGCCACGACGGTCACGCGCATCGACGCCCCGGCCAATCCCTACGCTTATCCCCACTGAGGCCGGGCCAAACCGCCGCAGCGCTCAGTTGCGTCGACTGGCGCTGCGGGCCCAAAGCTGGTGCCGGGCGAGTTGACTTGGCATCGGGGAAGTTTCCCATTGGCCGAGCTCGAGCCAATCGCGCAGGGCCGCCGCCTCGCGATCGTCAGTGATCGGACCGACCCAGTGGGGCGGTCCGCAGGCCACCCGATCGTTCGTGCAGGGCTGGACGAGGGCCATGACGCCGCAACCGGTAGGGCGACAGGCGCAGGTTAGTGGGCCCAGCATGCATTCCGCGGCGACAAGCATGGCGTGGGGACAGCGGCGGATGGCGGGCCGCAATTCGTCGATGATCGACAGGTTGCGGCCGGCCGCGCAAGCGGCACAGACAATTACGGTGAACGGGCGATCGGTACCGCGGCGCGGGGAGGTCAAGGTCGGCCGCCCTGCCCCGGGTAGGGAAGTAACGCCATTTCGCGGGCGTTCTTGATGGCCGTCGCAACCTGCCGCTGTTGCTGGACGGTGAGACCGGTGACCTGGCGCGACCGGATCTTGCCCCGCTCGGAGATGAACACCCGCAGCGCGGCGGTGTCCTTATAGTCGACCGCGCTGAGTCCGAGGCTGTCGAGCAGGTTCTTCTTCTTTGTCCTGGTACCCAGGGGGGCGGCGCGGCGCTGACGCGGAGGCTTCTTGGCCATCCTCAGCGCTCCTCTCGGAACTCGACGTGGCGGCGAACCACCGGGTCGTACTTGCGCAGTACCAGCCGGTCGGGGTCGTTGCGCCGGTTCTTGCGGGTGACGTAGGTGTAACCGGTGCCCGCGGTGGAGCGCAGCTTGACGACGGGGCGAATGTCGTTGCGGGCCATCAGATTCGTTGTCCTTGGGCGCGCAGGCGCGCCACCACGGCTTCGATGCCGTCACGATCGATGACCTTGATCCCTTTCGCGCTGACCCGAAGGCGAATCCGACGGCCCTCGGACGCCAAGTAATACGTCTTCACCTGAATGTTCGGCGACCAACGCCGACGGGTTCGGCGATGGGAATGCGACACCGCGTTACCGAAACCGGGCGCTCGGCCGGTCACTTGGCACTGGGCGGACACTGTGCGACCTCCTGGATCCTCAGGGGCTTACTGAAAATCATTTTCGACAAGCTCTTCCGGTGACGGTACCGTACGGATAGCGTTATTGAAAATGATTACCAATAAGGAGGGCGATGCGGACGCCTGTCATCCTGGTGAGCGGCCAGACGGACACCGACTCTGTGGTCGGGGCACTACTGCTCACTGCTGGGACGCTCGTCGTCGAGCACCGCTTCGACGGCCACGTGGTGCGACGGATAACGGCGACCCTGCACCGCGGGATCTTGACGACCGCCGAGGAGCCGCTGGAACTCGCGCATGGCTGTGCGTCGTGCACGATCCGCAACGATCTGCTGGTGCTGCTCCGTCAGCTGCACCGGCGCGACGACGTTGACCGCATCGTGGTGCACCTGGCTCCGTGGCTGGAACCGGAACCGATCTGTGTAGCGATCAACCATGTTCGCGTGCGGGTGGCGCCGGGATACGTCGACGGTCCCGCTGCCCTCGACGTGTCGGTCGCCGCGGTGGTGACCTGTGTCGACACGTCGGAATGGCTCGACCAGGCGCTGGGTGACGGCGAACTCAACGACGGTCGCACCCAAGCTCAGGTGGTTGTCGCGCAGGCCGAATTTGCCGACGCGGTCGTGCTCAACCGTCCCGATCCCTTCGTGGCCGCGGTGCTGCGCCGGCTCGCCCCCCGCGCGCGCGTTCGAGTGGGCGCCCAGGGCATCGAGATGACGCTGCAGAACCTCTATCGCGACGCGCGGCGAGGCCAAAGCGACGATCCGCACGGACCACTGCTCCCCGGGCAGCCGCCGCTGGACTCTCGTGGCCCCGTCAACCTCGTCGAGTTCAATGCCCGGCGCCCGTTTCATCCCCAGCGACTGCACGAGCGCCTGGACCTGCTGCTCGAAGGTGTGATCCGGAGCCGCGGACGGGTGTGGCTGTCCAGCCGACCCGACGAGGCGATGTGGCTGGAGTCGGCCGGCGCGGGATTACGGGTCGGTTCCGCCGGGAAGTGGGTCGCGGCGATGACCAACGCCGAGCGGGCCGCTATCGATCCAGAACGGCACGCCTTTGCCGAATTGCGGTGGGATGACCTCTACGGGGACCGGCACACCGCCATGACCATCCTGGTGTGTGGGGCTAGCGCCACCGAAATCGTCGACGCCCTCAACAGCGCCCTGCTTACCGACGACGAACTGGGCTCCCCGCAGGACTGGCCGCACTACGACGACCCGTTCGGCGACTGGCATGAAGACCGGTGCGAAGGGTTGGCAGACAACGCCGAAGACGCCGTTGCCCAGCGGGCTCAGGACGGGGACCGGAGATGAAGCCCGGGATTCACCCCGACTATCACCCCGTCGTCTTCCAGGACGCCAACACCGGCGCGATGTTTTTGACCCGGTCAACCATCACCAGTTCGCGCGCCGTCGAATGGCCGACGCCGGACGGTGTGCAGACCTACCCGCTCGTCGTCGTCGAGGTGTCCGCCGACTCGCATCCGTTCTGGACCGGCGGACGCCGGATCGTCGACACCGCAGGGCAGGTGGAGAAATTCCGTCGCCGATACGGGAATCGGCAACCGTCTCCGCCCAACCCCGCGGCGCCCTAGTGAGTCAGCGTGTGAGAACCCCGGCCGCACTGTAACCCCACCGCGTCGCCGATTGGTCCCGGCTTGTATTCATTGCAGGATCCTTGCGAGGGTGCGCCACCGCCGGTGACGATGCCGGAACATCAGCCGGATGAACACGCGGGTCGCCGCTCCCCGCCAGCCATCGTCAGTTTCGATCTCGTCGGTGTAGCGGCAGTGACTGTCGTCAATGGGAGCGAACGTGAGGCGGTGATTCCAGGTGTGGACGGGTCCGCCGTGTTCGTGCGTGTAGATCTCGGTGGCCTCGAGCTCCTTGACGGTGAGGTGATGGGTCCATGCCGGAATGACGCCGAACAACCAGAATCGCGCCGATCCTTGGGTGCCGACCTCGATCTGTTCGGGGACACGGAGCCGGTAGACGCGCAATATCGGACTCAGTACGTACTTCATCAGCTCGGGCTTACGAGCCAAGGCGGCGGCCGTCGACATGGGGATCGGCAATTCGGTAGTTAGGGTTACCTTACTCACGCGCCTCATCATTGACTGGTCAGCAGCTCGGGGCAAGTGACCCCGGGCGGCCGCTCAGCAACCACGACGTGCGAGCGGGTCCAGCACCGCCTGCCAGTGCGCGACGGCCTCATGGGCGGCTGAGGTCTCGACGTCGCCGGTGACGATGCTGAGCAGAGTGCGTGAGACCCCGCCGAGTCCCACTCCGCTGGCGCGCGTGGCAGCAACCAGCAACTCCAAAGCATCCTCAGCCGAGCAACGTCGGACGCCCATGAGGACGCCGATCGCGCGGTCGATTTCCCGTCGCGACCGATGATCGCCCGGCCGATAGCGAGACGCCTGAGTCATAGATTTCCTGTAGTGGCTGTTGAAATCAGCTGGTGTGCACAACGCCCCAGGGTGGCAGCGGATCGGGGTAGTCCACCCATCTGTCCGCGCCCTCGGCCAGTTCGGCATCGGTGAGCAGCGCCGCCTCCATCAGGCCCAGCACGTGCTGGTGGTTCAGCTTCACCCCGATGAAAACGATCTCCTGGCCCGGAGGGAAGTCGGCGGTCGACCAGTACTGCGCCGGCTCGATCGCCAGGTTTGGTCCGGCTTGCGACCAGATCGCCGCGAGGTCGGGCCGGCTGGCGATCCAACAGAAGCCCTTGCTGCGCAACAAGCCTCGCAGCTGATCCAGCGCCGCATCGAGCCGCTGCGGATGCAGGGGGCGCCGCGCGCGAAACGTCACGCTGGAAATGCCGTATTCCTCGGTCTCGGGCGTGTGTCCGTTCCTGATCTCCTGCTCCCAGCCCGGCGACTCCGCCGCCAGGTCGGGATCGAAGAGGCCGGTGCCCAGTACCTCCGAGAGTGGGACCCGGCCGTGGTCGGTGGTCAGGATGTTGGCCGACGGGTTCAGGCGCCGCAGTAATGCGGCCACCCTCGCGCCGGCGGTTTCGCTCACCAGGTCGGCTTTGTTGAGGACGATCACGTCGGCGAACTCCACTTGGTCGACCAGCAGGTCGGCGATCGTCCGGAGGTCGCCGTCGACCGCTGCCAACTGACGGTCGGCGAGTGCCTCACCACGCGCAAGCTCGGTCACAAAGGTCGACGCGTCGACCACGGTTACCAGGGTGTCGAGCCGCGCGACGCTACCGAGGCTGAAACCATCGTCGAACTCCCAGCTGAAGCTGGCGGCCACCGGCATCGGTTCGGAGATGCCCGTCGACTCGATCAGTAGGTGATCGAAGCGACCGGTGCGGGCGAGCCGGGCGACGGACTCGATGAGGTCCTCGCGCAAAGTGCAGCAGATGCAGCCGTTGGTCAGTTCGACCAGCTTCTCTTCGGTGCGGTCAAGGTGGCCGGTCCCCGCGACCAGCGCGGCGTCAATGTTCACCTCGCTCATGTCGTTGACGATCACCGCGACCCGCCGGCCCTCACGGTTGGCGAGAACGTGGTTGAGCAAAGTGGTCTTCCCCGCTCCCAGAAACCCGGACAACACAGTGACTGGCAAGAGGTCGAGAGTCGATGACGCCATGCGCTTAATGATAATGATTTTCATTAAGCTCAGCAAAGTGGCACGGCTCCGCTAACGCCGTCAGGTGCGGCGAAGGCGAGTGGCTCGGGCCATCAGCACGAGCGACGAGCCCGCCCGCGTTGTTGTCGAAGGCGCGAGCGCTCAAAAGGCGGGTTGCGCTACTTGTTTGCCGCCGCGCGAGGACCGGTCGCCGACCTCCTCGCTGCGCGGCTACCGGTTATGGCCCGGCGAAGTTCGGGGCTGGCCAGCCGGACCACCGCGTAGATGGCGAAGCTGATGGCGCTGATGAACACACTCGCTTTGACGTGTGGCTTGAGCAGACCCAGCAGCAGGCCGCCGTCGGCGGCGATCAACGCGAACCCGATGGAGAGGGCGATCAGCACCGGGGTGCGTGCCGTAAGGCGGGTGGCCGCCGCCGCGGGAGTGATCGCCAGGCTGAGGACCAGCAGCGTGCCGACGATTTGTGCAGCCTCGGTGACGGTCAGCGCGAGCAGGTAGACGAACAGCAACCCGACCAGCCGGGTCGGGATCCCACGCGCGAGTGCTACGTCGGGATCGACCGAGGCGAACAACAACGGACGGTATAGCAGCGTCATCGTGGCGAGCACCGCGATCGCGACGGCGATGAGTAGAGCGATCTGGCCGGGGCTGACGCCGAACAGCTGACCGAACAAGATGTTCGTGGCGGCCGTGGCGAACCCGGTGTACAGGGAAAGTAGGTACACCCCCACGCCGAGGCCGAAGGCGAGAATCACCCCGATCGCGGAGTTTCGCTCGCGGGGACGGTCACCCAGCAGACCGATCGCGGTGGCCACGACGACCGATCCGAGCAGCGCACCCAGCACCGGGTTGTCGCCGACGAGAAGGCCGGCGGCCGCGCCGGTGAACGCCAGCTCCGCCGCGCCGTGCACCGCGAATGCGAGGTCACGGATGATCACGAAGGGGCCGATCAGTCCGGCGGTGACGGCCACCAGCGTGGCCGCGATGAGGGCGTTCTGAACGAACGCGTCGTTCAGGTAGTCCGACAGCGTCACAGCGCGAGCACCGCGTCGCCGTGATGGCCGCCGACGGTCGTCTCGGGCGCCGCGACGATGAGGAGACGCCCGTGCACGCGCAGCACCTCGACGTTGGTCTGGTACAGCTCACTCAGGGCGGCAGTGGTCAACACCTCGTCAGGTGTTCCGATCGCCCAACGCGTGCCCACAAGGTAGAGCACGCGGTCGACGACCCCGAGGATCGGATTGATCTCATGGGTCACGAACATCACCGCTATCTCGGAGGCGTGACGCTGCCGATCGAGGCTGTCGACGACCTCAGCCTGGTATCTGATGTCCAGCGACAGCAGCGGTTCGTCACACAACAACAGCTTGGGGCGCCCGGCCAGTGCCTGCGCGATCCGCAGGCGTTGCTGCTCCCCGCCCGAACACCGACCGATCGGGGCGTTGGCGAACCGGGAAGCGCCAACCGCCTCGATCGCGGCGTCTATGCGGCGCCGGCGCGCCCGGCTGGGCAGCCCGATACCCCAGCGATGCCCGTCAACCCCGAACCGCACGAGATCGGTGCCCCGGATCGGCAGGTCACGGTCGAAGCCCCGGTGTTGTGGGACGTAACCGATCGTGTGGCTGCCGTGCCGCGGCGGAGCACCGCATACCCTCGCCGATCCCGAAGTCAGGGCAGTCAACCCGAGTAGGACTTTGACGAGCGACGTTTTGCCGCACCCGTTAGGGCCGAGCACGGCGACGAACTCACCGGGCGCCACCTCGAGGTCGACGTTCTGCCAGAGTTTGCGCGGCCCGAAGTCCAGCCCGGCGGCACACAGCTCGGCCACCGGGTTTTCGCGATCGGCATGGATGGTCATCGGCCTACCTCCCCAGCGCGCTGGTCAGCTCGTTGACCTGCCGCAGTTGCCAGGCCTGAAAATTCGCGTCGGTACCCGGCAACGTCTCGGTGACGCCGACCAGCGGCACCCCGCTTCGCTGGGCGAGCGTTTTCACCGCCTCCGTGGCTGGACTGGTCACCTGCGCGTTGTAGAGCAGGACCTTGATCGCCTTGCTTCTCACCGCCGAGTCCATCGCCGCGCTGTCGGCGGGGCTGGGTTCATTGCCGTCCTCGATGGCTTGAGCGAACGAGGTGGGGGTTGCCAATTTCAACCCGGCGGCGTCCAGGAGGTAGCCCGGTACCCGCTCGGTGTAGCCGACGGGAGCGCCGGCGTACTTGATCTTGATATTGGTGATCGCGGCGTCAAGAGACGCCAGGCTGTCGTTGAACGTCTTCGCGTTGGCCGCAAAGGCCGGCGCATCGGCGGGGTCGAGTGCGCCGAGCTGGGCGGCGATCGCCGAGCTCACCTGGGGAACTTTCGCAATGTCGTACCAGATGTGCGGGTTGGCGTTGCCCCCCGAAATCTGCATGACGGCGGCAGCGGTCAGCACTTTGCGGGCCGGATTAGGCGACGTGGCCAGCACTTTGCCCATGAAATCGTCGTAACCCAGGCCGTTGACGATGACGAGCTGGGCGCCGCTCACCGCGGCGGCGGTTGCCGCATCCGATTCGTACAGATGCGGATCGGCGTTCGGGTCGGTGATCACCGAGGTGACGGTGACATGACTGCCGCCGATCTGTTTGGCGATGTCCCCCCAGAAATTCTCCCCGGCCACCACTCCGAGCTGGGCTGCCGACCCCGTGGGCCGCGGCGAGGGATGGGAACCGCAACCGGCCAGCGCCACGGCGACGAGCGTCAGCACTGCGCCGACGGGGATCGGGACGTGGCGACTCTTTCGAGTAGTCACATCGGGGCTCCCGCTCGGATGGCCAGTAACGAAAACGATTTTCAATAGCATAACGGCGCAGGTTCGGTCGGGGAAGCCGAATCATCCACCGGGATCGAGCCCGCGGACTCGAGCCATTTCGCGGTTCGAGGGGTCCGGGTGAGCGTGGCACGGACGAGCGCTCGCCGCTGATTGCCGTCGGCCGGGTGATGAATCTTCTATGGGTCGCTGCCCGCCGGGAACTTTCGCGGCCCACTCTGCGACTACTGCGTGGGCGAATGCTGTGCCGTCTACAGCCCAGGCGGTCGTTGATGCCCCGGGCGAGGAGTCTCGAAATGACGGTAGGCGCGTTCCTGCAGCAATCCACGGCACCAGCCACATCGCACTTGGCGGGCGGGTCACGATGACCGCACCGGTGTGGATGGCGCTGCCCCCGGAGATCCATTCGGCCCAGCTGAGCAGCGGCCCCGGCCCGGCCGGCCTGCTGGCCGCCGCGGCCGCTTGGAGTTCGCTGAGCACGACGTACGCGTCGACGGCGGACGAGCTGTCGGCGACCCTGGCGGCCGCGCAGGCCGGCGCCTGGGAGGGGCCCACCGCCGAGCAGTACGCGGCCGCCCACGCGCCCTACCTCGCCTGGCTGATGCAGGCCAGCGCCGACAGTGCGGCGTCCGCCGCCCGCCACGAGACCGCGGCCACCGCCTACACCGCGGCGCTGGCCGCCATGCCGACGTTGCCCGAGCTGGCGGCCAACCACACGATTCACGGGGTGTTGGTGGCGACGAACTTCTTGGGCATCAACACCATCCCGATCGCGGTCAACGAGGCCGACTACGCGCGGATGTGGGTCCAGGCGGCCACCACGATGTCCACTTACCAGGCGGTCTCGACGATGGCGGTCGCGACGACCCCGCAGACCGACCCGGCCCCCGTCATCCTGCACGCCGACAGCGCCGACGATGAAGACGACGGCGACGGCGGGATCGTCGACAACGACGGCGGCAACCCGTATCAGCTGAGCTGGTGGATCAACCGATTCCTGGAGATCTTCCAAACAATCGGACGGGACCTGGAGGAATTTCCCGAGAACCCGTCCGCGGCGCTGACGCAGCTGTGGCAGGACATCGGGTTGCTGATAGCGGACGAGTTCGGCCATGCCATCGAGGCGTTCCAGGCGTTCGCCCCGCAAATCGCGGTACTTACGCTCGCACTGCCGGTCGCGGCCGCGACGGGCCTCGTTGGCCTAGTCGGGCTGACCTCGATTCAGCCCGAGCCGGCCCCTAACCTCCCGGCGACCGCAGCCCTGCCGGCGGGCCCGAAGACGCCAGCGCTGGCCGCCGGACCGCCGGCCAGCGCACCCGCCGCGGCTTCGGCGCCGACCCCCACCCCGACCTCCGCCACGGCGCCCGCTCCGGCGTCGATGTCGGCGACCGGAACCCCGCCACCGACCGGCGGCGTCGAGGGAGCCGCCTATCCCTACCTGATCGGCGGGCCGCCGGCGGGTTTCGGCTCGGGGGCCACCGCCGGGGCGCAACGGAAGGCACCGGAGCCCGATTCCGCGGCGGCCGCGGCGGCGGCTGCGGCGTCGGCGCGCGAGCAACGGCGGGCGCGTCGCCGCCGGAAGGCGGGGCTGCAAGACCACTACCGCGGCTACGAAGTCATGGATATGGAGCCCGATGTCGAGTCGGCGCCCGAGCATCCGGCGGCGCCGGCCACCTCCTCGGTCGCATCGGATCGGGGCGCGGGTCCTTTGGGGTTCACCGGAACCGCGAGCAAAGGTTCCGCCGAGGCGACAGGGCTGACGACGCTGGCCGGCGACGACTTTGGCGGCGGCCCCTCGCTGCCCCTGCTGCCGGGCTCATGGGAGGGGGACTAGCGAGGAGCAGGCCGCGAGCCGGAACTTTTCGGGTGCGGCGGACGACTATTGGCTGCATTCTCGGATTGCTAATGAAAACGGTTTTCGATAAGCTCGCCCGCTTAGAGGGGGCTGGCAACGGCCGACCACCTCGTGGTGCGGGGGAACGGACCGGAAGTGCGGCCAATTGCGCCCTTGAGCAGCCGCAAAAGCGGTGACGACGTGGGAGTGGTGTGGTGAGTCGGACGGGCCCTCGCGCCTCGACACTTAGCTTATGCAATGCTAACTTCAGGCGGGTCAGGTTAGGGGAGGCTACACAAATGGAGAGACGTGGCCGTGGAACTCGGTGACGCCGGCGTGCTCGCCGCTCAGCCCGTTAACATTCGCGCGGACGCCAGGGTCGACGGCGACGTCGTCAGCCGGTTCGCCACCTGCTGCCGCGCGCTCGGCATCTCGGTCTACCAGCGTCAGCGCCCGGCCGATCTGGCCGCCGCCCGCTCCGGATTCACCGCGCTGACCCGGGTCGCGCACGACCAGTGCGACGCCTGGACGGGCCTCGCGGCCGCCGGCGACGTGTCCCTACGGGTGCTGGAGGCCATTTCGCGGACCGCCACCACCACCGCCGGCACGCTTCAGCGGAAGATCGATCTGACCCCCGGCGCGCTGTCTTTCCGCTACGACACCGGCCTGTATCTGCAGTTCCGCGCGGCGACGCCCGACGACTTCCACCTCGCCTACGCGGCGGCATTGGCGTCGGCCGGACGGTTTGCCGATGCCTACGAGATCGTCGCCGGGCTGACCGAGCGCCGCCCGAACTGGCGCGAAGCCCGGTGGGTCGCCGTCGTCGTCAACTACCGCGCCGAGCGGTGGTCGGACGTCGTCAAGCTGCTGACCCCGATCGTCAACGACGCCGATCTCGACCAGGCTTTCACCCACGCGGCCAAGATCACCTTGGGCATTGCGCTCGCCCGCCTGGGCATGTTCGCCCCTGCCCTCTCCTACCTCGAGGAGCCCGAAGGCCCGGTCACCGTCGCGGCGACGGACGGCGCACTGGCCAAGGCGCTGGTGCTACGCGCTCACGTCGACGAGGACTCGGCGAGCGAAGTATTGCAGGATCTGTACGCGGCTCATCCGGAGAACGAACAGGTCGAACATGCCCTGTCCGACACCAGCTTCGGGATCGTGACAACCACCGCGGACCGCATCGCGGCGCGCACCGACCCATGGGACCCTGACACCGAGCCATCTCCCGGTGATTTCGTCGACCCCGAAGCCCAGGAGCGCAAACGCGAGCTGCTGCACGAGGCGGAACGCGAGCTCGACGAATTCATCGGATTGGACAAGGTCAAAGATCAGGTCGCCCGGCTCAAGAGCGCGGTCGCCATGGAGTTGGTGCGTAAAGAGCGCGGGCTCGAGGTGGCCCAGCGCACCCACCACCTGGTCTTCACCGGGCCGCCGGGGACGGGCAAGACCACCATCGCCCGCGTTATCGCCAAAATCTATTGCGGCCTCGGGCTTTTGAAGAAGGAAAATATCCGAGAGGTGCACCGCGCCGACCTCATCGGTCAGCACATCGGCGAGACCGAGGCCAAGACGAACGCGATCATCGACAGCGCACTGGACGGGGTGTTATTCCTCGACGAGGCGTACTCGCTCGTCGCCACGGGCGCTAAAAACGACTTCGGCCTGGTGGCCATCGACACCCTGCTGGCCCGGATGGAGAACGACCGCGATCGGCTGGTGGTGATCATCGCCGGGTACCGCGCCGACCTCGATCGGTTCCTCGACACCAACCAAGGGCTCCGGTCGCGCTTCACCCGCAGCATCGACTTCCCGTCGTACAAGCCCGCCGAACTCATCGAGATCGCGAACTTCATGGCCGCCAAGCGCGACAGCGCCTTCGATCAGGCCGCGCTCGCTGAGCTCGAGGCAGTGTTCACGCACCTGGCCGAGGCGTCGAAGGCGGATGCCGCCGGCGTGGAGCGTCGAGGCCTGGATATTGCGGGCAATGGCCGGTTCGTCCGCAACGTGGTCGAGAAGTCCGAGGAAGAACGCGAGTTCCGACTCGACCACTCGGAGCATGCCGAAACCGGCGAGTTCACCGATGAGGAGTTGGTCACGATCACCGCGGCGGATGTGCACAATTCGGTCGAGCCGCTGCTTGAAGGTCTCGGCCTGCAGGTGCCGGCATGACCAATCCGGAATCCGGCGACGAACGGCGCACATTCGCGTCGCGCACCCCGGTCAACGACAACCCCGACAAGGTCGAGTATCGCCGCGGTTTCGTCACCCGCCACCAGGTCAGCGGCTGGCGATTCGTGATGCGGCGCATTGCTTCCGGCATCGCCCTGCACGACACCAGGATGCTGGTCGACCCGCTGCGCACCCAATCGCGCGCGGTGCTGATGGGGGTGGTCCTGCTGGTCACCGGCTTGGCGGGCTGCTTCGTGTTCTCGCTGATCCGGCCGAACGGGACGGCGGGCACCAACGCGGTACTCGCCGACCGGTCGACGGCCGCCCTCTACGTCCGGGTGGGTGACCAGCTGCACCCGGTGCTCAACCTGACGTCGGCCCGGCTGATCGTCGGCAAGCCGGTCAACCCGACCACGGTGAAAAGCAGTGAGCTGGACCGGTTTCCGCGCGGGAACCTGGTCGGCATCCCGGGCGCGCCGGAACGCATGGTGCAAAACACCACGCGCGACGCCGACTGGACCGTGTGCGACGGCATCGGCGGGACGGCGCACGCCGTCCACAGCACCGGCGTCACGGTGATCGCCGGACGCCCCGACAGCGGCGGCGCGCGCGCGGCCAAACTCGACGCCAAGCGGGCCGTCCTGGTCGATAGCGGTAACAGCACGTGGCTCCTCTGGGACGGCAGGCGCAGCCAGATCAACCTGGGCGACCACGCGGTCACCAACGCGCTTGGCTTGGGACTGAACAACACTGAGGTGCCCGCGCCGCGGCCCATCGCGCTGGGATTGTTCAACGCCATCCCCGAAGCGCCGTCGCTGACGGCGCCCGCCATCCCGAACGCCGGCGCCCCGGCGGGCTTCAGCGTGCCGGCACCGATCGGGGCGGTGGTGGTTTCCTATGCCCTGGACCAGAACTCGTCGGGCGCGGTGCGCTACTACGCGGTGTTGCCGGACGGCCTGCAGCCCATCTCCCCGGTGCTGGCGGCGATCCTGCGCAACACCAACTCCTACGGCCTGGACCAGCCGCCGCGGCTGGGCGCCGACGCGGTGGCCAAGCTGCCGGTGTCGCGGATGCTCGACACCGCGCGCTATCCCGACCAGCAGCTCACGCTCGTCGACGCCGCCAAAGACCCTGTCACGTGCGCCTATTGGAGCAAGCCCGCCGGCGCCGCCACCAGCTCGCTGAGCCTGATGTCCGGCTCGGCCCTGCCGGTGCCCGAAGCGATCCGCACCGTCGAGCTGGTCGGCAGCGCCTCCCCGGCCACGGCAACGCGCGTCGCCCTGGCGCCGGGCACCGGTTACTTCGCCCAGACCGTCACCGGCGGCGCGGGCGCGCCCGGCACCGGGTCGTTGTTCTGGGTGTCCGACACCGGGGTTCGCTACGGCATCGACAACGAGGCGGAGAACTCGGCCGCCGGGCACGGGAAAACCGTTGAGGCCCTGGGCTTGAGCGAGCCCGCGGTGCCCGCCCCGTGGTCGGTGCTCTCGCTGTTCGCCAGCGGCCCGACGCTGTCGCGCGCGGACGCGCTGCTGGCGCACGACGGACTGGCGCCCGACACCAAGCCCGGCCGCGTGGCATCAGCAGAGGGAGCGCCCCGATGAGCCGACTCATCTTCGAAGCCCGCCGCCGGCTGGCGCCGCCGGTCACCCGCAAGGGCACCATCAACATCGAGGCGCCGCCCGAGTTGCCGCGGGTGATCCCGCCGTCGTTCCTGCGCCGGGCGATGCCGTACGTGCTGGTCATTCTGATCGTCGGCATGGTCGTCGCACTGTTCGCCACCGGGATGCGGCTGATTTCGCCGCAGACGCTGTTCTTCCCGTTCGTGCTGCTGCTGGCGGCCACCGCCATGTACCGCGGCAACGACAACAAGACGCGCACAGAGGAGGTCGACGCCGAACGCGCCGACTACCTGCGCTACCTGTCGGTGGTCCGCGACAACATCCGCACCCAGGCCGCCCAGCAGCGGGCGTCCGCCGAGTGGTCGCACCCGGACCCGGCGGCCCTGGCCGGCGTGCCGGGGTCGCGCCGGCAATGGGAGCGCGACCCGCACGACCCTGACTTCCTGGTGCTGCGTGCGGGCCGCCACCAGGTCCCCCTGAGCACCGCGCTGCGCGTCAACGACACCGCGGACGAGGTCGACCTGGAGCCGGTGTCGCACAGCGCTTTACGCAGCCTGCTCGACACCCACCGCATCGTGCGCGACGTGCCGACCGGGATCGATCTGACCAAGGTCTCGCGGATCACCGTGCTCGGGGAGCCCGCCGATGCCCGTGCGGCGATGCGCGCCTGGGTCGCCCAGGCCGTGACGTGGCACGACCCGACCGTGCTGGGGGTGGCGCTGGTCGCCCGCGACCTGGAGAGCCCCGATTGGTCGTGGCTGAAGTGGCTTGCGCACACCGATGTTCCGGGAGAGTTCGACGGCGTCGGCCCGGCTCGCCTCCTGTCGACCAACCCCGACGAGCTGGTCCTGCTGCTGGGCCCCGCGTTCGTCGACCGGCCGGCGTTCACCGGCGCGCCCGCCGACGCGCTGCGGCACCTGCTGATCGTTGTCGACGACCCCGACTTCGACCTGAGCACGTCGACGTTGGCGCTGGGCCGCGCGGGCGTCACCGTCGTGCACCGCTCCGCCACCCCGCCGCACCGCGAGCAGTATTCGGACCCGGAGAAGCCGATCCTGCGCGTCGCCAACGGCGCGATCGAGCGCTGGCAGACCGGCGGCTGGCAGCCCTACATCGACGACGCCGACCTGCTCGGCGCCGACGAGGCCGCCCACCTGGCGCGCCAGCTGTCGCGCTGGGACTCCAACCCGACCCACACCGGGCTGCGCTCGGCGGCCACGCGCGGCGCCACCTTCACCACCTTGCTGGGCATTCAAGACGCCTCGCGGCTGGACGTGCCGGCGCTGTGGGCGCCGCGCCGCCGCGAGGACGAGTTGCGCGTGCCCATCGGCGTCACCGCGACCGGCGAACCGCTGTTCTTCGACCTGAAGGACGAAGCCGAGGGCGGCATGGGGCCGCACGGCCTGATGATCGGTATGACGGGATCCGGCAAGTCGCAGACGCTGATGTCGATCCTGTTGTCGCTGCTGACAACCCATTCCGCCGACCGGCTGATCGTGATCTACGCCGACTTCAAGGGCGAGGCCGGCGCGGACAGCTTCCGCCATTTCCCACAGGTGGTCGCGGTGATCTCGAACATGGCCGAGAAGAAGTCGCTGGCCGACCGGTTCGCCGACACGCTGCGCGGTGAGGTGGCCCGCCGCGAAACGCTGCTGCGCGAGGCCGGCCGCCGCGTGCAGGGCAGCGCGTTCAACTCGGTGACCGAGTACGAGGGCGCGATCGCGGCGGGGCATGACCTGCCGCCGATTCCGACGCTGTTCGTGGTCGCCGACGAGTTCACCCTGATGCTGGCCGACCACCCGGAATACGCGGAGTTGTTCGATTACGTTGCCCGCAAGGGCCGCTCGTTCCGCATCCACATCCTGTTCGCGTCCCAGACGCTGGACGTGGGCAAGATCAAGGACATCGACAAGAACACCTCCTACCGGATCGGGTTGAAGGTGGCCAGCCCCAGCGTTTCGCGCCAGATCATCGGCGTGGAGGACGCCTACCACATCGAATCGGGCAAGGAACACAAGGGCGTGGGCTTCTTGGTGCCCGCCCCGGGTGCAACCCCGATAAAGTTCCGCAGCACCTATGTCGACGGCATCTACGAACCGCCGCAGAAAGCCAAAGCCCTTGTGGCGCAGGCGGTTCCGGAGCCCAAGCTATTCACGGCCGGACGGGTCGAACCGGAGCAGGACGTGGTGATCCCGGTCGCCGAGTACGAGGAGTTCACCGGGCCGCCGCGCAAGCTGATCGCCACCATCGGCGACCAGCTGGCACGCTACGGGCCGCGGGCACCGCAACTGTGGCTGCCGCCGCTGGACGAGCCGATCGCGCTGACCGCGGTGCTGGCCCGGGCCGGGGTACCGCAGCGCCAGTGGCAATGGCCGCTCGGCGAGATCGACAAACCCTTCGAGATGCGCCGCGACCCGCTGGTGTTCGACGCGACCTCCTCGGCCGGCAACATGGTGATCCACGGCGGCCCCAAGTCCGGGAAATCGACTGCGCTGCAGACGTTCATCCTATCGGCGGCCAGCCTGCACTCGCCGCGCGACGTCACGTTCTACTGCCTGGACTACGGCGGCGGGAAACTGCGGGCGCTCGAAGACCTGGCGCACGTCGGTAGCGTCGCCTCGGCGCTGGAACCCGAACGCATCCGGCGCACCTTCGGCGAGCTGGAGCAGCTGTTGCTGTCCCGGCAGCGGCGCGAAATGTTCCGGGATCGACACGGCGCCGCTCCGGACGACGGGTACGGCGAAGTGTTCCTGGTCATCGACAACCTGTACGCGTTCGGCCGGGACAACACCGACCAGTTCAACACCCGTAATCCGTTGTTGGCCAAGGTGAGTGAGTTGGTGAACGTCGGGCTCGCCTACGGCATCCACGTCGTCATCACCACCCCGAGTTGGCTCGAGGTGCCCTTGGCGATGCGCGACGGCCTGGGGCTGCGACTCGAGCTCAAGCTGCACGACCCGCGGGACAGCAACGTGCGGCTCCTCGGCGCGCTGCGCCGCCCCGCGGAGTCCGTGCCGCACGACCAGCCGGGCCGCGGGTTGACGATGGCCGCCGAGCATTTCCTGTTCGCCAACCCCGAACTCGACCAGGTGGCCGCGATCAACGCCCGCTACCCGGGCATGGCCGCGCCGCCGGTGCGGCTGCTGCCGACCAACCTCGCGCCCGAGGCGCTCGGCGCGCTCTACCGCGGCCCGGAGCAGGTGGTCATCGGCCAGCGCGAGGAGGACCTGGCACCCGTCGTCGTCAACTTCGCCGACGAGCCGCTGCTGATGGTGTTCGGCGACAGCAAGTCCGGCAAAACCACGTTGCTGCGCCACATCATTCGCACCATCCGCGAGAACTCCACGGCCGACCAGGTCGCCTTCACGGTGCTGGATCGGCGGCTGCACCTGGTCGACGAGCCGTTGTTCGCCGACAACGAGTACACCGCCAACGTCGACCGCATCATCCCGGCGATGCTGGGCCTGGCCAACCTCATCGAGTCGCGGCGTCCACCGGCCGGGTTGTCGCCCGCGGAGCTGGCCCGGTGGACGTACGCGGGCCACACCCACTATCTGATCATCGACGACGTCGACCAGATACCGGACGCGCCGGCGATGAGTGGCCCGTATGTCGGGCAGCGGCCGTGGACGCCGTTGATCGGAATCCTTTCGCAGGCAGCCGATTTGGGGTTGCGGGTGATCGTCACGGCGCGTGCGACCGGATCCGGGCACGCCCTGATGACCAACCCGCTGCTGCGCCGCTTCAACGACTTGCAGGCGACGACGCTGATGCTGGCGGGCAACCCGCAGGACAGCGGCAAGATCCGGGGTCAGCGCTTCGGCCGGCTGCCCGCTGGGCGGGCGATTCTGTTGGACGACAGCGATAGTCCGACGTACGTGCAGTTGGTCAACCCGCTGGTGGGTGAGGCCGCGATGTTTGGTGAAAGGGGAGAGTCATGACGTTGCGAGTGGTTCCCGAGGGCCTGGCCGCGACCAGCGCCGCCGTCGAGGCGCTGACGGCGCGGCTGGCGGCCGCGCACGCGGCGGCCGCGCCGGCCATCACCGCGGTGGTGCCGCCTGCGGTGGATCCGGTGTCGCTGCAGACCGCCCTCGGCTTCAGCGCACAGGGTCAGGAGCACGCCGCCGTGGCCGCCCAAGGCGTGGAAGAGCTCGGCCGCGCCGGCGTGGGCGTCGGCGAAGCCGGCGCCAGCTATCTCGCCGGGGACGCCTCGGCCGCCGCGACCTACGGGTTCTAAAGGGCACCTGACCATGACGTCACCCGTTGCGCCCCTCTGGATGGCTTCGCCACCCGAGGTGCATTCGGCGCTGCTGAGCGCCGGTCCCGGACCGGGGCCGCTGTTGGCGGCCGCCGGCGCGTGGACCGCGCTGAGCACCGAATACGCAACGGCGGCAGCGGAACTCACGGGCGTGGTGGGCCAGACCCAGGCGGGCTCCTGGGAGGGGCCGACGGCCGAGCAGTACGCGGCCGCGCACGCGCCCTACCTGGCGTGGCTGCAGCAGGCCAGCGCCGACAGCGCGGCTGTCGCCGCGCAGCACGAGATCGCGGCCGCGGCCTACACCGCCGCCCTGACGGCCATGCCGACGCTGGGCGAGCTGGCCGCGAATCACACCGTTCACGGGGTGCTGGTGGCGACGAACTTCTTCGGCATCAACACCATTCCGATCGCGCTGAACGAGGCCGACTACGCGCGGATGTGGGTGCAGGCCGCGACCGTCATGGGCGCCTACCAGGCCACCTCGGGCGCGGCGCTGGCCTCCGCGCCACGCAGCACCCCGGCGCCGGCCATCGTGCGGCCGGGCGGCGAGGCGAACGACGCCGCGGTCAACGCGGCGCAGAGCCCGTCCAACCCCGGGAACGCCATCTCCGACTTCTTCCAGCAGCTGGCCAAGTTCCTGCAGGACTTCTTCCAGAACATTCAACAGATGCTGCAGAACTTCGTCTCGAACCTTCCGGCGCTGCTGGCCGCCAACGGTCCGCTGCTGTTCTTCGTCGCCTACCAGGTGTTCTTCAACGCCGTCGGCTGGCCGACCTGGGGCGCGATCCTGACCGCGCCCTTCCTCATTCCGCTGCTGCTCGGCATCGGCCTGAGCACGCTGGTCACCGCGCCCGCCGAGATCGCCCCCGTGGCGGCGGGGGACGCCGCGGCACCGCTGGTCGCCTCGACCAGACCGACGTCACTGCTGCCGGCGGTCGCGCTGGCCCCGACGGTGGCGACTCCCGCTGGGGCACCGGCAACTTCGGTCGCGGCGGGTTCCGCTGCCGCTCCGGCGCCGGCCCCGGCCCCGGCCCCGAGCACCCTCGCGTACCTGGTCGCCTACGGCGGTGACCCGGAGGCCGGCGTGGGCCCAACGGTGGGTGGTCGCGGCGGCGTCAAGGCACCGGCGGCGACCATCCCGGCGGCCGGCGCGGCGGCGGCCAGCCGGGCCGAGGCGCGCGTGCGGCGACGCCGGCGGGCCGCGATGCGTGACCACGCCGACGAGTTCGCGGACATGGATTCCGACATCGGCGTGCCCCCGGACTACGACGACGACGAGCTCCTGGCCGCGGCGGTGGCCTCCGGTGCCGGGGCCGGGACGCTGGGCTTCGCCGGCGCGGCACGCAAGGAGAACACCTTCCGCGCGGCCGGTTTGACCAAGCTCGCCGACAGCGAATTCGGCAGCGGCCCAAGGATGCCGATGATGCCCGGCACCTGGGATCACGACCCGGCGCGCCCGACCGAGCCCAGGGAAGGGGGATAAGGCAGTCAGCCCGATGCTCGTCAGTCAGCGAAACCCCATGAGACCGCAGAGAAAGGAAGCATTATGAGTATGTTGGACGCTCACATCCCGCAGTTGGTGGCCGCGCAGTCGGCTTTCAGCGCCAAGGCGGCGTTGATGCGCAGCACCATCAGCCAGGCCGAGCAGGAAGCGATGTCGGCGCAGGCGTTCCATCAGGGCGAGTCCTCGGCCGCTTTCCAGGCCGCGCACGCCCGCTTCGTCGAGGCCGCCGCGCGGGTGAACACCCTGCTCGACATCGCCCAGGCCAATCTCGGCGACGCCGCGGGAACCTACGTGGCCGCCGACGCCGCCGCCGCGTCGGGCTACAACGCCTTCTAGATCAACAGCAGCCAACCACCGCGAAAGGACTTCCCATGTCCCAGATCATGTACAACTACCCGGCGATGTTGAGCCACGCCGCCGACATGGCCGGCTATGCCGGCACGCTGCAGGGGCTCGGTTCGGACATCGCCAGCGAGCAGGCCACGCTGTCCAACGCCTGGCAGGGTGACACCGGTATGACCTACCAGGCCTGGCAGGCCCAGTGGAACCAGGCGATGGAAAGCCTGGTGCGCGCCTACCAGTCGATGGCCAGCACCCACGAGGCCAACACCACGTCGATGCTCGCCCGGGACCAGGCCGAAGCCGCCAAGTGGGGCGGCTAGTCCGTGTTAGATGAGCGCTGAGCCCAACGCCGTCGAGCTGACGGTCGATCACGCCTGGTTCATAGCGGAAACCATTGGGGCGGGCAGCTTCCCGTGGGTGCTGGCGATCACCTCGCCCTACACCGATGCCGCGCAACGCCAGCCGTTCCTCGACCGTCAGCGAGCCGAGTTGACCCGGATGGGTCTGGTAACGGAGGGCGGCACCGTCAACGCGGCGGTGGCCGACTGGATCAAAGTGGTGTGCTTCCCCGAGCGGTGGCTCGACCTGCGCTACGTGGGCCCCGCCAAGGACGCCGGGAGTCCGGAGTTGCTGCGCGGCATCGTGGCGCAGCGCCCCGCCACCAACGGCAAGACCATCGTCGCGCTGCGCAGCGCGCAGCTGATCACGTTCACCGCCATGGACATCGACGACCCGCGGGCGCTGGTTCCGGTCCTCAGCGTCGGGCTGGCACAGCAGCCGCCGGCCCGATTCGAGGCGTTCAGCATGCCGACCCGGGTCGGCGCGCGGGCCGACGAGCGGCTGCGTTCGGGCGCCTCGCTGGCCGAAGTCGTTGACTACCTTGGCATCCCGCAGTCGGCCCGGCCGGTGGTGGAGTCGGTGTTCAACGGCCCGCGCAGCTACGTCGAGATCGTCGCCGGCTGCCACCGCGACGGCCGGCACGCCATGACCGAGGTGGGCATGAGCATCGTCGACGCCGCGGCGGGCCGCGTGCTGGTGAGCCCGTCGCGCGCGTTCGACGGCGAGTGGGTGTCGACTTTCGCCCCCGGCACCCCATTTGCGATCGCCCTCGCGATCGAACAGCTGACCGCTTTACTGCCGGAGTCCGACTGGTTCCCCGGCCACCGCCTGGCCCGAGATTTCACCGCGCAACACGCATAACCCCAACGGAAAAGAGAGCAACGATGTTTCAGGTATGGCCCCAGCGTCCTTCGAGGGTCCGGTGACGTCCGGCGCCGTCATGCCGATCGTCCGCGTGGCAATCCTCGCGGACAGCAGGCTGACGGAAATGGCGTTGCCCGCCGAGCTGCCGCTGCGTGAGATCCTGCCCGCGGTCCAGCGTTTGGTGGTCCCGTCGGCGTCGAACGGCGAATCGGACGACACGGCCCGGGGCGCCGCCGACCTCGGCGCCGCAACCCAACTGAGCCTCGCGCCCATCGGCGGCGCGCCGTTCAGCCTGGACGCCAGCCTGGACACGGTCGGGGTCGTGGACGGCGACCTGCTGGCGCTGCAGCCGGTGCCGGTCGGCCAGGCGGCCCCCGGCATCGTCGAGGACATCGCCGACGCCGCCATGATCTTCTCGACCTCGCGGCTCAAGCCCTGGGGCGCAACGCATATCCAGCGCGGGGCGCTGGCCGCGGTGATCGCCGTCGCGTTCCTGGCCACCGGGCTGTCGGTCACCTACCGCGTCACCACCGGCGCGCTGGCAGGACTGGTGGCCGTCAGCACGGTCGCGGCCCTGACGGCGATCGTCGGCCTGCTGGTCGCGGCCCGCTCGCCGCGCACCGCGACGGCGTGCTCGATCGCCGCGCTGGTGCCCATCGGCGCGGCCCTGGCGTTGGCGGTGCCCGGACGGTTCGGGCCGGCCCAGATCATGCTCGCCGCGGCGGGGGTGACCGCGTGGTCACTGATCGCGCTCATGGTGCCCAGCGCCGAGCGTGAGCGCGTGGTCGGGTTCTTCACCGCGACCGCGGTGGTCGGGGCCGGGGTGTTGCTGGCCGCGGGCGCCGAGGTGCTCTGGCACCTGCGCCCGGTGGCCATCGGCTGCGGACTGATCGTCGCGGCGCTGCTGGTCACCATCGAGGCGGCGCAGCTCTCCGCGCTGTGGGCGCGTTTCCCGTTGCCGGTCATCCCGGCGCCCGGTGACCCCACCCCGTCGGCGCCGTCGCTGCGGGTGCTCGAGGACCTGCCGCGCCGGGTGCGGGTCGGCGACGCCCACCAGAACGGGTTCATCGCGGCCGCAGTGATTCTCAGCGTCCTGGGCTCGGTGGCGATCGCGCTGCGGCCCGAGGCCTGCAGCGGTGTGGGCTGGTACGTGGTCGGCGCCACCGCGGCGACGTCCGTGCTGCGCGCCCGGGTGTGGGATTCGGCCGCGTGCAAGGCGTGGCTGCTGGCGCAGCCGTATCTGACCGCCGGTGTGCTGCTGGTGATCTACACCGCGACCGGACGCTACGCCGCCGCGCTCGGCGCCGCGCTGGTGCTCGTCGCGCTCGCCCTGGTGTGGGTCGTGGTGGCGCTCAACCCGCAGATCGCCGAGCCGGAGAGCTATTCGCTTCCGGTGCGCCGGCTGGTGGGCTTCGTGGCGACCGGGCTCGACGCCTCGCTTATCCCCGTGATGGCCTTCCTGGTCGGCATCTTCACCTGGATACTCAATCGATGATCCGATCCGGATCGGCCTGTCTCACAGCGGCTTTGGCGGCCATGCTGTGGACGTGTCCGTCGGCGATGGCCATCGAAGCGCCGAAGGTGGACCCGGGCGTCCCGCCGCCCAGCGGGGCGCCGGGCGCCGTGCAGCCGATGGAGCAGCGCGGCCCCTGCACCGCCTCCGGGGTCATCCCCGGCAGCGATCCCGCGGCCGTCACGCCCAGCCAGGCGACGCTGAATCTGCCTGCGGCATGGCAATTCTCGCGCGGCGAGGGCCAGCTGGTGGCGGTGCTCGACACGGGGGTGCGGCCGGGTCCGCGGCTGCCCAACGTCGACCCGGGCGGTGACTTCGTCGAGGCGACCGACGGGCTGACCGACTGTGACGGCCACGGCACCCTGGTCGCCGGGCTCATCGCCGGCCAGCCCGGCGGCCCCGGTGAGGACGGCTTTTCGGGGGTGGCGCCCGCGGCGCGGGTGGTCTCGATCAGGACGACGTCGGCCAAGTTCTCGCCGCGGACGCCCGGCGGCGACCCGCTGCTGGCGCGGGCGGCGCTGGACGTCACGACGCTGGGTCGCGCGATCGTGCACGCGGCCGACCTCGGCGCCCGGGTGATCGACATCTCCACGCTCACATGCCTTCCCGCCGACCGGCCGGTCGACCAGGCCGCGCTCGGCGCGGCGATCCGCTACGCGGCGGTGGACAAGGACGCGGTGATCGTGGCCGCCGCGGGCAACACCGGAGCGACCGGATCGGTTGGCGGCGGAACCTCCTGCGAGTCCAACCCGCTTACCGACCTGGGCCGAGCGGACGACCCGCGCAACTGGGCGGGCGTCACCTCCGTCTCCATCCCGTCGGTATGGCAGCCCTACGTGCTGTCGGTGGCGTCCCTGACGCCGGACGGGCAGCCGTCGAAATTCACCATGGCCGGGCCGTGGGTGGGCATCGCGGCGCCCGGGGAACGCATCGTCTCGGTCAGCAACGCCGACGGCGGCGGCCTGGCCAACGGGCTGCCCGACGACCACCAGCAGCAGGTCGCGCTGAGCGGCACCAGCTACGCGGCCGGCTACGTCGCCGGCGTCGCGGCGCTGGTCCGCAGCAAGTACCCCGACCTCAACGCCACACAGGTCATCCATCGGATCACCGCCACCGCGCACGGCGGCGCACGCGCGCCCTCCAACGTCGTCGGCACCGGCAGCGTGGATCCCGTCGCGGCGCTGACCTGGCAACTGCCCGCCGGCAATCAACCGCCCGCCGCGCAAGTCAAACCCGTCGCCGTTCCGCCGGCCCCCGCGCCCAAGGACACCACCCCGCGGACCGTCGCGCTGGCCGGAACCGCCGCGCTGGCTGTGCTCGTCGCAGTCGCGGGCGCGGTCGCCGCCACCGCCACCCGCCGACGAAAGGACCCCACTCCGTGAGCCCGCACCGCTGGATGCCCACCCCCAGACCCGGCCGAATCACGCTGGCGCTGCTGGCCGTCGTGCCGGCTGTGATGGCTTATCCCTGGCGATCACCCAGGGATTACTGGTTGCTCGGCATCGCCGTCGCCGTCGTCATCGTGCTGTTCGGCTGCTGGCGCGGCTTGTACTTCACCACCCTGGCGCGCCGCCGGCTGGCAATCATGGGACGCGGGCAGACCGCCGCGGCCGAATCCGACCCGGCCACCGCGACGACCGCGCTGCTGCGGGTCGAGGTACCGCGCCACGGCGCCGACGTGCTGCCCTTGCCGTTGATCGCACGCTACCTGGACCGCTACGGCATTCGGGCGCACAAGATCCGGATCACCAACCGCGACAACGCATCCGACCCGTCGAGGCGCGAGACGTGGATCGGGCTGACGATTTCGGCCATCGAGAACCTGGACGCGCTGCGGGCGCGCTCGGCCCGCATCCCACTGCACGAGACCGCCCAGGTGGCGGCGCGCCGGCTGGCCGACCACCTGCGGGAGCTCGGCTGGGACGTCACCAGCGTCGCGCCGGACGAAATCCCGCGGTTGCTCACCTCCAACCCCCGCGAGAGATGGTCCGGGGTGCAGCGCGGCGATTCGGATTACCTTGCGGCATACCAGATCCCGATTGGCGAGGGGCTGGCGGAGACCCTCGAGGCGATCAGGGAGCACCCCGCGCGCGAGACGTGCACCGCGCTGGAGCTCGCGGGCGACGGGACGCACCCGACCATCGCGGCCGCCTGCGCCTTCCTGACCGACACGGCGCCGGAGCGGATCGACCCGCCGGGCGGGCTGATCCCGCAACGCGGCAATCACCGGCCGGCGCTGCAGGCGCTGGACCTGTTGTCCACCCGTCGGCTCGACGGCCACGCCGAGGTGCCGGCGGGCTTGCTGGCGCAGCTGGACTGGCCGACCCCCATACGCGAGACGTCGGCCGCCGAGGCCGCTAGAACATGACGGTCTGCGGGAACGCGGTCATCCGGGGCAGGTAGTCCGCCTGGCTCACGCGCAGCTCACGACTGCCCGGAAACCAGTGCAGCGCGCACCGATCCCGGTGCTCCCACAACCGGACGGCATGGTCCGGTGGCGCCATCCGACCGCCGAGCCCGTGCGACAACCCCGTGCGGCGTAAGACAGGCGCAGCGACGACACCCAGGTGCGCAGGGCCAGGTGGCCGGTGGCCGAGTCCTCGACTAGCATGCGCTGCCGGGGGGACGGCGCGGATTTCGGCGGCAGTAGCCGTCGTCGGTGGGACGTCCGCGCCCTCGAAGGCGGCGGGAATGGGAGGTTCATTCGAAGCGTCGGGCGCCACGAACGTCACGTTGACGTCCCGGCGGGGCTGCCGGGGCCACTCGGGCGGCCGGGCCGCGTGCGGTAATACCGTTTGTCTATCTCCCCGGCTAGCGGCGGCGCGTTGATCAGGAGGACCGACATGTGGGATCCAGAGGTCTACCTGGCGTTTGCGGACCATCGCAGCCGGCCCTTCTACGACCTGCTGTCCCGGGTGGGGGCCGAGCGGGCCCGGCGGGTGGTCGACCTCGGCTGCGGGCCCGGCCACCTGACCAAGTACCTGTCCCGGCGTTGGCCGGACGCGGTGATCGAGGCGATCGACACATCGCCGGAGATGGTCGCCGCCGCGAAGGAACGCGGCATCGACGCCGTCATCGGCGACTTGCGGGACTGGAAGCCCAAGCCCGATACCGACGTCGTCGTCAGCAACGCCGCGCTGCACTGGGTCCCCGAGCACGCCGACCTGCTGGTCCGGTGGGCGGCCGAGCTGCCGCCCGGGTCGTGGATCGCCGTCCAGATCCCCGGCAACTTCGAGACACCGTCGCACGCCACGGTGCGCACCCTGGCCCGTCGGAAGCCATACGCAAAGGTGATGCGCGACATACCATTTCGCGTCGGCGCCGTCGTCCAACCACCGATCCAGTACGCCAACCTGCTGTTGGACGCCGGGTGCAAGGTCGACGTGTGGGAGACCACCTACCTGCACCAGCTGACCGGTGCGAACCCGGTGCTGGAATGGATCACCGGGACGGCGCTGGTGCCGGTGCGCGATCGGCTCAGCGACGAAGACTGGGAACGGTTCCGTGAGGAACTCATCCCACTGCTGGACGACGCCTACCCGCCGCGGGCCGACGGAACGACGATCTTCCCGTTCCGGCGGGTGTTCATCGTCGCCGAGGTCGGCGGCTCCCGGCGGTCCGGCGGCTAACCGCTCGCCTGCTCCTCGATGCCGCGGTCGACGGCCAGCGCCGACCGGGCCGTCGGCTTCATCCGATGGATGTGCAGATAGGTCTCGGTGTACCGGGCCGAGATGCGGGTGCCGGCGAACTCCGAAGGAATCACGTCACCCGTGCGTTGACGCCAATCATGAAGCCGCACAGCCAAATCGGCCGCTATCTCGTCGGCGTCGGCGTCGGCGTCGTCACCAGCCAGCAGGTTGGTGGTCTCGGTGGGATCGGCCCGCAAGTCGTAGAGTTCGCGCTGTGGGCGCGGGCCGGTGATGAACGGCGCCACCGCGGCCCCGGACGGGCTCTCCTCGATGTCCAACGGCAGGTCCAGCAGCGGCCGGGATGCGTAATTCTCGATGTAGCTGTAGTCCTTGGTGCGAATCGCGCGAATGGGATCGAACGAGTCGTGATAGGTCTTCGTCGTGTACACGTGGTCCCTGACCGGCACGGTGTGCGGCTCGGGCGTGACGAGGGCGCGCGCGTGCGAGACCCCGTCGACATCGGGCGGAACGTCGCGCCCGAGCAGGTCCAGCAGCGTGGGCAACAGGTCCACGCCGCTGAACAGCTCGTCGTAGACCCGGGGGGGCAGCGCCCGGCCGGTGGGTGGCCTGATGATCATGCCGATGCCGGTTCCCGCGTCGTACAGCGTGGACTTGGCGCGCGGAAACGCCGGGCCGTGGTCGGTGAAGAACACCACCCAGGTGGTGGCGTCGAGTCCCGTCTCGGCCAGCGTGTCCAGCAGGCGGCCGACGGCGGCATCGGCCGTCGCGATCGACCCGTAGAAGCCGGCCAGGTCGTCGCGCACCTCGGGGATGTCGGGTAGGTAATCGGGCGGGTCGACCTCGGCGCGCTCCGCCGGCCGGTAGCGGTCCCGGGGATACGGCCGGTGCGTCTCGAAGAACCCGGCGGTCAACAGGAACGGTTGGTCCGCGAGGTCTTCGGTGCCGTCTCGCAGCCAGTCGGAGGCCCGGTCCACCACGTATTCGCAGTAGGAGTTCGACACGTCGAACTCGTCGAAACCCAGCCGCTGCGGGTAGGACGTCTCGTGCTGCATGCCGAAAAGCGCGGAGTACCAACCGGCATCGGTCAAAATCTGGGGGAGGGTGCGCACGCCGCTGCGATACTCCCAGCCGTGATGCGCCAGGCCGATCAGGCCGTTGCTCTGCGGGTAGCGGCCGGTGAACAGCGACCCGCGCGACGGCGAGCACAGCGGTGCCGTGGCGTGCGCCCTGGTGAACAGGATGCCCTCGGCGGCGAGGCGGTCCAGCCGTGGGCTCTTGACGTCAGGGTGGCCGTAGACGCCGAGGTAGCGGCCCAAATCGTGCCAGTGCACGATCAACACGTTGTCGTTCCGGTCGGCTTCTTCGCCCGGCGCCAATTGCGTCACCTCTCCAACTTGCCCGCGACGCGCGACGATACCGCAGCTAGTCGGGCAGAGGCTGGGAGCGCCCACTCCAGTGGTTCTCGCAGACGAACTCCGACAGCGGCCGGGCGACGGCCCAGCCGTCCAGTTCCAACGCCGGCCGATCGGGGAATTCGGGCACCGGCCCCAGGCACAGGATGGCCACCGGTTCGGCCCCCGGGGGCATCTCGAGCAACGACGCCAACCGCTGCGGATCGAACAGGGAAACCCAGCCCACGCCAAGGCCTTCCGCGCGCGCGGCCAGCCACAGGTTCTGAATCGCGCACGACACCGACGCGAGGTCCATCTGCGGCAGGGTCCGGCGGCCGAACACGTGTCTCTCCCGGTCGTCGCACAGCGCCACCACCAGCAGCTCCGCGCACTCCAGGATGCCTTCGACTTTCAGCGCGAGAAACTCCTCGGCGCGCTCGCCCAGGGCGGCGGCGGTGAGCGGGCGCTCCTCGTCGACGAGTGCGTGGATGCGCCGGCGCAGCGAGTCGTCGGTGATCCGTACGAAGCGCCAGGGCTGCATCAGGCCGACGCTGGGCGCCGCGTGCGCCGCCTGCAGCAGGCGCGCCAGCACGGCCTCGTCCACCACCCCGGGTGAGAACCGGCGCATGTCGCGCCGCTCCGAAATCACCCGATAGATGGCGCGGCGCTCCTGCGGGGTGAAGGCCTGCTCGGTCACGGAGTCATCGTAGGAAATCCGAGTTAGCGTGAACCGTGTCTGCGACACGGACCGGGTGAACACCCAGGAAAGGAGTGTTCCGTGAAGCCCATCGACCTGCTCGACCTGCCGCCCACTGACGGGGCCGCGGGCCGCGTGTACGGCGAGCCCTATCAGACACCGGACGGCACCACCGTGATTCCGGTGGTCAAACCGCCCGGCGTCTTCGTCGTCCGCAACGGCGAGGCCTCCTGGAAGCCCGCCGTCGACGGCAACCGCGTCGCGCTGATCGGGGTGATCACCGGCCTGCTGGCGGCGGTGATCGCCAGCCTGGCGGTGCTGCGCCAGCCGCCCTGGCCGCGGATGACGATCACGGACTATAGGTAACGCCGACCGCGCGGAACACGTACTCCGGCGGCATGGCGAAGGCCAGCGATCGCCGTGGCAGGCCGCCGAGCACATCGTCGGGAATGGCCGCCTTGTAGTGCAGCGACAACTCGCCGCTGAACTTCGGGTCGACCTGCGCGACGTCGACGTCGACCTGCAGACCGGTCGCCGAGATCTCGACCCGCGCCGCCCCGGTCTGCGGCGCGTCCCAGCGAACGTCGACGGTCGGCCCGGCCAGTCGGGGCAGCATCGACAGCGTGGCCAGCACCCGCTCGGAGGTGAACGCCAGCGAACCGGTGTAGCTGGCGACACTGTGCGGCAATCGCACGCCCGGGATGGCGCCCTTGAAGCGCCGGGTCACCGCCACGAAGTCGGCGAGGTAGCGCAGGCCTTCCGCCTCGAGCTGCGCGTACACGTCGTCGGGCAGCTTGCCGATGCCGAGCAACCTGCGGACAAATACGGCCATGACGCCAGTATGGCGCGGGCCGGGCGACGGCGTGGTCGGGCCGCCGGGCGCTGCGCGGAGCCGTGCTGGTATCCGTGGGGATATGACCCGAGCGCGGACTAAGCCGGCCCTGTGCGTCGCCCTGGCCGCGGCGGCGATCTACGCGCTGATGTGGGTGGGCTACGCGCAGGGCTGGCACTGGCAGCAGCGCCTGGATTGGTCGCTGCTGAACGCCGCGCGCGACAGCGCGGTCAAACACCCGTTCTGGGTGCGATTCTTCTCGGACGTCTCCTTTGCGCTGGGCCCGGTCCCGCTGCGGGTGCTCGGCGCGGTGGCGGCGGCCGGGGCCCTGGTGGCGGGCCGCGTGCGGGCGGGGTTGTTGCTGTTGGCCTGCGCGCCGCTCAGCGGGCTCGTGACGGTGGCGGCCAAGGCGCTGGTGGACCGGCCGCGCCCGTCGACCATGCTGGTGGCCGCTGCCGAGACGTCGTTTCCGTCCGGGCACGCGCTGGAGGTGACGGCCGCGCTGCTCGCGGCGTTGTCGTTGGTGTTGCCGACGATGAACCGGGTGATGCGCGGCGTCACGGCCGCGGTGGTCGCGGTGGTCGTGCTGGCGGTGGGCGCCTCGCGGGTGGCGCTGAACGTCCACTACCCGTCCGACGTGGTGGCCGGCTGGTCGTTGGGCTATCTTTATTTCCTGTTGTGCTACACGGTGATTCGGCCCCCGCGCGCGGCGTTTTCCCGAAAGCCCAGTGCGGCGGCCGATTTGGTCACGGCGCGGTGACCTAACCGGGTCCGAAGCTTTACTTGACCTTGCGCCGCGCGGGTTTGACGATTGAGGTCATGCGCCGACTGCTCACTTCGCTGTTCGCTTCGGCGTGCGCGTGTTTCGTGGCACTGGGCCTGGCGCCGATCAGCGGCGCGGCCGGCGCCCCCTGGTTCGCCAACGCCGTCGGCGATGCCACGCAAGTGGTTTCGGTGGTGAGCACCGGCGGATCCAACGCGACGATGGACATCTATCAGCGCACGGCCGCCGGATGGCAGGCGCTGCGGACCGGCATCCCCACTCACGTCGGTTCGGCGGGCATGGCGCCGCAGGCCAAGAGCGGGGTGCCGGCCACCCCGATGGGCGTCTACACGCTGGACTCCGCGTTCGGCACCGCCCCCAATCCGGGCACGGGGCTGCCCTACACGCAGGTGGGCCCCAACCACTGGTGGAGCGGCGACGACCACAGCCCCACGTTCAACTCCATGCAGGTGTGCCAGAAGGCGCAGTGCCCGTTCAACACCGCCGAAAGCGAGAACCTGCAAATCCCGCAGTACAAGCACGCGGTCGTGATGGGCGTCAACAAGAACAAGACCCCCGGCGGCGGCGCGGCGTTCTTCTTCCACACCACCGACGGGAAACCCACCGAGGGCTGCGTGGCGGTCGACGATGCTCAGCTGGTGTCGATCATGAAGTGGCTGCGGCCCGGCGCGGTCATCGCCATCACCAAGTAGCGCGCCTCAGGCGTCGGTGGCCACCGCGCGACCGGGCTTGAGCGTGAAGTTCATGCCCTCCAACGACATTGTGGCGTCGTAGGTTCGGTCGTAGCCGGTGCCGCTGATCTTCCAGCCGGCGTCGGTGCGCCGGTAGGTGTCGCGGTAGAAGGCCGCACCGATCAGCATGAAGTTCAAGTCGGCGACGATCACGCGGTCCTGCAGATACCAACTGCCCGTTGCCGTGTCGCCATCGACGACGATATCGGGATGGGTCACCCGGTGCTCGGTGATGACGTTGCCGGGCAGCGAGGTACGCATGTACTCGACCAGGTCGGCGCGGTTGGTGAAGTGCAACTCGTTGCCGATCGACGGCCCGTAGTCGGCCTTGATGTCCTCGGCGAGCGTGTCGGCGAAGTCGTCCCAGTGCTTGGTGTCCAGAGCGCGCAGGTACCGGTATTTCACCTGCTTGATGGCTTCGATGTCGGCGAGATCTTGAGGGGTCATCAGGTCATTGCAGCACACGGGGAAAGGCCGCCTGCGGTCAGCTTTGACCTTCGCCGAGATAGAAACGGCTGCGACTCCGATCGGCGTGTCGTGTGCGTAGGTTATAAGTCGCGACGTCCGTGAGCGTCATTGCAGGACGCTGGCCACCATGTCGATCAGAGCCCGCCGTTCCAGGCTCCAGTCGATCGCCGTGCCGGTGACCATCTGCACCAGCACCACACCCCGCAGCGTCGCCCAAATCACTTCGGCCACACCGGCATTCGCCGGATCGGTGGTGATCAGCCGGCCCAGCTGACCGATCGCGTCGTTCATCTCCAGCAGGTGCCGCCGCGGGGACTCGCCGGGCCCGCCACGCGTCGCCCGCAAAATCTCGAACGCCGCCATCGAAGTCGGGCTGCTGTAGCAGCCCCAGGCGGTGTCCACGACCACCTCGATGCGCTCGCGCAGCGGCAGCTCGCTGACATCGGCCGACGACAGGCTTTCGATCAGCCGGTCCACGCCGTCGTCGACGACGGCCATCAGCAGGCCGTTGCGATCGCCGAAGTGGTACTGGATGACCCCCCACGTCACGCCCGCGCGCTCGGCCACGTGTTTGGCCGTGGCAGCCGGGAAGCCCTCCTCGATGATGCAGCGGACCGTCTCGTCGATGATGCGCGCGCGGGTGTCGTCACCGCGCTTGCGTGGCGCACTGGTACGCCGGGTGGGGCCAACCGGGCCCCCGGCTACCTGACCTGCGGCAATCGACATTGTTGACTTTATAACATAGCCAAGTCTATTTTTGGGCCGTGAGCCGATCCCGATACGCGCGGTTGACGCGCGAGCAGCTGGCCGTCCTGGTTCCCGAACTCCTGCTGATCGGGCAGCTGATCGACCGCTCGGGCATGGCCTGGTGCATCAGCGAGTTCGGACGCGACGAGATGGTGCAGATCGCGATCGAGGAGTGGGCGGGCGCCAGCCCCGTCTACACGCGGCGCATGCAGCGGGCGCTCAACTTCGAAGGCGACGACGTGCCGACCATCTTCAAGGGGCTGCAGCTCGACATCGGCGCCCCACCGCAATTCATGGACTTCCGCTACACCGTGCACGACCGCTGGCACGGAGAATTCCACCTCGACCACTGCGGCGCGCTGCTCGACGTCGAGCCGATGGGGGAGAAGTACGTCTTCGGCATGTGCCACACCATCGAGGACCCGACCTTCGACGCCACCGCGGTGGCGACCAACCCCCGCGCCCAGGTGCGCCCCATCCACCGGCCGCCGCGGACGCCGGCGGATCGGCATCCGCACTGCGCATGGACCGTCATCATCGACGAGTCCTATCCCGAGGCCCAGAGCATCCCCGCGTTGGACATTGTTAGCCGAACCCGCGCCGCCACATGGGAATTGGATCCGGTCGACCGATCCGACGATGGCAACGCGGACTACTCAGGCCCGCTGTTGTCCGACTTCGACTTCGCCGGCTTCTCGCATTCCGCGCTGGTCCGGATGGCCGACGAGGTGTGTCTGCAGATGCACCTGCTCTATCTGTCGTTCGCCATAGCGGTGCGCGCCCGCGCCGTCGATGACGCCCAGGCGGTGTCGGTGTGCACCCAGGGGCTCACCGGCATCGCGGGTGTCGCCGCCGAGCGGATACACCGCGCATTGGGACTCCCCGGCGGCGTTGCAGGGGTGCTTGAGGTGCTCGAATTGCACCCATTGCTGAACCCCGCCGGCTATGTCCGCGCGGAAACGGCCGACCGGCTCGTCGTGCACCACTCACCGGCACACGACGACGCCGCCTGGATCGCCCTGTGCTCCCCGGATTCCGTGCAGCCGCTGCAGGCGATCGCCACCGCCGTCGACCCACACATCGAGGTCCGGGTCAGCGGCACCGGCACCGACTGGACCGCGGAATTGGTCGAAACCGACACGGCGGCGGCCGAACTGCCCGAGGTGTCGGTAACCAAGGTCAGCGGCGGGGCGACATTCCAGTTCGAGCCGAGGCGTTCGTTGCCGCTGACCGTGGTGTAAGCGCCAGCGTCGATTTGTCAAGAGGCCGGCGGTATCGCTTCGGTGACGGGGCGGCATCGACCGGGTACCGATGACGTTGCAAGCCATCGGCTTTGGGCGTGTCCGCGGCTATGGTTAACCCTGGCCACCGACCCCTATAGACGAAGGTTTTCGCTCTATGTACGACCCACTTGGGTTGTCGATCGGGACCACCAACCTGGTCGCTGCGCGTAATGAAAGCCCACCGGTTACCCGGCGCTCGGTGCTGACCCTATATCCGCACTGCGCGCCTAAAGTCGGTGTGCCCGAAGAGAATTCGTATCCTTTTGAGCCCGGCGTGATGATGAAGGGCTTCGTGGAGCGCATCGGCGACTCGGTGGCGCTGGTGTCGGCCGACGGGTCCGCACACGACCCGGAACTGCTCACGGTGGAGGCCCTGGACGCGATGGTGCGCGCCGTCGGCGCGGACGCATCCTGCGCGGAGATCTCCATCGCCGTGCCCGCGTACTGGAAACCCGTTACAGTGCAGGCATTGCGCGACGGGTTGCGGACCCACCTGGGCTTCGTCCGCAGCGGCATGGCGCCCCGGCTGGTGTCGGACGCTATCGCGTCGCTGACCGCGGTGAAGGCGGAGCTCGGCCTGCCCGACGAAGGCGTGGTGGGGCTGCTCGACTTCGGTGGCGGCGGGACGTCGGCCACGCTGGTGAACGTCGGCGGTGATTTCGAATTGCTCAGCGCCACAATGCGGTACGCGGGCCTGTCGGGCGACGAGATCGACCAGGAGGTGCTGCTGCGGGTCTTCGAGGAGCTGGGCCGCGGCAGCGGTATCGATCCGGCCAGCACGGCCGCCGTCGGGCAGCTCGGCGAACTGCGCGAACAGTGCCGGTTGGCCAAGGAGCGGCTGTCCACCGACGTGGTGACCGAGATCGCCGCGGTGCTCGGCGAACGCAGCTGCAGCTTCACGCTCAAGCGCGACGATCTCGAAGACCTGATGGCGGATCGGCTGACCGGCTTCATCTACGCCCTGGACGACATGCTGGTGCGCTACCGCAAGAACTGGGGCGACCTCGCGGCGGTGGTTGCCGTCGGCGGTGGCGCGCAGATTCCGCTTGTCGCCGAACGGCTTTCGATCCACGGCCGCACGCCGGTCCTGACGCCGTCGCAGCCTGCACTCGCGGCGGCCTCCGGCGCGCTGCTGCTGGCGGCCCGCGGCGAGGAGCTGAGCCTGCGCACCAGGACGTCGATGAGCCTGCTGGCTTCGGCCAACGCCACCGGCGATGTCGTCGATCTCGGGGCCGGCGACGTGCTGGTGATCGACGACGAGGCGCTGACGGATCGCGAGCTGGCCTGGTCGCAGACCGAGTACCCCGGTGACCTGCGGGTGCGGTTCGGCGGCGAAACCTACGACGAAGACGGGCCATCCGGCTGGTCGATGCGGCTGAACGTGATCGACCCGCCCCCGGAGCGGCCGTGGCGCCGCTTCCGGCTCTCCCAGCTGATCATCGGCATGTCGGCCCTGGTGGCCATGACGGCGATCGGCGGCGTGGCCTACACGCTGACCGGCATCGAACACCGCCAGGCCCCGCCGGCGCCCAGCGTCGCCCCCCGGCCGGCGCCGGCCAGCCCGCTGGTCCCCCGCACCGTCGCACCGCCGCCCCCGACGGCCGTGCCGCCCCCGCCGAGCGCCGCGCCGGTGCCCAGTCCCGCACCGGCGCCGCCGCCCGAACCCCCGCCGTCGCCGCCACCCCCGCCCCCGCCGGTGGTGATCACCACCCAGGCGCCACCGGTCTATACCCCGCGGCACACCGCGCCGCCGGTCACCCAGGCGCCCACCACGACCGCCATGACGACGCCCCCGCCGCCGCCGTCGACCACCACCGAGACGCCGCCCCCGCCGTCGACGACCACGACCACGACCACGACGGTCCCGATGACCACCGAGTGGATCCACGTGCCGCTGCTGCCGGTGCCGATTCCGGTCCAGGTCCCGCAGACCCAGGCTCCGCAGGCGCCGGCCCCGCAGTACACGCCTTATCCGCAGTACCCGCAGTATCCGCAGTATCCAGGGAACTCCCAGAATCCGTTCCTGAGCCCCGGCTACTAGTCCGCGTCGTCGCTGCTGAGCGCGCTCCACGAGCGCGTCCGTTTCCGCGCGGGTAGCGTGGTATCACCCGGTCGGGCGGGTCTATCCGGCGGTGCCCTCATCGAGGGATCGCGGAGCAATCAGCGGACTGTGGAGGCGTGAAGTGGACATCGTGCTCGGAGTCTCGATGGCTCCCGGGACGGTCCGCCTGGTGGTCATCGAGGGCCAGAACGCCGACGGTGTCACCGTCGAGCAGGACGAGTTCGGCGGCGCGGTCGACGAGGTCATCGCGGCGATCGGCGGCACCCGCGAAGGTGCGGAGGCGGGCGGGCACCGGTTGGTGTCGACGGGAGTGACCTGGACGGACCCCGCGGGCGTCGGCGCGCTGCGGGAAGCGATGGCCCGCCACGGCATGGGCAATGTGATGTTGGTGTCGCCGTTGCTGGCCGCGGCCGCGCTGGCCCAGACGGTCGGGTACGCGCTCGACTACGCGCACATCGCGATGCTGTTCGTGGAGCCCGAAACCGCGACGCTGGCCGTCGTCGACGTCAGCGACGGTTCGATCGTCGACCTGCACCGCCAGCAGCTGGCCAACGCCGGGGAGGAGTCGCTCGCCGCCGAGCTGGCAACCATGGTCGCCGGTCTGGGCGCACGGGGTGCCCGCGCGGACGGCGTGTTCCTGATCGGCTGCGGCACGGACATCGTGCCCGTCAAGCCCGCGCTGGAAGCGGCCGCGCCGCTCGAGGTGACGGCCCCCGAGGAGCCGGAGATGGCGCTGGCCCGTGGGGCGGCCCTGGCGTCGGCGAACGCGCCGCTGTTCGCCTCGTCCACCGCGGCCCTGGCGTACGCGCTGGACCCGGGCACCGGAGAGGTCAGCCCGCGACCGCTCGGCCCGACCTACCTCGACGTCTGGGGCAACGCCGACGCCGAATCCCTGGCCTACAGCGCCCTCACCGACGAGGTCGACGGGGACGAGGTCGTCCCGCGCCTGCGCCGGCCGATGTTCCTGGCCGGTAGCGCGCTCGCCGGCATCGCCGCCGTCACAGCCGGGGTCGTGCTGGTGTCGCTGACCTCCGATCGGCCGGCATCCGAGCTGCCGCAGAACCCGCGCGTCAACGCCGCCAGCCCTGCCAAGCAGGCGCCCGCCCCGGCCGCGAGCGTTCCGCCGGCGGCGCAGCCGCCCGCCCCCACGCCCTCGCCTGCCCCCGCGCCCCCGCCCCCCACCGCGGTCGCCGCCCCGCAGCCGGCCCCGCCCGAGGCGGAGCAGCCCCAAGCGCCGGTGAAACCGCCCCCGGCGGCACCCGTCTACCGGGCCCCGACCCGGCCCGCCCCGCAATACACGCCGCCGCCCGTCCAACGGCCGGCTCCCGCCCCGCCGCCGGCGGCCCCGCCACCTCCGCCGCCCGCCGCGCCCCCACCGGCGCCGGCCGCGCCGGCGCAGCCCCCGGTGACGATGTACCTGCACTTCCCGTTCGTCACGGTGCCGATCCCGATCACGCCGCCGCCGCCTCCGGCGCCCCCGCCGTAACGACGTGGCGCGCGCGAGCCACTGCGCGCACACTGGGCGATAACGGCATGAGCGGCGAGGAGGTCGCGTGGGCGAATACGGTGCGTTCGGGTTCGATCCCGAAGAGTTTGATCGAATGATCCGCGAAGGCAGCGAGGGGCTGCGCGACGTCTTCGAGCGGGTCAGCAGGTTTGTCGCGGCACCCGGAGCGCGGTCCGGGTGGTCATCGATCTTCGAAGACTTCTCGCGGCGCCCCCGCCCCGAGCCAGAGACCGCCGGCGAGGCGGGCGACGGTGTCTGGGCCATCTACACGGTGGACGCCGACGGTGGCGCGCACGTCGAACAGGTCTACGCGACCGAGCTCGATGCGCTGCGGGCCAACAAGGACAACGTCGACCCCACGCGCAAGGTGCGATTTTTGCCTTACGGCATCGCGGTCAGCGTCCTCGACGGCGATTCGCACGACGAGGAACCCACCGAGGAACCGTAACGCGCCTCAGCCCTGCTGGACGACGTTCGCGCTGCCCGAGTTGCTGACCTTCGGCGTGCCCGAATGGTAGGTGACCTTGTTGCTGATTCCCGAGGCCTCAATGCTGTCGACGGCGTCGACAGTGATCTCGTTCTGCACCCCCGACACGCTGAGGCTTGCGCAGTGACCGCTGATCACCACCGTGTTGGACACACCGCTGACGTTGACCACGTTGTCGGTGCACGCGATCGTGCGGTTCTCGCCGATCCCGGAGACCGTCACCTGGCTGCCCGGCGGCGGCGTGGGTGAGGTGGACGTGGCGGTCGAGCTCGGCGTCTTGGTACGGGTGGTCGTGGACGGGGCGGTGCCGCCGGGTGTGGTGGCCGGGGGACTGAACGTGGTGGTGAAGGTCGGGGGGGAGCTGATGATCGACCGGACGCCGGAGAGCTGGTGCGCCGCGAAGGCGGCGATGCCGCCCGCGAGTGCGAGCACGCCGACGGCGATGAAAGTGCCCACGATCCACCACATCCGGTTGCCCGAGGGGCTTTGCGGCGGCGGGCCGCCCAGCGGGCCGCCATAGCTCCACGGGGGCGGCGGCGGGGGGCCGGCCGGGCCGGGCGGGTACGCCGGCCCCGGCTGGTAGGCCTGGCCTGCGGGTTGCGCGCTGCTCGCTTCGGATGCCCGCGCCGCGTCGGCGAGCGGGCGTTCGAGTTCCCGGATCCGATCCTCCGGGTCGTCGTTTGCTGCCATGGGATGAATATGCCATTCGCCCGGCCTATTTCGGCCGGTTCGGTAGTTTCTTGCATCGTGCCCGAGTTGCCGAACCGTCAGGTCCTCCTTCGTCGCCGCCCCGCCGGGCTCGTTCAGCCCGGTGACACCGAGCTGGTCACCACCCCGGCGCCCGAGCCCGCGGAGGGTGAGGCGCTGCTGCGCACCACCTACGTCGGGATCGACGCCGCCGCCCGCACCTGGCTCGACGACCAGCCCAGTTACCTGCCGCCCGTGCAGCTGGGCGAGGTGATCCGCGCCGCCGGGATCGGTGAGGTGGTCGCCTCGCGCTGTGACGCCTACGCCGTCGGTGACGTCGTCACCACGCTCACCGGTTTCTCCGAGTACGCGATCATCCGCGACGATTTGTTCAGCACGCCCATCCCCGGCGAGGACGATCAGCTGGCGATCATGTCGGTGTACGGGCCCACCGGCGCCACCGCGTACTTCGGCATGACCGACATCGGCCGGCCGAAGGCGGGGGAGACGGTGGTGGTCTCGGCGGCCGCCGGGGCCACCGGGTCGGTGGCCGGGCAGATCGCCAAGATCGCCGGCGCCCGGGTGGTGGGGATCGCGGGCGGCCCGCAGAAATGCCGGGCGGTGGTCGAGGACTTCGGATTCGACGCCTGCATCGACTACAAGAACGACGACGTCGCCGCGGCGCTCAAGCGGCACTGCCCGAAGCGCGTCGACGTCTACTTCGACAACGTCGGCGGGCCCATCCTCAACGCGGTGCTGGGCCGGTTGGCCCCGCACGCCCGGGTCGTCCTGTGCGGGGTCATCTCCAGTTACCTCACCGGGGAGCACCCCGGTCCGGCGAACTACGTAAACCTGTTGTCCAAGACCGCCTTGATGCAGGGATTCAACGCCCTCGACCAGTGGGGTCGCTTCGACGAGGCGTTCGCCGCGCTGCGGCAATGGGAGGCCGAGGGCCGGCTCAAGCACCGGGAGACCGTCTTCGAGGGCATCGAGTCCTGCGTCGACGCCCTCAACGGGCTGTTCACCGGGGTCAACATCGGCAAGACGTTGGTCAAGCTCAGCGAACCGGCCTCCCGCTGACCCGCGCCGTCCCTACCACGCGGAAAGTCGCCGCCACGGCCCGGGTGTGGCATGCGTGCCACCCCAGCGCGTGGTTTCATAACACCGTTTGCAAAAGTTGCTCAGGGGTAGCGCGGTAGATCGGAACCGCCTTTCACGATTGGTGGGTTGTAGATGGATCGTCGCAGCATGATGTTGATCTCGGGGTTGGGCATGCTGGGCGCTGCGATGCGCTTGCCGGGCGCATGGGCCACCCCGTCGGCGCCGCAGGCGCCCCCGTCGGCCGGTCCCGGCGGCCCCTACATCTTCGCCGACGAGTTCGACGGCCCCGCGGGCTCGCCGCCCGACCCCGGCAAGTGGACGATCCAGACCTGGCAGGACGACGTCTTCCCGCCGGTCGACGGCATCTACCGCGACGACCGCCAAAACGTGTTCCAGGACGGGCACTCCAACCTTGTCCTGTGCGCCACCCACGATCTGCTGAACAACACGTATTACAGCGGCAAGCTGCGCGGCAACTTCCGCAGCATGATCAACCAGACCTGGGAGGCGCGGATCAAGCTCGACTGCCTGTACCCCGGCCTGTGGCCCTCGTTCTGGGGTGTCAACGAGGACCCGCTGCCCGACGGCGAGGTGGACATCTTCGAGTGGTACGGCAACGGCTCGTGGCCCGCGGGCACCACCGTCCACGCTGCGTCCAACGGCAAGACCTGGGAAGGCAAGTCGATCCCCGGGCTGGTCGACGGCGCTTGGCACACCTGGCGAATGCATTGGGGCGAAGAGGGATTCGAGTTCGCGCGGGACGGGGCCGAGTACTTCAAGGTGCCCAATAAGCCCATCCACGTCGCCGGCGGTGCTCCCGACGACTTCCGGTGGCCGTTCAACAAGCCCGGCTACTGGATGACGCCGATGTTCACGCTCGCAGTGGGCGGTGTCGGCGCCGGTGATCCGGCCGCGGGCACCTTCCCCGCCTCGATGCTGGTCGACTACATCCGCATCTGGTGACTAGCGCGTCGCTCTGAAAACCTGCACCAGGTTGAACTGCCAGCGCTCGACGAGCCGGAAGCCCAAGTCGTGCGGGACCGCGAAGGCGGGGGTCGCCCCGTAGACCGGCCCGGGCGGGATCGCCGGTCCTTCCTGGTGCGCCGGCTCTGACGGGTCGGCCTGGGTGATGATCCACACGACGGCGCACTGGCTCAACGGTTTCGCGACGACCTCCGGAATGAGGTTGGTGTCGAAGACGTCGTTGCGATCGGTCGCCCGCTGCCACAACGTCAGGTCGACCAGCTTGCGGTAGGCATCAGGGCGCGCCGCCAGCAATGGGCGCATGGGGGCCGGCATGAACGTCACCGTGTCGTTCACCAACAGGCAATCGCCCGAGGCCGCCTGGGCGCTGATCAGGTCGGCCACCTGATTGTAGTCCATCCCGTACTTGGCGTACGGATTGCGCTGCGCCCGAACATAATTCGGGGCAGCGGCGATGGCGAACAGCGTGACAAGGGCCGCAGTCAGCCAGGGCCGGGCGCTCACCGCGGCGGCGCAGACGCCGAGGATCAGCGCCATGCCCGGCGCCGTGAACGACAGATAGCGCGGGGTGTAGATCGGGTGCACCAGCGCCGAGTAGGCCACGATGGTCGCGGTCGGCAGCGCGAGCCACGCCACCGCGAGGGCCAGCAGGTGGGCGTCGGGCCGCGCCAAGGGCGCGGACTTGCTGAGCCACAACACGATAGCCGCCGCGATCACCAGCGCCGACAGTACGGCGAACGGGGGGCTGCGCTCGAAATACTGTTGCACCACGACGTCTTCGAGCGTCCGCCGACCGATCGGCGCGATCCAGCTGATCTGATGCGCCTGCCCCGCGACGGTCACCAGGAAGGGCGCCATGGCCCCGATCCCGACGGCCGCCGCGACGGCGAACCGCAGCAACGCCCCTCGCGCGCAACGGATTACGAGCAGCAGGACCATGTGCGCCGCGACCATCAGCGCGAGGTACACCTCGAGCGCGATCGATGCGGCCAGGGCGGCGCCGTAGGCCGCCCAGAGCCAACCGGTGTCGCGGCGCGCGGCAAGCGCCAGCAGCACCGTCAGCCACACGGCGGCCATCATCGACAGCGCGTAGGGGCGGGCCTCGATGCCCGCCCACGTCGTTCTGGGCAGGACGGCGCAGAAGACGCCGGACGCGACCGCGACGGTGCGTGACGAGAACTGCTTGCCCAGCACCACGATTCCGGCCGCCGCCGCCCCGACGGCCAGGCCGCTCGGGACGCGCGAGAAGAACTCGCTGGGCGGGAAGACCTGGAACCAGGCGTGCATCAGCAGGTAGTACAGGCCGTGCACGGCGTCGACGTTGCCGAGCATCCGCCACAGCTGGGCAAGCGATCGACTGTATGCGGCCGAGATGGTGGCGGCCTCGTCGTACCAGAACGACGGGCGCCCCGCGCCGCCCAGACTCACCGCGACGGCGAGCAGCCCGACGAGCAGCGGGTCCAGCGCGGCCGACGGGCGGCGAAGCGGGTTCCGCACGCCGCTATGGTGCCAGAGCCCGATCGGGTTCCCGCCGCTGGTCGCCTACGACCGGATCAGTTGAGCAGCCAGACGTGCCAGAAGCCGTCGGAGCCCTCGCGGCAGTCCCAGTGGGTGTAGAGGTGGTCGTTGTGCGTGATCTCGACGTTCGGGGCGTCCGCTTCGCAACCGGCCAGGCTCGAATAGTTGCCCTCGACCTCAACTTGGTCGGCACCGGCCACGCCCACCCCGGTGGTGAGCAGCCCGGCCAACGTCAACAGGCCAGCGGCGCAAGCCATCTTCATGTGGGACCTCCCCTTGTTAGCTGCGCCGACTATATCCACCGGCCCGGCGGCGTGGCCGGAAATGGAGAAGTCGACGAACCGGCCGCATTCGAACGTATGATCGATCGATGGGGCAGTTCGCGTCCATCGGGTACAACGGCCAGCCGGTCCGCAGCCCGTTCCGGGTGGTGCGGCCACCGCTGACGGTCCTTGTGGACCTGACGGTGCTGTTCCCTCGGGAGCCGCACCGCTCCGGCCGGTACCAACCCAACGGGCTGCAACTGCACAAAGTCGTCGAGGGGCTGCTCAGTTGCTGGGGCCTTTGCGAGCAGGGCGACTGGTGGGGCCTGGTCACCTACCCCGTCGCCTACGGCTCCGAGCGCAAGACCGTCACGCACTGGGTGCCCGCCTGGATGCTGCGCCGAAAGCCGTTCTGAGGGCGGCGCTTACGCCGGACCCATGCGGGCGCGCCACGCCGATGCGATGATTGCTGCCCGTGGACGCAAGTTGGGGTTCGGTGCTCACCAGGCTCGTCGCGCTGGCGGCCGTCATAGCGCTCTCGCCGATCACGGTCGTCCCGGCGGTGCTGGTCCTGCACGCGCCGCGGCCGCGCCCGACCAGTATGGCTTTCCTGGCCGGATGGGTGTTGGGCCTGACGGCCCTCACCGCCGTCTTCGTCAGCGGTTCGGAGCTGCTCGGCGGCCTGCACAAGGCGCCACCGACCTGGGCGTCGTGGACGCGGGTGGTGCTGGGGTCGGCGCTGATCGCGTTGGGCGCCTACCAATGGCTGACCCGGCATCGGCACGGCAGCATGCCGCGCTGGATGCGCTCCTTCTCCACACTGAGCCCAGCGCGTGCCGGCGTGACCGCGGCGGTCCTGGCGGTGCTGCGACCCGAGGTGCTGATCATGTGCGCGGCGGCCGGCCTGGCCGTCGGCAGCAGCAGCCTCGACGCGGCCGGCCAGCTGGTGGCCGCCGCGGTGTTCGTCATCATCGCCGCGTCAACCGTCGCCATCCCGATATTGGCGTATGCCGGCGCCGGCGAGCGCCTCGACGACCCGCTGGAACGTCTCAAAGTCTGGATGGAGCAAAACCACGCGACGCTGCTCGCGATCATCCTGGTTTTGATCGGTTTGATGGTGCTCTACAACGGGATTCACGCCCTGTAGATTGCTGCCCATGGCAGGCAGCTGGGGCACCGTGCTCACCGGGCTCGTTCCGCTCGGACTGGTCATCTCGCTCTCGCCGCTCACGGTGATCCCGGCGGTGCTGGTGCTGCAGGCGCCGCGGCCGCGGCCGACCGGCCTGGCGTTTCTGGCCGGCTGGGCGCTGAGCATTGCCGCGCTGACGGCGCTCTCCGTCAGTGCCTCCCACCTGCTCGGCGGCCTGGACAAGTCGCCGCCGCGGTGGTCGTCGTGGTTGCGGGTGGTGCTGGGGTCGGGGCTGATCGTCTACGGCATCTACAAATGGCTGAACCGGCACGGGCACACCGAGTCGCCGAAATGGATGCGTTCGTTCACCACCATCACCCCGGCCCGGGCCGGGATCATGGGGGCGGTCCTGGCGGTGGTGCGGCCGGACGTGCTGCTCATCTGCGTCCCGGCCGGGCTGGGCATCGGCACCGCCGGGCTCGGGCTGGCCGGTGACTGGGCGGCCGCCGCGTTCTTCGTCGCGATCGCGGCGTCCAGCGTCGCCCTCCCGCTCCTGGCCTACGCGGCGGCCGGCAGCCGGCTCGACGACACGCTGGCGAGGCTCAAGGACTGGATGGACCGTAACAACGCCGCCCTGCTCGCGGCGGTGCTGGTCGTGATCGGTGCGATGGTGCTTTACCACGGGATCGACGCTCTGTAGCCGCCGTCGGCCAGCCCCGCTTCCTCCTCGAGCCTGTTGATCGCGCCGAGGGCGTATTCGCGGACCAACTCGCGGCCATAGTCGCGCAGCATGCCCACGTAGCCCTTCGCCGCCCATTGCCGGCAGTGCCGCTCCTCGTGGTGTAGGACGCGATCCAGGTCGAGGCGGCTCTGCACGGGCGTCCCGTCGGCGCGGACGTACCAGGCATGTCCGGACGCGACGATCCGGCGAAGCCATCCCGCAGGGTCGGTGACCGCGCCGATGTTGATCATGAAAATGTCACCCCACGTGGTGCCGCCGCGCCGGCAGAATTGGCGCTGAACCCAATTGCCGCCCAGGCCCATCAGGATGCCGTTCGGCGTCGCGACGAGGCGCCCGCCGTTGCGGTCCACGAACCTGACGTCGCGGGTGTAGCTCCAGCGATTCGCCTTCTGCCGCCGCATGATTCGCGTGATTTCCGCCGCACCGTACGGCGTCGGCGGAAAGTCGGTGCGGTACGCCCCCTTGGTGCCGTAGCCGGTGCCCGCGTTCAGGACGTAGGCGCACAGCGTCGCCGCGCGGGCGTCGCCGCCCCCGATGCCGCGGGGCAGGAGGAAGAAGGACTTGTTGTCCGGATCCCGGATCTCCGCCGTTGCCCCGAGCACCCGAAAGGTGTCCGGGTTGATGGCATGCCGCCGGGTGATCTCCGCGACGACGTCCGGGGCCACGCCCCGCCGCGCGGCGTTGTCCCGCCATGCCTGGAAGTAACCCGGTGCGTCCATGTCCGCCAACCAATTTAGGGTGTAGCGAATGAACAGGCGGCCCTGGCGACGCGCGCGCGGCATCAATCAGATCACCCAGGGGCTGGGCACCCTGGACCGAGAGATCTTCGAAGCGATCGCCGAGACCGACACCCCGCTGCTGGACGCGATCATGCCGCCGCTGACCCGGGCCGCCGACCACTCCAAGCTGTGGTTCGCCATCGCCGCGGCCCTGACCGCCTCGGGCAACAAGAGCGCGCAGCGCGGCGCGACGCGCGGCGTCGTGGCGCTCGCGGTCACCAGCCTGGTCACCAATCAGGTCGCCAAACGCATCCGCCGCCGCCCGCGTCCCGGGTACGAGCTGGTCCCGCTGGTCAGACAGGTCCGCCGTCGGCCGACGTCCAACTCCTTCCCGTCGGGGCATTCCGCCAGCGCCGCCGCGTTCGCCGTCGGGGTCGGTTTGGAGAACCCGATGCTGGGCTTCGGGCTGGCGCTGCTGGCCGGGCTGGTCGGGCTCTCGCGGGTGGCCACCGGCGCGCACTACCCGGGCGACGTCGTCGCCGGGTTCGGCATCGGGGCGGGCGTGGCGGTGCTGGGTGGTCGGCTGGTTCCGCCGATCGTCGAAACCGCCCTGCCCAAGGCCGAACCGCTTCGCGTCCCGGCACCCGAACGGCCCGACGGCGACGGGGTGGTGCTGGTCATCAACCCCGAATCAGGCGGCGGCACCGGGTCCCGCGTCGTCGACGAGGTGCGCCGGGCGCTGCCAAAGGCGGACATCCGCGAACTCGGCCCCGACGACGACCCGCAGCAGGCTCTGCGCGAGGCCGCCGCCCACGCCGAGGTGCTTGCCGTCGGCGGCGGCGACGGCACGGTGGCGACCGCGGCGGGGGTGGCCATCGAGGCCGGGTTGCCGCTGGCCGTGTTCCCCGCCGGCACGTTCAATCACTTCGCCAAGGACATCGGCTGCGACACCGTGGCCAAGACCGTCGACGCGATCCGCCGCGGCAGCGTGGCATGCGTGGACCTGGTGTGCCTCAACGAAAGTCAGATGGTCCTCAACACGGCGAGCATCGGCGCCTACCCGGCCTTCGTGCAGCAGCGCGAAAAGCTGGAGAAACGCATCGGCAAGCCGCTTGCCGGTCTCTACGCGATGCTGCACACCCTGCGCCGCGACGAGCCCGTCCGGATCTGCTACGACAACAAGACGCTGCTGACGTCGCTGTTCTTCCTGGGGAACTCGCTCTACCTGCCGACCGGCTTCGCCCCGTCGCGGCGGACGCGGATGGACGACGGGCTGATCGACGTCCGGATGCTCGAGGCGGGACGACGGTGGTCGCGGACCAGGATCCTGACCGCGCTCGCGCTGGGGCGGCTGGAGCGCAGCCCCCTGTACCACGAGCTGCAGGTGCCGGAGTTCGCGTTCACCGCGGTCGACGGCCCGACGGTCATCGCGTGCGACGGCGAGGTGGGCGACGAATACGAGAAGGCCAGCTTCTCCGCGAAATACCGGGTGCTCCCGGTGTTCCGCCCCTGCGACTAGGCCCCCTCGGTCAAGTCCCGCACCTGCGCGTAGCGCTCGTGCACCTGCGGCGTCGGGTCGGCGGTGTACTCGTCGGTCCGGGGCGGTGCCCACGCGGGCGGTCGCGCCGATCCGCTCAGCGCCCAGGCCGCCTGCCGGGCCGCGCCCAGCGCGACGTACTGCCCGGGGGCGGGCACCAACACGGGTACGCCGAACACCGCGGGGGCGATCGCGCACAGGGCCCGCGACCCCGCCCCGCCACCGATCAGCAGGATGCGGCGCGCGACCACGCCCTGAGCGACCAGGTGGGCGAGGCCGTCGGCGAGAGCGCACAGCAGCCCCTCCACCGCGGCCCTGGCCAGGTTCGCCGGCGTGGCGTTCGCGACCCGCAGGCCGTGCAGCGCGCCGGAGGCATTGGGGCGGTTGGGGGTTCGCTCACCCTCCAGGTAGGGCACCAGGACCAGGCCGGCGCTGCCCGGCGGCGCGGACAGCGCGAGCTGCGACAGCCCGGTGTGGTCGACCCCTAGCATCGCGGCTGCCGCGTCCAGCACCCGCGCGGCGTTGAGCGTGCACACCAGCGGGAGGTAGCGGCCGGTCCCGTCGGCGAACCCGGCGACGAACCCCGCGTCGTCGCGGACCGGGTCGGCGGTCACCGCGGCCACCACGCCCGACGTCCCGACCGACACGATGACGTCGCCCTCGTCGGCGCCGAGGCCGAGCGCAGCCGCGGCGTTGTCACCGAGACCCGCGCCGAACGTGGTTGTCCCGCTCAGGTTTGCGTCCGCGGGTCCCAGCACGGCGGGCAGGTGGGGGCGACGGCCGCGCAGGGCCAGCTCGAGCAGGTCGACGCGGTAGGCGCCGCTTGCGGCGTCGTAGTAGCCCGTGCCGCTGGCATCGCTGCGGTCGGTGGTCAGCGCCGCGACATCGGTGCCCCCGCGCAGCCGCCAGCTCAGCCAGTCGTGCGGCAGGCAGACGGCCGCCGTGCGGTCCGCATGCCGCGGTTCGTGGTCGGCGAGCCAGCGCAGCTTGGCCACCGTGATCGCGGCCAGCGGCACCACGCCGACGGCTCGGGCCCACGCGCCGGGCCCGCCGAGCTCGTCGGTGAGGGCGCGGGCCGCGTCGGCCGAGCGCACGTCGTTCCACAGCAGCGCGGCCCGCACCGCCCCACCCGCCGCGTCGAGGCACACCATGCCGTGCTGCTGCGCGCCGACCGCGATCGCCTCCACGCCGTCCAGGCCGCCCGCGGCCGCGATCGCCGCGTTGGCCGCGAATTCCCATGCCGCCAGGTCGATTTCGGTCCCGTCGGGGTGGCCGGCCCGGCCCTCGCGGACCACCTCGCCGGTGTCCGCGTCGCAGATCAGCACCTTGCACGACTGCGTCGAGGAGTCGACGCCGGCGACCAGCGTCATCCGCCGGCCCAGGCGAGTGCCCGCAACGTGGCGCGCGCGCCGCGGCGGTGCAGGGAGTCCAGCGCCCACAGGTAGGGCTCGAGGAAGCGGGGCTGGTCCACGAGGTCACCGAACACCGCTCGGTTGGCGAGAAACGCGGTCGGGTCGTCCCGCTGGGAGCGGGCGATGGGGACGAGCGTGTCGGCGAGCCGGTCCACCACCTCGATCGGCTGACCGGTTTCGTCGACGCCCTCGGCGTAGCGCGCCCAGCTCGCCACGATCGCCGCGGACAGCCGGACCTGGCCGCCGCGCGCCAGGTTGTCGGCGACCACGGGCAGCAGCCACTTGGTGATGCGTTCCGACGAGTCGGCGCACAGCCTGGCCACCGTGTCGCGCACGTAGGCGTTGCCGAAGCGGGGGAGCAGCCCGTCCTTGAAATCGGCCAACCCGGGGACCGGCGTGAGCGTGGGCATCGCCTCGTATTCCAGGTAGCCGTGCAGGAATTCGGCGATCAGTGGATCGTGGGCGGCCTCGTGCACCAACCGATACCCGGCCAGGTAGCCGAAGTAGCACAGCCCCTGGTGGCCGGCGTTGAGCAGCCGCAGCTTCATCGCCTCGTACGGAGCCACGTCGTCGACCAGCTGGACTCCCGCCTTGTCCAGCGGGGGCCTGCCGTCGGCGAAGTCGTCTTGGAGCACCCACATGGCGAACGGCTCGGCGACCACCGGCCAGGCGTCGCGCACGCCGAATTCGGTGTCAAGGCGCTCGATCGCGGCCGGGGTGGTGACCGGGGTGATCCGGTCGACCATCGAGTTGGGGAACTTGGTGTGCTCGCGCATCCACTGTGCGAGTTGGGGACTGAGCCGTTCGGCGTAGGACGTGAACACCTCCCGCGCCACGCTCCCGTTCTCGACGATGTTGTCGCAGGACACGATCGTGGGGGAGGGCAGGCCACGTTCGCGCCGCCGGTTCAGCGCCGCGGCCACCAGCGGGTACACGTCGCTCAGCGGCGGGTGGTAGCCGCCCTCGGTGATGGTGAGCGAGACGATCCGGGTGGTCGGTGCGGCCAGCAGCTCGATGACCGCCTCGGGATTGTCTGGGGCGTAACGAAAGTCGACGATGGAGCCGATGACGCGGGGTTCCCGGGTGCCGTCGGGGTGTTCGAGGACCAACGTGTACAGGTGGTCCTGGGCGCGCAGCACGTCGCGCATCCGCCGGTCACCGAGCAGCACGCCGACGCCGCAGATTCCCCAGTCCCGGGCCAGGCCGTCGCGAAGCAGCCTGTCGATGTACATCGCCTGATGGGCGCGGTGAAACCCGCCGACGCCGAAATGCACGATGCCGACGGTGATTTGGCTGCGGTCGTAGGCCGGGGTGGGGATGCCGAGTGCGCTCAGGTTGCGCGCGCTCAGCTCCATTCCCGGAACTTAGCGCACCGCTAAGCGTTGGGGCATAGATCGCGCAAGGCGAAGATCACGACGTCCGCGGCCTGCCGGCCGTTGATCCCGCCGCTGCCCTGGTCGGCGTCCGAACGCTGGACCGCCAAGCCCTCGAGCTGTTGTGGGGAGGCGCCCCAGGAAAGCTGTTGGCACAGGTCCGCGCCCATCTGCAGCAGCGCGTCGTCACCACCGTTGACGGCGTGGATGCCGGCGCTGTGCAGGTCGTTGAGAAAGGCAGCCCCGTCGGCCCGGGCCGGGCTGGCCCAGACGATGCCCGCGGCCAGAAGTGGGCCCCCTGCAAGGGCTGCGCCGGCTGCGCCCATGAACCGGCCATAGGGCCGCTGTGCTGCCATCGAAATCTTCTCCTTCGTCCCGTGCCCGAATCGCGGATGATGCACTTTTACACGAAAGCGCCGCCGAGCACGCCGCGGAAGATAAATCTCGATGGTGAATTGTGGGCAAAGACCAGTGGCTATGCGTCCGGGCAGAGATCGCGGACAGCGTCGATGACCACGTCGTCGGCCTGCTGGGGGGTGATCCCGCCGGCGCCCTGCCTGCTGTCGGAGCGCTGTAACGCCAGGCCCTCGATCTGCGTCGGAGGGGCGCCCCACGACAGTTGCTGGCACACGTTCAGGCCCATCTGCACCAGCGCCTCGTCGCCGCCGCTGACCGCGTGGATCCCGTTCCTGTGCAGGTCATTGACGAACGTGGTCGCGTCCGCCTGCGCGGGGCCGGCCAGCGCGACTCCGGCCGCCAGCATGGGGGCGCTCACCAGCGCTGTCTTGATGAATCGGCCATAGGGCCGCCGTTGCGTCATGCCGATCCTCCCTCTCCTCGTTCACTGTCCGTTCACCTATATAGAACCTTCAAGACATGTTGGGTCGCCAAAAATTCCCTGGGAATGAGCTGCGGAAAGTTCCGATCAGCGAGACCGAAACGTTGCCTCGGCCGGATGCCTTTTCCCTGCGCGGTCGCACCCGGCTCGTGACGCCCTTGTGACGTCACCATTTGGATACGGCGCGGTGCGGCGCGTCCCGTGTTTCACGTCGGCTGCCGACAATTGGCCCGTTGTCTGCTGCATCGGATATGTGAGCGCGAATTAAAGGAGAGTCGGCGCTGATGGCGATCGTCGATCGGTTCAACATGAAAGTAGTTGCCAGCCTTGGGGTGTGCGGAGCCGCACTTGCGTTGAGCCCGGATGCGGCAGCCGCTCCCCTGAAGACGGGCGGATACGCCTGCGTTCAGGGCCAGGCGGGCGAGGTCGGGGCCGCGCCCCTGGCCGGCGGGCCGGCCGCCGCGGGCGGAGCGGCCGCCGGTGGCGCGCCGACCGCCGGGGTCTGCGCGGCCAGCGCGCCGCTCACCGACATGGCCGGTGTTCCGTTGGCCGTGCCCGGGCCGTTGCCGGTGGGAGCTCCCGTGCCGGTACCCCTGGGTGCCCCGGTGCCGCTGGGTGCGCCGTTGCCCATCGCGCCGGTGGTCCCGGCCGGCGCTCCGCTGGTTGCCCTCGGCGGCCCCCTGGCGGCCGGTGCTCCTCTCGACGGTGCCCCGCTGGTCGACATGTCCGGGGTCAAGGACGCCCCGACCGGTCCGGCCCCAACCGGCGGGCCCCAGCCCGGTCAGCCGGTTGCGCCCGGCCCCGGCGCGCACTGAGCGTCATTCCCTTTCGACGGGAACGGACCCGCTGGTTTTCGACCAGCGGGTCCGTTCGTTTGTGTCTGCCGCACCCGCGGCGTCCCAGCCGTCGGCGGCCCCACCCGCCGGCCGCGCTCCAGCCGCCGAGGGCGTTTCACCCGCCGAGCGTGAAGTTAGCGGCACAGTCGACCGCGAGCGTGAAACTAACTTCACTCGGCGCAGGTTGCTGGTAGGTGAAAAGCCCTCGCGCTCAAAGCGATCGGGCGAGGAGCCGCTCAGGAAGGCGGCCGCTCCCACAGGTCTTGCTTGACGATCACCGGGTCGCCGACATTGACCGTGTTGTAGTACCACTCGGCATCGTCGGGGCTGAGGCTGATGCAGCCGTGGCTGACGTTCTCCAGCCCCAATGAAGAAACGGCCCAGGGGGCGGAATGAACGAAGAGGCCCCGGTTGGTGATCCGGACGGCGTAGTCGACGTTGAGCATGTAGCCGTTGGGGTCGTCGACGGGAATGCCAACGCTGCTCGAATCCATAAGCACCGAGCGGTCTTTCGATAAGACGGTGTAGTTGCCGACCGGCGTCGGAAACTCGGGCCTGCCCATCGATGCGGGCAACACGCCCTCTTCGCCGAAGTGGGGCCGGTGATGCGGAGTGGGTGGTGGAGCCGCGTCGACTCCGTCGACGCTCACCTTGAAGGTGTGGTCGGTGATGTTGGCGACACCGATGACCTTCGGGCCGGTCTTGAATTCCGTGGAGCGGCCGTCGACCGCAAGCGCCACCGTGCTGTGCGCCGGCCAGTAGTGGTCTGGTACCCACTGCACGACTTTGTTGTCCAGCCACTCGAACCGGCCGGTCATCGCCGGTGTCGACGTGACCCCGAGGGCGCGCTCGGCGGCGTGCCGGTTTGCGACGGGCGCGTTGAACGTCACGACGACGGGGTGGGCGACGCCCACCGTCGTGTCCCGCGCCGGCAGGACCGAAGCAATGGCGAATTCATGCGGTTGACTGGCCGCCGCCATGCTGGTGCCAGTCGGTCCCGCAACCACGCTTACAGCGATCCCACCCACCGCAAGAACACACCGAACGACCGCTCGCATGGCTCCGATTCCTCTTAACTGACATAGTTGTAATAGGAGGATCGTAAAGCGCCGATGACCAGCGGAAGCGCAAGGGCGCGTTAGCATTTGGCCACGCCTCGGTCACGGTTCGGCCACGGGGGTTTAGTTCGAGAATGAGGTGTTGCGCTGGGGTTTCGGATGGACGAAGGAGGACTTTGAGACCTCGGGAATACGCTCGGTGCACACAGCCTGAAGCCGTGTCGCGCCCGGTTTCGGGCTCGCGGGCCGCGGCCGAGGGCCACGCAGTCCCTCGGTACCGAGCCCGGCCAATCGCTAACAGCGAACCGAGCCGAGGCATTCGGGCCGCGGGCCAAAAAACCTACCGCTCAACCGAATTCGTCACCGCGTGAAGTCTGATGGGCGGAACTTGCCCTCGAAAAGCTTGTTTTCAATCTCTTCCAGGCTTTTACCGGTGAGGTCGGGCATGCGGAAGAAGACGAAGATCCACGCCGCCACGTTGAACAGTGCGTAGAGCCAGATCGAGGGCCCGACCCCGATCGCCTTGACCAGCGACAGCATTGTCAGCGTGATCAGCAGGTTGGTCCCCCACAGCGTCGCCGACTGGACGGCGGTGGCCGCCGGTCGCACCGCCAACGGATAGGTCTCCGAGCCGGTCAGCCATCCCATAAGCTGCAGGCCGCCGCCATTGAACAGCATGAAGGCGACTAGGCAGATCATGATGTAGGGAAGCACCTCGTGACCGCTGTCGCTGGTGACGAAGAGCAGGCCCAGGGCGAACAGACTGATCGCCGCGCCCGGCACCATGATGAGGGTGAGCCGGCGCCGACCGACCCGGTCGATGATGGCCAACCCGACCAATTGGGAGATCAGGTACGTCGCTCCCAACCCCACCGACACCCGTAGCGCTACGGACGTGTACACGCCGTCGTTGGTCAACAGGGTCGGGGAGTAATAGATGATCATCTCGATGCCGCTGAGCTGGGTGAAGACCGCGATACCGCAGCCCAGGACCAGGGCGGGGCGCACCCACGCGTCGCGCAACCCAGCCCACCCGCGCGTGCTGGATGTGCGTTCGACGCGCGCGAGTTCGGCCGCCTCGTCCAGCTCGGCGGCGACGTCGTAGCCGTCGGGCCGGACATTCTCGAGAACCGCTTGTGCAGCGTTTCGATCGTCTTGCTTGATCAGCCAGCGCGGGCTTTCCGGCAGGCGCAGCAACAACCACAGCATGATCGCGGCGGGTACGCAGGCGAATCCGATCGGCCCTCGCCAGGGGACCGATCCCGAGACCCCGACGATGGTCGCGAAGAGGATGCCCGCCCCAATGGCGATCTGGAAGCACAGCACCAACCGTCCCCGGTAGGCCGGCGGCGAGAGCTCGGCGACGTACATCGGCGCCGTCTGTGTGGCTCCGCCGACCGCGAAGCCCAGGACCACGCGTCCCAGCGACAGCAGCAGGGCATCGGGTGCGTCGGCACACCACAGCGCGCCGACGATGAATAGGACCGCCAGCATCACCAGAGTGCCGCGGCGACCGCGCCACTCGGACAACCAACTGCAAGTCAAGGCCCCGACGACGGCGCCGAGCAGGATGCTGGCGGCGATCACCTGCTTCCAGCCCTCGGTGATGTTGAAGTCCTCGGTGAACTGCAACAGAGCCCACGAGATGACACCGGTGTCATAGCCGTAGAGCACGCCCGAGATCGCCGCGACGAGCGCAATGATGACCACGGCGCCGGTCAGTTGTTTTCCCGCTCCCGCTTGTGCGACTGCGCTCGGCGACGCTTCCGCGCCGCACTCCGCTGTCCTACGAGAGGGCGAACTCGCGGTCAGCGTCTCATCGCAGGCTGACCCACTTTTGTGATCGGTCCGGTCGTCTGCGGCCACTAGCAGAGCGGGTTGTCGTCGGGGTCGATCAGGTCGGCGGCGGCCATCAGCGCTTCCGGCTGATCGGCGGGCGGGCCGGGCATCCTCATGGCCTCCTACGATGTGCTCGGTTTCATCGACGCTCGACGCGGTATTTCAGAGCCCGGGTGATTACCCGCATTGTGGCGGCGGACGTGTATCGACCGCTGTGTCGCGGTCAAGGTCCTCGCGCATCACGCGATTCCGCTGGCTTACTTGCTGTCTGCACAGCGCCCGTGTTCGTTGCGAGCTTGCCGCTTGACTTCCGTACAAATGCGGAAACGAGCCCGTCACAGACCCTGTGCAGATTGCGGGTGACTTAGCTCTGGATTCGACTGTACTACAACGCTATTCGCCGGGAAAACAGTCAGGTGAGTGTGTTGAGCGCCACAATAGCGGCGGTAGGTTCTCATAATTCTCGTCGCGAATTGCGCCGACACGCGTAATGCCCGCGCAGCTTCTCCTCGGGTTCAGGATCGGACACCAAGGGGTCATACCAGTGGGACGTGGCGATTTAGGAAGTCGATCTGGTCGGTCACTATCCCGTCGAAATGCGGCTCCAGGTAGGGCTCGAAGTGCGTGCAGTCATAGGAGCGGACTTCACCGTGGGGGAGGCGGGCGACGATCTTCTTAGCTTTCGCGTACGGCGTCACGTCGTCACGTTTGGCGAGCTGCACCAAAGTCGGCGCGGTGATGTCTGCGACCTTGCGTCCCGGGGAGTACAGCGGCACGCGCAGGGCGATGCGAGCGGCGACGTCGTTTTCGGCGAAAAGTTCGTCGCGTTTATCCCCGGCCATCGCTTCGACCAGTTCATAAGCCCCAGGTGAGGTCATCATGGCGACCTCGCCGGGCCTGCCGATGGACTTCACTCGGTACGGTGCCCGCCCGAGGCATGCGCCGACCTGATCGCGCAGTGCTGCGGCGATGAGGCGTGCGATCAGTTTGGGTGACTGCGAGAACGCTGATGCGGGGCCGGTGACGTGAGGCGCCTGGACGATGGCGGCGGCGAGATCGTGGTCATGGGCTGCCAAGTCGAGAACGTGACCACCGCCGAAGGAGGAACCCCAACCCACCACGCGGGTTGTGTCGACGTTGTCCAGGCTGCGAACGTAGGCGATGGCGGCCCGCCAGTCAGCGTGCTGTTTGGCGATGTCAAGGATGCGGCGAGGTTGGCCGCCACTGGCACCCCAGTGCCGGTAGTCGAACACCAGGGCGGCGTAGCCGGCCTGGGCGAATCGTGTGGCGTAGGCGTCTAGGCGCAGTTCGCGGAGGGCGGCGAACCCGTGAGCCAGTGCGACGATGGGCGGATTCTCGACGCCATCAGGACGGTACAGCCACGCCGCACAAGGTGTGTCCCCGGACATAAAGGTCACGTCGCGTCGCACGTAGCTGAGTGGTTGGTTCACGCCTGTCTCCATCGGGTATCTTGAACGGTGTTCAACAAACCTAACAAGTTCTTGAACGTCGTTCAACATAGTGTGATCTGATCGGTGCAGGGGAACGATGGCACGGAACAAACGCCCGCAGGCCGCCGAAGAGAAGCGTGCAGAAATTGTCGCGGCAGCACGCCGGCTGTTCATCGATACTGGCTACGACGCCACCCCGATGAGCCGCCTTGCGAAGGAGGCCGGGGTGGCACCGAACACCATCTACTGGTACTTCGGGGACAAGGACGACGTTCTAATCGCTGTGCTCGACTCCGTCATGGCCGACATCTGGCCGCAGTACCAACAAGTTGCGACCGAACCGATCCCCGCTCGAGTTCTGTGGGTGGTTCGCCAGTTACGCCAGATGAGCCGCCTAGTGACGACGGTGCACGCCCGCGTCGAACATTCGGTCGCCATCGCCGAGTGGCATCGAAACTTCCATCTGATTACCGGCAGTATGTTCCGCTACGAATTGGAGACTGCGGGAGTCTCACCCTCGACTGTGGAAGCCGAAGTGATGATCGGCATCTTCACCGTCGAAGGACTCCTTATGCACGACCAGGATGAGATCGAGCAACGCGCCATTTGCGACGCCCTGGCCTCACGCTGGACTATGACCCAGGCGCGCCCGTCCTGAGCAGGGAAGTTAATGCGCGGTCTGCTGCCGAGGCTGCCTTGCAAGGGCCAGGACGGTGATGGAGGCGTCCCCGGCGTACATCCAAGACGGCGGCCCGAACCGGGCACCGGCCAAGCATTTCCATAAGGCGGACGGCGGCCTGCACCCGGCGATTACCCCGACTGACTAAGGGGCCTTACGGGACCACTGGCCTCACCGAGGCAGGAACCCGGTCCGGTGTCGCTGCCCATCGTGGAGCCGATGACGGGAATCGAACCCGCGTATTCAGCTTGGGAAGCTGATGTTCTGCCATTGAACTACATCGGCGGCGTCGACAACGAAGGCTAGCATCGACGGCCGATCCGTTGGATGAGTAGGGCGGCCGAAGACGACGCGGCCGGCGCCGTCGTCGCCGTCGCACAAAAGGCTGCGGTGAGGGAATGGTCGCTGTCCTGCAAATTCAAGGACCCGTGTTTATTCTTTCGTGATCATGTCGTAATGTGCCTGGGGTGGGTCGGCACAGCTTAGCCAAGAAGCGGGGTAAAACACCGCTGCTCCTGGCAGGGGCGCTGGCACCGGCTGCCGTGTTCTTCGCGGCGGCCGGCGATGACGCCCCTTTCGTGCCACGCCCCGTCGCGCCACCCGTTATTGGCGACACTTCAGCATGCTGCTTACAAATCGTGCCGGCAAAGCCGGTGGGGGTTGTGCTGGCGTCGGATGTGTCCCGCGGCGACGGCATGGATGCGCCGCTCGCGGCCTCCAGGTACCACACCCGATCCCGCTTCCTGCCGGCCGGGCTTGCACCCGAACAGGGCCTGCAGGTCAGAACGATCCAGGTCTCGCGCAGCATCAGCGCCAAGTTTCCCCAGATCCACGAAATGGGTGGAGTGCGACCGGACCCCTTGCCGTGGCATCCGCTCGGTTTGGCGATCGACGTGATGATCCCCGACCCGCAGAGCGCCGAAGGCATCACCCTGGGCAACGAGATCGTCGCGTACGTGATGAGTAACGCAAAACGCTTCGGGATCCAGGACGCGATCTGGCGCGGCGTTTACTACACGCCGGGCGGCGCGCAACCGAGCCGGCTGGGGCACTACGACCACGTCCACGTCACCACCACCGGCGGGGGTTACCCCAAGGGTGGGGAGATGTATCTCGCCGACTGAACCCGCGACGGCGAGCAGCCGATAGGCTCGTCGCGTGCTGCTCTCCGATCGTGACCTCAGGGCCGAAATCACCGCCGGCCGGCTGGGCATCGACCCATACGACGACGCCTTGGTGCAGCCGTCCAGCATCGACGTCCGCCTGGACTGCATGTTCCGCGTCTTCAACAACACCCGGTACACCCACATCGACCCCGCCAAGCAGCAGGACGAGCTGACAACCCTGGTCGAACCGGTGGACGGCGAACCGTTCGTGCTGCATCCGGGGGAGTTCGTGCTCGGCTCCACGCTGGAACTCTTCACCCTGCCCGAGGACCTCGCCGGCCGGCTGGAAGGCAAGTCGTCGCTGGGCCGGCTGGGTCTGCTGACGCACTCGACCGCCGGGTTCATCGATCCGGGCTTCAGCGGTCACATCACGCTGGAGTTGTCCAACGTCGCCAACCTGCCGATCACGCTGTGGCCGGGCATGAAGATCGGTCAGCTCTGCATCCTTCGGTTGACCAGCCCGGCCGAACATCCTTACGGCAGTTCGCAAGTTGGGTCGAAGTACCAGGGCCAGCGGGGACCCACGCCGTCGCGCTCCTATCAGAACTTCATAAGGACTACATAGGTTCTGGGAGCCTCCCGCACCCCCTTTCTGCGCGATACTTAGTTAGCCATGGTTTTTTCCTCCGCCGCGCCATGGTTCGTCTCGCAATACCTTTGGAGGGGTTGTCTTGGATATCGTGCTCGGGGTGTCGATGGCACCGGCATCGATCCAAATGGTTGTCCTGGAAGGCGAATACGCCGACGGTGTCACCGTGGAAGAGGATGTGTTCGACGTCTCGGCCGCCGACAAAGCGGCCACCGCGAGCGCGTCCGACCAAGTGCTCGCCGCGATCCTGGGCACCCGGGAGGGCGCGGCCGACGCCGGCCTCGAGGTGTCGTCCATCGGCGTCACGTGGACCGATCAGCTCGAGGCGGCGGCGTTGCGCGACGCGCTGGCCGCCTACCGCATCGAGAACGTCATGTTGGTGTCCGCCTTTCTGGCGGCCACGGCGTTGGCCCAAAACGTCGGCGGCGCAATGGGTTACGAGCGCACCGCGATCATGTTCGTGGAGCCCGACACCGCGACGCTGGCGGTCGTCGAGACCTCCGACGGTTCCATCCCCGACGTCTACAAGCAACCGATCTACGCCGATTCGTACGACCAGGCCGCCGCGCAGCTCGGCGGCATGATCGCCGGACTGGAGAAGCTGCAGGCCGCGCCGGACGGCGTGCTGGTGGTCGGCTCGGGCGTCGACATCGCCCCGCTGAAGCCGGCGCTGCAGACCGCGACGCCCCTCGAGGTGAGCGTGCCGGAGGAGCCGGAGACGGCGCTGGCCCGCGGCGCCGCCCTGGCCTCGGCCAACGCGCCGTTGTTCGCCTCGTCGACCGCCGCCCTGGCCTACGCGCAAGACCCCGGCACCGGTGCGGTCGACCAGTACTCGCTGCCTGAATACCTCTATGCGCCGTTCGCGCCGGAGGCGGTCGACGACGAGCTGGCCTACAGCGCGGTACCGGACGAGGACGCCGACTCGCCGACCGTCGTCATCGAGAAGCTCTTCATGCCGGAAGAAAGCGAACCGCGGCGCAGGCCCGCCCTGCTGATCGGGAGTGGGTTGGCGGTCGCCGGCATCAGCGCGGTGTTGGCGCTCGAGATCGCTCTGGCGATCGGCATCCGCACCACCGGAACCGTCGCTCTGCAGCCAACACCGGGACAACACCTCATCGTCCCGACGCAGCAGGCGCCCGCGCCCGTTGAGGCGTCGGCCCCGGCGGCGAAGCTCAACCTGCCCGAGCAGGTGGCCGCACCCAAGCCGATGACTCCGCAGTTCGCCGCGCCGCTGCCCGCGGCACCTCCGCCGCCCGCGGCACCCCCCATTCCCGCGGCCCCGGCGCCGGTGGTCCCGGTTCCGGTGGTGGTCCCGCCGATCGCGCCGGTGATTTTGCCCCCGGTCCGCGTGCCCGTGCCCAACCCGGTGCTGACCCCGCCGGTGATTCAGGGTCCGCCGCACGTCTCGCCCCCGCCCGTGCTGCCCCAGCCTCCGGTGCACGTCCCGGAGCCGCCGCAGACCGGTGGCACGGGCCCGCAGTGGCCGCCGCGCCAAACTCCGCCCGGGCAGGGCTCGTCCCCGCCTCCCAGCAGCGGCACGGGTGGCTCCGGTGGTGGGCTTGTGCCGCCGCCGGGTAGCGGTCCTGGTGGTTCTGGTGGTGGGCATGTGCCGCCGCCGGGTAGCGGTCCTGGTGGTTCTGGTGGTGGGCATGTGCCGCCGCCGGGTAGCGGTCCTGGTGGTTCCGGTGGTGGGCATGTGCCGCCTCCCGGTAGCGGCCCCGGCGGCCTGGGCGGCGGCCACTCCTCGCCCCCGGGCGACGGCGGCCTGGGCGGCGGGCACCTTCCGACCCCCGGTTCCGGCGGCGGTGCACCCAGCGGTCCCGGTGGCCTGTTCGGCGGCGGACCCCTCGGTGGCGGTCACGGCGGCGGGCCGGTCGGCGGCGGGGCCCCTGGTGGCGGCTTCGGCATCCCGGGCGGCGGTCACAGCGGCGGGGCCCCCGGTGGCGGCCTCGGTGGCTTCGGCGGTGGCCACAGCGGCGGGGCCCCCGGTGGCGGCCTCGGCGGCTTCGGCGGTGGCCACAGCGGTGGCGGTGGCGGCTTCGGCGGTGGCGGTGGCGGTGGCGGTGGCCACAGCGGCGGTGGGGGCGGCGGGCACAAGTAGCCCCTCGCGACTGCCGGGCGCGTCCAGCTCCGCGCGCTAGGGTGGCGACTGGGGAGTGGGGCCGGGAAGGCTGAGGAAAATCCGTCCGGCCAATTCTGGGATGTGATGAAGCCCCGCGGCGGGAACGCACGTGTCCTCGCACGGCAATCGAATCGGACGACTTGGAGGAGCGGTGGACGTCGTACTTGGCGTGTCTATGGCGCCCGAGACGGTCCGCATGGTGCTCGTTGAAGGCGAAGCTGCCGGCGGAGTGACCGTCGACCAGGACGGCTTTGAACTCGCCGATGAGACGACGGCGGTCGCCGCGGCGGACCGCGTGGTCGCCGCGATTCTCGGCACACGGGAGAGCGCGGCCGCGGGCGGCTATAGGGTGAAATCGAGCGGCGTGACGTGGACGGACCAGGCCGAGGCGGCCGCGCTACGAAATGCGTTGGCGGAACGCAAGATCGACGACGTCACGCTGGTGCCCGGTGTGATGGCCGCCGCGGCGCTGGCCCAGGCGGCCGGCAGCGCCACCAACAGCGCGCGCACCGCGCTGCTGTTCGTGGAGCCCAGCACCGCGACGCTGGCCGTCGTCGACACCGCCGACGGCTCGGTCGCCGACGTGCGCCGGCATTCGCTACCCAACAGCGACGGCGCGGCGCTGGCACAACTGGCCGCGCTGGCCTCGGGCGCCGAATCGATGAGGGCGCGGCCCGACGGCCTGTTCCTCGTGGGCTCAGACGTCGACATCCCGTACATCAAGCCGGCGCTCGAGGCCGCGACCTCGCTGTCGGTGACCACCCCCGAGGAACCCGAGATGGCCCTGGCCCGCGGCGCCTCGTTGGCGGCGGCCAACGCCCACCTGGGGGCGCCGTCGACGATCGCCATGCCCTACGCGGGGCAGCCCTCGACGGGCGGGCGCGAGCTCGCATACAGCGCCGAAGGGGGTGACCGGGCGGCTAGGCGAAGCGAGGCGGCCGCTCACTCGGGCGAGCCGCGCAGCCGGAAGCCGGTGTTGGCCGTCGTCGCCGCGACGCTGATATTCGTCGGAGGTGTTCTGGCGCTCGCGCTCGCGCTGGCCTTCGACATCCGGCCGCATGCGCATCAGCGCCCCGACATCACCCAAAACGTCGTCGCCCCGGCGGTCCAGGCGCCACCACCCCCTCCCTCGGCGCCTCCGCCGCCGGCATCCGCCCCGGCCGTCCCGCCCACGCAGGTATCGCCCCAACCCGGGCCGGGCCCCTCTCACAGCGATCAGTGGGACGACTGGCTGCATCGACACCTGGGCGGGCACGGTATTCCCATCCCCTAGCCGCGTCCCGGCCCGTCCCTTGGGCGCCGAACGCGCGTAAAATCGGGGGACTAGGGGAACACACGGTGGGGAATCAGTGACCTCTGGCGTTTTCGCGGGGTGCGGCGGCCACGTTCTCATCATCAGCGCTAGCAATCGAACGATGGAGGAGCTTTGGACACGGTACTTGGCGTGTCGATGGCGCCGACGGCAGTCCGAATGGTGCTGGTCGAAGGCCAGAATGGCGAAGGCGCCACCGTCGACGAAGATAATTTCGACGTTCCGCCCGAAGACGAGGCGGCAACGCTCAGCGCGGCCAACCAGGTAGTCTCCGCGATCCTGGGCACCCGCGAGGGCGCGGCCGAGGGCGGCTACCAACTGGCATCGACCGGCGTCACATTCACCGACCCGATCGAGGCCGCCGCACTGCGGGACGCACTGGCCGCCCACAAGGTGGAGAACGTGATGTTGGTCTCGGCCTTCTTGGCCGCGGCCGCCCTGGCCCAAGCCGTGGGCAGCCAGACCAACTACGCCCAGACGGCCTTGCTGTACATCGAGCCCGACAGCGCAACGCTGGCGGTCGTCAACAGCGCCGACGGGTCGATCGCCGACGTCCAGCGTCAGCCGCTGCCGGCCGACGACGAGGCCGCGGTGGCCCAGCTGGCCAGCATGGTCTCGCACGCCGAGACGCTGGAGACGCGGCCCGACGGCGTGTTTGTCGTCGGCTCGGGCATCGACCTCCCGCTGATCAAGCCCGCGCTGGAGGCGGCCACTTCGCTGCCGTTGTCGGCGCCCGAGGAGCCCGAGACGGCGCTGGCCCGCGGGGCGGCGCTGGCGTCGGCGAACGCCCCGCTGTTCTCGTCCTCCACGGCGGCGCTGGCCTACGCGCAGGACCCGGGCACGGGCGCGATCAACCCGTTCGCGGTGGCGCCCGGCTACTTCGAAACCCCGGGAACATTGGGCAGGGACGCGCTGGCCTACAGCGCTGTGCCGGACGAGGTCGACGATCTCTACACCGGCGCGCACACCGGCGCCACCGAGCTCGTCGACGCGGGTTATCCCCAGCGCAGCTCGTTCCGGCTGGTGGGAAGCATCGTGGCGGGCGTCTTCATCATCGGTGTGGTGGCGCTGGTCGTCTCGCTGGCGATCGCCATCCGGCCGACGGCCAACGTCCGGCCCAGCCCGAACCAGAACGTCGTCGTCGCGCCCACCCGGCCCGCCCCGGCCCCCGCGGCCCCCGCGCCGGCCGAGGCCCCGGCGCCCGCGGCGCCAGCACCCGCACCGGCGGCTCCGGCCCCGGCTCCAGCGGCCCCGGCGCCCGCGCCCGAGGTCCAGGTGCCCGCCCCGGCCCCGGCGGCCCCCGCTCCGGTCCCGGTGCCCGAGGCCCCGGCGCCCGCCCCGATTCCGGTGGCGCCGGCTCCGGCCCCGCCACCCCCGGTGGCTCCCATTCCGGTGCCGATCCCGCTGCCGATCCCCGGCATCGGCGGGCCGGTCATCGGTGGGCCCCCCGGCGGCGGCTTCGGGCCGCACGGCGGCGGCGAGGAAGGGCCGCACGGCGGCGGTGGCGGCGGCGGAATCCCCGGGATCCCGGGCTTCGGCGGCGGCCACGGCGGCTTCGGCGGTGGTCACGGCGGCTTCGGCCGCCGCTAGCCAGATCGCCGCTGGTCTGGATGGCGGCGACCCGCTTCGCCCGGCTGCGCCGCGCTCGCGATCGCCGCTGGCTCGATGGCGGCGACCCGCTTCGCCCGGCTGCGCCGCGCTCGCGATCGCCGCTGGCTCGATGGCGGCGACCCGCTTCGCCCGGCTGCGCCGCGCTCGCGATCGCCGCTGGCTCGATGGCGGCGACCCGCTTCGCCCGGCTGCGCCGCGCTCGCGATCGCCGCTGGCTCGATGGCGGCGACCCGCTTCGCCCGGCTGCGCCGCGCTCGCGATCGCCGCTGGGCCACCTGTCATCTGCCGTTTGCCTCCCGCTCAGCGGCGCGATGCAGTTAGCTCATCGCGGCGACCTACACCGGTTTTATGCGATGCACCGTCTTCGGCACCGGCTACCTGGGCGCCACCCACGCCGTCGGAATGGCGGAACTGGGACACGAGGTCGTCGGGGTCGACATCGACCCGGGCAAGGTCGCCAAGCTCGCCGGCGGTGACATCCCGTTCTACGAGCCCGGGCTGCGCAATCTGCTCACCAAGAACCTGGCTGCGGGGCGGCTGCGGTTCACCACCGACTACGACATGGCGGCCGAATTCGCCGACGTCCACTTCCTCGGCGTTGGCACGCCGCAGAAGAAGGGCGAGTACGGTGCCGACCTGCGCCACGTGTACGCCGTCATCGACGCGCTGGTGCCGCGGCTGACGAGATCATCGGTGCTCGTGGGTAAGTCGACCGTTCCGGTCGGGACCGCGGCCGAGCTGAACCATCGCGCTGCCGGGCTGGCGCGGGCCGGCGTCGACGTCGAGATCGCCTGGAACCCGGAGTTCCTGCGGGAGGGCTACGCGGTGCACGACACGCTGCACCCGGACCGCATCGTGCTTGGCGTGCAGCAGGATTCGACGCGCGCTGAGATGGCGGTGCGTGAGCTGTACGGGCCCTTGCTCGCCGACGGCGTGCCGTTTTTGGTGACCGACCTGCAGACCGCGGAGCTGGTCAAGGTCTCGGCCAATGCCTTTCTGGCGACGAAGATTTCGTTCATCAACGCCATCTCCGAGGTATGCGAGGCCGCTGGCGCCGACGTCAGCGTGCTCGCCGACGCGCTCGGCTACGACCCGCGGATCGGCCGCCAATTCCTCAATGCCGGTTTGGGTTTCGGCGGGGGCTGCCTGCCCAAGGACATCCGCGCCTTCATGGCCCGCGCCGGCGAACTCGGGGCCGACCAGGCGCTGACCTTCCTGCGTGAGGTTGACAGCATCAACATGCGCCGGCGCACCCGGATGGTGGAGCTCGCCAGCGCCGCGTGCGGCGGCTCACTGCTGGGCGCCAATATCGCGGTGCTCGGTGCGGCGTTCAAGCCCGAATCCGACGACGTGCGCGACTCGCCCGCGCTCAACGTCGCCGGGCAGCTGCAGCTCAACGGCGCCGCGGTCAACGTGTACGACCCCAAGGCGCTGGACAACGCGCAGCAGCTGTTCCCGACGCTGAACTACGCGGTCTCCGTCGAGGAGGCCTGCGACCGCGCCGACGCGGTGCTCGTGCTTACCGAGTGGCGGCAATTCATCTACCTCGACCCCGCCGACCTCGCCGACCGCGTCCGGGCCCGGGTCATCGTCGACGGCCGCAACTGCCTCGACGCCGCCCGCTGGACACGCGCGGGCTGGCGGGTGTTCCGGCTGGGCGCCCCCCGGCCCTGACGCCTCTCGCCCGAGCTTCACGCCAGCGTGGCGCTGGCCGGCGAATGCCACGCTGGCGTGACGTTCGGCGCGAAGGCGCGGCGAGTAGCCTGACCCGCGTGGATTATGCCGGCGCATTCCTCGACGAGAACCGCGCATTCTCGGAGCTTTTCCGCGATGCGGACCAGTCCAAGCCGGTGCCGACCTGCCCGGGGTGGAACCTGAACCAGCTGCTGCGCCACGTCGGCCGCGGCGACCGCTGGGCGGCGCAGATCGTGCGCGAGCGATTGCAGGAGTTCCTCGACTTCCGGTCCGTCGAAGGCGGCAAGCCGCCCCCCGACCCGGCCGACGCCGTCTCCTGGCTGCAGGGCGGCGCGCAACGGCTGGTCGACGCCGTCGAGCTGACCGGCGTGGAAACACCGGTGTGGACCTTCCTCGGGCAGCGCCCGGCGAACTGGTGGGTCCGCCGCCGCCTGCACGAGGTGGCCGTGCATCGGGCCGACGCGGCCATGGCCCTGGGAGCGGAGTTCACGCTGGCCGCCGACATCGCCGCCGACGCGATCACCGAATGGCTTGAGCGGGTCGCGATCCAGGCCGGCGCCCAGGGGGCGCCGCTCCCGCTCGAGGACGGCAACACCCTGCACCTGCACGCCACCGACCCCGGGCTCGGCGAGGCCGGCGAGTGGACGATCGGCGTCGAAGCCGGCCGCATCACCTGGTCACACGAGCACGGCAAGGGCACCGCGGCGCTGCGGGGCGGGGCGACCGAGCTGCTGCTGGCCATCCTGCGCCGGGCGCCGCTCGCCGACACGGGCATCGCGCTGTTCGGCGACGAGGCGGTGTGGCAGAACTGGCTGAACCGTACCCCGCTCTAGCCACGGGCCCACACGGTAACTTGCACACCATGACCACTTCGGAGATCGCCACCGTCCTGGCATGGCACGACGCGCTCAACGCGTCCGACCTGGAAACCCTGGTGGCCCTGTCGAGCGACGACATCGAGATCGGTGACACGCACGGGGCCGCGCAGGGCCACGAGGCGCTGCGCCGGTGGGCCGCTTCCCGCCGCGGCGCGGCCGAACTCGGGCGCATGTACGTGCACGACGGTGTGGTGGTCGTCGAGCAGAAGCTGAGCGCCCAGGACGACCCCGGCGCCGTGACGACCGCCGCGTCGGCGTTCCGGGTGGTCCACGACCACGTCACGTCCGTGTTCCGGCACGACGACCTGGCGTCCGCGCTGGCGGCCACCGAACTCACCGAATCCGACCTCGTCAATTAAGCGTGGAATAGGGGAGCCACTCATGCGCGGCATCATCTTGGCCGGCGGCTCGGGCACCCGCCTGCACCCGATCACCGTGGGCATCAGCAAGCAGCTGTTGCCGGTGTACGACAAGCCGATGGTCTACTACCCCCTGTCCACACTGATGATGGCCGGGATCCGGGACATCCTGGTGATCACCACCCCGCACGACGCGGCGGGCTTCGAGCGGCTTTTGGGCGACGGTTCGCAGTTCGGGATCGACATCAGCTACGTGACGCAGGAGCGGCCCGACGGCCTGGCCCAGGCGTTCGTCCTCGGCGCCGACCACATCGGCAACGACTCGGTGGCTTTGGTGTTGGGGGACAACATTTTCTACGGCCCCGGCCTGGGCACCAGCCTGAGCCGCTTCCAAAGCATCAGCGGCGGAGCGGTTTTCGCCTATTGGGTGGCCAACCCCTCGGCGTACGGTGTGGTCGAGTTCAGCGACGACGGCATGGCGCTGTCGTTGCAGGAGAAACCCCAGACCCCGAAATCCAATTACGCGGTGCCGGGCCTGTATTTCTACGACAACGACGTGATCGAGATCGCCAGGGGTCTGAAGAAGTCGGCGCGCGGCGAGTACGAGATCACCGAGGTCAACCAGATCTATCTGAGCCGGGGCAAGCTGTCGGTCGAGGTGATGGCCCGCGGAACGGCCTGGCTCGACACCGGAACCTTCGACTCCCTGCTGGACGCCAGCGACTTCGTGCGGACGCTGGAACGACGGCAAGGCCTGAAGGTCAGCGTCCCCGAGGAAGTGGCGTGGCAGCAGGGCTGGATCACCGACGAGCAGCTGGCCGAGCGTGCTAACACGCTGCTCAAGTCCGGGTATGGTGGCTATCTGCTGGATCTGTTGGAGCGGAGCCGGTTTCACTAGGCTTGGCCAGCGCCGCGGCGATCGCCGTCGTCAGCGGCACCGACAGCGCCAGCGCGATGCCGCCCACCGCGGACCGGGCGATCTCGATGGCGACACTTTCGCCCGTCAGCACGTCGGTCAGCGAACGGTTGGCTACGCTGAACAGCAGCAGCAGCGGCAGCGAACTCCCCGCGTAGGCCAGCACCAGCGTGTACACCGTGCTGGCGATGTGATCCCGGCCAACCCGGATGGCGCCCAGGAAGATCGCGCGCCGCGAGCCGCCGAGGTGGGCCAGCTCGAAGACCGTGGAGGCCTGGGTCACCGTCACGTCGTTGAGCACACCCAGGGACCCGATGATGAAGCCCGCGAGCAGCAGGCCGCTGATCGACACGTTGCCCAGGTAGGCGCTGACGGTGGCGTTCTGGTCCTCGGACAAGCCGGTCAGATGCGCCAGTTGGATTGCGGCCCACGATAATCCCGCCGCCAGCAGCAGCGACGCGAGCGTGCCCAGTAGCGCGGCGCTGGTTCGCAGGCTCACGCCGTGAGCCAGGTAGATGACGGCGTACAGGATCGTCGCCGCGCCGACCAGCGCCACCGGAACCGCGGGCGCGCCGTCGCGCAAGGCCGGTAGCAAGAACACCACCAGGACCAGAAACGCGACCCCGACGCCCAGCAGCGCGAGCAGCCCGCGCCAGCGGGCCACCGCCACGATCACCACCGCGAACGCGACGGCCAGGGCCACCAGCGACCAGCCACGTTCGAAGTCGTAGAACGCGTAGCTGGTGGCGCCCTGGTCGTCGACCTGGCGGACGAGCCGAATGTGGTCTCCCACCGCGAATTTGGGCTGGCCCGGGCCGGGGGAGGACTCCAGCAATGTGTTGGCCCCGGTGTTGGGGCCGGAGTCGATCGCCACCTGTGTCAGCACGCAGCGGCCCGCGCCCGGGGGCGCCGGTTGCGGCGCGGTGGTGAGGACCTGGCTGACCGATGGGCTCCCGCAGTCACCCATGCCGCTGGACAGCACATGCCCGGCCTGGGTGCTCACCGCGCCGCCGGCCGCATTCTGGAACGGCATCGGGATGTCGACGTGCTGGCGACTGGGCCACAGCGCGATGGCGCCGCCGAGTACCGCCACCCCGATAGCTACCAACAACCCGACGACGATCCGGGCGGGCAGCGATTCAACCGGGGCCGGGCCGGGCGGGCCGTGCGAGTGCGAGTGCGTCACCGGTCCACCGTAGAGGCGCCGGCTGCGAACTTGCTTACTGGCGATAGGCGACCAGGAAGTTGCCCAGCCGCTCGATCGCGGCGGCGAGATCGCGGGACCACGGCAGCGTCACGATGCGCAGGTGATCCGGTGCCGGCCAATTGAATCCGGTGCCCTGGGTGACCAGGATCTTCTCCTGCAACAGCAGGTCGAGGACGAGCTGTTCGTCGTCGGCGATGTCGTAGACCTCGGGGTCGAGCCGGGGGAAGGCGTACAGCGCGCCCTCGGGTTTGACGCACGACACCCCGGGAATCTCGTTGAGTTTCTCCCACGCGACGTCGCGCTGCTCGAGCAGCCGCCCACCGGGCAGCACCAGGTCTTCGATGCTCTGGTGGCCACCGAGGGCCACCTGAATCCCGTGCTGGGCGGGCACATTGGGGCACAGCCGCATGTTGGCCAGCAGGTTGATGCCCTCGATGAAGCTCTCGGCGTGGTCCTTGGGGCCGGTGATCGCCAGCCAGCCCGCGCGGTACCCGGCGACCCGGTAGGCCTTGGACAGGCCGTTGAAGGTGAGGCACAGCATGTCATGCGCCAACGAGGCCACGTTGATGTGCCTGGCGTCGTCGTAGAGGATCTTGTCGTAGATCTCGTCGGCGAGCAGCAGCAGTTGGTGCTTGCGCGCCAGCTCCACCATCTGGGTCAGGACCTCGCGGCTGTACACCGCGCCGGTCGGGTTGTTCGGGTTGATGATGACCAGCGCCTTGGTGCGCTCGCTGATCTTGGACTCCAGGTCGGCGATGTCGGGCTGCCACCCCTGCGTCTCGTCGCACAGGTAGTGCACGGGTGTGCCGCCGGCCAGCGACGTCGACGCCGTCCACAGCGGGTAGTCCGGCGACGGGATCAACACCTCGTCGCCGTTGTCCAGCAGCGCCTGCAGCGTCATCGTGATCAGCTCGGAGACGCCGTTGCCCAGGTAGACGTCGTCGACGTCGAACCGGGGGAAACCCTCCACCAGCTCGTAGCGGGTCACCACCGCCCGGCGCGCGGGCAGGATGCCCTGCGAGTCGGAGTAGCCCTGCGCGTATGGCAGCGCCTGGATCATGTCCCGCATGATCACGTCGGGGGCCTCGAAGCCGAACGGCGCCGGGTTGCCGATGTTGAGCTTGAGGATGCGGTGCCCTTCGGCCTCCAGCCGCGCCGCGTGCTGGTGCACCGGCCCGCGGATCTCGTACAGGACGTCCTGAAGCTTGGACGACTGCGCGAAGACCCGCTGCCGGTGATGGCCGGAGGCGTGCAGGGGCAGCTGGTGCGTGGTCACGTCCTTAATGGTGCCACCACTGTCCACCGAAATTTGCTGTCAAGCGGCAAATTCCCAGGTCAGCGCTTGCCCGGCGGCCGGGCCCCGCGCGCGATGCCCAGGCCCTTCACCGGCTGCGCGGGCGGCTCTTGCTCGCCGTCCGTCTGCTTTGCCGGCTCCGCTTTGGGCGCGGCCTCGGCCTCGGGTTCCTCGGCTTTGGGTGCCTCGGCCTTGGGTGCCGCGGCCTTGGGTGCCTCGGCGGCCGGCGCGGCCTTCTTGGCGCCCGGGCGCTTGGCACCGGCGGCGATCCCCAGCCCCTTGACCGGCGCCGCGGGCGCCTTGTCCTCGGTCTCGGCCTTAGGCGCAGCGGCCTCGGCGGGTTGAGCCTCGGCCTTGGGTGCCGCGGCCTTGGGTGCCTCGGCGGCCGGCGCGGCCTTCTTGGCGCCCGGGCGCTTGGCACCGGCGGCGATCCCCAGCCCCTTGACCGGCGCCGCGGGCGCCTCCGCGGGCGCCTCCGCCTTGGCCTCGGCCTGCGCGGGCGCGGCCTTCTTGGCGCCCGGCTTCTTGGCCCCGCCGGCGATGCCCAGCCCCTTGGCGGGCGCGGCGGGCGCGGACGCCTCGGCCTTGCCGTCCCCGGCGGGTTCGGCCGCCTTCTTGCCGGGCTTCTTGGCCCCGCCGGCGATGCCGAGCCCCTTGACCGGCGCGGCGGGCGCGGCGGCGGCCTCGGACTTCGGGGCCGCCTCGGCGGGCGCCTCCTCGGTCTCCTTGGCCGGTGCCTCGACCGTCGCGGTGGCCTTAGGTGCCTGCGCCGCCCGCTTCTCGGCTTCCTTTGCGGCGGTGCCCTTCTCCGGCAGCGTCGCCTTGTCGTAATCGAGCGAGCCGAGCAGCACCTGGGCGACGTCGAGCACCTCGACCCCGGTCCGGCCGGCCTCCTCGGAGCGGTCGTTGACACCGTCGGTGACCATCACCCGGCAGAACGGGCAACCGGTCGCGATGGTGGACGCCCCGGTGGCCAGGGCCTCGTCGACGCGTTCGTGGTTGATGCGCTTGCCGATGTGCTCTTCCATCCACATCCGCGCGCCGCCCGCGCCGCAGCAGAAGCTGCGTTCGGCGTGGCGCGGCATCTCGGTGAGCGTCGCGCCCGCGGCCCCGATCAGCTCGCGCGGGGCCTCATACACCTTGTTGTGCCGGCCCAGGTAGCACGGGTCGTGGTAGGTGATGTCCTGAGACACCGGGCTGACCGGCACCAACTTGTTGTCGCGGATCAACCGGTTGAGCAGCTGGGTGTGGTGCAGCACGGAGTAGTTCGCGCCCAATTGCCGGTATTCGCGGCCGAGGGTGTTGAAGCAGTGCGGGCAGGTGACGACGATCTTGCGGTCGACGGTCTCGGTGCCCTCGAACACCCCGTCCAGCGTCTCGACGGCCTGGGCGGCCAGCTGCTGGAAGAGGAACTCGTTGCCCGAGCGTCGCGCGGAGTCGCCGTTGCAGGTCTCGCCGGCGCCCAGCACCAGGTACTTCACGCCGGCGACGGCCAGCAACTCGGCGACGGCCTTAGTGGTCTTCTTGGCCTTGTCGTCGTAGGCACCGGCGCAGCCCACCCAGAACAGGTACTCGTAGCCGTCGAAGCTGTCGACGTCCTCGCCGTAGACCGGCACGTCGAAGTCGACCTCGTCGATCCAGTTGGTCCGGTCGGAGGCGTTCTGGCCCCACGGGTTGGCCTTGGTTTCCAGGTTCTTGAAGAGGACCGACAGCTCGGACGGGAATTCGGACTCCATCATCACCTGGTAGCGGCGCATGTCGACGATGTGGTCGACGTGCTCGATGTCCACCGGGCACTGTTCGACGCAGGCGCCGCAGGTCACGCAGGACCACAGCACGTCGGGGTCGATGACGCCGCCCTGCTCCTCGGTGCCCACCAGCGGGCGGGTGGCCTGCTCGGGTCCGGAGCCCAGCACGCGGCCGAAGCCCGACTCGGGCACGTGGTGCGCCTCGGCGTGCTTCTCACCGGACAGCTCCTCGCCGAGACCGCCCTCCGGCGTGTTCTCGGCGGGCGACTCCTTGTCACCCAGGATGTAGGGCGCCTTGGCCATCCAGTGGTCGCGCAGATCCATGATGACGAGCTTCGGCGACAGCGGCTTGCCGGTGTTCCACGCCGGGCACTGCGACTGGCAACGCCCGCACTCGGTACAGGTGGCGAAGTCCAGCATGGCCTTCCAGCTGAAGTCCTCGACCTTGCCGCGGCCGAATTCGGCATCGTCCGGCGGGTTTTCGAAGTCGATCGGCTTGCCGTCGTGCTCCAGCGGCAGCAGCGGCCCCAGCCCGTCGGGCAGCCGCTTGAAGATGACGTTGATCGGCGCGGTGAAAATGTGCAGGTGCTTGGAGTGCAGCACGATGATCAGGAACGCCAGCATGACCGCGATGTGCAGCAACAGGGCCGTCGTCTCGATGATCTCGTTCGCGGGCTGCCCGAGCGGACGCAGGATGGCGCCGAACAGCTGCGACAGGAAGGCGCCCTTGCCGTAGGGCAGCGTGCCGTTGTTGACCGCGGACCCGCGGACCAGCACGTAGGTCCAGATGACGTTGAAGATCATGAACAGCACCAGCCAGGCGCCGCCGGTGTGGGAGCCGTAGAACCGCGACGAGCGGCCGATCTCGCGGGGGCTGCGCAGCAGCCGGATGATGGCGAAGGTGGTGATGCCCAGGAAGACGGCGGTGGCGAAGAAGTCCTGCAGGAAGCCCAGCGCGTCCCAGCGCCCGATGATCGGGATGTGGAAGTTGTCCTGGAAGAGCAGGCCGTAGGCCTCGATGTAGACCGTCAGCAGGATGAAGAAGCCCCACATGGTGAAGAAGTGGGCCAGGCCGGGGATCGACCATTTGAGTAGGCGGCGCTGCCCGAAGACCTCGGCGATCTCGGTCCAGATTCGCCTGCCCGGGTCGTTCGTGTGGCCGGGCGCCGGCTTCCCGGACGTGACCAACTTGAACAGCCACAGGACGCGCCGGGCAGCGAGTGCTGCCACGACCAGCGTCATGCCCATGCCCACTATCAGTCTGATGAGCATTTGCGTCGTCACGGAAGGTCTCCCCAATGCATCGTTGATTCAGCCTGCGATTTGTTTGCCTGCTTAGCCCTGCTCATAGTTACATCTCCGCAGCTTCCGCCGCGAGAAAGGCTGCCCTAAGTTGGGAGCTCAGGCCGCCCGTGGCCTGCCTCGTTAGGGCGGCGCGGGGGTGTGAGCTTCGTCGCCGTGACCTGCGCCACCGCGTCAGGGCCGGGGCTGGGGCACGAAGGGCGGCAGTAGCGGCCGAAAGCGGGTCGTCGTGGGCGCCGCGGTGGTGGTCGCCTGCGATGTGGTGGGTGCCTGCGACGTCGTCGTGGGCGCGGCGGTCGTGGTCGTCGGCGCCGCCGTCGTGGTGGTGGTCGTGGTCGGCGGCTCGGTCGTGGTGGTGGCCGGCGGCGGCTCGGACGACGACGGCGGCGGCGGGGGTGGGGGGAGGACCGTCACGGTGGTGCTGTTGTCCGGCCCGGTGATGGTCACGGTTTGCGACGTTTGCGGCGGCGCCGGCTGGCTCGGGGTCGTGGGTTTGGGCGGGCTGGACTTCGTGAGCCCCAGGTTGATCGCCAACAGGACGGCCACCAGCACCGCCGCCGCGGCGCCGGCGACGGTCAAGACCAGCGCCGTGCGCTTGTACCAGGGCAGCCCGCCACCCCGGGCCGGGTAGCGGCTATCGCCGTCGTCGTCGAAGGTCCGTGCCGCGCCGGCATATTCGCCGGTGGCGTCCCGCCCGGTGTAGGGCACCGGTTCGTCCGCGCCGTCGGCGTCCTGGGACCAGGCCAGGGCGCCGTCCACGTCGGTGGCCTGGGCGGCCCAGGCGGCCTGCGTCATGTCGATCCCGCCGGTGCCCACCATCTCGGTCGGCGTTTCCACGACGGCGCCCGCGGCGGTCGGGACACCCGCCGACGCCTGCTGGTCGCCGAGCGTCGCCGCGCCGATGGCCGCGCTGAACGCGGGCTGCGGCGCGGTGTGGACCGGCACGCCGAAGCGCCCTGACAGCCGCGCCGTGAGGAGTGGGATGGCGGCGCCGCCGCCGGCCGTCGCGACCGCGGCCAACTTCGGAATCCCGTTGCGGCGCAAGGCTTCCTCGAGGACATTGAGGAATCGGTCCAGCGGTTCGGAGATCAGCTGCTCCAGGTCGGTACGGGTCAATTGCGTGCCCGCGACCGAGGCGGTGGCGGCGGTGGACAGTTGCTCCTTGGCGCGCCGGCACTCGCCGAGCAGCCGGCTCTGCGACCCGATCCGCACGGTGCTGCCCAGGTCGGCCATGGTGTCGTCCGAGGCCCGCAGGCGGCCGAGCACCAGTTGATCTATTCCGTCGCCGGAGAAATCGGCGTAGCGCACCGACGGGCCGATGCGGGCGAAGTTGGCCCCGGCGTTCATCAGGCTGATGCTGGTGCCGCTGGCGCCGAAATCGCACAACGCGACGACGCCCGCGGTCGGGAACCCCGGTCGGCCGCGCAGCGCGGCGAGCGCGGCGGTGGCGTCGGACACCAGCACCGGGGCCACCCCGCCGCGGGCGAGATCCGGCTGGGCGAAGAACTCCTCGCGCAGCGCGGTGAACTGCGCGTCGGACCAATACGCGGGCACGGCGATGGTGATCGGTGTCCCGTAGCCCACGGCCCGGGCCATGGCCTCGATCGCCTCGACCGTCAGCACCTCGCCGAGGTACTTCGTCCCGTCGGGGGCAACCACGGGGGTTCGGTCGCCGACGCGCTCGACGAACCCGCGCAGCACCATCCCGTTTTCGGTCAGGTTCGGGTTTTCCTCGGGCAGGCCAACTTCGGTCGGTCGGTGCTCGAAGAGGGTCAACACGGCGCTGCGGACCACCGGGGCGCTACCCGCGCGGGCCGCCACCAAGTTGGCCGCCCCAATCGACAGCCCGAGCGACTCGCTCATGCCCCGCACCCCACTTCCGATCGCCCGGTGGTCCTCACCCTAGCGGTCGAGGGGGTCAGCGCAGGCCCGGCGGGACCGTGATCACAGTGGGTACGCCCGGAATCGTGATCACCGACGGCACCTGGGGCAGGTGATGCCGATGCGTCGGCTCCTGCTGGCCGGGTTGACGCGTGGGCTGCTGCCCCGTCGGCTGCTGTGCCGGCGGCTCGACCGCGCCGCTGGTGCTCGGGGTCGTCGTCGCGGTGGTCGTCGGCGGGGTCGTGGTGGTGGTCGTCGTCGTGCTCGTGCTGCTGGTGCTCGGGCTGGTGCCCTGCCCGCCGCTGAGCAGTTCGGTGATGCCGTAGACGATCAACCCGATCAGGATGATGACGAATACCAGCCAGGCGATGAGCAGCGGCGGCCTGCGGTACCAGGGGGTGGGTTCGGTGTCCAGGTCGCCGAACGCTTCGGGCTGCTCGAACCCGGCGGCGGGGTTCACCGGGGGTTCGCCGGTGGTGGGCGGCTCGGCGACGCCGTAGTCGGCATGCCGGGTCGCCTGTTCGTGGAAGTCGTCGGGTGGGCCGTTGCGTGCCACGGCACCGATGGTACTGATGCCGGCTGCCAACGTCGTGAGCCCTCGGACGTCGGCGCCTCAGTTCCCACCGAGCGCGTCCCGCACGCGTCCCCGCGCCCGGTCGAGCCGGACGACGGCCTCGGCCGCGTCGACGCCCGCGAGCAGCGCGACGATCGCCGTCTTGGCGTGACCTCCCGCGGCGCCGAGCGCGGCGGTCGCGGTTTCCTCGTCGACACCGGCCGCATCGCGCACGATCCGCACCGCGCGGCGGCGCAGCTTCGCGTTCGTCGGCCGCACGTCAACCATCCGCGGGCCGTAGGCCTTGCCGAGCGCGATCATCACACTCGTCGAGAGCGCGTTGAGCGTGACTTTCTGAGCGGTTCCCGCGGTCAGCCGGGTGGATCCGGCGAGAACCTCAGGGCCGGTGAGCAATTCGATCACCACGTCGGCCGATGCCTTGCTGCCGCGGTTGTTGACGATCGCGACCGCCAGCGCGCCCACCGCGCGCGCATGCTCGAGCGCCCCGAGCACGTAGGGCGTGCGGCCCGACGCGGTGATCCCGACGAGCGCGTCGGCGGCGGTCAGGCCGGCGAGGTCGGCGGGGTCGAACGCGTCTTCCGCGCCCTCAATGGCCTCGGTCAGCGCCACCGGCCCGCCGGCGATCACACCGCGCACGAGGTCGGTGCCGAACGTGGGCGCACACTCGGCCGCGTCGAGCACGCCGAGGCGTCCGGGCGTCCCGGCGCCGGTGTAGATCAGCCGGCCGCCCCGCTCGAGCCGCGCGGCGATCGCTTCGGCCGCCGCGGCGATTTGCGGCACCGCCGCCGCCACCGCATGGTGCGCCTCGCCCTCGGCGGTGACGAGCAGCGCGACGACCTCCCCGATGGGCCGCGCGTCGAGGTCGTGCAGACCCGGACGCACGGCTTCGGTCGCGAGTGTGTCAAGTCCTTGCGCATCAACGGTTTTCGGTGCCGCCTGCACGCGGATCACGTGCGGTTCGTGGATCGCCCCCAGCCGCAGCGCCCCGTCGAGCGCGTCACCGGCGGCGGGGACGACGTCGAGCCGCTCATGCAGCGCCTTGAACTTGGCCAGGCCGCCGACCATCGCGACCGGGCCATCCCCGGCCGCGCGAGCGGTTGCGGCGAGCGCCTCAGCCGCCGCGCCGACGATCGCCAGCGCGACGGCGTCGCCCCGCGCGGCGAGGACGTCGGGTGCGAAGGACGCGAGCTCGGCGGCGCCGGTGAGCCGCGCGGGCCAGGTCTGCGGAGCGCCGAAGCGGGCGCGGGCGGCGTCGAGCAGCGAGGTGGACGGGCCGCGGCCGTCGTGCGCGCGCAGCGCCGCGCGCAGCCCGGCGGCGCCGATCCACCCGCCGCCGCCCTCGTCACCCAGCCACAGGCCCCAGCCGTCGGCGCGCCGCCACCGACCATCCGCATCGATCGCGAGCGCCACGACGCCGGTGCCCGCGATCAGCACGACGCCCGGCTGCCCGTCCAGCGCGCCGGCGTGCGCGGTCACGGCGTCGCTGGTCACCGCGACGCGCTCCGCACGCAGCGAGGTCAGCAGCGCATCGCCCAGCGCACGCGCCGCGTCCGGCGCCGCCTCCGCCCCTGCGGCGCCCACGATCACCTCGTCGACCGCGCCGAGCTGGCGTGCTAATTGGCTGGCCACGTTAAGGATCGCCGCCTCCGCGGCCCGCACGCCGCCGGGCGCCGCCAGCCCCGGCGCGCCCGGTCCCTCCGCCCGGCGGCCGCGTGCCGACGCGCGGCACGACGTCTTACCCAAGTCGACGGCGAGGATCACCGCACCATCCTCGATCGGTCCGGTCCGCGTGTCGACTGCCGGGCAGACTGGTCGGGTGGGGCGGGCGTTGCTGACCGTGGGGCACGGGACGGCCGACCGAGAGCGGCTGGGGGAGTTGCTTGCCGGCGCCGGAGTTGGGCTGGTCGTCGATGTGCGGCGATATCCGGCCAGTTGGACGAATCCGGATGTCCGGCGGGAGGCCCTGGAGAGTTGGCTGCCCGAACGCGGCATCGACTACCGGTGGGAGCCCCGCCTGGGCGGCCGGCGCCATGTCGCGGCGGGAGATGAGGAGCCGGACAGCTGGTGGACGGTGGCCGCATTCCGGGCGTACGCCGCATACACCCGGACCCCGGAGTTCGACAGCGCGCTGGACGAGGTCCTGGGCGACGCGGCCCGGCGCACCACCGCGGTGATGTGCAGCGAGAGCGTCTGGTGGCGCTGCCACCGCCGGCTGATCGCCGATGTAGCGGAGCTTGGCCGCGCGGTGCCGGTGCGACACCTCATGCCGGATGGCCGGCTGCGCCCGCACCGCCCCGCCGACGGCGCTCGCCGCCGCGCCGACGGCCACCTGGTATGGGACGGCTGAGTTGGCGATCGGCGGTCCGGACTAGAACGTGTTGACCTTGTCGAGGCTGACGAACCTATCTGGGCGTTTGGTGCGCCAAGCTGCGTTGGTAGTGCTGCGAAGTTGCAGCTCAGACTGTTGGCTCTGATGGCTTTGATGAATTGCCGCTAGTTCTGCTGCGGACGGTCTGCGGACGATTGCCGGTAGCGGACAGCCGCACCCGGAGTTCAGATCGACAGGACCAGCGCCGCCTTGCGGCCGGTTCCGCGACGGCGTGGGGCTGGTTGGCCCGCTGGTCATTCCCGGCACGACCAGCTGCCTGGTCAATCCCTAGATGGAAACCCCACCCCGGCACCATTCGGGAATCGGATGCGGGCCGCAGTGAACCCGCCGCCAAATCACACTGGTCACAGCATCACAATGTGCACACCCCACCGCCAAGTCACAGCAATTACAAAACGGGACACGAGCCGCTGAGTCACGTTAGGCTCAAACTGATTGGACTTGTGGAACGTTCCGTGGGGGACGCCATGTGCAGACTCTCCATCCTCCTTGCATTCGTCGCGTTCCTGGCCCTGGCACCGCCGGTCTACGCAGATGTCTACGCCGGGGGTTACGACGTCAGCGGCTGCACAATCAGTTGGGAGCGCCAGGACGGCGGCGAGGGCACTATATCGAGCAAAAACTGTATTGACGGTTTCTTAGCCCTCGTCCACAACAGCCAGCTAGTCAGCCACCCCACTGGCGGACAAACCAGCGATCGTCAACTAGTGAGCGACGGCATGATCGCTTCCTGGGCCTACCGCAAAGGCGGCTATGGCATCGATCGCAGCGCTGCCGGGTGCGTCGTCTCGACGACACGTTGACCGGTGGAAAGACCGCCGATCCCTATGACGAGCTTGTCACATTGGCCATCGTGAGCTTGTGCGAGGCAGGCGGACTACACCCCTACACGCCGGGGACGTGATCGTGGTTTTGTGAACTAGCGAGCCACCGTGGTCCAACGGCTTCGAGTGGCAATCAGCTCCGGGAAGAAGCCATCGCGGCGCAGCTTAGCGTCCTCTGTCATCACTAGGAGCGCTGCCAGGCCACACCATTTCGTGTGATCCCGCTTGTGGATCGTGGTCGAAGGCCGTCAGCTCGGGATCTGGTCGTCACAGAAGTGGTGCCCATCGGCAACTAACGCGAAAGTGCGCAGAATTCAATTTAGATATTTTTGACACCGTCTTTATTGACATCGTATCGCTTCGGCATTGGCCAAACGTACTATTTGTGGAAGAATAGAGCCATCGATTACCTCCGCATTCGGCTGGCGAGAAAAAGCAATGACCATATCCGATCCCTACCTCGCGTCCATCGAAGAGTTTGTGACGAGCATGATGGACGAGGCGACGAAACTCCCTCAGGAGGCCGTCGAACCCAAGGAACCGCGCTGTCGAATCTGCCGTGACGAGACAGTCCGCGTTCACGTCAACGAGTTGCTCGACTGGCGTGGTGCCCCAATCTATCTCAGCCTTGGCGGCAAGGCTCACACGGTCACCTATATGGATATCTTGCGCGAGGTGGAGCCCTTGAATGCGGGTCGTGACGAGAGGCACCGGATAACCTATGACAGCCTTCGAATCCACGCCAAGCGGCACCACGACCCGGCCGGGATAGCGGACTATTGGCAAGCTCGGATCGACAAAATGCTGGGAATGCGACCAGGGAATAACAAGGTGCAGTGAATAGTCCAAACAAGTACCAGTAAGTACGGAAAATCCCGGTAAGTACCAGAATTCCCGGCCGGGTTGCACTCCCGTTTGACACTGATGTGGTTTGCATTTGACCGGGCATGGTCTCTGACCAGACCAGGACTCAAGCATCGGTTCGTTTGCTACTCGGGTGATGAGTCGTGGCACCGCTAAAGCGGTGGGTCAGTGGGCGGCGCTGGGACACCAATAGCACCAAGCCCATGGTGGCGGCGGCCCTACCGGCCCTGGTGGTGGCGGGGCCGGATTTATCTGTTCGCAGCGCCAGTGGTCTCGGTTGAAATAGTTGTTGCCGTAACAGCCGTCGGCAGGGGTTGCCAGCGCGACCGGCGCCGACGTCACCAGAACAACGAAGGCCGACAGCGCGGCGACGCCCCAAGTGATCATTTTCATGGGTTCTCCGAGAATCATTGTTTCCCCAAGAAGTGGACTGAAGTGCAGGCCAGGTTGCCGGGTGAACCACCCTCTCGCTCGCAGACGGCCAGCCGAAGCCCATGCATCGCCCATCGGTGTGGTTGCGACGAGGATGAGTGACGCGGTCGCGAATTCCCGGAGTCCCAGCCAACGGCCGGGACGGTCTTCACGACGTTACCCCGGGGCATAGATCCTGCAGTGCGGCCCTGACAAACCTATTTGCACGATCCTGGTCGAGGTGGTTCTTGGTGCTGAGAAGTCCAGCCTCCAAACTGGGCGGCTGACCAGAAGCCACATCCATGCAGACCTGGTAGCCAGCATTGATGGTGTGTGAGTTGACAGGGATCCCGGTATTGGCGACGTCCTGCAGGAAATCATTCTCTCCCTTGTCGGCGTGGCCCACGGGGGCTAGAACTATCGAGCTGGCGACAATGACGGTCGGGCAGACGGCCGAGATAGTCGCTGCCGTGATCAGGGCGCTCCGGATACCGAGCGAGGCTCGCTTTTGAGTCATTGGGTTCGGCCTTCCCGACGTCGATGAGCGGCCCCCCAAAATATCCTAAATTGGGATAGGATCTGCCTGCAAGGTGCGCTGGCCAGGTGGAGAAATCCATCTACTCGGCGGAGTACCAGGAGCTATGTACCGTACTGCGGCAGTTGCGCAAAGAAGCTGGACTCACCCAGGTGGACTTAGCCAAGCTGCTAGATGTTCCTCAATCGTTCGTCAGCAAGTACGAGATCGGTGAGCGTCGACTCGATGTCATCGAACTCCGTCATGTTGCCAAGGCGATCGGCACGACTGTCGAGGTCATAATTTCGCGTCTTGCATGACCCGAGTCCCGCTCATTCTGCTGCGAGTGTCGAGAGTCGCTAGTTACGCTCGGAGCCGTGATTAGGGGGATCGCGTCGGCGGCCAGTGGGGCGGCTTGCCTTGCATTCATGAGTGGGGTGGTCCCTTCGGCCCTCGCCGACCCCGGCCAGTACGTCCGAACTCAGTCGGGGCAAGTGCGTTGTTTGGTGATGGTGAATGATCAAGGGCACGGCGGGGGCCCGGCAGTCGCTTGTGAACATGGACCGGGCTTCCCCCAGGCTCCTATGGGTCAGTACGGCAATCACCTCGACCTCGCGGTCATCCATGCTTCGGGAGCTTTCAATTGGGATGACGGAAATATCGGCGGCGGTGGTGAGCCGCAAAACGACTTGGTACTGAACTACGGCCAGGCATACGACATCCAGGGATGGAAGATTCTGCCAAGCAGTGACGGCACACGCTTCACGAACGACGCCACCGGGCACGGCATGTTCGTCAGCATCGATAGCGTCTCCTCATTCTAAATGCCTGTGTTGCAAGCGATTTCGTTCGCACAGGCACCTCGACTCGAGGCGGATAAACACCGGACCGAAGTAGGCGGGACGACTAGGCCGACGCCGGGCTCAAATTTTCGTTTCCGCAGTCTGGCGGGGCCGAGGTTGCGGGGTCTGATGGGAACGCATAGCAATGGATGAGGTGGCGTTCGGGCGCTACCGGCTGATCGAGGTGATCGGCGAGGGCGGCATGGGCAAGGTCTACAAAGCCCACGACACCGTGATCGACCGCGATGTCGCCGTGAAAGTGTTGTCCACCGAACTAGCCACTGAGCCCGGGTTTCGCGAACGCTTCCGACGCGAAGCCCATACGGCCGCCCGGCTGACCGAGCCGCACATCATCCCCGTCCACGACACCGGAGAAGTCGACGGCCGACTGTATCTGGTCATGCCGATCATCAACGGCACCGATGTAGGCACCCTCCTCAAACGAGAAGGTCCAATGACCCCACAGCGAGCTGTTCGAGTCATTGAACAGCTCGCAGCGGCACTAGACGCTGCACATGCCGCTGGACTAGTTCACCGAGACATCAAGCCGTCCAACGCCCTGATGACCAAAGGGGACTTCACGTACCTGATCGACTTCGGCATCGCCCACGACGCCGCAGCAACCAAAGTCACCAAAACCGGCACCATCATTGGCACTTTGGCGTACATGGCCCCCGAGCGTTTCACCACCGGAGTTGCAGACGCCCGAGCCGACGTCTACTCGTTAGCTTGCTTGCTGCACGAGTGCCTCACGGGCAGCCAGCCCTATCCCGGTGATAGCGCCGAGCAACAGATCACCGCACATCTCACCCTTGATCCACCGAAGCCGTCGACCCTCAACGCGGCTATCCCCGCTGCTTTTGACTACGTGATTTCGCGGGGCATGGCGAAACAGTCAGCGGATCGTTTCCTCTCTGCAGGTGAACTCGCCGGGGCAGCAAGGGCTGCGGCAGAGTCCTCCCAAGCACCAACCGCGTTCGCTTTCTTCCCTCGACAGCCAGTAGGCACCCGCGAGTTCTCGACTCGATGGCCGAATCCGGACGGGACCGGAGAGACCCCCTATGCCGATCACCTTCACGCCCCTCCACCACCAGAGCCCAGGTTCGGACATGGGCGACTGGTACTGGTCGCCGGAGCAGTGGCTGCATTCTTGGCTGCCGCAGCAATAGCAGCGTTCCTGATCTTGCGAAATAACCAGGGGGCTCCGACGAGCGCTTCCGACACGATGTCGTCGACGGCACCGAGTAGCAGCGATATCACGACGGAATCCTCAACCATCCGACCATCCGCTACGAGGACATCGAAGCCTCAAATCTCCCTGCCGGATACCGATGCCCAAGGTTTCGTGGGCTATCCCGGCGGTCGTTGTGATCCGGGAAGCACGCCAGCGCTGATGGGGCGCACCACCCAATCGCTGATCGTGGTCTGCGAAGTCGGACCGGCGAATTACTACTATCGCGGCGTTCGTCTCAGCGACGGCGCCAGCATCGAACTGGCCAACGCCGTCCGGTCTTCGGGCGGATTCGACGTCACCAACCCGGTCGATGGAACTCGCTATCAGGTGCGTCCCAACGGAATCTCAATTACGTCGCCGAGCGGCCAGGTCGACTCCGAACCAATGATCGAGTACGCGGGAAGCTGATCCTCAATGCATAAGCCGACTCTTGTGTCATCGCGGGCATGTCCAGATAGAAAGCAGTGTCGGTGCGCGATTAAAAATCTCCGTTGTACGCATAGCGGTGCTACGAGCCATGCAAAGGCAGAGTAAAGACTTGCCCCAAGAAGCAGCTGAGTGGTCTACGTGTTTGACATATTGAGTGGCACCGGAAGATGGGGAAAGTATGAGCCCGGCAGACGCTAAAGAATACTTCGTTGGGGTGCGCGAGAATCATCGCTTACTAGGGCTATACCTTGAGGGTGTGTTAGGAAATATTTGTGCTCGTAACGAGATTCCGCTCGACCAGATAACTTCCCGCGCGAAAGATATCGAGAGCGCTCTTAAAAAGATGCAGAGCAAGAATTATACATCGCACCGAAGCGTACAAGACTTGTGCGGAGTCCGAGTCGTGGTGAGGCATTTAAGTGATATTGCTAGAGTTCGAGAACTGATTGCCTCTGAATTTCTGGTGCTGGACGAACAGGATCGTAGATCGACTCGGGCGGAAGAGTTCGGATACTCCGGATATCACATGATCGTTAAGTTGTCGCCCGGACGAGCGAGCCTCCTCGAAAATGAAGCGTTTGAAAATTTGCGTGCTGAGGTGCAGATTAGGACAATCCTGCAACACGCGTGGGCGTCGATCAGCCATTCGCTCGACTATAAGAACGAAACGACCGCGCCGTCGGATGCGAAGCGCGCCCTCCACAGAATTGCAGCAATTCTTGAGGCGGGCGACATTCAATTCGATCAGTATAAGGAGAGCATTGAATCGTTAAACGATGGCCCGCAAGGGGATGCAGCAAGACCGAAAGCTCATAACAAAAATATATTTAACGTTGATTCTTTCAAAGAGATAACCAACTTTGATTGGCATGGCTTGAGCGGTTTGGCAGAACAGTGCGGTTGGAGAAAGTTCACTCGGCTCGAAGGTAAGCTGGGCAACAAGCGCGAAACTGAAGCCTTCGAGAGGTTAGTAGAGGCCGTCCAATTGCTCGACTACGCCAACCTATCAGGCCTTGTTGATGAGCGGTTGAAGGTTGATATTTTGCTACTGCAGACAATAGCAGACCAAGGACGGGTCGCTGGCTACGTTCCTTTTGCTATTGGGCCCGATGTATTTGGCTTATACTTGTGTGCCAAGAATCATCAAAAGGCGGTGTTGAGAGCCGACCTATTGGGGGACATATACCGTCCCGAATTACTCGATTCCAGCATCGCAAGTGGGTTCCATTATAGCGGAGATAGTTCGGATAAGATTCGATAGGGTGCAACCTGCTTGACTGGTCCGCAATGTTAAGTTGCGCCGCCGTGCGGCAAACTGGCCGCATATGCGAAACCGCCCGCAAGTGAGCACCGTCGCCCTGGCATCCGTGGCCGCGTCGTCTAATTGTTGGTCTCAGAAAGACCTGGCTTTTCGCGTTGCGCCGTGGGTGCAACCGGGTAAGTACAAGAATCGACGAAACTTCTAGTCACCACAATGCGCAGCTTGCTCCGCAGAACGGTCGCCGTACGGCGATTGGTATAGCTCATTACGCGCACGAGGCAGCTATGCCGATGACCACATCGTTGCGAGCAGTAGGGTCAGTAGTCAGGTGCATGCCCAACTCAATGATCCTGCCGTCGAGCGGATTCCAGGTGCGGTCTGGATAGGTTCGCCCCAGAAGCGGTTCGAGCGAGTCGATGGTCTGTTTCCACAGGTTCAGCCAGTTCCTGCGGGGGCTGACGACGAAGGCGAGTTCAAGCCTGACTGGTCCGCCCCGCAGTTCCGAAGCGTCGGCGACGGCAGCGTGGATCTGCTGCTTATAGGTGACCGTCTGAGTCGATGCGGTCGTTCTTGCGACCAGCACATCCCCTGTCGGCGGGGGGATCTCGCGGGCGGGTTCGATGCGCACGAACGACTGTTCGCTGTGCTGCTTCGTGCACCACACCGACACCAGGTCGGGGTCCTTGAGGCGATAGGCAAGCGGATACGCGTAGTTGTCGAGGTCCGCCATGTTGAGTAGGTCCCGTCCAGTCGGGAGTCCCACATCGAGCCGGAGCGCCCACGGGCCAACGACCCGCAAACCCGCGAGCAGCTCTTCGGTGTCATCGAGATAAGCGCGCAGCCGAACTTGATCGGGATCGTCGGCCTTATTCCAGGATGCCAGCCGAGGCGTGACTCTCAGTTGTTGCTTGTCACCTTCGGGGCGGCAGTACCAGCGCATCGGCGGTACCGCCGACTCCTTCGCAGGCGGCAGAACTTGGGCCGCAACGTTGTAACCGACTTTCGGGTCAGCAGAGCAATATTCGCGAATTAACGTGGTCTCGATTGCACGAGCTTCAGCGTCGGTGGCAGTGTCCGATTCCCACAAGATTTGCTTGCGTACGGCTAGGTCGAGGCGGTGCTCAGCAAGGTCGGAGGATATGGGTTCGTCGGCGCTCGGGCCACCGAAGTAAGAGACCTTCCCAGTCAGGTCCAAGCCGACGTAGATCTTCCCGTTGGGATAAGTGATCTTAAAGACCTGCTTGCGTCGCACCATGGGCCACAGCATAGAGATAACCACCGACATCACCAGTGCAGCTGACCGGCCATGACGTTCAACAGATCGATCGTGAGGGTTAAGGCCACATGTTCTAGGGGTCGGTCCCCCCAAGAGTCATGGCGTCGATAAGGGGAGTCGTTGATGGCTTACCTGATCGGCGATCAGCCAGATCGGTGTCCAATCCCGCTCCGTCGGCTCATCTCGCGGGAGAGGCTTGATTTATAACGGTGGGAACAGGGGTCCCTTCTTTGCGCAAGTTGCCCGGGAAGCACGGCGATGTCCCGATGATCGTTGGGGGCGAACCGGGCGGATAGGCGGCCTTGATTTGCACGACGTAACCGTCGGGGGCGTAGCCGAACCTGTTGGGTTTCTCGAAGCCTTGTCGCTCAAGGACCTGCCAGCCCCAGGCCTTCCAAATGTTTTCCACCTGACTGAAGACGGCGTCGACGTCCGTACCTTGCGGAAGGTTCAGATCACCCCAGTAGGAGTAGTTGACGGGAGAGTTTTTGTCTTTCGGCTCGTCTTCACAGTAGGCGATCCCGGAACCGACCCCGCTGTAGCGGGTTCCATCGACATTGGTTCCGGGGGGGAGCGCGTCCACGGTCTTCTGGATGTAGCGAACTACCATATTCTGCGCTTCTTCTTGGCTCGCAGGTACTTTCGGTGACGGAGCGGCTGGTGTCGACTCCATTGGACCTCCTGGGATCATCGTTGCACCAGACGGTGTGCCGGACGCCGATCGTTTTGTGGAAGTAGGTGACGATCCTGATGAGCACGCCGCGCCACATAGCCCCGCTGCGAGCAGGACGGCCAGCAAGCAAGGCAGCGTGCGGTTGATCGGTTTCAGCATGGGTGTCTAGGGGGTGAAGGTAGGTGCGGTGACATCGACTCTGCCTGCGATGATACGGCCCATATTGTCAAGCGCCGGGTTGCCCGGGTCCCAGTAACTGCTGTGGGCCGCCACTGTCGGCAGGCCGAACGGCCAGCCCGGTCCGGGGGCCGCTTCAAACGGGATGCCTCCAAACTTCGAACTCATGGGGTCCGGGCCTAATGTCATGCCCGTGACGACGCCGATGACGTCGTTTTGTGCTCTAGTGGCAAACACGTGTGCCCCGGGATCGAGGTTGAGGTCGCTAGCATGTCCGGCCAGTACCCCGGGGCTGCCGACCGCGACGACGTTGTTGGCGTCGAGGTGGTGGCCACCGAGCGCCGCCGCGCCCACTTCGGTGGACCCGTAACTGTGCCCGATGACCGTGTTCAGTGAGGGGCCCCCGGTAACCGCGTCGTTGTGGGAGGCGCGCAGTCCGGATTGGAAGTCGTCGAGTGCGGCGGCGCCGTTGTGGGCGTAGCTGGTTGAGGCCGCGTCGACAAGGCTCATTGGTCGGTCGTAGCCCATCCACGTGGTTACTGAGACATCTTGTGGCCGAAGGCTTTTATCGGCGGCAAGCGTAGCCGACAACATCCGCTCAGATTTCAAGGCGCTCGCGTCGAAACGCGTCAGATCTTGGCCCGTACCCGGTACGAAGGTGGCGTCCCGTTTGGCCGTGTCGGGGTTATTGATGGAGACAGCGGCGTGGCCCTTGTCGTCGATGACACCGAGGTATCTCGGCAGTTTTCCGGGCGGCACCTTGTCCGGTGGCGGGCCGAGAGTGCTCTTCACGTTCGAGTACCCATCGCGGGCACGATTGGCGGCGTCCCATTGCCGTCGCCAGTTCAGAAACTCGTTGGTCTTCAGGAACGGCGTCTTCCCATTGGCCCAGTCTGGGTGCTGAGCACGCAGCCGGTCCAGGTCGGCTTGGTTGGCACTCTGTAGCTCGTCGAGGTGGAGCCTGTTGTAGTGGTCGCGATCGACGAAGGGCATGCCCCCGTGGTTGCCGATGAAATGATTGCGATTGTATTCGGCGTCTTTTTGCTCTTGAGTGAGCGAGTTCCACACTTGGGCGAACTGATTGGGGTCATCCGGCAACGGGGGTGCTGGTGACAGTGGGCCCTCTTGCGCCCTAATACCTGCCGGGTCGTATCCCTCAGCTTTGAGGTTTCCCAGCGCGTTTTGCAACGTGCTCGAGTAGCCGTCGCGGGTTGCTTGGAGCTGGCCCAGCGCGGCCTTCGTGTCGCGGATGGCGTCGTCTTCGAGTGAGGTGATGTAGGTGTTGAGCGCGTTTCGGTCGGCCGCGCTGAGGTCGGGGTGCTCGTTTTCTAACTCGACGGCCTCGGCGATCATGTCGTCGAGCCCTTTCAGCTGGGCTTCCAGCGAGGCGATCTGGCCAGCGGCGGCCTTTTGGGCCTCGGCCAACGATGCGGCAATGTTTTCCAGATCCGCACCTATTTTGGGCAGTTGGAGGGACTGCGCCCCAAGGGACTTCGCCACCCGCTGCACTTCAGCGGAGTCGTTGATCGGATGATCACCATCCTGATGATTCCAGGCAGCATCGAAGCGAGAGCGCGCCTGCTCGAAGGCATGGTCGGCTTCGGCGGTGGAGTGGCCCGCAGCCTTAAACGCATTCGCCAGGCTCGAAATCTGCCCCGGCTGGCCTGCTTGCAGAGTCCGGTTGACCGCCCACGGGTCACCGCCCGCGAAGGCGATTAGCGCCGGGATGCTTATGTACTTGAGCTGCATCGAATCGTCAGGAGTTCTCGATTAGCCCGGAATTTCCAGCGGGGCTGCAGTTGCTGACGACTGGTCGGCGACACGACGCTGCGGTCCTGCACTGATACGCATCGCAACCCCTTCCACGCTGGCGCCAAGACTACTGGCGCCGACCTGCTGGTCAATTCACCTTTCGAGGCGGGCGGTGTGCCGGTGTTGGCGGTCTATATCGCCCGTTGCCTGAGATGGTCATCGAAGCGGATATCGCAGGGTTCGCGACGCGCCGATCAGAGTCCTTCAAAGCCGCCGCGCTGGGTCCTATTCTGCGGACGCGTTGTTAGTTCGCCGACACGGCCGGGCGGGATTGGAGCTTTCGCGGGTGGCTGAGCAAACGTCCGACAAGCGTTTAGAGCTCGCGTATGACGCGGCCCAGAAGAAATTGGCGATGCAGGATACGACTCTCGGTAACGTGCGAACGCGAGCCAATACCCTGCTTGCGACTGCTGCGTTGTTCACCTCGTTCTCAGCAGGCATAGGACTGCTCAACAACGATCCGACAAAGGGCGCGGTCTTTCCGTCCTGCGCGAGCGTCGCGCTGCTGATCATCGTGGTCCTACTCGGCGGCTGCGTGTTTTACGTGGTTTGGACAGCGACGGGATGGCACTTCGTGCCCTCGGCGTCAATCATCATGGAGAACATTCGAGCTAACAAGACCGAGGACCAGATTCGGACACTCATTACCGACGCAATGATCCAGGGTGGCAAGGAAAATCAGCCAAAGCTCGACCGACGCCAACTCGCGTTTCGCGTAGCGGTGATTCTTCTGGTTGCCGAAGTCGCATTACTGGTATGGGTTCTGATTGTGAGGTAGGTCGTTTGACGTGACAGATTACGAAACAACATCAATGACCCTAGCGAGGAGGCGGAACATCGTCGCCGCGAGAAGGAAGAGAGCCGAGAACAGGAAGAGAAGGAGCGACCAGACATCGTGACGATACGGCGCGACTTCTTCTGTGCCCCTTGTTGTTTCGTAGTTCACACTATCGCCATTGAAAATGGGACAGGTATAGCGTGACGGACACCTGGGGCAACATCCACAGGGCTGCCCATAAGGGGCCAGCCGCCAAGAAGTCGCCTGCCAAGAAGGCGGCGACTAAGAAGGCGGCCAGCAAGGCCGTCGCCAAGAAGGCGCCGGTCAAGAAGGCGGCCAGCAAGGCCGTCGCCAAGAAGGCGCCGGTCAAGAAGGCGGCCAGCAAGGCCGTCGCCAAGAAGGCGCCGGTCAAGAAGGCGGCCAGCAAGGCCGTCGCCAAGAAGGCGCCGGTCAAGAAGGCGGCCAGCAAGGCCGTCGCCAAGAAGGCGCCGGTCAAGAAGGCCAGCCCGAAGAGGTCGGGTAGGCGATAACCGGCCGTAGAGCTAGAGGTCGCGATACTAGTCGATACTCACCGCAGCCACTGCTGCATCACCGCCTCGGGCTCGACGTATCGGATCCGCGTTCTTTGGCGCGCAACGTAAGTCGTGCCCATTACCTTGTCACGGTACCGCAGTTCCGTGCGATGAGACCGTTGGCCGCACGGTAGAACCGGGCAGCGACCTCAAGTGTATCGAGTGCGAAATCCCAAGCCGCCGATCTCCACAGAACGCAATGCGGCATCGATGACCACGCCGCCCAGCGCTGGCGACCAAGGTTGTCAGTTAACCCCTGCGCGGCGGCAACGACGGGGCACCCGTGAACGCCTCGTCTTTCACATCGGCCCATCGATGCGCTGGCGCGTGCTGCTTGCGTGAGACCCCTGACTGGCCGGTCGGCGGCTACGTATTGCCACGTCACTAACTCCTCGACCAAATGTTTGGAATTCTTCACAGACCGGCAACCGTTATGCAAAGCGGCGACCTGGCAGGGTTACGGCAGCACCCGCCAGGCACCTCGCCGGAAGCACGGCGAGTCGGGCCGCTGACACCGGCGTCCCGGTGGAAGAATTTCCCCCATGGCGACCCCTGACATGGGTAGTCCCGCAGTTGCGTTGCTTGTGGGGTTTGCAGCGGCTGCGGCAACCGTCGTGGTAGCGCTCATTAATCGGCGCGTTTCCAAGGGTGATGAACGTGACCGCCTGAAGAGAGACATCGAACTTGTCAAGGAACTAAGAGACGGCGCGCGGGAGAAGAGGCTCCTCGAGCAGTCGGTAGCGGAGCGGATCGAGCGGGTAGTGATACACGAGGAACCTGCGGTCCGGAACTTCAGAAGACAAGCCTTCATATCCTTCGTGTTTCTGGAGGGACTTCTTTTGGCTCAAATGGTATTAGGCTTACTGGGCCATCGGGGAGAACAGTTCCAGTCGGCGCTCAACGGCATCATCACCAGTGGCGTGATCGCTGCCGCCATTGCGCTTCTCTACACGGGCCTGCGGTACGAGCGCGAGCGTAATCAGGTCTCGAATTATTTCCTGAAGAAGTTTCCGGAGGGGGATGACCCTCCTCCCGCGCAACGCTGATGTTGGAGCCGCGTTATTCGGCATGGCGCCTTTCGAACCCGCCGCGATCGAGAGGAGACGGAAAACGGGGGCGGGTGAACAAGGTTGTAGTGATACGCGAGATCCGGTTGCTGCATTCCCGGACGCTGCTGGCGCGGGCTTGCGGCGACCTCGCGGCCTACGCGGATTTCCGGGGTGGCTACCGTGACACGGCGACATCGTAGGGCTTCGCGGGGCATATCACTTGGGCGGCGATGGCATGATGCCAGGCATCCACAGGGGGCCCGCCAAGTCGTCTTGAAATAGACCACATTCGAGACATCGATCGAGCGCTCCGACTCCGTTGCGTTCGCCGACGTCGAGTTGTCTCAAAACTTTGTCTTGGAAATAACTTTCTCAAATCTGCGATTCCAGTACATATGAGTCATGAGAACGGCGTCGACCGCCGTCCGACCGGCCAACGCATCGGCTACACGCGAGTCTCCACCGTCATGCAGACCCTCGATCAGCAGAACGCCGCCCTCGAAGCGGCGGGCACGACGAAGACGTTCTCCGACACCATGTCCGGCGCCCGCGATGACCGCCCCGGTTTGGCCGCGCTGATGGAATACCTCCGGGAAGGCGACACCGTCGTGGTCTGGAAACTCGACCGCCTAGGCCGCAACACCTTGCACATCTTGGAGACCGTGAGGACCCTCACGGATCGCGGCGTCATTCTGATCTCAGTTACCGACGGGATCGATTCGTCGACTGCGGCGGGTCGGATGATGATCGGGGTATTGGGCTCCCTTGCCGAGTACGAGCGGGAGCTGATCAAAGAACGCACCGCCCTCAAGCGAGCCACATCCCGCGCCAACGGCACCAAGTTCGGTAGGCCCCGCAAGGTTCGGGAAATCCAGGACCTAGCCACGGCCAAGCGCATGAAAGAAGACGGGCACACCGGCAGGGACATTGCCAAGTTCCTCGGGGTGAGCCGGGCGACGTTGTACCGATACCTCGCGGAGGAGACTTCGGCCTGGGGCCGGGACAACGGCTTCCAGTCGCCCCAGACCGCGACAATGACGGCGGGCGAGGCGACGGCTCAGTTGCCCTAAACTCGCCGACTGGCTTCTTCGATCAACTCGTCCAAGGCCTCCTTCGCTGCTAGGTCGTGGCTCTGCAGGTCCGCCATGGACTCTGATACCGCCGAGATCTGGTGGCATTTTTCGATCACGTCGCGCGCCGCCGTCAGCAGGTCTTGATCGTTTTCGCGGTCGGCCAAAAGGACAACCATGAACCGCTTACTTTCCGCCTCAACCCGAAGCTGATACGTCTCCTGTTTCGCTAGCTCGTGCTTCGTTTCGGGGAGCTGGTCAATTCGTTGCCTACCGCGATTGAACTCAGCTCGCCTGAGCGACGTCACGGCCGATGCATAGTCAGCGATCGCTTCGGCAAACTCTCGACGCCTTCTGCTCTGAGTTTCCCGTTCCCACCGCTGCTCTTCGCGGTAACGCTCTCGCTCCCACTCCTTATCCGCTCGGCGGTTGGCGATTACCTGCGCAATCAGGACGCCCGCGAATCCAAGAAGAGCCACGATGACCGTACCCAGAGTTGGCACCCAGTTGGACGACATACTGTCAGCTTAGGAGCAGGGTTGATCGCTCTGTGAAGTCAGACGATGCGATCTATCGGCCAGATCACCTTGCCGAGATACTTCCTCGGCCAGATGCCCACAACGGCCTCCTGTCGCAATCGTTTTGGTGTACCGCCATTGGTTTGAAGCCAAGTCCGCACAGCCTCGACCGGATCGATATCCGGAGGCACCTTCAGCGAACGTTGGAGCAGATCAACCCTCCGGCCTACGTAGCGCTCACCTTTGATCGGCTCCTCTCTGGACCAATAGCCGAACTCCGACTCCCCGAAGTCGGCAGGCACGTTTCGACGAGGCGTGAGCATGACGCCAGGCACTGCCGAGTAGAACGTGTAGACGTCGATGTCTTTCACGCCGTTCTTCCCATCGACGTAGTGCAGCGCCGCGCCCTGGCAGAGAGCGACGAGCAACATGCGGTCGCGGTACACGGCGAGACGCGGGTTCTTGGCGAACATTTCTTGGCGATCTTGCTTGGCGATCTTCTCAAGGCGCTTCAGATGCTCGACGGTCATGGGTGCGTAGCGGCGGTCGGACCCCCCCGTTGCCATTGGGCGATGGTAACTGGACATGTGGCTCACTGGCCGCGATCACCCCAGGCCAAACGGGTTTGACGACCACGAGAGAGATAGGACCGGCAATCTCGCAAGGTCCAGATCAGATTGGGGTAACTTCGCACTCACCGGTCGAACGGAGGGGATGGCGGCGCAATGGCGAAGACCAATGCCAATTTGATCTGGAAGATCGCCGACCTTTTACGAGGTCCATACCAGCCCAATCAGTACGGCGACGTGATCTTGCCCTTCACGATCTTGCGTCGTCTCGACTGCATCCTTGAGTCCACCAAGAATCACGTACTTGCGGAGTACACGAAGATCAGGTCGACCAAAGTCGACCCGGACGTGCTGCTGAAGGCCAAGTTCAAGCTGCACTTCTACAACACCTCTCGCTGGGACTTCGCCTCCCTGACCAGCGACCCCGAGGGCGTCGCCGATAACCTGATCGACTACATCGAGCAGTTCTCGCCCAACGTGCGCGATGTCTTCGACGGCTACGGGTTGATCGACGAGATCGCGAGACTGGCAAAGTCCGACCGGCTGTACCTGATCGTCAAGGAGTTCGCCGCCGTTGATCTCCACCCCAAAGCCGTCTCCGGCCACGACATGGGCATCATCTTCGAAGAGTTGATCCGCAAGTTCGCCGACTCCAATGCCACCCAGGCCGGTGACCACTTCACCCCCCGCGAAGTCATCGCCCTGATGGTCGACATCTTGTTCCTGTCTGAAGACGACGCGCTCACCAAACCGGGCACCGTCCGCACGATCTACGACCCCGCCGCTGGTACCGGCGGCATGCTCTCGACAGCTTTTGACCACCTCGTCGAAATGAACTCCAAAGCCAGACCGGTGCTCTATGGGCAGGACGTCAACCCGCGCTCGTATGCCTTATGTAAGTCCGACATGATCATCAAGGGCCAGGACGTCGACAACATCTACCTTGGCGACACCCTGACGGATGACGGCTTCCGAACAAAGCACTTTGACTTCCTGCTATCCAATCCGCCCTTCGGAGTGGAATGGAAGACCCAACAGAAGAAAGTCACCGATGAGCACGAGCAGCGAGGTTTCGCAGGGCGATTCGGACCCGGCCTCCCACGGGTTTCGGACGGATCGCTGCTGTTCCTAATGCACCTGATATCAAAGATGCAGCCCGTCAAGAATGGGGAGGGCGGTAGCCGCCTGGCCATCGTGCTCAACGGCTCGCCCCTCTTCACCGGGGGCGCGGGATCCGGAGAGTCCAACATCAGGCAATGGATTATCGAGAACGATCTCCTCGACGCCATCATCGCGCTACCGACGGACATGTTCTACAACACAGGCATCGCGACCTACATCTGGATCATGGACAACAACAAGCCTGCCAAGCGCAAGGGCAAGATCCAACTGATCAACGGCGTAGACATGTACGGAAAGATGCGCAAGTCGCTCGGATCCAAGAGGAAAGAACTGCGGGACAAGGACATTACGCGGATCTGCCACCTTTACGACAGCTTCCGCAATGAGCAAGGCAGTGATGAGCGCCCAGCGCTGTCAAAGGTATTCAAAGGTGAGGAGTTCGGCTACTCCACCATCACCGTCGAACGGCCCCTGCAGCTGCGCTTCACCCCTACCGAGGACAAGGTCGATGAAGTCTTGGCCCAGAAAAGCATCGAGAAGCTCTCTCCCGGCGAGCGGGCCGCGATCGGCAATGCCCTCGCCGGGTTGATCGGGTGGGAATGGAAGGACCGCGACGAGTTCGTTACCGAAGCCAAGGATGCACTCCGCAAAGCCGGTTTGACCAAACCTCCTGCACCGCTGATAAAGGCAATCTGGTCGACAATCGGCGAGCACGATGACACTGCCACCGTCGTCACTGACTCTATGGGCAACCCCGAACCTGACCCAACCATCCGGGACACCGAGAATGTTCCACTGACTGACGACATCGAGGAGTACTTCGCCCGCGAGGTTCTACCGCATGTCCCCGACGCCTGGATCGACTACGCAAAGACCAAAGTTGGCTACGAGATCCCCTTCACCCGAAACTTCCACCGTTACATACCCCCTAGGCCGCTGGAGGAAATTCAGAAGGACCTCCGAATCTTGGTGTCGGAGATACAGGTAATGCTCCGTGAGGTTGGAGCGTGACTCGCGTCGGGTCGTCGGTTCGTCGGGTTGACGAGCGGATCCCCGGTATTGACTTACCGCTTATGTCCGTGTCCCAGACGCGGGGTGTGATTCGCCGATCCGAATTAACAGACAAGCCCCCTCGGGCGGAGTCGTTGGACGTGTACAAGGTTTGCAGGGCTGGCGACATCGTCTTCAACAAGATGAGCATCCGTGCTGGCGCCCTTGGCGTCGCTGCGGAAGATGGGTTGGTTACCTATCACTATGAAGTGATGCGGCCCCTGCCGGACAACGATGCGCGGTTCATCGTCTATTTGATGAAGTCGACTTCGTTCATCGCCGAACTTATAGCTCGCGAGCGCGGTATCGGATCAGGCGACCAGACGAACGTCCGCACCACCGAAGTGCCTTTTAGCGTCCTCAAAACCATCGACGCTTTCATCCCGACCATGGAGCAGCAGCGTGCCATCGCCGATTTCCTCGATCGTGAGACCGCCAAGATCGATGCGTTGATCGCCAAGCAGGAGCAGCTTATCGCCACCCTTCGCGAGGATCGCATCGCCACCATCACCCACGCCGTCACCAAGGGACTCGACCCTGATGTGGAGATGGTGGACTCAGGTATCCCGTGGCTTGGGCAGATTCCGTCTCATTGGACGCTGGGCAAGGTTAAGCACGGCTTCTCAGTAGTTCTGGGCAAGATGTACCAAGGTGCGCGGCAGTCGTCCAATGACCAGCTTCTCCCACACCTTAAGGCAGGCAGCCTGAATGAGGCGCTTGAACTCGATCTCGACGACCCTATGCTCTGCTGGTTTACGCCTGAGGAGATGCGAAAGCTTTCGGTACGCAAGGATGACCTCCTGGTTGTAGAAGGGGGAGCGACATATGGTCGATGCGCCATCGTGCGGGAAGACCTGCCGGGGTGGGGTTTCCAAAAATCGCTGAATAGGGTGCGGGCACGAGGGGATGACAGTATTCGCTTTCTTGCGTATCTGATCCGGTCGGCGACTGAGATCGGTCACGTTTCGATTCTGTGCGGCAAGGCGACCATCCCGCACTTCACCGCCGAAAAGCTCGAAAGCCTCGAATGGCCTCATCCGAAACCCGTTGAGCAGCAGGAGATTGTTAGCTTCCTCGAGGACAGATGCGCCAGCATCAACGCATTGATAGCGAAGGCTGAGGAGGTGATCCGCACTCTGCGGGAGTATCGGTCTGCGCTGGTCACCGATGCAGTGACCGGGAAGATTGATGTGCGGGGTGCGGCGTAGCGGTGGCGCAACAACATCACGAATCGTCGTTCGAGGCCGAGATCTGCGACTACCTCGGCCAACATGACTGGCTGTATTCCGCCACAGATACGGGTTACGACCGCGAACTCGCGTTGTTCCCCGAGGACATCTTCGGCTGGCTCGCCGATACGCAACCGGACCAATTGGCGAAGCGAGTCAAGCCGGACCTGTCGGGTGACGCTCTGGTGAAGGCCCAGACCGGGGTGTTGGCGACCTTGGTGAAGATGTTGGGTGCTGATCCGAAGGCCAATGGAGGCACTCTGGGCGTGTTGCGTCGGGGCTTCAAAGACCTCAACGCCCAGTTCCAGATGTGCCAATTCCGGCCTAACACCTCATTAAACGAAACCACCAAGAAGCGTTATGACGCTGTGCGCCTTCGGGTGATGCGGCAGGTGCATTACTCGACGCAAAATGGCAACAGCATCGACTTGGTGTTATTCGTCAACGGGATTCCCGTGGCCACCGCCGAGTTGAAGACCGATCTAAGCAAGCAGAACATCACCGACGCGATGCTGCAATACAAGAACCATCGCCTCCCCAAAGGGGAGCCCCTGCTGCAGTTCGGATCACGGGCGCTGGTGCACTTCGCGGTCTCGAACAGCGAGGTGCAGATGACCACCAAACTGGCGGGCAAGGACACCGCATTTCTCCCCTTCAACCGGGGTAACCACGGGCACGCTGGTAATCCGCCGGACTCGCACGGCTCACCAACGGCCTATCTCTGGCAGATGATCTTGCAGCGCGACACCTGGCTCGACATCCTCGGGCGCTTCATGCACCTGCAGGTAGACGATTACGTCAACCCGCTCTCCGACAAGAAGATTCGCAAACAGACGATGCTGTTTCCTCGCTTCCACCAGTGGGAAGCTGTCACCCGTCTTGTCGAGGCAGCCCGCGACCGAGGACCCGGACATCGGTACCTGATTCAGCACTCGGCGGGCTCAGGCAAGACCAATAGCATTTCCTGGCTAACCCATCGGCTTTCCGTACTGCACGACGACACCAATAAGCCGGTGTTCGACTCGGTCATCGTCATCACCGACCGGAACGTGCTGGACGCCCAGCTTCAGGAGGCGATCCGTCAGATCGACCGCACCCCAGGGGTTGTCGCCCACATCGCCGGACTGGGCGGGGCCAAGTCGCAGGAACTAGCCGATGCTCTGGCCGGGGGAACCAAGATCATCATCGTCACCATCCAAACTTTCCCGTTTGCCCTGGACCTCATCCAGACTCAAGCCAACCTGAAGGGCAAGAACTTCGCCATCATCGCCGACGAAGCCCACTCATCTCAGGCTGGGGAAGCTTCCAAGCGGCTTAAAGCGGCCCTGACGGCCACTGAGCTTGACGAACTCGCCGACGGCGGCACCGTGGATGCCGAGGATGTGTTGGCGGCGGAGATGGCCGCTAGGGCCGAATCCAAGAACCTGTCGTTCTTCGCCTTTACTGCCACCCCGAAGGCCAAGACCCTGGAACTGTTCGGGCACAAAGGCATTGACGGCTTACCGCACCCATTTCATCTCTATTCTATGCAACAGGCGATCGAGGAGGGATTCATCCTCGACGTGCTGCGCAACTACACCCCGTACAAGACGGCCTTCCGGCTCACCCACAACGGCCAGACCTACGAAACCCAAGACACCGCAGCGGCGGGCACTATCCAGGTATCCGGCGGTACCGGTGGGGAGCTGGTGGATAAGCGGGCGGCGATCAAGTCGGTAATGAACTGGGTAAAGCTCCACCCCACCAACATCTCGCAGAAGGTGCAGATCATCGTCGAGCACTTCCGCGAGAATGTCGGCTGGCGATTGGAGGGTAAGGCCAAGGCCATGGTCGTGACCTCGTCGCGCAAGGCGGCAGTGCGCTACAAGCTCGCGTTCGATAAGTACATTGCCGAACAGCGCTATACCGACGTCACGGCATTGGTGGCGTTCTCCGGTGAAGTTACCGATGCCGAGTCCGGCCTTGAGAAGGTCACCGAGCACTCGATGAATCCTGGTCTGAAGGGCCGCGATCTCCGAGATGCATTTGCCACGGATGAGTACAACGTGATGTTGGTAGCCAACAAGTTCCAGACCGGATTCGACCAGCCCCTGCTGGTGGCGATGTACGTCGATAAGCGACTGTCCGGGGTGGCGGCGGTGCAGACTCTCTCCCGACTGAACCGGGTGGCGCCGGGCAAGGACCAGACCTTCGTATTGGACTTCGCCAATGCCGCCGAGGACATCGTCGAAGCGTTCGAGCCCTACTACGAGGCCACCACCTTGGCCGACGTCACGGACCCCAACATCGTCCATGAGACCATGAACAAGCTCGATGCCGCCGGGATCTACCAGGAGTCCGAAATCAACGGCCTGGTTGCGGACTACCTGGCGAATAAGGGCAACAACGCACTGACCAAATGGGTCACCCCCGCACGCGACCGGTTCCGTGATCGAGAACGAGAAGCCGTCGACCACGGTGACACGCTTGCCCTAGATGGACTGCAGATTTTCCGTAAAGACGTCAGCACTTTCCTGCGCCAGTACGACTTCCTCTCACAGATCGTCAACTACGAAGACGCCTCCTTGGAGAAGCTGTCCATCTATCTGCGGCATCTTGCACCGGTCATATCTGATCAGCAGCTACACCACGAAATTGATTTGTCGACAGTCGACTTCGACTATATCGGCCAACACAAGCAGAATACCGCCTCAGGCAAACTCACCGGTGATGTTCCTCTTCAACCGGCCAAGGACTCAGGCACCGGCACGGCACGCGACCCCGAAATGGTGGCTCTCGAAGATGTCATCGCACAGATCAACGACCTGTTCTCCGGGGATCATTCCGCTTCCAGCGTGCGCAGCGTGGTCAGCCACGTTAAGGACCGGCTCGAAGAGAGCGAGACCCTACAAGAGCAGGCACAGAACAACTCGCTGGCACAGTTCTCGGCAAGTCCAGACCTGCAAAGCGAGTTCGTTACCGCAGTGATCGGTGCCATGGAATCCCACACTGACCTGTCCACACAGATTCTCAACAACTCCGAGATTTCACGGAAGCTCATGGGGGAGCTGGTGCCGATCATCTATAAGGCATTGAAGGCGGCCGGATAGGTGTTCGGCCTCACGACCTCCGCCATGGTAACCGTTTGCATTAGCTTGCAGATTGCAACGGGATGAAAATGATTCTCACGAACGGGCGTTGCCCGATAGAGGTGGTATGCGACTTGGTCAACTGAAGTCTTCCTCGCCGGGATCTGCCTCGGTTGGGTCCAGTCGGAGCTGTTCTTCCAGAAGGGCGTCGACGCGGGGGACATCGATGACTTCGCCATCAACAAGTTCGGGTTCCCAGGCCGTGGGGTCTAGATCCTACTTTCCGGTGAGAAAGCGGAGCCGGTAGGCACGTTGCGCCCGCTCGAAGGTGTTTATGCGATGCGTGCATTCAGCCCACCATTGATCAGGGTCCCCGCGATCGGCACGGCCTGAGCAAGTTTCCTGTGCGTCAGTTTGAAGCCCAACGAGGAAACTACTTTCTGGATGACCGTGACGATTTGGTGCTGTTGAAGTTGGCGCCAAGTCGCACGGCGCATCATTTCTTGAGTGAGTCGCGAAAGTGCGGCCAACGCAGTAGCTTTCTCGGTCGCGTTGCCTGCCGTTGAGTATGCCAACACGCCCGATGCAAACATTGCTCTTCTGGCTCACGAACGTCATAGCCGTAGTGGGCGGCCACCAAAGCGACGATGCGACCCATCCCGGTTAGGACTGCGGCGACATCGAAGGCGACTGCTCCTACCGCGACGCCGACCGTGGTGCCGCCGGACACGGTAGAGGACACGGTAGCTCCGGTTACCGCGAGCGAGGTGGCCGCACCCTGCGAGGCTGCCAAGGCGATATAGCGCTCTTTGCGGCGGGGCACAGTCCTGTCGCATAGTTTCAGATCAAGTTTGCAAATGTCGTCGTAGGAGCCAACATTGACGCCCTCAGCGGCGAAGGTCTGATAGATCTTCCCCGGAGTGACCGAATGCAAGCCCCGCTCAACGAACATCGTGTGAAGCCCGTCAACGGCTTTGCGGATCGCAGTGTCAACGGCATCGATCGCCTGATCCGCGCCGGGCACTCGAAGGGCAGTGACTTTGGCACGTCCGGCAGCTCGGCGAACCCGCGCTTCGGCGCCACTTGCCAAGGCGCTGAAGCGGCCCCTCTATTACATCCGGCGCCGAGGCTTCAGCAGTTAGAGCGCGCCATGCCGTGCGCTCGTAATCCGACATGTCGGGGTGCTCGGTGCGCGACATGTTTTACCTTTGCGGGTAGTCGGACTCTGAGGCTGGCGTGTCGGAGTCATCTTCGCCATCCATGGCTTGCGGGGGTTGTCCGTCGCCTTCGGGCGGCGGCTGTTCGGCGGTGGTCACGGGTGTCGCCTACCCGAGTTCACCCCGTTGGAAACCGCATAGGCAAGTTGCCGCTCAGTGAGCGTCCGGGTGGTGTGCTCGAAGCACAACCCTTCTGGCGAGCCCTGACCCGGCGTGGCGTTTCCCACTGTTCGGCAAAGCGAGCGGGAGAACTGCAATGCCAGCGAAGTTCGAGATCAGCAAAGACAAGGCTGGCAAGTTTCGGGTACAACGGCGACGTCTTTGCAGCGGCTGGGTAAGTCGCGACGTGATTCGGCTGCGCCCTAATTGACGCTGTGGTTATGCTGTCTCGGCCTGTAGGTAGCGCAGCTAATAGAGAGGACTTAATGACGCAGCCGAGAGCGGGTTGGTATCCCGATCCATCTGATCCGAGCCGCCAGCGGTACTTCAACGGCACAGCGTGGACCGAGAGTTACGCGCCATTCCCCGCACCGCAAATCGGCGCTGGCCAGCCCGCGAACGCGGTCCCCCAGAAGAAGTTCGACAAGAAGTATTTCCTGGGCGTCGGGGCCGTAGTGGTAATCCTGATAGCCATCGCCAGCACTGAAGACAAGAAGCCCGTCGAGACGAACACGGCCGCGTCGGTCCCCTCAACGGGGAGCACCATCGCCCCGGCGAAGCCCGCTGGGCCTGCGGTGGCTGCTCCTGGATCCTCGGTGCGCGATGGCAAGTTCGAGTTCCAGGTGCTCGGTGTCGATCGGTCAGCCACGAAGGAGGGGGTCATGAGCCCGCAGCACGCCAAGGGCGAGTTCTTCGTCGTCAACATCCGCGTGACGAACATCGGTGATAAGGCCCAGAGCTTCTTCGCTTCCAACCAGAAGCTGATCATCGACGGCAAGAAGTACGACGCGACGACCTCGCTCAGCGACAACACATGGATGCAGGACATCAACCCCGGTCTCGGGACCGAGGGCAGCGTGTCGTTCGACATCCCGCCAGGGGCGGTGCCGGAAGCTATTGAGTTCCACGACTCGATGTTCTCGGGCGGGGCTCGCGTAGCCCTCTAGAAGCCATAGCGGTTGGACGGCGGAAGAGGCCCAGTTGGGCCATACCTCCTCGGCGTTATTGTTGCGTATTCAGTTGTGCCCGTTAGGGCGTAGCTCAGGAGATCTCATAGGCGCGAGCCACACCGGGCTCGTTCAGACTGAGACCCATACGCGACACCGCACGGACCCAGATGCAGTCCTTTGGACGTTCCGGAACCGCTCGACCGTCGTGCTCTCGCGGACCAACAGGACGACATGCGCCTCGGGATGTCCAGAACTTCGTGTCGGCGTCCACCTGATCGGAGACGATGACGGGCAGACCGGCGAGTGTCGTCTTCCTACGCGAACTCCTGGCGGCACCCGGTTGCTGCGCGATGTCTTGAGCTGCCGAACCTCTCACCGACGGCCGGGCTTCTTCCGAAGTAGAATTGGCATTGCTTTACGAGATGCGCCAACAAGCCCCGGCTCGGCGCATACCAACCCCACGCTCGTGGGTGGTCCGGGTGACGAAGCGGCCGAGCACCAACCGGTCTTGGCAAGTGCGCCTCGCTTGCGAAGGTTCGGAAAGCACGGAGTCTCAATGTCGGTCTCGACGGTCAGACGGAGGCACATACGAGTGCTGAGTGCGGCTGGACAGGTCTACCGCAGCCCACGAGAGAGTGGCATCGCCTGGGTCAAGAGGCGTGGTCGCCACCTCTGGAGTTATCGGCCGAGCGCGATGCTGCCGAGGCAAGAACCCTGGCAGTCTTGAAGTCTCACGAAAGAGCGTCGATAACCGGGACGCCACAGACGGTGGGAGGGGAAATGGGCGTGAGCGTAAGAGGTCTGAGTGATCGCCACCTTCACTCCGCCTGTCCACGGTGCGGGTTTGCGACCCGATTCAAACAATGGCCGATCAAATGCGCCTGTTCCAATGCCCAACGGCAGAAGGTCCGTGCTGCCCCTGATGCTCATGTCCTGGAAATCTGGGCCGAGCAGGAGGCCAAGAACGCCGAACTGCGCAAGCTCGACTTCAGCCATATCCTGTCCCTACAGGTCGGCGCCAGATATGTCGCTGGAAGGCCAGGAGCTAGGCGCGGAGACGACTCGACGGGGAATCAACGCGCGCATCGACCCATCAGCTAATCCGTTTCTTGCGCATAGTCGACAACAATTTCGATGATGCCCTGCACCGCCTCTGTGCAGTTGCTGAAGGTAATACGATCGAGCCACTCAACGTTAGTTCGTATTACTTTGGCAATCAGGGCGTGTATGAATGATTGCGTTGCATACTCAACGTCTGCAAAGTCCAGTTCGACGTCATAGCCTGATTTTGTCAGCGTAGGCATGAGGGACTTTTCACGGATTTTCGCAGCAGCATCTTTATTTTCGGCGAAAGATCCAGTTGCGTCGAAGACCTTAATGTGTTTTGACAAAGCGCGCCCGTCGTTTGCTTGTTTTCTGCTCGCGGATTCTGATTCCGTAGACTTTTCGAATCTCGCTTAGTAAATCGTTGAATTTGATGTCGGGACTTACCTTAATATCTATGCCAACTGCTGTGCCTTGGTATGGCGGTATTGCATCCCGCCAGTAAACTTTGTCGTCAAGCAGAGACGGTTGTACCTTAACTGGCCCGATAGGCGTTCGCCGTAGTTTCATTGCGCTATCGCCAGTTACGGTCACCATATGGCATCGCGCCATCGTTGCCATGGCTTTCATAAAAAATAATCCTGCGCCACCGTTATTCTCGTTGCCACCGAATGTCCCGGTGGCGCCTGAAATCCCCGGCTCAAATGATTTTACTATAGCCTCGCGATCGTTAGCTGCTACGTGGTATCGCGTGATGGATTCGCGAATCCCAATGCCGCTGTCGGCAACAGCTACGGCGAGCCGATTATCTGTTTTTATGACTTGTGCAGCCACAAACGCTTCGCTTGGTGGTCCCGAATGTTCGAGAGTATTTCTTACCAGTTCCGCGAGAACGTATCGGATGGTCATCGATTCTTCGGGCCCCGCATGCAGCAGAGGAATAAAATCAGTAAGGAAATCCGTTAATTCTTTTCCAGTAGTTATTCGTGTGACAGGTATAAATCGCCCAGCCGGGTCGTGCTCTTGAACACTGCATACACTCTCGCAACCGATCACATCAAATAACTTCATGCGCTCTAAATAACGAATACTTGGAGCTAATTTGTCATTCAGTAACACAACGTCGCCACCGTTTCGCCGCGTGTGGGCTGCCATCGCAGCGATGGTGCAAAGTACGAGCGGATGAACACTGAAGAACCCTTGCGCCAAATCAAAGGTTAGGTCTGGGCTGCCGTCGTCCTTTCGGTTCCGTAGAAACCGTTCGATGTCCGCGAGGTAAGCTCGATTTGGCATTGCCAGCCGCATGACCGGCATCATAGTAGCTACGGCGGACGTTCACGGGGAGCTACCTCGCTGGCCCGTCAACAACTCGCATGGACTCAGCTCACGATCCGTCCTTGTCCCCCACGGCAAGCGCAGGACCCGCAGGGAAATCAGTGTGAATGGTTGGAAAGCAACACGTTTCAACGTACCGACGAGCCGACATAGCAAATATGAGCGATGCCGTTGACCGCCTCGCCCAGGCACTACGCGACCTCATCAACGAGGCCGTCGAATTAGCAATCGCCCGCCAAGAAGCGCCACGGCGTATGACGAGCATGACCCCCCGCAGCCAGGCCCATCTGCGAAACATGAACATCAAAGGCACGACGCGCTATATGCCGAAGCCCGGAGAGCGGCCAGAGGATCCGGTCGATGAGGAGATCCGCCGAGACTATGAGGAGAGGTTCGGAGAACCTGCGCCTAAGGTCTGGGGTGAGCGGCGCCTAATTAGTGTCTCCGAGGCCAGGGCGTGGTTGGGCGGCATCAGCCCCAGCACGTTCTACGCGCTGGTCAAGAAAGGTGAACTGTCGCTCATCAAGATCGGCCGCCGGTCGTTCGTCCAAGCTGATGAACTCGACGATTTGATCCGGCGAAAGCGGGATGACTCTTTGGCCGTACGAAAGCCCAACTCGTAAACACTGAGCGAAACGCTCACGCCCGAGGCTAAGTTGTTGGAGTCCATGCCCGCCAATCCGAGCAAGATCAGCCAGTGCCAGAGGGGCTCAAACTACCCATTTTTGGGTAGACCCCTTGGTTGACCGGCGGGTTGGTGCACTGAGGCGTTGAGCGTATTTGCGGGGTCCGCGCTCGCGGATAGCCAGCAGGCGCCGTCATGTGAGGTCTGGCTCTGGGGCTAATTGACCGGCTAGCCATCGCCGCTGAGGATCAGCGCGACCGTCGATGAAACCGACACCCTCGGCTTTCAGCTTTTGGACGTGGCTGGCGGGGGCCCCTTCAGGAAATTTCCCCTTGACGTTGAGAATCCGATGCTCATTGGGGATACCGCCAACACCGACCACTGCGCCGACACCAATCGCAATCGCGTTGATTGCCTTCGCGATGTCGCCATAAGTAGTCCACTTGCCTACGGGTATTTGCTTGGCGACCTGGCTGACCCCGTCCCGCAGGGAGCTTGAGGACTTCGCCACCGCAGTACTATGCGCCTTCTCTGCCGAGGGGGCGGCACGCTCGGGTGCTGCCGCTTTGATCACAAGACAACGCTGGTGAAGCAAGGCTGGCTCCTGTGACCAACCACTCCACAGAAGCGCGCCCGAGATCAACGACAGAGGGCTTTCGGCTGCGACGGCATTGGCCGCCGCTGGATTTGGGAGACAGCCGCAAAACGTGGTCGCCGCAATCAGAGCGTCGTCGACATGCGTTGCCGCCTTGGCGTCGCCGGTGACGAACGCTTCCCAAAGGAACAAACCCCGTCCAGCACGGGTGAACTCGTCCCAGTCCAGGAATGCGATGGCCTCGGGGCATCGTTGTCGTAGCGATCGAAGAATCCACGCTGTCTCAACCAGTCCAGTCACTAGAGCAGCCGTACCGGGGCCACCGGAAAACGGGCGGTTGCCCTCACCGGGGCGTGCAGCACCGAGCCGAATCGGATTCTCGGGGACGGGGACAAACAGAGGACATTCGAACCCAAGGGCGACACCTCGCGCTCCGGCGTCGAGGTCGTGCGCGACGGCGTCGACGAGTTCGGCGATCTCAGTGCCCTCGTCTCGCTCGATTTGAGCGGAGCCTTGTTCGGGATCGAGGCGAGCCCACCCGAAATTACGGGATTTGATGGATCCGATGTCGGCGGCGTAGATGACTGGGGCCACAGGCGGATCCTACGATGCGACCCTCGGAAGAAGGCCGCTCAGCTTCGCGATCTGCAGCCCCCGTTGGGGAGAGGTCGATTTCCGTCACTCAGTTAGATCGGCAGGGGGTCAAGCCTTTGCGACCGAATCGTTTCCCGGATTGCAATGGGCTCAAGCTACCCATTTTGGTGTAGACCGTCCACGCACGAATACGTACTGGCACCGCCGCCCCGGCGGGCCAGATGACCGGCTCCGTCCCAACGCGAAAACAATCCCTACGGAAAATCAAGTGGGTTCGTCTTTTCTGAGCTGCTTAATGCGGAACTTCGCTAGCTAACCAACTGACCAAGTCGGCTGGCACGGCGCACCCAATCCGCGACAGTCCCGCCAGCGGAATATTCCTACCGAAATCATGTGGCTTCGTCGCCATCGAGTCGCTCATCGACATGCTTCCCGGGCGCGAGTACGTTGCCGAGATCCAGGCCGAGGCGTCACTCATTGGGGCGATTGGTGATCGTCTCTCTCGGTGTCCGTCAGACGTCGGGCTAACTCCTGCACAAGAGCTATCCAGTCATCCTCTGTGAACTCTTCACCGTGGCCTTGCCCGATCTCGAACCACGAGGCCATCGTGCTGATTGCGTCCAAGTCGCCATGGCTGCCGTCGGTGGCGTTGCGGTAATCCTCGACGAGTTGATCAGCGATGGTCGCGGGGTCCGGTATCCAACTTCTGCGCTTCATCACTCCATCCCCGTCAGCTTCGGGCTCCGTTCAGGCCTCTCAATCTTTACCCTCGCCGCTCGACACTTACGCAGATACTCCCGCAATGCCTTCCTCTTAGCCTTCTCGCGAGCGGCGGCGTTTTCCCTTTCCTGGCGCCTGATGTACCTGGCATATTGGACGATCTTGTCTGAGCCGATCTGGGCACAACGTGGCGGGGCAGCATCCTCTTCGTGCTGTTCGGCCAGCACGTCCAGGAAGAGCCAGTGCTCTGTCTCGGGGTCGACCGGGCCGACGTTCCGGTAGACCTTCCGGGCCGCGATTTCTTGAGCCTCGAACGAATTCAGGGGGAAAAGCGGAGGCAGGTCCGCAGCTTTTGGAGCAAACAGCTTGAAGGTATCCCTGAACTCGCTGGCGCCGTACATTAGCTTGTCCCACTCCCGCACTGTGGCGTAATCGCTGGGCGTCCCGTTTGCCCAGTCACCGGTGAGCCTTGCCAGCGCAGTCCAGACCTTCCCCGGAAGGATCCCCACATAACCTCGGCGTTTTTGGCACGGGTAGGGGCCGCCCACATGAATGTGCCGACCACCCGCCTTGGCGGTCAGTTCTGGCGGCTGTTCCCTAGAGGTCTCTACCGGTGGGGTGTGGGCTTCCTTATCGGTATCCAGCGAAGCGGATCGGGGGTCCACTGGGTCGTCGGAGGTGTCGGAGGCTGTTTGGGGAATGAGGGAGATGAGCAGCTCAGTGGAATGATCTGCCATATATGGGGTAGGGATAGAGGAGGTATTGTCATCTTTCTCGTCTGAATGAGCACGAGTAATAGAGAGGTCCGCCCTCACCCCATATTCAGCAGCTACTGCTTCCATTAGCTGAGCTAATACCCCAGCGTCACAGACTGGCACGAGGAAAGAGTCGTGCATAGGTAGGGGGCACCTACCGGTGATGGTCATCACCCGGTTCATAATCTCCACCGCCATATCGGAGTCGATCCGCATCAGCCGGGCCCCGGCGTCGGAGTAGAAGTAGTCTTTAATGTGGTAGTGCTTGCGACGGACGGCCCTAATTACCGCTTTGGCTTCGTCGTAGCTGCATCCGGACTCCCCCATGACGGCTCCGGCCGCGTCCCTCTTGTCTTGCGCGTTGAAGCTGATAAGGCCAGCCAGCTTCACCAGAGCGCGGTCAAAGCCGGGAATGTCGTAGGGGTCACCCGGGAGCATGTTCTTGCCCACCTGCGCGTAAGCCAGGTGGAAGTGGTGAGCGGAATAGTCGATTTCCACAAGGGGTTGGACCGCACCGTCGACAACCTCGGTGAATTCGAGCCGCTGCTCTTTTGGTAAGCCCTGGTAAGACTCACCCCAGCAATACAGGCGACCGCCCCGGTCAAAAGAAAGGTTGAAGACCCTGCGGAGAAGGGGGATTTCAACCATATGGCCCTGGCGTCGGATATCTCGCTGAGCCAGGTGGTCATTGAATACCCAGAGCTGGTTCCGCATGGCCCTGGTTTCGGGGGTATCGGAGTAGCGGGCGTTCTTCTTGTTGGCGTGCCGCAGAATGATGACCTCTGGCCGTTGGGCCCGGGCCCGGGCCTCTAGCGGGTCGACCAGATCGCCGATGGTGTCCATCAGCTCTTGGCTGCAATATTCCGCTGATTCTCGCCCGGGGACGTTGGGAATGTGGGTGCCCTTGAGCTGCTCACAGCCATAATGGGTTTGTAGCCAGTCGGCCGCCTTGGTCGTGAAGTAGTAGGTGTTGTACGGGTCGCCGTCGGCGAGGTAACGATCCGCATATTTATTCCTATCTCGACTGAAATGGATACCGAAATTATCGGTCTTGCCATCGAGCACCACCGATCTGGCGAAGGAAGCAATGGCGTAAGAAAGCTTCTTATCGGCGGGCAGATCTAACCGCTCGACAATGGCTTTGAGCTGTTCATCAGTCCAGCGTCCGTCATAGCGTGTGTGCTGATCCCAAAGGCGCAGATCGAAATCAAATAGCTCATCGATCGGGAGTCTGCGGAATGCCATCAGCGCCCCCCGGCAGATTGCGCAGGGGCAGCATTGGCCGCTAAATTAGTCACCACACCACTCAATTCTCGGGGCCTCGTTGATTATTCGGCGAGGCCCCGTTAAATATTCACCATACTACATTCGCATACCAGAAATAATGCATGGACATGCACACAGGTTTCGAGATCCTGTTTTGCGGTCCCCGTTGGTGCACCGGTTTTATTGATCACTGCACCTACAGGATTTTACGAGACTTTATTGGTAACGACGTGGCCGAGGATGCCCTGGTGGCTCAATGAGCATACGATCCCGGGCTTGGATTTGGCGCTGTTCAGAACAGAATGGGCGGGTAATAGTCACTCACACGGCGATCGCCACGAAGACAGACAGCCCCAAGAATCATTCGTTGAAGGCGCCTGATTGCATATCGTCGGCCGTCATTCGCATTATCCCCACCATCCAAAACCGATCACCGCAAGCCCGGGCGAGCCGATCGGCCTTATCCCGCATGATTTCTGGTGTCGGATAGGTATCAATTAAGCGGTTGACGATCTCGGTCAGCACCTCGGTAGTGAGGTCTCGAGCGCTGTTAACGGCGATCCGCTTGCCCACCGCCGATCGCCCAAGCGTTAGGTTCAGTTCTGCCTCTAGGTCTTCTTCGGAGGTTTGGCACTTAGGGCAGCGATAGCCCGCCTCGATGCCCGCAATCATTTCAACGTTCCACCCGTTTGGATTGCGCATCCGCTTATCGCACCCGCTGCATCGCCTAATCTTCGGCTTACCGCTCATCTCATCCTTGGACATCTTCATGCTCCTTTTACCTCCTGTTCTCGAATCCACGTTTCGACTACAGATCGTCTCCACAACCTTCTCCTACCCAGCTTGAAACTGTCCGGGCCCTGGCCGACGTGGGCCCAGTACCGCCAGGTGCTCGCCTTGGTGCCAGTCCACTTTTCCAGGTCCATGGCGGTTAGAAATTCGTCTTCCAGCACGAGTCTCATCCGTTTCAAGTACCAAGTAACTCTTGACTTAACTCGAATGATCCAGACGTTACCAATGACGTGCAACTGACATTCCTGAGAAGAGGTACGTGTTTTTCCGAAGCCTCGCGCAAAACCGGGCCATTTCATGCACAAAAGTGCAGGTAGGAACGCTGCAGATAACACTGGATATACCAAGTTCGAAAAAACTCTCAGGAAAAAGTTTTGGGATGCTGCTCGGCAGAGGTTTTGTCGGGTGGTGGGCTTACCCTCGCTTCCATGAAACGCAACCGCAGGGCCGGTGTCGAAGATCGCTGGTACCGAACCATCCGCGATGGGTACGGAAATACTCGTAGTGTCGCAAGCTCCAACTACGGCAAAGGAAGCCGTTGGCGGGCAAGGTATGTCGACGACGACGGTCGCGAGCACTCCAAAGCCTTCGCGCGTAAGGTCGACGCTCAACAGTGGCTCGACAGCGAGATCACCGCGAAGCTCGCGAACGGGACATACATCGCGCCCGGCGCCGGGAAGGCGACGGTTGAGGAGGTCTACAAGTCCTGGGAGCGCTCGCAGGGCCACATAAAGGCCCGTACCGCTGCGGCGCGACGCGGCGTCTGGAAGAACCATGTAGCCCTGGTGTGGGCCGATGTGCCGGTGATCGACGTGAAGACCTCGGCGGTGCGGGCCTGGGTAGCATCCATGGTGACCGACGAGCTAGGGGTGCCGACCATCGAGAACGCATTCGGTGTCCTGCGCCAGGTCATGGATGCGGCGCTGGACGACAACCGTATTCCCCGCAACCCGTGTGATGGCATCCAGTTGCCCAGGCGCAAGCACGCCGATCGCGGCTACCTCACCCACGCCCAGGTGGTTGCGTTGGCCTCCGCCGCCGAGTATCGGCCCGAAGTTGTGCGGTTCCTTGCCTACACCGGTCTGCGCTGGGGTGAGATGGCCGCCCTGCGGGTCGGTGATTTTGACATGCTTCGCCGCCGGGTGAACGTGTCACGGTCCGTCACCGAATTCAACGGGCTCGTGTGGTCGACGCCGAAGTCGTGGGAGCGCCGCTCGGTGCCATTCCCGGCGGTGTTGGCCGCCGAGCTATCGGCGCTGATGGTTGGAAAGGCGCGGGATGATCTCGTTTTCACCAGCCAGCGAGGCGATGTGTTGCGAGTGTCTAACTACCGCAAGCGATTCTTCGCGGCAGCCGTTGAGAAATGCAAAGCCGCCGACAAGGCGTTTCCCATGATCACGCCGCACGACCTTCGGCACACAGCGGCCAGTTTGGCGGTCAGCGCAGGGGCCAACGTCAAGGCCCTTCAGCGGATGCTAGGGCACGCCAAGGCGTCGATGACGCTGGACGTGTATGCAGACCTGTTCGATGACGATCTAGACGGTGTGGCCGCCAGCCTGGACGTGGCGATCAAATCTGCTGCGGACGCACTGCGGACGATACCTGCACAATAAGCCCGCTACCTGGGTTTCCAGGCCCCTAGAACGTGTTGACCTTGTCGAGGCTGACGAACATCCCGTGGCCGGTGTGGTCGTTGGTGAAGCGGGTGCCGTCGGCGGTGGCGTTGATCGTCCAGCCGGCGGCGTTGTAGGTCTTGTAGTCGATCTGCAGGGTCGGGATGGCTCCCAGGTTGCCCAGCACCCACTGCACTTTGCCGGCCGAGTTCACGCTGACGCCGTTGGCGTGTTCGCCGTCCTGCAGCGGGGAGTTGGTGAACGGCGCCTCGCAGCCGACGGTGTCCTTGTTGATCTGGCAGCGGGTGCTGCCCGACTTGGTCTCGATGAAGACGTAGCCGTTCTGGTCGGGCGGCAGCGGGATGGCGCCGGCCGGTGCGGTCGGATTGGCCGGCGTCGTCGGGAGGCCGGGGGCCGGGCTGGCGGTGGGCGCCGGCGGCGCCGTCGACGGCCTGGGCGTGGGGAACGTGGGTTCGACCGGGCCCGCGCCGGGCGCGGCGACCGGCCGGCCGGCGATTGTGTTGGAACAGGCGTCGAGCAGCGCCGGACTGACCAGCACGGGCGCAATCAGCAGGGACCCACCGGCAAGACTCCACCGTGCCCTTTGCGAAAACCGCACGCGCCACTCCCGATTATCAGCAATATTGCGAAATCAGATTACGCGCGCCGTAACGAAATCCCGTGCAACCGCGCAGCTGTCGATACCACGCCGATGGTGAACCTTTACCGCTGCGTGACCGACTGGGTCTCGGCGGCCCGGCGCGCGGCGGCGACGATGCCCTGGTAGCCGGTGCATCGGCAGAAGTTGCCGGACAGGCCCTCCCGGATCTCATGCTCACTGGGATCGGGGTTGTCGCGCAGCAGCGCAGTCAGCGACATCACGAAACCCGGCGTGCAGAAGCCGCATTGCAGACCGTGACACTCACGCAGCGCCGACTGCACCGGCGACAGCGTGCCGTCCGGCTCGGCGACGCCTTCGACCGTCGTCACCTCGGTCCCGTCGGCCTGCACCGCGAACAGCAGGCACGAGCGCACGGCCGCGCCGTCCACCAGCACCGTGCAGGCCCCGCACGCCCCGTGCTCGCAGCCCAGGTGGGTGCCGGTCAGCCCGCACTTCTCGCGCAGGAAGTCGGCCAGCGTCATCCGCGGTTCGACACTCGCGGTGATCGGGGTTGCGTTGACGGACAGCTCGATTGCGTGTTCACGCATTGCCGGCCCCCGTGGCTGCTTCGGCTGTCGCTCGTGTCCAGGCGCGGGCGGCCATCGTGGCGCCCACCTTCAACCGGTAGGAGGCCGTGCCCTGCAGGTCGCTGGGAACGTCGTCGAGCCCCTTCATGGCGGCCCGGCCGATCTCGTCCGGATCCAGCTCGCCGACCGGTTTTCCGACGGCCGCGACCTCCGCCGCCGTCGCCCGCCGGACCGTGGACCCCATGCCCAGCAGCCCGATCGCGCAGCGCGACACCCGATCCTTGTCGTCGAGCCGGACGGCGACCAGCGCCCCGGCGATCGCGAAATCGCCGTGCCGGCGCGAGAATTCCTCGACCGCGAACCCGCATCGGCCGTCCCATATCGGGAACCGCACCCCGGTCAGCACCTCATCGGACGCCATCGTGGTTTCCCAGACCCCGGCGAAGAAGTCGGCGGCCGCGATCTCGCGCCGCCCGCGCGGCGAGGCGACCTCCATCACCGCGTCCAGGGTCAGGGCGACCGCAGGGTATTCGCCGGCAGCGTCGGCGTGGGCGATTGAGCCACCCAGGGTGCCGCGGTTGCGGATCTGAAAGTGCCCGACGAACGGCGTCACCCGGGTCAACAGCGGAACTGATTGGCGCACTTGCTCATCAGAGCCCACGACCGCCTCGGTGGTGCCGGCGCCGATCCACAGTTCCGAGCCCCTGCGCTCGATGCCCTGCAACTCGGGCAGGCGGGAGATGTCGATCAGGTGGTCGAAGTAGGCCAGCCGCATCGCCAGCATCGGCACCAGGCTCTGACCGCCCGCGAGGATCTTCGCGTCGTCGCCCAGCTCGGCCAGCAGGCCCACGGCCTCGTCGATGCTGGCGGGGCGGTGATAGTCGAATGCGGCGGGCTTCACCGTTGCGCCGCTTCCAGCAGGGCGGCGATCGACGCCGGGCTGGCCGGCAACCGCGTGACGGTCACGCCCAGCGGCGCGAGCGCGTCGTTGATGGCGTTGATCACCGCCGGCGTCGAGCCGATGGCCCCGCCCTCGCCGGCGCCCTTGTAGCCGCCGGGCCCCGGTCCGGGTATCTCGACGTGGCCGAACTCGATCGGCGGCACCTCGGTGGCCGTGGGCAGCAGGTAGTCGACGAAAGTCGTTGCCAGCGGGTTGCCGTCGTCGTCGTAGACCATGTCCTCCATCAGGGCGCCGCCGATGCCCTGCACCGTCCCGCCGGCGACCTGGCCCTCGACCACCGAGGGGTTGATCATGGGCCCGACGTCCTCGCTGACGATGTAGCGCAGCAGGGTCACCTTGCCGGTCGCCACGTCCACCTCGCACGTGCACGCGTGCGTCGCGTTGGACCAGTGGATGGGATTGGTCGAATTGAACCGGGCGGTCGCCTCCAGGTTGGTCGACAGCCCCGGCGGCAACTGCTGCGGCGAGTAGTACGCGACGTACGCCAGCTCGCCGAACGACACCGACCTGTCGAGTTCGCCGCGCACGCTGGCCACCGAAAAGGCCAATTCCACTTCCGATTCGGCGACCTTCAGGTGGTGGGCGGCCAGCGCCACGATCTTCTCGCGCAACAGCGTCCCCGCCTCGTTGACGGCCCCCGCGGTCATCGGCGCGCTGCGGCTGCCCTGCGTTCCGGCCCCGTACGGGGTGATCGCGGTGTCGCCCTGGATGGTTGCCACGTCATCGATGTCGGCACCCAGCGCGTCGGCGGTCAACTGGACTACCGTGGTCTCGATGCTGTTTCCACTCGATCCGCCGTTGACGTACACGTTGATCTTGCCGGTGGGCTCCATGCGGATGGTCGCGCCCTCGGTGGCCAGGTGGCCGGTCGCCGCGCCCGTCGGCTCGATATAGGCGGAAAATCCGAGCCCCAGGTAGCGGCCCCGCGCCAGCGCCTCGGCCTGCTCCTTGCGAAACCCTTCGTGGTCAAGGATTTTCACGGCCTGCTCGAACGTATCGATCGGGGCGACGTGGTCATACGGCATGCCGTTGGGGTTGACGTAGGGCATCTCGTCGCGGCGCAACAGGTTTCGCCGGCGCAACTCGACCGGGTCCATGTTCAGCCTGCGCGCGGCGATGTCCAGCAGAATCTCGCGGGCCAGCGTCTCGTACTGCCAGGGGCCGCGATAGGCGGCCAGGCCGCTGGTGTTGGAGAAGACCGTCTTGTAGTTGAAGCTGGCCTTGGGCACCCGGTAGGGCCCGGGGAAGAACATGCCGATGGCGGCCGTGGTCAGCACCGGGTACGGCGTCGGGTAGGCGCCGATGTCCTGGACGAAGTCGATGTCGGCCGCCGCGATGTTGCCCTCGTCGTCGAAGGCCATGCGCGCCGTGCCGTCGACGTGCCGGGCCTGCCCGGCCGACATCAGGTTTTCGCGCCGGTCCTCGATCCACTTCAGCGCCGCCGGCACCTTGCGGGCGGCCAGCATGATGCACATGTCCTCCCGCATCGGGACGACCTTCTGGCCGAAGCCGCCGCCGGTGTCGCGCATGATGACCCGAACACGTTGGGCCGCAATGCCTAACAGCCGGGCGCAGAACGCCCGCAGCTCGTGCGGGGTCTGAGTGGACGCCCACATGGTGAGTTCTCCGGTGGCGGCAGTCCATTCGACGACCAGGCCGCGGGTTTCGATCGGAACCGGCGCGTAGATCTGTTGGTAGATCCGCTCTTTGACGACGCACGGCGCACCCGCGAACAGCTCTTCGTCCGGCGGGGCGCCGCTCATCCCGCCCGCGACGTTGTTCGGGTAGGCGTCGTGCACCAGCACGTCGGAGGACTGCGCCCGGGTGAAATCGGTGACGGCGGGCAGCGGCTCGTAGTCCACGTCGATGAGCTCCAACGCGTCCTCGGCGATGTACCGGCTCTCGGCGACGACGAGCGCGACGGGGTCACCGACGAACTTCGCCTCACCCTCGGCCAGCGGCGGCCGTGGGGTGTCGGGGACATCCTTGCCGGCGACGGCGTGCCAGGCCTCCCGTAAGTCCGGGTTGAGGTCGGCGGCGGTGAATACCGCGCGCACGCCGGGCAGCGCCAACGCGGCCGAGGCGTCGATGCCGTTGATCCGCGCCCGCGCGAACGGGCTGCGCACGAAGCAGGCGTGCAGCATGCCGGGTCGCGAGATGTCGTCGACGAAGCTGCCGCGGCCGGTCAGCAGCCGGCCGTCCTCGACCCGTTGGACGCGGGTGCCCGCATACCTGGGGGCCGGGGAGGCCGCCTGCACGTCCTGAGTCATCGTGCTCCATCGGTTGTCGCTAGGCGAGAAGCTGAATGTCATCATAGGAGAGTGCCGTTATCGCAGTCGAGCGGCCCGGCGCCCCACAGCGTCGGGGTGCTGCTGGCCGCGGGCGCGGGCCGGCGCTACGGCAAGCCGAAGGTGCTGGTCGAGGGTTGGCTTCAGGTGGCGGTCGACGCCCTGTGCGCCGGCGGCTGCGCGGACGTGGTCGTCGTGCTGGGCGCCGCCCAGGTCGCGGTTCCGGCCGGGTCCACCGCGGTGACCGCTGGGCGGTGGCGCGACGGGCTGAGCGCCTCGGTCCGCGCCGGCCTGGAGCATGCCGACCGCCTGCGCGCGGACTACGCGGTGCTGCACGTCATCGACACCCCCGACGTCGGGCCCGCGGTGGTGGCGCGGGTCCTCGACCGCGCGATCGCGTCGCCGGGCGGGCTGGCGCGGGCCTCATTCGGCGACCGCCCGGGACATCCCGTGGTCATCGCCCGCCGGCACTGGCCCGAGGTCTTGGCGAGCATCTCCGGCGACCGGGGCGCCGGCGAGTTCCTGCGCACCCGCAACGACGTCGAGATCGTCGACTGCGCGGATTTGGCCGGCGGTCAGGACATCGACGAGCCCTAGGCCGCCGCGGGCGGGTCGGCCGCGGGCAGCGCGGCCTCTTGGGCGGCGGCGTGCACGCGATGGCGGACGAGATACCAGCCGCCGATCAGCCCGGGGATGCCCAGGGCCATCGCGCCGAGCAACCACGGGCCCTGGACCTTGTCCAACAACATCAGGACCAGGACACCGGCCAGGAAGGCCAGCGTCAGGTAGCCGCTGTAGGGCGCCAGCGGCATCCGGAAGTGCGGCCGTTGCACCGCCCCGGCGCGGGACAGCCGGTAGAACCGCAGCTGGCTGGCCACGATCGTCCCCCAGGCGACCACGACACCCACGGCGGCGATGTGGAGCACGATTTCGAACGCCTGGCTCGGTTTGACGGCGTTGAGCACGATGCCCAGCAGGCCGACCACGGCGGTGAGCAGGATCCCCCCGTACGGCACGCCGTTCTTGGTCATGGGCGCGGTGAATTTCGGGCCGCTGCCGTTGATCGCCATGGACCGCAGGATGCGGCCCGTGGAGTACAGCCCGGCGTTCAGGCTCGAGAGCGCGGCGGTGAGCACGACGAGGTTCATCACGCTGCCGGCCCCGCCGAAGCCGACCTTCGAGAAGAAGGTGACAAACGGGCTCACGTGGTCGCGATAAGCGGTGTGTGGCAGCAGCAGCGCCAGCAGGACCGTCGACCCGATATAGAAGATGGCGATGCGAAAGACAACGGAGTTGATCGCCCGCGGCATGATCTTGTGCGGATTCGCGGTCTCGCCGGCCGCGATGCCGACGAGCTCGACCGCGGCATAGGCGAAGACCACCCCCGAGGTGACCAGTACCAGGGGCAGCAAGCCGGCCGGCAAGAACCCGCCGTGGCTATCCCAGAGCGACATACCGGGATCGTGACCGTCGACCTTGAAGCGGCCGATTAGAAACACCGTGCCGACGACCAGGAACGTCACCAGCGCGAGGACTTTGATCAGCGATGCCCAGAATTCGAGCTCGCCGAACAGCCTGACGGAAATCAGGTTCATCGCCAGTACGAGGATCAGCGCGATCAGCGCCAACGTCCACTGCGGCACGGCCTGCAACGTCGTCCAGTAGTGGCAGTAGTGCGCGATCGCGGTGGTGTCCACGATGCCGGTCATCGCCCAGTTGACGAAGTACAACCAGCCCGCCGCGAACGCGGCCTTCTCACCGAAGAACTCACGCGCGTACGACACGAAGGACCCCGAGGAGGGGCGGTACAGCACCAGCTCCCCAAGGGCGCGCAGGATCAAGAAGACGAAGATGCCGCAGACCCCGTACACCAGAAAAAGCCCCGGGCCCGCCGACGCGAGCCTTCCGCCGGCGCCGAGGAACAGGCCGGTGCCGATGGCGCCGCCGAGGCCGATCATCTGTATCTGGCGGTTGTTCAGGCCCTTGTGATAGCCCGACTCTTCGCGGGCGAGCCGCGCGGCGGCGCTGTCTTGCGATGACATGGGGTCCTGCCGTGTTGGCTCCGGGGAAAGCTCAGGCTAACCCACCGCTCCGCCGATCCGCTCGGTCAGTGCCCGCAAACCCGGATTCGGCGGCTTCACGGGCCGAACAGGACGGATGCCAGCGCCCGGTAACCGGGCATAGGGCTGGCGCCCTCCGCGGTCAGGACCTGGATTGCGACGTGGTTGGCGCCGGCGGCGAGGTGGTCGCCGGCACGATGCGCAGGTCCACGATCTGGCCGTCGCGAATGGCGAAGCTGTTGACCAAGTCAACCTCGCCGCCGGGGAAGTTGCCCTCGAGATGCAGGTAGACGTCGTAACGCTGCGTACCGTCGGCTTCGCCGAGCGCCCTCGCACCAGTGACCGTGGAGGTGTATTCGAATGCGGTGTCGACGTCTTCGCGCCATCGACGTATCTCGGCCGGACCGGTCCGGCGTTTGCCCTCGTCGAACACGCTGGCGTTGTCGCTGAAACACGCGACCACCGCGTCGACATCGCGCTGTTCAGATGCGGTCAGATAGTCCGAAATGGCTTGGGGCAGCGGCTCTTGACTCATAAGCTTCTCCTGCGAGTAGACTTACTTCTGAAACCGAAGTTACTAACTTCTGATTTAGAAGTCAAGGTGGCGGAATGGCTGAGAAGATCCGACTCGAGGACCGCGAGTGCCCACTGTCGGCGACGCTGGGGCTGGTCGGCGAGTGGTGGACCCTGCTGATCCTGCACGACGCCTTTGACGGCTACACGCGCTTCGACGAGTTCCAGGAGAACCTGGGGGTGTCGTCGAGTCTGCTGGCGGCCCGGTTGAAACGACTGGTCGAAGCCGGCATCCTCGAACGTCGTCCGTATCAGACGAAACCCGTTCGGCACGAATACGTTTTGACGGATCTCGGACGCTCGCTGCGTCCCGTCATCGTCGCGTTGGCCGCGTGGGGCAACGCGCGACTCCAACCGGGCGAGCGCAGCATGGTGCTCGTCGACGCGGAGACCGGAGTCGAGGCCGAACCGGTCTTGGTTGATCGTGTTTCGGGACGCCGGGTCGACGGCCCTGACTTCGTGTTCACCGCGGGCCCTGCGGCCAGCAAGCCGTTCCGGGACCGCTACGCCGGGCGCCCCGCTGCAGTCCAGGGGTGATCGGGCACTCACGGCCACTACTCAACCGTCGCGGACCTGCCGGTTCGTCTTCGCACCCCACACGGGCCGGGGTCCGGGGAACAAGGCGGCGACGACCGCCGTTAGCATGATCAACAAGTTGAGCGGACCACACTCAATGCTCAGTTGACACCACGGTGTCGGCGGGAGCAGTCTTGAGCGGGGTTCACTCAGCATAGTGGCACCAAAGAAGCTCTAATCAATCAGCAGGAGGAATCACTATGGCTCGTGCGGTCGGTATCGACCTCGGGACCACCAACTCCGTCGTCGCAGTTCTCGAGGGCGGTGACCCCGTCGTCGTCGCCAACTCCGAGGGCTCACGGACGACCCCGTCCATCGTCGCGTTCGCGCGCAACGGCGAGGTGCTCGTCGGTCAGCCCGCCAAGAACCAGGCGGTGACCAACGTCGACCGCACCATCCGTTCGGTCAAGCGGCACATGGGCACGGATTGGTCCATCGAGATCGATGACAAGAAATACACCGCGCAGGAGATCAGCGCCCGGGTGCTGATGAAGCTGAAGCGCGACGCGGAGGCGTACCTGGGTGAGGACATCACCGACGCCGTCATCACCGTGCCGGCGTACTTCAACGACGCCCAGCGGCAGGCGACCAAGGAAGCCGGCCAGATCGCCGGCCTCAACGTGCTGCGCATCGTCAACGAGCCCACCGCGGCGGCGCTGGCGTACGGCCTGGACAAGGGCGAGAAGGAACAGACCATCCTGGTCTTCGACCTCGGCGGTGGCACCTTCGACGTGTCGCTGCTGGAGATCGGCGAGGGCGTGGTCGAGGTCCGAGCCACCAGTGGTGACAACCACCTCGGTGGGGACGACTGGGACGACCGGATCGTCAACTGGCTCGTCGACAAGTTCAAGGGCACCAGCGGCATCGACCTGACCAAGGACAAGATGGCGATGCAGCGGCTGCGTGAAGCCGCCGAGAAGGCCAAGATCGAGCTCTCGAGTTCGCAGAGCACCTCGATCAACCTGCCCTACATCACCGTCGACGCGGACAAGAACCCGCTGTTCCTCGACGAGCAGCTGACCCGCGCCGAGTTCCAGCGCATCACCCAAGATCTGCTGGACCGCACCCGTCAGCCGTTCCAGTCGGTCATCAAGGACGCCGGCATCTCGGTCTCCGAGATCGACCACGTCGTGCTGGTGGGTGGTTCCACCCGCATGCCCGCGGTCACCGACCTGGTCAAGGAGCTCACCGGCGGCAAGGAGCCCAACAAGGGCGTCAACCCCGATGAAGTTGTAGCGGTGGGAGCGGCTCTTCAGGCGGGTGTGCTCAAGGGTGAGGTGAAAGACGTTCTGCTGCTGGACGTCACGCCGCTGAGCCTCGGTATCGAGACCAAGGGTGGCGTGATGACCAAGCTGATCGAGCGCAACACCACCATTCCGACCAAGCGGTCGGAGACCTTCACCACCGCCGACGACAACCAGCCGTCGGTGCAAATCCAGGTCTTCCAGGGTGAGCGCGAAATCGCTTCGCACAACAAGCTGCTCGGCTCGTTCGAGTTGACCGGCATCCCGCCGGCTCCGCGCGGCGTCCCGCAGATCGAGGTCACGTTCGACATCGACGCCAACGGCATCGTGCACGTCACGGCCAAGGACAAGGGCACCGGCAAGGAGAACACGATCAAGATCCAGGAGGGCTCCGGCCTGTCCAAGGAGGAGATCGACCGGATGATCAAGGACGCCGAGGCGCACGCCGAGGAGGACCGTCAGCGCCGCGAGGAAGCCGACATCCGCAACCAGGCCGAGACGCTGGTCTACCAGACGGAAAAGTTCGTCAAGGAACAGCGCGAGGCCGAGGGCGGCTCGAAGGTTCCCGAGGACACCCTGAACAAGGTGGACGCCGCGGTGGCCGAGGCCAAGTCGGCGCTGGCCGGCACCGACATCTCCGCGATCAAGTCGGCGATGGAGAAGCTGGGCCAGGAGTCCCAGGCGCTCGGCCAGGCCATCTACGAGGCCACCCAAGCGGCCGGCGGCGCTGGTGGCGACGGGGCCGGTGGCTCACAAGCCGGTTCCGCTGACGACGTGGTGGACGCGGAGGTGGTCGACGACGACCGGGAGGCCAAGTGACGGAGGGATTTCACCAACCGGATGGCAGCCCCCACGAACCGGTGACCGTCACCGACAAGCGGCGGATCGATCCCGAAACCGGCGAAGCCCGGCAGTCCTCTCCCGGCCCCGAAGCATCCGGGGCGCCGGGAGGGGCTGTACCGGGCGACTCCTCGGGTGAATCACCCGAGGAGGCCGGCAGGGCCGCCGAACTGTTGGGCGACTTGCAACGGGTCCAGGCCGACTTCGCCAACTACCGCAAGCGCGCGCTGCGCGACCAGCAGGCCGCGGCGGACCGGGCCAAGGCCGGCGTCGTCACCCAATTGCTGGGCGTGCTCGACGATCTCGAGCGGGCCCGCAAGCACGGCGACCTGGAGTCCGGCCCGCTGAAGTCGGTGGCCGACAAGCTCACCGGCGCCCTGACCGGGCTCGGCCTGATCGCGTTCGGCGAGGAAGGCGAGGACTTCGACCCGGTGTTGCACGAGGCGGTGCAGCACGAGGGCGACGGTGGCGACGGCTCCAAGCCGGTGATCGGCACCGTCATGCGGCAGGGTTACAAACTGGGCGACCAGGTCCTGCGGCACGCCCTGGTCGGTGTCATCGACACGGTGGCAGACGAGACCGCCCCGGCGGCCGACCCGGGCGAATCGGGCGATAACCCCGGCGCATCCGGTGAATAGACCACACAATCAGCACAACAACGGACCAGAAAGGTGGGAGGGGGTGACGCGACATGGCCCAGCGTGAATGGGTCGAAAAGGACTTCTATAAGGAGCTGGGCGTCTCCTCCGACGCCAGTCCCGAAGAGATCAAACGCGCATACCGGAAGCTAGCGCGCGACCTGCATCCGGACGCCAATCCCGACAATCCAGCCGCCGGCGAGCGATTCAAGGCGGTCTCGGAAGCGCACAACGTGTTGTCGGATCCGGCGAAGCGCAAGGAGTACGACGAAACCCGCCGCCTGTTCGCGGGCGGCGGTTTCGGCGGTCGCCGGTTCGACACCGGTGGCTTCGGTGGCTTCAACGTCGGTGGTGACGGCGCCGAGTTCAACCTCAACGATTTGTTCGATGCCGCCGGCCGAAGCGGCGGCACCAACATCGGTGACCTGTTCGGCGGCTTGTTCGGGCGCGGCGCCAGCGCCCGTCCCAGCCGGCCGCGACGCGGCAACGACCTGGAAACCGAGACGCAACTGGACTTCATCGAGGCCGCCAAGGGTGTGGCCATGCCGTTGCGGCTGACCAGCCCGGCACCGTGCACCAACTGCCACGGCAGCGGAGCGCGGCCGGGCACCAGCCCCAAGGTGTGCCCCACGTGCAACGGTTCCGGCGTGATCAGCCGCAACCAGGGGGCGTTCGGCTTCTCCGAACCCTGCACCGACTGCCGGGGCAGCGGCTCGATCATCGAGCACCCCTGTGAGGAGTGCAAGGGCACCGGGGTCACCACCAGGACCCGCACCATCAACGTGCGGATCCCGCCGGGCGTCGAGGACGGGCAACGCATCCGGCTGCCCGGGCAGGGCGAGGCCGGGTTACGCGGGGCCCCGTCGGGCGACCTGTACGTGACGGTACATGTGCGGCCCGACAAGGTGTTTGGCCGCGACGGCGATGACCTCACCGTGACCGTTCCGGTCAGCTTCGCCGAGTTGGCTTTGGGCTCAACGATTTCGGTGCCGACGCTGGACGGCAAGGTTGGCGTCCGGGTGCCCAAGGGCACCTCCGACGGCCGCATCCTGCGGGTGCGCGGTCGGGGTGTTCCCAAGCGAAGCGGCGGCAACGGTGACCTGCTGGTCACCGTCAAGGTCGCCGTGCCGCCCAACCTGGAGGGCGCCGCGGCCGAGGCGCTGGAGGCCTACGCGGCCGCCGAGCGGGCCAGTGGGTTCGATCCGCGAGCGGGATGGGCAGGTAACCGCTGATGGCGAAGAATTCACGGGAGGAATCCCGGACGTTCCTGATCTCGGTGGCCGCCGAGCTGGCCGGCATGCACGCCCAGACCCTGCGCACCTACGATCGCCTCGGCCTGGTCAGTCCGCGCCGCACTTCCGGTGGGGGACGCCGTTATTCGGAACACGACGTCGACCTGCTGCGCGAGGTGCAGCGGCTGTCCCAGGACGAGGGCGTCAACCTGGCCGGCATCAAGCGCATCATCGAGCTGACCAACCAGGTCGAGGCGCTGCAGGCGCGGGTCAAGGAGCTCACCGAGGAGCTGGCGCAGGTGCGCGCCGGCCAGCGCCGCGACCTGGCGGTGGTGCCCAAGAGCACCGCCGTGGTGGTGTGGCAACCGCGCCGGGGACGTTAGCGTCTGGTCCTCGGGGTCTTGCCCGCCGCCTTGCCCGATAGACGTCGTGTTCATTTGCGGGTCGAATCCCTATGCGTGGATGGAGAATTGCGCCACCGCGGGCTCGCCGGGCCGCGCGCGGCGATAGCCGCCGCGGCGCAGCGCGTCGGTCGGCGCGGTCATCGGTTCGAAGCAGACGATTCGTGTCGCGGGGTCGTCTCCGGTGGGCGCGAAGATCTGCGTCGCGCGATACCCACGTTCGAAGTGCACCTCGACGCGCCGGCCGCCGCCTGAAACCGCGAACACCGCGCCGTCGGGAACCTGGTCGTAGGCATCGTCAAAAGCTCTGTCCCCCAGGGGCTCCGACAGCGCCGGTTGGGGTTCGGATTGACCGGTGGGCAGCCCGACGTCGTCGAGCCGCAGATGACGCAGTGGCGGCGTCTCGATCACCCACTCGGCGCGCGGCACGTCGGGCAGCTGCAGGTAGGGGTGGAACCCGAAGCACAGCGGGACGGCGCGACCGCCGGTCGCAGTTACCGTGGTGCGCACCGTTAAGGTCCGCTCGGCCAGCCGCACCGCCACCGTCAGCAGATGCGGGTAGGGGAAGCTGGCCAGCAATTGCGGATCGGCGGCAAAATCCAACTCGGCGACCAACTCGTCGGCCGACTCGGCCGTCACCCGCCAGCCCGGGTAAGCGGCCAGCACGCCGTGGATCGGCAGGCCGTTGGGATCCGCGCGAACCCCGTTCTGGCCCGGCGTGAGCGTCGTCGTCACGCCTTCGGCGGTATAGCTGTTCGCGCCCAACCGATTTGCCCAGGGATACAGGATCGGGATTCCCATCGTCTTGCCCGCCGTCACATAGGCGTCCAGCCCGCGCCGCTGCCCGAGCAGCTCCACGCCGCCATCGCTCAGCGAGGTACCGATCATGCCGGCCTCGGGCACGAATTCCGCGGCCAACGCCGATGCCTGGTCGCGCAGGGTGACGACGCGCATGCCTACCTCCATAGTGGGTCGTGCTGAATCCGTTCCGGGGGAGCGCCTTTGGCGATCAGGGCGGCCTTGGTGGCTCGCACCATCGAGGGACCGCCGCAGATCAGGACCTGCCGGTCGCCCCACCCGCCGTACTTGGTGACGACCTCGGGGAGCCGGCCGGTTTGGCGCACGTGCAGGCCGCGCGGCGGCGTGCAGTCGGGATAGTCGGCGGCCCACGCCGGGTCGGCGCCGTATTCGGACACCGGCGAGACCGACAGCCACGGATTGTGGGAGGCCACCTGCCACAGGGTGGGCAGGTCGTAGAGCTCGCAGCGGTAACGGGCGCCGAAGAACAGGTGCACGCGCGGGTTCACCGCGTATCGGCACAAATCCATGATCAGCGCCCGCAGGGGTGCCAGGCCCGTGCTGCCGGCGACCATCAGCACGTCGCCGCCGTCCCGGTCCACCCGCAGGCCGCCGTGCGGGCTGGACATCCGCCACCGGTCGCCGGGCCGCGTCTCGTGGACGATGGCGGTGCTGACCAGGCCCCCGGGCACGACGCGGACGTGGAATTCGATGCCGCCGCCCGGGTCCGCCGGGATGGCCGGGGACAGGTAGCGCCAGCGGCGCGGGCATTGCGGGACGTGGACGTTGACGTACTGGCCGGCGTGATAGTCCATCGGCCGGTCGAGCTGCAGCCGGACGACGGCGAGGTCGCGGGACACCCGCATGTGCTCGATCACCGTGCCGTCCCACCAGGCGGGGCCCTCCTCGGCGTCGGCCGCGCCCCGCATCACCCCGGTGATCAGGTTGAGCGACTGGGTGGCGGCTTCGTCGACGGCGTCGGTCCAGGCGTCGCCGAGGTGGGTCCGCAGCGACGAGAACAACGCCTGCCGCAACGTGTCGTAATGCTGTGGCAGCACACCGTATTTGCGGTGATCCCGGCCGAGTTGGGCGAGGAAGGCCACCGGTTCCTGGGCGCGCTGGTCGACGAGTTCGCCGTACACCCAGCGCAGGGCGTGGGCGAAAGCGGTGCGCTGATCACCCATGTCGGGCGGGAACAGATCGCGCACCGAGACGTCGAGGCCGAACCATTGGGTGTAGAACCGCCGGACCACCTCGTTGTCGGGCCCGGCCTCGTCCTGCGCGAACGCGTCGCGCAGCAACCGCAACGCGTCGGTGTCCTCGAGCCCCACGGGGCCCGATTCTAGGCGGGTCGCTGCGCCGTGCGATATTTTTCAACACTCAATGAAATGATACCGTCGTCGTATGCCGCCACCTGCCGCTGGCGCCGGAGGCGCGCAAAAAGCCCCCGGCGCCGGAGGCGCGCAAAAGCGGAGGGGTCGTCGCCAGGGCGAACCGGTCTCCAAGGACGCCGTGCTCCGCGCGGCCAAGCGGCGGTTCGCCGCCCAGGGCTTCGAGAAGACGACGCTGCGTCAGATCGCGGACGACGCCCACGTGGACGCCGCGATGGTGCTGTACCTGTTCGGTTCCAAGGCCGAGCTGTTCCGTGAGTCGATGCGGCTCATCTTGGACGGCGACGTGCTGGTCGCCGCGATGACCCACGGGCCGCGCGAGGACGTCGGGATCCGGTTGGTCCGGGCCTATTTGCGGATCTGGGAAGAGCCGGAGACCGGCCCGACCATGGTCGCCATGCTGCACTCGGCGATGCTGAACTCCGACGCGTACGAGGCCTTCCGCGAGTTCATGCGCGGCTACGTGATGGCGGCCATCTCCGGTGTCCTGGGCGAGGGGCCCGACACCGTGCTGCGGGCGAACCTGGCTGGGACGAACCTGGTGGGCACGGCGTTGTTCCGCTACGTGATGCGGGTGGGGCCGCTGGCCGAGCTTGACGCCGAGGAGGTCGTCGGGCTGATCGCGCCGAGCGTGCAGCGCTACCTGACCGGGGACGCGGACGAACTCGGCCTGCCGGCGGCCTATCGCCCGTGACCGGGCTCAGCCCTGCTTGACGGTGTTGGCCGTCCCGGCGTTGGCGACGTTGGGTGAGCCCCAGTGGTACGTCACCGCGTTGCCGGTTCCGGAGGTGCTCACCGCGTCCGTACTGTCGACGGCGACGCGGTTGCTGTGGCCGGAGACGCTGACGCTGGTGCAGTGGCCGGTGACCGTGACCGTGTTCGTCTGGCCGCTGACCGAGAGGTAGCCGCCCTGGCAGCGGATGGTCTTCGTCGTGCCGGTGCCATTGACCTGCAATGTTCCGGCCTCGGGGACCGTCGCTGACGGGCTGTCCGTGCAAAATCCGGCGACGGCCAGACCCGCCAGCGCCAACCCGCCGACCACGATGGCCCCCCTGACGGCGCCGGAAACCCGACGCGGGGAGGCTTCGTTCTGGAGCCGTTCTGTCTGCGTCATCGTTACCCGGGTACCCGGTGCACAGTATCGCCCAAAACTAGTTAGAGTTGAGCGGAACACACTCAACCTTGACGACGTTGAACATCCCGACAAGCATTTTCCGCAAACCTTTGGTAACTGAACGGAGGTCGTCGTGGACTCTTTCAACCCGACAACCAAGACGCAAGCGGCGCTGACCTCGGCGCTCCAGGCTGCCTCGGCCGCCGGTAACCCCGAGATCCGGCCCGCGCACCTGCTGATGGCCCTGCTGACGCAGGCCGACGGGATCGCGGGACCGCTGCTGGAGGCTGTCGGCGTCCAGCCCGCGACCATCCGCGCCGAGGCGGAGCGCCTGGTCGAGCGGCTGCCTCAGGCCAGCGGCGCCAGCTCGCAGCCCCAGCTCTCGCGCGAATCGCTGGCCGCCATCACCGCCGCCCAGCAACTGGCCACGGAGATGGACGACGAGTACGTCTCCACCGAGCACCTGCTGGTCGGCCTGGCCACCGGCGATTCCGACGTGGCCAAGCTGCTGACGGGCCACGGCGCGTCGCCGCAGGCGCTGCGCGACGGCTTCGTCAAGGTGCGCGGCAGCGCCCGGGTTACCAGCCCCGAGCCGGAGGCCACCTATCAGGCGCTGGAGAAGTATTCGACCGACCTGACCGGCCGCGCCCGCGAGGGCAAGCTCGACCCGGTCATCGGGCGGGACAACGAAATCCGCCGCGTCGTGCAGGTGCTGTCGCGGCGCACCAAGAACAACCCCGTGCTGATCGGTGAGCCCGGCGTCGGCAAGACCGCGATCGTGGAGGGCCTGGCCCAGCGCATCGTGGCCGGCGACGTGCCCGAGAGCCTGCGCGACAAGACCGTCATCAGCCTGGACCTGGGCTCGATGGTGGCCGGCGCCAAGTACCGCGGCGAATTCGAGGAGCGGCTTAAGGCCGTCCTCGACGACATCAAGAACTCCGCCGGCCAGATCATCACGTTCATCGACGAGCTGCACACCATCGTCGGCGCCGGCGCGACCGGCGAGGGCGCCATGGACGCCGGCAACATGATCAAGCCGATGCTGGCCCGCGGCGAGCTGCGCCTGGTCGGCGCCACCACGCTCGACGAGTACCGCAAGTACATCGAGAAGGACGCCGCCCTGGAGCGGCGCTTCCAGCAGGTGCTGGTCGGCGAGCCGTCGGTGGAGGACACCGTCGGCATCCTGCGCGGCCTGAAGGACCGCTACGAGGTGCACCACGGGGTGCGCATCACCGACTCGGCCCTGGTGGCCGCGGCCACGCTGTCCGACCGCTACATCACCGCCCGCTTCCTGCCGGACAAGGCCATCGACCTGGTCGACGAGGCCGCCAGCCGGCTGAAGATGGAGATCGACTCCCGGCCCGTCGAAATCGACGAGGTCGAGCGGCTGGTCCGCCGCCTCGAGATCGAGGAGATGGCGCTGGAAAAGGAGGAGGACGAGGCGTCCAAGGAGCGGCTGGAGAAGCTGCGCTCCGAGCTGGCCGACCAGAAGGAGAAGCTGGCCGAGCTGACCACCCGCTGGCAGAACGAGAAAAGCGCGATCGACGTCGTCCGCGAGCTCAAGGAGCAGCTCGAGGCGCTGCGTGGGGAATCGGAGCGCGCCGAGCGCGACGGCGACCTGGCCAAGGCCGCCGAGCTCCGCTACGGCCGCATCCCCGAGGTCGAGAAGAAGCTCGACGCGGCGTTGCCCCAGGCCGAGGCGCGGGAGAACGTGATGCTCAAGGAGGAGGTCGGACCGGACGACATCGCCGAGGTGGTGTCGGCGTGGACCGGCATCCCCGCCGGCCGGATGCTCGAGGGCGAGACCGCCAAGCTGCTGCGCATGGAGGACGAGCTGGGCAAGCGCGTCATCGGCCAGAAGCGCGCGGTGACGGCCGTCTCCGACGCGGTGCGTCGCAGCCGGGCCGGGGTCGCCGACCCGAACCGGCCGACCGGGTCATTCATGTTCCTCGGGCCGACCGGTGTCGGTAAGACCGAGCTGGCCAAGGCGCTGGCGGAGTTCTTGTTCGACGACGAGCGCGCGATGGTGCGTATCGACATGAGCGAGTACGGCGAGAAGCACTCGGTCGCCCGGCTGGTCGGCGCCCCGCCCGGATACATCGGATACGACCAGGGCGGCCAGCTGACCGAGGCGGTGCGCCGGCGTCCCTACACGGTGATCCTGTTCGACGAGATCGAAAAGGCGCATCCGGACGTGTTCGACGTGCTGCTGCAGGTCCTCGACGAGGGCCGGTTGACCGACGGCCAGGGCCGCACGGTCGATTTCCGCAACACCATCCTGATCCTGACGTCCAACCTCGGGTCGGGCGGCAGCGAGGAGCAGGTGATGGCCGCGGTGCGGTCGGCGTTCAAGCCGGAGTTCATCAACCGGCTGGACGACGTGATCATCTTCGACGGCCTCGAGCCCGGCGAGCTGGTGTCGATCGTCGACATCCAGCTGGCGCAGCTGCAGAAGCGGCTGGCGCAGCGCCGCCTCACGCTGGAGGTGTCGCTTCCGGCCAAGCAGTGGCTGGCGCAGCGCGGGTTCGACCCGATGTACGGCGCGCGGCCGTTGCGCCGGCTGGTGCAGCAGGCCATCGGCGACCAGCTGGCCAAGCTGCTGCTGGCGGGTGACGTTCACGACGGCGACACCGTGCCGGTGAACGTCAGCCCGGACGGCGATTCGCTGATCCTGGGCTGACCCCGAAATTGGGACCATCCCACGGGGCGGACATTTCGTCCCGTGGGTGGCGACCCGCTTCGCCCGGCTACGCCGCGCTCGCGGTCGCCACGCTGTGATTGGGTTGTGACCGACCGGACTTCTTTATTCCGGAGCAAATGCAGATACCCTGTGTGGGATGGTCCCCCTTTGGTTCACGCTCTCCGCGCTGTGCTTCGTCGGCGCGGGCGTGTTGCTGTACGTCGACCTCGATCGACGCCGCGGCCGCAGCAGGCGCCGCAAATCGTGGGCGCGCTCGCACGGGTTCGACTACGAGCGGGAATCGGCCGACATCCTCAAGCGCTGGAAGCGCGGGGTGATCTCGACGGTGGGCGACATCGCCGCCGAGAACGTCGTGCTGGGTCAGATCCGCGGTGAGGCCGTGTACATCTTCGACCTCGAGGAAGTCGCCACCGTGATCGCGCTGCACCGCAAGGTGGGCACCAACGTCGTGGTGGACCTGCGGCTCAAGGGCCTCAAAGAGCCACGGGAGAGCGACATTTGGCTGCTGGGCGCGATCGGCCCGCGGATGGTGTACTCCACCAACCTGGACGCCGCCCGGCGGGCGTGCGATCGCCGCATGGTCACTTTCGCGCACACCGCCCCGGACTGCGCCGAGATCATGTGGAACGAGCAGAACTGGACGCTGGTCGCCATGCCCATCACCAGCACCCGCACCCAGTGGGACGAGGGCCTGCGCACCGTGCGCCAGTTCAACGACCTGTTGCGGGTGCTGCCGCCGCTGCCCGAGGAGACCCAGCAGGAGGCGGGCGCGCCCCCCGGGCCGCGCAGCGCGGCGCCGAGCCGCCCGCTGGCGCCCGCCGGCCGGGCCGAGCTGCCGCCCCGGCGCCCGCAGCAAGACGTGGCCGGGCTGCTGGGTGACGCGTCCGCGCGCCGGCCCGCCGAGCCGATCCGCCGCGAGCAGCACGGCCCGGACGCCGTTCGCCGGCCGCCGCCGGCGGGCCGCAACGGCCACCAGGCCACCAACTATCAACACTGACGGCGCGCCAGGCGCCGGGTGGGCGGCGTGGCCGCCGTCATTAGGATGTCGCTCATGCCTCGTCCCGTAGCCCTGATCACCGGGCCCACTTCCGGGATCGGTGCCGGCTATGCGCGACGCTATGCCAACGACGGCTACGACCTGGTCCTGGTCGCCCGCGACGTCGACCGGTTGACGGACCTCGCCGGCGAATTGCAGGGCCGGGCCGGCGACATCGAGGTGCTGCCCGCCGACCTGGCTGATGGCGCCGGCCGCGACCGGGTCTGCGAACGCCTGTCCCGCGGGGTGCGCGTCCTGGTGAACAACGCCGGCTTCGCCACCTCCGGCGACTTCTGGACGACCGACCCCGCGCTGCTGCAATCCCAGCTGGACGTCAACGTCACCGCGGTTATGCACCTCACCCGGGCGGCCCTGCCGCCCATGCTCGACGCCGGCGCCGGGACCGTCATCAACATCGCCAGCGTGGCCGGGCTGGTGCCCGGGCGCGGATCCACCTACTCCGCCTCCAAGGCGTGGGTGATCTCGTTCAGCGAAGGCCTGTCCGTCGGCCTGCAAGGCACCGGCGTGGGGGTGCATGCCGTGTGTCCGGGCTACGTGCACACCGAGTTTCACGCCCGCGCGGGGATCGACATGGCCAAGTCGCCGTCGTTCCTATGGCTCGAGGTGGACGACGTGGTGAACCAGAGCCTGGCCGACGTCGCGCGCGGCAAGGTGATCAGCATCCCCGGCCTGCAGTACAAGGCGGTCATCGCCGCGGAGCGGATGATTCCGCGGACCCTGATGCGGGCCGTGACCAAGCGAATCGGTGGCGGCCGTGGCCGGACCTGACCCGCACACCGACTCCCGCGACGAGCTGGCCGAGCTGGTGCGCCGGCTGTCGGTGGTGCACGGCAAGGTGACGCTGTCGTCGGGCAAGGAGGCCGACTACTACGTCGACCTGCGCCGCGCGACCCTGCACCACCGGGCCTCGGCCTTGATCGGCACGCTGATGCGCGACCTCACCCGCGACTGGGATTACGCGGTGGTCGGCGGCCTCACCCTGGGCGCCGACCCGGTCGCCACGGCAGTCATGCACGCGCCGGGCCGCCCGATCGACGCGTTCGTCGTGCGTAAGTCGGCGAAAACCCATGGGCTGCAACGCCTTATCGAGGGCTCGGAGGTGGCCGGTAAGCGCGCATTGGTCGTCGAGGACACCAGCACCACGGGCGCGTCGGCGCTGACCGCGGTGCGCGCCGTCCAAGACGCCGGCGGACACGTGGTCGGTGTGGCCACGGTCGTGGACCGCTCGACCGGCGCGGCCGAAGCCATCGAGGCCGAGGGCCTGCCGTACCGAAGCGTGCTGGGCCTCACCGATCTGGGGTTGAGCTAGTTTGCATTGCCGCGCGCAGCTTCTCGCGATAGCGGCCTGCCTGCTGGTGCTCCTGATGGGCTGTACGGACCCGGGCCAGCCGGCCCGCCCCTACGGCGCCCAGGGCGCGCGGTTCGGGGAATCGCTTTCGCTGCTGGGCTGGAACATGGCGGTGTCGAACCTGCGCTGGGACGACGACTATGTGCTAGTCGACGTCGACGCCTCGGCGGCGAACCCGCAGGCCCCGCACGCCAAACCCGAGGACATCCGGTTCGGGCTCTACGGCGCGCTGTCGCATCCGATGGAGTCCAACGGGCTGGGCAGTTGCGACCGCCCGACCGGCAAGGCGCCCGACGTCCACTCGCCGTTGGCGGCTTCCGGCGATCGGCTCGCCGGGACGGTTTGCCTTGGGCCGCTTAAGGATCGCAGCCAGGTCCGCGGCGTGTACACCTACTCGCCGCGCGACCGGATCCCGAACAGCTCGGCGGCCTACCCGGCCGCGTTCCCGGTGGGGTTGATGCCCACCAACGCCAACGACACCGGCCTGTCGGTGAGGACCGTCAGCCTGTCGGCCTGGCGCGCCGACGGGGCGCCGATCGCCAAGGAGCAGCTCGGCGATCCCGCGGCGTTCAACGGCGCCGGCTACATGCTGCTGGGCCTGGAGGCCGACGGGCTCGCCGCCCGGTATCGCGACGAATCGGCCGACCGCGGCGGTCCACTGATGCTGCTCGCGTCCCCGACGCTGCCCGGCGCCGGGCTGAACCCGGCGTGCTCGGTGTACGGGTCGTCGGTGCTGGTCCTGCCCGACGCCTCGCTGGACGCGGTGCGCGTCAGCGCGTCGTTGTGCACGCAGGGCGAGATCAACGAGGCGCTGCTCTACGCGACGGTGGCGGTCGACGGCACGCACGCCGGGGTGTGGACGCCGCGATGAGCGAACCGGGGCCCGGGCCGACCGAATGGGCCGCACCCGCCGCCGGGGTGGGGCCGTGGCCGGGTGAGCCGCCCGACGACCCGCGGTATGACCCAGTCCTGTTGCGAGAGGGCGACACTCGCAACGTCGTCGACGCCTATCGGTACTGGACGCGCGAGGCGATCATCGCCGACATCGATCGGCGCCGGCATTCCCTGCACGTCGCGATCGAAAACTTCGGGCACGACGCCAACATCGGCTCGGTGGTGCGCACCGCCAACGCCTTCGCGGTGCACACCGTGCACATCGTGGGCCGGCGCCGGTGGAATCGCCGCGGCGCCATGGTGACCGACCGCTATCAGCGGCTGTGCCATCACGACAGCACCGAAGAACTGCTCGGCTTCGCCGCCGATGCCGGGCTGACGGTGGTCGCGGTGGACAACGTCCCGGGGGCCACGCGGCTCGAGGAGACCGCGCTGCCGCGGGACTGCCTGCTGGTGTTCGGTCAGGAGGGCCCGGGCATCACCGACGACATCCGCGCGGGCGCCGCGATGGCGGTGTCGATCGCCCAGTTCGGCTCCACCCGCAGCATCAACGCCGGCGTCGCCGCCGGCATCGCCATGCACGCCTGGATCCGCCAGCACGCGGACCTGTCAGACGCGTGGTAGCCGCGTCCGTTTCCCTTCCCATCGAATGTGCGTTCAGGGTGCGGTTTTTCGGCGTGTCGCCGCCCTGCGCGCACGCGCAAGGCCAACGCCGCACTCGCGAAGAGGCGTCCGGACCTGAGTCCACACCCGGTCAGCTCCACAGCGTCACGTGCACCTTCGGCCGAAATCGTGTCACCCCCACGCCGGACCCGCGGATCATCGCCTGGGTGCAGCGCGGGGTGGTGATGAAGCGGACCAGTTCGGAGACGGCGGGCTGACGGGCCGAGGGCGCCAGCGTCGCCGCGCACCACTCGCCCGACCGGTCCAGCCCGGGGCCGTGCACGTGCGTCAGCCGCCCGGCCGCCAGGTCCTTGCCGACCGCGAAGCCGATGGTCAACGTGACCCCGCCGACCCGCTGTACCTCCTCGAGGGCGGCCGCGTCACTCTGGAAGATCCGCTGCTGCGACTCCGGGATCGCCAAGTCGCGCAACATGGTCGCGATCTCACCGTCCACCCCACCCGCCGACGGCCCCAGCATCCACTGCTGCTGGCGCAGCAACGCGGGCGTCGGAACGCCAAGCGCCAGTGGGCTTTTGGGTGCCGCGACGGCGATGATCTGATACTTCAGGAAGGGCCGGACGAACAGCGCGTCGTCCGCGCCGATCGAACTCTCGCTCGCCGGGCCGATCGCGATGTCCACCGCGCGTGAACAGATCAGGTCGCGAAACCGGCTCGTGGGATGCACGCTCAGCTCGACCGACAGGTCGTCGGCGCGCGACGAGAAGAGCTCGATCAGCCCGGGCGCCGCGTGCTCGGCGAACGCGGTGGACGCGGCGATCCGCAGCAGCCGGCGCCCGTGGGCGGCCTCGGTCACCTCGATGGCGGTTTGCTGTTGCAGGCCCAGGATTTCGACCGCGCGGCTGGCCAGTCGCAGGCCGCCGGGCGTGAACGCCAACCCGGCGCCCGTCCGGGTGAACAACGGGTCGTCGAGCTCCTTGCGCAGCGCCGTCACGAGCATCGAGACGCCGGCGTCGGAAACACCCAGCTCCGCGGCCGCCGCCCGCACCGAGCCGAGGCGAACCACCGCCGAATAGGCCCGAAGTTGAGCCGGAGTCATGGAGTCAGCCTAATTTAAAAGGGTGCGTGACGTGCTCGCCCAGCTGATGTCGATCTGGCGCGCCGGTGACACCGCGGGGCTCGGCACGGTGGTGCGCACCTTCCGGTCCGCGCCGCGGCCGCCCGGCGCCGCGATGGTGGTCGCTCCGGACGGCTCGGTCACCGGGTCGGTGTCGGGCGGCTGCGTGGAAGGGGCGGTCTACGACCTGGCCACCGAGGCGGCGAAAACCGGCGCGCCGCGGCTGGAACGCTACGGCGTCAGCGACGACGACGCGTTCGCCGTCGGCCTGACGTGTGGCGGCGTGATCGACGTGTTCGTCGAGCCGGTCTCCCGCGCGTCGTTTCCCGACCTGGGCGAGGTGGCCGACGACATCGCCGAGCGCCGCGCGGTGGCCACCGCCACCGTCATCGCCCACCCCGACCCGGCCTGGGTCGGCCGGCGGGTCGTGATCCGGCCCGACGGGATGGCGGGGTCGCTCGGTTCGGCGCGCGCCGACGCCGCGGTCGCCGACGACGCGCGCGGCCTGCTGGCCCTGGGCCGCAGCGAGGTGCTCAAGTACGGACCCGACGGGCAGCGGCTCGGCGACGGCATGGAGGTCTTCGTGTCCAGCTACGCGCCGCCGCCGCGGATGCTGGTGTTCGGGGCGATCGACTTCGCCGCGGCGCTGGCGCGGCAGGGTTCGTTCCTCGGCTACCGGGTCACCGTGTGCGACGCGCGGCCGGTGTTCGCCACCCCGGCGCGGTTCCCGACGGCCGATGACGTCGTCGTCGATTGGCCCCACCGCTACCTCGCCGCCCAGGCCGAGGCGGGCGCCATCGATCGCGACACGGTGATCTGCGTGCTGACCCACGACCCGAAGTTCGACGTGCCGGTGCTCGAGGTGGCGCTGCGGCTGCCCCAGGTCGGCTACGTCGGGGCGATGGGGTCGCGCCGCACCCACGGCGACCGGATGAACCGGCTCAAGGCCGCCGGGCTGACCGACGCCGAGCTGGGCCGACTGTCCAGTCCCATCGGCCTGGACCTTGGCGCGCGCACCCCCGAGGAGACCGCGGTGTCGATCGCCGCCGACATCATCGCCAAACGCTGGGGCGGCGGGGGGCGGCCGCTGGCCCACATCGTCGGCCGGATCCACCACGACGCGCAGGCAGACGACGACTTCACGGCGAGTTCAGGGATTACTTAACTCGCCATTGACGCCCCTGTCAGGGCGGCTGACACTGTGGCGCATGCAAGTACCCGGACCCTTCGAATACGAACGCGCCACCAGCGTCGACCACGCCATCGGACTGCTGGATCGGTTGGGGGAGGGGGCGCGCGTCGTCGCCGGTGGGCACAGCCTGCTGCCGATGATGAAGCTGCGCATCGCCAACCCCGAATACCTCGTCGACATCAACGACCTCGCGCTCGAGCTCGGCTACGTGATCACCGACCCGACGCTGGTGCGCATCGGCGCGATGACCCGGCACCGGGAGATCCTGGAGTCCGACACCCTGGCCGCGGTCTGCCCGATCTTCCGGGACGCCGAGCGCGTGATCGCCGACCCGGTGGTGCGCAACCGCGGCACCCTCGGCGGCTCGCTCTGCCAGGCGGATCCGGCCGAGGACCTGTCGACGGTGTGCACGGTGCTGGACGCGGTGTGCCTGGCCCGGGGGCCGTCCGGTGAACGCGAGATCGCGATCGACGACTTCCTGGCCGGACCGTACGAGACCACGCTGTCCCCCAACGAGATACTCATCGAGGTCCGGATCCCGGTGCGGCACAACAGCTCCAGCGCGTATGCGAAGGTGGAGCGCCGGGTGGGCGACTGGGCGGTCGCGGCCGCCGGGGCCAGTCTCACCCTCGACGGCGACCAGACCGCCGCCGCGCGGGTGGATTTGACGGCGGTGAATTCCGATCCCGCCGGTCTGGCCGAACTGTCGGCGGCGCTGGTCGGCCAGCCGGCCACCGAGAGCGTATTCGCCGAAGCGGGCCGGCGCGCCGCGCAGGCCTGCGACCCGGCCACCGATGTCCGCGGCAGCGCCGAATACAAGCGGCACCTGGCCTCCGAGCTGACCATCCGCACGCTGCGCACCGCCGCCGAGCGCGTGCGCGCAGAAGGGAACTGACCATGCAGGTGAACATGACGGTCAACGGTGAGCAGGTGAGCGCCGACGTCGAACCCCGGATGCTGCTGGTGCACTTCCTGCGAGATCAGTTGCGGCTCACCGGGACCCACTGGGGTTGCGACACCAGCAACTGCGGCACCTGCGTCGTCGACGTCGACGGTGTGCCGGTGAAGTCCTGCACCATGCTCGCCGTGATGGCCTCCGGCCACAGCGTCCGGACGGTCGAAGGGCTCGCAGTGAACGGTCAACTGGATCCGGTGCAGGAAGGGTTCATGCGCTGTCACGGGTTGCAATGCGGGTTCTGCACGCCGGGGATGATGATCACCGCCCGGGCGCTGCTCGACCGCGATCCCGATCCCGACGAGCAGACCATCCGCGAGGCGATCTCCGGGCAGATCTGCCGCTGCACCGGATACACCACGATCGTGCGGTCCATCCAGTGGGCGGCCAATCACGCTGCGGCGCAGGCGCAGTCATGACCACCATCGAATCCAGGCCGCCCTCGCCCGAAGACACCGCTGACAACGACCAAAAGCCCTGCGGCCACGGCCGGATGCTGCGCAAAGAGGATCCGCGCTTCATCCGCGGCCGCGGCACCTACGTCGACGACGTGGCGCTGCCGGGCATGCTGCACCTGGCGATCCTGCGCTCGCCGTACGCGCACGCCCGCATCGCGAGCATCGACGTGACCGCGGCGATGGCGCACCCCAAGGTCAAGGCGGTGGTCACCGGCGCGGACCTGGCCGAGAAGGGCCTGGCGTGGATGCCGACGCTGTCCAACGACGTGCAGGCGGTGCTGGCCACCGACAAGGTGCGATTCCAGGGCCAGGAGGTGGCGTTCGTCGTCGCCGAGGACCGGTATTCGGCGCGTGACGCGCTGGAGCTGATCGACGTCGACTACGACCCCCTGGATCCCGTCGTCGACGTCCGGCGGGCGCTCGACCCGTCGGCGCCGGTCATTCGCACCGACCTCGACGGCAAGAAAGACAACCACATCTTCGACTGGGAGACCGGCGACGCCGCCGCCACCGAGGCGGTGTTCGCGCGCGCCGACGTCGTGGTCAAGCAGGAGATCGTGTACCCGAGGGTGCACCCGGCACCGATGGAAACCTGCGGCGCCGTGGCCGATTTGGACCCGGTGACCGGCAAGCTCACGCTGTGGACCACCTCGCAGGCGCCGCATGCCCACCGCACCCTGTACGCGTTGGTGGCCGGGCTGCCCGAACACAAGATCCGGGTGATCTCGCCCGACATCGGCGGCGGCTTCGGCAACAAGGTGCCGATCTATCCCGGCTACGTGTGCGCCATCGTCGGCTCGCTGCTGCTGGGCAAGCCGGTGAAGTGGATGGAGGACCGCAGCGAGAACCTGACGTCCACCAGCTTCGCCCGCGACTACATCATGGTCGGCGAGATCGCCGCCACGCACGACGGCAAGATCCTGGCCTTGCGCTCCAACGTGCTCGCCGACCACGGCGCGTTCAACGGTCAGGCGGCGCCGACGAAATACCCGGCCGGGTTCTTCGGCGTGTTCACCGGCAGCTACGACCTGGAGGCCGCCTACTGCCACATGACCGCGGTGTACACCAACAAGGCGCCCGGCGGGGTGGCCTACGCGTGCTCGTTCCGCATCACCGAGGCGGTGTACTTCGTCGAGCGGCTGGTCGACTGCCTGGCCTTCGAGCTCAAGATGGACCCCGCCGAGCTCCGGTTGCGAAACCTGCTGCGGCCCGAGCAATTCCCGTACAAGAGCAAGACCGGCTGGACGTACGACTCGGGTGACTACGAGGCCACCATGCGCAAGGCCATGGAGATGATCGGGTACGACGCGCTGCGCGCCGAGCAGGCCACCAAGCGCGAGCGCGGCGAGCTGATGGGCATCGGCATGGCCTTCTTCACCGAGGCGGTCGGCGCGGGCCCCCGCAAGGACATGGACATCCTGGGCCTGGGCATGGCCGACGGCTGCGAGCTGCGGGTGCACCCGACCGGCAAAGCCGTTGTGCGGCTGTCGGTTCAGACCCAGGGCCAGGGGCACGAGACGACGTTCGCGCAGATCGTCGCCGAGGAGCTCGGCATCCCGCCCGACGACATCGACGTGGTGCACGGCGACACCGACCAGACCCCGTTCGGGCTGGGCACCTACGGCAGCCGGTCCACGCCGGTCTCGGGCGCGGCCGCGGCGCTGGTCGCCCGCAAGGTGCGTGACAAGGCGAAGATCATCGCCTCGGGCATGCTCGAGGTGTCGGTCGCCGACCTGGAATGGGAGAAGGGCACCTTCAGAGTCAAGGGCGACCCGTCTGCGTCGGTGACCATCGCCGACATCGCGATGCGCGCGCATGGCGCCGGCGACCTGCCCGAGGGCATCGAGGGCGGCCTGGACGCCGAAGTCTGTTACAACCCCGAGAACCTCACCTACCCCTACGGCGCGTATTTCTGTGTGGTGGACGTGGATCCGGGCACGGCGGTGGTCAAGGTGCGGCGCTTCCTGGCGGTCGACGACTGCGGCACCCGCATCAACCCGATGATCATCGAGGGCCAGGTGCACGGCGGCATCGTCGACGGCATCGGCATGGCCCTGATGGAGATGATCGCGTTCGACGCCGACGGCAACTGCCTGGGCGGGTCGCTGATGGACTACCTGATCCCGACCGCGGTGGAAGTGCCGCACCTGGAGACCGGTTTCACGGTGACGCCCTCGCCGCACCACCCGATCGGCGCGAAGGGCATCGGCGAATCGGCCACCGTGGGCTCGCCGCCCGCCGTGGTGAACGCGGTGGTGGATGCGTTGGCGCCCTTCGGGGTCCGGCACGCCGACATGCCGCTGACCCCGTCGCGGGTGTGGGAGGCCATGCAGGGCAGGGCGAGGCCCCCGATTTAGCGCGCCGTGACGATGCAGAGCGAGGAACGAGAGGAGGGGCGCAATCAGCAGATGACCGCCATCAGCGAACGGGCTCAACAGCTCCTGGCCGCGCGCACGCCGTTCGTGCGCGCGACGGTGGTACGCGCCCAACCGCCCGCCTCGGCGTACCCCGGCGACGAGGCGATCCTGTTGGCGGACGGCACCATCGAGGGCTTCGTCGGCGGCCAGTGCGCGCAGAACTCGGTCCGCAAGGCCGCGCTGGGCGCGCTGCAGGCGGGCGAAAGCGTGCTGCTGCGCGTGCTTCCCGACGGCGACGTCCACTTCCCCGAGGCGCCCGGCGCCTGCGTCGTGGTCAACCCGTGCCTGTCCGGCGGGTCGCTGGAGATCTTCCTGACGCCGCAGCTGCCGCCGCCGATGATCCAGATCTACGGCGAGACGCCGATCGCCGACGCCCTGGCCCAAATCTGCGTCGTGCTTGGTTACGAAGTTCGTCGCGACGCGCACATGACCGACGCCACCGCCATCGTGATCGCCAGCCACGGCGGGCCGGAGGCCGACATCGTCCGCGCCGCACTGGACCACGGCGTCGGCTACATCGGCCTGGTCGCCAGCCGGGTGCGCGGCGCCTCGATCCTGGGCCCGCTCGAGCTCTCCGACGCCGAGCGGGCCCGCATCCACACCCCGGTCGGGTTGCGCATCGGCGCCAAGACGCCGGCGGAGATCGCGGTGTCGATCGCCGCCGAGCTGATCGCCGGCATCCGCGCCGGCGACGTCGCCCGCGCCGTTTCCGTGCCGGCCCCCGCCGACGCGGTCGACCCGGTCTGCGGAATGACCGTGCCGACCGGCCCGGCCGTCGAGCACCTGCGGCTGGCCGGCACCGACTACTGGTTCTGCGGCCCCGGCTGCCGTACGGCGTTCGCGGAGAAAGCCGGCGCATGACGCCTGCGGTGTTCAGCGACGTCGACGACGTGATCGCCCGGTTCGACGCGCGGGACTACCTGCTGGACGTCGGGACCGCGTCCGCGATCTACCTGGCGGTCACGCTGGGCCGCCCCCTCCTGCTGGAGGGCGAGCCGGGGGTGGGCAAGACCACCGCCGCGAAAACCCTTGCGGGCGTGCTGGATACCCCGCTGGTGCGGCTGCAATGCTACGAGGGGCTGACCGCCGGCGAGGCGCTCTACGACTGGAACTACCAACGCCAGCTGCTGTCCATCCGGCTGGCCGAAGCCCAGCACACGGAGATCGCCGAGGCCGACCTGTACACCGAGGCCTATTTGGTCGACCGGCCGATCCTTCGCTGCGTGCGCCACCGCGGGCCCACCCCGCCGGTGTTGCTGATCGACGAGATCGATCGCGCCGACGACGAATTCGAGGCGCTGCTGTTGGAGTTTCTCGGTGAGGCCGCGGTCACCGTGCCCGAACTGGGCACCTTCGTCGCCGAGCGCCCGCCCATCGCCGTGCTCACCTCCAACCGCAGCCGCGACCTGCACGACGCGCTGCGCCGCCGCTGCCTGTACCACTGGATCGACTATCCCGAGGCTGCGCGCGCCGCCGCGATCGTGCGGCGCACGGTCCCGGGCGCCGCGGCCCCGCTGATCGAACACGTCACCCAATTCGTGGGCTCCGCAAGGGATCTCGACCTGGACAAGCCGCCGGGCGTGGCCGAGACCATCGATTGGGTCGCCGCCCTGGTGTCGCTCGGCGTGGCCGATCTGGTGGACCCGGCCGCCCTGGCGAGCCTGGGGGCGCTGGCCAAGACCCCCGACGACCGTACGCTCATTCGCGACGCGTTCGTGGAATACAGCCACACCTGAGAGGACCCCCCGGATGAAGATCGCCAACCAGTTCACCGTCAGCGCGCCCGTCGACCAAGCCTGGGACGTGCTGTCCGACCTGGAGCAGGTGATTCCGCTGATGCCCGGCGCGCAGCTCACCGGCCACGAGGGGGAGGACTACTCCGGCAAGGTCAAGGTCAAGGTGGGGCCGGTCACCAGCGAGTTCAGCGGAAAGGTGCGCTTCGTCGAGCAGGACCGGGGCCAGTACCGCGCCGTGATCGACGCCAAGGGCAAGGAGACGCGGGGCACCGGGAACGCGGCCGCGACGGTCACCGCCCAGCTGCAGGCGGACGGCGACAAGACCCACGTCACCGTGGACACCGACCTGAAGATCGTCGGCAAGCTGGCCCAGTTCGGCAGCGGCATGCTGCAGCAGGTGTCCGAGAAGCTGCTGGGGCAGTTCGTCGACTCGCTCGAGGCCAAGCTGGCCGCCGAGCTCGCCGCCCCGGCCACACCCGAGGGGCCCGCGCAGATCGGGCGTGTCCCGGAGCCGCAACACGTCGCCCCGGCCGCCGAGCCCGAGCCCATCGACCTGCTCGAACTCGCCGGGGCCGACCAGTTCAAGAAGTACGCCCCGCTGCTGCTGGCCGCGGTCGCCGGGCTGGTGCTGGGCTGGGTGCTCGGCCGGAGGCGTTAGCGACCCGTGGGCACGCCGGTGCTATTGCGGGGCGTCGACCTGGCGGCGTTCGCGGCGGCACTGGTTTCGCGGTTGCGCGCCGCCGGCGTCCACGTCTCCGCCGGTGGCCCGGCCGCCTTCGTGCAGGCGCTGCGGAAGCTGCTGCCCGACAACACGACCGCGCTCTATTGGGCGGCCAGGGTGACGCTGGTCAACCGGATGGAAGATCTCGGCGCCTTCGACGCCGTCTTCGCGGAGGTCTTCGGCGCCGCCGCCCCCGACGGCAGCGGCCGCCCCGCCCCGCGCCTGCCGCTGCCGGGCCCGAAGACGCCCGCGGCCGGCACCCTGCGGCCCGCCGGAAACGCGTCCGCGTCCGCCCAGAGCCTGCCCTGGGTGACCCGAGCGCTGGCCACCGCGGACGATGCGGCGGGCCCGAGCCTGCTGCTGCCGGACGTGCTGCCGAGCCGGATCGCCGCGCTGGCCGACGAACCGTTCGACCGCTTCGACACCCAAGACCTCCGCCTGCTCGGCGGATGGCTGGAGGCGACCGTCGCGCGCTGGCCGCGGCGGCGCAGCCGGCGGTTCGAGCGCAGCCCCGCCGGCAAGCGAATCGACCTGCGGGCCACCATGAACGCGTCGCGCAACACCGGCTGGGAAGCGATGGCCCTGGCGCGAACCCGGCCGCGACGCCGGCCCCGGCGGGTCGTTCTGGTCTGCGACGTGAGCCGCTCGATGCGGCCGTACGCCACCGTGTACCTGCATCTGATGCGGGCGGTGTCGCGCCAGGCCGGAACCCGCCCCGAGGTTTACGCCTTCGCGACCTCCCTGACGCGGCTCACGTCGGTGCTCGCCCACCGGTCCGCCGAGGTGGCGTTGCAGCGGGCCAACACCAAGGTCGCCGACCGGTACGGCGGCACGTTCATCGGGCGCAGCGTGAACGGACTGCTGGCCCCGCCGTACGGCAACGCGCTGCGCGGCGCCGTGGTGATCATTGCCTCCGACGGCTGGGACAGCGATCCCCCCGACGTGCTCGCGCACGCGATGGCCCGGGTGCGGCGGCGCGCCGAGGTAGTGGTCTGGCTCAATCCCCGTGCGGCGCAGGATGACTTCCGGCCGCTGGCCGGCTCGATGACCGCGGCCCTGCCGTACTGCGATCTATTTCTTCCGGCGCACTCGCTGGCCGGGATCCGCCAATTGCTGCTCGCGTTGTGTCTTTGAGGGCGACCCCCGACCGGCCGAGTTCGCGGGCGCCGGCGACCAGCGCGGCGGTCACCGCCGCGGCCGTCGGGTAGTCCAGGCCGTCGGGCGGGTGGATGTTGGAGACGCAGTTGCGGTCGGCGTCAGAGCGCCCCGGCGCCGGCCGGTGTGTCAGATAGATGCCCAGACTGTCGGCGACCGACAGCCCCGGGCGTTCACCGATAAGCACGAGGAGCGTTGTGACGCCGAGGGATTCACCGATGTGGTCGCCCAGCGCGACGCGCGCCTGGGTCGCGACGACCACCGGGGCGATCGTGTACCGGCCGTCGAATTCGCGGACCAGGGCCTCGACCATGCCCGCGGCGTGGTCGGTCAGGGCCCGGGGCGAGAGGCCGTCAGCGAGCACAAAACCGATGTCCGCCTGGGTTTTCGGCAGACCGGACAGGTCGTCCGGGCTGCGGCCGAGGTCGGGCCGGCGCAGGTATTCGCCGCGTGAGGTGGCCCGGCTGCGCACCCGCAGCGGCTCCTCGATGCCGACGGCCCGGAGCCGCTGGACGAGGTCGTCGACGTCGAGCGGGTCGTGCACGGCGTCGCGCGCCGCGGCGTGCGCGGCCTGGAACTCCAGGACGCGCCGGGTCGGCAGCGAGTCCCCCGCCCGCCCGAGCCCGATCCGCGCCTGCGTTCTCGCCCGCAGCGGAGCCCAGACGTCCGGGGGTTCCGGGTCGGTCATCGGCCGGCTGCCAGCGCGCGCAGCGGCGACGTCGCAGGGTCGACGGGCAGAACCCGGCCGTCGGCGTCGGCCATCCCCAGGCCGGCCAGCCATGTCTCGAATTCCGGAGCGGGCCGCAGCCCCAACGCTTTTCGCACGTACAGCGCGTCGTGAAAGGACAGGCTCTGATAGCCCAGCATGATGTCGTCGGCGCCGGGGACGGTGATGACGAACGCGGTGCCCGCCACGCCCAGCAGGGTGAGCAGCGTGTCCATGTCGTCCTGGTCGGCCTCGGCGTGGTTGGTGTAGCAGACGTCGACGCCCATCGGCAGGCCGAGCAGTTTTCCGCAGAAGTTGTCTTCCAGCCCGGCGCGGATGATCTGCTTGCCGTCGTAGAGGTATTCCGGCCCGATGAAGCCGACCACGGTGTCGATCAGCAGCGGCTGCAGCGCCCGGGCCACCGCGTAGGCCCGCGCCTCCAGCGTCTGCTGGTCGACCGGCCGGCCGCCCACGCCGAGATGGGCCCCGGCCGACAGCGCCGCACCCTGCCCCGTCTCCAGGTACATGACGTTGTCGCCGACGGTCCCGCGGCGCAGCGAGCGGGCCGCCTCGTTGGCCTCCAGCAGCATCGGAATCGAGGTGCCGAACGAGGAGTTGGCGCCCTCGGTGCCGGCGATCGACTGGAACACCAGGTCGACGGGCGCGCCCCGCTCGATCAGCTCCATCGTGGTCGTGACGTGGCACAGCACGCACGACTGGACCGGGATCGCGAACCGCTGCCGGACGTCGTCGAGCAGGTGCAGCAGGTCGGACGCCGCATGCGGCGAATCGGTCGCCGGGTTGATGCCGATCACCGCGTCGCCGCAGCCCATCAGCAGCCCATCGAGCAGCGCGGCGGCGATCCCGCGCGGGTCGTCGGTGGGGTGGTTGGGTTGCAGCCGGGTGGCCAGCGTGCCCGGCAACCCGATCGTGGTCCGGAAGGCCGCGGACGCCGTCGCCGCGGCGGCGACCAGGATCAGGTCCTGGTTGCGCATGATCTTCGACACCGCGGCAACCATTTCCGGCGTCAGCCCCGGGGAGACCGCGGCGATCCGCGCGGCGCCGTCGTCGCGGGACGCCGCGTCCAGCAACCAGTCGCGGAAGCCGCCGACGGTCAGGCCGGCGATCGGGCCGAACGCGTCGCGGTCGTGGCCGTCGATGATGAGCCGGGTGACCTCGTCGGTCTCGTATGGCACCACCACGTCGGTGAGGAAGGTCGCCAGGGGTATGTCGGCCAGCACCCACGCGGCCGCGGCCCGTTCGGCGTCCGACCCCGCAGCACAGCCCGCGAGCTGGTCGCCGGAGCGCAGCGGCGTCGCCTTGGCCATCACGTCGACCAGCCCGTCAAAGGTGTGCATGGTGCCCGAAATGGTTTGCCGGTAGCGCATATATCAGTATGAGGCAGGATCGGGGGCTATGGATCAGCTGTGGGTCAACCGGGCGGCCAGCTCCGAGGCCGCCGTCACGCAACGGCACCTCAGGCACCTCTGGGGGCTGCCCGCGACGCAGCTGGGCGTGGTGGCGTGGCCGTCGACGCGGCGCGACCGGATGTTCGGCACCTGGCACTACTGGTGGCAAGCGCACCTGCTGGACTGCCTGGTCGACGCGCAGTCGCGCGACCCGCAGCCCCAGCGGCACGCCAGGATCAACCGGCAGGTCCGTTCGCACCGGCTGCGCAACAACTTTCGCTGGACCAACAGCTACTACGACGACATGGCCTGGCTGGCGCTGGCGCTCGAACGCGCCGCCCGGATCGCCGGGGTCGAGCGACATCGCGCGCTGCCCAAGCTCGCCGACCAATTCCTGACCGCGTGGGTGCCCGAGGACGGCGGCGGCATCCCGTGGCGCAAGCAGGACCAGTTCTTCAACGCCCCCGCCAACGGCCCGGCGGGAATCTTCTTGGCCCGCTACGGCGACCGGCTGCGGCGCGCCCAGCAGATGGCCGACTGGATCGACGAGACCCTGATCGACCCGGAGACGCATCTGGTGTTCGACGGCATCAAGGCCGGGTCCCTGGTGCGCGCCCAGTACACGTATTGCCAGGGCGTGGTGCTCGGCCTGGAAACGGAACTCGCGGCTCGCACCCATGACGATCGGCATGCCCCGCGGGTGCATCGGCTGGTTGCGGCCGTCGCCGACCACATGGCGCCGACCGGCGTGTTGACCGGCGCCGGCGGCGGGGACGGCGGCCTGTTCTCCGGCATCACCGCTCGATACCTGGCGCTGGTCGCCACCACCCTGCCGGGGGACTCGGCCGGCGACGCCGCGGCCCGCGACACCGCCCGGCGGATCGTGCTGGCCAGCGCGAAGTCGGCCTGGGACTACCGCCAAACGATCGACGGGCTGCCGCTGTTCGGCCCGTTCTGGGACCGCGACGCCCAGCTGCCCGGCGCTGAGGGCGGGGAGGCGCAGTTCGTCGAGGGCGCGGTGAACAGCTCCGAGGTCGCCGAGCGGGACCTGTCGGTGCAGCTGTCGGGCTGGATGCTGATGGAGGCCGCCTGTAACGTCACCGCCGTGACCGCAGGGAGCGCGACATGACCGAACCCGGCAGCTGGATTCCCGACGAGGCCACGCTGGCCCGAGCGAACCTTACCCACTTCATGGCGTGGCTCGCCGAGACGGGCCGCGGCCAGTTCGGTGACTACCACGCGCTGCGGCGCAAGTCCGTCGACGACATCGAGTGGTTCTGGGACGCCGTCTGGCACTACTTCGACATCCAGGCGGACAGCCCGCCGCACGCGGTGCTGGGCAATCCCGCCATGCCCGGCGCCGAGTGGTTCCCCGGCGCCACGCTCAACTACGCCACCGAGATCTTCCGGCACGCCACCGACGAGCGCCCGGCGATGATCGTCGTCGGCGAGGACGGCGCCCGCGAGTGGTCGTGGGCCCGGCTGCGGCGCGAGACCGCGGCGTTCGCGGCCTACCTGCGCGGCCTCGGGGTGCGGCCCGGGGACGCCGTCGTCGGCTACCTGCCCAACGTCGGCGAGGCCGCCGTCGCCGCCCTGGCCGCCGCCAGCGTCGGCGCCATCTGGGCGGTGTGCAACCAGGACGTGGCCGTCGACGGCGTGATCGCGCGGCTGGGCCAGGTAGAGCCGGCCGTGCTGGTGGCCACCGACGGGTCGGTGTACGACGGCAAGCGCATCGACCGGCGCGCGGAGCTGGACACCATCCGGCGGGCGATGCCCAGCCTGCGGGCCACCGTGGTGGTGCCGCGGCTCGGGCTGGCGATCGACGGCGACACCGTCGGATGGGCAACGGCGGTGGAAGCCGACGCCGAGTTGGAGATCACGGCCGTGCCGTTCGCGCACCCGCTGTGGGTGATGTTCTCCTCCGGCACCACCGGCAAGCCGAAGGGCATCGTGCACGGGCACGGCGGCACGGTGATCGAGCACCTGAAATACCTGAGCCTGCAACTGGACCTGCACGAGGGCGAGCGCTTCCTCTGGTACTCGTCGACCAGCTGGATGATGTGGAACCTGCTGCTGTCCGGGCTGCTGGTGGACACCACGATCGTGCTCTACGACGGCAGCCCAACGCATTTGGGCACCGACGGGCTGTGGCGGGTCGCCGCCGAGGCGCACGTCAACGTGCTCGGCGCCGGCGCTGGTTACCTGCTGGCCTGCGCGAAGAAGGGGCTCAAGCCCGGGGCCACGTACCCGCTGGACGGGCTGCGTGCCGTGGGTTCCACCGGGTCGCCGCTGCCCGCCTCCGGATTCCGATGGGTGCACGAGGGACTCGGCCGGCCGGTCCCGGTGATCTCGATGAGCGGCGGCACCGACGTCTGCACCGCATTCATCGGCGGCTGCGCCATTCTGCCGGTGGTCGCCGGCGAGCTGTCCTGCATCTGCCTTGGCGCGGCCATCGAATCCTGGACCGGCGCAAACCATCCCGTGATCGGCGAGGAGGGTGAGTTGGTGATCACCAAGCCGATGCCCTCGATGCCGGTCTTCTTCTGGAACGACGACGACGGCAGCCGCTACCGCGCCGCCTACTTCGAGAAGTATCCGGGCGTGTGGTGCCACGGCGACTGGATCACCATCTCCGACCGGGGATCCGTTGTGGTCCACGGCCGTTCGGACGCCACCCTGAACCGGATGGGCGTGCGGATGGGCAGCGCCGAGATCTACACCGCGGTGGAGGGCATGCCGGAGATCGGCGACTGCCTCGTGGTCGGTGTCGAGCAGGACGACGGCGGCTACTGGATGCCACTGTTCGTGGCCCTGGCCAACGGCGCCGAACTCGACGACGGGTTGCGGTCCAGGATCGTCGCGGCCATCCGCCAGCACGCCTCCCCGCGCCACGTGCCCGACGACATCCTGGCGGTGCCGGGCATACCGCGCACGCTGACTGGCAAGCGGCTGGAGATACCGATCAAGCGGATCCTGCTGGGCGCGGCGCCGGGCGAGGCCGTGCAGCAGAGTTCGATCGACCGGCCCGAACTGCTAGACGCTTTCGTTGCGTACCGCAGGAGCCGCGTGTCCTGAGTCCGGCTCCGCCGGAGCCGGGGCCCGTCGGCGCGCCCGGTAGCTTTTCACGGCCGCGATGAACGCCGGCATCAGCGACACGAACAGGATGACCAGCAGGATCTTCTGCAGGTTGTGGTGTACGAGCGGCACGTTGCCCAGGAAGTAGCCCGCCAGTGTCACGCCGCCGCCCCACAGGATGCCGCCGACGATGTCGAAGCCGAGGAACACCGGGTAGCGCATGTAGGACACCCCGGCGACCGGCGGCACGAACGTCCGCACGAACGGCGCGAACCGGGCCAGGATGATCGCCCACGGCCCGTATTTCTCGAAGAAGGCGTGCGACTCGGTCACGTAGTGCTTCTTGAAGAACCGGGAGTCTTCCTTCTTGAACAGGGCCGGGCCGATCCGCCGGCCGATGAAATAGCCGGTCTGATCGCCCAGTATCGCCACCAGCGCGACGGCGGGGGCCAGCACCCAGATGGGCGCAGGCGGATTCGGGTGCGCGGCCAGCAGGCCGCCGGTGAACAGCAGCGACTCGCCCGGCAGCAGCGGAAACAGCAGCCCGGTCTCGATGAAGACGATGACCAGGATGCCGGGCAGTACCGCGGAGCCGAAGACCCCGTCGGCGCCCAACCAGTACATCGGGTCGAAGATGTGGGGCAGGGCCGTCACGGCGGTGCTGCTCATGATTCCTCAAGATACCGGCTTCGGGGTGAGCCCTTGACCATCCTGGACGATACTGGGTGCACCCGGCCGCAGCAGAGGAGTTCGCAATGCCCATCGCCACGCCCGAGGTGTACGCCGAGATGCTGGGCCGCGCCAAGGAAAACTCGTACGCCTTCCCGGCCATCAACTGCACCTCCTCGGAGACGGTGAACGCCGCGATCAGGGGCTTCGCCGACGCCGGCAGCGACGGCATCATCCAGTTCTCCACCGGCGGTGCGGAGTTCGCGTCCGGCCTGGGGGTGAAGGACATGGTGACTGGCGCGGTGGCGCTGGCCGAGTTCACCCGGGTGATCGCGGCCAGGTACCCGATCAACGTCGCTCTGCACACCGACCACTGCCCCAAGGACAAGCTGGACAGCTACGTGCGGCCGCTGCTGCGGATCTCCGCCGAGCGGGTGGCCGCGGGGCGGGATCCGCTGTTCGGATCGCACATGTGGGACGGCTCGGCCGTGCCGATCGACGAGAACCTGACGATCGCGCAGGAACTGCTCAAAGAGGCCGCGGCCGCCAAGATCATCCTGGAGATCGAGATCGGCGTCGTCGGCGGCGAAGAGGACGGCGTCGCCCACGAGATCAACGACAAGCTGTACACCACGCCCGAGGACTTCGAGAAGACCATCGAGGCGCTGGGCCACGGCGAGCACGGCAAGTACCTGCTGGCCGCGACGTTCGGCAACGTGCACGGCGTCTACAAGCCCGGCAACGTCAAGCTGCGCCCGGACATCCTGGCCCAGGGGCAAAAGGTGGCCGCCGCCAAGCTGGGCCTGCCCGACGGCGCCAAGCCGTTCGACTTCGTCTTCCACGGCGGGTCGGGTTCGCTGAAATCCGAGATCGAGGAGTCGCTGCGCTACGGCGTGGTGAAGATGAACGTCGACACCGACACCCAGTACGCGTTCACCCGCCCCATCGCCGGGCACATGTTCAGCAACTACGACGGCGTGCTCAAGGTCGACGGCGAGGTCGGCAACAAGAAGGTCTACGACCCGCGCAGCTACCTCAAGAAGGCCGAGGCGTCGATGAGCGAGCGCGTGGTGGAGGCCTGCGAGGACCTGCACTGCGCCGGCAAGTCCGTGAGCGCCTAGCCGCTGGGCGACTGGCAGATCTTCCACTGATCGTCGCGGTACTGCAGGTCCAGGCTGCGGGTGGAACGGACCTGCGGGTCGTAGGCCATGAACGTGGTGACGTTGGCCTCGGCGTGCTGGCCGTTGACCACCACCTGGTCGATGCTGGCGATCACCGGATACTGCCTGGCCGCCGACACCCGGCGGTAGGTCTCGTCCCACGAGTGCTCGTCGTAGTCGGCGTACCCGTCGCGGGTGGTGCCGCAGGTGATGGTGCGCAGCGTCGTCAGGTCGCCCTTTTGGATCGCGGTGTCGAAGCTTTGGATGGTCGTGCGGACCAGGTCCTCCTGCGACGCCTTCGTGTGCTTGCCGCGGGTGAGCAGCACGGTGCCCAGGATCGCGATTGCGGCCAGCGCCAGCACGATGACCACCAGCGCCAGCACCCAGCCCCAGTTGACCTGCCGGGAGGTGCGCAGCTTTCCACCGAGGCGGGGCGGAATCGATTGCGGCACAGCGGCTTTGGCGGGTGCTCCGAACTGCGCGGGCTGGCCTTCCCCGGGTGTGGAGAAGACCTCGGTGGCGGGCTCCGGGGTGGTGGCGATCACCGTGGTCTCTTTGGCGTCGAAACCGGGCGCGGTGAAGCGGCGTTCGCGCTGCGAGGCGTCGGCGTCGTCGCCGGGGCCTCGGGCGCCGCCGGCCGAATCGGGCCGGATCACGACGGTCTCGGTCTCGGCGTCGCTCGGTACCAGCGGAACGGCCTCGGTCGCGTCTTCGCCTGATTGCGCGGCCCATTCGTGCCCAGGCGCGTTCGGCGTGCCGCCGTGGTCGGGCTCGGGTGGCTGGGGCATGAGTACTGCTGTCCTCCGCTATCGGGTGGGATAGTTGGAGAGCTTAGCGACCCGCCCCCCTCGATGGGGTGATGGTCGAGGTCCGCCGCTCCGGCGAAATGCGGCAGCTGCAGAATGGGACCCATGACGCCGCCACGAGACCTCCTCGGACCCGACCCGACCCTGTTGCCGGGCGATCCCGACGCCGAGGCGGAACTGCTCGCCGGCGAGAAACCCGCGATCGTCGCGGCCGCGCACCCGTCGGCGTCGGTGGCCTGGGCGGCGCTGGCCGAGCAGGCGCTGGCCGACGAGCAGGCCATCACCGCGTACGCGTACGCCCGCACCGGCTACCACCGCGGGCTGGACCAGCTGCGCCGGAACGGCTGGAAGGGCTTCGGCCCGGTGCCGTATTCGCACGAGCCCAACCGCGGGTTCCTGCGCTGCGTGGCGGCGCTGGCCCGGGCCGCCGACACCATCGGCGAACCCGAGGAGTACCTGCGCTGCCTGGACCTGCTCGACGATTGCGACCCGCAGGCGCGGCCGGCGCTGGGGCTTCAGGAGAGCTAGAAGCTTTCCGAACACTCCGCTTCGCCCGGCCCGTCGATCTGCACGGTGGCATGCTGAAGCCCGCGCGCTGACAGCACGGTACGGGCGTCCTGCAGCACCCGGGCGGAGTCGCCCGTGCTGCGCAGATGCGCGGTGCACATGTCCTTGCCGGGCGACAGCGTCCACACGTGCAGGTCGTGCACGTCGGTCACGCCGTCGACGGCGCCCAGCGCCGAGCGCAGCTCCTCGACGTCGATGTGGGTCGGCGACGATTCGGAGAGGATCCGCAATGCGTCGCGCGCCAGCGAGATCGCCCGTGGCAACACCCACAGCGCGACCAGCACCGCCACCACCACGTCGGCGTACGGCCAGCGCGTCGTGACGGTGACGATGCCGGCGATGAGCACGCCGAGGCTGCCGACGCTGTCGGCGACCACCTCCATGTAGGCGCCCTTGACCGCCAGGCTCTGCCCGGAGTGCGACCGCAGCAGCAGCGCGACCACGAGGTTGGCGAGCAGGCCGGCCAGCGCGACCACGATCATCGGCACGCCGGGGACCGACGGCGTTTCGCGGAGCCGCTGGATCGCCTCCCACAGGATGAACAGGGCGACCCCCATCAGCAGTCCCGCGTTGGCGACCGCCGTGAACACCTCGGCGCGGTGCCAGCCGTAGGTCCGCGACGGGGACGAGCTGCCGCGGCGGGCCAGGGTGACGGCGGCCAGGCCCATGAAGACGGCGACGACGTCGGTCAGCATGTGGCCCGCGTCGGCCAGCAGTGCGATCGAGTTGATCAGCAACGAGGTGGTCAGCTCGATCACGAAGAACGCCGCCAGGATGGCGACGGCGACGACCATGCGGGGGATCAGGCGGGACCCGTCGGTCTCGGCGGGACTGTGATTGTGGCCGGCGCCCATAGCCAGAAATATATGCGGATTCACGCATATATGGCAAGGGGTCAGAACCAGCGGATCCAGAAGCGGGTCAGCAGGTTGCCCGCCGACACCAGCCAGGTCGGCACCCCCGAGAACTGGAAGAGCCAGAGCACGGCCCCGAAGAACCAGTGGCCCGCCGCCAGCAGCAGGAACAGCAGGATGAACAGGCCCCATTGCTTGGCCGGCGCGACCGCGCGCTGGGTCTCGGGGCTCAGGTGCGGTTCCAGCGCGTCGTACCCGTCCAGCCCCGGGATGGGCAGCACGTTCAGCACCACCGCGGTCAGCTGCAGGAAGCCCAGGAACGCCACCCCGGCCCACAGCACCGGGTGGGCCGGGTCGTAGAACAACCGGGTGAGCGTCAGCAGCAGCACCGCCAGCACCAGGTTGGCCGCCGGGCCCGCGAGGCTGACCAGGGTGCGGCGGTTCGGCGTCATGAACCACGTCCGCAGATACACGGCGGCGCCCGGCAGCCCGATGCCGCCCAGCACGATCACCACCATCGGCAGCAGGAGCGACAGCGCGGGATTGCTGTATCGCCGCGGGTCCAGCGTCAGGTAGCCGCGCACGGCGGCGTCGTGGTCGCCGAATCGCCAGGCGGTCACCGCGTGCCCGAATTCGTGCAGGCACAGCGACACCAACCAGCCGGCGATGACGAAGGTGAACACCCCGACGTACGCCAGCGGCCGCGCGCTCGTGCCGGCCAGCCAGGCCAGCGCGCCGCCGGCCGCCGTCACGGCCAGCAGGAGCAGGAACAGGGGACTGGGTCGCACCGATTCGCGCCGGGCGGGCAGGCTCACCGGTCGAAACTACCGGACCGCCAGCCACCCTTCGACGTTGCGGTAGAACGTCGACCGGCGCGCCGCGCGCGGCGCGGGAACGCCGTCGCGCACCACCGTGACACCGGTGCTGCCGAGCTGGACCGCGCGGCCGGCAAGCCAGCGGCGCCAGCCGGTGGGCACGCGGGCGCGCAGGCCCGGCACGGCGAGCGTCGGCTCGACGTCGACGGCCGGGGCGGCGCCGTCGAACAACACCGCGTCGTCGACCACCGCCTCGCCCCGGATGGCCGGCTCGCCCTCGGGCGGCGCCCACCCGGCCCGCCCGACGACCACCACCCCGGTCTCGTCGCGGACCAGCGTCACCCGCCGCGCGGAACCCCGCACGGCTCGTCGCGCCGCGCGCCGCCCGGCCGGCAGCCGGTAAATCCGGGTCGCGCGGGTGCGCCGTCGCGGCGCGTAGGCAACCTCGACGTCGAGCCGGTCCGCGCGCAGCAGCCGGGTCAGCACGGCGCCCAAATCGGCGTCGGCGCCGACGACCACCAGCCGCCGGTACGGGCCGATCGCGGTGTCGAGATCGGCCGTGTGGACCGGCAGGCCGGTCAGCGGGCGGGGCACGCGCCGATCACCGCACAGCACCACCGCCACGGCGCGATCCTTCTGCCTCACCAATACCCTTGTCTTCCAACGCTTGTCGTCTGTCCGGCGGCCAGACCCGCTGGGGGCCGGACGATCTCGTCATAACGACACAGTCACAACTCGATCTCGGACTGCGAAAGTTGTTGCGCCACGGCCTGACGGCAACCGGATACTTTACTCCTGCCACGGGGTCAAGGGATGGGTGGCCAAGAGAACGGAGAACTGCCATTCGCCGACTCACCGCCTTCTTCTCACCCGCGCGCCTCCATTGCTGACCAGGCAATTCCGCCGCGTTGGCGCCCTAGCGGTTTCGGCTGCCCTGCTGTGCGTCGCGCCGGCGACCGCCTCGGCCGACGAGTCGATCGTGATCGACTTGGTACGGCATGGCCAATCCGAGGGCAATGCGGCGGGCGTGATCGACACCGCGGTGCCCGGAACGGTGCTCACCGCCCTCGGCCAGCAACAGGCACAGAACATCGCCAACGCGCTGGCCGCGCAGGGTCCGTTCGCGGGGATCTTCGCGTCGCAGCTGACCAGGACGCAGCAGACCGCGGCGCCGTTGGCGGCCGCGCTGGGGATGAACGTCCAGACACTGCCCGGCCTCAACGAGATCGACGCCGGCGCGTTCAACGGGCAACCGCAGTTCAGCCTTGCGGGGCTGGCGTACCTGCTTGGCCCGGTGGCGTGGTTGCTGGGACTGCGCATCGTGCCGATGTTGGCTCCGGGCTCCACCGACACCAACGGATTCGAATTCCACAAACGCTTCAACGGCGCGCTGCAGACGATGTACGGCAACGCGGCGACCGACGCGGGTCGCTTCAACGACTCCCTGCAAACGATCTACGGCAATGCCATGGCCAACCCGGTCCGGTCCGCGGGCGGCAAGATCACCGAGGTCGCGTTCTCCAGCGAGTTCGCCATCGGCGTCGGGACGATGATGAGCGTCAGAAACCCCGACCCGCTGCTCCTGCTGTTCGACCCGTTGCCCAACGCCGGCGTGGTGGTGATCGCGGGCAACCCGCACGATGGCTGGACGCTGGTCAGCTGGAACGGGAAACCGGTGTGGCCGGGGTGGGCGGCCAAGAAGACCAACCGCGACCCCAAGCAACCCCTGTGCCTGATGTTGGACGCACCCACTGCCGGCGGCGTATGCGCCGCCGAACCGCGCGCGACGCCGTGAGCCGCGGCCGTGCGGGACACGAGTCGCGATCAAACGGCCCTTGGCGCGGGTACGCCGCTCCCCGACGTCTAGGATCGCCACGTGAGCGCGTCAAGCAAAGATGCCTCCAGCTACGCGCACGGTCCCGGAGCGCTCAACCGAGACCCTGATGCGGGCCGGCAGCTCGAGCCACCGGGTGCTGCCGCAAGCCGTTGCAGCGCTGCAAGATACGGTGCGCTGCCAGTCGAACCACAGTAAGCAGGCGGGAGCAAGTCATGCCGGCAATCGTCCTCATCGGCGCCCAGTGGGGCGACGAGGGCAAAGGGAAAGCCACTGACCTGCTCGGTGGGCGCGTGCAGTGGGTGGTGCGCTACCAGGGGGGCAACAACGCCGGGCACACCGTCGTCCTGCCCAGCGGCGAGAATTTCGCGCTGCATCTGATCCCCTCGGGCGTGCTGACCCCCGGCGTCACCAACGTCATCGGCAACGGTGTGGTCGTCGACCCCGCAGTGCTGCTCGACGAGGTCAAGGGCCTCGAGGACCGCGGCGTGGACACCACCAAGCTGCTGATCTCCGCCGACGCGCACCTGCTGTTGCCCTACCACGTCGCCATCGACAAGGTCACCGAGCGCTACATGGGCAACAAGAAGATCGGCACCACCGGCCGCGGCATCGGGCCGTGCTACCAGGACAAGATCGCACGCCAGGGCATCCGCGTCGCCGACGTGCTCGACCCCGACCAGTTGACCCACAAGATCGAGGCGGCGCTGGAACTGAAGAACCAGATCCTGGTCAAGATCTACAACCGCAAGGCGCTGGACCCGCACCAGGTCGTCGACGCCCTGCTGCACCAGGCCGAGGGCTTCCGGCACCGCATCCGCGACACCCGGCGGCTGCTCAACACCGCGCTCGAGACCGGCGAGACGGTGCTGCTGGAGGGCTCGCAGGGCACCCTGCTCGACGTCGACCACGGCACGTATCCCTATGTCACGTCGTCGAATCCGACCGCTGGCGGCGCGGCCGTCGGGTCCGGCATCGGCCCCACCCGCATCACCACCGTCCTCGGGATCCTCAAGGCCTACACCACCCGCGTGGGGTCCGGGCCGTTCCCCACCGAGCTGTTCGACGAGAACGGCGAATACCTGTCCAAGACGGGCGGCGAGTTCGGTGTCACCACCGGGCGGCGGCGGCGCTGCGGCTGGTTCGACGCCGTGATCGCGCGCTACGCCACGCGGGTCAACGGCATCACCGACTTCTTCCTGACCAAGCTCGACGTGCTCTCCAGCCTGGAGACGGTTCCCATCTGCGTCGGTTATCGCATCGACGGCGACCGCACCAACGACATGCCGATGACGCAGAGCGACCTGGCCCGCGCCGAGCCGATCTACGAGGAGCTGCCCGGCTGGTGGGAGGACATCTCCGGCGCACGCGAATTCGACGACCTGCCCGCCAAGGCGCGTGACTACGTGCTGCGGCTGGAAGAGCTTGCCGGGGCCCATGTTTCGTGCATCGGTGTCGGTCCGGGACGGGAACAGACGATCGTGCGCCGCGACGTGCTGGCGGCGCGCCCGTGACGGAAGCCGACCCGAAAGAACTCGATCCCGACTACGAACACCACGGCGGCTTCCCCGAATACGGCCCGGCCAGCCCGGGCCCGGGGTTCGGCCGGTTCGTCGTCGCCATGCGTGCGCTGCAGGACCTGGCGGTGTCCGCCGACCCCGGTGACGACGTGTGGGACGACGCGGCCGACCGCGCCGCGAACCTGGTGGAGTTGCTGGGCCAGTTTCAGGCCGACGAAGGCAAGGCGCCGGCCGGGCGGACGCCCGACCTGCCCGGCATGGGCAGCCTGCTGCTGCCGCCCTGGACGTTGACCAAGTACGCGCCGGACGGCGTCGAGATGACCGGCTATTTCACCCGGTTCCACGTCGGCGGCAACCACGCCGTGCACGGGGGTGTGCTGCCGCTGTTGTTCGACCACATGTTCGGCATGGTGTCGCACGCCGCGGGGCGGCCGATCAGCCGCACCGCCTTCCTGCACGTCGACTACCGCAAGATCACCCCGATCGATGCGCCGCTGGTGGTGCGCGGCCGGGTCACGAGCACCGAGGGCCGCAAGGCGTTCGTCGCCGCCGAACTCCGCGACGGTGACGAGGCGGTGCTGGCCGAGGCCAACGGGCTGATGGTGCGGCTGCTTCCCGGTCAGCCTTGAGTTCCCGGCAGCGCACCTATCCTTGAGCGGTGACCGACGGACCAGACGACAAGACGAGCGTGCTCGCCGTGCCCTCGCAAGCGCCCACCGAGGTGGCCGACGTCCGGCCGCGGGTGGCGTTGCTGGGTTCCGGTGAACTCGCCCGGGAACTGGCGGTCGCGCTCGGGCGCCTCGGCGCGCGGGTGATCGCCGTCGACGAGCGCGCGGACGCGCCCGCGCACTCGGTGGCCGAGCAGGCGGTGGTGGTCCCGATGACCGACGCCGACGAGCTGACCAAGGCGATCCGCGGGCTGCAGCCCGACTTCGTGGTCACCACCACCGACGCGGTCGCGACCCAAGCCCTCGAGGGGCTCGACGGCCCGCAGCTGGTGCCCAGCGCGCGCGCCGTCCGGCTGGCCGCCGACCGGGAGGGCCTGCGCCGCCTGGCCGCCGACGAGTTGGGTCTGCCCACCGCGCCGTTCTGGTTCGTCGGGTCCGTCGGCGAACTCGAGGCGGTGGGCGCCCACGCCGGGTACCCGCTGCTGGTCAAGCCGGTGCTCGCGGGCGCCGGGCGGGGGCAGTCGGTGGCGTCGGGACCCGACGACATCGCGCCGGCCTGGCAGCGCGCGACGGGGGGCCACGGCGGGCAGCACCGCGTGCTGGCCGAGACCGTGGTGGAGGTCGAGTTCTACGTCACCCTGCTGGCGGTGCGCACCGACGGTCCGCAGGGGCCGCGGATCGAGTTCTGCTCGCCCGTCGGCCACCGCGAGCCCACCCCCGACGTGCTGGAATCCTGGCAACCCCAGCAGCTGAGCACCGCGGCCTTGGACGCCGCCAGATCGATTGCCGCCCGGATCGTCAAGGCGCTCGGCGGGCGCGGCGTCTTCGGCGTCGAGCTGATGATCAACGGCGACGAGGTCTACTTCGTCGACGCCACGCCCCGCCCGGCCGACAGCGCCTGGGCCACCGTGTGCAGCCAGCGGCTGTCGGCCTTCGAACTGCAGGCCCGCACCATCCTCGGCCTGCCGGTGGACACCATGATGGTCTCGCCGGGCGCGGCCCACCGGGCGGAACGCGCCGACCCGGCGCCCGCCGCGCTGGCCGCGGCGCTGGAAGTGCCGGAAAGCGACCTTCGCGCGCTCGGGCGGGGATTCCAGGCGCTGGCCACGGCGCCGGAGGTGTCGGCGGCGCGGGACCGCGCCCGCGAGGTCGCGAACCGGCTGACCCAACGACCTCGTTACGATCCGAGGTCATGAGCACAGAGCGCGGTTCCTACGCCGGAGACATCACGCCGCTGGAGGCATGGAAGCTGCTCAGCGACAACCCCGACGCCGTACTGGTCGACGTGCGCACCGACGCCGAGTGGCGGTTCGTCGGGGTGCCCGACCTGTCCAGCCTGGGCCGCGAGGTGGTCTTCATCGAGTGGAACACCTCCGACGGCACCTACAACGCCAACTTCGCCGACGAACTGCGCCAGCGGGTGCCCGAGACCGAGGCCGAACGGCCGGTGGTCTTCCTGTGTCGCTCGGGCAACCGCTCCATCGGCGCCGCGGAGCTCGCCACCCGCGCGGGCATCACCCCGGCCTACAACGTGCTGGACGGGTTCGAGGGCCAGCTGAACGCGCAGGGGCATCGCGGCGAATCGGGATGGCGCGCAACCGGATTGCCCTGGAAGCAGCTATGAGTTCCCCGTCGGGGGATTCCGTCCGGGTGCCCAAGGCGTTGCCCGACGGCGTCAGTCCGGCCACCATCGGCGTGCGCGGCGGCCTGCTGCGCTCCGGGTTCGACGAGACCGCCGAGGCGATGTTCCTGACGTCGGGCTATGTCTACGATTCCGCGGCCGTCGCCGAGAAGTCGTTCACCGGCGAGCTGGACCACTTCGTGTATTCGCGGTACGGCAACCCGACCGTGACGATGTTCGAGGAGCGGTTGCGCCTGATCGAGGGCGCGCCGGCCGCGTTCGCCACCGCGAGCGGCATGGCGGCGGTGTTCACCTCCCTCGGCGCGCTGGTTGCCGCCGGGGACCGGCTGGTCGCCTCGCGCAGCCTGTTCGGGTCGTGTTTCGTGGTGTGCAACGAGATCCTGCCGCGCTGGGGCGTCGAGACCGTCTTCGTCGACGGCGACGACCTGGCGCAGTGGGAGGAGGCCCTGTCCAAGCCCACGCAGGCGGTGTTCTTCGAGACGCCGTCCAACCCGATGCAGTCGCTGGTGGACATCGCCGCGGTGGTCGAACTGGCGCACGCCGCGGGCGCAAAAGTGGTGTTGGACAACGTGTTCGCCACCCCGCTGCTGCAGCAGGGCATTCCGCTGGGTGTCGACGTGGTGGTGTACTCGGGCACCAAGCACATCGACGGTCAGGGCCGGGTGCTGGGCGGCGCGATCCTGGGCGATAAGGAGTACATCGACGGCCCGGTGCAGAAGCTGATGCGGCACACCGGGCCGGCGCTGAGCGCGTTCAACGCCTGGGTGTTGGTGAAAGGCCTTGAGACGCTGGCGGTCCGGGTGGAGCACAGCAATTCTTCGGCGCACCGGATCGCGGAGTTCCTCGAGACCCATCCGGCCGTCAGCTGGGTGCGCTACCCGTTCCTGCCGTCGCACCCGCAATACGACCTGGCGAAGCGGCAGATGTCGGGCGGGGGGACGGTGATCACCTTCGCGCTCGACTGCCCCGACGACATGGCCAAGCGGCGGGCGTTCGAGGTGCTGGACAAGCTGCGGCTGATCGACATCTCCAACAACCTGGGCGACGCGAAATCCCTTGTCACACATCCGGCGACGACTACTCACCGGGCGATGGGCCCCGAGGGCCGAGCGGCGATCGGGCTGGGTGACGGCGTGGTGCGGATCTCCGTCGGGCTCGAGGGCACCGACGACCTGATCGCCGATATCGACCAGGCGCTGAGCTAGTTGAAGAGCTAACCGGCCTGCTTCTCGGCCGCCTCGATGCGTTCGGCCGCCGCCAGCGTTCCCTCCTGCGCCTGCCGCTCCACCCAGTCCACCACCGGCCGGGCGTACATCATCTGGCTGGTGATGGCCATCTGGCCGCGGGTACGGCCCAAAAAGGAGATCCCCCAGGAGAACATGGCGGCGATGCGGTTGCGGAACCCAACCAGGTACAACAGGTGCAGCAACAGCCAGGCCAGCCAGGCGATGAAGCCGCCGAACTCCAGCTTGCCGACCTTCGCGACGGCGCTGTACCGCGAGATGAGCGCCATGCTGCCCTTGTCGAAGTAGTTGAACGGCTTGCGGTTGGCCGGGTCGTCCTGGCCCTTCACCGCCTGCTTGATCAGCTTGGTGACGTAGTGCGCGCCCTGGATGGCGCCCTGGGCCATTCCCGGGACGCCGGGCACCGACATCAGGTCGCCGATGACGAACACGTACGGATGGCCCTTGACGGTGAGGTCGGGCTCGACGATCACCCGCCCGGCGCGGTCGGTTTCGGTTCCGTCGGACTGTTCGGCGACCATCTTGCCCAGCTCGCTGGCCTGCACGCCTGCGGCCCACACCTTGCACGCGCATTCGATGCGCCGCTCGCCGCCGTCCTTCTCCTTGATGGTGATGCCCATGTAGTCCACCGAGGTCACCATGGCGTTCAGCTGCACCTCGACATCCATCTTCTCCAGCCGCCGTTTGGCCTTGAGGCCCAGGTTCTCACCCATCGGTGGCAGCACCGCGGGCGCGGCGTCGAGCAGGATGACCCGGCATTCGCTGGGCGTGATCGTCCGGAACGCCCCGGCCAGGGTGCGCTCGGCGAGCTGCACGATCTCACCGGCCAGCTCGACCCCGGTCGGGCCGGCGCCCACCACCACGAACGTCAGGCGGCGCTGCCGCTCGGCCGGATCGGTGGCGACTTCGGCCGCCTCGAACGCGCCGAGGATCCGGGCCCGCAGCTCGAGGGCGTCGTCGACGCTTTTCATGCCCGGCGCGAAGGCGGCGTACTCGTCATGGCCGAAGTAGGACTGCTGCGCGCCGGCGGCGACGATGAGGCTGTCGAAGGGCGTCACCGTCTCCATGCCCATCAGGTGGGACGTCACGGTCTTGGCCGTCAGGTCGATGCCGCCGACGTCGCCCCACAGCACCCGGACGTTCTTCTGCCTGCGCAGGATCAGCCGGGTGGTCGGGGCGATGTCGCCCTCGGAGAGGATGCCGGTGGCCACCTGGTACAGCAACGGCTGGAACAGGTGGGTAGTGGTCTTGGAGATCAGGGTGACGTCCACGTCGGCGCGCTTGAGTGCCCTGGCCGCGTTCAGGCCACCGAATCCGCTTCCGATGATGACGACGCGATGGCGCGACATGCTCACCCCCCTACCGTACGACGCCGCCGGGACGCGGCTAGAACGGCCACCCGCTGGAGTTGTTCTTGAATTTGCCGTTGACCGCGGTGCAGAAGTCGTCGGAGGTGCCGGCCAGCAGCACGTAGTAGGTCTCGCCGTGGCGGCTCTCGTAGGTGTTGGGGGTGCTCCAGCCGCTGTTGCACAGCGAGGTCTGGGTGCCGGCCGTGGCCCGGCGCCAGTTCGTCTTGGCGCAGCCGGCGAGGGCGTCGACGTTGGGCGTCGCGGTCTTGGCGGCGACCACCATCGCGCCTCCCCATTGGCCGTCGTTGCGCCGGAAGGCGCGCGCCCCGAATCCGGCGTTGTTGGTCTGGCACACCAGCGCCCGTCGCATCAGCGAGAAGGGCGCCGCCAGTTGGGAATTGGGGCTCGCGGCGGCGGCCGTGATGAATTGCGCGGCGTCCGAGCCGTCGACCTCCTGGACGTTCGGGGTGCCGAAGCTGAACAGCTGCTGCGCGATCCCGGCGTTGCTGCCGCCACCGATGATGGGGCCGGCGCCACTCGACGTCATCGGGGGCAGCGCGGCGGGATCGGCGCCGGCCGCCGGGATGCCGGTGGCAACGGCCAGCGCCAGGGCGGCGGCCAGGCTGCGGAGCGCGGTGCCTTTCATGCCCTTCATTCCAGCACGTGCGCGTAGCCGGCGCGACGGTCCTCCCGCACCAACGCGTCCAGCACGTGGCGGGTCTGCAGCCGGATGTACTCGTCGCGGCTGTACAGCGGCCCGAAGTGCCAGTGCTTGAGCGCCCAGCCGTGCGCGAGCAGCATGATGTCGAACACGGTCAGGTCGACGTCGACGTCGCGGAAGACGCCCCGGGCGACGCCGGCCTCGACGACCGCGCGTAGCGGTGCGGCGGTGGCGATTTCGAGTTCCTTGATGCGCGTCCGGTCGGGCGCCTTCAGCGTGCGGCTCTCCCGGTAGGTCAGCACCACGCCGTCGAGGTTCTCGTCCACGATCTCGATGTAGCGGCGGATGCCGGCTGTCAACTGCTCGACGACGTCGTCGCCGGCGGCCTCCATGACCGGCGCCAGCTGATCGCGGAACACGTCGAGGATCCGCACGATCGTGGCGAGCAGCAGGTCTTCCTTGCCGCCGAAATAGGTGTAGATGAGGCCGACGCTGACGTTGGCCTCGGTGGCCAGCTCCTGCATCGACATCTGATGGAAGCCGCGCCTGCCCATGACTTTCACCGCGGCGTCGAGCACCTGGCGGCGCCGCGAGCTGGCCCGGGCCGCGCGCACCGCGTCCCCGACGGGCAGGGCGCCGTAGTCGACGGCCATCAGATGCCCAGGTCTTTCGCGACGATCGTCTTCATGATCTCGTTGGTGCCGCCGTAGATGGTCTGGATGCGGGCGTCGACGAACGCGCGCGCCACGCTGTATTCGCGCATGTAGCCGTAGCCGCCGTGCAGCTGCAGGCAGCGGTCGGCGGTGCGCACCTGCAGGTCGGTGGTCCACCATTTGAGCCGCGCGGCCCGTGCGGCGGTCAGCTCGCCGTCGAGGTGCTGGGCCAGGCAGTCATCGAGATACGTTCGCGCGACGTCGATTTCGGTTGCCACCTCGGCGAGCACGAATTGGCTGTGCTGGAAGCCGGCGATCGGCGCCCCGAACACCGTGCGCTGCTTAACGTATTCCAGCGTCTCGGCCAGGATGGCCTCGGCGGCGGCCACCGCGCCCACCCCGAGCGCGAGGCGCTCCTGCGGCAGGTTCTGCATCAGCTGGTAGAAGCCGGCACCCTGCTCGCCGAGCAGGTTGGCCACCGGCACCCGCATGTCGGTGAAGGTCAGCTCGCTGGTGTCCTGGGCGTGCAGGCCGATCTTTTCCAGGTTGCGGCCCCGCGAGAAACCCGGGGTGTCCGCGTCGACCACCAGCAGCGAGAGCCCCTGGTGCCGATCGGGTGATGTCCGCACCGCGACCACGAACAAATCGCCGCACTGGCCGTTGGAGATGAACGTCTTGGCGCCGTTGACGACGTAGTGGTCGCCGTCGGGGACCGCCGCCGTGCGGATCCCGGCCAGGTCGCTGCCCGTGCCGGGTTCGGTCATCGCGATGCCCAGCACCGTCTCGCCGGTCACCACGCCGGGCAGCCAGCGCCGCTGTTGCTCGGGCGTGGTCAGGTCGGTGAGGTAGGGCAGCACCACGTCGTTCTGCAGGGTGAACGCGATCGCCTCGGCCGCCGCCCCGGCGCGTTGCAGTTCGTCGATCACGATCGCGTTGTACCGAAAGTCGTGGACTCCCGGGCCGCCCAGGTGCTCGGGCACCGAAAAGCCAAGCAGCCCAAGCTTTCCCGCTTGGAGAAACAGCGAGCGGTCCCACTGGCCCCGGACTTCGGCCCGCTCGTGCGCGGGGACCACCACCCGCTGCACGAAATCCCGTACGAGCGCGCGGAACTGCCCGTGCTCGGGCGTGTACTGAAGCCGCGCGGTCATTTACCGGAAGGCGTCGCTGCCGGTGAAGGCCTGGCCGAGCACCAGCTGGTGCATCTCGGGGGTGCCCTCGTAAGTCAGCACCGACTCCAGGTTGACCATGTGCCGGATGACGGGGTATTCCAGCGATATGCCGTTGCCGCCCAGGATGGTTCGGGCGGTCCGGCAGATCTTGATGGCCTCCCGGGTGTTGTTCAGCTTGCCGAAGCTGACCTGTTCGGGGCGCAGCCCGACGCCGTCCTTGAGGCGGCCCAGGTGCAGCGACAGCAGCTTCCCCTTGTGCAGCTCGACGGCCATGTCGACGAGTTTCGCCTGGGTCAGCTGGAATCCGGCGATCGGGCGGCCGAACTGGGTGCGCTGCGTGGCGTAGTCGAGCGCGGCCTGCCACGCCGAGCGCGCGGCGCCCATCGAACCCCAGATGATGCCGTAGCGCGCCTCCGACAGGCACGACAGCGGCCCGCGCAGGCCGGTGGCCCCGGGCAGCATGGCGTCGGCGGGTAGCCGCACGTCGTCGAGCACCAGCTCGCTGGTGATCGAGGCCCGCAGCGACAGCTTGTGGTGGATGGTGTTGGCCGAAAAGCCCGGAGTCTTGGTGGGCACGACGAACCCGCGGACGCCATCGTCGGTGACGGCCCACACGACCGCGACGTCGGCGACCGAGCCGTTGGTGATCCACAGTTTGCGTCCGCTGAGCACCCAATCCGAACCGTCGCGCCGCGCGCGGGTTTTCATCGCGGCGGGATCGGACCCCACGTCGGGCTCGGTCAGCCCGAAACACCCCAGCAGTTCACCCGAGGCCATCGCGGGCAGCCACTCCTGCTTCTGCTCCTCGGAGCCGAAGTTCCAGATCGCGAACATCGCCAGCGACCCCTGCACCGAGACCATCGACCGGATTCCGGAGTCGGCCGCCTCGAGTTCGGTGCAGGCCAGCCCGTAGTGCACGGCCGAGGCCCCGCCGCACCCGTAGCCCTCCAGGTGCATGCCAAGCAGGCCGAGCTGGCCGAACCCCTTGGCGAGTTCGCGCACCGGCAGGTCACCGATCTCGAACCACTCGGCGATGTGGGGCAGGACGTGCTCGGCGCAGAACTCTCTGACGGTGTCGCGCACCGCGAGCTCGTCGCTGGACAGGGAGGCGTCCAGGCCCAGCGGGTCGTACCGGTCGAAGGCGGGAGGTTTGTGGGTGCTCATGGTCTCAGCCTGCCATCGTTAGGCCGCCGCTGACGCTGATCACCTGTCCGGTGATGAACGAGGCGGCGGGCGAGGCGAAGAACAGCACCGGCGCGGCGACCTCCTCGGGGCGCGCCAGGCGGCGAAACGGGATGGCCTTGACCAGCGCCTCTTTCAGCTTCTCCGGCTGGGCGTGAAACAGCGGCGTGTCGGTGGGGCCCGGACACACGCAGTTGACCGTGATCTGGTGGCGGGCCATCTCCCGGGCCAGCGACTTGGTCAGCGCGATCACCCCGCCCTTGGCGCCGGCGTAGATGGATTCCCCGGCGCTGCCGACGCGGCCCGCGTCGCTGGCCAGGTTGACGACGCGGCCGCCGGCGTGGGTCGCGATCATGCCCGGCAGGAACGCGGCGCAGACGTGCACCGGTCCGAGGTAGTTGATGGCCACCACCTTGGCCGCGAATTGCGGTGTGGCGTTGAGGAATTGGTCGGTGCGATCCCAGCCGGCGGCGTTGACCACGATGTCGGGCACCCCGGCCTCGGCGTGCGTCGCGTCCCGCAGCGCGTCGACCTGGGCCGGGTCGGCGACGTCCACCGGCAGCGCGGTGATCAGCTCCGGGCGCTCCTTGGCGGTGGCGGCCGCCGCGGCCTCGTCGAGGTCGGCGGCGATCACCCGGTCGCCCTGGGCGGCGAAGGCCAGCGCGATCGCCTTGCCGATGCCCGAACCGGCCCCCGTCACCACCGCGAGGCGGCTTTTTGAATGAGCGTTCATTGCCGACGAATCTAGGTTCGGCGCGGCGGCAGGGTCAAGGACGACCGGCCCGCCCGGTAGTCTCGCGGCATGCGGCGGCTGGTGTGGCTGGGCCTGGACGTCATCGGCGTGCTGGTCTTCTGCGCCGTCGGGCGTCGCAGCCACGACGAGGGGCTCAACATCAGCGGCGTCGCCACGACCGCGTGGCCTTTCCTCACCGGAACCGTCGTCGGCTGGCTGGCGGCCCGCGCCTGGCGGCGCCCCACCGCGGTGGCGCCGACCGGGGTGGTGGTCTGGCTGTGCACCGTCGTCGTCGGCATGGTGTTGCGCAAGGCCAGTTCCGCCGGTGTCGCGGCCAGTTTCGTCGTGGTGGCGGCGTCGGTCACCGCGGTGTTGTTGCTCGGCTGGCGGGCGGTCGTCGCGCTGATGCTGCGGCGCCGGTCCCGCGCGTAGGACCATGGCGACAACGGTGGGCGTGGCGGTGAGCGCGGCATTCGGCGCCGCCGCCCGGGCCGTCGCCACCAACGCGGGGCTGCTGAACGACCCGTTCGCCGAGCCGTTGGTGCGCGCCGCCGGGGTCGACCACTTGGTCCGCGTGGTCGACGACGCCCGGTTCGCCGCCGACGACGCCGGCGGTGGCAGGTTCCTGAAGATCTGCGCGGCGCACACCCGCTTCGTCGACGAGTTTCTCGCCGCGTCCGGGCGCGCGGGCCTGCGCCAGGTGGTGATCCTGGCGTCCGGGCTGGACACCCGGCCGTACCGGCTGTGGTGGCCGCCCGGCACAACGGTTTTCGAGATCGATCGGCCCGAGGTGCTCGACCTCAAGGCCGACGTGCTGCGCGGGCTGGGCGCCGACCTGCGGGCGAGCCGCCGCGCGGTCGGCGCCGACCTGCAGTGGGATTGGCCGGCCGCGCTGCGGCGGGTCGGTTTCGACGCCGCCGCCCCCTCGGTGTGGGTCGCCGAGCAGTTGCTGATCGGGTACCTGACGCCCGCGGCGCAGGACCGCTTGCTGCAGGGGGTCACCGCGATGAGTGCGGTCGACAGCCGGCTGGCCGCCGATCACCTGCCGACCTGGACCCCGCTGCAGCTGGAGGCGGAGCGGTCGTTCGTCGACGGCTGGCGCCGGCACGGCCTGGACGTGGACCTGGCCAGCCTGACCCACGCGGGCCAATACCATTACGTCCCCGAGTATCTGGCCGGCGCCGGCTGGCAGACGGTGCGGCGGAACGTCGCCGATGTGCTGGGTGCGGTGGGGCTGCCCGACCGGCCGCGGGGCGAGGGCGAGTTCGTCCCGGAATACCTGACCGCGACGCGGGTTTGAAGTCGTGATGTCCCAGTCGGTCCCAGGCGAGCAGCTGCGGTTCGTGTCGGCCACGCACGACGATCCGCTGGCGCAGCCGCTGCTGGCCGAGCTGGCCGAGGAGTATGCGCAGCGCTACGGCGGCACGCCCAGCACGCACCTGTCCTGGTTGCCGGTGCCGCAGGCCGAGTTGGCGCCGCCGGATGGCGGCCTGCTGATCGGCGTGCTGGACGGGGTGCCCGTCACCGGCGGCGCGTTCCGGCGTTACGACGCCCAGACGGCCGAGCTGAAGCGGATCTGGACCGACCGCGCGTACCGGCGCCGCGGGTACGCCCGGATCCTCCTCGCCGCCCTCGAGGCCGAGACCGCCGCGCGGGGGTACCGGCGGCTCTACCTGATCACCGGCAACCGGCAACCCGAGGCCGAGGCGCTGTACGACGCGACCGGGTACACCCGGGTGCCCGCCGACCCGCTGCCGTCGTGGGGCCCGTTCGTGCCGATCGCGTTCGAGAAGTGGCTGGTTCCCGACGGCCGGTGAACCGGCCGTGGGTCGCAACAGTTTGGGCGCTCGAACGCCGGCCTAGCGATCCGTCGCGAGCGCGAGGGCCGCCTCGGCCGCCTCCCGAATCGGTCCGCGCCACACGTCGCCGTGCCCCGGCAGCAGCACCTCGGTCTCGAGCAGCGCCAGCGCGGACAGGGTGCGGATGCAGTCCTGCTGGCTGTAGCTGAAGATCGCCGGCAGCAGCTGCGGCCCGCTCCGGCGCAGCAGCGGGTGCCCGGTGATCAGGGCGTCGCCGCTGACCAGCAGCCCGTCGACCAGATACGAGCAGTGCCCGTTGGTGTGGCCGGGACTGAAGACCGGCGCCGGCTGGCCGGGCAGGCTCGCGGCCAGCTCGGCGGTCAGCGGCTGAGCCGTCGGGATGCCGTCGCGGATCAGGCCGCCGCTGCGGACCACATGGGCCGTCCACTTGGCCCACCGGGGCCGCCAGATCCGCAGCGCGACATCGATAGTGGACACCTGCTCCAGGTACTCGCGCTTGGCGTGCCCCACCTCGTCGGCATGGCAGTACACCGGGATGCCGTGCGCGTCGGCGAACCAGATCGCGGTGCCCAGGTGGTCGATGTGGGCGTGCGTCAGCACGATGGCGCGCACGTCGTCGGGCCCGTAGCCCAGCGCGGACAGCGAGGCGAGCACGTCCTGTCGGTCCCCGGGATAGCCGGCGTCGATCAGCATCACGCCGGTGTCGTCGGTGACCAGCGTCCAGTTGACCGCGTCACCCCGGGCGAGGTGCACCCGATCGGTGACCTGAACTAGCTCCGCCATGCCCGCGAGTGTATTCGGGGAGTAGAAATGACCCGTGGCTGAACTGAAACTTGGATACAAGGCATCCGCCGAACAATTCGCACCGCGCGAGCTCGTCGAACTCGCTGTCGCCGCCGAAGGTCACGGCATGGACAGCGCAACCGTCAGCGACCATTTCCAGCCGTGGCGGCACGAGGGCGGGCATGCGCCCTTCTCGCTGGCCTGGATGACCGCCGTCGGCGAACGCACCAAGCGGATCGTGCTGGGCACCTCGGTGCTCACCCCGACCTTCCGCTACAACCCCGCCGTCATCGCCCAGGCGTTCGCCACCATGGCGTGCCTGTACCCCGACCGCATCTTCCTCGGCGTGGGCACCGGCGAGGCGCTGAACGAGATCGCCACCGGATACGAGGGCGAATGGCCGGAGTTCAAGGAGCGGTTCGCCCGGCTGCGCGAGTCGGTGCGCCTGATGCGCGAACTCTGGCGCGGCGACCGCGTCGATTTCGACGGTGAGTACTACCGCCTCAAGGGCGCCTCGATCTACGACGTGCCCGAGGGCGGCGTCCCGATCTACGTCGCCGCCGGCGGGCCGGCGGTGGCCAAATACGCCGGGCGGGCCGGCGACGGCTTCATCTGCACCTCGGGCAAGGGCGAGGAGCTGTACAAGGACAAGCTGATCCCTGCGGTCAAGGAGGGCGCGGCGGCCAACGACCGCAACGTCGACGAGATCGACAAGATGATCGAGATCAAGATCTCCTACGACCCGGACCCCGAGCTGGCGCTGGAGAACACCCGGTTCTGGGCCCCGCTGTCGCTGACCGCCGAGCAGAAGCACAGCATCGACGACCCGATCGAGATGGAGAAAGCCGCCGACGCCCTGCCGATCGAGCAGGTCGCCAAGCGCTGGATCGTCGCGTCCGACCCCGACGAGGCCGTCGCGAAGGTCAAGGACTACGTCGACTGGGGGCTCAACCACCTGGTGTTCCACGCACCGGGCCACGACCAGCGCCGGTTCCTGGAGCTCTTCGAAAAGGACCTGGCCCCCAGGCTGCGGCGACTTGGCTGAACCCTCGGCCATCTACATCGCCGCTCCCGAACCGGAGACCGGCAAGTCGACGCTCGCGCTCGGGCTGCTGCATCGGCTGACCGCGACCGTCGCCAAGGTCGGCGTGTTCCGGCCCATCACGCGCGTTTCAGGCGATCACGAGGACCGCGACTACATCCTCGACCTGCTGTTGCACCACACCACCGCGGGCGTGCCCTACGAGCAGTGCGTCGGCGTCACGTACCAGCAGCTGCACGCCGACACCGACGGCGCGATCGCGACCATCGTCGACGCCTATCACGCGATGGCCGACGACTGCGACGCAGTGGTGATCGTGGGCAGCGACTACACCGACGTTGCGCGGCCGGCCGAGCTCACGATCAACGCCCGGATCGCCGTCAACCTCGGCGCGCCGGTGCTGCTCACCGTCAGCGGTCGCGGCCGCACCCCCGACGAGGTGGCCCGCGTTGTGGAGGCATGCCTGGCCGAGCTGACCACCCAGCGCGCCCACGCCGCCGCGGTGGTCGCCAACCGCTGCGAACCGGCTCAGCTGGACGAGGTCGCCGAGGCGCTGGAGGCCTTCACCCCGCGCAGCTACGTGCTGCCCGAAGAGCCGCTGCTGTCCGCCCCGACGGTGGCCGAACTCGAAAAGGCGGTCGGCGGAACCCCGGTCAGCGGTGAGGCGTCGCTGCGCGATCGTGAGGTCACCGGCATCCTGGTCGCCGGCATGACCGCCGACCACGTGCTGGAGCGCCTGAGCGACGGCATGGCGGTGATCACCCCCGGCGACCGGTCGGACGTGGTGCTGGCCGTGGCGAGCGCCCATGGGGCCGAGGGCTTTCCGTCGCTGTCGTGCATCGTGCTCAACGGCGGCTTCCAGCTGCACCCGTCCATCGCGGCCCTGGTCGCCGGGCTGCGGCTGCGGCTGCCGATCGTCGCCACCACGCTGGGCACCTACGACGCCGCCAGCGCGGCCGCCGCGGCCCGCGGCCGCGTCACGGCGAATTCGCAGCGCAAGATCGACACCGCGCTGGAGCTGATGGACCGCTACGTCGACGTCCCGGATCTGCTTGAGCAGCTTGCTATTCCGATCCCCACCGTGACGACGCCGCAGATGTTCATCCACCGGCTCACGCTGCAGGCGCGGGCGGACCGCAAGCACATCGTCCTACCGGAGGGGGACGACGACCGCATCATCAAATCCGCCGGCCGGGTGCTGCAGCGCCGCGTCGCCGACCTCACCGTGCTGGGCGACGAGGCGCAGATCCGGCAGCGCGCGGGGGAGCTCGGGGTCGACCTCGACGGCGCGCAGCTGATCGACCCGCGCACCAGCGACCTGCGCTTCCGGTTCGCCGACCAGTACGCCGAACTGCGCAAGGCCAAGGGCGTCACCGCCGAGCACGCCCGCGAGATCATGCGCGACACCACGTATTTCGGCACGATGATGGTCTACAACGGCATGGTCGACGGCATGGTGTCGGGCGCCGCCCACACCACGGCACACACCGTCCGCCCGGCCTTCGAGATCATCAAGACCGTGCCCGACGTGTCCACGGTGTCCAGCATCTTCCTAATGTGCCTGCCCGACCGGGTGCTGGCCTACGGCGACTGCGCGATCATCCCGAACCCGACGCCCGAGCAGCTGGCCGACATCGCGATCAGCTCCGCGCGCACCGCGGCCCAGTTCGGCATCGAGCCGCGGGTGGCGATGCTGTCGTACTCGACTGGTGAATCCGGCACCGGGGCCGACGTCGACAAGGTCAGGGCCGCAACGGAATTGGTGCGGAAGCGGGCGCCGCGGCTACCGGTCGAGGGCCCCATTCAATACGACGCCGCGATCGAACCGTCCGTCGCGGCCACCAAGCTGCGCGGCTCGCCGGTGGCCGGCCGCGCCACCGTGCTGGTGTTCCCCGACCTGAACACCGGCAACAACACCTATAAGGCCGTGCAGCGCAGCGCCGGGGCGATCGCCATCGGGCCGGTGCTGCAGGGTTTGCGCAAGCCGGTGAACGACCTGTCCCGCGGGGCGCTGGTCGAGGACATCGTGAACACCGTTGCCATCACGGCGATCCAGGCGCAGGACGTCCGTGGCTAGCGCGAAGCGGGCCGTGCTGGTGATCAACTCTGGCTCGTCGTCGCTGAAATACCAATTGGTGGACCCGGACTCGGGTGTGGCCCGCGCGACCGGCAACGTCGAGCGGATCGGGGAGGAGTCGTCACCGGTTCGCGACCACGACGCTGCCCTGCGCCAAGCGTTCGACGCGCTCTCGGAGCAGGGCATCGACCTAGGCGACTGCGGTCTGGTGGCGGTGGGTCATCGAGTGGTGCACGGCGGCAACACCTTCTACAAGCCGACCCCGGTGGACGACGCGGTGGTCCGCAAGCTCGACGAATTGTCGGAACTGGCGCCCCTGCACAACCCGCCCGCGATCAAGGGAATCGAGGTGGCGCGTAAGCTGCTGCCCGACATCCCGCACATCGCGATCTTCGACACGGCGTTCTTTCACGACCTGCCGCCCGCGGCCGCGACATATGCCGTCGACCGCGACTTGGCCCGACACTGGAAGATCCGCCGTTACGGGTTCCACGGCACATCACACCGCTATGTGAGCCAGCAGGCCGCCGCCTTCCTGGATCGACCGCTGGATGGTCTGAAACAGATTGTGCTGCACCTGGGTAACGGCTGCTCGGCCTCGGCGATCGCCGGCGGCAGGCCCCTCGACACGTCGATGGGCCTGACGCCGCTGGAGGGCTTGGTGATGGGAACCCGCAGCGGCGACATCGACCCCAGCATCGTCAGCTACCTCTGCCACACCGCGAAGATGGGCGTCGAGGAGGTCGAGTCCATGCTGAACCAGCGGTCCGGGGTGGTCGGGCTGTCGGGGGAGCGCGACTTCCGGCGGCTGCGCACCATGATCGAATCCGGCGACGCCGCAGCGCAATTGGCCTACGACGTGTTCACCCACCGGTTGCGCAAATACATCGGGGCCTACCTGGCGGTGCTGGGGCACACCGACGTCATCAGCTTCACCGCCGGCATCGGGGAGAACGACGCTGCCGTGCGCCGCGACGCGGTGGCCGGCCTGCGGGAGTTGGGCATCGTGCTCGACGAGCGCCGTAACCTGGTCGGCGGCAAGGGCGCCCGGCAGATCTCCGCCGAGGAATCGCCGATCGCCGTGCTGGTGATCCCGACCAACGAGGAATTGGCCATCGCCCGCGACTGTGTCAGCGCGCTAAGCGGTTAGGAAGCCAAGGCTCTTGCGTCCGGCGCCCACCGACGGCGCGGGATCCGTCCCGACCGTCCCCGCGAGGAGCTCGTGGTACACATCGCGAAAGTCGGTGGTGTACTTCAAGTCCCCGTTGTCGAGGTCGGTCAGGCTGGGTTCGTCGCCATAGAAGCCGCCCCGAACGGGCGCGCCCGCGACGAAGACCGGACCGGCCGTCCCGTGATCGGTGCCCTGCGACGCGTTGGCGCGCACCCGACGCCCGAACTCCGAGTACGCCACGACGACGACGTTACGGCCCGCGACCTGCTGCAGGAACGAGGCCACCGCCTCGTCGAACGCCGCAAGCAGGCGCTGCTGGGTGCCCCGCTCCCCGGCGTGCGTGTCGAAACCGCCCAACTGCGCCGTGTACACCCGCGTCGGCACGCGGGCCCGCACCGCCTCGGCCACCAGGTGCAGCTGAGCGGACAGGGAGTTGCGTTGGCTTACGGCGGCTTTCACCGTTTCGAAGGTGTGCGCGGTGGTGCGGGCGGCCCGGTAGGCTTTGCACACCGCGGCCATCGCGGGGGTGTCGTCGGGGTCGTCGGCGCCCAACGCGCCCATCAGCGTGTCGAGGCCCTGCCCCATCGGCTCTGGAGCCATGGAAAGCGCTGCGGCCGTGTGTTTTTCACCCACAGCGAGTGGCGGAAGCACCGGTCCGATGTTGACCGCCCGCAGCGGGTCGTCACCGGTGGCGTCGAGCCAGCGACCGATCCAGCCCGTCGGCACCGGCTCGGCGGGCGACGCCGTCTGCCAGATGTCCATGGACCGGAAGTGGCTGTGGTCGGGCCGCGGATAGCCGACGCCACGCACGATGGCGAGTTGGCGGTGCCCCCACAACTGTGCCAGGCCCTTCAGCGCGGGGTTGAGGCCCAGGGCCTCGTCGAGGTGCAGGACGTCGCCCGGGGCGTAGGCCAATTCGGGACGGGCGTCGTGATAGGCGTTGTCCGCGTAGGGGATCAAGGTGTTGATCCCGTCGTTGCCGCCGTAGAGCGTGATCAGCACCAGCACGCCCGCGCCGTCGGCCAGCGGCCGATCCTGCGCCGCGCGCATCAGGTCGGGCCAGCTGACCGCCACCGCCGTCGACAACAGGCCGGCCGCGCCCACACCCGCGCTGGCGACCAGGAATCTGCGACGGTTCATCTCGGGCATCGTGTTCTCGCTAAGACGTCAGGTATTCGGGGGTGTTGACCGCGGCCGCGACCAGTTGCGGCGGGTTGCGCACCAGGGGCTGCAGCGCGTCGGCGCTCCGGTCCGACCAGTCGCCGACGCCGATCAGGTAGCCGACCGCGTCGATGCGGTCGCCGACGGCGGCGCTCTCGACGCCGGACAGGTCACCGGCCTGCGCGAGCCGGCCGGCGGCCCGCAGCCGCGCCTCGGCGCTGGCGGTGGACAGCCACACCTGGCCCCGCGGCCAGCCGCCGACGCTCGGCGGGTAGAACGGCCGCTGCCCGAGCGCGTGCAACGTCGCGTCGGCGACCTTTCGGGTGGACGGGTCGAGCGGCACCCGCAGCGCGCGCATGACGCCGACGAGCCATTCGACCGGCGGGTTGACGACGGTGGCCCGCCCGCGGACGAACTCGTCGTCAGTGAGGATGGCCCGGGTCAGCGCGCGCAGGTTCCGGCCCGGGCCGTACGCGGAGACCAGCCTGTCGAGCGCGGCGCGCGACGGCGGATCGTCGGAGGCCAGCTGTCGCCACAGCCGCGCCGCGACGTACTCCGCCGACTTCGGTTGCGCCAGCACGACATCGCAGAACCCGGCGGCGTCGAAGTCGCGGGTCTGCCCGAACAGCGTCTTCGCCGCGCCGTCATGGCGTTTGGGCGCCAGTGACGTGCCACCGTCGGCGCCGATCACCCACCCCGTCAGCGCCCGGGCACCGTTGCGCACGTCGTCCTCCGTGTAGCCGTTGCCGTGGCCCAGTGCGAACAGCTCCATGAACTCCCGCGCGAGGTTCTCATTCGGCGCCTTGGCGGTGCTGGCCTGCCCGTCCAGCCAGCGCAGCGTCGCGGCGTCGGTCAGCATCGCGTAAGCCAGGGTGCGGAAATCGCCCAGCGACAGGGTGCGCAGCTTCTGGTTCTGTGCGGCCATGTACGCCGCGACCCGGACCTTCTGCGCGGAGGTGGCAAAGTGGTTGTGCCACAACAGGGTCAGCTTCTCCCCGAGCGGCTGCCGCACACTGATCATGCGGCGCAGCCACCAGTCGGAGAGCGCGCGCTGCTGATCGGAGAGGTCCTGGTTGTATTGCTTGCGGGCCGCGGGCGCGGCGCCTTTTCCGGGCGGTCGGGGCGGCGGCAACGTCGGCATCGGGCTGGCGATCGCTCCCGGGTCGGCCTCGGGATCCGCGGCCAGCATGGCGTCGACATACGTGGGCCAGTCGCCGCTCAGCGCGGCGTCCACCTCGGGTCCGGTCACCCCGAACCCGGCCCGGCGCAGCGCGCGGGCCGTGGTGACCCATGCGGTGGACTGCCCAGGCATGCGTCAACTCTGCGGCACGGACCTATGTTTTCCCTGTGGATGGCCGCACACGCCGCCCGCCGGCGCGGTGCGAACCTGCCCGGCATGGAACAACCCTTCATCGGCAGCGAGGCCCTGCGGTCACGCGCGCTGAGCCGCCACGAACTGCGGGCGCGTTATTGCGCCGTCTTTCCGAACGTCTACGTATCGAATGACGCCCGTCTCTCGCTGGAGCAGCGCATCCGGGCGGCCTGGCTGTGGTCGGGGCGCCGAGGCACGGTGGTCGGGGCGGCAGCCGCCAGATTGCATGGCGCCGAATGGATTCCCGACGATGTGCCCGTCGAGCTGGCGCACACCAACGGTCGCCCGCCGCCCGGCGTGCTGACGCGGCGCGGCGCCCTGCTGGACGGCGAGACGCAGATGATCGGCGGCTATCCGGTGAGCACGCCCGAGCGCACCGCCTTCGACATCGGCCGGCGTGGAGCCGTGCGCTCGGCCGTGGCGCGGCTGGACGCGCTGGCCCGGGCGACGGGTTTCAAGGTTGACGACGTGCTGAGCGTCGCGCGCTGCCATCCCGGCTCACCCGGCCTGCGGCGGCTGGAAGCCGCGCTGGAGTTGGTCGACCCGGGTGCCCAATCGCCCAGGGAGACCTACCTGCGGCTGCTCCTGATCGACGCGGGCCTGCCGCGGCCGCGGACCCAGATACCGGTGCTGGGCGACGACGGGATCCCGTTCGCCTTCCTGGATTTGGGCTGGGAGGAGTCGATGGTCGCCGTCGAATACGACGGCGACCAACACCGCACCGACCGGCGGCAGTACATCAAAGACCTTCGCCGGACCGAAATGCTGGAACGGATGGGGTGGATCGTCGTACGCGTCGTCGCCGAGGACCGCCCCGCAAGCATCGTCCGCCGGGTGCGGGCGGCGATGACGAAATCGGCAGTGAATCCTCGGCATCGCGCGTGAGCTGGTGGTGGCCTTTGTCGGCGTGTCGCCGCCCTGGACGCACACGCGAAGCGGGCGAAAGGGCGCAGCGGGCGAAAGGGCGCAGCGGGCGAAAGAGCGAAGCGGGCGGGGCGCAACCTAGAACGTGCTCGTCGGCCGCACCCTGTTCGCCATGTCCACCAGCGCGTAGCGGTGGCGTTGGGTGGGCGCGACCCGGGCCAGGTTGCGCAGCGCGGCCTCGACGCCCAGCCGCAGCCCGTGCTCGGTGAACGGGAAGCCCAGGATGTGATTGGTGCTGGCCTTGTTGTCCTCCAGCCAGTCCATCGCGCAGCCCAGCACCAGCGCGCGAATCTGCAGCACCCGCGGCTCGGTCGGCGGCAGCGCCTCCACGCGCCGGGCGGCGTCGCGGATGTCCTCCTCGGTGATCTCGCTCTTCGACCGCCCGGACAGCAGGGTCACCGCGCTCGTCAGCCGCGCGGTGGTGAAATGCCTTGAGGTGGGCGGCACCTCGTCCAGCGTGCGCACCGCGCCGGCACGATCGCCCTCGGCCGACAACCATCTGGCCAACCCGAAGGCCGCCGAGATCACGCCGTCGTTGGTCTTCCACACCGTCTGGTAGTACTTCTGCTCGTCGACATTGCCGGCCAGCTCGGCGGTGGCGGCCAACGCCAGTTTGGGTGCCAGCTCGCCGGGAAAGGTGTCCAGAACCTCGGTGAAATGCGTTGTGGCGGAAGCGTAGTCGCCGGTGAGCAGCTCCGCGACGGCCTTGTACCAGACCAGCCGCCACTGCCAGCCCACCCGCTGGGCCAGGTCGTCCAGCTTCCGGGTGGCCTTGGCCACGTCGCCCAGGTCCAGCAGCGCGCGAACCTCCATCAGCGGCAACTCGGTCGACTCGGACACCTCGACGCCGTCGGCGTCCAGCGTGCCGTGGCGGGCCGCGCGCAACGAGTCCAGGGTCTGCACCGGCTGCGAGAGCACCGTCGCCTGCAGCACGGGCGCCGCGACGTCGGCCGGATCCACCAGCGGCACCTGCAGCGCCGTGACGATCTCGCGGGCCGTCAGCCGCTCCGAGTGGACCTGGCCGTCGAGGTAGACATCGGTGTGCGCGACCAGCAGGTCCACCCCGAACGTCGAGCGGCTCGGGCTGAAGATGGTCGAGAGCCCTGGCCGCGGCACGCCGGTGTCCTGGGCGACGACCTCCCGCAGCACGCCCATCAGCTGGGCGGACAGCTCCTCGGTGCTGGAGAACCGGCGCCGCGGGTCGGGGTCGGTGGCGCGGCGCAGCAACCGGCGGTACGAGTCGTAGGTCAACAGCACCGGATCGTCTTCGGGCAGGCCGTCGACGTAGCGGCCGTTACGGGTGGGCAGGTTCACCGTCAGCGCCGCGAGGGTGCGCCCCACGGTGTAGATGTCGGTCGCGACTGTCGGGCCGGTCCGCACGATCTCCGGCGCCTGGAAGCCCGGCGTCCCGTAGAGGTAGCCGAACGAGTTGACCCGCGACACCGCGCCCAGGTCGATCAGCTTCAGCTGCTCCTCGGTCAGCATGATGTTCTCCGGCTTGAGGTCGTTGTACACCAAGCCGATCGAGTGCAGATAGGTCAGCGCCGGCAGGATCTCCAGCAGGTAGGCGATGGCCTCGGCGACGGGCAGCTTCTTATCCTTGCCGTGCTTGAGCGGCTGCCCGCCGATGTACTCCATGACGATGTAGCCGACCGGGTTGCCGCTGCGGTCCTTGTGCTCGACGAAGTTGAAGATCTGCACGATCTGCGGGTGAACCACCTCGGCGAGGAACTGCCGCTCGGCCATCGCGATCGCCTGCGCCTCGGCGTCGCCGGAGTGCACCAAGCCTTTGAGCACCACCGGGCGGTCGTTGACGTTGTGGTCGACCGCCAGGTACACCCAACCCAGGCCGCCGTGCGCGATGCAGCCCTTCACCTCGTATTGGTTGGCGACGATGTCACCCGGATTCAGCTGTGGCAGAAACGAATACGCGCTGCCGCAGGCGGGGCACCAGCCCTCCGATTGGCCCTTGCCCTCCCCGCCGGACCGGCCGACCGGTTTCCCACAGTTCCAGCAGAATCGCTTGCTCTCCGGCACCACCGGGTTGGTCATCAGTGCCTCGAGCGGGTCGATGTCGCGCACCCGCGGAATCTCGACCAGGCCGCCACCGAGGTGCCTGACCGGTGGCAGCACCCGCGTCCCCGCGCTCACCTGCGGTTCACTGTCCAGCGTGCCCAGGGAGATGTGCGGAAAGTCGTCGTCGTCATCGTCGAAGTCGGGCCGGAACAGCGCCTGGGTGGCCTGGATGCGCCCCGTCGTCGGGCCACCGCCCTGGGTGTCCGGCGGTTGGGTGCCCGGGCTCTCGTCGGCAGCGGTTTCGGGCTGCTCGATCTTCTCCGACTCGGCCATCAGTCCAGATACCTCGGCGTGGGCGGGGCGGGCGCGGGCCCCAACACCGTCAACCACTTGCGGTACAACGTGTTCCACGTGCCGTCCCGGCGGATCCGCTCCAGGGTGCCGTTGACGAACCGAACCAGCCCGGTGTTGGTGAGGTTGACCCCGATGCCGTAGGGCTGAGTGGCCATGTTGGGCCCGACGATGTGCAGGTAGGGGTCCTCCTCGACCAGCCCGGCCAGGATCGAGTCGTCGGTGGACACGGCGTCGATCTCGCGCTGCTGCATGGCCACCAGGCAGTCGGCCCAGTTGACCACCGACACCACGACGGGCGGCGGGTCGATCTGGCGGATCCGGTGCAGCGACGTCGTCCCCTTGGCCACGCAGACGCGCTTGCCGGACAGGTCGCTCACCTTGGCGATGGTCGAGTCCCGCGGGGCCAGGATGCGCTGGTTGGCGTCGAGGTAGACGGTCGAGAAGTTGACCTCCTTGCGCCGTTCACACGTGATGGTCATGGTCTTGACCACCACGTCGACCTCCGAGTGCTGCAGGGCCGTGACGCGCTCGTCGGACGACAGGATGCGGTATTCGACGTGCGACGGGGCGCCGAAGATGTCGCGGGCGATCTCCCCGGCGATGTCGACGTCGAAACCGGTGATCTCGCCGGTGATCGGGTCGCGGAAGCTGAACAGGTTGCTGCCGATGTCGAGCCCGACGATCAGCCGGCCGCGCGCGCGGATGTCGGCGACCGCGGCGTCCGCCTCGGCCTTGGTGGGGAAGGGCCGCAGGCTCGCCGTCAGGTCGCAGCTCTGGCTAACGTCGTCGGCCGGCAGCGGCGGCTCCGGCGGCAACTGTTGCATGCCGACCGGGGTGGGCGGCGGCAGCGTCGGCACGTTGGCCACCGTCAGCGATTCCGTGTGCGAGCAGCCCGCAACCGCGGCCACGGCGGCGAGCACGGCGCCCGCCCGCCGCAACCGGCCCGGCCGCGTCGTCATCGATACTCCCTCAGCCGGGGCCACAGGCCCAGCGCCACCGCGATGGCGGCGCCGAGGCTGAGCACGACGCCGCCAACCTGGGCGCCGGACAGCCCGCTGCGCGCGCTCAGGACGTCGTTGCGCAGGTGGTTGCGGCTCTGGTCGATGGCCTTGACCAACTGGTCCTCGAGCTTGTCGAACGCCGGGGTGGAGTCGTCCTCGCTGCTGCCGAGGGCCACCTGCGTGGCCGCCCGGTAGTTGCCCACCGAGATGTAGGAGGTGATCCGGTCGTTGGCCTGCCGCCAGCGCAGCAGCAGCTGGTCGGCGCCCTCCAGGTCAGGTTTGTCGACGGCGTCGCTGCGGAGCATGTACTGGTCGAGCTGGGAGTGCATGGAGTCGATGCGCTGATAGAACGACTGCTTGCGCTTCTCCTCGTCCCCACGGCGGATCAGCGACAGCGTCTCGTCGGCGCGCGCCTGCTGGGCGGTGATCGCGACGTTGGTCACGATCCGCAGCGAGTCCGCTGCGGTGTTCTTGGCGCTACGGCTGGCGGCCGTGGAAATCGTCAGCGCGGTTCCGACCCATACCACCATGACGAGAATAGCGAGGCCGCCCACGACCAGCCCGGGGTTGATCCGGCGCCGGGTGCGCCGGGCCAGCCACCGATGGGAGAAGACGCCGAAGACCGCGGTGGCGGTGACCACCAGGATGACCGGCGCCGGGATCTGCGTGGACGCGGTGGTTTCCGCGTCCACCCGCTCCGACGTCGCCTGATACAGCTGCGCCGCGTCGGGCAGGATCGTCGACTGCATCAGCCCCGAGGCCTCCGACAGGTACGACGACCCGACCGGGTTGCCCTCCCGGTTGTTGGTGCGGGCGATTTCGATCAGGCCGGTGTAGACGGCCAGCTCCGCGTTGATCCGGCCCAGCAGCTGCACCAGCGGTTCGTCGGTGAGCCCGCTGGACGCCCGGGTGACCGCCACCGCCGCGTCGGTGATGGCCTGCTCGTAGCGCTGCCGGACGGGCGGCGGCTCGGCCTCCGCGATGAACGCGGTGGCCGCCGCGGCGTCGGCCACCGAGAGGGTGGTGTAGAGCCGTCCGGCGGCGAATGACAGCGGCTCGGTGTGATTGAGCACCGTGGTCAGCACCTGCTGCCGGTGGTTGATGGTGGTCGAGGTGGCGAAGGCGCAGATGCCGCCGAGCACGGCCAGCACGATTCCGATGCTCAGGATGCGGCCGGGTGTGGTGGAGATGAACCACCAGCGCGGGTGGGCTGGTTCCGCCGGCGACCGCGACCCCTGCGGTTCCGTCGAGGGGTGCGCCAGCTCAACCGTCACGTCGAATCAGCCCTCATCTTTCGCGACCACTGGAACGCTGCACGAAACTCTATAAGCGAATTCTAAGAGAATGTTGCGGCGGATGGGTGGAGGTAGACCAATTGACCAGCCGATCACGTGCATATCCTGAACGCGTGCAGGGCGACGGTGACGGCTGGGTGGTTTCCGACAGCGGCGCTCACTATTGGGGCCGATACGGCGCGGCGGGTCTGCTGCTGCGGGCCCCGCTTCCGGACGGCACCCCGGCGGTGCTGCTGCAGCACCGCGCGGTGTGGAGCCACCAGGGCGGGACCTGGGGCCTGCCCGGCGGGGCGCGCGACAGCCACGAGACGCCGGAGGAGACCGCCGTCCGCGAGGCGCACGAGGAGGCCGGCCTGCCGGGGGAGCTGGTGACCGTGCGGTCGACGGTGGTCACCGCCGAGGTCGCCGGGCTCGGCGGCGCGCGCTGGACCTACACCACGGTCGTCGCCGACGCCGCAGAGCAGCTGCACACCGTGCCCAACCGGGAGAGCGCCGAGATGCGCTGGGTCGCCGAGGACGAGGTCGCCGAGCTGCCGCTGCATCCCGGCTTCGCGGCGAGCTGGCAACGGCTGCGCACCGCCACAGCGCTGGTGCCGCTGGGGCAGGGCGACGAACGACGGCGTCACCTGCCGCGCACGATCGAAATCGAGGACGGCGTCTTCGTCTGGTGCATGCCGGGGGACGCCGATGAGGCGCCGCTTCATCCCCGCATCAACTCGCTGCTGCAAGCGCTGAGCTGAGCCGCTGCGCCGCGGCGCGCGGGTCGGGGGCCGCGGTGATCGCCCGGACCACCACGATGCGCCGGGCGCCGGCGGCGAGCACCTCGGGCAGCCGCTGTTCGTCGATGCCGCCGATCGCGAACCAGGGCTTGTCCCCGCCGAACTGGGCCGCCGCCCGCACCAGCTCCAGGCCCGGGGCCTGCCGGCCCGGCTTGGTCGGGGTGGGCCAGCACGGGCCGACGCAGAAGTAATCAGCCTCGCCCTCGGCGGCGTCCTTGGCCTGGTCGGTGTCGTGGCTGGACAGGCCGAGCAGCGTGTCCGGACCGACGAATTCCCGGGCCACGCCCAGCGGCAGGTCGCCCTGCCCGAGGTGCAGCACGTCGGCGCCGGCCGCGCGGGCGATGTCGGCCCGGTCGTTGACCGCGAACAGCGCGCCGTGGCGGCGGGCGGCGTCGGCCAGGATCTCGCAGGCGGCCAGCTCGTCGCGCGCCTCCAGGGGCCCGAACCGCTGCTCACCTGGCGATCCCTTGTCGCGCAGCTGGATGATGTCGACTCCGCCGGCCAGGGCGGCGTCGGCGAACTGGGCCAAATCGCCGCGCTCGCGGCGCGCGTCGGTGCACAGATATAGCCGCGCGGCCGCCAGGCGGGTAACTCGCTGATGCACACCGCGACGCTAGCGCGCTAGCGTGGAGGCCGAAGAACTTGCAGACACGGGAGTCCCGGGAACGGGGTCTGAGAGTGGGCGCGCCGCCCTTACCGTCACACCTGATCCGGGTCATGCCGGCGAAGGGAGGCCCCGGGATGGACCGGATGACATCGGAGCTCGGGTCGCTGGCCGTCATCGGCGGCGGCGTCATCGGCTTGGCCGTGGCGCGCCGCGCGGCGCAGGCCGGGTGGTCGGTGCGGGTGCATCGCACCGCCGAGAAGGGTGCGTCGTGGGTCGCCGGCGGCATGCTGGCCCCGCACAGCGAAGGCTGGCCCGGTGAGGAGCGGCTGCTGCGGCTCGGCCTCGAGTCGCTGCGGCTGTGGCGCGAGGGCGGCTTCCTCGACGGGCTGCCGCCGCAGGTGGTGACCGCCCGCGAGTCGCTGGTGGTGGCGGTCGACCGGGCCGACGTCGCCGATCTGCGCACCGTCGCCGACTGGCTGTCCGCGCAGGGGCACCCGGTGGTCTGGGAGTCGGCCGCGCGCGAGCTGGAACCGCTGCTGGCGCAGGGGATCCGGCACGGATTTCGGGCACCCACCGAGCTGGCCGTGGACAACCGCGCGGTGCTGGACGGCCTGTCCGCGGAGTGCGAGCGCCTCGGGGTGCGCTGGGCGCCGCCGGCGCGCGACCTGTCGATCGACGGCGACGCGGTGGTGATCGCCAACGGCATCGACGCGCCCGCGCTGTGCCCGGGCCTGCCGGTCCGCCCGGTCAAGGGCGAGGTGCTGCGGCTGCGCTGGCGGCGCGGGTGTATGCCGGTGCCGCAGCGCGTCATCCGGGCCCGCGTCCACGGGCGCCAGGTGTACCTGGTTCCGCGCGCCGACGGCGTGGTGGTCGGCGCCACCCAGTACGAACACGGCCGCGACACCGCCCCGGTGGTGTCGGGGGTGCGGGACCTGCTCGACGACGCCTGCGCGGTGTTACCGGCGCTCGGCGAATACGAATTGGCCGAGTGCGCCGCCGGGCTGCGCCCGATGACGCCCGACAACCTGCCCCTGGTGCACCGCCTGGACGACCGAACATTGGTGGCCGTCGGCCACGGCCGGTCGGGCTTCCTGCTGGCGCCGTGGACCGCGGAACAGATCGTGTCCGAACTGGCCCCGGTGGGAGCGCGGTCATGATCGTCGTGGTCAACGAGCAAAAGGTCGAGGTCGACGAGCAGACCACGGTGGCCGCCCTGCTGAAGACACTCGGCTACCCGGACCGGGGCGTCGCGGTGGCGATGGACGACGCCGTGCTACCCCGATCCCGTTGGACCGCAACGCTTTCCGACGGTGATCGGCTCGAGGTGCTGACGGCGGTGCAGGGTGGCTGACACCAAGCTCACCATCGGCGATCGCAGCTTCGCCTCGCGGCTCATCATGGGCACCGGGGGAGCGACCAGCCTGGCCGCCCTTGAGGAGGCGCTGGTCGCGTCGGGCACCGAGCTGACCACCGTCGCGATGCGGCGGGTCGACGCGGAGGGTGGGACCGGCCTGCTCGACCTGCTCAACCGGCTCGGCATCACGCCGCTGCCCAACACCGCGGGCTGCCGCAGCGCCGCGGAGGCGGTGCTCACCGCCCAGCTGGCCCGCGAGGCGTTGAACACCAATTGGGTCAAGCTGGAGGTGATCGCCGACGAGCGCACGCTGCTGCCGGACGCGGTCGAATTGGTCCGGGCGGCCGAGCAATTGGTCGACGAGGGGTTCGTCGTGCTGCCCTACACGAACGACGACCCGGTGTTGGCCCGTCGGCTCGAGGACGCCGGCTGCGCGGCGGTCATGCCGCTGGGGTCGCCGATCGGCACCGGCCTGGGCATCACCAACCCGCACAACATCGAAATGATCGTGGCACGGGCCGGCGTTCCGGTGGTGCTCGACGCTGGCATCGGCACCGCGAGCGACGCCGCGCTGGCGATGGAGTTGGGTTGCGACGCGGTGCTTTTGGCCACCGCGGTGACCCGGGCCGCCGATCCAGCGACGATGGCGGCGGCGATGGCCGCCGCCGTCACCGCGGGCCATCTGGCCCGCCGTGCGGGGCGGATTCCCAAGCGCTTCTGGGCGCAGGCGTCCAGCCCTCAGCGATGAAACGGTATGTGGCGCTTGGCAGTTCGATGGCCGCGGGCCCGGGCATCCGGCCCCGCGCCGCGGGCGCTCCCTGGGGCTCGGGTCGGTCGGCGCGCAACTATCCGCACCTGGTCGCGCACCGATGCGGCCTGGATCTGGTAGACGTCACGTTTTCCGGCGCGACCACCGCCCACGTGCTGGCCGATCGCCAGCGCGGCGCTCCGCCCCAGATCACCGCCCTGAACGGCTCGGAAAGCCTGGTAACCATCACCATCGGCGGCAACGACGTCGGCTACATTCCGCTGCTGATGGCCGCCTCGGTCCCGCGCCCCGTCCGCCGGCTGCCACTGCTGGGCGCTCGCATTGCCGAGCTGCTGGACCGCGATGCGCGGATCTCCGCGCTCGACGCGGTGTTCGAATCGTTGTGCGCGGTCGGTCGCGCGGTGCGCGAGCGCGCACCGCGGGCGCGGGTCCTCTTCGTCGACTACCTGACCGTCCTGCCGCCCGCGGGCACGCCGGCAGCCCCGCTTTTGCAAGCCGATGCCGATCTCGGCCGCCACGTGGCCGCGACGCTGGAACGACTCACGGCCGATGCGGCGATGGCGATTGGCTGCGAGATCGTCGGGGCCGCCGCGGCCGGTCGCGAGCATCACGCATGGTCTGGCGACCCGTGGACCACGAGACCCGGTGTGCCGCTGCCTGGCCGGGCGGCGCCGTTGCACCCGAACGCTGCCGGGATGCGCGCCGTGGCCGAGCTGGTGTCCGCGCTGTGGTGACGTATCAGCCGTTCGTACGCCACCACTGGTAGAGGGCGTTGACATCGGAGTTCGACGCGGTGAGGTGACCCAACACGTTCTTGGCGTCGGTGGTCCAGGTCAGCGTCGCGTAGTTCTTGTAGGTGCCGCAGGCGATCTGGCCACCCGTCTGGCCGTTCTGCTTCCAGGTTCCCGGTGACTGCCCGGCGTCGCCGCAGGCGGCCAGGGACACGTCCTTGATGGTGGAGCTGAACGCGGCGCCCAGGTTCGTGCCGTTGGAGAACAGCGCGTAGACGCCGGAACCCGGTCCGCTGGAATCTGGGCTCTGCCCGCACAGGAGCTCGGCCAGTTCGCCGGATTCGGTCAGCTCCTGCGGCTTGCAATTGTTGAGGCCGTAGCCCTTCGACAGGTTGGCGGCCAGCGTGTTCATGTCGGCGGCGCTGCCGGTGTTGGGTTCTGCCACCGCGATGGCGCTACCCGCGAAAGCCAGACATCCGGTGAATGCCGCGGCCGACACGCCTCGCAGCGCGCTGATCAGATGTGACATTTTGTTGCCTCCCTGCGGTTGTTGAGTGGGTAATGCAGAAATCCGTTGCCCCCCAACAAAATGTCAGCCATTAGCTCGCCACCATTGATACAGTGCCGCGGCGTCGTTGTTCGGCCCGCGGATGTAGCTCAATGTGTTCTTGGCGTCGGTGGTCCAGATGATCTCGGCGGCGTTCTGATACGTCCCGCAGGCCACCTGGCCGGCATTGCCGTTGCTGCCCTGGTGCCAGCTGGTGGGCGACTGGCCGCTGTCGCCGCACGTGCTCAGCACGTCGTCCTTGATGCTGGCCTTGAACGAACCGACCAGGTTCTCGCCGTTGTTGAACAAGATGTACTTCGCCTGGACGGGGCCGCTCGGGTCGGGGCTCTGCCCGCAGGCCAGCGACGCCAGTTCGCCGGTCGTGATGCTCTGGGCCGTGCAGTTGTTCAGGCCGTAGCCCTTTGACAGCGACGCCGCAAGCGCGTTGATGTCCGACGGGTTGCCGGTGTTCGCGGGATCCGCGGCAGCGCTGGCCGTGCCGGCTAAAGCGGATCCGCCCGCGAGCGCCGCGGCCGCGACGGCTCGCAACGCGTTACTGAGATAGGACATCTCATGACTCCTAGGCGGTTGTCGTACCGGCGTCGCTCACCGGAAAAGATGCTTCCGCTAAGTAGGGATCGTAGGGCTATGTCGTGACAAAGCAATACATTCCGCTGGAAATTGTCTGTCTGGGCATCTTTTTCGCCGACGCAGGCCGGCCGGCATTCTGTCGTTCGGTCTGAAAAGCATTGCTGGTCAATAGCTTTCGCGCGACTGCTGGCCGTCGGCCTGGTGTGGCGGAATGGGCGGGCAGGAGAACGGGGGCTGAACGCCGCGAAGCACGTCAGCGGGTCAAAAGGGGATTTTCACATTGCTAGTGCCGCCGCGACTGTGCTCGGGTATGGTTAGCACCGCTTCACGCCAGCTAACTTCTCGGGACTGGAGAATCCATGACACAGCCACCGGCACCGCCCCCTCCGCCGCCTGGTTATCCGCCGCAGCAGCCCGCCGGGCAAGCGCCGAATAACTATTTGGTGTGGTCCATCCTGGTGACGCTGTTCTGCTGTCTCCCCTTCGGGATTGTGGCGATCGTCAAATCCAGCCAGGTCAACGGGCTCTGGGCGCAGGGCCGTTACGCCGAGGCTCAGGCGTCCGCCGACAGCGCGAAGAAATGGGTGATCTGGTCGGCGGTCATCGGTGTCGTCGTGGGCATCATCTACGGCATCCTGATGGCGGTCGGCGCGCTGAACACGAACACCAATGCGGCACTTGCCGCGATGTTCTGAGCCGGGTTCGGCGACCATGGTGACCCGCCACGGGTCGGCGCCGCTGAGTCTGGGCGCGCCACTGTTGGTGGCCGCGTCCACGACGGTGATGTGCGCCGCCATCTGGGCGGGTGACCCGACCACCCCGAACGGTCCGCTGCCGGTGTGTCCCACCAAGGCGCTGTTGGGTGTCGACTGTCCGGGATGCGGCAGCTTGCGCATGCTGTATTCCCTGATGCACGGCAACATCACGGCGGCCGCCAGGTTCAACGCGTTGGGCCTGGCTGCTGTCGTGCTCTTGGTCTGGGCGTACTTCGCCTGGACCTACGGGCGGCTCGCGGGCAGGCGGATCCGTAGCTGGCAACACACTCGCTGGTCCGCCGTGGTGACCATGGTGTTGGTCGCCGCGTGGTTTGTGGTGCGCAACATCCCCTTTGCACCGTTCAACGCCCTGTACGTCTGATACGCCGTGTCCTGATCCCGCGCGGTGGCGCCGCGGTCTAACCTGGGGCCCGATGGTGAACAAATTCACGACGGTCCCCGTGGCGCTCGTCGTGCTCGCGCTGACCGCATTCTCGACCGGCTGCTTCCACAGGTCGGCGAACTCGCAACAGGGAACGGGCGACGCCGCCGCGGCGGCCCGGTTCGCCAGCGACTTGCATGACAAGGTGACGAGTGACGCGATGATGGTGCACCTGGCAAAGCTCCAGGACATTGCCAACGCCAACAACGGCACCCGGGCGGTGGGCACACCGGGTTATGAAGCCAGCGTCGACTACGTGGTGAACACGTTGCGCGGCAGCGGTTTCGACGTGCAAACCCCCGAATTTTCGGCGCGTGTATTCCATGGGGACAAGCCGGAGGTGACCGTCGGCGGTAAATCGGTGGAGGCGCACGCGCTGGACTTCAGCCTCGGCACCCCGCCGGGCGGGGTGAGCGGGCCGCTGGTGGCCGTGCCCGCCAGCAACGGCCCCGGCTGCGCTCCTCCGGATTACGGCAGCCTGCCCTCGCAGGGGGCCGTGGTACTGGTGGACCGCGGCGGTTGCCCCTTCGCTCAGAAGGAAGATGCCGCGGCGCAGCGCGGGGCGGTCGCGATGATCGTCGCCGACAACGTCGACGAGCAACAGATGGGTGGCACGTTGGGTCCGGACACCAACGTCAAGATCCCGGTGGTGAGCGTCACCAAGTCGGTCGGCGTGCAATTGCGCACCCAGCCGGGGGCCGTCACCATCAAGCTGAACGCGAGCGTCCAGAGCTTCAAGGCGCGCAACGTGATCGCCCAGACCAAGACCGGCTCGACCACCAACGTCGTGATGGCCGGCGCACACCTGGACAGCGTGCCGGAAGGCCCGGGCATCAACGACAACGGTTCGGGCGTCGCCGCGGTTCTGGAAACTGCTGTGCGGCTCGGTAATTCGCCTCTGGTGCGTAACGCGGTGCGGTTCGGGTTCTGGGGTGCGGAGGAACTCGGGCTGATCGGGTCGCGCAACTACGTGGAGTCGTTGGACTTGACCGCGCTCAAAAGCATCGCGCTGTACCTGAACTTCGACATGCTCGCGTCGCCGAACCCCGGCTATTTCACCTATGACGGGGACCAGTCGCTGCCCGCGGATGTCCGCGGCCAGCCGGTGGTGCCGGAAGGTTCGGCCGGTATCGAGCGCACCCTGGTCGCCTATTTGAAGTCCGCCGGTAAGACCGCGCAGGACACCTCGTTCGACGGCCGTTCCGACTACGACGGATTCACCCTGGCGGGCGTCCCCGCCGGGGGCCTGTTCTCCGGCGCCGAGGTGAAGATGTCCGCGGACCAGGCGAAGCTGTGGGGCGGGACCGCGGATCAGCCCTTCGACCCCAACTATCACCAAAAGACGGACACCCTCGACCACATTGACCAAACCGCTTTGGGCATCAACGGCGGCGGCGTCGCCTACGCGGTGGGCCTGTACGCGCAGGACCTCGGCGGCCACAACGGGGTGCCCACGATGGAGGACCGCACGCGTCACGTGCTAACCAAGCCATGACCCCTCGGCTGAGCGCGGCAATGCTGCTGGTGACCGTGCTGCTGGCGTCGTGCACGTCGGCGCGGCCGGGATCCCCGACCGCCGCACCGGATTTGGCGCACGGCCTGGCCGGCAAGATGACCGCCGAGGCGATGTTCGCCCACCTGCGCGCGCTGCAGAACATCGCCAACGCGAACAAGGGAAACCGCGCCGATGGCACGCCGGGTTACGACGCCAGCGTCGACTACGTGGCTAAAGCCTTGCGCGACAAGGGGTTCGAGGTTCTAACGCCGCAGTTCGACCGGCTCTACACCGTCTCCCCGGGTAAGCCGTCGATGATGGTGGCCGGCCGCAGCTACACCGTCGACCAAGCCTCGCTGTTGGTTCAGACACCGCCCGGCGGCCTGACCGGACCGCCGGTCCGGCCCACCCAACCGTCGGGCTGTGCGGCGGGCGATTATCCGGCCGTCCTGCCCAAGGGTTCGATCGCCGTCGTCGACGACACGCGTTGCTCGGTGGTCGACAAGCAAAACAGCGCGGTGGCCAAGGGCGCGGCGGGGCTCGTCGTGCTCAGTGCGCCCGCCGGCCAAGGCGCCCCGCCCACCCTGTTCACCCCCGGATACTTCAAGCAGCTGACCGTCCCCGTCGCCGTCGCCAACCCCTCCACCGCTACCGCGCTCGCCGGCGCGACCGCGCCCATCCGCCTCGTGCTGGACGCGCAAAACGTCAAGATCACCTCCCGAAACGTGCTGGCGCAGACCAAGACCGGCTCGCCGCACGACGTGATCGTGGTGGGTGCGCACCTCGACAGCCCCCGCGGCGGCCCTGGCATCAACGACGACGGAACCGGGGTGGCCGCGGTGCTGGAGACGGCGCTGCAGCTGGGCCCCCTTGCGCCGGTGAACAACGCGGTGCGGTTCGCGTTCTGGGGCGCCGACGAGGACGGGCTCAACGGCGTCATGGATTACGTGTTCGGCCTCAACGACGATCAGCTCAACGACGTCGCGATGTACCTCAACTTCACCACGCTGGGTTCGCCGAACCCCGGCTTCTTCACCGACGACGGCGACCAGTCCGGTCCGCCGTCGCGCGGGGTGGCGTACGCGGACGTCCCCGAGGGGTCGGCCGGCATCGAGCGCACCCTCGCCGGCTATCTCAACCTGGCCGGGAAGCGGCCCGCGGACATGCCGCTGAACACGCTCGCCGACTACCACCCCTTCATGGTCGCGGGCGTGCCGGTCGGGGGCATGACGGCCGGGGCCTCGCAGCCGAAAACCACGGTGCAGGCGCGGCTGTGGGGCGGGCAGGCGGGCGCCCCGTTCGACCCCAACTATCAAGGCCCCCGCGAGACCGTCGACAGCATCAACCGCGACGCGTTGGCCGTCATGGGCTCTGGCGTCGGATACGCGGTGGGCAGCTATGCGGAATCCATCGGAGGCGTCAACGGCGTGCCGGCGCACGACAAGCGGCATCGGGCTCGGGTGCCATAGCCGCTGCTAGACAAGTTGTCGCCGGGCCGCGCTATGATCGAACACATGTTCGGTGGAAGGCTGCACGAGTACTGGGAACCCCCTCGGTGCGAGCGGTCACGCGAGCTGGTCGACCGGATGTGCGCCTCGTGGCGGCCGGAGGCGCAGATAGTCGCGGGCCGGCTGGACTCCATCGGGGAGCTGTTCGAGCTGCGCCACGCGCAGCGCGGTGAAGAGTCGGATTGGGCGGTGGACACCTGGGCCGCGGTGGGCTAAGTGGCCGCGGCGTTTCGGGTGAGCCTGGCCATTGCCGGCAGCTTCATGCGCTACGTGCTGGCGATGCGTGAGCGCCTGCCGCGGGTGGCCGAGGTGTTCCGCGCGGGCGGCATCAGCTACCGGTTGTTCCAGACGATCGTGTACCGCACCGATTTGATCACCGACGACGCCGTGTTGGCCGCTGGGGACGCCGAGCTGGCGGTGCGCGCGGCGCGGTGGCCCTCCATGACTCGAGGCCGGTTGGCCGGTGAGGTGGACAAGATCGTGGCGAAGGCCGACGTCGATGCCGTGCGCCGCCGCGACCAGTCGCAGGCCGAGCGCTGGGACGGGGTCGAGGACCTCGAGGGCGGCATGTCCGAGATCCGCGGGAGCCCTGTTCAGTCCCGACGCCCACGCGTTGGACCGGCGGCTGGATGCGTTGGCGGCTACGGTGTGTGAGCACGACCCGCGCAGCGTCGACCAGCGGCGCGCCGACGCGCTGGGCGCGCTGGCCGCCGGCGCGGACCGGCTGGGCTGCCGCTGTGAGCGGCCCAACTGTGCGGCCGGAAAGCGGCCCGGCGCAACGCCTGTCGTCATTCACGTGATCGCCGAGCAGGCCAGCATCGACGGCAGCGGGTCGGCACCGGCGTCGGACGCGCTGATCACGGCCGAGGTGGCGGCCGAGTTGGCCGGGTCGGCCACGCTGGTGGCCCTTGGCCGTCCCGGGCGCCGCGGAGCGGCGCTACACCCCGTCGACGGGGCTGGCCGATTTCGTGCGGTGCCGGGGCCTGACGTGTCGGGCGCCGGGGTGTGATCGCCCGGCCGTCGACTGCGACCTTGACCACACGGTGCCCTACTCCCAGGGCGGTGCGACGCATCCGTCGAACTTGAAAGCCCTGTGTCGCCAACATCATTTGCTGAAAACGTTTTGGGGTTGGTGTGACGAACAGCTACCCGACGGCACCTTGATCTGGCGGCTGCCCGACGGGCACACCTATGTGACCACCCCGGGCAGCGCGCTGCTGTTCCCCAGCCTGTGCGCCCCCACCGGCCACCCGCCGGCCACCCCGACACCGGTCGAGCGGTGCGCCGAGCGCACCGCGATGATGCCGCGGCGCAGCCGCACCCGCGCCCAGAACCGGGCCCAGCGCATCACCACCGAACGCCACCGCAACCGCCAGGCCCGGCTGGCCGCCCAACCCGCAGCGCCGACCAGTTCGTCGCCCGCGGGCCCCGCACCCCCCGACGACGACCCACCGCCGTTTTGACTGGCGTTCAACGGCTTACGTGGAAGCTACGGCCAGCAGTCCTCACGGCCCTGGCGCGCTGACAGAACTAGCTCCGCGGGTTCGCGGTCCTACCGGGATTCGGAAAGAGCGGATTGGTGTAGGCCGGGGTCTGCGGCTCATCACCCGAATCCGGATGCGCCACGGGTGGTGGTTTCGGCTCCTGCTCAGCCGGGGGAGCCTCGGGTGCCCGATGTTCGGGTGGTGGCGGCGTGGGCACCAGGTAGTTCTTCCACGCGCCCGGTGGATTCGGCGCGGGGCCAATCGTGTTGTCCGGCCAGCGCCATGAACAACTACCGCTGGCACCTCCGAAATCGCCTGCGGGGAGGGTCAATCCAAAACCCATGAAAGACCCACCGATGGGGCCGTTGCCGGCCGGGCCGCCCATGCTCCATCCGCCGTATTCACAGTGCCAGTGTGTGCTGTTCTCCTCGACCGGAAAATCGCAGTAGTACGTCGTTGCCCCCGCCTCGAAAGTGCTTCCCCCAACACCGGGATAATCGCAAACACCGGGGCCTGGAACGTTGCCGCCCGGTCCGGCCCAAGCCACAGGGCAACCGAGGATTACCCACGGGGTAACGCCCAGTGCCCCAAGCAATCTGCTCGTCTTGCTCAACGATTCTTTCCCTGTCAGCGCCTTGCGGCTCCGCAATGTAGCGCGTACCTGGAGCGGAGACGGCTACCTCACAAGTTCTACACGGCCCGGGATGATCTCGCAGAAAATTCGGGATTTGTCGTTCTGGGCAGACATCTGCTGGAAATGCACAACCCGCCGACCCACACCGCCGAACCGCCGCCCACGCCCTGGGCGCCGAACGCCTGCTTTCGCATGCCGCTTTCTAGGGCCAATGGTCCCTACCCCCGGTGGGTATATGTGTGACATCGTTTCGAGCATGACGGAAACTCCTGAATCCAGCGTCGGACCGGTGACCGGCCAGTACGGGGACGGGCCGTACGCGGGCAGCCGGCTAGGCCGCGTGGCCGCGTGGGTGGTCATCGTCGCCGGTGTCGTGTTCGTCGTCGCGGTCATCTTCTTCACCGGACTGTTCTTGGGCTGGTCCTCGGGTGATCACTACGGTTGGCGCCACGGTTATGGCGCCGGGCGTGCCGGCACCTGCCCGATGATGCAGCCCGGCGGCATGATGGGGCCGGGCACGATGGGCCCCGGCGGGATGGGCCCCGGGGGTCCGGTGGGGCCTCAGCAGACGCCGGCACCGACGGCGCCGCGCCCGTAGCGCACAGCGCGCCCTAGGGCGCACGAAGTTCGCTATTGCCGTAGGCCAATCCGCCCGGCATCTCTCGTTCGGCAATCGCCGAAATTGCGCGCAACCGCGCACCCACTTCGTCGGCGCGCGCGCTCGACCGGCTTCCCATTCGGGCTGTCATAGTTAGCCGTCCGCTCTAGAATGAGACGCTTTGGTCTGCCCTGTAGTCGGTCGGGATGAGGTGGGTATGAGAAGCCGTGCGCTTAATCGACGTCAGCAGGCCGGCGGCCGTCCGCGCAGGGCGGCCGCCTTGCTGAGGGCGGTGTTGAGCTGCGCGGCGGCGGCAATCCTGGTGGCCGGGTGCGCTTCCTTCGTCGACGGCCGGGCGCTGTCGATGCTCAACGATCCGTTCCGGGTGGGCGGGTTGCCCGCGACCGACGGCCCCAGCGGCATTCGCTCGAACGCCCCCGCCGCTACCGGCACGGTGGTGAACACGGACGACGGCGCCATCGACAAGTTGTCGTTGCTGTCGGTCAACGACATCGAGGAATATTGGAAGTCGGTGTACGGGCAATCCCTGAAAGGAACCTTCGTCCCCGTCGGCAAGATGGTGTCGTACAACTCGAAGGATCCGTCCAGCCCCATCGTTTGCCACAACGACACCTACAAGCTCGTCAACGCCTTCTACACGTCGCGCTGCAACCTGATCGCCTGGGACCGCGGGGTATTCATGCCGGTCGCGCAACGGTATTTCGGCGACATGTCGGTCAACGGCGTGCTGGCCCACGAATTCGGCCACGCCCTGCAGAACATGGCGCACTTGGTGACCAAACGCGACCCGACGATCGTGCACGAGCAGCAGGCCGACTGCTTCGCGGGCGTCTATCTGTTCTGGGTCGCCGACGGAAAGTCGCCGCGGTTCACGCTGAGCACCGCCGACGGGCTCGACCACGTACTCGCCGGAATCATCACCACCCGCGACCCCGTGATCGACAGCGAGAGCGAGAACGACGACGAACACGGGTCCGCCCTGGACCGAATCAGTGCCTTCCAAATGGGTTTCATCAACGGGGCCTCGGCCTGCGCGGGGATCGACAAGAAGGAGATCGAGCAGCGCCGCGGCGATCTGCCCAACGCCCTGCGCGTCGACAGCAGCACCGGAAACCCCGAGACCGGTGAGGTCCCGATCGACCAGGACACCCTGTCGACATTGATGGAGCTGCTGGGAAAGATCTTCTCCCCGAAGAGTCCACCGGCGCTGTCCTACCAGCCCGCCGAATGTCCCGACGCCAAGACCAGCCCGCCGGCGTCCTACTGCCCGGCCACCAACACGATCGTGGTCGACCTGCCCAAGCTCGCGGCGATGGGCAAGGTCGCCGACGAAAACGAACAAACCCTGCCGCAAGGCGACGACACCGCCCTGTCGGTCGTGATGTCGCGCTACGCGCTCGCCGTGCAGCACGAACGCGGGCTGGCCATGCAGAGCCCATGGACCGCGCTGCGCACCGCGTGCCTGACCGGCGTGGTGCACCGCAAGATGGCCGAACCCATCGAGCTGTCGTCGCAGAAGCAGCTGCTGTTGACGGCCGGCGACCTCGACGAGGCGGTGGCCGGGTTGCTCACCAACCACCTCGTCGCCAGCGACGCGGACGGCACCAGCGTGCCCGCCGGCTTCACCCGGATAGCGGCCTTCCGCGGCGGCGTGGCCGGCAACATGGACGCCTGCTACTCCCGCTACCCGGGCTGACAGGCCGGCCGTTCCGTCAACCGATTTGGGCGAGCCTGGGGATCACCTCGTCGCCGAGGCGGCGGATGAAGCCGACGGGATCGGGGTTGCCGGGGAACGGGCCGGCGTTGATCAGCTCGACGCCCAGTTCGGCGAAGGCCTCGACTGTCCCAAAGTACCCGTCGAGGTCATCGAACGGATTGACGAAGAGGCCCACGGTCTTTCGGATTTCGCCCGGGTCGCGGCCGACGGTGTCACAATGCCGGTGCAGCACCTCGATCTTGTGCTTGAGCTCATCGGGCTCGGTGACGGTGCTGTTCCAGATGTCGGCGTACTGTGCGACCAGTCGTAGCGTCTTCTTCTCGCCGTCGCCGCCGATCAGGATCGGCGGCCGGCGAATCGGTTGCGGCTCACAGATTGTCTCGGCCAACTGGTAGTGCCTGCCCCGGTAGGCACCGTCGTTCTCGCTCCACATCTGAAGGCAGATCTGCAGCGTTTCCTCGAGCATTTCGAAGCGCTGGCTGACGGGTGGATACGGGAAGCCGAGGGCGACGTGTTCGCGGTCGTACCACGCCGCGCCGAGCCCCAGCGCCGCACGGCCCTGCGACAGCACGTCCAACGTGGTGACCGCCTTGGCCAGCAATCCCGGATAGCGATAGGTGACGCCGGTGACCAGCAGGCTCAGGTCGATCTTGGTCGTCTGTCCGGCCAGAAAGCCCAGTGATGTGTAGCCCTCGAGGAACGGGTCCTCCGCGCGTCCCACGGCCTCCATCTGAAAGAAGTGGTCGGCCAGTGTGAACAGCGTTGCGCCGCCCTGTTCGGCGGCCTTGGCCGCGTCGGCCAGCGTCGGACCCAGCGCCGCCGGGTCGCCGGGCAGAAAATCGATGAAGTGCACTCCTAATTCCATTACAGCCCTTGCCCTTTCATTACTCGGTCAAGCGCTCGAGCAGCGTCAGCGCATCGAGGATGACGCGACGCTCCCGTTCGGAATACCGCTCGTGGATGGCGCGCGCCAGCCACTCCTCACGGACCAGACGGTTGCTTTCGGCGCGTCGCCGGCCCGCCGCGGTCAATGAAATGAGTTGACGTCGCCCATCTTCCGGATCGGGCGTGCGCTCGATGAGACTCCGCTGCTCGAGGGCGGCCACTATCGTGGCCATGGATTGTGGACGTACCCGTTCGGCCGAAGCCAGGACGCTCGCCGATGAGGCCCCGTCTTTCCAGAGCCGGTTCAGCACCGCGGTCTGCGAGGGAGTCAGGTCCTCGTCGGTGGCGAGTTCCCTCAACTGACGCCGCAACCGGCTGAACATCACCCGCAGGTCGCGGGCCGCCGCCGCCGCTGATTCCGCGATGTCGCCCACAACGCCAGTGTAGACTTATCAGCCCAAGCTGTCTAATTTCTGCCGAGTAGCTGCAGGGCGGCGTCGACCGCCAGCGCCGCCACGTTCAGCGTCTTGGACCGCAGATCGTGCCGGGCCCCGGCGATCTCGACCACCGCCGTGGTGCCGGTGACAAGCGCGGCGGCGGCGCGCAGTTCGTCGGGCGTGCCGAAGGGATCCGAGGTCCCGTGCGTGAACACGGTCGGCACCCTGATGGCGGGCAGGTGCTCGGTGCGGGCGCGCTCCGGCTTCCCCGGCGGATGCGCCGGATACGAGAACAACGTCAACAGGTCCACTTCAACGGGAAAAGCCTCCCGGCCGGCCACCACCATGGACGTCAGCCGGCCGCCATAGGAATGCCCGCCGGCGATGAGCGGGCCGTCCGCGAGGCCGCGGCACAGCGCGATCGCCTCGACGATTCCGGCGCGGTCGGTGGCCGCCGAGCCGGACGGCGGTCCGCTGGGTCGCCGTCGCCGATAGGGCAGGTTGTAGCGGACCGCGAGCCAGCCACGCCGAGCCCACTCGCCGCAAACCTGTTGCAGCAGTGGTGAATCCCGGTTACCGCCCGCGCCGTGAGTCAGTACCACCACCCCGGCGGGCGTTCCGTCGGGTTCGTGCGCCACACCGGCGATCTGGTCGAGGTTCACGCGCCCGCCGACGATGCGGTCCGGTTCGGACTGAGGTGGGGGTACCTCCCGCTTGCGGGGGAGAGGCGGGCGTTCACGAGAGCCGAAACAGGGGTGAGACGGGGCCGTGCCCGTGGCCCAGGGGATAGGAGGCGCGCAGGCACTCGGTGACCCACCGCTTCCCGAAGCCGACCGCGTCGGGCACGGTGTAGCCGTGCGCCAGCGCGCACGCGATCGCGGTGGCCAGCGTGTCCCCGCCGCCGTGGTCGTTGCCGCCGGGCAGCCGTTCGGCGTCGAACTCATACCAGGACGCACCGTCGTAGAGCAGGTCGCAGCTGCGATCGGACGACCGCAGGTGGCCGCCCTTGACCAGCGCCCACTGCGGCCCCAGCGCGTGCAGCGCCTTGGCAGCCTCCCGCTGCGACGCCACATCCACGACGTCGACGCCCACCAGCAGCCGCACCTCGTCGAGGTTCGGCGTCACCAGGGTGGCCAACGGAAATAGTTGGCCGCGAAGCGAATCCAGGGCCGACGCCTCCAGCAGCGGGTCGCCGTGCATCGACGCGCACACCGGATCGACGACGAGCGGGACCGACGACCGCGTCAGGCCCAGGCGACTCCAAGTGGCGGCCACCGCGGCGATGATGCCCGATGACGCCAGCATCCCGGTCTTGGCGGCCTGGACGCCGATGTCGGTGACCACCGCTTCAATCTGCGCGGCCACGACGTCGTCGGGCACCTCGTGAAAACCCTTGACGCCCACGGTGTTCTGCACGGTGACCGCGGAGACCGCGACGCAGGCGTGCACCCCCAGCAGCGCCATGGTGCGCATGTCGGCCTGGATGCCGGCGCCGCCCCCCGAGTCCGACCCGGCGATGGACAGCACGCGCAACGGCGTGGCGCCCGCCGGTGCCAGCGGCAGAACTGGGAGCGGTTGGCTCACTGGGTAATGGGCAGGTACACCCGATTGCCGTGCTCGGCGAACTCGCGCGACTTTTCCGCCATGCCCTCGTTCATGACCGCCTCGATCGCCTCCTCGCTGTCGAGCCCGTGCTCGGCGGCGTAGGCCCGAACGTCGGCGGTGATCCGCATGGAGCAGAACTTGGGCCCGCACATCGAGCAGAAGTGCGCCGTCTTGGCGGGTTCGGCAGGCAAAGTCTCGTCATGGAATTCCCGTGCCGTGTCGGGATCCAGCGACAGCGCGAACTGGTCGTTCCATCGGAACTCGAAGCGTGCGGTGCTCAACGCGTCGTCGCGCTCCTGGGCGCGCGGATGACCCTTGGCCAAATCGGCGGAGTGGGCGGCGATCTTGTAGGCGATCACCCCGTCCTTGACGTCCTTGCGGTCCGGCAGCCCCAGGTGTTCCTTGGGGGTTACATAGCACAGCATCGCTGTGCCGGCCTGGGCGATGATCGCCGCGCCGATCGCCGACGTGATGTGGTCATAGGCCGGCGCGATGTCGGTGGCCAGCGGACCCAGCGTGTAGAACGGAGCCTCCTCGCACAACTCCTCTTCCAGCCGCACGTTCTCGACGATCTTGTGCATCGGGACGTGCCCTGGCCCCTCGATCATCACCTGCGCGCCATGGGCTTTCGCGATCTTGGTCAGTTCGCCCAGCGTGCGCAGCTCGGCGAACTGCGCGGCGTCGTTGGCGTCGGCGATCGACCCGGGCCGCAACCCGTCACCGAGCGAGAAGGTGACGTCGTAGCGGGCGAAGATGTCGCAGAGCTCCTCGAAGTTGGTGTAGAGGAACGACTCCCGGTGATGGGCCAGGCACCAGGCCGCCATGATCGAGCCGCCGCGGGACACGATCCCGGTGACCCGCTTGGCGGTCAGTGGCACGTACCGGAGCAGCACGCCGGCGTGCACGGTCATGTAGTCCACGCCCTGCTCGCATTGCTCGATCACGGTGTCGCGGTAGATCTCCCAGGTCAGCTCGGTCGGGTCGCCCTTGACCTTCTCAAGCGCCTGGTAGATCGGCACCGTGCCGACCGGCACCGGGGAGTTGCGCAGGATCCACTCGCGGGTCTCGTGGATGTTCTTGCCGGTGGACAGGTCCATGATCGTGTCCGCGCCCCAGCGGGTGGCCCACACCATCTTGTCGACCTCCTCGGCGATCGACGACGTGACCGCGGAGTTGCCGATGTTGGCGTTGACCTTCACCGCAAAGGCCTTGCCGATGATCATCGGCTCGCTCTCGGGGTGGTTGTGGTTGGCCGGGATCACCGCGCGGCCACGGGCGACCTCGTCGCGCACCAGCTCGGCGGGCATGTCCTCGCGGGCGGCGATGTATGCCATCTCGGCGGTGATCTCGCCGGCCCGGGCCCGCTGCAACTGGGTGCCGCGGTCGCGCACCACCCCGGGCCGCGGCGGCAGGCCGGCCGTCACATCGATCACCGCGTCCGGGTCGGTGTAGGGGCCGGAGGTGTCGTACAGGTCGAAGTGGTCCCCGGTGGACAGGTGCACCCGCCGGAACGGCACGCGCGCACCGCCGTCCAGCTCGCGGTAGACCTTGCTGCTGCCCGCGATGGGTCCGGTGGTTACGGACGCCTCGACGGCCTTGGAAAGCACATCGGTCATTTCTTCATCTCCCTACGCCGGCATTACCCGGTCAGGTTCGTACGGTCGACGGCCGCAAGCCGTCCTCTCAGCGCATTCGACGTGCGCTCCCGCGTATCTGGATGTTCCGCAAGCGACGTTACCCCCACCCCGGGCCCATCGGCAGGCGGGCGGCCAATCTGCCGGGGCAGTAGCCGGGTGTATCCCCTGAATGGAAAAATGCAAACGTGCAAGAGCAAGGGGAGATGGCGGGGTTGATACCCGCCGGTGCCCGCGGCCAACGACTGGGTCCGGTCGAGGCGGTCGGCCGCGATCTCAACGTCGGCGCCTTCCGGTTCTGGTTCATCGGCCAGCGCTGGGAGTGGTCCGACGAGGTCGCCAGGATGCACGGTTACGAACCGGGGACCGTCGAGCCGACGACGAAGCTCTTGTTGTCGCACAAGCACCCCGACGACCGTCGGCACGTCCAGGAGGTCCTCGACTACGCCCTCGAGTCCGCGGAATCGTTCTCCAGCCGGCACCGGTTCCTGGACACCGGCGGCAACGTGCACGACGCGATCGTGGTGGCCGACCGCATGCACGACGAGTCGGGCGCCGTGGTGGGCACCGCCGGGTATTACATCGACCTCACCAACACCTTGGACGAGACCCGGCAGGAGGCGCTCGACGAGGCGTTGCCCGACCTTTTCGAAAGCCGCGCGGCGATCGAGCAGGCGAAGGGCGTGCTGATGTACGTGTATCGGGTCAGCGCCGAGCAGGCTTTCCGCGTGCTGCAGTGGCGGTCGCAGGAGACCAACGTGAAGTTGCGGGCGCTGGCGCGCCAACTGCTCGCCGATGTCAGCGCTTTGGACGGCGCCACATCCACGCTGCAGAGTCAGTTTGATCACGTGCTGCTGACGGTGCACGAACGGATATCCGACGAGTCCGCTGGGTAACCCGTATTACGTGAACGCGGCAACCCGCCCGCAGTTAGTGTTCCTAGACACTGGGGCGTGGGCCCAGCAGCGAAAGGCACTCAAGGTGTTGGCGGTCGAACACGAGGCTCTAGAGGATGCTGTAGTCGTGCGCGTCAAGGGCGCCGTCGACTCCAGCACCGTCGCGGAGGTCACCGTTCACCTGGACGCCGCACTCAAGCTGGCCGAGACCCATCCGGCGCGGCTGGTCGTCGTCGACCTGCAAGCAGTCGACTTCTTCGGAAGCGCCGCGCTGAACGCGATGCTCGAGTGTCACGACGAAGGCAAGGAAATGGGTACGTCGGTCCGGCTGGTCGCCGACCACGATCCGGTGCTTCGCCCGATCCAGGTGACCGAGCTCGACCGCATCTTCGACGTCTACCCCACGCTGCCCGAGGCGCTGCAACACAAGCGACAGCAATGAATCCGGCGCTGCCGGCCGATCTGGCGGCTGCGGTCACGCTGGGCGGGGAGATGGGCCGCCGGTTCGCCGAATTCGACTGGGACGCTCACCCGCTGGGCCCGCCGCAGGGCTGGTCGGCAGAGGTGCGAGTCGCCGTGGTGGTGGCGCTGACATCCCGGTTTCCGATCGTGCTCTGGTTGTGCCCCGGCGACCTGTTCCTGATGTACAACGACGGCTACGCCCAAATCCTGGGAGACAAACACCCGGACGCCCTGGGGGCCCGCGCCGAGCGGGTGTGGGCGGAGATCTGGCCGCAGATTTCGCCGATGCTTACCAGCGTGATGCAGACCGGCGTCGCGACCTGGTCCGACGACCTGATGTTGCCGCTGATGACCGCCGGCCAGTCCCAGGAGCGCTACTTCACGTTCACCTACAGCCCCATCATCGGCGGCGATGGCGGGGTCACCGCAGTTTTCTGCGCGGTGATCGAAACGACCGACCGGGTGCTCAGTGAGCGCCGACTGCACCTGCTCAACGCGGTAGCGACCGCCGTGATGGACGCGCACGCCATCGACGACGCGGTGACCAGCGCCGTCGGGGTCTGCGAGACGCAACCGCTGGACCTACCGTTCGTCGCCGTGTATGTGGCGGAGGACGGGGAGGGCGCGCGCGACAGCACGTTGCGCGGGGCGACGCCCACCGTCCGCCCGTTGCTGCCGCGCTCGCTGGTCGAGCTCACCGGTTGGAATACGACGCCACGGGCCCGGGCCGCGCGCGTCATCGAGCGGCTCGAGGACGTGATCCCTGGTATCACGGAGCTTTTCGGCGAAAATTGTCCCCGACAGGCACTGGTGTTGCCGCTCGGCGACAGCTCGAACGTCGGGGCGGTGGTCATCGGGATCAGTCCGCGGCGTCCCCTCGATTCGATGTACCGGGGGTTCTGCCAGCTGCTGGCCGACCAGCTGTCGGCGGCCTTTGCCTCCGCCGTCTCCTACGAGCAGCAGCGACAGCGGGCCGACGCGCTGGCCGAGCTGGACCGGGCGAAGACGGCGTTCCTGACCAATGTCAGCCACGAATTCCGCACGCCGCTGACGTTGCTGCTCGGGCCGCTCGACGATGCGCTGTCCGAAGCGGCGCCGGACAGCGCGCTGGCGGACCGGCTGAGCACCGCGGCCCGCAACGCGCGTCGCCTGCAGCGCCTGGTCGACTCGCTGCTCGACTTCTCCCGCATCGAGGCCGGCCGCGAGAACGCGAAGTTGGCGTGTACCGACGTCGGCGCGCTGACCGCCTACATCGCGTCGTCCTTCACCGAGCTGTGCCGCCGGGCGGGGCTCGAGCTCGTCGTGGACTGCTCCCCGGTGCTGGCCGACGTCGACGCGGGCATGTGGGAGACGATCGTCCTCAACCTGCTATCCAACGCGGTGAAATACACTCTGCGCGGCTCCATTTCGATCCGGGTGCGCGCCGAGCCCGGGTACTGCGTCGTCACCATGCGCGACACCGGGGTGGGGATCGCGCCCGAAGACCTGGACCGCCTGTTCGACCGCTTCTACCGAGCCGACAACCTCCGGGGCCGCAGCGTGGAGGGCACTGGCATCGGGCTCTCGCTGGTGCGCGGGCTCGTCGAGCTGCACAACGGGACCGTGGAGATCGACAGCGAGTTGGACCGCGGGACCACGGTGACCGTCCGGCTGCCGCAATCGATCGGCACCGCAACCGACCAGGCCGCCGCAGGCCAGCTGGACGAGACGAATCCGTACGTCGCCGAGGCCGGGCAATGGCTGACGCCCGTTCCGGCAGACGACGGGCCGGCCCCCGCGCCCGAGAGGTCGCGCCAGCTGGTGCTCATCGCCGACGACAACGCCGACATGCGACACCATCTCGATCGGGTGCTGTCGCCCCACTGGGAGACCGTGCTCGCCGCCGACGGTGAGTCGGCCCTGGCGGCGGTCAAAAACCTGCGCCCGGACGCCGTCGTCACCGACGTCATGATGCCGGGCATCGACGGCTTCGGGCTGCTGGCCGCCATCCGCGCGGATCCGGAACTGGCGGCCACGCCGGTCCTCATGCTGTCGGCCCGGGCGGGCTCGGAGGCCATCGACGAGGGCTACGCCGGGGGCGCCGACGACTACCTGCCCAAGCCGTTCCGCTCCCAGGAGCTGGTCGACCGGGTGAAGTCACGGTTGGCGGCGGTCGCGCGTGAGCGCGCCCGCCAGCGTCGCGCGGCGGCCTCGGACCTGGTGCTACTCGACGCCGCGCTGCAGGCCACCGACTCGGTCGCCGGGATTCTCGGCGCCTTGCTGGAATCCTCGTTCGGCTCCGCCGACGGCGCCACCGTCACCATCGGCGTCTTCGACGGCGAGCGCCACATCCGGTTCGAATACGCCGGCCACCTGCCCGGCGAACTGCGGGACCGCTACCACGTGACAACGCTCGACTCCCCGGTGGTCGGAGCCGACGTCGTGCGCACCGGCCAGCCGATGGTCATCACGGACACGTTCGACCTGCCTCCGCGCTATCAACACGCGGTGCAGGACACCGCGGGCAGCGTCCGCGCCTGCGTCGCCCACCCGCTGCGGGATCACTCGGACCGCGTGGTCGGGGTGCTGGCCCTGCTGTGGCCCACGCCGCGAGAGTTCGACGTCGCCGAACTCGACGCGTTCAGCCGGATGGCGGCGCTGACGTCCTCGGCTCTGGACCGCGTCCGGGTCATGGCGCGCGAGCACCGCATCGCGGTCGACTTCCAGGAACAGCTGCTGGACCTGGACCGCGGCTCGACGGCCGCGGTCGTGGCGGCCGTGTATCAGCCGGCGGGGGAGGCGATGCGCGTCGGCGGGGACTGGTATTCGGTCACCGCGCTGGATCGCACCCACCGGTTGGCGATCTCGGTGGGCGACGTCGTCGGACATGGGTTGGCCGCCGCGATCGTGATGAGCAGGCTGCGCGCCGCGGTGGCGGCCTCGGCCCTGACGGCGGGCGAACCGGGCGCGGTGCTGGGCGCGCTGGACCGGTATGGGGCCAGCGTCGCGGGGGCGCGCTGCGCGACGGTGGCCTACGCGCTCGTCGAGACGGAGCCGGAGACCGGTTGCGCGACGCTGAGCTACAGCTGTGCGGGCCACCCCTACCCGCTGCTGGTGTTTCCCGACCATCGCGCGCTGTTCCTGACGGCCGGCCGGCGTCTCCCGGTCGCCATCAAGGAACACGACGCCGAAAGCTACCCGGCCGACGCCACCGCGACGGCGAACCTGCCGCCGGGGACCCTGATCCTGCTGTACACCGACGGACTCATCGAGCGGGCCGGGGAGACGCTGGACGACGGCCTGGCCCGGCTGCGGTCCGCCGCCGCGGACTGCGTCGACCTCCCCGTCGAGTCGGTCTGCGCCGAGGTGCTATCCCGGCTGGCCCCGCCCACCGGCTACCGCGACGACGTGGTCCTGCTGGCGCTGCGGGCGAGCCACGAAACGCCGCGCAGCTTCGCCACGGTGGTCACGGCCGCGCCGGGGCAGATCCCCGTCGCGCGCGACCGGCTACGCAACTGGCTGGCCGGGATCGGCGCCGACCCGAAGCGCGAGCTCGACATCCTGCTGGCGACCGGCGAAGCCGTGACCAACGCGATCGAGCACGGCAGCGACGGCGAGGCGCGCCGGACGGTATCCGTGGAAGCCTTCCTGCGCGAACAGACGCTAGCGGTCACGGTCAGCGACACCGGCCGGTGGGTGGGCGACTCCTCGGCCAGCCTGCGCAGCCGTCGGCGCGGGCGGGGTCTGACCCTGATCGGCGGGCTGGCCGACCATGTCGACACGCTGCGTACCACGGGAGGAACCCGGGTTACGTTGCGGTTCGACCGCGCCGTGCCGACCGGTTAGGCCTCTTCCATCGCCTCGCCGAGTTCCTCCAGGAGCTTGTTGTGGTGGTTGGCCGCCAGGAAGTGTCCCGCGGCGATGACCACGGCGACCGGCCAGTCGATGAGTTCGAACGCCGCGAGGGCGGCCAGCCCCCCGAAATAGGCCAACTGCTCCGGCCGCGGAATCTCCATCTGGCCGACGACCGGAAGGTTGACGACGAACGTCTCGCCTTCGCGGATCTTTTCCACCGCTTCGCGCTGCGACGTCCCCCTGCGCGACTTCTTTTCCGCCATCATTTGCCTTTCAGTAACGAAGGGTTTGCCGCCTCGCCGGGTGCTGCGATCACCGTCGGACCTATGTCGACGATGACCGACGCCGGGGGCGATCCGCTAGTTTCCTCTATTGCTCGGGTGCTGAAGGTGCCGTTACAGGAACTCTATGCGCTGCTGTGGCGGGCCGGGGTCGTAGAGGTTCACCCACCTCAACGGGGGCCGCGGCAGATCTGTCCGGACCCGTCAGCGCACGATTCGCAATCCCGATCGCGACGGTCGCCGCGGCGGCGGATCCCAGCCCCTGCGCCCAGCCGACGGGACCCAGCGGAGTGCATCCCAGCAGTTGGCTGACCACGGGGATGCTGATCAGCGTGCCCATCGCGGCCAGCGATCCCACCGCGGTGAACACCACCAACGGGGCGTGTGAATCCAGCAGCGTTTGACCGAGTTCAGCGCCGACCAGGGCGACCAGCGCCACGGTGGACGCGCGCTGCGGGCGGCCGGTGACGCTGCCCATCGCCCACGCGGCCGTCGTCGCGGCGGCGGTGGTGACGCCGCGGATGGCGACGGCGCGCCACAAGGCGGGCTGATCCGGGCCCCGGATGCCCGGGTCGACCGGGCCGCTGGGCTTGCTCACCGCCAGGGCCGCGGCCGGCAGCGCGTCGGTCATCATGTTCACCAAGAGCAGCTGCCGCGTGTTCAGCGGTGATGTCCCGGTGATCGCACTACCGACGATGGCGAACAACACCTCGCCGGCGTTGCCGCCGAGCAGCACGGACACCGCGGCCTGCACGCGTTGCCAGAGTTGGCGTCCCTCTTGGATGGCGTGCAACAGGCCTTCGATGCGGGCGTCGACCAGCACCACGTCGGCGGCCATGTGCGCCGGGTCGCTGCCCCCGGCGACGACGCCGATGCCGACCGTGGCGGCGCGGATCGCGGCGGCGTCGTTGGCCCCATCCCCGACCATCGCGGTGCGCACGCCCGCGCTCTCGAGGGTCTGAACGACCTGCACCTTGTTCTCCGGTGTCATCCGGGCGAAGATCACCCGCTCGGTCACCACGCGCTCTTGATCTTTGCGGGACAACGCATCCCACTCGGTGCCGCTGATCACCTGCTCGGCGGTCACACTGAGCCCGAGCTCTTCGGCGATGGCCTGGGCGGTGATCGGGTGGTCGCCCGTGATCAGCTTTACGTCCACCGAAAGCCGGCGCAGATCCGCGAGCAGGCCAGCCGCCTCGGCCCGCGGGGTGTCCGACAGGCCGAGGAACCCGGTCAGCGTCAGCCCGTCGCGTGCGAAGTCGGCGATGTCGTCGGGATCCTGCCGAATGGCTTGGGCCTGAGCGGGATTCAGCTGCCGCCGCGCCACCGCGATGACGCGCAGCCCGCGGCCGGCCATCTGGGCTACCGTCTCCGCCAGCTCGGGGCTCATGCCCGCGCAGGCGGCCAGCACCACCTCGGGGGCGCCCTTGATGGCCAGCTCGGTGTCGGTCACGGAGGCCGAGAACGACCGGCCGGAGCGGAACGGCAGGTGTGCGACGGGTGCGCTCGCGCCGTGGCCGTTGACCGACGCGGCGGCATCGACGATCGCGACATCCGTGGCGTGCGCGTGCGGGCCGCCGTTGGACGGCGGCGCGGCGTGCGCGGCACACCGCAGCACCGCCTCGCGCGAAGTACCCGGCGCCGCAACCACTTCGGCCACCCGCAACCGGTTCTGGCTGAGCGTCCCGGTCTTGTCGAAACAGACCACGTCGATGCGGCCGAGCGCCTCCACCGAACGCGGAACGCGCACCAGCGCGCCGAACTTGGTGAGCCGCCGCGCCGACGCCGCCTGGGCCAGGGTCGCCACCAACGGCATGCCCTCGGGTACCGCCGCGACGGCGATCGCGATGCCGCTGGCCACCGCCTGGCGCAGGACCGAGCCCCGCAACAGCGCGAGACCGCTGACCAGTGCGCCGCCGGCCATGCTGACGGGGAAGGCGCGGTTGGTGAGCTGGCTGAGCTGATGCTGCAGGCCGATGTCCGACGAGAGGTCGCCGGATACCAGCTCGGCGGCGCGGCGCTGTTGGGTGTCGGCCCCGACCGCGGTCACCACCGCCACCGCGGTGCCCGCCACCACGGTCGTCCCGGCGTACAGCATGCAGCGGCGTTCGGCGAGCGCGGCGCCCGGCGTGGGTTCCACCTGCTTCTCCACCGACAGCGACTCACCGGTCAGCGTCGACTCGTCGACCTCGACGTCGACCTCCTCGATGATCCGGGCGTCGGCGGGCACCACCTCGTGAGTGCGCACCTCGATGACGTCACCGGGCTGTAGTTGCGCCGCGATGACGTCGGCGTACTCCCGCTGTCCGGCTCCGTCGGAGAGCACCTTACGGGCCGGCGGGATCTGTTGGGCGAGCAGACGATTCAGTCGGTTTTCGGCGCGCAACCGCTGGCTGGCCGCCAACATGGAGTTGCCGGCCAGCACCGAGAAGACCAGGACGGCGTCGACCGGTGAGCCGAGCACCGCGCTGGCCGCCGAGCCGAGCGCCAGCACAGGGGTCAGTGGGTCGGTCAGCTCGGCGCGGACGGCGGCCACGAACTGCAGGAAGGCGTGCGCGCGCGTTGCCGGCTGCGGGGCCCCGAGCGTGGCCAGCGCCAGGCGCCTCGGGTCGCCGGCCGGCTCCGAATCGGGCGGCGGCAGCGCCCGGCGGACGTGCTCGACGGCCATGGCATGCCACTCCTGGACCGGAGCCGGGCGGGGGGTGTCCGCCCTGATGATGCCGCGCGCCAACAGGTACCCCGACAGCGCACCGGCCGCCGCGCCGCTGGTCACCGGGCCGCGCCCGATGCCGCGGACACCGGGGATCATCAGCAGCGAGCCCATCGCCGTTGCGCCGGCCGAGATCCCGACGCCGCGTTGGGCGGCAGCCCGGGCAGCCGGCAAGGCGTGCAGCACGCGCCAGGCCGCCCCCAGGTCGGGCAGCAGCAGGTCGGCATACCACGGCGGGGGACCGTCGCCGGGCTCGGGCATCATGCCCAGCGCCACGTCGGCCGACCAGATCGCCCGCGCCCCAGGCGATGACAGCACGGCGACGGTGCGGCCCGCCTCTTGCAGGTCCGCCACGGCGCGGGCCAACGCGTCGTCGATGGAACCCCGCCCCAACGGCCTGATCTCGTCGAACGCGGGCCGCAGTTCACCCAGCGAATCGTCCTCGACCGAAACCAGTTCGGATCCCGTCCGGTGCGCCTCGCCGACAACGGCCGACGCCAACGGATCGTGCGTGAAGCAGAACAGCGCCTCCACTTGGGTGTTCGGCTTGCTGGGCGATATCGCGGGCACCGGATGCCAGCCCGGGCGTAACCGATCGTTCTCCAGCATGAGCTGGGCGCGCGACCACGCGGCGGGCAGCTCGGCTTCGGAGGCGCCGCGAATCAGCGACACCCGCAAGCTCTTGGTGCACAGCACCCGGGGATCGATCACGATCGCGTCGACCCGGTCCAGGCGGCGCAGCGCCTCCGGGCGCAGGGACAGGACCGCGTGCCGGTCGGCCAGCCCCTGGCCCAGCGCAGCGGCGAAGGCCTCCGGCGTGGTGCGGTTGGCCGCGGGCGTGGTCACCAGGGCCGCCAGGGCCGCCTGGTTGAGGTTGCGGGTGGTGGCGCCGACGATCCCGGCGCTGACCGCCTGGACGAGCGCGAACCGGCCGGCGTGGTGGTCGTCGGGCCGGCCGCGCGGCGGCTTGGCCGCCGCCGCCGGGTCAACCCGCGGGTGGTCGGCGTGGACGGCCAGCTGCGGTTCGTGACGGACCCAGGCGCGCGCCTCCGCGCGGCATTCGGCGGCCTTCAGCGATTGCATCAACAGGCCCACCGACAACGAGGCGGGGGACTGGGTAACGGTTTCCGCGGCCGTCACGGCCAGGGTCAACACGGTGTCGGTCGCGGGCCGGCCGATGCGGTCCTCGAGCACGCGGCGCAGCCACGGTTGGTAGTCGACGGCGACCACGCCCGCCAGGACGCCGATGGGCATGCGCGGCCAGCGCAGCGCGCGGCCGGTCAGCGCGATCCCCAGCCCGGCCGCGCTGGCGGCTGCGGTGGCGGCCCGGGTGGCCAGCACCAGCCCGTCGCCCGGCAGGCTCGTCGGGGGCGCCAGCGGTGTCGCGACCTGGCTTGGCGCGCACCGCTTCTCGGCCGCGTCGACGATGCGGCACAGGTCGCGCAGCGAGGTGTCCGCGTCGCCGAAGGTGACCACCACGCGCGACAGCGGGTAGTTCAGGCCGGCGGACGCGACCCCCGGATGGGCCAGCAGCGCGTCGAGCACCGAGCGTCCGAGTTCGTCACCCGACGCGCCGTCCAGCCCCCGCACCTCGATCCAGGCGCGTTCGGCGCCACGCCAGCACCGGCGGCTCAGTGTTGCCGGGCTGCCCTGGGGCAGTTCGCCCGAGATCGCCCGCGCGCCCTCGCGCAGCGGAATCGCGGCGATGGTGACGCCGGCCTCGACGAGCGAGATGGTGGCCTGGATGCCCGTCGCGACGGCGCGCAACGGCATGGATCGTTGTATCGCTGTCGCAATGCTCAAAGCGGATTCGTACAGTCCCGTTAGTTGGTGCTGCGCAGCGCGGTGCCGCCGGCCCGGCGCCCGGCGGCCTTCTTGGCCGTCGACTTGCCGGCCGCCTTCTGCGGCGCGGACTTCCGCGGCGCCGGCTTCTGCTCCGCCGGTTCGGCGGGCACGGCTTTGAGGCTGGTCTTGGGCGCCGACGTGCCCGACCCGTTTCGGTGGCTCAGCCGTTGCAGCAACAGCGCGCCGCCGCCGACGGCCAGCAGCACCGGCCACTCGACCAGCCCCGCGACGCCCAGCGCGCCGATGGCCACCGCGGCCGCCGGCGCCGAGTGGCTGCCGCTGCTGAGTCCCTTCTTGACGCCCTCGGCGGCGCCGGTGACGCCGCCGATGACGCCGTTCACCGCCGCGCCGCCCACGGCGCCGGCGGTCGCGGTCGTCGCGCTTGCCGCGCGATTCACCGCTTGACCCACCCCTCGGACTGCCCCGCCGATGACACTCATCATGACTCCCTGGCTTTCCTGCCCTTGCCGCGAACGCGGCTCACGGGTGAGGTGTACCCGCTGAACGCATCGTTAACAGCAAAAAAACACTGCTTGTCGCTTCTAACAAAATCAAAGCCTGCCACCTTGCAAACGCGCAGACAACGAGCGGCCGCATTTAATTTGCCTGAGCTTAACCTGGTCATGGGAGCGGCGCGAACGAGGTCAACGCGATTTAGTCTCGCCTTACGTCGATTTGCACCGGTGCGTGATCGCTGGCGGCCTTGCCCTTGCGCTCCTCGCGCACGATCTCGGCGCCCGTCACGCGCGCGGCCAGCTCCGGTGAAGCCAGGATGAAATCGATGCGCATGCCTTGCCTTTTCGGGAACCGCAGCTGGGTGTAGTCCCAGTACGTGTACACCCCCGGCCCGGGCGCGAAAGGCCTTACCACGTCTGTGAATTGGGCATCGACGATGGCGGCGAACGCGCGGCGCTCAGGCTCGGAGACGTGGGTGGAGCCGACGTAGAAGTCGGTGCTCCAGACGTCGTCGTCGGTCGGGGCGATGTTCCAGTCGCCGGCCAACGCGATCTGCGCGGCGGGGTCGTCGCGCAACCAGCCGGTCGCCGTATCACGCAGCGCGGCAAGCCATTCCAGCTTGTAGGTGTAGTGGGGATCGCCCAGCGCGCGCCCGTTGGGCACATACAGGCTCCAGACCCGGACGCCGCCGCAGGAGGCGCCGAGCGCGCGGGCCTCGGCCGTCGCGGCCACCTCCGGCTTGCTGCTCCAGCTGGGCTGGCCGTCGAAGCCGATCTGGACGTCGTCGAGGCCCACCCGCGAGGCGATCGCCACGCCGTTCCATTGATTGAAGCCGACATGCGCCACCTCGTAGCCGAGTTCGAAAAACGGCAGGGTGGGAAATTGGCTGTCGGAACATTTCGTCTCCTGCATGGCCAGCACGTCGACCTGGGCCCGCGCGAGCCAGTCGAGGACGCGGGGCAGGCGGCTGCGGATCGAATTCACGTTCCAGGTGGCCAGCCGCAGCGGGTCGCCGCCGTCATCAACCATCGCTAGACGGTATCCCAGGCGGGCGAGCGGGCCGGAAAGTAGCGGCGGCTGTGATGCGCCCGGAAGCCCAGCGCGTCGGCGAGCCGCAGCAGGCCGGTGTCGTCGCCCGCGACGACCAGATAGGCGCGGGTCGCGCCGCGTGCCGCGGCCCCGGTCAGCAGCCCCTCGTACGTGGCCGGGTCCTCCCCGGCCGCCGACAGCCCCACCCAGCGCGTGCCGTCGGGCGCGTCGGTCACGGCCGCGCGTGCGAGGGCCGTGACGCCCGAGTCGGGCCCGTCCGCCTCCGCCGGCGCCGAGACGTCGCGCACCAAAACGCGTTCCGTGCGTTCGGCGCTCAGCCCCGGCGGCAGCGGCAACAAGCGATCGGGGATCGCCAGTCGCGGCGTGATGCCGCGGCGCTCGTACCAGTCCGCGATCACCGCGACCGTGCCAGCACGGGCCGAAACGTCCAGCGGCACAGCGAAATCGACCCCGCCCCCGGCCCGCAGCAGCCAGCCCTCGAGCCAAAGGTGTTCCGCCCCGGGCGACGCCGCGGCGGCCGCATGCTCGACGGCCCGGATCTCCGAGGTGCGCACCGGGGCGTCGGTCAGCACCCGCAGCGCGACCACGTCGTCGGGCAGCACTTCGGCGACCGCGCCCGTCTTGGTCCGGACCCGCACCACCGGGTCGACCGCCAGCAGGTGTCCGACCGCGTCGGTCAGGGGCGGGACCGAGCCGGGGGGCCGCCGGTAGCGCAGCGTCACCCGCGTGCCCAACTCCGGCCACGAGAACATCAGTGACCGAAGGGGTCCGGCCCTTCGCCCGGCAGCCACGACAGCCCGGGCACACCCCAGCCGTGCGCCTTGACGGCGCGCTTCGCGCTGCGGGCGTGGCGACCGATCAACCGGTCCAGGTACAGGAAGCCATCCAGATGCCCGGTCTCGTGCTGCAGCATGCGCGCGAACAGGCCGGTGCCCTCGATCTCGACCGGCTTTCCGTCGGCGTCGAGGCCGGTGACCCGCGCCCAGGTGGCGCGGCCGGTGGGAAACGACTCACCGGGGACCGAGAGGCAGCCCTCGTCGTCGTTGTCCGGATCGGGCATGGTCTCCGGTATCTCGGAGGTCTGAAGCACCGGGTTGACGACCACGCCGCGGCGCCGGTCCGCCCGGCCCCGGTCGTCGGCGCAGTCGTAGACGAAGACCCGCAACCCGACGCCGATCTGGTTGGCGGCCAGGCCGACTCCGTGCGCGGCGTCCATGGTGTCGTACATGTTGGCGATCAGCTCCGCCAGCTCGGCCGGCAGCGAGCCGTCGGCGCCGACGGGCACCGGCTGTGTCGGGGTGTGCAAGACCGGATCGCCGACGATCCGGATCGGTACGACTGCCATGGTCGGCTAAGCTACCGCACGCCCGCGGGGGTCGAAGCCGGCCGTGTTCGCCCGGGCAATCTGAGCCAATCGGCCGACTCGCGGGTCTGGATCACGGCTTGAGGGTTTGCGCCGTGGTTCAATATTCGCCGAAACACGCCCTCAGGTAAGTCAAGTCATCTACAGCAGCCGAATTCGCCGGAAGGGTCCAGGGGAAGCTATATGGACAGCGCCATGGCGCGGGCAAATCGATCGGGGGACGATGCCGAGATCGCAGATGGCCTCACCCGCCGCGAACACGACATCCTCGCCTTCGAACGTCAGTGGTGGAAATTCGCGGGCGTAAAAGAAGAAGCGATCAAAGAGCTGTTCTCGATGTCGGCGACGCGCTACTACCAGGTGCTCAACGCGCTCGTCGACCGGCCGGAAGCGCTCGCCGCCGACCCGATGCTGGTGAAGCGGCTGCGGCGGCTGCGTGCCAGCCGCCAGAAGGCGCGGGCGGCGCGGCGCCTCGGCTTCGAGGTGACCTGACTCGCTACAGTGGGCTCGATGAAAGAGCGAGTCCCCGACTCCACGGGGCTGCCCCTGCGGGCGATGGTGATGGTGCTGTTGTTCTTAGGCGTCATTTTCCTGCTGCTCGGCTGGCAGGCGCTGGGGTCGTCCGGCAGCTCCGACGACGACTCGGCCTCGGCGGTCTCCACGTCGTCCGCCACCAGCACCTCGACCACGCCGACGAGCACTAAACCCGCGGCCAACCGGTCCGAGGTGCAGGTGTACAACATCTCGACGAGAGAGGGCGTCGCCTCCCGCACCAAGGATCAGCTCACGGCCGGCGGTTTCAACGTCACCAAAGTCGACAACCTGACCGTGCCCGACGTCTCGGCCACCACCGTGTATTACACCGACGCCGACGACGAGCACGCCACCGCCGACGCGGTCGGCAAAATCCTGGGCGCCCCGGTCGAACCGCGCATCCCGGCCCTAAGCGGACAACCGCCCGGGGTCATCGTCCTCGTTACGGGTTGACCCGTCAGCGGCTAGGCTTCCGCTATGCCTCAGCTCGCTGGTTACCGCACTGCCGCCGTCACCGTTTCCGCGCTCTCCGCAGCAACTTCGGCCGCCCTGCTCGGCGCGTGCTCGTCGCCGCAGCACGCCTCCACGTCCCCGGGCACCACGCCGGCGGTGTGGACCGGCTCACCGGCACCGGCCGGAACCGGGACGCCGGAGGGCGGGCCCGCCGCCGCGCCGTCGGGGCCGAGCGTCGTCACCCACCTGAAGGCGCCCGACGGCACCCAGGTCGCCACCGCCACGTTTCAGTTCAACAACGGCTACGCCACCGTCACCATCGAGACCACCGCCAACGGGGTGCTCTCGCCCGGCTTCCACGGGGTCCACATCCACAAGGTCGGCAAGTGCGAGCCCAACTCCGTCGCCCCGACGGGTGGAGCGCCGGGCGATTTCCTGTCCGCCGGCGGACACTTCCAGGCGCCCGGGCACGCCGCCGAGCCCGCCAGCGGTGACCTGACCTCGCTTCAGGTTCGCAAGGACGGGTCGGGGATGCTGATGACCACGACGGACGCCTTCGCCATGGACGACCTGCTCAGCGGCGAGAAGACCGCGATCATCATCCACGCCGGCGCCGACAACTTCGCCAACATCCCGCCGGAGCGCTACAACCAGACCAACGGCACCCCGGGCCCCGACCAGATGACGATGAGCACCGGTGACGCCGGCAAGCGGGTCGCATGCGGTGTGATCGGTGCCGGCTAACAGGGCCCACGCGCGCATCGATTTCGCCCGGTCACCGAGGCCGACCCTCGGCGTGGAGTGGGAGTTCGCGCTCGTCGACGCGCAGACCCGCGACCTGAGCAACGAGGCCACCGCGGTGATCGCCGAGATCGGCGAAAACCCGCGCGTACACAAGGAGTTGCTGCGCAACACGGTCGAGGTCGTCAGCGGTGTCTGCAGGTCCACCCCCGAGGCGATGGAGGATCTACGGGAAACCCTGGGCCCGGCGCAGCGAATCGTCCGCGACCGGGGCATGGAGTTCTTCAGCGCCGGCGCGCACCCGTTCGCGCAGTGGTCCGCCCAGAAGCTCACCGACGCGCCCCGCTACGCCGAACTGATCAAGCGCACGCAGTGGTGGGGCCGGCAGATGTTGATCTGGGGCGTGCACGTGCACGTCGGAATCTCCTCGGCGCACAAGGTGATGCCGATCATGACGTCCCTGCTGAAGTACTACCCGCACCTGTTGGCGCTGTCGGCGTCCTCCCCGTGGTGGACCGGCGTGGACACCGGGTACGCCAGCAACCGCGCGATGATGTTCCAGCAGTTGCCGACCGCCGGCCTGCCGTTCCAGTTCCAGACCTGGTCGGAGTTCGAGGGCTTCGTCTACGACCAGAAGAAGACCGGCATCATCGATCACGTCGACGAAGTCCGTTGGGACATCAGGCCTTCGCCGCACCTGGGCACCCTGGAGGTACGGATCTGCGATGGCGTGTCCAACCTGCGCGAGCTGGGCGCGTTGGTGGCGCTGACGCACTGCCTGGTGGTGGACCTGGACCGCAGGCTGGAAGCCGACGAGACCTTGCCGACCATGCCGCCGTGGCACAACCAGGAGAACAAGTGGCGCGCCGCCCGCTACGGCCTGGACGCCATCATCATCCAGGACGCCGACAGCAACGAGCGGCTCGTCACCGAGGACCTCGACGAGGTGCTGAATCGGCTTGAGCCCGTGGCGAAGTCGTTGAACTGTGTCGACGAGCTGGCCGCGGTGGCCGACATCCCCACGCTGGGCGCCTCGTATCAGCGGCAGCGCCGGGTGGCCGAGGAACACGACGGCGACCTGCGGGCGGTGGTCGACGCGCTGGTCGCCGAGCTGGAGATCTGATGGAACTGGCGATGTTCCCGCTGGAGTCGGCGCTGCTGCCCGACCAGGACCTGCCCCTGCGGATCTTCGAGCCACGCTACGGCGCGCTGGTCCGGCACTGCCTGGACACCGGCGACCCGTTCGGCGTCGTGCTGATCTCGCGCGGGCGCGAGGTCGGCGGCGGCGAGGCGCGTTGCGACGTCGGCGTGTTGTCTGCGATCACCGAATGCGTCGACCACGGCGCCGGCCGGTACTCCATGCGGTGCCGGACCGGCGAGCGGATCCGGGTCACCGAATGGTTGCCCGACGATCCCTATCCGCGGGCGACCGTGACCGTGTGGCCCGACGAGCCCGGCGATCCGGTCACCGCCGCCCAGCTGGTCGAGCTCGAGGACGATGTGATGGCCCTGTTCGAGCGGATCGCCGACGCGCGCGGCGTCGCGCTGCCGGACCGTGCGGCGCTGCTGGGCCAGGACCCGGCCGCCGACCCCGGGAAACGCCTGTACGCGTTGGCCTCTCGCATCCCCATCGGCACGGCCGACGCCTACTCGGTGCTGTCGGCGCCGTCGGCCGGCCAGCGGCTCGAGGCGCTGCGCGAGGCGGTCGAGTCGCTCGCCGAGGTGGTGGAGTTTCAGCTTTCCGAATAGTTCGACAGGGGACTGGATGAAGGTACATCTGCAGGTCGACGGGTCACCGGTGAACGCCGCGGCGAGCGCCGCCGAGATCGCGGCGACGGGCGCCGACGGCCTGTTCACCTTCGAGGGCCAGCACGATGTGTTCTTCCCGCTGATCCTCGCCGCCGGCACCACCGGCCTGGACCTGATGACCAACGTGGCGATCGCGCCGCCGCGCAGCCCGCTGCACCTGGCCCACGCCGCCTACGACCTGCAGCTCTACAGCGGGGGGCGGTTCCGGCTCGGCCTCGGCTCGCAGGTTAAGGCCCACATCGAAAAGCGTTACGGCGGTGTGTGGGAGCGGCCCGCGGCCCGGATGGCCGAAACCATCGGGGCCATCAAGGCGATCTTCGCGGCCTGGGAAGGCCACGGTCGCTTGGACTTTCGCGGCGAGTTCTACACGCACACGATCATGGCGCCCAACTTCAATCCCGGCCCCAACCCGTTCGGGCCGCCGCCGGTGCTGCTGGGGGCGCTGGGCCCGGTGATGACGCGCACCGCCGCGCAGGTCGCCGACGGGCTGCTGGTGATGCCGTTCAACAGCGCCCGCCACTTCGCCGAACGCACGCTGCCCGCCGTCGGCGAGGGCCTGCGGCGCTCGGGTCGATCCGCCGAGGACTTCGAAATCATTGTCCAGGCCATGGTCGCCGTCGGCCGCGACGAGGCCGACCTGACCGCCGCGATCGACGGTGTGGCGTCGCTGATTTCGTTCTACGGCTCGACGCCCGCCTACCTGCCGGTGCTCGAGGCCGAGGGCTGGGCCGACGTCCAACCCGAGCTCAACGCCCTGTCCAAACAGGGCCGCTTCCCGCAGATGCGCCGGCTGATCAGCGACGAGGTGGTGGCCCGGATCGGGATCGTCGGCACGCCCGAGGAATGCGCGCGGCAGATCGCCGAGCGGTTCGGCGGGCACGCCGCCGAAGTGTGTTGCTACTTCCCGGGCTACGAGCCGCGTGGCGCCGACATCGCCGACCTGATCGGCGCGCTGCATCGGGTTCCGGCGCTGCGATGAGCGCCGACCTCACCGTCGACGTCGACGCGGGCGTGGCGGTGCTCACGCTCAATCGGCCCGAGCGGCTCAACGCCTACACCGCCGAGATGGGCGCGCTGCTGAGCCGGGCATACTCCGACTGCGACGGTGACGACGACGTCCGCGCCATCGTCGTGACCGGGGCCGGGAGCGCCTTCTGCGCCGGCGCGGATTTCTCCGGCGAGACAAGCCCTTTCGACGCCCCGGGCGAGGAGTTCTCGGCGTCGCCGATCACCCCGGCGGCCTTCGAGCTGCGCAAGCCGGTGATCGCCGCCGTCAACGGCCACGCGATCGGCATCGGGCTGACCATCGCCTTGCAGGCGGACCTGCGCATCGTGGCCGACGACGCGAAATACGGTGTGGTGCAGGTCCGCCGGGGCGTCATCGGAGACTGCATGTCGCACTGGACGTTGGCGCACCTGACCACCCTCGGGGTGGCGGCCGAGGTGCTGCTGACCGGCCGGACGTTCACCGGGAACGAGGTCGCCGCGCTCGGGATCGCGAACCGGGCGCTGCCCGCCGACCGGGTGCTCGACCACGCGCTCGAGCTGGCGCGCGACATCGCGGTCAACGTGGCACCGATGTCGGCGGCGCTGTGCAAGCGGCTGCTCTGGGACACCGCGATCAACGGCTACACCCCGCGGCAGGTCGCCGCGCTGGAAACCCAACTGCACCAACGGGTGATGGGCACCGCCGACGCGGCCGAGGGCGTGGCGGCGTTCGTCGAGAAGCGGCCGCCGCGGTTCACCGCTCGGCTGTCCCGCGAGTGGGAGCCGCTGCCGCCAAGCCGGTGATCCCGCATCGTCGAGGTGGGCGATCGTTCGGCCATGCGGCCACGGTGTATGCGGTCAGGCCACGCCGACGGCGACCTTGCCGGGGGCCTCCGCTACGGGATGGATACGGCCGGTGACCACGAGGCCGGCCACCAGCGCGCCGACGAAGTACAGGCCGGCGGCGACGTGCAGCAGCCGCGCGAAACTGGCGTCTGTCAGCGTGCCGGCCGCGATCAGGCCCACGCAGGCAACGGAGCCCAGCGCCGACGTTCTTCCCACCGCGTTTTGCAGCGCCGCCGCGACGCCGCTGCGGGCCGCGTCGACCGAGGACAGATTGAGCGCGGCCAGCGGCGTCAGGGTGAGCACCGAACCGATGGCCACCACGATCGTCCCGGGCAGCAGGTGCGTGACGATGTTGAACCCGTGACCGGGACGGATGAGCAGCAGCCCCGACCCGGCCAACAGTGGCCCGACCGTCAAAAAAATCCGAGGCCCGATGCGCGCGGCCAGCCTGCCGACGCGTTTGGCGAACAGGAACGAGATGATCGGGGTGGGCAGCGTGGCCAATCCCGCGACGGTTGCGCAATAACCGGCGACCTCCTGCGTATACAGAGCGACCGCCAGGGCGCCCATCGTGATGGCGCCGTAGACGAAGCCGGTGGTCACATTGGCACCCGCGAAATTGCGAATCCGGAACAGCCCGAGCGGCACCAGCGGGTGCGGGGCGCGGCGCTGCCAGGCCGCAAACGCGACCAGCGCGGCGACGCCCACACACAGCGAGGCGGCGACGCGGGGATCCGACCAGCCGTGCTCGCGCGATTCGATCAGGGCATACACCGTGGCGGCCAGGCCCACGGCCGACAGGACGGCACCGGCGACGTCGAGGCGGACGCGCTGGGCCGGCCGCGGCGTCGGGTGCAGCCAGAACGTCAACGCGAAACCGATGACCATCGGAACGGCCGACAAGACGTAGATCCATCGCCAACTCAGCAAGTCCACCGCCAGGCCGCCCAGCAGCGGGCCGAGCGCGAACGCCGTGCCCGTCCACGCGGTCCAGGTGCCGATGGCCGTTGCGCGCTCCGCGCGAGCGAACGTCGAATTGATCAACGCCAGCGACCCGGGCACCAGAAACGCCGCGCCGAGACCCTGGACGACGCGCCCGGCGATCAGCAGGACCGGCGTGGGGGCGCTGGCCGCGAGCACCGAACCCGTCCCGAAGGCCACCAGTCCCAGGCGGATCACCGGCACCCGCCCGAACAGGTCGGACAGGGAACCGCCCGGCAGGATCGTGGCCGCCTGCGCCAGTAGATAACCATCGACGATCCACTGCTGCAGGCAGAGCCCGCCGCCGAGGTCGCGCGCGGTGGCCGGCAGCGCCAGGTTCACCACCGTCGTGTCGAGGAAGGCGACCATCGAGACCATGGTTGCCACCACCATGACCCGGGTCGTCGGAGCGACGTTCCGCAGCTTGTGCAGCCGGGCCTCGGGCGCGGCGAGAACGACCGCGGGAGGCGGCTGTATTGCAATCATGTCGGTCTTACGGTGCGGCGGCCGTCGTCGTTCATGCGGTTCCTCCCTTGACGGCCGCCGATCCGGTGATCCGGCAACCTCGTCGAGAAGAGGTATTCGACGGGGTTACATGCCGACTGGGAATCAGCTGTGGTGTGCGTGCGCCCGCCGTCCGCCGTCGCGGGCGGCCCGTTGCACCAGCTGCGGCGCGATGACCCTATGCACGGGAGCAACGACTGCCCAGACCGTCCGGGCGGCCGTCTTGCGGTGGTAGTGCACGCGAGTGGTGAGTGTGGCCCGCAGGCCGTCCTGGCGTCGCAACGCCAGTTCGCCCCGCATCAGCGGCCCGCTCGTCCTAAGGACGATCTCGTCGTGGTCCGAGCGGGCGACCGACCAGCCGATCAGGTGATCGGGCGATGGGTGCGGCGCCAGGTTGAATCTCAGGACGTGGCGGTGGATCCACCGCACGGCGCCTCCGTCGGATTCGCGGCCCAGCGCGTCGCGGAACATCTGCTCGGCCGAGCGTGTGTCACCGGGTTGGATCGTGGCCTCGAAAACGTCGGTGTAGTCGGCCGCGGTTGCGCTGGACCGCTCGGTAAGTACCGCAGCCGCAACGCGTTTCAGCGTCGCGCGGGTCACCACCGCATGACCGCCGGTGCCGATGACGAGACCGCGATAGATCCGTCCGCGCAGTCCGGGGAAGGCCGCCCATGTGGTGGCGCGCAGCCGGGTGCGGTCCCGCGTTTGTTCATCCAGCTCGAACACCCACCGATACACCGCGAACGGGTGACGACCTTTCAGCGCGAACCGCTCCGGTGGCAGTGCCTCGTCGAGGACGAAACCGATTGGCACGGTGGCGGGTTCGTCCGGATTGCGGCACATCACCCGCAGCAGCGCGGACCACGTGTCGGCGCGATTCGCGTCGATGGTTATGGCATGCTCGTCGATATAGGATAATCGTTCCATATAGAAGGAATGTACTAGATCATGGCCCCTCCACGGAAGCACGAAACCGATGTGATCCTCGACGCCGCCCGAACGCTGGTGCTCGAGGGCGGCCCGCGCGCGGCCAGCGTCGCGGCGATCGCCAAGGCCAGCGGCGCGCCCGCCGGCACGCTGTATCACCGATTCGGCAACCGCGACGGCATTCTCACCGCGGCGTGGCTGCGCGCACTGGAACGCTTCCAGTCCAGGGCGATGGACGCCGAGGCGGATACGCCCCGGGAAACGGCGGTCGCGATGGCGGTTTCGGCCATCGGCTTCGCCCGTGAGCTCCCGCAGGACGCGCGCCTGCTGCTGACCATCCGGCCCGGAGACCTGCTCGACGGCGAGCCGGACGCGGCGTTCCAGGACACGGTGGCCGCGATGAACGCGCCCCTGACCCGGCGGCTCGGCGTACTGGCACGAAAGCTCTATGGGCGCAAGGACTCCCGATCGGTCGATGCGGTCGCTCGCGCGGTCGCCGACCTGCCCTATGCCGTGGTGCGCCGGCACGCGCACGACGAGCCCATGCCGCCCTGGCTCGAGGCCGACGTCGCCGCGTCGGTGCGGGCGATGCTAGACAGCTTTGCCAAACGCGCGTAGCGCATCGACCTGCGCGGCATCCAGCGAGGGGCGCACGATTTGGCGCGCCGCCGCGATGTCGGAGGCGGTCACGTCGGTGGCATCGATCGATCGCCGCATCGCCGTCAGCGCCGCCTCGCGCAGCAGCGCCACGCAGTCGGCGGCGCTGTAACCGTCGAGCCCGGCGGCCACCTCGTCGAGGTCGACGTCGTCGCTGAGCGGGACGGATTTGCCCGCGGTGCGCAGGATCTCGCGTCGGGCGGCGGCGTCGGGCGGTTCGATGAACACGTGCCGCTCCAGCCGGCCCGGGCGCAGCAGTGCCGGGTCGATCAGCTCCGGCCGGTTGGTGGCCCCCAGCACGACGACGTCGCGCAGCGGGTTGACGCCGTCGAGTTCGGTCAGCAGCGCGGCCACCACCCGGTCGGTTACGCCCGAGTCGAAGCTCTGCCCGCGCCGCGGCGCCAGCGCGTCGATCTCGTCGAGGAAAACCAGCGCCGGGGCGGAATCGCGGGCACGCCGAAACAGTTCGCGGACGGCCTTTTCCGAGCTGCCCACCCACTTGTCCATCAGCTCCGACCCCTTGACCGAGTGCACGGACAGCTGCCCGGTACTGGCCAGCGCGCGCACGACGAACGTCTTGCCGCAGCCGGGCGGCCCATACAGCAGCACGCCGCGAGGCGGTTCGACACCCAACCGGGCGAAGGTGTCCGGGTGCTGCAGCGGCCACAGCACGGCCTCGGTCAGCGCCTGCCGGGCCTCGGCCATGTCGCCGACGTCGTCGAGGGTGATGTTGCCGACGGTCACCTCCTCGCTGGCCGAACGGGACAGCGGCCGGATGACGGTCAGCGCACCGACGAGGTCCTCCTGGTTCAGCTCGGGCGGGCGCCCGTCGGTGCTGGCGCGTGACGCCGCCCGCAGCGCGGCCTCCCGCAGCAGCGCGGCCAGGTCGGCGACCACGAAACCCGGTGTGCGAGCCGCGATCTCGTCCAGATTCAGGCCGCCGGCGGGCACGGATTTGAGCAGCGACTCCAGCAACGCCTTGCGGGTGCCGGCGTCGGGCAGCGGCAGGCTGAGCTCCCGGTCGCACAGGTCCGGCGCCCGCAGCCGGGCGTCGAGCTGGTCGGGCCGCGCCGAGGTCGCGATCAACGCGACACCCTCGGTCGCCACGGCGGTGCGCAGCTCGCCCAGGATCAGCGCCGCCACCGGTTCGGGCGTGGCCGGCAGCAGGGCGTCGACATCGGTGATCAGCAGGACGCCGCCGCCGTCGCGGACGGCCCGCACCGCCGAGCTCACGGTCTTGAGCCGGTCCTCCGGCGTCAGCGCGCCCACCTCCGGGCCGTCCAGCTTGACCATCCTGCGGCCGTCGCACACCGCGCGCACCAGCGTCACCTTGCCCACCCCGGCGGGGCCGGACACCAGCACGCCCAGGTTCGCGCCGGCGCCCAGGGTCTTGAGCAGGTGCGGCTCGTCGAGCGCCAGCTTGAGCCATTCGGTGAGCTTGGCGGCCTGCGGCTGGGAGCCCTTGAGTTCCTCGACGACAGTCTCCGGGCTGGCGACGTCGACCAGGTCGGTGGACGGTGTCGCGCCGCCGGACGGCACGCCCACGCCCCAGGTGACCAGTGAGTTGGGCTGCACGCTGACCGGCCCCCGCGGGTCGACGCCGGTGACGGTCAGCAGCTCCGAGGTCCAGCTGATGCCGACCGACGCGGCCAGCGCACGGGTGGCCGCCGACGTCGAGGTGCCCGGGCCGAGATCGCGGGGCAACAGCGACACGGCGTCGCCGACGGTCAGCACCTTGCCCAGCAGGGCCTGCCGCAGGGTCACCGGCGAAATGGACTGGCTGGCCAGCGACGAGCCCGACAGCGTCACCGACCGCGCGCCGCAGACGGTGACCGCGCCGACGATCACCGCGGCGCCCTCGCGCAGCCCGGCGTTGGACAGCGTCACGTCGTCGAGCAGCGCGGTGCCGACCGGGGTGTCCGGCCCGGCCAGGCCCGCCACCGCCGCCGTGGTCCGCGAGCCGGTCAGCGCCACCGCGTCCCACTCCCGAATCCCAAGCGCAGCAACCACGCTCGGGTGCAGGCGGACGACGCCGCGGCGCGAGTCGACGGCGGAGGTGTTCAACCGCGCGGTGAGCGTGAGCTGACGGGCCGCATCCTCGCCCGGCCGGCTCATGGCAGGCGCCCACCCGGTTTGCGCAGCCCGAGCCGCGCCATCGACCGCCGGTGCGGCTGCGCCCGGCGGATCGCGCGTCGCGCGGCGCGGCGCTGCCTCGGTTCGTCGGCCCACGCCTCGGGGTGCGCGGCCAGCCAGCGCTGGTTGCGGACCGCGAACGGGACGTGGCACAGGTAGGCGATGATGATGACCCAGATCAGGACGTAGGGGGCCAGCACCGCCGCGGCCGCGCAGATGGCCAGCAGCGCCAGCAGCGGCGCCGCCCAGCTGGGGGGCACGGCCGCGGCGTGCATCTTGCGCATCGGGATCTTGCTGATCATCAGCATCGACGTCCCGGTGATCCAGATGCACAGGAATGTCGTCGACGTCCACCAACCCGCACCGAACTGCAGTTTGAGCCCGATCAGCCCGATCATCGACACCGCGCCCGCCGGCGCCGGCATGCCGACGAAGAACTCGTGGGTGTAGGCGGGCTGGCTGCCGTCGCTTTGCAGCGCGTTGTACCGCGCCAGCCGCAGCACGACGCACACCGCGTAGAGCAGGATCGCCACCCAGCCGGCCGGCGACGTCGTCAGCATCGTCACGTAGAGCACGATCGCCGGCGTCACCCCGAAGTTCACCGCGTCGGCCAGCGAGTCGATCTCCTCGCCCATGCGCGACTGGGCGTCCAGGATGCGGGCCACCCGGCCGTCCAGGCCGTCCAGGATGGCGGCGGCGGCGATCAGCGCCATCGCGGCCTTGGGCTGGTGCTCGAGGGCGAACCGGATGGAGGTCAGGCCCGCGCAGATGGACAGCACAGTCATCGCGCTGGGCAGGATCTGCAGGTTCACCGACGGCCGGCCGCGCGGCTTGCTGATCATGGCAGCTCGGCCAGCACGGTTTCGCCGGCGATCGCGCGCTGGCCCTCGCGGACCAGCGGTTCGGCGCCCGCCGGCAGGTAGGTGTCGAGCCGGGAGCCGAACCGGATCAGCCCGTAGGTGTCGCCGATCGTCAGCTTGTCGCCGACCTGCGCATCGCAGATGATGCGCCGCGCCAGCAGCCCGGCGACCTGCACCGCCACCACCTCCGCGCCGCTGGGCGTCCGGATGCGCAGGCTGGTGCGCTCGTTCTCGGTGCTGGCCGCGGCCAGATCGGCCGAGCCGAACCGGCCGGGCCGGTGCTGCATGGCGATCACCTCGCCGCTCACCGGGGCCCGCTGCACGTGGGCGTCCAGCAGCGACAGGAAAATGCTGACCCTGGGCAGCGGCGCGTCACCCATCCCGAGCTCGGCCGGCGGCGCGGCGGCGTCGATCACGCACACCAATCCGTCGGCGGGCGCGACGATGGCGCCCGGCCGGGTCGGCGGCACCCGGGGCGGGTGGCGGAAGAATCCGGCGCAGGCGCCCGCCGCCAGCAGGCCGGCCCGGCGGATCCACCGGTGCCTGCGGCCGGCCAGCGCCACCGCCAGGCCGCCCGCGATGAAGGGGCGGCCGGCCGGGTGTACCGGCGGAATCGTCGAGCGCACCAACTCCAACGCGTGCTGCGGGCTGAAGCTGGGATCCTCGGCGGTAGGGCCGACAGGGCGGGGGCGGCGTGCCACGCGGCCATCTTACGAAAGCCGCGCCTGGTTGGTTCCGGGCCGCAGGGGGAACGCCCACCTTCGACATGCATCCCAATGAGGACCGGGCGCCGCGGCTGCGCCGCGCGAAGATCGCCGTCACCGCCGTGTTCATCGCCCACGCCGTGGGGTTCTCGTCGTGGGCCGCGCACATTCCGGCGGTCAAGGCCGGGCTCGGCCTGTCCGACGCCGCGCTGGGGACGGCGCTGTTCGGCGCGCCGCTGGGCTCGGTGCTGGCCACCGTGGGCAGCCACTGGGCGTTGCCGCGCTGGGGGAGTCACCGGTTGGTTCCGGTGACGGCCGCCGGCTACGCCCTCGCGGGGACGACGGTGGGGCTGGCCCGGTCCGGGCCGGCGCTGTTCGTGGCGCTGGCGTTGTGGGGGATGTTCCAGGGTGGGCTGGACGTCGCGATGAACACCCAGGCCGGCACGGTCGAGCGCCTGGCGCGCGCACCGATCATGGCCCGCTTCCACGGCATGTGGAGCCTCGGCGCGTTGCTGGGCGCCGTGATCGGTGCGGCGTGCGTCGGGGCCGGCGTCGGGCTGACGCCCCAGCTCGCGGCGGTCGGGCTGGTGGTCCTGATCGTCGTCGGGGCGCTGGCGCGCGGGCTCATCCCCGACCCGGCGGCGGAGTCGCCTCGGCAGCGGTCCGGGCAGGGCTGGCTGACGCCGACGGTGGCGATCCTGGCGGCGGTGGCGTTCGTGTCCTTCCTGTGCGAGGGCGCCGCCACCGACTGGTCGGCCAACTACCTGCGCAACGTCGTCGGCGCCGGGCCCGGGGTCGCCGCGCTGAGCTATGCGGCCTACACGCTGACGATGGTCCTGACCCGGCTGGGCGCGATACGCCTGCACGCGCGGGTCTCGGCCCGCCGGTTGCTGCCGGCGCTGGCGTTGTTCGGTGCGGCCGGCATCGGCGTGGCGCTGGCGACCGCCGATCCTGTTGTCGCCGTGGCCGGTTTCGCCGCGCTGGGGGTCGGTGTGGCGCTGCTGGTGCCGACGGCGTTCAGCGCCGCCTACGGCGCGGGCGGCCCGGGCTCGGCGATCGCGACCGTCGCTGCGACGGGCTGGCTGGGCTACCTGCTCGGGCCGCCGCTGATCGGTCACCTGGCCGACCGGGTCGGGCTGGCGGCGGCGCTGGTGACCGTTCCGGTGCTGATGTCGGTCGTCGCGGTCGCCATCCGCTGCGCCGCCGCGTTCGACCGGGCCGACGATTTCCATCGGCAGGTCGCCACCCCGGCGGGCTGAGTTAGCTCAGGTCCCAGACCTGCAGCTCGGTCCCCTCGGGCACCTCGGTCACGTCCTCGGGGATGTCCAGCAGCGCGTTCGCCGACGCCAGCCACCGCAGGTGGTGTGAGGCCGGCGGGCCGTAACTGGTGACGGTGGCGGTGTCGCGGTCCAGCACGGCGCGGCGGAACTGCCGCTTGCCGCGCGGCGAGGTCAACGAATCGCTGAGGACGGCCGCCCGGCGCGGGCGCTCGGGGTCAGGCAGCCCCATGGCCCGGCGCAGCGCGGGCCGGATGAATACCTCGAAGGACACCAGGGCGCTGACCGGGTTGCCGGGCAGGGTGACGATCGTCGCCCCGGCCACCCGGCCGATGCCCTGCGGCATGCCGGGCTGCATCGCCACCTTGACGAACTCGACGCCCTGGTCGCCCTGACGGCCGAAGGCGTCCTTGACCACCTCGTAGGCGCCGGCGCTGACCCCGCCGCTGGTGATGATCAGGTCGCAGTCGGCCGCGTAGCGATCGAGGATCGAACTGAACTGCGCCACATCGTCTTCCGCGGTCGCCACCGCGATCACGTCGGCGCCGGCGTCGCGGACGGCCCCCGCCAGCATGATCGAATTCGACTCGTAGATCTGTCCCGGCCGCAGCGGATTGCCGGGCGCCACCAGCTCCGACCCGGTCGACATGACCAGCACCCGCTGGCGCGGCAGCACCGGCAGCTCGGCCATTCCCAGCGCGGCGGCCAGGCCGAGCACGGCCGGCGTCACCACCTGGCCGCGCCGCAACACCGTCGTGCCGGGAGCCACGTCCTCGCCCGCGCGCCGGATGTGCTTGCCGGCCTCGCGGGGCGCGCGGATCGACACGACGTCCACGCCGCCGTCGGTGTCCTCGACCGGCACGACGGCTGTCGCCCCGGCGGGCAGCGGCGCGCCGGTCATGATGCGGTGCGCGGTGTTCGGTTGCAGCGTCAGCTCGTCGGTGCGGCCGGCGGGAATGTCCTCGGCGACCGTGAGGACCACCGGGTGTTCGGGTGAGGCGCCGGACGTGTCCTCGGCGCGCACCGCGTATCCGTCCATCGCGGAGTTGTCGAAGACCGGCAGCGCCAGGCGCGCGACCACGTCCTCGGCCAGCGCCAGTCCCTGCGCCTCGGCCAGCGCCGCGGTGGCCACCGGGCGGGGACGGATCAGTTCGGCTACGACGCGCTGGTGTTCTTGGACCGACCGCACCGGACCATTATCGGCCGGTCGGATTTTCCCAACCGAGCCCGGTGAGCCCTTCGCGCAGACGTAGAGTCGAGAACGTGATTACCGGGGTGGCCCACACCGGGGTGTGCGTTCCGGATTGCGAGGCGGCCGTGGCGTTCTACCGTGACGTGTTGGGCCTGCGTGTGCTCTCGCCGCCGTATGTCATGGCCGGTAACGCCATTCGCGACGACATGGGCGAGCTGGTGGCGGACCCGAGCATGAAGGCGGCCATCGTCGGGTTCGACGGCGACGGCGACCGGGTGCTCGAGGTGATCGAATACCTCGGGGCGCCCGGCTCCGATCGGCCGGGCCGCGCCGCCCTCACCGAGCCGGGGCTGTCTCACGTCGGGCTGATCTGTGAGGACCTCGACGCCACCCGGGCGGAGCTGGAAAGCAGGGGGGTGCGCTTTCTGGTCAGCGGGATCGCGGAGGTCGCGCGGGTCCGCACCACCTGGTTCGTCGACCCGTGGGGCGTGGTGTTCATCCTGGTGGAAAAGAGCCGGCCGCAGCGGCCCTACTTTGCCCAATACGGGGCGTGATGCCCCGAAAACTCACCGTCGGGATCATCGGCGCCGGTGCCGGCGGCATCGCCATGGGCATCCAGCTGGCCGAGGGCGGGTACGACTTCACCATCTTCGACCGGGCCGACGGATTCGGCGGGACCTGGCGCCACAACACCTTTCCGGGCGCGGCGTGCGACGTCCCGTCACACCTGTACTCGTATTCCTTTGCGCCCAACCCGCGGTGGAGCAAGACGTATGCCAACCAGCCCGAGATCCTGGCCTATCTGGAAAGGGTCGCGACCGACCACGGGCTCGGGTCACACCTGCGGGCGAACTCCGCGGTGGCTTCCGCGCGCTGGTCGGACACCGGGCGCCGCTGGACCCTGACCGACGACGCCGGTCGCGAGCACGATTTCGACGTGGTGGTCAGCGCCGTCGGGATGCTCGACGTTCCCCACGTCCCGGACATCCGCGGCGGACATCGATTCCGCGGCCGCCAATTCCACTCGTCCCGCTGGGATCACAGCAAGTCGACGGCCGGGGAACGGGTCGCGTCCATCGGCACGGGCGCCAGCGCCATCCAGTACGTTCCGGCGATCGCGCGAGAAACCGCCCACCTGACCGTGTTTCAGCGGAGCCCGATCTGGATCGCGCCCCGCTTCGACTTCCCGTTCACGCCCGAGCAGCAGGAGCTGTTCGAACGCCACCCCGAGATGGCGCTCAAGCTGCGCGACGAGGCCTTCGACGCCTACGAGTCGTCCAGCTTCGACGTCGACGCCGCGCAGACGCGGGAAGCGACCGAGCTTGCCCGCAGCTACCTGATGCGCAAGGTGGCCGACCCGGAGCTGCGCGCGAAGCTGATGCCGGACTACCCCGCCGGCTGCAAACGGCCGCTGATGTCGCGCGAGTGGTATCCGACGTTGGGGTTGCCCAACGTCACCTTGGAGACGGCCGCCATTGCGGAGCTCACCGAGCACGGCGTGCGCACCGTCGACGGCGTCGAGCACCGCGTCGACACCGTCATCTACGGCACCGGGTTCAAGGCCGCTGACTACCTGGCCAGCGTCGACGTCCACGGGACCGGCGGGCGCCGCCTCGCCGACGACTGGAGCGACGGGGCCGAGGCCTACCTGGGCACCCTGGTGGCCGGCTATCCCAACTTCTTCACGCTGTACGGCCCCAACACCAACGGCGTCAACTCGATCATCTACATCCACGAGGCGCAAACGACCTTCGTCCGCCACATCCTGGACGTGCTGACCGCGCGGGGCGCGCGCACCGTGCAGGTGACCCGCGACGCGCAACGCCGCTACAACGAGGAGATACAGGCCGCCATGGAGGGCAAGGTCTGGCTCGCGTGCGACAACTACTTCCGGCATCCGAGCGGCAAGGTGGTCACCCAATTGCCGTACAGCGGGCGGACGTTCTTCGAGCGCACCCGCGAGCTGGTCGACGCCGACTACCGCTTCGGTCGGTGACCGGTCGGCGGCCTGAGCCGACGACCGCGCACCCTGGCGGACGCGCTCGGCACGCGCCTCAGGCCCGGGCGCCTCGGTCGTTTGACTCGCTCAGCGGTCCTGACCGGGGCGCTGTACGCCGTCTCGACCTTCATCCGCAACCACGCCGCGGCGCGCTTCGACCTCACCTGCACCGCCAAACCCTACGTCGCGCAGGCGCCGCGTACCGGCGAGCGGCTCGCAAAGTTCGCTCATCGTTAACCCGACTCCGGCACCCAGTAGTTGTCGTGCCGAACGAACCACTCCCGGCGTTCGTCGTCGGTCATGTCGGCCAGCGCCGCGAAGCCCTCGAAATAGGCCTCGCGCGGCGCGCCCGGTGCGAACAGCATCAGGATCGACGCCGGCTCGTCGGCCCCGTTGCGGAAGCCGTGCACGCCGCCCGGCGGCACGTAGAGGAAGTCACCCGGATGCCCGTCGGTCCACTGGGTGCCGTCGTAGAGCCTCATCGTCCCGGAAAGCACGAAGAACGCCTCGGACATCGCCCGGTGAAAGTGCGGCCCGGGGCCGCCGCCGGCCGCCGGGATGTCGACCCGGTACAGCCCGTAGTCGCCGTCGGTGGCGTGCTGGTTGGCCAGGTAGCGGTACTTGACGCCCCCGGCTTCGTAGTCGGGTGGCTCGTCGGCCCGCTTGAGCCAGGCGCTGATTCCCGGCTCGTCCTTGGTGTACCGGGGCGGCGGATAGGGCGGCACGACGAGAGACATGGTTTCCAGCCTGCCAGTTAGCATCGCGGGAGTGGAGACCCCGGAGGATGTGCGCGCGCAACGGCTGCTCGACGCCCAGGAGAAGGCGGCGCAGTTGTTTGACGAGGTCGAGCGGCGCGGCATCATCCGCCCCGGTGTTTCCGAGCGGCAGTTGTCCGACGAGATCAACCGGCTGGCGGCCCAGCTGTTCGGGGTGACCCGGCACTGGCATCGGCGCATCGTGCGGGCGGGCGAGAACACGCTGCAACCCTTCAGCGAGCGCCCGCCGGACCGGATGGTCGACGACGGCGACATCGTCTTCCTCGATTTCGGGCCGATCTTCGCCGAATGGGAGGCCGACTTCGGCCGCACGTTCGTGCTCGGCGACGACCCGGCCAAGGCGGCCCTGCGCGACGCGCTGCCCCGGGTGTGGCGGGCCGGCCGCGAGTACTTCGACGGGCGCCCGGACGTCACCGGGGCCGAGCTCTTCGACTTCGTCGTCGGCCTGGCCCACGCGGAGGGTTTCGAGTTCGCCGGTTCTATCGCCGGTCACCTGGTGGGGGAGTTCCCGCACAAGAAAATCGCCGGCCCCGGCGTCCAGTGGTACATCGCGCCCGGATCGACCAAGCCGATGCGCCGCAGGGACCCGGCCGGCCGCCTGTGCCATTGGATCCTCGAGATCCACCTGGCCGACCGGGCCCGCGGCATCGGCGGCTTCTACGAACAGCTGCTCGACCTCTAGCGCCGATCGCGAGCGCGGCGCATGCGCCGGGCGCTGCGGGTCGGCACCATCGACTCAGCCGAGGGGATACGTGACGCCGGTGAGCTCCTCCGAGACCTCCCACAACCTCCGCTGCACGTCGACGTCGTGGGACTTCTCGCTGGACCCGACAAGCTTGGGATAGCCGCGCACTTCGCCGAAACCGTCCGGGCCGTAGTACTGGCCACCGAGCACGCCCCGGTCGGTGGCGGCGCGCAGCGTCGGCAGGGCGCCCGCGGCGGCGTCTTGCATGAGCGGGTTCAGCAAGGGAGTGATCACGCGCTCGAGCAGCGGGGGCAGGTTGCGCGTCAGCTCGGTGCGCGAGCCGCCGGGGTGGGCGGCGACGGCGATGGTGGTTCCGTGCGGAGCGAGCCGCCGCTGCAGCTCGTAGGTGAACAGCAGATTGGCCAGCTTGGCCTGGCCGTAGGCCGCGACCCGGTTGTAGTTGCGTTCCCACTGCAGGTCGTCGAAGTGGATGTCGGCCAGGATGCGGTGACCGGTGCTGCTGACGGTCACGACCCGCGAACCTGCGACCGGCAGCAGCCGCTCCAGCAGCAGGCCGGTGAAGGCGAAGTGGCCCAGGTGGTTGGTGCCGAACTGCAGCTCGAAGCCGTCCTTGGTGGTGGACTTCGGCGTCCACATCACGCCCGCGTTGTTGATCAGCAGGTCGATGCGGTCGTACTCGGACTTGAGCTGCTCGGCCGCCGCGCGGACGGAATCCAGCGACGTCAGGTCGAGCTCCTGCAGGGTCACGTCGGCGCCGGGGCTCTTGGCGGCGATCCGCTCGGCGGCGTCCTTTCCCTTGTCGAGGTTGCGCACGGCGAGTACGACCCGGGCGCCGTGGTCGGCCAGCGCGGCGGCGGTCTCGTAGCCGAGACCGGTGTTGGCCCCGGTGATGACGGCGACCCGTCCGGCCTGGTCGGGAATGTCTTGTGCGGTCCATTTGGCCATCGGAAGCTCCTCAAAGTAGTAAGGTAAACGGGGCGAGCGCTCCGGTTGATTCGACTATACGGAACGCGCGCCCCGTTTTGTCGAGACGGATGGTGGTGAACACTTGACCGAACCCGCAAGGCCGCTGCGCGCCGACGCGGCGCGCAACCGCGCGCGCGTCCTCGAGGTCGCCTACGAGACCTTCGCGGCCGAAGGCCTGTCGGTGCCCATCGACGACGTCGCCCGCCGCGCCGGAGTCGGGGCCGGCACCGTCTACCGGCACTTCCCGACGAAGGAAGCTCTGTTCACGGCCGTGATCGAGGACCGGATGCGGCGCCTGGTCGACGACGGGCACGCCCTGTTGGACTCGGAGGGCCCGGGCGAGGCGCTGTTCGCCTTCCTGCGCTCGATGGTGCTGCAGTGGGGGGCCGCGGATCGCGGCCTGGTCGACGCGCTGGCCGGATATGGGATCGACATCGCCTGCGCCGCCCCCGGCGCCGAGGACGCGTTCAAGGCCATGCTGGGCGAGCTGCTTCGCGCCGCGCAGGAAGCGGGCACCGCGCGGCGCGACGTCGACATGCGGGATGTCAAGGCGATCCTGGTCGGCTGCCAGGCGATGCAGGCCTACGACTCGGCGCTGGCTGAGCGGGCGACCGACGTCGTCATCGACGGTTTACGCGTCCGGCGATAAGGCTTGCCGTGTTCTTGCACTCGGCATAGGCGAGTGCTAAGAATGACGTTGGCACTCGCGACAGGCGAGTGCTAGGTCGGGACGGTGAGACCAGCAGACACCTGGGGTCGTCCGTCGCGGGCACTGCACCCGGCCAGCGTAAGTAATGGGGTGGCCACCCATGGCCACCCGGTGTCATTCCCGATCCGGAGGAATCACTTCGCAATGGCCAAGACAATTGCGTACGACGAAGAGGCCCGTCGCGGCCTCGAGCGGGGGCTGAACGCCCTCGCCGACGCGGTAAAGGTGACGTTGGGTCCCAAGGGCCGCAACGTCGTCCTAGAGAAGAAGTGGGGTGCCCCCACGATCACCAACGATGGCGTGTCCATCGCCAAGGAGATCGAGCTGGAGGACCCGTACGAGAAGATCGGCGCCGAGCTGGTCAAGGAAGTCGCCAAGAAGACCGACGACGTCGCCGGTGACGGCACGACGACGGCCACCGTGCTGGCCCAGGCGCTGGTCCGGGAGGGCCTGCGCAACGTGGCGGCCGGCGCCAACCCGCTGGGCCTCAAGCGCGGCATCGAAAAGGCCGTCGAGAAGGTCACCGAGACCCTGCTGAAGCAGGCCAAGGAGGTCGAGACCAAGGAGCAGATCGCCGCCACCGCAGCGATTTCCGCGGGCGACCAGTCGATCGGCGACCTGATCGCCGAGGCGATGGACAAGGTCGGCAACGAGGGCGTCATCACCGTCGAAGAGTCCAACACCTTCGGGCTGCAGCTCGAGCTCACCGAGGGCATGCGGTTCGACAAGGGCTACATCTCGGGCTACTTCGTCACCGACGCCGAGCGTCAGGAAGCGGTCCTGGAGGACCCGTTCATCCTGCTGGTCAGCTCCAAGGTGTCGACGGTCAAGGACCTGCTCCCGTTGCTGGAGAAGGTCATCCAGGCCGGCAAGCCGCTGCTGATCATCGCCGAGGACGTCGAGGGCGAGGCTTTGAGCACCCTGGTCGTCAACAAGATCCGCGGCACCTTCAAGTCGGTTGCCGTCAAGGCCCCCGGCTTCGGTGACCGCCGCAAGGCGATGCTGCAGGACATGGCGATCCTCACCGGTGGCCAGGTCATCAGCGAAGAGGTCGGCCTGTCGCTTGAAAGCGCCGACGTCGCGCTGCTCGGTAAGGCCCGCAAGGTCGTCGTCACCAAGGACGAGACCACCATCGTCGAGGGCGCCGGTGACACCGACGCCATCGCCGGGCGCGTGGCCCAGATCCGCCAGGAGATCGAGAACAGCGACTCCGACTACGACCGCGAGAAGCTGCAGGAGCGCCTGGCCAAGCTGGCCGGCGGTGTTGCGGTGATCAAGGCCGGCGCGGCCACCGAGGTGGAGCTCAAGGAGCGCAAGCACCGCATCGAGGACGCGGTGCGCAACGCCAAGGCCGCCGTCGAGGAGGGCATCGTCGCCGGTGGTGGCGTGGCCCTGCTGCACGCGACCCCGGCGCTGGACGAGCTGAAGCTCACCGGCGACGAGGCGACCGGCGCCAACATCGTGCGCGTTGCGCTCGAGGCCCCGCTGAAGCAGATCGCCTTCAACTCCGGGCTGGAGCCCGGCGTTGTGGCCGAGAAGGTCCGCAACTCGCCCGCCGGCACCGGCCTGAACGCCGCCACCGGTGAGTACGAGGACCTGCTCAAGGCCGGCGTTGCCGACCCGGTCAAGGTCACCCGCTCGGCGCTGCAGAACGCGGCGTCGATCGCCGGGCTGTTCCTGACGACCGAGGCCGTCGTCGCCGACAAGCCGGAGAAGGCGGCCGCTCCCGCGGGCGACCCGACCGGCGGCATGGGCGGTATGGACTTCTAAGTCCAACAGCTACGGGAAAACCCGGCTCCCCTTGGGGGCCGGGTTTTTTCGTGTGCCGGTGCCCGCTGGTGCCTCCAGCAACGCCGCCGAGTGTGCGGCCAGCCGCACACCCGAGGCCGCGCCTTCCTCGCTCCGGGCGGGCAAAAGTGCGGCGGGGTCAGCGGGAGAACACCACGCAGTCGTGCAGGCAGCCCTTCGCCGCACCGGGGGAGCCGGGATCGGCCTCGCGGTGCAACAGGGCGCGGGTCGGCACGACTTCCAGGCGAACGGCGTCGCCGGCGTCACTGACCTCGGCCGTGCCGTCGACGATCAGCGAATAGCCGCCGGGCTCGGTCGGGGGCCACAACAGGGTGACGTCGCGGCGCTGCGCCAGATTCTGGCGCGTGCGCCCGCCGATGAGGCCGACGTCCAGGGTCGCCTCGCGTAGCCGCGGCTCGACCGTCACGGTGTGCACGCGATAGTCGTCGTCGACGGTGACCAGGTAGGCGAACGGGTAGTCGGGAAGGGCGGCGGCCAGGCGCTCGACGTCCACCTGCTTCTTGGTGCGCATGACCCTCCAGGATAGGCGCGGGCCGGGCCGCTACAGCGTGCGCGGAACCCGCGCCGCCGGCAGGCCGAACGTGAGCTGACCGCTGCTGCTGAAGTGGAAACCGAGGTTCTGCAGCACCTGCTGCCATGGCGCCAGCTTCTCCACGGCCGCCGACGCGTCGGCGTGGTAGCCGTACATCGCCTCGACGTCCGAGGCCCACATCTGGTCGTAGGCGGCCTCGATGTCGGCGATCGCGGGGGTGTTCTGGCCCAGCCAGTTGGTGGCCGACAACGCCTGCGCCAGCGCGCGGTTGGCCGCGACCACCGCGGGCTGCACCGTGGCCGCCAGCGCCCCCTCGAACGCGGCTGCCACGGCCGAGGCCTGGCTGGACACCGCCTGGGCCTGGGCCGCCGCAGCGGTGAGCCAGCTGACGTAGTGCGTGGCGAGGGCCATCATCGCCGCTGACGAGGGGCCCTGCCAGGATCCGCTGGCGAGATTTGACGTAACCGAAGAAAACGACGATGCTGACGATGCCAAGTCCTCGGCCAGTCCGTCCCAGGCTTCCGCGGCAGCAAGCAGCGGCCCGGCTCCGGGACCCGAGAAGATTCGTGCCGAGTTGACTTCTGGCGGCAACCACGCAAAATGCGGGCTCGTCACCGGCTCAACTTACCCGGGATCTGGCCGTTTTGGTGGCGTTATTGCGCGGCTACCGGCCGCGGTTGCCGACCGCGGACCAACTTGCCTGGACGCGCGTCGGTGGGCACGCCGTTCTCGGCGATCACTTCCCCTGCCACGATCGTCGCCACGTAGCCATCGGCCGTCTGATCCAGGCGCCGGCCCCCGGCCGGCAGATCGTAGGTGATGACCGGCTTGTGCAGGCGCAACGCTGCGTGATCGATGACGTTGAGGTCGGCCTTATAGCCGACGTCGATGCGCCCCCGGTCGCCCAGCCCGGCGATGCGCGCAGGCACCGACGTGAGTTCGCGGACGGCCTCCGGCACGGTGAACCGGCCCGACTTGCGGTCGCGCGCCCAGTGCGTCAGGAAGTACGTCGAGTAGCTGGCGTCGCAGATCATCCCGTAGTGCGCGCCGCCGTCACCCAGCCCCAGCACCACGTCGTCGCGGTGCAGCAGCTTGCCCACGGTGTCCAGCGAGTTGCCCTGCAGGTTGCTGGTCGCCACCAGCAGCATGGCGCGGCCGTCGTCGTCAAGCAGCCGGTCGTAGGCCTCCTCCATCGGGTTCACCCCGCGGGCCCGCGCCCGGGCGCCGATGGAGGTCGACGGGTCCGGCTCGTAGTCGGGTGTGTCGCCCAGCGGGTAGATCCAGTCCCACATTTGGGCCACGTACAGGATCGGGTGACCCTGGCCCGGCTTGTCGGCCAGGATGCGGGCGCGCACCTCCGGCTTGCGCATCTCGGCGACCCGCTCGGCCAGCGGCAGGTGCGCGATTTCGCGGTAGCTCGGGTAGAGCACGAACGGGTTGGCCGACAGCTGCAGGCCGATGATCAGCCCGATCGGGCGCGGCAGTAGCTGCGCGGTGATTCGGGGGTCGGCGTCGCCGGCCCGGGAATTCGCCTTCTCGATCATCGTGATGGCGTCTTCCCACGTCGGGTCGCCCGAGTTGGCGACCACCAGCGTGAAGGTCAGCGGCAGGCCGACGTCCTCGGCCACGTCGAACACCGTCTGCAGCACGGGCTCGTAGCCGCCGGCGGGGATGTCCGGCACGAACTGCAGCAGGCCGCCGCCGCCGTCGACGACACCGCGGGCGATCTCCTCGATCTCCTCCCGCGCGGCGTCGTAGCTCGGGATGGGCGAACCGCTTTCGGTCTTGTGGATGGTCAGCCGTGACGACGCGAAGCCGAGCGCCCCCACCTCGACCGCCTCCTTGGCCAGCGCCCGCATCTTGGCGAGGTCCTCGGCGGTGGCCGGCTCGCGGTCGGCGCCGCGCTGGCCCATCACATAGACCCGCAGCGGCGAGTGCGGCAGGTACGCGGCGACGTCGATGTCCCGCTTGCCGGCGTCCAGCGCGTCCAGGTATTCGGGGAACGTCTCCCACGTCCAGGGCAGGCCGTCGGTCATCACGACGCCGGGAATGTCCTCGACCCCGGCCATCACGTCGACCAGGACGTCGTGGTCGGACTGGCGGCACGGGGCGAAGCCGACGCCGCAGTTGCCCATCACCACCGTGGTCACGCCGTGCGCCGACGACGGCGTCAGGCGTTCCGACCAGATGGACTGGCCGTCGTAGTGGGTGTGTAGGTCGACGAAGCCCGGGGTGACCAGGAGGCCGGTGGCGTCGATCTCCCGCTCGGCGCGCTCGCCGTTCACGGATCCGACGGCTCCCACCTTCTTGATGACGCCGTCGCGCACCGCGACGTCGCCGACGTACGGCTCACCACCCAGCCCGTCGACGATGGTGCCGTTGCGGATGATCAGGTCGTAAGTCATGCAAATAATCTACGACCGCGCCCGCCGGTCGTGCCAGGATCTAGTGTCGCTGGTATGGCCAACACCTCCAGCCCCGATGCCGCCGTCCAAGAACTGCTCCGCGACGCGTTCACCCGGTTGATCGAACACGTCGACGACATCATCGACGGCCTGACCGACGCGGTCGCGCAGTACCGGGTGACTCCCAGCGCCAACAGCATCGCCTGGCTGCTCTGGCATAGCGCGCGGGTGCAGGACCTCCAGCTGGCGGACGTGGCGGGGGTCGAGCAGGTCTGGCTGCGCGACGGCTGGGTGGACCGGTTCGCCCTCGACCTGCCGCGCAACGACACCGGCTACGGGCACGGCCCCGAACAGGTCGCCAAGGTCAAGGCGCCCGCGGATCTGCTGTCCGGCTACTACCACGCGGTGCACAAGCTCACGCTCGAATACATCGCCGGCGTGACCGCCGCCGAGCTTCAGCGGGTGGTCGACACCAACTGGGATCCGCCGGTGACGGCCAGCGCCCGGTTGGTGAGCATCATCGACGACTGCGCCCAACACCTCGGGCAGGCCGCCTACGTTCGCGGAATCGCGCCCTAGGGGTTTTCCGGCGTGCGCATCGTGGCCGCCGTCTTCCGGGCGGTGCTGTGGCTGGCGACCACCGTCGCGCTGGCCGTGGCCATACCCGCGGCGTGGCTGCAGCTGAACGTGATCAGCGAGGGCGGCTACGTCGCGCTGGCCCAGCGGGCCGCCGGCGACCCAGCGCTGCAGTCCGCCGCCGCCGACGAACTGGCCAACCGCGCGATGGCGCTGATCGCGGAGCACAACGGCGGGCGCCAGCCGGTCGAGGGCGCCGAGGTGCACCTGGCCGCCGTCGCGTTCACGGCGGGGCCCGCCTTCCCGGCGCTGTTCGCGGAGGCGAACCGGGCGGCGCACCGCTGGCTGTTCACCGCCGGCGGCGCCGGGGGGTCGTGGGCGATCGACGTGGCGCCGATGCTCAAGGACACCTCGATGCAGGGGATCCTGAGCCGCCACAACGTGAAAGTGCCTGCGACGCTGACGGTTCCGTTGACGGCGTCCGCGCCGTCGGCCCACGGGTCGCTTCGGCCGGGGCGGCTGAGCCCGCTCGCCACGTGGGGCCCGTGGGTGAGCGTTGGCGCGGTCGCACTCAGCGTCGTCTGCGCCGTGCTGATGGTGGCCACGGCGCGCCGCCGCGGGAAGGCGCTCACCAGCCTCGGGGTCACCGCGCTGCTGGTCGGCGGCGCCGGCTGGGCGGGCATCGAGGTCGCCGGCCGTCACGTCGGCGACGCGCTCAACCGCACCACCGACGACATCCGCCGCGTCGCCGAGGTGATGGTCGGCCACGCCGAGGCGGGTCTGCACGAATGGCTCAACCTCACGCTGCTCGTGGGCGTGGCGCTGGTGATCGGCGGTGCGCTGGTCGCGATGCTCGGCAGGCTGGCCAAGAACCCGGCCGGCTAGCCGAAGGTAAACGAAAACACTTGCAGCCCAGGGCTGACCCTCATGTCGAGCTGGTCGCTGCGCGCCGCCTCATCGGCCACGATCGGGTGCAGCGTGGGTGGCCCGCCGATCGCCGTCGTCGTCGTCCTGCCGTCGCGGGACACGGTCAGGGTGCCCGTGCCGCCGACGACGACGTAGACGTCTTTGGCGGTGTAGTTCAGCCGGATGCCGGCGTCGTCGCTGTCGGCGGTGGCGCCCTGGTCGTCCAGCTTCCACCGGCCGTGCAGCGCGAACGTGTCGGCTGCCAGCTGTGGCGGGTAGGCGAACGTGCCCGACTTGTAATCGCCTGCGCCGCCGTAGCTTCGGGCCCGGTCGACCCCTAGATACGTCTCGGGCGTGAGCCGGGTCTGCGGTGTGGTGTCCGGCGAATGCGTTGGGCCGGGCAGCCGTGCGTCGGGATGGGCGTCGACGAGCAGTTGGCGGATCAGCTTTTCGGTGCCGTCGTAGTCGCCCTCGCCGAACTTCGTGTGCCGCACCGTTCCGTTGGCGTCGATCAGGTATTCGGCCGGCCAATACAGGTTTTGGTAGTTGTTCCAGGTGGTGTAGCCGTTGTCCAGCGCGACGGGGTAAGGGATGTGCAGCGCGGCGGCGCCGCTGGCCACGTTGGCGGGTACCCGTTCGAAGGCGTACTCGGGGGTGTGGACGCCGATGGCGACGAACCCCGCGTCGTGATACCGGTTGTACCAATCGATTACGTGCGGGATGGCGCGCTGGCAGTTGATGCACGAGTACGCCCAGAAATCGATCAGCACCACCTTGCCCCGCACCGCCGCCGGATCCAGCGGTTTGCCGTCCGGGGTGTTGAGCCACCCGGAGATCCCGCCGATGGCGGGTGCCGGGCCGCACTGCTGCAACTGGGTGGCGCCGTCCAGGCAGTCGGTCAGCGCGCCGTTGATGCTGCCCCCGCTCGGGCTGAGTTGCAGCCCGCCGGCCCCGGGCGGGGGCGGCGTCGCCGTGCCGGCCTTGAGCGCGCGCTGGATGTCGTCGGCGCCGATCTTGCTCTGCATCGCCGTCGTGTAGTCGGGGATGGCGCGCTGCAGCATCGCCGGCAGGTTGAAGACCAGCGCGACGGCCAGCACGACCATCATGATGCCGCCGGCGACCTGGATCACGCGCTGCCGACGGCGGAACGCGGCGACGCGTTCGGCGACGCGCCGCCCCGCCAGCGCGAACGCCAGCAGCGGCACCGCGTTGCCCAGGGCGAAGGTGCCGGTCAACACCAGCGTGCCGGCCCCGATCGACTGCGTGCCGCCGGCGACCACGATCGCGGCGAGCACCGGACCAGCGCAGGGCACATACAGCGCGCCCAGCGTCAGGCCCAGCCCGAAACCGTCGGCGCCGGGCCCGACCTGGGGCTGTGGGAGGTGCGCGAACGGCCGCTCGATCAGGTGCTGCAGCGGCGGAAAGATCAGCCCCAGCCCGATCAGCACCAGCACCACCAGCGCCGCCCACCTGATGGCGTCCTGCGGCAGGTGCAGCGCGGTCAGCAGCGCCGAGCCGATCAACGTGGCCACCGAGAAGCTGCACACCAGGCCCGCGATCAGCAGGTACGGCCGGGCGGTCGAACCGAGGCCGCGTGAGCCGCTCGCGCCGGACAGCAGGACGACCGGCAGCACGGGCAGGATGCACGGTGAGATGCCGGTGATGAGTCCGCCGAGGAATCCGATGAGCGCGATGGTGTGCATAGCTACTTACACCTCTACCTGCCCCCAATGGTTCACGTGACCCAGCACAAATCACGCTCCGTGCGTTATACAAATCACACGCCGTGCGTTACGCTCCATCGGTGGCGCAGTTAACCTTCCAACGCGCCCGCACCGAGGAGAAAAAGCGCCAACGTGCGGAGGCACTCGTGGAAGCCGCGCGTTCACTGGCGCTCGAGACCGGCGTCGCCTCGGTCACGTTGACCGCCGTCGCCAGCCGGGCCGGCATTCACTACTCCGCCGTCCGTCGCTACTTCACCTCGCACAAGGAAGTGTTGCTGCACCTCTCGGCCGAGGGCTGGGTGCGCTGGTCCAACACGGTATCGGAGAAGCTGGCCGAGCCCGGCCCCAAGTCGCCGTCACAAATCGCCGAGACGCTGGCCAACGCCCTGGCCGAGGACCCGCTGTTCTGCGACCTGCTCGCCAACCTGCACCTGCACCTGGAACACGAGGTGGACGCCGAGCGGGTGATCGAGGTCAAGCGGATCAGTACCGCCGCGACCCTCTCCCTCGCCGACGCGATCGAGCACGCGCTGCCCGAGTTGGGGCGGTCGGGATCACTGGACATCCTGCTGGCCGCGTACTCGCTGGCCGCGACGTTGTGGCAGGTGGCCAACCCGCCGGAACGCCTCACCGACGCCTACGCCGAGGAGCCGGAAGTCGTTCCCCCCGAGTGGAACCTGGACTTCGCCTCCGCCCTCACTCGCTTGCTGACCGCGACGTGCGTCGGGCTCATCTCGGGATTGCCATGAACGAGCAGGGGCGGCCGGGGGGCCATGGCTTGGCGACTGGTGGAAGACGGGAAGGACTTGGAGTGCCCATGACGACGACTGAGCCAAGGACGGAGCCGCTGGAGAACCAGGGCTCCGCCGGCGGGGAGGGCGACAACGTCGCTCCGCAGCGCCGCAGGAAAAAGGGCCTGTTGGCGCGGTTCTGGTTGGTGCTCACGATCGCAGCCGTCGTCGCGCTGTCGGGATTCGTCGTATACCGATTGCACGGCGTCTTCGGCGTTCACAAGGGTTCGTTCGGTGGTGGCACCTCAGGCGAGGTCCTCGACCAGTTCAACGCCAAGACGATCACGCTCGAGGTCTGGGGTTCACCGGGCAGCACGGCAACCATCAACTACCTCGACGAAAACTCCCATCCGCAGCAGGCATTGAACGTGCCCTTGCCCTGGAGCATTGTTTTGAGTTCAACGAAGCCCGGCATCCCGGCAAACCTGGTGGCGCAAGGCGACGGCAGTTGGATCGCCTGCCGATTCGTCGTGAACAACCACGACGGGCACGGTGACGTCATCAAGGCTCCGAATCGCTCGGATGCCATCGAAACCGTGAATCCGTTCGTCTATTGCCTGGACAAGTCCGCATGAGCGAGCCAGGCGAGGCTCCGCCCCGCGTCGACCAGCCGCTGATCCCGCCGTTCCTGCCGCGGATGATCCATCGGCTTGCGCTGCCGATCGTCCTGGTGTGGTTGGCCATCGTGTTCATAACCAACACCATTTCCCCGCAGCTCGAGGTCGTCTCCAAAACCCACTCCGTGTCGATGAGCCCGACGGCCGCGGCATCCTTCCAGTCGACGATGAAGGTCGGATCGACGTTCAAAGAGTTCAACTCCGACAACTCGGCCATGATCCTGCTGGAAGGTGACAAGCCGCTCGGCGCCGACGCGCACCGCTACTACGACGAGATCGTCAGGCGCGCCGAGCAAGACAAGAAACACGTTCAGCACGTCCAGGACTTCTGGAGCGATCCGCTGACCGCCGCGGGTTCCCAGAGCCACGACCAGAAGGCCGCCTACGTCCAGGTCTATCTCGCCGGCAACATGGGTGGCGGGCTGGCGAACGAGTCTGCCCTGGCGCTGCGCAAGATCGTGGACTCGGTGCCCGCGCCGCCGGGGATCAAGGCATACGTCACGGGCCCGGGGCCGCTGTTCGCCGATCAGTCCCACGCGGGTGAGAAGGGCGTCATGGTCGTCACTCTCATCACTTTTTTGGTCATCGTGCTGATGCTGCTGTTCGTCTACCGCTCGGTCGTCACGATGCTGATCATGCTGGGGATGGTGTTCATCGAGCTGGCGGCGGCCCGCGGTGTCGTCGCGACGCTCGGTAACTACGGCATCATGGGGCTGTCGACCTTCGCCAACAACATGCTGGTGCTCATGGCGATAGCAGCCGGAACGGATTACGCGATCTTCGTGGTCGGCCGCTACCACGAGGCCCGCGGTCTGGGCGAGACCCGCGAGCAAGCGTTCTACACCATGTTCCACAGCACCGCGCATGTCGTGCTGGGATCGGGCCTGACGATCGCCGGCGCGATGTACTGCCTGAGCTTCTGCCGGCTGCCGTACTTCCAGTCACTCGGGGTGCCGTGCGCGGTCGGCATGCTGGTCGCGGTGTTCGCGGCTTTGACCTTGGCTCCAGCGATGTTGACGGTGGCGTCGTTCTTCAAGCTCATGGACCCGAAGCGCAAGCTGGCGACCCGGGGCTGGCGTCGCATCGGCACCGCGATCGTCCGCTGGCCGGCACCGGTTCTCGCGGTGACCATCGGGATTGCCTTGGTTGGTCTGCTCGCACTGCCCGGTTACAAGACCGACTACGACAACCGCCACTTTCTGCCGGCGGACACCCCGGCCAATGTCGGTTATGCCGCCGCGGATCGGCACTTCGACCAAGCCCGACTCAATCCCGAGCTGTTGATGATCGAGACCGATCACGACCTGCGGAATCCGGCCGATTTCCTGGTCCTGGACAAGGTCGCCAAGGCGGTCTTCCACATCCCCGGTATCGGCCGGGTGCAGACCATCACCCGGCCGTTGGGCACGCCGCTCGACCACAGCACCCTCGGCTTTCAGATGAGTGCACAAGCCGCGGGGCGGATCCAGACCCAGCACTATCAAGACGAACAGGCGGCGAACCTGCTCAAGCAGGCGGACGAGCTGCGCAAGACCATGGCGACGTTGCACGAGCAGATGCAGGTGACCCAGGACCTCAGCAACACGACGCACGAAACCACCAGGCTCACCAAGGAGACCGTGCAGATCACCGAATCGTTGCGCGACGACATCGCGACGTTCGACGACTTCTTCCGGCCGATCCGCAGCTTCTTCTACTGGGAGAGGCACTGCTACGACATCCCCGCCTGCTGGGCGCTGCGGTCGATCTTCAACGCGCTCGACGGCATCGACCAGGTGGCCCAGAACATCGTGAACCTCAGCGCGAACCTGGACAAGCTGGATCAGATCCAGCCGAAGCTGGTGGCGCTGATACCGCCGCAGATCGAGAGCCAGCAGCGCAACCTCGACACCATCATGTCGAACTACGCGACCACGATGGGGCTCAACGAACAGGCCAGAGCGCAGTCCGACAATGCCACCGCCCAGGGCGACGCCTTCGACAAGGCGAAGAACGACGACACGTTCTACCTCCCGCCGGAGGCGTTCAAGAGCCCAGATTTCGCCCGGGGGCTCAAACAGTTCATCTCGCCGGACGGGCACTCGGTCCGGCTGATCATTTCGCATGAAGGCGACCCGGCGACCCCTGAAGGCATCAACCACATCGAACCGATCAAGCAGGCCGTGCACGAGGCGATCAAGGGCACGCCGTGGGAGGGTGCCAAGGTCTACCTCGGCGGCACCGCCGCGACGTACAAGGACATGCACGACGGCTCCAACATCGACCTGATGATCGCTGGAATTGCCGCAGCGACACTGATTTTCATCATCATGCTGGTGATCACCCGAAGCGTCGTGGCGGCCTTTGTGATCGTCGGTACGGTGTTGCTGTCACTGGGCGCGTCGTTCGGACTCTCGGTGCTCCTATGGCAGTACATCCTGGGCTTGAAGTTGCACTGGATGGTGCTGGCGATGGCGATCATCCTGCTGCTGGCGGTCGGCTCGGACTACAACCTGCTGTTGATATCGCGGTTCAAGGAGGAAATTCACGCCGGGCTCAGGACCGGGACGATCCGCGCGATGGCCGGTTCCGGCTCGGTGGTGACCTCCGCCGGTCTGGTGTTCGCCGCCACCATGGCCACGTTCGCGTTCAGCCCGCTGATGGTGATGGCCCAGGTGGGTACGACGATCGCGCTGGGTCTGTTGTTCGACACCTTGATCGTGCGGTCGTTCATGACGCCGTCGCTGGCCACCCTGCTCGGGCGCTGGTTCTGGTGGCCGCAGCACGTGCGTCCACGCCCGGCCAGCACCATGCTGCGCCCGTACGGACCGCGTCCCGCCGTGCGCGAACTGCTCCTCAAGAACGTCGACGAGCGCCCGCCGGGCGGATTGGTCCAGCCGCGCTGACCCTGCGGACAAAAAATCCGCGCGTCCCCTTCCTCTGCGGACGCGCGGATTTTTTTAAGGCGTTAGGCCCAGTTCCACACCGACATGTCGCCGGGCGGGTATTGGGCGCAGACGTCGGTGGCCTTGGCGACGACGCCCTTGTTGTTGAAGAAGAGCTTCATGTGGTTGGGCCACGCGTACCACAGCGGGTCGTTGTTGTAGAAGTTCTCGGAGTAGGTGCGGCGGTCCTCCGGCGACAGCGAGTAGAACCAGTGCACCTTGTCGATCGTCGCCTGCTGGACGTTCGGGTGGTTGTTGAAGTCGATCATGTAGCGCTGGTAGTACACCGGGCTGGTATCGCGGGTGGCCGCCATGATCTGTTCGGCGTCGCAGGTGGTGTTGATCATCCTGCGTGGAATCGGGAAGTCCTCGGTCGAATCGGCGACGGCGGTCTTCGGGAAGACCGCCGCGGCGATGCCGAGGGCGAGGAAGGCGACGCCTGCGCGCAGGCCAGTGTTCAGCCGAGACATAGCTGTAACGGTAACACTTTTTGTGCGTCGGCGACCAGGTTCCTAGTTGGTCTCAGCATTGGTCCCGATCAGGCACGATGACATGTGCGGGGTCGGGCCGCAGCTCCGGTGGGGCCTGGCTGTAGTCGCCGAACGGGCCGTCGCGGCGCTCGACCGCCGCCCGCACGCCCTGGGTTTCTGCGGTCTTGATGAAGTCGAGGGCGTCGGGGGTGTTGCGCATCAGGCCGTCGAGGATGCCGCCGAGCGTCTGGGTGGACGCCAGCCCCATGTTCTCGTAGGCCTGGTTGACGATCAGCTTCTGCGCCCGCAGCTGCGACAGCGGGATGCGGGCCAGCTCGGCGGCGACCTCGGCGACCCGGGCCTGCAGGCGCTCGAACGGCACCGCCTCGTTGATCAGCTCGATCTCGGCCGCCTGGACGCCGGTCAGCGGTCGCCCGGTCAGCGAATGCCACTTCACCTTGGCGAAGCTGAGCCGGTAGAGCCACATCCCGCTCAGGTAGGCGCCCCACATCCGACTGTACGGGGTGCCGATCACCGCGTCCTCGCTGGCGATCACCAGGTCCGCGCACAGCGCGTAGTCGCTGGCGCCGCCGACGCACCAGCCGTGCACCTGGGCGATGACCGGCTTGGACGCCCGCCAGATGGCCATGAACTTCTGCGTCGGCGCCGTCTCGCGGGCGGTGACCATCGCGAAGTCCTTGCCGGGGTCCCAGCGGCCGTCGGTCATCATGGCCTCGCCCCACTGCTGGAAGCCGCCGCCGAAGTCGTAGCCGCCGGAGAAGGCGCGGCCGGCGCCGCGCAGGACGATGACCTTGATCTCCGGGTCGCGCTCCGCCAGCCCGACGGCCGCCTCGATCTCGTCGGGCATGGGCGGCACGATGGTGTTGAGCTGCTCCGGACGGTTCAGCGTGATGGTGGCCACCGGCCCGGACGTCGTGTATAGCAGCGTCTCGAAGTCGCTACCTGGCATGGCTTCCTTAGGGGTCGGGCTGGCGGTTTTCCGGCGACGACGCGTAGATGCGGTCCCCGATCTTGAGATACGGCGTCGTCAGGTACGCCGACATCGCGACCAGGCCGGAGAAGATCGCCGCCACGCAGACGGCGTTGGGCCAGAGCTTGCCCGTGCCGGCCGCGAAACACACGGTGCCGATCACCGCGGTCGCCCAGTAGAACCGCCGCCCGGCCCGGCGGTCACCGATGAAGCGGTAGCGCGCCTGCGCCGCCGAAACCAGCACGAAGATCAGTCCGGTCGCCAGCAGGGTGAGTTCGATGCGTTGGGTCGCGGACACGTCGACGATCTTAGGACCCGGTCACAGGGCCTGCCAGCATCCGCCACAGGAACGAATAGGTGAGCGCCGACTTGAACGCGACCTGCTGGTTGTCGGCCGCGCCGGCGTGGCCGCCCTCGATGTTTTCGTAATAGAAGACCGGGTGTCCGGCCGCCTCGAGGGCGGCCGTCATCTTGCGCGCGTGGCCCGGATGCACCCGATCGTCGCGGGTGGAGGTGGTCATCAGCACCGGCGGGTAGTGGCGCGTCGCCGAAATGTTCTGGTACGGCGAATATTCGGAGATGAACGCCCAGTCCTGGGGGTTGTCGGGGTCGCCGTACTCGGCCATCCACGAGGCGCCGGCGAGCAGCAGGTGGTAGCGCTTCATGTCCAGCAGCGGGACGCTGCACACCAGCGCGCCGAATCTGTCGGGGTACTGGGTGAGCATGATGCCCATCAGCAGGCCGCCGTTGCTGCCGCCCTGCGCTCCGAGCTGGTCCACGGTCGTGATGCCGCGGTTCACCAAATCCGTTGCCACCGCGGCGAAATCCTCGGCCACCTTGTGCCGGTTCTCGCGCATGGCCTGGGTGTGCCAGCGGGGGCCGTACTCGCCGCCGCCGCGGATGTTGGCGAGCGCGTAGGTGCCGCCCCGGGCCAGCCAGAGCCGGCCGAGCACGCCGCTGTACGCGGGGGTGTTCGCGGCTTCGAAGCCGCCGTAGCCGTAGAGCATGGTCGGGCCCGGGCCCCGCGCATCGGCCGACCGCACCACGAAGTAGGGGATTGGCGTGCCATCCGCGGAGTCCACGAAATACTGTGCCACCGTAAGGTTCTCGGCATCGAAGAAGGCGGCCGCCGACTTCACCTGCTCCAGCGGGCCGGCGCCGGTGCCGCGCAGGAGCCGCGAGGGCGTGACGAATCCGCTGGAGTCGAGGAAGAACTCGTCGCCGGTGTCGTCGGCGGCGACGACGACGGTGTTGGTCGCCTCCGGAATGCCGGCCACCGGCTCCCGGAGCCAGCCGTCCCGTGACGAAGGGGGCGTGAGGATCTCCACGCGGCTGGCCACGTCGGCGAGGGTGACCATCAACAGCCGGTCGCGCGTCCACGCGTAGTGGTTCAACGCGGTGTGCTCGTCGGGCGAGAACACCACACTCAATTCGGCTGTGCCCGCGAGAAATTCGTCGTATTTGGCCGCCAGCAGGGAACCGGCCGGGTAGCTCTGTGCACCATAAAACCAGTCGGTGCGCAGCTCGATCAACAGCCATTCGCGGTGTATCGACAGGCTCGCGTCGGTCGGCGCATCGATCCGGATGAGCTCGGTGTTTCCTTGCCGGCCCCGCAGTTCGTAGACCTCTTCGTTCCAGAAGTCCAGGGCCCGCCCCAGCAGCGTGCGCTCGAAGCCCTCGGTGCGGTCCACCGACGCGGACACGCGCACGTCGGTGCGGTCGCCGGAGAACACGGTTTCCGCATCGGTCAGCGGGGTGCCCCGGCGCCACCGCTTGATCACCCTGGGGTAGCCCGAGTCGGTGAGCGAGCCGTCGCCGAAATCAGTGCCGACGAGTACCGTGTCGAGGTCCACCCAGGCGATCTGCGACTTGGCCTCCGGTAGTGCGAACCCGTCGGCGACGAATTGGCGTGTCGCCATGTCCAATTCGCGCACGATCGAGGCGTCCGAGCCGCCCCTGGACAACGCGACCAGCGCGCGCGTGTATTCGGGTTCGATGACGCCGGCGCCGGCCCACACCCACTTCTCGTCGTCGGCTCGCCCTAGCTCGTCTATGTCGATCAGCACGTCCCACTCGGGGGCATCGGTGCGATAGCTGTCCAGCGTGGTGCGCCGCCACAGCCCGCGCGGGTTGGCGGCGTCGCGCCAGAAGTTGTAAAGGTACTCGCCGCGGCGGACCACGTACGGGATGCGGGCGTCGGTGTCGAGCACCTCGAGCGCCTCGGCACGCATCCGCTCGAATTCCGCGTCGCGGAACGCCGCCAGCGTCGGTTCGTTGCGCGCCCGCACCCAATCCAGCGCCTCGTCGCCGGTGACATCCTCGAGCCACAGGTACGGGTCTTGGGCGTCTTCGCGATCGGCGGCGGCGTGTGAGGTCATGGACGCCATTGTGGCCTCCGGCGGTAGTGTGAGGTGTATTACACCGACGAGCGAAGGGCCGAGCTGATGACTGTTTTCGCACGTCCAGGTTCCGCCGGGGCCTTGATGTCGTACGAATCCCGCTACGACAACTTCATCGGGGGGCAGTGGGTGCCGCCCGTGCAGGGCCGCTATTTCGAGAACCCGACACCGGTGACCGGCCAGCCGTTCTGCGAGGTGGCGCGGTCGGATGAGGACGACGTCGAGAAGGCGCTCGACGCCGCCCACGGGGCGGCCAAGGCGTGGGGCAAGACCGCTCCCGCGGAACGGGCGCTGATCCTGAACAAGATCGCGGACCGCATCGAGGACAACAAGGCCGCGCTGGCGGTCGCCGAAGTCTGGGACAACGGCAAACCGATCCGCGAGGCGCTCGGCGCCGACATCACACTGGCGGTGGACCATTTCCGCTACTTCGCCGGCGCCATCCGGGCGCAAGAGGGCTCGCTGTCGCAGATCGACGAGAACACCGTGGCCTACCACTTCCACGAGCCGCTCGGGGTGGTCGGGCAGATCATCCCGTGGAACTTCCCGATCCTGATGGCCACCTGGAAGCTGGCCCCGGCGTTGGCGGCGGGTAACGCCGTGGTGCTCAAACCGGCCGAGCAGACACCGGTCTCGGTGCTCTACCTGATGTCGCTCATCGGCGACCTGTTGCCGGCGGGCGTGGTCAACGTCGTCAACGGATTCGGCGCCGAAGCGGGCAAGCCGCTGGCGTCGAGCAACCGCATCGCCAAGGTGGCGTTCACCGGCGAGACCACCACCGGCCGGTTGATCATGCAGTACGCCTCGCAGAACCTGATCCCGGTCACGCTGGAACTGGGCGGCAAGAGCCCCAACATCTTCTTCTCCGACGTGATGGCCAAGGGTGACGACTTCTGCGACAAGGCCCTCGAGGGCTTCACCATGTTCGCCTTGAACCAGGGCGAGGTGTGCACCTGCCCGTCCCGCAGCCTGATCCAGTCCGACATCTACGACGAATTCCTCGAGCTGGCCGCCATCCGCACCAAGGCGATCCGGCAGGGCGACCCGCTGGACTCCGAGACGATGCTGGGTTCCCAGGCCTCCAACGACCAGCTGGAAAAGGTGTTGTCCTACATCGAGATTGGCAAGGACGAGGGCGCCAAGATCATCACCGGGGGCGAGCGCGCCGAGCTGGGCGGCGACCTGTCCGGCGGTTACTACATGCAGCCCACCATCTTCGCCGGCAACAACAAGATGCGGATCTTCCAGGAGGAGATCTTCGGTCCCGTCGTCACCGTGACGTCGTTCGCCGACTACGACGACGCGATCTCGATCGCCAACGACACCCTCTACGGCCTGGGTGCCGGGGTGTGGAGCCGCGACGGAAACACCGCCTATCGCGCCGGGCGCGACATCCAGGCCGGCCGGGTGTGGGTCAACTGCTATCACGCCTATCCCGCGCACGCCGCGTTCGGCGGCTACAAGCAGTCCGGCATCGGCCGGGAGAACCATAAGATGATGCTCGACCATTACCAGCAGACCAAGAACCTGATGGTGTCCTACTCCGACAAGGCGCAGGGCTTCTTCTAATGGTCCCGGGTGTTGTCATCACCGCCGGCGCCGCCGAACTGCTGGCGCGCCTGCAGGACCGGCACGGGCCGCTGATGTTCCACCAGTCCGGCGGCTGCTGCGACGGGTCGTCGCCGATGTGCTATCCATCCGGGGACTTCGTGGTGGGCGACCGCGACGTGTTGCTGGGCGTGCTCGACGTCGGGGACGGGGTGCCGGTCTGGATCTCGGGCCCGCAGTACGAGGCCTGGAAGCACACCCAGCTGGTCATCGACGTGGTCCCGGGCCGTGGCGGCGGGTTCAGCGTGGAGGCTCCCGAGGGGCTGCGCTTTTTGTCCCGCGGCCGCGTCTTCACCGAGGAGGAACAGGCCGAGTTGCGGGCCGCGCCGGTCGTCACCGGCGCCGATTATGAACGCGGCGAACGCCCTTCGGCCCGCGGTCGGGTGGTGACTGACACGGCCTTGCCAACGTGCCCTCCGGGTCGATGACGGCAGTAACCTCGAAGGCGTGATCCCCCTTCCGCGCCCGCGGCTGTTGGCCGGCGCCATGCTGATCGGCGCCGCCGTCGGGCTGTTGGCGGGCGTGGGATTCGCCGGGACCGTGCACGGGAGCATCCGCCCGGCCTTCGCCCTCGCGCTGGTGGTGGGGGTTCCCAGCGTCGCCGGGCTGGTGACGATCCTGTTCTCCGGACGTCGGTGGGTGACGATGCTCGGCGCGTTCGCCTTGGCGGTGGCCCCGGGCTGGTTCGGTGTCCTGGTCGCCCTCCAGGTGACGTCCCGTGGTTGACGACGACACCCCGTCGAGCCCGGGCACCCAGGCGTGGAAGCCCGACTTCTCCGACGACGACCCGGGCACCCAGGCGTGGAAGCCGGATTTCTCGGATTCTGACGAGGAGACGGGCGCGCGCCCGGCGGCCGCCCACGACGAGCCGGAGGCGTCCGAGCCGCCCGCCGACGAGGACGATACGGCCGCCGAGTCCGCCGCCGCGCCGGTGCAACCGGTCACCGTTCCCGGGCGCTACCTGTACCTGAAATGGTGGAAGCTGCTGCTGGTCGCCTTCGCCGTGTGGTGCGTGGCCGCCGTCGTCGGGCTCGGCCTGTTCTATTGGTGGTATCACTCGACGGATGCGACCCCGGCGCTGTTCGTGGTGCTGGTCTACGTGGTGGCGTGCGCCGTCGCCGGCGTCCTGCTCGCGATGGTCGAGGGCAGGCCGCTGGTCTCGGCGCTGGCGCTGGCGGTGATGTCGGGACCCTTCGCCTCGCTGTTCGCCGCGGCGCCCCTGCTCGGTTATTACCACTGCGCGCGGGTGGGCCACTGCCTCGTCGGCCTCATTCCGTATTAACGCCCCGGCCGGGCGGCCACTAGGGTAGTGGCCGTGACCCATTTTGACGTCGTCGTCCTCGGGGCCGGTCCCGGCGGATATGTCGCAGCCATCCGCGCCGCGCAGCTTGGCCTCAACACCGCAGTCGTCGAGCCGAAGTACTGGGGCGGAGTCTGCCTCAATGTCGGCTGCATCCCGTCCAAGGCGTTGCTGCGCAATGCCGAGCTGGTGCACATTTTCACCAAGGAGGCCGCGACGTTCGGGATGAACGGCGAGGCGACCTTCGACTACGGCGCCGCCTTCGACCGCAGCCGCAAGGTGGCCGAGGGCCGGGTCGCGGGCGTGCACTTCCTGATGAAGAAGAACAAGATCACCGAGATCCACGGGTACGGCCGGTTCACCGACGCCAACACGCTGTCCGTCGACCTCAACGACGGCGGCACCGACACCGTGACGTTCGACCACGCCATCATCGCCACCGGCAGCAGCACGCGGCTGGTGCCCGGGACGTCGCTGTCGGCCAACGTGGTCACCTACGAGGAGCAGATCCTTTCCCGCGAGCTGCCCGAGTCGATCGTGATCGCCGGCGCGGGTGCGATCGGCATGGAGTTTGGCTACGTGCTGAAGAATTACGGCGTCGACGTGACCATCGTGGAGTTCTTGCCGCGGGCGCTGCCCAACGAGGACGCCGACGTGTCCAAGGAGATCGAGCGGCAGTTCAAGAAGCTGGGCATCAAGATCCTTACCGGCACCAAGGTGGAGTCGATCTCCGACAACGGTTCCGAGGTCACCGTCGCCGTCAGCAAGGACGGCAACGCGCAGGAACTCAAGGCCGCTAAAGTGTTGCAGGCCATCGGCTTTGCGCCCAACGTCGAAGGCTACGGCCTGGAGAAGGCCGGCGTCGCGCTGACCGACCGCAAGGCCATCGGCGTCAACGACTACATGATGACCAGCGTGCCGCACATCTACGCCATCGGTGATGTCACCGGGCTGCTGCAGCTCGCCCACGTCGCCGAGGCGCAGGGCGTCGTGGCGGCCGAAACCATCGCCGGCGCAGAGACTTTGGCCCTGGGTGACTACCGGATGCTGCCACGCGCGACGTTCTGCCAGCCCCAGGTGGCCAGCTTCGGGCTGACCGAGCAGCAGGCCCGCGACGAGGGCTACGACGTGGTGGTGGCCAAGTTCCCGTTCACCGCCAACGGCAAGGCGCATGGGCTGGGCGACCCCACCGGGTTCGTCAAGCTGATCGCCGACGCGAAATACCTTGAGCTGCTGGGCGGACACCTCATCGGCCACGACGTGTCCGAGCTGCTGCCCGAGCTGACCCTGGCGCAGAAGTGGGACCTGACCGCCACCGAGCTGGCCCGCAACGTGCACACGCATCCGACCTTGTCCGAGGCGCTCCAGGAGTGCTTCCACGGCCTGACCGGCCACATGATCAACTTCTAAAAGCCCTATGCGTAGCGACATCATTCTGGGGGCCGTCGGCGGCCTCGCCGCGGGCTACGTCCTGTGGCTGGTGGCCTTCTCGATCGCCGACGACAACGCGGCCGTGGGCCAGTGGGCGCCAACGGTGTTGTTGCTCTCGCTCGCGCTGGCGGTCTGCGCGACGATGTGGGCGTCGTTTCTGCGGCGCCGGCGCAAATACGCGTGGTCGGGGTTCGGGTTCGGGCTGCCCGTGCCGCCGCTGCTGCTGACGCTGGCCGTCCTGGCCAACGTCTATCTCTGAGCGGGGCCGGTCTGGCGCGGGTTGTCCAGCGGGATGGCCAGGGCCGACATGGTCGCGGCGAGGCCATCGTATTGGCTTGCCAGCAAGCAGAATTCGATGAGCTGACGCCGGTCCAGGTGCTGGGCGAGCTGCTGCCAGGTGGCGTCGGTGATGGTGCGGTCCTTGACGAACTCGTCCGTCGCGGCCAGCAGCGCCTGCTGGCGCACGGTCAGGCGCGCCTCCACGCGGTCCAGGCGCTCGGGCCACGCGAAGATGGCGGCCTGCAGGTCCGCGTCGAGTCCCTGCTCGGCGGCCATCCGGCGATGGTGCTGCAGCTCGTACTCGCAGGCGCGCAGATGCGCGACCCGCAGGATCACCAGCTCGGTGTCGATCGCCGGCAGGCGGCCGCGCAGCACCCGGCCGCTGTAGATGCTCCACACCAGGAAGAGGAACTTGTTCTGGCCCAGCGTGGTGAACAGGTGCATCTCGGGTGCGTGGACCTTGCGCGCGGCCGACTTCGCGAGAATCCAGTTGATCAGCCCGAGTTCGCGGAACCGCCCCGACGGGATGCGGCCACCTTGGCCCGCTTGGCCGGCGGTCACGGCTGCTTCACCAGATACGGGGAGACCGTGCTGCGGTGCTCGTCCAGATCCAGCGCGCGCCCCAGGGCCGGGAAGGCCCGCTGCGGGCAGTTGTCGCGTTCGCACACCCGGCAACCGGCGCCGATTGGTGTTGCCACTGTTCCTGGTCCTCCCGAGACGTCGAGTCCTTCGGAGTAGACGAGCCGGTGCGCGTGGCGGAGCTCGCAGCCCAGGCCGATCGCGAAGGTTTTACCCGGCTGACCATACCGGGCGGCGCGGCGCTCCACTGTGCGGGCCACCCACATGTAGTTGCGCCCGTCGGGCATCTGGGCGATCTGCACCAGGATCTTGCCCGGGTTGGCGAACGTTTCGTACACGTTCCACAGCGGGCAGGTGCCTCCGCTGGAGGAGAAGTGAAACCCGGTGGCGGACTGGCGTTTTGACATGTTGCCGGCCCGGTCCACCCGGACGAAGGAGAACGGCACGCCGCGCATCGACGGCCGCTGCAGGGTCGAGAGCCGGTGCGCGATGGTCTCATAGCTCACCGAGTAGAAGGAAGACAACCGCTCGACGTCGTAGCGGAAATTCTCTGCGACGTCGTGGAATTGGCGATACGGCAGCACCGCGGCCGCGGCGAAGTAGTTGGCCAGCCCCAGCCGGGCCAGCGTGTGCGATTCGTCGCTGGTGAACTTGCCCTCCTCCACCAGAGCGTCGATCAGATCGCCGTACTCGAGGTAGGCCAGCTCGGCGGCCATCTTGAACACCTGCTGCCCGAGCGAGAGGTGGTTGCTGATCTCCAGCGTCTTGGTCGCGGGGTCATAACGGTGCAGCACGGTGTCACCCAGATCGATCCGCCGGTTGATGTGCACGCCGTGCACCTCGGTCAGCCGGCGATTCAGTTCCCGGGCCAAGTCGCCGTGGTGCAGTCGCATCTGGATCGTGAGGTCCTCGGCGGCGGTGTCCAGCTCGTGCAGGTAGTTCTGCCGCTGGTAGAAGTAGTCGCGCACCTCCTCGTGCGGCATGGTGATCGATCCCGTGCCGCTGCCGTCGGAGTACCGCTCCTCGGTGGCGGCGGCCAGTTGCGCCGTGGTGATCCGGTAGCGCCGGTGCAGGTTGACCACCGCGCGGGCCAGCGCGGGGTGGGATCCGACCATCTCGGCCACCTCGGCCGGGTCGACGTCGATGTCCAGGTCGCGGTCCATGGTGACCTCGCGCAGCTCGGCCACCAGCCGGGTGTCGTCCTGGGAGGCGAAGAACGTCGCGTCGACGCCGAACACCTCGGTGATCCGCAGCAGCACCGCCACTGTCAGGGGCCGCACGTCATGCTCGATCTGGTTGAGGTAGCTCGGCGAGATCTCCAGCATCTGGGCCAGGGCGGCCTGGGAGAACCCGCGTTCGTTGCGGAGCTGGCGGACGCGGGAGCCGACGAAGGTCTTGGACACTTTGCCCAGGATAGCGGCTTGTTAAGCCGAAGTTGGCATGGTTCGCACGCGGCCGCGGACGCGTTGCGATTGGTTTTTGGCATAGGTCGTTGGCATGATTCGCAACGAGACCGCAGGACTAGCCTGGGGTGCCCACGAGGAGGAAACGGGGAGTCAAGCCGTGAGCCTGGACAAAGAACTGATGCCGGTTCCCGACGGGCACCCCGATGTCTTCGACCGCGAATGGCCGCTGCGGGTGGCCGACATTGACCGCACGGGTCGGTTGCGGCTGGACGCCGCGTGCCGGCACATCCAGGACATCGGGCAGGACCAGCTGCGCGAGATGGGCTTCGAGGAGACCCACCCGCTGTGGATCGTGCGCCGCACGATGCTTGACCTGATCCGGCCGATCGAGTTTCAGGACATGCTGCGGTGCCGTCGGTGGTGTTCGGGCACGTCGAACCGGTGGTGTGAGATGAGGGTCCGGGTCGACGGGCGCAAGGGTGGACTGATCGAATCCGAGGCCTTCTGGATCAACATCAACCGGGAGACCCAGATGCCGTCGCGCATCTCCGACGACTTCCTGGCCGGCCTGCACAAGACGACCTCCATCGACCGGCTGCGCTGGAAGGGTTATCTGAAGCCGGGCAGCCGCGATGACGCCGCGGAGATCCACGAGTTCCCGGTCCGGGTCACCGATATCGACCTGTTCGACCACATGAACAACTCGGTGTATTGGAGCGTGATCGAGGACTACCTGGCCTCGCACCTGGAGCTGATGCAGCTGCCGCTGCGCATCACGATCGAGCACGAGGCGCCGGTGGCGCTGGGCGACAAGTTGGAGATCATCTCGCACGTCCACCCGCCCGGCTCGACCGATCAGTTCGGTCCCAACCTCACCGATCGCACTGTTACAACGCTCACATATGCCGTCGGTGACGAGACCAAAGCGGTCGCCGCGATCTTCTCCCGCTAACCGGACAAGCGTCCCGCTAATTTCCCGGCTGACCTGCGGATTCCGGTTACTGGCCGGTAGTTTCTGAAACGGTTCAGTTCGCGTTCATCTTCGCAACGTTTGCTAAATCTGGCCCGGTCGTTACCGAAATTGGCAAATGAAATGGGTGGAAATGCGAGGTCGGGCTGTGCCATCTTCGAATTAGCACACCAGCGAAGTTGAGCCTCTAGCTACCGCCGGTGCAGCGTTCACCAACTCAGTAGTAGTGAAGATTCGTTAAGGAGCATGCCCAATGTCTGCCGTTGGCACCCCGAAGAGCGCCGAACAGATCCAGAAGGACTGGGACACCAACCCCCGGTGGAAGGACGTCAGCCGTACCTACACCGCCCAGGACGTCGTCGCCCTGCAGGGCAGCGTGGTCGAGGAGCACACGCTGGCCCGTCGCGGCGCCGAGGTGCTGTGGGAGCAGCTGCACGACCTGGAGTGGATCAACGCGCTGGGCGCGCTGACCGGCAACATGGCCGTCCAGCAGGTCCGCGCCGGCCTGAAGGCCATCTACCTGTCGGGTTGGCAGGTCGCCGGTGACGCCAACCTGTCCGGCCACACCTACCCGGACCAGAGCCTGTACCCGGCCAACTCGGTGCCCCAGGTCATCCGCCGCATCAACAACGCGCTGCTGCGCGCCGACGAGATCGCCCGGGTCGAGGGCGACACCTCGGTGGAGAACTGGCTGGCCCCGATCGTCGCCGACGGCGAGGCCGGCTTCGGCGGTGCGCTGAACGTCTACGAGCTGCAGAAGGCGATGATCGCCGCGGGCGTCGCGGGCTCGCACTGGGAGGACCAGCTCGCGTCGGAGAAGAAGTGCGGTCACCTCGGTGGCAAGGTGCTCATCCCCACCCAGCAGCACATCCGCACGCTGACCTCGGCCCGTCTGGCGGCCGACGTGGCCGACGTGCCGACCGTGGTCATCGCCCGCACCGACGCCGAGGCGGCCACCCTGATCACCTCCGACGTCGACGAGCGCGACCAGCCGTTCATCACCGGTGAGCGGACCAAGGAAGGCTTCTACCGGGTCCGCAACGGCCTGGAGCCCTGCATCGCCCGCGCCAAGGCCTACGCGCCGTACTCCGACCTGATCTGGATGGAGACCGGCACGCCGGACCTCGAGCTGGCCGCCAAGTTCGCCGAGGGCGTCAAGGCCGAGTTCCCCGACCAGATGCTGGCCTACAACTGCTCGCCGTCGTTCAACTGGAAGAAGCACCTGGACGACTCGACCATCGCGAAGTTCCAAAAGGAGCTTGCCGCAATGGGCTTCAAGTTCCAGTTCATCACGCTGGCCGGCTTCCACGCGCTGAACTACTCGATGTTCGATCTGGCCTACGGCTACGCCCGCAACCAGATGACCGCGTACGTGGAACTGCAGGAGCGGGAGTTCGCCGCCGAGGAGCGCGGTTACACCGCGACCAAGCACCAGCGTGAGGTCGGTGCGGGTTACTTCGACCGCATCGCCACCACGGTCGACCCCACTTCGTCGACCACCGCGCTGACCGGCTCCACCGAAGAGGGTCAGTTTCACTGAGGCCGAGCGGGCCTTGACCGGCCCGTCCGTCGCCGAACGTGCATCTGTTGCGAGATTCCAACCGAATTTTCGCAGTGAGTACACGCTCGGAGCAGTGAAGATCGGCTGAAGTAGCATAGGCCCCGCCCAGCGAACCTGGGCGGGGCCTATTGCGGTGCACGACGATACGACACCCGAAAGAGATGACAGTGAGCGACGCAGCGATTCAGCGGGTAGGGGTGGTCGGGGCCGGCCAGATGGGATCCGGCATCGCCGAGGTCGCGGTCCGCGCCGGCGTCGACGTGACGGTGTTCGAGACCACCGAGGCGCTGATCACGGCCGGACGTAACCGCATCGTGAAGTCGCTGGAGCGCGGCGTCAGCGCCGGCAAGGTGACCGAGCGGGAACGCGACCGCGCGTTGAGCCAGCTCACCTTCACGACCGATCTGAAGGACCTCGCCGACCGCCAGCTGGTCATCGAGGCGATCATCGAGGACGATGCCATCAAGGCGCAGGTGTTCGCCGAGCTCGACGCCGTCGTCACCGATCCCGACGCGGTGCTGGCGTCCAACACGTCCAGCATTCCGATCATGAAGATCGCTGCGGCCACCAAGAACCCGCAGCGGGTGCTTGGCCTGCACTTCTTCAACCCGGTGCCGGTGCTGCCCCTGGTCGAGTTGGTCAGCACGCTGGTCACCGACGAGGCCGCCGCCGCGCGCACCGAGGAATTCGCCAGCGCGGTGCTGGGCAAGCAGGTGGTGCGTTGCTCGGACCGGTCGGGCTTCGTCGTCAACGCCCTGCTGGTGCCCTATCTGCTGTCGGCGATTCGCATGGTGGAGGCGGGTTTCGCCACCACCGAAGACGTCGACAAGGCGGTTGTCGCCGGGCTGTCGCACCCGATGGGACCGCTGCGGCTGTCCGACCTGGTGGGCCTGGACACCCTGAAACTGATCGCGGACAAGATGTTCGAGGAATTCAAGGAACCGCAGTATGCTCCGCCGCCGCTGTTGCTGCGCATGGTGGAGGCGGGCCGGCTCGGCAAGAAAACCGGCCAGGGTTTCTACACCTACTGACCGCGGAGCGCCCGCTGACGGCGAGGCCGCCGGGCGCCGCTACTTTTCCAGGGTGAACTGGTCGACGTCGGTGTAGCCCTGGCGGAACAGCTTCGCGCAACCGGTCAGGTACTTCATGTAGCGGTCGTAGACCTCTTGCGACTGGATGGCGATGGCCTGCTCGCGGTTCGCCTGGAGGGCGGCCGCCCACATCTCGAGGGTCCGCGCGTAGTGCAGCTGCAGCGAGTGCACCCGGGTCAGCTCGAAGCCGGCCGTGACGGCGTACTCCCCGACGGTCTGGGGGGTCGGCAGCCAGCCCCCGGGGAAGATCTCGGTGAGGATGAACTGCGAGAAGTGCACGATCTCGTGGGTCAGCCTCATGCCCCGCGCCCTGGCCTCCTTGAAGGACGGGCGAACGATGGTGTGCAGCAACATGATTCCGTCGGACGGCAGCGCCTGGTAGGCCATCTTGAAGAAGCGGCCGTAGCGCTGGCGGCCGAAGTGCTCGAAGGCACCGATGGAGACGATGCGGTCGACGGGCTCGTGGAACTTCTCCCAACCCTCCAACAGCACCCGCCGGCTGCGGGGGGTGTCCATCTCGTCGAACGTCTTCTGCACGTGCTCGGCCTGGTTCTCCGACAACGTCAGCCCCACGACGTTGACGTCGTATTTCTCGATGGCCCGGCGCATGGTCGCGCCCCAGCCGCAGCCGATGTCCAGCAGCGTCATGCCCGGTTCGAGCTTTAGCTTGCCCAGCGCCAGGTCGATCTTGGCGAGCTGCGCCTCTTCCAGGGTCATGTCGTCGCGCTCGAAGTAGGCGCAGCTGTACGTCTGGGTCGGGTCGAGGAACAGCCGGAAGAAGTCATCGGACAAGTCGTAGTGGGCTTGCACGTTTCCAAAATGCGGCGTCAGCTGCACAGACATGTCGAGAAGAGCCTTTCGTTACGTGGAGGCAGAGACGCCCTGCCGGCACGGCGCATGTGCGTCGCCCCCGAAGCACCCCCTGCATGCTAGTCGCTGCGGGCGATGCACGTCGTTCTCACTAGCGGCTCATAGCGTCACACGAGACGGGCCGAATTGACAAAATGAGATTCACCACGCGGTATCGCCGCCCTATAGCGGGGACCGATCCTGCTGCCCGCGGGGCGGAACGATCGGCGACGGATGGGGCTCTTCGCGGAACTTCTCCAGCGATCCGCCGACCTCGACGATGCCCTTCAACGCGTTCCAGCTCAGCATCGTCAGGTAGTCGATCAATTCGTCGCGGCTCATGCGCGGGAAAGACATCCAGGAGTGCGTGGCCAGCTGCACGCCGCCGACGATCAGGTAGGCCCACGGCTCGGCCCCGCCGGTATCCATCCCCGCCTGCTGCATGCGGCGGCGCATCAGCACCGCGAGCATGCGGGCGATGATCCGCTCGGAGTCGGCGATCACCTTGCTCTTGCTGGCCGAGCTGTTCGACATCACGAAGCGGTACGGCTCTGGTTCATTCGCGACCGTTTCGACGTACACCCGGATGACCTCCCGGGTCAGGTCGAAGCCGTCCAGATTGGACGTCAGCGCAGCGGCCAGATTGGGAATCAGCGTGGTCTGGGTGAACCGCATCATCACGGCGGTCGTCAGGTCGTTCTTGTCGACGAAGTAGCGATACAGCACCGTCTTGGATACGCCGATATCCGCGGCGATGTCATCCATGCTCAGGGTGCCGCCGTGCCGCCGGATCGCGTCGATCGTGCCGTCTACCAACTCGTTGCGGCGCTCCACCTTGTGTTGGTGCCAGCGCCGCTTGCGACCATCCGTCTTGGCCGCCACCGCCAACGTTCGCTCTGCCACTGTCGCCGATATCCCATTCACTAGACGCCCTCGATACTACGGCGTGCGGCCCTGTTTCGAACGTTGACCGCGCGCCCCCGCGGGCTTGTGAACAGTGCGGTCACACCAAACGCCCACGACGATGAATGATGGAGTGGTGGTACACAGGGCCTCGCCCCGAGGCGAAGCACCGGGCCCGCCCGCGGCGGGCCCGGACTCGACGTCCCCGTTGAGCGACACCGGGCGCCCGCAGCCCTCGCTCGCCGAATCCTTCGCCGGCGCCGACCCGCAGGCCGACGCCGAGCGCCGGGTGGCGCTGCGCCGGATGAAGGCGGTGGCGCTGAGCTTCCTGATCGGAGCCACCGGCCTGTTCCTCGGCTGCCGGTGGGCCCAGGCCCACGCCCACCTGGGCGCCTGGGTCGGCTATGTCGGCGCCGCTTCCGAGGCCGGGATGGTGGGGGCGCTGGCCGACTGGTTCGCGGTGACCGCGTTGTTCCGGCATCCGCTGGGCATCCCCATCCCGCACACCGCGATCATCAAGCGCAAGAAGGATCAGCTCGGCGAGGGGCTGGGGACCTTTGTGCGGGAAAACTTCCTGTCGCCCCCGGTGGTGGAGACCAAGCTGCGCGACGCCCAGGTGCCCGGACGGCTCGGCAAGTGGCTGTCGGAGGCCTCGCACGCCGAGCGGGTGGCCGGTGAGACGGCCACGGTGCTGCGGGTGCTGGTCGAGCTGCTGCGCGACGAGGACGTTCAGCAGGTGATCGACCGGATGATCGTGCGCCGCATCGCCGAGCCGCAATGGGGGCCGCCGGTGGGGCGGGTCCTGGCGTCGCTGCTGGCCGAGAACCGGCAGGAGGCGCTGATCCAGCTGCTGGCCGACCGGGCCTTCCAGTGGTCGCTGAACGCCGGCGAGGTGATCCAGCGGGTGGTCGAGCGCGACTCGCCTACGTGGTCACCGCGTTTCATCGACCACCTGGTGGGCGACCGCATCCACCGCGAGCTGATGGATTTCACCGACAAGGTGCGCCGAAATCCCGATCACGAGCTGCGCCGGTCGGCGACCCGGTTCCTGTTCGAATTCGCCGACGACCTACAACACGACGCGGACACCATCGCGCGCGCCGACGCGATCAAGGAGCAGCTGATGGCGCGCGACGAGATCGCCAACGCGGCCGCGACGGCCTGGAAGACGCTGAAACGGCTGGTGCTCGAGGGCGTGGACGACCCGTCGAGCACGCTGCGCACCCGCATCGCCGACGCGGTGGTCCGCATCGGGGAGTCCCTGCGCGACGACGCCGACCTGCGCGACAAGGTGGACAACTGGATCGTGCGCGCGGCCCAGCACCTGGTTTCGCAGTATGGGGTGGAGATCACGGCGATCATCACCGACACGGTCGAGCGCTGGGATGCCGAGGAGGCCAGCCGGCGCATCGAGCTGCACGTGGGTCGCGACCTGCAGTTCATCCGGATCAACGGGACGGTGGTCGGCTCGCTGGCGGGTCTGGTGATCTACGCGGTCGCGCAGGCACTTTTCTAGTAGTGCTAACAAGTGCTTGCAATAGCAAGCACTTGTAGTAGTCTGATGGCCGTCAGCACCGACCATCCGACCAGGAGCACGCCATGGCGCCCGAGGAGAAGCTCTCCGCGAAGGTGTCCAACGCCGCCTCCGACATGGCCTCGGACATCGGCAGCTTCATCCGCAGCCAGCGCGAACTCGCGCAGGTCTCGGTGCGTCAACTCGCCGAGAAGTCCGGGGTCAGCAACCCGTATCTGAGCCAGGTGGAACGTGGCTTGCGCAAGCCGTCCGCCGACGTGCTCAATCAAATCGCGAAGGCCTTGCGGGTGTCCGCGGAGGTCCTCTATGTGCGGGCCGGGATTTTGGAGCCGAGCGACAAGAGCCAGGTCCGCGACGCCATCATCACCGACACCGCGATCACCGAGCGCCAAAAGCAGGTTCTGCTCGACATCTACACATCGTTCACCCAGCAAAACGAAATAACCGAACCAACCGACCAGGAGTGTCCCACCGAATCCGTCGAGTGAGCGCGCCGCCTGGCCGGCACGCATCAACCACCGACGGCGTGGGATTGCCCGGGCAAGGACGACCCGGCGGCCGCCGGACAGAACGGGACCTTCGCCGTCGCTCCCATCACAAACAGTCAAGAACGCCGTTAACGAAAGGAATCATCATGGCGGACAACACCAACATCGAAGATCTGCGGGCTCCGCTGCTCGCGGCCCTCGGCGCGGCCGACCTGGCCCTGGCCACGGTCAACGAGCTGATCGCCAACCTGCGTGATCGCGCCGAAGAGACGCGCGCCGACACCCGCACCCGGGTGGAGGAGAGCCGCGCTCGCCTGACCAAGTTGCAGGAAGACCTGCCCGAGCAGCTCGGCGGGCTGCGCGAGCGCTTCACCAGCGACGAGCTCCGCAAGGCGGCCGAGGGCTACCTGGACGCGGCGACCAACCGCTACAACGAGCTGGTCGAGCGGGGCGAGGCCGCCCTGCAGCGGCTGCGCAGCCAGACGGGCCTGGACGACGCCTCCGCGCGCGCCGAGGGCTACGTGGACCAGGCCGTCGAGCTGACCCAGGAAGCGCTGGGCACCGTGGCCTCGCAGACCCGCGCGGTCGGCGAGCGGGCGGCCAAGCTGGTCGGCATCGAACTGCCCAAGAAGTCCGACGAGACGGCCAAGAAGGCCCAGAAGGCTGTCGCGAAGAAGGCTCCCGCCAAGAAGGCTCCCGCCAAGAAGGCTCCGGCCAAGAAGGCGTCGGCAAAGAAGGTCACCCAGAAGTAAGTCCGACGGTCGACTCGGAGTTGTCCCTCGGGCAGCTCCGGGTCGACGTTTCCGACGGCGCCCGCATACGCTTAAGGCGTGAGCCACCTCGTGGGAACCGTCATGTTGGTCTTGCAGATCGCCGTCTTGGTCACGGCGGTATACGCGTTCGTACACGCCGCGCTGCAGCGGCCCGACGCGTACACGGCCGCGGAAAAGCTGACCAAGCCGGTGTGGCTGGTGATCCTCGGACTGGCTGTCGCGCTGACATCCATCCTGAGTTTTGTTTTCGGGGTACTCGGGATGGCGATCGCCGCGTGCGCGGCCGGCGTCTATCTCGTCGACGTGCGGCCGAAACTTCTGGAAATCCAAGGTAAGTCGCGCTAACCGGATGAAGGCGCTGCTGACGGCGCCCGCCGTGGCGCTGGTCGCGCTGTGGGTCCCGGCGGGTACCGCGGCGGCCGGTCCGGTCACGGCCTCCCCGCCGTTCATCGACCACACCGAGTGGGGGCAGTGGCACGGCCTGAGCAGCCTGCGCGTCTTCCCGACACCCTCGGGGCGGGCGGCCGCCGCCGGGCAGCCCGGAAACGTCGCGCTCGCCGACGAGGCGTGGGGCGAGGTGTTGGCGCTCTCGCCGGACGCGGACACCCCAGGCATGCGCGCGCAGTTCATCTGTCACTGGCAGTTCGCCGAGATGGCCCAGCCCGGCAAGACCAGCTGGAACCTGGAGCCGTGGCGCCCGGTCGTCGACGACGCCGAGATGGTGGCGGCGGGATGCAATCCCGGCGGCCCTGAGGAAAGGTTCTAGTGGCAAGCAAACCCACCCGGGCACAGCTGGCGGCAACGGTCGACCACACCCTGCTCAAGCCGGAGGCCACCGAGGCGGACGTTGCCGCGCTCGTCGCCGAGGCCGCCGAATTGGGCGTCTACGCGGTGTGCGTGTCGCCGTCGATGGTCCCGGTCGCGGTGCGCGCCGGGGGCGTTCGGGTGGCGAGCGTCGCGGGTTTCCCGTCGGGCAAGCACGTTTCGGCGGTCAAGGCGCACGAGGCGCAGCGGGCCGTGGCGTCCGGCGCCGCCGAGGTGGACATGGTCATCGACATCGGCGCCGCGCTGGCCGGCGACATCGACGCGGTGCGGGCCGACATCGCGACCGTGCGGGCCGCCATGAACGAGGTCGATGCCGGGTCGGTGCTGAAGGTGATCGTCGAATCGGCGGTGCTGTTCTCGGGGACCGACGAAAGCACGCTGGTCGGGGTGTGTCGCGCGGCCGAGGACGCCGGGGCCGACTTCGTCAAGACCTCGACCGGGTTCCATCCCGCGGGCGGCGCCTCGGTGCGAGCGGTCACCGTGATGAGTCAGACCGTCGGCGGCCGGTTGGGCGTGAAGGCCAGCGGCGGCATCCGCGCCGCCGCCGACGCGCTCGCGATGCTGGACGCCGGCGCCACCCGGCTCGGACTATCGGGCACCCGGGCGGTGCTCGACGGGCTCGGCTAAACCGGCGTCACAGGTTGGCGAAGCACGGGTCGTTGTTGTTGCCGGTCGGAATGCTCGCGTTCCGCGTCGAGAAGTGGCTGGTCACACCGTCGTTGGTGACCTGCACGCTGTCCGCGTGGATGCCCAGCGGGTAGTTCTTGGTGAAGTTCGACGTGAAGTCGTCCAGCGTCGACTGCACCGATTCCTTGGGCATCGTGAAGCCGAGCGCGTTGAAGCTGACGATCTGCAGCTGCAGCCCCGTGCCAGACACCACCGGCTTGGTGGTCAGGTTGTCCAACATGCCCTTGAGCTCGATGGTCCCGTCGGCGGGGTGGGTGGTCACGGTGTTGGTGACGAAGGGGCCCAGCACCGGAATCGCGTTCTGGACCGATTCCTTGATCCCGTCGGACGTCCAGGTGATGGTCGCGTCCAGCGACCCGATGGTGCCCTTGGAGTCCTGCGTGTCCTTCAGCTGCACGTCCCTGATGTTGAGGTCGAGCTTCATGCCCTTGGCGTCGCGGATCTGATTACCGGCGGTCTGCACCGAGATGTTGGTGTAGTGCTTGGTGAGCTGCTGCCACAGCATCAACGGCGCCACCCCGAAGGACGCGGTGGCCTGGTCCTTGACCTCGCAGGCCACCGCCTGGGCGACCTTGCTGTTGGCGACGTGGCGGACGTACAGCTCCGCGCCGACGAGGCCGGCGATCACCAGGCAGACCACGATGATGCAGACCAGCACCACCGAGAGCGGGTCGCGCAGGAAGCGACGCTTCTTCTTGCCCTGCGCCGGTTCCTCGCCCGGGGTGGGCAGCTTCTCCGTCGGCCCCGCGGGCGGGGTGGGCGGAGGCGGCGGCGCGTAGTCGGGCCGGTGCATGTTCGGCGGCGGCGTCGCGATCCGTTCGGTCTGACCGGGCGGCGGACCGGCGGCCGGCGGCGGCGGCGCGGGCGCCGGACCACCGGTGTTGATCCGTTCGGTCGGCCGCTCGGTCGGGGGCTGGCCGAACGAGCCTTGGTTGCCGGGACGGCCCCACGTCGAAGGGTCCTGGTTCGGTGGTCCTTGTGGGTTCGTCACCCGACTGATTCTGCCCTATCGAGCTGAGCGAAATCTGAGTGGTTGCGCAGCACTGCGATGCTCTCGCGGGCCTTGGCGACCCGGTCGACGTCGATGTCGGCCACTACCAGCTGCGGCCCGGACCCTGCCGATGCGACGACTTCGCCGAACGGGGAGGCCACCAGGCTGCCTCCCACCCCGGTGGGCGCTCCCGACTCCGTCAGGGGGGCGCCCGGGTCGGCCTGGCCGGCCGCGGCGACGTAGCTCATCGAGTCGAGGGCGCGGGCCCGGGCCAGGAGCGTCCACTGGTCGAGCTTGCCGGGCCCCGAGCCCCAGGAGGCGCACACGGCGATCAGCTGGGCGCCGCGGCGGGCCAGCTCCGTGTACAGCGCCGGGAAGCGGATGTCGTAGCAGACGGTCAGGCCTACCCGGACGCCGGCCACGGTGATCACCACCGGCTCGCGGCCGGGCGCCACGGTGCGCGACTCGGTGAAGCCGAAGGCGTCGTAGAGGTGGATCTTGTCGTAGTGGGCGTCCGGCTCGTTGGGGCGCCCCGGACCGGCCGCGATCAGCGTGTTCTTCACCCGGCCGTCGCCGCCCGGGGTGAACATGCCGGCGACCACCGTGATGCCGCAGCCGGCCGCGATCCGCCGCACACCCGTCGCCCACGGCCCGTCGACCGGCTCCGCGACGGGCGCCAGTGGGACGCCGAACCGGCACATGGTCGCCTCCGGAAACACCACTAATTTCGCGCCCGCCTCGGCTGCCCGCGCGCTGTACTCGCGGACCAGCCCCAGGTTGGCGGCCGGATCGGTGCCGCTCAGGATTTGGGCCAACGCGATTCGCATGGGCGCCAGCTTAGGCTTCGGCGCCCTCACGCCGTTTTGGCGATCCACTCCGTGGTGAACCGTTGCTCCGCCGCCACCAGCTCGGCCAACTGGGTGCCGATGATGTTCTCCAACTTGCCGCCGATGATCGGGACGCGTACCTGGACGGTGGCCCGGAACGTCAGGCGGGCGCCGCCGGTCTCCAGGATCGGCAGCAGCGTCGCGGTGCCGGTCAGGTTGACCGGGGCGTCCAGGATCGAGCCGACGACGGTGCCCTGCGCGGTGCCGTCGGCGACCGGTCCCCATACTTCCTCGCGCCGGATCCGCAGGTCGCCGCTGTGCAGCTGGGTCACCATCCCGGGCAGCTTGTGGCTGTGGATCACCTGCACGGTGACGACCTCGACGGTGTCGTCGTCCCCGGTTTCGCCGCCGACCCGCATCGATTCCAGCGTGGCGACGTCGACACCGGATCCGGCCAGCCGTGCCCGCCAGTAGGTTTCGTCGGTGAACGCCCGATGCACCTCTTCAACGCTGCCGTCGTAGTCGGCCGACAAGTCGAATGAACGCGGCATAGCAGGTGAGGCTACCGTTACGGGCCATGAAATCCAGCGACGCCGGTCCGGCCTTCGCCGGCGCGCAGGTCGCCGAAGAGGTGTCGCTCGCGCCGCTGACGACGTTGCGGGTCGGGCCGGTCGCGCGCCGCCTGATCACCTGCACCAGCACCGAGCAGGTGGTCGCCGTGGTGGGCGAGCTGGACGCCGAAAGCCGTGCCGGACAACGCTCCCCGGTGTTGGTGTTCGCCGGCGGGTCCAACCTGGTGATCGCGGACACAGTGACCGACCTGACCGCCGTGCGGTTGGCCAACAGCGGCATCACGATCGACGACGCCGTGGTGCGCGCGGAGGCGGGCGCGGTGTGGGACGACGTCGTGGTCGCCGCCATCGAGCACGGTCTGGGTGGGCTGGAATGCCTGTCCGGGATCCCCGGTTCGGCCGGGGCCACCCCGGTGCAAAACGTCGGGGCCTACGGTGCCGAGGTCTCCGACACCATCACCCGGGTCAAGATCCTGGACCGCGCCAGCGGGGAGGTGCGCTGGGTGCCGGGCGGCGAGCTCGGCTTCGGTTACCGCACCAGCGTGTTCAAGCAGGCGGGCCCCGAAATGCCTTGGGTGGTACTGGAAGTCGAGTTCGCGCTGGACGCGTCGGGCCGCAGCGCGCCGCTGCGCTACGGCGAGCTGGCGGCCGCGCTGGGGGCGGGCGGCGGCGATCGGGTCGACCCGCGCGCGGTCCGCGAGGCGGTGCTGACGTTGCGGGGCCGCAAAGGGATGGTGCTCGACCCGGACGACCACGACACCTGGAGCGTGGGTTCGTTCTTCACCAACCCCGTGGTCGCGCCCGAGGTGTACGAGCGGCTCGCCAGCAGGTTTGGCGGTGACCGGGGCCCGGTCCCGCACTACCCGGCCCCCGACGGTGTCAAGCTGGCCGCCGGCTGGCTGGTGGAGCGCGCCGGCTTCGCCAAGGGCTATCCGGACGATCCGGCGGCTCGGTGCAGGCTGTCCACCAAGCACGCCCTCGCGCTGACCAACCGCGGTGGCGCCACCACCGAAGAGGTGATCACGCTGGCCCGCGTCATCCGCGACGGAGTTCGTGATGTGTTTGGTGTCACATTGAAACCCGAGCCGGTCCTGCTCGGCTGCAGGCTGTAGCTCCGAATCCCTCGACGCCCGATTCGTCGCGGCGGGGTTGGTGGATTTTGCCCGGTATCTTTGACTTTCGTGAGCACGTCGCGCGACCCGCAGCCGATCAACCGGCGCGTGGCATTGGCGACCCTCGGACTGGGGGTGTTCGCCCCTAGCGTCTTGGCTGCGTGCGGTGGCCCGTCGGCCAAGCAGGCCGAGAAGAAAGAGCAGCCCGCGCCGAAGCTGAAATTCTCACCGGCCGACGCCACCGAGAACGTGGTGCCGATCGCGCCGATCAGCGTCGAGATCACCGACGGCTGGTTCCAGCACGTGGCCCTGACGAATTCCGCGGGCAAGGCCGTCGCGGGCAAGTTCAACTCCGACCGCACCGTCTACAGCACCACCGAGCCGCTGGGCTACGACGCGACCTACACCTGGAGCGGCTCGGCCGTCGGGCACGACGGCAAGGCCATCCCGGTGACGGGCAAGTTCACCACGGTGACGCCCACCAAGAAGATCGGTGGGGCATTCCAGCTGGCCGACGGCCAGACCGTCGGGGTTGCGGCGCCGATCATCATCCAGTTCGACGCGCCGATCACCGATAAGGCCGCCGTCGAGAAGGCGTTGACCGTCACCACGAACCCGCCGGTCGAGGGCAGCTGGGCCTGGCTGCCCGACGAGGCGCAGGGCGCCCGCGTGCACTACCGCACCCGCGAGTACTACCCGGCGGGCACCACCGTCAACGTCGACGCCAAGCTGTACGGGCTGCCGTTCGGCGACAGCGCCTACGGCGCCGAGGACATCTCGTTGAACATCCAGATCGGCCGCCGGCAGGTGGTGAAGGCCGAGGTCTCGTCGCACCGCATTCAGGTGGTCAGGGACGAGGGCGTGATCATGGACTTCCCGTGCAGCTACGGCGAGGCCGACAAGGCGCGCAACGTCACCCGCAACGGCATCCACGTGGTCACCGAGAAGTACTCGGACTTCTACATGTCCAACCCCGCCGCCGGCTACAGCCACGTGCACGAGCGCTGGGCCGTCCGGATCTCCAACAACGGCGAGTTCATCCACGCCAACCCGGCGAGCGCGGGCGCACAGGGCAACACCAACGTCACCAACGGCTGCATCAACCTGTCGACGGGCGACGCCGAGCAATACTTCCAGTCGGCGATCTACGGCGACCCGGTGGAGGTGACGGGCAGCACCATTCAGCTGTCCTACTCCGACGGCGACATCTGGGACTGGGCCGTCGACTGGGACACCTGGGTCGCCATGTCGGCGCTGCCGCCGCCCACCGCGCGCCCGCCGTCGACGCAGATCCCGGTGACCGCGCCGGTGACGCCGTCGACCGCCCCGAGCCTGTCCGGGACGCCGACGACGACGACTACCACCTCGCCTAGCCCGGCGACTGGCCCCGGCGGTTAAAGCGGGTGGCCGACGCCTGGTCGCGCGGCTTCATCACGATCAGGTCGAGGTCCACGTGGGGCGGCCGCGAGGCCACGAAACCGATCACCTCGGCGACATCGGCGGCCACCAACGGCGTGAGGCCGGTGTACACGGCGTCCGCGCGTTGCTGATCGCCGTCGAAGCGGACCAGCGAAAACTCCGTCTCGACCGCGCCCGGCGCGATCTCGGTCAGCCGTACCGGCTTGCCCAGCAGCTCGCCGCGCAGCGTGCGGTGCAGCGCACCCTGTGCGTGTTTGGCCGCCGTGTACCCGGCGCCCCCGTCGTAAACCTCAAGTGCGGCAACCGAAGTCACCGTGACAATGAGGCCGTCGCCGGAGTCGATGAGCTTGGGCAGCAGCGCGCGGGTGACCCGCAGCGTGCCCATCACATTGGTCTCCCACATCCACCGCCAGTGCTCGAAGTCGGAATCGGCGACCGGTGCCAGGCCGCGGGCGCCTCCGGCGTTGTTGACCAGCACGTCGACCCGGCTCAACTCGTCGGCGAGCGCGGCGACCGCCGCGTCGTCTGTGACGTCAGCCACAATGGCGGTTCCGCCGAGCTCCCTCGCCAGGGCGTTGATCCGCTCCGCGCGGCGCGCGACCGCCACCACGTGAAAGCCCTGCGCAGCAAGGGTCTGGGCCGTCGCCTCGCCGATCCCGGAGCTGGCGCCCGTGACCACCGCGACCCGCTCATTCCTGACATTTCCAACCATAGAAACAACCTTAGTGAGCGTGCTAAATTTTCGAGGTGCACCTCAGCGCCCTGTCCAGCACCACCACCGCGTGTCTCTGCGCGGCGGGTGCGTGTTGTTGTCGCGCACTTTGCCGCTCCTGACTTTCAGGTGTGGCCAGTGACGGCCAACAAAGACTCGGACAAAGGACGCTCGTGCGCTCGAATACCCTCACCCAGACTCATCATTCGCCCACCCGTGCCACCTACCGGGGCCATCGGTCGGTGCGCCGCCAGATCGTGCCGCCGGCCCTGCACATCGCCGACTCGGCGGCGGCATCGGTGTTCCGGGCCGTCCGCTTGCGCGGCCCCGTCGGCCGTGACGTCATCGCCGGCGTCACCTCGCTGAGCATCGCGACGGTCAACCGCCAGGTTATCGCCCTGCTCGAGGCCGGTTTGCTGCGGGAACGCGCCGACCTGGCCGTCTCCGGCGCGATCGGTCGCCCCCGCGTGCCGGTCGAGATCAACCACGAACCGTTCGTGACGCTGGGCATCCACGTCGGGGCCCGCACCACCAGCATCGTGGCCACCGACCTGTTCGGTCGCACGCTCGACACCGTCGAGACGCCGACACCGCTGAGCCCCGCCGGGCCCGCCTTGACGACGCTGGCCGAGAGCGCCGCCCGCTACCTGCAGCGCTGGCATCGGCGGCGCCCGCTGTGGGTCGGCGTCGCGATCGGTGGCACCGTCGACAGCGCGACCGGGAACGTCGACCACCCGCGGCTCGGCTGGCGGCAGGCGCCGGTCGGCCCCGTGCTGGCCGACGCGCTGGGGCTGCCCGTGTCGGTGGCCTCGCACGTCGACGCCATGGCCGGGGCCGAGCTACTGCTCGGCATGCGGCGATTCCTGCCCAGCTCGCCCACCAGCCTGTACGTGTACGCCCGCGAGACCGTGGGCTACGCCCTGGTGATCGGCGGCCGGGTGCACTGCCCGGCCAGCGGCCCGGGCACCATCGCCGCCCTGCCCGCACACTCCGAGCTGCTCGGCGGCACCGGCCAGCTGGAATCCACCGTCAGCGACGAGGCGGTTCTGGCCGCCGCCCGCCGGCTGCGGATCCTGCCGTTCGTGCCCGCGGGCCGGCCGAACGCGTCGGCCGCCGGCATCAACGACCTGCTGCGGCTGGCCCGCGGCGGCAACGAGCAGGCCAAAGAGCTGCTGAATGAGCGGGGCCGGGTCCTCGGGCAGGCGGTGGCATTGCTGCGCGACATGCTCAACCCCGACGAACTGGTGGTCGGTGGCCAGGCCTTCACCGAGTATCCCGAGGGCATGGAGCACGTCGAGGCGGCGTTCGGCGAGCACTCGGTGCTGCCGCCCCGCGACATCCGCGTCACCGTCTTCGGGAACCGGGTGCAGGAGGCCGGCGCGGGGACCGTGTCGCTGGGCGGGCTGTATGCCGACCCGCTCGGAGCGATGCGCCGCGCGGGGGCGCTGGGCCCCCGGCTGCGCGACGTGGCCGCCGACGAGTCTTCCGCTTAACGCGAAGCCGGGTCCGGGGCGTTGGGCTCGTGGGTCGAACGTCCTGTAAAGATGAGAGAGTGCGGCACGACGACGTCTTTCGGCTGAAACCGCGCCGCGTCGCAGTGTTGGCGGTGCACACCTCGCCCTTGGCGCAGCCGGGCACCGGCGACGCCGGCGGCATGAACGTCTACGTGCTGCAGACCGCGTTGCACCTGGCGCGCCGCGGCATCGAGGTGGAGATCTTCACCCGGGCCACCGCCTCCGCAGATCCTCCCGTCGCGCGGGTGGCGCCCGGCGTGCTGGTGCGCAACGTGGCGGCCGGCCCGTTCGAGGGGTTGGACAAATACGACCTGCCCACCCAGCTGTGCGCGTTCGCCGCCGGAGTGCTGCGCGCCGAAGCCTCGCACGAGCCGGGTTACTACGACATCGTGCATTCGCACTACTGGCTGTCCGGACAGGTCGGCTGGCTGGCCCGCGACCGCTGGGCGGTGCCGCTGGTGCACACCGCGCACACGCTCGCCGCGGTCAAGAATGCGGCGCTGGCCGCGGGTGACGCGCCCGAGCCGCCGCTGCGCACGGTCGGCGAGCAGCAGGTGGTCGACGAGGCCGACCGGCTGATCGTCAACACCGACGACGAAGCCAGACAATTGATCTCGATCCACGGCGCCGACCCGGCCCGCATCGACGTGGTCCACCCCGGCGTGGATCTCGAGGTGTTCCATCCCGGTGATCGCCGCGCGGCCCGGGCCGCCCTGGGGCTGCCGCTCGACGAGGACGTGGTGGCGTTCGTCGGGCGCATCCAGCCGCTGAAGGCGCCCGACATCGTGCTGCGCGCCGCCGCGAAACTGCCCGGCGTGCGCATCGTGGTCGCCGGCGGCCCGTCGGGCAGCGGCCTGGCCTCCCCGGACGGGCTGCGGCGGCTCGCCGACGAACTCGGCATCGCCGCGCGGGTGACTTTCCTGCCCCCGCAGTCCCGCTCCGACCTGGCCACCCTGTTCCAGGCCGCCAGCCTGGTCGCGGTGCCGAGCTATTCGGAGTCGTTCGGCCTGGTCGCCGTCGAGGCCCAGGCGTGTGGCACCCCGGTGGTGGCCGCCGCGGTCGGCGGGCTTCCGGTTGCCGTGCGGAACGGGATCACCGGCACGCTGGTGGCCGGCCACGACGTCGATCGGTGGGCGGACGCGCTCGACCGGATGCTGCGCCTGCCGGCGCCGCAGGCCGACGCGATGAGCCGGGCGGCGGCCGCGCACGCGGCCACGTTCTCCTGGGAGAACACCACCGACGCGCTGCTGGCCAGCTATCGCCGCGCGATCAGCGCCTACACCACCGAGCGCCGCGGGGTCGGCGCGTGAGCCCCACGGTCGAGCGGGTGATCGAGGATGCCCTGCAGGACAGCGGTCTTGTGTACTCGAAACACGATGGCGCGCACGGCGGTCCGTCCGGATTGGTGGTGGAGCTGCCCGGCGAGCGCAAGCTCAAGACCAACACCATCCTGAGCGTCGGCGAGCACTCGGTGCGCGTCGAGGCGTTCGTGTGTCGCAAGCCCGACGAGAACCACGAAGGGGTCTACCGCTTCCTGCTCAAGCGGAACCGCCGCCTCTACGGCGTGGCCTACACGCTGGACAACGTCGGCGACATCTACCTGGTCGGCCGCATGTCGCTGGCATCGGTGGACGCCGACGAGATCGACCGGGTGCTCGGGCAGGTGCTCGAAGCGGTGGACGCGGACTTTAATACGTTGTTGGAGTTGGGATTTCGCTCGTCGATTCAGAAAGAATGGGAGTGGCGGGTGTCTCGCGGCGAGTCGCTGAAGAACCTGCAGGCGTTCGCCCATTTGATCGACGACGAGGACGAATAAGCTAGCCGGCATGGGAGATACCGGCACGTTGGTGCTGCTCCGCCACGGCGAGAGCGAATGGAACGCAAGCAACCAGTTCACCGGGTGGGTCGACGTGGACCTGACCGAGAAGGGCCGGGCCGAGGCCGTGCGCAGCGGCGAGTTGCTGGCCGAGCAGGGCCTGTTGCCCGACGTCCTCTACACGTCGCTGCTGCGCCGCGCGATCACCACGGCGCACCTGGCCCTGGACGCCGCGGACCGGTTGTGGATCCCGGTGCGGCGCAGCTGGCGGCTCAACGAGCGGCACTACGGGGCGCTGCAGGGCCTCAACAAGGCGGAGACCAAGGACCGCTACGGCGAGGAGCAGTTCATGACCTGGCGGCGCAGCTACGACACGCCGCCGCCGCCGATCGAGAAGGGCAGCCAGTTCAGCCAGGACACCGACCCCCGCTACGCCGACATCGGTGGCGGCCCGCTCACCGAATGCCTGGCCGACGTGGTCGTGCGGTTCCTGCCGTACTTCACCGACGTCATCGTCCCGGACCTGCGCAGTGGCAAGACGGTGCTGATCGTCGCGCACGGCAACTCGCTGCGGGCCCTGGTCAAGTACCTCGACCAGATGTCCGACGAGGACGTCGTCGGGCTCAACATTCCGACCGGGATCCCGCTGCGCTACGACCTGGGCGCCGACCTGCGGCCGGTGGTTCCGGGCGGCACCTACCTGGACCCGGAGGCCGCCGCGGCGGGCGCCGCGGCGGTTGCCAGCCAGGGGCGCCGGTAAAACCGGCGCTGGCCCAAAACGAGTCTCAAAGACCTGTTTGCCGAACATCGCGTGAACGGGAGCGGAACACCTGAAGCGGAAAGTGTGACTTGTCCGATTTTGGCCTCGTTCCGCTAGGGCAGCGTTTCCGAAGATTTGTAGGATTTGCTATGTGACTGTGTTCTCGGCGCTGTTGCTGGCCGGGGTCTTGTCCGTGCTGGGGCTGGCCGTAGGGGTAGCAGCCGGGACCCGGCTGTCGCCGAAAGCCGCTCACCGCAGGCAGCGGGTGAGCACCGAGTGGACCGGGATCACGGTCGCGCAGATGCTGCAACGCATCGTCGCGCTGATGCCGCTGGGGGTGGCGGTGGTCGACTCCCACCGCGACGTCGTCTACCTCAACGATCGCGCCAGGGAACTGGGCCTGGTGCGCGACCGCCAGCTCGACGACCAGGCGTGGGAGGCGGCACAGCAGGCGCTCGGCGGCGTCGACATCGAATTCGACCTGCGGCCGGCCAAACGGGCGGCCGGCCGGTCCGGGCTGTCGGTGCACGGCCAGGCGCGGCTGCTCAGTGAGGAGGACCGACGGTTCGCCGTGGTGTTCGCCCACGACCAGTCCGACTACGCGCGCATGGAGGCCACCAGGCGCGACTTCGTTGCCAACGTCAGCCACGAGCTCAAAACGCCGGTGGGCGCCATGGCCCTGCTCGCCGAGGCGCTGCTGGCTTCCTCGGACGACTCCGAAACCGTCCGCCGGTTTGCCGAGCGGGTGCTCGTCGAAGCCAACCGGCTGGGGGACATGGTCGCCGAGCTGATCGAGCTGTCCCGGCTGCAGGGCGCCGAACGGTTGCCCAATGTGACCGAGGTCGACGTCGATACCGTTGTGTCCGAGGCGATTTCACGTCATAAAGTGGCCGCCGACAACGCTCAGATCGAGGTGCGCACCGATGCGCCCAGCGGCCTGCGGGTGTTGGGCGACGAAACGCTTCTGGTCACCGCCCTGGCCAACCTGGTCTCCAATGCGATCGCCTATTCGCCGCCCGGTTCGCCCGTCTCGATCAGCCGCCGCCGCCGCGGCGACAACATCGAGATCGCCGTCACCGACCGGGGCATCGGGATCGCGCTGGAGGATCAGGAGCGGGTCTTCGAGCGGTTCTTCCGGGGGGACAAGGCTCGCTCGCGCGCCACTGGCGGCAGCGGGCTGGGCCTGGCCATCGTCAAACATGTCGCGGCCAATCACAACGGCAGTATCGGGGTGTGGAGCAAGCCGGGGACAGGTTCCACGTTCACGCTGTCCATTCCGGCCTATAAGGACAACGACGACGAACCCGAGCAACCGCAGGGCCGCGAGGTGCGGCCCAACAGGTCACAACGAGAGGAAGAACTGAGTCGATGACCCGTGCGTACGACGATGCAAAGCGCAGCGATGTGGGGGTTCTCCCCAGCTCCGCGGGTGCCCCACCCGCTTGCGGGGGAAAGGAGTCGCGCCGATGACCAGCGTGCTGATCGTGGAGGATGAGGAGTCGCTGGCCGACCCGCTGGCATTCCTGTTGCGCAAGGAGGGCTTCGAGGCCACCGTTGTGACGGACGGACAGGCCGCGCTGGCCGAGTTCGACCGTGGCGGCGCTGACATCGTGCTGCTCGACTTGATGCTGCCCGGCATGTCGGGCACCGACGTGTGCAAGCAGCTGCGCGCTCGTTCGAGCGTGCCGGTGATCATGGTGACCGCGCGGGACAGCGAGATCGACAAGGTCGTCGGGCTGGAACTCGGCGCCGACGACTACGTGACCAAGCCGTATTCGGCGCGCGAGTTGATCGCCCGGATTCGGGCGGTGCTCCGCCGTGGCGGTGACGACGACTCCGAGATCAGCGACGGTGTGCTCGAGTCCGGACCGGTGCGCATGGACGTCGAGCGACACGTCGTCTCGGTCAACGGTGACACGATCACGTTGCCGCTCAAGGAGTTCGACCTACTCGAGTACCTGATGCGCAACAGCGGTCGGGTGCTGACCCGCGGGCAGTTGATCGATCGGGTATGGGGCGCCGACTACGTCGGCGACACCAAGACGCTCGACGTACACGTCAAGCGTCTCCGGTCCAAGATCGAAGCCGACCCGGCCAACCCGGTCCACCTGGTGACGGTGCGGGGGCTGGGCTACAAGTTGGAGGGCTAGGGCCGAGTCGTGACGGCGCGGGTTATCGCGCCGCCTTGACGGCTTCGCGATGATCCTTCTTTTTCGCATGCGTCGAGCAGCAATGCGACATATCGCAATGAAACTGGTCACTGCATTCATGTGAACAATAAATTGACGCGGCCGGAAGCCAGTCCGGGTCGGACAGGTCGCGCGGTCGGTCGTTGGGATCGAACGTGTGGCCGCAATGCACGCAGGTCCTGACCTTGGTAGCCATGTCGCCAGGGTACGCTCGGCGCCCCTCGATCGGTGCTGTTTTCCGCATTTCGCACAATGGCCACGCGCGCAATTCAACCGACAATTCCCTACTCCAGCGAATTACTTTTCGTAACTAACTCGAGGGTATGCCCGTTGTCGATTGCGCCGCGGTCCGAGACGGTCAATTCGATGAATTCGTTGGTGCGACAGGTCAGTAGCCCCTAGGTCGGAGCCCGCCGGCGAAATGACTTGCAGCGTCGGTACTTCGATGTCTGCCCCGCCAGCCTGCGTCGGCGGGTGGCCCACGCGGGATGCGACGAGCAGTGCGGCCACCGCGCCATGGGCGGCGACGCGGCCGCGGCACGACGGCACACCGCAGGAATTAAATCGGCGGCGATGGCGTTCGGGGTAGCCGTGGCTCACGCGACGAAATGCTCGAACAGATGAAGTGTCTTAGCATCAGCCCGGTGGGCAAACGTGATCAGGGGGAACGGTGTTGACGTTGCTCAGGCGGGCATGGGTCCTGCTGGTCGTGGTCGTGGCGGTGATCATCGGCGGCGTTGCGGTGGACCGCCTCAACGGCGTCTTCCCGGGACCTGGCCTGCCCAAGCCCGATCCGCGGGACGCGACCCCCCCGTATGCGCCCAAGACCGCCATCTACGAAATCCTGGGACCGCCCGGGACGACCGGCGTCGTGAACTGGATGGACGCGGACGCGCAACCGCAGAAGGCCAACTTCTCCACGTTGCCGTGGTCGAAGACGATCGTCGCCCAGATGCCCGGCATCTTCGCCTACGTCGTCGCGCAAGGTGACAGCCCCTCCATCGGCTGCCGGATCACGGTCGACGGGAAGTTGGTCGATCAACGGCAAGCCGAGACGCGCAATGCGCAGGTCTCCTGCCTGGACAAGTCCGCATGACCGACAACACCAGCGACACCGACGAAATACCCGCCGCACAACCCACCGAAGTCGAGCACAAGCCGCGTATCGCCCGCGCCGTCCGCGTCCTGGCGCTGCCGATCGTCGTCTGCTGGGTGCTGATCGCGGTCGGCGTCAACGTCTTCGTCCCACAGTTGGAGAAGGTTGCCGAGGAGATCTCCGTTCCGCTCTCGCCGTCCGACGCACCGTCGGTCACCGGGATGAAGCACATCGGCGAGAAGTTCAAGGAGTACGACTCCGACAACCTCGTCCTGGTCACCTTGGTCGGTGACAAACCGCTGGGCGAGGACGCGCACCGGTTCTACGACGACCTGGTCAAAAAGATCCAGGCCGACCACGAACACGTCGAGCACGCGCTGAACTTCTGGGGACAGCGCTTCACGTCCTCAGGTGTGGAGAGCTACGACCATAAGGCCGCCTACGTCCAGGTCAACCTCAAAGGCGATCAGGGAGGGGCGGTCGGCGACGCATCCGTTGCCGCGGTGCGCAAGATCGTCGCGGACTCCAAACCGCCCGCCGGCGTCAAGGCCTACGTCGCGGGCCAGGGAGCGCTGACCGCCGACGTGATCGTTGTCGGTGACAAGAGCCTGGCCAAGATCACCATTATCACGGTCGTCATCATCGCGATCATGCTGATGTTCGTTTACCGGTCCATCAGCACCGTGTTGCTGACCATGTTCATCCTCTTCATTGGGCTGCTGGCCGGCCGCGGCGTGGTGTCGCTGCTGGGCGAAACCGGCGTCCTGGGGTTGTCGACCTTCGCCGTAAACCTGCTGACCTCACTCGCGATCGCGGCGGGTACCGATTACGCGATTTTCATGGTGGGCCGCTACCAGGAGGGCCGTGAACGCGGTCTGGACCGGGAAGCCGCCTATTACGACACCTTCGCCGGTGTCAGCAAGGTGGTGCTGGGCTCGGGTCTGACCATTGTTGGGGCGCTGGCCTGCTTGAAGTTCACCCGGCTGCCTTACTTCAGTTCGCTGGCGTTCCCGTGCGCGATAGGTCTGCTGGTGGTGGTGGCGGCCGGGGTCACGCTGACGCCCGCTCTCATCGCAGTCGCCAGTGGCTTCGGTCTTTTGGACCCCAAGCGCAAGTTCAACTACACCCGGTGGCGCCGCCTGGCGACGGCCATCGTGCGCTGGCCGGCGCCCATCCTTGCTACCTCTGTCATTCTTGCCATCGTTGGCGCCCTTGGTCTCGCGGGCTTCACCCCCCGCTACAACGACCTCTACTACCTGCCGCATAGTGCCGCCTCGGTGCAGGCCTACGACGCGGCCGATCGGCACTTCACCCAGGCCCGTCTCAACCCGGACCTGCTGATGATCGAATCGGACCACGACCTGCGCAATCCCCGAGACATGCTGGTGCTGGACAAGGTGGCCGGTGCCATCTTCCGGGTGCCGGGCATCGAACGGGTGCAGAGCATCACCCGACCGCTCGGCCCACCGATCGAAGACGGGTCAATTCCGTTCCAGCTCAGCGTGCAAACCGCGCCGATCCGTGACAACCTCAACTACCTGAGAGACCGCGTCGGCGACATCAAGAAGATCACCGGGTTCCTCGACACCCAGATCTCCCTGCTGGAACGCCAGTACGAGGTGACTAAGCGGCTCGCGGACGCCGCGGACGACAGCTCGAAAACCACGGGTGAGACGGCGGCCATCACGGACCAAATCCGAGACCACATCGCGGATTTCGATGACTTCTGGCGACCGATCCGCAGCTACTTCTACTGGGAGAGGCACTGCTACGACATCCCGATCTGCTGGTCGCTGCGTAGCCTGTTCGATGCCTTGGACGGGTTTGATCAGCTCGCCGAGAAGTTCCACGCCCTCACCCGTGATCTCACCAACACGGCCGCGGCCACGCGCGAACTGTTGGCGATCATTCCCGAGAACATCGCCGTGTCGAAGGCGATCCGGGATACGACGCTGACCATCTACAGCTCGTTCGACAGTCTGATCGACCAGTTCGACCGGCTCACCGACACCAACGCTGTGATGGGTAAGTCGTTCAACGACGCTCGGGTGGAAAGCCTGTTTTACCTGCCGCCGGAGATCTTCCAGAACTCCGATTTCCAGTTCGGGTTGAGCCTGATGGTGTCGCCCGACGGAAAGGCCGCGCGCTTCATCATCACTCACGCCCTGGACCCGGCAACCGCGGAAGGCATCAAGTCCGTCGAGCAAGAGCGCAACGCGGCCAAGGAGGCGCTGAAGCTCACCTCGCTGGAGAACGCCGACATCTACCTCGGCGGCACCGCCGCGACATTCCACGACATCGCCACCGGCGCCTGGTACGACCTGCTGATCGCCGCGGTGGCGTCGATCGTGCTGATCTTCATCATCATGGTGATCGTCACCCGCGCCCTGGTAGCAGCAGGCGTCATCGTCGGCACGATCGTGCTGTCGTTAGGCGCGGCGTTCGGATTCTCGACATTGATCTGGCAGCACCTGGGCCACTTCCAATTGCACTGGGTGGCAACGGAATTCGCGTTGATTGTGCTACTGGCGGTGGGGTCCGACTACAACCTGATGCTGGTGTCGCGGATCGAGGAGGAAATCGGGGCCGGCCTGAACACCGGACTCATCCGCGGCGTCGGCGTGACGGGCCCGGTGGTGTCCGCGGCCGGTGTGGTGTTCGCCGTGACGATGGCCACGATGCTCTCCAGCGACCTGCGGGCGATCGGTCAGTTCGGTACGACGATCGGGCTCGGCCTGATGTTCGACACCTTCGTCGTCCGATCGCTCATCACTCCGTCGATCATGACCTTGATGGGACGCTGGTTCTGGTGGCCGAAGCGGGTACGGGTGCGTCCGGCGAGCCAGATGCTTCGGTCCGTCGGGCCCCGCCCCCTGGTTCGTGCGCTGCTCTACCAACCGCGGCACGCGGCCGGGGCATCGGATCCGCAGACGTAGCACCCCTTGGCTTTCCGACGATTGAGCGTGCGCTGAGGCCGGAGCTCATCGGCGTGTCGTCGCCCGGGACGCACGCGCAAAGCCCTGACCGCACACGCGATCACTCGAGCACGGTTTCGGCGGCCGGGAGCGCGAGCCGACCGCCTGTAACGACGCCGCGCCCGCGCCGGCCGGCGACGAGGCGAGAGCCGCCGCGGCGGTCGAGGCCTACCTGCTGGCCAGCGCGCAGCGAATGCTCTTGTCCTACAGAAAAACTGGTGCTACTCCGCGAGGCGAGTCGCCGGATGGACCGCAATGAGCCCCAGCTTGTTGCGGCGCTTGCACATCGAGGCCAGCTCCGCATAGGCCTTGGCGCCGAGCAACTCGGTGAGCTCGTCGGCCATGTTCTCCCACACCTGCTTGGCGCCGACGTGGGCACCGGGGTCGCCGGTGCAGTACCAGTGCAGGTCGGCACCGCCGGAACCCCAACCGCGGCGGTCGTATTCGGTGACCCAGGTCTTGAGGATCTCGGTGCCGTCGGGCCGGGTCACCCACTCCTGGCTGCGCCGGATCGGCAGCTGCCAGCAGACGTCGGGCTTCATGGTCAACGGCGCGACGCCGAGCTTGAGGGCCTTACTGTGCAGCGCACATCCGACGCCACCCGGGAAGCCGGGCCGGTTCAGGAAAATGCAGGCGTCCTTGTGTTTGCGCGTGCGGTACTGCGGCTGCCCGTCGTGCTCGTCGAGCTCCAGATACCCCTTGCGGCCCAATCCCTTTTCGCGGAATTGCCAGTCCTCGTCGGTCAGCTGCTGCACGGCGTCGTCGAGCCGGGCGCGGTCGTCGTCGTCGGACAGAAACGCCCCGTGCGAGCAGCAGCCGTCGTCCGGGCGGCCCGCCACCGTGCCGTGGCAGGCGGGCGTGCCGAAAACGCAGGTCCACCGCGACAGCAACCAGGTGAGGTCGGCCGCGATCAGGTGCTCGGGATTGTCCGGGTCGTAGAACTCCACCCACTCACGGGCGAAGTCCAGTTCGACCTCGTGTCCGGGCTCGGGGTAGGAATTCGCCACGGTGTCCACGTTAGTCGACACATCCGGCTCTTCGACCCGCTGACACTCGGGGCCCGGCGGATCAAGATCGGCAACCCCCGCAGCGGGCCGCAACGCGGGGCCCGCCCACATCCGACTAGGTTATTTCCCGTGCGATTGGGCGTGCTGGACGTGGGCAGCAACACGGTTCACCTCTTGGTGGTTGATGCGCACCGTGGTGGGCATCCCACGCCCATGAGTTCGACGAAGGCCACGCTGCGACTGGCCGAGTCGATCGACAGCTCGGGCAAGATCACCAAGCGCGGCGCCGAGAAGCTGATCTCCACGATCGACGAGTTCGCCAAGATCGCGGACAGCTCCGGGTGCGCCGAGCTGATGGCGTTCGCCACCTCCGCGCTCCGCGACGCGGTGAACTCCGACGACGTGCTGGCGCGGGTCCGCAAGGAAACGGGTGTCGAGCTGGAGGCGCTGAGCGGCGTCGACGAGTCGCGGCTGACCTTCCTGGCGGTGCGCCGGTGGTACGGCTGGAGCGCGGGGCGAATCATCAACCTCGACATCGGCGGCGGCTCGCTGGAGATGTCCAGCGGTGTCGACGAGGAGCCAGAGGTGGCGCTGTCGCTGCCGCTGGGCGCCGGCCGGCTGACCCGCGAATGGCTGCCCGACGACCCGCCCGGGCGGCGGCGGGTCGGGATGCTGCGGGACTGGCTGGACGCCGAGCTCGCCGAGGCCAGCGAGCAGGTGCTCGACGCCGGCGCGCCCGACCTGGCGGTGGCGACGTCGAAGACGTTTCGCTCGCTCGCCCGGCTCACCGGCGCGGCGCCGTCGGCCGCGGGGCCGCGGGTGAAGCGGACGCTCACAGCAAACGGCCTCAGGCAACTCATATCTTTCATCTCTAGGATGACGACCGCTGACCGGGCAGAACTGGAAGGGGTGAGCGCCGAGCGCGCGCCACAGATCGTGGCGGGTGCGCTGGTGGCGGAGGCGAGTATGCGAGCGCTGTCGATCGAATCGGTGGATATCTGCCCGTGGGCATTACGGGAAGGTCTCATCTTGCGCAAACTCGACAGCGAAGCCGACGGAACGCCCCTCATGAAGCGATCCGTGCGCGATGCTGGAGGTCAGGCAGGTGATCGGGACGGCAACCGATCGAGAGGCGACAAAGCATGACCGGACCACACTCCGAGGCCGAGAGCCCCGGGACTCGGCCGATCTCGGTGGCCGAGCTCCTGGCCAAGAACGGGACGATCGGCGCCCCCGCGGTGACGCGGCGCAGGCGCCGCCGGCGCGGCGACAGTGACGCGGTGACCGTCGCCGAGCTGACCGGCGAGATCCCGATCATCCGCGACGACGACGAGGACCCGCGCACGGCGGAACGGCCGGCCGCCGAGGAAACCGGGCCCGAGCAGCAAACCGAAGACAAGCCCGCGGCCGCGTACTGGTCGCAGCCCGAACCGCGCTGGCCCAAGTCGCAGCCCGCGAAGGCGCCCGGGCCGGAGCGCAGCCCCTACCCGCGCCCCCTGAGCCGTGGCGCGGCGGGGGAGACCAACGGCACCGGGCAATCGGGTGCCGAGGACATGAATCCCGACCCGCTGGACCACTACACCGATTTGCCGGTGGACGTGATGGATTCGGAGGTGCGCGACGCCGAGCCCGCGCTGGAGGATTCCGCCTACGTGCGCTCCTACCTGCAGACCGAGGCCGACGAGGACGAAGACGCGGAGGACCCGTTCGCCGCATTGGTGCCGCACGAGGAGCGCGACGAGGAGCACCTCGACGACGCGACCGAGGGGGCGGCCACGGCCACCGACGCCCACGCGGCCCAGGGCAGGTTCGAGGCGGTGTGGCGCGGCAGCCTGGTCGTGTTCCAGTCGATCCTGGCGGTGGCCTTCGGCGCCGGGCTGTTCGTCGCCTTCGACGAGCTGTGGCGCTGGAACAGCATCGTGGCGCTGGTGCTCTCGGTGCTGGTGATCCTCGGCCTGGTCGTCGGCGTCCGGGTGGTGCGCAAGACCGAGGACATCGCGAGCACGCTGATCGCGGTCGCGGTGGGGGCGCTGATCACCCTGGGACCGTTGGCGCTGTCGTTGCAGTCGGGCTAGGCGGCCCGGGACCACACAGACCCTTGCGCCCAGCTATCAAAGTCGGACTCTCAACGGCTTCGGTGTACCCATTGCGGGCCGAGGCCGCGTTCGAGTACGCGGCCCGGCTCGGCTATGACGGCGTCGAGCTGATGGTGTGGGCCGAGTCGGTCAGCCAGGACATCGACGCCATCGCGAAGCTGTCCCGGCGCTATCGGGTCCCGGTGTTGTCCGTGCACGCGCCATGCCTGCTGATCTCGCAGCGGGTGTGGGGCGCCAACCCGATCCCCAAGCTGGACCGCAGCGTGCGGGCCGCCGAACAGCTCGACGCGCAGACCGTCGTCGTGCACCCGCCGTTTCGCTGGCAGCGGCGCTACGCCGAGGGGTTCAGCGACCAGGTCGCCGAGCTGGAAGCCTCGAGCGACGTGCTGATCGCGGTGGAGAACATGTTCCCGTTCCGGGCTGACCGGTTCTTCGGCTCGGGCCAATCGCTGGAGCGGATGCGCAAGCGCGGCGGTGGCCCCGGCCCGGCGATCTCGGCGTTCGCGCCCTCCTACGACCCGCTGGACGGCAACCACGCCCACTACACGCTGGACCTGTCCCACACCGCGACCGCGGGGAGCGACTCGCTGGACATGGCGCAGCGCATGGGCGGCGGACTGGTGCACCTGCACCTCTGCGACGGCAGCGGCCTGCCCGCCGACGAGCACCTGGTGCCCGGCCGCGGCACGCAGCCGACCGCCGAGGTGTGCCAGATGCTGGCCGGCAGCCACTTCGCCGGCCACGTCATCCTGGAAGTCTCCACGTCCAGCGCGCGCTCAGCCAACGAGCGCGAAAGCATGCTCGCCGAATCGTTGCAGTTCGCCCGCACGCACCTGCTGCGCTGACCACCCCAGGAGACCATGAACGCGTTGTTCACCACCGCAATGGCATTGCGGGAGGTCGGCCCCGGCGTCTTTGACGGCGAGCTCGACGAGCACTGGACCATCGGCCCCAAGGTGCACGGGGGCGCCATGCTGGCGCTCTGCGCCAACGCCGCGCGCACCGCCTGCGCGGGGCCATCGACCGCCTTCGACGCGGTTCAGCAGCCGGTGGCGGTGTCGGCGAGCTTCCTGTGGGCGCCGGATCCGGGGCCAATGCGGTTGGCGACGTCCATCCGCAAGCGCGGCCGCCGGATCAGCGTCGTCGACGTCGAGCTCACCCAGGGTGACCGGACCGCCGTGCACGCCGTGGTCAACCTCGGCGAGCCCGAACACTTTCCGCCGGACGGTGACGCCAAGCCGCTGCTGTCGGCCAACCCGGTGGTGGGCCTGATGGCGCCCGAGCCGCCCGACGACATCGCCCCGATCGGGCCGGGCCACCCGCTGGCCGGCCTGGTCCATCTCGGCGAGGGCTGCGACGTGCGACCGGCGCTGTCGACGCTGGGCCCGACGGCCGACGGCGGCCCTCCGATCATCCAGATGTGGGCGCGCCCCCGCGACGTCGCCCCGGACGCCCTGTTCGCGCTGATGTGCGGGGACCTGTCGGCCCCGGTGACCTTCGCGGTGGAACGCACCGGCTGGGCGCCCACCGTCCAGCTGACGGCCTTCCTGCGCGGCCTGCCCGCCGACGGGTGGCTGCGAATCATCGCGACGTGCACCGAGATCGGGCACGACTGGTTTGACGAGGACCACACCGTCGTCGACAGCCTGGGCCGCCTCGTCGTGCAAGCCCGCCAACTGGCGCTGGTCCCTGCCGCTGGTTAGGCGCCGGGGTCTGCGATGCTGTCGGGCATGGCAAGAATCGCGATCATCGGTGGCGGCAGCATCGGGGAGGCGCTGCTGTCGGGTCTGCTGCGCGCGGGCCGGCAGGTCAAAGACCTGGTGGTGGCCGAACGCGTTCCCGAGCGCGCCCATTACCTGGCCGACACCTATTCGGTGTTGATCACCTCGGTGGCCGACGCGGTGGAGAACGCGTCCTTCGTCGTGGTCGCGGTGAAGCCCAGCGACGTCGAGCCGGTGCTCGCGGAGCTGGCCCGGGTGGCGGCCGCGTCCGAGAGCGACACCGCCGAGCAGGTGTTCGTCACCGTCGCCGCGGGGATCGGCATCTCGTACTTCGAATCGAAGCTGCCCGCCGGGACGCCGGTGGTCCGGGCGATGCCCAACGCGGCGGCGCTCGTCGGCGCGGGGGTGACCGCGCTGGCCACCGGCCGGTTCGTAACCGCCCCGCAGCTCGAGGGCGTCTCGGCCCTGTTCGACTCCGTCGGTGGCGTGCTGACCGTGCCGGAAGCCCAGATGGACGCCGTGACCGCGCTGTCGGGGTCCGGCCCGGCCTACTTCTTCCTGATGGTCGAGGCGCTGGTGGATGCCGGGGTGGCCGCCGGGCTGAGCCGCGAGGTGGCCACCGACCTGACGGCGCAGACGATGGCCGGATCGGCGGCCATGCTCCTGGAACGGATGGACGCCGACCGGCGGCCGGGGGAAGGCGAGGCCCCGGGGCCGCGCGTGGACGCCACGGCGACGCAGCTGCGGGCGACCATCACCTCGCCCGGCGGCACCACCGCCGCGGGGCTGCGGGAACTGGAACGGGGCGGCTTGCGGGCCGCCGTCGACGCGGCCGTTCAGGCCGCCAAAACGCGCTCTGAGCAGCTAAGAATTACATCGGAGTAATCCAAGAAATTTGAACTGATTGTCCCCCACCAGTACCAGTAACCCCATCAGTCCCGCTATTCTCCTCTTTGTATGCACGTGTGGGTGCCAGCGGAGGGGAAGCCGCTGGCATTGCGCGTGCCTGACACGATTGGGTTGCGATGACGTCTACGAACGGGCCATCGGCGCGCGATTCTGCTGGTAAGCGGGACACCGGTTCCGGCGAGGGCCAGCAGGGCAGGACACAATTCTTGACCGTCGCCGAAGTGGCCGCGTTGATGCGGGTCTCCAAGATGACGGTGTACCGGCTGGTGCACAACGGCGAGCTGCCCGCGGTCCGGGTCGGGCGGTCGTTCCGGGTACACGCCAAGGCGGTGCACGACATGCTGGAGACGTCCTACTTCGACGCGGGCTGACCCGAAACCGCACTTCGCTCTTCGCTCGGCGGTGATCGACGCCGTTTGGTGTTCGGTGCGTCCCGCCGGGTAAAGTGTCCGGGTCAATCCTGCAAGCAGGTCACGGGTCAGATAGCGGAGTTCATGGGTTCAGTAATCAAGAAGCGGCGCAAGCGCATGTCGAAGAAGAAGCACCGCAAGTTGTTGCGCCGCACTCGGGTGCAGCGCAGAAAACTCGGCAAGTAGGGCCCGCCCGCGGCGTCGTGCTGCGCTCTCCGGAGTCGATAGGCTGTTTGGGTGGATCAGTCGAGCGGGGATGGCGTCGGCACCGGCGACACCGCGACCAACACGGTGCACTACCCCAAGGTGGTGCTGGTCACCGGTGCGTGCCGCTTCCTGGGCGGCTACCTGACGGCCCGGCTCGCGCAGAACCCGATGATCAACACGGTCATCGCGGTGGACGCGATCGCGCCCAGCAAGGACATGCTGCGCCGGATGGGGCGCGCGGAGTTCGTCCGCGCCGACATCCGTAATCCCTTCATAGCCAAGGTGATTCGCAACGGCGAAGTCGACACCGTGGTGCACGCGGCCGCGGCGTCGTACGCCCCGCGGTCCGGTGGCACCGCGGCGCTGAAGGAAATCAACGTGATGGGCGCGATGCAGCTGTTCGCGGCCTGTCAGAAGGCACCCTCGGTGCGACGCGTGGTGCTCAAGTCGACGTCTGAGGTGTATGGGTCCAGCGCGCACGATCCGGTGATGTTCACCGAGGACAGCACCAGCCGCCGGCCCCTGCGCGGCGGTTTCGCCAAGGACAGCCTGGACATCGAGGCCTACGCCCGCGGACTGGGTCGGCGCCGGCCCGACATCGCCGTGACAATCCTGCGGCTGGCCAACATGATCGGGCCGGCGATGGACACCACGCTGTCGCGGTACCTGGCCGGGCCGTTGGTGCCCACCATGTTCGGCCGCGACGCGCGGCTGCAGTTGTTGCACGAGCAGGATGCCCTGGGCGCGCTGGAACGCGCGGCGATGGCCGGCAAGGCCGGCACCTTCAACATCGGCGCCGACGGCATCATCATGCTGTCCCAGGCGATCCGCCGGGCCGGCCGGATTCCCTTGCCAGTTCCCGGTTTTGGCGTGTGGGCCCTCGATTCGCTGAGAAGGGCTAACCGTTACAACGAGATCAGCCGCGATCAGTTCGCGTACCTAAGTTACGGCCGCGTCATGGACACCACCCGGATGCGCGTGGAGTTGGGCTATCAGCCGAAGTGGACGACCGCCGAGGCTTTCGACGACTACGTTCGCGGCCGCGGCATGACTCCCATTATCGACCCGCATCGGGTACGCTCCTTGGAGGGTCGCGCCATATCCCTAGCTCAGCGCTGGGGCAGCCGAAATCCAATTCCGTGGGGTGGGGTCAGGTAGGTATCGTGGCGGGTGAAAACAGAGCGAATGTTATTCCGCTGCATACGAATCGGGGTCGGGTAGCGGCACGCCGAAGAGCCGACCAGCGCGCGGAGTCGGCCCGCCAGCATCCCTCCTTACTCGATCCGCACGGTCGGGCGTCGGCCGAGCAGATCGCCGCCGTCGTCCGCGAGATCGATGAGCACCGGCGCACGGCCGGCTCCGGGTCGTCGGACGCGCCGCTCAACGATCTGGCCCAGCGCGTCGCCGCGGTCGCCGGGTTCCTGCGCCAGCGGCTCACCGGTGACTACACCGTCGACGAATTCGGTTTCGATCCACACTTCAACAGCGCGATCGTTCGGCCGTTGCTGAGGTTCTTCTTCCGGTCGTGGTTCCGCGTCGAGGTCAGCGGTGTCGAAAACCTGCCCAGTGAGGGCGCCGCGCTGGTGGTGGCCAACCATGCCGGGGTCTTGCCGTTCGACGGGTTGATGCTGTCGGTGGCGGTGCACGACGAGCACCCCGCGCAGCGCGACCTGCGGCTGCTCGCCGCCGACATGGTGTTCGACCTGCCGGTCGTGGGCGAAGCCGCCCGCAAGGCCGGCCACACCATGGCCTGCACTACCGACGCGCACCGCCTGCTTGCCGCCGGCGAGCTGACCGCCGTGTTCCCCGAGGGCTACAAGGGGCTGGGCAAACGCTTCGAGGACCGTTATCGGTTGCAGCGCTTCGGGCGCGGCGGGTTCGTCACCGCGGCCCTGCGCACCAAGGCGCCGATCATTCCGTGCTCGATCATCGGCTCGGAAGAGATCTACCCGATGCTGACCGACGTGAAGCTGCTGGCGCGGCTGTTCGGGCTGCCTTACTTCCCGATCACGCCGCTGTTCCCGCTGGCGGGGCCCGCGGGCCTGGTGCCGCTGCCGTCGAAGTGGCGCATCGCGTTCGGCGAGCCGATCTACACCAACGACTACGCGGCGTCGGACGCCGAGGACCCGATGGTCACCTTCGAGCTGACCGACCAGGTGCGCGAGACCATTCAGCAGACGCTGTACCGGTTGCTCGCCGGCCGGCGCAACATCTTCTTCGGCTGACCCTGGTCGCTTCGCGGCCCAGCCGGGTTCGGTATTCGGCCTGGTACCGACGCGAAAACGCCCCGGAGCCAATGGCGTCCGGGGCGTTTTTCGAGCAAGTTACTTGACCATGGTGAACTGGCAGACGTTGGTGTAGCCGTCGCGGAAAAGGTCGGAGCAGCCGCGCAAGTACTTGAGGTAGATGTCGTAGGTTTCCTGCCCCTTCAGGGCGATCGCCTCTTCCTTGTGCGCCTCGAGCGCGTCGGCCCAGGCGGTCAGCGTCGGGACATAGTTCTTGCCGATGAAGTGATGGCGCTCGATCTTGAAGCCCGCGTCGGTGGCGTACTTGTCGACCAGGTCCACCTGCGGCAACTTCCCACCCGGGTAGATCTCCTTCAAGATGAAGCTGATGAACCGCAGCAGGGTCATGTTCACCTGCAAGCCCATCTTCTTGCCCTCTTCGGCGGAGGGCACCACGATCGAGTGCAGCAGCATGCGGCCGTCGTCGGGCAGCAGGTCGTAGTACTTCTTGAAGAAGGTGGCGTACCGCTCGTACCCCGCGTCACCCGCACCGTCGGCGAAGTGCTCGAACGCGCCCAACGACACGATGCGGTCGATCGGTTCGTCGGGGAATTCCTCCCAGCCCTGGATCCGCACTTCTTTGCGGCGGGGGCTGTCCATCTTGTCGAACTCGGCCACACAGTGCGCGTACTGGTTCTCGCTGAGCGTCAGGCCGATGACGTTCACGTCGTACTCGGCCACCGCGTGCCGCATCGTCGAACCCCACCCCGAGCCGATGTCGAGCAGCGTCATGCCGGGCTCGAGGTTCAGCTTGTCCAGCGCCAGCTTGCGCTTGGCGTACTGCGCCTCTTCCAGCGTCTTGGTCAGATTCTGCGGGTCCGGATCCTCGTCGAAGTAGGCGCAGCTGTAGGTCATCGACGGGTCGAGCCAGAGCTTGAAGAACTCGTTCGACTTGTCGTAGTGCGACCGCACCTTCTCGACCGGCGGCTTCAGCTGGGTGCTACCGGCTTCCCCCTGTGACGTCATAGATTCAAACCTACTTTCCCGCTGATATGGACGCGACTGCCGCGACGGTTGCTTCGTGGTCGGCTTCGTGGTTTGCGGCTTCCCCCAGCATCGTGACTGTACTGGTGATCACCGGTTTGCCCTCGGCGTCCGTGACCTCGCTGCGGATCTCTGTGATCACGGCGCCATGGGACTCAATGACAGAGTCTAGATAGGTGTCGAAGTAAAGCCTATCCCCGGCGACGACCGGCCGGTGAAACTTGAATTTCTGGTCGCGGTGCATGACCCGCGCGATGTTGATCGGAATGCTGAACTTGGTGAAGATTTCCAGCTGCACCCGCCGCCCCGCGATGGCGAGGAATGTGAGCGGAGCGACCAGCGCGTCGTACCCTGCGGCGGCGGCATCGGCCTCGTTGAAGTGCGTCGGATGGTCGTTCCTGATGGCGAGCGCGAACTCCCGGATCTTCTCTCGGCCGACGAGGAAGTAATCCGGCGCCCGGTAATGGCTGCCGATGAGCCCTTCGGCTCCTTTAGGGATTGTCATACCGCTGCCGCTCTCCGCTCGAATAGGTCTCAGCGGCGCAGCCTATCAGCGCGATTGCCGCCGGGATGCCACCGCGGCCAGTGCGCCACCGGCCGCCCCCAGCGCCAGGGCCGACGGAACCCCGATCCGGGCGGCCTTGCGGGCGGTGCGAAAGTCGCGGATCTCCCATCCGCGTTCGCGGGCCAGGGTGCGCAGACGCGCGTCCGGGTTGATGGCGACCGCGGTGCCCACCAACGAGAGCATGGGCACGTCGTTGAAGCTGTCGGAGTAGGCGGTGCAGCGCTTGAGGTTCAGGCCCTCGCGGATCGCCAGCGACCGCACGGCGTGCGCCTTTCCGGTCCCGTGCAGGATGTCGCCGACGAGCCGGCCGGTGAACACCCCGTCGACGGACTCCGCGACGGTGCCCAGGGCGCCGGTCAGGCCGAGCCGCCGCGCGATGGTCGCCGCGAGTTCGTAAGGCGTGGCGGTGATCAGCCACACCTGCTGGCCCGCGTCGAGGTGCATCTGCGTGAGCTCGCGGGTGCCCGGCCAGATCTTGTCCGCGATGATCTCGTCGTAGATCTCCTCGCCCAGCGCCACCAGCTGTTCGACCGACCTGCCCTCGATGAAGGCGAGCGCTTTGCGGCGGCCGGCGGCGACGTCGTTGCTGTTCTCCTTGCCGAGAACCTGGAATTTGGCCTGGGCATAGATGAAGCCGAGCACGTCGCGGTAGGTGAAGTAGTTGCGCGCCGCCAGCCCGCGGCCGAAGTGCACCGCCGAGGAGCCCTGCACCAGGGTGTTGTCCACGTCGAAGAAGGCGGCCGCGGTCAGGTCAATCGGCGGCTGGGGGCGGTCCTCGTCGGTGGCGGCTTTCTCGGCTTGGAGGCCCTCCAGCGCGCGGGCGGCGCTGGCCTCGGCGGCCAGGGACTCCAGGTCAGCGCGACTGACGTCTCCGTTGGCCGGGTCAGAGGAAGTCATCGCCAAACCTCCTAGATCGCTGTGCTGCCTGGCGACCCAGTGGGCCCCGGTATTCAACCCTATCGGGGAGGGGGTGGACAGCTCTATTGCCCGTGAGCCTCAGAGCTACGCCCGACTGGCTGGGAGGGTGGGGTAGCTAGGCGTGGGAACTGGCGAAGTCAGGAGAATCTCCTCATCGAGTTCAGTCGCCTGCATCGAGCTTTAATGCGTTTCGGTCAAACACAACCCAGTCGTCGGCTTCATTTATAATTTGAATGCCGTCGATTTGGGCGGCCGTCGTGACCAATCCTTTCAGTGCCTCCCATTGCATGCCCCCATATCTGATCTCCGGACGCGCTCGAGTGGTATACGCACGTAACACACGAGGTAGATGCTCAATTTCAAAGGTCTTCATGACCGGTTGGCCATTTTCACCTCGTATTTCCGCTAACTCCACGAATACCTCACGGCCTTGTAATGCAGACGCGATCTGAGCGAGAAGCTGCTCTTGCGGCGTCAGGACGGCACGAGTGATCAGATCCTCGAGCAGATTCCCGGCAGCCCGTGATGGTTCGACAAAGTTGTTATCAGTCACGTTGTTATCAGCCAGCATCTCCGGTTGCTCGCTGTGGAGGATGAATAGGATTTGTTGCTTATTCATTGCAACCCATTTCGAGGCGAGATTGGAAACGATCACCCAGTCAAGATCCGGCATTTCCAGTGCGGCTCTAAGAGCGTCTTTGAAGGCACCGCCTGCAAATTTTTCCGGCAGATCCGGGTGATCCTTCGATGTATATAGCATCATGGCATTTGTGCCGTCAGGAAGGCGGAGCAGGGGAGTTGCATTGAGCTGCTTGCCTTGGCGCAGCACTGTTGTTCTCGGAAAGAATAGTTCGACATCTTTAAGCACGGAGAAGAGCTGCTCAGCTGCCTCATGGGACTTCTGCTCGGCGGCGATGTCGATTAATTCCTCTACACCAGCGGCATGCGGCGAAGTCAAGATCGAGACCTTTCGTAAGGCGTGAACTTGTCGTTAAGTCTATCGTATATTCCCGTCAGGTGGTAAACCATGCCTGACGGATTAAACGGGTCGTAAGTGCATACCGCAAGGTCGATAGGTCCCATGCCTTCATGTATGAGTTCGCTAATTAACGTAGCCTGCGTCACCGTTAAGGGCGATCCCAAGATATTTAATCCATCAGGTGGATGAATGGTGTAGTTCGGTATAGATTCTCCGGCCTGAAAGGTTTCAGAGAATACCCCAGAGGTATCGCCGCCAGTCTCGATCAAATTTCCGAGTGAATCGGTGATCGTCGAACCATGCTTGGCAAAAGTCGTGATGCTCGACCCTTTTGGTACAACGAAGAAACCATTATCCGGATCGTAGCTGCCATGACCACTGATTATCTGTCGACCAGCCGCCGGCGTTTCGTCATGCGGAAGCGCTTGATCCGCCGAATCCGCTAATTGGTTACCCTCGTGATTGGGCGACGGACTATCGTTTGGTGACTCCGTCGGTTTTGCTTCTGCGGGCATCGGGTCTGACGGCGGCCCACCGCCTTCGACTGGATGCGGCGGCCCCGCGTCGTGCGGCAGCTGCGGCTCGGGCGGGTGGAGGCCCCGCCCCTGGGCGTGCGGCATTTCACCGAGGCCAGGAGGTGTTGCTTCGGCAGGTCCGCCACCCATCGGCACCGACGGCGGCGTCGGCAGGTGCGGCGCCGGCGGGGATGGCGGACCCGCGTTGGCAGGCGCGGCCGATTCGCCACTGGGAGCAGCCGGCGCGTGGGTTGGCACCGGCTCGGCCGGCTTCGAGTGAGGTAGTGGCGCCTGCTCGGCCGGCGTGGGCACCGCCGGTTTGCCAGCCGACCCAGGCGGCGCGGCGGCCGGCTTGGGTGCCTCACCGGCGGGGGGCTTGTCGCCGACCGGCGGCTTCGACTCCGTCGGGCTGTGCGGAAGGGGGCCGTCAGCAGGCCCGGGCACGGGCTTGCCCGAGGCGGGGGGTGCGGGCCTGCCCGGCTCCGGCTTGCCCGGCGGCGCGGGTGCTCCCGATTCCGGCGGCTTGGGAACCGTCGGCGGTGGCTCCGACGGCGGCTTCACCGAGGGCGGTTTCACACCTTCCGGCAGCCGTTCGCCCCTCAAGCCCTTCAGCGCATCGCCCATACCGCGACCGAGCTTCCCGAGCTTGGACAGCGGTCCCCCGGGCAGCGCCAAGGTTCCCACGTCGAAGAGGGTCTTTCCGAAGGCTTCGTCCGGGTGTGAGGCCCAATCGTCCCAGTGGATGAGGTCTTTACCCAACTCTTTCCACGCCTGGCCGGCACCGTGTAGACCGTCGGGGCCCAACCCCGCCAGCGTGGCTTCCCCTTCGACCATTCCCACCGCGTCTTTGACGAAGCCCACCGGATCGGATTGAAGGCGGGTCGGGCTGAATTGGTTGAGGCCCTCGAGGAAGTCGTAACCCTCCACACCGACGCCCTTCAGGGTCTGACCAACGTGGTTGAGGACCCTGCCCACCTCCGTGCCGTGTAGGAAGTGGTCCCAGTCCTTTCCCGCCCACCGGCCCATGGCAGCGGCAGCCGCGGCGGCGGCCGTCATGGCGGCGTTGAGTTGAGCGCCCAGCGTCTCGGCTTCCTGGGCGAAGTTGTTGACCACCGTGCGGATGTCGTCGGCGATCTTCTTGATCTCGTCTTCGTCCTCGTCGGTGAGCCACTCCCAGACCTCTTTGATCCCCGTGAGGGGGTCACAGATGCGGGACAACAGATCCAGAATCGCCGCGTGTACCTTGTCGACCTTCGCGGCATAACTGTCGAGCTGCGCGGCGATCGCTTGGCACTGGCGTGCCACGTTGATGGCGGACTCGGAGGCGTCGGTCAACGCCTTGTTGATGGCGGCCCCCTCCGGGATCTGTTGGGAGGCAACCGTGGCCATCGTCCCGCCGCCCGCAGCGGTCTCGGTGGCCATGAAGTTCGCGCCCGCGCTGGCCCACGCCGCCGCGGCGGCCCGCAGTTTCGCCGAATCGCCAGTGGGCCAGATCATTCCGATGTACGGAGCCACCCAGCCCCACCCCGCCGGCGCGCCGGTGCCGGCGCCCACCGCCGACGGCGGCTTCACCCCAACGGTCAACGGCGCGGTCACCTGCGGCGTCGGCAGGGCAGTGGCCCCGCCGGTGACATCCGACTGCGCCTCGACCAGCGCATAGTTGTAGGCCGACACCCGCACCCCGTCGCCGATGCTGCACAGCCCGTTACGGGTGCTGGCCATCGCCTCGATCGCCTTGGCCGCCGCACCGTCGTACGAGCGGCCCAACTCCGCGCCAACCGGGTCGTCGCCGGCCATGCCCGCGCTGCCGGCCAGCGCCGCCGTCAACGCCGAAATCACCGATCCCAGTGACTCGCCCGTGGCCAGCACCGTGGCGCCGGCGCGGTCTAGCGCAGTCGGGTCACACGCCAGCGGCGACATCTGGTCACGACCACATGCCGAGATTCGTCGACATTGCCCCGGTGTAGTTGCCGTGCGCGGTCGCGGCCACCTTCTCGAGTTGCGCCAGCGCCTCGCGCATCATGGCCTCACCGCGCGCCCAGTGCTGATGTGCCTCGGCGTGCGCGGCCGCCGCCTCGCCCGTCCACGTCGTGTGCAAACGCCTTACGCGGGAATCGATTTCGGTGATCACGTCCTCGGCGTAGCGCTGAAAATCGGCCATTCGCTGCACCGCGTCGGCCAACGCCTGCGGATCTACCCGAAACGCCTCAGCCACCGAACACCGCCCGCTCCGCCGCGGCGGACCCGGCCTCGTTGGCCTGATATCCCTCGCCGGCCTGACCCACCAGATGCCCCAACATCGACAACCCCAGCTGCACCTCGCGAGCGCCCCGGTGCCAGAGCTCCCACGCCGAGGAATACGCCGTCCCGGAGGCGCCTTGCCAGCCGCCCAGCAGCTGCCCCACCTGATCGTCCAGCTGGGCGAGGCGGCTCGAGAGGTGCTCGGCCGCGCCAGCGATGGACGCGGCGTGACTCTGCATCACCACGGGGTCAACGCGCACGGTCTCGTCGGCCATGACCGGAAAATAACGCCAGCCAAATGCCCCCACAAGTCACCGGTGCCAGACTGATGGCCATGACCGACGCCCCCCGAAGGCCGCAGGTGGAACTGCTGACCCGCGACGGCTGCACCATCTGCGTGCGGGTGCATGACCGGCTTCGGGAACTGGCGCCCGAGCTCGGTTTCGACCTGTCGACCACCGACGTCGACGCCGCCGCGGCCGCCGGCAACCCCGCGTTGCGCGCCGAATTCGGTGACCGGCTGCCCGTGATCCTGCTCGACGGCCGCGAGCACAGCTACTGGGAGCTTGACGAGCCCCGGCTGCGCGCGGATCTCGGTCGATGACGGTGCGGCAGGCGGCGGGCCGCTGTGACGCTGGGCAATTATTTGGTAGCCCACCTGATAAACGATTACCGTGGAAACCAGTTCAGTTACTGGAGGAAGCAAGGGAGCTGGCCAGGTGATGCTGCCGTGAGCGTCTTGCTCTTCGGGGTTTCGCACCGCAGTGCGCCGGTCTCCGTCCTGGAACAACTCAGCATCGACGAATCCGATCAGGGCAAGATCGTTGACCGAGTGTTGCAGTCGCCGCTGGTGACCGAGGCGATGGTGCTGTCGACATGCAACCGGGTCGAGGTCTATGCGGTGGTGGACGCGTTCCACGGCGGGTTGGCGGCCATTGGGCAGGTGCTGTCGGATCACTCCGGAATGTCGATGGGGGATCTGACCAAGTACGCGTACGTCCGCTACAGCGAGGCCGCCGTCGAGCACTTGTTCGCGGTGGCCAGCGGCCTGGACTCCGCGGTGGTCGGTGAGCAGCAGGTGCTCGGCCAGGTCCGGCGCGCGTACGCCACCGCGGAAAGCAATCGCACCGTCGGCCGGGTGCTGCACGAGCTGGCCCAGCGGGCGCTGTCGGTGGGCAAGCGCGTGCATTCCGAGACCGCCATCGACGCGGCCGGCGCCTCGGTGGTGTCGGTCGCCCTCGACATGGCCGACCGCCGGCTGGGCGGCCTGGAAGGCAAGACGGCCGCGCTGGTCGGCGCCGGCGCGATGGGCGCCCTGGCCGCGGCCCACCTGACCCGTTCCGGCGTCGGGCGGGTGCACGTCCTGAATCGATCGTTGTCCCGCGCGCAGCGGCTGGCCCGCAAGATCCGCGAATCCGGTGTGCAGGCCGACGCGATGTCCCTCGATCGCCTGGCCGACGCGGTGGCCGACGCCGATGTCATGGTCAGCTGCACCGGCGCGGTGAGCCCGGTGGTGACGCTGGCCGACGTGCACTACGCGCTGGCCGCCGCGCGCCGCGACGAGTCGACCCGGCCGCTGGTCATCTGCGACCTGGGCATGCCGCGTGACGTGGATCCGGCGGTCGCCGGGCTGCCCGGGGTATGGGTCGTCGACGTCGACCGTGTGCAACACGAGCCGTCGGCGCACGCCGCGGCGTCCGACGTGCACCACGCGCGCCACATCGTGGCGGCGGAAGTCGCGGCCTACCTGGCCGGCCAGCGTATGGCCGAGGTCACCCCGACGGTAACCGCGCTGCGCCAGCGTGCCGCCGACGTGGTGGAGGCGGAGCTGCTGCGCCTGGACAACCGGCTGCCCGGCATGGAGAGCGCCCACCGCGAGGAGGTGGCGCGCACCGTGCGGCGGGTGGTGGACAAGCTGCTGCACGCGCCTACGGTGCGGATCAAACAACTCGCCAGCGCCCCCGGCGGCGACAGCTACGCCGAGGCCCTGCGCGAACTCTTCGAACTCGACCAGACCGCCGTCGACGCCGTCGCTGCGGGCGAATTGCCGGTCATATCAACGGGATTCGACGCCGGCACGCAAGAATCCGCCGCCGAGTAGCCGATTGGCGAATGTGATCCGGATAGGCACCCGGGGCAGTCTGTTGGCCACCACCCAGGCCGGCGTCGTCAGGGACGCCTTGATCGCCAACGGCCACCCCGCGGAGTTGGTGATCATCACCACCGCCGGCGACCGCTCGTCGGCCCCCATCGAGACCCTGGGCGTCGGCGCCTTCACCACCGCGCTGCGCGAGGCCATGAACGACGGCCGGGTGGACGCCGCGGTGCACTCGCACAAGGATTTGCCCACCGCGGACGACCCGCGGTTCACGATCGCGGCGATACCGCCCCGCCACGACCCCCGTGACGTGGTGGTGGCCCGCGACGGGCTGGTGCTGGGGGAGTTGCCGCCGGGTTCGCTGGTGGGCACGTCGTCCCCGCGCCGGGCCGCGCAGCTTAGAGCATTGGGTCTCGGTTTGGAAATCCGCCCCCTACGAGGCAACCTAGATACCAGGTTGAACAGGGTAAGCAATGGTGATCTCGACGCGATCGTGGTGGCTCGGGCCGGACTGGCCCGGCTCGGTCGCCTCGACGATGTCACCGAGACGCTAGAGCCGGTGCAGATGTTGCCAGCACCGGCTCAGGGCGCGCTCGCCGTCGAATGCCGCGCGGGTGATGAGTTGGCGGCGGTGCTGGCGGAGCTGGACGACGCCGACACACGAGCGTCGGTCACCGCGGAGCGAGCCCTGTTGGCCGAACTGGAGGCGGGTTGCTCCGCACCGGTGGGCGCGATCGCCGAGGTGGTCGAGTCCATCGATGAGGACGGCCGTGTCTTCGAAGAGCTGTCGCTGCGCGGTTGCGTGGCGGCGCTGGACGGGTCCGACGTGATACGCGCGTCCGGCATCGGCACCGCCGACCGGGCGCGGGAGCTGGGGGTTTCGGTCGCCGCGGAGTTGTTCGAACTCGGCGCCCGAGAGCTGATGGCCGAAGCGCGGCAGGACCCGAACCGAGGAAGTTAATTGCGAGTGACGTGGGAGCGACAATGACGACGCGAGGGCGTAAGCCGAGACCCGGCCGCATCACCTACGTGGGTTCCGGGCCCGGCGATCCGGGTCTGCTGACCACCCGGGCCGCGACGGTCTTGGCGAACGCCGCGCTGGTGTTCACCGACCCCGACGTGCCGGAGCCGGTGCTGGCGCTGATCGGCAAGGATCTACCACCCGTTTCCGGCCCGGCGCCGGCCGACGCCGCCGCCGGCAACGGCGACGCGGCCACCGACGGAGCCGAGCAGTCCGCGGTGATATCGGCCGGTCCCGATGTCCGCCCGGCGCTGGGCGAGCCGGCCGAGGTGGCCAAGACGCTGACCGCCGAGGCCCGTATCGGTGTCGACGTGGTGCGGCTGGTGGCCGGTGACCCGCTGACGGTCGACGCGGTGATCACCGAGGTGAACGCGGTCGCGCGGAGCCACCTGCACATCGAGATCGTGCCCGGCCTGGCGCCGACCGACGCCGTGCCCACCTACGCGGGGCTGCCGTTGGGCTCGTCGCACACGGTCGCCGACGTGCGTGACCCGAATGTGGATTGGGACGCCCTGGCCGCGGCGCCCGGCCCGCTGATCCTGCAGGCCACCACGTCGCATCTGGCCGACGCGGCACGCACCCTGATCGAGCACGAGCTGGCCGAGAGCACGCCGTGCGTGGTGACCGCGCACGGCACCACCTGCCAGCAGCGGTCGATCGAGACGACGCTGAGCGGTCTGACCGACTCCGCCGTGCTCGGCGGGACGGACCCGGCGGGCCCGTTGACCGGGCCGCTGGTGGTGACCATCGGCAAGACGGTGGCCAGCCGGGCGAAGCTGAACTGGTGGGAGAGCCGCGCGCTGTACGGCTGGACGGTGCTGGTGCCCCGCACCAAGGACCAGGCCGGCGAGATGAGCGAGCGGCTGACGTCCTATGGCGCGCTGCCGATCGAGGTGCCGACCATCGCCGTCGAGCCGCCGCGTAGCCCCGCCCAGATGGAACGGGCCGTCAAGGGTCTGGTCGATGGCCGCTTCCAATGGGTGGTGTTCACCTCCACCAACGCGGTGCGTGCGGTGTGGGAGAAGTTCGGCGAATTCGGTTTGGATGCACGGGCGTTCTCGGGCGTGAAGATCGCCTGTGTCGGCGAGTCGACGGCCGACCGGGTCCGGGCGTTCGGTATCAGCCCCGAGCTGGTGCCGGCGGGCGAGCAGTCCTCGCTCGGCCTGCTGGACGACTTCCCGGACTACGACAGCATTTTCGACCCGGTGAACCGGGTGCTGCTGCCGCGGGCCGACATCGCCACCGAGACGCTGGCGGAGGGGTTGCGCGAACGCGGCTGGGAGATCGAGGATGTCACCGCCTACCGGACGGTGCGGGCCGCGCCGCCGCCGGCGGAGACGCGGGAGATGATCAAGACCGGCGGCTTCGACGCGGTGTGCTTCACTTCCAGCTCGACCGTGCGCAACCTGGTCGGCATCGCCGGCAAGCCGCACGCACGGACGATCATCGCCTGCATCGGCCCGAAAACCGCCGAGACCGCCGCGGAGTTCGGCCTGCGGGTGGACGTGCAGCCCGAGACTGCCGCTGTCGGTCCGCTGGTCGACGCCCTAGCCGAGCACGCCGCCCGGTTGCGCGCCGAGGGCGCGCTGCCGCCGCCGCGTAAAAAGAGCCGCAGGCGCTAGTGAGCGTCAGACGGGCGAGCGTGCGCGTTCCCCCGCAAGCGGGAGGCGCCCCCAGCACACCGACACGCCGTCTCGGCTGGCCTTCTGGACACGCCCGCGGCGACGGATGAGCATGGCATACCCGCGGCAGCGCCCGCGCCGGCTCCGTTCCACCCCCGCGATGCGTCGCTTGGTGGCGCAAACATCCTTGGAGCCAAGGCATTTGGTGTTGCCGATGTTCGTCGCCGACGGGATCGACGAACCACGGCCCATCGCGTCGATGCCGGGCGTGGTGCAGCACACCCGCGATTCGCTGCGCAGCGCGGCGGCCGACGCCGTCGCCGCCGGGGTGGGTGGGCTGATGCTGTTCGGGGTGCCCCGCGACGAGGATAAGGATGCGACGGGGTCGGCAGGCACCGATCCCGACGGCATCCTCAACCTCGCGCTGCGCGATCTGGCCAAGGACCTCGGCGACGCGACGGTGTTGATGGCCGACACGTGCCTGGACGAATTCACCGACCACGGCCACTGCGGCGTCCTGGACGCCAGGGGCCGGGTGGACAACGACGCCACGTTGGCCCGCTACGTGAAACTGGCGGTGGCACAGGCGGAATCGGGTGCGCACGTGGTTGGCCCGAGCGGGATGATGGATGGCCAGGTGGCCGCGATCCGCGACGGCCTGGACGCCGCGGGCTACACCGACGTGGTCATCCTGGCCTACGCCGCGAAGTTCGCCTCGGCGTTCTACGGCCCGTTCCGCGAGGCGGTCAGCTCCAGCCTGTCCGGGGACCGGCGCACGTACCAGCAGGAGCCCGGCAACTTCCGCGAGGCGCTGCGTGAGATCCGGCTGGACCTTGATGAGGGCGCGGACATTTTGATGGTCAAGCCCGCCCTGGGTTACCTGGACGTGGTGGCCGCCGCGGCGGACGTGTCGCCGGTGCCGGTGGCCGCCTACCAGGTTTCGGGGGAGTACGCCATGATTTGCGCTGCGGCCGCCAACAATTGGATCGACGAGCGGGCGGCGGCGCTCGAGTCGTTGACGAGCATCCGCCGGGCCGGAGCCGATATTGTGCTGACCTACTGGGCCGCCGACGTGGCGGGTTGGCTGTCGTGAGATGGGACTTGCTGTGAATTCCGAGTCGACGGCCGCGGAACGGAAGCCGTTGTTCTACGAACCGGGCGCCAGCTGGATATGGGTGCTGTGGGGTCCGGTGGCCGCGGGCGCGATGATCCTGATCGAGATCTGGAGCGGCGCCCCCGTGTCGTTCGTGATCCCGCTCATCTTTTTGGTCCTGGTGTCGGGGTTCGTCGGGTTGCAGGTCAAGGCGGCGCGGATCCACGTCTCGGTCGAGCTGACCGAGGACGCGCTGCGCCAAGGCACCGAAACCATCCTGGTGCGCGAGATCCTCAAGGTGTATCCGGAACCGCAGAACCACGAGGCATCCGGCAAGGAGTTGGCGCGCTGGCAGTCGGCGCGAGCCCTCGGCGAATTGGTGGGGGTGCCCCGCGGCCGGATCGGCATCGGTCTGAAGCTGACCGGAGCGCGCTACGCGCAGGCGTGGGCGCGCCGGCACCGCGAGCTCCGCGCAGCCCTGACCCCACTGGTCCAGGAGCGGGTCGAACCCGCCGACGTCACCGACTTCGACCGTGACGACGACGCCGGGTCCGCGCAGTGAGCGCCCGCTACGGGAGCAAGAGGGCGTGGGTCGAACTGGCCCTGGCCTGCGCGGCGCTGATCGGTGCGGGCGTCAGCTGGGCGGGTTCGCACCACACGGTGGCGGTGGCGCCGATCGCGGACGGGCAGCCGTTCACCACATCGACGGTTTATGACCCGCAGTTGCTGCTGCTGACGCTGTTGCTGGTGACCAGCGCAGGCGTGCTGGCGGTGGTGGGAATCGCCAGGCAGCGCCGCGAACGGCGCGCTAAGACGTCCTGATCAGCGGCAACGCCATCCGGCGGCGGCTGGCGATGGCGTCGGCCAAGTCGTGCAGCGCCTCGGGTACCGAGTAATTGTCGGAGAACCCGCCGTCAGCGACCAGTGCGGCGACCGCCGGGCTCGCCACCAAGGTCCACTGCACCCCCTCGGCGCGGCACGCGTCGTCGAAGGTTTCCAGAAGGGAAATGCCCGCTGTAGCAAATTCGCTTACGCCGCCCATATCGAGCACCACGCGGTCCTCTCCGAGGATGAAACGCCGAATGTGCTCGCCAACCACGTCGGCGTTGCAGGCGTCGATTTCACCCCGGATCGTCACCACGGTCGCCAGTTGGCGGCGGTGAGCCCGAACCCATGCACCGCCGCACTCAAAGATGCCGTTCTGATCCCGTGTTTGCACATCGACGATCGTCATGGGCACCCCTCACTCTCCGTGGCGCTCGCTATGGCTTTGACGCTAAACCGCAAGCTTAAGGAGGGTGAAAGCCGCATCTAACTTTTTGTTAAGAAGCGATTTTCGCCGCCATTTCGCGCCGATGCGAGCAAAGTTGGTCCAGCTGGGATTCGCGGCGAAAGTCCGCGTGCCACACCACAACCGTCCGCGCGTCAGAGCGATTGCGCTGCTAGGCTGCCAGGGCTACCGGTTGCGAGGCGGGGGCCTGTGACAGCGCGAGGTCGCCCGGTCAGCCGAGCTACCAGGCGAACGTGAAGTCCAGGCGGAAAGAGCATCGTGCGCGGCGCAGAGATCAGGGGAGAGATCAAGGCCCTGACGGGACTCCGCATCGTCGCCGCCCTGTGGGTCGTGCTGTTCCATTTCCGGCCGATGCTGGGCGACGTCGGGCCAGACTTCCGCGACGCCCTCGCGCCCGTGCTCAACTGCGGCGCCCAGGGCGTCGACCTCTTCTTCATCCTCAGCGGGTTCGTCCTGACCTGGAATTACCTGGACCGGATGGGCCGGTCGTGGTCGACGCGCGCGACCCTGCACTTCCTGTGGCTGCGGCTGGCCCGGGTGTGGCCGGTGTACCTGGTCACCCTGCACCTCGCCGCCCTGTGGGTGATCTTCACCCTGCACGTCGGCCACGTGCCGTCGCCCGACGCCGGCCAGCTCACCGCGATCAGCTACGTCCGTCAGATCCTGCTGGTGCAGCTGTGGTTCGTGCCGTTTTTCGACGACTCCAGCTGGGACGGGCCGGCCTGGTCGATCAGCGCCGAGTGGCTGGCATACCTGCTCTTCGGCCTTCTGGTGCTGGTGATCCTGCGGATGAAGCAGGCCACGCGGGCGCGCAGCCTGATGGTGTTGGCCTTCGCGGCTGCGCTGCCGCCGGTGATCATGCTGCTGGCCAGCGGCCACTTCTACACCCCGTGGAGCTGGCTGCCGCGGATCGTCACGCAGTTCGTGGCGGGCGCGCTGGCGTGCGCCGCCGTGCGCCGGCTGCGGCTGACCGATCGCGGCCGCCGCGTGGCCGGGTACCTGTCCCTGCTGCTGCTGGCCGCCATGGTGGGCGTGCTGTATTGGTTTGATGCGCACCCGATCTCCGGCGTCGTGGAGAACGACAGCGGCGGCGTGGTCGACATCCTGTTCATTCCGCTGGTGATCACGCTGGCGATCGGCGTCGGCAGCCTGCCGAGGGTGCTCTCAACCCGGTTGATGGTGTACGGCGGGCAGGTCTCGTTCTGCCTCTACATGGTTCACGAGCTGGTGCACACCGCCTGGGGATGGTCCGTCGAGCAATTCGACCTGCGGCCGCAGGACAATCCGTGGAAGTGGAACGTCATCGGCCTGCTCGCGATCGCCGTGTTGATCTCGATCGCGATGTATCACTTCGTCGAAGAGCCCGCCCGCCGCTGGATGCGCAAGATGGTGGATGTCAAAGCGGTCACCGCGAGAAGCGATCCCGAAGATGCCCCGGGTGGCAAGGTGCATCCGATCGACCGTCCGCTGGAAAAGCTTTCAGCCCGCGCCGTGTGACGGTTGTCTTAACGCCCCGCCGCGAATCGCGGGCGATAATCGATGGAATGCAGTGGCACATGGCGATGCCGTTGACAGGGGAGGGAGGTAGTGGTGAGTCGTCTGGCCACTTTCGTCATCAGCCTGACCTTCCTGGTCGGCGTCGGCATCGCCTATCCCGCCCAGGTGCGCACCTACGACACGCTGACCCTGGATTTCCGGTTGAACCACCTGGCCGTCGTCGGGGATTCCTACACCACCGGCACCAGCGAGGGCGGGTTGGGCCCGAGGTCGTGGCCGGCCCGCGCGTGGGACGGCCTCGCCGCGCGGGGCGAGCGGATCTCGGCTGACGTCGCGGCCGAGGGCAGGGCCGGTTACGGCATGCCGGGTGACCACGGCAGCGTGTTCGAGGACCTGACTTCCCGGGCGGTGCAGCCCGACGATGTGCTGGTGGTGTTCTTCGGCTCCCGCAACGACGAGCCGATCGATGCGGGTGTGATCGGTCAAAAGGCCCGCAGCACATTCGATTTGGCCCGCCGGCTGGCGCCGTCCGCCCGATTTCTGGTGATCGGGCCGCCATGGCCGACGGCCGACGTGCCCCTGCCGATTCTGCAGATTCGCGATGCGCTCGCCGCGGCCGCGGGGGCCGCCGGGGCGACGTGGGTCGACCCGATCGCCGAACACTGGTTCGTGGGCAGGCCCGACCTGATCGGAGCGGACGGCGTGCACCCGAACGACGCGGGGCATCAGTACATGGCGGACAAGATCGCGCCGCTCATCCGGACCCAGCTGTCGACCTAGGCGTGCCGGGCGGCTTCCTGAGCGAGCTGCACCCGCGAAAGCGTTGTCCGGGAACGATTCTCACAGCTGCTGTAGCGACGCTGCGTAGTCGGCTTAGAAGGCGGCGAAGCGCCTGCGGCCGCGCGGATCTACGAAGGACGTTCAGTCCTCGGCGTGTCGCTCGTAGTCCCATCGCTCCAGGCGGGCCTGCAAATTCAGCAAGCCGAACCCGGCGACTGGAGCGGCGGCCGCAATGCAGGCCAGCAGCAGCGGAGTCATCCCCTACAACCTCCCAAAACCCTTCGCTGATATGACGTTCGTCAACCACCAGAAGTTCAATGTCGCCTCACCCACCCGCCAGGGCGCGGTCGGCGAGCGCGCCCATCACCGGCGCCAGCAACTGCGCGTACTCGGTCGTCACGTGGTTGTCGTCGCGGAACACCAGGGTGTTGCCGACGACCATCGGGCAGCGCTCGGGGGTGCAGAACAGGTCGGTGAGATCGGCGTATTGGCCGCCGCCGGCGGTGGTTGCCGCACGCTCGGCGGCGATGCCGTCGTCGTTGACCGCGGCGGACCGCGTCGGCGTGCAGGCGCCGGCGTCGTCGAGGTGCGCGGAAAGGCAAGTGGGCAGCGAGGATTGGGGATCCGGGGCGGGTCCCAGGACCAACACCGCCGCGCCGGTGCCGCGCAACCGCGCGACGGTGCGGCCCAGGGTGTCGATCCACGCCGGGTCGTAGGAGGTGAAGCCGAAGTCCGCGGCGTAGCGCCGGCTCATGTCCACCACCACCAGGCGCGGATGTTCGGCGGCCACCCGGTCCATGACCTGGCCGCGCCACTGTTCGCACTCGGTGTACTCGCGGCCCAGATACGGGCTGACGATGTGCAGGTCCTGGATGGGGCAGGTCACCTTGGCCAGCGTCTCCAGCCGCCAGTGGCGTCCCTCGGCGACCTGCGCAAAGGCCGGGTCCCACATGGCGGCGTGCGAGTCGCCGATCAGCGTGACCCTCGTCGGCGAGGCGAGATCGCCCGTCGCGCACTCGTTTTGCCCGACCTCGCGCCAGGAGCGCACGCACCCGTTGACGAAGACCGCGGCCTTGTCGGCGGGCGCCTTGGCGAGCGGGGGATCGAGATTGGCGGGAACGGCTTTCAGGTTCGCCGATGCGGCGACGGCTGCGCGCGCCTGCGCGAACGCCGCACGGACCGCCGCCTCTGGCGCACTGACGGTGGGGGCGGCGCTGGGCGTTGCCGCCACGATGTTGGCCCGCGGGACGGCCGCCCCGTGACCGACCGGCACCGGCACCACGTTCAGCAGCAGCACACACGCGCAGGCCGCGACGGCGCTGGCGGCCCCGGCGACGGCCAGGCTGGCCCTCGCCGACCGGCGCAGGGCGGCGGCGAACCGGCCGGGGTTTTCGACGAGGTGCAGGGTGATGATCGCCAGACCGGCGGACACGGCCGTCGCGGTGAGCCGGGCCGGCAGGCCGGCGGGCTCCCCGAGCAGCGCCGGCATCAGCAGCAGCACCGGCCAGTGCCACAGGTACCAGGAATAAGAGATCCGGCCGATCGCGCGCATCGCCGGCCGGCACAGCAGCCGGCCGGCCCCCAGGCCGCGGGTGGCGCTGCCGCCGCCGATGACGAGCGCTGTTCCCAGCACGGGCAGCAGCGCCGCGGTGCCGGGGTAGGGGGTGCGCGCGTCCAGTTGCGTGCAGGTCAGCACAATCAGCGCCAGCCCGCCCCACCCGGCGATCGACGCCGTACGCAGCGACAGGTGGCGCCAGTACTGGATGGACAGGGCCAGCAGGCCGCCCGCGGCCAGTTCCCAGGCGCGGGTCGGCAGGGAGAAGAACGCCCAGGACGGCGAGGTCCGGCTGCACAGCACGGCCGCCGCCAGCGACATCGCCGCGACCAGGCCCAGGACCACCGCATACGGTGTGGCGCCCCGCGGTGCCGGGACGCGCCGAACCAGCCAGGCCGTGCCGATGATCAGCACCGGCCACGCCAGGTAGAACTGTTCCTCCACGCCCAGCGACCAGTAGTGCTGAAACGGCGACTCCAGGTGCGGGGTCAGGTAGTCGGTGCCCTGGGTGGCGAATCGGTAGTTGCCGACGTAGAGGGCGCTGGCGATGCCGTCGAGGAACACGCTGCGCGCCTGCAGCGGCGGCAGCACGACGGCCGCGCCGATGGCGGTGAGGACGCCGACGACGGCGGCGGCCGGCAGCAGGCGACGGGCCCGCGCCCCGTAGAAGCGCCCCAGCGCGACGGTGCCGGTGGAGGTCACCTCCCGGAACAACAACCCGGTGATCAGGAAGCCGGAGATGACGAAAAACACGTCCACGCCGATGTATCCGCCGGTGATCCCCGGGATGCCCGCGTGGTAGAGCACCACCGCGACGACCGCGACCGCCCGCAGGCCCTCGATGTCGGGTCGGAATCCGGTCCGCTTGACCGCCCGCTCGGTTTGGCGGGTGGGGAGTTCGCTTTGCCGGATGCTCATCGCTTTGCGCTAGGTCGCCATCCAGGCGAGCTCGCTGGGCAACATGAGACGCCACCAGGTCATGTCGTGCCCGCCGACCGTGAAGCTGACGGTCGGCGGCGTTTTGAGTTGGCTGACGAATTCGCGGGTGGCGGGATAGAAGCGGTCGAAGGTGCCGCAATCCACCCGCAGCGGAATCTGCGACAGCGCCGGCACACCCAGCACACTGTTTTGCACCCAGTCGTCGTTGCTGTCGAACGCCTTGGGGGCGCTGTCGGCGAACGAGGTGTACAGCGCCGGGCTGATCGCGCAGATCCCCGCGGTCCGCGCCGGCCCCAGCTTGGCGCCCAGGTGCAGCGCCCCGTAGCCCCCCATCGACCAGCCCATGAATCCCACCCGCGAGGTGTCGAAGCCCATCGAGGACAGCACCGGCAGCAGCTCGTCGAGCACCATCGCGCCGGAGTCGGTGCCGTCGGCCCGTTTGTGCCAGTAGGAGTCGCTGCCGCCGTCGACGCCCACCACCGCGAACGGCGGCTTGCCCTCCTTGACCAGCTGGGCCAGGCCGTGTTCGACGCCGCAGTCGAGCATCATGTTCGCGTCGCCATCCTTGCCGTGCAGCGCGATCACGGGTCGCAGCATCCCGACTTGGCCGGGCGGCAGGGCAATCACGTAATTCGTCTTCACGCCCCCGCGTGCGGCGGAGACGAACGAACCGGTGAGCTTGGTCGGCAGGTTGCTGCTCGCCGCGGACGGCTCGAACGGGGCCGGAGCTTGCGGCAGCGTCGCGGCCCGCGGCCTGACCGGATCGAGCAGGCCACTCAAGGCGAACACGCCAGCGGCTCCCAGGCCGGCGCTGGCTCCCATCCGCAGCACCGCCCGGCGTGTCAGGTCAGGCATGATCGCAATAATGCCGCCCTGACCGGTGATTACCTGCCGAGCCACGCCGAACTGGAAGCATTGTGTGATCTGGCGTGACCTGCCGGTCTCCAACCGGTTACCTGGGGTGCACCCGTTCGCCGCCTCGGGCCGCGCCCGGCGGCCGAGTTGCGGCCTCGTGGTACGGCCATCATCATGGCCCCGGCCGGTGTGCCAACGCGGGATCGGACCGATCGTAGCCCCTTGCGCCCCAACGGAACAACAGTCAAACGTGGTGGCCCGACCGGCGGTCGAACCGACCACGCGCACCGCGCGCTCGCCGCGGTGCCACGGCTGCCGGCCGGGGATGCAATCTCGGCGGTTTCAACCCTCGCGCGGCGGAAGCAAGTTTCGCAGGATGGAGCTTTCGTGCTTCGCGTCGTTGATTGAAAGAGGATTGAGGATGAGTCTCGCGTTCCACTGGTTTCTGCCGACCTATGGCGATTCCCGGAACCTGGTGGCGGGCGGACACGGCACGCCGATGTCCGGCGACCGGCCAGCCACCCTGCGCTACCTGCGCCAGATCTGCGCGGCCGCCGAGGACAACGGCTTCGAGGCGGTGCTCACCCCCACGGGGTTGTGGTGTGAGGACGCCTGGTTGACGACGGCGACGCTGGTCGAGGCCACCGAAACCCTGAAGTTCCTGGTGGCCTTCCGGCCCGGGCTGCTGAGCCCCACCCTGGCCGCCCAGATGGCCGGGACCTACCAGCGCCACTCGGGTGGGCGGCTGCTGCTCAACGTCGTCACCGGCGGCGAACCGCACGAGCAGCGGGCCTACGGGGACTTCCTGGACAAGGAGGCGCGGTATGCGCGCACCGCCGAATTCTTGGACGTGGTGCGCCAACTGTGGACGTCCAAGACGCCGGTGACCTTTGCCGGCGAACACATTCGTGTCGAGGGCGCGCAGCTGAACAATCCGCCCGACCCGATACCGGCGGTGTTCTTCGGCGGATCGTCCGCGTCGGCCGGCCCGGTCGCGGCCAAGTATTCCGACGTGTACCTCACCTGGGGCGAGCCGGCCAAGGCGGTCGCCCAGAAGCTGGATTGGATCCGGGGCCAGGCCGTCGACGCCGGCCGAATTCTGCAGTACGGCTTGCGCATTCACGTCATCAGCCGCGACACCTCCGAGCAGGCGTGGGCCGAGGCCGACCGGTTGCTGGCCGCCGTCGACCCGGCCGACGTGGAGCGCGTGCAGGCCAGCCTGGCCCGCAGCGAATCGGAGGGGCAGCGCCGCATGCTGGACCTGCACGGCGGCAGCAGCAACCGGCTGCTGGTCGGCCCCAACCTGTGGGCGGGGGTGGGCCTGGTCCGCGGCGGTGCGGGCACCGCGTTGGTCGGCTCGCACGCCGAGGTGGCCGAGCGGCTGGCCGAATACGCCCAACTCGGCATCACCCATTTCATCCTGTCGGGGTATCCGCACCTGGAAGAGGCCTACTGGTTCGGCGAGGGTGTGCTGCCGTTGCTGGAGCGGATGCGCCTGTGGCGCCACCCCAACCGGTCCGACCGCCCGTCACGCCCGGTATCGGCGACGCCGTTCGCGGTCGCCTCGGCCCACTAAGGTCATGGCGGCCACCTTGCCGGCGCCCCCGACCGGCACAGGGCTGAACGGGATCGCCGGCGCGGGCGACGAGTCCGGCGGGCAGCAACGCCGGCGGCTGCGCGTCGTCGTCGCGGCCAGCCTGTTGGGCACCACCGTGGAGTGGTACGACTTCTTCCTCTACGCGACGGCGGCGGGCCTGGTGTTCAACAAGGTCTTCTTCCCCAGCGAGAGCTCGCTGGTCGGCACGCTGCTGGCGTTCGCCACCTTCGCCGTCGGGTTCGTCATGCGGCCGGTCGGTGGGCTGGTGTTCGGCCACATCGGCGACCGGATCGGCCGCAAGCGCAGCCTGGCGCTGACCATGCTGATCATGGGCGTCGCCACGGCGCTGATCGGGGTGCTGCCCACCGCCGCCCAAATCGGGGTGTGGGCGCCGCTGCTGTTGTTGGCGCTGCGGATCCTGCAGGGGTTCGCCCTCGGCGGTGAATGGGCGGGTGCGGTCCTGCTGGCGGTGGAGCACAGCCCCGAAGGCCGCCGCGGCCGGTTCGGGGCCATTCCCCAGGTCGGCCTGGCGCTCGGATTGGCTTTGGGCACAGGAATATTCGCGTTCCTACAGATCGCGCTCGGCCCGGCCCGATTCCTCGCCTACGGCTGGCGGATCGGTTTCCTGCTCAGCCTGGTGCTCGTCGTGATCGGCGTCGTGGTGCGGCTGCGGGTGGAGGAGACACCGGCTTTTCGGGAGCTGCGTGACCTCGAGGCCACGGCCACCGTGCCGATCCGCGAGATCGTGCGCGAACCGCGGTCGCGGCGAAACACCGTGTTGGGCTTGCTGTCCCGCTGGGCCGAAGGCTCGGCGTTCAACACCTGGGGCGTGTTCGCCATCAGCTACGCCACCGGGGTGCTGGGCTTCAACCGGGTGTCGGTGCTGGTGGTGGTGACCTTCGCGGCCCTGCTGATGGCGGTGCTGCTGCCGGTGTCCGGCGCGCTGACCGACCGGTTCGGCGCCCGCCGGGTGTATCTGGCCGGGGTGGCCTGCTACGGCATCGTGGCGTTTCCCGCCTTCGCGCTGTTCGGCACCAGGAACCTGGTCTGGTTCGCCGTGGGCCTGATCGTCGTGTTCGGGGTGGTGCACGCCCTGTTCTACGGGGCCCAGGGCACGCTGTACTCGTCGCTGTACCCCACCAGCACCCGCTACACCGGTTTGTCGTTCGTCTATCAGTTCTCGGGCATCTACGCCTCCGGGGTCACCCCGATGATCATGACCGCGCTGATCGCGGCCCTCGGTGGCGCGCCGTGGCTGGCGTGTGGCTATCTGGTGGCGACGGCCGTCATCAGCGTGCTCGCCACGGCGGCGATCCGCGAGCAAGACCTGCACCTCTGAGCCGTCCGCGCGTTAGTCTCGTCCCGTCGGCAGGCGCGAGGAAGCGAGAACACATGACGGACGCGAACGTCGCCGGTTTCGAACGGATCCCGTGGGACATCGGTGGCCCGCAGCCGGCGGTGCAGGCAGACCACCGGGTGCACCTCCCGGCGTGGTCCGTGCTGGCCACCCGGCTGGACTGACGCCGGTTCACCGGGCGACGCGAGGTTCGATGGCCGCCACTGGGCAACTGCGCCAAGGGTTGTCGCAGCGCCATCTCAGCATGATCGCGCTCGGCGGGGTGATCGGCGCAGGCCTGTTCGTCGGCTCCGGCGTGGTGATCAAGGACACCGGCCCCGCGGCGTTTCTGACGTACGCGCTGTGCGGCCTGCTCATCGTCCTGGTGATGCGCATGCTGGGCGAAATGGCGGCGGCGAACCCGTCGACCGGGTCGTTCGCCGATTACGCGGGCAGGGCGCTGGGCGGCTGGGCGGGCTTTTCGGTCGCCTGGCTGTACTGGTACTTCTGGGTGATCGTGGTCGGCTTCGAGGCCGTCGCCGGCGGGAAGGTCCTCGACTACTGGTTTCACGCCCCGCTGTGGCTGCTGTCGCTTTGCCTGATGGTGTTGATGACCGCGACCAACCTGTTCTCGGTATCGTCCTTCGGTGAGTTCGAATTCTGGTTCGCCGGAATCAAAGTCGCGACCATCGTGGTCTTTCTCGGCGTCGGCGCCGCGTTCGTCCTGGGCCTGGTGCCCGGGCATCCCGGGGGTCTGGGCAATCTCACCGCGCACGGTGGGTTCTTTCCCAAGGGCGTGGGGGCCGTCTTCGCCGCGATCGTGGTGGTGATCTTCTCCATGGTGGGCGCCGAGATTGTCACCGTGGCCGCCGCCGAAAGCCGCGACCCTGCACTCGCGGTGCAGAAGGCGACGAGGTCGGTGGTGGCTCGGATCGGCGTCTTCTTCGTCGGCTCGGTCTTCCTGCTGGTGGCGATATTGCCCTGGGACTCAGTGGAACTCGGGGCCTCGCCCTATGTGGCCGCGCTGCACCACCTGGGACTGCGCGGCGCTGATCAGGTGATGAACGCCGTGGTACTCACCGCGGTGCTGTCCTGTCTGAATTCGGGGCTCTACACGGCGTCCCGCATGCTGTTCGTGCTCGCCGACCGCGGCGAGGCCCCGGCGCGGTTGGTCAGGCTCAGCGGGCGGGGCGTTCCGCACATCGCCATCCTGTGCTCCTCGGCGGTCGGGTTCGGTTGCGTCGTCATGGCGCGCGTCGCGCCCGACACCGTGTTCCTGTTCCTGCTCAACTCCTCGGGCGCCGTCATCCTGTTCGTCTACTGGCTGATTGCGCTGTCGCAGATCGTTTTGCGCCGCCGCACCCCCGCCGAAAAGCTGCGGGTGAAGATGTGGTTCTTCCCGGTGCTTTCCCTCCTCACCCTGGCCGGAATCACCGCCGTGCTGGTGCAGATGGCGTTCGACCGCTCGGCGCGCAGCCAGATCTGGCTCAGCCTGCTGTCCTGGGCCGTGGTGATCGGGCTGTACTTCGCGGCCCGGGCCCGCGGGCGGCTGTCCGTGGGGGATTGACGCCTCAGCCCACCTGCGCCTCGCTGCGCTCCTCCAACAGGCCGAGCCGGCGCAGGTCGGTGACGTACTTGTCGATCAGCGCCTCCGTGACGTGCGGGACGTCTCGGGCGCTGCCGATCCCGGCGGATTGCACAGCGGCGCGGAAGTTTTCGGCGGGCATCCGCGTCCCCTGCGTCGGCTCGCCGGGGGTGGCGTAGGCGGTCATCAGCGGCAGCATCGAACTCTTGCGCACGGCGTCCGGGAGCGCATTCATGGCCGCCGTGAACCGGGTCAGCCATTCGTCGTAGTCGTCGATCCGTTCGATCGGGTGACCCGCGGCGATCAGCCAGTCGACGAAGGTGTCCAGTGAGACGCCGTCGTCGTGCGTGTTGAGCACGTTGTAGGTGTGGTAGCCGCCGCTGACCTGCCCACCCAGCGTGGTGATGGCCTCCGCGGTGAAATCCGCTGGGAGGCCGTCGTAATGGGCGCGCTGCGGCCGGCCCGACGGGTCGAGCCGATAGAACGACCGCGGTGCCATCCCGGTGGCCACCACGCTCAGGATCAGCCGGGTGAACATGTCGGGCACGTTGAGCTGACCGGCGAACCGGCTGTGCGCCAGGATCATGTCGGACCGGAACACCGCCACCGGCAGGCCACAGAGATCGTGTGCCTCGCGCAGCAGCACCTCACCCGCCCACTTGCTCGTCGCGTAGCCGCTGGCGTAGGCCTCGCCGAGGGACCGGGACGGGCTCGCCGAACGCACGTCCGCGTCCTCGCCGAGGAAGGTGCCGTCGGGCAGTGTCGTCACCGCTACCGTCGAGATGTAGTTGATCGCCTTGAGCCGCTGGGTGATCGCCAGCTTGATGATCTCGGCGGTGCCGACGACATTGGGTCCGAACAGCTGGCTGTACGGCAGCACGTGGTTCACCAGGGCCGCCGAATGCACGATCAGATCCACCGACTGCGCGAGCCGGCGGTAGGTGGGGGTGTCCAGCCCCAGATTGGGCGCCCCCACGTCGCCGACGAGCACCTGCAGATGCTTGTCCGCCAGCCGCCGGAAGCGGTCGGACAGTTCGGCGTCGCCGCTGTCGATCGCGGCCTCGATGCGCTGGCGTCCGGCGACCGGGTCGGCGCCGCGGGCCAGGCAGATCACCGTCCCGCCGGTGGGTGCCAGCCGTTCCAGCCAGTCCAGGCACAGGAACCGGCCGAGATAGCCGTTGGCCCCGGTCAGCAGGACGGTGTCGACGGTGCCGGCCGGCGCGGCGAGGCGGGTCGCGGCGGCCAGCGTCTCGGCGTCGATGAACCTGTCGAGGGTGAGGTCGGCGGCGCGGGCCACGGTGGCGCCGCGCCCGTGCACCGAGGCGAAGGTCGGGCGCGTCGACACCGAAGTCCGCTCGCCGTCGACGTAGTTCGCGACGGTCATCAGGGTCGAGGTGGGGCTGACGATCGTCTGCACGGGCAGGTCGATGCCGAAGACCTCTTCGAGCAGCGTGGCGAACGAGAACGCTGACAGCGAATCACCGCCCAGTTCAATGAATTTCGCCTCGGGGCTCAGGGTGGAGTCGCTCGGCAGCCCGAGGGTGGCCGCGGCGGCCCGGCGAACGGTGTCGATGGTGGGCAGCTCACGACTGGCGGCGCGCAGCTCGTCGAGTTGATTACCTTGGCCGGCTTCGATATCGGCGTACATGGCGTCGAGGCGTTCGCCGTAGTGCGCCTTGAGCGCCGGGCGTAGCAACTTTCCCACCCCGGAGAGCAGCCCGTTGTCGCGGGTGAAACGCCGCGGCTCCAGCAGGAAGTCGCGTGGGATCTCGTACGGTTGCAGGCGCGCGTCGGCGGCGATCCGCTGCAGCGAGTCGGCGATCAGGGCGCGCGCGTCCCGGTCGCCGATGGCGTCGTCGTTCGGCACGATCACCGCAAGCAGGAACGGCTGCTCGCTGCTGCCGTACAGGAAGATCTGCCGGATGTACGGGCTGGTGGAGAAGGCCGCCTCCAGCTGGGAGACGGCGACGAACTCGCCCTGCGAGAGCTTGATGACGTTGTTGGAGCGATCCAGGTACTTCAGTTGGTCCGGTCCCAGCTCGGCCATGATGTCACCGGTCTTGTAGAACCCGTCATCGTCGAAGATCTTCGCCGACAGCTCCGGGTGCTTGAAGTATCCGGGAATCACGTTGGCGGCCTTGAGGTACAGCTCGCCGCGCGGGTACGGCCGGTCGGTGGTGTAGTAGCCCAGCTCCGGCACGTCGACCAGCTTGTAGTCGGTCACCGGCGGGCGCCTGATCCGGCCGCTGCGCATGATCCCGCCGCCGGTTTCGGTGGCGCCGTAGCCGTCGGCCACCGGGACGTCGAGCAGCGACTCCATGAAGGCGTGCATCTGGTGGGACAGCGGGGCGCTGCCGCACATCGCGGAGATGACCCGTCCGCCGATAAAGTCTTGCCGCAGTTCGGCTTTGACCATTTCGTCAAGCTGTTGGGCGCTCAGCTGCCCGGCGGAGCGCTGGTCGAGTTCCTTGCGGTAGCGCCGAAAGAACATGTCGCATACCCGCGGCACCAAATTCAGCGCGGTGGGGCGGACCAGGCCGATGTCGTCGAACAGCGTGGACATGTCGCTCTTGGCGGCGAAGTAGCCGATACCACCGGAGGCCAGCGTGGCGATGAGCCATTCGAGGCCGTAGACGTGGGACAGCGGCATGTACTGCAGGTGGATCGCGGGGATCAGCCTGCCGATGTCCACCGAGGGGCTGTGCGGCCGCTGCCACGTCCGGGTCATCATGTCGGTGGTGTACATCGCCCCTTTGGGGGCGCCGGTGCTGCCCGACGTGTAAATCAAAGTGGCCAAGGGGTTTTCGCCGTCGGCCGGGACGTACGCCGGCGTGGCCGTCAGGCCCCGGCCCGCCTCCAGCTCGGCGAACAGCGGCACGACGTCCGCCCGGTGCCCGGCGGCGCCCAGCCGCGCGCGGGCGTAGTCATAGCGGTCGCGCTGCTCATCGTCGTCGCTGGTGTAGTCGAACACCACCAGCCGCTGGATCGAGGGCGCGTCGACGACGACGTCGACCGCGGTGTCCAGGGACTCGATGCTCACCGCGAGGATCCGTGGTTCCGTCTCGGCGACGATCGGGGCGAGCTGGGCCGCCGTCGAACTGGTCTGCAGCGGCACGAACACTCCGCCGAGCCGGAGGCAGGCCAGGTACTGCACGACGTAGTCGATGCTGGTGAAGCCCAGCACACTGACGAAATCCCCGGGGCGAAAACCGCCCGGCAGGCCCGACTGCCACGCGCCGGCCAGTGCCGCCGCCCGGTCACCGAGCTCGCGGTAGGTGATGGTCTCGAAGCCGGACAGCAGGGCGGTCTTCGCCGTTCCGGTCGCAGGGTCTCCGAGCACCTCGCAAGCGCGCTGCCCGAGCGCGGGCCGGGCGGCGTACGCGTCCAGGTAGATGTCGACCACCTGGGCAAGACGCAGCCCCGGGCGCTGGGCGGCCTCGGTCACGTCCGGCACCGGCGCCGCGGCCCGGAACTGCGGGTCGCTGGCGTACAACTGATCGACCCGCTCGGCCAGTCGCTGTTGTCGGGCAAGGTCGCTGCCAGTCACCGGCGGCCTCCTGTGGTCACGTCAATGTCGCGCATGCCGCAGCCGTATACCCGCCCTGGCCGCGACCAGTCAGCCGGTTTTCGTCAGCAGCACCGCGTCATCGAACGGCAGCCGCGCGAAAACCCGCCGCGCGCCGGGGCTTACGTGGACCGCCGCTTCGGCCTTGGTGACAACCCGCGGGTCCACGATACCGAACGTTTTGCCGTTGCGGCGCATCCGTCCGCCGCCCGCGGCGGTCAGGTTCTTCAACCAGTCCCGGTCCGGGCCGTAGGTCAGCAGGATCGCCACCCCGGGACTGCCGTCGATGTCGGCGCTGAACACATTGACCGGGGTGCGGTACGGCTTGCCCGAGCGGCGGCCGACGTGTTCCACGATCGCGAACGGCGGCAGCCAGCCGGCCCACAGCCGCTGAATCGGGTTGGTGACGTGACGGTTGAACCGGGCGAGCCCCTGAGGCATCTGCATACCGCCATCCAACTCGCTTGCGCGCCCCGGCATCAACCCCACTCTGCGCGGCGAACAGGTCTACTGTCTGAAGATGGGCGATTCGCCGGGTAACGAAGCGGCCCGGCGCGCCGCCGAGCTCAGACGCAGGGGCGAAGCCCTGGCCGCCCGCAAGCCCATCACCCCCGAAGACGTCGAGCGCGCGACCGAGCGGGCCGGGCAGGCCCACGAGCGGGACCAGGAGGCGCACCTCCGCGATGTGCACCGCCACTACGAGGCCGCCGTCGCGCACGACCGCGCCGCCGCGGTGCACGAGCGGGCGGTCGAGGAGCGCCTCGGGGACGTCGAGGCGCACCGGCGGGCGGCGGAAAGGGAACGCAACGCCGCCCAGCATCATTTCCAGGCCGCGCAGGAAGCCGAGCGCCAAGGCAACGCCTGACCCGTCCTGCTACACCCTGTAGTTGTACCGGCCGCGCGGGCTGGGACACTGGTTGTCATGGGAAGCAGTGACCAGGCGACCGCACACGCCGCGACGACCGCGGCGTCGGCCCGGCTGTTCGCCGACGCCTGCGCCGTCATCCCGGGCGGGGTGAACTCCCCGGTGCGGGCGTTCACCGCGGTGGGCGGGACCCCGCGCTTCATCACCGAGGCCAACGGGTACTGGCTCACCGACGCCGACGGCAATCGCTACGTCGACCTGGTCTGCTCCTGGGGCCCGATGATCCTGGGGCACGCGCACCCCGCCGTGGTCGACGCCGTCACCCGGGCCGCCGCGTCGGGCCTGTCGTTCGGCGCGCCCACTCCGGCGGAGAGTCAGCTGGCCGCTGAGATCATCGGGCGGGTGGCGCCCGTCGAGCGGATCCGGCTGGTCAACTCCGGCACCGAGGCCACGATGAGCGCGATCCGGCTGGCCCGCGGGTTCACCGGTAGGCCCAAGATCGTCAAGTTCTCCGGCTGCTACCACGGCCACGCCGATGCGCTGCTCGCCGACGCGGGATCCGGCGTTGCGACGCTGGGGCTGCCGTCCTCGCCCGGGGTCACCGGCGCGGCGGCGGCCGACACGATCGTGTTGCCCTACAACGACATTGACGCGGTGCGACAGGCCTTCGCGGAGCTGGGCGACCAGATCGCCGCGGTGATCACCGAGGCCAGCCCGGGCAACATGGGCGTCGTCGCACCCGCGGAAGGTTACAACGCCGCGCTGCGCGCGATCACCGCCGAGCACGGCGCGCTGCTGATCGTCGACGAGGTGATGACCGGCTTCCGGGTAAGCCGAAGCGGTTGGTATGGAATCGATCCCGTCGACGCCGACCTGTTCACATTCGGCAAGGTGATGAGCGGCGGGTTGCCCGCCGCGGCGTTCGGCGGCCGCACCGAGGTGATGGAGCGGCTGGCGCCGCTGGGGCCGGTGTATCAGGCCGGCACGCTGTCCGGTAACCCGGTGGCCGTGGCCGCCGGCCTGGCGACGCTGCGCGCCGCCGACGCCGCCGTCTACGCCGCGCTGGACGCCAACGCCGACCGGCTGGCCGCGCTGCTCTCCGAATCGTTGACCAATGCCTCTGTGCCGCACCAACTTTCACGGGCCGGCAACATGCTCAGCGTGTTCTTCACCGACGCGCCGGTGACCGATTTCGCGTCCGCGCGGGCCAGCCAGACCTGGCGCTATCCGCCGTTCTTCCACGCCCTGCTGGACGCGGGCGTCTACCCGCCGTGCAGCGCCTTCGAGGCATGGTTCGTCTCGGCCGCGCTCGACGACGCGGCGTTCGACCGGATCGCCCAAGCGCTGCCCATCGCGGCCCGCGCGGCCGCCGGAGAGGACAAGCCCTGATGGCCGATCAGACCCGGGTCCACGTCATCCGCCACGGCGAGGTGTACAACCCCGACGGCGTCCTCTACGGCCGGCTGCCCGGCTTCCACCTGTCCGACAAGGGCAGGGCGCAGGCCGACGCCGTCGCCGCTGCGCTGGCCGACCGCGACATCGTCGCCGTCATCGCCTCCCCACTGCAACGCGCCCAGGAGACCGCCGCGCCGATCGCCGCCGAACACGGCCTGCCCGTGGACACCGACCCGGACCTGATCGAGTCGGCGAACTTCTTCGAGGGCAAACCCGTGGGCCCCGGTGACGGGGCGTGGCGCGACCCGCGGTTCTGGTGGCAGCTGCGCAACCCCTTCCGGCCGTCGTGGGGTGAGCCCTACGCCGAGATCGCCGCCCGCATGACGACCGCGGTGGATAAGGCCCGCGCCCGCGGCGCCGGCCACGAAGTGGTCTGCGTCAGCCACCAGCTGCCGGTGTGGACGCTGCGGCTGCACCTCACCGGCCGGCGGCTGTGGCATGACCCGCGCCGGCGGGAGTGCGGGCTGTGCTCGATCACCACCCTGGTGTACGAGGGCGACCAGCTGGCCGACGTCGAGTATCAGGAGCCCGCGGCGCTTTGATTGCATGGCGACTGGCGATGGCCGGGGTCGTGGTGACGACCCTCGTTGCCGGCTGCTCGTCCGGTCGCGACGCGGTGGCCCAGGGCGGCACCTTCGAGTTCGTCTCCCCGGGCGGGAAGACCGACATCTACTACGACCCGCCGTCCAGCCGCGGCCACCCCGGCCCGCTGACCGGGCCCGACCTGGCCGACCCCGCCCACCCGCTGTCGCTGGACGACCCGATCTTCGCCGGCCGTGTCGTCGTCATCAATATCTGGGGCCAATGGTGCGGGCCGTGTCGCGCCGAGGTCGGCCAGCTGCAGCAGGTGTACGACGCCACCCGCGACGCGGGGGTGTCCTTCCTCGGCATCGACGTGCGCGACAGCAACCGGCAGGCCGCGCTGGACTTCGTCAACGACCGCCACGTGACGTTCCCCTCGATCTACGACCCGGCGATGCGCACCTTGATCGCGTTCGGCGGCAAGTACCCCACCACCGTGATCCCGTCCACGCTCGTCCTGGACCGCCAGCACCGGGTCGCGGCGGTGTTCCTGCGCGAATTGCTGGCGGCCGACCTGCAGCCCGTGGTGCAGAAGCTGGCCCGCGAGTGACCGGGTTCACCCAGATCGCCGCCGCCGGACCGCTGCTGGTGGCCCTCGGCGTGTGCCTGCTGGCGGGGCTGGTGTCCTTCGCCTCGCCGTGCGTGGTGCCGCTGGTGCCCGGCTACCTGTCGTACCTGGCCGCCGTCGTCGGCGTCGACGAGCAGCCGCTGCCCGGCCAGGTCAAGGCCCCGCCGTCGGCGCGCTGGCGGGTGGCCGGCTCGGCGGCGTTGTTCGTCGCCGGCTTCACCACGATCTTCGTGCTGGGCACGGTGGCGGTCCTCGGGATGACGACGACGCTGATCACCAACCAGCTGCTGCTGCAGCGGGTCGGGGGCGTGCTGACGATCGTGATGGGGCTTGCGTTCGTCGGCCTGATCCCGGCGCTGCAACGGCAGGCCCGGTTCAGCCCGCGCCAGCTGACCACCGTCGCCGGGGCGCCGCTGCTGGGCGCGGTCTTCGCGTTGGGCTGGACGCCGTGCCTGGGTCCGACGCTGGCCGGCGTGATCACCATCGCCTCGGCCACCGACGGCGCGAGCGTGGCCCGCGGGATCGTCCTGGTGATCGCGTACTGCCTGGGGCTGGGCATCCCGTTCGTGCTGCTGGCGTTCGGCTCGGCCGGCGCCGTGGGCGCGCTGGGCTGGCTGCGACGCCACACCCGGGCCATCCAGGTCTTCGGCGGCGCGCTGCTGATCGCGGTGGGCATCCTGCTGGTCACCGGCGTGTGGAACGACTTCGTCTCCTGGCTGCGCGACGCCTTCGTGTCCGACGTGAGGCTGCCGATTTGAGGCAAGCACTCGCCTGGGGGCGCAAAACCTGGCGCGCGTTGACCTCGATGGGCACCGCGCTGGTGCTGCTGTTCCTGCTCGCGCTGGGCGCCATACCCGGGGCGCTGCTGCCGCAGCGCAGCCTCAACGCCGGCAAGGTCGACGACTACCTGAAGGCTCACCCGGTCATCGGGCCCTGGCTGGATCGGCTGCAGGCGTTCAACGTGTTCTCCAGCTTCTGGTTCACCGCCATCTACGTCCTGCTGTTCGTGTCGCTGGTCGGCTGCCTGACGCCGCGGATGATCGAGCACGCCCGCAGCCTGCGCGCCACCCCGGTGGCCGCCCCGCGCAACCTGGCCCGGCTGCCCAAGCACGCCAGCGCGCAGCTGCCGGCCGACCCCGACGAGCTCAACGCCCTGGCGAACACCATCACCGGGCGGCTGCGCGGCTGGCGCACCGCGATCCGGCACCCGGACGAGGGCGAGGCCAGCCTGGTCGAGGTGTCCGCCGAGAAGGGCTACCTGCGCGAGTTCGGCAACATCGTCTTCCACTTCTCCTTGCTGGGCCTGCTGGTCGCGGTGGCCGTCGGCAAGCTGTTCGGATACGAGGGCAACGTCATCGTCATCGCCGACTCCGGGCCGGGCTTCTGCTCGGCCTCGCCGGCCGCGTTCGACTCGTTCCGTGCGGGCAACACCGTCGACGGCACATCGCTGAACCCGATCTGCATCCGCGTCAACGACTTTCAGGCGCACTACCTGCCCTCTGGGCAGGCCACCTCGTTCGCCGCCGATATCGACTACCAGGCCGGCCGTGACCTGGCGGCCAACAACTGGCGGCCCTACCTGCTGGAGGTCAACCACCCGCTGCGGGTCGGCGGCGACCGCGTCTACCTGCAGGGCCACGGCTACGCGCCCACCTTCACCGTGACGTTCCCGGACGGGCAGACGCGCACCTCGACCGTGCAATGGCGGCCCGACAACCCGCAGACCCTGCTCTCGTCGGGGGTGGTGCGCATCGACCCGCCCGCCGGCAGCTATCCCAACGCCGTGGACCGCCGCCAGCACGAGATCGCGATTCAGGGCCTGCTGGCGCCGACCGAGCAGCTCGACGGCGCCCTGTTGTCGTCGCGGTTCCCGGCCCTGAACGCCCCCGCGGTGGCCGTCGACATCTATCGCGGCGACACCGGCCTGGACACCGGGCGGCCCCAATCGCTGTTCACCCTGGACCCGCGGCTGATCCAGCAGGGCCGGCTGACCAAGGAGAAGCGCGTCAACCTGCGGGCCGGGCAGGAGGTCCGGATCGCGGCGGGCCCGGCGGCCGGCACCGTCGTCCGCTTCGACGGCGCCGTGCCGTTCGTCAACCTTCAGGTTTCGCACGACCCGGGCCAGGTCTGGGTGCTGGTGTTCGCCATCACGATGATGGGTGGACTGCTGGTGTCGCTGCTGGTGCGCCGTCGCCGGGTGTGGGTCCGGCTCACTCCGGGGGCCGGTACGGTGAACGTCGAGTTGGGCGGGCTGGCCCGCACCGACAACTCCGGGTGGGGCGACGAGTTCGAGCGGTTGACCGAGCGGGTGCTGGACGGCCTGGGCCGGCCCGACGGCACTCAGGCACTCGAGCCCCCCGCGTCCAGAAGGAGTTCTGAGGTGGACGTCAAATGAACACGGTGCACGTCAACGTCGGGCTGGCGCGCTACTCCGACTGGGCGTTCACGTCGGCGGTGGTGGCGCTCGTCATCGCGTTGCTGTTGCTGGCCTTCGAGCTGGCGTACGCCGGCGGCCGCCGCGTGGACCGGCGCGAGCGGGTGTTGGCCGGCGCGGTCGCCGGGGACCGCGGTGCCCCCGGCATCGTCGAGGACGTCCCCGGACGGCCGCTGGACCAACGCGTCGGGCGGGGCGGGCTGGCCGTGGCCTACCTCGGCATCGGGCTGCTGTTCGCCTGCATCGTGCTGCGCGGCCTGGCCACCGTGCGGGTGCCGTGGGGCAACATGTACGAGTTCATCAACCTGACCTGCATGTGCGGGTTGCTCGCCGGGGCGTTCGTGTTGCGCCGCCCGCAATACCGCCCGCTGTGGGTCTTCCTGCTGGTGCCGGTGCTGATCCTGCTCACGGTGTCCGGGCGCTGGCTCTACACCAACGCCGCGCCGGTGATGCCCGCGCTGCAGTCCTACTGGCTGCCCATCCACGTGTCGGTGGTCAGCCTGGGCTCGGGGGTCTTCATGGTCGCCGGCATCGCCAGCATCCTGTTCCTGCTGCGCACCTCGCGCCTGGGCGAACCGGGCGCCGAGGGCGCCCTGGCGCGGGTGGTGCGGCGCTTCCCCGACGCGCAGACGCTGGACCGCGTCGCCTACCGGACCACGATCTTCGCCTTCCCGGTCTTCGGCTTCGGCGTCATTTTCGGCGCGATCTGGGCGGAGGAGGCGTGGGGGCGGTACTGGGGCTGGGACCCCAAGGAGACCGTGTCCTTCGTCGCCTGGGTTATCTACGCCGCCTACCTGCACGCCAGGTCGACGGCGGGATGGCGGGACCGCAAGGCGGCGTGGATCAACGTCGCGGGGTTCGTGGCCATGGTCTTCAATCTGTTCTTCGTTAACCTGGTGACCGTGGGCCTGCATTCGTATGCGGGCGTGGGGTGACCGCAGCGACCGACCCAAGTAACGCAGCAAGGGGGAGTGCACGTGTCCGACCATCCGACGACGGGCGTGGGGGCGCCCGAGGAGCCGACCACGCAAATGCCTCCACCGGGGCCGCCGGCCTCGCCCGTGACCGCCGACGCACCGCATGCCGACGGGGGCGAAGCGCCGACCCGCGCCTTCGCCGGATTCCGCACCGAACGGCGGCCCGAGCGGCGGGACATGGCGCCACCGACCACGCCCAGGCCCGCCGGGATGCCGCCCTGGGATTCCACCCCGGTGACCGGGATCCCGCGGGTCGACCCGACCGCGTACGGCGCCTACTACACCGGCCCGGCTGACGCGCCGCCCCCGCAGGCCCCGCCGCGGCCCGAGCCGGTGCCGCACACGCCGTACCCGGAGCTGTCCACCGGCATGTTGCTGCGGCCGGTCAAGCCGCCGCCGTCGGAGGGCTGGCGCCGGCTGCTCTACGAGCTGTCCGGTCACCTGATCAACCTCGGCGAGAGCCCGCGGGCCGCCCGCTACAACAACCTGGTGGCGCAGGTGAACCGGCCGTTGCGCGGCTGCTACCGGATCGCGCTGGTGTCACTGAAGGGCGGCGTCGGCAAGACGACGATCGCCGCGACGATGGGCGCCACCTTCGCCTCGATCCGCGGTGATCGGGTGGTCGCGGTCGACGCCAACCCCGACCGCGGCACGCTGAGCCAGAAGATCCCGCTGGAGACCGCGGCGACGGTGCGCCAGCTGCTGCACGACGCCGGCAGCATCGAGCGCTACAGCGATGTCCGCCGCTACACCTCGAAGGGCCCGAGCGGCCTTGAGGTGCTGGCCTCGGAAACCGACCCGGCCGTCTCGGAGGCGTTCAGCGCCGAGGACTACACGCGCGTCCTGGACGTGCTGGAACGGTTCTACGGTCTGGTCCTCACCGACTGCGGCCCGGGCCTGCTGCACTCGGTGATGTCCTCGGTGCTGGACAAGGCCGACGTCCTTGTCGTGGTGAGTTCGGGATCCATCGACGGGGCGCGCAGCGCGTCGGCGACACTGGACTGGCTGGACGCGCACGGCCACGAGGACATGGTGCGCAACGCGGTCGCGGTGATCAACGGCGTGCGGCCGCGCACCGGCAAGGTCGACATGAACAAGGTGGTCGACCACTTCGCCCGCCGCTGCCGCGCGGTCCAGGTGGTGCCGTTCGACCCGCACCTGGAAGAGGGCGCCGAGATCGAGCTGGACAGGCTGAAGAGGCCGACGCGCGAGGCGCTCACCGAGCTGGCGGCCATCGTCGCCGACGGGTTTCCGGGGGAGCAGCGCAGCCCCGGGATCGCATAGCGCCTCAGCGGGGGTTGTTGTCCCCGTGGCCTAACCGCCGCAAGAAGTCTGGATCGTCGTCCGGCCCGATGACGCGAGTCTTCGGCCGGTTCATCTGCGACCGCGCCGCGCGCCAGCCAACGTAGATCAGCGTCCCCAAAATCAGGACGAGCAGCAGGTAGAGCACTCAACACCTCCTCGGACGAATATACCCGCGCCGTAGGCTCTCTCCTGTGTCAGAAGGAGCCAGCGACAACAGCCCGAGGGACGGCGCGGACGGGGGCCGGGCGCCGGGTGGTGGCCGCCGGGTGGTGGTCGACGTCCTGCTCTACGCGGCGGCGCGGCTGCTGCTGGCGGTGGCGCTCGCCGCCGCGATCTACGGGGTGGGGCGGCTGATGGGGGTCAGCCAGTTCCCGATCGTGGTCGCCGCGTTGTTCGCGCTGATCATGGCGATGCCCCTGGGCATCTGGCTGTTCGGCCCGCTGCGCCGCCGCGCCACCGCGTCGCTGGCGACGGCCGGTGAGCGCCGGCGCCGGGAGCGCGAACAATTGCGGGCCCGGCTGCATGGCGACCCCGACGGGCCGGCGGCCGATCAGTAGTTGGGCATCCGCACGACCTGCGCGGCATAACTGAGGCCCGCGCCGTAACCGATCAGCAGGGCCAGGTCGCCGGGCCTGGCCGCCCCGGTTTCCAGCAGCTCGGCCATCGCGAGGGGGATGGAGGCCGCCGAGGTGTTGCCGGTGTGCTCGATGTCGTTGGCGACGACGGCGTCGGGCCGCAACTCCAGGCTCTTCGCCAGGACCTCGTTGATGCGGCTGTTGGCCTGGTGGGGCACGAACACGTCGATCTCGTCGGGCCTGATGCCGGCCGCGTCCATCGCCTGCCGGCCGACCTTGCCCATCTCGAACGCCGCCCACCGGAACACCGCGCTGCCCTCGAGCCGCAGGAACGGGCGGGGCCCGGTGGGGGCGTCCATGTAGTCGATCCAGTCGATGTCCTGCCGTATCGCCAGCGCCTGTTCGCCGTCGCTGCCCCAGATGGTCGGGCCGATGCCCTGATCGGGCGTCTCGCCCACCACCACCCCCGCCGCGCCGTCGGCGAAGATGAAGCAGTTGGTGCGGTCCTGCATGTCCACCGTGGGGGACAGCTTCTCCGAACCCAGGACGAGCACCTTGGCGGCGGTCCCGCCGCGGATCATGTCGGCCGCGAGGCCCAGCGCGTAGCCGAAGCCGGCGCACCCCGCCGAGACGTCGAACGCCGGCACGCCCGTGGCGCCCAAGGCGGCGGCAACCGCCGGGCCGCACGCCGGCGTCTGCAGGAAATGCGTGCTGGTCGCGACGATCACGCAGTCGATGTCCGACGGCGTCAGCCCCGCGGTCGCGATCGCCTGCCGACCGGCCTCGGTGGCCATGGACGCGGCGGATTCGTCGCGGGCGGCGAACCGGCGGGTCTTGATCCCGGTGCGGGTGAAGATCCACTCATCGGACGAGTCGATGTTCTGGCAAATCTCGTCGTTGGTGACGACCCGTTCGGGGCGGTACGCCCCGACGCTGAGCAATCCGATGTTCCGCGGTCCACTGGTCGCGGCGATCTGCTTCACTGCTGTCCCCGATCGGTGTTGTCCATGACCGGCCGTTGATCGCGGGCCGACCACCCATTGTTATCCGATCCGTCGCGGGCGCGGGCGGTACCGACACATCCGGGCGAGTCAGCCGGCCAGCGCCAGGGCCGCCGCCACCGCGATCGCCCAGGCGACCATGGCCAGCCCGGTGTCGCGCAGCACGGGAATGAGCTCCGGGCCGCCGCGTCCCGACCGCACCGGGCCCGCCGCCCGCAGCGCCAGCGGCGTGGCCACCAATCCGACGGCGCACCACGGTGTCGCGGCCATCAGCACCAGTGTCAGCAGCCCGGCGGTCGCGAGCAGCGCCTGGTACAGGATGCGGGTGCGGGCATCGCCCAGCCGCACCGCCAGGGTGATCTTCCCCGATTGCGCGTCGGTCGGAATGTCGCGCAGGTTGTTGGCCACCAGCACCGACGACGACAGCGCCCCGATCGACACCGCCAGCGCCAGCCCCACCCAGTCCACCTGCAGCGCCTGGGTGTACTCGGTGCCGAGCACGGCCACCAGCCCGAAGAAGACGAACACCGCGACCTCGCCGAAACCGGCGTAGCCGTAGGGTTTCGAGCCGCCCGTGTACAGCCACGCGCCGGCGATGCACACCGCGCCCACGGCGATCAGCCACGGCGCGCTGACGAGCGCGAGGGCCAGGCCGGCGGCCGCCCCGACCGTCAGGCTCGCCACCGCGGCGGCGAGCACCGACCGCGGGGTGGCCAGCCGCGAGCCCACCAGGCGCATCGGGCCGGCCCGCTCGTCGTCGGTGCCGCGGACGCCGTCGGAGTAGTCGTTGGCGTAGTTGACGCCGACGGTCAGCGCGACCGCGACGGCCAGCGCCAACAGCGCCTTCCACCACACCGCGGATCCCAGCCACGCCGCCGCGCCGGTGCCCGCAACCACCGGCGCCACCGCGTTGGGCAGCGTCCGCGGCCGCGCACCGGAGATCCACTGCCCGAAATTGGCCACGAGGACATCCTGCCAGTACCCCGCCCCGCGCCCCGCGCCCACGATCCGGCGCGGGCCATGCACCACAATGGGCGGATGCTCGGAGTCATCGGCGGCAGCGGTTTTTACACGTTCTTCGAGTCCGACACCCGCGCCGTCGACGTCGACACCCCGTACGGGCCGCCGAGCGCGCCGCTCACCGTCGGCGCCGTCGGGGGTCACGAGGTGGCGTTTTTGCCCCGGCACGGGACCAGCCACCAGTTCTCGGCGCACACCGTGCCGTATCGGGCCAACATGTGGGCCCTGCGCAAGCTCGGGGTGCGACGGATCTTCGCGCCCTGCGCCGTCGGCAGCCTCGAGCCCGGGAACGGCCCGGGCGCCGTCGTGGTGCCCGATCAGCTGGTCGATCGCACCAGCGGCCGGGCCGACACCTACTTCGATTCCGGCGGCATCCACGTCGACTTCGCCGACCCGTACTGTCCCAGCCTGCGCGCCGCGGTGACCGGCCTGCCGGGTGTGGTCGACGGCGGCACCATGGTGGTGATCCAGGGGCCGCGGTTTTCCACCCGGGCGGAGAGCCGGTGGTTCGCCTCGGCGGGGGTTCTCGCTGGTGAACATGACGGGCTACCCGGAGGCGGTGTTGGCCCGCGAACTGGAAATGTGTTATGCCGCAATCGCTTTGGTCACCGACCTGGACGCCGGGGTGATCGCCGGGCAGGGGGTGACCGCCGTCGAGGTGTTCGCCGAATTCGAGAAGAACATCGGCGGATTCAAAGAGCTGGTGCGCCAGGCTATCGGCCGCGTCGCCGGCGAACGCGACTGCACGCACTGCCTGCCGCACACCGGGGTCACGCTGCCCGTCGAGCTGCCATGAGGGTGTTGCTCACCGGGGCGGCCGGCTTCATCGGTTCGCGGGTGGACGCGGCGCTGCGCGTGGCGGGCCACGACGTGGTTGGCGTCGATGCGTTGCTGCCCGCAGCGCACGGCCCGAATCCCGTGCTGCCGCGGGGTTGTCACCGCGTCGACGTCCGCGACGCCGGGGCGCTGGCGCCCCTGCTGGACGGGGTGGACCTGGTTTGTCATCAGGCGGCGATGGTCGGTGCGGGCGTGGACGCCGCCGACGCGCCCGCCTACGGCGGCCACAACGATTTCGCCACGACGGTGCTGCTGGCGCGGATGTTCGCCGCGGGAGTGCGCCGCCTGGTGCTGGCCTCGTCGATGGTGGTGTACGGGCAGGGTCGCTACCACTGTGGGCGGCACGGGGACGTCGACCCGCTGCCGCGGCGGCGCGAAGACCTCGACGCCGGGGTCTTCGAACACCGCTGCCCGATCGGGGGCGAGGAACTGGCTTGGCGCCTCGTCGACGAGGACGCGGCGCTGCGGCCGCGCAGCCTGTACGCGGCGAGCAAGACGGCCCAGGAGCACTACGCCTTGGCCTGGTCGGAGTCGACCGGCGGGTCGGTGGTGGCGCTGCGCTACCACAACGTCTACGGTCCCGGTATGCCGCGCGACACCCCGTATTCCGGGGTGGCGGCCATCTTCCGGTCGTCACTCGAAAAGGGCCAGCCGCCAAGGGTTTTCGAGGACGGGGGCCAGATGCGGGACTTCGTCCACGTCGACGACGTGGCCGCCGCCAACCTGGCGGCCACCCAGCACACCGACGGGTTCACCGCAGTCAACGTCTGTTCGGGGCGGCCGGTCTCGATCCTGCAGGTGGCCGGCGCGCTCTGCGACGCGCGCGGCGGATCGCTGGCACCGGTGATCACCGGCCAGTACCGCAGCGGCGACGTGCGCCACATCGTTGCCGACCCGTCACGGGCGGCCGAGGTGCTGGGGTTCCGGGCGCGCATCGGCCCGGCCGAGGGCTTGCGGGAATTCGCGTTCGCCCCGCTGCGCTGAGCGCGCTACGCCTGCGGCGGCCGGTAGATCTTGGGTTTCTGCAGGGGTATCTGCCGCGTCGCGGAATCGTCGCCCCGGAAGATCCGGGGGCCGGTGTTGATCCGGGTGGTCGCCGCGGCCGACGGCGCGGCGGCGCGGCCCACCGGGACGCGTGCCCTCGGCCCGGGGGGAGCGCCCGTCGGGGCGGGGGCCTTGCGGGCGGCACGGCGGCGGCGCAGGCGCCGGCCGTGCAGCTGCCCGGTGACGATGGCCGCCCCCAGGATGCACAGCGCAAGGCCGCACAGGGCCACGTCGAAGGTGCTGGTGATCTGCTGGGCGAGGTTGTTCCCGTAGACCGGGTGCCGCGCCGGGGACGCCGGCGAATCCGCGAATCGCGGCGCCAGCACCACGCCCACCACCACGCGCGCGACGCTCAGCGTGGCGACCAGCCCGCACAGCGACGAGATCAGGCGCGCGGAGCGGGTGGCGTCGGCCAGGTTGATGCGCAGCCAGATCGCCAGCAGCGCGGTGGCCAGATCGAACCCGGCAAGCACCACGCTGTCGTAGCGCGAGAAGGGGTAGTTCAGGCTCACGGAGACGAACAGGTCGGTCAGTCGCATCACCATCGAACCCAGGCCCCATACGGCGATGAGCAGCAAGCCATTTCGGGCCGCCGCCCGCCAGGCGCTCTCCTCGGCGCCGGTGGTGTTGCGGTGACCGAACAGCGTCGCCGGCGCGAACACCGCCGCCGCGGCCCACGCCAGGTAGCCCTCGAAGCCGACCCCGGCGGTCGACGTGTTCTGTGCGATGCCGTGGAACGCGTCGATGTCGCGACCCAGCGGCAGGATCCACACCCCGATTCCGGCGACCAGCGTCGAAGCGCCGAGCGCGACGGTGGCCAGCCGGGCGGCCCTGGTGCCGCGGAGCAACCACCTGGCGGCCACCAGCACGGCGACCAACGCCACCACGCCGTAGACCACCGCCGTAACGATGACCGCGACGTTCTGCTTGCCGAACTCGCCTGCGCCCCCGGCGCTTTGCAGCGCATAGCGCACCCGCCAGTACAGGTTGACACCGAAGCTGAGCATCGCCAACGCCATCGACGCGTAGCCGATGAAACGGGCGGACCGCAGCCAGCCGGAGTGCTCGTCGCCCTCGGGGACCGGTCCCGACCGGGCGCCCGCGGTCACGGCTTGCGCACTCAGCATGCAGCCGGCGATGCCCACCCACGCCCCGGGCCCCACGCCGCCCGGCACGTTGACCGTGCCCCCGAACCGGACGGTCTCGAACGCGTCGAACCCGACGAAAGCCAGCACCAGCAGCGTGTAGGGGATGTTGAGCGCCAGGCGTAGGCGGCCCGCCGTGCCCGGGTTGAACCGCGCGCCGGACGCCCTCCAGGAACCGGCTACCGCGACGGCGACGACGGAGAGCACGGTCACCGCCAGCAATACGGCGAACAGGATCGGGTTGCTGCCGGGAATCCCGACGCCGAAGTACAGATTCCACGGCAGGAACACGGCGATGACGAGCAGCGCGACGGCGGTCAGGTCGCTGACCCACCGGCGTCGGGTCGGGTCGGGCGGCGCGGCCGGAGCGCTCGGGGCGGGCCGCACGATGCGAGTGGTCGCCTGCGCCTGTCCGCGGATGGGGCCGGTAGGCGTGTCGTCACTGCTCTGGCTCACCATGCCCCCCGCAAATCAAGGACGATTACATGCGGCGCAGGTTCGGTTGCGCGCCGGGCGAATACCCTGCCGGGGCGGCCGCACTGCTCGCTTGCGAACATAATCTCCGTTCGGACGCCGTGGCGGATTCCCCGGCGACCGTCCTGTCGTTCGAGAAGCTGGTTACGCTGCGCTATAGGCAAACCTTGTTCGCCCGAATAACGGATACTGCCAACGGTATCGCAAGTGTAATGATGCCGGGACATTGCTGGCCGTGGGGTGGCCGGCCGAAGGAGAACCGGGATGGACGTCGTGTTGGGGGTCGCGGTCACGGGCCCCGTCGCCCGCTTGGCGCTCGTCGGTCCGGGCGCCGACGTGATCGACCAGTCCGTCGTCGACCTGGAGGACAACCCGGTCGGCAAACTCACCGAGACGGTGGTCGGCACCAATCGGCTCCTCGCGGACGAGAACCACCGACTGGTTGGCGCCCGGCTGTGCTGGAGCGACGCTCCGCTCGCCGGCCAGTTGCGGCAGGCCCTGGAGAACTCCGGGGTCCCCAACGTCGCGGTGCTCTCCGAGTCGCAGGCGGTGACCGCCTTGATGCGCGCGGCCGGCCGGCCCGGCGCCGCGCTGGTGATGAACGACGCGACGGCGACGCTGTCGGTGCCCGGAGCCGGTGCGGACCCGGACGCACCGCCGACCGTGCTGGCCCAGCAGCCGCTCGCCGGCGGCGACGCCACCGCCGCGTTCGACACCATGTTGGCCCAGCTCACCGCCAGTCCGGACGCGCCGGGCGAGGTGTACCTGGTGGGCGCATCCCCCGAGCTGACCCAGGTCGCCGACCAGTTGCGCGATGCGTCGACCATGCGGGTGCAGGTCGCCGAGGACCCGTCGTTCGCGGTCGCCCGGGGCGCCGCCATGGCCGCCGCGGCGCAGACGGCGTTGTCCGCCGGGGACGCGACCGCGCTGGCTCCAGCGGTGGGGCTCACCGGCGACGAGACCGCGATGGCGCCGGCCGCGGGGCCCACCGGGGACGAGACGACCGTCGTGCCCCCGCCGGCCGTCGAGGAACCGCAGCTGGCGTATTCGATGACCGAGGACGCCGAGCCGTTCCCCGGCGACGAGTACGACCCCGACTACGACGGGTACGACGACTTCGACGAGACCGAGGCCATCCCCTCGCGGCTCAGCCGCCGGTCCCTGGTGGTCGGCAACGCCGTGATCGCCTTCGCAGTCATCGGTTTCGCGTCGCTGGCCGCCGCGGTGGCCATCGCGGTCCGCCCCGCCGCGAGCCAGCAGCCGGTGGTGGGCCATCAGAACGCCGCCCCGGGCAAGTTCTTGCCGCTGTTGCCGACGCAGCAGCAGGCGCCGGTGCCCCCGCCCCCGGCCGACCAGCCCAACGCCGGTTTCCAGGGCGGCGTCATTCCGGATGCCAACGGTCTCCTTCCGGCGCAGGGCACGTCGCCCGGTGCGGGTGTCCCGGCCGCGCCCGCCCCGGTGGCGCCCGCCACCCCCGGCGTCGTGCCCAACCCCAATCCCGCTGTGCCGCTTCCGATCCCGGTCATCGTTCCGGTCCCGGTATATCCGCCGCCGCCCTACAACCCGCCGACCACCACGACGCCGACGATCACCACCACCACGACGACGCCGACGATCACCACCACGACGACGCCCACCCCGACCACGCCCACCACGACGACGCCGTCCACCACGACGATGCCGACGACCACCACCCAACCGCCGGTGACGACGACGCCGCCGTCGAACACCAAGACGCCGTTCACGTCGACGCAGGCGCCGACCACCGCGGCGCCGCCGCCCAGCACGCACGAAACGACGGTGGCGCCGCCGCACACGCAGACCCAGCAGCCGCAGACCCTCGTCCCGCAGCAGCCCCACCCCCATCGCGGGTTCTGAGCCGGCGATGCCCGACGCCGTCACGGTGGTGCTGCCCTGCCTGAACGAGGAGGAGTCGCTGCCGGCGGTGCTGGCGGCCATCCCCGCCGGCTACCGGGCGTTGGTGGTCGACAACAACAGCACCGACGACACCGCCGCGGTGGCGCGGCGCCATGGCGCCGATGTCGTGGCCGAGCCGCGGGCCGGGTACGGCTCGGCGGTGCACGCGGGCGTGGTCGCCGCGACCACCCCGATCGTCGCGGTCATCGACGCCGACGGCTCGATGGACCCCGGCGACCTGCCGCGACTGGTCGCCGCGCTCGAGCAGGGCGCCGACCTGGTGATCGGAAGGCGCCGGCCGGTGGCCGGGCTGCACTGGCCGTGGGTCGCCCGGGTCGGCACCGTGGTGATGAGCTGGCGGCTGCGCACCCGCCACGGGTTGCCGGTGCACGACATCGCACCGATGCGGGTGGCGCGGCGCGAGGCGCTGCTGAACCTGGGCGTCACCGACCGCCGCTCGGGGTATCCGCTGGAGCTGCTGGTGCGCGCGGCGGCCGCCGGTTGGCACGTGGTCGAGCTGGACGTCAGCTACGGTCCCCGCACCGGCGGCAAGTCGAAGGTCAGCGGTTCGCTGCGGGGGAGCGTCACCGCGATCCTCGACTTCTGGAAGGTGATTTCGTGACCCTTCCGGTGACGCTGCTGGTGGTCGCCAAGGCGCCGGAGCCGGGCCGGGCCAAGACCCGGCTCGCCGCGACGGTGGGGGACGTGGTGGCCGCCGAGATCGCCGCGGCCGCGCTGCTGGACACGCTGGACGCGGTGGCCGCCGCGGCGGCGGCGAACCGGGTGGTGGCCATGACCGGCGACCTGGACGCGGCGGCCGGCGCCTCCGAGATCCGGCGACGGCTGCGGGCCTTTACGGTGATTCCCCAGCGTGGGGTGGACTTCGCCGACCGGCTGGCCAACGCTCATGCCGATGCCGCCGACGGCTACCCGGTGGTGCAGATCGGGATGGACACGCCGCAGGTGACCGCCGACATGTTGACCGATTGCGCCCACCGGCTGCGGGAGGCGGCGGCTGTGCTCGGGCCGGCCGTCGACGGCGGCTGGTGGGTGCTGGGTTTACGGAGCCCGGCGGCGGCCGAATGCCTGCGCACCGTCCCGATGTCGCAGCCGGATACCGGCTTGCTGACCTACCGGGCGTTGCACGACTTGGGAATTGAGCCCTACGCGGCCCCGGTGCTGGCCGACTTCGACTTCGCCGAGGACGTTGCCGCCGTGCGCGCGGCCTGCCGCCCGTCCAGCCGCTTCGCCGAGGTCACCCGCGCGGCCGGCCTGTAGCCGATCACCAGTTGGTGACGATGACGGTGTTCAGCAACACCGCGCCGGCGGCGTTGAGCGCCAGCCACATCCGGTGTGACCGGGCCGGAAGCAGCGCGGGCGCCGCCGTGAGCCAGACGGTGAAGGGCAGCCAGATCCGCTCCACCTCCGCCTTGCTCAGCATGCTCAGATCGGCGCACGCGATGGCGGCAAGCATGCCCAGCAGCAGCAGGTGAAACCCGGAGCGGCGACGGATGGCCGCCGCGTCGAACACCCGGCTGACGCCGGCGACGCTGCCCAACCCGATCGCGCAGACGACGGACGCCAGGTTGGCCCAGCTCCAGTACTGAAATGGGCGGTCCTTGGCGATGCCCTGCCAATAGCGTTGCTGCACAAGGTGGTAGCCGTCGAACCAGTAGAACCCCGCCACCGCGAAGGTTGACGCCACGGCAACGGCCGCCAGCGTCGCCGGGCCGAGCGCCCGCAGCGCCGCGCGCCAGTCGGCGGCCGATGCCAGCACCGCCAGCGCCGGCAGGCCCATCAGCGTCAGCCCGTAGTTGCAGAACACGCCCCAGCCCAGGAGCAGCCCGGCGGCGGCAGCCGTCAGCGCGGGGAAGCGGACTCCTCGGTGCACCGCCACGGCCAGCAGCGCGATGCCCCACGCCGCCACCCCGGCGAAGTAGCCGTCGGCCGAGACCGCGATCCAGATCGCCGTCGGCGCCACCGCCACGAACGGCGCGGCCCGCCGGGCGGTCCGTTCGTCGGCCAGCGCGCGGACGGCGACCAGCACCGCGGCCGCCGCGCTGGAGCCGGCCAGCAGGCACAACAGCCCCGCCCAGGCGCCGCCGTGCAGCCCGATCCGGTCCAGCCAGACGAACGTGAGCAGCGCGCCGGGCGGATGCCCGGAGACGTGGGTGGTCCACGAGTTCGGTTGGTAGTCGACGATCCGGCTCGCGAACGTGCGCAGCGTGGCGGGGATGTCGGTGATGCCCGGCACCTGCGACAGATACTCGTCGCGGGTGGTCAGCCGGCCGGCGAAACCGCGCTGCCAGCCGTCGATCATCGCCAGCGCGAACGCCCACCCGCAGGCGGTTGCCCAGGTGCCCAGCGCCAGGATCCGCCACGAAAGGCGTTGCGCCAGAATCGGTCCCCATAGTACGGCGGCGGCCGCGATCGCGATGGCGGGCCCGGTGCCCCAGCTGGCGTGGATCTCCCATGCGCCGAAGATCGGCGCGGCCCCGGCGTGCGTGCCGAACCGCTCCTGGCCGACGTCGGTCCGCGGGCGCACACCCCAGGGCAGCCGCGGCAGCACGAACGCCGCCGCCACCAGCGCCGCCCCGACCGCGACGGCCACGGACTCCCGGCGTGCCACCCTCACGGTCGACCAGCCTATTGATCGGCGAGACCGGCGAACCGGCGCACCAGCGCGGCCCGGTCGACCTTGCCGATGCCGCGCCGCGGCAGCGCATCGACGACGTGCACTTCGCGCGGCGCGGCGGTGGCGTCGAGGGTCCGCGCCACGTGGGCGCGCAGGGCGTCCAGCGCCGGGGCCGGTCGTCCGTCGGCCACCACGATCGCGGCGACCACCCGCTGGCCAAGCCGGTCGTCGGGCACGCCGAACACCACGCAGTCCCCGACGGCGGGATGGGTGTCCAGCGCGGCCTCGACCAGTTGCGGCAGCACGGTCAGCCCGCCCGTGCTGATCGCGTCGTCGGCGCGGCCCAGCACGGTCAGCACGCCGGCCTGGTCGACGACACCGAGGTCGTCGGTGCGGAACCAGCCCGGTTCGGCGAACGGGTCGGGCTGCACCGGGTTGCGGTAGCCCTTGGCCAGCGTCGCGCCGCCGAGGACGACGCGCCCGTCGGCCGCGATCCGGACCAGGACACCGCCCAGCGCCACGCCGTCGTAGACGCAGCCCCCCGCGGTCTCGCTCATCCCGTAGGTGCGGACCACGGCGACACCGGCCGCCGCGGCGGCGTCGAGCACGCCCTGCGGGGCGGGGCCGCCGCCGAGCAACACGGCGTCCAGTTCGGCGAGCGCGGCCGTGGCCGACGGGTCGGTCAGCGCCTTGGCCAGCTGCGCGGCCACCAGCGACGTGTACCGCCGCCCTGGCCCCAATCGCCTTATTGCGCTTGGTAATTCGGTGATATCGAAGCCTGCGGAGACATCCAGCTCGACGGGCGGCGAGCCGGCGAGCGCGCTGCGCACCAGCACCTGCAGGCCCGCGATGTGATGCGGCGGCAGCGCCAGCAGCCAGCGGCCAGGGCCGCCGAGGCGGTCATGGGTGGCCGTCGCGCTGGCGGTCAGCGCGGCGGCGGTGAGCAGCGCGCCCTTGGGGGCGCCCGTGGTCCCCGACGTCGTCACGACCAGGGCCACGTCGTCGTCGATGGGCTCGCCGACCCGCAGCCCCGCCGCCAGCGCCTCCGAGCCGGGCGCGAGGGCGACCAGAGCGGGGTCGCGCCCGTCCAGCACGCGTTCCAGGGCGGGTAGCAACGACGCGACGGCCGAGCCCGGCGGGACCGTGAGTGCGCGCAGTAGGGCTATGCGGGGTCCTCGACCTCGTCCGCGTCGTCGAACGGCCAGCCCTGCGCGGCCAACCGCACCCGCACCCGCTCCACGTCGTCGGGCGAGGGCAGGTTGTCGGTGATCTGGGTGATCAGCACCCCGATGTCGACGTTGTCGAATTCGCCCCGGTTGACCAGCTCGCAGGCGACGGCCTTGACCTCGTCGTTGGACAGCCGGCGGGCCAGCAGCGCGAGCACCGGGAAGGTGTCCGTGGCCGGGACGCCTTCGGGGTATCCCGCGCGCAGCCACGAGACGATCGAGTTGAGAAATCCGTTCACGCTGGTCCAGCTCCCCCCGGTGTCCGGCTCGGTAACGCGGTGGGCATCACTCGATGCTACTTGGGTTTGGCTCCGAGGAAGGCCACTCCGGTGTGGTGGGCGATGAAGTCGCGCGAGATGTACGCCAAGGCGAAGCCGATCACCACGACGACCAGCGCATAGATCAACCAGGCGAGCGCCAGCAGTGCCGGGTTCTTCTGTGGCGAGCCGCCCTGGGTGCTGACCTGCCCGGCGCCCACCGCGTGGAACCGCAACCCCAGGGCGAACAGCCCCGGCAAGGCGGCTCCGGCCAGCATGGAGAAGAGCAGGATCTTCAGGGAGGCCTGGTAGTTGAACCAATCGCTGAAGTGACTCATCAGGCGTTCGCCTTCATCGTGGGGTCGTCGGAGTCATACCGGCGGGACTTGCCGCTGCCATTCGGCGGGTGAACGTCCGTTGGCGGGTGGTGGTGGTGGGCATCCTCGGCTTCGAGCCCGGCGGTCAGGTCGCCCTTCCATTCGGCGTTGACGTTGTTGTGGTCGACCTTGACCTTGCGCGACCGGATGTAGATGGTGGCGGAGACCGCGACCAGCATCGCGAAACCGACGATGGCGCCCGGGTAGCCGCCGATCAGGTGCACGATCCAATAGGTGAGCGCGCCGACGAACCCGGCCAGCGGCAGCGTCACCAGCCAGGCGACGCCCATGCGGCCGGCGACGCCCCAGCGGACCTCGCCGCCGGGCTTGCCGAGCCCGCTGCCGAGCACCGAGCCCGTGCAGACCTGGGTGGTCGACAGCGCGTAGCCGAAGTGGGTGGACAGCAGAATGACCGCGGCAGAGGACGATTCGGCGGCCATGCCCTGCGGCGACTGGATCTCGACCAGCCCCTTGCCCAAGGTGCGGATGATGCGCCAGCCGCCCAGGTAGGTGCCCGCCGCCATCGCCAGCGCGCAGGCCCCGATGACCCACAGCGGCGGCGCGGCGGTGCTCTTGCTGATCGACCCGTAGGACATCAGGGCCAGGAAGATGATGCCCATTGTCTTCTGTGCGTCGCCGGTGCCGTGCGCCAGCGACACCAGCGACGCCGAGCCCCACTGGCCGTACCGAAAGCCGGCCTCGGTGCGGCTGGTGTCGAGGCCCCGGGTGACCCGGTAGACCAGCCAGGTCGCGATGGCCCCGACCACGATGGCCAGGATCGCGGCGACGACGGCGGGGATGAGCACGTGGGACACCAGCCCCTTCCAGATCACGCCGTGCCCGCCGACGGCCGCGATCGTGGCGCCGACGATGCCGCCGATCAGGGCGTGCGAGGAACTCGACGGGATGCCGAGGAGCCAGGTAAGCAGGTTCCACACGATGCCGCCGACCAGGCCGGCGAAGACCAGCTCCAGCGTCACGATGTGCCCGTCGATCAGGCCCTTGGCAATCGTGGCGGCGACGGCGGTGGACATGAACGCGCCCACGAGATTGAGCACCGCGGACAGCGCGACGGCCACCTTGGGCTTGAGCGCACCGCTGGCGATCGAGGTCGCCATCGCGTTGCCGGTGTCGTGGAAGCCGTTCGTGAAATCGAAAGCCAGTGCCGTGATTACGACAATGATCAGAAGGAACAATTGGATGTTCACAGCGCCCGATTCTGGTGGTAGGGGGATTCCATTGTCGAATGCAGCAAGACCCGAATCGCGGATGTACCTAGAGTCGTCGCCAGATGTTACCTCTCAGTTAACCGGACTTTGCCTGTCGTTCACCCCGGGTGTCGCGCCGTAACGGGTGGTCCGGAGGGATCTGAACGAAGATCAGCGTGATGCCGTCCGGGTCCGTCACGTGCATTTCGTATAGGCCCCAGGGCTCTTGGCGCGCCTCGCGCGCGATCGCCACGCCCCGGCTTTGCAAATCGGCTTGGGTGGCCTCGATGTCGCGCACCTGGAGCCACAGCGCGCCGGGGAAGGGGCCGCGGGAGTGGTCCGGAGAGCCGTAGCCGGCCAGCTCCAGCAACGACTGGCCGGCGAAAAAGACTGTGCCCGCGCCATACTCGCGGGCTATCGCGAGCCCGATCTGGTCCCGGTAAAACGCCAACGACTGCTGATAGTCCGCCGGCCGGAACAGCATCCGGCTGGCCAGGATCTCCATGGTGTCGTGTCTATCACACGAGCCGGTCAGCTACTGCTCAGCGCGGTTGGGCTGGATGCTTTGGCGTTGCATGATCGCGTTGACGAAGCGGGGGCCGAAGGTGTCCAGCGCCTTGGCGGCGATCGCCATCCGCGGCGCGATCCGCACCGGCCGGGTGCGGGCGGCGGTCAGCATCCATTCGGCGGCCTCCGCCGACGTGAGCGCGGGCATGCCCTCGTAGGCCTTCGTCGGCGCGATCATCGGCGTGGCCACCAGCGGGTAGTACAGCGTCGTCGAATGCACGCCCCGCTGGCCCCACTCGGTCTCCACGACGCGGCTCACCGCCGACAGCGCGGCCTTCGACGCGTTGTAGACCGCGAACAGCGGCGAGGCCTCCGACAGCACCCCCCACGTGGAGACGTTGATGACGTGTCCGTCGCCGCGCTCGAGCATCCCGGGCGCCAGCCCGCGGATCAGTCGCAGCGGCGCGTAGTAGTTGAGCGCGATGGTCCGCTCGACGTCGTGCCAGCGTTCCAGCGACTCGGCCAGCGGGCGCCGGATGGACCGGCCGGCGTTGTTGATCAGGATGTCCACCCCGCCGAGGCGCTTCTCGACGTCGGCGACCAACGCGTCGACGGCGTCCAGGTCGGAGACGTCGCACGGCAGGGCGAGCGCGCTGCCGCCCGCCGCGGTGATCCGCTGCGCGAGCGCGTCGAGCAGGTCCTGACGCCGGGCGACGACCACCACCGTCGCGCCCTCGCGGGCGAGCAGTTCCGCCGCGGCCTCCCCGATGCCCGAAGACGCCCCGGTGAGCAGGATGCGCTTGCCGGCGAGGTCGACGGGCTTGATGGCGGGGCGGTTGACCAGCACCTGCGGGGCCATCGGCGGCCGCATGGTGGCCAGCACCAGCTGGTCGGTGAAACGGCGAAGGGGGCTCTTGCTCACGTGGGGAGTCTAGGGGCGGGCTCGAATCCGACGAGCGTCACGCCAGCGTGACGTTCGGCGCCGAGTGTCACGCCAGCGTGACCCCCCTAGAAGTAGCGGGGGAACCGGCTCCAGTCCGGCGGCCGCTTCTCCAGGAAGGCGTCGCGGCCCTCGACGGCCTCGTCGGTCATGTACGCGAGCCGGGTGGCCTCGCCGGCGAACAGCTGCTGACCCACCAGCCCGTCGTCGAGCAGGTTGAAGGCGAACTTGAGCATCCGTTGCGCCTGAGGCGATTTGGCGTTGATCTCGGCCGCCCACTCGATGCCCGCCCGTTCCAGGTCGGCGTGGTCGATGACCGCGTTGACCGCGCCCATGTGGTGCATCTGCTCGGCGGTGTACGCACGGCCCAGGAAGAAGATCTCGCGGGCGAACTTCTGGCCCACCTGGCGCGCCAGGTACGCGCTGCCGTAGCCGCCGTCGAAGCTGCCGACGTCGGCGTCGGTCTGCTTGAACCGGGCGTGCTCGCGGCTGGCCAGGGTGAGGTCGCACACCACGTGCAGGCTGTGCCCGCCGCCGGCGGCCCACCCGTTGACCAGGCAGATGACCACCTTGGGCATGAACCGGATCAGCCGCTGCACCTCGAGGATGTGCAGCCGCCCGGCGCGGGCGGTGTCCACGGTGTCCGCCGTGTCACCGCTCGCGTACTGGTACCCGCTGCGCCCGCGGATGCGCTGGTCGCCGCCGGAGCAGAACGCCCAGCCGCCGTCCTTCGGCGACGGCCCGTTGCCGGTCAGCAGCACCACCCCCACGTCGGGCGACATCCGCGCGTGGTCGAGCACCCGGTAGAGCTCGTCGACGGTGTGCGGGCGAAACGCGTTGCGCACCTCGGGGCGGTCGAAGGCCACCCGGACCGTCGCGTCGGTGACGTGGCGGTGATAGGTGATGTCGGTCAGGCCGTCGAACCCGTCAACGGGCCGCCAGGCCTGCTCGTCAAATGGATTGTCAGTCAAGGTGTTTGAACTCCTAAGCCGGGTCCAGTCGGAACACGGCGCAGCGGCCGGCCAGGGCCTCGAACTCCTCGGGACGGCCCTCGGTGACGAGCCCCGCCCGCTTCATGAAGCCGACGCCCGTCGGCACCTCGGTGGGGAAGAGTCGCAGGATCGGCCGCGCTTCCGCGGCCGGCAGCTCGGCCATCCGCACCCTCTGGGCGCGCCGCCCGCGCGCGATCGTCGCCTCGCCGGCGGCCCGCACGTTGGCCACCCAGTCGGCGCCCGGGAACCCCGCGACGACGTACTGCCGGCCGTCGACGGTCATGGGGGTCACCGGGGTCGAGCGCGGCGCGCCGGACTTGCGGCCGGCCACCGTCAACACGACGGGGCTCTCGCCGCCGAAACTCATTCCCAGCCGCGACATCTGGATGAAGACCTTGTTGGCCGGCTTCAGCCACCACGGCGGCTTGATCGGTTTGCCGCTTCCCATACCCCGCGACGTTACCTCGCGCCGATTGAGGCGCCGAGTGTGCGCCCAGCCGTGCATTCGAACGCGAGTGTGCGGCCAGCCGCATGCTCGGCGCAGTAATCAGCTAGCCGACGGCGTCGAGTTTTTCCAGCGCCTCGGCATCCAGGCTGACGTCACCCGCGCCCAGGTTCTCTTCCAGGTGCCCGACGGATCGCGTGCCGGGGATCAGCAACGTGTTCGGCGTATGCGCCAGCAGCCACGCCAGGCCGACCTGGGCGCCGGTGACCCCGAGCCGGCCGGCGATCTCGACCACCACCGGATGGTCGGCGACCTTCGGGAAACCGGGAAACGACGATCCCAGCGGGAAGTAGGGCACCCACGCGACACCCTCTGCGGCGCACAGTCGCAACGTGTCTTCCTGCGAGCGGTCGAGCGCGCTGTACGCGTTCTGCACGCAGACTATTCCCGCCGGCAGCGCGCGCCGCACCACGTCCACCGGCACGGCGCTGATGCCGATCGCGCCGATTTTGCCCTCGTCGCGCAGCGCGATCATCTCGGCGAGCTGGTCGTCGACGTCCACCTTCTGATCGCCCTCGGCGGCCACGCCGGGGCCGAGGTCCATGCGCCGAAGGTTGACCACCGGGACGCAGTCCAGGCCGAGCTGACGCAGGTCGTCCTCGACCGCGGCGCGCAGCTCCGCGGGCTTTTGTGCCGCCGCCAGGGGCATGGGCTGTTCGCCGGTGTAGCGGGCGCCGACCTTGCTGACGATGACGAGGTCGTCGGCGTAGGGGGCCAGCGCCGCCCGGATCCGGCGGTTCACCTCGCCGGGGCCGTAGAACGATGCCGTGTCGATGTGGTTGACGCCGAGCTCGACCGCGCGGCGCAGCACGGTGGCCGCGTCTTCCGGCGCGGCCTCGAACAGTTGCATGGCGCCGTAGCCCATGCGCGCGACGGTCGACGTGCCGATCCTGCCGAGACCGCCGGGCCGTGGTTTGTCCGTCATGGTGCTCCCTCGTGTCACACTGGAGAAATGCGGAGGGTCCTCCGCTTGTCCGAGAGCGTAACAGAAGTGGAGGAGCCTCCGCTTGGCCGGGATCCGATCGGACGCGCGCCGGAATCGCGAGCGCCTGCTCGAGGTGGCGGCGGCGGCGTTCGCCACCGCCGACGGGCGACCGGTGTCGCTGGAGGCCATCGCGCGCGAGGCCGGCGTGGGGATCGGCACGCTGTACCGCCATTTCCCGAATCGAGAGGCGCTCGTCGAGGCGATCTACCGCGCGGAGCTCGCCGAAGTGGCCGCGGCGGCCGGGCGGCTGCTCAAGCGCCACCCACCCCAGACGGCGCTGCGCCGCTGGATGGATCGCTACGCGTCATTCGTGGCCGCCAAGCGCGGCATGGCCGAGTCGCTGCAGGCGATCTTCGCCTCAGGTGCCATGCAGGCCGGCCAGACCCGGGACAGCATCGTCGGCGCCGTCGAGCTGCTGTTGCGGGCCGGGGCCGAGGACGGCAGCCTGCGCGCCGACGTGCAGGCCGACGACGTGGTGTCCAGCCTGATCGGCATCTTTCTGGCCAGCGGCTCGCCCGAGCAGACCGGCCGCATGCTCGACCTGCTGGTCGCCGGGATCGCCGCCTGACGACTCAGCCGACCGCGCGGCCGGCGCCCTCCCAGAACTGCGCGCGCACGGCTTTCTTGTCGGGCTTGCCCAGCGCGGTCACCGGCACCGAGTCGACGACGATCACCTGCTTGGGCGATTGCACCGAACCCTTGCGCTCCTTGACGGCCGCCTGGATCTCGACGGTGACCTTGGCCACCGCCTCCTCGTCGGAGGGATGGTCGGGCCGCAGCACGATCACCGCGGTGACGGCTTCGCCCCACTTCTCGTCCGGCGTGCCGATCACGCACACCTGCGCGACGGCCGGGTGCTCGGCGACCACGTCCTCGACCTCGCGCGGGAACACGTTGAACCCGCCCGTGACGATCATGTCCTTGACCCGGTCGACGATGAACCAGAAGCCATCCTCGTCCTCGCGGGCCATGTCGCCGGTGTGCAGCCACCCGTCCTTGAAGGTCTTGGCCGTCTCCTCCGGCAGGTTCCAGTACCCGCCGCTCAAAAGCGGCCCGGACACGCAGATCTCGCCGACCTCGCCCTGCGGCACCGGCTCGCCGTCGGCGCCCAGCAGCGCCGTGCGGGCGAACAGGGTGGGCCGCCCGCAGGAGGTGAGCCGCTTCTCGTCGTGGTCCTTCTTGGCCAGGTACGAGATCACCATCGGGGCCTCGGACTGCCCGTAGTACTGGGCGAAGATCGGCCCGAAGCGGCGGATGGCCTCGGCAAGCCGCACCGGGTTCATCGCCGAGGCGCCGTAATAAACCGTCTCCAGCGAGGACAGGTCGCGGGTGTGCGAATCCGGGTGGTCCATCAGCGCGTAGATCATCGACGGCACCAGCATGGTCGCGGTGATCTTCTGCTCCTCGATCACGCGCAGCACCTCGGCCGGGTCGAACTTGGTCAGCACCACCAGCTCCCCGCCCTTGATGATGGTCGGCACGAAGAACGCCGCCCCGGCATGCGACAGCGGCGTGCACATCAAGAACCGCGGGTTGTCGGGCCACTCCCACTCGGCCAACTGGATCGTGGTCATCGTGGTGATCGACTGCGCGGTGCCCAGCACGCCCTTGGGCTTGCCGGTGGTGCCGCCGGTGTAGGCCATCCCGCCGATGTGGTCGGGCGGAAGATCGGCCGCCACCAACGGCTTCGGCGGATACTTGGCCGCCTCGGCCACCAGGTCCACCGCCGAATCGCCGAGCGCCTCGGGGACCGGGCCGATGGTCAGGACCTGCTTGAGGCCGGGCACCTTCTCCAGCAGGCCCTGCGCCCGCTCGACGAACATCGGGTTCGGGTCGATGATCAGCGACGTCACGCCGGCGTCGCCCAGAACGTAGGCGTGGTCGTCCAGGGAGCCCAGCGGGTGCAGTGCCACGCGCCGATAGCCCTGGGTCTGGCCGGCGCCGATGATCATCAGCACCTCGGGCCGGTTCAGCGACAGCAGCCCGACGGTCGCGCCGGTGCCCGCACCGAGCGCCTCGAACGCCTGGATGTACTGGCTGATGCGCTCGGCGAGCTGTCCACCGGTCAGCGTGGTGTCGCCGAGATGCAGCACCGGCTTGTTCTTGTTGCGCTTGAGCGCACCGACGGTCAGGTGTCCGGAATGAATGGGATGGCGCAGGAGATCATCACTCATGCGCCAAGACTAGAACGTGTTGCAGTTTTAGTCAGCCACCCCCTCCGGCCGCTACCATCCCTGCACATGGCTGCCGCAAATCTCGTCGTCACCGGGACCCTATTGACCGTCGACGAGAACCGGCCCACGGCCGAGGCGCTCGCCGTCGCCGACGGCCGCATCGTCGCCGTCGGCACCCGCTCCGAAATCGACGCGTACATCGGGCCCGACACGGCGACCGTCGACGTCGGCGACGGCTGCGTGATGCCCGGTTTCGTTGAGGCGCACGGCCATCCGCTGATGGAGGCGGTCGCGCTGTCGGACCGTTTCGTCGACATCCGTCCGGTCACCCTGCGCGCCGCCGACGACGTCGTCGCCGCGATCCACGCCGAGGTCTCCCGTCGCGGTGCCGAAGGCGCCTACCTCAACGGCTGGGACCCGCTGCTGCAGAACGGTCTGCCGGAACCCACGCTGAGTTGGCTCGACGAGGTCGCCCCGGCCAGCCCGCTGGTGATCCTGCACAACTCGGGCCACAAGGCGTTCTTCAACTCCACCGCCGCGAAGGCGCACGGCCTGACCCGCGACACCCCGGACCCCAAGGGCGCCAAGTACGGCCGCGACGCTGACGGTGAGCTCGACGGCACCGCCGAGGAGACCGGCGCGGTGTTCCCGCTGCTCGGTGGGGCCATCGACATGGCCGACTACCCGGCGATGCTGCTCGCCGAGTGCGCCCGACTCAACCGGGCCGGCCTGACCACCTGCTCGGAGATGGCGTTCGACCCCGGCTTCCGGCCGCTGGTCGAACAGCTGCGTTCGCGGCTTACCGTCCGGCTGCGCACCTATGAGATCTCCAACCCGCAGATGCACACCGACGCCACCCCCGGCCAGGGCGACGACATGTTGCGCCAGGTCGGCATCAAGATCTGGGTCGACGGCTCGCCGTGGATCGGCAACATCGACCTGTCCTTCCCGTATCTGGACACCGATGCCACCCGGATCATCGGCGTGGTGCCCGGCTCGTGTGGATGCGCCAACTACACCGCCGAGCAGTTGCACGAGATCGTGGGCGCCTACTTCCCGCTGGGCTGGCCCATGGCCTGCCACGTGCAGGGCGACGCCGGGGTGGACACCATCCTCGACGTCTACGAAGAGGCGCTCAAGCGCCACCCGCGCGACGACCACCGGCTGCGGCTCGAGCACGTCGGCGCCATCCGGCCCGAGCAGCTGCAGCGCGCCGCCGACCTTGGGGTCACCTGCAGCATCTTCGTGGACCAGATCCACTACTGGGGCGACATCATCGTCGACGGGCTGTTTGGACCCGAACGCGGATCCCGTTGGATGCCAGCGGGTTCGGCGGTCGCCACCGGCATGCGCATCTCGTTGCACAACGACCCGCCGGTCACGCCCGAGGAGCCGTTGCGCAACATCAGCGTCGCGGTCACGCGCACGGCGCCCAGCGGCCGGGTGCTGGCGCCCGAGGAGCGGCTGACGGTCGAGCAGGCGATCCGCGCGCAGACCATCGACGCGGCCTGGCAGTTGTTCGCCGACGACGTCATCGGCTCGCTGGAGGTGGGCAAGTACGCCGACCTGGTGGTGCTGTCGGCCGATCCGCGGACCGTGCCGCCCGAGGAGATCGCCGACCTTCAGGTGCGCGCGACGTTCCTGGCGGGCCGCCAGGTCTACGGCCGGTGACGCCCACGCTGGAGGACCTTCTGCACCGCCTGCACGTGGTCGCATTGCCGATGCGGGTGCGGTTCCGCGGCATCACCACCCGGGAGGTCGCGCTGATCGAGGGTCCCGCGGGCTGGGGGGAGTTCGGGGCCTTCCTGGAGTACGCGCCGCCCGAGGCCGCGCACTGGCTGGCCGCCGGGATCGAGGCCGCCTACCGCCCGCCGCCGCAGCCGCGGCGCGACCGCATCCCGATCAACGCCACCGTCCCGGCCGTCGACGCCGCCCGGGTGGGCGAGGTGCTGGCCCGGTTCCCGGGCGCCCGCACGGCCAAGGTGAAGGTCGCCGAGCCCGGCCAGACCCTGGCCGACGACGTCGACCGGGTCAACGCCGTCCGCGAACTCGTGCCGACCGTGCGGGTCGACGCCAACGGCGGCTGGAGCGTCGAGCAGGCGGTGCGGGCGGCGGCCGCCCTGACCGCCGACGGCCCGCTGGAATACCTCGAACAACCCTGCGCGACGGTCGAGGAGCTCGCCGCGCTGCGCCGGCGGCCAGAGATGCCAGACGTGCCGATCGCCGCCGACGAGAGCATCCGCAAGGCCGACGATCCGCTCGCCGTGGTCCGCGCCCGCGCCGCCGACATCGCCGTCCTCAAAGTCGCTCCGCTGGGCGGTATTTCGGCCATGCTGGCGATCGCCGCGCAGATCGACATCCCGGTCGTGGTCTCCAGCGCGATCGACTCGGCGGTGGGCATCGCGGCCGGGCTGGCCGCCGCGGCGGCCCTCCCGGTGTTGGGCTACGCGTGCGGGCTGGGCACCGGCGGGTTGTTCGTCGAAGACGTGGCCGAGGTCGCCGCTCCCGTCGACGGCGCCCTGGCGGTCGGGCCGGTGACCCCCGATCCGGCGCGGCTGCGGACCCTGGCCGCGCCCCCGGAGCGGCGGCAGTGGTGGGTCGACCGGGTCAGGGCCTGCCACCCGCTCCTTGTACCGTCGTCCGAGTGATCAACCTGGCTTACGACGACCGCGGCTCCGGCGAGCCTGTGGTGTTCATCAGCGGCCACGGCGGTGCCGGGCGGACGTGGCACCCGTATCAGCTCCCCGCGTTCCTGGCGGCCGGCTACCGCGTCATCACCTTCGACAACCGCGGGATCGGCGCCACCGAGAACGCGCAGGGTTTCACGACACAGACGATGGTGGCCGACACCGCGGCACTCATCGAGGGGCTGAACGCCGCACCGGCCCGCGTCGTCGGCATGTCGATGGGCGCGTTCATCGCCCAGGAGCTCATGCTGGCGCGGCCGGAACTGGTGCACTCCGCGGTGCTGATGGGCACCCGAGGCCGCATGGACAAGGCGCGCCAGTTCTTTCGCGACGCCGAGGCCGAGCTCACCGACGCCGGGGTCCAGCTGCCGAACTCCTACGACGCGAAAATCCGTCTGCTGGAAAACTTTTCGCGCAAGACGCTCAACGACGACGTCGCCGTCGCCGACTGGATCGCGATGTTTTCCATGTGGCCGATCAAGTCCACCCCCGGCACGCGCTGCCAGCTCGACGTCGCCCCGCACACCAACCGGCTGCCGGCCTACCGCAGCATCGCGACGCCGGTGCTGGTGATCGGCTTCTCCGACGACGTGCTGACTCCGCCTTACCTGGGGCGCGAGGTCGCCGACGCGCTGCCCAATGGGCGCTACGTGCAGATCCCCGACGCGGGCCACCTCGGGTTCTTCGAGCGCCCCGACGCCGTCAACGACGCGGCGCTGAAGTTCTTCGCCAGCAACTAGTACCCGCGCCCAACGTCGACTTTCCGGGCGAAGTCCGGGCGAATGAGCCCGCCCTCTCCACGGTCGGCGCCCGGCCGGCGGGTTGTGACAGGCTGTAGGAGTGAACCCCTCGACGACCCAGGCCCGCGTCGTCGTTGACGAGCTGATTCGCGGCGGCGTCCGCGACGTGGTGCTGTGCCCCGGGTCACGCAACGCGCCGCTGGCCTTCGCGCTGCACGACGCCGACCGCGCCGGACGGATCCGGCTGCACGTCCGCATCGACGAGCGCACCGCCGGCTACCTGGCCATCGGGCTGGCGATCGCCGCCGGCGCCCCGGTGTGTGTGGCGATGACGTCGGGCACCGCCGTGGCCAACCTCGGGCCGGCCGTGGTGGAGGCCAACTACGCGCGGGTGCCGCTGATCGTGCTGTCGGCCAACCGGCCCTACGAGATGCTGGGCACAGGGGCCAACCAGACCATGGAGCAGCTGGGCTATTTCGGCACGCAGGTCCGCGCCGCCATCAGCCTGGGCCTGGCCGAGGACGCGCCCGAACGGCTGGACGCCATGAACGCCACCTGGCGATCGGCCACCTGTCGAGTCCTGGTGGCCGCCACCGGATCTCGCACCGCCAACGCCGGGCCGGTGCAGTTCGACATCCCGCTGCGCGAACCCCTGGTCCCCGATCCCGAACACCAGGGCGCCGCCGTGCCGGCGGGGCGGCCCGGCGGGCGGCCGTGGACCTACACGCCGCCGGTCACGTTCGACCAGCCGTTGGACATCGACCTGTCGCCCGACACCGTCGTCATCGCCGGGCACGGCGCTGGCGCGCACCCCAACCTCGCGCAGTTGCCGACCGTCGCCGAATCGACGGCGCCCGCCCCGGAAAACCCGCTGCACCCGCTGGCCCTGCCCCTGCTGCGCCCGAAGCAGGTGATCATGCTGGGGCGGCCCACCCTGCACCGGCCGGTGTCGGCGCTGCTGGCCGATCCGCAGGTGCCGGTGTACGCGTTGACCACCGGACCGCGCTGGCCCGACGTCTCGGGCAACTCGCAGGCGACGGGGACCAGGGCGGTCACCACCGGCGCCCCGAATCCGGCCTGGCTGAGGCGCTGCGCGGAGGCCAACCGGCACGCCAACGAAGCGGTGCGCGGCCAGCTCGAGGCGCACCCGCTGACCACCGGCCTGCACGTGGCGGCGGCCGTGGCCGACGCCCTGCGGCCCGGTGACCAGCTGGTGCTGGGGGCGTCCAACCCGGTCCGCGACGCGGCCCTGGTCGGCCTGGACACCCACGGGATCCGGGTCCGCTCCAACCGGGGCGTGGCCGGCATCGACGGCACGGTGTCCACCGCGATCGGGGCCGCGCTCGCCTATGAGGGACGCACCGTCGCGCTGATCGGTGACATGACGTTCGTCCACGACAGCTCCGGGCTGCTGATCGGGCCCACCGAGCCGACCCCGCGGCAGCTGACCATCGTGGTGTCCAACGACAACGGCGGTGGCATCTTCGAACTGCTCGAACAGGGCGATCCGCGGTTCTCCGACGTGTCGTCGCGAATCTTCGGGACGCCGCACGACGTCGACGTGGGTGCGCTGTGTCGCGCCTATCACGTCGAGAGCCGGCAGATCGAGGTCGACCAGCTCGGCGCGGCGCTCGACGAACCCGCGGCCGGTATGCGGGTGCTGGAGGTCAAGGCCGACCGGTCGTCGCTGCGGCAGCTGCATGTGGCCATCAAGGCGGCCCTTTGAGGATCTCGTGAACCACCTGAAAAGGTTGCTGCACATACTGATTCACGGTCGTAGCGACAGGCCGCCCAACACCCGTTCCCGGATCGCGTTGCGCTGGGCCCGCGTCACGGTGCTCATCGTGACCGGCCTGGTCACCCTGCAGTCGATCCTGCTGGTGGCCGGCGCCTGGCGCGATGACCTTGCGATTCAACACAACATGGGGGTGGCGCAGGCCGAGGTGCTCAGCGCCGGGCCGCGCCGCTCCACCATCGAGTTCGTGACACCGGAGCGGGTCACGTACCGCCCGGAGCTGGGCGTGCTGTATCCGTCCCATCTGGCCACGGGCATGCGGATTTACGTCGAGTACAACAAGAACGATCCGAATCTGGTTCGGGTGCAGCACCGCAATGCCGGGCTGGCCATCATCCCTGCCGGCTCCATCGCGGTGGTGTGCTGGCTGGCCGCGACGGCCCTGCTGATCGGGCTGGCGGTGCTGGACAAGTTGCTCGATCGCCGCGACGAGGCCGCGGCGACACCGGCTTAGCCGGGTTGGAAGCGTCCGACCAGCAGATTTCGCGCGACGTATGCTCGCAGGCAACCTTCGCGACAGCCGGCGCTGACACCGTAGTGATGTGCGCGTTGCCATCGTCGCCGAATCGTTCCTGCCGGAAGTCAATGGTGTCAGCAACTCGGTGCTCCGGGTACTCGAGCATTTGCGCCGGACCGGTCACGAAGCCCTCGTCATCGCCCCGGACACCCCTCCCGGAGTGACCCCCGCGGATCGGGTTCACGACGGAATCCGCGTGCATCGCGTTCCCTCGCGGATGTTTCCGAAGGTGACCACGTTGCCGCTCGGGGTGCCGACGCCCAGGTTGGTCAGCGTGCTGCGCGGATTCGACCCGCACGTGGTGCATTTGGCCTCGCCGGCGTTATTGGGTTACGGCGGCGTCAAGGCGGCGCGCTGGCTGGGGGTGCCGACCGTCGCCGTGTACCAAACGGACGTACCGGGTTTCGCGGCGAGCTATGGCATCCCGATGACGTCGCGGGCCGCGTGGGCCTGGTTTCGGCATCTGCACAGCCTCGCCGACCGCACCCTGGCGCCGTCCACGGTGACGATGGAATCGCTTGTGCAGCACCGCTTCCCACGGGTGCACCGCTGGGCGCGCGGTGTCGACGTGCTGCGGTTCGCCCCGTCGGGGCGGGACGAGGCGCTCCGGCGCCGATGGTCGCCGCGAGGCAAGCCGATCGTCGGCTTCGTGGGCCGGTTGGCTCCGGAGAAGCACGTGGAGCGGCTGATCCCTCTGGCGGCGCGCGGTGACGTCCAACTGGTCATCGTCGGCGACGGTGTCGACCGCGCCAAGCTGCAAAAGTCAATGCCGACAGCGGTTTTCACCGGCGCCCTGTACGGCCACGAACTTGCCGTGGCGTACGCCAGCATGGATGTCTTCGTGCATCCCGGTGAGCATGAGACGTTTTGCCAAGTCGTGCAGGAAGCGCTGGCGTCGGGGTTGCCGGTGATCGCCCCCGACGCCGGCGGCCCACGCGACCTCGTCACGCCGTGGCGCACCGGTCTGTTACTGGGCGTCCACGAGTTCGAGGCGAGGTTGCCGGCCGCCGTCACCCATCTGATCGACGAACGCCACCGCTACGCACTGGCGGCGCGGCGCAGCGTGCTCGGCCGCAGTTGGCCGGTGATCTGTGACGAGCTGCTCGGCCATTATGAGGCGGTGCTGTCGCCGTTCTCGCGCAGGCGGATGTTCGCCAAGCGGTACGCGCAGGGGGAGTAACCCACGGCCGGTCCCGCTCCGGCCAGACCATCTCGACGCGCGTGCTTGGCTGCTCGAGGGCGCGTTTTCGGCTCAGCGGGCTGTTCCCCGGTCATTTTCTGAGCCGCGGGGTCAGAATGGGCCTGATAGGAGGGTCCATATGTCGTCCCATTTGGAAGTGTGGAAGCCGTCGGGGCGGGAGCTCGTCGCGCTCAGCGGTGAACGGGTGACCCTCGGCAAATCCTTGACCAACGCGGTCTCGTTCGAGCACGACCCGACCGTGTCCCGGGTACACGCGGTCCTGGAGAACTTCGGGCAAGCCTGGTCGGTGCGGGACCTGGGTAGCCGCAACGGCACCTTCGTCAACGGCGAAAAGATCGCCGCGGAACGGATTCTGCGGTCCGGCGACGAATTGCGTTTGGGTAGTTCACGATTGGTCTTCTGGATGGCACAAGGGGCTGGTGAAGGACCGGGTGATCAAGAGACGGAAACCGGCAGGTCCGTACTGCGGCCGCCCCGCATGACCGCGCGCGAACTCGACGTCCTGAAGGTTTTGTGTCGCCCCTTCGTGTCCGACGACCCGTTTCCCGAGCCCGCATCTGTTCGTCGGATGGCCCAGGAGCTGTTCGTCACGGAGGCGGCCGTCAAGCAACATTTGCAGCACCTGTACGACAAGTTCGGCATCAACACCGAGGGAGACCGCCGGGTCCGGCTGGCCAATGCGGCCATCCGGCTCGGTGCCGTCAACCGTTCAATGCTGCGTGATCGTCGTACGTAACAAGACTGAACGTGACGGGGACACCTCGTCGAGTAGCCCGCCGCCGAGGACGGCCACGACGTTGAGGGCACTGCGGCGGTATCCGTCGCATGTGGGGCACGACTCGATGTGGCGCGCAATGCGTTTCCGCATCAGGACGGTGAATTGGTTGTCCCAGCCGGCCAGCTCCGCGGCGAGCTGCGGGCACCCGTGCTGGGACGCGTGGCGGGCCACCAACAGCGCACCCAGTGAGCGTTCGATGGTGTCGCGCAGCCGCTGCAGCACCTTCTTGGTGGAGTCGTAGCTGATGCCCAGCGCTTGTGCGAGCTCGGCTCCGGTCGCGCCGTGACGGTAGGCAAGCTCCAGCACCCGTCGGTCCCGCTCGCACAATCCGTCGGCCGCCTGGGTGATCAGGCGACGGAGTTCGTTCTGGGCCGTCAGCGTGAACGGCCCCGGACCGGTCGCCACATCGTCGGGCAGCTCGTCGCAGACCGCCTCGCGGCGGCGTTCCGACAGGACCCGCAGCGCGCTGCGGCGGGCGATGGCGTAGAGCCACGGCCGGAGCTTGTCCGCCTCTCGCAGCTTCGGCAGCTGTGTGGCGGCGGTGCAGAAGACATCCTGGACGCAGTCGGAGGCGGCGTGGCGATCACGCAGCATGCCGACGCAGTAGGCGTGCAGTGGGGCGGCGTAGCGGTGGTAGATATCGGCCAGCGCCGCGCGATCGCCGGCCGCCGCGGCCCGGGCGAGCGCCGCGTCGCTGACGATGCGGCTGTTCGGCAGTGTCATGCAAGTCATGCCTGAAATGCTCGAGGATTGTGGGTGATCTGGTAATTACCGCGGAAGCCAGTTTCTCCTCCCGGAAGGGAAGGGTTTCCTACCCGTTTGGTAAGGCGCGCTGATCGCGGTGCTTACCTCCCCGGCGTGAATTCGACTGGCAGCGTGGCCGGTCCGCTGAGCCCGGTGAGCGGCTTCCATGGCGCGGGTCCGGTGCGGTGTGCGTTGGGCATGCGCCGCGCCATGGCAGCCAGGGCTTCGGCGAGCTCGAGTCGGGCCAGGTTGGCGCCCAGGCAGTAATGCATGCCGGCGCCGAACGTCTGCATCGGCGGGGCTCCCACGCGGGTGATGTCGAGCCGGTCCGGGTCGTCGTAGACGGCGGGGTCGCGGTTGGCGGCGGCGGTGTTTGCGATGACCACGGTGCCCGTGGGGATCACCACCCCGCCGATTTCGACGTCCTCGAGCGCGATGCGCAAGGTGGCGCCCGCGATGGGTGAATGCCTCATCGTCTCTTCGACCGCGCTGTTGGCGAGTTCTGGGTGCTCGCCCAGCAACTGCCACTGGTCGGGACGGTCGCACAGCACGTGCACGGAGGCGGCCAGCTGGTTACGGGTGGTGTCGGTGCCGGCCACCAGCAGGCCCGCGGCCAGCATGCGTAGCTCGTCGGCGTCGAGGTGATCGCCGTCGTCCTCGGCGCGGATCAGGTCGGAGATGAGGTCATCGGTCAGCCGATGGCGTCGCTGCGCGACCATGTCGTCGATGTAGGCGTCGAGCTCGTCCCACGCGGCCAAGATGGTGTGCTGATGGGCGGCGACCTCCCAGCTGAAGGCCTTGAAGATGTCGTCGGTCCATTCCGAGAACAGCCTCCAATCCTGCGCCGGGGCGCCCAACAGCGCACAGATGATCGGGATCGGGTATTGCCGGGCCACGTCGGCGACCACATCGCAGCGACCGATTGCGGTGTGGTGGTCCAACAGTCCGTTGATCACCTCGGTGATCGTCGTGCCCAGCCGCGCGGTGGCGCGCGGTGTGAACGCCTTGGACACCAGCCGGCGCAGCCGGTGGTGCTCGGCCCCGTCGAGACTGATCAGGTTGGTGGCGACGCGCTCCCACAATGGGCCGGCGGTGATGCCTTGGGAGGCAAGGAACATGCCCTGGGGTAGGCGAAATCGCGGGTCGCGCAGCACAGTTCGGACCAGTTCGTAGGTCAGCACTTCCGGCCCGTGCGGGCCGATCGCGATCGGTGCCAGGCGGCGCGCCTCGTGGAGAATCAGGTGAGCCTCCTCGGGGCTCTGGCAATGCTCGTAATCAATCGTCGGCAGGCCGGCATCGAAGACGCTCGGGCAGGTCGACGCGTCAACCGTGAGTGTCATGGTGGTGCTCCCGAAGGGCGTCGGTGGAGTACTTGCGTCACCAAGTCTTCTGGGTGCCAGACCGCCCCACACGCGTAGTGGACTACCTGCCTTGTGGCATCGGTACTTTCGCGAAGCGGTTCGGCCCACCGGGCCGGCGGGTGAAAAACGATAGCGCCCAGGGCGACGAGAAATTAGCGTACTGAGTTGGACGCTTGAACTTAGGTGCCGGGAATGGCGGAGGGTCCGGGTATGCCCGCTACGCGCTGAGCGGGCCGCAACGGATGTCGAAACGCTCCCGCACGGTGTCCAGAACACGACGTTGGCGCTCGCACTCCCGGCGGTGGGTGAGCATGAACCGTGCCATGCCCGGAAGCCGCCGCGGCAGCGGGTACCACTTATCGAAATCGAGGGCGTTGTCGGTGAATACGCGCCTGGGAACGTTGTCGTAGATCAGGCTGAGGTTGTGCTGAACTAGCGCGAAGAGCGCGTATGGAAATGCCAGCGGCGCCTTCTGCCGCAGGTTCATCCAGTCTATTTCGTAGAGCGGGATATCCCTGAGCTTGCCAAGGAACATCAGGTGGCCCAGGAAATACCCCATGAACGCCGGCAAGTGCAGCATGGCCGACCGCACATTGATGGAAACGATTGCGCCACTGGGTGAAACGTACGGCTCGTACGGGTATTCGTCGGGGAATTTGACGTAGCCTGTGCAATTGACGATCCAGCTGCCCGGTTCGATCGACTTCGTCGATCCGCTCTGGAGTATCAATTCGGTTGTCCCGTTTCGGTCCACCGCATCCTCGAAGTAGTCCATCACGAGGTCGTTCAGCCCTGCGGAAATCGTGCGGTTCTCGGCCTCGGACAACACTCCCAACACAAAGTTGTCCGCCTGGCGGGTCAGGAATGTGCCATGCGTGGCGCGATACCAATCCTGCACCTCTGCTTCGTTCGTGCCGTCGTAGCGGTGACCCAGCTGTGTGGCGACTGCGCTCGGCGGTGTTCCCGCCCACCAGCGGCGCGCGCCGCTCGGCAACAGGTCGTCGCGGCAGGAGAAGAACGTGCCACGGCCGGCGACCAGGTTGACCTCGCGGCCGGGGTATGTCGTGATCAGCGTGTGCGCGGTGTCCATCGCGGTTTTTCCGCCGCCGACGATCCACACGGGCGCATCGCTTTCCCTGATGTCGCCCGCCCGCACGTCGCAGTAGTCGGGCGACACCGAATGGACGCGCTTGCTCGAGATGTCGAGCGGTTCGTTGGGCGTGATGCCAAGGCCGTAGGCCTTGATCAAGCGCTCGGTGTCGATGACGAGCGCCCGACCGTCGGCGGCCCTGCAGGTGACCTGCACCATCCCGTTCGCCTCTTCTGCGGACTCGAAGTCCCAGCCGAGATACTCTTCGACGCCGACCCGATCCCTGATCACGTCGATGCAGTGCTCGAAGTGGGCGAGCACCTCGCCCTTGCTCGCCAGATAACTGCGATCCTTACCGAGCGTCCACTCGATGTTGCCCGCCGTGAACATGGGGTGCGGCTGGTGCAGGCGGACATACGGGTAGACGTCGACCCACATGCCGCCCACGCGTGTCCGGCGATCGATCAAAATCACCTTCTGCTCACGCGACAGATATCGGCTAGCGGCGAACATCGCATTCAGGCCGGCGATGCCGGCTCCGACGATGCAAACGTCGCTAGTCTCCACCGGCGCGGACTGGGGTGCGGACATCGGACCGCCTTTCCTGGCAGATGCCCACAATTATGGGTCCGCACCGGGCGGCCGACATACGTATTCGACTACCTCTTTTGTGGGTGCCGACGTTCGCGGCTACCCCTGGGCCAGCTCGGCGATGGGCTGCCATTCCTCCCAGGTGCGCAGGCGGCTCTCGTAGTCGGCCTTAGCCGTCGCCAGTGGCGACGCGCCGAAAAAGACTCGCAGCGGCGGGTTTTCGGCGTCGACCACCTTCAGCAGCGCGGCGGCCGATGCCTCCGGATTGCCGGGGCTGGCCCAGCGCCTGCTGCGCTCGGCCTGCACGGCGGCGCGGATGTCGTCGTACGCCGGTAGCGGATCGGCGTGCCTGGCCGAATCGCCGGCCCAGTCGGTGTCGAAGCCACCCGGCTCGATCAGCGTGACGTGCACGCCGAACGGGGCGACCTCTTGGGCCAGCGCCTGCGAAAAGCCTTCCAGCGCCCACTTGGACGCGTGGTAGATGCCGACCAACGGGAACGCGGTGATGCCCCCGATCGAGGAGACCTGGATGATGTGGCCGCTGCCCTGGTCGCGCAGGTACGGCAGCGCGGCCTGGGTGACCCACAGCGCCCCGAAGACGTTGGTCTCGATCTGATCCCGGGCGTCTTGCTCGGACAGCTCCTCGACGAACCCGAACTGCCCGTAGCCGGCGTTGTTGACCACGATGTCCAGGCGGCCGAAGTGGTCGTGCGCCTGCTTGACGGCGGCGAAGTCGGCGTCCCGATCGGTGACGTCCAACCGGATGGGCAGCAGCGCGTCGCCGTACTTCTCGGCCAAGTCGTCAAGCGATGTCGTGTTGCGGGCCGTCGCGGCGACCTTGTCGCCGCGCTCGAGCGCCGCGGTCGCCCATGCGCGCCCGAATCCTCGCGATGTACCGGTGATAAACCAAACTTTTTCAGTCACGCTGTGTTGCAACGCCGATGTCACCGCCTAATTCCCGCCCCGGTAGCGTTTCCCTCGTGAGTCGCGCGGCGTTGGACAAGGATCCCCGGGATGTCGCGTCCATGTTCGACGGCGTCGCCCGCCGCTACGACCTGACCAACACCGTGCTGTCGCTGGGGCAGGACCGATACTGGCGGACCGCCACCCGCTCGGCGCTCGCGATCGGCCCCGGCCAGCGGGTGCTGGACTTGGCGGCCGGTACCGCGGTATCCACCGTCGAGCTGAGGAAATCGGGGGCGTGGTGCGTGGCGGCGGACTTCTCGGTCGGGATGCTCGCCGCGGGCGCCGCGCGCAACGTCCCGAAGGTCGCCGCCGACGCCACCCAACTGCCGTTCGGTGACGACGTATTCGATGCCGTGACAATCAGTTTCGGATTGCGCAACGTCGTCGACCCGCAGGCGGCGCTGCGTGAGATGGCGCGCGTGACCCGGCCGGGCGGCCGATTGGTGGTGTGCGAATTCTCCACGCCGACCAATGGACTGTTCGCCACCGCCTACAAGGAGTACCTGATGCGGGCGCTGCCGCGGGTGGCCCGCGCGGTGTCCAGCAATCCGGACGCCTACGTGTACCTCGCGGAGTCGATCAGGGCATGGCCGGACCAGTCGCAGCTGGCGCACGACATTTCCCGGGCCGGGTGGGCGGCGGTGCGGTGGCGCAACCTGACCGGCGGCATCGTGGCGCTACACGCCGCCTACAAGCCCCTGCGCTGAGAACGCGCTAGTGGGTGCCGGCCCGCTGAACGAAGCCGACCTGATCCGGGCAGTAGTGGTCCACCGCGGCCCCGAGGAACTGGAACGCCTGGCCCTGGGTGGTGCCCCGCGGCAGGTTGTGCTGGATGAAGTTGGCCGACTTGTACGGGTCGCCGTCCACGCCGCGGCCGATCCGGTCGCAGGTGATCTTGCCCAGCCACGCGAGCTGGTCCTGCGGCTGATAGATGCCAAAGCCGTTGACCGTGTTCTTGAACGGGGCGTCGTAGTCGTTCGACGGCGGCGGCGAGGCCAGCGCCGGCGCGGCCAGCGCGATGGCGGCGGCGGCCAGGCCGCCGATAGTAGCCAGCTTCGTTCCCTTCATTAGCCGGACTATACACCGCTCACCCGAAGCGCGCGGAAAAATGTCCGCGGCCCCAATCGGGACCGATGACCGTTTGCGCAGGTCAGCTGGCTCAGCTGAACGGCACCCGGCGATCGATCAGCCGCGACAACCGGCCGCCGCCGCGCCACGCCCGCGCGACCCAGTCGGCGTCGTCGTCGGTGACCAGGTTGGCCATCACCCGCACGGCGATCGTCATCAGCGTCGGGGAGCGCATCGCGATCGGTCCGGTCGCGGGCAGGAAACGCTGGAAGGTCAGCAACAGCGCCAGCCTGCGCGCGACCGAGAATCCCCGGCCGTAGTGCTGTTGCAGCAGCGACGGCCACACCCGCGAGAGGTCTTGAGACGGCCCACCGCAGTCCAGCAGCTCGGCGGCCAGCCGCCCCGTCTCCATCCCGTAGTCGATGCCCTCCCCGTTGAGGGGATTGACGCAGGCCGCGGCGTCGCCGATCAGCATCCAGTTGGGGCCCGCCACCCCGGACACCGCGCCGCCCATCGGCAACAGCGCTGACGACACCGCCCGCGGCGGCCCGTCAAAGCCCCACTCCTCGCGGCGCAGCTCGGTGTAGTAGTCGATCAGCGGCCGCAGCGCCAGGTCGGCCGGTCGCTTCGACGTCGACAACGCCCCGACGCCGATGTTCACCTCCCCGTTGCCCAGGGGGAAGATCCAGCCGTAACCGGGCAGGACGTTGTCCTTGGAACCGTCGGGTCCGCGCAGTTCCAGGTGCGACGTCAGCCACGGATCGTCGGCGCGCGGAGTGGCCAGATACCCGCGGGCCGCGACGCCGTACACGGTCTCCTGATGCCAGCGCCGGCCCAGCTTGCGGCCCAGCGATGACCGGGCCCCGTCGGCCACGATCAACCGCCGGCAACTAACCTCCGCCCCGTCGGCCAACGTCAGCGACACCACGCGCCCGGACGAGTCATGTTGTGCCGCAACGGCTTTGGTCCCCAACATCATCCGGGCGCCGGACTCCTCGGCGACTTTGCGGATCCGGTCGTCCAGCTCGAGTCTGGCCACCGCGCTGCCGGTCGACGGAAACGACCGGCCCGGCCAGTCGACCTCCACCTGGCCGCCGAACCCGCTCATCCGCAGGCCGCGATGCCGGATGCGCGTGTCCAGCCAGTCGCCCAGGCCGAGGCGCTCGCATTCGGCGACCGCGCGCGGCGTCAGCCCGTCACCGCACGCCTTGTCCCGGGGAAAGCTCGCGGAGTCGATCACCAGCACGTCGTGGCCGGCGCGCGCGGCCCACGCGGCCGCGGCCGAACCGGCGGGTCCGGCGCCCGCGACCACCAGGTCGGCTTTCGTCTCCACGCTCACCAGTATGTTGGTCGGGTGAGTACTCCGGCGACGGTGGTGGCGGGCATCGACTTCGGCGACCCGGGCTTCGCCGCGACGGTGCGCGATGGTGTCGGGCGGATCGAACAGCTCATGGACACCGAGCTGCGCAGCGCCGACGAGGTGATGACCGACTCGCTGACGCACCTGTTCAAGGCCGGCGGCAAGCGATTCCGGCCGCTGTTCACCGTCCTGTCCGCCCAGATCGGGCCGAACCCCGACGCGCACGACGTGACGATCGCCGGCTCGGTGATCGAGCTGGTGCACCTGGCGACGCTCTACCACGACGACGTGATGGACGAGGCGGAGGTGCGCCGCGGCGCGCCCACCGCGAACGTCCGCTGGGGGAACAACGTCGCGATCCTGGCAGGCGACTACCTGTTTGCCACGGCGTCGCGGTTGGTGTCGCGGCTGGGGCCCGAGGCGGTGCGGCTGATCGCCGAGACGTTCGCCCAACTGGTGACCGGGCAGATGCGGGAGACGCGCGGCCTGACCGGACCGGCCGAAGGGACGGACCCGATCGAGCACTACCTGAAGGTGGTGTACGAGAAGACCGCCTGCCTGATCGCCGCGGCGGGCCGGTTCGGCGCCATGTTCTCCGGCGCCGACGCCGAGCAGGTGGAGCGGCTGAGCCGGCTCGGCGGCATCGTGGGCACCGCCTTCCAGATCTCCGACGACATCATCGACATCGACAGCGACTCGCACGAGTCCGGCAAGCTGCCCGGCACCGACGTGCGTGAGGGCGTGCACACGCTGCCGATGGTCTACGCGCTGCGCGAACCCGGGCCCGACGCGGCGCGGCTACGCCAGCTGCTGGCCGGGCCCATCGACGACGACGAGGCGGTGGCCGAGGCGCTGGCGCTGTTGCGGGCGTCCCCGGGGATGGCCAAGGCCAAGCAGACGCTGGCCGAATACGCGGGGCAGGCGCGCGACGAGCTGGCCCTGCTGCCCGATGTCCCCGGCCGGCAGGCGCTGCAGACGCTGGTCGACTACACGATCAGCCGGCACGGTTAGCGCGTCGGGGGAACCTTGCCCGCAGGTTCAAGCGTTCAATGAGCGATAGTTGACGCTCCAAGGAGGACACCGATGACCTGGCATCCCCATGCCAACAGGCTGAAGACCTTCGCCCTGTTGGTCGGTATGTCCGCGTTGATCGTGTTTGCGGGCTCGCTGTTCGGCAGGACGGCGATGTTCCTGGCGGTGCTGTTCGCCATCGGCATGAACGTCTACACCTACTACAACAGCGACAAGCTGGCGCTGCGCGCCATGCACGCACAGCCGGTATCCGAGCTGCAAGCGCCGGTGATGTACCGGATCGTGCGCGAGCTCGCCACCGCTGCGCACCAGCCGATGCCCCGGCTGTACATCAGCGACACCAACGCGCCCAACGCGTTCGCGACCGGCCGCAACCCGCGCAACGCCGCCGTGTGTTGCACCACCGGCATTTTGGAGATCCTCAACGAACGTGAGCTGCGCGCGGTCCTGGGACACGAGCTGTCCCACGTCTACAACCGCGACATCCTGATCTCCTGCATCGCCGGAGCGATGGCGTCGATCATCACCGCCCTGTCCTACGTGGCGATGTTCTTCGGCGGCAACCGCGACGACGACGGCAATCCCTTTGCGCTGCTGCTGGTTTCGTTGCTGGGCCCGATCGCCGCCACCGTGGTGCGCTTGGCGGTGTCACGGTCGCGCGAGTACCAGGCGGACGAATCGGGTGCGGTGCTGACGGGCGACCCGCTGGCCTTGGCGTCGGCCCTGCGCAAGATCTCGGGCGGCGTCCAGTCCGCCCCGTTGCCGCCGGAGCCGCAGCTTGCCAGCCAGGCGCACTTGATGATCGCCAACCCGTTCCGCGCGGGCGAGCGGATCGGGTCGCTGTTCTCGACGCACCCGCCGATCGAGGACCGCATCCGCCGGCTGGAGGCGATGGCGCGCGGTTAGCCGACGCATGATCGCTTCGCGCAATTTGATATCGCCCGCGATATCAAATTCGACGAGCACCTAATGGTTCCGGAGACAGCCGAGTGTCTGGGGATGAGTGACTCCCGGATTTGATAGCGCCCGTGCTATCAAATCCCGCGTGAGCCACTACACTTACCGAGCCCAGTGGTTGCCCGACTACAACGAATACCTAGGCGTCTGTGTGGAATTGCCGTACCTGAGGCGTGAGGCACCAACAGCCCCTCAGGCCGTGGCCGCCATCGAGGAGGCCGTCACCGAGCATGTGGAGGTTCTGCGCGCCTGCGGCGATTCCATACCGGAACCGCTGTCGCAGCGCCGCTACAGCGGGAGATTCCTGGTGCGGACCTCACCGGAATTGCATGGCCGCCTCGCGCTGGAAGCCACCGAGCAGGGTGTGCCGATGAACCAGTGGATCGTCGAAGAAGCTGAGCGGGAGGGCGCCCAGCAGCACCTTCGGGCTCTCCGGGTGGGATTGAGCACGCCAATCAGGCGGCGGCCTCCGGCCGTTCGGGGTCGATGACGTCGCTCGCATTCCCTCGAGCGGCATGGCCCGTCGCGAACGTTCCGCGGATGTTGACGGTGCCGCCGTTGGCCTCGTGCTGGAGCTGCCAGTCGCTGATCGTCTGATGCGCCGCGTGGTCCAGGTAATGCACCGAAAGGGCCACCGTGACAACGGTTCCAGCGGGAACCGACGCCAGCACGCGGGTGAGCCTCGGCAGCGCCAGGAAGGTGCAGGCGGCGCCCTCGATCTGCACCCGCCACTCGTCGTTGACGGAGGTGGCCTCCACCTTGGCCCGGATCACCCGCCAACCGGTCAGCGCAATCGCCAGCGCCAGGCCGATCATCACCCCGTGCAGCAGATTGAGGAAGACGACGCTGACGGCGGTCACCAGGTACACGGCGAGATCGCCGTGCTTGCTCGCGGTTTCGATGTGGGCGGGCTTGAGCAGCTGAACGCCGATGACGATGAGCAGGCCGGCGAGCGCGGCGGTGGGAATCTCCTCGACCAGCTCGGCGAAGGGAACCGTGAACAGCAGGATCCACACGCCGTGCAGGAAGGCCGATGCCCGCGACTTGGCGCCGGCGTTGACGTTGGTCGAGCTGCGGACGATCACGCCGGTGACCGGCAGGCCGCCGATGGTGCCCGACACCATGTTGGCGGCGCCCTGCCCGAACAGCTCGCGGTTGAAGTCGGTGCGGGGCCCGTTGTGCATCCGGTCGACCGACACCGCCGACAGCAGGCTCTCGACGCTGGCGATGAGCGCGACGGTGATCACGCCGATCGCCACCGCGCCCCAGCCGTCGTGCGGAAGGTCGGGCAGCTGCAGCGCGTCCAGCGGCGACCCCTCGAGGTCGATCCGGCGCACGTGGAACGGAAAGACGACCGAAACCACAGTCACGACCACGATCGCGACCAGCGGTCCGGGAACGCGGCGCACCTTGTCGGGAACCCACCGCCAGCACACGAGGATGGCGATCACCAGTGCGCCCAGGATGACCCCGGGCCGGTGCGCGCCGATGATCTGGCCCGGCAGCTCGATGACGTTGTGCCATGCCGTGCTCTTGGATTTTCCGCCCAGCAAGACATGCGCCTGTTGCAGGGCGATCGTGATGCCGATGCCGGCCAGCATGGCGTGCACGACCACCGGTGAGATCGCCAGCGCCGCCCGCGCGACGCGGCTGAGCCCCAACAGCACCTGCACGGCGCCCGCGGCTACCGTGATGAAACACGTTACGCCCCAACCGAAATCCGACACCAAGTCGGCGACCACCACCGTCAGCCCGGCCGCCGGGCCGCTGACCTGTAGCGGCGACCCGCCGATGGCGCCCACCACGATGCCGCCGACGATGGCGGCGATCAGGCCGGCCAGGACCGGCGCGTTGGACGCGATCGCGATCCCCAAGGACAACGGGAGGGCGACCAGGAAGACGACCAGCGACGAAGGCAGGTCGTGCCGGATGATCGATCGCACCTTGTCTTTGCGGTCTTTGCGTGAGCGCTCACCCTGATCGTGAGGTTGGTTGCCGAGCTTTTCGATGTTCTGCATCGGTCGCTTCCCTCGTTAGGTGTTAGCGGGGGACGTTCCGATATCCGCACCGTCTTGCGCTGTATTACGTCGGCGTAAACTCTTGGCGCACAAACGGTTACGACCCGGCCGGACCCACTCTGGCACGACCGGGAACCCCTGGCTGCTGCATCGACGGTATTTTGCTGGCAAACCGAGGGTCAAGCGGAGGGGCTGGGCCCATATGGAATGCAAAGATTTGAATTTGCCCGGTGTCAGACGGCCACGTCAGAAGCCCGAACCGTGCACCTCGTGGCCCGGGACTTCGGCGATCAGGCCGCTGTACGCCTGCTCGACGGTCGAGCCGTGATTGATGACCCCGTCGACCTCGCGCGCGATCGGCATGTTCAGACCGAACTCGTTGGCGAATTCCATGATCACGCTCGCGGCCTTGACGCCCTCGGCGACCTGGTTCATCGAGGCGATGATCTCCTCGATCGGCTTGCCCGCACCGAGTTGTTCACCAACGTGCCGGTTGCGGCTGCGTTGGCTGGTGCAGGTGACGATGAGGTCGCCCAGGCCGGCCAGGCCCGGGAAGGTCTCGGGGTTGCCGCCCACGGCCACTCCCAGCTTGGTCATCTCGCGCAGCGCGCGGGCGATCACCATCGCCCGCGTGTTCTCTCCGATGCCGATCGAGTAGCTCATGCCGACGGCGATCGCATAGACGTTCTTCAGCGCGCCCGCCATCTCCACCCCGATCACGTCGTCGGTGGTGTACACGCGGAATCGCCGGGTGCGGAACAGCCCAGACAGCCGGGTTGCCAGGTGCTGGTCGGGCATCGCCAGCACCGCCGCGGCCGCGTAGCCCTCGCCGACCTCGCGGGCGATGTTCGGCCCGGCCAGGATGCCCGCCGGGTGACCGGGCAGCACCTCCTCGACGATCTGCGACATCCGCATGTTGGTGCCCTGCTCGAGCCCCTTGACCAGTGACACCACCGGGACCCAGGGCCGCAGCTCCTTGGCAAGCTCCGTGAGGACGCCGCGAAAGCCGTGCGAGGGCACCCCCATGACGAGCACGTCGGCGCAGTTCGCCGCCTCGGCGAAGTCGGTGGTGGCGCGCAGCGTCTCGCTGAGAATCACGTCGTTGCCGAGGTAGCGGCTGTTGCGGTGGTGCTCGTTGATGTCGTTCGCGGTCTTCTCGGAGCGCACCCACTGCAGCGTCGGTCCGCGGCGCGCACAGATGGACGCCACCGTGGTCCCCCAGGAGCCGCCACCGAGGACAACGACGTTGGGTTCACGCTTCTGTGCGGCCATGGCGATCAGCGTATTGCCGACATCGAAGATTTAGAAGCAGTTCACCCGGCGAGTGCCCGGTCGGACGTCCGGCCGAACACCATCGACTCCTCGATGCGGTCGAAGCGGTAATCGATGGCGTCGGCCAGGTAGTTCTGCCGCACGTTCCAGGGTCGCTTGGTTCCCGACTTCGGGAGCGCATGCACCGAGCGCAGCACGTAGCCGGCGTTGATGTCCCACGACGGCTTCTCGGTCATCGGCTCGTTACCGCGGTGCGGGTAGGCATGCGTGTAGCCGTGAGCGGCCATGTGCGCCAGCAGCTTTGCGGTCGCCCGGGCGGTGATGTCGGCGCGCAGCGTCCACGACGCGTTGGTATAGCCGACGCACCAGAACAGGTTGGGCACGTCCTCGAGCATGTGCGCCTTGTAGACGAAGCGGTCGTTGGTCTTGATCTCGTTGCCGTCCAGGCTGATCGCGGTGCCGCCCAAGGCATGCAGCTGCAGCCCGGTGGCGGTGACGACGATGTCGGCGTCGAGGTGCCCGCCGGATGTGAGCGCGATGCCCGTTGCGTCGAAATGGTCGATATGGTCGGTCACCACCTCGGCGCGCCCGGCGCTGATGGCGTTGTACAGGTCGGCGTCGGGGATCAGGCACATCCGCTGGTCCCACGGGTTGTACCGCGGTTTGAAGTGGGTGTCGACGTCGTAGCCGGGCGGCAGGCTGGCGATCGCCTTGCGCCGCAGCAGCCACCGCACCAACCCGGGCGCCTTGCGGGACAAGGCGAAGAACACCGCCTCGGTCAGCGCGCTGTACAACCGGACAACCAGGTGGGCGGGCTTGCGCGGCAGCACTTTCCGCGCGACGGCGGCGACCTTGCCGTATTTCGATGCCGAGACCAGATAGGTGGGCGAGCGCTGCAGCATGGTGACCTTCGCGGCCCGGTCCGACAGCGACGGGAGCAGCGTGACCGCCGTGGCCCCGCTGCCGATCACCACGATCTTCTTGCCGGTGTAGTCCAGGCCTTCGGGCCAGTGCTGGGGATGGACCACGGTGCCGCCGAAGGCTTCGATGCCCGGGAACTCGGGGGTGTACCCCTCGTCGTAGTTGTAGTAGCCGCTGCCGAAGAACAGGAACCGGCCGCGGTAGAGCTTGCGTGCGCCGTCCTGCTCGACGGTGACCGTCCAGGTGTCGGTCGACGAATCCCAGTCGGCCGAGCGGACATGGCTGTCGAACCGGATGTGGCGGTCAATGCCGTACTTGCGCGCCGTGGCGGCCAGGTACTCGCGGATGTGCACGCCGTCGGCGACGCCCTCCTTACGGGTCCACGGCTCGAACGGGAAGGACAGCGTGAAGATGCTGCTGTCCGAGCGCACCCCGGGGTAGCGGAACAGGTCCCACGTGCCGCCGATCTGCGCCCGCCGCTCCAGGATGGTGTAGCTCAGCTGCGGGTTGCGTTCGCTGATCCGGTAGGCCGCATCGATGCCGGAGATGCCGGCGCCGACGATGATGACGTCGGAGTAATCGGCTTCGGTTGGGGTCATCGCCATTGAGAACCTCGCTTTTCTCGCGGGCTACCGGTAGTTCACGAACTGCAGCGCGACGTCCAGGTCGGCCTGCTTGAGCAGCGCTTGGACGGCCTGCAGGTCGTCGCGTTTCTTGCTCGTGACGCGGATCTCGTCGCCCTGGATCTGCGTCTTGACGCTCTTGGGCCCCTCGTCGCGGATCAGCTTGGTGATCTTCTTGGCGTTCTCGCTGCTGATGCCCTGCTTGATGGTGCCGCTGACCTTGTACGTCTTGCCGGAGGACTGCGGTTCGCCGGCGTCGAAGGCCTTCATCGAGATGTCGCGGCGGATCAGCTTCTCCTTGAAGACGTCGACGGCCGCCTTGACGCGTTCCTCGGTGGACGATGTCAGCTCGATTGCCTCGTCGCCCTTCCACGCGATCGTGGTGTCGGTGCCGCGAAAGTCGAAGCGGGTGGCCAGCTCCTTGGCGGCCTGGTTGAGTGCGTTGTCGACCTCCTGGCGCTCGACTTTGCTGACAATGTCGAACGATGAGTCCGCCATTCGATCCGTCCCTTCATCCGGTGATGGCCGTTTGTGCTTTGTCTACCCCCTCGTTGTAACCTGTCTGGCGGCAGGTTGCCCGAGCGGCCAATGGGAGCGGACTGTAAATCCGTCGCGAAAGCTTCACAGGTTCGAATCCTGTACCTGCCACCAAGCTTCACTCAGAGGGCGGGTTTCACGGCTTTCGGCTCGTCGGCGATTCTGACGTCGCGCCCGGCGCCCGCCGACACGGTGGCGGCCTCGCCGCGAGCCAGCCCCACCGTCGCGACGATCACCAGCGCCGCGGCCACCGCCAACACCACCCAGTCGAAGCCGTGGGCGTCCAGCGTCTCACCGAGCACGGTGATGCCGAGGACCGCGCCCACGATCGGCTTCGCGGCGATGATCGTCGGCAAGGAGGCGGTCAAGGCGCCGGCGCGGTACGCCGACTGGTGGATCACCATCCCGGCCGCCCCGCAGAACACCCAGCCGTACACCTCCGGTCTGGTCCACAACTGGTCTGGGTTGTGTTCGAGGATGTCGACGACGCCCTTCATCAGCACCGCGAAGACGGCCAGCAACGAACCGGCGACCGCCGCGAGCAACAACGCCGCCACCGGGCGGTCCGACCAGATCCGGGCGCCGGCCATTGCCAAGAGCAGCGGCGGGGCCATGGCCAGGGCCACGATCAGCCATACGTGGGCGGCGGCGCGCTCCTGACCGCCCGCCGGCTGGCCGACCGCGATGACGACCACCAGCGCCGCGGTCAGCACCACCGCCCACAGCCACTCGGGGCGGGTGACCGGGTGGCGGCTCATCCGCGCGTAGATCGGCAGCGCGAACAGCAGTGACGTCACCTGAAGCGACATCACCAACAGCACGGAGCCCTGGTCCAGGGCGGCGGCCAGCAACACGTAGCTGGCGATGTCGCCGAGACCGCCCATCCACCACCGGGTATCGCGCAACAGCATGCCGAACAGGGCGAGGTGGCCGACGGGTTTGTCGGTCACCTCCTGCGCCGACCGCTGGCGAACCACGTTGCCGACCGCCGACGCCAGCGCGGCGCACAGCGCAAGGATCGCCGCAATATCAGCCCTGGACATGGGGCACCTCCTTGCGGCGACGACGCGTCACTGACTTGTCACCAATCTAGTCGGGCTACGGCAAACCGCCCGCCGAGCGCGTTCATAGCGGGAAGGCGGTGCCCGTGAGCTGCTCGGACAGGTTCCACAGCGCCGCGGCGGTGCCCGCCCGCTTGGCCGGCCAGTTACGCCAGGTCGGCTGGGTGCGGCCATACAGACCGAAGCGCGGGCCCACGAAGGTGTCGCCGGGCAGATCCTGCGAGACCGCAAACAGCGTCTGCCTGGCCCCGAAGTCGGCGTCGGTGGACACGATGCGGTCGACGGCCAGCACCGCCGCGTCGCCCAGCTTGCGTCCGGAGTTGCCCTGCAGGTTCGTGTGCGACCAGCCGGGGTGGGCGGCCAGCGCGCGCAGCGCAGAACCGACGGAGTCCAGGCGTCGCTGCAGCTCGCTGGTGAACAGCAGGTTGGCCAGCTTCGACTGGCTGTAGGCCAGCCACGCCGAATACGGCCGGGATCGCCAGTTCAGGTCTTTGAGGCTGACGTAGCCGAAATGGTGCATCAGCGAGGACACCGTCACCACCCGGTCGGTGAGCCTGGGCAGCAGCAGGTTGGTCAACGCGAAGTGGCCGAGGTGGTTGGTGCCGATCTGGCCCTCGAAGCCGTCGACGGTCACCGCGTGCTTGGTGGCCATGATGCCGGCGTTGTTGACCAGCACGTCGACCGTGTCCATTTCGTCGGCGAAGCGCCGCACCGAGCCCAGGTCCTGCAGGTCGAGGTGGCGCACGTCGACGTCACCGGCCATCCTCTCCGCGGCGGTCTTGCCCTTCTCGGTGTTGCGCACGGCCAAGACGACGCGGGCGCCGACCCGGGCCAATTCGCGGGCGGTCACTTCCCCCAGTCCGGCGTTGGCGCCGGTGACCACGACGGTGCGTCCGACGAAGGAGGGCAGGTCTGCTGCGGTCCAACCAGGCATGCAGCCCACCCTAACTACGCGATGCCACCCACCGGAACACCGCAGGTATCGTGCGTGGGATGGCCAATGGAACTCCGACGCCGCGGATGTATTTAGGGGTCATCGTCAATCCCCTCGCGCGCCGGAACCGCGGGGCGCCGGGCGATCGCGTCGCCGAGTTGCGCCGCATCGTCGGCCCGTGGGGCGAGGTTCACGAGACCGCCTCGATCGAGGAACTGGGCAAGACCCTGGACGGGCTCTACCCGCGGGTCACGCACCTCGTCGGCGACGGCGGCGACGGCGCGCTGCACTGGCTGATCAACGAAATCGAGCGCTGCGAAGGCGATCCGGAGCGCTGGCCGGCATTCGTGCCGTCCAACGGCGGCAGCGTCAACGCCGTCGCGCGCAAGGCGCGGGTGCGGGGGCGGCCCGATGCCATCGTCCGCGCGCTGGTGGCCGCCGCCGAGGCCGACCGGCCGCCGCCCGAAACACGTTTGGACACCCTGCAGCTCGACGGCGAGACCGCGGACGGCGCGGCGTTTCACCGCCTGTGTTTCGGGCTGGCCGCCGGGGGAGTCGGCAACCGCTTCTACGACATGTATTACGGAAAGCCCGACCACGGCCGGACAGAGGTCGCCCGGGTGATCGGTCGCTCGTTCCGCGATTACCTCGCGTCCAAGGTCGGCCGTTCTCCGGCCTCCAGTTACTCGTCGGTGCTGTTCACCCCCACGCACGCCCGGGTCGTCATCGACGGCGAGGAGGTGCCGTCGCGGACGCACCGGGTGCTCCACGCGGGCGCGATCGACCTGCGGATCGGGGGACCGTTCCGGCTTTTCCCGAAGGCCGAGAATCCCGGCGCGCTGCATTTCCAGGCCGGCGAGATACGCCCCTCCAGGATCGTGGTCCAGCTGCCCGCGGCGCTCACCCACGGCACGCTGCGCGGCCGCGGGGTCCGCGACGTCAATGGCCGCGAAATGATCATCGAGGCCGACGGGGAGCCGCTCTCGCCGATCATCGACGGCGAACGGTTCGTCGGCATCACCCGACTGGTGGCCCGGGCCGGCCCCCGCATCCGGGTCGCCCAGGCGGGCTGACTCCGTAGCTCAGTAGGTCAGCAGCGGGGACAACGCGTTCACCGTGGCGCATCTCACTTTCGCCCGGGGAATGCCCAGCTCGGTATTGGCGCCCTAATCGCCTTTGCGGTGCGGATACGAAACGGACTTGGCATGGCGCAGGATGTGTCGCACGACAATTCATGATAATTGGAAATACGTAACTCAGTACTCGCACTTTTACGGACACCACACAGCATAAAAAAGCTGGTCAATGCGGCAACTGAAATACTGAAGTCCGTAGTCACGGATTCCATGACCTGCCGGACTGGACGGCGGTAAAGCCTATCCTGTGAGATTAATGTGTGGTGGTCAAAAATGGTTGTCAGCCTTTGCCTGATATATAGGTGCGGCGTTACATTGGGCGTTACCAATTGCTCCAAAAGTTCTTATCGCTCATAGTTGACCCGGAAGGGGGTGGCTCCTGCGATGGAGACGCTCATAGACCATCTGCACCTGCGCGAGGCCCAAACACCGGACAAGACCCTCTTCCGCTTCGTCGACGACGAGGGCCGCGAACTGGAGCACTACACCTACCGGGGTTTCTCCGAGCGGACGCGCGAGCTGGCCGCGTACCTGTCGACGGAAGCCGGCCTGCGGCCGGGTGATCGAGCGCTGCTGGTCTACCCGCCCGGGCTCGAAATGATCGCGGCGTTCTACGCCTGCGCGCGCATCGGGGTGATCGCGGTGCCGGTCAGCCCGCCGCTGCCGATGTCGTTCGAGTCGGGTCTGGCCAAGCTGAGCTTCATCGCCCGGGACTGCCAGGCGAAGGCGGTGCTGTCGACCAAGCAGTTCGAGTACGACTACCGCCTGCTGCTCAACCACCTCGACGGCGGCTCGCCATGGCCCGACGCCCAGCGGCCGCCTGAGCTGCCCTGGTTCGGAACGGACGGGACGCAGGAGTTCGGCGGCGCCCACGTCCCCGACACCCCGGGGCCCGTGCTCTTCCTGCAGTACACCTCCGGCTCCACCAGCGACCCGAAGGGTGTGGTGGTCAGCCACGCGAACGTCATCGCCAACGCTTCGGCCTTCGCGGGCGGCGAAGTGCTGGTGAGCTGGCTTCCGCAGCACCATGACATGGGCCTGATCTCCGCCTACCTCTTCATCCTGCTGGTCGGCGGCACCACGCACGCCATGTCGCCGCTGGACTTCCTCAAGCGGCCGTCGTCGTGGCTGCGGCTCATCAGCGATGTGCGCGCCACCCACACGCCGGTGCCCAACTTCGCCCTCGAGTTGTGCCTGCGCGAGGACAAGCTGCCGACATCCGAGCTCGCCGGACTCGACCTGAGCAGCTTGGAGAACATCGTCGTCGGCGCGGAGCCGTTGCGCGCCAGCACCTTTGCGCGCTTCAGGGAGCGTTTCGCCCCCTACGGCCTGGATCCCAACGCGCTCACCGGCGCCTACGGCATGGCCGAGAACACCCTGATCGTCTCGCTTCGCGGGCGCCAGACCCTGGCGCTGAACAAGCGCGCGCTGGAGCGCAACCTCGCCCGGGTCGAGAAGGCTCAGCCGGAGAACAACAACCAGGCCCCGGTGGTGAGCTGCGGTAAACCGATCGACGGCAACGTGGTCCGCATCGTCGATCCCGAAACCGGCGAGGCACTCGGGGAGGGCCGCGTCGGCGAGGTCTGGCTGGACGGGCCGTCCAAGGGCGGCGGCTACTGGAACCGCCCCGAGCTCACCGCCGAGGCGTTCGCGGCTCGTATCGCCGGCGACACCGAGCACAGCTTTCTGCGAACCGGCGACCTCGGCTTCCTCTACGAGGGCGAGCTGTTCGTATGCGGCCGCAGCAAGGACCTCATCATTGTGCGTGGCGTCAACTGCTACCCCTCGGACATCGAGGGCATCGTGGAGCGCTCGGCGCCGCAGGTTCGCGGCGGCTGCGTCGCCGCGTTCGCGGTGGAGCGCGACGACCAGGAGGTGTTGACGGTGGTGGCCGAGGTCCGGGACGCGAACGCGCTGCCGGACGGCAAGGCGCTGGCGCGGGCCATCCGCCGGCACGGCCACATCGACCCGCACACCATTGCCTTCGTGCCGCCGCACAGCATCCCCAAGACCACCTCGGGGAAGATCAGGCGGTCCTCGACGCGTCAGCTCTGGCTGGACGGCGAGCTGCCCGTCCTGTCGAGCTACACGCATCAGGCCCACGAACGGACGGAGACCGATCCGGGCCCGCTGGACCGGTTCCGCAACCTGATCGAGAGCTACGACCTCACCGGCGAAGAGGACTGCTCCTTCGCCGATCTCGGCATCGACTCCCTGGCGCTCGCCGAGCTGCGTGCCGACCTGCAGGCCCTGCTGGAAGAGCACGGTGCGGGGCAGCTGGCCGAGGAGGTCAACACGCGCCTGCTCCAGCGCCTCACGGTGGCCGAATTCTTCCGGCTCATCCGGCAATTCGGTGAGGAGTCGGGCCAGCCGCTCGATGCGCTGCGCCAAGCGCTGGATCAGATTTCGACGGAGTATGAGGCCTACGAGGTCGCCCGGATGCGGGCCGACGCCCAGCTGCCCCTGCCGGCGTTGCCGCCAGCGCGCTCCGGCGCGCCCAGCGACATCCTGTTGACGGGCGCGACGGGGTTCCTGGGGCCGTTCCTGGCCGCCAGCCTGCTGGGCCGGACGTCCCTGACCGTCCACGCGCTGATCCGCGCCACGGATTCCGCGCACGGGCTGGACCGGATCGTCGCGTCGCTGCGCAGGGCCCGGCTGTGGACACCGGCCCTGGAAGCGCAGGTCCGCGCGCGGGTGCGCGTGGTTTGCGGCGACCTCGCCGAGCCGCAGCTCGGCATCGGCGAGGAGGGGTTCCGCGACCTGGCCGAGAGCGTCGACGCCATCCTGCACAACGGCGCCCTGGTCAACTACGTCCGGACCTACGACGCCCTGCGCCCGGCCAACGTGCTCGGGACGCACGAGCTGCTGCGCCTCGCGATGACCGCGCACCGCAAGACCTTCCACCTGGTCTCCAGCACCTTCATCTACGGGTGGAGCGTCAAGCCGGTGGTCGGGGAGTCCGACGCCAACCTGGAGATGAACGCCCTGGACTTCGGCTACTCGCAGACCAAGTGGGTGGCCGAGCAGCTGGCCTTCGCCGCGCAGCGGCAGGGGCTCGACGTGCGCATCTTCCGGCCGTCGCTGATCTCGCCGACCAGCGCTGGTTTCGGCAGCCAGGACGACATCCTGGTGCGCACCGTGGCGTTCATGATCGAGCACGGCATCGCCGCCAACGCGCTCAACCAGCTCAGCCTGCTGCCGGCCGACCTGATCGCCGATCACATCGTCGCGATGATGGATCTGCCGTCTGATGCGGGCACGGTGTTCAACATGACCGCGGACGACTACTACAACCTGATGGACATCACCCGGGTGTTGTCCGAGCGCTACGGCTACCGCTTCGACTACCACGACATCCCGGCGTTCGCCGCCGAGATGAACCGTCGATGCACGACGCGGGACCCGATCTATCCGCTGGTCGACTTCCTCACCCGGTCGGCGGACAAGATCGCGGCGATGCGGGACAAGCGCTACGGCAACTCCCAGTACCAACGTGCGCGCGAGCTGGCCTCGGTCCGCCTGCGTGAGCCGGCGCTCACCGACACGGTCGAGAACCTTGTCCGGTTCTTGCGCAGTGAGCGCCTGATCACCGAGGCTGAGGTCGAGGCGCAACGCAGCGCTTAATCACCCAAGGGGGTCTTCCATGTTCACCGTCGACGACCAGGCGACGGGCCCGCATGACGCATCGCTCGACCACGAGCGGATCGTCCTGCAGGCGCGCGACGTCGAGTTCGACTGGGCGACACTGCCGTTCTACTACGTGCCCAATGAGCCCTTCACCACCCACTTCTGCAACGTGCTGCACTTGCTGCTGCCCGCAGGCGAGGAGTTCATCGTCGACGCGTTCAAGAACGCGTTGCCGCTGATCAAAGACGATCAGCTGCGGCTGGACGTGCAGGGCTTCATCAGCCAGGAGGCCATGCACTCGCAGGCACATGCCGGGGTGCTGGACCACTTCGCGGCCAAGGGCGTCGACGTCACGCCCTTCACCGACCAGATGGCCTGGCTGTTCTCCCAACTCATCGGGGACCGGCCCGGGTGGGGCCGGCGGCGCCGACAGAGCTGGCTGCTCGAGCGGGTGTCGATGGTGGCGGCCCTCGAGCACTACACCGCCATCCTGGGCGAGTGGATCCTGGACACCCCGCAGCACGACGCCTTCGGCACCGACCCGGTGATGCTGGACCTGCTGCGCTGGCACGGCGCGGAAGAGGTGGAACACAAGGCGGTCGCGTTCGACACCATGAAGCACCTGCGCGGCGGCTACTGGCGCCAGGTGCGCACCCAGCTGCTGGTGACGCCGGCGCTGCTGTGGCTGTTCATCCGGGGCGTGCGGTTCATGTACTCGGTCGACCCCTACCTGCCGCCGGGCACCAAACCCCGCTGGCGCGACTATTTCAGCGCGGCGCGGCGAGGCCTGGTGCCCGGGCCGTTCCAATTCCTGCGGGTCATCGGCGCCTACTACACGCCGAGTTTCCACCCGTCCAAGCTTGGCGGGGTGGGCCGCGCGGTTGACTACCTGGCCCGCTCGCCCGCGGCCCGCGCGGCGCACTGAGCTTCGGAGGCACGAATGACCCAGTGCAGCACCGTAATCGCGTCCGACGGCGTGTCGCTGGCCGTCCACCCCTACTCGCAGATCCACCCGGACCGCCCGACGATTCTGGCGGTCCACGGCTACCCCGACAACCACCACGTGTGGGACGGCGTCGCCGACGCGCTCGGTGGATGCTACAACTTCGTGGCCTTCGACGTCCGGGGCGCCGGCGATTCATCGAAGCCGGCGAGGCGCGCGGCATACCGCCTGTCGCAACTGGTTTCGGACATCGACGCGGTGATCGACAGCCTCGGGGTGGGCGAGGTACACCTGATCGCCCACGACTGGGGTTCCATCCAGGCCTGGGCGGCGGTCACCGACGAGTCGGTGATGGGCAAGGTCGCTTCGTTCACGTCGATCTCCGGCCCGCACCTGAACTATGCGGGCAAATTCTTGCGGTCCGCCCGCTCACCCCGCGGCGCGTTCGACGTCCTCAAGCAGGCGGTCGCCTCCACCTACATCTGGTTCTTCCTGTGCCCGGGCGTGCCGGAGTTGGCGATCTGGTCCCGGGCGACCGTGGCGGTCTTCGCGGCGGTCGAACTGATCGGCCGGCCGCGCCGGACCGGTCGACGGCGCGCGGCGGCCACCCGGTCGACCCGCGACTACGTCAACGGGCTCAACCTGTACCGCGCCAACATGCCCGGGCCGTTCCTGGCGCCCGGGAATGAGCTGCCCCAGACCAAGGCGCCGGTGCAGGTGCTGGTGGCGCGCCGCGACTATTTCGTCTCGCCACCCCTGCAGCGGTTCACCGGCTCGATACCGCCCAACGGCAGGGTCGTCGAAATCGAGGGCGGGCATTGGGTGGTGTCCTCCCATCCCGAGGTCATCGCCCGGCTCACGAGCGAATGGGTCGATCAATACGCCATTGGGCAGACATAGGATATTGCTGTGGCACAGACGATTTGGAGCAGCAGGCCCGCCGATTTGTACGGTCGCCGCAAGCGCGACCGCCTCTATACGGCGTTGTGGGGGGTGGGCACCCTGTTCGGGGGCTTGGCGTCGGCGTCGCGCTGGGACCCGTCGCGGGTGGTGCCGGTGCGGCGGGCCACCACCGCGGTGGTCACCAAGCGCGAACTGCTTTCGCCCGACGTCGTCGCGCTGACGATCGCCGACGCACATGGCGGGTTGTTGCCGTCGTGGACTCCCGGCGCGCACATCGACATTCGGCTGGCTTCGGGGCGCCGGCGCCAGTACTCGCTGTGCGGCCCCCCCGGGCGGCGCACCGACTACCGCGTTGCGGTGCGCCGGATCGCCGATGGCGGCGGCGGCTCGATCGAAATGCACGACACCTTCGATGTGGGCGACACGATCGAATTCGAGGGGCCCCGCAACGCGTTCTATCTGGTCACCGACGAGCGCGAGGTGCTGTTCGTGATCGGCGGCATTGGCGTGACACCGATCCTGCCCATGATCTCACTCGCCCAGCAGCGCGGGATTGATTGGCGCGCCGTGTATGCCGGCCGAAGCCGGGAGTACATGCCGCTGCTCGACGAGGTGTTGGCTGTCGCGCCGGAGCGGGTCACCGTGTGGGCCGACGACGAACGCGGCCGCATGCCCGCCGCCTCCGAATTGCTCGCCGATGCCGGGCCGACGACGGCCGTCTACGTCTGCGGCCCGACGGCCATGCTGGAGTCGGTGCGCACGGTGCGCGACCAATACGCCGACGCGCCACTGCATTACGAACGATTCGGGCCGCCGCCCGTCGTCGACGGCGTCCCGTTCGAGCTGGAGCTCGCCCGTTCGCGGCGCGTGCTCAGCGTGCCGGCGAACCGCTCTGCGCTCGACGTCATGCTCGACGGCGACCCGACGACCGCCTACTCCTGCCAGCAAGGCTTCTGCGGCACCTGCAAGGTGAAAGTGCTTGCCGGGGAGGTCGATCGCCGCGGACGCGCCGCGGAGGGCGACGGCGAAATGCTGGTCTGCGTCTCGCGGGCCAACGGCGGTCGCTTGGTGATCGACGCCTGAAGTCGCTGCAGCCGGCCTCAGGTCCAGGGTCCGGGGAAGTGCCCGTCCTGGTCCTGCACCATCACGATGTCCTTGCAATCGCCGTTCAGCGCCACGGCATTCTCGCCGCGGCATATCAACGTCCAGCCAGAGATCCGCGCGAAGGGCCGGACCGACCAGGTGGTCGCGATCGGATCGGTGGCGGGCAGCGCGAGGACGGCGAACGTGTTGCCGACGTTGGTGATATAGAGGTGGTCTTCGAAGAACGCCACCTTGGCGATCGACATCTTTTTCGCGTCGTCGCGGGTCTTCAGGAAATCCCACTGCTGGCTGCGCAGGTTCCACACCCCGAAGCCGAACGGGGAACTGTCCGAATCATGGCCGTCGACAAACAGTTTCCCGTCGGACAAGGTCGCGGACAGCCCGCCGCCGGGAATGCGGTCGGAGTCGCCGACCTTGATGACGGCCTTCGCGTTCAGGTCGTAGAACATCGTCGACAGGACCGGCGGGTTGTAGGAATCCCAGCGCGTGATCTTGACCAATCTGTTTGGGCCGTCGGATAATTCGGCGTCCACGCTGCGGATGTCGTTGTCCTGATAGATCGCCTCCCCGCTGGGCCGGCGCAGCTCGGCGCCCGAACTCTTGGCGGGGTCGGTGTTGCGCTGGAACGCGAGGACGTCCTGCCAGGCGCGCCCCGATTGCGGATCGTTCCACGGCATCGACAGGTCGGTGCCGGACAGGATGACGGTCCGCGGAGGCGAATTGGGGGCGTGCCCGTCGGTGAAGGCGTTGATCCACGCCACGCCCGACGCGGTCGAGGACAACGACCAGTCCTTCGGCGCGGTCAGCTTCAAATCCGGTGTCGGCGGCTGCAGCTCCTTGGTCGCCAGCGGTTGGCCCGCCTTGAAGTCGTAGGCGTACGCGGTCGCCTTGGTGACGGCGGCTTGTTGGGCCTGGGCGGGCTTGACGGTCGTGACGATGTAGACGACGCGCATGTCCTCCGCCGTGCCCGTGAGCGCGCAGATCGCGCCGGTCAGGTTCTCGCCGGCGGGAACGACCGGGAGGGCCGGCGCGACGTATTGCCCGGTCTTCGTATCGAATATTTTCGGGCGGATGTCGTCGAGCGCGGATTTGCTGGCGGAGAATTTCTCCGGGCATCCGAAGTACGCCGTTCCGCCGTAGATCTTCCAATCCTTCTCCAACGGACCGGTGATGGGAGCGGGCGCGGCGACGGCGCTGGGGGCGGTTTTCGCCGAAGAAGTCGAGGTGGTGGGCGTCGCCGCGGGAGGCGACGCGGTTTCCGAACACGACCCGAGGGCCAGGCAGGCGACCAGCGCGGCGAGGGCAGGCCCACATTTGAGCACAGTTTGCCCAGGAGACGCACGCATCAAAAACCCCCGTTAAGTTCGTGTAACCAGTGAGCGTAAAGCGGGCCGGCAGCAACCGCGAGTCGGGTCCGGCGGTCTACGTCACACCGCGCCCGCCGGCCGGTTATCGGTCGAACTCGATGGGCAGGCTCTTCGGGCCGCTGAGGCTCACCATCGGCTTCCACGGGACGGGCCCGGCGGTGCGCGGGTCGAGCAGGCGGCCCGCGATGACGGTCAGCGCTTCGGCGATCTCGCGGCGGGCCAGGTTGGCGCCCAGGCAGTAGTGCACACCCCCGCCGAAGGTCAAGATGGGCGGGGCGCCCTCGCGGGTGATGTCCACCCGGTCGGGGTCGACGTACACCGCGGGGTCGCGGTTGGCGGCGGCGGTGTTGACCAGGACCATCGTGCCGGCGGGAAAGAGGTAGCCGTCCAGCTCGGCGTCCTCGACCACCAGGCGCAGGGTTCCGCCCGCGATCGGCGAGTGGCGCATCGTCTCTTCGACGGCGCGCATCGCCAGCTCCGGGTGCTCTTTGAGCAGTGCCCATTGCTCGGGGTGCTCGCAGAGGACGTGCACCGACGCCGCCACCTGGTTGCGGGTGGTATCCGTCCCCGCCAGGAGCAGGCCGCCCGCGAGCATTCGCAGTTCGGCGGTGTCGAGCCGGTCGCCTGGAAGGGTCGGGTCCTCGGCGCGGATCAGGTCGGAGAGCAGGTCGTCGGTCAGGCTGTGCCGCCGCCGGGCCACCATGTCGTCGACGTAGTGGTCGAGCTCGCCCCACGCGCGCATCACGACGGGCTCGACCTCCCGGATGTCGACGCTGAAGCTGAAGGCCTTGAAGACGTCGTCCGCCCACGAGGAGAACAGGTGCCAGTCCTCGCGCGGGGCGCCGAGCAAGGCGCAGATGATCGGCACGGGGTAGGGGCGGGCGAGGTCGGCGACGACGTCGCACCGGCCCGCGTCGATGACGGCGTCGACGAGCCCATTCATCACGGTGACCATGGTGTCGTGTAGCCGCAGGGTCGCGCGGGGGGTGAACGCCTTGGACGTCAGGCTGCGCAGCCGGTGGTGCGCGTCGCCCTCCAGGCACAGCAGGCTGTTGACCACCTTGTCCCACAACGGACCGGACGTCACGCCCTGGGCGAGCAGGTTGATTCCCGGCGGGATTTGGAATCGCGCATCGCGGAGAACGGAGCGGACCAGATGGTAGGAGAGGATCTCGGGACCGTGCGGGCCCATGGCGACCGGGGCGTGCCGCTGCGCCGCCTGGAGGCGGGGGTAGACCTCGGCGGGGGTTTCCTCGGCGAGGTACGCCAGCGTCGGCAGGTCGGCGTCGAAAACGCTTGTGGGGGCGGTACCGACGGCCATGACGGTCTCCTCGAGGTCGCGCGAGCAACGCGCTCGCGACAACTTTCACACAATGTATGACCGGACTACGGGGGTGTCAACGATATTGCGGGCCAGGACTAGGCGCCCGCCATACACTGGGGCCAATGTGTGTGGTGGTCGTGGTCGGATGGGTTACGCGTTTCGCGTCACGCCGACCAGCCGGCCGCCGATCAGCAGGACCGCGAACACGCCGCCGGCGATCCCCGAAATGAGCAGTGGCAGTTGGCCGTTCGAACCCCACAGGGCGCCCGCCCACAACCCGGCCACCAGGACGGCCAGGCCCACGGCACCCTGGAAGACGCCCTGCGCGCTCGCCTGATGCCCCGGGTCGACCAGCCCTGAAATCCACGCCTTGCCGACGCCGTCAGTGCACCCGGTGAACAGCCCGTAGGCGCCGATCAGCAGCCATGCCGTCACGGCGTCGGTGGTCAGCCCCAACCCGACGTAACCCACCGCGAAGAAGGCCAGCCCGATGCCGAACAGCGCCGGCCTGCCGATGCGGTCGGCAAGCGCTCCGGCCGGGTAGCTGGCCAGCGCATACACCGCGTTGCAGCCGACGTAGGCCAGGATCACCCCGACCACCGAGAAGCCAATCTCGTTGAGTCGCAACAACAACAGCGCGTCTGGGAAATTGACCACGCTGAAGGCCACCAGGAGTGCGGTCACCCGCCAGTATGGTCGCGGCAGCGAGCGCACACCCGCCCACATTGACTGCCGCCGCTCCCGGGGGGCGGGGCGCCCCCGCTCGCGCACGCCGAAGACGAGCGCCGCCGACAGGATGGCGGGCACGATGGCGACATACAGCAACGGCGCGATCCGGTGGTCCAGCAGCTGGTAACCCACCAGCCCGAGCAACGGACCGACGACGGCGCCGAGGGTGTCCATCGCGCGGTGGAAGCCGAAAACCCTCCCGCGCAAGGCGTCGTCGACGCCATCGACCAGTAGCGCGTCGCGCGGTGCGCCACGAATGCCCTTGCCGAGCCGGTCGACGACGCGACCTGCCAGCACGCCCGGCCACGCCCCGGCCACCGCGACGATGACCTTGCCGAGCGCGGCCATGCCGTAGCCGGTGGCGATCAGCGGGCGTCGGGCGAACCTGTCACCGAGCGGCCCCGACGCGAGTTTCGTCAACGAGGCGGCGCCTTCGGCCGCCCCCTCGACGGCCCCCACCACCGACGGGGGCGCACCCAGGACGGCCGTCAGGTAAATCGGCAACAGGGGATACAACAGTTCGCTGGCGGCGTCCTGCAGGAACGACACCCCGGAGAGCACCCCGACGTTGCGGGTGAGCCAGTGCGGCGTCGCGTCGGTGTCAGTCGTGCGCACGCAGCCGCACCTTCCGCGTCGTCGACGTCTCGTCGAGCTCGACGACGTCGGACCGCGACCGCAGGAAATCGCTGAACGACCGGAATCCCAGCGCCCGTTCGCTGAACGACGGGTCCATCCGCTTCATCTGGGCCTTCACCGCGGAGTTGTGCAGCCAGTCGACGTCGTCCCTCTCGAGGCCGATTTGCAGCGCGCGCGTCAGCAGCGCCGTGGCGGCGGCCTGCGGATCGTCCGGCTCGGGTTCCCCGGGCGGCGCCTCCTTGGCGCGCCCGGAGCGCCGCTTCGCCGGCTTGGCCTCGGCGTCGTCCGCGGCGGCGGGGGCTGGTTCCAAAGCCGGCACGCCCGGCAGCGAGTCGTAGATGACGAACTCGTCGCAGGCCGCCGCCAGCGCCCGGCTCGACGCGCCGGCCACCCCGATCCCCACCACGTAGCGGCCGAGCCTTTTGCAACGCTGCGCCAGCGGGATGTAGTCGGAGTCACCGGCCACGATCACCACATGGGTGAGGTCGGGCAGCCGGAACATGTCTTCGACCGCGTCGACGGCCAGCCGGATGTCGGCGCCGTTCTTGCCGTAGGCCGCCGCGGGGAACAACTGCACCAGGTCGACCGCGCGGGCCACCAGCTGTCCGCGATACCCCACGTTGATGTCGGCCGACCAGTCCGCGTAGGCGCGGGTGAGCACCAGCGTCCCGAACGACGACGCGAAGTCGAGGACGGCGCCGACGTCCACGGTGGCCCGCCCCAGCCGCTCGCCGTACTGTTCGAGCCCCTTGGCCTTGTCCCGCTGGAACGAGTTACGACCGTGGACCTGGTCATATCGCGAAATCACGATGTTGTCGAAGTCGAGGTAGACGGCCACGCGGGCCGCAACCGGTTCGGTCATGCCCTAGATCATTGCTGAGGCCCCCGGCACTGCGGCGGCCGGAAGCGTTTTCCCTCACAGATTGGGCCCCACAGGCCCCTAAACGACGCCAGAGCGGGTACAAGAGGGCCATGAGCCAGTTGAAGTTTTTGGAGTTGCACGGCGACCGGGTCGCCTACCGCGACGAGGGCGAGGGGGAGGTGCTCCTGCTCATCCACGGCATGGCGGGCAGCTCGGAGACGTGGCGGTCGATCATTCCGCCGCTGGCCAAGAAGTACCGGGTCATCGCCCCGGACCTGCTCGGCCACGGCGAATCGGCGAAACCGCGCACCGACTATTCGCTGGGTGCGTTCGCGGTCTGGCTTCGGGATCTGCTCGACGAACTGGGCGTCAGCCAGGCCACCCTGGTCGGTCAATCGCTCGGCGGCGGGGTGGCGATGCAGTTCGTCTATCAGCACCCCGACTACGCCAAGCGGTTGATCCTGATCAGCAGCGGCGGCCTGGGCCCCGACGTCGGCTGGGTGCTGCGGTTGCTGTCGGCGCCCGGGGCGGAACTGGTGTTGCCGATCATCGCGCCCAAGCCGGTGCTGTCGGTCGGTAACCGGCTGAGGTCGTGGCTGAAGAGCGCCGGCATCCAGTCGCCGCGTGGGGCCGAGCTGTGGAGCGCCTACTCGTCGCTGTCCGACGGCGAGACGCGGCAGTCGTTCCTGCGGACGCTGCGGTCCGTGGTGGACTACCGCGGGCAGGCGGTCAGCGCGCTCAGCAGGCTGCGGCTGCGGGAGGACTTGCCGGTCATGGCGATCTGGGGCGAGCGGGACGGCATCATCCCCGTCGACCACGCGTACGCGGCGCACGAGGCCCGCACCGACGCCCGGCTCGAGATCCTGCCCGACGTGGGCCACTTCGCCCAGGTCGAGGCGCCGAACCAGGTGGTGGAGCTGATCGAAGACTTCATCGCGACCGGCGACCGCCACGACACGGGCAGCACCCAGCTGCACATGTGACTCTGCGCGCCGCCGGCGGTCGCGCGCCGCGGTGATCCACCTGCCAGTGCTTGATGCCGTCGACGAACGACGACCGCGGCCGTCGCCGAGACCGCCCGTATGGCTCCTGCCGGTTCTTGATCGGCTCCGTGGCGCGCAGCTTCGGCGAACTCCTGCACCGGCGGCCGGCTGGGTGGGCCATCGGATGCGCGTGGCAATTTTTGGGATCGGTAGCAAACCCGAGGTGTCTTACTGAGAGCAATAAAGCCGAGCCATAACGAAAAGACACTTCATGAAAATCACCGCAATGGTGGCGACCGGCCTTGTCGCCGGCGCGCTGGCGACGGCCGGCTGCGCGCAGGCCGAGGTCGCGGCGGCGCCCGTCGGAAGCCGGTTCTACGCGTCGGCCCCCGCCCCGCAAGCCGATCCCGAGGCGGAGGTCGCGGAACTGCAGCGGCAGGTGAACGACCTGCACGACAACTGGGACACCCTCACCCCGGCGCAACGCCAGCAACGGCTGACGCAGCTGCAGCAGCAGTCCACCACGGTGTCCAACGACGTGCAGAACCTGCCTCCCGCGCAACGGCCCGGCGTCGAACTGCGGCTGTTGCAAACCATGCTCGCGCTGTTCGACCTGGTCCGAAAGGCCCAGGGGCCCAACCAGCCGTGCTATTTCCCCGCGTGCCTGCCAGGCCTGTAAAACCCGTCGGTGTGAAACTCGGCCGCGGCGGTTTCGCGCCCGCCGAGGTTGGTGGCCGCGGTCACGATGGCCCGCTCGATCTGCCGCAGCGCGTGCACCGCGGTGAGGAGTCGCCGGGTGTCGGGCGCCGGTGACCCGGCCTCGCCGTCGCGCTGCCGGGCCAGCGTTTCGGCGGCGTCGAGCTCGTCGGCCGCCGACACCATGGTCGGCGCGCGGCCACTGCCGATGGCGGCAGCCAGCGTGTCGATGTTGCGCCGCGTCTGGGCCGCGGCTGCCGAGAAGGCCTGGGCCAGTTCGAAGGTGAGCGGTTGCGCTCCCACCGGGTCCTGGTATCGCTCGCTGCTGCGCGCCAGACTGCGCCCGTACCGGTCGCACGCCGCGAAGATGCGCAGGGCGCGGCGAATGCTGCGCCGGCCCGCGAGGCCGGCGACGCCCGCCAGCAGCGGCTTGGCGGTCACGCGGAACTGCTGCAGGTCCCGGTCCAGCTGGCGAGCCTGCTCGGACGGGCTGCTGCTCGCGTCCTCGCCGAGCATCGTCGCGGTGGACGCCTCGATGAGTTCCGCCAGGCTGGCCAGGAACGTGCGGGTGTCGTCGCGGATCGCTTCCCTGGTGTGCGTCGGCAACACGACGACGGCCACCGTCGCTCCGATGACCGCGCCGAGGGCGGTCTCTTCGATTCGCAACATCAGCACGCCGAACGAGAACTGCCCGAGCAGGCCGTACAACAATGCCAGCATGGTGGTGATCCAGAAGGTCATCAGGCTGTAGGTGACCGTCATGAAATAGAAGGCGCAGAACAGGCAGACGAAGATGCCGGCGAGCGCGGCCGTCTTGTCACCGGCCAGCAGGGTGGCCACCAGCACGCCGCACGGCACGCCGAGCATGGTGCCGAGCAGGCGCTGCCAACCTTTGGTCAGGGTTTCGCCCCATGAGTTGGTGCCGGCGAAGATGACGAACGCGGCGATCACCGCCCAGTACCAGCGGGCGGGCGACACCAGCTCGCCCGTGACGATGGCGAGCGACGCGGCGACGGCAACCTGGATGGCTTGCCGGGTGGTCGGCCGCAGGCCCTGCGAAGGTGCGTCGTCGGCGGCCTCGGCGGGGGTGTCCGGCGGTGCGGCGTCGGCGGCCGGCGGCCGCTCGCTGTCCGGGCTTTCCAGGGCGCCCGCCCCGCCGGTCGCCGCGCGGTCGACGATGGCCCGCACGTCGGAAGTCGCCGTGGCGGCGTTGATGATCGCCAGGGCGAGGCGGCGCACGGCGGCGCTGCCCGGGTCGTCACCGGCGGCGCCGCATTGCTCGTCCAGCAGTCGTTGCGCCCGCGCGGCGGCCTGCCGGAGGCCGTCGGGCTCGGGCAGGCGGATAGCCCGCGCCAGCCGGGAGAGCGCGTCGACCAGCGCGGCCCGCGTCGCTGCGGGTATCGCGCTCGGGTCCTCAAACATGAGCGCGGCGGCCCGCCGCCCGGCCGTGGCCACCCATTCGATGGCCAGCTCGGCGTCCAGCAGCCAGGGGGCCAATTGTTCGGCGGTGACGCCCGGCCACAGCACGGCGGGGTCGGCCTTGTCCTCGATCTGGCTCTGCACCATCAGGGCGGTCTCGTTGAGCCGGGTGGTGCGCGCCCGCATGCGGCGCCGGCGCCGTTCGTCGAGGCGGCCGGTGCGGACGGCGTCGGCGGTGGTGTCGACGACGATCGCCATCCGCGCCCGCAACGCCCGGATGGTCGCCCGCAACACGCGCTCCGGCCGATCGGGCATGACGTAGGTGGTCATCACGAACGTGCACACCGTGCCCACTGCGACCGCCCCGATCAGCCAGGGCAGCTCCGAGAGGCTGGCGCGCAGATACAGCGTGAAGAAGTAGGACATGAACGCGACCATGCCCAGCGCCCGGCCACGCGCCCCGAAGCGGCGGATGTAGGCGGCGGTGAACACGACGAGCACGAACACCGCGTCGCTGACCACCTGGTGCGGCGCGAGCGCCGCCGCGGCCGTGATGGACACGGCGGCGGGTACGGGCAGCAGCGCCATGGTGATCCGCTGCTGCCGCGGGTCCGGCTCGTTGACCGACCGCGAGGCGACCATCGTGATGACGACGCCCAGCAACGCCACGGTCAGCGGTTGTCCGGTCGCCCGAGTCAGCGCGTACAGGGCCAGCAGGGAACAGCCGAGCGCGGCCGTCGTCCGCGTCGCCATGCTCAGCCGTAGCAGACCGGGATCGGAGCCGATCAACCAGTTGCGGGCCTGTTCGTAGAAGTCGGTGATCGCCGCGCCCCCCTTCTGTCCTGCTGAACGCATCATGGTTACCCGAACTTCGGCACCAGCTAGTCTTCGACATCGTGACAGCGCCGACGCGGGCGAGGCTGGCCGACGGCCGTGACCTGCTTTTCTTCGCGCTGCCCGGGCACCGACCCGCGCCGGTCGAAGACCGCAGGCCGCTGCCGGCGCGCGGCGGCCAGCAGTCCGAGCTGCGGTTCGATCACACCACGGGGCAGTGGGTGATCGTCGCGGCGCTGCGCCAGGATCGCACCTACAAGCCGCCCCCGGACCAGTGCCCGCTGTGCCCGGGCCCGACCGGGCTGACCAGCGAGGTGCCCGCGCCGGACTACGACGTGGTGGTGTTCGAGAACCGGTTCCCCAGCCTGTCCGGTGCCGGCCCGGCGCTCGCGTCCGCCGGTGACGGTTTCGTGTCCGCACCGGGGCACGGCCGCAGCGAAGTGATCTGCTTCTCCAGCGACCACACCGGCTCCTTCGCGGGGCTGCACACCGCGCACGCCCGGCTGGTCATCGAGGCGTGGCGGCACCGCACCGCCGATCTGTTGGCCACCCCGGGCGTCGAGCAGGTGTTCTGCTTCGAGAACCGCGGCGAGGAAATCGGGGTGACGTTGACCCATCCGCACGGCCAGATCTACGGCTACCCGTACCTGACGCCGCGCACCGCCGCCATGCTCGGGCAGGCCCGCGAGCACCGAATGCGCCACGGCAGCAACCTCTTCGGCGACCTACTCGCCGCCGAAACCGCCGACGGCAGCCGAATCGTCGCGCGCGATGACCGGTTCACCGCGTTCGTGCCCTTCGCCGCGCGGTGGCCGGTCGAGGTGCACATCTACCCGAACAGGTTCGTGCGCAACATCACCGAGCTCGACGAGGACGAACGGGACGGCTTCGCGCGGATCTACCTGGACGTGCTGAGGCGATTCGACCGGATGTATTCGGCGCCGCTGCCCTATATTTCGGCGCTGCACCAGTACGCCGACACCGAGGCCCAGGCCGACGGCTACTTCCACGTCGAGCTGCTGTCGATCCGCCGCAGCGCCACCAAGCTCAAGTACCTGGCCGCCTCCGAGTCGGCGATGGACGCGTTCATCAGCGATGTCACGCCCGAAAGCGTGGCCCGGCGGCTGCGCGAGCTCGGATGACCGTCCGCTACGCCGCGCCCGGACGGGTCAACCTGATCGGGGAGCACACCGACTACAACCTGGGGTTCGCGCTGCCGATCGCGCTGCCGCAGCGCACGGTGGTGACGTTCACGCCCGACGGCGGCGACGCCATCACTGTGGGCAGCGACCGCGTGGCCGGGTCGGTGCGCATTGCGCTGGACACCACCCCTGGCGACGTGTCGGGCTGGGCCGCCTACGTGGCCGGGGTGGTGTGGGCGCTGCGACAGGCAGGCCACCCGGTGCCCGGCGGCGCGATGCGCGTCACCAGCGATGTGGAAATGGGGTCTGGCCTGTCGTCGTCGGCGGCGCTGGAGTGCGCGGCGCTGGGGGCGATCGCTACGGCCGCAGGGGCGCGCATCGACCGCATCGGACAGGCGCGGCTGGCCCAGCGCGCCGAGAACGAGTACGTCGGCGCCCCAACGGGTTTGCTGGACCAGCTGGCCTCACTGTTCGGCCGGCCGGCGACGGCGCTGCTGATCGATTTCCGCGACGTGACGGTCCACCCGGTGGCCTTCGACCCGGACGCCGCCGGTGTCGCGCTACTTCTGATCGACTCCCGCGCCCGCCACAGTCACGCCGGCGGCGACTATGCCGCGCGCCGCGCGTCGTGCGAGCGGGCGGCCGCGGACCTCGGGGCGTCGTCGTTGCGCGAGGTCGGCGACCGCGGGCCGTCGAGCACCGCCGCCGTCCGCGACCCGGTCGACGCCCGCCGGGCCCGCCACGTGCTGACCGAGAATCAGCGGGTGCTCGACTGCGTTGCGGCACTGCGTGATTCGGACTTCGGCGAAGCCGGGCGGATCTTTTCCGCCTCACACGCGTCCATGCGGGAGGACTTCGAGATCACCACCGGACACATCGACCTGATCGCCGACACCGCGGTGCGGGCCGGCGCGCTGGGCGCACGGATGACCGGCGGCGGGTTCGGCGGCTGCGTGATCGCGCTGGTGCCGGCCGCCCGGATCGGCGCCGTTGATGAGGCGGTGCGACACGCGGTGCGCGACGCCGGCTTCGAGCCGCCGGTCATCACCCGCACCCGCGCCGCCGCCGGCGCGGGACCCCACCAGATCGGCGCTGAAATTGTTGCGGACACCTCACCTCGTGGGGTTGTGCACGACGACGGATAAAGCGCGCGCAATTTCGGTTGTGCGGTTGCGGTATTGGTGTGGCGTCGCGGGGTCGAAGGCGAGCGAGTCGCCCGCATGCAGTTGCAGGGTGTCGAAGCCGATGACGGCTTCCAACTCTCCTTGCAGAACGTAAAGGTACTCGCGGCCGTCGTGCCGTACGGCCTGACCGCCATCGCTCGATTGGCCACCGGGGGTGTAGATCACCTCGAGAAAGTCGACCCACTCGTCGTGCGTCGGTGTGAGTCGCTCCCAGCGGACCCCCGTCGAGAGTTCGATGACGCTGCGATCGCCGGCTCGTTGCACGATCCCCGTTCCGTTGGCGCCGCTGGCACGACCCCATTGGTGGAATGCAGCGGGTGGCGCCGCAAGCGCATCGCCGGGCGCGGACGATGCCCGGCGGGGAGTTGGTGGGTCGCCGGCGCCGAACAGGAAGTCCAGCGAGATGCCAAGCTCGTTGGCCAGTGCGTAGACGACGCTGGCGGACGGTGTGGTGACTCCGCGTTCCACCTGCGAGACCAGGCTCGCGGAGCAGCCGGCCCGGCGCGCCAGTTCCCGCACTGAGAGACCCCGCGCATTCCGGAGCTGTCGAAGCCGCGGGCCGAGTCCTGGCGCCCCATCGGCCACGTGCGGCGTTGATTCTTCTTCTGTCACCATTGCTCCGACCGTCCACTATCTTGTACGGCAGCTTCCGGGTCAGGGTACACAACAGCGGCCGTGGTCCGGGGGGAATACTTCGTCAAGCGCGGCAGAGTCGCGTTTTGGCACAATGCTGCCCATGGCGTGATGTGCAGTATCCTGTACAGAAGCGTACTGTAAAACAGACAAGGCGATGGCAACCGACGAGGAGTTGAGACAGCATGGATCCCGACATTCGGATAGGTTGGCTGGGTACCGGCCGGTTGGGGAGTGCTCTGGCGGCCCGCATGATCTCGAGTGGCGTCGCGGTGACCGTCTGGAATCGGACGGCATCGAAAACCGCGCCGCTGGTGAACTTGGGCGCTTCCCGCGCGGACACTCTGGGCGCGTTGGGCCGTTGCGACATGGTGTTTGTCACCGTGATGTCTTCAGCAGACCTTCTGGCCGTCACGGTCGGCCCCGATGGGTTGTTGAGCCGCCGGCCCGCGCCGCGCATCATCGTGAATTGTTCGACGGTGTCCGCCGAGGCCGCCGCCGAGGTCAGAACCGAGGCCGCACTACACAACGTCGGGTTTCTGTCGGCACCCGTCAGCGGCAACCCGGAAGCGATTGCGAGCGGATCCGGGTCCATTGTTGCTTCGGGCCCAGCGGATGTCTTCGATGCCGCGCGGCCCTATCTGGAGGCGGTGGCATCCGGCGTGACCTACGCCGGTACGGGCGAGGAGGCGCTACTGGTCAAGTTTGCCCATAACCTTCTGGTGGGCATCATCACCGAAGCATTGGCCGAGGCGACGACTCTCACGGAGAAGGGGGGCGTGGCACCCGCTGTGTTTCTCGATTTCATCGACGGCTCGGTTCTGGGCTCGAAGTTGGTTTCGGCCAAGGGCAAAGCGATTCGCGCCCGCGACTACGAACCCACCTTCACCACCGCGGGCATGCGCAAAGACTTCGACCTTGGGTTGGCAGCGGCGCGGGCGCTGGAGGTTCCGATGCCGATCGCCGCGAGCACCCACCAACTGCTCCAGACCGCAATCGGCCACGGATACGGCGAGTCTGACTACGTCGCGCTGTACGCGATGGCGGCCCACGGCGCCGGGCTTGCCACCGGCTCGTAACTCGAAGGGAGAACTGGACATGAACGAGGGGACAGTCAATTCGCGCGGTGGCGTTGCCATCGCGGGGGCGCGCGCATTGGTGACCGGGGCTAACCGCGGTCTCGGGAAGGCGTTCGTGCAAGAGCTGCTCGACCGGGGCGCGGCCCGCGTTTACGCGGCGGCACGAAATCCTGACGCGGTCGACTTCGACGGTGCCCGGGTCGTCCCGATCAGCCTGGACATCACTAACTCGGATGACATCCGACGCGCGGCATCCGGGTGCCCAGACGTCACAGTGCTGATCAACAACGCCGGGGCGATGCTGCGAAGTCCCCTGCTAGCCTCGCCGGACCTGAGCGCGGCGCGCAGCGAGATGGAAACCAATTACTTTGGCACACTGGCGATGTGCCGCGCATTCGCACCTGTGCTTGCCCGTCAAGGCGGCGGCGCGCTGGTCAACATGCTGTCGATCGCCAGTTGGTTCGCCAATCCGTTCAACGGTTCTTACGGGGCGTCGAAATCTGCCGAGTGGGCCCTGACCAACGCGATTCGCGTCGAGCTGCGCGCGCAGGGAACCCTCGTCGTCGGCGTGCACGCGGGGTGGATCGACACCGACATGGCGGACGCCGTGGCGGAAGCGAAGCTTTCGCCTGGCGACGTCGCTTCCCAGACGCTGGCTGCGATTCAGCGCGGTGACGAGGAGGTGCTGACCGACGACAGGACCCGGCACGTCAAGGCGTCGCTGCCCCACGACCTCGCTTCGCTGTACCCCGACGTTCAAAAACGCTGGGACGCCGGCGATGTGCCCTGGTGACTACTCAGGCGAAAGGAATCACTGATGTCACTGGAACCAATGGCCGGCCTTGCCGTCAATCACGTGGGGGTGACCGTCCCTGATATCAACGCGGCGATCGACTGGTACGGGGCGGTCTTCGGCTTCCGCTGCATCATGGGCCCGCGGGAGCTTGACTCCGGCGGGCACCCAGAGGCCGCCGGCGTGTTCGGCAGCGCGTTTCGCCGCGCCTGGCAAGCCCATCTGCTGAGCGCGAATTCGGTTGGTATCGAGCTCTTCCAGTTCGTTGACCCGCCCACGCGCGGACCGCGGTCGCCGGAGGAGTCGGCGCCCTGGCTCGATCGCGGACTGTGGCACTTATGCATCACCCACCCGGACGTCGCGGGCATGGTCGACCGCATCGTCGACCAGGGCGGCACGTTGCTGACGGCGCCATACCATTTCGTGCCCGGCCGGCCCTGGATGCTGGCATACACCACCGATCCGTGGGGCACCGTGCTCGAGGTGATGAGCCATAGCTATGCCGAGGCGTTCAGCAATTGGCCTCAGCCGGGGCAGTTGTCGCCACCTACGCTCATGTGACCGCGGTGCCTAGCGCCGTGCGATGTGCCGGCTCAGGGTGGCGATCGTGCAGCCGTTCTGTCCCGCACGCCACGCGTGGGACGCGGCCATGATGGTCACGGCGTGGCCGGTTCGAAGCCACGCTTCGCCGGTCTCGGATTCGATCGCGACGGTGCCGCTGAGTACCAGGCAGTGGTCCACGCTGGACGTCGCATGCAAGGGAATGTAGCTGTTCGGCCCGACCGAGGTGATGCTCCAGCTGATTTCGCCATCGCCAGTGGCCGGGGGTGAACCTTCGGGCGCGGTGGCCTTGCTGAGCGGCCATAGCTGGCAGAAGAGCACGGCGGCCTCGCGCGGAGGTTGGTCGGCTGATCTCCACTCGAGCGCGGCTCTGGTCACCGCGTCGGTGAAGGATATCGCTTCGGGTTGCACCGTTTGGTCAGTCAGGATTCCCGAACGGCCATTGTCGGCAGTCCCGACAACGACGACGCGAGCATTCCGTGCCAGGGAGTTTGGGTCAGCGAATGGCTCGGCAGGCATATAATAAAGGTAGCTTGATCAAACCAGGCTGTCAATCTCACCTGATGGACGGCACTGGGTTGTAGTAGAACGGGCTCAATCGCTGCTCAGTTCTGCGGTTCGGTCGCCGCGGCGGTGGTCACCCGGTCTAGCACAGCCATCGCGTCGATAATGGCTTGTCGCTCGCGTTGGGTGCAGTGGCGAGAAAGTGCGTTGGTCAACCACTCATCAGCGATCCGGTTTCGCCCGGTGATCACGTTCTGTCCGGCGGCGCTGAGCGACACCACTATTCGCCTGCGGTCGGTCGGATCGGGCCGTCGTTTGATGAGCCGCTTGGCCGCAAGCGCACTCAGGATGGGTGTGATGGCTTGCGGTCGCACCTTCTCGAGGTGGGCGAGATCGGCGGCTGACATTGGTCCCTCTTTGCCGAGCCGACTGAGTATGGCCAGCTGTGGGGCAGTCAGTTCCGAATCGTCTGCGCTCGCCAGAAGTTGGCGACGCAGCCGGCTGAATACCACCCGCAAATCATGCGCGGCGCGGGCGGCTGATCGGTAGGTGTCGTCAGCAGTCACAGGTCGCAGGATATCCGCAGCAGGGCTTCCCCAAGCCGTCTTGATCAAAGCCGCTTGAGTTATTCTTCCCGGCGGCTACCGGAAGTCAGCAGCCCCGAGTCGCGAATCGCATGGCCGCCACCTTTGGAACCAGAACCGTGTTTCGCTGTTGGCCCCGCTATTTCCGCTGCAACTGACTGACCGCAGGAATGTTGCGGGTGGCCAGCAGTCCTCCGTTGACCGGCAACTCGATGCCTGTGATGAAACCAGCGGCGTCGGAGGCCAAGAACACAACCGCCTCGGCGATGTCAACGGGTCGTCCGGGCCGCGTCAGCAACATCGATGCGAAAGCCTCTGCGGCTTCGGGATTCGCATCCAGCAGGGCCTGCGCGTTATCGGTGAGGATCGGCCCGGTGATGATGGTGTTGGACCGCACCCCCGCCGAGGCGAAATCGACCGCGATCTGACGGCTCAGTGCGTTCATTGCGCCCTTTACCGCGGAATATCCGGCCGATTTGGGCACGCCGATCAGGGAACTCGACGCGGAGACGTTGACGATCACGCCTGCGCCCGTCTTGATCAGATGTGGCAGAGCGTACTTGCAGGCCCAGAATTGTCCGAAAATTCCCGGGGTGATGATCGCGCTCAGCTTGTCGGTACTCAGCGTTGCGACGTCATTGTCGCCGCCGACGACCACATCGGTCGGAGCGGCGTTGTTGACCAGAATGTCAAGTCGTCCGTAGGTGCTGACCGCGACCTCGACGGCGCGGGCAACGTCGCCTTCGATCCCGATGTCCATAGCGACAAAGGTCGCCTCACCGCCGGACGCGCGAATCCGTTCTTGGGTGGCCGCGCCTGCCGATTCGGTGCGACCTGTGATCACCACTTGCGCGCCGGCATCGGCAAATCGCTGTGCGATCGTCTCTCCAATGCCGCGGGTTGATCCGGTAATTAGGGCACTTCTGCCCTGCAGACCAGCGACGGGATGTGTCATGACAGTTGCCTCTTTCGGCGATCGTTGAATCCTGAAGGCCCGGCTGGGTCTCTCATCTTCAATCAGCCGAACTTGATCAAGGTAGCTTGAGTAATCACGACCATAGCGCCGAGGTGGCTGGCGCGCAACGGCACGTCGGCGTGGCTCCTTCTTTGTCGTGATGCGCAGCGGGGCGCGACGACTTGTAGTGGGCCCTAATGGCTCTCGCTGAGAAGCGTCGCCTGAGGGGCGAGGTCACTTAGGGTGCGTCACTCGACGGTGGCGGCATCTGCGGCTTCGAGGTTCTCGGCGCATTGCATCAAGAGCTCAGCGAGTCGGTTGCGCGTTGCGACCGACATTCCCTGCAGCATCATCGATTCGACCTGGTTCACCGCCGAGTCCCCGCCTGCGAGGAGTCGTGCACCCCGCGGCGTGAGTTGCAGTGAGCGTGCGCGACCGCGCACCGGTGCGCTGGATGGCTCCACGTGTCCCTCAGCCCGCAGTGTTTTCAGCACGTCCTGCAGGGACTGCCGCGTGACGAAGCAGAGACGCGCCAGTTCCGCTGCCGACGCCTCGGGATGGGCGGCAAGTGCCCGCAGTACGGAGTACTGAGCCATCGACAGTCCCGTCGGCTTCAGCGCCGAATCGCAACGTCGTCGCAGGGACTGTTGCACCCGTTTGACGAGGTATCCCGGACCGCGCTCTACTTCCGTCATGTTAGGAACCTTACATGTGTGCTACGGTCTATATGTAAGGAACCTGACACTAGGAGCGGAGTCTTGTGATGGCGATCCCTGAACCTCCGGCGGAGTCGCGGTTCTTCGCCGACGCGGCTCACGGCGAATTCCGATGATCATCGAGACCGCCACGCCGATGGCTCTGGGTGTGCTGACAACATTCGACGTGGTACCCCAGGCGCACGGTTCGGTGCTGGCATCCTTGGGTGCCACTGCCGAGGAATTCGCCACGGGCAGGACCGATTTCGCCGGCGGGGTCTGGTTCACCAGGGTGGCCGCGGCGGGGGCGCCGGCCACACCCGGCACCGAGCGCGTCGTGGAGTACCTGCAATGGGACGACGGGGCCGACGCCAGGGCCCTGCTCGAGGACCCGACAGCCGTGGGCCATCCGGCTGCCCGGCATCGGGAAACCCGGCAGCTCAACGTGATCAGCACCCAGCTCTATCGGGTCGATGCCGTGGTGAGCGGCGACGGCCTCGGCCGCGCCGTCATTCAGGTGCCGCAACCGGGCAGCCAACTGCTCACCGGCATCATCACCATTGAACCCGTGCCGGGCAAGCAAGGCTGGCTCAACGCATACAACCAGAGCGAAACGCGTGACTACATCCAGTACCTCCCGGGCTTCGTCTCGGCTAGCTTCCTGACCGCCGAACGCGATCCGCTCCTCGCCGAATTCGTGCAGTGGGCATCGACGGATCACTTCACCGCGGCTTTCCAAGACGACCGGTTCCGCGAACACATCGATGTTGTAAACGACTGCTCGACATCCGATCTCGCTGTGTATCGCGTCGATCGGACCCTGGAGCGAATCAAGGTACGACGGTGAGTGCCGTGACGGTATTCGGCGCCACCGGTCGAACCGGGGCGCACATCGTCGATCAAGCGCTGACGCGGGGGCACCACGTCACCGCTGTCGCGCGGGATCCAGAGGCGCTCACCGGCATCGCGGCGAAGTGGTCGGGTACCGGGCGATTCAGCACCGCCGCCGCTGACGTCCGCGACCCGGCTGCGGTGGATGCCGCGGTCCACGAGTCAGAGGCCGTCATCTCGGCCATCGCCAGTGCGGGGCGTCATCCCAATCGGTTGTTCTCGGCAGGCACCCGCAATATTGTCAATTCCCTACGGCGCCAACAGATTCGCCGATTCATCTGCGTCTCCTCGCGCGGCGTCAATTTTCATGACCCGGGGCTGCCTCTTGTCTACCGCGCAGTGATTCGCCCGCTGTTCCTACGCGAGGTGTACGCCGACATGCGTGACATGGAGGCCATCGTGCGGGAGAGCGACCTGCGGTGGACCCTGGTCCGCGCGGCCCGCTTGACCGACGCCCGTGCGACCGGCGACTACCGCGTCGAAGACGGACGCAACCCGCGGGGAGGCTGGACGCTGTCCCGCGCCGACCTCGCGGCGTTCATCCTCGACGAGTTGGAGACGCCTGAGTGGATCGGGCGCACCCCGACCGTGGCGTACTAGGCGTAACGCGGGACAGTTAGGTGTAACGTAACGGCTATGCGGGGGATGACGTGCGCGGTGTGCGGGGCGGGCTTCTCGGCCCGGTCCGACGCGGTCTATTGCTCGTCGGCCTGCCGGCAGAAGGCCCATCGCGTTCGAGCGGCGCGCCGCATGACCGCGCTGCGGGAAACCCTGCGGCGCGGCTCCGTGACGGGCGCGGGCACGTACAGGACCGCCGCGAGGTCGCTGCAGCGTTCGGTCGCCAGCGCCATGCAGCGCTCCCAGCAGCAGCTCGACCGATCACGCGAACTGTGCCGCGTGTCCGAGGTGCGGCTAAAGGAATGCGACGCCATCTTGCAGGCGTCGCAGGAGCGGCGATCGGCGAAGTCAGACACGGGGCGTGCACTGTGGTGGCGTGGGAACTAGACGGCCAGACCGCGGCGGTTGAGCAGGCGCTCGCAGGCGGCACCCCGCAGCGGGCCGGCTGGTTTCGCTTCTATTTCGAGGACCAGCGTTGGGAATGGTCCGAACAGGTGCACCGGATGCATGGCTATGAACCAGGGACGGTGACCCCGACGACGGAGCTGGTGATCGCCCACAAGCACCCGGCCGACCGTAACCAGGTCGCCGCGACCATCAGCGACATGGTCGAACGCCGGCAAGCGTTCAGCACCAGGCACCGCATCGTGGACACGCGCGGCAACACCCACGAGGTGGTCGTGGTGGGCGATCAGTTCTGCGACAGCACCGGCGAGGTCGTCGGCACCCACGGCTTCTACGTGGATGTCACCCCGACACAAAGCCGCAAGCGCGAGGAGCGCATCAGCGAGCAGGTGGCCGAGATCGCCGAGCGTCGCGGCGCCATCGACCGGACCAAGGGCATGTTGATGTTGGTCTACGACGTCGACGAGCTGGCGGCGTTCAACCTGCTCAAATCCCTGTCCCAGGTGCGCAACATGAAGCTGAGCGCGCTCGCCGAGCAGATCGCGAAGGACTTCTCCGAGGTGGGCAGGGAAGTCATCACGTCGCGCGCACGGTTCGACCAGCGCCTGCTCACCGCGCACGAGCGGGTCTCCGGCACCCACGACTGAGCGGCTATCCCACCGGGGTCAGACGGACCGCGCCCAGGTGCATTCGGCCGACCGCTTCGGCGAACTCGTCGCGCGTGGGTATGCGGTGATCGCGAAACTTGAGTCCGGTCATCCGCTGCGCGCGCTGGACGCCGTAGGACTCGGCGCAGCGCAGGAAGAGGTCGGACACGACGGCGCGGTCACGGATGAGCTCGCCCCGCATCGCGGTCGTCTTGCCGTCGTAGACGACTTGAGCCGGTGCACCGTCGCGGAAGTTCTGTTTCCAGGGTGCGCCGGTCAGCGCGTAGAGCTGACCGTCAATCACGTGGGCACTCAACGGAATTGAAAACGGCCGGCCCGTTTTTCGCCCGGTGAAGCTCAGCACCATCAGCTGCTTGCGGGCGGGACCGGCGAGCGGGGTGCGCAGCAGGACACCCATGATCGGGTTGACGATGCGCATCAGCGCCGACGGGGGATGCCCCGCCTCTATCTGGTACGACTGCTCGGCCATGCGCTCACCGTAAGCCAATCGGGTTGCGCCGCCTAGAACCCAGGCGACGCCGTCGCGGAGGGCCCCCGCGACGGCAGCACGGTCCTCGTCAGGGCGTGATCGTGGTCTGGTCGTCGATGATGTTGGTGGCGTCCATCAACGGGCCCTGGTCGGCCTGCGGGCCCTCGGCGTTGAGCTGGAGCACATAGACCGCGCCCTGGCTGGGAATCACCACCGTCTTCTGCGCGATGACGCGGGTGGCGCCATCCCTCTGATATGTGCCGCTGAGCTGCCACGCCTGGAAACCGCCGAGCGTGGACGCGACGCCGTCGCCGCTGCCTTGGTACCCGGGCAGGTTCTGCACCTCTCCCGGGGCGTACTGAATGATCTTCGCCGGGTCGACGTTGCCCGCCAGCTTGGAGAACAGCGCCGAAACGGTGGGCGGGTCCGAGGGATTGGTGGGCTGGGTCAAGACGATGCCGCCATACGACGTGCCGGCGTTCTGGTTGATCTGCCAACCGTTCGGCACCGGCAGGTCGACGCTCGGGCCGGGATCGCCGTGATGAACGGGGGTCTCCGTGATGTTGTTGTCCTTCACGTAGTCGGCGATGGTGTATTTGGCTTTGGCCGCCGGCGCCGCGCTGGTCCCGGACGACGCGGTGGACGTCGAGGTGGATGTGGTCGTCGATGTCGTCGATTGATTGCCGGATTTGTGGTCGCTGCCGCAGCCGACGAGCGCCAAACTCAGCGCCACAGAAATGGTTGCTGTTGTCAAATGTTTCATCGATCCAATCTCCCGAAAATTGGGGCCGGTACCAGCGCCGGCCACGCCGAGATGACAGTAGCCGAAATGGCGCGCGTGTTTGCCGGTATCTTTTTTATCTTTTCGGGCCTCCCGTGATCGCCCCGCAAATCGTTATTTAATTCGGTCGGAAAACGCCCACTCAATGCGCAGTTGTCCAGTAAGAGACAGGTATGCGGGCACGAAGGACGATCGTCGCGATACTCGCGGCGTCGGTCGTCTTCATAGCGTTCATCGCCGCGGCCCCACCGATGGCCTACGACGGCGAGCCCGCAATGGTGACCAACCCCGTCGACCACGTCGCCACGCTCATCGGCACCGGGACGGGCGGCCGGACGGTAGGCGAGATCAACAACTTCCCGGGCGCCACCGTGCCGTTCGGAATGGTGCAGTACTCGCCGGACACCGTAGGCAACTACGCCGGCTACAACTACGACAACCCGCGGGCAAGCGGGTTCAGCATGACCCACGCCTCGGTGGGCTGCGCGGCGTTCGGTGACATCTCAATGCTGCCCACCGGCCACCGAATTGGCGGGCAACCCTGGACGTCCTGGGAGCGAATCGCCCACGACGACACCGAACAGGGCGTGCCGGGCTATTACGCGGTGCGGTTCCCGGAGACCGGGGTGAAGGCCGAACTCACCGCCACGACGCGCACCGGTGTCGGCCGGTTCAGCTACCCGCGCAACGGCCGCCCGGCCCTGCTGCAGGTGCGGTCCGGCGCGTCGCTGGCGGGCAACTCCCGTGCGACCATCCAGATCGGCGAGGACAACACGACAATCACGGGCTGGGCCACCAGCGGTGGATTCTGTGGCAAGAACAACACATACACCGTCTATTTCGCGATGAAGTTCAACCAGCCGTTCACCGCCTACGGCGCATGGGACGGCCTCGCGGTTTATCCCGGTGCTCGCAGCGCGAATTCGCCGTACAGCGGCGGATATGTGCAATTTCCGGCCGGCGCGGTGCTCGAGGTGCGAACCGCGATCTCCTACGTCGGCATCGACGGGGCGCGGGCGAATTTGGCGGCCGAGGGCGGCGCGAGCTTCGACGGCGTGCGCGCCGCGGCGGCCAGCGAATGGAACGCCGCCCTGTCACGCGTCGCCGTCGCCGGCCGGAACGTCGATGACCTGAACACCTTCTACACCTCGCTGTACCGATCCCTCCTGCACCCCAACACCTTCAACGACGCGGACGGGCGCTACATCGGGTTCGACAACGCCGTGCACACCGTGGCCGCGGGGCGCACGCAGTACGCCAACTTCTCCGACTGGGACACCTACCGCTGCCTTGCGGCGTTGCAGGCGCTCCTCTTCCCGGACCGTGCCGCCGACATGGCCCAGTCGCTGGTGAACGACGCCGAGCAGAACGGCGCGCTGCCGCGCTGGGCGTTCGCCAACGCCGCGACCGCGGAGATGAGTGGAGACAACGTCGTGCCGCTCATCGTGAACTTCCGCGCGTTCGGGGCCGAGGGCTTCGATACCCGAACGGCCTTGCGCTACATGGTGAATGCCGCCACCAAGGGCGGGGTCGGGCTGAACAAGTATGTGGAACGCCCGGGCATCGCCACCTACCTGGAGCGGGGCTACGCGCCGTTCACGCTGGAATTCGGTCTCGACGGCTGGATCGCCGACGCGTCGATCACCCTCGAATGGTCGGTCGACGACTTCGCCATCTCGCGATTCGCCGACTCGCTCGGCGAAGACACCACGGCCGCCGAATTCCAAGTCCGGTCGCAGTATTGGCAGAACCTGTTCAACCCGAGCACCGGTTACGTCTCACCGCGCAGCTGGACCGGATTCTTCCGCGACGGCCCGGGTTTCGTCGAGCCGCAGTCGAGTTTCGGTCAGATCGGCTACGACGAGGGCAACGCCGCGCAATACGTCTGGTGGGTGCCACACAACGTGGCGGGCCTGGTGGCCGCCCTGCACGGCCGTGCTGCGGTGGCCGCGCGCCTCGACGCCTTCACCGAGCAACTCAACGTCGGGCCCAACGAGCCCTATCTGTGGGCCGGCAACGAACCGGGCTTCGGGGTGCCATGGCTGTACAACTACGTCGGTCAGCCGTGGAAGACACAGCGCACCGTCGACCGGGTGCGGGGCCTCTTCGGCCCGACGCCCGACGGCGAGCCCGGCAACGACGACCTCGGCGCGATGGCCAGCTGGTACGTCTGGGCGGCGCTGGGCCTCTATCCGAGCACACCCGGAACGGCGATACTCACCGTCGGCGCACCGCTTTTCGACCGCGCGGTGATCGCACTCCCGGGCGGCAAAACCATCCGGATCGCGGCGCCCGGCGCGTCGGGCCCGTACCACCTCAAGTACATCAACGGCCTGCGCGTCGACGGCCGCGCCACCGATGACACCTGGCTGCCCGAGTCGTTCATTCGCACGGGTGGTGAACTGGCCTTCTCGCTGGCCGCCTACCCGGACAGGCATTGGGGCACAAGCGAATCCTCCGCGCCACCGTCCTTCGGCGCGGGCGGTTCGGCGGTGACCGCCAACGTCGCCAACCCGGTCGTCACGATCGCGCCGGGAAGCACGGGCACGGTGCGACTCGATGCGCAACGGATGCTCGGCGACGGGGGTTACACGGTCACCGGCGCCGCCTCGGACCGCGGGATCACCGTGACGCCAACGGCGGGCCAGTTCTCCGGCGACGGGTCGGCGAGCGTCGACGTTCCGATCGTGGTCGCACGGTCGGTGCCCGAGGAGTACTACGTGGTGAGCTTGACAACCACGGTCGGTGAAAGCGCGCGGACGTCACCGGTTCTCGTGGTCGTGCAGGCCGGAAGCGAGTGAGGCGCCGAGCGCCCGTTAGATCATCTCGTTCTTGGTCAGCCACCGCATGACCGGCCAGCCGACGAATACGGGCAACCAACAGGTGAGCACCCGGTACAGCAACACGGAGGGCACCCCGACGGCCGCCGGCACCCCGAAGGCGGCCAGGCCACCGATCAGCGCCGCCTCGACGGCGCCGACGCCGCCGGGTGTCGGCGCGGCCGAAGCCAGGGTGCCGCCGACCATCGTGACCACGGTGACGGTGACGAACGTCGTCCCGCCACCGAAGGCTTCGACGCTGGCCCACAACGCCAGCGCCGCTCCGAGAGTCGTTCCCGCGCAACCGAGCAGGATGACCGCCAGTCGCCGCGGCTCGCGGGCGAGCTTGACCAGGTCGCCGGTCACCTCGTTCAGCTTGGGACGCACCTCGGCGGCCAGCCAGCGCCGCGACTTCGGCACGAACAGCAACGTGCCGACAATGCCCAGCGCCACGCCCCCGATCAGGTACAGCATGGTGGCGCTCGGCACGAAGTGCGACAGGTGCATCGACGCGCCCGCGACCACACTGAAGAAGATCAACAGCAACAGGTGCACGATCACCTGCACGGCCTGCTGCAGCGCGACCGCCGCGGTGGCCCGCATCGCCGACAGGCCGCTCTTTTGCAGATACCGGGTGGATAGCGCGAGCCCGCCGACGCCGGCGGGCGTGGTGGTCGCGGCAAAGGTGTTGGCCACCTGTACGAATGACAGCCGCCAATAGTTGACCGACCCGTCGGTGCAGGCCCACAAGGCCGCGGCCGCGCCCAGGTACGTCAGGGCCGACACCGCCAGTCCGAGCAGCGCATACCACCAGTTGGCGGACCTCAGCTGGGAGAAGAACGTGGGCGCGGTGCTGACGAAGGGGTAGGCGACGTAGACCAGCGCGCCGAAGAGCACCAGCTGGATCAGCTGGCTGCGAGTGAACCGGGTGATGGTCTCGGTCTTGATCTGGTCGGCGCCGGTCTGACGTTTCACCTCCGCGCGGGCGGCCGAGATGACGGCCCCCGCATCCGGGACCGACCTCCGAATGAGCCGCGGCACGGCCACTTTCGTCAATCGCCGCGACGCGCTCAGGATGATGTCCCTGTCGAACGCGTCGATCGCCGCGGCCACCGCCGATTTGGGGTCGTAGAGGGCGGAGGTGGTCACCAGCAGCTGCGCGATGTCGGATTGCAGTTGAGCGTCGGTGGCGCCGTATTCGGCGTTGTGGAAGCCACCGAAGCGCACGGCGCCGCCGTCGACGGTGATTTCGTTGCCGCGCAGGTCGCCGTGCGCGATCTGCTGGGCGTTGAGGCTGCGCAACGCGTCCCACACCCGGTCCACCGGCGTCGACTGCGCGCAGCGGGTGAGCGGCAGGCCGTGGGGGGGCTTGTGCGAGTAGAGAATCCAGCCGCGGTCGAGGGTGGCGACGGCGATCGTCGAGGTGTTGGCCAGGTCCACCTCCCCGATCGCGATCGTCATCAGCGCGCGGTGCTCGACGGCGCGGCGCATCGAGGTCACCAGGGGCGCGGTCTCGGTATCGCGCAGCCGCAGCTTTATCCAGAGTTGCCGCAGTGTGCCGCCGCTGCGCTGATGCGGTCCGTACAACTCGATGACCGCGGCGCTGTCGGGCTCCTCGCATCCGGCCGAGAGAACCAGTGGGCCGCGGCCGGCCGGCCGGACCACGGTGAGCCGGGTGACGACGAACCCGCGCCGGGACATCGCGCGCACCGCGGCCTCCAGCGGCACCTCGAGCGCGGGGGTCCCGACCACCAGCACCACCAGCGAGCCGACGAGCCACCCGACCGCCAGGCCCAACAGGGCGCGCGCCGGCACGATGGCGCTGACCACCAGGTGGATCGGCACGAAGGCCAGCAGTAGCGCCCACCACCAACGCCGCCAGCGGGCGGGCAGCCACGGCCCCGAGACGGTCAGCACCGCGGCCAGCATGCCGATCCAGCGCGGGTCGTCGAGGAACTGGCCCAGCACGGTCTGCAGCCGTTCGGACAGGTCGAAGTGCCAGCGCGGCGCCGAAAACCCGTTGCCACCAATCGACAGCGGCAGCGCCGCGAGCACCGCGGCGGCCGCGTACGCCCCGAGCAGCTTCCACTGCCGGCCGACGACCAGGCCGATCAGGATCATGAACGGCAGGGCCAGGATCGCCAGGCCGTAGCCCAGGTACACCAGGTCGGACTGCCGCGGGGAGAGGACGCCGACGATCTGCGAGATGGACTTTTCCAACGCGTCCCACTGCGGCCGGGTGATCAGCGAACTCGTGATCACCACGGCGAGGAAGGTGGCGCTGGCCGCGAGGCGCAGAATGTCGTTGGTGCGCCGGGTCAGTGGCTGCAGCAAGCTGCCCGAAACGCTGACCTCGCGCCCGTCGACTCGCATGGTGATCCTTCCGGATCCGTTCGGCGCCGCAAACAATTGCCGCTTGCCGGCTCGCCGACAACTTAACCGGATAGCCGGTTCCGCGACAGCTCCCACCCATCCGGCGCGCGTACGGTCGAGTAGGTAGGCGAACTATCGAATCGAGGGGACACGCGTGGCCAGGACCGAGAACGACAGCTGGGAGATCACCGAGAGCGTGGGGGCGACGGCGCTGGGGGTGGCGGCGGCGCGCGCCGCGGAGACCGACAGCGAGAACCCACTGATTTCCGACCAGTTCGCGCGGGTGTTCCTGCACGCCGCCGGTGAGGGCGTGTGGAACTGGTTCGCCGCTCCCAACCTGCCCGACCAGATCGCCCAGGCCGAACCCGACCTGAAGCCGCGGATGCAGGGGATGGTCGACTACATGGCCGCGCGGACGGCGTTCTTCGACACGTTCTTCACCGACGCCACCCGGGCCGGCGCGCGGCAGGTGGTGATCCTGGCCGCCGGGCTGGACTCGCGGGCCTGGCGGCTGGCGTGGCCCGACGGCACCACGGTCTACGAACTGGACCAGCCCCGGGTGCTGGACTGGAAGCTGTCGACATTGCAGGACAACGGCGCCGAGCCGGCCTGCCGCCTGGTGCCCGTCCCCGTCGACCTGCGCCACGACTGGCCGGCGGCCCTGCGGCAGGCCGGGTTTGATCCCTCCGCGCCGAGCGTCTGGTCGGCCGAGGGTTTGTTGCCGTTCCTACCGGCGGCCGCCCAGGAGCTGCTGTTCGAGCGGGTCCAGGCGCTGGCCACTGTCGGCAGCCGAATCGCCGTGGAGGCGCCGGGCCCCGACTTCCTCGACGAGGCCGGCCGCGAGCGGCAGCGGCAGACGATGCAGCGGATTCGCGACCTGATGGCCGAACTGGAGCCGGAGCGCGACATCCCCGACGTGGCCGACCTGTGGTACTTCGAGGAGCGCGAGGACGTCGGCGAATGGCTGTCCCGCCACGGCTGGGACGTGACGGTGACCCCGGCCGAGGAGCTGATGGCCGGCTACGACCGCAGACCCCCGCGTGACATCGAAGGCGCCACACCCCAGACACTGTTCGTGGCGGCCGAGCGGACCGAAAGGAATTGAACCTCAGATGAGCACAGCCAGAAGCGAAGACGACAGCTGGGAGATCACCGAGAGCGTCGGGGCCACCGCGCTGGGTGTGGCGTCGGCGCGCGCCGCCGAGACGCGAAGCGAGAACCCGTTGATCTCCGACCCGTTCGCGCAGGTCTTCATCGACGCCGCCGGCGACGGGGTGTGGAACTGGCATTCGGCCCCCGAGCTGCCGGACGAACTCATCGAGGCCGAACCCGAGTTGCCCCTGCAGATGCAGGCGATGGTCGGCTACATGGCCTCGCGGACAGCGTTTTTCGACGAGTTCTTCCTCGCCGCGACGCGCGCCGGCATCCGCCAGGCGGTGATCCTGGCCTCGGGCCTGGACGCGCGGGCGTGGCGGCTGTCCTGGCCGGACGGCACGACGGTCTACGAGCTGGATCAGCCCAGGGTGCTGGACTTCAAATTGTCGACGCTGACCGAACACGGGGCAGAGCCCGCGTGCAATCGGGTCGCCGTCCCGGTGGACCTGCGCCACGATTGGCCGACGGCCTTGCGCGAGGCGGGTTTTGACCCGTCGGCCCCCAGCGCGTGGTCGGCCGAGGGGCTGATGCCCTACCTGCCGGCCGCCGCCCAGGAGCTGCTGTTCGACCGCGTGCACGCGCTCACCGCCCCCGGCAGCCGGGTGGTCGTGGAGGCGCTGGGACCGAAGTTCTGTGACCCCGAGTTCCGCGCGAAGCGCCGCGAGCGGATGGACCGGGTGCGCGCGCTGATGGCGCGCGTGGACCCCGACCGGCAGGTGCCGAGGACCGACGAGCTGTGGTACTTCGAGGAGCGCGAGGACGTCGGCGACTGGTTCCGCCGCCACGGCTGGAGCGTGACCGTCACGCCGGCCGACGAGCTGATGGCCGGTTACGGACGCACGGCGGCCAAGGAGGTCGCGGACGCGGTGCCGGCGAACCTGTTCGTGGCCGCGGAGCGGCCGCAGAGCTAGCGTGACTCGGTGACCCGTCATCCGCGTGAACGATGCGGTCGTCATCTCGCGGTAGTGCATCGCGTGTTTGAAAAACGGTGTTCACGACGTGTCGCATGCTTCGTAGGTCAGCTCGACGCGCAGCAACGTCGCGGGGCGGGCGATGCCGTCGGGGGAAGCGGTGGTCCCGCCGTCGGTGGTGACGTAAGCGATGCGACCGTGGTCGGCCGCGCGTCGCCCCCACGCGGCGCTGGACGGCCCGACGAGGGTTTCGTCGAACGGATCGCCGGCGAGGTGGCGGACTTCGCTGCCGTGTCGGGGTGTCAGCGGCACACGGTCGACGGTGTTCGCACGGTGTCGCGTGACGTAGGCGAACCCGGCGTCTTCGTCGATGCAGAAGTCATCGGCGTTGTCGATGGCCGCCACGAACTGCGCCGGCCCGGCCGGATCGAGGGTGGACGCCTCGACGGGTACACGCATGAACACTTTTTGCGCAGTGGAGGTGTAGTAGAGGTGGCCGGTCCGCTGTCCATAGCGCACGCCGTTCACTCCCGGCTGGGGTGGGGGAGCGACTTCGCTGTCCGGGTCGAACGCCATGGTGTCGTCGGAGAGCCACACCCGCGCGGTGGCGTTGCGGGCGTCGTCGCCCAGGTCGACACGCCAGATGAGCCCGGCGAAGCAATCGGCGATCGCCATGACGTTCCGCCCGAGAAGACAGCTGCCGTTGAGGCCGCGCGCCCGGTCATCGAAGGCGTAAATGACCTGTGGGGAAACCGCGGTTCCCGGCGTCCAGGCGGTGAAATCGACACGGACCAACCATGATTCGTGGGTCGTGTAGCCCTCGGTGAGGCTGAGCACGAACACGTCGGGGGCGACCTCGGCGATCCCGGTCACCGGGTGATCGAAGGTGTGCACCAACACCGGCTCGACCACCGCACCCGGCATCGCCGCTGGGACCCACCACAGTTCCTTCTGCAGGACCGCCGTGATCAGGATGGATTGGTCGGCGCGCACCGCAAGGTTCTCCAGGAAGTACCCCGGCGGGAAGTGGGCCACCGGGGTCATGGTGACGGCGGGCAGCGGCGCGAGGGTCACGACGATCCTGGAATGCCGGGGCTGTGGCCGGCGGCACTCACTGGTCCAAACCCCGTGCGTTGGCCGGCACGTCGTAGGCGCCCAGAGTCATGCATACCATCGTGAACCAGCCCAGCAGTACCGCGACATCGACGATGCCGGCATCCCCGAGCAGGTGCCGTGCGCGTCGGTACAAGCCGAGCGGGACGATCCGAGCAGCCACCAGCGTGGAGGACAGCTCGTAGATCACCTGCTGACGCTGGTCCTCGAATGACGTTGGCAATCCAGCGATCAGCGCCTGGACACGGTGCGGATCAAGGTGGCCGTCACGCTCAGCGATGATCTCGTGCTCGTAGGTGGCGTACGCGCTGCGCCAGTGCGCGTTGACGATAGTGGTCGCGATCTCGATCTCGGGTTTGGACAACGTCGACTCGCGCTGAAAGTATGCTCCCGTCGGCACAATCGTCTTCGAAAGCGCGGGGTTGGCCAGCCAGATCCGATGCGGCCCGGGCACCAACCCGCGCAGCTCGAGGGTGAGGTCGTAGGCGCTTTTCATCGCCGCCGGCATCTGCTCAACCGGCGTCTCCACGAACCGGCCGAACGTACCGAAGTCGCCTGTTCCGGGCTCCATCGCATCCCCCGTCCTTATACGCGGATGAACGTTCGCGTTTCTTTAGTGTGGGCGGTCCGGCCAGGCTTTGTCAAACGCGAATGTTCGTGTTTTTTTGATACGATTCCTCCATGCCCAAGGTGACGGACGAGTATCGCGCGGAGCGGCGCGCGCAGATCATGGCCGCGGCCCGCCGCTGCTTTGTCCGCAACGGGTTTCACGCCTCGTCGATGCAGGACCTCGTCGCGGAAGCCGGGATGTCGTCCGGTGCGCTGTATCGCTATTTCCCCAGCAAGGAAGCGGTCATCGAGGCGATCGCGGCGGACAACCTCGATCAGGTGGTCGCCGTCCTGGCAGGCGCAATCGAGGCCGGTGCCAGCCCGCAAGCGGCCATCGCGGAGGTGCTCGAATTCGTCACCGGTCGCCACGACCAGGATGGCTTTGCTGCTGTAGCCGTACTGGTGTGGTCCGAGGCTCTGCGCAACCCCGCCTTGGCCGCGCAGCTGCGCGGCGCGATCGGGACCGCTCTGGCCGCATTGAGCGGGCGCGGCACCAGAGCCCGCACGCCGGGAACGGGTGGCGACACGAACGCGGAAAGCGAAGCCGCGGCGCTCGCCGACGTGTTGTTATGCGTGCTGCCCGGTTACCTCATGCGTTTGGCGGTAGGGGGACCGCATGCGGTCGCCAACGTTCCCGGCGCCGTTGCCACGGTGCTCGCCGTGTCACCGTCGCCGCGCCCCGCTTGAGACCGGATTTCGAATTCGACGATGCCGCAGCGCCATTCAACCGCCTCGCGGAAGGCGAGCACCTCGCCAAGCTCGTCATCCGAGTGGGCTGACGAGCGTCGTGGTCTCTGGGTGCCTCGAGCCGGTGACCACCGCGGCGTTGTCATCTACCGCTGACGGCCGCACTGCTCGGGTGCATCGTCGTCACCGGCCCCCGCTGGGGCGCCGCGCGCGTGCGCGCGCCACTTCTGGAATCCCCGCCGCGCGGCGAACGCGCCGACGATGGCGGTCACGCACCACACCGCGACCGCCGCGTACGCCAATGGCGACGACCGGTTGCCGAGCGACGCGCCCAGCGCGGTGTAGACGAACGCGCGCGGCACGGAACCGACGAACGAGCCAATGACCATCTGCCACAAGGGCACCCCGAACGCCCCGAAGGCGTAGGACGCGAGCGCATCGGAGATGCCCGGGACGAATCGCTGGCCGACGACCGCCCACAGCCCGCGGCGCTCGATCAGCGCGTCGATGCGGTCGCTGCGTTTGGTTCCCAGCAGCGCCCGGGCGCTGTCGCGCCCGGCCCGCCGGCCGATGAGGCTTGCGACGATCGCGGTGCCGACCGTCGCGCCCAGCGTGACAAAGATGCCGAGGAGGGGACCGAACAGCAGCCCGCTCGCCGCGGCCAGGATCGAGCCGGGCACGAACACAGCGCCGAGCGCGGCCGACGCGACCACGTAGGTCAGCGGCGCGGCCGGCCCCGTCGCCGAGACCACGCGCCGCACCTCCTCCACGTGGATGACGCGCGCGACGGCCACCAGGTAGAACATCAGCAGCAGGAAGGCGACGAACACGCCAAGCCGCACGATGTGGCCGCGCCGGGATGCCGGTGCCGATGTCGGCGCGTCGTCGTCGTCGTTGTTGTCCATGCTGACGGCGATTCTTCCGCACCGTGCTCGGCCGTCGTAGAGTGCCACACATCAGGGAGTCGCGTACCTGTGAGAGGCGTTCTTCGAGATGTCCGAGCACCCTGAGCCGCCGCGGGGCAAGCGGATCGTCGTCTGCCTCGACGGCACCGCCAACCAGATCGGGTCGGGCAACCTCACCAATGTCGCCAAGCTGTTCGAGATGCTGGACAAGGACGATCCGGCCGCCCAACTTGCCTACTACGACCCTGGCGTCGGCACGCTGGCGCCCGCATCGGCGCACTCGTCGCTGTCGCGCACGATCGATCTGCTGATCGAGAAGGCCTTCGGATTGGGCCTGAAAGGCAATGTGGCGCAGGCCTACCGGTACGTGATGCAGCACTGGCGCCCGGGTGACGCGCTCTACATTTTCGGCTTCAGCCGCGGCGCCTACACCGCGCGCGCGTTGGCCGGCATGTTGCTGCGGCCGGGATTGCTGCGGCCCGGCTCGGAGAACCTGCTGCCGTACGCGGTCGAAAAGTACGCCATCAACCGGTATTTCAGCCCGGACGAGTACGCCCACTGGGCGGAGTTCGCCCGCGCGTTCTGCTGGCGCACCGAGGGCGAGCCGCTGTTTTCGACCGTGCGGCAGAACAGCCCGAATCAGGTCTGGCAACACGCGGTGCCGGTGGCGTATCTCGGCCTCTGGGACACCGTCAAGGCGGCCGGGTTCCTGCGGTTCGGCAACCTGCGCTGGCCCTACACCCGCGCGCTGCCCAATGTCGCGCGCATCCGCCACGCCGTCTCGATCGACGAACGTCGCCGGCCCTACCGCGAATACCTCGTCGAACGCCATCCGCTGGGGCTGGAGGAACGCTGGTTCGCCGGCGTGCACGCCGACGTCGGCGGCACGTTCATGCCCGACCACCGGCTCGCCACGATCGCGCTGAAGTGGGTCACCGACGGAGTCGCCGGCGAACTGGCGATCGACGCCGCGGCCTACCTGCAGCAGTGCGCGGTGACCGAAGACTTCGCGGACGCGCCGATCCACCACAACGGCAAGCTCTGGTACCTGGTCGGTTCCCGGCGGCGGCCGATGGGTGCCGACGCGCTGGTGCATCCGAGCGTGCTGGTGCGCCGTCGCCGCAACCCCGGCTATCTGCCGAATCTGACCGAAGAGGAGCAGCGGCTCAGCGCCGAGCCGACCGACTGGACGTCTCCCGCGTTGTAAAGGAGAAACCGCCATGGCACTCAGTTCGCTGACCGAGCTGGACCAATACAAGGCCGCGCCGTTTCCGCCCGGCTACCCCGACGGCACGCGAACCTTCTACAGTCCGGTCGACCGGGTGCACGAGGCGCTCAAGGCCTTGCTGACGTCGGCCAACAAAAGCATCGTGGTGGCGATGTACGGCTACGACGACGCCGAACTGAATTCGGTGCTGCAGTCCGCGCTGAAGGACGAAAAGATGTACGTGCAAATGAGTCTCGACTCCACTCAGGCCGCGGGGAAGTCCGAGCACGCCCTGCTCGCGCCGTGGCTCAACGACAAGATCGGCAACAGCATCGCCATCGGACACAGCGAGAAGTCGGCGATCATGCATTTGAAGATGGTCATCATCGACGGCGTCGACGTCGTCACCGGTTCGACCAACTGGTCCACCGGTGGAGAATCCAAGCAGGACAACCAACTCACCGTGATCCGGGACCCGTATGTCTGCGCGGAGGCCCGTTCGCGGATCGACATCATCCACGACGTCATGCTCAAGCAGATGGCCGCCAGGGCGCAAGCCGGTGGTGCGCACTAGCGCGGCCGCCCTCAGGACGTCTGTAGCCGCTTGGCCAGTCCGGTCGCCCGCACCGCCCGGCGCTCGATGGCCGCCCGCACCGACGCCTCGGTTCCGGCCACCCGGACCTTGGCCTTGGCCCGGGTCACGGCCGTGTAGAACAACTCCCGGGTCAGCAGCCGCGAATCCTCCGGCGGCATCAGCACCGTCACCTCGTCGGCCTGGCTGCCCTGACTCTTGTGGATCGTCATGGCGTGCATGGTCTCGATGTCCGTGAGCCGGCTGGTCGCGAAGTTCAACGTTCCGCCGGCGCCGGCGATGACGGCCCGCAACCCGTCGCCCCCCGCCACCACCACCCCGGTATCGCCGTTGTAGACCTTGAGCCCATAGTCGTTGGCCGTCACCAACAATGGCCGGCCCGCGTACCACGGCGACGATGGCTGCTGACCCGTCTCCTCCGTGAGCCAGCGCTCCACCTGCCGGTTCCAGCGCGACACCCCGAAGGGGCCGCGCCGGTGCGCGCACAACAGCCGGTGCTCGTCGAGCGAGGCCAACGCCGCCTCGGGGGCGCCGAGGACCGCGGCCTGCCGCACCCGCAGTGCGTGCGCGACCAGCACCGCGCGCAACCGCTCGGTCGGCCCGTCGGAATCGAGCCACTCGATGTGCTCACCGCCGGCCCGCAGCAGCCCCAGCACGCGGTCGGCGTCGCCGAGCCGGATCGCCTCGGCCAGCGCGCCGATCGACTCGCCGAATCGATGCGGTGTGCGCAGCGCCGCCACCCGCACGTCGGCTCGCGCCGTCAGCCCGTCCACCAGGTCGGCCAGCACTGCACCGGCCTCCACCGAGGCCAGCTGGTCGGGATCGCCCACCAGGATCAGCCGCGTGTCGGGGCGCACCGCCTCCAGCAGCCGGGCCATCATCGTCAGCGACACCATCGACGTCTCGTCCACGACGATCACGTCGTGGGGGAGCCGGTTGCCGCGATTGTGCTTGAACCGCACCGACGTATCCGGCCGCGAACCCAGCAGCCGGTGCAGCGTCGTCGCCGGCAGGCCCGCCAGCCGGCCCCGGTCCGCCGCGTCGAGCCTGCGCACCTCGGCGGCCACCGCCTCGGCGAGCCGCGCCGCGGCCTTGCCGGTGGGTGCGGCCAGCGCCATCCGGGGCCGCGGCTGCCCGGCGCTCTCGGCCTGCCCGGCGAGCAGCGCAAGCAACCGCGCCACCGTGGTGGTCTTGCCGGTTCCCGGACCACCCGTCAGCACGGTAACCGCTTGCGAGACAGCGATTTCCGCGGCCGCCCGCTGTTCCTCATAACCCGGCGGGAACAGCCGATCCAAGTCCGGCGCGTCGCCCCTTGCTCCCGGCGCGGAAAGCGCGAGCAGGTCGGCGCACACCTGCTGTTCCTCGAGCCAGTACCGGTCCAGGTACACCAGCTCGCCGAACAGCCGAAGCACCGGTGGGGATCCGAGCAGCGGGCTGGCGCGCACGGCGGCCATCCACCCGGCGGGGTCGGGCCACGGCAGGTCGGCGACGCCGACTTGCGCCGCAACCGCCCGCAGGTCCACGCAGACCGAGCCGCTGCGCAGCGCCCGCACCAGCAGCGCAACCGCCAGCGCCACGGCCTCGTCGGGTTCACCGGCGAGCGCCGTAAGCCGCTGCGCCACATGGACATCGGCGGCCTCGAATACGCCGGCATCGGTGAAGGCCCGCAGCAGACCCTCGGCGGCGATCGCCTCCAGCGTCACGCGACCGCCCTCCCGTCGAGCAGGCCGGACAGCTCGGCTATCAACGACGAGGGCGGCCGCCAGCTGAACACCCCCGACGGGTGACCGTCGACCCGCGGCGTGGCCGCGCCGCACATGCCGCGCACGAACAGGTAGAGGACACCACCAAGGTGCGCGTCCGGGTCGTAGCCCGGCACCCGCCATCGCAGAAACCGGTGCAGCACAACGCTGTACAGCAGCGCCTGCAGCGGATAGTCCGAATGCAGCATCGCCTCGACCAAGCGCGGCCGGTCGTAGTCGGCCGATGTCAGCGGCCGGTCCGGGTCACCGAGCCAGTTGGTTTTGTAGTCGACCACCAAATAGCGATGCCCCGCCCCGTCGGGCACGCGCAGCACGGCGTCGACCGAGCCGCTCAGGTAGCCGCGCAACGGCTGGTCGCCGAGCGGCCGGCCCGCCAGGCGGTCGGCATAGGACGCCAGCGCGTCGTCGGCCGGTAGGTGCGCACGCAGCAACGCGCCCATGTCCGCCAGCCGGACCTCGGGCGCCGCGGCACGCAGATCCCCACCGGCGAGGGGGAATTCGAAGTCCAGCTCGCGCAGCCGGTCCGAGAGCCCGATGCGCCGCAATGTCAGGTCGCCGGCCAGCGGTCCCAGCGGGGTGTCGTGCATCGGCACCATGGCCGCCGCGAGCGCGTCGGGAGGCACGTCGACCGGCCACCACGCCGAGTGGGTGCGGATGTTCGCCTCGAGCTCGGCGGCCAGGTCGGCCGCCAGCGGGTCGGCGGTTTCGAGCACGGCGTGCACCAGCGTGCCGAACTTCGCGCCCATCGGCAGGTCGGCCATCGGCGACGGCAGCTCAGCCCCGGATGCGGCACGCACCAACGGTATTTCGCCGACCTCGTCGTCCAGCTCGGTGACCTCCGGCTCGCTGCTGACCCCGGCGGTCGCGGAGTTTTCCGCGACCCGGATGAGTCCGGAGTAGGAGGTGCGCCGCCACCCGGTGTCGATGGCGCGGTGGAAGTGCCGGCTGTCGAGGTTGGTTGGCACCGGCTGCGGCGGCACCGACGGCGCGGCGGCCACCACCGACCGCTCGATCACCGGGCCGCCCGCCGCCTCCCATTCGCGCAAGCGGTCAAGGGCGTCGTCGTCGGAAATCTTCGCCGGCTCGCATCGGTCGGGCACGCACGGCTCGCCCGGCCGTCGGCCGCGCAGCAGCCGCGACAGCCCGCCGTTGGGTTCGTCGAACGCAGGCGACCACCACGCGACGACCTGCGACTGGGCCCGGGTCAGCGCCACATAGGTCAGCCGGCTGTCGTCGCTGGCGTCCTCCTTGCGGCCCAGTACCTCGACGGCCTTGAAGTCCGGGCTGTCCTTGCCGCCGATGTGCAGGCAGCGCACGCCGGCGTCGTGGAACAACACCACATCGCGCTCCTGGGTGTTGCGGTTGAACGCGAACGGCAGATACACGATCGGGTATTGCAGTCCCTTGCTGACGAACACCGTCATGATCTGCACGGCGGCCGCGTCGCTGTCCAGGCGCCGGTTGCGTTCGGGCGCGCCGGCGCGTTCCTCGCGCTGCCTGCGCAGCCAGTCGCGCAGCGCCGGCAGGCCGGAGCGTTCGCGGTGGGCGACGTCCTGCAGCAACTGCGCGATGTGCGCCAGGTCGGTCATGTGGCGTTCGCCGCCGCGCGCGGACAGCACCCGGTCGGCCATGCCCGAGAGCTGTGCGGCCTCGAAGATAGCGGCGACGCCGCGCTCGCGGGCGTGGCCGGCCCACTCCCGCAGGGTTTCCGCGACCCGGTCGGTCAGCGCGTCGCCGCCGGCCGCCAGCGATTCCGCGGTCTCGCCGAAGAACATGGTGGCCGCCGCGGCGCGCACCATGCCGGGGCGGTGCGGTTGGTCGAACGCCTCCAGCAGACAGAACCAGTCCTCGGCCGCGTCCGAGCCGAACACGTCGGAGTCGCCGGTGTACACCGCCGGCACGCCCGCGTCGCACAGCGCCCTGAAGCAGGCGGCCGCGTCCTTGTGCTTCTCCACGATCACGGCGATGTCGCGGGCCTGCAGCGGCCTGCCCGCGAACGTCGCGCCGGCCGCCAGCAGGGCGCGGATGTCGGCGGCCAGGTCGGCGCCGATGTGGGCGCGCAGCTCTTCGATGGGCAGGTTCTGAATCCCGCTGCGCCCCAGGGTTTCTCGCTGGACCACCCGCAGCCGGAACGGATCGTTGTGCGGGGCGCCGGCGAGCCGGTGGCCCCGGTGGTAGGCGTCGACGCCGTCGACAACGATCGCGGGATCGCCGAGTTGGGCGCCGCGCAGCACCACCTGCAGGCGGTCGATGAGCGCGGCGTCGCTGCGCCAATTGGTGGCCAGCGTCTTGCGCTCACCCGCCGTCTCGGCGGCCCGCAGATACGTCACGATGTCGCCGCCGCGAAACGCGTAGATGGCCTGCTTGGGATCGCCGATCAGGATCAGCGTGGAGCGGCCGCTGAACGCGCGGTCGATCACCTGCCATTGCACCGGGTCGGTGTCCTGGAACTCGTCGACCATGACGATGGGCCAGCGGTGATGCATGCGCACCCGCGCGGGGGAATCCTCGGTGGCCAGCGCGTCGGCGAGCCGGCTCAGCAGGTCGTCGTAGTCCAGGACGCCCAGCCGGCGCTTGCGAGTATCCAGCTCCGCCAGAACGTGTTTCGCGAACGTCACGCAGACGGCGGCCCGCGAACCGGGCTCGGGGTCAAGCGGGCGCAGCTGCGTCGACGGGTTCCTGACGACCTCGCGCGCCAGGCGCAGCGCCTCGCGGTAGGCCAGCGCCGGATCGTCGCGCTCACGCCCGAAGTGGGCAAGGTACAGATCGTCGACGATCTCGACGATCAACTCGTCGAGGCTTTCCAGCAGCGTGACGTTCGCGGCGGTGTCGCCGGCCACGCCCAGTGACTTCAACACCAGCTGGCAGAACTGGTGGGTGGTGGCGATGGTCGCCGCATCGAAGCCCGCCAGGCCGTCGCGAAGCCGCTGCCTGCGCGCGGCGCGTTCGTCGTCGGTGCCGTCCAGCAGGTACGCCACCATTTGGCCGCGCACCCGTTCGCGCAACTCCTGGCTGGCGGCCCGGCCGAACGTTATCAGCAGCATCTGGTCCAGCGTCGCGGCGCCCTCGGCGAGGTACCGGGTCACCAGGCCGGCCAACGCGAACGTCTTGCCGGTGCCCGCGCTGGCCTGCAGCACCGTGGTCGACCGGTCGGCGGGCAGCGGGCCGAGCAGATCGAAGCGCTCTGTCACCTGCCTCACTTAAGGCTTCCTTTCGGCCCGCAGCATCGGCAGCCAGACCCGCGCGGCGTAGGCGCCCAACCGGGTGTCCTCGCCGTCGAACTCTTCGCCCGGGCGCGCGGGCCGCATCAGGTCGGTGAACCGGGTGTTCTTGCCCCAGGCCCGCAACTGGGCCGGCTCCTCGTGCTCGTACTTCCACCGGTACTGCGCCTCGCGCAGGGGATCGTCGCCGCAGTACCGTGCGGCCGCCCACGCGTAGGACGTCTTGATCGGCAACGGAATCGGCTCCCGCCGGCCCGCGTCGTAGACTGCCACCAGCTCGCGCAGCAGCGCCAGGGCGTCGTCGGGTGGCCGTCCCAGCCCCTCGACCCGCGGGGTGGTGCCCCGTTTCGGGCGGCCGATGCACACCGCCGACCAGTCGCGGCCCGGGTCGTGAACTATCAAGGCCAGCAAGGGGATCCACGACTCGAGCAGGTGCTTGCCGTCCAGCTTCGAGTACGTCACCGACACCAGCCGCTCGCCGTACACCGGCGACACCGTGCCCGCGAGCCGCCGTCCGGAGCCGAGGTCGACGTCGACGTCATACGCGCGGCCGTCGGCCCGGCGGTATTGCTGCGCCGCGGACGCCAGCAGCGCGGCCTGGTCGCGGACCTGAGTCGCGGTGCGCCAGCCCAGCTGGCCGGGCGGCAGCGTGCCCCGCCGCCACTCGGCCTGCCGGGCATCGTCCGGGGTCCACCCGCGCAGGATGTCGCCCAGCATCCGGTCGCCGACGGTCCACTCCTCGAGGGCGTCGAGGTCGACGGGCATGGCGTCCTGCACGCCGTCGACATCCCTCGGCAGCGTGAAGTCCAGCGCGCGGAAGAAGCCCTTGACCGGATCTTTGAAGAAGCCGACGAGGTCGGCCAGGACGACGTCGTCCGCGGGCGGTGGCGGCAGCGGTCCCGCGATGAACCGGGGTGGTTCGCCCCGCTCGCCCGCCGCGACCCGGGCCGCCCGCAGCACGGTCGGGTCGAAGCTGAAGGGCACCGTCGGCACCAGCCTGCCCGGGATGACGTTGCGAACGTCGAAGGGCTGCAACGGATGTTCGACCACGATGCGCTCGCGAACCTGGTTGCCCGACACCGTCATGTCCAGCGTGTCCAGCAGTTCGGCCAGCGGCACCGCCGGCGGACGCGGCTGGCCCGAGTACTCGTTGGCGCCGGTGTAGGTGATCACCAGCTTCTCGGTGGCCGCGCCGATGGCGTCGAGCAGCAATTGCCGGTCCTCGGAACGAATGTCGCGTTCGCCGGTCATCGGGTCGCGGGCCAGCGCGTCGTCGCCGTCGACGACGCCGAGCCGGGGGAACACCCCGTCGTCGAGGCCGACCAGGCACACCACCCGGTGCGGCACCGAGCGCATCGGGACCATCGTGCACACGGTCAGGGTGCCGGTGCGGAAGTTGGCCCGGGTCGGGCGTCCCGCCAGCCGCCCGTGCAGCAGCGCCCGGATGTCGGGCAGCCGCAGCGGGGTGTCGGCCCGCGGCCCGGCGTCGGCCAACGTCGAAGCGAATTCCCTTTGCAGCTGGCCGGTCTGCCACTCATCCGCGTCGTCGACTCGGGTCAACAGCTCGATCCCGTCGGCCAGCGCGGCCAACCAGTCGCGCAACGGCCTGGTGCCGGTGAGCGAGTCGACGACGCGCTGCAGCCGGGACACGAATTCGGCGAGCTGGCCGGCCAACTGGACGCGGTTGCTGCTGACATCGTCCAGCGGCAGTGTCGCGTCGATCCAGGCGTGCGAATCGTCGGACATCGCGACGCCGGCCAGCACCCGGTCGATGCCGAAACGCCAAGTGTTGTGCACGAAGTCGACGTGGTAGGGACGCCGATGCTCCTGGTCGAACCCCCAGCGGATGTTCGCCTGACGCACCCAGCGGGTGATGGCCTCCAGGTCGTCGTCGGTGAAACCGAAGCGGGCCCGCACCGGTGCGGCCTCGGCGAAGTCGAGCACCTCGCTGGCGGTCACCCGGCTGGCCGCCAGCCCCAGCAATTGCGAGGCGACCGCGAGCAGCGGATTGGTTTGCAGCGGTGAGCGATCCGCGAGCCGCACCCGCAACCGGTGCGCGGGATGCGCGCCGCGCACCACGTCGCCGAGGCCGAAGTCGGCGACGATCAGCGGCGCGTACGTCTCGATGTCCGGACACATCACCAGGATGTCGCGCGGCTCAAGCGTCGGGTCGTCTTGGAGCAGGCCCAGCAGCACCTCGCGCAGCACGTCGACCTGGCGCGCCGGGCCGTGACAGTTGTGCACCTGCACCGAGCGGTCGTCGTCGGCAAGCGTACGCCCTTGTGGCCGAAGGGCATTCGCGGCGATGTCGGACTGCAGCCAGCCGAGCAGGGTGTCGGGCCGCGCCGGCGCGGGCAGGTACTCGTCGGTGTGCGGGGCGGGGGGCAGGGAACGTTGCAGCTCGCGCAGGTCACGCCCGAGCGTCGCCAGCAGCGGATGGTTCACGGCGCGGTGGCCGGTGTCGGCGCGGCGCGGGATCGCCCCGCGGGCGCCGGCCAGCGCGCCCCACAGTGCGTCGCTGGGATGCGGCAGCCACAGGTGCAGGTCGTGGTGGGCGGATAATGCGTCCAGCAGCTCCACGTCGGTGCTCGCCAACCGGGTGTGCCCGAACAGCGACAGCCGCTCCGGCAGGTCGGCCGGGCCCGCGCGGAGCCGGGTCACGGTCCGCTGATGGCGGACGTGCGGGGGATCGGCGGGCACCGCGGCCACCAGCGCACGCCAGAGCTCGGGCTGCCAGGCCAGGTCGGGGTCGAGGTCACCCTGCTCGCCGGCCAGCCAACCGGCGAGCAGGCCCGGACGCTGCCTGGCGTACGAGGCGAACAGGCCGGCCAGCCGGCGCGCCACCGAGTAGCGGCGGCCGCGGCGGAGCTCGGCCTCCGCCTCCGTCGACGCGAACTGACCCAAATGCGTTGCCAGCGTGCGGCACCACGGCTCGTCCAGCGAGCAGTCGATCACCTGCAACAGCGGCCACGCCATCGCGTCCGGCGACCACGGGTCCTCATCGGCAGTGCCGGTGAGCTCGGCGATCAGGGAAGCCGGGCTGCGAAACGAGACCCCGGCGCACACGCCGTCGCCGCCGCGGTCGCGGCCGAGCACGTGTGACAACCGCTGGCTGAGCCAACGTTCGACGCCGCGCGCAGGCACCAGGACCAGTTCCTCGGTGAAGGGGTCGGTCGGCGGGTTGGCCAGCAGGGCGCCGAGGCCGTCGGCAAGGAGGTCGGTGCGCTCGGCACGGTGGAGATGAAGCGGCATCGCGGTGCCACGATAGCCCCGGACACCGACAGGAGTGCGTTACTTGGCCAGCGTGAACTGGTTGATGTCGATGTAGCCGTCCCGGAACGCCTTGGCGCAACCGGTCAGGTACCTCATGTAGCGCTGGTAGACCTCTTCGGACTGGATCGCGACGGCCTCGCTGTGGCGGGCTTCCAGCGCCGCGGCCCACAGGTCGAGGGTGCGGGCGTAGTGCAGCTGCAGCGACTGCCTGCGGGCCAGGTTGAACCCCATCTTCGACGCGTGGAACTCCACCATCTCGATCGGCGGCAGCTGGCCGCCCGGGAAGATCTCGGTGGCGATGAAGTTGTTGAAGCTCGTCTGTTCTTCGGTCATCGGCAGGCCGTGCTCGACGATCTGCTCCGGCGTCAGCATGGTGATCGTGTGCAGCAGCATCACGCCGTCGTCGGGCAGGATGCGGTAGGCCTTCTCGAAAAAGTCGTCGTAGCGGTCGTAGCCGAAGTGCTCGAACGCGCCGATGGAGACGATCCGGTCGACGGGCTCGTCGAACTGTTCCCAGCCCTGCAGCAGCACCCGCCTGCTGTGCGTGGTGTTCATCGCGTCGAACATCTTCTGCACGTGGGCGGCCTGGTGCTCGGACAGGGTCAGACCGATGACGTCCACGTCGTATTTCTCGATCGCGCGCCGCATCGTGCCACCCCAGCCGCAGCCGACGTCCAGCAGTGTCATCCCGGGCCGCAGGCCGAGCTTGCCCAGTGCCAGGTCCATCTTGCGTAGCTGCGCCTCTTCCAGCGGGATATCGCGCATCCGATCGAAGTACGCGCAGCTGTAGGTCATCGTGGGGTCGAGGAAGAGCCGGAAGAAGTCGTCGGACAGGTCATAGTGCGCCTGGACGTCTTCGAAGTGCGGCGTCAGGTTCTCAGTCATGGCGGCTACGCGCCTTTCTCAATCCGGGGCCATTCAGCTGTACACGAGCGCGCGACGCAGCTGGTTCACCATGGCTTCCCGGATGGGCCGGAATAAAACTCGGCGGACCCGTGCGCGGGGAATGCCGACGACCTTACGCCCGTTTACCGGGCGTCAGGTGGAAAACGAGGAGGGACACATGCAGGCTTGGGACGCGATATGCGCCCGGCGCAACGTCCGGCAGTACAAGCCGGAGCCGGTTTCCGAAGAGGACTTGAACCGCATCGCCGAGGCCGGATGGCGCGCGCCGTCGGCGAAAAACCGGCAGCCGTGGGACTTTGTGATCGTCACCGACCGGGCGCAGCTGCAGGAGCTGTCGACCGTCTGGCAGGGGGCCGGTCACATCGCCGCCGCCCCGGCCGCGATCGCGATCGTCGTGCCCGTCCCGCCCGACGAGCGCCGCGTGATCACCGACAACTACGACGTCGGCCAGGCCACCATGGCGATGATGATCGCTGCCACGGACCTGGGGATCGGGACGGGCCACTCGTCGGTGGGGGATCAGGAGAAGGCCCGCGCCATCCTGGGTGTCCCCGAGGACCGGCTGGTGGCCTTCCTGCTCGGTGTCGGGTATCCCGCCGACCGTCCGCTCAGACCGATCCGCAAGCCGAACCGGCGCCCCTTCGCCGAGGTGGTCCACCACGGACGCTGGTGAACCAGCCCGTGCCGCCCGGTGCGTGCATGCTTGGGGGCTATGAACAGACATGAGATCACCGAGCAGATCGTCCTGGCTCGCCTGAGGCTCGGACTGACCTGGCAGGAGCTGGCCGACGCCATCGACCGGCCGGTGGTATGGACCACCGCGGCGCTGCTGGGCCAACACCCCATTCCCCCCGAGCAGGCAAAGGTTCTCGTGGAAAAGCTCGGCCTGGACGAGTCGGTGGTGCCCGTGCTGGCTGCCCCGCCGATGCGGGGCGGGCTGCCTACGGCGGTGCCGACCGACCCCACCATCTACCGCCTCTACGAGGCGCTGCAGGTCTATGGCGGCGCGATCAAGGAGCTGATCCACGAAAAATTTGGCGACGGCATCATGAGCGCGATCAACTTCAGCCTCGATCTGCAGAAGAAGTCACACCCGTCGGGCGACCGCGTGGTGGTGACCCTGGACGGGAAATTCCTTCCCTATCAATGGGTTTCGGCGGAAAGCTAGAACGACCTCAGCGGCCAGACCGGTAGGCTTGCTGCTCTCCGACGGCGGCGTTGAACCGGCGAAGTGACGACGCTTCGCGCGCGTGTCACACTGGCGACGAGGAGGCGAAGGAACGCGGTGGCGGCTGGCGGCGGCCACCGCGTTCGCCGTTCAGCTCATCAACGCCTGCGGTGAGAACTCCTTGGCGCGCGCATCGCGTCGGCCCAGCGAATCTGCGCGCCTAGGCGCCGAACTCGGCTTCGATGCCGTCGATCCCCGCGCGGATGGCCTTGAGCGCATCGGCGCGGGCGCGGAGTTTGGTTGCGGCGTGGGCGTGCTGGCGCAGACCGGCGAATTCGCGGGCGGCCTCCTCCGCGCGGCTGACCACCATCTCCGGCAGCACGATCTCGTCGACGAAACCGGCGGCCAGCGCGGTCTCGCCGAAGAACGTCTTGGCCAGCCCGGCGGCCTGCTGGTACGCCGACTGGGTCAACCGCAGCTTCATGATCTCCAGGGCGGCGTACGGGATGACCATGCCGATCGCCACCTCGTTGGCCTGAATGTTGTAGGCGTGCGCGGCCACCCGGTGATCGCCCGACGCCAGCAGGAACGCCCCCATCGCGATGGCGTGGCCGGTGCAGGCCATCACCACCGGCTTGGGATGCGACAACAGCCGGTAGGACAGCTCGAAGCCGCCGCGCAGCATGTCGATCGCCGGCTGCGCCTCCCCGGAGGTGAGGATTTTCAGGTCGAACCCGCCGCTGAACACCCGCTCGTTGCCCGTGATCACCAGCGCCCCGGCGTTGTCCGCCTCGGCCCGGTCGATCGCCTCGCCCAGCGCCTGCTGCATCGTCGGGCCCAGGGCGTTGACCTTGCCGTCGTCCATCCGGATGACGGCGACGGAATCCTTGAGGCTGTAGTGGACCGGGCCGCTCATGGTTGCTGGCTCCTTGCCGTCACGCCGATTGACTGTGGTGTTTGCCCAGCTCGTCCGGGGCCTCACTCCAGCGCAGGCTGACATCGGTGGGGTCGTCGAGCTGGCGGGTGCGCCACCTGTCCTGCGTTTCCCGCACGGCGCCGTTGATCCGTTCGATCTCGCTGCGGAACACCTCGGGGCGGGTTTCCTTGCTCGCGTAGTGGAAGTAGGTGAGCAGGCCGCGCAGCAGCTCGAGCTTCTGCTTCTCCCGCTTCGCCAGGTCGTGCGTGGTCATCAGCTCGATGCGCTGGACCGGCGGCAAGGAATCCCAGTCGAGCACCACCTGGGTTTCCAGCGGAAGGCGGTCGCGTTCCCAGAACCGCCACCCGCGTGGGTGTTCGGGCTGGTCGAAGTAGCTGATCGTGCCGGTGAAGCGGGATTCGATGCCGCTGCCGATCTCGGCGCGGTCCAGCGCCGAATCCCACACCATCCGCCATTCCTGGCCGGGGGCCAGGTACGGCAACTCGCGGGGGAGCCGCAGCTCGACGACGTCGGCGTAGCCGTCGGTGGCGCTCTCGTATTCGGCCACCGTCGGCGGGTTGACGAATGAGAACGTGATGTCGTAGGCCGCGGTCTGACCGAAGTTCCTGACCACCAGCTCGATCACATGCCAGTCGGCGGGATGCGGTTCCATGAACATCGAGACCTGCGGGCGCGTCTGCTCCGCGGCCAGTTGGCGGTTGCGGGCGATCTGCCTGTTGGTGAAGACCAAGGTGATGATGGCGAGCGCAATCGCCGCCCACGCCGCCCACGCAATCCAGGTGCTGGAGCCGACGTGTGTGATCCCGTGCCAGCTGTCCTGGATCCACCCCATGGAATCCACCCTCCGCTTATATCACAGGCCGGTTGCCGGCCCATTGTGGACGAGCGACCCTCAGCCACCCATCAACATGCGCCATTGCGCGAGGTCCGCGGCCCGGTACACGTAGTTGGATCGCTTGACTTCCGAGAGCGAAGCGCTCGGCTCCGCCGAATACCAGTGCCCGGGAAAGACGGTCGGGTCACCGGGCAGCGTCGCGAGTTGCTGCAGGCTGCGGTACATCTCGTCGGAGTCGCCGCCGGGAAAGTCGGTGCGCCCGCAGCCCTCCAGGAACAAGGTGTCACCGGCGACCAGCCGGCCGTCGAGCAGGAAGCACTGGCTGCCGGGCGTGTGGCCGGGAGTGTGCAGCAATTCGATTTCGATGTCGCCGACGCCGACCTTGTCGTGATTGTCGTGGGCGGTCAGGTCCCCGAGGCTGATCCCGGTGACTCGCGAAACCCATTGCGCCTCATGGGTATTGACGTGCACCGGCACGGCTTGGCGTTCGAGCAGCTCGGCCAGGCCCTGCAGCGAAAAGCCCATCATCGATCCACCGACGTGGTCGGGATGGTGGTGGGTCACCAGCACGCCGGACAGGTGCATGCCGTCGGCCTCGAGCGTGTCGAGGAGATCACCGGCCGCGTACGCGGGGTCGACCACCACGCAGTCGCCCGTCTGGCGGTCGCCGATCAGGTAGGCGAAGTTGCGCATCTGGGTCGCGAACATATCGCCGGCAGCGAAGTCGCGGCCGGCGAGCAGTTGGCGAAAATACAGCCGATCCGTTGACACGTGACCAGACTAGGGCGTGCTCGGCCGGCGTCCGCAGCGCCGCCTTGAACTTTGCCGAACGTCGCCCGCGAGCAGCGATTGGGCTCCCGTCCGCTGGGTATTGTGGGCGCATGAGGAAGAAGGTCGAAATCGAGATCGACGTCGATCTGATCGACGAGGCGATCCGCCGCTTCCGTCTGGCCGACGCCCGCGAGGCCGTCAACCTGGCATTGCGCACGCTGCTCACCGAGGCCGACGCCGACGAACCGGCCGAGGAGTACGACGAGTTCAGCGACCTCGGCGCCTGGCAGCTCCGCCCCGGCGGCGGCGCCGCACCGTAACGCCCGTGGTTTGGTCCGGTTGCGGGCCAGGCTGTACCCTCTTTTAGGCCCGCGGCACCGCGTCCGATTCGGGTGAACGGCCCCCTTAGCTCAGTCGGTAGAGCGTTTCCATGGTAAGGAAAAGGTCAACGGTTCGATTCCGTTAGGGGGCTCGGCGGACGCCGAGCAGGCGTGGGCGGCACTACCCCGAACGGGGTGGTCAGAGGCGATGTAGCTCAGTCGGTTAGAGCGAACGACTCATAATCGTTAGGTCGCCGGTTCGAGTCCGGCCATCGCTACAACACAACAACGCGCACTTTTTAGAGAGTTGAGAGAGAACCGTTATGGCTTCCAGTACCGACGTGCGGCCGAAGATCACCTTGGCCTGCGAGGTGTGCAAGCACCGCAACTACATCACCAAGAAGAACCGCCGGAACGACCCGGACCGCATGGAGCTGAAGAAGTTCTGCCCGAACTGCGGCAAGCACCAGGCCCACCGGGAAACGCGCTAGCGGGCCACCCGCGACCGGTTATTCGCCACTGACTAGGTAGATTTTAGAGCTGTGCCGTTAAGCGAGAGCATCGTCGGGATGCATTACCGCTATCCCGACCATTACGTCGTGGAGCGGGAAAAGATCCGTGAATACGCCGTCGCCGTCCAGAACGACGACGCCATGTTTCTCGAGGAGAAGGCGGCCGCGGAGCTCGGCTACGAGGGCCTGCCCGCGCCGCTGACGTTCATCTGCGTGTTCGGCTACAAGGCGCAGACGGCGTTCTTCAAGCACGCAAACGTCGCGGTCCACGACGCGCAGATCGTGCAGGTCGACCAGGTGCTGAAATTCATGGCGCCGATCGTGGCGGGTGACAAGCTGTACTGCGACGTCTACGTCGACTCGATGCGGAAGTCACACGGTACCCAGATCATCGTCACCAAGAACATCATCACCAACGATGCCGGTGACGTCGTGCAAGAGACCTACACGACCCTGGCGGGCCGTGCCGGTGAGGATGGAGAAGAGGGATTTTCTGATGCCACTGCGTGAGTTCAGCTCGGTGAAGGTGGGTGACCAGCTCCCCGAGCGGACCTACCCGCTGACCCGTCAGGATCTGGTGAACTACGCGGGCGTCTCGGGCGACCTGAACCCGATCCACTGGGATGACGAAATGGCCAAGGTCGTCGGGCTGGATACCGCGATCGCGCACGGCATGCTCACCATGGGCATCGGTGGCGGCTATGTCACCGCGTGGATCGGCGACCCGGGTGCGGTCACCGAGTACAACGTGCGGTTCACCGCGGTGGTGCCGGTGCCCAACGACGGCAAGGGAGCCGAGTTGGTGTTCAACGGCCGGGTGAAGTCCGTCGACCCCGATACCAAGTCGGTGACCATCGCGTTGACGGCCACCACCGGCGGCAAGAAGATCTTCGGTAGGGCCATCGCGTCCGCGACCCTCGCATAGGCGGGGCCTGGTTAATGGCACTCAAGACCGATATCCGCGGAATGATCTGGCGGTACCCGGACTATTTCGTCGTGGGCCGTGAACAGCTCCGGCAGTTCGCGCAGTCCGTCAAGGACCGCCACCCCGCCCATTACAGCGAGGACGCGGCCGCCGAGCTCGGCCACGACGCGATCCTGGCGCCGCTGACGTTTGCGACCATCTTCGCAAAGCTCGTCCAGCTCGATTTCTTCCGGCACGTCGACATCGGGATGGAAACCCTGGTGATCGTCCAGGTCGACCAGCGGTTCGTGTTCTCCAAGCCGATCAAGGCCGGCGACAAGTTGTGGGCCCGGATGGACATCGTTTCGGTGGACGAGCGGTTCGGCGCCGACATCGTCGTCACCAAGAACATCTGCACCAATGACCAGGGTGAATTGGTCCTGGAGGCCTACACCACGCTGATGGGCCAGTACGCCGACCGGTCGGAAGGTCTCAAATGGGACCCGGAGTCCGGCCAGGTCATGAGGACGGCGTAATTAGTATCTGGCTCGCGCGTCGATGTACACTCGGACCTCGGGGTTTTCCCAGCATCAGCGCGCTTTCCGGGATTCGAGCAATCGGAAGGCGCGCGTGTCATGTAAGCCCCGGCAGGTAAGCGCAGGTTGGCCTGCCAACCGCGAAGGGGCGTAGCTCAACTGGCAGAGCAGCGGTCTCCAAAACCGCAGGTTGCAGGTTCAAGTCCTGTCGCCCCTGCTGAACGCGACGTCCGGTGACGATGCGGGCCGGAACGGCCCGAGGAGGAGCCGGACAATAGGAAGGCGTGCCATGGTGGACACTGGAATAGTGGCCGTCCACCACGGGACGGCCCGCGGGACACAAGCAGACTTAAGGAGCATGCGGTGAGCGACGAAGGCGACGCTGCCAACGACGCCACAAGCGACGGCGCCGACAGGGAGGACGACCGCGCGAGCGGTCGGACCGCTGTGGTGACGCGGCCGCAACGCCCGACCGGCAAACGATCCCGGCAGCGAGTGGCCGACGCGGGCGAGGACGCCGACGTAGAGTCGGCGGACGAGGCCGAGGCCGCCAAGGAGGACAAGGGCGCCAAAGCCAAGAAGGCCAAGAAGAGCAAGAAGCCGAAGAGGCCCGGAGACCGTTCGGCCAACCCGTTCGTCTTCGTCTTCAACTACCTCAAGCAGGTGGTTGCCGAGATGCGGAAGGTCATCTGGCCTAACCGCAAGCAGATGATCACCTACACGTCGGTGGTGCTGGCGTTCCTGGCCTTCATGGTGGCGCTGGTCGGCCTCGCGGATTTCGGCCTCACCAAGCTCGTGCTGCTGGTGTTCGGCTGAGCGATAGATAGAGAGGACTGAAAACCGTGACTACCTTCGACGGTGACACGTCCGCGGGTGAAGCGGTCGACGTAGAAGAGCGCACCGAGGACGCTGAGACCACCGAAACCTCAGCGGGTGAAGCCCCCGGGGAGGCGACCGAAGAGGTCGACCCCGCGGCCGCGCTCAAGGCGGAGCTGCGCAGCAAGCCGGGTGACTGGTACGTGATCCACTCCTACGCGGGATACGAGAACAAGGTCAAAGCCAATCTCGAGACCCGCGTGCAGAACCTGGACGTCGGCGACTACATCTTTCAGGTCGAGGTGCCCACCGAAGAGGTCACCGAGATCAAGAACGGCCAGCGCAAGCAGGTCAACCGCAAGGTGCTGCCCGGCTACATCCTGGTGCGCATGGACCTGACCGACGACTCGTGGGCCGCGGTGCGCAACACCCCGGGTGTCACCGGGTTCGTCGGCGCGACATCGCGGCCGTCGGCCCTGACCCTGGACGACGTGGTCAAGTTCCTGCTGCCGCGTGGCGCGACCAAGAAGGCCGCCAAGGGTGCGGCCACCACCGCCGCCGCCGCCGAGGCCGGTGGGCTGGAGCGGCCGGCCGTCGAGGTTGACTACGAGGTCGGCGAGTCGGTGACCGTCATGGACGGGCCGTTCGCCACGTTGCCCGCGACCATCAGCGAGGTCAACGGCGAACAGCAGAAGCTCAAGGTGCTGGTGTCGATCTTCGGCCGCGAGACGCCGGTCGAATTGACCTTCAGCCAAGTGTCGAAGATTTAGAACGTCAGCTAGGAAGGAACACCAACACCCATGGCCCCGAAGAAGAAAGTCGTTGGGCTGATCAAGCTGCAGATCGTGGCCGGGCAGGCCAACCCCGCGCCGCCGGTGGGACCCGCCCTCGGCCAGCACGGCGTCAACATCATGGAGTTCTGCAAGGCCTACAACGCCGCCACGGAGAACCAGCGCGGCCAGGTCATCCCGGTGGAGATCACGGTCTACGAGGACCGCAGCTTCACCTTTGCGCTCAAGACGCCGCCCGCCGCCAAGCTGCTGCTCAAGGCCGCCGGCGTGGGCAAGGGCTCGGCCGAGCCGCACAAGACCAAGGTCGCCAAGGTCACCTGGGACCAGGTCCGCGAGATCGCCGAGACCAAGAAGACCGACCTCAACGCCAACGACATCGACGCGGCCGCCAAGATCATCGCCGGCACCGCCCGGTCGATGGGCATCACCGTCGAATAAGCACGACAAGCAAGCGTGGGAGGGCCAGCTTCGGCCCGCCGACCACGACCCAACACCAGATTGGATGAATCAATGAGCAAGAACAGCAAGGCATATCGCGCCGCCGCCGAGAAGGTGGACCGCGACAACCTGTACAGCCCGCTGGAGGCGGCCAAGCTCGCGAAGGAGACGTCGTCGGCCAAGCAGGACGCGACGGTCGAGGTGGCGATCCGGCTCGGCGTCGACCCGCGCAAGGCGGACCAGATGGTCCGCGGCACGGTCAACCTGCCGCACGGCACCGGTAAGACCGCCCGCGTCGCGGTGTTCGCGGTCGGCGACAAGGCCGAGCAGGCGCAGGCCGCCGGCGCCGACATCGTCGGCAGCGACGACCTGATCGAGAAGATCCAGGGCGGCTTCCTGGACTTCGACGCCGCGATCGCGACGCCGGACCAGATGGCCAAAGTCGGGCGGATCGCCCGGATCCTGGGTCCGCGCGGCCTGATGCCCAACCCCAAGACGGGCACCGTCACCCCGGACGTCGCCAAGGCCGTGGCCGACATCAAGGGCGGCAAGATCAACTTCCGCATCGACAAGCAGGCCAACCTGCACTTCGTCATCGGCAAGGCGTCCTTCGACGAGAAGGCCCTCGCGGAGAACTACGGTGCCGCCCTCGACGAGGTGCTGCGGCTCAAGCCGTCCGCCTCCAAGGGCCGTTACCTGAAGAAGATCACCGTGTCGACGACCACGGGCCCGGGCATCCCGGTGGACCCGACCGTCACCCGGAACTTCGCCGAGGCCTAACCGCCGCGGCGGCTACCCGCCGCACTCGGCGATTCGGCGCCGCAGAAACTCGCGGCCCGGCTCGGAGCCGTTCGACTGCAACGCCGTTCGGTACCACCGCACGGCTTCGGCGGGCCGTCCCGCGCGCCGAAGCAGATCGGCGCGCAGCGTCGCCACGAGATTCGAGCGGCCCAACCGCGGATCGTCCGCCGCCCTGTCCAGCGCCGCCAGGCCCGCGTCGGGCCCGTCGCGGAAGCCGACCGCGATCGCCCGGTTGGCGCGGGCCACCGGGGAGTCCGTCATCGACACCAACCGGTCGTAGGCCGCGCAGATGGTGACCCAGTCCGTCTGCTCCCAGGACGGCGCCGTCGCGTGCACCGCGGCGATCACCGCCTGCGGCAGGTAGGGGCCCGCCGATCCCTCCGCCAGCCGGAGCCGATCCAGGCCCCGGGCGATGCGGCCGCGGTCCCACCGGCGGCGGTCCTGCTCCTCGAGCGGCACCAGCATCCCGGTGTCGTCGACACGGGTGGCTCGCCGCGAATCGTGCAGCAGCATCAGGGCGGCCAGCGCGTGGGCCTCCGGCTCCTGCGGCATCAGCGCGCACAGCTCACCGGCCAGCCGGATCCCCTCGTCGCACAGTTCGTCGCGGATCGCCGACGGGCCGGCCGTCGACCAATACCCTTCGGTGAACACCGAATACACGCAACTCAGCACGTGCGGAGTTCGTTCGGGCAGCAGCTCGGCGGGCGGCACCCGCAGCGGGATGTTCGCGTGCCGAATCTTGCTCTTGGCGCGCGTTATCCGCTGGCCGACCGCCGCGTCGGTCTGCAGCAGCGCGCGGGCGATCTCGGGGACGGTCAACCCCGACACCAGCCGCAGGGTGAGCGCCAGTTGCGACTGGCGGTCCAGGGCCGGGTGCGCGCAGGTGAACATCATCCGCAGTTCGTCGTCGCGCACCGGAGAGGGGTCGGTGTGGTCGGTGCGCGCCCGGATTTCGTCGATCACGGCCGCCAATTCCTTTCCGGGACGGACGGTTTCGCGACGCAGGCGATCGCGCGCCCGATTGCGGGCGACGGTCACCAGCCATCCGCCGGGATTGTCCGGCGGGCCGTCACGGCCCCAGCTGCGCAGCGCCTCGGCGCAGGCTTCCTGGACGGCGTCCTCCGCGATGGTGAGGTCGCCGGACCACCGCGCGAGCGCGGCGACGGCGGGCCCCCATTCCCGACGAAAGACGCCGTCCAGGTCGGACACCGGCGACGCTCAGAGCTCCGAGAGCCCGGCCAGCTGCCGCACCTGCACCGTCGAGGCGGGGATCATCGACGCCAGCTTGACGGCCTCCTCGCGGTCGGCGGCACTCAACAGGTAGATCCCGGTGGCGATTTCGGCGCCTTCCACATAGGGCCCGTCGGTGATCAGAACCTCGCCGTCGCGCACCCGCACGGTCGTCGCCGTGGACCGGTCGTGCAGTGCGGCGCCGCCGATGATGTGGTCACCCGCGGCCGCGTGGAGATCGGCGTGCTTTGCCGCCACCGCCTCCCACTCCGGGGTGCCCGGCGTGTGCGCGGATTCGGCCGGCTCTAGCAGCAGCGCGAGCCAGTCGTTGCCGGTGAGCCCGCGGGACAGCTCGACCGAGTGCACCGTGGGCCAGACCTCCACCGCGCCGAACGTGGCGAGGGGGACGTCACGCGCCAACGCCAGCGCCTCGTCGAGGTTTTCGGCTTCGAACAGGTAGAAGCCGCAGGCGACCTCGGCGGATTCGGCGAAGGGGCCGTCGGTGACCACCGGCGCATCCGGGCCCCCTGTGATGACCGCCGCGGCGGCGGCGGGCGCCAGGGCGTCCCCGGATTTGATCGCCGGGCCGGCCTTGGCGTGAAACTTCCCCCAGGCTGCCATCGCGTCCGGGTTTTCGGGCGCGCGGTCCTGTTCCCTGCTGATCAACAAGGCGAAGTACTGCATGTCTCGTCACCTCCAGATAGCGAGCGAAGCCCCGTGCTCCACTCTCTACCTATCCGACGAACGACGCAGCCCTAATCCGACAGCGGCGGCGAAGTCAGCCGACGGCGCCGGGCTTGAGGTAGGTCACCAGGCTGACGTCGAGCGCCTCGTCGGTGAAGTAGTGCTCGCACCCGCGCAGGTACTTGATGTAGCGGTTGTAGACCTCTTCGGAGGTGACCTCGATGGCCTTGTCCTTGTTGGCCTCGAGGTTGTCACCCCAGATGTGCAGCGTCTTGATGTAGTGCGGCCGCAGCGAAAGTGGTTCGGGCACAACAAATCCCGCCTTCTCGCCATGGTCGACCATCATCTGGGTGGACGGCAGCCGCCCGCCCGGGAAGATCTCGGTGATGATGAACTTGATGAACCGCGCCGTCGCGAAGGTCAGCTTCTTGCCGCGGGCCGCCAGGTCGTACGGGTGGTAACTGACACTGCTCTGCACGGTCATCCGGCCGTCGTCGGGCATGATGTCGAACGTCCGCTTGAAGAAGTCGTCGTAGTTCTCGTGTCCGAAGTGCTCGAAGGCCTCGATCGACACGATGCGGTCGACGGGCTCGGTGAAGTCCTCCCAGTTCTGCAGCCGGACCTCGCGCGAACGGTCGCTGTCGATCGACGCCAGCACCTGCTCGCAGCGGGCGTGCTGGTTCTTGGACAGCGTCAGGCCGATGACGTTGACGTCGAACCGCTCGACGGCGCGCTTCATGGTGGTGCCCCAACCGCAGCCGATGTCCAGCAGGGTCATGCCCGGCTTGAGGTCAAGCTGGTCCAGGTTCAGGTCGATCTTGGCGTACTGCGCCTCTTCCAGCGTCATGTCGTCGCGCGCGAAGTAGGCGCAGCTGTAGGTCCGCGTCGGGTCCTGAAACAGGGCGAAGAAGTCGTCGGAGACGTCGTAGTGCGCCTGGATGTCCTCGGGAGCCGTCCGAATCTTCGTCGGGCTAGCCGGTTGATCAGCCATTTTTGTCTTGTTCTCCTGGATGAAGTTCACTGCGTGATCCCTGCGCACTTGCCTCGGGTGTGACGTGCCACCATACCCAACTCTACTTTTCCAGCGTGAATTGGTTGCAGTCGATGTAGCCCGCGCGGAAAGCCCTGGCGCAGCCGGTCAGGTACCTGACGTAGCGCTCGTAGACCTCCTCCGACTGGATCCTGATGGCCTCGTCCCTGCGCGCCTGCAGGGCCTGGGCCCACAGGTCGAGGGTCCTGGCGAAGTCGGTCTGCAGCGACTGCACGCGGGTTACCCGGAAGCCGACCTTCGCCGAGTGCTCCTCGATGGTCTCGATCATCGGCAGCCGGCCGCCCGGGAAGATCTCGGTCACGATGAACCTGATGAACTTGGCGACCTCGATCGTGAGCGGCAGGCCGCGCTCGATCACCTGCCGGCCGTGCAAACCCGTGATCGAGTGCAGCAGCACCACGCCGCCGCGGGGCAGCGACGTGTAGGCGAACTTGAAGAATTCGTCGTAGCGGTGAAAGCCGAAGTGCTCCAACGCCTCGATGGTGACGATGCGGTCCACCGGCTCGGTGAACTCCGACCAGTCGCACAGCAGCGCCCGCCGCGACCGGCGGCTGTCGATCCCGTCGAGCACCTGCTGGCAGTAGGCGTGCTGGTTCCTGGACAGGGTCAGCCCGACGACGTTGACGTCGTAGCGCTCCACGGCGCGTTTGAGCGCCGAACCCCAGCCGCAGCCGATGTCGAGCAGGGTCATTCCCGGCTGCAGCCCGAGCTTGTCCAGCGTCAGGTCGAGCTTGGCCAGCTGCGCTTCCTGAAGGGTCATGCCCTCGCGAGGGAAGTACGCGCAGCTGTAGGTCCGGGTCGGATCCTGGAAGAGCGCGAAGAATTCGTTCGAGAGGTCGTAGTGCGCCCGTACGTCGTCCGAATTGGATCGCGTACGCGCAGCGCCGGCCGGGTTGTCAGACATCTGTCCTCCCGAGGGGCGGGCACGACAGAGGTGGCCGCCCACTCGGGCACGGTACTCGCCGGGGGCTCAAAACGGCGCATTTGCGCGCGCGTTCGCCGGAGTTTTTGCGGGCGGGGCGCGCTACTTGGTGAGCGTGTACTGGGCGACGTTCGAGATGCCCTTGCGGAACAGGTCCGCGCAGCCGGTCAGGTAGCGCATGAAGCGGTCGTAGACCTCGACGGACTGGATGGCGATGGCCTGTTCGCGGTTGGCCTCCAGGTTGGCCGCCCAGGTGTCCAGCGTCCGCGCGTAATGCGGCTGCAGATATTGGATCTGCTCGATCGAGAAACCGCTGGCTTGCGCGAGGTCGACGATATCGGGCTCGCCGCACATCTGCCCGCCGGGAAAGATTTCCTTGCCCAGGAAATGGAAGAAACGCAGATCCGACATCGTGATTTGAATGCCGCGATCCTTCCACGACGACTGCGGGTAGGTGAAAATGCTGTGCATCATCATCCGGCTGTTATCGGGCAGGGTCTTGTACGCCCAATCCCAGAATGCCGGCCAGCGTTCCTTTTTGAAGGCGTCGAAGGCCTCGAAGCTGATGATCCGGTCGACCTGCTCGTCGAATTCCTCCCAGCCCTGCAGTCGGGCCTCGGCCCGCCGCGTCGTTCCGATCGCGGCCAGCCTCTCCTTGGTGCGGGCGTAATGGTTGCGGCTCAGCGTGATGCCGATGACGTTGACGTCGTACTTCTCCACCGCGCGGACCACCGCGCCGCCCCAGCCGCAACCGACGTCGAGCACCGTCATACCCGGCTCGAGCTTCAGCTTGTCCAGCCCCAGGTCGAGCTTGGCCAGCTGCGCCTCTTCCAGCGTCATGTCGTCGTTCTTGTAGTACGCGCAGGTGTACACCATGTTGGGGTCGAGAAACAGGGCGAAGAAGTCGTCTGAAATGTCGTAGGTTGCCTGCGACTCTTCGTAATACGGCTTCAGCTTGGCCATTGGTGGACCCACCTCCTTGGACAACCGTACAACTCCGCGGTCTGGAGTGAGATCGTAGGGGAAGCGTTTCGTTCGAGTGTTTTTGGCTTAGGCCGCCTTGGCGAAGTTGCTCGTCAGCACGCTGATCACCTGATCCCACAACTGCTGTGGCAGATCATGGCCCATCCCGTCGAATAACACCAATCGAGCGCCGTCGATGGCCCTGGCCACCGCGCGCCCGCCGGAGGGCCGCATCAGCTTGTCGGCGCGGCCGTGGATCACCACGGTCGGCGCGGTGGTCCGCCGGTTGTAGCGCTTCAGGCTGCCGCTGCCCAGCACGGCGTCGAAATGCCGGGCGACGCCCCACGGGTAATAGCTGCGTTCGTAGCTTTCGATGGCCTCCGCCCGAAGCTGCTCCTCGGGCGCCAAGAAGCGCCGGCTGCCGATGATCTTGCTCACCCGGATCGCGTTGTCGACGATCACCTCGCGCGGCGAGTTCGGCGCCGGGCCCTTGATGAGCGCCAGCAACTGGCGGGGGCCCGGCGGCGGCAGGAACGCCGAATTGTTGCTGGAGAAGATGACCCCGAGCGTCTTGGTCCGCTCGCGGAACCGTGCGGCGAAGATCTGGGCGATCATGCCGCCCATCGACGCGCCCACGATGTGCGCGTCCTCGATCCCCAGGTGATCCAGCACGGCCGCGGCGTCGTCGGCCATGTCCTCGAGCTTGTACGGGGCGTCGCTCGGCAGTCCCAGAAAGGACCGGGCCAACCGCGCCACCAGCGGCTGGCCGGACCCGCGATGCTGCGTCTTAGTCGACAGGCCGACATCCCGGTTGTCGTAGCGGATCACGCGCAGCCCGTGGCCAACCAACCGCTCGCAGAAGGCGGTCCGCCACAGCAACAGCTGGGCGCCCAGCCCCATGATGAGCAGCACGGGTGGGTCGTCGATGTCGCCCATGTCCTCGTAGTACAGCTTCAGGTCGCCCCTGGGATCGAAGACAGTGGCGTGTCCGGTGCGGACCTCCATCAGACCTCTTCCGCTTGGTGCTCGCGGCTGACCTCGACCATGAAGTTCGCGAAGTAGCCGGTCAGCTGGGGGTCGGACATCATCTGCCACTTGGGCGCCAACAGCTTCATGTACCGCTCGACGTAGAGGAACTGCTTGCCGATCAGCACCAGCTCGCGGGGCAGCTTGACGTCATAGGCGTCGGCCAGGGCCGACAGCTGCCGCCCGATGTCGGCGTAGGACATGTCGCCCAGCGTCTGCATGGTCAGCGGGGTGGCGAATTTCTCCAGGTCCTTGGCGGCCTGGGCCTCGGGCTTCGTGGTACCCACGGCGCCCATCAGCACCACGATCTTGCCCGCCGCCGCGTGGTCCTTCTTGACCAGCAGCGCGTACACCAGCTCGCGCAGCAACCAGCGGGTGCGCGGATCGATGCGGCCCATGATCCCGAAGTCGAAGAACACGATGCGGCCCGCCTCGTCGACGTAGAGGTTGCCCGCGTGCAGGTCCCCGTGGAACAGGCCGTGCCGCAGCCCACCCTCGAAGAGCGAGAACAGCAGCGCCTTGACCAGTTCGGTCCCGTCGAACCCGGCCTTGCGGATGGCGGCGACGTCGTCGATGCGGATGCCGTGCACCCGCTCCATCGTCAGCACCCGCTCGGAGGTGAAGTCCCAGTGCACTTGCGGCACCCGGATGTTGCGGCCCAGCGGCGAGGCGTGCAGGTGCGAGACCCAGGCGTCCATCGACTGCGCCTCGAGGCGGAAGTCCAGCTCTTCGGCGAGATTGTCGGAGAAGTCAGCGACCACGTCCTGGGCCGAGAGCCGCCGGCCCAGCTTGGCCAGCTCGACGGCCTGGGCGAAGCGCTTGAGGATCTGCAGGTCGGCCGCGACCCGGCGGCGGATGCCCGGGCGCTGGATCTTGACGACGACCTCCTCCCCGGTGTGCAGCGTCGCGTAGTGCACCTGCGCGATGGACGCCGACGCGAACGGCGTCTCCTCCCACTTGGCGAACAGCTCCGCGGGGTCGCCGCCGAGCTCCTCGACCAGCAGCTTGTGCACCTCGCGGGTGTCGGCGGGCGGCACCCGGTCGAGCAGACCGCGGAACTCGCGGGACAGCGATTCGCCGAACGCGCCGGGGCTGGAGGCGATGATCTGCCCGAATTTCACGTAGGTCGGGCCGAGGTCGGCGAACGTCTGCGGGAGCTGCTTGATCACCTTCTGCTGCCACGGGCCCTTGCCCGGCAGCTTGGTGACGACGCGCGCCGCCGTGCGGGTGACCTGCCAGCCGGTGACGGCCACCCGGGCCGCCTCGATCGGCAGCGGCACCCGGTCGAGCCTGGCCACGTCTCGATGCTTGGTGGAGCTCATTTAAAGCAGTCTGCCAAATCGGTGGTGCCGAGGCCCAATTCGCTGTGACCGCCCTCACCGCAAATTGCCGAGCGCCCAGCGTGCATTCTCCGCGAAAAACGGGCCCGAAATTCGCTGTGAGTACACGCTCGGTGGGGGCTTGGGGCTCAGGGTTTCGCCCATGGCTGCACCCAGCCCTGGATCGCCCAGCCCTCCAGCGCCGCGATCAGCTCGTACATGGTGGCGCCGTCGATGGATTCGCGGATGATGTCGGCGTGCCCGGCGTGCCGGGCCAGCTCGTTGATGACGTGCAGAATCACCCAGCGCACCGACCAGGCCTCCTGGTTCTTCGGGAACCAGGGGATGTCCTTGGGCACGGGCACCGCGGCGTCGAGGTCAGCGGTCTCCACCAGCCGCAGCGACTCCGCGTTCTGTTCTTCGAAGGCCCGCAGCAACCCGTCCAGCGTCTCGTCGGACCGCATCACGTGCTGATCCGCGAATTCCTGCGTGATCTGCTCGAACGGTCTCGGGTCCTTCGGCGGCGCGCCCGGCGCGGCGGCGACCCGTCTCATCCAGCTGCGCTGCATGGCGGTGGCGTGCTTGACCAGCCCGCCGATCGACAGCGCGCTGACCGAGGGGGTGGACCGGGCCTGTTCGTCGGAGAGGCCGAAGGAGACGGCGAAATACGCGCTCTGGTGGAACGCCAGGTACTCGCGCAGGGCGCTGCGCTCGTCGGCCACGGGCGGTGCGAGGGCGGGCACTGAAGGATGTTAACCCGGCCCCAAGCGGGTGAGCGCCGTAAAGTGCGGGGATGCAGGTGGTTTGGGACGGAGTGGGGGCGGTATGACGCCGGAACTCCCACTATCCGCCGGAGAGTTTGCTGCTGCCAAGGGTCTGATCGAAGCGGAGCTTTCCGAAACGCTGGCGATCGGCGCCGCCGACTACAACGCCCGATTGATCAGCAGAATCGACGGCTTTCTCACGCGCGACGGCTCATGCAGCTGATCTTGGCGGAGTCCACCGAGCTGTTCGTCGGGCCGCCGGAGGCGCCGCTGCAGGTGGCGCGCGTCACGCTGGCCGGGGTCGCGGAGCCGATCAGCGTCCGGATCGACGGCGACGGCATGAGCGGCGAGGCGATAGCCGAGAGCGGCGGTGAGGTGGTCGAGGTCCCGGTCGCCGTCGACCGTCCAATCACGGGCCAGCGCCGGGTCGCCCGGGCACACGCCGACGGTGCCCAGATCACGTTCGAGTTCGTCGTCGCCGAGCCCGGCTGGACCATGTTCATGGTCAGCCACTTCCACTACGACCCGGTGTGGTGGAACACCCAGGGCGCCTACACCAGTGAGTGGGTCTCGGACCCGCCGGGCCGGCAGACCAACAGCTTCGAGCTGGTCCACGCGCACCTGGAGATGGCCCGCCGCGAGCCGGAATACAAGTTCGTGCTGGCCGAGGTCGACTACCTCAAGCCGTATTGGGACACCCACCCCGAGGACCGCGCCGACCTGCGCCGCTTCCTGGCGCAGGGCCGCGTGGAGGTGATGGGCGGCACCTACAACGAACCCAACACCAACCTCACCAGCCCGGAGACGACGATCCGAAACCTGGTGCACGGCATAGGGTTTCAGCGTCACGTGCTGGGGGCGGACCCGGCCACCGCCTGGCAGCTCGACGTGTTCGGCCACGACCCCCAATTCCCCGGGATGGCCGCCGACGCCGGGCTGACGTCGAGCTCGTGGGCGCGGGGCCCGCACCACCAGTGGGGCCCGGGCGGTGACGTCGACCGCATGCAGTTCTGCAGCGAGTTCGAGTGGATCGCGCCGTCGGGTCGCGGCCTGCTGACCCACTACATGCCCGCGCACTACGGGGCGGGCTGGGGGATGGACGAGTCGGCCTCGCTCGCCGAGGCGGAGGACGCCACCTACGCGCTGTTCCGTCGGCTCAAGCGGGTAGCGCTGACGCGCAACGTGCTGCTGCCCGTCGGCACCGACTACACGCCGCCGAACAAGTGGGTCACCGCCATCCACCGCGACTGGGCCGCGCGCTACGCCTGGCCGCGCTTCGTGTGCGCGCTGCCGCGGGAGTTCTTCGCGGCCGTGCGCGCCGAGCTGGCCGAGCGCGGCCGCGAGCCGTCCCCGCAGACCCGCGACATGAACCCGATCTACACCGGCAAGGACGTGTCCTACATCGACACCAAGCAAGCCAACCGGGCCGCGGAGAACGCCGTCCTGGAAGCCGAGCGGTTCGCCGTGTTCGCCGGGCTGACCGCCGGCGCCGAGTACCCGCAAGCCGCCCTGGCCAAGGCGTGGGTGCAGCTGGCCTACGGCGCGCACCACGACGCCATCACCGGGTCGGAGTCCGACCAGGTGTACCTCGACCTGCTGACCGGTTGGCGGGACGCGTGGGAGCTGGGCCGCGCGACCCGCGACGCCGCGCTGGCGCTGCTGTCCCGCGCGCTCGGCGGGGACGTGGTGGTGTGGAACCCGCTGGCCCAGCAGCGCACCGACGTCGTCACCGCGCGACTCGACCCGCCCGTCGGGGCCGGGGTGCGGGTGCTGGACACCGACGGCGCCGAGGTGCCCGCGCACGTCGAACACGGCGGCCGGTCGGTCAGCTGGCTGGCGCGCGACGTTCCTTCGCTGGGCTGGCGGGCCTACCGGCTCGTTCCCGGCGGCGGCCCGGCCGGCTGGCAGGAAGTTGCCGGCGCCGCGATCGCCAACGAGCGTTACCGCCTCGAGGTCGACCCGGCGCGCGGCGGGGGAGTGGTGTCCTTGATCTCCGACGGCCGGGAGCTGATCGCCGACGGCCGGGTGGGCAACGAGCTGGCCGTCTACGAGGAGTACCCGGCGCACCCGACGCAGGGCGAGGGCCCGTGGCACCTGCTGCCGAGGGGGCCGGTGGTGTGCTCCTCGGAGTCGAGGGCCCGGGCGCAGGCCTACCGCGGCCCGCTGGGGCAGCGGATCGTCGTCACCGGCCGGATCGGCGGGCTGCTGCGCTACACCCAGACCCTCACCCTGTGGCACGGCGTGCCGCGGGTCGACTGCCGCACCACCATCGACGAGTTCACCGGTGCCGACCGGCTGGTGCGGCTGCGCTGGCCCTGCCCGGTGCCCGGCGCCATGCCGGTCAGCGAGGTCGGCGACGCTGTGGTGGGGCGGGGCTTCGCCCTGCTGCACGACGGGGCGCGGTCGGTGGACACCGCGCGGCACCTCTGGACCCTGGACAACCCGGCCTACGGCTGGTTCGGCCTGTCCTCGGCGGCGCGGGTTCGGGTGGGCCCGCCGCACGGCCAAGCCGTGCGGGCGATCTCGGTGGCCGAGGTGGTGACGCCGGACGAGGCGGGGTCGGGGCCGCTGGCGCGGGATCTGATGGTCGCCATGGTGCGCGCCGGGGTGACGGCCACCTGCAGCGGCGCGGACAAGTCTCGCTACGGCGACCTCGACGTCGATTCGAACCTGCCCGACGTGCGGATCGCGCTGGGCGGGCCGGCCCGCAACGCCTTCACCGAGACGGTGCTGGCGCAGGCCCATCCGGCCTACGCCGACGAGCTCGACCGCCAGTTGGCGGCGACGGGCCGGGCCACGGTCTGGGTGCCGGCCGCCGCGCCGTTGGCGGCGGTGTGGGTGCCCGGCGCCGACCTGCGCGCGCCGGCGGTGCTGCCGGTGCTGGTGATCGCCGGACGCGACGAGGAGAGCCTGGCCGCCGCGATCGCGGCGGTGGCCGACGACCTCGGCGACGCCGAAATCGTCGTCACCCAGCGCGCACCCGCGGGCACCGACGAGTTCGAGGACCGCACCGTCGCCCTGCTCAATCGCGGCGTGCCCAGCTTCGCCGTCGACGCCGAGGGCACGCTGCACACCGCGCTGATGCGGTCCTGCACCGGATGGCCGTCGGGCACCTGGATCGACGACCCGCGCCGCACCGCCCCGGACGGCTCGAACTTCCAGCTCCAGCACTGGACGCACGCCTTCGACTACGCGCTGGTCTGCGGCGACGGCGACTGGCGGCGCGCCGAGATCCCCAGCCTCAGCGCGCAGTTCGGCCACCCGCTGCTCGTTGTCACCGCCGGCGCCGCGGGCGGCGCGGCGCCCGCCGCCGGGTCCCTGCTGCGCGTCGAACCCGCGGGCCGGGTGCAGCTGGCCGCCCTGAAGGCGGCCGGCAACCCGCTGACGGCGGGCAGCGCCCGGCCGGTCGACCCGCGCGCGGTGGCGCTGCGCCTCGTGGAGACCACGGGGGCCGGGGCCGCCGTGGTGATCGGCTCGGACATCGGCGAGCTCGCCGACGTCCGCCCGGCCGACCTGCTCGAGACCGCGCGCGCCGGCCACCGCGCGTTCGACCTGCACGGATACCAGGTGGCCACCGTCCTGGCCCGGTTCGATACGCCGCACCCGCGGGCGGCGTCCGTCGCGCTGGCCCCGGACGCCGAAGCCGCCCAGCCGTTGTACGCGCGCTACTGGCTGCACAACCGGGGCCCCGCGCCGCTGGGCGGGCTGCCGGCCGTCGCGCATCTGCATCCCGCGCGGGTGCCCGCCGAGCCGGGTGGCGAGGTCGTGCTGCGCCTCACCGCGGCCAGCGACTGCAGCGATGACACCCTGACCGGCACGGTCACCCTGGTGTGCCCGCGGGGCTGGTCGGCCAAGCCCGACGAGCTGCCCCTCACGCTGCGCGCCGGCGACTTCCGGGAGGCCGAGGTGGCGGTGTCGGTGCCCGCCCACGCCGGGCCGGGGCAGTACCCGGTGCGGGCCCAGCTCCGCATCACCGGTGACGAGGCCCCGGCCGCGTGGCGACAGACGGTCGAGGACGTGTGCATCCTCGAGGTCGGCGCGACCGACGAAGAGTTGATCTACCTCGCCGAGGGGCCGGCCGACATCGAGGTGGCCGCCGGCGCGGCGGCGGCGCTGACCGTCACGGTTGGCAGCCGGGCGGGGGCGGACCTGGCGCTCGAGGCGCATCTGATCAGCCCGTGGGGCACGTGGGAGTGGCTGGGCCCCGCCGCGGCGGGCGCTGTCCTGCCCGCCGGCGGCTCCGCCGACCTCCGTTTCTCGGTGACTCCCCCGGCGTGGCTGGAGCCGGGCCAGTGGTGGGCCCTGGCCCGGGTCGGCTGCGCCGGGCGGCTGCTCTACACCCCGGCGGTCAAGGTGACGGTGAGATGAGCGTGGTCGCGACGGTCGCCGGCGTTGCGGTCCGGGTCGACGAGGTCGATGCGGCCGAAAGGCGGCTGCGTGGCCGGCGGGGCGCGGCCGCGCTGCCGGCCGGAGGCACCGCCGAAGGGCGCCAGCTGCGGCGCTGGTTGACCCAGCTGATCGTGACCGAGCGGGTGGTCGCCGCCGAGGCGCAGGCCCGCGGCCTGAGCGGGCGGGGCGCGCCGGGCGAGGAGGAGCTGCTGCCCGACGCGACGGCCCGGCTGGAGCTCGGCAGTGTCACGGCGGCCGCGCTGGCCGATCCCCGCGCGCGGGCGCTGTTCGCCGACGTCACCGCCGCGATCAGGGTCGGCGACGAGGAGGTGGCCGCCTACCACGCCCGCAACCCGCTGCGGTTCGCCGAGCCGCGCCGCGATTCGCACGGCTGGCGGGTTCCGCCGACGGCCGGGCCGCCGCTGGACGACGTGCGGTCGGCGATCGCCGGCCATCTGCTCGGTGCCGCGCGGCGCCGCGCCTTCCGGGTGTGGCTGGACGCGCGGCGGGCGGCGCTCGTGCGGCTCGCCCCCGGCTACGAGCATCCCGGCGACCCGCGCCAACCCGACAACACCCACCGCCACTGATCGCGATGCTCACCCTCTGCCTGGACATCGGCGGCACCAAGGTCGCCGCCGGCCTCGCCGATCCCGACGGCGCGCTGGTGCACACCGTCATCCGGCCCACACCCGGCGGCGGGGCGGAGGAGGTGTGGGCCGCGGTCGACGCAACGATCGCCGACGCCCTGCGCGCGGCCGACGGTGCGGTGGCCGCCGTGGGCATCGGGTCGGCCGGCCCCATCGACCTGCGCGCCGGAACCGTCAGCCCCGTCAACATCAAAGGGTGGCAACGCTTCCCGCTGCGCGACCGGGTCGCGGCCGCGCTGCCGGGCGTCCCCGTACGGCTCGGCGGCGACGGCCTGTGCATGGCGCTGGGGGAGCACTGGCGCGGCGCGGGCCGCGGCGCGGACTTCCTGCTGGGCATGGTGGTGTCCACCGGGGTGGGCGGCGGGCTGGTGCTCGGCGGCGTTCCGTACACCGGCCGCACCGGCAACGCCGGCCACGTCGGGCACGTGGTGGTGGAGGACGGCGGCCCGCCCTGCGTGTGCGGCGGGCGCGGCTGCGTCGAGGCGATCGCCTCCGGGCCGGCCATGGTCCGCTGGGCGCGGGCCAACGGGTGGTCCGCCCCACCCACGGCCGGCGCCCGCGACCTGGCCGCCGCCGCCGCGGACGGGGATCCGTTGGCCGCCCGGGCGTTCCGCCGGGGTGCCACCGCGCTCGCGGCGATGATCGCCTCGGTGGGCGCGGTCTGCGACCTGGACCTCGTCGTCGTCGGGGGAGGCGTCGCCAACTCCGGTGGCCTGCTCTTCGACCCCGTGCGGGAGAAGCTGGCCGAGTACGCCCGGCTGGACTTCCTGGCCGGTCTGCGGGTGGTGCCCGCCGAACTCGGCGGCGGGGCGGGCCTGGTGGGCGCGGCGCGGCTGGCCGGCCTGCGCTAACCGCCGGGCGGCCGCCGTTTTGGCTGACGGGGACGGGTCAGGCTATCCTGGTGCCCGATCCACCGAAGACCGTCGGTCACCGAGCAATCGGTTGAAGGTCCGGGAGCATCCCGGCGGCCCACGCAGGAGGACGAGGCAGTAGCGCCGGCACGCGCCGGCGCGCATTCACGCCCCGGCCGCATCCTGCGCCGGGGCGTTCGTCGTTCTCCGGGTGATCACAGACGACACGTCGCATGGCTTTCACTTCAGGAGGTACGCATGGCCAGGGCTGACAAAGCCACCGCCGTTGCAGACATCGCCGAACAGTTCAGGGACGCGACCGCGACCCTGATCACCGAGTACCGCGGGTTGACCGTGGCGAACCTGGCCGAGCTGCGCCGGTCGCTGAACGGCTCGGCCACCTACTCGGTGGCCAAAAACACGCTGATCAAACGGGCGGCGTCTGAGGCCGGCGTGGAAGGCCTCGACGAGCTGTTCGCCGGGCCGACCGCGATCGCGTTCGTCACCGGCGAGCCGGTCGACGCCGCCAAGGCCATCAAGACCTTCGCCAAGGACCACAAGGCGCTGGTCATCAAGGGCGGCTACATGGACGGTCGCGCGCTGACCGTCGCCGAGGTCGAGCGCATCGCCGACCTGGAGTCGCGCGAGGTGCTGCTGGCCAAGCTGGCCGGCGCCATGAAGGGCAACCTCGCCAAGGCGGCCGGCCTGTTCGCCGCCCCAACCTCGCAGATGGCCCGCCTGTTGGCCGCGCTGCAGGAGAAGAAGCCCGCCGAGCCGGAGCCCGCCGCTCCGGTCGCGGCGGCGGCGGCACCCGCCGAAGAGACCCCCGAGGCACCGGCCGAAACGGCCGAGGCACCGGCCGAAGCCGAATAAAACCAACCCCGCAAACCTGGGAAAACAAGGAAGGACCCGCACCATGGCGAAAATTTCTACCGACGACCTGCTTGACGCCTTCAAGGAAATGACCCTGTTGGAGCTCTCCGACTTCGTCAAGAAGTTCGAGGACACCTTCGAGGTCACCGCGGCCGCCCCGGTCGCCGTCGCCGCGGCCGGCCCAGCCGCCGGTGGCGCTCCCGCCGAGGCAGCCGAGGAGCAGTCGGAGTTCGACGTAATCCTCGAGGCCGCCGGCGACAAGAAGATCGGCGTCATCAAGGTGGTCCGCGAGATCGTCTCCGGCCTGGGCCTCAAGGAGGCCAAGGACCTGGTCGACAGCGCGCCCAAGCCGCTGCTGGAGAAGGTCGCCAAGGAGGCCGCCGACGAGGCCAAGGCCAAGCTCGAGGCCGCAGGCGCCACCGTCACCGTCAAGTAGCTCCCCTTCGCGAAACCCCCGGAAGCGACCTTCCGGGGGTTTCGTGCGTTCAGCGGGCTGCGCTCGCCGACCGCAGCGACTGTCTGGCGAGCTCAGGCGAATCTCCCAGTGCGACAACCAAACCCGACTTCGTCTCGCCCAGCATCGATTCGACGGCTGCGCCGTCCTCGCCGTAGAAGCCGGCCAGCTCCAGCATCACGAACCCGTGCAGTAACGCCCAGAACTGGGCCGCTGTACTGACGACGGCGGGGTCATCATCCGCCGCGCCGGCCGTGATCCGGCCCGCGAGCATCGACCGTTGTACGGCGCGGACCACGTGGGCGAAGCTGGGGATATCGCGTTCGACCTCGGCCACCGTCAGCGTCAAGACGTTGCCCGCCGGGGCGTTGATGCCGTGCGCGCTGGTGCTGCCGAACATCAGCCGGTACATGTGCGGGTGCTTGATCGCATAGCGCCGGTAGGCCGCACCGAGGACGAACAGGTCGGCGACCGGATCGTCGGTTCCGGGAACGGCCAGCGCGGCGTCGAACTGGCGCAAGCCCTCTTCGGCCACCTCGGCGATCAGGCCGCGCATCCCGCCGAAGTGGGTGTACACGGCCATCGTCGACGTTCCGGCCGCGGCGGCGACCTTGCGGGTCTGCAGCGCATCCGGGCCGTGCTCGTGCAGCAGGTCGACGGCGGCGCGCAGCATCTCGTCGCGGACGCTGCGCTGCCCTCGCGGCAATTCCGAAGTCATCGTTGCCATCCTCCCATCCGCGGCGTAGGGTCCCTATAACAACGTCATATCAATGTTATAGGAGCTCAGCGATGACGGTCACGCACCAAGCCGAAATCCGGAACCCGTATCTCGAGGACCTGCTGGCGCCGGTGGCCGCCGAGGTGACCGCGACTGACCTGCCGGTCACCGGACACATCCCCGAACACCTCGACGGCCGGTACCTGCGCAACGGTCCCAACCCCGCCGAGGAGGTCGACCCGGCCACCTACCACTGGTTCAGCGGCGACGGCATGGTGCACGGCGTCGCGCTGAGCGAGGGCGGGGCGCGCTGGTACCGCAACCGCTGGGTGCGCAGCCCGTCGGTGTGCGCGGCGCTGGGCGAGCCGACCCCGGGCCGGCTCGACCCGCGGGCGGGCATGCTCTCGCTCGGCGCCAACACCAACGTCCTGACCCACGCCGGGCGCACCCTGGCGCTGGTCGAGGGCGGGGTGGCCAACTACGAGCTGACCGACGAGCTGGAGACCGTGGGGACCTGCGACTTCGACGGCACCCTGGCCGGCGGCTACACCGCCCATCCGCACCGCGACCCGCGCACCGGCGAACTGCACGCCGTCTCCTACTCCTTCGCCCGCGGGCGGACCGTGCAGTACTCGGTCATCGACACCCGGGGGCGGGCCCGCCGCACCGTCGACATCGAGGTGTCGGGGTCGCCGATGATGCACGACTTCTCGCTGACCGAGAAGTACGTCGTCATCTATGACCTGCCGGTGACCTTCGACCCGGTGCAGGCGCTGCCGCAGGCCATGCCCCGCTGGCTCGGCCTGCCCGCGCGGCTGGCGCTGCAGTCGCTGATCGGGCGGGTGCGGGTGCCGAGCCCGATCAACGCCGTGATGAACCGGAACCCGAAGCACTCCGACCGCCTGCCGTACGCCTGGGACCCCCGCTACCCGGCGCGCGTCGGCGTCCTGCCGCGCGAGGCGGGCAAGGATGCCGTCCGCTGGTTCGACATCGAACCCTGCTACGTCTACCACCCCCTCAACGCCTACTCCGAGATGCGGGACGGCGCCGAGGTTTTGGTGCTCGACGTGGTGCGCTACGCGCGGATGTTCGACCGCGACCGGCGCGGGCCCGGCGAGACGCCGCCGACGCTGGACCGGTGGACCATCAACCTGACGACCGGGGCCGTGGCCACCGAATGCCGCGACGATCGGCCGCAGGAGTTTCCGCGGATCAACGAGGACCTGCTGGGCAGCCCGCACCGGTTCGGCTACACCGTGGGGGCGTACTTCGTCGGCGGCGCCTCGGCGTTGTACAAGCACGACTACGCGACCGGTGCCAGCGAGGTCGCGCCGCTCGACCCCGACCTTTTGCTCGGCGAGATGTCCTTTGTGCCCAACCCCGGCGCCTCCGAGAAAGAACGAGCCGAGGACGACGGCGTTCTGATGGGCTATGGCTACCACCGGGGCCGCGACGAAGGCCAGTTGGTGTTGCTGGACGCCGAGACGCTCGAGTCCGTGGCCACCGTGCATTTGCCGCAGCGCGTGCCGATGGGCTTTCACGGCAATTGGGCGCCCACTGGCTAACGCGCGTCGAATAGGATGGCGGTCGCCGGCGACGGCGGGATCTCAGGTCAGCCAATATTTCCCGGCGGCGCCACGCAACCCTGATGCCGTGCAGCAAGCGTGCGCTACAGTGACTCAAGCCACATAAAAGGGCAGGTGGCGGGCATGAGTGTCGACGGAAGGATCTCCCATGGGTGTCGCTATTGAGGTGAACGGCCTCACGAAGTCCTTCGGATCGTCGAGAATTTGGGAAGACGTGACCCTGGAGATCCCCGCCGGGGAGGTGAGCGTCCTGCTGGGGCCGTCGGGTACCGGCAAATCGGTGTTCCTGAAGTCGCTGATCGGTCTGCTGCGCCCCGAGCGCGGCTCGGTCGTCATCGACGGCACCGACATCCTGCAGTGCTCGGCCAAGGAGCTCTACGAGATCCGCACGCTGTTCGGCGTCATGTTCCAGGACGGTGCCCTGTTCGGTTCGATGAACCTGTTCGACAATGCCGCCTTCCCGCTGCGCGAGCACACCAAGAAGAAGGAAAGCGAGATCCGTGACATCGTCATGGAGAAGCTGCAGATGGTGGGTCTGGGCGGCGACGAGAAGAAGTTCCCCGGCGAGATCTCCGGCGGTATGCGCAAGCGCGCCAGCCTGGCCCGCGCCCTGGTGATGGACCCGCAGATCATCCTCTGCGACGAGCCCGACTCCGGTCTGGACCCGGTCCGCACCGCCTACCTGAGCCAGCTGATCCTCGACATCAACGCCCAGATCGACGCCACCGTCCTCATCGTCACGCACAACATCAACATCGCCCGCACCGTGCCGGACAACATGGGCATGCTCTTCCGGCGCAAGCTGGTCATGTTCGGCCCCCGCGAGGTGCTGCTGACCAGCGACGAGCCGGTGGTGCGCCAGTTCCTCAACGGCCGCCGCATCGGCCCGATCGGCATGTCCGAGGAAAAGGACGAGGCGACGATGGCCGAAGAGCAGGCCGCCCTCGAGGCCGGCCAGCACGCCGGCGGTGTGGAGGAGATCGAGGGCGTGCCGCCGCAGATCGTCGCGTCCCCCGGGATGCCCGAGCGCAAGGCCGTCGCCCGGCGCCAGGCGCGGGTGCGCGAGATCCTGCACACCCTGCCGCAGAAGGCGCAAGCCGCGATCATCGACGACATGGAGGGCACCCACAAGTACCGGGCGCACGAGGTCGGCGACTAGCGCGCTCGGCCCGAAGTTCGCGATAACTTCGCGTAACTCCCGGCCCGCCCTCTTGACGACGGGCCGTAAACGGGCCAGTCTGTTGGGCAGCATGTATCCAGCGGAAAGTCGAGATGCCAGCCAGCGCCGATGTCCCTGGATGTCCTGTGCTGGACAGTTGAGGAATGCGCCGCCCTACGCTATTGTTGGACGTTGCGCTGGCTACTTCCTGCCCACCTCACCCGCCACCTGACACCGTGGTCTAAGCCTGAGCCCCCTGTAAGCGGCTTAGTTCTTTACTCGTGCGCGTGAGATCCGGACAGTTCGTTCGCCGGCCTAACCGACACAATTCGCGGCGAACGCAACCGGTGGTCCCGGTCTTCGTGAGTCGCACGAGGTGCTGGAAGGATGCATCTTGGCTGATTCCCGCCAGAGCAAAACGGATCGCCCACAAAGTTCCTCTAATGGAAGTTCCCTAAACAGCTCCGTCCCCGGAGCGCCCAACCGAGTTTCCTTCGCCAAGCTCCGCGAACCGCTCGAGGTTCCCGGCCTGCTCGACGTGCAGATCGACTCTTTCGAGTGGTTGATCGGCTCACCGCGCTGGCGCGAGGCCGCCATCGATCGTGGCGAGCCCAGCCCCGTGGGCGGCCTCGAAGAGGTGCTGTACGAGCTCTCGCCGATCGAGGACTTCTCCGGCTCGATGTCGCTGTCGTTCTCCGACCCCCGTTTCGACGAGGTCAAGGCGCCGGTCGACGAGTGCAAAGACAAGGACATGACGTACGCGGCCCCGCTGTTCGTCACGGCCGAGTTCATCAACAACAACACCGGCGAGATCAAGAGCCAGACGGTGTTCATGGGTGACTTCCCGATGATGACCGAGAAGGGCACCTTCATCATCAACGGGACCGAGCGTGTGGTCGTCAGCCAGCTGGTGCGCTCGCCGGGCGTGTACTTCGACGAGACCATCGACAAGTCGACCGAGAAGCTGCTGCACAGCGTCAAGGTGATCCCCAGCCGCGGTGCGTGGCTGGAGTTCGACGTCGACAAGCGCGACACCGTCGGTGTGCGCATCGACCGCAAGCGCCGCCAGCCCGTCACCGTGCTGCTCAAGGCGCTGGGCTGGACCAACGAGCAGATCCACGAGCGGTTCGGCTTCTCCGAGATCATGATGAGCACGCTGGAGAAGGACAACACGGCGGGCACCGACGAGGCGCTGCTGGACATCTACCGCAAGCTGCGCCCGGGCGAGCCGCCGACCAAGGAGTCCGCGCAGACCCTGCTGGAGAACCTGTTCTTCAAGGAGAAGCGCTACGACCTGGCCCGCGTCGGCCGCTACAAGGTCAACAAGAAGCTGGGCCTGCACGCCGGCGAGCCGATCACGTCGTCCACGCTGACCGAGGAAGACGTCGTCGCGACCATCGAATACCTGGTGCGCCTGCACCACGCCCGTACGGATGGCCAGGCCGCTGTCATGACTGTCCCCGGCGGCATCGAGGTGCCGGTGGAGACCGACGACATCGACCACTTCGGTAACCGCCGCCTGCGCACGGTCGGTGAGTTGATCCAGAACCAGATCCGGGTCGGCATGTCGCGGATGGAGCGCGTGGTCCGCGAGCGGATGACCACTCAGGACGTCGAGGCGATCACGCCGCAGACGCTGATCAACATCCGCCCGGTGGTCGCCGCGATCAAGGAGTTCTTCGGCACCAGCCAGCTCTCACAGTTCATGGACCAGAACAACCCGCTGTCGGGCCTGACCCACAAGCGCCGCCTGTCGGCGCTGGGCCCCGGCGGTCTGTCCCGTGAGCGGGCCGGGCTGGAGGTCCGCGACGTGCACCCGTCGCACTACGGCCGGATGTGCCCGATCGAGACCCCGGAGGGGCCGAACATCGGTCTGATCGGCTCGCTGTCGGTGTACGCCCGGGTCAACCCGTTCGGCTTCATCGAGACGCCGTACCGCAAGGTGGTCGACGGTGTGGTCACCGACGAGATCCACTACCTGACCGCCGACGAGGAGGACCGCCACGTGGTGGCGCAGGCCAACTCGCCGATCGACGCGAACGGCCGGTTCGAGGAGTCGCGCGTCCTGGTCCGCCGGAAGGCGGGTGAGGTCGAGTACGTGCCGTCGTCCGAGGTGGACTACATGGACGTGTCGCCGCGCCAGATGGTGTCGGTGGCCACCGCCATGATCCCGTTCCTCGAGCACGACGACGCCAACCGTGCCCTGATGGGCGCCAACATGCAGCGTCAGGCGGTTCCGCTGGTGCGCAGCGAGGCGCCGCTGGTGGGCACCGGCATGGAGTTGCGCGCCGCGATCGACGCCGGCGACGTCGTCGTCGCGGACAAGGCCGGGGTGATCGAGGAGGTCTCCGCCGACTACGTCACCGTGATGGCCGACGACGGCACCCGGCACACCTACCGGATGCGCAAGTTCGAGCGGTCCAACCACGGCACGTGCGCCAACCAGTCGCCGATCGTGGACGCCGGGGACCGGGTCGAGGCCGGCCAGGTCATCGCCGACGGTCCCTGCACCGAGAACGGTGAGATGGCGCTGGGCAAGAACCTGCTGGTGGCGATCATGCCGTGGGAGGGCCACAACTACGAGGACGCGATCATCCTGTCCAACCGCCTGGTTGAGGAGGACGTGCTCACCTCGATCCACATCGAGGAGCACGAGATCGACGCTCGCGACACCAAGCTGGGCGCCGAGGAGATCACCCGGGACATCCCGAACGTCTCCGACGAGGTGCTGGCCGACCTCGACGAGCGCGGCATCGTCCGCATCGGCGCCGAGGTCCGCGACGGCGACATCCTGGTCGGCAAGGTCACCCCGAAGGGTGAGACCGAGCTGACCCCGGAGGAGCGGCTGCTGCGCGCGATCTTCGGCGAGAAGGCGCGTGAGGTCCGCGACACCTCGCTGAAGGTGCCGCACGGCGAGTCCGGCAAGGTCATCGGCATCCGGGTGTTCTCCCGCGAGGACGACGACGAGCTGCCGGCCGGTGTCAACGAACTGGTCCGCGTCTACGTGGCCCAGAAGCGCAAGATCTCCGACGGTGACAAGCTCGCCGGCCGCCACGGCAACAAGGGCGTGATCGGCAAGATCCTGCCCGTCGAGGACATGCCGTTCCTGCCGGACGGCACCCCGGTGGACATCATCCTGAACACCCACGGTGTGCCGCGACGGATGAACATCGGCCAGATCCTGGAGACCCACCTCGGGTGGGTGGCCAAGTCCGGCTGGAACATCGAGGGTTCCCCCGAGTGGGCCGCCAACCTGCCGAAGGAACTGCAGAGCGCGGAGCCGAACGCCATCGTGTCGACGCCGGTGTTCGACGGCGCCCGGGAGGCGGAGCTGCAGGGCTTGCTGTCCTGCACGCTGCCCAACCGGGACAACGAGGTGATGGTGGACGGCGACGGCAAGGCGGTGCTCTTCGACGGCCGCAGCGGTGAACCGTTCCCGTACCCGGTGACGGTTGGCTTCATGTACATCATGAAGCTGCACCACCTGGTGGACGACAAGATCCACGCCCGCTCCACCGGCCCGTACTCGATGATCACCCAGCAGCCGCTGGGTGGTAAGGCGCAGTTCGGTGGCCAGCGGTTCGGTGAGATGGAGTGCTGGGCCATGCAGGCCTACGGCGCGGCGTACACGCTGCAGGAGCTGTTGACCATCAAGTCCGACGACACGGTCGGCCGGGTCAAGGTGTACGAGGCGATCGTCAAGGGCGAGAACATCCCCGAGCCGGGCATCCCCGAGTCGTTCAAGGTGCTGCTCAAGGAGCTGCAGTCGCTGTGCCTGAACGTCGAGGTGCTCTCGTCGGACGGCGCGGCGATCGAACTGCGCGAAGGCGAGGACGAGGACCTGGAGCGGGCTGCGGCCAACCTGGGAATCAACTTGTCGCGCAACGAGTCCGCCTCTGTTGAGGACCTGGCTTAATCACTTTTAGTTACTAAACCCGCAAGGGGAAAGGGAGTTACGTGCTCGACGTCAACTTCTTCGATGAACTCCGTATCGGCCTGGCCACAGCGGAGGACATCAGGCAATGGTCTTACGGCGAGGTCAAGAAGCCGGAGACGATCAACTACCGCACGCTGAAGCCGGAGAAGGACGGCCTGTTCTGCGAGAAGATCTTCGGACCGACTCGCGACTGGGAGTGCTACTGCGGCAAGTACAAGCGCGTCCGCTTCAAGGGCATCATCTGTGAGCGCTGCGGCGTCGAGGTGACCCGCGCCAAGGTGCGCCGCGAGCGGATGGGCCACATCGAGCTGGCCGCGCCGGTCACGCACATCTGGTACTTCAAGGGTGTGCCGAGCCGGCTCGGTTACCTGCTCGACCTCGCCCCGAAGGATCTCGAGAAGATCATCTACTTCGCGGCGTACGTGATCACGTCGGTCGACGACGAGATGCGGCACAACGAGCTGTCCACGCTCGAGGCCGAAATGATGGTGGAGCGCAAGGCCGTTGAGGACCAGCGCGACGCCGACCTGGAGGCCCGCGCGCAGAAGCTGGAGGCCGACCTGGCCGAGCTGGAGGCCGAGGGCGCCAAGGCCGACGCCCGCCGCAAGGTGCGCGACGGCGGCGAGCGGGAGATGCGCCAGCTCCGCGACCGTGCCCAGCGCGAGCTGGATCGGCTCGAGGACATCTGGAACACCTTCACCAAGCTGGCCCCCAAGCAGCTGATTGTCGACGAGAACCTCTACCGCGAGCTCGTCGACCGCTACGGCGAGTACTTCACCGGCGCCATGGGCGCGGAGTCGATTCAGAAGCTCATCGAGAACTTCGACATCGACGCCGAGGCCGACTCGCTGCGCGACGTCATCCGAAACGGCAAGGGGCAGAAGAAGCTTCGCGCCCTCAAGCGGCTGAAGGTGGTCGCCGCCTTCCAGCAGTCGGGCAACTCGCCGATGGGTATGGTGCTCGACGCCGTCCCGGTGATCCCGCCGGAGCTGCGCCCGATGGTGCAGCTGGACGGTGGCCGCTTCGCCACCAGCGACCTGAACGACCTGTACCGCCGGGTCATCAACCGCAACAACCGCCTCAAGAGACTGATCGACCTCGGCGCGCCCGAGATCATCGTCAACAACGAGAAGCGGATGCTGCAGGAATCCGTCGACGCGCTGTTCGACAACGGCCGCCGCGGCCGCCCGGTCACCGGGCCGGGCAACCGTCCGCTCAAGTCGCTGTCGGATCTGTTGAAGGGCAAGCAGGGTCGGTTCCGCCAGAACCTGCTCGGTAAGCGCGTCGACTACTCGGGCCGTTCGGTCATCGTGGTCGGCCCGCAGCTCAAGCTGCACCAGTGCGGCCTGCCCAAGCTGATGGCGCTGGAGCTGTTCAAGCCGTTCGTGATGAAGCGGCTCGTCGACCTCAACCACGCGCAGAACATCAAGAGCGCCAAGCGCATGGTGGAGCGGCAGCGTCCCCAGGTGTGGGACGTGCTGGAAGAGGTCATCGCCGAGCACCCGGTGCTGCTGAACCGCGCACCCACCCTGCACCGGCTGGGCATCCAGGCTTTCGAGCCAATGCTGGTGGAGGGCAAGGCGATTCAGCTGCACCCGTTGGTGTGTGAGGCGTTCAACGCCGACTTCGACGGTGACCAGATGGCGGTGCACCTGCCGTTGAGTGCCGAGGCGCAGGCCGAGGCGCGCATCCTGATGCTGTCGAGTAACAACATCCTGTCACCCGCATCCGGCCGTCCGCTGGCCATGCCGCGACTGGACATGGTGACCGGGCTGTACTTCCTGACCACCGAGGTTGACGGCGACAAGGGCGAATTCCAGACCGCCACAAAGGATCAGCCGGAGGTCGGCGTGTACTCCTCGCCGGCCGAGGCGATCATGGCCGCCGACCGCGGCGTGCTCTCGGTGCGGGCCAAGATCAAGGTGCGACTGACGCAGCTGCGTCCGCCGGCCGAGGTCGAGGCCGAGGTGTTCGGTGCCAACGGCTGGCAGCCGGGCGACGCCTGGATGGCCGAGACCACGCTGGGCCGCGTGCTGTTCAACGAGCTGCTGCCGGTGGGCTACCCGTTCGTGAACAAGCAGATGCACAAGAAGGTGCAGGCCGCGATCATCAACGACCTCGCCGAGCGGTACCCGATGATCGTGGTCGCGCAGACCGTCGACAAGCTCAAGGACGCCGGCTTCTACTGGGCCACCCGCAGTGGTGTCACCGTGTCGATGGCCGACGTGCTGGTGCCCCCGCGCAAGAAGGAGATCCTCGACCAGTACGAGGAGCGGGCCGAGAAGGTCGAAAAGCAGTTCCAGCGCGGCGCTTTGAACCACGACGAGCGCAACGAGGCGTTGGTGGAGATCTGGAAGGAAGCCACCGACGAGGTCGGTCAGGCGCTCCGCGAGCACTACCCCAGCGACAACCCGATCATCACGATCGTCGACTCCGGTGCCACGGGTAACTTCACCCAGACCCGGACGCTGGCCGGCATGAAGGGTCTGGTGACCAACCCGAAGGGTGAGTTCATTCCGCGTCCGGTCAAGTCGTCGTTCCGCGAGGGCCTGACCGTGCTGGAGTACTTCATCAACACGCACGGCGCCCGAAAGGGGCTGGCGGACACCGCGTTGCGTACCGCCGACTCGGGTTACCTGACCCGTCGTCTGGTGGACGTGAGCCAGGACGTCATCGTCCGCGAGCACGACTGCGAGACCGAGCGCGGCATCATCGTCGAGCTCGCCGAGCGTCAGCCCGACGGCACCCTGATCCGCGATCCGTACATCGAAACCTCGGCGTACGCGCGGACCCTGGGCACCGACGCGGTCGATGAGGCCGGCAACGTCGTCGTCGCGCGCGGCGAGGACCTGGGTGACCCGGAGATCGACGCCCTGCTGGCGGCCGGCATCACACAGGTCAAGGTGCGCTCGGTGCTGACCTGCACCACGGGCACCGGCGTGTGCGCGACCTGCTACGGGCGTTCGATGGCGACCGGCAAGCTGGTCGACATCGGCGAGGCCGTCGGCATCGTCGCGGCCCAGTCCATCGGTGAGCCGGGCACGCAGCTGACCATGCGTACCTTCCACCAGGGTGGTGTCGGTGAGGACATCACCGGCGGTCTGCCCCGGGTGCAGGAGCTGTTCGAGGCCCGCGTCCCGCGCGGTAAGGCGCCGATCGCCGACGTCACCGGGCGGGTGCAGCTCGAGGAGGGTGAGCGCTTCTACAAGATCACCATCGTTCCCGACGACGGGAGCGAGGAGGTCGTGTACGACAAGCTCTCCAAGCGCCAGCGGCTGCGCGTGTTCAAGCACGAGGACGGTTCCGAGCGGGTGCTGTCCGACGGCGACCACGTCGAGGTGGGCCAGCAGCTGATGGAGGGTTCGGCCGACCCGCACGAGGTGCTGCGCGTGCAGGGCCCCCGCGAGGTGCAGATCCACCTGGTCCGCGAGGTCCAGGAGGTCTACCGCGCCCAGGGTGTGTCGATCCACGACAAGCACATCGAGGTGATCGTCCGCCAGATGCTGCGCCGCGTCACCATCATCGACTCGGGTGCGACGGAGTTCCTGCCCGGCTCGCTGATCGACCGCGCGGAGTTCGAGGCGGAGAACCGTCGGGTGGTGGCCGAGGGCGGCGAGCCCGCCGCCGGGCGCCCGGTGCTGATGGGTATCACGAAGGCGTCGCTGGCCACCGACTCTTGGCTGAGTGCGGCGTCGTTCCAGGAGACCACGCGAGTGCTGACCGATGCGGCGATCAACTGCCGCAGCGACAAGCTGAACGGTCTGAAGGAGAACGTGATCATCGGAAAGCTGATCCCGGCCGGTACCGGCATCAACCGGTACCGCAACATCCAGGTGCAGCCGACCGAGGAGGCCCGGGCCGCCGCGTACACGATCCCGTCCTACGAGGATCAGTACTACAGCCCGGACTTCGGCCAGGCCACCGGAGCCGCGGTTCCGCTGGACGACTACGGCTACAGCGACTATCGCTAGTCCACACAGAAAAAGCCCCGGGTTTCGGCCCGGGGCTTTTTCGTTGCGCCCGGCGTCACGCCAGCGTGGCTCAGGCCGCCTCGTGTCACGCTGGCGTGACGCTCGCGTCGGAAGGCACCACTAGACTGGCCGCGTGCTCATCGGTTCACACGTCCACAACGACGACCCGCTGGCCGCGGCTCAGGCGGACGGGGCCGACGTGGTGCAGTTCTTCCTCGGCAATCCGCAGAGCTGGAAGAAGCCGAAGCCCCACGACGACGCCCCGACGCTCAAGGCGTCGGCCGTGCCGCTCTACGTTCACGCGCCGTACCTCATCAACGTGGCCTCGGCGAACAACCGCATCCGCATCCCGTCGCGCAAGATCCTGCAAGACACCTGCGACGCGGCCGCGGAGATCGGCGCGACTGCCGTGATCGTGCACGGCGGCCACGCCGACGATGACGACATGGACGCCGGGTTCCAGCGGTGGGTCAAGGCGCTGGACTACCTGGAAACCGATGTGCCCGTGTACCTGGAGAACACCGCGGGCGGCGACCACGCGATGGCCCGCCACTTCGACACCATCGGCAGACTCTGGGATCATATCGGCGACAAGGGAATCGGCTTCTGCCTGGACACCTGTCACGCGTGGGCCGCGGGTGAGGCGCTGGTCGACGCGGTCGACAGGATCAGGGCGCTGACCGGACGCATCGACCTGGTGCACTGCAACGACTCGAGGGACGCGGCCGGCTCGGGTGCCGACCGGCACGCCAACTTCGGCACCGGCCAGATCGACCCCGAGTTGCTCGTCGCGGTGGTGACGGCGGCCGATGCGCCCGTCATCTGCGAGACCGCCGACGAGGGACGCAAGGACGACATCGCGTTCCTGCGGGAAAAGACCGGCGGCTGAGACCTCCGCGCGTGCTCGGTCGGCTCGCAACGCTTCTCGGGATCGTCCTCCTGGTCGTCAGCTGTTCGCCGACGCCGCCCTCGGGCTTCGTCACCGGGACCAGCCTGCACCACCTCGAGGTGGGCGGACACGACCGCAGCTATCGGCTCTACGAGCCGGCGGGCAAACCGGCTTCGCCGCCGCTGGTCGTCGTGTTGCACGGCTACTCCGGGAGCGCTCGGCAGGTCGAAAGGGATTATGGCTGGGACGAATTGGCCGATTCGGCCAAGTTCGTCGTCGCCTACCCGGACGGGCTGGACCGGGCCTGGAACGTCGACGGGGAAACCTGCTGCGGCCGGCCGGGGCGGGAGGGCGTCGACGACGTCACGTTCGTCAGCGCGGTCGTCGCCGACGTCGCCAAGCACCTCGGCACCGACGCCGCCCGCACCTACGTCTCCGGGATGAGCAACGGCGCCATCATGTCCTACACGCTGGCCTGCGCCACCGACATCTTCGCCGCGATCGGCCCGGTCGCCGGCACGCAGCTGAACCGATGTCCCAACCCGCGTCCGGCGTCGATCATGCACCTCCACGGCACGGCGGACCGGCTGGTGCCCTACGGCGGCGGGCAGGGTTTCAGCGTCATCAACGGCCCGGCGGTGCCCGAGGTGAATGCGTTCTGGCGCAACGTCGATCGGTGCGCGAACCCGACCACCACCAGCAACGGCCCGATCACCACGTCGACGGCGGCATGCGCCGGCAACCGTGGCGTAACGCTCATCACGATCGAGGCGGGCGGGCACGAGTGGCCGCCGTTCGCCGCCCGCACCCTGTGGGAGTTCTTCGCTGCGCACCCGCGGTGACGGCGCATTACACCTCTTGTGCGGCTGTCGAAAAAATGTAACATGAGGGGCATGTCGGATACGCATGTCGTCACCAACCAGGTTCCTCCGCTGGAGAACTACAACCCCGCGACGTCCTCGGTGCTCGTGGAGGCCCTGATCCGCGAGGGTGGGGAATGGGGCTTGGAAGAGGTGACCGAGGTGGGCGCGATCGCCGGGGGCTCGCAAGCGCAGCGCTGGGGTGAGCTCGCCGACCGCAACCGGCCCGTCCTGCACACCCACGACCGCTACGGCCACCGGGTCGACGAGGTCGAGTACGACCCGGCCTACCACGAGCTGATGCGCACCGCGATCGCGCACGGCATCCACGCGGCGCCGTGGGCCGACGGGCGCCCGGGCGCGCACGTGGTGCGGGCGGCCAAGATGTCGGTCTGGAACGTCGAGCCCGGCCACACCTGCCCGATCTCGATGACGTATGCGGTCGTCCCCGCGCTGCGTTACAACCCCGAGTTGGCGGAGGTTTACGAGCCGCTGCTCACCAGCCGTGAATATGATCCCGAGCTCAAGCTGGCCACCACCAAACGCGGCATCACCGCCGGCATGTCGATGACCGAGAAGCAGGGCGGCTCCGATGTGCGCGCCGGGACCACGCAGGCGACCCCGAACGGCGACGGCAGCTACAGCCTGACCGGTCACAAGTGGTTCACCTCGGCGCCGATGTGCGACATCTTCCTGGTGCTGGCGCAGGCCCCGGGCGGGCTGTCGTGCTTCCTGCTGCCGCGGGTGCTGCCCGACGGCAGCCGCAACCGAATGTTGTTGCAGCGCCTCAAGGACAAGCTGGGCAACCACGCCAACGCGTCCAGTGAGGTCGAATACGACGGCGCCACCGCGTGGCTGGTGGGCGAGGAGGGTCGCGGCGTGCCGACCATCATCGAGATGGTCAACCTGACCCGGCTGGACTGCACGCTGGGCAGTGCCACCAGCATGCGCACCGGCCTGACCCGTGCGATCCACCACACCCAGCATCGAAAGGCGTTCGGCGCCTACCTGATCGACCAGCCGCTGATGCGCAACGTGCTGGCGGACCTGGCCGTGGAGGCCGAGGCGGCGACGATCGTCGCGATGCGGATGGCCGGTGCCACCGACAAGGCGTTGCGCGGCGACGATCGGGAGGCGCTGCTGCGCCGCATCGGTCTGGCCGCCAGCAAGTACTGGGTGTGCAAGCGCGCCACCCCGCACGCCGCCGAGGCGCTGGAATGCCTGGGCGGCAACGGCTACGTCGAGGACTCGGGCATGCCGCGACTGTTCCGGGAGGCGCCGCTGATGGGCATCTGGGAGGGCTCGGGCAACGTCAGCGCGCTGGATACGTTGCGCGCCATGGCAACGCGTCCGGAATGCGTCGAGGTGCTGTTCGCCGAACTGTCCGAGAGCGCCGCGGCCGACCCGCGACTGGGTGCCCACGTCGACCGGCTGCGGGCAGACCTGGCCGAGCTGGACACCATCACCCACCGGGCCCGCAAGGTTGCCGAGGACATCTGCCTGGCGCTGCAGGGCTCCCTGCTGGTGCGCCACGGCCACCCCGCGGTCGCCGAGGCCTTCCTGACCACCCGGCTCGACCGCCAGTGGGGCGGGGCATACGGCACCATGCCGACCGGGCTGGACCTGGCTCCCATTCTCGAGCGTGCTCTAGTAAAGGGATGACCCGCGCCGGCGACCAAGCAGAGCGGAGCGATGAGGAGTGGCGCCATTGACTCACGCGATTAGGCCGGTCGACTTCGACAACCTGAAGACCATGACCTATGAGGTCACCGATCGGGTTGCCCGAATCACCTTCAACCGGCCGGAGAAGGGCAACGCGATCGTCGCGGACACCCCGCTGGAGCTCTCGGCGCTGGTGGAGCGCGCCGACCTGGATCCCGATGTGCACGTGATCCTGGTGTCGGGCCGCGGTGAGGGCTTCTGCGCCGGTTTCGACCTGAGTGCCTACGCCGACCGCACCGGCTCGGCGGGCGGGACCGGCGCATACGCGGGCACCGTGCTCAGCGGAAAAACCCAGGCGGTCAACCACTTACCGGATCGGCCGTGGGACCCGATGATCGACTACCAGATGATGAGCCGGTTCGTGCGCGGGTTCTCCAGCCTGATGCACGCCGACAAGCCGACGGTGGTCAAGATCCACGGCTACTGCGTGGCCGGGGGCACCGACATCGCGCTGCACGCCGACCAGGTGATCGCCGCCGCCGACGCCAAGATCGGCTACCCGCCGACGCGGGTGTGGGGCGTCCCCGCGGCGGGCCTGTGGGCGCACCGGCTGGGCGACCAGCGCGCCAAGCGCCTGCTGTTCACCGGCGACTGCATCACCGGCGCCCAAGCCGCCGAATGGGGCCTGGCGGTCGAGGCGCCGCAACCCGAAGATCTCGACGAGCGCACCGAGCGGCTGGTGCAGCGGATCGCCGCGGTGCCGGTCAACCAGCTGATCATGGTCAAGCTCGCGCTGAATTCGGCCCTGCTGCAACAGGGTGTGGCGACCAGCAGGATGGTCAGCACCGTGTTCGACGGTGTCGCCCGGCACACCCCGGAAGGCCACGCCTTCGTTGCCGACGCCACCGAGCACGGGTTCCGGGAAGCGGTGCGCCATCGCGACGAGCCCTTCGGTGACTACGGCCGCCGCGCGTCACAGGTGTAGCCATGGCCACCATGACGGCCCGGTCGGTGGTGCTCAGTGTGCTGCTGGGGGCCCACCCGGCGCACGCGCGGGCCAGCGAACTGGTCAGGCTGACTTCGGATTTCGGCATCAAAGAGACGACCCTGCGGGTGGCGCTGACCCGCATGGTCAGTGCCGGTGACCTGATCCGCTCCGCCGACGGCTATCGGCTCTCCGATCGCCTGCTGGCCCGGCAGCGCCGCCAGGACGACGCCATCGACCCGCGGGTCCGCCCGTGGGGCGGGGAGTGGGTCACGCTGATCGTGACCAGCGTGGGCGGCGACGCGCGCACCCGGGCCGCGCTGCGGAACACCATGCACGGCAAGCGCTTCGGCGAACTGCGCGAGGGCGTGTGGATGCGCCCCGACAACCTGGAGACCGACCTCGATCCCGAGATCGACGCCCGGGTGCGGGTTTTGCGGGCGCGCGTCGACGACGCCGCCGAGCTCGCCGCCCAGCTGTGGGACCTGCCCGCGTGGGCCCGGGCCGGTAACCGCCTGCTCGACGAGATGGCCGCCGCGCCGGACATTCCCGCCCGGTTCGTGGTGGCCGCCGCGACGGTGCGCCACCTGCTCACCGACCCGGTGTTGCCCGACGAACTGCTGCCCGCCGACTGGCCGGGCGCGCGGTTGCGCGCGGCCTACCACGACTTCGCCACCGAGTTGCTGCGGCGGCGGGAACCACTATTCGCGGAGGCAGAATGAGCGACCCAGTGCGCGTCGAACGCAACGGCCCGGTGACCACGGTGATCCTGAACCGGCCGGCCGCGCGCAACGCGGTCAACGGCCCCACGGCCGCCGCGTTGTACGCGGCCTTCGACGAATTCGACCGCGACGACACCGCCTCGGTTGCCGTGCTGTGGGGGGACGGTGGAACCTTCTGCGCCGGCGCCGATTTGAAGGCCTTCGGCACACCCGACGCCAACGCCGTGCACCGGACGGGCCCGGGCCCGATGGGGCCGACGCGAATGGTGCTGTCCAAGCCGGTGATCGCCGCCGTCAGCGGCTTCGCCGTCGCCGGTGGTCTGGAATTGGCCGTCTGGTGCGACCTCCGGGTGGCCGAGGAGGACGCCGTGTTCGGGGTGTACTGCCGCCGCTGGGGCGTGCCGCTGATCGACGGCGGCACGGTGCGGCTGCCGCGGCTGATCGGACACAGCCGCGCGATGGACATGATCCTCACCGGCCGCGGGGTCAAGGCCGACGAAGCGTTCGCGATGGGTCTGGCCAACCGCGTCGTGCCGAAAGGTCAGGCGCGGCACGCGGCGGAGGAACTGGCGGCGCAACTGGCCGCGCTGCCGCAACAGTGCCTGCGGTCCGACCGGCTCTCGGCGCTGCATCAATGGGGGACAACGGAATCCGAGGCAATCGACTTCGAATTCGCCAGCATCTCCCGCGTCGCCGCCGAGGCGAACGAGGGGGCGGGGCGGTTCGCCGCGGGCGCGGGCCGGCACGGCGCTCCCGCGAGTTAGCCGACGCGTTACGGTGCGAGCCGCACCCTGCCGGGCGGCCCTGGCGGCGGTTCCGGGTCGGCGCCGCCACCGCCGGGAGGGCCCCCGGGAGCAGGCGCGGCGGGCGGCCCCTCTTGCGTCCCCGGTAGCGGCCCCTGCTGCTGCGGCGGCGGCGGTTTCTGCGGGGGAGACGGCGTCACGATCGGCTTTGGCGGCGTCAAGTTCTGGGCGGTGGGCGGCGGTGGCGGTGGCAGTTGCGGTGGCTCCGGCTGGGCGGTTTCCCCCAAGGGCAACGCGCCGCAGCCCGCCGGGCAGGCGGCGCCCCTCGGTGCTTGCGAGGCGACACCGATCGCGTGCACCACGCTGACCCGCTGCGCCGGCCCGCCCGAGCCGGGCAGGATATTCGCGACGCCTTGCAACGAAGCGATCTTCGGCTCATTGTTCGGGCAGTAGGCCTCGACCGCGGCGGAGATGAACCGGGCAATCGTGCGGTGGACGCGGTCGGCCGGGTATTGGCCGTCCGGCGAGTTGGCTTTGAACGCCCTTTCCCTCATGTCGTTGACCACGCCGTCCACCGGCATCCCGCCGTCCAGCTGGCGACAGACTCGATGCGCCGTGGCGATGAGGCTGGGCACGTTGTCGAGGGCGGGGATGCCCTTCTGGTCGAGCAGCGCCACGAACTGGTCGTCGGGGTTGGGGTCGGCCGCCGCGACGCCGTGGGGGAGCAACATGACGCCGGTCAGTACCACGACGACGGCCGCGACCAGTGCGCCGGCGCGAATGGTGGTACTGGTGAACATGCTTGATTCCGTTCTGCCCCGCATCATCATATGCCCGCACCCCGCTCAGGGCACCTCGGCAGGCGGGGTGCAGCGGGAACGCGGCACGTGCCTCGGCCCCGAAGCCGTCAGGCAAGCAACTGGTTGTGGCGCAACGAGATACGCTCACAGCCGATTGGTGCCGGCGAAGAATCGGCGGTCAGCCGCCCTTGGTGATCGTGTTGCCCGAGCCGAGGTTGTCCACCTTGGGCTCGCCGTCCTTGTAGGTGATGGTGTTGTTGAACCCGATCACCCTGATCCGGGTGTCGACCTTGTCCATGGTGATCTTGTTGTTCGCGCCGCCGACGGTCACCGTCGCGCACGAGCCGGTGATGGTGAGGGTGTTGTCCGAACCGCCCACGTTCAGCGACTTGCCGCTGGCGCAGTCAAGCGTCGCGGTGGTGCCCATCGACCCGTAGTTGAGCGTGTTGCCGATCTCGACCGACGCGGTGGTGCTGGCCCCGCCCGACTGGGTCGTGGTCGCCGCGCCGGCGCTTGTCGTCGTCGTCGGGCTGCTCTTGGTCGTCGTTCCGGAACCCGCAGGCGGGTTGGCCGTCGAACTGCAGCCGGCCACCAACACGGCCGCGACGGCCGGGGCCACGGTGAGCGCGATCAGCCCCGAGGGGCGGTCAAAAATGCGGGCGGACAATGTTCCTCGATTCCCCTCGGTCGGATGGTGATGTGGTGTCGGGCCTAGCCGGGCACCTGCTGGAGCCGGTTGGTCATGCCCAGTTCGCGGCCGCGGTCCCAAAGGACCGGCGCGCCGTTGTGGAAGAACACCGTCTGGTCGTAGCCGTAGACGGTGATGTCGTGCGAGACGGAGTCGGCGACGACCGTGTTGGACGAGCCCATCACCGTCACCGCGTAACAGTTGCCCAGCGCCGTGACATTGTTGAACGAGCCGTTGACGAACAACGTGGCGTCGTTGCAGTCCAGCGTCTGCTGGAGGCCCTGCCCCACGACATGGGTGTCGCCGTTCTTGGCATACGCGGCGGGGGCGGGGCTTGCGGCGACGGTGATGACACAGGTAGCCAACGACCCCGCGACGGTTGTCCAGTGCACTGCGGGCCCCCTTGATGACGGGTGATCGGCTGGACTGAGATTACGTCGATCCGGCCATGGCTGACATGGTTTCGCGACCGGCGTCAACTAGAGTCATTAGTTAAGCATCCCGAACATTCCGAGCGAAGGGCCCCGCCATGGCAGCTCCGCCCGAAACGCCGACGGCGGCCGGGCGCCCGCGCGCGGGGAGGACCGGCTCTCGACCGGCCAAGCTGAGCCGCGAGGGCATCATCGACGGCGCGCTGACCTTCCTGGACCGGGAAGGGTGGGACGCGCTGACCATCAACGCGCTGGCGACGCAGCTGGGCACCAAGGGCCCGTCGCTCTACAACCACGTGGACAGCCTGGAGGACCTGCGCCGCGCCGTGCGGATCCGGGTCATCGACGACATCATCACGATGCTGAACAGGGTCGGCGAGGGCCGCGCCCGCGACGACGCGGTGCTGGTGATGGCGGGCGCGTACCGCAGCTACGCGCATCACCACCCCGGCCGGTACTCGGCATTCACCCGGATGCCGTTGGGCGGCGAAGACCCGGAGTACGCCTCGGCGACCAGGGGCGCGGCCGCGCCGGTGATAGCGGTGCTGTCCTCCTACGGTCTCGACGGCGACGAGGCTTTCTACGCGGCCCTGGAGTTCTGGTCGGCGCTGCACGGCTTCGTGCTGTTGGAGATGACCGGTGTCATGGACGACATCGACACCGACGCGCTGTTTTCGGACATGGTGCTGCGCCTGGCGGCGGGGATGGAGCGGCGCGTCACCCACGGCGGCGCCGTGGGCTCGGTTTGATGGCGGCGACCCGCTTCGCCCGGCCGTGCCGGGCCCGCGATCACCGCTGGGCTTGATGGCGGCGACCCGCTTCGCCCGGCCGTGCCGGGCTCGCGATCACCGCTGGGCTTGATGGCGGCGACCCGCTTCGCCCGGCCGTGCCGGGCTCGCGATCACCGCTGGGCCGCCGCTTTGACCTGCGAGACCGGCGGCGGGTATTGTGGAGGCTCGTGCCTGGCGGCTTACGGCGCCTAACCGTAAGGAAGTGGATGCCGGGCAAATTCGCATGTCCACGATGCATCGGATCCTTCTCCGGTGCGCAACGCGTGCGACACACCCGGCCGCGGGGTAGTGCGACCGGACATAACTGCAGTACGAAGACTTGAGAACCGCCGACAAACACCCAACACGAGCACAGAAAGCCTCCTAGATGCCAACCATTCAGCAGCTGGTCCGCAAGGGTCGCCGCGACAAGATCGCCAAGGTCAAGACCGCGGCCCTGAAGGGCAGCCCGCAGCGCCGTGGCGTATGCACTCGCGTGTACACCACCACCCCGAAGAAGCCGAACTCGGCGCTTCGGAAGGTCGCTCGCGTGAAGCTGACGAGCCAGGTCGAGGTCACCGCCTACATCCCGGGCGAGGGCCACAACCTGCAGGAGCACTCGATGGTGCTGGTGCGCGGTGGCCGAGTCAAGGACCTGCCCGGCGTGCGCTACAAGATCATCCGCGGTTCGCTCGACACCCAGGGGGTGAAGAACCGCAAGCAGGCTCGCAGCCGTTACGGTGCCAAGAAGGAGAAGAGCTAATGCCGCGCAAGGGGCCCGCGCCCAAGCGTCCGCTGGTCAACGACCCGGTGTACGGATCGCAGCTGGTCACCCAGCTGGTGAACAAAGTTCTGCTGCAGGGGAAGAAATCGCTGGCCGAGCGCATTGTTTATGGTGCGCTCGAGAACGCCCGGGAAAAGACAGGTACGGACCCGGTGATCACGCTCAAGCGCGCTCTCGACAACGTCAAGCCCGCGCTGGAAGTGCGCAGTCGCCGCGTCGGCGGTGCGACCTACCAGGTGCCGGTCGAGGTCCGTCCGGACCGGTCCACCACGCTGGCGCTGCGCTGGCTTGTCAGCTTCTCGCGGCAGCGCCGGGAGAAGACGATGGTCGAGCGGCTGGCGAACGAGATCCTGGACGCCAGCAACGGCCTGGGGGCCTCCGTCAAGCGGCGTGAGGACACCCACAAGATGGCCGAGGCAAACCGCGCCTTCGCGCACTATCGCTGGTGAGACGGCCGGCGACGGTGCCGGGCGTGAACTGACAGCGAACTACCAAGCAATCGAAAGAGTGGGAAGACTTCTGTGGCACAGAAGGACGTGCTGACCGACCTGACCAAGGTCCGCAACATCGGCATCATGGCGCACATCGACGCCGGCAAGACGACGACGACCGAGCGCATCCTCTACTACACCGGTATCAGCTACAAGATCGGTGAGGTGCACGACGGCGCCGCCACCATGGACTGGATGGAGCAGGAGCAGGAGCGGGGCATCACCATCACCTCCGCGGCTACCACCTGCTTCTGGAACGACAACCAGATCAACATCATCGACACCCCGGGCCACGTCGACTTCACCGTCGAGGTGGAGCGCAGCCTGCGCGTGCTCGACGGTGCCGTCGCCGTCTTCGACGGCAAGGAGGGTGTCGAGCCGCAGTCCGAGCAGGTGTGGCGGCAGGCCGACAAGTACGACGTCCCGCGGATCTGCTTCGTCAATAAGATGGACAAGATCGGCGCCGACTTCTACTTCTCCGTGCGCACCATGGAGGAGCGGCTGGGCGCCAACGTCATCCCGATCCAGCTGCCCGTCGGCTCCGAGGGTGACTTCGAGGGCGTCGTCGACCTGGTCGAGATGAAGGCCAAGGTGTGGAGCGCCGAGGCGAAGCTGGGCGAGAAGTACGACGTCGTCGACATCCCCGCCGACCTGCAGGAAAAGGCCGACGAGTACCGCACCAAGCTGCTCGAGGCCGTCGCGGAGACGGACGAGGCGCTACTGGACAAGTACCTGGGCGGCGAGGAGCTCACCGTCGAGGAGATCAAGGGCGCGATCCGCAAGCTGACGATCAGCTCGGAGGCGTACCCGGTGCTGTGCGGCAGCGCGTTCAAGAACAAGGGTGTCCAGCCGATGCTGGACGCGGTCATCGACTACCTGCCCTCGCCGCTGGACGTGCCGCCGGCCGTCGGCCACGCGCCGGGCAAGGAAGACGTCGAGGTCATCCGCAAGCCGTCGACCGACGAGCCGTTCGCCGCGCTGGCGTTCAAGGTGGCCACCCACCCGTTCTTCGGCAAGCTGACCTACGTCCGGGTCTACTCGGGCAAGGTCGACTCCGGCAGCCAGGTCATCAACGCCACCAAGGGCAAGAAGGAGCGGCTGGGCAAGCTGTTCCAGATGCACTCCAACAAGGAGAACCCGGTGGAGACCGCGTCGGCGGGTCACATCTACGCGGTGATCGGCCTGAAGGACACCACCACGGGCGACACCCTGTGTGACCCGAACGACCAGGTCGTGCTCGAGTCCATGACCTTCCCGGACCCGGTCATCGAGGTGGCCATCGAGCCCAAGACGAAGAGCGACCAGGAGAAACTGTCGCTGTCGATCCAGAAGCTCGCCGAGGAAGACCCGACGTTCAAGGTGCACCTGGATCAGGAGACCGGCCAGACCGTCATCGGCGGGATGGGCGAGCTGCACCTGGACATCCTGGTCGACCGCATGCGCCGCGAGTTCAAGGTCGAGGCCAACGTCGGTAAGCCGCAGGTGGCCTACAAGGAGACCATCAAGCGCGCCGCGAACAACGTCGAGTTCACCCACAAGAAGCAGACGGGTGGCTCGGGCCAGTTCGCGAAGGTGATCATCAACCTCGAGCCGTTCACCGGCGAGGACGGTGCGACCTATGAGTTCGAGAACAAGGTCACCGGTGGCCGCATCCCCCGGGAGTACATCCCGTCGGTGGACGCCGGGGCGCAGGACGCCATGCAATACGGCGTGCTGGCCGGCTATCCGCTGGTGAACCTCAAGGTCACCCTGCTCGACGGTGCCTTCCACGAGGTCGACTCCTCCGAGATGGCGTTCAAGATCGCCGGTTCGCAGGTCCTGAAAAAGGCTGCGCAGCAAGCGCAACCGGTGATCCTGGAACCGATCATGGCCGTCGAGGTCACCACGCCCGAGGACTACATGGGCGACGTGATCGGCGACCTGAACTCCCGCCGTGGCCAGATCCAGGCCATGGAGGAGCGGAGCGGTGCACGCGTCGTTAGGGCGCACGTGCCGCTGTCGGAGATGTTCGGCTACGTCGGCGACCTGAGGTCCAAGACCCAAGGCCGGGCGAACTACTCCATGGTGTTCGACTCGTACGCCGAAGTGCCGGCCAACGTGTCGAAGGAGATCATCGCGAAGGCGACGGGTCAGTGAGTGTCAACTCGCTGACCCCGAGCCGAGCCATAGGATCGGCGAAGGCGACGGGTCAGTAAAAATCCCCTCGGAGTAATCTTGCCGGGTCATTGCAAAGCCTTGGGCGCGGCACAACTGAAAACACCAACACTGCTTTAACGAGCACCAACAAGTCCAGGAGGACAACGAAGTGGCGAAGGCGAAGTTCGAGCGGACGAAGCCGCACGTCAACATTGGGACCATCGGTCACGTTGACCACGGCAAGACGACGCTGACCGCGGCTATCACCAAGGTTCTGCACGACAAGTACCCCGACCTGAACGAGTCCCGCGCGTTCGACCAGATCGACAACGCGCCCGAGGAGCGTCAGCGCGGTATCACCATCAACATCTCCCACGTGGAGTACCAGACCGACAAGCGGCACTACGCCCACGTCGACGCCCCCGGTCACGCCGACTACATCAAGAACATGATCACCGGCGCCGCCCAGATGGACGGCGCGATCCTGGTGGTCGCCGCCACCGACGGCCCGATGCCGCAGACCCGCGAGCACGTGCTGCTGGCGCGTCAGGTCGGTGTGCCCTACATCCTGGTCGCGCTGAACAAGGCGGACATGGTCGACGACGAGGAGCTCCTCGAGCTCGTCGAGATGGAGGTCCGCGAGCTGCTGGCCGCCCAGGAGTTCGACGAGGACGCCCCGGTCGTGCGGGTCTCGGCGCTCAAGGCGCTCGAGGGCGACGCCAAGTGGGTCGAGTCCGTCGAGCAGCTGATGGAGGCCGTGGACGAGTCCATCCCGGACCCGGTCCGCGAGACCGACAAGCCGTTCCTGATGCCGGTGGAGGACGTCTTCACGATCACCGGTCGTGGCACGGTGGTCACCGGTCGTGTCGAGCGCGGCGTGATCAACGTGAACGAGGAAGTCGAGATCGTCGGGATCCGCCCCGCCAGCACCAAGACCACGGTCACCGGTGTGGAGATGTTCCGCAAGCTGCTGGACCAGGGCCAGGCTGGTGACAACGTCGGTCTGCTGCTCCGCGGTATCAAGCGCGAGGACGTCGAGCGCGGTCAGGTCGTCACGAAGCCCGGCACCACCACGCCGCACACCGAGTTCGAGGGCCAGGTCTACATCCTGTCCAAGGACGAGGGCGGTCGGCACACGCCGTTCTTCAACAACTACCGTCCGCAGTTCTACTTCCGCACCACGGACGTGACCGGTGTGGTGACGCTGCCGGAGGGCACCGAGATGGTGATGCCCGGTGACAACACCAACATCTCGGTCAAGCTGATCCAGCCCGTCGCCATGGACGAGGGTCTGCGGTTCGCCATCCGCGAGGGTGGCCGCACCGTCGGCGCCGGCCGGGTCGTCAAGATCATCAAGTAGTCCAGTTCGCCATAAAGCCCGGATTGCCGCCTTCGGCAATCCGGGCTTTATGCGTTTTACCGGGCCCGACGCGGGCGGCTCCGCTACGATTCCCTGACAAGGGAGTCGGGGGAAGATGACCGGGAGGTTGGATGTCCTTCGTATTCACGACGCCTGAGTACGTCGCCGCCGCCGCGTCGGACCTCGCCAGGATCGGCTGGACGATCACGTCCGCCAACTCGATGGCGCTGGGTCCGACGTCGAACGTGCTGGCGCCGGGCGCCGACGAGGTGTCGGCCAGCATCGCCACGCTGTTCGGCGCGCATTCGCAGGTGTACCAAGCGCTCAGCGCGCAAGCGGCGGCGTTCCACCAACAGTTCGTGCAGCTGATGAACGGTGGCGCGGCGCAGTATCTCGCCGCCGAGGCGGCCAACACCTCGCCGCTGCAGAGCGCGGCGGCCCCCGCCTCGATGGCGGCGCAGCTGCCCGCGGTGGCGGCCGCGGGTGGATCGGCGCCGGGCGTCCCGGCGGGGCCCGTGGCGTCGGCGATCGCGCCCGCTTCGGCGCTCGCGGGCGCGCAGGCGCAGGTCGGCCAGACCGCGGCCGCGGCCACCGCGGGGCCGGCGGCGGTGGCCCCGGCCACCACATCGGCGACGCCGGTGCAGATGGTGACGCCCGCCTACACCCCGGCCGCCGCCACCCAGACCGCTCCGACGGCACCGGCACCGATGAACCCGCTCGCGACCGCGCCGGCGCAGGTCGAGGCTCCGCAGGCCGCGGCGGCCCCGGCCATGCCGGTGTCGACCGGCACGCCGGTGAAGATGGTATCGGCCCATTCGACCGCCGCGGCGCCGGCCGCCGGGTCTTCCGAGCGCCCGGCGCCGGCCGTCATACCCAAGTTCGACTGACCCCGGTTCGGTTTGCGCGTATGGCGCGCGCCGCGACACCGCGGAAGCTAACCTGACACGAAAATCCCCAGCAAGGGTAAGGAGACTTTCGTGTTGGCGCGCTATCTCAAGGCACAGTTGGTGGTTTTGCTGTGTGGCGGCCTCGTCGGGCCGATCTTCCTGGTCGTCTACTTCACCCTCGGGTTCGGCAGCCTGCTGCAGTGGATGTTCTACGTCGGCCTGCTCATCACGGTCGCCGACGTGCTGATCGCGCTTGCGCTGGCCAACTACGGCGCGAAGTCGTCGGCGAAGAACGCGGAGCTCGAGCAGAGTGGCGTGCTGGCGCTGGCCCAGATCACCGGCGTCACCGAGACGGGCACCTGGATCAACAACCAGCAGGTGGTGAAGGTGCACCTGCACATCGCGGGGCCCGGCATCCTGCCGTTCGACAGCGAAGACCGGGTGATCGCCAGCGTGACCCGGCTCGGCAACCTGTCCGCCCGAAAGCTGGTGGTGCTGGTCAACCCCACCACCAACGAGTACCGGATCGACTGGGAGCGAAGCGCTTTGGTCAACGGCCTGGTGCCCGCGCAGTTCACCGTGGCCGAAGACAACAAGACCTACGACCTGAGCGGCCAGGCCGGCCCGCTGATGGAGATCCTCCAGATCCTCAAGGCCAACAACGTTCCGCTCAACCGGATGGTCGACATTCGGTCGAACCCGGCGCTGCGCCAACAGGTCCAGGCGGTGGTGCGCCGGGCGGCCCAACAACAGGCGCCGGCCGCCCAGCCCCAGCCGGCCACCGCCGGAGGGCCGGCACCGGTGGCGACGCCCCCGCAACCGTCGATCGCCCAGCGGCTCCAGGAACTCGAGACCCTGCGCGCCAGCGGCGCGCTGACCGACCAGGAATACAACAGCCGGCGGGCCCAGATCATCGCCGAAATCTGACCGGCGGGCGACTTAGAACAGGTTTCAGTTTCGCTGCTAGCCTTGCCTCGTGGCTGACTCATTGCAAGGCCGGGTGGCGTTCATCACCGGCGCCGCCCGCGCCCAGGGCCGCTCGCACGCGGTGCGGCTCGCCCGCGAAGGCGCCGACATCATTGCGCTCGACATCTGCGCGCCCGTGTCGGAGAGCATCACCTATACGCCCGCCACGCCGGCAGACCTCAACGAGACCGTCCGGCTGGTGGAGGCCGAGGGCCGCAAGGTCTTGGCCCGCGAGGCCGACATCCGGGACGACGCCGCGCTGCGCCAACTGGTGGCCGACGGCGTCGAGCAATTCGGCCGGCTCGACATCGTGGTGGCCAACGCCGGGGTGTTGAGCTGGGGCCGGCTCTGGGAGCTCACCGACGAGCAGTGGGACACCGTGATCGGCGTCAACCTGACCGGCACCTGGCGCACGCTGCGGGCCACCGTGCCCGCGATGATCGAGGCGGGCAACGGGGGCTCGATCGTCGTGGTCAGCTCGTCGGCGGGGCTGAAAGCCACCCCGGGCAACGGCCACTACTCGGCCAGCAAGCACGGGCTCACCGCGCTGACCAATACGCTGGCCCTCGAACTCGGCGAATACAACATCCGGGTCAACTCCATCCATCCGTACTCCATCGACACGCCGATGATCGAGCCGGAGGCCATGATGGAGATATTTGCCCGGCACCCCAGCTTCGTGCACAGCTTCCCCCCGATGCCGTTGCAGCCCAACGGGTTCATGGCGCCCGACGAGGTGGCCGACGTCGTCGCGTGGCTCGCTGGTGACGGGTCGGCCACGGTGACGGGCACGCAGGTCCCCGTCGACAAGGGCGCATTGAAGTACTGATCGGCGATCGTGGTATGAACTCCACGTGACCGCTAGCAACGGAATAGTGATCGTGGGCGGCGGTCTGGCCGCCGCCCGGACCGCCGAGCAACTTCGCCGAGCGGAGTACACCGGCCGCGTCACGATCGTCAGCGACGAAGTGCATTTGCCCTACGATCGCCCCCCACTGTCAAAAGAGGTGCTGCGCAAGGAGGTCGACGACGTCGCCCTCAAGCCCCGGGAGTGGTACGACGAGAACGACATCACGCTGCGGCTGGGCGCTGCGGCCACCGCCCTGGACACCGCGGCGCAGACGGTGACGCTGGCCGACGGGTCCGTGATCGGTTACGACGAACTCGTCATCGCTACCGGCTTGGTGCCGCGGCGCATCCCGACGCTGCCGGACCTCGAGGGCATCCGCGTCCTGCGCAACCTCGACGAGAGCCTGGCGCTGCGTGAGCACGCATCCTCCGCGCAGCGAGCCGTCGTCATCGGAGCCGGGTTCATCGGCTGCGAGGTGGCGGCCAGCCTGCGCAACCTCGGCGTGGATGTCGTGTTGGTCGAGCCGCAGCCGACGCCGTTGGCGTCGGTGCTCGGCGAGCGGATCGGCGAGCTGGTCGCGCGCCTGCACCGCGAGGAGGGGGTCGACGTCCGCCTCGGCGTCGGGGTGGCGGAGGTGCGCGGCGACGGGCGGGTGGACACCGTGGTGCTGACGGATGGCGCCGAGCTGGCGGCCGACCTGGTGGTCATCGGCATCGGGTCGCACCCCGCGACCGGTTGGCTCGAGGGCAGCGGCGTCGCGGTCGACAACGGTGTCCTCTGTGACGAGGCCGGGCGGACCAGCGCGCCCAACGTGTGGGCGCTCGGCGATGTCGCCTCCTGGCGCGACGCCACGGGACACCAAGCGCGCGTGGAACATTGGAGCAACGTTGCCGACCAGACGCGCGTCGTAGTGCCCGCGATGCTGGGACAGGACGTGTCGTCGTCAGCCGTCGTCGTCCCCTACTTCTGGAGCGACCAGTACGACGTCAAAATCCAGTGCCTGGGCGAACCCGAATCCACCGACACCGTCCACCTCGTCGAGGACGACGGGCGCAAGTTCCTGGCCTACTACGAGCGCGACGGGGTGCTCGTGGGCGTGGTCGGCGGCGGGATGCCCGGCAAGGTCATGAAGGTGCGCGCGAAGATCGCCACCGGCGCGCCCATCTCGGAGGTGCTGGGCTGACCCCTAGCGCCAGTGCACCGGCGGGCCGTGCGGGTGGCATTCGCCGAGGATTTCGAGGTCGCCGCCCGGCCAGCGACGCGCCCGGACCAGGAACCGGATCGGCGCCTCGGGCGCGTCACGCGCCGGCTCCAGCGTGAGGTGGACGAGCGGCGAGCGTTCGTCGGCGTGCTCGCTCAGCGCGCGGATCCTGGTGCGGACCGTGTCCCGCTCCTCGCGGGTCAGGTACTGCCACGTGATCGAGTGCCACAGCACCGTCAGTGTCCCCTCGGTCAGCGTCAGCCCCGCCACGGCGTCGGCCGCCGATTGGCGGTGCAGCCGCGCCGGCACCCGCCGGGCGACCTCGACCGCGCCGCGTAGGCGTTCGAGCCGGGCCGTCTGGTCCGGCCAGACGTAGCTCAACACCGTGAGCTCCCCGTCGGTCGCGGTGACGTCGATGGGCGCGATGTCGAAGCCGTGCCGCTCGACGATCCGCAACCCGCCGTCGGGCGGCAGCGCGCCGCGCCACGCGTCCTCGATGGTCACGGGCGAGTCACCCGGCCCCCACTGGCCGTCGTCGAACCGGTAGCGGTAATGGTCGGCGCGCAGGTTCAGCCCCGCGCTGGAGCCGATCTCGAAAAGCCTTATCGGCAAACCTGATTCACTGTTGGCGCGCAGCAAGCCACCGATCAGCGCGGCGGATCGGCCGACCTCGTTGGTCTGCGGCGGTTGGCGCAGGGCGGCGCGCAGCGCGTCGGCGTGCTCGGCCGCCACGCCCTCGATTTCCGGCCAGGCCGCCTCGGCGTCCCAGCTGCCCGCGGTGCTGGGGTACCACCGGCGCAGTCGCGGCGCCCGTCCGTCGAGCACCAATCGGTGCAACCCGCCGAGCAGACGCAGCGGCACCGCCAAGGGCGCTGGGTCCTCCTCGTGCCCGGACAGGATCGTTGCGAAGACGCCTCCGTGCTCGACGTCGACGGCCACCAACTCCAAAAGCTCGCCGTACATCGGGGACCCGGAGCGCGCGCAGAACCGCCCCTGCGCGCGCAGCGTGTGCAGCAGGTGATCGGCGGTCACCGATCCAGCCCGTCCAGCCCGGCGCCCACGACATCGAACGCGTGGCCCAGCGCGGTCGGCAGCGGGACGGACCCGTCACCGAGCCAGTGCTCGTAGGCGGCCAGCGCCACCCCGAGCATCGTCCAGGCCGCGGTCTGGGGTACCAGGTCCGTCGTCTTGAGCTCCGACCGGCGCGCCACGAACCCGGCGATCACCTCGCGCCAGCCCGCGTACATCGTCATCGAGTACGCCTGGAGCTCGGCGGTTTGCAGGATCACCCGCATACGCTGGCGGTGCCGCGCCGTCTCGGATTCGTCAAAGGTGTTGAACGCCAACAAGGCATCGCGCAGCGCCTGACCCAGCGGCACGCGCGGATCGACGTTGTCGAGCAGGTCGCGCAGGCGCGCGAGGTGGGTGTCGAAGTCACCCCACGGGATGGCGTTTTTGGATGCGTAGTAGCGGAACAGCGTTCGCCGGGAGATGCCGGCGGCCTGGGCGACGTCGTCGACGCTGACGTCGGCGAAGCCGCGGGCGCTGAACAGCTCGATGGCGACGTCGGTGATGTGGTGCGGCGTGGTCGAGCGGCGACGGCCCACCCGCGGCTGCGGCACCATGAGACCCGCCCTTCCATTTCGGCACTCGATGCCATATTCTGACGAAGCTTGTGACTCGATCCCTATCGTTGTCAAGAACCGACGAAAGGCAATGACCGTGGACCACGAAACCGAAACCGAAACCGAGACCCAGCTCGTCACCGAGACCCTGGTCGAAGAGGTGTCCATCGACGGCATGTGCGGGGTCTACTGACCTCCGTGTTCGACCCCGACCGCGGCTGGCGGTTGCACCCGCAGGTGGCGGTTCGACCCGAACCGTTCGGGGCGCTGCTCTACCACTTCGGCACCCGCAAGCTGTCCTTTCTGAAGAACCGCACCATCCTCACGGTGGTGCGGTCGCTGGCCGATCATGCCGACGTTCACTCGGCCTGCCGCGCGGCAGGCGTGGACGACGCCGGGGAGGCGCCCTACCTGCACGCCCTGCGCGTGTTGGCCGATTCGAAGATGTTGGTACCCCAGGAGACCCCATGACAGCCACCGTGCCGCGGCTCATCGAGCAGTTCGAGAGCGGCCTGGACGCACCCATCTGCCTGACGTGGGAGCTGACGTATGCGTGCAACCTGGCCTGCGTGCACTGCCTTTCGTCCTCGGGTAAACGCGATCCGCGAGAGCTCTCCACCCGTCAGTGCATGGACATCATCGACGAGCTGGAACGCATGCAGGTGTTCTACGTCAACATCGGCGGCGGGGAGCCCACCGTCCGCCCGGACTTCTGGGAGCTGGTCGACTACGCGACCGCGCACCACGTCGGGGTGAAGTTCTCCACCAACGGCGTCCGCATCACCGAAGAGGTCGCCGCCCGGCTGGCCGCCAGCGACTACGTCGACGTCCAGATCTCACTCGACGGCGCCACCGCGGAAGTCAACGACGCGGTCCGCGGTCCGGGATCGTTCGCCATGGCCGTGCGCGCGCTGGAGAACCTCGCCGCCGCCGGTTTCTCCGACGCGAAGATCTCCGTCGTGGTGACCCGCAACAACGTCGACCAGCTCGACGAATTCGCCTCGCTCGCAAGCCGTTACGGCGCCACCCTGCGGATCACCCGGCTGCGGCCCTCGGGTCGGGGCGCCGACGTCTGGGACGATCTGCACCCCACCGCGGCCCAGCAGGTCCAGCTGTACGAGTGGCTGGTGGCCAAGGGTGAGCGGGTGCTCACCGGCGACTCCTTCTTCCACTTGGCGCCGCTGGGCTCCTCCGGGGCGCTAGCCGGCCTGAACATGTGCGGCGCCGGGCGGGTGGTGTGCCTGATCGACCCGGTGGGCGACGTTTACGCCTGCCCCTTCGCCATCCACGACCGCTTCCTGGCCGGGAACGTGTTGACGGACAACGGCTTCGACAACGTCTGGAAGAACGCCCCGCTGTTCCGCGAGCTGCGCGAGCCGCAGTCCGCCGGCGCCTGCGGCAGCTGTGGGCACTACGACGCCTGCCGGGGCGGCTGCATGGCGGCCAAGTTCTTCACCGGCCTGCCGATGGACGGGCCGGACCCCGAGTGCGTCCAGGGCCACAGCGCGGCGGCGCTGGCCCAGCGGCGGCGGACACCGCGCCCCCGGGCGGACCACTCCCGCAGGTCCGGCGGCCCCGTACCCTTGACGCTGTCTCGACCACCCGCGCGGCTGTGCAACGAGAGCCCCGTGTAGACCGTGGCCGGTCAGTGGTTCGAAACCGTCGCCATCGCGCAGGAACGCGCGAAACGGCGGCTGCCTAAATCCGTCTATTCGTCCCTGATTTCCGCGAGTGAAAAAGGGGTCACGGTCGGCGACAATGTCGCGGCGTTCAGCGAACTCGGTTTCGCGCCCCACGTCGTCGGCGCGCAAGAAAAGCGCGACCTGTCGACCACGGTTATGGGCCAAGATATTTCATTGCCGGTGATCATTTCGCCCACCGGTGTCCAGGCAGTCGATCCGGACGGGGAAGTGGCCGTGGCGCGGGCCGCCGCGGCGCGCGGAACGGCGATGGGACTGTCCTCGTTCGCGAGCAAACCGATCGAGGAGGTCATCGCCGCCAACCCCAAGGTCTTCTTCCAGGTGTACTGGCTCGGCGGGCGGGACGCGATCGCCGAGCGGGTGGAGCGGGCCCGCCAGGCCGGCGCGGTCGGACTGATCGTCACCACCGACTGGACCTTCTCCCACGGCCGCGACTGGGGCAGCCCGCAGATCCCCGAGGAGATGAACCTGCGGACCATCCTGCGGCTGTCGCCCGAGGCGATCACGCGTCCGCGGTGGCTCTGGAAGTTCGGCAAGACCCTGCACCCGCCCGAGCTGCGGGTGCCCAACCAGGGGCGCCGGGGGGAGCCGGGCCCGCCGTTCTTCGCGGCCTACGGCGAGTGGATGGGCACACCGCCACCGACGTGGGAGGACATCGCCTGGCTGCGCGAACTGTGGGGCGGGCCGTTCATGCTCAAGGGCGTGATGCGCGTTGACGACGCGAAAAGGGCAGTGGACGCGGGGGTTTCCGCGATCTCGGTGTCGAACCACGGTGGCAATAACCTAGACGGCACGCCGGCGTCGATCCGGGCCCTGCCCGCGGTGGCCGCCGCGGTCGGCGATCAGGTGGAGGTGCTGCTAGACGGTGGCATCCGCCGGGGAAGCGACGTGGTCAAGGCCGTGGCGCTGGGTGCGCGCGCGGTGATGATCGGCCGCGCCTACCTGTGGGGGCTGGCGGCCGCCGGCCAGGCCGGCGTTGAGAACGTCCTCGACATCCTGCGCGGCGGCATCGACTCGGCGCTGATGGGGCTGGGCCACGCCGGCGTCGCAGACCTCGGCCCGGACGACGTCCTGGTGCCGCCCGGCTTCACCCGGGCCCTCGGTGTGCCGCCCGCCGGGAACGCCTGAGCAGCTAATTACGGATATCCCGGGCGGATTTGTCCGGGAATGATTGACGGCCCGCAAACCGTGGTACAAGCGTGGTGGCCGTGACGAACGAGCACAAATTTCGAACCTCTGATGAACCAGCCAGAAAAAAAATAGTTTTCACGAGACAACAATTGGTGCACGCCAGGTGAATTCGTCCTACCATCACCGAGTGCCCGTACTCGGCGAATTAGCGGTGGCGACGTCAAGCCAGCTAGCGGGCACCTCGCCGTCGATATTGATCCCGCTCGGGTCCACCGAACAGCACGGTCCACACCTGCCGTTGGACACCGACACCCGCATCGCCACCGCGGTAGCGCGCGGCGCCCGGGCCGGTCTGGACGGCGACTGGTGGGTGGCGCCGGCGCTCGCCTACGGCGCCAGCGGCGAGCACCAGAGCTTCGCCGGGACGGTCTCCATCGGTACCGAAGCCCTGACCACGCTGCTGGTGGAGTACGGCCGGTCGGCCACAGGCTGGGCCCGGCGCCTGGTCTTCGTCAACGGCCACGGCGGCAACACCGCCGCCCTGACCGCCGCCGTGACCCGCCTGCGGGCCGAGGGCCGCGACGCCGGCTGGTGCCCATGCCTGGCCGACGACGGCGACGCCCACGCCGGCCACACCGAAACCTCGCTGGTGCTGCACATCTCGCCCGCCGACGTGCTGACCGACCGGTGGGTGGCCGGCAACCGGGCGCCCCTGCCCGAATTGCTGCCGTCCATGCGCCGCGGGGGAGTCGCCGCGGTCAGCCCCGTCGGTGTGCTGGGGGACCCGACCACCGCGACCGCCGCCGAGGGCGAGCGCATCCTGGCCGAGATGGTGGACACCTGTGTGCGTCGAGTGGCACGCTGGTCGCCCGGGCGCGACGGAATGCTGACATGAGCGCGCCGGCGACGATGCAGAGCGAATGCGATGCGGAGGAGCGGCGCACATGAGCCAGCCCCGGCTGCCCGACGGCTTCGCCGTCCAGGTCGATCGCCGTGTCCGGGTGCTGGGCGACGGCGCGGCGCTGCTGGGTGGTTCGCCGACCCGGTTGCTGAAGCTGGCGCCGGCCGCCCAGGACATGCTCTGCGACGGTCGCCTGAAGGTGCGCGACGACGTGAGCGCGCAGCTCGCCCGCACCCTGCTGGACGCCACGGTCGCACATCCGCGGCCCGCGGGCGGCCCGTCGCACCACGACGTGACGGTGGTAATCCCCGTGCGGGACAACCTTTCCGGTGTGCGCCGCCTGGTGAGCTCGCTGCGCGGCCTGCGGGTCATCGTGGTCGACGACGGTTCAATTCCGCCGATCGAGCCGGCCGACTTCGTCGGCGCGCACTGCGACGTCGAGGTGTTGCGGCACTCCCGGAGCAAGGGCCCGGCCGCCGCCCGCAACACCGGGCTGGCCGCCTGCACCACCGACTACGTCGCCTTCCTGGATTCCGACGTCGCGCCCCGGCGCGGGTGGTTGGAGGCGCTGCTCGGCCATTTCTGCGACCCCACCGTCGCCCTGGCCGCGCCGCGCATCGTCGGTCCGTCGCACAGCGAGAACGTGGTGGCGCGGTACGAGGCGGTGCACTCGTCGCTCGACCTCGGCGAGCGCGAAGCGCCGGTGCTGCCCCACAGCACGGTGTCCTACGTACCCAGCGCGGCGATCATCTGTCGCTGCGCGGCCCTGCGCGACGTCGGCGGGTTCGACGAGACCCTGCAATCGGGCGAGGACGTCGACCTGTGCTGGCGGCTCATCGAAGCGGGCGCCCGGCTACGCTACGAGCCCATCGCGCTGGTCGCCCACGACCACCGCACCGAACTGCGGGATTGGCTCGCGCGCAAGGCATTCTATGGCGGTTCGGCGGCCCCGCTGTCCGTCCGCCACCCAGACAAGACCGCGCCGGTCGTGATTTCCGGCTGGGCGTTGATGACCTGGATCCTGATGGCGTTCGGGACCAGCCTGTCCCAGCTGGCGTCCGTAATCATCGCCGTGCTGACCGGCCGGCGGATCGCCAGGGCCATGCGGGGTGCCGAGACGTCGATCACCGACGTCGTACTGATCGCGGGCCGCGGCCTGTGGTCGGCGGCACTGCAGCTGGCGTCGGCCCTGTGCCGCCACTATTGGCCGTTGGCGTTGCTGGCCGCGACGCTGTCGCGGCATTTCAGACATGTCGTGCTGGTCGCGGCGGTCATGGACGGCGTGGTGGACTGGCTGCGCCGCCGGGACGCCGTCGGCGACGACACCGAGCCGATCGGCCTGCCGACCTATCTGTTGCTCAAGCGTGTCGACGACCTGGCATACGGGCTCGGATTGTGGTGGGGTGTGCTGCGGGAGCGCAACCTGCGCGCGCTGAAACCGCAGATTCGGAGCTAGCCGCGACCTTGATCACGGCCGCCCCGCACAGCGACGTGCTGATCGTCGGTGCCGGCAGTGCTGGATCGGTTGTCGCCGAACGTCTTTCCGCCGATCCCCGCCGCACGGTGACCGTCCTGGAGGCGGGGCCTGCCCTCGACGACCCGGGATTGCTCGCTCAGACCGCCAACGGGTGGCAACTGCCGATCGGGGTCGGCAGCCCACTGGTGCGGCGTTACCAGACCAACCTCACGGATCGGCCCATGCGCCGGCATCCGATCGTGCGGGGGGCTACGGTCGGGGGGTCGGGCGCGATCAACGGCGGCTACTTCTGTCGAGGCCTGCCCCGCGATTTCGATCGCCTGGGGCTGCCCGGCTGGGCCTGGTCCGATCTCCTCGGCAGCTTTCGCGCCATCGAGACGGACCTGGATTTCCGCGGCCCCGCCCACGGCGATTCCGGCCCCATCCGGGTGCGCCGCACCCATGACATGACCGGAACCACCGAGCGTTTCATCACCGCCGCGCGGCGCGCGGGGTTCTCCTGGATCGACGACCTCAACGACGTTGGGCCCGAACCGGTTTCGGGAATGGGAGCCGTGCCGCTCAACATCGTCGACGGGGTGCGCACCGGATCCGGCGCCGGCTTCCTGCTCCCGGCCCTGGGTCGGCCGACCCTGACGTTGCGCGCACGGACGCGCGCGCTGCGTCTGCGATTCGACGGGACGGCGGCGGTCGGCGTCGACGCGATCGGGCCGCACGGACCCGTGACCTTCACCGCGGACCGAATCGTTTTGTCCGCCGGCGCCATCCAAACGGCGCAGCTGCTCATGCTCTCCGGCATCGGGGCGGAGGAAGGCCTGCGGGCCGTCGGAGTGCCGGTGGTGGCCCCGTTACCGGTGGGGGTGTCGTTCAGCGATCACCCCGAGTGGGTGTTGTCCACCGACTGGGCAGTGGCCCCCGGCCGGCCGGTGCTCGAGGTCGTTCTCAGCACCGCCGACGACCTCGAGATCAGGCCCTACACGGGCGGATTCGTCGCGATGACCGGGGACGGCACCGCCGGGCATGCCGACTGGCCGCACATCGGGGTCGCGCTGATGCAGCCCCGGGCGCGTGGGCGCATGACGCTGGCATCGGCGGATCCGGACGTGGCGCCCCGCATCGAGCATCGTTACGACAGCGAGCCCGACGACGTCGCGGCTTTGCGCGCGGGGGCGGAAATGGCGCGCGAATTAATCGGTGGCGCAACAGATGTCGGCGCGCCGGTGTGGTCCACCTCGCAACACCTGTGCGGCACAACGCCGATGGGCCCCGACACCGACCCGCGGGCCGTCGTCGACCCGCGCTGCCGGGTGCACGGCATCGACAACCTGTGGGTGATCGACGGCTCGATCCTGCCCACCATCACCAGCCGCGGTCCGCACGCCACCATCGTGATGCTCGGGCACCGGGCCGCGGAATTCGTTGATTGAAACTCGAAGTGGTGTGGGGCGGGCCCCACGGTGAGGCATGGGGCCCGCCCCGTGAGCGGTTCATGTTCATGCGGTCCACGTAGATGGCCACGACAAGTGGCTGTGCGCGCGCAAGAGTGCGTCGCGCGAACGATGCGTCGCAATATTCGTGGACGGCACGACCGCGATCTCGCTTGTTCAACCTCCCTTCGAGTGTCTAAAACGGTTCAGCGGCTTGGCATCACGCCTGCCGCGGAGGAGAACGCTCCCGCGCCCACACCGGGGAGACCGGCCAGCGAGTTCGGCTTCCGCGGCCGCGCGTCGAGCGCGCGGTCCCCGTCGGCTCGGTGGACACGATGGTGCCCGTCCCGCGGCGGCACCCCCGCGCCGAGGGCAATTCGCAGGTGGGGTGTCGGGCCGGCTCGCTCGGTCGCGACAGGCGTATCCATTCGGCCTCCACGATCGCCGCCGCCTCGCTCAGCGCCGGGCAACCCGGCTCGACCACGCTCGTATCACCTATCAACACCACATCCACCTCGCGCTTACAGAGATGACCTGTATCTGTCGATATACATCTGGTGATACCAGAACCGAGGGGCGTTTTCAAGCGCTCCCGGGGGCGCCGAATCCGTGAACCCATGTCGGACAACGGCATTGGAGCTCCGCATCGGGTCAGCGCCGGCGATGGGCGAGCAGGCCGCGGACCGGCCGCAGCTGCCGGCCGTCGCGGCCGGGGGCCCAAACGCCGACCAGCATCGCGGCGACGGCGACGATCACGGCCATCGTGATGGTCGACGCGTGCAGGGCCGCCAGGAATGCGGACTTGCTGGCCTCGGCGAGCTGGTGACCTTGGGGCCCCAGCCGGCCGGCGACCTCGACAGCCTTGGCCAGCGAATCGGTGGCCTGGCCCCGGACCGGCTCGGGAAAGCCGGCCAACTTCGGCGCGAGCTCGTGCGAATAGCGGCCGGCCAGAATGGAGCCGGCCACCGCGATGCCCAACGCGCCGCCCATCTCCCGCGAGGTGTCGTTCACCGCGGAGGCGACGCCCTGCTTCTCGTCGGGCACCGCGCCCATGATCGCTGACGTCGTCGGCGCCGTGCAGATGCCGATGCCCGTGGCCAAGATCAATGTCGGCCAGGCGAATTCCAGATAGGAGGAGTGCAGACCGAGCCGGTACATGCAGGCGAAGCCGACCGCCATCAGCAGCGTGCCGATGAACAGCACAAGCCGCAGGCCCAGTTTGGGCACGTACCAGAACGACAGCGCCGAGAAGATGCCCAGCGGCACCATGAACGGGCCGAACGAGATGGCCGTCGCGAGGGCCGAGTAGCCCATGATCTGCTGCACGTATTGCATGCCGATGTAGAAGAACCCGAACGTCGCGCCGAAGAGGATGACGATCGCGGCGACGCCGGTGGCGAAGTTCGGGTCGGCGAACAGCCGGACGTCGAGCAGCGGTTGGCGGCCGCGCCCGGCGAGCCGCAGCTGCACGGCGCCGAATGCCGCGGCGAGCACCGCGCCAACTGCCAGCCCACCCCAGACCAGCGGGTCATTCCACCCGCGGGTAGGTGCCTCCAGGATCGCGGCTACCGCGATCGCCACGGCGGCGCCGATGAGGACGGCGCCCAGCGAGTCGATCCGCGGCGCGCGGCTGTCCCGCGACGAGGCGACGGTGCAGGCCAGCGCGAAGATCACCAATCCGGCGGCACCCAGGGACCAAAAGATCGCGTGCCAGTCCCAGAACCGCAGCAGCAGGCCGGATCCGAGCATGCCCAGCACGCCGCCGGATCCGGCCGTGCCGGCCCAGATCCCGACCGCCTTGGTGCGGTCGTCCTTCGGGTAGGCCACGGTCAGCAGCGAGAGCGTCGCCGGCATCACGAAGGCGGCGCCGATCCCGGCCAGCGCGCGCCCGGCGATGATCTGCGCCGGGCTGTGCAGCATCGCCGGCGCCATCGACCCGGCCGAGAACACCACCAGCCCGATCAACAGGGCGCCGCGCCTGCCATAGCGGTCACCGATCGCACCCGCGGGCAGCAGCAGGCAGGCCAGGGCCACGGTGTAGCCGTCGACGACCCAGTTGAGCTGGGATTGCGTGGCCGAGGTGGCCACCGCCAGGTCCCCCAGCGCGGTGTTCAACGCCGTCATCGAGGCGACGACCAGCGCGACGCCCATGCAGGCGACGGTCAGCGTCCAGTTTCGCGCTCGGGGGCTACCGCCAATGCTGACTGGATCAGTACGCTGGTCGGGCCGGACCAGGGTTTCGGGCATGATGCGCCTCCTCACGGCGGCGTTGGGAAGTTTCGAGACCAATGGTCTTGTAGGTAGACCGATAGTCTCGTTCCCAAACAGGGAGGTGGGTCACAATTACCGGCGGCACTACCGATCCCCGTCCCGCGCGCTCGCGGGCCCGTTTGCTCGAGGCCGCCGCCACGCTGCTGCGTTCGGGCGGTCCCAGCGCGGTGACCGTCGACGCGGTCACCCGTACCGCCAACGTAGCCAGGGCCACGCTGTATCGCCACTTCCCGAGTGGAAACGATCTGCTGGCGGCGGCTTTCAACAGCCTCATCCCGCCGTCCCCGACGCCGCCGGCCGAGGGTTCGCTGCGGGATCGCCTGGTGGCGGTGGTGCTGGCCCAGGCCGAGTCGGTGGCGCAGGCGCCCGCGCTGATGACGGCCATGTCGTGGTTGTCCATGGGTCGGGACCTGGATGAGATGCCGGGTCCCCGCGACTGCGCCGCCGACAGCACGGCGATCACCACGCTGCGTGAGCGCATCGCCCAGCAGTACGCCGCGCCGTTCGACGCCATCTTCGATAGCCCCGAGGCCGCCGAACTGGGCGAGGTGGACCGGTCGCGCGCCATCGCGCTGCTCATCGGGCCCCTTGTACTGGGCCGCCTGTCCACGCTTCCCGACTTCGATTACCGCGAGTGCGCGCTCGCCGCGGTCGACGGTTTCCTCTATGTACAGCGCGCAGACGGCCGGGCGGGCGCCGCGAGCGCCGAACGGGCCGGTGCCTGAGGCTAAAAAGGCAGGTCGGCGGCCTCCGCCCGGGATTTGGCCAATCCCATGATCTAGGGCATACTGTTCAGGTTGCCTTGGGCCGGGTTCGCGCCTGGTCGGGCATACGACCAGCGCCCAAAACGGGCGCGTCCGGTCCCATCCTTGGAGCGCGACAATTTCGTCACGATCCAGGCTGCGTGAGGGTGACACACCCGACCGCGGGGGCCGGTGGACCACGACAGGTAAACAGCGGCGCAGTATCCGGCGCGACGCTTGATCGGCCAGCCCGATCAGCGCGCTGGGAGCACCAGGTCCGGACACGGATTTTTGTAAGTGGAGTGAGGGTAGGAGAAGCGTGGCGGGACAGAAGATCCGCATCAGGCTCAAGGCCTACGACCATGAGGCCATCGACGCATCGGCGCGCAAAATCGTCGAGACCGTCGTCCGCACGGGTGCCAGTGTCGTAGGTCCGGTGCCGCTGCCGACTGAGAAGAACGTGTATTGCGTCATCCGCTCCCCGCATAAGTACAAGGACTCGCGGGAGCACTTCGAGATGCGTACTCACAAGCGGCTGATCGACATCCTCGACCCGACGCCGAAGACCGTCGACGCGCTGATGCGCATCGACCTTCCGGCCAGTGTCGACGTCAACATCCAGTAGGAGATCCAGAGCTCATGGCAAGAAAAGGCATTCTGGGTACCAAGCTGGGCATGACGCAGGTGTTCGACGAGAACAACCGGGTCGTCCCGGTGACGGTGGTCAAAGCAGGGCCCAATGTGGTCACCCGGATCCGCACCCCCGAGCGCGACGGTTACAGCGCCGTTCAGCTGGCGTACGGCGAGATCAGCCCGCGCAAGGTGAACAAGCCGGTGACCGGGCAGTACAGCGCCGCGGGCGTCAACCCGCGCCGGCACCTCGCCGAGTTGCGGCTCGATGACGAGGCCGCGGCAAGCGAATACGAGGTCGGCCAGGAGCTGACCGCGGAGATCTTCGCCGACGGCAGCTACGTCGACGTGACCGGAACCTCCAAGGGCAAGGGCTTCGCCGGCACCATGAAGCGCCACGGCTTCCGCGGCCAGGGCGCCAGCCACGGTGCGCAGGCGGTCCACCGCCGGCCCGGTTCCATCGGCGGCTGCGCCACCCCCGCGCGGGTGTTCAAGGGCACCCGGATGGCGGGCCGGATGGGCAACGACCGGGTGACGGTGCAGAACCTGGTGGTGCACAAGGTCGATGCCGAGAACGGCGTGCTGTTGATCAAGGGCGCGGTCCCCGGCCGCACCGGTGGGCTCGTGGTGGTCCGCAGCGCGATCAAACGAGGTGAGAAGTAATGGCAGCACTCAAGATCGACGTTAAGACGCCCGACGGCAAGGTCGAGGGCTCCATCGAGTTGCCGGCCGAATTGTTCGATGCCCCGGCCAATATCGCGCTGATGCACCAAGTGGTCACCGCGCAGCGGGCGGCGGCGCGGCAAGGCACGCACTCGACCAAGACCCGCGGCGAGGTCAGTGGCGGTGGGCGGAAGCCCTACCGGCAGAAGGGAACCGGTCGCGCCCGCCAGGGTTCGACGCGGGCCCCCCAGTTCACCGGGGGTGGTGTGGTGCACGGTCCCAAGCCGCGCGATTACTCCCAGCGCACCCCGAAGAAGATGATCGTCGCGGCGCTGCGCGGGGCGTTGTCCGACCGGGCCCGCAACGGCCGCATCCACGCGGTCACCGAAATCGTCGCCGGCCAAACCCCTTCGACAAAGAACGCCAGGGCGTTCCTGGGCACGCTGACCGACCGCAAGAAGGTGCTGGTCGTGATCGGCCGCAGCGACGAGGCCGGCGCCAAGAGCGTGCGCAACCTGCCGGGCGTGCACATCCTGACGCCCGATCAGCTCAACACCTATGACGTGCTGCGCTCCGACGACGTGGTCTTCAGCGTCGAGGCCCTCAACGCCTACATCGGTGGCAACACGGCTAGCACCGAGGAGGTTTCGGCGTAGATGGCGACCATCACCGACCCCCGCGACATCATCCTGGCCCCGGTCATCTCGGAGAAGTCCTACGGGCTGCTGGATGAGAACGTATACACCTTTGTGGTGCACCCCGATTCGAACAAGACGCAGATCAAGATCGCCATCGAGAAGATCTTCTCCGTCAAGGTCGCGTCGGTGAACACCGCGAACCGGCAGGGCAAGCGCAAGCGCACCAGGACCGGATACGGCAAGCGCAAGGGCACCAAGCGGGCCATCGTCACGCTGGCGCCGGGCAGCAAGCCGATCGACCTGTTCGGGGCCCCGGCCTAGCGAGAGAAAGACCTGATTAGACATGGCAATTCGTAAGTACAAGCCGACGAGCCCGGGCCGCCGCGGCTCCAGCGTGTCCGACTTCGCCGAGGTCACCCGGTCGGAGCCGGAGAAGTCCCTGGTGCGCCCGCTGCACGGCCACGGTGGCCGTAACGCGCACGGCCGCATCACCACCCGCCACAAGGGCGGCGGCCACAAGCGCGCCTACCGGGTGGTCGACTTCCGTCGCAACGACAAGGACGGGGTCAACGCCAAGGTCGCGCACATCGAGTACGACCCCAACCGCACCGCCAACATCGCGCTGCTGCACTACCTCGACGGCGAGAAGCGTTACATCATCGCGCCGCAAGGACTTTCGCAGGGCGACGTGGTGGAGTCGGGCGCGAACGCCGACATCAAGCCGGGCAACAACCTGCCGCTGCGCAACATCCCGGCCGGTACCGTGATCCACGCCGTGGAGCTGCGGCCGGGCGGTGGCGCCAAGCTGGCGCGGTCCGCCGGCTCGAGCATCCAGCTGCTCGGCAAGGAGGGCACCTACGCGTCGCTGCGTATGCCCAGCGGTGAGATCCGCCGCGTCGACGTGCGCTGCCGCGCCACCGTCGGCGAGGTGGGAAATGCCGAGCAGGCGAACATCAACTGGGGCAAGGCCGGCCGGATGCGGTGGAAGGGCAAGCGCCCCTCGGTCCGCGGTGTGGTCATGAACCCGGTGGACCACCCGCACGGTGGTGGTGAGGGTAAGACCTCCGGTGGCCGGCACCCGGTGAGCCCGTGGGGTAAGCCGGAGGGCCGCACCCGCCACCCGAACAAGGCCAGCAACAAACTCATCGTCCGGCGCCGTCGCACCGGCAAGAAGCACGGCCGGTAGGAGTAAGACATGCCACGCAGCCTGAAGAAGGGCCCGTTCGTCGACGACCACCTGCTGAAGAAGGTGGACGCGCAGAACGAGAAGAACACCAAGCAGGTCATCAAGACCTGGTCCCGGCGTTCGACGATCATCCCGGACTTCATCGGCCACACCTTCGCCGTCCACGACGGGCGCAAGCACGTCCCGGTGTTCGTCACCGAGGCGATGGTCGGTCACAAGCTTGGTGAATTCGCCCCGACGCGCACCTTCAAGGGACACATCAAGGACGACCGGAAGGCCAAACGGCGATGACCTCAACTGAATTCCCGTCGGCGGTCGCCAAGGCGCGGTTCGTGCGGGTCTCACCGACGAAGGCGCGCCGGGTGATCGACCTGGTGCGCGGACGGTCGGTGTCCGACGCGCTCGACATCCTGCGCTGGGCGCCGCAGGCAGCCAGTGAGCCGGTGGCCAAGGTGATCGCGAGCGCCGCCGCCAACGCGCAGAACAACAACGGGCTGGACCCGGCCACCCTGGTGGTGGCCACGGTCTACGCCGACGAGGGCCCGACCGCCAAGCGCATCCGCCCGCGCGCCCAGGGCCGCGCGTTCCGGATCCGCAAGCGCACCAGCCACATCACGGTCGTGGTGGAGAGCCGGCCGGCCAAGGACCAGCGTTCGGCGAAGTCGACGCGGGCCCGCCGCGCCGAGGCCAGCAAGGCGGCCGCGAAGGCGCCGGCGAAGAAGGCCGCGTCGAAGGCGCCCGCGAAGAAGGCACCCGCCAAGAACGCCGCGGCGAAGTCCGCCCCGGCGAAGAAAACTACGTCTGAGACTTCTGAGGCGAAGGGAGGCTCAGACTAGTGGGCCAGAAGATCAATCCGCACGGCTTCCGGCTGGGCATTACCACGGACTGGAAGTCCCGCTGGTATGCCGACAAGCAGTACGCGGACTACGTCAAGGAAGACGTCGCGATCCGGCGGCTGCTGTCCACCGGTCTGGAGCGCGCCGGCATCGCCGACGTGGAGATCGAGCGCACTCGCGACCGGGTGCGGGTCGACATCCACACCGCGCGGCCCGGCATCGTGATCGGCCGTCGGGGGACCGAGGCCGACCGCATCCGCGCGGACCTGGAGAAGCTGACCGGCAAGCAGGTTCAGCTCAACATCCTCGAGGTCAGAAACCCCGAGTCGCAGGCCCAGCTGGTGGCGCAGGGCGTCGCCGAGCAGCTGAGCAACCGGGTGGCGTTCCGCCGCGCCATGCGTAAGGCCATCCAGTCGGCGATGCGCCAGCCCAACGTCAAGGGCATCCGGGTGCAGTGCTCGGGTCGTCTCGGCGGTGCGGAGATGAGCCGTTCGGAGTTCTACCGCGAGGGTCGGGTGCCGCTGCACACGCTGCGCGCCGACATCGACTACGGCCTGTACGAGGCCAAGACCACCTTCGGCCGGATCGGTGTGAAGGTGTGGATCTATAAGGGCGACATCGTCGGCGGGAAGCGGGAGTTGGCCGCAGCCGCGCCGGCGGGCGCCGACCGCCCGCGCCGCGAGCGTCCTTCGGGCACCCGCCCCCGGCGGAGCGGTGCGTCGGGCACCACGGCGACCAGCACCGAGGCCGGCCGCGCCGCCGCGGGCGCCGAGGAACAGGCCGCCGCGGTCGAGGCCCCGCCCGCTGAAGAACCGCAGAGCACGGAGAGCTGAATCATGTTGATTCCCCGCAGGGTTAAACACCGTAAGCAGCACCACCCCCGCCAGCGCGGCATCGCCAGCGGCGGCACGGCGGTGAACTTCGGCGACTACGGCATTCAGGCGCTCGAGCACGCCTACGTCACCAACCGGCAGATCGAGTCCGCCCGTATCGCCATCAACCGCCACATCAAGCGTGGCGGCAAGGTGTGGATCAACGTCTTCCCGGACCGCCCGCTGACCAAGAAGCCCGCCGAGACCCGGATGGGTTCGGGTAAGGGCTCTCCGGAATGGTGGGTCGTCAACGTCAAGCCGGGCCGCGTGCTGTTCGAGCTGAGCTACCCCAACGAGCAGGTGGCCCGGGCGGCACTCACCCGTGCAATCCACAAGTTGCCGATCAAGGCACGCATCGTGACTCGAGAGGAGCAGTTCTGATGGCAGTGGGAATTTCGCCTGGTGAACTGCGTGAGCTCACCGACGAGGAGCTGACCGAGCGTCTGCGCGAATCGAAGGAGGAGCTGTTCAACCTCCGTTTCCAGATGGCGACCGGGCAGCTGTCGAACAACCGCCGGCTGCGCACGGTGCGTCAGGAGATCGCGCGCGTCTACACCGTGCTGCGCGAACGAGAACTGGGCCTGGCTTCCGGGCCCGATGGTAAGGAATCGTGATGGCAGAAGCGAAGAAGGCGGCCGCGACGGACGCCGGCTCAAAGGAGAAGGGCCCCAAGCACACTCCGGCCAACCCCAAGGTGCGTGGCCGGCGCAAGGTGCGCATCGGCTACGTGGTGAGTGACAAGATGCAGAAGACCATCGTTGTCGAGCTCGAAGACCGCGTGCGCCACCCGCTGTACGGCAAGATCATCCGTACCACCAAGAAGGTGAAGGCGCATGACGAGAACAGCACCGCGGGCATCGGCGACCGCGTCTCCCTGATGGAGACGCGTCCGACGTCGGCAACCAAGCGGTGGCGGCTCGTCGAAATCCTGGAGAAGGCCAAGTAGCCAGGAAGCGACGTCGAAACGCCCGGGCCCTGGTGGTCCCGGGCGTTTTGCTTTACCGGGGGTGACGGTCCGCGAAAAGCGATCGGAATTTTCGCGGCCGCGTTACTCTCGGCGCATGTCGCCTGACTCCCGCGCCTTCGAGGGCAAGATCGAGCTGGACATCCGGGATTCCGAGCCGGACTGGGGACCCTACGCCGCCCCGACCGCACCGGAGAACTCGCCCAACATCCTGTACCTGGTTTGGGACGACACCGGCATCGCGACGTGGGACTGTTTCGGCGGCCTGGTCGAGATGCCCGCGATGACCCGCATCGCCGAGCGAGGCGTCCGGCTGTCGCAGTTCCACACGACCGCGCTGTGCTCGCCGACCCGCGCGTCGCTGCTCACCGGGCGCAACGCCACCACGGTCGGCATGGCCACCATCGAAGAGTTCACCGACGCGTTCCCCAACGCCAACGGCCGCATCCCGTTCGACACCGCGCTGCTCTCCGAAGTGCTCGCCGAGCGCGGCTACAACACGTACTGCGTTGGCAAGTGGCACCTGACGCCGCTCGAGGAATCGAATCTGGCCTCGACCAAACGACATTGGCCGACGTCGCGCGGCTTCGAGCGGTTCTACGGATTCATGGGCGGCGAGACCGACCAGTGGTATCCCGACCTGGTGTACGACAACCATCCGGTCAACCCGCCGGGCACACCGGAGGACGGCTACCACCTTTCGAAGGACCTCGCCGACAAGACGATCGAGTTCATCCGCGACGCCAAGGTGATCGCGCCGGACAAGCCGTGGTTCAGCTACGTGTGCCCGGGCGCCGGGCACGCGCCGCACCACGTCTTCAAGGAATGGGCCGACCGCTACGCCGGCCGCTTCGACATGGGCTACGAGCGGTACCGCGAGATCGTGCTGGAAAACCAGAAGTCGATGGGCATCGTTCCGCCGGACACCGAGCTGTCGCCGGTCAACCCGTATGCGGACGTGACGGGGCCGAAGGGGGAGCCCTGGCCGCTGCAGGACACGGTGCGGCCCTGGGACTCACTGAACCCCGAGGAGCAGCGGCTGTTCGCCCGCATGGCGGAGGTGTTCGCCGGCTTCTTGAGTTACACCGACGCCCAAATCGGCCGGATCCTGGACTATTTGGAGGAATCCGGTCAGCTGAACAACACCATTATCGTGGTGATCTCCGACAACGGCGCCAGCGGGGAGGGCGGCCCCAACGGATCGGTGAACGAAGGCAAGTTCTTCAACGGCTACATCGACACCGTCGAAGAGAGCATGAAGCTGTTCGACCACCTGGGCGGTCCGGAAACCTACAACCATTACCCGATCGGCTGGGCGATGGCGTTCAACACCCCCTACAAGCTGTACAAGCGGTACGCCTCGCACGAGGGCGGCATCGCCGACACGGCCATTATCTCCTGGCCCAATGGTGTTGCCGCACATGGTGAGATCCGCGACACCTACGTCAACGTCTGCGACGTCACGCCCACCGTCTACGACCTGCTCGGCATGGCGCCACCCGAAACCGTACGGGGCATTACCCAAAAGCCGCTGGACGGCGTGAGTTTCAAAGCGGCCCTTGCCGATCCGGCCGCCGACACCGGCAAGCGGACGCAGTTCTACTCCATGCTCGGCACCCGCGGCATCTGGCATCAGGGCTGGTTCGCCAACACCGTCCACGCGGCAACGCCGGCCGGGTGGTCGCATTTCGACGCCGACCGCTGGGAGCTGTTCCACATCGAGGCCGACCGCAGCCAGTGCCATGATCTGGCCGCTGAGCACCCGGACAAACTGGAAGAGCTCAAGGCGCTGTGGTTCTCTGAGGCCGCCAAGTACAACGGGCTGCCGCTCTCGGACCTGAACATCTTGGAGACTATGACGCGGTCTCGCCCGTACCTCGGCGGCAACCGGACCAGCTACGTCTACTATCCCGACTGCGCGGACGTGGGCATCGGCGCCGCCGCCGAAATCCAGGGCAGGTCGTTCTCGCTGCTGGCCGAGGTGACCGTCGATACCACCGGCGCGGAAGGGGTGCTGTACAAGCAGGGTGGCGCGCACGGCGGGCACGTGCTGTTCATCCAGGATGGGCGGCTGCATTACGTCTACAACTTCCTGGGCGAGCGCCAGCAGGTGGTCTCTTCGTCGGGCGCGGTGCCGCTGGGCAAACACCTGCTCGGAGCGAGCTATTCGCGGACCGGCACCGTGGAGAACAGCCACACCCCGCTCGGTGATGTCACGCTGTTCATCGACGACGAAGTGGTCGGCACCCTCGTGGACGTGCAAACCCAACCCGGCACGTTCGGGCTCGCCGGTGCGGGGATCACCGTCGGGCGCAACGGCGGGTCTGGAGTGTCCAGCCGCTACAAGGCCCCGTTCTCGTTCACCGGCGGCACCATCGCGCAGGTCACCGTCGACCTGTCCGGCCGGCCCTACGTGGACGTGGAAGCCGAGATCGCCCTTGCGTTTTCGCGCGACTGACGCCTTAGCGCTGTGCCTGCTGGCGGCCGTTGCGGTGGGCTGCGAGAAGACCATCGCCGGCACGGCCACGGGCGCGGGCTCATCGCCGACCGCCGCCACGACTTCGACGACGAGAGCGCCCGACCCGGCCGAACCGGTACCCGGCGTCGAAACCACGCTGCCCGACCACATTCCACCCAATGCGCTGGTGTGCTTCCCGCCGCCGCCCGCCAGTGGTTTCACGACCAAGGCCTCGGTGGCGGATCCGGCGGCGCCGGTCCTCACGGTCCCGGTGCCGGACGGCTGGCCGTCTTCCCCGGGCGCCGGCGACGTCGCGTTGACGGCGAACGGCCCCGACGGCATGGCGGCGCGGGTCAGCATCACCCGCACCGACCTCGAACCGGGCGGTGCCTTCCTGCGCTACGCCACCGACTTGCGGACGGCCAATCCGGGAGTCAAAGTCACCGTCACCGCCGCCCAGTTCTGCGGTTACAGCAGCCAGTTACTCAGCGGCACCTTTGGCGGCGTGGGCGCGAACGACTTCGCCGACCGCATCACCCACGTCTGGACGAACACCCAAAAGTATCTGGTCGTCGTCCATCTGGAGGGGCCCGGCAAAGCCCCGGGGTTCGACGCGGCGAAATCCACACTAATGCAGCAATTTGCCGTCATTATCCCCTGAAACTTGCCGTTTCCACTGCTAGCATCTGGCCCGTGATGCCTCAATGACCGCCGGTACTCCGGCGCCGCCCGCACCGCCAGCGCCGACCAACTCAAGGGGCCGGCAAATCGCGATCGCTTTCGGGATCGTCGTCGCCGTCATCGTCATCTATGTCCTGTCCCTGATCGCCGTGCACCTGCTGGCCAAGTCGGCGCCCCCGCTGCCCCCGGTGGATTTCAGCAAGCTCGAAGCCGAGGACAGCATCGTTCAGGTGCACATCGAGAAGCTGGATACCGTAGCGAATCGGCTGACCGTGAATGTGCTTGTTTACCCGAAGGATTCGCTCTACGACAAGAACTTCGGCGTGCTGACCACCGACGCGGCGGTGCGGCTGTATCCGGAGAACGACCTGGGCGACTTGCAATACCCGGTGGGGAAGGCGCCCGCTCAAGTCAGCACCGCGCTGGTGGCCCACGGCGATCCCGGTAACTGGCCGTTCGACTCCTACAAGACGGAAGTCATCGCGGCCGACGTGTTCACAGGCACCGGCCAAAACCGCGAAAAGGTGCCCGCCCGTGTCGAAGTCACCGGAAGGCTCGACGGCTGGGACGCCACGGTGACCCGCGTCCACGACCCCGACGACGCCAACCCGGACGTCCAGGACAACGTGATCATCACGCTGCAGAGGTCCAAGGGTCCGCTGATCTTCGACGTCGGCATCTGTTTGGTCCTGATCGCCCTGCCGGTGCTGGCGCTGTGGGTGGCCATTCCGATGGCATTGGGTCGGACGACGTTCTTGCCGCCGCTGGGAACGTGGTTCGCGGCGCTGCTGTTCGCCGTCGTCCCGCTGCGCAACTTCCTGCCCGGATCCCCGCCGCCCGGTTCGTGGATCGACCAGGCCGTCGTGCTATGGGTGTTGATCGGGCTCGTTACCGCAATGTCCCTGTTCATCGTCGCCTGGTGGCGATCCCGCGAACGCAAGAAGCCGAATTAGGCTGGGAATTACTCGGGATTCGGTGCCTCCACGGAGCTGATCGCGTCGACGGCGCTCGAGACCCGGGACTGGAAGTCGGGCGACAGCGGGATGTAGCCGTTTCTCGCCAGCTCGACCTGTCCGGGCCCGATCGCCGCCTGGAGGAACGCCTTGACCGCCTTGGCCACCTCCAGGGTGGGGTATTTGGAGCAGACGATCTCGTAGGTGGCCAGCACGATCGGATAGACGTCGGGCTGCGCGGGGTTGTAGAACGACGAGATGTCGAGGACAAGGTCATTGCCGCTGCCGATGATCTTGGCGCCGGTGATGGTCTTGCCGACCGTGTCGGTACCGATGCGCACCGGCCGCAACGACCTGCGGCTGGCCGGGGTTTTGATCTCGGCGGCGTAAAGGCCTTGCTGCAGCGCGAAAGACAGCTCGTTGTAACTGATCGCACCCTCGGTGGATTTCACCAGCGCCGCGGTGCCGTTGTTACCCTGGGCGCCGGTGCCGACGCCGCCGTTGAAGGCCTTGCCCGTGCCCTTCGTCCAGGCCCCGCCGGATGCCGCCTGCAAGTAGGACTGGAAGTTGTCGGTAGTTCCGGACGCGTCGCTGCGATAGATGACGCGGATCTCTTCGGCCGGCATGGACGCGTTGAGTGCGGTGAGGGCCGGGTCATCCCAGCGCGTGATGGTGCCGTCGAAGATCTTGGCGATCGTCGACGCGTCGAGCACCAACGAGTCCACCGAGCCCAGGTTGTAGGTGATCGCCAGCGGGCCGAACACGACGGGCAGGTCCCAGGCGTCGGCGCCACCGCAGCGCTGTTTGGCCGCGGCGTACTGGTTTCCGGACAGCGGCGTGTCCGATCCGCCGAAATCCGTTCTGCCGGCAAGGAAGTCGCTGATCCCGGCGCCCGACCCGTTGGCGGTGTAGTTGAGCGTCTGCCCGGCGCACACCTTGCCGTAGGCCGCGACGAACTTCGTCATGGCGTTGGCCTGTGCGGTCGAGCCGCTGGCCGTCAGGGTCTGCTTGCCGCCGCAGTCCACCTTGGCGCCCGCAGCGTAAGCCAACGTCGGGTTGGGGTCGCTGCTGCAGGCTGAGATCGCCACTGCCGCCGCGGCGAGCAGGCTGATGGCGGTCGCCGGTGGGTTGCGTTTCACGGTGGTTGGCTCCTGGAGACTCCGGTTTCGGCGCAGGCGTCATTGGTGGCGGCCGAGTCCCGTTTCGATACACGTCGAGACTTACCGCGATCCCGGGCCGCAAGCAAACAAACATCCGATGAACTGGCGGCCCCGGCCGGATGAATGGCGACGGCCGGCGCGGGCGCGGCCGCAGTGCGCCGACAACGTTCGCTGCCGAGGCGATCTGTGCGAGTCGCGGTGGGCTAAACCGCCTGATTCACCCCGATAAATGTGATTCGACGCCCGGGCGGACCGAAGTTCGCTACGATCTCGCTCATGTCGCCTCAGGGTGGCTCATCGATCAATCTCTACCAAGGAGAATGATGGCCAGTCATGCGGCTGTCCCTCAGCAACAACCCGCAGCGCCAGCAACGCCGGCGCCCGGCGCCACGCCGGCGCCCGGCACGTCGCCGCGGAAGCCCAGGCGGCGCTTGATCGTCGGCATCGGCGCCCTGCTGGGCTTCGTGGTGCTTTACCTGTTATCCCTGTTCGGCTTCCACCTGCTGGCCAGCTCCGGAAAGCCACTCAATCCACCGGACCTGAACGCAACCGGCGACACCGTCGTGCTGGTCCGGCTCGAGAAGCTCGACACCGTCGCCAATCGCCTAACGGTGAAAGTGCTTGTGATTCCCGAAGACTCGATGTTCGACAAACGCCTTGACGTGTTGAAGACCGATACCGCGGTCCGCATGGATCCGCCCAACGACCTGGGCGACCTGCAATACCCGGCGGGGAAGTCACCGGCGCAGGTCGCCACCACGATCGAGGCCCACGGTGATCCCAACAACTGGCCGTTCGACTCTTACCGCACCGACACCCTCTCGGCCGATGTCCTCGTCGGCCAGGGCGACGCCCGCCAATACATCCCGGCTCGGGTCGAGGTCGCCGGCGCGTTGGACGGCTGGGACGTGAGCGTGCAGCGCGTCGGTGAAGCCAGCCAGGAATCCGACCGGCCGGACAACGTGGTCATCACGCTGCACCGCGCCAAGGGCCCGCTGATCTTCGACCTCGGCATCTGCCTGGTCCTGTTCGCCTTGCCCGCGCTGGCGTTCGCGGTGGCCATCCAGATCGCCTTGGGCAGGCGCAAATTCGTGCCGCCCTTCGTGACGTGGTTCGCGGCGATGCTGTTCGCCGCCATACCCATCCGCAACTTCCTTCCCGGTTCTCCACCGCCGGGGGCCTGGATCGACCAAGCGCTGGTGATCTGGGTGCTGCTCGCGCTGGTCGGGGCGATGGGGCTGTACATGCTCACGTGGTACCGCCAGTCCGACTGAGGTGCTCGTGGGGTGGAGTGCTCACCGAGCCGGTCGACCTACCGGCGGGTCGTTCCGCATGGGCTCGACGCCCAAGGCCTGTGGGGCCTCGACGGGGCCCGGTTCGCACCTGCGCGCGCCGGGGTACTGCCACTGACATCGTCCTGCCGCCCGATCGCCGCAGTCACAGGACACCGCTGCCACCCACATCGGGTTCCGGTGCGTCGCGCAGCAAACTGACCTTGTTCATGGCGGCGGCGCCCGGCGCCGAAGCGACGAGCGGGTAACCGCAGCATGGACGGCGAGTGACGGGGCGTTCGTAAGCGCGCACGGCTCGCGTGAGTTCGCTAGCATCTGACCACGTGTGGCCCTCGACCAGCCCCGGTTCACCAGTGGCCTGCCAATGACCGCCGAGGCCCCCGCGACGCCGGCTCCGCCGCCCCCGTCGGACGCGCCGGTGCCCTCTGCGCCGCGCAGTGGCAAACACATGGCGAAGCGGCCGCGCATCGTCATCGGCGTCGCCGTCCTGGCCGTCGTCGTCACGGCCTACATGCTGTCGCTGTTCGGCGTCCACTGGCTCGAACGATCGGAGGGGCCGCTCCCGCCGCTCGACCTGAGCCAGGGCGGCGGCGATGCGACCATCGTGCAACTGCAGGTGGAGGAGCTGAAGCCGGTCGCCAAGCGCCTCGGGGTGAATGTGCTTGTCTATCCGGGTATTTCGGCCTACGACAACCGATTCGACGTGCTGGGGACCGACGTCGCAGTGCGGCTGTACCCGACAAGCGACCTCGGTGACCTGCACTACCCGAAGGGCAAGGCACCGGCGCAACTCAGCACCACGGTCGTGGCGCACGGTGACCCGGGCAACTGGCCGTTCGATTCCTATAAGACCGAGCCCATCTCGGCCGACGCCTTCGTCGGGTCGGGCGACAACCTCAAGAAGGTCCCCGCGCGGGTCGAGGTGACCGGGGAGCTGGACGGGTGGGACATCAGCGTCAACCGCGTGCACGACCCCGGTGCGCTGCCGACGCAGCGCGGCACCGACAACGGGAACGTGGTCATCACGCTGAAGCGGGCCAAGGGCCCACTGATCTTCGACCTGGGCATCTGCCTGGTCCTGATCAGCTTGCCGACGCTGGCACTGCTGGTCGCCATACCGATGGCGCTGGGCAGAAGGAAGTTCCTGCCGCCGTTCGCGACGTGGTACGCCGCGAATCTGTTCGCGATCGTCCCGCTGCGCAATATCCTTCCCGGCGCGCCGCCGCCCGGTTCGTGGATCGACCAGGCCATCGTGCAGTGGGTGCTGATCGCGCTCGTGACGGCGATGAGCCTGTACATCTTCGCCTGGGTCCGGCAAGGCGACTAGCGGGTTATCCACAGCCCCAGAAGATTGGGGCTCAAATGTCGCAGTGTGATGTCTCAGGACTTCGGTGACAGTTCTGTATCAGGACATCGGTGACACTTGCTGCATCAGGACTTCGGTGACGGTTTCTCAGGCTTGGAGGCTGAGCGCGGGCCGCGGGGTCTTCCGTTGCCGACGTATCTCACTCCGGGGGCGGGTCGAGTGTGCTCGGCAAGGACCTCGCCGTGGGTGTCGGTCACGATGATCTTGTCGCCGTCGCTAAAGACCAGGACGTGTTCGAAGGCGCGTTGCACATCGACCATGTAGCTGACCTGGTTTAGCCCGATGGTGCCCGCGGTGCTCACCTTTCTGACGCGGGTGCCGGCGGGCAGGTCCGGCTGCATTGGTGGTGCCGGCCGCGGGCGTGGCGTGGGCCGTTCGAACAGTGGCACAACGGGCGTGGGGCGTGGAGCCTCGATCTTCGGTGTCGCTTCCCACGCCGTCAGCGGGGTGACGCGCCCAGGGAGTCCTTGGTGGGGTCGTTCGGTGTTGTAGATGTGGTCGAAAGTGTCGACCTGGGCCTGCAGCTCGGCCAGCGTGCTCGCCAGAGGCTGCTTATCGAGGTAGCGGAACAGGGTCTGGTGGAAGCGTTCGTTTTTGCCCTGAGTCGTCGGCTTGTACGGCTTGCCGGTGATCGCCTCCACCCCCCACCGTCCGACGTGTTCGACGAGCTGACCCAGGAATCCACGCCGCGAAGGGTTTCAGAGCGATCCCATTGTCGGACAGCAGTCGTTGGGGCACACCGTGGGCGGCGACAGCCTTGTCGAACACCGCGATCGCCGCGTGGGCGGTCTCACTGCCCGCCACATGGGAGGCGAGCGCGTAGCGGGAGTGGTCGTCGATGAGCTGCAAGATCACGCACGTGCGCCCACCGGTCAGCACGTACCCGGTGGCATCCAACTGCCAGCATGCGTTCGGTGCGGGATAGACAAACCGCCGCCACGCCGAACGGGGCTTCTTCTTCGGCTCAAGACGAGCCACACCGGCCTCGCGGAAGATGCGTGCCAGCGACGCCGTGGACGGGACCTGTTCTAGGCCCATCGCCCGCATCTTGTCGTACACACTGATCGGGCCGTGGTCTAAACCGGAAGCTTCCAAAGCGGCACGTACTGCCACGGCCTGCGCCTTGACCTCATCGCTGAACGTCGACGGGCTCGACTTCGGTCGGCGGGTCCTGGGTTCCAGTACAGCGGCCGGCCCGGCGGTCTTGGCGCGTTTACGCAATTCATAGAACGACTTTCGGGAGATGCCGTGCTCGGCGCAAAACGTCGAGACCGCCCCGCGGGGGGCGTCATCGGGCCACTGCGAGATCGCGAGGCGAACACGAGGATCGATGGGTTCATTGACAGCCACCGCCCGAGCGTCGGCCTAAAAGTGTCACCACCAAGACCACCCGAACTGTCACCGATGTCCTGATACAGAACTGTCACCGATGTCCTGAGAGATAACAGGCTCAAATGTCGCAGCCGAGTGGCATACTCGAATGTATGTTCGAATCTCGGGTGTCGTCGGCGGAGGTGATCGCCGCGATGGATGAGCATTTTGAACGGCGGTATCCGTCGGTGACGCCGGAGTCGTCGGCGTTGCTGGAGCGGGTGTCGGGTTTGGCGCGGGCGGAGAATCGGGCGGCGGCCGGGCAGTTGGCGGCGATCGGGGAGTTGTTTGCCTACCGGTTGTCGCGCTGTGGCGAGTGTGAGCAGTGGGCGGTGGATACCGAGGCGGCGGTGGCTGCCGAGGTGGCCGCGGAGTTGCGGATCAGTCAGGGGTTGGCGGCCAGCCGGGTGCGGTATGCGCGGGCGCTGCGCGAGCGGCTACCGAAGGTGGCCGAGGTGTTCGCCGCCGGGGATATCGACTACCAGATGGTGCAGACGCTGGTGTATCGCACCGATCTGATCACCGATCCCGAGGTGGTGGCGGCCGTGGACGCGACGCTGGCCGCGAATGTGGCGCGGTGGCCCTCGATGACCCGGGGTCGGCTGGGCGCCCAGGTGGACAAGATTGTCGCCCGCGCTGATGCGGATGCGGTGCGGCGGCGCCGGGAGCACGCGGCCGGGCGCGAGGTGTGGATCGGTGACATGGGTGAGGGGTTGGCCCGCCTCGAAGGTGTGCTGTTCAGCCCGGATGCCGCCGTCCTGGACAAGCGGCTGGACGGGTTGGCGGCCACGGTGTGCGCCCATGATCCGCGCAGCCGTGAGCAGCGCCGCGCTGATGCGTTGGGGGCGCTGGCGGCCGGGGCTGATCGGCTGGGGTGTCGCTGCGGGCGCCCGGATTGCGCGGCCGGCACCCGGCCGGCGGCCGGTGCGGTGGTGATTCATGTGCTCGCCGAGCAGGCCGCCGTTGATCGCGGGACGGGGAGGGCCAGCCAACTGCAGGCCGATGGGCTGATCCCCCCGGAGCTGATTGCGCAGTTGGCCGACGCGGCCACGCTGGTGCCGCTGGTGCATCCCGGCGACGCCCCGCCCGAACCGGGGTATGTGCCCTCCCAGGCGTTGGCCGATTTCGTGCGATGCCGGGATTTGACCTGCCGCTGGCCCGGCTGTGACTGCCCGGCGGTGGCCTGCGACCTCGACCACACCATCCCCTACAGCGCCGGCGGGCCAACCCATGCGAGCAACCTGAAATGCTATTGCCGCACCCATCATTTGGTGAAGACGTTCTGGGGCTGGACCGAACAGCAACTGCCCGACGCGACGCTGATCCTGACCTCCCCGGCCGGACGCACCTACGTCACCACCCCAGGCAGCGCCCTGCTGTTTCCCAGCCTGTGCGCGGCCACCGGGGCGATCGCGGCCCCCGAAGCCGACCAACAGGACTACTGCACCGACCGCACCGCGATGATGCCCAAACGGCGCCGCACCCGCACCCAAGACCGGACCTACCGGGTGGCCACCGAACGCCGCCACAACCGCGACGCCCGCACCGCCCGACGCGCCGAGCCGGTGAGCTACAGCGGACCGGCCCCACCCGACAGCAATGACGATCCGCCGCCCTTCTGACGGGCGGCCGCGCTCAGCAGCCGACCGGACCGCCGCCGGCCGGGCAGGTGACGATGGTCGGTGTGCAGCTCACCGAGGTCGTCGAGACGGCGAACGCCAGCAGCAGCGCGAACAGAACCTTCTTCCCCCTGGTCATGGGCGGAATCGTAACGCCGGGCCGGGGTTTCCCGCGGCGGTTTCCGTCCAGGCGCAGGAGGATTGCTCCATGCATACGTCGCTGCCCCCGCTGGCCGGCGAGGACCATGTCTGCGCCGATTGTGGGCTGAGTTACTCCGATACTCCACTCGACGACGCGATCGGCGCGATCGCCGGCCTGCCGGACGCCGCCCGGGAGGCCGTGTCCGAGATTCCACCCCAGGCGCGACGGGTGCGGCCCGGCCCCGGCGTGTGGTCGGTCGCCGAATACCTCTGTCACCTGCGCGACGTCTACGTCAGCTTCACCATCCGGCTGCACCGCGTCCGCACCGAGGACCAGCCCGCCTGGGAGCCGATGCTCAATGACCTGCGGGCCCGCCGCTTCAGGTACAACGACTGCGACATCGACGCCACGCTCGCCGAGCTGGCGGCCGCCGTGGCGGGCTTCCGCGACGAGGTCGCGCGGGCCAAAGACCACGACTGGGACCGCACCGGGAGCCGGCTGCCGGACGAGCGGCGCACCGCCCGCTGGCTGGTACGCCAGGCGATGCACGAGGGAGTGCACCACCTCGGCGATATCCGGAGAATTGGGGAAAGCGCTCCCTTCGACCGGCCCTGAACCCGGCTCGGCCGCGAATTTGGCTCTGAGCTGGTCGTCCCCTAGACTCTAGGGGTTGCCTTGGGCAGACCTCGGCCGGTGTGAATCGGCCCCGCGTGCCCTTCGGTGACAAAGACCGCGCATGTCAGGTTTTTTGGTGGGCTTCGGCCTGCGTCCTGCCGTGCACACGCAACCAGGTCAGGAGATCGAGTGATTCAGCAGGAATCGCGGCTGAAGGTCGCCGACAACACCGGCGCCAAGGAGATCTTGTGCATCCGGGTGCTCGGTGGTTCGTCGCGACGCTACGCCGGCATCGGTGATGTCATCGTCGCCACCGTCAAGGACGCCATCCCCGGCGGCAACGTCAAGCGTGGGGACGTCGTCAAGGCCGTCGTGGTACGCACGGTCAAGGAGCGCCGCCGCCCGGACGGCAGCTACATCAAGTTCGATGAGAACGCCGCGGTGATCATCAAGCCGGACAACGACCCGCGCGGCACGCGCATTTTCGGGCCGGTCGGCCGGGAGCTGCGTGAGAAGCGGTTCATGAAGATCATCTCGCTCGCCCCGGAGGTGTTGTAAATGAAGGTCCGCAAAGGCGACACCGTCCTGGTCATCGCCGGCAAGGACAAGGGCGCCAAGGGCAAGGTCCTGCAGGCCTACCCGGAACGCAACCGGGTGCTGGTCGAGGGCGTCAACCGGATCAAGAAGCACACCGCGATCTCGAGCAACCAGCGCGGAGCCCAGTCGGGCGGAATCGTCACCCAGGAAGCCCCGATCCACGTCTCGAACGTGATGGTCGTCGACTCGGACGGCAAGCCCGCCCGCGTCGGCTACCGGGTCGACGAGGAGACCGGCAAGCGGGTCCGCATCTCCAAGCGCAACGGCAAGGACATCTAGCATGACGACGACTGAGAAGGTGCAACCGCGCCTGAAAGAGCGTTACCGCAACGAGATTCGTGACTCGCTGCAGCAGCAGTTCGGCTACGGGAACGTCATGCAGATTCCGACTGTCACCAAGGTCGTCGTCAACATGGGTGTCGGCGACGCGGCACGGGACGCGAAGCTGATCAACGGCGCGGTCAACGACCTGGCGCTGATCACCGGGCAACGGCCGGAGATCCGCAGGGCGCGAAAGTCCATCGCGCAGTTCAAACTGCGCGAGGGCATGCCGATCGGCGCCCGCGTCACCCTGCGTGGGGACCGGATGTGGGAGTTCCTCGACCGCCTCACCTCGATCGCGCTGCCGCGTATCCGCGACTTCCGTGGCCTGTCGCCCAAGCAGTTCGACGGTGTCGGCAACTACACGTTCGGCCTGGCCGAGCAGTCGGTGTTCCACGAGATTGACGTGGACAAGATCGACCGGATCCGCGGCATGGACATCAACGTCGTCACCTCGGCGACGACCGACGACGAAGGACGAGCGCTGTTGCGGGCCCTCGGCTTTCCCTTCAAGGAGAACTGAGTAGATGGCGAAGAAGGCACTGGTCAACAAGGCCGCACGCAAGCCGAAGTTCGCGGTGCGCGGCTACACGCGCTGTAACAAGTGCGGCCGCCCCCGCGCGGTGTTCCGCAAGTTCGGCCTGTGCAGGATCTGCCTGCGCGAGATGGCGCACGCGGGCGAGCTGCCCGGCGTGCAGAAGAGCAGCTGGTAAGAGCCAGCACCCCAAGACCAACCCAGAACAGGTGCGCGACAGGCCCGAACCGGGAACCACCGCGAGGAAGGTACCAACGCTGTCATGACGATGACGGACCCGATCGCAGACTTCTTGACACGTCTGCGCAACGCCAATTCGGCGTATCACGACGAGGTGACGTTGCCGCACTCCAAGATCAAGGCCAACATCGCCCAGATCCTCAAGAACGAGGGCTACATCAGCGATTACCGGACCGAAGATGCTCGGGTGGGCAAGTCGCTGATCGTCCAGCTGAAGTACGGACCGAGCCGGGAGCGGAGCATCGCCGGGCTGCGGCGCGTGTCCAAGCCCGGTCTGCGGGTGTACGCGAAATCCACCAACCTGCCGCGCGTGCTCGGCGGCCTGGGCGTGGCGATCATCTCGACCTCCTCGGGCCTGCTGACGGATCGCCAGGCAGCCAGACAGGGCGTGGGCGGCGAAGTCCTCGCGTACGTGTGGTGAGGGAGTAGACATGTCGCGCATTGGTAAGCAGCCGGTTCCGGTTCCCGCCGGGGTCGACGTAACGATCGACGGTCAGAACGTCTCGGTGAAGGGGCCCAAGGGCAGCCTGAACCTGACAGTGGCCGAACCGATCACGGTGGAGCGCAACGAGGACGGCGCGATCGTGGTCGCCCGCCCCAACGACGAGCGGCGCAACCGCTCGCTGCACGGGCTGTCCCGCACGCTGGTGTCCAACCTGGTCACCGGCGTGACCGAGGGCTACACCACCAAGATGGAGATCTTCGGGGTCGGTTACCGCGTGCAGCTCAAGGGCGCCAACCTCGAGTTCGCGCTGGGATACAGCCATCCCGTGGTGATCGAGGCCCCCGAGGGCATCACCTTCGCGGTCCAGTCGCCGACGAAGTTCTCGATCTCCGGCATCGACAAGCAGAAGGTCGGCCAGATCTCGGCGAACATCCGCCGCCTGCGCCGTCCCGACCCGTACAAGGGCAAGGGCGTGCGCTACGAGGGTGAGCAGATCCGCCGCAAGGTCGGAAAGACAGGTAAGTAGTCATGGCGCAAAAACAAGCTGACACCGCCGCGCGAAAGCCGGTGGGGCAGAGCGTGTCCGCAACTCGCCGGGTCTCTCGGCTGCGCAGGCACGCCCGACTGCGCAAGAAGATCGCGGGCACCCCGGAGCGTCCGCGGCTGGTCATCAACCGGTCCGCACGACACATCCACGTGCAACTGGTCAACGACGAGAACGGCACCACCGTGGCCGCCGCGTCGTCGATCGAGGACGACGTGCGCGGACTGCAGGGCGACAAGAAGGCCCGCAGCGTGCGGGTGGGGCAATTGATCGCCGAGCGCGCCAAGGCCGCCGGCGTCGACTCCGTCGTCTTCGACCGCGGCGGGTACACCTACGGCGGACGGATCGCGGCGCTGGCCGATGCCGCGCGCGAGAACGGATTGAGTTTCTAGATGATCAAGAGCCTGAACAAGACCGGAAGGACCGCATAATGGCGGAACAGTCAGCCGGCGGCCCCGAAGCCCGCGGCGACAACCGCGACTCGCGCGGCGACAACCGCGACAGCCGCGGTCGGCGCGACGGCGGCGGCCGCGGTGGCCGCGACCGCGACGGCGACAAGAGCAACTACCTGGAGCGGGTCGTCGCCATCAACCGTGTCTCCAAGGTGGTCAAGGGCGGTAGGCGCTTCAGCTTCACCGCGTTGGTCATCGTGGGCGACGGCAACGGCATGGTCGGCGTCGGCTACGGCAAGGCCAAAGAAGTCCCGGCCGCTATCGCCAAGGGCGTGGAAGAGGCGCGCAAGGGCTTCTTCCGGGTGCCGTTGATCGGCGGCACCATCACCCACCCGGTGCAGGGTGAGGCGGCCGCCGGTGTGGTGCTGCTGCGCCCGGCCAGCCCGGGTACCGGTGTGATCGCCGGCGGCGCGGCGCGTGCCGTGCTGGAATGCGCTGGGGTGCGCGACATCCTGGCCAAGTCATTGGGCAGCGACAACGCGATCAACGTGGTGCACGCCACCGTCACCGCGCTCAAGCTGCTGCAGCGTCCCGAGGAGGTGGCCGCCCGGCGTGGCCTGCCCATCGAGGATGTCGCCCCGGCCGGAATGCTGAGGGCGCGACGTGAAAGCGAAGCGCTGGCCGCCAGTGCCGCGCGCGAGGGAACGGCACCGTAATGAGCCAGCTGAAGATCACCCAGGTGCGCAGCACCATCGGGGCCCGCTGGAAGCAGCGGGAGAGCCTGCGCACGCTGGGCCTGCGACGGATCCGCCACTCGGTGATCCGTGAGGACAACCCACAGACTCGCGGTCTCATCGCGGTGGTCAATCACCTCGTTGAGGTGGAGTTGGCGCCCGAAGGGAAGACACAGTGACCATCAAGCTGCACGACCTGAAGCCGGCGCCCGGGTCCAAGACGGCCCGCACCCGCGTCGGCCGCGGTGAGGGGTCGAAGGGCAAGACCGCCGGCCGCGGCACCAAGGGCACCAAGGCCCGCAAGAACGTGCCGGCCACCTTCGAGGGTGGGCAGATGCCGATTCACATGCGGCTGCCCAAGCTCAAGGGATTCCGGAACCGGTTCCGCACTGAATACGAAGTCGTGAACGTCGGCGACATCAATCGGCTGTTCCCGCAGGGCGGTTCGATCGGCGTGGACGACCTGGTGGCCAAGGGTGCGGTCCGCAAGAACGCGTTGGTCAAGGTCCTCGGCGACGGCAAGCTGAGCGTCAAGGTCGACCTGACGGCGCACAAGTTCAGCGGCAGCGCCCGCGAGAAGATCACCGCCGCGGGCGGCTCGGTCACCGAGCTCTGATCAACCCAGCCGCGGAATGACCTCCGCGGCAAGGCGTTCCATCTGCTCGCGGTTCTCGCCGACGTCGACGCCGACGGGATTGAGCAACAGGTACTCGGCGCCCGCGTCGATCACCTGACGCAGCCCGCGCGCCACGTCGTCGGGCGTGCCGGACACCGGCACGTCCTCGACCCCGGGCATCGTGCCGTAGATCCGGCGCAGCCCCGCGAGCACACGCTCGCGGGCGCGCGCCGCGTCGTCGTCGACCATGAGGTAGACGCGCTTGCCGATGGTGAAATGCGCCGGGTCCTTTTGCTGTTCGCCGAGTTCGCGGCGCACCACCGCGACCGCCCCGGCGAACGCCGCGGTGGTGGACGAACCGGCGCCCAGGAACGAGTCGCCGTGGCGCACCGCCCTGGCCAGTGCCTTAGGCGCCAGTCCGCCGAACCAGATGGGCGGGTGCGGCCGCTGCACCGGCTTCGGCGCAATCGGCACGTCGTCGACGTCGCGGAACCGGCCGTGGAACGTCACCCGGGGCTCGTCGGACCACCCGGCCTTCATCAGCTTCAGGCCCTCGGTGAAATACGAAATATACGTGTCCTTTTCGACGCCGAACGCCGCGAACCTGCGAAAGCCCCCGCCGGTCCCGACACCGACGTCAAGCCGACCGTGGCTGAGCCGGTCGACCGCCGTGACGGATGACGCCAGCTGCAGCGGATCGTGCAGTGATGTCACCAGGACGGCCACCCCCAGGCGAAGGCGTTTGGTGCAGGCCGCGCAGTAGGCCAGCAGCTCCAGCGGCGCCAGGAGCGGCGCTTCCCCGATGATCTGCTCGAGCACCCAGCCGCCCTCGAATCCGAGTTCCTCGGCGCGCAGCAGGTAGGCGCGCAGCCCCTCGTCGTCGAACCGGTCGTAGTCGAACTGGGGGATGGCGATGGCGAACCTCACCCCACCACCGTACGGCGGTGGTGTCGGTACGCTGCAGACATGTTCGCCTTCCTGCCCTCGCTTCCCGGGGTCGATGACGTCCGCGCGCTGGCCGGGCGCATCGACACCGCCCGCCACCACGGCGTTCCCAACGGCTGCGTGCTCGAGCTCGACCTGCGCTCGGCGCCGCCCGAGGCGACGGGGTTCGACCCACTGGCGATCATCACCGGCGGCAGACCGATGGCGCTGCGCGACGCGATCGCCGCCATCCACCGCGCGGCCGAGGACCCCCGCATCGCCGGGCTGATCGCCCGCGTGCAACTGGCCGCGTCGCCGCCGGCGGCCGTGCAGGAACTGCGCGAGGCCATCGCCGCTTTCACCGCCGCCAAGCCGTCACTGGCCTGGGCGGAGACCTACCCGGGCACGCTGTCGTACTACCTGGCCTCCGCGTTCGGCGAGGTGTGGATGCAGCCGTCGGGCAGCGTCGGGCTGATCGGCTTCGCCAGCAACGCCACGTTCCTGCGCGACGCGTTCGACAAGGCGGGCATCGAACCCCAATTCGTCGCGCGCGGCCAATACAAGTCGGCGGCAAACCGTTTCACCGAGCACGGCTTCACGACGGCGCACCGCGAGGCCGTCACCCGGATGCTGGAAAGCCTGCAGGAGCAGGCGTGGCGGGCGATCGCCGAATCGCGCAAGCTCGACCCGGGCGCGCTCGACGCGCTGGCCGACCGGGCCCCGCTCTTGCGTGACGACGCCGTCGCCGCGGGCCTGGTCGACCGGATCGGGTTCCGCGACGAGGCCTACGCGCGCATAGCGGAACTGGTTGGCGTGAAGGATGTTTCGGACGAGACCACCCCTCCGCGGCTGTTCCTGGCGCGCTACGCGGGGGCGGCCCGTTCGCGGCTGGCCCCGCCCAGGCCGCCGGTTCCCGGTCGCCGGCCCAAGCCGACCCTGGCCGTCGTCACGCTCGACGGCATGATCGTCGACGGCCGCGGCGGGCCGCAGCTCCTGCCGTTGGGCACCGCGACCGCGGGCGGCGACACCATCGGCGCGGCGCTGCGGGAGGCCGCCGCCGACGACTCGGTGTCCGCGATCGTGCTGCGGGTGAACAGTCCCGGCGGCACCATCACCGCGTCAGAGAGCATCTGGCGCGAGGTGACCCAGGCCCGCAAGCGCGGCAAGCCGGTGGTGGCTTCTATGGGCGCGGTTGCCGCTTCCGGCGGCTACTACGTCTCGATGGGGGCCGACGCGATCGTCGCCAACCCGGCGACGGTCACCGGATCGATCGGTGTCATCACCGGCAAGCTGGTGATCCGTGACCTGTTGGACCGGCTGGGCGTCGGGTCGGACACGGTGCGCACCAACGCCAATGCCGACGCCTGGTCGATCGACGCGCCGTTCACGCCCGAACAGCAGGCGCACCGGGAGGCCGAGGCGGACCTGTTCTACGCGGACTTCGTGCAGCGGGTCGCCGAGGCGCGCAACCTGACCGCCGAAGCCGTCGATCGCGTTGCGCAGGGCCGGATCTGGACCGGCGCCGACGCCCTCGAGCGCGGCCTGGTCGACGAACTTGGCGGCTTCCGCACCGCGGTACGCCGGGCCAAGATCCTGGCCGGCCTGGACGCGGACACCGATGTCCGCGTGGTGAGCTATCCGAGCTCGTCGCTGCTGGACATGGTGCGACCCCGGGCCTCGTCGCAACCGGCCGCCGCATCGCTGCCCGACGCGCTGGCCGCGCTGCTCGGCCGCACGGTCACCGGGATCGTGGACAACGTCGAGCAGGCGCTGGGCGGCGCCAGCGCGCTGTGGCCCGGGCCGTCGCGGTTTTAAGGCCTAACCGGCGAGCCCGCCGCTGATGAAGATGATCTCGCCGAGCGGGTCATCGTTTTCCGGGGGCGGCACCTCGATGCCCTGGCGGCGGAACAGTTCCGTCCGTGTGATCCCCTCGACGTCCCACCGCTTGGACCGCAGGTAGTCCAGGACGTGGTTGCGTTCGCCGGGATAGACCAGCGACGCCATGTCGATGTCCACGCCGTGCTCGCGGAAGGATCCGGACATCTCCCGCACCCTGTCGGCATCGAAATCGACGATGCCGGGCACGAATTCGGTGGCGATGGCGCTACCGGGCACGCTCAGCGCGGTGATGTTGTCGAACAACCGGTCCTGGGCTTCGGGCGGTAGGTAGATCAGCAGGCCCTCGGCCAGCCACGCGGTCGGTGCCGTCGGGTCGAACCCGGACGCCTTCAGGGCGGCCGGCCAGTCGGCGCGCAGGTCGATCGGCACGGTGCGCCGCGTCGCGGTCGGTTCGGCCCCGATGCCGGCCAACGTGCCCGTCTTGAATTCGATGACGCGGGGCTGGTCGATCTCGTAGACCACCGTGCCGGCGGGCCACGGCAGCCGGTAGGCGCGCGCGTCCAATCCCGATGCGAGGATGACCACTTGCCGGACTCCAGCGGTGGTCGCGTCGAGGAAGTAGTCGTCGAAATACTTGGTGCGCACGGCCATTCCGTCAACGATCGCCTGCATGCGGACCTGCGACATGTCCTCCATCGCGTCGAGGTCGAGCTCGCCGTCCATCATCTTGGTGAAGAAATCCACACCCACCGCACGTACCAGCGGTGCGGCGAATGGGTCGTGGATCAGGCCGCGGGGATCCTTCGTGGCCATGGCGCGCCCGGCGGCCACCATGGTCGCGGTCGCGCCCACACTGGACGCCAGATCCCACTCGTCGTCGTGAGCGCGTGACATAGGCGCAACCCTAGCCAACCCGCTACGCGAGCGTCGCGGCGACGTAGCTCAACTCGCCGAAGGTGGCGGCCATCTCGTCCTCGGGGAAGTCGAATCCGTTCTGCGCATAGAGGTCTCGCGCCGGGTGGGTCGTCACCTGCCAGCCGTGGGTGCGCAGGTAGTCGACGACGACGTTGCGTTCGCCCCCGTAAAACAGGTCGGCCGCGTTGAGGTTCAAACCTAAGCGCTGCCACCGTTCGCTGATGCGCCGCAACCGCTCCTCGGAGAACAGGTTGGGCTCGGGCACGTGTTCGGTGGCCAGCCGGCTGCCCGGCGCGCTGAGCGCCGTGATGTTGTCGAACAACCGGTCCTGGGCCTCGGGCGGCAGGTAGGGCAGCAGCCCCTCGGCGCTCCACGCGGTCGGCCGGGTTACGTCAAATCCGCCGTCGCGCAAGGCCGCCGGCCAGTCGTCGCGCAGGTCGATGGCGATCGCGCGGCGCTCGGCGGTCGGTGCGGCGCCGAGACCGGCCAGCGTGTCGGTCTTGAACGCGATGACCTGCGGCTGGTCGATCTCGTAGACGACCGTGCCCGCCGGCCACCGCAGCCGGTAGGCGCGGGTGTCCAGGCCGGACGCCAGGATGACCGCTTGTCGCACGCCGTCTTTGGTAGCGTCGGTGAAGAAGGCGTCGAAGAACCGGGTGCGAACCGTGATCTGCTCGGCCCGCGCCTTGCGGTTGAACAGCGGGTCGTCCTCGAAGTCGACCTGCCCGTCGACGATGCGGATGAAGGGCTCCAGGCCGACGGCGCGGACCAGTGGCTCGGCGAGCGGATCGTCGAGCAGCGCGTTGGGTCCCTGTGAGGCCACGGCGCGCGACGCCGCCACCATGGTGGCCGTGGCGCCCACGCTGGACCCGGGTCCCCAGCTGTCGCCTTCGCTACGTCCCACGCTCATCGGGTGCCGCTCACGTAAAGCACCTCGCCCATGCGCATGTCGTCGTCGTCCTCGAGCGGCGGAAGGCCGTTGGCCGCGAACAACTCCCGGATGCTGACCTTGTTCAGCTGCCACCCGTGGTCGGCGAGGTAGGGCGCCGCCTCATTGCGGTCCCCGAAGTAGACGAGGCCCGCCATGTCCAGGTTGAAACCGTGCGCACGCCAACGTTCCGAGATGCGTTGCATGCGTTCCTTCATCTTGTCCTCGTCCCCGGGTTCCGGGGTGGGAGCGCTTTCGACGGCCAGGCGGCTGCCCGGCGCGCTGAGGTCGGTGATGGTGTCCAGCAGGCGGTCCTGGGCCTCCGGCGGCAGGTAGCCGAGCAGGCCCTCGGCGCTCCACGCGGTCGGCTGAGCCGGGTCGAATCCGGCGGCCCGCAACGCGGCGGGCCAGTCGTCGCGCAGGTCGACGGCCACCACGCGCCGGTCGGCGGTGGGCGTGGCGCCCAGCTCGGCCAGGGTGCGCGACTTGAAGTCGATCACCTGTGGCTGGTCGACCTCGTACACGACGGTCCCGGCCGGCCAGTCCAGCCGGTAGGCGCGGGCGTCCAGCCCCGAGGCCAGGATCACGGCCTGCTTGACGCCCGACCGCGTCGCGTCGAGGAAGAACTCGTCGAAGAACTTGGTCCGCACCGCCATGTTGTCCGCCATGCGCGACATCGCGCCGGTGGACCCGGTCGCGCCGTCGTGCACGTCGTTGAGCTCGTCCGGGTTGACTTCGCCGGTCGCCAGCCGGGTGAGCAGGTCCACGCCGACGGCCCGGACCAGCGGCTCGGCGAACTGGTCGTTGATCAGCGGACGGTCGGCCCGGGTCGCCACGGCGCGGGCGGCGGCGACCATCGTCGCGGTCACCCCGACGCTGGACGCCAGGTCCCAGGTGTCGCCCTCGTATCTGGTGGAAGTCATGTCGGCCCCTCTACAGAAGTAGTTAAGCTAATATTTAGTCGATTTAACAAGCTTCTACCACTGTACGCGTCCCGCGATCCGCGGCAACCTTGACTGATGGCCGATCGGGTGCTCGTCACAGGCGCGTCCTTTGGGCTGGGCGCGGCCAAGAATGCTGACCTCGGTGCGTTCGTCGCGGGGATGGCTTCCCGATGAGGGCGCTGGTGTACGGCGTGCCGCCGGAGCCGTTCGAGGTTCCCGACGGCGCCAACACGCTCACGGCGAATCTGGGCCGCACCCCGACCGCGCTGCGCGAGGTGCCGGAACCGCGACTGCCGCATGACGATTGGGTGCTCACCCGGCCGCGGCTGACCGGCATCTGCGGCTCGGACTCCAAGCAGATCCTGATGGATTTCGGCGAGGGTGACACCGACAACGCCATGTCGTCCTTCTGTTCCTTCCCGCAGGTGATGGGCCACGAGGTGGTCGCCGACGTGGTGGCGCTGGGCCCGAAGGCCCGCGGGCTGGAAGTGGGGCAGCGGGTGGTGCTCAACCCGTGGCTGTCGTGCGGGCCCCGCGGCATCTCCCCGCCCTGCCCGGCATGCGAGGACGGCGACTACAGCCTGTGCTGGAGCTTCACCGACGGCGACATCAAGCCCGGCATCCACACCGGGGTGTCCGCCGATGTGACCGGCGGCTACGCCGAATCGATGCCCGCCCATGACAGCATGCTGTTCGGCGTGCCGGATTCCATCCCGGACGAGGTGGCCGTGTTCGCCGACCCGTTCTCGGTGTCCCTGCACGCGATCACCCGCCATCCGCCGCCGCGCTCCGGCCGCGCCCTGGTGTACGGGGCCGGCTCGCTGGGGTTGTGCGCGGTCGCCATCCTGCGGGCGCTGCACCCGGACGTGGCCGTCGCGGTGGTGGCACGGTTCGAGGCGCAACAGGAAATGGCCCGCCGGTTCGGGGCCGCCTTGGTTTTGGATCACGAGCCGCGCCAGGCCGTGATCGAGGAAGTGGTCGCGTGGGGTGGCGGCCGCCTGCGGCAGCCGCTGCTGGGGCTGCCGATGGCGCATCCCGGTGCCGTGGACGTCGTCTACGACACCGTCGGCAAGCCGGAGACGTTCGAGGTGGGCGTGCGGGTGCTGCGCTCCCGCGGGACGCTGGTGAAAGCCGGTGTGCACGCGCCGGGCCGCTGGGAGTGGAGTCCCTTGTATTTCAAGGAGATTGCCCTGGTGGGCTCCAACGCCTTCGGCGTCGAGGAGATGGGCGGGCAGCGCAAGCACGCCATTGCCCACTACCTGGACCTGGCCGCCGACGGCCGGGTCGACCTGCGCCCGATGCTCACCCACACCTTCCCGCTGGAGCGGTGGCGCGACGCGTTCCTCGCGATCGCCAACCAGGCCGACAGCGGCGCCGTGAAGGTCGCGATCGACCAGCGCTAGGCGGGCCGGGTGGCGCGGTAGTAGTTCAATCGCCCAAGAACCCGGTGTCGCGTCGAGGCGACCTCGGTGCAATCGAAGCCGGCCGCCGTGAGCAGCCGGGGAATCGCATCCCCGAGATTTCCCGCCGCGTGCGGATTGCGCCGGATGAGCCGGGCCAGCACGCCGTGGTCGGCCGTCGGGTCGCCGCCGATGTCGACCAAGTGGAGGCTGCCGCCGGGACGCAGGACCCGGAAGATCTCGGCCGCCGCAGCGGGTTTCGCCTCGGCCTCGATGTGGTGCAGCATCATTGAGGACAGCACCCGGTCGAATTCGCCGTCGGCGTAGGGCAACCGCTCGGCGTAGCCCTGCTCGAAACGGACGTCGTTCGCCTTCCGTCGCGCCCGGTCGAGCACCCGCGGGTCGGGGTCGCATCCGACCGCCTCCAGGTGGGAATAGCCCCGTTTGACCCGGACGATGAGATTGCCGGTGCCGCAGCCGATTTCCAGGACGCGACGGCAGTCGGCCAGCCCGGCCTGGGCGATCAGGGCCTGGTGGACCCGCTTGATGTCAAGCAGCCGCGAGATCAGGTCGTAGCAGGGCAGCAGCGCGTCGTGGCCAGTGGCGGGCAAGTAGTCATGTGGATGATGTTTTGTCACGTCGTCCATGGTGAGTCGTTTAATCGCAGAAGTGTTAGGCGATCCTCGGTAAAAATAGGACTATCTTTGGCAGCATGACACAGCCGGCTCGGATGGCTCGGTGGCGCGCGGGCGTGCCGATCTACGAATACCGCAGCGCTCCCGACAACCCGCCGGTGTCGGTGGTGCGGTGGGTTCCGCAGGATTTCGTCGACCGGGGTCGCCACATTCACGACTTCCCGGCGTTGTGGTATCTACCCGCCGCCGGGCGGGTCTACGTGGCCGCCGCGGGGCGGGTGCTCGACCCCGGGCGGCTGGAGCTTCGCGACGCCGGTGTGGCGGTGTTCTTCGACCCCGCCGCGCTCGGCGAGGACGCGCGATCGCCGTGGCCGGCGTGGCGGGCACACCCGCTGCTCTTCCCGTTCCTGCACGGGCAGGCCGGGGGGATCCTGCGCCTGGACCTGCCCGCGGCCCGCCGATCGGCGTGGGACGCCGCGATCCGTTCGATCGAAACCGAACTCGAGGCGCGTCAGGACGGTTACCGGCAGGCGGCGCTGGCCCACCTGACCCTGCTGTTGATCGACCTCGCGCGCCTGGCCGGTCCGGTGGCGGCCGAACTCCGGCGCAGCGGCGAACCGCTGCTGGCCGAGGTGTTCGACGTGATCGACCGGCGGCATGCCGACCAGGTGTCGCTGCGCGATGTGGCGGCCGAACTGGGCATCACCCCGGGACACCTGACCACCGTGGTGCGGCGCCGCACCGGGCGCACGGTCGGGGAGTGGATCACCGAACGTCGCATGGCCGAGGCGCGGACGCTGCTGGCCGAAACCGACCTCCCGATCGCCGAGGTCGCTGGGCGGGTCGGGATCGCCGACGCGGGCTATTTCAGCCGGGTCTTCGGCCGGATCCACGGCATCTCGCCACGCGAGTGGCGCGGCCGGGCGGCCTGACCGCCACGGCTCAAAGCCTCAGCGCCCCCAGGGATCCCGTGATCGGCAGGTCGATCGGGGTGATAACGCCGGGCCGCGCGTCGCACAGGAAGGGAATGGCGTTGACCGCGGCCACGGCGGTGCTGTCCATCAGCACCGTCATCGCGTCCTGCCCGGGCTCGCCGAACCGGATCGTCGCGTCGACGCGCGGCCTGCCCTCGATCACCACGCTGAAACCTTCGGGGTCGCTCCACTGGGGATCGAGCGCGTCGTTGCTCATGGTCCAGCAGATGGCGAGCTCGACCACCGGCCGGCCGCCGAGCAGGCCGCGATAGGTGCGGCGCTGCCCCCCGATGGTGCCGGCGGTGAAGTCCACCCACCCCAGTTCGAGATCCCGGGTCAGCACCGCCGGCTCGACGAACGCCTCCTTGGCGTCGAGTTCGACGCCGAGCATGGCGGCGACCATGTCCAGTGTCTCGAAGTAACCGAGGCCGTATCGCTGGGTCGCCGGGTCGATGTGCGTCACAGGCTCCCGAGGTGTCTTGCCGAATCCCAGCACTTTCCACACGTCCCAGACGGGATAGGTTGTGCAGTCCAATGTTTCGACGAGTGTGACCTTGCCGACCCGCCGGCAGGCGCCGGTGAGGAAGCCGGCGACAACGTTGATGAAGCCGGGTTCGAATCCCGTTCCGAGGAAGGTTGCGCCGCCCCGTTGCGCCGCCTCCTCGAGCGCAGGCAGTTCGACCGGGTGGTGGGTGCCGGTCAGGAAGTCACCCGTGGTGACGACGTTGATGCCGGCGCGCAGCATCCTGAGCACCAGGTCGTAGTCGATGGCTCGCGGCATGTAGCACACGCAATCGGGTCGAAGCCCGATCAGCACGTCGGCATCGTCGGTGGCGGAGACTCCGACGGCGGCCTGCTCCGCCAACTCGCCCGCGTCGCGGCCCACCTTGTCGGGCCCGAAGGCGTGGACGCCGACCACATCGAAGTCGTCGCGGTCCAGCAGGACGCCGAGCGCTCGCTTGCCGATGTTGCCGGTCGACCACTGGACCACTCGGTACGGCGCCATGCCTCACACCGTATCGATGTCGAGCCAGTCCTCGACGTCGAATTGGTCGGCGAGCGCGCGGATCGTGGCGCCGCCGCGGCCGGGGTAGTGCGCGGGGATCACGGCGGCCTTCGCCTGAACCGCCTTGGAGAAGATCCGGCGACGGGTCACCGCGGCGGCCGGCGCGTCGATGTCAAAGGCGCAGGCATCGGCCGGCCGGCGCAGTTGCAGCGGGCTGTGGGTGAGGTCGCCGACGAACACGGCCGGCCGGCCCGCGTCGAGCCACAGCACCGACGATCCCGGCGTGTGCCCGGGGGCGGGCCGTAGGCGCAGCGACGGGCTGATCTGGCAGTCGTCCGACCACAGGACGAGCTGGCCTGCCTCGTCGATGGGCGCGACGCTGTCCGCGAACACCAGCCGGTCACCGCGCTGCTGGGCCGCTTCCTCCTCGCTGCGCGGCGTTCGCGTGGCCGCGAGCCCGTCGGGGGAGAAGTGGCGGTAGTCGGCGGCCGGCACCAGGTATCGGGCGTTGGGGAACGTCGGCACCCACGCGCCGTCCTCGAGCATGGTGTTCCACCCGACGTGATCGGAGTGGACGTGGGTGTTGACCACGACGTCGACGGCGTTGCGGTCGACACCCGCCGCGGCCAGCGCCGCCAGGAACCCGGTGTTGAGGTGGTCCAGCGGTGGCATGTGCGGGCGCTCGCGATCGTTGCCGACCCCGGTGTCCACCACCACGGTCAGCCCGTCCACCTCGATCACCCAACTCTGGATCGCGATGTGCCACTGGTCGGTCGCGGGGTCGAAGAAGTCCGGCACCAGCAGGTCGGCGTTGTCCCGCCAACCGGACGGCGGCGTCTGCGCGAAAAGCCGTGTTGCCAGGTCGAATTGGAGTTCGAGGATCCGCGCCACGCTCGCACGGCCGAACCGGACCCGGCGCATCTAGGCGTTCGCGCGCAGGTAGCCGTAGACGCCGGCGAAGTTGCGGTTCACCTCGTCGGGGATGGATACCGGACCGCCGAGAGCCCTTGCACCCCAAACGATTTGGGCGGTCCGCTCCACCAGGGCGGTGATGTGCAGCACCTTGTCCGGGCGCGGCCCCACGGCCACCAGCCCATGGTTGGCGATCAATGCGGCGCCCCGGCCCTCGAGCGCCTTGACTGCGTTGGCGCCGACCTCGGGGGTGCCCGACGCGGCGTAGTCGCTGCACCGGACGTCCCCGCCGCAGTACACGGCGAACTCGTCAATGCACGCCGGAATCGCTTGGTGCGCAATGGCGAACATGGTCGCCCACACCGGATGGCTGTGAATGACGCTGCCGATGTCGTCGAACGCGTGGTAGCAGGCCAGGTGCAGCTGTAGCTCCGACGACGGCGAGCGGCCGTCCGCCGCCTGCAGCACGGCGCCGTCCGGGTCGATCAGCACCAGGTCATCGAGCTGCATGTCGCGGTAGTCGACCGACGACGGCGTGATCACGATGTTGCCGTCGGAACGGCGCGCGGAGATGTTGCCCGCGGTTCCCTCGACCAGGCCCCGGCGCAGCATGTCCTTGGCCGCGTCCAGTACGGCCGTCTCGGGGTTGTCTACGGATCTCATGGGCCGAGCACCTCCGGGTTGACGATGTGGGCGGGCGTCACGCCGGCCAGCAGCGCTTCCAGGTCGTCGGCCACCATCTGTGCCTGCCGAGCCTCAGTGTTCCACGTGGCGCCGCCGATGTGGGGCGTCAGCACGACGTTGGGCATGCCGACCAGTGGGTGGTCGGTGGGCAGCCATTCGCCGACGAAGTGGTCCAGGCCGGCGGCGGCCACCTTGCCGCCGCGCAGCGCGTCGACGAGCGCGTCGGTGTCGTGCAGCTGGGCGCGGGCGGTGTTGAGGAACACCACGCCGTCGCGCATGGCGGCGAATTGCGGCGCCCCGATCATCCCGGCCGTGTCGTCGGTGACGGGCGCGTGCAGGGAGACGACGTCGGCCTCGGCGAGCAGCTGGTCCAGGCCGTGCCGGGCGTCGTCGTTGTACGGGTCGTGGGCGATGACCCGCAGGCCCAGCCCCGTAAGCCGCCACGCGGTGGCACGGCCGACGGCGCCTAGGCCCACCAGCCCGGCGGTGCGCCCGGCGATCTCCCAGCCGCGGAACCGCTGATAGGGGATGCTGCCATCGCGAAAGATGTTGCCGCTGCGGACATCAGCGTCCGCGGGCAGCAGTTGGCGGGTAGCGGCCAGCAGCAGCGCCACCGTCATCTCGGCGACCGCGTCGGCGTTGCGGCCCGGGGTGTTGAGCACCGGTATGCCGGCGGCGGTGGCCCCCGTGATGTCGACGTTGTTGGGATCGCCGCGGGTGGAGGCGATCACCCGCAGGCCCTGCTCGAACACCGGGCCGCCCACCGAGTCGCTTTCCACCACAACGACATCGGCGGCCTCGGCGGTGATCCGCTCGGCCAGTTGTTCGGCGCCGTAGATCCGCAGCGGGCTCTGTTCGATCCAGGGGTCGTAGACCACGTCGGCCAGTTCGCGCAGCTTTTCGAATCCTGGGCCGCGCAGCGGGGCGGTCACCAGGGCGCGCGGTCTTGACGTCACGAACCCCAATGCTGGCGTACGGTGACGCCCGTGTCACGTGATGGCGTCACAATCGGCATCGACGTCGGCAGCACCTCGGTCAAGGCGGTTGCCGCGGACGCCGACGGTCGGGTGACCGCGCGGGCGCGGATCCCGCATGAGTTGCGGGTGGCGACCCCCGGGCGCCTGGAGCACGACGCCGACGAGGCGTGGCGGCGGGGACCCGTGTCGGCGCTCGACCGGCTGACCCCCGGGCCGAACGTCCGCGCGGTGGCCGTGTCGGCGATGGTGCCGTCGCTGACCGCCGTCGATGCCGCGGGCGTGCCGACGACGCCGGGGCTGCTGTACGGCGACGAACGCGGCCGAACGCCCGAACAACAGACGCAGCCGCTGCCCGCGCTGGGCGAGGCCGCCGAATTCCTGCGCTGGACCGCCGCCCGGGCGCCCGGCGCGTCCGGGTACTGGCCGGCACCTGCGGTGGCCAACCATGCGCTGGCGGGCGAGGCGGTGATCGACTTCGCCACCGCCGCCACCGCCTACCCGCTGTTCGACGGCACGGGCTGGAACCCCGAGGCGTGCGCCGAGCGCGGCGCGCGGCCCGACCAGATGCCGCGGGTGGAGACCATGGGGGCCGCCGTCGGGCGGGTGCGGGGCAGCGGCGCCGCGCTGGGGATCGGCGCGATCGACGCGTTGTGCGAACAGATCGTGGCGGGCGCCGACCGCGACGGCGACGTGCTGGTGCTGTGCGGCACCACCCTGATCGTATGGACCACCATCTCCGAGCCCCGGCAGGTCCCGGGGCTGTGGACCATCCCGCACACGGCCGCGGGCAAGAACCAGATCGGCGGGGCCAGCAACGCCGGCGGGCTGTTCCTCGGCTGGGTGGACCGCGTCGTCGCACCCGCCGACCCGGCCGCGGCGCTGCCCGGGCGGGTGCCGGTGTGGTCGCCCTACATCCGGGGGGAGCGCACCCCGTTCCACGACCCGGACCGCCGGGCCGTGCTCGACGCCCTGGACCTCACCCACGACGCCGCCGCGCTGCGCCGGGCCGCCTACGAGGCGTCGGGCTTCGTGGTCCGCCAGCTCATCGAGCTCAGCGGGGCGCCCGCCGCCCGGATCGTCGCCACGGGCGGCGGCACCCGGGTCGGCCCGTGGATGCAGGCCATCGCCGACGCGACCGGTCGGCCGGTCGAGGTGTCCGGCGTCCCCGAGGGGGCGGCGCTGGGCGCGGCCTTCCTCGCGCGGATCGCCGCGGGCCTGGAGACCTCGATCGCCGACGCCGCGCGGTGGGCGCGCACCGACCGCGTCGTCGAACCCGATCCCGCGTGGGCGGCGCCGGTCACCGACCGCTACCAACGGTTCCTGGAGCTGGGAAACCGACGATGTAGCGCGCTACCCCCACCGGCGTTCTAGGCTGGTGCAATGACCGACCACGACCGCAAAGCCGCCCGACGCGAGATCGCCAATGCCCTGCTGAAAGCCCTTGAACGGCGGCATGAAATCGCCGATGTGGTGGTGGAGTCCGAGAACAAGGCGGCCGCCGTCGAGGCGATCGTCCGGTTGCTCGACACTTCGCACGTGGCCGCCGAAGCAGTGATGGGGATGTCGTTCGATCAGCTCACCATCGACTCGCGCCGCAAGATCCTGGCCGAACTCGACGACCTGAACAAGCAGCTGAGCTTCACCCTCGGCGAGCGGCCGGCCAGCTCGGGGGAGACCCTGGAACTGCGGCCCTTCTCCGCCGAGAGGGACCGCGACATCTTCGCCGCCCGCACCGAGGACATGGGCGCCGCCGGCGACGGGTCCGGTGGGCCGGCCGGCAACCTCGACGACGAGATCAGCGCGGCGCTCGGGCGCCTCGACGACGAGGAGGCCGCCTGGTTTGTGGCCGTCGACTCCGGCGAGAAGGTCGGAATGGTGTTCGGCGAGTTGCTTGGGGGCGAGGTGAACGTGCGGATCTGGATTCACCCCGAGCACCGCAAGAAGGGGTACGGCACCGCCGCGCTGCGCAAGTCGCGCACCGAGATGGCGTGGTGCTTCCCGGCGGTGCCGATGGTGGTGCGCGCCCCGGCCGCCAAGCCTGGCTAGCGGCGATCGCAAGCGCGGCGGGTCGCCGCCAAGCCCGGCTAGCGGCGGAGGTTACGGCTAGCTCAGCGTCGCGGTGACGGTGACGATGTTGCGCAGCTGGGACGTCTCGTCGTCGGGGAAGGTCAGGCCGTAATCGGCGAAGTACTCGCGGCGCTGCCGGGTGGTGACGTGCCAGCCCCGGCCGGTCAGGTAATCCACCACGTTGCTGCGCTCGCCTTCGAAGAACAGGCCCGAAAGGTCGATGTCGCAGCCGATGTTGGCCCACCGGTCGTTGAACTGCTTGGCGCGTTCGGTCATCGTCCGGCTCGAGTCGCCGTGGAACTCGGTCGCCAGCTTGCTGCCGGGGGCGCTGAGCTCGGTGATGTTGTCGAACAGCTTGTCCTGGGCTTCGGGCGGCAGGTACATGAGCAGTCCCTCGGCGCTCCACGACGTGGGTTGTGTCGGGTCAAATCCACTGCGCCGCAACGCTTCCGGCCAGTCGTCGCGCAGGTCGACGCTGACGGTCCGGCGTTCGGCCGTGGGGGTGGCGCCTAGCTCGGCCATGGTGGCGGTCTTGAATTCGACGACCTTGGGCTGGTCGACCTCGTAGACGACGCTTCCGCGCGGCCAGCTCAGCCGGTACGCGCGGGCGTCGAGGCCGGCGGCCAGAATCACCGACTGGCGGATTCCGTCCCGGGCGCCGTTGAGGAAGAAGTCGTCGAAGAAGCGGGTGCGCACCGCGATCGAATCGGTTTCCAGCTGCAGGTCCCGTTCGCTGCCCGGGGTGTCCCCCGACGTCTCGCCGTCGACGAGGCGGCGGAAGAAGTCCAGCCCGACCGCTCGCACGAGGGGGGCCGCGAACGGGTCGTCGATGATCCGGTCGGTGCCCTCGCTGGCCAGCGCGCGGGCCGCGGCGACCATGGTGGCCGTGGCACCGACGCTGGACGCCAAGTCCCAGCTGTCTTGGTCAGTGCGTGTCATGGTTGCTCCTATTTATTTAGCAAATGCAACGAGCCAACAGCACTCTACCTTCTGTGGCTTACGGCTTCCTGTGCTTTCCTGGGCGGTCGCCGACGGCCGTGGACGGAGCCACCCAGTCCAGCTGTTAGTCTCGTACACGGTTTTACGCGCTTTAGAAAAAGCGGCCGTACGTCCTGGCCTGCGGGTGTTGGGCGCGGAATGCAGGAGACCCCCCGGCTGCGCAGGAGGAAGAGTGCTTTCGGCTTTCATCTCATCGCTGCGGACAGTCGACCTGAGACGGAAGATCCTCTTCACGCTGGGCATCGTCGTTCTCTATCGGCTGGGCGCCGCCTTGCCATCCCCTGGCGTCAATTTCCCGAACGTCCAGCAGTGCATCAAGGAGGCCAGCGGCGGCGCCGCAGGCCAGATCTACTCGCTGATCAACCTGTTCTCCGGCGGTGCGCTGCTGAAACTCACGGTGTTCGCGGTGGGGGTGATGCCCTACATCACCGCCAGCATCATCGTGCAGCTGCTCACGGTGGTCATCCCGCGGTTCGAGGAACTGCGCAAGGAGGGCCAGTCCGGCCAGGCCAAGATGACGCAGTACACGCGTTACCTGGCCATCGCGCTGGCCATCCTGCAGGCGACCAGCATCGTGGCGCTGGCGGCCAACGGCGGGCTGCTGCAGGGCTGCTCGCTGGACATCATCGCCGACCAGAGCATCTTCACCCTCGTCGTGATCGTGATGGTGATGACGGCCGGCGCGGCGCTGGTCATGTGGATGGGTGAGCTGATCACCGAGCGGGGCATCGGGAACGGCATGTCGCTGCTGATCTTCGTGGGCATCGCGGCGCGCATCCCGTCCGAGGGCAAGACAATCCTGGACAGCCGCGGCGGGGCGATCTTCGCCGCCGTCTGCGTCGCCGCCCTGGCGATCATCGTCGGCGTGGTCTTCGTCGAGCAGGGCCAGCGGCGGATCCCGGTGCAATACGCCAAGCGCATGGTGGGCCGGCGCATGTACGGCGGAACGTCGACCTACCTGCCGCTGAAGGTCAACCAGGCCGGCGTCATCCCGGTCATCTTCGCCTCGTCGCTGATCTACATCCCGCACCTGATCACGCAGCTGATCCGCAGCGGCAGCGGCGGTGTCGGCAACAGCTGGTGGGACAAGTTCGTCGGTAGTTATTTGTCCGACCCGAGCGACCCGATCTACATCAGCATCTACTTCGGGCTGATCATCTTCTTCACGTACTTCTACGTGTCGATCACGTTCAACCCCGACGAACGTGCCGACGAGATGAAGAAGTTCGGCGGGTTCATTCCCGGTATCCGGCCGGGCAAGCCGACCGCAGACTACCTGCGTTATGTGCTGAGCCGGATCACCCTGCCGGGCTCGATCTACCTCGGCGCGATCTCGGTGCTGCCGAACCTGTTCCTGCAGATCGGCAACGGTGGAGCGGTTCAGAATTTGCCGTTCGGCGGTACTGCGGTTTTGATCATGATTGGTGTCGGTTTGGATACGGTCAAGCAGATCGAGAGCCAGCTGATGCAGCGCAACTATGAAGGGTTCCTGAAGTGAGAGTCGTTTTGCTCGGGCCGCCGGGGGCGGGCAAGGGAACGCAGGCCCAGAAGCTCTCCGAAAAGCTCGGGATCCCGCACATTTCCACCGGTGAGCTGTTCCGCAGCAACATCGAGAACGGGACCAAGCTGGGCCTGGAGGCCAAGCGCTACCTGGATGCCGGCGATCTGGTGCCCTCCGAGCTGACCAACCAGCTCGTCGACGACCGCCTCAGCGATTCCGACGCGGCCGGGGGGTTCGTCCTCGACGGGTACCCCCGGTCGACCGAGCAGGCCGAGGCGCTGCACCGGATGCTCGAACGCCGCGGCACCGACATCGACGCGGTGCTCGAGTTCCGCGTCTCGGAGGACGAACTGCTGCAACGGCTGAAGGCCCGTGGCCGCGCCGACGACACCGACGACGTGATCCTGAACCGGATGAAGGTCTACCGCGACGAGACCGCGCCGTTGCTGGAGTATTACCGCGACGAACTCAAGACGGTCGACGCCGTCGGCTCTATGGACGAGGTGTTCGCCCGCGCCCTGCAAGCGCTGGGCAAGTAGTCGTGCGCCCGCTGGCCCGGCTGCGGAGTCGCAAGGTCGTGCCGCAGCGCACCCCCGACGAGCTCGACGCGATGGCGGCGGCCGGGGCCGTGGTCGCTTCGGCGCTGCAGGCGGTGCGGGCGGCGGCGGTCCCAGGGGTGTCGACCCTGGGCCTGGACCAGATTGCCGAGTCGGTGATCCGGGAGGCCGGCGCGATCCCGTCGTTCCTGGGCTATCACGGTTACCCCGCCTCGATCTGCGCCTCGGTGAACGAGCGCGTGGTGCACGGCATCCCGTCGGCCGGAGAGATCCTGGCGCCGGGCGACTTGGTGTCCATCGACTGCGGCGCGGTGCTGGACGGCTGGCACGGCGACGCCGCGATCACGTTCGGCGTCGGGACCCTCGACGCGGCCGACCAGGCGCTTTGCGACGCCACCAGGGAATCGCTGGAGGCCGGGATCGCGGCGATGGTCCCCGGCAACCGGCTGACCGACGTCTCGCACGCCATCGAAACGGGCACGCGCGCGGCCGAGGTCCGGCACGGGCTCGCGTTCGGCATTGTGGAGGGCTACGGCGGCCACGGGATCGGCCGGCATATGCACATGGACCCGTTCCTGCCCAACGAGGGCTCGCCCGGTCGCGGCCCGCTGCTGGCCCCCGGGTCGGTGCTGGCGATCGAACCGATGCTGACGCTGGGGTCGGGCAAGACCGTCGTGCTCGACGATGAGTGGACCGTCACCACCTCCGACGGGTCGCGTGCGGCACACTGGGAGCACACCGTGGCGGTCACCGACGCGGGGCCCCGGATCCTGACGCTGGCCTAACGGGCCGCGATCGCAAGCGCGGCGAAGCCGGGCGCGGCGGGTCGCGGCGGTTGAACCGACCGCGATCGCAAGCGCGGCGGAGCCGGGCGCGGCGGGTCGCGGCAGTTGAACCGACCGGCCATTCGACTCGTTTCAGTAGTCGGAGGTGATGGAGTGGCCCGTGTGACAGGCACTCGTGGCGCGTCGGGAACTGCCGAAGCCGCCCTGATGAAGGCGCTCTACGACGAACACGCAGCGGTGTTGTGGCGCTACGCGCTTCGGTTGACGGGCGACGCGAGCCAGTCCGAGGACGTGGTCCAGGAGACGTTGTTGCGAGCCTGGCAGCATCCGGAGGTCGTCGGGGACACCGAGCGCTCGGCGCGAGCCTGGCTGTTCACGGTCGCGCGCAACATGATCATCGACGACCGGCGCAGCGCCCGTTTCCGCAACGTCGTCGCCTCGACGGACGAGGCCGGGGCGCCCGAACGGTCGACGCCCGACGAGGTGAACGCGGCGCTGGACAAGCTGCTGATCGCCGACGCGATGGCGCAACTATCCGCGGAGCACCGGGCCGTGATCGAGCGGTCCTACTACCGCGGCTGGACCACCGCACAGATTGCTGCAGACCTCGGCATCGCCGAGGGAACGGTGAAGTCGCGACTACACTACGCCGTGCGGGCGTTGCGGCTCACTCTGCAGGAACTTGGAGTCACCCGCTGAGGGGCTCCGAAAGCTTGAAGGGTGAAGAGGAAATGGATGACATGAAGACGCCGCTACGGGGGATCGGGCCGCCCGACGACCCGTACGTGATGTGGGATGCCGCATACGTCTTGGGCTCGCTGTCGGCGGCCGAGCGACGCGAATTCGAGGCGCACCTCGCGCACTGCCCGGCCTGCCGGGAGGCCGTCGCCGACCTGAGCGGTGTGCCGGGCCTGCTCTCGCAGCTGAGCCGCGACGAGGTCACCGCGATGAACGACCCGGCCGCGCAGCCGTTGGCGGCGACACCGGATATTTCGCCGGAGCTGTTGACGTCGTTGCTGGCCAAGGTGAGCTGGCGCCGGCGCCGCACGCGCATCGTGACGTGGGTGGCCTCGTCGGCCGCGGCCGTGGTGCTGGCGTTCGGTGTGTTCGTCGGCGTGCAGGGGTATTCGTCGTCCTCGTCGCAGCAGGTGGCCGCGTCCGCGGAACCGATGGCGCAGGTGGGCACGACGCTGCTGACCTCCTCGGTGGAGCTGTCCAGCCAGCACTGGGGCACGTCGATCAACCTGCGGTGCGTGTGCCTGGCGCCGTTGAACGCGCACCACGACACGCTGGCGATGGTGGTGGTGGGTCGCGACGGCAGCCAGACCCGGCTGGCGACCTGGGTGGCCGTGCCGGGCCACACCGCGACGCCTGCGGGCAGCATCTCGACGCCGGTCGACCAGATCGCCGCCGTGCAGGTGGTCGCCGCCGACAGCGGCCAAGTTCTGCTGCAGCGCTCGATGTAAGGCCTGACGTGTCTGGCGACGGGCGCTCCCTGCGGGTCCTGGTGGTGGGCGCCGGCGTCGGCGGTATCTCGGTCGCCCGGGGGTTGTTGCGGGATGGGCACGATGTCACCGTCTTCGAGCGGCGGCACGGGGTTCGGGCGGCCGGCGGCGCGGTCACGGTCTGGTCCAACGGCGAGACGGTGCTCCGGCAGCTGGGCGTCGACATGCACGGAGCCGGTCAGCTGCTGTCCACCGTGCGGGCCGTGACCTCCACCGGCCGCCCGCTGGCCACGCTGGACGTGTCCGCGTTGGCCGAGCGGCTGGGCGCGCCCGTCCGGATGGTCCCGCGCCGGGTCCTGCTGCAGCGGTTGCTGGACGGCTTCCCGGCCGACCGCATCCGCTGCGATTCGCGCGCGATCGCGTTCACCGGATCGCGCGAGGGCGTGCGGGTCGAGTTCGCTGACGGCCGCTCGGTCGAGGGCGACCTGCTGATCGGCGCGGACGGCCTGCACTCGATGGTCCGCAACGCCGTCGGTGGCGGCGCGGCCAAGCCCACCGGCTGGTGCAGTTGGCAGGGGCTGATCAGCCTCGCGGAGATCGATCACCGCGACACCGCGCTGATGGTCATCGGCGAGCGGGGGAACCTGGGCCTGTGGCCGGCCGGGGGTTCGGACGTGCAGTGGTGGTTCGACCTGCCGTGGTCGCACGACTTCGTGCGGCCGCACCGTCCGATCGAGACGATCCGTTCCCATTTCACCGGATGGTCCGACGCCGTCGATCGGGTGTTGGCGGCGCTGACCGACGAGGACCTGGTGCACTCGCCCTACCCGCACTTCCGGCATCCGATCCCGCCCGCGGGCCGCGGCCCGGTCACCTTGCTCGGCGACGCCGCGCACACGATGCCGCCCACCCTGGCGCAGGGGACCAACCAGGCCCTGCTCGACACCATGGTGCTGTGCAAGGCCCTCTCGGACCGGGCGGGTAGTGGGGGCGTGCCGAGCGCGCTGCGCTGGTACGAGCGGACCCGCCGGCGCAGGGTGATGGCCGTGTCGCGGGTGGCATCGCTGCCGGTGTCGCACGGCGAGGTGGTGCTGCGCCCGGCGGCGCTGATCCCGGATCGGCTGCAGGCCCGCGCCCTGACGATGTTTCTGTTGTGGACGAGCCACCGCCGGATGTCCGCGGAGATCGACCGCGGGATCGGGGCAGCGACGACCAGCCGATCCAGCCCATGAACGACGAATCCGTCAGGGTCCGAGGCGAATTCGATGCCCCGTCGCGTTGGCTTTGGCTGGTGAAGTGGTGCGTGTTGGCGGTTCCGCACTACCCGATCCTGATTGGGCTGTATCTGATCTACCCTCTCTCGACGGTCGTCGCGGGCGTCGCCATCCTGTTCACCGGGCGATTTCCGCGGCCGATATTCGACTTCAACGTCGGGGTGCTGCGCTGGTCGTGGCGGGTGATGAATTTCCGGTTTCCGATGAACAGCACGGACAGGTATCCACCGTTCACGCTCGCGTCGCGGCCGGACTATCCGGGCGATCTGCAGGTCGACTATCCGGAGCGGCTGAAGAACTGGGCCGTGCTGGTGAAGTGGCTGCTGGCCATCCCGCAGGTCCTGCTCTGCTGGTCGATGGAGCCGCTGCTGCAGGTGCTGTGCGTGATCACCGCGGTGACGCTGTTGTGCACCGGGACTATCCCGCCGGGCATGTCCGATATGTTGCTCGGCATCGTCCGCTGGCGCTACCGGGTGGCCGTGTACGTGTCCCTGATGCGCGACGAATACCCGCCGTTCCGAATGGACCTGGAGGGCCGGTGACGCGCCGAAACCCGTTGTTCCCGTACATATACCGGTTCGGCCAGCCCGTCTTCGACCGGCTGTTCTACCACCGGTATCGGCGCGCGGCGCTGCGCAACGCGACCGGGCGGCTGTTGATGCTCGGCCTGGGCCCCGGCACCGACCTGAGGTTCCTGCCCGCGGCGGTCACGTCGGTGGCCGCCGTGGAGCCGGAGGCGTCGTTCCGGCGGATGGCGTCCCGGCTCGCCGGTCGCCACGGCATCGCCGCCGACATCGTCGAGGGGACGGGCGAGTCGATTCCATTCCCGGACGACAGCTTCGACTCGGTCCACATCGGTCTGGTGTTGTGCTCGGTCGACGACGTGGCCGCCACCCTGGGTGAGATCCGCCGCGTGCTCGTACCCGGGGGCAGGCTGGTAGTTCTCGAGCATGTGCGTGGGAACGGCGCGACCGGCCGCTGCCAGGACCTGGTCGCCAAGCCGTGGTCGTGGCTGTCCGGCGGCTGCGAGCCGAACCGGCGGACCCTGGACGCCATCGCCGCGGCCGGGTTCGACACCACCGCGCTACACACCATCCCGCGCACGCCGGTCCCGTTCCCCTGCAAGCCCCACCTGCAGGGGTTCGCCACGCTCAGTCCACGCTGACGGCCTCGATGATGTTCAGCCGGGCCGCCCGCCGCGCGGGCGGCAGCGAGCCGAGCAGGCAGATCGTCAGCGCCCCCGCGGTGAAGGCCAGGGCCATCGGGCTCAGGCGGAAGCCGACCGGAAAGTTCATGATGTCCCCGCTGATCAGGCTGAACAGCCACTGGTCGGTCAGGCCGAACAGCAGCCCCAAAAGGCCGCCCACGAAACCGATTCCGGCCGCCTCGGCCAGGACGGTCCGCAGGGTGAACCGGCGGCTGGACCCCATCGCCCGCAACACGCCGATCTCGCGGCGGCGCTCGGTCACCGAGAGGGTCAGCGTGTTGAGCAGCGCGACGGCGGCCACGGCGACGACGATGACCCACACGGCGTTGGCGATGAACATGCTCTGGTGCAGCGGGGCCTCTAGCCCGGCCAACGCCGCGCGGCCGTCGTACACGTGGTTCGGCGCCGGCACCGCAGCGCGGACCCCGGCCAGCAGCCGCTTCGGATCCGTCCCGGGGGCCGCGGTGATCTGCAGCGTCGTCGCGGCCGGGCGATCGAACCAGGCGCGCAGGTGATCGAGATCGATGCCGATGGTGCCGATGACGGTGGAGAAGAACGGCACCAGGGCGAGCACGACGGCCTGCCGCGGGCCGTGCGGCGTCTGCAGCTGCAGCCGGTCGCCGGCGCGGACGTGCAGCGTCGCACCGAGGTTCTGGGTGAGCACCACGCCCCGACCGGCGAGCACGTCGGCGCGCAACTGTTCGCCGAGCGCGCGGAAGAGCGCATCGTGGGTCCCGCCGGAGAAGCCGTCGAGCAGGACGCGGGTGCCCCCGACGACGGCGAACCCGAGCGCACCCTCGGTCACCCGTGCCACCCCGGGCACGGCGGCCAGCTTCCCCGGAAGGCCTTGCGGGAGAGGGTCGGTGGGGTAGCTGTCGGGGGGATCCGCGCTCACCCAGACGTCGACGTCGGCGGCGGGGGAGAACATGCCGCGGGCCGAACGGATCATGTCGGCGTTGGTGCCGGTGATCACCACGGTGGTGACCACGCCGATGAGCACGGTCATCACCGTCGCCCACACCCGCCGCGGCGCGCGTTCGATGGTGGCCGCCGCGAGCGCCCCGACCGACCCGAACAGGCGGGCCGTGGCGGCCGTGCCCTTGACGATCGCGGCGCTGAGCGCGAAGCCGAGCGCGATCTCGGCGCTCAGCAGCGCGGCCATCGCGGCGAACGCCAGCGTGCCCCGCTGGCCGATGACGACGCCGATCGACGCCGCGAACACGCCGACGGCGCCGGCCCCGGCGGCCACGCGTAACCATCGCGGCACGACATCCGCCGCCGACACGCCGACGGGCGCCAGCGCCTCGATCGGCGCGACCTTGTATACCTGACGCGCGGCCATCGCGGACGCGGCCACGCTGGTGAGCGCCGTCGCCGCGAGGGCCAGCGGGACGGCGTAACCGGGCAGCCAATACTCAACTCTGGCCTCGAGCCCCTGGGTCATCGCCGGGGGCAATCGGCGAATCGCGATGTGGCCGAACAGGATTCCCAACCCCGACCCGATGGCCCCGCCGATGATGCCCAGGATCGCCGCCTCCCCGAGCATGTCACCGACGATGGTGGTGCGCCGGCCGCCGATGGCGCGCAGCATGGAGATCACCGGCCGGCGCGCGGTGATCGCCATGGTCATCGTGGTGTAGATCAGGAACGCGCCGACCACCAGCGCGACCGCGGCCCCCAGCAGGGCCATGTAGTTCATCAGCTTGACGCCGTCGCCGGCGCGGGCGGCCCGAACGCTCGGCGCGGCCACCAGGGCGCGGCCGTTCACCGCGGCGGTGACCGCGGCGCGGACGGTGGCCAGGTCGGCCCCTGGTTTGGTGGTGATCAGTATCGAGTCGAGCTGACCGGGGCGACCGGTGACGCTCTGCGCCAGCGCGAGCGGCGCGAGCACGTAGTGCCCGCCGTTGAGGTCGGCGAACTGCTTGCCCGCGAGCACCTCGCTGACCGTGACCTCACCCGAACCCAGTTGCAGTGTCTGGCCTTTCGCGTAGCCGACCCGCGGCCCGACCTGGACCCCGGTGGGCGTCGAGGACAGCGCCTGCACCGGTCGTGCGACCGCGTCCTTCAGGGCGCCGCCCAGCGCGGCGGTGCTCGCGTCCGCGCCGAGTAGCAGCACCGGGCCGGTCGGCGTGGACGCGGAGGTCCGGATCATCGGCGCCGCGGTGGCGACGCCGGGCACCGCGGCCACGTCGGCCAGTACCACGTCGGGGAACCCGGTGTCGGTGCTGCCCGATACCTCGAGTGCGGCCACACCGGCGATCCCGTCGGCCAGCCGGTTGACCGAGCCGGTGATCGATCCGAAGATGCCGATGATGGCGACCAGATAGGTTGCGGATACGGCCATTACGGCGATCGACGCGAACGTGCGGCGGCGGTGCACGGCGAGCTCGCGCAGGCTGAACACGCGCAGTCGGCTCGCGGCCGCCGTGATCATTACGCGGGGACCGCAGGTACGTCGGAACCGACCCGCCCGTCCTGCAGCGTGATCACCCGATCGGTCGCCGCCGCGGCGTCCGCATTGTGCGTCACCATCACCACCAGCCGGCCGCGGCCGTCCTCGTGGGCCACCCCCGCGAGTAGCCCCAGGATCGCGGCGCCCGTCGCCGAATCGAGGTTGCCCGTGGGCTCGTCGGCGAGGATGAGCGGCGGATCCATCATCAACGCCCGCGCCACCGCCACCCGTTGCATCTGGCCGCCGGACAGTTCCGCCGGCCGGTGCTCGGTCCGGTTGCCCAGCCCGACGCGGTCCAGCAACCGGATCGCCTCCGGTTTGGCCCTGCCCAGCCGGACGCCGTCGAGCAGCTTGGGCACCGCGACGTTCTCCCATGCCGACAGCGTCGGCAGCAGATTGAAGAACTGAAAGATGAAGCCCACCCGGTGATGACGGAACCGCGACTGCTCTTCGTCGCCCAGGCGGCCGATCTCCGCGCCGTCGAAGGTGATCGAGCCCGAATCCGGGGAGTCGAGCGCGCCGAGCAGATGCAACAAGGTGCTCTTGCCGGCGCCAGAGGGGCCGACCACGGACACGAACTGGCCGCCCGCGAGCCGCAGGCTGATCCCGTCGAGCGCCCGCACCGTTTGACCGCCGACCCGGTACTCGCGCACCACGTCGCGCAGTTCGATGGTCATCTAGGCATCACGATCGCCGCCGGCAAACGGTTCACCCGCCGGGGTGAACCGATCAAGAGCCGGGCTCGTGTCTGAAAACATGTTCGGCAACTACCGGGTGGTCGATCACGTCGTCGGCCAACTGGCGGCGCTCGGGGTGGACCACATTTTCGGTGTCGACGGCGCCAACATCGAGGATCTCTACGACGCCGCGCACTACCGGCCCGAGGTGACCGCGGTGCTGGCCAAGCACGAGTTCTCGGCGGCCACCATGGCCGACGGGTACAGCCGCAGCGGCGCCGGCCTGGGCGTGGTGGCGTCGACGTCGGGTGGTGGGGCGCTGAACCTTGTCGCCGGTCTGGGCGAGTCGTTCACCAGCCGGGTTCCGGTGCTGGCGCTGGTCGGCCAGCCCGCCACCACGATGGACGGCCGGGGCAGCTTCCAGGACACCAGCGGGCGCAACGGCTCGCTGGACGCCCAGGCGCTGTTCTCCGCGGTGTCGGTGTCATGCGAGCGGGTGCTCGCGCCGGCCGACATCGTGTCGGCGCTGCCCCGGGCGGTCTCCGCGGCGCGCACCGGCGGTCCCGCGGTGTTGTTGCTGCCCAAGGACATTCAGCAGGCCCACGTCGCCATCGAGGATGGCGCCGAGCGCCCGGCCGACCTCGGCGCGCCGATCGGCAACCCGCAGGTCATCGCGGCCGAACTGCGTCGTGTCTCCGGTCCGGTCACGATCATCGCCGGCGAGCAGGTGGCCCGCGACGACGCCCGGACCGAGCTCGAGCACCTGCGCGCGCTGCTGCGGGCGCGGGTGGCCACCGTCCCCGACGCCAAGGACGTGGCCGGCACGCCGGGGTTCGGGTCGTCGTCGGCGCTCGGGGTGACCGGCGTGATGGGCCACCCGAGCGTGGCCGAAGCCGTGGCCGCCAGTTCCGTATGCCTGATCGTCGGCACCCGGCTGACGGTCACCGCCCGCGGCGGCCTGGACGACGCGCTGGCCGGCGTGCGAACGCTATCGCTCGGGTCGGCGCGGCCCTATCCGCGCTGCACCCACGTGCACACCGACGACCTGCGTGGTTCACTGCGCCTGCTGACCCAGGCGCTGCGCGGTCACGGTCGGCCGAACGGACTGCGCGTGCCGGACGTGGTGCGGCGCACCGAGCTGACGCCGCCGCCCTGCCCCGGCCCGGGCGTGCGGTACCGCGACGCCATGGCGGTGCTGGACGAAACCTTGCCCGACGGGGCCGACATCGTGGTCGACGCCGGCAACACCGGCGCCGCCGCCATCCATTACCTGCCCGTGCGGCGCGGGGGCAGGTTCGTGGTCGCGCTCGGCATGGGCGGCATGGGGTACAGCTTCGGGGCCGGGATCGGGATGGCGTTCGGGCGTGCGAACGGCGGTAGGGCCGGCGGCCGCACCGTGGTGATCGCCGGGGATGGCGCGTTCTTCATGCACGGCATGGAGGTGCACACGGCGGTGCAGTACCGGCTTCCCGTGACGTTCGTCCTGTTCAACAACAACGCCCACGCCATGTGCGTGACCCGCGAGCAGCTGTTCTACGACGACCGCTATAGCTACAACCGTTTCCGGCCCAGCGCGCTGGGAACCGGCCTGGCGGCAATGTTCCCGGGGCTGACATCGGTCGATGTCAGCGAGCCCGCCCAACTGGCCGCGGCGCTGCGGATGGCGCTGGGCGTTGCGGGCCCGGCGGTGGTCAGTGTGCAGTGCGCCGCCGACGAAATCCCGCCGTTTGCACCCTTTCTCACCGAGCTGCCGAGCAACGCGGCTGTCACAGAACAGGTTTCGACCGCAAAGGAGAACCGGGCCGATGTCGCTGCCAGCGCTTGAGGATATCCCCACCCCCATCGACGGGGTGATCCGCATCGAGACCAGCCCACGGGAACAGGCGACCCCGATCATCATGGAGATGATGCGGTCGGTGTACCCGCATGACCAGGTCTTCGGCCAGTACTGCACGGTCAACGATTACGTCGCGTGCCCGCCCGACGAGCTTTACGAGTACATGTCGGACACCCGCAGCCTCGAGGAGTGGACCTACAGCTTGCGCGGCTTCACCACCACCGACGAGCCCGGCCTCTGGCTGGCCTACGACCGGCTGGGTTCGGAGACCGAGATCTACACGCGGACCGTCGCCAACGCGCAGGCGCGGACCGTCGACTATTACTGCGCGTGGGATCAGGGCAAGCACCTGTGGATGGTCTATCTGATGCGCGTCATCGATGCGCAGGTGGTCCTGGACAAGCCGGGATCGGTTGTGCTGTGGACGAATTGCCACCACCCGTTCTACGACCACAACCCGTACCCGGAGACTGCCCCGGCGCAGCGCCCGGTGTGGGTGGGCGACTTCTGGGACATGTTCGGCGCCGGGCATGCGCTGGAGCTGCAGAACCTCAAGGCGATCGCCGAATACCGGCACCGCAACGGCCTGCCGGTGACGCCGAAATGGATGAGGTGACCCCATGAGCGTCAGTCTGATCGACGTGTCCACCTATCTGCCCGGCGAGCCGATCGGCACCGACTACTACGCGCAATTCGCCGAATCGGACGACCTGCGCGAGAACGTCATGTTCCGGGCTCCGAAGTTTCGCCACCACGTCGGGCCGGACGAGAGTTCCATCGACATGATCGAACGAGCGGCGCAGGGCCTGATCGAGCGGCACGGCCACGACGCGGTGGAGGGCGCCGACGTGCTCATCACCCACACCCAGGTGCCGGACATGGCCTTCTACGGCCAGGGCGGCGGCATCGCGCACCGGTTGGGCCTGCGGCCCTCCTGGGTGCTCGACCTGAACAACGGCGGCTGCGCGGCGTTCGTGTTGGCGCTCAACGTCGCTCGCAAACTGTTGGCCTCCGGCGCGGGGCGGACCGCGCTGATCGCCATCGCGCAGAACGCCGCGGGGCAGTTCTTCGATCAGCCGACGATTCGCCGCAAGGCGCAGTCCGCGGTGCCCGGTGACGGCGCGGCGGTGGGCCTGGTCACGCTGGATGACCGATCACCGATCCTCGACGTCGAGTGCCGAACCTACGGCGAGTACGCCGGTGAGATGACCCTGTCCTACGACCCGCCCCGCAAGTGGTGGCAGGCCGGCTCCGGCGAGGGCAGCATCGGCTTCACCGAGAGCAAGATCACCAAGGTGCTGGCCCGCGGCAACCGCCAGGTTCCCGAGGTGGCGCTGGCGGTGTGCGACCGAATAGGCCTGCCACCGAAGGAGATCGATCTGCTGGTCACCAACCAGCCGAACCGGGTGTTTCTGCGCAACTGGCGCGAGGCGCTCGAGTTGCCCCCCGAACGGCATCGAGACACCTTCGACGAGTGCGGCAACCTGTTCGGCGCCGGGATCCCGATCAACCTCGATCGCGCGATCACCGACGGTCAGGTCGAGCCCGGCGACGTCGTCATGATGGCCGCATTCGCCCACGCCGGCGACTTCGCCGGGGCGGCGGCGGTGCGGTGGGGCGGGCGGGGCTGATGCAGGCCGTTCCGAGCCCGGCCGCCGGCGACGTCTGTGACGCGCTGCCCACCGCGCTGGATCCGCTTGCGTTGTCGCTCAACGAGAATCCGTTCCCGCCGCTACCGGAGGTGCGATCGGCGCTGATGCGGTCGGTGCAGACGGCGCACCGCTACCCGGAATTCCTGCCCGAGAAGCTGCGCGGCGTGATCGCCGACCACATCGGGGTGCCCGCCGAGTGGGTGGTGCCGGGCGCCGGCGCGACGGGCGTCGTGCTGCAGGCCCTGCAGGCGCTGACCGCCCCGGGCGAAGTGATCGCGATGTCGGCACCCACCTTCGACGGTTACCCGATCCTGGCGCGGATGGCGCGGCTGAGGCCGCGGGCGGTTCCCCTGGACGAGCGCGGTCACAACGACCTCGATGGCCTTGCCCGCGCCGCCGACGACGCCCGGGTGGTGGCGCTGTGCCGCCCGCACAACCCCACCGGAACGCTGGAGTCCGCGGCCGCCGTGTCGGCGTTCCTGCGCCGCGTGCCGCGCGACACCGTCGTCCTGCTCGACGAGGCGTACGTCGAGTTCACCGCGCCCGAGCATCGCATCGCCGTGTCGGCGTTGCTCACCCGCTTTCCCAATGTGGTGGTGGTGCGGACCTTCTCGAAGGCGTACGGCCTGGCGGGGCTGCGGATCGGTTACGCGGTGGCGTCGCGGGAGCTGGCCGCCACACTGTGGTCCCAGCAACCGCCGTTCGGCGCCCCGATCACCAGTCTGGTCGCGGTCGCCGCCTCATACGGGGCCGAAGACCAACTGGTGCAACGGGTCCGGATGATCAACGCCGAACGCGGTTACCTCCGGATGCGGCTGAGCGCGCTGGGGATCTACACCACCGACTCGCACGCGAACTTCATGTACCTGCCTCCGAGGGGTGGGCCGTGGCATGAGGTTTTCACCGGCGGCGGCCCGCGGGTGCGCTGCTACCCGGACGGCGGCGCGCGGATCACCGTGGGCAACCGCGCATCGACGCTGGCGGTGCTGTCCGCGCTGGGGAAAGGCCGCGCCCGCGCGCCGAGTGCGGTATGAAGGGGCGTGGCTGCCTCACGACCGCCGAAGCGTGACCCGATCGCCGCGGCGCGCGACAACTGGGAGCGCTCCGGGTGGGCCGACGTCGCGCAGGGCATGGTGGCGGTGACGTCGGTGATGCGGGCGCACCAGATTTTTCTGGCCCGCGTCGAGACGGCGTTGCGTCCCTACGACCTGAGCTTCTCCCGCTATGAGTTGCTGCGGCTGTTGGCGTTCAGCCGCACCGGCGCGCTGCCGATCACCAAGGCGTCAGACCGGCTGCAGGTCCACGTCACCAGCGTGACCCACGCGATCCGCCGGCTCGAGGCCGACGGGCTCGTGCAGCGGGTGCCGCATCCGACCGACGGGCGCACCACGCTGGTACAGATCACCGACCTGGGCCGCTCGACGGTCGAGGATGCCACGGTGACGCTCAACGAGCAGGTATTCGCCGACATCGGCATGTCGGAAGGCGAAGCGCGCGCGCTGGTTTCGTCGATCGAGTCGCTGCGCCGCGACGCGGGCGATTTCTGAGTTCAGCCGCTCCGGACGGCCGCGGCGACGCTTTGTGGGGCTTCGGATTGCGGGTAATGGCCGACACCGGGAAGCTCGGTGATCCTGGCCTGCGGCAGCGCCTCGGTGGCCTGTTCGAGGACGTGACGACCCGATACCGGATCATCGAGCCCCCAAACCAGATGCAGTGGGCCGTTCCAATTGGCCAGAGCCGCCTCCCAACGACGGTGATGGACCGCGCGCTCGGCGTTGTACTTGATCAGCCGGTGCGCGAGCCTGTGACCGTTTTCTCGGGACACCCCGAGCCACAGGTCGTCGAATTCAGCGTCCATGAGCTGCGATCCGCGCACCGCATCCAGCCCGGAGCGAACCCTCGCGGCGCCGATACGCGCGGCCAGCAGCTTGCCGACGACCGGCAACATCAGCAATCGCTGCAGACGTGTCGGGCGGTAGGCGCTGTAAACAATGCCGGAGTTCATCACGACGAGCCCGTCGATGCCGAAGCCGAGCCGCCCCCGGTTGGCCCGGTCGATGAGTTCCTGGCCGACGATCCCGCCGTAGTCGTGAACCACCAAGCGCAGCGAACCGACGCCCAGGTGCGTCACGAGATCCTCTACGGTGTCGGCTGATTCGGCCACGGAGTAGTCGTAAGGGTTGGGCTTGTCCGAGGCCCCGTAGCCGAGGAAGTCCAGCGTGATGACGTGGTGGTCGGTAGCCAGGTCGGCCGCCACCGCTGCGTAGTCATAGGACCAGGTGGGGAAGCCGTGCAGCAATAGCACCGGCGGGCCCGCCCCACGTCGCCGGAACGCGATGTGATGGCCCCGCCGGCTTATCAGCGTTTCGTTTTCCTGAATCCACGCGGCCGCCCGGGGCGCTTCCGTTCGGTCGGTCACGATGCCACCTCGGTCTTCGACACGATTTCTAAATGCACTACCACATCCAAATACATTTGCGTATTAGAATGCAGGTATGTCAGGCTCGTGTCAAGCGCACGGATGAGGAGGCCGCGGTGGCTCGCTTGACCCGCAGTGAGCAACGGGAACAAACGCGGCAACGGCTCGTCGAGTCGGCCGGAAAAGTGTTCTGCCGAGTCGGATTCGAAGCGGCGCCCATCGACGTCATCGCCGAAGAAGCCGGCTTCTCCCGCGGCGCCTTCTACTCGAACTTCGCGTCCAAGGACGAGTTGTTCTTAGAACTCATCCGCCATCACCTCGACGCGGAGATCGAGACCCTTGGCCGCTCCCTCGATCGCGTCAAGTCCGCTTCCGACCTCGCCCCGGCGATCGAGCGCCGCTACCAGGTTCTCGGCGAAGACAGCGGCTGGTGCTTGCTGACCACCGAGTTCCAGCTTTACACCATGCGCGGGGGCGCCAAGGCTGACGAGTTCGCGACGATCTACGAGTCCTACCGACGCCGGCTCGGCGAGCTCATCGCCATCCACTTCGACCGTCTCGGCATCGAATCAACACTCACGCCATACGAATTCGGTGTCTCGCAGATCGCGCTCTCGCACGGGTTGGCCCTGCAGCGGGCTGCGAACGGATCCCTGAAAGCTAACCTGCCGGCCCGCGCCCTCGCCACGTTCGTCCGGGGAGCCCTCGCCGAACGCCGATCGGGCCGTTAGCCGTTGCGCAGTATCTCGATGACCGCGCTGAAGTCCTTGTCGGCGTGGTCGGTCGCGAACTTGGCGTAGATCTCGGCGGCGTGCTTGCCCAGCGGGGCCGCCGACCCGGTGGACGCCACCGCGTCCATGGCCAGGCCCAGGTCCTTGTTCATCAGGGCGGTCGCGAAACCGGGCTTGAAGTCGTTGTTGGCCGGCGACGTCGGGACCGGTCCCGGCACCGGGCAGTTGGTGTGCACGGCCCAGCAGTTGCCGGTCGCACCGGTGATGACGTCGAAGAGGGACTGCGCCGACAACCCGAGCTTCTCGGCGAGGACGAACGCCTCGCCGATGGCAATCTGCTGCACCGCCAGCACCATGTTGTTGCACACCTTGGCGGCCTGCCCGGCACCCGCCGCGCCGCAGTGAATGACCTTGCCCGCCATGGGTTCCAGCACGGGCCGAGCCCGCTGTAGGGCGTCGTCCTCGCCGCCCACCATGAACGCCAGCGTCCCGGCGACGGCGCCCTTCACGCCGCCGGAGACCGGCGCGTCCAGCTGGGACACCCCGTGCGACTCCGCGAGCGCGTGCACCTCGCGGGCGTCGTTGACCGAAATGGTCGAGCTGTCGACGAACAACGCACCCGGTTTGGCGGCCGGCAGGATGTCGGCGTAGCAACGCTTCACCAGGTCGCCGTTGGGCAGCATGGTGATCACCACGTCGGCCCCGGCCACGGCGTCGGCGGCGCTGTCGAACGTCGCGACACCGTTGCCGGCCGCGGCGGCGACGGCCGCGGGCACCGGGTCGAAGCCGCGCACGGTGTGGCCCGCGGCCACCAGGTTCGCCGACATCGGCCCGCCCATGTTGCCCAGGCCGAGAAAAGCGATGCTCGTCATGGTCGCCTTTCTACGCGCTCGCCCGCACCCGCGCGGCCTCGGCCCGGCCGATGACCACCCGCATGATCTCGTTGGTGCCCTCGAGGATGCGGTGCACGCGCAGGTCGCGAACGATCTTCTCCAGACCGTACTCCCGCAGGTAGCCGTAGCCACCGTGTAGTTGCAGCGCCTTGTCGGCCACCTCGAAGCAGGTGTCGGTGACGTAGCGCTTGGCCATCGCGCACAACTCGACCTTGTCGGGGTCATCGTTGTCCAACGCGTCCGCGGCCCGCCACAACATCATTCGCGACGTTTCCAGCCCGGTGGCCATGTCAGCCAGCGTGAACCGGACGGTGGGCTCGTCGAGCAGTGGCTTGCCGAACGCCGCCCGGTCCCGGACGTAGGCGCCCGCCTTGTCGAAGGCGGACTGGGCGCCGCCCAGCGAGCACGCCGCGATGTTGAGCCGGCCGCCGTTGAGGCCGTTCATCGCGATGCCGAAACCGGCGCCCTCGCCGTCGGCGCCGCCCAGCATGGCCTCGGCGGGCACCCGCACACCCTCGAGGATCACCTGCGCGGTCGGCTGCGCGTGCCAGCCCATCTTCTCTTCCAGCGCCCCGAAACTCAGCCCCGCTGAACCCTTTTCGATGACAAAGGCCGAGATGCCGCGCGGACCCTCACCGCCGGTCCTGGCCATCACGACATAGACATCCGAGGCGCCCGCGCCGGAGATGAACTGCTTGACACCGTCGAGCACGTAGTCGCCACCCTGCCTGACGGCCCTGGTGCTCAGGGCGCTGGCGTCCGACCCCGCGCCCGGTTCGGTGAGGCAGTAGCTGGCGATGACGTCCATCGCGGCCAGCCGCGGCACCCATTGCTTGCGCTGTTCGGCGGTGCCGAACGTGTCGATCATCCACGCGCACATGTTGTGGATGGACAGGAACGCGGCGGTGGTCGGGTCGGCGATGGCCAGCTGCTCGAAGATGCGGACGCCGTCGAGCCGGCGCAGCCCGCTGCCGCCGACGTCCTCGCGGCAGTAGATCGCGGCCATGCCGAGCTCGGCCGACTCCCGCAACACGTCGGTCGCAAAGTGTTTGGCGGCATCCCATTCCAGGGCGTGCGGGGCCAGGCGTTTGGCGGCGAACGCGGCCGCCGTCTCGGTGATGACCCGCTCGTCTTCGTTCAGGGTGAACATGGCGCCCTAATCCATCGTGGGGATCACGAATTCGGCGCCGTCCTTGATGCCGGAGGGCCACCGCGACGTGACGGTCTTGACCTTGGTGTAGAACTGGATCGACGCCGGGCCGTGCTGGTTGAGGTCGCCGAAGCCCGAGCGTTTCCAACCGCCGAAGGTGTGGTAGGCCACCGGAACCGGGATCGGCACGTTGACGCCGACCATGCCCACCTGCACCCGGGACACGAAGTCACGCGCGGCGTCGCCGTCACGGGTGAAGATCGCGACGCCGTTGCCGTATTCGTGCTGAGAAGGAAGCGCCAGTGCTTCTTCGTAGGTCTCGGCCCTTACGATGCACAGCACGGGCCCGAAGATCTCGTCGGTGTAGATCGACATCTCCGGGGTGACGTGGTCGAACAGCGTTGGGCCGACGAAGAATCCGCCCTCGAGGCTGGCGTCGTCGAAGGTCAGGTCGTCGCTGCGGCGTTCCCGCCCGTCGATCACGATCTCCGCGCCCGCGGCCACACCCTGCTCGATGTAGTCGCGCACGCGCGCCAGCGCGGCCTCGGTGACCAGCGGACCATAGTCGGCCTTGGGATCCAGGCTGTGACCCACCCGCAAGTTGTTGATCCGGTCAACGAGCCTGGCACGCAACCGGTTCGCGGTCTGTTCGCCGACCGGCACCGCGACGCTGATCGCCATGCATCGTTCGCCGGCGCTGCCGTATCCGGCGCCGATCAACGCGTCGACGGCCTGGTCGAGGTCCGCGTCGGGCATCACGATCATGTGGTTCTTGGCGCCGCCGAAGCACTGTGAGCGCTTGCCGGTGGCCGCGGCCGTCGCGTAGATGTACTGCGCGATGTCGGAACTGCCGACGAAGCCCACGGCTTCGATGTCGGGGTGGTGCAGGATGGCGTCGACGGCCTCCTTGTCGCCGTGCACCACCTGGAAGACGCCGGGCGGCAGGCCCGCCTCTACGAACAGCTCGGCGAGCCGCACGGGAACCGAGGGGTCGCGCTCGCTGGGCTTGAGGACGAACGCGTTCCCGCATGCCAGGGCGGGTCCGGCCTTCCACAGCGGGATCATGGCCGGGAAGTTGAACGGGGTGATGCCCGCGACCACGCCGAGCGGCTGGCGCAGCGAGTAGACGTCGATGCCGGGGCCGGCGCCCTCGCTGTACTCGCCCTTGAGCAGGTGGGGGATGCCGACGGCGAACTCGATGACCTCGATGCCGCGCTGGATGTCACCGCGCGCGTCGGCCAGCGTCTTGCCGTGCTCGAGGGACAGGAGCTCGGCGAGGGAGTCCATTTGGTCGTTGACCAGGTCGATGAAGCGCATCATCACCCGCGCACGGCGCTGCGGATTCCATGCGGCCCAACCCTTTTGGGCCTCGACGGCCGAGGCCACCGCCGCGTCGACGTCGGCCTTGCCGGCCATCGCGACCTGCGCCTGCACCTCGCCGGTGCTCGGGTTGAAGACGTCGGCGGTGCGGCTGGACTGGCCGGCGGTGCGCTGCCCGTCGATGAAGTGCGGGATCTGTGTGGTCATGGTGCCCTCGAGTCGTCGTTACCCAGCGAATACTTGGATATCCTAGTAACATGGCTCGGGCGTGGCAAGGCGTTCAGTGTTTGCGTACGACGCGCTCGGCTTCGCCGCGCTTCCAGATGGTGATGTCCAGGTGGCCATCGGTCACCTCGACTGCGGACCCACCGGTCACGTCGGCCCGGTAGAAGTGGTCGAACTCCTGCCCTCGAATGTCCAGGCCGGTCTCTTCGTAGAGCGCCTCGGCGAACCGTCGACGCAAGGCCCCGTCGGCGACGTCTTCGACGACGCCGAACAACTTCGCGTCGCCGTCTTTGACCTCGGTGTCGACCGTGGCGGTGTGCAGGCAGAAGCGCGGATCGCGAGACAGGTCACGGAATTTGGTCGTACCCGGCATGCCGACGATCCAGAGCTGATCCTCGAAGATCCTCGGCTCGATCGGGCTGATCCGGGGAAATCCGTCCGAGCGAAGCGTGGCCAGCATGCACAGGTTGCCGGTCGCGGCGTGGCGGCGGGTGAAGACGGCCGCGATTCGCGGGGCGACATGCGTGAACTCTCTCCAGCTGATCATGGCGCGACCGTAGCCTCACGTGGGGTAGTTCCCGGCCTCCAGGTCCGCCAGCAGGCTCGGGTGGGTGGGGCGCCAGCCGAACGTCTCGCGTGTCAGCTCACTCGAGGCCGGCTGGTCCAGGGCGAAGATCGCGCCGAGGAACCCGAAATGCTCCGCGGGCACCGACGCGGTCGGCAGATCGAGCCGGCGGCCGATGGCCTCGGCGAGTGCGCGCATCGGGTCGCCCTCGTCGCCGACGGCGTGCGCCACCGTGCCCGGCTGTGCCCCTTCGAGGACGAGGCGGAACAGGTGGGCTGCATCGAGGACGTGCACGGCCGGCCAGCGCTGGGTGCCGTCACCGACGTATCCGGACACCCCGGTCCGTCGGGCGGCCTCGACGAGCAGCGAGGCGAAGCCACAGGGCCCGCCGGCCCGATGGACGGAGCGGGGGAGGCGGACGACCGCCGAGCGGACCCCTCGGGCCGCCAATTCCAGAGCGGCCTGCGCGTTGCGGGCGCGCCCGCCGACGGGCCCCTCGGTCGGCATCGTGTCGCGCTCGGTGGAGATGCGGCCGGGAATGGCAGGCGTGCCGGAGGCCATCACGAAGGGCTTGCCGGTCCCGTCGAGTGCGGCGCCGAAAGCCTCTACGGCACCGGCCTCCTGGGCGACCGCCTTCTCGAAATCGTCGAAGTGCAGGAAGGCGAGGTGAACGACTCCGTCGGACTCCATGGCGCCCGCGCGCAGGCTCTCCGGATCGTCGAGATCGCCGGGCAGCACGTCGGCTCCCAGCGACTTGGCGGTCCGCGCCGACGCGTCGGAGCGCGCCAGCGCCAGGACCTCGTGGCCCGCGCCGATGAGCTCGGGCACGACGGCCGAACCGATCCCGCCGGTGGCGCCGGTGACGAAAACGCGCATGAGCATCTCCTCGAGTGATGGGACTTATGTCTCATCACGCTAGCAGAGCGATGGGACAAATGTCCCATCGCTACGATGACCGAATGCCACGCTGGGAACCGGATGCGCGCGCGCGGTTGGTCGTCGCCGCCTTGCAGCTGTTCGCCGAGCAGGGCTACGACCGGACCACCGTCGCCGAGATCGCCGATGAGGCCGGCCTGACGAAGAGCACCTTCTTCCGGTACTTCCCCGATAAGCGCGAGGTGCTGGCGGCAGGGCAGGAGACCCTCGCGCGGCTCCTGACGGAGGGCATAGCCTCCGCGCCCCCGGGTGCGAGCCCGCTCGCCGCGGTGGCCGCCGGGCTGCAGCGGGCCGCCGGGCCGATGACGCCGTTCAATCGCGAGCTGGGTCCCCGGCTGCAGGCCGTCATCGCCAGCAGCACCGAATTGCAGGAGCGCGACGCCCTCAAACAGGTCGGCCTCGCCGCGGCGATGGCGGACGCCTTGCGCGCGCGGGGTGTGCCGGACCGGGCGGCGGCCCTGGCGGCCGAGTTGGGCGTGCTCGCGTTCAAGGAGGCCTACGCCGAGTGGCTTGCCGCGGACGACGAACAAGACCTCGGCAAATTGGCCCGCAAGGCCCTGGATGACCTCCGCGCCGCGGCCGCCGACATCGGCTGACCGCGCTAGCCTCAAGGCGTATGCGCACCATCGAGGCCGACTACCTGGTGGTCGGTGCGGGCGCCATGGGCATGGCGTTCCTCGACACGCTGGTATCCGAAACGGACGCCCGCGTGGTGCTGGTCGACCGCTACCACCAACCGGGCGGGCACTGGACCATGGCCTACCCGTTCGTCCGCCTGCATCAGCCCTCGGCGTTCTACGGCGTCAACTCGCTGCCGCTGGGCAGCGACTCGATCGACCAAAACGGTTGGAACCAAGGGCTTTACGAGTTGGCCACCGCCGGGGAGGTGTGCGCCTACTACGACCACGTTCTGCGCCGGCAGCTGTTGGCCAGCGGACGGGTCACCTACTTCCCGATGAGCGAGTACCGCGGCCTCCAAGACGGTGAAGCCCGCTTCACCACGCTCGCGGGCGACGACTACACGGTCACCGTGGCGCGCCGCATCGTCGACGCCACCTACATGCGCGTGACGGTACCGGCCATGCGCCCGCCGCCCTACGCGGTCGCGCCCGGCGTCAGCTGCGTGCCCCCCGGAGACCTGCCGAAACTCGGCGCCCGCGAGCGTTACGTGATCGTCGGGGCCGGCAAGACCGGCATCGACACGTGCCTGTGGCTGCTCGGCCAGGGCATCGCGCCGGACCGGATGACCTGGATCATGCCCCGCGACTCCTGGCTGCTGGACCGCGCGACGATGCAGCCTGGGGCGTTGTTCGCCGACGTCATCAAGAACAGCTTCACCGCCCAGCTGCGCGCCATCCGGGACGCCACGTCGGTCGAGGACCTGTTCGCGCGGCAGGAGGACGCCGGCCTGCTGCTGCGCATCGACCCCGCGGTGCGCCCGACCATGTACCGTTGCGCGACCGTCACCCGGCTGGAACTCGATCAGCTCCGGCGCATCGGCGACGTGGTCCGGATGGGCCACCTGCAGCGCGTCGACGCGGACCGGATGGTCCTCGACGGCGGCACGCTGACACGCGACGGTGACACCCTGTATATCGACTGCACCGCCGACGGCGCCGAAAAACGGCCCGCCACAGCCATTTTCGGCGCCGGCCGCATCACGCTGCAAGCCGTGCGCGGCTGCCAGCAGATCTTCAGCGCCGCGCTGATCGCCCACGTCGAAGCCGCGTACCACGACGACCCGGTGAAAAACGAGCTGTGCGTCCCGCTGCCGCACCCCGACACCGACACCGACTGGCTTCGGCTGGCACGGGCCGACTACGCCAATCAATTGCGCTGGCTCGACGACCCGGACCTGACCGCCTGGATGTCCGCGGCGCGCCTGGATCTGTTCGGCCACCTGATCGGCCACCTGCTGCCGCCCGCATCGGCGAAGCCCCGAGTGCGCGAGCGGTTAGTGGGCATCGCCAAGTCGGTGTTCTGCGCCACCGCCGCCAAACTCGACGAGCTGCTCAGTGAACAAAGCTCGCTTGCCGCGCCGTCGTACCCGGTGTAACCCGGCTCGATATTCATCGGGTGGAGGAGGCACGTGGCGGCAGGAAACGAACCCGTCAAACGGCCGCTGCGGGCGGTGCCCGACAGCGGCTTTGACGATGGCTATCCCGATTGGGAAGCGGTGTACCAGGACAACGCGTCCTGGGTATACCGCACGCTGTTCGCGCGGGTCGGCAACCGGGCCGACGCCGAGGACCTCACCGCCGAGGTCTTCCTCGCGGCGCTGCGACCGCTGCGGCTGACCGCGAGCGTGGGCGAGGTGCGCGCGTATCTGCGGGTCACGGCGCGAACGGTGCTGGCCGCGCATTGGCGCGAGACGCTGGGTCGGGAGATAACCTCGATCGACGACATCGAACAGCCACCGGAGAGCGAGGAGGCGATCAGCACGGCGCCGCAGCGTGTCGCCCGGGTCCTGGACAACCTCCCGGACCGCTACCGGCACATCCTGGAATTGCGTTTCCTGCAGGGTCATTCGATCAAGGACGCCGCGGCGGAGCTCGGGGTCAGCGTCGCCAACGCCAAGGTCCTGCAGCATCGCGCGCTGCGGCTGGCGGCGCAGGTGAGCGAGGGGGGCGCACCATGAACGCTCGGGGGTTACGCCGATACGTCGACGACCTGCTGCGCGGCCGGCGGCCCAGGCCGTTCGCGCCGGACGACTTCGAGGCGGCGCAGCTGCGCACGGCGATCGAGCTGCGCGCGGCCGGGCGCAGGGGCGAGGCGCCGCGCCCGGAGTTCCTCGACGATCTGCATCGCCGCATCGCCGAACAGATGTCCGACACCCGCGGGGAATCCGCGCCCAGGCACACCAGCACCCGCCGCCAGGTCATCGTCGGCACGTCCGCCGCCGCGGCAGCCGCGGTCACCGCGGTGTCCATCGACCGAGCCGTGCTCCCCGGTCAAACCGGCGGCGTCCCGGCCGCCGACAACGCGCCGCTCACGCCGAACGCCGGGACCTGGCAGCGGGTGGCGGCCAGCTCGCAGGTGCCCGACGGGGTCATGCACCCGTTCGACCTCGGTTCGGTCAGCGGATTCGTGCGCCGTGTCGACGGCAAGCCGCAGGCCATCTCCGGGGTGTGCACCCACCAGGGGTGCCGGTTGTGGTTCGACGCGCCCGACGACACGCTGCGCTGCCCCTGCCACTCGACGTCCTTCTCGCCGAGCGGGCAGGTGCTGACCCATCAGCTGCCGATCGCCCCGAAACCTTTGCCGCCGTTGCTGGTTCGCGAGGTCGACGGCGCCATCGAGGTGTTCGCGCCCCCGCGTCCCGACCAGCCCGCCTGAGCGGTGTAACGCGTCGCCCTATCTATGGGCATGATGCTTACCAAACTTTCGGCCGCCGCGCTGGCCGCCGCCACGCTGCTGGCCGGCTGCTCGGCTTCGCGGCCCGCGGCCGGACCCGGCACCAGCATGTCCATAGGTTCGGCGTCCCTCACCGCGCCGGCGGCGCCGGCGAGCGGCAATCAGGTCAACATCGATGGCTTCGCGTTCGCGCCCGCCACGTTGACCGTCGCCGCGGGCACCACGGTCACGTGGACCAACCGCGACGAAGAGCCGCACACCGTGGCCGCGAGCGACGGTTCGTTCCATTCGCCCGGGATGGGGACCGGGGCCACCTTCACCCACACCTTCACCGACCCCGGCACTTTCGACTACGTGTGCTCGATCCACCCGATGATGCACGGAACCGTGGTGGTGACCCGATGAACCCGAACATGAGTCGCCGCCAGCTGATGCGGCACACGGCGTGGTTCGGTGCGGCGGTCGGCTTCTCCGTGGTTGGCGGCGAGGTGATCTCGCACGTCGCCGGCGCGGCGGCCGAGCACACCCACGCCCGGCCCGCCCTGCGGTTCGCGCAGATCAGCGACAGCCACATCGGCTTCGCCGGCGCGCCCAACCCGGACGTCGCCGGCACGTTCGCCCACGCGATCGACCAGGTCAACAACCTCGGCTACACACCGGATTTCGTGGTGCACACCGGCGACCTCACGCACCTGTCCAGCCCCGAGCAGTTCGACCAGGTGAAGCAGATGATGACCGTCCTGAAGACGCCGCACGTGTTCACCGTGCCCGGCGAGCACGACTCGGTCGACGACGCGGGCCAGAAGTACCGCAGCGCCTTCGGTGCCGGTTCCGTGGGCGACGGGTGGTACAGCTTCGACACCGCGGGCGTCCACGTGATCGCCCTGGTCAACACGCTGAACCTGCACAAACTCGGGCATCTGGGCACCGACCAGCTGGAGTTCGTCGAGAAGGACGTCGCGCGGCTGTCGAGCGATACCCCCATCATCGTGTTCAGCCACATCCCCTTGTTCGCGATGTACCCGAACTGGGGCTGGGGCACCGACGATGCGGCCCAGGCGCTGTCCTACCTGCGCCGGTTCTCGTCGGTCACGTGCCTGAACGGGCATGTGCACCAATTGTTTTCCAAGACGGAGGGCAACGTGGCGTTCTACAGCGGGACGACGACCGCGTACCCGCTGCCGAAGCCCGGCGACGGGCCCGCGCCCAAGCCGGTCACGCTGCCCGCTGGCAAGCTCCGCGAAGCGCTCGGTATCCGCGAGGTCAGCTATACCAAGGGCGAGACCGTCCTGGCGTTGAAAGAGCAGGCCCTGCAATGACTCTTCTGATTCGCATCGGCCTGGCCGTGACACTGGCCGTCAGCGCCGCCAGCCACGCCTACCTGTATGTCCACGGCTATCGCCACATCCCGGACATCGGCGCCGCATTCCTGGTTCAGGCCAGCGCCTCGTTCGCCATCGCCCTGCTGATCCTGCTCGGCGGTCCCGAATGGCTCCATTGGGCCGCGGCCGCCATGGCGGGCGGCTCGCTGGTCGCGTTCACGCTGTCGAGGACCGTTGGGCTGCAAGGGTTTGTCGAGCGGGGCTGGGAACCGTCACCGCACGCGGTGATCACGGTGACCGCGGAGGTGCTGACGGTGCTGCTGTGGGTGGGCGAGCTGGCGGCCAGGCGGGATCGGCAACCTCGTCAATCGGTTCGTCAAGGATGAGGTCCCAGCGCGGCCAACGGCAGCGTGGCTATGGTCCCCCGAGGCCCGGCGGAATCATAAACCACTCTATGAAGTGAAGGCCCTATCTTCCGACGCTGGTCAGGCCGATGACTAGGCGGTATCCCGCGCCTCCCGGGTGGACCGATCCCCGCCGGTTGCGTCGGGGAGGGGGGCGGCCGACCTGCTCTTGAAGCGATACTTGAGGGATCTCGCCGGCTTCTCGACGAAAAACCAGCTCGCCCCCGCAAGGGGCAAGGTGGCCGCCGCGACGACCAGCGTGAACACGATCGAAGGCAGGCTGAGAAGTCCGCTGACGGCGAGCAGTTGCTGGGTGGGATACGCGTAGATGTAAGCGCCGTAGGACAGGTCGGTCCGCAGCCTCAGCCGTTTGTTGTGGATCAACGAGCCCGAGACGATGACGGCGTAGGCGAGGGGGAGGGCGGCGACGACCCGGTAGTCGGGGAGCGAACCGGCCGCCAGGACGATGGCGACGCTCACTGCGACGAGCCACCATCGCGCGGGAATCACGTCGCGCCACTGGTAAAGGAATGCCCCGGCCGCGAACATGATCGCGGAGCGGCAAACCAAGAAAAGCAGGGCGGTACGGACGTCACCACCGCCCCCCTCGTGTTGATTGAGCACATCGGGAAATTTCAGCGGCGGCAGCATCGCGGCCCCAACCGTCGCCGGCAAAAAAATCGCCAGGGAAACCCACCGATACTTGGCGAGTCCGACTATCCCGATCACCGCAACGACGAGGTAGCACATGATTTCCCAAATGAGGGACCACAGCGAACCGTTCCACATCCCCGCATTGGGAATGCCGCGCGGTGTGCCACCGATATCGAATTTGACCAGGGCAACGGCGCTGTTCTTCAAAACGTATTCGAGCGGCGCGCCCGAGGATATGAGCTTGCTGGGCGACCCGCCCTGGATCGCCACGCTGATCGGAGCTATCACAAAGGCGGTCACCAGCAGGCACACGTAAAAGCCGGGCAGGATGCGAAGAGCTCGAGCGGCGAGATAGTCGCGCAGCCTCGGGTTGCTCAGCCAACTCGCGGTGATCAGGAATCCGGAGATCGCGAAGAACCCGTCGACCCCTATGCAAAGGAGCAGCTGCAGCACCGCCCGGGACGACGGGAGATGACTCCTTGCGGAAAAGGTGTGCCAGAAGATCACTTCGGCGGCCAACGCCAAGCGCCACGCATTGAGTGCGTTATTGCGCGGATCGAATACCTGCCCGAGCTTCATCCGCCTCCCCAGTCGTCCGCATAGGGCGCTGCGGGTGTCCCCGTCTCGTCACAGATCGCCAAAGCGGGCGAATTAAAGCTACCTGAGGGATTTCTCGGTGGCAAAACAGCTACCGCCCCGTATCTGCTGAAGCATAACGTCGCTCGCCGGCACTTGTGCGAACACGATCAGCAGACGCCATAAAAGACTCCGTGACAGGGTCGCCCCGCAACGCCCCGGTGTGCGGGCGGCTACCCGTCGCGCTTGGCGTTGATGAACCGCTGGGTCTCCTCCCAGGAGGGCAGCAGGCCCGAGGCGCGGACCTCTTCGAAGCTTGGGGCCGCCGCATCGCGGTCGGACAAGTTCGGGGCGGCGCCGTTGACCAGTGGCCAGTCGATCGCCAGCACCGGATCCGTGGGGCAGATGGTGTGTTCGCGCTGCGGGTTGTATTCGGCCGAGCACAGGTACATCACCGTCGAATTGTCTTGGAGCGCAAGGAAGCCGTGCGCCAAGCCCTCCGAGATGTAGATCGTCTTGTGGTTCAGGTCGTCGAGCAGAACCGAATCCCACTGGCCGAATGTGGGTGAGCCCACGCGGATGTCGACCACGACATCGAAGACCGACCCGGATACGCAGGTCACGTACTTGGCCTGGCTCGGGGGAACCTGGGCGAAGTGCAGGCCACGTAACACGCCGGCGGACGACACCGAACAGTTGGCTTGCCGGACGTCCAGGCGGTGACCGGCGAAGCCGGTGAAGTCGTGGTCGGTGAGCCACTCGAACAGCAGCCCCCGGGAGTCGCCATGAAGGGCAGGGGTGATCTCCCAGGTGCCGGGGATATCGAGTTCGCGAACCTTCATCTTATTGACCACGTCCTTCATAACGGGCTTCCGCGGCATCCTTCAAAGGGCGCCACCACGATTCGTTCGCACGATACCAGTCGATCGTGGCGCTCAAGCCCTCCTCGAAATCGGTATGCTTTGGCGCCCAGCATAATTCGTCGTACAGCATGGACGGGTCGATGGCGTAGCGCAGGTCGTGGCCGACGCGGTCGGTCACGTGGTCGAAGTCGTCGGGTGCGCGCCCCATCATCTTCAGCAGGGTGCGCAGCACGCTGAGGTTGTCGCGTTCGCCCTCGGAGCTGATCAGGTATGTGCGGCCGATTTCGCCCTTCTCCAGGATGCGCCGCACGGCGCTGTTGTGATCATCGACATGGATCCAGTCGCGGACGTTGGCGCCGCTGCCGTACAGCTTGGGCCGCCGGCCGGTGAGGATGTTGGTGATCTGGCGGGGGATGAACTTCTCGACGTGCTGATACGGGCCGTAGTTGTTGGAACAGTTCGAGATCGTCGCGCGCACGCCGTAGGAGCGGACCCAGGCCCGGACCAGCATGTCGGCGCCGGCCTTGGTGGCCGAATACGGGCTCGACGGGTTGTAGGGCGTCGACTCGGTGAACCGGTTGGGGTCGTCGAGCTCGAGGTCGCCGTAGACCTCGTCGGTCGAAATGTGGTGCAGCCGCACGCCATGGCGGCGGACGGCTTCCAGGATGGTGAACGTGCCGACCACGTTGGTGTGCAGAAACGGACCCGGGTCGTCCAGCGCGTTGTCGACGTGGCTCTCCGCGGCGAAGTGCACGACCGCGTCGGACTCGGCCACCAGCCGGGAGACCAGCTCGGTGTCGCAGATGTCGCCGACCACCAGCCGGATGGCGTCCTCGACGTCGGCCAGCGACTCCCGCCGCCCTGCGTAGGTGAAGGCGTCGAGCACGGTCACAGAGTCCTCGGGGTGTTCGCGGACGGTGCTGTGCACGAAATTCGCGCCGATGAACCCGGCGCCGCCGGTGACCAGTAACCGCATGGTCAAACCCTAGCCGAGTGGATCGGTCAGCTGCCGCGCGTCAGCCCCAGCGGCCCGGCCAGTTCGCTCAGCGCCGAAATCAGCGCGTCGTCATCCTGGCTGTCCAGCACCTGGATGGCCACGTGGTCGGCCCCGGCGTCGTAGTGTTCGCGGAGTCGGTGCGCGATGGCCTCCGGTGTGCCGTAGGCGACCACCGCGTCGATCAGCCGGTCGCTGCCCGGCTTGCGGACGTCGGCTTCGGTGAACCCGAGCCGCAGCCAGTTGTTCACGTAATTGCTCAGGTCAAGGTAGAAGTCGGCGTACCGGCGGCCGATGGCGCGGGCTTTCTCCGCGTCCGTCGTGAGCACCACCTTGTGTTCGGGTGCCAGGAAGACGGACTTGCCGACCAGTTCACGCGCCTTGGCCGTGTGTTCCGGCGTGGTCAGATACGGGTGCGCGCCGGCGCTGCGCTGGGCCGCCAGCCGCAACACGCGCGGCCCGAGCGCCGCGAGCACGCGGCGGCTGGTGGGAACCATCGCGGCGTCGAGCTCGTCGAGGTAGGAGGCCAGCGCGTCGTACGGCTTGACGTACTCCTGAGTATGCTCGGGATGCCCCACCCCAACCCCGAGCAAAAACCTTCCGGGATAAGCCTTTTCGATGCGCTGGAAGGACCGCGCGGCGGCCGCGGCCGGCGCCGTCCAGATGTTGATGATCCCGGTGGCCAGCTGCAGCGAGGTGGTCTGGGCCAGGGCCGGTTCCACCCACGACAGCTCGGCGTCCGGTGAACCGCCGATCCACGCGGCGCCGTAGCCGAGCGACTCGATTCGAGCCGCCAACTCCGGGGTGATCGATCGGTTGGGCAGCCATACGCCGAACCGGCCCAGGTCGGGTTTGAGTGCTACTGCCTCGGTCATGTACGTCCCCTCCCGCGGGTGCTAGCTCAGTCCGAGCGGCCCCGCCAATTCGGCCAACGCCGGCACCAGGTTCTCGTCCTTCGTCAGGACCTGCACCGGCACGTGGTTGGCGCCCGCGTCCAGGTGTTCTTTCAACCGGGCCGCGATCGCCTCCGGAGTACCGTAGGCGACCACCGCGTCGATCAGGCGGTCGCTGCCCGGCTTGGTGACTTCCTCGTCGGTGAATCCGAGCCGTTTCCAGTTGTTGCGGTAGTTGGCGAGCTGGAAATAAATGTCGAGCGCCCTGCGGCCCACCGTACGGGCCTTCTCGACGTCGGTGGTCAGCACGGCCTTGTGCTCGGGCGCCAGGAACGCCGACGGGCCGATCAGCTCGCGCGCCCGCGCGGTGTGCTCCGGGGTGGTGAGGTACGGGTGTGCCCCGGCGGCGCGCTCCGCGGACAGCTTGAGCACGCGCGGTCCGAGCGCGGCCACCACGCGGCGGTTGGCGGGCACGCCGTAGTCGTCAAGCTGCTGCAGGTACTCCGTCAGCGCGTCATAGGGCTTGCGGTACTCGGTGTGCGCCTCGGGATGGCCGACGCCGATGCCCAGCAGGAAGCGGCCGGGGTAGGCCTTGTCGATGCGGTGGAACGACTCGGCCACCGGTTTGGCCGCGGCCGTCCAGATGTTGACGATGCCGGTGGCCACCTGCAGGGTGGTCGTCGCTTCGAGGATGGGCTCCACCCAGGCCAGCTCGGCCGGCGGCGAGCCGCCCACCCAGACGGCCCCGTAGCCCAGGGCTTCGATGTCTTTCGCTTGCCCAGGCGTGACGCCGCGTCCGAACGATCCGAACCGGCCTAGGTTGGGCTTGCTTTCAGCGGAGCTGGTATGCGCATCGGTCACCCCGTCTGCAACCCAGGTTCAGAGCGCGCTATTCCGACAGATCCGGGTGATGTTTGGGCATGTCACGGAAAGGTGTCCATCCGTGGGGCCAGGAAAGGCATACCTGTCATGCCCCGTGCCGAGGTGCCGAATGCATGGGAACTGGCGAAAACCTTTGCAGTGGAACCTGTTAGGCGGCAGTCCTCAGCTGTGCCGGTGCGCGGCGCAGGGTGCAACGGTCGAAAATATCTTCGACAAACAAAGCGTCGCCCATCGCCGTGTGGCGCTCGTAGCCGTCGACGTCGATGCCCAGACGCCGACCGATCTCTTCGACCTGGGCCGGGAATTCGACAGCCTCGCCTCTGGCGCGTAGGTAACCCGCGCCGAGGGCGCACACGTCGACAACGGTGTACAGCCACGGCGGGGGCGGCATCCGGTGACGGGAAAAAAGCGCCGCGAGCCGCTGACTGTCAAAGGCGACGACCGCGCCCACGATGACAGCGTCGTAGCCGATGAATTCCCAGATCCGTCTCGCTGCTGTCCGTTGTGGCACCAGTTCGGCGGTGTCCACGGGGCAGCGGGCGGCGTAGTCGGCGTGGAAAGCCTTCGGCAGTCGGGCCGCTTTGGCTTTGTCGTGCTCGATGAACATGTGCAATTCGGATCGGGAGCCGCCCACATGGCGGCGCACGGCGGCGAACTCCCAGATGTCGGCGTCGTGACCCAGTCCGGTGCACTCGGTGTCGAGAAATACGACCTCTGTCATGGCCGCTGCCTTTCGTGTGGCTGCCGCGTGGCTTGTTTACGCGTCGGTGATGGCAGCAACTATTGCCGAAACGCCGGGCGCAGACAGTCCGCTGATCTGACCGATTGGCTGACGATGCAGGCTCCTACGAATGAAGGATGGGCCCAGGATCGGAACCGAGGGGCGTGAATCCCCGTAGGGGGTTACGCCCGGTTCGTGTCGAGCGTCAAGACCAGCTGTGTGGTGTCGCGCGACGGCCGCCGACTCCGGGCTGTTCTTCGAATTCCACCTCGAACCGAGAGTCCCGCGACCGACCGGCGTATGTCGTCACGCGATCGATATTCCTTGTGGCGCAACCGTACTCGTCGCAACGCAAGCGGCGGTCGGGCCCAGGTCGCGGCGCTCTTCATCCTCTAATCGGAGGAGAGTCGTTCGACTGCTTCTGGATCCGATCGCAGGGTGTTCCTAGCCACCCGGCTGTCCATATCTTTGGCGGGTGGTCACGGGTTCCGCGATCATGGTCGTCGGTGCGCAGCAGGCGGCCGTCCATCGCCGATCCACGCATGGGGAGCCGGCGCTCGAAACTCGTTGCGCCTCCTTAGATTAAGGGAGTCGCGGTCGACCGAATAGCCGGGATTGAAGTCGGCCCTAGTCCTCTTCGACGTCGTCGAGTTCGGCGGCGGCGACGTCGGGGGCCGGCGGGGGCTCCAGCGGCAGCAGCACGATGAACCGGGTGTCGCCGGGCACCGACTCCACCCGCAGATCCCCGCGATGCTTCTTGACGACGATGTTGAACGCCAAATCCAGGCCCAGCCCGGTGCCCTCGCCGAACGGCTTGGTGGTGAAGAACGGCTCGAAGATGTGCTCGCGAATATCGGCGGGAATTCCCGGCCCGGTATCGCAGATTTCGACGCGGGCCATGTTCTCGCCCTCCCGGCAGGTGCGGACGGTCAGCGTGCCGCCCGCCTCGCGCATCGCGGCGATGGCGTTGTCGATGATGTTTGTCCAAACCTGGTTGAGATCACCCGGATAGCAAGCGATTTCGGGAAGCGACTGGTCGAAATCCTTCACCAGGGTGATCGATTTGGCGTCCTTGCTAGCGTCCTTGGTCAACCGGTCGGCGAACATCACCAGCGTGCTGCGCAGCAGCTCGTGGACGTTGGCCACCTGGAACGGGGCCCGGTCGAGCTGCGAATACTGCTTGGCGTCGGCCACCAAGGCCGAAATCCGTTTGCTCGCTTCCAGAATCTGGTTCATCAGGAGCTCGCTCTCGATGGTGTAGTTGATCCACCGGATCGCCTCCTCCAACGACGTCGACGCGAGTTCCTCGCTGACCGTGGAAATCCGTTCCAGCCAGTCGGTGTCGACGCCGCCCTCGACAAAGGTCGGCGCGATGTCCCAACCCCCTTCGACGCCGTGCTCTTCAAGCCAGTCGCCGACCGCGTCCTCGCGGTCGGCGGTTTCCATCGCGCTCAGGTGTTCCGCCGCCGACTTGGCGACCTGCTCGGCCACCCCTTGCTGGAGGTGGACCAGGGCGCTGAGCGCTTCGGGGCTGACGGTGCCGTCGGCGAGCATGGCCAGCTTGCCCCGCATGCCGGCGACCCGGCCGCGCAGGTCGGCCGCCGCACGGGCGATGGCCGCCGCGGGGTTGTTCAGCTGATGGGTGAGTCCGGCTGACAGCCGGCCCAGCGCCAGCAGCTTCTCCCGGTTGTCAATGATCCGCCGGGTCCGGTCGGTGCCGACGGCGATGCCATCGAGCAGGTGGACGGCCATCGGGAATTGGTCGCGCATGAACTGGGCGAAGACGGGCGCGTCCATCACGAAGAACCGCGACGGCTTGGTCACGTGCACCGAGGCGTCGTAGCTCTTCTGGTTCCCGCCGGTGAAGGCACGCCAGGCGCCCGCGTACACGCCGCGCTGAGAGGTGCGGTTGGTTTCGATGTCCTGGCCGCCGGAGAGCTTGGACATCGTCAGCTCGCCCTCGATGAGGACGTAGAAACAGGTCGCCGGTTCGCCCTCGACGCAGATCGGGCCCGGTTCGTAGTTCTCGATGTGCCCGTTGGCGCACAACACGGCCAGCTGCTCGTCGGTGAGCGCCTCGAACAGGAACAGGCTGCGCAGCTCGTCGGGCTGACACGGCGTCTTGGCGGTCATGGCCCTCCTAGCTTTCGGCCAGGTAGCGGTGCACCAGCATGACTGCCATCGACCCCTCGCCGACCGCGGCCGCGACGCGCTTGGCGGACTCGGCCCGCACGTCGCCGGTGGCGAAGACGCCCGGCACGCTGGTCTCCAGGTGGTGCGGCGGGCGGTCGAGCGTCCACCCGCACACGTTGCGCAGGTCCGGCCCGGTCAGCACGAAACCGTGGTCGTCGCGGGCCAGCACCCCGTCCAGCCACTCGGTGCGCGGCGCGGCGCCGATGAAGATGAACATGCGGGCGCAGGTGACGTCCTCGGTCTCGCCGGTCTGGTTGTCGACCAGGATCAGTCGCTCCAGGTGATCGGCCCCGACGGCGCGGCGCACCTCGGTGCAGGTGCGCACGGTGATGTTGGGGCGCTGCTGGATCTGCTGGATGAGGTAGTAGGACATCGATGCGTCCAGTGACGGGGCCCGGACCACGATGGTCACCGACTTGGCCTCGCGGGACAGGTACATGGCGGCCTGGCCGGCGGAGTTGGCCCCGCCCACCACGTAGACCTCCTCGCCCGCGCATTCCGAGGCGATGGAGACGGCCGCACCGTAGTAGACGCCCTTGCCGGTCAGCTCGCCGCAGCCCTCCGCCGGGAGCTGGCGGTAGGCGACGCCGGTGGCCAGGATGACGGCGTGCGCGTCGATTGAGCCGCCGTCGGCGAATCGCACGGTGCGCTTGGGGCCGTTGACCTCCAGCGCGGTGGCGGTGCGCGCGGTGATCAGCTCGGCGCCGAACTTCTCGGCCTGCCTGCGCGCGCGGTCGGCCAACTGGCCGCCCGACACGCCATCGGGGAAGCCGAGGTAGTTCTCGATGCGTGAGCTCTGGCCCGCTTGGCCACCGGTCGCGGTGCGTTCGATCAGCACCGTGCGCAACCCCTCGGAGGCGCCGTAGACGGCGGCGGCCAGGCCCGCCGGGCCGCCGCCGATGACGATCAGGTCGTAGAACTCCTGCGACGGGGTGGTGGTCAGGCCAAGGGTGTCGGCCAGCTGCGCGTCGGTGGGTTCGACCAGGGTATCGCCGCGTTCGGTGACGACGACGGGCAGTCGCAGGCCGTCCTCGCCGGCGGCCTTCAGCAGCCGCTCGCCGTCGGGATCGTCGGCCATGAACCACGAGTAGTGCAGGCCGTTGCGGGCCAGGAAGTCGCGCACCTGCCAGGACCGCTCCGACCAGCGGTGCCCGATCACTTTGGTGTGCGGGATCGGGTGTTCGGGCGCCGACCGCCAGGCATCCAGCAGGCCGTCGATGACGGGGTAGAACTTCTCCTGCGGCGGGTCCCACGGCTTGAGCAGGTAGTGGTCCAGGTCGACGACGTTGATCGCGTCGATGGCGGCGTGCGTGTCGGCGTACGCGGTCAGCAGCACCCGCCGCGCGGCGGGGTAGAGGTCCATCGCCCGCTCGAGGAATTCGATGCCGCTCATCTGCGGCATCCGGTAGTCGGCGATGAGGACCGCAACGGTCTCACCGCGCAGCTTGAGCTCTTTGAGCGTGTCCAGGGCGTCCGGGCCCGACTCGGCGCGCACGATCCGATGCCGGTCGCCGTATTGGCGGCGCAGGTCGCGGGCGACCGCCCGCGAGACTGACGGATCGTCGTCGACGGTCAGCAACACCGGCTTGCGAGGCTGAGTAGCGGGTTCTGCGGGGCTCGCGGGGCTCGTCATTGGGGTTAAGTATGCCCTCGTCAGGGGCCCCGCGGCAGGTTGAGTAGGTTGGCCGGATTTCGCTGCGGGCGATTTTGGGTCAGGGGGCCTGACCAGGTATCGTGGGTCAACGGTGCGTCATCCGCGCCGACTTTTTGCGTGCCCTGTCTGAGGAATTTCCTGTAACCGGCTCACGTTTCTAGTCGGGCGAATGCTGCGCCGCCAACGGCGCACATAAAGGATACGAAACCAAAGACGAGGATTACTGAAAAGTTATGGCCAAGAAGGACGGTGCCATAGAGGTTGAGGGCCGCGTGGTCGAGCCCCTGCCCAATGCGATGTTCCGCATTGAGCTGGAGAACGGTCACAAGGTGCTCGCCCACATCAGCGGCAAGATGCGGCAGCACTACATCCGCATCCTGCCCGAGGACCGGGTGGTGGTGGAGTTGTCTCCCTACGACCTGTCCCGGGGCCGCATCGTGTACCGGTACAAGTAAGCCCGCATCAGACAACGAGAAAGAACAGGATCGAACAGCCGTGAAGGTGAACCCCAGCGTCAAGCCAATCTGTGACAAGTGCAGGGTGATCCGTCGGCATGGGCGGGTCATGGTGATCTGCTCCGATCCGCGCCACAAGCAGCGCCAGGGCTAGCGGCGACCGCAAGCCCGGCGCGCCCGGGCCCAGCGGGTAGCAGGCGTGTAATCGGCCCAAGCACTTGCACCACAACTGAATGCAGACCTCCCAGTACCACTGAGCGGATAGGCCGTTCAGCTACGCCCGGACGGAGGCCGGGCCCCGCCTCAACGGCGGGAACGGACTGGGATCAGACCTCCGCCTAGATAAAGAGGAAACGCCACCTATGGCTCGACTAGTAGGCGTCGATCTGCCGCGCGACAAGCGGATGGAGATCGCGCTGACCTACATCTTCGGCGTCGGCCGCACCCGGTCGAACGAGATCCTGGCAGCTACGGGGATCGACAAGGACCTGCGCACCAGGGACCTGACCGACGACCAGCTGACCCACTTGCGCGACTACATCGAAGCGAACCTCAAGGTTGAGGGTGACCTGCGCCGCGAGGTGCAGGCCGACATTCGCCGCAAGATCGAGATCGGCTGCTACCAGGGCCTGCGGCACCGCCGCGGCCTGCCGGTGCGCGGCCAGCGGACCAAGACCAATGCGCGCACCCGCAAGGGCCCGAAGCGCACCATCGCCGGCAAGAAGAAGGCCAGGTAATCGCCCATGCCACCAGCCAAGAAGGCAGCCTCTGCGCCCAAGAAGGGGCAGAAGACCCGCAAGCGGGAAAAGAAGAACATCCCGCACGGTGCCGCCCACATCAAGAGCACCTTCAACAACACGATCGTGAGCATCACCGACCCCCAGGGCAACGTCATCGCCTGGGCGTCGTCGGGCCACGTCGGCTTCAAGGGTTCGCGTAAGTCGACCCCGTTCGCCGCCCAGCTGGCCGCCGAGAACGCGGCGCGCAAGGCGCAGGAGCACGGCGTGCGCAAGGTCGACGTGTTCGTGAAGGGCCCGGGCTCCGGCCGCGAGACGGCCATTCGCTCGCTGCAGGCCGCGGGCCTCGAGGTCGGCGCGATCTCCGACGTCACCCCGCAGCCCCACAACGGCTGCCGTCCGCCGAAGCGCAGAAGGGTCTAGGAGAACAGATCATGGCTCGTTACACCGGACCCATCACCCGCAAGTCACGCCGGCTGCGCACCGACCTGGTCGGGGGCGACCAGGCGTTCGAGAAGCGTCCCTACCCGCCCGGCCAGCACGGGCGCGCGCGGATCAAGGAAAGCGAATACCTGCAGCAGCTGCAGGAGAAGCAGAAGGCCCGCTTCACCTACGGCGTCATGGAGAAGCAGTTCCGCCGCTACTACGAAGAGGCCACCCGGCAGCCCGGCAAGACGGGTGAGGAGCTGCTCAAGATCCTGGAGAGCCGGCTGGACAACGTCGTGTACCGCGCCGGGCTGGCCCGCACGCGCCGGATGGCCCGCCAGTTGGTCAGCCACGGTCACTTCAGCGTTAACGGCGTGCACGTCAACGTGCCCAGCTACCGGGTGTCGCAGTACGACATCATCGACGTGCGGGACGGCTCGCTGAACACCGTGCCGTTCCAGATCGCGCGAGAGACGGCGGGCGACCGTCCGATCCCGAGCTGGTTGCAGGTGGTCGGCGAGCGCCAGCGCATCCTGATCCACCAGCTGCCCGAGCGGGCGCAGATCGACGTGCCGCTCGCCGAGCAGCTGATCGTCGAGTTCTACTCGAAGTAAGAGACTTTCGAGCCAGCCCTGGCTCGAAATCCTCGGCGATCGCAAGCGCGGCGAAGCCGGGCGCAGCGGGTCGCCGCGGGAAACACAGCGGCGATCGCAAGCGCGGCGAAGCCGGGCGCAGCGGGTCGCCGCGGGAAACACAGCGGCATCAAATAGCGGGTGCCGAGAAGGAGAAGAAGAAACACCATGCTGATCTCTCAGCGACCCACCCTGTCGGAGGAAGTCCTCACCGACAACCGCTCGCAGTTCGTCATCGAGCCCCTCGAGCCCGGATTCGGTTACACCCTGGGCAACTCGCTGCGGCGCACGCTGCTGTCGTCGATTCCCGGCGCAGCCGTGACCAGCATCCGCATCGACGGCGTGCTGCACGAGTTCACCACAGTCGCCGGGGTGAAGGAAGACGTCACCGCGATCATCCTGAACCTCAAGGGCCTCGTGGTGTCCTCGGAGGAGGACGAGCCGGTCACCATGTACCTGCGCAAGCAGGGGCCGGGCGCGGTCACTGCCGGTGACATCGTGCCGCCCGCGGGTGTCACGGTGCACAACCCCGACATGCACATCGCGACCCTCAACGACAAGGGCAAGCTCGAGGTTGAGCTCGTCGTCGAGCGTGGCCGCGGCTACGTGCCGGCGGTGCAGAACCGGGCCTCCGGCGCCGAAATCGGCCGCATCCCGGTCGATTCCATCTACTCGCCGGTGCTCAAGGTGACCTACAAGGTCGACGCGACCCGTGTCGAGCAGCGCACCGACTTCGACAAGCTGATCCTGGACGTCGAGACCAAGAGCTCGATCACCCCGCGTGACGCGCTGGCGTCGGCCGGTAAGACCCTGGTCGAATTGTTCGGCCTGGCACGCGAACTCAACGTCGAGGCCGAGGGCATCGAGATCGGGCCGTCGCCGGCCGAGGCCGACCACATCGCGTCGTTCGCGCTGCCGATCGACGACCTGGACCTCACGGTGCGGTCGTACAACTGCCTCAAGCGCGAGGGCGTGCACACCGTCGGCGAGCTGGTGAGCCGCACCGAGTCCGACCTGCTCGACATCCGCAACTTCGGTCAGAAGTCCATCGACGAGGTGAAGGTCAAGCTGCACCAGCTGGGCCTGTCGCTCAAGGACAGCCCGCCGAGCTTCGACCCGTCGCAGGTCGCCGGGTACGACGTGGCCACGGGCACGTGGTCGACCGAGGGCGCGTACGACGACCAGGACTACGCGGAAACCGAACAGCTGTAAGAGACGTCCGTCCCGGCCCTACCTGATACGGGGGCCGGCCCCACTTAGGAGATAGTGCAATGCCCAAGCCCACCAAGGGTCCTCGCCTCGGCGGGTCGTCTTCGCACCAGAAGGCTCTGCTGGCCAACCTGGCGACGTCGCTGTTCGAGCACAACCAGATCAAGACCACGGAGCCGAAGGCGCGCGCGCTGCGTCCGTACGCGGAGAAGCTGATCACGCACGCGAAGAAGGGCACGCTGCACAACCGTCGCGAGGTGCTCAAGAAGATCCGCGACAAGGACGTCGTGCACAAGCTGTTCGACGAGATCGGGCCGTTCTTCGCCGACCGCAACGGCGGCTACACCCGCATCATCAAGGTCGAGCCGCGCAAGGGCGACAACGCCCCGATGGCGGTGATCCAGCTGGTGCTGGAGAAGACGGTGACCTCGGAGGCCGAGCGGGCGCGCCGGGCGAAGACGCCCAAGAAGGCTCCGGTTGCGGCGGCGGCGGCACCTCAGGCGGCGGTTGAGCCTGAGGAAGCCGTCGGTCCGACGGCCGACGAGGTGACCGAGCCGGCCGAGTCCGAGGCCACCGAGACGCCAGAGGTTTCGGAGTCCGCGGAGGCCGAGGCGGCCGCTGAGGAAAAGCACGACGAGGCCATCGCGGCGCGGGCCGAGGCCGAAAGAGCCGACGAGGCTGACGAGGCTGACGAGAGTTAACGACCCGGATTCTGCGGTCCGTCTGCGGCTCGACATCGCCTATGACGGGACGGAATTCGCGGGCTGGGCGGCGCAGGCGGGTCAGCGCACCGTCGCTGGTGTGCTCGACGAGGCGCTGACCACCCTCTTCCGCACGCCGGTTCGGCTGCGGGCCGCCGGGCGCACCGACACGGGCGTGCACGCCACCGGGCAGGTCACCCACGCCGATGTGCCGCTGGACGCGCTGCCGAACGCCTATCCGCGCTCGCCACACGTCGGCGAGCCCGAGTTCCGGCCGCTGGTGCGTCGGCTCGGCCGGTTTCTGCCCACCGATGTGCGGGTGCTCGATATCCGGCGCGCCCCGGCGGGTTTCGATGCCCGGTTCTCGGCCCTACGGCGCCATTATGCGTACCGGCTGTCGACCGCGCCCTACGGGGTGCAGCCGCAGCTGGCCCGCTACGTCACCGCCTGGCCCAGACCGCTGGACGTCGACGCGATGGCCGCCGCTTCGCGAGAGCTGGTGGGGCTGCACGACTTCGCCGGATTCTGCCGGCATCGGCCGAACGCCACCACCATTCGCGACCTGCAGCGCCTTCAGTGGTCCCGCGACGGCGACCTCATCACCGCGCACGTCACCGCCGACGCGTTCTGCTGGTCGATGGTGCGCTCGCTGGTCGGGGCGCTGCTGGCCGTGGGCGAGCACCGGCGACCGGTGTCGTGGTGCCGCGAATTGCTCAGTGCCACAAGCCGATCCAGTGACTTCGCGGCCGCCCCACCGCACGGGCTGACGCTGGTGAGCGTCGACTATCCGCCCGACGATCAGCTCGAAGCGCGCAATCTGGTCACCCGGGACCTGCGTACCCGCTAAATCTTCTTGGCGACGAAATTCGCGGCCTGATTGGTCAGTCCGGGCACATAGCTCAGGTGCGAGGCCCAGCGGGTGCCGCTCGAGCAGATCGGGTCGCCCGGGTTGCACAGGTCGATGGTCTTGCCGCCGAATTCCGGTGTCAGCGCGCTCATCAGCTGACCCGCCCGGGCGGACGGGTTGCCGAACAGCGCCACGGCGGCCACGTGATCGGCGGCGGTCGCCGGCAGCGGCTGGCGGAAACCGAGCCCGGGTAGCGGTGCGGCCGTGACGATGTCGATGACGGCCGCGCCCTGCGAGTACCCGCCGAGCACCAGCTTGGTGTTGGGGCAGTTGCCGGCCATCTGCTGGATGTGGGTGCTGGCGTCGTTGGCACCGTCGGCCGCAGCCAGGAAATCCTTATTGGCCGGGTAGTTCACCCCATAGGAGCCAACGCTTTTGGAAGTCTGCTGGCGCAGCGCGTTGACGAAGGCGCCGCCGACCTTGCCGACGCCGGGCGGCTCGTCGGTGCCGCGGGCGAAGACCACCTCAACGCCGGGGCAGGAGGCGAAGGCCTGCGGAAGCAGTTGGGGAGCAACCACTATCGCGGCGCCCGCGAGCAGCCCGGCGCCCAGTGTCAGTGGAATGAGCCGCACCCCACGATGTTAGGGGCGCGTTGATCGCGGGCCGGTAACGATTCAGACGAGAGGTGCTTGCGGAGTCACCGTGCTCGGGGCCGCCGGCGTGGGCGCGGGACCGGTTCCGCCGTGGATCGACGGCGGCGAGCCGGGCGGGGTCTGCTGCCCGTAAACCGGTGACGGCGTGGCACCGGGCTGGTTGGGCACGGGGCCCAGCGGCGGCCCGAACGCGGGGCTCGAGCCGGCGAGCTTCTGCGCGACGAACGCCGCGGCCTGGGTGGTGTAGACGGGGACGTAGCCCTCGGTGTGACCGCTCCACTCGTTACCCGGCCCGGCGTGGCAGATTGGGTCGTTGGGGTTGCAGTAGTCGGCGGCCTTCGAGCCCAGCAACGCGCTTTGGCTTGGCAGCGTACCGCCGGCGCGGTCGGCGACGTCACCGAACGTGACGACGGCCGCGATGTTGTTGGCGTACTGCTCGGGCAGCTTGTTGCCCCAGCTGATGCCGCCGATCGGGACGCCGGCCACGATGTCCATCACCGACGCGCCCTGCGAGTAGCCGCCCAGCACGATCTTGGTGTTCGGGCAGGTTTCCACGCTCTTCTTGACCCGGTCGATGGTGTCGTTGGCGCCGTCACCGCCGTGCAGCTGCAGCTTGCTGGCGGCGTAGTTCACCCCATAGGGCAGGATGTTCAGGTGGGTCTGCTCGCGCAGCGAGTCGACCAATGCGTCGCCCACGCGGCCCAGGCCCGGGGGCTCGTTGGTGCCACGCGCGAAGATGACCTCGACGTCCGGGCAGTCGAAGGCGGAGGCCGTCGGCGCCCCGGCGGGGGATACGAGCAGGCCAGCCGCGGTGACCAAGGCAGAGGCCCCGAGCCCGACGCAGCGACCTATCCGGTGAGAAAACACGCCGTAACTTTACCTACCCTAAGCACGGTTCGAAAGTTCGCTGACCTGTGGATGAGTTAAGCGGCTCGATGACGCGACGGTTTACCGTTGCCGCAACAGGTCCGCAGGGGAGGGGGCTAAGTGCCGCGTCAGCCGACCACCGGCCTGCAGGTGGGCGACTACCTGTTCGAGCTGCGTCGCGTCGAGTGCGCGTTGCTGGGCGGCGATGTCCACACCCTCACCGATCGCCCGCGGGCGCAAAGGGCGGCGCTGACGATTGGATGCCTGCTCGCCGCGATCGCGATCGCCGTGGCCGCGGTCGTCGCTTTGCTACGCCCGCGGGTGACGCTGGATGGCACCCAACTGGTGATGGGGCAAGAATCCGGGGCGCTGTACGTGCGGGTGGGCGACACCTGGCATCCGGTGCTGAACCTGGCGTCGGCGCGGTTGGTCGCGGCGACGGCCGCCAAACCCAAGCCGGTGCCCGAGGCGGACCTGGCCCGCACCAAACGCGGGCCACCGCTGGGCATCCCGGGAGCACCGCAGCTGATCGGTGAGCCGTTGCCGGCCGACGAGTCGGCCTGGACGATCTGCGACGCGGACCGCGCCGGCACGACGACGGTCATCGTGGGCCGCACGGACGACGCGGCGGCCCGTCGTCTCGGTACCGGCCAGGCGGCCCTGGTCGCGGCCGGCCAGGCTTCGCCCGCGTACCTGCTTTACGACGGCCAGCGGGCCATCGTGGACCTCGCCGACCCCGCGGTGACGCGCGCGTTCCGGCTGGAGGGCCGCGCACCGCGGCCCGTTTCACCGGCGTTGCTGAACGCCATCCCCGAGGCGCCACCGATCAGGGCGCCACGGATCCGGGGTGCGGGCGAGAAGGCGGCGGCATTGCCGGGGTTCACAGTTGGCAGTGTGGTGCGCATCGCGCGGTCCGGCGGTGACGAGTATTACGCGGTGCTGGCGACCGGGATACAGCGAATCGGACAGGTGGCCGCCGATCTGCTGCGGTTCAGCAACTCCCAGGGCACCACGAATGCCCCGACGGTCGCGCCGGACGCGATCCGCGCAGCTCGGACGGTCGACGTCCTGCCGGTGGCCGGACTCCCCGACCGGACGCCCATCCTGTCGGACGACAGCGGCACATTCTGCGTCGGGTGGCGGGCGGCGCCATCGGGTCACGCCGGCGTCACGCTTCTCGGCGGTGACCGGTTGCCCCTGCCGCCCGGCCAAGCGGCGGTGACCTTGTCGAGGTCCGACGGGCCCGGCCCCGCGCTGGACGCGGTGTACGTGCCGCCCGGCCGAAGCGCCTACGTGCAAACCGGCACGCGATACCTGGTCACCGACACCGGAGCGCGGTTTCCGATCCACGACGAGGACGCCGCCCGGGCCCTCGGGCTGACGACGGCGATCCCGGCGCCGTGGCCGATCCTGCAGACCCTTCCCGCCGGCCCGGAGCTCAGCAGAGAAAAGGCGTCAACCGCCCGCGACTTGGTCCCGGCCCCGTAGTCGACCCCGGGCCACCCCAACGGCCAGCGCTATCCCCAGTGCCGCGAGGCAGATGGCGACGCCGCTCAGCGCGGTGTGTCGGGCGTGCGGGTTCGGCGGCGCCAGCGCCGGCGGAGCGGCGATAGCGGCCGGGGGCGGTGTCGGCGATGTCTCCGGCCCACCGGCATCGGTGCTGACCGCCGCCAGCGCGTCGATGGTGCCGTGGCCGACGAGCGGATCCCACCCGGCCGGGGGGTGATGCGCCGTCGACTCGATTCGCTGCATCACCTGCCGGGCGGTCAAAACCGGAAACCGGGCGCGGATCAGGGCGGCCAGCCCACTGACGACCGGCGCGGCGTAACTGGTGCCTGACACCGGTTCCGAGCCCAGCGGCGTGACGGCCTCACCGGGCGCGGCGACGTCGACCCAGGGCCCGGCGAGTGTGAAGGCCGACGGCGCCCCCTGGCTGTCCACCGAACCGACGGTGAGTACGTAGTCGTCGTACCACGCCGGACTGGCCACCACCGTGACGGTTTCCCAAGTGGCATCCGAGCGCTGGGCAGGACACTGCGCTGCGCCGCCGGTGTTGCCGGCCGCGGCGACGACGACGACGTTCTTGACATCCACGGCGTAGGCCAGCGCGGCGCCGAGCGCGCGGTCATCGAGCGGGGAGGCGGCCGGGACGCAGGCGACCGAGGAGATGTTGATCACCGAGGCACCCAGATCCGCGGCGGTGCGGATGGCTCTGGCCATGGTGTCGACGTCGCCGACGCCGGTCCGGGACCGATCGCTGACGGGGGAGAACTTCGCGCTGGACTGGCGAATGCTGATCAGGGTGGCTTCGGGCGCCACCCCGCCGAAGCCAGCGCCGTTCGAATCCGGGGCCGCCGCAATGATTCCCGCGACCAGTGTGCCGTGTGCGTCGCAATCCTGGGTGCCGTCGCCGGTGGAGACGTAGTCGCCGCCCGGCACCACATCAGCTAGCAGGCGCTGCCGCGAAATGCCGGTGTCGATGACCGCGACCCGTTGTCCGGCACCGCGGGTCAGGGGCCAAACTCGCGCCAGGTCGAGGATGTCCGGCGGGCGGTAGGGCGCCGGTCCGGTCGTCATGGTCGCGCACACCTCGCGTTGCACGGTCGGAGCGGCCGGCGCCGGCCGCGCCGGCTTCGGTAACCACTTGTCGTCGATCTGCGGCGGCGAAACCGCCTGTGCGGGCGGGGTTCCAGCCAGTGATACCAGCGCCCAGGCCAACAGGACGCGCCCGGCGGGAGACCTCCTCATCGGAGGTGCAGTCCCCGGGCGGCGCCATAAATTCCACACAGCCAGCAAGTCAGCGGGACGCTCGCTACCAGAGCGAGCCACTCCAGGGCATCGACCGTTCGGCGCAACAAGGGGCGAGTCGACATGGTGGGCGCGAAGCAGCCCAAGCAGATGGCCCCGGCGGCCAGCGTTCCCGCTGCCGCGGCCACCCACGGCCCGCGTCCCGGTGTGCTCGAGGTGGCGGCTACCCCGAATGTCGTTCCCACGACGGCGATTCCGGCGGTCACGAACGTCAGCATCCTGACGCTGTCACCACTACGCGCACGCAGTAATAACAACGCGCCGGTGACGCCGCCAAACGCGATGCAAGACAGGCGCGGCGCACCGGCCAGGACGGTGACGACGGCGCCGACGGCCGCCGACGACGCAAACCCGCCAAGCAGGCTGGACAACCAGGCGTCGGCGCGCAGCGCACGCGCCGCCAGGCCGGACCCGTCTGCTTCGGTGTCATCCGCGCCCGGCCGTACCCATGGTGATAGCCCCGCCAACACGACGGACACCCGGGCCCCCACGCCAAGCAAACCAAGCGATACCAGCGTCGATGCCGCGCCGATCGCGTACGGCGGTGCGCCGGTGATCGCCCCCACGAAGGCGGCGGTCGCGACAACCGTTGCGGCGCACGACACGGCGGTGAGCACGACCACGGCGCGGGGCGAGGCCCGGATCGCCAAGACGCAGGTGACCGCCGCCGCCGTCGCGGCCAGCAAGACGTTGTAAACCCCAGGCCCGCCCGGCACCGCCAAAAAGCCGGCGACCGCGGCGAACGTGGTCGCCATCGCGTTGAGCGCCAGCTCGGCGACCGCATCCCGGTGGAGTCGGTGCGTCGCGGCAGCCGATAGCAGAGCGATCACGCCGACCATCACCAACACACCCACTGTCGCATGACGATCGCGGTCGATGCTGCCGCTGAGGGCATTTCGGACCAGGACCAACAGGCCGATGGCGCTCAGGGCATTCGCCGCCAGCGCACCGGTGAGCCGCACCGCCAGTGGGTGCCCCGAAGCTGCCGAAACTCCGGAATCCGCCAGCGCCTCCGACACTGCCTCCGCGGCGTCGTGGTGACGAGGAGCGGGCGGCGGCGTCGACCGCTGGCTGAGCACCAGAACGGCGCCGTCTCCGATCCCGCTCTGCGCCAGCGTCTTCGACGGATCCAAGGCAGAGGATCCGGGGCGCGATAGGTGATAGCGCTTCGCGGTCAAACCGCCATCGCCGTCCCGGACGTGCAGCATGTCGACGATCGACGGCGTCAGTACGGCGACGGGTACTTCGGACGGCAGTGCGAGGTCGGCGACGGCCGAGCCGGCATGAATCGACACCCGGCGCATCCCCAAATCGGTTGCAGGCAAAGGCGACCCTTTCAGTCGGAATTCGAAAGAACATAGCCACCATTCGGTCTTGCGGTGTGCGCCTGTCCACAGGTGAGTTGTCGTCGAATGCCGTGCTGCCTACGGTCGTCGGACGGGAGGGGACGAGATGGCCCAGGAATTCGTGCCCGAGGCACGGCGGCGGGCGCCGGCGGTGCCGACCGCGGACCTCGTCGTGGACGCACCGCCTGAGCCGCCGTCGCCGGCGGAGCCGGGCCTGCTGTCCCGGTTGCTGCCGGCCGCGTTGGCGGTCGCCGGGATGGGCGCGATGGCGGCGGCATTCACACCCGGGTCGGGCGCGGCCCGCACACCCATGTTCCTAGCCCTCCCTATGATGCTGTTGGGCTCCACGTTGGTGACAGCCCTGTCCGGACGCATCCGCCGCCGGCGCGGCGGGGTCAATGCCGATCGCCTGCGCTACCTCGCGTACCTCGGCCGGCTGCGTAACGCGGTCGTCGAAACCGCTGCCGCACAGCATCACTCACTGACGTGGAATCATCCCGACCCCGACACGCTGTGGACATTGGTCGGGGGTCGGAGAATGTGGGAGCGGCGGGTCACCGATCCCGACTTCTGCCTTGTCCGAGTCGGTACGGGACCCCAGCCGCTTGCCACTCGGCTGGTGGCTCCGCAGCCGCCGGAGCCCGCCGACCCGGTCACCGCCGCCGCGTTGGATCGCTTCGTGCGCGCGCATGCGACGATCGTCGGACCGATCACCGTGACGCTGCGCGAAAGCCCGCGCGTCACCGTCGACGGTGACGCGGCCGCCGCCCGCGGGATGTTGCGGGCGATGGTTTGCCAGCTCGCGGTCTTACACCCTCCCGATCAATTGCTGATCGTCGCCGTCATCGGCGAACGAGACCGTTGTCAGTGGGAGTGGCTGAAATGGTTGCCGCACAACCAACACCCGACGCTGGTCGACGGGGCGGGCCCGGTGCGCATGGTGTACCGCAGCACGGACGAGGCGCGAGACGCGCTGGACGGCGTGCGAGCGGCGCATACGGTGGTGGTCGCGGACTCGGACCGGGATGCCGAAGGATTTGCCGGCGCGACCGTCGTCCAGATCGGCGCGGACCGCGACGACACCCCGGTGACCATCACCGGCGCCGGCGAAACCCAGGTCCCGGCGTGCCCCGACCGGCTGGACCCCCTGGAGGCGCTGGTATGTGCCCGCCGCTTGGCGATGTACCGGGCCGGCACCGCATTTCGTCGCGGCGATGCAGCGGGCTGGCCGAACCTGGCGGGCATCGGCGATGTGGCGGGGTTTGACCCGCTCACGCTGTGGCAAAGCCAAGATCACCGCGACCGGCTCCGCGTCCCGATCGGGAGCCGAGCCGATGGGACATCCGTGGAGCTGGACATCAAGGAGGCCGCGGAAAGCGGCATGGGTCCACATGGGCTGTGCGTGGGGGCCACCGGATCGGGCAAGTCGGAGCTGTTGCGCACGATCGCATTGGGCATGATGGCGCGCAACTCCCCCGAGGTGCTCAATCTGCTGCTCATCGACTTCAAAGGCGGGGCAACGTTTCTCGATTACGCCCGAGCCCCGCACGTGGCCGCGGTAATCACCAACCTCGCCGACGAGGCGCCGCTGGTCGCCAGGATGCGCGACGCGCTGGCCGGTGAAATGAATCGCCGGCAACGGCTGCTGCGGGCGTCCGGCCGTGTCAGCGCCGCGGCGTACGAGCAAGCGCGCCGGATGGGGGCCACGTCGACCGCCCTGCCCAGCCTGTTCATCATCGTCGACGAGTTCTCCGAATTACTCAGTCAGCACCCGGATTTCGCCGACATGTTCGTGGCGATCGGACGTCTCGGCCGGTCATTGGGCATGCATTTGCTGCTGGCCAGCCAACGACTCGACGAGGGCCGACTGCGTGGACTCGACGCCCACCTGTCCTACCGAATCTGCTTGAAGACGTTGTCCGCCGCCGAATCACGAGCCGTGCTGGGCGCTCCGGATGCATACGAGTTACCCAACGACCCCGGGGTGGGATACCTGCGTACGAGCGGCGGAGATCTTGTTCGCTTCGCCGCCGCTTACGTGTCGGGACCGGCACCGTGCATCGGGCCAGCCTCGGCGTCCGTGACGAATTCTTCCGTGCGCACGTTCGGCACTCGAAGCGTCGGGGCCATCACCCGCCCCGCCGAGACCGGGGCATCGCCGCCGCGGACGACCCTGCACGCGGTCCTGGACCGGCTGTGTCGGCATGGCCCGCCTGCGCACCAGGTCTGGCTGCCACCGCTGGGCCCGGCGCCCGCGCTGCACACCCTGCTCCGCGACGTTGCACCCGCGCGAGGCGCCCTGACGGTACCGCTCGGCCTCGTCGACCGGCCCTTCGAGCAGCGGCGAACGCCGTTGCTGGTCGATTTGCGCGGCGCCGCAGGCAATGTGGCGATCGTCGGGGCGCCGCAGACGGGCAAGTCGACGGCGATCCGCACAATGATCACCGCGCTGGCGGCAACCCACTCGCCGCAGCAGGTGCAGGTCTACTGCCTGGACTTCGGCGGCGGTGCGCTGACCTCGACACGGACCATCCCGCATGTCGGGGCCGTCGCCGGCAGGGCCGAACCACGACTGGTCGCGCGGATCGTTGCCGAATGCGAGTCGATCATCCGGTCGCGGGAAACCCTTTTCGGCGACCTTGCTCTCGGGTCGATCGCCGAGTACCGCGAGCTGCGCGCGCAGGGCCGGGCGCCGGACACCGATCCGTTCGGGGACGTCTTCCTGGTCGTCGACGGCTGGGCGAGCCTATGCCAGGACTTCGGTGGATTGGAGTCGTCGGTCACCGCGGTTGCCTCCCGGGGGCTTTCGTTCGGTGTGCATGCGGTGTTGTCCGCGTCGCGGTGGGCGGAGATCAGGCCGGCGCTGCGTGACCAGATCGGCACACGCATCGAGCTGAGACTGGGTGATCCCGCCGATTCCGAACTGGACCGAAAAGCGGCGCAACACGTTCCGCACGGCAGGCCGGGCCGGGGTCTTTGCGCCGATGGGTCCCAGATGATGATCGGCTTGCCCATCGCCGAGATCGACACCGCCGAACCGGTGGCGCCGCCGATACCGTTGCTCCCCGAGCTGATCGATTGCCGCGGCGTCGTCGAAGCGGCGGGTGCCGGTCTCGGCGACCGTATCCTCCTCGGGCTCGACGAGCGCCGGCTGCAGCCGGTGGCGTGCGAGCTCGACCGGCTTGCCCACCTTCTCGTGGTGGGCGACAAGGAGTGCGGCAAGACGTCGACGCTACGAACGCTGTGCCGCGAGATCGTCCGAACCAAGAGCCCGGCGCAAGCGCAGCTGCTCATCGTCGACTTTCGGCGCTCCCTGCTCGGCGTCGTCGAGTCAGAGCACCTGGCGGGGTACGCCATGTCGCCGGGCGCGCTCGCCGGCATGCTGCCGGATCTGCTTGACCTGCTGGAGCGGCGAATGCCCCCGGCCGACGCGAGCCAGGCGCAGCTGCGAGCCCGGTCCTGGTGGTCCGGGCCCGACGTCTTTGTCGTGGTCGACGATTACGACGTGGTGGCCGGCCCGGCCGGCAATCCGCTTGCGCCGATCACCGAATACCTGCCGTACGCACCGGATCTGGGCTTGCATCTGGTCATCGCGCGCCGCAGCGGCGGCGCCGAGCGCGCGTTCTTCGAACCCCTGCTGGCGGGTGTGCGTGACTTCGGCTGCATGACCCTGATGATGAGTGGATCCCCCGGCGGGGACGCCCCTTTCGGCTCGAGTCGCCCGGGGCGGTTGCCGCCTGGCCGCGGAGTCCTGTTCACCCGCGCGGGCGACGAACAGCTCATCCAGGTGGCCTGGAGCGCTCCATGAGCGAACATCGCGTCGTCATCGAAGCGGGCCCTGGCACGATTCGCCGATTATGTTGCCGGACAAGCGCAGTCGTCGACGAGCGAACCTCCGACATCATCGCGACGGCCCTGAGTGCGATCGATGATCGGACTGCGCTGGTGAGCGAACGTCCGATCGCCGTTGCGTCGGTGTGGGCGAGCGCGTTGCGGTCCGTGGCCTGTGCGGGCGGTAAGGGCATGGTCGTGGTGCACCCGTCCTGGTGGTCATCCTCGCGCGTCGGGGTGGTGAGCAGTGCGGCCGCCACCGTGTCCGACGACGTGTTGGTGCGGCCCCGGTCATGGTTGCTGGCGCGGGCCGCGGGCACCGATCCGGAAGCGGCGATCGTGGTGGAGATCGTCGACCGGATGGCGGTGGTCGGTGGTGTCGACGTCGTCGCCATCGGGCGCAGGGCGCAGCCGTGCGCCGTCGCCGACGAGGTGGTGGCCGCGATCGCCGGCCGCTGCGCGGGCGTCCTGCTCATCGACGCGCCGGGCACCGTCGCCGGGTCGTCGACCCTTGCGGCGGCGATCGTGGACGCGGTGCGCGGCACCGGGCAGGCCGTGGTCCGAATCGACGACGCCCGGCTGGTTCGGTTGGCCCGGCTGGCGGTGTCGGATCTCGACCGGCCACCCAAGGGGGGTGACGATCGTGGCCGGCCCCGCGCGCGGACGCTCGCCGGCATCGGCGCGGCCGCCATCGTGCTGGCCGCGGCGGCCCCGGCCGTGCTCAACGCGGATCGGCACCGCGCGGTGAGCGCGCCGCTGGTCCCGGCCGTGCCCGCCGCGTTTCTGGTGGAAGGCCGGGTGGCAGTGACGGTGCCCGCCGGTTGGCCCACCCAGCGGGTGGTCGCCGGGCCGGGTTCGGCGCGGGTCCAGGTCACCTCCCCGTCCGATCCCGAGGTGGCGTTGCACGTCACGCAGTCGCCGGTCGTCGGTGAGACGCTGAGCGGCACCGCCGAGCGGTTGAAGCAGGCGATCGACGCGGAGCCCGCGGGCGTGTTCGTCGATTTCAACCCCTCGGGCACCAGTGCCGGCAGGCCGGCGGTGACCTACCGCGAAGTCCGCGCCACCCATCACGTGTGGTGGACGGTGCTGCTGGACGGCCCGGTGCGGATCAGCCTCGGATGTCAGAGCCGGCCCGGCGGGGAAGAGGCCGTGCGCGGCCCCTGCGAGCAGGCGGTGCGGTCTGCCCACGCGGTCGGATGAACCGGGAAAAGTCGGTGGAACCAAATGAGCGTTGCCCGGGTCGAACTTGGTATGAGTGCATCCAACACACTGAGCACCGACTTCGACCTGATGCGATCGGTTGCGGGCGCCACGGACGCCCGCAACGAGGAGATCCGGGCCATGCTGCAGGCGTTCATCGGCCGCATGGGTGCGGTGCCCGCGTCGGTGTGGGGCGGGGCCGCGGCCGCGCGGTTCAAAGATGTGGTCGATCGCTGGAATGCCGAGTCGTTGCGGCTCTATCACGTCCTGCACGCGATCGGCGAGACCATTCGGCACAACGCGGCCACCCTGCAGGAGGCCGGCCACGACCACGCGGCCCACATCGCCGCCGCCGTAGGAAACCTGTAGCCGGGGGATCATCCATGGAATCGGCGCTGTCCTACAACTTCGGCGAGATCGAGTATTCGGTGCGGCAGGAAATCCACACCACATCCGCCCGCCTGAACGCGGCGCTGGATGAACTGCGGGCGCAGATCGCCCCGTTGCAGCAGCTCTGGACCCGCGAGGCTGCGGCCGCCTACCAGGTCGAACAACAGAAATGGCACCAGTCGGCGACCGCCCTCAACGAGATCCTGGTCGATCTGGGCAACGCGGTGCGCGACGGAGCGGACCAGGTAGCGGACGCCGATCGGCGGGCGGCGAGCGCCTGGGGCCGCTAGCCGCGCCCATAGTCGTCTGTGTGGTCCTGGCGGAGGAGAGCCGCTGGGACCACACAGTCGTTTTGACCTGCGGGGACGCGCATCGGTAAGCTGCTCGGTTGGCGTGCGGTACGCCAGGGCCTCGGGTCAACGTCGGTCGCCGAGATCAGCCTTACCGCAATTGCCTGACCGGCACCCGGCTCGACCCGGGATCCACCTCGAGAAAGAAAAGGTAAGCGCTGTGCCCACCTACGCGCCAAAGGCGGGTGACACCACGCGGTCGTGGTACGTCATCGACGCCACGGACGTGGTGCTTGGCCGCCTTGCCGTCGCGGCAGCCACCCTGCTGCGCGGCAAGCACAAGCCGACGTTCGCCCCCAACGTCGATGGCGGTGACTTCGTCATCGTCATCAACGCCGACAAGGTCGCCCTGTCCGGCGACAAACTGCAGAGCAAGCTGGCTTACCGCCACTCGGGGTACCCCGGCGGCCTGCGCTCGCGCACGACCGGCGAGCTGATGGAGAAGCACCCCGACCGGGTCGTCGAGAAGGCGATCGTCGGCATGCTGCCCAAGAACAAGCTCAGCCGTCAGATCCAGCGCAAACTCCACGTCTACGCCGGCCCGGAGCACCCGCACGCCGCTCAGAAGCCGGTTCCGTACGAGATCAAGCAGGTGGCCCAGTGACCGAAACGACCGAGGCCCTGGACCCCACGGCCACCGAAACCCCGGACGTCCCGGCCGAGGCGCCCGCCCCCGCGGCCGCCGAGTCCTTCGTCTTCGACCGGCCCATCCAGACCGTCGGCCGCCGCAAGGAGGCCGTGGTGCGGGTGCGCCTGGTGCCCGGCACCGGCAAGTTCGACCTCAACGGCCGCAGCCTGGAGGACTACTTCCCCAACAAGGTGCACCAGCAGCTCATCAAGGCCCCGCTGGTCACGGTCGACCGGGTGGACAACTTCGACATCTTCGCCCTGCTGCACGGCGGCGGCCCGTCGGGCCAAGCCGGTGCGCTGCGGCTGGGCATCGCCCGGGCGCTGATCCTGGCGCAGCCCGAGGACCGGCCCGCGCTGAAGAAGGCCGGCTTCCTCACCCGTGACCCCCGTGCCACCGAGCGCAAGAAGTACGGCCTGAAGAAGGCCCGCAAGGCGCCTCAGTACAGCAAGCGCTGATCAACCATCACTTTCTGGCCGCAACGGGGCCTCAAACTGGGACGTTCCGCGCCCGTATCGGCGTGTCTGCGCCCAAACGCGCCCCGTTTCGGTCAGAAAAGAACGGGCACGTTAGGTGCTGAACCGTCAACTGTGAGAGGTTTGTCCGCATGGGTCGACTATTCGGCACCGACGGTGTCCGCGGGGTCGCCAATCGCGAGTTGACGGCGGAGCTGGCGCTCGAGTTGGGCGCCGCCGCCGCGCGGCACCTGGCGAGCGCGGGCGGGCCCGGTCGGCGCGTCGCCGTGATCGGGCGCGACCCTCGCGCCAGCGGCGAGATGCTGGAGGCCGCGGTGATCGCCGGGCTGACCAGCCAGGGCGTCGACGCGCTGCGGGTCGGGGTCCTCCCCACACCCGCGGTGGCCTACCTGACCGGCGCGTACGACGCCGATTTCGGCGTGATGATCTCGGCGTCGCACAACCCGATGCCCGACAACGGCATCAAGATCTTCGGCCCCCGCGGCCGCAAGCTCGACGATGACACTGAGGACCGGATCGAGGCGCTGGTCGCTGACACCTCCGCGGAAGTGGGGATGCGCCCCGTCGGCGCCGGCATCGGCCGCGTCATCGACGCCGAGGACGCCGACGACCGCTACCTGCGCCACCTGAGCAAGGCCGCCACGCTGCGGCTCGACGGCCTGACCGTGGTGGTCGACTGCGCCCACGGCGCGGCCTCATCGGTGGCGCCGCGCGCCTACCGCGCGGCCGGGGCCCGGGTCATCGCGATCAACGCCGACCCCAACGGCCTGAACATCAACGACAACTGCGGCTCCACCCATCTGGATTCGCTGCGCGCCGCGGTCATCGACCACCGCGCCGACCTGGGCCTGGCCCACGACGGCGACGCCGACCGCTGCCTGGCCATCGACGCCAACGGCGAGCTGGTCGACGGCGACGCCATCATGGTCGTGCTCGCGCTGGCCATGCGCGAGGCCGGCGAGCTGGCCTCCGACACGCTGGTGGCCACCGTGATGAGCAACCTCGGGCTGCACCTGGCCATGCGCGCCGCCGGGATCACCGTGCGCACCACCGGTGTCGGCGACCGCTACGTCCTCGAGGAGCTGCGGGCGGGCGAGTACAGCCTGGGCGGCGAGCAGTCCGGCCACATCGTGATGCCCGCGCTGGGCTCCACCGGGGACGGCATCGTCACCGGGCTGCGGCTGATGACGCGCATGGTGCAGACCGGTTCGTCGCTGACCGAGCTCGCCGCGCCGATGCAGACGCTGCCGCAGGTGCTGATCAACGTCCGGGTCGCCGATAAGGACACCGCTGCCGCCGCGCCCGCCGTGCGCACCGCGGTCGGCGCCGCCGAGGCCGAACTCGGCGACACGGGCCGAATCCTGTTGCGCCCGTCGGGAACCGAGCCCGTCATCCGGGTCATGGTCGAAGCGCCCGAGGCCGACGTCGCCCAGCGCGTGGCGAACCGGGTCGCCGAGGCCGTCAGCTCTGCGCACTGAACGCCCGCTCAGCCTGGCGGCGCGGTCCGCGACTGAGTTGATCAGTAGGCCCGTGCCAGTAATCTTGTCGCCAGCGCCGAAACGGGGGTGGTGATGGTTGTCGGTGGCGGTTCGCCGCAGGTCGCGGTCCGCTTGGCTGGTCGGGGTGTGGGACGCGGCGGGGGAAAGCGGTGCAGCTAAAGCATCTCACCATCGGTGAGCTCGTCGCCGGGGCCGGCGGTGATCCGTGGGAGGTCAACCGAACCCTGCAGGCGGGCCAGCCGGGGCAGATCGCCAGCCTGGCCACCGCATTTCATGGCGCGGGACGCTCCACGGCCGAGGCAGACCATGCGTTCGAGCAGGCGCGCAAGCGTTTCGATGCGGCCTGGAATCACCAGAACGGCGATCACCCGATCAACAGCTCCGCCGAGGTGCAGCGCACCGCCCAGGCGCTGGGAGCCCAGTCCGAGCAATTGCCCAAGATCGGCGCCGACCTGGAAAACATCGCCGCCACGCTGGCCGAGGCGCAAAAAACCGGCGCGGGAGAGATTGCCTCCTTGGAAGCCAAGTTGGAGCAGCTCGATCACCTGATCGATCTGGCGATGCTGGATCTGCAGGACCATCCGGACGCGGCGAGCCAACAGGAGCTGCAGTCGATCATCAGCGTGCTCAAAGGCGCCGCGGTGAATGACACCAAAGACGCGCTCGACCTGCTGCAGGCGACACGTCACAACTACTCGGACTCGCTGCACCAGGCGCAGACCAATCTGGCCAACGACGGGTACGACCCGGGCCGGGTCCTGGGTGTCGACGGTCATGAGGCCGAGACACCCGAGCAGGCCGAACAGGACGTCAAGGGCGCGCTGGCCGGTGACAAGGGGGCCGCCGCCCGCGTGAACGGGTTGCTGAACTCGATCACGCCCGATCAGCGGGCGGGAAAGGTTCCGTTGACCGCCGAACAGGCGTCGGTGTTGAGCCAGCTACAAGCCCAAGAACACGGCATGTCGATCGACGCGCTCAACACCGCCGAACAACGGCTCGGCGACGAGAAGGGCATGATCGGCAACTCGTGGCAGCTGATGAGCAATCCCAACCTCACGTTCCCCAAGACGCCGCTGCAGATCGGCGCGAAGCAAGGCACCGACACCGTGAAGGGTGGGGCCGCGCAGCTGCCCGAAAGTGTGCAGCAGGCGCTGAATTCGTCCGGCCTGGAATACATGCGCCAAACCAACGACATCGCCAACATCGTCAAGGACGGCGACAAGTCCTTCCAGACGAACACGGATCTGGACCGGGCGATGATCCGTAAGGCGGGCGCCATGATGGACACCCCGCTGTGGCAGCACGACCCGGCGAGCCAGGGCCAAAACGTCGAGCGCGATCCCGCCATGGACCCTGCGGTGTCCAACGTGCTGTCCGCGGTGTCGCCGGATCACCAGGTCGTCCACGACACCATGACCGGCGGCGATCACGACAAGTTCCTGCAGAATCTGACCCATCACGCCTGGAAGGACAACGGCCAGGCGGTCGGTTCGCTGTTCTCCTGGACCGGCGACGCCGCGCAGGGGCCGGAAGCCAAGATCGCGGGTGAAACCGCCCGTGCCTACAGCACCTACATCGGCGGCCATCAGCAGGAGCTACTTCACCTTCCGGGTAACCACACGCTGGGCCAGGTGAATCCCAATCTCGTGCAGGCTATGGGACACGGTCTGGATCCCTACATAAACAACATCGCTGGAACATCCAACCGGCTACCCGAATTCGGTGATCCCGTCGACAAGTGGCCGGATCAGCGGTCCGGTGCGCTACCGGTGGCCAAAGGCGTCTTCTCGGTGATCGATAGCGACCCCACCGCCGCCAAAGACTTCAACGGCCACGCCTATGCACAGGCTGTTCTGCACGATTCTCAATTTGCGCTGAATCCCCACCGTGACGGCTACAGCGACCAGCTCTACGACGCTGCCACGCTCAGGGGACTGGTCGATGTCGGAACACACAACGCCTACCAAGCCAACGAACAAAACGGCTACCACCAACAGCTTTCGGAATACGACTCGAAGAAGTTGGCCTACGAGGACGGCGTGCAAGCCGCCTCCACAGCCGGTGGATGGGTGCCAGGAGTGGGCAAGGTCGCCGGACCCACCATCGGGATCCTCGGCCACAGCCTTGAAAACGACATACTCGGACCGGCGCCCACCGCTCCGGGTCAAACTGCCATCCAGCCCATGGACATCGGAAGCGCCGATCAAGAGATGCTTGATGCGTTGCTCGGGGCAAATCAGCCCATCTCAGGGTTGCCGCCCGAATATGTTGTCCACGACCACGACCACCCGAATGGACGAATAGCAACCCTCGACGAACTGCAATCGAAATATCCCGGCCTGACCGCTGGCCAGTACAACAGCGTGATTGGCCCGGCGCTGTCTCAGGCACTTGCCTTGCCGCCCAACGAGAAGATGTCGCCAGACCAGTACATGGTCGACCGCTACAACGAAGTCATCGGCGTGCCAGAGCCCCCGGGCCACAAATGACAGGTACCCGACGCGCGTTGCGCCGTTTCGCAGCACACTCAATAACCGCGGTGCTGATTTTGGCCGGTTGCAGCTCGAACCACCAGTCTCAGCAGCCAACGCCTACACCGCCGAAGCCAGCGGGATGGCCCGCGACCCTCAGCGACTTCACCGTAGTTTGGACGGCCGAACCCGGGATCGACGTGACCACTTGGCCCGCGGTGGCGGTACGGGCGTACGCCGAGTCCTACTTGCTCACCCGGCTCACTGGTGATGACAGATACCTGTACCCGGGGTTCCAGCAGGCGGTCGATCGCAACCAGCCCGCTGATCATCCGACCGGCACCCAATTCCTGTGGCCCAAGCTCAAGGATCCCCAACGCCCGTGGGTGGGCACTGAGCAGGCCCATATCCTGTCGATTGCAAGATCCGGTCGCGACGTCACAGTGGTGACTTGCGAGTATCTGTTCGGCGCCGCCGACGAGGGCCACCACCGGGGCTACAGTCCGATCATCGCCCAGCCACCGCCAGATTCGGGCATCTATCCGATGCGGATCACGATGACCGCTCCGGCGACTGCCGGCCCACAGCTTCCCCCGCAGTCGGGGCCGGCGCGCGCGCCCTCGATCGATGTGTTCGGCGGTTGGCGGATCACCAGCCATCAGGGTGGGTATTTCGCCGGATACGGGCTCGCACCCGAATGGCCTGATGTTGCTCAGGACACCGATGCCTGTCGCGCCAAGGCGCCCGCACACCCAGATCTGATACGCGGCGGCGAATATCCCCGCGCCGACTTTCCCACCTTGGCGCCGGCTCCGGGCTGGCCGGCCGCGAGTCCGGCATCGTAGCGACCAATAGGGTTCGCCCGCAAGGCTTTTCACCATCCCGCACCGGCCGACGCGGAATGCGCCGAATGTCCCCGGAACCCGGGCGCGTGTCTGGGCGTCGGATTAGGCATGAGATTCGACAGGGGAATACGACCCGTCACCGTGGCCCGCACCGAGATCGACGTCGCGGCGACGCACCGCATCGCCGACCAGTTCCGCGCCGCCGCCGACCTTCTCGACCGCACCCTGAGCGATCAGCTGGGCAGGTTGGCTTTCGGCGGCGCCGCCGCCGGGAGGGCGCACGCCGCGCGGGGCGACGCGCTGCGCGTCGAGTTGGAGCGGCTGACCGCCGAAGTGGCCCAGTGGTCGCGCGCGTCCGGCGAGATCGCCGCCGCCCTGCGCGTCAGCGCCGACCGCTACGCCGACGCCGAGGCGTATGCCGCGGAACGGATCGCCTGACGGTGGCCCAGCGGTTGGACGTCGCCGGGCGCCTCGCCGAGGGCCTGCCCGCCGTCGATCACACCCAGATTTACGTGCGGGCCTGCCACGCCCTGGGCTACCAACATCCCGACCTGACTGTGCGTCCCGCGCAGATCCGCGACTGGTATGACACCGAAGACGGCCTCGATCTGCACGCCCTCGACCGTGACTGCGCGGAGCTGCGGGCGGCGGGCGAGGCGGTCGCCGAGGCGCTGCGCATACAGCGCGCCCAGGTCGCCGAGCTGGCCGCGGCATGGACCGGGCCCGCCGGCGACGCCGCGGTGCGGTTTGTCGAACGCCACTGTGACGCCGCCGGCGCGGTCGCCACCGAACTGCGGGCGGCAGCCCAACGGTGCGAGTCACTGCGCGACAACCTGTGGTACCTGGTCGATTCCAAGGTCGCCACCGCCATCGCCGTGGACGACCGCGCCCAGGCGCAGCGGTCGGCGTGGCTGGCAGCGGCCGCCACGGTGACGGCCGGGGCGGGGGACCGGCGCGCCGCAGAGGAGGTGGTGCGCGAGCAGGTGACGCCCTACGTCGACAACGAGGTTCACGACGACTGGCTGACGGCGATGCGCGCGACGCGCGACGGTATCGACACCGCCTACGACATGGTCACCGACCGGATGGCCGCCGCGCCGGTGGCACGCTTTGAAGCCCCCGGCGACTTGGGCCCGGGGTACCAGCCGTTGCGGTCGGCACCGCCGGCTGCCCCTCCGGTCGCGGTGGCGCCCGCGGCCGCGGCCCCGAGCCCGCCGCCGGAACCGGCGCCGACGGCAACCACGCTCGCGCCCACTCCGATTCCCGCCGTGCCGCAACCGGATTGGGGCGCCGCGCTGGGCGACGCCGCCGGCATGCCGGCGGGCGACCTGGGTGGTGGATTCGGCGGCGGGCTCGGCAGCGGCGGCGGTGCTGGTCTGCTCGGGTTGGCCAGCAGGATCGTCGACGCGGTCGGCGGGCTGATCGGCTCGGCCGGCGACGGGTCCGGCAGCGACGGCTTCGGCGAGGGCGACGCGTACGACGAGGATCCCTTCAAGCCCGACGACGAGGATCCCTTCAAGCCCGACGACGAGGATCCCTTCAAGCCCGACGAGCCGGCGAAGGAAGAGGCCGTCGCGGACACCGAACAGGCCACGCCCGACGAGGCGGCTCGGCAGGTCGATGCTCCGGTGCCGGGGGGCCCGCCACCGCCGAATGCCCCGGAGCCGGTCGACGCGGAGCCGGAGCACCCGCCGCCGCCACCGATCGACGGACCGCCACCGGCCGCCGCGCCCGCGGCGGGCGAGCCACCCCCGTCCACTGACGGCAAAACGCCCTGCGAAATCGCGGCGGACCAACTGCCGCAGGCGGGCCGGTGACGGCTCAAGCCGGACGGAGCTGCAGCACGTCCTCGACGAAGCGCACGGATTCGGCTCGGTCAGTGGCCAACGGGCTGAGCAGCAGCGTCGTCACGCCGGCCTCGGCGAAGGCGGCCAGGCGTTCGGCGACGTACCCGCGCGGGCCCACCAGCGACATGCCGCGCACCAGCTCGTCGGGCACCGCGTCGATGGCTTCGCGCTTGCGACCCGACAGGTACAGCTCCTGGATGCGGTCGGCGACCTCGCCGAACCCGTAGCGCGTCGCCAGGGCGTGGTAGAAGTTGCGGCCCCTGGCGCCCATCCCGCCGAGGTACAGGCCCAGCTGCGGCTTCACCCACGCCAGCCGCTCGTCGACGTCGTCGCCGATGGCCACCGACGCGTGCACCATCACGTCCAACGGCCCCAGCGCGGCGTCCCGCTTGGCCATGCCCGCCGCCAGCGCGTCGCCCCACACCGACGCGGCCTTGTCCGGCAGATAGAAGACCGGGTGCCAGCCCTCGGCGATCTCGGCGGTCAGCTCGACGTTCTTGGGGCCCAGCGCGGCGATCGTGATCGGAATGCGTTCGCGCACCGGATGATTGATGAGCTGCAGCGCCTTGCCCAGGCCCGTTCCGCGGTCGCGCGGCAGGGGGACCTGGTAGTGCTTGCCGTTGTGCTGCAGGCGTTCCCGCCGCCACACCTTGCGGCAGATCTCCACGATCTCGCGGGTGCGGCCCAGCGGCGCGTCGAACTCGACGCCGTGAAAGCCCTCGATCACCTGCGGCCCGGACGTGCCGATCCCCAACCGGAAGCGCCCGTCGGACACGAAATCCAGCCCCGCGGCCGTCATCGCCAGCAGCGAGGGGGTGCGGATGTAGATCGGAAACACCCCCGAGGCCAGCTCGACGGTGTTCGTCCTGGCCGCCAGGTACCCGAGCTGGCTCACGGCGTCGAAGGCGTACGCCTCGGCCACCACGGCGATGTCGATGCCGGCCTTCTCGAGTTCCACCACGCGATCGACGGCCTGGTGAAAGCCGCCCGAATAGTCCAGCGCGATCCCGATTCGCATCAACGACAGATACCACGACGGCACCCGTGCGCCGCGGGGGCTCGGGAAGTCAGCTCGCCGAGGTGCCCGTCCAGTACTCCGCGAACCGCCGACCGTCCGCGGACAGCCGCAGGATGTCGTTGCCGGTGAAGGACACCGGCCCGTCGGGTCCGGTGCCCGTGCCCACCCAGCGGCCCGCCACCAGGTCGCCCTCGGACAGGGGGCCTAGTTCGATACGAAACGTTAAGTCGGCCATCATGTTTCGGGTCTCCTCGATGATCGCCGTAAGCTCATCGGGGCCGTGGACATCCCGGCCCGGCCAATGACCCGCAAAGTCGTCGGTCACGATCTCGGACGCGACGGGCTTTCCGGCCCAGAGCTCGTTGATCCAGCGTTCGTATAGCGCTCGCACGGTCGACACAGTGAGCATTTACCCCGTTACCGCGTCACTTCAACAGCGCGACGATCTTCTCCTCGAGCGGCACGGCGGCGGCCTCGGGATCCAGCGGCTCCGTCTTGGGCAGCTGCACGTCGCGATCGGCGAAGTCGCGGTAGGTCTTGTCGCCGCCCAGCGTGTAGAGCAGGTAGCCGGTGAGCAGCGCACGTACCGTCCGCTGCGTGCGCCGGTGCGGGCTGGCCAGGCCGAACACCTTCGTCAGCCGCCGGCCCTCCACCAGGCCGCCCGGCTGGGCCTTGCTGACGACGCGCAGGGTGGCGGCATCCCACGCGCGGGACAGCGACAGCGCGTTCGACGTCAGCGACCTCGGATCAGCCGGCGCGGTCAGGATCAACCCAGGGAGCTTCAGCGTCGTCGCCGGGGCCTCGGCCGGGGGGCTGGTGGCGGCGGGAAACAACGCCGCCGCGGCGGCGAGCTTGTTCGGCATGCCGGCCGCGGCAAACACTGCGGCCGAGCCGCCGAAACCGTGCCCGACCACGCCGAGCTTGGCGGGATTCACGCTGATCTTGCCCGGCCCGAGCCGCACGCCCGACACGATGTCCAGCGCGGTGCCGAGGTCGAAGGCGAAGTTCAGGACGGACGGGGCCACGCCGCGCTCGGTGTCGGGAGCGCCGGCGACGATGCCCCAGGACGCCAGGTGTTCGAGCAGACCCGCATAGCGACCGGCCTTGGCCAGCCAGTCGTGCCCGAACGCGACGCCGGGCAGACCCAGCCCGGCCTCCGGCGTGTACACCACCCCGGGCAAGCCGGCGAAGGCCAGGTCACCACGCAAAACCCGGTGCGGACCACGGCGGGTGAGGGCTGCGAACAGCTTGCGGGTGCGGGCCACCCGTCGACGTTAGCGCATCCCGCTCAGGCCGTGACTTCGATGACGCCCACCCGCCACAGCGCCGCATACATGTGGCGAAGCGGGAAGCTCAGCAACCGGGCGGCCGTGTCGACCATCGGGTCGCCGCTGGCGATCGGCTCGCGGTGCCGCCGCTGGGGCGCGGGCTTGGGGGCGGGCGCCGGCGCGAGCTTAAGGCTGGGCGCGGGCAGCTCGGTCATCACATCGTCAAACAGAACAGCGGTCATTTTTCTCTCCTGAAAGAAGGGGTGCGGAATTTCGGATTAACATTCATTTACGGTTAGCTATCCGGTGCCTTAAGCAATGCTCGATTCGATATACCTAGGTCAAATTCTCAAGCGGGCCGTCTAACTCAAATACCGGGTAGCTGGACTATCATCATTGATGTCTACATAAAGGGGCAATTGCTACGAAGATACGGTCGCGCGATGCGCATATGCACTGGTAAACGTGCTACTTACCAGGCGGTAGTGATCAGGCGGGCGTCAACGAGCTATCCTTTCTGGGGGCTTCGGCGGTTGCCGGTGGTAGCCGATTCCAAGAATTCTAAGTAGGCAAATTGGTACAGCGATGACGCAAACGAAAACGCCACAAATACATCAGGTGAAAAGCGTTCCTGCCATTTATGAAGACGATGTAAAGGGGATGGTCAGCGACCCTGCGGCGCAAAGCCGGGCGGATAGGTCCACTACATCCAGCTGACTCCGTCGGCGTACCGGAGCCCCGGCCCCGGAGACCGGGTGGCTACGGATCGGGCAAAGCCGGCCTTCCGTGCAGGTGGGCGGCCTAACCATCACCGCGGAGTGCGCGGTTGGGGGCCCACCTGCACTACCCTGGTTCGAATGTGCGGAATCGTCGGCTACGTCGGGCAGCAGCCTGCCTGCAAGGTCGTCATAGATGCCCTCCGCCGCATGGAGTACCGCGGCTACGACTCGTCGGGCCTCGCACTGGTCAACGGCGCCGGAACGCTCACCGTGTGCCGGCGCGCCGGTCGGCTGGCCAATCTGGAGGAAGCGGTCGCGCAGATGCCGCCGGAGTCGCTGGGCGGCGCCACCGGCCTGGGCCACACCCGCTGGGCTACCCACGGGCGCCCCACAGATCGCAACGCGCACCCGCACAGCGACGCCGCAGGCAAGATCGCCGTCGTCCACAACGGCATCATCGAGAACTACCCGAGCCTGCGCCACGAGCTGGAGGCCTACGGCGTGGAGTTCACCAGCGACACCGACACCGAGGTGGCGGTGCATTTGGTGGCGCAGGCCTACCGGCACGGGCCGACCGCCGGCGACTTCGCCGGCTCGGTGCTTTCGGTGCTGCGCCGGCTGGAGGGCCACTTCACACTGGTGTTCACCAACGCCGACGACCCCGGCACCATCGTGGCCGCCCGGCGCTCCACCCCGCTGGTCATCGGGATCGGTGACGGCGAGATGTTCGTCGGCTCCGACGTCGCGGCGTTCATCCCGCACACCCGCAACGCCATCGAGCTCGGCCAGGACCAGGCCGTGGTGATCACCGCGGACGGTTACCGCATCACCGACTTCGACGGGAACGCCGACGTCGAGTACCGCGAGTTCCACATCGACTGGGACCTGGCCGCCGCGGAAAAGGGCGGCTACGAGTACTTCATGCTCAAGGAGATCGCCGAGCAGCCCACCGCGGTCGCCGACACCCTGCTCGGGCATTTCATCGACGGGCGGATCGTGCTCGACGAGCAGCGGCTCTCCGATCAAGAGCTCCGCGAGATCGACAAGGTGTTCGTCGTGGCGTGCGGCACCGCGTATCACTCCGGACTGCTCGCGAAGTACGCGATCGAACACTGGACCCGGCTGCCGGTGGAAGTGGAGCTGGCCAGCGAATTCCGTTACCGGGACCCGGTGCTCGACCGCAGCACCCTGGTGGTCGCCATCTCGCAGTCCGGCGAAACCGCCGACACGCTGGAGGCCGTCCGGCACGCCAAGGAACAGAAGGCCAAGGTGCTGGCCATCTGCAACACCAACGGGTCGCAGATCCCGCGCGAATGCGATGCCGTGCTCTACACCCGCGCCGGCCCCGAAATCGGCGTCGCCTCAACGAAGACGTTCCTGGCCCAGATCACCGCCAACTACCTGGTGGGCCTCGCGCTGGCCCAGGCCCGCGGCACCAAATACCCCGACGAGGTGGAGCGCGAATACCGGGAACTGGAAGCTATGCCGGACCTCGTCGCCCGCGTGCTCGCGATGATCGAGCCGGTGGCCGTCCTGGCGTACCGCTTCGCCCAGTCCTCGACCGTGCTGTTCCTGGGCCGCCACGTCGGCTACCCGGTGGCGCTGGAAGGCGCGCTCAAGCTCAAAGAACTGGCCTACATGCACGCCGAAGGATTCGCCGCCGGGGAGCTCAAGCATGGGCCCATCGCGCTGATCGAGGACGACCTGCCCGTCATCGTCGTCATGCCCTCGCCCAAGGGGTCGGCCACGTTGCACGCGAAGCTGCTGTCCAACATCCGGGAGATCCAGGCCCGCGGCGCGATCACCATCGTGATCGCCGAGGAGGGCGACGACACCGTGCGGCCCTACGCCGACCACTTGATCGAGATCCCGCCGGTGTCAACCCTTTTGCAGCCGCTGCTGTCGACCATCCCGCTTCAGGTGTTCGCCGCGTCGGTCGCCCAGGCCCGAGGTTACGACGTTGACAAACCCCGAAACCTCGCCAAGTCCGTCACCGTGGAATAGCCGCCGCGGCTGACGGCGGCGCCCGGCTTCGCCGCGCTTGCGATCGCCGCGAGCTGATCGAAAACCACTCGGCGTCAACACTTTGCGGCGTCGCGGGTCGAGATGTGTTCGCAGCCTCGCCCGCGGCCACGACGCCGGTGAGCCCGGCCACGTCCGCAACCGTCGCGTAGTTTCGGCGCTTTGCCCGTATCGCCGCGAGATGCGCCGCGATTCCGTTAGATTGCTTTCGGTAACAAGCCACTCCACGGTAGGAGCAGCATGCGATCGGCGGTCAGAAGATTCGCCATTGTGGGCCTGATCGTGCTCATTCTCGGAACTTATGTCGCGTTGGTCGGGCTCTACAGGGACACCGTCGAAGGGTCCGCCCCCGGCACCCTGAGCGACAATCCGGAGACGGCCGCTCAGAGCATGGCCACGTTGACTGTGGAGGAGATGCAGTCCAACTACAGCGCCGTCGTCGCCAACGTGGCTGTCGCGCCGGGACCCTCGCTGCTGGATCCGGTCACCCACCGCCTCAAGGACGATCTCGTGCTGCGCGTTCGGTCTTCGGCCCAGCCCAGTCGTCGCGAATATTCGCCGGGCATGCTTCCCGGCGTCTTCCCGCTCCCGCTGACCATCGCGGGTCACGTGGAACGTTGGCCGTTCGACAGCTACGAGTCGGGTCCGATCGAGGTGCAGCTCTTCTCCGGGGGCGATACGACGAAGCCGCCGTTGCTGATCCCGGTGCGACTCATCGACCATCTGTCGGGTTTCAAGGTCACCATGGCCAAGGTCCCGGGCCACGAGGCGTACCGCATGCACGTGCGGCGCGCGCTGAGCACCGCGCTGTTCGGTGTCGTCATTTGCGGCGTGCTCATCGCGATCGCCAGCCTCGCCGTCGTCGTCGCGGTCCAAACACTGCGCAACCGGCGCAAGTTCCAACCCCCGATGACGACGTGGTACGCGGCAATGCTGTTCGCGGTCGTGCCACTGCGCAACGCGCTTCCCGGCCTGCCCCCATTCGGGGCGTGGATCGATGTGACCATCGTGCTCTGGGTGATCGTCGCGTTGGTGTCGGCGATGCTGCTCTACATCGTGTGCTGGTGGCGCCACTTGAGGCCGGAGCCTCAGGTTGTCGCGCCGTCGGTGGATCCCGTCCCGGTGCCATCGGGCTGATATCCCGTTGCTTTTCGACACATTTCGTTATCGAGTGGGGGGTGGCCGTGAAGCTCGGCGTCATAGCGTTGATCGTGGGCGTCATCGGGGCCTACGTCGCCTCGGTCGCGCTGTATGCCAACAGTGGGGGGCACCATCAACACCCCCAGACGGCGGCCGGGGCTGACCGCAGCACGGCAACGTTGGTAATCGAGGACATCCAGTCGAACTACAGCGTGCTGGTGGCCAACCTGTCCATCTCGCCGGGGTCGGGTCTGCTGGACCCGCAAACCGGGCACCTCAACCAAGACCTCGGCCTTCGGGTGCGATCCGTGGCGACGCCGACCCGGCGCACCTGGACCAAGGGCATGCTCCCCGGCGTCTTCCCCGTCCCGCTGACCATCGCGGGCGAGATCGAGAATTGGCCGTTCGACCGCTACGGTTCGGGACCGATAGAGATCGAGCTCATGCGCGGCGGCAGCGAAACCGTCGCCGAGCGCCTACCGGTGACCTTCGTCAACCACCTTGCGGGGTGGCAGGTGTCCACCGATGGGTCCGGCCCCTACCGGGTGAGCGTGCACCGCTCCCTGAGCGCGGCGGCGTTCGGCATCGTCATCTGCGGCGTGCTGATCGCCATCGCCGTGGTCGGCCTGTTCGTTGCCGTCCAGACCCTGCGTGACCGGCGGAAGTTTCAGCCGCCGATGACCACGTGGTATGCGGCGATGCTGTTCGCGGTGGTGCCGTTGCGCAACGCGCTTCCCGGCTCCCCACCCTTCGGCGGCTGGATCGACATCACCCTCGTGTTGTGGGTACTCGTCGTCCTGGTGATATCGATGCTGCTCTACGTCGCCTGCTGGTGGAGGCATCTGCGGCCCGACGCCCCGCAGCCCTTCGCTTAGGTGCAGCAACCCAACGGTTCGCGTGCGAAGGTAATGAGGTGACGAAAGCGCCGGTACAGTCCCGGCTGCGCAGCATGGGGCTGGCGGTCTGGCACTACGTCAGCGGCGCGCCGCTGACGTACGGCTGGCTGCTCGTCCTGTTCATCACGACGCTCATCCAGCACTGGCTGCCACAGCGACAACTGCACTCGATGCTGATGCACCATTCCACCAACATCCACGGACTGGCACGCGATCCGCTCGACGTGCTGTTCTCCAGCCTGCTGTGGATCGACGGTGACAACCTGACCCCGTACCTGATCCTGTTCTCGTTGTTCCTGGCGCCGGCCGAACACTGGCTGGGCCAGTTGCGCTGGCTGACAGTGGGATTGAGCGCGCACATCCTGTCCACCTATTTCAGCGAGGGCCTGCTGTATTTCGCCATCGAGCAGCACGACGCCTCGGAACGGCTGGTGCACGCCCGCGACATCGGCGTGAGCTACTTCCTGGTCGGGGTGATGGCCGTGCTGGCCTATCACATCGCGCGGCCATGGCGCTGGGGCTATTTGGGCGTGCTCTTCATCGTCTTCGGTTTCCCGTTGATCACGATGGACCGTATTGAGCTGAACTTCACCGCAATCGGGCATTTCACCTCGATCCTCGTCGGCCTCTGCTTCTACCCGATGACGCGGCATCAGGACGCCCGGCAGCTGAGCCCCGCGCGCCTGCGGGCCATGGCGCGACGGCCCCGATCGCCCGAGGCATCGGCCTGAGCAGCGCGGCCGCTGACCCGTAGTGTGGCTAGGGTGCGGCACTACTACTCCGTAGACGCGATCCGCCAGGCCGAAGCGCCGCTGCTGGCCAGCCTGCCCGACGGGGCGCTGATGAGGCGCGCGGCCTTCGGGCTCGCCGCCGAGATCGTCGCCGAGTTGCGGGCCCGCACCGGCGGGGTGGCCGGCCGCCGGGTGTGCGCGGTCGTCGGCTCGGGCGACAACGGTGGCGACGCGCTGTGGGCCGCCACTTTCGTGCGCCGCCGCGGCGCGGCCGCCGACGCGGTGCTGCTCAACCCGGACCGCACCCACCGCAAGGGGCTGGCGGCGTTCCGGAAAGCGGGCGGGCGGATCGTCGAAAGCGTCTCGCCGACAACCGATCTCGTTATCGACGGGGTGGTGGGCATCTCCGGCTCCGGGTCGCTGCGCCCAGCCGCGGCCGAGGTGTTCGCCGCGGTCGACGATGCCGGGATCCCGGTGGTCGCGGTCGATATCCCCAGCGGCGTCGACGTGGCGACCGGGGCGATCGCCGGGCCCGCGGTGCACGCCGCGGCGACCGTGACCTTCGGCGGCCTCAAGCCGGTGCACGCGCTCGGCGACTGCGGACGGGTCACGTTGATCGACATCGGGCTCGATCTACCGGAGACGGACGTGCTGGGGTTCGAGGCGGCCGACGTGGCCGCGCGCTGGCCGGTGCCCGGACCCCACGACGACAAGTACACCCAGGGCGTGACCGGTGTGATGGCCGGCTCCTCGACGTATCCCGGGGCGGCGGTGCTGTGCACCGGGGCGGCCGTCGCGGCGACCTCCGGCATGGTCCGCTACGCCGGCAGCGCGCACCGCGAGGTGCTCGCGCACTGGCCGGAGGTGATCGCGTCACCCACGCCCGCGTCGGCCGGGCGCGTCCAATCCTGGGTCGTCGGGCCAGGGATAGGCACCTCGGAGACTGAAGCCACCGGGGCCGCCGCGCTGTGGTTCGCGCTGGAGACCGACCTGCCGGTGATCGTGGACGCCGACGGGCTGACCATCCTGGCGGCGCACCCCGATCTGGTCGCCAACCGCACCGCGCCGACCGTGCTGACGCCGCACGCCGGTGAATTCGCCCGCCTGGCGGGTAGCGCCCCCGGGGACGACCGCCTGGGCGCGTGCCGGAAGCTGGCCGACACCTTCGGCGCCACCGTGTTGCTCAAGGGCAACGTCACCGTCGTCGCCGACCCGGGCGGCCCGGTGTACCTCAACCCGGCCGGGCAATCCTGGGCGGCCACCGCGGGCTCCGGGGACGTGCTGTCCGGCATGATCGGCGCGCTGCTCGCGGCGGGCCTGCCGGCGGGGGAGGCGGCCGCGGCGGCCGCGTTCGTCCACGCGCGGGCGGCGGCGTTGTCGGCCGCCGACCCGGGCCCCGGTGACGCGCCGACGTCGTCGTCCCGCATGGTTCCGCACATCAGGGCGGCGCTGGCCGCCCTCTAGGAAGGATTCTGTAAGTGCCCCAACACCCGTCCCTGCCCGCGCACTCGATCGCCCCCGCCTACACCGGCCGCCTGTTCACCGCCCCGGTGCCCGCGCTGCGCATGCCCGACGAATCGATGGACCCCGAGGCCGCCTACCGCTTCATCCACGACGAGCTGATGCTCGACGGCAGCTCGCGGCTGAACCTGGCGACCTTCGTGACCACCTGGATGGACCCCGAGGCCGGCCGGCTGATGGCCGAGACGTTCGACAAGAACATGATCGACAAGGACGAATACCCGGCGACCGCGGCCATCGAGCAGCGCTGCGTGTGCATGGTGGCCGACCTGTTCCATGCGGACGGCCTGAACGACGCCGACCCCTACAGCGCGTGCGGGGTGTCCACGATCGGCTCCAGCGAGGCCGTCATGCTCGGCGGGCTGGCCATGAAGTGGCGGTGGCGGCAGAAGGTCGGCAAGGACTGGAAGGGCCGCACCCCCAACCTGGTGATGGGTTCCAACGTGCAGGTCGTCTGGGAGAAGTTCTGCCGCTACTTCGACGTCGAACCCCGCTACTTGCCGATGGAGGAGGGGCGCTACGTCATCACCCCCGAACAGGTCGTCGACGCCGTCGACGAGGACACCATCGGCGTGGTGGCGATCCTGGGCACCACCTACACCGGTGAGCTGGAACCCGTCGCCGACATCTGCGGCGCGCTGGACAAGCTGGCGGCCGGCGGCGGGGTGGACGTCCCCGTGCACGTCGACGCCGCCAGCGGCGGGTTTGTGGTGCCCTTCCTGCACCCCGAGCTGAAGTGGGACTTCCGGCTGCCGCGGGTGGTGTCGATTAACGTCAGCGGGCACAAATACGGGTTGACCTACCCCGGTGTGGGATTCGTGGTGTGGCGCAGCAAGGAATACTTGCCCGAGGAGCTGGTGTTCCGGGTCAACTACCTCGGCGGCGACATGCCCACCTTCACGCTGAACTTCTCCCGGCCCGGCAACCAGGTGGTGGGCCAGTACTACAACTTCCTGCGGCTGGGCCGCGACGGCTACACCAAGGTGATGCAGGCGCTGTCCGGGACGGCCCGCTGGCTGGGCGAGCAGCTGCGGGTCAGCGACCGCTGCGAGCTGATCTCGGACGGATCGGCGATCCCGGTGGTCGCCTTCCGGCTCGCCGGGGACCGCGGCTACACCGAGTTCGACGTCTCGCACGAGCTGCGCACCTACGGCTGGCAGGTGCCCGCCTACACCATGCCCGACAACGCCACCGACGTCTCGGTGCTGCGCATCGTGGTGCGCGAGGGGCTGTCGGCCGACCTGGCCCGCGCGTTGCACGACGACGCGGCCTCCGCCCTGACCTCGCTGGACAAGCTCAAGCCGGGTGGCCACTACCAAGCGCAGCACTTCGCGCACTGACGAACGCTGGGGGTCACTCGGCGATGTCGATTGGGTTGTTCAGGCGAGTGCGCACGCCGTTGGGGATTGGTTGCTGCGTGGCGGTCGTCGCGTCAGGCTGCGGCCACGCCACGACGACCGCCGGCAAAACCTCGTCGGCGCCGGTCGACGTCAACGCCCTCATCATCGGCATCGACGAGGTAGCACAAATCGCCGGCGTCGACGATTTGCGTGCTTCGCCGACGAAACACCAGCCCAGTCACTACCCGAAGGCGGGTGCGCCCCCACCATGTCAGCCGCCCTATCAGGACGATCTCTCGTTCGCCACGGGGTGGATGCAGTATCGGGCTGAAGCGTATGCCGGCGCGACCAGCCCGGGACCAGGCCAGGCGAACGTGATGGCCGACATCCTGCAGTCAGTCGCCGTCTATCAGGATGCCGGCGCGGCACGAGCACAATTCGATCGAGTGGAGTCGTTATTGAAGGCCTGCGCCGCGTTGGGTGACCCGAGTTTCGACTACGGGGTCTACAAACCGGACGATGCGACGCTCTATGGAAGCGCCGATTCGGCGCCGTTTGGTTACCGGGTGAAGGCAACCGTCCTGGTGAAAGTGACGGCGCTGCGGCTACCGGACGCCGGGCAGGTGAGGTCGGAAGTCCTCCAGCACATCAGCGATCGCATCCACTGAGCTGCGAGAATAAGGCCTCGCACGCCGCTTCTGGGACAATGGCGGCCATGAAAGGGTGGGCCGTTACGCCGATATCCCTGACGCCGGGCCTCGTCGCCGAGGCCCTGGTGGACCTCGGCGCCATTGAGCACAACGTGCGGTTGCTGTGCGAGCACGCCGGCCGCGCGCAGGTGATGGCCGTCGTCAAGGCCGACGGCTACGGCCACGGCGCAACCCAGGCCGCCCGCGCGGCGCTGGCCGGCGGGGCGGCCGAGTTGGGCGTCGCCACCGTCGCCGAGGCGCTGGCGCTGCGCGCCGACGGCATCGCCGCACCGGTGCTGGCGTGGCTGCACCCGCCCGGCATGGACTTCGGACCCGCGCTGCTCGCCGACGTCGAGATCGCCGTGTCCTCGGAACGCCAGCTCGACGAGCTGCTGGACGCCGCCCGCCGCACCGGCCGGAGGGCGACGGTCACCGTCAAGGTGGACACCGGGCTGAACCGCAACGGCGTCCACGCGTCGCAGTACCCGTCGATGCTGGCCGCGCTGCGCCGCGCCGTCGCCGAGGAGGCGATCCGGCTGCGCGGGCTGATGTCACACATGGTGTTCGCCGATCAACCGGCCAACCCGCTCAATGACCTTCAGGCCCAACGGTTCAGCGAGATGCTGGCGCAGGCGGGCGCGGAGGGGGTGCGGTTCGAGGTCGCGCACCTGGCGAACTCGTCGGCCACCATGTCGCGTCCCGACCTGGCCTTCGACCTGGTGCGGCCCGGCGTCGCTGTGTACGGCCTGAGCCCGGTGCCCGAACTCGGCGACATGGGTCTGATCCCCGCGATGACGGTGAAATGCCCTGTGGCGCTGGTAAAGTCGATCCACGCCGGCGAGAGCGTGTCGTATGGGCACACCTGGACCGCGGAGCGCGACACCACCCTGGCGCTGCTGCCGGTCGGCTACGCGGACGGCGTGTTCCGGTCGCTGGGGGGACGTTTGGAGGTGTTGATCAACGGCAAGCGGCGGCCCGGCGTCGGCCGGATCTGCATGGACCAGTTCGTCGTCGACCTCGGCCCCGGTCGCACCGACGTGACCGAGGGCGACGAGGCGATCCTGTTCGGGCCCGGCGGCGGCGGGGAACCCACCGCGCAGGACTGGGCCGACCTGCTCGGCACCATCCACTACGAAGTGGTGACCAGCCCGCGCGGGCGCATCACCCGTACCTACCGCGAGGCGCAAACCATTGAGCCGTGAGACAACTCGCAGGCGCCAACGTGGGAGGGCTTGGTTCGCGGGAGGGGCGGGGGTGACGGCCCTCGCCACCATCGTCGGAGCCTCGGCCCGCCGCTCGATGGTCCAGCGCACCCGAGGCCTCGAAGACCCTTACGCCGACGAGGATTTCGACCGGATCGACGACGACCGTCGCTCGGTGGTGACCACCCCGGACGGGGTGTCGTTGGCGATTCGCGAGGCCGGCCCCGCGGATGCCCCGCTGACCATGGTCTTCGTCCACGGATTCTGCCTGCGGATGGGCGCCTTTCATTTCCAGCGGACGCGGCTGCCGCAGCAACTGGGGCCCCGCGTCAGGATGGTCTTCTACGACCAGCGCGGGCACGGGCAGTCCGAGGAAGCCCCGCCCGAGAGCTACACGCTGACCCAACTCGGTAAAGACCTGCAAAGCGTGCTGCAGGTGGTGGCCCCGCGCGGAATGGTCGTGCTGGTCGGCCACTCCATGGGCGGCATGACGGTGTTGTCCCACGCCCGCCAATTCCCCGACCAGTATGGGCGCCGGATCGTCGGCGCCGCGCTGATCTCCTCGGCGGCCGAAGGCGTCGCCAGGTCCCCGCTCGGGGAGATCCTGAAAAACCCTGCGCTGGAAGCGTTCCGGTTCACCGCACGCAGCGCGCCCAAGCTGATGCACCGCGGCCGCAACGTGTCCCGCTCGCTGATCGGGCCGGTCCTGCGGGCCGCCTCCTACAGCGACCTGCACGTCAGCCGCAGCCTGGACGCGTTCTCGCAGCGGATGATGAACGGCACACCGATCCCGACCATGGTGGAGTTCCTGGATGCCCTCGAAGCCCACGACGAGACCGCCGGCCTGTGGACACTGCTGCGCATACCCACGCTGATCGCCTGTGGTGACCACGACCTGCTGACACCGGACGAATACTCGCGCAGGATGGCGGCCTCGCTGCCGCGATCCGAGCTGGTCATCGTCCGCGGCGCCAGCCACCTCGCGCTGCTGGACAAGCCCGAGGCGATCAACGACGGGCTGGTCCGGCTGGTCAAGCGGGCCACCCCGGGCCGTGCCGCCCTGGCTGCGCGGTGGATGGAAGACAGGTTGCGGCGCCGTGGCTAGCCCCGATGGCGGTGACCCGCCGCGCCCGGCTTCGCCGCGCTTGCGATCACCCCAGCCTGGGGGCACGGCCACCCTCGAACGGGTCGAGGACACCGTCGCGCTGGGGTCGCGGCTCGGCGAGCAGCTGAAGGCGGGCGACGTCGTGGTGCTCACCGGCCCGCTCGGTGCGGGAAAGACCGTGCTGGCCAAAGGAATTGCCGCCGCCATGGACGTCGACGGCCCGGTGACCTCGCCGTCGTACGTGCTGGCGCGGGTGCACCCGCCGAGGCGGCCCGGTACACCGACGATGATTCATGTCGACATGTACCGGCTTCTGGATCAAGACGGCGCCGACCTGCTCGGCGAGCTCGACTCGCTCGACCTGGACACCGACCTCGACGACGCGGTGGTGGTCGTGGAGTGGGGCGAGGGTATCGTCGAACGCCTCGCCGAGCGGCACCTCGACATTCGCCTGGAACGCCTCAGCGGATCGGACGTGCGGATCGCGTCGTGGCAGTGGGTTCGGGCATGACGTTCGTCCTGGCGCTCGACACCGCGACCCCCGCCGTGACGGCGGGGATCGTGCGGCGCGACGACCTGACCGTGCTCGCCGAGCGGGTCACCGTCGACGCCCGGGCGCACGCCGAGCGGCTCACGCCGAACGTGGTGGCCGCCCTGGCCGACGCGGGGCTGACGATGGGCGACCTCGAAGCCGTCGTGGTCGGCTGCGGCCCCGGCCCGTTCACCGGACTGCGGGCCGGAATGGCGACCGCCGCCGCCTACGGGCACGCCCTGGACATCCCGGTGCGCGGTGTGTGCAGCCTGGACGCCATCGGGGTGCGCACCACCGGCGAAACGCTGGTGGTCACCGACGCCCGCCGGCGCGAGATCTACTGGGCCCGCTACCGCGACGGTTTCCGGATCGACGGACCGGGGGTCAACGCCCCGGCCGACGTCGATCCGGGCCCGGCCCAGGCGGTGGCCGGCTCGAAAGAGCACGCGGCACTGTTCGGTCTGCCACACCGCGGGCCGGTGTATCCCACGCCGGCCGGGCTCGTCGCCGCGGTGCCCGACTGGTCGCAGCGCCCGCTGCCGCTGGTGGCGTTGTACCTTCGCCGCCCGGACGCCAAGCCGATGGCGGCGCGGCAGTGACCACCACCCGCGAGCCCGTGACGCTCGGCGCGTTGACCCCCGCCGACGCGGCGCGCTGCGCCGAACTCGAACGGCAGCTGTTCGACGGCGACGACCCGTGGCCCGCGGCGGCCTTCAACCGGGAACTGGCCAGCGCGCACAACCACTATGTGGGCGCGCGCGCCGGCGACACCCTGGTCGGGTACGCCGGAATCTCGCGGCTGGGCCGCACTCCACCGTTCGAGTACGAGGTCCACACCATCGGCGTCGACCCCGCGTATCAGGGGCAGGGCATCGGCCGCCGGTTGCTCGACGAGCTGCTGGTCTTCGCCGACGGGGGCGTCGTCTTCCTGGAGGTGCGCACCGACAACGAGGCGGCCATCGGGCTGTACCGCAGTGTGGGATTCGAACAGATCGGCCTGCGCCGGCGCTATTACCGCGCCAGCGGCGCCGACGCCTACACGATGCGCCGGGGGGCCCGCCGATGACGACGATTCTGGCCATCGAAACCTCTTGCGACGAAACGGGAGTCGGCATCGCGCGGCTTGACGCCGAGGGCACCGTCACGCTGCTGGCCGACGAGCTGGCCTCCAGCGTCGACGAGCACGTCCGCTTCGGCGGCGTGGTCCCCGAGATTGCGTCGCGGGCGCACCTGGAAGCGCTCGGACCCGCCATGCGCCGGGCGCTGGCGACGGCCGGCGTGCGCAAGCCCGACATCGTCGCCGCCACCATCGGGCCCGGGCTTGCCGGCGCGCTGCTGGTGGGAGTCGCTGCGGCCAAGGCTTATTCGGCCGCGTGGGGGGTGCCGTTCTACGCCGTCAACCACCTGGGCGGGCACCTGGCCGCCGACGTCTACGAGCATGGCCCGCTGCCCGAATGTGTGGCGCTGCTGGTGTCCGGCGGGCACACCCACCTGCTGCACGTGCGTTCCCTCGGCGAGCCGATCGTCGAGCTCGGTAGCACCGTCGACGACGCCGCCGGCGAGGCCTACGACAAGGTGGCCCGCCTGCTCGGGCTGGGCTATCCGGGCGGCAAGGTGCTCGACGACCTGGCCCGCACCGGCGATCGCGACGCCGTCAGCTTTCCGCGCGGCATGACGGGGCCCGGTGACGACCCGTACGCCTTCAGCTTCTCGGGGCTCAAGACGGCTGTCGCCCGCTACCTGGAGAGCCACCCGGACGCGGTAAACGCTGATGTGGCCGCGGGGTTCCAGGAGGCTGTCGCCGACGTGCTGACCATGAAGGCGGTGCGGGCGGCGACGGGGCTCGGCGTCTCGACGCTGCTGATCGCCGGGGGAGTGGCCGCCAATTCGCGGCTGCGGGAGCTGGCCGAGCAGCGCTGCGCGGCGGCCGGGCTGGCGCTGCGGATCCCCCGCCCTCGGCTCTGCACCGACAACGGGGCCATGATCGCGTCCTTCGCCGCGCACCTGGTGGCCGCCGGGGCGCCGCAGTCACCGCTGGACGCGCCGAGCGACCCGGGCCTGCCGGTGATAAAAGCCCAGGTGACGTGATCGCTTGTGGCGAATTCGCGATACGCAGCGGGGCGCCCTTGAGTGCTAGCACTCTCGTGTATAGAGTGCTAGGTGGCAATCGGCCAAACCCTGTGCCGGCACCCGCGACGACGGCGCTCGGGCACGGACGACTGCCGAATCCCTTGATAATTCTGGGGCACCCCGCCCCGGACCCGATCTAACTAGTGGAGGCTCCAATCGTGGCGAAGGTGAACATCAAGCCACTCGAGGACAAGATTCTCGTGCAGGCCAACGAGGCCGAGACCACGACCGCGTCCGGTCTGGTCATTCCTGACACCGCCAAGGAGAAGCCGCAGGAAGGCACCGTCGTCGCAGTCGGTCCCGGCCGCTGGGACGAGGACGGCGAGAAGCGGATTCCGCTCGACGTCTCGGAAGGCGACACCGTCATCTACAGCAAGTACGGCGGCACCGAGATCAAGTACAACGGCGAGGAGTACCTGATCCTGTCGGCGCGTGACGTGCTGGCCGTCGTATCGAAGTAAGCACCGTGGTCCGCCCCGGCGATCCCCGCGCATGGCCGCGGGCGATTTCCGGGGCGGCACGCGTTAGCGCCCCTAAAGGAGCCTGATGAGCAAGGTAATTGAGTACGACGAGACCGCGCGCCGCGCGATCGAGGCCGGCGTCAATGCGCTCGCCGACGCGGTCCGGGTGACCCTGGGGCCGCGCGGCCGGCATGTGGTGCTGGCCAAGGCCTTTGGCGGGCCCGCGGTCACCAACGACGGCGTGACCGTCGCGCGCGAGATCGAGCTGGAAGACCCGTTCGAGAACCTGGGCGCCCAGCTGGTCAAGTCGGTGGCCACCAAGACCAACGACGTGGCGGGCGACGGCACCACCACCGCGACCGTGCTGGCTCAGGCGCTGGTCAAGGGCGGCCTGCGCCTGGTCGCGGCCGGTGCCAACCCGATCGAGCTCGGCCTCGGGATTTCGAAGGCGGCCGACGCGGTGTCCGAGGCGCTGCTCGCCGCGGCCACCCCGGTGTCCGGAAAGGACGGCATCGCTCAGGTGGCGACGGTGTCGTCGCGTGACGAGCAGCTCGGCGAGCTGGTCGGGGAGGCGATGACCAAGGTCGGCGCCGACGGCGTGGTCAGCGTCGAAGAGTCCTCGACGCTGAACACCGAGCTGGAGTTCACCGAGGGCGTCGGCTTCGACAAGGGTTTCCTGTCGGCGTATTTCGTGACCGACTTCGACTCCCAGGAGGCCGTGCTCGACGACCCGGTGATCCTGCTGCACCAGGAGAAGATCAGCTCGCTGCCCGACCTGCTGCCGATGCTGGAGAAGGTCGCCGAGTCGGGCAAGCCGCTGCTGATCATCGCCGAGGACATCGAGGGCGAGGCCCTGGCCACGCTGGTGGTCAACTCGATTCGCAAGACGCTCAAGGCGGTTGCGGTCAAGGCGCCGTTCTTCGGCGACCGGCGTAAGGCCTTCCTCGAGGACCTGGCGGTGGTGACCGGCGGGCAGGTGATCAACCCCGACGCCGGCCTGCTGCTGCGCGAGGTCGGCACCGACGTGCTGGGCTCGGCCCGTCGCGTGGTGGTCAGCAAGGACGACACCATCATCGTCGACGGCGGCGGCTCCAAGGACGCGGTCGATGCGCGCATCAAGCAGTTGCGCGCCGAGATCGAGGCGAGTGACTCCGACTGGGACCGCGAGAAGCTGCAGGAGCGGCTGGCCAAGCTGGCCGGCGGCGTGGCCGTGATCAAGGTGGGTGCCGCCACCGAGACCGCGCTCAAGGAACGCAAGGAAAGCGTCGAGGATGCCGTCGCGGCGGCCAAGGCCGCCGTCGAGGAGGGCATCGTCGCGGGCGGCGGTTCGGCCCTCATCGGGGCGCGCAAGGCGCTGAAGGAGCTGCGCGGATCGCTGTCCGGTGATCAGGCCGCGGGCGTCGACGTGTTCGCCGAGGCACTGGCGGCACCGCTGTACTGGATCGCCACCAACGCCGGCCTGGACGGCGCGGTTGCGGTGAGCAAGGTCAGCGAGTTGCCGGCCGGGCATGGGCTCAACGCGGCCAAGCTCACCTACGGCGACCTGGTCGGCGAGGGCGTGATCGACCCGGTCAAGGTGACCCGGTCCGCCGTGCTCAACGCGGCGTCCGTCGCGCGCATGGTGCTCACCACGGAGACGGCGGTCGTCGACAAGCCCGCCGACGAACACGATGACCACGGCCACGGTCACGGCCATCATCACCACTAGTTAGCGAAGCGAAACGCCCCCGACCTGATCGTCGGGGGCGTTTTGCGTCGGCGATGGGCTTGCTGGCTTGCTACTCGAGACTTAACCTACGCACGCCCGTCTCGGGGTCGTGTGCGTGGTTTAAGTGCCGCGGTTGGCTTAGTTCCCGCACCACGGATGCCCGCGGTTCATCGGTAGGTACAGCCGGCAGCGTAGGGGGTCAGGGGTTAATGGCTCCGGTGGCTCGATGCGCTCTGGTCACGCCAATTTGGCTGATCCGCGAGCGCTGGACGCCGGTTGGCTGGCATGCGTGAGAGCGGTTAGTGCATCGATGTCGCGGGTCAGATGGTGGTAGAGGACGGCAGGTCCAAGCCATCTGCCCACGAGGCTGCGGAGTGCAACCGGGTCGAGTGGCCGCTCGGGAGGATCGACCAGAACCGACTGAAGTGTGCGTACAGCGAGTTCGATGAGGTCGTCGATCGCAGCGTGATCGAAGCCGTGGGCGGCCCAGTCGACGTCATATCGACGGAACATTTCTCGTCCCAGACTGAATGCCGCGCCGGCGGTGAACGACGCCGATGCGCCGCCCGGTAACCGTGCGTCGAGGACGCGCGCCATCAGCGGGTCGTCGGCGAACTCCTCGGCCGCGAAGGCTACGCCCTCGACGACGGCAGCCGCCGGATTTGTCCACCCACGCAGGTGATCGGCTAAACGATCGAGAAAGCCGTTAGCCGAACGCATCTGGCTACCCACCAGCAGCGCTTCAGCCCCGGGAAAGTAACGGTAGATGGTCTGGCGGCTCACTCCCAGAACGCGAGCCACGTCGCTGACGCGGATGGCCGATCCGCCTTCGGCAACCATGGAGTCAACCGCGTCCAGAATCCTGTTGACGGCTTCCTCATCGGAGGCCGGCGTGTGGCCCGACCATCCATGGCTACGCAAGGGTACGGCCCATCATGGTGCTCCCGTTCGGTGTGGCGTGACAACCTTTAGCGAGAAGTATTGCCAACTTGCGGCTGAGGTCAACGGTATCTTGTCGCATCACACGTCCCATTTCACTACGAAATTCCGGCATTCACCGCGCGACTGCCACGCAAGAGTTCTTTGTGACCACACCACGCTGATCCGCAACGGTCAACGATGACGCAACATCCTGCTCTGATTTGTCTTGTCAGTTGGCGCTAGGTCTGCTGTGATACATCGAGGAATCGCGGCAGGTTCCACTGCACCAGGAGGACGGGCCATGACCGTAACTGAGGTCAACGACATTCGGTACGACCCCTACGATGTGGAACTTCTGGCCGATCCCTACCCAACGTTCCGGCGGCTGCGCGAGGAGTCGCCGCTGTACTACAACGAGCAATACGATTTCTATGCGCTCAGTCGTTTCCAGGACGTGAGTCGTGCGCTTGTCGACACCGGCACGTTCAGTTCAGCCCGCGGAATGATCCTCGAAGTGATCAAGGCCAACATCGAGATACCGCCCGGCATCATCGTTTTCGAAGACCCACCGGTTCATGACATCCATCGTAAATTGCTCGCGAGGATGTTCACCCCCCGCAAGATCGCCGAACTCGAGGACAAGATTCGCGCGTTTTGCGCACAATGTCTCGACCCCGTCGTCGGCACTGGACGTTTCGATTTCATCGCCGATCTCGGCGCTCAGATGCCGATGAGAGTCATCGGAATGCTGGTCGGCATTCCCGAAGACGACCAAGAACGTGTCCGAGAACGCTCGAATGCCTCGTTGCTCACCGAGGCCGGCCAACCCATGAGCCTGGCCTCGGAGGGCATCAACAACTACGACGAGGTGTTCGCCGCCTATCTCGACTGGCGCGCCGAACACCCCTCCGACGACATCACGACTGAACTCCTCAACGTCGAATTCGACGACGAGACAGGAGTCCGCCGAACCCTGACCCGCGACGAAATCCTGCTTTACATCGGCCTCGTCGCCTCCGCAGGCAACGAGACCACCACCCGGCTCCTCGGCTGGGCCGGAAAAGTTCTCGCCGACCATCCCGACCAGCGGCGCGAAATCGCAGCCAATCATCGGTTGATTCCACAGACGATCGAGGAACTCCTGCGCTACGAATCCCCCGTACCGCACCTCGCCCGCTACGTCACCCGTGATACCGAGTGGTACGGCCACACAGTGCCCGAAGGCAGCGTCATGATGCCGCTGATCGCAGCGGCTTGCCGTGACCATCGCCAGTTCCCGCCTGACGGAGACCGATTCGACATCCACCGCCAGCCGCGTCAGCACCTGGCATTCAGCGTGGGAGCTCACTTCTGCCTAGGAGCGGCACTCGCCAGGCTGGAGGCACGAATCGCGCTCGAGGAAATCCTCAAACGCTTCCCCGAATGGGACATCGACACCCAGGACGCACACTTATCATCGGCGTCGGCTGTCCGAGGCTGGGAATCGATGCCCGCGTTCATCTAGTGTCGTGAGTCGTTAATTCATCATTAGCGTTTAAGCTTGGTGGGTGCCGAATCCTGTCGCACCCGTGGTGGATCTGACCGAAGACGAGCGGTCTGAGTTGTTGTCGTGGTCGAGGCGATCCAACAGTGCCAATGCGTTGGCAATGCGGTCGCGGATCGTGCTGGCCGCTGCCGATGGGCTGAGCAATACCGCGATCGCTGACAAGCTCGATATCAACATTTCCAGTGCTCGTAAGTGGCGGACGCGGTTTGTGACCGACCGGCTTGACGGGTTGCTCGATGAGCCGCGTCCTGGCCGGCCACGGCTGGTGGGCGATGAGCAGATCGAAGCGTTGATCACTGCGACGTTGGAGACCACCCCAGCGGATGCCACGCACTGGTCGACCCGATCGATGGCCGAGCATCTCGGGCTGAGCCAGTCGATGGTCTCGCGGGTATGGCGAGCGTTCGGATTGGCTCCGCACAAACAGGATTCGTGGAAACTGTCCAAGGACCCGTTGTTCGTGGCCAAGGTCCGCGACGTCGTCGGGCTGTATCTAAATCCACCCGAGCGGGCCCTGGTGCTGTGCGTGGATGAAAAGACTCAGATCCAAGCCTTGAACCGGACCCAGCCAGTGTTCCCGATGCTGCCGGGCACCCCCGCGCGCGCCAGCCACGACTACGTTCGTCACGGCACCTCCAGCCTGTATGCCGCACTCGACCTCACCACCGGAAAGGTCATCGGAGCCCTTCATTCGCGGCACCGGGCCACCGAGTTCTTGGCGTTTCTCCGCAAGATCGACGCCGAAGTACCCACCGATCTCGACGTGCACCTGGTCTTGGATAACGCCTCCACGCACAAGACCCCAGCGGTGAAGCGTTGGCTCACAGCACATCCGCGATTCGTCCTGCACTTCACCCCGACCAGCTCATCGTGGCTGAACCTGGTCGAACGGTGGTTCGCCGAACTGACCACCAAGAAACTGCGCCGCGGCACCCACACCTCGGTGCGCCAACTCAACACCGACATCCGTGCCTGGATCCAAACCTGGAACGACAACCCCCGCCCCTACGTCTGGACCAAAACCGCCGACCAAATCCTCGAATCCGTCGCCAACTACTGCCGACGAATTAATGACTCAGGACACTAGTTCAGACGCATCGGTTCCGGGGGACGGTGATCTCCACATTGTCGAACCGCTGCAGCGTTGGGTGACCTCGCACCGGTGTGGACATGCGCTTTGGGGTGCTGATCCCCGGATTCGGTTTGTTGGGATCGGTAGTCAGGTGGGGATTGTGCACTGGTTGCCATGAATGCACCAGAGAGGACCGCCATCGTGCTGTTTGCCCACATGGCGAAGAGGCTCATCGCTGCCGCACTGCTGGCGGGGGGTGCCGCGCTCACCGGGTGGGGTGTGGGCGTCGCGCACGCGGACACGATGGCACCGCACCGCTGGTGCCCGGGCAACCCGAAGCAGATGCCCTACGTCGTGAACCAGTACATCGACTGGGACTGGAATGTCTGCCACACCTGGTATCCCACCCAATACGGCATGGGCAACGTCACCATGCAGGGCCGGCCGACCTCGATCTGGGACGGCGACAACCCGCCGATCGAGGCGATCACCATCAGGCATTGCCCGCCGATCAGCTTCATGTGCCCCTAGAGCCCAAGCGCCCCGGCCATCTGGCCGGGGTGTTTTCCTGTCTCAGCAGCTCTGGGCATTTAGTCTCCCGGAATGGACCGCTTCTTTCAGTGGGCATGGGACCACCATGGAGCGAGGTACTCGTGGGTGATCTCGGCGTGGGCCTTTGCGGTGGTGCTGCCGATTTACCTTATCGTCTCGTTCGCCATCGTGGCCGTCGAACACTCCGGTCGTTACTGGGCTGCGGCCGGGGCGGCCGTCGTTCATGCGTTGGTGATCGCCTACGCAGTGCCGCTACCCCGTCGCGGGGCGTGGCGTACTGCGGAGCTGTGGGCCGCGGGCGGTCGGGTAGATCGGGTTGAGGCTCTAGAAGCGACCTACGACTGGGCGCGGCGTGGTATCGCCCGAGCGTTGGTGGTCCTCGGCATGTTCGGGGCCTTCTTAGCGGCGGGCGTCGGTGCCTTAGTCGGCGCGACGGGGATGCGCCTGGTCCAATACGCCGTTTTGGGCGGCATTTTCGGGGTTGGCGCCCATCTGATCGGGGTTCACACCTTGGCGGAATCGCCGATGAGGCCGTTGCGGATCGCCCTCGCCGGTGACGCGGGTATCGGCGATTCCCTGCCTCGCTCACGGCCGACCTTCGCCATGTGGTCGAATCTGGCAATTCTCGCGGCCGCGTTGTCGTTTGCTGTCGTGGGCGCGATGTTCTCGGCCGTTTTTGAGCCCGCGAGTCAGCAACCCATGGCGTGGGTGCTCATCGGATGCGCGTTGACGCTGGGCTTCGGTGTGCCGATCACCGTCGCCACCGCATTTTCGCCGTCTTTGCAGCCGATTCGTGATCTCGCGGAAGGCACCAAACGCGTTGCGGCGGGCGACTATTCGCGGCGCCTGCCGGTGGTTCAAGACGACGACCTCGGCGTGTTGGCGGCGTCGTTCAACCGCATGCAGGCGGGATTGGCGGAACGGGAACGACTTCACGCGGCATTTGGGACCTACGTCGACCCGTCCTTGGCGGCGCGGCTGCTCGAGCAGGGCGACGATGTGTTCACCGGCGAGCGCCGCGAGGTGAGCGTGATGTTCATCGACGTGCGCGATTTCACGCCGTTCGCCGAGGCGCATACCGCCGAGGAAACCGTCGCTCGCCTCAATGCATTGTTCGAGATCGTCGTGCCTGCCGTCGTCGACGCCGGCGGCCACGTGAACAAGTTCCTCGGCGACGGCGCCCTGGCCGTCTTCGGCGCCCCCAACGAACTCGTGAAGCATGCCGACGCCGCAGTCAGCGCCGCGGCATTGATCAGCCGCCTGGTCGCCGAACGATTCGGTGAGGAGCTTCGCATCGGTATCGGCATCAACACCGGTGTGGTGATCGCCGGAACCATCGGCGGCGGCGGCAAACTCGAGTTCACGCTAATTGGTGACGCCGTCAATGTGGCGGCTCGCGTCGAACAGCTCACCAAAAGCACGGGCGATGCGATCCTCATAACTCAGGAAACCGTCGCCGCCTTGGCTTCTCGAGCGCCCGCACTCGTCGACCGGGGTTCCCACGCGCTGAAGGGCAAGTCGGCCCCGACAAAGCTCTTCGGACTCGACCCGACGGGCACGCCTTCGCATCTCGTCGGCTAACTGCCGAACTGTGGTCAGGCGCGCTGATTGCTAAGCTCGCGGCACTATGACACGGGGGGCGCGAGCGTGAGTTATCCGCAGCAGTGGCCAGCGCAACCACCGCAGTACCCTCACCAATGGCCCCCGCCGTACTCGCCCCCGGCGCCTGCGCCGCGCAAGACCAATGTCGCGCTGATCGTCGTGCTTACGGTCGCGGCGATCGTCGTACTCGTACCGGGGGCGATCGTCGGTTTTTTCGTGATCCGCGACGTGGCTCACGACGGCCTCGACGGGCGCGGCGGAGTCCAGAAAGCCACCTCCGTCATGAGCTTCGACGTGGTGTGCGACCGCGGATCGATTAGTAATGCCGCGGCATACGCGAGGCCGTACAAGATTCTGGCGTTCGCTGCGATCGAGGAGCCAGACCCGATGAACGAGTTGTCAAACACCCACTGGAACGAGGTGACACTTGACTCCCGCGCCGATTACGCGGTGAGTCCCAACGACTTCCAGTCAGCGAATGTGGTTGCGTGCCTTACCCGCAAACCCGGCAGCGAGGTGAAGTCACGCACCTGCGACCTGAAGACCGACTCGGGCGAGCGGGTAGCCGTTGACTACTACTCCGCGCAGTACGACGTCGAACTGCGTGAGGCGAGAACCGGTAGGCGCATCGAACAACTGGGAACGGTGGATGGTCGGGTAACCGGCTGCCCATTTTTGGTTTGGGTCAACAAGCGCGAGCCCAAGGCGTATGCGAGGCCGGACGCCGCGGCGCTCGACGCCGAACTCGCGGAATTCGCGCACAGGTAGGCGGTAAACGCGTTCTGGGCTGTACACAGAACCGGTGGGCAGTGGATCATGGTGCGGTGACGCGGCCTAACGACTACCGATCGCTGTACAAGTCCTATCTCGAATACTGCAACCAGCACGATTTCGATTCAATGGCCTCGTTCTACACACCGACCATCAACATCAACGGCGTCCCGATGGACGCCGCCTCGGTCACCGCGCAATTCGCACCCTTGATCGCCGCGTTCCCCGACTGGCACTGGGAGATGAGGCACATCGTCGTCGACGACGAGAACATCGTTGTGCACTTCCAGGTCACCGGCACCCACCGGGGAACGTTCCAGGGGATTGAGGCGACCGGCCGGCGGGTGAGCATTTCGGAATTCACCCTGTACCGCGTCGAGGACGGCAAGTTCGCGGAGGTGTGGGACCTCGTGGACATGGCCGCGTTGATCAACCAGATCAGTTGAGGCTCGCACATAAGCGTTGGCGGCCTGTGACTTTCGCGTTTTAGAGCCCGAGGATGACGATGATCACGCCCGCTATAATCGCGGCGGCCAGTGACAGCAACAGGAAGCTGACGACCCACTCCTTGGCCGCCGAGGCCTCGTGGTCGGCCGCCGCGATCGGCGCGAGCCTGCGGCCGGCGCCCCACGCCGCCGCGAGCAGAGTCGCGAGCCAGTTCGCGTAAGCGGCGTATACGATCAGCACGACGGCCGTAACCCCCCAGGCCTGGGGCAGGTGCAGATGCGGCCAGAGCAGACCGATCAGCACGAGGAACATCCCGTTGAGGACGGCCTCGAGATGGCTCGACAGCGCCATCCGCGGATTCTTCAGCGCCGCTACGGCAAATCCGGTCAGCAGGCCGATCAGAAAGAGGGCGAGGCCCAGCGTGAACAGCAGCGTCTGCATGTCAGAAGACTAAGCTGCGGCCGTCCGTCGTTATGGCGATTTGCTTTGCCCGCGAGATATAAACGGCTGCGGGCCTTCTCGGCGTGTCGTCGCAAAGTTTTACGTGTCGCGGCGGCGGCGACCGCATCGGCGACGTACGTGTCGCGGCGGCGGCGACCGCATCGGCGACGTACGTGTCGTGGCGGCGGAGACTGCATCGACGGCGGGTGTGTCGCGGCGGCTCGTGATCCCCGTCGACGGCGGGTCAGCGGGTTCCCGGCGGAAGGCTGGGCGGCGTCGTTACCGTCGTGGTCGGTGCGGACGTGTACCCCGGGCTGCTGGTGACGGTGACGGTGCTGGTGCTGGTGGACGGCGGCGGCACCTCGGTCGTCGTCGTGATCGTCGTGACGCTGGTCGTCGTCGAGGTGGACGACGTCGTCGTCGCGGACGCAGCGGCGAGCACGCCGCAGGCCACCCGCTTGCCCGACTCGCCGGTCGAAGCTCCGCTCAGGTTGTCCGCGTTCTGGTGGACGATCAGCGCGGTGCCCGAGCTGTTCCTGAGGTCCGAGGCGGTGAGCAAGCTGGTGGTGGTGACGAGTTTCGCCGAGCCGTCGTTGCGCACCTGCAATGCGGTCAGGTCACCGCTGGCGGGAAAACCGGTGTGGTTCGGTGCCTGGTAGACGCTTCCGGCGGACTCGAAGTCCCCCTCGCATTTGCCGGCCGCGTGGATCATCAGCGCGTGGAAACCCGGGCTCAGCACCTGGTTGGGTCCGGCCTCGACGGTCACGGTCGCGTACCCGTTCGCGAAATCGACGGTGGCGGTGCCGACCTGGCTGCCGTCGGTGCCCTTGAGCTGCGTGGTCATCCGCTCCGTGCCCGGGGGTGCGCTCGAGGACGTCGACGTGCCGGATTGGCCACCCTGCTGGTTTGCGCATGCTGCCAACGGTGCGATGGTCGCGGCGAGCGCCACGGCTGCGAAGGATACGCCCTTATTCATGGGCCGGGCCTACCCCAATTGCCCGCAATCGAAACGGGGCCCGGCCGCCGAAGCGGCCGACCCGTCGGCGCCGAGACTCAGGCCGAGCGGCGGATGCCGCGGGTGCGGCCGATGTCGCCCTTCAGCAGCAGATCGCGCTCGGATTCCGAGAGGCCGCCCCAAACCCCGTACGGCTCACCAACTTCCAGGGCGTGCGACCGGCACTCCTGAATGACCGGGCACTGGCGGCACATCTCCTTCGCGCGCTGCTCGCGCTGCATGCGGGCGCGGCCGCGTTCGCCGTCGGGATGGAAGAACATCGACGAGTCAACGCCCCGGCACAAGCCCTGCAGTTGCCAGTTCCAGATGTCGGCGTTGGGTCCAGGTAGCTGCTCCGGCTGTGGCATTGGTGTCTCCCTCTCTGCACGGCACGCCCAGTAAGGTCATGTTCGCGAAGCGATTGTGCAACTGAAATGAAGCGGCGTCACCGATGACTACCCGTCATGCGTAGACGTTAGGGCGGACGGCGAATTTGCGTCAATAGCCACTTAGCCCGACAAAGTATGTAATGGTTATAAAAGAATTAACGTCGCGTTCATACGTCAACCGTTGGCGAAACACGCTCCGTGCTACCAGGCACTTGACCGAAACGAGATTTCCCAGTTCACGGGGCGGGGGAGGGTCGGCCGCGATTAGTACATGGCCTGTTGTGATTAACAATTCGGTAACGCGAACAGCACAAACTGTTTACTACCATCGCCGTGATTGAAACTCGTCACACTTTCGTGATTGGCCAGACGTTGGCCGCCGCCGCTTTCGGCGACCAGCCCGGCACCTGGCCGCTGCCGACGGCGGCCACGCCGGAGGAATTGTGGCTGCGGGCCGTCGCGGCCGGCGGGCAGGGCCGCTACGGCAGCGCCTACCGCGACCTGGCGCGGCTGCGGCGCAGCGCCCCCGCCGGGCGGCTGGTCTCCCTGGCCCACAGCACACAAGGATCCTTTCTGCGCCAACTCGGTTGGCACGCTCTGGCGCGCGGCTGGGACGGCCGTGCCCTGGCACTGGACGGCGGGGACCCCGAGGCGCGCGGTGACGCCCTCATCGGGCTGGCGGCCGACGCGCTGGGCGTCGGCCGCTTCCCCGCCGCGGCGACGTTGTTGCGGCGCGCGGATTCCGTGCTGGCTGCCGGGGCGGTGCCCGACCGGATGCCGGTGCGGCGACGGTGGGTGGCCGCCGAGCTGGCGATGGTTCAGGGCGACGGCGAAACCGCCGTCCGCCAGGCGAACGAAGCGGTGGACCTGGCGGGGGCCATGGCCGTCGCGTCGGTGCGGCACGCGGTCAAGAGCCAAGTCGTGCTGGCGGCCGCCCTGTGCAGCGCCGGCGCCGTCGACCGCGCCCGAGCAGTGGCCGAGTCCGCGCTGGACGCGACCGGGGCGCTCGGCTTGGTCCCGCTGCGGTGGGCGTTGGCGCGCTTGCTGATTGATCTCGGAAGCGTCACCTTTTCGACACAACAGCTGCGGGAAATTCGCGATGTCTCCGCAGGCCACGTGCGGCGCGCCGGTGCGACGTGGCGTTCCGCTTGAAATGGCCTCGCGCCCGTTATTGTCAGTTCGTTAGTTAGCCCGGTTAGCCCGCGATGTGTCCGGTTCGTAACGTTGGAGATACCGCCGTCGATGACAATTCAAGGGGATCGTCTCGACGCTGTGGTTGCCAAGGCCGTGGCGGGAGACAGTAACGCACTACGGGAGGTGCTGGAGACCATCCGTCCGATTGTCGTGCGATATTGCCGCGCGCGGGTCGGGACAGTGGAGCGGGGTGGGCTGTCAGCGGATGACGTGGCACAGGAGGTGTGCTTGGCGACTATCACGGCGCTGCCGCGTTACCGGGACCGGGGACGCCCCTTTCTCGCTTTCCTGTACGGCATTGCGGCCCACAAGGTCGCCGACGCCCATCGCGCCGCCGGCCGCGATCTCTCCTACCCCACCGAAGTGATCCCCGAGCGTTGGTCCTCGGACGCCGGGCCGGAACAGCGGGCCATCGAGGCCGACTCGGTCAGCCGGATGAGCGAACTGCTCGAGATCCTGCCCGCCAAGCAGCGCGAGATCCTGATCCTGCGTGTCGTCGTCGGCCTGTCGGCCGAGGAGACCGCGTCCGCCGTGGGCAGCACCACGGGAGCCGTCCGCGTGGCCCAGCATCGTGCGCTGTCCCGCCTCAAATCCGAGATGATCGCGGCAGGTGACTGTGCCTGAATCCCTGGACGAATTCGCCCGCACCGAGCTGCTACTCGATGCGCTCGCCGAGCGCCGGCCGGTGCACGTCGGCGACCCCGACACGGACGCGATGGCCACTCTGCTGGAGGACTGGCGCGACAACCTGCGCTGGCCACCGGCCAGCGCCCTGGTGTCGGCCGAGGAGGCCGTCGCGGCGCTGCGCACCGGATTGGCCGACCGCCGCCGCAGCCGGCGGGGTCTGGCGACGATCGGATCGGTCGCCGCGGCGCTGTTGGTGATGAGCGGCTTTGGCGCCATGGTGGTCGAGGCCCGCCCCGGCACCACGCTGTATGGGCTGCACGCGATGTTCTTCGACCAGCCGCGCGTCAACGAGAAGCATCAGGCGTTGCTGTCCGCCCGCGCCGATCTGGCCAAGGTGCAGGAGTCGATCGACCGGGGTGAGTGGGACCAGGCCCGCAATCAGCTGACCGAGGTGAGCAGCTTGGTCCAGTCCATCGAGGACCCGGCCAGCAAACAGGAGCTGACGAATCAGCTGAATCTGTTGAACGCCAAGGTGCAGTCGCGCAACCCGAATGCGACGCTGCCCGCGAACACACCGTCGGCGTGGTCTACCCCGACCACCCCGGTCCCGACGGCGGCCCCGGCCCCGTCGGAGGCCTCCCCGAGCCTGTCCGTCGCGCCGTCACCGAGTCAGTCGTGGAGCAAGCACCGGCATCACGGCCAGACGTCCGCCCCGTCGGCGGTCGCGCCGAACAGTCCCTAGCGGCGGTATCCGTCGGCGTCGGAGGAGGTGGCCTCGTTCAGCGAGGCGTCCGCGTATCCCCGGCAGTAATCCCACGTGACGTAGGCGTCCGGTTCCGGGTCGTAGGCCGGCTCGTGCGGGCGCACGGTGCCGTCGATCAGCAGCTGCAACAGGTTGGCCCGCAGCATGTCCCAGTCGTGGTAATGATCCTGCTGGCATTCGTCGCAGCACACCACGAGCCCGCGGATGCCCTTGTGCGCCAAGAGGGCCTCATATACCGCCAGGTCGGCCAGGTCCGCCTCGACCGCCATCCGCTCTTGGGCGTCCAGGGGTTGTCCAGGCTCTACGGCTTCCAGCGCAGCCGACGGATCGCAGGGGTCGTCGGCGAAAGGATCGGGCGGCAAACCCGGTGGGAGGTGATCGCGCACGCACACTAGCCTACGCAGCCCGGCCCGGATAACGCCAGCAGGGAAGCCGCCCGTCGTTTCCGCGTCGTTTGCCATCCGCGGCGCGGCCCGGCCAGCGGCTCGAGAGGCGCGCGTGCCGATAGGATGGAGTCCTCACGCCGCATCGTATGGAGGGCCCCGCCGATGACCCGTGGCATGTCCCACCTGGAAGACAGCTCCGACCTCGTCGGCAGCCCCTACGTGCGCGTTGGCGGGCTGGTCGACGACGCGGTGCCCACCGGGGGTGACAACCCGCACAAGGTCGCGATGCTCGGGCTCACCTTCGACGACGTCTTGTTGCTGCCCGCGGCGTCCGATGTGGTCCCCGCCACCGCGGACACCTCCAGCCAGCTCACCAAGAAGATCAGGCTCAAGGTGCCGCTGGTCAGCTCCGCGATGGACACGGTCACCGAGTCGCGGATGGCCATCGCGATGGCCCGGGCCGGCGGCATGGGCGTGCTGCACCGCAACCTGCCCGTCGCCGAGCAGGCCGGCCAGGTCGAGATGGTGAAGCGCTCGGAGGCCGGCATGGTCACCGACCCGGTCACCTGTCGTCCGGACAACACCCTGGCCCAGGTCGACGCGCTGTGCGCCCGGTTCCGGATCTCGGGCCTGCCGGTGGTCGACGACACCGGGGCGCTGGTCGGCATCATCACCAACCGCGACATGCGGTTCGAGGTCGACCAGACCCGCAAGGTCGCCGAGGTGATGACCAAGGCCCCGCTGATCACCGCCCAGGAGGGGGTGAGCGCCGACGCGGCGCTGGGCCTGTTGCGCCGCAACAAGATCGAGAAGCTGCCCGTCGTCGACGGCCACGGCCGGCTCACCGGCCTGATCACCGTCAAGGACTTCGTCAAGACCGAACAGCACCCGCTGGCCACCAAGGACAGCGACGGGCGGCTGCTGGTCGGCGCCGCCGTCGGCGTCGGCGGTGACGCCTGGGTGCGCGCGATGATGCTGGTCGACGCTGGTGCCGACGTCTTGATCGTGGACACCGCCCATGCGCACAACCGGCTGGTGCTCGACATGGTCGGCAAGCTCAAGGCGGAGGTGGGCGAGAAGGTCGAGGTGATCGGCGGGAACGTCGCCACCCGGTCCGCGGCCCTGGCGCTGGTCGACGCCGGCGCCGACGCGGTGAAGGTCGGCGTCGGGCCGGGCTCGATCTGCACCACCCGGGTGGTGGCCGGGGTCGGCGCGCCACAAATCACGGCGATCCTAGAGGCGGTCGCGGCCTGCGGGCCCGCGGGCGTGCCCGTGATCGCCGACGGCGGCCTGCAGTATTCCGGTGACATCGCCAAGGCGCTGGCCGCCGGCGCGTCGACGGCCATGCTGGGCTCGCTGCTGGCCGGCACCGCCGAGGCCCCCGGCGAGCTGATCTTCGTCAACGGCAAGCAGTTCAAGAGCTACCGTGGCATGGGGTCGCTGGGCGCCATGCAGGGTCGTGGCGGGGCGAAGTCCTACTCCAAGGACCGCTACTTCGCCGACGACGCGTTGAGCGAGGACAAGCTGGTGCCCGAGGGCATCGAGGGTCGGGTGCCGTTCCGCGGCCCGCTGTCCTCGGTAATCCACCAACTCACCGGCGGCCTGCGCGCCGCGATGGGTTACACCGGGTCGCCCACCATCGAGGCGCTGCAGCAGGCGCAGTTCGTCCGGATCACCTCGGCCGGACTGCGCGAAAGCCATCCGCACGACGTCGCCATGACCGTCGAAGCGCCCAACTACTTCACGCGCTGAGTCCGCGATGGTGGAAATCGGGATGGGCCGCAACGCCCGTCGCACCTATGAACTGAGTGAAGTCAGCATCGTGCCGTCGCGGCGCACCCGATCCTCCCAGGACGTGTCCACGGCCTGGCAGCTGGACGCCTACCGCTTCGAGATCCCGGTGGTGGCCCACCCGACCGACGCGCTGGTGTCACCGGAGTTCGCCATCGAGCTCGGTCGCCTCGGTGGGCTGGGCGTGCTCAACGGCGAGGGCCTGATCGGCCGGCACGCCGACGTGCAGGGCAAGATCGCCCAGCTCGTCGAGGCCGCCAGCAAGGAGCCCGAACCGTCGGCGTCGATCCGGCTGCTGCAGGAACTGCACGCCGCGCCGCTGAACCCCGACCTGCTGGGCGCCGCGGTCGCGCGCATCCGGGAGGCCGGGGTGACCACGGCGGTGCGGGTGAGCCCGCAGAACGCGCAGGCGCTGACCCCGGTGCTGGTGCAGGCCGGTATCGACCTGCTGGTTATCCAGGGCACGATCGTCTCCGCCGAACGGGTCGCCAGCGACGGCGAGCCTCTGAACCTCAAGACCTTCATCGCCGAGCTCGACATCCCGGTGGTGGCCGGCGGGGTGCTCGACCACCGCACCGCGCTGCACCTGATGCGCACCGGGGCCGCCGGCGTCATCGTCGGCTACGGCTCCACCCGCGGCGTCACCACCAGCGACGAGGTGCTGGGCATCAGCGTGCCGATGGCCACCGCGATCGCCGACGCCGCCGCCGCGCGGCGCGAATACCTCGACGAGACCGGTGGCCGCTACGTGCACGTGTTGGCCGACGGCGACATCCACACCTCCGGCGAGCTGGCCAAGGCGATCGCGTGCGGCGCCGACGCGGTGGTGCTCGGCACGCCGCTCGCCGAGGCCGCCGAGGCGCTCGGCGAGGGCTGGTTCTGGCCGGCCGCGGCGGCGCACCCGTCGTTGCCGCGCGGGGCGTTGTTGCAGATCGCCCTCGGTGAGCGGCCGCCGCTGGAACGCGTGCTCAACGGGCCGTCGGACGACCCGTTCGGGTCGCTGAACCTGGTCGGTGGCCTGCGCCGATCGATGGCCAAAGCCGGCTATTGCGACCTCAAAGAGTTCCAGAAGGTCGGGCTTACGGTCGGGAGCTGACGGCACCCGGGGGTCACTGGCTCGTTACCCGTCAGTAAGGCCATACTGGTGCGATGAGGCCGGATTACGACGTACTGATCATCGGTTCGGGATTCGGGGGCAGCGTCAGCGCGTTGCGGCTGACCGAAAAGGGCTACCGCGTAGGCGTATTGGAGGCGGGGCGGCGCTTCGCCGACGAGGATTTCGCCGAGACGTCGTGGGACCTGCGCAAGTTCCTCTGGGCCCCCAGGCTGGGTTGCTACGGCATTCAGCGGATCCACCCCCTGAAGAACGTGCTGATTTTGGCCGGGGCCGGGGTGGGCGGCGGCTCCCTGAACTACGCCAACACGCTGTACGTGCCGCCGGAGCCGTTCTTCAAGGATCGGCAGTGGTCACACATCACGAACTGGCGCGACGAGTTGATGCCGCACTACGAGCAGGCGAAACGGATGCTCGGGGTGGTCACGAACCCGACCTTCACCGACGCGGACCGCATCCTCAAGGAAGTCGCGGACGAGATGGGCTGCGGTGACACCTTCGTGCCCACCCCGGTGGGGGTGTTCTTCGGTCCCGAAGACACCAAGACGCCCGGCAAGACCGTGCCCGACCCGTATTTCGGTGGCGCGGGACCGGAGCGCACCGGCTGCCTGGAGTGCGGATGTTGCATGACGGGCTGTCGGTACGGCGCCAAGAACACGCTGCTGAAGAACTACCTCGGCCTCGCCGAATCGGCTGGGGCACAGGTCATTCCGATGACCACCGTCAAGGGCTTCCAGCAGCGCTCCGACGGGCTCTGGGAGGTCCGCACCGTGCGCACCGGAAGCTGGCTGCGCCGGGACCGGCGCACCTTCACCGCCACACACCTGATCCTGGCGGCCGGCACCTGGGGAACCCAGCATCTGCTGTTCAAGATGCGCGACAGTGGCAAGTTGCCGCGGCTGTCCGAGCGGCTCGGCGTGCTGACCCGCACCAACTCCGAGTCCATCGTCGGCGCCGGCAAGCTCGAGGTCGACCCGAACCTGGACCTGACGCACGGCGTGGCCATCACGTCGTCGATCCACCCGACCTCGGACACCCACATCGAACCGGTCCGCTACGGCAAGGGCTCCAACGCGATGGGGCTGCTGCAGACGCTGATGACCGACGGCGCCGGCCCGGAGGGCACCGACGTGGCGCGTTGGAAGCAGCTGCTGGACCAGGCCCGCGAGGACCCGCGCCGCATGGTGCGGATGCTCAACGTCCGCCAGTGGAGCGAGCGGACGCTGATCGCCCTGGTGATGCAGCACCTGGACAACTCGATCACCACCTACACCAAGCGCGGCAAGCTCGGCATCCGCTGGTACACCAGCAAGCAGGGGCACGGCGAGCCGAACCCGAGCTGGATCCCGGTAGGCAACAGGGTCACCCGGCGCATCGCCGAAAAGGTCGACGGCGTGGCCGGCGGCACCTGGGGCGAGCTGTTCAACATCCCGCTGACCGCGCACTTCCTCGGCGGCGCGGCGATCGGTGACAGCCCCGAACGCGGGGTCATCGACCCCTACCACCGGGTCTACGGCTACCCGACGTTGTTCGTGGTCGACGGCGCGGCGATCTCGGCGAACCTGGGCGTCAACCCGTCGCTGTCCATCACCGCGCAGGCCGAGCGGGCCGCCTCCCTGTGGCCGAACAAGGGGGAGAAAGATGAGCGCCCGCCGCAGGACCAGCCATACCGCCGGCTGGATCCGATTGCGCCGGAGCACCCGGTGGTGCCTGCTACCGCGCCGGGCGCGCTGCGCTGGTTGCCGATCACCCCGGTGAGTTCGACGGCTGACGCCGGCTAGCGCCAGCTAGCTTGCGATCGCCTCGAGCGGGGCGCCGCTGACCACCCGGCTGCGTTCCCGGTGGATGTTGAACGGCACGTCGCCCATCAACGTGACCCGGTGCATCAGCCGGGGCTGGTCGTCGTAGTCGTCGACCGCCCGGTGCTGGGTGGCCCGGTTGTCCCAGATGGCAACGTCACCCGGCGCCCAGTTCCAGCGAATGGTGTTCTCCGGCATGGTGATTCGCCGTTGCAGCATTTCGAATAGCACGCTCGATTCGTAGCTGTCCAGGCCAACGAACCCGCGGACGAAGTCTCCCAGCAGCAGCGTGCGCTCGCCGGTCTCCGGGTGCACCCGCACCACCGGATGCTCGGTCCGGAAATCGGGCTTCTCGAAGGCCTGCCGGAACGCGCGCTGCGTGTCGGTCAATGCCTCGGGGGTGATGTAGTCATAGCGGTTGGTGTGCAGCGCCCACAGGTCGTCGACGAGCCACGTGAGCGGCTCGGGCAGGTCTTCATACGCCGCCGCGGTGCTGGTCCACAGCGTCGATCCGCCGTAGCGCGGCAGGGTGACGGCGCGCAGGATCGACGCCGCCGGGTAGTTCGCGACGAAGGTGACGTCGGTGTGCCAGCGGTTCGCCTTGCCGTACTCGGAGTTGATCGGGGTGATGACCGGCGCGTTCTTGGCGGCGAGCATCTCGGCGGCCGGGTGGCCGACGGGCGTGCCCAGCAGGCCGGCGAACGCCAGTTGCTGCGCATCATCGAGGTGGTGCTGGTGCCGGAAGAAGATCACCTTGTGGGTCAATAGCGCCTGGTGGATCTTCTCCACCGCAGCCGGATCCAGGTCGCCCCCGAGGCGCACTCCGTCGACCCGCGCGCCGATGCGGCTTCCCAGCTTGGTGACGGTTATCTGACCAATCATTTTCATCAGTCCTCGTGTGAAAGGTGTGTAGTCAACTGACTACATGCGTTAGTGTAGACAGATGACTACAGCGCGCGCAAGTGGCCGCGGAAACATGCCCACCGGGCGCGAGGAGGTCGCGGCGGCGATCCTGGAGGCCGCCACCGACCTGTTCGCCGAGCGCGGTCCGGCCGCGACCTCGATCCGCGACATCGCGGCGCGATCCAACGTCAACCACGGGCTGGTGTTTCGTCACTTCGGCACCAAGGACAAACTCGTGGGCGCCGTGCTCGATCACCTGGGCGCCAACCTGAGCGACCTGCTGAGCGCCGAGCCGCCCGCCGACGTGCTGGACCGGGCGCTCGACCGGCAGATGCGCGTGATGGCCCGGACCGTGCTCGACGGGTATCCGGCGGGCCAGCTGCAGACGCGCTTTCCCACCATCGCGACGCTGCTCGAATGGGTGCTGCCGCTCCACGACAACGAGACGGAGGGAAGGCTCGCCGTCGCCAATGCGCTTGCGCTGCAATTCGGCTGGCGGCTCTTTGCGCCGATCCTGCGCACGGCCACCGGGCTTGACGACCTGACGGACGACGAGATACGCGAGGCCGCGCAGACCGAGGTGGAGCGGATCCTCAACCCCGGCTGACGCTCACTTTTTCCGGGTCAGCGCCCGCCGGTGCAGGGGCTCGCGGCCCGGGGGTTGCTGCGGGGGCGCCAGCAGAGGCTTGCGCGGCCGCACGGCAATGGTTTTCGGCGTATCGGTGCTCAGGGTGACGTCTTCACCCGCATGCCGGATAGTGAGCTGGCCGCCCGGCCCGTCGCGCACCGTGTAGGTGACGTCGGAATGGTTGACGTCGACCGTGACCCGGAAATCGCGCCATCGGAGCCGGAACCGCAACCGCGAAATGCCGTCGGGGAGTGCGGGATCCAGCGACAGGATGCCCTCGTCGTCGCGCAGCCCGCCGAAGCCGCCCACCAGCGCCGTCCAGGCGCCGGCCAGCGAGGCCATGTGCAGGCCGTCGCGGGTGTTGTGGTGCAGATCGCGCAGGTCGATCAGCCCGGCCTCATAGGCGTAGTCGTGCGCCAATTCCAGATGGCCGACCTCGGCGCACATCACCGCCTGGGTGCACGCGGACAGCGACGAATCGCGCACCATGCGCCGCTCGTAGTAATCGACGTTCCGGGCCTTCTGCTCCGGGGTGAACGCGTGGCTCTGCCACTGCATCGCCAGCACCAGGTCGGCCTGCTTGATCACCTGCGCCGGGTAGAGCCGCACGTACGGGTCATGCAACAGCAACGGGTAGGAGTGGTTTTCCTGGAAGTCCCACTCCGCCAGCGTGGTGAACCCCTCGCACTGTTGGTGGACCCCCAGGCCTTCGTCATAGGGGATGTTGGCGGCGTCGGCCGCGTCGCGCCAGGCCGCCGTCTCCTCGGTGGTGACCCCCAGGGCCTCCGCCGCCTCGGGATGGCGGTTGCAGGCCTCGGCGGCGGTGCGCAGGTTGTGGGCGGCCATCAGGTTGGTGAAGACGTTGTCCCGCACGATCGCGGTGTATTCATCGGGTCCCGTGACGCCGTCGAGGTGCCAAACGCCGTGCCGGTCGTGGTGGCCGAGCGAGACCCATAACCGGGCGGTCTCGACGAGAACTTGCAGGCCGCAATGCTTTTCGAGCTCGTCGTCGCCGGTGACGATGCGGTAGCGCTCGAATGCCATGGCGATGTCGGCGTTGATGTGCCAGGCCGCGGTGCCGGCAGGCCAGTAGGCCGAGCACTCCTGTCCGCGGATGGTGCGCCAGGGGAAGCTGGCGCCCTCGAGGCCGAGTTCAGCCGCCCGCTCCTTAGCGAGGTCAAGCGTCGAGGCGCGCCAGCGCAAGGCGTCGGCGACCGCATGCGGCGCGGTGTAGGTCAGCACCGGCAGCACGTAGCCCTCGGTGTCCCAGAAGGCGTGGCCGTCGTAGCCGGTTCCGGTGAGTCCCTTCGCCGCGATCGCGCGGCGCTCGGCGCGCGCGCTGGCCTGCAACAGGTGAAAGAGGCCGAACCGCACCGCCTGCTGGGATTCGGGATCGCCCTCGACCTCGACATCGGCGCAGTCCCAGAAGTCGTCCAGGTAGGCGCGTTGCGCTTCCAGCAGCCCCTGCCACCCGCTGTAGCGCGCGCTGTGAATGGCGGCGGCGGCCTGGTCGCGCAGCGCCGGGCGGGAACGCATGCTGGACCAGCCGTACGCCAGGTACTTGACGATGCGCAGCTTCTGTCCGGCCCGCAGCCCGCAGATCACGGTGGTCCGCGCCAGGTCGTCGCGGGCGTCGGTGCTGAACTCGACGCGCCCGGGCACCTCGATCTCGTGGTCCATCGCCGCCGACATCATCAGGGCGCTGCTGCGGGTGCGGTGCATGAGAAGCGCTCCGGTGTCGGTATTTTCGTGGTCGACGGCCACCAGCGGGCTCTCCAGGATGGCCGACACCCGCGGGTCGCCCGAGGTCTGGGGTTGGTCCTCGTTGGTGACCAGCTCGGACTGCACCGTCACGCGGACGAAGTCACCGACCGCTTCCACGACGTATTCGATGGCGGCCACGCCGCGCTGGGCCAGCGACACCAGCCGGGTGGACACGAGCTTGATCTCCTTGCCGGCGGGGGAGCGCCAGTGCGCGCGGCGGGTCATCGTGCCGGCGCGCAGGTCGAGAACCCGCTCGTGCGAGATCAATTCGCCGTAGCGGACGTCGAACGGCTCGTCCTCGACCAGCAGGCGGATGATCTTGCCGTTGGTTACGTCGACGATCGTCTGCCCGGCCTCCGGGTAGCCGTAGCCGGCCTCGGCGTAGGGCAGCGGCCGGATTTCGTAGAAGGAGTTCAGGTAGGTCCCGGGCAGGCCGTACGGTTCGCCCTCATCGAGGTTGCCGCGCAGCCCGATGTGCCCGTTGGACAAGGTGAAAAGCGACTCCGACTGGGCCAGGATGTTCAGGTCGAGCTGGGTTTCGCTGACGTGCCAGGGATCGACGGGGAACGATTCGTCGGTGATCATGAGGGCAACAGCTCGGCGAGGTCGGTGACCACGACGTTTGCGCCGTTGCGGCGTAGGTCGTCGGCCTGGCCCACCCGGTCGACGCCCACCACGTAGCCGAAGTTGCCGGCGTGGCCGGCCTGCACGCCGGAGATCGCGTCCTCGAACACGGCGGCGGCGTCGGCGTCGACGCCGAGCAGTTCGGCGCCCCGCAGGTAGGAGTCCGGCGCGGGCTTGCCGGCGATGTGTTCATCGCGCAGTGTGACGCCGTCGACCCGCTGCTGGATGAACCGGTCCAGGCCGGTGATCTCTAGGACGTCGCGGGTGTTGGCGCTCGAGGACACCACGGCGATTCCCAGTCCCGCTGCCGAGACCGCCTCCAGGTATCGCCGCGAGCCCTCGAACACCTCGACGCCGTCTTCGCGCAGGACCTTTTGGAACATGTCGTTCTTGCGGTTGCCCAGGCCGTACACCGTCTCGGCGTCCGCCGCGTCGTCGGGGCTGCCGTCGGGCAGCTCGATCCCGCGGCTCTGCAGGAACGAGCGGACGCCGTCCTCGCGCTTCTTGCCGTCCACGTATTGGCGGTAGTCGGCGGCGGCATCGAAGGGGACGAATTCGTCCCCGGTGCGCTTGGCCCGCTCCGACAGGTAGTCGTCGAACATGGCCTTCCAGGCCTTGGTATGCACGCTCGCGGTGTCGGTGAGGACCCCGTCGAGGTCGAACAGACAGGCGTGCACCTTCTCGGGCAGACCCAGCACGGGCGGACCTCGCTTCCTGGTCTGAAGACGACTAGTTAAGCGATACCCACTCCACCACGCCGAGCAATCCGCGCGCCACCTGGCCTGCCGCATTCACCTCACACACACAGCCTGGATGGCGCGAAGCCTTCCGTCGGCCAGTGCTCGGGTGAGGTTGCCGGCCTTGCGGTCGAAGTCGGTGACGAAGGCGTGCAGGCCCAGCGGGTTGGGCGGCTGGGCGAGGATCGCCTGCATGAACGCGGCCGCCTGCTCGGTCAGATCGTTCCAGCGCTCGACGGTGAACCCCGCGGACTGCGCGGCGGCGCGCAGCCCGTCGGGCGTCACCAGTTGGCTGCGTGCGGGGCCGTCGGCCCACGGCATGGGAAAGTCGAGCGCGCCCGCTTCGGCGGTTGTGATGTCCCACAGGCCGAGCCGCCCGCCCTCGGCGAGCACCCGGTGCGCTTCGGCGTAGAGGCGCGCCTTGTCGGCCACGTTCATCTGGACGTGCTGGCTGATGACGACGTCGAAAGTGCCGTCGGCGAACGGCAGTTCGGTGACGTCGGATTGGTGCACGGAGATCCGGTCATCGAGCCCGACGAGTCGATTGAGCCAGCGGTGCGTCTCGCAATATTCGGCGGTGAGGTCCACCGCGGTGACGTGGCAGCCATAGCGGTCCGCGATATAGCGGGCGGTGCCGCCCACCCCGCTGCCGGCGTCGAGGACTTCGTCGTCACCGGTGATCCCGACCAGGTCCACCAGCTGGCCGGTCGCCACGCGGCCCATCGTGTGGAAGTCCTCCAGCAGGCCCAGGTCAGCGGGTGCCAGCCGGTCGAGGTCCTTGCCGGCGGAGATCAGCGCCCGCTCGATGTTGCGGCGGGACAGGCCGGTCGAGTACTGGGTCGTGATGGTGTCGTTCACGGCCGCACCTCGGCCCAGGCCGTGATCAGCGGGGGCATGGTGATCAGTGCGTTGGCCGCGGCCGCCTCCTCGCGGAAGCGCGGCACGAAGTTGTCGATGTCGGCGACCTCGTCGATGGCGAAGCCGCCCTGTTGCGCGACGGGGGAGACCAGCCGCCAGACCTCCGCCGCGTAGGCGAGGATGTCGGTGTCGGCGGCCGTGCCGATCGGAGCGCCGACGGTCAGCCGCGGCGAGCCCAGGCCGGCCTCGGCGAAGACCTTGTGCAGCGTGGTGCCGAACCGCGCGGACAGGCCCATGGCCTCGAAGGCCCGCACGATCCCCGATATCACCTGACCGAACAGCGGTATCTCCGGGACGCTGCGCCCCGCCGCAATGTCGTTCTCGGAGAACGCGATGACGCCGCCGGGGCGGACGAAGGAACTCAGGTGCCGCAGGGTGGCGGCCGGGTCCGGCAGGTGCATCAGGATCAGCCGGCCGATCACCGCGTCCACCGGTTCGTCCAGTGTGATGGCGTCGATGGCGCCCTGCGTGAAAGCGACTGTGCGCAGGCCCTGTTCGGCCGCGCGGGCACCGGCGAGCTCGACCATCTCTGCCGCGGCGTCCACCCCGAGGACGCTGCCGGTCGGGCCGACCAGCCGGGCGGCGACCAACGAGACGTCACCCGGTCCGCTGCCGATATCGAGCACCCGCATCCCCGGGCGCAACCCGGCGAGGCGCAGCGCGTGCTCGGTGTAGTCGTTGTAGAGCCTGCCCTGCAGGAGGAGCCGCCGCACCTCCGCGTCGGCGTGGCCGAGGATATACGTGCTGCCGCTCATCGTGTTCCGATCCTTTCTGGTGTGGTGTGCTCCGTCCGCCACACCGCGGATTCACCGGAGAGTCGGGGTCGGGCGGGTCGCGGATGTTGCTGGAGCCGGTCGAACTTGTCCAGGCGGTGCATGGGCACCAGTCCGGTCAACAGGAAATTGCCCAGCTGGTGCAGGAAATTGCCTGGGGTGCGCCGTGTTTCGGGGCCGACATAGCGGCGTGCGATGGTCAGGAAATCTTCGGGCTCGACACCGGCGACGTCGCGGACATGCGTGGTCGGGGCGCTTACCTCCCAGGTGCCCAGGGCGTATTCGGGCAGGTAGTGCCGCAGGCTGGACTGGAAGAACAGGTCGGCGCCCAGCCGCCTGGCGCTGACGCGCACGGCGCGCATGAACATCCATGGGGGAATCTCGATGTGGCGCACGCGCCGGCCCAGGGCCTCGCCCACCGCGTCGGCGATCTCGGGTCCCGATAGCAGCGCCGGGCCGGTCGGGCGGTAGGCGCGACCGTCGTGACGGTGCGGGTCAAGCAGCGCGCCGACCGCCACGCGCGCGATGTCCTCGTTGGAGGGAGGCGCGTTTCGGCGCGCTCCGGTCGGCGTCGGCAGCACACCCAGTTGGGCCGCCATTCCGGCCAGCTGCAGATAGTTGTCGGCGAAGTACCCGGGGTCGACGGCCACATGGGCGGTGTCCGGCAGCAGCTCGAACAGCTTGTCCGTCAGCCAGGCTTGGCGCGTCATCAGCGAGGGGTGCTCCGGGCTGGCCGTCCACTGCCCGAGCGCCACCACCGCCTGGACCCCGGCCCGCCGCGCGGCGACGGCAAATGCAACGGCGCTATCGAGCGCGTGGGGATGGTACGGCGGGTTGAAGTACAGCCGGTCGATACCGTCCATCGCGGCCGAAACCTGTTGGATATCAAACATATCGGCGACGACGACCTCGGCCCCCAGCTCGCGCAGCCGTGCGCTGCGCGCGTCCTCGCGGTGGACCATCGCCCTGGTGGCGACGCCCCTCTCTAACAGTTGGGCGGCGACGGCACCGCCGATTCTGCCCGTCGAGCCGGTCACCAGCACGCGATTGCTCATGGCATTTCCCTTTCGATTTGACGGGTCGGCAATAACCAGCCGATGACGGCGAGCGCGGCAATCGGGCGGTTCCGGAGGAGGGGTTCGGTCCTCATGAACAAGACGCTAAAACTGTCAAACAAATAAATCAAGTATAAAGTTGAAAAAGATGTCCGAAGTCCGGTAATCGGACGAGGTGGCCCGGCGACCCACAGATAGTCAGCGCGGTGCGGCAGGCCTTCGCGCTGTAGAACTCACCGTTCGAGCAGGGCGTCGACCCACGCTTGCGCGACGAACTTGCCGTAGCGGGTGACCGACCAGCCGCGTTCGAGGACGAGTAGCTCGTACAACTCGGGGGCGTGATACGTCCACAAGATGTCGCGCGCCTGTCTGGCGCTGACGCGGAGCTGTCCGGTGCGGGCCAGATCGGAGGCGAACATCGTCATACCGGTCAGGGTTTCGTCCCTGATCTGCTTCCACACTTCCGCGGCATCCGGCGAGACCGCGGCGCCGTCGCGCGCGAGCAGCTGCACCGGTGCGCTGCGCGGCATGCTGGCGGCCAGGTGTTTGGCATACAGCTCCAGCTTTTCGGCGGCGTCTGGCGCCTTGGCCACATTCTGGATGACGTCTCGCTCGACCATCGGGATCGGTTCGTCGTCGCCGGCCACCGACACGTCGAAAAGCGCTTTCAGCACGCCAGCTTTCGTCGAGAAGGCCTTGTACACCGTCTCGACTGACACGCCCGCGTCGCGGGCGATCTCCGCGATCGTCGTCGTCGCGTAGCCCTGAGCCAGGAAGCGTCGCCGGGCGGCCGCCAACACCGCCCGCCGGTTGTGCTGCGCCTGTTCGCGACGACGGGTCGAGTCGTAGCGGCGCGGAGGCTGGTCCTTGACAGATCCCATTATTTGAATACATTCTCCTATATCTATTACAGTAGACTGTATCAGAAGTTGGGAGCGCGACATGACAACCGCAACCTGCCACGCCGTCGGCCTTTCCGACGGTGGCCGCCCCACTGACGTGGCGCGCGCCCTGGCACCTGAGATCACGCGGCGCGCCGACGAGGCGGAGGCGCTCGGCACCTTGCCGATCGATCTGGTCGAGCGGATGCGCGCCGCCGGTATCTTCCGTGCCGTGCAACCGCGTTCGCTCGGTGGATTCGAGGTGGCCCCGGTCGACTTCATCGAGATGGTCGAGGAACTGGCGCGCGCCGACGGTTCGGTGGGCTGGGTCGCGGCCATTGGGGCGGGCGCGCCCGCGTTCACCGCGTGGCTCGAACCCGCAGTCGCCGCAGCGCTGTTCGGCCCGGACGCCGACTTCCTCGCGGCGACGGTATTCACCCCCACCGGGCGTGCCGCCCCGGACGGCGATGGAAGGTTCGGCATCGACGGCCGGTGGCCGTTCGCCAGCGGCTGTCGCCACGCCGAATGGATGCTGGGCGGGATGTTCGTCTTCGATGGTGACGCCCCGCGCATGATCGCCGAGCAGGGCCCGGACTGGCGCCTCGCGTTCTTTCCCCGCGCCGAAGCCGAAATCGTCGACAACTGGGACGTGCTGGGTCTGCGCGCCACCGGCAGCAACGACGTGGTCGCCCGAGGGTTGCACGTCGCCGAAGAACACACCATCAGCCCCTTCTTCCGGTCGGCCCGCCAGGACGGCGCGTTGTGGCGGCTACCGTTCTTCACGCTCGTCGGAGTGGGCCTAGTCGGTGTCCCGCTGGGGATCGCGCGGCGCGCACTCGACGAATTCCGCGAGCTGGCGGTGACGAAGACGCGCGCCGGCACGTTCGAGCCGCTCGCGCAGGACCCCGCCGCCCAAGTCGAGTTCGCCCGCGCCGAAGCCGGTTTGAGGTCGGCGCGCGCGTTCGTCCTCGACGAGGCCGGTGGACTGTGGGAAACCGCCCGCGCCGGTGACCCGCCCTCGCGGCAGCAGCGCGCGAGCTTTCAGCTCGCCGCCCAACAGGCGATGCGCGCGGCACGGCAGGCGGTCGATACGGCCTTCGGCCTCACCGGGGCGGGCGCGGTGCAGGCGGGCCATCCGTTGCAACGGTGCTTCCGCGATCTGCACACCGCGGGCCAGCACGTGTACTTCAGCCCGGCGGCCCTCAAGCGCTACGCCGGCACCCGATTGGGCATCGCGGAGCCCACGCACCTGATGTGATACCGACGCGCAGGACCGAGCGCCGCGTCAGGCTTGCATCGCGTTGATCCACTTTTCGAGCCGGCGGGCCTGGTGGGCCATGACTTCCGGCTGGGCCAGCGCGTTGGTGAGGACCGCGCTGCCCTCATAGGCGATGACGAGTTCGAGCGCCAAATCGTGGGCGTCCCGACGACCCATGGCCTGGAATTGCTGCTCGGTCCACTCCAGCAGGGTTTGCATGATGGGAGCGGTCAGGGCGGGCGATTGGCCCGGCTGGTTGCCGAGTTCGGTGCACAGGCTTCCCAGCGGACAGCCGTGCTCGGCGATCGTGTCGCGCGATTCGGACAACATCCCCACGAGCGCTTTGAGGCGGGCCTTGGGGCTGCCGTGCCGGCGCTGCAACGCCGCGGTCGCGGACCGGACTTCCTCGGTGCGCGCCTCGACGACGGCGGCCACGATGTCGTCCTTGGTCTTGAAGTAGTAGTACACGTTGCCCAGGGGGACCTCGGCGGCCTGGGCGATGTGCGCGAGCGTGGTGCCCGCGATGCCCTGGCGGTAAAACAGGTCGCATGCGGCCGCGATCAGTCGCTCTCGCTTGCCGGTTGAGTCAGCCATATCACTCACGGACTATAGACGGCACGCGGCCATGCTCAGGTTCCACAGCAGGTCCCGGTTCTCCGGCGTGTTATGTGGGGTCCTGACCTTTCTCGGCCTGGCGTTCGCGAAGTATTTCCCGGAGACCTGCGACGCGCCTGGAGAGGTGGCGAGGAAGACCGACGTGGCGGCCCCCTGGTCCGCCGATCGTGAAAACGGCAGGGCCGCATAGGAGATCGCCCGGAAGATCCCTTCCGCCCCGCGCATCATCGGTGTCCTGACGATCCCGGGATGCACGGCATTCGCGGTGACGCGCGTCGGAGCCAGTCGCTGCGCCAGTTCGATGGTGAAAAGCAGGACGTGCAGTTTGGACGCGGCATATGCGCCGATGGTGGAGAACCGGCGCTCGCCTTGGAGGTTGTCCGGGTCGAACTTGCCACCGCGATACACGCTGGAGCTCAGGTTGATCACCCTGCCCTGCGGGCTGGCTTGCAGTGCGTCGAGCAGCAGGTGGGTCAGATAGAACTGCGCGAGGTAGTTGACCTGAAACGTCGTCTCGTAGCCGTCCTCGGTCAACTCCCGTTGCGGCATTACGACGCCGGCGTTGTTGACCAGAACGTCCACGCGCGGGTAGCGCGCCATGAGGTTGCCGGCCAGCCGCTGCAGCTGGGCAAGCGACCGGAGATCGGCGGTGAGGTATTCGACGTCGCGGTTGCCGGTGGCCGCCACGATTTGGGAGGTGACGGTTGCCGCCTTGGCCTCGCTGCGCGCGGCCAGCACGACGGTGTAGCCCTCGCGGGCCAGCGCGGTCGCGGTGACCTTGCCGATCCCGTCGGTGGCACCGGTGATCAGGCAGATCGGCTTGTCCATTTTCACTGGGCGGCGGTCTTGAGCTGGCTGGGTCTCGCCAACATGCGCGACATCATCGAGCGGGTGATCGCCGCGGGCACCAGCGCGGTGGTCACCCGGTTGAGCCGACCCGGTATGCAATGGGTTCGATTGCGCGCCAATGCGCGCAGCGCCTCGCGCGCGCAATCGTCCGGGGCCATGGGCGGCATCGGCAATCTGTCGGGGTCCAGGCCCAGTTCGGCTATCGCCGGCGTGCGGGTGGGTCCCGGGTGTAGCACGGTGACGTGCACCCCGCGCCGGGCCAGCTCGCCGTGCAGGCCGGCGCCGAGGCTGGCGATATACGCCTTGGTCGCTGCCGTATGCGCCAGATAAGGCACTCCATGTTTCGCCCCCAAGGCGGAGACCAGCAGGATGCCGCCGCGACCCCTCCGTGCCAGCCGCGCACCGAAGTGATGCGTGAGGCCCAAATGTGCGGCGGTGTTGAGCCGGAGGATCGCCCGCTGCGCCTGCAGGTCTGAGTCCAGGAAGGGCCCGGGCAGGGCGGCGCCGGCGTTCGATACCAGCAGGCCGACGTCGATATCGTTGGAGGCCTCGGTGATTGGGGCCAGCATGCCCGGATCGGACAGGTCGACGCCGACGGCGCGATAGTCGACCCCGTAATCCCGGGCTAAAGCGGCGCCGAGCTCCTGTAGTACGGGCAGGCGCCGAGCGACCAGGACCACGTTGATGCCCCCTTCGGCCAGCTGCTGCGCGAACTCGCGTCCAATCCCCGACGACGCCCCCGTCACGACGGCCCAAGGGCCGAATCGATCCGCGTTGATACCCATGGTGTTTTGACCTCTCTGTGACGGCGACTTAGTTGTATAACTTACTATTCTCACCCGCACGGAAGCAAGACAATGGCCTAGTGTCGGACAAAATGCGCTGTTAAATGCTGATTGCGGTGGACGCCATAAGAATCTATTGTGTTGGTCAACTGACTTAGTCCATCGAGTGAACCGAGGGCGAGGATGGCTTTCGTCAAACGCGCGTGGATTCCGCTGCTGGTCCTGGTCGTGGTCACCCTGTCCGCATTCGCCGTCTACCGGCTGCATGGGGTCTTCGGCGCGTGGGGTGCCGCGTCCGCAGGCGACCGCCGCGCAGATGAAATCAAGCCCGTCAACCCCAAGCTCGTGACCCTGGAAGTCTTCGGGCCGGCCGGAAGCGCGGCCGACATCAACTATCTCGACGTCGATGCCGCGCCCCAGCGAGCCGATGCGATGCGGCTGCCGTGGACCTACAGCGCGGCCACGACGGCCCCCGCCGTGAGCGTCAATGTCGTTGCGCAGGGCGACGAGGCGATCATCGGCTGCCGAATCACCGTGAACGGCGACGTCAAGGTCCAGCGCACGGTGGCGGGGACCCACCCGCAAACCTTCTGCCTGGTGAAGTCCGCGTGATCGCGCGAACGGTGCGCCGGCTTTCGGTACCCATTTTGCTCTGCTGGCTGGCACTGGCCGCCGTCACCAATACCGTTGTCCCGCAACTGGAAGCGGTCGGGGAGGCGCATGCGGTGTCGATGAGCCCGGACGACGCCCCGGCGGTCCAGGCCATGAAGCGCATCGGCCAGGTGTTCAACGAATTCGACACCGACAGCGCGGTTATGGTCGTCCTCGAAGGCCAAGCGCCGTTGGGCGACGCGGCGCACCGGTTCTACGACGAGCTGGTGGGCAAGCTCGTCAAGGACCACAAACACGTCCAGCACGTCCAGGACTTCTGGGGTGATCCGCTCACGGCGGCCGGCTCGCAGAGCGCTGACGGCAAAGCCGCCTACGCCCAGGTTTTCCTCGCCGGCCGCCAGGGTGAGACGCTGGCCAACGAGTCCGTCGACGCCGTGCGGCGCACCGTGACAAACACGCAGGCGCCCAACGGAATCAGGGCCTACGTAGCGGGCCCCGCCGCAGTGACGACCGATGAACTCGAATTCGGCAACAAGAGCGCCCGCAAGGTGATGGGGGTGACCGTCGGGGTCATCGTCCTCATGCTGCTCGCCGTGTACCGCTCGCTGGTCACCGCGCTGCTGACGCTGCTGATGGTCGGTATCGAACTGCCCGCCGTGCAAGGGGTGATCGCGTTTCTCGGGGACCACGGCGTCCTTGGGCTCTCGACCTTCGCGGTGCAAATCCTGCCAATACTCGCGATCGCCGCGGGAACCGATTATGCGATCTTCCTCGTCGGCCGATACCAAGAGGCCCGCCAGGCCGGCGAAGACCGTGACGCGGCCTACTACACCATGTTCCGCGGGAGTGCCCACGTCGTCCTCGGGTCGGGCCTGACGATCGCCGGGGCGATGTTCTGCCTCAGCTTCACCAGGCTGCCCTATTTTCAAACCCTTGGCGCACCGTGCGCCATCGGGATGTTGACGATGGTCGCGGGCGCGCTCACACTCGGCCCGGCCATCATCACGGTGGGCGGTCGATTCGGCCTGTTCGACCCCAAACGGAAAATCAAGACACGCGGGTGGCGGCGGCTGGGTGCCGCCGTCGTCCGGTGGCCCGCACCGATACTGGCCGCCGCGAGCGCAACCGCCCTCGTCGGACTGCTGGCTCTGCCGTCCTTCACGACCAGCTACAACGATCGCAAGTACCTGCCGCCGACCACACCATCCAACATCGGCTACGCCACCGCCGATCGGCACTTCTCGTCCGCACGGCTCAATCCCGACCTGATGTTGGTCCAGACCGACCACGACATGCGCAATCCCGCCGACATGCTGGTCCTGGACAGGATGGCCAAGGGCCTCTTTCAAGCCGACGGCGTGGCGCGGGTCCAGTCCATCACCAGGCCGCTGGGTGCCCCGATCGCACACACCTCCATTCCTTTTCAGATCAGCATGCAGGGCGCCACGCTGACCGAGAACATGAAGTACCTGCACGACCGCATGGCCGACATGCGCGCCGTCGCCGATCAAATGACCGGCGTCATCGACACCATGCAACGCATGCTCGCGCTGATGCGCCAGCTTGCCGGCACCACCCACGACGTCGCGGGCCAAACGCGAGAGATCGTCGCCGACACCACCGAAGTGCGGGACCGTGTCGCCGATTTCGACGACTTCTTCCGACCGCTGCGCGGCTACCTGCACTGGGAGCGGCATTGCTTCGACATCCCCGTCTGCTGGGCGCTGCGATCGGCATTCGATGCCCTCGACGGCGTCGACAAGCTCACCGATGACCTGGGCGGGCTGGTCAACGAGACCGACCGACTGGACAGCCTGATGCCGCAGCTCATTTCATTGCTGCCGCCCATCATCGACGCCACGACGACCATGCGCGATATGACGCTGACGATGTACAGCACCTTTACTGGCCTGCTGGATCAAATGGACGCCGCGCAGCAAGGCGCCTCCGCGATGGGACAAGCCTTCGACGCCGCCAGGAACGACGATTCCTTCTACCTGCCGCCGGAGGTCTTCGACAACCCCGACTTCAAACGCGGCCTGGCGATGTTCCTCTCGCCCGACGGCAAGGCCGCCCGCTTCGTGATCACCCATGACGGCGATCCCGCTACCCCCCAAGGGGTTTCGCACGTCGAGGCGATCCGAAAGGCCGCGGTGAAGGCCGTCAAGGGAACCCCTTTGGAAGACGCCAAGATCTACCTGGGCGGGACCGCTCCGACCTACAACGACATGAGCCACGCGGCCAAATACGACCTGCTGATCGCGGCCACCGCGGCCGCCTGCCTGATATTCGTCATCATGCTGGTCATCACCGGAAGCCCCATCGCGGCCCTGGTCATCATCGGCACGGTGGTGCTCTCGCTCGGCGCGTCGTTCGGCCTGTCGGTGCTGGTGTGGCAGGACATCCTTGGTATTCCGTTGCACTGGTTGGTCATAGCGATGGCCGTCATCATCCTGCTGGCCGTCGGATCGGACTACAACCTGCTACTGGTATCGCGGTTCAAAGAGGAGATCGGCGCCGGCATCAAAACGGGCATCATCCGCGCGATGGGGGGAACGGGGGCCGTGGTGACCTCCGCCGGCCTGGTCTTCGCGTTCACCATGTCTTCGTTCGTGTTCAGTGATCTACGGATCATCGGCCAATTCGGCACCACCGTCGGCATCGGATTGCTTTTCGACACGCTGGTCGTACGGTCGCTGATGACACCGTCGATTGCCGCCCTGCTGGGCCGCTGGTTCTGGTGGCCGCGACGAGTGGATGCCCGGCTCAGTATCCCGAGATCCCAAGTGCCCGAATCCCTTCCGGCATCGCCCAGCGCAGAGAGCCAACCAGCATGAATTTCCGTGGCCCCACTATGCAAACACTGTCCGACTCGATACGGATCGCCGCACCGCCCGAGGAAGTATGGGAGCTGATCACGACGGTGACGAGCATCGCGCAGTGGTATGACACCTGGGAGGCGGTCGACGCCGCCGATCACGAACGACTCCGGGTGGGCACGTCGTTTCGGCTGAGTCGCCACGGTCGCGGCAGGGACAGCACCGCGCTGTGCCGCGTGACCTCGTTGGAACCGCCCAGACGATTGTGCTGGGTGCAGTACGGCCCGCACCAACCCACCATGTCGGTCGAGTTCCATCTGGTGCCCGAGACCAACCGTGCTGCCGGCACGCTGCTGAGGCACACCAGGAGCTGGATCGAACCCATGGCTCCCTGATGTGCTCGGCAGAGGGGTCGCTGCCCGCTCCTACTACACTCACTGCCGTGACCGAACCTGCTGACGTCGAAGGCCATGCGGCACCGCCGCGACCGGTGCTCGTCGTCGACTTCGGCGCCCAGTATGCGCAGCTGATCGCCCGGCGCGTCCGGGAGGCGCGGGTCTTCTCCGAGGTCATTCCCCACACGGCGTCGATCGACGAGATCAAGGCCAGGCGGCCGTCGGCGCTGGTGCTCTCGGGGGGGCCGTCCAGCGTCTACGAAGAGGGCGCCCCGCAACTCGATCCGGCGGTGTTCGACCTCGGGGTGCCGGTATTCGGCATCTGCTACGGATTCCAGGCCATGGCGCAGGCACTGGGCGGGACGGTCGCCCACACGGGCACCAGTGAGTACGGCCGCACCGAGCTGAAAGTGGTTGGCGGCGACTTGCATTCGGGACTGCCAAGCGTCCAGCCGGTCTGGATGAGCCACGGTGACGCGGTCACGGCCGCGCCGGAGGGGTTCGACGTGGTCGCCAGCAGCGCGGGCGCGACGGTGGCCGCCTTCGAGAACCGGGGCCGCCGCCTGGCCGGGGTGCAGTACCACCCGGAGGTCATGCACACCCCGCACGGGCAGCAGGTGCTCAGCCGGTTCCTGCACGACTTCGCCGGGCTGGGCGCGGAGTGGACGCCCGCCAACATTGCCAGCGCGCTGGTCGAGCAGGTGCGCGAACAGATCGGTGACGGGCACGCGATCTGCGGGCTGTCCGGCGGCGTGGACTCGGCGGTGGCGGCCGCACTGGTGCAGCGCGCCATCGGTGACCGATTGACCTGCGTCTTCGTCGACCACGGGCTGCTTCGCGCCGGCGAGCGCGCGCAGGTGCAGCGCGACTTCGTGGCCGCCACCGGCGCCAACCTGGTCACCGTCGACGCCGCGGACACCTTCCTGCGGGCGCTGTCGGGGGTGACCAATCCCGAGGGCAAGCGCAAGATCATCGGCCGCCAGTTCATCCGTGCCTTCGAGGGCGCGGTGCGAGACATCCTGAGCGACACCGGGTCTGAGGTCGATTTCCTGGTGCAGGGCACGCTGTATCCCGACGTGGTGGAATCCGGTGGGGGCAGCGGGACCGCCAACATCAAGAGCCACCACAACGTCGGCGGCCTGCCCGACGACCTGAAGTTCCGGCTCGTCGAGCCGTTGCGGCTGCTGTTCAAGGACGAGGTGCGCGCCGTCGGGCGCGAGCTGGGCCTACCGGAGGAAATCGTTGCGCGCCAACCCTTTCCAGGGCCCGGCCTGGGCATCCGGATCGTCGGCGAGGTCACCGCGGCGCGGTTGGAGACCCTGCGGCGCGCCGACTCGATCGCGCGCGAGGAGCTCACCGCCGCCGGCCTGGACAACCTGATCTGGCAATGCCCGGTGGTGCTGCTTGCCGATGTCCGCTCGGTCGGGGTGCAGGGTGACGGCCGGACCTATGGGCACCCGATCGTGCTGCGGCCGGTGTCCAGCGAGGACGCGATGACCGCCGACTGGACCCGGGTGCCCTACGAGGTGCTGGAGCGCATCTCGACCCGCATCACCAACGAGGTCCGTGAGGTCAACCGCGTGGTGCTGGACATCACCAGCAAACCCCCCGGCACCATCGAGTGGGAGTGACCGGGCGCTTTCGCGACATATAACCAGTTGCGAAGACACGCCGACGGGAATCGCAGAGATTTAAGTCTGGACGAATTCGCGCCGGCCGTGGACGATCGTGGCCGCACCCCAGTTCCCGCCGGCCTCGGCGACGAGTCGGCCGGCGACGTCTCGATCGTCGTTGTCGGCGACCAGGATCAGGGTGTGGTCGGTCGTGGTGACGGATCCGCCCCGGATGCGGTCGCGGGCGACCGGGTCGCCCGCCAGCGCGTCGCCGAAGCGGGCGACGTCGACGTCCGGCACCGCGATGATGATCGCGTCCTCATCCGGGGCGTGGTCGTAGGCGAAGGTCAGCACCGCCTCCTGGTCGAACTGGCGGCGCAGCGCCTCGGCGGCGGTGTGCAACGAGCCGTCGGCGCCGCACAGGTGAAACTCCCGCGAGCGCTCCCGGGTGCTCCGTTGCAGCGCGCTCGACCAGTACACCCCGTCGAGCGGGGTCGACCCCGTCACCGTCGCGCCGCTCAGCGCGATCGTCGCGTTGGCCTGCGCCTCGAACAGTGGATCGGTGTTGTCGGTGGTGAACAGTTCCGCCGGTCGGCAGGGCGCGGCGGCACTTGGCGCGGGAAAAGTACAGCAAAAAAGCACCATCAGCCACACCAGCACCGAGCGCATAAAGCAGCCTCTCACGTTTCTTGACGCTTGTCGGAGGGTGCGTGTTTACTTCCAAATGTATCGAACATACATTCGAACAGGGGGCAGTCATGACCGCGGCTTTGGCCTCCGATAACCGCGCTGAACAGCTCGAATCGCTTCGCCGGCGGATGGCCGTGATCACCGGGAAGTCGCCGGGGCCCGCCACCACCCGCCCCGACGACCTGCTGCCGGAATCGGAAGCCCAGCTGGCGCTGCCGCGGTGGCTGGCGGAGTCGCTGCCGGCGCCCCTGCCGCGCGGAACGGTGGCGGTGCTCTCGGGGGCCCGGTCGCTGCTGTTGAGCATGGTGGCCGCGGTGACGGCGGCGGGCGGCAACGTGGCAATCGTCGGCCAGCCGGACATCGGGCTGCTGGCCGCCGCCGAGATGGGGGCGGATCTGAGCCGGGTCGCGGTGATCCCGGATCCCGGCACCGACCCGGTGGAGGTGGCCGCGGTGCTCGTCGACGGCATGGATCTGGTGGTCCTCGGCCTGGGCGGGCGCCGGGTGCCGCAGACCCGGGCGCGCGCGGTGGTGGCGCGGGCACGCAGTAAGGGGTGCACCGTCCTGGTCACCGACGGTGATTGGCAGGGGGCGCCCACCCGGCTGGAGGCCCGGGTCTGCGGCTACGAGCTCACTGCGGGTGGCCGCCCCGGATTCGGCCGGATCGGCCGGGTGCGGCTGCAGGTGAGCGGGGTGTGCGCGGGACGGCGGGTGACCGCCCAGGCGCGCGCCGGGTGAATTCTCCAGTGGCATCCCGGGTGCTGGCCATCTGGTGCATGGACTGGCCGGCGGTCGCGGCGGCCGCGGCCGCGGGCGTGCCCGCGACCGCCCCGGTGGCGGTCACGCTGGCCAATCGGGTGATCGCCTGCTCGGCGGCCGCCCGCGCGGCGGGGGTGCGGCGGGGGCTGCGGCGCCGGGAGGCGGCGGCCCGCTGCCCACAGCTGCACGTCACCACCGCCGACGCGGACCGCGACGCCCGCTTCTTCGAGTCGGTCATCGCGGCGGTGGACGACCTGGTGCCGCGCGCCGAGGTGCTGCGGCCCGGGCTCTTGGTGTTGCCGGTGCGCGGGGCGGCCCGCTATTTCGGCTCCGAGGCCGACGCCGCCGAGCGGCTGACCGACGCGGTCGCCGCGGCCGGCGCCGAGTGCCAGGTCGGGATCGCCGACCGGTTGTCCACCGCGGTCTTCGCCGCGCGGGCCGGCCGGATCGTCCCGGCGGGCGGTGACGCGAAGTTCCTGTCGGTGCTGTCGATCCGCCAACTGGCCACCGAACCCAGCCTGTGTGGTCCGGGACGCCAAGAGCTGACGGACCTGTTGTGGCGCATGGGTATTCGCACCATCGGCCAGTTCGCCGCGTTGTCGGCCACCGACGTGACGTCCCGGTTCGGCGCCGACGGGATGGCCGCGCATCGGTTGGCCCGCGGTGAACCCGAGCGGGGCCTTTCCGGGCGCGAGCCGCCGGAGGAACTGGAGGCCGTGCTGGACTGCGACCCGCCGATCGACCGGGTCGACGCCGCGGCGTTCGCCGGGCGTTCGCTGGCCGCCGCGCTGCATCGGACGCTGATGGGCGCGGGGGTCGGCTGCACCCGGCTGGCCATTCACGCCGTCACCGAGGGCGGCGAAGAACTGCACCGGGTGTGGCGGTGCGCCGAGCCGTTGACCGAGGACGCCACCGCCGACCGGGTGCGCTGGCAACTGGACGGCTGGTTGAGCAGCCGGACCGCGCGCAATCCCCGGCCGACGGCACCGGTGACCCTGCTGCGGCTGCAGGCGGTCGAGGTGGTGTCGGCCGAGGCGCTGCAGCTGCCGCTGTGGGGCGGCCTCGGCGAGGAGGACCGGCTGCGGGCCCGGCGCGCCCTGGTGCGGGTGCAGGGCCTGCTCGGCCCGGAGGCGGTGCGGGTGCCGGTGTTGTCCGGCGGGCGCGGGCCGGCCGAGCGCATCACGCTGACCCCGCTGGGTGACGAGCCGGTGCCGCGGGCCGACCCGGGCCTGCCGTGGCCCGGGCGGCTGCCCGAGCCGTCACCCGCGGTGTTGCTGGACGACCCGGTGGAACTGCTTGACGCCCAAGGCAATCCGGTGCGGGTGACCGGCCGGGGGATGTTCTCGGCCGACCCGGCTCGCCTGGTCGCCCGCGGCCGGGACGAGCGGCTGGACTGGTGGGCCGGGCCGTGGCCGGTCGACGAGCGGTGGTGGGATCCCGACGTGGGAAGGGGCCGCACTGCACGGGCTCAGGTCCTGCTGGAAAGCGAGCGGGCGTTTCTGCTGTGCTACCGGCAAAGGAGGTGGTATCTGGAGGGAAGTTACGAGTGATATCCAACGCCTTGCGGGAGTTAGGTCTTTGCTTCTGTCATGAGCGGTCTCCCCGGTTTGGTGTCGACGTAAGCAACGTATCCGGTTCATCCGTCCGTACCGATACCGAGCGTTGTCGCGCTGGTAAGCAGTTGCTTTAGTGCGGCATCGGCTATCTCGCCGAACGGTTCCGCATTGCCACGATCTGCCCAACGTGCGCAGGTGATGTCGAACGCAAGCATGCCGATTTCGGCGGCCAGGCGTGCGGCTGTCTCATCGGTTCCGCGTGCGCGCAGCGCATCCGCCAGCGCGGCGGCAAGCCGGGCGCGCTTGAGCAGTTCGCGTTCGTGCAGTTCGCTGTTGGCGACGATGACCGCTTGACGCAGCGGCAGGATCTCGTGTCGCTCTGGGGTGAACACGGCTGCCGCCGACTGGAGGGCGGCCGCGACGCATTCGATCGGCGCGGCCGACGGGCTTGCCGCGCGCACGCCCTCGCTAATGCGATCGGCAAGGATTTCCTGACCGGCCGAGAGGACCTCGCGCTTGTCGGCAAAATGCCGAAAGAAGCTGCTTTTTGTCAGTCCGGCTCGGTCGGCGATCTGGGCAACCGACGTCGCGTCGTACCCCTGCTCTGCGAACAACTCCAGGGCGGCTCGTTCAAGCCGTTGGCGCGCGTTCGGTTCCCACCGGGCCATAGCCAAAGGCTACTTGATAAGACTAAGTCGCATTGCAGTGCTATAGTGACGATACTAAGTCTTATCACCTGAAAGGGGAGCTCTGCCATGCGATTAGGTGTGCACTTCGTCAACTATTCACCGCCTCCCGGCGAGCGCATCGGCCCCACTTTGGCGCGGGCCGCTGCCCTCGCCGACGCCGCCGGCGTCTCGATGTTCACACTTCCCGACCACTTCCTGGGAGTCGGTGATGCCCACAACCCGTTTCTCGAGTGCTACACCTCTTTGGGCTTCCTGGCGGGTCAGACGGACGCAATCAGGCTGAGCGCGTTGGTCACCGGGGTGACGTACCGCCACGCCGGCGCGCTTGCCAAAACCGTCAGCACCCTCGATGTGCTTTCGGAAGGACGGGCCATGCTCGGTATCGGCGTGGGGTGGTACGAGCGCGGACACACGGCGCTGGGTTTGCCCTTCCCTCCGGTGCGGGAACGATTCGAGATTCTCGAGGAAACGCTCCAGATCTGCACGCAGATGTGGAGCGACGACGACGGCCCGTACACCGGCAAGCACTATCAGCTCGGCGAGACGATCTGCGAACCGCGACAACCTCGACGCACGCCGATCCTCATCGCCGGCCGTGGCGAGAAGAAAACGCTGCCGCTGATCGCGAAGTACGCTGACATCTGGTCCGGCGCCGCAGAATCAGCCGAAGAGCTCGAGCACAAGATGGGCGTGTTCAAGCGGCACTGCGATGCCATCGGTCGCAACCCCGACGATATCGAAAAAACCGCCGGCTTCTTCTTCCGTGATCCGTTCGACGACCTCGACGGGTACCTTAGCGACGCCGAAGCCTATGCCAAGCAGGGGATCTCACTAATCCACGTCGGCGTGATGCCCGGCAACCCCGACCCCATCGGCTTCATCCAACGTGTCTGCGACGATCTGCTGCCCAAGCTTGCCGCAATAGGTTAATGGCGCTGCGCCAGTCCTTGCGTCGGCGCGGTTGGCAATCAGCAGCCCCCCTTCGTCACGCGGGGGCGCGCACCAGCACCCGCGCCGCCGGGATTCGTGACCCGCATCTGCGTCGAGAAGGTCGGTGGGGTCGGGCTGTGGGTGAGGTGACGGCTATCCAGTGGGCCGCAACGCGTCCGGGGTCAGATCCTTCAGGGACGGATACCCGTCGACGGCCATGATCAGGTCCGCCTCGGCCAGCAGCGAGCGCAGCACGTGCACGACGCCGTCGACGCCGCCGAGCGCCAGGCCGTAGGCGTACGGGCGACCGATGCCCACCGCGGTCGCCCCCATCGCCAGGGCCTTGATGATGTCGGGGCCGCTGCGCACGCCCGAGTCGAACAGCACCGGAAGACCGTCGGCGGCCTCGAGCACGCCCGGCAGGCAATCCAGCGTCGGCAGCCCGCCGTTGGCCTGCCGGCCGCCGTGGTTGGAACAGTAAATGCCGTCGACGCCAAGGTCTTTCGCGCGCCGGACGTCGTCAGGGTGGCAGACGCCCTTGACCATCAGCGGCAGGCTGGTCTCCGACCGCAGCCACTCCAGGTCGTCCCACCGGAACGGCCCGCCGAAGATCGGCAGTTTCCGCACCGCCGCCTCGGTGGCGTCTTCGCCGCGACTCAGGGTGGCCCGAAAAACCGGATCGCTGGTGTAGTTGGCCAGGCATCCGCTGGGCACCTGCGGGTAATTGCCCCCGCTCAGGTCGCGGGGTCGCCAGCCGGTCACCCAGGTGTCGAGCGTGACGGCGATGCCCTTGAAGCCGGCCGCCTCGGCGCGGTGCACCAGGCTGGCGGCCATCTTTCGGTTCGGCGGCGTGTACAGCTGGAAGAACGCCGGGGTATCGCCCAATTCGACGGCGAGGTCTTCCATCGGGTCGGCCGTCAGCGTCCCGACGAAGAAGGGAACGCCCGTGCGGACCGAAGCTCGGGCGCAGGCCAGGTCCCCGTGGCCGTCCGGGTCGCACACCCCGATAACGCCGATCGGCGCCATGAAGATCGGCGACGGAAATCTCATTCCGAACAACTCGATCGACATGTCGCGCTGCTCGGGAGCGATCCCCATGCGCGGATACAGGCCCCACCGCTTGAAGGCCTCGCAGTTGGCGCGCTGGGTATGTTCGTCGCCGGCGCCGCCCGCGACGTATCCCAGCACTTTCGGCGGCATCGCCGCCGACGCCTTCTTCTCCAGCTCGTCGAACCTGATCGGGTATTGCGGCTGATTGCCGTGCAGCGATTGGTCGTACAGCTCGGTTTGGTAGTCGGCGAAGGCCATGCCCGTGGCAGTACCCGACGTCTGGAGGGTCAAACGCCCCGCGGCTCAGGGTTGGCGCGCGCGGACCGCCTGCGCCCGCGCCATCAGACGGGCGCCGCCGGGCAGCGCGCCCAACACCGCGCGGGCCAGGCGGTCGCGGCCCCGGACGCCGTCGGTTCTGGACTTACCGTCGCGCAGGTGGCGCCAGCCCAGGCCCGCCCACGACGCCGCGACGGCGGCGTCGGTCACCCCGCCGCGGGCGCGGCGCCGGTCGGCCACGGCCAGGCCGAGCGCCGTCACGGAGTGCACCATGTCGACCCACACGCCGGCCGCCAGCACCTCCGGGCCGGGATCGATGCCCGACAGCAGCGCCTGCACCAGGTGGCGCCCGCCCAGGATCCGGGTGACGATGAGCGCTTTGCGGTCGACCTGCACACCGTGGATGTGGCCCAGCACGTCGGACGGGGCGGTCAGCAGCACCGCGCCCCACCCGCCGCGCAGGACTTCGATGAGACGAATCTTCATGGGGTATTGGATGACCGGCGCGCGAAGGCCCCAACCCGTTCGATGAACCGGTCGAAGAAGGCCGCCGCGTCCACGTCGATCCCGATCAGCGCGTTGGGTTCTCGGCGCCCCGACCAGTCGGTCACCGTCATGGCGCGGGTCAGCGTCCCCGTCAGCTCGATGTCCACCGTCGCGGCCCGGGTGGTGACCAGCCCCGGGTCCAGCGCCGCGGCGGCGGCCAGCGGATCATGCAGGTGCGCCTGGAAACCGTGCCCGATGTCGTGGTAGGCCTCCAGGTAGAACCGCATCGCGTCCTCGATCACCCGGATCAACGCGTTGGACGCGGTCGACCGCGTGCCGGGCTCGTCGTCCGCGCTCATCGGCGTCGAGGTCGACCCGGCCGCGGCCGCCAGCCGGGTGAGGTGATCGGGCGTCATCGCCACCTTGCGGGTGAGGTCCAGGCCGCACAGGATCGGAAGCCGTTGCGGCTCAACGGGTGCCCAGGCCTCCAGGACCTCGGCCGCGGCCTCGGGATCCACGCTGATGTTCCACTCGGCCACCGCGGTGGTGTTGCCCCGGTGATCGTAAGAACCGCCCATCACGACCAGCCGGCGCAGCAGCGTCGGCAGCGCCGGCTCGGCGCGCAGGGCCAGCGCCAGATTGGTCAGCGGGCCGGTCACCACCCCGATGAGCTCACCGGGATGCGCCTGCGCGGCGCGTACCCAGGCGGTCGCCGAGTCGTGGTCGGTGAGCCGGCGATCGGTGGGCGGCAGGTCGGCGTAGCCCAATCCGCGGGGGCCGTGGACCTTCGACGGCAGGCTCATCGGCCCGCTCAGGGTCTCCTCGGAGCCTTTGGACACCGGCACGCCGGTGCGGCCGCACAGTTCGAGCAGGCCCAAATTGTTCTCGCAAACCTGCTGCACCGCAACGTTTCCCTCGGTGGAGGCGATGCCGACCACGTCCGCGTCCGGGCTGGCGAACAGGTACATCAGTGCCAGCGCGTCGTCGACGCCGGTGTCGACGTCGACGAATACGGGCGACTTCATTGTGTCCAAGATACTCAGAGGGGCGGCTAGGCTGTCACGATGCCACCGACGTCGGAGCCCCCCGATTTAACGCCGCACTTCGACGACGTGCAGGCCCACTACGACCTGTCCGACGATTTCTTCCGGCTGTTCCTCGATCCGACCCAGACGTACAGCTGCGCCTACTTCGAGCGCGACGACATGACGCTGGAAGAAGCGCAGATCGCCAAGATCGACCTGGCCCTCGGCAAACTCGGGCTGCAGTCTGGCATGACATTGCTCGACATCGGCTGCGGGTGGGGCGCGACCATGATGCGCGCCGTGCAAAAGTACGACGTCGACGTCGTGGGCCTCACCCTGAGCCGAAACCAGGCCAAACACGTCGAGCAGCTGATCGCCCGGTCCGACAGCCCCCGCTCGATGCGCATTCTGCTGCAAGGCTGGGAACAGTTCGATGAGCCTGTCGACCGGATCGTCAGCATCGGGGCCTTCGAGCACTTCGGGCACGAGCGCTACGACAAGTTCTTCACCCTTACCCATGGCCTGCTGCCCGACGACGGGGTAATGCTGCTGCACACCATCACCGGGCTGCACCCGACTGAGATGGTCGAACGTGGCATGCCGATATCGTTTCTGTTTGCCCGCTTCGTCAAATTCATTGTTACCGAGATCTTTCCGGGTGGGCGGTTGCCGTCGATACCGATGGTGCAAGAGCGCGCCACGGCGAACGGCTTCACGGTGGGCCGCGTTCAATCGCTGCAACCGCACTATGCGAAAACGCTCGACATCTGGGCCGCGGCGTTGCAAGCTCACAAAGACGAGGCTATCGCGGTGCAGTCCGAGGAGGTCTACGAGCGGTACATGAAATACCTGACCGGTTGCGCCGAGATGTTCCGCATCGGATACGTCGATGTCAACCAGTTCACCCTCTTGAAATGATCCAGCGCCTTCGGGCGGTGCCGGCTCAGGGCCAGGCCGAGGCGAAGGTGACCACCAAGACGTCGCGCTGGGCGGGGCCCGAGTGGTCGATCGGCCGGATCGGGGAGACGCCGTGCAGGGTACGGCGGTCGTCGCCCAGCATCAGCGTGCCGGGCTCGGCCAGGGTCGTCGCGAGCAGGCGCCTACCGTCGAGGTCGCACACGGTGCTCTCGCCGCCGATCGCGTTGCGCCGCCCGACCAGCAGCGAGCTGACCAGGGTGACGCCGTCGCGGTGCATGCCCTCGGGTGTCGGAAGGCCGCCGTCCTCGGACAACGACCGGACCCGGAACGGATGCACCTTGACGTTCCAGTCCGCCACGTCGTCCAGCGCCGCCGCCACCCGCGCCAGCAGGTCGATGATCTTGCGCAGCAAGGGATCCCGGGAGAACGCGTCGGTCAGCGGCTCGAAGTCGCGGTCCTTGCCGATGTAGAGCGGGTTCGAGTCCTCGGGCTGCACGAACGTGCTCCTGGGCACCGGGCGCAGCGCGCCGTCGCGCAGGGAGTACTGGCCGTACCGGCGCAGCCGCTGCACCCCCTGCTCCGCGGCGTACGGGTCGGGGCCCAACCGCTGCCAATGCCGGGCGAATCGGGTCCACTCCTCGCGTCCCGCGCCCAGGCTTCGGGTCACCTCGAAGGAGGACATCACCGCCGCGCCCGTCGTGGCGACCAGCCGGGCCGCGGCGGCCACGGGGTCGGCATCCGCCCGCTTGGCGGAGACAATCCGGGTCATCGCGCCGGAATACCGCAATCGGGCGCGGCCGAAACGCCGCGCCTACCAGTGCAGCCCGGGCACCAACCGCACCAACCGTTTGACTCCCCGCGGCGTCCGGATGCCGCCGGTGACCGCGCGGACGGGCCGCCTCGGCTTGCGCCGTGGCGGGTGAGCGGCGGCCGGCTCGGTGGGCAGCCCGCGGGCGGCGGCCGAGTCGGGGTAACCGAGGTAGAGCTGGTGCAGGATCCGCCGGGAGGTCCGCGGCGCGAAGTAGTTTCCGGCCTCGGCCAGCGTGCCCAGCGGGGTGTCGATGCGGGCCGGCTTCTCGACCAGGCCGCGCACCACCATGGCGGCCGCGCGCTCCGGGCTGATCGCCGGCACCGGGTTGAGCCGGTGTGACGGCGCGATCATCGGCGTACGGACCAGTGGCATATGGATATTGGTGAACGTGATGTGGTCGGACAGCGTCTCCGAGCCGACCACGTCGGCGAACGCGTCCAGCGCCGCCTTCGTGGGCAGGTACGAGCTGTACTTGGGGTTGCGGGCCTGCACGCCGGCGCTGGAGACGTTGACCACGTGACCGAAGCGGCGCTCGCGCCAGTGCGGCAGCAGCGCCAGCACCATCCGCACCGCGCCGAAGTAATTGACCGCCATCACCCGCTCGTAGTCGTGCAGCCGGTCGGTCGAGTTGATCACCGACCGCCGGATCGACCGGCCGGCGTTGTTCACCAGGTAGTCGACGTGGTCGAACCGGCCCAGGATGTCCTTGATGGTGTGCTCGACCGACGTGGAGTCGGTGACGTCGCAGGTGAAGGCGTGGGCGTCACCGCCGGCCGCGCGGATCTCGGCGACCAGTTGATCCAGCGCGTCGGCGTTGCGGGCCAGGGCGAACACCGTCGCCCCGCGCTCGGCGACGGCGATGGCCGCCGCCCGGCCGATGCCGCTGGACGCCCCGGTGATGATGACGTGCCGGCCGTGCAGCGGCCCCTGCGGGTCGTCGCGGCGCGCCCGGTCCGGGTCGAGGTGTTCGGCCCAGTACCGCCACAGCTTGGGCGCGTAGCGGGAGAACTCGGGCACCTCGATGCCCGTGCCGCGCAAGGCTTCCCGGGTCTGGTCGCTGATGAAGGTGGGCTTGAGGTCGACGAGGTCGAAGACCTCGGCCGGGATACCGAGCTGGGTGGCCGCCATGTTGCGCAGCACCCTGGCCCGGCCGCGCGCCGTCAGCACCGGGGCGGCCACCGAGCCGGGTAGCGACCCGCGCGCGGGCGGGAGCCCGGCCGCCTTGGCGACGCCGCGGTAAATGCCGCGCAGCCCAACGGTTTTCGGGGCGGTGAGGTGGAATGTGCGACCGTCCAGGCCCTCGGCATGCATGAGCGCGACGAGCGCATCGACGACGTAGTCGACGGGCACGATGTTGGTGCGCCCGATGTCGGGCAGCAGGATGGGCGTCAGCTTGGGCAGCACCGCCAGCTTGGCCAGCACGCCGAAGAAGTAATACGGCCCGTCGACCTTGTCCATCTCGCCGGTGCGCGAGTCGCCCACCACCACCGCCGGACGGTAGATCCGATGGCGCAGCCCGGCCGCCGACCGCACCAGCAACTCCGCCTCGAACTTCGTCTGGTGGTACGGGGTGGGCAACGGCTGGCCGACGTCGAAGTCGTCTTCGGTGTACTCGCCGGGGAAGTCGCCGGCCACGGCGATCGAGGAGACGTGGTGCAGCGTCGCGCCCAGCCGTCGCGCCAGTTCGATGACGGCGCGGGTCCCTTCGACGTTGGTGGCCCGCTGCTCGGCTTCACCGGCGGTGATGTCGTAGATGGCCGCGCAGTGCACGACGTGATCGATGCTGCCCAGCTCGGCGATGGTCTCGTCGGTCAGTTCCAGCGCCGGCAGCCCGCCGACCAGCGGTTTGGCCCGCTCACCCCAGTCGGCCGCGAGCCGCTCGAAACGGCCCAGCGACTGCCGACGGACCAGCACCCACACCTGCGCATCGGGTTGGGTGTCCAGCAGCCGGGCGACGACGCGGCGACCAATAAACCCGGTACCGCCGGTAACGACATACCGCATGCAAGCCATCGTGGCGGTCGCGACCGCCCGCGTCAACCTGACGGCGATCGCGAGCGCGGCGAGAGCCGGGCGCGGCGGGTCGCACCGTGGAACTGACTGGAAGCTCAGTTGTGGAAGTCGCGGATGCCGTCCCAGTCGACCAGGGTCCAGCCGTTCACCGGGTTGCCGGTGATCACCACGCGCCCGATGTTGGGCAACGGGTGGCTGGTGAGCAGCGAGTCCTTGGCGTTCCTCGCGTTCATCAGCGTCCAGTACTCGATGGCGAATTTGTGCGAGAACACCACCGGGTCGTGCTGGCCGCTGTTGTAGACCTTTGCGATGGCGGAGGTGAATTGTTCGTTGAATTCCTTGCCGCTGATCGACCCGGGGATTCTGTTCTGCACGTCGCCCCTGAGCCAATCCGACGGCGCCAGCAGGAACGTCGAGGCCTCCTCGGCGATCGGCTTGCCCTCGAACCAGCCCGCGTTGATCTCCTGAATGCCTTGCAGCACCTGGACTTGCTTACCCAGTTCCGAGGCCAAAGGTGCGGCGGTCTGCTGCGTCCTGACCATGGTCGAGGCGTAGATGCCGTCGTAGTCCTTGTGACCCGCTTGATGCGCGACCTGTTGTGCCTGCCCCTGGCCCTCCGGGGTCAGGCCGGGGCCCGGCACCGAGGTGTCGATGACGCCGCTGGCGTTGGATTCGGACTGGGCGTGCCGGATGAACGTCACCGTGATGCTGCGCGCCTGTGGCGATCCGCCGCAGGCACCGACGACGAGAACCGCGGTGAGCGCCGCGACCGCCTTCGAGACGTTGGAGACCAAGCTGCGCTTCGGCATGTCGATAGCCTGCCCTGCCGACGGCGTCGGGGGGAAGGGTTTGCGATGGTTGAGTGGAGAAATTACTTCCGAAGGAGACTCAGATGGCGATTGACCCGAGTGCCGTCGGCGCGGTGACCGAACCGATGCTGTTCGAGTGGACCGACCGCGACACGCTGCTCTACGCGCTCGGCGTCGGCGCCGGCCTCGACGACCTGTCGTTCACCACCGAGAACAGCCACGGCATCGAGCAGCAGGTGCTGCCCACCTACGCGGTGATCTGCTGCCCGGCCTTCGGGGCGGCCGGCAAGGTCGGAACGTTCAACTGGGCCATGCTGTTACACGGCTCGCAGGAAATCCGGCTGCACGCGCCGCTGCCTCCGGCGGGGAAGCTGTCGGTGGTGACCGAGGTCGCCGACATCCAGGACAAGGGTGAGGGCAAGAACGCGATCCTGGTGTTGCGCGGCCGGGGCACCGATCCGGATTCGGAGAAGCTGATCGCCGAGACGCTCACCACGCTGGTGATCCGCGGCGAGGGCGGGTTTGGCGGGGTGCCGGGCCAGCGCCCGGTGGCCCCGGAGATACCGGACCGCGAGCCCGACGCCCGGGTCGCGCTGCCCACCCGGGAGGACCAGGCGCTGATCTACCGGCTCTCCGGTGACCGCAACCCGCTGCACAGCGACCCGTGGTTCGCCCGCGAGCTGGCCGGGTTCCCCAAGCCGATCCTGCACGGGCTGTGCAGTTATGGCGTGGCGGGTCGCGCGCTGGTCGCCGAGCTCGGCGGCGGCGTTGCGGCCAACATCACCTCGATCGCGTCACGGTTCACCTCGCCGGTGTTCCCCGGCGAAACGCTGACCACGCTGATCTGGCGCACCGAGCCCGGCAAGGCGGTGTTTCGCACCGAGGCGTCGGGAGCCGAAGGCGCCGAGGCCGGTCGGGTGGTGCTCGACGACGGCGCCGTGGAATACGTCCAGCCCTAGGATGACAGCCGGCGCGCCAGGCGGGCGGCGAACTCGCCGGCCTGTGCGGGGCTGTCCAGCGCGAGTCGCGCCGCGGTGGCGCGGTCGCCGTCGTCGTAGTGCCGCACCAGGATTGGCACGCCGCCGTCGGCCACCGCGTCGAACGCGTCCTCGTCGGTGATGTCGTCGCCCAGGTAGACCGGGGTCCGGGCGCCGGGCTCGGCCTCGGTCAGGTGATCGAGCACCCAGCGCAGCGTTTTGCCCTTGTCCCAGTCCAGATCCGGGCGCAGCTCGATGACCTCCCGGCCGGTGGTCACCCGTAGGCCGTCGCGGCGCCCCGCAGCGCGCACCGCGGCAGCCACCTCGCCGATGCGGTCGCGCCCGGCGTTGCGGTAGTGCACGGCGACCCCAAAGCGCTTGTGCTCCACCACCACCCCCGGGATCGAGCCGAGTCGCTCGCGCAGCTCGCCGGCCGCGGCCTGAAGCACCGGGATGGCCGCGGCGGCGTCGTCGTTCTGATGGTGCGCGCCGTCGGGCGCGGTCAATTCGAACCCGTGACTGCCGGCATACCAGATCCCGGAAACACCAACACGTTTCGTCACATCGGCCAGGTCGCGGCCGGACAGCACCGCCACCGGGCAGCCGGCCGCCAACTGCCGCAGCGCCTCGGTGGCGCCGTCGACCGGGACGGCCGCGTCCGGGTCGTTGACGATGTCGGACAGCGTGCCGTCGAAGTCGAAGAACACCGCGGGCCGCCGCGCCGCCAGGTCGTCGAGCGCCGTCAGCGCATCGGGCAGCTGCGAGATCCGGCGGTCCCCGGTGCGCACGGTGACCTCGCCCAGGTCGGCGACCACCGCGTCCGCGCCGGCGTCTCGCAGGGCGTCGCTACGCCCCGTACCGACGCCGACGACCAGTGCGAATCCGCCGGCGCGCGCGGCCGCCACGGCCGCTTCGTCGGCAGCGACGACCGCGCATCGGTCGGGCCGGACCTGCAGCCGGCGGGCCGCCTCCAACGGGTCCTCGGTGTAGGCGGCGGTGCCCACACCGGCTTCGCGCAGCTTGCCCTCCAGGGTGGGGTCCGGGGCGTGGAACAGCACCGCGTCATGGCGGCGCGGGTCGATGACTACCGATCCCGACTGTGGCACGACCCCACCTTCTCACGGTGGTCGGCCGGTCGGGGAGCGGGTCAGTGCCGGACTTGGCCCGGCACGCGCGGCCGGGTGCCCGGCGGGCGGCCGGGGAAGGCGCGCGGCGACCGCTTGCGGCGGCGATCGCCGAACAACAACACCGAATCCTGGCTGAGCGCCACCAGCCGCTCGATGCCCAGTTCGATTCCGGCGGCCAGTTGCTTGACGTCGAATGCGGTGCCGGGTTCGGCGGTGATGCCGAACACCAGTTCGTCGCCGTAACTCAGCACCGCGACTCCAGTGCTCAACTGGACGGCGATCGGGGGGATGGGCAGCAGGCGCTCTATCGTCTTTCCCATCAAGCGCAGCTGGTGACGGGGCCCGGGCGCGTGGGTGGCCAGCGCGACGATGGCGCGCTGCGGGAGCAGCGACAGCAGCGCCACGACGCCGTCCCGCAGGACCGGCGGCAAAGAATTGAGCGCCGACTCGACGATGCCGCCGGATTGCGTCGCGCCCGCGGGCGTGTCACTCCATCGAGTTTGCACGGTCCGCAAGCGCTGGACCGGGTCGTCGTGCTCGACCGGCAGGTACGGCGACCGGATCGGTGTCGGCGCCAGGGCCGGCAGCGAGTCCGCTTGCGGCTCCTCGCCGCGGCCGAGCAGCACCGTCCGGAAGCCTTCGGTGGCGGCGGCCACCGCGACATCGTTGACGGTGGCACCGAACCTGCGGCAGACGCGGTCGACGTCGGCGATCGGGACCCGCACCGTGGCATAGCGCCGCGGCGTGGCGGCGCGGTCGTGTGCCTGCAGCGCGGGCCAGACCGCGCCGACGACGGCGCCGGTCGCGGTCCAGGATGCCCGCCACAGCGCATCGGTCCAGCCGGTCCGCCGCGCCGAGGGCCGCGAAACCGGTTTGGCCGCAGGGGCATTGGCGAAGGCGGTGTCGTCGGCGTCGTCGCAAAGCCTGGTGAGCAGGTGCGCGGGGGAGTTGCCGTCCAGCAGGCTGGGATGGGTCTTGATCAAGATCGCCCACCGGTTGCCCTTGAGGCCCTCGATCACCCAGCACTCCCACGGTGGGCGGTCCGGGCTCAGTGGCCGCTCTAGGGCGTGGGCGATGGCGCGGGCCAACTCGGTGTCGTCACCCGGGCGGGAGATCGCCACCGGGCGCACATGCTGGGCGACGTCGAATTCCGGGCAGTCGACCCAGGCGCCGTGCGTCGGGTGCGCCCGCAGCAGTTGCGTGCAACGCGGTATCGTTCGAATGCGTTCCGCCAGAAGGGCTTCGAGGCGCTGACGGTCGGGTGCGCCGCCCTCGACGACAGCCACCGCGCCGATCGCCAGGCCGGTGTGCTGGTCGGGGTCGTGAGTTTTCAGGAATGCCGTATCCAGTGCCCTCACCTGCGCCATGCTCGTCCCCGCCATCATTTTCTGCCCTGGTAACCAGTCTCTGCCGAACCCTGTGCGCGCGGTAGGCCCGCGACGTTAAGACCTTGTTTATGAGTTGAAGATCGGTTTAACAACGGTTGTCCTGCACCGGAGGCGATTCGAACAAACATTCGATAGACTGCGGTGGTGGGCTGGTATGAGTTGGTTTAATGGCCCGCCGACCTGGGCGGAAATGGAGCGGGTGCTCGACAGCAAGCCGCGCCATGCCGGCGTGCCGGTGGTGCCCGGGGAGGACGCCCCCCTGTCGCCCAAGCGTGCAACCTACCGGCCACCGGATGGCGCCAGGGCGGCCCGCTCGTCCGTTCCCTATGCCGAACTGCACGCGCATTCGGCGTTCAGCTTCCTCGACGGGGCCAGCACGCCGGAGGAGCTGGTGGAGGAGGCTTCCCGGCTGGGCCTGCGCGCCCTGGCGCTCACCGACCACGACGGCCTGTACGGGGCCGTGCGGTTTGCCGAGGCGGCCGCCGAGCTCGAGCTGCGCACCGTGTTCGGCGCCGAACTGTCCTTGGGTCCCGGGGCCCGCACCGAGACGCCGGATCCGCCCGGCCCGCACCTGCTGGTGCTGGCCCGCGGCCCGGAAGGTTACCGCCGGCTGTCGCGGCAGCTGGCCGCGGCGCACCTGGCCGGCGGGGAGAAGGGCAAGCCGCGCTACGACTTCGACGCGCTGACCGAGGCCGCAGGTGGGCACTGGCACATCCTGACCGGGTGCCGCAAAGGCCATGTCCGACAGGCATTGTCGCAAGGGCCGGAGGCCGCGGGGCGGGCACTGGCCGACCTGGTGGACCGGTTCGGCGCGGACCGGGTCAGCGTCGAGTTGACCCACCACGGTCACCCGCTCGACGACGAACGCAACGCGGTGCTGGCCGGGTTGGCGCCCCGCTTCGGCGTCGGCGTGGTCGCCACCACCGGCGCGCATTTCGCGGGACCGCCGCGGCGCCGGTTGGCCATGGCCATGGGTGCCATTCGGGCGCGGCAGTCCCTGGACGCCGCCGCCGGATGGCTTGCGCCCCTGGGTGGTTCGCACCTGCGGTCCGGGGAGGAGATGGCCCGGCTGTTCGCGCAGGTGCCTTTTGGGGGCCCCGACGCGGTGAGCGCCGCCGCCGAGCTCGGCGAGCAATGCGCGTTCGGGCTGGCGCTGATCGCCCCGCAGCTGCCGCCCTTCGACGTGCCCACCGGGCACACCGAGGACAGCTGGCTGCGGCAGCTGACCATGGTGGGCGCGCGCGACCGCTACGGGCCGGCCGACGCCGCGCCGCGCGCGTACGCGCAGATCGAGCACGAACTGAAAGTCATTGAGCAGCTGACGTTTCCGGGCTACTTCCTGGTGGTGCACGACATCGCCCGGTTCTGCCGCCAGAACAACATTCTGTGTCAGGGCAGGGGATCGGCCGCCAACTCCGCGGTCTGCTATGCCCTCGGTGTCACCGCGGTGGACCCGGTGGCCAACGAGCTGCTGTTCGAGCGGTTTTTGTCGCCCGCCCGCGACGGACCGCCCGACATCGACATGGACATCGAGTCCGACCAGCGTGAGAAGGTCATTCAGTACGTCTACGACAAATACGGCCGCGACTACGCCGCCCAGGTCGCCAACGTCATCACCTACCGGGGCCGGATCGCGGTGCGGGACATGGCCCGCGCGCTGGGCTTCTCCCAGGGACAGCAGGACGCGTGGAGCAAGCAGATCAGCCACTGGAACGGGCTCGCCGATTCGCCCGACGTCGAGGGCATCCCCGAGCAGGTGGTCGACCTGGCCAACCAGATCCGGAACCTGCCGCGGCACATGGGCATTCACTCCGGCGGCATGGTGATTTGCGACCGCCCGATCGCCGACGTGTGCCCGGTGGAGTGGGCGCGCATGGAGAACCGCAGCGTGTTGCAGTGGGACAAGGACGACTGCGCAGCAATCGGTTTGGTGAAGTTCGATCTGCTCGGGCTGGGCATGCTCTCGGCGCTGCACTATGCCATCGACTTGGTGGCCGAGCACAAGGGGATCGAGGTGGACCTGGCCCGGCTCGACCTCTCCGAGCCGGCGGTGTACGAGATGCTGGCCCGCGCCGATTCCGTCGGCGTGTTCCAGGTGGAGTCGCGGGCCCAGATGGCCACCCTGCCCAGGCTGCGGCCGCGGATCTTCTACGACCTGGTGGTGGAGGTCGCGCTGATCCGCCCCGGGCCCATTCAGGGCGGGTCGGTGCATCCCTACATCCGGCGGCGCAACGGCCTCGACCCGATCGTCTACGACCACCCGTCCATGGAGCCGGCGCTGCGAAAGACGCTGGGAGTGCCGCTGTTTCAGGAACAGCTGATGCAGCTCGCGGTCGACTGCGCCGGGTTCTCCGCCGCTGAGGCCGACCAGTTGCGCCGCGCGATGGGCTCAAAGCGTTCGACCGAGCGCATGCGCCGGCTGCGCGGTCGGTTCTACGACGGCATGCGCGCGCTGCACGGCGCCCCGGACGAGGTGATCGACCGGACCTACGAAAAGCTGGAGGCGTTCGCCAATTTCGGCTTCCCGGAAAGCCATGCGCTGTCCTTCGCCTCGCTGGTGTTCTATTCGTCGTGGTTCAAGCTGCACCACCCGGCGGCCTTCTGCGCGGCGCTGCTGCGCGCGCAGCCGATGGGCTTCTATTCACCGCAGTCGCTGGTGGCCGACGCGCGCCGGCACGGCGTGACGGTGCACGGCCCGGACGTCAATGCCAGCCTGGCCCACGCCACCCTCGAGAACGCGGGGACCGAGGTCCGCCTCGGTCTGGGCGCCGTGCGTCACATCGGCGACGACCTCGCCGAGCGGCTGGTGGAGGAACGAAAAGCCAACGGCCCGTTCACCTCCCTGCTGGATTTGACCACCCGGCTGCAGCTGTCGGTGCCGCAGACCGAGGCGCTGGCGACGGCCGGGGCGCTCGGCTGCTTTTCCATGTCGCGGCGCGAGGCGCTGTGGGCGGCCGGGGCGGCCGCCACCCAACGCCCGGACCGCCTGCCCGGCGTCGGCTCGTCGTCACACGTCCCCGCGCTGCCCGGGATGAGCGAGCTGGAACTGGCCGCCGCCGACGTATGGGCCACCGGCGTGTCCCCGGACAGCTATCCCACGCAGTTTCTGCGGGCGGACCTGGATGCGATGGGGGTAGTGCCCGCCGAGAAGCTGCTTAGCGTGCCCGACGGCGACCGGGTGCTGATCGCCGGCGCGGTGACCCACCGCCAGCGGCCCGGAACGGCGCAGGGGGTGACCTTTCTCAACCTCGAGGACGAGACCGGGATGGTCAACGTGCTGTGCACACCGGCGGTGTGGGCGCGGCACCGCAAGCTGGCCAACTCCGCGCCGGCGATGCTGGTGCGGGGACAGGTCCAAAACGCCAGCGGCGCAGTCACCGTCGTCGCCGAGCGGCTGGGCCGCATCACCCTGGCGGTCGGCTCGAAATCGCGCGACTTCCGGTGATGGGTCACGCTACGCGGTCGGCGTCGTCCACACCTTCGTCGGCGTGATCCTCAGCCGGGTGCTGTAACTCGCCATCGCCTCGGCAAGGCCGAATTTCGCGGCGAGGTCCTCGTACTTGGCCCAGTACGGGCCGTCATCACGACAGTCGACGTCCGTCGCGTCCACCGCCGCGATGCCGCCGATGACGACGATTCCGCCGCCGTTGCCGTCGGAATCCAGGGTCAGGCTCACCTCGGGGTGCGCCTTGATGTGGCCGACCTTGGCGGCCTGCGGCATGGAATAGACCGTTAGGCCGGCGCCGTCAAAGTGAAACCAGATCAGCCGCGGCACCGGCAGCCCGGACTTGGCCACCGTGGTCAGCCAGCCGTAATAGTCCGATTTCAGCCGCTCGGAAACTTCTTGTGTCAGTTCGACGCTCATAGCGCAACGGTAGTCTCCAACCATGACCCTCAACCTGTCCTTCGACGAAGTCCTCACCACCACCCGTTCGGTCCGCAAACGCCTGGACTTCGACAAGCCGGTCGGCCGCGAGGTACTGATGGAATGCCTCGACCTGGCGCTGCAGGCGCCCACCGGATCCAATTCGCAGGGCTGGCAGTGGGTGTTCGTCGAGGACGCGGACAAGAAGAAGGCGATCGGCGACGTCTACCTGAAAAACGCGCGGGCCTACCTGAGCTCGCCCGCTCCCGAATACGCCGAGGGGGACACCCGCGGGGAGCGGATGGACAAGGTGCGCGACTCCGCGACCTACCTCGCCGAGCACATGCACGAGGCGCCGGTGTTGTTGATTCCCTGCATCTTTGGCCGCGAGGACAAGCAGCCGCTGGGTGGCGTGTCGTTCTGGGCGTCGCTGTTCCCGGCGGTGTGGAGCTTCTGCCTGGCGCTGCGGTCCCGCGGGCTGGGGTCGTGCTGGACGACGCTGCACCTGCTCGGCGACGGCGAGAAACAGGTCGCCGACGTGGTGGGCATCCCGTACGACAAGTACAGCCAGGGCGGCCTGTTCCCCATCGCCTACACCAAGGGCACCGACTTTCGTCCGGCCAAGCGGCTGCCCGCCGAGCAGCTCACCCACTGGAACACCTGGTAATCAGGCCTGAAGGGGCCAAACCTCGACGACGCCGTGCGCGACCGCGCACGGCGTCTGACTCACCCGCTCAACCGCCGCGTCCAGATCCTCGGCCTCGAACACGGCGAACCCCGCGATCGGCAGCTGTGACCGAAGGAACGGGCCCGGCTCGGTGCGTACGCCCGCGCCGTCCGGGTTGCGCACCTGGACGGGGTCGCCCGCCCGGCCGACGAGCGCGCCGGCCGCGCTGAGTTCGTCGTCACGGGCGTGCGCCGCTTGCTTGCGGTCGTCGGCCAGCCGGTGGTAGCCGGCCTCTTCGCCGTAACCGATCGTGATGAAGGTAGGCATACCGATGCTGACTCCCGGCGAACCTGAAACTCACCGCTACACGGCGCCCGGATAGCCGTGCTGCCGCCAGGCTTCGTAGACGGCGACGGCGGCGGCGTTAGACAGGTTCAGCGAGCGCCGGCCCGCCAGCATCGGGATGCGCACCTGCTCGGTGATGTGCTCGTCGGCCAGCGTCGCCGCGTCCAGCCCGGTCGGTTCGGGACCGAACAACAGCACGTCGCCCGGCCCGTAGCGGACTTCGGCGAACGAGGTGGGCGCGTGCGAGGTGAACGCGATCACCCGTTCGGGCGACAGCGCTTCCCACGCGGCCGGCAGCGACGGATGCACGGTGACCGACGCCAGGTCGTGATAGTCCAGCCCGGCCCGCCGCAGTTTGGGCTCGGACAGGTCGAAGCCCATCGGCTCGACCAGGTGCAGTTCGCATCCGGTGGCCGCCGCCGTCCGGATGGCGTTGCCCGTGTTGGGGGCGATGCGCGGGGAGAAAAACATCAGCTTGAACACAACGCGATAATGGTCGCATGGTCGAGCAGAGCCTCTGGATGCAGAAAGTCGCTGCCGATCCCGGGCATTCGCACTGGTACATCGAGCGGTTCCGCGCCATGGCCCGCGCCGGTGACGACCTGGCCGGCGAGGCGCGCTTCGTGGATGCGATGTCGCCCCGCGGCGCCCGCATCCTCGACGCCGGCTGCGGTCCGGGCCGGCTGGGCGGCTACCTGGCCGCCGCCGGTCACCAGGTTGTCGGCGTCGACGTCGACCCGGCGCTGATCGAAGCGGCCCAGCAGGATCATCCCGGGCCGCGTTGGCTCGTCGGCGACCTCGCCGAGCTCGACCTGCCCGCCCGCGGCGTCACCGAGCCGTTCGACGTGATCGTGTCGGCCGGCAACGTGATGACTTTCCTGGCGCCGAGCACCCGGCGCCGGGTGCTGGGTCGGTTCCGGGCCCACCTCAAGGACAACGGTCGCGCAGCGATCGGCTTCGGCGCGGGCCGCGACTACGCGTTCGCCGAGTTCCTCGACGACGCGGCCGCCGCGGGGCTCGAGCCCGATCTGCTGCTGTCCACCTGGGACCTGCGCCCGTTCACCGATGACTCGGATTTCCTGGTCGCCGTCCTCCGCCGCGCGTAACGAGGGTTTGCCAGGATCGCCGGCCTCCGCGCGAACCCACCTTGGAGGGCCCTGTCTGCTCAGTACGGATTCTGGTGACCTGGCTCTCGGGCTGTCATACTCGTCGGATTGCCACGTTGACGCGCTCGCGCCCATCTGGCGTGGCACGGGTGGATAAAGCAGGAAGTCTCATGAGCCTCTCGTTTTCTCGAGCGCTGAGCATCAGCGCAGCGGCCGGTCGCGCGGCCGAGCCGACGTGACCATGTTCGCCCGCCCGGCCACCCCCGCCGAGGCGGTCTCCGAGTCCGCGCAGCCCCGCGCCGCCGAGGGGGCACCGGCCAAACGTCCACCTACCTGGTCGCCGGCCAACTGGCCGGTCCGCTGGAAGGTCCTGGCGATTGTGCTGGTGCCACTGGTGCTGGCGACGGTGTTCGGGGGGCTGCGCATCCAGGGCGCGATGGCGAACTCCGGCGGACTGCGGCTGGCCGCCGCCCGCGCCGACCTGGTCCCGGTGATCACCAAGTACATGTCGGCCCTCGACGTCGCCCTGCTGGCGGGCAGCACCGGGCGCGACGTGGAGGGCGCGAAGAAGAACTTCGAGGCCCGCAAATACGAACTGGACACCCGGCTGCGCGACACCGACGTGACCCCCGAGGTGCGGTCCGGCGTGGCCAACCTGCTCGACGGCGGTCAGATGCTGGTGAGCAAGGTGGCCGACAACGGCCTCGGTTTGCGGGAGCGGGTGACCCTCTACGCGCCGATCCTGTTGACGGCCGAGGACGTCATCAACGCGTCGGTCCGCGTCGACGACGAGAAGATCCGCGCCCAGACCCAGGGCCTCAGCCGGGCGGTCGGGGCCCGCGGGCAGATGACGATGCAGAAAATTCTCGTCACCCGGGGCGCCGACTTGCCCGAGCCGCAATTGCGGACCTCGATGATCACCCTGGCCGGGACCGAGCCGTCGACGCTGTTCGGGATGAGCGAGGTCCTCGGCGCCGGCTCGCCCGAGGCCAAGACGCTGCAGCAGCAGCTGGTCACCCGGATGGCGATCATGTCCGACCCCGCCAGCGTGCTCGTCGACAACGCCGACCTGCTGCGCTCGATACAGACCACCGACGACATCGCCGACCAGATCATCAAGGACGCCACCGCCTCGGTGACCAAATCCGTGCACGCCCAGGCCGCCGACCGGCGCAACGCCGCCATCATCGACACCGTCCTGGTGCTGTCCGCCATCGTGATCGCGCTGGTCGTGGTGCTGCTGGTGGCGCGCGCGCTGGTGCGGCCGCTGCGGGTCCTGCGTGACGGCGCCCTCAAGGTTGCCCACACCGACCTCGAGGAGGAGATCGCCCGGGTCAAGGCCGGCGGCGCCGAGCCGACGCCCGAGCCGCTGCCGGTGTACACCACCGAGGAGATCGGCCAGGTCGCCCACGCGGTCGACGAGCTGCACACCCAGGCCCTGTTGCTCGCCGGTGACGAGGCCCGGTTGCGGCTGCTGGTCAACGACATGTTCGAGACCATGTCGCGGCGCAGCCGCTCGCTGGTCGACCAGCAGCTGTCACTCATCGACCGGCTGGAGCGCGACGAGGAGGACCCCGAGCGCCTGGACAGCCTGTTTCGGCTGGATCATCTCGCCGCCCGGCTGCGCCGCAACAGCGCCAACCTGTTGGTGCTGGCCGGGGCGCAGCTCGCCCGCGACCAGCGCGACCCGGTGCCGCTGTCGACGGTGCTGGGCGCCGCGGTGTCCGAGGTCGAGGACTACCGCCGCGTCGAGATCGCCGAGCTGCCCGACAACAGCACCCTGATCGGCGCGGCCGCGGGCGGCGCCATCCACCTGTTCGCCGAGCTGATCGACAACGCCCTGCGCTATTCGCCGCCCGCGACGCCGGTGCGGGTTTCGGCGGCCCGCGGCGGCTCGGATCCTCAAGGCGGAGTCGTGGTACGGATCGCCGACTCCGGCCTGGGCATGAACGACGCCGATCGGCGCATCGCCAACATGCGGCTGCAGGCCGGCGGCGAGGTCAGCCCCGGCAACGCCCGCCACATGGGCCTGTTCGTGGTCGGCCGGATCGCGGCCCAGCACGGCATCCGGGTGGGGCTGCGCGGCCCGGCGGCCAACGAGACGGGCTCCGGCACCACCGCCGAGATCTACCTGCCGCCAACGATTCTCGAGGGCTCGGCCCCGCAGGCCCGAGTCGCCCGGATCCGGGCGGTCTCATCGCCCAGCGCGCAGCTCGCCGCCGCGCTTGCCGCGCCCGAGGAGGAACGCCGGCCCGAGCCGGCGGCCCAAAACGCCCACGCCGCGGAGCCCGCCCCGCCGGTGACGCTGCTACCGCGCCGCAATCCCGGGTCGAGCGGCATCACCGAGGTGCCCGCCGAACCCGCCGATCCGCTGCCGCAGCGGCAGCGGCGCGAACTGCCCACCCCGTGGTGGGAAAGCGGGACCCCGGCCGCACCGAGCGCCCCGGAACCGAAACCTGAGCCGAAACCCGTCCGGGCTTCGGACACGTCGGCGTTCTTCGCCGCACGGTCGCGGCAGCCCGACGAGACGGTCGACAAGACGGCCGACGAACCGCCTGCCCCGAGCGCGCCCGGACCGTCGATCCCGGCCGCTCCGAAGAGCGCGACGCCGGCCGACGACGACGTCATCTACCGGCGGATGCTGTCGGAGATGCTCGGCGACCCGCACGACCTCGTCAACAGCCCCGACCTGGACTGGCAGTCGGTGTGGGACCGCGGCTGGACGCTGGCCGCGGCGGCCGAGGACAAGCCCGTCGAGTCGCGCACCGCCGAGCACGGGCTGCCGGTCCGCACGCCCGGCGCCCGGCTGGTGCCCGGCGCGGCCAACGGGACGGCCGGGGCCGACGACGAGGGCCAAGAACCCAACGGCGGCCTGCACTCCCACCGCGAACCGCAGCACGCGGCCGCCGCGCGCGACCCCGAGGCGGTGCGCGCCTCGTTCAGTAGCCACTTCGGCGGCGTGCGCACCGGCCGGTCGCACGCCCGCGACACCCAGGGGCCCGATCAGGAATGACCGCACCCGCTAATTCCCTGGACTGGCTGGTCACGCGGTTCGCCCGCGAGGTCCCCGGCGTGGCGCACGCGCTGCTGGTCTCCGTCGACGGTCTGCCCATCGCGGCCAGCGAGCACCTCCCGCGCGAGCGCGCCGACCAGCTCGCCGCGGTGGCCTCCGGGCTGGCCAGCCTCGCGACCGGCGCCGCGCAGCTGTTCGAGGGCGGCCAGGTGCTGCAGTCGGTGGTGGAAATGCAGAACGGCTACCTACTGCTGATGCGCGTCGGCGACGGCTCGCACCTGGCGACGCTGGCCGCGACGTCGTGTGACATCGGTCAAATCGGTTACGAGATGGCCATCCTGGTCGAACGGGTCGGGGGCGTGGTGCAGTCCACCCGCCGGTCCGGCGTCTCGTGAGCGGCGATGGACGAACGCGAGCCCCGGCACCTTGCTGAGCCGACCGCACGTCGAGGGAACCTGGTCCGCCCGTACACCCTGACGTCGGGGCGGACCGACACCGACGTCGACCTTCCGGTGGAGGCGCCGATCCAGACGTTGCATGCCGGGCTGGCTCACCGCTGGGCTCCCGACGACGCGAAAGGCAAGATCATCCACCTGTGCGTCGGCAGCCCGTCGGTCGCCGAGATCTCGGCCCGGCTGGATCTGCCCCTCGGTGTCACGCGCGTCCTGGTCGGCGATCTGGTCTTGTCCGGCTACCTTCGGGTGCATACGACGTTGTCCGAGCGTTCGACCAGGGATGAGCGCCACGAACTGATAGGAAGGACGCTGCGTGGCCTTAAGGCACTCTGAGGCGCAGTCCGAGGTGTATTCCGATTCCGCCCACGCCTCGACGAAGATCGTCATCGCCGGCGGATTCGGTGCCGGCAAGACGACCTTCGTCGGCGCGGTGTCGGAGATCATGCCGTTGCGCACCGAGGCGATGCTCACCGACGCCTCCACCGCCGTCGACGCGCTGGAGGCCACCCCGGACAAGCGGACCACCACCGTCGCGATGGACTTCGGCCGGATCACGCTGGACGAGGACCTGGTGCTCTACCTGTTCGGCACGCCGGGCCAACGCCGGTTCTGGTTCATGTGGGACGACCTGGTGCGCGGCGCCATCGGGGCGATCGTGCTGGTGGACTGCCGGCGGCTGGAGGACAGCTTCGCCGCGGTCGACTTCTTCGAGCACCGCAACCTGCCGTTCCTGATCGCGGTCAACGAGTTCGACGGCGCCCCGCGCTACCCGGTCGCGGAGGTGCGCGAGGCGCTCACCCTGCCCGCGCACATCCCGGTGATCACGGTCGACGCCCGGGATCGCCGGTCGGCGACCGACGCCCTGATCGCCGTCAGCGAATACGCACTGGCCAGCCTGACGGCCAATTGACCGAGCGGTGGGCCGATCGCCACTTCGAGGGCCACGACTTTACCGACGAGGACCTGAGCCGGCTGGACACCGAACGGACCGTGTTCGACGGATGCGACTTCAGCGGCGCCAACCTGGCCGAGTCCCGGCACCGCGGGTCGGCGTTCCGCAACTGCACCTTCCGGCGAACCTCGTTGTGGCACAGTACTTTCGCGCAGTGCAGCATGCTGGGCTCGGTGTTCGTGCAGTGCCGGATGCGGCCGATCTCCTTTGACGAGGTCGACTTCACGCTGGCGGTGTTGGGGGGTAACGACCTGCGGGGCGTCGACCTGAGTGGCTGCCGGCTGCGGGAGGCCAGCCTGGTGGAGGCCGACCTGCGCAACGCGGTGCTACGCGGCGCCGACCTGTCCGGCGCGCGGGCGACGGCAGCCCGGCTGGACGACGCCGACCTGCGCGGCGCGACGGTGGATCCCGCGTTGTGGCGGACCGCCTCGCTGACGGGTGCCCGCGTCGACGTGGGGCAGGCGGTGGCCTTCGCGGCCGCTCAGGGCCTGCGCCTGGACGGCTGAAGTCACTGTTTGAGCCGGATGCGCCAGCGCACCACGGTGGCGTAGCTGACCGACAGCAGCGCGAGCATGCCCATGTCGAACAGCCAGGTGCCCGACGTGTGCTGGAAGTGGCTGTCCCGCGGGCTCTGCGGGCCGGGGGCCACGGTCCACAGGTCGACCGTCGACGCCTGCGCGGCGTATCCCCACCGCGAGGGCACCGCCCAGGACAGCTGGTCGAGGAAGATCCGGTTGGTGACCGGCACCATCCCGCCGGACAGCACCATCTGCATCATCAGCGACACCACCAGCAGCGGCATGATCTGCTCGTTGGAGCGCGCCAGCGCCGACAGCAACAGGCCCAGCATCGCCGCGGCCACGCACGTGGCGGCGACGGCGACGAACAGCTCGAGGGTCGCGTTGCCGAGCAGGACGGCCGGCCGCTTCGGCGGCCCCTTGCCCACCACCACGATCGCCGTCGCGACCGCCGCTTGGACGACGGCGAACACGCAGAACACCGCGATCTTGGCCAGCAGGTACGCGGTGGTCGACAGCCCGACCGCCTGCTCGCGCCGGAAGATCGGGCGCTCGCCGATCAGGTCGCGGATGGTCAGCGCGGTACCCATGAACGCCGCGGCCATGGTGAGCAGGGTCAGGATCGTCCCGGCCTCGCCGGCCGACTCGCTGGTCGGATCGGCGTAGCCGAAACCGGTGTGGCCGGGGACGGTCAGCGACAGAGCGCCCATCACGAATGGCAGCAGCGCCAGGAAGACGAAGTAGGCGCGGTCGGCGACCACCAGACGGACCTGCCGGCGGGCGATGGTGGAGAACTGGTGGCGCATGCTGGTGCGCGGCGGGACGCCGAGGTCGGCGGGCGCCTCGGTCTGCGCCGGCGGCGGCGGTTTGTTCTGCGCCAGGAAGCGGCGGTTGGCTTCGTCGGGGTCGGCGCCGACCTTCGCGAAGATCTGGGCCCAGTTGGTGGTCCCCATGGCCGCCCCGATCTGGTCGGGCGGCCCGAGGAAGGCGGTCTTTCCGCCGGGCGCCATCAGCAGCACCTGGTCGCAGACGTCGAGGTAGGTCAGGGAGTGGGTGACCACCAGCACCACCCGGCCGGCGTCGGCGAGCTGGCGCAGCATCGTCATGACCTGCAGGTCCAGGGCCGGGTCCAGGCCGGAGGTCGGCTCGTCGAGGATCAGCAGCGACGGCCCGGTGAGTAGCTCGAGTGCCACCGAGGCGCGCTTGCGCTGCCCGCCCGACAACTTGTCCACCCGGGTATCCGCGTGCTGGGTCAGCCCCAGCTCGTCGAGCACCTGCGCGACGACCTGTTCGCGGTCGGCCTTGCTGGTGTCGGGCGGCAGCCGCAGTTCCGCCGCGTAACCCAGCGCCTGGTTGACCGTGAGCTGGCGGTGCACCACGTCGTCCTGGGGCACCATCCCGATCCGGGTGCGCAGCGACGCGTACTCGGTGTGGATGTTGTGGCCCTCGAAGGTGACCACGCCGGAGGTCGGCGTCGCGTAGCCGGCGATCAGCCGCGACAACGTGGTCTTGCCCGCGCCGGACCCGCCGATGAGGGCGGTCAGCGTGCCCGGGCGGGCCGTGAGCGTGATCTTCTCGAGCAGGTTCTTGCCGTTGACGCTGAAGTCGACGCCGTGCACTTCCAGGCCACCGGTGCGCGCCGCGGCCTCCTGGCGGCGAACCAGGATGGCGCCGGACAGCACCAGGTCGACGTTGCCGATGGTCACCACGTCGCCCTCGGACAGCACGGCGGACGCGACCTTGACCCCGTTGACGAAGGTGCCGTTGCTGCTGTTGGCGTCGCGGATCTCGGGGCCCGCCGGGGTCGGGGTGAGAAACGCGTGATGGCGCGACGCCAGCACGTCGTGGATGACGATGTCGTTGTCGAGCGCCCGCCCGATCCAGGCGGCGCGCCCCGGCCGCTCTGTCGGGCGGTGGGAATCCGGGCCCACGGTCTTCACCCGCGTGGTGGGGAACTCCGCCACCTGGCCGCTCACGCCGATCCGGGTGGGCGGATTGGTGTCGGGCGGCCCGCCCGACTGTGGCACCGATCGGGTGGCGGCGTCCGGTCGGACGATCGGGACCGCGGTGGTGCGCTGGGGGCCCGCCCAGGGGCGTGGGCGCAGCGGCCGAGCCGGGCGTTGCCCCGGCGGGGCCTGACGCCGGAACCCGGTCGACGGCGCGGGCGCCGGCTGGGCGTCCATGGGCGGCGTGATCACCGGGATCGACTCCGTGGTGGGCGGAAGCATGCCCACGCTGCCGGTGTGGTGGCCGATCTCGAAGGTGATCCGGGGCCCGTCGGGTTTGCCGATATTGATGGTCTGGCCGTCTTCGATGTCGACCAGCGGCACCCGCTGGCCGTTGAGGAAGACCCCGTTGAGCGAATTGTTGTCCAGCGCAATCCATTTGCCGCGATCGAAGCGCAGCAGCAGGTGCGAGCGGGCGATCAGCGGGTGTGCCACCCGCAGGTCCGCCCGCAGGTCGCTGCCGACGACCACGTCGCGCCCGGCCGCGAAGCTGCCCTTCGATCGGTCGGATCGAACAGTCAGGACGGGCTCGGCGGCTTGGGTCATCTCAGCGTTTCAGGCGGATGTGCCACCGGACGAAGCCGGTGTAGGCGATGGACAGGAACGCCAGCATCGCCATGTCGAACACGAAGATGTGCTTGGAGTGCTGCCAGATCGGATCGTTGGTCGGGATCTGTTTGACCTTCACCAGCGACGGAAAGTCGATCGACGAGGCGCCGGCGGCGTAGCCCCATCGCGCCGGCGTCAGCCAGGCGAGCTCCTCGAGGCCGAAGCGCTGGTAGACGGGGATCATGCCGCTGGAGAACACCAGCTGCGACATGATCGACACCACGAGCAGCGGCATGATCTGTTCGTTGGACTGCGCGCAGGCGGACAACAGCAAGCCCAGCATCGCCGAAGCCACACAGGTCCCGGCGACGGTGACGAACAGCGAGAAGGTGGAGTTCCCGAAGAAGGGCGGGTGCGCCGTCGGCGCGCCCTTGCCCAGCCGCACGATGATGGTCGCGATCGCCGCCTGCAGCGTCGCGAAGACGCAGAACACGGCGATCTTGGCCAGCAGGTAGGCCGTGGTGGACAGGCCGACGGCCTGCTCGCGCCGGAAGATCGGGCGCTCGCCGATCAGGTCGCGGATGGTCAGCGCGGTGCCCATGAAGACGGCGCCGATGTTCAACAGCACCATGATGTATTGCGGCTGCGTGGGCGCCGGCCCGAGCGGGTCCGCCGGCCCGAGGCCGGGATGGGGCCCCTTCACCGTCAGCGACAACGCCCCGATGAGGAACGGCAGGATCGCCAGGAAGATCGTGTAGCCGCGGTCGGATACGACGAGGCGGACCTGGCGGCGGGCGATCGTGGACAGCTGCCGCCACAGGTCCGTCTTCGGCGGCTCGCCCAGGTCGGCGGGGCTTTGCGGGGTGGGCGGCCGCGACGACTGCTGGTCGCGCTCCTTGAAGCGGCGATTGGCCTCGTCGGGGTCGGCGCCGACCTTGGCGAAGATGTCGGCCCAGTTGCGGGTGCCCATGGCCGCCTCGACCTGGTCGGGTGGGCCGCAGAAGGCCGTCTTGCCGCCCGGCGCGACCAGCAGGATCTGGTCGCAGACGTCCAGGTACGAGACCGAGTGGGTCACCACCAGCACGGTGCGGCCCGCGTCGGCGAGCTGGCGCAGCATCAGCATGACCTGTCGGTCCAGCGCCGGGTCCAGGCCGGAGGTCGGTTCGTCGAGGAGTAGCAGCGACGGCTGGGTGAGCAGCTCGAGGGCCACCGAGGCCCGCTTGCGCTGGCCGCCGGACAGTTTGTCCACCCGGGTCTCGGCGTGCTTGGTCATGTCCAGTTCCTCGAGCACCTGGGCGACGACCTGGGCGCGCTCGGCCTTGCTGGTGTCGGGTGGCAGCCGCAGCTCGGCGGCGTAATTGAGGGCCTGGTTGACGGTGAGCTGGCGGTGCACGACGTCGTCCTGCGGAACCATCCCGATCCTGCTGCGCATGGTCGCGTACTCGGCGTGGATGTCGTGACCCTCGAAGGTCACCGAGCCCGAGGTGGGGCTGGTGTAACCGACGATCACCCGCGACAGCGTGGTCTTGCCGGCGCCCGAGCCGCCGATGATGGCCGTCAGCGTGCCGGGCCGCGCGGTCAGCGAGATGTGGTCGAGCAGCTGCTTGTTCTGGTCGACGGTGTAGCAGACCGAGTTGACCTCCAGGCCGCCCGTGCGGGTCGCGGCCTCGGTGCGCCGAAGCAGCTCGCCGCGGGTGAACACCAGGTCGACGTTGCCGATGGTGACCACGTCGCCCTCGGTCAGCACGGCGGATCCGACCCGCACGCCGTTGACGAAGGTTCCGTTGACGCTGTGCGCGTCGCGGATCTCGGTGCCCAGCGGCGTCTGGGTCAGAAACGCGTGGTGGCGAGACGCCAGGACGTCCTGGATGACGACGTCGTTGTCGGTGGCCCGGCCGATCGTCAGCGCGCCGGAGGGCTTCTGGATCGCCCCGGACCGCGACGGCATGAGCGCCTGGAACATCTTCGTCGCGAGGTTGGCCACCTCGGGCGGCTTGGCGGCCGCGGGGCTCATCTCGGTCTGCGGCGACGCCACGCCGGCCAGCTGGGGGTGCGGCGGGAAGTTGGCCGGCGGGGGCGCGGCGGGCGGGGGAGCGGGTGCGCGCCCTGCGCCGGCGTACATCGGTTGGCCGGGCGGGGGGCCCGGACGCGGCCCCGGCGGGCCGGGATGCGGCCGCCGCGACGGCGCCGCCCAGTTCGGCGGGCGGCCAGCCGGCCCGGGCGGGGGGCCGGGCGGGCCTGCCGGCGCGGCCGACCACGCCGTCCCGGACGGGTGCGCCGCCACCGGGATGCCCATCGACTCGGTTTGCGGGGGGCGCCCGGCCATGCCTTGGTGCCGCCCGACCTCGAACACCAGCTGGGGCCCGTCGGGGTTCCCGATGTTGACGCACTGGCCGTCGTGGATGTCGACCACCGGCACCCGCCGGCCGTTCACGAAAGTGCCGTTAAGCGAACCGTTGTCGATCGCCAGCCACCGGCCCTGGTCGAAGCGCAGCAAGAGGTGCGCGCGGGAGATCAGTGGGTGGGTGATGCGCATGTCGGCGCGCAGGTCGCGCCCGACCACCACGTCGTGACCGGCGGCAAAGGTGCGTTCTGACCCGTCATAACGGACGGTCAAGACGGGCGGGGCTGGTGCACTCATCGAACCAACTGTATCGCGTGAAACCAAGGCCGCCCTGAGGCCCAAATGTGCGTTTGCGAGCCCGCTCTCGTCAGCGCGCTAGCAGATCGGGGGCGCCTGTGACCACGCACCGGGTGCGGGTGTAGATGGTGGCCATGCACTTGTTGCAGTGCGTGCACGCGGAATGCACGCTGTGCGCGGGGCCGTCGGCCGCGATCCGATTGATCAGGTCGGGTTCGGCCAGCAGCGCCCGGCCCATTGCGACGAATTGGAACCCTTCGGCCATCGCGAGGTCCATCGTTTCCCGGTTGGTGATGCCGCCGAGCAGGATCAGCGGCATCGTCAGCTCGGCGCGGAACAGCTTGGCGTGCCGCAACAAATAGGCCTCGCGGTAGGGGTACTCGCGCAGGAACTTCTTGCCGGTCATGCGCATGCCCCAACTCAGCGGCGGCTTGAACGCCCCGGCGAACTCCTTGAGCGGCGCGTCGCCGTGGAACAGGTACATCGGGTTCACCAGCGAGCTGCCCGCGGTGAGTTCGATCGCGTCCAGGCCGCCGTCGTCCTGCAGCCACTTGGCGGTGGTCAGCGATTCCTCGGTGGAGATGCCGCCGCGGACGCCGTCGGTCATGTTGAGCTTGGCGGTGACCGCTATGGGCGTGCCCTCCTTTTCCACCGCGCGGCGCACGGCCATGACGATGCCGCGGGCCACCTTCGCCCGGTTTTCCAGCGATCCGCCGAACTCGTCGGTGCGGCGGTTGATCAGCGGGGACAGGAACGAACTGGCCAAGTAGTTGTGGCCCAAATGGATTTCGACCGCGTCGAAGCCGGCCTCGATGGCCAGCCGCGCCGCGTTGGCGTGGCCCTCGATGACGTCGTTGATGTCCTCACGGCTCGCCTTCTTGGCGAACCGCATCCCGATCGGGTTGAAAAATCGCACCGGTGCGAGCGCCTTGGCCTTGTTGGTCTTGGCGTTGGCGACAGGACCGGCGTGGCCGATCTGCGCGCTCACCGCCGCGCCCTCGGCGTGGATCGCGTCGGTGAGCCGCCGGAATCCCGGCACCGCCTCCGGGCGCAGCCAGATCCCGTTGCCCTCGGTGCGGCCGCCGGGGGAGATGGCGCAATAGGCGACGGTCGTCATGCCCACGCCGCCCGCGGCGGGCAGGCGGTGGTATTCGATCAGGTCGTCGGTCACCAGGGTGTCAGGCGTGCGGGCCTCGAACGTCGCCGATTTGATGGTGCGGTTGCGCAGCGTGATCGGGCCGAGCTTGGCCGGGCTGAACACGTCCGGAGGGGTTGACATATCGGGAGCTTAATGGTGACCGCAAGCGCGGCGAAGCCGGGCGTGGCGGGTCACCATCATCGGGTACAGCGGTGACCGCAAGCGCGGCGAAGCCGGGCGTGGCGGGTCACCATCATCGGGTACAGCGGTGACCGCAAGCGCGGCGAAGCCGGGCGTGGCGGGTCACCATCATCGGGTACAGCGGTGACCGCAAGCGCGGCGAAGCCGGGCGTGGCGGGTCACCATCATCGGTGTCTGCCAGACTGTCAGGCGTGGGCGCAATCACACTGGACGGCAAGGCCACCCGCGACGAGATCTTCGTCGACCTCAAACAACGGGTCGCCGCGCTGACCGCGTCGGGCCGCACCCCCGGGCTGGGCACCATCCTGGTAGGTGACGATCCGGGGTCGCAGGCCTATGTCCGGGGCAAGCACGCGGACTGCGCCAAGGTGGGGATCACGTCGATCCGCCGGGACCTGCCCGCCGACATCAGTACCGCGACGCTGGACGAAACCATCGACGAGCTGAACGCGAACCCCGAGTGCACCGGCTACATCGTGCAGCTGCCGCTGCCGAAGCACCTCGACGAGAACGCGGCGCTGGAGCGGGTCGACCCGAACAAGGACGCCGACGGATTGCACCCGACCAACCTGGGCCGGTTGGTGCTAAGCGTTCCGGCGCCGCTGCCATGTACCGCCCGGGGGATCGTCCACCTGCTGCGCCGCTACGACGTCGAGATCGCGGGGGCGCATGTGGTGATCATCGGCCGCGGTGTGACGGTCGGCCGGCCGCTGGGGCTGCTGCTGACGCGCCGGTCCGAGAACGCAACAGTGACGTTGTGCCACACCGGAACTCGCGATCTGGCCGCGTATACCAGGCAGGCGGACATCGTGGTGGCCGCCGTGGGGGTGCCGCACATGCTGACCGCCGACATGGTGCGTCCGGGCGCCGCGGTCGTCGACGTGGGCGTCAGCCGCACCGAGAGTGGGTTGGTCGGCGACGTGCACCCCGACGTGTGGGAGGTCGCCGGACACGTGTCGCCGAACCCCGGTGGTGTCGGCCCGTTGACCCGGGCCTTCCTGCTGAGCAATGTCGTCGAGCTCGCCGAACGGGCATGAGCGCGCGGTCCGTCGTCAGGGCCCAGTGGCCAATCTTGCTGGTGGTCTTGACTTTTGCCGCCGCATTCGCGCTGGTGGGGGCCAACTTCTGGCGTCGCGGTTCGCTGCTCATCGGCATCGGCGTCGGCCTGGCGGCCGCGCTGCGGCTGGTTCTCCCCGATGAGCGGTCCGGCCTTCTGGTGGTGCGCAGCAAGGGAATTGATTTCGTCACCACCGCGACGGTCGCCGCGGCGATGGTCTACATCGCGTGGACCATCGACCCGCTGGGCACCGGTTAGAAACCGGTTAGATGCCCGGCACCGCCGGGATTTGCCGCGGCAGCCCGGGCACTTGCCCGGCCATTCCGGGCAGCTGCCCCGCCATCCCGGGCATGCCAGGCAGCTGCGGGACGGACAGATTGCCGCTGGCCAGGTTCGCCATCTGCTCCGGGCAGTAGGTCTGTATCGCGATCGTGGTGAATATCCGCGCCATGGCGGGTGACATGCCCCGGCCGGAGACGCTGGACGCCGCCGCGGCGAAGTTGCCGCCCGGCTGGGCGAGCATCGGGCAGATGGACTGACCCACGGACATCGCGTTTCCGGGTTCGCCGAAGTCGATGCCGGCGTGGTTGAGCGCGTCGATGAAGTTGTCGTCGGGGTTGTCGGCCCGCACCGGCGCGGCGAACGCCGACGCCGCGGTGAGCAGGACGGCGGCCGCGGCCAACAGGCGAACGGTAAGGGGCTGGTTCCGGAACAACCAGATCCAGCGGTTCGTTCGTGCCAGTGCCTTCATGCGGCCTCCCCCTCGGTCGTGGAGTGCGCCGTATGCACTCGAATCACGTTGTGAACTCTGCGCTATCACTGTCACGTTTGCGACACGGTGGGGTAAAGGTTCGCACAAATAAGCGTTTTGTGCCCCGGGGCGGTCGCGCCGTCGATTATTGGGCCCGGCCCATCGTCAAGCCGCTCGGCGGATCGATTCCACACTGTGATCTGACACGGGCGCGGGTGCCGCGCTTTTGCGTGAGAAATGTTCAAGAATCTCCGCACATGACGACTAATCGTAGCCGTCCCCTGGACCCGTCGTCGCAGCGCGGCATCTCGCGTCAGGCGTTTCTGCGCAGCGCCGTCGGAATGTTGGCCACCGGCGCGGTTTTGGGCACCGCCCGGGCTGCCGCCGATCCCCCGACCGGCTGGGGCGGCCTGGCGTCGTCGATCGGCGGCAGCGTCGTCCTGCCCGCCAACGGCGGCCAATTCTCCACCAGCAAAAAGGTTTTCAATTCGTTCTACGACAGTTCCACCCCCGCCGCGGTGGTCACGGTCTCGTCGCAGGCGGATGTGCAGAAGGCGATTGCGTTCGCGACGGCCAATAACCTCAAGATCGCTCCCCGCGGCGGTGGCCATTCCTACGTCGGTGCCTCCGCGGCGAACGGCACGATGGTGCTCGACTTGCGTGGGCTTCCCGGTGCCGCCAACTTCGACGGCAACAACCTCACCGTGACCCCCGCGACCACCCTGTATGCCATCCACCAGGCGTTGGCCGGGGCCGGGCGCGCGATACCGAGCGGCACCTGCCCGACCGTCGGCGTCGCGGGGCTCGCGCTCGGTGGCGGCATCGGGCCCGACACCCGGCACGCGGGCCTGACCTGCGACGCGCTGCAGTCCGCCACGGTGGTGTTGCCCAGCGGTGACGTGGTGACCGCCTCCGCCAACGACAACCCGGATCTGTTCTGGGCGCTTCGAGGGGGCGGCGGCGGCAACTTCGGCGTGACCACGTCGATGACGTTCTCCACCTTCGCCACCTCGGACAGCGACGTCGTGCGGCTCGACTTCCCGCCCGCGTCGGCCACTCAGGTGCTCGTCGGCTGGCAGTCGTGGCTCAACGGCGCGGACCGAAACACCTGGGGCATCGTGGATCTCATGATCGGCTCGGCCCCGAACTGCCACGTGCTGGCAACCTGCCCCGCGGGTGCGGGGTCCGGTGTGGTCGACGCGATCAAGTCCGCGGTGGGGGTGGCCCCGACCGCGGTTTCGAACAAGACGATGAACCGCACCGATCTGGTGATGTTCCTGGCCGGCGGGAGTTCCAACCCTCCGGCGCGCTCGTTCGTGGCCGGGTCGGACGTCATCGGTCCGGTGGATTCGGTTGCGGCGCACGCCATTGCCACCGCGATCGGGCAGTGGCCCGCGGGCGCCGGACAGGCGTCGGTCCTCGTCGACCCCCTCGGTGGCGCCGTCGCGGACGTCGCCGCCGGCGACACCGCGTTCCCATGGCGCAACCAGTCGGCCGTCCTACAGTGGTACGTCGAACCCACGGGCAGCCAGGTCGCGGCCGCGAACACCTGGCTGACCTCCGCACATCAAGCGGTGCAACAGATCTCGGTCGGGGGATACGTCAACTACCTGGAGGCCAACGCCGCCTCGGCGCGCTACTTCGGCTCGAACCTGTCACGGCTGACGACCGTCCGGCAGAAGTACGACCCGAACCGGATCATGTTCTCCGGGCTCAACTTTTAGCGGGTCAGCGACCGAGCGGATGATCGACCGGGTCGGAATCTCGTGCTTCGGTCGACGAACTCTTGAGTGTTTTGCGAAGTCAGTGGCTCGCTACACCGCGTCCCTCGCGGACCGGTTGGAGACGTCGAACGTTGTCTTCATTCGCCGTCTTCGCCTCGGTTGCCGGCTCTCCGCACGACTCGCATTCCCGGTCGGAGGGCGCATCGTCGGCAGCCGGCTGCGGTAGCGGCTGCCCTTTACGCAGGGTGGCGATGAGCTCTCGGTAGGGGCCGACCAGATAGACGGTGTCGCCGGCGCTGAGCCTGGCGTCGCGGCGCGGGTGCAGTCGAACCGGGGCGTCCTCTCGGGTAATCGCGATCACGCGAGTCTGCGTCGAGACTTCGAACATCTGCAGCCCGTCGAGTTCGCTACCGGCCTGCACATACATTCCTCCGACCAGAAACGATCGGTTGCCCACCGAGAACGTGCCGAGCACCTGCAGGCCCATCGCAGCGCCGATGAACCATGGCGCGGCAAGCTCGACCGTGGAGCGGACGTTTTCGAAGCCGAACCGCTGGGACACCGCGGACGCCAGATCGTGGTCGTAGACACGCAGGACGAGCGGGACCTTGCCCCACCGATTGCCGACGGGTGGCGCAGCAGAGCCCAAGACCTCGCGGACCACGATCCCCGTCTCGATGTTGACCATGTCGTCTCTGGTCAGCACCGCGACAGCGCGGGCCGTGTCGACCCGCGCCGCTTCCATCGTCTGACGCAACGTCGCGTCGCCGAAGATCACCGGTACGTCGAGCTCGGCCGTCGCGGAGAGGAATGGGTTGTTCGAGTCCCGCTCGATGACCGCGACGTCGTATCCGGCTTCGGTCAGGTCGGTGACGACCCGAACCCCAAGCGCGCTCAGCCCGACGACGATGATGTGGTTGCGCAGATGGCGCGCCCAGGGGCGCGCGGAGGACATCAGGAATCGCTGCGACAGCAGCACGTCGGCGATGAAGGCGACCAGGAGCGCGGTGGTGGTCACGCCGGCCAGCATCAGCACCGCGGCGTAGAGCCGCAGCCATGTCGGTTGCTTGGCGAAGCTGAAGTCGCCGTACCCCGTTGTCGTGATCGTTTCGTTGGTGAAATAGAACGCGTCGGTCCAGGACATCCCCGGGTGGGTGTAGGAAAAGTGCAGCAACGTAGTCGAGCCGATGACCAGGAAGATCAGGGCGAGGATCAAGGGGTAGAACGCGGGGTTGACTTCGTTGGGCAGGGCGCGGACGGCATAGAGGATGCGGCGCAATCGTGACTGGCGAGAACGCGTTCGGTCCTGACGCGGAATCTTGACGCCGCAGGCGGCGACCTCCTCGGCGGTACCGATCATCCAAGTCCCGTCGCCGGCGCTGACCCGGACGTCTCGGCCCGGGCATACCGTCACTTCGCCGGCATCGGAGGCGTCCTCGTTGCGGACCACCGCGACGGGGGCGAGGTCGCCGTAGATCTCCCGCAGCGATGCGTCGAACGGCGCTTCGGCGCCGAAGACGACGAATTCGATGCCGGCCACCTCGACGGGATGGGTGGTGCGCGCCAGGCAGGCCTCGACGACCGCCGAGGCCGCGAGATCGGCTACACCCAGGATCGCGTTCGGCCCCTCGTCGGCCGCGACCGCTTCACGTAGCACGTCATTGGCCACGCGCGCCACCACGCGAATGTTCGGGTTGGCTTTGCGCGCCAGCAACGCGATCTCCAGGTTGGTCGCGTCGTCGACACCTGCGCACACCACGGCTGAAGCCGTCGCGACTCCCGCTTTGGCGAGTTCGGTCTTCACGCGGGTGCCGGCCAGGTCGGCGTCCAGGAGCCTTGCGACGCGTGCCCCGGCTCTTCTCAGCTCTTCGACGATGATCGACGCCAGCGCGTCATCACCGCTGACGATGATGCACTGGTTCATGACTGTCCACCCCTCCGCAAAACACCGCTGCCTTTCCGTCGAACCTTGATTCGGCCTCAATACTTCCGGCGGGGCAGAGACGCGAAACCCGTGTGGCACAAGCGCTCATTTGCTGAAGCGGGTGTCACGCGCTACTCCAAGGAAATGGAGATCTAATTCAATGCTAACAGACAGATTCGCGGCGCGGCGAGCGTTGCCCATTGTGTCGCGCATAGAACGGACATCGGACGGGCGCAGATCTGCACAGCTAATATGCCGGAGCGCAACCAAACTCAGGCCATCCCAGAAATGCGGCTGTGCAACACCTTTGGTTTACCTGTGGATCTGCTGGTAAGCTCGCCACCCGGCCCCAATCAACCGTTGCGAGCCGAAGTGCCAGATGTAACAACAGGTTTCGTGCGAGCCACTACCGGCGCCGAACCCGCCGGAATTCCAAGCCATCATTACCGATTGGCGCTCCTTTGTTACACCGAGGTCACCTCGCTGAGAGTGTCCTGACAATTCTTCTGACAATGTCCTGTGGTTATGGTCGCCGACCAAAAAGCGAGGTGCGACAAATGCAATTGCGGCGGCTAGGCTTTCGGCGGGCCGCACCGCCCTGTGACAAGTGCATGCGTTGGGGGAAGGGATATCTGCTGTGGCAACACCTCTGGCTGAACGGCCGGCTGCCGAGCACAAGGCATGGTCATCGTTCTCGGACGTCTGCAAGCGGGGGTTGCTGGGCAAGCCATTGATCAACTCGCAGCTCGAGCACGAGAAGTTGTCGAACCCGGTCGCGCTCGGCGTGCTCTCACCCGACGCGATCTCCTCCACCGCCTACGGCTCCGAGCAGATCATGATCGAACTGCTGCCCGCGGCCGGGATGGCTGCGTTCGCCCTCCTACTTCCGATCACCGGCGTGATCCTCTTGATCCTGGTGCTGGTCGCGGCGTCGTATCGCCAGGTCGTCATGGTCTACACCCGGTCCGGCGGGTCGTATGTGGTCGCGCGCGAGAACTTCGGCCCTCGAGTGGCGCAGGTCGCCGCGGCGGCGCTACTGATCGACTATGTGGTGACCGTCGCGGTGCAATGCGCGGCCGGCACGGTCGCGGTGGCCTCGGCGCTCCCGGTCCTGGGGCCCTACAGCTTGGAGATCACCGTCGGCATGGTGCTGTTGATGTGCTTTGCCAACCTGCGCGGGCTGAGGGAAGCGGGAGCGCGGTTCGCGGTGCCCACCTACGCTTTCGTGGCCATGGTTTCGCTGACGATCGTCGTCGGGGTCATCCGGGAACTGTGCGGGAACCTGCCGATCTACGATCCCCAGCACATCGCGGGCGCGGTGCCGGTTCATCACGGCAGCGGACTGGTGATGGGCGCGACGGTCCTGGTTGTGTTGCGCGCGTTCGCAAACGGCGGTTCGTCACTGACCGGAGTTGAGGCCATCTCCAACACGGTCACCACGTTCCGCAAGCCGGAAGGTGTCAACGCGCGCCGGGTGATGACCATCATGGCCTGCATCCTTGCGTTCCTGCTCGCGGGCGTGGCGTGGCTGACCCACGTGACTCACGCCGTCCCGTACACGGATGGATACCCGTCGATGTTGTCCGAGATCGCCCGGGCCGTCTTCGGCCACGGCGTGATCGGCAACGTGCTTTACATCCTGGTGCAGGCGTCGACCGCGGCGATCCTCTACACGGGCGGCAACACCAGCTTCAACGGCTTCCCCGCATTGGCGAGTTTCGTTGCCGGAGACCGGTTCCTGCCACGCCCGCTGATGAAGCGCGGTCACCGCCTGGTCTTCTCCAACGGCATCCTGGCCCTGACGGCGCTATCGATCGCGCTGCTGATCATCACCGGGGGCTCGGTCGACGCGCTGGTGCCCTTCTACGCGATCGGGGTGTTCACCGGATTCTCGATGGCCGGCTACGGCATGACCAAACACTATCTGTCCGAGCGCGGTTCGGGCTGGCGGCGAAAGGTGTTGATCAACCTGTCGGCGGGGGTCCTGTCGACGATCGTGGTGGGGATTTTCGCGGTGGCCAAGTTCACCGAGGGGGCCTGGCTCATCGTCGTGGTCTTCCCGTTGCTGGTGCTGGCGTTGATGCGACTCAACCGGCAGTATCGCGTGGAGGCGTCGGTGCTGGAGATGTCACGCACGGAAAAGCCCGTCCTGGACCGGTACACCCGTCACCGGGTCTTCGTCTTCGTCGACTCCATCGACCTCGCCGAGGTGGAGGCGATGCGGTACGCAAACGGCCTGCACGCGGACGAGCTCACCGTCGTGCATTTCGTGATCGACGCCGAACATGCCGCCCGGCTGCAAAAGCGTTGGGAGGTCTTCGAACACGACACGCCGCTGCGGCTGATCGACTGTCCCGATCGCCACCTGGGGCGGGCCGCGCACGAGTTGGTGCGCGGGGTGCTCAACGAGCATCCGGACACCAAGGCCACCGTGCTGCTGCCACGCCGGACCTACTCGGCGCTCGTCGGCCGGCTGCTGCACGATCGCACCGCGGACAAGATCGCACGCGCGGTCAGCCGCATTCCGGGAGCGGCCGCTCAGATCGTGCCCTATGACATCGAGTCCCGCATCGCGGAGGTCACCCGCGCGCGATGAGGCAATCAGGTCCTCAAGGAAGGGATGCTGTGACGCAATTGAGTGACGGAATACCGCTCTCCTTTACCGACAAGTGCAAGCGGCTCTTCCTGGGAGAACCGCTGACCACCGATCAGCTGGACGGCGAGCGATTGCCGAATCACATTGCGCTCGGGGCGCTTTCGCCGGACGCGATCTCTTCGACCGCGTACGGCGCTGAGCAGATCATGATCGAGCTGCTCCCGGCGGCCGGCATGGCGGCGTACGCGTTGGTGCTTCCGATCACCGGTGTCATCCTGGTGATTCTCGCGCTGGTGTGCGCGTCGTATCGACAGGTCGTGATGGCCTACACCCGGGCCGGCGGTTCCTACACGGTCGCGCGCGAGAACTTCGGTCCGCGTGTGGCGCAGGTCGCCGCGGCGGCGCTGCTGATCGACTACGTGGTGACCGTGGCGGTGCAACCGGCCGCGGCGACGGTGGCGGTGGTGTCGGCGATTCCGCCGCTACGGCCCTATCACTTGGAGATCACGCTGGCGGCGGTGGTGTTGATCTGCCTGGCCAACCTGCGCGGGCTGCGACGGTCCGGCCGCACGTTCGCGATCACCACCTACGCCTTCGTCGGCATGATCACCCTGACCATCCTGACCGGCTTCGTGCGTGAAATGTTCTGGGGCTTACCGAAATACGACCCGCACCACATAGCCGGGGCGGTTCCGGTCCACCAGGGCGGCGGCCTGGTGATGGGCGCGACCGTCTTGATCGTGCTGCGTGCGTTCGCCAACGGCGGCACCTCGCTGACCGGGGTCGAGGCAGTATCCAACACTGTCAACGTCTTTCAGAAGCCGGAGGGACCGAACGCCCGTCGGGTTCTGACGTGGATGGCCTGCATCCTGGGGTTCCTGCTGGCGGGCGTGGCGTGGCTGACCCACGTCACCCACGCCGTGGCCTATCTCGACGAATATCCGTCCATGCTGTCCGAGATCGCCCGGGCGGTCTTCGGCCACGGGGTCACGGGCAACGTCCTCTACTTCTTGGTCCAGGCGTCGACCGCGGCGATCCTGTTCACGGGTTGCAACACCAGCTTCAACGGCTTCCCCGCGCTGGCCAGTTTCGTTGCCGAGGACCGCTTTCTGCCCCGCCCGCTGACAAAACGCGGCCACCGCCTGGTGTTCTCCAACGGCATCTTCGTGTTGACCGCGCTGGCGATGGTGCTGCTCGTCATCACCGAGGCGAAGGTGAGCGCGCTGGTGCCCTTCTTCGCCATCGGCGTCTTCACCGCCTTCGCGATGGCCGGCTACGGCATGGCCAAGCATCATTCGACCCGGCGCGAGCCGGGCTGGCGAGTCAAGCTGGCGGTGAATTTGGCAGCGGGGGTCATGTCGACGATCGTGGTGGGGATCTTTGTGGTGGCCAAGTTCACCGAGGGCGCCTGGCTCATCGTGGTCATCTTTCCGCTGCTGGTGCTCGCGCTGACGCGGCTCAACCGGAAATACCGCGACGAGGCCTCGGTCCTGGAGATGTCGCGCGCCGAAGACCTCGACCTGGCGCGGCATCCGCGACTGCAGGTGCTGGTCTTCGTGGACACGATCGACCTGGCCGAGATCGAGGCGGTGCGCCTCGGATATGGGCTGCACGCGGACGAACTGACCGCCGTGCACTTCGTCATCGACGTCGACCATGCCGTCCGGCTGCGCGAGCGGTGGGATCGCTTCGAGCACGACACACCATTGTGGTTGATCAATTGCCCCGATCGTCATTTGAGCCGGGCCGCACACGAATTGGTGCTGCGTGTGCTCAAGGACCACCCGGACACCAGGGTGACGGTGCTGTTGCCGCGCCGCACATACTCGCCCCTCTTGGGCCGGCTGCTGCACGACCGCACCGCGGACAAGATGGCCCGCACCGTCAGCCGCATCCGCGGCGCGACCGCCATCATCGTCCCGTACGACATCGAGTCGCGGATCAGACGGCTTGCGCCCAACGGCTATGAGGTCGACGGCGCGGAGGAAGTGGTGACACCGATTTCGAGTCTGGTGGGCGACTAGTCCGGGGGCCGGTCCGTCTGGCCGGCTCCCGAAAAACTGCTGCACAACGGCGACGACGATGACGACGCCGCATAGTTACGCGGCCAGCGTCGCCCGGATGCACTCGGTGACGTAGGGGAGCGCGAGGCCCGTCGAATTCGTCAGCGCCGGATGGGTGGCCAGCAGTTCACGCACCCGGTCCAGGGTCCTGGTGCGGACCTCGGTCGGCGACGTGATGCAGTAGCTACGCGATGCGACCAAGTCGATCAGCGCTTGCGGCGTAAGGTAATTCGTCCACTCGACCTGGTGGCGCTCCGGCTCGCTGAACGACTCGGACAGCGTGACGTCGAAGCGGCCGCGGTCGCCGTCGGAACCGATGATCTCGCCCAGCTCTCGCACCCAGCCCAACCGTTCGTCGCGGGTGTTCCACACCAGGCCCAGTCGCCCACCGGGCCGCAGCACGCGGGCCACCTCGGGAATGGCGCGCTCGGCATCCACCCAGTGCCACGCCTGCGCGACCAGCACGACGTCAACGCTGTTGTCCGGCAAGGGAATCTCCTCCGCGGTACCCAGCAGCGCGCGGGTCTCGGGCAGCGAGGAGCGCAACACCTCCAGCATGTCGGGAATCGGGTCGACGGCCACGACGTCCAGCCCGCGCTCCACCAGCCGGGTGGTCAGCTTGCCGGTGCCCGCACCCAGGTCCAGCACTTGGCGCGCGCCGCGCGGCAGCAGCCAGTCGATGGCCTCCGGGGGATAGGACGGGCGCCCCCGCTCATAGGCGGCCGCCGCCGAACCGAACGACAGCGAGCGGTCGTGGCGAGAGCGGGTCACCGTCGACACGTGCCTTCGGCCTCGCCCGCGGCCAGATCCAGCGTCTTGCGAATCAGCTCGCCGACCGCCTCGGATTCCACCAGGAAGCCGTCGTGCCCGCAGATCGACTCGACGACTTCCAGGCCGTCGCAGCCCGGCAGCAGCTCGGCGAGCTCCTCCTGCAACCGCAGCGGGTAGAGCCGGTCGGACGTGATGCCGCCGACCACGGCCGGCACCGGGCAACTGGTCAGGGCCTTGCGCACGCCGCCGCGGCCGCGCCCGACGTCGTGGCTGTTCAGCGCCTCGGTCAGGGTTACGTAGCTGCCCGCGTCGAAGCGGGCCAACAGCTTGTCGCCCTGATGCTCCAGGTAGCTCTGCACGGCATAGCGGCTGTCCGCGCCGCCCTGCCTGTCGTTGCCGAACCGGGTGTCGAGCTCCGTCTCGCCGCGGTAGGTCAGGTGGGCGAAGCGGCGGGCGATCGTCAGGCCGGTGTCCGGGGTGCGGCCGGTCTCGTGGTAATCGCCGCCCTGCCAGTTCGGGTCGGCCTTGATGGCCGCGATCTGCGTGGTCTGGGTGCCGATCTGGTCGGCGGTGGCGCGCGCGCCGACCGCCAGCAGCAGTCCGGCCCGCACCCGGCTCGGGTGACCGACCATCCACTCCAAAGCCCGCGCACCGCCCATAGATCCACCAACAACCGCGGCGACCTCGTTGATTCCCAGCGCGGCCAGCGCGGCGATGTCGGCCTCCACCTGGTCGCGCACGGTGATCATCGGAAACCGTGAGCCCCAAGGCTTTCCATCGCGGGCCAGCGAGCTGGGGCCGGTGGAGCCGCGGCAACCGCCCAACACGTTGGTGGCCACGGCGCACCAACGGTCGGTGTCGATCGGCGCGCCCGGCCCGGCCACCCCGTCCCACCAGCCGCCGGTGGGATGTTCCGGTCCGGCGGGCCCGGTGATGTGCGAGTCACCGGTCAGCGCGTGCAGCACCACCACCACGTTGTCGCGCGTCGGCGACAGCTCGCCCCAGCGCTGAACGGCGATGCACACATCGTCGATCACCGCGCCGCTTTCGGTGGTCAGCGAGCCGATGTGCACCAGGCCGATCTCGCCTTCGGCGGGCAGCGCCTGGGTGGGAACGTCCGAGATCGTCATGCCGGGGCCCCTTAGAACGCCGCCACGGCTTGCGGGTCGGCGCCGGAGGTTTCGGCGTTCGCGCCGTACTTGCGGGCCGCCGCGAAACCGAGCTCCAGGTCGGCCAGGATGTCGTCGATGCCCTCGATCCCGACGGCCAGCCGCACCAGCCCCGGCGTGACGCCGGTCGCCAGCTGCTCCTGCGGGCTCAGTTGGGCGTGCGTGGTGGACGCCGGGTGGATCACCAGCGAGCGCACGTCGCCGATGTTGGCGACGTGGCTGTGCAGCTTCAGCGCGTTCACGAACGCCTTGCCGGCCTCGACGCCACCGGCCAGCTCGAAGGCCAGCACGGCGCCGGTTCCCTTGGGCGCCAGCTTCTTCGCCCGCTCATGCCATGGCGAGCTGGGCAGCCCTGCGTAGTTCACCGACAGCACGCCGTCGTGACCCTCGAGGAATTCGGCGACCCGCTGCGCGTTGGCGACGTGCCGCTCGACGCGCAGGCTGAGCGTCTCGATGCCCTGGGCGACCAGGAACGCGTTGAACGGCGAGGCAGCCGACCCGAGGTCGCGGAGCAGCTGTACGCGCGCCTTGAGCGCGTACGCCGGCGGCCCGAGCTCGGCGAACACCACGCCGTGGTAGCTCGGGTCGGGAGTGGTGAAGCCGGGGAACCGGCCCTGCGTCCAGTCGAAGGTGCCGCCGTCGACGATGACGCCGGCGATCGCCGAGCCGTGCCCGCCGAGGTACTTGGTGGCCGAGTGCACCACGATGTCGGCGCCGTGGGCGAACGGCTGGATCAGGTACGGCGTGGCGATGGTGTTGTCGACGATCAGGGGGATCCCGTTGGCGTGGGCGACGCCGGCCACCCCGGGAATGTCCAGCAGGTCGATCTGCGGGTTGGAGATCGTCTCGCCGAAGAACGCCTTGGTGTTGGGCCGCACCGCGGCCTGCCAGGAGTCCAGATCGTCGGGATCGTCGACGAAGCTGACCTCGATGCCGAGCTTGGCCAGCGAGTAGTGGAACAAGTTGTACGTGCCGCCGTAGAGCCGCGGGCTGGAGACGATGTGATCTCCGGCACACGCGAGGTTCAGGATGGCGAAGGTCTCCGCGGCCTGCCCGGAGCTCAGGAAGAGCGCGGCCACGCCACCCTCGAGGGCGGCGATGCGCTGCTCGACCACGTCGGTGGTCGGGTTGCCGATCCGGGTATAGATGTTGCCCGGCACCTCGAGCCCGAACAGGGCGGCGGCGTGGGTGGTGTCGTCGAAGGTGTACGACGTGGTCTGGTAGATCGGCAGGGCGCGGGCGTTGGTGGCCGGATCCGGGTGCTGACCGGCGTGCACCTGCCTGGTCTCAAACGACCAGTTCGCGGTCGGATCGGTGTCGTCGTTGCTGGTGGCGCTGTTGTCGGGGCTCACGTGGGTTTGCTTTCTGCTTCGAGGCGGGCGAATCGGGTATCGGGTTGCTGGCGGCTGGGCGGCCGCGGGTTAGCAGCGAAACACGAGTCGACACATGAGCCGATCCGAAGGAGCTGGATATGTGCGCATCACGTCTTCCCCTCTAGTCAGGGGTCCGTTATGGCGGACCCGCGCTTGCCGCGCAGCCTGTGGCTACTAGACCTGGTCATCACCCGGGGCACCCCACCGCGGTTGGAGGGTTGCCGGCCAGCAAGCCGGGGCTTGATGCTGGCACTCATGACCGATACGAAGATTAGCTTACTGTGCCGACCGGATGCCAACGGCAGGTCGACACCTGCCCAAACGCCCTTGATAACGTGGCAGGAAGAACGCTGAGCCCCCCAAAGATCTGACCGATATTCGAGGATTTTGACGCCGGGAAGAGGGACCGTGAGCGCCGAAGAGCCGACAGTCATCTACACACTGACCGACGAGGCGCCGTTGCTGGCGACCTACGCCTTCCTGCCGATCGTGCGCGCGTTCGCCGAGCCGGCGGGCATCAAGATCGAGACCAGTGACATCTCCGTGGCCGCCCGAATCCTCGCGGAGTTTCCCGACGAACTGACCGAAGAACAGCGGGTTCCGGACAACCTGGGGGAACTGGGCAAGCTGACGAAGCTGCCCGACACCAACATCATCAAGCTGCCGAACATCAGTGCCTCGGTGCCCCAGCTGATCGCCGCCGTCAAGGAGCTGCAGGGCAAGGGATACAAGATCCCGGACTTCCCGCAGAGCCCGAAGACCGACGAGGACAAGGAAATCCGCGCCCGTTACGGCAAATGCCTGGGTAGCGCGGTCAATCCGGTGCTGCGGCAAGGCAACTCGGACCGGCGCGCGCCCAAGGCGGTCAAGGAGTACGCGCGCCGGCACCCCCACAGCATGGGGGAGTGGTCGCCGGCCTCGCGCACTCACGTGGCCACCATGCGCAAGGGCGACTTCTACCACGGCGAGAAGTCGATGACGCTGGATCGCGCGCGCAACGTGAAGATGGTGCTGGAGACCAAGGGTGGGAAGACCCTTGAGCTCAAGCCCAAGGTGGAACTGCGCGAGGGCGACGTCATCGACTCCATGTTCATGAGCAAGAAGGCCCTGGTCGAGTTCTACGAGGAACAGATGCAGGACGCCTACGAGACCGGCGTGATGTTCTCGCTGCACGTCAAGGCGACGATGATGAAGGTCTCGCACCCGATCGTGTTCGGCCACGCCGTCAAGGTCTTCTACAAGGATGCGTTCGCCAAACACCAGGAGCTCTTCGACGAGCTCGGCGTGGACGTCAACAACGGGCTGGTCGACCTCTACAACAAGATCGAGTCGCTGCCCGCGTCGCTGCACGAGGAGATCATCCGCGACCTGCACGCCTGCCACGAACACCGCCCGGAGCTGGCGATGGTCGATTCGGCCAAGGGCATCACCAACTTTCATTCGCCCAGCGACGTGATCGTGGACGCGTCGATGCCGGCGATGATCCGTGCGGGCGGCAAGATGTGGGGCGCCGACGGGCGGCAGAAGGACACCAAGGCCGTCAACCCGGAGTCGACCTTCTCCCGCATCTACCAAGAGATCATCAACTTCTGCAAGACCCACGGCCAGTTCGATCCGACGACGATGGGCACCGTCCCCAACGTCGGCCTGATGGCGCAGCAGGCCGAGGAGTACGGCTCGCACGACAAGACCTTCGAGATCCCCGAAGACGGCGTCGCCAACATCGTCGACCTCGACAGCGGGGAGGTCTTGCTCACCCAGAACGTGGAGGAGGGCGACATCTGGAGGATGCCGGTCGTCACCGACGAAGCGATCCGGGACTGGGTCAAGCTGGCCGTCACCCGGGCGCGTAATTCGGGCATGACGGCGGTGTTCTGGCTGGACACCGAACGGCCGCACGAGGTCGAGCTGCGCAAGAAGGTCAAGGCCTACCTCAAGGAGCACGACACCGAGGGCCTGGAGATCCAGATCATGCCGCAGGTGTGGGCCATGCGGTACACGCTGGAGCGCGCGGTGCGCGGGCAAGACACCATCGCCGTGACCGGTAACATCCTGCGCGACTACCTCACCGACCTGTTCCCCATTCTGGAGCTGGGCACCAGCGCCAAGATGCTGTCCATCGTGCCGTTGATGGCCGGCGGCGGCATGTATGAAACCGGGGCGGGCGGTTCGGCGCCCAAGCACGTCCACCAGTTGCTCGAAGAGAACCACCTGCGCTGGGATTCCCTCGGTGAATTCCTGGCTCTGGGAGCGTGTTTCGAAGACATCGGCATCAAGACCGACAACCAGCGCGCCAAGATCTTGGGCAAGACGCTGGACGCCGCGATCGGCAAGCTGCTGGAGAACAACAAGAGCCCGTCGCGCAAGGCCGGCGAGCTCGACAACCGCGGCAGCCAGTTCTACCTGGCGCTGTACTGGGCGGCCGAACTCGCGCAATCCGACGACGAAGAGCTGCGCGAGCACTTCGCCGCGCTGGCCGACGAGTTGAGCCGCAACGAGGAGACCATCGTGGCCGAACTCGCCAAGGCGCAGGGCGAGACCGTCGACATCGGTGGGTACTACTACCCGGACAGCGAGAAGACGACGGCAGTGATGCGGCCCAGCAAGACGTTCAACGAAGCGCTAGAAGCTTCGCAGAGCTCGTAGGTTTTCAGGGCCGCGAGATGCCGCGAGATAGGGAGTTGACCCGATGTCCACCGACAAGATCAAGGTCAAGGGCCCGGTCGTAGAGCTCGACGGCGACGAGATGACCCGCGTCATCTGGAAGTTCATCAAAGACCTGCTGATCTTGCCGCACCTGGACATCCACCTGGACTACTACGACCTCGGCATCGAGAACCGCGACCGCACCAACGACCAGGTGACCATCGACGCCGCGTACGCCATCAAGAGGCACGGCGTGGGCGTCAAGTGCGCGACCATCACCCCCGACGAGGCCCGAGTCTCCGAGTTCAACCTGAAGAAGATGTGGCTCTCGCCCAACGGCACGATCCGAAACATCTTGGGCGGCACCATCTTCCGCGAGCCCATCGTGATCTCCAACGTGCCGCGCCTGGTGCCCGGCTGGACCAAGCCGATCGTGATCGGCCGGCACGCGTTCGGCGACCAGTACCGGGCGACCAACTTCAAGGTCGACAAGCCCGGCACCGTGTCGATCACGTTCACGCCGTCCGACGGCAGCGAGCCGATGGTGCACGAGGTGGTGTCGATTCCCGACGACGGCGGCGTCGTGATGGGCATGTACAACTTCAAAAAATCCGTCCGGGACTTCGCCCGCGCCTCGCTTTCGTACGGCCTGAACGCCAAGTGGCCGGTCTACCTGTCCACGAAGAACACCATCCTCAAGGCCTACGACGGCATGTTCAAGGACGAGTTCCAGCGCATCTACGACGAGGAGTTCAAGGACAAGTTCGAGGCCGAGGGGCTCACCTACGAGCACCGGCTGATCGACGACATGGTGGCCGCCTGCCTCAAGTGGGAGGGCGGCTACGTGTGGGCCTGCAAGAACTACGACGGTGACGTCCAATCGGACCTCGTCGCGCAGGGCTACGGCTCGCTGGGGCTGATGACGTCGGTGCTGATGACCGCCGACGGGAAGACGGTGGAGGCCGAGGCCGCGCACGGCACCGTCACCCGGCACTTCCGCCAGTACCAGGCCGGCAAGCCGACGTCGACCAACCCGATCGCCTCGATCTTCGCCTGGACGCGCGGGCTGCAGCACCGCGGCAAGCTGGATGGCACCCCCGAGGTGGTCGAGTTCGCGCAGACGCTCGAGGACGTCGTGGTTTCGACGGTCGAGAGCGGGAAGATGACCAAGGACCTGGCCATCCTGATCGGGCCCGATCAGGAATGGCAACAGAGCGAGGAGTTCCTCAACTCGATCGCCGAAAACCTGGAGAAGGAGCTGGTCAGCTAGCCGAGGGCTTGGCGCCCCGGCTGGCCGCGGTGCACTCGTCGAGGAACCTAAGGATCAGTTCGGCGACGCGCTCAGGCGCCTCGAACATTGGGATGTGCCCCACGCCGTCGAGCTCGGTGACCTGGTGGTCCTCGGGCAGGTGGGTGGTGAAATGCCTGCTGAACCGGGGCGCGGGCACGACGCGGTCCTTTTCGCAGATCACCAAGTGCGCCGGGACGGCGTTGTGGGCCAGCTCCTGCAGGCCAGGCAGCAGCAGCGACTTGACCAGCAGCTGGAAATAGGCGGGGCAGTGGGCGACGTCGTCGATGCAGCCGAGCAGCTGCTCGTCGGTGACCCCGTCGGGCCGTGCGCTGATCGCGTAGGTGGCCAGCTGACGGCTGAACGGCAGACGCATCACCTTGGGGCCGAACAGCCACGCCAGCACCAGCAGCGGAATGCCCAGGACGAACTTGGCGATCACCTCGAACTTCGCCGGGCTCCAGCGCGTCCACCCGCCGGCGGGGGCGATGCCCATGACGCTGCGCGCCCGCCCGCGCCGCTCGAGTTCGAACGCGACCCAGCCGCCCAGCGAGTTGCCCACGATGTGGGCGGTGTCCCAGCCCAGCTCATCCATCTGCTGTTCCACGTGGTCGGCCAGGACCGCCGAGGACAGGAACCAGGTCCCTGCGGGGGGCCCGCCGTTGTGGCCGGCCATCGTCGGGGCGAACACCTCATACCGCCCGGTGTCGGCCAGCCGCCGGGCGACGTCGTCCCAGACCGCCTGGGACAGCAGGAACGGGTGCAGCAGCACGACCGGCTCGCCGGAACCCAGGTGGATCGGTGCCCGCGTCCCCGTGTTGCTGTTCGTCCTCTTGCTCCCCATACCGCCGACATTAAATGCGGTACCGCCGGTACCGCAAGCGAGCGCGGCGCGGGTGGGCACCGCCCGCTCGCGAACGTGAAGCTGGCCGCACATTCGGCCGCGAGTGTGAAGCTGGCCGCACGCTCGGCGGTGGCGGGTGCCCGCAAAGGCCGGTGGCGGGGTGCCCGCAAAGGCCCGCGTGAAAAGATCGGTGCATCATGAGCACCGCTACCGGATCCGGCCGAATCTTCTCCGGCGTGCAGCCCACCTCCGACTCGCTCCACCTGGGGAACGCGCTGGGGGCCGTCACCCAGTGGGTCGCGCTGCAGGACGACCACGAGTGCTTCTTCTGCGTGGTCGACCTGCACGCCATCACCATCCCCCAGGATCCCGAGGCGCTGCGCCGCCGGACCCTGGTCACGGCGGCCCAGTATTTGGCGCTGGGCATCGACCCCACCCGCAGCACCATCTTCGTGCAGAGCCACGTGCCCGCACACTCCCAGCTGGCCTGGGTGCTGGGCTGCTTCACCGGCTTCGGGCAGGCGTCGCGGATGACGCAGTTCAAGGACAAGTCGGCCCGCCAGGGCGGCGACTCCACCACCGTGGGCCTGTTCACCTATCCGGTGCTGCAGGCCGCCGACGTCCTGGCCTACGACGCCGAGCTGGTTCCGGTGGGCGAGGACCAGCGCCAGCACCTGGAGCTGGCGCGCGACGTGGCGCAGCGGTTCAACAGCCGATTCCCCGACACCTTCGTGGTGCCCGACCTGCTGATCCCCAAGGCCACCGCCAAGATCTACGACCTGCAAGACCCCACATCGAAGATGAGCAAATCCGCGGCCACCGACGCGGGCTTGATCAATCTGCTCGACGACCCCGCTGCGTCCGCCAAGAAGATTCGTTCGGCGGTGACCGACAGCGAGCGCGAGATCCGCTTCGACACCGAGGCCAAGGCGGGCGTGTCGAACCTGCTGACCATCCAGTCGGCGGTCACCGGCGTGGGCATCGACAAGCTCGTGAAGGGTTACGCCGGACGGGGTTACGGCGACCTGAAGAAGGACACCGCCGAGGCGGTCGTCGAGTTCGTCGGCCCGATCAAGGCGCGCGTCGACGAATTGCTGGCCGACCCAGCCGAATTGGAGGGTGTGCTCGCGGCCGGGGCGGAGCGCGCAGAGGATGTGGCCGGCAAAACCGTTCGGCGGGTTTACGATCGGCTAGGGTTCCTTCCGCAGCGAGGATGAGTTCACCATGACCGAGCCGGCCAAGGTGGGCCTCGTCGACCGGCTGCGGGCCCGGTACAGCTGGCTGGACCACGTCATTCGCGCCTACCGGCGCTTCGACGACCGCAACGGCGGGTTCTTCGCGGCCGGCCTGACCTACTACACGATCTTCGCGCTATTCCCTTTGCTGATGGTCGGTTTCGCGGCCTTCGGGTTCGCCCTGGCTCGGCGCCCGGAGCTGCTGAAGACGATCGACGACCACGTCCGGTCCCAGGTCACGGGCGCGCTGGGGGACCAGCTGCTGGACCTGATGAACACCGCGATCGCGGCGCGGGCGTCGGTGGGCGTCATCGGCCTGGCCACCGCGCTCTGGGCCGGTCTCGGTTGGATATCGCATCTGCGGCAGGCGTTGACGGAAATGTGGTGGGACGAGCGCATCGAGTCGCCCGGCTTCGTCCGCAACAAGCTCTCCGATCTGTTGGCCATGCTTGGGACGTTCGCGGTGATCATGGCCACCGTCGGCCTGACCACCATCGGCCATGACGCGCCGTTGGCGGCGTTGCTCAAATGGCTTGGCATACCGCAACTCGTGGTGTTCGACTGGTTCTTCTGGCTGCTGTCGATCGTGATCTCGACGGCGGTGTCGTGGTTGCTGTTCGCCTGGATGATCGCGCGGCTGCCGCGCGAGAAGGTGAGCCTGAGCGATTCGATGCGAGCCGCGTTGATCGCGGCGGTCGGGTTCGAGGTTTTCAAGCAGGTGGGATCGCTGTACCTGCGGGCGGTGCTGCGCAGTCCCGCGGGCGCGACCTTCGGACCGGTGCTGGGACTGATGGTATTCGCCTACATCACCTCCTATCTCGTGCTCTTCTGCACGGCGTGGGCGGCGACGGCCTCCGATCACCCGCGCACCCGTCACGTCGCCCCGCCCCCGCCGGCGATCATCACCCCGCGGGTGCAACTCGACGACGGGATCAGCACGCGTCAGACGCTGACCGCGATGGCGATGGGAGCGGTTGGGGCGCTGGCCCTTTCGCGCGTCACACGGCGGCCGCGTTAGCCGCCCACCCGCCAACGGCCGGCGACCATGACCGCCGCCACCCGCAAATCGCCGTCCAGCACAACCAGATTCGCGTCGTAACCGGCGCGCAGGCGGCCCACCCGCTTCAGGCCGAGCGCCCGCGCCGGTGTCCCCGAGGTCGCCAGCGCCGCGGCGGCCAGCCCCGCACCGGCGTTGACGTTGCGAAAGAGCCGGTCCATGGTGGCGGTGCTGCCCGCGATCGTCTGCGTCCCGCGCACCCGTGCCACCCCGGAGACGACGTCGACGGCCACCGCGCCGAGGCGAAACGCCCCGTCGCTGCGGCCTGCCGCGGCGATGGCGTCGGTGACCATCGCGACCCGGTCGGGCCCCGCGGCCGCGAGCACCGCGTCCACGACGGCCGGGTGCAGGTGCACACCGTCGGCGATCAGCTCGACGGTGACCTCCGGGTGGCGGAGCAGGGCGAGGGCCGGCCCGGGCTCGCGGTGGTGCAGCGGCGGCATCGCGTTGAACAGGTGGGTGCCGACCGTGGCGCCCAGCGCGATGGCGTGTTCGGCCTGCTCGTAGGTGGCGTCCGTATGTCCCACCGCCACAACCACTCCGGCGTCGCGAAAGCGCCGGATCGCTTCCTCGGATCCGGGCAGTTCCGGGGCCAGCGTGACCATCCGGATCGCCCCACCGCCCGCGTCCAGCACGGCGTCGATCTCGGCCGGATCGGGGCCGCGCAGGTGGGCGGGGTCGTGCGCCCCGCAGCGGGCCCGGCTCAGCCACGGCCCTTCCAGGTGGATGCCCGCGACGGTGCCGTGCCGGGTGGCTTCGGCGAGCGCGCGCACCCCGGCGAGCAACTCCGCCGGCGGGGCGGTCACCAGGCTGGCGAGGGTCGTCGTGGTGCCGTGTCGCAGGTGGAATTCCGCCGCACGGGCGATCCCGGCACCGTCGGTCGGGGCGTCGGTGTAGGACGCCCCGCCGCCGCCGTGCACGTGCATGTCGATGAAGCCGGGCACCACGGTGCCGTCGGGGAAGTCCGCGTCGGCCGGGAGGGGCGGGGGCCCGGCCCCGCACGCCACGATCCGGGGCCCGTCCGTCTCAAGCCATCCGGGCCGCCGGACCCACCCGTCGAGCACCATCGTGCCCGCGGCGATCAGTCCCATCGGCCGCCGTTTTCCCAGAACTGCCGGATCTCCTCGAGCTGGCGTCCCTTGGTCTCCGGCGCGTACCGGTAGACGACGACGAACGCCACTAGTGCCAGGGATGCGAACACCGCGAAAGTCCCTGCCCCGCCGAGCGAATGCAGCATGGTGAGGAAGACGGCGGCGATGATCGCGTTGGCCACCAGGTTCGAGGTGAGCATGGTGCTCGACCCGATGGACCGCAGCCGGGACGGGAAGCTCTCGCTGGCGTACACCCAGCCCAGGGAGCCGAAGCCCATCGTGTAGCCGATGATGAACAGCACGATGCCGGCGAATCCGAGGATCGCGCCGCCGATGCCCCGCCCGAACACGGCCATCAGCATGACGTCGGCGGCGACCATCATGGCGATGCCGGACAACAGGATTGGGCGCCGGCCCAGCCGGTCGACCAGCAGCAGCGACGCGCCCACGGCTGCCAGCCCGGCGACCTGGACCAGGGCCGGCAGCGCCAGCAGCGCGAAGTTTCCGGTGAAGCCCATGGCCTGGAAGATCCGTGGGCTGTAATAGATGATCGCGTTGATGCCGGTGATCTGGATCAGGAAGCCGAGCGTGATCACGAAGGCGGTGGCGCGCGAATAAGGCGGCCGCAACATCTCTGACCAGCCGCCGCTGCTGCCTTCGTCGAGTGCACGGCCGATCTCGGCGAGTTCCTCGTCGACCCGGGCGGTGGGCTCGACCCGCAGCAGTGCCCGGCGGGCCTCGTCGAGCCGGCCCTTGAGTACGTACCACCGCGCCGTGTCGGGCGCGCGAATCAGCAACGGCAGCAATACCATCGCGGGCACGACGGCCAATCCCAGCATCCAGCGCCAACTGTGCGACCCGGCCAGCAGGTAGCCGGTCAGGTAGCCGACGATGAGCCCGCTGACGATGGCCAGCTGATAGGCAGTCAGCAGCGAGCCACGCACCGCGGTCGGGGCGGACTCCGCCACGTACACCGGCACCACCACCACCGCCACGCCAAGCGTCAGGCCCAGCAGGAGCCGGGCCGCCAGCAGCATCGGCAGGGACACCGACAGCGCCCCCAGGAGAGCGAACGCCGCGTAGGCCACCAGGAGCAACACCACCGACTTCTTCCGCCCGATCGCGTTCGCCAGCACGCCCGCGCCGAGCGCCCCAGCGATCTGCCCGATCACGACCATCGTCGTCAGCAGTTCCTGCTGCCGCGTCGACAGCCCGAAGTCCTCGGTCACGTACAGCTGCGCGCCGGCGATGATGGACAAGTCGTAGCCATAGATGAGGCCCACGCTCGCGGCCGTCAACGCGACCATCAGGCCGCGCGGTCGGGCGGTCAACGGTGTTGAGGTCGGCGGTTCATCGAGCGTGCGACCATCATCAAACTAAACACGATGATCGTTCCGATGACGGCGACACCCACCCGGATCGGCAGCGCGTCCGCCGAGGGGATAAGCCCGGCGGCCTGCGCTGCGTTGGCCTGCCGGTCGGCGGCGCTGCCGCGTTTGGCGGGCGCCAGCGAGGGGTCGGGTTCGATCAGGTTGCCGACCTGGGTGCCCTGCGGCGTGCTGAAGCCGTAGTCCAGCAGGTGCGCCGCCTGCTCCCAAGGGGCGATCGGCTGCCGCGTCCCGTGCAGCAGCACCGCCATCAAGCGTCGCCCGTCATGGTTGGCCGCGCCCACGAACGTCTGGCCTGCGTCGTCGGTGTATCCGGTCTTGCCGCCCAAGGCGCCGGGATACTTGTAGAGCAGCTGGTTGTCGTTTTCCAGTTCGTAGCCGGGGTGGTCGCCGTGGCCGGGGAAGTCGAAGGTGCGCGTCGCGACGATGTCGGCGAAGGTCGGGTTCTGCCAGGCGTAGCGGTAGAACAGGCTGATGTCGTAGGCCGACGTGCTCATGCCAGGGCCGTCCAGCCCCGACGGCGTGGCCACCCGGGTGTCCTTGCCGCCGAGCTTGGCGGCCAGCACGTTGATCTTCTCCACCGCTTGCTGCATCCCGCCGAGCTGCATGGCCAGCGCGTGCGCGGCGTCGTTGCCGGAGTGCATCAGCAGGCCGTGCAGCAACTGGTTGACGGTGAACACGCCGCCTTCCTCGACGCCGACCTTGGTGCCCTCGGCGGCCGCGTCGTCGGCGGTTCCGGGCACCGCCTTGTTCAGGTTGAGCGCGTTGATCGATGCCATGGCGATCAGCACCTTGATGATGCTGGCGGGTCGGTGCCGGCCGTGCGGGTCCTTGGCCGCGATCACCGCGCCGCTGTCCAGGTCCGCCACCAGCCACGCGTCAGCGGACACGTCGGTGGGCAGCGGCGGCGTGTCCGGGGCGGCGACGATGCCGCAGCCGCCCAGCGCCTCGCCACCGACCGGCTTAGGGGGCACCGCCAGCGGTATCGGGGGGTCACCCGCCTGGGGAACCTCCGACGAATCCACCGCGGGCGGGGTGTTGACCTTGAAGGGGCAGTTTGCGGGGGCGGCGTTGGGTTCAGCGCCGGGCTCCGCACGGGCCGTGGGAGCGGCGAGCGTCACCGGGGCCGCCGCCAGGAAAGCGGCCGCTGCCAGGCACGATGTGGAGCGTAAGAAGTTCATTGCTTGTGCAGACTAGGCGATCGTGGGCCGGATTCGAGGGAGCCGCGCTGTGACTGGTGGGACGGAAGTTACCATCCTGCCGACCGGCGCGAACGTCGCCGAGCCACTACGCTGAACATGCCGTCAGCTGATTGCGACCCATCCTCCCGCCGAATACCGAAGGCTTGCCATTCACAACGATCGTTTCTGGTCCCGCTGGCGACGCGACCGCGACGCCCCGCGGTCGCTGCAGCAGCTGCTCAAGGAAGTGGAGAAGGCGTCGCAGGTCCGGCGTTCCGGCCTGGAAGGCGTGCTGACCGAACTGCGGCAGCATCGCGACGCGGCGTCCGACGTAGGCGTGCGCGAAGCGCTCAGGTACCTGTGCAACGCGGTGTCGCGGATGGTGAACAACCCGAACGCGGCGCATTCGCGGGAGGTCCTAATCGCGGCCGACGCGGTGAAGCGCGCTAAAGCCGTTCAGACGCCTGGCTGAGCACGTCGCGCAAGATGCGTTCGATGGTGTCGAACTCGGGCTGACCGCTGATCAGCGGTGGCGCCACCTGAACCACGGGATCGCCGCGGTCGTCGGCGCGGCAGTACAGGCCCGCCTCGAAGAGCGCGGGCGACACGTAGCCGTGCAGCACCCGTTCGCACTCCTGCGCGGTGAACGTTTCCTTGGTCGCCTTGTCCTTCACCAGCTCGATGCCGTAGAAGAACCCCTCGCCGCGGACGTCGCCGACGATGGGCAGGTCGTACAACTTCTCCAAAGTGGCACGCAAGGCGGACGCGTATTGCTTGACGTGGTCGTTGAGGCCCTCGCGTTCGAAGATGTCGAGGTTGGCCAGCCCCACGGCCGTCGAAACCGGGTGCCCGCCAAAGGTATAGCCGTGCGGGAAGACGGTGGCGCCGTCGCTGAAGGGCTCGAACAATCTCTCGCTGGCGATCATCGCGCCCAACGGCGAATACCCCGACGTCAGGCCCTTGGCGCAGGTGATCATGTCGGGCACGTAGCCGAAGTCGTCACAGGCGAACATCGACCCGATCCGGCCGAACGCGCAGATCACCTCGTCGGAGACCAGCAGCACGTCATAGGAGTCGCAGATCTCGCGGACCCGCTCGAAATACCCCGGGGGAGGGGGGATGGCGCCGCCCGCGTTCTGCACCGGCTCCAGGAACACCGCGGCGACGGTCTCGGGACCCTCGAACTCGATGGCCTCGGCGATCCGGTCGGCGGCCCATCGCCCGAAGGCCTTGGGGTCGTTGGCGAACGGCTCGGGTGCCCGGTAGAAATTCGTGTTGGGCACCCGGAAGCCGCCGGGCGTCACCGGTTCGAACGGCGCCTTGTAGGCGGGCAGCCCGGTGATCGCCAGGGCGCCCTGAGTGGTGCCGTGGTAGGCGATCGACCGCGAAATCACCTTGTGCTTACCGGGTTTGCCGGTCAGTTTGAAGTATTGCTTGGCCAGTTTCCACGCGGTCTCCACGGCCTCGGTCCCGCCGGTGGTGAAGAACACCCGGTTGAGATGGCCCGGGGCATAGCGGGCGAGGCGCTCGGCGAGCTCGATGGCGGTCGGGGTGGCATAGCCCCACAACGGGAAGTACGCCAGCGTGCTCGCCTGCCGGGCGGCGACCTCGGCGAGTTCCGTGCGGCCGTGGCCGACCTGGACGGTGAACAGCCCCGACAGCGCGTCGAGGTAGCTCTTGCCGCGGTCGTCGAAGATGGTGACACCCTCGCCGCGGACGATGATCGGCGGCGTGATGCCGGCGCCGTGCCGGGCGAAGTGCAGCCACAGGTGCTCTGACATGGTGCCTGCGAGACTAGCCGCTCGCTTCGATGGCGCGGCTCCTCACTCGCGCCGTTTCGGCGCTCGACGTCGCCGCGCTAGGCTCGCGCTATGACCGAGACCGAACAGGTCTCACAATTCGAAGCCCTGCGACCCCACCTGATGGCGGTCGCCTACCGGCTGACCGGCACGGTCGCCGACGCCGAGGACGTCGTGCAGGAGGCGTGGCTGCGCTGGGACCGGCAAGATGCCGAGATCACCGACCCGCGGGCCTGGCTGACCACGGTGGTGAGTCGGCTGGGCCTGGACAGGTTGCGCTCGGCAGCGCACCGACGCGAGACCTACACCGGGAACTGGCTGCCGGAGCCGGTGGTGACCGGGCTCGACCGGGCGGACCCGCTGTCGGCCGTGGTTTCGCGCGAGGACGCCCGGTTCGCGGCAATGGTGGTGTTGGAGCGGCTGTCGCCGGATCAGCGGGTGGCCTTCGTGCTGCACGACGGGTTCGCGGTGCCGTTCGCCGAAGTCGCCGGCGTGCTCGGTGTCAGCGAGGCCGCCGCCCGGCAGCTGGCGTCGCGGGCCCGCAAGGCCGTCAGCGCGGACCCGCCGCCCAAGCCCGACCCGTCGCACGACGAGGTGGTTGGCCGGCTGATGGCGGCCATGGCCGCCGGCGACCTGAACACCGTGGTCTCGCTGCTGCACCCGGACGTGACCTTCACCGGCGATTCGAATGGCAAGGCGCCCACGGCCGTTCAAACCATTCGCGGCCCGGACAAAGTGGTTCGGTTCATGCAGGGCCTGGCGCAGCGGTATGGGCCGGCGATGTTCACCTCCTACGAGCTGGCGCTGGTCAACGGCGAGTTGGGCATCTACACCGCCGGTTTGCCCGCTTCCGAGGGGTATCGGGAGATGCTGCCGCGAATCACCGCGTTGACGGTCAGCGACGGAAAGGTCTGTGCGCTATGGGATATCGCCAACCCCGAGAAGTTCAGCGGCTCTCCGCTGCGGCGGGGTTAGTGTCGGCCCACGGAACCCGACACGCGTCACCGGAATTGAAGCCCTGCTCGGTGATGCCGAGCGCGGTGTTCATCCGCGCGCGCATGTTCTCCACGCCAATCTGATAGGTCAACTCGAACAGGCCGGCATTACCGAACCGGGCGCGCAGGTCGGCGACCTGTTCGTCGGTGACGGTGTGTGGATCGGTGCTCATCGCGTCGGCGTAGCGGATCGCGGCGCGCTCGTCGTCGGTGAAAAGCGGTGAGGTGGCGTAACTGTCGATGTCTTTCAGCCGCTCGATGTCCAGGCCGTCGAGGCGCTGCAGCATGGACCCGAAGTCGACGCACCACGAGCAGCCGATGCTGCGCGCGGTCCACAACACCGCCAGCTCGCGCACGCTGACCGGCAGCGCCTTGGACGCCCGGTCGATCATCGTCTCGTGCACGGCGCCGGCGATCATCAGCTTGCGATGGTGTGCTGCCACGGCGAACGGTTCGGGGACCTGGCCGTAGCGCCGCTTGGCGATCCGGTACATCGCGCGGGCCAGCAGCCCGGCGCGCCGGGGGGACAGGGGCTCGATGCGGGTTCTCTGTGTCATACCCCTGAAGACGGGATGGGCCGCGAAAGTGTGACGGCCGCACGCGCGGCGGCGACAATCTGCCTCGTGAGCAGCGCGAACGCCGTAGTATGCGGCTAGCTTTTCGAATCGATGAACGGTGATGTGATTGCGAGTCAACGATGACCGCGGTGCCTAGCCGGCGGGCCGATCAGTACGACTGGCTCTCCGGCTACCTTGCTTCGCGGGGCATCGGCGGTGCCACTCGGGCGATGATGGCGCTCATTTCGGCGTCGATGGTGTTGTGCCTCATCGCCTTGCTGGCCGGCTCGGACGGTCCCCGCGGATCGGTGCCGGTGGCGATGACGTGGGTCGCCCTCACCGGCGGAGTCGCGGCCGTGCTGTTGTGGACCTGGCGCTGGCCGACGCGCAGGCAGTCGATCGTGTTTGCGCTGACCTGCAACACCGCCGTAGCGTTGGCATGCCTGGCGCACCCGAACCCGCTGGCCGCGTTGATCGGCTGCATCGCCTTCGCGACCTTCGGCGCCTACATGGCGTTCTTCCACACCACCGGGTTGGTGCTGTACAACTTCGCGGTGGCCGCCGGGGTTGGGTCTTGGGAGGCCTTGTCGCTCGCCAGATTCGGGCATCCCAGTCTCGCCGGGGTGGATCTGTGGTTGGTGATCGAAGTCAACATCGCGCTACCGCTGGCCATTCGGATCTTGATGCGCGCCTTGACGGGAGATCTGCTGCGGGCCGACCGGGATCCGTTGACCGGTCTGCTGAACAGGCGCACATTCCAGCACGAGACGTTTGGGATGATCTTGGCCCGACGCGGCATCGACTCCCACCTGGTGGTCATGCTGATCGACATCGACGATTTCAAGGCGATCAACGACCGGCTCGGTCACGCCGCGGGCGACCGCGCGCTGGTTCAGGTCGCCCAAGCACTGCTGGCTGCTTGCGACGACTCGGTGGTGGCGCGCAGCGGTGGTGAGGAGTTTCTGTTGGCCAGCACATCGAAGACCTGCAATGCCGAGTCGCTGGCCGCGAGGATGTGTGACGTCATCGCGGCGTCCGGGGCGGGAGTGACAGCCAGCATCGGCACGGCCTGCGCCGATCTCGACGACATTGCGGCCGAACCGCAATCACTCCTGGCGGAATTGATCACCGTTGCCGACGCGGCGATGTACCAGGCCAAACGGTTGGGCGGCAACCAGGGCGGTCATGGCGAGCTGTGTGACCCGACCAGATGATCAACGCGTGAACATCAACGCGCGCTTGACCTCCTGGATCGCCTTGGTGATCTGGATGCCGCGCGGGCAGCACTCGGTGCAGTTGAAGGTGGTGCGGCAGCGCCACACGCCGTCCACCTCGTTGAGAATGTCGAGCCGCTCGGCGGCGGCCTCGTCGCGGCTGTCGAAGATGAAGCGGTGCGCGTTGACGATCGCTGCCGGGCCGTAGTAGCTGCCCTCGTGCCAGAACACCGGGCAGCTGGTGGTGCACGCCGCGCACAGGATGCACTTGGTGGTGTCGTCGTAGCGGGCGCGGTCGGTGGGGCTCTGAATGCGTTCCCGTGTAGGGGGATTGCCGCTGGTGACCAGGTACGGCTTGACCGCGCGGTAGGCGTCGAAGAACGGCTCCATGTTGACCACCAGGTCTTTCTCCACCGGCAGTCCGCGGATCGGTTCGACCGTAATGGTGAGTTGCTTGCCCTTCTTCTCGGGCAGCAGGTCGCGCATCAACACCTTGCAGGCCAGCCGGTTGACGCCGTTGATGCGCATGGCGTCCGACCCGCACACCCCGTGGGCGCAGGAGCGCCGGAACGTCAGCGTCCCGTCCAGGTAACTCTTGATGTAGATCAGCAGGTTCAGCAGGCGGTCGCTGGGTAGGCAGGGCACCCGAAAGCTCTGCCAGCCACCGGTTTCCGCGAAGGCGTCGGGGTTGTCGGGGTTGAACCGGGCGATCTTGAGGGTCACCAGCACCGCGCCCTCGGGGATGGGCGGCAAGGGCGGCTCGGGTCCCCGCTCGACCTCGACTTCGACGGTGTCGGACATCAGTACTTCCGTTCCTTCGGTTCGTAGCGGGTCTGCACGACGGGCTTGAAGTCCAGCGCGATGTCGCTCAGCAGATCGGTGCCCTGCTTATCGGCCCCAATTTCCTTGTAGGCCATCGTGTGGCGCATGTAGTTGACGTCGTCGCGGTTCGGGTAGTCCTCCCGGGCGTGCCCGCCGCGGGATTCCTTGCGGTTCAGCGCGCCGACCACGGTGACCTCGGCCAGCTCCAGCAGGAAGCCCAGCTCGATGGCCTCCAGCAGGTCGCTGTTGAAACGCTTCCCCTTGTCATGCACCGTGATTCGGGAGTACCGCTCCTTCAGCGCGTGAATGTCGGTCAGCGCCTGCTTGAGCGTCTCCTCGGTGCGGAACACGGCGGCGTTGTTGTCCATGGACTGCTGCAGCGCGCCGCGGATGTCGGCCACCCGCTCGTTGCCGTGCTCGCTCAGGATGTCGGCGACCCAGCCGACGACCATCGCCTCCGGGCTGGGCGGCATGTCGACGAAGTCGTGTCCGTCGGCGTAGTCCGCGGCGGCGATCCCGGCGCGACGGCCGAACACATTGATGTCCAACAGCGAATTGGTGCCCAGCCGGTTGGCGCCGTGCACCGAAACGCACGCGCACTCGCCGGCCGCATACAGGCCCGGCACGGTGGAGGTGTTGTCCCGCAACACCTGCCCGGTGACCGTGGTGGGAATGCCGCCCATCACGTAGTGACACGTCGGGTAGACCGGGACCAGCTCGTGCACCGGGTCGACGCCCAGGTAAGTGCGGGCGAACTCGGTGATGTCGGGCAGCTTGGCCTCGAGCACGTCTTCGCCGAGGTGGCGCACGTCGATGTAGACGTAATCCTTGTGCGGACCGGCGCCCCGGCCCTCCAGCACCTCCAAAACCATTGAGCGGGCGACGATGTCGCGCGGAGCCAGGTCGACGATGGTCGGCGCATAGCGCTCCATGAAGCGCTCGCCCTCACCGTTGAGCAGCCGCCCGCCCTCGCCGCGCACGGCCTCGGAGATCAGGATGCCCAGCCCGGCCAGGCCGGTGGGATGGAACTGGTGAAACTCCATGTCCTCCAACGGAAGTCCCTTGCGGAACACGATGCCGATGCCGTCGCCGGTCAGCGTGTGCGCGTTGGAGGTGGTCTTGTACATCCGGCCGGAGCCGCCGGTCGCCAGCACCACGGCCTTGGCATGGAAGACGTGGATCTCGCCGGTGGCCAGCTCGTAGGCCACCACACCGGTGGCCACCGGGCCGCTCGGTGTCTGCGTCAAGACCAGGTCCAGCGCGTAGAACTCGTTGAAGAACTGCACGTCGTGCTTGACGCAGTTCTGGTAGAGCGTCTGCAGGATCATGTGGCCGGTGCGGTCGGCGGCGTAGCACGCCCGGCGCACGGGGGCCTTGCCGTGTTCGCGGGTGTGCCCGCCGAAGCGGCGCTGGTCGATGCGGCCCTCGGGGGTGCGGTTGAACGGCATCCCCATCTTCTCCAGGTCGAGCACCGCGTCGATGGCTTCCTTGCACATGATCTCCACCGCGTCCTGGTCGGCGAGGTAATCGCCGCCCTTGACGGTGTCGAAGGTGTGCCACTCCCAGTTGTCGTCCTCGACGTTGGCCAGCGCCGCGCACATGCCACCCTGGGCGGCGCCGGTGTGGCTGCGGGTGGGGTAGAGCTTGGTGAGCACGGCGGTCCGTACCCGCGGGCCGGCCTCCACCGCGGCGCGCATGCCGGCACCGCCGGCGCCGACGATGACCACGTCGTAGCGGTGTTGCTGGATCACGGGGTCACCCTCCGATATTCGGGTCGAATGTCACCAGCACGTAGGTGCCCAGCACCAACGTGAACCCCATCGACAACAGCAGCAGGCTGTTGAGCCAGAACCGGGTGCTGTCCTTGCGGCTGTAATCATCGATGATGGTGCGCAGGCCGTTGCCGCCGTGCAGCTGCGCCAGCCACAACAGCGCCAGATCCCAGAACTGCCAGAACGGCGAGGCCCACCGCTGGGCGACGTAGTTGAAGTCGATGCGGTACACGCCGTTGTCCCACATCAGCATGATGAACAGGTGCCCGACCGCCAGGACGATCAGGGCGATGCCGGAGAACCGCATGAACAGCCAGGCGAACTTCTCGAAGTTGGGGATGCCGGCGCGGCGCCGCGGCGAGCGCGGGTTGTCCAGACTGGCCGGCCGGTCGTGGCTGCGCTGGTGCACCGGGGCCACCTCGCCGCGGCCCAGCTGCAGGTCGGGCGAGCTCATCGGACGTGCTCCCAGATGTGAATGCCGGTCACCACGCCGGCGGGAACCATGAGCAGCAGGAAGACGACGCCCACGATCCAGAACATCAGCTTCTGGTAGCGGGTGCCCTCCGACCAGAAGTCGATCAGGATGACGCGGATCCCGTTCAGCCCGTGGAAGAGGACCGCGGCCACCAGCCCGTACTCCATCAGGCCGACGACCGGGGTCTGGTAGTCGTGGATCACCGCGTTGTAGGTCTGCGGGCTCACCCGCAGCATCGCGGCGTCCAGCACGTGGACGAACAGGAAGAAGAAGATTGTCGCGCCGCTGATGCGGTGCAGCACCCACGACCACATGCCCGGGTCGCCCCGATACAGGGTCCGGGGTGGTCGCCGCCTGCGCGAGGGAGCCGATACCGGTGCCGCCGGATCCGCGGTTGTCGGTTGTGTGGTCACCCAGTCCTCACCGCCTTCTGACATCGACGCAGTTCAGCCTAACCCGGCGCGGGGACGGCCCGCGCCGAGCGGTCCGCCAAGCGAACTCGCCCGACGGGGTTAGGGTGGCAGTCTCACGTGGCAACTGCTGAGCGGGGTCGGGTATGCCTGATGTCGATTGGAAAGCGCTGCGCCGCATGGCAATCGGTGCCGCGGCGGCGGCCTACGCGCCCTACTCGCGGTTCCCGGTGGGGGCGGCCGCGCTGGTGGACGACGGGCGGTTGGTCACCGGCTGCAATGTGGAGAACGTCTCATATGGCCTTGGTCTCTGTGCCGAATGCGGCGTCGTGTGCGCCCTGCACGCGACCGGGGGCGGCCGGCTGGTCGCGCTGGCCTGCGTGGACGGTCGCGGGGCCCCGCTGATGCCGTGCGGGCGGTGCCGCCAGCTGCTCCTCGAGCACGGCGGACCCGAGCTGTTGATCGATCACCCGGCCGGGCCCCGCCGCCTCGGCGAACTGCTGCCCGACGCCTTCGGCCCCGACGACCTGGCCGCGGGACGGAGCTGAACGCCCGCACCGGCCGGGCCGCCGCCGCTTGCTGAGCGGTTGGCGGTCGGCTTACCGTCATCCGTGTGCAACGGGGGAGCGCGCCGATGGCGCCGGCGGGATCGTTGCCCCGGCCACTGCCCAGACTCTTGAGTGCGGTGCTGATCGCGGCGGGCGTGGGGATGTCGGGCTGCGCGTCGCAACCACCCACCGCGAAGCCGCCGTCGTCGTCCGCGGCGTCGGCGTCGTGGGTTGAGGACCCCGTCTCATTCACGGTGGCGGATATGACGATCTACGGCACGTTTCGCCACCCGGCGGGGCAGGGCCGCGCCGTGCCGGGAGCGCTGTTGATCGCCGGCAGCGGGCCGACGGATCGCAACGGTGACTCGGCCGTCATGCCGGGCCAGATCGACACGCTGCGCAATCTGGCGCAGACCCTTTCCGACGACGGCGTCGCCAGCTTGCGCTACGACAAGCTCGGTACCGGTCAGACCGGGCTCGGCCACTACGCGACGGACCCGACGAAGGTCGATATCGGCGTGTTCCAGGACGAGGCGACCGGCGCCCTGAACTTCCTGGCCGGCCAATCCGGCGTCGACCGGGATCACCTCATGGTGCTCGGTCACAGCGAGGGCGCCCTCTACGCGATGATGCTGGCCACCGCCGCACCCGCGACCGGTCCCGTGGTGCGGGCGCTCGGGCTGGTCGAGCCGGCGAGCCGCCGCATCCTCGACCTGGTGTCCGAACAGGTCCATGCCCAGGCCGACGCGGCGGTCCGGTCCGGGCGCCTCACCGCCGCGCAGGCCGCCCAGAGCACGGCGGCAATTGACAACGCGATACAAGAGTTCCGCACGACCGGGAACGTCCCGCCCGACGAACCGCCGGCGCTGAGATCGGTGATCAATGCCGCCAACGCCCACGCTCTGTCGCAGGAAGACGCAATCGACCCGGCGGCGTTGGCCGCCAAGCTGCCGCGCGCGATGCCGGTGTTGGTCACCTGCAGCGACGCCGATCTGCAGATCACCTGCCAGGACGTCGACTCCCTGGTGTCCGCCCTGACCGGGGCGGGCACCAAAACCGATTACGTCCACCTGACCGGTGTGAACCACGTCCTGAAGGAGGACGCCAGCAGAACGCCGGCCAACTACGCGAAGGACCTGCCGTTTTCCGCCCAGCTCGCCGGCGCGCTCGCGTCGTTCATCAAAGAGAACGGGATTACACCCTGAGCTGCGGGGACCGACTTGACTGAACCCGCATTCGACGCGCCGACGGTGATCCGAACCAAGCGCGACGGCGGCCGGCTGTCCGACGCCGCCATCGCGTGGGTCGTCGACGCCTACACCCACGGCCGGGTGGCCGAGGAGCAGATGTCGGCGCTGCTGATGGCGATCTTCCTGCGCGGCATGGACCGCGGCGAGACCGCCAGCTGGACGGCGGCCATGCTGGCCTCGGGCCCGCGGCTGGACTTTCGCGACCTGCCGTCACCCACCGTGGACAAGCACTCCACCGGCGGCGTCGGGGACAAGATCACCCTGCCCCTGGTGGCCGTCGTCGCCGCCTGCGGCGCGGCGGTGCCCCAGGCGTCGGGGCGCGGGCTCGGGCATACCGGCGGCACCCTGGACAAGCTCGAGGCGATCGCCGGGTTCAGCCCCGCGCTGTCCGGCCGGCGAGTGCGCGAGCAACTTCTCGACGTCGGCGCGGCCATCTTCGCCGCCGGCGAGCTGGCGCCGGCCGATGCCAAGCTGTACGCGCTGCGCGACGTCACCGCCACCGTCGAGTCACTGCCGCTGATCGCCAGCTCGGTGATGAGCAAGAAGCTGGCCGAGGGGACCGCAGCGCTGGTGCTCGACGTCAAGGTGGGTTCCGGCTCGCTGCTGGGTTCTGCGGACCGCTGCCGCGAGCTGGCCCACACCATGGTGGCGCTGGGCGCCGCACACGGCGTGCCCACCCGCGCGCTCCTGACCGACATGAACGCCCCGCTGGGCGCGACCGTCGGCAACGCCCTGGAGGTCGCCGAGGCGTTGGACGTGCTCGCCGGGGGCGGGCCGCCCGACGTGGTGGAGCTGACGGTGCGGCTCGCCGGCGAGATGCTCGAGCTGGCCGGGATCGACGGCCGCGACCCCGCCGAGACGCTGCGCGACGGCAGCGCGATGGACCGCTTCCGCAGGCTCGTCGCGGCTCAAGGCGGGGATTTGTCGATTCCGTTGCCGATCGGTACGCATTCCGACACCGTGACCGCGGACCGGGGCGGCACAATGGGCGATATCGACGCGATGGCAGTGGGGCAGGCGGCTTGGCGGCTCGGTGCGGGCAGATCCCGTCCGGGCGAACGGGTGCAGGCCGGCGCGGGCATCCTGATCCACCGCCGCCCCGGCGATCCCGTGGCGCCCGGCGCCCCGCTGTTCACGCTCTACACCGACACCCCGGAGCGCATCGGCGCCGCGCTGGCCGAGCTGGCCGGCGGCTACCGCGTCGGCGACGCGGCACCGGATCCGCGACCGCTGATCATCGATCGGATCATGACGTGAGAACACCGCTGGGCCTCGAGCAGATCAAGAGGGCGCCCAAGGCCCTGCTGCATGATCACCTCGACGGGGGCCTGCGCCCGTCGACCGTGGTCGAAATCGCCGGCCAGACCGGCTATGACGGGCTGCCGACCACCGACGTCGACGAGCTGGCCACCTGGTTTCGCACCCGGTCGCACAGCGGCTCGCTGGAGCGCTACCTGGAGCCCTTCTCGCACACCGTGGCCGTCATGCAAACGGCCGACGCGCTGCATCGCGTCGCCTACGAATGCGTGGAAGACCTGGCCTCCGATTCGGTGGTCTACGCCGAGATCCGGTTCGCCCCGGAGCTACACATCGACCGGGGCCTGTCGTTCGATGAGATCGTGGATGCCGTGCTGGCCGGTTTCGCCGACGGCGAGAAGGCCAGCGCCGCCGCGGGCCGACCAATCGTGGTGCGGCTGCTGGTCACCGCCATGCGGCACGCCGCGGTGTCGCGGGAGATCGCCGAGCTGGCAATCCGGTTCCGCGACAAGGGTGTTGTGGGGTTCGACATCGCCGGTGCCGAGGCCGGCAACCCGCCGACACGGCACCTGGACGCCTTCGAGTACATGCGGGACCATAACGCGCGCTTCACCATTCACGCGGGCGAGGCGTTCGGGCTGCCGTCGATCCACGAGGCGATCGCGTTCTGCGGCGCCGACCGCCTGGGCCACGGGGTGCGCATCGTCGACGACATCGACGTCCTCGCCGACGGCGAGGTGCGCCTGGGCCGGCTGGCGGCGATCTTGCGGGACAAGCGGATTCCGCTGGAGCTGTGCCCGAGTTCCAACGTGCAGACCGGCGCAGTGCAAAGCATCGCGGATCACCCGTTCGACCTGTTGGCCCGCACCCGGTTCCGGGTGACCGTCAACACCGACAACCGCCTGATGAGCGATACCACGATGAGCCTCGAAATGTGCCGCCTGGTCGAGGCTTTCGGCTACGGCTGGAGCGATCTCGAGCGGTTCACCATCAACGCGATGAAGTCGGCGTTCCTTCCGTTCGACGAGCGACTGGCGATCATCGACGACGTGATCAAGCCGCGCTATGCGGTGCTGATCGCAGGCTGACGCCGCCCGCCCGAAATCCGGGTGAGCGGCGCAGCTTTCGGCCGAGGGGCTAACGGGTCAGCCGGGTGCCGGTGCGGCGACCGGTCAGCGCTTCGTACAGCGCGATCAAGACGATGGCGGCGCCCACACCGATGAAGAACGGAACCCAGGCCACCCCGCCGTTGGCGTTGTGGTATCCGAATTGGCTGGCGGCCCATGAGCCGATCAGGCCGCCGACGGCACCGAGCACGACCGTCATGATCATGCCGACGTTCTGCCTTCCAGGCATCACGAGGCGGGCGACCAAACCGATGATCGCGCCCACGATGAGGGCGAGGATTATGGAGGTGATCACTTCGAGCTCCTGTCGTAGCGGCGCCCGGGGTGGGCGCCATCTTTGACGGGACTTCCCCGAATCAGGCGACTTCTAACACAATTCGCCTTAGGTCAAATCAGATCGAAAGCCAACCCGATGGCGCGCACGGTGCTGGCCAAATGCGTCTGGACCGCGCGCGATGCCCGCGGCCCGTCGCCGTCACGCAGCGCCTCGGCGATCTCGCGGTGCTCGTCGAGGATGGTCGTCACGCGCTGCGGATCACGCAGCGCCGATTCACCGATCATCCGCATCTGCCGGTCCCGCAAGGACGCATGGAAGCCCGCCAGAATGGCGTTCCCCGACTCGGCCAGGGTGATGGCGTGGAAGGCCCGGTCGGCGTCGAGAAACTCGGGCCAATCGGAGCGGTCGGCGGCGGCGCGCTGCCGCCGAAGCTCGCCCGACAGCCGCTCGAAAATGGCGGCGCACGAGGCGGACCCGCGACCCACCACCTTGGCCGCCGCGAACTGCTCCAGGACCAGCCGCGCCTCCATCACCGACCGGACCTCGTCCGGAGACACGGGAACGACCAGGGCTCCCCGCTGCGGGTACAGGCGCAGCAGCCCCTCGGCCTCCAGGCGCAGGAACGCCTCGCGCACCGGCGTGCGTGACATTCCCAGCGCCGTGGCGACGTCGCCCTCGCTGATCAGCTCCCCGCCCGGGAACGCGCCGGTGAGCACCTGCGTCTTGACGTAGTCCAGCGCGCGGTCCTTGGCCGTGGCCGGCCGCGGGTCGATCGTTGCCATCCAGCCTTCCGTAGCTAAGTCGTATCCCAGCAGTGTGGTGACGGTACACCACCGGATCGCTTGACAGGACCACAACTGAGATACAAGATAGATACGAGAGAAACATGAGAAGCGCCGAAGAAGCCCCGAGCAGGTCGAAGGAGCCGCGAAAATGCCCGTCACCGAACAAGCCGTGACCCCGAACCTGGATCCGACGATCCCCGCGCCGATGGTCAACGTGGCCGAATACGGCTTCGAAGGTCGCTTCCAGGAATGGGCCTCCGACGCCGAGTACTTCGAGTACTCCAAGGCCGCCAACCCGATCGGCTCGGGCCACGTCCCCCCGGTCCCGGTTACCCGGTTCGACGCGGATGTCTACACCGACAAGCCGACCGGCGTGATCCCGCTGGATCTGTCCAAGGAGCTGGGCATCGAGACCGGCGCCGCGACCAGCCCCGCGCTGCTGGCCAACTTCGTGCGCATCCACCCGGGTGAGCAGGTCGACACCAGCCCCAACGCCACCTCGCAGCTGTACTACGTGCTGTACGGGCGGGGCTTCGCCGCCGTCAACGGCCAGCTGGTGCAGTGGGAGAAGGGGGACTTCCTGACCCTGCCCGCCGGCACCCATTCTGTGTTCTACGCGGCCGCCGACACGGCCATGTACTGGGTGCACGACGAGCCGCTGATGCGCTACCTGGGCGCCGACGCCACCCGGCCGCGGTTCCGCGCCACCAAGTTCCGCCGCTCGGATGCCGTCGCGAAGCTGGAGGAGATCGCGTCGCGACCGGGCGCCAACGAGAAAAGCCGGGTCAGCGTGTTGCTGGCCAACGCCAACCAGGAGCAGACACTGACCATCACTCACGTGCTGTGGGCCATGTTCGGCGTCTTGCCGCCGAACCAGGTCCAGCGCCCCCACCGGCACCAGTCGGTGGCCCTGGACCTGATCCTCGACGCGCCGGCAAGCGGGTGCTACACGCTGCTGGGCACCCGCCTCGACGAGCGCGGCGACATCGTCGACCCCACCCGCGTGGACTGGCGCGCCGGCTGCGCCTTCACCACGCCGCCGGGCATGTGGCACGCGCATTACAACGAGACCGACCAGCCCGCACACTTGATCCCGATCCAGGACGCCGGGCTGCAGACCCACCTCCGCAGCCTCGACATCAAGTTCACGCAGCGCCGCGACCTCGTCGCGGGCTGACCCGGCGGAGGAGTGCACGGGGCCCGCTTCGCGCATAGTGTGGCTGCACATGAAGCTGCCGCTGCTGGGCCCCGTGTCGGTCACCGGCTTCCAGAACGCGTGGTTCTTCCTGTTCCTGCTGGCCGTCCTGCTGGTCCTGGGCATCTACGTCGTGCTCCAGTTCGCCCGCCGCCGGCGGGTGCTGCGGTTCGCCAACATGGAGGTGCTGGAGCGGGTCGCGCCGGCGCGACCCAGCCGCTGGCGGCACGTGCCGACGATCCTGCTGGCCACGTCGCTGGTGCTGCTGACCACCGCGATGGCCGGGCCGACGTCCGACGTGCGGATCCCGCTCAACCGCGCGGTCGTGATGCTGGTCATCGACGTCTCGGAGTCCATGGCGTCCACCGACGTTCCCCCCGACCGGCTGACCGCCGCGAAAGTGGCCGGCAAGCAGTTCGCCGACGAGCTCACGCCAGCCATCAACTTGGGGCTGGTGGAGTTCGCGGCCAACGCGTCGCTGCTGGTCTCGCCGACCACCAACCGTGAGGCGGTAAAGGCGGCGATCGACTCCCTCAAGCCGGCCCCCAAGACCGCGACGGGCGAGGGCCTGTTCACCGCCCTGCAGGCGATCGCGACGGTGGGCTCGGTGATGGGCGGCGGCGACGGGCCGCCGCCGGCGCGCATCGTGCTGGAGTCCGACGGCGCGGAGAACGTGCCGCTGGACGCCAACGCGCCGCAGGGGGCCTTCACCGCCGCCCGGGCCGCCAAGGCCGCGGGCGTGCAGATCTCGACGATCTCCTTCGGGACGCCGTACGGCACCGTCGAGTACGAGGGCGCCACCATCCCGGTCCCCGTCGACGACCAGACGCTGCAGAAGATCTGCGAGATCACCGACGGCCAGGCGTTCCACGCCGACAGCCTGGAGTCGCTGAAAAACGTCTACTCGACCCTGCAGCGCCAGATCGGCTACGAAACCGTCAAGGGCGACGCCAGCATGGCGTGGATGCTGCTGGGCGCGGTCGCGTTGGCCGGCGCGATCCTGGCCGGCCTGTTCCTGAACCGCCGACTGCCCTCCTGAGCGCTCAGACCGGCAGCCGCCGGTTGATCAGCAGCGCCAGCGTCGTCGCGATCAAGGCGGTGATCACGCCCAGTCGCAGCCATCCGGCGCTGCCCGGCCCCGGCACCGTGCGATAGCCGATGTCCTTCTCGATGGCGTTGTAGCTCTTGTTGAGCTCGGCGACGTTGCTGGCGGTGTAGGACTGCCCGCCCGACAGCTTGGCGATGGTCTTCATCTGGTCCGTCGAGACCGGGACGGCGACGCGCTGCCCGTCCATCTCGATCTCGCCGGTCTTGGTGCCGAACGAGATCGTCGAGATGGGCACGCCCTCGTCGCGGGCCAGCCGCGCAGCCGTATAGGCCCCGTCGTGCGGATCGCTGGGATTGGACGGCTTGTTCTCCCCGCCGTCGGACAGCAGCACGATGCGGGCCGGGGGCGGGGTGTCGCCGCCCGTAATGGCCAGGGCGCTCACCGCGTGCAGGGCGGTGAAGATGGCCTCGCCGGTGGCTGTGCTGTCGGCGAAGTCGAGCTTCTTGAGCGCATCGATCGTAGCCTGGTGCTGCGGGGTCGGCGACACCAGCAGATACGGCGTGCCGGCGAAGCCGACCAGGCCCAGGTTGATGCCCGGGGTGAGCTGGCTGGCGAACTGGCTGGCCGCCTCCTCCGCGGCCTTGAGCCGGTTCGGCGGGACGTCGGTCGCGCGCATCGACTGCGACATGTCGATGACCAGCACGACGACGGCCCGGTTGCGCGGGATGCGCATGTCGTGGGTGGGCGTGGCCAGCGCGATGGTCAACAGGATCAGGCTGAGCAGCGCCACCGCGATCGGGATGTGCCGCCTCGGCGACTGCGGCACGGTCGCCTCGGTGAACCGGCGCAGCCGCCGCCGGCGGCGGGCCTGGACACCGATGTAGATCGCCAACAGGCCGAGCGGCAGCAAACCGAACAAGAGCATGCCCGGGCGCTGAAAGCCGTACAGGGGCAACGGGCCTATCCCGGGAAGCGACACCCGCCAGTAAAGAGGAGACTCGCGGGCCCGTCAAACGGGGACTACTCCCTGCGCAGCCGCCCGTCGACGAACTGCTCCAGGTTCTCCCACTCCCGCACCGCCGCCGCGTACGGGGCCGACGGCTTGCCGACCGAGCCGGGCTCGAGCACGTAGGCCACCAGCTTGCCGAGCGGGCGTCCCGTCTCGAGCGCCTTGTCGACCGTGCTCTCCTCCGAGTAGTCGCCGATGTCGCGGAGCAGCTCGACGGCCAGGTCCAGCTGGTCGCGGTCCACCGCGTCGGGGCCGTCGGCAATGTCGTCGGCCAGCCCGCTGAGCACGTAGATGTTGTCCTCGGTGACCTTGACTTCCAGCGAGCCGTCGGTGGCGGCGGTGCGGATGTCGTCGTAGGTGCTCAGGTCGGCCAGGTCGTGGTCGTGTTCGTCGGCGAGGTAGCGGGCCAGCGCCCGCTCGGAGGTGAACACGCTGATGCGCCCGTTGCGGCCGAGGAAGATCGGCCGGTCGTCCAGGTAGCACCGCAGCGTGTAGAAGGTGCCCGAACTCGTCATGATCCGAATGGGGTCGATGCCGACCTGCAGCCAGAAATCCTCGTCGCTGCCGAGGATGACGGTGTCGCCGGCCGCGCGGGGCTCCTCGTCGGCCTCGACCTCATCCTCCAAGGCGTCCGCCGCATCGTCGGCATCGTCGGCGGCGTCCTCGTCCGCCTCGGCGGCGGCCTCGGTGTCTTCCGCCTCTTCTTCCTCGGGCTCCTCGGCCAGCTCGTCGGCCGCCTTGGCCGACAGCTTTTCGTCCACCTCGGGCGTGGTGACGATGCCTTCGATGGCGCTCAGCACGTCGTCCCAGCCCCGGCCGATGATCTCGCCGATCGCGTTCCAGCGTTTGAGGCCGGCCTTGCCGGCGAAGTGGTCGATCCCGCCCGACACGGTGCCCAGCGTGGGGTTGCCGTTAAAGAATTTCGACACCGCGGGGAGCTCGCACACCGACCCGATGGATGAGACGAGCGACAGCGTGCGGGCCAGGCCGGTCACCGACTCCTCGGTCGGCTTCTCCGACACCAGCTCCTCGACCGCGACCAGATCGAACTGCTTGTCCTCGGTAGGCGCGAACTTGTGCGCGTGCGCCGACGTCAGGTCCTTCCACGCCGGGTGGTCGACCAGGTCGTTGTCGTTATCGGAGCGCACGAAGGCGACCAGGTCGGCGACGGTCTCGAAGACGTAGAGGTCCTCGTCCTTGCCCAGGAAGGCCTCCCACTCGTCGCCGGCGTCGCGCCAGCGGGGCGCCCACACGGTGTAGCGGTCACCGTCGGACAGGCTCAGGCGGATGGGCACGAGGTCAGCAGCCATGCGGCACACAATAGCGACGGCGGCCGAATACGCGGGCCATTGGGCTAGCCCCAGATATCGGTGATCGGGGGCGCGCCGGCCGCGTAGCCGGTCTTGGGCAACCCGTACATCTGCTCGATCGTGGAGAGCAGGTTGTAGTGGTTGATCCGCTCGGGGTAGTTGCCGGGGACCACGTGGGCGCCGTAGAAGATGGTCGGAATCTGGTTGCGGCTGGAATTGTCGTCCTCGTCCCACGTCACGATCAGCAAGCTGTTGTTGGTCACCGCCCAGTTCGCGTAGCCCGACAGCTGGCGGTTGAGCCAGGTGTCGGCCTGCGCGATCGACCCGTCGTGCATGTTGTCGTCGTTGTTGGGGATGACGAAGGACACGGTGGGCAGGCTCGCGTAGTTGCCCATCGGGAACGCGGAGAACGGCAGGGAGTACGCCGGCGGGATGTTGGTGAAGTTGGCCCAGGGCACATGCTTGCGCGCGTACTTGCCGGCGGTGCACGCCGGCGAGCCGGCCGCCGGCAGGCCTTCGGCGAAACCGGCGAAGGTGTGGCCCGCGGCGAGCAATTCGGAACCCAGGTTGGGGGCGTCGCCGGCGTTGACGGGGCACCGGTCGCTGGTCACGCCGAAGGTGCTGCCGGCGAACATCGCGAGGTAATTGGGCTCGCTGGGGTGGGTTTCCGCGAACGACTGCACCATGTTGGCGCCGCTCGCGGCCAGGGCGGTGATGAAGGGCGCCGACTTGTTGCCGATGATGTTGGCCTCGGAGCGGTTCTCCTCCACCACGATCACGATGTGCGCGGGCTGCGGAATCGCCGCAGCCGCAAGGCCGAAGCGCGCGGTCATCGGCCCGGCCGCCAGACCCATCAGCGCGACCGCGCCGAGCAGGCACAGTACGCGAAATGCCCTGTCCGTCAACCCCATTGCAGCCACCATTGCGCCCGGCACCACGGGAGCATAGGGGGACGTACGGCGCGCATGGCGCCGACGCGGCCGGTTTCGGCCGGGCGTTTAACGAAATGCGGCCGGATTGTTATATAGGGTCGATCACCGTGGACGTGCGCGTTGTCGATCACCCGCTGGCGGTTGCCCGGCTGACGACGATGCGCGACGAACGCACCGCCGACGACGGCTTCCGGGCGGCGCTGCGCGACGTGACCGCGATGCTGATCTACGAGGCCACCCGGGACGCGCCACGCGAGACCTTCCCGATCCGCACACCGGTGGGCGACACGCTGGGGGTGCGGCTGGCCCGGCCGCCCCTGCTGGTGCCGGTGCTGCGGGCCGGACTGGGCATGGTCGATCAGGCGCTGGCGCTGTTGCCGCAGGCCCGCGTCGGGTTCGTCGGCGTGGCCCGCAACGAGGAAACCCACCGGCCCGCAGGATATTTCGAGTCGCTGCCCGACGAACTGACCGACCTGCCGGTGCTGGTGCTCGATCCGATGCTGGCCACCGGGGGGTCGCTGAAGTACACCGTCGGCCTGCTGCTCGAGCGCGGCGCCACCGACATCACGGTGTTGTGCGCGGTGGCCGCCCCCGAAGGCGTTGCGGCGCTTGAGGAAACGGTGCCCGCGGCTCGCCTTTTCACGGTGGCGATCGACGACGGGCTCAACGAGACGGCCTACATCGTCCCGGGCCTCGGCGATGCCGGGGACCGTCAGTACGGGCCCCGGTAGTCGCTACAAGCCGCGCGCGACGGACACCAGCTCGTCGCGCAAGGCGCCGGCGCGCCGCCGGGCATCGTCGAGTCCGCCGGTCACCGCGCAACGAACCTCGATGTAGCACTTCAGCTTCGGCTCGGTCCCGGACGGGCGCACGACCAACCTGACCGACGTGGCGTCGTCGCCGCCGGTGACGATCAACGCGTCGGTGATGTCGGTGACCGTGGCGGTGAACCCGGCCAGCGTTTCCGGTGGCGCCGCCCGCAGCCGGCGCATCAGTTCGCCCGCTTCCGCGGTGTCGGCGACGCGGCGCGACACCGCGGCGACGTCGTGCACGCCGTACCGCCGGGCCAGTTCGTCGAGCGCGTCAACCGCCGAACTGCCCCGGTCCTTGAGCGCGGCCACCAGATCGCACACCAGCACCGCCGCGCTGATGCCATCCTTGTCCCGCACGGCGTCCGGGTCGACGCAGTGCCCGATCGCCTCCTCGTAGGCGTAGACCAGCGTGCCGCCGGGCACGCCGGCGTCGGCGCGCGCCAACCACTTGAAGCCGGTGAGGGTTTCGACGTGGGTGGCCCCATAATGACGCGCGACGGCCGCCAGCATCCGCGACGACACCACGGTGCTGGCCACTACCGCCGTCCGTGGCTCGGCGCTGCGCGACAAGATGTAATCGCCGAGCAGCCAACCGGTTTCGTCACCGGACAGCATCCGCCAGCCCGACGCGGTGGGGATGGCGACCGCGCAGCGGTCGGCGTCGGGATCCAGCGCGATCGCGACGTCGGCCGTGACGTCGGCGGCCAGGGTGAGCAGCGCGTCGGTGGCGCCGGGCTCCTCGGGGTTGGGGAAGGCGACGGTCGGGAAGTCGGGGTCGGGCGCGAACTGCGCGCCGACCGTGTGCACCCGCTCGAAGCCGGCGCGCTGCAACGCTTCCACGGCCATGGCACCGCCAACCCCGTGCAGCGGGGTGAGCGCCACCCGCACCGATCCGGTGCCGCGCCGCACCGCGGCGGCGCGCGCGGTGTAGCGCTCGACCACATCGGTGACGGCGGGTTGCACCGGCGCCCGGACGATTTCGTCGGCCGGGGGAGCGACGGCCATCGCGGCCTCGATCTCGCGGTCGGTGGGGGAGACGATCTGGATGCCGCCGTCGGCGTAGACCTTGTAGCCGTTGTCGGTCGGCGGGTTGTGCGACGCGGTGATCTGGATGCCGGCCGCGGCGCCGGTGCGTACGGCGTACGCGACCACCGGCGTCGGCACCGGGCCCGGTAGCAGCTGCACGGAAAAGCCTTGGGCGGCAAGCACTTCGGCGGCAACGGTGGCGAAAATGGCGGAGCCGTGCCGGGCGTCGCGGCCGACGATCACCGGCGCGCCGGCCAGGCCGCGCCCGCGCAGCACCCGCGCCACCGCCCAGGTGGCGCGCGACACCACCGCCACGTTCATGGCGTCCGGTCCGCCGCGCACCGGGCCGCGCAGCCCCGCGGTGCCGAACCTGAGCGGTCGCGCGAAACGCGTCGCCAGCTCGCCGGGGTCGCAGGCGGCGAGCTCGGCGGCCGTCGCCGGGTCGGGATCGTGCGCGATCCACTCCGCCGCAGCGCTCGCCAGTCCGGCGTCGTCGCCGGGCGCCCCGGGCCGCGCGGGCGTCATCTAGAACCGCGCCACGACGTCGGCCAGCAGCGCGCCCATCCGGCTCGCCGACGCGGCACCGGCGGCGAGCACCTCGGCGTGGCTGAGCGGCTCGCCGCTGATCCCGGCGGCCAGGTTGGTCACCAGCGACACCCCGAGCACCTCGGCGCCGGCCGCCCGCGCGGCGATGGTCTCGTGCACGGTTGACATGCCGACCAGGTCGGCGCCCAGCGCCCCCAGCATCCGCACCTCCGCGGGGGTCTCGTAGTGCGGCCCCGGCAGGCCGGCATAGACACCCTCGGCCAGCCCGGGGTCGCCCTGGCGGGCCAGGTCCCGTAGCCGCGGCGCGTAGGCGTCGGTCAGGTCCACGAACTGCGGGCCGACCAGCGGCGAGCGGGCGGTCAGGTTGAGGTGGTCGCTGATCAGCACCGGCTGGCCGACCGCCAGGTCCGGCCGCAGGCCGCCGGCCGCGTTGGTGAGCACGACGATGCGCGCTCCCGCCGCGCACGCCGCCCGCACCGGATGCACCACGTGGCACAGGTCGTGGCCCTCGTAGGCGTGCACCCGACCGACCAGCACCAGCACCCGGCGCTCGCCGATGCGCGTCGACATCAGCTCGCCGGTGTGCCCGACGGCGGTCGGCGGCGCGAACCCGGGCACATCGGCCTGGGGCAGCACGGCGGTCGGCGAGCCGAGGGCGGTGACCGCCGGGCGCCATCCCGACCCGAGCACGATGGCCACGTCGTGCTCGGGCACTCCGGTGCGCTGCGCGATGACCTGCGCCGCCAGTCGTGCCAGTTCGGTGGGGTCGGACGCGGGGTCGCTCACAGTCGGGGAGCTTAGCGCCGCGCTAGCCCGCGCCGGCATATGTGAAAATCTGCCGCATGAAACTTCATAGGTGGCAGGTGGTGGGCCTGGCCGTCGCCGTTGCGGCGTCACTGTTTTCGATCGCGGGTGGCCGGCTGCCGGCGGCGCGGGCGGACGGATGCCCCGATGTCCAACTCATCTTCGCCCGCGGCACCGCCGAGCCGCCCGGCCTGGGGGTCGCCGGCGACGCGCTGCTCGACGCCCTTCGGCCGGCCCTCGGCTCGCGCAGCGTTGACGCCTACCCGGTGAACTATCCGGCCAGCTACAACTTTCTGACCACCGCCGACGGGGCCAACGACGCACGCGACCACATCGCGCAGATGGTCGATCAGTGCCCCGCCACGCGGCTGGTGCTCGGCGGTTTTTCGCAGGGCGCGGCCGCGGTCTCCATGCTGGCCGGGGTGCCGCCGCTGGGCCAGACCATCGGCAACTTCGGATCGGCTCCGGCGCTGGATCCCGGGTTGGCGAACAAGGTTGCGGCCGTCGCGGTGTTCGGCAATCCCGGCAACCGCTTCAACACGCCGCTTTCGACGACGGGTCTGTTCGCCGGCCGGGCCATCGACCTCTGCAGCCCCGGTGATCCGGTGTGCGTCGTCGGCGGTCGCGACCGCGACGCGCACCACGATTACGGTGACCCGCCCTACCCCGGACAGGCCGCGGGATTCATCGCCGGACTGGTGTAGCCCGGGCCCTCAGGGCGCGGTGGGATACTGCGAGGATGCCCACCACCGCATTGGACCACCCCTCAGACAGGGTCGAGGATGTCGTGCGGCGACGTGGCTCCGACCTGATTGAGCTGTCGCATGCCATCCATGCCGAGCCCGAGCTGGCGTTCGCCGAGCATCGCAGCTGCGCCAAGACCCAGGCGCTGGTCGCCGAGCGCGGTTTCGAGATCACCGCGCCCGCCGGCGGCCTGGACACCGCCTTTCGCGCCGACTTCGGCGGCGGGCCGCTGACCATCGGGGTGTGCGCCGAGTACGACGCGCTGCCCGAGATCGGCCACGCCTGCGGCCACAACATCATCGCCGCCTCGGCCGTCGGCGCGGCGCTGGCGCTGGCCGAGGTGGCCGACGACCTGGGCTTGCGGGTGGCGCTGATCGGCACTCCCGCCGAGGAGGCGGGCGGTGGCAAGGCGCTGCTGCTGCGGGCGGGGGTGTTCGACGACGTGGCGGCGGCGGTGATGCTGCACCCGGGCCCGGCCGACATCGCCGCGGCCCGCTCGCTGGCGCTGTCGGAGGCGATCGTGCACTACCGCGGCAAGGAATCCCACGCCGCCGTCGCGCCCCATCAGGGGATCAACGCCGCCGACGCCGTGACCGTCGCGCAGGTGTCCGTCGGGCTGTTGCGGCAGCAACTGGCCCCGGGTCAAATGGTGCATGGGATCGTCACCGATGGCGGGCAGGCGGTCAACGTCATCCCCGGGCACGCGACGCTGCAGTATGCGATGCGGGCGGTCGAGTCGGATTCGCTGAGACAGCTGGAGGGCAGGATGTACGCGTGCTTCGCCGCGGGCGCGCTGGCCACCGGCTGCGAGTACGAAATCGACAACCCCGCACCCGCTTACGACGAACTGGTTCCCGACGAGTGGCTGGCCGACGTCTTCCGCGAGGAGATGCGCCGGCTCGGGCGCGAGCCGGTGGCCCGCGAGTTCGAGGCGACGCTGCCGATGGGCAGCACGGACATGGGCAACGTGACCCAGGTGCTGCCGGGGATCCATCCGGTGGTCGGGGTCGACGCGGGCGGGGCGATGGTCCACCAGCGCGCGTTCACCGCCGCCGCCGCCAGCCCCAGCGCCGACCGCGCCGTCGTCGAGGGCGCGATCATGTTGGCCCGCACGGTCGTTCAGCTGGCCCAGACACCCGCCCAACGGGAACGGGTGATGGCCGCGCAAGATCGGCGGGCGCACGCATGAGCCTGGCCGACGCCGCCACGTCCTGGCTGGCCGCACACCACGACGACCTCATCGAGTGGCGCAGGCACATCCACCGCTACCCTGAGCTGGGCCGCCAGGAGTACGCCACCACCCAGTTCGTCGCCGAGCGGCTGGCCGACGCCGGGCTGAACCCCAAGGTGCTGCCCGGCGGCACCGGACTGGTCTGCGACCTGGGCCCCGAGCACGAGCCCAGGATCGCGCTGCGGGCCGACATGGACGCGCTGCCCATGGCCGAGCGGACCGGCGCGCCCTACACCTCGACCATGCCCAACGTCGCGCACGCCTGCGGGCACGACGCCCACACCGCCATCCTGCTGGGCACCGCGCTGAGCCTGGCGTCGGCGCCGGAACTGCCCATCGGCGTGCGACTGATCTTCCAGGCCGCCGAGGAGCTGATGCCCGGGGGCGCGATCGACGCCATCGCCGCAGGAGCCATCACCGGGGTGTCGCGCATCTTCGCCCTGCACTGCGACCCGCGGCTCGAGGTCGGCAAGATCGCGATCCGGCACGGCCCGATCACCTCGGCCGCCGACCAGATCGAGATCACGCTGCACTCGCCGGGCGGGCACACGTCGCGCCCGCACCTGACCGCCGACCTGGTCTACGGGCTGGGCACGCTGATCACCGGGGTGCCCGGCGTCCTGTCCCGCCGGATCGACCCGCGCAACGCGACCGTGCTGGTGTGGGGCGCAGTCAACGCCGGGGTGGCCGCCAACGCCATCCCGCAGTCCGGGGTGCTGGGCGGCACCGTGCGCACCGCGAGCCGGCAGACCTGGGTCGGGCTGGAAGACATCATCCGCGAGACGGTCTCGGCGCTGCTGGCGCCGCTGGGCATCGAACACACGCTGCAGTACCGGCGCGGCGTGCCGCCGGTGGTCAACGAGGACGTCTCCACCCGCATCCTCACCCACGCGATCGAGGCCATCGGCCCCGACGCGCTGGCCGATACCCGCCAGTCCGGCGGCGGCGAGGACTTCTCCTGGTACCTCGAGGAGATTCCCGGCGCGATGGCGCGCTTGGGCGTCTGGCCGGGCCACGGGCCGCAGCTGGACCTGCACCAGCCGACGTTCGACCTCGACGAGCGGGCCCTGGCGATCGGCCTGCGGGCGATGGTCAACATCGTCGAGCAGTCGGCCGCGTTCTCGCGGCCCTAGCGCGTGGCCCGCACCACGTGCTCGGCGATGCGGGCGTAGCTGCGGCGGGTGACGTCGGCCGCGTCGCTCATGATGTTGTAGCCGTGGTCGACCCCGGCCACCTCGTAGTACTCGGTTAATGCCCCGACGGCGTCGAGCTTTTCGGCGTAGCGGCGGGCTTCGTCGCGTAGTCGATCGTGCTCGGCCGCCACGACCAGCGCGGGTGCGATGCCGCGGATTCCGTCGGCGTTGTCGCCCCAGGCGGGCGAGGCCAGCCGGTCGCGCCGCCGCGCGGCGTCGGGCACGTAGGCGGTGTCGAAGACCTCGCCCATCCACGGCTTCAGGACGGCGCGGCCGCCCACGCTGGACGTCTTGTCGCGGGCGGGCGTCACCAGGTCGAGCGGCGCGTAGTGCAGCACCTGCAGCGCGACGCGGGGGCCGCCGTTCTCCAGGGCTAGCCGCGCCGCAGCGGCGCTGAGGTTGCCGCCCGCGCTCTGGCCGCCGACGCAGAGCCGTCCGCCGTCCCAGTCGCGATCGGCGGCGGCCGCCCAGCACACGACGTCATAGACCTGGTTCGGCGCCGCGGGGAAGCGGTGCCGCGGTGCCAGCACGTAGTCGGGGTTGATCACCACCACGCCGGCGGTGGCGGCCAGGTACCGGCACCAGGGGTCGTCCTGTTCGGGGTGCCCGATCACGAAGCCGCCGCCGTGCACGTTGACGTAGACCGCCGGGTTCGCCGTGCCGGCCGGCGGGTGGTAGACGGTTGCCGCTACCGGACCGTGCCGGGTGGGGATGGCGACTTCGGAGGTCCGGCTGCGGAATTCGGGGAAGCGTACGGCAGCCTTGGGGGCCGGGTTAACGATGGCCGCGAACGTGCGGGCCAGTGCGTCGGCGACGACTGGGGTGGAGAGAATCGACACGGGCCTTAGGAGCCCGTTCCCGGACCGATGTTGCGGGCCGGCCTGGTGCGCAGGTTGTGCACGTAATCGGCTGGCGCTCCGGCGATTTCGGCCGCGTCGGCCATCACGCCCAGGTAGCGTGCCGACGGCAGGCCGCCCTCCCAGGCGTCGAGCACGTACAGCCACGCCAGCACGGGGTCGGTGCTGGTGTCCGACGAGATCCGCTCCACCCGGCAGCGGATCTTCTTGTGGACGCCGAACTCCGAGCCCTCCCATCGGTCGAGGTTGTTCTCGTCGGCCGGGGTCATGTCGTAGAGGACGACGAACACCTTGGAGGTCGGGTCTTCGACCACCGTGGCCAGCGCGCCTTCCCAGCCGATGTCCTCGCCCCCGAAGGTCAGGCGCCAGCCGTGCAGCCAGCCGGTTCCGGCCATCGGCGAATGGGGTGCCCGCTTGAGCATCTGCTCAGGATCCATGTTCGACCCGTAGGCGGCGTAGAGCGGCACGGGGAAATCTTAGACGTCACCCGCACGAGCGGTCTTCTCCCAAGCGTTTCGCCGCGCTGCACGGTGACCGGGTCCCCCGCTAGGTTGGGGGCTGTGGTGACCCGCATCGTGATCCTCGGTGGCGGCCCGGCCGGTTACGAAGCCGCGCTGGTGGCCGCGACCTCCCACCCCGATACCACGCACGTCACCGTGATCGACTCCGAGGGCATCGGCGGCGCGGCCGTGCTGGACGACTGCGTGCCCTCCAAGACGTTCATCGCCTCGACCTGGCTGCGCACCGAGCTGCGCCGGGCGCCGCGGCTGGGGTTCGACATCGACATCGACGACGCCAAGATCTCGCTGCCGCGGATCCACGCCCGGGTCAAACGGCTCGCCACCGATCAGTCGGCCGACATCGCCGAGCAGCTGCTCGGCGTGGGTGTGCACGTGGTGGCCGGTCACGGCGAGCTGATCGACCCCACCCCCGGGCTGGCCTGCCATCGCATCAAGGCGACCGCCCCCGACGGCACCACCAGGGAGTTCGAGGCCGACGTCGTGCTGATCGCGACCGGTGCCAGCCCCCGGGTCCTGCCGTCGGCCGAGCCCGACGGCGAGCGCATCCTGACCTGGCGGCAGCTGTACAACCTGGAGGCGCTGCCCGAGCGCCTCATCGTGGTCGGGTCGGGCGTCACCGGCGCCGAGTTCGTGCACGCCTACACCGAGCTGGGCGTTCCGGTGACGGTGGTCGCCAGCCGGGACCGGGTGTTGCCCTACGAGGACGCCGACGCCGCGGCGGTCCTGGAGGAGGCGTTCTCCGAACGCGGTGTCGAACTGGTCAAAAACGCCCGGGCCCAGTCGGTCACCCGCACCGAGGGCGGCGTCCTGGTCACCCTCGCCGACGGGCGCACCGTCGAGGGCAGCCACGCCCTGATGACCATCGGCTCGGTGCCCAACACCCGGGGCCTGGGGCTGGACCGGGTGGGCATCGAGCTGGGGCGCGGCGGCTACCTGACCGTGGACCGGGTGTCGCGGACCTCGGTGGCCGGTATCTACGCCGCGGGTGACTGCACCGGCTTGCTGCCGCTGGCGTCGGTGGCCGCCATGCAGGGCCGGATCGCGATGTACCACGCGCTGGGCGAGGGCGTCAGCCCGATCCGGCTGCGCACGGTGGCGGCGACGGTCTTCACCAGGCCCGAGATCGCGGCCGTCGGCGTGCCGCAGACCATGATCGACGACGGGTCGGTGTCGGCCCGCACGATCATGCTGCCGCTGCGCACCAACGCGCGGGCCAAGATGTCCGGCCTGCGGCAGGGTTTTGTGAAGATGTTCTGCCGCAAATCCACCGGCGTGGTGATCGGCGGCGTGGTGGTGGCCCCGATCGCCTCCGAGCTGATCCTGCCGATCGCGGTGGCCGTGCAGAACCGCATCACCGTCAACGAGCTGGCCCAGACGCTGGCCGTCTACCCGTCGTTGTCCGGATCGATCACCGAGGCCGCTCGTCGCCTGATGGCCCGCGACGATCTGGACTAGCCTGGGTTCGACACCGTCCTACTGGCGAGTAACCAGGTGAGGAGTCCTCTGCCGTGACCGATCCGATGCACGCGCCCACCGAGTTGGGCTCGCCGGCGTCCGTGCTGGGACCGCAGCACCGCCAGGTGGCCTGGGAGCGGCTCGGCACCGAGCAGTTCGACGTCGTCGTCATCGGTGGCGGCGTGGTGGGATCCGGTTGCGCGCTCGACGCCGCCACCCGCGGGCTGAAGGTGGCGCTGGTCGAGGCGCGCGATTTCGCGTCGGGCACCTCGAGCCGCTCGTCGAAGATGTTCCACGGCGGGTTGCGGTACCTCGAGCAGCTGGAGTTCGGGCTGGTCCGCGAGGCGCTCTACGAGCGTGAGCTGTCGCTGACCACCCTGGCGCCGCATCTGGTCAAGCCGATGCCGTTCCTGTTTCCGCTCACCAACCGCGTGTGGGAGCGGCCCTACGTCGCCGCGGGCATCTTCCTCTATGACCGGATGGGCGGCGCGAAATCCGTGCCGGCGCAAAAGCATTTGACCCGGGCCGGTGCCTTGCGGTTGAGCCCGGGCCTCAAGCGCAGCGCGCTGATCGGCGGGATCCGCTACTACGACACCGTCGTCGATGACGCCCGGCACACCATGTCCGTCGCGCGCACGGCCGCCCACTACGGCGCGGTGGTGCGCTCCTCCACCCAGGTGGTCGCGATGCTGCGCGAGGGCGACCGGGTGACCGGCGTGCGGGTCCGCGACTCCGAGGACGGCGCCGTCACCGAAGTCCGCGGCCACGTCGTCGTCAACGCGACCGGGGTGTGGACGGACGAGATCCAGGCGTTGTCCAAGCAGCGCGGGCGGTTTCAGGTGCGCGCGTCCAAGGGCGTGCACGTGGTGGTGCCGCGTGACCGCATCGTCAGCGACGTCGCGATCATCCTGCGCACCGAGAAATCGGTGATGTTCGTCATCCCGTGGGGCAGTCACTGGATCATCGGCACCACCGACACCGACTGGAACCTGGACCTGGCCCACCCCGCGGCCACCAAGGCCGACATCGACTACATCCTGCGCACCGTCAACACCGTGCTGGCCATCCCGCTGACCCACGCCGACATCGACGGCGTCTACGCCGGGCTGCGGCCGCTGCTGGCGGGTGAGAGCGAGGAGACCTCCAAGCTGTCGCGCGAGCACGCCGTGGCGGTGCCCGCCCCGGGCCTGGTGGCCATCGCCGGCGGCAAGTACACCACCTACCGCGTGATGGCCGCCGACGCGATCGACGCCGCGGCGCAGTTCGTCCCGGCCCGGGTGGCGCCGTCCATCACCGAGAAGGTCAGCCTACTGGGCGCCGACGGCTACTTCGCACTGGTGAATCAGGCGGAACACGTTGCGGCGCTTCAGGGTTTGCATCCCTACCGGGTGCGGCACCTGCTGGACCGCTACGGCTCGCTGATCGGCGACGTGCTGGGCCTGGCGACCGACAACGCCGACCTGCTGAGCCCGATCAAGGAGGCGCCCGGCTACCTCAAGGTGGAGGCCCTGTACGCCGTCACCGCCGAGGGCGCACTGCACCTGGAGGACATCCTGGCGCGCCGGATGCGCATCTCCATCGAGTACTCGCACCGCGGCGTCGACTGCGCCCGCGAGGTCGCCGACGTGGTCGCGCCGGTGCTCGGTTGGACGGCGCAAGACGTCGAGCGCGAGGTGTCGAACTACTGCGCGCGCGTGGAGGCCGAGATCCTGTCGCAGGCCCAACCCGACGACGTGTCGGCCGACGAGTTGCGGGCCAGCGCGCCCGAGGCGCGCGCCGAGATCCTCGAGCCGGTGCCTTTGAATTGAGCGTGTGGTGAGGCCGGCGCCGCTTCCCGTTCGCGACGGGCTCGGCCCGGCGCGGGTGCGGCTGCGCGGCGGGCCGGTCCTGGCCGAGCTGACCGCCCGGTTCGGTGCCGCGGCGCGGTCGAAGGTGCTCGCGGGGGAGGTGGTCGACGCCGGCGGCGCGGTGGTCGACGAGGCCACCGTGCTGCCCGCCGGTGCCAGCGTCTACCTCTATCGCGAACTGCCCGACGAGGTGCCGGTTCCCTTCGACGTCCCGGTGCTGCATCGCGACGCGGACGTCGTGGTGGTCGACAAGCCGCATTTCCTGGCCACCATGCCCCGCGGCCGGCACGTGGCGCAGACGGCGCTGGTGCGGCTGCGCCGGGAGTTGGGACTGCCGGAGCTGAGCCCCGCCCACCGCCTGGACCGGCTGACCGCGGGGGTGCTGGTGTTCACCGCCCGCCGCGAGGTGCGCGGCGCATACCAGACGTTGTTTTCCCGGGGTTTGGTGCGCAAGACGTATCTGGCGCGCGCCGCCGTGGATCCGGCGCTGGAGTTGCCGCGGGTGGTGCGCAGCCGAATCATCAAGCGCCGCGGCGTCTTACAGGCCACCTGCGAACCCGGGCCGCCCAACGCCGAGACGCTGGTGGAACTGGTTTCCCCGGACGGCCTCTACCGGCTCACCCCACGCACCGGCCGCACCCACCAACTGCGCGTGCACATGAACTCGCTGGGAGTGCCGATCGACGGTGATCCGTTGTACCCCAACATCACCGACGTGCCTGCCGACGATTTCAGCACGCCGCTGCGGTTGCTGGCGCAGCGCATCGAGTTCGACGATCCGGTGACCGGCGCGCGCCGCGAGTTCGTCAGCCGGCGACCGGGACCGTAGATTCGGATCGGTCCGTGAGACGCCGGCGGGTTATCCAGAGGCTGAAATGTTCGGCTGGCGGCGTTGGTCTGCGGCGGCATGCACCAAAGTGTGTTCGATTCGAGGGCCCCGTCGGTGGCGGTGATCGCCGCGATGGATCAGCACGTGGAGTGGCGCGATCCGTCGGTGACGCCGGAGTCTGCGGAATTGTTGGCGCACAGCCGAAGTGGGCCCACCTGTGCGGCCAACCTAAGTGTGATAGCCGCACTCATCACCATTGCAGGGCCTTCGACGCAGGTGACGGTCCCCCCGCTTGATTCAATAGGGGAAGCCTCAGTGTGCGTGCCGTGTGAACGGATGTGCTCGCCACATACGCGCCGCGAGTAGCAGCGCAACCAGTGGGTAGAACGCGTTCACCGCCACACTCGTCAAGGCGTTCGGCGCCTTGTAATCGAACCCAGCGCCAGGGCCACATGCCAGCGCAAACAGGGGAGCATCACCCAGGATTCCGACGGCTAGATATAGACCCGTACCCATGACAACCATCCCGGCAAAGAAAATGGCCGGAAGCCGGATCCAGTCAAGGCCTCGCGCGAAGGCGTAGACGAGCACGAGGTAGAAGGCGCCGAAGAGCAGTGCCGATACGAACCCGACGATCAGTTGCACAGCGCGCGGGTTGGCGATCAGGACAGGATCGATGCTGACCATGTGTGCGTATACGAACCTGGCCATGGGGTTAGCCGAGTGCGGGTCCGGACGGCCCGTCATATTGGCGGTGTCGATCAGGAACGACGTTGACGCGAATATCGCGAACACCGTGACGAAGAACCAGTCAAGTTTGCGTTCTCGCAGTGGAATTGGAACGCCGGACTGCATGGCAAGGTTGGCGTCGTGGGGCAACGCATCGGCGGTGGTTGACATGCACCGAATCGTAAGCCGGCGCGATATGGCTTGACGCGTGTTTCGTCGCTCTACACGATGCTGGCGCCACTGTCTCAGCGTCGAGCCGAGAAGGGGGCAAACATGTGTCTTGCGCCTGATCAGCCGAGCGAAACGTGAGCCATGAAATGTCCTTCGCTCACTCGCTGCCATGTGATCCAAAAGGCCACCACGGTTGTGGTCTCTAAATCAGCGAGCCGCGCGGCGTTCAGCCTCTCTTGCCAATGCCTCCGTTATCTCCGCATAGCTTTGTTGGAGCGTCCGACTTAGATTTTTAATCCCCGGTATGCGAGGCGTACATGATGCCGTCCATACGATGAGCGACCCATTCGGTCGGTCTTCGATACGGATGTCGCCTCGGTAATCTTTCAGAAGCAAGGCCTGATACCACGGAAGCGTTGCGGTGTAAGCCTGATGGTGCGGTTTCATTCCGTCGACGATCCGGTCGCGGGTCACGCCCCGTCCAATGCGCATTCTTCTGATACCGCCGACTGCCGTGTCGGGTGCTCCCCGCACTTCCCACGACGCAGAAGACACCCCCGGCATGAAATCTGACCATCGGCCGAGATCCATAAGCGCGTCGTACACCGAGACGGCGGTTGCCGACGACAGTTGTTCAACCGTGATTGATTCACGGGAGGGCATGACACTGGAAGTTAGCTGATAGGCGGGAGAACACCCATCTGAATCAGCACGCCGGCCATGTCAAAGTAGACCTTCTCGCATAAGAGTCGATCGCCGTCGAATTCGAAAATCCCCACTATCGGAATCTCGACGTGGCGTCCCGTTGGCGGGATACCCGACCATTCCCCGTCGTGGGTTCCGGTGATCAGCCCTTCGCCGAACACCGCGTCGTCGGCATGGCGCATCTTGCCGAGTTCGGCCTGCAGGTCGGGTAGTCCAGCCATGAGGCCCTGCAGTAGTTCTCGGACGGCCTCCTCGCCGTCGCTCGGGACGCCGTTCACCTCGTAACGTGGATGGGCGAAGGTCGCGATTGTCGCCTCGATATCGTGCCGGTTTTCCGCCTCGGCGTGCTCATTGACGATTGCCTCGCGGCGCTGGCGGAGGCTGGTGATGTCCTCGATCGCTGTCATCGGGGGCCTCCTCGATGTGTCGATGAATCCCCCGGTAGGGCGCCACTCTAGACCACCGGCGAAAAGCGTGGGGAGCTTTGCCCGCGGAAGACTCCTCCCGTTCCTGGGATCGGTAGCGGTCGGGTCATTGTCTGCTGATTCGAGCGGCGCGAGCGGATACTGATCCCCAGCATCCGGCGTCGAGGAAAGGCGCGAGGCGATGTCCAACAATTCCACAGTCAGGAAAGTCATCACCGGAGCGCTACTGTCCGGCGGCATGGCGCTGGCCGGTCTGGGGCTGGGCTCGGGCCCGGCCCAGGCTGACAACTTCACCGTCCCGCACGACTGGTGCCCCGGCCAACCGTTGCCGATGCCCGATGTCCGGTGGGACATGGGCGTCTGCCACCACTGGTACTGGGTCCCCGTCGGCGGCATGGGCAACGTCGGCCAATTCGTCTGGGAGGGCGACGCACCCCGTCGGCCGCTCGGTCCGCCGCCCTGTTACGGCGCCCCCATCTGCTTGCCCGGCCTGTAGGCGTGAGCCGCCCGCGATCGGGTAGCCCGCGGGTATGGACATCACCGTGACCTTCGTTGGCAACGCCACCACCCTGATCGCCGCGGGCGGCCTAACGTTGCTGACCGATCCCAACTTCCTGCACCGGGGGCAACACGCTTACCTCGGGCACGGGCTGGTGTCCAGGCGCCTCAAGGAGCCGGCGTTACGCATCGACGAACTCCCGCCCGTCGACGCCATCGTGCTGTCCCATATGCACGGCGACCACTGGGACCGGGTGTCGCAGAAGGGCCTCGACCACCACCTCCCCGTCGTCACCACCCCGCACGCCGCCACCCGATTGCACCGTCGCGGCTTCCCCAACGCGCACGGGCTGTCGACCTAGGGCCAGCACAAGCTCACCAAGGGCGGCACCACCATCACCATGACGTCGCTGCCGGGCCGGCATGGACCGGGATGGACGCAGCGGCTGCTGCCGCCGGTGATGGGCACCATGCTGGAATTCGCCGCCGACGACGGATCGCCCCGGCGCCGCCTCTACATCTCGGGCGACACCGTGCTGGTCGAGGAACTCAAAGAGATCCCCGCCCGGTTCGACGCCATCGACGTGGGCGTGCTGCACCTCGGCGGAACCCGCCTGCCGGCCGGGCCCCGGCTTCCGTTCGGGCTGACGGTAACCATGGACGGCCGCCAGGGCGCGGAACTGGTGGCCATGCTGACCCTGCCGAAGGCCATCCCGGTGCACTTCGACGACTACGGCGTCTTCGCGTCCCCGCTTGCCGACTTCACCGGGGAGATGCAGCGCCGCGGCATGTCCGATCGGATCATCGAGGTCGCACGCGGCGCGTCGGTGACCGTCTGAGAGAGCCGCCGGCCGGGCAAATAAAGGCCACGTAGGCCGACACTTTGGTTACCCTAACGTCACGGGTATATCGTTCGTCACGGCCGGAACTCGACGGGGAAGGAATTGAGACGCACCCTGGGGGGTGAATGCCTAATGTTTCCGGTCTCTTTGCAACCTAGTAAACGAAATTTTCCGGCCGCGTACTCGCCGTAGACAATGTGAGATGTGATGGACCTATTCGCGCCACCTGAGGTCACCTCGACCCTGATCCACTCCGGTCCCGGAGCGGGTTCGTTGGTCGAGGCTGCCGGCGCGTGGCAGAGCCTGGCCGTCGAGTTGGAGAACTCAGTCTCCGTGTACGCGTCCGTGCTGTCGTCGTTGATCGAGTCGTGGGACGGACCGTCCTCCATGGCGATGCTGCAGGCCGTGCAGCCCTACCTCATCTGGCTTCGCACCACCGCGCAGCAGGCCCACCAGCTGGCCACCTCTGCGGAGTCGGCCGCCGCGGCGTTCACCGCCGTCCGCGCGGCGGTGGTTCCGCCCGCGGTGGTGGCGGCCAACCGCACGCGGCTCGCCCAACTGCTGGCCACCAACCGATTCGGCCAGAACACCGCGGCGATCGCGCAGACGCAAGACGAATACCAGACCATGTGGGCGAACAACTCGGCTGCGATGAGCCGCTACCAGGCGACGTCGTCACAAGCGACCACGTCGCTGTCCCAGTTCAATTCGCCGCTGGCCATCGCGAACCCGTCGGGGACCGGCCAGCAACAGCTTGCGGTGTCGAATGCGTCGTTGCTCGGCGCCTCGAGCACCGGGAACATCATCGACCAGTTGGGCGTCACCCCCTTCGACCCCAACTCCGGTTGGTTCAGCTACGCGAGCACCTGGGGCAACCAGTTCATCTCGTCCGGCTTCCCCATCAACCTGCTCAGCTACCTGGCGCAAAACACCTCGGCGCAGGCGCTGCAGGGTGTGGGCAGCGACATCGGCCTGGGGCTCTCGGAGGGCGAGGGCGCGCTGGCGTCGTCGATCACCAGGCTGGCCGGCGCCGTCTCGGCCGCGCCGGGCGGCGCAGCCACGGGGGCGATGGGCGTCGGGGTCTCGCTGGGCAAGCTCACCGCCCCGCCCGCGGTGGTGGGACTGTTGCCGGCGACGCAAACCCCGGTGCAACTCGCATCGTCGGTGTCGCCGCTGCCCGCCGAACCGGGGCTTACCGGGATGCCGCTGATGCCGATGATGCCGGTGCCTCCGGGCAGCTCGGCCGGCAGCGGCTGGCGCAAGCGCAAGCAGCAGAAGTTCGAGGACCTTGAATACGGGGCGGACCTCCCGAAGAAGGTGATACACCGACCGCCCAGCGGGGGATGAGGAACGACGATGGTTCCTCACCACTCCGGAAGCAGAAGTTCGCCGCCGGATAGGTCGACGGCGCAACTCGCCGTCCGCTCCGCCGTCCCATTGGCCGAGACGTGATCGATTTTGGGCTGTTGCCGCCCGAGATCACCTCGGCGCTGATCCACTCCGGACCCGGTGCCTGGTCGATGATCGAAGCCGCCGGCATGTGGCAGGAACTCAGCGCGGAATTGGAGGCGGCGGCCAACAGCTATACCGCGGAGCTGGCGTCGCTGGCCGGGACCTGGCAGGGGCCGTCGGCGATGGCGATGGCCCAGGCGTTCGAGCCGTACCTGGCATGGTTGCGCACCACCGCGGCGCAGTGCCAGGAGATCGCCGCCTCGGTCGAAACCGTCACGGCGGCTTTCGAATTGACCCACTGGGCGGTGGTGCATCCCTCGGTCGTCGCGGCCAACCGCGCGCGCCTGGCGATGTTGTTGGCCACCAACTTCTTCGGCATCAACGCCCCGGCCATCGCCGAAACGGAAGCCGAGTACAACGCGATGTGGGTGAACAACTCGACGGCGATGTACCGCTACGGCGTGACCTCGCTGAACGCCGTGAAGCTGTCGCAGTTCTCGGCGCCCCCGCCCGTCGCCAACCCCTCCGGCGTCTCCACCCAGGCCGCGGTGCTGCCCGCCGCGACGGGTACCACCCAGACCACGGCCAACCTGCTGGCCGCTTCGTCGACGACCGACGGGACCATACTTGACGCGCTCGGCGTCACCCCGTTCGACCCGAACAAGGGCTGGTTCGGGTATTTCAGCACCTGGGGCTACCAGTTCATCGCCGGGGGCTTCCCCATCAACATGCTCAGCTACATCGCGCAGATCAATGCGGCCCAGGCGCTGCAGGGCGTCAGCTCCGACATCGGCCAGGGCCTCGCGGAGGGGTCGGCCGCGTTGAGCTCGGCGGAGGTGAACCTGGCGAACGCGCTCAGCTCCGGCGGGTTGGGGCTGGCGCCCCGCGGGGCGATGGGTGTGTCCGTGCTGGTGGGCAAGCTGAGCATGCCGCCCGCCACGGTGGGCATGTTGCCCGGCGCGCAGCCGCCGGTGCAGCTGGCCGCCGCGGTGTCGCCGCTTCCCCCGGGGGCAGCCCAGCCGTCCGGTCTCCCGATGGTCCCGGTGCGGCCGCCGCTGGGCGGCAAGGGCGGCGGCGCCGGGCGCGACTACGACGACATCGAAATCGGCGCGGAGCTGCCCGGCACGGTCATGAATCGGCCGCCGTCAGCGGGATAGCTTGTGCGCCAGAGGCTTTGGTTCGGCGGGTTCGTCGTTGGCCAGGGTGAAATAGCTTTCCTCCTCCTGCAGGAAATGCAGGCGTAGCAGGGCATGCAGGCCGTAGAGGCACGCGAGCAGGTCGTCGACCTGGTCGGCGGCGATCGCCCCGCTGCTTCGGGCCAGGGCCAGCTGGGCGCCGATCCGGTCGGACAGGCGCTGAATCTCCGCGTGGGTTCGGCTCATCGGGGCCGTCGCCTCGGTGGTGCCCAGCGGGTGGGCCAGCGCCGGGTAGAGCTGCGTCTCCTCGGCGCGCTCGTGCGGGATGATCCGCTCGACGAGCACGGTGTGCGCCCGGCCGATCTCGTCCAGGGCCGACTGATCGGCCGCGGCGGCCAACCGGTCGGCGGCGCCCCGCAGCAGGTCCACGGCGTCGCGCAGCTCGTCGTGTTCGGCGTCGAAGCGCCGCAACAGCTGTTCCGTCGGCGCGGGAAGGTCGACCTCGATGTCGGGATTGCCGCGCAGGGCGCGCAGCGCGTTGAGGATCACGGCGACGTCGATGCCCTCCTGCACCAGCGCCCCGACTGCGGGTGGTAGCCAGCCGAGGGCGGCGATGCCCATCGCGGCCAGCGACAGGATCATGCCGACGACGGCGCTCTGCACGGCGATGCGCCGCGACCAGCGGGCGATGTCCATCGCATCGGCGAGCCGCTCGAGCCGGTCGGTGGTCAACACGATGGCGGCGGCCTCCGAGGACGCGGTGGCGCCGCGGGCGCCCATCGCCACGCCGACGGTGGCCGCGGCCAGGGCGGGCGCGTCGTTGACGCCGTCGCCGACCATGACGGTCACCGCGCGGTCGCACTCGGCGCGCACGGCGGCCACCTTGTCGGCCGGGGTTTGTTCCGCGTACACCTCGTCGAGACCCAATACGTCGGCGACCTCACGGGCGGGCCCGGCGCGGTCCCCGGTCAGCATGACCAATCGGTTCAGCCCGGCCTCGCGGAGCCGGCGCAGGGTGCGGGGCGCGTGACGACGCAGCGGGTCGCGCAGCAGCACGGCGCCGACTGCGCGGCCGTCGACGGACACCCACGCGATGGCGGCCCCGTCCAGCAGGGCGCGATTCACCACCGCGCGCGCCCATTCCGCGTTCGCGGTCGCTTGGGTGAGCTTGCCGACGTGGACCCGCCGGCCGTCCAGCGTGGCGGTGACGCCCTGGCCGGGTTCTTCCACCGCCTCGGTGGGCAGCGAGAGCTGAAGACCGCGGGCGCGCGCCGCGGTGACGATCGCCTCGGCCAGCACGTGCGGGGACATCTGATCCACCGATGCCGCCACCCGCAGGATCTCCATCGCGTCGCGGCCCGGCGCGGTGGCGACGTCGATGACGGTGGGGCTTCCCATCGTCAGGGTGCCGGTCTTGTCCATCACCAAAGTCGTTGCGTGCCCGAGGTTTTCCAGAGCGCCGCCGCTACGAATCACCACACCCCGCCGCGACGCCCGCGACAGCCCGGACACGATCGCGACGGGCGCGGCCAGCAACAGCGGGCACGGCGTCGCAACCACCAGCACCGCGACCGCCCGCACCGGCGACCCGCTGGCCAGCCACGCCGCCCCGGCCACCAGCAGGGTCAGCGGCAGGAACCACGCCGCGTACCGGTCGGCCAGCCGTATTACCGGCGCGTTCTGGGCCCCGGCCTCGGCGGCCAGGCGAACGATCTGCGCGTAAGTGCTGGCGGTGGCGGTGGCCGTGGCCCGCATCTCGAAGGCGCTGCCGGCGTTGACCACCCCGCTGCGCACGGCCTCGCCGTCGCCGCGTTCCACCTGCAGCGGTTCGCCGGTCAGGACCGATTCGTCCAGCACGGCCACCCCACCGACGATGCGCCCATCGACGGGCACCACCTCGCCCGGGCCGACCACCAGCACGTCGTCGATCGCCACGTCCGCGAGCGCGATGACGTCGACCGCCGATCCCGTCCGGCGGCGGGCGAACCTGGGCGCGTGTTCGAGCAGCGCCCGCAGGTCGTGGGACGCGCGGCGCTCGGCCGCGGCCTCCAGCGCCCGCCCGCCGGCCAGCATCACCGCGATCAGCGCGCCCGCGAGGTACTCGCCGACGAGCAGCGTGCCGACCAACGACAACACCGCGATCAGGTCGACCCCGAACCGGCCCCGGCGCAGCGCGGCCATCACCCAGACCGCCGCGGGGATAACCGCCACCACCGTGCCCGCGATCCAGCAACCGTCGGCGACCCGCGCCGCCCCGGCCAGCCAGGCGATCCCCCCGGCCGCCAGCGCGACGACGGTCGCCGCGGCCAGCGCCGGCTCCAGCCAACGGCCCAGCCGCTCGCGTGTCACAGCGCCCATGCGTGCCAGCCTCATCCCGTGGTCATGGTGACGGCTAGGGCCGGATGGACGCGGTTTGAGGACTCAGGTCACTAGAAACGGCCGGCACCGGCTGACGAGCATGGTGGACGTGGCTGACATATCTTCCGCGGGGTCCCTCCCGATCGCCCACCATCACCGGCGATCCCGTCAAGCCGGGCTGACGGAGTGGACCTGCCGAGGCGCCGGCACACGATCGGATCGACGAGTTGCTGGGCTAGCAGCCCGACTGGGGGCTGCCGGGCTCAGCCGACATCGAGCCGATCACGAACCTGACCGGCCTACGCGCTTAACGACGGTCGCCGATGATCGTGCGGGCGCGATTCCAGCATGCGGTTGCGCACGATGTGTTCGACCAGGATCGGGACGAAGGTCTGCACCGGCGCATCGACGAACTGCAGGGCCGCCTCCTCGCTCCAGCGCTTGATCTGGGCGGTCCGGGCCGCGTCGTCCAAGCCTTCGTGAAGGGCCAGCTTGTCGGCGACGTCGGCCACCGACCGGGCCACAGTCGAGCGGCCGGCCCTGGCGGCGTCGGCGTCGGCTGGTCTGCCCGCGCGTTCGAGTGCCTGGCGGGCCGCCTCCTCGCAGGTGTCCGGCCGGATCACCTGCAGCGTGACGTGGCGGCCGTTCTCGCCGATCAGGATGACACTGGTCGGCTCGTCGCTGGTGAAGCCAAGCAGTTCGACGGTGTGCCCGGCGACCTCTATCAGCGCGGGCGTGTCGTCCCAGCCGTTGCGGCGGTACCCCACCATCACGACCTGCCCCATCCGTTCCGACAGTGCCGTCAGCAACTTCGGCAGCTCCTCGACCAGGTTGGTCGACTGCGGCCACCAGGCGCCGTCGATGTGCTCCGAGACCGACCGATACGGCTTGAGCCGCAACCGATTGTCGCGCTCCATTTCAACCACCTGCTCGCTTACTTTCGAGTTAGCCGCCGTACCGCAAACGGTACGGCCGGCGTGACCGACCCGCGACCCGAAGAAGTGACCGCGGGGTTTACCAGACGTGAACAACCAGTGCTGCCAACGGGATTCGGAGCCGCCATCCTGCGTCGACAGGTAAGCCGCTGGGCCACCGCCAGTATCCGTAGCCCGTCGCGCGCCATCTCGTCGATCTGCAGGCCCAGCCCGGGGAGACCGCGTCGTGTGCTCACCGTGTTCTCTTGGCTCGGGTGGATTGTCCTCGATAGGGTGACAGCGGCAGGTTAACCGGCGGCAGCGCTCGGGGGAGGAGCCGTTCAGGCCCTTTTCGGGTGCCTTTCGTCCCTTGTGAAAAGCGCTCGCATTGGCCACCGTTGCGCTATGCGAACGGCTTACCACCACCGGCTGGAGGAATTGAGCGTCCAGCTCGGCGAGATGTGCGGCCAAGGTGGCAATCGCGTTGGGCGACAACGCGAAACAGGTGCTGACGTCGCGCGACCAGGAACAGGCCGCGCGGCTTCGCGAACAAGACGACGCGATGGACGAGCTTTACCGGCAGCTGTTCAGCGTGTTGCTGGACCAGAACTGGACGGACAACATTCCCACCGCCGTGGACGCCGCGCTGCTGGGCCGGTTCTACGAACGCTTCGCCGACCATGCCGTGGAAATCGGACGCCGCGTCGTCTTCATGGCCAGCGGCGATCTGCCCGAGCAGGACGAGATCTCCACCTACTGATGGGTGGCGGGTGGACCGGGCTGAGAAGATAACGTCGTGCAGGGCAACATCCAGGGCCGCGTCTGGCGCCACGGTAAGCCGCAGGACGACTTCACTTTTGCCGACATCTCGGAGTACCTCCGTGAACCCGACACCCTCGTGTGGGTGGACCTGTGCGTCCCCGACCACGACGCGCTGTGTGACCTGGCCGCCGAACTCGGCCTCAACTCGTGGGCCGTCGAAGACGCCGTGGCGGCCGCCGAGCGGGTCAAGGCCACCGCCTACGAGACGCACACCTTCTTCACGGTCTATGCGGTCGAAGTCGCGGCGGAGGCCACCGACGAGCCGCGGCGAATGCTGTCCATGCACCGGATTTCGGCGTTCGTGCTGCCGCGCGGCCTGATCACCGTGCGTCTGACGCCCGACTTCGACATCGCCGCGGTCACCCGGCGATGGGAGGAGATCGGCGCCCAACAGTACGGGGTGGGCGCCCTGGTGCACGGCCTGCTCGACGTCGTGGTGGACAGTCATTTCGCGGCGGTGGAGGCCCTGGACGACTGCGTCGAATCCATCGAGGACGAGCTGTTCGACGGCACCCCGCGCCAGCCCGGCTTTCAGCGCCGGACATTCCAGATGCGGCGGGACCTGGTGGGTCTGCGGCGCGTGGCGCTGCCGATGCGGGAGGTGGTCAACTCGATCCAGCACCACCGGCACGAAGTGGGTACCGCCCCGGAACTCGACCCGCTGTACGCCGACCTGTACGACCACGTACTGCGCGTGTCCGAATGGACGGAATCTTTGCGAGACATGGTCACAACGATTTTCGAGACCAACCTATCGCTGCAGGACGCCCGGCTGAACACCATCATGAAAAAGCTGACCGGATGGGCGGCCATCATCGCCGTGCCCACGGCGATCACGGGGTTCTACGGCCAGAACGTGCCGTACCCGGGCTTCGGTCACCTCGCCGGGTTCATCGCCAGCACCAGCCTGATAGCCGTCTTGATGGTGGTGATCTACCTGATGTTCAAGCGCCGGGACTGGCTATGACCGCGCAGGTGTTACCGGAGTCCGCGGTCGCGACGACGACGTCGGTGGCGGCGGCCCGGGTCGACGAGGTGCTGCGCTCGCTGGACAGCTCGGCCGCCGGGTTGTCCAGTGCCGAGGCGACGGCCCGGCTCACGCGCTACGGCGCCAACGCGGTGCGAACCCACCGCGTCAATGTCCTTGCGGTGCTGGGTCGTCAGCTGCGCAACGCGGTGCTCATCCTGCTGGCCGGCACCGCGGTCGTCTCGTACTTCCTGGGCGACAGCATGCAGGCCGTGATCATCGGCATCATCCTGGTGGCCAGCATCGGACTGGGCTTCATCAACGAGTACCGCGCCGAGCGCGCCGCCGCCGACCTGCATGCCAGCGTGCACCACAACGCCGTGGTGCGCCGCGACGGGGAGTTCGTCACGCTCGCCGTCACCGCGCTGGTGCCGGGGGATGTGATCCGGCTGTCGCTGGGGGAGGCGGTGCCGGCCGACGTACGGCTGATCGAGGTCAGCGGTTTGGAATGCAACGAAAGCATCCTGACCGGGGAGTCCACCGGCTCCGAGAAATCACCCGAACCCGTGCCCCCCGGAACCGACCTGGCTGACGCGACCGACCTGGCGTTCATGGGCACCATCGTCAGCGCCGGTGAGGGCACCGGCGTGGTGTATGCCACCGGAAGGAACGCCGAATTCGGCCGCATCGCAGCGGGTTTGGACGAACGCCAGCCGGAAACCGGCTTCCAGGTGGGGCTGCGCCGATTCTCCTATTTGCTGCTACAGGTGGCCGTCGCGCTGATGGTCGTTATTTTGATCAGCAACCTGCTGTTGGCGAAGCCCATCATCGACTCCGTGCTCTTCTCGCTGGCGATCGCGGTCGGCATCACGCCGCAGCTGCTGCCCGCCGTCGTGAGCACCGGCCTGGCCGCCGGGTCACGGCAGCTGGCCAAGGCCAAGGTGCTCGTCAAGCGGTTGGTGTGCATCGAAGACCTAGGCGACATCGACATCCTGATCACCGACAAGACCGGCACCCTGACGGAAGGCCGGCTGCGGCTGGTCGACGCCCTCGACGCCACCGGTGGCCCCAGCGACGCGGTGCGCCGGCTGGGTCTGCTGGCCACCGATGTGGACCCGGAAACCGGTGGGGCCAGCGCTAATCCGCTCGACGCAGCGCTGTGGGAGTCCCCGCAGGCGCACGAGTCGGTGGCCGGCGCCGCACGAGTCGCGGTGCTGCCGTTCGACCATGAGCGCCGGGCGACGTCGGTGTTGGTCGACGACGGCGGCACTCGGATGCTGGTGGTCAAGGGTGCGCCCGAGCAGGTGCTGGCCCAATGCCGAAGCGTCGCCGCGGTGGCCGAGGAGACCCTCGGGGCGTTGTTCGCCGCCGGGCGCCGGGTGGTGGCCGTGGCCGCCAAACCGGCGTCGGGGCTGACGTCGCTCACCCGCGCGGACGAATGCGAGCTGACGCTCGCGGGCTTCCTGGTCTTCGCCGACGAACCCAAAGCCGCCGCGCGGCAATCACTTTCGGAGCTGGCCGACCTGGGCATCGAGCTGAAGATCGCCACCGGGGACAACCCGCGGGTCGCCGAAAAGGTCTGCGGCGACCTGGGTTTGGCGTCCAAGGGCACTATCACGGGCGCACAGCTGGACGCGCTGGACGACGACGCGTTCGCCGGCGTCGCGCAGGATCACACCATCTTCGCGCGCATCTCCCCCGAGCAGAAGGCGCGGCTGATCACCGCGCTGCGGCGCAAGGGGCGCTCGGTCGGCTTCCTGGGCGACGGCGTCAACGACGCGCTGGCCCTACACGCCGCCGACGTGGGAATCTCCGTAGACAGCGCCACCGACGTGGCCAAGGATGCTGCCGACGTGGTGCTGCTGGAAAAGGATCTCGGGGTGCTGGCCACCGGGGTGGCGCAGGGCCGGCGCATCTTCGCCAACACCATCAAGTACGTGCTGATGGGCACCTCGAGCAACTTCGGCAATATGTTCAGCGCCGCGGCCGCGTCGGCGCTGTTGCCGTTCCTGCCGATGCTGCCCAGCCAGATCCTGCTGAACAACCTGCTCTACGACACCTCACAACTGGCGATCCCGACCGACCGGGTCGACGCCGAGCAGCTGCATGCTCCATCGCACTGGAACGTCGCGTTCATCCGCCGGTTCATGCTGATCTTCGGTCCCATCAGTTCGCTGTTCGACTTCCTGACGTTCGGGCTGATGCTGGGCGTACTACACGCCGGGGCAGTCGAGTTCCGCACCGGCTGGTTCGTGGAATCGCTCGCGACGCAGACGCTGATCATCTTCGTGATCCGCACCCGCAGGGTGCCGTTCTTCCGCAGCCGGCCCAGCGCGCTGCTGACCGTCACCAGCATCACCGTGGTCGCCGTCGGCGCCGGGCTGACGATCTCGCCGCTGGCGCGGACCTTGGGGTTCACGCCGCTGCCATGGCAATTCTTCGCCGTGCTGGGCATGTTCGTGATCTGCTACCTGGTTTTGGTGGAACTGGCCAAGATGCTTTTCTACAGCGAGCCGATACACCTTGCCGGACAACCGCATCGCACCCGTGGCAGCGCAGATCGCATCCGCCGGCGGGCCGCCCGCTACCACCATTACGCCGGGCGGCGAACGCGGAGAACCAACTGAACCTCAGTGATGAATTTGCACCGTGGACTGGTCGGCAAGACCGTGCTGGATGCCCCGCTCGATCTTATCCGTTAGGGCCGCGCTGTCCGCGGGTGCCGTCTCTTCGCAACTGCAGCTGAGGGTGTTGAAGGGGCTTGGGTCGGCGGTGGCGGTGGCGGCCGTCCAACCGACAGCGCCGAGAGCGAGTGCCACGCCGACCAAAAGTCTAGGAATCATTTGGCCTTCGAGAGTTCTCAGGAATTGTTTCCGAATTCAGATTTTACCGGCGTGCTTGTCACGAACCTGTCAACTGGTTGTTAACTTTCAGGCCTGGGCGCCGTACTTCGGGCAGTACGCCCGGATGCTCACGCCGACGAAGTAGCCGGCGTGGTAGCCGTCGAGGTGGCTGTTGGTCATCACGTCGTTTGCCACCTGTTGCGGCGCTTCGCCGGAGTCGAGTTCCTGGCACACCAGGTGGCCGGACCGGATCGCGGTTTCGGGCGATTCGTAGTTGATGCCCTTGGCCGTCAGCGCGGCGAGGAACGCGTCATCGGCGGCGCTGGCGTGGGCGGCCGGGGTCGAGCCGAGCGCGTCCAGCAGCCCGGCGGCCGGGACGACGCCGGCAGCGATCAGCAACAGCAGAAGGCTGGGGTTGCGTATCTGGGTCCTCGTCATTTCTGATACTCCCGTGACATCGATGTGCCGTTGCTCGCTGACAGCGGGGGCTGCCCGAATATTCGCACGTTGCGACGCCGCTCGGTGCGGGATCAATCATATTGCGATCATCGCCACACCCAGAGTGCGGTTTGCTCGGCCGTCGGCGTTGCCGGGGTCCTGACGACATGCCGCACGCGCGTTTGTTGTCTCTGATCCTCGTTGCGGTGTGCTTGATGGCTTGTGGTGAGCGGCACGTGTCGGCGGCCACCGCTCGGGATGCGTCCGGGACGTTCCGTTCCGGCGGCATGGACCGAACTTACCTGCTGCACGTGCCGCCGGGCAGCCCGGTCGGCCTGGTCTTGAGCCTGCACGGCGGCGGCGGGACCGGGAACGGACAGCGCGGGCTGACCGGGTTCGACTCCGTCGCCGACGCCCACAACCTACTGGTGGTCTATCCCGACGGTTACGACAAAAGCTGGGCCGACGGGCGGGGGGCGTCGCCGGCGGATCGTCGGCACATCGACGATGTCGGCTTCCTGGTGGGGCTCGTGGGCAAGCTGCAAAACGACTACGACATCGCGCCGGGGCACATTTTCGTCACCGGGATGTCTAATGGCGGATTCATGTCCAACCGGCTGGCGTGCGACCGCGCCGACGTGTTCGCCGCCGCCGCGCCAGTGGCGGGCACGCTGGGCGTGGGCGTGGCGTGCACGCCATCGCGGCCCGTGTCGGTGTGGGAGGCCCACGGCACCGCCGACCCGCTGGTGCCGTTCAAGGGCGGGACGGTGCGCGGTCGCGGCGGGGTCAGCCACGCCATCTCCGCCGACAGCATGGTGAACACGTGGCGTTCCGCCGATCGCTGCCAGGGCGCCCCGTCCGTCCAGGCCCTGCCCAACGTCGGGGACGGGACCGTCGTGCGCCGCTTCGACTCCACGGGGTGCGCGGCGTCGACCGAGGTGATTTTCTACCAGATCGACAGCGGCGGACACACCTGGCCGGGCGGCAGACAATACCTGCCCAAAGCGATCATCGGGCCCACCACCCGCGCGCTCGACGGTTCGGAGGCCATCGCGCAGTTCTTCTTGGCGCACGCGCGGGACTGAGCGTCAGCGCTGGCATGACGGGCACCAGTAGGTGACCCGGTCCCCGGAGCCGTCGTAGGCGATGCGGGTGCCGCAACGACGGCAGCCCCGGCCCGCTCGCCCGTAGACCCACAGCTGCCGGCCGGCGCGGGTGTCGCCGGTGGTGCAACGGTCCCACCGGAACCGGTTGAGCCACAACATGTCCCGGGCACGCGCGACCAGCCGCTGCGGGTTGGTCACCGCGCTCACCGGCGCCGTGGGCAGATGCCCGCTGAGGAAACACAGCTCGTTGGCATAGACGTTGCCGATGCCGGCCAGGACGCGCTGGTCCAGCAGCGTCTCGGCGAGCGGGCGGCCGGGGTGCGCCGCCAGGTTGGCGGCGGCCAACCCGGCGTCCCAGTCCTCGCCCAGCAGGTCGGGCCCCAGGTGCGCGACGGCGTCCGCGTCGCGGTCGCGTTCCAAAATCTCCAGCACGCCCAGGTCCACGCCGACGGCACGGACGGTTCCGGCTTCCAGGACGATGCGCGCCCGGTGGTCGACCCGCACCGGCCGATCGCTGACCCGCCAGCTGCCGTCCATCTTCAGGTGCGAGTGGATGCTCGCCGGGCCGACCCGGATGAACAGGTGCTTGCCGCGGCTGAGCACCTCGTCGACCGCCTCCCCGGTGAGGTCGACCGTCGCGTACCGCGGGACGCGGACATCACAGCGCGTCAGGGTGCGCCCAAGCAGGTGCTGGCGCAGGACTGCGGCGGTGTGCCAGACGGTGTCTCCCTCGGGCATGGCTAGCGCGGCCTCACCGGAGCCGAAGTCCGCGCGGCGTGCGGGCGAACCCGGCCTCGGCCAGCGCCTCGGCGACCGGGCTCGGCCCTCCAGGCTGCGGCTGCAGCGCCGGCGCCCCGTCGATGCGCTCGACCAGGATCGACGCGACGCGCCGGGAGGCGACCAGGTCGGCCAGCGCCGCGGCCGCCGCGGCGTGGGCCGCGGGGTCGTCGGTGAAGGTCAGCAGGGACCGCCCGCCGCGCTCGAGGAACCAGCCCAGGTGGCCGTCGACCAGCACGACGAGCGCGCCGGCCTTGCGGCCCGGCCGCGCCCCCTCGCCGCCCGAGGCGGGCCAGGGCAGCGCCGCCCCGTAGGGGTTGGCTGGGTCGGCGGCGGCCAGCACGATCGCCCGGTATTCCGGCCGTTCGGGGTCGATGCCGTCGCTGTAGCTGCGCAGCCGGTCGACGGTCGACGCGACCGCGAACTGCGCGCCGCCCAACGACTCGACGAAGTAGCCGCGCTGGCATCGGCCGGCCTCCTCGAAGGTGCTCAGCACCTTGTAGAGCGTGGCGAAGCCGCCGGTGATGCCCTCGGCCGCGACCGCGCCCTTGGTCAGCACGCCGTGACGACCCAGCAGCAGCTCCGCCTGGTAGTGGGCGCGCACTGTGGAATCGGGTTCGGGTGGCGGCAGGGCAGACCACCGGCCCGCGACCGTCGGGTCGGCGGGCCGCGATTGTGCGTGCGCGACGCTGTATCGGCTCAGCCGCGGCGGCCGGTGCGTCCGGTGCGCCGGCGCCGCGCGTTTGCGGCTGCCCACCCCGCCGAGCACGGCGCGCACCGGGGCGAACGTGTCGCCGGTGACCCAGCCGGCCCAGATCAGCTCCCACAGCGCGGCTTTGAGATCGGCGTCGGGAAACCCGCTCTGGGCCAGCTGGCGGAAGAAGTAGGCGCCCCCGCCGGCCAGCGTGTCCAGAATCGCGCGGTGCGCGTCGGTGAGGTCGATCTCGGCGGGCCCGGCCAAGGTGAGCGGCGCCGAGTCGCTCACGTGCAGCGCGACCCAGCCGTCGCTGGCCGAGATCGACCCAGCACCCGACCACGTCACCTCGCCGGTGGCGAGCAGCTCGTCGAGCATCGCGGGCGAATAGTCGCGCACCCGCGGGCCGAGCACCAGCGGCTCGATCGCCGAGGCCGGCATCCGCACCCCGGCCAGCTGGTCGATCACCGACATCAGGCCGTCCACCCCCGAATTCTGGGCGGGCACCCGGTGCCAGGCCGGCAGGAACCGCCCGTAGGCGGCGGTGCTCACGGGCTCCACCTGCGCGCGCAGCGCGGCGAGCGATCGGCGCCGCAAGACGCGCAACACGTCGGCGTCGCACCACTGTTCGCTGCCGGAGGCGACCTCGGTGGCGGCGACGAAGTCACCGCGCACCAGGCGGCCGTCGGCGGCCAGCCGGCCCAGCACGTCGGCCGTCACCCGCAGCCCGAGCCCGAACCGGGCCGCCGCCTCCGCCGTGGTGAACGGGGTGTGCGTGCGCGCGTAGCGGCCCAGCAGCTCGCCGAGCGGGTCGGCCACCGCCTCGGTGAAGGCGGCCGGCACGCCTACCGGAACCGGCGCGCCGACCCCGTCGCGCAGCCGGCCGATGTCCTCGATGGCCACCCACCAGTTGCGGCCGGCGAACGACACCGTCAGCGCTCGCCGCGCGCCCAGCAGGCCCTCGAGCCAGCCGCCCACCTCGGCGCCGCCGGCCCGGGCGGCGATCTCGTCCTCGGTCATCGGGCCCAGCAGCCGCAGCAGGTCGGCGACGCCTTCGGCGTCGCGCGCCGCGCGGTCCTCGGTCAGGTGCTGCAACTGGCGGCCGGTCGCGGCGATGACGTCGGGGTCGAGCAGCTCGCGCAACTCGACGCGGCCGAGCAGCTCCGCCAGCAGCGTGCTGTCCAGCGACAGCGCCGCGGCCCGGCGCTCGGCCAGCGGGGTGTCGCCCTCGTACATGAACGCGCCGACGTAACCGAACAAAAGGGAGGCCGCGAACGGGGACGGCCGCGCCGTCTCGGCTTCGGCGACCCGCACCTTGCGCTGAGCGATGCCTGCCATCAGGGCGGTCAGCGCGGGGACGTCGTAGACGTCCTGCAGGCATTCGCGGATGGTCTCCAGGACCACCGGGAAGTCGGGGTATTTGCGGGCCACGTCCAGCAATTGGGCGGCCCGCTGGCGCTGGTGCCACAGCGGCGAGCGCTTACCCGGGTGCCGGCGCGGCAGCAGGAGCGCGCGGGCGGCGCACTCCCGGAACCGCGACGCGAACAGCGCCGAACCGCCCACCTCGGCGGTGACAATCGGGTCGATCTCGTCGGCGTCGAAGACGAACAGCTCGGCGCCCGGCGGGTTTTCGCCGGCGTCCGAGAGCATGTCCGGCAACCGCACCACGATGCCGTCGTCGGAGGCGGTCGGCTTCTCGTCGAGGCCGTAGCGTTCCCGCAGCCGGCGGCCCACCGCCAGCGCCAGCGGGCCGTTCACCCGCAGCCCGTACGGCGAGTGCAGAATCACCCGCCAGTCGCCCAGTTCGTCGCGGAACCGCTCGACAAGCAGGGTGGTGTCGGTGGGCACCACCCCGGCCGCGGTGCGCTGCTCGTCCAGCAGCGCCCACATGTTGTCGGTCGCGTAGGCGTCGAAACCCAGGCCCGCGCACCGGGCGTCGAAGGCGTCGCGGTCCAGTGCCGTCAGCTCGCCGGTGAACGCGCCCAGCGCGGCGCCCAGCTCCGCCGGGCGGCCCGCGTCGTCGCCGCGCCAGAACGGCAACCGGGCCGGCTGGCCCGGCGCGGGGATCACCAGCACCCGGTCGTGGGTTATCTCGGTGATTCGCCAGCTGGTGGCGCCCAGCGAGATGACGTCGCCGGGTCGGGATTCGTACACCATCTCCTCGTCCAGTTCGCCCACTCGCGACGGCTTCTCCGCCTCGCTGGCGAGATAGACGGTGAACATGCCGCGATCGGGGATGGCGCCGCCGGAGGTGACGGCCAGCCGCTGCGCGCCGGGCCGCGCGGTCAGGGTGCCGGTGTCGCGGTCGTAGACCAGGCGGGGCCGCAGCTCGGCGAACTCGGTGGACGGGTACTTGCCCGACAGCAGGTCGAGAGTGGCCTCGTACACGCTGCGCGGCAGCGTGGCGAAGGGGGCGCTGCGGCGCACGGTGTCGAACCACCGGTCGGCGTCCAGCGGCTCCAGCGCCGCCGCCGCGACCGTCTGTTGCGCCAGGATGTCCAGCGGGTTGGCGGGCACCCGCATCGTCTCGATTTCGCCGGCGAGCATCCGCTGCACGGTCACCGCGCAGCCGATCAGGTCCGTGCGGTGCTTGGGGAACAGCACACCCTGCGACACCTCGCCGACCTGGTGGCCGGCCCGCCCGATGCGTTGCAGGCCGCTGGCCACCGACGGCGGCGCCTCGACCTGGATCACCAGGTCGACCGCGCCCATGTCGATACCGAGTTCCAGGCTCGACGTCGCGACCACGGCCTTGAGCAGGCCGCGCTTGAGGTCCTCTTCGACTAGGGCACGCTGTTCCTTGCTGACCGACCCGTGGTGGGCGCGCGCCAGCAGCGGCTCGGCGCCGTAAGTCTGGCCGCTGCCCATGAGGTGCGCGGGCGCCCCGCCCGCCACCTTGGGGTTGATCTCGCCGGACAGGCCCAGGCCGCAGCGTTCGGCGTGGATCTCGTTGAGCCGCGCGGTGAGCCGCTCGGCCAGCCGCCGCGAGTTGGCGAACACGATCGTCGAGTTGTGCGCCTCGATCAGGTCGACCAGCCGCGCCTCGACGTCGGGCCAGATGCTGTTGTTGGCGAGGTTTGCCATGTCGGGCACCGGCACCTGGACCGTCAGCTCGACGGTCTTGGCCGTCCGGGGCGCCACGATGGTGGTCAGTTGCTGACCGGACAGGAACCGGGCGAGCTCCTCGGGCGGGCGCACCGTCGCCGACAGCCCGATGCGCTGCGCGGGCGGGCCTCCCCGCAGCTCTTGAGACAAATCCTGCAGCCGCTCCAGCGACAGCGCCAGGTGCGCGCCGCGCTTGCCCGCGGCGATGGCGTGGATCTCGTCGACGATCACCGTCTGCACGCCCGCCAGGGTCTCGCGGGCGGCCGAGGTGAGCATCAGGAACAGCGATTCCGGCGTGGTGATCAGCACGTCGGGGGGCCGCGCGATGAGCTGGCGGCGTTCGGCCGGCGGGGTGTCGCCGGACCGGACACCGACGCTGATGGCGGGCGGCGGCAGGCCCTGCCGCTCGGCGATGCGGGTGAGCCCCGCCAGCGGGGTGCGCAGGTTGCGCTCGACGTCGACGGCCAGCGCCTTGAGCGGGGACACGTACAAAACGCGGGTGCCGGCGGGCCGCTCGGCCTGGCCGGCGAGCGAATCCAGGGCCCACAGGAAGGCGGCGAGCGTCTTGCCGGATCCGGTCGGCGCGATCACCAGCGTGTTGTCGCCGTCGGCGATGGCGTCCCACGCCTGGGCCTGCGCGGTGGTGGGGCCGGCGAACGTGCTGGTGAACCATTCGCGCGTGGTCGCGCTGAACCGGCCTAACGGGTCACGGGTGGTCACCTAACCATGGTGCCAAGGCCCACCGACAAGTACGGGCTAGCGCGGCTGGATCCGGGCCGTTGCCATCGCGTTGGACAGCTCCTCGGGGATCTCCGGCACCCGGGCGATGGCGTCGAACAGCGAATGCGCGCACGCATCGGCGAGGCGCTCGGCGTTGATAGTGGGGTCGATGATGCGCTGCCGGCACAGCTCGAAGGTGAACGCCAGCCAGCCGTGGCAGATCACCCGGAGGTCCCGCTCGACGTCGGGGTCCAGCTTTGCCCCGGAGATATTGGCCACCAGGTCGTGGATGCGGCTCATGATGTGTTCGAGCTGGCGGTTCTTGGCCTCGTCGTCGACGCCCAGCAGAACCGGGTCCGACCGGCCCAGCCCCACGTAGGCCGCCCACGCGGCCTCGGGGTTCTGCTCGTGGTAGGCCATGTAGGCCATGACGCCGAGGCGCACCTCTTCGTACATCGTGAGGCCGGTGGCGTCGTCCATATTGGTGGTCTCGTACAGCCGGTCGGCCTCGTCCTTGACCACCGCGGCGAAGAAGGCCCGCTTGTCGGGGAAGTAGTGATACATCAACGCCCGCGACACTCCGGCGCGCTCGGCGATCTCGTCGATTCGCACCTCGTCGTAGGGTCGCTTTCCGAAGACTTCCGCCCCCAAAGCGAGCAGCTCAGCGCGTCGATCCTCGGGGGATAGGCGCCTTCGGGCTGTCGGCATGTCAGAGATAGTACTCATCGGTGCTGAGACACCGACCAAATCGTGGCTATCAGCGCTTTCCGCCTCTGGCCAGCGGTATTGCCGGAAAAATTGACGGTGTCGTTGACGCGACCCGCCGCAGAAGTCTGCGCCGAGTTTTACCGGGTTTGCCGCTGGGTATTTGTCTCCATGCGCTTTCCGTGAAGTGCCAGCGCGATTGCAGCGCCCGATCGCTGGACATTTGTCATTGCGCGGTAACTATTGCGACGTAGCAAACGATGAATAAGGCGCTGGCCGCACGGGGGATATGGGGGCACGGATGCATAAAGCGGATGAGCGATCGGGTGGTGATCGCTTGGGACAGGAGGACGGCGAAGTCCGCGCCGCCATCCGGTTCGCGGTGCTCGCCGCGATCGCGGCGGTCGGTTTTCTGGTCCTGGCGGCGCTGTGGGTAAGCACCTGCCCGGGCACCGGTATCGACACGGCGGCCTGCGGGGCCCCCCAGCGGACGTTGCTGGCGGTGGGCGGACCGGTCATCTTGCTGGTCGCCGGGATCTGGGCGTTCCTGCGGACCTACCGGGTATGGAAGGCGGAGGGCACCTGGTGGGGATGGCATGGCGCCGGGTGGTTCCTTTTCACGCTGATGGTGCTGATGGTGGCCATGGGCGTGGCCCCGATCGCGGGCCCGGCGCTGCCCTTTTGATCGGGTCTCGCCAAAAGCCTTCCGGGGGATCTACCGTTGATGGTGCAACCCGATTTGAGCTGCGCATGAGTCATATGTTCTCCACTAGGAGCAGCCATGGGAGACACCTTTCATGACCCCGTCGACCATCTGAGGACCACGCGGCCGCTCGCCGGCGAGTCGTTGATCGACGTATTGCACTGGCCCGGGTACCTGCTGGTGGTTGCCGGAGTGATCGGGGCGTGCGCCAGCCTGGCGGCCTTCGCCACCGGACATCACCACGAGGGCATGACCGCGGGCGCGCTGGCGATCATCGCCACGGTCCTGGGGCTGGTGTGGGTAGCCGTCGAGCACCGGCGGATCCGCCGGATCGCGGATCGCTGGTACGCCGAGCACCCCGAGGTCTACCGGCAGTGGCCCGCGAGCTGAGAATCCGCCCACCGAGCGCCCCTGAGCGCCGCAGCTTCGCCAGGAGGCAAAACGCGGGGGTTACCGGCATCGTCGAGTGGGTATCAAGTGTGCACCATGATGAGTGCCGGAACGGTTGCGTTAGCGTGGTCACCCGATCATGGGGGACATCACGAATACGCCGATATAGATGCTTTTAGCCAGAGAAACCAACACAGTCAGCGCGCTTCCGGCGAGCACCGCCACGCGCTCGAGCCGCCGCGCCCGAACCGTTTCGGTGGTCCCCGGCCCGTCCACAGCGGTGCGAGTACCCGGCGGCAGCCATGACTAATCGGCTCGAGCGCACGGTCCACGGCGGGCTGAGGGATGGTAGTAGTGGTAGTCAACCATTGCCGGGAGACCAGATGAACGATGCGGGAGTGCGCACCACCAGGCGCCAGCGCGGTAACCGCGCCGTCGAATTGCACGTGGCGGCGCGCCTGGAGAACCTGGCGATGCTGCGGACGCTGGTCGGTGCGATCGGCACCTTCGAGGACCTGGATTTCGACGCGGTGGCGGACCTGCGACTGGCGGTCGACGAAGTGTGCACCCGGTTGATCCGCTGCGCCACCCCCGAGGCGACGCTGGTCGTCGTCGTCGACCCACAGGACGAGCAGTTGGTCGTGGAGGCTTCCGCGGCGTGCGACACGCACGACGTGGTGGCGCCCGGCAGCTTCAGCTGGCACGTGCTGACATCCCTGGCCGACGACGTCCAGACTTTCCACGATGGTCGCGAACCCAACCAAACCGGCAGCGTATTCGGTATCACGCTGACGGCGCGACGGGCGGCCTCCAGCAGGTGACCCCACCAGCTGCCGGCGGTTCCGTCTCGCGACCGAACGAATACGCCGATGTCCCGGAGATGTTCCGCGAGTTGGCCGACGTCGACCCGGACTCGATGGAATTTCAGCGTCAACGGGACAAGATCGTCGAGCGCTGCCTGCCCCTGGCCGACCATATCGCCCGCCGGTTCGAGGGCCGCGGCGAACCGCGCGACGACCTCGTCCAGGTGGCGCGGGTCGGACTGGTGAACGCGGTGGTGCGGTTCGACGTCGAGGCCGGGTCCGACTTCGTGTCGTTCGCGGTCCCCACGATCATGGGCGAGGTCCGCCGGCACTTCCGCGACAACAGCTGGTCGGTGAAGGTGCCCCGGCGCCTGAAGGAACTGCACCTGCGCCTCGGCACCGCCACCGCCGAGCTGTCGCAGCGGTTGGGCCGGGCGCCCACGGCCACTGAGCTTGCCGCCGAACTCGGCATGGACCGTGAGGAGGTCGTCGAGGGTCTGGTGGCGGGCAGCTCGTACAACACCCTGTCCATCGACAGCGGTGGTGGCAGCGAAGAGGACGAGGCCCGCGCGATCGCCGACACCCTGGGCGACGTCGACACCGGGCTGGACCGGATCGAGGACCAGGAGTCGTTGCGCCCGCTGCTCGAGGCGCTGCCGGAGCGGGAGCGAACGGTGTTGGTGCTCAGGTTCTTCGAGTCGATGACGCAGACCCAGATCGCCGAACGGGTGGGCATCTCGCAGATGCACGTGTCCCGCCTGCTGGCGAAGTCGCTAACGCGGCTGCGCGACCAGTTGCAATAGGGACTCCGGCTCGTCGTCGCCGGGCCCCAGCAGCGGCTCGGCCGCGGGAGTGGTCACCGGGAGGGTGCCGTCGGGGTCGCAGATGCGCAGCAACCGCGCCACCGCCGCGCTCGGCGCCATCGCCCAATCCGCCTGGGCGCCCGAGCACACGACGTTGATCCGGTGCAGTGCCGAAAATCCAGCCGTGCCAATGAACTTCAGGCCGCGCAGGTCCAGGACCACGCGCCGGGAGCGGGCGATCGCGTTTCGCACGTACGCGGCGAGCTGATCGGCGTTGGCGGCGTCGAGCTCGCCGTCCACCTTGATGAGCGTCCCCGACGGGTACCAGTGCGCGGTGAACTGCGCCGAGCGGTTGTGTTGCCAAGTTTGGGCCACAGACATTACTGACTCCATCCGTAGAACAGGATGTGTGCTGCGGAAGACGTCAGTCGTGGAACGAAGCTGAGAACAAGTGAGTCCACCTTCCCGCGCCCCTCGACGTGATCCGGACGGCTGTGAACTCAACCTGACCCGAACGGTACCCGCGCCGGACCGGGTCGACAACTGTTTCCCAAGAATATTGTCCGACCGGCTATTTGATCTCGGCGAGCACCGTGCCCTGGGTGATGGCGGCGCCGGCCTCGACCGCGAGCCCGGTGATGACGCCGTCCTTGTGCGCGGTGACCGGGTTCTCCATCTTCATCGCCTCGAGGACCACAACCAGGTCGCCGGCGGCGACCTCCTGGCCCTCCTCCACGGCGACCTTGACCACGGTGCCCTGCATTGGCGCGGTCACCGCGTCGCCCGAGGCGGCCGCACCCGAGTGTGCCCCCCGCTTGCGCGGCTTGGGCTTCTTGCGGATGACGCCGGCCGGGTCGGCGGAACCGTTGGACAGCGCCAAATCGCCGGGCAGCGACACCTCGAGCCGGCGGCCGCCGACCTCCACGACCACCGTCTGCCGGGGCCGGGCGTCCGCGTCATCGTCGGACAGCGGCTCCGCGCCGGTGAACGGCTCGATGGTGTTGTTCCATTCGGTCTCGATCCAGCGCGTGTGCACCGAGAAGCTGTCGCCGTCGCCGATGAACGCCGGGTCGGAGACCACGGCACGGTGGAAGGGGATCACGGTGGCCAGCCCCTCCACGTGGAATTCGTCGAGGGCGCGCCGCGAGCGGGCCAGTGCTTCCTCGCGGGTGGCGCCGTACACGATCAGCTTGGCCAGCATGGAGTCGAACTGGCCGCCGATCACCGATCCGGCTTCTACACCGGAATCCAGCCGGACCCCCGGCCCGCTGGGCGTGTCGTACCGGGTGACCGGACCGGGCGCCGGCAGGAAGCCGCGGCCGGCGTCCTCGCCGTTGATCCGGAACTCGATGGCGTGACCGCGCGGCGTGGGATCCTCGGTGATGTCCAGCTTTTCGCCGTTGGCGATCTTGAACTGCTGCAACACCAGGTCGATGCCCGCGGTCTCCTCGGTGACCGGGTGCTCGACCTGCAGCCGGGTGTTGACCTCCAGGAACGAGATCAGGCCGTCCTGTCCGACCAGGTATTCGACCGTGCCGGCGCCGTAGTAGTGCGCCTCCTTGCAGATGCGCTTGGCCGACTCGTGGATCTCCTTGCGCTGCGCGTCGGTGAGGAACGGCGCGGGCGCCTCCTCCACCAGCTTCTGGAAGCGGCGCTGCAGGGAGCAGTCCCGGGTGCCGGCCACGATCACGTTGCCGTGCTGGTCCGCGATCACCTGCGCCTCGACGTGGCGGGGCTTGTCCAGGTAGCGCTCGACGAAGCACTCGCCGCGGCCGAAGGCGGCGACGGCTTCGCGCACCGCCGACTCGTAGAGGTGCGGGATCTCCTCGATGGTGCGCGCCACCTTCATGCCGCGGCCGCCACCACCGAAGGCCGCCTTGATGGCGATCGGCACGCCGTACTCCTGGGCGAAGGCCACCACCTCGTCGGCGTCCTTGACCGGCTCCGGGGTGCCCGGAACCAGCGGAGCCTGGGCGCGGGCCGCGATGTGGCGGGCGGTGACCTTGTCACCGAGGTCGCGGATCGACTGGGGGCTCGGACCGATCCAGATCAGGCCGGCGTCGATGACCGCCTGCGCGAAATCGGCGTTCTCCGAGAGGAAGCCGTAGCCGGGGTGCACGGCGTTGGCGCCCGACTTGGCCGCCGCGTCGAGGAGCTTGCCGAAGTCCAGGTAGGACTCGGCGGAGGTCTGGCCGCCCAGGGCGAACGCCTCATCGGCCAGGCGCACGTGCGGCGCGTCGGCATCGGGCTCGGCGTACACCGCCACGCTGGCCAGGCCCGCATCGCGGGCCGCGCGGATCACCCGGACAGCGATCTCGCCGCGGTTGGCGACAAGCACTTTGGAGATCCTCGAGCTGGCGTGACTAGCCACTGCGCCTCCTGTTTGGCAGATCTGAAGCGGACGTGTTTCCGCCGTGGGCTTCTTTAAGAGAGTTTCTTACAACTCCAGGGAAGTCTAAGCGCCGCGCCGTCGGGCCGATCAGGCGGTGCCGGAATTTTGACCTGACTCGCGCAGCCGCCGCTTGATGCGGGCGAGCATCGCCGACATGCCGCGCAATCGCAGCGGGCTGATCAGGGCGGCCAGCCCCAGGTCGGTGTAGAAATCCTCGGGCACCGCCAAAATGTCGGCGGCGGGTTGCTCGTCCAGGCCGGTGGCGAGGATCGACGCGAACCCGCGCGTGGTGGGCGCCTCGGCGGGCGCGCTGAAGTGCAACCGCACGCGGTCCGGGTCGCTGGCGTCGACGTGCAGGAACAGCGGGGTCTGGCACTCGGGGACGGGCTCCATGGCCCCCTGTTCGAGTTCGGGCGGCAGGGGCGGCAGGTCGTTGGCGAATTCGAGCAGCAAGGCCAGCTTGTCCTGGCCCTCGACTTCGGCGAAGTCGGACACCACCTCGGCCAGGGGCGCGGGCAGACTCATCGGACCGGAACGGCCCCGGGCTCTTCGCCGGCGACGATCGGCGTCCGCACGCTGTTGCCCCACTCCGTCCACGATCCGTCGTAGTTGCGCACCCCGGGCTTGCCCAGCAGGTGGGTGAGCACGAACCAGGTGTGGCTGGACCGCTCGCCGATGCGGCAGTACACGACGGTCTTGTCGTCGGGCTCGATGAAGCCGTAGAGCTCCTCGAGCTCCTCGCGGCTGCGGAATCGCCCGCTCTCGTCGACGGCCTTGGCCCAGGGGATGGACCGGGCGGTGGGGATGTGGCCGCCGCGCAGCACGCCCTCCTCGGGGTATTCGGGCATGTGGGTGCGCTTGCCGGTGTACTCGTCCGGTGAGCGCACGTCGATCAGCGGCTGGCTGCCCAGGATGGCGAGCACGTCGTCCTTGTACGCCCGGATGGGCGCGTCGTTGCGCGCGACGACGGGATAGCCGGTCGACGTCTTGGTCGGCACGTCCAGGGTGGTCTCGCGGCGCTCGGCCAGCCACAGGTCGCGGCCGCCGTTGAGGAGGCGAACGTCGGGGTGGCCGAACAGCGTGAAGACCCAGAGCGCATACGCCGCCCACCAGTTGCTCTTGTCGCCGTAGATCACCACGGTGTCGTCGCGCGAGATCCCTTTGCGGTCCATCAATTCGGCGAACTGCTCGCCGTTGATGTAGTCGCGGACCGTTGGGTCGTTGAGGTCGGTGTGCCAGTCGATCTTGACCGCGCCCGGGATGTGGCCGACGTCGTAGAGCAGGACGTCCTCGTCGGACTCGACGATCACCAGGCCGGGGGTGCCGAGGTGGGCGGAGACCCAGTCGGCGGTGACCAGCCGTTCGGGGTGGGCGTAGTCGCTCAGGGTCGGGCTCGGATCCGGGGGTAATGCCACGACCCGAGCCTACCGTCAGCTACGAAGGAGGCCCCAGCGCCATCGGCCGTCGCGACACGTAAACGTTGGCGACGACGCGCCGGCGCGGGTGTGCGAGGTTTATGCCTCGCGGACCGACGGAAGGCTAATCCGCCGCCCACAGCGCGCTCACCGCCAGGCCCACCCGGCCGAGCAGGGACCGCAGCAGCGGCAGGCTCACGCCGATCACGTTCGACGGGTCGCCCTCGACCCCGTCGACGAACCAGCCGCCCAGCCCGTCGAGGGTGAATCCGCCGGCCACCTGTAGCGGCTCGCCCGCGGCGACGTAAGCCCGCAGATCGGCGTCCGTGGGGGCGGCGAAATGCACTGTGGTGCAACCCGATTCCACTTCGCGGTGGGTGATCGCGCCGTCGCTCAGCCGCAGCAGGCAATGCCCGGTGTAAAGCCGGCCGGACCGGCCGCCCATCCGGCGCCACTGGGCCGTCGCGGCCTCGGCCGAGCCGGGCTTGCCGCACAGCTCGCCGTCGAGCTCCAGCATCGAATCACAGCCGAGGACAACGCAATCGGCGGCGAGCTCGCCGTCCAGCCCTGCCGCCACCTGCTCGGCCTTGGCTTCCGCCAGCGCGCACACCACGTCCGCCGGAGCAGCGTCGGAGCCCAGGGCGGCGACCAGCGCGTCCTCGTCCACGCCGGAGACCACGACCAGCGGGTCGATGCCGGCCTGGCGCAGCACCTTGCGGCGGCCCGACGACGCCGACCCGAGGACCAGGCGGGTCAATGCTTCATGTGTGTCATCTGCTGAAAGGTGAGCCGCTGGTAGTTGGACATCGCAAACCGCAGCCGGTCCACCGGCAGGCCCCAGCGCGTGCGCTCGGGCTCGCCGGGCTCGGGGGCGGGGCCGCCCACGACGCCGAGGGCGGCGACCAGCGCGGCCAGCTCCGCGTCGGTGGGTTGACCCTTGAGGATCTGGATGTGCGGCTCCTGCGGCCCGTGCGCGGTTTCGATTGTCTCGGAACCCTTTTCGTCGTTCATCTCGTCACTCACAGCCTGATTGGTCGTCTCACTCCCGTCGCTCACTGCGTTCGCTCCGCTCGTTCGACTCACAGCGGAATGTTCCCGTGCTTCTTGGGCGGCAGGTGCGCGATCTTGCGTTCCAGCAGCCGCAGCGCGGTGCCGATGTAGCCGCGGGTGTGCGACGGCGGGATTACCGCGTCGACGTATCCCCGCTCGGCGGCGACGTACGGGTTGACCAGGGTGTCCTCGTACTCCTGCTGAAGCTCGAGCCGCAGGGCGTCGACGTCCTTGCCCTCCTTGGCCGCCTCGGCCAGCTGCTTGCGATAGACGAAGCCGACGGCCCCGGAGGCGCCCATCACCGCGATCTGTGCGGTCGGCCAGGCGATGTTGACGTCGCAGCCCATGTCCTTGGAGCCCATGACGCAGTACGCGCCGCCGTATGCCTTGCGGGTGATCACGGTGATCTTCGGAACGGTGGCCTCGCCGTAGGCGAACAACAGCTTGGCGCCGCGCCGGATGATGCCGTTGTATTCCTGGCCGGTGCCCGGCAGGAAGCCCGGAACGTCCACCAGCATGATGATCGGGATATTGAAGCAGTCGCAGGTCCGCACGAACCGCGCCGCCTTCTCCGAGGCATTGATGTCGAGGCAGCCCGCGAACTGGGTCGGCTGGTTGGCCACGATCCCCACGGGCCTGCCCTCGATGCGGCCGAACCCGACGATGATGTTGGTGGCGTAGCCGTTCTGGATCTCCAGGAACTCGTCGTCGTCGAGGATGCGGGTGATCACCTCGTGCATGTCGTACGGCTGGTTGGCCGAGTCCGGGATCAGCGTGTCCAGCTCGAGGTCCTCCTCGGTGAGGTTGTCCTCGATCGCGCCCTCCGGGACGGGCTCCGCGTAGCGGGGCGCGTCGGTGGCGTTGTTGGGCGGCAAGTAGCTCAGCAGGTCGCGCACCCAGTCGAAGGCGTCCTGCTCGCCGGAGGCGACGTAGTGCAGAGTGCCCGACTTGGCCATGTGGGTGTGGGCCCCGCCGAGCTCCTCCATCGTGACGTCCTCGCCGGTGACCGTCTTGATGACGTCCGGCCCGGTGATGAACATCTGGCTGGTCTGGTCGACCATGACCACGAAGTCGGTCAGGGCGGGGGAGTAGACGTGCCCGCCGGCGGCCGCGCCCATGATCAGCGAGATCTGCGGGATCACGCCGGAGGCCAGGATGTTGTTGCGGAAGATCTTGCTGTACAGGCCGAGCGAGACGACGCCCTCCTGAATGCGCGCCCCGGCGCCGTCGTTGATGCCGATCAGCGGGCGGCCGGTCTTGATCGCCAGCTCCTGGACCTTGACGATCTTCTCGCCGTACACCTCGCCGAGGCTGCCGCCGAACACGGTGGCGTCCTGGCTGAAGATGCACACTTCGCGGCCGTCGATGGTGCCGTAGCCGGTGATGACGCCGTCGCCCAGCGGGCGGTTGTTCTCCAGGCCGAAGTTCTTGCTGCGGTGCCGGGCCAGCGCGTCGAGCTCGACGAACGAGTCCTCGTCGAGCAGGGCGAGGATGCGCTCGCGGGCGGTCAGCTTGCCCTTGGCGTGCACCTTCTCGACGGCCTCTTCACCCACCGGGTGCAGCGATTCCTCGCGGCGCTTGTGCAGCTCGGCCAGCTTGCCTGCGGTGGTGTGGATGTCGATGGTGTGCTCAGCGGCCGGCTCCGCGGTGTGGTCGGTAACGCTTGTCATGGGATCCGAGCTTAGCGGCGCGCTAGTCTCCGCTGATGGACTGGGCGACCGAATGCGACGTACTGGTCGCCGGGTCGGGCGGCGGCGGCGTCACCGGCGCCTACACCGCGGCGCGCGAGGACCTGGACGTGCTGCTTGTGGAGGCGACGTCGAAATTCGGTGGGACCACCGCCTACTCCGGTGGCGGCGGTGTCTGGTTCCCGTGTAATCCGGTGCTGCTGCGGGCCGGCGTCGAGGACACCATCGAGGACGCGCTGACCTACTACCACGCCGTGGTCGGTGACCGCACCCCGCGCGAGCTGCAAGAGACCTATGTCCGCGGCGGCGCCCGGCTGATCGAATATCTGGAGGCCGACCCCACGCTGAAGTTCGTGCCGCTGCCGTGGCCCGACTACTACGGGAAGGCGCCCAAGGCGCGGCTGGACGGTCAGCGCCACATCGCCGCGAAGCCCTGGAAGGTGGCCGCCGCCCCGGAGCTGCGGGAGGTGATCCGCGGGCCGTTGGACACCGACCGGCTCGGCGCGGAACCGCCCTCGGACTACTACCTCGGGGGTCGGGCCCTGATCGCGCGGTTCCTCGCGGCCATCGGTCAATACCCGAACGCGGCGCTGCGCCGGGACACCGCCCTGGTCGAGCTCGTCCTGTCCGACGGGGCGGTGACAGGGGCGATCGTGGAGAGCCACGGCCAGCGGCGGGCCGTGCGCGCCCGGCTGGGCGTGCTGCTGGCCGCCGGTGGTTTCGAGAACAACGAGGAGATGCGCCGCGAATTCGGGGTTCCCGGCACGGCGCGAGACACCATGGGCGGCCCGGGAAGCCGCGGTCTGGCGCTGCGGGCCGGCATCGCCGCCGGCGCCGACACCGACCTGCTGGACCAGGCGTGGTGGTCGCCGGGCATGACTCATCCCGACGGCCGGTCGGCGTTCGCGTTGTGGTTCACCGGCGGCATCTTCGTCAACCAGGACGGCAACCGGTTCGTCAACGAATCGCGAGCGTATGACCGGGCCGGGCGCGAGATCATCGCCCAACTGCAGGACGGCTCAATCACGTTGCCGTACTGGATGATTTACGACGACAAAGAGGGCGAGGTCCCGCCGGTGAAGGCGGCCAACGTCTCGATCGTCGAGACCGAGAAGTACGTCGCCGCGGGCCTCTGGCACACGGCGGACACCCTGGAGGAACTGGCGGACAAGATCGGGGTGCCGGGTGGGCGGCTGGCGGCGACGGTGGCCCGGTTCAACGGGTTTGCCGCCTCCGGCGTCGACGAGGACTTCGGCAGGGGCGACGAGGCTTTCGATCGCGCGTTCTCGGGGGGCGCGTCGCCACTGGTGCCCATCGACTCACCGCCGTATCACGCCGCGGCGTTCGGCATCTCCGATCTGGGCACCAAGGGCGGCCTGCGCACCGACGCCGCCGCCCGGGTGCTCGACACGTCCGGCAACCCCATTCCCGGCCTCTACGCCGCCGGCAACACGATGGCCGCGCCCAGCGGCACCGCCTATCCCGGCGGCGGCAACCCGATCGGGACCAGCATGCTGTTCAGCCACCTGGCCGTCCTGGACATGCTCGACGTCATGGGCCGCCGGCGGCACTGAGTCCTAGGCTGGGTCCAGTGACAGACCGAGACCAGCTGCCAGCGCCGTTGGACCAGGCCGCATTACGCGCCGAGCTGATCGGCACCGGGCTGGGCTGGCGCCGGCTCGACGTCGTCGATGAAACCGGCTCCACCAACGCCGACCTGCTGGCCCGCGCCGCGTCGGGAACCGACGTCGCCGGGTCCGTGCTGATCGCCGAGCACCAGACCGCCGGGCGCGGGCGCCACGGCCGCGGCTGGTCGGCAACCCCGCGGGCCCAGCTCACCATGTCGGTCGCCGTCAGCATCGTCGACGTGCCGGCGGCCGGGTGGGGCTGGCTGCCGCTGGCCACCGGGGTGGCGGTGGTGGACACGCTGGCCCCGCTGCTCGAGGGCGTTCGGGTGGGGCTCAAGTGGCCCAACGACGTGCTGGCGGGCGACCCGCCGGGCAAACTGGCGGGCATCCTTGCCGAGGTGGCGCGGCCGGTGGTGGTAATCGGCTTGGGGCTCAACGTATTTGAGGCTCCCGCCGGGGTAGAGGGGGCCGTCTCGCTGGTCGACCTGGGCGTGCGGACGCCCGATCGCACCCGGCTGGTGTGCGGGCTGTTGGCCGAACTCGGGCGGCGGATCGTGGCCTGGCGCGCCGCGCGCGGGGCCGACTGGGCGCTGGCCGCCGACTACCGGGCGCGCAGCCTGACCATCGGCGCCCGGGTCCGGGCGCATCTGCCGGGCGGCAAGGAGGTGGTCGGGGAGGCGAACGCGGTCGACGATCAGGGCAGATTGTGCATCGAAACCGGGGGACAGACGGTCGTTGTTTCGGCCGGTGACGTGGTGCATTTGCGGTAGCTTCTGGCAGGTGAGCTATCCGGATAACGTCCTGGCCGCCGGCGAGCAGGTGATCATCCATCGCCACCCGCACTGGAAGCGGCTGATCTGGCCGGTGGTGGTCCTTCTGCTGGTGACCGCGATCGCGTCGTTCGGGTCCGGATACCTCAACTCGACTCATTGGAGCCAGCTGGCCAAGAACATCATCTACGGCGTCATCTGGGGCATCTGGCTGGTGATCGTCGGCTGGCTGACACTGTGGCCGTTCTTGAGCTGGCTGACCACCCATTTCGTCGTGACGAACCGGCGGGTGATGTTCCGGCACGGGGTGCTGACCCGGACCGGGATCGATATCCCGCTGGCACGGATCAACAGCGTGGAATTCCGCGACCGAATCACCGAGCGGATGTTTCGCACCGGGACGCTGATTATCGAATCGGCGTCACAAGACCCGTTGGAGTTCTACGACATTCCGCGGCTGCGCGAGGTGCACGCGCTGCTGTATCACGAAGTCTTCGACACCCTGGGTTCCGAGGAGTCGCCCGGCTGAGTCAGCCGGCCGGCCCGGTGGCGCCAGGACCGCAGCAGCGTCACGTTGCCGCCCTCGATCTCGTCCTCGAGCATCTCGGCGATGCCGCCGGCGGTGAGGGCGGATTCCAGCGCCTTGTCGGGGTTGCGCGCGAACTCGTCGGGGAACACCCAGCGCCGGAAGGCATAGAAGCGGAACGCCATCTGCAGCAGGTTGCCGATGATGTAGGCCGAGATGAAGTCGGCGATGTTCTCCACGGTCAGCGACACCATCGGCTCCCGCAGCTGCAGGACGTAGCTGGAGAACCACAGCGGCGCCATGGACAGCAGCACGCCCACCCCGCTGAACGCGAAGAACAGCAGCGCCTCATGGTGACGCTCCCGGCCGCCGCGATCGCGGAAGCTCCATTCCCGGTTCAGCACGTAGGACGCGATGACCGCGACGATGCCTGCGATGACCTTGGCGGTGACCGGCTTGGAGTCCAGAATTGTCAGTTTCAGCGTGTAGAAAATCGCCGAGTCGATCACGAACGTGGTGCCGCCGACGATGGCGAATTTGATCAGTTCGTGGTGGCGCAGCAAATAGGGCTGAATAAACCCGGGCATGCGCTCGATTGCGGCTTCGGCGAAGGGCACAAGTCGTCAGTGTACGGACGGACACAAAATCGACGCAAAATCGTACATAACGATTCGGCGTCACCGCCGGTCAACACGCCACCGGCGCCGTGACACCATGATGGCCGTGCCGAACACACGCCCTCCCGGGGCCGCACCCACAGTAGCGCCGGTGGTCGCCATGGTCGGCGGCGGACAACTGGCCCGGATGACCCACCAGGCCGCGATCGCCCTCGGGCAGACGCTGCGCGTGCTGGCCACCGCGGCCGACGAGCCGGCCGCGCAGGTCACGCCCGACGTCGTGATCGGTTCGCACACCGAACTGGACGACCTGCGCCGGGTGGCGGCCGGGGCCCATGTGCTGACGTTCGACCACGAGCACGTGCCGAACGAGCTGCTGGAGAAGCTGGTCGCCGAGGGGGTCAACGTCGCGCCGCCGCCGCAGGCGCTGGTGCACGCCCAGGACAAGCTGGTGATGCGCCGACGGCTGGACGCGATGGGCGTCCCGGTCCCGCGCTACGCGGGCATCGGGAACCTCGAGGAGCTGGACGCCTTCGCGCGGCTGGTAGGTGGCCCGGTGGTGGTGAAAGCCGTCCGCGGCGGCTACGACGGGCGCGGGGTGCGGATGGCGCGCGACCCTTCGCACGCCCGCGATATCGCGGCCAGCTTCCTGGCCGATGGGGTGCCGGTGATGGCCGAGGAACAGGTGAACCTGCGCCGCGAACTGTCGGCGTTGGTGGCGCGGTCACCGTTCGGCCAGGGGGCGGCCTGGCCGGTGGTGGAGACGGTGCAGCAAGACGGGATCTGCGTCCAGGTGGTCGCCCCCGCACCGAACCTGCCCGAGCACGTGGCCGCGGCCGCGCAGCAACTGGCGCTGCGGCTGGCCGCCGAACTCGACGTGGTCGGGGTGCTCGCGGTGGAGCTCTTCGAGACCGTCGAGGGTGAGCTGCTGGTCAACGAGCTCGCGATGCGGCCGCACAACTCCGGGCACTGGACCATGGACGGGGCGCGCACCAGCCAGTTCGAACAGCACGTGCGGGCGGTGCTGGACTACCCGCTCGGTGACACCGATGCCATCGCTGCGGTGACGGTGATGGCGAACGTCCTGGGCGCCCCGCAGCGACCGACGATGACCGTCGACGAGCGGTTGCACCACCTGTTCGCGCGGATGCCCGACGCCCGGGTTCACCTCTACGGCAAGGAGGAACGGCCCGGCCGCAAGGTCGGCCACGTCAACTTCCTGGGCGCCGACATGGCGGAGCTGGCTGCGCTGCGGCAGCGCGCCGAGCTCGCGGCACACTGGTTGTCACACGGGCAGTGGACGGACGGATGGGATCCGCATGCCGGCGACCATGCAAAGCGGAGCGATGAGGAGCGGCATCAATGGCCATGAGTGAGCCTCGCGTCGGCGTGATCATGGGCAGCGACAGCGACTGGTCGGTGATGAAGGACGCCGCCGAGGCGCTGGCCGAGTTCGAGATACCGGCCGAGGTTCGGGTGGTCTCCGCGCACCGGACGCCCCAGGTGATGTTCGACTACGCGCGCGCCGCGGCCGACCGCGGCATCGAGGTGATCATCGCCGGCGCCGGCGGCGCCGCACACCTGCCCGGGATGGTCGCGTCTGCTACGCCGCTGCCGGTGATCGGGGTGCCCGTGCCCCTGGCGCGGCTGGACGGCCTCGACTCGCTGCTGTCGATCGTGCAGATGCCGGCGGGCGTGCCGGTGGCCACGGTCTCGATCGGCGGCGCCCGCAACGCGGGCCTGCTCGCCGTGCGCATGCTCGGGTCGTCCGACCCGGCGCTGCGGGCGCGCATCGTCGCGTTTCAGGGCCAGCTGGCCGAGAGCGTGCGGGCCAAGGATGAGGCGCTGCAAAAGCGTCAGGGTAAAGTTACCGGCGAGTAGTAATAGGAGGCCACGATGGCTGGTTGGGCCGGAGACCCCACGTTTGATCTGTTCCAATTGCCCGAGGAACACCAGGAGTTGCGGGCGGCGATTCGCGCGCTGGCGGAGAAGGAGATCGCGCCGCACGCCGCCGATGTCGACGAGAATTCGCGGTTTCCCGACGAGGCGCTGGCGGCGCTGAACGCGTCGGGGTTCAACGCCGTGCACGTGCCCGAGGAGTACGGCGGGCAGGGCGCGGATTCGGTGGCGGCGTGCATCGTGATCGAGGAGGTGGCCCGCGTCGACGCCTCGGCGTCGCTGATTCCGGCGGTGAACAAGCTGGGCACCATGGGGCTGATCCTGCGCGGCTCCGACGAGCTCAAGAAGCAGGTGCTGCCCTCGATCGCCGACGGCACCGCGATGGCGTCCTACGCGCTGTCCGAGCGGGAGGCCGGTAGCGACGCGGCCTCGATGCGCACCCGCGCCAAGGCCGACGGGGACGACTGGATTCTCAACGGCGCCAAGTGCTGGATCACCAACGGCGGCAAGTCGAGCTGGTACACCGTGATGGCGGTGACCGACCCGGACAAGGGCGCCAACGGCATCTCGTCGTTCATGGTGCACGCCGACGACGAGGGGTTCACGGTCGGACCCAAGGAGCGCAAGCTGGGCATCAAAGGCTCGCCGACCACCGAGCTGTACTTCGAGAACTGCCGGATCCCGGGCGATCGGATCATCGGCGAGCCGGGCACCGGTTTCAAGACCGCGCTGGCGACGCTGGACCACACCCGGCCCACGATCGGGGCCCAGGCCGTCGGCATCGCGCAGGGGGCGCTGGACGCCGCGATCGCCTACACCAAGGAGCGCAAGCAGTTCGGCCGCCCGGTCAGCGACAACCAGGGCGTGCAGTTCATGCTCGCCGACATGGCCATGAAGCTCGAGTCCGCCCGGCTGATGGTCTACCACGCGGCCGCTCGCGCCGAGCGCGGCGAATCCGACCTGGGCTTCATCTCCGCGGCGTCCAAGTGCTGGGCCTCCGACGTCGCGATGGAGGTGACCACCGACGCGGTGCAGCTGTTCGGCGGCTACGGCTACACGCAGGACTTCCCGGTGGAGCGGATGATGCGCGACGCCAAGATCACCCAGATCTACGAGGGCACCAATCAGATCCAACGCGTGGTCATGTCGAGGGCGCTGCTGCGCTGACCGATAGGATCTCCACCGGTTCGCCATTCGGGGTGGTGGGCCGGACGTAGAGTCGTTCGATGGGTCTTGCCGGCGGCAGGGGGTCAACAGTGAACAGGGCGACTTCCTACGCGCATCCACGAATGACCGGGAATTGATGCCCGTGCGCGCACCAGTGACCCCGGCGACGAATTGGCAGTCATTGTCGTTGCTGTTGGTCGAGGACGACCGCGCCGACGCCGTGCTGGTTGAAGACCTGATCGCCGACGCCGTCGCCGATATCCGGGTCGTGTGGGCGCAGTCGATGGCCCACGCCGAACGCGAGCTGGCCTCCGCCCGGCCCGACTGCGTGCTGCTGGACCTGCACCTGCCCGACGCCAACGGCATCGACGCGCTGGACCGCATCGCCAAGCACGACGCCACCGTCCCGATCGTGGTGCTGACCGGACTGAACGACGAGTACTTCGGGGCGTCCGCGGTCGCGGCGGGCGCCCAGGACTATCTGGTCAAGGGCCGGGTCGAGCCGGAGATGCTGCGGCGCGCGCTGCTGTACGCGATCGAGCGCAAGCGGGCCGAGCTCATCGCGGCCGACCTGCACGCGACCCGGCTGCGGGCCCGGGAGAACGCGCTGCTGGAGCGCGGGCTGCTGCCCTCCCCGCTGCTGCTGGACAATCCGGGCGTCGACATCGTCGCTCGGTACCGGCCGAGCCGCGAGGACGCGTTGCTGTGCGGGGACTTCTACGACGTGGTCCAGACGACGGATCGGGTCGTGCACGTGCTGATCGGCGACGTGGCGGGCCACGGGCCGCACGAGGCCGCCTTGGGTGCGGCCTTGCGGATCGCGTTCCGCGCGCTCACCCTCGCCGGCGTGCACGGGGTGGAGCTGATGCGGCAGCTCGAGCGGGTGCTGCACTCGGAGCGAACGGACACAGGCGTTTTCGCGACCGTGCTCAGCCTGGAGATCCCGGCCGACAGCACGCGCATCACCGCCATCCGCGCCGGCCATCCGGGGGTGCTGTTGCAGCACGACGGCGCCGTGGAGTGGGTGGAGCCGCCGGGCGGTCCCGCGCTGGGCCTGCGCGCCGACGACGAGTGGCCGCGGTTCGAGATGGATCTGCCCGCGGGTCAGGGCCTGCTGCTGCTGACCGACGGGCTGTTCGAGGGGTATTCCGGAGAGGGCAACCGACGCCTCGGCGAGGACGGTCTGCTCGCGCTCGCGCGGTCGCACGCGGCCAAGCCCGGCCCGGAGTTCGTCGACGCGCTCATCGACGGCGCGCAGGAGCTGGCCCAGTCGCATGGGGGACTCACCGACGACATCGCCGTGCTGCGGGTGGAAAGGACCATTGCGTGACCCCAAGGTTGCGCCGCCTGCGGTTCTCGGAGCTCACCGTGCGCGGATGGCAGGCCCTCGTCCTGGTCAGCATGGGCGTGATGGTGCTGGCCGGCGCGGTGGTCGGGGCGCTGCTGCTGAACCGCACGGACCAGATGACGCGCGAGCTCGCCGACAACATCCAACCGGCGCGCGTGGCCGCCTTCCAGCTGCAGGCGGCTCTGCGCGACCAGGAGACCGGCATCCGCGGCTACCTGATCGCCGGGGATCGGCAATTCCTCACGCCGTACTACGACGGGCAGCACAGCGAACAGGCTGCGGCGGCAGAGATCCGGCGCAGGCTGGGCCAGCGCCCGGACTTGATCGGTGACCTGGACGCGATCGAGGACGCCGCGGCCAGGTGGCGGGAAAGCTATGCCGAACCGGTGATCGCCACCGTGCTGCCCAACGGCAAGAACGTCAACAGCAAGCCGTCGGCGGAGCGCGGCAAAGCCCAATTCGACCATCTGCGAATGCTTTTCGACAGGCAGGACGTGAACCTAGCCGCCGCCCGATCGACCGCGTCGGACGAACTCAAACGCGTCGACGCCTGGCGCGACAGGGCTCTCGGCGCCATGGTGTTGTTGTTCTTCGTCACCGCCGGGCTGCTGGGGTTCTTGATCCGGGACACCGTCGCCCGGCCGCTCGCGGCGCTGGCCGCAGCCTGCCGGCGGATCACGGAGGGCAGCTTCGAGGAACGCATCGCGGCACCGAAGCGGCCCAAGGACGTACGCGACATGGCGATCGACGTGGAAAACATGCGCAAGCGGATGGTCGAGGAGCTGGAGATCTCACGTTCGGCCCAGGCGCAACTGGACGAACAGGCGGCCGAATTGCGCCGGTCCAACACCGAACTCGAGCAGTTCGCCTACGTGGCGTCGCATGACCTGCAGGAGCCGCTGCGCAAGGTCGCCTCGTTCTGCCAGCTGCTGGAGCGGCGCTACGGCGACCAGCTCGACGAGCGTGGCATCGAATACATCGGCTTCGCGGTCGACGGGGCCAAACGGATGCAGGCGCTGATCAACGACCTGCTCACCTTTTCGCGTGTCGGGCGGCTGGGCACCACGGAAACCGACGTGAACCTCGACACCACGCTGGACTCCGGCCTGGCCAACCTGGCCGTCGCGATCGAGGAGTCCGACGCCGAGATCGTCCGGCCCGACTCCCTGCCGCGGATCAAGGGCGACCCGATGCTGCTGACCATGCTGTGGCAGAACCTCATCGGCAACGCGGTGAAATTCCGGCACAAGGACCGCACGCCCCGCGTCGTTATCGAGTGCGCACCGGGCACCGACACTCATGAGCATGAATGGGTGATCACCGTGTCGGACAACGGCATTGGGATCCCGGCGGAATTCGCCGACAAGGTCTTCGTCATCTTCCAGCGCCTGCACGGCCGCGATGTGTACACCGGAACCGGTGTTGGCCTGGCACTGGTCAAGAAGATCGTCGAGCACCACGGCGGCACCATTCGAATTGATACGACCCGCACCGAGGGGACGCGGTTCGAGTTCACGTTGCCCATGATCGAGCCCGAGCAGGAGACGGACGCGGAGGCGCCACGCACGGCCGCTTTGGAAGGAGCGCACGAATGACATCACCCGGTAGAGCGATCGACATCCTGCTCGTCGAGGACGACCCGGGGGACGAGCTGATCACGCGAGAAGCGTTCGAGCACAACAAACTCAACAACCGGCTCCACGTCGCGCACGACGGCGAGGAGGGCCTCGACTACCTCTATCGGCGCGGTCAGTTCGCCGACGCCCCGCGGCCCGACCTGATCCTGCTGGACCTGAACCTGCCGAAATACGACGGCCGTCAGCTGCTGGAGAAGGTCAAGTCCGACCCCGACCTGGCCCGCATCCCGGTGGTCGTGCTCACCACCTCCTCGGCGGAGGAGGACATCCTGCGCAGCTACAAGCTGCACGCCAACGCCTATGTCACCAAACCCGTTGACCTGGACCAGTTCATGAAGGCCGTCCGGCAGATCGACGAGTTCTTCGTCCAGGTGGTGCGGCTGCCCAACCAGTGATGGTTTACGACGTGGGCTGCGGCGCGGTGAGGAACTCGTCGTTGTGCTGACCTGGCGCGGGCGGCGGCTCGGCGGCCACCGCGTCGAAGCTCGAGTAGCGCGCGGGCATGCGGACCACCGTGAGGGTGTCCTCGCCGCTGCCCACCCGCAGGGCGAGCTCGTTCTCCGCGAACAGCGGGGTGTCCACCACCTGCTTCCAGGTGTAGGCCAGGCAGGCCATCAGGCCGCCCTCTTGAAGCAGCTCAACCCATTCGGCGGCGGGCTTGGCCGCCAGCGCCGACTCGAGCTCCTCGGTCAGCTCGGGGTAATTCATTGCGCGCGAACGCTGGTCGGCGAACCGCTCATCGGTCAGCAGGTCGGGACGGCCGATGATCTCACACAGCTTCGCCCAGTGCTTCGGCACGTACGCGCTGATCACCAGGTACCCGTCGGCGGCCTTGAACGCGTCCGAGGGTTGCGTGGCGAAGCCAACTCCCTTGCGCTTCTTGGCTTTCGGTGCCGCGTCGGGCTTGGGCGCCTCGCTCGGCTTGTTCAGGTGGATCGTGAGCTGGCTGGCCTGCAGGTTGACCGCAACGTCGTACATGGCCACCCGCACCACGTCGGCGACCCCGTGGCGCTCGCGGTTGAGCAGCGCGGCCAGCACCGCCTGGGCCAGCACGTGACCGCTGGCGGCGTCGACCAGCTGGAAGGGGATGATCTGGGGCTTGCCGGTCGGTGTGGGCATCCCGGTGGTCATGCCCGACTCGGCCGCGACCATCAGGTCGACGCCCGGCCTGCTGCCGTGCGGGCCGTTGCCGCCGTAGGCCGACAGCCGCGCGTAGATCAGCCTCGGGTTGCGGGCGCGCAGGGCGTCGGGGCCCAGGCCCATCCGTTCCATCACGCCGGGCCGAAAGCCCTCCAGTACGACGTCGGCCGTGTCGACCAGCCGCAGGATCTGCTGCTTGGCCTCGTCGTCGGTGAGGTCCACCGCCACCGACTTCTTGCCCCGGTTGTGCGGCAGAAACAGCGTGGGCAGCGGCGGGCGGCCGGGCAGCACCGCGGTGATCTGCCGGGCCGCCTCACCGTGGGGCGCCTCTACCTTGATCACCTCGGCGCCCAGGTCGGCCAGTACCTGCCCGGCCAGCGGCCCGGCGATGTTCTGGGTGAAATCGAGCACCCGGAATCCGTCAAGTGGCTTGGCGGGCGTGCTGTCTGCCATGGGTGGCCTCCCGTCAACGGGCCCCGTGCAACTCTGCGATGCAGTAGTAGTTCTGGGCGAACGGCGCACCGGGGTCGGTGCGCTGCAAAGGTAACCCGTTGTCGGCCAACAGCTGATTCAGGGGTGTGCGAGTCGGGCGCCAGCCGTGCCGCTCCAGGTAGGTCGCCGCGTCGTTGCGCTCGCCTGGGAAGCCGAGGTCGCCCAGCGCGATGTCCAGGCCGTTGTCCCGCCACTTCTGGCTGGCCGCGTTCAGGGCGTCCCCGTTGGCGCCGGAGTTGATGAAGACCTCGGCCACCAGCCGGCTGCCGGTGGCGCTCAGCGCGGTGATGTCGTCGAGCAGCCGGTCCTGCGCCTCGGGCGGCAGGAAGCCGAGCAGTCCCTCGGCGGCCCATGCGGTCGGCTGCGCGGTGTCGAACCCGGCCTGGCGCAGCGCCGACGGCCAATCGTGGCGCAGGTCGATCGGGACGGCCCGCACCTCGGCGGTGGGTTGGGCGCCGAGCTCGGCGATGGTGGCGGTCTTGAACTCGATCACCTGCGGTTGGTCGATCTCGTAGACCGTGGTGCCCGCCGGCCAGGGCAGCCGGTAGGCGCGCGCGTCCAGGCCCGAGGCCAGGATCACCACCTGGCGTATCCCCGCGGCACCCGCCTCGTCGAAGAAGGCGTCGATGTAGCGCGTGCGGGCGGCCAGCATGTCGGTCATCCGTTGCATGCCCCACGGCGCCCCGGGCTCGTCGACGTCGGCGGAGTCCAGTTCGCCGGCAGCCCAGCGCGTCATGAAGTCCACCCCGACCGCCCGCACCAGCGGCTCGGCGAACGGGTCGTTGATCAGCGCGTCCCGGGTGGCCCGTGCCCGTCCGGCGGCCACCATGGTCGCGGTCGCCCCCACGCTCGTGGCCAGGTCCCAGCTGTCGTTATCGGTGCGCGTCATCGGCAATCGTCCCTTTCCGTGTAGTCGTTAGCCAGAATAACGATGGTGACCAAAGACCTCCGCCCGTAGTGGCGTTGCGCCCTTATTCGACGCGGGGCGGGGCGGCAGCATCGACATGTGCGAATTCTTCGGCGAGCGGATGCGGAAGCCCGGTCACTGCTTCTCTATGCCCGGTCCGGGGGATTGCGGTGGATACCGCCCGGCCGCGTCGTGCCGGTGCTGGGTGCCGTTCGGCGCTACGGCATCCTGGGGGCGGCGACGGCCATCGCCGCCGGCCGGGACCCCCACGGGGTGGCGCTGATCGACGAGCGCGGCCCGCTGACGTTCGGAGAGCTGGACCGCCGGACCAACGCGCTGGCCAACGAGTGGCGCCGGCGCGGCCTGGGCCCGGGTCACGGCGTGGCCATCCTGGTCGGCAACCACCGCGGGTTTCTGGAAGCCGTCTACGCCGCCGGCAAGTGCGGTGCCGGTGTCCTGCTGCTCAACACCGGGTTCGGCGCCCCGCAGCTGGCCGGGATGCTGGCCTCCGAACGCGCCGATCTCCTGGTCTACGACGAGGAGTACGGCGCCGTCGTCGCCGCCGCCCGGCCGCCGCTCGGCCGGTTCCGGGCCTGGACGGAGACGCCCGATCCCGACTCGCTCGACGCGCTGATCCAACGGGGTGATCCCAGCGCGCCGCCGGCCTCCGGCGGGCGGCCCAAGATCGTCATTTCGACCAGCGGGACGACCGGAACGCCGAAGGGCGCCGCACGGTCGGAGCCGTACTCGCTGATACCGGTCGGCGGCCTGCTCGGGAAGGTCCCGTTCCGGGGGCGGGAAGTCACCGAATGCTGTGTGCCGCTGTTTCATTCGATGGGATTCAGCCACGCGATGTACGCGATGGTGCTGGGCTCGACTCTGGTGCTGCGCCGGCACTTCGACGCCCGGCAGACGCTGGTGAGCCTGGTCGAGCACCGGGCCAGCGCCATGATCGTGGTGCCGATCATGTTGCGGCGCATCCTCGATCTGGGCCCTGCGGCCCTGGCCGCGCACGACCTGTCGGCGCTGCGCATCGTATTCGTCGGCGGCTCCCAGCTGGGCGCCGCGCTGGCCACCCGGGCGCTCGAGGCGCTCGGGCCCCTGGTTTACAACATGTACGGGTCGACCGAGGTCGCCTACGCCACCATCGCCACGCCCGCGGACCTGGCCGTCGCGCCGGGCTGCGTGGGCGCGGTGGTGCCCGGCTCGATCGTCAAGGTCTTCACCGACGACGGGCGCGAGGCGCCGCCGGGGACGCCGGGGCGCATCTTCGTGGGCAACGTGCTGGCCTTCGAGGGCTACACCGGGGGCGGTACCAAGGAGTCGATCCGGGGCCTGATGTCCACCGGCGACGTCGGTCACTTCGATGCCGAGGGCCGACTCTTCATCGACGGGCGCGACGACGAGATGATCGTGTCCGGTGGGGAGAACGTCTACCCGGGCGAGGTCGAGGAGGCGCTCTCACACCACCCCGGCGTCTCCGACGTCGCGGTCGTCGGCGTCGACGACGAGGAGTTCGGGCAGCGGTTGCGCGCCTACGTCGTGGTGCGGCCGGGTGTGACGCTGACCGAGGACGACGTCAGGGAGTACGTGCACAACCGGTTGGCCCGCTTCAAGGTTCCCCGCGACGTGCTGTTCGTCGACGCGCTGCCCCGCAATGCGGGCGGAAAGGTGCTCAAGCGCGTACTGATTGGTCGCGTTTGACACGGTTGTGTTACTAGCTGGTGTCCCGGCCCGCCGCCGGACGAGATCGCGGCTAGCCTCGCGCAATGACCACGTTCTCGCTCACCGTCGAAGGCCGCGCGCTTGCCGCGACGCGGGACGCCGGTTGGCGGCGCAGCGCCCAGTGGGCGCGGCGCCTGGCGTGGCTCAGCCTGGTCGCGGTGCTCGTCGAGGGCGGCGTCGGGCTGTGGCAGGGCCTGGCGGTCGGGTCGGTGGCCCTGACCGGGTGGGCGCTCGGCGGGGTGTCCGAGGCGCTGGGCAGCGCGATGGTGGTGTGGCGGTTCAGCGGGGCTCGCACCTTCTCGGCGGACGCCGAGCGGCGCGCCGGGCGCGGTGTCGCGGTGTCGTTCTGGCTGACCGCCCCGTACATCGCCGCGGAATCCGTGCGCGAGCTGACCGGTGACCACCACGCCGAGGCCTCGGCGATCGGGCTCGCGCTGACCGCCGCCGGATTGCTTCTGATGCCGATCCTCGGTCGGGCCAACCGCCGCCTGGGCGCGCGGCTCGATTCGGGCGCCACCGAGGCCGAGGGCATGCAGAACTACCTGTGCGCCGCGCAGGCGGGCGGGGTGCTCGTCGGGCTGGCGACGGTGGCGCTGTGGTCCGGCGGCTGGTGGATCGACCCGGCGATCGGGCTCGGCGTCGCCGGCGTCGCGGCCTGGCAGGGTGTGCGGGCCTGGCGCGGCCACGAGTGCGGCTGCTGCTGAGCTGCCTAGTCGAGCCGGTACCGGATCAGCCGGGAGCTGTTGGCCACCACCGCGACCGACGACGCGTTGTGCAGGATTGCGGCCAGCACGGGGGACAGTGCGCCGCCCGCGCCGATGATCAGCCCGGCGGCGTTGACCGCGATCGACATGCCGTAGTTCTCCCGGATGACGTCCACGGCGCGGGCGCCCAGGTCCCGCACGTCGAGCAGGCGATGCAGGTCGTCGTTGGCCAGCGCCACGTCGGCGGTCTCCACCGCGACGTCGGTTCCGGCGAGGCCCATGGCGATCCCGATGTCGGCGGCCGCCAGCGCCGGGGCGTCGTTGATGCCGTCGCCGACCATGCCGACCACGTAGCCGTCGTTCTGCAGACCGCGCACCACCTCGAGCTTGTCCTCCGGCATCACCTCGGCGCGCCACTCGTCGATGCCCAGCTCCTCGGCAACCACCTGGGCGATGTCGGGATGGTCGCCGGTCAGCATGACGATGCGACGAATCCCGTTGTCCCGCAACTGTTTGAGCACCTCGATCGCTTCGGGGCGCACCTCGTCGCGCAGGCTGATCAAGCCCACCAGCTTGCCGTCGACGGCCAGTAGCAGCGGGGTCTCGGCCTGGCGCCGCAGCCTGTCCACCCACTCCGAGGCCTTCTTCGACACCCGCACCTTCTCGGCGCGTAACAGCCCGGGGCTGCCGAGCAACAGGGTGCGGCCGTCGGCCCAGGTGCGCATGCCCAGGCCGACCAGCACCTCGCACTCCTCGTGCGGCGGGATGGTGATATGGCGCTCCTCCGTCGAGCGGATCACCGCCTCGGCCAACGGATGACGGGAGTGGATCTCCGAGCTGGCCGCGTACGCCAGCACCTGCTCTGGCTCCCAATCCTTGTGTAGGGCAATGATGTTGGTGACGACGGGGCGGCCGACCGTCAGCGTGCCGGTCTTGTCGAACACGATCGCGTCCACCCGGCCGGCCTGCTCGAGGTGCGATCCGCCCTTGATCAGGATGCCGCGGCGCGCGCCGTTGCCGATCGCGGCGCTGATGGCCGTCGGGGTGGACAGGCCCACCGCGCAGGGGCAGGCGATCAGCAGCATGGTCATTGCGCGGCGCACGTCTCCGGTGACCGCCAGGGTGAGGGCCGAGACGATGAACGAGGTGGGAACGAAACGGCGGGAGAAGTTTTCGCCGACGGTCTGGATGGGCGCCCGGTCGTGCTGCGCCTCCTCGACGCGGGTGATGATGCGCCCGATCGCCGTCTGGTTGCCGACGGCCTCCGCACGCACTACCAGGCGCCCGCGCACCACGACCGACCCGGCGTGCACATGCGCGCCGGCCACGACGGAAACGGGCAGGTTCTCGCCGGTGATCGCGGACTGGTTGACAATGGCCTCGCCGTCGACGACCTCGCCGTCGACCGGTATCGCGACGTGGTCGTGGATGATCACCTCGTCGCCGATCTCCACGGTGTCGATGGGAACCTGGACTTCTGCTCCGTCGGCCAGCCGGATCCAGGCCGTGTCCTGGCTGCCGCGCAGCAACTCCGAGATCGCCCGCCGGGTGCGGCGCAGGGTCAGGTCCTGCAGGTACTCACCGATGTTGAGCAGCCACAGCACCGTGAGCGCCACCACGTTCTCGCGCAGCACCAGGCTGGCGACCGTCGCCGCCGACACCAGGGCGTCGGTGCCGGCCCGGCCCGAGCGCAACGACCGCAGCGCCCCGCGCAGGAAGGGGTAGCCGGTGAAGATGGTGACGCCGGTGGCCAGGATCCGGCCGTTCGGGCCTAACAGCGGCGGCCGGGCGAACACGTAGCGGCGCACGCCGAGCAGGGCCAGCGCCGCACCGCCGACGACCATCCGCAGCACGTCGGTGTTGCGGATCTCCGACGAATGCGGCGCGCGGGCCGGGATCAGCTCGGCGGCGACGTGCGCGGCGGAGCCGATCGCCGCCAGCACCGCGGCGCGATCGCAGCGCCGGGGCGAGTACCAGACGACCACCGATCCGGTCCGCGGATAGGCGTGCACCACGCGCACGCCGTCCTCCTTGGCGACGGCCTCCTCGACCGCCACCGCGCGCCGGGAGTTGCCCCGCAGCCAGTCGACGGAAACCCGCATGCGCCCGGCCGCATCCGAGATCACCTGCAGCGCAGGGTCTTTCGGGCGGACCGGCTCAAGGTCGGTGGCGAGCGCCATCGAAGCGGGGATCAGTGGTCGTGCTGGTGGACGTCGGCGACGGCAGGGGTGGGCGCTTCCTCGCCGATGCGCTCGCGGGCTTCGGCCATGACGTCGGCGATTTTGAGCCGGGCCGACTCGGCGGCCTCCTCGGCCTTGCGGGTGCCACGCAGTCCGAGCTCGGCCGCCGACACCGCGGTCTCGTGCAGCGGCGCCTTGGCCACGGCCTTACGCACCACCTCGTAGGCCGTCACGCCGACGAGGCCGGTGACCACCGTCGATGCCGCCTTTGCCAAGAGCGCGTACCCCGCCATTGCCCGGACCTCCTTGTCGTCGCAGCGTCAGCTGATGCTCGCTCGACGTTAACATCGAAATATAGCGATATCAATATGAATCGGCCCCTAGAGTACCCGGGTGACCTTTTCGGTCTCGATCCGGCGCGGCAGCGCCGACGGGTCGGGATGGGCCACCTGCACCAGCGACGCGCCGACAGCCAGGACCGCCAGCAGGCCGTCCACCAGTTCCTGGGGACTCGACCACGCGGCGGTGGACAGGACCCGGTCCTTGGCCGTCAATCCCCTTGCGGCGGCCGAGCTTTGGCAATCGGCCAGCACCTCGCCGACCGACCGGCCGGCCAGCGCCGGCCCGGGATGGCGTTCGGCGACGATCTGGTCGCCGTGCACGCGCACGGCGGTGGCGTAATCGGTGACGCCGATCGGCAGGTCGGCGGCCGGGCGGCCGAACGGGTCCAGCGACAGCACGGCCACCTCGCCGGCCATCGAGTCGGCCTCGTCCAGCCGCTCGGCAGTGCACAGCGCGAGGTCCGCCGCGCCAGGTTCGAGCGCGGCCTCGGCGCCGATCCACCACACGCCGAACAACACGGCCGCCGTCTGCCAGTGCGCCGGCAGCAGGATCGCGACCCGGCTGCCCGGGCCCGCGCCCAGCTCGTCGCGCAACAGGTTGCCGGTCTTGGCCGCCCAGTTGGCCAGCGTCACCGCGGATAGCTCGATGCGCTCGCCGCTGGCGTCGTCGTAGTAGGTGATGCGCGGTCCTACCGGATCGGCCCGCAGTATCGGGTCCAGGATGGCGCCGGAGAGCGTGCTCAGTTGATGCACTCGGGCTTGTCGGATCCGGCGGTCAGGATCGGCGAGGGGGCCGGGACGTTGGGGTCGGCCGCCACCGCACCGACGTTGGACACCTTGGCGGGCATCACCGTCCCGGTGCCGGACAGGCCCGAGCCCGGCCCGCTGTAGTCGTTGCCCAACACCACCCGGACCGAGCCCGGCGCGACGGAGGGGTCGGCGACCACCGGCAATCCGCCCAGCTCCTTGGACACCTCCTGGGCGCCCAGATCGTCGGTCTTGGCGGCCCGCACCTGGCTGCCCTTGACGTGGCCGCCGTCGTTGTTGCCGACGGTGCCGGCGCCAAATCCCTTGGACGTCAACACCTGGGACACCGCCGACGCCAGCCCGTTGATGTCGGTGTCGTTGACCACGCTGGCGGTCGTCTTGGCCGGGGTGTAGGCGATCTCCTCGGTCTTGCCCTGCTCCTGGTCGTGCAGCAGCCCGCTAACCCAGTCCTGGACCTGGTGCGGGTCCACCCGTACCACGCTCTGCATGCCGTCGTCGCTCCAGCCCGCGCCGTCCAGCACCGGGATGGTGGCGAACGCGACGTTGCCGCCGGCCAGTTTCTGCATCTGCTGCACGAAATCCATGACGTCCCAACCGGAGGAGATCACCACCGAGCGCTGCACGGCCGCCTCCAGACGTTTCAGCGTCGTGGGGCTGGACAGCGTCTTGCCGGAGATCACCCGGTGGGCCAGCGAGGCCATCACCACCTGCTGGCGCACCACCCGGTCCAGGTCACCGCGCGGCAGCTCGTGGCGCTGACGGACGAAGCTGAGCGCCTCCGGCCCGTCGAGCCGCTGCGGGCCGGCCGGGAAGTCGGCGCCCGAAAGCGGTTCGAACACCGGCTCTTTGAGGCAGACGTCCACGCCACCGAGCGCGTCGGTGATCAAGGAGAAGCCGAGCAGCCCGATTTCGGCGTAGTGGTCGACGGTGACGCCGGTGAGGTCGGCGACGGTCTTGATCAGCGCCTCGCGCCCGGCCTCGGTGCCCTGCGCGGCGGCGTCCTCGGCCGAGTCGCCGGCCTTGACCAGGCTGGTGCGTTTGGCCTCGCGGGTCTGGCCGTAGACGCCGTTGATCTTCGTCTTGCCCAGGCCGGGGGCCGCGACGTAGGAGTCGCGGGGGATCGAGATGGCGGTCGCCGACTTCCCGTTGTTGGGGATGCGGATCAGGATGATCGTGTCGGTGTTGGTCGCTTCCTCGTCGCCGGCCCGCAGGGTGGCCAGTTCCTCCTGGGAGAGCGGGTTGCCGTGCGCGTCGGTGCGGCTGTCGAGGCCGACCAGCAGGATGTCGATCGCGCCGTCGTCGCCGCCCTTGCCGAGCGAGGGTGCGGACATGTGGAAGATGCCGTCCTCGAAGGAGCGGACGTTGCTCCAGGCGAGCCCGGTGCCGAGGACGACAACGAGCGTGAGCGCAGTGGCAATCACACGAACCACACGTTGCACAGGCATCCCACTAGGTTACTTGCGGCACAGGCGCTTCGCGGGTAGCGAAGCCCCGCGCGCCCCGGCCGTCGCCCGTGCGTTTCCACGCATGCCAAACTCAAACCATGTCGAGCAGGATCGTGATCGCCGGTGCCGGGGGGCAACTGGGCCGCTATTTGCGCTCCCTCGCGGCCGGTCAGGGCCGTGACGTGCTGGCCATGACGTCGTCGGAGTGGGACATCACCGACCCCGCCGCCGCCGAACGGATCGTCTCCCGCGGCGACGTGGTGATCAACTGCGCGGCCTACACCGACGTCGACGGCGCCGAGAGCGACGAGGCCGCCGCCTTCGCCGTCAACGCGACCGGGCCGGAGAACATCGCCCGCGCCTGCGCGCGCGCCGGCGCCCGGTTCATCCACGTCTCCACCGACTACGTCTTCAACGGCGACTTCGGTGGCGCCGACCCGCGTCCGTACGAGCCCAGCGACCCCACCGCGCCGTCGGGCGTGTACGGGCGCAGCAAGCTCGCCGGGGAAGAGGCCGCGCTGGCGGCGCTGCCCGACGCCGTCATCGTCCGCACCGCCTGGGTCTACACCGGCGCCGACGGCAAGGACTTCGTCGCCGTCATGCGCCGCCTGGCCGCCGGGGACGGCCCCGTCAACGTGGTCGACGACCAGGTCGGGTCGCCCACCTACGTCGGCGACCTGGCGGAGGCGCTGCTGCAGATCGCCGACGACGGCGTGCCAGGGCCGATCCTGCATGCCGCCAACGAGGGCGCGGTGTCCCGCTTCGAGCAGACCCGCGCGATCTTCTCCGAATGCGGCGCCGACCCCGAGCGCGTGCGGCCGGTCAGCACCGCGGAGTTTCCCCGGCCGGCGCCGCGCCCCACCTACTCCGCGCTTTCGGGCCGTGAGTCCGCCGCGGCGGGCCTGCGGCCGTTACGGCCCTGGCGCCCCGCGCTTGTCGCGGCGCTCGCGAGGGCCGATCGACCGTTACCCTCGACGCGTGACTGACGTCCTGCCGGTCGTGACGGTGACCTACTCACCGGGCCCTCACCTCGAGCGCTTCCTGGCCTCGCTGTCGCTGGCCACCGAGCGGCCCGTGTGCGTCCTGATGGCCGACAACGGCTCCACCGACGGGACGCCGCAGGCCGCCGTCGAGCGCTACCCGAATGTGCGGCTGTTCCACACCGGGGCCAACCTCGGGTACGGCACCGCGGTGAATCGCGCGGTCGCGCAGCTCGCCGATTCGGGGGAGGTCGACGACGACTGGGTGATCGTGGCCAACCCGGACGTGCAGTGGGGCCCGGGCAGCATCGACGCCCTGCTGGACGCCGCCACCCGCTGGCCCCGCGCCGGCGCCCTCGGTCCGCTCATCCGCGACCCGGACGGGTCGGTGTACCCGTCGGCGCGGCACCTGCCGAGCCTGGTCCGGGGCGGCATGCACGCGGTCGTCGGGCCGGTCTGGAAGCGCAACCCGTGGTCGGCGGCCTACCGCCAGGAGCGGTTGGCGCCCAGCGAACGCCCGGTCGGCTGGTTGTCCGGCTCCTGCCTGCTGGTCCGCCGGTCCGCCTTCGCCCAGGTCGGCGGGTTCGACGAGCGCTACTTCATGTACATGGAGGACGTCGACCTCGGGGACCGGCTCGGCCGGGCCGGCTGGCTGAGCGTCTACGTGCCGTCGGCGGAGGTGCTGCACCACAAGGGCCACTCCACCGGGCACGACCCGGCGAGCCACCTGGCGGCCCATCACGCGAGCACCTACCTGTTCCTGGCCGACCGGCACGCGGGCTGGTGGCGGGCGCCGCTGCGCTGGGTGCTGCGGGGCTCGTTGGCGGTTCGGTCCCGGCTGATGGTGCGCGGCGCGCTACGGGATCGGAGACGGAAACTGGCGGAAGGGCGGCGCGCACATGGCTAACCCGCAAGTCGATGCGGTGATCCTGGTCGGCGGCAAGGGCACCCGGCTGCGGCCGCTGACGCTGTCGGCGCCCAAGCCGATGCTGCCCACCGCGGGGCTGCCGTTCTTGACCCACCTGCTGTCGAGGATCGCCGCCGCGGGCATCGAGCACGTCATCCTGAGCACGTCGTATCAGGCCGCGGTGTTCGAGGCGGAGTTCGGCGACGGGTCCAAGCTGGGCCTGCAGATCGACTACGTCACCGAGGACAGCCCGCTGGGGACCGCCGGCGGCATCGCCAACGTCGCCGGTCACCTGCGCCACGACACCGTGCTGGTGTTCAACGGCGACGTGCTGTCGGGTTCCGACCTCAACCAGATGATCGACTTCCACCGGGCCCAGCACTCCGACGTCACCCTGCACCTGGTGCGGGTCGGCGACCCGCGGGCGTTCGGCTGCGTCACCACCGACGAGAACGGCCGGGTCACCGCGTTCGTCGAGAAGACGCAGGACCCGCCGACCGACCAGATCAACGCCGGCTGCTACGTCTTCGAACGCGCCATCATCGACCGGATCCCACGCGGCCGCGAGGTGTCGGTCGAACGCGAGGTGTTCCCGGCCCTGCTCAAGGACCCCGACGTCAAGGTCTGCGGCTACGTCGACGCCACCTACTGGCGGGACATGGGCACACCGGAGGACTTCGTTCGGGGGTCGGCGGACCTGGTGCGCGGCATCGCGCCGTCGCCGGCGCTGCACGGCCACCGCGGCGAGCAGCTGGTGCACGACGGCGCGGCGGTGTCGCCCGGCGCGGTGCTGGTCGGCGGCACCGTCGTCGGCCGGGGCGCCGAGATCGGGCCCGGTGTGCGGCTGGACGGCGCGGTGATCTTCGACGGCGTCAAGGTCGAGGCCGGCAGCGTGATCGAGCGCTCGATCATCGGCTTCGGCGCGCGCATCGGCCCGCGGGCGCTCATCCGCGACGGCGTGATCGGCGACGGCGCCGACATCGGCGCGCGCTGCGAGCTGCTGCGTGGCGCCCGGGTCTGGCCGGGCGTCTCGATTCCCGACGGCGGGATCCGGTACTCGAGCGACGTCTAGGCGCGGCTCCCGCCGCCGAGCGTCACGCGCGGCGCAGGGCTTGGCCCACCAAATACGCCAGCGCATGGTCGGTGCCGTCGGGCAACCCGTCGGCCGGCCACCACCGCAGGTCCTCCGACTCGTCGCTGATCGCGATCCGCGCGCCGGCCGGCGCGCGCGCCACGAACTGCAGGTCCAGGTGACGGGTGGGCACGCCCAGCGAACAGGTGACCGGGTGGACGTGCACCGCGGCCAGCCGCGGTTCGATGCGCAGGCCGTCGACGCCGGACTCCTCGGTGGCCTCGCGCAGGGCGGCGGCGACGATGTCGGCGTCGTCGTCGTCGCAGTGCCCGCCCAGCTGCACCCAGCGGCCCAGCCGCGGATGCAGCGTCAGCAGCACCCGGGCGGCGGTGTGGTCGAGCACCAGCGCCGACGCGGTGACGTGGCCCGGCACGCACTCGCGGCGGCACGCGTCGGGACGGGCGAGCGCGAAGGCCAGGACCGCGTGCCGCAACGAATCCTGCTCGGCGTCGGGTGCCTGCCAGTCGGACAGCAGCGCGATCGCCGACTCCCGAACGCTCACCGGGCACCCCGCCGCGTCCGGCGATCCCGCAGCGCGGCCCACGCCGCGCGGCACTGCTCCACCACCTCGGGCTGCAGCCCCAGGCCGTCGATCAGGACGTGGCGGTCGACGAGGTCCAGCGCCTTCTCGGTCTCGTTGGCCTTCAACAGCAGGTCGACGTCGCCGGCCAGCTCCGGGCCGGCCAGGGGCGGTGGGGGGATGGGCAGCTGCTCGGCCTCGCGGGGTTCCAGCTCCAAGATCCCGCCGCCGTAACTGCGGCCGATGATCTCGGCGAAGGCGAACGTCACGCTGTTGTGGAAGACCGTCGCCAGCGCGGTCGCGTCGACCCCGGCGGCGAGGCGGACCCGGTGCACCGTGTCGGTGCTCGTCGCGGCGGCGGCGTTGACGGTCAGCCGCGGCGCCAGGTGAATCTGCCGCAGCAGGAACAGGTCCGGGATCCACAGCGACGGCGTGCCCCACCATGGCGTGCGGATCGAGCACTTGTAGCCCCGGTGCACGCCGGCGGACTCCCCGGCCCGGATGTGTGCGACCAGCGCGGGGTCGCCGGGGTCGCGCGGCGCGTCCAGCAGCCAGGTCCGACGCCCCGCCGCGACATCGCCTGCCCGGCAGTCGCTGTCGTAGACCAGCCCGGACAGCTGCGCGCTGCGCGAGACGAGCGGCACGCAGTGCGACAGCAGCCCGAGTTCGCGGGCCTGCGCGTCGGCGAACGTGAAAAAGCTGTTGCGGCCCGTGACGATGCCGACGTCGACGTCGGCGACCAAACCGAGCCGCGTCATGGCCGTCGAGCCCTTGAGCGATCGCAGCAGCCGGATCGCGTCCGGGCGCAGAAAGTACTTGGTCCACTTCTCGTTCTCGTGCAACAGCGCCGGAGCCCAGTCGACGTTGAAGTCCGCGCGCGCGAGCGCGTGCGCGTCGGTCAGGTGCAGGGTGCGGATGCGGGCCGGCCCGGCGCCCGCGACCCCGCAGAACAACACGACCTCCTGCAGGACGCCGTCGAACACCAGGCGCTCGAACGTCACCAGGGTGATGTCGCTGAACCGGCGCAGCAGGAACTCGCGCAGCTGGGCGGCGTAGGAGACCTGAAGCAACTCGGCCGGCAGCACCAGGCCCACCCGGCCGCCATCGCGCACCAGGATCGAGCTGGCCACCACGAAGGGGACCCAGGCGTTGGTCAGGCGGCTGGGCCGTAATCCGGCGCGCCGCATCAGTTCCAGCGCCGGATCGCGTTGCTCGGCCACCCAGTTGCCGAACCGGATGTAGGGCGGGTTGCCGGCGACGCCGTCCCAGCCGCCGGGCTCGCCGGTGGCGAGCCAGCCGAACAGGTCCGCGGTGTCGACGGGCGCGAATTCGCTTGCCTTGGCCGCCTCTTCGGCGACCAGCTCGACGCCGCGGGGCCGTCCGCCGAGGGCGGCCAGCTCGCGCAGAATGGCGCCGTCGCCGCAGGAGGGTTCGACGATGCGGGGTCCGGCTTCGCGAACCCAGCGGGCCAGGAAGCGGGCGACGGGCGCGGGCGTGTAGTAGCCGCCGCGGGCCTTCTCGGCGGACGCCGCCGTCTTGCCCGCGAATCTCATGGGGCCAGTATCACTTGCGGATCAACAAATCCCCGGTGTCCGCGGCGTCGCGCGGGCCGGCGGGCTCGTCGGGGTAACCGATCGCGACGGCGCCCAACGGCTCCCAGTCGGCGGGCAAGTCGAGTTCGGCGCGCACCAGGTCGGGGGCGAAGATCGTCGAGCCGATCCAGCAGCTGCCCACCCCCCGCACGGCCAGCGCGACGAGCAGGGCCTGCACGGCCGCCCCGACGGCGACGGTGAACATGGTGTGCTCCGCCTCGGTGCGGGCGGCGTCAGGATAGGTGTGCGCGCCGTCGAGGACCAGCATCGGGATGACGACCTCGGGCGCGTCGTAGAGGATCTGGCCGCGCGCCACCCGGCGTTCCACCGAGTCGGCGGGCCGGCCGTCGCCGGCGAGGTCGGATCGCCACTTGTCCTTCATGCGGTCCAGCAGCCGCCGCCGGACGTCGGGAGTCTGCAACCACACGAAGCGGACCGGGCGGGTGTGGTGCGGGGCCGGCGCGGTGAGGGCCTCGGCGACGGCGGCTTCGATCAGCTCGGGCGCGACGGGCTCGGCGCTGAACTGGCGCACCGACCGGCGCAACAGCTGCGCCTGCCGGCGCCCCATGTCGAGAGCCTCGGCGGTGCCGAGCCAGAACAGGTCCTCCTCGCCGGGCCGCAACAGCTGCCGGGCGGTCGACCCGTCGTCGGCCACGGTGAGGCCGCGCACCACGGCCACCGGCATGGCGGTCAGCTTGCCCTTCACCAGATCGGCTGCGGCCGCCACCTCGTCGGCCACCGCGATCTCGGTGACCACCAACTCGTTGCCGTGCCGGTCGACGGCACCCGAATACCCATGCAGCACAGCCAGACCCGACGAACCCACCGCGGCGTCGATCTGGCCGTTGCGCCACGCGCGGCCCATCGTGTCGGTGATGACCACGGCCACTTCGACGCCCAGCCGCTCGCGAAGCCCGGCCCGCAGCGCCGCGGCGCTGGCGTCCGGGTCGACCGGCAGCAGCGCGAGTTCGTCGCGGCCCACGTTGGATCCGTCCACGCCCGCGGCGGCCTGGATGAGGCCGATGCGGTTCTCGGTGATCAGCGTGCGGCCCTTGCGCGCCAGCACCCGCACCGCCTCGTCGTCGACGAGCTTGCGCCTCAGTTGGTCCCGCTCCTCGGCGTCCTGCGGCGCCGGCACCAGCCGCCCCTCGCACTTGGACACCACCTTGCTGGTCACCACCACGACGTCGCGGTCGCGCAGCCAAGGCGCGGCCGCGGCCAGCGCCGCGCTCAGGTCGTCACCGGGCCGGAATTCGGGAAGCCCGGGGACGGGCAGGATCTCGATCGCCGCGCCGGTGCCGTGTTCCGTCACGGGGCCACGCCCGCGAGTTCGAGGCCCGCCCGCACCATCTCGGCGGTCGCTTTGGGGTCGGTCATCAACAGCGGCACGGCGGCCACCGCCACGCCCTCGATGTCGGCGTGATCCCCCTCGTGCACCAGCCAGCAGTCCAGGATCCCGGTGCCGCTGCGCCCCCCGTAGTGCCGTCCGACCGCCTCCGCGGTGGATTCCACCCCGATCACCGACAGGCACGCATCTGCCATGCCGCGCAAGGGTTTTCCCCCGATGATCGGGGAGTAGCCGACGATCGGGGCGGTCGCCGAGCGCAACGCGGCGCGAATCCCGGGGACGGCCAGGATGGCGCCGACGCTCACCACCGGGTTGGAGGGCGCCAGCAGGATGGCGTCGGCGTCGGCGATGGCCGCCACCGCTTCGCTTGTGGCGGTGGCTTTTTCGGCGCCGACGAAGGCGAAGCCGTGCGTGGGCACCTCGGCCCGGTAGCGCACCCACCACTCCTGGAAGTGGATCGCGCGGCGCGTGCCGTCGTCGGGATCGGTGATCACCACGTGTGTCTCGCAGCGGTCGTCGCTCGCCGGCAGCAACCGAGCGCCGGGCTGCCAGCGGTCGCACAAGGCGGTGGTGATCTGTGACAGCGGGTAGCCGGCGTTCAGCATTTGGGTGCGCACCAGGTGGGTGGCGATATCCCGGTCGCCGAGCCCGAACCAGTCCGGCTGCACGCCGTAGCGTGCCAATTCCTCTTTGGCGTGCCAGGTTTCGTCGCGATGACCCCACCCGCGCTCCGGGTCTACCCCTCCACCTAAGGTGTACATGCAGGTGTCCAAATCCGGGCAGACCCGCAGTCCATGAATCCAAGCGTCGTCGCCGATGTTGACGATTGCGTTAAGTTCGTGGGTGCCGGCTCCCGCGTCTGGGTGCTGTTGCGATCCGAACTGACCGAGCCCGAGCAGCTGTTGAATACCCAGCAGGAATCGGGCGCCGCCAACCCCGCCGACCAGAACGGTGACCTTCACGTGGACGACAGTACTGCCCGGCGACCTTGCGGTGGCGGGGCCGTTACGCGGCCCTTAAGCATAGTCGTGTGCGATGTGATCGACACGCCGAACGCGCAAAACAACGGAAACGCCGTAATTCGATCACGAGATGGTATGGAAATGCGCCGTAACGCTTGACCCGGCAGGTCAACCCGTGTCTAATCACAACAGTGTCATTTCCCGGTTGGCCGGCCGGTTCCGGTGTCGCAGACCGAGATTCGATCACTTGTTCGAATTGTCTGTACACATCAGAAATAGTGGGAACCACTCACTCTCTCAATCAAACTGAGGAGGCGGACGACCGTATGTCTTACGAACATCTTCGAGGAGTCATGGCGAGCACGCCGCACACCCCCATCGTCTCGGCGCCGGTCCGACCGGCCCGGCCGCACTTGACCGTGGTTCCTGATGCGCCAGTCGCATTCGAGCCCGAGCCGATGCCGGCCCCCGTCGCGGACCAGTGGCAGGACCGGGCGCTGTGTGCCCAAACCGATCCCGAGGCGTTCTTCCCGGAGAAGGGCGGCTCCACCCGCGAGGCCAAGAAGATCTGCCTGGGGTGCGAGGTACGCCACGAGTGCCTGGAGTACGCCCTGGAGCACGACGAGCGCTTCGGCATTTGGGGCGGGCTCTCCGAGCGCGAGCGCCGGCGCCTCAAGCGCGGCATCATCTGAGGCGCCGAAGGCGCCTGAACGCCAGGGCTATTCGTCGTCGATCGTCGGGTCGATGACCGACGGCTCCACGTCGAGGTAGATGGCCACCTGGGCCACCAATATTTCGTGCAGCAAATCACCGAGTTCGACGGTGTCCTTGGCCCGTCGCTCAATAGGCTTGCGAAACAGGACTATTCGCGCCCGCGTGGCGTTGCCGCGGACGTCGACGCCCGCCGGAATCAATCGCGCCAGCGGGATCGGCCCGTCGGCGATGACCTCCGGCGGCCACTGCACACTGTCGGGATCCTTGGCCGCGATGCGGGGGATCTCGTCGACCGCCACGTCGAGGTCGCCCAGGCGCGCCTGCCAATTGCGCTCGATGGGTTCGTAGGCCTCCAGCACCGCCATGTCGAACCGCTCGGCCCGGCTGCGCCAGCCGGGCACCGTCGGCGGCAGCAGCGGGCCGCGCACGTCGCGGCCCCGCCGGGAGGACCGGTGGGAAGCGAATCGGCCCTGGGGCCGATCCCTCCGCGGGAAGCTGCGCGAATCGCCCACGCGCCGATGGTAACGGTTGAACATCGGGAGGCCGCCGGTTGCGCGTGTCCGGCGCTTCACCGGCGTTTGTGCACGATAGCCTTTCGCTCGTGAACGTTCCCCGTCGCTGTTGCCGGCCCGGGTGTCCGCACTACGCCGTGGCGACCTTGACGTTCGTCTACTCGGACTCGACGGCGGTGGTGGGGCCACTCGCGACCGCGCGGGAACCGCATTCGTGGGACCTGTGCGTCGGCCATGCCGGCCGGATCACGGCCCCCCGCGGATGGGATCTCGTGCGCCACGCCGGTCCCCTCCATGCCGAGCCCACGCACCCCGACGAGGACGACCTGGTCGCCCTCGCCGACGCGGTGCGCGAAGGCGGCCAGGTCCAGCGCGCCGTGCCCTACGGCGGCACCGGCACGCCGCTGAACGGCTTCGCGGACCCGCACATTCATCACGGGGGGGCCACCGCCCCCAGCAGCAGTGTGCTGGCGCCACCCGAGCATCGTTCGGGCCGGCGCCGGGGGCATCTGCGGGTGCTGCCCGACCCCAAGGACTAGCGGGCCGGGTGTTGCGTGCGGATCCCCGCGCACCGCTGCGGCCCGGGTTTCCCGGGGGCCGATAGGCTGGCGGCCGAGAGGCGAAGGAACGCGAACCCTTTAAGGCGTCAGGAGGCCCCGCATGTCTCGGCTCGCCGCGACCGTGCACCGCGTCGTCAAGGCTTACGACGTACGAGGGTTGGTCGGCGAAGAACTCGACGAGCCGCTGGTCACCGCTTTGGGTGCGGCGTTCGCCGCGCTGATGCGCGGCGAGGGCGCCCGGCAGGTGGTGATCGGCTACGACATGCGGGACAGTTCGCCCGCGCTGGCCGCCTCCTTCGCTTCCGGGGTGACGGGGCAGGGGCTGGACGTGGTGCGGATCGGTCTCGCCTCCACCGATCAGCTGTACTTCGCCTCCGGGTTGCTGGACTGCCCGGGCGCGATGTTCACCGCGAGTCATAACCCGGCGGCCTACAACGGCATCAAGCTGTGCCGGGCGGCCGCCAAACCGGTCGGCGCCGACAGCGGTCTGCGCACCGTCAGCGAGTCCGTCATCGCCGGGGTCGAGCGCTATAACGGACAGCCCGGCACCGTGACCGACCGTGACGTGCTCGACGAGTACGGCAAATTTTTGCGCTCGCTGGTGAGCACCTCGGGGCTGCGTCCCCTGCGGGTGGCGGTGGACGCGGGCAACGGCATGGCCGGGCTCACCGCGCCCGCCGTGCTCGGGGCGATCGACTCGATCACCTTGCTGCCGTTGTATTTCGAGCTCGACGGCTCGTTTCCCAATCACGAGGCCAACCCGCTCGACCCGGCCAACCTGGTCGACCTGCAGGACTACGTTCGCCAGACGGGTGCCGACATCGGCCTGGCCTTCGACGGCGACGCCGACCGCTGCTTCGTGGTCGACGAACGCGGTTGGCCGGTGTCGCCCTCGACGGTGACCAGCTTGGTGGCCGCCCGCGAGCTGGGCCGCGAGATCGGCGCCACCATCATCCACAACGTGATCACGTCGCGGGCGGTGCCGGAGCTGGTCACCGAACGCGGCGGCACACCGCTGCGCTCGCGCGTCGGTCACTCCTATATCAAGGCGATGATGGCCGACACCGGCGCCATCTTCGGCGGCGAGCATTCGGCGCACTATTACTTCCGTGACTTCTGGGGCGCGGACTCCGGGATGCTGGCGGCGCTGTACGTGCTTGCGGCGTTGGGCGAGCAGGACCGGCCGTTGTCGGAGCTGACCGCCGACTACCAGCGCTACGAATCGTCCGGCGAGATCAACTTCACCGTGGCCGACGCCGCGCTGTGCACGGAGGCGGTGCTGAAATCCTTCGGCAGCCGCATCCAATCGCTCGATCACGTGGACGGCGTGACCGTCGACCTGGGCGACGGCAGCTGGTTCAACCTGCGCAGCTCCAACACCGAGCCGTTGCTGCGGCTCAACGTCGAGGCTCGCAGCACCGAGGACGTCGACGCGGTGGTCGCGCAGATCAGCGCCGAGATCCGGGCCCAGTCGGCCCCGGCCGGGGCCGCCCCGTGAACGCCGTCCGGGCGATTGATCTCGAAGACACCGAGGGCCTGCTCGCCGCCGACCGGGACGGGCTGCTGCGCGCGGCGTCGTCGGCCGGCGCGCAGGTCAGGGCGATCGCCGCCGCCGTCGACGAGGGCGCGCTGGATCCGCTGCGGTCCGACGACCGGCCACGCAGCCTGATCTGGGTCGCCGGCCGCGGGACCGCCGACAACGCCGGCGCGATGGTCGCCGCGACGGTGGCCGGTGCGGCCTCCGAGCCGATCACGCTGACCGCCGAGGTCCCGCCGTGGATCGGCCCGCTGGACGTGCTGATCGTCGCGGGCGACGACCCCGGCGATCCGGCGCTGGTCAGCGCGGCCGCGACGGGGGTGCGCCGCGGGGCGAGGGTCGTCGTCGCCGCGCCGTACGAGGGTCCGCTGCGGGACGCCACCGCGGGTCGCGCGGCGGTGCTGGCGCCGCGGCTGCCGATCCCCGACGAGTTCGGGCTGTGCCGCTACCTGGCCGCCGCCCTGGCCGTCGTGCAGGCGGTGGACCAGCGACCCAGCGTCGACCTGCGGGCGCTGGCCGACGAGCTGGACGCCGAGGCGCTGCGCAACAGCGCGGCCCGCGAGCTGTTCACCAATCCCGCCAAGACGATCGCCGCGCGCATCGCCGACCGGCAGGTGGCGCTGGCCGGCGACTGCGCCGCGACGCTCGCGCTGGCCCGGCACGGCAGTTCGGTCCTGCTGCGGATCGCCCATCAGGTGGTCGCGGCCACCGGGCTGTCGGACGCCGTCGTCGCGCTGCGCGCCGGCATCTCCGGCGGCTTCGCCGACCCCGCCGACGCGCTCTTCCACGACGAACAGATCGACGGGCCGCTGCCGCAGCGGCTGCTGGTGTTGGCCCTGACGTTGTCCGGCGAACAGACGATCGTGGCGGCCCGGACCGCCGGGCTCGACGACATCTACCTGCTCGCCGCCGAGGACGTGCCCGACGGGCCGGGCGGCTCGGCCGGGTCGACGGTCGCGCCGGCGTTGGGCGGCGCCATCAGCGCCGAGCAGCAACTGGCAGTATTGGCCGTTCGACTGGAGATGGCCGCGGTTTACGCGCGCCTGGCGCGGGGATAGATAACGACAGTGGAGCTGCTTCGCGGGGCCGTACGGACGTACGCCTGGGGATCGCGTACCGCCATAGCGGAATTCACCGGGCGTACGGTCCCGGCTGCCCATCCGGAGGCCGAACTCTGGTTCGGCGCGCATCCGGGCGACCCGGCCTGGCTGGAAACGGGCGCGGGCGAGATCTCGTTGCTCGAGGCGCTGGTCGCCGACCCGGAGGGCCAGCTCGGGCCCGGCGCCCGCGCCCGTTTCGGTGACGTGCTGCCATTCCTGGTCAAGGTGCTCGCCGCCGACGAGCCGCTGTCGTTGCAGGCGCATCCGAGCGCGGCGCAGGCGGCCGAGGGTTACCTGCGTGAGGAGCGGCTGGGCATTCCGCTGAACTCGCCGGTGCGCAACTACCGCGACACCTCGCACAAACCCGAATTGCTGGTGGCGCTGCAGCCTTTCGAGGCGCTTGCCGGTTTCCGGCAGGCCTCGCGCACCGTGGAGCTGCTGCGGGCGCTGTCCGTCTCCGACCTCGACCCCTTCATCGACCTGCTCAACGACCAGTCGGACGCCGACGGCCTGCGGGCCCTGTTCACCACCTGGATCACCGCGCCGCAGCCCGACATCGACGTGCTGGTGCCCGCCGTGCTGGACGGCGCCATCCAGTACATCAGTTCCGGGGCAACGGAATTCGCGGGCGAGGTCAAGACGGTGCTGGAACTCGGGGAACGCTATCCCGGCGATGCCGGGGTGCTGGCCGCCCTGTTGCTGAACCGCATCACGCTGGCCCCGGGCGAGGCGATCTTCGTGTCGGCCGGCAGCCTGCACACCTATCTGCGCGGTTTCGCCCTGGAGGTCATGGCCAACTCCGACAACGTGTTACGCGGCGGCCTGACCCCCAAGCACGTCGACGTCCCCGAGCTGTTGCGGGTGCTCGACTTCACCCCGACCACCGAGGCGGACGTGCGCCCGCCCGTGCGCCGCGAGGGCTTCGGCCTGATCTACGAGACCCCGGCCGAGGAGTTCGCGGTCGCCCTGCTGGAGCTCGACGGCGACTACCTGGGCCACGAGGTCGACGCCTCGTGCAGCCACGAGGGACCGCAAATCCTGCTGTGCACCGAGGGATGCACGACGGTGCACGGCAAGTCCGGCTCGCTGACGCTGCAGCGGGGGAGGGCCGCCTGGGTGGCGGCCGACGACGCCCCGATCCGGCTGGTCGCGCGCGAGCCCACCAAGCTGTTCAGGGCGACCGTCGGGCTGTGACGGCCCTACGGCGGCCTTATCGTGGCGACCCGCATCGCCCGGCTTCGCCGCGACGCTCGCGATCGCGACGGGCGGCCTGACGGCGTTCGCCCAGCCACAGCCGCAAGTTGTGGGCGATGGCCCGCCCGACGATGCGCGGCGGCGGAACCATGTAGAGGCTGTCGAGCAGCGAGAATCGGCGCAAAAACCATTCGGCCAGAATGGGATCGGTTTCCGCGGCGCCGAGAAACTGGTCGAACAGCGCGCCCGAGGGCCGCCACCACCAGGGGATGGGCCCCTTGGTCCCGGCGTGGTGGAAGGTGACGTCGCCGATGGCGTTCATCGTCCAGACCGGGAAGGTCGACTTGGCGGTGGCGCGGCTCAGTTCGGCGGCCAGCTGGTCGTCGGGGAGTTTCAGCGCACGCCGCAGGTGCCCGGCCTGCAGTGAAGTCATCGTCATGCCCTGCCCGAAGGTGGGGTTGAAGCTGGCGACGGCGTCACCGAGGGGGATGATGCCGGTGGGGAAGCGGTCCAGCTTGTCGTAGCGGCGCCACTTGCTGGCCGGAAAGGCGTGGAAGGCCGGCTCGCCGACGGGATCGGCCTGCTTCAACGCCGCGTTGACGTGCGCGGGGACCAGCTCCTCGGCCAGTTCCAGCATCTCCGGAAACGTCTGCGGCGGCTTGACATTCGCCACCCCGAACGTCGTCAGCACCCAGGTGCGGTCCTCGTAGCAGAGCATGCCGAGCCCCAGCGACTTGTCGTGCGAGGCGCCGGCGACCACCACCTTCTCCGCGATCAATCCGTCCGGGATGCGGAATTGCTGGGTCGCGTAATGGATGCCGATGTCGAGGAGGTCTTCGCGCGGACGCTCGTACCCCCACTGCGTCAGCCACGTCGGCAGCCGGGTGCCCCGGCCGGCCGCGTCGACGACGAGGTCGGCCGCGACAAATTCCGGACCCCCGCCGTCGACGGGATCCAGCAGCACCCCGGTCACCCGCTGGCGCGCCGGGTCGAACCGCGGTTCGGCCACGGAGCGCCGCACCATCGTGACATTGTCGGTGTCGCGGACGCGTCTGCGCAGCTGCCACTCCAGGTGCGGCCGGCTGGGCACGTACGCGGTGAATTCGTCGCGCAGGGTGTGTCCGGTGCCGAGCAGGTGGCCTGCGGCGCCGAGGTGAATGCAGTCGGGCCGGTTCTCAAGCATGGGCACGCCCGCGGCCACCATGTCTTGCAGCAGCCCGGGGAAGAGACTCTCGAACTCCATTGCCCCGCGGGCCATCAGCATGTGCAGGTGCCGGTCCTGCGGAACGGCCGTCCGGTTCGACGGTGTGCTCGGCACCTCGTCGCGCTCGTAGACGGTGACCCGCGAGAAGACATCCGAGAGCACCTGCGCGGCGCACAGCCCGGCGATGCTGCCGCCGATGACCACCGCATGGTCCCTGGTGTTTGCTTTGCTGTCCGCCATCTCGGCAGGGTACCCAGTACTGTGACGGACCAATGGGTCCCATTCGTAGAGGGAAAGAGCGACGGATGGCCAACCGATGGCGCATGAAGTCGGTCGAACAATCGATCGCCGACACCGACGAGCCAGACACCCGGTTACGCAAGGACCTGACCTGGTTGGACCTGGTGGTCTTCGGCGTCGCGGTGGTGATCGGCGCCGGTATCTTCACGGTCACCGCGTCGACGACCGGTGACATCACCGGCCCGGCGATCTGGATTTCGTTCGTGATCGCGGCGGTCACCTGCGCGCTCGCGGCGCTGTGCTACGCCGAGTTCGCCTCGACGCTGCCGGTCGCCGGCAGCGCCTACACCTTTTCCTATGCCACCTTCGGAGAGTTCCTCGCCTGGATCATCGGCTGGAACCTGCTGCTGGAGCTGGCGATCGGCGCGGCGGTGGTGGCCAAGGGGTGGTCGAGCTACCTGGGCAACGTCTTCGGGTTTGCCGGTGGCACAGCGCAGCTCGGCTCGGTCACCCTGGACTGGGGCGCGCTGCTGATCGTCACCGCCGTTGCGGTGCTGATCGCGCTGGGCACCAAGCTGTCGTCGCGGTTCTCCGCGGTGATCACCGGCATCAAGGTGTCGGTGGTGCTGCTGGTGGTCGTCGTCGGCGCCTTCTACATCAAGGGCTCGAACTATTCGCCGTTCATCCCCAAGCCCGAGGCGGGGCACGAGGCGTCGGGCGTCAACCAGTCGGTGCTGTCGTTGCTGACCGGGGCGCACAGCAGCCACTACGGCTGGTACGGCGTGCTGGCGGGCGCATCGATCGTGTTCTTCGCGTTCATCGGGTTCGACATCGTCGCGACCATGGCCGAGGAGACCAAGACGCCCCAGCGCGACGTGCCCCGGGGGATCCTGGCGTCGCTGGCGATCGTGACCGTGCTCTACGTGGCGGTCTCGGTGGTGCTGTCCGGGATGGTCTCCTACACCCAGCTCAAGACCGTGCCGGGCCACAAGCCGGCCAACCTGGCGACGGCCTTCACGGCGAACGGCATCCACTGGGCCAGCAAGATCATCGCGATCGGGGCGCTGGCCGGATTGACCACCGTGGTGATGGTGCTGATGCTCGGCCAGTGCCGCGTGCTGTTCGCGATGGCGCGCGACGGCTTGCTGCCGCGGCAGCTGGCGAAGACCGGCTCACGCGGCACCCCGGTGCGGATCACCGCGCTGGTCGCGGTGGTGGTGGCCGCGACGGCGTCGGTGTTCCCGATCGCCAAGCTCGAGGAGATGGTCAACGTCGGCACGCTGTTCGCGTTCGTCCTGGTGTCGGCCGGCGTCATGGTGTTGCGCCGCACCCGCCCGGACCTCGAGCGCGGCTTCCGCGCCCCGTGGGTGCCGGTCCTGCCGATCGCCTCGATCGCCGCGTGCGTCTGGCTGATGGTCAACCTGACGGCGCTGACCTGGGTGCGATTCGGCGTCTGGCTGGTGGTGGGCACCGCGATCTACGTCGGCTACGGCTACCGGCACTCCGTGCAGGGCCGCCGCGATGGGGGGCATCCCGAGAAAGAACCCGATCCCGACGCGACTTCCACGGCGGCATAGGCCGTCCAGCTCACGGAAGTCCGATGCGTCGAGGCTTGCGGCTTTGGCGGCGCATCCAGGGTGGAAAACGGGCGATTCGCGGGACCTGACCGCGCATTCAAGGGCGTGGACGCACGCTCAACGCCGGGATGCGCGCTCGCCGCCGCTGCCCACCCGGGCGGCTCCCTTAGTTTACAAAACCACCTCATATGTCTAGACAGCGGACGCTGATAGCGATATTGTCAACCACCGACGTGGTGTGACTCACAAGGAGGTTCGACATATGACCACACTCGAACGGCAGGCGGACTCCGACGCGGTCGAGCCGCCCGTCTGGCGGGACAAGAAGCGGCGCCTCTGGCTGATGGGACTGATCGCCCCGACGGCGCTCTTGGTGATGCTGCCGATCGTCTGGGGGCTCAACCAGCTCGGCTGGCACGCCGCCGCGCAGGCGCCGCTGTGGATCGGGCCGATCCTCGTCTACGTCCTGCTGCCGATCCTCGACCTGCGCTTCGGGCCCGACGGGCAGGACCCGCCCGACGAGGTGATGGAGCAGCTGGAGAACGACAAGTACTACCGCTACTGCACCTACATTTTCATTCCCTTCCAATACCTCAGCGTGGTCTTCGGCGCGTACCTGTTCACCGCCTCGGACCTGAGCTGGCTGGGCTTCCCGGCTGGTTCAGGCGGCGCGCTGGGCTGGGTGGGCAAGCTGGGCGTGGCGCTGTCGGTCGGCGTGCTCGGCGGCGTCGGCATCAACACCGCCCACGAGATGGGCCACAAGAAGGACTCGCTGGAGCGGTGGCTGTCCAAGATCACCCTGGCGCAGACCTGTTACGGCCACTTCTACATCGAGCACAACCGCGGCCACCACGTGCGGGTGTCCACGCCGGAAGACCCAGCGTCGGCGCGCTTCGGGGAAACCTTCTGGGAGTTCCTGCCGCGCAGCGTCTTCGGCAGCCTGCGCTCGTCGCTGCGGCTGGAGGCCCAACGCCTGCGCCGGCTGGACAAGAATCCGTGGAACCCCGCGACGTATCTGTCCAACGACGTGCTCAACGCCTGGCTGCTGTCGATCGTGTTGTGGGGCGCGCTGATCGCGGTCTTCGGCCCGGCGCTCATCCCGTTCGTGATCATCCAGGCCGTGTTCGGCTTCAGCCTGCTCGAGTCCGTCAACTACCTGGAGCACTACGGGCTGCTGCGGCAGAAGCTCGACTCGCCTACGGGGAAAGCCCGCTACGAACGGTGCGCGCCGGTGCACAGCTGGAACTCCGACCACGTCGTCACCAACCTGTTCCTGTACCACCTGCAGCGGCACAGCGATCACCACGCCAACCCCACTCGCCGCTACCAGACGCTGCGCAGCATGGCGGGCGCCCCCAACCTGCCCAGCGGCTACGCGTCGATGATCTCGCTCACCTACGTGCCGCCGCTGTGGCGCAAGGTGATGGACCACCGGGTGCTCGAGCACTACGACGGCGACATCACCAAGGTCAACATCCACCCGCGGGTGCGCGAGCGGGTGCTCGCCCGCTACGGGGCAACGGCATGAGCGCCTACCGCTGCCCGGGATGCGACTACACCTACGACGAGGCGAAAGGCGCTCCGCGGGAAGGATTTCCCGCGGGAACGCCGTTCGGTGAGATTCCCGACGACTGGTCCTGCCCCGATTGCGCGGTGCGCGAGAAGGTCGATTTCCAAGAGATAGGAGCAATCCGATGACCGACTACAAACTCTTCGTCTGCGTGCAGTGCGGATTCGAATACGACGAGGCCAAGGGCTGGCCGGAGGACGGCATCGCGCCCGGGACCCGCTGGGACGACATTCCCGAGGACTGGAGCTGCCCGGACTGCGGCGCGGCGAAATCCGACTTCGAGATGGTCGAGACAGCCCGCGCGTGATCGGCACCAACGGCATGGCCCAAGCGGCTATTGTCGCGCCTGTGAAGCGGATGCCCTACCCCGAGGCGTCGCGCGCCCTGCTGCGCGACTCGGTGCTGGACGCGATGCGGGAGCTGCTGCTGACCCGCGACTGGTCCGCCATCACGCTCTCGGACGTGGCCCGCGCCGCGGGTATCAGCCGGCAGACCATCTACAACGAGTTCGGATCGCGGCAGGGCCTGGCGCAGGGATACGCCCTGCGCCTGGCCGACCGGCTGGTCGACGCCGTGCACACCGCGATCGTCGCCAACGTCGGCAAGATCTACGAGGCGTTCCTGCAGGGCTTTCGGGCCTTCTTCGCCGAGTCGGCGGCGGACCCGCTGGTGATCTCGCTGCTGACCGGGGTGGCCAAACCGGACCTGCTGCAGATCATCACCACCGACAGCGGGCCCATCATCACGCGGGCGTCGGAACGGCTGAGCACGGCGTTCACCCAGAGTTGGGTGGCCACCAGCGACGAGGACGCCGGCGTGCTGGCGCGGGCCATCGTGCGGCTGGCGCTGAGCTACGTGTCGATGCCGCCCGAGGCGGATCACGATGTGGCGGCGGACTTGGCGCGGCTGATGACGCCGTTCGCGGAGCGTCATGGCGTCGTCAACGTCCCCTGACGACTGCCGGCGCCTGGGCCGCCGACTACAGTGGCCCAAGAGCACATACCTAAGCTAAGTAATCCTCTTCCGAACCCAAGCCGCAAAAGGAATGGAACGTTAATGACGACGCCTGAAAGTTCGCTGACCGCCGACGTCCGCAACGGCATCGACTTCAAGGTCGCCGACCTGTCGCTGGCGGACTACGGTCGCCGGGACATCGAGCTCTCCGAGCAGGAGATGCCGGGCCTGATGTCGCTGCGCCGCGAGTACGCCGACGTGCAACCGCTCAAGGGGGCGCGGATCTCGGGCTCGCTGCACATGACCGTGCAGACCGCGGTGCTCATCGAGACCCTCGTCTCGCTGGGCGCGCAGGTCCGCTGGGCGTCGTGCAACATCTTCTCCACCCAGGACCACGCCGCCGCCGCGGTGGTGGTCGGCCCGCACGGCACGCCCGAGGAGCCCAAGGGTGTCCCGGTGTTCGCCTGGAAGGGCGAGACGCTCGAGGAGTACTGGTGGGCCGCCGAGCAGATGCTGACTTGGCCCGACGAACCGGCCAACATGATCCTCGACGACGGCGGTGACGCCACCATGCTGGTGCTGCGCGGCGCGCAGTACGAGAAGGCCGGCGTGGTGCCGCCCGCGGAGGACGACGACCCCACCGAATGGAAGGTCTTCCTGGAGCTGCTGCGCAAGCGCTTCGAGACCGACAAGGACAAGTGGACCAAGATCTCGGAGTCGGTCAAGGGCGTCACCGAGGAGACCACCACCGGCGTGCTGCGGCTCTACCAGTTCGCCGCGGCCGGCGACCTGGCCTTCCCGGCGATCAACGTCAACGACTCGGTCACCAAGTCCAAGTTCGACAACAAGTACGGCTGCCGCCACTCCCTGATCGACGGCATCAACCGCGGCACCGACGTGCTGATCGGCGGCAAGAAGGTGCTGGTCTGCGGCTACGGCGACGTCGGCAAGGGCTGCGCCGAGTCGGTCAAGGGCCAGGGCGCGCGCGTGGTCGTCACCGAGATCGACCCGATCAACGCCCTGCAGGCGCTGATGGAGGGCTACGACGTGGAGACCGTCGAGGACGCGATCGGCACGGCGGACATCGTCATCACCGCCACCGGGAACAAGGACATCATCACGCTGGCGCACATGAAGGCGATGAAGGACTACGCGGTGCTGGGCAACATCGGGCACTTCGACAACGAGATCCAGGTCGCCCAGCTGGAGCGCTCCGGCGCGACCAAGACCAACATCCGACCGCAGGTCGACGTGTGGACGTTCCCCGACAGCGGCAAGTCGATCATCCTGCTCTCCGAGGGCCGGCTGCTGAACCTGGGCAACGCCACCGGCCACCCGTCGTTCGTCATGAGCAACAGCTTCTCCAACCAGGTGATCGCGCAGATCGAGCTGTGGACCAAGAACGACGAGTACGACAACGAGGTGTACCGGCTGCCCAAGCACCTCGACGAGAAGGTGGCCCGCATCCACGTCGAGGCGCTCGGCGGCAAGCTGACCAAGCTGACCAAGGAGCAGGCCGAGTACATCGGCGTCGATGTCGACGGCCCCTACAAGGCCGACCACTACCGCTACTGAGTCGCTGAATCGCCGAGCGTCACGCCAGTGTGGCGCTCGGCCTCGAGTGTCACGCCAGCGTGGCGCTCGCGGGCGGGGATAGGCTCGGCGCCGTGCTGATCGCGATCGAAGGGGTCGACGGGGCGGGCAAGCGGACGCTGTCCGAGGGCCTGCGCAAGGCCTTCCAGGCGGCCGGGAAGTCGGTGGCGATCACGGCCTTCCCGCGCTACGGGAAATCGGTGACCGCCGACATCGCGGCCGAGGCCCTGCACGGCGGGCACGGCGACCTGTCGTCGTCGGTCTACGGGATGGCCATGCTGTTCGCGCTCGACCGGGCCGGGGCCGTCGAGGACATCGAGGCGCTACGCCGCGACCACGACGTCGTGATCCTGGACCGCTACGTCGCGTCGAACGCGGCCTACAGCGCCGCACGCCTGCGCGAGGGCGCGGCCGGGGCGGCGGCCGACTGGGTGCTCGAGCTCGAATACCGGCGGTTGCGCCTGCCCGCGCCCGACTGGCAGGTGCTGCTCGCGGTGCCCGCGCAGCTGGCCGGGCAGCGCGCCCGCAGCCGGGCGGAGGCCGACCCCGGACGGGCCCGCGACAGCTACGAACGCGACGACGAACTGCAGCTGCGCACCGGCGCGGTGTACGCGGAGCTGGCCGCCTCGGGCTGGGGCGGGCCCTGGCTGGTGGCCGACGCGGACGTCGACCCGGGCCGGCTGGCCGCCACCCTCATCGGCGCGAAGGACGTCCGCACAACGGTCCGGGAGGGCACGCCGGGGCCGCCGAGCACCGGAATTTGACCGGTTTTGCGTCCATATTTGCGGCTCGGAGCAAGAAACGCCCGTGTGGCGCGCCGGGTTTGTCCCGTTCTGGTGACACCATGGACTCCATGAGGCAAAGGATTTTGGTCGTCGATGACGACGCTTCGCTGGCCGAGATGCTCACCATCGTGTTGCGTGGGGAGGGTTTCGACACCGCGGTCATCGGTGACGGTACCCAGGCCCTGACTGCGGTGCGCGAACTGCGCCCCGATCTGGTGTTGTTGGACCTGATGCTGCCGGGCATGAACGGTATCGACGTCTGTCGCGTGCTGCGCGCCGACTCGGGCGTCCCGATCGTCATGCTCACCGCGAAGACCGACACCGTGGACGTCGTCCTCGGCCTCGAGTCGGGCGCCGACGACTACATCATGAAGCCGTTCAAGCCCAAGGAGCTGGTGGCCCGGGTGCGGGCGCGGCTGCGGCGCAACGACGACGAGCCGGCCGAGATGCTGTCCATCGCCGACGTCGAGATCGACGTGCCGGCGCACAAGGTCACCCGCAACGGCGAGCAGATCTCCCTGACGCCGCTCGAGTTCGACCTGCTGGTCGCGTTGGCGCGCAAACCGCGGCAGGTGTTTACTCGTGATGTGCTGCTCGAACAGGTGTGGGGATACCGGCACCCGGCGGACACCCGCTTGGTGAACGTGCACGTCCAACGTCTGCGGGCCAAGGTTGAGAAGGATCCCGAAAACCCGACCGTGGTGTTGACCGTTCGAGGAGTGGGTTACAAGGCCGGACCTCCGTGACCGGACGGTGTAGGTGATCTGGGGCTCTCGGCGACGCACTAGGAGTCGGTGGGGGCGCTCGGGGCCCATGACTCGCGGCATGGGTGCCTTGAGTCGAGTGGTGGGTACCGCGTGGCGCCGGTCATTGCAGCTGCGCGTGGTCGCGCTGACGCTCGGGCTGTCCCTGGCGGTGATCCTCGCGCTCGGCTTCGTGCTGACTTCTCAGGTCACCAATCGGGTGCTCGACGTCAAGGTCAAGGCCGGTATCGAGCAGATCGAACGCGCGCGCACCACCGTCGGCGGGATCGTCAGCGGTGAGGAGACGCGCTCGCTCGACAGCAGCCTGCAGCTGGCCCGCAACACGCTGACGTCCAAGACCGATTCCGCGTCGGGCGCCGGGCTGGCCGGAGCGTTCGACGCGGTGCTGATCGTGCCGGGCGACGGGCCGCGCGCGGCGACCACAGCCGGGCCCGTCGACCAGGTGCCCAATTCGCTGCGCGGCTTCGTCAAGGCCGGGCAGGCGTCCTACCAGTACGCGACCGTGCACACCGACGGATTTTCCGGGCCCGCGCTGATCATGGGTACGCCGGCGTCGTCGCAGGTGGCCAACCTGGAGCTGTACCTGATCTTCCCGCTGAAGAACGAGCAGGCCACCATCACGCTGGTCCGCGGCACCATGATCACCGGCGGCGCCGTGCTGCTGGTGCTGCTCGCCGGGATCGCGCTGCTGGTCTCGCGCCAGGTGGTGGTGCCGGTGCGGTCGGCGTCGCGGATCGCCGAACGGTTCGCCGAGGGGCATCTGTCCGAACGGATGCCGGTGCGCGGCGAGGACGACATGGCCCGGCTCGCGGTGTCGTTCAACGACATGGCCGAAAGCCTGTCCCGCCAGATCACCCAGCTCGAGGAGTTCGGCAACCTGCAGCGCCGGTTCACCTCCGACGTCAGCCACGAGCTCCGCACCCCGCTGACCACCGTGCGGATGGCCGCCGACCTCATCTATGACCACAGCGCCGACCTCGACCCCACCCTGGCGCGTTCCACCGAGCTGATGGTCAACGAACTCGACCGGTTCGAGTCGCTGCTCAACGACCTGCTGGAGATCTCCCGCCACGACGCGGGGGTGGCCGAATTGTCCGTCGAGGCAGTGGATCTGCGCACCACCGTGCAGAGCGCGCTCGGCAACGTGGGCCACCTGGCCGAGGACGCCGGCATCGAGTTGCTCGTCGACCTGCCCGACGAAGAGGTGATCGCCGAGGTCGACACCCGCCGGGTGGAGCGGATCCTGCGCAACCTGATCGCCAACGCCATCGACCACGCCGAACACAAGCCGGTGCAGATCCGGATGGGCGCCGACGAGGACACCGTCGCCGTCACCGTCCGCGACTACGGGGTGGGGCTGCGGCCCGGCGAGGAGAAGCTGGTGTTCAGCCGGTTCTGGCGCGCCGACCCGTCGCGGGTGCGCCGCTCGGGCGGCACCGGCCTGGGGCTGGCGATCAGCGTCGAGGACGCCCGCCTGCACCAGGGCCGGCTGGAGGCGTGGGGCGAGCCCGGCGAGGGCTCGTGCTTCCGGCTCACGCTGCCGCTGGTTCGCGGCCACAAGGTGACCACCAGCCCGCTGCCCATGAAGCCCATCCCGCCGACCGCCAACACCGGCCCGCAGCCCAAAGAGCGTTCGCGGCAGCGCGAACACGCGGAGAGGAGCGGATGATGCGGCGGCTGCTGGGCCTGCTGATGCTGGCCGCGCTGCTGGCCGGCTGCGCGGGCGTGCCCAGCTCGTCGGCGCCCCAGGCCATCGGCACGGTCGAACGGCCCGCGCCGTCGAACCTGCCCAAGCCGACCCCCGGCATGGATCCCGACGTCCTGCTGCGCGAATTCCTCAAGGCCACAGCCGATCCCGCGAACCGGCACCTGGCGGCCCGCCAGTTCCTCACCCAGGCGGCGTCCAACGCCTGGGACGACGCCGGTAGCGCGCTGCTGATCGACCACGTGGTGTTCGTGGAAACCCGTGCCGCCGAACGGGTCTCGGCGACGATGCGGGCGGACATCCTGGGTTCGCTGTCGGACATGGGGGTGTTCGAAACCGCCGAGGGGGTGCTGCCGGATCCCGGCCCGATCGAGTTGGTCAAGACCTCGGGCGGGTGGCGGATCGACCGCCTGCCCAATGGGGTGTTCCTGGACTGGCAGCAGTTCCAGTCGACGTACAAACGCAACACGCTCTACTTCGCCGACCCGACCGGCAAGACGGTGGTTCCCGATCCGCGCTACGTGGCGGTGGCCGACCACGACCAGTTGGCGACCGAGCTGGTCTCCAAGCTGATCGCCGGGCCGCGCCCCGAGATGGCGCACACCGTGCGTAACCTGCTCGCCCCGCCGCTGCGGCTGCGCGGGCCGGTGACCCGGGCCGACGGTGGCAAGAACGGGATCGGGCGCGGTTACGGCGGCGCGCGCATCGACCTGGAGAAGCTGTCCACCACCGATCCGCACAGCAGGGCTTTGCTTGCCGCGCAAATCATTTGGACGCTGGCGCGGGCCGACATCCGGGGGCCGTACGTGATCAACGCCGACGGCGCCCCGCTGGACGACAGGTTTGCCGAGGGCTGGACGACCTCCGACGTCGCCGCGACCGACCCGGGCGTCGCCGACGGCGCGGGCGCCGGGCTGCACGCTCTGGTGAACGGCTCGCTGGTCTCCCTGGACGGCCAGCACTTCGCCAACGTGGCCGGGGCCTTCGGGCGGATGGGGGACCAGACCGGCGCCGCGTTGTCGCGCAATGGCCGGCAGGTCGCCTCCGTCGTCACCCTGCACCGCGGCGCGCCGGACGAGGCGGCCTCGCTGTGGATCGGTGACCTCGGCGGCGAGGCCGTGCAGTCCGCCGACGGGCACGGCCTGACGCGGCCGAGTTGGTCGCTGGACGACGCGGTGTGGGTGGTGGTGGACGGCAACAACGTGTTGCGCGCGATCCAGGAACCGGCGTCGGGCCAACCCGCCCGTATCCCCGTCGACTCCGTTGCCGTGTCGACCCGCTTCCCCGGGCCGATCACCGACCTGCAGCTGTCCCGCGACAGCACGCGCGCCGCGATGGTGATCGGCGGCCAGGTGATCATGGCCAGCGTCGAGCAGACCCAGGCCGGCCAGTACGCCCTGACCTACCCGCGGCGGCTCGGCTTCGGCTTGGGCAACTCGGTGGTGTCGCTGTCCTGGCGCACCGGCGACGACATCGTGGTCACCCGCACCGACGCCAGCCATCCGGTGTCCTACGTCAACCTCGACGGGGTGAACTCCGACGCGCCCGCCCGCGGCCTGCAGATGCCGGTACTGACGGTCGCCGCCAACCCGTCGACGGTCTACGTCGGCGCTCCCCAAGGGGTGCTGCAGTATTCGGCGGCCGCCGCCGAAAGCCAACAGGGGTGGTCGGACGTGCCAGGGCTGATGGTGTTCGGCGCGGCGCCGGTGTTACCCGGCTAGTGACGATCGCAAGCGCGGCGGAGCCGGGCGCAGCGGGTCGTCACCGTCGGGCTAGTGACGATCGCAAGCGCGGCGGAGCCGGGCGCAGCGGGTCGTCACCGTCGGGTTGATCTTGCCCTTCCCGGGTTGTCGGCCCCAACGGCCACACTGACACCCATGCTTGATCTCATCCTGCCGCTGCAGTGCGGCGGCTGCGGGGCGCCGTCGAGCCGCTGGTGCGCCGCGTGCGCCCGCGAGCTGTCGGTGGCCGCCGACCAGCCGCATGTCGTGAACCCTCGCATCGATCCGCAGGTGCCGGTCTTCGCGCTCGGCCGCTACGCCGGCACGCGGCGGGCGGCGATCCTCGGGCTCAAGGAGCACGGCCGCACGGATCTGGTCGGGCCGCTGGCGGGTGCGCTGGCCACCGGTGTGCACCGGTTGCTGACTTGGGGCATCGTCGAGCTCCCGCTGACGGTCGTGCCGGCCCCGACCCGCCGCTCGGCCGCGCGCCGCCGCGGCGGCGACCCGGTCACCCGGCTCGCCCGCGCGGCGGTGGCGGGCCACCCCGCGATCGCTGTCGCTCCGGCATTGCGGATGAGGGCACTGGTTCGCGACTCGGTCGGCCTCGGCACCGCCGCCCGCGAACGCAACATCGCGGGCCGGGTGCGGCTGCGCCGCGCGCCGCCGCGCAGCGAGGTCGTGATCGTCGACGACATCGTCACCACCGGCGCCACGGCCCGCGAGTCGGTGCGGGTATTGCGGGCGGCGGGCGTTCGGGTCACGGCCGTCCTGGCGGTCGCCGCCGCGTGAGGCTGTGCGGCCGCCAAGAGTATGTGAAGAACTCGCAACAGCTCCGCGAAATCAGTGGCATGGCGAGGCGAACAAGAGCTAACGTCGAGAACAACGTTAATCAACTCACTGGTCTGACTCACTGGTCGCGACATTCCCAGGTTGAGACCCCACTCGCGGGAAGGGGTGAGTATTCGACACCTTGCATCGGCGAGCAGCCTGCAGCGGTGATTTATCGAAAGACCCGCTCTCCCCACCTCGTCGGCGCGTCGTCAGCAAGCCGGGCACGCAGGGCGCGTGCGACGTGAAAGAGAAACGAGTTGTCACGTATGTCAAGGCTATCCGTGGATTCCGGTCAAATTCTCGACCAACCGCCGACGCAAATCGACGGCCAAGTTCAACCGATGACCAACGCCGAAGTCGTCTTCAAGGGCCGCAACGTAGAAATCCCCGACCACTATCGGGTGTACGTCTCCCAGAAACTCGCCCGCCTCGAGCGCTTCGATCGCTCCATCTATCTTTTCGATGTCGAGCTCAAGCACGCGCCCAACCGGCGACAGCGTAAATCGTGTCAACGCGTCGAGATCACCGCCCGCGGTCGCGGGCCGGTAAGCCGGGCGGAGGCCTGCGCCGACAGCTTCTACGCGGCGTTCGAGTCCGCGGTCGACAAGCTGGAGAACCGGCTACGCCGTGTCAAGGATCGCCGCAAGGTCCACTACGGCGACAAGACGCCGGTGTCGCTGGCCGCCGCCACCGCGGTCGTGCCACCGCCGGCGCAGGAACGACTGCCCGAGCCGCCGGCCGAGCACGACGGCGCCCAGGCTGACCATGAGCCCGGCCGGATCGTGCGGACCAAAGAACACCCGGCCACACCGATGACGGTCGACGACGCGCTCTACGAGATGGAGCTCGTCGGGCACGACTTCTTCCTCTTCCACGACAAGCAGACCGAGCGGCCCTGCGTGGTCTATCGCCGGCACGCCTACGATTACGGGCTGATCAGGCTCTCGTAACGGGGCAGTTTGGCGGCGGCAAATGCCGCGCTTGCGATCGCCGCATGACGGTTTGGCGGCGACCCGCCGCGCCCGGCAAATGCCGCGCTTGCGATCGCCGCATGACGGTTTGGCGGCGACCCGCCGCGCCCGGCAAATGCCGCGCTTGCGATCGCCGCATGACGGTTTGGCGGCGACCCGCCGCGCCCGGCAAATGCCGCGCTTGCGATCGCCGCTACGACGGTCATTGCGGCGTCGTCACCTACGATGGGAGTCGCCTTAAGAGAAGAGACTCCTAACAAACAGGGGACATAGCTGTGCTGTCGAAGTTGCTGCGCCTTGGCGAAGGTCGCATGCTCAAGCGTCTCAAGCGGGTGGCTGACTACGTCAACACCCTGTCCGACGAGGTCGAAAAGCTGACCGACGCGGAGCTGCGGGCCAAGACCGACGAGTTCAAGAAGCGGCACGCCGACGGCGAAAGCCTCGACGACCTGCTGCCCGAGGCCTTCGCGGTGGCCCGCGAGGCGGCCTGGCGGGTGCTCGACCAGCGCCCCTTCGATGTGCAGGTGATGGGCGCGGCGGCGCTGCATTTCGGCAACGTCGCGGAGATGAAGACCGGTGAGGGCAAGACCCTGACCTCGGTGTTGCCGGCCTACCTCAACGGCATCGGCGGCAAGGGCGTGCACGTCGTCACCGTCAACGATTACCTGGCCAAACGCGACAGTGAGTGGATGGGCCGCGTGCACCGCTTCCTCGGCCTGGAGGTCGGTGTGATCCTCGCGCAGATGACGCCCGACGAGCGCCGGGTCGCCTATAACGCCGACATCACCTACGGCACCAACAACGAATTCGGCTTCGACTACCTGCGCGACAACATGGCGCATTCGCTCGATGACCTGGTGCAGCGCGGGCACAACTTCGCCATCGTCGACGAGGTTGATTCCATCCTGATCGACGAGGCCCGCACCCCGCTGATCATCTCCGGTCCCGCCGACGGCGCCTCCAACTGGTACCTCGAGTTCGCGCGGCTGGCGCCGCTGATGGAGAAGGACGTCCACTACGAGGTGGACCTGCGCAAGCGCACCGTTGGGGTGCACGAGCTCGGGGTGGAGTTCGTCGAGGACCAGCTCGGCATCGACAACCTCTACGAGGCCGCCAACTCGCCGCTGGTCAGCTACCTCAACAACGCGCTGAAGGCCAAGGAGCTATTCAACCGCGACAAGGACTACATCGTCCGCGACGGCGAGGTGCTGATCGTCGACGAGTTCACCGGCCGCGTGCTCTACGGTCGCCGTTACAACGAGGGCATGCACCAGGCCATCGAGGCCAAGGAGCACGTCGAGATCAAGGCCGAGAACCAGACGCTGGCCACCATCACGCTGCAGAACTACTTCCGGCTCTACGACAAACTCGCCGGCATGACCGGTACCGCCCAGACGGAGGCGGCCGAGCTGCACGAGATCTACAAGCTGGGCGTGGTGCCCATCCCGACCAACAAGCCGATGGTCCGCACCGACCAGTCCGACCTGATCTACAAGACCGAGGAGGCCAAGTACATCGCGGTGGTCGACGACGTCGTCGAGCGCTACGAGAAGGGGCAGCCCGTCCTGATCGGTACCACCAGCGTCGAGCGCTCGGAGTACCTGTCGCGGCAGTTCCAGAAGCGCCGCGTGCCGCACAACGTGCTCAACGCCAAGTACCACGAGCAGGAGGCCGGCATCGTCGCGGTGGCGGGCCGCCGCGGCGGGGTCACCGTGGCCACCAACATGGCCGGCCGCGGCACCGACATCGTGCTGGGCGGCAACGTCGACTTCCTCACCGACCAGCGGCTGCGCGAGCGCGGCCTGGACCCGGTGGAAACCCCGGAAGAATACGAGGCGGCCTGGCACGAGGAGCTGCCCAAGGTCAAGGAGGAGGCCGGCAAGGAGGCCGCCGAGGTGGTCGAGGCCGGCGGCCTGTACGTGCTGGGCACCGAGCGGCACGAGTCGCGGCGCATCGACAACCAGTTGCGCGGCCGCTCCGGCCGGCAGGGTGACCCCGGCGAGTCCCGCTTCTATCTGTCGCTGGGCGACGAGCTCATGCGCCGGTTCAACGGCGCCGCGCTGGAGGCGATGCTCAACCGGCTGAACCTGCCCGACGACGTGCCCATCGAGGCCAAGATGGTCACCCGCGCCATCAAGAGCGCCCAGACCCAGGTGGAGCAGCAGAACTTCGAGGTCAGAAAGAACGTCCTCAAGTACGACGAGGTGATGAACCAGCAGCGCAAGGTGATCTACGCCGAGCGCCGCCGGATCTTGGAAGGCGAGAACCTCAAGGAGCAGGCGCTGGACATGGTCCGCGACGTGGTCACCGCCTACGTCAACGGCGCGACCGCCGACGGCTACGCCGAGGACTGGGACCTCGAGGCGTTGTGGACCGCGCTCAAGACCCTGTACCCGGTCGGCATCGACCACGAGACGTTGATGCGCGTGGACGCCGACTCCGACCGTGACGACCTCACCCGCGAGGAGCTGCTCGACGAGCTGCTCAAAGACGCCGAACGGGCTTATGCCGCAAGGGAAGCCGAGCTCGAAGAGATCGCCGGCGAGGGCGCCATGCGGCAGCTGGAACGCAACGTGCTGCTCAACGTTATCGACCGCAAGTGGCGCGAGCATCTCTACGAGATGGACTACCTCAAGGAGGGCATCGGCCTGCGCGCGATGGCGCAGCGCGACCCACTGGTGGAGTACCAGCGCGAGGGCTACGACATGTTCATGGCCATGCTCGACGGCATGAAAGAGGAGTCGGTCGGATTCCTGTTCAACGTCACCGTCGAGGCGGTGCCCACCCCCCAGGTCGTGCCGGTGGAAACGCCCGAGGGACTCAAGGAGCTCGGAACCGCGGCTGAGCAAGGCGACACCACCCCGCCCCCGCGCGAAGAGCCGCCAACCCAGTTGCGCGCCAAGGGGATTGACAATGAGGCGCCGGCCATGACCTACTCTGGCCCGTCGGAGGACGGCTCGGCGCAGGTGCAGCGCAACGGCGGCGACGGTAAGCGGACGCCGGCGGGCGTGGCCGGGGGAGGCTCCCGGCGCGAGCGGCGCGCGGCAGCCAGGCAGCAGGGCCGCGGCGCCAAGCCGCCGAAGTCGGTCAAGCGCCGCTAGGCGCCTTCGCCTTTCCGCCGAGTGTGCGCCCAGCTTCACACTCGGCGCCGAGTGTGCGCCCAGCTTCACACTCGGCGACCGGGCCCGCGGATTTGAGGCAGCCGCCCCACGCGTCGGCGAGCCACCGGCGCGCACGATCGACGCATGATCACCTCGAGCACCCCCCTGTCGGCCGCCACGGCCGTCCTGCAGAACCCCCGCCTGCCATCCGGAGACGACGAACGGTTCGTCGGCTTCGGCGTGATGGGGCTTCCCTTCGCCGGCGGCCACTATCTGGCGCTGCGGGTCTTTCCGGCCACGTCGTTCTCGCCGGGCTACCGGTCGGTGTGGCACCGGGACCCCGACGGCGCGTGGACCTTCTACGCGACGACGCCGGGCCCGCAAAGCTGCGCCCGCTTCTTCAGCTCGGCGACCGCCAACGATGCGGTGCAGTGCGACGTCGACGTCGCCTGGGTCACGCCGTGGTCGCTGTTCGTCGAGATCCCGGGGCTGCTCGCCTGGCACGTCGACATCGGCACCACGGCGTCCACAAGGCTGATGAGCGCGGTCGGCGGGCGGTTGCCGGCGCGGGCGTGGACCAATCGCGCGGTGCTGGCCGCCCTGGGCCGGGCCGCGGGCCCGACGCTGCGGGCCGGCCGCGTCCGCCTCTGCGGCACCGCGCCCAACGGGCAGCGATTCATGATCGCCCCGGCGCGGGTGTGGGCGGTAGCGGGTTCCCGCGCGGCGTGGCGTGGGGCGGACCTTGGGCCGCTCGGGCCGCTGCCGCACCAACCGCGGCTGGCCGGTTTCCGGCCGCCGCAGCGCGGCCTGTTCGTGGTGGGCTCGGGTCGTTTCGAAACCTTCGACGCCGGCCGCCATCATGCCGTCGGACGCACTGTGCCAATCGGCTGACCGCGGACCGATGAGCTGGGCACAATGAGGCCCATGTCGGAGCCCGAACTACCGACCCGGGCGGAGCTGCTGGCGGCGCTGTCGGTGGCGATCGACCTCGGCCTGGGCCAGCCCGCCGAGCACATGCTGCGGGCGGCGCTCATCGCGACCAGGCTCGCCGACCGGATCGGGCTCGACAAACCTGGACGGGACTGCACCTACTACACGACGCTGATCATGTGGATCGGCTGTCACGCCGACTCCCACGAGTACGCGCGGTGGTTCGGCGACGACATCGCCGTGCGTCACGACTCGTATCTCGTCGACTGGTCCGGGCTGCCCTACCTGCGGTTCCTGGCCGGCAACGTGGGCCGCGGCCAACCGCTGGCGCACCGGTTGAGCGTCATGGCAACGCTCTTCGCCAACGCGCGAGGCCACATCTCTCGCCTGATCCACTCGCATTGCACCTCGGCGGCCGTCCTGGCCGACCGGATGGGCCTGGGGCCCAACGTGCAGGCGGCCGTGGCGTTCGCGTTCGAGCGCTACGACGGCGGCGGGCTGCCCGCCGGCGCCCGGGGCGACGAGATCCCGATCCAGATGCGCATCGCTCAGCTGGCCGACATGGTCGAGGTGCACCACCGCACCTACGGTGTCGCGGGGGCCGAGGCGATGGTGCGAGACCGGCGCGGCGGCCAATTCGACCCCCAGGTCGCCGACGCATTCCTGCGCCATGCCGACGAAATCCTGGCCGGCCCGACGCCCGGCGACGCGTGGGCCGCCGCACTGGCCGCCGCGCCCGATCGGCATGAGCGGCTCGACGATCAATCGCTGGACACCCTGCTCGTGGCCCTCGGCGACTTCGTCGACCTGAAATGCCCATTCACTCTTGGGCATTCGCGGGCGGTGGCCCGGCTCGCCGGGGACGCCGCGCGGGCCGCGGGCGTCGACGCCGACGGGGTGGCTCTCACTCGACGCGCGGGTCATGTCCACGATCTGGGCCGCATCGGGGTGTCCAACCAGATCTGGTCCCGGGAAGGGCCCTTGACGGCCTCGGAATTCGAACGCGTCCGGCTGCACCCGTACTTGACGGTGCGCATCCTCAACCAGGTGCCGGGGCTGCGGCAGCTCGCGGAGGTCGCGGGCAATCACCATGAATGCCTGGACGGTTCGGGATATCCGCGGGGGCTCTCCGGCGCTGCGCTCGGCCTGCCGGACCGCATCCTGGCCGCCGCGGTCTGCTATCAGTCCGCCTGCGAGCCCAGGCCGTATCGCGAACAGATGTCCCCGGACGCGGCGGCCCGGCGGCTGCGCGGCCGGGCGCAGGCCGGTGAACTCGAATCGGTCGCCGTCGAAGCGGTGCTGCACGCGGCGGGGCAACCCGTGCGGCGGCCCAACGTTCGGCCGGACGGGTTGACGCCAAGAGAGCTCGAAGTGCTCTGCCTGGTCGCGCGCGGCGCTTCCAACAAGGACATCGCGGCGTCGCTGGTGATCAGCGAGAAGACCGCGCGCAACCACGTTGAGCGCACTTACGCCAAGATCGGCGTGTCGAACCGCATCGGCGCCAGCATGTACGCGCTGCGCAACGGACTGGTCAAAAATACCTAGTCCCGCGCCCGCCAAAGATGAGGCAAACGACCTATAGTCGAGCTCCTCCACGCGGCGGACACTTGGCCCATGAAGCGATATCTGACGCTTGGTTACGGTGCCGCGGCGTACCTGCTCTTTCTCGCGGCCTTTCTGTATCTCATCGGTTTCGTGGGTAATCTCGCGGTGCCCCGAAGCGTCGATCGTGGGCTCGCCGCGCCCATCGCCCAGGCCATCGGAATCAACGCGGCGTTGGTTGCCCTGTTCGGGGTGCAGCACAGCGTGATGGCCCGGCCCGCGTTCAAGCGGTGGTGGGCACGCCTGGTGCCGTCGTCGATCGAGCGCAGCACCTACGTGGTGTTCTCGAGCGTGGTGCTCGCCCTGATGTACTGGCAATGGCGGACGATGCCCACGGTCATCTGGGATGTGCGGATGCCGGCGGCTCGCGCGGTCCTGTGGACGCTGTTCTGGCTCGGCTGGGCGATCGCGCTGCTGGCGACGTTCCTGATCAACCACTTCGACCTGTTCGGACTCCGACAGGTGTACCTGGCGTCGCGCCAACGGCCCTACACCAGCATCGAATTCCGCGTCCGGCTCCTCTACCGCGTGGTGCGTCACCCTTTGATGCTCGGGATGGGCATCGCGTTCTGGGCTGCGCCCGTCATGACGGCCGGGCATCTGCTGTTTTCGGCCGGCATGACCCTCTACATCCTGGTCGCCACTCAGCTGGAGGAGAGGGACCTGGTCGCGGCCCTGGGCCACCAATACCTCGACTACCGCCGCGAAGTGCCGATGCTGGTGCCGATTCCGCGCCACCGCCCGGCCGGGATGGCGCGGCAGGGCTGATTCTCTAGCAGTTCCGTAGGAGGTCGGCGATCCGGTGCCGGCGCCTCCGTCCCACCTGTCAGGATTGACGGTATGGATGTCAAGGAGGTGCTGCTGCCGGGCGTCGGCCTTCGCTACGAATTCATCGATCACAAGGGCGACCGCATCGGCATCATCGCCCGGCGAAGTGGCGACTTCGAGGTCGTCGTGTACGCCCAGGACGATCCCGACAAGGCCCGGCCGCTCCTGCACCTCAGCGATGAGGAGGCCGAGGCGGTGGCCCAGATTCTGGGGGCGCCCCGGATCGCGGAGCGGTTCACCGAGCTCGCCCGCGAAATCCCGGGGCTCGAGACGGGACAGGTCGCCATCCTGGCCGACAGCCCCTTCGTCGGGCACCCCCTCGGCGACACCCACGCCCGCACCCGCACCGGGGCCTCCATCGTCGCGATCGTGCGCAACGAGGAAGTGCTCGCCTCGCCCGGGCCGTCCGAAATGCTGTACGCGCGAGACGTTTTGATCGTCATCGGAACCCATGACGGCATCGCCGGCGTCGAGCAGATAATCGACAAGGGCTGAGCCGGTGCAAGTTTCGTGGGCGCTGCTGCTACAACTCGGCGCCCTCCTCGCCACGCTGGCCGTATTGGGCGCGGTCGCACGCCGATTCGCGTTGTCGCCGATACCGGTCTACCTTTTGGCGGGCTTGTCACTGGGCAAGGGCGGGATCCTGCCGCTGGCCGCCGGCGGCCAGTTCATCACGACGAGCGCGCCGATCGGCGTGGTGCTGCTGCTGTTGACCCTGGGCCTGGAGTTCTCCGCGGCGGAGTTCGCCGCCAGCCTACGCCGCCACCTGCCCTCTGCGGGCGTCGACATCGTGCTCAACGCGGCGCCCGGCGCGGTCGCGGGCTGGCTGCTCGGACTGCACGGCGTGGCGATCCTGTGCCTGGCCGGCGTCACCTACATTTCCTCGTCGGGTGTCATCGCGCGCCTGCTGGAGGACCTGCACCGCCTCGGTAACCGCGAGACGCCGGCGGTGCTGTCCGTGCTGGTGCTCGAAGACTTCGCGATGGCGGCCTACCTGCCGCTGTTCGCCGTGCTGGCCGCCGGCGGCGGCTGGCTGCACGCCGTCGGCGGCATGGTGGTGGCGGTGGCCGCGCTGCTGGCGGCGTTCGCTGCGTCCTTCCGTTGGGGCCACCACGTCGGCCGCCTGGTCGAACACCCCGATTCCGAACAGCTGCTGCTCCGGGTGCTCGGGATCACCCTGATCGTGGCGGCGATGGCCGAGTCCCTGCACGCATCCGCCGCCGTGGGCGCGTTCCTGGTGGGGCTGACGCTGACCGGAGAGACGGCGGAACGCGCGCGTCGCGTGCTGGGCCCGCTGCGCGACCTGTTCGCCGCGATCTTCTTCCTGGCGATCGGCTTTACCGTCGACCCGCACGCGCTCGTCCCGATGCTTCCTGCGGCGCTGATCCTGGCCGCGGTGACCGCGGCGACCAAGGTGGCCACCGGGATCTTCGCCGCCCGGCGCGACGGGGTGGCCCGGCGAGGGCAGCTGCGAGCGGGCACCGCTTTGATCGCCCGGGGGGAGTTCTCGCTGATCATCATCGGATTGGCCGGCTCGTCGATCCCCGCGGTCGCCGCGCTGGCGACGTCGTACGTGTTCATCATGGCGATCCTGGGTCCCGTGCTCACCCGCTACACGGGCGGTCCGCTGGCGTCCACCGCGGGGTCCTGAGCGCGGCGGTCACCCGATGTGGAGGGCCACCACCTGCCAGCGGGCGCCGGCGTCGGCGGGCACCCGTTCGACACGGCACGCGATTGCGTGCATCCGGTTCCCGCGGCTGTAGGAGCCGGAGACCTCGGCGGCGGCCTCCGGGTCGCGGTGACCGGCCGGCTGCAGCCGCACCCGCCGCAGCACCGCGGCGCCGGCGTGCACGGCGGCCGAACGCCCGACCGCGACCACGGAATCCACCAGGCTGGGCGTCAACAACGGGCGCAGCTGCGCGGCCGGTCGCCGGCGGTCGATGACCTCCAGCACCCGGCGCAGCGCGACGTCGGCGAACGCCGCCGCCTGGCGCATCTGCGGCGACATGGCGGCGCGTGCCGGCTCCGCCGGTTGCCGCCCGGGCGGGTAGGGGTGGGCGCCGCGCCGGCGCAGCGGTGCGCGCGCCGATGGCCGGCACGCGGGAACGTGGCGCGGGACGTCTTGCGGGGGAGGCTCGTAGTCGACGACGGGCAAGACGGCGAAGGCGTCGGATGGACCCGCGACAGGACTGGTGTTCATCACGCACTCTCCAACTCGTCGGTCGAACCGTGAGCCCGCTGGAGAGTGGCAGGCAGTGGTCATCATGGCACAACCGCGGCTCGCGTGTACCCGCGCTCGGCCGGGACGCGGCGAGACGGTTACCGTGGGCGGGGCATCTCCTTAAGCAACAGGGCGATTCGACGGAGGAGGACTGCGCCCTTATGGTGACCCGGCTGTCCCCATCGGACGCGGCGTTTTTTCGATTGGAAAATACGGCCACGCCGATGTACGTCGGATCGCTGTCGATCCTGCGCCGGCCGCGCGCGGGGTTGAGCTACGAGACGCTGCTGGCCACCGTCGAGCACCGGTTACCTCAGATCCCGCGCTATCGGCAGAAGGTGCGGGAAGTCCGGGTCGGCCCGTCCCGTCCGGTGTGGGTCGACGACGGCGACTTCGACATCACCTACCACGTGCGGCGCTCCGCGTTGCCGTCGCCCGGCAGCGACGAACAGCTGCACGAGCTGATCGCCCGCCTGGCCGCCCGGCCGTTGGACAAGACGCGGCCGCTGTGGGAGATGTATCTGGTCGAGGGCCTGTCCAAGAACCGGGTCGCCATCTACACCAAATCGCACCAAGCCCTGATCAACGGCATGACGGCGCTGGAAATCAACCACGTCATCGCCGACCGCACGAAACGGCCGCCCGCCTTTCCGGAGGACATCTGGGTCCCGGAGCGCGACCCGGGTGACGCGCGCCTGATCTTCGGCGCCATCGGCGACTGGTTCGTGGGGCCGGGGACCCAGCTGCAGGCCGTCGGGTCGGCCATCGGCGGGCTGGTGACCAATAACGGCGAACTGCTCGCCGCGGGCCGCCGGGCCCTCGATTTCGCCCGCTCCGTCGCGCGCGGCACCGCGCCCAGCAGCCCGCTCAACGCCACCGTTTCGCGCCACCGGCGGTTCACGGTGGCGTGCGGCAACCTCGACGACTACCGCGCGGTGCGCGCGCGGTACGACTGCGACGTCAACGACGTGGTGCTCGCGGTGATCGCCGGCGCGCTGGGTAGCTGGCTGATGTCACGCGGGGTGGCGGTGTCGCCGACCGCGACGGTGCGGGCCATGGCGCCGTTGCCGGTTTACGCCGACGGTCAGCTCGATTCGACCGGCCCCGGCCAGGCCATCAGCCAGGTCGCCCCCTTCCTGGTCGATCTGCCGGTGGGGGAGCCGAACGCGGTGGTGCGGCTGTCCCAGATCGCCCACGCCACCGAGTCGAATCCGACGGGTGCCCGCCTGGTGGACGCCAGGACCATCGTCACGCTGTCCGGGTTCGCGCCACCCACGCTGCACGCCATGGGTATCCGCGTCGCCACCAGTTACCCCACCTTTTCCAGGCGGACGTTCAACCTGCTGATCACCAACGCGCCCGGGGCCCAGTCGCAGATGTACATCGCGGGCACCAAGCTGCTGGAGACCTACGCCGTGCCGCCGCTGCTGCACAATCAGGCGGTGGCCATCAGCGTGACCTCCTACAACGGCATGCTGTATTTCGGCATCAACGCCGACCGCGAGGCGATGAGCGACGTGGATCTGCTGCCCGGCCTGTTGAGCCAATCGCTCGAGGAATTGCTGGAAGCTTCCAGTAATTAGTCCGGGTGAAAGGCGGTGGCCGGTTCTATCATTCGTTGATGTGAGCACCGCGACGAAAAGCCCCAAGGCGAAACCCGCGAAATCGGCGGAGCCGAAAGCGCCCAAGATTTCCGACGAGGTGTACCACGCCGAATTGTTCCGCCTGCAAACGGAATTCGTGAAGCTGCAGGAGTGGGTGCGGCATACCGGCCAGCGGCTGGTGGTGATCTTCGAGGGCCGCGACGGAGCGGGCAAGGGCGGCACCATCAAACGGATCACGGAATATCTCAATCCGCGTGTCGCCCGCATCGTTGCGCTGCCATCGCCGACCGACCGGGAACGCGGCCAGTGGTACTACCAGCGCTACATCGCCCACCTGCCCGCGAAAGGGGAGATCGTGCTGTTCGACCGGTCGTGGTACAACCGCGCCGGCGTGGAAAAAGTCATGGGATTCTGCACGCCGCAAGAGCATGCGCGCTTCTTGCGGCAGACCCCGATTTTCGAGCAGATGCTGATCGACGACGGGATTCTGCTGCGCAAATATTGGTTCTCGGTCTCCGCTACAGAGCAACTGCGCCGCTTCAAAGCGCGGCTGAATGACCCTGTGCGGCAATGGAAACTCAGCCCCATGGATACCGAATCGCTTTATCGGTGGGAGGACTATTCGCGCGCCAAGGACGAGATGATGGTGCACACCGATACACCGGCCAGCCCTTGGTACGTCGTGGAATCGGACATCAAGAAGCACGCGCGGCTGAACATGATGGCCCATCTGCTGGCCACCATCGAGTATCACGACGTCGAGCGATCCCACGTCAAACTGCCCAAGACCCCGGTGGTGAGCGGGAACTACCAGCGCCCGCCGCGTGAGCTGTCCAACTACGTCGACGACTTCGCGGCCACACTATTGGGGGATTCGTGACACTGGTCTACATTCCGGCCACGCTGGCCATGTTGCAGCGCTTGGTCGCCGACGGCTCGTTGATGCCCGTCAACGGCACGGCGTTCGCCCTGACGCCGGCGTTGCGGGAGTCCTACGCCGAGGGCGACGACGACGAGCTCGCCGAGGTCGCGCTGCGCGAGGCGGCGCTGGCGTCGCTGCGCCTGCTGGCCGACTCGGAAGCGCAGACGGCCCTGCCGCCGCGGCGCGCGGTGCTGGCCGCCGAGGTCGGCGACGTGCGCTACCGCCCGGACCTCGACGACGCCGTGGTGCGACTCGGCGCACCCGTCGCGCTCGAGGATGTGGTCGCCGCCTACGTCGACAACGCCGCGGCCGAGCCGGATGTGACGAAGGCGATCGAGGCCATCGACGCCGCCGATCTGGGCGACGAGGACGCCGAGCTGATCGTCGGCGACGCTCAGGACCACGACCTGGCCTGGTACGCCAACCAGGAGCTGCCGTTTCTGCTGGAGCTGCTCTGACGCCGATGTGACGCGTTCGGGCGCGCCACCCCTAGCTACGCAACCGTAGGTTACGGTACCGTAGGTTTCGTGAGGCCCCGGGAATCGACCACAATGGTGAGCGCAACCAAGACGCCGCGTAGTGAGCAGGAGCTTCCGCTGGGTAGACGTAACCCCTCCATCAAGGGCAACGTCGTCGAAACCAAGCGACCCGTTGTCGCGGGCGCGGACCGGCATCCCGGCTGGCACGCGCTGCGCAAGATCGCCGCGCGCATCACCACACCGTTGCTGCCCGACGACTACCTGCATTTGGCGAACCCGCTGTGGTCCGCGCGTGAGCTGCGGGGCCGCGTCCTCGAGGTGCGCCGCGAGACAGAGGATTCCGCGACCCTGGTGATCAAGCCGGGTTGGGGCTTCGACTTCGACTACCAGCCGGGCCAATACATCGGAATCGGCCTGTTGATCGACGGACGCTGGCGCTGGCGGTCGTATTCGCTGACGTCCAGCCCCGCCGCGACGTCCGGGTCCGGCTCCGCGCGCACCGTGACCATCACCGTCAAGGCGATGCCCGAGGGATTCCTCTCGACCCACCTGGTGGCCGGCGTCGCGCGCGGCACCATCGTCCGGCTGGCCGCGCCCCAGGGCAACTTCGTGCTGCCCGACCCGGCGCCGTCGTCGATCCTGTTCCTCACCGCAGGGTCCGGGATCACGCCGGTGATGTCGATGCTGCGAACCCTGGTGCGGCGCAACCAGATTGGTGACGTTGCGCACGTGCATTCGGCGCCCACCGAATCCGACGTGATGTTTCGCGCCGAGCTGGGCGCGCTGGCCGCCGAGCACCCGGGCTACCGACTGAAGCTGCGGGAAACCCGCTCGCAGGGCCGGCTCGACCTCGCCCTGCTCGACCACGAGGTGCCGGACTGGCGCGAACGTCACACGTGGGCCTGCGGGCCGGAGGGCATGCTTACCCAGGCCGAGAAGATCTGGTCGGCGGCGGGCATCGGCGACCGGCTGCACCTGGAGCGGTTCGCGGTGTCCAAGGCCGCGCCGACCGGCGCGGGCGGAACGGTCACCTTCGCCCGGAGCGGCCGCGCGGTCGCCGCCGACGCCGCCACGTCGTTGATGGACGCGGGGGAGGGGGCCGGCGTGCAGATGCCGTTCGGCTGCCGGATGGGTATATGTCAGTCGTGCGTGGTGGGTCTGGTCGAGGGTCACGTTCGCGACCTGCGCACCGGCGCGGAACACGACCCGGGCACCCGGATTCAGACGTGTGTCTCGGCCGCCTCGGGTGACTGCGTGCTAGACATCTAAATGCTACTCACAGGTAACCTACGGATTCGTAGGTTACGATAGCGTAGGTCTGGACCTGTTTTAGGACGGACCAATCGAACCGTAGGGAGAAGAAGACGATGGCGATCACCGACGTCGACGTATTCGCCCATCTGACGGACGCCGACATCGAAAACCTGGCCGTTGAGCTGGACGCCATCCGCCAGGACATCGAAGACTCGCGGGGCGAGCGGGATGCCCGCTACATCCGCCGCACCATCGCGGCCCAGCGGGCCCTGGAGGTATCCGGCCGGCTGCTGCTGGCCGCCAGTTCTCGCCGCTCGGCCTGGTGGGCCGGCGCCGTAACGCTGGGCGTGGCCAAGATCATCGAGAACATGGAGATCGGCCACAACGTCATGCACGGCCAGTGGGACTGGATGAACGACCCGGAGATTCACTCCTCGACGTGGGAGTGGGACATGAGCGGGTCGTCCAAGCACTGGCGTTACACCCACAACTTTGTGCACCACAAGTACACCAACATCCTCGGGATGGACGACGACGTCGGCTACGGCCTGCTGCGCGTCACCCGCGACCAGCGCTGGAAGCGCTTCAACAGCCTCAACCTGGTCTACAACACCATGCTCGCGCTGCTCTTCGAGTGGGGCGTCGGCCTGCAGCACGTGGAGATCGGCAAGATCGTCAAGAAGCGCATGGAGCATGACGACGCGCGGCAGCGGGTCGACGAGTTCCTGGCCAAGGCCGGCCGGCAGGTGGTCAAGGACTACGTCGCGTTCCCGGCGCTGACCGCGTTGTCGCCCGGCGCTACGTACCGATCCACGTTGAAGGCCAACGCGGTAGCCAACATCATCCGCAACGTGTGGGCCAATGCGGTCATCTTCTGCGGCCATTTCCCCGACGGCGCAGAGAAATTCACCAAGACCGACATGATCGGCGAGACGAAGGGGCAGTGGTACCTGCGCCAGATGCTGGGCAGCGCCAACTTCGAGGCCGGCCCCGCGCTGCGGTTCATGAGCGGCAACCTGTGCCACCAGATCGAGCATCACCTCTACCCGGACCTGCCGAGCAACCGGTTGCACGAGATCTCGGTGCGGGTGCGCGAGGTCTGCGACAAGTACGACCTGCCCTACACCACCGGCTCGTTCCTGGTCCAGTACGCGAAGACCTGGCGCACGCTGGCCAAGCTCTCGCTGCCGAACTCCTACCTGCGCGACGACGCCGACAATGCGCCGGAAACCCGCAGCGAGCGGATGTTCGCGGAACTGGAGCCCGGTTTCGCGGGCACCGACCCGCAGACCGGCCGGCGGCGCGGGCTGAAGACCGCCATCGAGACCGTGCGCGGCTGGCGGCGCGGGAAGCGGACGCAGCGCGACGCGCGGCGCGCCGACGACCTGGCGGCCTAGCGCCGGCGACCTGGCGGCCTAGCGCCGGCGACCTGGCTGCCTAGCCTTCCGCGCCCAGCGTGTACTCAGTGCGACTTTTCGTGATCATTCTCGCAGTGAGTGCACGTTCGGCGCCTACGCCGTTGGCCATACAGGTCGCATGCCCGGGAGCTCAGCGCCTGACCCGTAGCGGTCGCCGGGACTAGGCTCGACGGCATGCTCGCAGCGTTCGGATTTGAAACTCTTGGTGTCGTCGTCGGCGACATGTTCTTCGTCGACCCGCGCCCGCTGGAAGGTCAGGAAACCCCTGAGCGGGGCGTCCGGCTCGAACTGCGCCTCGTCGACCGGGACGAGCCGCAAGGGTCGATCTACGCTGGCGTCCCGATCGGCTTCAACCGTCCGGTATGGCGGGTGGACCTCTTCGGCTCCACCGAAAGCCCGCCCGGGACCCTGGACCGAGCCCATCACCACCCGAAGTTCGACGGGTGGGAGCCCGGACGCCGGCACTTCGTCCCTGAGCTGTCCGCCGATCCGGTCGCCTGGCTGGCCGATCAGCTTGCCGACCCGGCCGCCGTGCTGGCGCGGGCGGGGGTCGATCCCGACCAGGTTCCCGACGCCGATAAGGCCGGCCTGGCCGCGGCCGCGCCGGAGATCGTGGCGGCGGTCAAACGCATGCTCGACGGCGTGCGCGACGGGGAATTGGCCCCGTCGCCGCCCGAGCCGGTCGCCGCGGCCCGCACCGGCTGGCTGTGACTTCTCGAGTTCGGTTGCCTGGCAACGGCTACCGGGAGTCTTCGACGGAAAAGACGTCGATCGCTCGCACGGGCGTCAACATCACCAGCGGGATCTGGCGGCTGGTTGACTGCTGATAGGTGAGGTACGGCGGATACAGGTGCGCCATGTACGCCCACACCTGGTGGCGTTCCTCGGCCTCGGGCTCCCGCCAAGTGGCCTCGAACGCTTGGGTCGCGATCTGGACGCCGATCGTGTTGCTCTGCAAGACGTTCAAGTACCACTGTGGGTGCGTGTCGGCACCTCCCTTGGACGCGACGACCACGATCTCGCCACCGACGTTGCCGTAGATCAGCGGCCTGACGTAGCTCTTCCCCGACTTGCGGCCCACGCACCTGATCAGGCAGTGGGTGGTCAACACCCTGCCCCCGACCGCGCTCACATCCACGATGTGGCCGCGCGCGCCGCCGGAGGACAAATACGTCTCGAGGTGCTCGGCGATCCAGTCGCTGCGCGCGGCTCGGATCGATGCGGCGTCGGCGTCGCTCATCGGTGACTCCTAACGTAAGCGAGGCGAGGGCCTTTGGATGACGGCTTCCGTCGCCTGACTATGCCAGGCTCACCGGCCAGCCGTGCGCCGACTCAAACCGCTGCCGGCCTCGTCGAGTGGCCGGCAAGATCACCGCGGCGGTCGGCACGCGAACTGCGGCGCGCGTTCGGGCCGCAGCCCCACGCCGACCAGGTAGCCGGGCAATACGGACAGCGCGGGCACTCGGCTCAACGCCAAGGCGATGAATTTCGCAAGAACCGGTGGCAGCGTCGGCATTTCGCCACCGAGCAGGACGGGGCGCATGGCCCGGTGCATGAGGCGTTGGGCTTGCTGCGTGACGACAGCGGGCAGGTTTCGCCGGCGTTGCACCGCGGCCAGGTCCCCCTCGCTGAGTCGATGTTCCAGCAGCGGCCGGGCGAGAATGCCCGCGGCGGCCACCGCGTCGGCGACGGCGAGATTGATGCCGACGCCGCCGGCCGGGGACATCGCGTGCGCCGCGTCCCCGATGCACAGCAGACCGGGCTTGTGCCACCGCCGCAAGCGGTTGACTCGGACATCGAGGACCTTGACGCCATCCCACGACGTCAAGGACTCGACGGACGCCTCGGGGACCGCTTCGGCGACCTGCGACCGGAACGATTCGAGTCCGCGTTCTTTGAGCTTCTTCTCCCCGCCCTTGGGCAGGAAACACCCGACCTGGAAATAGCCTTCCCGCGGAATGAGTACCAGCGCAAGCCCCGGCGAAAATCGCGGCGTCAGTTGATATTTGATCGCGCCAATGGCGTTGAGCCGAAACCAGCCGACGTCGAACGGGACGGGAAACTCCCGAGCGGTCAGGCCGGCCTCGCGCCGCACGGTCGAGGTACGGCCGTCGCACGCCACCGTGAGGTCGGCGCGCAGTTCACCATCCCCGTCGGGGCCGCGGTAGCGCACGCCGGTGACGGTGTCACCGTCGTGGAGCAGCCCGGTGACTTCGGTCTGCATCCGCAGCGTGAAGGTCGGCTCCTGGCGGGCGGTGTCGGCTAGCAGGTTGAGCAGATCCCATTGCGGAACCAGCGCGAGGACGGGGTGCGGTTGCCGCAGGCGCCGGAAGTCGACGACGGTGACGTTGCGCCCGGCGATGTCGAAATCGGCGTGCTCCACCTCGCTGTGGGGTAACGCATCGAACTCGGGATACAGGCCGAGGTCGTCCAGCAGACGCAGGGTGACCGGGTGCACCGTGTCACCGCGAAAGTCCCGCAGGAAATCCGCATGCTTCTCGAACACGGTGACCTGCACCCCGGCGCGGGCCAACAGCAGCCCGAGCACCATGCCGGCGGGTCCGCCCCCGGCGATAGCGCACGTCGTCGAACCGGACGGGGTCATGGCGCTCTCCGTTCTTCAGCCGGCTTGACAGCATATCGCCGTCACGGACGATGATCGCGTGGCCGCGTTGGCCTGGTCGCCCACCACGTCAGCCCGGTCAGAACGACCTGCGCGACGACGCGCACCGGCGCCAGGGCCGGAACTATCCCCGCTCGGCGCAACACATCGGGATGGTCTATCTGAGCGACGGCGGCCGGAAGCGTCGACACCAAAAGCGCCAGATTCGTCCAGCGTGCCAGCACGCGCAACCGTGGGACGAACATCGCTGTGCCGCCGACGATCTGAATGGCGGCCGTCGCCGCGCTGATCGACTTGCGCCATTGCGATAACGATTCGGGTACCAGCCTCTCGAACCACTCGTGTTCGACGACGTGGGCGACTCCTGCGGCCGTGAAGGCGAATCCGAGCAACAATCGGACGTTACGGGGTCGCTCCGCGCCTGCCACGCTGCACTCCCTAGTTCGGCGGTTGGGTGGCGACTGCGCGAAGGAAGTTGTCGGCGAACGTCGCGCAGGTGGCGTCGAGGTCGGGCAATTCGATGCCAGGTACGTAATTCGCCGCCGGGCGCAGCAGCATGTGAATGACGACCGGGGCCAGCAGTTGCTGGATCAGCAGCGGCAGTGGGATCTCGCGGATCCGCCCGGATTGCATTTCGTTTGTGAGCCAGGCGCCCAGACTAGCCAGGAGACGAGGGGCGTTGTGCCCCAGCAAGTTCCGGATGGCGGGGCTGTCCGGACGGGCCAGCGCCTCGGCCAGCAGCGCCGGCGCGACCCGCGGCTCACGGTCGAGGGTGTGCGCAATCAGGTCATAGAGGCTGCGCACGCTGGCGGGCAGGTCGCCGTGGTCGCCGTCGAAGAAGTCCTCGATCTGCAACAGCGGGCTGTGGCGTTCGAATAAGGCGCGTAACAATTCGTCGCGGCCGCCGAAGACCGCGTAGAGGCTGTGGACGGAGCAGGGGGTGGCGGCGGCGATCGCCTCCAGCGTGGCGGAGGCCAGGCCCGACTTGTCGATGAGTGTGGCGGCGGCGTCGAGGGCTCGGGTGCGCACCGGGGCTTGGCCGCCCGGGTCGACGCCGGCGGCTCGCACGGCCGCGTCGAGCGACGCGCGGGAACCGCCGAGGCGCCGGATCAAGGTGCTGCGTGATACGCCCGCCTCGCGTGCGATCGCGATCACCGGCACGTCGGCGACGTCTTTGCCCAAATTCCGGGCGGCTCGCAGCGCGGCCTGCACGAGGTCGTCACCGACCCCGTTCGTGTCGTCGGGTGCACTCGATTGTGGCTCTTTGGTTTTGGTCGGCATGTGCATCAACGCAGACTCTGCGCGCCGTACTACTTCGTCGACACCGGTCTCATCGCCGGCAATGTGTACCTGTTCGCCGCCGCCCACGGGCTTGCGGCGTGGTTTCACAACTGTGACAAGGCCGGCTTGACTCAGGAACTTCAACTGAGACCGGAGCAACGAGTCTTGTTCGCTCAGTCCGTTGGCCACCCCTCGGCGAGCTGACGGGTGTTTGCAGGCGGATACAAAGGTCCCACAGGTCGTTGCCGTTGTCGGCCAATGGCTCACCGCCGAAATCGAGGCTGGCAGGATCCGCGATCTCCCCGTGCCGCTGCTGATCCAGGAATTGGTCGCGCCGATGGTGATACACATGCTGCTGCGGCTCAACACGGAGCACCTGTCAGGAATCGACCTGCCTGACATCGACACCGTGTGCGATATTTTCACCGACGGCTTCATCCGCCTCGCCGGCAAACGCACCGCCAGCCCGTCGCGACCGCCGCGCCGTTAGCCGCTCGTCACCTTTTCGGCCAGCGCAGCCAGCTTGGCGTCGAGTCGCTCTGCGGCGGTGAGCAATTCGGGATTGGGCTCGACGACCATCAGCGATGACGGCTTGACGTAGGCCAGGCTGCTGCCGGCCGGCTCGTCGGTGATCAAGACTTCGACCGGGGCGAACAGGCCGGCCGTCACGTCGTGGCGCAGCATCGTGATCGCGATCAACGGGTTGCCCAGGATGACGCGGATCGCCTTGCGGTCGATGCCGGCCTTGGGAATCCACGCGCCGTGGTCGAACAATCCGAACAACATGAATCCGCTTGGGCCGACGTGTGGTTCGACGCTCCGCTGGTAAGAATCCCAGCTGTAGCTCGTTGCCGCGATGTCGTTGATCGCGACGGGCCGCTCGCCGATGTCGGCGAGCAGCGCGGCGAGCAGCTCGTCGTAGCTCTTGGCGCTGTCGTAGCGCAGCCGCACGCCCTTGAAAACCTGTTCGGTCATAATCTCCCTGTCCTTCGGTCCTCGCCGATCTTGAGGATCGGGGTCCGGTTCTCCGGTTGAACCCGCTCCCACAAGCCGCCCTTGCCCAGCTCCCGTCCCAGCCGGTCCTCTCTGCGGAACCACTCCTCGGCGTTCCTGATCCGGTTCGGGTGAATTCCGTCGAGCAGGTCGTAATCGCGGTTGATAACTTCGTATTTCCACAGGTTCCAGAATCCCGTGAAGTTGTCGCGGATGTTCATGGTGCTCTTGTCGTTGGGGTCGGCGTTGTATCCGGCGGGCGCATCGGCGGCTCTGCTCAAGGGGCCCTCGCGCCAGTACGTCTCCAGATCGGTGTCGATGTACCGGGCTGGATGCCCGGTGACCTTCTCGAACGCCGCGGCCAGGTCCGCGTAGCGGATCTGGCCGATCGCGACTTCGAGATCCATGCCGTTCGCGCGCTCGGGATGGTCGAAGAGCCAGCGGACGTAAAATCCGCAATCTTCGAGAGCCACATGGGGAACGGCGCCCGCACCGAGCGGAACCCGCCATGTCACGACACCGTCCTCGACGGTAGGCGCCATGGGCGTCCCGGTCGAGATCGCCATCTCGATGTATGGGCCCGTGGTGAACACGGCCGCCCCCATCCGATCACCGTTCTCCCGATTCTGGAACAAGATCCATTCGCCCACCCGGCCCTTGCCGTCATAGTGGCCGGTGCGGAAGCGGGAATCGTATCCCGACTTCTTGAGCCCGTAGTCGAGGTTCCCGTAGACGAAGAACTTGACACCCTCCTCGAGAGCGATCTCGTAACTGCGGATCGCCCAATACATTTCGGTCTTTTCGCCGGTGTTGAATCCGTCGATGTTGACGAATGCCGCGTCACACCCGCGGAATCCTTCGCGGAGGACGGCCTCGTCGGCGAACGAGCCTTCCTGGACCGAGACGTTGTCCAGTGCGAGCAGCTCCTTGGCCCGTCGGGAGCCGGGGTCGCGGCTGAGGAATCGCACCGAGTACCTGTTGTCGGCGACCAGGGTCCGGACGATGGGCATGCCCTGGGCCCCGGTGCCGCCGACGACGAAGACCCGCGAGACGGTGGACATCAGAGTCGCTCGATGATGGTGGCGTTGGCCATGCCGCCGCCCTCGCACATCGTCTGCAGCCCGTACCGACCGCCGCGCTGCTCCAAAGCGTTCACGAGCGTGGTCATGATGCGGGCGCCGCTGGCGCCCAGCGGGTGGCCGATCGCGATGGCGCCGCCGTTGACGTTCGTCTTGGCCAGGTCGGCGCCGGTGTCGTGCGCCCAGGCGAGCACGACGGGCGCGAAGGCCTCGTTGACCTCGAACAGGTCGATGTCGGCCAGCGTCAATCCCGCGCGATGGAGCACCTTTTCGGTGGCGGGGATGACCCCGGTCAGCATGTACAGCGGATCCGAGCCCACCACGGTGGTGGTGTGGATGCGGGCCAGCGGGCGCAGGCCGAGCTTGTTGGCGACGTCGCTGGTGGTGATCAAAACCGCGGCGCTGCCGTCGGAGAGCGGTGAGGAGTTACCGGCGGTGATCTCCCAATTGATCTGCGGGAAGCGGGCTTTCATCGCCTCGTTGTAGAACGCCGGCCGCAAACCGGACAGCGTCTCGACCGTAGTGCCGGGCCGGATGAATTCGTCGGTGGACAAGCCGGCAATCGGGACCAGCTCGTTCTCGAAGAGCCCGTCCTTGGTGGCGCGGGCTGCCTTGTCGTGGCTGGCGGCGGAGAACTCGTCGAGCTGGGTGCGCGAGAATCCCCACCGGGCGGCGATCAGTTCGGCGCTGATGCCCTGCGGCACCAGCCCGTCGGGATAGCGCCGCGTCATGTCCGCACCGAAGGGATTGCTGCCGGGCAGCACCGAGGTGCCCATCGGGACGCGGCCCATCGACTCCACGCCGGCGGCGACGACGAGGTCGTAGGCGCCGGAGAGCACGCCCTGGGCGGCGAAGCTGATGGCCTGCTGGCTGCTGCCGCATTGGCGGTCGATCGTGACCCCGGGAACCGACTCGGGGAATCCGGCGCCGAGCAGCGCGTTGCGGGCGATGTTGACCGCCTGGTCGCCGACCTGGGCGACCGCGCCGGCGATGACGTCGTCGATCTGCGCGGGATCCACGCCCGTGCGCGCCACCAGCTCGCGCAGGCTGTGCGCCAGCAGGTCGGCGGGCAAGACGTCGTGCAGCGCGCCGCTGGGCTTGCCCTTGCCGATCGGGGTGCGGACGGCTCCGACGATGACGGCATCGCGGTTCATGGCTCCTCCTTGAGTCCCACGATCTAGGTATAGATCGCTGTACCCAGGTAAACATCTAGGTACACTAAAAGCAACCCAGCCGGGAGAGTGATTTATGACACTGCTACAGGGACCGCTCGCCGACCGCGACACCTGGTCGGCCGTCGGCGAGTGCGCAATCGAGAAGACGATGGCCGTGGTGGGCACCAAGTCCGCGATGCTCATCATGCGCGAGGCCTACTACGGCACCACGCGCTTCGACGACTTCGCCCGCCGTGTCGGTATCACCAAGGCCGCCACCTCGGCACGGCTGTCCGAACTGGTCGAGCTTGGCCTGCTGAAGCGGCAGCCCTACCACGAGCCGGGGCAGCGCCGTCGTGAGGAATACGTGCTCACCGAGGCCGGCGTCGAGTTCATGCCGGTGGTGTGGGCGATGTTCGAGTGGGGCCGGCGCCACCTGCCGGGCCGCCACCGGCTTCGCCTCACCCACCTCGGCTGCGGCGCCGATGCTGAGGTCCAAATGCGTTGCACCGAAGGGCATCCGGTGCCGCCCGACGAGCTCGGTGTGCGGCTGGCTAAGTCTGGTTGAGCGCGGCCAGCAGCCGCCGGGCCGCGGCCACGCGGCGGGCGGCCGGGCCGGACAGCGCGTCCAGCGCGCATTCCGGATCGGCCGGCGGGCCCATGTGCCCGCAGCCGCGCGGGCAGTCCTCGATCGCCTCCGCCAGGTCGGAGAACGCCATCAGCACGTCGTCGGGTTGGATGTGCGCCAGCCCGAAGGACCGGATGCCCGGGGTGTCGATGACCCATCCCGACGTCGCCAGCGGCAGCGCGACCGACTGGGTGGAGGTGTGGCGCCCCCTGCCGATGTCGGTGACCTCACCGACGGCCCGTTCCGCTTCGGGAACAAGGCGATTCACCAACGTCGACTTGCCGACGCCGGAGTGCCCGAGCAGCACGGTGATCTTGCCGTCGAGCAGGTCGGCCACCGCGAGCAGCGGGTCGTCGCGACCCGCGGCCACCACCGTGAGTTCCAGGTCGACGAACTGCTCGGCGAATGGCTCCGGCGGGGCCAGGTCGGTCTTGGTCAGGCACAGGATGGGCGTGAGACCGCCGGCGTACGCGGCGATCAGTGCCCGGTCGACCAATCCGGTGCGCGGCGGCGGGTCGGCCAGCGCCACCACGATCAGCAGCTGGTCGGCGTTGGCCACGACCACCCGTTCGGTCGGATCGGTGTCATCGGCGGTGCGGCGCAACACCGTTCGCCGCTCCCCGCGCCGGATGATGCGGGCCAGGGTGTCCAGCCGCCCGGACAGATCGCCCACCACGTCGACGTCGTCACCGACCACGATCGGCGTGCGGCCGAGTTCGCGCGCCCGCATGGCCGTGATCCGGCGTTCGGGGTCGCCGCCCAGCACGCACCCCCAGCGGCCCCGGTCGACGCTGACCACCATCGCGGCCTCGGCGTCGGCGTGCTCGGGACGAGTCTTGGTGCGCGGTCGCGAGCCCCTGCCGGAGCGGACCTTGACGTCGGATTCGTCGTAATCGCCGGGCCTCAAATATCGGACCCCAGCATGTGCGCCCACAGCTGCGGAAACTGCGGCAGCGTCTTGGAGGTGGAGCCGATGTCGTCGACCACGAGCCCCGCCACCCGCAGCCCGACGATCGCACCCGCCATCGCCATCCGGTGGTCGGCGTAGGCCCGCCAGACCCTGGGGTGCAGCGGTGTCGCGGTGATCACCAGGCCGTCGGGCGTCTCGGTGCAGTCGCCGCCGAGGTTGGTGATCTCGGTGCGCAGCGCGGCGAGGCGGTCGGTCTCGTGGCCCCGGAGGTGGCCGATGCCCGAAAGGCGCGACACCGAGCCCGGGGTCGCCAGCGCGGCCAGCGCCGCCACCGACGGGGCCAACTCGCCGACGTCGCGCAGGTCGACATCGAAACCGTCGTATTCGGCGGACCCACGCACCTCGAGGAACGAATCGCCTTGGGTGACAACGGCATTCAGCTTGCCCAGCACCGTCAGGATGTGCTCCGCCGGTTGCACGCTGGCCTCCGGCCAACCGGTGATGCGCACCGCCCCGCCGGTGACCACGGCCGCCGCCAGGAACGGGACGGCGTTGGTCAGGTCCGGTTCGACCTGCCAATGCCGGGCCGCGACCGGGCCGGGTTGCACCCGCCAGCTGTTGCGAACCGAGTCGTCGACTTCGACCCCGGCCTGGCGCAGCATGACTACCGTCATGGCGATGTGTGGCGCCGACGGCAGCGTCGCCCCGGTGTGCCGCACGGTCAGGCCGTCGGTGAACGAGGGCGCGCACAGCAGCAGCCCCGACACGAACTGCGAGGACGCCGAGGCGTCGATGTCCACGGTCCCACCGGCGACCGACCCGGCGCCGTGGACGCGGAAGGGCAGGCCCGAGCCCTCGATCGGCACGCCCAGGCCGCGCAACGCGTCGAGCAGCGGCGCGATCGGCCGCGCCCGGGCTTGCTCGTCGCCGTCGAACTCGACCACCGACTGGGCCAGCGCCGCCAGCGGCGGGACGAACCGCAGGACCGTGCCGGCCAGGCCGCAATCCACCTGCGCCTCGGGTCCCGGGGAGATCCGGCCGCCGACCGTCAGCTCGGAGCCTGCGCCGTCGACGCGCAGGCCGAGAGTGCGCAGCGCGCTGATCATCAAATCGGTGTCCCGGCTGCGCAGCGCCCCGCTGATGGTGGGGGTGCCGTGTCCCCGCGCGGCCGCCAACGCGGCGAGCACCAGCGCCCGATTCGTCTGCGACTTCGAGCCCGGAACGGTCACGGTCGCCTGCACCGGTTTTTCCGCGCTGGGGGCCGTCCACATACTCACCGGTCCATCATGGCGTGTCGGCCTGTTCTGCCACCAATAGGACTCCGTGGCTCTGCCACCGATGGGGCTCCGTGGCTCTGCCACCGATGGGGCTCCGTGGCTCTGCCACCGATGGGGCTCCGTGGCTCTGCCACCGATGGGGCTCCGTGGCTCTGCCACCAATCGGACTCCGTGGCTCTGCCACCATGGACTTATGTGTGGACGGTTCGCGGTCACCACCGACCCGGCGCTGCTCGCCCAGAAGATCAAGGCGATCGACGAGGCCACCGGCGCCGCCGAGGGCGCCGGCGCGCCCAACTACAACGTGGCCCCGACGTCCACCATCGCGACCGTCGTGAGCCGCCACACCGATCCCGACGACGAGCCCACCCGCCGGGTGCGGCTGATGCGCTGGGGCCTGGTGCCGCCGTGGGTCAAGGCCGATGCCGACGGGGCGCCGGAGACCAAGGGCCCGATGCTGATCAACGCCCGCGCGGACAAGGTCACCACCTCGCCCGCGTTCCGGTCGAGCGCCAAGTCGAAGCGCTGCCTGATCCCGATGGACGGCTACTACGAATGGCGCGTCAACCCCGACGCGGCCGACGGCAAGAAGTCCCGCAAGACGCCCTTCTTCATGTACCGGGAGGACGGCGAGCCGCTGTTCATGGCGGGCCTGTGGTCGGTCTGGAAGCCGGCCAAAGCGGGCTCGCCGCTACTGAGCTGCACGATCATCACCACCGACGCGCCCGGCGAGCTGGCCGAGATCCACGACCGCATGCCGCTGGCGCTGCCCGAACGCGACTGGGACCGGTGGTTGGACCCGGACGCCCCGATCGACGACGAGCTGCTCACCAGGCCGCCGGACGTGAGCGGCATTCGCATGCGCGAGGTGTCGACGTTGGTCAACAGCGTGCGCAACAACGGACCCGAACTGCTTGAGCCAGTCGAAGAGCAGTCGGAGCAGATGAAGCTGCTCTAGCGGTGTGCGCGGCGGTCACGCCGCGCCCGGACTGTCGCTTTCGTCTTCGTCGTCTTCTTCTTCGTCGTCGTCGGTGCGCAGAAGTTTTTCGGGGTGCCAGTAGCTGTTGGTGCGGGGTTGGCCGCGGTCGAGGTGGGGTGGGGGGATCCATTCGGTTTCGCCCTTGGTGTTTTTGCGGGTGGTCCAGCCGTCGGGGTGGAGCATGCGGTGTTGGCAGCCGCAGGCGAAGGTGAGGTCGTTGACATCGGTGGTGTGGCATTGCGCGTAGTCGGTGACGTGGTGGACTTCGCTGTAGTAGCCGGCCACGGTGCACCCCGGTGCGGTGCAGCCGTGTTCCTTGCCGTACAACACGATTCGTTGCGCGGGGGAGGCTAGGCGTTTGGTGTGATAGAGCGCCAGGGCTTTGCCGTTGTTGTCGAAGATGGCCAGGTAGTGCCGGGCGTGGCGGGCGAGGCGGATGACGTCGCTCATGGGCAAGATGCTGCCCCCGCCGGTCAACGCCCTGCCGGCGGCGGCTTCGAGTTCGGCCAAGGTGGTGGTGACGATGATGGAGGCGGGAAGCCCGTTGTGTTGGCCGAGCTTGCCCGAGGCGAGCAGCGCGCGCAGCGCGGCGGTCAGCGCGTCGTGGTTGCGTTGGGATGCCGAGCGGGCGTCTTTGTCGATGGCGTCCTGAGACGGTGGGCCGTCGACGGTGGGGGTGTCGTCGAGGGGGTTGCACATGCCGGGGGCGGCCAGCTTGGCCAACACCGCCTCGATCGTGGCGCGCAGCTCGGGGGTGATCAGCCCGCGCAGCTCCGACATGCCGTCGGATTGCTGGTTGCCCAATGTGAGCCCTCGCCGCCGGGCGCGGTCGGCGTCGGTGTAGGTGCCGTCGGGGTTGAGGCAATCGGCCAGCGTGTCGGCCAGCGCGCCCAGTTGTTCGGGACGAAACCGGGTGGCCTCGCTGGCCAGCTTGGCTTCGGCGTGTTCGCGGGTGCCGTGATCGATCCAGCCGGGCAGCTGATGCCAAAACTTGCGAATCACCGCCACCTGCCCGGCTCCCAGCTCACCGGCGCGTTGCGCGGCGGCCGTCGCGGCCAGCACCGGCGGCAACCGCTCTCCGGTCAGGCCGTGACGCGGGCCCAGGTCGGCGGCCTCCTTGATGCGCCGGGAGGCCTCGGCGCGGGTGATCAACGCCGCCTCGGCGATCGCATGGGAAAGCTTGCCACCCAACTCCTCGGCGGTCGCCTGACGCGCCAGGCAATTGATCATCGGATGCTCCACGGCCGGCAGCCGCCGGCGCACCTTCTCGCACCGCCCGAGCAATGCCAACCATTCTTTGGTGGTCAACGCCTCGCAGTCCAGCCCGATCACCGTGTCCATCGCGGCGTCCAGCGCCTCAAAGGCAGCCGCGATCGCCTCCCGATCACCGACGCTGCCAGAACTCATGCTCCCAAGCTAGTCAGGGGGTACGACAAAACCGGCCGCGTTGGGACCACTGAAACTAAAGTGGCGCAAGTTGTTTGGATCTGTCGGTGCGAGACAACACATCGGCGCACCTTTGTGGTTCGGCGACGGACGCATGCCAGCGGGCGCAAATTAATATGCGACTGTGACCGGCTCCTACACCTACACGTTCGAGGACATCCGCAGCCGCCCAGTCGCGGTGATCGGGGCCGGAACACTGGGTCGCCGCATAGCGCTGATGTTCGCGAGTCGTGGCGGAACCGTGCGCATTTTCGCGCCCCGCCGCGAACAGCGCGCCGCCGCGGTGTCTTACGTGACGGAAACGCTGCCGAAGATGGTGGCCGACAGAGGTTTCGGTGAAGTGGGTGCTGCGGACAGTGCCGGGTCACTCGAAGAGGCCTTAGACGATGCGTGGCTTGTCGTTGAGTCCGTCCCGGAGAAGCTCGAGATAAAGATTGCGACGTGGGACCAGATCGACCGGGCGGCGCCGCCGGGCACGATCTTCGCAACCAACTCGTCGTCGTACCCTTCGCGCCTGATGGCCGAAAACGTGCGCGACAAAACCCGTTTGTGCAACATGCACTTCTACATGCCACCGGAGGTCAACGCGGTCGACCTGATGTCGGACGGTCAGACCGACCGGGGGCTCCTCGACACGCTGCTGGCCGTGCTGCCGGAATTCGGCGTCTTCCCCTTCGAGGCGCGCAAGGAATCCACCGGCTTCATCTTCAACCGGATTTGGGCGGCCATCAAGCGCGAATCGCTGGCCGTGGTCGCCGAGGGCGTCGCCCGGCCCGAGGACGTCGACGGGATGTTCAAGGTCAACTGGGGCGTGCCTGCCGGGCCGTTCCAGATGATGGACCTGGTGGGCCTCGACGTGGTACTCGACATCGAAAACCACTATGCCCAAGAGTTTCCGCACCTGCCGAAGCACGTGCGCGAGTTGCTGCAGTCTTACGTCGACGCCGGCAAGCTCGGCGTCAAGACGGGCGAGGGCTTCTACACGTATTGAATTGGCGCTCAGTTGCTTAGCGGCGACTTTCCGGCGGCCGTACGGTCCGGGACGCACCAGAAGTTGTTTCAGTTCCCTGGCGTCGATGCCTTCACGCCCGGGCCCGCGCCCTGACAGGCCTCCCGAATCGGATAACTGCCTTCGGTCTGGATGGTGTCAGCGTTGCTGATGCCCACGCCGGTGGTCATCAAACCCCGCGTGGGCCAGCGTGCCGGCGGCGACAAATCGCTTAGGCCTGGGATTACGCCCGCCGGGCCAGGTAGGAGAGCGCCAGTTGGGCGGCGTTGGCGCCGCACATGCCGTGGGCGCCCGGTCCGGGTGGTGTTGCCGCCGAGCAGATGTACATGCCCGGCACGCCAATGGTGTAGGGCGAGAGCGTGATTCGCGGCCCGAACGTGAGCTGCCGGATGTCCTTGGCGCCGGTCATGATGTCGCCGCCGTCATAGTTGAGGTTGTAGGTGGCCATCTGGGTGGTCGATCGAATCGTCAACCCGACGATGCGCTCCCGGAAGCCGGGTGCGAAGCGCTCGATCTGGGCGATGATCGCCTCGGTCGCGTCGCCGGCATAGCCGTTGGGCACGTGGGCGTAGCTCCACACGGGATGCGTATTGCCCACCGAGCGTTGTGGATCCGCCAGGTACTGCTGGCCCACCAACACGAACGGCCGCTCGGGCATGCGCCCGGCATGGATGTCCCGCTCGGTCGCCGCCAGTTCGGCGTAGGTGCCGGCGAGGTGAACGGTGCCCGCCCGACGGGCGTCGGGGTTCGTCCATGGCACCCCGCCCTCGACGGCGAAGTCGACCTTGAACGCGCCCGGCCCGCGGCGAAACCTGGTGAAGGCGCGTGAGACTCGACGCGGCAGCCGGTCGCCCAAAATACCCGCCACCGCCTCAGGTGCCAGATCGAACATCGTGACGTCCGCCGGCGGCAGCTCCGACGCCGCCTGGACCCGGACGTCGGTCTCGATCTTGCCGCCCAGGTCGGTCAGCAGCGCCACCATCGCGTTGGTGATCGACTGCGACCCCCCTTCGGCGACCGCCCAGCCGTACCGGTGACCGGCGGCGAGGATGCCCATCCCGATGGCCGACGTCATCGGGTAGTGCAGGGGCCGGAAGGCATGCGCCGCAACGCCTCCGAACAACGCCCGGCCTTCGTCGGTGCGGAAGAAGCGGGCGAACGTCGACCCCGGAAGCACGGTGGGCGCGCCGAACCGGGCCAGCATCAACGGGTGATGCGGCGGCCGCAGCAGCGGCCCCATGATGTCCTCGCTCAGGGTGTCGAACCGGGCCGCCGAATGGCCGAACGCGAGCCGCCAGCGCGATCCGTCGCGTCCGAGACCGGCCGCGGTCCGCGCCACCGAGCGGTGCAGGACGCCGGCGCCGCCGCCGTCGAGGGGATGCACGCAATCGATTGCGGGCCACCGCCATGTCAGGCCGTACCGCTCCAACTCGAAACGGCTCAGGAACGGCGAGCCGACGGCCATCGGGTGAATGGCCGAGCAGTGGTCGTGCAGCAGGCCCGGCAAAATCGCCCCGCTGCTGCGGGCGCCGCCGCCGACCTCGTCGGCGGCCTCGAGCACGGTGACCTGCACACCCTCGGCGGCCAGGCAGATGGCGGCGGCGAGCCCGTTCGGCCCGCCCCCCACCACCACTGCGGTCGTCATGCCGGCGCGCCCGCCTTGACCGCCGCCGCGCCGAGCAGCGACCAGCCGACTTGAAGCGGGATCGGGCCGTTGGGCAGCCACGGCTGCTCGGCGACCGCGTCCGCGACCTTCCAGGTGCCGCGCTCGATCACCCCCAACGCTGCGTCGATCAGCTGGTAGTGCTGGACGCCGCTGCCGAATGCCTCGGACTCGACCCAGGCGATGACGCACTCACCCGGCTCAAAACCGGCTTCGTCCTGCACGGCCTTGATCATGGCCGCGTCGTGCAGGTGACCGTCGCCAAAGTTGAATCCGATGATCGAGTTGCACACGAACTCACCCTCCCGCACGGTGCGGGTGTCGATGTCCGGCAGGTGGCTGAGCAGCAAGGAGTACAGACCGCGCCCCTGGCTGTGCATACTCCGCCACGCGATCGTCTTTTGAGACGTGATCTCGGCCCACGCGGGCTCGTAGCCGAACGCGACGAACTGGTCGACCTGGTTCCCCGCCGAGCGCGTGACCTTGTCCAGCTTCTGCTCGGTACCGGGAGCGAAGGTCCACAACGCCGAGGCCCAGTTGCCCGCGTACTGCCGCATCGACGGCAGGAACGACACCTTGTCCGGCCGCAGGTTGCCCAGCACCGGGTAGACGAGCAGGGCGGCGGCGATCACGAGGGCCAGCCACGGTGGGGTCATGTCCCACGGGGCGTAACCGTTCCAGTTCGGGAACCCGAGGAACAGGAAGATCGTGGTGTACGCGAACACCACGTTCCATTCCAGCGGCACCGCCAGCGGGAACGTCGAGATGATGAACAGGTGGAAACCCACCATCAGCATCGCCGCCGCCAGCGTCAGCCACTTGTTCGTCGAGAAGAACAGGACCAGCGGCGCAATGATCTCGACGGTGGTGCCGTTCACGTGTGCCATAAAGTCCGCCAGCCGCGACGGCCGCATGTCGCGCCCGAAGTCGCGATAGTGCGCCCGCCGCACCCATCTGGGGGCGAATATCGTGTTGGAAACCATCGGCGGGATGACGTTGGAGAAGTGCTTGCCGAATTTCGAGAACCCGGCGCCGATCCACACCACCACGATGAGCATCTTGCACGCGATGATCATGTTGACGAACGGCAATGCGGCGAAGAAGAACAGCGCCGGCAGGTACTGTTCGCCGCGGGCGGCGAGGAAGATGGTTTTGTCCCGCAGGCCGATCAGCACCAGCAGTCCGATCGGCGCGATCAGCAGGGCGGGGTTGACCAGACCGGATGTGTTGCCCGGCAACGCGTTTGAGAGCGAGTTGCTGTGCACGCCATGTGACAGCAGCGGGACCGCCAGGCTCGCCAGCAGTGCCAGATACAGTGCGATATCGGACCACGTGCGCCGGTCTCCGCGGGTGAGCGGTACCCACTTCCACGGGCGCAGCCGGATGGTTCCCGGCCGGGCCCAGAACAGGATGCCGCCTGTCATCGGCTTGATCTTGCCGGCCAACGGCCCCCAGGAGCCGGCCACGCCGATGGTCTCCAACAGCACGGTCCACAGGATGACCTTCTGATAGACGATCGGTTGGTTCCACCATTGGCTCACGTGCCAGAAGGCGGGCAGCCCCGACGTCAACGTCGCGACGGTGACACCACCGATCGCGAAGAACGCGACCAGTTTCACGATGTAGATAGCGTGGACCATTCGCGGTGCGCCGAAACCGTTCTCGGCCCAATCGAGGACGAGGATCCGCATTCGCTCCATCAGTGGCTTCCCGGGGAAGCTATCCGGGTCGACCGCTGGGAGAATCGGCTTGGTGAATCCCATTTCCTTCGCTCCTTCGGCGTCGGGAGTAAGCGTGGCCGCAACGCTAGGTTCCGTGTGCGGCGGGACACAGTCGCCGATCGACAAAACCGCTCGCCGGAGTTATCGCCAGAAGACAACGTCGCGTCTAACGTCATTGAGGTGAAGAAATCGCACGTCGACGCCCCGGACGCCGACGTCGTCGGGGTGAGGGGTTGCGTCGCCGAGGTCGCCGGCCGATTGCACGGGCGGTTGGCCGACGCGACGGCGGAGATCCATCGCGCCCTGGAAAACCAGATTCCGGACCTGCCGCGGGAACCTCGGATCATGGAGCTGCTCGGTGCCAGCATCGAGGGAAACGTCGACACGATGTTGCGCGCGTTGCGTTACGACATCGCGGTCGAGCGCGTCGAGGCGCCGACCGCGGCGCTGGAGTATGCCCGCCGGTTGGCGCAGCACGGGGTGCCCGTCAACGCGCTGGTCCGCGCCTACCGGCTCGGCCAGCGCCGGATGAACGAGCTGATCTTCGCCGAGTTGCGCGAGGTCGATATCCCGGACGGGTTGCGGGTGGCGGTCATCGAGACGATGAGCGCCGCGATGTTCTCCTACATCGACTGGATGTCGCAACAGGTCGTCGGCGTCTACGAAGACGAACGCGAGCGGTGGCTGGAGAACCAGAACAGCCTGCGCGGGCTGCGGGTGCGCGAGGTATTGGCCGCCACCAAGGCCGTCGACGCCGACGCGGCCACCACGGTGATCCGCTATCCGCTGCGCTGGTACCACCTGGGGCTCGTCATGTGGTACCCGGAGCGGGACGGCGCGGGTGACGAACTGGCCAGGCTGCAACGATTCCTGCGCGAGCTGGGCGAAGCCGTCGCCGTCGACGCCGGTCCGCTGTTCGTGGCCGCCGACCAAAGTTGCGCATGGGGGTGGTTGCCCTACCGTGCCGCGCCGATCGGCGCCGCCGACGTGGTCGCGAAGATCCGACGGTTTGCGTTGACCCGTCCGGACTCGCCGAACGTGGCGCTCGGGTCGATGGGAGCCGGTGTCGAAGGTTTTCGCCGCACCCACCGGGACGCGATGGAGGCCCGCGGCGTCGCGGCAGCCGGGCGGCGGCCGAACGCTTCGGCTCCGACGGTAATCGCCGCCACCGATCCGGGGCTGTCGGTCGTGGCGGGATTGGGCGGCGACGTCGACCGGATGCGGGGCTGGGTCGCCACGGTGCTCGGCGATCTCGCCAGCGACAACGACAACGACGCGCGACTGAGGGAGACGTTGCGTGTCTTTCTGGGGTGCGGTTCCAGCTACAAGCTGGCCGCCGAGGAATTGAACATGCACTTCAACTCGGTCAAGTACCGGGTCGGACGTGCCGTCGCGAGGCGCGGGCGGGAGATCGGCGCCGACCGGCTCGACGTGGAGGTGGCGCTGCTCGCCTGCCACTGGTACGGAAGCGCGGTGCTGCGCCAGCCCTGAGGGTCAGCCCATGGCGGGAGCGGCGACGCGACGAGGCACCGCGAGCCGCGGGAGGCGAACCGCCGAGACCGCACGGATCGGCCGGTAGGTCGGTCGCAGGTCGCGGAAGAAGTGGACGGCGTGGACGGTCACTGGAATCAGCACGGGGGCGAAGACCGCCGTCACGTAGCTGGCGATCACCAACATTGATTCGAACATGATGTGCCTGCTTTTCCCCGCTGAGCGGAATCGAAGATGTTGCGGTCTGACTCGCGGCAGAACTTAACGGCGCCGCGGCGCCGCAGGGATGTCGCCGAGCGACGAACTTGCGGCGCGTTGTTGTCTTCCGGGAACAATGGGGCGCCGCGGACGATTCGTTATCACAGAGCGCTGCACGATATTGGCCGCGCCATTGTGCGATACCGAATTGTGTTGCCAAAGACATTTTCTTTGCGCCGACGGGGGCGAATCATATTGTCATGACGAATACCGATCAGACCGTGTTTGAAGGTCCATTGCGGCAGCTTGCCCGCAGTGCGTGGCAGCTGCTCCTGTTCATCGGCGTCGCCGCGGTGGCGCTGGGTGTCGTAGTGCTGGTCTGGCCTGGCAAGACACTGTTCGTGGCGGGTGTCCTGTTCGGCATCTACCTAGTGGTGTCCGGAGTTGGATACATGTTTGCTGCATTTGGCACACACGCCGGCGCGGCAATGCGAGTGCTGGCATTCCTCACCGGCGTCGTGTCGCTGGTGCTGGGATTCTTCTGCTTCCGCGACAAATTCGAGGCGATCTGGCTTTTGGCGCTGTGGATCGGCATTGGCTGGGTGTTCCGCGGGATGACCCTGCTCGTCGCTGCGCTGTCCTTCGATCACATGCCCGGACGCGGCTGGCAGGCACTCTCCGGTGTGATCCTCGTGATCGGCGGTGGCGTGCTGATCATCTCGCCGATCGATTCGATGGCGGTCCTGACCCTGGTGGCCGGGTGGTGGCTGATAGTCATCGGCATCATGGACGTCATCACGGCGTTCCAAACCCGCAGCCGGGCGAAGGCATTGACCGGCTAGGGCAGTCGCCGCTCGACCTCGAAGGCCAGGCACAGCTCGGCGAGATCTTTTGGGCGTGAGAGGGATCGGTCGGTCAACTCCTCGATGCGGCGCAGCCGGTGCCGCACCGTGTTGGGGTGGCAGAAGATCTTCGTCGCGGTGTCGTTGGCCGATCCGCCCGCCTCGACCCAGGCCCGGAACGTGTCGATCAGGATGGTGCGTTCCTCCTCGGGCAGTTCGTCTACACGCGACAGCACCATCGATTTGATCTTGGTCATCGCTTCGGGCGCGCTGACCGCCGCGACGGCGAGCGGGGTGTCGTCGAAAAGGGAGACCAGCGATTCACTGGAGGGCTTGCCGGTGACCGCGACCCTGGCCAGTCGCAGCGCGTCGCTGGTGTCGGCCAGCTCGCGAAACGCTGGACTGATGCCGACCCTCGCGGTCGCGGCTTGGTCGAGCACCTCGACGAGGGTGTTGAGCCCGTCGGTCGGTTCCGCGCCCCGAAGGTGGACGATGCCCACCTGCAGGTCGGGCAGCAGCCGCCACGCCGACCGGATGTCGCGGGCCGACAGCTTGTTTTCGATCGCCGGCAATCCCAGCTTCCCTATCGCGGGCAGCTCGGCCGCCACCACGACATAGGGTCCCGAAGTGGGTAGTCGCAGCAAATCCGCTGCCTCCCAGAGGCTTTGGCTGTCGGTGATCCGGTGAGCCAGCAGCGCTTCCACCAACGCCGACCGTTCTTCCTCGCGCTCGAGAATCTGCGTGGTGAGCTGCTGGCGGTAGGCGGTGGCCATCGCCTGGGTGAAGGTGTCCTGCGCGAAGAAGATCCGGGCGGTGGCATCCAGGATGGCGTCGGTCGGTATCGCTGCGGCGCGGGCGACGGACAGGGTCTCCTCCCACACGGAGCGAAAACCGATACGGTAAGCGGTCATCACCGCCGGCAGCGGCACACCGGCGAGCGCGCGCTCGGTGCCCGTGCGCTCCGCGGGCGAGACGTCGACGTGGGTGCCGCCGGTGAGCGAGTCGAAGATGAACGTCACGTTCGCGACGCAGCTTTCGGCCACTTGCTCCTTCGTCACGACGCTGCCGTCGCGGTAGGCCGCGATCTCGCGGCACAGCAGGTCGGCCATCGCCGTCCCCAACGCCGGGGCGCGGGCCAGCATGAGCCTGCCGAGCTCAACGACGTCCGGGTCCACCGCTGCGCCCGGCCGGACGCTGCTGGTTTTCGATGCCACGCCCATACCGCAAACCTTATGCCCGGGCGCCGGCGAATGTGACCGGTCACAGCCAACCGGCACGGTCGTTGTTTCCGCAAACATTGTCCCCCCGAGCCGACCGGATCACGCTTGATGCACGCAGGAAACCACGACCCGGAGGCACCCTATGACCTCGTTGAGCGCCAACCTCGTCGCATCGAAAGATCGTCACCCGCAACGGGTGGCGCTGCGCTGCGACGACTTGCGGTTGACCTACGCCGAATTCGACGCCGCCGCGGCCCGGGTCGCGACGCTGCTCGAGCGCGCGGGAGTAGGGCCGGGCGACCGGGTAGGCGTGATGCTGCCCAATACACCGGCGTTCGCCGTCGCGTTCTACGGCATCATGTATCGGGGCGCCGTCGCGGTCCCGATGAACCCGTTGCTCAAGGCCCGCGAGGTCTCCTACTACCTGTCCAACACCGCCGCCAAGGCCATGTTCGCCGCCCCGGCCTTCGCCGAGGAGGCGACCGCCGGGGCGGCCGAGGCCGGGGCGCACTGCTGGATCGTCGACGACGCCGCGCTGGCGGACCTGATCGCCGACCTGCCCGCCCAAACCTCCCCGGTGCCGCGCGACGAGGACGACGTCGCGGTCATCCTGCACACGTCGGGAACCACCGGTAAACCCAAGGGCGCCACGCTGACCCACGCCAACCTCGGGCGCAACGCCGAAGTCAGTGTCCGGACGCTGGTCAAGCTCGGGCCCGACGACGTGGTGATGGGCTGCCTGCCGTTGTTCCACGTCTTCGGGTTGACGTGCGGGCTCAACAGCGCTGTCCTCGCCGGCGCGATGTTGACCCTCATTCCCCGGTTCGACCCGCGCAAGGCCCTCGAGGTGATCCAGCGCGACGGGGTGACGGTCTTCGAGGGGGTGCCGACGATGTATTCGGCGCTACTGAGCGTCGCCGACGAGGCCGAACCGGAGGTCACCCGAAGCCTACGCACCTGCGTCTCGGGCGGCGCAGCACTGCCTCTGCAGGTCCTCACGGACTTCGAGAAGGCCTTCGGGTGCACGGTTCTCGAGGGGTACGGGCTTTCCGAGAGTTCCCCGGCGGCGGCGTTCAACCATCCGGACCGGCCCCGCAAGGCGGGCTCCATCGGCACCCCGATCGAGGGCGTCGAGATGCGGGTGGTCGGCCCCGACGGCGTCGAGGTCCCGCGGGGGGAGACGGGCGAGATCCAGATCCGCGGCCACAACGTGATGAAGGGCTACTGGAAGCTTCCGGACGCGACCAGGGCCGCGGTCACCGCCGACGGCTGGCTCAACACCGGCGACGTCGGGCGCGTCGACGAAGACGGCTATTTCTACATCGTCGACCGCACCAAGGACATGATCATCCGCGGCGGGTACAACGTCTATCCCCGCGAGATCGAGGAGGTGCTCTACGAGCACCCCGCGGTGGCCGAGGCCGCCGTCATCGGCGTCCCGCACGATTCCCTCGGCGAGGACGTCGGCGCCGCGGTCGCGCTCAAGCAGGGCGCGGTCGCGACGCCGGAAGAGTTGCGCGACTACGTCAAAGCCCGGGTGGCCGCGTACAAGTACCCGCGCCTGGTGTGGCTCGTCGACGCGCTGCCCAAGGGGCCGACCGGCAAGCTCCTCAAACGCGAAATCACCGCACCGACAACCGAAAGCACGCGATACCCATGACTACCCAAACGACCAAACCCGACGAGCTCGCCGCCCCGCTCGATCTCCTGCTGACCAGCGCCACCAAGCCGTTCGCCAGCCGGATGATGCCCGACGACACCTGGACCCGCTTCGGTGTCAACCTCGCCAAGCAACCCGGCGCGGTCGCCGGCCGGGTCGGTGCGCTCACGCGTGAGCTCGGCGCCGTCGCGGCGGGCAATTCGGAGCGCGTCCCGGCCCGAGCCGACAAGCGCTTCAGCGACCCCGCCTGGCAGGACAACCCCGTCCTGCACCGGATCATGCAGGCCTACCTCGCGGCGGCCGAGGCCGCCGAGGGGCTGCTCGCCGACGCCCAGCTGGACTGGCGGGACAACGAGAGAATGCGGTTCGTCATCGACAACCTGGTCGAGGGCCTGGCCCCGAGCAACAACCCGCTGATCAGCCCGCTGGGCTGGAAGGCGATGATCGACACCGGCGGGCTTAGCGCCGTGCGGGGACTGAAAGCCTTTGCGCGGGACATGCTTTCGAAGCCCAGGGTGCCCGCGATGGTCGAGCCCGACGCGTTCGTGGTGGGCGAGACGGTGGCCGTCACGAAGGGGGCGGTCGTCCTGCGGACGTCGATGTTCGAGCTGATCCAATACGCGCCGCAAACGCCGAAGGTCAACGAGATCCCGTTGCTGATGGTGCCGCCGGTGATCAACAAGTTCTACATCATGGACATCGCCCCCGGGCGCAGCATGATCGAGTACTTCGTCCAGCAAGGGCAACAGGTCTTCGCGATTTCCTGGCGCAATCCGCAAAAGCGGCACCGGGATTGGGGCTTCGACGCGTACGGCGCCGCGATCGTCGAGGCGATGGATGCGGTGCAGAAGATCGCCGGGACCGACAGCACCCACCTACTGGCCACCTGCTCGGGTGGCATCCTGGCCGCGATGACGGCGGCCCACCTCGCCGACATCGGAGAGGGCGACCGGATCGCGGGCCTCAACCTGTCGGTCACCGTGCTCGACGAGACTCGGGCCGGTTTCGCGGCCGCCATGATGAGCGACCGCGCGGCCCAGGCGGCGATCCGGGTCTCGCGCCGGAAGGGCTACCTGGACGGGCGCGACATGGCGGAGATGTTCGCCTGGCTGCGGCCCACCGACCTGGTCTGGCGCTACTGGGTGAACAACTATGTGCAGGGCCGCAAGCCGGCGGCTTTCGACGTCTTGTTCTGGAACGCCGACACCACCCGGATGACCGCCGCGTTGCACCGCGACATGATCCTGATGGCGCAGCGCAACGCCCTGGTCACCCCGGGTGCGCTCACCATGCTGGGCAGCCCGGTCGACCTGGGGAACGTCACCGCCGACGCGTACGTCGTCGGGGGCATCGCCGACCACATCTGCCCGTGGCAGGCCACCTATCGCAGCGCGCGACTGCTGGGCAGCAAGGACAACCGCTTTGTGCTGTCGACCAGCGGCCACATCGCCGCGTTGGTCAACCCGCCCGGCAACCCCAAGGCGTCCTTCCGAACCGGTCCCGTCGATGCCGAAGACCCGAAGCAGTGGCTGGAGTCGTCGCAGAAGGCCAGCGACTCCTGGTGGCCGGACTACGCCGGCTGGCTCGCCGAGCGCAGCGGCGCGCAGGTCGATGCACCGACAACCCTTGGGGCAGAAGGCCTCCCGCCGCTCGGGCCGGCCCCCGGCGGCTACGTGATGGAGAAGTGAGTGAAGCGCAGTGCACCGCAAAGGCGCCTCCGCGTGATAACGCCCAGCACGATCGGCGAACAGCGCTATGTCACCGCAGGCGGCCAGCGGATCCGGGTCAACGTGCGACAGGGAAGGGGCGTACCGCTGGTGCTGTGCAACGGCATCGGGGCCAGCCTGGAGGTGCTCGATCCGCTGGTGGAGCGGTTGGAGTGCACGGTCATCAGGTTCGACGTGCCCGGGACCGGGGGATCGCCGACGTCGCTGCTCCCGTACGGCTTCCCCTACCTGGCGTGGGTGTTGGGCCGCGTGCTGACGAAGCTGGGCGTCGGCGTGGTGGACGTTCTGGGGCTGTCCTGGGGCGGCGCGCTCGCCCAGCAGTTCGCGTTCCAGAATCCGCGCCGGTGCCGGCGGATGGTGCTGGTGGCGACCGGCACTGGCGTCTTGATGGTGCCGGCCCGCCCGTCGGTGCTGGCGAAAATGGCCACGCCACGAAGGTTCTCGGATCCCGACTATGCCGCCGCCATCGCCAGTGAGCTCTACGGCGGTACCGTCCGCGCTCACGGTGAAGACGTGGCGCGGCTGTTTGTGCGGCAGCTGCACGCCGGATCGAAGGTCGGCTACCTGCATCAGCTGCTGGCGGGTTCCGTCTGGACCAGCCTGTTCGCCCTGCCGGCCGTGCGGCAGCAGACGTTGATCGTGGCAGGCACCGACGACCCGATCATTCCGGTGATCAACGCGCGGATCATGCACGCGTTGTTGCCTCATTCGCTACTGCACCTGCATACCGGCGGCCACATCGACCTCGTACACAACGCGGTCAAACTCGCGCCCGTCATCGAGGAATTCCTCGACGAACCGGGGGAACGCGCCTAGGTCGCGCCCGACCACGGCGACGGCGCCGGCCTGTCCGACCGCGCTCGCCGGGTGCTTACCGATGCGCGTCCCCGCAGGTCAAATTTGTCGATCGGTATGAAAGGTGCCCTTGCGAACCCTGGAACTTATCCTTAGATCACCCAGCAAGCGGGGGCCTGGACTGGCGGAGGTCGGATGGCGACCGGAGCAGCATGTCGGACGTGTGGCGCCGAGCTCTTCAAGGACGCCGGGTTCTGCCACAGCTGTGGTTCGGCGGTCCAAGACGGCGACGCTCTCGCGGAGTACAAGCAGGTCACGGTCCTATTCGCCGAGGTGGTCGGCTCGATGGAGATCGCTGCCGCGGTCGGTGCGGAGCGGCTGCTGCAAATCATGGCCGACCTCGCCGACCGTTGCGCCGCGGTCGTTGAGCGGTACGGCGGGACGGTGGACAAGTTCACCGGCGACGGCATCATGGCCGTGTTCGGTGCCCCGGTTGCGTTGGAGGACCACGCCATCCGCGCTTGTCTTGCGGCGCTTGGCATCCAGGAGGAAACCGCACGGCTGGCCGCCGAGGTCGACAACCGAGACCGCATCGAACTGCGGTTGCGCGTGGGACTCAATTCCGGTCAGGTGGTCGCCGGTGAAATCGGTTCGGGGCCGTTGGGTTACACCGCCATCGGTGAGCAGGTCGGCCTGGCCCAGCGGATGGAATCGGCGGCCCCGCCGGGCGCGGTGATGCTCAGCGTGTCGACCGCACGACTCGTCGAGGGCGCCGTGGCCCTCGGCGAATCCGAGCTGGTTCAGATCAAGGGTGTCGACGCGCCGGTGCCCGCGCGTCGACTACTCGGCGCGGGCGACGAGCACCGTTCCGTCCGCCGCGCCGAGTCGAATCTGGTCGGCCGGCAGTGGGAAATGACCGCCATCGAGGGCTTGCTGGAGCGCGCCATCGCCGTCCACGGCACCGTCGTCAGCATCGTGGGGTTACCGGGTATCGGCAAGAGCCGGCTGGCGCGCGAGGTCGCCGCGATGGCGGCGGCCCGGGGTGTCGAAGTGTTCACCGCCTTCTGCGAATCGCACGCCAGCGACGTTCCCTTCCATTTGGTGGCGCGCTTGCTGCGCTCGAGTTTCAGGGTGGCGGGTCTCGAGGCGCCAGAGGCCCGCGCGCAGCTACGGTCCCGGGTGCCCGACGCCGAGCCGGACGACATGTTGCTCCTCGACGACTTGCTGGGCATCGCCGATCCCGGCATTGCGCTGCCGACGATCGACCCGGATGCGCGACGGCGGCGGTTGACTGTGCTGATCAATGCGGCGTCGCTGGCCCGCCAAGCGCCCGCGGTCTATGTCATTGAGGACGTGCACTGGATCGACCAGGTCAGCGGCTCGATGCTGGCCGACTTCGTCACGGTGACCCCACAGACCCCCGCTCTGGTGCTGCTCACCTACCGCCCCGAATACCGGGGTCCGCTGAGCAGGGTGACCGGCGCTCAGACCATCGCCCTTGCGCCACTTAGTGATTCGGAAGCCGCGGCATTGGCCGGCGAGCTACTCGGGCCGGACCCCTCGGTCAACGGCCTGGCCGCCATGATCGCCGAGCGCGCCGCCGGCAATCCGTTCTTCGTCGAGGAGATGGTGCGGGAACTGGCCGAGCGCGGTGTGCTGCTTGGCAGCCGCTGCGCTTACGTCTCGGCGGCGGCGGTCACCGAGGTCAGCGTCCCGGTCACCCTGCAGGCGACGATCGCCGCGCGTATCGACCGCCTGGACTGGGCGGCCAAGCGCACCCTGAGCGCCGCAGCGGTGATCGGCTCGCGGTTCACCCGGAGCCTGCTGGAAATGCTGGACATCCATCCCAGCCTGGACGACCTGGTGGCGGCCGAGCTGATCGACCAGATCAGGTTCACCGGACAACCCGCGTATGTGTTCCACCATCCGCTGATTCGTACCGTGGCCTACGAATCACAGCTCAAATCGGATCGCGCCGAGCTGCACCGGCGCGTCGCTGCCGCGATGGAATCGCGCGACCAGGCAGCGGTCGACCAGAACGCGGCGATGATCGCCGAACACCTGGAGGCCGCCGGTGATCCGCACGCCGCATTCAACTGGCACATGCGCGCGGCGACGTGGGCCACCAACCGCGACATCAACGCCGCCCGACTGAGCTGGGAGCGCGCCCAAGCGATCGCCGACCGCCTCCCCCCGGAGGACCCCAACCGGGCAACCATGCGCATCGCCCCGCGCACCATGTTGTGCGGAATCGCCTGGCGAATCCATGCACATGCGGTGGCCGACCGCTTCGACGAACTGCGGGAATTGTGCGCCGCCGTGGGGGACAAGGTGTCGCTGGCCATCGGGATGGCGGGGCTGGTGATGGAGCACGCGCATCAGGCCCGGGCGCGTGAGGCCGCGCAGCTGGCGTCGGAGGCCTGGACCCTCGCCGAGGCGCTCGGCGATCCGACCCTGACGGTGGGGCTGTCCGTTTCGCTGATCTTCGCCAAGATGGAGAACAACAACTGGTCGGACGTCTTGCGGTGGTCACAGACGGTCATCGACATGGCCGACGGCGACCCGTCCAAAGGAAACTTCATCATCGGGTCCCCGCTGGCGGTCGCCCTTACGACGCGGGCGATCGCCCGGTACTCCTTAGGTCTTCCCGGATGGCAAGACGACCAGCAGCAGGGCCTCGCCATGGCGAGCAAGGCCGACCCGATGTCGTACGCGTTGGTCGTTGCATACATCTACAACCCGGGGATACCGCTGGGAGTCCTGACGGCCGACGATCGGGCGGTGACCGAAACGGAAGAGGCCCTGAGACTCGTCGAGCGATCCGGCGACGACGTCGCGCTGGCGTTCACCAAGATGGCGCCGGGCGTCGCACTGGTACACGGCCCGGCGGCTGCCGACCGTGAGCGCGGCCAGAAGCTGCTGGCGGAGCTCAGCGATATGTTCCGGCGCCGCAGGGCGAACCTGGGCGAATTGCGTTTCGTCGACGCGTATTTGGCGCGGGAGCGGGCGCGGAGTGGAGATCGCGACGAAGCCGTATTGCTGGTGCGCACCGCCGTCAACGATCTGTTCCGCGACGGGCAGCAGATGTGCGGATCCTGGGGCTTTCCGGCGACGGGGGTCCTGGTGGAGACGCTGCTGGACCGCGGGACCGACGCCGACGTCGCCGAGGCCGAGGCCGCGATCGAGCGGTTGGCTGCGGCGCCGACCGACGGCTCGGCCATGCGCGACATCTGGCTGTTGCGACTGAAAGCTCTTGTGGCGCATGCCCGCGGCGACACCGCGGCGTATGCGGACTTGAAGGATCGCTACGGCGAGATGGCCAGGTCGCTGGAGTTTGCCGGGCACATCGCCTGGGCGGCGGCCATGCCCTAGATCAAAGACATGACCATCCTTGCCGCCGGCCCCATCCGCGGCAGCACCCGCAGCGAGCCCACCAGGCCGGCGTGCCAGGCGTGCTCGGTCAGACCCGCGCCGGCGAAACGTCGACCATCGACGATAGTTTCAAAGCGTGTCGACGACTCCTGGATCACCAAACCCCTTTTCCACAAGCAGGATTGGGCGATCACGCGGCCGTGAACCTCGAGCCGCAAGCCGCTGACGTCGGTGACGACCATGCGCGAGGCGCAGGGAACCTGATGGCCGGACCACTGGTGGTCCACGCTCAGCTGCGCCACCGCGTGGCACGCGCCGTCGTGGAAGATGTAGCCGGTGGGGTAGGCCTGGCCACCGCTGAACAAATGCGTGCAGTTCATGGTGAAGTCGGGGCTTAGCAACACCGTGTTCCAGTCCCAGCGCTCGATGCTGCTCCACCGGCGGATCCCCCACGACTTGTCTCGCTGACCGAGTCCGTCGATCGGGTAGGTCGATCCGTTGATCTTCACCCGGCCCGTGACCCACCCGGACTGCTCCATATGGGTGTCGGCGATGCCGGAAGGCAGGTATACCCCAGGGGGCGCTTCAGCGTGATAGTCGAACGGCGCATGCAGCGCCGTCCATGTCAGGTCGACCTCGTGGCGGCCCTCCAGCACTAGCCGCCACTTCGACATCGGTTCGATCATCTGGAACTTCAGAGCCCCCACCTCGAGGTGGCGGGGATCCGGGGTGCCGGGGTAGCGGGCGTGGAGCTTGGCGTAGCCGCCCTCGACACGGCCGTTGCGCATCGTGTACAAGATCGCATCGGCAGTGTGATTGCTGGGCCGGTATCCGATGCGGGCCAGGCCCACCGCGTCCGACTCGGCGTCGAACCAACTGAAAAAGAAGCTTTCCTGCCAATCCGGGTGCGACCCGGCCTCGTGCAGGAATTCGTCGTTGACGTCGACCATCGTGTCCATCCTCGCGAATCGGGGCCAAATAACACGGATGCAAATTGGTGGCGACAAGAATCTAAAAAGAGTACGTGAAATGTATGCACCCCACCGCGTTACGGTCTCGGCGTTGATCGATAACTTCTTGGTGCGGCGCACCGCCTTTGGCCCGGATCGCATCGCTTTTCTAACAATTCTCATGGCAGATTGGGCCTTCGCCAACGACGCCAAATCTGCGATGCTGTGCGAATGGCGGGCATGAATGGAAGCTCCAGATGGACAAACGGGCACCTCGAGAGCATGCGACAGGTGGGTGATACGCCCGTCGACGACGTGGTCGAGAAAGTGTTCAAACGGGACGTTAACGAGGTCAATCGGATCATGCGCACACTCGTGCGCAATGACCAGCCGGTGCCAACGGATTTGCCAAAGGAGCTCCGGGGCTACCTGAAAACTTCGCTCTCCCTTCCCAAGTGGGCCGACCCGGACAAGATCAAGCGAGGGCAGCAGGTGTTCGAGGAGAACGGCCTGCTCATCACGCTCTGCCTGTTTTGCGCGTCGCTGCCGTCGGCTTACGCGGACAGTTACGCCGTGAAGGTGCTGTATCTGACCGGCCAGCTCGACACGGACGCACGGCGGCGAGTGATGGAGACCGGCCAGTTCCTGATCGACGCATGCACCACCGGCGGGCTTGATCCAAAGGGCAAGGGCCTGCGCGCGATCCAGCACGTCCGCCTGATGCATGCCGCGGTGCGTCACCTGATCAAGGACCGCGCCGGTAAGCACCCCGGCCTGTGGAACTACCCCCGTTGGGGCCAACCGATCAACCAGGAGGACATGGCCGGGACCATCCTCTCTTTCTGGTACGTCGTCGGCGACCCGATGGGCCGCCTCGGCGTGAACCTGTCCGACGACGATAGGGATGCGTACCTCCATCTCTGGACCGTCATCGGCCACCTGATGGGCGTGCTCGACGAGATGCGTCCGCACAACGTCGCCGACGCCAACGCGCTGCTCGAGACCATCAAGCGTCGGCGCTTCACGGCATCCCTCGAGGGGCAGCACATGACCCGCGCGCTCCTCGCGCTGCTCGACCAACTCACGCCCACCAAGGAGTTCGATAAGACGATCCCGCCGCTGATCCGCCACCTGATCGGCGACAAGACCGCGGACCTGCTGCTCGTGCCGCCTGTGCAGCACCGCCGCGAACTCGAACAGCTCGCGCGGGTCGCCGACTGGTTCTCCACCAACGTGCTGAGCCGGATCGGCCGCGCCTTGCCGCGCTACCACTTCGTCAAGGAGCTGGCTCCGGTGTTCGGGCGCGAACTGTTGGAGAGTGCGTTCGAGTTCGAGCGGGGTGGCGTGCGGGCGTCGTTCGACATGCCCGATCACCTGGCCCGCAAATGGGAGATTTCGAAGCCCTCCCGCCCGTAAGAGCACTTCGTCGCGCGGGGGCAGCAGGTGTTCGTCATCTCCTGGCGCATTCCGCAAAAGCGGCAACGGGATTGGGGTTTCGACGCGTACCGGGTGATCAGGCGGTCACATCGACATCGTGCACAACGCGACCGGGCTCGCCCCGTGATCGAGGGCTTTCTGAGCGAGGCAGGCGAACGGGCCTAGGCGCGGATGTCCGCGGTGACCGCATTCGTCAACCGGATCAGATCTTGTGGCGAGACGCCGACGTCCCAGCCCCGCCGGCCCGCGCTGCAGTACACCCGGTCCCAGGCCAGTGCGCCAGCGTCGACGACGGTCGGCAACGTCCTGCGCTGCCCGAACGGCGACACGGCGCCCAGCACGTAGCCGGTGGCGCGCTCGGCGGCAGCCGACTCGGCCATGCTCGCTTTGCCCACCCCCAACGCCGCGGCCGCCGCCTTCAGCGAAAGCCGCTCGGCCACAGGCAGTATCGCGACGGAGAGCCCGCCGGGCACCGCGATGACGAGGGTCTTGAAGATCTGGTCGGGTGCGATGCCGCGCTCGGTCAGCGCGTGGACCGCCTCGGCGCCGAACGAGCGCTCGCGCGGATCGTGGTCGAACGTCACAACCTCATGCGGCACACCAGCTTTCACCAACACGGCCAGCGCGGGTGTGGCAGCCACTAGGGCCCGGTGTACCCCGGCGGGTTCACTCCGTCGACCCAGAAATCGACACCGAGCTGCCCGCCCGGCACGCAGTTGTAGACCGACAGGTCGGTGACCCCGGACTCCAGCAGTACGTCCTCGCACAGCAGGGTGTTGCCGGTGTACTCGCGGGCGGGCTTGTTGAGGATCACGTAGGCCGCGTCGGAGTACACCTCCGGCTTGCGGGCGCGGCCCATCGCCTCGTCGCCGCCGAGCAGGTTCTGCACCGCCGCGGTGGCCACCAGGGTGCGCGGCCACAACGTGTTCGACGCGATGCCCGCCTCGCGCATCTCCTCGGCGATGCCCAGCGCGCACAGCGTCATGCCGAACTTGGCCATCATGTACGCCGTCGGCTTCAGCCATTCCTTGCCGAGCAGTACGGGCGGCGACAACGTCAGGATGTGCGGGTTGTCCGCGGACTTCAGGTGCGGGATGCAGGCCTGCGACACCGCGTACGTGCCGCGCACCTGGATGCCGTTCATCAGGTCGAACCGCTTCATCGGCACCTCGGTGATGGACCCCAGGTTTATCGCCGACGCGTTGTTGACGCAGATGTCGATGCCGCCGAACTGCTCGACGGTCTTGGCCACCGCGGCCTGGACCGACTCCGGATCGCGGACGTCCCCGACGATCGGCAGCGCCTGCCCGCCCGCCTCTTCGAGCTCCTTGGCGGCGGTGTACACCGTGCCTGGCAGCTTGGGGTGGGGCTCGGCGGTCTTGGCGATCAGGGCGATGTTGGCGCCGTCTTGGGCGGCGCGCTTGGCGATCGCCAGGCCGATGCCGCGGCTGGCACCGGAGATGAACATGGTCTTGCCGTTCAGGGACATGGCGTCACACTAACGTCCGCCTGCTCCCGGTCGGATCGGGGGACGGGCGGCCACGGATCCCGCCGGGAAATAGCACGTCGGCCGCGACTGTTGAAGCAATCGGTCTCGAAGTTCCAGTGGGCGCCACCCGGGCAGACAGTGTCGGTGGCAGCCTCTAGATTGGGAGGAGCGGTTTGGTGTCAGCGGCGACGAGCCTGTTGGACCGTCCAATGGGTGCAGAGCAGTTGGCTTGCGTTCTGGCAGGCCCGCTGGCGCTTCCGGTGCTGTCCGGTGACACCGCAGCAGAAGGGACCGGGGTAATCGACATGGCCGACAGCGACGGCGCGACAGCACAGGAGATCGCCGAGCCGGGCCCGCAAGAGACGGATGCGGAGCTGATGGCGCGCTTCGAGCGCGACGCGATTCCGCTGCTGGACCAGCTGTACGGCGGCGCCCTGCGCATGACCCGTAATCCCGCCGACGCAGAAGACCTGCTGCAAGAGACGATGGTCAAGGCCTATGCGGGCTTCCGGTCGTTCCGGGCTGGCACCAACCTCAAGGCCTGGCTGTACCGGATCTTGACCAACACTTACATCAACAGCTACCGGAAGAGGCAGCGCCAGCCGGCCGAGTACCCGACCGAGGAAATCACCGACTGGCAGCTGGCGTCCAATGCGGAGCACTCGTCCACCGGCTTGCGCTCGGCCGAGGTGGAGGCGCTGGAGTCGCTGCCGGATACCGAGATCAAAGAGGCGCTGCAGGCGTTGCCCGAGGAATTCCGGATGGCCGTTTACTACGCCGATGTCGAGGGTTTCCCGTACAAGGAAATCGCGGAAATCATGGATACGCCCATCGGGACGGTAATGTCACGGCTGCACCGCGGCAGGCGTCAACTGCGGGCGCTGCTGGCTGACGTCGCCAAGGAGCGGGGTTTCAACCGCGGCCAGCAGGCGCATGAGGAGGTGTCGTCATGAGCGAGCTTTCCACCCCCGGCGACACGTGCCCCAATGACGACGCCCATGGCGCTGTCGGCTGTGCCGAGGTGATCCGCCAGGTCTGGCTGCTGCTCGACGGCGAATGCACGCCCGAGTCGCGGGACCAGCTGCGCCGCCACCTCGAGGCGTGCCCCGGCTGCTTCAAGCATTACGGCCTCGAGGAGCGGATCAAGGCGTTGATCGCCAGCAAGTGCAAAGGCGAGAAGGCCCCCGAGGGCCTGCGCGAGCGGCTACGGCTGGAGATCCGCCGCACCACCATCATCCGGGAGACGCGGTAGCGGTTCCTCAGGCGTTGGGTCGCTTGCCGTGGTTGGCCTTGCTGTGCTTGCGGTCGCGCTTCTTCCGGCCCCGTTTGGCCATTTCGGAAAACCTCCGTTGATTGATCAGAACCGGGCGCCCCGCGCCCGTTAGCGTGCCTCACATTCTCGCACGGCCTGTCGGGGGGCCGTGCGCCGCGGTGGGTCGGGGGCCTGTGGTTCGATATACACCGAGCCTGACGGAAGCTAGTGGACCAGCAGCCAGCCTGCGCAATGGCCGAAACGAGTGGGGTGAAGATGGCCGAGGATGTGCGCGCCGAGATCGTGGCCAGCGTGCTCGAAGTCGTAGTCAACGAGGGTGACCAGATCGGCAAAGGCGACGTCGTAGTGCTGCTGGAGTCGATGAAGATGGAGATCCCGGTTCTGGCTGAGGTCGACGGCACGGTCAGCAAGGTGAGCGTCTCGGTGGGCGATGTCATCCAGGCGGGTGACCTGATTGCCGTGATCAGCTAGGGCCCGAAAAACCTGTGAACCCCTCCGCTGCCGGGGAATCGCCCGGGGAGTGAGCGATGTCGACTCTCGGTGACCTGCTTGCCGAACACACCGTGCTGCCCGGCAACGCCGTGGATCACCTGCACGCGGTGGTGGGGGAGTGGCAGCTGCTGGCGGACCTGTCCTTCGCCGACTACCTGATGTGGGTGCGCCGCGACGACGGCATGTTGGTGTGCGTGGCGCAGTGCCGGCCGAACACCGCGCCCACGGTGCTGCTGACCGACTCGGTGGGCAGCGTCGTCGCCGCCGACCGGCTGCCGCTCGTCGCCGAGACCTTCGACTCCGGCGTCGCCCAGCGGGATGGCGAAGTGGCGCACCAGGATTCGTGGCTGCCCGGCCCGCACGTCGAGGCGTCCCCGGTGCGCTACGGCGGCAGGGTGGTGGCCGTGCTCACCCGGCATCAAACCGCCGTCGCGGCCGACCGCGCGTCCGGCCAGCTGGAGACCGCCTACCGGGACTGCGCCCGGGATCTGGTGGCCATGCTCGCGGAGGGCACCTTCCCCGACGTCGGCGACGTGGTCATGTCGCGTTCCACGCCGCGGGCCGGCGATGGCTTCATCCGGTTGGACGTCAACGGGGTGGTCGCCTACGCCAGCCCCAACGCGGTGTCGGCCTACCACCGGATGGGCCTGACCACCGAGCTGGAGGGCCGCAACCTGGTCAAGGTCACGCGGCCGCTGGTTTCCGACCCGTTCGAGGCGCAGGAGTTGGCCGAGCACGTGCTCGACCTGCTGGCCGGCGGGCGCAGCATGCGGATGGAGGTGGACGCCGGCGGCGCCACGGTGCTGTTGCGGACGCTGCCGCTGGTGGTCGACGGCGCCAGCGCCGGCGCCGCGGTGCTGATCCGCGACGTCACCGAGGTGAAGCGCCGCGACCGGGCGCTGATCTCGAAGGACGCCACGATCCGCGAAATCCACCACCGGGTGAAGAACAACCTGCAGACGGTCGCGGCCCTGCTGCGCCTGCAGGCCCGCCGGACCGCCAACGACGAGGGCCGGGAGGCCCTGATCGAGTCCGTGCGCCGGGTCTCGTCCATCGCGTTGGTGCACGACGCGCTGTCGATGTCGGTGGACGAGCAGGTCAACCTCGACGAGGTCATCGACCGGATCCTGCCGATCATGAACGACGTCGCGTCGGTCGACCGGCCGATCCGCATCAACCGGGTGGGCGACCTGGGTGTGCTGGACTCCGACCGCGCGACCGCGCTGATCATGGTGATCACCGAACTGGTCCAGAACGCGATCGAGCACGCCTTCGACCCCGCCGCCCAAGAGGGCTCGGTGACCATCCGCGCCGAGCGGTCGGCGCGCTGGCTCGACGTCGTCGTGCACGACGACGGCCGCGGCTTGCCGGAAGGCTTCAGCCTGGAGACGTCCGACAGCCTGGGCCTGCAGATCGTGCGGACGCTGGTGTCGGCCGAACTGGACGGGACGCTGGGCATGCGCGAGGCGCCGTCGCGTGGCACCGATGTGGTCTTGCGGGTGCCGATCGGCCGGCGAACCCGATTGACGTTATAGCCTGCGCCCGACACAACAGCGCGGCCCCGACTTTCGTCGAGGCCGCGCTGTGTGGTCTAAACCGAGTCAGACTCCGCTACGGGCCTTCGTCCGGGCGTTGCGACGCTTGAGTGCGCGCCGCTCGTCTTCGCTCATGCCGCCCCAGACGCCCGAGTCCTGGCCGGTATTCAGGGCCCAGGAAAGGCAGTCTGTGGTCACCGGGCACCGATTGCAGACCAGTTTCGCGTCAGCGATCTGCGCGAGCGCCGGGCCGCTGTTCCCTACCGGGAAGAACAGCTCCGGGTCTTCGTCGCGACAGACCGCCTTGTGGCGCCAATCCATAAGTTGTTACTCCTCACTGAGTGCGCAGCAAGGCGCACGGCCAATTTTCTTCGGCTGTTAACGCGTGCACAAGAAAAGGGGCCGTACCCCCATCTAAATTTCTGCATGCAACCTTTTGATCGTTTCACAGGCCCAACAGAAGTCAATAGCGTGCGTTACCTCGTGGGCAATCTCACTTTGACCGTTCCGTAGCCGGACCATTACTCCGTTGTACTACGCTGGCTGGCCGATCTGGCACAAAATATTCGCCGCCTGGCTATCGGGGACTTCGTTACGGCAGCTCAGAGTGGGTTTTTCGCGGAGGCGCGACCACGGCCAGCGCGTCCGGGACCGAGCGAAACGTCATGCTTTCGCGCACGCCGAGGTAATCCCCGTCGAACTGGCAGGCAACCGGGCCCGCGGCCGAGGTCACCCGCAAACAGGGCAGGTCGTCCTCGGTGACGAGGTGGTCGAACGCGAACTTGGGCCGTTTGGCGAACATCTGCCGCACGATGCGCAGCGTCGGAATCGGTTTCATGCTCTTCGGCGCGAACACACCCAGCCCTGACTCGAAGGCGCAGCCGGGATTGGTCCACACCGGCCGCTCGTTGGCGAACGTCCACGGGCTGGAGTTGGAGACGAACACGAAGCTCACCCCCGCGATGGGTTCGCGGCCGGGCAATTCGAGCTGCAGCATCGGCTCGCGGCGCGTGTAGCCCCACACGGCGGGCACCGCCGCGCGGATGTAGCGCCACGCCGTGACCTTGCCGCCCTTGTCGCGTTCGGCCTCGACCGCGGCGACCACTTCCGCGTCGACGCCCATCCCGGTGTTGAAGACGGCCCACCGCTCACCGCAGTCGATCAGCCCGATGCGGCGCCAGGTGTGGTGGTGGCGGTAATCGTCGATCAGCTGGATGAGCTGGTTGGTCGCGGCCACCGGGTCGCGCGAGATCCCCAGCGAGCGCGCCAGGACGTTCGCCGAACCGCCGGGAACCACCGCGACCGCCGGCACCGGCCCGGTGGGCGCCGAAGTCGAGCCCGGACGGCCGAGCAGGCCGTTGACCACCCCGCTGACCGTGCCGTCGCCCCCGTGCACCACGACCAGGTCGACGCCGTCCGCGACCGCCTTCTCAGCGAGTTCGCTGCCGTGACCGCGGTGGTGGGTGTGTTCGACGGTGAGCTGCAGGCGGCTCTTGAGCGCGTGCGCCAGCAGGTCGCGACCGGCCGGGGTCGTGGAGGTGGCGGTCGGGTTCACGATCAGCACGGCGCGCATGGTGCACGAGCTTATGCGGGCCGGTTAAGGCCGCGCTGTGGGGAACTGTCCCGGCGGTGGGGTGACTACGCTGACGCGGGTGACCGTGTTTCGCCGCAACCCTGGGTCCGCCCCGGCCGCCGTGCGCGCCGCCGGGCTGCTCGTGGCGGTGCAGGGGGCGGCGGCCCTGGTCATGGCGGCGGTGCTGGTGGTGCGGGGCGCCGCCGGGGCCGACCAGCGCGTGGTCAACGGTTTGGGCACGGCGGTCTTCTTCGTCCTGGTTGGGGCGGTGGTGCTGGCCGCCGGGCGCGCGCTGATCCTCGGCAAGCGCTGGGGCCGCGGGCTGGCCGTCTTCACCCAGCTGCTGTTGCTGCCCGTGGCGTGGTACCTGACCGTAGACTCGCACCGACCCGGCTTCGGGATTCCCGCGGGGATCGCGGCGCTGGCCGTCCTCGGCCTGCTCTTCAGCCCCGCCGGCCTGCGCTGGGCCGGCAGCGGCGCTCAGCGGGACTCGGCCAGCTCGGCCAACCGGCGGCCCGACACCCGATAGGTGGTCCACTCGCCCTGCGGATCGCCGCCGATTCCGTCGTAGAGCGCGATCGCGTCGGCGTTCCAATTCAGCACCGCCCAGGACAACCGCGTGTAGCCGTTGTCGAGGCATTCGGCCGCCAGCGTCGCCAGCAGCGCCCGGGCCAGGCCGCGACGGCGAAAACCCGGACGCACGAACAGGTCTTCGAGGTAGATGCCCGCCACGCCGTCCCACGTGGAGAAGTTGAGGAACCACAGCGCCATCGCGGCGACCTCGCCGTCGACTTCCGCGACGTGCCCGTGCAATGTCGGGCCGGAACCGAAAAGCGCTGCGGCAATCTGCTTTTCGGTGACCGTGCATTGGTCGGCGGCGTTTTCGAATTCGGCCAGCGCGTGGATCATTTCGGTGATGGCGGCGGCGTCTTCGGGTGTGGCCCGGCGAATGGTCATCGCTCGACGCCCAATGCGTTGAGGATGGTGGCGAATTTTGTTGTGGTTTCCGCGACTTCCTCGTCGGGATCGGATTGGGCGACGATGCCGCCCCCGGAGCGGGCCAGCGCGCTGCGGCGGTCCGCCGACAGCTGCGCGCAGCGGATCGCCACCACCCAGCGGCCGTCGCCGGCGGCGTCGCACCAGCCCACCGCCCCCGCGTAGAACCCGCGGTCACCCTCCAGCTCGGCGATGAGCTCGACCGCGGCCTTGGTCGGCACTCCGCCGACGGCGGGGGTGGGATGTAACGCCAGGGCCAGATCGATTGCACTGGTGGAGCTGTCGCCCAGCCGGCCGATGATCGGCGTACACAGGTGCCAGACCGCCGCGGTGCGGCTCAACTCGGGCTCGGCGGCGATCGTCAGCTCGTCGCACAGCGGCTCCAGGGCCGCCCGGATCGTCTCGACCACCAGCTGATGTTCGTGCCGGTCCTTGGCCGAGCGGGCCAGCGCGGCGCCGCTGGCCGCGTCGACGTCCGGGTCGGCCGCGCGGGGGGCCGATCCGGCGAACGGCTGACAGGTGACGCGGTCCCCGGAGCGCGCCACCAGCAGTTCCGGGCTGGCGCCTACCAGCGCCACACCGGCGTAGTCGTCGCCGGCCGCGGTCAGGTCGACCAGATAGCCGTAGGCGGCAGGATCCGCGGCGATGAGCCGGCGCAGGATGACGCGCGTGTCCAGGGGGGCGTCGGCGACCAGCCGCAGCGCGCGGGACAGCACCACCTTGCTTAGCGGGCTGTCGGGGGCGGTGAGCTGATCACGGGCCCGGACGATGCGGCGGCGGTAGTCGTCGGGTGGCGGGTCGGCGGCGGCGATGCGCACCGGTGGCAGCGGGCCCGCCGGCCAGCCCGGCGGCCCGTCGGCGCGGCGCACGGTCTCGGGTGTCAGTAGCGCCGCGGGCCGACTCACGTCAAATGGCAACGCGCCCAACACAATTGGGGCGGCCCCTGACCTCAGGGCGTCCTGCGCCGCTGCCACGTCGCGGTAGCGTTCCCGCACCCCCTCGGCGAGCAGGGTCTGCTTCGGTCCGCACAGCGCGAACGGCGGTTGGGCGCTCACCCGGGTTTGATCGCCTGTGGCTGCGCGGTCAGGCCGAGCGCGGCGAGCTGTCGCACCCCGTGTTCGAAGCCGCACACGGCGAGCGAACCGGCCAGCATCCAGAAGCGGCTGCCCTCGACGAGCGGCAGCTCCACCCAGCGCGTGATGATCGAACGCGAGAAGTGGCTGTGACCCGCGAACACCACGTCGCGGTCGCTCATGTGCTCGAGCGCGAATGCCACGGCCCGATCGGCGCGTTCGCTGACCTGCGCCACGCTCTCGCCGCCGGGGCATCCGTGCGTCCATACCAGCCAATCGGGCACCGACTCGTGGATCTGCTGCGTCGTCAGCCCCTCGTAGGATCCGTAGTCCCATTCGGCGAGCAGGGGAGTGACCTCGTCGACCGCGAGCCCGGCCAACTTCGCCGTGGTCAGGGCCCGGATACGCGGGCTGCTGACCACCAACGGGTCGGTGAGGTTGAGTTCACGCAGGACGCGGCCGGCAAGCTCGGCCTGGACGCGGCCGGTGTCGGTGAGCTCGAGGTCGGTTCGACTGGTGTGCTGGCCGGATTTCGACCACTCGGTCTCGCCGTGGCGGAGCAGTACAAGTCGGTGGTTGTGCAGGCCCATATCGACCGATTCTGCCGGACGACACCCCGGGCCCGTCGGCCGCGGCGCGGCGCGATCGAACATGCCAGGATGGGCACTGTGACCGTGGCAACAAGGAGGGGCGGGCGCTGGTGACTAAGACCCGGGTATTGGCGGTGGCCAACCAGAAGGGCGGCGTGGCCAAGACGACAACGGTTGCCTCGCTGGGGGCGGCGATGATGGACGCGCGTCAGCGGGTGCTCCTGGTCGACCTGGATCCGCAGGGCTGCCTGACGTTCTCGCTGGGCCAGGACCCGGACAAGCTGCCGGTCTCGGTGCACGAGGTGCTGCTCGGTGAGGTCGAGCCCAACGCCGCGCTGGTCACCACGATGGAGGGCATGACGCTGCTGCCGGCCAACATCGACCTGGCGGGCGCCGAGGCGATGCTGTTGATGCGCGCCGGCCGCGAGTACGCGCTCAAGCGCGCGCTGGCCAAGGTCTCCGACGACTTCGACGTGGTCATCATCGACTGCCCGCCGTCGTTGGGCGTGCTCACCCTCAACGGGCTGACCGCCGCCGACGAGGTGATCGTGCCGCTGCAGTGCGAGACGCTGGCGCACCGCGGCGTCGGCCAGTTCCTGCGCACCGTCGCCGACGTCCAGCAGATCACCAACCCGGAGCTGCGGCTGCTCGGCGCGTTGCCGACGCTGTACGACTCGCGGACCACCCACACCCGCGACGTGCTGATGGACGTCGCCGACCGCTACAACATGCCGGTGCTGGCGCCGCCGATCCCGCGCACTGTCCGCTTCGCCGAGGCCAGCGCGTCGGGCTCGTCGGTAATGTCCGGCCGCAAGAACAAGGGCTCGTCGGCCTACGGCGAGCTGGCGAAGGCGCTGCTCAAGCACTGGAAGACCGGCAAGCCGCTGCCGACGTTCGCCGTCGAGGTGTAGCCGGACCCGATTGTGCGTCCGCGGCTTTAGAGCGTGCGGCTGTGGCGCGGCGCATCGGCGAGTCGCCGCCGAAGACCGCACCCGCGATGCCTGGAGCGCGCGCGGCGATCAGCCGAGGGCCACCACGGTGTCGCCGCGCTGCTCGAACACCCGAGGTCCCGCGACGGCGGGGACCACCGCCCGCCCGGGCGCGCTGGGCGCCCGGTTCACCGGGATGTAGCGCTCGGAGGCGCCGCTGACCGGGTCGTAGACGCCGATCGCGCCGGTGACCGGGACCAGCAGGCGACCGGCCATCATCGCGCCGGGCCCCAGCGGCGCGGTCGTGCCGCCGGCGGCGATGGTGTAGCGCAGCGTCAGGTTGCCCGTCTCGAAGACCATGACGGAATCGCCCGTCCACCACGTGATCAGGCTGCCCGCGTGTGAGACCGCCCCCGGGCCCGGCGCGGGTTTTGCCAGCAGGTTGCTGGACACGGTGGTGCCGGTTTCGTCGATCACGTCGACCCGCGGCCGCGGGGAGGGCAGGTACACCGCGGTGTTGTTCTCCCACACCGTGAGCACCCGGGCGCCGGAGCCCGCCCTGACCCCGGGTTCGGCCACGATGCGTTGCTGCGGTTCGTCGTCGTCCTTGCCCGGGCGCAGCAGCACCAGCCGCAGGTCGGCCTCGTTGACGCAACTCTCCAGCACCGACACGGCCGACGAGCTGGCCGCCGCGGAGACCAGCTTGCAGCCGGAATGCAGGCCGCGTGCCGAGGGTTTCACGCGCGCATCGGTCTCGCCGTAGGCCACCATGCGGACCATGTCCGAGCGCCAGAGCTCCAGCCGGGTGTCGCCGGCCGACAACACCGTCGTGCCGTCGGAGGACAGCCGCACGCGCGGGTCGGCGTAGCCGCTGCGGGCGGGCCCGCGGCGACCGGTGGACCCGTCGAGGGTGCTCACCTGCCCGCACCCGCGGTCGTCAGAAAAGACGGTGACGGCGAAGTGGTAGACCCATGAGACCCCGCACAGGTCGCTGTCGCGCTGGTAGCTCCACAGGGACTGGCCGGAACCGGGGTCGCGCCCGTCGACCCGGCGGCCGTCGCCGGTCACGACCGTCCCGCCGACCGTCACGGGGGCGGTGGTGGCCGGGCTGGCCGCGGTCCACAGCTCCTTGAGCGTGGCCGGCACCTGTCGGGCGGGGTTCTGGTTAGGCGCCGGAACGGCGGCCGGCCGGCTGATGGTGGCGCGGGCGTCGCTGGTCCACCAGATCAGGGACGCGACGGCGGCGACGACGACGGCGATGGCGACGGCGGCCATGACATCGCCCTTGGTCCGGCGTTCGGGTCTGACCATCTCCTCGGCGCGCGGCCTTAGTTGGTGTGCGCGCCGGTTTCGGCGGGCTTGCGGCGCCGACGCCGGCGCCGGCTGGTGCCAGACTTGCCGGACGCCTCCGCGGCGGCGTCGCCGCTGGTGTTACCGGCCGTGGCGTTCCCGTTGGGGTGGCCGGTGACGGGCTGGCCGCCGCGGGTGCGTCGGCGCGGGGCGCCCGAGCGGACACGCGCGGACCGCTCCACCGTCTGGCCGTCACGCTCGCTGCTGCGGCGTTGGCCCTGCGGCTTCTTCGGCGTGCCGACGGTGCCACCAGCCCCGGCGGGGATGCCCAGCTCCTCGTAGAGGTGCGGTGAGTTCGAGTACGTCTCGGCCGGTTCGGGGGTGTCCAGGCCCAGCGCCTTATCGATCATCGACCAGCGGGGCAGCTCGTCCCAGTCCACCAGGGTGACCGCGATGCCGGTCTTGCCGGCGCGACCGGTGCGACCGATGCGGTGCACGTAGGCCTGTTCGTCCTCGGGAATCTGGTAGTTGATGACGTGGGTGATGTCGTCGATGTCGATACCGCGGGCGGCCACATCGGTGGCCACCAGCACGTCGATGTCACCGCTGCGGAAGGCCTTCAGCGCCTTCTCGCGGGCGATCTGCCCCAGGTCGCCGTGCACGGCGCCGACCTTGAAGCCGCGCTCAGCCAGTTCGTCGGCGACCTTTTGCGCGGTGCGCTTGGTGCGGGTGAAGATCATCGTCGCGCCGCGGCCCTCGGCCTGCAGCACTCGGCTCACCAGCTCCACCTTGTCCAGCGCGTGGGCCCGGTAGACGAACTGCTCGGTGGTGTCGTGCGTGGCCGCCGAGTGCGGCGCCTCCGCCCGGATGTGGGTGGGCTGGTTCATGAAGGTGCGGGCCAGCGTGATGATCGGGCCCGGCATGGTGGCCGAGAACAGCATGGATTGCCGGTCCTCCGGGATCTGGCGCAGGATGCGCTCGATGTCGGGCAGGAAGCCCAGGTCGAGCATCTCGTCGGCCTCGTCGAGCACCAGCACCGACAGTCCGCCGAGCTGCAGGTGGCCCTGCTGGGCCAGGTCGAGCAGCCGGCCGGGGGTACCCACGACGACGTCGGCGCCGGCGCGCAGCGCCTCGATCTGCGGCTCGTAGGCGCGTCCGCCGTAGATAGAAATCACGGAGAGCGGGCGGCCGCCCTCGGCCGTCAGGTACTGGGCCGCGGCGGCAAGGTCCTCGGTGACCTGCACACACAGCTCGCGGGTCGGCACCACGACCAGGGCCCGCGGTGTGCCGTTGAGTTCCCGCACACCGACTCCGGACGTAATGCGGTTCAGCAGCGGCACGCCGAACGCGAAGGTCTTGCCCATGCCGGTGCGGGCCTGGCCGATCAGGTCGTCGCCGGCGAGCGCCAGCGGCAGGGTCAGCTCTTGGATCGCGAACGGGCGCTCGATGCCCTTTTCCGCGAGGGCTCGGACGATTTCGTCACGAACGCCGAGGTTGGCAAAAGTCAGTTCAGTTGTGTTGGTGAGTGCGCTCATGCGTGGGTAGTAAGCCTTTCGGTGACATATCCGGTTGTGTCGGTGTTTCTCTGTCGCGGTCACGCGCGCACGAGTTCCGACTTCGAATACGTCGCCGAGTCGCGGGCCCCCGCTCAATTTGGGCGGGCCAGCTGTGCACGCACATTTCGCCGATAGCGGCTTTGGAGAAGAAATACAGCCGCTATCTACATACATGATAGCTGGTCTAGCGCTGGCCCCCGGTTTGTGCCGGGTCCGCCGACTACAGTGTTGCCATGACCCGGCCCCCTTGCGAGCCCTCGGAAGCCGACCTGGACGCCCACCAGGCGGGCGATTCGCCCGCCTCCCGGCTGTCGGCCGATCACCCCGGTGTCAACGAGTTGTTCGCGGTCCTGGCCTACGGCGAGATCGCCGCGTTCTACCGCCTCACCGACGAGGCCCGGATGGCCCCCGACCTGCGCGGACGGATCTCGATGGCGAGCATGGCCGCCGCCGAGATGCAGCACTACGAGCTGCTGCGCGACGCCCTGGAGCGCCGGGGCGTTGACGTCGTGGCGGCGATGTCGAAGTACGTCTCGGCGCTGGAGAATTACCACCGGCTGACGATGCCCAGCACCTGGCTGGAGGCGTTGGTGAAGACCTATGTCGGCGACGCCCTTGCCGCCGACCTGTACCTGGAGATCGCCGACGGGCTGCCCGACGAGATCGCCGATGTGGTGCGCGCGGCGCTGTCGGAGACCGGGCACTCGCAGTTCGTCGTCGCCGAGGTGCGCGCCGCAGTGACGGCCAGCGGCAAGCAGCGCAGCCGGCTGGCGCTGTGGTCGCGGCGGCTGTTCGGCGAGGCGCTCACGCAGGCTCAATACCTGCTGGCCGACCACGACGAGCTGGTGGACCTGGTGATGTCAGGGGCAGGCGGCCTGGGCCAGCTCAACGCGTTCTTCGACCGGTTACAGCAGACGCACGACCGGCGGATGCGCGAGCTCGGCCTGAGCTGACGGGTCACGGCCGTCGGACTCAGCCGTGATCGCAAGCGCGGCGCTGCCGGGCGCTGCCGGTCACGGCCGTCGGACTCAGCGGGCGCAGGTCGCCAGGCTCGAATTGGTGGTCGACGCGGCCACCAGTTGGCCGGCCGCGTTGACGATCGAGCAGTTAAGCCGGCCGTAGAAGCTGGTGGCGACGACCGACGGGGTCTGCACGCCCGGATTCAGGATCACCGCCTTGGTCCATGGCAGCGACACGTTGAACTCCGTCTGGGAAGCACCGCTGCCGTCGGTGTAGACGATGTTCACCAGGTCCAGCAGCTGCTTGGTGCCGGTCACGCTGTAGACGACCGTGCGCGGGTTCAGCGCGGCGGGCGGCGGCGTCAGCGTCAGGGGCGGCGCCGCGGTGGGCGTAGCCGTCGGCGCCGGGCTCGGCGCGGCGCTGGGCGTGGTCACGGTGGTAACCGTCTCGGGCGGCAGTGAGGTGCTCGAGGGGCTGGGCTGCGCGCTGGGCGGAACGGAGCTCTTCGTCGTGGCGGGCGCCGACGTCACCGGTTGTGGCGCCGGCGCCACGGTGGCCTTGGTCGTGTCGCTGTCGCCGCTGTTGATGATGACGGCGGTGGCGATCGCGCCAACGGCCACCACCGCGCCGACGATCGCCGTGACGGGGCGCCAGCGCAGCTCGGTCGGCCACCCGGTCCAGGTGTAGTCGCCCTCGGGGTAGCTGTCGGAGCTGTAGAGCTCGTCGGTGTCGTCGTCGGGGTAATCCCGGACCCTGTCGAGATCGGCCAGTGTGGTACCCATGTTGCCGAAGTTAGCGATGTGAAAACACGAACCGCCCCTCCAACCCGGCTCTGGACCCAGCTGCAAGCGAATCGTTATCCGCTCGCGACCATCGTTTCGCTCAGCGCGAACCCGCGGTGGGGGGCTGTCGCGGATGCCGGACCGCCGCGTCCACTAGCCTGCAGCTGACAGGTCTGTCGACTTCACTGCCTACGAAAGGGGTGACCGTGGAGGTCAAGATCGGTATCACGGACAGTCCGCGCGAGCTGGTCATCGCCAGCGCACAGACACCCGCCGAAGTCGAAGAGCTGGTCAGCGCCGCGCTGAGCGAGGCAACGGGCCTGCTGAGGCTGAACGACGAGCGAGGGCGGCGTTTCCTGGTCCACACCAGCAAGATCGCCTACGTCGAGATCGGTCCAGCGGACGGACGCCGGGTCGGCTTCGGCATCGGCGCCGAGGTCACCAAACTCCCGGGCAAGGGCGCTAAAGGCGAGTAAGGGGCACGTGGGATAGCCCGCCCCAGGCGAACTGCACGGTGCCCTCGACGGCGTCCGCCTTGGAGATCGGGCGGTCGGAGTCGAGCCAGTACCGGGCGCAGTCGACGCTGATGCCGACCAGCCCCACGGCGATCATCCGGGCGCGGTGCGGGTCCAGGCCCGAATCGGCGCTGATCAACGCGAACACCGCGTCGATGCACGATTCCGTGGCGACCCGCACCTGCGCGGCCACCTCCGGTTCGGTGACGTAGTCGTTCTCGAAGATGAGCCGGTAACCCTGGCTGTCGTGCTCAATGAAGTCGAAGAATGCCTGGACCGCCGCGTGCAACCGCCGGCGGTTGTCGGTGGTGGTGTTCAACGCCTGCTGCACACCCGAGACCAGGTTCTCCACGTGCCGGGCCAGCACGGCCAGGTAGAGCTCGAGCTTGCTCGAAAAGTGTTGATACAGGACCGGTTTGCTAACACCCGCGCGATCGGCGATTTCGTCCATGCCGGCGGCGTGGTAGCCGCGATCGACGAACACGTCGCTGGCGACGATGAGCAACTGACCGCGACGCTCGTCGCGGGGCAACCGGTTGCCCCGCCGGCTCGAAGCCGCGATGCCGTCCCCCGGCCGACTGCGGTCGGCCGACCTGACAGCGCGCCGCGCCGCGGGTTTGGCGAGTTCGCTCATCGAGTCCCCATCTGGTGCGTTGGCAACCGGCCGCCGGCACCAGGGGGCCGGCCGCGCGCGGCTCGTTGCGACAGACATTACTACTCGAGCCGCTGCGGTGATCGTCGTCGCCGCCGTCGCCGCCGGCAGAAAGTGGTGTTGGGCGGTGCATTCGGGCGCGCCAAGGACGGTGCCGGTCTCGGCTGTGTAATCCTGGGGAAATGACTTCCCAGCGGCCCTCGCGCGGCACCGGGCGCGTCCCGGTGCTGCGAGACGAGTGGCGGGAACCCCTTCGCGCCCTGCGCGACCCGACCGCCCGCGAGGGCGGACGCACCCGGGCCGACCGGGAGCGGCCGCGCCAGTGGCGCAAACAGACATGGCTGGGGCGGTTCGTCTCCACTTACGGCTGGCGCGCGTACGCGTTGCCGGCCTTGTCGGTGCTCACCGCGGTGGTCGTCTACCAGACGATGACCGGCACCGCCGCGACCAGGCCGACGGCCAATCAACCCATCCAGAGCCCGCAGGCGATGGAGGCCATGGGCACCTCGATCATCGACGCGCCGCCGCGCGGGCTCGCCGCGTTCGACGCCAACTTGCCGGCCGGCACGCTGCCGGACGGCGGCCCGTTCACCGAGGCGGGCGATAAGACGTGGCACGTGGTGCCCGGCACGACGCCGCAGGTCGGTCAGGGCACCGTGCGGGTGTTTCGGTACACCGTCGAGGTGGAGGACGGCATCGACCCCACAATGTTCGGCGGCGACAACGCTTTCGCCGAGATGGTCGACCAGACGCTGGCCAATCCCAAGGGCTGGACCCACAACCCGCAATTCGCGTTCATCCGGATCGATAACGGCAAGCCCGACTTTCGGATCTCCCTGGTGTCGCCGGTCACGGTCCGCGAGGGCTGCGGCTACGAATTCCGCCTGGAAACCTCGTGCTACAACCCGTCCTTTGGCCAGGATCGGCAGTCGCGGGTCTTCATCAACGAGGCGCGCTGGGTGCGCGGAGCCGTGCCGTTCGAGGGCGACATTGGCTCCTATCGCCAATACGTGATCAACCACGAGGTCGGTCACGCCATCGGGTACGTCCGCCACGAGCCGTGCGAGCAGCAGGGGGCTTTGGCGCCGGTGATGATGCAGCAGACGTTCTCCACGTCGAATGACGATGCCGCCAAGTTCGACCCCGATTTCGTGAAGGCGGACGGCAAGACCTGCCGATTCAACCCCTGGCCGTTCCCGATCGCCTAGCCCGGCGACGATGCACGCCGCGTAGCGGCGTGAGGAGGCGGGCAGTCGAACCTAGCCCGGCGACGATGCGCGCCGCGCAGCGGCGTGAGGAGGAGGCGCCCCGAGCGTCACGCCAGCGTGACGGCCCGCGCGTTGAAGCCCCAGCGTGGCGCCCGGCGGGTTGCGTTCATTGCCGTCCACCACGGCGGCTGCTGTGATGGTGGTGGACGACGAACCACATCCGCGAAGACCGAGGAGGATGTCCGGCCGTGTCGACATCGCCGACAGCGCTGCCGCCGCTCGTGGCGCCGGCAGGTGAGCTGACCCGCGATGAGGTGGCCCGCTACAGCCGCCACCTGATCATTCCGGGCCTGGGCGTCGACGGGCAGAAGCGGCTCAAGAACGCTCGCGTGCTGGTGATCGGCGCCGGGGGGCTCGGGGCGCCCACCCTGCTGTACCTGGCCGCGGCCGGGGTCGGGACGATCGGCATCGTCGACTTCGACGTCGTCGACGAGTCCAACCTGCAGCGCCAGGTCATCCACGGCGTGGCCGACGTCGGGCGCCCGAAAGCCCAGTCGGCGCGAGAGTCGATCGCCGCGATCAACCCGTTGGTTCGCGTGCGGCTGCACGAGTTCCGGCTGGATTCCAACAACGCCGTCGACCTGTTCGGGCAGTACGACCTGATCCTGGACGGCACGGACAACTTCGCCACCCGCTATCTGGTCAACGACGCCGCCGTGCTGGCGGGCAAGCCGTACGTGTGGGGCTCGATTTATCGCTTCGAGGGCCAGGTGTCGGTGTTCTGGGAGGACGCTCCCGGCGGGCGGGGCCTCAACTACCGCGACCTCTACCCGGAACCGCCGCCACCCGGCACGGTCCCGTCGTGCGCCGAGGGCGGCGTGCTGGGTATCGTATGCGCCTCCGTCGCGTCGGTGATGGGGACCGAGGCGATCAAACTCATCACCGGCATCGGCGAATCGCTGCTGGGCCGGCTGATGATCTACGACGCGCTCGAAATGTCCTACCGCACCATCAAGATCCGCAAGGATCCGACGGCGCCCGCGATCACCGGGCTGACCGACTACGAGGAGTTCTGCGGCGGGGCGCCCGGCGATCTCGCCGGCGGGTCGACGATCACCCCGCACGAGCTGCGCGCGCTGCTGGACTCCGGCACGAAGCTGGCCCTGATCGACGTCCGCGAGCCCGTCGAGTGGGAGATCAATCACATCGACGGCGCCCAGCTGATCCCGCAGTCGTCGATCGACTCGGGCGAGGGTCTGGCAAAGCTGCCGCACGACCGCATGCCGGTGCTGTACTGCAAGACCGGGGTGCGTTCGGCCGAGGCGCTGGCGGCGGTGAAGAAGGCCGGATTCTCCGACGCGGTCCATCTGCAGGGGGGCATCGTGGCGTGGGCGCAGCAAATGCAACCCGACATGGTGATGTACTGACCCGGTACGGCAGATGGCCTCGTCTAGGCTACCCGTGTGAATGTCGAGCCACCGCCGGAGCATGTGCTGGCGGCGTTTGGTTTGACCGGCGTCAAGCCCGTCTATTTGGGGGCCAGCTGGGAAGGCGGCTGGCGCTGCGGCGAGGTCGTCCTGTCGCTGGTGGCCGACCACGCCAGGGCGGCTTGGTCGGCCCGGGTGCGCGAAACGTTGTTCGTCGACGGTGTCCGGCTGGCCCGACCGGTTCGCTCGACGGACGGACGGTACGTGGTTTCGGGATGGCGGGCGGACACCTTCGTCGCCGGCACACCCGAACCGCGGCACGACGAGGTGGTTTCGGCGGCGGTGCGCCTGCACGAGGCGACCGGCAAACTGGAACGCCCGCGCTTCCTGACGCAGGGCCCGAGCGCGCCCTGGGGCGACGTGGACATCTTCATAGCCGCCGACCGCGCCGCGTGGGAGGAACGGCCGTTGGCCTCGGTGCCCCCGGGCGCGCGGACCGCCCCGCCGACGGCCGACGCCGAGCGGTCGGTGGAGCTGATCAACCAGCTGGCCACCCTGCGTCGGCCGACCAAGAGCCCGAACCAGTTGGTGCACGGAGATCTTTACGGCACAGTGCTTTTCGTCGGCACGGCCGCTCCCGGGATCACCGACATCACCCCCTACTGGCGGCCCGCGTCGTGGGCGGCCGGTGTCGTCGTCGTCGACGCGCTGTCCTGGGGTGAGGCCGATGACGGGCTCATCGAACGCTGGAACGCGTTGCCGGAATGGCCGCAGATGTTGTTGCGGGCCTTGATGTTTCGCCTGGCGGTCCATGCGCTGCACCCACGGTCGACCGCAGAGGCCTTTCCCGGCCTGGCCCGCACCGCGGCACTGGTCCGGCTGATCGTCTAGCGCCCGAAGTCGTAGCGGACGTCGCGCAGGGCGATTTTGCCGTCGGTGGCCAGCACCCCTTCGGCGCGCAGCAGCTCGAGCTGCCGGGTGGTCAGGTGACGGGCGGGGCGCCCGGAGGCGGTGATCACCCGGTGCCACGGCAGGTCCGACGAGTCGGTCCGCATGATCCAGCCGACGATGCGCGGGCTGGGAAGGCCTGCGACGTCGGCGATGTCGCCGTAGGTGGCGACCCGGCCGGACGGGATCGCCGCGACCAGCGCGCGCACCCGCTCGACCTGCTCCTCGGTCACCGGCGCCACGATCAGCCAGCCCCGAGCAGCTCGCGCGTCAGCGCGGCGACTTCCGTCGGCGCGGCGTAGGGAACCATGTGGTTGCAGTCGAAATCCAGCAGCCGGAAAGCAGATCCCAACCGATCCTGCAGCCCGGCGATCAGTCGGTCGCCGACGTACGGCGGCGAGGTGCGCTTGGCGCGCACCAGGATCGTCGGCGTCCCGGCGGGCGGGAACACGATGTCGCGGGCCAGCTCGCTCCAGTACGACATCATCGCCGGCAGGCTGACGCGCCAGCCGTACCGGCCGCCGGGCAGCGCGATCAGATGCTCGTCGATCTCCGCGGCCAGCAGCGCCGGGTCGACGTCCGACCAGGAGCCGTGCACCTTTTCCAGGCGCGCTTCCTCGGCGTCGGGGTAGTCGGGCGAGGCCAGCATCGCGTCGGCGATCTGGCGCATCCACTCGCCGTCCAGTCCGACCGCCGGGTCGAGCAGCAAGAGAGCCGCCACCAGGTCCGGCCGTGCCGCGGCCAGCTGCATGCCGAGCCCGCCCCCGAAGGAGTGCCCGACCACCAGCACCGGCCCGTCGGCCTCGTCGTCGAGCAGCGCGGCCATCGCCGCGACGTTGGCGTCGATAGTCCACGGCGCCGCCCAGGTCGACCTGCCGTGGCCGATCAGATCTGGTGCGGCGAAAGCGATTTCGGGGAGCAGGCCGGCCAGCTGCTGCCACCGCTGCCCGTGGCCGGTCAACCCGTGCAGCGCCAGCACCCGCACCGGGCCCGCCGGGCCGTAGCGGTGCACATGCAGATCAACGGTCACGCGTCGATCGTGCCAGCCGCCGCCACGGCCGCTCGCGGGCGGGCGGTTCAGCGTTCGTCTTCCCACTCGTCCTCGGTGGGGACGATGTAGGCCTGCTCGATCACATCGGCCTCGTTCGCCTCGCGCTCGGCCGCGGTCAGGTATTCGGTGTCCAAGCCGGCTTCGTCGTCGACGTCGACCGGCTGCAATTGTTCCGCGGCGTCACCTTCGGGCGCTTCGTCGCTGGGAAAGACGTCCGTCACGATTTCTACCTCCTCACCGTTCGTCGGGCTGTTCGCGGCCTCCAGCGTAGGGGCCTGCGGCGGCGCGGGTCGGGCCGACTTGTCAGACCCTGGTGATTGCATGCAGCCATGTCGTTCACCTGGGACACCGAGGCGCGTGCCCTGCTGGCGCCCGGCGTGGGTGGGCCGGTGCGGGTGCTGGGCGGGCCCGGCACCGGCAAGAGCAGCCTGCTGATCGAGGCCGCGGTGGCCCAGATCGCCGCCGGCCTGGGCCCGGAATCGGTTCTGCTGCTTACCGGTTCGGGCCGGCTGGGGATGCGGGCGCGCAGCACGTTGACGAAGGCGTTGCTGCGGCCGCGCTCCGCGGGGCCCGGACGCGCCGCCGTCCGCGAACCGCTGGTCCGCACCGTGCACGGCTACGCGTACGCGGTGCTGCGCCGGGCCGCCGAGCGCGCCGGCGATGCGCCGCCGCGACTGGTTACCAGCGCTGAGCAGGACGCCATCATCCGGGAGTTGCTGGCCGGTGACCTCGAGGATGGGCCGCGCGCGGCGACGGCGTGGCCCGCCCACCTGCAGCCCGCGCTGGCCACCGTGGGCTTCGCCACCGAACTGCGAAACATGTTGGCGCGCTGCGCGGAACGTGGTGTGGACCCGCTGGAGCTGGAGCGGCTGGGTCGTCGGTGCGGGCGTCCGGAATGGGCCGCCGCCGGCCGGTTTGCGCGCCAGTACGAGCAGGTGATGCTGCTGCGGGCGGCGGTCGGGACGGCCTCGCCCCAGGCGACGACGCCCGCGCTGGGCGCCGCGGAACTGGTGGGCGCCGCCCTGGAGGTTTTCGCGGTCGATCCCGAACTGCTGGCCGCCGAGCGGGCCCGGGTGCGGGTCTTGTTGGTCGACGATGCCCAGCAGCTCGACCCGCAGGCGGCCCGCCTGGTTCGGGTGCTCGCGGCGGGTGCCGAGCTGGCCGTGATCGGCGGCGACCCCAATCAGGCGGTGTTCGGCTTCCGGGGCGGCGAATCCGCCGGCCTCCTCGACGAGGATTCGCCGTCGGTGACGTTGACGGTCTCGCATCGCTGCGCACCGGCGGTGGCGCGCGCCGTCAGCGGCGTCGCGGGCCGGCTGCCCGGCCACAGTCCCGGCAGGCGGATCGAGGGCGCCGGGCCCGAGGAGGGCTCGGTCATGGTGCGCCTGGCGGCGTCGGCGCACGCGGAGGCCACGATGATCGCCGACGCGCTGCGGCGTGCGCACCTGGTCGACGGCGTGCCGTGGTCGCAGATGGCGGTCATCGTCCGTTCGGTGCCGCGGGCCGGCGCCCGCTTGCCGCGCGCGCTGGCCGCCGCCGGGGTGCCGGTGGCCGCGCCGGGGGCCAGCGGATCGCTGTCCGACGAGCCGGCGGCCCGCGCCCTGCTCACCGTCCTGGCGGCCACCGCCGACGGGCTGGACGGCGAACGGGCCCTGGCGCTGCTGGCCGGTCCCATCGGCCGCGTCGACCCGGTCTCGCTGCGACAGCTGCGCCGAACGCTGCAGCGCGCCAACGCCGATCGTGCGCCGCGCGATGTCGCGGACCTGCTGGCCGGCGCGCTGTCGGGCGCCACCCCGCTTTCGGGACCGCAGCTTCGCCCGGTGCAGCGGGTGCGCGCGGTGCTGGACGCGGCCGCGAGCTGCCATCGCGCGGGCCAAGACCCGCGCTACACCCTGTGGGCGGCCTGGCAGCGTTCCGGCCTGCAGCGCCGTTGGCTGTCGGCGGCCGAGCGCGGCGGCCCCGCCGGCGCGCAGGCCACCCGGGACCTGCAGGCGGTGACGGCGCTGTTCGACATCACCGATCAGTACGTCTCCCGCACGTCGGGCGCGTCGCTGCGCGGGCTCGTCGACCACGTCGCCGCGCTGCACCTGCCGAGCGTGAACCAGGAGCCGGTGTCGGCGGTGGAGCAGGTGCGGGTGCTCAGCGCCCACGCCGCCCTGGGCCACGAGTGGGACATGGTCGTCATCGCCGGGTTGCAGGAGGGCCTGTGGCCCAACACCGTTCCGCGCGGCGGTGTGCTGGGCACCCAGCGGTTGCTGGACGTGCTGGACGGCGTCACCGAGGACGCGTCGGTGCGGGCGCCGCTGCTGGCCGAGGAGCGTCGGCTGCTGGTGGCCGCGATGGGCCGGGCCCGCCGCCGGCTGCTGGTGACCGCCGTGGACGGCGACGCGGGCGGCGGGGACAACGAGGCCGCGCTCCCCTCGGCGTTTTTCTACGAGCTCGCGCAGTGGTCCGACGCCGGCGCGAATCCTGCTGCCGCACAACCCCCCTCGGCGCCGCGGGTGTTGTCCGCGGCGGCCGTGGTGGGCCGGCTGCGCGGTGTCGTGTGTGCGCCCGACGGGGCGGTCGACGACGCCACCAGGGCCTGTGCGGCAACGCAATTGGCGCGGCTCGCCCGGGCCGGGGTGCCCGGCGCCGACCCGGCCGGCTGGCACGGCCTGACCCCGGTCAGCACCAGCGAACCGCTGCACGGCGACGGCGATGCCGTCACCTTGACCCCGTCGACCCTGCAGACGCTCAACGACTGCCCGCTGCGCTGGCTGGCCGAACGGCATGGCGGCACCAACCCGCGCGATCTGCGCTCGACCATCGGTTCGGTGGTGCACGCCCTGGTGGCCCAATCACGGAGAAGCGCAACGGAATTGCTGGCCGATCTGGAGCGCGCCTGGCGGCACCTGCCCTTCGAGGCGGAGTGGCATTCGGCCAACGAGTTGGCGCGGCACCGCGCGATGATCGAGGCCTTCGTCGAGTGGCGGGCGCAGACCCGGGGCGCGCTGACCGAGGTCGGCGTCGAGGTCGAGATCGACGGGACCCTGGCCGCATCCCGCGACGGCGGCGGCGAGGTCCGGCTGCGCGGCCGGGTCGACCGGTTGGAACGCGACGCCGCCGGCCGCCTGGTGATCGTCGACGTCAAGACCGGTAAGACGCCGGTCAGCAAGGACGACGCCCAGCAGCACGCCCAGCTGGCGATGTATCAGCTGGCGGTGGCCGAGGGCATGGTCGCGGCCGGTGAGGAGCCCGGCGGCGCGCGGCTGGTCTACGTCGGCAAGGCCGGGGCCTCGGGTGCCACGGAGCGCGAACAGGATCCGCTGACGCCGGCCGCGCGCGACGAATGGCGCCGGCTGGTGATTCGCGCCGCCGAGGCGACCGCCGGTCCCCGGTTCGTCGCCCGGCGCAACGATGGCTGCTCACATTGCCCGATACGGCCCTCGTGCCCGGCCCACGCGGACGGGGCGGCGCGGTGACCGCGCGCTACAGCCCGGCCGAATTGGCCTGCGCGCTCGGGCTTTTCCCGCCCACCGACGAGCAGGCCGCCGTCATCGCGGCCCCGCCCGGACCGTTGGTCGTGATCGCCGGCGCCGGTGCGGGCAAAACCGAGACCATGGCCGCGCGGGTGGTGTGGCTCGTCGCCAACGGCTACGCCGAACCCGGCCAGGTGCTCGGACTCACGTTCACCCGCAAGGCCGCCGGCCAGCTGCTGCGCCGCGTGCGGTCCCGCCTCGCCCGGCTGGCCGGCGTCGGTTTGGGTCCCGACGGCGCGGCGCCCGCGGAACCGGCGGGCGCCCCGACGGTCAGCACCTACCACGCCTTCGCCGGCTCCTTGATCCGCGACTACGGGCTGCTGCTGCCCATCGAGCCCGATACCCGGCTGCTCGGCGAGACCGAGCTGTGGCAGCTGGCCTTCGACGTCGTGAGCGGGTACCGCGGGGACCTGCACACCGACAAGACCCCCGCCGCGGTGACGTCGATGGTGCTGCGGCTGTGGGGTCAGCTGGCCGAACACCTGGTGGACACCCGCCAGCTCGGCGACACCCACGTGGAGCTGGAGCGGCTGATCCACACCCTGCCGGCGGGCCCCTATCAGCGCGACCGCGGCCCCAGCCAGTGGTTGCTGCGGCTGTCGGACACCCAGACCCAGCGCGCCGAGCTGGTGCCCCTGCTCGACGCGCTGGCTGAGCGGATGCGGACCGCCAAGGCGATGGACTTCGGCGTCCAGATGGCCTGCGCGGCACGGCTGGCGGCCGATCACCCGCGGGTCGGCGAGGAACTGCGCGGCCGGTACCGGGTGGTGCTGCTCGACGAGTACCAGGACACCGGGCACGCCCAGCGGGTCGCCCTGTCGGCACTCTTCGGCGGTGGGGTCGACGACGGGCTGGCGCTGACGGCCGTCGGCGACCCGATCCAGTCGATCTACGGCTGGCGCGGGGCCTCGGCGACCAACTTGCCGCGCTTCAGCACCGACTTCCCGCTGTCCGACGGCACGCCCGCGCCGGTCCTGGAGCTGCGGACCAGCTGGCGCAACCCGCCGAGCACCCTGCGGCTGGCCAACGCCATCTCGGCGGAGGCGCGCCGCAGGTCCGTCGCGGTGCACGCGCTGCGGCCGCGCCCGGACGCCCCGCCGGGGACGGTCCGCTGCGCCTTGCTGCCCGATGTGCAGGCCGAACGGGAGTGGATCGCCGACGAGCTCGCCTCCCGGTACCGGCGGGCCGACGGCGCGGGGCCGCCGACCGCCGCGGTGCTGGTCCGTCGCAACGCCGACGCCGCGCCCATCGCCGACGCGCTGCGCGCCCGCGGCGTGCCGGTCGAGGTTGTCGGGTTGGCCGGGCTGCTGTCGGTCCCTGAGGTCGCCGACGTCGTGGCCATGCTGCGGCTTGTCGCCGACCCGACCGCCGGCGCGGCGGCGATGCGGGTGCTCACGGGTCCGCGCTGGCGCCTCGGCGGCCGCGACGTCGCCGCGCTCTGGCGGCGCGCGCGGACGCTGTGCGACGGCGGGGGCGGGGCGTCCGCGCCGGAAGAGATCGCGATGGCGGCCGGCCCGGATGCCGACACCGCCTGCCTGGCGGACGCCATCGCGGATCCCGGTCCGGCCGAAGGGTATTCGGCCGTGGGGTATCAGCGCATCACCGCGCTGGCCGCCGAGCTGCGCGCGCTGCGCGGCCACCTCGGCCATGCCCTGCCCGACCTGGTCGCCGAGGTGCGCCGGGTGCTCGGCGTCGACTGCGACGTCCGCGCCGCGACCGGGGTGCACGCGGGCTGGAGCGGCACCGAACACCTCGACGCGTTCGCCGACGTCGTCGCCAGCTACGCTGAACGAGCGGACGTCGTGACCACGGCCGACCGTTCGGCAACGGCGTCGGTATCGGGTCTGCTGGCCTTTCTGGATGTGGCCGATTCGGTCGAGAACGGGCTGCCGCCCGCTCCGGTGGTGGCCGCGCGCGACCGCGTCCAGGTGCTCACGGTGCACTCCGCGAAGGGGCTGGAGTGGCAGGTGGTCGCGGTGGCGCACCTGTCGGGCGGGATCTTTCCGTCGACCGCGTCCCGAAGCACCTGGCTCACCGACGCGGCGGAGCTGCCGCCGCTGCTGCGCGGCGACCGTGCCTCCGCAGGCGCGCTGGGCATCCCGGTGCTGGACACCTCGGCCGTCACCAACCGAAAGCAGCTGTCCGACAAGATCTCCGAGCACCGCCGCCGGCTCGAGCAGCGGCGCGTCGACGAGGAGCGCCGGCTGCTCTATGTCGCCGTCACCCGGGCCGAGGACACCCTGCTGGTGTCCGGCCACCACTGGGGGGCCACCGGCATCAAACCGCGCGGGCCGTCGGATTTCCTGTGCGAGATCAAGGACGTCATCGAGCGTTCAGCCGCGGCCGGGGACCCCTGCGGCATGGTGGATCAATGGGCGCCGGCGCCGGCCGACGGTGACCGGAATCCGTTGCGCGACAACGCCCTGGAAGCCGTCTGGCCCGCCGATCCGCTGGCCGGCCGGCGCGGCGATGTCGAGCGCGGCGCCGCGCTGGTCTCCCGGGCGATGTCGGGCGACGCCGGTGACGAAGGCGCCGACATCGAGGGCTGGGCCTCCGACGTCGACGCGCTGCTCGCCGAGCGGGCGCGGGCGGTCCAGCCGCCGCCCGCGGCGTTGCCCAGCCAGTTGTCGGTCAGCGGCCTGGTCGACCTGGCCCGCGACCCGGCGGGCGCGGCGCAGCGGCTGCGCCATCGGCTGCCGACGCGGCCCGACCCGCATGCGTTGCTGGGCAACGCATTTCACGCGTGGGTGCAGCAGTTCTACGGCGCCGAGTGCCTGTTCGACCTCGCGGACCTACCGGGTGCGGCGGATTCCGACGTCGGCGACACCCGGGAGCTGGCCGCATTGCAGACCGCGTTCACCGAATCACCATGGGCGGCACGCACTCCGATCGCCGTCGAGGTGCCCTTCGAGATGCCGATCGGCGACACCCTGGTGCGCGGCCGCATCGACGCGGTGTTCGCCGACCCCGACGGCGGCGCCACGGTCGTCGACTGGAAGACCGGCGAACCGCCCCGCGGGCCGGAAGCCATGCGGCAGGCCGCCGTCCAGCTCGCCGTCTACCGCCTGGCGTGGGCCGCCCTGTCCGGTGTCCCGGAATCGTCGGTGCACACGGCCTTCTATTACGTGCGCGCGCGCACCACGGTCGCTCCCGACGATCTGCCCGCCCCCGCCGAACTGGCCGGGCTGCTGGCCGAGCCCGCCGTCGGGTGACTCGCGCTGCCGGGTACCGGGGTCGCGATCGTGGTTACATTGAGTCGTGCGTGTCTCCTGCGCTGGCGTTGAGCCGATCACGGACCGCCGTGCGCAACGGTAGGTCGCGGCAACTGAGCGGTCTCGAAGAGACGCTGACCGCCCAGCGAGGCCACCAGTTGGTCGGCGTGGTGCGCATCCCCGAGGACCACGCCAGCCCCATCCGGGTGATCACGCGCCGGGTGGCCATCGCGCTGGTGGTGCTGTTCGCGGCCGCCGTCATCGTCTACGCGGACCGCACCGGATACCGCGACGTGCGCGGCGCGCCGCTGACCTTTCTGGACTGCGTGTACTTCTCCGCGGTGTCACTGTCGACGACCGGTTACGGCGACATCACCCCGTACACCGAAACCGCGCGTTTGGTTCACACCCTGATCTTCACCGCGCTGCGGATCGCGTTCCTGGCCGTCTTGGTCGGCACGACCCTCGAGGTGCTCTCCGAGCGGTCCCGGCAGGGGTGGAAGATTCAGCGTTGGAGGAGCAGAGTGCGCAACCACACGATCGTGATCGGCTACGGCACCAAGGGGAAGACGGCGGTCGCCGCGATCCTCAGCGACGAGGCCGCTCAGGGCGAGGTTGTCGTCGTCGACACGGATCGCAGCACCCTTGAGCACGCCGCGACCGCGGGCCTGGTCACCGTGCACGGCGACGCCACCAAGGCCGACGTGCTGCGGCTGGCCGGGGCGCAACACGCGGCGTCGATCGTCGTTGCCACCAGCCGCGACGACACGGCGGTGCTGGTCACACTGACCGCCCGGGAGATCGCCCCCAACGCCAAGATCGTGGCCTCCATCCGGGAGGCGGAAAACCAGCACCTGCTGCAGCAATCGGGCGCGGACTCGGTGGTGGTCTCCTCGGCGACCGCCGGCCGGCTGCTGGGGCTGGCCACCACCACGCCCAGCGTGGTGGAGATGATCGAGGACCTGCTCACGCCGGACTTCGGGCTGGCGATCGCTGAACGCGAGGTGGAGCCGGCCGAGGTCGGCGGCTCCCCGCGGCATCTGCGCGACATCGTGCTCGGCGTCGTGCGCGACGGCCACCTGCTGCGCATCGGCGCGCCCGAGGTGGACGCCGTCGAAGCCAACGACCGGCTGCTCTACATCCGGCACGCGGGGCACTAGTGGCGATCGCAAGAGCGGCGGAGCCGGTCGCGGCGGGTCGCCACGCAGGCAGGGCGATCGCAAGAGCGGCGGAGCCGGTCGCGGCGGGTCGCCACGCAGGCAGGGCGATCGCAAGAGCGGCGGAGCCGGTCGCGGCGGGTCGCCACGGAGGCAGGGGCTAGTGGGCATCGCGGACTTTCAGCTGCGGAACGTTCCGATGCTGTCGCGCGTCGGCGCCGACCGGGCCGACCAGTTGCGCACCGACGTCGACGCGGCCGCGGCCGGCTGGGCGGACGCGGCGCTGCTGCGCGTGGATTCACGCAGTCAGGTGCTGGTCGCCGACGGCCGGGTGGTGCTGGGCTCCGCGGCCAAGCTGGCCGACAAGCCGCCACCGGACGCGGTGTTTCTGGGCCGCATCGACAACGGCCGTCACGTGTGGGCGATTCGCGGCGCGCTGGAGGCTCCGGAAGACGAACATGTGCACGCCGAGGTGGTGAACCTGCGCGGCCTGGCGTCGATCCTCGACGACACCAGCAGCCAGCTGGTCCCCTCGGCGGTCGCGCTGCTCAATTGGCACGATTCCGCGCGGTTCAGCTCGGTCGACGGCTCGCCGACCCGCCCGGCCCGGGCGGGCTGGGCGCGGGTCAACCCGGTCACCGGGCACGAGGAGTTTCCGCGCATCGACCCGGCCGTGATCTGCCTGGTCCACGACGGCGGCGACCGCGCGGTGCTGGCCCGCCAGGCGGTGTGGCCGGAGCGGATGTTCTCGCTGTTGGCCGGATTCGTCGAGGCCGGTGAATCGTTCGAAGTCTGCGTCGCCCGCGAGATCCGCGAGGAGATCGGCCTCACCGTGCGCGACGTGCGCTACCTGGGTAGCCAGCCCTGGCCGTTCCCGCGCTCGCTCATGGTCGGCTTCCACGCCGTCGCGGACCCGAGCGAGGAATTCGCGTTCAACGACGGCGAGATCGCCGAGGCGGCGTGGTTCACCCGCGACGAAGTGCGCGCGGCGCTCGCGGCGGGCGACTGGTCCAGCTCGGCGGATTCGAAACTGCTGCTGCCCGGGTCGATCTCGATCGCACGCGTGATCATCGAATCCTGGGCGGCGATCGACTGACCCGCGCGCTAGTTGACGCGGGTCGAGGTCTGCAGGACTGCGCTGGCGTACGAATAGGGTTGCAGGCCTATCAAATTGGATGTGATGCTCGTCATAGCCAGGTGAGTGCCGAGCAGGCCGCCACGCGGCGGCGGCCGCTCAGGCGCCGGCCTCGGCCAGCTTGGCCTTGACCTCGGCGGCGCTCGGGTTCGTCAGCGTCGACCCGTCGGGGAACTTGACCGTCGGGACCGTCCTGTTGCCGCCGTTGACCGACCCGACGAATTCCGCCGCCGCGGGGTCATGCTCGATGTCGACCGCCTCGTACGGAATTCCGTTGGACTTCAACACAGTCATGAGGCGGTGGCAATAGCCACACCATGAGGTCGTGTAGACGGTGATCGGGGCAGTGGTCATAGCTCGTTAACGTAGCCCGGCGGCGATGTGTTCCGCGCCGGAACACCACACCCATATCCCGACGCGCGCCGGCCGGGGCCGCGGTTTGTCGCCCATCGCTGCCAAGATGGACGCCATGCCGATGGTCGCCGACGCCTTGACCGCCGGACTGGACGACGAGCAGCGCGAGGCCGTGCTGGCTCCCCGCGGCCCGGTCTGCGTGCTCGCGGGCGCCGGAACGGGCAAGACCCGCACCATCACGCACCGGATCGCGCAGCTGGTGGCGAGCGGTCATGTGGCCGCCGCACAGGTGCTGGCCGTCACGTTCACCCAGCGGGCGGCGGGGGAGATGCGGTCCCGGCTGCGCACGCTGGGCGCCGCCGCGGGCGCGGACACCGGCGTGGGCGGGGTGCAGGCCCTGACGTTTCACGCCGCGGCGCACCGGCAGCTGCGGTACTTCTGGCCGCGGGTGGTCGGCGACACCGGCTGGCAGCTGCTGGACACCAAGTTCGCCGTGGTGGCGCGGGCGGCCAGCCGCTCCCGGATCAACGCCAGCACCGACGACGTCCGCGACCTGGCGGGCGAGATCGAGTGGGCCAAGGCGTCGCTGATCACCCCCGAGGAGTACCCGGCCGCCGTGGCCGCGGCCGGGCGGGACATCCCGCTCGACGCCGCCCGGGTCGCGACGGTCTACGCCGCGTACGAGGCGCTGAAGGCCCGCGACGAATCGGTGACGCTGCTCGACTTCGACGACCTGCTGCTGCACACCGCGGCCGCGATCGAGAACGACGCCGCCGTGGCCGACGAATTCCGGGACCGCTACCGCTGTTTCGTCGTCGACGAATACCAGGACGTCACGCCGCTCCAGCAGCGGGTGCTGACGGCGTGGCTGGGCGACCGGGACGACCTGACCGTGGTCGGCGACGCCAACCAGACCATCTACTCGTTCACCGGGGCCTCACCGCGGTATTTGCTGGACTTCTCGCGGCGCTATCCCGACGCCACCGTCGTACGCCTGGAGCGCGACTACCGCTCCACCCCGCAGGTGGTGTCGCTGGCCAACCAGGTGATCGCCGCGGCCCGCGGCCGGGTCGCCGGCAGCAAGCTGCACCTGACCGGGCAGCGCCCGCCGGGCCCGGCGCCGTCGTTCCACGAGCATCCCGACGAACCCGCCGAGGCCGCCGCCGTCGCGGCGTCCATCGCCCGGCTGATCGAGGCGGGCACCCCGGCGTCGGAGATCGCCGTGCTGTACCGGGTCAACGCGCAGTCCGAGGCCTACGAGGAGGCGCTGACCGAGGCGGGCATCCCCTATCAGGTCCGCGGCGGCGAGGGCTTTTTCACCCGGCAGGAGATCAAGCAGGCGCTGTTGGCGCTGCAGCGGGCGGCCGAGCGCGGCGCCGACGGGCCGCTGCCCGACGTGGTGCGGGCCGTCCTGGAGCCGCTGGGGCTCACGGCCGAGCCGCCGGTGGGCACCCGCGCACGGGAGCGCTGGGACGCGCTGACCGCGCTGGCGGAGCTGGTCGACGCGGAGGTGGCGCAGCGTCCGCAGCTGGACCTCGCCGGCCTGCTCGCCGAGCTCCGCTTGCGCGCCGACGCGCGGCACCCGCCGGTGGTGCAGGGCGTCACGCTGGCCTCGCTGCACGCCGCCAAGGGGCTCGAGTGGGATGCGGTGTTTTTGGTCGGGCTGGCCGACGGCACGCTGCCCATCTCGCACGCGTTGGCGCACGGCCCCGAAAGCGAGGCGGTCGAGGAGGAGCGACGGCTGCTCTACGTCGGAATCACTAGGGCCCGAATACATTTGGCACTCAGCTGGGCGCTGGCCCGCAACCCGGGTGGACGGCAGGGCCGCAAGCCGTCGCGGTTCCTCAACGGCATCGCGCCGCAGGCGCGCGCCGACGCCGCCCCCAACAGAACCCGGCGCAGCCGGGGGCCCGCGGCGCGCTGCCGGATCTGCAACAAGGACCTGGCCACCGCGGCGGCGGTCATGCTGCGGCGGTGCGAGACGTGTGCCGCCGACGTCGACGAAGAGTTGCTGCTGCGGCTCAAGGCGTGGCGGCTTGACGTCGCCAAGGAGCAGCAGGTGCCCGCCTACGTCGTCTTCACCGACAACACGCTGATCGCGATCGCCGAGTTGCGGCCCGGGGACGAGGACGCGCTGATCGCGATCCCGGGCATCGGCGCGCGCAAGCTGGAGCAGTACGGGCCCGACGTGCTGGATTTGGTGCGCGGCCGCTGACCGGCAAAGGCGCAGGTCAGAAAATCGTTTGTGCCGCATGTCGGCGACGGTTTACCCTCGAAGCTGCGTTCTGGCACGACGAAGGGAGGTGGCCATGATGATCAACGACGCGTTCGGTGTGGACGTGGCCGCCGCGGCGGCCACGCTCAAGCATGCCGCCACCGCCGTGCCGGCGGCCGCGTTGAAGCATCGCGCCGCCGCCGCGACGAACGCGTCCGCAGGACTCGAGGTCCACCGAATGGCTACGTAACTCCCCGGTTTTCATACCGAATGGCCACGGACCCGAAGTCAAGGATCCGTGGCCACAGTCTTTTCGGGCGAAAGCCCGCTCCCTGGTCCGGATCACCGAAATAGGCAAGCCCCGACCAGGAAGCAGGTGAGCAGGACATGTCGGCACTGACAGTCCCCAGACAGCCGTCGCCGGCGTTGCCGTGTCACGCCGGCGATCCCGATCTCTGGTTCGCCGAGACCCCGGCCGACCTCGAGCGCGCCAAGGCGCTCTGCGCGGGCTGCCCGATCCGGCGCCAGTGCCTGGCGGCGGCGCTGGAGCGGGCCGAGCCGTGGGGGGTGTGGGGCGGCGAAATCCTCGACCGCGGCGCGATCCTGAGCTTCAAACGACCGCGCGGGCGCCCGCGCAAGAACGAGGTCGCCGCCTAGATGACCGCGGTGTCTGGCTCGGCGAAGCCGGGGATCAGCTCCTCGGAGAGCGCCTTGATCGGCACCCGCGCGTCGAGCTGGCACAGGATCGCGGCCACCGACGCGATGACGCGCATCGGGATGGCCAGCTTGGGCGGCAGGTCCATCTGCCGGGCCGTCTTGATCTGGGACACCGACCGGTCGATCTGGCCCACGGTCATGCGCTGCAGCCACTTGCGGGTGTAGTGGAACTCGTCGACCTCGATGGGTTCGACGTACTGGCGCAGCATTTCGTCGATGTCGCGCACCGACACCTGCTGGCCCTTCTGGATGAAGCCGACCTTCTCCATCGTCGGCAGCAGCAGGTCGTAGTTCTTGTCGCGGGCCAGGCGGATCGTCATGCCGAGCTCGATGGGGTAGCCGCCGGGCAGCGGTGCGACCGCGCCGAAGTCGATGACACCCATCCGGTCGTCGGGGAGCAGCATGAAGTTCCCCGGGTGCGCGTCGCCGTGCAGCATTCCCAGCCGCCGGGGCGCGTCGAAGGTGAGTTCGAGCAGCCGGGTGCCGATCAGGTCACGTTGCTCGCGGGTCCCGTCGCGGATGATCTCCGCCAGCGGCAGCCCGTCGATCCATTCTTGGACGACGACCTTGGGCGCGCTGGCGACGACGTGGGGTATCGCAAAGTGGGGGTGGCCCTCGTAGGCCTTGGCGAAGGCGCGCTGGTTGTCGGCCTCCAGCCGGTAATCGAGCTCCATCTCGGTGCGCTCGACCAGTTCGTCGACGATGCCCTGGACGTCGGCGCCCGGAGCGAGTTGTTTGACCACGCCGACCATTCGCTGCATGGTCTTCAGGTCGGCGCGCAACGCCTCATCGGCGCCGGGGTATTGGATCTTGACGGCCACGGGGCGGCCGTCGGCCCAGACCGCCTTGTGCACCTGCCCGATGCTGGCCGAGGCGATGGGTTTGTCGTCGAACGAACTGAACCGTTCCCGCCACTTGGTGCCCAGCTGGGCGTCGAGCACCCGGTGCACCTTGTTGGCGGGCAGCGGCGGGGCGTCCTTCTGCAGCTTGGTCAGCGCCTCGCGGTAGGGCTCGCCGTACTCGTCCGGGATGGCGGCTTCCATGACCGACAAGGCCTGGCCGACCTTCATCGCGCCGCCCTTGAGCTCGCCTAGGACGGTGAACAGCTGGTTGGCGGCTTTCTCCATCAGCTCGGCTTGGACTTCGTCCCTCGATTTCCCGGTCAGCCGCTTGCCGAAGCCGAGCGCCGCGCGGCCGGCGAAGCCGACCGGGATGCTGGCCAGCTTCGCGTTGCGCGCCGCCCGGCCGCGTTTGATGTCTGCCACGTATCCATCATCCATGACGTTCCACGCGCCTCGTGGTTGATCTTCGCAACACCCCGCTCGCGGGCGGCGCACGGCGCGGCGCCTCCAGGTCGCCCCCGCAGGGCAGCTGGACAAGCACCGCAACGTCGGCCAGCTGGCCCGTCAGCACGAGCACAGCGGGTGCCGGGTCCAACGCCGCGCGACGATGGCGCCCGCGTTGAGATCGAATTCCAACGTGGCGTTCAACGTCTGGGGTGGGACCGCGTCCTGTTGGCGCACGGCGGCGATCACCCGGTTCACCTGGCTGAGCGCCAGCGCCGCGGTCGCCAGCAGCGTGGCCCGGTCGGCCACCCCGACGGTTTCGCGCAGCTGGGCCGAGATCGCGGGCCAGGCCGCGTCACGGTCCCGCCGATGCAGATCGGCGCAGCCCAGGCAGCTGGTCGTGCCGGGAATGACCAGCGGGCCGACCAGCCCGACGCCGTCGCGGACCCGCACCGGCAGGTGGGGCACGCCCTGGGCGTGCAGGTCGCGGACCATGCGCGGGTCGGCCACCAGGTAATCGGACAGCACCACCAGGTCGACGGCGGTGGCCGACACGGCGGCGTGCGGCTGACTGCTGCGGGCGATCCGGGCGCCCGAGCAGCGCAACGCCTCGACGAGCAGCTCCGACAGCGGGCCGCGGCCGTGGACCCGGATGGACGGCGCCCGGCCGCGGGAGTTCACGCATTCGGTCGCGACGCCCGCACCGACCAGCTGGTCGACCAGGTCCGTCAGGCCGTCGGCGTCCCGCAAACCGCGGTCGACGGCGCGCCGCCGCAGCTCGGCCAGGGGTGTGGGTGATCGCATGGTTCGCAGCAACGCCGCCAGCTCCGCGGCGGCCAGGCCGCCCGGTGGCCGCACCAGCACCGCGCGGCGGGGATCCCAGCCGACCTGGACCGCGCCGTCGGGCCGCAGCAGCACCGGCATGGCGGGGTTCAGCGCATAGGTGGAAAGCGCGGCCGGTGACACGGCTGCACTGTGCCACGCCGGGGGTAAGTGCCCCGGTCAGCTATCCACAGGGCCAGGGCCGGGGCCCTCGGGGTTCTCCTCGAGCTTGGCGATCGCCTCGTCGATCCCGCTGGTGTCGCCGCCGACGACGCGGTCGATGAAGCCGGCCGGCTCGTCGAGGTCTTCGGCCTCGGGCAGCAGGTCGGGGTGTTGCCAAATGGCGTCGCGAGCATCCACGCCGGCGGCCTCGGTTAGGCGCTCCCACAGCGCGGCGGCTTCGCGCATCTTGCGGGGCCGCAGCTCCAGGCCCACCAGCGTCGCGAAGGTCTGTTCGGCCGGGCCGCCGGTGGCGCGGCGGCGGCGCAGCGTCTCGCTCAGCGCGGCCGCCCCCGGGATCCGGTCGCCCAGGGCCGCGGTGACCACCACCTGCACCCAGCCCTCGATCAGCGCGAGCAGCGTCTCGAGGCGTTCCAGCGCCTGCGTCTGCGCCGGGGTGGCCTTGGGCTCGAAAACGCCTTGCCCCAACAGGTTTTCGATGGCCGCGGGGTCGGACAGCGTCGCCGGGTTGAAGTCGCGGGCCAGTTCCTCGATTCCGCTCATGTCGATCTGCATGCCCCTCGCGTAGGCCTCGACGGCGCCCAACAGCTGGCTGGAGAGCCACGGCACGTGGCTGAACAACCGGTGGTGGGCGGCCTCGCGGGCGGCCAGGAACGTCAGGATCTCGCTGCGGGGCTGCTCGAGGCCGGCCGCGAACGACTCGAGCGCGTCGGGCAGGATCGCCGCAATCCCCTTGGGGCCCAACGGCAATCCGATGTCGGTGGACGTCAGCACCTCGCGCGACAACCGGCCCAGCGCCTGCCCCAGCTGGGAGCCGAAGGCCATCCCGCCCATCTGCGACATCATCGCCATCAGCGGGCCGGCCATGCTCTTGGCCTCCTCGGGCAGCGACGACGCCCACACCGTCGAAATCTGTTGTGCCATCGGGTCGCACAACCGCTTCCAGGTATCCAGGCTGTTGTCGACCCAGTCGGCCGGGCTCCAACCCACCGCCTTGCTGGTGCCGGCGGGCAGCGCCGTGGCGCCGTCCAGCCAGGTCTCGGCCAGGTGCACGGCGTCGGCGATCGCCGAGTGTGTCGTGGCCGGGATCGGCGCCACGAACCCGATCGAGTTCGTCGCCACCCGGCGCGCCAGCTCGTAGTTGACCGGACCCGACTGTCCACCCCCGGCCATCCCGGCGCCCGCGCTGGAGAACATCTGACCCAGCTGGGTGAAGATCTGCCCCAGGTCGCCCATGCCGAAATCACCGCTCATGCCGAAAGCGCCGAACGGATCGGAGCCGCCAGAGCCCGAATTGGGATCTTTCTTCCCGGGTTTGTCGGGGTCTTCCCCGTGGGAGAAGCCGAAAGGCAGGTCAGCCATACCGTCAACGGTACTCACCGGGGGAACAGGGTGGGTGCCCTCGGGGTCAGCTTGTGGCTGAACCGGGGCGGCGGGCTCCGTCTAGTGTAATCGGCGTGAACAGGCGGATTCTGACCTTGATGGTCGCGCTGGTGCCGATCCTGGTCTTCGGCGTGTTGCTCGCGGTGGTGACGGTTCCGTTCGTCTCGCTGGGCCCCGGCCCCACCTTCGACACGCTCGGCGAAGTCGACGGCAAGCAGGTGGTGGCGATCGAGGGCACCGCGACGCATCCGACCACCGGCCACCTCAACATGACGACGGTGTCCCAGCGCGACCAGCTCACCCTCGGCGAAGCGCTGACGCTGTGGCTTTCGGGCCAGGAGCAGCTGGTGCCGCGCGACCTGATCTACCCGCCGGGCAAGTCGCGGGACGAGGTCGACAAGGCCAACAACGCGGACTTCAAGGAGTCCGAGGACAGCGCCGAGTACGCCGCGCTGGGATATCTGAAGTATCCGGCCGCGGTCACGGTCGCCAAGGTCACCGATCCGGGTCCGTCGGCGGGCAAGCTGAAGGACGGCGACGCCATCGACGCGGTCAACGGCATCCCGGTGGCCGACGTCGACCAGTTCACCGGGCTGCTCAAGAACACCAAACCCGGCCAGGCGGTGACCATCGATTACCGGCGCAAGAACGAGCCGGCCGGAGTGGCCCAAATTACGCTGGGCGCGAACAAGGATCGCGACTACGGCTTCCTTGGCGTCGCCGTGCTCACCGCCCCCTGGGCGCCCTTCGTCGTCGACTTCAACCTGGCCAACGTCGGGGGGCCGTCGGCCGGCCTGATGTTCAGCCTGGCGGTGGTCGACAAGCTGACCACCGGTGACCTCACCGGGTCGAAGTTCATCGCGGGGACCGGCACCATATCCGCCGATGGGAAGGTCGGCCAGATCGGCGGCATCACCCACAAGATGGTCGCCGCCCACGCGGCGGGCGCGACGGTCTTCTTGGTGCCGGCCAAGAACTGCTACGAGGCGAACTCGGATAATCCGTCCGGCCTGCGCCTGGTGAAGGTGGAGACCCTCAGCCAGGCGGTCGACGCCCTGCACGCGATCAGTTCGGGGGGTCAGGCGCCGAGCTGTTAGAAGCTGAGCGGGCCGGATCGCAGGTCGCGCGATGCGTAGAGTTGTCACCGTCGATCAATCGAGCAGGGAGCGTAGCCAGTGGGGATGCGGCCCACCGCACGGATGCCGAAGCTGACCCGGCGTAGCCGGATTCTGATCCTGATCGCCCTGGGCGTGATCGCTTTGCTGCTCGCCGGTCCGCGGCTGGTCGACGCGTACGTGGACTGGCTGTGGTTCGGCGAGCTCGGCTATCGCTCGGTGTTTTCCACCGTCCTGGTCACCCGGTTCGTGGTTTTCCTGGTGGCCGGCCTGCTGGTCGGCGGCATCGTGTTCGCCGGTCTCGCGGTGGCCTACCGCACCCGCCCGGTGTTCGTGCCCAGCAACGACAACGACCCGGTCGCGCGGTACCGCGCCGTGGTCCTTTCCCGGTTGCGGTTGGTGGGCATCGGGGTTCCGGTCGCGATCGGCCTGCTGGCCGGCATCATCGCGCAGAGCTATTGGGTGCGCATCCAGCTGTTCATGCACGGCGGGGACTTCGGCATCCGGGACCCGCAGTTCGGCAAGGACCTCGGCTTCTACGCGTTCGAGCTGCCGTTCTACCGGCTGCTGCTCAGCTACCTGTTCGTCGCCGTTTTCCTGGCGTTCGTGGCGAACCTGCTGGCCCACTACATCTTTGGCGGGATCCGGCTGTCCGGGCGCACCGGCGCGCTGAGCCGCTCGGCGCGCATCCAGCTGGTCACCGTGGTGGGGCTGCTGGTGCTGCTCAAGGCGGTCGCGTACTGGCTGGACCGCTACGAGTTGCTGTCGCACACCCGCGGCGGAAAGCCCTTCACCGGTGCCGGGTACACCGACATCAACGCGGTGCTGCCGGCCAAGCTGATCCTCATGGCGATCGCGCTGATCTGCGCCGCCGCCGTGTTCTCCGCGATCGTGCTGCGCGACTTGCGCATTCCCGCCATCGGCTTGGTATTGCTGCTGCTGTCGTCGCTGATCGTGGGCGCCGGGTGGCCGTTGATCGTCGAGCAGATCAGCGTCAAACCCAATGCCGCGCAGAAGGAAAGCGAATACATCAGCCGCAGCATCGCGGCGACCCGGCAGGCGTACGGCCTGACGTCGGACGTCGTCACCTACCGCACCTATGCCGGTGACACGCAGGCCACCGCCCAGCAGGTCGCCGACGACCGCGCGACCACCTCCAACATCCGGTTGCTCGACCCGACCATCGTCAGCCCGGCGTTCACGCAGTTCCAGCAGGGCAAGAACTTCTACTACTTCCCCGACCAGCTGTCCATCGACCGGTACGTGGACCGCAACGGCTCGCTGCGCGACTACGTCGTCGCGGCCCGCGAGCTCAACCCCGACCGGCTGATCGAGAACCAGCGCGACTGGATCAACCGGCACAGCGTCTACACCCACGGCAACGGGTTCATCGCCTCCCCGGCGAACACGGTGCGCGGCGTCGCCAACGACCCCAACCAGAACGGCGGCTATCCCGAGTTTCTGGTGAACGTCGTCGGCGCCAACGGCAACGTGGTGTCCGACGGCCCCGCGCCGCTGGAGCAGCCGCGCATCTACTACGGGCCCGTCATCTCCAACACGTCCGCCGACTACGCGATTGTCGGGCGCAACGGCGCCGACCGCGAATACGACTACGAAACCAGCAGCGACACCAAGAACTACACCTACACTGGGCTCGGGGGAGTGCCCGTGGGGGATTGGCTGTCCCGCAGCGTGTTCGCCGCGAAGTTCGCGGAGCGAAACTTCTTGTTCTCCAACGTGATCGGCGCCAACAGCAGGATCCTGTTCAACCGCGACCCGGCCCGCCGGGTGGAGGCGGTGGCGCCCTGGTTGACCACCGACAGTTCGGTGTATCCGGCGATCGTGAACAAGCGACTGGTGTGGATTATCGACGGCTACACCACGTTGGACAACTACCCCTATTCCGAGCTCACCTCGCTGGAATCGGCCACCGCCGACTCGAACGAGGTGGCGTTCAACAAGCTGGCCCCTGACAAGCAGGTCTCCTACATCCGCAACTCGGTGAAGGCCACGGTGGACGCCTACGACGGCACCGTGACGCTGTACCAGCAGGACGAGCAGGACCCGGTGCTCAAGGCGTGGATGCAGGTGTTCCCGGGAACCGTGAAGCCGAAGAGCGACATCACCCCCGAGCTGGCCGAGCACCTGCGCTATCCCGAGGACCTGTTCAAGGTGCAGCGGATGCTGCTTGCCAAGTATCACGTCAACGACCCGGTGACGTTCTTCTCCACCTCGGACTTCTGGGACGTGCCGCTGGACCCGAACCCGACCGCCAGCAGCTATCAGCCGCCCTATTACATCGTGGCGAAAAACATTGCCAAGAACGATAATTCGTCGTCGTATCAGCTGACGAGCGCGATGAACAGGTTCAAACGCGACTATCTGGCCGCCTACATCAGCGCGAGCTCCGACCCGGCGACCTACGGCAGGATCACCGTGCTGACCATTCCGGGTCAGGTGAACGGCCCCAAGCTGGCCAACAACGCCATCACCACCGACCCGGCGGTGTCACAGGACCTCGGCGTGATCGGGCGCGACAACCAGAACCGCATCCGCTGGGGCAACCTGCTCACCCTGCCGGTGGGTCAGGGCGGCCTGCTGTATGTCGAGCCCGTCTACGCGTCCCCGGGGGCCAGCGACGCCGCGTCGTCGTACCCGCGGCTGATTCGGGTGGCGATGATGTACAACGACAAGATCGGGTACGGCCCGACGGTGCGTGACGCGTTGACGGGGCTGTTCGGTCCGGGCGCGGGCGCGGCGGCGACGGGCATCCAGCCGACCGACGCCGGTAATCCGCAGGCGGCCCCGCCTGCTACGCCGCCCCCGCCCGCCGGGCCGCCGGGGGTGCCTCCGCCGGCGGCGGTTCCGCCGGTGCCGGACGGGTCGGTGACGCTGTCACCAGCCAAATCCGCTGCGCTGCAAGAGATTCAGGCCGCACTGGGCGCGGCCAAGGACGCCCAGAAGAAGGGCGACTTCGCCGGCTACGGCGCCGCGCTGCAGCGGCTGGACGACGCGATCACCAAGTACAACAACACCAAGTAGACCTCATGCCCCGGCCAATCCGGCCGTTCGGAACCGTTCCCGGTAGGCCTTCGGGCTGATGCCCAGATGGTTGACGAACACCCGCCGCAGCGTCTCGCTGCTGCCGAAGCCGGCCATGCCCGCGGTCTCGCTGACGGACCGGCCGGATTCGAGTGCGCCGCGGGCGAAGTCGATTCGAACCAGCTCGACGTAGCGGGCCGGGGTCATCCCCAGCTCGGATTGGAAGAGCCGGGTCAGCTGACGCGTGCTCAGAGACGCCCTGGCCGCAAGGGACTGCACGCTGTGGTTGCCGGCCGGGTTGGCCGCGACCGCGTCGATGACCGCGCGCAGCGGCGACTGCGGCGGCGGGTCGGCTTCGACCAGCACGGAGAATTGTGATTGGCCCCCCGCGCGCTTGAGGTAAACCACCAGCCACCGGGCCACGTTGCGGACCAGTTCGGTCCCGTAGTCCATTTCGACCAACGCCAGCGCCAGGTCGATGCCGGACGAGATCCCAGCCGAGGTGAACACGTGGCCGTCGCGGACGAAGATCGCGTCGGGATCGACGGTGATATCGGGGAAGGCGCGCGCGAATAGCCGGGCGTCGTGCCAGTGGGTGGTGGCGCGCCGCCCGTTGAGCAGGCCCGCCTGCGCCAGGATGAACGAACCCGTGCAGATCGAGGCCAGCCGCCGGGTGCGGCCCGCGAGCGACTTGATCGCCTCGACGAGCTCGGGAGCGATCGCTCGCCGGGGCAGGTTGTCGCTGCCGGCGACCATGACGGTGTCGGCGGACTCGATCGACGAGAGGGCGTCGGTGACGCCCAGTCGGGTCCCGATCGAAGTTGTGACGTCGCGCCCGTCCACCGAGGCGATCTTGAGCCGGTAATCGGCGCCGAACCGGTTGGCCTCGGCGAATACCTCACCCGCGCCCGCGACATCCAAGAGCGTCACGTCGTCGAAGACGACCATCACCATTACTCGCGCTGGCACACCGGCTTGAGCCACGGACTCATTGTGTCGCAATTCGTGGGAAACATGGCGCCTGGGCGCCTAGCGGGCCGGCGGGCGACCGCGACCGCGTCGCTTTCTGTGGTGGAGACGGCTCAAAGACCAGGGCGGCCTGGGCCGCGAGCGCGAATACTGATCACTGCCCACCCCATACAGGAGGTTGATCATGGTCACCCCACACGCCGAAAGTATCGCCGACGTCGTCATACCGGATACCCCACTCGTGCGCGACATCACCGAGTTCATCCGCGCCGCCGAGGACGACCTGCTCTTCGACCATTCGCGGCGGGTGTTCCTGTTCGGCGTCCTGCAGGGCCGCCGCCGGGGCCTGGAACCGGACCCGGAACTGCTGTACGCCGGGGCGATGTTCCACGACCTGGGCCTCACCGACCGTTACCGCACTTCGACCCTGCGCTTCGAGGTAGACAGCGCCAACGCGGCGCGCGCTTTCCTGCTGGAACGGGGCGTCGACGAGGCCGACGCCGCCAAAGTGTGGCTGAGCATCGCGCTGCACACCACCCCCGGCATCCCCGAGTTCCTCGAGCCCGAAATCGCCTTGGTCACAGCCGGTGTCGAAACCGATGTGCTGGGCATCGGACGTGACGACCTTTCCGCCGAAGCCCTCGGCGCCGTCACTGCGGTGCACCCCCGGCCCGATTTCAAGCGGCGAATCCTGGCCGCCTTCAACGAAGGCATGAAGCATCGCCCGCAGAGCACGTTCGGCACGGTCAACGCCGACGTGCTGCAGCACTTCGACCCGACATTCCGCCGTGACGACTTCGTCGAGATCATCCTCGACAACACCTGGCCCGAATAGGCGCCGGTGATGTCGCGAACTGTGCGATAGCGGTCCGAAATCGCATCGATATCACAGCGGTCCCCGCCGGATACTTGCCGTGTACCGCTAAAGGGTTGCGGCTAAACGTGTTTCGTGGCGACGACGCCGACCACGTGGCCGACGCCCGTCAAACACAGTTTGGAGATGAGCTTGCCTGAATCTAGAGGCACCGCAGTAATTCTCGGGGCCAGCATCAGTGGGCTGCTGGCCGCGCGGGTGCTTTCCGACTTCTACGCCACCGTGACCGTGGTCGAACGCGACGTCCTCCCGGACGGTCCGGTGACCCGCCGGGGGGTGCCGCAGGGCGCCCAGCCTCACACCCTGCCAACCCGGGCGGCAGGGATCATGGACCAGCTATTCCCCGGCTTCCTCGACGATTTGGTCGCCGGCGGCGCGCGCGTCTGGAACGACGGCGATTTATCGCGGCTCTACTTGACCTTCGCCGGGCACCCGCTGCTTCGTTCCGGCCAGGTTCCCGAGCCGGAGTCGATCGTTATTCATCACGCGCACCGGCCATTTCTCGAGTGGAATTTGCGTCGCCGCGTTCGCGGCATTCCCAACGTGACGTTCCTGGATGCCCACGACGTCGTGCGGCTGAGTTCGACCCCGCAGTGTTCCCGCGTGACCGGTGTGGTGTTGGCTCCGCGCGACTCCGGGGCCGAACGGACCATCACGGCGGATCTTGTCGTGGATACCACCGGGCGTGGCTCACGCACCCCATTGTTTCTCGAGCAACTTGGCTATCGGCGTCCGCGCGAAGACACATTGCTGGTGCACGTCACGTACGCCAGCATGCGCGTCCATGTAGCGACGGGCACGTTGCGGGAAAACTTCACGATCAACGCTGCCGAGCCGGGCCGCCCCAGGGCATTCGCGATGTTCGGGGGAGAAAACGACACCTACGTGCTCGCGGTGCAAACGCTGGCCGGGCGGCCGGCGCCCACCGATCGCGCCACTTTGCTTAACAGCCTGACCGATATCGCGCCCCCGCATGCCCTGGCCGCCGCGCGGTCCGCCGAACCACTCTCAGGCGTCGCGCAGTACAAGTTCCCCTCTAACCGGTGGCGGCGCTACGACAACCTGGAGCGCACGCCCGACGGCCTGATCGTGATGGGAGATGCCATGTGCAACTTCAATCCTCTTTACGGGCAGGGAATGTCGGTCGCCGCCATCGAGGCGATGGTCCTACGCGACTGTCTCGAGGAAGGCGAACAGGGCCTGCCGCGGCGGTTCTTCAGCCTGTCCGCCAAAGAGATTGGGGTGGCATGGCGGGCCGCAGTGAGTTCTGATCTGGCGTTGCCGCAGATATCTGGGAATCGAACGGTGTCCGTGCGGCTCCGCAACGCCTTCTTGGACCACGTGCTGTCCGCCGCGGAGACCGAGCCGGTGATGGTCCAGAAGTTCCTGCGGATGATGAACATGGTCAGCCCTCGCGCCGAGTTGTTCCATCCGGCGACGATGCTGCAGATGATCGCCAAACCCGGAAGGCGCATGCGCGCACCGAACAAAGAACTCCATGCAACGAAGTGAGAACGACGCTTGGGATCTGACCTCTGGCGTGGGGGTGACCGCCATCCTTGACCGCGGTGCGTAGCGCCCGGGGCGAGACGAATCACCGACGACGGCGGATTCTGTGGGAAAGACGGCCGGAACGGCACCGGTGAATGACCGCGCCCAGCCGGAAGATGGAGCCAGTCCACCGAAGGAGAAGCGGTCATGGCAACCCAGTCCGTCGAGACCATAGCCGGCATCGACATCCCCGACACGGCACTCGTCCGGGACGCTACCGACTTCATCAACGGCGCCGAAGAGGATGTGCTTTTCCACCATTCCCGGCGGGTGTTCCTGTTCGGCGCGCTGCACGGTCGCCGCCTCGGCCTGACGCCGGACCCCGAACTGCTCTACGTCGCGGCAATGTTCCACGACCTCGGCCTCACCGCGCGATACGGCACGTCGACGCAGCGCTTCGAGCTGGACGGCGCCGACGCGGCGCGCGACTTCCTGCTCGAGCGCGGCGTCGGACAATCCGACGCCGACAAGGTTTGGCTTGGCATCGCCCTGCACTCGACGCCCGAAGTCCCCGCACGCCTCGACCCCGAAACCGCCTTGCTGGCGGCCGGCGTCAAGACCGACGTGGTCGGTGTCGGGCTCGAGGCGCTGGACCCGGAAGTCGTCGATGCGGTGACCGCCGCCCACCCGCGCCCCGACTTCAAGAACCGGATCCTGGCGGCCTTCAACGACGGCATGAAGCACCGCCCCGATACGACTTTCGGGACGATGAACGCCGACGTGTTGGCGCACTTCGACCCCACGTTCAAGCCGGGAAACATGGTCGACTTCGTTCTCAACAGCAATTGGCCCGAATAACCGGAAGGGAGTGGAAAAATGGAGATTCACGAGGCGCTGTACACCACCAGGATGATGCGCAGGTTGCGGCCGGACAAGATCCCGCTGGACGTGCAGGCCCGCATACTCGATGCGGCCGTCCGCGCACCCAACGGCGGCAACACCCAACGCTGGCACTTCGTCGCCGTCGACGATCCGCAACTCATCCACGAGTTCGGCGAACTGTTCCGGCAGGCCCGCGCCCTCGAATACGAGAAGTTCCAGACGGGGCAGGGACCGATGGTCGTGCCCGGGCCCGGCGCGGACCTCACCGCTCACGCCGAGACGATGCGCCGGATCAAAGGCTCCGGCAACTACCTGGCCGACCACTTCGACGAAGTTCCCCTACTGCTCTTCGTGTTCGCGATCGACGATCTCGGCGGCGCCAACATCTACCCCGCGATCTGGAGCGCCCTGCTCGCCGCACGCGCCGAGGGCGTCGGTGGCGTCATGACGATGGTGCTCAACAATTTCCGAGACAAGGTCAACGAGATGCTGGGCGTGCCCGTCGAAGAAGGCTGGAAGATGTCGGCCATGCTGACCCTGGGCTACCCACTGGGAAAGTGGGGCGTGGCGGCCAATCGTCGCCCCGTGCACGAGGTTTCGTCCCGCAACCGCTGGGACGCCCCGTTCGGTGTCGAGGTGCCGGAGCCGCTATGGTCGCCTCAAGAGGTCGCGACGACCGGCCTGGCCGCTGTCGGATAGCGGTGCGGTGAGCCATCCGTTCCCCGGACCATGACACCAGCCGACAGTCGGGACATGCTGGAGGTTTCCGACCCGTCGTGGAATTCATGACCCCGCCGCACGTGGTCGAGAGCGGCGACGGCAAACCGGAATGGCGCGGGCGTCCTCAGGATGACCGGGCCCGATAAGGGGCGTGGCTGGCCGCGCCGCGGTATAACAGGTCCGGGAGGTGGGTCACATGGCCGGTGCGGGTGAAATCGGCGTCACCGTCGTGCAGCCCGGGGAGGGTGAGTATGTGGCCCTCCCGGGTTTCGGGGCGGTGTTCAAACTGACCAGTGAGACCAACGGGGGTGAGGTGTCGATCGTCGAGCACCCGTTCGAGGTCGGCCTGCTCACGGCGGCGCACATGCACACCCGCGAGGACGAGCACTCGATCGTGCTGGCCGGTGAGATCGGCTTCCGCTCCGACGACAGCGAAGTGGTGCTGGGGCCCGGGGGCTACATCACCAAGCCCCGCGGGCAGATGCACGCGATGTGGAACGCCGGCAGCGAGCCCGGCCGCATCATCGAGGTCATCACGCCGGGCGGTTTCGAGAACTATTTCCGCGAGCTCGGGGAGCTGCTCGTCGAGCACGCCGACGACCCGGTCGGCAAGGTCCTGCACGAGCTGCCCGAGTTCGCTGAGCTGGCCGACAAGTACGGGCTGACTTACGGGTCGCCCGGCTGGATGGACGACATCGCGCGGCGGTACGGCCTGAACCCGCCGTCGCACTGAGACCGGCCTCGCCGAGGTCGCCGTGCCGGCTGTGCTCGTCGCACGATCCGCGACCGTGGCGGCAATCTCGCCGCCGAAAGGCCGTTGACAGGGCGATTTGGTCGCCGTGATGCGGGTTCGGTAACCTGGCATTCACCAACGCGGGGTGGAGCAGCTCGGTAGCTCGCTGGGCTCATAACCCAGAGGTCGCAGGTTCGAATCCTGTCCCCGCTACCAGCGGAAATGGCCCTCAGGCGTAAGCCTGGGGGTCATTTTCATGCCGTATGGCAACATACGCTGGCTAGCTCTGGGCCGCAGCTGCGAAAACGAGCGCCCACAACCGTTGAATTGTGTCGTGGTGCTATCAGTCGCGGCGAGTGAACCGAATCTCGACCCGCGTATGGTCGAGCGCCAAAGGCAGCGGTTGGTCTGGGTTGAGTCTGGCGCCGGTAGCCGCAGGGCTGCGCTCGCCCAGTAGTTCGGTCAATATGACGGTGCCGAGCTGGAGCGCAAGATCGGCACCGGGGCAGCCCTGCGGGCCGTGACTGAAAAAGTTGAACGACCAGGATGTGCGAGCGGCTCCTTCGGTCCAATCAGCAGGATCGAAGCGATCGGCCCCCGGGAACCGGGTGGTGTCGCGGTGGTTGAAGGTGTTGACGATCATGATTTGTGTTCCTCCTGGCACCGTCGCACCATCCCACGCGGTGGCCCGGGTCAGGGTTCGCGCCAGCATCGGCGTGGTGGGCCACAGGCGCATCGCTTCGGAGAGGCAGCCGGCCAAGTAGTCGCGGCCGCTTCCTTCATTGATCCCGTTCTGCGCCTTCGCGAGGATGGCGGGGTGAGTGGCCAGCAGCATCAGGCAGCGCCAGAGGTTGATGGCCAGGGTGTCACCCATCGCGAACATCCAGTGAATGACTTGGTGGGTCGGGTACGTGATGTCGGAGGCGGGCGCCGCGGCGAATTGTCCGACGAGACTGTGTGCGTCCGCGGCCTTCACGTAGCGGTCCAGCGCGGTCAGGAAGGTGTCGAAAAGCTCGGGGTCTCCCTTGCCGGGTGGGTTGGCTTTGGCCATCAGCGTCACGAGTTGCGCCGAGATTTGCTTGTCGTCGGTTGCTTTGTCGCCGAGAATGATTCGCCGCGCGACTCGTTGTATCGCGCCGTGGAACTGCGGCCACGTAAGCGTGTCGGGCATAGACCGTGCTTCCTCACGAGCGACCCCGTCGCATCGATCCGCGATCGCGCCGCCACCCGTGGCGTGCGCCAGCACGGCGTCGGTGAATCGGCGACGGTCCGACCAATGGCTGCCTCGAGAGATGGTCAGGGCGTGCGGCTGAAACTTGGTCATTCCGGAGCGTTTTGGTTCGGGATCGGACGCGAACGGCTCTGGCGCGCGGGAGAGTACGAACCGGATCTGGTCGGGCCCGAAGACGAGCAGCGCGGGTTTGCCGCCCACTTTCACCCAGATCGGTCCATCACCGTAACGCCGGTGCAGCGCGGTGAGCAGCCGGTGTGCGCGACGGGCGACACGGGCTCGGTCGAGCGCAGCGGTTACCGCGGGCCGGCGGCTGAAGAGGCCCTCGGCAAGGTTGGGCAGCGCCACCAGCGCCGTGAAACGCAGGCTTTCGAGTGTGGTGGTGTGCGGCAGGGCCACTGTGCGACGGGTCAAAGTTCGTCACTTTTCACGAGGGCGTCGATGTGGCTGAGCAGTCCGCGGCGTGCGGGCTTGGCTTCAGGAACGGGCAGCAGCGGGTAGACGTGGATTGCCCCGGGCTGCTCGTGGTAGGTGATGCGGCCGGTGCCGAGGCTATCCCGCAGCCGACGACAGTCGGCGACGAAGATGTCGCGGTCGCCGATGTAGAGGTCGATGGGTGGAAGGTCTTGCAGCGCACCGAAGATGGGGCTGACCCGGTAGTCGTCCGCCGGGAGGCGTCCGGCCCATACGCGGCCGCATTCGCGTAGGCCGGGGACCGCGAGCCAGGGGTCGCGGTTGGCGAGGCTTGGGATGGCGGGATTGGTCAGTGCGATGTCAAGCCAGGGGCTGATCAGCGTGAGCCCGAGCGGCGGGGTGGCTCCGGCGCTGATGGTCGCCTGGGTCGCGGCGAGCGCCAGGCCCGCGCCGGAGGAGTCTCCGGCCAGATAGGTGGGCCCATCATGCGCGGCCTGGCTGATCACCTGTCCTAGGAAGTCGATCGCTTCCTCGGCGTGGTGCTGCGGCGCGAGTCCGTAGAGGGGGACGTGTACGGGGTGCCGGGTTGCGTCGGCGATCGCGCAGACGAGCTTCCAATGCGCGGGTTGGATCTGGTTGACGTAGGCGCCCCCGTGGACGTAGATCACCGACGGGCCGCGGGCAGACGTGGGCTCACCGCTCGCTGATTGTACTGTGTAGCAATCGAACCCGCCCACGGTGGCACTGGTCAGATGGTAGCGACCTGAGGTGGCGAGCCGCGGGGGCGGTTCACCGCTTTTCTTGGGCCGGTTGAGAAAAGCGCGCGCACTCCGCTCCGTGGCATAGGTGCGAGGTCGACGGACGAGTCGCCCGTAGGTCGCGATGGCATGCATCTGCCAGGACATTGGCTACCGTACGACCGCAATCTTGAAGACAGCGCTGGTGACGGTGCCGAATGCGTTTCTGCCGCCGATGAATAGCCGTTTGGTGTCGTAGCCCGCGACGTCTTTCATGTTTTGGCCGCCGAAGCGGGCCGCGGCGCCGTCGGGCAGGACGACCTCGACGCCGAGCAGCCCGTGGCGGACCTCTAGACGTTCCTCGCCGGTGGCGTTGGCGATCAGCTCGCCGACGGTGCGGTCGAGGCCCTCGGTTGGGACGGCCGGGCAGGTCACACCCTGCTCGTCGAGTCTGCGTGAGAGGTCGCCGAGGGTGACCGCGGCGCCGACCACCAGGTTCAAGTTGCCGGTGTTGACCTCGACCGTGGTGTCCTCGCCGTCGGCGTGCGCCGCGAAGGTCGGATGACCTTCGAGCGCCGCGCGCACGGCGGCTTCGAACGCGGGCAGCGCGGGTTCTTCTGGTGAAGGTTCGGGCAGCATGATGCCGGGGTTGAAGGTGTGCGCGGGATCGAAGACCTGCTTGAGGACGCGTTGGGCGGCGATCTCGACCGGGGTGAAGCGTTTGGTCATGAATTGGATCTTCTCGGTGCCGACGCCGTGCTCGCCGGTGATGGTGCCATCCAGTTTTAGTGCCGCTTCGATGATTTCGTTGTTGGCGGCCTCCAACGCCGCGGGCGCGTCGGGGTTCTCCTTGTCGTAGAAGGTGGTCGGGTGTAGATCCCCGTCGCCGGCATGTCCGGTCACGGCGATGAACAACAGGGCGTCCGAGTGTCGTTTGGCGGCGTCCTGGATTGCCTGCTGCATCTCCGGAATGTGTTGGCGTGGAACGGTGACGTCGCCGATGAAGAAGCCTTTGCCGCTGTGCACTACGGCGTCCGGGGCGTGGAGGCGTCCATACCAGAGCTTGGCGCGGGCATCGTCGTCATCGGCGCGGCGCACCTCGGTGGCGTGTTGTCGCAAGACCTTTTCGACGATCGCGGCGTCGCGATCGACCTCGGCGGCGGTTCCGTCGACGTCGATGAGCACGATCGCGTCGGCGTCGGTGGGATAGCCGGTGTCGGTGAACTGCTGCAGGCCGTTGATGCCGGCTCGGTCGAGCCATTCGACGGCCGCGGGCACGGTCCCGGTCCGGATGATCGCGGAGATGGTTTCGGCTGCCTCCCGGGCGGTGGTGAAGCTGCCCATCAGGCTGCGAGTGACCGGCGCGATGGGGCGCAACGCGACGGTCGCCTCCGTGAGGATCGCCAGAGTGCCTTCGGAGCCGATCAAAATCCCGAGCAGGTCCGGGCCGTCGTCGCCCGCGTTGACATTGATCACTGAGCCATCAGCCAGAACCGCTTCGACGCTCAGGACGTGGTTGTAGGTGACGCCGTATTTGAGAGCGTGCGGGCCACCAGCGTTTTCGATGATGTTGCCGCCGATGCTCGCCAGGTGTGCCGAGACCGGGTCGGGGGAGAACACCAGTTTGTGCGGGGCTAGCTGCTGCTGCAGATCGAAGTTGATGACACCGGGCTGGACCCGGGCGGTGCGAGCTGTCGGGTTGATATCGAGGACCCGGTTCATCTGGGTTAGATCGATCACCACGCGGTCCGCGGCGGCCATGACTCCGGCACTGCAGTTCGAAGCGCCGGCGCGGGTAACCAACGAAACATGATGTTCGGCCGCGACTTTGACTGCGGCGACGATGTCGTCGCGACTGCGCGGGCGCAACACGAGGCCCGGTTGTTGGCCGAAACCCCAATAGTCCTTGCTATTTTCGGCTAACGCGGCATCGTCACTGGCCACCGCGTCACCGCCATGAAGCGCTTCGGCAAACGCCGCAACGATCGTGTCATCCACCAGATGTCTCCTAGCTGCCGAATCCGCCGGGCACGGGTGTCGTGCGGGCGTTGATCAGGGTGGGTCGGTCGCGGTCGGCGATGCCGGCCTTCACCAACTCGAATACCTCGTCAGAGCTGTGTGCTTCGTGGGCGTCGACGCCGTAGCTGGCCGCGGTCGCGACGATGTCGAGGCCGGGGATGTCGAGCCCGGGGACGTTCGGGGTCTTCTCCCACACGCCGAACTCTTTGACCACGCCGTACTCGGCGTTGGACGCGACGACAATGGTGAGCGGGACGTTGTAGCGTGCCGCGCTCCACAGCGCGGTGATCGCGTACTGGATCGAGCCGTCGCCCATCAACGACACGACCGGGCGGTCGGGCGCCGCGATTTGAGCACCGACGGATGCCGGCAAGCCCCAGCCGAGTCCGCCGCCTGCGGAGGACAGATGCGAGAGCGGATTTCCCGGACGGATGCTCTCCGTAATTGCAATCTCGTTACTGCCGGCCTCGCTCACCCACAGTGTGTCCGCGGGCGCGGCATGACCGACGGTGGTCCAGAGATCCGCGGGCTTGAGCGGCACCTGCTCCGAGACCCGTTGCGGGACCGCGGCGCGCGGCGCGGGTGCGGAGCGCTGGGTGGGTTTGACCGCCGCCGCCAAGGCTCGCGCCGCGGTGCGAATATCCGCGACGATCGCGTCGCCGACGGGGGCGCGGGCGGCCTCGTCGGGATCGTTGGTGATCTGGATCAAACGTGCGCCGCTGGGCAGGTAGGGCCCCGGTACCAACGGGTAGTAGCGGAACACCGGCGTCCCGATCGTGAGGATCAGGTCATGGCCCCCGAGAAGTCCGGAGATCCAGCCCGCCCCGGGGGGCAGTGCGCCGTGATAGAGCCGGTGATTCTCCGGGAAGCCGCTCCAACCGGTCAAAGGTGCGGTGTACACGGGTGATTCGGTGCGCTCGGCCAGCTCGATCACCGCGTCGTAGGCGTCGTAGCGGTCGATATCGCCGCCGACGATGATCGCCGGCGAGGTGGCGGCGTCGAGTTGTGCGCCGACCTGCTCCGCCAGCTCGGTCGGGAAGCCGGCCGCGTGGGTCACGGTGCGATCGCGCACCACCGCGATGTCGGCGAGTTGGTCGTCGGTCAGTTCGATCGGCATGTCGTCCATCGGCAGGGAGACGAACACCGGGCCCATCGGCGGGGTGGTGGCCACGTGGATCGCGCGGGCAAGCACGGCCGGGGACTCACTGGCGATTGCGGGTTCGGCTGCCCACTTGATGAACGGCTTAGGCACCGCGGTGGGTTCGTGATTGGTCAGCAGGCAGTACTGGTTTTGCATGTTGCGGCGCTGGTTGCCCGCGGTGATGATCAGCGGGGTTTTGTTGACGTAGGCGTTGTAGATCTGGCCTTGCGCGTTACCCATGCCAGGGGCGGTGTGCAGATTGACCACCGCGGGACGGCGGGTTATTTGCGCGTAGGCGTCGGCCATCCCGACCGGGATCATTTCCTGCAGACCCAAGAAGTAGCGGAAGTCGTCGGGAAAGTCTTGCAGCAGAGCCAATTCCGATGAGCCGGGGTTGCCGAACCAGGTGGTCAGATTGTGTGAGCGGAACAGGTCGAGGATGGCGTCGCGCACTGTGGTCATGGGTGGCCGCTTTCGTGTGAGTGAAAAGAAGAGTTAGTCGAGTTCCCCGGCTACGGGATTCAGCGCCCAGTTCAAGGCGAAGTCGGCGACTTCTTCCCATCCCGGTGCGCCGCAAGTGAAATGGTCTCGCTCAGGGAAGAGCTTGTAGGCGGTGATCGCGGCCGAGTGCTCGGTGTTCTTCGTGTAGTTCTCATGCTGCACCGCGGGCGGCAGAATGTGGTCGTGGCCACCGGCGATGAACAGCAACGGCGCGCGATCGTCGTTGGCGAAGTTGTAGGTGGTGGCCGCGTCGTGCGTGAAATTGGCCAGGCCTCCCTGGAACAAGATTCGCGCCGGTACCGGCACCGCGTAACGCTCATAGGCGACCTGGGAGTCCGATTCGGTGAGTGTGTTGGTGAACGCGTAGTGGAATTGCGCTGCCGTGATGGGCACAGCGCGGCGCAGGTTGGCAGGGTTTTTCAATACCGGAAACGTAGCCCGAATCTCGGAGAACGGCAGCGCTTTGATGCCCTTGACGGCCGCGCCGTCGATGGACACTCCGGCTCGCCCATAACCGGCGTCAAGCAGGAGCTGCACGAAAGTACCGCCGAAGGAATGGCCCATCAGGATCGGCGGTTCGGTGAGTTCGCCGATGAGCTCGGCGAGATGATCCATGACCTCCCGCACCCCGAGGTCGGCCAACGGTGAGGGGTCCTCTCGAAGCGCTGCGACCCCGGCCGGGCCCGGGGCCACGCCCGGGTAACCCGGCGTCAGGACGGTGAACCCGCGGGCTCGGTAACGCGCTACCCAGTCCTCCCACGCAAGCGGCGTCATCCACAGGCCGTGGACCAAAACGATGGTTTGCTCAGGGGCGGCGTTCATGACATGAATCGTGGCTGCCGCAAGCGCGCTTCACAATGAACGGCAGCCCAAAGTAGCAATCTCGCACCTTGTGCCCCGGCACAACGGCGTGCGGCGCTTTACGATTCGATACATGTTGCAGCAGCGACCGCAAACAGGGCTCGTCGATCGCGTGCGGCAACAGTCGGACAAGATCGTGACGAAGGTGCTCGCGCGGCTTGGCACTGAAGTCCCTGACTACCTTCCCAGCGGTGAATACAGCGCTGACGCTGTCCGCGACAACATCGCCGATTACCTGGCGGAAATGCTCGCCTGGATTGAACTCGGCGCCGATCCTGGTCACTGGGATCTCGACACCGCAAATCGAATGCGTCATCGTGCCAGCCAGGGCCTGACACTGTCGAGTTTGTTGCACGCCTACCGCCTCGGCGCGGCGGCTATCTGGGACGAGCTCGCACAACTGGCGGTCACCGACGAACTCGACAACGAAGCTCTCATCGCTGCGACACCGTCCATCTTCGCGTGGATGAACACCAATTCGCTTCGCGCGCATGCGGTTTTCCGTGAAATAGAGATCCGCGATGCGCGGCGCAACGAACAGGTGCGAGCCGCCCTACTCGATACGGTGCTCTTCAACGAATCCAGCATCGGAGCGGCGTTCTGGGACGCTGTCGCCGCCCTCGGCCTGCCCCGGACAGGCCAGCTATCGGTGATGGCGGCCGCCACCGCCGCGCCTGTGGCCGCGCCGGCGCCCCCCGACATCGAAACACTGATCTCTGCGCACCCCGCCGTCCAAGGTTCGTGGTTTCGCCTCGCATCTCATTCGCAACTGGGGATCGTGGCCCTTCGACCGAGCCGCGCCGACGCGCTGGACAGCATCGCCGAGAACGCCTGCGCCAACGTCCCGATCCTGATCGGCCTCAGCAGCCCCTTCACCGCGATCGCGGACTGCTCGAAAGCCCGCGCGCAGGCACTAGTCGCCATGTCCGCCTCCACCAACGACCGACCGACGACTCGCTACAACCGCGACGTGCTGGCCGTATTACTCGCCAGCTCACCCGACGTGGCCGAGGCTGTCGTGACCGCCACCTTAGGACCGGTGCTCCAGCTACCGGCCGAGCGAGCCCAACCGCTGATCAGCACCGTCCAAAGTTGGTTACAACTCGGCCAGTCGGTAGCGGCAACGGCAAAAAAAATGCATTGTCATCGCAATACCGTGAATTACCGACTGCGGCGATTCGCCGAGCTCACCGGAAAGCCATTAACCGACAACATCTGGCTGGCCCAAGTCGCGCTGGCGCTCGAAGCTTCAGGCGCACAGTCGACACCGCCCACGACCGCTGGGCCGCCGGCTCCTTAAGGGTTTTTATTCAGTCTTTGAAGGTCCCACGCGTTCGCGCGCACATCGGTATCGTCCTTGCTGACGACAACGTCCCTCGGATGGCCTGGGTGAGGCGGTGAAGTGGAGAGGTTGGTTCAGACGCTGGCCACGTTGACGGATCCAGTGTCGTTGATGAGCCGCATCGCTGAACAGGCCTGCGCCCTGTTACCCAAAGCTGATGGAGCGGCCATTACGCTGCTGCGTGCCAGCGATAACGAGTACGTGGCAGTTTCCGGGCACGGCGTGCTTGCGAATACGCCGGGTTTCGTGGTGCCCAAGCAGAGCAGTTTTCAGGGCCTCGTCGCGCGGGAGAAACGACCGAAACTCATCGACGATGCGCAGGTCGACCCACGACTGTCGCAACGCGTCCGCGCGATGAACGCCCAGTGGGGCACCCGGTCATGGGCGGTGATTCCGCTGATGCACAACGACGACACCATCGGCTCGCTGTTGCTGGCCGCGAAAGCCCCGAATGCATTCAACGAGGCAGATGTCGACCTGATGCGCGCGATCAGTGAATTCGTTTCCGCCTTGACCTACGTGATGGCCGACAACGGCGAGCCCGGGCAGCACGCCATCACGGCGCAATTCGTCGCTTCGGTGATGCTACCGGAAGCGGTGGAGCTCAAGGGGCTGCAAGATCGGCTGGACGCTGTGATGGCGCAACCGGAGGCCATGCGCGCCGCCTTCCAACCCATCGTCCATCTGGCAAGTGGTGCGACATTTGCGTACGAAGGGTTGACACGTTTTCCCGCATCGCCGGAGTTGACCCCGACGCAATGGTTCAGCGCTGCCCGCCGCCTGGGCCGGGGTGTCGACTTGGAACATGCCGCGCTTTGCGCAGTCCTGGCCGCCGCTCGCCGTATCGCCACTGATTGTCCGGTCGCCGTCAACCTGAGTCCCCGCGCAGCGCTGGAGCCGGCGATTCACGACGTGCTGGCGAGCCAGGGCCGGGCGCTGATCGTGGAAATCACCGAGCACGAACCCTTTCCCGATGACCTAGCCGCGGGTCTGCAACGTCTTCGTCGCCGCGGGATACAGCTGGCAGTCGACGATGCCGGCGCCGGATATGCCAGCTTCACCCAACTGCTGCGACTCCGTCCAGACGTCATCAAGATCGACGGGGAGTTGATCACCGGCGTGGACGACGATCCCGCCAAACGTGCGTTGACGATTGCACTGAACACGCTGGCATCCGAGCTCCACGCGAAGGTAGTGGCTGAAGCTGTGGAGACAGCCGGCCAGTTACAGACGCTGATCCGTCTCGGTGTCGAATACGGCCAAGGCTTCTACCTTGGACGACCTCACCCAGACGCCCGGCCATGCCGCGCCGGGCGAGTCAGCCCGCGCGAGCGTGCCGCGCGGCGCCCCCTGGTGTCGGGGTGATCCGCTCGCCGACACAACGGAACGCCGGGGGCGTCTTCGTGCCCCAAAGAAGGAACGACGATGAGGCATGCCGGGCGGTGTCCCGGCGCCTCTAAGTGGGCACGGCTTCGATGACGCACAGGGGGCCCGCCGTCTGCACCACGCGCTGCAACCGGAAGCCCCCGCGCCGCAGGAGGTCGGTCCACTGCTCGAGGCCGCGTTCCAAGGCGCCCGCCAAAACCAGCATCTCTATATCGGCATAGTGGCCGAGGTATTCGCGGTTGTGATCGGGGACGACCATCTCCAGCAGCAGCAATTTCGCCCCCGCAGGGGCCGCGGCTTTGATGGTGCCGAGGATCGCGATGGCTTTGTCATCGGGCCAGTCGTGGATGACGTTCTTCATCACGTAGGCATCAGCGGACGGCACGCTTTCGAAGAACGACCCGCCGACCACTGTCACGCGGTCGGCGACACCGTGTGCGGTCAACACCGGCGGTGCTCCCTCGACAGCCTGCGGGAGGTCGAACAGCACACCGCGGGCATTGGGTGCGGCGGCGAGGAGGGACGACAGTAGCCGGCCGTGGCCGCCACCAATGTCGGCGATGACGCCGAAATTGGCGAAGTCGTATGCCGCGACCACCGCTGCTTCTAACACCGACGACGTTGAGGTCATCGCATCGTTGAATATCTCAGCGAACTCGGGGTCATCGGAGAGGTAGGCGAAGAGGTCCTTTCCTAACACTTTCGGCGGGTTCGGCTCCCCGGTCCGGACTGCATCCGCCAGCCGCGTCCAGTTCGCCCGATGCTGCGGCGAGCCGTACAACAGGGCAATCCCACGCATGGAGACAGGTGAGTCAGTGCGCAACGTGTCGGCCAGCGCGTTGAGCGCGTAACGGCCGTCGCGGCGCCTACGAAACACGCCGCGGCTGATCAGCAACCGCATTAGCCGCGCCAGGCTGTCCGGGTCGGCCCCGACGCGCTGCGCCAGCTCCTCCTTGGTCAATGGGCCCGCAGCAAGCGCGTCGGCGACACCGAGTTGGGCGGACGCGGCGACGGCCTGCGACAGAAAGGCCCCGAAGATGATGTCAACGACCGTGATCGGCGGAGGTGCCAGTCGCTGGTATAAGCGCCCCACGTGATGGCGGACGCGCTCGACAGCGCGAGCCACCCGGGCGGGTGGCAGCTTCGGGGTCGATGTCGGTGGATTCGGCGGCATCGTTCTCCTTGGGCTCGGGGCCGTGGCAGTCGCGGCAGTGGGCGTCTGACCGATCGTTCGCGTGGCGCATCTTCGCCCAGGGTGGTAGCTGATATGCCCCTATCCGGGCAGCACGGCCTCGATGGCGCTGATCACCTCGGGCGCGTCCGGTGCGGTACGGGGCCGGAACCGCTGCACCACCTGACCGTCGGGCGCGATCAGGAACTTCTCGAAATTCCACTGGATGTCGCCGGCCTCGCCGGCGGAATCGGCGGCCTTGGTCAGCTCGGCGTAGAGCGGATGCCGGTCGTCGCCGTTGACGTCGGCCTTGGCCAGCAGCGGGAACGTCACGCCGTACGTCGTCGAACAGAACTCCTGGATCTCCTCGGCTGTGCCCGGCTCCTGGCCCATGAACTGGTTGCAGGGCACGCCGACGACGGTCAAGCCGCGCTCGCCATAGTCCTCGGCGAGCTTCTCCAGGGCGGTGTATTGCGGAGTGAGTCCACACTTCGAGGCGACGTTGACAACCAGCGTTGCGCCGTCGGCCAATTCGGCCAGCGTGGTCGGCCGGCCGTCGAGGGTGGTCAAGGGGATGTCTTTGAGGGTCACGCCGACGACGCTAACGCAAATCCCGGCTCCTGATTCTGCAAACGGCGGTTCGCATAATGACCGCCCCCAAGGTAGATTCCTGTGGACTTCGTTATTGAATACGCGTGCGGGGCCGGGAACGAGACGCAGGGGGGTGTGAGGCGCTGGTGCCAACGTCTTCGCCGGTGCAGATCAACTCCCAACGGCTCCCGCCGTACCGATGGATCGCGGTGGGCGTGCTGATCATCCTGGCCATCGTTTTCACCCTGGTATACGTGCAGTTCCGCGGCGGGTTCACCGCGAAGACGAAGCTGACGATGCTGGCGTCACGGGCCGGGCTGGTGATGGATCCCGGCTCGAAGGTCACCTATAACGGGGTGGAGATCGGCCGCGTCGGCAACATCTCCGAGACGGTGCGCGACGGCAAGCCGGCCGCCAAGTTCACGCTCGAGGTGTACCCGCGTTATTTGTCGCTCATCCCGGCCAACGTCGACGCCGACATCAAGGCGACCACGGTGTTCGGCGGCAAGTACGTGTCGCTGACGACGCCGAAAGACCCGTCACCGCAACGAATCAGCCCGCATACGGTGATCGACGCGCGGTCGGTGACCACCGAGATCAACACGCTGTTCCAGACGATCGTGTCGATCAACGAGAAGGTCGATCCGGTCAAACTCAACCTGACGTTGAGCGCCGCCGCCCAGGCGCTGACCGGCCTCGGCGACAAATTCGGCCAATCGGTGGTGAACGCCAACGCGGTCCTCGATGACGTCAATCCGCAGATGCCGCAGGCGCGCCGCGACGTCCAGCTGCTGGCCGGGCTGGGGGACACCTACGCCGACGCCGCACCCGATCTGTTCGATTTCCTGAACAACGCGGTGATCACGTCGCGCACCATCAACCGGCAGCAGAAGGACTTGGATCAGGCCTTGCTCTCGGCGGCCGGGTTCGGCAACACCGGCGCCGACATCTTCAACAAGGGCGGCCCGTACCTGGCGCGCGGCGCGCAGGACCTGGTGCCGTCGGCGCAGCTGCTGGACACCTACAGCCCGGCGATCTACTGCACGCTGCGCAACTACCACGACGTGGTGCCCCTCACCGGCGCCTCCGAGGGCGGTTTCAACGGCTACTCGCTGAACATGAACACCGAGGCGCTGTCCGGGCTGGGACTGTTGGCCAATCCCGTGTCGGCGGTGGCCACCATCGCCAGTCTGGTCGGCGGCCTGGCCGGCGTCGTCGGCGGCGCGCCGAACCCGTATACCTACCCCGAAAACCTGCCGCGGGTAAACGCGCGCGGCGGGCCGGGCGGCGCCCCGGGGTGCTGGCAGCCCATCACCCGTCACCTGTGGCCGGCACCGGAATTGGTGATGGACACCGGGAACAGCATCGCCCCGTACAACCATCTCGACACCGGCTCGCCGTACGCGATCGAATACGTCTGGGGCCGCCAGGTGGGGGACAACACGATCAATCCCTAGCACCGCGGCGCGAAGAATGCAGAATAACTTCGTGCTGGCGGACAGGGACTGGTGACGTGGCCGGGTTTGGGTTCCACACCCTGGCGCTGCTGACCGCCATCGGGCTGGCCGGCCCGCTGTTGGCCGCGCTGCCGCGCCTGCGGATCCCGGTGATCATCGGTGAGCTGATTGCGGGCCTGGTCGTCGGCCGAACCGGGCTGGGCCTCGTCGACGTCACCAACCCGACGTTCCAGTTACTCGCCAACATCGGCTTCGCGCTGGTCATGTTCGTCGTCGGCACGCACGTCCCGGTGCGCGCCGGCGCGTTGCGCTCGTCGCTACCGCGGGCGCTGGCGCGCGCGGGGTTGGCCGGCGCCGTCGCGGTGGCGCTCGGTGTCGGCCTGGCGGCGGCCTTCGGGACCGGGCACGCGGCGATGTACGGGGTCTTGATGGCCTCGTCATCGGCGGCCTTGGCGCTGCCGGTGATCGACTCGCTGAAACTGCAGGGGCCGCAGGTGATCGCCGTGACCGCACAGGTAGCGGTCGCCGATGCCGCATGTATCGTGTTGCTGCCGTTGGTGATTGATCTACGCCACGCGCCGACGGCCGCGCTGGGTGCGCTGGCGATCGGGGGTTGCGCGGTGGTGTTGTACCTGCTGCTGCGCCGATCCGACGGTTGGCGCCGCCGTCTGCACGTCTACTCCGAGAAGCGCCGGTTCGCATTGGAGTTGCGGACCAGCCTCATCGTGCTGTTCGGCCTGGCGGCGCTCGCCGTGAGCGCGCGGGTGTCCGTCATGCTGGCGGGCTTCGCGGTGGGCCTGGTGGTCGGCATGGTCGGCGAACCGCGACGGTTGGCGCGTCAGCTGTTCGGCATCACCGAGGGGTTTTTCAGCCCGCTGTTCTTCGTCTGGCTCGGCGCTTCGCTGCAGGTGCGCGAACTGGGGTCGCACCCGAAACTCATCCTGCTCGGCGCGGGGCTCGGCCTCGGCGCCGTCCTGGCCCACTGCGCCGGCAGGCTGCTCGGCCAACCGCTGACCCTGGCGGTGCTGTCGGCCGCGCAGCTCGGCGTGCCGGTGGCTGCGGCGACAATCGGCACCGAGGAACACCTCCTGGTCGCGGGCGAAGCGTCGGCGCTGATGTTCGGCGCCCTGCTGACGATCGCCGCCACCTCGATCGCGGGCGCGTTTGCGTCGCGAAGCCAGGTGACCAACGACCCCACCGCCGTGGGACATCCGGAGCCTCGAAGGCACGACTGAAGCGTCGCCCGCCCAGCTGCGCGATTGGCCCAAAGTCCCTTGCGCTAGAGCCGTCGTGCCCTCGTCGGACGGGCGGGGATCCGCGATCGTGGTAAGACGACGCAAGACCGAAGGGGAACGACCCATGAACGCCCGCTTTCCGGATGCCGGCATGGTCCGGACGGTCCTTAGCCTGGCATCTCGGGCGCCCTCGGTGCACAACTCGCAACCCTGGCGGTGGCGGGTGGACGCGACGAGCCTGCACCTGTACTCCGATGACAGCCGCCAACTGCCCAACATCGACCCGGACGGTCGGGACCTGATGCTGAGTTGCGGTGCGGCGCTGCATCATTGCGTCGTCGCGCTGGCGGCGGTCGGGTGGCTGTCCAAGGTGACCCGGTTGCCGAATCCCGCCGACCCGAGTCATCTTGCCGCGCTTGAACTTTCGCCGCATGGGGCCGACTCCGTCGACATCGCGCTGGCCGCCGCCATCCCGCGACGGCGAACCGACCGGCGCAACTACAGCTCGTGGCCTGTGCCGGTGGGAGACGTCGCCCTGATGGCGGCGCGGGCGGCGCGCAACGGGGTGACGCTGTGCCAGGTCGAAGACCTCGACAACCTGCGGAAGATCGTCGCGCAGTCCGTCCGGGATCACCTGAACCAGGACTATCTGGCCGAGCTGGCGGCGTGGAGCGGCCGCTACGCGTCGGTGGCCGGCGTTCCCGCCCGCAACACGCCCGCGCCGGACCCGGCCGCGAAGATCCCGGGTCGCTTCTTCGCCGGCCCGGTGCTGCCGATGCCGCCCGACTCCTCGCCGGCCGACGACAACGCCGTGGTGCTGGCGCTGGGCACCCGCGACGACGACCGTCTCGCCCAGCTGCGCGCCGGTGAGGCGACCAGCGTCGTGCTGCTCACCGCGACGTCGCTGGGGCTGGTCAGTTGCCCGGTGACCGAACCGCTGGAAACGCCCGGCACTCGCGCGGCGGTCCAATCCGACATCTTCGGCGACAGCCACTACCCGCAGATGCTGCTGCGCGTCGGGTGGGCGCCGATCAACGCGGACCCGTTGCCGGCCACGCCGCGGCGCGAGCTGGGAGACTTCGTCGAATGGATGACCGATCACGAGCGCCGGGTCACCCTCTGAATCGGCGAAACCGTTGTGGCGCAGAGGAAACCATGGACACATTCACCTTCAACCCCCGCCGCTGGCGATTGGCGCGCGTTTTCGACCGCAACCCGTTGCTGCGCCGCTCGGACCGCATCGAGGCGCTGGTCGTCCTGGTCGCGCGGGCCGAGGCGTCGTAGCTGGTGTCACCGTGGCGAACCCCTATACAGCACAGCCGAACTGGAGATGGTGAGCCGATGGGCGGATGCGGCGAGGATTACGGTGCCGCCTCATTCGGCACCGCCGGGTTACATCGCCTCGTCGAGGTACTGATCGAGCGGGGATACCGCGTGATCGGTCCGACGTTGCGGGACAACGCGATTGTCCTCGATCAATTGCATTCTGCCGCCGACCTACCGCGGGGGTGGGGCGTCGAGGTGGCTCCCGGGCATTATCGGGTGCGCCGCCGCGACGACGACGCCGCGTTCGGGCACTCGGCCGGGCCGCAGTCCTGGAAGCAGTTTCTGCACCCGGCGCGGCGCCGGCTGTGGGCGGGCACCCGGGACGGCTTCTCCGATGGCGGGGCGGAGGAGGAGATTCCGCGCTACGCGTTCCTCGGTGTGCGCGGATGTGACCTGGCGGCGATCGCGACGCTTGATCGCGTCCTCGGCCGCGGCGAGTTTCGCGACGGTTCCTTCGTGCGCCGGCATCGGCAGATCTTCGTGATCGCGGTCAACTGCACCGAGCCTGGGGGGCTGTGCTTTTGCGCCTCGATGGGTACGGGTCCCGCGGCCGGCCCGGGCTACGACTTGGCGCTGACCGAGCGACTCGACGGTGACGACGTGACCTACGTGGTCGAGGTGGGTACCCCGGAGGGCGCCGACGTCCTCGCGGCCGTCCCACACCGGACGGCCGACGACGCGGAGTTCAGTGCGGCGCGTGCCGCGGTGGAAGCCGCGTCGCATCGCAAGGGTCGCCAGATGCCCGACTTGAATTTGCGTGATCTGCTGGTCCGTTCGCGCGAATCGCCGCAGTGGGACGAGGTCGCCAGCCGCTGCCTGACGTGTGGCAACTGCACCATGGTGTGCCCAACCTGCTTCTGCACCAGCACCGAAGACGTCAGCGATCTGACCGGTGAGCACGCGGAGCGCTGGCTGCACTGGGCCTCGTGCTTCGAGCCGGATTTCACCTACATCCATGGCGGCGGCAGCGTCCGCCAGTCCGGCGCCTCGCGGTACCGGCATTGGCTGACGCACAAGCTCGGCACCTGGCATGACCAGTTCGACATGTCCGGGTGCGTCGGCTGCGGGCGGTGCATCGCCTGGTGTCCCACCGGGATCGACATCACCGAGGAGATGAACAAGATGGCCCGCGATGACTGACGCGGCGGCCGTCGCCGCGCCCTCGTCGGTGATGGCGCCCAACCCGTACCGGGTGCGCAGCCGCGTGGTGGAAAGCCCGGACTCGGCGACCCTGTGCCTGGAACCGCTCGGTGGGGTGTTGCGCGCACCGCAGCCCGGAGAGTTCATGATGCTCTACGCGTTTGGCGTCGGCGAGGCCGCGATTTCGATCAGTGGCGATCCCACGGTCACCGACGGCTCGATCACGCACACCATTCGCGCGGTCGGCGCGGTCAGTCGCGCCCTGCACGACGCGCAGCCGGGGACGGTCATCGGGGTGCGGGGCCCGTTCGGCACCACGTGGGGGCTCGCCGAAGCCGTCGGCCGCGATTTGGTGCTGGTCGCCGGCGGCGTCGGGCTGTGCCCGTTGCGCCCGGCGATACTTGGGGCGCTGGCCGATCGGTCACGCTACGGCAAGGTGACGCTCGTCGTGGGCGCCCGCTCACAGGCCGACTTCGTCTTTGCCGCTCAGCTCGAAAAGTGGGCGCAGGACCCCCAGATCGAATTGCATCTGATCGTCGACGCCAAGACCCCGGGCTGGGACGGCGAGGTCGGCCTGGTCACCGAGCCGCTGGGGCGGCTCGTCCTTGACCCCGATCGGACGACCGCGTTCCTGTGCGGCCCCGAGCCGATGCTGCGGTTTGGCGCCGAGGCCCTGCTTGCGAAAGGCGTTGCGGCCGAGAATATCCGCGTCTCCCTGGAGCGGAACATGCAGTGCGGTGCGGGATTGTGCGGGCATTGCCAACTGGGGCCGCTGCTGCTGTGCCGCGACGGCCCGGTGGTCGGCTACGACGTCGCCGGACCGCTGCTGCGGGTGAAGGAGCTGTGATGAGCCGACCCACGCTGGCCGTGTGGAAGTTCGCCTCCTGCGACGGATGTCAGCTGACCCTACTGGACTGCGAGGACGAACTGCTCACCCTCGCCGGCCAGGTGCAGATCGCCAACTTCGCCGAGGCCTCGAGCGCGACGGTCGGCGGCCCCTACGACGTGTCGCTGGTCGAGGGCTCGGTCACCACCCGGCATGACGAGCAACGCATCCGGGAGATCCGGCAGCAGTCGAAGGTGCTGGTCAGCATCGGAGCCTGCGCCACGGCCGGGGGAGTGCAGGCGCTGCGCAACTTCGCCGACATCACCGAGTTCACCTCCGTCGTCTACGCCAGGCCGGAATACATCGACACCCTGGCGACGTCCACGCCGGCGTCGGCACACGTCAAGGTCGACTACCAGTTGCCGGGCTGCCCGATCGACCGGGGCCAGCTGCTCGACACCCTGGCGGCCCTGCTGATCGGGCGCAAGCCGCGGCTGCCGGCCAAGACGGTGTGCACCGAGTGCAAGCTGCGCGGGGTGACGTGCGTGGTTGTCGCCGAGGGGATTCCGTGCCTGGGGCCGGTCACCCACGCCGGCTGTGGGGCGTTGTGCCCCAGCCACCATCGCGGTTGCTACGGCTGCTTCGGCCCCTCCGCGGCGCCGCGAACCGCGACACTGATCCCGCTGCTGCGCCGCGACGGGATGTCAGACGGCGGCGTCGACCGGGTGTTCTCGACGTTCAACGTGGCCGCGTTCGCCGCCGAACGGGACCGCCCATGAACTCGTCCGAACGCACGCTCAGCGTCGGCGCGTTGACGCGGGTGGAAGGCGAAGGCGCGCTTCACGTCACGCTGCGTGACGGTGCGTTGCACAGCGTGCAGCTCAACATCTATGAGCCGCCCCGCTTCTTCGAGGCGTTCCTGCGCGGACGCGCCCATACCGAGCCGCCCGACCTGACGGCCCGGGTCTGCGGCATCTGCCCGGTCGCCTATCAGGTCAGCGCCTGCAACGCGATCGAGGACGCCTGCGGGGTTCGGGTGGACGAGGAGCTCGTCGCCCTGCGGCGGCTGCTGTACTGCGGCGAGTGGATCAACAGTCACGCGCTGCACATCTACCTGCTGCACGCACCGGACTTCCTCGGCTACCCCGACATCGTCGGCATGGCGCGCGACCATCGGGAGGTCGTCGAGCGGGGGCTCGCGCTGAAGAAGGCGGGCAACCGGCTGATGGAGTTCGTGGGGGGCCGGGCCATCCATCCGGTCAACGTGCGCCTCGGCGGATTCTACTCCGTGCCAACGAGATCGGACTTCGCGCCGATCGAAGAGCAGTTGCGCCGCGCGCTGGACGACGCGGTGGCGACGGTCCTGTGGGTGTCGGGATTCGAATTCCCCGATCTCGAGGTGGACCACGAGTTCCTGGCCCTCACCGCGCCGGACGCCTACCCGATCGAGAACGGCGTCATCGCGCGCAGCGCCGGCCCGGTGTTCCCCGTCGCCGACTTCACCGCGCACGTCGCCGAATCGCAGCTGCCGCACTCCACCGCCCTGCATGCGACGCTCGACGGTGGTCGCTATTTGACCGGCCCGCTGGCCCGGTACTCGCTGAACGCTTCCGCGCTGTCACCGATCGCCGCGCAAGCGGCCGCCGAGGCCGGCCTCTCGGACGAATGCCGAAACCCGTTCCGCAGCATCGTCGTCCGTGCCGTCGAAGTCGTGTACGCGATCGAGGAGTCGCTGCGCATCATCGCCGAATACCGGCGCCCCTCGCGGCCGTTCGTCGACGTCCCGGCGCGAGCGGGCGTCGGCCACGGGGTCAGCGAGGCGCCCCGCGGGCTGCTGTACCATCGCTACCGAATCGACGAGGACGGGTTGGTGTCGGCGGCGACGATGATCCCGCCGACGTCGCAGAACCAGGGGGCCATCGAAGCCGACCTGGCCCATCTCGTTTCGGGCCACCTTTCGCTCGACGATGCCGCGTTGACCGAGCTGTGCGAGCGGCTGATCCGCAGCCACGACCCCTGTATCTCGTGTTCGGCGCACTTCTTGAAGCTGACGGTGGAGCGAGGATGACCGCGAACGGCGGCGCCGCCGCCCACCGGGTGGCGATCATCGGGCTCGGCAACGGCTACCGGCGCGACGACGGCGTCGGCGTCGCCGCCGCCGACGCGTTGCGCGATCTCGCCTGGCCGAATGTCGTTGTGCGAACGGGTATCGCCGAGCCGATGGGACTGGTCGAGGCGTGGACGGGGGCGGGGCTGGCGGTGGTCATCGACGCGGCGCTCGCCGACCCGGCGTACCCGGGTCGCATCCACCGCTATGACGTCAACGGCGTGCCCACCCAACCCCGGGGCTTGAGCTCCCACCACATCGACATCGGCCGCACCCGCGCCCTGGCTCGAGAGCTCGAACGGGTACCCGACGCGATCGTGGTCTTCGCCGTCGAGGCCGCGGATACCGGCCAGGGTGCCGGGCTAACCCCTCGCGTCGCCCGGGCCGTGCCGGTGCTGGTCGGCATGGTGGCCACCGAGATCAATCGCTTTCGTCGACAACGCGATCGCAGCACGGAGATTCTCGGTGATTTCGGCAGCGATGGCGATGAGGGCCGGCCCGCTCCAGCTCCACGCCGAGCTGCGCCTGCAGCCTCGCCCGGACGTCGATTTGGGTCAGGACGCTGAAGCCTTGCCGGGCAAGGGCTTCCCGGGTGCGGGCCTTTACGGCGATGTGCGAGCGGTCAAGATCTCAACCCGGTACCCCGCGTCGCCGCGGGGAGGTCGATGTGCTTGCCGCAGTTGGGGCAGAACCGTTCCGTCGGATGGTGCTCGGCTCCGCACTGCGCGCAGAAGTGCGGTTCCTCGACCTCCTCGTGTCGGGGCATCAGGCGCAGCGGCTGCACGTCGGGCGCCGGGGGCCGGCGCCTCCGCCGCCCGAGCACGGCCACTCCGGCGGCAAGGACGATTACCGACACGACGCTGATGACGATGTACCACAACAGATTCGCACCGCTCAGCGACGAGGAGTCCCCGTACTGCTGGCGCAGGTTGACCGCGGTTGTCTTGAGGTCCTCCAGACCCGGGTAGCCGGGTGACATCGCCAGAGTCTGGTCGAACTCGCTGATCGCGTCGGTGTAGTGACCGGCGTAGAAGGCGCTCAGCCCCTTGCGATAGAACTGGTCGGCGGGCCCGAGCATCGGCTTGACGCCCTTGCCGGCCAAGATCGCGGCCACACCGTCGGCCGGGCCGATGAAGTTGAACGGCTGCGTCTCGCCGGCGGGCGCGAAGCTGTTCACGCCGATCACCTTGCCGTTCAACCCGATTGTGGGGCCACCGCTCATGCCTTCGGTCATCGCGGCGTCGATCTCGTATGCGGGATTGGTTCCCGACATCGACTTCTTGCTGATTTTGCCGCTCTTATAGGTGGGGTCGAGCGATGCGCCGGTGACGCTTTGGGTGCTCTCGGGGAAGCCGACCGCGAGGACGGGCGTTCCGATGGCGACCTCGGCGTCGGTGGCGAGCTCGGACGACGGAAGGTTGTGCTTGGCCACCTTGAGAAGAGCGGCGTCGCCCTTTCCGAGGGGCCGGAATTCTACGACGTTGGCGACGATCTTGTCCGCGAGTTTGGTTCCCGTACCGGACATCAGCGCGACACCCACATGGGGGCCCTGGCCGACGGCGTCCCCTTCCACCCGCGCGTTCTTCTGCAACCACTCCAACGTGGCCGCGGGATCGCTCGACTCGGGCGCATTCGGAAAGTCGCTTCGATATTCCTCGACGGCCCGCTTGAGTATCAGTTCGGTGGCGCTCGCCGGGTCGACGCAGTGACCTGCCGTCGCCACCCAGCCGTCGGGGTTGACGACGAAGGCGGTGCAGTTCCACGTCGCCAGGAACGGCATGCTGGATCCCCGCCCGAATTGCGACAGGATCTCCCCGCTGGGCAACCGGACCAGACCGTAGCCCTCACCTGCGAGATACATGATCGACGGCCGGATCAGGGCCGCCGCCCGTTCCTCCGGCTTGGCCTGCGGCCGCCCGCTGTCGGCGGCAGCGACGCCCGGCGCACCGGCAAGCAGCAGCGCCGCCGCCACCACCGCCGTCATCCTGCGGGCCGGCGCGTCCGCTATGCGGCGGATCACGAACCGGCCATCGATGACGGGTGACGGCGCATCGACTCGAGCAGCTCAGCTTCGTATCGCCGCGCCGAAATCCACGCCGGATGCGACTCGAGTTTGATTACCTCCGCCCCGACAACGCTTTCCACGGTATTGCGCTTCGCTCTCGGAACTGTCACAGTCACAACACTCATTTGACCGGTTCGCCGGACACGCCGATAGGGACCGAAGTCCCGACCGCGAGGGACCTCCGTTCGAAAAGTGACCAAGGCCCCGAGCCGGGGTGCCTTTGCACCCTTCTCCGGGCACCCGTCGCTACGCAGCATGGAATCGTCCCAGCCACGTTCGCGCAAAGGAGTGGGCCATGAGGTCGCTCATCGTGTGCGCTTCCCGATCACACGGAAACACTCGCCTGGTCGCCAACCGGATGGCCGAGGTCTTGGATGCCGAGGTCGTCACGCCCGAGTCGGTCGGACCCGACATCGTTCACGACTACGACCTCGTCGGGTTCGGCACCGGCATCTATTACATGATGGCCGATGCGAGGCTGCGGAGATTGATCCGTCAGCTCCCTGTTGCCGACCACCACACCGCGGCCTTCACGTTCTTCACCAGCGGCGCGCGCGAGATTCCATTGTTGGGCTACCACAGGCCCATTCGGGACAAGCTCGAGCAGAAGGGCTTCGAGGTGATCGGATCGTTCTCGTGCCGGGGGTTCGACACGGTGGGACCCTTCGGGTTCATCGGCGGCATCAACCGTGGGCGGCCCAACGAGCACGACCTCGGCCGGGCCGCGGCGTTCGCCGCTCGGATGCGCAAGCGTGCCGGGGGCTCCCAGGCGGCGTCCTGACGACGGCGATCCGGTGACCTTTGACCCTGCCCCGCAACAGTTTCCGTGACGTAACACTGACCTATGAGCCACAGCATGCAAGCGCCACAGGAGATCGACGTCCAGGTCACCGCCCGTGACGAACATCCCGCCGCGGCCGAATACGCCCGCCGCAAGATCGGTGAGCTCACGCGGTATGCGAGCCGGCCGGTGCTGCACGCCCGGGTGCGGCTGACCCGGCACCGCGATCCGGCCGTGCAGCGGCCCGTCGTCGCCCAGGTCAACCTCGATGTCGGCGGCCGGCTGATCCGCGCCCAGGTCCAGGCCGACACGGCGCGGGAAGCCGTCGACCTTGTCGCGGCGCGGCTGCGACGCCGCCTGGAACGCGCCGCCGAACACTGGGAGGCGCGCCCGGGTGCGGCGGCGGCCGACGAATGGCGCCGCGAGCCCGAGCCGGCGCACCGGCCGAACCACTTTCCCCGCCAGGCGAACCAGCGCCGCGTCATCCGCCGCAAGTCGTTCACGCTGGCGCCTTGCACCCTCGACGAGGCCGCCCGCGAAATGGAGCTGCTCGACTACGACTTCCACCTATTCACCGAGAAGGGCACCGGCACCGCAGGCGTGCTGTACCGCGGCGGACCGACGGGCTACCGCCTCGCGCTGGCCGCGCCGGCGCTGGCCGATCAGGTGAGTCGGCACACGCTGCCCGTCACCATCAGCCGGCAACCCCTGCCCTGTCTCACCGAAGAGGGAGCCGAAGACCGGCTGGCCATGCTCGGCCTGCCGTTCCTGTTCTTCATCCACGCCGCCTACGGTTGCGCCAGCGTGTTGTACCACCGGTACGACGGGCATTACGGCCTGATCACCCCGGCCGCCTAGGGCGGCGCTCCGGGTGGGTGCACAGGGCATATTGGCGGCCGCACCAAGGACCTAGGACCCTCGCAGGCATCACGACGCCCCACGCACACTGGCGCCATGGCCAACACGAGAAAGCGCTTCGCCCAAACGGCGGCGCTGCTCACCGTGCTCTACTGCGCGCGCAGGTACTACCGCAATTGGGGCGCCACCAAGGCCGAGTCGCAGATGCGAGTCCCGGGGGACACCGTGGTGGGCGATCCGGCCGTGCAGACGACCGAGGCGGTCGACATCGACGCGACCGCGCCCGCGGTGTGGTCGTGGCTGATGCAGATGGGCCGGAACAGGGCTGCGGGCGGTGTCCCGCGGCCGGAAACCGTTGCAAACCAACCTGCTAATGAGGGGCTCCGGGTGGGCGACGTGATCCGCCTGGCTTCCGAAGGCTGGCTGGGACTGCCGGACGGGGTGACGTTACAGGTCACGGAGATCGCGCCCGAAAACTACGTCGTGCTCACTGCCACGCGATCCGAACCGCCCTGGAACGCGGTCGTGTCGTTTCACCTGCAACCACATTGGCAAGACCGGGTCCGGCTCCTCGCGCGCGCCCGACTCGGCTTGCGCTACCCCGGCGAGGTGTTCGCCCTCGAACTGGCCAGGCCGCTGATCTCACTCGGGACACGCGCGGTGTTGCTCACCGTCAAGCGACGGGCAGAGCGGCTCGCCCCGGCGGTGCCGATCCGCCCGTCCGTCCAAACGCGTTGACACACTTCTACAGCGGAAAGGGTCTGACGATGAAACCAATCCTGGTGGGAATCGATGGTTCATCGGCCGCGATCGCGGCCGCGCTGTGGGGCATAGACGAGGCCGTCATCCGCAGCGCGCCACTGCGTCTGGTCTCGGTCATCAAGCCGACGCACGAGTCGCCGGAAGACTACGAGCGCGACTTCGCACACGCCGAGAAGTCGCTCGTGGAGGCGCGACTGGCGGTAGAGGCCACGAAGAAGGCCGTCTCGGTGGAAACGGAAGTGTCGCGGGGCCCCGCGAGCTCGGTGCTGCTGGAGGCGTCCTCGGACGCCGAGCTGATCTGCGTCGGTTGCGTCGGCATCGGGCGCTACGCGCGCTCAATCGTGGGTTCGACGGCGACCGAGCTCGCCGAGAAGGCGCAATGCCCAGTCGCGGTCATGCGGACCGGCTCCGATCGGCCGCCACCGGACATCAATTGGCTCGTGGTCCGCATGACGGACGCGCCGGACAACGACGCCGTCGTGAGTTTCGCCGCGGCGGAAGCGAAACTGCGCCGCGCCCCCATGCTTGTCCTCGGGGGCCGCCCCGAGGAACTCACCGAGCACGGCGACGGCGCGTTCGAACGCCGGGTGGCGGAATGGGGCCGGCAATACCCCGAGGTGCGGGTCTATCCGATCACCACGCGGCAGGCCATCACCGGCTACCTGAGCGCCAACGACGAGCGGGTGCAGCTCGCCGTCATCGGCGGCGACGAGGCCCGGCAGCTGGCGGAATTGGTCGGCCCCCAAGGGCATCCGCTGTTCCGCCACCCCGAATGCTCCGTGCTCGTGGTCCGCTAGAGCGCGCGGTGAGCAGCAGTCCCAGGGGCCACGGCGCCAACACGGCGCGCGGCGGGGAACGGATCTTGGTCGGCGCCGATGTGCCGGCGGCGCGCCGCGTCAGTGTGCTGATGCTGCTGTGCGTCCTGCTCTGGCTGGTGGTGCTGGTCGCCCGCCAACATCTGGGCTACGAACGCGTCGCTCCGGGCCGGTTCGGCTGGTCGGTGGCGCTGCTGGCGGCGGCCGCCATGATCGCCCGCGGCGTCTTCCTGGGCCGCCCGGTGACCACCGCCCACGCGATGTACGCCGCCGCCGCGGTGGCGGCCGGCCTCGGGGCGCATGTCGTGTCCTGGACGGTGCTGGGCAATGTGCTGATCGCCAGCAGCGGGCTCACGCTGATGCTGCCCACCACGGCGAGGGCGCAGCCGGAGCTGTTGGGTCGGGTGTGGGGCCTGGTCGACGCCACGCGCGGAGATCCGTTGGCGCCGTTCGCGATGCAGTCGAGCAAGAGCTATCACTTCAACGCCGAGGGCACCGCGGCCATCGCCTACCGCACGCGGTTGGGTTTCGCCGTGGTCAGCGGCGACCCGATCGGTGACGCGACCCGATTCGACGCGCTGACAGCCGATTTCGTCCGCATGTGCCGGGCCCACGGCTGGCAGATCATCGTGTTGGCCGCCGGCGAAGGCCACCTTGGGTTGTGGCGCAGGGAGACGGTCGGCCAGCCGATGCTGTCGGTGCCGATCGGTCGCGATGTCGTCGTCGACATCCGCCACTTCACCCTGAGGGGGCGCCGCTTCCGTAACCTGCGCCAGGCGGTGCAGCGCACCCGCAACTGCGGCGTCACTACCGAGATGTTCGACGAACAACACCTCGGCGGCGCCGTGCTGGCCGAGTTGACCGAGGTGCTGTACACCGCACACCGGGCCGCGCGCACCGACCGCGGCTTCTGCATGAACCTCGACGGCGCGCTGCAGGGCCGCTACCCGGGCTTCACGCTGGCCGTCGCGCGGGACCGGAACGGGCGGGCGGTCGCCTTTCACCGATACCTCACCGCCGGCGGGGGATCCGAAGTCAGCCTCGACGTGCCGTTCCGCCGCCCGGAGGCCCCCAACGGCGTCGACGAGCGGCTCAGCGTCGACATGATCGCCCATGCGGAAAAGGCTGGGGGAGAGCGTCTTTCCCTCGCCTTCGCGGCGTTCCCGGAAATTTTTGAAGCGGCGAGGCCCGGCCCACTGCAACGGTCCGCGCTGCGGCTCATCCACCTGCTGGACCCGCTGATCCGGCTGGAGTCCCTGTACCGGTACCTGCGCAAGTTCCACGCGCTGTCGCAGCGGCGCTACGTGGTGCTGTGCGCCCACCACATTCCGGCGGCGCTGCTGGTGCTGCTGTCCCTGGAGTTCGTGCCGCGCCCGCGCCGGATCCGGTCGACTTCGCCGCGGATCATTCCACCGGGACGCCGAAGCGGAACCGGCGGCCCGTGACGATCTCGGGAATGATCCGCACGAAATGTGACTTCTCCGAGGCCGTCCAGGGCAGCACCTGGGCGCGTTCGGCCTCCTCGATGTCCTCGTTGCTGCGCAGGGAGCGCGCCACGCCCTTGACGATCACGCTCCACCCCTCGGCGACGTTGTGGTCGTCGACCTCGAACAGCACCCGGTTGTTGATCGCGGTGCTGACCAACTTGGTCCCCTCGGCGGTGCGAAACAGCACCGTGTGGCGCTGCACGACGTAGTTGACCGGGAAGATCTCGGGCTGATTACCGACGCTGGTGACCAGCCGACCCAGCGTCACGCCCGCCATCAGGTCCCAGCATTCGTTCACCGGCAGGATGGAAACCCCATCATCGAGCAGTGACATCGGTGATCCCCTTCATCGAAAAGCGCTACACCCCCGATGGTATTGCGCCGGCCGACCCCGAGCACCGGCCGAAAGTCCCGCGAACCGGGGACCAACGATCGTTTACCGGATCTGCAGGACATCGGCCAACGGGCGCCGCGGGGTCGCCGGCGGGAGTTGCTCCAGTGGCGGCGCGATCCCCACGCGGATCAGCACCTGCGGCTCGCCATACCGACCGACCAGTTCGCGCACGATGTCCCGGCTCTCCTCGAGCTCGATCAGATGGGTGAGCGGGCAGGTCGCCATCCCGGCCACCGTGCATTCCAGCAACACCGTCGACAGCGCCTCGCCGCACCGCAACACCTCCGGCGTGGTGTCCCCGGGCGTCGACAGCACCAGGATTTTCGCCCAGTCGACCTTGACGTCGCCGCGGCGGTCCGCGTGGCTCCTGACCGGAAAGCCGCGGGCCACGTCCACCCGCCAGCTTTCCTTGTCGGAGGCCAGGGCGCTGGGCGGCATCCCCTCGGCCAACACGAAGGACGAAGTCCACCAATCGAGTTCGGCGTGATAGTACGAGTCGTCGCGGCGCAGCTCCTCGGTGAGCTGTGACGCCTCCACCAGCAGCGGGCGCACCTCTTCGGCGAGCACGTCCAGGCTGACCACGGTGCCGTCGATGGCCTCGGCCAGGGCGGGCTCGAACAGCTTCCAATAGGTGGGTCTGCCCAGCGGAAGCCGGTCGGTGCGACGCTGCAGCATCGCCTCCGCGCGGCGGTGCTGGGCGTCGGTGACGTGCTCGAGCGGGCTGAAGGTGACCGCCGCCAGTTGGTCGGGGTCGTCCGGGTCGGGAAGCCGCCGGACGTTCGGTTTCCAGCCCGCGGCGGTCATGGCGACGCAGAGGTGGTCCAGCACGGCACCACAACTCAGGATCACTTCCCGGCCCGAACGGTCGGTCGCCGGTGTCGCCCGGCGACGGTCGACGAACAGCCGCAAAACGCCGTCCTCGGTCACCCAGCGCCAGGGCTGACTGTTGTGCACCGAGGGGGCGCGGCAGGCGAGCAGCACCGCCTTCTCGAGCACCTCGATGCCCGGCGTCGTGCCCCTCATGCCGACCCCCTTTCCGTTCCCTCGAAAAACCCTGCCCACTTAGCAATTGGCGGCTCACACAGTGGACGCGTTCTTCTCCATGTAGGTCGCTGTTCGCAGCGATGCGGAATCCGACTCCGTAACCTCAACAAGCCGTCGCATGTGGGCTGTCCCATTGGTCGTCGCGCCTCACTTCGCTGGGTGTGGCCTGGTCCAGCAGCTCGTTGATGGCGGAAAGAGGTGGCGCCATCGGGCTGCGCGGTCGCCTTCATCGTTTGCCCAGGGCCAGCGCCGCAATAGAGACGAAGGTCATCAGTCGACCCGCGGATCCAATGACCGGGGACCAAGGACCCTGGCGCCCGCCGCCCGCATGCCCGAGGGTCCTGGTAGGAAAGGAGAGGCGACGAGCGATGACTCCGACAACGGTCGACACCAAGGTGCTCACCAGGGCGGTGGAGCTCGCCTGCCGCGCCCCCTCACTGCACAACACCCAGCCATGGCGATGGGTCGCCGGCGGCCCGACCGTCGACCTGTTTGCCGACCCGGACCGCATCGTGCCCTCAGCCGACGGCTCCGGCCGCGAGTCGATCATCAGCTGCGGCGCGGTGCTCGACCATTTTCGGGTCGCGATGGCGGCCGACGGGTGGGGGACGGGCGCCGACGAGTTTCCCAACCCGAACAACCTCGACCACCTGGCCTCGATCGACTTCTTCCCGACCGACTACGTCGCCACGGCCCGGCGCGATCGTGCGGCGGCGATACTGCGGCGCAGGACCGACCGGCGGCCGTTCGGCACACCGCGGGACTGGGCGTCGTTCGAGCCGATGTTGCGCAGCGCCTTCGATCCCGGCCTGGTATTCCTCGACGTGCTGGCCGACGAGGCGCGGCCGCGGCTGGTGGAGGCGGCACGCCTCACCGAGGCGCTGCGCCGCTACGACGACGTATACCACCACGAATTGCGTTGGTGGACAGCGCCGGGCCGGCACGACGACGGCATTCCCACGGCCGCGCTCGCCAGCGACGCGCAGCGCCGCGCCGTCGACGTGAACCGTCGGTTTCCGGCCGACGCAAATGCCCAGCCGAATTCGGCGGGCCTGCAGGATCAAGCGGAGGTGCTCGTGCTGTCCACCCCCGGCGACACCCGCGCCGACGCGTTCCGTTGCGGCCAGGCGCTTTCGGCGATCCTGCTGGAATGCACCATCGCCGGGCTGGCTACGTGCACCGTAACCCAAGTGACGGAGCTGCCGGCGAGCCGCGACATGGTCCGCGAGCTGATCGCCGACGCCGAAGCGGTGCCCCAGGTTTTGATCCGGGTGGGCACCGCCTTGGCGGGCAAGGGCGGCCCGGAACCGACGCCGCGGCGGCCCCTCGGCGACGTGCTGGAGATACGCCGCTAGCGCGGCTCGGATTGTGGCCCAAGGGTTTCGAAGGGAGTCGACGATGATTGCCGAGGCCGGAGACTGGCTCGTCATCAAGAGCGGCACAATCGGGCGCCCGGATCTGCGCGGGCTGATCACCTCCGTGCGTTCCCCCGGCGGTGAACCGCCCTACCGCGTGCGGTGGCTGGCAACCGGGGAGGAGGCGACCGTGTTCCCGGGCCCGGACGCCATCGTCGTCACCGCCGCCGAGCAGCGGGCCGCCGACGAGCGGGCGCGATCACGATTCGCCGCGGTGCAGGCCGCCATTCGGGATCACCCCCGAGTCAGGTGAACAGCCAAATGCCTTCCACCACTGACGGCTGCCCGTCGATCACCGATGCCGACGTCGACGAGCTCGCGTTCGAATTCCTGCACTCGCCCTACGCCGGCCACGCCTACGTCGACTGGCGCCTGGATCAGCGCCTGGATGGCTTCCTGCGCCACCGCGGCCTGGTGCGGCTCACCGAAGACGGCGATGCCTACGGCCTCATCCTCAACCGGGTGCTGGCCTACATGGCCGAGCTGCGCCGCAAACGCCGACCCGCCGAACGACCCGCAAGCCTGGGACTTCGGTCCCTACCGCCGATTACGGCGTACTGGTCGGATGAAATCCGTCAATGGTGCAAGGGATCCAGGAGAGGTCTCTAGCCGCGAGGGAGATGGGGATGCCGGCCGATCGGGCGCTGAGCCGAAGGATCGTCACGCTGACCATGAATCCGGCGCTCGACATCACCACGAGCGTCGGCGTCGTGCGGCCGACCGACAAACTGCGTTGCTCGGCGACGCGTTACGACCCGGGCGGTGGCGGCATCAACGTCGCGCGGATCGCGAAGGTCCTCGGCAGCCCGGTGCTGGCGGTGTTCCCGGCGGGCGGGTCGCACGGTGGTCTCGTCACCACGCTGCTCGGTGAGGCGGAGGTGCCGTTCCGAGAGATCCCGATCGCCGCCCAGACCCGCGAGAGTTTCACCGTCAACGAGACCAGCACGGGCCAGCAATACCGGTTCGTCCTGCCGGGGCCGGAGCTGAACACGTTCGAGCAGAAGCAATGCCTCGAGGAACTGGCGTCGGCCGCCCGCTCGGCCGAAGTCGTTGTGGCAAGCGGCAGTCTGCCGCCGGGGGTGCCAGCGGACTACTACCAGCGGGTCGCCGACATCTGCGGGCAGCTGGGCGTGAAGCTGATTCTGGACACCTCCGGCGGCGGCTTGCAGCACATCTCCTCGGGCGTGTACCTGCTCAAGGCGAGCGTGCGCGAGTTGAGGGAATGCCTCGGTCGCCGGCTCGCCACCGAGTCCGAGCAATTGGCCGCCGCCCATCAGTTGATCGACAACGGCCGCGCGCTGGTCGTCGTGGTGTCCCTGGGGTCCTACGGCGCGCTGCTCGCGACACGCCATGCGAGCCAACGCTTTCCGGCGGTCCCGATGCGAAGCGGCAGCGGCGTCGGGGCCGGCGACGCGATGGTCGCCGCGATCACGGTGGGCATCACGCACGGGTGGCCGCTCGCCAAGTCGGTTCGATACGGGATCGCGGCGGGCGCGGCGATGCTGATGACGCCCGGGACGGCGGTCTTCGAGCGTGCCGACGTGGAGCGGTTGTTCGAGCTGGTCGCCGAACCGGCGGAGGTGGGGCCGAACGACTTCGCGGCTGGGGCCTAACGGCCCCTCCTGCGCGGGCATCGGCGCAATAGCCTGGAAGCGACCGCAACCATCAGGAGCCGACATGAACCAGCTGGACGCCAAGGCCGTGGTGGTGGGCGTCAACGGCTCGAAAGCCGCGGTCAACGCGGCGAAGTGGGCGATCGACGAGGCGATCGGCCGGCAGCTGCCGCTGCGCCTGGTCTATGTCATCCCCCCGCGCCGCGCCGGATCGGGCCCCACCTCCGAATGGGAAGTCGAACGCGGCGAAATCGCGCTGTCCGAAGCGGAATGCGCCATTCACGCCGAGCGCAAGGCGGTCGAGATCGAGACGGCGATCGTCTCCGGGGATCCCGCGCAGGCGTTGATCGACCAGTCGCAGGACGCGGCCCTGGTCTGTGTCGGCACCGCCAGGCGGGGATGGGCGTCCGACGGGCTGTTGGGCCCCACCGCGGCCGGCCTGGTGGCGCGCGCGCACTGCCCGGTCGCGATCATCCGCACCAACCCGGACGGATCGCCGACGGAGCTCGGGGTGATCGCCGTCGTCCTCAACGACGAGCCCGACAACGACGAGGTGGTCCACCAGGCCATGGAGGAAGGGCGGCGCCGCCACGCCACCGTCCGGCAGATCGACCGGCGGCTGGACAGCTGGGTACGTCGCTATCCGGACGTCCACGTCCAGACCGTCGCCGCGGGCACCGGCGCCAAGCCGAGCGAAAAGCCGGGCGGCACAATCGAACTCGCGGTTGTCGGCAGTGCCGATGCCGAAGAGATCGCGGGGCTGGTCACCCCGAACTGCCATCCGATCGTCGGCTACCCCGACTGCTCGGTGCTCGTGGTCCGCCACTGAGATGAATTCGCCCGCCCGACCCAAGTCGATCGTCGCCGGCATCGATGGTTCCAAGGCGGCGATTCGCGCGGCCCTGTGGGCGGTCGACGAGGCGGTGAGTCGTGACGTCCCGCTGCGCCTGCTCTACGCGACGGAGGCCGCCGACGGTGAACAGCCGGCGGAGCTCGCGATCGCCCAGGCGGTGACCGCGATCCGGGCCACCGGAAGGCCGGTGGCGATCGAGACGGAGATCGCCCACGGACCCGCGGTCGGGTCGCTGATTCGCTCCTCGGCGTCGGCGGCCATGGTCTGCGTGGGCGCGGTCGGGCTGCGCCACTTTCAACCGGGCCGGGTCGGCTCCACCGCCGCGGCGCTGGCCGTCTCGGCGCATTGCCCGGCGGCGATCGTCCGCGGCCGCGACGACCACCGCCCGAGATCCGAAGAGAAGGCGGTCGTCGAGATCGACGGATCCCCGGACTCGGTGTTGCTGGACGCCGCCGTCGACGAGGCCCTGCTGCGCGGGGCCGCCCTTCAGGCGGTCGTGTCGCGGCGGACCCCACCGAGCGAACACGGCGTGTGGGGCAGCGAGGCTGATCGCCGGGCACTCGCCGACCTGGACCGCCGGCTGGCCCACTGGAAGCGACGCCATCCTCGCCTGCGCGTCGAATCCGTGGCAATCCACGGGGGACTGCTCGACTACCTGGCCGCCCCGCATGGGCCGGTCGGATTAGTGATCGTCGGTGCGCACAACCGTCAGCATGTGGCCGAACTCGTGGGACCGGTCGGCAGCTCGGTGATGCAGGACGCCCGCTGTTCGCTGTTGGTCGTGAATCGGCAACATTTGTGAGCTCGGGCGATGACGAATGTGTGATATTGAGGTCGTACGACCGGCGGAAGGGTTCTCAATGGTCAAGGTTTTCCTGGTCGACGACCACGAGGTGGTCCGACGCGGTCTCGCCGACCTCCTGGCCTCGGACCCCGAGCTCGAAATCGTCGGCGAGGCGGGCTCCGTCTCGGAAGCGAAGGCGCGCATCCCGGCCCTGCGGCCCGACGTGGCCGTGCTCGACGTGCGGCTCCCGGACGGCAACGGCATCGAATTGTGCCGGGACCTCGTTTCGGATCATCCCGACCTGCGCTGCCTGATGTTGACGTCGTTCACCTCCGACGAGGCGATGCTGGAGGCCATCCTGGCCGGCGCCAGCGGCTACGTGGTCAAGGACATCAAGGGCATGGAGCTGGCCCACGCCATCAAGGAGGTGGGGGCGGGCAAGTCGCTGCTGGACAATCGGGCGGCGGCCGCGCTGATGGCGAAGCTTCGCGGCGCGGCCGAACGCGAAGACCCGCTGTCCGGCCTCACCGAGCAGGAGCGAACGCTGCTGGGCCTGCTCAGCGAGGGCCTGACCAACAGGCAGATCGCCGCCCGGATGTTCCTCGCCGAGAAGACGGTGAAGAACTACGTGTCGCGGCTGCTCGCCAAACTCGGCATGGAACGCCGCACCCAGGCGGCGGTGTTCGCGTCGAAGCTCGACCAACGGCCCGGCCGTTCCCAACCGCCGAACGAAGCGCCGGCCAACTAGCCGCCAAGCGTCACGTCATCGACGCGGAATCTTCGCTTGGGCGCTTGACAAAGTGCGACTACGCTGATCTTGCCATCTGACATTGAGCAAAAGTGTCGGGGAGGTAGGACGGGTTGACGAGCGAGGACAGCGGCTCGGCATTCGCAGGACTCGGCCAGCGTGGACTGGTCGGGCGGATGCACGAGCAGCTCGACGAATTGCTGGCCGCCCGCGACCAGATGGAGCTCTTGCTCCGCGTCATCGTCGAGATCGGCGCGGGCCTCGACCTCGACGCCACGCTGCACCGGATCATCGGCGCGGCCCGGAAGCTGACCTCGGCGCCCTACGGTGCCCTGGCCATCCGCGATCCCGACGGCAACCTCGTCAGGTTCGTCCACGAGGGCATGGACGCCGACACGGCCGCCCGCATCGGACACCTGCCGGTGGGCAAGGGACTGCTCAGCTTGTCGCTGCTGGACACGCCGGCCCTGCGGATGGCGGATCTGACCGCCCATCCGGCCGCGGTCGGGTTCCCCGAACATCACCCCCCGATGCGGGCCTTCCTCGCGGTGCCGATCACCATCCGCGGCACCGTATTCGGCAACCTCTATCTCACCCACGTCGACCCCAAGCGGGTGTTCTCCGACTCCGACGAGGTGGCGGCCCGCGCGCTGGCGTTCGCCGCCGCGGTCGCCATCGACAACGCGCAGGTATTCCAGCGCGAGCGGACGGCCGTCAAGTGGATGGAGGCCAGCCGCGAGATCACCACCGCGCTGCTGTCCAGCGCCGCCCCGCACCGGCGCCCGATGCAGCTGATCGCCGAACAGGCCCGCATCCTGACCGATGCCGAGCAGGCGATCGTCCTGGTGCCTGACGATCCCGACACGCCCGCCGACGAGGTCGACACGCTGGTCGTCTCCGCGGCAGTCGGCCTGCACGCCGACGAGGTGGTCGGCCAACGGGTACCGGTCGACGCCTCCACCAGCGGCACCGTGTTCCGCTCCGGCGAACCGCTCATCACCGAGACACTGCGGTACCCGATACAGGCCTTCACCGATGTCGGGCAGCGACCGGCGATCCTGATGCCGCTGCGCGCCCGCGACGAGGTCGTCGGCGTCATCGCCATCGCCCGCGGCGCCGACCAGCCGCCGTTCGACGACAGTTACCTCGATCTGGTCAACGATTTCGCCACGCACGCCGCGATGGCGCTGGTGCTCGCGGCGGCACGAGACGACGCGCGGCAGGTCACCATCCTGGCCGAGCGGGAACGCATCGCGCACGATCTGCACGACCACGTCATCCAGCGGCTTTTCGCCGCCGGCATGGACCTACAGGGAACCCTGGCGCGGGCGCGCTCCCCGGAGGTTGCCGACCGGCTCAACCGCACGCTCGACGATCTGCAGACCATCATCGAGGAGATCCGCACGACGATCTTCCAGCTGAAGTCCCCGCTGGGTAAGAGCGGGGACTTCCGGCGCCGCATCCAACAGGTGGTCGCCGACCTGACGGAGAACCGCGACATCGTGACCACCGTGCGCATGCACGGACCGATGACCGCCGTCGGCGGGGAGCTTGCCGACCACGCCGAAGCGGTGACCGCGGAAGCCGTCAGCAACGCGATGCGGCATTCCGGCGGGTCGCGGCTGACCGTCGACATCAGCGTCGCCGACATGTTCGTCCTGGATGTCTCCGACAACGGCTCAGGCATTCCCGACGCCAACACGCGCAGCAGCGGCCTGACCAACATGAGGCGCCGCGCAGAACAACTTGGCGGTGCCTGCGAAATCACCGGCCCACCGGAGGGCGGCACCCGGGTGCACTGGGTCGCCCCGCTCATCGATCAATAACGGATAGCCCCAGCGGGACCAAAGGGAGCGGCCTTCGGGTCTAACGACCCTGCCCGACCGCGCCGCCCCGGGTTAGCGTCGATGTCGTGAGTGATCGGTCGGTGGAGGCCACGGATACTGCTCGGTTGCTCGACGGACGCGTGGTGTCGTTGCGTTGCCTGACCCTTGGAGACGCCGAGGCCGTTTTGGCGCTGCACGAGCACCTGTCGGATCATGACCGGTACTTCCGCTTCTTCACGCTGCGGCCGTCGCCGCTGCACGAGCTCGCCGCGAAGCTCACCGAGCCGGCCGACGGGCTGTACGCCCTCGGCGCCTTCGACGCCGACCGGTTGATCGGCGTGGCGCACTGCGTCGTCGTCGACGATCCGCGGGTGGCGGAGGTGGCGATCATCGTTGCGCACGAGGATCATTCGGTGGGCGTGGGCACGGCCCTGCTCAAGCACCTGGCCGAGGTCGCACGGGCACACGGCATCGAACGGTTCATCGCCGATGTCCTCACGGAGAACCACCCGATGCTGACGGTCTTCATCGATCTCGGCTGGCCTTGCCGGCCAATCGGTTACGGCTCGGTGCGCCATCTCGAGATCGAGCTGCCCGACGACGTGTAAAGGAGCGGGACAATGACGCGAGGTGCGAAGAAACACGGCGTACTGGTGTGTGTCGACGGTTCGGCGGCATCCGATGCCGCCGTGGCCTGGGGGACACGGGAGGCCCTGATGCGTGACCTGCCCGTCACGCTGGTGCACGCGGTGCCCCCCGTCGTGGTCGGCTGGCCGGTGGGGCAGCTGTACGCCGACATGCCCGAATGGCAGCAGGACAGCGCTCAGCACGTCATCGACCAGGCCCGCAAGACGCTCAATGGCAGCGTCGGCGGCTCCAAACCTCCCGAAATTCGCACGGAGACGGTGTATTCCGCCATCGTCCCGGCGCTCATCGAGGCCTCCAAGGACGCCGGGATGATCGTCGCCGGCAGCCAGGGGCTCGGCGCGGTGGGTCGCCTGCTGTTGGGGTCGGTGACCGCGGGACTCGTGCACTACGCCCACTGCCCCGTCGCCGTCATTCACTCCGCCGACGGGGCGGTGCCGGATCCCGCCGCGCCGGCGGTGCTCGGCATCGACGGATCTCCCGCGTCGGAGAACGCGACCGCCCTGGCCTTCGACGAGGCCTCGCGCCGGGGGGTCGGGCTGGTGGCGGTGCACGTTTGGAGCGACGTGGGGGTGTTCCCGATCCTCGGCATGGACTGGCACGACCGCGAGATCCAAGCGCAGGAAACCCTGGCCGAACGCCTGGCCGGCTGGCATGACCGCTACCCCGACGTGCACGTCGAGCGAAAGGTGTGCTGCGACAAGCCTTCCGAATGGCTGCTGAAGGAATCCGAGCACGCTCAGCTGGTTTTGGTCGGTAGCCGCGGCCGTGGCGGATTTCCGGGAATGTTGCTCGGCTCGGTGAGCTCCGCCGTGGCGCAGTCGGCGCGAGTGCCCGTGTTGGTTGTCCGTTGACGAAGACAGGCGTGCCCGTGAAGGAGGCTGGGACATGATCGAACTGCTGCCGGACATGCCGGAGAACGTGATCGGCATCCGGGTGTCGGGCCGGCTGCGCGGCGACGAGCTGCGTGACTTCAAACCCGAGATCGAGCGTGTGCTTGAGGCGGGCGAGGTCCGGATCGTGGAGGTGATCGCCCCCGACTACGAGGGATTCGGGCCGGGCGGTTTCCTCGAGGACCTCAAGCTGGGTTTGGGCACCGTGCTGCCGCACCATGCGGCGTTCAAGCGGATCGCGGTGGTCTCAGATAAAGACTGGGTCGCTCACGTCCTGCACGCCGTGGCGTGGCTGGTCCCAGGCGAGTTCGCCCTGTTCTCGCTGGACGAGCTCGACAGCGCGACCCAGTGGGCGGCCGGGTAGTTCGGCGTCAGTCACGCACGACGAGCACCGAGCACCCCGCGTTCCCGCTCGGGTGCGCGGCGATCGGGCCCACGATGCGGGCGACCTTGTCCGCATCCTCGCCGCCCACCACCGCGAGCTGAACGGGTTCGGCTGTGTGGGTAAGGAATTCAGCCGCGCCGCGTCTGGCCGCGGCGGGCTGGACATGGATGTCGCGGTGCTGCGCCACCCAGGGGCCGAGCCGATGGTTCAGCTGGCTGTACGGAATCTCACCGAGTCCCCACCGCCAGACACCCATCGCCAGGATCGGCGCCGCACGCAGCCGCGCCTCGCGGAACCCGTGCTCGAGCACGGCGTCGCTGCTGTCCGATTCACCGACGGCGACGGCGACGAATGCGTCGCCCGGCTTGGCGCCGTGGCGGATCACGGCCACCGGGCAGTGCGCCTTATGCGCCAAGGAGTCCGCGGTCGAGCCCAGCACCTTGCGGGCCATCCAGTCCGTACCCACCGAACCGACGCAAACCATTGCCGCATCCCGTGATTCGTCGATCAGCGCGTCCTCCGAGGAACCGCGCACGATGTCGCATTCGACCTTCACCGGCTGATCGGTGGCCGCAAGCGCCGCGTCGGCGGCGCGCAGCGCGGATTGGGCGTATTCGACATCCAGGCTGTCGTCACCGGCGGTCCGCCGGGGGATGGCGTGGATCAGCCGAAGCGGGACGTCACGGCTGACGGCCTCTGCGGCGGCCCACTTGGCCGCGTTGATCGCGGCGTCCGAGCCGTCGATACCCACCACGATCCGCTGCTGCGGATTGTTCATCGCTTCCTCCTGGGAGACTGGCTGGCGTGCCCTGAGGGCCCGGCACTGGTCACGTTATTGGGGGCGCGGCGCGGTTCAGCAGGGCCGTTCGGCCCCCGTTCGCGGGCATAGGTCACCGGCCTCAGGCGACCCCGACCGTGCGCCCGGGCAGCAGCTGGTGCACGCGGCCACGGCATTCCACCGTGACCGCTGCGCTGTTGCCGGCCTCGGAGGTCAGTTCGGCCGCGCGCCCGCTGACCCGAAGGTGCAGCCGCTGGCCGCGATAGACGAACGGGAACTCGATCGGGTCCAGCGCGTTCGGCCATTGCGGGCTCAGGATCAGCCGGTCGTCACGGGTCTCCAGCCCGGTGAAACACCGTTGCAGCAGATCGATGCTGCCGGCCATCGCCGCCAGGTGGATGCCCTCCGCGGTGGTGCCGCCCTGGATGTCGACGATGTCGGAGGCGAGCACCTGCACGAAGTACTTCATCGCGTGGTGCCGGTTGGCGCGGGTGAGCACCCACGAATGAACCAGGGCGGAAAGCGTCGACCCCTCCGAGGTGCGCGCGAGGTAATAGTCCACCGTCTCCGGAATCCGCTCGGGCGCAAAGCGGTACCCGAGCCGGCCGAACAGGGCCAGCAACTCGTCCGACGACAGCAGGTAGAACAGCATCAACACGTCGGCCTGCTTGGAAGCCTTGTAGTCGTTCACGCTGTCGTTCTCGGCCTCCAGGATGCGGTCGAGCCGCTGGATGTTGCCGTAGCGTTGCCGGTATCCGTCCCAATCCAGCTCCGCCAGTTGGGAATAGCCCTCGAACTGGCTGATCACGTTGTCGTGGAAGGGAACGAACATGCGCCGCGTCACGTGCTCCCACCGGCCGAGCTCGTCGCTCGCCAGGCCGATCTTGCCGACGAGGTCCAGGCGGTCCCGCAGCGGCAGCAGGTCCAACGCGTCCATCGCCCGCAGGATGGCCCAGACCGCCATGACGTTGGTGTACGCGTTGTTGTCGATGCCGTCGTATTCCTTGCCCGGATAGCCCGAATGGAACTCGTCGGGCCCGACGATGCCCTTGATCGTGTAGCGTCCACGGGACTCGTCGAAGCTGGCCAGCCCCACCCAGAAACGCGCGATCTCCACGAGCATCTCGGCGCCGTAGTCGACGAGGAACTGCCGGTCGCCGGTCACCTGGTAGTGCTGCCAGGTGTTGTAGGCGATGGCCAGACCCACGTGGTGCGCCCGGGCGCTGGCATCCGGATTCCAGCGGCCGGACTCCGGATTGAGGTGCACTTCCTGGCTGACTTCGCGCCCGTCGCTGCCCGACTGCCAGGGGTACATCGCGCCCAGATAGCCGGCCCGGTGTGCCGCCCGGCGGGCCTCCGGCAGCCGCCGATACCGGTAAATCAGCAGCGAGCGTGCCACATTGGGCATGCGCACGCTCAGCACCGGGGAAACGAACAGCGAGTCCCAGAAAACGTGTCCGCGGTAGGCCTCGCCATGCAGGCCCCGGGCCGGCACCCCGGCGTCGAGTTCGGCTGTGTGCGGCGAGAGTGTCTGCAGCAGGTGCACCAGGTGCAACCGCAGGATCCGCAGCGCGTCGGCGCCGTCGGTCAGGCCGATGGCGCACTGTTCCCACAACAGGTCCCAGGACCGGGCGTGTTGACGATGCAGCTCAGCGTAGCGGCCGGCGGCGTCCAGGTGCAGCTGCGCGGTGCTCGCCGGCTCAGATATCGCGTTGTCCCGGCCGGTGAAGACGGCCGCGATTTTCTCGCAGCTCACGGATTGGCCCGCGGCGAGCCTCACCTGGATGTCGTGACCGCCGCGGTCGGGTTCGGCCACGGTGTTGTACTGCGCTACTGCCCGGGCGTCATCACACCACACGGTGGTGCGGGCGGCCACCGCGATGGCGATGCGCGACTGCGACGTCTCGGTCCGCAAAATCACTGACTCGTCGGCGAATTCGTCGATCGCCGATGAGGTGAGGTGCCTGCTCGACAGCGACCGGTAGCGCTCGACCATGGTGTTGCCCACGCTGCCGTCCAGCAGGGACCGGAACTCGACGGTGCCAGACCAGTTCTCCGCAAGGATGGTGGTCTGCATGGCCAGCAGATGCGGTTGGTGCATGGATGCGAACCGCTGCTGGGTCATTGTCGTGATCCGGCCCGCACCGTCGGAGAATCGCAGCGTGCGCGTCAGCGTCGCGTGTCGCAGGTCGAAGGTCTGGCGATAGGACAACAATTCGGCGTCATCGATGTGAAACCAGCGTCCCCTGTTGATCCGGAAGGTCAGCGGCAGCCAGTTGGGCAGGTTGACGAGGCTTTCGTTCTCGATCGTCCGGCCGGCGACGCGGTCGGCCAGGGTGTTGTAGACGCCCGCCACATAGGTCCCCGGGTAATGCGCCTCGGATGCGGTCGCTTCGGGCGCGCAGCCGCGGGTGGCGACATAGCCGTTGCCGACGGTGCACAGCGTTTCGCGCAGCCGCTCGTAGGCCGGATCGTAACCTTCGTAGACCAGTTCCCAGGCGTCGTTCGGCTCGGACGTCGCCTCGTGCAGGTCGTCGGCCAGCCGCCGGACGAAGTCGCGCACCGCGGACGGATCCGCCAGGCTGGCGAATGCCGCGGACGGGCGATCACCATCCTCGTTGTGCCGCACCGCAATTCCTACCCCGTCGAATTCGACCGCATCGAAGGCATCTTCGTCGGTGATGTCGTCGCCGACGTAGATCGGCAGCACCGCGCCACCGGCCGATCCCTGGATTTGTTGGAGGATCCAGTTGAGCGTCGCGCCCTTGTCCCAGTCGACGCTGGGGCGAATTTCAATAACCCTGCGACCCATCGTGATATGCAGGCATTCCGTCCGCGCGAGCTTGCGTACCGTCGCGATCACCCCGTCGACCTGTTCCGCGTCGACGTGGCGATAGTGTACAGCGACCGCAAACCTCTTGTGCTCCAAGTGGATCCCCGGGACGTCGGTGAGCAGCCCCGTCAAGCGGTCGGCCGCCCGCGCCAGCGCGTCGATGGCGCCGAGGGCATCGGCGTTCTCGTGGTGGGTCCCGTCGGGTGCGACGAGCTCGAAGCCGTGGCTGCCCGCGTACCAGATCCCGTCGACCCGCACGCGGTCGCGCAGATCACCCACTTCGCGGCCGCTGATCACCGCGACGGGGCACTGTGCCGCGAGCGCGCGCAGCGCCTCGGGCGCACCCTCGACCGGCGCGGCGGCCGCCGGGTGGGCGACAATCTCGGACAGCGTGCCGTCGAAGTCGAGAAACACCGCCGGCCGCCGGCTGGCCACCAGTTCCTTCAGCTGGCTGTAGACACCCGTCGCGTCCGGGATGGTCGACAGCGGGGCGCCGCCGCGCCGGACCGTGATCTCGGCGAAGTCGGCGACCACGACGTCGGCCCCGCGGGTTACCAACTCGTCTCCGCCCCCGTTGCGCTCGAGCCCGATCACGAGCCCGAAGCCGTGCTCACGGCCGGCCGCGATTCCCGTTGCGTCGCAGTCGACAAGGACGCAGCGGACCGGGCGCACCCCTAGGCGGGCCGGCGCCACGGTCAGCGCCGCATCGGCGGGCACGGCGGCTTCGGCCGGGCAGACGGCGACGCCGACCAATTCCCCAATTCCCGCGGCGTGCAACAGGGGTGCGCAGTCGCGGCCCGAAGAATAGACGGCGGCGGCGATGCCGGCCTCGCGCAGCCGCCGCAGCAACACCGCGGTCGAATCGCGGGCCTCGACGCCGTCCGGCGCCGTGTGTTCGATCACACAGTCGAGCCCGAGAATCACCGCGTCGTGGTAACGCCCATCGACGGTGACAGGCCATTCAGTCACGCCTCTGACGATGTTCCAGCGCCAGGTGCCCGTCAAGGCTCGGCGGCGCAAGGGGGCCTCATGTCCATGTGGTTGGTGACAAAAGCCTCATGATCGACGGTCGGTCGCGCCATAGCGTTTTCGGCGAGGAGAGGGAGAACATCATGTCCGCACTCGCAAACCGCCACGGCATCGTCGTCGGAGTAGACGGATCACCGGCCTCGAATGCCGCCGCCTGTTGGGCGGCCCGTGACGCGGCGCTGCGAAACGTCCCGCTGACCGTCGTCCACATGGTGAATGCGATGGTGCCGATGTATCCGGCCCTTCCGCTGTCGACCGGCGTGGCCGTCTGGCAGGAGGAGCAAGGGCGGGAGGTGCTCGAGCAGGCGGTCAAGATCGCCGAGGACGCCGTCACCACGGGCCGCAAGATCGACGTCCGAAGCGAGCTGCGCTGTGCGCCCCCGGTGCCCACACTGGTCGAGATGTCCAAAGAGGCCGAGCTGGTCGTCGTCGGCAGCAACGGACGCGGGGCGATTGGCAGGCTGCTGCTGGGTTCGGTGAGCAGCAGCGTGGTCCGCGGCGCGCGCTGCCCGGTCGCCGTCATCCGCGACGAGGATCCGCTCATGGAACATCCCCAGCAGGCGCCGGTCCTGGTGGGCGTCGACGGCTCGCCCGCCTCCGAGGTGGCGGTGGCCGTCGCGTTCGACGAGGCTTCGCGTCGCGGTGTCGCCCTGACCGCGGTACACGCGTGGAGTGACGTCGACGTCTTCGAACTGCCCGGAGTGGACTGGGCGGCGGTCAAGGGCGAAGCCGAGCGGAGCCTGGCCGAACAGCTGGCCGGCTGGCAGGAGCGCTATCCCGACGTCACCGTGCACCGGGTCGTCGTGTCCGACCGCCCGGCCCGGCAGCTCGCCGAGCAGTCGGAGTCCGCCCAACTCGTCGTCGTGGGCAGCCACGGCCGGGGCGGCCTGACCGGGGTGCTGCTGGGGTCGGTCAGCAACGCCGTCGTGCACTCGGTCCGCATGCCGGTGATCGTCGCGCGGCCGTCCTAGGGTAGCGCCGCCGCCGTGCCGTTCCTCGATCTGCACGAGACCCACACCGGCGTCGTCATTTTGGCCGGGGACCGGGCCTACAAGGCGAAGAAGCCCGTGCGGACCGACTTCCTCGATTTCCGCGCGCCGCAGCAGCGCGAACGCGCCTGCCAACGGGAAGTCGAGCTGAACAGCCGGCTGTCGCCCGACAGTTACCTCGGGGTCGCGCACCTGTCCGATCCGGCGGGCGGGCCACCCGAACCGGTCGTGGTCATGCGGCGCTACCGCGACGAAGATCGGCTGGCCGCCATCGCCCTTCGCGGCCCGGAGGAATCCGTTCGGGACGCGCTGGACGCCATCGCGGACGTCTTGGCCCGCTTTCACCACCACGCCCAGCGGAGCCCGGTTGTCAGCGCACACGGCGCGCCGGCTGCGATCGAACGCCGCTGGCGCGACAACCTGGCGGAACTTCGGCGCTACGCGGATGCGTCGATGCCCGGGGTGTCTCCGGAGGCCGTGGCACGCATCGAGCGCCTTGCGGGCGAATACATCTCGGGTCGCGCGCCCCTGTTCGACCGCCGCGTGGAGGAGGGGCGCATCGTCGACGGGCACGGGGACCTGCTCACCGACGACATCTTCTGGGTGGACGGAAAGCCGGCGCTGCTCGACTGCCTGGAGTTCGACGACGAACTCCGTTACGTGGATGGCGTCGACGACGCGGCTTTCCTCGCAATGGATCTCGAGTTCCTCGGGCGTAAGGACCTCGCCGACCTCTTCCTCGAGCGTTACGCCACGCACTCGGGCGATCGGCCGCCGTTGTCGCTGTGTCACTTCTACATCGCTTACCGCGCGGTGGTCAGGGCGAAAGTGGACTGCGTCCGTCTGTCGCAGGGCAAACCCGCCGCGGCCCAGGACGCGAACCGCCACCTCGCGATGGCGGCCGGCCACCTGGAAAGCGGCGCAATCCGGCTGGCGCTCGTCGGTGGCAACCCGGGCACCGGCAAGTCGACCCTCGCGCGCGGGCTGGCGGAGCGCGTTGGCGCCCAGGTCATCTCCACCGACGACGTGCGCCGGGAGCTGCGCGACGTGGGTGCCATCGGCGGAGACTCGGGCGTGCTCGATGCCGGGCTGTACAGCGCCGACAACGTGGCGGTGGTTTACGAGTCAGTCCTGAACCGTGCGCGCCCGTTGCTGAGGGGCGGACAATCGGTGATCCTGGACGGCACCTGGCGGGATCCCGACGCGCGGGCGGGGGCCCGCTGGCTGGCCGAGGAAACCCGTTCGGTCATGGTCGAACTCATGTGCTCCGTGCAGCCCCAGGCGGCCGGCGGACGGATCGCGACCAGGCCCCCGGGCAACTCGGAGGTAACCCCGGAGATCGCCGCCGTGCTGGCGGCCCAGCGCGCCGGTTGGGACAGCGCACACATCGTCGACACCTCGCGCGGCCCCGACCTCGTCGCTCGCAAGGCGCACGACCTCTGGGCGCGCTCGACGTAACCGTCCTCAGGATTCCAACGTCCCGGCCGTCGGGGACCAACGGCCCTGCCCGCACGTGGCGCATCGGGCATACAGTTTGGCTCACCGAAATCGACGAGATGGTGCAGATGGACGCGAAAGTGCCGACCCAGCAGGTCATCCGGGATGCGGTGGCGCTCGTGTGCCGTGCGCCTTCGCTGCAACGCACACCCGCAACCCACCGCCCGGCGTCCGGTAACCGAAGTCCTCGAGATGCGGGGGTGACCGACATGCCAAGGAGATGCGACCGATGACTCGGCACTGGCTGGTGATGGAAGCAACCGAGAGGAGCGCCGAGGCAACCCCCTTCGTCGCGCGGGTCGCGGCCGCGGGCCGGCACCTGCCCGGGACTCACCTGAGCACCGACGAGCTCATGGCGTCCACCCGCCACCGCACCCACATCGACCTGGAACGGCTGACCGGGATCCGCGAACGCCGGGTGTCGGTGGGCGACGAGGATTCCTACACCTTGGCCACTTCGGCGGCGCTGAACTGCCTGGCCACCGCGCAGCAGGATCCGGGGGAGCTGGACGTGGTGCTCAGCTGCAGCATCACCAAGTTTCGCGACGGGCTGACCCAGTGGCTCGAGCCGACCATGAGCAGCGCCGTGGCGCGGGGGATCGGGGCGGTGAACGCGATGACGTTCGACGTCTCCAACGCGTGCGCCGGAATGCTCACGGGCGTAACGATTTTGAACAACTGGATTCGCCAGGGCGTCGTCGAGCGGGGGCTCGTCGTCAGCGGCGAGTACATCTCGCAGCTTTCCAACAATGCCGCTCGGCACATCCGCAACATCATGAGCAAGGAGCTGGCCTGCCTGACGCTGGGCGACGCCGGCGCGGCGCTGCTGCTGGAGCGGGCGCCGGCCGGTTCGGCCGGCATCGCCCTGGCGGGATTCACCACCGTTGCCGACTACAGCCGGCTCTGCCTGGCGTATCCGCAGGGGGATGACCCGGGCGCCCGGATGTTCACCAATTCCCGCGCCATCCAGAAGGCCGCGATCGCGAACACCCCGCTGCTGTTGAGCGAAGTGCTTGACACCGTGGGCCTTTCCATCCACGACATCGACCACGTCATCACCCACCAGACGTCTGCACGCGCCATCCGCAAGGGAATGGCCCGGATGTCGGAGGTGTTCGGCGACGGCCCACGCCACGACGCGGTGATCACCGTCGACCGCTACGGCAACACCGCCTCCACCACCCACACGGTGGCGCTCGTCGAGGAACTCGAGGCAGGACGGATCAGACCCGGAGAGCGAATCGCGTTGCTGGCGTTGGCCTCCGGGCTGGAAATCGGCGTGGTCTTGTTGACCCTGGACGAGGATGTGGTGAACCGCTATGGGCACGGTGATTGATCGGATCGACGTCTCGCATCCGCGGCTACGGGGGCGCCACAGCGCGTTGCACCTGGCCGTCGCCGCCGCCAAGGACTGCCTCAAGCGGGCCGGATGTGATGCCGCGGACCTCGACCTCGTCGTCAACGCCGGCATTTACCGCGACCGCAACCTCGGTGAGCCGGCGCTCGCCGCGCTGATTCAGGACGACATCGGCGCCAACCCGGAGGACCCGCACGCGGGCGCCCACGGCACCTTCTCCTTCGACATCGCCAACGGCACGTGCGGGCTGCTGACGGCGCTCCAGATCGTCGACGGGTTCATGCGCAGCCGCGCCATCCGGCGCGCGCTGGTGGTCGCCAGCGACGCCGACCCCGGGCACGGGATGAGCGAGCACTTCGGATTCTCGGCCGCCGGCGCGGCGATGCTGTGCGGCTGGTACGACGGCGACTGCGGCCTCAGCCGGGTCTCCTGGGTGCACGACCCGAGTGAAGCGGGCGACGAAACCTTCACTGCCACGGTAGGTTTCGCCGACTCCCGCAACGTCCTGCGCTTCTCCGAGTCGGCGACGATGGACGAGCGGTTCGCCGCGGCGGCCGGGCGGGCGGTGTCGGCGTGCCTTGCCGAGCAGTCGGTGCGGTTGTCGGACGTGGACGCGATCGTCGCCGCCCCCGCCCGGCCCGGATACCGCGCCGCGCTGGCCGCCCGGCTGGGCGTGCCGGTCGAGGACATTGGTGTCGCCGACGACGAACGCATGCACACCGCGGCCCTGGCCGCCGCGTTCGGGCGGCGGGCCGAGCGATTGCCGGCGGGCGCGCGGGTCCTGTTCGTCGCGGCAGGGGCCGACGTTGTCGCCGGCGCCGCCCTGTATCGCCAGCCGCCCCGGCCCTGACGGCTCGAGCGTCACGCTGGCGTGACGCTCGAGCCCAGGCGTCACGCTGGCGTGACGCTCGGCAATTGCGCCGCACGCTCGAGGTCCAGGACCCGCCGGGTGGTCTTGACCACCACGTCGGGGTTGAGGCTGATCGAGTCGATGCCGCAGCGCACCAGGAACTCGGCCATGTCGGGGTAGTCCGACGGTGCCTGACCACACAACCCGGAGTGAATCCCGTTGCGGCGGCAGCCCTCGACGGCCAGACGGATCATCTCCTTGACGCCCTCGTCGCGTTCGTCGTAGTCGAAGGCCACGATCTCGCTGTCCCGGTCGACGCCGAGAGTCAGCTGGGTGAGGTCGTTGGACCCGATGGAGAACCCGTCGAAGCGCTTGGCGAACTCGTCGATGAGGATGACGTTGTTGGGGATCTCGCACATCGCGTACACCTTGAGCCCGTTGTCCCCCCGGCGCAGACCGTGTTTGGCCATCTCCGCCAGCACCAGGTCCGCCTCGGCCACCCGACGCACGAACGGCACCATCAGCACGACGTTGGTCAGCCCCATCTGTTCGCGCACCCGCTTCATCGCCCGGCACTCCAGCGCGAATCCCTCGGCGTAGGCCGGGTGCGCATAACGCGAGGCGCCGCGGAAGCCGATCATCGGGTTGCTCTCGGTCGCCTCGAAGCCGCTGCCGCCGACCAGGCTGGCGTACTCGTTCGTCTTGAAGTCCGACATCCGCACGACGACGGGCTTGGGCCAGAAGGCGGCGGCGATGGTGCCGATCCCTTCCGACAGGCGCTCCACGAAGAATTCGGCGCCGTCGGAATATGCGTACGTCAGCGTGTCGATGGTCCGCCGGGCCTCGGGATCGTCCACCCGGTCGGGGTGCAGCAGGGCCAGCGGGTGCACCCGGATGTACTCGCTGATGATGAACTCCATCCGGGCCAGCCCCACGCCATCGTTGGGCAAAAACGACGTCTTGAACGCCAGGTCCGGGTTGCCGAGGTTGAGCATGATCTGGGTGTGCGGACGCTCCTGGTCGGACACCTCCGTGTGATCGACGCGAAAGCCCAACTGTCCCCGGTAAACCCGCCCGGTGTCGCCCTCCACGCACGACACCGTGACCAGCTCGCCGTCGGGCACGCTCGTGGTGGCGTCGCCCGCGCCGACGACGGCGGGGATGCCGAGCTCGCGGGCGATGATCGCCGCGTGGCAGGTGCGTCCGCCGCGATTGGTGACGATGGCCGCGGCGATCTTCATGATGGGTTCCCAGTCGGGCGTGGTGATGTCGGCGACCAGCACGTCTCCGGGCTGGAACTCCGACAGCCTGCCGAGGTTGTCCATCCGCCTGGCGGCGCCCGTGGCGACCTTCTCGCCGACCGAGCGGCCCTCGGCCAGCACGTCTTTGCGCTGGGCGCCCTTGCCCTCGAGCACGTAGTTTTCGATCACCGTCTGGCTGCGTTGCGAGGCGGCGGTTTCGGGGCGCGCCTGGACGATGTAGAGCCGTCCGTCGAGACCGTCCTTGGCCCATTCGATGTCCATCGGCCGCCCGTAGTGGTCCTCGATTGCGCAGGCGTAGCCGGCCAGCTCGAGGACGTCGTCGTCGGTGACGCAGAACCGGGCCCGGTCGGCCTTGGGCGTCGGGATGTTGCGGGTGGTGTTCTTCGTTTCGCCCTCGACGAAGACCATCTTGACCGCCTTGTCCCCGATCAGCCGGCGCAGCACCGCCCGGTGGCCGGCCTGATACGTCGGCTTGTGGACGTAGAACTCGTCGGGGTCGACGGCGCCCTGGACCACGTTCTCGCCGAGCCCGTAGGCGCCGGTGATGAAAACGACGTCGTGGAAGCCGGATTCGGTGTCCAGGGTGAACATCACCCCCGACGAGGCCAGGTCGGAGCGCACCATCTTCATGACGCCGATCGACAGCGACACCTTGAAGTGGTCGAAGTCCTGGTCGATCCGGTAGTGGATGGCGCGGTCGGTGAACAGGCTCGCGAAGCAGCGGCGGCAGGCGTCCAGCAGGCTCTCGGTGCCCTTGATGTTGAGGAAGGTTTCCTGCTGGCCGGCGAAGCTGGCGGTCGGCAGGTCTTCGGCGGTCGCCGAGCTGCGCACGGCCAGGCTGACATCTTCTCCGTATTCCTCCTGCAGCTGCCGGTAGGCGGCCGTGATCTCGGCGGCCAGCTCCGGGGGAAGGCCTGCGCCGTAGACGATTTCGCGGGCCCGCTTGCCCTTGCGTGCCAGCGCGGTGACGTCGTCGGGGTCGAGGTCGTCCAGCGCGGCGTGCAACGCGTCCCAGGCGCCGGCGCTGTCCAGCACGTGCCGGTAGGCCTCTGCGGTGATCGCGAACCCGTGCGGGACCCGCACGCCCTGACCGGTCAGCTTCTGGAACATCTCCCCCAGCGAGGCGTTCTTCCCGCCGACCAGCGGGACATCGGAGATGCCGATCTCTTCGAAGAAGCGGACGTAGGTGTAATCGCTCATGGTGTTCTTCCTCCGGTGGGCCACATCAGCGCGCTTCGTTGATACGACTGCAGATCGACGTAGATCCGGCGGGAGGCGGCGGCGAAAGCACCTGCCTCGCTGCTCAATTGCTCTCCTGTCACCCCGCTCACGATATGCGCGGCGGCGTGCCGCCACAGCCGCCGTTTGGCCTCAGTAGTTGAGGACTTACGGCCCTGCCAGCAGCGCGTTGCGCCGCGGAAAGTAGCACCGTGGACCAATTGACCGCTCTGGACGCCGGCTTCCTGGAGGTCGAGGATTCGGATCCGCACGTGAGCCTCGCGGTGGGCGGGGTGTCGATCGTGGAGGGGCCGGCCCCGACGTATGAGGAGTTCTTCGCGTCGTTTTCCGAACGGGTCGCGACGATCCCGCGCTGCCGGCAGGTGCTGCGGACCCATCCGCTCGACCTGCGCCCGCCGAACTGGGTGGACGATCCGCACTTCGACCTCGCGCGCCATCTGCACCGCATTGCGCTGCCGCGTCCCGGTGGCGACGCGGAGCTGTTCGAGTTGATCGCGTCGTTGATGGAGCGCCGGCTCGATCGCGAGCGCCCGCTGTGGGAGTGCTGGATCATCGAGGGGCTCAGCCGAAATCGGTGGGCGGTGCTGACCAAGATTCACCACTGCATCGCCGACGGCATCGCAACCACGCAGCTGTTGTCGAAGTTCAGCGACGACGGGGACGGTGACACCTTCGCCGCCGACGTCGGCGCCGGCAGGTCGCCGGCCCGCTCGGATCCGGCGAAGGTGAGCCTCAACCCGTTGAGGTGGGCGAGCGGCATCGGACGCGACGCATTCGGTGCGGTGGCCGTCGCCGAACACGCGGCGATCGGCGCGGCCGAGCTCGCCGCCGGGCTGTTACACCCCGCGCCCGAATCGTCGCTGCACGGGCCGGTGACCACGATGCGGCGCTACAGCGCTGCCCGCGCCCGGCTGACGGACATGCGAAAGGTGGCACGGACCTTCGGGGTCACGCTGAATGACGTTGCGCTGGCGGTTATCACCAACAGCTATCGCGGCGTCTTGCTGGCGCGCGGTGAGCACCCGGGCCCCGACTCGCTGCGCACCCTCGTTCCGGTTTCGGTCCGGGCGGTGGATCACTTCAACGTCGCCGGCAACCGGGTGTCGGCGATGTTGCCGTTGCTTCCGGTTGACGAGGCGGACCCGGTGCAGCAGCTCAAGCTGGTGCACGATCGACTCAGCCACGCCAAGGCCAGCGGACAGAGCGCGGGCGGCAGCGCGATGGTGGTGGCAGCCAAGCGCACCCCATTTGCCCTGTCCGCGTGGGCTATTCGTCTGCTCTCCCGGATACCGCAGCGAGCGGTGGTCGCGCTGGCAACCAACGTGCCGGGTCCGCGGAGCCGGCAGCGGCTGATGGGCCGCCGAGTGCTGGAGTTGTTGCCGATCCCGCCGATCGCCCTTCAGGTGCGCACCGGCGTCGCCATGCTCAGCTACGCCGACACGTTCGTCTTCGGCATCACCGCCGATTACGACACCGCTCCCGACATCGACGCGCTGGCCGCCGGCATCGAGGAGGGCATGGCGCAGCTGGTCGCGGCCGCCCGCAAGAGGCGCCGCAAATCGTCATGACCTGTCGGGTGGGGCGACGCGCTGGTGCGCGGTCAACAGCAAGTGGTCCAACTCCGACTGGGCGTCGAGGCGCGCGCCGGCGCGACGAAAGTCCTCGGCGATTTGCTCGGCGAGTGGGCGCAGCTTGATATTGGCCTCCTGTGAAAGCCATTTCAGCAGCTCGAAAGCCGCGTCGGCGCTGAGGCCGTAGACCAGCATCAGCATGCCCTTGGCCTGCTCGATGCCGGCCCGGTTCTCGCTGATCGCGGCCAGCTTCTCGCTGACCAGCTCCTCCTTCGACTGCCCCGGGGCCGGGGTGACGTCGATGTAGAACCCGTGCGTTCCCACCACGTCGCCGTCATCGTCGAAGATCCGGTCGCCCACCACGACGACGTGGTGCACGTTGCCGGCGGTGTCGACGATGCGATGGCGTGTACTGAACGCCTGCCGGGCGTGCACGATCTGGTCGATGGTGGCCGCGACCTGGCCGCGATCCTCCGGATGCTTGTGTGAGAGCACCAGTTCGGTGGTGGGCGTGACGGTGCCCGGCTCATAGCCGTGCATCCGCTGCACCTGTTCCGACCACTCCCAGCGCTGATCGGTGAAGTAGAAGCGGAACCAGCCGGCGGGTTGCGCGGCACCGCCGGCCAACGCCTCTTCGACGCTGGCCGCTTGACCGTCGAGTTCCCACTTCATCGCACCCGGGCTCCATGCCGTTGAGCCGGCGGAGGGCGGCGGCCCGTGCGGATCACGCGGACCCGAGCCGCCGCCCCCGCCGGGATATCAGGCGTTGATGACCTCGCGGTGCGAGGCGTTCTCGTCGATGGCCTTGTGCGTGTCGCTGCGACCGACGGTGATCTTGCGCGGCTTGGCCTTCTCGGCCACCGGAATCTTCAGTTGCAGAACGCCTTCGCGGTAGGAGGCCTCGATCTTGTCGGTGTCGAGGTTGTCGCCGAGAACCAGCTGCCGGCTGAATACCCCGCGGGGGCGCTCGGTGGCCAGCATCTCCCGGTTGGGGTCGACGGCCGGCCGCTCGGCCCGCACGGTCACGACGTTGCGCTCGATGTCGATGTCGAGCGAGTCGGCGTTGATGCCGGGCAGGTCGAACTCGACGACGAATTCTTCGCCCTGGCGCCAGGCGTCCATCGGCATCACCGCCGGCCGGGCGGCGGTGCCGAACACTTGGTGGGCGAAGCGGTCGAGGTCACGGAACGGATCGGAACGCATCAGCATGGTGGTCACCTCTCACTCCAATCTAGGCTGTGGTCTGGCAATTACCTATGTCCAATGACATAGATTTTATATAGCACCGTCGACACAAATGTCGCAAGTATGATAAACAGATTTTCTGACCCCGTAGCTTCTCGAGGAGACGCGTGATGACCGATCAACGCGGCGATTTCGGCGCCCCGGCGCCCAATCACGGCGTGTACGGCATCTCGGTGGCCGCCGAACTCTCCGGCATCGCGGTGCAGTCGTTGCGCCTGTACGAACGATATGGGCTGATCACGCCGGCGCGAAGCGGCGGCGGGACGCGGCGCTACAGCGCCGACGACCTGGCCAGGCTCAAACGCATCAGCGAGCTGGTCGACGCCGGCGTCAACCTCGCCGGCATCGCGCGCATCCTAGAGCTCGAGGACCACAACGCGACGCTTTCGGCGGCCAACACCGACCTGCGGTCCACCAACCGGACGCTGCGGCAGGCCGCGAAAACCGGGAAGTCCTCGCGCCTGGACGCCTGAGGCGGCTGCGGTCCGCCGATTGCGTTTACCCACATCGGGTACCCAGCCACCTGTCCCTAGCGAAGGAGAGGCAATGGCAGAGGTGGCGGAGGCCAAGAGCCAGGTGGTCGACGGCGCACGGCGCGCAGCGGACGAGTACCGGGGCGACGAGCCGCGGCCGCTGGGCGGCTACCTGGTGGTGCTGGCGATCTACGGCGCCGTGGTGGTCGTCGCGACCGTGGCCGCGCTGCTCACCGGGCGCACGTTGCCGACGCGGTGGCGCATCCAGGACCTGGTCACCGTGACCCTCGGCACCCACAAGCTCTCGCGGACCCTTAGCAAGGACGCGGTGACGAGTCCGTTGCGGGCGCCGTTCACCCGGTTCACCGGCAGCGGCGGGCCGGCGGAGGTCATGGAGGAGGTCCGCGACGAAAGCCCGCTTCGGCACAGCCTCGGCGAGTTGCTGACCTGCCCGTTCTGCCTGGACATGTGGGTGGCGACGGGCTTCGCCATCGGCCTGGTGTTCGCGCCGCGGTTCACCCGCCTCGTCGCCGGCGTCTTCACCGTGTTGACCGGCGCCGACTTTCTGCAGCTCGCCTACGCCATGGCGCAGCAGTCGGCCGAGGGCTGACGCGCCTAGGCGCGCTCAGCCGGTCCGCCCGGCTGCATCCACGACATATAAACGGTTGCGACGCCGCGCCGGCGCGCGCCGCACTCACTTATATCTCGCGATCTCGCGCCGGACCCGTCAGTCGGAGCGAGCCCGTCCTAGATGTACTGCCCAGGCAGGTTGGTTGAGGAAGTGTGACGACACGCTGTAGCGGTCGTTGATGGGTGAAGGTCTCCTGTCGTGGAGTGGAGCTGCTACCACTGCACCCACAACGAACAGGAGACCTTCGTGGTCCACGCTAATGCCGTTTTGACTCCGCGCGGGCGGTTGTTGCTCGCGCGCCGTGTCGTTGAAGAGGGCTGGCCGATTTCTCGGGCCGCCGAGTATTTTCACGTGTCCTGGCCGACCGCCAAACGCTGGGCATCGCGGTACGCGGCGATGGGTGCCACCGGGATGAGCGATCGGTCCAGCCGGCCTCATCACAGTCCGAATCGCACGTCGCAGGTGATGGTGCGCCGGATTGTGGAGTTGCGGTGGCGGCACCGACTCTCACCGATCGCCATCGCCTCAAGGTTGTCGATGTCGGCGTCCACGGTGCACGCGGTGCTAGTGCGCTGCCGGCTGAACCGGTTGTCGCACATCGATATCCGCACTGGCGAGCCGATCCGTCGCTACGAACATGATCTTCCTGGTGCACTGGTCCATGTCGATGTCAAAAAGCTCGGCAACATTCCCACCGGTGGGGGTTGGCGATTCGTTGGCCGTGGCCAAGGCAAGAAGAACCGCGCCGCAACCCCGGATGTGCCCCGCAACCGACACCGTGACGTGCTGTTAGGACATGCCTTTGTCCATACCGTCATCGATGATCACTCCCGGGTCGCTTACGCCGAGATCCACGACGACGAGACCGCACAAACAGCCATCGCGGTGCTACGTCGCGCGGTGGATTGGTTCGCAGCCCGCGGGGTCCTCGTCGCAAGCGTCTTGTCCGACAACGGCTCCTGCTACCGCTCTCGCGCCTGGCAGGCCGCCTGCACTGAACTCAACATTCTCCACAAGCGGACGAGGCCCTACCGTCCCCAGACCAACGGCAAAATCGAAAGATTCCACCGCACCATGGCCGCCGAATGGGCCTTTACCAGGCACTACCCCAATGAACGCACCCGCCGCTCAGCCCTACCGGCTTGGCTGCACACCTACAATCACCACCGGCAACACTCAGCGATCGGAAAGGTCCCACCCATCACACGGTTGACCAACCTGCCTGGGCAGTACACCTAGACGCGCTCAGCCGGTCTTCGGCATGGGGATGCCCTCGCTGGCCGCGAACTGCGCGTCCTCCTCGGACGTCAACCCGATGGACACCACCGACCGGTCGAACAGTAGGTCAGTCAGGTAGGCCAGGGAAACCGCCCACCGGTTGACCCCGCGCGGGATCGCGTACAGGTGGTAGGACCGGGTCACGAACTTCGCGGGCAGCCCGGACAGGTGGATGTTCAGCGGATTGGCCACCGCATGCCACGGCCCCAGGTCGACCACCAGACCGAGGTTGCGGTGCTTGTACTCCTTCGGGCTGCCGTAGCCGAGGCTGGCGGCCACATTGCGCGCCAGCACCTTGCCTTGGCGTGTGGCGTGCTGGGCGGTCGGCGGCGTGATTTTGCCGGACTGGGTCAGGTCGGGGACGGCGGCCGCGTCACCGGCCGCAAACACGTCCGGCTGCTCCGGTACCCGAAGATCCGCCCCGACCTTGAGCCGGCCCCGCTCGGTCGGCAAGCCCAGCTCCTGGATCAACGGCGCCCCCGTGACACCGGTCACCCACGCGATCGTGCGGGTATCGACGCGCGAATCATCGCTGAGCACAACGTGATCGGCGTGCGCCTCCTTGAGTGTCACGCCGAGCCGGACGTCGATGCCGCGCCGGCGGAGCACCTTCTGCGCGGCGTCACCCAGTTTCTTGCCCACCTCCGGCATCACCTGTTCCGCCAGGTCGAGGAGCAAGAACTCGACGTCGGCCGGGTCGAAGCGCATCTGCTTGGCCGCCGCGTCGGCCAGCGCGCGCAGTTGTGCCACCAGCTCGGTGCCCGAATAGGAGGCGCCGACCACGACGACCGTGCGCCGCGCCGCCGCAACCTGAGGGTCGTCCTCGATGTTGGCCAGCTCGAGCTGCTCCACGAAATGGTCTCGCAGGTAGAGGGCCTCGGCCGTGGTCTTCAACCCGCGCGCGTAGGTCGCCAACCCCGGCACGTCGAACAACCGTGTCACCGAACCGGGCGTGAGCACCAGCCGGTCCCAGGACATGGTGTGGTTGCGTTCCTCCGGATCGCACCAGGTCAGCGTGCGCCGGTCGAAGTCCACGCCGTCCACGCGCCCGCGCACGGCGTGCACGCCTTTGAGGGTGTTGGCCAGCGGGATCGCGACGAACCGGGCGTCCACCACACCGCCGGCGACGTCGGGCAACAACGGCGTGTACAGCATGTAGTCCACCGGGGAGATGATCGTGATGTCGACCTCCGCGCGCCGTCGCCGCAGGATGCGGGCCAAACGGTGTGCGCAAGTGAATCCGGTGAAGCCGCTGCCAACGATCACGATTGAGGTCACCAATCCGAGTGTAGGACGGCTTGCGCGCGAAGACCCGAGTCGTCGCGGCGGGACCGTCGGCGGCCGCCGCGAAAACCGTTGAGCGCGATTGCATTACGTGTACGCGGTGGGGCGGAAGATAATCGCGCGATGCGGCCGCCCACCGAGCGGCGGGTTGCGCTTCGTATTGTGGCCCCTAGACTTCGTTTGGTGGGTTGACGCACCGAAATGCCGTCCGGAAGCTTGAATCAACGGGGCATTGCTCTCGGAAAGCGGCCTGCCCAGATTCGTCGCCCAGGCGTAGCCGGGGGGGCAGACCTTCGAGAGGGGGTGCCATGCAAGACGGCAATGCAGTGGTGGTCACTCAGCTGGCCGTACTGGTGTCCAGCCTCGAGCGCCAGGAGACCGATACCACCGCGGGGCTCAACCAACTCATCGGTAACGGCGTCATGCACGTGGCGGGCTCCCAATACGCCGGGATCACCCTGGCCGAACGCAGCAAGTCGGTCGTCAACGTGGCCGCCACGCACCGTTACCCGGTCATCTTGGACGTCATCCAGGACCGCTACGGGGAAGGGCCTTGCCTGGACGCCGCATGGCGACACCACGTAATGCATGTGGAAGACCTTGCCGAGGACCAGCGATGGCCGCGGTATCGGCGGTACGCGATCGAGCAGACGCCGATCCGGTCCATCCTGTCCTACGAGTTGTTCGTGGACCGCGGCACCATGGCCGCGCTCAACTTCTACGCCGAGCGGCCACACGCATTCCCCGATGATTCGGTGGAGCTGGGCGCGGTCTTCGCCACGCACATCGCGCTGGCGTGGTCGATGTTTCGCCGCCAGGACCAATTCCGCAGCGCCCTCGCGTCGCGGGACATGATCGGCCAGGCCAAGGGCATCATCATGGAGCGGTTCAATCTGGACGCGGTCGAGGCGTTCGAGCTGCTCACCCGGCTCTCGCAGAAATCCAACACCCGGCTGATCGACATCGCGAAGTCGCTCGTCGACAACGAGCATCCCCTCAAGCGCCGGCACCGCTGACGCAGGCCGGCGACGGGACGCCGCGTTTCGGACCGCGCCCGGCGGGTATGCGCCACGCACATGAGGGCTGTCACGTGGCACGGCAAGCGCGATGTGCGGGTGGAGTCGGTGCCCGACCCGAAGATCGAGAAGCCCTCCGACGCCATCATCGAGGTCACGTCGACCAACATCTGCGGGTCGGACCTGCACCTGTACGAGATTCTCGGTGCGTTCATGAAACCCGGGGACGTCCTCGGGCACGAACCCATGGGGATCGTGCGAGAGGTCGGCGGCGAAACGGGCGACCTGCGGGTGGGGGACCGGGTCGTCATCCCGTTCCAAATCTCCTGCGGCAGTTGCTACATGTGTGGCCAACAGCTCTACACCCAGTGCGAGACCACCCAGGTGCGCGAGCAGGGCATGGGGGCTGCGCTGTTCGGCTACTCGGAGCTCTACGGTGAGGTACCCGGCGGGCAAGCCGAACTGCTGCGCGTCCCCCAAGCACAGTTCACCCACATCAAAGTCCCTGTGGGACCGCCAGATTCGCGGTTCGTCTACCTATCCGACGTGCTGCCCACGGCCTGGCAGGCGGTGGCCTACGCCGACATCCCGGACGGCGGCACGGTCACCGTGCTCGGCCTGGGCCCCATCGGTGACATGGCCGCGCGCATCGCCGATCACCTGGGATATCGGGTGATCGCGGTCGACCTGGTGGCCGAGCGCCTGGGCCGCGCCGCGCAGCGCGGCATCCACACCATCGATCTGGAGCGGCTCGATTCCCCGCTTGGGGACGTGATCCGGGACCTGACCGACGGGCGGGGCTCCGACTCCGTGATCGACGCGGTGGGCATGGAAGCGCACGGTTCCCCGGCGGCCAAGTTCGCCCAGCAGGCCACCGGCATGTTGCCGGACTTCATCGGCAAGCGGCTCATGCAGACCGCCGGTGTCGACCGGCTGCACGCCCTGTACTCCGCCATCGACGTCGTGCGCCGCGGCGGCACGATATCGCTGATCGGCGTGTACGGCGGGATGGCCGACCCGCTGCCGATGCTGACCCTGTTCGACAAGCAGGTGACCCTGCGGATGGGCCAGGCCAACGTCAAGCGCTGGGTGGACGACATCATGCCGCTGCTGACCGACGACGACCCGCTGGGAGTCGACGCGTTCGCCTCCCACGTGCTGCCGCTGGACCAGGCCCCGCACGCCTACGAAATTTTCCAGAAGAAGCAGGACGGGGCGGTGAAGGTCATGTTGCGGCCTTGAAAACCGTTTAGCCGCAAGGCCTTCCGAACCGCCGTTTGGGGGAGGCCTGGGTAGGGTATTGATTGCGCCATGACATCCGCTGAAGCTTCCGCCCCCACACCCACTGGAGAGGTGTGGCCGGGCCGCGCCTACCCCCTGGGCGCCACTTACGACGGGGCGGGCACCAATTTCGCCGTCTTCAGCGAAGTGGCCGAGCGGGTGGAGCTGTGCCTGTTCGACGCCGACGGCACCGAGAGCCGCGTGGCGCTGCCCGAGGTCGACGGGTTCGTCTGGCACGCCTACATCCCCAACATCGAACCCGGCCAGCGCTACGGCTACCGCGTATACGGGCCGTACGACCCGCAGAACGGCTTGCGGTGCAACCCGAACAAACTGCTGGTGGACCCGTACTCGAAGGCCATCGACGGCTCGTTCGAATGGGACCAGGCCCTGTTCAGCTACAACTTCGGTGACCCGGACAGCCGCAACGACGACGACTCGGCCGCGTTCATGCCCAAGTCGGTGGTGATCAACCCTTACTTCGACTGGGGCAACGACCGGCCGCCGGACCACCAATACGCCGACACGGTCATCTACGAGGCGCACGTCAAGGGCCTGACGCAAACCCACCCCGACATCCCCGAACAGCTGCGCGGCACCTACGCGGGCGTCGCGCACCCGGTGATCATCGAGCACCTCAAGAGCATCGGCGTCACCGCCATCGAGCTGATGCCGGTGCACCACTTCGCCAACGACTCGACGTTGGTGGACAAGGGTCTGTCGAATTACTGGGGCTACAACACGATCGGGTTCTTCGCCCCCGACTTCAAGTACTCCAGCGCCACCTCGCCCGGCGGTCAGGTGCAGGAGTTCAAGGCCATGGTGCGGGCCCTACACGAGGCCGGCATCGAGGTCATCCTCGACGTCGTCTACAACCACACGGCCGAGGGCAACCACATGGGCCCGACGCTGTCGATGCGCGGCATCGACAACCCGGCCTATTACCGGCTGGTCGACGACGACAAGCGCTACTACATGGACTACACCGGCACGGGAAACAGCCTCAACGTCGGGCACCCGCACGCGCTGCAACTGATCATGGACTCGCTGCGCTACTGGGTGACCGAGATGCACGTCGACGGCTTCCGGTTCGACCTGGCCGCGACGCTGGCCCGCGAATTCTTCGATGTGGACCGGTTGGCGGCCTTTTTCGAACTGGTGCAACAGGATCCGACGGTGAGCCAGGTCAAGCTGATCGCCGAGCCGTGGGACGTCGGCCCGGGTGGCTACCAGGTGGGCAATTTCCCGCCGCAGTGGACGGAATGGAACGGTAAATACCGCGACGCGGTCCGGGACTTCTGGCGCGGCGAGCCGTCGACCCTCGACGAGTTCGCCTACCGGCTGACCGGTTCGGCCGACCTTTACGAGCACACCGCGCGCCGCCCGGTCGCGTCGATCAACTTCGTCATCGCCCACGACGGGTTCACGCTGCGTGACCTGGTGTCCTACAACGAGAAACACAACGAGGCCAACGGCGAGGACAACAACGACGGCGAGAGCCACAACCGGTCGTGGAACTGCGGTGTGGAGGGCCCCACCGACGACCCGGAGGTCAACGCGCTGCGCGCCCGCCAACAGCGCAACTTCCTCACCACGCTGCTGCTGTCGCAGGGTGTGCCGATGATCTGCCACGGCGATGAGCTGGGCCGCACGCAAAACGGCAACAACAACGGGTACTGCCAGGACAACGAGATCACCTGGATCGACTGGTCGAAGGCCGACAACGGCCTGCTGGAGTTCACCCGCCTGGTGTCCGCGCTGCGCGCCAACCACCCGGTGTTCCGCCGGCGCCGGTTCTTCTCGGGCAAGCCGCTGGGACGCCGCGGCCAGGACGGGCTACCCGACATCGCCTGGTTCACCCCCGAGGGCACCGAGATGACCGAGGAGGATTGGGGCGCCGGATTCGCGAAGTCCGTCGCGGTGTTCCTCAACGGCCACGGCATCCCGGACCGCGACGCCCGGGGACAGCGGGTACTCGATGACTCCTTCCTGCTCTGCTTCAACGCCCACTACGAGTCGATCGAGTTCACTTTGCCGCCAAAGGAATTCGGCGCTGCCTGGCAACTCGTGGTCTTCACCGGCCCGGAGGAGGAGACGCCCGCGGAAGAGGTGCCCGGCGGGGGCACCCTCACCGTCGACGCGCACACCGCGGTGGTGCTGAAGGCCCCCGACGGGGGCTGATCCGCCCCCGACCATCGTCGAGCGGTGGCGCTCGACCGCCCTTCCCGGCGACTCGGTTGACGCGATCCGGCCCGGCGGACGAAGCCATGTCCGGGGGACCGGAACACCGTCGTCCGGAATTAAGCTGCCCAGCCATCGACATGCGCCGGGTGATATCCGGTAGGTTTTTGCCCACGGCAGCTCGTTACAAGAGAGGGCAAATATGTCAAGGACAGTCGTGGTGGGCGCCTCGAGCGGGCTCGGCCGCTGCATTGGTATCGGCCTCGCCGAGCGGGGCGATCAGGTCGCGCTGCTGGCCCGGCGCCGCGAGCGCATCGAGTCGGCGGCCAGGGAGGCGGGCCCGGGCGCGGTGGCCATCGAATGCGACGTCACCGACGAGGCGTCGTGCCGGTCGGCGATCGCCTCCGCCACTGACGCCCTGGGCGGCATCGACAACATCGTGTACACGCCGGCCGTCGGGCCGTTGGTTCGCATGGTCGACACCGACGCCGCCACCTGGCGGCGCATCTTCGACACCAACGTGATCGGGGCGGCGCTGGTGACCGCCGCGGCGGTGCCGCACCTGACGGTCTCCGCGGGCAAGGCGGTCTACCTGTCGTCCGACGCGGGCACCTTCGGCCCGCCGTGGCCCGGCCTGGGCGCCTACGGCGTCAGCAAGGCGGCCCTGGAACGGATGGTCGACGCGTGGCGGGCCGAGCACCCCGACATCGGCTTCACCACGCTGATCGTCGGCGAGTGCGCGGGCGGCGAGGGGGACGCCGCGACGGGGATGAACATCGACTGGGACATGGACCTCGCCATGAAGGCCGTCCCGCTGTGGGCCGCCCGCGGGTGCATGCCCGGCAAGCTGATGCCGGTCGAGGACCTGATCGACGTGGTGCACACGATCCTGCGGACCAACGCGGCGACCTCGATGCCGGTGGTGGTGGCCAGGGGCGCGCCGGCCAGCCCGGCCGCGTTCGCCGACTCCGCCGTCGGCGGGTCCTAGCGGCGATCGCAAGCGCGGGCGTAGCCCGGGCGTGGCGGGTCGCCGCCTGAGACCTAGCGGCGAAGCTTCTCGCGGACCAGGTCGGTCACGAACCGCCGGGCCGAGGTAGGGCGGAAGGCGCGGGCCGCCCCGGTGAGCGCCTCGCGGGCGTCCGGGGGCAGGTCGATGTCGGCGGCGGCCACGTTGAACTCGAGCTGCTCGACGCTGGACGCGCCGGGGATGGCCACGACGCCGGGCAGGCTGATCAGCCAGGCCAGCGCCACCTGCGCCGGCTTGGCACCGACGGTGGTCGCGACGTCACGCAACGTCTGCAGCAGCGGCTCGACGCGGCGCAGATTCTCGGTGCCGAAGTAGCGGTTCACCGCGCGGATGCCGCCGGGCCGGTTGTCCACGCCGTACTTACCGCCCAGCAGCCCCTGCTCGAGCGGGCTCCAGGCGATCACGATGCGGTTCTCGCGCTCGGCGAAGGGCACCAGGTCCTCCAGCGCTCCGGCGTGGGCCAGCGAAAAGTGCACCTGATTGCTGATCACCGGTCGGCCGAGCGCGGCGTCGGCCTTTCGCCACCGCGCGAGCGAGTAGTTGGAGACGCCGACCGCGCCGATCTTGCCGGCGTCGAGCAGGTCGCGCATGCCCGGCATGATCACCGAATCGGGAACCACCGGATTGGGCTGGTGGATCTGGTAGAGCGGGATGCGGTCGAGGCCCAGCCGCTCCGCGCTGGCGCGCTCGCGCTGCTTGACCACGGCGGGGAACGGCGCCACCGGCATGATCTTGCTGGCCACGGCGACGTTGGTGCGCTGGTCGCCGAGCGCCGCGCCGAGGATGCGCTCGCTTTTGCCGAGCCCGTAGACCTCGGCGGTGTCGAACAGCGTCACCCCAAGCGCCAGCGCGCGGCGCACGATCTCACCCGCGTCGCCGGCGGCGTAGCTCTCCCCGTAGCCCCACTCGCGTGACCCGAACTGCCAGGTGCCCAGGCCGATCCGGCTGACCCGGCCCACTCCGTCGACGTCGACATACCTCATGGGGCAAGCCTAGCCAGGCACCTTTCCCAGGACGTAGTTGGCGATGCCCAGCCCGCCCAGCCGCGGCTGGGCGGCGTCCGTCGTGCCGCTGCAGGAGACCATCAGGTCGACGATCACGTTGGCCTTGGCCGCGATCACGCGGGCCGAGCGGATCTGCAGTCCCCGGGGCGTCAGATCCAGCGTGGTGACGCCGTCACCCGCGTCGGCGGGTGCGCCCACCGAAAACGTCAGCGCCTCCCCGTTGGGGGGAGTCAGCGTCACGGTCGTGCCGCCGCATTGGCGCCATCCCGCCAGCAAATTCGCCAGCTGCGCCCGCGCGGCCGCCGGGTCGTGGAAGGCCACGACCGCCTCGATGACCTGGGTGGACTTCAGGAAGCTGCGCGAGTCGCGGAACTCCGCCGCGCGGTATCCGGTGCTGCCGCCGTCGGCGTAAGCGTCGGGCGTTCCGGGCGCGATGCTGCCCCAGCATTCCGGCCGGTCGATGGCTCCCTGCGCGCTGGAGCGGCCCGGGTTGTCCCACGTCTGGCCGGCCTCAAGGTTCTGATCGGACGTGATGGTGCGCAGGGCGTCGGCACCGGGCAGTAACGCCGGCAGGGCGTCCGGCGCGACCGGGCCCGGGGGCGCCGGGGGTGCCGCGCTGGTCGTGGTGTCGGGCTCGGCGGTTTGGGTGGACGGCGCCGCGCCCAGGGTGGCCCACGCGACGACGGCGACCACGGCGAGGGTCATGAACGCATACGACAGCGCCAGCCCCACCCGGGCGCGGTCGCGGCCGAGCTCCCCGGTGCGGCGGATCTGCGCCAGCCCGGCGTGGCCCAGAATCGCCCCGACGGGCGCGAACACGAACGCGAACACCAGCGACAGCGTCGCCAACACGTTGACCGGCGGCCGGTAGGGCAGGGCGGGCGGGGGTGCGAGGGCGGGCGGCGGTTCCACCGGGGGCGGTGTGGGCGGAACCCGACCGAGCGGGTCGTACGTATAGGGGTTCTGCCAATACGGGTCCTGCGGGTTGGTCACGCCAGCGCCTCCTTACCGGCCAACCTGCCCGAAATGTAGCCGAAGCCGGGGCGTCGCAGGCGCAGGTTGGCGACGGCCCCCACATCCGGCACGTCGGCCGAGGTCAGCTACATCCCCCGGCGCCGCACCGCCAGCCGGCACGACCAGCGCTGCCAGGATCGCCGCACGCCTGCGCATTCCGGTGGCCACAAGCGTTCTCCTCGTTCGCGACGTGATGAGGAACTACCCCACCGGTAGTGGGCCCTACCGTTTGGTCGCCGGTTTCGTCGGGTAGCCGACCGGGAGCGCGCAACAGCCCGCGCGCGGAATAGATGGGAAGGACACCATGGCTCGGAGCGCCATCAAGTCGCCCACCGATGTGGTCGACTTTCTTGTCAGTCAACACCAGCAGATCAAGTCGTTGTTCGCCGAAACCTTGGCGGCGACGGGCAAAGAACGCGAAAAGGCGTTCGTCGCGCTGCGGCGACTGCTGGCCGTCCACGAAACGGCCGAGGAGGAAATCGTGCACCCGCGGGCCAAGCGGAAGCTTTCCGACGGGGAAGCGGTGGTCGACGAGCGACTGCACGAGGAGCACGAGGCCAAGACGGTCCTGCAGAAGCTGGAGAAACTCGACGTGGACAGCGCGGAGTTCACCAGCCTGTTGACTCAGCTGCGCGATGCGGTCGTCGAGCATGCCGAGCACGAGGAGCACGACGAGTTCTCCAAGCTGGGCCAGGAATTGAGCGGCGAGGAGCTCGCGCGGATGGGCCGCGCGGCCAAGCTCGCCGAGGCGATCGCGCCGACCCGGCCGCACGCCGGGGTCGAGTCGCAGGCGGCCAACCTGGCCGCGGGACCGTTCGCGGCGATGCTCGACCGAGCCCGCGACGCCATCGTCGGCAAGGGCTAGCACGACTCGATGGGGCGCCCCCGCTCGACGCGGGTGGGGGCGCCCCAGCCCTCCGCCGGTTAGGTGAGGAGGCGCTATGACCGCAACCAAGGCGCCGGGTGCCGCGCATTATCTGCCCGTCGAGCGGGGGCTGGATTCGCTTCGGTCCGCGGCGCAATGTTGCCGCGGTTGCCCGCTTTTCGCCGACGCCACCCAGACCGTTTTCGGCCGCGGGCATCCGGGCGCGCCGATCATGCTGGTGGGAGAGCAGCCTGGCGACCAGGAGGATCGCGCGGGTGAGCCGTTCGTCGGGCCGGCGGGGCGACTGCTGGCCCGCGCCCTCGAAGACGCCGGCATCGATCCCGCGGTGACGTACGAGACGAACGCGGTCAAGCACTTCAAGTTCACCCGCAAGGGCGGCAAACGACGGATCCACCAGAAGCCGGGCCGCACCGAAGTGGTCGCCTGCCGGCCCTGGCTCATCGCCGAGATCGAGGCGGTGCGACCGCAGGTCGTCGTGTGTCTCGGCGCGACCGCGGCACAATCGTTGCTGGGAGCCGACTTTCGGGTCTCCGCCCAGCGCGGCCGCGAGTTGAGGCTGCCCGCCTCCGTCGTCGATGTCGAGCCCGAGCCGACCGTGGTGGCGACGGTTCATCCGTCGGCCGTGCTGCGCGATCGCAGTGATGGACGCGAGGAGGCCTATCGGCTCTTCGTCGACGACCTGCGCAGCGCTGCCTCCAACCTGTGAGAGCTTCGAGCTGCCAGGCATTCGGGCCGCCGATCACCGAGCGTGTAGCCTCCGCGAAAAATCGTCGAAAAATCGCCGAGAAATCGCAGTCAGTGCACGCTCGGCGACCCGTCATGGCTTCTTGTGCGGCATGAACTCCTGCGCCTTGGTTTTCAGGCCGACCTTGACGAAGCCGACGCGGTCCTCGTCACCGGACAGCACGGCGGCCGTGGCGGACTTGAACTGATCCCAGGTGGCGTGCGGCGGGATGGGCGGCATGTTCGGATCGGTGAATACGTCGAGCACGGTCGGCCGGTCCGCCGACAGCGCGTGGCGCCAGGCGTCCGCAAGCTCGTCCGGATCCTTGATGGCCATCGCATTCAGGCCCAGTCCGCCCGCGAAGGCCGCGAAGTCGACATCCGGAAGCGCTTGGGACTCATGGAATTTCGGCGATCCGGCCATCGCGCGCATCTCCCAGGTGACCTGGTTGAGGTCGTTGTTGTGCAGGATCGCGATGACCAGTCGCGGGTCGTCCCACTCAGGCCAGTACCGCTTGATCGTGATCAGTTCGGCCATGCCGTTCATCTGCATGGCGCCGTCGCCCACGAACGCGATGACGGGCCGCCCCGGGTTGCCGAATTTCGCACCGATCGCGTACGGCACGCCGGGACCCATCGTGCCCAGGGTGCCGGACAGCGAACCCCGCATCTGGCCCCGGAAGCGCAGGTTGCGGGCGTACCAGTTGGCCGCCGAGCCGGAATCGGCCGTCACGATCGCGTCGTCGGGCAGCTGCGGGGAAAGTTCGGAGTACAGCCGCATCGGGTTGATCGGATCGGCGCTGACGTGGGCCTCCTTGTCCATGGTCTCCCACCAGCGGGCAACGTTCTTCTCGATCGTCTCCCGCCAGGACCGGTCGTCCTTGCGGCGCAGGTGCGGAATCAGCGCGCGCAGCGCGGATTTCGCGTCGGCGACCAAGTTCACCTCGTACGGGTAGCGCATCCCGATGAGCCGGCCGTCGACATCGATCTGCACCGCGCGGGCTTGGCCGAATTCGGGCAGGAACTGGGTGTAGGGGAAGCTGGAGCCCACGGTGAGCAGCGTGTCGCAGTCGCGCATCAGCTCGTAGCTGGGCCGGGTGCCGAGCAAGCCGATAGAGCCGGTGACCCAAGGCAATTCGTCGGAGAGCACGTCCTTGCCCAACAGCGCCTTGGCCGCCCCGGCGCCCAGCAGGTCGGCGACCTCGCTGAGCTCTTGGTGCGCCCCGCGCGCCCCGGTGCCGGCCAGGATGGCGACCTTCTTGCCCGCGTTGAGGATGTCGGCCGCACGCGCGACGGCCGCGTCGCCGGGCGCGATCTCGGGGTATTCGATGCCCAGGCTGGAGGGCACCATCTTGAACGCGTGCTCGGGCGGCGAATACGGCAGCTCCTGCACGTCGCTCGGGATGATCAACGCCGTCGGGGCGCGCTGGGTCATGGCGATCCGGATGGCGCGGTCCAGCACATTGGGCAATTGCTCGGGGACCGTGACCATTTGGACGTAGTCGCTGGCGACGTCCTTGAACAGGTTCAGCAGGTCGACCTCTTGCTGGTAGTTGCCGCCCATGGCGGTGCGGTTGGTCTGGCCGACGATGGCCACCACCGGGACGTGGTCGAGCTTGGCGTCGTAGAGGCCGTTGAGCAGGTGGATGGCGCCCGGTCCCGACGTGGCCGCGCAGACCCCGACCCGACCGGTGAATTTGGCGTAGCCGACCGCCTGGAAAGCGCTCATCTCCTCGTGGCGCGACTGGATGAATTTCGGCTTGTTCTCCGCGCGGCCCCACGCGCCGAGCAGTCCGTTGATGCCGTCACCGGGGTAGCCGAACACGTGCTCGACACCCCAGGCGCGCAAGCGCTCCAGTAGGTAGTCCGAGACCTCTTGCTTAGCCATTGGTGTTCCTCCTAGACAGACGGTTTTCGATGACGATTCGCTACCTACGCCTGCCGGCCCTAGATCCACGGGGGCGTGCGGTTTGCCGCGAAGGCCCACGGCCGTCCGTTTCGACCGCAGTGGCGAGAATGGGCAGGCTGAAGCGCTTCCCACCGAACGGTGCATACCCGAGATCGCCGCCGTTATTCGTCGGGTTTCCTGTGAACGCGCCGCCGGTCGGCGGCCATCGGCTAAAAGCCGTGCGGCGCACCGTTTCCGACGTAGCTCAGGCCCGCGGCCGCCACGACGGCCGGATCGAGGGCGTTCCTGGTGTCAAACACCACGGCCTGCGGCGCGTCTCGCGCAATGACGCCCCAGTCGAGGTCGCGGAACTGCGGCCACTCGGTCAGGACCACGATCGCGTCGGCCGCCTTGGCCGCGAGGTACGCATCGTCGACGGCGGTCACCCGGCTGCCCTGCAAGACGGCTTGGTCGATGTTGGGCAATTGCGGGTCGTAACCCATGACCTGCGCCGCGGCCGTCGACAGTTCCAGGCACGCCGCGAGCGCGGGGGAGTCGCGGGTGTCGCTGGTGGCGGCCTTGAAGGTCAGGCCGAAGGCGGTGATCCGGCACGCCGAGAGCGGCCGGCCAATGATTTGCCGCAGCGCCGCGGCGATGCGTTGCGCCTGAGCGGTATTGGTTTGCCGAGCCGCCTCGACCTCGGCGAATGGCACGCCGTGCCGGCGCGCGGTGTGCACCAGCGCCGCGGTGTCCTTGGGCAGGCAGGAACCGCCCCAGCCCGGGCCGGGTCGCAGGAATTCCGGTCCGATCCGGCGGTCGGCCCCCATGCAGCCCGTGACGTCGTCGATGTCCGCGCCGACCCGCGCGCACAGCGCCGCCAGCGAATTCGTGTACGACAGCTTGACCGCGAGGAAGGCGTTGCTGGCGTACTTGGCCAGCTCCGCGCTCTCCGGGCTCATCCGCAGCACGCGGTCGGCGCCGAGCCCATAGGACCGCTGCACCAGCCGGGCCGCCGCTTCGTCGAGGGTTCCGATGACCAACCGGTCCGGGTGGCGGAAATCATGGACGGCCCGCCCCTCCCGGAGGAACTCGGGGGCGGAGACGACACGAATATCCTTGTGGCGCAAGCGCTTCGCCATCGAAGACGTGGTGCCGACCGGCACCGTCGATTTCAGCGCCACCACTGCGCCGGGCCGCAGGACGCCGCCCAGCCGTTCGATCACCGATTCCACCGCGCCCAGGTCCGCCTCCCCCCCGTCGGCGCTGGGGGTGGGCACGCAGACGAACACGACGTCGCGCTCGGCCAGCGCGCCGAAGTCGGCGCTGAATGCCAGCAGGCCGCGGGCCAGCCCCGCCCGCAACATGTCGGGCAACTGGGGTTCGTCGATCACCGCGACGCCGGCCGACAGCCTGCGCACGCGCGCGGGGTCGATGTCCACGGCGACCGTGTTCCGCCCGCGGTCGGCCACGCAGACGGCGGTGGTCAGCCCGACGTAGCCGACACCCACCACGCCGACGAGCGGCTCGCTCATGCGCCCTCCCTCAAAATCTGCCGGCTCGCGGACAGCACCCGCGCGACCGTGATCAACAGCAACCCCTCGTGCGGCACGGCGGCGTGCGGATCGCCGACGCCGCCGGTCCACAGCGCGATGTGCGGTGCCGGGCCGCGCGGGCCCCACCGGGCGGGGGCGGTGGGCCCGAACAGGACCACCGACGCCGTGCCCGTCGCGGCGGACAGGTGTGCCAGGCCGGTGTCCCCGCAGATCACCAGCCGGCTATCGGACACCAGCGCCGTCAACGCGGGAAGGTCGAGCAGCCCGGACACCACCGCGGTGCGGGGCAGGCCTGCCGCACGGGCAACCTGGTGCGCGAGACCGAATTCGGAAGCCGATCCGGTGATGATCACCTCGTAGCCGTCGTCGCTGAGCGCCGCGGCGACCGCGGCGAAACGGTCCGCGGGCCACTGCCGCGCCGGCGCGGAGGCGCCCGGATGAATCACGACGGCGCCGGTCTGGTCGAACGGAATCCCCGCGGGCCGCGGTATCAGCACATCACCGGCGTCGCAGGGGATTCCGGCCCACTCGAGCAGCGCGCACCAGCGGTTGACCTCGTGCAGGTCCGGCTCCCAGGGCGGTCCCTTGAGCGTGGGGTGGCGTTGGTGGTGGTGGGTCAGCACCGCCCGCGGCGCCCAGGCAAGCAGGTGCTCGATGCTTTCCGGTCCGCAGCCGTGCAGGTTGATGCCCAGCCCGGGCGGGACCGGCAACGGCTGCACGTCGCCCAGGCAGGTGGTGGGCAGGAGTTCGTCGATCGCGCCGGTGAGCATGGCCAGGTCGCGGTAGCGGTCGGGGGCGGCGAGCATGACGCGGGCCTGAGGGTATCGCCGGCGCAGCCCGCGCAGGGCGGGCACCGCCGTGAGCAGGTCACCGAGCCCCAGGGCGCGCAGCACGACGATGCTGTCGGCCCCGTCGACGTCCGGGGCGGGCTCGAGCCCTAAGGCCACGACGACTCCGTCGAGGCGCACACCACGAGCTCGCGCACCTCGCACCCGGCGGGCTGAGAAAGGGTGAACAGCACCGTCTCGGCGACGTCGCCGGGTTGGTTCAGCTTGGCGTCCGCCGGCGGCTTGTATTGCTCAGCGCGCCCGTCGAAGAACGGGGTGTGCATGCCGCCGGGGATCAGCAGCGTCACGCCCACCTCGCCCGCCAGTTCGGCCGCCAGGGCGCGGGTGAAGCCGACGACCCCGAATTTGGACGCGCAGTAGGCGGTGGCGTCCCCGACCGCCTTGATGCCCAGGGTCGAGGCGCAGGTGACGATGCGCCCCTGCGCCGCCCGCAGGTAGGGCAGGGCGGCCCGGACGACGGCCGCGGTGCCGACCAGATTCACGGCGATGACCTGCTCCCACTCCTTGGCCGGAACCTGTTCGAGCGTGCCGCAGGAGTCGATGCCTGCCGCGGTGAAGACACCGGTGAGCCGACCGCCGGCCTGCTCGGCCAGCGACTCGACCGCGGCCGCGACGGCGCTGGTGTCGGCCAGATCGCAAGCGGCATAGGGCACGTCGGCGGCGGGCGGCTTCTTGTCGATCACCAGCGGCAGGCCGCCTTGTCGCGCCACGGCGGCCACCGTGGCCGCCCCCAGCCCCGATGAGCCGCCGGAGATCAGTACACCGCCGAGCGAACGTGACGTCATATCAAGACCTTTCGGTTGTCGGGCCGCGGGAAGACGCCGCGGCGATCAAACGGGAGGACGAGTAACCCGCCACCGTTGGCAGGATGATCACCTCGCCGCCGTGGCGGTACACCACGTCGGCCTCGGGCAGCTCGGCAGTGACGTAGTCGCCGCCCTTGACCCAGATGTCGGGCCGCAGCGTTTCCAGCATCCGTTCCGGGGTGAGGCCGTCGAAGATCGTCACCCCGTCGACGCAGGCCAGCGCCGCCAGGACGCGGGCGCGGTCGACGTCGCGCATCACCGGGCGTCCGGCCCCCTTCAGCGCCCGCACGGACGCGTCCGAATTGACCAGCACGATCAGGGCGTCGCCGAGTTCGCGGGCCTGCCGCAGCAACCGGATGTGGCCGGTGTGCAGCAGATCGAAGCATCCCCCGGTGGCCACCAACACGCGTCCCTCGCGCCGCAGCCGCGCGGCCAGGGCGACCGCGTCGATCGGGTCGTCGGCCCGGCTGTCCTCGCCCAGGACGTCGAAACCGTTGGTGGGCAGAGGGGTTGATACCGCCGCGGCGCCGCCTGCGGCGACGAATCGGGCCGCGTCGGCGACCGCCGCCTGCACCGCGGCGACGGGGTCGGCGCCGGTGCCGAGGGCCACGGCCGCGGCGACGGCGAATCGGTCGCCGGCCCCACAGACGTCGGCCGCCCCGGCGGTCGATCCCGCCGGGATGCCGATGTGCCGTGCGGTCACCCCCGGCCCGTACAGGCGGGCGCCCTGGGCGCCACGGGTGATGCACACCGCGCCGGCCTCCCATCGACGCAGCAGCGCCTCCCCGCCATCGCCGGCCCCGCCGCAGAAAAGCTGCGCCTCTTCGTGATTGGGCGTCACCAGCGCGCAGCCGGGCACGGGGGCGGCGCCCCGCGGGTGCGGGTCCCACACCACCGGGGTCCGGGCCGCCGATTCGGTCAGCGCCGCCCGGAGGGCGGGCAGCGCGGTGACACCGGCGCCGTAGTCGGCCACGCAGATCGCCCGGGCGCGGGCCAGGGCCTGCACCGCCTCCACGGGAAGCGGACCGTCGACCGGGGCGGCGTCCCCCCGGTCCACGCGCAGCATCGACTGACCGCGCGCCCGAATCCTGGTCTTGGTCACGGTGGTTCCGCTCATCGGCAACGGCAGGACGCTGACCCCCGCGACGACCAGCAGGTCGTGCAGCCGTCGCCCCGCGCCGTCCGAGGCGATGCCGGTGATCAACACCACCGGAGTCTCGCTCCTGGCCGCCAGCAGGGCCGCCAGGCCGGCGCCCCCCGGCCGCTGCACCTGGCTTTCGGCGTCGACCACCGGCACCGGCGCCTCCGGGCTGAGCCGGGACGCGGAGCCCAGGATGTCGACGTCGAGAATCGAATCACCCACGATGACAAGGGGTTTGGGCATCACGACGCCTCCCGTCGCAGCAAGACGTCGTCGAGCGCCATGCACAGTCCGTGCACCAGCATCAGGTGGACCTCCTGGACGGTGGCCGTGCTGGGGGCGTCCACGCAGATCGCGTCGTGACACATGGCCGCCAGCTCGTTGGGCCCGCGGCCGGTCAGCGCCCACGTCACCATGCCCGCGTCGTGCGCCGCCTTGACCGCGGCCACCACGTTTCGGCTCGTGCCGCTGGTCGACAGGGCCACCAGGACGTCACCGGGCCGGCCGTGCGCCCGCACGCCGCGCGCGAACACCTCCTCGAGGCCGTAGTCGTTGCCGATCGCCGTCAGCGCCGAGGTGTCGGCGTGTAACGCGATCGCCGACATGGGATTTCGTTCTTCCTGAAATCGCCCGACCAGTTCGGCGGTGAGGTGCTGCGCCTCGGCGGCGCTGCCGCCGTTTCCGCACGCCAGCAGCCGGCCGCCGGCGGAGAGCACCGCGGCCAGGTGACCGCCCCAGCCGCGCAGCCGGGTCGCCTCGGCGCTGTTGCGGCCCACCGCCTCACGCAACGCGGCGAAGTGCGCCTCGATCATGGCTGTCCTCCTTGTCGCACCGCGTCGAGCAGGTCGGCGTCGGTGATGTGGTCCAGGCAGGGATGTCCCGGCACCGGACAGACCCGGGCCCGGCTGGCGCGACACGGCGCGGACTGGTCACCGAGCACGCGCACTTGCCGGGCGTAGGGGCGCCACTGGGCGGCCGGCACCACGGGCGCGAACAACGACACGACCGGCGTGCCCACGGCGGCGGCCAGGTGCGCCGGCCCGGTGTTGGGAACAACGACCACCCGCGCTTTCGAAAAGAGCGCCGCCAGTTCGGCGAAGCTGGTCCGCCCGCCGAGGTCCAGCGCCCGGCCGTCGGCGACCGCCGCCGTCAGTTCCGCCTCGTCGGGGCCGCCGGTGACCAGCACCCGGTAGCCCGCGTTGGTCAACGCCGCGACCATCGCCGCGCTGCGCTTCGTGCTGGGTCGGCGCGCCGGCACCGCGGCGCCGGGATGGAAGACGACGAACGGCTGCGTGCCAACGCTTTTCGCCAGTCTGGGGGGCAGCGGGTCGACGGCGCGGATCCGCAGGGCGCCGTCGTCGCCGGGTGGCAGGCGGCAACCGGCCGCCTGTGCCAACGACAGCGCCCGCTCCGGTTCGGGAATCCCGTCGGGCACCGGGTGGCGCAGGTCGAGCAGGGTGCCGGGGTAGTCGACGCAGATCGCGCCCACCCAACCCACGCCCGCCATCCGGGCCAGCAGCGCCAGCGGCAGCGGGGACTGATGGAACGACGTGAAGATGTACATCTTGGCGGGCGCGATGTCGCGCAGCTGCTTGATCAGCGCGTCGGCGTGCGCGGCGGTCAGCTCGGGTGATGCGAAATCCACCCAGGGCGCTTGCCATTCGACGATCTCGTCGACCCCGACGAGCAGTCCGGCCGCGTCGCGGCCCCGCGGCCCCACCAGCATGGTGACCCGGTCGTGGTGGGCGGCCACCGCTCGCACCGCGGGTCCGGTGATCAAGACGTCGCCGGCGCTGTCCAGCCGCGCCACCACCGCCGTGCTCATCGGCACTCCCGCAGCACCAACGACACGGCGTCGCCCAGGGTTGCGGCGACCCGGGCGTGGGCCCGCGCGTGGTCGACCTCGTCGACCAGGGTGCGGCCGGTCGGCACCAGCACCGCCCCGGCGCCGGCGGACAGGGCGGCCTGCACGTCGCTGCCGACGTCGCCGATCAGCACGCATCGTTGGGGCGGCACCGCCAGCGCGTCGGCGGCCGCCAGCACCAGGCCGGGGCGCGGCTTGCGGCACGCACAGCCGTCCGCTTCGCCGTGCACGCACACCTGCCAGGAATCGAACGGGCCGAGAAGCTGGTTCACCCGGGCGTTGACCGCGGCGAGTTGTTGCGGGCTGATCAGCCCCCTCGCCACGCCGGACTGGTTGGTCACGATGGCCAGCAACAAGCCGCGCCGGCGCAGCCGGTCGAGTGCGCGCTGGGCCCCGTGGGTGGGCCGGACGCCCCCGGGATCGTTGAGGTAGGGCCGGTCGACGATCAGGGTGTCGTCGCGGTCGAGGAGCACGGCGAGCGGCGGATCGCGCCGGGCGTTGCGAAACGCCCACTCGCCGGCAAGCCGGTGCGCGACGGCGACCGGCGGAATGACCGCGCTGGTCACCGAAAGGCGTGCGGCCTCAAGGAGGTTGCGAGGGCCGGCGAGCCAGCGCCGGGTGGCGAATTCCGCCGTCAGCAGCAGCCAGGCCCACGCCGCGGCGCGGCAAACGCGGCCGCGGCCCAGCAGACCGGCCAGGACGGCGGCGCCGCCCGCCAGCGTGGTGCCCGCGTGCGCCGGCATCCTGCCCGGCCCCTCGCCGATCATGGCCCGCCATGTGCGGCCGTACTTGCGGCTCATCAGCGCGTTGTCGCGGTTGCCGACCTGCGCGCGCACGCTCGACCACCAGGTCGCCGCCGCCACGGGATGGGTCGAGCGACGCTCACCGCGCACGATCGCCCCGCCGGCCGCCACGATCCGCACCGCCAGGTCGGAATCCTCGCGAAAGGCGCGCGGGAACCGGTCATCGAAACCGCCGACCGACACCAGCATGTCGCGCCGGTACGCCATGTCGGCGGTGATCCATTGCGCCTGCGACAGCCGCAGGGTGCGGCGCTCGTCGTCGGTGGGTCGGCGGGATCGGTGCGCGGGCACCTCGATCACCGCCTGAGAGCCGGCGGCGTCGGCGGCGTCGGCGGCCTTGAGGTCGATGGCCAACGCCGACTTCCAGTCCGGGCCCGGCTCCACGTCGTCGTCCAGAAAGCACACCCACGGCGTGCCGGCGGCGCGCCAGCCCACGTTGCGCGCCGCCGCCGGCCCGCGCCCACCGCTGCGCAGCACGCGGACCGGCAGGCCGCCGCCCACCGGTAGTTCGGTGGCGGGCCGCGGCCGGTCATCGACCACCACCACCTCCGCGGGCCCTGGCCCGGATCCCTGCTCCAGCGCAATGAGCAAGCGCCGCAGCGAGTCCCGGCCGACGGTCGGTATCACGATCGCGTAGTAGGTGGTCATCGGCGCCGCCTGACCACGTACGAGCCCAAGGCCAGCACGTCGATCGGGGAACTGCCGAACACCTCCAGGGCGTCGCGCGGGCTGTCCACCATGGGCCGCCCCGCGGTGTTGAAGCTGGTGTTCACCACCACGGGGACGCCGGTGCGCTCGGCGAACCGGCCGATGGTCGCGTGTAGTCGTGGATCGGCGGCCGCGTCGACGGTCTGGATCCTGGCGGTCCCGTCGACGTGGGTGACCGCGGGGATGCGGTCACGCCAGCCCTCGGCGACGTCGTGGACGAACAACATGTATGGGCTGGGAAGCGGCCCGCGGGAGAAGATTTCGGCGGCGCGCTCGGCCAGCACCATGGGCGCGACGGGCCGGAACTGCTCGCGGCCCTTGACGGCGTTGAGGCGCTCCAGATTGGCGGCGTGCCGCGGATCGGCGAGCAGCGAGCGCCCGCCGAGGGCCCGGGGCCCGAATTCGGCGCGGCCCTGAAACCAGCCCACCAACCGGTTTTCGGCCAGTGCGTCACCGATCGCGGCGGCCACATCGTGCGGGCGCTCGAAGCTGACGCCCGCTTCCCGCAGCGAGGCCTCGATCTGTTCGTCCGACCAGCCGCGGCCCAGCTGCGCCGACGGCATCGGCGCGATCGGTTCGCCGAACGACGCGGCCAGGCTCAGCGCCGCACCGAGCGCCGTGCCGGAGTCACCGGAGGCGGGCTGCACCCACACGCGATCGAACCCGCTCTCGGCGTGGATGCGGGTATTGGCAACGCAATTGAGCGCCACGCCGCCGGCCAGGCACAGTGCGTCGCCGTCGGCCCGCTCCCGCAGCCAGGCGACCAGGTCCAGCAGCACGTCTTCGATCACCCGCTGCACGCTGCAGGCCAGATCGGCGTGCACCGGGTCGAGCGTCTCGTCATGCGGCCGGCGGGGCGGTGCCAGCTCCTTCCACGCGATCGGCTCGGTGCGAAACCCGCCGTCGCCGCAGGCGTAGACGCGCTCACGAAGCTGCTCGGCGAAGCGCGGCTCGCCGTAGGAGGCCATCGCCATCACCTTGTACTCGTCGCTGGACCGCGCGAAACCCAAATGCTCGGTGAGGCTTTCGTAGAGCAACCCCAGTGAGTGCGGCAGCGGCTGAGAGGCCAGCACGTCGAGCTTGTGGTCGCGGTACACGCCGGCCAGCATGGAGGTGCGTTCCCCGCGGCCGTCCACCACCAGCACCGCGGTGTCGGGGTGCGGGGAGGCGAGCGCGGTCGACGCGGCGTGCGCGACGTGATGGCGGACGTGGCGCACCACGGCCGGATTGAGGCCCGGCACGGCAGAAGTCAGGAACCGGGGTGCGCGCTCCGCGTACATGGTGCGCAGGTACTCCCAGTCTTGGTCCAGGCCCCGCGGGTCGACCGGCTCCTCGTGCATCAGGGCCGGGTCGTAGGAGTAGCCGATGGCATCGATCTCTTCGGCGGCGACGCCGGCCTGCTTTAGGCACCATCGGATTGCCGCGGCGGGCACCTCCCAGGTCGAGAAGGGGACCGCCTGCTTGCCGTGCTTGCGCCGGGAGAACCGCTCCTCTTCGGCCGCGGCCACTACCCGGCCGTCGACCACCAACGCCGCGGCGGGGTCATGAAACACCGCATTGACACCGAGAATTCGCACCGCACCTCCTACTGTGCCAACTGGTCAGCGGCCGAGACGAGGGCCCGGCCCGGGTCATCGGCCGCCGCGCGGAACCACGCCACGGTGGCGGCGAGCCCGGTCCGGTAGTCCACTCGCGGCTCCCAGCCCAACCGGTCGCGGGCGACGGTGATGTCGGGGCAGCGGCGCTGCGGGTCGTCCTGCGCCGGCGGGGTGAACTGGATGGTCGACCTGCTGCCGGCCAATTCCCGGAGTAGCTCGGCGGCCGCCAGCACCGTCAGCTCGGCGGGATTTCCGATGTTGACCGGCCCGCTGAAATCCCTGCGCGCCAGGGCGATCAACCCCGCAACGGTGTCGTCGACGTAGCACAGCGAGCGGGTCTGCAGCCCCGTGCCGGACACGGTCATCGGCTCGCCGCGCAGCGCCTGATAGCAGAATGTTGGGACCATCCGGCCGTCGTCGGCGCGCATGCCCGGGCCGTAGGTGTTGAAGATGCGCGCCACTCCGACGTCAACCCGGCCGAGACGATGATGGGCGAACGTCAGGGCCTCCGCGAACCGCTTCGCCTCGTCGTACACGCTGCGCGGACCCACCGGATTCACGTTGCCCCAGTAGCTTTCGTGCTGCGGATGTACCTCAGGGTCGCCGTACACCTCGCTGGTCGACGCCAGGACGAACCGGGCGTCGCCGCGTTCGGCGATCTCCAGCGCCGTCGCGGTGCCCGCGGACCCGGCGCGCAGCGTCTCGATCGGCCGTCGCTGATAGTCGACGGGGGAGGCCGGTGACGCCAGGTGGAAGACGGTGTCGAAAGAGGTGCCGACCCGGTCGATCACGGAACGATCGCACACGTCGTGCCTGACGAACCGGTATCCGGGAAGCCCGGCCAATCGGTCCGTCGCGGCCGGCGAACTGGTGGACAGGTCGTCGACGCTGACCACCTCCGCGCCTGCGTCGAGCAACCTGTTACACAGGTGGGCGCCCAAGAACCCGGCACCGCCGGTGATCAACACTCGAGAAAGCGAACGCACCGGGCCCTCATACCCGCTGTCCTGGTGGCGAAACTGTGTTTCACCGAGCGCATTTCGGGTAGCTGCACCAGTCATGGCGACCAAGCCCCTAACTTCCTTTGTCATCGCGACGCGGGACCGCGCGCACGAACTCTGCACCGTGCTAGACCGCCTGCTGGACACCACAGCGTGCCCGATCATGGTGGTGGACAACGCTTCTCGCGATGATTCTGTGCGGGAGGTCACTCGGATCGCGGCGCGTTCGGCGGGTCGGATCACCGTCATCCCGCTGGACCGCAACGAGGGCGCGGTCGCGCGCAACACCGGGGTGGCGCGATGTGGCACGCCATATGTGGCCTTCTGCGATGACGACTCGTGGTGGGCGCCGGACGCCGTCCCGATCGCCGAGGGAGTGTTCGAAAAGTTCCCCACCGTAGCGGTTTTGGCCGCCCGCACCGTCATGTGGCCGCAGCAGCGCGACGATCCCTTCGTCGCCAAGCTGGCCGACAGTCCGCTGGGCAGGCACCCAAACCTGCCCGGACCGTCGATCCTGGGGTTCCAATCGTGCTCGGCGGTGGTGCGCAAGGCCGCCTTCGAAGCGGTCGGCGGGTTCAGCCCCATCCTGCATTTCCGGGGTGAGGAGAGCCTCTTGGCTTGGGATTTGGCCGCGGCGGGTTGGGATCTGTGCTTCTGCCCCGCGTTGGTGGCGTACCACCAACCCTCGGAAACGCGTTCATCCAGCGCCGTCCAGCATGCCCGCGAGGTGCGCAACGCCATGCTCACCGCGTGCCTGCGCCGGCCCGCCGGTCGGTGCGTAAGCACGACCGCCACGTTGGCCTGGGCCGCCGCTCGTGACACGGCACACGCGCGGGCGTTGTTCGAGGCGCTGGTCGCGCTTCCGGCCGCGTTGCGCGCGCGCCGGCGTCTGTCCGACGACGTCGAGCGGTCGCTGCGGATGCTGGAAAGCGACTGAACCACAACGTCACCCGGAGCGCTTGCTCGGGGCGCTCACTTCACGGCGCGCCGGTGCCAGCTTTTCGTAAACGCGCTCGGTGTCGGCCGCCACCCGGTCCCAGGTGTAACGCGCGCGGGCGCGCTCGCGGCCGGCCGCACCCAGTGCCCGGCGGCGTGCGCGATCGTCGAGCAGCGCTGCGATGGCGTCGCCCAGCGTGGCCGGGTCTTTGGGCGGCACCAGCCGCCCGGTGACATCGTCGACCACCGAGTCCCGGATCCCGCCGACCGCGGTGGCAACCACCGGGACGCCGCAGGCCATGGCCTCCAGCGGCACGATCCCGAACGGCTCGTACCAGGGCGTACACGCCACCACGTCGGCGGACCGCAGCAACGCGGGCATTTCGTGGCGGGTGACGGCGCCAAGCAGCCGGACCCGGTCGGCCACGCCCAGCTGGGCGGCCAACCGTTGCAACTGCTGCGCCTCGGGGTCATCGGCCAAATCCGCCTGCGCCGGGCCGCCCACGACCACCAACTCGGCGCCCGGGACACGCGGCAAGGCCCGGATCAACGTATCAAAGCCCTTGCGCGGCACCAGCCGTCCGACCGATACGATGCGCGGTTGGTCGCCGCGCGGCGCGATCGGACCGTCCGGGGTGAACGTGTCGATGTTCACGCCGCAGGGCACCACGGAGGTCCGCGACCGGGCCCGGCCCATGCGCACCAGCTCGAAGACTTCATCCGTGCTGGTGGCGGTCACCCAGTCGGCGTCGCGGGCGATCCTGGCCTCCACGCTGACGCGGCAGTCCGGGCTGGTGTCGTCGAGTCCCTGGTGTAACCGCTTGACGAGGCCCAACGCGTGGAACGTCTGCACGGTCGGGATGTCGTACGGTCGGGCAGCACGCTGGGTGGCCACCCCCGACATCCAGAAGTGGCCGTGGGCCACGTCGGGGCGATCGGCGACCCACTGCGCGTCGAGGAGCCGGGCGAACGCGTACATGTATTGCAGCAGTTCGTCTTTGGGCAACACACGGGCCGGTCCCGCCGGGACGTGCACGACCGAGTAGCCGTGCTCGGTCTCGACGCATTCCGGCAGGTGCGGATCGTCGCGGCGGGTGTACACCACCACGTCGTGGCCGCGCCGCGCCAACGCGGACGACAGTTCGGCGACGTGGACGTTCTGGCCACCCGCGTCCACGCCGCCCAGGTGTGCCAGCGGGCTGGCGTGTTCGGAGATCATCGCGATCCTCATGCGGGCTCCCTTCCGGTCATCTGCACTGCTCCTCGATCACTTGGTCCCAATCGGCGAGAAAGCGCCCCAGCTCGAACCGGGCTGAGGCAAATTCGCGCGCCGCCTTGCCGGCCGCAGCCGCAGTGGCCGCATCGTTGATGAAGTCGCGCAGGCCAGCCCCCAAGGTGTCGACGTCAGCGCTGACAACACCCGCCTCGCAAGGGATTACGAGCGGGGCCATCGTCGTGCCGACGGCCACCACGGGCATCGAAAGAAACATCGCCTCGATGAGCGAGAGCCCCAGTGAGGTCCAGCGGGCGGTATGCAGGTAGACGCGTCTGCGGGCGATCTGATCCCAGAGCGCCGGCGCGGCGAGGTCGCCGCGGCCGGTCACGCCCCCCTGGTCGGTGCGAAGGTCTTTGGTGCCGATGCCCCACACGTCGATCTGCGCGTACGCCGACAACGGTGCGAGCAGGTCGGCGCCGACCACGCGGTTGCGGCGCAGCGGCTCGTTGATCATGGTGGCCGCCCGCAGGATGTCGCCGGTGTAGCGAGGGCCCGGGTCGGCGATGCCGTGGTCGATCACCCGGGTCGCGGCCCGGCCGTTGTCCCACATCAGCCGGTTGAAGTCGGTGACGTGCACCAGCGGGATGTCGGTGCGGTCGGCGACCACATGGCGGCTCTGTGCGGGGCTGGGGCGGGGCGCGTTGTGCTCGACGTAGACGGCGGGCAGCTCGGAGCCGGGCCGGCGGCCCGCCCAGCGAGCGACGAGCGCGGCCTCGTGCGGGCGTTGCAGCACAACCAGATCGATGTCTTCGCGCCCCAAGTCTTCGAGCGGGACCTCCTGAGCGTTGGGCCAGAACCGTCCCGCGAGCCCGATGCCCCCTTCGCCGCCGTCGCCTGCCACCGGCACCAGGTAGCGGTGGCCGCCCGCAACGAACGATTCGGTCCAGGAGCCATGGACGTGCCACACCAGCACATTCTTTGCTCGCCCCGGATCAGCCATGGCGGGCGAAATACCCTATAGGTACTTCGTTAAACGGTACTTTTCCGAGAGAAGCACTTCGCCCCGCGGATCTGCCGCGCCGCCGCGATCGTCGGGCCTTAGCGTCCAGTCGAATTGACTCATAGCGTCGCGCCTCGCCTTCGGGCCCTCGCGGTATCCGTGAAGCGAACTGTCAAGGACGTGCGACGAAAAGCCGCGGGCGAGAAGCGGTTTGCCGGCGTGGGTCAGGCGCTCTTCGGCAGCGCGGAGGTCGTTGCAGCACTGTGGCCCTTGGCCACTCGACGGATCAGCATGCGGGTGGCCTTGTCCAGAATTTCCTGAGCCGCGTCGGGATCACGCGCGCGTTCGGCGCGCCGCGCCGCCGCGGCGATCGTGAGCCCCTGCTCGTACCCGGTGACGACGCGAGGATCCACATAAGAGCCGCGGGCCACCGCCGGGGTGTTACCGAGCTCTTCGGCAACCTCTTTCATGACGGCGGACTCGACGCGCTTGGCCACCCGCTGCGAGACGGCAGGATCGGCATCGGCGAACGCCGTGGCCGCCAGCACCGTCCCGTGCCAGGTGCGCAGGTCCTTGACCGTGAATTCGTTGCCGACCAGCTCCTTGAAGCGGACGTTGAGGTCGTCGGACCGAACGTCGAGCCACCCGGTTGCGGTGCGGCACACGAGCAGTCGTTCGGTCCGGTTGGGCCGGCGCATCAGGGCGCGCACGGCCCTGACCACTTCGGGGTCTTCGATTTCCACCGTGCGACGCACGCCGCTCTTGGCGGGAAAGTCGAATGCCACCGCTTCGCGCCGGACCTGCACGTGCTCACACAGCAGGGTGGCCAGACCGTACGACTCGTTCTCTTCGGCATACTGCTCGCTGCCGGCGCGGAAGTAGCCGCGATCGAGCAGCCGCAACGCCACCGCGAGCACCCGCTTACGGGTTAAGCCGTTGCGCCCCAGATCGTTTGCGATGACCGCGCGCCAGTGTGGCAGCCGCGTGGACAGTTCCAGGACGCGGTCGAACTTCTCTTCGGCGCGTTCCTGCTGCCATGCGGTGTGGTAGAGGTACTGGCGGCGGCCTGCGGCGTCCACGCCGACGGCCTGGATGTGGCCGTTTGGATGCGGCGAGATCCACACGTTCTTCCAGGCCGGCGGGATGACGAGATCCTTGACGCGCTGCAGGGTTTGGGGGTCGGACAGCAGCTCGCCGTCGGGACCGTAGTAGGCGAAGCCCTTGCCCCTGCGCTTGCGCGCGATCCCCGGCTTGTTCAGCACACTGCGACGCAGCCGCATCTTTCCCTCCAGTCACGTTGAGTGCTCAATACCCGCCGTACGGGCCGTTCACACGTGATGCGAAACGACCCGCCACAGCGCTGTGGCGGGTCGCTTCGAGCCGGTATCAGCCGGCCATGAACTCCTGATAGGCCGACTCCAGCGTCGGCGGCAGGGCCTTGACGTTGCACTGTCGTTCCGTGTCGCCGATCGGTGCCAGGATGCCGCGCAGGTCGAAGTACTCCTGGGGGTGGGCGGTGAAGTAGCCCCGCAGGTTGGACTCGGCCTCCGGGCGCGGCTGGCCGTAGGCGGCCCTGACCACGTCGTTGGCGCCAGGGTGTGCCGCCAGGTACTGCTCGGCCGAGCCCTGCACCGAGGAGACGGTGGCGTTGACCCCGCCCGGGCTGCAGTCGGGCGCCGCGGCCGCCGACGGCGCGCCGACGATACCCATCGTGATTCCCCCGAGCAGGCAGCCGGCGCTGATGCCGGCCAGACGCCGGCGCGCGACGATACTGCTGATTTTCATGATCAGTGTGTCCTTCGAAATTGCGAATTGATGCTTGCCAGAAGAGGCTCCCGATCCTCGAAAACCAAGGTAGCGGAAAGTCAACGGCGGCCGTTTCGTTCGCGACACCCGAAAGGACGGCGAATCGATCGATGCGGCCACGGAACGTGGGCGTTCACTAAGCGAACGGTCAAATCCGTCGGGCGATGCTGAGAAATCTTAGGAACAGGAGGGCAATTCTTAAGGATTCGTGATCACCGATCGTGACTTAATCGTGACCTTAAGTCACCGCCGCTGCGGCCCTTTTCGGTTCCGTGGATGAGTTGGAGCGCCTCGCCGACCGAATCGACCAAGGGCAGGCCGAGGCCGGTGACCAGACGGGTGAGCCGTCGCAGGGTGACGCCGCCGATCACGCTGCAGTGCAGCAGGGCGAGCTGACACTCGTCCTGGAGGAGCAGCAGCACACGAAGACCGGCGCTTCCCATGTACTCCACGCGGCTGAAGTCCAGGATCAGCGGGGCCCCCAGCCGCACGAAGCGGCGGATCGCCTGGGCGATGAGGTCGGCGTTGGACGCGTCGATCTCGCCAGTGACGCAGAGCACGGTGGCCAGGCCGTGCGCCTGCACGTCCAGTCTTGCTCCGGCACAGTCGATTTCGTAGCAATGGAGCCGGTGTTCGTAGGGTTGAGCAGTCATATCGTCGCCCGTCGAAATCTCAAGGAATGTGGAGAGCGACCGATTCCCACGGCCGCTCACGTGAGGGCAGCTGTGGATTTCAACGTGAGGGTGGCCGTAACGCCTTTGCCGCCAGTGGGATAGGGGGAATGAGTTCGCCCCGTAGTGACCTGGCGTGGGTCACGCCCCCGACCAGCGCGTTTGGTGCCCAATGGCCCTCCCCCGCCGGCAACTCTTCGTTTTCTGGCTGGGGACGACCGGTCAGGTCCGGGAGAAATCCGGCTTCTGCAGCGTCGCGCCGTCGTCGCCGTCGGTGCCGGCCGTTTTCACCGTCTGGAGCCAGGTCTCGACGTCGGGCCCGACGATCACCGCGCGCTCGGGAGCCAGCAGCGCTCCCGAGGCGAGCGCGGGAACCGCAGGCTGAACCACCCGCACGGGGCGGTTATCACCTTGCTGGGCAAGCACTTTCGAGGTCAACTCGGGCAACCGGATGGCATTCGGGCCGGCGATGGTGCGTGGGGTGTGCGTCTGTCCCAGGGCCGCCTCGACCAGGACGTCGGCGACCGTGTCGGCCGCGACGGGCTGAATCAGCCAGTCCTCCACGATCACCTCGTCCCTGTCACAATTCACCGGCCCCGCGGGGCCGGTGGCGGATTCGTACCACGGGGTCGACTTCACGACCGTGGTCGGGACCGGGCCCTCGAGCAGGGTCTCTTTTGCCGCCCGCTTGCCTTCGAAGTAGGGCAGGCCGTCGAACACCGGATAGTCGATGCCGGCCATCGTCGACACCACCAGACGCTGGACGCCGCGCGCGGAGCAGACACCCATGACGTTGCGAGAGGCGGTGGTCAGGGCCTCGGTGATAGTGGGGTAGCCGTCGTGCGGCGTCGGCTTGGTGACGTCGATCGCGACGTCGACGCCCTTGAGCGCCCGGTACAGACTCTCCCCGTCGAGGACGTCGACGCCCTGCGCGCGCGACAGCTCGACGACCGCGACGCCCCGGGCCTTGAGCCTGGCGACGACGCGGGCGCCGGCGGTGCCGGTCGCACCGATCACGGCGACGGTGGTCAAGAGACCTCACCCGCTTTCGTTGGTGGTCGCTCATTACCACCCAGCCGATCGCATCCCAAACGGTCGATCTCGAAGCTGGAATCATTCCGTGACCGCACGCACACCGGCTAGCGCGTTTGGCGCGGCCACCGCCGGGAACGCCATAGGAGCGAGACGCACAGCAATCAAAGGGAGGTTGATCCATGGGGGATCAGAAGAGCGGACCACAGGAAGCCGTCACGGGCGCCGTCGAAGGCCTGAAGGGCAAGGTCAAGGAGGCCGGCGGGGCCGTCCTCGGCCGCAACGACCTGGTCGAAGAGGGTCAGGCTCAGCAGGATAAGGCCGACGCTCAGCGCGACGCCGGCAAGAAGGAGGCCGAAGCGGAGTCCGCCCGGGCCGGCGCGAAGGCCGCCGAGGAGCGTCAGAAGGACAACCAGTAGCACGTTGACGAAGGGGTCCGGTCCCACCAGGGGCCGGGCCCCTTTTTCGCTTCCCTTTTTAGCTTCGGCGCCGTGGCGGGTTTCAAACCGTCCGGTCCGGCTATTCCTGGCTACGACCGGATGAGCGAGGTGGAAGATGGGCCTGAACGATCGCGTCTTGAACATCGTCGCGTTCCTGCGCGCGGGATACCCCACGGGCGCACCCGCATGCGGCTACGCGCCGGTCTTGGCGCTGCTGCCGCGCCGGGTGTCCGACGGCGAGGTCGCCACCATCGCGACGAAGCTGCAAGTCGGAAAGGGTCGTTCGATCTCCAACGTCGACGTCGGGGTGGAAATCACCCGGGTCATCGACGCGCTGCCCTCGGTGGACGAGATCGCGCGGGTCAAGGACCGGCTCAGCGCGCTGGGATAGCCGTCACGCCGAGTCACGCGTGTTCGAGGTCGACGACCAGCGGCCGGTGGTCGGAAATGTCCATGGGCTCGGCCGTGACGGCCTTGCCGCGCAGGCGGCGATCGTCGGTCAGGATGTGATCCAGCTGGCGGTCGGGGGCGTGCGCGGGAAACGTCGCGGCGGCGGCCAACGCCCGCATGCCCGACCAGCGCCGCACGGATTTGGGTGTCATGTTGAGGTCGCCGGTCAGCAGCCGCGGGCCCGGGAAGCCGCGCAGGTCGTGCACCAGCTGGCGCAGCTGGCGCCGATTCCAGCCCGGGACGAACGACAGGTGCGTGTTGGCCACGGTCAGCTCGCCCATCGGGGTGCGCAGCCGCGCGATGACGGCCGCCCTGGGTTCCTCGTCGACCACCATGACCCGGTTGGGGCCCGGCAGGTACATGGGGAAGCGCATCGGGATGCGCGGCAGCCGCACCACCTGCCAGCTGGCCACCGGGTACCGGGACAGCAGCGCGATTCCGTAGGCCGCGGTCCCGGGTTGTTCGCGACCCGTGGCGGCCATCCACGTCGCCCCGGGCGTGCCGGAGATCGCGGCCACGAACCGGTGCTCGACGGCGCCCATCGCGTCGGCCGCTACGGCGGTGAGGTCGGCCCGCTCGGACCGCGGCTGATCACAGTCGACCTCTTGCAGGCTGAGCACGTCGGGATCCAGCCGGCGCACGCAGTCCCGCAACCGCTGCACCTGGACGCCGTCGCCGACGGTGCGACCGTGCAAAATGTTGAAGGTCGCCACACGCATAGGGTTTCTCCTACCCACTTTCAAGACCGCGCAGTCATGGGCGGCTCGGACAACCGGACGTCAGCGGAAGACGACTTCTCCGACCGTTAGCAGCCGCTGCAGGACGAACGGCGGCAGAATGGCCGGCGTGTCATCGCGACCGGGCCGCATTTGGCTCCGATAACATTGCGCCGCCTGGCGTTTGCGATTTATGGCCAAGCCGGTCGCGGGGACCGAGCGGGCGCGGTCCCACGGCACCACGGGGTCACCCGGGGTGGCCCAGTGCCACATCCAGACCGGATATTCCAACAGTGCGACGCCGGTGCGCGCGCATGCCGCCGCGGCGGCGCGTCCCACCGCCTCGTAGTCGGGATGCCCGTCGCCCCGCCAGGTGGCGGCACACCAGGTTTCGGGACCGGTGGACTGCAGTATCTTGGCCAGGGCTCCGGTCAGCCGGTCCTCGTGGTTGGCCAGTTCGCCGTCGGGCAATCCCAGCCGCATCGGCTGAGCGACCCCCAGAATGCTTGCGGCCCTGCGCAGTTCGTATCGACGAGTCGTCGACAGCCGAATCCGGCCGGACAGCGTCGCGCCGGGCGCAGCAGCGCCGCCGTCGCTGACCGACACCACCCGGACGTCGACGCCGGACGCGGTCAGCGCCGCGATCGTCGCACCCAGGCCCAGGGTCTCGTCGTGCGGGTGGGCCGCCACGACGATCAGGCGGCGACAGCCCGTGAGGTCGAGTGGCGGCAGGGGAGCACGCTCAAAAGCGGCCAGCCACAATGGCGCCGGGGTACCGCCGTGGGTCAGCGGCTTGGCCGCGAACCGGGCGCGGTTGCTGATCGGCGCGGTCCTCACGGCGTCCTCAGCGCTGGCGACCCGCGAGCTGACCGAGCTCGGCGAGGTCGCGCTCGGCGTGGCTTTGCCGAATGTAGATGCTCAGGTCGGCGACGCGCTGGGCGTGCCGGCCGTCCTGGCAGAGCGGCCCCGGTCCCAGCGCGCGGCCGGTGCGGGTGATGGCCTCGTCGACAGCGTGTTCAACCACCGTGCGGACGCGGCGGGCCAGCAGTTGGACGGTGCCGGTCCGGTCGAACGGGTCGGAGTCGACCTGCGCCGCGGCGGCGGTCAAGATCGCGTCGCTGGCGGCCAGCGCGGCGTCCACGGCGCCGAGGTGCGCCAACGAATAGGCGTCGGCGGATTCGCTTCTGGCGCAACGGTACAGCGGATCGGCCACCCGGCGGGCGCCGCCGAGCCAGCAGGCGGCCACACCGATCGCGCCGTGCCAGAACCCCGGCCGATTCACGTAATCGCCCGGATCGCCCACCGCGACGGCGTGAGTATTGGTGAACTGGACCGGCCGGGTGTCGCTGCCGGCCATGCCGGCGTTCCACCAGGTGCTCGGCAGCGGTTTGACGCTCGCGTCGGTCACCTGCACGGCGAACAGCCCCCGGGTGCCGTCTTCGAGGCGGGCGGTCACCAGGGCGTGGGTGCAGAATCCGGCGCCCGAGCACCACACCTTGGTGCCCGTCAGCGTGAAGGCGCCGTTGGTGTCGGTAGCGGTGAGCACCGCGTCCGGGGATTCGGCCGCCCAGACGCCCCACAGCTGGCCCGATTCCGGCGGCTTACCGCCCAATTCGTGCAGGATTGCCACCGCGTCGAGATGCGATTCGGCGACCCTGGCCGCCACGATGTTCTCCTCCGCCAAGGACGAAAGGCGTTGCCAGCGTTCCGCGGTGCGTCCCGAGGCGGGCAGTGGCAGCTCGAGTCGTCCCGACTCCAGCCAATGCCTGACCAGTCCCGCCGTCACGCGTAATCACCCGCCGCCGATCTCCCCAGTTGCCTGAGGTGCTGAGCGAACCCTTGTGGCGCCCGAGCCCGGGTTCGTGCCGACATAGTGGCGGAAAGGCCGGTGGTGCGAGGCAAGCGGTCGCCCCTGTGCAGGCGAGTCGACTCCGCCCGCTCGTTGCGGGCGGGGATCACTACAGCGGCTTCGTAGGCGCTGAGCCAAGCAGTTGACACCCCGAAGGACTTGCCCAATTGGCCGCAAGTTAAACGGACTTACCAATCTTTCGCCGCATTAGCGCAGGTTGTAGCGGCCGCGAGCGGGGTATGACCTATGCACCATGGCACCCATCGAGACCCACCTCGACGCGCCCGCATCCAACACGCAGCTGCGGGAAGCGCTGCGCGGTGCGGCGTCGGCGCTCAAGGAGAACGGCCCACGCTTCGCGCTGGCGGGCAGCTACGCGTTGTGGGCCTACGGCGCGCCGGAGCCCACGCACGACGTGGATCTGGTGGTGGCCGAGTCCGACGTGGACGAGGCGGTGGCCACGCTGCGCGACGCGGGCTTCGCGGTCGAGCGTCCCCCGGAGGACTGGCTGTTCAAGGCACGCAACGGCGAGACGGTGGTGGATGTGCTGCACCGCCTCAACGGCGTACGGGTGGAATCGTCGACGCTGGACTGCGCCGAGGAGCACGACGTGCTGGCCATCAGGATGCCCGTGCTGCCGCCGACGATGGTGCTCATCCAGCAACTGCGTTCGCTGGGCGAGCACTACTGCGACTTCGCCAAGCTATTACCGGCCGTGCGTGCCGTCCGTGAGCAGCTGGACTGGGACCGGATTCGGGCGTGCACCGCCGACAACGATTACGCGGTCGCCTTCCTGGTGCTCGTCGAGCGGCTCGGCCTCACCGCTCAGTGATTGCGCAGCTTGGCTACCAGCTTGTCCTTCGTCAGGCTCGAATACCCCGACATGCCAAGTTCTTTCGCCCGCTTGCGCAACTGCGGAACCGTCCAGTCCTGATATGAGCCCGACTTGCCGCCCTTGCGCGAAACCGAGGACTTGCCCCGCGCGGCCGCCGCGTTGGAAATCCGGGCCGCTTTCTCTTTGGAGTTGCCCTGCTTGCGTAGGTCCTCGTACAGCTTTTCGTTCTTGATCGACGAGTTCGGCATCGTTCACCCTCCTGTCCAAATCAGACACCTCAGGGTGCCCGCGGTGACCGTCGTGAAAACCCCAGGTCTGCGACATCGTCGACAGCTATCCCGACGCGGTGGGTTACCTACCATTGAGACGGGTAGTCGAAAGTGGTGATCGGGGCGACTGGCGAAAACGGCGAATTGCGGGGCGTGGTGGCGGTTGGCGCCTCCGCGGGGGGGAGTGGAGGCGCTGTCGAAGCTGGTGGCGGGGCTGTCGCCGGACGTGCCGTACGCCTACCTGATCACGTTGCACATACCCCCGGGCGCGCCGAGCGTTCTGGCGCGGATCGTCGACCGCAGCGGCCCGCTGCCGGCCGTCACCGCCCAGGACGGCGCGAATCTCGAACCGGCGCGCATCTACGTCGCCCCGCCGGACCGTCACCTACTGGCCGCCGACCATCGCGTGGTGCTGTCCCAGGGGCCGACCGAGAACGGGCACCGGCCGGCGATCAACGCGCTGTTCCGCTCGGTCGCCCTGGAGTTCGGCCCCCGCGCGATCGGCGTCCTGCTCTCGGGCGTGCTGGACGACGGCGTGCTGGGCTTGGGCGCCATTCGGTCCCGCGGCGGCGTCACCATCGGCCAATCACCCGACGACGCGCTGTTCCCGGCGATGCCGGCCAACGCGCGCGACGCCGGCGTGCTGGACCGTGAGGCGGCGGCTGCCGACATTGGCGCGATCCTCAAGGAGCTGTCGCACCAGAAGACGAAGGAAACCAACGTGGAACGCGACGTCGGCATGGAACTCGAGAATCGGATCGCCATGATGGCGCGGATTTCGACCGACTTCGACACCCAACAACTGGGCACCCCATCCGGGTACACCTGCCCGGACTGCAACGGCTCCCTGGTCTCCATCAGCGAGGGCAACTTCCGCTGCCAGGTCGGGCACGCCTGGACGACCGACGCGTTGCTCGCCGCGCGGGACAGCGAGGTCGAGGGTGCGCTGTGGGTGGCCCTGCGCAGCCTGCAGGAGAAGGCCCGACTGGCGCGGGGGATGGCGCAGAAGGCGGGGCCCGGTCCGCTCAACGTGCGTTACACCGGCCTCGCCGAAGAATCCGAACGCGCGCTCAGGGTGCTCAGCGACCGGCTGTCGAGCGATGGTGAACGCGGTGGTTAAGCGGAGCCCGGCCATCCGTGTCGACACGGACCCGCAACTCGACGTCCCGATCCTGGTGGTGGATGGCGTGCTGGACAGCTCGACGTATCGAGGCCTGCGCGACACCGTGATCAAGGCCGCGCTGGACCAGCCCGCCGCGGTGGTCGTCGACGTCGACCAGCTCACTGTGCCGACGGAAACGGCCTGGACCGTCTTCACCAGCGCCCGCTGGCACGTCAGCACCTGGCCGGACGTCCCCATCCTGCTGGTGTCCACCAAGCCGTCCGTCCGGCGGGCGATTATGAAGACCGGCGTGACCCGGTACGTGCCCGTGTACGCGAGCCGCGGGTTGGCGCTGGACGCCGCCCGCGGAACGTCTCGGCACGTCCGGCGCCGCGCGCGCACGGAGCTGCCCCGCTCGAACGGCACCCTCGCGATGGCCCGGACCGTCGTCACCGACTGGCTCACCGAATGGGACCAACGCGTGTTGGCTCCCGTCGCGACCACAGTGGCCACCGTCTTCATCGAAAACACGCTCGACCACACCGAGAGCGCGCCGGTGCTGATCGTCGAAAGCCATCGCGGGGCCGTCACCGTCGCCGTCGAGGATGGCAACGACCAGCTGCCCTTGCGGCACGAGGACGCCCGGCGAGGTGCCGAAATCGTGTCCGGCCTGGCCATCGTTTCCGCGCTGTGTCGGACGTGGGGCGCCACCCCCACCTCGTCGGGCAAGACCGTCTGGGCGATGGTCGGTCGCGAAGATCGGATCTGACGCCGCGAGTAGTGTTCAAGTCTTCGCTCGATTTGGACGGGACTTGCATGGATGGCACGACCGATGAGGCTTTCGAGGCCCTGCTGCGCTACATGCGGGATTCCCGCGGCTTCGACTTCACCGGGTACAAGCGCACGTCGCTGATGCGCCGCGTCCGCCGCCGCATGGATCAGGCAGGCTACAGCGCCTTCGAGGAATACCTCGACTTCCTGCAGGCTAGCTCGGACGAATTCGCGGCGCTCTTCAACACCATCCTGATCAACGTCACCGCCTTCTTCCGCGACCCGGAGGCCTGGGAGTACATCGGCTCCGAGGTCATCCCGCGGATGCTGGCCGAGCGCGGTCCCAGCGATCCGATTCGGGTGTGGAGCGCGGGATGCGCGTCGGGCGAGGAGGCCTACACGCTGGCCATACTGCTGGCCGAGGTGCTGGGCGCGGAGAGCTTCCGGCAACGGGTCAAGATCTACGCCACCGACATCGACGAGGACGCGCTGACCGAGGCGCGCACCGCGTCCTATGACGCCAAGGCCGTCGAGGCGGTGCCGCCCGACCTGCTGTCACGCTATTTCGAACAGGTCAACGGACGCTACGTGTTTCACAAGGATCTGCGCCGCGCGGTGATCTTCGGTCGCAACGACCTGGTCAAGGATGCGCCGATCTCCCGCGTCGATCTGCTGGTGTGCCGCAACACCCTGATGTACCTCAACGCCGAGACCCAACGAAACGTCCTGGGCCGCTTGCATTTTGCGCTCGCACCGCAGGGCGCGCTGTTCCTCGGGCACGCCGAGATGCTGCTCAGCCACGGGGATCGGTTCACCCCGTTGAACCTCAAACACCGGATCTTTCGGAAGGCGGTCGGAAGCCACACCGGCGTGGAGCGCTTCGACCCCACCGGGGCTTTCTACGACCGCAATGTCGATCTGACGGGCCTGACGACGGTGCGCGACCTGGCTTTCCGCGCCAGCCCGGTGGCTCAGATCGTGGTGACCGGTGAGGACACCGTCGCGATGATCAACCAGCAGGCCGAGACGCTGTTCGGGCTCTCGGCCCGCGACATCGGTCGGCTGCTGCGCGACCTCGAGGTGTCCTACCGTCCGGTCGAACTGCGCGCCTACCTGGAGCAGGCCAAGGTGGAGCGGCGCTCGGCGCGCATCCAGGACGTCAAATGGCAGCGCCCGGGCGCCGAGACGGTGTGGTTCGAGATCCACGTCAATCCGCTGGTCGACGCCGAGAACGGGCTGCTGGGCGTGTCGATCGTGTTCTTCGACGTCAGCGCGACGCGGGCCCTGCTGGACAAGGTGGTCCAGACCAATCGCCAGCTGGAAGCGGCCTACGAGGAATTGCAGTCGACCAACGCGGAACTCGAGACCACCAACGAGGAACTACAGTCCACCGTCGAGGAATTGGAGACCACGAACGAGGAGCTGCAGTCCACCAACGAAGAGCTCGAGACGATGAACGAGGAACTGCAGTCCACCAACGACGAACTGCACACCATCAACGACATGTTGCGGGAACGCAGCCTCGAACTCGACGAGGCGAAGGTCGTCCTGGATTCGCTGGTCGACTCGGTCCAGATGGGCATGGTGGTGGTCGACCGCGAGATGAAGGTGATCCTGTGGAACCGCGGCTGCGAAGAGCTGTGGGGCCTGCGGTCCGATGAGACGGTGGGAAACCGACTGACCGCGTTGGACATCGGCCTGCCGCTGGACGGAGTGCGGCCGTTGATTGGCAATGCGTTCGTGGACGCCGACAGCTCCGGTGAGACGGAAGTCGACGCGATCAACCGCCGGGGGCGATCGACCCGGGTGCGCGTCACGTGCACGTCGTTTCGGTCGGGCGAGGGAACGGTCGCGGGCGCCCTGTTGCTCATGGAGGTCGTGAGCTAGCCGCGTCACTGTTCCCACCGCGCGGCCGCTTCCTCGGCCGCCTGGTGCGCCAGTTGCGCGCGGCGCCGCGACTCCGCCGCCCTGCGCCGGGCCATCGCCACCGACTGGGCGGTGGCGCGCATTCCCGCGGAAAGGTCTTTACGCCTCCGGCTGAGTTCGGCGGCGCGCAATCCGGCGAGTTCGGCCCGGCCCGCCGCGGTGTTCTCGGGATCATGCTCCCACGGCGCGGGTGGGGCCACGGCGCCGACTTCTTCGGCCGGCGGGGCCCAGCTCAAACCGCGATCTTCGTCCGGCAGCGGCCCGCCCTCGACGACGTCTGCCAACACCCGCCCGATCCGGTGGATCGGCAGCACCAGGTCGGCGCCGGCCCGCGCCGCGGCGACCGGCATCGACGAATACTGGGCGGTGTCCGGGCTCTCCGCGATCACGATCGCGCCGGCGCGCTTCATCGCCGCGGTGCCCGCCGCCCCGTCCTGCCCGGAGCCGGACAACACCGCCGCCACGCTGCGCGGCCCATACGATTCCGCGACCGAGCGCAGCATCAGGTCGAAGCGACGAACACCGGGGTCCCGCAACGTACGCAGGCGGCAGCGGCCATCCGGGGTCAGGACCAGGCACATTCCCGGAGGACAGATGATCGTTTGGCCGGGCCCCAGCGGCTGGCCGTCGCGCGCCCAACTCACCCGCCGCGCGGTCTGCCGCCGAAGAATCGCCGGCAGCACGCTGTCGTGGTCACCGAGGTGTTGCTGCACGACGATGGCGGCCGGAAGGTCGCCCGGCAGATCACGCAGAACCGTCGACAACGCGGCCAAACCCCCCGCCGACGCCAGCAGGACTACCAACTCGACGGCGGGCCGATACGGGTCGCTCGCCACCGCTCCAGTCTTCCAAACCGAGGCCCCAACAACAGTCCGGCGAGCGATCCGGCCCAGTGCGCCTATCCGGTATGCGAAACGACGGTGTGTCAGGCGAAACCGCCGCGCCGCCACAGTTTCGCGGGTACCGGGCCGGGTACGCCCAGCCATGGGCGACGCAAGGGGGTTGAGGTGAGGATTGCGATCGTCAGTGGCGACGACATCGTCGCTGACGACCCACAGGAACTGTCCGCCGCGCTGGCGGCCCGTGGCAATGAGGTCACTAGATTCGTCCGTGGCAGGGGTCACCGCCGCGACGGAACCGGCTCCGACACCCACCGCACGGTGATGGTGTCCGCCGGTCCGTGCGCGCCGAAGTCAGCCCTGGACGTGCTGCCCTACGTCGGCGACTGGGCGGGGGCGCTTGCAGCAGAGTGGTCCGCTGAGTTGCCAGACGTCGTGCACGCCTACGGCTGGCTCGGCGGTTTGGCCGCCCAGCTGGCCGCCTGGCGGCGAGAAATACCGACCGTCCAGAGCTTCCTGGGGCTGGCGGCAACGTGCGGAACCAGAACCGGCGGGGAAACGCCGCAAGAGGTCGCACGGCTGCGCGTCGAATCGCTCCTGGCGCGCAGCGCGACGTGGGTGACGGGTGAGAGTTCCGATGACGTCGATGCGCTCGCGCGGTTGCGCCACAGCCGCGCGCGAGTGTCAGCCTTGACCAGCGGGGTGGACGTCGAGCGATACAACTCCTGCGGCCCGGCGCTGGCCCGCACCGACCTGCATCGCATCCTTTGCCTTGCGCCAAACCCGCTGCCGCGCAACGGGTTCGACATCCTCATCCGAGCCTTGCCCAGGCTCCCGGCCACGGAGCTGGTGCTGGCGGAGACGGAAAACCAAATTCATGAGCACGACGAGGCGCGGGTCCGGCTACAACTTCTGGCCGCCGCGTTAGGGGTGTCCGAGCGGGTCCAGTTCGCGGGCACCGTTTCCGGTGACGAACTGCCGATGCTGCTGCGATCCGCCGACGTGCTCGCCTGTACCCCGCGGCAGCCTCCGCGCGGCACCGCGGCGCTACAGGCGATGGCCAGTGGCGTTGCGGTGGTCGCCTACGACCTCGGGGTGCTCAGTGACGCCGTGGTGGACAACGTCACCGGCCTACTGCTGCCACCGGACGCCCCCGCCGGATTATCCGCGACGTTGAGAACTCTTCTCGCCCAGCGCTTTCAGTGTCAAAGCATGGGTTCGGCGGGCCGCAGCCGCGCACTGTCTCGTTATGCCTGGGACCGGATCGCGCTCGACTGCCTCAACATCTACCAACGGGCGGGCTCCCCATCTTGGTCGCCGCAGCGCTTGCAGTCATCGGGCCTGCGGTGATGCAATGAGAGCAGCGCGCAAGACCCTGGGGGAGCGCCGACTATGACCGCCTTGACGAGCGTTACCGATAACACCGGCCCCGGTGCGGTTGCCGGTGCGGTGGGCCGACTGCCCTGTGCGGGCCAAGCCGACCTTCCCCGCACCGGCGGCGACGCAGGGCGGCACGCTCGGGGTGCGGGTTCGGCGCTTCGGCACGACCAATTCCGCACCGTCGATCCGCAGGCCGCGCGGCAGTTCTTCGCCGGCGCCTACAACCCCGCCTGGCGCATCGCCGGACTCACGAGCCGCTCGGCCGTATCCCATCGGCGGTGCGAGGGGGCCGCCGTGGCGGTCGACGACGTGATGATCCAGGGGCGCGCCGCGTTGGAGATCGCGGCCTCCGACAACGTCGTCGTGGTCCAGCCCCGGGGCGGCTCGATGAGCTTTGCCGGCGGTCCGCCCGCCACGGCGGACTTCCCGGTGCTGGTCGCCCATGGCATGCCATGCGTGTTGCACTGCAACGGCGCACGGTTCGACGTGGTGAGCGTCGCCGCGGATGTGCTGCACAGGGTCGCCGCGGATTTGCATGCGCCGCTGCCCCGGCAGATCCACTTCCTCGATTGGCGTCCGCGTTCGCGGGCGGCCGTGCGAGCGTGGCATCGGGCGCTGGATTACGTTGCACTGACCCTGGCCGGCCCGGACACCCCCCACCAGCCACTCGTGGTGGCGGGGCTGGCCCCACTGCTGGCCGGCGCGCTGCTGGAGTGTTACCCGTCCAACGTCACGGAGCTTGACCTGGCCAACGAACCCGAGCTGCCCGAAACGCTCAAGGACGCAGTCTCTTTCATCCATCGGCATGCCGCCGGGGACGTCAGCATCAACGACGTCGCGGCCGCGGTGCACCTCACGCCCAGGGCGGTGCAGTACCTCTTCCGCCGCCAACTAGGTAGCACGCCAACGGAATACATTCGCCGCGTTCGCCTCAGCCGGGCGCATCAAGAATTGCTGGCCGGCACGCCGTCCCACAGCACCGTCACCGAAATCGCCCAGCGGTGGGGATTCGCGCACACCGGCCGATTCGCGGTGCTGTACCGGCAGACGTACGGCCAGAGCCCGCACACCACCCTCCGGCACATGACCGCGGGGTCATGACCGCGACACGCCGCTGAGCCGCAGGTCACACCCGCTGCGCAGCAGTTCCGGGCCAGGTCGCCGAACGAACACGCCGGACAGCATTTTTCGCACGGCGAGCCGCAGGCGAAACCGCCTGGTTGAAGGCCGATTCTCCTCGTGCGAGCGAACTTGGGTTGGCGCTGAAGCGCACCGGCGGCCGATATTGCCGGTAGGCTTGGGTCAGGTTGAGTCCCCAGCTGCCGTATCAACGGGCGCCAAACGGACACCGTCGTCGCTTGCCCTGCCTTGTCAAGCCAGAAGGGCGCATCTCCATGACTGCTTCACCTGATCTACGTACACCCGATCGACCACTCAATCGACATAAGCCCGAGCTGCTCGGAGAACCTCGTAGCCGCTACCAAATCGATTGCGCCGGAGCCCAAGTCCATGTGCACGCCCGCAGCACCGCCACGGTGTTGCGCATCGACGGTGAGGTCGACGCGGCCAACACCGACCTGGTCGCCGATGTGATTCGCCGTTTCTCGCGGTTGAGGGCCCCGTTGGTCCTCGACCTCAGCGGCCTGGATTTCCTTGCCGGTTCGGGCCTTCGAGCGCTGCTCGACCTCAACGAGGAGCATCGGAAGGCCCAGCTGCGGTGCAGCATAGTCAGCGGCGCGGCGCTGCGCCGGCTCACGCGGCTGTTGCCCGACCACGGCCTGCCGATCGCCGACTCGGTCGATGCGGCACTGGCGCACATCGAAGCTTCGACCACTGCCCGTCGGCGGTTGGTTTCGGGCCCGGCCCGCCAGCACGAGCCGCAGCGCCGGGCTGCGCGACTCCGCGAGCTCGCATCCTAGCGGCCCAGCCGGTGCATCAACTGGTCCGCGGCGCGGCGACCGCTGGCCATGGCGCCGTGCACGGTGGCCGGGTTGTTGATTCCGACCGCCTCGCCGGCCAGGTAGAGCCGGTCGCCGATCGGTTCTTGCAACCGGCGCCGGTCGTCGAGGCCGGAGCCGGGCGCGTGAAACGAGTAGGCCCCGCGCGCATACGGGTCGGCGTTCCAGTTCGATGTCTTGACCTCCACGGGCACGGCGCCGCCGAACAGGCGGCGAGCCACCGGCTGGGCGGTGGCGATCAAATCCTGCGGGGTCGAGGATTCCACGGCACGGCCGCGCTCGCCGGCGTTGAACGCCATGACGATTGGGCCTGCCGCCGCGGACAGGGTGAACCACTGGGCCCACATGCCGCCTTCGGCGGCGAGGTATTGATAGAAGGCGCTGTCCACCGTCCAGCCGCGCCGGTCGAAGCGGAAGAAACTCTTGGACAACACCCCGAAGCCTAGGGCGTCAACCGCGCGGCTGTGGCGGCTCGGCAGGGGCGGATCGAAGGAAATGGCACGGGCTTTCAGCACGCCGAGCGGGACGGTGACGATCACGGCGGGGCCCTGGAACGACCGATCTTTTGCGCGGATGGTGACGGAGTCGTCCCGCTGCGCGATCCCGGTCACCGGCGTGTCGAGGTCGACCTGAAGCCCGCTGGCGAGGAGCCTCGGCAGGGCGTCGTAGCCGTTCGTGATGACGTCCTGGTCGCCGCCGGTGTAGTCGCCCTCGTCAAAAGTGATGGCGGACAGTTGATCCGCGTCGGCGGCGAATTCGTCCTCGATCTCGGTGGTGAGGTAGAAGGCCAACTGGGCGCGGTCGGCGTCCGAGAGACCTTCGGCGCCGGCCGCGGCGTCGACCGCCGCCGCCAGGCTGCCGCCGCCGACTTGGTAGCGGGCCTGCTCCACGAAAGCGCGCCACGGCGTCGGGTCGTAGTCCAGCCGTGGGAGTTTGGGATCGATGACCAGCTTGGCCCAGCCGTAGTAGTCGGTCGTGACCAATTGGGCCTGAGCCTGCCGCGCCAACTCGCGCAACGGGTTGTCCGCCGTGCCGTGGATCCAGGACGCTCCCATCTCCAGCGGTGCGCCCCAGTCTCGGTCGGTGTGGATCCGGCCGCCGATGCGGTCGCGGGCCTCGATCACCCGTACCGGCCATCCCGCGTCGGCCAGGGCGCGAGCGGCGGACAGGCCGGCCATTCCCGCCCCGATGACGAGGATCGACCGGGTGTCCGGTGGGGGCGGCCGTACGGGCGGCGGACGACGTGGGGCGCAGGAGGCCAACAGTCCGCCGCCCGTCGCCGCGATGAATTCCCGACGGGACATCGGGTACACGGGTGTTAGCGTCTCATACGAGAAACGGTTTGCCGGAATTGCCGAATCCGAACGGACCTTGGGGATAAACTTGCGACAGTCCTTAACTGCGGCGACGAGGCCGAGTTGAATGGGGGAGCGGCGATGAGTGCTCGGCGATCGGCTCGCGCGGTCGACCCCTATCCCGACGTGTTGCCCCCCAGCCAGACCGTGAGCGTCAAGGCCACCGACGGCACCCGCCTGCACGCCGAGGTCTTCGGGCCCGCCGACGGTTACCCCATCGTCCTGACGCATGGCATCACCTGCGCCATCCGGGCCTGGGCGTACCAGATCGCGGATCTGGCCAACGACTACCGCGTGATCGCCTTCGACCATCGCGGCCATGGGCGCAGCGGCATGCCGCGCCGCGGCGGTTACAGCCTGAAATACCTTGCCTCCGACCTTAATTCGGTGCTGGATGCGACCTTGGCGCCGCACGAGCGCGCCGTGCTGGCCGGGCATTCGATGGGGGGCATCACCATCGCCGCGTGGTCGGCGCGGTACCGGCACATGGTTCGCCGGCGCGCCGACGCCGTCGCGCTGATCAACACCACCACCGGGGATCTGGTCCGCAAGGTGCAGTTGCTCTCGGTGCCGCAAGGGCTTTCGCCCGCGCGAGTCGTCGCAGCCCGCGCGCTGATCAACGCGTTCGGTGGGTTCCCGATCCCGACCGCCGCCCGGATTCCGAGCCGTTACCTGGTCGGGATGCTGGCGGTGGGCAAGGACGCCGACCCGGGCGTGGCCAGGATCGTCCACCAGCTCTTCGAACAGACGTCACCCGCGGGACGCGCCGGCTGCGCCAGGATGCTGGTCGCCGCGTTGGGGTCGCGATACCTGGAGCTGGACGGTTTGACGGTTCCGACGCTGGTCATCGGCAGCGAACGTGATCGGCTGACCCCGATCAGCCAGGCCCGCAGGATCGCAAGCACGGCGCCCAACGTCGTCGGCCTGGTCGAGCTGCCGGGCGGCCACTGCTCGATGCTGGAACACCCGCGCGAGGTGAATCGGCACCTGCGGGCGCTCGCCGAATCGGTGATCCACGACGTGGCGATCAGTTCATAGCAAGGCGGTGATTTCGGCGGCCGCCCGCTGGCCGGACCGAACAGCGCCGTCGAGGAATCCCGTCCATTCGTCTGCCGTCTCGGTGCCGGCCCAGTGAATCGGGCCGACGGGCTCGCGCAGGAACGGCCCGAATCGTGTCCACGATCCCGGAGGAACCGCGGCGGTGGGGCCGCCGGGCGCGAATTGCTCTGCACCCCAACGGTGGTCGACGTAGTCGAGCGGTTTGAGCGCGTCGTCGCCAAACAGCCTGGCGAAGCAGGTCAATGCCGCGTGCCGACGTTGCTGGGGGGCGAGCTCGTCGAACTCGCGGGCGTCGACGAACCCCATCAGGATGCCCGGCCCGTCGGCGTGCGGACTGACGTCGAAGGTGATGAACACCGGCCCCGTGTCCGACAGCGCCTGGCCGGAGAAGCCGTTGGCGCGCCAAAACGGCGTGGAGTACGCCGCATAGGCCTTGCTGAGCTGGCCTTGGGGCCAATGCCGCGCGAGTTGGTGATATTCGGTGGGCAGTGGCGGAGCGAACTCGATCGACGCGCGGTGGGCGGGCGGGACCGCGACCACCACAAACCCGGCCTCTGCCTGGCCGACGTCGGTGGTGACCGTGACCCCCGCGCCGTGCCGGTCGATGCGGCGGACCGGCGCGTCCAGCACGACGCGGGTGCCGAGCTCGGCGGCCGCGGCCTCGGCGATCTGCTGGGTGCCGCCCGGAAAACGATCCTGCTGGGCGCCGTTTTCGACGTCGAGCAGCCGGTCTAGGCCGCCGGCGGCGTGCGTGTAGCGGGCCGCGTGCAGCATCGATACCTCGTCGGGCTCACACCCCCAGGTCACCCGGGACACGATCGCGAGCAGGTCACGCGACGACGCGGTGGCGCGCACCGAGCGCAGCCAGCCGCCGAGCGAGACGTCGTCGAGTTCGCGCGCCCGGCGCGCCTCCCATGGGGCGTCCACCGGGATGCTGCGGGCGATCCGGTCGAATTGCCACCGCAACCGGCCGATGTCGAGCAGCCCGGTCAGCGAAAGCTTGGGGATGGTGCCGCGGTAGGAATGCGTCCAGCCGCGCCAGTGGATCACGTTCTTGCCGTCGTGGTGGGTCGGAATGGTCGGGACGTCGAGCTCGGCCGCCAACGCCAGGACGGCGTCCTGGGTGGGCCCGACGAACGTGCCCCCCAGATCGGCGGGCAGCCCCGCCACGCTGCCGGTGAAGGACCGACCGCCGACGCGGTCGCGGCCCTCGAAGACCACCACGTCATGGCCCTGGCGTGCCAGCTCACGCGCGGCGGCAAGCCCCGCAAACCCCGCACCGACCACGACCACGTCGACGATCCACGGCGGATTTGGCACGGGGAACAGTCAACCGCAATTCTTGCGATTTCGTAGGCCGAATGCCGCCGCCGATTCCGGCGTTCGCATCACGGCGAGGGCAAACATACGCTGACGTCGGCACATTGGCTACGCTGCGTCCACGTGATTGCCACCGCCTCGGCACTTCAAACCCGGCCGAATCTGCGAACGGTAGCCCTAGGCAGCATGGTCGGCACCACCATTGAGTGGTACGACTTCTACCTCTACGCCACCGCCTCCGCCCTCGTCTTCAAGCCGCTGTTCTTCCCGCACGTGTCCGCGACGGCCGGGACCCTGGCGACCTTCGCGACCTACGCGGCCGGATTCGGCGCCCGGCCGATCGGCGCGATCGTCTCCGGGCATTTCGGGGACCGGCTGGGCCGCAAGGCCGTGTTGGTGGCCGCGTTGCTGGTGATGGGTCTGGTCACGACGGCGATCGGCCTGCTGCCGACGTATGCCGAGGCGGGTCTGCTGGCCCCGGTGCTGCTGGCGGGGCTGCGGGTGCTGCAGGGGCTTGCCGTGGGGGCCGAGTGGGGCGGCGCGGCCGTGTTGTCGGTGGAGCACGCGCCGCCGGGCCGGCGCGGGTTGCTCGGCAGCTTCACCCAGCTCGGCTCCCCGGCCGGCATGCTGCTCGCGACGTCGGTGTTCTACGTCACCCGCAGCGCGACCGGCGCGGCCGGCTTCTTGGCCTTCGGATGGCGAATTCCCTTCTTGCTCAGCGCGGTTCTGGTGGCGCTCGGGCTGGTTCTGCGCTTGAAGCTCACCGACGCGGAGATCTTCGAACGGCTCAGGGAGGGCGACGACCTGTTGCGGTTGCCGGTGCTCGAGGTGCTGCGCACCCAACCGCGCAACGTGCTGATCACGACGGGCCTGCGCCTGTCGCAGATTGCACTGTTCGTGCTGCTGACCACGTATTCGCTTACCTACCTTCAGGATTCGTTCGGTAAGGGCAGCTCGATCGGCCTGATCGCGGTGTCGATCTCGTCGGCGCTGGGGTTCCTCAGCACCCCCGGCTGGGCGCTGCTGTCGGACCGGGTGGGGCGGCGCCCGCCCTACCTGTTCGGCGCGCTCGCCGGCGTCTTGGCGCTCGCGTTGTTCTTCGTGGCGGCCGGCAGCGGCTCGTCGATCGCCGTGGTGGCCGCAATCGTCTTCGGCGTCAACGTCGTTCACGACGCCATGTACGGGCCGCAGGCCGCGTGGTTCGCTGAGCTGTTCGACACCCGGGTGCGCTACAGCGGCTCGTCGCTGGGCTACCAGATCGGCGCGGTGCTGTCCGGGGGCTTCGCGCCGTTGATCGCCGCGGCGCTGCTGGCCGCCGGCGGCGGCAGCCCCTGGCTGATCGTCGGCTACTTCGCGGTGCTGGCGGCCCTCACCTTCGCGTCGGCCTACGCGGCGCGCGAAACCGGCGCGGACCGGGCGAGCCTGTGAGCAGGATCTACCTCAACGCCTTCGACATGGCCTGCGTGGGGCATCAGTCGGCGGGACTGTGGCGCCATCCCGACGATCAGGGCCACCGCTATCGCGAGCTCGGGTATTGGACGGACCTGGCGCGCATCCTTCAGGCCGGCGGCTTCGACGCGCTGTTCCTCGCCGACGTGCTGGGCGTCTACGACGTGTACGGCGGCTCGCGGGACGCGGCGGTGCGCGACGCCGCGCAGTTCCCGGTCAACGACCCTACCGCCGCCGTGTCGGCGATGGCGGCGGTCACCGACACCCTCGGCTTCGGCATCACCCTGTCGCTGACTTACGAGCAGCCCTACGCGTTGGCCCGCCGGCTGACCACCCTCGATCACCTCACCGGCGGGCGGGTGGCGTGGAACATCGTCACCTCGTACCTGGACAGCGCCGCGCGAAACCTGGGCCTGGACGCGCAGATCCCGCACGACCGGCGCTACGAGATCGCCGAGGAGTACGTCGAGGTCTGCTACAAGCTGTGGGAGGCGTCGTGGGAGGCCGACGCCGTGGTGCGCGACCCGCGGCGCGGGGTGTTCACCGACCCGGCGAAGGTGCACGACATCGAGCACAAGGGCCGCTACTTCTCGGTGCCCGGCCCCTTCCTGTGCGAGCCGTCGCCGCAACGCACCCCGGTGCTGTTCCAGGCCGGCGCGTCGCCGCGCGGCGTCCGGTTCGCCGCGGCCCACGCCGAGGCGGTGTTCGTGTCCGGGCCGACGCCGCAGATCGTGCGGCGTCCGGTCGCCGCACTGCGCGGCGCCGCCGCGGAGTTGGGGCGTGATCCGCGGTCCATCAAGGTGTTCACCATGGTTACCCCGGTGGTCGCCGAGACCCGCGCGGCCGCCGAGGCCAAGCTGGCCGACTACCGGCGCTTCGTCAGCCCGGACGGCGCGCTGGCCCTGTTCGGCGGCTGGACGGGGGTCGATCTGGCCGAGCTCGACCCGGACGAGCCGCTGCGCTACGTCGAGACGGACGCGAACCGCTCCGCGCTGGCATCCTTCACCACCGCTGACCCCGACCGCGCCTGGACGGTCCGGGAACTCGCCGACGAGATCGGTATCGGCGGCCGCGGGCCGGTGCTCGTCGGTTCGCCGACCGAGGTGGCCGACGAGTTGGAGCGGTGGGTCGAGGAGGCCGACGTCGACGGGTTCAACGTCGCCTACGTGACGACGCCGGGCACCTTCGCCGACTTCGCCGACCTGGTGGTCCCGGAGTTGCGGCGCCGCGGTCGGGTGCCCGAGAGCGTGCCGCGTGCCACGCTGCGCGAGCGGCTCGGCGGCGCCGGCCCGTTGCTGGCTGACGACCACCCCGGTGCGCGACACCGGCGAGGCTAGCGGTGGGCTCCGGAGCGAGCGATATACCCATTTGACAAATGATCGATCATCGATCAGATTGACATGGAGCGAGTCCACTTACGCCGGAGGAATCAGATGACAGCCATCGACGCACCCAAATCTGCCCGCGCCTACCAGGATTGGCGGCTGGCGGACATCCCGCACTATCGGGACGGCATCAGCACCTACGAGTTCGTGCGCGCCACACATCAGGCGGACTACCGGACGTACCAGGCCGAGGCGGTAGCGGGGCGTTCGTTCGGTTTCAACGGCATCGGCCGATTGACCGAGGTTGCCCTGCACATGCCGACCGAACACACCATCCACGATCAGAGCCCGCAATACCGGCAGAACCCGGCGTTTTTCCAAGGCCTGATGGGTGTCCCGGACCGTGGCCCGGTCGACCTGGCCGCGTTTCAACGCGAAACCGAGGAATTGGCAACGGCTTTGCAGAGCAATGGCATCACGGTGCACTGGATCGATTACCCCGACGAGCCGACCAATGCCTACGGGCCACTGATGGGCCATGTGTTCTTGTCCTGGGGCTCGATTTGGCGCGGCGGATCGGTCATTTCGCGTTTCGGATTCCTGCCCGGCATGGTCGGCGTCACCGAGTACCTCGCCAAGTGGGCGTGGAACACGTTGAACATTCCGCCGCTTGTCGCGATCACCGAAGGCGCAATGGAGCCAGGCGCCTGCAACATGATCGCCGAGGAGGTGCTGGTCACCTGTTTATCGGCCTCGTACGACCAGCGTGGAACGGACCAATTCGTCGACGCTATATCCAGAACCAGCGGCACCGAGGAGTTTCACAACCTGCAACTGCGGCCCGCCGTGGAAGGCTTCTTCAACAAAGCCACCGGTGCCTGCGCGCATCCGGACATCAACATCAACGCGATCGACGTGGGAAAGCTCATCGTCTCACCGGCAGCGCTGGACTGGGAGGCGCGTACCTGGTTGTACGACAACAACTTCGAGCTGATCGAAGCGGATCCAGAAGAGCAGCGCGACTTCCTCGCGCCGTGCAATGTGCTGTTGCTCGAGCCCGGCAAGGTGATCGCCCACGCGGACTGCCACCGGACGAACGAGAAAATCCGGGCCGCCGGCGTGCAGGTTATCGAAGTAACCGGTACTGAGATCCGGAAGGCGTGTGGCGGCATCAAGTGTCGGGTGATGCAGATAGACCGGGAGCCCGGGCCGACTCTCGCCGATGTCCGCAACCGGGTCTGGCGGCAGGCCTAGAGTTAGGCGGTGTCCAACGCGTCCGACGGGCGGCCTGAAGTTCGGGGCATGCCGCTTCGCGAACAGATTCTGGGTGTGCTGCTCGACGGGCTGATCAGCGGTCGGTGGCAACCCGGTGACCGTATCGTGGAACGCCAGGTCGCCACCGAGCTGAACGTCAGCCAAGCGCCCGTGCGCGAGGCGCTGCGCGATCTGGAAGCACTGCGGCTGGTCAGCTCGGAACCGAACAAGGGCGCGCGGGTGCGCGACATCGGTGCCGGCGACCTGCTCGAGATGTACCCCGTGCGAGCAGCTCTGGAAGGCCTCGCGGCCTCACTTGCGGTCGACAAGCTGGCCGGTGATGTGACGGCATTGCAGCGGCATACCGACGAGATCCGGCGAGCCGCGGAGTTGGGTGACGTCGGCATGCAGGTTCGGGCCGGCGTCGCGTTCCACCGCGAGATCGTCGCGAGTTCGGGCAACGCAGTGTTGCTCGCGGTGTGGGAATCGCTCGGCATCGAAGTGTGGACAAACCTGTCGCTCCGCCTACTTCGCACCGGATTACACGACAACGTCGACGATCACACCGCAATCGTCGACGCCTTCGCCAGGCGCGATCCGAATGTCGGCGAGCTGGTACGCGAGCATGTGCTGTCGTACTGCCACGGGAGCCCGACCGACGTCGGGTCGTAAGGGCTACGGCGCGACGGTGAGCCAGTCTGTGAAGCCCGAGGGGTCGTGGCGGCCCAGCGCGCCGTGCTCGTAGAGCCCCCAGCCCTCCACGGGTTCGCCGTCGCCGTCGCGGCACAGCGCGCGGCCGACGTGGTCGATGACACCGAAACCCGACCGCGCGACGATTGCCGGGTCGGTCATGTCGTAGGTCAACCGCTCGACGAACTTCTCGCCCTTCCACGTGCCGTGCAGCCAGTCCGAGTCGCCGCCGTAGCCGCCGCCGACGTGGATGGGCACCGGCAGCTTGGACTCCACGTCGAAGTGGACCGGTGTGCCGTCGGGGGCGGTGGCGTCGATGGTCGCGCCGGTGGGGATGCGGGTGCCGGACCGGTAGTGGATCTTGACCCGCGGCCAGCCCAGCTGCTCGACGCGGCCGTCGCGCCAGATCCGGGTGCAGTCGTTGAGCGAGCGGAAGCCGTTGGGCTCCTCCTGGATGATCAGCACGATGGCGAAGTCGTCGAACGCCATGGGCACGTAGAGCCACCACATGCCCTCGAAGGGAGGGTCGGCGGGCCGGCCCGCGGGTTCGGGTTCGCCGATCGGCCTGATGCCCCAGGACCGGTCACGGCTGCCGAGCCAGGTCGCGGGGTCGACGGAGATCTCCTCGCCGTCGATGGCGATGCGACCGCTCCAGCTGCCCAGCTGCGCGAACCGCTGGGCGTCCAGCGTCACCCGGTTGCCGGACCGCAGGACGTGCGGCTGTTCCTGCACGACGTCGAACAGGCCGTCCCAGGTGAGATCGGCTGCCACACCTTCGGTTTCGTCGAGGACCAGCCGCAGCTTGTGCAGCGGCTCGATGACCTCGATCCGGTAGCCGTTGACCTTCTGGTTGAGCCGATCTTGGTCGATGGCATCGCACAGGTGCACCGCGGTCTGGATATCCCCGCGCCGGACGAGGAAGAACGCGTCCTTGACACCGAGGTTGGGGTAGTAGCCGATGCCGCTGATGACGAAGATGTCGCCGGTGCGGTCGTGGGCGTTGAAGTAGGAGCGATCGTAGAAGTTGCGGTCCGAGGAGCCCGGCCACGCGATCGGCTGGGGGATCTGATGTACCGGGAACTCGTCGAGCGGTCCGAGCATTAGTTGTCCTCTCCGATAAGACGTCTCATCAACCCGGCGTGGTAGAACAGCGACTCGACATCGTCGGGTTTCTCGGTTTCGCCGAAGTGCACCCGGCGCGCGCCGGTGCGCATGAACACGCAGGCCCACATGACGCCCGAGTAGACATAGAACCAGCGCAGGTCGCCGACTTCCACGCCGGTCAGCCGCTGGTAGGTGCCGCGGACGTCGTCCTCGCGCATCACCTCCGGCAGGCCGGGCAGGCCGGCCAGACCGGTCAGTTGTTGAAACACCATGTGGGCGTAGATCATCCACGCTACATCCAGCTCGCGCGGCCCGAGCGTGACCATTTCCCAGTCGAGCACCGCCACCGGGGAGAAGTCGCGGTACAACACGTTGCCCACCCGCGCGTCGCCCCAGAGCAGTACCGGCTCGCGGCCGGCCTCGTCGGCCGGCCAGTGGTCCTCCAGCCAGGCGAAGGTCCGCTCCAGCAGCGGTGAGCGGCCGATGTCGGGCACCGCGAAGTCGTACCAGGACCGCACCCAGTTGAAGTGCCGGCGCAGCGCGGTGTCGCCCTCTTGGCCTTCGGACAGGAATCCGAACATGTTCTGCGCGTTAGGAATTGAATGCAGTTTGGCCAGCACCCCGACGGTCGCGTCCTGCAGTTGGCGCTGGCGTTCGGCGGGGGCGTCGGCGAACCAGTTGTTGCCGAACGTGTAGGGCATGACGTCGGGGGGCACCACACCGTCGACGTAGTCCATGACGAAGAAGGGCGTCCCCAGCACGTCACCGGTGGGTTCGAGCCAGCGCACCGGCGGGACCGGGACGTCGGTGATTTCGCCGACCTTGCGGATCACCTCGAACTGGTGGTCAAGCCGATAGGTGGGGAAGACCTGCACGTCTTCGGGGGCGGGGGCAACCCGGGTCACCAGCTTCTGCTCAATCGGCTCGCCGTCCTGCTGCCAGCGGGCGGTCAGGATGATGGTTTCCGAGGACATGCCTGTCGAGTCGACGCCGCTTTCGACGGTGACCTCCGGGTTGGCGCCGGCCGGCAGCACGGTCGACAGCCATTTCGACATCACCGCGGGTAGTGTCGTGACGTCTCGGCTGGAGCGCTGAAGTCGGTCGACCTTGTCGAGCACGGGTTCGTTGGCCACGGGTGCCTCCATTCTTTGAGACTTCAGTTCTCTTCGAGACTTCGGCGCGGCAATTACGATACGGTAGGTAGCGTTATGAAAGCAGACCAGTCCGCCATTGACAAGGCCCCCGGCGCCGGTCGCCCGCGGGACCCGCGTATCGACTCGGCCATCCTATCTGCCACCGCGGAACTGCTTGTCCAAATGGGCTATTCGAACCTGAGCCTGGCGGCGGTCGCCGAGCGGGCGGGAACCACGAAATCCGCGCTGTACCGGCGGTGGTCAAGTAAGGCGGAATTGGTGCACGAGGCGGCCTTTCCGGTGGCGCCGACCGCGCTGGAGGCGCCGGCCGGGGACATCGCCGCCGACATCCGCATGATGATCAAGGCCACCCGCGACGTCTTCACCACCCCGGTCGTCCGGGCCGCCCTGCCGGGGCTGGTGGCCGACATGACGGCCGACCCCGCGCTGAACGCCCGGGTGATGTCCCGCTTCGCGGACCTGTTCGCGACGGTGCGGGTGCGGCTCAGTGACGCCGTCGACCGGGGTGAAGCCCATCCCGACGTGGACCCGGACCGGTTGATCGAGCTGATCGGCGGAGCGACGATGCTGCGCATGCTGCTGCGCCCGGAGGACGAGCTCGACGATGCGTGGGTGGAGCAGACGACCGCCATCGTGGTGCACGGGGTGACGCGATGACGGGGCGCCTGTCGGGGCGGGCCGCGATCGTCACCGGCGCCAGTCGCGGGCTGGGCCGGGCGATCGCGCTGGCCCTCGCTGCCGAGGGCGCCGCCGTGGCGGTGGCCGGGCGCACCGAGCAGGTGTGGGATGAGCGGTTGCCCGGCACCATCGGCGAGACCGTCGCCGAAATCGAGGCGGCGGCCGGGCGCGCGGTGGCTGTCCGCGCCGATCTGACCGACCGGGACGACATCGCGCGACTGGTGGGCGCCGCGCGAGAAGCCCTGGGGCCCATCACGATTCTGGTCAACAATGCTGCCTTCACCGCCCCTGGCCGCCCGCCGACGCCGGGCGCCGAGCGGCGCGCCAAGTCCGCCAAGCCGGCCAGCGGCGCCGCCAAAGCCGGCTGGCCGGGGTTCGTCAGCATCCCGCTGGCGGCGTACCGCAGGCATTTCGAGATCGCCGTGTTCGCCGCCTACGAGCTGATGCAGCTGGTCTGTCCCGACATGATCGATGCCGGTGGCGGGACGATCATCAACATCACCTCGGTCGCGTCAAGGATCCCCGGCGACGGCCCGTACCCGGGCCGCAGCGGCGGGGTGCTGCCGGGATACGGTGGGTCCAAGGCGGCGCTCGAGCACCTGACCCAGTGCGCGGCTTACGATCTGGCCGACCACCGCATCGCGGTGAACGCCCTGTCGCCGTCGAAGCCGATCCTCACCCCCGGGCTGGCCTATTATGCCCGCGAGTTCGACGAGACCGCGGCCGCCGACGAATTCGCAAGGGCGGCAGTCCAATTAGCGTTGGTCGATCCCGGGCAGGTCACGGGCCGCACGATCGGCCATCTGCAGGTGCTCGACGGCAGTTTCCGGCCCTTCCAGCTGGACTAGGCGGGCTGGTCGCTGCAGGCCACGACTAGGCGGGCTTGGTCGCCGTGACGGCGTTGACGATCACGGCGTGCAGGCGCTGCCATTTCGGCGAGCGGAATCCCGCCTGCAGCAGCAGGCGTTCGGCGCGGCGCCGGGTGCGGGCCTTGCCGCGACGGCCGATGGCGAGGGTCGGCAGCAGCCCCAGCGAAAACTGGTCGACGAGCACCAGGCGTCCGCCGGGCCGCAGCACCCGAGCGCACTCCGTCAGCCCGGCCAGCTGGTCGGACCAGTGATCGAATGACGTGCTGCCGACGACCAGATCGAAAACGCGGTCGGCATAATTGATCTCTTCGGCCACCCCGCGGTTGAAGCTCAACCGCGGGTCGCGGGCGAGAGCCCTTGCGACGGCGACCATCTGCGGGGCGGCGTCGATCCCGCTGAGGTGTTTGGCGTTCGGGTAGCGGCGGGCCAGCAGCCCTAACAGGTAGCCTGTGCCGCATCCGACGTCGAGCACGTACTCGGGAGCGGTGACGGTCGCCACGGCCAGGTGCGCGGTGCGATAGGCGATTTCGTGGTGCAGCCGGCCGCGCCAGCCGCGGTCGTAGCCGGCGGCGCGTTCGTCGAACGCGGCGACATCCCGATGCGGCGGCACCCGCTGAGTGTCTCACCGGGCGTCCCACTTGGCGAGCAGTTCAGCGGCCCGATTGGTGGCCGTCCGGCGGGTCGGGATCGCCGCGGAGGAGCTCGTCCGGATGGTGAGCCCGGTTCACCTCGGGTGGCCCGTCGCCATCCGTCCAGCCGAGCCGCCCGTCGTCGGTCACCTCGGTGCGCCAGTCGCCCCGGCTCGCCGCGGCGTGGTCGCACCCGCAGGCGAAGAAGAGCTTGTCCGCGTCGGTTTGACCACCGCCCGCCCAATCCGGGCAATGGTGGACCTCGCAGTGGTAGCCGGGTTCGAGGCAGTTGGGCCGTGTGCAACCGTGGTCGCGGGCGTAACAGATGAGCCTCTGGTCGGCGGTGGCGAGACGTTTCTGGCGGCCCAGGTACAGCGGGCGGCCGGTGTGCTCGTCGAACACCGCCAGGTAGTGAATTGCCTTGGCGGCCATCCGGATCAGGTCCCGCATCGGCAGGCTCGAATCGCCACCCGTCCTGGCGGGCGCCGGCATCGGTATCGACGAGTCGACGACCGCGTGTGCGGCGCGGTCGAGTTCGGCCAACGTGGTCGTGGCGACCACGGTCACGGGGTGACCGCGGTGCGTCCCGAGCCGGCCGGAGGCCACGGCGGTCTCGAGTCCCCATTTGAATGCGTCGTGGCGGCGCTGCGCCGGTGTGCGCCGGTCGCGCGCCGCCGGGTCGTCGGCCGCGGAGTCCGGTTCGTGGCGCCCGGGCCGCACGGCCGCTTGGACGGCCTCGAAGTAGGCGCGGGCCTCGGGGTCGAGCAGGCCGGACAGCGGCGACATGCCGTCGGGACCCTGTGGGCCTAGGTGCAATCCGCGGCGGCGGGCCCGGTCCCGGTCGTTGAAGAGGCCGTCGGGATTGAGGTGGTCGGCGATCCGCCGGCCGAGCTTGGCGACGACCCCGGCGTCGAGTTTGGCCGCGTGCCGCACCAGCGCGCGCTCGGCGTCGGCCACTTCCAGGGGTGACACACAGGTTGGCAGCACATCCACGGCCGCGCATACCGTCCTGATGTGGTCTTCGCCGACCGCACCCGCCGCCACGGCGGCCGCCAATTCCGGTAGCTCCGGGGGCACGGGCGGCCCGGTCAGCGAGCGCCGCGGCCGGATCCGGGCCGCGAGCCGGAAGCGGCGGGTGATCTCGTTGGGCGTGATGCGTAGCCGCGCCCACAGCGTGTCGCGGACCGCCGGGACGAACCCGCCGCCGTCGGGCGGGTCGGCGATTTCCGCGAAGAACCGGTACATCAACCCCCGGTTGGTGCGCTCCTGCGTCTCCAGCCGTTCGGCGACGCCGAGGCGGAAGTCGTTGCCGACCACGTCCGAGGAGGTCTCCCGCAGCACGTCGTGGGCGGCGTCGATCGCGTCGAGAGCGGCGGCGATCTGCTCTCGAGCCTGTTCGGCGCTCATCCGGAGACCCACCCCCTCACGCTATCGAACGCACATTCGAACATCATCAGTCGAATCGAGATTTGTGGATGAACTGCGGACTGTGGATAACCCCCGGCCTGACGTGCCAGGATGAGGCAAAGCCAACCGGTCGAGTGGTGTGCCAATGCCTGGTGTGGACAAGGCCACGGGGCGGGTCGTCGCCCTGATCGTGCTGCTGCTCGTCATCTCGGCCGCCCTCCGCGGCTACCTACCGGCCTCCCCGCGCGGGCCGCGCGACGAACCCGCGAGCAGCGGTGCGGCGCTGATATTCGTGGTGGCGATCCTCGGGGCGGCGCTCACGCTGGTGGCGATCGCGGTCATCGCGCGGTTGCGGGACCCCCGCGCGGCGGCCCCGCAGGCCGGCCAGCTGTCCGAGATGCTGGGCACCGGCAGGGGCCGGCCGAGCTGGCGCGTGGTGATCATCGGGCTGGCGGTCCTGGCCGCGTGGCTGTCGATCGTGCTGGTCGGGTCCCGCCTGCTGTCCGCCCACGGCGACGCCCAGGCGCCGCCCTCGCCGGCGACCGCTGCTGCATCCGGCGAGCACGCCAACGCACCGGCGCCGCGGCGCCCACATCCGCCCAACGGGGACATGTTCGGCATCCTGCTCGCCGCGACCGTCCCGACGATGTTGATCATCGCCGCCGGGACGGTCGTCATGTCGCGGCGCCGCGGGCGCGCGTCGACCCCGGCCACCGCCGGCGACGACTTTGTGGAATCCGCGGCGCCGCCGACCCGTTCGGAATCGCTGGCGCGCGCGGCCGAACGCGGGCTGGCCGCGATGACCGACCTCAGCCGTGAACCGCGCGAGGCGATCATCGCCTGTTACGCGGCGATGGAGCGCGAGCTCGCCAATGTTCCCGGCGCCGCCCCGCAGGACTTCGACACCCCGACCGAGGTGTTGGCCCGGGCGGTCGAGCACCATGCGCTGCACGCCGACAACGCAGTGCAATTGGTAAGCCTGTTCGCCGAGGCGCGGTTCAGCCCGCACGTCATGAACGAGGGCCACCGTGACGTGGCCGTGCGCGTTCTGAAGTTGGTGCTCGATGAACTGAGATCCCGGAGTCCCGCATGAAAAAGACTCTGGCCCTTGGCGTCTGCCTGATCGTCGGGATCGAGCTGCTGGCCCTGATCCAAGACGATCGGCGGCTGGTGTTGGCCGCCTCCGGTGGCGCGCTGGCGCTGGTGTTGCTCACCGTCCGACGCGTGCTGGGACGCGGAATGCAGTTCGAGGGCGAAGAAGAGCCCGACGAGCTCGGCGATTCGTTGCGTCGCTGGCTGTCCAACACCGCGACGACGATCCGGTGGTCGGAGTCGACCCGCGTGGACTGGGACCGGCACCTGCGTCCGATGCTCGCGCGCAGGTACGAGATGGCCACGGGGGAACGGCGATCCAAAGATCCCGTGGCGTATCAGGCGAGCGGTCAGATGCTCTTCGGGACCGACCTGTGGGAATGGGTTAACCCGAACAACGTCGCACCGACCGGCGACCGCCGGCCCGGCCCCGGCCGCGCGGCGCTGGAAGAGATTCTGCGAAAGTTGGAACAGGTATGACGCTGCCGGCGGCAACAACCACAGCGCACTGCGAGGCGGTGCTCGACGAGATCGAGCGCGTGGTGGTGGGTAAGCGTTCCGCGCTCACGCTCATCCTTACCGCGGTGCTCGCGCGCGGCCACGTCCTGATCGAGGACCTGCCCGGTCTGGGCAAGACGCTGATCGCCAGGTCGTTCGCCGCCGCGTTGGGTCTGCAGTTCACCCGCGTGCAGTTCACCCCGGACCTGCTGCCGGCGGACCTGCTCGGCTCGACCATCTACGACATGCAATCGGGCCGTTTCGCCTTCCGACCCGGACCGATCTTCACCAACCTGTTGCTCGCCGACGAGATCAACCGCACACCGCCCAAGACACAGGCGGCGCTGCTGGAGGCGATGGCCGAGGGCCAGGTGAGCATCGACGGCGAAACACACCAGCTGCCAAAGCCGTTCATCGTGCTCGCGACCGACAACCCGATCGAGTACGAAGGCACCTACCCGCTGCCCGAAGCGCAGCTCGACCGCTTCGCGATCCGCCTGGAACTGCGCTACCTCTCCGAGCGCGACGAGACCGCGATGCTGCGCCGCCGCCTCGACCGCGGGTCCAACGAGCCGACCGTGAACCAGGTCGTCGATGCGCGCGACCTGCTCGCGATGCGGGAATCGGTCGAGCAGGTGACCGTGCATGAAGACGTGCTGCACTACGTGGTCTCGCTCGCCAACGCCACCCGGCATCATCCGCAGGTGGCCGTGGGCGCCAGCCCGCGCGCCGAACTCGACCTGGTCCAACTCGCCCGCGCCCGCGCGCTGTTGCTCGGCCGCGACTATGTCATCCCCGAAGACGTCAAGGCGCTCGCCATCCCGGCGGTCGCGCACCGGATCACCCTGCGCCCGGAGATGTGGGTGCGAAAAATTCAGGGCGCCGACGTCGTCGCCGAGTTGCTGCGCCGCCTGCCGGTACCGCGGACCGGCGGCCAGGGAGGTCCCGGATGAGTGCGGCGTGACCGCCCGTGAGGTCGAATTCCGGTGGCGTGCATCATCATTGACGCGGGCCATCGCGACCTGCGCGGGGTTGGCGCTGGCGGCCGCGGTGATCGGCGCGCGGTGGCAGCTGATCGCATTCGCGGCGCCGCTGCTCGGCGTGCTGTGCTCCATCAGCTGGCAACGACCCGTGCCGACGGTCCGCGTGCACGGTGACCCCGATGCGCAGCGATGCTTCGAAGACGACCGGGCGCGGCTGCGCATTTGGGTGACGGAGGACGACGCGGCACCGGGAACCTCCGCGATCGAGGTCACGATTCCGCCCGTCGAGGGGATGCAGCTCGACATTCTCGACGCCGATTCCCGCGACGCCAAAACGGTTGCGGCGACGGCGCAACGCTGGGGCCGGTACTTCATCCGGGCCCGCGTGGACGCGGTGGCGCGGGGCGGGCTGCTGTCTGGCACGGCCGTCGTCGACGCCGCGGAAGTCATCGTGTTTCCGCTGACGCCGCCGCAGTCGACGCCCATCCCGCAGACCGAGCTGCTCGACCGCCTGGGCGCCCATCTCACCCGGCACGTCGGCCCGGGCGTCGAGTATGCCGACATCCGCGCCTACGTGCCGGGAGACCAACTGCGCGCGGTGAATTGGCCGGTGAGCGCGCGCCGCGGCCAGCTGCATGTCACGCAGCGCCTCACCGACCGCGCCGCCGACGTGGTGGTGCTGATCGACACGTATCGGCAGCCGGCGGGCCCGGCGACCGCCGCCACCGAGCGCGTCGTGCGCGGGGCCGCGCAGGTCGTGCAGACCGCCCTTCGGCACGGTGATCGCGCCGGGATCGTCGCCCTGGGCGGCAACCACCCGCGCTGGCTGGGCGCCGACATCGGGCAGCGCCAGTTTTATCGGGTGCTCGACACGGTGCTCGGCGCCGGCGATCGATTCGAAAACACCACGGGCACTTTGGCGCCCCGCGCGGCCGTCCCCGCCGGCGCGATCGTCATCGCGTTCTCCACGTTGCTGGATACCGAATTCGCGCTCGCGCTGATCGATCTGCGCAGGCGCGGCCATGTCGTCATCGCCGTCGATATCCTGGACCGCACCCCGTTCGAGGGCGAGCAGGATCCGCTGGTGAACCGGATGTGGGCGCTGCAGCGGTCCGCCATGTACCGCGACATGGCCACCGTCGGCGTCGACATCGTGCTGTGGCATCAGGACGGCGGATTGGAGCAATCCATGGGTGTGCTGCCGGACCGCCGACGGCGGGTGCGAGGACGGCTCCGTGTCTAGCGCCGACATGGGCACACTGCCGCGGCTGTGGGCCCCGGTGTTCTCGGCCGCGTTCGGGTTGCTGATGGTGGGGTTGGCCGCCGAAGGATCGCGCGGGCCGGCGGTGGCCGCGTGGGTGGCGGCGCTGATCGCGGTGATCGGGGGAGCGGCATTTCGCCCTGCAGCAACGCTTGCCGTGTTGCTGTCGGTGGCCACCATCGCGCTGTCCGACCCGCCGCTGGTGTTCGTTGCGCTGTCCGGGCTGTGCGCGGCCGCGTATCTGGTGTGCCGCCACGCGGCCGGTGCGTCGGCCGTGGCGGTGCTGGGCAGTTGGCCGACCATGGTTGGGGCCGTGAGCTTTACGTTCGCCGGGTTGGTCGCGACGTGGTTCCCGATGCACTTGCCGTGGTTGCCCTTGGCCGCGCCGCTGGCGGCGCTGGCGGTCTACGTGCTGGCGGTGCGCCCGTTCCTGGGCTGAGCTCAGTGCAGCAGTTGGGCGGCCTGGTCGGCCAGGTCGAGCAGCGGCTGCGGGAAGATGCCCAAGGCCACGGTGATCACGGCGCACACCGCGATCGCCGCCTTGCTCAGAATGCCCGGCTCCACCACGTGCGGGGTGTCGTCGGTCGCCTCGGTGAAGAACATCGACACGATCACCCGCACGTAGAAGTACGCGGCGATACCACTGGCGACCACACCGATGATCACCAGCGGTGCCGCGCCCCCCTGGGCGGCGGCCTTGAACACGGCGAGCTTGCTGACGAATCCGCTCGTCAGCGGGATGCCGGCGAAGGCCAGCAGGAACATCGAAAACATCACGCCCACAATGGGTGAGCGCTGTCCGAGCCCAGCCCAGTGCGACAGCGTGGCGTCCTCGACGCCGTCGGCGTCGCGGATCAGGCTCACGATGGCGAAGGCGCCGACGGTGCTGAAGCTGTAGGCCAGCAGGTAGAACAGCGTGGACGAGAGGCCGGCCTGGTTGTCGGCGATGACGCCGGTGAGGATGAACCCGACGTGGGCGACCGACGAATAGGCCAGCATGCGCTTGACGTCGGTCTGGTTCACCGCGGTGATGGTCCCCACCGCCATGGTGAGAATCGAGATGGTCCACAGCACCGGGCGCCACTGATCGTGCAGCGGCGGCAGCGCGACGTAGACCACGCGGAGCAGGGCGCCGAAGGCCGCGACCTTGGTGGCCGCCGCCATGAACCCGGTGATGGGGGTGGGCGCGCCCTGATAGACGTCCGGAATCCACGAATGGAACGGCACCGCACCGACTTTGAACAGCAGGCCCACCGCCAGCAGCGCGACACCCACCAACGCCATCGAGGTGTCCCCGTGCGCCGCCAGTGCATCCCGGATTCCGGTCAGCAGCAGCGTGCCGGTCGCGCCGTACAGCAGCGCCACGCCGTACAGGAAGAACGCCGACGAGAACGCGCCCAGCAGGAAGTACTTCATCGCCGCCTCTTGGGACAGCAGGCGCCGATGCCGGGCCAGGCCGCACATCAGATACAGGGGCAACGAAAGCACTTCGAGCGCAACGAACATCGTCAACAGGTCATTGGACGCCGGGAACACCATCATGCCGCCGACGGACAGCATCGCCAGCGGGAACAGCTCGGTCTGCGCGGCCCCGGCCCGCTCCGCGTCGCGCTCGGCGTCGCTGCCGGGAACCGCGGAGGCCTGCGGGGTGAACGAGTCCAGACCGGCCGGGCGGGCGGCCCCCACGCCCGCGGCAACCTTGTTCTCCGCCTTGGCCTGCGTGCGCTCGGCGATGAAGATCACCGCCAGCACCGCGACCAGCAGAACCGTGCCTTGCAGGTACAGGGTTGTGCGGTCGATGGCCATGGCGCCTAACACCGTCGCGCGGCCAGAGGCCGGAATTGACTGGGCCACCTTTACGGTCGCCAGGAACGCCGCGACCAGACCGGCGAGGGCCAGCGTCACTTGCGCGCCGTAGCGAACCCGCCTGGGCAGGAACGCCTCCGCGAGGACTCCCACCACGGCGACGCCGAACACGATTAGCGTCGGGCAGAGCAGGAAGTACTCGATGCTGGGCGTGGGGAGTGTCATCGTCGCGGTCCTTCGGCTGTCCGGGGTGCGCGGTTGACGGCCGGCACGCTCGGCGCGGGATCGTGCTGGCCGATCGTGGTCATGGTGCTCTCGACGGCGGGGTTGATGATGTCGAGCACCGGCTTGGGGTAGACACCGAGCACGAAAAGCAGGGCGATCAGCGGTGCCACCACGACCAATTCGCGCGCCCGCAGGTCACCGATCTTCTCGTTGCCGGTGGCCACCGGGCCGGTCATCATGCGCTGGTAGAGCCAGAGCATGTAGATGGCGGACAGCACCAGCGCGGTCACACCGAACGCGGCGGCCAGCCAGTACCGGTTGAAAGTGCCCAGCAGCACCAGGAATTCGCTGATGAACGGCGCCAGGCCGGGCAGCGAGAGGGTGGCCATGGCCGAGACGAGGAACGTGCCCGCCAGGATGGGCGCCACCTTCTGCACCCCGCCGTAGTCGGCGATCTTCCGGCTGCCGTGCCGGGATATCAGGAATCCCGCGATCAAGAACACCGCCGCCGTGGACAGGCCGTGGTTGAGCATGTACAGCGTCGACCCGCTCTGGCCCTGACTCGTCATCACGAAGATGCCCAGGATGATGAACCCGAAGTGGGAAATGGAGGTGTAGGCGATCAGGCGCATGACGTCGGTCTGCCCGATGGCCACGATCGCTCCGTAGATGACCCCGATGACCGCCAGAACGATGATCAGGGGGCGGAAATACGTTGAGGCGCCGGGGAACAGCTGCAGGCAGTAGCGCAGCATGCCGAAGGTGCCGACCTTGTCCATCACGGCCATCATCAGCACCGCTGTCGCGGGGGTGGCCTCGACCGCGGCGTCGGGCAGCCACCGGTGGAAGGGCCACAGCGGCGCCTTGATGGCGAACGCGAACATGAAGCCCAGGAATAGCGCCTTGAACACCGCGGAGTCGGCGCCGTAGCGGCCGGAGGCGACGCCGGCCACGATCTCGCGGAAGTCGAAGGTGCCCGATCCGTGCTGCGCGGTGACCACGTACAGCCCGATCACCGCGGCCAGCATGATCAACCCGCCGAACAGGTTGTACAGCAAGAACTTCACCGCCGCGCGTGACCTGCCCGGACCGCCGCCGAAGCCCCCGATCAGGAAGTACATCGGGATGAGCATGGCCTCGAAGAACACGTAGAACAGCAGCACGTCGAGCGCGACCACGGAGATCAGCACCATCGACTCGATCGCCAGCGTCAGGGCGACGTAGGCGTGCACGCCGCGCGGGCTGCGTTCGCCGCTTCGAGACGAGTCGTCACCATCCCCGTCGTTCCAGCCGGCCACCTGCAGCACCGGGATCAGCACCGCGGTGAGCAGCACCAGCACCACGGCGATGCCGTCGACACCCAGGGAGTAGGTCGCGCCGAAAGCCGGTATCCAGGAATGGCTTTCGACGAATTGGTACGTGCTGCCACCGGATTTGAAGCCGAGGGCGACGACGATCGCGACGGCCAGCGTCAGGACGCCGAAGACCAGGCCCGTCCACTTGGCGAGCCGGCGCAGCCCCGGAGGCAGCAGGATGACGAGCACCGAGCCGGCCAACGGCACCAGCCACAGGACGCTCAGCCACGGAACGGTGTTCATCGGCGCCACTCCTCCTCATCGCTCCGTCCCCCGCAAGCGGGTGGTGCCCCCACTGCGTCGTCGCCGGCGCGATTCACCACAGCTTCACCGCCAGGATCAGCGCGATCACCAGTACCGCGCCCGTCAGCATCGACAATGCGTAGTTGCGGGCGAAGCCGGTTTGCAGCCCCCGCAGGCGATTCGAAGTCCGGCCCACCAGCGCGGCCAGCGCGTTCACCGAGCCGTCCACGCCCGCGTTGTCGACGTCGACGAGCGCTTGGGTCAGTTCGGCTCCGGGGCGCATGAACACCTCCTCGTTGAAGGCGTCGCCGTAGAAGTCCCTGCGCGCGGCCGTCGTGACCGGCGAAACGGCGAGCGGTGCCACCCGGGGGATTTCCGCCGTGGCGTACAACCGGTAGGCCACCGCGATCCCGACGGCGACGACGCCCAGCGCCAGGGCGGTGTTGATCCACACCGGGAAGGCGTGCGTCACCTCTTCGTGTTTCCCGACGACCGGCTCGAGCCAGCGCTGCAGGGTGCCCCGCCACGCCAGCAACCCACCCGAGAACACCGAGCCGACGGCGAGCAGGATCATCGGCCACGCCATCAGGCCGGGCGCCTCATGGGGATGGATGCCTGGGCCCCAACGCTTTTTGCCGAAGAAGGTCATCAGCATCACGCGGGTCATGTAGAACGCGGTGACGCCCGCGCCCAGCAGCGCGGCCCCGCCCAGCACGTAACCACGGGCGTCACCGGCGCCCAGCGCGGCCTCGATGATCGCATCCTTGGAGAAGAAGCCCGCGAACGGCGGCACGCCGATGATCGCCAGATAGCCGAGACCGAAGGTGGCGAAGGTGATCGGCAGCGCCGCGCGCAATCCGCCGTAGCGGCGCATGTCCTGTTCCTCGTGCATGGCGTGGATGACCGCGCCGGAGCCGAGGAACAGCCCGGCCTTGAAGAAGCCGTGGGTGAGCAGGTGCATGATCGCGAACGCGTACCCGGCCGGGCCCAGCCCGGCGGCCAGCACCATGTAGCCGATCTGGCTCATCGTGGATGCCGCCAACGCGCGCTTGATGTCGTCCTTGGCGCAGCCGATGAACGCGCCGAGCAGCAGCGTGACGGCGCCGACGATCACGACCGCGGTTTGCGCGTCAGGCGCCAGGTTGTAGAGCGGGTTGGACCGCACGATCAGGTACACGCCGGCGGTCACCATGGTGGCGGCGTGGATCAGCGCGGACACCGGGGTGGGGCCCTCCATGGCGTCACCCAGCCACGCCTGCAGCGGGACCTGCGCGGACTTGGCGCAGGCGCCCAACAGCAGCAGCAAGCCCATCGCCGTCAGCGCGCCGCGGCTCGCAGCGGGCGCCCCGGCGAACACCCCGGCGTAGGACAGCGTGCCGAAGGTGCTGAACATCAAGAACATTCCCAGCGCCAGCCCGGCGTCCCCGACGCGGTTCATCACGAACGCCTTTTTCGCCGCCGTCGCCGCCGTGGGCTTGTGGTACCAGAACCCGATCAGCAGGTAGGACGCCAGGCCCACGCCTTCCCAGCCGACGTAGAGCACCACGTAGTTGTCGGCGACCACCAGCAACAGCATCGAGGCCAGGAACAGGTTGAGGTAGCCGAAAAACCTTCGCCGGTCGGGGTCTTCGGCCATGTAGGCGACCGAATAGATGTGGATGAGCGACCCGACTCCGGAGATCAGCAGCACGAAACACACCGACAGCTGGTCGATTTGCAGGCCGAGGTCGACCTGCAGTTGGCCGACCGGGATCCACGTGAACACCTTCTGGTGGATGGCGCGGTCCTCGGCGCCGCGGCCGAGCAGCTCGCTCAGCAGGCTCAGGCCGACGCCGAACGCCGCGAGCGCGGTGGCGCAGCCCAGCCAATGCCCCCACGGGTCGGTGCGTCGGCCGCCGAACAACAGGATCGCGGCACCCGCCAGTGGCAGCGCCACCAGCAGCCAGGTGTAGTGAGTCATGTTGGCCCCATATTGGCGATGTCAGCCTTTGAGTAGGTTCGCGTCGTCCACCGACGCCGATTTGCGGGCACGGAAAATCGTCATGATGATGGCCAGCCCGACGACGACCTCGCACGCGGCCACCACCATCGTGAAGAACGCGATCATCTGCCCGTCCAGGTGGCCGTGCATCCGCGCGAACGTGACGAACGCCAGGTTGACCGCGTTCAGCATCAGCTCGACGCACATGAACATCACGATGGCGTTGCGGCGCAGCAGCACGCCCGAGGCTCCGATGGTGAACAGCAGGGCCGAAAGATACAGGTAATTGGCCGGATTCACGAGGTGCCACCTTGCGATAGGGAGGGGCTCGCCTGACGGGAGGGAGTTGCCTTGCCGTCGGCGCCGCGGCTGCGCAGGATCGGCGACACCGACAGCTCCGAGTACGACCCGTCCGGCAGCAGCGCGGCCACGTCGACGGCGTTGTGGCGCGCGTAGACACCGGGGCTGGGCATCGGGGTCGGGTGCCCGCCGGGCTGGAATCGCTCCTGCGACAGCTCCCGCTGCGTCTTGCGGCGCTCGAAGCGTTCGCGGTGGGCCAGCACCATCGCCCCGATGGCGGCGGTGATGAGCAGCGCGCTGGTGAGTTCGAACGCCCAGAGGTAACGGGAGAAGATCAGCGCCGCAAGCCCTTCCACGTTGCCGTTGGCGTTGGCGGTGGTCAGGCCCGCGAAGCCGCCGGTCGCGGCGGTGCCGATCGCCGCGATCAGCAGGACACCGAAGCCGATCCCGGCCAGCGCCGCGGCGATGCGCTGACCGTGCAGCGTCTCCTTCAGGGATTCTGCGGAATCCACGCCGATCAGCATCAGCACGAACAAGAACAGCATCATCACCGCGCCGGTGTAGACCACGACCTGGACGACACCCAGAAACAGCGCGTCCTGGATCATGTAGAACACCGCCAGGATGATCATCGTCATCGCCAGGAACATCGCCGAGTACACGGCGTTGACGGCGAGCACCACCCCGATCGCGCCGATCAGCGCCAGCGCGCCCAGCACCCAGAACGCCACCGCTTCACCGGTGGAGGTGCGGATGATGGTGTCGGAAGCCAGGTTGGCGGCCAGGAGCTGGCCCGTGGACCCAGTCACCGGGATTCCCCGGCCTTCTCGGTCTCCCGCAGGCCGTCCGCGGTGACATTGCCCTGGTAGTAGTCCTTGTCGGTGGCGCCGGGCGCGCGCGGGTGCGGCGGCGCGGTCATGCCGGGCAGCAGGGGGGCCAGCAGCCGGTCCTTCTCGTAGATCAGGTCGGCGCGGTTGTCGTCTGCCATCTCGTAGTCGTTGGTCATCGTCAGCGCGCGGGTCGGGCAGGCCTCGATGCACAGGCCGCAGCCGATGCAGCGCAAATAGTTGATCTGATAGACCCGGCCGTAGCGTTCCCCGGGCGAATACCTGAGTTCCTCGGTGTTGTCCGCGCCCTCGACGTAGATCGCGTCGGCCGGGCAGGCCCACGCGCACAGCTCGCAACCGATGCACTTCTCCAGGCCGTCCGGGTACCGGTTGAGCTGGTGACGGCCGTGATAGCGCGGCGCGACGGGGCCCGGCTTCTCCGGATACTCCTCGGTGACGTTCTTTTTGAACATCGATCCGAACGTCACGCCGAAGCCGGCCACGGCGTCCAAGAATCTAGCCACGTGCTTTCTCCTTGCTCGCAGCCGCCAGGGACTTCATCGGCAGCGGCGGTGTCGGGAATACGGGTGTGGAGGTCTGTCCGGCGGGCAGCTGCTTGGCCTGGCGGCGGAGCTGTCGCTCCAGCGCGCGAATGCCCGGCGTGGCGAACGGTTTTCGCAGCAACAGCACCAGCGCCGTGGCGAACACGATGCTGCTGACCACCAGCACCGGGGTCCAGTGCGCATACCCCTGGTTCTGCATGGTGCGAATCACGGCCGCGATCAACACCCAGACCAGCGAGGCGGGGATCAGCAGCTTCCAGCCCAGCGCCATGAACTGGTCGTAGCGCAGCCGGGGCAGCGAGGCGCGCAGCCAGAAGTAGATGAACAGGAAGGTCCACATCTTGGCGGTGAACCAGAGCACCGGCCACCATCCGGTGTTGGCGCCCGCCCACATGTCGATCGGCCAGGGCGCGTGCCAGCCCCCGAAGAACAACGCGGTGGCCAGCGACGAGACCGTCATCATGTTGACGTACTCGGCGAGCATGAACATGGCGAACTTCAGCGACGAGTACTCGGTGTGGAAGCCGGCGACCAGCTCGCCCTCGGCCTCGGGCAAATCGAAGGGGGCGCGGTTGGTTTCACCGACCATCGAGATCAGGTAGATCACGAAGGACGGCAGCAGCAGGAACACGTACCAGACCCGGTCCTGCGCGGCGACGATCTCCGACGTGGACATGGAGCCGGCGTAGAGGAACACCGCCGCGAACGACAGTCCCATCGCCACCTCGTAGGAGATCACCTGGGCGGTGGAGCGCACGCCGCCCAGCAGTGGGTAGGTGGACCCGGATGCCCAGCCGCCCAACACGATCCCGTACACCCCGATCGCCGACAGCCCGAGAATGAACAGCACGGCGACCGGCAGGTCGGTCAGCTGCAGCGGGGTGCGGTGGCCGAACACCGACACCACCGGGCCGAACGGGATGAACGCGAACGCGGTGAACGCCGGGATCGTCGAGATGACCGGCGCCGCGAAGTAGACGAACTTGTCGACGCCGCCGGGGGTGATGGTTTCCTTGAGCGCCAACTTGATTCCGTCGGCCAGGCTCTGCAGCGTGCCCCACGGCCCCGCGCGGTTGGGACCGGGTCGCAGCTGCATCCAGCCGAGGATCTTGCGCTCCAGCAGGATCGCGACCAGCACGTTGAGCATGAGGAACACGAAGATGGCCAGCGCCTTGCCCAGCACCAGCCACCAGGTGTCGTGTCCGAAGTCGGACAGGGGGTTCGTCGTCATGATCCCACTCCGATGTTCACCGTGCTGCCCAGGGTTACGCCCAGCTGCCGGTGCACGGCACAACCCGGCGAGTTCAGCGGGAGCCACACCACCCGGTCGGGCATGTCGGTGATGAGCAGCGGCAGGCTGATCGATCCCCGCGGCGTGCTGACGGTCACCGCGTCGCCGTCGCGGGCGCCGATTTCGGCGGCCGTGTCGGCGGACAGCCGAACCGCGGGTGTGCGTGCGGTGCCGGCCAAATGCGGTTCGCCGTCTTGCATCCGGCCGTTGTCGAGCAGCATCCGCCAGCCGGTGAGCACAGCTTGTCCTTTTTCCGGCGACGTGGCCGGCTCCGGCGTCGCGACGGACGGGCCGGCCGCCCAGCCGCCGTCCCAGGTGCCCAGCCCGGCCAGTTCCGTGCGGGCGGCTTCGGCGGTCGAGAGCCCCAGATAGACGCCCATCTCCTCGGCCAGCGCGTCGAGCACCTGGTGGTCGGACTGGCTGGCTTGCGCGATGGTGCCCCGCAGCGCCGGCTCGAAGGGGCGGTAGCGGCCCTCCCAGTTGACGAAGGCGCCGGCCTTCTGCACCGTCGGCGCGACCGGGAACACCACGTCGGCGCGCTCGGTCACCGCGCTCTGCCGCAGCTCCAGGCTCACCACGAAGCCCGCGGCGTCCAGCGCGGCCAGTACGGCTTCTGGATCGGGGAAGTCGTCGGGTTCGACACCGCCCACCAGCAAGGCGCCCAGCGACCCGTCGGCGGCGCCGGCGAGGATGCCCTCGACGTCACGCCCACCGGCGGAGGGCAATTCGGAGACGTGCCACGCCGCCGCGATCTGGGCGCGGGCGGTCTCGTCGTCAAGCGGGCGGCCGCCGGGCAGCAGGGTGGGCAGCGCGCCGGCCTCCAGCGCGCCGCGCTCGCCGGCCCGGCGCGGCACCCACGCCAGCGCGGCCCCGGTGGTTCCGGCGAGCCGCGCCGCGGCGGACAATCCGCCGGGCACGGTGGCCAGCCTTTCGCCGACCATGATGACCGCGCCGGGCGAGGACAGCAGGTCGCCCACCTCGCCGGTGGCCAGCCCGTCCAGCGCCGCGGCCTCGCTCCCGGGAGCGGTCTTGATCAGATGCCCGGACATCTTCACCAGCGCCCGGGTGGCGAACGGCGCGACCGCGTACACCGGCAGCCCGCGCTTGCGGGCGGCCTTGCGCAGTCGCAGGAACACGATGGGGGACTCGTCCTCGGGCTCGAACCCGACGAGCACCACGACCGGCGCCGACTCCAGATCGGAATAGCTGACGTTGCGCCGTCCGGCGATGTGTGACGCCAGGAAGCCGGCCTCCTCGGCCGAGGTCGGGCGGGCCCGAAAGTCGATGTTGTTGCTGTCCAACACGATTCGGGCGAACTTCGAGTAGGCGTAGGCGTCCTCTAGCGTCGCCCGGCCGCCGACCAGCACACCCGTGCGTCCGCGCGCGGCCTCGAGGCCGCGGATCGCCGTCGCCATCGCGTGCGACCACGACGCGGGCACCAGAGCGCCGTCCGCGTCGCGGATCAGGGGAGTGGTGATCACGTCGGGTCGGGTCGCGTAGGTGAACGCCCACCGGCCCTTGTCGCAGTTCCACTCCTCGTTGACCTCGGGGTCGTCACCGGCCAGCCGGCGCAGCACCTTGCCGCGCCGGTGGTCGGTGCGCTGGGCGCAGCCGGACGCGCAGTGCTCGCAGACGCTGGGGCTGGACACCAGGTCGAACGGGCGGGCGCGGAAGCGGTAGGCCGTTCCGGTCAGCGCGCCGACTGGGCAGATCTGCACCGTGTTGCCCGAGAAGTACGAGTCGAACGGCTCGTTGGCGTAGATGCCGACCTGTTGCAGGGCGCCCCGCTCCTGCATGTCGATGAAGGGGTCGCCGGCGATCTGCTCGGAGAACCGGGTGCAGCGGGCGCACAGGATGCAGCGCTCGCGGTCCAGCAGCACCTGGGCGGAGATGTTGATCGGCTTGGCGAAGGTGCGCTTGACGTCGGTGAAGCGAGAATCGGCGCGGCCGTTGGACATCGCCTGGTTCTGCAGCGGGCACTCACCGCCCTTGTCGCACATCGGGCAATCCAGCGGGTGGTTGATGAGCAGCAGCTCCATCACCCCGTGTTGCGCCTTGTCGGCCGCCTCGGAGGTGAGCTGCGTCCGCACCACCATGTCGTCGGTGGCGACGGTGGTGCAGGACGCCATCGGCTTGCGTTGCCCTTCCACCTCGACCAGGCACTGCCGGCAGGCTCCGACCGGCTCGAGCAGCGGGTGGTCGCAGAACCGCGGGATCTGGATGCCGATCAATTCGGCCGCGCGGATCACCAATGTGCCTTTGGGCACGCTGATTTCGTTGCCGTCGATGGTGAGGGTGACCATCTCCGGCGGACGGACGTCGTCGCCGGTTTCGGTTTTGGCGGCACTAGTCAAAGCGTCAAGCCTTTCCGTTCGGCGTCAGCATGGAGTCTCTGGGATCGAACGGGCAGCCACCGTCTTCGACGTGGGCCACGTATTCGTCACGGAAGTATTTGATCGACGACATCACCGGGCTGGCGGCGCCATCGCCCAACGCGCAGAACGACTTCCCCAGGATGGTGTCGGAGATGTCCAACAGCTTGTCGATGTCCTCGCTGGTGCCCTTGCCGGTTTCCAGCCGCTCGTAGATCTGGTCCAGCCAGAAGGTGCCCTCCCGGCATGGGGTGCACTTCCCGCACGATTCGTGTTTGTAGAAGTACGTCCAGCGGCGCACCGCGCGCACCACGCAGGTGGTCTCGTCGAAGATCTCCAGCGCCTTGGTGCCCAGCATCGAGCCGACTCCGCCCACGCCCTCGTAGTCCAGCGGCACGTCGAGGTGCTCATCGGTCAGCAGGGGGGTGGACGATCCGCCGGGGGTCCAGAACTTGAGTCGGTGCCCGGCGCGCACCCCGCCGGCGTAGGCGAGCAGTTCGCGCAGCGTGATTCCCAGCGGCGCCTCGTACTGGCCGGGCCGGGCGACGTGCCCGCTCAGCGAATACAGCGTGAAGCCGGGCGATTTCTCGCTGCCCATGGACCGGAACCAGTCGACGCCGTTGAGAATGATCGACGGCACGCTGGCGATCGTCTCGACGTTGTTGATCACCGTGGGGCAGCCGTAGAGGCCCGCCACCGCGGGGAACGGCGGGCGCAGCCTGGGCTGGCCGCGCCGGCCCTCCAGGGAATCGAGCAGCGCGGTCTCCTCGCCGCAGATGTAGGCGCCTGCGCCGGCGTGCACCACCAGGTCCAGGTCGAACCCCGAGCCGTTGATGTCGCGCCCCAGGTATCCGGCGGCGTACGCCTCGGCCACGGCGTTCTGCAGGCGGCGCAACACCGGCAGCACTTCGCCCCGCACATAGATGAACGCATGGCTGGCCCGGATCGCGTAGGCGGCGATGATGACGCCCTCGACGAGCACGTGCGGCGTGGCCAGCATCAGCGGAATGTCTTTGCACGTACCGGGTTCCGACTCGTCGGCGTTGACCACCAGGTAGTGCGGCTTGGCGGCCGGGCCGGTGTCGCCCTGCGGGATGAACGACCACTTGGTGCCGGTCGAGAAGCCGGCGCCGCCGCGGCCGCGCAGCCCGGAGTCCTTGACGGTGGCGATGACGTCGTCGGGCGCCATGGCCAGCGCCTTCTTCATTGCCTCGTAGCCGTCGTGGCGCAGGTAGGTGTCCAGGGTCCAGGACTCCGGGTCGTCCCAGAATCGGCTGATGACCGGGGTGAGCGGTGTCGCCTCGGAGCTCGTCATGCCTGGCTCCCGGGCGGAGTGGGCGCCTGCATGCCGTGTTCCTTCGCCACCTTCAACCCGGCCAGGGTGGCCTCGCCCGCGCCGCCCTGGCCCTGGTCCGGGCGTTCGTCGGGCAGCCCGGCCAGGATGCGCGACGTTTCGCGGAAGGCGCACAGCGGCGCGCCCCGCGTCGGCGGCTTGGGCTCACCGGAACGCAACGAGTCGACGAGTTCGCGCGCCGACTCGCAAGTCTGGTTGTCGTAGAACTCCCAATTGACCATCACGACCGGCGCATAGTCGCAGGCGGCGTTGCACTCGATGTGCTGCAGGGTGACCGCCCCGTCAGGGGTCGTCTCGTCATTGCCGACGCCCAAATGTTCCTTCAGCGCGTCGAATATCGCGTCGCCGCCCATGACGGCGCACAGCGTGTTGGTGCATACACCGACCAGGTAGTCACCGGTGGGCCCGCGGCGGTACATGGTGTAGAAACTCGCCACCGCAGACACTTCGGCGCCGGTCAGTCCCAGCTGCTCACCGCAGAACTCCAGACCCGCCGGGGTCAGGTAGGAGTCCTCGGCCTGGACCAGGTGCAGCAACGGCAGCAGCGCCGAGCGCTTGTTGGGGTAGCGGCCGACGATCTCCTTGGCGTCGACCTCCAGCCGTGCCCGCACCTCCGGCGAATACGACTGCGGCGCACCCTCAACCACGAACGCGTTGGGTTCCTCGGGCGGCGGTCCGAGCCGGATGAAGACCGGCTGCCCCTGCGGGCCGGTCACCGGTCCACCCCACCCATCACCGGGTCGATGCTGGCGACCGCGGTGATCAAATCGGCCACCATGCCGCCCTCGCACATCGCGGCGACCGACTGCAGGTTGGTGAACGAGGGATCCCGGTAGTGCACCCGGTAGGGGCGGGTGCCGCCGTCGCTGACCATGTGCACACCCAGCTCCCCCCGCGGCGACTCCACCGCGGTGTAGACCTGGCCCGCCGGCACCCTGATGCCCTCGGTGACCAACTTGAAGTGGTGGATCAACGCCTCCATCGAGCTGCCCATGATCTTGGCGATGTGTTCGGGTGAATTACCCATGCCGTCGGGGCCCACCTTCAAGTCGGCCGGCCAGGCGATCTTGCGGTCCTCGATCATCGTCGGGCCCGGCTTCAACTTGTCCAGACACTGCTCAACGATTTTGATCGACTCCCACATCTCGTTGACGCGAATCATGTAGCGCCCGTAAGCATCACACGTGTCGGCGGTCATCACGTCGAATTCGTAGTTTTCATATCCGCAGTACGGTTCGCTCTTGCGCAGGTCGTGCGGCAACCCGGTGGCCCGCAGGATCGGCCCGGTGATGCCCAGCGCCATGCACCCCGTCAGGTCCAGGTAGCCGATGTCTTGGGTGCGCGCCTTCCAGATGGCGTTCTCGTTGAGCAGGTCGCCCATTTCGCGCAGCACCTGGCGCAGCGGCTTGAGGGCCTCCGCGACGTCCTTTTCGGCGCCCGGCGGCAGGTCCTGCGCCACGCCCCCCGGCCGGATGTAGGCGCTGTTCATCCGCAACCCCGAGATCTTCTCGAACAGGGTCAGCACGATCTCGCGGCCGCGGAAGCCGACGAACATCGGCGTCATGGCGCCCAGCTCCATGCCGCCGGTGGCCAACGCGACCAGGTGCGAGGAGATCCGGTTGAGCTCCATCATCATCACCCGGATGACGTTGACGCGCTCCGGTATCTGATCGGTGATGCCGAGCAGCTTCTCCACGCCAAGGCAATACGCGGTCTCGTTGAAAAACGGTGACAGGTAATCCATCCGGGTCACGAAGGTGACGCCCTGGGTCCAGTAGCGGTATTCCAGGTTCTTCTCGATCCCGGTGTGCAGGTAACCGATTCCGCAGCGGACCTCGGTGACCGTCTCGCCCTCGATCTCCAGGATCAGCCGCAGCACCCCGTGGGTGGACGGGTGCTGGGGACCCATGTTGACGACGATCCGTTCACCGGGGTCGGCGTTGCGCGCGGCGTCGACGATCTGGTCCCAGTCCTGGCCGCCGGCGACCAATACGGTCTCTGGGCTTTCGGCACCGCCCTGGGCCGAGTCGGTGATTGTGCTCATCAGTTGTACGCTCTCCGCTCGTCGGGCGGGGGGATTTGTGCGCCCTTGTATTCCACCGGGACGCCGCCGAGCGGATAGTCCTTGCGCTGCGGGTGGCCATGCCAGTCGTCGGGCATCTCGATGCGGGTCAGCGACGGGTGTCCGTCGAAGATGATGCCGAAGAAGTCGTAGGTTTCCCGCTCGTGCCAGTCAGTGGTGGGGTACACGCCGAACAGCGACGGGATGTGCGGATCCCCGTCCGGCGCAGCCACTTCCAGCCGGACGCGGCGGTTGTGCGTGATCGACTGGAGCGGATACACCGCATGCAGTTCGCGGCCCGTCTCGTCCGGGTAGTGCACCCCGCTGACGCCCAGGCACATCTCGAAACGCAGCTCCGGTTCGTCGCGAAGGCGCTGGGCCACCCGGGGAAGCGCCTCGCGGCGCACGTGCAGGGTCAGCTCGTCGCGGTACACCACGACTTTCTCTATCGCGTCGGAGAATTCGACGCCGGCGGCTTCCAGCGCGTCCGCCAGCCGGTCCACCACGTCGTCGAAGTAGCCCCCGTATGGGCGGGGGGAGCTACCGGGCAGCACGACCTCCCGGACCAGCCGCCCGTACCCGGTGGTGTCACCGCTGCCGGAGATGCCGAACATGCCGCGGCGCACGCCGATAACCTCGCCCTCGGCGCGGGGCGGGCCCCCGCCTTCGGTTGCCGCTTGCTTCGGGTCGTTGTCGGGTGAGCTCATCGCAGCAGCCCGCGCATCTCGATCGTGGGCCGGGCCGCCAGCGCGGCCTGCTCGGCCTCCGCGATGGCTTCTTCGCGGTTGACGCCCAGCGGCATTTCCTGAATCTTCTCGTGCAGCTTGAGGATTGCGTGCAGCAGCATCTCGGGCCTCGGCGGGCAGCCCGGCAGGTAGATGTCCACCGGGACCACGTGGTCCACGCCCTGCACGATCGCGTAGTTGTTGAACATCCCGCCGGACGAGGCGCACACGCCCATGGCCAGCACCCACTTCGGCTCGCCCATCTGGTCGTAGATCTGGCGGAGCACCGGCGCCATCTTCTGGCTCACCCGGCCCGCCACGATCATCAGGTCGGCCTGCCGTGGTGTGGCCGAGAACCGCTCCATGCCGAACCGCGCGATGTCGAATCTTGGCCCGGCGGTTGCCATCATCTCAATGGCGCAGCAGGCCAACCCAAAAGTCGCCGGCCACAGCGAGTTCTTGCGGACGTAGCCCGCCACCTTCTCGACCGTCGACAGCAGAATCCCACCGGGCAGCTGTTCCTCGAGACCCACGTCTACCTCAATCCCACGTCAGGCCGCCGCGGCGCCACACATAGGCGTACGCCACGAAGACCGTGAGCATGAACACCACCATCTCGACCAACGCGAACGTTCCCAGCGCGTCGTAACTGACCGCCCAGGGATACAAGAACACGATCTCGATGTCGAAGACGATAAAAAGCATTGCGGTCAGGTAATACTTCACCGGGAACCGCTGGCCGCTCGCCGCGTGCGGGCCACTGACCGGGCTGTCGGTCGGCTCGATGCCGCATTCGTACGGGGCCATCTTCGACTTGTTGTAGCGCGACGGGCCGGCCAGGCTGGCGATCGCCACCGATCCGACGGCGAAGGCCGCTGCTATCGCTCCGAGCACCAGGATGGGTATGTAGACGTTCAACTCGCTCCAAGATCTCCTCGTACGGGTCGCCGGTGCGGCGGCCGGGCGGGGGGCCGGGCTGCTGTGACGCACCCGGGCCGGGGTGGTCACAGTGACCTCCACAACATAGCGTCGCGAAGACAGGTGTGCTTTGTCGGGGTGGGGGTATCCGGGAAAGTTTTGCGTCACCGCAACCTGGCGGTAGCACGCCGCGCGCGCACGCCTGCGGGCACAGGGCTCGACGAGACCCTGTCGCCGCAGGTGAGGGGGTTGAGGGGGCTATCGGGTTGGGGTGCGGAGCAGCCCGAGGACCGTGCGGCCGAGCACGATGGGGTCGATGGGATGCGGCACGGCGGCCTCGGCCCGCGACCACTTCGCCAGCCAGGCGTCGTCCCTGCGGCCGGTGAGCACCAGGATCGGCGGGCAGGTCGCCAGTTCGTCTTTAAGTTGTTTGGCGATTCCCATGCCGCCGGTGGGCGTGGCCTCGCCGTCCAGGATGGCCAAGTCGATGCCGCCCTCGTCCATCTGCCGCACCACCATCGGGGCGGTCGCCACCTCGAGGTAGGTCAGCTCGGGCAGGTCCGGATGCAGATGCTTGCCCAGCGCCCGGATCACTTGCTCGCGGGTTTTGGCGTTGTCGCTGTAGACCAGGATCCGCAGGGCGACGCTGGATTCGGGGCTGGAGTCGGGCACGGTGCAGATGCTACTGGTGCCGCACCGGGTTCACTGGGCAGCCCGCACGAACACGACATCCGCCGTCGCCGTCGCCGTCGAGCCGATCATGCCGAGGCGATTCCAGCCCAGGTCGAACTGGGTGCGATCCACCTTGGTTTCCCCGGCGATCCGGATCGAGCCGTCGTCGAGCTCGGTGATCGTGGCGGACAGGGGCACCGGCGCGGTCACGCCCTTGATGGTGAAGGTGGCCCGGACATCGGCGGACTTGCCCTTGGTCGGATGCACCCCGGTGACGACGACGCTGATCTCACCGAAGCGCTCGACGTCGAAGAAGTCGGCCGAGCGCAGATGCTTGTCGCGACGGCCGATGCCGGTGTCCAGGGAGGCGGCGCGAATGTCGAGGCGGCCGAAAACCGCCTCCGTGCCCGTCAGTTGACCGTCGCCGCTGAACTCGGTGAAGCGGCCCTTGACCCGCACCAGGCCCCACATGTTCCTGATCTTGAAGCCCACGGTCGAGCGGTTCGGGACGAGGTTCCACACGCCGGCCAGGTCGGGATCGCTGAGAAGTGTTTCCAGAGTCGTCATCGTCACCCCCATCTGTCGTGGCGAATCTAACGTCAGTCCAGCAACCGCGCGATGTTTGCGGGGTCGAAGTATTCGTCGATCCGGTCCAGCAGGCCGTCCTCGGCCACCCTGATCACGATGCAGACCCGCATCGAGATCGTTTGTCCGGCACGGCCGGTGGCGTGCAAGACGTGCTGCTGGACGAAGCCTCCCTCGAAGAATCGCCGGTCCAGGATCTCATAGCGGCGCTCGGTCGTCGCGGATGACCGGCTATTCGGTGTCGTAGCCGGGGTGGGCCACCGCCACCCGGCGGCGCACCAAGGCGCGCAGGCAGGCGGTGACCTCGCGGGCCCGGTCGTCCATCTCGCCGGCCCGTATCGCGGTGGCCAGCTCCTCCTCGTCGGCGAACCCCAGGTCGGCCAGCGCGGCGCGGGATTCGGCCTCGCTTTCGTCGAGCAGTTCGCGCTCGACGATGCGCAACGCGTTGGCGGCCACCCGTGCGTGGAAGTTCACCTGCCCGCTGGTGGCCGCCCGCACGTCGGTTTCGAGGAATTCGGCCACCGCGGCCACCAGCTCGGCGGCGAGTGGACGGCCGTACGCGCCGATCATCGGAGGTCCCCCGATTGCCTGGCTTCTCCTCGCGCCGCTCCCCGGCGCGCATCGTCGCCCGGCGCTCCTTCGAGCAGGTCGAGCAGGTCCCACTCGGTTTCGCACACGCGGCGACCGATCGTGGCCAGCTCCACCGAGCGGAACTGGCCGCTCAGGTGCCGCTCCGCCTGGTAGCGGCAGATGACGCCCCAGCGCAGCGTGGCCAGCACCAGCCACCAGTGAAACGCCACCCGGTCGACGCTGGTCCCGCTAGCCTGCTCGTACTCACGCAAGAAGCTCTCGATGCTGCCGAGGCCGCCGGCGCCGAGGCCGGCCGGGGCTCCGAAGCGCCAGGCCCGGATGCAGAACCAGGCCAGGTCGTCGTAGGGGTCGCCGCGGTGCACCAGCTCCCAGTCAAGGACCGCGGCGAGGTGGGCCCCGGCGACGATGAGGTTGCCCATCCGATAGTCCCCGTGCACCAGCACGTCGGCCGTTGACTCCGGTCGGCGCGCCTCGAGCCAGCGAAACGCCCATTCGAAGGTGGCCGTTGTGTCACCCATCGCGTCGAGCCGCTCGCGCCACCGCGCGAGCGGATCCTCGCGAGCCAGGCCGGGGATGCCCGGGTCGGCGCGGTGGATGGCCGCCAGGGCCTGCGCGCATTGCCGCTGCAGCCCCGCGCGGGCCGGCTGACCGCCCGCCTCGTCGAGCTGACGCTGGATGCGCCGGACGATCGTCTCGCCCGGAATCTCGTCGCAGATCAGATACGGATTGCCCAGCGCGGCGGGCGAATCGTCGGCGATGAGGACGCGGGGGACCGGCGCACCGGCGGCAGCGGCGGCGGCCTGGGCGCGTGCCTCCAGCTCCATGCCGGCGTGCATATCGTCGGGCGCGCCGGTGCGCAGGATCAGCGCGTGCCGTCGCTCGCCGGCGACGGCGTCGAACGCCCACGTCGCGCGGCTGGCGCCGCCGGTGAGGGCGCGCAGGTGCTCGACGGTGACGTCGGCGCCGAGGACCGGCGCCAGCGCCGCGGCGATCTGGGTGGCCAGTTCCTCGGTGGACGTCACTTGCCAAACTTAAACAGCCGCTGGGCCACCCGGCGAATCTGGATCTCCTCGGCTCCCTCGGTGATCCGGTAGCGACGGTGGTGGCGATAGATGTGCTCGAACGGCTCGTGCCGGCTGTAGCCCAGCCCGCCGAAGATCTGCATGGCCCGGTCGGCGGCGTCGCAGACCAGTCGGTTGGCGCGGTAGTTGGCCATCGACACCTTGTCCGAGACCTCCATGTGGTGGTCGCGGTCGAGATGCCAGGCCGCGTACTGCACCAGCAGCCGCACCATCTGGGCCTCGGTCTGCAATTCGGCCAGTGGCCATTGCACGGCCTGGTTGACCGACAGCGGCTTGCCGAACACCGTCCGCGTGCCGGCGTATTCGGCGGCGCGGTCGATGCAGTATTGGGCCGCGCCCAGGCTGCTCGCCGCCTGCCGAATCCTGTTCTCGTGCAGGAACGTCTGCGCGACTTCCAGGCCGCGGCCCACCTCGCCGAGCACCGCGTCGGCGGGCACCCGGACATCGGTCAGGGTGACCTCGCCGTGATCGGTCGGCATGTTGAACGTCCACCAGTAGTAGGGCACGTCGAACCCGGGCGCGTCCGTCGGCACCAGGAACGCGGTGATGCCCCGGGCCTGGCCGGGTTCGCCGGAGGTGCGGGCGAAGACCAGGTCGTGGGTCGCGCGGTGGACGCCGGTGTTGAACCGCTTGGAGCCGTTGATGATCCAGCCGTCACCGTCGGCTTGCGCCCGGGTCTCCAACCAGGTGGCGTCCGACCCGTGCCGCGGCTCTGTCAGCCCGAAGGCCATCGACCGTTCGCCGGTGATCAACGCCTCCGACCAGTCGCGACGCTGCTCGTCGGTGCCGAAGCGCTCCATCATGATCACCTGCGGAAAATTCCCGACGATCGAGGACTCGTTCTGCAGATCGTTGTGCAGGCCAAGGCCCTTGTGCGCCAAGTGTTCCCGGATCACGGCCATGTCGACGTTGGTGCCGTCCCGGCCGCCCAAGGCGGACGGTAGCCCGTAGCGCAGCCAGCCCGCCTTGTCGGCTCGCCTGCGCATCTCGGCGAGCAGGTCCTCCCACTCGCGCGTCGGAATGCCGTCGTTGTCCCAGTCGGTGCGGGCGTGTTCGCGGCGCTTGTCGAAGTACTGGATGTGTTCGCGCTCCAGCGGCTTGATCTCGGCCTCGATAAACTCGTCCATCTCGGCGAGCAGACCCGGAAGGTGTTCGGGCAGTGTGAAATCCACAGCTTCTCCTTACATCCCGTAGAGCGTTTTCTTCCAGATCGTCGACAGGGTGGCGATGGCCGCCTGCTCGATGGCCTGCCTGGTTTGGCGACCCTTGGCGGTGAGCGCGTCCGGGGTGGGCATCAGGTCCGGATCCGGTCGCCGGCGCGCAGCAGCGCGCTCGGCAGGTCATGGCCCACAACCGATCGGGCGACTTTGGCGGCCGCGATGGCGGCCTGCAGGTCGACGTCCACGCCGATGCCGCTGTCGGCCAGCAGGTACACCAGGTCCTCGGTGGCGATGTTGCCGGTGGCGCCGGGCGCGAACGGGCAGCCGCCCAGTCCGCCCACCGAGGCGTCCAGCCTCCTCACCCCGGAGCCGACCGCGGCGTACGCGCTGGCCAGCCCGCAGCCGCGGGTGTTGTGGAAATGGCCGCCCAGTGGCAGGTCGCCGATCACCGGACGCAGTTGGGCGATCAGCGAACTCACCCGGCCCGGCGTGGTGGTGCCGATCGTGTCGGCGATCGATAGGCGGTCGGCGCCCCGGTCGCGGGCGGCCGCGGCGATCTCGAGCACGCGCTCGGACGGGGTCGGTCCCTCGAACGGCGAATCCCACGCGGTGGCGATGACCACCTCGACCTTGACGTCCGCGCCGTGCGCGATCGCGACGATCTCGTCGATCGCCTCGGTGGCCTGCGCCCTGGTGCGGCCGACGTTGGCCTTGCTGAACGTGTCGTCGGCGGCCACCACGTACTCGATCGAGCGCAGGCCCGCGGCCACCGCCCGCTTGGCCCCGTTGGGACTGGCCACCAGCGCGGAGAACTCGATGTCGGGGTAGTCGCGCAGGTGCGCGGCGAGCTCGGCGGCGTCGGCCATCGACGGCACCTTCGTCGGCGAGACGAACGCCGTGGCCTCCACCTCGCGGACCCCGGTCGCGGCGATCGCGGCCAGCAATTCGAGCTTGGCCGACAACGGGATCGGCGTTTCGATCTGCAGGCCGTCGCGCAGCGCCACCTCGCGGATGGCCACATGAGTGTTCACAGCACCTCCTCGGCGCGCAGTTCCGCGAGCTCCTCGGCGGTCCTGCCCAGCAGCCCGATGTAGACGTCGTCGTTGTGCTGGCCCGGCCGCGCGGGCCCGGCGTTGCGCAGGCGGCCCGGCGATTCGGAGAGCACCGGCACGATGCCCGGACCGAGGACGTTGCGCCCGATCCGTTCATCGAAGTGCTCGACCAGCATGCCGCGGGCGCGCAGCTGCGGATCTTTGACCACCTCCGCGACCGTGTTGATCGGACCGGCGATCACCCCCGCGGCGCTGAGGGTTTCGATGATCTCTTCGGGCTGGCGTTGCGCGGCCCACGCGCCGATGAGCTCGTCGAGCTCGTCCTGGTTGCGCCCGCGCGCGCCGTGGGTGGCGAACCGGTCGTCGCTGGCCAGCTCCGGACGGCCCATCGCCTTGCACAGCCGGGCGAAGACGGTGTCCTGGTTGGCGGCGATCACCACCCACGAGCCGTCGGCGCTGCGGTAGATGTTGGACGGCGCGATGCCGTCGAGCCTCGTGCCCGACGGTCCGCGCACGACGCCGGCGACGTCGTAGTCGGGGATGGTGGATTCCTGTACGGCCAAACATGATTCGGTGAGCGCGACATCCACCACCTGGCCCCGCCCGGTGATGCCCCGGCGGTACAGCGCGGCCAGCGCGCCTTGGGCGCCGAACATGCCGGCCAGGGTGTCGCCGAGCGAGAGCGCCAGCCGGGGCGGCGGCCCACCGGGGAAGCCGTTGAGGTGGCGCAGGCCGCTCGCCGCCTCGGCCACCGAGGCATAGCCGGCCTTGTGCGCGTCGGGTCCCGTCTGCCCGTAGCCCGACACCCGCACCAGGATGAGCCCCGCGTTGCGGGCGCTGAGCACGTCGTAACCCAGGTCCCATTTCTCCAGGGTCCCGGGGCGGAAGTTCTCCACCACGATGTCGGACTTGGCGACCAGGTCCAGGAACAGCCCGCGGCCGCGGGGCTTGCGCAGGTCGAGGGTGATGGCTCGCTTGTTGCGCGCGTGCACCGTCCAGAACACATGCTCCCCGTCGACCTCGGCCTGACCCCAGGTGCGCAGCGGGTCCGTGGCGCCGGGGGGTTCCACCTTGATGACGTCGGCGCCCATGTCGCCCAGCAGCCGGCCGGCGAACGGGCCCGCGATCAGCGTGCCCAACTCGAGCACCCGCACGCCGTCCAGCGGTCCGGTGGGTGTCACCGCGCCTCCGCGAAGTCGTGACGGACCAGCCGGTCGGTGATGACGTCGACGGCCGCACGCGGCTTGCCGTGCTGGTCGGGTCCCGCATAATCGTTTGTCGCGCTTGGGATTTCGTGCATCTCCTTGTCCGGGTGCCCGATCGCGTCGAAGAGCCGTCGGGTGTGGCTGGTTGTGCAGACGTCGTCCGCCAGATTACCGATGACCAACGCCGGGCCCGCGATGTCGGGCCCGCAGGCCACCCCGTCGCCGCGGGCGTCATCGTAACTCCAATGCGAGCGCCGGCCGCGCGACGTGGAGAAGCGGGCCAATCCGACCTGGCTCATGTTCACCACTCGAGGATCCCCCAGGTAGCAGGTTCCCGGGCTGGGTTCGCTGGGATCGACGGTCGGGTCCAGCTGGCCGCATAACCTACACATAGAAGAAAAAAGTCGACACTGCGTTGATTTCTCCGTAGGCTCGTGTCATGCCGAAGACGTTCTTCATCACCGGTGTCAGCACCGGACTCGGCCGGGCCTTCGCCCACGGCGCGCTGCAAGCCGGCCACACCGTCCTCGGGACGGTGCGCAAGACCGGCGATCTGGGCCCTTTCGAAGCCTTGGGCGCCAAGGCGCACGGCCGGATCCTCGATGTCACCGACCACGCGGCGGTCATCGACACCGTCGCCGACGCCGAGGCATCGATCGGGCCCATCGACGTCCTGATCGCCAACGCCGGGTACGGATTGGAGGGCGTCTTCGAGGAGACGCCACTGTCGGAGGTGCGCGCGCAGTTCGAGACCAACGTGTTCGGCGCCGCCGCCACCGTGCAGGCGGTGTTGCCCTACATGCGCAAACGACGGGCCGGGCACATCATGGCGGTCACCTCGATGGGCGGGTTGATGACGGTACCGGGCCTGTCGGCGTACTGCGCCAGCAAGTACGCGCTCGAAGGCCTGCTGGAGAGCATCGGCAAGGAAGTCGCCGGGTTCGGGATACACGTCACCGCCATCGAACCCGGGTCCTTCCGGACGGATTGGGCGGGCCGGTCGATGGTCCGCGCCGAACGCGCCATCGACGACTACGACGCGGTGTTCGAGCCTATCCGGCGGGCACGGCTGCGCGCCGACGGCAACCAGCTCGGTGATCCGGCCAAGGCCGCCGCGGCCGTCCTGACCGTCGTCGACGCGGCCGAGCCACCCCGGCACCTCGTACTCGGATCCGATGCGCTTCGGCTGGTCCGCGCCGGACGCGGCGCCGTCGACGCCGACATCGCGGCCTGGGAAGCCTTGTCGCGCAGCACCGATTTCCCCGACGGCCATCAGATTGCGGCCAGTTGACCCGGCGACGATCGGGCGAAGCCCGCAAGGGCGACCTCCGCCAGGCCGCGATCCTGGACGCGGCCGAGGAGCTCTTGGCCACCATCGGTTATGACGCGATGACGATCGCCGACATCGCCGAACGCGCGGGCATCACCCGGGGCGCGCTCTACTTCTATTTCGGATCGAAGCAGGACGTCATCACGGCGCTGTTCGCCCGCACCGTCGCGGTGCTGCACGAAAAGTCGCGCGCCGCAACCCAGGACGCCGCGAGCGGGGCGGCGGCGATCGACACCGCCATGAGACGGACCGAGGATCTGTGGCGCGAGCACGGCGTCGTCATGCGCACGGCGATCGACCTCGCGGCCACCGTCCCGGAACTCGATGCGCTGTGGCAAGAGACAGCCGACATCTTCATCTGTGCGATCGCGGCGATCCTCGAGCACATGGGCGTGCCGGCCGGTAAGCGGCCCGACCAATCGGCGGCCATCGCTGAAGCTTTGTGTTGGATGATCGAACGTAACTTTTATCAAGCTTCCCGAGTGTCACCCACCCGCCTGACCAAAGCGCGACAGACCTGCAGCGAAATATGGCTACGTGTCGCCACGGAGAAAGGGGAGCACCGCCAGCCCGCAGCTGCAGAGGCGATGGACTCCCTTCCCTAAGGGTTCGGTTCTCGAGAAACGGGACAACCGCGGCCCACACAAAGCCGGTCGCTTCCGCCGCGGGCCCGTCAGTCGCGGACGCGCACCACGACCTTGCCCTTGGCGGTGCGGTTCTCCAGCGACGCGACCGCGGCGCCGGCTTCGTCCAGGGGGTAGACCTCGGGGGTGGGGGCGGCCAGCTCGCCCGAGCTGAGCAGCTTCTCGAGCCCGGCCCACTGTTCGGCCAGCGCGTTCGGATGCGTCGCCGTCCAGGCGCCCCAGCCCACGCCGACCACGTCAATGTTGTTGAGCAGCAACCGATTAACCTTGACAGTCGGGATGTCCCCGCCGGTGAAGCCGACGACCAGCAGCCGCCCACCCGGGGCGAGCGAGCGCAACGAGTCGGTGAAGCGGTCGCCGCCGACCGGGTCGAGCACGACGTCGACGCCGCGACCGCCGGTGAGCTCCTTGACGGCGTCCTTGAATCCGTCGGCCAGCACCACGTCGGTGGCGCCGGCCGCCGTCGCGACGTTCGCCTTCTCTTCCGTGCTGACCACCGCGATGGTGCGCGACGCCCCGAGCAGCGACGCCAGTCGCAGCGTCGACGTTCCGATGCCGCCGGCGGCGCCGTGCACCAGCACCGTCTCGCCGTGGGCCAGCCGGCCCCGCACCGTCAGCGCGAAGTACACCGTCAGGTCGTTGAACAGCAGCCCCGCGCCCGCCTCGAAGCTCACGTTGTCGGGAAGCTTGAACACCCGGTCGGGTTGCAAGATCGCGACTTCGGCCATGCCGCCGGACAGCATGGTCAGCCCGACGACCCGGTCGCCGGCCCGCACGTGCGCGCCGTCCGGCGCCGAGCGCACCACCCCGGCGATCTCGGCGCCCAGCACGAACGGCGGCTCGGGGCGGTACTGATAGAGGCCCCGGGTGAGCAGCGCGTCGGGGAAGGCGGCGCCGGCGGCGTGCACCTCGACGACGACGCCGTCACCCGACGGTTCGTCGATCTCCGCCACCTCGATCGCGTCCGGACCGTCCAGCCGAGTCACCCGCGCAGCACGCATGGTCGGTCAGCCTACTGCCGACTCAAAATCCACCGGCGACCCGCACCACCGCCCGCCCGGTGAACTTGCCGGCGCGCACCTGATCCAGCACCTCGACGACGTCCTTGATGTCGACGTCGCTGGTGAGCAAGTCGAGGTGACGCGGCCGCAACGAATCGCCCACCAGCGCCCACAGTTTGCGGCGCCGGCCGATCGGCATCTGGACCGAATCCATTCCCAGCAGCGCGACGCCGCGCAGGATGAACGGCATCACCGTGGTGCGCAACGCCGGACCGCCGGTCAGGCCACTGCAGGCCACCGCGCCGCCGTAATCCACGGCGCTGAGCACGTCGGCCAGCGTCGCGCCGCCCACGCAATCGACGGCGCCCGCCCAGCGCGCCTTGGCCAACGGCCGCGGCTTGGCATCGGGATCCTCGGGCAGCCGGCCGATAATCTCCGCGGCGCCAAGCTCTTTGAGCAGCCCGGCCGCCCCGTCCTTGCCGGTCGAGGCCACCACCCGGTAGCCCGCGGCCGCCAACAGGTCCACGCTGACCGAGCCCACGCCGCCGGAGGCGCCCGTGACGACCACCGAGCCGGCGCCGGGTTCGATGCCCCAGTCGATGAGCGCCTGCACGCTCATGGCGGCGGTGAAGCCGGCGGTCCCGATCGCGGCGCCCTCGTGCGGGCTCAGCGCGCCGAGCGCGACGACCTGGTCGGCCGGCAGCCGCGCGTATTCGGCGTAGCCGCCGTGGTGGCCGGTGCCGATCTGGTATCCATGGGCCAGCACCTGCTGGCCGACGGTGAAGTCCGGTGACCCGGATTCGACGACCTCGCCGGTCAGGTCGATGCCGGGCACCACCGGGTAGCTGCGCACCACGCCGCCGCCCGGGGTTAACGCCAGCGCGTCCTTGTAGTTGACACTCGAATAGAGCACCCGGATCGTCACCTCACCGGGTGGCAGGTCGGAGGGGCTCAAGGTCTCGACCGAGGCGGTTATCCGGTCACCATCTTCGCGGGCGACGAGCGCTTGAAACGTGTCCATGTCCCGACGCTAACCTCACCGGGTGGATTCCTATCCACCCGGTCGCCGAGTGGTTCTCGCCCAACGTGCACTCAGTGCGAGAAAATCGCCGATCGGTCGCAGGGGTTGCACGTTCGGCGCAAACGGTGGCTACAAGACCTATTTGAGCTCGGCCGACGACAGGCCCAGCAAGCGGCGGGCGACCACCAACTGCTGGATCTGCTGGGTGCCCTCGAAGATGTCCAGGATCTTGGAGTCGCGCGCCCACTTCTCCAGCATCGATTGCTCGGAATAGCCTGCGGTTCCGGCCAATTCGACGGTCTTGAGGGTGACGTCGCTGGCCATGCGGCCGGCCTTGGCCTTGCTCATCGACGCCTCTTTGGAGTTGGGGATCTTGTTGTCGGCCTGCCACGCCGCGCGCAGCGCGAGCAGGTAGGCGGCCTCCCAGTCGGCCTCCATCCGCAGGAACTCGGCGGCCGCGGCGCTCTGGGCGTGCGACGGCTTGTCATAGGAGATGTCCACGCCGGCCTCGGTGAGGATCTTGCGAATTTCCTCCAGCGCGGCGCGGCCGACCCCGATGGCCATCGCGGCCACGATCGGGCGGGTGTTGTCGAAGGTCTCCATCACCCCCGAAAAGCCCTTGCCGACCTCGATTTCCGGATTACCCAGCAGGTTGTCCTTGGGAATGCGGACATTGTCGAACCGGATCGCCGCGGTGTCGGAACCCTTGATGCCGAGTTTCTTTTCCAGCCGCTCGACCGTCACTCCGGGGTGCTCGCGCGGCACGATGAACGACTTGATCGCGGCGCGGCCCGCCGACTTGTCCAGCGTGGCCCACACCACGATGTGGGTGGCACGCGAGCCCGCGGTGACGAAGATCTTCTCGCCGTTGATGACGTACTCGTCGCCGTCCAGCTTGGCCGTGGTAGACACCGCCGCCGAGTCGGAGCCGAAGCCCGGCTCGGTGATGGCCATCGCCGCCCACACCTTGCCGAGGCGTTCCAGCTGTTCCTCGGTGGCCACCGCGGAGATGGCCGCGTTGCCCAGGCCCTGGTAGGGGACCGACAACATCATCGCCACGTCGCCCCAGCAGGCCTCCAGGGTCTGCAGCAGGGCCGCCATGTTGGCGCCGTTGTGGTTTTGGTCCCTGTCCTTGTTCTCGTCGCCCAGATTGTCGGCCCCGGCGAATTCGATGGACTCCGAGGCGCCCGCGAACAGGTTGTACAGCGTGTCGAGTTCGACCGGGTACGCGTGTTCCTTCAGGTCGTACTTGCGGGCGATCGGCCGCATCAGCTCCGCGGCGCCCTGGTGGGTCTTGACGGCCACCGCCTGCAACTTGCGGGGCAGTTCCAAATTGATTGCCATGGTTGGTCTTTCGGCTTGAGTTGATGACGACTTAGATAACGACCTAGATAACTACGACGCCCTCGGCCACGCCGATGGCCCGCAGGTCGCGGTACCAGCGTTCGACGGGGTGTTCTTTCGTGAAGCCGTGGCCGCCGAGCAGCTGCACGCCGTCCAGGCCGATCTGCATGCCCTTGTCGGCGCCCAGCCGCTTGGCCAGCGCCGCCTCGCGGATGAAGGGCAGGCCCTGCTCGGCGCGGGCGGCGCCCCGCCAGGTGATCAGCCGCAGGCCGTCCAGCTCGATCGCGATGTTGGCGCACATGAAGGCGACGGCCTGCCGGTGGGCGATCGGCTCGCCGAAGGCCTCGCGCTCCTTCACGTAGGGCACCACGTAGTCGAGCACCGCGTGCGAAGTGCCGACCGCCAGCGCCGCCCAGCCCAGCCGGGACAGCGCGAGGGCCTCCGAATAGTCGTCGTCGGTCGCTTCGTCCTCACCGAGCCGCGCGCTCAGCGGCACCGTGACGCCGGAGAGCTCCACGTGGCCCAGGGCTGCCGCGCGGATGCCCATGCTCGGATCCGCCTTGACCGTAAGGCCTTTCGTCGACGATTCGACGATGAACAGCGCCGGCTTGCCGTCCAGTTGGGCGCCGACGATGAACAGCTCGGCGTCGGCCGCGGCCGGGACCAACGACTTCACGCCGTCGAGGCGGTAGCCGCTGGGTGTGCGCACCGCGGTCGTCTTGAGCTGGGTCGGGTCGAACAGCGGTTGTGGCTCGGCGATGGCGACGCAGGCCTGGGGGACGTTCTCACCGGCGAACTCGTGCAGATAGGTGGCCTGCTGGTCGGCGCTGCCCCAGTGCGTCAGCGCGGCGGCCACGCCGCCCGGGGCCAGGATCGGCAAGGCGAGTCCCATGTCGCCGTAGGCGAGTGCCTCGGCCACCAGCACGTTGGTCACACTCGACCGGTGGGCGGCGATGCCGTCGAAGTCCTCGGGGATGTTGATCGCGGTGATGCCCAACTCGGCCGCCTTGGCGATCAGGTCGGCCGGGTAGGTCGCCGCCTCGTCGGCGTCGGGCGCCGCGGGCCGCAACACCTCTTCGGCGAATTCGTTGAGGGTCTCGACGATCATTTGCTGTTCGTCGTCGGGCGTCAGGTCGAAGTAGTCCTTCCCGCTCGACTTCAGCCGGGTCGGCCCGCTGCGCACATTCTGCAGCCGCTTGAACTGCCGCGAGGCCGCGGCCGCGGTGGAGAAGACGGTCTTCGTGCCGTATTGCAGCCCCCGGTTGACCGGATCGCGCAGCCGGTATTTGTCCAGGAATTCCTGGCCCATGAGCGGGGTGAGCAGCGCGATGGCGATGTCGACGCCCGTGCGCTTGTGGTGTTGCAGCCCGACCGCGCTCTGATGGTCTTTGCGTTTACGACCCGAGCGGGCGGATTGAGAAGTTTTTGAACCGGAACCTTTGTCGGTCATGTCGGCAGCCTGTAAGTAGTTGGGGCAGTGCGAACAAGGCTATCTTACTCCGGAGTAAGATCACAGAGAACACTTGTTAACTAATTCACAGACCGCCGGCGCCGAGGGCGCCCAGGACGAGTTGTTGCAGTGGCCCGTTGGTCGCCACGGCGCTGCCGCGGTGCGGCCCCGCGACGCCGTCGAGCCCGGTCATCGTTCCGCCCGCTTCGCGCACCAGGACGTCGAGGGCGGCGAGGTCCCACACCGACACCTCGGGTTCGGCGGCGATGTCGACGGCCCCCTCGGCCACCAGGCAATAGGACAGGAAGTCGCCGAAGGCGCGCACCCGCCACACCGCGTCGGTCAGCCCGATGAAGCGGTCCCGCAGACCGTGCTCGGCCCAGCCGGACAGGCTGGAAAAGGACAGGCTGGCCGAATCGAGTTGCGCCACAGAGGAAACCGATAGTGGTCGCGGCGGTGCCCCGCCGACCGCGACGAACGCGCCCAGTCCGCGAGCCGCCCACCACCGGCGCTGCAGCGCCGGCGCGCTGACAACCCCGACCACCGGCACCCCGTCTTCGAGCAACGCGATCAGACTGGCCCACACCGGCACGCCGCGCACGAAGTTCTTGGTGCCGTCGATGGGGTCGATGACCCACTGCCGCCCGGTGAAAGTGGTGGTGCCCCCGAACTCCTCGCCGAGAATGCTGTCCTGCGGCCGTTCCCGCCCGAGCACCTCGCGCAGCTCGGTTTCCACCGAGCGGTCGGCGTCGGTGACCGGGGTCAGGTCGGGCTTGGTTTCAATGCGCAGATCCAGCGCGCCAAAGCGGGCGGAGGTAAGCGCGTCCGCGCCGTCGGCCAGCGTGAGTGCCAGCGTAAGATCGTCCCGGCTCATGACGCAGTCCTATCACGGCCCTACGATGGCGGAGTGTGGGAATTCGGAGTCCTGTTCCTGCTGCTGGCCGTCTTGGCGGTCGCTCTGGCTCAGCGGTTCGGACCGCGCGGCCCACGTGGGGACCTCGTGAACGGCACGCTGCTGGTGACCGGGGTGAGCCCGCGACCGGACGCCACCGGCGAGCAATTCGTCACCATCGCCGGGGTGATCAACGGGCCGACGGTCAGCGAGCACGCGGTGTATCAGCGCATGGCCGTCGACGTCCAACATTGGCCGACGATGGGCCAGTTGTTTCCGGTGGTGTATTCGCCGAAAAATCCGGACAACTGGAAGTTCGCGCCGTCCGAGCCGCCTCCGGTTTAGCGGACGCGTTCCTGATCAGCCGTGGCTGATCCGCAGCAGCTCGGCCAGGTTGGGTAGCTTGACGCGCGGGCGCCCGTGCGGCTCCCCGGCGGCGCGCTCATAGCGGTCGATGATCTCCCAGTGCGCGGAGGTGACCAGCTTGGGCTGGCGTTCCGCCAGCCAGTCGGCCAGCTGAGCGGCGTGGTCGTCGGGGAAGTCCGGCAGACCCGTTTCCTTCGCGCGATTCAGATCGGCGATCAGCGTGTCGACGGTGTCCTGGGAGTCCTTCTTGTTGGTGCCGATGACGCCGGTCGGCCCACGCTTGATCCATCCGGCGACGTATTCGTTGCGGCTACCCTCCACCCGCCCGGCGGTGTTGGGGATGGTCGCGGTCTTCTCGTCGAACGGAAGCCCGGGCGTGGGCATACCTCGGTAGCCGACCGACCGCACCACCAGCTGGACCGGCAGTTCCTCGCGCTCGCCGGTGTCCTTGGCGGACACCCGGCCGTCGTCGTCGGTGACCAGTTCGTTGCGGCCGAGCACGATGCTCTCCACTTTGCCGTCGCCCTTGATCTCGATCGGCGACGTCATGAACCGGAACACGATCCGACGATGACCGGGCCGCGGCGCGCGCGTGGCGTAATCGCGCAACACCTTGATGTTCAGCTTGGTCGTCTTGTCCGCGGCGGCCTCGTCCTCCGCGGTGATGCCCTCCAGCTGGGCGGGATCGACGATCACGTCGACCCCTTCCAGATCGGCCAGCTCACGCAACTCCAGCGTGGTGAACGCGGTCTGCAGCGGCCCGCGCCGCCCGATGATCACCACTTCCTCCACACCACACGGCCGCAGGGACTCCAGGGCGTGGTCGGCGATGTCGGTGCGTGCGAGCACGTCGGGATCGGTCACCAGGATGCGGGCGACGTCGAGGGCGACGTTGCCGTTGCCGACGACGACGGCCCGGGCACCCGACAGGTCCGGGCCGGGATCTTGGAAGTGCGGGTGCGCGTTGTACCAGCCCACGAATTCCACCGCGGCCATGCTGCCGGGCAGGTCCTCGCCGGGGATCTTCAGCGACCGGTCGGATTGCGCGCCGACGGCGTAGATCACCGCGTCGTAGCGCTCGGACAACTCGCCCGGCTGCACGTGCTCGCCGACGACCACATTGCCGAAAAACCTGAAGCGGGGATCTGCGGCCGTCTTTTCGAATTGCCTGCTGATCGACTTGATCTTCGGGTGGTCGGGCGCGACGCCTGAGCGCACCAGTCCCCAGGGGGTCGGCAGCATCTCCAGCATGTCGACGGCTACCTCGATGTCTTCGGTGGCGTCGGCCGCTTTGAGTAGGGAGGACGCGGCGAAGAACCCGGACGGTCCGGAGCCGACGATGGCAACGTGGTATGGGCGCATACTCGACCTTCTATTCGTGCCCGGTTAGCGCGCGGGGGGCTGTCGGCGCGCGGCGCGGGGTGCACATGATCGTGACTCGATGCTAAACGCATGACCGCTGGTCGTGGCCCGAGCACTCGCCGGGAGATGGAGCGCTTCGAGCGTCCCGGTAACGTTGTCCGCTGTGGAACCCGACCGTCAAGCCGACATCGCCGCCCTTGACTCCACCCTGACCACGGTGGAGCGGGTGCTCGACGTGGACGGTCTGCGCAGCCGCATCGAGAAGCTCGAACACGAGGCGTCCGATCCTCAACTGTGGGACGACCAGGCCAACGCGCAGCGGGTGACCAGCCAGTTGTCCCATGCGCAGGGGGAACTGCGCCGGATCGAGGAACTGCGCGGGCGCCTCGACGACCTGCCGGTGCTCTACGAGCTGGCGGCCGAAGAGGGCGCCGCCGACGCGCTGGCCGAGGCGGACGCCGAGCTGAAGGCGCTGCGCGCCGATATAGAGGCCACCGAGGTGCGCACGCTGCTTTCGGGCGAGTACGACGAGCGGGAGGCGCTGGTCACCATCCGGTCGGGCGCCGGCGGCGTGGACGCGGCCGACTGGGCCGAGATGCTGATGCGGATGTACATCCGGTGGGCCGAGCAGCACAAGTACCCCGTCGAAGTGTTCGACACCTCCTACGCCGAAGAGGCCGGCATCAAGAGCGCGACGTTCGCCGTGCACGCCCCGTTCGCCTACGGCACGTTGTCCGTCGAGCAGGGCACCCATCGGCTGGTGCGGATCAGTCCCTTCGACAACCAGAATCGACGCCAGACCTCATTCGCCGAAGTCGAGGTGCTGCCCGTGGTGGACACCACAGACCACATCGACATCCCGGAAGGCGATGTGCGCGTTGATGTTTACCGCTCCAGCGGGCCGGGCGGCCAATCGGTGAACACCACCGACTCGGCCGTTCGTTTAACCCACATCCCAACGGGTATCGTCGTAACTTGCCAGAACGAAAAATCGCAGCTGCAGAACAAGATCTCAGCGATGCGGGTGCTTCAGGCAAAGTTGTTGGAGCGCAAGCGTTCCGAAGAACGCGCTGAACTGGACGCGTTGAAGGGCGAAGGCGGCAGTTCGTGGGGCAACCAGATGCGCTCCTACGTACTGCACCCGTATCAGATGGTCAAGGACCTGCGGACCGAGTACGAGGTCGGCAATCCGGCCGCCGTCCTGGACGGAGACATCGACGGATTCCTGGAAGCGGGAATCCGGTGGCGCAACCGAAAAGATGACGACTAACACAACTCTTCTTGCCTCGACCGCCTCGCTAAAGGCGCTGGGCTGGCACGACTTCTGGCGCGGCCAGATCGGGCAATGGATCATCACCCGCGGCCTGCGCATCGTGATGGTGCTGATCGTGGCGGTGCTGGCGGCCCGGTTCGTGAACTGGGTGGCGCAGCAGGTCACCCGTCAGCTCAACATGGGATTCGCCGAGAGCGACGCGCTGGTGCGCTCCGAGGCCACCAAGCACCGCCAGGCGATGGCCTCGGTGATCTCCTGGGTGTCGGTGGTCCTCATCAGCATCTGGGTCATCATGCAGATCGCCGACGTGCTGCAGTTCTCGGTCGGGGGACTGGTCGCGCCGGCCACCGTGGTCGGGGCCGCCCTGGGTTTCGGCGCGCAGCAGCTGGTGCGGGACCTGTTGTCCGGCTTCTTCATCTTGGCGGAGCGCCAGTACGGCTTCGGGGACCTGGTCACCCTCACCGTCGTCTCCTCCACCGAAGCCAGCGGCACCGTCGAGAACGTGACCCTGCGGGTGACGCGGCTGCGCTCACCGGATGGCGAGGTGTTGACCATCCCCAACGGGCAGATCGTCAAGGTGGTCAACCTGTCCAAGGACTGGGCCCGCGCCGTGGTGGACATCCCGGTGTCCACCAGCACCGACCTGAACCGGGTCTACGAGGTCCTGCACCAGGAATGCGACCGCGCGATGGACAACCCGGTGCTGGGTGAGTTGCTGTTGGACGCGCCCACCGTGATGGGCGTGGAGAGCATCGAGGTCGACACCGTCACCTTGCGTCTGGTGGCCCGGACGCTGCCCGGCAAGCAGTTCGAGGCCGGCCGGCAGCTGCGCGTCCTGGTCATCCGGGCGCTGGCCCGCGCCGGCATCATGACCGCCGCGGACGCGACGGTGGGCCTGGTCGAAGACCCGTCGGTCCCGGCGGCCCAGGCGGCCGAGAAGCGAATCGACGACGACGTTCAAAGTGCGGTGCAGAAGCGTTGAAATTCACCCTGAGCCTCTTCGAAAAGCGCAGCGAAGACTCGGATGCGGATCGTCGCTGGCCGAAATACATGCTCGGCGGGCGAGTCCGCACGTCGACCCTCGTGCTGATCGTCGCCTTCTTCGTCGTGTGGTGGGTCTACGACACCTACCGCCCCGAACCGGCGCCCAAGCCGCCGGCCCAGCAGGTGGTGCCGCCCGGTTTCGTCCCCGACCCCAACTACACCTGGGTGCCGCGCAGTCGCGTGCAGCAGCCGCCGGTCGTCACCTACACGCCGACCCCGACGAGCACGCCGCCACCGCCACCACCGCCACCGCCGCCCGTGACGACGACCACGACCACGACCACGGCGCCACCGCCGTTCCCGCAGCTGCCGTGCCTGCTGCCGCCGCCCTTCTGCCCGCCCAGCACGAGCACGCCCACATCGCCGCCTCAGCTACCGCAGCCGGGACCCGGACCGGCGCCCAGTTCGCCGCCGCCGGCCAGTTGACTTGGCTTGCCAGCGAAATTCACGGCTACACTGGCGTGCCGTGATGATCACCCTTGACCATGTCAGCAAGAAGTACAAAGCGTCGGCCCGCCCGGCGTTAGAGGACGTCAACGTCAAAATCGACAAGGGTGAGTTCGTCTTCCTGATCGGCCCGTCGGGTTCCGGTAAGTCGACGTTCATGCGGCTGCTGCTCGGCGAGGAGAACCCCACCAGCGGTGACATCCGGGTGTCGAAGTTCCACGTCAACAAGCTGCGCGGTCGCCACATTCCGAAGCTGCGCCAGGTGATCGGAACCGTGTTCCAGGACTTCCGCCTGTTGCAGCAGAAGACCGTGTACGAGAACGTCGCCTTCGCGCTGGAAGTGATCGGTCGCCGGGCCGACGCGATCAACCGGGTGGTGCCCGAGGTGCTCGAAACGGTCGGCCTGTCCGGCAAAGCGAACCGGCTGCCCCACGAGTTGTCCGGCGGCGAGCAGCAACGCGTGGCGATCGCGCGCGCGTACGTCAACCGGCCCCTGGTTCTGCTGGCCGACGAGCCGACTGGCAATCTCGACCCAGACACCAGTAAGGACATCATGGATTTGTTGGAGCGGATCAACCGCACGGGTACGACGGTGCTGATGGCGACGCACGACCACCACATCGTCGACTCGATGCGTCAGCGCGTCGTGGAGTTGTCTCTGGGGCGGCTGGTTCGCGACGAGCAGCGGGGCATCTATGGGATGGACCGCTAAGTGCGCTTTGGCTTCCTGTTCAACGAGGTCCTGACCGGGCTCCGTCGCAACGTCACGATGACGGCCGCGATGATCCTCACCACGGCCATCTCGATCGGCCTGTTCGGTGGCGGTCTGCTGGTGGTGCGGTTGGCCGACAACTCGCGGGAGATCTATCTCGACCGCGTGGAGACGCAGGTGTTCCTCACCGACGACATCTCCGCCAACGACGCGACGTGCGGGTCCGGCCCGTGTAAAGCGCTGCGGGACAAGATCGATGCGCGCCAAGACGTCAAATCGGTGCGTTTCGTCAATCGGCAGGACGCCTACAATGACGCGATCAAGAAGTTCCCGGAGTTCAAGGACGTAGCGGGCAAGGAGTCATTTCCCGCGTCGTTCATCGTCAAGCTCAACAACCCCGAGCAGCACGCGGAGTTCGACGCCGCGATGCAGGGCCAGCCCGGGGTGCGCAGCATCCTCAACGAAAAGGACTTGATAGACCGGCTATTCGCCGTCCTGGACGGTTTACGCGACGCCGCGTTCGCCGTCGCCCTGGTGCAGGCCATCGGGGCGGTCCTGCTGATTGCCAACATGGTCCAGGTCGCCGCCCACACGCGGCGCACGGAGATCCAGATCATGCGGTTGGTCGGCGCCAGCCGCTGGTATACCCAACTGCCGTTCCTGGTGGAGGCCATGGTGGCCGCGGCCATCGGTGTCGCCATCGCGATCGTCGGACTGGTTCTGGTGCGGGCGTGGTTTTTGGACAACGCGCTGAGCCAGTTCTACCAAGCGCATCTGATCGCCAAGGTTGACTACGCCGACATCCTCTACATCTCGCCGTGGCTGTTCCTGCTCGGCGTGTCGATCGCCGGCCTGACTTCCTACGCCACGCTGCGTCTCTACATCCGGCGGTAACTGTGGCGAAAGATCCCGGCCGGGCCAAGGGGGCGGGCGGCAAGCGTGGCAGCAAACAAATCATCGCCACCAATCGCAAAGCGCGGCACAACTATTCGATCCTCGAAGAGTTCGAGGCCGGGGTGGCTTTACAGGGCACCGAGGTGAAGAGCCTGCGCGAGGGCCACGCCTCCCTGGCGGACGCGTTCGCAACCGTCGACGACGGCGAAGTGTGGCTGCGCAACTTGTACATTCCCGAGTATCAGCACGGTAGCTGGACCAACCATGAGCCACGTCGCAATCGAAAGTTGTTGTTACATAGGCAACAAATCGACCGTCTGGTCGGAAAGATACGAGATGGTAACCTCGCCCTCGTGCCGATGTCTCTGTATTTTTCCGAAGGAAAGGTCAAGGTCGAGCTCGCGTTAGCGCGCGGCAAGCGAGCGCACGACAAGCGTCAGGACATGGCCCGCCGCGATGCCCAGCGCGAAGTGGTCCGTGAACTGGGTCGCCGAGCCAAGGGCATGAACTGATCGGGGCCGCTTACGCGCAGCTGTCGGCCGTTACCTACGGCGTCAGCGATTTCGTGGGCGGCGTAGCCGCTCGACGGGTCGCCGCGCTGCGCGTGATGCTGGTGGTCTATCCGGTCGAGACGTTCTTGCTGGGCGGGTTGGCCCTCGCCGTGGGCGGGCCGATCTCGCGCGGCGCCGTCTTCTGGGGTTGTCTCTACGGCGTCGGAATGGCGGTCGGCATGTGGGCGTTCTTCGCCGCCCTGGGCGCCGGGCCGATCTCCGTCGTCTCACCGCTGGCGGCGGTGCTCAACGCGGCGGTGCCGGTCGCGGTCGGAGTGGCGCTGGGGGAGCGGCCGGGGCCAGGGGCCTCGGTGGGCGTCGTGTTGGCGCTGATCGCGGTCATGCTGGTGAGCCGCGAGGCCACCGCCCAAGGCGTCACGCCGTATCGATTCACCCCGAAAGTGGCGTGGCTCACGCTGCTGGCTGGTTCGGCGATGGGGCTGAACCTGGTGTTTCTGCACCAGGCGCCGCACGCGTGCAAACTGTGGCCGCTGGTGTTCGCCCGGCTCGCGGCCACTGTGGTGATCTTCGTGATGGCCGCGGCCAGCAACAACCTGCGGGCACCGCGCGGGAAACCGTTGAAGCTGGCGTTGGCCGTGGCCGTCCTGGACATCTGCGCCAACGTGACCATGCTGCTGGCCCTGCACACCTGGTTGCTCTCGCTGGCCAGCATCCTGATCTCCCTCTATCCGGCGGCCACGGTCGTGCTGGCGATGGTCGTGCTGCGCGAGCGGCTGACGCGCTGGCAGGGGTTCGGCATGGTGATGGCCATGGGTTCCGTGGCCATGATCGCCGCCAGCTGACGGTCGCGGCCCCCTTAGTATTGGGCTGCCAGCACTCATACGCGGGGAGACGACGGTGGGGGCATCCGATACCGAGGACCCGGTCATCCGGGAGCTGTCGGGCGCGGTGGAGCGCAGCCCCGACGTGATCGAGTTGAGGCTGCACCTCGCCGGTTTGCTCACGGACAAAGGGCGCTACGCCGAGGCGCTGAGTCACTGCAGTACCGCGCTCACGCAGCAACCGGGCAACGCCCAGGCGCTGAGCCTGCTGCAGCGGTGCACCGCCGCGTTGGGGGCGCCGCCGTCGGAGGGTTCGGCGTCGGCCGACGAACCCTCAGCCGACAATGGGTCGTTCGACTGGTCGAGCGCCGAACGCGAAGTCGCCGACATCATCGAGCCCGCGTTCGTCGACCGGCCCCCGGACGCCGTCAACGAGGACGACTTCGACGTCGTGCAACGCGTCCGCGTCGGACTGGACGACGTCGCCGGCATGGACGACGTCAAACGCCAGTTGGAGCTTTCGCTGCTCGGGCCGATCCGAAACCCCGAGCTGATGAAGGCGTACAAGGTGACCGCGCGCGGCGGGCTGCTGCTCTACGGCCCGCCAGGCTGCGGCAAGACATTCATCGCCAAAGCCGTATCGGGCGAGCTGGGTGCGAACTTCTACCAGGTGGGAATCGCCGACGTTCTGCACCACTGGTTCGGCGACAGTGAACGCAGCATCCGGGCGGTCTTTGACACCGCCCGGCGCAACGCGCCCTGCGTGCTGTTCTTCGACGAGGTCGACGCGCTGGGACATCGGCGTTCCGCCTTGAGCGGTAGCTCGGGGATGCGCCCGGTGGTGAACACGCTGCTAGAAGAGATGGACTCGGCGGGTTCGGTCAACGACGGCGTGTACGTGCTCGGCGCCACCAATGCGCCCTGGGATGTCGACCCGGCGTTGAGGCGCCCCGGCCGCTTCGACCGGATGATCTTTGTGGGCCTCCCTGACGTCGGGGCCCGAGCGGGCATCGTGCGTTCGCACCTGCAGGATCGGCCCGTTTCCGGTATCGACCTCAAGACGATCGCCAACCGCACCGAAAGCTTCTCCGGCGCGGACCTGGCCTATGTGTGCGAGATCGCGACGCAGCTGGCGATGGCGGATTCGATGCGCAGCGGCCAGGTGCGGCCGGTGCTGATGGCCGATATCGACAACGCCCTCGCCCAGATCGTTCCCAGCACCGGGCCGTGGTTCGAGACGGCCCGCAACGTCGTCGAATTCGCCAACGGTGACGGCACCTACGACGAGTTGGCGAAGTATCTGCGGCGCAAGAAGTTTCGGTGACCCTCGATGACGTCGGAGCCCAGCGTTCGAGCCGACAGCGCCCTGCAGCTCGCCCGCGCGTACTACGCGACCAAGAATTACCAGCGGGCACAAGATGTCACCCGCTCTGCGTTGTCGCAGAACCCCAACGATCCGGACCTGTTGGCCCTCAATGCCGCGGCCGAACACGCGCTCGAAAACCATTGGGTCGCCGCGTGGAGCGCATACAGCGCTCTGTCAACGGCGCCGCAGCATGAGTTCGCCATGCGGGTGTATGCCCTCGCCCTGTATGGCCTCGGCCGCACCTACGACGCACTCTGGATGGCGTGGCGCGGGGTAACGGCTCACCCGAATCAGGCTGAGCAGCATCGGGTTTACGCGACGCTGCTCGCGGCGTCGCGTCAATTTTCCTCGGCGTTGTTCGTGGTCGACAGGGCGTTGCAGCTCGAATCCCACAGCGTCGATGCGTTGATTCTGCGTGGCTACATCCTGTACCGGCTCGGCCGGGTCGCCGAATCCGACGCTGCCTATCGGCAGGCCCTGCAGCTGGATCCCGGCAACGCCGAAGCGCTCAACGATTTGGCCGTTCACCGGTTGGATAGCCACAAGTTCGGTCGCGCCCTGCACGGTTTCCTTGTCGCCGCGGGACGCGACCCGGCCCTGGCGAACCTCGCTCGCAGAAACATCGGCGTGGTGCTGCGAAAGGTACTCACGGGCGTGACAATCGGCGCCGGTCTGGTCAGTGTCTTGCTCGCCATCACGGCCGGGGCGTACAACGATGGGCGTCCGACCGCGGTGGCGAGAGTGGTCGTGGGTTTGGTCACCGCCGCCTTGATCGCCGTGCTGTGGTGGTTGCTGCGCGCGATCCCGCGCGGCGTGCTGCTGTCGGTTCTGCGTAAGCAGCATTTCTCCGCGGCCCGCGCCATCCACGCGCTGGTCGCGATCGCGGCGGGAGCGTGGGTCACCGTCTACCCCGGACCCCCGGCAATGATCGCCGTGGGCGGATTGCTGGCCGTCATCGCCCTGATCATTATTCGGATCGGACTCTTCATCGGTAAATGATCGGCCTACGATCCGACCATGGCCGATCGCCCTGTCACCAAGCTTGACAAATCCGAAGTTCTCGCCGGTCTGTTCGCCGTGTGGGACGACATCACCGCGCTGCTGGACGGGTTGCCGGAAGCGGAGTGGGAGGCGGCCAGCCCGCTGCCCGGCTGGGACGTCAAGGCGTTGGTGGCGCACATGATCGGTACCGAATCGTTCCTCGCGGGCGTCCCCGCGCCGCAACCCGACATCGACGTCTCGACGCTCGAGCATGTCCGCAACGACATCGGCGCGATGAACGAGTGCTGGGTGCGTTACCTGAGCACGGAAGCGGGCGGGGACGTGCTCAAGCGGTTCAAGGACGTCACCGGCGACCGGCGGGCGGCGCTGACGGGCATGTCCGCCGAGGACTGGGACGCCGTGACGGTGACGCCGGTGGGCCCGGAGAGCTACGGGCGGTTCATGCGCGTCCGGGTGTTCGACTGCTGGATGCACGAGCAGGACATTCGCGAGGCGCTGCGGTGGCCGTCGTCCGCTGATCAGCTCGATGGGCCCGCCGCGGAACTGTCCCTCGACGAGATCGCCGCCACGATGGGCTACGTGGTGGGCAAGCGGGCGAAGGCGCCCGACGGCTCGCGGGTGTTGTTCGAACTGACCGGGCCGCTGTCCCGCAGCATCCGCGTCAGCGTCGACGGCCGGGCCCAGTTGGTCGACGACTTCGGCGGCCAAGAGCCGACCGTGACGATCCGGCTGGACGGCCTGCAGTTCACCCGGCTGGCCGGCGGGAGGCCCATGTGCCGCGCGCGGTCGCAATCCGTCGACCTCGGCGGCGACCAGGACGTAGCCGCCCAGGTCGTCGAGCATCTGAATTTCGTGATCTGATCCCGGCCACGGACCGGGAAGATAACTTCGTTGCCCCGCGTTGACGACCGCGTACCATAGATTGTCCTGCCGAAAATCGGCGGGGATGCGAGGGGCTGAACGGTTTCGACTTCGCGCATCGAATCAAGGGAAGCGTGCCGGTGCAGGCAAGAGACCACCGTAAGCGTCGTTGCAACCAATTAAGCGCCGATTCACATCAGCGCGACTACGCTCTCGCTGCCTAAGCGACAGCTAGTCCGTCAGACCGGGAAAGCCCTCGACCCGGAGCCTGGCGTCAGCTAGAGGGATCAACCGATGAGTTCGGTCGCGGGACTCATCGGGACACCAACAGCGACTGGGATCGTCATCCTGGCTGGTTCGCGTGACCAGGAGATCCGAGTAGAGGCATAGCGAACTGCGCACGGAGAAGCCTTGAGGGAATGCCGTAGGACCCGGGTTCGATTCCCGGCAGCTCCACTGGAAACTGGCTGGTCAGAGCCGCCTAGGGTCTGGCCAGTCTTCTTTTCGTCAACATCGATCGCCTGAGCTCACCCTGGGGCGCCATTCGGCGCGGCAACACGCGGGGTGGAGCCTACGTGCACGACACTGACACGGCTGCGGAAAAAGTGTCCCCTGGGACCCGCCCCGTTGCTCCCAACTGTGAGAGCTGCCGACCGGGCCGCGACCACACCAAGGGCAACCACCATGAGCTTTCATCGTCGGACCGGCGCGCCCGGGCCATTAGGGCGGCCCAAAGGGTCGTTCCCAAACTCCCTTCGAAGCGACAACATGCTTATGCGGGCCGTGACCGCACATCCGATTTCTGGTCTGCTCGGTGCGGCTGTCGTTGCATCTTGGGCGCTACTGACCGCTGCCTCGTCCCTGCCATCCGCCACCGCGGCTCCCTGCTCCGACGTCGACGTGGTGTTCGCCCGGGGCACGACTGAGCCTCCTGGCGTCGGAGGGGTCGGACAGTCTTTTGTTGATTCCCTGCGTTCGCAGGTAGGACGGAGGACTGTCAGCGTCTATCCGGTCAACTACCCTGCCACCAACAATTTCCGTAGTTCCATCGCTGCCGGTGCCAACGACGCGAGCGCTCATGCCGAGTCCATGGCGGCAAACTGTCCCAACACCAGGATGGTCCTCGGTGGGTACTCCCAGGGTGCGGCCGTGGTCGACGTAATCACCACGCAGATGCCACCCGGGGTCGCCGATCATGTCGCCGCCGTCGCTGTCTTCGGAAATCCGTCGGCATCGGGCACATTCGTGCGGGCAATGACAGCCGGCGCGCTTCCCACCATTGGCCCGCTTTACGTCGCGAAAACAATCGACATGTGCATGCCCGGGGATCCGATTTGCACGCGCGGTGTGAGCATGGCGCCACATGGTCAGTACATTCAGTCGGGAATGACAAATCAGGCAGCGACATTCGCCGCGGGCCGCCTGTAGAGCCGAATCGGTCGTGTCCGCCGATGCGCTCCGGTGAACCCAAGTGGCTACTTGTCCAGTCTGCGCACGATTTCGCGGGCCGTGTCGTCGGGACAGTTAAAGCCGGCCTCGCTGAGCTGCTCTTGAACCGCCTGCACTTTCTCGTCCTCGCTGACCTCGGCGGGGATGTGCAGGCCGTCCGGGAAATTGTCCTCCAAATACCGCTCTATCTGCTGCTCGATCTCGTCGATCCAGCCGTCATCGTCGGTCATGCAGCCACCTATCGTCGTGGGTAACGGCCGTGGGTAACGGCAAAGCCGTCGGTTGAGCGAACAGCCAGGCCGATCAGGACATGCGTTGAGCCTGAGCGCACGGTCACACGGTCAGATCCACCCGCAGCGCCAGGTGCTCATCGAGTATCCGGCGCAGGGCGGCGTCCATCGGATGTGCGGACGTGAGGTCGCGGCCCAACCGGCTGTCCACCGCGACAACCGCGCTCTCATGCAGTTCGGCGGTGTCGACCTGATCGACGAACGGATCGAACAATGCGGGCGGGGTGGCCAGGTAATACAGCTCCCGGTGCGACTGGTTCAACCCCGCGGCATACATCAGCCCGTGCTGGGTGATCACGAACAGTTCCGAGGTGATCAGGGCGTTGGCCGTCTCGGCTTTGGCCCATGCCGTCGCGGCGCACCGGGTCTGTGTCAATCTGTCGGGAACGTCGTCAGACAGAGCGAATAACCTGTCGACGAGTGCTCCACCCGTCCGCGGATATGCGTCGATGGCGAGTCTGAAGAACCGCTGGAAAATCTCGCCGAAGAAGTCGTGCAGTTGCTCGGTCATCGCAGCTCCCAGGTTTTGGACCGACACCTCAATTGTGCGCCCGTACGGTCCGGTGAGCACCGGGAACTTTGCGGCCGCGGCGCCGCTTCGATCGCCCACCCGTCAGCCACGCACCTGGCCCGAAAGTTCCGCTTCTCGTCCTCGTCCGGTGTCGTCATGTCCAGCTCCTCGCACCTCTGGCACATCGGTGGGCACACGGGCTACCTTGCCCGACACAACCGGCGCGAACCTCCGCACAGCAGAACGAGGTTGTGGCGTCCGAATCGACATCGCAGACCCAACGTCGCGCGGCCGCCCGGCGCTCCAAGGCAGCTCCACAACAGTTTGTGCTGCTCGCAGTGGCAGACTGGGTGCGCGCCGCGACTGCGTCAAGAGACTTGTCGGAGTGGTTAGGGTGTCACGTTGTGCACGCCCGAGCACGTCCATCAAGTGAGCGTTCTCGGCGCGTTTGCTGTGCTTACCACCAGTCAACTCTGGCGAGGAACGTTCGCAGCCGGAGTGAGGAGCTCTTATGATCGATCGTCGTCTTGCTTGGGTGCTCGGCGCGTTGGTGGCGGCGGCCACCATTCCCGTCGCGGCCCATGGTGAGCCGCCGACGAAGTGCCTGACCAACACTCCGAAGGGCAAGCAGGTCTACGTGCCCTGCGATCTGCTCAACGCCGGCGCCAATTTCCCGCCGGGGCAGCGCTGTCCTCCGCCGATCGAGCAGTACCCGAAAGATGTGGCCGATTGGTGCGGCGACGGCCCGGGCCTTGCGAGTACCACGCCCACGACTCCCACGACGCCGACGAGCCCGACGAGTCCCACAAGCCCTACGAGCCCGACGAGCCCGACGAAGCCTACGAGCTCGACCACCCCGCCGAGCTCAACGAGCACTACGAGCCCCGTGACCCCGACGAGTTCTGCGACCCCGACGAAAACGGTGGGACCGGGCAACACACAGTGACGAGGCGTTAGCCTGACGGCGCGGTCACGACGATCGATTCCTGCCCGATCTTCCACGCCGTCATGAACGTGCCGATGCTGACCTTCGTGTTGGCGTGATCGGCGTAGGGGTCGTTGAGGTGGACGACGTCCTTATTGGTGTCGATCCCGGTGACGACCAGCAAATGATCGGCCGACGTGCGCTGGTCGTCGGAGTTCAAGATGGTTCCGGAGTTGACCCACGCGATGACCTTGCGGTTGGCGGCGAGATACTGCTCGAGCGACGACAGACCGACCTCTTCGGGGTGCTTGTCGTAGGTCATGTGCGATTTGATGCCGTAGTGGTCGAGCAGCACGACCGTGTCGGCCATGTCGATGCCGCCGTCGGGGCCGTCGTGAGCCGGGTCGCCGGTGGGGGCGTAAATCGGGCCGTCGCGGACCGACGACGGCGTGTGCTGTGCCAGCTTGATGATCTGCCGCTCGGTCGGGGAGTGGCCGGTGACCTCCCCGACCACGTCGGCCACGGAAGCCAGCCCGCAGTTGTCCTCATACGACTGCTGCTGCCAGAACTCGGCGGCCGCATCCGGATCGCCGTACACGCCGCGGGCAACCGCCCTGACCCCCGGGGAGTCGGCATCGGTCCGGCCGGCGCCGGCGATAGCTGACGTCGCCGTCGCGCCTACCGTCGGTGACGCCCCGGCGCACCCCGATAGGGCCGACACGCTGGCCATACCGATGCAGGCGACCGCCAGGGCGGTGGGCAGTGCGCCCTTGATCCGAGAGTCGGACATGTTGCCTCGCAAAGAGCAATCGGCCTACCGATTGGGTCAGCAACGTAACACCTTCAGCAAACCGACGCAGCACAATGAGACGAGCCGGCGAAGCTCAGCCACCGGCCTCGATCGCCGCGACTCTTGCCGCCGCGTCGGGTCCGCAGAACCGCTGCAGGTCCACTCCGCCCGCGGCCAGCAGGTCATCGATGCGGCGTTTGAGGTCGCCCGACGACAGGTGCGCATACAGGTTCGCGCCCGGGCAGGAGGTTGACGCGAGGTCCCGATGGCCCGCCAGCGTGGTGGTCGCGACACGAAATGTCTGGGCGGCCCATGCGAACGCGCGAGCCGCTCCGAGAAGCTGCGCCTCGGGCACGGCCTCTTGGTCGAAGTCACCCTCGCAGAGGACCAGGAAATGGCCCACTGTGTCGTAGTCCGTCGCGGTGTCGCCCGCGAGCTCGGTGCTCCGCAATTCGTAGATGTTGCCGTTGCGGTCGACGCCGACGTGATAGGCGATGTCGATCCATCCGTGTTCGTCCTGGTGGTAGCGCTGGTCCTGGCGCAGGTGGCCGGGGGCGTTGCGGTTGTCACCGAGGGTTACGGCCTCGTGGTGCAGGGTCATTCGGGTGATGGTGTGACGCCTGCCCCCGGGGCGGGCCGGCCGGGCGCCCCAGGCGTCCCGGCACAGCAACAGGGCCGAACTCGCAGCGGCCAGGCGGGCGTCTGCCGTCGACGTGGCGGCCGTTGGTGAAGGCTTCGGGCGGGTGCCGACCACGGCCGCCGCCCCGACGCAGCCGGCCAGTCCCAGCATCTGGCGGCGGCTGACAACGGCCGGCCGGCTCGATGCGGGCTCACACACGCCTGACCACGTTACGGGGAGCGGGGCCGCGGAACGCCGTGATCGCGGCGACGTGCCATGGTCACGGGACGGTAACGCTCGCTTGCCGCAGCCCGAAAGACATGGTGTGGCAAGAGGCAACATGACGAGGAAAGTCAAGGTTGCCGCAGTGTTCTCGCTCGGCGCCTTGTTCGCAACGGCTCCCGGGACCGTTGACATCGCCGCCCGCGCAGACGGATCGGGGGCGGCGCTGTACAGCGGCGTGAACCGGCTTCGCCAAGCCTGCGGGCCGATCGGCCAGGACCCGCGTCTGACGGATGCGGCGCAGCGGCACGCCAACGACATGCTGAGAAACGGGGTGAACGGCCACATCGGTTCGGACGGCTCTTCGCCGCAGACGCGTATCACGGACGCGGGCTACCGCACCCCCTACAGCGGTGAGGTCGTCTTCTGGGGCACCGGGTCCGCTGCGAACCCCAATCAAGCGCTCGACCTGTGGATGCAAAGCCCCCCACACCGGGCGATCATTTTGAACTGCGCCTACACCGCAGCCGGCTTCGCCACCGCCTCCGACGGCAACAAGATGACCGTCGTCGGCGACTTCGCCGCCTGAAACCGTCCGGCGTGGCTGCGCGGCCATGAGAGTTGTTGACTTGCAGGCGTATTCGCGGGGGCCAGTCGAGGTGGAACCATTTCTAAAACCCGGATGGCTCGGCGAGAACCGCACTACGCTTTGCCGGTAGGGGAGAACCGAGTCGGGAGGCGTGGCGATGGGACGGGCCGGCAGGGATGGCAACGCCTCGCTCGGCGACTCGCCCTCCGGTCGGCGCAAGGCCATCGCCGTCGGGGCGGTGGCCCTGGTGTTCGTGGCGGCGTGCGGGCGTGGCCAGGTCTCGCCCCCAGCGGCTAGCGACACCTGGCAGCTCACGCAGGCGCCGGCCGCAAAGCCGCCCGGCTCCCCGGCCGCAAAGCCGCCCGGCTCCCCGGCCGCCAAGCCGCCCGGACCGGAGTTCGCACCGGTCGCCAAACTGATCAACGACGCGATCGCGGCCAATCGGCTGCCCGGCGCGGTGGTCCTGGTCGGCCACGGCGGCACCGTCGCGCTCGACCAGGCTTTCGGCTCGCGCAAGCTGCCGGGCGAACCCGGTTTGGACGGATCGCCCGCACCGGCGGAGCCGATGACCGAGGACACGATCTTCGACCTCGCGTCGTTGACCAAGAGCCTCGCGACGGCGACCGCCGTCATGCAGCTCTACGAACAGGGCAAGGTTCACCTCGACGATCCCGTGCAGCGGTACCTGCCGGAGTTCAACCCGGCCAACGATCCACGGCGGGCAAACGTGACGGTTCGAGTGTTGTTGACGCACACCTCGGGCGAGACGGGTGACGTCGAACTCAAGGATCCCTGGGGACTGGACACCCCCGACAAAACCGAAGGCATCCACCGTGCGCTCACGACCCCGCTGGAGTCCAATCCCGGCGGGTCCTTCCGCTACTCCGACATCAACTTCATCGTGCTCGGCGCGCTCGTCGAGAACGTCACCGGCGAGGCCGAAGACGTCTACGTCCAAGAACATGTATTCGCGCCGCTTGGCCTGCGGGACACCCGCTATCTCCCGGTGGCCAAGGCATGTGGCCCGCACACGGTGAGGGGAGCCGCCGTGGGATGGGCCGCCGCACCGGCGGGAAGCGCGGGGGAGCCGTGTCCCGCAGGCGCGTGGGGCACGGACATCTTGCCGCGCATCGCACCGACGGCGCGGGACGAAGACAGCAGGGCCGATCCCGCCAAAAACCCCGACCTCGACCGCCTGCTGCGCGGCACCGTCCAGGACACGACGGCGCGGCGCATGGGCGGAGTCGCCGGGCACGCCGGCGTCTTTTCCACGGCGCACGACGTCGGCGTCTACGCGCAGGCGTTGCTCGACCGGCTCGCGGGCCGCCCGAGCGAATTCCCGCTGCAACAATCGACTTTGGAGTTGATGACGACCCCGCAGCAGCCGGGACACACCGATCAACAGGTCAAGTCGGCGAACGACGCCGCGCGAGCATCCGCCGCGAAGAGGTCCAAATCCGCGCATCCGCTGTTCGCCGCTCGCTTTCCGGCGATCCCCGGGCAGAATCTGCTCGGTCTCGGCTGGGATATCGATACGCCCCTGTCCATGCCGCGTGGATTGGTCTTTCCCGTCGGAAGTTTCGGGCACACGGGCTTCACCGGAACATCGGTGTGGCTGGACCCAGCCTCGGACAGCTACGTCGTGCTGCTCACCAACTCGATTCATACCCGCGGCAGCCCACCGATTTCTGACCTACGGGGTGAGGTGGCAACCGCCGCGGCCCAGGCGCTGGGTCTTTAGGGCCGCTCGAAGTGTTGGTAGTCAAGGGGAGCGGCCCATTCGCCACCCCACCGCCAACCACGATCGGTGAAGGCGTGCACCGCCGGATCGCCGGGGTGTAAGAGTCCCGGATCGGTGCGGTTGCGGTCCAGGTACGCGGCCGCGTTCTGCGGTTCGAAATATCCGCTGGCGTACAGGCACGGGTTGACCAGCGTGTTGATATCGATCGCCCGGCCGTAGGCGTGTGGGGACCATTCGTCGGTTCCCGGGATGAGGCGGCAGTTGAACGCCGAAGTGTTGTTGTCCTCCATCGACAACTCGTCGTTGGCGTCCGGGTAATGGTCGACGGTGCGGATCTTCTCGATCGGATAGCGCAGGCTAAAAAGCTGCTCGAAGATTGCGATGACCTCCGGCACCAAGTCCTGATGCACGATCAGCGGGCCGCGATGCGTCTGGCCGTCGAAACCGACGTAGCTGACGTCGACCCGTCGCAGCTGCTCCGGTTCGACGGGGCAACCCGGCCGCCAGGTCGCGCCGAGGTCGGCGGCAGTTACCGGTTCCACGGTGGCACCGGCGGGTCCTGGCGGCGTGCTGGCCGGCGGCGCGACCCCCGACGATGACGGTGGCGCGGTCGCTGACGGCATGGCCGCGGACGGCGACGGCGTGGCGGCGTGCGGTGGCGCACCAGCCGTGCACTGCACCAGTACCAGACACGCCGCGAGGATTCCGGCCACGGCGGCACCCCGCCGCTGGAAGCGCGTCAAGTGGGATGCAGTGTTCACCGTTTGCTTCTTCCAACCCTGAAAGCCCGCCGAGGCGTTAGGCCGAGGTTATATTCGACCATGCGCTTCATCCATGTGGCTGCGGCGGTCGCGATGGCCATCGCCGTATTGCTCGTCACACCGGTCGTATTGGTGGCGGGGTCTGCTCACGCTGACAATGGCATCGAAGGCTACGCGCGTTGCATCGGCGGCGGTGCGCAGCCACCACCGCCCGGGGTGCGCCCAGAGAACTGGTTTCCCAGCGTCCACGTGATCGAGACGGACGTGGATGGCGCCGTGCCGCCCGCCCAAATCGTCGAGCGACTAGTGGACATGGGAGTCAACCGGCCCGATGCCGTGCGGCAGGTGCAGTGTTTTCTCGCCTACGAACCGCGTGGGTAACGAGCCCGGCTGACGCGCGAGGGCGACGGGGATCGCCGCGACTCTGCCGCGTCGGGTCGGCAGAATCGCTGGGGTCCATCCGCCCACGCCCGCTCGAGGTCATCTGAGGAAAGATGGACGCATGACCGATGCCGCCTGGAGCCTGTATGCAGAAGAGGTCGACAACGTCGACGGCTGGTTCTTTGAGGCCGACGTCAAGCTTTTCAGCAAGCTGCTCGCGTCCCAGACGGCCGAGGGCATCACGGGAGACATGCTCGAGATCGGCGCATATCAGGGCAAGTCCGCCATCCTGCTCGGCTACGGTCTGCGCGACGATGAAGAGCTGGTGATCTGCGACCTGTTCGACGCCGTCATGGAGCACGCGGACATGTCGCTGATCCCACGCCAGCAGTATTCGGGCCTGGACCAGCAGCAGTTCCTCGCCAATTGGGATCGATTCCACGCTCGCCGGCCCACGCTCGAAGTCTGCGAGTCATCACGGCTCGACCTCGGAGAACGGGCACTGCGCTTCGTCCACATCGACGGCTGCCACAGCTACCGGTGCGTCGCGAACGACATTGCCCTCGCCGTGACTCACACGGCCAAACGGGGCGTGATCGCGATAGACGACTATCGAGGTGTCGAAACTCCCGGCGTCGCTGCGGCGGTATGGCAGGCGGTGGGCAACGGCCGTTTGTTCCCGTTCGCGGCGACCTACATGAAGATCTACGCCTGCACGTCGCCCGCTGATCAAAGTTTCTGGTCGGAGCGGGTCCAAGATTGTGCGGACATCTGCGCCCTGCCCGATTTCGAGTTGCCGTCGTATCGCAGCGTCTCCGAGAGCCAGATTGAACCCTCGGTCGCCAAGCCCTGACAGGTGCTGAGATCAGTCCCCGTCTCGCGGCGCACGTTGGTCGGCCACCGCGCCGCGAGCGGCCGCATCTTCCAACACCTGGGCGGCGACGGCGGCGCTTTGGGCGGGCGGGGTCATCTGCGCGGCGACCTCTCGGGTCCGAGTGACGTAGTCCGTGTTGAGGATGGACCGCAGATCCGCGACGAGAGACTCCAGGGTGGTGTCGAGGAAGCGCCGCCCAATTCCGACTCCGAGTTGGTTGACCGCACTTGCCCACATCGGCTGATCGACCGATACGGCCAGAGCCAGTGTGGGAACTCCGGCCCGTATCCCGGCGAACGTTGTGCCGGGCCCCCCGTGGTGAACGACCGCGCGACAAGCCGGAAACACAGCCGCGTGGTTCACCGCGCTCACCACCTTGACGTCGACGGAATCCGGTTGCGCCGTCAAATCACTCACGCCGCTGCAAATCAACGCCCGCTCGCCGAGCTGCGCGCACGCCGCGGTGATCATCGCGGTGACGTCGGTGGGAGACGCGACCCGTGCGCTGCTGCCGAAGCCGAAGTAGATCGGTGGGGTTCCCGCGTCAATCCACGACGAGACGTCGTCGTCGACCTCCGTCGGCAACTCGAGGGTCAGCCCGCCGACGAAAGGCCGTTGGGCGGCGCAGTCGGCCCATTCGGCTCCTAACTCCGGAAAGAAGAATTCGTCATAGGCTTGGATCTCGAGCGGTCGCCGCGCCGAGGGCCTCGTTCCGGGAAGGCCGAGCGCCCTGCGTTGGGCCTCCTCAGCCTCTTTGGTGATCGACGAACCCGAATGGTCCGGCGGGATCGGGTAGATGTGCACCGCGGCGTGTGGAATGTCGAAATATTCCGCAACATTCGCGGCGAGTCCCTGTTCGCCCGCGTCCGTCAACAGAAGGTCCGCGCCCTCAGCCAGGGAGACGAGTGCCGTACCCAACTGCGGCCAGAGTTGTTTTATATCGTTGAGAATTTCCCAGGCCATGAGGACGGGGGGCGGCGTGGTCCCGTATTTGCGGACGATCTCCGCATTCTGCTGCACTTGGTCGCGGCCGTGGGCGACCGCGGTTAGCCCTGCCGACTCGATGAAACCAATGTAGTTGGGCGGAACCGCCATAACCACGTGATGGCCTCTGCGCGCGAGCTCCCGGCCGATGGCGGCGCAAGGCTCGATATCACCCCGAGTTCCCAAGGTCGCCAACACGAACTTCATCGCTGGAACTTCACTCGGGGCGATCGGTGGACGTCGGGCGGGCCGCACTGTGTGCGCTCTCGCCGATGATGCTTTTGAAGTAGTCGATGGTCCGCGCGACCCCCTCGTCGAACGGGACTTTCGGGTGCCAGCCGAGCTCTGACTCGGCGAAGGCGATGTCGGGCTTGCGCTTCCGTGGGTCGTCCGGCGGCAATGGCTCGAAGACGGTCGCCGAGGCGGATCCGGTCATTTCCGTGATGATGCGCGCGGTTTCGAGGACGGTGAGTTCGACCGGGCTACCGAGGTTGACGGGTCCGGTGAAAGAGGGCTGGCTCGCCGCCATCTCAACGATCCCGTCGATGAGATCGTCGACATAACAGAAGGAACGCGTCTGAGTGCCGTCGCCGAAGACGGTGAGCGGCTGTCCCCGTAGTGCCTGGACGATGAACGTTGAGATGATCCGCCCGTCCTCCGGGTCCATCCTTGGGCCGTAGGTATTGAAGATGCGGACGACCTTGATTCGGACACCGTAGCGACGCGCGTATTCGAGCATCAGCGTCTCCGCGACGCGCTTGCCCTCTTCGTAGCAGCCTCGCGCGCCGAAGCAATTGACGTTGCCCCAGTAGCTTTCGGCCTGCGGATGAACTGTCGGATCGCCGTAGACCTCACTGGTGGAAGCTTGAAGGATGGTCGCGCCGGTTTCGCGCGCCAGCTCCAGGAGGTTCCTGGTTCCGACGTAATTGGTCTCCAGGGTAAACAGGGGATCCCGCTGGTAGGCGCGCGGCGATCCGGGGCAGGCCAGGTTGAAGATGACGTCTAGCGGGCCCGCCAGGGCCGTGCCTATCGGCCGGTTGATATCACGCTCAACGAAACTGAAGCCGGGGTCTTCCTCGAGCTGGGCCAGGTTCTCGCGCCTGCCGGTACAGAAGTTGTCCAGCCCGACAACCTCGGTGCCGTCGCGGCGAAGCCGGTCGCAAAGGTGGGACCCCAAGAACCCCGCGGCGCCGGCAACAAGGGCTCTCACTTTCGATCTCCTCGATTAGGCCGGTGCCGTAGTGCTCCAGACCGTCGGCCCGCACAGGGGCTCAGGGGCATAGGTCTTCGGCAATCGAACATCACGTAGCTTTGCATGACCGGCGGAGCTCGCTGGACCACGGCCGCCAGAACCGTCTCCGCCCGCCTAGGCATTTATAGGTGCATCGGACCGAAGTTGCACGCCCAGCTTTCCGGCCTCTTCCCGCCGCCGGCAGCCTCGCAGGTCCTAACATTGATGGGCGAGGGTCATCGCTGTCGACCCTGCGGGTCATCAAGGCGCCGAACCGAGGAGAAGTATCCGTGCATCAGTCGCTTTCATCCCTGTCGGCCACACGAGGGCTGCTTTTTGCCTTCTCAGTTGTCGTTGCTTCGGTTCTGATGCCGGGGGCGCTTGCGACCGCCCGGGCCGACGCGATCGGATTCCCGCCGGACTGGCCTTACTACGAGATGCAGACCGAACAGACGATGTGCCGCGCCATGGCGGACGGTTGGTCACGCGCCCAGATCGTCGGCGCGATGCAACAGGCGAACAACCAGGGCGTGACCGGGCTCAACCCGGATCAGGCCGCCAAGCGCGCCAACATGTGGGTCGATCTAGGCAGGATCAAGTACTGCCCTGGCGCCAGCGCCCCGTAGTCCCCGGCGGATCGTGCGGCTAACAAAGGGCCGCGGAAAACCATCCGCCGGCGACCAGCGCGATCACGAGGGCGGCGGTGGCGTGCCCCGTCGACGCCGCGACGACGACGCCGGTGATCGCGGCGATCAGGGCCGTGACCACCACCAGGGCCAGCAATATCCGATGTGAATGCACCGCTCCGCTAGCGCGGGGTGCAACGACTACGTACTTGCCCGAGCCGTGGGGTGCGGCCATAGAAAGAAGCTCCCATCCATCGCGTTTGTGACCTCGGATACTAAGAAAGCACAAATGTGCTATGCATCACAACCGGACGCGATGAAGTGGCTCGGCTTTTTCGCCCTTCGTTACCCCTCCGGGTCAGGCGCCCACCGCGGTCGGGGCGCATCCGGCCGGCGGGTCGACCGTGCGGCCGCCAGCGCCGCGGTGCGCTCGCCGTTGACCGCGGTCAGCGGCGGGGGCTGGCCCTTGCGCAGCGTCGCGATCAATTCTCGGTAAGGGCCGATGAGGTAGGCGGTGTCACCGGCTTTCAGGCGGGCGTCGCGACGCGGGCGCAACCTGACCGGCCCTTCCGGCCGGATGATCGCGATGACGCGGGTCTGAGTCGACAGATCGACCATCCGCAGCCCGTCGAGCTCGCTGCCGGCCGCTACCAGCATTCCGCCGACCATGAAGGAGCGCTGACCAACCCAGAATGTGCCGAGCACCTGCAACCCCATCGCCGCCCCGATGAACCACGGCGCCGCCAGGTCGACTATTGACCGCACGTTCTCGAAACCGAACCGCCGGTGCACCGCGGTGCCGAGCGCACGGCCTTGTACGCGCATGACGATGGGCACCTTCGTGTCGGATCCCAGCATCTCGAGCAGCACGATCCCGGTCTCGATGTTTTCCATGTCGTCCTGCGTCACCAGCGCCACCCCGCGGGCGCGCTCGACGCGCGCCGACTCCAACGTTTGGCGCATGGTCGGATCCCCGAAAATCACCGGCACATCGAGTTCGGCCACGGTCGGCAGGTAGCGGTTGTTCTCGTCCGGCTCGATGACCAGGACGTCGTATCCGGCCGCCGCCAGGTCACCGACGACCCGGACGCCGATGGAACCCAGCCCGACGACGACGACGTGGTCGTGCATGTGGCGTGCGCGCCGCAGTCCGGCGCTTTGGACGAAGCGGCGCGACAGCAGGAGGTCGGCAAGGAACGCGACGAGGATGGCGGTGACGCTCGCGCCCCCGAACATCAACAAGACGCCGAACAGCCGCAGCGAGTTGGATTGCTGGGCGAAGCTGAAGTCGCCGTAACCGACGGTCGTGATCGTTTCCGAAGCGAAGTAGAGCGCGTCGATCCACGACATCCGCGGGTTGTGATAGGCGAAGTGCACCACGGCCGTCGACCCGAGAGTGAGGAACAGCGCGAACGCCAGCGAGGGGAAGAGCATCGGGTTCACCTCGTGGCGGATGGCGCGCGCCGCATCGACGACCCGCCGCACCGGATTGTGGCGAGCGCGCTTCGCGGTCGAGGGGGGCAAGGTGATGCCGCGTGCTTCCAATTCGTCCTTCACGCCGATCATCGAGGTCCAGTCGCCGGCGTATACCCGCAAGTCTCGCCCGGGGCATGGCATCACCTCGCCGGGAGTGGGTGAATTCTTGCCGTGGACCACCGCCACCGGTGCGAGGTCGGCGTAGATCTCCCGAAGCGTCGCGTTGTAGGGCGCCTCGGATCCCCAAACGACGAATTCGATACCGGCCGCGTCGAACTGGTGGGCGTTGCGCGATAGGACGGCCTCGACGATCGAGGGCGCCGCGAGGTCGGCGACGTCCAAGATCGCGCCGGGACCGTTGACGGTGACCACCGCTTCACGCAGGACATCGTTGGCCAGCCGGGCCACCACCCGGACGTTCGGACTGAATTCCCTTGCCAGCAAAGCGATTTCGAGATTGACTGCGTCGTTGGGGCCCGCACACACGACTGCACGCGCGCGATGCACCCCGGCGCCGAGGAGGTCGGCTGCGGTGTTGATCTTGACGATTCGCGCGCCCGCGCCCCGCAACTCCTCGGCGATGGTTTTCGACAGCGCGTCGTCACCGCTGACGATGATTTCGCGGTGAAACTGAAAGAGTTCGCCCATCGCGCGGGGCTTCGTTCGCTTCTTAAGCGGGTCGATCGCCACGGCGGGTCGCCGGACGACCGCCGCTTGTGTTGCGTGGCATGACTACTCCTACTTCTCCTGCAGCTGCGTGGTCCCTATGACTATCGGACAACGCGCACAGATGTGCCACCGGAACCCGGCCGCGCGGTGCAATCAAAGCCCTGTCTTTCTGTGACGCAACAGATTCGACTCGCGGTGGTGACGCGGGCGAAATAGTTGGGGCGTAGAAAGCGGTCGCACGCCACTGCCGACGACAAAGCTAAGGAGCGTTGCGTGTCCGAGACGACGCCCGACGATATTTTCAAGCTCGTCAAGGACGAGAACATTGAGTACGTCGACGTCCGCTTCTGTGACTTGCCAGGCACCATGCAGCACTTCACAATTCCGATCTACGCCTTCGATCAAGGCGTATTCGAGGAAGGACTGGCCTTCGACGGCTCCTCGATCCGCGGGTTTCAATCGATCCACGAGTCCGACATGGTGTTGCTGCCCGATCCGGAGACCGCGACCATCGACCCGTTCCGTGCCCGCAAGACGCTGAACGTGAACTTCTTCGTGCACGACCCGTACACGCTGGAGGTGTACTCGCGCGACCCGCGCAACATCGCCCGCAAGGCCGAGAACTATCTGATCAGTTCCGGCATCGCGGACGCCGCCTACTTCGGCCCGGAGGCCGAGTTCTACATCTTCGACTCGGTCAGCTTCGAGTCGAGCATCAACGAATCGTTCTACAAGGTCGACGCGGCGTCCGGGTGGTGGAACACCGGACAGGATGCCGGCGCGGACGGAAGCCCCAACCTCGGCTACAAGGTCCGGCCCAAGGGCGGGTATTTCCCGGTGGCCCCCACCGATCACTACGTCGATCTGCGCGACGAGATCCTCACCCACCTGACCAACGCCGGTTACGCCCTGGAGAAGGGCCACCATGAAGTCGGCAGCGGCGGCCAAGCCGAGATCAACTACAAGTTCAATACGTTGCTGCACGCGGCCGACGATCACCAGATGTACAAGTACATCGTCAAGCAGACCGCGTGGCAGGCCGGCAAGACCGTAACTTTCATGCCAAAGCCGTTGTTCGGCGACAACGGTTCGGGTATGCACTGCCACCAGTCGCTGTGGAAGGACGGCGTGCCGCTGATGTATGACGCGGGGGGATACGCCGGCCTGTCCGATACCGCCCGCCACTACATCGGGGGCCTGCTGTACCACGCCCCGTCGTTGCTGGCCTTCACGAACCCGACCGTGAACTCCTACAAGCGTCTGGTTCCCGGCTTCGAGGCGCCGATCAATCTGGTCTACAGCCAACGCAATCGGTCGGCGTGCGTGCGCATCCCGATCACCGGCGACAATCCGAAGGCCAAGCGGCTGGAATTCCGTTGCCCCGACTCGTCGGGCAACCCGTATCTCTCCTTCGCGGCCCAGCTGATGGCGGGGTTGGACGGCATAAAGAACAAGATCGAGCCGCCTCCGCCGGTCGACAAGGACCTCTACGAACTGCCGCCGGAGGAGGCCGCGGAGATCCCGCAGGCGCCCACGCAGCTGTCCGCGGTGATCGACCGTCTCGAGGAAGACAGCGAATACCTGACTGAGGGCGGGGTCTTCACGCCCGACGTCATCGCGACGTGGATCAACTACAAGCGCACCTACGAGATCGCGCCGCTCAACCTCCGACCGACCCCGTACGAATTCGCCCTCTACTACGACGTATGAGGTAGTTCGCTCTCAGCGCAGTTAGCCGCGCCGACGACCCGGGTACCCGTTCGTCCATGGGGTGGGGGCAATCGCATGCTGTGGCAATCTTGTCGGCGTTACTTTCTGCCTTCTGGGCCGCCGTGGGCATCGTCGTCCGCCAGCGCGCCGCACAGGATGTTCCCGCAGATCAGGGCATGTCGGGGACGATGGTGACGACCATGGTCCGGCGACCGCTGTGGTGGGCGGGCCTGGTCGCCGCCGTTGCCGGCTACGTGTTCCAGGCCGTCGCGCTGGCCCACGGGTCCCTGCTGCTGGTCCAGCCGCTGCTGGTTTCTTCGCTGCTGTTCGCGCTGCCGTTGGGCGCGCGCCTGTGCGACCAGCGCATCAGCGCGGTCCAATGGGGTTGGGCGACGCTGTTGACCGGCGCGCTGGCGGCCTTCGTGCTCGTCGGTCAGCCCCGGGAGGGCGATGGCCGTCCGCCGATACCGGCGTGGACGTTGACGTTGCTGGTGACGGTGCCGCTGCTGGTCGTCTGCGTGATGGCGGCGGGCCGCGCCATCGGCCGCGCGCGGGCGATGCTGCTCGCGGTGGCCGTGGCGGTGCTGCTCGGCATGATCGCCGTGTTGACGAAGATCTGCACCCACCGTTTCGCCGTCGGTGGTTGGCACGGGCTGCTGACGGTCCCAGCCCCGTACATCCTGGTCGGCCTGGCCGTGGCGGTGACGGTGGTGCAGAACTCGGCGTTCCACGCCGGCGCGTTGCAGGCGTCGGTGCCGATCATGTTGGTGGGCGAGCCCGTGGTCGCGGTGCTGCTCGGCGTCGCCGTGCTGGGTGAACACCTCGCGGTGGGCGGCTCGACGGCGGTGGCGCTGTTGGTCGCGGTCTCGGCGATGGCGGCCTCCGCCGTCGCGCTGAGCCGGAGCCAGGCGATCGAGGTCGAGAGCTATCCGGCCGAGCAGCCGTCGCTGGCGGGCGCCAGCGGCAAACGGAACTGGGAGCTATGAGTCGGTGTCCAACAACCGCAGCGGGTGCAGCCCGTCGACGGCGCCCACGAACGGCGGGTGAACGCTGTAGCCCAACATGCGGCGAATATCGTCGGAAACCGCCCGGGCGGTCTCGCGCGATATCGACAAGGTGAAGGCTTCCATCGGCCGCAGCCAGGGTTGGCAGTACTGGGCGGTGACGGCGAGACGGTCGCGGTCGGTGCTGTTGGCGCCCCCGCCGTGCCAGAGCGTGCCCACGAAGAAGACGCACGAGCCGGCGGGCATCACGACGGGCACGGCCTGATCGTCCGGGCCGGGCCGGCGCTTGCCCCAGCGGTGGCTGCCGGGGTGAAGGACGGTGGCGCCGTTGTCGGCGGTGAAATCGTCGATCGCCCAGATCGTCGCCGCCGCCAGGGGTTCGCGGGGACGCGGAATCGGGTAGAAGCCATCGTCGTGATGAGCCAGCTGCGCGGCCTCTCCCGGCTGAATGTTGATGGCCTGCAAGGCCGAAAGCAAGTAGTTGGGCATCAGCAGCCGATCGAGCACCGCCAGCACGCGCGGATTGTCGACGATGCCATCGCACACGCGGGTTCTGCTGAGCAGGCTGTAGATGCGCTGGGTGCGCCGGCCTTCGAAGGAATTGCGCCCGGTGTGCCCGAGCCAGGGCCGCGTGACCTCGCGGATCTCCTGGCATTGCTCGGGGGTGAGGAGGTCGTGCCAGATGACGTAGCCGTCGCGGTCGATAGCCGCCATGTCGGCGTCGACAACCGCGCTGTCGACCGAACTTCCGCGGGTCGGTGTCCGCTTGTACCGCTGCGCGAGGTCGCCCCTGAGGTCTTCCAGCGTCGTGACGGAGTCGTCGGTATCCATTGGCACTCGCCCTTCGTCCCGGTCCAGATTAAGCCCGGTACGCCTCAACTCAACCCCTCAACCCGGTGATGAACCGCTGCACGCTTCGGGTCAGCGATCGCGGGACGTGGTCGGGGTCCATCAGCTCGTTCTCCGCCAGCGGGCCCGCCTCATCGGCCACCGTGTCCTCGGTGAACGGCTGCAACGTCTTGCCCGCTCCGCGCAGGGCTTCGATGGCCTCGAGTACCGACCGGCGTTGGCGCCTCACGTCGTCGAACTCGCCGACCGACACGCCCAGGTGTTCGGCCATTAATTGGCTTCGCAGAGTTGCGATTTGGGCGCGCACACGGTCCTCTTCGGGACTCGCCGGTTCCGCCTCGATGGCCAGGTCGCACTCGCTGTCGAATCCCATCGATCGATTGTTGAGATTCGATGAGCCGATGCGCAGGAACCGGTCGTCCACGACGACCACCTTCGAGTGAACGTAGATCGGCGTCCCGCCGTCCGTCACCGGCCAGTAGATGCCCAGCCTCCGATGCTTGTCGGCGGCCCACAGCACCTGGATGAGCCGGTGACGTGCGGAATCCATCGTCCCCCGCTCGAGGGGGTTGTTGCCCCGGCGGGCGATGACGATGACGACCTCCGGCCCGCCGTCTTCCTTCAGCCGCGTGGCCAGCGCGTCGACGATGCGCCGGGACGCCAGATACTGGTTCTCCAGATAGATCGAGTTCCGTGCCGCCGCGATGGCCGCCAAGTTGAGCGCCTCGACCTGCCGGGTCTCGGGGCGACGGCCAAGTTCCGGCAAAGTCAGAGCGATTCCCACGTCGACGCCGCGCAGCGCCGGCTTGAGTTTGCTGGGCCAGGCGGTGTGCTTGGCGGTGACCGGTTGCAAGGACTGCTTGGTCGCCGTCTGCCACCGCTGAAGCGCCTGCTCGCCGAGTGCCCGCGCGGCCGCACCGTCGACCGCCGCGGCGACGTCGTGCCGCGGCCCATAGCCGCGTCCCAATGTCCGGCGGACGGAACCGTCATGGTCGTGCGCGCGCGTGTCCCATCGGTCAATCGTGAGATCGATCCCGCCGCAGAAGGCCACGGAATCGTCGACGGCCACGATCTTCTGGTGATGGACGGAGCCGGTTGGGTGGGCCCCGTCGATCGCGAAGTGGATTCTCCTGCTGCTGATCTGGTTCACCAGCGCCACCGGAGTCAGTCCGAACCAGATGCCGTCGAAGGCCGGCAGCAGCCGCAAATTGGACTTCAACAGGTAGATCTCGAGCGCGGGTCGCTTCCAGAGCATCCAATAGAGAAAGGCGCCCAGCTGATTCGGACCGGGGAGGGTCTTGACGCCCCGCTCGAACGTCGTCCTGGCGTCGAAATCCCAACCGATCAGCACGATCCGGTGCCGGGCCCGCAACATCGCCGTCTTGACATGCTTGAAGTAATCGGCCGCGTCGATGATGTAGCCGAACCGGTCGGCGGGCTCCAGACGCCAGCACGTTCGTCCGGGGATCAACAATCGATCGTCGCTCACGTCGACGCCCTCAACGAGGTTGACGGCTCGGCGCGGGCATAAGCCTTGTGTACCACACCGGAGGCTGTGGGAAATGTTTGCTTAGTGGGGTGGACCAGGCCGCTACCTGACCGCCAGCCACCACCTTCACGACCAGCGCGGTGACCGCTACTGTCCCCAGCACATCGGGTTCCGAACACCGAGTCGCCGCCACGCCCGACCGACGCCGGGATGTTCCCCTGGATTGGCGTTCCCGCCCCCGGTGCGGCATAAGGCAAGGCCCGGCGTTCGCAACTCGGCTGGCACGAGGCGGCCCGGCCCGCCAAGATTGACTAGATGTGGCCTGACTGGTGGATGATCGCGCTGGGCCTGCTGAGCGCGTTCGTGGTGATCTGGCTGGTCCTCGCCGCCACCTTCTGGCTGCTGCGGCCCAAGGCCAAGTTGCAGGACCTGGTGCGCTTGTTGCCCGACGTGCTTCGGCTGCTCAAGCGCCTGGCCGCCGACCGCGAACTGCCGCGGCGGATCCGGGTCGTCCTGGTCGCGCTGATCGCCTTCGTCGTGTCGCCCATCGATTTAATACCGGACGCCATCCCGGTGATCGGATTCGCCGACGACGTGGTCATTGTCGGCCTGGTGCTGCGCTGGATCAGCCGCGTCGCGGGACCCGATGCGCTGGCCAGGCACTGGCCCGGCACACCCGACGGCCTCGCCACCCTGTGCTGGCTGTGCGGCCTGCCCGATCCCGCGCTGGAGTGACCATGGATCTACTTCGGCGCACCATGCGATACCGGGGGCGATGCCATACCCGTGTATCGGATTCGCATGGGCCGCTTTTCACCCCGACGAGGCTCGACAGATTCAGGCCCCGGTAGAGGCGGTGTTCCCCGCGGGAGCCCAGTCGCCCCCGCATGCCCCGCCCCATGACCGCCGGTTGCGGTGAACCCGTGCGCAAAGGCGCGGTTTGCTCTTAGGCTGCCGGGCATGTCAATCGACCGAGCGGCACTTCTGGCGGGCAGTATCCGACTCACCTCCGGCGTATGGTTCCTCGTCGACCCCTTGAGCGCGAACCGATTCTGGGGAGATCCGGAGGAACCGACGCCGACGGCGCGACTGTTGTTGCGGTCCATGGGGTATCGCGACGCGTTGATCGGTGCGCTGCTCGCCGCGGCGGCGCTGCGCGGCAAGAACACCCGCGGCTGGTTCCTGGCGTCGGGCGGTGCCGACGCGGCGGACCTGCTCGGCGGCTTGAGCGTCCACCAGGAGCTGAGGCCGTCGCAACGCATCATCGGCCTGGGTGGCGCCGTCGCCGGCATCGGCGTGGGCCTTTGGGGCGCCGCGCGCCGGACCCCGCGGGCGAGCGACGAACCCGCGCCATGACGCCCGAGCGGGCCGGCGCGCATTTGCTGGCTTAGCGCGCGGTGCGACCGTACGCTCAACTGGTGCCGGAAACAGCGTATGCCAACTGCGGCGACCTGAGCCTCGCGTACCAAGTCTTCGGCGACGGCCCGGTTGAGCTGGTGTTCGCCGGTTCTTTCGTCAGCCACGTCGAGATGTTCTGGACGGTGCCGCAATTCGAAACGTTCATGAACCGGTTCTCCGGCTTCTGTCGGGTGCTGCTGTTCGACAAGGCCGGGGTGGGCCTCTCCGATCCGGTTCCGAAAGTGCGCACGTTGGAGGATCGTGCGGCCGAGATCGAGGCGGTCATGGACGCCGCCGGATTCAACGAAGCGGTGCTGTTCGGGGCGAGCGAGGGCGGCCCTGCCGCGATGCTGTTCGCGGCCACCCGTCCGGAGCGGACGCGGGCGCTGATCGTCACCGGCGCTTCCTCGTTCTCCGGGTGGGGAACGTGGGACGACATGGAGGGCGACCCGGCCGCGCTGCGCGAAACGATGGCCCCTCTTCTGGGCGACGCCTACACGCCGTCGGTGGATCAGGTCGCCAGGTTCCAGGCGTTCGGCCGGGCGATTCGCTCGTCGTGGGGCAGCGGTGAAGCGCTCCGGGCGCTGTTGCCCTCGATCCGGTCGACACGACAGCTCGCGATGCTGGAACGCATGAGTGCGAGCCCCGGAATGGCCCGCGCCACAATGGAATCCGCGTTCCTGATCGACATCAGGCCGATCCTGCCGACGATCAGCGCGCCGACCCTGGTCATCCACGCCAAGGGAGATCTGGTCCCGGTGCAGTTCGGCCGGTACATCGCCGAGCACATCCCCAACGCGCGCATCATCGAAGTGGACGGCAACGACCACGTGCCCTGGCTCACCGATCCCGACCGCATCACGCCGATGATCGAGGAGTTCCTGACCGGCGGCCACGGCGCACCGTCGCAATCACAGCGCGCCCTGCGCACCGTGCTGTTCACCGACATCGTCGCCTCGACCGAACGGGCGGCCGCGGATGGCGACGAGCGATGGCGCGCGGTGCTGCAACGGTTCGGCGAAATCACCGCCCAAACGACCGAACGCTTCGGCGGCAAGGTGGTCAAGAGCACCGGCGACGGGCACCTCACCACCTTCGACGGCCCGACCCAGGCGATCCGCTGCGCCGAGGCCTTGCACGACGAGGCCGAGAAGCTGGGCATCGAGATCCGGGCGGGCATCCACACGGGGGAGTGCGAACTGCTCGGAACGGACATCGGGGGCATTGCGGTGCACATCGCGGCGCGCATCCTGGCGATGGCCGGGGCCGGCGAAATCCTCGTCTCCAGCACGGTCCGCGACCTGGTCGTCGGCTCGGGCACCCAATTCGACGACCGCGGCGGGGTACAACTGCGGGGGGTGCCGGGCACTTGGCAGATCCTCGCGGTCGATCGGCACGGCGCGGGCGCGCCGTCGCGCGCCGTGCAGCTGGCCGCGGCGCCCACGCCCGGACCCCGGACGGCGATGCGCCGGTCGGACCGAGCCGTCGCCGTGATGGCGAAGCGCACCCCCTGGGTCCTGCGCGGCATGGCGCGTTTGGTGCCCGTCACCAACCGTGGCCAGGCGGTCGCCGGAACGAGTTAGATGCGGTTGACTGGTCGCCATGGGCTTAGGCGTATTGACATTCGTAACGGATGAGGGCATCGGCCCGGGCGAGCTGGGGCAGGCGCTGGAACAGCGTGGATTCGAGTCGCTGTTCCTCGCCGAGCACTCCCACATCCCGGCGGGCGACGTCACCCCGTATCCGGCGGGCGGTCCCATCCCGCCGAAGTACTACCGCACCCTGGATCCGTTTGTGGCGCTGACCGCGGCGGCTGCCGCCACCGAGCGGCTGCTGCTGGGCACCGGCATCGCGCTGGTTCCCCAGCGCGATCCGATTCACACGGCCAAAGAGGTGGCGTCGCTGGATCTGGTGTCGCGGGGCCGGTTCCGGTTCGGTGTGGGCGTGGGCTGGTTGCGCGAGGAACTCGCCAACCACGGGGTCGACCCGTCCGTTCGCGGACGGGTGGTCGACGAGCGACTGGACGCGATGATCGAGATCTGGACGCACGAAAAGGCGGAATTCCACGGCGAATTCGTCAACTTCGGGCCCATCTACAGTTGGCCCAAGCCGGTGCAGAAGCCTTATCCGCCGCTGTACTTGGGCGGCGGACCCGCCGGATTCAAACGCATCGCCCGGCTGCAAGCGGGCTGGCTGTCGATGACCCCGTCGGCGGACGTCTTGGCCCCGCACTTGGAGCAACTGCGTGACCTGGCCGGTCCGGACGTGCCGGTCATCAGTTTCCATGGCGGCGCGCCGACGGCCGAAGAACTCGAGGGTTACCGCGCTCTCGGTTTGCAGCACCTGCTGGTGGAACTGCCCACCGAGCCGCGCGACGAGACTCTTCGCCGCCTCGACGAGCTGCGGGACGAGTCCGCCAAGTTGGCGTAAGGCTAAGTGCCGCAGAAGGTTTGGTACTTGCCGAAATCCTCCGGGGCCGCACTGGCGTAGCGTTGCAGGCCCGGCCGTTCGTCATAGGGGGAGGTCACCGCGGCGAGGAGCGCCTCGAGGGGGCCCAGATCACCCGCAGTCGCGGCCGTCAGCGCTTCCTCCACCAGGTGGTTGCGCGGAATGTAGATCGGGTTGACCCGGTCCATGACGTCGGCATCCGGTCGCAGCGCTTGCCAGCGCGACAGCCACGCGTCGAAGCCGGCGAGGTCGACGAACAAGCCGCGCGCGGGCTCGGCGTCGCCTCGCGCCGCCCGGCCGAGCTGGCGAAAAAACGAGGTGTAGTCGACGTGGCTGTTCTTGAGCAGGGCGAGCAACTCGTCGACCAGGGCCGCCGAGACGGTGGCCTCGACGTCGGGCAGGCCGAGTTTCGCGCGCATCCCGGACGACCACACCGCGTCGTACTCCCGCTGGAAGACCCCGAACGACGTCTCCGCGAGGGCTACCGCCTGCTCGACATCGTCGGATAGCAGCGGAAGCAGCGTCTCGGCGAACCGGGCAAGGTTCCAGCCGGCGACGACGGGCTGGTTGGCGTACGCATAACGCCCCCAAAAATCGATGGAGCTGAAGACCGTGTCGGGATCGTAGGCCTCCATGAAGGCGCACGGCCCGTAGTCGATCGTCTCGCCGGAGATCGTCATGTTGTCGGTGTTCATCACGCCGTGGACGAACCCGATCAGCATCCATCGCGCGACGAGCGACGCCTGGACGGCGACCACCCCCTCGAACAACGCGAGGTAGGGCCGTTCGGCGTGCGCGGCGCCGGGATGGTGGCGGGCGATCGCGTGGTCGGCGAGGCGCCGCAGCAGGTCGATGTCCCCGGTGGAGGCGGCGAACTGGAAGCTGCCGACGCGCAGGTGGCTGCTGGCCACCCGCGTCAGGACTGCCCCGGGGAGCTCGGCCTCGCGCAGGACCGGGCGGCCGGTGCCGACGACGGCCAACGATCGCGTTGTCGGCACCCCGAGCGCGTGCATCGCCTCGCTGACGATGTACTCGCGCAGCATCGGACCCACGGCCGCCAGGCCGTCGCCGCCTCGCGCGAACGGTGTCGGCCCGGAGCCCTTCAGGTGGACGTCGCGCAGGCGCCCCTCGCCGTCGGCGAGCTCGCCGAGCAGCAGGGCGCGGCCGTCGCCCAGGCGGGGGACAAAGCCGCCGAACTGATGGCCGGCGTAGGCCTGGGCAACCGGAACGGCGTCGCTGGGGAGCAGGTCGCCCACCAAGAAGCGCAACCCATCTGGGCTTCGCAGCCACGCGGCGTCGAGGCCGAGTTCCGCCGCGAGCGGCTCGTTGAGGGCGAGCAACCGCGGCGCTGCCGGCGGCTCCGCCTGCCAGCGGACGGCCATCTCCGGCAGTGCGCGAAAGAACCGGTCCTGCAGGGCAACGGTCATGTCCGGGGCGACGTTCACCTCACCGAGCCTACGGCGAATTACGAACCGAGTGCCTGCCCGATGAGGTCGCGGGCGCGGTCGAGCATCGACGCGAACGGTCCGAGAGCAAAATTCATCTTCGCCGACTCCACACCGGGATGCGGGTGCGTCGGCGCGATGGCCTGAGCCGCACGCACCGCCGCGCCCATCCGCTTGAGGTCGGCGTCGTCGACTTCCCGCTGCAGCACGGGGAACTCCTCGCTTTCCTCCTGTTGCGCATGCGCCAGCACGGCCTCGCGGAGCTTCTTGACCTCATCGATGAACTGCTGCGAGGTGACGTCGAGGTCCTCGATGCTCGACAGCAATTCCTTGGCCTCGTGCTCCTCTTTGAGTCGCGCGTCGACGATCGCGTCGCCCGCGTCGGCCTCCCGGCGCACGCGCGGGTGCACCACCATTTCCTCGGCCGTCTCGTGCACGGCCAGCAATTGACGCAGCGTCGCGAACGGCTTTTCCCGTGCCTGGGGATCGGATGCATGCAGCACCTCGTCGAACAGATCCTCGATGAGGTTGTGCTGCGCCTTCAGGAAGGCGACGACCTCCTCGGGCGATTCGACAATCATGTCGGCCATCGCCGGTACCTCCAGTGTTTTCGCGGATTCGGGATGCGCACGATGGGCTGTGTGCGCCTTCGCCACACATACCCGCTGCACAACCGCCTAAACGACGCCTGGGCGCGCGGGTGGTGAGTGCTTGCAGCGCAAGGTGTTTCGGTCAAGGGTGCCGACGATAACCAGATCCCCGTCAGGCGGCGGGCGCCTGACGGGGATCTGGAGGGGAGTTAGACGGTGCGGTCGCGGGTGGCCGGCCCGACGCCGGTGTCCGCGACATTGTTCCGGCGCTTGAGTCCGGCGAGTCCGCCCAGGCCGAGGAGGCCCACCAGGCCCCACAGCCCGCTCTTGTCGCTGTGCTGGTCGTTGCTGTTGTTGTTGTCCGCCAACGTAGTGGTGGTGGACGACGGCGCGGGCGCAGTCGAAATGGTGGCATTCGCGACACCGGCGCCACCGAACAGCAATGCTCCGGTGGCTGAAACGATTGCAATGGTCCTACGCATGTCTACTCCTCATTGGTTCTTTCTCGGTCGGAGCTCAGCGGCCTGACCGAGACGCAGTCGGGGGACCAGGTTGCTCTAGTCCCCGCGGGAAGCTACGCACGGTCAAGGCCGCAGCGAGCGAAGGAATAGCTACCCCGGGCGCCCTGGGTGAAACCCATTCCCAGCTAGTTTTCGTTTGCTGGCCAGGTCGGCCCCGGTTCCGGGCGGCAGCCACGAAAGAGATCTGCGTCACACGGATGAGGCCGATGTTATCGGCCGCGGGGCGAATGGGTAGCCGCTAAAAAGGCGCTTTCGTGCCGATCCAGAACATCAACGCAGGAGGCGAATTCTTCGAATGACTTCATCGGACAAGACGACGGTGCTTGCGCAGTTGCGTGCGCTTCACCAGCTGACCAACACCGAGATCCAGGTCGCGGAAACCCGCATCGCGCAGGCACGTACCGAGGCCGTTCAGCGTGAGCTCACGCAGAACGCGTCCAACGCCCGCGAGCGATCCGAGGCGATCGAGAAGGCCATCCGCGAGCTCGGCGGTGTTCCCGACGTCGTCGGCCCGCTCCTGGGCCGGGCGGCCGCGGCCCTCAAGGCCCTGACCGAGCAGGCGCAACCGTTCGACGAGGCGCTCCTGGGCGACCTAGCGCTGGAAGATCAGTTGCTGGACCGTTCCCGGTACCTGAAAGCCCTGGCGGTCGCGGCTCAACTTCCCGACATCGAGAGCCTGGCGACGCGGCTGATCACGGCGCACTCGGCGACCGTGGACTGGCTGACGACCGTGCTGGCCGAAGATGCGCTCGGCGGCCCCGCCGCGCTGCGCCGTACGCCGCTGCAGGCCGCGGCCGGTACCGCGGTGAAATTGGTGAACCTGCCGGTCGAATGGTCGGTCCGGGGGGTCGACAGGGCCGCGGACGCGCTGCGTTCGGCCCGGCCGACGTTCAACGAACTGGTGAGCCGGGGAGCGCACGCCGGTGACGTGGCGACCCGGGCGCTCGCCGCGTCGCGCAACGCCGCGCTCGAGGCGGCCGAGAAGGTCACCCGCAACGAAGGTGCGCGGCAGACGGCCGACGCTCTGCATGCGGCACGCGCCGCCGTGGGCGTCCTGGACGCCGACGAGCTGCCCATCGCCAACTACGACGAGCTCAACGTCAGCGAGGCCGTCGCCGAGGTGAAGGGGCTCGCGAATCCGAGCGACGTGCGGGCGATCATCGCCTACGAAGAAGCCAACAAGGGCCGCCAGCGGGTCGTGTCGGCCGCCCAAACGCGTCTCGCCGCGATCGCGCAAGAGGTCGTCGGCATCAACTAGCCCAGCAGTTCAACACCAGGCCGCCCGGGTGGGGGTTTCCTCCGCCCGGGCGGCCCGGCCTTTCTGTGCCCGGGGGGCATGCCCAACCGACCGTTTGGGGACATCGCTACGGTTAAGTCACCAGTCCGATATCGATAACCGCGAGAGACGCATGTACGACCAGGTCAACAGCAGCGCGACGGAGCCCGACGACGTCATCGGCTACCGCATCGATCCCGTTTTGGCCCGGAGTTGGCTCTTGGTCAACGGCGCGCACGCCGACCGGTTCCAATCCGCGGCGCACTCTAGGGCCGACATCGTCGTGCTCGACATCGAGGACGCCGTCGCCCCCAAAGACAAGCACGCCGCCCGCGACAACGTGGTGAGCTGGCTGGGCGCCGGCAACACCGACTGGGTCCGCGTCAACGGTTTCGGCACCCCGTGGTGGGCGGACGACCTCGCCGCGCTGTCCGGCACACCGGTCGGCGGGGTGATGCTGGCGATGGTCGAATCAGTGGACCATGTCACCGAGACCGCGCAGCGGCTGCCGAACGTGCCGATCGTGGCGCTGGTGGAAACGGCCCGCGGCCTGGAGCGCATCACCGAGATCGCCGCCGCGAAGGGCACGTTCCGGCTCGCCTTCGGCATCGGCGACTTCCGCCGCGATACCGGTTTCGGCGAAGACCCCAGCACGCTGGCCTACGCCCGGTCGCGTTTCACCATCGCCGCCAAGGCGGCGAGCCTGCCCAGCGCCATCGACGGACCCACGATCGGCTCCAACGCGCTGAAGTTGATCGAGGCCACCGCCGTCTCCGTGGAATTCGGGATGACGGGCAAAATCTGCCTCACCCCGGACCAATGCGCCGTGGTGAATGAGGGCCTGTCGCCATCGCAGGACGAAATCTCCTGGGCGAAGGAGTTTTTCGCCGAGTTCGAACGCGACGGGGGGGAAATCCGCAACGGATCGGACCTGCCGCGCATTGCGCGGGCTACCAAGATTCTCGAGCTGGCCCGCGCGTACGACATAGAATCGTCTGACTTCGACGACGAAGAACGGGATCATTCACCCGCGCCGTCGGACACCTATCACTACTGAGCGGCAGAGCGGGTCGAGATGAGCCTTGTGGTGGATTTTCATTTCGACCCGATGTGCCCGTTCGCCTATCAGACGTCGCTGTGGATCCGGGACGTTCGCGAGCAACTCGGCATCACCATCAACTGGCGATTCTTCAGCCTCGAGGAGATCAACCGGTCCGAGGGCCAGAAGCACCCCTGGGAGCGGGAGTGGTCGTACGGGTGGTCGTTGATGCGGATCGGCGCGCTGCTGCGCCGAACGGACATGGCGCTGCTGGACCAGTGGTACGCCGCGATCGGAAACGAACTGCACACGCTGGGCGGCAAACCGCACGACCGCGCCGTCGCCCGCCGCCTGCTGGGCGAGCTCGGGGCCGAGCCGTCGCTCCTCGATGCGGCGCTCGATGACCCGACCACCCACGACGAGATCCGCCACGACCATCAACGGGTAGTCGACGCCGGCGGCTATGGGGTGCCGACCCTGTTTTTGTTGGGGCAGTGCCTGTTTGGGCCGGTGTTGGTGGACCCGCCGGCCGGGCCCGAGGCCCTGACGCTGTGGAACGTCGTCACCGGCATGGCGGAGTTGCCGCACGTGTACGAGCTGCAGCGCCCCAAGTCGCAGGCCGATGCGGAGCTGATCGGCCGCGCGCTGCGTCCCTACCTGGATGGGCGCGATTGGGTCAGCATCAACCGCGGCGAGGTCGTCGATGTCCAGCGCCTCACCGGCCAGGCTTGACCCGGCTCAGGCCGCATGGCGCGCGATGGAGACCCCGATGCGGAATTCCATTTCGCTGATCGTGATCACCGGGGCGCGCGGCGGGGCCGTCGATCGGTAGGTCTTGCCCGTGGGCGTGGTGAATTGCGCGGTGTGGGTGTGGTTTTCGTCGACGGCGGCGCTCACCCGCCAACCCGCGCCCTCTTTGGCGTAGTTGCAACCCGCGCATAGGCCCAGGCCGTTGTCCGCGGTGGTCGGGCCGCCGGCGGCCCACGGTGCGCGTGGTCGCTGTGCCTGATGGGCGCGTCGCAGTAGGGCGTGCGGCAACGTTGGTCGCGCAGCGCGATGAACGCCGCCAGCCCGCGCGGAAAGATCCGTGCCCGTGACTCCATGGCCACCAGCGCCCCGGCCCGGGGGTGCGCGTAAAGCCTGCGCAGGGTCGCGCGCGAGCGCGAGTCGGTGGCGGCGCGGCTGACCATCGCGCGCGCCACCGTCGCCGGGATGGGGCCGTAGCCGGAGAGGTCGGCCGGCGCGTTGTCACCGCCCAGCAGCGTGTCGTCGGAGAGCACCAGGTTGACGGCGACGGGGGTGGGGACCGCTGCGCTGCGGCCGGTGACCCGCTCCACCAGGGTGTCGGCCATCAGCTGCCCGCGTGATCGCCCGTCGCCGCGCGTGTCCGCCTCGCGTCGCAGCGCCGCATACACCGAAACCCCTTGCGCCACAGGCAACAACGCGGTGAGATACGTCATCGTGTCGGGCGCGGGCCGAATGGTGACCGTGCGCTCCCGCTCCGCCCTGGCCGCACGATCGACGACGGCATGCGGGTCCAGGCGATAGGCGATCGCCTTAGCTGCCGCGGCCACTCGCGCATCGCCCATGCCGTCCAGGTTCGCCGGCTCGGAGCACAGTTCCGCGTCCAAGGTCCGCCGGTCCTCGACGTCCAGGCAGGCGCTCTCGCGCACGATTAGGGTCGCCCGCCATTCCGACAGCTGCCCACTTTCCAGCGCCGCCAGCGTGTGCGGCATCTCGTGCACCAGGGCTTTGGCGAAGCCCACGTGTCGCCCGCCCCGCGCCGGGGCATCGCGCCGCGCGAGCGCGACCTCGGTGGGCCACTCCGCGGCCACGCCGGGCGGCGGGTACGCCGGCGGCCGCCTCGGCACCTCGACGCGCCGCATCCAGCGCGGCCGTCGCGCGCGCCTGCCCGGCGGCGGCCGCCGACTTGGCCGCCTCCAGCTCCGCGATGCGCTCGATCAGCGCCGATTCGTCGGCATTCGGATCGATGACGTACAGTTCTTCGAACATATGTTCGACTATAGCACGCCAGGCGACAAGTCCGCTTACGCTGGCGGTGTGGGCGCCGGGAACCGGATCCGGGTGGCGCGGGTCTACGACGAGCTCACCCCGGACGACGGTCAGCGCGTGCTGGTCGACCGCATGTGGCCGCGAGGAGTGCGCAAGGGCGACCCGCGGGTCGGCATCTGGTCCAAGGACGTCGCGCCGTCCAACGAGCTCCGCAAGTGGTATCACCACCGGTCCGAACACTTCGACGAATTCGCCGAGCGCTACGAAGCGGAACTCGACGACAATCCGGCGTTCGAGGGACTGCGTGAGCTGGCCCGGCGCGGCGTCGTCACCCTGGTCACCGCGACCCGCGAGCCGGACATCAGCCATGCCGCTGTCCTCGCGGAGCTGCTGAAAAGCCACTGAACGCGTGAGACGATCGTGCGATGCAGCTGGGATTGCACGCCCTGGGGATCGGCTCCGGCGCCGATCGCGCCGTGATCGATGCCGTCGCGTCGACCGCGGACGGCTGCGGATTTGCCACGCTGTGGGCCGGCGAACACGTCGTCATGGTCGATCGACCCGCCTCCCGGTACCCGTACTCCGACGAGGGCGTCATTGCCGTTCCGGCACAAGCGGATTGGCTCGACCCGATGATCGCACTGAGCTTCGCCGCGGCGGCCTCATCCCGGATCGGGCTGGCGACTGGTGTCCTGCTATTGCCCGAGCACAATCCGGTGGTGGTGGCCAAGCAGGCCGCCAGCCTGGACCGGCTCGGCGGCGGGCGCCTGACCGTGGGCGTCGGGGTCGGCTGGTCCCGGGAGGAGTTCGCCGCGCTTTCGGTGCCGTTCGCCCGCCGCGGCGAGCGCGCCGCCGAATACGTTGCCGCCATGCGCGCGGTGTGGCGCGATGACGTCGCCTCGTTCGACGGTGAATTCGTCAGCTTCGACTCGATTCGGGTCAACCCCAAGCCGATCCGCGACCGCCACATCCCGATAGTGGTTGGCGGCAATAGTGATTCGGCGCTGCGGCGGGTGGCGACGTGGGGTGACGGCTGGTACGGCTTCAACCTCGACGGTGTCGAGGCCGTGCGCGGTCGCCTCGCCAAGCTGGAGCGGCTATGTGGCGAGGCGGGGCGTGACCGCGGGCAGCTGAGGCTGTCGGTGGCGCTGCGCGATCCGAGCGTCGCTGATCTCGGCGCCCTCGCCGATCTGGGCGTCGACGAATTGGTTCTGGTGGCGGCGCCGCCCGATCGCCCCGAGGCGGCGGCCGAGTGGGTTTCGGCACTGGCCGAACGGTGGATGGCGGGGGCGCCGGCGTGATTAACGACCCGATACTGCCGCGGGAGTTGACCGACGTCCGCGACGACGTCCGCGCCGTCCCGCCGCCGCCCATCCCGACCTTGCCCGAGCCCTACGGGTTGCGGCTGGCCGATCCGGACGCCGACGCCGACATGATCGCCGAGTGGATGAACCGGCCGCACCTAGTGGAAGCATGGGAGTCCGCCTGGCCGGCGGCGCGTTGGCGCCGCTACCTGCGGGCGCAACTCGACGGCGACTTCTCCCGACCGTTCGTCGCGACGCTCGACGCGGTGCCCCGAGGCTATATCGAGTTGTACAGGGCTGCAAAGGATTCCATTGCCAATCGGTATGACCACGATCCGCACGATCTAGGCTTGCACGTCGCGGTCGCCGATCTGGACTACATCAAGCGGGGTCACGTCAGTCACCTGTTGCCCCATTTGGTGGGCAGCATCCTGGGCCTCGACCCGCAATGCCGGCGCATCATGTTCGATCCGGACCACCGCAACGTCCTGGCGCGCACGTTCTGCGAACGGGGCGGCTGCGTCTTTCTCGGCGAGCACGACATGTCGAACCGGCGGATGGCGCTCTACGCGCTGCCCCGCACGCCCGACGACATCCCCGGCGGCTGATCAGAGCTGCTCGGCGATCCGCTGCCCCAGGAACGCGGCCGCCTCACCGAGTGCGACGCTAACCACGATGTTGGCCACCGCCGCGCGCAGCTGGCGCTCCTCGCCGAGCCGCTGAGTTTCCAGCATCCAGGTGGAAAACGTGGTGTAGGCGCCGACGAACGCGGTGCCGGCCAGCAGGGCCGCTTCCTTGCTCAGCACCAGGCCCCCGAGAAAGCCCAACAGCGCTGCGCCGCTGACGTTCACGGCCAACGTGCCCAACGGGAAGGATCGGGCCACCCGGCGGGCCACCGCGCGGTCGACCACGAAGCGCAGCACCGAACCGATGCCACCGATCAGTGCCACACCGACCCAGACCGCGACCGTCGTGCCCGCGCCGGCCGTCATCCGCGGACCCGGTCCCGGCGCACCAATTTGGTGGCCAGGTGTACGGCCAGCAGTCCCACCACGATGCTGGTGACGGTGTAGCCGACCGCCAGCGTCCAGTGGCCGTGCTCGACCATCCTGAGGGTCTCGACCTGCATTGTCGAGAAGGTCGTGAGCCCACCGCACAATCCCGTACCCAGAAGGGGCCGCCGATAACTCGACAATGGCAAGCGTTCGAGCAACCGGGTCGTGAAGTACCCGACTAGGAACGCGCCGACGATGTTCACCACGAACGTCGGCCACGGCCACCTCGCCGGGTCGCCGGCGGCGAGCGTGCCCAAACCCGCACGGGCCAGCGAGCCCAGCGCCCCGCCGGCGAAGACCGCGGCCAGCTCGCGAAAGTCGTGTGCCACGCGTGATCCCTTCCCCTGTGCAGGACTTACAGATGGGTGAATCCGGGACGTCAGAAAAGTACCTGACAAGTCAGCGACGTGTGTCGCGGGCAGAATTGGTAACCATGGCCCACCCCCGCGCCGGTCAGCCGGCCCAGCCCGAAGACCTTGTTGACCTGCCGCACCTGGTGACGGCCTACTACTCGATTGCGCCCGACCCCGACGACGTCGCTCAGCAGGTGGTGTTCGGCACGTCGGGCCATCGCGGCTCGGCGCTGAACGGGGCGTTCAACGAGGCCCACATCGTGGCGATCACCCAGGCCATCGTCGAGTACCGCGCCGCGCACGGCACCACGGGTCCACTGTTCATCGGCCGCGACACGCATGGCCTTTCCGAGCCGGCGTGGGTGTCGGCGCTGGAGGTGTTGGCCGCCAATGAGGTAGTGGCCGTCGTCGACAATGCCGACCGCTACACGCCGACACCGGCGGTCAGCCACGCGATTCTCAGCTACAACCGCGGGCGCACCGAGGGACTGGCCGACGGGATCGTCGTCACGCCGTCACACAACCCGCCCTCCGACGGCGGCTTCAAGTACAACCCGCCCAACGGCGGCCCGGCGGACACCGACGCGACCAACGCAATCGCCAAGCGCGCCAACGAGATTCTCCGCGACGGCTCCGGGGTGAAACGGGTGCCGTTCGCGCGAGCGCTGCAAGCCGTGCAGCGGCACGACTATCTGGGCAACTATGTCGACGACCTGCCAAGCGTCGTCGACATCGACGCGATCCGGGCGGCGGGGGTGCGGATCGGCGCGGACCCGCTCGGCGGTGCCAGCGTGGACTACTGGGGCGAGATTGCCCAGCGGCATGGGCTGGAACTGACCGTCGTCAACCCGCTGGTCGATGCGACGTGGCGGTTCATGACGCTCGACCACGACGGCAAGATCCGGATGGACTGCAGCTCGCCGGACGCGATGGCCTCGCTGATCGCCAACCGCGACCGGTACCAGATCGCCACCGGCAACGACGCGGACTCCGACCGGCACGGCATCGTCACGCCCGACGGCGGGCTGCTCAACCCGAACCACTATCTGGCGGTGGCCATCGATTACCTGTACACGCACCGGCCGTCGTGGCCGGATGGCATCGCCGTCGGCAAGACCGCGGTCAGTTCGTCGATCATCGACAGGGTGGTCACCGGCATCGGCCGCAAGCTCGTCGAGGTGCCCGTTGGGTTCAAATGGTTCGTCGACGGCCTGATCGGCGGCACCATCGGGTTTGGCGGCGAGGAGTCGGCGGGCGCGTCCTTCCTGCGGCGCGACGGCTCGGTATGGACCACCGACAAGGACGGCATCATCTTGGCGCTGCTCGCCTCCGAGATCCTGGCCGTCACCGGATTGACCCCGTCGCAGCGCTATCAGGAGCTGACCGCCGAGTACGGCACGCCGTTCTACGCGCGGGTGGACGCGCCGGCCGATCGTGATCAGAAAGCCCGGCTGGCCAAGCTTTCTCCCGAGCAGGTGACCGCGACCGAAGTGGCCGGCGAGCCGATCACCGCGAAACTCACCGCCGCGCCCGGCAACGGCGCCGCGCTGGGCGGATTGAAGGTGACGACCGCCAATGCTTGGTTTGCCGCGCGGCCGTCCGGCACCGAGGACGTGTACAAGATTTACGCGGAATCCTTCAATGGCCCCGAGCATTTGGCGGAGGTGCAGGAAGCCGCGCGCGAGGTGGTTAATAAAGTCATTGGGTGACCATTTCCCTCCGCCTCGCCCGTTCGGGGGGACGCGGCACCCGTCCTAGCCGACTGCCGCGCGAAGTTTGGATCCTCAGCTGGGCGAATGTGATGGTCGCGCTGGGCTACGGGGTGGTTTCCCCGGCGATGCCCGCCTTCGCCCATACCTTCGGGGTGAGCATCAAGGCGGTGACTTTTTTGGTCACCGTCTTTTCGTTGAGTCGGCTGTGTTTCGCGCCGGTCAGTGGCGTGCTGGTGCAGCGGCTGGGCGAGCGGCGGATTTACATCGGTGGTTTGCTGATCGTCGCGCTATCCACGATCGCGTGCGCGTATTCGCAGGCGTATTGGCAGCTGCTGCTTTTCCGCGCGATCAGCGGCATCGGGTCGACGATGTTCTACGTCTCGGCACTGGGACTGATGATCCACATCAGCCCGCCCGACGCGCGCGGACGGATCGCGGGGATGTTCACCACGTCGTTCATGGTGGGCGCCGTCGGCGGTCCGGCGATCGGCGGCCTGACGGCGGGATGGGGACTGACCGCTCCGTTCATCGTCTACGGCGTCGCCATGGTCGGCGTGGCGGTGGTGCTGTTCTACGGGCTGCGGAACTCCGAACTCGCCGCGCCCCCGCCGCCTACACGGTCGACGGTCACGATGCGGCAGGCGCTGCGGGTCCGCGCGTATTGGTCGGCGCTGCTGTCGAATTTCGCAACCGGCTGGGCGGCATTCGGTCTGCGCGTCGCGCTGGTGCCGCTGTTCCTGGCCGATGTCATGGGGGAGAGCGTCGGCGTCATCGGAGTGGCGTTGGCGGCCTTCGCGGCCGGAAACGCCGTCGCGGTCATTCCCAGCGGCTACCTGTCCGACCGGATGGGGCGGCGCACGTTGTTGATCGTCGGCCTGGCGACGTCCGGCGTGGCCACCGCCGCGCTGGGAATCGTGTCGTCGTTACCGGCCTTCATGGTCGCCGCGGCCATATCCGGTGCGACGACGGGCATCTTCATGTCACCGATGCAGGCCGCGGTGGCCGACATCCTCGGCAGCGAGGCGCGGGCGGGCATTCCGGTGGCGGCGGTCCAAATGCTGTCCGATCTGGGTGCCATCGTCGGATCCGTCACCGTCGGTTGGGCCGCCGAGAAGCTGAGCTTCGGCTGGGGCTTCGGGATCAGCGGGATCGTTCTGCTGATCGCCGCCTTTGGCTGGGTGCTGGCGCCGGAAACGCGGACGCTAGTCCACCCGGAGCACGGCCTGGCGGAGCCCGACGCCGACGGCGAGGCGGCCTGAACAGCGGCTTTGAACCGGGGTGGCGGTTGGTGTAGCTTCGATTGGCACGACTTGGGGCTATGGCGCAGCTGGTAGCGCACCACACTGGCAGTGTGGGGGTCAGGGGTTCGAGTCCCCTTAGCTCCACCAGGCAAGACGGCATTTGTTTTGGTACTCGGCAGGTCGTTTGACGACAGTTCTGACGACAGTTCAGGCACCAGCGGGTGCACAGTCCGCTTGCGAGTCAGTGAACTTATTTAACGGGTGTTGTTAGTTGCCGATACCCGGCGCGGCGATGGGCGCCGCCGCGGGCCTGATCAGCGCAAGCTCCCATCGCCGACGATTCCGCCTGTGTCACTACGCAGTTGGGGGGCAGTTGGGGTCCGATGACGACCACGCAGTGGCCCCCGACCGTCGTCGACTGCACGTCATTCGGGGTGCAGGTTCCGGCTCCCCGGACCTACAGGCGACCGCTACTTTTCGCAGGTGAATTGGCAGACGTCGGTCTGGCCTTGGCGAAACAGATTGGCGCACCCGGTCAGGTATTTCATATACCGGTCGTAGACCTCCTGCGACTGGATGGCAATGGCCTCGTCCTTATGAGCCTCCAGCGCCGAGGCCCACATGTCCAGGGTGCGGGCGTAATGCGGCTGCAGGCGCTGCACCCGAGTCACAGTGAACCGGCCCTCGGCGGCGCGCTCCTCCACCATCGGAATCGAGGGCAGCCGACCGCCGGGGAAGATCTCGGTCATGATGAACTTGATGAACCTGGCCAACTCGAAGCTGATCGGTATCCCCAGTTCCTTGGCCTCGGCCGGATTGAAACCAACGATGGTGTGCAGCAGCATCACTCCATCAGCGGGCAACACGTCATAGGCCATTGTGAAGAAGTCCGGGTAGCGATCGTGCCCGAAGTGCTCGAACGCACCAATGGACACGATGCGGTCGACGGGCTCGTCGAACTGCTCCCAGCCCTGCAGCAGAACCCGCCTGGATCGCGGACTGTCCAGCTCGTCGAACATCTTTCGGACGTGTTCGGCCTGGTTCTTGCTCAGTGTCAGGCCGATGACGTTGACGTCGTACTGCTCGACCGCCCGGCGCATGATCGCCCCCCAGCCACAGCCCACGTCGAGCAACGTCATGCCCGGTTGCAACCCGAGCTTTCCAAGCGCGAGGTCGATCTTCGCGTTCTGCGCCTCTTCAAGCGTCATATCGTCGCGCTCGAAATACGCGCAACTGTAGGTCCGGGTCGGATCTAAGAACAGTGCGAAGAAGTCGTCCGACAGGTCATAGTGCGCCTGCACGTCGTCGAAATGCGGTTCCAACTCTTTCGGCAAGCGACAACACCTTTCTGTGAGCGAGGGCTACATCCCGGCAGCAATCGGACCGGCTCGCAAATCATCGGCGCCGCAATCCGTCTTGGCGCACCGATGTACCCGCACACTAGTACATCGGTGTACCGGAATCCCACAGCGGGGACCTATCATCGGGTGGCGAAAAGGAGCTGAGGTGGACACGGTGGTGGACGGCGCAGGGCTCGGCGATAGCGAGATCCGGCACTACCGACGCCGCATCCTGGACGCCATGGCGGAGTGCATCGCCGAGGTTGGCTACGGGCAGACGATGGTGGCCGATGTCGTGCGGCGGGCGAAGACCTCGAAGACGAAGTTTTATGCGGAGTTCACTGACCGTGAAGCGTGTCTGGTCGCCCTGCTGTCGGAGACCAACGACGCCAACCTGGCCGCGGTGGCCGCCGCGGTGGACCAACCGCGCCGTGGCAAACCCAGGTACGCCAAGCGGTGGAGGCGTGGTTCGACTGGACCGAACGGCGTCGCCACCTCACCCTGACCTGGATTCGTGATGTGCCCGCGTTGGGAGCTTCGGCACGATCGCCACAACGAGCCGCCATGGGCCGCTTCGTCGAACTGGTTCGCAAGATGAGCGACACCGATGAACTGAAGTCCATCGGTATCGATCCCGTCAAAATCATTGCGACAACTGTTGACTGGTTCTGCTGCGCCTTTCACCCTGACGACGGCTTCGCGACGACGCCCGCTTGTTGGCTGCCACCCTCCATTTACGAGGTGTCTGGCCCCCTTAGCTCCACCAGGCTTGGCCCGCGCGGTTTACCGGTGGGTCCAGAAGCTGCACATGACGGCGACCCGGCGGATTTGGTGCGTCAGGGTTGGCGGTCGATCAGGTCGACGATCGCCCGTTGGGCCTCGCCGACTTCGAGGGGCAGTGTGGCGAACATTTCGGCGATCATCATCGCGACAGGAGTCGTCCACAGCAGCATGCCGATGGCCACCGCGTTCTGGCCGCCATGACTGGTTTGCAACCGCCGGGTCAGACGAGCGAGAGCTGCGCCGAGTCGCTCCATGTGCCGGCTGTCGAGTCCGGAACGCAGCTCTTTGGTCGATATAAGGATCTCTAGACCGGCCATCGCTTTGGGGTTGGCGAACGCTTCCCATGCGCCCCGCACCAAGTCGGTGGTCTCGATCGGTTGAGTTGGGTCGGACAACGCTTCGAGCGAGGCGACCAGGCGATCGACCGCGTCGTCGATGACTGCGATCAGCAGGCCGTCACGGTCGCCGAAGTGGTGCTGGATGACGCCCCACGTCACCCCGGCGCGGTCGATGATATGTCGTGTGCTAGCGGCCGAGAATCCTTCTTCGCGGATGCAACGGACCGTTTCGTCGATGAGGCGTTCACGTGTGCGATCACCACGTTCACGGCGACCGGTCGTGGGACGGTCGGGACTCCTGCGCCCACTCATTGCCGCGCGCCCCGCCTAGCGTGTCGCCTCATCCGTAGCACCTTATGACACCGGTGTGCGTCGACTGGTCGCGCACGCGTGCTGCCGGTGCGGATGATTACCCTTGCCATTCAAACATGGCATATGCCATGCTAGCAAAGACGTGAGTAGTGCTTGACCCAAACGTCAGTCGTCAGCTGAAGCGACGGGTCCGTCGGCACTTGTTACTGAATGTGACTGCTGTCAGTGGACGTTCGCGGAATTCGTCTCCGGCAGGCCAGTCCGCCACGTACATGGAGGTATGAGTTGACGGAGACGATCCCCCAGGATGGCAAACGCGTTTCGTCGAGCAAGCGCGGGCTCTCCTCACTGCAAAAATCCCTCTTCGGCATCCTGGCGTTCTTCTTCGTCATCCATGTTGTCTTCTGGTACCTCGAATTCCATGCCGGGGTGTCGCATGTCGTCGCATCCACGACGTTGGTGGTCTTTGTCGTCGGCTGCTTCGTGACCGCGCTTGCGCTTCCGTGGTTACCCCTTCCGGGACAACGCGATTGGACAAGAACGCAACGGCTGGGTGCGATGGTGATTGTGTGGGTGTTCATCGCCCTGACGCCTCGGTTCATCTGGGAGCTCCCGTGGCTTCTGTTCTTCGATCAGATCCGAGCAGGCGTTGAAAGCGGCGCGCTCTGGAGCTACATGTGGTCGCCCATTCTCCTGGGCGGGGACGCACGCTATTTGAACGGTGACCCGCTCATCGTGGTCCTTGAGTGGATCGCGTTCTTCATCGGTATGTTCGAAGCGTATGCCATGGTGCAATTCTTCCGAAATGGCAAGCGATTCACCAGCACTCAACTCTCCTTCATCATGGGCGGAATGATCGTGGAGGTCACGTTGCCGGCGGTCTACTTCGGCGTGGAGATCGCGAACAATATGCAAAGCATGACAAGCCCGCTCGAGATGTGGGTCAAGTTCGTGGTCCTGAACCTGTTGTGGTGCACCATGCCCCTCGTCACCTATTTTTGGGGCGTGCGCAGATTGACTCGCCAAGATCTCGCTGTGGCATTCTAGCTCTCTGCTGTCGACCGCTCAGCATCATTAGTCCCACGACCACCGAGATCGACCGCTGCCGTCGAGAATGCGCTCCGCCCCGACGAGGTCGCGGAAGAACGCCGGCCTGGTTGGTAGTCCCCGGTTGGGTGGAGTGTCTGCTGCGATCATCGGTTCCGCGGAAAGTGGTATCAACCCGGTATCATTCTCTCCATGGGAATGACTTTGCGGCCCAGTGAGCAACAAGCGGAGGCGCTGCGACGGCAGGCCGCTGTTGAAGGCCGTTCGATGCAGGCTGTTGCGCTGTCTGCCATCGACGAGTACATCGCCCGGCGAGCGCACAAGGCCAAGGTCGCCGCGGCGCTGCAACGTGTCGTCCGTGAGGAGGCCGGGGTTTTGGAACGTCTTAAAGACGCGTGACCGAGTTCCTGGATCTCGAAGATTTGCTGGACATTGCCCGAGCGGCCGTCGGGAACGATGTCGTGGTCGGGGACTACGGCTTGCTTGAATCGGCTCTGGCACGGCCTCGCGCCAGAGTGTTCGGCCAGGATGCCTATCCGGATCTTTATTTGAAGGCCGCCGCACTGTTGCACTCCCTGGCCCGAAATCATGCGCTGGTGGACGGCAACAAGCGACTCGCTTGGACAGCCTGTCGGACCTTCCTGGCCATCAACGCTCACTGGATTAGTGCGTCCGAGGACGAGCGCTTTGATTTCGTGATCAAGGTCGCCACTGGTGCAATGACCGGTCTGGACGAGATCGCGCAACGACTGCGCAGTTGGAGCTACCAGGAGGGGTGAGCTGTCCGGTGGGCAACCAGGACTTGTGAAGTTTGACTGGCTCCGCCGATACGTCGCGGAGGTCCACCGCCACATCCGCGCGCCCGCTGATGGGGGCGATCAGGGCTCGTCTTCGGCGGGGGAGTCATCCTCTTTGGCCAGGTGGTGCAGGACCCGTTCGTTGAGAGCGGTGAGCGGGTCGAGCTCCGCCGGGGAAAGCAGATCGATGAATTTGCGGCGGACGTCTTCTACGTGGCGGGGTGCCGCCTTCTCGATGGCGGCGCGGCCGGCCGGCAGCAGGCAGACCATGGTGCTGCGGGCGTCGTCGGGGTTGGGCTCGCGGCAGATCAGCCCGTCCTCCTGCATGCGCCGCACCTGGTGGGAGACCCGGCTCTTCTCCCAGCCCAGTGTGTTGCACATGTCGTGCGCGGGCATGCGGTCCCCCTCGTACTCCGAAAGCACCGCCAGGATCTCGTAGTCGGCCGCGGAAAGGATGTTTGAGGCACCGGACGCAGCGAAGCTCACGCCCCGAGGCTCGGGAATTTCTCGGAAATTGTCCCGGTCGCATAGTCCTCGGGGGCAGTTGAGGATGCGCGACTAGGTATATTTCGCTCATCCTGCCGGAGCCGAGCAACCGAACGATTCTGTAACCCGCGAAGACGGTGCAGGATCCAAAGACATGGAGGCCTGGTATTTCGCGCTCATCGTCAGCTAACGGATTTCGCCACCGCGCCGTTCAACGCAAACACGGAGTTTTTGGGGGGCGTGCACATATCTACGTCCCCCTACCTCGGGCACCGGCCCTGTCGTTTTGCTCGGCCAAGCATGCATCCGCTGTGCCAGAGCGGCTTTCGAGTTGTCGAGCGACCGTGGCCGCCCAACGGACTGTCCGCGTGCTCGACGCGCCTCACGCGCCGCACTACGCCCTTCGCCTTCAAATTTGAGTTCAAGTTCGGTAATGCTGGCCAGCACGCCCGTCGCCATACTGCACGTGGCGTTTGACGTGTTAATGCCCTCACGGACCGACCCCAGAATGATGATGCGGTCACGCAGGTCCTGCTCATGGCTATAACCTCGGCGGCATTTCCGCCCAAGTTGGTCGATTCCAACCACGGCGATTGCGTCGCCGGGGGTGCGCGTATTCGATGCCGCCGTAACGGTCGAACTGCACGGCCTAGGCCATCAGATGCCCAGCACGTGCCCGGCCGCACCGGGCGGCCCATTCCTGTAGCGACCCGTCGCGGCCGTGCAATTCGGCGCCGCGGGATGAGACGGGACCGGATCGACCGTGCTCACCTTGCGCGTGGGGTCAGAGCGCTCCGCGCTCGATAGCAATGCGCCGCGCGAATTGTGCGTACGTGGTGGGTGGGCGATTGAGCAGTCGCGGCAAGTCGTCGAGATCGCCGGCCGGCAGACCGTGGCCGTCGTAGTAGGTCATCATCGTGACGTATGCATTTCGCGCTTCACGTGGCCAGCTGTTGATACCGCGGGCATTGGAGGCTTCACGCAGGCCCCGAATCACCTCAGGCAGCGCCCTGAGCCCGACGTTGCGCAGCGAGTCGAACACGATGGTGGGCAGGCTCGAGGCGGCGGCAAGGGGATTGTTCACCGCGTCCGGCGGCAGCCGCACGGCAGTGACGTTGTGTCCGAGTGTTTTGGCCCAGATCTCGGCCATCTGGTCGCGGGTGAGTTCTTGGGCCGACAGGTCATAGGTTTTGCCGATGTGGTCATCGGGTCGGGCGAGCACATTGGCAGCGACCTCGGCGACGTCCTCGACGTCGACGACCCCCATGACGCTGCTCGTCGATACCGGGTAGGGCGCCAGTCCAGCCAAAATGAACTGCCAGAACTCCAGGTAGTTCTGCATGTAGTGCGACGGGCGCAATATGGTGAACGGGATCTGGGATTTGTGAAGCAAATCTTCGACCAGAAGCTTCTGGTGGTGGTGCACCAATTCCTTGATGTCGGGGTGGATGACCGAATGAAATGCGATGTGTTCCACGCCCGCTGCGCCGGCCGCTTTGATCAGCACCTCAGCAATGGGAACTTCATCGATCACCTGGGTCGGAGCCACGTGATAGACCTGCCGAACACCGACGAGCGCCCGCTCGAGGTCAGCGGTGGCGCGTAGATCGCCGACGGCGATCTCGGCGGCCCCGTCGGTCCGCGAGAGTTGGGCCTGGGCGCTGTTTTTGACGAACGCGCGGACCTTCAGGCCGCGCACGGTGAGCCCGCGCACCAGCGGGCGGCCCACCCCGCCGGCAGCGCTGATAACCAGGATCATGACTGTGGCCCCGTGACGGCAAGCGCCTTGCGGTCGAAAGCTAGGAGCGGATGCCCGCCGCTGCGCGGCGTGTCCCGGTCGTGTGCGGTACTCATGAATCTCCCGTCGTTAGAAGGTGTGGCCCGATCCCACATAGGAACGGGAAGGGACGTGATGGCGTCGGTTATTGCAGTGGCAGGGTGGCTACGGCCGCACTCCCGTCGTCTGAGCCGGGGGTCGGCGGCATCGGATGGAGCATGCGAGCCACAATCGGGATCAATAACCGGCGTGGGGTGAGCCCCGCGATCCGGGCGTTGATGGCGTTAGCCCGCCCAGAGACCACGTAGGGCGGCGCGGAGCGTCGGTCAAGGGCGCGCATTCCGGTCGTAACGACCTGTTCGGGCGATTGCATCGCGCCGGTGACGGCGGCGTTTTCGCCGATGACGTTGAAGAATTCGGTGCGGGTCGGTCCGGGCGCGAGCGTCACCACTTTCACGTTGTGCTGTCTAGCCTCAAACCACAACGATTGGGAAAAGCTGTGCACGAACGCTTTCGCCGCTGAATACACCGCGAGAGTGGGAACCGGCTGAAACGCCGTGGTGCTCGTGACGTTGATGATGGCGCCGCGTCGGCGCTGCGCCATTGGCGCGAGGAATGCGTGGCACAGATCGACCATGGCGCTGACGTCGACGGCGATCACTCGGGCGAATTCGTCGCCGTCGCCGTCGAGGAACGGGCCTTGGGCGGCGAATCCGGCGTTGTTGACCAGCAAGTCGACCTCGCCGGGGACGCGTTCGCGCAGCCGGCCCCCCGGCCGGCTCACTGAAAGATCGAATTCGACTGTCTCGCAACGCACCGAATAGGTCTGGCTTAGCTGTGTCGCCAGCCGGTCGAGCCGCTCTTTGCGGCGTGCAACCAAGACAAGGTCAGAGCCCCGGGAAGCCAGCGCGTGCGCGAACGCCTCGCCGATGCCAGAGCTGGCGCCGGTGACCAGTGAGCGCGCGGGTTTAAATGACATCATCCTCCTGTCTGTGGCGCCGGCTTGCGCTGTCGCGACTTAGGCGATTTCTTCGCCGGGCTGACCGGCTTGCGGCAGGCTCACAGCATGAATTCGCCGCCGTTGACATGAATGACCTGACCGGTCACGAACTTGCCGGACTCGCCAGCGACAAACAGACACGCCTCCGCGATGTCTTCGGGATCGCCGGCCTTCTTGATGGCCAGGCGCTGGGCGATCGCTTCGATGTCCACGTGCGTGTACTGCGACTCGTCACGAATGGTGTTGATGGCGCCGGGTGCAACGGTGTTGCAGGTAATGCCCCACACTCCCGCTTCCCGCGCGACGGCTTTGGTCAGTCCGTGCATGCCGGCCTTGGCCGCCACGTTGTGTGCGCGTTGAGAGATATGCCCGGTCCAGGCATCGTAACCGGCGATGTTGATGATGCGACCCCACCCGCGCTGCCGCATGCCCGGCAGTACGTAATGGACGACATAGAACGCCGAGTTGAGATTGTAGTTGATGGTTTCCTGCCAGTCGGCGATGGAAATCTCGTCCAGTGGTTGACGTTTGCGCCGCCCGACGTTGTTGACGGCGATATCGATCGAGCCGAAACGCGCGGCGCCCTCGGCAATCATGGATGCAACCGCGTCGGGGTCGGCCACGTCGGCCATGATGCCGATCGCCGTGCCGCCGAAGCTCTCGATCTCGCGCACGGTGTCGTCGACGGCGCTTCTGTCCTGATGTCCGTTTACGATGACGTTCGCACCCTCATGGGCGAACAGCACAGCGATGGCGCGTCCGATGTTGCGGCCCGACCCGGTGATCAGTGCGGTGCGTCCTTCGAGGCGATGGCTCATATTCGTTCCTTACGAAGTGACGTCAAGCGCGGCGCGCACAATGCTGTCGGCGTCGATGCCGTGGTACCGGTACACCGCGTCGAGGTCGCCGGCCTGCCCGAAGGTACTCACTCCCAACGATTTACAGCGCACCTGATTGATGGTTGCCAGGAAGGCCAGGGTATGGGGATGCCCGTCGAGCACGGTGACCATCGGTGCGGAGCGCTCGGCGGGGAAGACCTGGTCCAGGATCCACGAGGGCGCCTCGGCCAGCCCGTCGCGACTCCGGATGGCGCGGTAGAGCAGGTCTGGGCTCGTCACGCATACGACTTCGGCGTCAACGCCCATGTCGGCGAGCCGGTCGGCGGCGTCGTTGGCTTCGGTGGCCAGGGCGCCCATCGCGGCGATGCAGACCGCCGGCGTGGCGACGGGGCGTAGCGTGTATGCGCCGGCGAGTACGTGGCGGCGACGCCGTTCGCGGGCGGCGGGATCTTGCGGGATGCGCGCCAGCTCTTGGCGGACGGGCCGGGTTGACAGCCGAAGGTAGGACGAGGTTCCATCCGGACGTCCCAACAGGCCGAGGCAGTGCAGCAGGATCCACTCGACCTCGGCGGCGAAAGCCGGCTCGTAGCTGACGCAGCCGGGCTGCTCGAGGCCGATGGACGGGGTCTTGATCGATTGGTGCGCACCGCCTTCGGCGGCCAGGGAGACCCCGGACGGGGTACCGACCAGAATGGATTGCCCGCCGGCGTAAATGCCGAACGACCACGGTTCGAGCGCACGTTCGACGAACGGGTCGTAGAGGACACCAATGGGAAGCAGCGGCTGGCCCCACCGGCTCCAGGTGGCACCGAGCTCACCGAGCAGGCCCACCAGGTTGACTTCGGCGATGCCGAGTTCCATGTGTTGCCCGGTCGGGCTTTCACGCCAATGCATGATGGAGTCGGCGTCGTCAGCGAACCAGTCGGGCCTCTCCGAGGGCGACCACACACCCACCTTGTTGAGCCACCCGGCGAGGTTGGTGCTGGAGCTGACGTCGGGGCTCACCGTCACCACTCGTTGGGCGACCTCGGGCGCCTCCCGCGTCAGGTCGAGTAACGTGCGCCCCAATGCGCTCTGGGTGTTCGACACTGCCGGCGGGGTGCGGCCGATGTCGGCCGGCACCGGCGGTGGTTCGCTGGTGCGAATCTCGCCCCGGCGTAATCGTTTGGCGGTCTGCTCGCAGAGCTGGGCGGGCGATGAGTGAGAGTCAAAGCGCCGGAAGGGATTTTGTGGGTCTTCGCCTAATGTTTGGGCCAGCTGAACGAACTGTTCATCGGTCAGCAGTGAGGAGTGGTTCTGCGGATGACCTTGGGTGGGTAGCCCGTACCCCTTGATTGTGTAGGCGAGGATGATGGTGGGACGGGAGTCGTCGATCTGGGCGTAGGCCTGCTGCATTGCGGTGATGTCGTGCCCGCCGAGGTTGCCGATCGCCTTCAACAGGGTGGCGTCGTCGAGATCGTCGATCACTGCGGCAACGGTGGCGGCATCCGAGCCGGTGCCCGGCAGCCTCGAGCGCAGTTCGTGAGCAGAACAGCGCAGCAGGCGTTGATATTCGGGGTTCGGCATGGTCAGAATCCGGGTACGCAGCGCATCGCCGCCGGTCCGGCTGAACAGCTCTTCGAGCAGCATCCCGAATTTCACGGTGAGCACTTGCCAACCCGCGGCGGCGAATGCGTCCTGCAGGCGCTGGGAGGCGATATGGGGCACGACGCGATCCAAGGACTGGCGGTTCATGTCGACGATCCAGACAATCTCGCCCAGTTCCTGCACGCCTGCGTCCATCACCGCCTCCCACACCGCGCCCTCGTCGAGTTCTGCGTCGCCCACCAAAGAGTATTGGCGTCCCGTTCCTGCGCCGCCGAATACGGTATCGACGTAGCGGCGCGCAAACGTAGCCCAGATAGGAGCCGTGGCACCGATTCCCACCGATCCGGTCGAATAGTCGACCGGGTCGGGATCTTTGGACCGACTGGGATAACTCTGCAAGCCGCCGAATTCCCGCAGCGTTGTCATGTACCGCTCGTCGAGGGTTCCGAGCAGATAGTTGATGCTGTGCAGTACCGGGGAGGCATGTGGTTTCACCGAGACCCGGTCATCGGGCCGCAGTTGCCCGAAGTACAACGCCGTCATGATGCCCACCATGGAGGCCGACGATGCTTGATGTCCACCAACTTTCAAGCCGGTGGGATTCGGCCGAATTCGGTTGGCGTGGTGGACCATCGCCGTCGACAACCACAGCACACGCGAGGCGATGAGATCAAGGTCGGGAGTAGCGTTCCGGTCGTGCGGGGAAGGGGCGGAGCCCAACGGATGAGCGATGGTCACGGTGCCTCCTGGAGGTTCGGCACCCGCGCGGGGTAGACGTCGGCCCACGCGCGTTCGACGAATTCGAGAAGCCGATCGGCCTCCGAGACGTCGATGTTCGTGCGCCACACCACGTGTCCGTCGGGCCGCGCCACGACGGCGCCTCGTTCGCCGGCCTCGAACAGGTCGATCAACGCAACACGATCGTCGGTGTTCGCCGCGCTCAAGGCGACCACCGTGATCGGCACCGTCATCGGCGTTTCGGCGAGGCTCACGCTCCAGCCCTGGGGGTCGGCGGTGAACAGGGTGAGCCCGGTGTTCGCGAGGACGTCGTGGGTCGATACGTGCGAACCGTCCTGGGTGGTGACGAGCGCATGCGGAAGCCGGGCTCCGGGTTGGGTAGTCGGTTGATAGAACGCGACATCGCTGTCGGGACAGCGTCCTTCGGAGGTGTCGATGAGCGAGCTGGTGTAGGCATAGCCGAATTCCAGGCCGCTGGCCACGAAGTGCTCCTCTTGGCCCGGTACCGCATCAGTGATGTGCTGGCGCAGTCGCCGACCGCGGGCGCCGTGGCGCAAAAGGCTTTTGGTGCGTGAAGTTTGGGCATAGGTCAACGCGTCGGCGACGGCCGCGACCATTCGGTCGGGAACCCAGCTCAGACTTAGCTTTCCCGCGAGTTCGGTCGCTTGGTGCAGAGACCGATTGGTGATGCCCAGTGGCTCGGTCACTTGGTCAAGCATGAAGTGATTGTTGGTGCTTTGCTCAGCGAAACGCGTGACGACAGGCCGCCGTTCGGTCTCGTAGGTGTCCAGCAGTGAGTCCGGCGCCCCCGAACGCAATATGGCCGCCAGCTTCCAGGCCAGGTTGTGGGCGTCTTGGACGCCACTGTTGAGTCCGAAGCCGCCGGTGTGCGGGAAGCGGTGTGCGGCGTCACCGATGAGCAGCAACGGTCCGTGGCGGAATCGATCGGCGAGCTGAGAGGTCATGGTCCACGTTCCCGTCGACCGGATCCGGTAGGGCGTTGAACCGATTACTTTGGGCAGGATGCGGTCCCAGTATCGGTGGCTATCGCGCGCGATCAGTTGGGCTCCGTGCAGATAGGGGGTCATCAGCACGTAGTCGTCGTCGGCGTGGGCGATCATCACGCCGCTGAAGCGAGGATGGTAGATCCAGCTGAGCAGGGGGCGGTCGGCGCCGTCGGGATACATCCCGGGCGCGTGGAAGAAGACACTGCCCATGTTGGCCAGCACCGGCCCCTGCATGGCGATTCCGGCGGCGTCGCGCAACGTGCTGTTCGCCCCGTCAGCGGCGATGATGTACTGCGGTGACACCACAGTCGGCTGAGAGCCCGCCGAACGCAGGATCAGCCTCTCGCCGTCCATCTCGGCGCAACACCCCCGGCGGAAGTCGATCAAGGCCTCGTTGTCAAGGGCATCCCACAACACCGGCATGAGCAGGTGCTGACCAATGTGGGAAATGAGATATGCGCTGTGCGTGCGGACTTCGGCCAGCCGGTCGGGTTGGGACAGCAGGTCGATCTCTCCGAGCGGTGCGGTGCGCACGTCGGTACACCAACGAATGATGTTGACCGTGTCGATCGGCGGAGTGATCGATTCCAGGGCGCGCGTAAGCGCGGGGGAGGCCCGGTTCCAGATCTCGAAGGTGCGGCCGTTGATGACGTGCGCGGCCGGATGCAGGCGGGGATCACTGCGTTGTTCGACTACCGTGCACGCAATGTCGTAGCGGGCCAGCAGTAGGGCCATGGTCGACCCGGCGGCGCCGGCACCTACGATGACGACTGAGTCAGTGCCCATGTCTCACAACGTCTTCCAGGTAATCGCACGCTTGTTGGAGCGGGGCTTGGTGCCTGGCCGGGTGCCGGCGCCCCGCGTCAGCAGGTCCTCTTGTGGTACGCCCGCGCGGAGCTGTTCAAGAAGGTAGTCCGGGTCGATGTTGGTGCCGATTGGGTTCTCACTGAACTCGTTGCTGGTGAAGTACTCGGCGGTCTGCTGGGCGGTGGGGAAGTTCTCGGTCTGAAATTCCAGCCGGATGCCCTCGGGGTCCTCGTAGTACAGGCTGGTCGTAGGCCCGTGATTGATGGACCAGACAGGGGTGATCCCCGCCTTCTTCAGCCGTTCATAGGTCAGTAGCAACCTTTCGACCGAGGTGAAGGTGAATGCCAGATGGTCGATGCCGTAGGTCTTGCGGCGCCATCGCGACAGCGGGAAGACGTACCGCAACGGCATGGGAAGTTTCACCAGCGCCAGCCGATGGCTCTCGTGATCCCAGGTGAGAAAGGCGATCTGGTTGTCTTCGTGAACGATGCGGGCGCCGAAAACCCGCCCGTACCACTCGATCATTTCTGCGCTACGAGCGGTCTTGACCACCCAGTGGGCGATGAAATCCGGCACCAGCCGGTCGGGAAGGTCTTTCAGATCCGGAGGGCCGGAGGCGGCGTCGTCAGAGCCCGCCGAATCGGAGGGCTGCAGCGGACTTGGTGTGGCGCTCAACGTAACTCCTTTCTAACTGCTCGGGGCGACGATGACGTTTCGCTGAGTGCCCAGATCGAGAGTTCCGGTGGCGTTGCGTATCGAGGCGGTGACGATGTCACCGGGGCGCAGATAGGGCTTGCGCTGGTTCTGCTTGATGAATGCCGCCCACAGCGCCTGTTCGGGCAGCAGCGCGGTTGCGAGCCGGCGGATCAACGCGGGCGGGGAGGTCGCCACGCAACCGTGCGGGGTGCCGGTGAGCAGTACGTCACCGGGGCTGATGTTGCAGAACTCGGTCAACTCAGTCAGCGTCTCGGCGGGCCGGTAGACCATGTTCGCGGTGTTGTCGCTCTGCCGTAGCGACCCGTTGACTTCGAGCCGTAACTCGAGGTCGTCGAGCAGGGTGACGTCCTCGGGTTCGAGCACGGCCAGCACGGGCCCCAGCGGGCAGAAGCCGCGGTAGCTCTTGCCCTTCAAGAACTGCCCCTGCGGCAGCTGGACGTCCCGGGCGGAGAAGTCGTTGGCGATGGTGACGCCGAAGACGTACTCGTGCAGGTTCTCGACGGTGACCGTGGTCGGCGCGTTCACGGATCGGCGCAGGACCAACGCCAGCTCGATCTCGTAGTCCAGCAGGGTGACATGGGCGGGGCGGATCACCGGATCGTGTGGTCCGGTGACGGAGGCGTCGGTCTTATCGAAGAACAGGTTGAATGCGCGGTTGTCGGGGTCCATCCCGGACTCGATGGCGTGTTGACGGTAATTGGCGCCCTGGCACATCACCCGGCACGGCGTGGTGACCGGTGAGAGGAGACTGACATCGGCGAGCGCCACGTGACCGGGTTTCGCCGCCGCCGCCACCCAGTCGGATGCACCGCGTTCGATGAGGTCGGCGGTGCTCGGATATTGCCCGGTGAGTGGCGAGACGACGTCACCCGTAGTGACGCCCCACGAGATGTGCTCGTTGTCCCGGTACCGGACGAGCTGAACTACCACCGGTTTCTCCACTTCTGCTCATCGTTCGACTGCGCTCTGTGCTCAGTCAACTGCCCGGTGACCCGTTGAAGCCTGGGTTGGAGTCCACAATTGACTTGCTTTGACTGGACTTCAGTCCAATGGTGACGCCACTAGCCGCAGAACGGCTGGGCCGAGTTCTTCGGCGAGGGTGAGCGCGGCGTGTAACTGCAGCCGGCGATCGGCAATAGGTTTGCCGCGAAGTTGCTCGGCGCGCTGCACTCGGTAGGCGACGGTGTTGCGCGCGACGTGCAGATCGGCAGCGGTGGCGGCCAAACTCCTATCACGGTCGAGGTAGCACTTGAGGGTGTGACGGACTGTGGCAGCGGAATCCGCACTACCGGCCAAATCGCCGAGTTCTCGGGTGACGAACTCACGGGCAGCGGGCAGGTCGGTGCTGAGCATCGCGACCAAGTCGAGGTCCTGGTAGCGAAACGACCAGGCGTCGTGCGTCGACATCGCGCCGACGCGGGCCGCCTCTGCCGCCTGGCGGTGGCTGTCCCGGAATCCCTCGACGCCGGCACCGGCCAGTCCGATCGCAATGCGCAGCCCTGGAGGCGGCGGCGTGGTTGGCACCGCCGACTCCGGCGGCTGCGACGTCCGTGAACCCCACGCCCACACCCGCTGCGCACCCACCGGAAGGATGAGCGTCGAGACACACCCCGCCGCCGAAAGCGCCTCGGCGGCAGCGGCTCTGAGCTGGGTGGGCTCGGCGGGCATGCCGGCGCCAGTCCAGACGACCACGGCCAGGTGCCAGCGACTCAGGTCGTACCCGAGAACCCGAGTGGCCCTCTCCATCGGAACGGCATTGCCTTGCAGGAGGTCCTCCACTATCTCCATACGCAGCGCCACTGAGCTGGTCAACCACGCCTCGTGCGCGCGGGCGTACTCAGCGGCCATCCGTTCGGTCAAGACATCGACGACGCCGAACAGAGCCTTGTTGATGCGCCTCATCTCGCTGAAGCGCTGTGGCTCGGGCACCACGCGTTCGGCGACGTCGAGGAGCACCCCCGCGGCGGTGGCGTGCCCGACGTGGATGCTGCGCAGCATGTGCTCGATCCCGATGCCGCGCGCCACTACCTCCATCGGGCCCGTGAGTACCTCCGGCATCGCCGCAAACGTCACGTGGTCATCGAGCGCGAGCGCGGAAAGTGTTGCCAGAGCCACTCCCTCGCACCCCCGGGCGACCTCCTCGGCCACCGCGTCCACCGCCAGCTCCGGGATCGCAGTGGTGATGCTGGCTGCCATCAATGCGCCCAGCTCGACAGCCCAGCCGGCCGGCCCGGGCCCCAGCAGCGCAGCGAGTTCCTCGACGCGTTCAGGCAGCTTCGAGTCGGCCGGAAAGGCTTGCGGCGATGTCGGTTCGAGTGCGGCGAACCAGGGACGCTCCGTTGAGTTTGTGCCGGCCGGGCCCTCAGGAGTCACTGCGCCGTGGGGCGTTGCGCCGGTGGACGACGGCGACGGCTCCGGACGCGGGTGCATTGGCGATGCCTCGGGATCTCGGTTTTTCGTCGGGCTCGTCGGTGGGTTCGAGCGTATAGGTGCGCAGCAGCTCTCGCAGGGTGATCAGCATTTCGTTGTTGGCGAATGCCGCACCGACGCAACGTCGTAACCCTCCCCCGTAGGGGATCCATGAGCTGGTGTCGGGCTTGTCGTTGAGGAAGCGGGTGGGATCAAAGCGCGCCGGATCCGTGTAGTTGGCCGTCGAGCTGTGCGACAGGGCGATGCTGGCAATCACGGTGTGGCCCTTGGGTAGAACCCAGTTGCCCAGTCTCGTGCAGCCCTTGGTCACCCGCAGAACGAAGGGGATCACCGGGCGGCTGCGCTGCACTTCCCAGACCGTGGCTTGCAAAAGATCCGAACCGCCCGCATCGACCTCCGCCACCAGGTCCGCCAACACGGCGGGGTGGCGGCGTAGCCGCTCGACTGCCCAGGCCAGCGTGGTGGCGGTGGTCTCGTGTCCGGCGGCCAACAGCGTTTGCAGTTCGTCGATGATGTGGTCGTCGGGGATCGGCCGGCCGTCCTCGTCTCTGGCAGCCACGAGCATGGCCAGCACGTCGGTGCGCTCGGCGAGATCAGGTGCGGTCCTGGCGCGTTCGATGAGCGAACCGATGAGCTCGTCGCACTGGCGCCGCATCCGCTCCAAACGTCCCCATGGGCTCCACCGTCCCAGATCGCGGCGCAAAGCCCGGGGCAGCACGGTGAGTCGGGATGCGAGCAGCACCGCCGGCGGAAGGATCTCTCGCATGGCCGCAAGTTCGGGTCCGTCGGCACCGAACACCGCCCGCAAGATCACGTTGAGGGTGATGTGCATCATCGACGGGAGCGTCGCGAACGGCGTCGCCTCCGGCCAGCTCGACAGCTCGCGCGCAACTTCTTCTTCGATGATCTGCTGGTACAGAGGCATCCGCTTGCCATGCAACGGCGGCATCAGCAGCTTGCGGCGCGCCAGATGCGGTGCGCCGTTGAGGCTGAACGAGGATCCCGGGCCGATCACGTCGCCCAGGTTGGTGACCGTCTCGACCAGATCGCCCGCGGTGAACAATTCCTTGATCAGGCCGGGGTCGCTGAGCACGATACTGTCGCCGAAAAGCGGAAGCGACGCGCTGAACACCGGACCGTGGCGCCGACGGGCGTATTCGAGCGCGCCTGGTCGGTCGATCACTATGGCGGCGCCTTGAACGATGCGCGGCAGCTTCACGCCAGGCGGCAATCGCACCGCGTCACTGGTGAGCTGAGCCATCCTCCCCCTTCTGGTACGTCCGCGTACTAGGCCGACATTAGTACACAGGCGTACCGAAATGCCACCGCACCGGCTCTACTATCGGGAGGGCAGAAGGGACCTGGGGTGGACGCGGTGGAGGAACGCAGGCACGCGCAACCGGCCGGCAAGAATTCTGAGTTCTACCGACGCCGCATCTTGGAAGCGATGGCCGAGTGCATTGCCGAGGTCGGCTACGCGAACACGATGGTGGCCGATGTCGTCCGGCGGGCCCGGACCTCGAAGTCCAAGTTCTACGCCGAGTTCTCCGACCGTGAAGCTTGCCTGGTTGCGCTGCTGTCGGAGACCAATGACGCCAACCTTTCCGCAGTCGCTGCCGCGGTCGATCCGGGCGCGCCGTGGCAGACCCAGGTACGCCAAGCGGTGGAAACCTGGTTCGACTGGGCCGAACGTCGTCGTCCGCTCACCCTCACCTGGATACGCGATGTTCCCGCGCTCGGTCCGTCCGCCCGTTCCCTGCAACGGATCGCCATGGGGCAATTCGTCGAACTGGTACACGCGCTCAGCGATACCGACGAACTGAAGTCGATCGGAATCGATCCCGTGCCCCACGCGCGGGCCGTGCTGTTGATCGGCGGCCTTCGAGAACTGGCGGCCCATACTGTGGAACACGACCAACCACTGGCCGCTGTCACCGGAGAGGCGGTCCGCAGCGCCATCGCGCTGATTAACCCCTCCACCTAGGGACGGGGCCGCCGTCGCCCAACCTTGCCAGGCGATCACCAAAACGGTCGTGATGTCCGAAACTCTGGTGTCAGTCGGAGCGTGCTCTGTCTTTGCGTCGGCGGTTGCCGCGTGGACGCAGCTGGGCTAGCTGTACTGCCCAGGCAGGTTGGTTGAGGAAGTGTGACGACACGCTGTAGCGGTCGTTGATGGGTGAAGGTCTCCTGTCGTGGAGTGGAGCTGCTACCACTGCACCCACAACGAACAGGAGACCTTCGTGGTCCACGCTAATGCCGTTTTGACTCCGCGCGGGCGGTTGTTGCTCGCGCGCCGTGTCGTTGAAGAGGGCTGGCCGATTTCTCGGGCCGCCGAGTATTTTCACGTGTCCTGGCCGACCGCCAAACGCTGGGCATCGCGGTACGCGGCGATGGGTGCCACCGGGATGAGCGATCGGTCCAGCCGGCCTCATCACAGTCCGAATCGCACGTCGCAGGTGATGGTGCGCCGGATTGTGGAGTTGCGGTGGCGGCACCGACTCTCACCGATCGCCATCGCCTCAAGGTTGTCGATGTCGGCGTCCACGGTGCACGCGGTGCTAGTGCGCTGCCGGCTGAACCGGTTGTCGCACATCGATATCCGCACTGGCGAGCCGATCCGTCGCTACGAACATGATCTTCCTGGTGCACTGGTCCATGTCGATGTCAAAAAGCTCGGCAACATTCCCACCGGTGGGGGTTGGCGATTCGTTGGCCGTGGCCAAGGCAAGAAGAACCGCGCCGCAACCCCGGATGTGCCCCGCAACCGACACCGTGACGTGCTGTTAGGACATGCCTTTGTCCATACCGTCATCGATGATCACTCCCGGGTCGCTTACGCCGAGATCCACGACGACGAGACCGCACAAACAGCCATCGCGGTGCTACGTCGCGCGGTGGATTGGTTCGCAGCCCGCGGGGTCCTCGTCGCAAGCGTCTTGTCCGACAACGGCTCCTGCTACCGCTCTCGCGCCTGGCAGGCCGCCTGCACTGAACTCAACATTCTCCACAAGCGGACGAGGCCCTACCGTCCCCAGACCAACGGCAAAATCGAAAGATTCCACCGCACCATGGCCGCCGAATGGGCCTTTACCAGGCACTACCCCAATGAACGCACCCGCCGCTCAGCCCTACCGGCTTGGCTGCACACCTACAATCACCACCGGCAACACTCAGCGATCGGAAAGGTCCCACCCATCACACGGTTGACCAACCTGCCTGGGCAGTACAGCCTAGCCCGTTGATGATGAGCTCGAGTCCGAACTCGAACTCGACCTCCAGTGGAACCGGCATGTGGTCGGCGACGCGGACGGTGGCGGGAAACTCGGCCGCGTTTACGCCATGGAACTGATTCGATTCGATGGCGTCGTCGGTTTGACCGGCGGTGGTAGGGGCTGTCAGTTGGATGGCGAAGCCCAGAACGTGACGGGCGATGGTTGCGTAGGATCGTGCTGCGAGTTCCGGCTGGAAGCCGCTGTCCAGCAGGAGAGCGATGATTTTTTCTCGGCCAGCCATTGCATTTGGTCCGATCGGTATTCGCTCGATGAGCAACGGGGCTACATTGGGGTGCCGCCGTAAGGCGTCAAATGTGTTGCGCGCGAAAAACTTACATGCTTCTTGCCAGGTCGTGGCGTTGAAGTCATCGGCGCTGTATTCGACTTCACGGAACACGCGGTCAATTACCTGAGCCACCAAGTCCGACCTGTTGGCGAAGTGCCGATAAAGCGTGGCGGTCCCCGAGTTGAGTCGCTGCGCCAACGTTCGCATGGACAACGCGTCGGCGCCCTCTTCGTCAACGATCTGTAGCGCCGTATCGACGATCCGATCGAGGGGAACTGGGGGACGTCCGGGAGAGCGTCGAGCCGCCGTCGCCGTGCCCCCGCGCTGTGTGGCCGTCACGCAGCCAGTATGGCGTGTCTTGACTTCCGGCGGCAATATCGGCAACACTGTATCCATTATCGAAGCCCGGTAAGTGGCGATCATCGGCTCGCCGCCCTAGCCCCTAGGCCACTCACCGGGCGGCTTCCAACCACCTGAACAAAGGAGATTCGGCATGTTGCTTCCACTCGCAACCGAGCCCTATGTCGCTCCGACGGACCGCGACATGCTCCCGTCGGAGCGGCGTGAATTCGTGCGCACCCACCGCACATGCGTCTTCGGCTACCGCCGTCGACACGATGGTCCGGCCATGTCGATCGTGTACTACATACCAACCGACGACGATGAACTGCTCGTCTCGACCATGGCAGGCCGCGGCAAGGCCCGCATCGTCGAACGCGATGGAAAAGTAAGTCTTTGTGTGCTCGACGAGCGCTGGCCCTTCGCCTACCTACAGGTCTACGCCGACGCGACGATCGAGCGCGACCGCGGCCTCGTCGTTGATGTGATGATGGCGGTCGCCGGACGCATGTCGGGCCAGCCACTGGGCGACGAAGCCCGCCCATACGTCGAGGAGATGGCTGCCAAGGAGAACCGAGTCGTTGTTCGCTGCCGGCCCTACTCGACATTCGCTCAACCGCCGCGCCACCTGTACCGCAACGACCAAGAAGAACGCATCACGCATTGGACATCCGGCGTCGTGCCATGGGACGCCGCGGATCCGGCTTAAGAGTCATAGTTAGACGAGCTGCCGTTCGGCATGACTCGCAAGCCGCTATGAGGACTCGTCTTCGGCGGCGGAGTCATCGTCGTTAGCCAGGTGTTGCAAGACGCGTTCGTTGAGCGCGGCGAACATGTCGAGCTCCGCCGGGGAAAGCAGATCGATGAATTTGCGCCGGACGTCCTCTACGTGGCGGGGTGCCGCCTTCTCGATGGCGGCGCGGCCGGCCGGCAGCAGGCGGACCATGGTGCTGCGGGCGTCGTCGGGGTTGGGCTCGCGGCAGATCAGCCCGTCCTCCTGCATGCGCCGCACCTGGTGGGAGACGCGGCTTTTCTCCCAGCCCAGCGTGTTGCACAGGTCGTGCGCGGGCATGCGGTCCCCGTCGTGCTCCGAGAGCACCGCCAGGATCTGGTAGTCGGCCGCGGAAAGGCCCGATTGCTGCAGGCCCCGATTCAGGTGCACGGCGAGCTGGTGGTGCGCGTGCTGGAAGGCCCGCCAGGCGCGGTCTTCACGCGGGGTCAGCCAGTTCGATTCCATCGGTGCCCATCATACTGTTTGGTTGACGCATCAACAAAGGCGTTTTAAGGTTGAGGAGTCAACCTTTTCCACCGTAAGACAGGACACCTCATGAGCAGCATCAGCATCATCGGGACGGGGAACATGGCCCGCGCCATCGGCGCGCTGGCGGTAGCGGGCGGCAACACCGTCGAGATCATCGGCCGCGACCGGTCCAAGGCCGCTGACCTGGCTAAGGCTCTCGGGGGCGGCGCCACGACGGGAGAGTTCGGCGCAGTCCCGACCGGGGACATCGTCATCGTGGCCCTGTTGTACGCCCACGTCGTTCCGGTCGTGGCCCAATACGGAGACGCCCTCGCCGGCAAGGTCATCGTGGATATCAGCAACCCCTTCAATTCGGCGGCCGACGGGCTCGCGATTCCCGACGACACGTCGATCGCGCAAGAAGTTGCCAAGGTCGCCCCGGCCAGCGCCAGCGTGGTGAAGGCGTTCAACACCATCTTCGGTGTGGTCCTAGAGCGGGGCCGGCCGCTCGACGTTTTCATCGCCGGCGACGACACGCGGGCGAAGGCGGCCGTGGCGGAGTTCATCGAGAGCCTCAAGCTGCGCCCGCTCGACGTCGGCGGCTCGAACATGGCGCACTGGCTGGAAGGAACGGGCCTGGTCGTGATGGGCCTCGCCCGCCACGGGGCGGGGAACTTCGATTTCGCCCTCGGTGCCACCGTTCCCGGCTGAGCCGCCCGGCCCGGTCCACAAAGGGAAGGGAACCACAGGGGCGCCGTGGCCCCGACTAATTGGTTGATCGATCATCGAAAGGATTCGCGCGATGAAGCTTGGCTTCGCAATTCCTATCGTCGGGCCCGCGATCAGTAGCGCCACTGGTCTCAGCGCGTTCTGTCGCGGGCTCGAGGACCTTGGCTACGACACGCTGTGGGTCGGCGATCGATTCGTCACGCCGGTCGAAATGCACAGCACCTATCCGGGCAAGGAACAGCCGTACCCGCCGCAGATGACCCGTTACCTCGATCCGGTGCTGCTGTGGACCGTCGCCGCGACGGCGACCAGCCGGGTGCGGCTGAACTCGAGCACGCTCAGCACGTTCTACTACGAGCCGGTGCATTTGGCCCGGCTGCTGACCACGCTCGACGTGCTCAGCGATGGCCGCCTTGATGTTGGCGTGGGAATCGGGTGGATGAAGGACGAGCACGACATCGCCCGCAGCGCCGACTGGAGCCGGCGCGGGCGGATGCTCGACGACCTGCTGGCGTTCCTGCGCGAGTGGTGGACGACCACCCCGGTGTCCTGGGACAGCGAGTTCTTCTCGCTGCCGCCGGTCCACGCGGACCTGCGCCCGGTCCAGGCCGGCGGTCCGCCCATCTGGATCGGCGGTGCCAGCGAGGCGGCGATGCGCCGGGTCGGCCGCAGCGGCACCGGCTGGCTCGGCGTCGAGGGATTGCAGGACGAAGTCACCGACCACTTGTGGTCGATTGCGCGCCGCGCGGCGCAGGACGCCGGCCGCGATCCCGACGCGCTGAAGACGGCCATGCGGATCAACCTCGAACCGGGCACGTCCGTTGACTCGGTGGCCGGCAGGCTCGAGCGTCTCGCCGGGCCCGGTGCTGATGAGGCGATCGTGGACGCCTTCGCGATGTTCGACAGCCTCGACCAGATGCTTGACTTCGCCGGCCAGGTAATCGCCCGATGGAGCGACCATGCGATGGCGTGAGGGGCGGCCGCGCCAAGTTGCTCGTCGTGACGAGCTCGCTCACCGATGTAGGTTCCACTGACCGCAGTCCGCGGCGAGGACGTCGTTCACGTCGACTTGCAGCCCGCCGACTGTCGGGCCCGGATTCGACGGCGTGCTCACCACGCGTTGGTAGAGAACAGCGGCGGGGTCGACCTGGCCGCGGGACCAGGCCTTGGTCTGCCAGGCCCACCGGTGGCCGGGGGTGCGGGAATTGCCGATAACGCCGTCGGCGGCGGCCCATTGGCACACATCGATGCCGCCGTAGACGCCGGTGCGCTGCACTCCCAGCACCGAATTGATCCCGCGAAACCACTTGAGCGCCAGGTTATTCCAGGTCTCGCGGTTTATGTCCTCGTCGATGCTGAAGAAGATGGGGGCGCCCTGAGCGCCACCCGCCGCTGTATGCAGGTCCCAGGCGGTGCGCGCATCGGCAACGCCGCCCTCGAACCCGCGCCTGAAGTCCGATGGCACCGTCCCGCCCGGCTTGCCGTATTGGTAGTTGCTGACGATCATCAGCCCGGCGGCCGTCAACTGCTCAGCGTAAGGCCGTGTGATCGGCTTGGCGCCCATGGACGAGCCGGGACGCGACAGGGAAACGTAGTTGATCACGCCGGAGTAGCCGGCAGCCCGAATGTGGTCCGCCGGGATTTGGTGCATGGCGAAGTCGATCAGTCTGGGCGGGACGGCGGCCACGGCAGGGGCGGCGACACTTGTCGATGCCGCATACAACCCCGGTAGTACAGCCAGGGGAATGGCGTAGCGCAACAAATCGCGCCGGGGAATGGGGCGCGACGGCCGCACATTCGCCGACAAATCCTGCATCGCGTGATGTTAAATTTGTGACTTTTGTCAACATAAGTGGTGCGTAGCAGTCGATATCAAATCGGTGTCTGCGGTTGATCGTGTCGAGTCAATGGCTGGGCATGCCGGCGACGGGCAGCCGGTGTGCACAAGACCTGGTGGAACTGCCAACGCTGGATCACCGGATGACCGAAGATAGGGAATGCGATGAGTCTGTTGATATCGGCGTCTGTTGCTGTCGTTCGTGGGACAGCGGGCTGACCTTAGAGATCTGTAATTAGATGACATCTTCACGGCGACACCGTGAATGCGCGGAGGCAGGCATGACAACGCGGATGGTCGGGTGGGTCAGGGCATGACACTGGAAGAGCGGGCGCAGACCGGGCGGGGCGCGGACCTCGTTCTCGAGGGCGGGGGAGTCAAGGGCATCGGCCTGGTCGGGGCCGTTCTGACTCTGCATGAAGCGGGGTTTGTTTTTCCCCGGATCGGCGGCACGTCCGCCGGCGCCATTGTGGCCGCCCTTGTCGCCGCATATCAGGTCAGCAATGTCCCGCTTACCCAACTTCAGGTGGATATGGACGAGCTGGACTACACCCAATTCATGCAAAAGACATGGGCCGAGAAGCATTTGGGCTTGATCGGGGACGCCGCCGCGCTAGTGAGTCACCAGGGCCTGTACGCCAGTTCCTACGTCCACGAGTGGCTGACCTCGAAACTGGAGCCGCTGGGCATCCGCACCTTTGCTGACCTCAGGATCACCGGCGACGAAGGCACCGGCCTTGCCCCGCACCAGCGCTACCGGCTGGTCACCCACACCTCAGACCTGACCCGCGGCGCCCTGGTCCGACTGCCGTGGGACCTGCCTTACTACCTGCTGAGCAGCAAGGATCAGGCTGATCCGGACCGCCAGATGACGGTCATCGACAGCTACCCCATCGTGGACGCGGTTCGCGCATCGATGTCGATCCCGTTCTTCTTCCGGCCCTTCGAGCAGAAGACGGCCCGGGGCGCCTGCACTTGGGTCGACGGCGGGCTATTGCAGAACTTCCCCGTGACCGTGTTCGACCGGACCGACGGCCAGCCTAACCGGTGGCCGACTTTCGGGATCAAGCTCTCGTCGCGGCCGAATCTGAGCACGCCGGATGTGCCGGTACACGGCGATCTCCGCGAGGTTCTCTCGATCGCGCACACGGCCACGGGAGAGTGGAACCGCTACCCGCTGGCCGATGAGGGCGTCGGCGCCCGGACGGTGTTCGTGGACACGATGGGCATTGCCAGCACCGATTTTGCTCTGACGCCCGATCAGCGCGACAAGCTGTTCGACAACGGCCAGGCCGCGGCGCGTAAATTCCTGGCCGCCTGGGCTACGGCTCACCCGTCGGTCGCGACCGCGGCCGAGATCACCCACTGAGGTCGTCGCAACGCCTGACCACGTCACCGCGAGCCAGGTAGCCGAGCCGCGGCAACTCCGCCCCCGCGGGTGGGAGCCTGGCCTCGGCGGGCAGCGGCATGCCGGGCGGCCGGCTCAGCCCGCACCGCTTCGCGCGGGGCGCTCGCTGTCTCACCGACGAGCACCTGATATGTGGGGGCTGGCCTTGACGCAGTCACGGCCTCGCTCGCCGTTGCATCGAACTCGGCAGTGAATTCTCAGGAATCCCAATACCGCTGGTACGGATAACCGGCCACGGGTATGGGTACGCCACTCAGTGAACGGTCGTTCGCCGCGAATCAGCGCCCGCCGCCTGTTCGGTCGCGCGCCGACTGTTCTTTCAAAAGAAATAGGAAGCGACCGACTGAGCACGGCCGGTTGCGCCGAGAGGAGTTTCCGATGCCCGAGGTCCAACTTCACCACGAGGGACATCCCATGTACCGCCGGATGGTTCGGTTCGACTGGTCGGAGACGCCGCTGCACTGGGTGCCCGACGACCCGTTCTCGACGCACATGATCAATGTCTTGCACCTCCTGCTGCCCGAGGGCGAGCGCCACTTCATCAAGGCCGTTCTCGAGGCGTCGTCGTTGGTCGATGATCCGGAGTTGGAGGCGGCGATCAAGCCGTTCATCCAGCAGGAGTCCTGGCATGCGTGGGCGCACCAAGTGGTGCTCGACCACCTGGCCGAGCAGGGAATCGAGACCAAACCGTACACCGACCGGCTCGGCAGGCTGTTGTCGATGACCCTGGGCGACCCGCCCAAGTGGTTTCCGCCTGCCATGAAGCGGTGGTGGCTGTATCGGCGGCTGGCCGACGTGGCGGCGTTGGAACATTACACCGCGATGTTGGGCCAGTGGGTGCTGACGAACCGGGGTCTGGACTACGCGAAGGCCGACCCCATGATGCTGGACCTGCTGCGTTGGCACGGCGCCGAGGAGGTCGAGCACCGTTCGCTGGTGTACGACGTCTACCAGCACGTCTCTGGGAGCTACCTGATCAGGGCGTTCTCGATGCTGTTCGTTTCGCCGCTGTTCATCGGTTGGTGGGTCGCGGGGGCTCGGTACCTGATGGCCCAGGACCCGACCATCGACCGCAAGTGGCGCTTGCGGGACTGGCTCTGGGCTGCCCGCGAGTACCGGTTGCCCGGTCCATGGAAGCTCATGGTGACGACGCCCGTCCGGTACCTGCGGCCCAGCCATCATCCCAACGACGAGGCGTCCACGCAGATGGCGATCGACTACCTGGAGTATTCGCCGGTGGCGAAGGCCGCCCGGGAGCGGGCGCGAGCCCAGGGGAAGTCACCGGATCAAACCCAAGGGATCGAGACTTCGGGCAATGGAGCACGAAAGGCGAAGGCGCGATGAAGGTTTCGGTAGATCTTGACACCTGCGATGGCAACGGCGTGTGCATGAGCATCTGCCACGAGGTGTTCGACGTGCGCGAGGACGGTCTGCACGTACTGCAGGAGGACGCACCCGAGGAACTGCGCCAGCAGTTGATCGGCGCCCAGGTGTCGTGTCCCACGCAAGCAATCACGGTGAAGGACTGAACGATGCCAGGGGTCCAGCAGAGAGACCTGAAAGAGATCGTCGTCGTCGGTGCCGGAGTGGCGGGCACGCGCGCGGCGGAAACGCTGCGGCAGGAGGGCTATGACGGGGCACTGACCATCGTCGGCGCCGAGCGGCACGCCCCGTACCATCGCCCACCGCTGTCGAAGAAGTTCCTCACCGGCAAGGTGCACCGGGCCGGCGTCGACCTGGCTCCGCAATTCGACATGGAAGCGCGCGTTGTGCGCGGTGCATCGGCCCTCAAGTTGGACCTGGCCTCGCGCACCGTCCAGGTGCGCGACGACGGCCAGGAACTCGCCTTGCCGTTCGACGGGCTGGTGATCACCAGCGGCGCGGTGCCACGCGAATGGCCCGGTGGCCCGGTCCCCGATGGGGTCCTGATGCTGCGCACGGTCGAGGACTGCCTGGCCATCCGGGGGCGGCTGGGTTCGCGACCGCGGGTGGTAGTCGTCGGTGGCGGGTTCATCGGCGCCGAGGTCGCCGCGAGTTGCCGGTCAATGGGTCTGGACGTGGTGCTCATCGAAAAGGCCGGCAGCCCATTGCTTTCCGCGTTGGGTGAGGAGCTTGCGTCGCGCTGGGCCGACCTCCATCGTCAACATGGCGTGGACCTGCGAGTGGGCGTCGGCGTCGACGGATTCGTGGGCGACGATCGGGTGGAAGGTGTTCGGCTCACCGACGGCTCACGGGTTCCCGCCGACCTCGTCATCGTCGGACTCGGGGTCACCCCGGCCACCGACTGGCTGGACGGCTCCGGCTTGCGTGTCGACGACGGCGTGATCTGCGACGCTTGCGGTATTGCGGAGGGTGGCACCGCGGACGTCCCGGTTGTTGCGGCCGGTGACGTCGCGCGCTGGTGGCACCCGCTGTACGAGCGGCACCTGCGTACCGAGCACTGGGACGACGCGGGCCGTCAGGGTGCGGCCGCCGCACGGGCCCTGCTGGCGGGGCCGCAGGGCGCGAAGGCATACGACGAGGTGCCGTACTTCTGGTCCGACCAATACGACGTCAAGCTGCAAATGCTGGGCGTGCCAACCGATTACGATTCCGTCGAGATCGTCGAAGGCGACCCGGGGTCTTGGGAGTTCGTCGCCGCGTACGGGCGCGGCGGTCGCACCATCGCGGTCCTCGGGACGATCCCGGGCCGGGTTTATGCCTACCGCGACGCGATCGAGACGCGGGCCGCGTTCCCGCCGCGCCGGGTGGACTAGCGCGGGCGGAGTCGGACCGGAGAAGACAAAGACGTGTCCCGCCGGCGGGTCGCCGGCGGGACAGCCTGTGGACTCACAGCCCCGGAATCAGAATCGTCTTCCCGGGCAGACGATTCGCGTCGGAGGCATCGTGCACGGCGGCGACGTCGGCCAGCGGTCGGCGGTCGGCGACGTCGATCACCAGCTTCCCGGCGTCGACCTGGTTGACCAGTGCGGCCAGCTGCGCGGCATCGCTGCGGACGAACACCCGCTGCGCACGCACCCGCCGTGTCGGGTCCTCCTCGCCGGATGTCATGGTGCCGAGGTAAAACCCGCCGTCGGCGACCAGGCCAACCAGGACCCCGGTCTGGTCCGGTGCGGTGCTGACCAGGTTCAGCACCACGTCGAACGGCTGTCCGGCGACCCGCAGCGGGGTTTCCGCGTAGTCGAGGTAGTCGATGATCCGGTCGGCTCCGTAGCGGCGCAGCCGGGCAGCGCTGCGCGCGGACGCGGTCGCGGTGACGACGGCTCCGACCTGCTTGGCGAGTTGGACCGCATAGCCGCCGACCCCTCCGCCCGCACCGTTGATCAGAACGGACTGGCCCGCCCTGAGTCCGGCGACTTCGAACAAGGCCTGCCTCGCCGTCAGCCCGACGGTCGGCAGCGCGGCGGAATCGGCCAGCGGTACCGACTTCGGCGCGGCGGTCAGCGCCGCGGCCGGGGCTATCGCATACTCGGCGGCGGCGCCGGCGGCGTCCAACGGCAGCAGTGCGACGACGGCGTCGCCGACGTTCCACCCCGTCACCCCGTCACCGAGCTCCGCGACGGTTCCGGAGACGTCGATGCCGGGTGTGTGGGGGAAGGAGATCGCGTACACCTCGGCCAGGTAGCCGCCCCGGATGCCGGCGTCGACGGGGTTGAAGGAGGTCGCGGCCACCTGCACCAGAACTTCACCGGGGCCGGGCGCTGGTCGCCGAACCTCCTCGTACTGCAGAACGTCGCTGCCGCCGTAACGGCGGTACTGCACAGCCTTCATGGTCTTCTCCGTTTCCTAGGTGCTTCGATCTCGAAGCAGTTGCACCCCGCACAACTTGCTTCGACATCGAAGCGATTCCGCAAACTCGGGGTGACGATCACCACATTGCTTCGAGTTCGAAGCATTACGATCGACGGATGGTACAAGCCCTCAAGCCTCAACAGATGCACGCGTACTTCGCCCTGATGGAGGCGGTCAGTCTGCTGCAGTACGCCGTGCAGCGGCAGCTACGGGCCGAGGGCGGCCTCAGCTACGTGCAGTTCGAGATCCTGGCGAAACTTGCCGATGCCCAGCGTGGGTTGACCATGACCGAACTGGCCGACGGCGTCGTCTACAGCCGCAGTGGCCTCACCCATCAGGCGGGCCTGCTGGAGCAGGCGGGCCTCATCGCCCGCGAAGCCAGCGTCGACGACCAGCGCGTCACGGTCGTCCGGATCACGGAAGCGGGCCACGCGCGGCTTGCCAAAGTGCTGCCGGGCCACATCGACGTTGTCCGCGATCTGCTGTTCGATGCGCTCTCCGGCGAGGACGTGCGCGCGCTCGGCGACATCATGAGTCGCGCCCGCGACCACATGCGGGCCCGACCGGCGCGCTCGGCCGCCTCGCGAGCACGCCGCGCCGCGGCACCCCAATGAGGTCTCAACCCACCTTCGTCCACGGCGTGCAGCCATGCGTGATGAACTTCGCCACCGTGGGCGCCGACAGATTCGCCGTGACCGGGGTCGTCTCAATCCCGCTGTCGGAGTTGATCAGTTTCCCATCGCTGGTCCATGTGGTGAAGATACAGGCCGCTCGGTAATCGCCCGGTTCGGCGTGGGCGACGTAGGTGCCATAGGGGATTTGGGCGGGCACCGCGTAGGAGCCCGGTCCATAACCGCCGTCCGCGTGCGCCATCGTGCCGGCGGGGCAGCCGACGATCATTACGGACACGAAACTCGCCGCGAAAGCGGGTGCCCGGACCGGTGCCATGAACACAAACATTAAGTCCCGGCGACGACGTGGTGGAGAGTACGCATCAGCTGCGTGCCAGTTTGACTGCCGATTAGGTTTTCCTCTGAATGCGCATTACTCTTGCCCGCGGTTCTGATTGCGACTCTCCGAAAGCAGCCATGCCCATTCAGCCCGCCCTGCTGCGCCGACAATCGCTGCGCAGCACCCGCTCCTCGCGGGTCGTGCCTCGCGTGAAATGCCCCATGGTCGGCCAGTGCTTCGATATCGAGATCACTCGCGACGCCGACGGATGGATGATCCGCATCCCCGAGATCGGCAGGGTTACCCGCACTGTCCGCCGGGACATGGTGGAGCCGGCCGCGCGCGAATGCATCGCCACCTGGACCGGCATCCCCATCGGGTATGTCGCCGTCTACGTCGTGAGCGAGAACGTTTAACTCGCACGCGTTCTCCCCGCGTAAGTGGCCAAGGTGTGTCCCGCGCGTGACCTCGGCGCGACGATGACGCGAAACGCTCATCATCATGACGACGCTGGCGGCCATCGCGGCCCTCGCGATGGCAATGGCTGTCGGCTACTACTTCGGCCGGCGCGCCGAATCGACGCCGCCAAGCTGGAAGAGGCGCACGAGCCGGGTCGCTCTCGGGCGCCTCGCGATCAGCCTGCTCGTCTTGTTGACTGCGCGCCGTGCGATGACCCTGTGGGGACCGAGATTCGTTGCCCCGTTGGGGTTGTTGCGCGGTAGCGTTGCGCGGATCCGTTCCTACTGACCGCGAGGACAGCCATGTCAGCACTGCAGGGCAAGGTCGCCTTGGTGACCGGAGCTTCGTCGGGCCTCGGCGCTGAGACCGCCCGGTTGTTCTCGCGCCGGGGCGCAACGGTTTTCGGCATCGGCCGGGACCCGGCTCGATTGGCTGCGGTATTCGCCGAGGTCCAAGGTGGTTGCTACGCATCGGTGGACGTCGCTTCTGCGCAGGCCTGCCGCGCCGCGGTGGAGCAGTGTGTGCGCGAGCTGGGCGGGCTGGACGTCCTGGTCAACGTCGCCGGCCGCCACCAGATGCGACGCACGGAGTCGATGACCGACGACGACTGGGCGGAGGACCTCGCGGTCAACCTGAACGGTCCGTTCTACCTCTGCCGGGCCGCGCTGCCGCATCTGCTGGAACGGGGCGGCAACATCGTCAACGTCGGCTCCATCGCCGGCGTCGAGGGCCAGGCGTACTCGGCCGGCTATTGCGCCGCAAAGCACGGGCTGGTCGGGCTCACCCGGGCTTTGGCGGTGGAGTACACCGCGGATCGCTTGCGCGTCAACGCGATATGCCCGGGCGGCATGCTCACCCCGCAGCTCGAACACTTCGCCGCGCCGGAGAACCCGAATTACGAGCTGATCATGCGCACGGCCGCGCCGCGCGGCATGATGCAGCCCGTCGACGTGGCGAACGTCATTGCCTTCCTGGCCAGCGACGCCGCGGCCGCCATCCACGGCGCCGTCTACCGCGTCGACAACGGCAAGGGCGCTGGCTAGCGCGTTGGCGCCGGGCGGGTGCGCACCAAAGTCGGCCACCAGAACCACGGCCCGAGGATTCGCAGGATGCTCGGCACGACGAACGAACGCACGATCAGCGTGTCGAGCAGCAGCCCGATGCACACGGTCGTACCCACCTGACCGATGGTGCGCAGATCGCTGGTGAGCATCGCCAGCATGGTAAAGGCGAACACCAAACCTGCCGAGGTCACGACGCCGCCCGTGCTGCCGAGGGCCCGGATGAGACCCGTGTGGATTCCGCCGTGCAGCTCCTCTTTCACCCTGTTGATCAGGAGCAGGTTGTAGTCCGACCCGACGGCCACCAGGATGATGAAGGTCAGGGGTAGGACCAGCCAGTGCAGGTGCAGGCCGATCAGGTGTTGCCAGACCAGGATGGAAAGGCCGAACGCGCCGGCATAGGAGAACGCCACGGTGCCGGGAATCACGAAGGCCGCCACCAGACTTCGCGTAATGAACATCATGATCAAGAAGATCAGCACGAAGGCGGCGATTGCCGCGATCATGAGGTCGGACATCGCGTACTCCTTGATGTCCTTGTCGTTGGATCCCGAACCGCCGATGTAGATCCGAGCGCCCGCCAGCGAAGTCTCTTTCAGGATCGTCTTGATCGCGTCGGGGAACTGTTCGACGTGCTCCACACCTTCGGGGCCCATCGCGTCACCCTCGTGGGTGACGATGAAGCGGGCCGCCTTTCCGTCCGGCGACATCATCAGCTTGATGCCGGTCTTGACGTCCTCGTTGTCAAAACCCTCATGCGGGATATAGAAGTAGTCGTCGCTGCGGGATTTGTCGAAGTCGTTGCCGACGTTGATCAGATCATCGAAAGTCTGCTCCGTCTGGACGGTTTGCAGATCGGCAGACCCGTAACTGTTGACCAACTTCGACTGCAGCGCCTCGGTGTCGTCGGCGGTGGCTTTCAGTTGCGCGATGATCTGTGGGAAGGCCTTGTCCACCTCCTGGAGGGAGACCTTCGCGGCCGCGATGTCGTCGGCCAGCTTGTCGATCTGATCGATGGTCTCGAACAGCGAACGAAACGTCCAGCAAATGGGGATATCGAAACAGTGCCTCTCCCAATAGAAGTAGCTCTTGATCGGACGGAAGAAATCGTCGACGTTGGAGACCTCGTCCCTGATGTCGTCGCCGACCCGTTGTAGGTCTTCGACGGTCAGGACGGTCTGGTGCAGCTCGTCGGACACCTTCTGGAAGAAGCCGATCTCCTTGCGTAACACCTCGACCGAGTGCGCCTGGATGTCGGCCTGCGCGTCGGTGTTGGAGTTCTGCTCCCTGTTGAACGGGAGCTGCTGCCCGTTACCACTGCCCTGCGTGGTGAACAGGTAGGGAATGCTGGCGTGTTCGAGCGCCCGGCCCAGGGGCCGCGTCATGCCTTGCACCATCGCCACACCGTGCAGGCGGATTAAGGCTTTGGCGACCCGGTCAAGCGAGATGAAGTCGGCCGAGTTGCGCATGTCGTGGTCGGTTTCGACCATCAGCATCTCGGAGAACAGCTTGCTTTTCGGGAAGTGCCGGTCGGCCGCCTGGAAGCCCAGATTGGCGGGCGCACTGGCCGGCTGGTACTGCCGGTCGTCGTAGTTCTGCCGGTAGGTGGGAACGAAGATCGCCCCGATCATGACGACGGCGGAACTGGCCGCCAGGATCGGCACCGGCCAGCGCACCACGCTCGCGCCGATGCGCCGATACAGACGGCCATGGGTCGAGGTTCTCGGGTCGAACATCCCGAAAAGGCTGCCGACGGTCAATGCCGCCGGCCCCAGCGTCATCGCCGCAGCGATGGTGAACAGCATGGTGATCGCGACGGCCGGCCCCATGGTGTGGAAGTAGTTCAGGCGCGCAAACGTCAAGCAGTAACAGGCGCCGGCGATCGTCAGGCCGGAGCCGATGATGATGGGCGCGACACCCTTGTACGCGATGTAGAAACTGTCCTCCCGGCTTTCACCGGCCTGCCGCGCCTCGTGATATCGGCCCATCAGGAAAATGCCGTAATCCGTTCCGGCGCCAAGGGTCAGCGCGATGACGATGTTCACGGCGAACGAGGAGAGTTCGATGTATCCGTAATGCCCGAGCGTCGAGACGATGCCCTTGGCGACGAGCATCTCGATCAGCACCCCGAGCAGGGGCACCAGCAGGGTGGACGGGGTGCGGTACACCAGCAACAGCATCACGACGATGAGGATGATCGTGACGATCGTGACGTTGTTGAGGCTGGCATTGGCGATGGCGAGCGTGTCGGAGGCCAGCGGAGCGGCGCCGCTGACGTAGACCTTGAGCCCGGGCGGTGGGGTGTCTTTTTTGATGATGTCGCGGACGGCGTCCACGGATTGGTTGGCCTGGATCTGCCCGATGTCGCCGGCGAGGCGAAGGAGCACATAGGTGCATTTGCCGTCAACGCTCTGCGCGCCCGCGGCGGTGAATGGCTTGCCCCACAGGTCCATCACGTATTGCACGTGCCGGGTGTCGTGCTGCAGTCGGCGCATCAGGTCGTCGTAATACCGGTGGTCGGCGTCTCCCAGCGGCCGGTTCGCCTCGAACACCACCATGGTCAGGTTGGTCGAGTTCGATTCGTGGAACTTCTCACCGATGTGCAGCAGCGCCCGCTGTGAGGGCGCGTAATGCGGGACCATCGGTCCGGCGAGTTCCTCCGCCACCCGTTCCACCTGGGGCATAAAGGTATTCGTGGTGACCGCGAGGAGCCCCCAGAAGAAGATGATCGGGATCGCGAAGGTCCGGACCATCCGGGGGATGAACGGGCGCTTGGCCCGGGGCTCGTCGAGGCGATGCTCGGTCACGCCGATTTCACCCTGCACTCGACGTCGGCGTCCGGATGGTCGTCCGACTGCTCGTCCCGGACCACGTCATCCACCAGCATGCGGCATCTCACCTGACCGCTGCGAACATGAACCGAGATGCTTCCGGACGCCACGGAGAGCGTCGTGGTCTCCGTGTGAGACCAGGGCAGGGCGGTGAAATCGACCTGATGCGGATGACCGTCGATGTCGATGTAGACGAGCTTGCCCCCATTGCCGGCGTTTCCGGACACCTCGTAGGTGATCCGTTTGAGGTTGAACTGCTCGGGTGCCTGTGGGCCATTGACGGTGATGACCGGCTCCGGTTCGGAGAACTGATGCACCTTATACATGCACAGCAGGCCCACACCGACCGCGACGACGGTGACCAACGGCATCCAGCCGCGCTGCAAGACAGTCCTGCCGACTGAACGACGGCTCACCGGATCACCTTTCGCGCACGCACCGCGTTCTCGCGTCCCCCCGAACGTGGACCGCGGGGCGGCCCCATATCAATTTGGTTGACATATTGCGATAAAGAGATTACTACCTTCGGCACGGAACGCGAACTCGAGCGGCCGCGAGCGACGTTTTCGGCCGGGCGTGCGGCCCTCATGAAGCGACGGGTGCTGTGCGCAGCCGCCTTTTCAGCCTGGCGCTGCTGAGCAGGCGAAGGGCGAGATTCGACGAGGTGAGCATGGGGATCACCCCGAGGAATGTTCGCTCGGAGGGAGTCGCCCCGTGCAGGTGGTAGAGGCTGCCGAACACGTAGAAACAACCGAGCATGAACAGGGCGCCGGGGATGCACAGCGCCATCACCGAACCCCGGTCAGACACGACCTGCCGCGCATAGTCCAACTCTTCCGCCGACATCGGCTCCCGCTTGCGCAACTTGCGGACGACATGTCTCGCGCCGCCGATCTCCTCGGCGATCGGCGGGGGCCGCCGCCGCTCGAGACGTCGTACGTAGACGGCCGCGACGGTGGCCAGGGTGATGGCCAGTGCGAGGGAAACGACCGCGAGGAGACCGAATAAGCCCAGAGTCACTGCTTCGCTCCTTCGTGTGCCCGGGTAAGTGAGCCGATGCCATCATGGGCCGCTGTGGCCCCGCGTCGATGCTCGGGGCGACGGTCGCCGGCTCCCACGCTCATTTTCATATCATGTGGATGATGCAGCCCGTCAAGCGGAACGCGGGCGGCGCGGGCCGTTACTAGCCCGTTTTGCCGAGAGGGCCTCGGGGTAATCCAAACTTTACATAGCGGGCATTATGTAGATCGGGGTCTGGGCGGTCAGTGTGCCGCATCGGCGGAATGCGCTGCCTCCGAGGCCGCGATGTCGAGGAGTTGACGCAGGATTGGCATGGCGACCTGCGCGGCCAGCCACAACGTCAGCGCATCCTCGGCGGAAAGCCCGGTTAGCAGCGTGGCCAGGCGTTCCCTGCGGTGGTCCGTGCGGAGGTCCCAGAGCTCCCGACCCGCGTCGCTGATGGCGACCAGGGCTGCTCGGCCGTCCTCGGGATCGTTCAGCCGCTCGAGCAGGCCTTGGCGTTCCATGCGCTGGACCAGCTGGGTCATCGCCGGTTGGCTCGTGCCCTCGGCCGCGGCGAGCGCCGTGAGCCGCATGGGGCCCTCCCGGTTGACCCGGTTGAGCACCAGCGTCGCGCTCGCGCTGAGATCCTTGCGGTTGGACAGCAAATACCGCCAGGTCAAGTCGCTGCCCGTGTCGATCATCTCGGTGACGGCCTTGGCCGTGTCGGCAACCGGTTGTCTTGCCATAATCGCCCGAATGTATCACCCATGGGATGCAGATGGCGCCAGACGAATTCGCATCCACAGCAAACCCCGTGAATTACGCGCAACGAAAGCAAGTTCCGCCAGCCACCCATCTTGGTCTGAGCGTTATGCATCACACGCAAAATGCTTTGTCTGTGCCGGGCGGCGTCACCGCTTCCGGGCGTTGACAACGTCGCGAACGATCAGCCCCACCAGGACGACCAGTCCGACGGGCACCAGAACCCGGAAGACGGCCGAGGCGTGCGAGTAGAGCAACGCGTACGCGATTGCCCCGATCACCACCATGGCCAGCAGGATGCCGCGGTTGATCCTGTCGGTGCTCATCTGAAGACCTTACTTCTCGGTCAGAACCCGAAGTCGCCGCCGCCGGAGTCCGAGCTGCCGCCACCGAAATCGGAGCTGCCGCCCGAGTCCCAGCCACCGCCCGAATCCCAACCGCCGCCGAAATCCACGTCGCCGCCGCCGGAGTAGGAGCTGTCATTGCCCCCGAACCCGGTGTCGGTCCCGGAGTCGTAACCGCCACCGAACCCGACGTCGCCTTCCTGGCTGTCGTAACCGGCGCTCTGGCCGCTGTCATAGTTGGCGTCCGCATACGCCGAGTCCCGGCCGGCTTCGAAGCCGCGGTCGTATCCGCCGCCCCAACGGTCGTCCAGCAGCGCATCCATCAGCAGCACGTCGGTGAGCGCCCAACCCCACCCTGGACCCCAGAACGCGTACGGGTAATAACCCGGGTAGAAGAACATCCCGTTGTAGTAACCCCCGCCGTAGTAGTGCGGATAACCGGGCTGCGGGGTGGCGCTGTAGTTGTTGTTGTTGATCGTCACGTACTCGCCGGTGTCGGGGTTGCGCGTGCGCACGGAGGCCTGCTTCCGGTCGCCCGCAGGCACCGAGGAGACGTCGGCAACGTTGGGCGCGGCCCGGTCCGGGTAGAGCTTTTGGTTGGCTTTGGCCACCGTCGACTCCGCTACTCGCAGGTGCGCCCGCGCCGCGCCATAGTCACCTTTTTCGTAGGCCTGTCGGGCGTCGTAGAGGCTCGCGTTGGCCTTCGTCTGCTCGGCGCTGACGTCCACGTCGCTGTTGGTGAGCACCGCGTTGTCGAGGTCGCTGACATCCGCTGTGACGGTGATCAACTCCTGTTTGATCTGTTCTTTCGCGTCGGCATCCTTGCGGCGCTTGCGATTCCGGTTCACCGCGAACCACAACAGGCCGACCGCTGCCACGCCGATGGCGATCACCGCCAGCGCTGTCCACAGCGCGGAGCTCTGGTTGTGGTTCTTCTGCACCGCGGGCGACGTCACCACCGGCGCGCTGGCGGACACATCCACTTTCGACAACTTGCTGACGAATTCACTGCTCGCGCCGTACGGGTCGTTTCGGTGGTCCCTGGCGGCCTGGCTCATGACCGGGTCGACGTTGTCCGCGATCGCCTTGGGCACGTTGTAGGCGCGCACGTGGTAGCCCCGGGAGTCGATGACCAGAATGATCCCGCTGAACCCGGGATCGCGGCCGAGGATGACGTTATGGATGGCATCCGGGGTGGTCACCCCGGTCTGGCCGGGCGCCACCGCGGCCACCCAGATCGGCGGTCGCGAACTCCACCCCCACCTGCTGCCCAGGATTTGGTCGTTCAGCCGATCGGGGTTCTGCAACGGCGGATTCGCCCCGGGGTCGGCCAACACGTGTGTCTGCGCGTTGAACTTGTCCACCAACTGGTCTGTGTAGGTGTCGGCCGAGGCCGACGGCGCGAGCAGCAGCGCCAGCGCCACGGTCAACAGGCCCAGCACAAGCCCTCGGAATCGTAAGGTCACTTTCCTCCTGCCAGGGGTCGATGACTCGATCCTTGCGGCGGGCGCGGGAAACGTCCACTGTCGACCGATGGTTGACCGTCGTACCCTTGACGGCGTGAACGCCCGGCGCAGCCCGTTTAGGGCCGATCTGCTGCAGGGCAAGGTGGCGCTGATCACCGGCGGGGCCACGGGCCTCGGCCTCGAAATCGCTCGGGTGCTGGGCGGCCACGGCGCCCGGATCGCGATCTGTAGCCGCAAGGAAGCCAACCTTGCGGCGGCGGTTGCGGTCTTGCAGGAGGCGGGGATCGAGGCCCGCTACGGCGTGTGCGACGTCCGGAGCCACGACGAGGTGACCGCCGTCGTCGGGGACGTGATCCGAGCCTTCGGTCGGCTCGACATAGTCGTCAACAACGCCGCCGGGAACTTTCCGGTCCCCGTCAGCGGCCTGAGCACCGGCGGATTCAAGGCCGTGGTCGACATCGACCTGCTGGGGACGTTCAACGTGTCGAAGGCGGCTTACGAGCTATGCCTGCGGGAACACGGCGGATCCGTCGTCAACATCAGCGCGGCGACCCAGTATCGAGGCATGGCCATGCAGGCCCATGTCGTGTCGGCCAAGGCCGGCGTCGATGCGTTCACCCGCGCCTGCGCCATCGAGTGGGGACCCGACGCGGTACGGGTCAATGTCGTTGCGCCCGGGGCAATGTCGGGGACCGAAGGGGTGAAGAGAATCACCGGTGACGACCGACATCGCACCACGCAGAACCCGTTGCGCCGCCCCGGGTCCACCACCGAGGTCGCCCAGGCGGTGCTCTTCCTCGCCAGCGACGCCGCGTCCTACGTCACCGGGGCGACCCTGGTCGTCGATGGCGGTGGATGGCTGACGGCCAGCGGAGTGCCGGATCTGCCGGGCTACCAATAGCTCCGGCGCTACTCGAGGTCGTCAGATCTTGACGGTCAACGGCCACACGTTCCAGATGTCGTCGCAATACTCGGTGATCGCACGATCCGATGAGAATTTACCGCTGCGAGCGGTATTCAGGATGGACATCTTGGTCCATGATTCCCGGTCCTGCCACGCGGAGCTGACCCGCTCCTGGCAGCTCACGTAGGACGCGTAGTCGGCGCACACCAGGAAGGGGTCGTCATGGCGCAGGTTGTCCACCAGCGGCCGGAACACCTCGGTGTCGCCGCCCGAGAACGTGCCGTTGGCAATTAGATCCAGCACCGCGCGCAGCTCGTCATTTCCAGCGTGGGGGCCGTCGATGTAGTCGGCCGGGCGGTATCCGCCCGACTTGACCGCCTCGACCTCCTGTTCCGTCAGGCCGAACAGGAAGAAGTTCTCCGGACCCACCTCGTCGCGCATTTCCACGTTGGCGCCATCGAGCGTGCCGACCGTCAGCGCGCCGTTGATCATGAACTTCATGTTCCCGGTGCCCGACGCTTCCTTGCCGGCGGTGGAGATCTGCTCGGACAGGTCGGCGGCGGGATAGATCATGTGGGCGTTCTGCACGTTGAAGTTGGGCACGAACGCCACCTTCAGGAATCGGTTGACGTCCGGGTCCGCGTTGACGGTCTCGCCAACGGCGTTGATCAACTTGATGATTCGCTTCGCCATGAAATACCCGGGCGCGGCCTTGCCGCCGAATATGAAGGCTCGCTGCGGAATCGACAGCCCGGGATCCTGCTTGAGCCGGTGATACAGCGCGACGATGTGCAGGACGTTGAGGTGCTGGCGCTTGTATTCGTGGATGCGCTTGACCTGGACGTCGAACATCCAGTCCGGGTTCAGCTCGACGCCCGCGACCGACCGGATGTACTTGGCCAGGCGCGCCTTGTTGTTGCGTTTGATGTCGTGCCATTCCCGGCGGAAGGCAGCATCGTCGACGAACGGCTCCAGCCCGCGCAGGCGGCTCAGGTCGGTCAGCCAGCCGTCGCCGACGGTGCGGTCAAGCAGCTCCCGCAACCCGGGGTTGGCCAGGGCGAGGAAGCGTCGCGGCGTCACGCCGTTGGTCTTGTTACTGAACCGTTCCGGCCACAGCTCGTAAAAGTCCTTGAGCACGCTGCTTTTCAGCAGTTCTGAGTGCAGTGCGGCGACTCCGTTGATGGCATGGCTGCCGACGGTGGCGAGGTGTGCCATCCGGACGCTCTTGCCGCCGTCCTCGCCGATCAGCGACATCCGACGCAACCGGTCTTCGTCGCCGGGGAAGCGGGCGCGCACCTCGTCGAGGAATCGGCGGTTGATCTCGTAGATGATCTCGATGTGGCGCGGCAGCGCCTCGGAGAACATGTCCAGCGGCCAGGTCTCCAGCGCCTCGGGCAACAGGGTGTGGTTGGTGTAGCCGAACGTCGCGACGGTGATTTCCCACGCCTCGTCCCAGTCCAGCTGCCGCTCGTCGACCAGCAACCGCATCAGCTCGGCGACCCCGATCGAGGGGTGAGTGTCGTTGAGCTGCACGGCGAATCGTTGCGGGAGTTCCCGCACGCCGGCGTCGGCGAGATCGTCCATGATGTGCAGCACGTGCTGCAGCGAGCAGGACACGAAGAAGTACTGCTGCAGCAGGCGCAGTTGCTTGCCCGCCTCCGGCTCGTCGTTGGGGTACAGCACCTTGGTGACGGTCTCGGACATGACCTCGTCCTCGACCGCCCCGTAGTAATCGCCGGTGTTGAACGCGTCCAACGCGAACGACTTGACGGCCCGGGCGCTCCACAGCGTCAGCACGTTGCAGGTGTTGACGCCATAACCCTGGATGGGCGTGTCGTACGCGACGCCCTTGAGCACACGCCCCGGCACCCACCGGACGCGATCGTGGCCGGAGTCGTCGGTGTAGTGCGCGGCGTAGCCGCCCCACTTGACCAGGTAGTTGACGTCGGGTTTCGGGATCTCCCAAGGGTTTCCGTGGTCCAGCCAGTTGTCGGTCTGCTCGACCTGCCAGCCGTCGCGGATCTCTTGGTCGAAGATGCCGAATTCGTAGCGGATGCCGTAGCCGATCGCGGGCCGCTCGAGTGTGGCCAGCGAGTCGAGGTAGCACGCCGCGAGCCGACCGAGGCCACCGTTGCCCAGTCCCGGTTCCTCCTCGCAGGCCAAGACGGTGTCCAGATTTTGGCCCATCGCCGCCAGCGCCTCGCGGGCCGACCGCTCTATGCCGAGGTTGAGCAGGTTGTTGCCCAGCTGCGGCCCCATCAAAAATTCCGCCGACAGGTAACAGGTCACCTTGCGGCCGAGGTCGAGCGAGGTCTGCGTCGATGCCACCCGGCGGTCCTGCATGCGGTCGCGCACGGCCAGGGCGAGGGCCCGGTAGTAGTGCTCGGGCCGGCGGGCCGCGGCCGGGCGGCCGATGGAGTAGCGCAGGTGGTCGTTGATGGCCCGCTGCAGTGCCGCGGCGCTCATCCCGGTGCGCGAGTGCTCAACCAGATCGGCCCGCGTGGGGCTGGAGGGAGAGATTCCGTCGGGGGGTGTCTGTTCGACATCGGTCATGGTGAGTGCTACTCCCTAGAGGTTGCCGCAATATCAACCGAACCGCCCGCGAGGACGGCAGAGCGTCAGTCTGGCAGCGATGGTTGCACACCAGGCGCGCGGTTGAAGTCCGTTACGTAAACACCAGCTCACGCGCCGGCGACGAAACGGCGTTGGCGGCCTTCAGTGGGCGCCGGAGAGATTCAACGTGACCACTCCGACGATGATCAACCCGACGCCGACGACCTTTGCGACGGACACCGGCGAGCCGAGAAACAACACGGCGATCAGCACGATCAGGGCGGTGCCGATCGCCGACCACAACGCGTAGGCCACGTCCGTCTGCATGCCGCGCGCGATCGACAGCGCCAGGAGCGCGAACGAGACGGCGTAACCGGTCAGGCAGATGACGGTCGGCCACAGCCGGCTGAAACCTTCCGTGCTCTTGAGCAGGCTGGTCGCGATGACCTCCGCGACGATGGCGCCGAGGAGAAACACACAGGTCAAGACGCTCCTTTGAATCGTTCAACACCGCATCGAGCAGATGGACGCTAACCGGAGGAGGATTCTTCAGGATGCCGAGCCTTCTGTTCCTCATGCACGGCCTCGAGGTGGCCATTGTGCGCGGCCTGCCAGTGCTCATCGGCTGCTTGTTGCAGCCCAACGCTCGACTCCAACCCTTGCATTGCGGCACGCTGATAGCTGTTCGCGGTTCGTTCATGCACTCGTGCCAACTCCTCGTGCCGTTGCGCCGCTGCGTGATGGGCCTCCTCTGCACGGCGCAGCGATTCCTCGGCGCGACGGTGTGCCCGTTCTATCGACTCCCGGGTGGGGCGCTTACCGGCGGCCAATTCGGCCCTGCGCTCCTTGAGTTCCTTCACCCGCCGTTCGACCTTCGCGGCTCGTTGTGAGGGACTCGATTGCCCACCAACGGATCTTTCGGCCATCACTTCCTCCCATCCGCCACGAGTCAACGTCTCGATCGCCCTTTGTAGGCAATTATGACCCTTAGTCGGTACAAACGGCGCAGACCCCGAACCGCGTTGCGTGGTAGCCGGTTCGGGTGGCACGCGGAGGAGGATGACGACATGGGCGTCCGATGAATTATGTCGCGCAGCCGTTGGCGTTTGACGTCGGCGGCGTGATCGGGGAGCAGGCGTCGCTTGCGGCCACCTACTATCCCGCGCGCGGGGAGCCGCTGGGACTCTTGGTTTGCCTGCCGGGCGGCACCTACAGCCGCGACTACTGGGATCTGCGCATCCCCGGCCGGCACGGTTACAGCTTCGCCGATTTCGCCGCGGGCAACGGCTACGCGGTGGTGACCATCGATCCACTGGGGACCGGTGAAAGTTCGCAACCGGTAGGGGATTTCGACTTCGATGACATCGCCGCCACGCTCGCGCACGCCGTGTCCGCGTTGCCCGAGACCGTCGGGGTCCAGGCGCCGCCGGTGGCCCTCGCGCATTCCCTCGGCGGCTACCTGGCCATCACCCAGCAAGCGCTGTTCTCCAGCTACGCCGCGCTGGCCCTGCTCGGCTGTACCAATCAACACGTCGCGCCGCTGAATTTGGACCCCGCGTTCATCGCCCGGTCGGCGACCGCGCAGGGACGCGCCGACCTCGCGCGCGAGATCCTTGCCGCCCTGCCGCAGCCCTACTTCGAGGGCCCGCGCGAGCATCTGCAGAGCTGGTTTCACCTCGCCGACGTCCCCGCCGACGTCGTCGCGGCGGACTGCGTCGTCGCGAGATCGATGGTGCCCCGCGTTTTCGGGACCGCCGTGATTCCCGGCGTCGTCGCCGAGCGCGCCGCACAGATCGCCGTCCCGGTGCTGCTCGGGTACGGTGCGGTCGACGTGTCCCCGGCCCCGCGCGCCGAGGCCGGCCTCTACCATGCCTGCCCCGACATCACCACTTTGGTACTGGCCGACAGCGCGCACTGCCACAACATGGCGTCGAGCCGGCATCGGCTCTGGCGGCGCCTGCTCGGCTGGACCGCGACCGTAACCTCTGAGACGTGACAAAGGATTTGAACCGCTACGCCCCGGCGGTGCTGAGTGTGTTTCGGGTGGTCTATGGTCTGCTCTTCGCCGCCTATGGCTCGAGGAGCCTGTTCGATTGGCCGGTCCGGTCGCCGGTTCGCGTCGAGTTCGGCTCCTGGCCCGGCTGGTACGCCGGGCTGATCGAAGTCGTCGCGGGTGTGCTGATCGCCACCGGACTGTTCACCCGCGCGGTCGCCTTCGTGGCCTCGGGGGAGATGGCGGTCGCCTACTTCTGGATCCACCAACCGCAAGCGCTCTGGCCGGTCGCCGATCCGCCTGCGGGCAACGGCGGCGGCTTGTCGATCCTGTTCTGCTTCGCGTTCTTCCTGCTCGTCTTCACCGGTAGCGGAAGTTACTCGATCGACGCGCTGCGCGGGAGGGCACTTCCACTCGACCGGCGATAATGGCATTCTCTGATACGGAGAAGCCATTTCCGTAGGAGGTCGAGGATGAGCCAACGGTGCGATGGGATGGTGGCCCTGGTCACCGGCAGCAGTCGGGGGCTCGGCAAGGCGGTCGCGGCACGGCTCGCCGCGCGCGGCGCCACGGTCGCGCTGACCGCCCGCACGTTGGACCCCGACCCCAAGTACCAGGGCTCGCTGGGCGAGACCCTGGACGAAATCGTCTCCGACGGCGGAAAGGCCGTCGCGATCCAAGCCGACCTGTCGCGCCCCGAGGAACGGGAAAGGCTGTTCGCCGAGGTGGTCAGCGCCGTCGGCGCCCCCGACATCCTGGTCAACAACGCGGCGGTGACCTTCCTGCGGCCCCTGGACGGCTTCCCCGAACGGCGGGCCCGCCTGATGATCGAGATGCATCTCCTGGGCCCACTGCAGTTGAGCCAGTTGGCGATTCCGGCGATGCGGGAGCGCGGGCGGGGCTGGATCCTGAACCTGACCTCGCTGGGTGGTGACCTGCCACCGGGCCCGCCGTTCTCCGAGTTCGACCGCACCGCCGGCTTCGGCTTCTACGGGACGGTCAAGGCCGCGCTCAACCGGCTGACGAAAAGCCTTGCGGCCGAACTGTATGACGACGGGATCGCCGTCAACGCCGCCGCTCCCAGCAACCCGGTGGCCACGCCCGGCGCCGGCACCCTCGACCTGGCCAAGACCGACACCGAAGACATCGAACTGATCACCGAGACGGCCTTGCGGCTGTGTACCGGTGATCCGAAGACCCTGACCGGGCGCATCGCGCACACCCAGCCCTTCCTCGCCGAGGTCGGCTGGACCAAGCCCGCCGGTTGAATGGCCGAGCTGGATACAGACGAGCTGCGGCGGCGCCTGGCGGGCGCCGGAGTCACCGGCGTCGCGCCACTGCCCGGGGGCGCCTCCAGCCTCACGTTCCGGGGCGCCCGGTGCGGCCGGCCCGTGGTGATCAAGGTGGCCCCGCCAGGGGTGGAACCGGTCGCGCATCGCGACGTGCTGCGGCAGGCGCGCATCCTGAAAGTCCTTGCGGGCAGTGCCATTCCGGTGCCCGAGGTGTTGTGGGAGGACCCGGGGGAGCCACCGTGCACGCCGCCGTTGTTCGTGATGTCACACGTCGAAGGCGAATGTGTCGAGCCGCTTTTCGACGGTTGCGCCGCCGCTGAGGGTCTGGCCGAGCGGTACCGCAACGCGTGCCGGGTGATGGCGGCGCTGCACAGTGTGCGGCCCAGCGACGTGGGACTGGGCGATGAACCGATCGTCGATGCGATCGCGGAAGTTTGGCGATGGTCCGCAACGCTGCAGACCGTCGATGCGGCGCTGGTACCCGATTGGTCCGGGGTGCGGGACGCGCTGTTGGGTTCTGCGCCAACGGCCATGGGGCCGAGCGTGGTGCACGGCGATTTCCGCCTGGGCAACCTGATGGCGACCGGCGCCCGCATCAACGCGGTGATCGATTGGGAGATCTGGTCGGTGGGCGATCCACGGATAGATGCGGGCTGGTTCCTGATCAACTCCGACCCGGACACCTATCGGCGCGTTCGGGCATCCGACAGCATGGCACCGTCGACCACCGAACTCGCTCAGATCTACCAGGACGAGCTGGGCAGCGAAGTCAGCGATCTGGCCTGGTTCGAAGCATTGGCGTGCTTCAAGTCGGCAGCGACCTGGTCGCTGATCGTCAAACACAATCGCCGAAGGTCTTCGCCGCGAGCAGAATTGGAGGCCATGGCGGCGATCTTGCCGAGTTTGGTGGCGCGGGCCAGGTCATTGATCGACTAGGCGCAACGTCGAGGTTCGCCTAACTGCAGTCGACCCAGAGATTCTGGCAGTACATTCCGGTGCCGCCCCAGTTCTGGGGCGGGCGGCCGCGGTCGGCGGGATTCGTGAAAATCGACGGGTTATCGATCGTTGATTCGTCGATCGACGGCGGCAGCGGCGGCGGAAGGGGTTCAGGTTCCGCCCGCGCCACCCCTGCACCGGCGAAACACATGACGCTCATCAACCCGGTAAGCAGTCCGCAAGCGCACAGGTGAGGTTTCATCGTGGCCCTCTCTGTCAGCCGCAGGCCACAATCCTAGCCGCTGGCAGGGCCGCCACCCATCGCCCGCCTTGCAAACCCACATCGCGTATCTGTCACAAACCCGCAACAAGTTTGCTGGGGGGTGAGCAGATTCTGCCGTGCCACCCAGGCGGCGCATACGTTGTTGCCCGTGAGGCCGGTAGCTCTGGTGGTACGTCGCGCCGCGGCGATTGCCGTCTGCCTCGTCGTGTCCGTCATCGGCGTGCCGTCGGCGGGTGCGGAGCCCGACTCCGTCCCCGACGCGCCCGACGCGGCGCCGCCGCTCGAGGGAGCGCTGCCCTCGAATCCCGCCGCGACCCTGCAGACACCCGACGGATGGACCCTGAGCCTCGGCGCCACGAACGAACAGCAGGTACCCGTGGCCCCGTTGACCACCGCGGTCTCGTCACGTGAATACCTCAGCAGCGGAATCTTCCTCGGCTCCCTGCAAGGACCGGAGCAACCGCAGGGGGTCCTCGAGGTGGGTTACGAGATCGGCTGCGGAATCGACATGAGCACATCAGACGGTGTGACGATTGGCGGCACCGCCGGCATCACCCCGGGCGTGACGGGACCGGTGACCGGTGTGCCGGGGGACGTGCTGCCGTTGGTTGTCGCCCCGATCGCGGGGGTGCTCAACGTCGGACTCAAGCCCGGTCTGGTGATTGTGGTGCCGGTCGTCAAGAAACAGTTCAAGGGCGCCCACCCCTGGGTCATGGTCAGCAACTTCCACGTCAAGATCGATGGATGCGTGGGCCAGTCGTTCATCCGCTCCTACGCGGTGCTGACTCGGGCAACCGAGGAATCCGACGTGGTGCTGTCCTACGTCGGGGTGACCAAGACCGTCTAGGGCCGATGGTGGCGACCCGCGTCGCCCGGCTCCGCCGCGCTAGCGATCGCCACGCGGCCGATGGTGGCGACCCGCGTCGCCCGGCTCCGCCGCGCTAGCGATCGCCACGCGGCCGATGGTGGCGACCCGCTTCGCCCGGCTCCGCCGCGCTAGCGATCGCCACGTCGCGCGGGATGCCGGCCAGCTTGTCGGCGAACTTCGCCTCCGCGGCCGCGCGCAACCGCAGCAGGTGCTCGGAGGGAAACAGATCCGGCGCTGGCGCGCGGTCTTTCAGCAACAGGCGCGCCAGCGTCACCTTGTGCACTTCCGTCGGGCCGTCGGCAAGCCCCAGCACGAACGACTCCACCAGGTACTGCACGAACGGCATCTCGTGAGTGGTGCCCAGCGATCCGTGCAGTTGCAGCGCTCGCGCCGACACGTCGTGCAGCACCTTCTGCATCATCGCCTTGACCGCCGAGATGTCGGCCCGCACGGCTTTGTAGTCGTTGAATTGGTCGATCTTCCAAGCTGTTTGCAAGGTCAGCAGTCGGAAGGCCTCGATCTCCATCCACGAGTCGGCGACCATCTCCTGGACGAGTTGCTTGTTCGCCAGCACCTCGCCCTGGGTGTAACGCGACACCGCCCGCTCGCAGATCATGTCGTAGATGCGGCGGACCAGCCCGACGGTGCGCATCGCGTGGTGAATCCGGCCGCCGCCCAGACGAGTTTGCGCGACGACGAACGCGCCGCCGCGCGGGCCCAGCATGTGATCGACGGGCACGCGGACGTTTTCGTAGCGGACATAGCCCTCACGCCCGCCGCCCACCGGCTGGTAGCCCAGCCCGACGTCGCGCAGCACGTTGATTCCGGGGGTGTCGCCGGGGACGACGAACATCGAGTAGCGCTGATACGGCGGCGCGTCCGGATCGGTCATCGCCATCACGATCAGGAACGACGCCATCGAGGCGAACGACGAGAACCACTTCTCCCCGTTGATGATCCAGTGATCGCCGTCCGGCACCGCGGTCGTGCGGAAGACCTTCGGGTCGGCGCCGCCCTGCGGTTCGGTCATCGAGAAGCAGGACACGATGCGGTTGTCGAGCAACGGCTCGAGATAGCGCGCCTTGAGCTCCGGCGTGCCGTAGTGCGCCAGGATCTCGCTGTTGCCGGAATCGGGGGCCTGCGAACCGAACACGATCGGCGCGCATTCCGAGCGGCCCAGGATCTCGTTGAGCAGCGCGAGTTTCACCTGACCAAAGCCGGGGCCGCCCAGGTGCGGCCCGAGGTGGGTTGCCCACAGGCCCCGCTCTTTGACGATGTCTTGCAACGGTGGAATGAGCGCCTGGCGCACCGGGTCGCCCAGGTCATGGGATTCCTTGACGATCAGGTCGATCGGTTCGCACTCCTCCCGCACGAAGTCCTGGACCCAATCGAGTTGCCGTGCCCACTCGGGATCGGTGGAGAAGTCCCACGACATTTATCGTCCCCCTCGGTTGCTTTGTGCCACCACGCCCGCTTGAACCAGCTCGGTGATTTCTTGTGCGTCCAACCCGAGTTCGGCGAGCAGCGCGCGCGTGTGGTCACCGGGTAGCGACGGCGGTGTGGGGGTGGTCGGCGGCGTCCGGGAGAACCGGGGCGCCGGCGCGGGTTGGGTCACGCCGTCGACATTGATGAACGTTTGCCGCGCGGCGAGGTGCGGGTGCCGTGGGGCCTCGGCCAGCGAAAGCACCGGTGTCGCACAACATCCCGGACTATCGAGGAGCAGCTGCCACTGCTGCGTCGACTTCTCGGCGAAGCGGGCGGCCAGGACGGCGCGGTGGGCGGCCCATGCGGCCGGCGCGTCGTCGTCGTGCGGCACGTCCACGCCGAGGCGATCGCACAGCTCCGCGTAGAACTTGGGCTCCATGGCGCCGACGGCGAAGTGGCCACCGTCGGCCGTGGCGTACACGCCGTAGAAGTGGGCGGCCCCGTCGAGCAGATTGTCGTGGCGCCGGTCGCGCCAGGTGCCGGCGGGAACCATCCCGAAATACGGCGTCAATAGCGTGGCGACCCCGTCGACCATGGCGACGTCGAGCACCTGACCCGCACCGGATTGACGGGCCTCGAGGATGGCGCTGAGCAGGCCCACCGCCAACAGCATGCCGCCGCCGCCGTAGTCGCCGACCAGATTCAACGGCGGCACTGGGGATTCGGCGGTGCCGATGCCGTGCAGGGCGCCCGCCACGGCGATGTAGTTGATGTCATGACCGGCGTGCCCGGCCAGGGGCCCATCCTGCCCGTAGCCGGTCATCCGGGCGTAGACCAGGCGAGGGTTGCGCTCGCGCAGCTCGTCCGGACCGATGCCCAGTCGTTCGGCCACCCCGGGCCGGTACACGTCGACGAAGGCATCCGCGTCGGCGATCAGGCGATCAACCAGCTCCCTGCCGCGGGGATCCTTCACGTCGGCGGCCAGCGACCGCTGGCTGCGGCGCACCGTGTAATCGATGGGGAGGGGGCCGTCCACGGCGGGCAGGCCATCGATGCGGATAACGTCGGCGCCCAAGTCGCCCAATAACATCCCGCAGAACGGGGCGGGGCCCAAACCGCCCATCATGACGATGCGCACGCCGCGCAGCGGGCCCGTCACGACGACCATTTCTTGCGACGCTGGGCCGCCTCGTCCGTGGCGTGCGAGATGACCTGGTTGCGGTTCTCCAGCTCCAGCGCCGCCGAGAGGCTGGCGGCGTCGGTGTTGACCTGCAGCGCACGCTTGGTCAGTTGCGCGCCCAGCGGGGAATGGCTCGCGACGAGCGCGGCCAATTCGGCGGCCCGCTCCACCAACCGATCCGGTTGGACCACCTCGCTGACCAGGCCGCGCCGGTCGGCTTCGGTGGCCGAGACGGTGCGCCCGGTGAGCATCCAGTCGGCGGTCACACTGGTGCCGACGATGCGCGGCAGGTGATAGCTCATGCCCATCTCGGCACCGGAGAGGCCGAGCAGGATGGCGGCGTTGCCGAACGACGCGGTCTGCGAACAGATCCGGATGTCGGCGGCCAGGCACAGCGCGAATCCGGCCCCGACACACGGGCCGTTGACGGCGGCGATGACGGGTTGCGGCAACGCACGGACGGCTTCGGCCAGGGCGGCCATCCGCTCCTGGAAGCGCATCCGGTCCAGCGCGGGCGCGGTGGCGTCCAGCATCGAAGGGCCGAAATCGCGCACGTCGATCCCGGCGCAGAACCCGCGGCCGGCGCCGGTGAGCACCACGGCGTGCACGGTGCGGTCGGTGGCCAAATCGGCGAGCGTCTGGCGTAATTCGGCCTGCATCGCCTCATTGATGGCGTTGAGTTGCTTGGGGCGGTTCAGGCGCAGCAGTGCGACCGCCGGACTCGGCCGCTGCAGCTCCAGGGTTTGCGGCACGGTCACACCCGCTCGATGATGGTCGCGGTGCCCATCCCGCCGCCCGTGCACATGGTCACCAGACCCGTTGTCAGATCCCGCCGTTCGAGCTCATCGAGGAGGGTACCGAGGAGCATCGCCCCGGTGGCGCCGATGGGGTGACCGAGGGCGATCGCGCCGCCGTTGACGTTGACCACTTCGGGGTCGATGTCGAGGTCGCGCATCGTCTTGAGCGGGACTGCGGCGAAGGCCTCGTTGATCTCCCAGAGGTCGATGTCGTCGACCGCCATGCCGGCGCGCTCCAGGCAGCGCTGGGCCGCCGGCCCGGGCGCGGTGAGCATGATGATCGGTTCGCTACCGATCGCCGCCGCGGCGCGAATCTGTGCCCGCGGGGTGACCCCCGCGGCGTGCATCCAGGTGGAGGACGCGACCAGCACCGCGGCGGCCCCGTCGACCACCCCGGACGAATTGCCCGCGTGGTGGACGTGATCGACGTGGTCGATGCCTGCGTAGCGCTCAATGCAGATTTCGTCGAACGTCTGCTGCTCGCCGTGGGCACAGGTGTCGCCCATCGCGGCGAAGGCGGGCTTGAGCCGGGCCAACGTCTCGGTCGTGGTGCCGGGGCGCGGGTGTTCGTCGCGCTCGAACGGCCCGTTGGGTGTGGGCACGTCGACGAGCGAACGCAGGAACCGGCCCTCGTCGATCGCCGCGGCGGCGCGCTCCTGGCTCTGCGCGGCGTAGGCGTCGACAGTTTCGCGGGTGAACCCCTCCAGGGTGGCTATCAGGTCGGCCGAGATCCCTTGGGGCACGGTGGGATAGCGTGCCCGGAAGGCGAGATTTTGGCCGTCGATCGTCGGGGCACCCACGGTGACGCCCCACCGGGACATCGATTCGACTCCGCCGGCGATCACCAGGTCCTCGTTGCCCGCGGCGATGGACGACGCGGCGACGGTGACCGCTTGCTGGCCGGAACCGCAGAACCGGTTCAGTGTCATCCCCGGCACAGTCTCGGGCCAACCGGCGAGGAGAACCGCAAGGCGCGCGATGTCGTCGCCGTGGTCGCCGCCGAGGATGCCGTTGCCCGCGATCACGTCGTCGACGTCGGCCGGCTCGAAGCCAATGCGCTCGGCGAGCGCGGTAAGGCAACGCGCGAACAGGGCCTGCGGGTGGACGGCGTGCAGGCCACCGTCGGGGCGGCCCCGGCCGCGGGGCGTGCGCACCGCGTCGAGAATCCAGGCGTCGATGACGGACTCCGATCGTGGGGAGAAAGCTGACGGTTCACCGGTATCGTAAATCGTCTCTCGCCTGTGGAGAACTACCTTCTCCAAATTGGCGAATCGATTCTCGTTCCGGCGCCGTGTCGGGCCGCTGCGGCCCCGGTCAGGACGTGAGGTCCAGCGCGGCGCCGATCAATGCCAGGTGGCTCAGCCCCTGGGGCAGGTTGCCCATGAACGCGCGGTCGTCGGTGTCGATCATTTCGGGCAGGACGCCGACGTCGTTGGTCAGTTCGACCAGCTCGTCCATCAGCTCGCGGGCCTCGGCCCGCCTCCGACATGATGCAGGGCGGACACCGCCCAGAAGGAGCACGCGACGAAGGCGCCCTCCCGCTCGTCCTCGCGAGCGCCGCTGAACCGGAAAAGCAGTGGCCCGCAGCCCAACTCGTGCCGCAGCGCGTCGATGGTGGCGGACATGCGCGGGCCGCGGTCGAAGCCGCTCCCGGCGTGCAGCAGGATCGAGGCATCGAGCTTACCGCTGCCGGGGTACCACTCGTAGCTGCCCAGCTCGTCGGACCAGCATCGCCGCCGCACCCAATCGGCGATCCGATCGGCCTCGCCGGCCCATCGGCCGGGATCGCCCGGAATCTGGCCCAGCTCAGCCAGGTACACCGCGCACCGCAACGCCTGCCAGCAGCCGAGTTTCGACGTGGTGTAGTGCTCGGTGCGCCGCAGCTCCCACATGCCGGCGTCCCGATGCCGCCAGGCGTCGCATGCCCGGTCCGCAAAACCGGCGAGCAGGTGGCCCGTTTCGGTGTCCAGCACGTGACCGCTGTCGACGTAGAGCCGCACCGTGTCGAAGAGGTCGGCGAAGATGCTGAGCTGCAATTGACCGTCGGCCCGGTTCCCGGTGACGACCGGGCCGATGCCGCGCCAGCCCGGGACTTCATAGTGGGTCACCGGGGGTGGGGACGAACCGTCGAGGCCATAAAACACGCCCACGTCGGGGCCGTGCCTGCGGACCGTCCGCAGCAGCCAGCTGACCGCGGCGTGGGTCTCTTCGCGTATTCCGAAGCGGCGCAACGCGCTCAGCGTGTACGCGGTGTCGCGTACCCAGGCGAAGCGGTAGTCCCAGTTCTTGCCGCCCGAAAGCCGCTCCGGCAGTGAGGTGGTCGCGGCCGCGGCGATGGCACCCGTCGGGCTGAAGATGAGCAGCTTCAGCAGCAGCACGCTGCGGCGCACGGCCTCGGCCCAGGCTTCGGGGCACTCGAACTGTCCCGACCAGTTCCCCCAGAACGCGATCGTTTTGTCCAGCCCGTCGTCGATGTCGGCGGCCGACGACAACATCAGCGGTTCGCACTCGGAGGCCACGATGCCGATCAGCCGGCGCTCGCCAGCGGCGGCGACGAACGCGCCGGAGGCCGTCTGGTCGGTCCAGTCCACGTCGACGTTTCCCGACACGCAGACGCCGAGGTTGAGCGTTCCCGCCCGCAGCACCGGCCCGTGCGGGGTGCGGCGAGCCCACGGCGACGTCGTGTTGAAGCAGGTACCGGGCGCGACACGCCACCGCATCGGCACTTCACCGTCGAGGCCTTCGACGCGGCGCGCCAATTCGGTCCAGGGCAACCGCCCACCGAATCCGATGTTGAGCGCATCGGTGACGCGTACCCGCCCGGCCTCGGTGATGAAAGTCGTTTCCAGCACGTTGGTTTTCGGGAGGTAGCGCCGTTCGGTTCGAAACGGCACCGTCGGCATGAGGTCCAGGCGCCCGCCGTTCGGCCGGTCGACGAGCGCAGCGAACACCGGGACGGAGTCCAGGTCCGGAATCGGAAACCAGTCGATGGCGCCGTCCTCGGCGACCAGCGCGACGGTTCGGCCGTCACCGATGGGCGCATAGCTGCGCAGCCCTGCGAAACCGTCTGTCCGGCACGGCGATTCCGTAGCCGAGGAGGTTTCGGGGTCAAGCTCCGGCGCCGGGCACACGGGCGAATGGATTCCCGGCGCCGCAGCGGATAAACAGCGAAAGCGCTGCATAACGCGGCGCGCAGCGGGTAGCCCGCCGCCATGACCAAGATCGGATACTTCCTGTCCTGCGAGCAGTACAGCCCCAAGGAACTCATCGACCAGGCCAAGCGGGCCGAGGCGGCCGGGTTCGACGCGCTGTGGATTTCGGATCATTTCCATCCCTGGAACGACGAGCAGGGCCAGAGCCCCTTCGTGTGGGGCGTGATCGGAGCGCTCTCCGAGGTGACATCGCTGCCGGTCAGCACCGCCGTGACGTGCCCGACCATCCGGACCCATCCGGCGATCATCGCCCAGGCGTCCGCGACGGCCGCCGTGCAGCTCGATGGCCGCTTCGTGCTGGGGGTGGGCAGCGGCGAGGCGCTGAACGAACACATCCTGGGTGACCGCTGGCCGTCGGTGGGTGTGCGGCAGGAAATGCTGGAGGAGGCGGTCGACGTCATCCGCCTGCTGCACCGCGGCGACGAGGTGAGCCACCACGGCAAGCACTACGAGGTGCAGGAGGCCCGCATCTACACCCGGCCGGACCAGCCGGTGCCCATCTACGTGTCCGGCTTCGGGCCGCAGGGCGCCGAGCTGGCCGGGCGCATCGGCGACGGCTACGTCCTGGTGATGCCGGAGGCCGACCTGGTCAAGACGTTCCGCGAGTCCGGCGGCGGCGACAAGCCGGTGCAGGGCGGCATCAAGGTCTGCTGGGACAACGACGCCGACGCGGCGCTGAAGGTGGCGCAGCGGTTATGGGGTAACGACGCGCTGCCGGGGCAATCGGCCCAAACCCTGCCGCGGCCCAAGGATTTCGCCGCCCTGATGTCGCTCGTGACACCGGACCAGGTCGCCAAAGCCGTCACGTGCGGCCCGGATGCCGACACGCATGTCGCGAAGGTGCGCGAGTATATCGACGCCGACATCGACGAGGTGTACGTGCAGCAGATCGGCCCGGACATGGACGGGTTCTTCTCGGCGTGGGAACGCGACGTGCTGCCCCAGGTTCGCGGCTGAGCGTCGCCTTTTCGATCCTCGCCTCAGCCTTCGAATGCCGGACCGTCGAAGCGGTCACGCGTGATGAATTCCGCGATCGGGCGGCGGCGCAGTTTGGTCAGCTGGCGCACCGGTTTGCCCAGGGGCACAACCGCGGCGACCGCGTGCCAGTCGGGAATGCCCAGCAAACGGCGAACCTGGTCCTCGGCCGCGATGGCCATGGTGGTGATGGTGCCGCCGTACCCCTCGGCGCGGGCGGCCAGCAGAATGTTCCAGATCAGCGGGTACACCGACGCACCGCCGGCCAGGCCGACACGGTTCAGGTCCTGATCGACCGAGGCTACGACGGTCAGGTCGACCGAAACCACAAGGACCACAGGCGCTTTCGCGATCGGCGCGACGAAACTGTCGGGAACGTCGGTCCGGTCGATGACGTCCTGCGGCACGCCACTGGGATAGATTGAATTCCAGGGGTTTTCACCGGCCTGCAGCTGGGCGACGTAGCGGCGGGCCGCACCCTTGCCCAGCTCGGCGAGCCGGTGCCGGACCTCTTCGTCGCGCACCACGGTGATGTGGGCGCCCTGCCGGTTGCCGCCGCTCGGCGCGAACCGGGCGTTGCCGAAAACGCGCGCCAGCACCTCGTCGGGCATCGGGTCATCGGTGAATTCTCGCGCCGCGAACGTCGTTCGCATCACGTCGTAGAGCTCCATGGGCCCCTCAGGCGCTCGCGGGGGAGCGGCGCTCCAGGCGGAACGTGCGCTCGAACCCGGCCGGCCGCGTGGTCAGGGTGACTTCCACCGCGCCGCTGGGGGCGATGACGTAGCGCTCCTCGACGTCCGGTCCGTCCCGCCACCGGCCGACCGGCTGACACCCCAGGTCGTCGCGATCATGCAGCGCCGGGTCGAAGGGGAAGAGCACCGGGTCGTAAGGCGTCACGTCGCCGTCGGGCCGGCCGTTGACCAGGCGGCTGCACTCCACGAACCGGAAATGGCCGATGTTGTGCGCCGCCCGGTAGGACCGCTTCACCACCAGCGGGGTGTGCCCGTCCGCTGGCAGGGAGACGTCCTTGCACACGATCGGGTCGAAGACGACGCCGGCACCGGCTTCGGCCTCGCGAAAGACCCCGAAGTTGCGCGAAAAGCGTTCGGACAGCGCGAAATCGGACTCCTTGTCGAGAAAGACCGCCAGACCGATCGCGGTGGCCGCGAAGGGATGCGGCGAGCGTTTGACCCGCTTGTCGCCAAAGGTGGTGCGCAGCATCCGGGAAACGAGCGGGAAGCTGCCGGCGCCGCCTACGACGTAGATGCCGGCGACCTCCGACCACGTCACGTCCTTGCCGCCGTCGGCCGGATTGTGCAGCACGCGGTCGAGCAACTTCATCGTCTTGTCGACGAGCGGCGCGCACACCGAATAGATGTCGTCGACGGGGCAGGAGAACGGCGGCCGGTCCGCCCCGCCGACCCCGGTGAGGTCGACCAGGAAGCGCCGCGTCTGTGGTCCCACGGCCTCCTTGCGGGCGGCGCACTCCTCCCGCAGCAGGTCGCGGCCCGCCGCGTCCACGCCCGACAGCTTCGACCGTTGAAGGACCAGTTCGACGATCGCGTCGTCGAAGTCGTCGCCGCCGAGGCGCTGAATGCCCTCGCTGATGACGACCTCGTTTGAGTGCCCGGTCATCTTGAGCAACGAGGCGTCGAAGGTGCCCCCGCCCAAGTCGTAGATGAGGACGTACTCCCGCTTGGCGGTGATGGTGGAGCGGTAGCGGTGCGCGTATTCCAGGCTGGCGGCCGACGGCTCGTTGAGCAGCGCGACGACGTGGAAGCCCGCCGCCACGAACGCGTCCAGTGTCAGCAAGCGCTGGGCGCTCGAGGCGTTGGCCGGCACGCTGATCGCGGCTTCGATGGATTCCCCCGCGGTGAGTCCGGCGTTGGAGCGACGCAAGAGGTCGCTCTTCAGCTGGGCCAGAAATCCGGTGAGCAGATCGGCCAGGCGATGGCTGCGGCCGGCCAGGCTCACCACGGTCTGGGGTCCGGCCTCGTTGAGCAGGCGTTTGAACGACCGCAGCACCGACCAGCCCGGCTCGTGCCGGACCGCGGCGGCGTCCGCGCCGAACCGCAGCTGCCCGGCGGCGTTGCCCGCGACGATCGAGGGCCACGCGTCGAGGCCGTCAAACGAGACGACGGGATAGTTGCCTCGGTCGACGGCCGCGACGACGGTGTGGGTGGTGCCAAAGTCGATGCCGACTCTCATCGCGCAATTTTAGGACCGCGCCGCGGACTTTGGGGCAACCATTTTTCGCGGCGTGCCGCCCTGAGCTCAGTCCTCGAAATGGCGTTGGTAGTCGCAGCGCTCGAGCCACCACTGCAGGTTGTAGGTCCCCGTTGCCATGAGAATCATCAGCACGGCGGAGGCGACGACGGTCAGGCCGTTCATAGTCTTTCCATTTCGCGCGCCATGAGGGCGTCTTCGAGGAATCGGTACCGTTTCGGGCAGTACCGCGGCCGTGTCCTCGACGGGTGCGGCGCGGTTGCGAATATTCGCCGCGTTATGGCGACGAGCCGCCCGCCAATGCTCTCGCGGCGGACGGCAAGCGCGGCCGCGGTGCTCAACAGCACCTGCTGCCCAGTGATCAGAACTTCGGTCGATGAAACTTCGGCCTGCAGCGCCGAGGGCTGTTGATGAGCGGCTGCGTCGACGAAAGCGTTGGTGTCGGGACGTCCCGTGACTGGAACCATCATGACGAGCACCTTCCGTTGCCGGTACCCCGGTTGACCAGGCGTTTTGCCTTATGAAGTCACCGTACGGCCAACCATGACGCCCGACATGCGTAGCGCACTACCTGTTTCGGCGGAGCCAGCCGCCGCGACGGCTTAGGTACCACTCGGCGCGGTTTCCGGCCGAGCGCACTTGTTCAGACAATCAATGCTTGCGGGCGGCGACGGTCTCAGGCGTCGATGCGGGCAGCTCGTCCCACTGCCGTTGCACCTGCCGTTCCCTGAAGGTCGCGATCAGACCTGACGGTCCGAACCGCTTCGACGGCACGGGCTCATCTTCGGTCAGCGGTCTCCCCGCGCCACGCATCGTGCCCAGCGCCACGATGACGCCGACGATCACCACGATGACGACGACCAGCGCGAACAAGATGGACAGGGTGCCCTGGATGAAGGTGTTCCTGATGACGTCGTCGAGCTGATGCGGGTTCTTGGCCGAACCGAACGATGTCTTGCCCGCGTTGCGGGCCGCGAGGTACTGGAAGTGCTGCGTCCAGTAGCCGACGTTGGGATCCCCCGAGAAGATCTTCTGCCACGACGCGGTCAGCGTGACGGCCAGATCCCACAGCAGGGGCAGCCCCGGGATCCAGGCCCACCGCAGCAGCCGCTTCTTGATGACGACGACGGTGATGACGGTCAGCGCGATCGCCGCGAGCAGCTGGTTGGCGATGCCGAACAGCGGGAAGAGTGTGTTGATCCCGCCGAGGGGATCGGTCACGCCCATCAGCAGGATGCTGCCCCAGGCGGCGGCCACCGCCAGGCTGCACAGCCAGACACCCGGGCGCCAACTCGGGTTGCGCAGCTTGGCCAGCGGACCGCCCAGATTCCCCAGCGCGTCGGACAGCATGAAACGTGCGACGCGGGTGCCGGCGTCCACGGCGGTCAGGATGAAGAGCGCCTCGAACATGATCGCGAAGTGGTACCAGAACGCCTTGAGGCCCGCCCCGCCGAAGACGCGGTTGAGCACTTCCGACATTCCGACCGCCAGCGTCGGGGCTCCGCCGGTGCGCGACACGATCGACTTCTCACCCACGCCCGCGGCGGCCTGAGTGAGTCGGTCAGCGGTCGTCGGCGTCCCCGACAAACCGAGCCCGTCGACGTAATGCGCGGCGGTGGCCGCGGTGCCGCCGGTCTGCCCGGCCGGGGCGTTGAGCGCGAAGTACAGGTGCTGGTCCAGGATCGACGCGCTGACCAACGCCATCACCGCGACGAACGACTCGGTGAGCATTCCGCCGTAGCCGATGAAGCGCATTTGGCTTTCCTTCTCCAGCAGCTTGGGCGTCGTCCCGGAAGAGATCAGCGCGTGGAAGCCCGACAGCGCGCCGCACGCGATTGTGATGAACAAGAACGGGAACAGCGCGCCGGGGAACACCGGCCCGTCGCCGCGGGCGGCGAAGACCGACACCGCGGGCGCCTGCACGACCGGGTGCGCGATGAAGATGCCGAGGGCCAGCAGGGCGATCGCGCCGACCTTCATGAACGTCGAGAGGTAATCGCGCGGCGCCAGCAGCAGCCACACCGGCAGCACCGACGCCACGAAACCGTAGCTGACGATCAGCCAGGACACCGTCACCGGTGAGAGGTTCAACCACGAAGTGCCCCAAGAGGTTTCGGCGACCCAATTGCCGGAGACCACCGCGAGCATCAGCAGCGCGAACCCGATCAGTGAGACCTCGGCGACCCGCCCGGGACGCAGGAACCGCAGATAGCACCCCATGAACAGGGCGATGGGGATGGTCATCGCGATCGAGAACACGCCCCATGGGCTCTGGGCCAGCCCGCGCACCACCACCAGCGCCAGCACCGCGATGATGATCACCATGATGACGAGGACGCCGACCAGGGCGGCGGCGCCACCGGTGACGCCGAGCTCGTCGCGGGCCATCTGGCCCAGCGAGCGGCCCCGCCGGCGGGTGGAGATCCACAGCACCAGGTAGTCCTGCACCGCGCCGGCAAACACCGCGCCGAGGATGATCCAGATGCTGCACGGCAGGTAGCCCATCTGTGTGGCCAGCACCGGGCCGACGAGGGGCCCGGCCCCGGCGATCGCGGCGAAGTGATGGCCGAACAGCACCCGGCGGTCGGTCGGCACGTAGTCGGTGCCGTCGTCGAGGACTTCGGCCGGGGTCGCGTGATCGTCGCGCGGGCCGACGATCTTCATCTCGATCAGCCGGGCATAGAACCGGAACCCGATGATGTAGGTGCAGATCGCCGCGACTACGAACCACACCGCGTTCACCGTCTCGCCCCGCGCGAACGCGATGATCGCCCACGCGACGGCACCGGCGACGGCGATGGCCGCGAAGACGGCCTTGTGCCGGAGCGTGATGGGGGAGCGGTCGACGATCGCGACGGGCGGCAGGTCTTCGTCGGTGTGGATGTAGCTGACGTCTTTGTCGTGCACTTTCACGGCCACGGGCGAAACCCTACGCGCGGGAAACGGGCAGCGCTCGGTTTGTCAGTACAGCGTGCGCACCGCATCGATGGTGTCGGACTCCGACGGGCTTTTGTCGTCGCGGTAACGCAGCACGCGGGCGAACCGCAGCGCTACACCGCCGGGATAACGCGAGGATTTCTGGACGCCGTCCAGGGCCACCTCGACCACCTGCTCGGGCCGCAGCCGCACGACGTAACCGTCGGTCCCGCCGACGGCGAGTTCGCTGAACCGGGCGGTCTGCCAGTCCAGCATGGCGTCCGTCATGCCCTTGAAAGTCTTTCCCACCATGACGAATTCACCGGTGGCGGGGTCGCGCGCCCCCAGGTGGATGTTGGACAGCTTGCCGCGTCGGCGCCCCGATCCCCACTCCACCGCCAACACCACCAGGTCCAGCGTGTGCACCGGCTTGACCTTGAGCCAGCCCGCGCCGCGGCGGCCCGCCTGGTATGGCGCCTGCGGCGCCTTGGCCATGACGCCCTCGTGGCCGGCGGCGAGCGTCGCCTCCAGGAACCGGGCCGCCTCGGCGGCGTCCGCGGTGACGAGCCGATCGACGCGCTGCGCGGCCGGCACCAGAGCGTCCAGGGCGGCCAGCCGCTCGGCCGTCGGCGCGTCGAGCAGGTCGGCGCCGTCGCGGTGCAGGATGTCGAAGAAGAACACCGAAAGTGGTTGGGCCGCACGGGCCTTAGCCACGTCGACCGACCGGCCGAACCGTGACGCGGTGACCTGGAAGCGCTGCGGCGAGTTGTCGGGCCGCAGCGCGATCGCCTCACCATCGGCGATGAGTTCGCGGACCGGCAGCGCCAGCGTCGCCTCTACCACCTCGGGCAGCCGGGCGGTGACGTCGTCGAGGCTTCGGGTGTACACGGTCACCTCATCGCCGGACCGGTGGATCTGCACCCGGGCGCCGTCCAGCTTGGCCTCGAAAATCGTTGTGCCGCCGTGACGTTCGAGCGCGTCGGACACCCCGGCGGCGGTCTGCGCCAGCATCGGGCCGACCGGCCGGCCCACGCGCAGGGCGAACGCGTCCAGTGCCCGGGAGCCGCCGCCCATGGCGGCCGCCGCGACGCCGGGCAGGTCCCCGCCCAGCATCGCGGCGCGCTGTACCGCCGCGACGGGGATGCCGGCGGCTTTGGCCACCGCGTCGGCCATGATCCCGGCCAGCGCTCCCTGGCGCAGCTCGCCGCCGAGCAACCGCAGCAGGAAGGTCTGTTCGGTGTCGGTCGCGGCGGCGAACAGGTTGGCGATGAGCTCGGCGCGGCGCGCCTGCGATCCCTTGCCCGACACCGCCCCGATCTCCGAGAAGCCGGCGTCCACCGCGCCGACGGTCAACGTCGGATGCGGCGCAGGGGGCGGCCGCGACCGCAGCGAGGCCCAGCCGACCCCGATCTGGCGCTGGCGCAGCTCACCCGAGAGCCAGGAGACCACGATGGCGACCGTGTCGGGCTCGTCGGCCGCGCGGCGCAACAGATCGGCGATGTGGGCGACCTTGCTCAGCCGTGACGACGTGGCGCCCACGTCGAGCGAGGTGGTCGCCACGTCGAGGAGGAGCACGAAATCAGCTTGGCATGGCTCTTGAACAAGGCGGGGTCAACCCTCGGCGGCGCACACGCTAGCGTGCCTGCGTAACGTTACAGATTGCTAGGGATCTGACAACCCCGAAAGGAAGGGTCCGGATGGAGATCAACGGGAAGAAGGTCGTCGTCATCGGCGGCGCGTCGGGAATGGGTCGCGCCTCAGCGGAGCTGCTGGCCGAGCGCGGGGCGGAGGTCGCCATCCTGGACCGCGAGGGCTCCGACGGCAAGACCGTCGCCGAAGCGGTCGGCGGCGCGTTCCATCCGGTCGACGTCACCGACTTCAAGGGCACCGAGGAGACGCTGCAGACCGCCGTCGACAAGCTGGGCGGCCTGCACGTCATCATCACCACCGCCGGCGGCGGCATCGCCAAGCGGACGATGACCAAGTCCGGTCCACACGACCTGGAGTCCTTCCAATCCGTGATCGATCTCAACCTGATCGCCACCTTCAACATCAGCCGGCTCGCGGCCGCCCACATGGCCAAGAACGAGCCCGAGGACGAGGAGCGCGGCGTCATCATCAACACCGCGTCGATCGCGGCCTTCGAGGGGCAGATCGGACAGGTCGCCTACACGGCCGCCAAGGCCGGCGTCGCCGGCATGTGCCTGACCATGGCCCGCGACCTGGGCTCGCTGGGCATCCGCGTGCTGGCGATCGCGCCCAGCCTGTTCGCCACCGGATTGACGCAGGGGATCCCCGACGAATTCGCGTCCGCCCTCACCAAGGACGCCGCCTTCCCCAAGCGCCTCGGCCGGCCGATCGAATACGCCAAGCTGGCGGCGGCCATCGTCGACAACCCGATGCTCAACGGCCAGTGCCTGCGGCTGGACGCGGGCCAGCGCTTCGCGCCCAAGTAGCCACCCCGAAGGGCCGCCCTCCCCGCATTAAGTACACTCTTTAGGCAGCCGCCCCGCTTCCCCTCGAAGCGGGGCAGGCCACCAGCCGGTAGCGAGGAGGGCCCCTCATGGGTATCGCACTGACCGACGACCACCGCGAACTCGCCGAAGTCGCCCGCGCGTTCCTGACCTCGCAGAAGGCCCGCTGGGCGGCGCGCTCGTTGCTCGACGCCACGGAGGAATCCCGTCCGCCGTTCTGGCAGAACCTGGTCGAGCTGGGTTGGCTCGGCCTGCATATCGACGAAGAACACGGCGGGTCCGGCTTCGGGCTGCCCGAACTGGTGGTGGTGGTCGAAGAACTCGGCCGGGCCGTGGCCCCAGGGCCGTTCGTGCCGACCGTGATCGCATCGGCGGTGATCGCCAAAGCCGGTAGCGCCGAACAGAAGTCGCGGCTGTTGCCCGGGTTGATCGACGGGACCGTCACGGCCGGGATCGGGCTGGACGGCGGGGTGCACCTCAAGGACGGGGTCGCCGACGGTGACGCCGGGATCGTGCTGGGCGCCGGACTGGCCGAGGTGTTGCTCATCGCCGCGGGCGAGGACGTGCTGCTGCTGGAGCGCGGCCGTGCCGGCGTGTCCGTCGAGGTACCGAACAACTTCGACCCGACCCGGCGTTCCGGACGCGTCCGCCTCGAAAACGTGAGCGTCAGCGCCGACGACATCCTGACCGGCGGCCGAGCCTCCGCGCTGGCCCGGGCCCGGGCGTTGCTGGCCGCCGAGGCGGTGGGCGGCGCGGCGGACTGCGTCGACGCCGCCGTGGACTATGCCAAGGTGCGGCAGCAATTCGGGCGCACCATCGCTACTTTCCAAGCGGTCAAGCATCATTGCGCCAACATGCTGGTGGCCGCCGAATCGGGCGTCGCCGCGGTGTGGGACGCCTCGCGGGCGGCGTCGGAGGACGAGGAGCAGTTCCAGCTCGCCGCCGCGGTGGCGGCGGCCCTGGCGTTTCCCGCCTATGCGCGCAACGCCGAACTGAACATCCAGGTGCACGGCGGCATCGGCTTCACCTGGGAACACGACGCGCATCTGCACCTGCGGCGCGCGCTGGTGATCGCGGCGCTGTTCGGCGGTGACGCGCCGGCCCGGGATGTCTTCGAGCGCACCGCCGTCGGCGCCACACGGGAGAACAGCCTGGACCTGCCGCCCGAGGCCGAGGAGCTGCGCACGCGGATCCACGCCGACGCCGCCGAAATTGCCGCCCTGGACAAGGCGGCGCAGCGCGACAAGCTGATCGAGACGGGCTACGTCATGCCGCACTGGCCGAAGCCCTGGGGTCGCGCCGCCGACGCGGTGGAGCAGCTGGTCATCGAGGAGGAGTTCCGCGCCGCCGGCATCAAGCGTCCCGACTACTCGATCACCGGCTGGGTGATCCTCACCCTTATTCAGCACGGAACCGATTGGCAGATCGAAAGATTCGTGGAGAAGGCGCTGCGTCAGGAAGAGATCTGGTGCCAGCTGTTCTCCGAGCCCGAGGCCGGCTCCGACGCGGCGTCCGTCAAGACCCGCGCCACCCGGGTGGACGGCGGCTGGAAGATCAACGGGCAGAAGGTCTGGACCAGCGGCGCGCAGTACTGCGCGCGCGGCCTGGCCACCGTGCGCACCGACCCCGACGCACCCAAGCACGCCGGCATCACCACCGTCATCATCGACATGAAGGGCCCGGGTGTTGAGGTGCGGCCGCTGCGGCAGATCACCGGCGGTTCGGAATTCAACGAGGTGTTCTTCAACGACGTGTTCGTCCCCGACGAGGACGTCGTGGGGGCGCCCAACTCGGGGTGGACGGTCGCCCGCGCGACGCTCGGCAACGAGCGGGTCAGCATCGGCGGCAGCGGGTCGTTTTACGAGGCCTTGGCGCCCACCCTGGTGCAGCTCGCGCAGCAGTCGGATCGCTTGGCGGGGGCGCCGGTTCGGATCGGATCCTTCCTCGCCGACGACCACGCGCTGCGGCTGTTGAACCTGCGACGCGCGGCGCGCAGCGTCGAGGGGGCCGGGCCAGGCCCGGAAGGCAACATCACCAAGCTGAAGCTCGCCGAGCACATGGTGGACGGGGCGGCGATCTGGGCGGCGCTGGCGGGCCCGGAGGTCGCCCTGATGGACGGGCCCGGTGCGGTAGTGGGCCGGCTCGTGATGGGAGCGCGCGGCATGGCGATCGCCGGCGGCACCTCGGAGGTCACCCGCAATCAGATCGCCGAGCGCATCCTCGGCATGCCGCGCGACCCGCTGATCAACTAATTCCCCGGCGAGCGTGCGTGTTTGTGCAGCGACACGCCGTGCAGCCCGGCATTTTGCGCACCGTCGAACGCGCGTGAGGCGTCAGGCGGGTGCGAACAGCGGGGCCCCGCCGCTGCCCCTGTCCGGCCGGATGGCGACCGGCATCCCGCACGTGACCGAATCGGGTTCGCAGTCAACCACATTGGCGGCCACCCGCAGACCCTCTTGTTCGGCGAGTTCGACGATCGCTATCACGTACGGAACCGGGATCTCCGGGTGGTACGGATGGTGGTTGACGGTGTAGGTGAACACGGTGCCACGCCCGGACACCGGCCGCGCCACCAGCTGGGCGCCGCAAGCGCGGCACTCCCCGGTCGCCGGATGCACCCAGCGCGCGCAGTCCTCGCAGTATTCGATGAGCAGCGGCTCGTCCGGCACGACGAATACAGTACACTCAATTGATTTCGATGGTCTGACGGGCGGTGTGCATGACGCATTTCGAGAAGGACGCGATCCTGTCCGGCATAGGCATCTCGCGGATCGGCCGTCGCACCGGCATTCCGGGGCTGGACCTGACCATGGAGGCGGTGCGGTCGGCCATCGAGGACGCCGGGCTGGTCGCCTCCGACATCGACGGCATCGCGACGCTGGGCGACACCCCCGCCGGCGAGGTCAACGCCCAACTGCGGATCGAGGCGGCCGATTGCGGGTCCGGCTTCGGCACCGGCGGCCTGCTCAGCCCGGTGATGTCGGCGTGCCGCGCGGTCGCCGAGCGGCGCGTCCGGCACGTCGTGGTCTACCGGACCATCCAAATGCTCGGGGGCACCGTCCCGGTGAAACCGCAGGAGAACGCGCCCGCGCCGCCGCTGGCCCGGATGTTCGAGACGCCCGAGGGCGCGGAACGGCCCGCCGTCGGCGCGATGGACGATGTCAACGACCTGGTCGCGGCCAACGCCTACTCCGCTGCGAACTGGCTGGCGCTCAACTGCCGGCGCCACATGGAGTTGTACGGGACCACCAAGCAACAGCTGGGCTGGGTGGCCCTCAACGGCAGGCGCAACGCCGCCCTGAATCCGCGTGCCGTGTACCGCGACCCGATGACCATGGCCGACTACCTGAGCGCGCGGCCGGTGTCCACCCCGTTCGGGCTGCTGGACTGCGATGTTCCGATCGACGGGTCGATCGCGGTGGTGGTCTCGCACGCGGAGTACGCCCGGGACTGCCCGCACCGCGCGGTGGCGGTGGAAGCGATCGGCGGATCGGATGGCGCCGGGGGCTGGTTCCACCGCGACGACTACCCGAAGATGGCGATGTCGAACGCGACGGCGCAGATGTGGTCGCGCACGGACCTGACGCCGGCCGATCTGAAGGTCGCCGAGTTGTACGACGGCTTCACCTATCTCACCCTGGCGTGGCTGGAGGCGCTGGGGGTCTGCGGCGACGGCGAGGCCGGACCGTTCGTCGAAGGGGGCGCGCGGATCGCCCGCGACGGTGAACTTCCCCTGAACACCTACGGCGGCCAGCTCTCGGCCGGGCGCATGCACGGCTATTGGGCGTTGCACGAGGGCTGTCTGCAGCTGCGCGGCGACGCGGGGGAGCGGCAGGTGTCGCGTCGTCCGGAGGTCGGCGTCGTGTCCGTCGGGGGTGGGCCCGTCGCCGGCTGCATGCTGCTCACATGCTGAAAATGCCTGCGCGCAAACGCCGTCGGGCCTGACATGAGCACCGGCCTCGCGAACAAACTGGCTTCCAAGATCGCGCGGGACATCGAGGCGGAGATCGTTCGCCGCGGTTGGGTCATAGGTGAATCGCTGGGTTCGGAGCACGCGTTGCAAGAGCGGTTCGGGGTGAGTCGCTCGGTGCTGCGCGAGGCCGTCCGGCTCGTCGAACACCACCAGGTCGCCCGCATGCGCCGCGGGCCGGGCGGCGGGTTGATCGTCTGCGAGCCCGATGCCGGGCCCGCCACCCGAGCCGTCGTGATCTATCTGGAACACCTCGGCACGACGCTGGGCGACCTGCTCAACGCCCGCCTAGTGCTGGAACCGTTGGCGGCGTCGCTGGCCGCGGAACGGATCGACGAGGCGGGCATCGCGCGGTTGCGGGCGGTGTTGCGCGGTGAAGAGGAGTGGAGGCCCGGGCTCCCCACGCCTCGGGACGAGTTCCACATCGCCTTGGCCGAGCAATCGAAAAACCCAGTCCTGCAAGTCTTTGTCAACGTGCTGATGCGACTCACCACCCGGTACGCCCTGCAGTCGCGGACCGACTCGGCCACCGAGGCCACCGAGGCGGTCGACCGGATGCACGTCGACCACTCCGAGCTGGTCGAGGCCGTGACCGCCGGCGACTCGGCGCGTGCCAAGACGCTCAGCCAGCGGCACGTCGAGGCCGTGACCGCCTGGCTGCAGCACCACCACCCCGGCACCCCGAGCCGGCGGCGCAAGCCGCGGCCGCTCAACGTCGAGGTGCCGCGCGGCAAGCTGGCGGAAATGCTGGCGGCCACGATCGGTGACGACATCGCGGCCAGCGGCTGGCAGGTCGGTTCCGTCTTCGGTAGCGAGACGGCCCTTCTTGAGCGGTACCGGGTGAGCCGCGCGGTGTTTCGCGAAGCGGTGCGGCTGCTCGAGTACCACTCGATCGCGCACATGCGCCGCGGACCCGGAGGTGGCCTCGTCATCGCCAGACCGCAGGCGCGGGCCAGCATCGACACCATCGCCTTGTACCTGCAGTACCGCGACCCGAGCCGCGAAGATCTCCGCTGCGTCCGGGATGCCATCGAAATCGACAACGTCGCCAAGGTGGTCAAGCGGTGCGGCGAACCCGAGGTGGCCGCCTTCCTGGCCGCCCACCGGTCCGACGTCGAGGCAGCGCCCGGCGACGTCGCGGACGCCGCCGTGGAGGAGTTCCGGTTCCACGTCGGACTGGCCCAGCTGGCCGGCAACACGCTGCTCGACTTGTTCCTGCGCATCATCGTCGAGTTGTTCCGGCGGCACTGGTCGAGCACGGGGCAGGCGCCGCCGACCTGGTCGGACGTGCTGGCGGTTCACCATGCTCACCAGCGGATTGCCGACGCGATCGAGGCGGGCGACGAGAGCCTGGCCCGCCACCGCGTTCGCCGCCATCTGGACGCCGCCGCCTCCTGGTGGCTTTAGCAGATACTGAGTTCTCAGATGTGATCTGCAGCGCGGTATAGCGAAGGCCCGCGGCGGGTATTGGGAGGGAGAACATAGACGGCCGGTCCAGCAGGGGGTTGGCATTCAGTGATCGAAAGCGGGAGTGCTGGAGTGACGACGGGCACCGAAATTGGCCAGCCCGGCTTCGTTCACTCCGCACTCATCTACCAATCCCAGCAGGAATACCTCGACTCCGTGACTCGTTTCGTCAGCGACGGGTTGGCGATGGACGAGGCGGTCCTCGTCGCCGTCCCGTCGGAGAAGCTGGCCTTGCTGCGCGAGGCCCTCGGCACGGACGAGGTGCCGGCCGACCTCCAATTGGTGGACATCACGGAGGCGGGTCGCAACCCGAGCCGATTCATGGCGCTGGAGGGGTCTTTCGTCGACGACCACCCCGACCGCCGCGTGCGGATCGTCAGTCAACTCGCCTGGCCCGGCCGCACCGAGGAAGAGTTGGTCGCATGCGTGGAGCACGAGGCGCTGCTCAACGGAGCCATGGACGGCTACTGGGCGACCGGCTTGTGCCTCTACGACGGGAGCCGGCTCGACGACGACGTGCTCGCTGCCGCGCGCGCGACGCATCCGCTGCTCTGGCGGGGCGACGCTTTGCAGCGCAGCGCCGACTACGCGCCCGACGCCGTCCTGCAGCGCTGCAACCGACCGCTGCCCGCCAATCCGGGTGCGGTCACCTACACCGTCAGGAAATCGGCGGACCTCAGCCCCGCGCGGTCGTTCGCGGTCAACTACGCCGGATGGATCGGCTTGTCCCAGGAGGCAATCGAAGATCTGCAACTGGTCGCCACCGAGCTGGCCAGCAATAGCTTGATGTACACCAACGGAGCCTGCCGGCTCGCCTTCTGGCGCGACGACGGCTATCTGGTCTGCGAGGCGCGCGACACCGGGTGTTTCGAGGATCCGTTGGTGGGCCGCCTCGACCCGGGGCCGTGCGGTCCCGCCAGCCGGGGCCTGTATCTGGTCAATGCCATCTCGGATTTGGTGCGCACCCACACCACGCCGAGCGGTACGACCATCCAGGCGTATCTCCGGTTCGAGCCCTCGGCCGGGCCGACCGGATAAAGTAAGCGGCCCCCGGGAATCGCTTCCCGCGGGCCGCTTGAAAAATCAGTTAGAGGCCGCCGACAATCCCGCCGACGGTACCCAAAATCCCACCGCTACCGCCGCCAACCGTGCCGCCGAGCAGTCCACCGCTGCCGGCCGCCGCTGAAGCGCATCCGGTCGGGAGTAATAACACCGCGGCCACCCCGGTGGCCGCAGCGACCGTTTTGAGGGTTTTCATGGTGCTTTTTGCTTTCATGATGAGCCTTCTTTCATCATCTTCGAGGGGTTGTTGCACAGCCGTTCAATGACTGTTGCCCTCGCCTCATACCCCCTGTTGCGCGGACGTAAACCAAAATTTCCGATCAATTTCGCGACGGTCCGCCGCGTTATGCCGCGAGGCGGAACTTGCACGTCAGGGACGTATGGGGCTAAAGTCTGCGCTCGTGCGTCTTCTCGATCGAGCCGTAGTAGCTAGCACCCGCAGCGGGGTCTGATCCAGACCGACCCCCCGCTGTGGGTCGGAAGCTACTGCCGTCGGTCACTCCTTTCGACCGAGGAAGACCGACATCATGACCATCCCCGAGCGGCTCGATCCGTCCACCCACCAGGCCCACCCGTGCCCCGCCACCGTGTGGTTCGCCCGGCGGTTCGGCGCCCCGCTGCCCCGCGGTCTGCGGGAGCAAGCGGGTGCGATGCCCTGGGACGAGTTCGTCGCGACCTACGCGCACACGGGCGGCCCGGTCCGGCTGGGCACCTGGGAGTGCACCGACACCCAACCGCGGCCGGGGCCGCAGGCCCGCCACTTCCGGGCCGTCATCGCCGTCGAAGATCGCATCGACACCTCAACCGCCGCGGCCGGTGGCCCGATCGCGGGGCTGAGCGCGATGCTGCATGATCGCGGAATCCCCGTGGAGATCACCAAGTTTCATCAGCTGGGCTCGGACGACCACACCGTCACGTTCGTGTGCGGCAGCAACGGGGCCCGCGCGGAATGGGCAATGGGCTGGTCGGACGATTCGACGCAGTCGGCGTTGCGCGCGCTGATCGCGTGCGCTAACCGGCTGCTCGCCTGAGGCCTACAGCGGGCGCAGCACGATCGGCATGCCATCCATCGGTAGCGGGATCGTGCGGTAGTCCCACTTAGCCTGGTAGCCCGGCCTGGCCAGCTCCAGCCGGTAGCTGCGCAGCAGCCGGTGCATGATCGTCTTGATTTCCAGCTGGCCGAATACCATTCCGATGCACTTGTGCGCGCCGCCACCGAACGGGGTCCATGCATACCGGTGGCGCTTGTGTTCGTTGCGCGGTTCGGTGAATCGTTCCGGGTCGAACCTCATCGGGTCGGTCCAAATCTCCGGTAGCAGGTGATTCACGCCAGGAAACGCGGTGACGTTCGTGCCCTTGGGCAGGTAATGGCCCAGCAGTTCGGTGTCGCGCACCGTCCGCCGCATCGCCCACTGCACCGGCGTCACCAGTCGGATCGACTCGTTCATCACCAGGTCGAGCGACTCCAGCTTCTCCAGCGATTCAATGTCGAGGGGACCGTCACCGAGGCGGTCGGATTCGTCGCGGCAGCGCTGCTGCCACACCGGATTGGCCGCCAGCTGGTAGGCCATGTTGGTGGCCGTGGTGGTGGAGGTGTCGTGGGCCGCCATCATCAGGAAGATCATGTGGTTGACGATGTCCTCGTCCGTGAAGCTGTTGCCCTCCTCGTCCTCGGTCTGGCACAGCACGGTCAGCAGGTCGTTGCCCTCTCGACCGCGGCGCTCCTTGACGCGCTCGCTGAAGTAATCCTCCAGCAGCTGACGCGCCCGGAGCCCGCGCCACCACGTGAACGGGGGTACGGGCGTGCGAATGACCGCATTCCCAGCCCGGACGGTCATGGTGAAGGCCCTGTTGACCTTCGTCACCAGGTCACGGTCGGCGCCCGGCTCGTGTCCCATGAACACCATGGACGCGATGTCGAGGGTCAGCTCCTTCATCGCCGGATACAGCAGAAAGCGCGGATCGTCGATGACCCAGTCGTTGGTGATCACCTGCGACACGACCTTGTCCATCTGCTCGACATAGCCGACGAGGCGGGAGCGGACGAACGCCTCCTGCATGATGCGCCGATGGAAGAGGTGTTCCTCGAAGTCGAGCAGCATCAGGCCGCGATTGAAGAAGGCGCCAATCACCGGGGTCCAGCCCTGCTGCGAGTAATCCTTGTTTCGGTTGGTGTAGATCTCCTGGGCGGCGTCCGGACCCATCGCCGCGACGAACGGCAGGACGGGCGAGTCCCCGAAGACGAGCGGTCCCTTGGTCTGGTACAGGAACATCAGGTAGTCGGGCCCGCCGCGCAACATCTCGATGATGTGCCCGATGACCGGCAGCCCGGCATCGCCAACGACCGGCCTGAGCCCGCTGCCCGCTGGCGGTTCGGCAAGTGTGTGCTCCGGGAACTGGGTGTTCCGGAGCCTGCGTTCCACCATGCCCATGCCGGGAAAGTTGTTGACCGACGGGGTGAACCGGCGCCGCGCCTGGTCCAGCAGGTAGTGCGGGGTGCTGATGGTGGCGGTCATAGACGCTCCTTTGCGCGTTCCCTCCGAGGTGACAGCCGTCACCGTCCAATAACCTTCGGAAAAAACTTGACGGCTGTCAAGTTTGCTTTTTCCCCGGCGTGGTGCAAGGTCAGGGAATGAGTAGCCACCCCGCCACCCCGGAACCGGGCGGGCAACGGCGGGGCGACAAACAGCGCCAGGCGATCCTGCAGGCGGTGCGGGAATTGCTGCAGGAGAAGTCATTCGCGGAGCTGTCGGTCAGCACCATCAGCCTGCGGGCAGGGGTGGCGCGGTCTGGCTTCTACTTCTATTTCGATTCCAAATACGCCGTCCTCGCCCAGTTGATGGCCGAGGCCGCCGAGGAACTCGAAGAGCTCACCCAGGATTTCGCGCCGCGGCAGCCGGGGGAGTCCCCCGACCAGTTCGCCAAACGCATGGTCGGCAGCGCGGCGGCCGTCTACGCGCACAACGACCCGGTGATGACCGCCTGCAACGAGGCGCGCAACACCGACGTCGAGATCCGCAACCTGATGGATCGGCAATTCGAGGTGGTGCTGGGCCAGATCGTCGCGATCGTCGAAGCCGAGATGAAGGCCGGGACGGCCCACCCGATCAGCGACGACCTACCCACCCTGATCCGCACCCTGGCCGGTACCACCGCGCTGATGCTGACCGGCGATCCCATCCTGGCCGGCCGCGACAGCGATCTCGACCGCCGCGTGCGCGTGCTCGAGCGGTTGTGGCTGCACGCGCTCTGGGGCGGGCGTCCGTAGGGCGCTCCCGCCGGTATCGTCACGGCAATGGGGCAGCAGGGGTACTTCGCAGGCAAACGGTGTCTGGTCACCGGCGCGGCCAGCGGCATCGGCCGTGCCACCGCGTTGCGGCTGGCCGCAGACGGCGCCGAACTTTATCTGACCGACCGGGACCGCGATGGGCTCGAGCTGACCGTCGCCGACGCCCGCGCCCTGGGCGCAGAAGTGTCCGCGCACCGGGCCCTCGACATCGCCAACTACGACGAGGTGGCGGCGTTCGCCGCCGACATCCATCGCGACCACCCGAGCATGGACGTGGTGCTCAACGTCGCGGGAGTGTCCGCCTGGGGCACGGTCGACCGGCTGACCCACGATCAGTGGAGCAAGATGATCGCGATCAACCTGATGGGTCCGATCCACGTCATCGAGACGTTCGTGCCGCCGATGGTGGCGGCCCGCAGGGGCGGGCACCTGGTCAACGTGTCGTCGGCGGCCGGTTTGGTGGCGTTGCCGTGGCATGCGGCTTACAGCGCAAGCAAATACGGGCTGCGCGGCCTGTCGGAGGTGCTGCGCTTCGACCTGGCCCGGCACCGCATCGGCGTGTCGGTCGTGGTGCCGGGTGCGGTCAACACCCCGCTGGTCCAAACCGTCGAGATCGCCGGCGTGGACCGCGAAGACCCTAAGGTCGCCCGCTGGGTGAACCGCTTCAGCGGGCACGCGGTGTCGCCGGAGAAGGCCGCCCAAAAGATCCTGGCCGGGGTCGCCAAGAACCGCTACCTCATCTACACGTCGGCGGACATCCGGGCGCTGTATGCGTTCAAGCGGCTGGCCTGGTGGCCCTACAGCGTGGCGATGCGTCAGGTCAACGTGGTGTTCACCCGGGCGCTGCGGCCCGCCCCGGCAGCGCTAGTTGTACTGCCCAGGCAGGTTGGTCAACCGTGTGATGGGTGGGACCTTTCCGATCGCTGAGTGTTGCCGGTGGTGATTGTAGGTGTGCAGCCAAGCCGGTAGGGCTGAGCGGCGGGTGCGTTCATTGGGGTAGTGCCTGGTAAAGGCCCATTCGGCGGCCATGGTGCGGTGGAATCTTTCGATTTTGCCGTTGGTCTGGGGACGGTAGGGCCTCGTCCGCTTGTGGAGAATGTTGAGTTCAGTGCAGGCGGCCTGCCAGGCGCGAGAGCGGTAGCAGGAGCCGTTGTCGGACAAGACGCTTGCGACGAGGACCCCGCGGGCTGCGAACCAATCCACCGCGCGACGTAGCACCGCGATGGCTGTTTGTGCGGTCTCGTCGTCGTGGATCTCGGCGTAAGCGACCCGGGAGTGATCATCGATGACGGTATGGACAAAGGCATGTCCTAACAGCACGTCACGGTGTCGGTTGCGGGGCACATCCGGGGTTGCGGCGCGGTTCTTCTTGCCTTGGCCACGGCCAACGAATCGCCAACCCCCACCGGTGGGAATGTTGCCGAGCTTTTTGACATCGACATGGACCAGTGCACCAGGAAGATCATGTTCGTAGCGACGGATCGGCTCGCCAGTGCGGATATCGATGTGCGACAACCGGTTCAGCCGGCAGCGCACTAGCACCGCGTGCACCGTGGACGCCGACATCGACAACCTTGAGGCGATGGCGATCGGTGAGAGTCGGTGCCGCCACCGCAACTCCACAATCCGGCGCACCATCACCTGCGACGTGCGATTCGGACTGTGATGAGGCCGGCTGGACCGATCGCTCATCCCGGTGGCACCCATCGCCGCGTACCGCGATGCCCAGCGTTTGGCGGTCGGCCAGGACACGTGAAAATACTCGGCGGCCCGAGAAATCGGCCAGCCCTCTTCAACGACACGGCGCGCGAGCAACAACCGCCCGCGCGGAGTCAAAACGGCATTAGCGTGGACCACGAAGGTCTCCTGTTCGTTGTGGGTGCAGTGGTAGCAGCTCCACTCCACGACAGGAGACCTTCACCCATCAACGACCGCTACAGCGTGTCGTCACACTTCCTCAACCAACCTGCCTGGGCAGTACAGCTAGTCCGGCATGGCCAGTTCGAGGCGCACCCCGAGCAGCCGGACCGGGCGGTCGAGCTCGAATAGGTCCAGCACGCGCAGCGCTGCCGCGACGATGGTGTCGCGATCGGTGGTCGGTGCTTCCAGCTTGCGAATCTTGGTGCGGGTGTAGAACGTCGCGGTTCGCACGGTGACTGCGACCCGCGTCACGATCCGGCCGGATGCCAGCACGTCCGCCAGCGCCTGCTCGGCCAATCGTGCTACGGCCGAATCCATGTCGGCGCGGTCGGTGAGGTCGCGCGGGAAGGTGACGACGTGGCTGCGCGAGCGGGGGACCCACGGCTCGGCGCTGACGCCGGTGTCGCCGCCGCCCTTGGCCAGCAGCAGCAGCCACAGGCCCGTGCGCGGGCCGAACGCGGACGTGAGCAACTCGGCATCGCTGAGCGCGAGCTCCCACACCGTCGTTACCCCCAGCGCGGCAAGCTTTTTCGCCGTCTTGGGACCCACGCCCCACAGCGCGTCGACCGGGCGGTTCGCCATCATGGTCATCCAGTTGGCGTCGGTGAGCGTGAAGATGCCCGCCGGTTTGGCGAAGCCGGTCGCGACCTTGGCGCGCTGTTTGTTGTCGCTGATGCCTACCGAACAGGACAGCCCGGTTTCCGACGAGATGACGGTCCTGATCTCCTCGGCCACTTCGGATGGGTCGGCCCCCGTCACCCCGACGTACGCCTCGTCCCAACCCCATACCTCGACCGGGTGTCCCAGGTCGCGCAGCAATCCCATCACCTCATCGGAGGCCGCATCGTAGGCGGGCGCATCCGAGGGCAGAAACGTCGCCTCGGGGCAGCGGCGCGCCGCGGTCCGCAACGGCATGCCGGCGCGCACGCCGAATTCCCGGGCCTCGTAGGAAGCGCAGGTGACCACCTTGCGCGGTTCGGTCGGATCGCCGTTGCCGCCGACGATGACCGGCAGCCCGACCAGCTCGGGGTGGCGGCGCAACTCGACCGACGCCAGGAACTGATCGAGGTCGACGTGCAGGACCCAGCAGGGCTTCATCGTCCACAAAGCTTGCGCGCCAAGCTTTCCCAGGCGTCACCCAGTGTCGTGAGGGTGTGGCCACCCTCGGTGAGTTGATGCTCGACGTAGTCCACGTCCAGCAGGGCCAGTAGCGCGTCGGTCTGCGCATCGAGGTCGCCGGTGGACTGCGCCGCCCTGAGCAGTGCCCGCACGTGGGTGCGCGATACGGTCGCGGGCGCGTTGTGCCGGTGCTGTGGGTCGCGGTTGGCCGCCGACAGCAATCCGTGGTGGGCGTGGGCGAAGCGGATCCGCTCACGCGCGAACGCGACGAGGCGGTCGGTCGGCGGTGCGCCGGGACCCAGCGGAGGGGGGCCGAACATGAACGCTTGCTGAAGGGCCCGCTCGTCCTCGTCGAGCAGCACCATCATCAGGCCGGCGCGGCTACCGAACCGGCGAAAGACGGTGCCCTTACCGACTCCCGCGGCAGCCGCGATGTCGTCCATGGTGACCGCGTCGGCCCCGTGTTCGTCGATCAACCGGCGCGCCGCGTCGAGCAGCAGGGCTCGGTTGCGGGCGGCGTCGCCGCGCTCGTGCGGCGCGGAAACCGGCAGATCCCGAACCGGGTCGGCGGCGTTCACGGTTTTACTGTAGCGTCACGGGAACAAAGCGGACTGCAGTCCGGTTCAATCGATGCAAGGATGGACAACAACGAGCGAAGGGAAATGTGATCATGCCGGACACGACAGTGTTGGCACTGGTAGGGAGCTTGCGCACCGCGTCGATCAACCGCCAGATCGCTGAGCTGGCCACCGAAGTCGCCCCGGACGGCGTCGCCGTCGTTGTCTTCGAGGGCCTCGGCGAGCTGCCGTTCTACAACGAGGAGATCGACGACGCGATGAATCCCGAAGCGCCGACGCTGGCCCCGGTGGCCGCTCTGCGCGCCGCGGCGGCCGACGCTGATGCCGCCCTGGTGGTGACGCCCGAATACAACGGCAGCTATCCGGCCGTTATCAAGAACGCCGTGGACTGGCTGTCGCGCCCGTTTGGCGACGGCGCGCTCAAAGGTAAGCCGCTGGCCGTGATCGGGGGGTCCTTCGGTCAGTACGGTGGGGTGTGGGCGCACGACGACACCCGAAAGTCGTTCGGGATCGCCGGTGCCCGGGTGGTTGACACGATCAAGCTGTCGATTCCGTTCGCGACGTTGAACGGGCAGCACCCGCGCGAGCACGCCGAGGTCGCCGCAAACGTTCGCGACGCGCTGGGCAAGCTGGCCGCCGAGGTCGCCTGATTGGCGGAAGTCAACAAGCCGATCGCCGGGCGACCAGCGAGGTTGCCACAACCAAATAGCCAAAGCCGCCAGCCCCCGCTGGCGGCTTTGCTAGTGGCCGGGCGGCCGGCCCGGACCGCGTCGGCATCGAAGCGCGTCGCCGGGGCTTGTCGGTGGCCGGTGATACAACGAATCTCATGCCCGGCTTCCACGGAGATTGTGACCTGCGACACGCCGGGCGTGTCTGCCGCAGAAGCCTTACGACCAGCGAATTTCAGAATTGTTATTCCGAACATGTTGTATCTCGACAACTTGTCAGCCACTAGGTGTAGTGTTTCGAGCACCGGCAGATCCCAGGTTCACCAGGCCGACCGGGCCCTGGTTCACCACCCGAAATCGGCTCAGAGGTCATTCGACCCCGACGGCCGCAGGACGGGGACGCGGGGGCTTGACGGGCCGCTGAAACACAGCGAAGACAGCGTTTGTTGCAGTACCCGAGTAGTTGCCAGTCCATTACAAGTCCCACCTTCCGCAAAGGAGCGGCTTTCATGAGCATCACCGTGTACACCAAGCCGGCATGCGTGCAGTGCAGCGCCACGTTCAAGGCCCTGGACAAGCAGGGCATCGGCTACGAGAAGGTCGACATCACGCTCGACAACGACGCGCGCGACTACGTGATGGCGTTGGGTTACTTGCAGGCCCCCGTGGTGGTGGCGGGCAACGACCACTGGTCGGGCTTCCGGCCGGACCGCATCAAGGCGCTCGCGGAATCGGCGCTCAGCGCTTGAGTCATTAGCGAAGGACGTTAGGTAAGAAGGAGGTTGCGGTGCCATGGACAGCACGCAGCGCAACCTGGTGTATTTCTCCTCGGTGTCGGAGAACACCCATCGCTTCGTGGAGAAGCTGGGTGTTCCCGCCACGCGGATACCGCTGCACGGGCGCATTGAGGTCGACGAGCCGTACGTATTGATACTGCCCACGTACGGGGGCGGCCGGGCCACCCCGGACCTCAATGCCGGTGGCTATGTCCCCAAGCAGGTCATCGCATTTTTGAACAACGAGCAGAATCGGTCGTTGATCCGCGGTGTCATCGCCGCGGGCAACAACAACTTCGGTGCCGAATTCGCCTATGCGGGCAACGTGATCTCACGCAAATGCGGCGTTCCGTACCTCTACCGCTTCGAACTGATGGGAACCCCGGACGACGTGGAAGCCGTCCGCGCGGGCTTGGAAGATTTCTGGAAGGAACAGACGTGCCACCAACCGTCACTGCAGAGCCTGTAACGTCCGGCGCGCATGCGTTGCCCGGTGAGACGGACTACCACGCGCTGAACGCGATGCTGAATCTGTACGACGCGGACGGCAAGATTCAGTTCGACAAGGACGTGCTGGCGGCGCGGGAGTACTTCTTGCAGCACGTCAACCAGAACACCGTTTTCTTCCACAATCAGGACGAGAAGCTCGACTACCTGATCCGCGAGAACTATTACGAGCGTGAGGTTCTCGACCAGTACTCGCGCAACTTCGTCAAGTCACTGCTGGACCGCGCCTACGCCAAGAAGTTCCGGTTTCCGACGTTTTTGGGCGCGTTCAAGTACTACACCTCCTACACGTTGAAGACGTTCGACGGGAAGCGCTACCTGGAGCGCTTCGAGGACCGTGTGGTCATGGTGGCGCTGACGCTGGCCGCCGGCGACACCGGCCTGGCCGAGAAGCTCGTCGACGAGATCATCGACGGGCGGTTCCAGCCGGCCACCCCGACGTTTTTGAACTCGGGAAAGAAGCAGCGCGGCGAGCCGGTGAGCTGCTTTCTGCTGCGCATCGAGGACAACATGGAGTCGATCGGGCGATCGATCAACTCGGCGCTGCAGCTGTCGAAGCGCGGCGGCGGGGTTGCGTTGCTGCTGACCAACATTCGCGAGCACGGCGCGCCGATCAAAAACATCGAGAACCAGTCCTCGGGCGTCATCCCGATCATGAAGCTGCTCGAGGACTCGTTCTCCTACGCCAACCAGCTGGGTGCGCGCCAGGGCGCCGGCGCGGTGTACCTGCACGCGCATCACCCCGACATCTACCGGTTCCTGGACACCAAGCGGGAGAACGCCGACGAGAAGATCCGGATCAAGACGCTTTCGCTGGGTGTCGTGATCCCCGACATCACCTTCGAACTGGCCAAGAAGAACGAGGACATGTACCTGTTCTCGCCGTACGACGTCGAGCGGGTCTACGGGCTGCCGTTCGCCGACATCTCGGTGACCGAGAAGTACTACGAGATGGTCGACGACGCGCGGATCCGGAAGACCAAGATCAAGGCGCGGGAGTTCTTCCAGACGCTGGCCGAGTTGCAGTTCGAGTCGGGTTACCCCTACATCATGTTCGAGGACACGGTGAACCGGGCCAACCCCATCGAAGGCAAGATCACCCACTCCAACCTGTGCTCGGAGATCCTGCAGGTGTCCACGCCGTCGGAGTTCAACGACGATCTGTCGTATTCGAAGGTGGGCAAGGATATTTCGTGCAACCTCGGTTCGCTGAACATCGCCAAGGCGATGGATTCGCCGGACTTCGCGCAGACGATCGAGGTGGCGATCCGCGCGTTGACCGCGGTGAGCGACCAGACGCACATCACGTCGGTGCCCTCAATCGAGCAGGGCAACAACGAGTCCCACGCGATCGGGCTGGGGCAGATGAACCTGCACGGCTACCTGGCCCGGGAGCGCATTTTCTACGGCTCCGAGGAAGGCATCGACTTCACCAACATCTACTTCTACACGGTGCTCTACCACGCGCTGCGGGCGTCGAACCGCATCGCCATCGAACGGGGAAGGGCGTTCGGCGGTTTCGAGCGGTCGAAGTACGCCTCGGGCGAGTTCTTCGACAAGTACACCGAGCAGGTGTGGGAGCCGCAGACCGACAAGGTGCGTCAGCTGTTCGCCGACGCGGACATTCGCATCCCCACGCAGGACGACTGGAAGCGGCTGAAGGAGTCGGTGCAGGCGCACGGCATCTACAACCAGAACCTGCAGGCCGTCCCGCCGACGGGGTCGATCTCCTACATCAACCACTCGACCAGCTCGATCCACCCGATCGCCAGCAAGGTGGAGATCCGCAAGGAAGGCAAGATCGGCCGCGTCTACTACCCGGCGCCCTACATGACCAACGACAACCTGGAGTACTTCCAGGACGCCTACGAGATCGGCTACGAGAAGGTCATCGACACCTACGCCGCCGCCACCCAGCACGTCGACCAGGGGCTTTCGCTGACGCTGTTCTTCAAGGACACCGCCACCACCCGTGACGTGAACAAGGCGCAGATCTACGCCTGGCGCAAGGGCATCAAGACGCTGTACTACATCCGGCTGCGTCAGATGGCTTTGGAGGGAACCGAGGTCGAGGGCTGCGTGTCCTGCATGCTCTAGGACGGGCAATCAAGGGTCAGGTATCGATACTGCGCCCCTTGATGAGAGCCGCAGCCCGTTCGGCAATCGCATAGACGGTGGCCAGCGTGTTGCTCGAGGGTAGCGAGGGCATGACAGACGCGTCCGCTACGCGGAGTCCAGTGATGCCGTGGACCCGAAGCTCGTCATCAACCACGGAATGCTGAGTGTGCCCGAGGGCGCAGGTCCCCGCCGGGTGGAAGTAGGGGCCTACCGTCTGTTTCATGAACTCGCGCAACGCTTTTCTGCTGCCGATTCCCGGTCCCGGCGCCAGCTCCGCGCCGCGCCAGGCGTCCAGCGCGGATGCGGTACCGATCTCTCGGGCTATCAAGAGACCCTCCACCAAAGTCTCCGCGTCGCGTGCATCCCCGAGGTAATTGGGGTCGACGAGGGGTGCCGTGTCGGCGGCCGGTCCCGCCAAACGCACGCTGCCGCGGCTGAACGGCTGCATCGCGGATACGCCGATCACGTAGATATTCGGCATGTCGAGTCCGGCCAAGGCGCCGGTGTCCACGAACAGAATCTGTAAGTCAGGCGCTGCTACGGCGGATGGGGAGCGGATCATGCCCATTATTTCGCCGTGGTTGTGCCGTGGCGTCGGAATAGGCTGAGCCGCTTGGAATATCACCCCGGTGAATGGGTGGTCGTGCAAGTTGGATCCTACGCCAGGCAGGTCAAGCGCAACATCTATGCCGAGGTCGCGTAGATGGTTTTGCGGTCCGACACCCGACATCATCAGCAGTCGCGGTGAGCCAATTGCACCGGCGCACAACACGACTTCGGCTGCCAGCGCCACAGTCGGAGCCTGGCCCGCGACGCGGTACTCCACTCCGCTACAGCGCCCGCCGGCGATTCGTAGCCGGTGAACGACGGCATCCGCGACCAGAGTCAGGTTCTCGCGGGGAAACACCGGCCACAGATAAGCATCCGCCGCGCTCTGCCGGAGCCCGTTGCGAATCGTCACGTCCGGCGCTGCAAAACCCCACTCAAATCCGCTGCTCAGATCCTGCGCAGGCGGGTGGCCGCACTGCAACGCGGCGCGCAGCCCGGCAGCAAGTACCTCGTTCGGCGACGCCACGGGAGCGACGTGCAGGGGGCCTTTCTCGCCGCGCAACGCAGGATCACCGCTGGGTGCGCACTCACTGGCTTTGAAGTAGGCCAAGAGGTCGTCGAATCGCCAGCCGGGTGGCCAATCGGTGTAACTATCGCGGTGTCCGCGGGCGAACATCATGCCGTTGATTGCCGAAGACCCACCGATTCCGCGCCCGAGCGGCAAATGCACCGCCCGTCCGGTTGCCGCCTGCACCGTGGTGAGACGGCCTCCGTCGGCAGAACTCTTGATCAGCGTCGGCCACTGCGGCGGTTGGGCGCTGCAAGGCGGGAGGGTGGCACTTCCCGCCTCTAGAAGCAGGATCCGGAGGTTGCTGTCATCGCTCAGTCGGCGCGCCAAGACGCACCCGGCGGTACCCGCGCCCACGACGATGAAGTCATATGACTCAGTTTCTGGCAAGACTAGGCCTCTCCTCAGGCGTTGGGGGGAAACACATTTCAATCGGTGTCGAGCACCATAAGACGGCGAGCGGCCGGCCATCAAGGCCAGCGCACCACGGCTGGCTTCGGCACCACCGCGTATTCCGGCCATCGGCCGCGTTATTCGGGTAGACCGGGGGAGCTCACGTCCCTAGCTTGTATCTCGGAGGGCGGCCGATAGGAAGGACCCCCCGGATAGAAAGGCATCGCATTCTCGTAAATATGACTGGCCATCAACGTGTTCCAGCAAGCGGCACCGCCGCGTGAGGTTTCCATGCCCCCGACCCGGGCGTCTGGTGCAGGGTGCTGTCCGCGTGAACCGGCGCCGCGCAGGCGCCGATGTGCGTAGACCGTTTGTTGCACGCATCATCCGGAAGTATTCGCTCGCGGTGGTGCTCGCCTGGATTGCCTTGCTGGTGGTGGTCAACACGGTCGTCCCGCAGCTCGAGCCCGTCACCGAGGCAAACCGCGGCCCCCTGGTCCCTCTGGATGCGCCGTCGGCGAAGGCGCTCATCCACATCGGGGAAGTGTTTAAGGAATCCGACAGCAACAGCCTGGTCATGGTCGTGCTGGAGGGTTCCCGCAAACTGGATCAGGCTGACCACTCCTTCTACGACACGCTGGTCGCCAAACTGCAGCACGACAGGCACGTTCAGTACGTCATGAATCTGTGGGGCGAAGGAACGACGGCTGCGGGTGTGCAGAGTAATGACGGTCAGGCGTCCTACACCTTGGTGCGGGTCGCTGGCGATCAAGGTTCGTCGCTGTCGGACGAGTCCATCCGTGCGGTGCGTGATCTGGTCTCGCACACCAAAACCCCGCCGGGACTGAAAGTCTACGTTTCGGGTGCGGCACCGTTGTCGGCAGACATGCTCGAGGTCGGCAACAAGAGCCTCATCACGATCATGTTCGTCACCATCGTCCTCATCACCATGATGCTGCTGATCGTCTATCGCTCGATAACGACCGCGCTGCTGATCCTGTTCATGGTGATGATGGAACTGATCTGCGGACGGGGCATCGTCTCGTTCCTCGCCTTCCACAAGTTCACCCAGATATCCGAATTCGCGTCGAACATTCTTGTCTCCCTGATCCTGGGCGCGGGCACCGATTACGCGATCTTCTTGATCGGCCGCTACCACGAAGCACGCCATGCCGGTGAAGATCGCGAAACCGCTTACTATTCCGCAGTGGGCAGCGTGTCCCACGTCATTCTCGGGTCCGGCCTGGCGGTGGCCGGGGCAACGTTCTGCCTGCAGTTCACCCGACTGAATTACTTCAATACCTGTGGCATTCCATGCGCTGTGGCGATGCTCACCGCAGTCGCGGCTGCTTTGACATTCGGTCCGGCGTTGCTCGCGCTGGGCAGTCGCGTGGGACTGTTCGATCCGAAACGTCCTGCAGGAGCAGGTATCTGGCGCAAGGTAGGGACACTGGTCGTGCGCTGGCCTGGACGGCTCCTGCTGGCGAGTTCCATGGTGGTGCTGGTCGGCTCGGTCACGCTATTGTCCTACCGCCCCAACTATGACGACCGCGCCTACATCGCCGATGACATCCCGTCGAAGCAAGGGTATGCCGCAAGCGACAGGCACTTCCCCGTGAGCCGGTTGAACAGTGACATGCTCCTGTTGGAATCCGATCATGACATGCGTAACAGTACGGACATGATCGCGCTGGAAAGGGTTGCGCACAACGTCTTTCACACGCCGGGAGTAGCGATGGTGCAAGGCACCACCAGGCCTTTGGGTGCGCCGCTCGAGCATTCATCATTTACCTACGCCGTGGGCACGATGGGAACAAAGATCAAAGAATTGTTACCCTTCCTCGCCGATCTGAACAACCGGCTCACGGACATGGCCGCCGTCACCGACCGATTGACAGCTCTCCTGCATCACCAGCAAGAGTTGACCTCGCGACAGGCAGGGGCCGCGCATATCGCGGCCGATGCCGCTCAAAACATCAAAGAGGTCAGCGATTCGATGCGGGACGACATCGCTGACTTCGACGACTTCTGGCGCCCTCTTCGCAGTTACTTTTATTGGGATAAGCATTGTTTCGACATCCCGATCTGCTGGTCGCTGCGGTCGCTCTTCGACGTCACCGACAAGTTCGACCAGCTGACGGACGAGATGGACAAGAACCTGAATGCCGCATTGATTCAAGATGCTGTGACGCCACAGCTCGTCGGACTGATCGGCCAAAACGTCGGCGAACTCGACCACATGCGCCGAATCATCTCGGCCGAGCACAGCACGATCACACCTCAGTTGACCCAGTTGGATGAGCTGGGCCGCCAACTGATGGATCTGGGTTACGCTTTCGACAGCTCGAAGAATGACGATTTCTTCTATTTGCCGCCGGATGCCTTTCAAAATCCCTACTTTCAGATCGACCTCCGGTTCTTCGTGTCTCCGGACGGCAAAGCGGCGCGGTACATGATCTACCACGACGGAGAGGCACTCAGCCCCGAAGGTATCAAGCATGACCAGGCCTATCTGCCTGCCGCCAGGGAGGCGTTGAAAGGCACCACGCTCGCCGGATCGCGCGTCTATCTCGGAGGCGCCGCGGCGACGTACTGGGACATCCAGGAAGCCTCGCGGAACGACCTTTTCATCGCCGCGACAGCGGCTTTCGCGATGATTTTCCTTGTGATGCTGCTCATCACCCGAAGCGTTGTCGCAGCATTGGTGATCCTTGGAACCGTGGCGTTCTCCTATTCCGGAGCGTTCGGTCTGTCGGTCCTCATCTGGCAGCATCTATTGGGCGTCCCGCTGAGCTGGCTGAACCTGCCCCTCACCTTCCTCATCTTGGTGGCGGTCGGTTCCGACTACAACCTGCTACTCATCGCTCGCTACCGCGAGGAAGCCAAAGCGGGTTTGAACACCGGCCTGATCAGAGCGGTCGCCAACTCCGGCAAAGTCGTGACCACAGCGGGATTGGTCTTCGCCGTCACCATGATGGCGATGGTCTCGAGCGATCTGGTCAACATCGGCCAGATGGGTTCAATCATCGGCCTGGGTCTTCTGCTTGACACGCTCATCGTGCGTTCATTCATCACGCCCGCGGTCGCACGCTTGCTCGGGTCGTTCTTCTGGTGGCCCCAGTGGATTCCACCCAGACCGTCGCGTACGACCACCGAACGTCGCGCCGCCCCGGTCCTGGTAGAAGAACCGCCCCTAGTGCATGGCGAAAGAAGGTTGTAGGCAATGAATATCGAGAGTGCTGCTTCTGCGCCCGTCCGACCGCAGGATGTGGTACGGCTACGAACCGAGGTCAGGGGTTCGGTGTTGTTGCCCGCTGACGCGGGATATGACGTCGAACGCGCCGTGTTCAATTTGAATCACGAGCTGACGCCTGCTCTGATTGTGCTGGCGGAGAACGCGATCGATGTCCAGGCGGCGGTAGCGTTCGCGGCACGACAGGGGCGGCCGGTTCTGGCAAAAGCGACCGGACACCAGATTGTCGGGACGGCGCAGGATGCCGTCCTGATCGCCACACGGCGAATGAGCGATGTCGACATCGATGTGGTGCGCCGCACGGCCAGAGTCGGCGCCGGAGCGCTATGGGGCGACGTCGTCCGGAAGGCAGCCGAGGCGGGCCTCGCGCCGTTGAACGGGTCGAACCCCACGGTAGGAGTCGTCGGTTATACCCTGGGCGGCGGTCTCAGCCCGACCCTGGGCCGCTCCCGCGGCTATGCCGCCGACTACGTGCGCGCGCTCGATGTGGTGACTGCGGACGGCGAATTCCGGCATGTCGACCCGGATTCGGACCCTGAATTGTTCTGGGCACTGCGGGGCGGCAAGGGCAACTTCGGGATCGTCACGGCGATGGAGTTCTCTGTGTTCCCCGTGTCGCGCCTCTACGGCGGTGGCATCTATTTCGCAGGGGCACGGATGGCCGACGTGCTGCGGGCCTGGACTGCGTGGCACCCGCACACACCCGAGACAATGATCTCCTCGTTCGCGGCGCTGCGATTGCCGACGCTGCCAGCGATACCTGAACCCCTGCGCGGCGTGTTCACAGTGGCCGTGCGGATCGCGTACGACGGCTCCGTTGAAGACGGCGAACGGATGATCGCACCGCTGCGGGCGGTGGCGCCGCCAATCCTGGACACCGTGGCGGACATGCCGTACGCCGCGGTCGCATCGATCCACGACGAGCCGACCGAACCGTTGCCGTACTACGAGCGCAGCATCATGCTGCGGGAATTTCCCGGGGCGGCGCAGGACAAGTTGGTCGATCTGGTCGGCCCTGGATCCGACACCACAATGTGGATCGCTGAAATGCGCGCCCTGGGCGGAGCCTGGGACCGAGATCCGTTGGTGCCCAACGCCGTGGCGACCCGGGGCCTGCCGTATGTCCTGTTGGGTGTCGAGGTTGGTCCGCGGTCCGACGAACAGCGGCTCAAGGAGTCGGTCGCTGCGCTGCTCGACGGCATGGCGCCCTGGCGGGGAGAACGCCTGCTGGTGAACAATCTTGCTCCCGACGAAGCAGACGACGCCGTAGCCATCTATGGCCGCGAGTGCTACGAGCGCCTCGCGCGCGTCAAGAGGATGTACGACCCGACCAACATGTTCCGCCTCAATCACAATGTGGCGCCGGCGCCGCATGCCCTCTGATGGCCTGAATAGGCAAGGACCGCAACGTTTATGAATGATTCCTGCCATCGTCGACTTGGCGACAGACTTTGGCTGCCGGCCGTGGTGGCCGTCGTGGCCGTCGTGGCGGGCGTCACCATCCAACATGCTCACGACGTATTCGGCTCTCAGGACCGAACCCGCAGCCCGGACAACAAGTTCTCGATAGCTCAATTCAATCCCAAACGCATCGAATACGACATCTTCGGTGATTTGGCAGGATGGGGAAGGGTCAGTTATTGGGACATGAATTCGCACGCGATCGCCATTGAGCTGATGGCGCTGCCCTGGACACACACCGAAGTGACGGTATTGACAACGGCCACCGCCGATATCACGGCGCAAGTGGCCGGAGGAAGTATTGGCTGCCGCATCACCGTCGACGGCAAGGTGCGCTCCGAGCACACGGCCGAAGGAGAGCATGCCGGCGTCTGGTGCCAGGTGCTGTCCGCATGAGCCGCAGTAACACCGCGCCACGACCGTCGAGTCAGTCGCGTGTTCGCACTAGCGAACGTCGGGGTCGAAGTCCAGCAGTGCCTGGACGATCTGTTGCGGGTCGTAGTCGACCGCCTGATGTCCTTGACCTTTCAACGTGACGACCGTCGCGCCAGGTATTCGTGCTGCTACGGCCGCGGTGGCCGCCCGGAAATAGGCGGGGCTCTCACTGCCTAGCACCAAACGGACCGGGACGGTGATCGCCGCGAGCCGCGCTGGCGGGCGGTAGGCGCGGGCCTGCGCGAGTTCGCGGCCGGCGGTACGGCCTATCGATGCGGCGAGGTACGGGAACTCGCGATCCGCAAGGTCCTTGATGTCTGACGGCGGCAGGTGGAGCGTCACACGATAGAACGCCTCGAGGATGTCGCGCGGGTCGGACATGGCGGCGATGCGGGCCACGCCCTCCGGCGAGCCGACGTCGAAGCCCGACGACGAAATTGGTGGGTCGTACAGCATCACCCGGCGGAAAGCACGTGTGATCGTGGCCGCTTCGAGAACCGCCAGGGCGCCGTAGGAATGGCCGAACACGTAGACGTTGCCGCCGAGGGCTTCGGCGATGGCCGCGACGTCCTCGGCTTCGCGGGCCAAGCTGTAAGGCTCGACCTCAGCGGTGCTCAGCCCGCGACCGCGGCGGTCCATCGCGTGGACGGTGTAATGCTTCGCCAGGGCCGGTAGCACCGGTGACCAGCGGGCGCGGGTGCCGGTGCTGCCGTGGACGAGCAAGAGGGGTGGACCGGTACCGACCGATTCATAACCGATCCGAGTTCCGTCGGGGGAGACCACGGTGTTCATGTCGAATGCAACGCCGCCGCCTTCCCTGGGTGGCTGCACATCGTGCCTTGATTCCCACAGAATGCGCCATGGCCGAACGGGCAAATTCCGCACATCTGTCTGTCGCTCGCAATGCGCCATCTTTTCCACGGAAACGGACGCCTTGGCTTTCCGGCGGCACACGCGACGTGCGGTCGTCGTTGTCATTACCGAACGTCACAAGTCGACGAAAGGTGTCGAATGAGTCGCACGCTGCCGGGCCACAGTCGCATGAGCGATGTGCTGCGCATTCGTCTTGACACGGCGGATCCCGACGATGCATGCACCCGCATGGCAGCTCTCTACTGTCCCCACCGGCTCACCCTCGAAGGCAGCAAGGCCTCCTTCCGTGCCCGGCATGCCGAAGGGGGTAGCAGGGGGCTCGGTGTCTACTCGCTGACTTACGGCGCGGGGACTACGGTGCTGGACTCGTTTGCGTTCGATGACTTTGTGCTGGTTTCCCAACAAGTCAGCGGTCGGCTGCTGGTCAGCACGGACACCGGCGAACGGTTGCTGGTACCCGGCGAGCACGTTGTGTTGGATGCCCACACCGCCTATCGCCTGCGCTGGCAGGAGAACTGCAGCATCTTTCACGCGCGGATCCCTCGTAGTGCACTCGAGACGACGGTCGCTGAGTTCACGGGCGCGAGTCACCTGAATTCCGTTCGCTTCCCACTGAGTTGGCGTCCGTCCAAGCCGGGCGCGGCGGCCGTGGCACAGGTGATGCACGTGCTGCTCCGAAATGCCGGTCCGAACGGCCTCTTGGCTTCCGGACCGTTATTGTCGGCCCAGATGCGTCGCATGTTGATAGCGAGCATCGTCGAGGCATACCCTGCGGTTCATCGCGCGGCCCATGACGAACTCCGCGGCCGCATAAGACCCCCGGCCGTGCGTCGTGCAATCGCCTACCTCGAGGACAGGGCAGCCGAGGACGTCCGCATCCAGGACTTGGCGGCCGCGGCGCGGCTGAGCCCCCGCGCCCTCCAGGAGGCGTTCCGTAACCACTTGGACACGACCCCGATGGCCTACCTGAAGTCGATCCGTCTCGCGCGCGCACATGCAGACCTGTGCCGGGCGTCCGCCGAGGACGGGGCGACCGTGGCAGCCGTCGCGTACCGCTGGGGGTTCGCCAACCTCGGCCGATTCGCAGCCGACTACCGCCGGGAGTTTGGCCGCACTCCCAGCGAGGTACTGCGCGCACGGTCATGACACGGTGACGTATCGGCGGTCTGCCCAGGTCAGGGGCTCGGCGGGCGCCCGGAGGGGTATGGTGCTTGACGTGGTGAGAATTCCGCGACCGCCGCACCCCAGCGTCAAGCCGCCCGGGGCGAAGGTCGACGCGCGCAGCGAGCGCTGGCGCGAACACCGCAAGAAGGTGCGCGGCGAAATCGTCGACGCGGCGTTCCGGGCCATCGACCGGCTCGGACCCGAGTTGAGCGTGCGCGAGATCGCGGAGGAGGCCGGCACCGCCAAGCCGAAGATCTACCGGCATTTCCACGACAAGTCGGACCTGTTCCAGGCCATCGGGGAACGGCTGCGCGACATGCTGTGGGCGGCGATCTTCCCGGCGATCGACCTGAAGACCGATTCGGCGCGCGAGGTGATCCGGCGCGCCGTCGACGAGTACGTCAACCTCGTCGACCTGCATCCCAACGTGCTGCGGGTCTTCATCCAGGGCCGTTCGGCGGCCAGCCCCCAAATCCTCAACGAGGGCCGCGGGATCACGCTGGCAATGGCCGACCTGTTCGACAACGAGCTGCGCGAAATGGAGCTCGACCACGCGGCGTTCGAGCTGGCCGCGCATGCCGCGTTCGGTTCGGCCGCCTCGGCCACCGAATGGTGGCTGGGCCCCGACCCGCAGAGCGCCCGCCGCATGCCGCGCGACCAGTTCGTCGCCCATCTGACGACGATCATGGTCGGGGTCATCGTCGGCACCGCCGAGGCGCTGGGCATCGCGATGGACCCTGACCAGCCGGTGCACAGCGTGGTGCCCAGCAACCCCGCGGCGAGCTGAGGACCGCTGAAGACTCCGTCACGTTGACATCGTTTCGGCGATCGTCAACACTCGTGCCATCCGATACCCTGGGTACTGGGTATCTGGGGAGCTAACAGGAAGATCGATCCACCGTGACCGACGTTGTGACACACGCCGAACCGACATCCGCACACCAGCCCGTGCACACCCGCGCCATCATCATCGGGACCGGGTTTTCCGGCCTGGGCATGGCGATCAAGCTGCAGCAACAGGGCGTGGACTTCGTCGTCCTGGAAAAGTTCGGCGATGTCGGCGGCACCTGGCGCGACAACAGCTACCCCGGCTGCGCCTGCGACATCCCATCGCACCTGTACTCGTTCTCGTTCGAGCCCAAGCCTGACTGGAAGAATCCGTTTTCCTACCAGCCCGAGATCTGGGACTACCTGAAGGGCGTCACCGAGAAGTACGGCCTGCGCCGCTACATCGAGTTCAACTCGCACGTCGACCGGGCGCACTGGGACGACGACGAACAGCGCTGGCACGTCTTCGCCAAAGACGGCCGCGAATTCGTCGGGCAGTTCCTGATCTCGGGCGCGGGCGCGCTGCACATCCCGTCCCTGCCCGATATCGAGGGCCGCGACGAATTCCGCGGTCCCGCTTTCCATTCCGCGGAGTGGGATCACGCCGTCGATTTGACCGGCAAGCGGGTGGCGATGATCGGGACCGGCGCCAGCGCGATCCAGATCGTGCCGGAGATCGTCGGTCAGGTCGCCGAACTTCAGCTCTACCAGCGCACCCCGCCATGGGTGGTGCCGCGCTCCAACCCCGAGATCCCGGTGGCGGTGCGCCGGGCCATGGCGAACGTCCCGGGCCTGCGGGCGTTGGTGCGGCTCGCGATCTATTGGGGGCAGGAGGCGTTGGCCATCGGCATGACCAAGCGCCCCAACGCGCTGAAGTTCATCGAGGCCTACGTCAAATACAACATCCGCCGCTCGGTCAAGGACCGCGAACTGCGCCGCAAACTGACCCCGAGCTACCGCATCGGGTGCAAGCGAATCCTGAACTCCTCCACGTACTATCGCGCGGTCGCGGACCCGAAGACCGAACTCATCACCGATCGCATCGCGCGGATCACGCCGACCGGGATCGTCACCGCCGACGGCACGCAGCGCGACGTCGACGTGATCGTCTATGGCACCGGATTCCACGTCACCGACTCCTACACCTACGTCCAGATCAAGGGCCACAACGGCGAGGACCTGGTGGACCGCTGGAACCGCGAGGGCATCGCCGCCCACCGCGGCATCACCGTCGCCGGCATGCCCAACCTGTTCTTCCTGCTGGGACCGAACACCGGCCTGGGTCACAACTCGGTGGTGTTCATGATCGAGTCGCAGATTCGCTACGTCGCCAGCGCGATCAAGACCTGCGACAAGCTCGGCGTGCAGGCACTCGCGCCCACCCGCGCCGCGCAGGACGCCTTCAACGACGAGTTGCAGCGCAGGCTGGGGCCCTCGGTGTGGAACAGCGGCGGTTGCGCCAGCTGGTACCTCGACGAGCACGGCAAGAACACTGTGCTGTGGGGCGGCTATACCTGGGAGTATTGGCGGGAAACGCGCTCGGTCAATCCCGAGGAGTACGAGTTCTTCGGCAACGGGTCGGGCGCCAAGCGCTTGGCGGCGGCCGCGCAGGGCTGAGCCGGCAACGCGCTGCGTGCCACCACCGAGTTATTTGCCTTCATTCGGGTTCTGAGCCGCCGCCGAGCTTTTACACTGGGTGGGAAATGTGCGCCTATCAGATCATCGTGGTCGGCACCGATGGCTCGGACTCGTCGCTGCGCGCGGTGGAGCGCGCGGCAGCGACGGCCGCGGACCACGGCGCGACGTTGATCGTCGCGACGGCGCATCTCCCGGTCCACGAGGAACGCGGCCGCTACGCCATCCCCCCGGGGAGCGACCACGGTCAGGACTACCGGACGCTGGGCCAGGCCCCCTACTATGCGATCCTGCAGAACGCCAGGGAGCGGGCGCACCAGGCCGGGGCCAAGAACGTTGAAGAGAGGGCCGTCGTCGGACCGCCCATCAACGCGCTGGTGCAGCTCGCCGAGGAGGTCAATGCCGACCTGCTGGTCGTCGGCAACGTCGGGCTCAGCAGCGTCGCGGGGCGGCTCCTGGGATCGGTCCCCTCCGAAGTTTCCCGCAGGGCGAAGACCGACGTCCTGATCGTCCACACCTCCGGCTGATCTTCCGGCCCGCGGTCGGCCGCCTAGGCGTTGGCTGTGGTTGCCGCGATGCGCCCTTCGCCGAACTCCGAGCCTTTCGCGAATGATCGAAGGCTCAGGCGCACAATGCGATCCAGCACCCGGTCGGATATGAGACGGCTGACCCGCGTGAGGATCGCGGCATCGCGACCGATGGTGTAGCGGGTTCGGGGACGCGACGCGGTCGCCGCCTTGACGATCACCTTGGCGGCGTGTTCAGCCGGGACGCCGTCCTCGCCGAACGACCGGGCTTGGGCCGTGACGGCTGCCGCGAGCGTGTCGTAGCGCTTGAGCTGGGCCGGGGTCATGTCGGCCATCAGTGCCTCCGCCGTGGCGATTCCCCGCTCGGCCATTTCGGTTCTGACGGCACCGGGTTCGACGACGACGACCTTGACCCCGAGACCGCCGACCTCCCGGCGCAGGGCGTCGCTGACCGCCTCCAGCGCGAACTTCGAACCGGCGTATGCGCCATAGGTCGGCAAGACGACCTTCCCGCCGACGGAACTTATGTTCACGACGGTGCCTTTGCTGCCTAAGAGCGCCGGCAGCAGCGCCTGAGTCATCGCGATCTGACCGAATAGGTTTACCTCAAATTGATTGCGCCACTGCGGAATCGGCAACGTCTCCACCGGAGCATTGATCGCGATCCCGGCGTTGTTGATCAGCGCGCGAAGGGGGCGATGCAGTGGATCGTTCGCGACACGATCGGCCATCGCGGCCACGTCCGATTCGACGGTGATGTCCAGGATGTGTGGTTCGATGCCGTCAGCCCGCAGCGCGTCGGCATCGGCATCACGACGCACACCGGCGAGGACGTGAAAACCATTGCCGGCCAGTTCTTTAGCCGTGGCGGCGCCGATGCCTGTGGAGGCGCCGGTCACCACGATCAGCTGGTTGCGGTCGGTGGAATGCGGGGAAGTCATGACGGTCTCCGTTCGGCATCCGAGCCTTTGAGTTGACGTTGTCAACTGAACCTATCGGGTCGAGTTGACAGTGTCAACTGAAATTTCGGGCTTATGCTCGGCGGGTGGCGACACGAGCGGAAACTGCTGCGGCGACGCGCCGCTCGCTGCTCGAGGCCGCCGGGGCATTACTCGACCTCGGCGGCGTCGAGGCTGTCACGTTGCGCGAGGTGGGCGCTCGGGCCGGGGTTTCCCGCTCGGCGGCCTATCGCCACTTCGCCGACAAGGAGTCGCTGCTCGCGGTCCTGGCGATCAACGCATTGAGCGAATTGGGCGACCTGCTCCAGGCTTTGGTCGACAGCGACGATCCGCCCGAAGACTCCCTGCGCTCCGGTCTGCTTGCTCTGATCGATCTGGGCCGCGCACGACCGCATCTGTACCGGCTGATGTTCACCCCGCCGCCGGGGGACCCCACCGAAGCGATGCGGGTGGCCGAACGGGCGCAGGATCTGTTTCTCGACATCATCGGTCGGATCACGGGTCCTGAGCAGGCGCGGCGTTATGGGGCGCTGCTGCTAACCAGTGCCCACGGGATCACGGGTTTGGATTTAAGCGGCCACATGGATCTGGACAAGTGGCACACCAACGCAGAGGAGCTCGTCGACACCCTGATCTCAGTGTTGCCCAAAGCGAAGTAGTCTCGCGAAGGCTCCTGCCGCGGCGTCGACGCCGGCGTCGTCGTCGGTGGCCACGAGGTCCAACAGCAGGCCGCGGATGACGGCCAATCCAAGCCGGGCCAGCGCGATGTCGACCGGGCCGCCGGCGGCCGCATCGGCCTCGGCAAGCCAACCCTCGACAGCGCCGGGAACCATTCGGGCGAACGGCTTTTCGCCCTGGGCGGCGCGGGCGTAGCACTCGAAGAAGAGTCGTTCCAGGTTGCGCAGCTCAGGCCGACGGACGTCGGCCCACATGGCGGCGAAGCTCTCGTCGGGTTCTTCTGGCAACTGGGGGAGCAGTCCCATCTGTCGGTGCTCGACCTCCTCGACGACCGCGAGCAGTAGTTCGTCGCGGGAACCGAAGTGGTGCAGCAACATTCGGTGGCTGGTACCGATCGCGGCAGCCACCTCGCGCAGCGAGCGGTCGCCGATGCCGCCGGTGGCGAACTCCTCGATCAGGGCGTCGAGTAGTTGCCGGCGCCGCGCGACGTCAGGAGTGCGCGCCATTGTCGCGGCTGAGCTGTTCAGAATGGGCCCTCAGTCCTTGGGCCTCGAGCTCGAGAAATCGCTTGGTCTTCTTCGTCATCAGCCGGCCGACCAGCGCCCCGAGCACACCGCGCTGATCCAGCTGCTGACGTACCAGGGTGCGGCCGCCGGGCAGCGCAGTGACGTCGTGCCGGGCGCTCACCGACACGCCGGGGGAGCGCTGGACCCACGTCCACGACGAGCCCCGGTCGAGCTCGGTGACCTTCCAGACCAGCTTCGCCATGCCGGGCTGCTTGATCGCGAACCGCCTTCCGACCCCGAGCGCTGGCCCGTCCCGGCCGACCAGCGACGTCACCGATGCGGTCCACTCGGGCCAGCGCTCGACCTCGCTGAAGACATCCCACACGAGCTGTGGTGGCGCGTCGATCTCGATACTGTCTTCGGTAAACATGTACCAAATGGTACATCGAATGAGGGGTCCTGGATACCCGCTTACGAGACCCGGGCGTTCAGAGGTTTGAGCGCCGCCTCGGCGCCGTTCCATCCCGGGGGGTCTCGGCGACCGCCAAGCAGTGAAGGCGGGCCGCAACGCGTGCGAATGTTCAGGGGCACCGCATTATCTGCCGGATCTCGATCGTGACGACCGTCCGCGGCGAGAACGGTGAGACGCGCCGCCGGCAGAGGAGCCTCTGACCCCGTCGGCGAAGATCCGAGCCCCAAGCTCTATCTGAGCGCGAATTTCGGCATCGGGGGTACCGAACCAGCGCGGACCGACGGTCGTGGTGAAGATAGTGAAATTGGCGAGCAGCTCGGCGACCGTAGCAGGATCAACGTGGGGGTTGACTTGGCCGAGATCTTGGTAATGAGCGACGCCGCCGGTGATCACCGATACGCGGTGCTCATGATTCGGACGCATGACCCGCAGGGAGAATTCGGGGTCAGACAAAGCGCGTCCCGCTATGTCCCAGCCCGGCACCGTGTCTCGGCGCTCGCGGACTGTTAGTCGCGCCAGAAAGAGTTGCTTGACGAAATCGACGAAACTGTCTGGCAGAGACTCCATGACTTTGTCCTCCGCCTCGGTAACTCCCTCCGCGATCTGACGTGAGACGACCTGTTCGAAGATGCCCTGCTTGTCGCCGAAATAATGAAACAGCATGGCCTCCGAGCATCCGGCACGGCGAGCTATCTCCTTCGTCACTGCCGCGTCAAAGCCCTGTTCGGCGAATACCTCAGCCGCGGCCTCCACCAGGGCGCGTTGCTTCCCGTCCTTATCTCGGACGCGCTTCGCGGGGCTATTGGCCATTGGCACACAGTAACGCGACGGTGCGGGTCCCTGAGTCTGACCGCGAGTGGTGTTCGACTGGGGTCGAGCCGCATTCCTCGCCTTCGGATCCCGATCGCATACGAATGAAGGACATCGCTCATTACAGGCATAGCGCTTGAGTGCTCGCCCTGGTGGAGCGTCAGCGCCGTTTCCGAACGGGTTGTCAAGTGACACTTGACAACGTCATCGCGAGGCCGTTAAATGCGTCGACAATGAAGATGAATGCTGCGGTGTTATGGGACGTCCACCAGGAGTGGAGCGTCGAAGAGGTCGAACTGGACGGCCCCAAAGAAGGCGAAGTGCTCGTCTCCTTCGAAGCGGCCGGGCTCTGTCACTCCGATCACCACGTCCGTGAGGGTGACCTACCACTTGCACTGCCGCTGGTCGGCGGGCACGAGGGGGCGGGTGTCGTCCAAGAGGTCGGACCAGGTGTGCGCGACTTGAGCGTCGGTGATCATGTGGTGGGCTTGTTCCTGCCGGCGTGTGGGCGATGCCGTTGGTGTTCGAGCGGCCACCAGAATCTCTGTGACCTAGGTGGCCAGATGGCCACGGGCGAGCAACTCGACGGCAGCTTCCGCCGCCATGCCAGGGGCCGCGATATCGGCGCGCTGGCCTGGCTCGGTGCCTTTGCGCAATACGGCACGGTGCCGGAGGCATCTGTGGTGAAGATTGACGAGGACCTTCCCCTGAGCCGAGCCTGTCTTGTCGGCTGCGGCGTGACCACCGGCTGGGGCTCGGCGGTGAACACCGCAGGAGTCAAGCCGGGCGACACCGTCGTGGTGGTCGGATGTGGTGGTATTGGCAGCGGCGCGATCCAAGGCGCGCGATTGGCCGGCGCCGAGAGGATCATCGCCGTGGATATCGTGGAGGCCAAGCGCGACATGGTTTCTCAGTTCGGCGCTTCCCACTTCGTGACATCGATGCCCGAGGCAACAGCCTTGGTTGCGGAGCTGACGTGCGGCGTGATGGCCGACTCCGCCATTGTGACGGTCGGACTCGTCGAAGCCCCCATGATCGTCGACGCACTGAACATCGTCAGCAAGAACGGTGCCGTCGTGGTCACCGCGCTGGGGTCGATGCTCGACATGACGAGGACCCTGCCGATGTCAATGATCGCGATGGTCACGCTGTTTCAAAAGCGACTGCTGGGAAGCCTTTACGGCGAAGCCAACCCGCGCGCCGATATCCCCCGACTGCTCAGCCTCTACCGCGAGGGCAAGCTTTTACTTGATGAAACGGTCACCACCGAATACAAGCTCGCCGACATCAACGACGCCTACGACGACATGCTCGCCGGTCGAAACATTCGCGGCGTAATCATTCACGAACACTGAGTCATCGAACCGAACACGTGCGTCAGTCCGGTCCTACTCGCGGTCCGGGGGTGAACACCACTGGAACCTTGCGGAATCCTCGGGTCACCGAATTCCCATGGAAGATCGACTCAGCGTCGGTCGCTACGGTGTAATCGGGCATACGGGCCAGCGTCTGCTCGACCCCGATGCGAAACTCCAGTCGCGCCAGGTTCGACCCCAGGCAACGGTGAACACCTGCGCCAAATCCGAGATGGCGGTTGGGTTCTCGGTCGAGGATGCATCTGTGCGCATCAGGAAACTCGCGGTCGTCACGATTGGCCGATGCGTAGTTGACGATGACCTGTTGTCCCGGGCACAGGTTCAGCCCGCCGATTTCGACCTCCTTGGTGACCGTTCGCGGAATGCCGTGAATCGATCCGGCGAATCGGATCAGTTCCTCGACGGCAGTCGACATGAGCTCGGGTTCGTGGATCAGCCGATCCCGTTCGTCGGGACGGGTGCCGAGGTAGTGGAATGCGTACGACATCGCGCTCGCCGTCGTCTCTAGGCCCGCTTGCACCAAAAGCATTGCGTTCGACACGACATCATCGAATCGCAGCTTGACACCGTCGATTTCGGCCGACAGCAGGACGTCAATCATGTCGTCTTGGGGTTCGCCTTGCATCCGAGTCGTGACCGCATTTGTGATGTGTTCGTAGAGGCCGCCCCAGGCCGTCAGCCGGATCTCCTCGGTTTCCCCGTTCAACGCTTCATCCGTGAGTTCAATGCACAGCGGGACGTCGCCGACCGGCATGCCAAGGAGGTACTTGAAGAACACGATCCCAGGTTGCTGCCAGGCGACTACTGCCAAATCGCCATGACCGTCCTCGACGAACTCGTTGATCAACGCGTCGGTTTCGGCCCGGATCTGCGGCTGCAGTTGCTTCATGCGGCCTGGCGAGAAGTACGGATTGAGCACTTTGCGTAGCGCTTGCTGGCGCGGCGGGTCCAACAGGATGACGACGTCACCCGATAGCTGCATGGCGTCGCCGGGTGGGGGCGTGCTGGAGAAAGTTTCCCAGTTCTTGAGGATTTCGTAGCACTCGTTGTAGGTCATCGCCACCCAGGCACCGTCTTCCCGCGTGCTCAGAAACGGGAAGTCGGTATGCGCGATGGCTGCCTTGGCGCGCATGTGCGAATAGAGCTCGTACAAATAGTCCGGCTCCTTAAAATCCTCGTGGCGAAGATCGAAGTTCTCGGCATGGTCCTCGAGCGACTTGGGCACTGGGCGTAGTCCTTCTCTTGTTGCGACCACGACGTCGATGTCGCGGCGTCGGTACTCGCCGTCTTGCGACAGCGGTTTCGCCTCGACCGGGGATTCGTCGAGTGCCGTGTTTTTCGCACGATAGATCGCGGTGGAAGGGTAGTCAAGTGACACTCGATAAGCTTGATCACAGTTATCAAGTGTTACTTGACAAGGCTGGTGGCCGCTCATAGTGTCCGAAGGGGTTGGGACGGGCAGCGGATTGCACGCGCTCGGCCCGTCAGCCCGACGCGTAGCCGGCGGACGACCACACAACGGCCCTAGGGAGTATCCGTGGAACAGGATCTGCAGTGGCTGATCTCCGTTGACGATCACATCATCGAGCCGCCGAACGTTTGGGTCGACCGCGCGTCTGCCGCCGATCGCGACCGCGTGCCGCACGTGGAACGCATCGACGGCGTCGACACCTGGGTCTATGAGAAGCACCGCGCGACGGTCATGGGCATCCTGGTGGCCGCCCATCAGCAGCCCGACGACTACTCCCCGCTGTCGGTCAACTACGAGGATCTGCCGAAGGTTTACTACGACCCGAAGGCCCGAATCCCGGACATGGACCAGGATCACGTCATCGCCGGGTTGAACTTCCCGTTCTTCCCACGCTTTTGCGGACAGGTATTTTCACAAGTTCAGGACCGCGAACTCGGTTTGAAGTGCCTCAGGGCATACAACGACTACATCATCGACGAGTGGTGTGGGTCGGCGCCGGGGCGCTACATCCCGATGATCATCGTGCCGCTGTGGGACGCCGCACTGGCCGTCGCCGAAGTGCACCGGTGCGCGGATAAGGGCGCCAAGGCGATCGCGTTTTCGGAAAACGTGCACGCGCTTGGCTTCCCGTCGATCCACTCGGGGGAGTGGGACGGATTCTTCGCGGCGGTGAACGAAACGAAGATGCCGCTCTGCACGCACATCGGGTCGTCATCGGTCAGCCCGAACACGTCACCGGACGCGCCATTCGGAGTGCAGTCGGTCAACATCGGGCTCAACCTGGCCCACTCCACAACAGATTGGCTGTTCTCGGGCAAGCTGCAGAAGTTTCCCGACCTCAAGATCGTTCTCGCCGAGGGCGGTATCGGGTGGATCCCCTATCTGCTCGAGCGCGCCGAGCACGTCGCCGCCGAATATCGCTACCTGCGAGCCAATAACTGGACAGTGGATCCGGCAACCATGCGAATGAGCGCAATCGCCACGGACCCGGCGATCTTCCCGGAGTCGCCTCGGCAGTTGTTTCGCGATCACATCTACGGATGCTTCATTGAGGACGAATTCGGTGCTGCCAATCTCGATTACATTGGCGTCGAAAACGTGATGATCGAAACCGACTACCCGCATACCGACAGCTTGTGGCCGCGCTCGCTGGATGCTGCGCTCAAGAGCCTGGAGGGTCGATCGGACGCGGACAAGTACAAGGTGCTGCAGGGCAATGCGCGCCGCGTCTTCAACTTCGAGCCCGCTCCGTATCCAGTCGTGAAGTAGAACAGCGTGGCCATCCGGCAGTACGAGAATTTCATCGATGGTCGCTGGACCAGTGAGAACGCCGGGGCACTGATCGAGGTAATCGATCCGGCCACTGAAGAACTGGTCGGCCGCGCTCTCGACGGGGGCGCCAAGCAAGCCGTTATGGCTATCGAAGCGGCGCGCCGGGCCTTCGACGACGGTCCTTGGCCGTGGATGTCAGTGCGCGAACGCGCGAGAATACTGAAGCGCTTCAGCGAGATCATGGAGTCGCGCCATGACGAGCTGCGCGAACTCATTGTCGCCGAGATCGGCTCCGTAGGCTTCCTCACCGACTTTCTACAGGTGGGCGGAGCGATCGAAGCATCGCACTACTACAGCGATTTCGTGGAGCACGACGTCACCTGGGTCGAAACTCCGGGAGGGCCGAAAGTCTTACCGACCGGGCTCGGCGGCACTGTCGTCGTGCGGGAGCCCGTCGGAGTGGTCGCCGTGATCACACCGTTCAACTTCCCCTTCTCGATCAACTTGCAGAAGTGCTTGCCGGCGCTTGCGGTCGGTTGCACGGTCGTTTTGAAACCACATCCATGGACGCCGATGAATGCACTCGAACTCGCCCGCATAGGCGAGGAAGCCGGCATACCTGCGGGCGTCTTCAACGTCGTGGTGGGTAGTCGTGAAGTCGGGGAGGAGTTGTCGACGAATCCCCTTGTGGACATGATCGCCTTCACCGGCTCGACCGAAACCGGGAAGCGCATCAGGGAGATATCGGCGCGGACGATGAAGCGGGCCCAGCTGGAACTGGGCGGCAAGAGTGCTCATATCGTTCTTGACGACGTGACCGAATCCGACGCCGCAGGTATCGGTTTCGGGCAAGTTCTCATGCATTCGGGACAGGCGTGCGTCGCGGCGTCGCGCCTGCTGCTACCAGAGCATCTAGTTGATCCCTACGTCGAGGGTGTCAAGGCCATCGCGCCTAATCTCACTATCGGTGATCCCCGCGACGCGGCCACCGTGGTGGGCCCCCTGATCCGTGAACAACAACGCCAACGGGTCGAGGGCTATGTGCAATCGGCGCTCGATGAAGGAGCCACGCTGGTGGTGGGCGGGCGGCGGCCAGCACACCTGAGCCGGGGCTTCTATTACGAGCCAACAGCATTCGTCAACTGTCACAACGACATGCGGATCTGCCGAGAAGAAGTGTTCGGCCCGGTTCTCACGGTGCAGACGTACCGGGGACAGGAGGAGGCGGTACGCATCGCCAACGACTCCGACTTCGGACTAGCGGGGCTCGTCATGACCCGCAACGCCGCTCGCGGGTTCAACGTGGCACGCCAAATCCGCACCGGCACGGTCATCGTCCAGTGCACCGGCGGTGGCCTCGCCGATCCCGGTCCCAATCCCGGCAACGGCGAGGGCCCCGGCTGGTCGATGCCCGCGCGTGGACTGTTCAACGGCGGAGGACCGTTCGGTGGTTTCAAGCACAGCGGTCTCGGGCGCGAACAGGGCCGCTGGGGCTTCGAGGAGTTCACCGAGATCAAGTCGATCGCGTGGATGTGAAGCCGCAGTGCGCGGGCATCGGAATAGCGAGAGGTGAACTGTCGTGCTGGACGATGTTCGAGTGCTCGAGCTATCCCTCTTCTCGCCCGATGCGCTCGGCGGACATCTCGCCGATCTCGGTGCGGAAGTGATAAAGATCGAACCGCCCGGGGGCGGCGGGTTTCGCGGCGAGCTCTTTCCGCCCGACAACGTGCAAAACCTCCAGTGGAACCGGGGGAAAAAGAGCGTCACGCTCAACTTGAAATCGGAGAAGGGGGTAGCGATCTTTCGCCGGCTTGCCGCCGACGCCACCGTGGTGATCGACGGGCTGCGCGCGGGTGCGGCCGAGCGACTCGGCCTTGGCTATGACGACGTCGTCGAAGTCAACCCGACAATCGTCTACTGCAGCCTCAACGGAATGGGCAGCTACGGCCCGTACGCGAAGCTTCCAACGCATGGACTGTCGTTCGACTGCTTTGCCGGCCTGAATCCGCCCGTGATCCAGGCCGACGGAACACCGCGCCTCTCGGCCGGTGCCAGCGGCACCACGGGTGTGTTGGCCGGCCCCCTCTACGCCGCGATGGCGGTACTTGCGGCATTACACAGCGCGCGCCGCGACGGGCAGCCGCAATACGTTGAGGTCGCTCAAGTCGACGCCGCCATCGCATGGAACTTCCAGAAACTGACGGCACTGGCCAACGACATGTTCGGATACGCGGACGGCCCGCAAGCTTCCCTGCGGTACCAGTACTACGAGACCGGCGATGGCAACTACGTGGTGTTCAACGCACTGGAAGACAAGTTCTGGCATAGGTTTTGCGAAGCCGTAGACCGAATGGATCTTTACGAGCTCGGACAGGCTCGTTTCGGCGACGATCCGCATGCCGACGAAGACCTGCGCCGTGAACTCACCGCAATCTTCAAGGGCCGCAGTCGTCGAGAGTGGACCGACTTCTTCATCACCGCTGACATCGCTGGCGCTCCGGCCTTCGAAGGCGGCGACCTACTCGACGACGACCACGTCAAAGCGCGCGCGATGGTCTATGAAAGGCACGCTGAGGGTCGGCCGTCGTTGCGACTCATCGCAGTTCCCATTAAGACCAAGCCGGACCGCCCGTTCCCCGCAGCCCTTCCGCCGGCAGTCGGGGCAGATACCGATCAGGTGCTCACGACACTGGCTGGATGCGACGAAACGGAACTGGCCGTGCTGCGCCGCGACGGAGTGATCTGAATGAACATCCTCGAAGGTGTGCGGATCGTCGAGATCGCCGACGAAATCGCCGGGCCTTATTGCGGCAAACTCTTCGTGGATGTCGGCGGGGACGTGATCAAGGTCGAACCGCCGGGCGGCGATCGGTTCCGTCGCAGAGGAACGGGGCGGCGCGCGGATGACGACGGGGCTCTGTTCAAATTCCTCAACGCCGGGAAGCGTTCGGCCATCGGAGTTTACGGCGAGGCGCATGTCGACGATTTGATCGCTGGAGCTGACATAGTTATCGATTCCGGGGCCTGCGGCGGCATCGACCACGACCAATTGCTCGACCTTTCACCCGATTTGGTGATTGTAGTGATGTCGCCATTTGGCCTGACCGGTCCGTGTCGCGACAAGCCGGCGACCGAGTTCACGCTGCAGGCCGAGAGCGGAACTATGGGTCTGCGCGCCCGGCCGGACCAGCCTCCCTTACAGGCTGGTGGCCGCGTATTCGAGTGGGTCCTCGGCAGTTACGCGGCGGTCGGTGCGCTGGCCGCCTTCCTCCGCGCCCGGGCTGGTGGCGGTGGCGAGGTCATCGACTGTTCGTTGCTGGAAGCGTGCCACCTCAGCGCGAGTGGCTTCATCGACTTGTACTACGCACTTGCCGGCAGTCCACCAATATCAGGTCCAGCGCGGATGACCGAACTGCCCTCAATCGAGCCGACGGCTGACGGTTGGGTTGGGTTCAACACCAACACCCGTCAGCAGTTCGAGTCCTTTCTGTTGATGATCGAGCGTGAAGACCTCCTCGAGCAGGACGCGGCCTGGGCCCTGGCCTCTACGCGGTACGAGCGAATGGAGGAGTGGAACAAGATCGTGCATGACTGGACCACTCGGCACACCACGGATGAGATCGTGGAGCTCGCCTCGCAACTTCGGATTCCAGTCGCGCAGGTCAACAACGGACAGACCGTTCTAGACCACCCACATTTCAACGCGCGCGGCGTCTGGAGCATCAGCGCTGACGGCTCGTACACCCATCCGCTTCCGCCTTATCGAATCGCCGGGATGAGGCCGGGTAGCACGCCCAAGGCAGCGCCGCGACTCGGAGAACATGATGCCGCTGACTTTGCGACAAACCCAAGGGAATCTCACATCAGGCAACCAGATGGAAGCCTTCCCTTGGCGGGCATCCGGGTCATCGACGCGACCGCTTGGTGGGCTGGCCCCTCATCCACTCACATCCTCGCCGCATTGGGCGCGGACGTGATCCACCTCGAGTCAATCCAGCACCCCGACGGCGCAAGGATGACGGCCGCACCATTCGTCGACCAACCCAATTGGTGGGAACGCTCGGCCATGTTCTTGGCCACCAACACCAACAAGAGGGGTTTGACGCTCGACCTTTCAGCACCGAAAGGCCGAGAGTTGTTCTTCCGGCTCATCGAGCAAGTCGATCTGGTAGTGGAGAATTTCTCACCGCGCGTCTTCGAGAATTTCGGCATCACCTGGGAAGCACTGAGTGCCGTCAACTCGCGACTGATCATGACCCGCATGCCCGCCTTCGGTCTGGACGGACCGTGGCGGAACAACGTCGGTTTCGCCCAAACAATGGAACAGATGACAGGCATGGCCTGGGTGACAGGCCACGAGTATGACCAGCCCCGGATCCCGCGCGGCCCATGCGACCCGTTGGCGGGTATGCATTCCGCTTTTGCGATGCTTGTCGGCCTGAGCCGGCGCGAGCATACGGGTCAGGGCTCTTTCATCGAAGTATCGATGGTCGAGGCGGCACTGAACGCCGCGTCGGAGCAAGCGATCGAGTACACCGCGTACGGCACCGTCCTGTCGCGATTGGGCAATCGGAGCAGGGATGCGGCGCCTCAGGGTCTGTACCCATGCCGCGGAGAGGAAGAGTGGTTGGCACTCTCCATTGCGTCTGACGAGCAATGGTCAGCGTTGAAAACGGTGCTCGGCCGGCCAGGCTGGGCGAACGATCCCTCGCTTGACACGCACGAAGGGCGCTGGCATGCGCACGATTTGATCGACGCCCAGCTGGAGCAGTGGGCGTCTGGACAGAAGAGCGCCGAGGCGGCCGCCGTCTTGTCGGCTTGCGGGGTTCCTGCCTCAGCGCTTTGTGACGCTCGGCTCAGCCCTCGACACCCGCAGCTGGTCGCGCGCGGCTACTTCGAACAGTTGGATCACTCGATCGTCGGTCCGCACCAGGTGCCGACCCTGCCGTTCCGATTCCGCGGTGTCGATCGATGGTGTCGGTCCCCAGCGCCGACCGTCGGAGAGCACAACGAGATCATCTTGACCGGAGTGCTCGGATTGGACGAATCCGCGATCGAGGCGCTTACCGCTGAATCTGTCATCGGGACCCGGCTGAAGGGCATGGATTAGGCGGGCGCTCAAGGCTCATGACTTCGATTGCAGGGAAGAGGAAACGATGCGTTTACGGATAGACCTCGAAGCTTGTCAGGGCCACAGCCGGTGCGCACTGGCGCACCCCGACATCTTCGACGTTGATGACGACGCCAAGGCATTCGTCCGTGTCGACAACATCCCGCCGCAATGGGAAGACAAAGTGCTGATGGCGATTGCGAACTGCCCTGAGCGTGCGATCAGTGTCGACGAATGATCCCGGTTTCGGCCTAAGCTGGAGTTCGCGACACGCGAACACAAGTTCTTGTGTTGCTCCGGGTTGTCGCCCCCCAGGGGTAGTGTCTGGAGCCTGACGTCCCTCAGAGAATACGGCGTGTGAAGTGGGGTTCTGGTGACCGAAAACATGAAGCTGATTGACCGCGTTTCGGCGATCAACTGGAACCGGCTGCAGGACGAAAAGGACGCCGAGGTCTGGGACCGGCTGACCGGAAACTTCTGGCTGCCGGAGAAGGTGCCGGTGTCCAACGACCTGCCGTCGTGGGCGACGCTGACGGCCGGCGAGAAGCAGCTGACCATGCGGGTCTTCACCGGGCTGACGCTGCTGGACACCATCCAGGGCACGGTCGGCGCGGTCAGCCTCATTCCCGACGCGCTGACCCCGCACGAGGAGGCCGTCTACACCAACATCGCCTTCATGGAGTCGGTGCACGCCCGCAGCTACAGCAACATCTTTTCCACCCTGTGTTCGACCGCCGAGATCGACGACGCGTTCCGCTGGTCGGAGGAGAACCCCAACCTGCAGCGCAAGGCCGAGATCGTCATGCAGTACTACAAGGGCGACGAGCCGCTCAAGCGCAAGGTGGCCTCCACGCTGCTGGAAAGCTTCCTGTTCTACTCCGGCTTCTACCTGCCGATGTATTGGTCGAGCCGGGCCAAGCTGACCAACACCGCCGACATGATCCGGCTGATCATCCGCGACGAGGCCGTGCACGGCTACTACATCGGCTACAAGTACCAGCGTGGGCTGGCGCTGGTCGACGAGGACAAGCGCGCCGAACTCAAGGACTACACCTACGAGCTGCTGTTCGAGCTCTACGACAACGAGGTGGAGTACACCCAGGACCTCTACGACCAGGTCGGGCTGACCGAGGACGTCAAGAAGTTCCTGCGCTACAACGCCAACAAGGCGCTGATGAACCTCGGCTACGAGGCGCTGTTCCCCCGCGACGAGACGGACGTGAACCCGGCGATCCTGTCGGCGCTGTCGCCCAACGCCGACGAGAACCACGACTTCTTCTCCGGCTCCGGCTCGTCGTACGTGATCGGCAAAGCCGTCGTCACCGAGGACGAGGACTGGGACTTCTAGAAGATTTCAGAATCGGGCCGGCCACACACGTCGGGGGGGAGGGACTGGGGCCGGCCCGATCTACTGTTCAGACACCGGCTGAGCCGATTTTCTTCCCGACGCGCTCTTCGCCCTCCCCGCGGGTGGCGGCACCCAGGCCTGCAGGACCTTGCGGCCGATCAACTGGCAGCCATGGGTGTGCGCCAATTGCTTTGCGGCTCTTGTGAATTCCTGATTGCTCACGACGATGCTCCTGGCGCACCCATGGTGGCGGGCGCCGGAGACCACCTGCTGGACGGCCGCGACGCCCACCGATTTGCCGTAGCGCTTGCACTGGACCGCCACCGAGTGGCCGTCCTGTTCGGCGATCAGGTCGACACCGTAGTCCCCGACCGGCGGGGTGAACGCCACCCGCCAGCCCGCCCGGCGCAGGCGCGCGGCCACATAGCCCTCGAACTCGACCCCGTCCATCGCGTCGATCGCCCGCATCGTGTCGTCGGCGCGCCCGCCGCGCGGCCATCGGCGCTTGGTCGACCAGCCGACGAGCACCTCGAGCAGCAGCATCAGGTAGAACGCCAGGAACCCCGTCCCGGGACTGTGCTCGAGGACGCCGACGAACAGCCCGCAGGCGAGGGGGATGACGACGACCGCGGTGAGCACGCCTCGATCGTAGGGAGCCCCGACGACAAAACCTGGTCATTAACCGCAGGCGCCGCGCCCGACGCGCAGATGTTGGGGCCATGAACGGCATGTGAATAGTGGGGATCCGGGGACGGCTCGCTAGCGCGGGTGCTGACGCTGCCCGACACTGTTCTGGTGACGAAACCCGCCTCGCCCGAGAAGGATCACCGCCACCACTTCTGCCGTTCAGTGATTCGGTGGCTGCAGGTCGGCTACCCGGACGGAGTTCCCGGCCCGGACCGCGTGCCGTTGTTGGCCCTGCTCCGCAGCACACCGCTCACCGAAGACCAGATCCGGGAGGTGGTGCGCAACATCACCGACAAGGAAGGGTCACCGGAGACGATCGATCATCCGATCAATCGCGACGAGATCGCCGAATTCATCTCGGACATGACGCAGTTCGACGCCGGCAAGGAGAACGTCATCCGGGTGGCCGCGACGCTGGCCGCGGCGGGATGGCCGCTGGCCGGCATCGACGTCAGCGAGGTCGTTCCCGACGACGAGCACGCGGAGGCGGCCGAGGTCATCGCCCGCGACTGCGCCCCCGACGCGCCGTCAGAGGTCGCCTCATAGCTTCGAGATGTCGATGACGAAGCGGTAGCGAACGTCGCTCGCCAGCACTCGCTCGTACGCCTCGTTGATGTAATCGGGCTCGATCAACTCGATTTCCGGCGTCACATCGTGTTCGGCGCAGAAGTCCAGCATCTCCTGGGTTTCGGCGATCCCGCCGATGTTCGACCCGGAGAGGCTGCGGCGCGCCAGTGCGAGCGCGAACGCCGGCACCTCCATGGGGTGCTCGGGGATGCCGAGCTCCACCAGCGTGCCGTCGACGTCGAGCAGCTTCAGGTAGTCGCCCATGTCCAGGTTGGCCGAGACGGTGTTGAGGATGAGGTCGAAGCTGCCGCGCAAATTGGCGAACGTGTCGCGATCGGCGGTGGCGTAGTACTCGCTGGCCCCCAGCCGCAGCCCGTCCTCCATCTTCTTCAGCGACTGCGACAGCACGGTCACGTGGGCGCCCATCGCGGCCCCCAGTTTGACGCCCATGTGTCCCAGCCCGCCCAGGCCGATGATCGCCAGGCGGGTACCCTCGCCGGCCTTCCAGTGCCGCAGCGGCGAGAAGAGCGTGATGCCCGCGCACAGCAGCGGCGCCGCCTTGTCCAGCGGCAGGGAGTCGGGGATGTGCACGACGTAGTTTTCGTCGACGACGATCGCTTGGCTGTAGCCGCCCTGCGTCACGGTGCCGTCCCGGTCGATGGCGTTGTAGGTGCCGACCATGCCCCGTTCGCAGTACTGCTCGAGCCCGGCGCGGCAGCTGCGGCATTCGCGGCAGGAGCCCACCATGCAGCCGACGCCGACGCGGTCGCCCACCTTGTGCTTGGTGACCTCCGGGCCGACGGCGGTCACCACGCCGGCGATCTCGTGGCCGACAACCAGCGGGTAGTGCGGTTCGCCCCACTCGCCCCTGACGGTGTGGATGTCCGAGTGGCAGATGCCGGCGAATTTGATGTCGATCGCCACGTCGTGCGGGCCAGGCTCGCGGCGGGTGATGGTGGTCTTGGTCAGTGGTTCGGTTGCCGACGCGGCGGCATACGCCGAAACAGTGCTCATTGATCTTCCTCTTCGAGTTCGATGCGTCCTGAAGAAGTTTAGCTAAGGTAAGGTTTTGGGGCCACTTGGCGAAGGGCGGCTAGTTGATCGGGGCGTTCACCAGCCGCAGGTCGTCGACGATTCCGCGGGCGGCGACCAGGCCCTCGCCGGACTGCCAGACCTCGTCGTTGACGACGTAGACGCGATTGTCATGGTTGGCGGAAAGCTTGCGCCACGGATTGCTGTCCAGCACGGTGGCGGCCCGCTGGGCGGCAGCCGGTGACGCACACGACACGTAGATGACGTCGGCGTCGGCGGCGGACAGGTCCGGATTCTTGGCGAGGTCGTCGTCGGTGGCGCGGATCTCGATGTACGGCTTATCCGTGAACCGTTGAGCGGCCGGCCGGTCCACCCCGACCGCGCCGAGGGCGCTGGCCGGGAAGTTGTTGGCGCCGAAGACGCGGATCGTGTCGGTGGTCAGCTGCACGATGGACGCCTGGAAATGGGAGGCGTCATGCCGGGCGCCGATGTCGCTCGCCCGCTGCGAAAAACCGTTGAGCAGCGCGTCCGCCGCGCCGCCGCGCGACGTCGCGGAGCCCACGCCGCGCAGGTTGTCCTGCCACGCCGCCCCGGGCGCCGCGGTGAACATCGTCGGAGCGATCGCGGCGAGCTGGGGATACAACGTGGGTGTCAGCCCCTGCGAGCCCAGGATCAGGTCGGGGTGTTTCGCCGCGATCCCGCCGAGGTCGGGGTTGCTGCGGGTGCCGACGCCGGGGATCGAATGCACGGCATTGCCCAGGTAGGCGGGCTGGCTCGAGGATCCGTCCGGCAGGGCTGCGGCGACCACCCGCGACTGCAGGCCGAGCGCGCACAATGCGTCGAGCTGGTCGCCGGACAGCACCACGATGCGTTGCGGATCCGCCGGAACCTGGACCTCGCCCGGTGTGACCCCGGCCGCGTTGTGGGCCTGCCGCGTCTTCGGCCCGGGGTCGGCCGCCGCGGCATCCCGCGCGCACGAGTCGTCCGGTCGGCGGTCGTTGCCGAGTACCCCGGCGCCCGCGATCTGCGTGGTGGGGGTGACCAGGGCGGGAGTCGTCGCCTGGGTGCCCGGCTTGCCGGATCCGCAGCCGCCGCACGTCACGGCGACCGCCGCCGCGAGCGCGGCGACGGCGGGTCGGAAAGCGGTTTTGGTCATGCCGAAAAGCACGCGTCAGACGCTAACACCCGCGGGCCCCGCGCCCGGCACGCCGAAACGACACGCCGCACCGCCGAGCCGTTTACGACAGTTTGTAGGACCAGCCCTGACGGCGCCATGATCGGCGGTTAAGATTCGTGTCAGCTCTGTTTTTGGGCCCTTGTCCTAACTGTTTGGAGAAGCTGTTGACAGCCGAAGCGCCCCCCTTGGGAGAACTCGAGGCCGTTCGCCCGTACCCGGACCGGACCGGTCCCAAAGGGAACCTCGTCTACAAACTGATCACGACCACCGATCACAAGATGATCGGCATCATGTACACGGTCACCTGCTTCGTCTTCTTCTTCATCGGCGGGCTGATGGCCCTGTTGATGCGCACCGAGCTGGCCGCACCGGGACTGCAGTTCCTGTCCAATGAGCAGTACAACCAGCTGTTCACGATGCACGGCACGATCATGCTGCTGCTGTACGCGACGCCGGTGGTGTTCGGGTTCGCCAACCTGGTGTTGCCGCTGCAGATCGGCGCTCCCGACGTGGCGTTCCCGCGCCTCAACGCGTTCTCATTCTGGCTGTTCCTCTTTGGCGGCCTGACCGCGTCGGCCGGCTTCATCGTCCCCGGTGGCGCGGCCGACTTCGGCTGGACGGCTTACACGCCGCTCTCCGACGCCGTCCACTCTCCGGGCGCCGGGGGAGACCTGTGGATCACCGGCCTGATCGTCGCCGGTCTGGGCACCATCTTGGGTGCGGTCAACATGATCACCACCGTGGTGTGCATGCGCGCGCCCGGCATGACGATGTTCCGGATGCCGATCTTCACCTGGAACATCATGGTGACATCGATCCTGATCCTGGTCGCGTTCCCGATCCTGACCGCCGCGCTGTTCGGCCTGGCCGCCGATCGGCATCTAGGGGCGCACGTCTATGACGCCGCCAACGGCGGGGTCCTGCTGTGGCAGCACCTGTTCTGGTTCTTCGGCCATCCCGAGGTCTACATCATCGCGTTGCCGTTCTTCGGGATTATCACCGAGATCATCCCGGTGTTCTCCCGCAAGCCCGTCTTCGGTTACACCACCTTGGTTTACGCGACGCTGTCCATCGCCGCGCTGTCGGTGGCGGTGTGGGCGCACCACATGTTCGCCACCGGAGCCGTTCTGCTGCCGTTCTTTTCGTTCATGACGTATCTGATCGCGGTGCCGACCGGGATCAAGTTCTTCAACTGGATCGGCACGATGTGGAAGGGGCAAATCACCTTCGAGACACCGATGCTGTTCTCGGTGGGCTTCCTGGTGACCTTCCTGCTGGGCGGTCTGACCGGAGTGATGCTGGCCAGCCCGCCGCTGGACTTCCACGTCACCGACACCTACTTCGTGGTCGCGCACTTCCACTACGTGCTGTTCGGCACGATCGTGTTCGCCACCTTCGCCGGCGTCTACTTCTGGTTCCCCAAGATGACCGGCCGGCTGCTCGACGAGCGGCTGGGCAAGCTGCACTTCTGGCTGACCTTCATCGGGTTCCACACCACCTTCCTGGTGCAGCACTGGCTGGGTGACTTGGGCATGCCGCGCCGCTACGCCGACTACCTGCCGTCGGACGGCTTCCAGCCGTACAACATCGTCTCCACTGTCGGCGCCTTCATCCTGGGCGCGTCGATGTTCCCGTTCGTCTGGAACGTCTTCAAGAGCTGGCGCTACGGCGAGGTCGTGACCGTCGACGACCCGTGGGGCTACGGCAACTCCCTGGAGTGGGCCACCAGCTGCCCGCCGCCGCGGCACAACTTCACCGAGCTGCCCCGAATCCGTTCGGAGCGCCCGGCTTTCGAGCTGCACTACCCGCACATGGTGGAGCGGCTGCGCGCCGAGGCGCACGTGGGACGCCACGCCACAGCGCTGGAATCGCCCAAGGGCTTCGGTCCCCGGACCGAAGCCGATCGCTCGACTCCTGACCAGTAGCGGCGGTAGCCGCAGGTGAATTCACCACCGAAGGTGTCGGTGCTGATCACCGTCACCGGAGTGGACCAACCGGGCGTCACGTCGGCCCTGTTCGAGGCGCTCTCCCGGCACGGCGTCGAGCTGCTCAACGTCGAACAGGTGGTGATTCGGCACCGCCTGACCCTGGGCGTGCTGGTGTGCTGTCCCGCCGACGTCGCCGACGGCCTCGAGCTGCGCCGTGACGTCGAATCGGCGATCCGCGGGGTGGGCCTCGACGTCAGCATCGAGCGCAGTGACGACGTGCCGATCATCCGGGAGCCGTCGACCCACACCATCTTCGTGCTCGGCCGGCCGATCACCGCCGGGGCGTTCGGCGCGGTGGCCCGGGCGGTTGCGGCCCTGGGGGTCAACATCGACCTCATCCGCGGGGTCTCCGACTACCCGGTGACCGGCCTCGAGTTGCGGGTGTCGGTGCCGCCGGGGTCGGATGCCGCGCTGCGGACGGCCCTGAACCAGGTGGCCGCCGAGGAACGGGTGGACGTGGCGGTCGAGGACTACTCCCTGGAGCGGCGGGCCAAACGGCTGATCGTGTTCGACGTGGACTCGACGCTGGTGCAAGGCGAGGTCATCGAGATGCTGGCCGCCCGCGCGGGCGCCGAGGGCAAGGTCGCCGCCATCACCGAGGCGGCCATGCGGGGCGAGCTGGACTTCGCGCAGTCGCTCGAACAGCGGGTTGCAACGCTGGCCGGCCTGCCCGCCAGCGTGATCGACGAGGTCGCCGAGCAGCTGGAGCTGATGCCCGGGGCCCGGACCACGCTGCGCACGTTGCGGCGCTTGGGTTTTCACTGCGGTGTGGTCTCGGGGGGCTTCCGGGGGATCATCGAGCCGTTGGCCGAGGAGCTGATGCTGGACTATGTCGCCGCCAATGAGCTGGAGATCGTCGACGGCAAACTCACCGGGCGGGTCGTCGGACCGATCATCGACCGCGCCGGCAAGGCCACGGCATTGCGGGACTTCGCGCAGCGGGCCGGCGTGCCCATGGCGCAGACCGTGGCCGTGGGTGACGGCGCCAACGACATCGACATGCTGGCCGCGGCCGGATTGGGCGTGGCGTTCAACGCCAAGCCGGCGCTGCGGGAGGTGGCCGACGCCTCGCTGAGCCACCCTTACCTCGACACGGTGCTGTTTCTGCTGGGCGTGACCCGGGGCGAGATCGAGGCCGCCGACGCGGTGACCGGCGAGGTCCGCCGGGTGGAGATTCCGCCCGACCCGTAGCGATCGCAAGCGCGGCGAAGCCGGGCGCAGCGGGTCGCTACGCATCAGACCCGTAGCGATCGCAAGCGCGGCGTCGCCGCCAGCAGACACAAAATCGCATGATCTCAGCCACTTTCGTGCGATTTTGCGTCTGGTCGCCGGAGCGGCGACCCGGCAAGCGCCGGACGGCCGCGGTACGGCACGATGAGCGGGTGCCCGAAAACGGAAGCCGGAGGTGAGATCCGAGGATTCGCGAGAATCCGAGGATAGAGCCGACCAAACGATCGAGGCAGCCGACCCCGATCTGCTGATCGAATTCAGGAATGTGTCGCTGCGCCGCGGCGGACACACGCTCGTCGGGCCGTTGGATTGGGCGGTCGAGCTCGACGAGCGCTGGGTCATCGTGGGCCCGAACGGGGCGGGCAAGACGTCGCTGCTGCGAATCGCGGCGGCGGCCGAGCACCCGTCGTCGGGAGTCGCCTTCGTGCTCGGCGAGCGCATGGGCCGGGTTGACGTCTCGGAGCTGCGCTCCCGGATCGGCCTCAGCTCGTCGGCCCTGGCGCAGCGGGTGCCCACCGACGAGGTGGTGCGCGACCTGGTCGTCTCGGCCGGTTACGCGGTGCTGGGCCGGTGGCGCGAGCGCTACGAGGACGTCGACTACCGCCGGGCCGTCGACATGCTGGAGAGCCTGGGCGCCGAGCACCTCGCGCACCGCAGCTACGGAACGCTGTCCGAGGGGGAGCGTAAGCGGGTGTTGATCGCGCGCGCGCTGATGACCGATCCCGAGCTGCTGCTGCTCGACGAGCCCGCCGCCGGGCTGGACCTGGGCGGTCGCGAGGAGCTGGTCGCTCGGCTGGCCGACCTGGCGGCCGATCCCGACGCCCCGGCGCTGGTGCTGGTCACCCACCATGTCGAGGAGATCCCGCCCGGGTTCAGCCACTGCATGCTGCTGTCGGAGGGCAAGGCGGTCGCCGCCGGGTTGCTGACCGACGTGCTCACCGCGGAGAACCTGTCCACCGCCTTCGGCCAGTCGATCGCGCTCGACGTCGTCGACGGCCGCTATTTCGCCCGCCGCGTCCGCACCCGCGCGGCCCACCGGAGGCAGCTATGACGTCACCGACCGAAGCGGCCCCGCTCGTCCCGCGCCCGGCGGCGACGGTGATGCTGATCCGCGACGACCCGGCCGGCTCACAAACCGGGCTAGCCGTCTTCCTGATGCGCCGGCACGCCAAGATGGAGTTCGCCGCGGGCACGATGGTGTTCCCCGGTGGCGGCGTGGACGATCGCGACCGCAACGCCGACATTGCGTGGGCAGGCCCGCCCCCACAGTGGTGGGCGGAGCGCTTCGGCATCGAGCCTGACCTGGCCGAGGCGCTGGTGTGCGCCGCGGCCCGGGAGACGTTCGAGGAGTCGGGGGTGCTGTTCGCGGGCCCCGCCGGCCAGGCCGTTTCGGCACCGAAAAGTATCGTCAGCGACGCCTCGGTGTACGCCGACGCCCGCCGCGAGCTGGCCGACGGCACCTTGTCGTTCGCGGATTTCCTGCGCCGGGAGAACCTGGAGCTGCGCTCGGACCTGCTGCGGCCGTGGGCCAATTGGGTCACCCCCGAAGCGGAACGCACCCGCCGCTACGACACCTACTTCTTCGTCGGGGCCCTGCCGGCGGGGCAGCGGGCCGACGGTGAGAACACCGAATCCGATCGCGCCGGCTGGACGACGCCCCGGGCCGCGATCGACGACTTCTCCGCCGGGCGCTGTTTCCTGCTACCACCGACGTGGACCCAGCTGGATTCGCTGGCCGGGCGCACCGTCGCCGAAGTGCTGGCCGTCGAGCGGCAGATCGTGCCGGTCCAGCCGCGCCTGGAGATCCAGGGCGACAACTGGGTGTTCGAGTTCTTCGACTCCGACCGCTACCACCGGGCGCGCGAAGCGGGCGGGATGGGGTGGCGGCATTGAGGGAGTTCATCAGCACCGTGGTCAGCGACGGCTCGCGGGACGCCGGGCTGGCCATGCTGCTGCTGTCGCGGCCGCCGACGAACGCGATGACCCGGCAGGTCTACCGGGAGATCGTGGCCGCAGCCAACGAGCTGGGGGAGCGCGACGACGTGGCCGCGGTGATCCTGTTCGGTGGGCACGAGATCTTCTCGGCGGGCGACGACATGCCCGAGTTGCGCACGCTGAGCGCGCCGGAGGCCGAAACGGCGGCCCGCGCGCGGCAGCAGGCCATCGACGCCGTGGCGGCCATTCCCAAGCCGACCGTGGCCGCCATCACCGGTTACGCGCTGGGCGCCGGACTCACGCTGGCGCTGGCCGCCGACTGGCGAGTCAGCGGCGACAACGTGAAGTTCGGCGCCACCGAGATCCTGGCGGGTCTGACTCCCGGCGGTGACGGCATGGCCCGCCTGACCCGCGCGGCCGGGGCGAGCAGGGCCAAGGAACTGGTGTTCAGCGGCCGGTTCTTCGACGCCGAGGAGGCGCTGACGCTGGGCCTGATCGACGAGATGGTGGCACCCGACGACGTCTACGACGCCGCCGCGGGGTGGGCCCGGCGGTTCCTCGACGGCCCGCGAGACGCGCTGGCCGCCGCGAAAGCGGGCATCAACGACGTGTTCGAGCTGGGTCAGGCCGACCGGGACGCCGCCGAGCGGCGCCGGTACGTCGACGTGTTCGCCGCAGGTCAGACCGGTGGCGAGGACTCCGAACCCGGAGCCCGTTAGGCTGCCCTGCATGACGACGAGTTCGACCGATGCCGTTCCCAACCCGCATGCCACGGCCGAAGAGGTGGAAGCGGCCCGGCACGACAGCAAGCTGGCCCAGGTGCTCTACCACGACTGGGAGGCCGAGTCCTACGACGAGAAGTGGTCGATCTCTTACGACCAGCGCTGCGTGGACTACGCCAGGGACTGCTTCGACGCCATCGTTCCCGCCGAGGTGCAGCGCGAGCTGCCGTATGACCGGGCCCTCGAATTGGGCTGCGGCACGGGGTTTTTCCTACTCAACCTGATCCAGTCCGGGGTGGCCCGTCGCGGATCGGTCACCGACCTGTCACCCGGGATGGTCAAGGTGGCCACCCGCAACGGGCAGTCGCTGGGGCTGGACATCGACGGCCGAGTCGCCGACGCCGAGGGAATCCCCTACGAGGACAACACCTTTGACCTGGTCGTCGGGCACGCCGTCCTGCATCACATCCCCGACGTCGAGCTGGCGCTGCGGGAGGTCGTCCGGGTGCTGCGCCCGGGCGGGCGGTTCGTGTTCGCCGGAGAGCCGACCACCGTCGGCGACACCTACGCCCGCACCTTGTCCACCCTGACCTGGCGCGTGGCGACCAACGTCACCAAGCTGCCGGGACTGGATGGCTGGCGGCGGCCGCAGGCCGAACTCGACGAATCCTCCCGGGCCGCGGCGCTGGAGGCGGTCGTCGACCTGCACACCTTCGAGCCGGGCGACCTGGAGCGGATGGCCGGCAACGCCGGTGCCGCGCAAGTCCAAACGGCCACAGTGGAATTCACCGCCGCCATGCTGGGGTGGCCGCTGCGGACGTTCGAATGCGCGGTGCCGCCCGGACGGCTCGGGTGGGGCTGGGCGAAGTTCGCGTTCAACAGCTGGAAGACGCTGAGTTGGCTGGATGCGAATGTGTGGCGGCACGTGGCCCCGAAGGGCTGGTTCTACAACGTGATGATCACCGGGGTCAAGCCCTCCTGAGTGACGGCCTCTCCTTCACCGCCGAGGGCATCCGTTATCTGCGGTCGGAGTCCGGTGCCGCCGCGCTGGCGGCGGTCGGCGAGCTCGAGCTGACGGACGCGACCCGCGTCGCCGACGTCGCGGCGGCGCGGGCGCGATTCGGGGACCGGGCGGCGGTGTTGGTGGAGACCACGTTGTTGCGCCGGCGCGCCGCCGAGAAACTGGGCGGGCTGGGCGCCGGGATCCCGGTGTCGGGCTGGCTGTTCACCGGCGAGGCGCTGCAGCAGGCCACCGCCGCGCCGGTAGCGCTACACCGGTCCCGGCGGCTCGCCGAGGCCGGAGTCGTCGTGCACGACGCCACCTGCTCGATCGGCACCGAGCTCGCCGCGCTGCGCGCCGTCGGCGTCCGGGCGCTCGGCAGCGACCTCGATCCGGTCCGGCTGGCGATGGCGCGGCACAACCTGGGGGAGTCCGCCGTGCTCTGCCGCGCCGACGCGCTGGCCCCGGTGACCCGCGACGCCGCGGTGCTCGCGGATCCGGCGCGCCGCGCCGGCGGTCAGCGCCGCTTCCGCCTCGACGACTACCGGCCGGCATTGGGCGCCCTGATCGGCACCTACCAAGGCCGCGACCTCGTCGTAAAGTGCGCTCCCGGAATAGATTTCGACGAGCTGGATCGGCTGGGCTTCCGCGGCGAGATCGAGGTGACGTCCTACCGCGGCGCGGTGCGCGAAGCGTGCCTCTGGTCGCCCGGACTGGCGCAGCGCGGCGTCCGGCGCCGCGCCAGCGTCCTCGATCGCGGCGAGCAGATCACCGACGCCGACCCGGACGACTGCCCCGTGCGGCCGGCCGGGCGGTGGATCGTCGACCCCGACGGTGCGGTGGTCCGGGCCGGGCTGGTGCGCCACTACGGCGCGCGGCACGCGCTGTGGCAACTCGACCCCGACATCGCCTACCTGTCGGGGGACGAGCTGCCGCCGGCGGTCCGGGGGTTCGAGGTGCTCGAGCAGCTGGCGTTCGACGAGCGGCGGCTGCGCCGGGCCCTCTCGGCGCTGGACTGCGGGACGTTGGAGGTCCTCGTTCGCGGCGTGCGGGTGGACCCCGACGCCCTGCGGCGACGGATGCGGCCGCGCGGCGACCGGCCCTTGTCGGTGGTCATCAGCCGCATCGGCTCGGGGGGCGCCGCGCGCGCGACGGCCTTCGTCTGCCGTCCGTCACGATAGCGCCGGGTAGGCTGGTGCGATCGCTCTGCCAGGCGCCCAGCCCGCGCCTCACCTGCAAGGACAATAAAAGAATGCGTTATCTGATAGCGGCCGTCGTGCTCGCATCGACGGCCCTGTTGGGTTGGCCGGCGGTCGCCGCCCCACCGTCGTGTGCCAGCGTGGGCGGCACCATCGAGGACGGCCAGATGTGCCGCGTGCGCGCCACCGGCCCCACGTACACGCTGAATTTGGTGTTCCCCGCTGACTACCCCGACGAGCAGGCGCTGGCCGACTACGTTACGCAGAACCGCGACGGCTTCGTCAACGTCGCTCAGAGTTCGGGGCCCCGCGACCAGCCCTACCAATTGGAGGCCACCACCGAGCAACGCACCTCGGGTCAGCCGCCGCACAACACCCGCAGCGTGGTGCTCAAGTTCTTCCAGGACCTCGGCGGGGCGCACCCCTCGATCTGGTACAAGGCCTTCAACTACAACCTTGGGACGCAGCAGCCCATCACCTTCGACAATCTGTTCGCGCCGGGCACGACGCCGCTGGACAGCATCTTCCCGATCGTGCAGCGCGACCTGGAACGCCAGACCCCGCTGGGCGCGGCCATATTGCCGTCGACCGGGCACGATCCGACCCATTACCAGAACTTCGCCATCGGCGACGACGAGCTGATCTTCTATTTCGCGCCCGGCGAGATGTTGCCGGCGTTCGCCGGGCCGGTCCAGGCGCAGGTGCCCCGCAATACCATCCCGCCGTTGGCGATCTAGCGGCGATCGCGAGGGCGGCGTAGCCGGGCGAAGCGGGTCGCCGCCAGCGGCGACGCCTAGACGGGGCCGGCCTGAAACTCCATGGCCACGGCGCCGGCAGCCAGCGCGACCTGCGCCAGACACCCGATGATCGGGACGAAGAAGGCGGGCCGGCGCTGGGCGAGGCGGCGGACCGCGAGGAACAGGGCGGCGGCGAAGATGACGACGCCGCCGCCGATGCCGAGCACCATGGCGCGGTTGATCCACGCCGGGTCGCCGCACTTCTGGGAGCCGCACGGGTCGGTAACCATGACGTAGACGCTGAGCAGCCCTATGGTGACCGCGACCAGGAAAGCCAGCACGGCGAGCAACACCACGGTCGCGGTGCGGTCCACCGCCGTATGGCGTTGGCCCCGCTCGGAGTCCGCGGCGACCGCGGACTGCATCTCGTTGTCGTCGGGCATGGGCTCAGTATGTCCCCGTCACGCCGGTGCGAAACCGTACACCTGGCCGTCGCTGGTGGCGGCCGCCACGCGGCGGTCGGTGCCGACCGACACGCCAACGGGATAGCCGGTGGCGGCCGGAAGGGGATAACTGCCCTGCGTGTGACCGTTGCCGGGGTCGAACACGAGCAGCGCCATGCCGGGCGCGCCGTTCGTGGTGGGTTGGCTGACGACGGTGTAGCCCGCGCCGGACCCGGCCAGGCTCGACGAGGACAGCGGGACGACGTCGTCGCGGCGCCACGCCTGATCCGCGTGATCGCCTGCGTCCTTGAACGCCACCAGCCGGGTGTCGGGGCCCCCGCCCGACACGATGAGGCCCGCGGGGGTGACCGCCGGCGGCGTCTGTGCCAGGAACCCCAGCGGCGCCGACCATTTCGCCTTGCCGTCGGCGGCGCGCAACGCCCACAGCCGTTGGTCGCGGCCGTTGACGTAGACGGTCGCCCCGTCGGCCGACAACACCGGGCTGGCGATGACGCCGGCCCCGACGGCGTCGCTGGTCCACTCGCGGGACAGCAGCGGCGTCTGTCCCGGGTGGTACTTCAGCCCGACCAGTCCCGCGGCCGGGGCACCGGGTTGCCAGACACCGAGCACCGCCATCTGGCTGGCCGGCGAGAACGCGGGCGCGACGGCCACCGGGCAGCCCTGCCGGGCCGGCGCGCAATCGCCCAACCCGCGCGTCGCATCGGTGGGATCGACGCCCTCCACCAGATCCATCGGGCTGCCCACCACCGCGCCGCGGTGGGCTTCGAAAACCAGCACCTGGCCCAGGTGCGTCGCGACCAACAGCTGCCCGTGCCCGAGAAACCTTGGGGTGGTTGGCATTCCGATCACCGGCTGCCGCCATCGCGTCCACTGCGTCACCGGGAAGGAGAGGAATGCGCCGGGCTGGCCCACGTAGAGGTTGTCGAACCCGTCGAAGAGGGGGCCGGCAAAGCCACCGCCCTGGAACAGACGCGCGCACCACCGCTGCCGTCCGTTGTTGTCGTTCTCCCACTCCATCAGCGAGCATCCCGCCGCGGTTTGCGCGTTGAGGGCCAGGTAGCCGCGCGCGCTGAGCGCCGGGCCCGCGCCCAGGCTGCCCTTGACCGAGCGCGTCCACCGCAGCGACAACTTGTTGGCGCCGTTGGTGCCGGTGTAGCTGCTGTTGGCGGCGTCGCCGTATTGCGCGGGCCACCCCGCCGAGGCGGACGCCTCGACCCAGGAGTCTGTGTTGGCGCACCCGCCGAGCCCAACCGTGATCCCGGCCGCCAGCAGCGCGGATGACCAACGCCGAAGCGCACACGGGAGATGTCGGTTACGCACCTCGAATCCCAGATCCTTTTCCACGGCGTTCGGCATGAGCGGCCAGTGAGTACAGGTGAGGGTAACCCGTGGCGACTCGGCTCCGGCGGATTGCCCGCCGTTCTCGGCCGCCGCAGACGCGCGCTAGGCTGTCCGGCCATGACGAGCATGTGGGGCGCACCGATCCATCGCCGCTGGCGGGGATCGAATCTGCGGGACCCGCGCCAGGCCAAGTTCCTCACGATGGCCTCGCTGAGATGGGTGCTGCGCAACCGCGCATATACACCGTGGTACCTGGTGCGCTATTGGCGGCTGCTGAAGTTCAAACTGGCCAACCCGCACATCATCACCCGCGGGATGGTGTTCCTGGGCAAGGGCGTGGAGATCCATGCGACGCCCGAACTGGCGCAACTGGAGATCGGCCGATGGGTGCACATCGGCGACAAGAACACCATTCGCGCCCACGAAGGCTCGCTGCGGTTCGGCGACAAGGTGGTGCTGGGCCGCGACAACGTCATCAATGCCTACCTCGACATCGAGCTCGGTGACTCGGTGCTGATGGCCGACTGGTGCTACGTCTGCGACTTCGACCACCGCATGGACGACATCACCCTGCCGATCAAGGATCAGGGCATCGTGAAGTCACCGGTACGGATCGGGCCCGACACGTGGGTGGGCGTGAAGGTGACGGTGTTGCGCGGCACCGCCGTCGGGCGCGGCTGCGTGCTCGGGTCGCACGCGGTGGTGCGCGGCGTGATCCCCGACTACTCCATTGCCGTGGGCGCGCCGGCCAAGGTGGTCAAGAACCGCCAGCTCGCCTGGGAGAGCTCGGCCGCCCAGCGGGCGGAACTGGCCGCCGCACTCGCCGACATCGAACGCAAAAAGGCATCTCGCTAGAAAGTGGGCGATCGCCGCTGGGCACATGGCGGCGACCCGCGGCGCCCGGCTTCGCCGCGCTTGCGATCGCCGCTGGGCACATGGCGGCGACCCGCGGCGCCCGGCTTCGCCGCGCTTGCGATCGCCGCTGGGCACATGGCGGCGACCCGCGGCGCCCGGCTTCGCCGCGCTTGCGATCGCCGCTGGGCACATGGCGGCGACCCGCGGCGCCCGGCTTCGCCGCGCTTGCGATCGCCGCTGGGCACATGGCGGCGACCCGCGGCGCCCGGCTTCGCCGCGCTTGCGATCGCCGCTAAGACGCCGGTTCGGCGTGGTCGTCGACCTTGAAGTCGAAGTTGACGTCGCCGGCGGCGATGCTGGTGACGGTCACCGCGACGCCGTATTTGTCGGTGCCGTCGACGAGTTGGCAGCGTAGCGTCGCGCCCTGGACGCCCTTCAGGTTGTCGGGGCAGGTCACCGCATCCGGCTTTCTGCCCACCTGCTGGGCCAGCTTGTGGCTGATGATGCTGGCAACCTCGTCCTTGTCGACCGTTTGGACCATGTCGAACTTGACGTCCTTGCCGTCCACGCTCGTCACGGTCACGTTGACGTTGGTGGTCTTGTTCTTGACCTTCATCTCGCAATTGAGTTGCGCCCCAACCTTCGCCGGCAGGTCGTTCGGGCAGTTCACCGAATCGGGCTTGTTGCCGGCGGCGTCGGTCAACTTCGAGGTGATTTGGGCTGCGACATCGCTCTTGCTGACCGTGTGCGAGGAACCGACGGAACACGAACAGGCGGTCACGCCGGCCAGCAACCCCGCGGCGGCACCGGAGGCCAGCAACATCCGAACGACGAAGGGTGTCATGTACTGCCTCCCGAGCGGCTTGACAACTGTGAATCGGCTGATAATTGCATGCCATCCAACTCCCGGCGGCCAATTCAGCAAACATTCACGCGCGCGACGGCGCTCCGGCGCCCTGCCCCGCGGCTCAGATGCTCTGGTAACGCTGCAGCGCCTCGGCGCGTTCGGCGCCGTGGTCGACGATCGGGGCGGGGTAGCCCGCCGGCCGTTCGCCCTTGCGTAGGTGCGGGTCGTCCACGGCGCGCAGCTCGGGCACCCACCGCCGGATGTAATCCCCGGACGGATCGAACTTCTCGCCCTGGGTGGTCGGGTTGAAGACCCGGAAGTACGGCGCGGCGTCGGTGCCGCAGCCCGCGCACCACTGCCACCCGTGCTGGTTGTTCGCCATGTCACCGTCGACCAGTTGATCCAGGAACCACTCGGCGCCCCACTGCCACGGCAGGTGCAGGTCTTTCACCAGGAAGGAGGCGACGATCATCCGCACCCGATTGTGCACGAAACCCGTCTCCCGCAGCTGACGCATTCCTGCGTCCACCATCGGGAAGCCGGTCTCGCCGGCTTTCCAGGACTCAAAGTGGCGTTTCGCTTCGGCGCCGGTGTCGGTGCGGATGCCGTCGAACTGACGGTTCCAGTTGCGCCAGGCACTGGCCGGCCAATTATGCAGCACATCTGCGTAAAAATCGCGAAACGCCAACTCGCGGAGGTACGCCTGCGCCCCGTCGTGACGGAGGTCGAGGTCGGCGGCCAGGGTGCGGGGATGGATGCTGCCGAACTTCAAGTATGCCGACATGCGGCTGGTGCCATGCAGATCGGGGCGGTTGCGCTCTTCGGCGTATCGTTGTAACCCGTTGTCCACGAATGACTTCCACTGCTTGCGTGCCGCCGCCTCGCCCGCCTCGATGTCAAGCGCGGCGCCCGGATCGGGAATTTCGACCCGGTCAACTCGCAGCTGCGCCGGATCGAGCCAGTGCGCGGACCCGGCAGCCGGTTTCGCGGGCGCCCGCCAGCCGGACTCGCGCCATTGGCGCAGAAACGGTGTGAACACTTGGTAGGGCGAGCCGCCCTTCTTGACGACACGGCCAGGCGAAACCAGGTACGGCGAACCCGTGGCCACCAAGGGGACGGAACCCAGTGCTGCACGGACCTTTTCGTCACGCCGCTTACCGTACGGCGCGAAATCTTCGGAGATGTGGACCGCCGACGCGGCGATCTCCTCGGCGATGCGCGGGATCAGCTCCTCGGGCCGCCCGCGGGTCACCAGGAGCCGGCCGTCCAGGTCGTCACGCAACCGCCGCAGCGAGTCGCCGAGGAATTGGAGTCGGCGCCGGCCGGAGGACGCCTCGAGCTTCGGGTCCAGCACGAAACAGGCAAGCACCTCCCCGGCGCCGGCCGCGGCGTTCAGGGCGGGGTGGTCGCCCAATCGCAGGTCGCGACGAAACCACACAAGTGTCGGCATGATCAGCGGTTCAGCCGCCAAACGTGGGTGGCCAGGACGGTCGCGAAGGAACACCACAGCGGGTACGCCGACAAGGCCAGTCCGGCCCGCGGGTCGGCCTGCGCGGCCCGCCGCGCGAGGTCGACGCTGCTCGCAGTCAGCACGGCAGCACCGGCCGCCGACGCGCCGAGTCTGTGGAAACCGAAGAAGAGCCAACTCCATCCGGCGTTGAGCACGAGGTTCACGCCGAGCGCCGCGGCGTAGCGGCGCGCCTCGTCCTCGCGTCCCGCCGCCCGAAACCGGTCGATGGCCACCGCCGACGTGACAGCGATGTCGCCGTACAGGGAGGTCCACGCCACGGGAAAGGCGGCGCTGGGTGGTTGGTACGGCGGCTTGCGTAGCCGCGCGTACCAGGCGGGAGCGGCCTTGGCGTTGGCGACGCTGCCGGTCACCGCGGCGGCGGCGACGGCGAGGCTGGTGGCGGCGAGGGTTGACTTGTTCAAGGGATGCTCCGTTCCGATTGGTCTTCTGCGTGTGCTGCAGCGGCGGCCTGCGGGGGGTCGTGGGCGGCTCGCGCGGCGGCGACCAGCCCGATCAGCCGCCAGCGTCGTCCCGTCACGGCCGCGGCCACGCGATCCCACACCACGATGCGAAGTCTTTCAGTAGATTAAACATTAATCAACTGAAATTATGCACCGCTGGACCAGCGTCGGACATCGGCGGTACGCAATAAAGGGGCACTATGGAGACCATGGATGCGAGCGGGTGCGGCTTCGTCGCGCCGGGGTGCCCGCCGTGACGGCAGATCGGGCGCCGATGACCACCCGCAAGCGGCGGCACATCGACGTGTGCCTCGCCGAGCAGGTCAACTACGAGCACGTGACCACCGGGCTGGAGCGTTACCAATTGCCCTACAACGCCCTCACCCAGACCAGCCTCGACGACATCGACCTGTCGACCACATTCTTCGGTGCGGACCTGAGCTTCCCGGTTCTGATCGGCGCGATGACCGGCGGTGCCGAGTTGTCGGGAACCATCAACAGGAATCTGGCCGCGGCCGCTCAGGAGCTCGGCGTCGGGATGATGCTCGGCTCGCAGCGGATCATGCTGGACAGCGCGTTGGGCGAGCGCGCCGCAGGAAGCTTCACGGTCCGTGACGTGGCCCCGGATGTCTTGCTGTTCGGCAACATTGGCCTGGCCCAACTGACCAAGGCCGCCGCGCCCGATCTGGCGAAGGCCCTGGACCGGGTCGGCGCCGATGCGCTTGCGGTGCACACCAATCCGTTGCAGGAAGCGATCCAGCGCAACGGTGACACCGACTTCTCCGGTTCGTTGGCCCGGCTGCGGGAAGCGGCCGACACGATAGATCGCCCTGTGCTGCTCAAAGAGGTCGGCCACGGCATCGGCCGGGCGGCCGCCGTGGAATTGGTTGGGGCCGAGGGGGATCTGCCGGTCGCCGGAATAGACGTCGCGGGCGCCGGCGGCACCTCGTGGTCGCGGGTCGAGCAATTCGTCCGCTACGGCGAGCTGCGTTATCCGCATCTGGCTGACTGGGGCATCCCCACGGCGAGGGCGATCGTGGAGGTGCGCGAGGTGCTGCCGAACATTCCGCTGGTCGCCTCCGGCGGGATCCGTACCGGTATGGATGCCGCGAAGGCGATCGCCTTGGGCGCCGACGTCGTGGCGGTGGCTCGGCCCCTGCTTCCCGCGGCGATCGATTCGGCTGCGGCCGTTGTCGATTGGCTGCAGCCCTTCATCGACGAACTTCGCGTCTGCCTGCACGGCTGTGGCGTCGCAAGGCTTGCCGGCCTACGCGCCGTCGACCTCACTCCGGTCACCTAGCCGCGCGACATGGCGGTGATACTGGCCTACGGGTCGCCGGCCCTGGGGCACCTGTTGCCGGCAGGCGCGCTGCTGGCCGAGCTGGCCGGCCGCGGTCACGAGGTGCACGCGCGCACCATGGCGGGTGGCGTCGCGACGATGCGCGCGGTCGGCGTCCACGCGGAGCCGGTCAACCCGGCGATCGAGTCGATCGTCGGTGAGGACTGGCGCGCCAGAAACGCCTTGGGAGTGCTCAAGTTAACCATCGACGTGCTGTGCCGGCGCGCGGCGCTCGAAGTCGAGGACTTGCGACGTGCGGTGTCCGCCGTGCGGCCGGACGCGGTGATCGTGGACGCGAATTGCTGGGGGGCCATGTCGGCCGCGGAGGCGGCCGATACCCCGTGGCTGGTGTTCTCACCCTTCACGCCGTACCTGCGGTCCCGCGGGGTGCCGCCGTTCGGTCCCGGCCTGCGCCCGTTGCCGGGCATTTTGGGTGAACTGCGTGACGCCTCGGTGCGGCCGATCGTCCGGCACTTGTTCGACCGGCCAATGGTGCCGCGCCTCAACACAATTCGCGCCAATCTGGGAGTGTCGCCCGTCGTGTCGGTCGATGACTTCGTGCGGCGGGCGCCGCTGTTGCTGGCCGTCGGCGGTCAGCCCTTCGAGTATCCTCACCCGGGGTGGGCCGGGCTGGTTCACCACATCGGCGCCTGCGTCTTCGAGCCCGCGCAGGCGTTCACACCGGATTGGGTCGCTGACATCAACCGACCGGTGGTCCTGGTGAACACCTCGTCGATCAGGCAGCCCGATGCAGCGCTCGGACGAATCGCGTTGCGGGCGCTGGCCGACGAGCCGGTCCACGTGGTGGCGACGTTTCCGGCCGGTATCCCGCCGGACCTCCCCAGGCCGGCCAACGCGACCATCTGCCGTTTCGTCCCGCATGGGGCCCTCTTGCAGCGAGCCACGTGCGCCATCACGCATGGCGGGATGGGCACGACGCTGAAGGCCCTCGACCGCGGCGTGCCGGTCTGTGTCGTGCCGTTCGCGCGCGACCAGGCGGAAGTCGCCCGGCGTGTGGAGGTCGCGCGCTGCGGCACCCGGCTGGCGGCCAAGAGCCTCACGCCCGCGCGGTTGCGGGCGAAGGTGCGCGCGGCGATGACGATGACGGACGGCGCCCGTCGGGTGGCCGCCGGATTCGCTGCAACGGGCGGGGTGCGGCGCGGGGCCGAGCTCATCGAGCAGCGGGTGCTTGGTTCCGCGGCCCGGCGGTCGGTGTCCTAGCCGGCTTGGTCGCCGGTGTGCACCGCTCGACGCCTGCCCCGGGTGCGCTCGGGCTTTCCCTCAGGCTCCGTCGGTTGGGAATCTGGCGCGGCGAGTTGCGATTCGAAGGTGGACATCGCCGCCATCATCGCCTGGAAAACGCGGTGTGCGGCGGTCAAATCGCGGTCGGGGATGTCGGCGAGGGCCTCGTGCAGGTGCGCGCCGAGTGGGGTGAAGAACGAGCGGGCCAGGGCCATGCCCGATTCCTCGTAACGCAGCAGCGTCTTGCGCCGGTCGACGGGATCCGGCTCGCGCCGCAGGTGGCCGGAGTCGATCATCCGGTCGACCAGGTACGTGATGGCGGCGGGCGACACGTCCAGGCGGTGCCGCAACTGCGCCGGCGTCAGCGGCGTTCCGGCCGTCTCGGCGACCATGATGTGCAACAAGGCGTGCAAGTCGGTGCCACCAACGTCATGCTGGCGGGCGAAGTGTCGGCCGATGCGGTCCGATTGCGCTGTGAGCGCGCGCATGTCGGCCGACATCAATTTTTCGAGTTCGGCTCGGTCCATTCGCCGGTCTGCGGCGCCGCGCTTCGTCACTTATCGGGGTCCTTCTTGCGAGATTCGCCGACCAGCGTATCGGCGACCGCCGCACGCGGGCCCGCGAGCCCCGCTAAGTGTCCCGCATTCATACCGAATTGACAGGTGAACGCGCGAGCGCAAAGCGGACCGCGTCGGCGCTTCAGGACTTCGACGGGTCGTGACCCCAGTTCATCAGCGAGTACCGCCAAGCGCTCTCGCTGATGTTGCCCTCGGGGCGCTGGGCCAGGTGACGCTTGGCGTAACCGACGACCTTGCGCATGTGCGCGTAGTCGTCGGCTCCCAGCTCGCTTCTTTTCGCCTTGAGTATCGCGACGATGCGGCGCCCGCTGGCATGCCCGGTCGACTCGTCGTCGCCCCGCTTCTGCCCCACGCTCTGCGACTCCTCGGTGGCAAGCCATTTCTCCAGCTCGTGGGCGGTCATGTTGACCGTCTTCTTGAACCGGTCCCAGGTGGCGTCCTCGCTATCGTCGGCCATCGGTCTTCTCCGTCCGGCGAAGCGCGCCCGGCTTGTGCACCGCGTCCGCGCCCGTCTTGTCGCTGCGGACCTGGTACTGAGGCTCGTCCTTGGACGCCCGCACGGTGCGTCCGGCGGCCTCGGTGTCGGAGGTGATTTCGGCTTCCACCGTTCCCCGCACGGTGCTGCCGTGGCTGTTCCACTCTACCTTGTCGCCCTGGTGAAATTCCCTGTCACTCATGTCGCTGTCCTTTCAGCAATGTGATGGATCCGCCTCCCGGATGAGGCCGCCACGGGCCGTCGCCGTGACGTCGCGCGCGATGCCGCCGAACACCACGTCGCGATACGGTGCCGACGCGTTCCAAAAGAGTTGCCCCGCAAGACCATACGGCTGGAACAACGCCCGTTGGCGGTACCGGGAGCCGCCGTTGTCGTCGGCGCTCGCCGACAACTCCAGCCACAGACGCCCGGGCAGGGGGATATCGGCGCGTAACCGGAGCAGACGGGGGGTGTCGATGCGTTCCACCCGCCACCAGTCCAGGGCCTCGCCTTCGTGCAACTCCTGTCCGTCGAGCGGGCGGCGTCGCGGCCGGACGGCCCCGAGCGCGCCGTTGATCCAGCCGCGCAGCGGCCATTCCAGCGGGAACGCCGACCAGTTGCGCTCCGCGACGGCGGTCTGGATGGCACGCCACAGGGTGTCGGCGTCCGTGCGGCTAACCCGTTGGCGCACATCCTCATACAGCGATCCGCCGGACCATTGTGGGTCGGTCGGCAGCGGCTGGGAAGGCGCTCCGTTGGTGTCGGCGCGTGACCACCGGGTGCGCAGGTCCTGTTCGCGCACATGCGCCAGGGCGAGTTCGACGGCTTCCTCGTAGTGCGTGAGTCCGCCCTCGGGATCGGGGATGTAACGGGCGATATCGTGGTCGGCGCACACCACGTCGTTTTCCAGCGACTCCATCAACGACATCGCCAGCTGGCGCGGGAGCGGGGTGAGCAGGTCCACGAACGGTGCGGACAGCCTCGGGCTCAACAGCGGCACCGGCACCGCGGGCCGCCGCGGCAGGCCCGCTATCACGGCGTACTTGCGGATCATCTCCGTGTAGGTGAAGCGGTCGGGTCCGCCGATGTCGAAGGGCCGGTCGACCTCGGCGGGCAACTCCGCCGCGTGGAGCAGGTAGTGGAGCGCGTCGCGCACGGCGATCGGTTGGACGCAGGTCCGCAGCCAGCGCGGGGCGACGATCAGCGGCAGGCGCTCGGTGAGGTAGCGCAGCATTTCGAAGCTGGCCGACCCTGCCCCGATGATGGCGGCGGCGCGGAACTCCACGGTCGGCACGCCCGACATCCGCAGTAGGCGTCCCACTTGGGCGCGTGAGGCCAGATGGTCGGAGAGTTGCTGGCCGTCGGGCGTGATGCCGCCGACGTAGACGATGCGCGACAGGCCGGCCCGGTTTGCGCATTCCGCGACGTTGCGGGCCGCGCGCTGGTCGAAGTCGACGAAATCGGAGCGCATCAGCGAGTGCACCAGGTAGTACAGGACCTGCTGACCTTCGAGTGCCCGCCAGACGGCGCCGGTGTCGATGACGTCGCCGCGAACAACCTCGACTTGTTCGCGCCAGGCGACGTCGTCCAGCTTGGCGGGGTCGCGGGCCAGCACGCGTACGGTGTGCCCGCTCGCCAGCAGCTGGGGGATCAGCCGCGTGCCCAGGTATCCCGTGGCGCCGAACACGACGCAATGCATCAATTCACTCCTTCGCCGGGTGGTCATGGGGGATGGCGGTGTGGGCCGGATGCCCCGCGGTGCGCCGGCGTTCCTTCAGCTGCGCTTCGTGGACATGACGACGCCCGTCGGTCAGCCGGTCGCGCACGAGTCGTTCGATCTCCTGGAAGCAGCGGTAGTAACCGTCGTTGTAGTCATCGACGACCTGAAAGCTCCACCGCCCCGGTAACACGTTGCGCCCGATGAGTTCCTGGCTGATGTGTTGGGCCAGGTCGGCGTGTCCGAGATCCGTCAGCCGGTCCACCGCCTCGTCGAGTTGCAGGTCAGCGCGCCCGGTCAGCTGGTGGAACGAATACAGGTGTCCCCGGGCTCGCTCGACGGTTTCCAGAGCCTCGGTGACTTTGCCCACCGCCTGCGCGACCGCCTCAGTTGTTCCGTTGTTGCTCATGGTTCCTCCCCTGTCGCCGTGGCATTCCCGTTCAGACCTGAGCCGAATCGGTGGGAGGGACCGAGGTGGATTAATTTAGTTAATATTTAAGTTATTGGTCAGATCACGGACGCGCAAGCAGCCCGTAACCGGGAATGCTTGTTAAGCAAGGGGTTTGCGCAGGGCGGTAGTCAAAGCGCCTTGAGTTGTTTCTTGGCGGCTCTGCGCAGTTGGATCATCCTGGCGGCCCCGACGAGCACCGTGGTGGTGGCCCCGGCCACCGCCGACAGCAGGTAGCCCACTCCGACCGGCAAATTCCAGTGGAAAGCGAGGAAGTGCACGGTTATCGAGTCGGTATTCTGCGCGACGAAGATGAGCAGCACGATCAGGATCAGCAGGCCTACCACGAGAGCCCACCAGGCGGCCGCCAGCCGGGTGAATGATCGGGATAACGGCTCGGCGGGGACGCGCGATTCAGTGCTCATGCTGGTGACTAGCCGCCGACGCCGTGAGTCAAACCCCTTTAAGCTCGAAATCCTCTCGCGCCGTGCGGTTTGATTTGCCGGTTCCGGGGTATCAGGGCTGCGATGACTGTCAAGGAGATGCCGCGGCGCGTCTGGCGTGGTCGGCGCACGGTGGTGCGCGCGCAGCGCGACTTGTGGCTGGCGCAGCTGGCCCTCTGGCCCACCCTGATCCTCTCGGCCATTCTGGTTTCGGTCGCCGCTTGGGCGTTGTGGCAGCGCAAGTCCCGTGGCCCGGGACACGAAGCCGCGCCGCCCGTCACGGATTCGGCGGTCGCCGGTGTTCCGGCGGCACAACCCGGGCTCAACGGCTGACGCGCCGTGCGAATAGGGCCCACGAGATGGCGGCCCACCCGAAGGCGAACCACTGCGCGACACCGACGCGGCCGGACGGCACGAGCAGGCCCGCGACATAACGGTCGACGAACCCGGTGGTGGGTAGGGGGTCCATGCCGGCGCGGCGGCGCGCCCACGATTCCGCCGACGTCAACGGGCAGGGCAGCTTGAGCGCGATGACGGCGACGCCCCACGCCACGGCCACCCGGTGCAGCGCGATCGTGCGCGGCCAGCGCAGCGCGAGGAAGCCGCCGACGGGCACGTAGACCAGGTAGGCGAGGTGCACGGCAACGGTCACAACGACGGCGGCGACGTACCCCTTCCGCACGACACTGCCCCGTCAGCCCAGGCCGGCGCGCACCTGGTAGCGGCGCTCGGCGTAGGCGAGGTCGTCGCGCCAGAGCCTGTTGGCCGCCAAGCGCATCAGCGGGGTGATCAGTGGGGCGACCCGCGTCGCCCGCGCGAAACCCGGCCGGTCCGAATGCGCGATGGTGGCTTCCAGCACGGCGGTGCGAGGATGGCCGTCGGGTCCCAATCCTATTGGGGTGGCGTGGGTTTCGACCGTGCTGCCGGTTCCCTCGCCGTCCACGATGCGCATGACGATCGTGCGGGCCTCCGGGCAGCTGAATTCCGCGACGACCGGGACGCCCACGCGGCCCATGCGGAAGGTCACCGCCACCAGGAAGCGATCGACGGTTTCGGTTGGGGTGGTGAGCACTTCGAGCCGGGTGAACGAATACGGGTGAAACCAGGCGCCGTGCCAGGGATCCAGTCGGTTGGCGATGATGTCGGCGGGTTCGCACACGCCCGCTATGCGGGCGACGGCGGCCAGGGTGTCGCCGGTCGGCCGGGCCGGTATCACCGGTTCGGCCGACGGCTCTTCGCCGCCGGCCTTGTCGAGCCGCACCCATACCAGCACGCCGTCGTCGTGGCTGGGCAACGGGCTCCATCCGAATTCGCGCGCCTGGCCGTCCAGGACCAGTCCGTGCCAGCGGCAGATCAGGGTGCCGCGGTGCACCGTCCCGGTGGCCAGATCCGCCCCCAGGTGGGGGCAGCCGCGCGGCCCGACCCGGAGCCGGTGTTCGTCGTCGCGCCAGGCGACGATGTCGACCCCGGCGACCCGGGCGCCGAACGGCCGCCCGGAACGCACGTCGGCGCTGCCGGCGAATGCGAACCAGTTCCCGGTGGGCCTGCCCTGAGCCCGTTTCAGGGCGCCGTCGATGATGGCGGGCTGCGCTTCGCGGTAGGTCGGGCGTTGCGCGGTCCACGGCGTGCGCGGAATTACTTGCAGGGGCCAGTCTTTGGGCCGCGGCCGCGGCCATAGGTGGTGAAGCTGTGCGCGAGTATTCATCGTTGAGCGGATCCTTCGCGGGTGGCGAGCCATCGCAACAGGGTCGATCGGCCTCGGCTGGGTACGGTGACCAATGGGTGCCCGGCCAGTCCCCATCCTCTCAGCAAATGGTTCGCCGCGCACCAACCGGTGGTGGCGGCGCGCTCCATCAGCGCGACCGGCAAGTCGACGCGGACGGCGTCGCCGGCCAACAGCAGGCCCGGCTGGGGGGTGACCACCTCCGGGCGGTCCGCATAGGAGCCGGGCGCAAACAGCGGGCAATCGCTGCGGTGCAGCAGCCGCTCGCAAACGATCTGCGCCGCCGCGGTTTCCGGATACACCTTGCGCAGCTGGCGCAGTGCCGCCGCGCGGGACGGCGCGGCGTCGAGGGCGTAGGAATGCAGTTCGACGACGGAACCGTGGTGCGCACGCGACCACTCGGCGGCCTGGCGTTCGTAGCGCTCCAACACGCTGATGTTGTCCAGTGGCTCGTGACCGGCGGTGCCCAGGAACGCCGGCCGCTGCGCCGCGACGGGGCGATCGAGCCACAGCCGATGGACGGCGAACGGCGGTGCGGTCCGCAGCCGCGCGATCTGTGCGCGCCAGTGGCCGGTGGCCAGGCCGGTCGATGCCCCCACGACACGCTGCAGGCCGGCCACGTCGGTGGCCAGCACCACGGCGTCCGCGTCCAGGTGATCACCCGAATCCGTCCGCACCCGGAACGACTCCGCCGACTGAGTCTCGATGCGAGAGGCGCTGGTGCCGAGCCGAAATCGGACGCCGCGCCCTTCGAGGTAGCGGCGCAGCGGCTGCCAGAGGGCGGTGTCGTAGTTGGACGTGGGGACGTCGAAGATCAGGCCCTCGGACGAGCCCAGGAAGTAGATGTGAAACATGGCCGCCAGCTCGGCGGCGGAAAGCTTCGTAGGGTCGGCGAAGAAGCTGCGGGAGAACACCTCGAACGCCAGATGTCTTGCCGTCTCTGGGAATCGGATGCTCTTAAGGAACGTCGCGGCGTCGAAGTGGTCGAGGCGCTCATAGATCGCGGGCACCGACACGGCAGCCAGCGGCGCGGCCGCGCGGGCGTCGATCTGGAGGAAATCGCGAAGTCGGAATGTCGGGCTGCGGGCGGCGAAGGCCACCGCGTTCCACGGTGGGGTGCGCGGCAGTCCCCGGAAGGTGTCGCGCCGGCCCGCTCCGTCGATGAGCGGATAGTCGTCGACGGGCGTGAGCATCCGCAACCGCGGTTCGATGCGGCGGAGCAGGGCGCGCAGGTTGTAGTACTGCCGGAAGAACGCGTGAAACCCCCGGTTCATCGCGAGGTCGGTCCCGTCTTCGCGCTCGCTCCAGCCGCCCACCCGGCCCCCGAGGTATTCCTCGCGCTCGATCACCTCGACGGCGACGCCACGTTCGGCCAGGCCGGTGGCGGCGGCGAGCCCCGCGATGCCACCGCCCACGACGACCACCCGGGGTCTCGACGCCAGCGCGCCGGCGTCCGGGAATCCGGTTGACGCGGGTAAAGTTTCGCGCCGACGATCGGTGCCGAGGGCCGTCATAGCGGCGCGTCCCCCAGGAACGTGTGCGCGATGTTGGCCTCCCAGCCGGGCATCGTTTCGCTGTGCACCGCGGTGAAACCCGCATCGGAGAGGCGGTCCCGGAATCGGGCCGCGCCGTCGAAATCCAGCACGCTGCGCCACAGGTAGCGGTACAGCGCCGCGTCGCGGGTGCGCCACCATCCGGCGGGAATGATGATGCCCCAGCACAAGGCATGCCAGATGCCGGTGGCGGTGGCGGAGTCGCGCACCGAGTACTCGTGCACCGCGAGCGTGGCGCCGGGCCGCAGCATCGCCCGAAGTTCCCGCAATTGGCCGTCCCGGTCGGCGAGGTTGCGGATCAGGTAGGCGGCCAGGATTCCGTCGAACGGGCCGGTGATGCCGTGCTCGGCCAGCTGCTCGACGGGGGTGTGCACGAACCGCACCGACGGGGGCCAGTCCTTCGCGGCCGCCGCGTCGAGCATGCCCCGCGACGCGTCGACGGCGACGATCTCGGCGTCCGGGGCCACGGCCAGCAGCGCGGCCGTCGACGCGCCGGTGCCGCACCCGGCGTCGAGCAGCCGTAGGCCCTTGCCGCTATTGGGTATTCGCATGCGGCGCGCGGAGAGCAGCAGTTGCTTGTGGTACCCGGGGCTGGCGCCGACCAGCCGGTCGTACGCCGTCGCGCCGGCGTCGAAGGCGGCCGCCAGTTCGCCGGGGGTCGGCCCGGCCTCACCGATGCGCACGCTGGCGTTCCCATCCCAGCAGCACCGCGGTGGCCAGTGCGAAGCCGAACAAAAAATCCTCGACCGGGATGTCGAACGGAAAGCGCAGCCCGGTGATGTGGCGGGGGTCGTAGCTGACGATGGGGGAGCTGAGCTTGGTCAGCCAACCGTCGACCGGAACCTGGAACCCGAGAATGATCAGCATCGACAACCAGTAGGCCGGTCGCCGGAACAGCCCGGTGCGCAGGACCGCCAATTCCAATGCGCAGACCGCGATTACCGACGCCACGGCCGGAACGGTATAACCCAGGCCGGTCACCGCCGGGTGACCCTGTCCAGGATCGTGCTCACGGCGTTGTAGGTGAGCAGCGCGCAGATCGGAATGACGACGAAGAACAGCGCCTCCTCGATCGGCACCCGGAACGGGATGTCCAGGCCGGTGATGTATGCGCCGTTGTACGTCCACACGTGCGCGGCGATGGCGATCTCGTCCCAGAGCAGGAACGCCACGGCCACGGGGAAGACGGCCTTCACCAGCCGCCGCCATTGGCGGTAGACGCCGGGACCGAAGAACTCCAGCGGCGCGGTGATCGCCAGGCAGGCGGCCAGGACCAGAAGATATTGCCAGCGATCGGTCATGCTGCCCCCGGGGCATCGGAAACGCCGGGCGAACTATTGCGCGCCCGCCACGACCGTATCAGCCCGATCCCGGCGACCTGCAGGCGTCGAGCTCTGCCGACCGTGGCCCGGTGATTGAACACCGCGAAGCCACTCTCTTCGATGCGGTCCAAGATTTCGGAGTACAGCGCCGCCGCGGCCGCGACGCACGGTTGGGAGCGCGGGCTCAGCATGGGGATGCCCACAGCGGCGAAACGGTAAGTCTCCCGGGTGATCTCGTGCTGGGCGGCCAGCGCCTCGCGCACCCGCGGGTCGGTGCGGCGATTGCGGTGGCACCAGGTCAGCAGCTCGCGATCCACGCCGTATGCGGCGAGTTCGTCGGCCGGCAGGTACACCCGATGCCGCAACAGGTCCTCGTCGACGTCGCGCAGGAAGTTGGTGAGCTGAAACGCCCTGCCCAGCGCCGCGGCGTAGGGCGCGGTCTCCTCGACCGGAGCCACCGTTCCCAACACCGGAAGCACCTGCAGGCCAATGGCTTCGGCGGATCCGCGCATGTAGAGGTTGAGCGCACCGCGGTCGGGATAGTCGGTGACGGTCAGATCCATCCGCATCGACGCCAGGAAGTCGTCGAACAGCTCGGCGTCGATGCGGTACCGGCGGGCGGTGTGGGTGACCGCGGCGAGCACGGGGTCGTCGAGATGGTCTCCGCCGGAGAAGAATTGGTCGGCCAGTTGCTGCAAGCGCATGCCACGGACGTCGGCGCTCAGCCCGGGGTCGAGGTCGTCGAGGATGTCGTCGGCGTAGCGCGCGAAACCGTAGAGCGCGTGCACCGCCGGACGTTGGTCGGGTGCCAGCAGGCGGGTGGCCAAGAAAAAGGTGCGGCCGTGCGCGGCGTTGAGTTCGCGGCAGCGCCGATACCCCTCGCGCAGGCGCGGATCGTCGATCCCGGCCGCGTCCAGTTCGCTGCGAATCATGTCAGCCCGGCCCCCATGTCGTGGTGGGTCGTCATCCGGTTGGCCCGGCCGGCGCGGGGGCCGGTGATGCGGTCGGCGGCGAGCCGGCCCGAGATCAGCGTGGTCGGCACACCGACGCCGGGCACCGTTGACGACCCGGCGAGCACCGCGTTTTCGACGCCGCGCACCATGTTGGCCGGCCGGAACGGGCCCGTCTGCCCGAAGGTGTGGGCCAGCGCGAAGGGGCTGCCCGCGGCCATCCCCTGACGCGCCCAGCCGGCGGGCGTGATGGCGTCCAATACCGTTGCGTCACCGGGCAGGCCGGGCAGCAGCCGCGCCGCGACCTCGTCGATGAGGCTGTCGACGTACCGGGCGCCGACGGTGTCCCAGTCGATGGGACCGCGATCCAGGTTGGGCGCCGGGGCGAGCACGTACAGCAGGTCCTGCCCGTCCGGGGCCAGGCTCGGGTCGCTCGCCGTCGGGCGGGTGACCAGCAGCGAGGGATCCTGCATCAAGCGGCCGTCGCGGATGATGTCGGTGAAGGTCTGATCCCACGAATCACCGAACAGAATCGTGTGATGAGCCGTGTCGGAAGGGACGCGGCGGCAGCCCAGGTGGGCGACGACCGCCGACGGCGCCGGCCGCAGCCGCACGGGGCGGCGCGGTGTGCGGCCCAACAGTTCGTAGGTCTGCGGCAGTTCGGTGGTCAGCACCACGGCGTCGCACGGGATGGGGTCCAGGCGATCCGTCAGCACCGCCCTGACCCGTCCGGCGGCGCGGTCGAGCCCGGTAACCGTTGCGTTGTAGCGGAATTCGATTCCCGCGTCGGTGGCGGCCGCGGCCAGCGCGTCGGGAAGGGCGCGAACGCCGCCGCGCGGGAAGAAGACGCCCGCGACGGTGTCCATGTAGGCGATGACGGCGTACACGGCCAGAGCGTTTCGCGGCGCCACGCCCGCGTACAGGGATTGGAACGTGAATACCCGTTGCAGCCGAGGGTCGCTGATATGCCGTTTGACCACGCGATCCCACTTGCGGAAGCCGCCGATCGCGGCCAGCCGCGCCAACTGCGGAGTGAGCAACGACAGCGGCGAGTCGAAGTTGGCGGCGATGAACCCGTCGAATTCGATCCTGTACAACCGCTGCAGCCACTCGCGCAGCCGCCGGTAGCCCGCTGCCTGCCCGAAGCCAGCGAACTCTTCTACGGCGGTGGTCATCCGGTCCGGGTCGGTGTGCACTTCGAGCGCGCTGCCGTCGGCGAACACGGCCCGGTAGGCCGGGTCAAGCGGCAGCAACTCCAGCCGGGCCGACCGGCTCTGTCCGGCGGCCGCGAAAGTCTCGTCGATGATGTCCGGCATCGTCAGCACCGTCGGCCCGGTGTCGATGCGGTAGCCCTCGATGTCGAGGCGGCCGGCGCGTCCGCCCGGCCAGGGGTGGCGCTCGACCACCGTGACCGTGCGCCCGCGGCCGGCCAGGTGCAGCGCGGCGGCCAGGCCGGCCAGGCCGGCCCCGATCACGACGACGCGATCGCTGCGTCCTTCGATGGTCCGCATGTCAGCATGCTCCCAAATTTTCGCCGCTCATTCGGCGCGATCCGTGCAGGCGGCCGCCATTTCGTCCAGCGCGGCGCGAACGGCTTCGTCGATCGAGGTGTCGTCGAGGTGTTCCCGCGCGGATGCGACCCGGTCGGTGATCATCTGCTCGATCATCTGGACCGCCCCCGTCGCCACGATCAGCGCCTTGCATCGGTCGAGCGCGTCGTCGTCAAGGGACGGGCCGTACATCAGTTCGGTCAGTTCGGCCCGGGTGGGTGGATCGGCCAGCTGGTGCGCGGTCACCACGACGCTGGTTGCCTTGCGCTCCAACAGGTCCCCGGCGGCCGGCTTGCCGGTGATCGTCGGCGAGCCGAAGACACCGAGCATGTCGTCGCGAAGCTGGAAGGCTTCTCCGACGGCGGCCCCGTAGCGGCCGAGCTGGGTCAGCGTCCGATCGTCGCAATCGGACATCGCCGCGCCGATCTCCAACGGTCGCCGCACCGTGTAGTTGCCCGACTTGCGTCGCGCCACGTCCAGCACGGCCTCCAGGGAAGGCATGCGCCGGACATCGCTCGTCAGGTCGGCGAACTGACCCACCGCCAGCTCGGTGCGCATCGTGTCATAGCGGGGCCACGCCCGCTGCAGCCGCCGGGCATCGACACCGCTCTCGCGCAGCATCTGCTCCGACCAGATCAGGCAGAGGTCACCCAGCAGGATGGCGGCCGATTCACCGAACCGCCCCGACGAGCCGGACAACCCGCGTTCGCGGTGCCATTGGGCGAATTGCACGTGTGCCGACGGGCGCCCCCGCCGTTCGTCCGAACCGTCCATCACGTCGTCCTGCAGCAGCGCGAACACGTGCAGCAGCTCGAAACTGGCCGCCGCACGCAGCGCCGCCTCGCCCGGGGCGGCACCGCAGAGCCACCCCAGGTACATGAACGTCGACCGCAGGCACTTGCCGCCGGAGGCGAACGCGATCAGGATGTCGCCGGCGGCGTCGACGCGGGTGTCGTCCAATTGGGAGCGTCGAGGTTCGACGAAATGGCCGAGGTGGGCGAGAACGCCATCCCGCACGCGCGAGCGCCACTCGTCGAAGGCCGCGGTGCCAGGCCAGCTCGCGGCGGCCGCCGGCGACTCGGTGGCGGGTGTCAACGACAAAGCACCCATCTTCGCCACGCGCTCCCTCCTGGACGGCTTCGCATTCCCCGGCTGGGACCGCTCAAACACACGCCGTCATCGCCGCTGTCGGCCACGAAACCGGCCGCATCGGCCGCCGAGATCCCGCTCCGATCCGCCCTTGCCAACCTCGAACGACTTACCCAGCACCTTCAATAACTTAAACATTAACTTACTTAAACGACTCCCGGTACGCCAGTCGTACGTAGCGCCCCGTGATCGCTCGTCCTGCGGCCTAGTCGGCACCCAACCTTCAGTTCAATCAATTAACAATTAACGAACTGAACTGTATGGCGGTTCACCGGATATGCTCAGTTGGTTATGGAAGCTGAGGAGCAGCGCCTGCGCCGCGAAGCGCTCGAGTCGCTGATCTCGGCGGATCTGCGGGAGATATCGACCGAATCCGACCAGATCGGTCGACAGTTTGCGATGCTACATCGGTTGCGGCCCAATGATTTCCGGGCATTGATGTACATCATGGTGGCAGAGACCGCGGGGCGGCCGATGACCTCGGGGGACCTCAGTCAACGGATGGGGCTGTCTGGTTCGGCGATCACCTACCTGGTCGATCGGTTGATCGACTCGGGCCACATCCGGCGCGACTCCCACCCCGACGACCGACGCAAGGTCGTCCTGCGTCATGGCGAATCCGGACTGGCTACCGCCCGGTCGTTCTTCGCTCCGCTCGATGCCCACAGTCACCTCGCCCTGGAGCAGCTCCCCGACACCGACCTGATGGCGGCGCACCGGGTCCTCGGGGCCGTGATCGACGCCATGCGACGATTCCAGGGCGACCTGGACGTGGACCGCGAGTGACCGGGGATTTCACCCTACGTCGCCGCGCCCACCCTGCGGTTTAGACGGACGTCAGCGACCATGACGGAAACCCGGTCGGGAAGGTGGTGCTCGCCCGCCGCCAGGCCGCCGATGACGCCGCGGCGAATCGCGGGATGTCACCCGTCGAATACGAAGTCATCGCGCTCGGCCCCGACGTGACCGCTTCGGATCTGTTGCCGACCGGCAGGCAACTGAAGTCCTCCCCGGGCCTGCGTGCGCAGCCGGGGTTGCCGGTGTGCCAATTTCGTCGGTCGGTCGGCCAGCGGTGCGGATCGATCAGCTCCGTCAGCGACGGCCGGTTCATCATCGCCGACGCGGCCGTCGACAGCCGTGACTTCGGTGGACCGGTCTATGCCCTGACCGACGACGGGGCCGTGATTGTGGGGCTGTTCGAAGGCATGTGGGGATCGGTGCCCGAGATGGAGTCCTGGCAGGCGGTGATGCAGCAGGTTTACGTCGACGGCCGCGCAAAACCAGCAGCCGCAGCCCCCGGGGGAGCGACGCATGGTCGACCGGCGGGTGGCCAGTTCATTTCCATCACCGTGACTTTTACGCCCGCTCCCGCGGAACGACTCCATCACCGTGGTGACCCGGGCGCCGCCCGGTCGTAGTTGCGGTTGGGCCCCACGCCGCCGGCGTTTGCCGACGATGTCGCGGAGCCGGTGATCACCGTCGCGGGCTGCGACGGCGTGGCCTGCGCGTTCTGGATCGGTACGGCGCCCGAGTGGAGCGCGGTTGCTGGTCGGCGGGGCCAGCCGGGGTGGGAAGGAGGGCAACCCCGATCGCGGCGTCGGTGTTACGCATCAGTTAACGCGGCCGGGTCTGCCGAAACGTTCAGTCCCTTACGGGCCGTCGCGCCGGTGCGCCCCATTGTCGCCGAGCGCGGGGGTGCGCGTGCCTTGTTAGGCTTCCCCCATGCGCGTGGCAAAGGATGTTTGCTCAGTACCCGTGCACTGTTGTCGCTGACTCTTCGAGCCCGTTGCGCGGCCCGGTATGGAGTCGATCACCGTGTGATGCCTCCCAGGTCCCTTCCGCCGCGACGGGACGCATGGATCGAATCCCCGCGACGGAAGGCCCCCAATGCTCCACCGCACCGGCAGCGCGCAGCGTCGGCGGCAAGGCGCCGCCCTCGCGTTGTTGTGCGGGCTGGTCACCGCCTGCGGCGGGGGTGCCAGTGACGCCGTGGGCGGGACGGGACCGACGAGCGCGAACACCAAGATCACCCTCGTCGCCTACTCGGTCCCCGAACCCGGCTGGAGCAAGGTCATTCCCGCCTTCAACGCTTCCGTGGAAGGCAGAGGGGTGCAGGTGGTTGCCTCCTACGCCGCCTCGGCCGACCAGTCCCGCGGGGTCGTCGAAGGCAAACCGGCCGACGTCGTGAATTTCTCGGTCGAACCGGACATCACCCGACTGGTGAAGGCCGGGAAGGTCTCCGCGGAGTGGGACAAGGATGCCACCAAGGGAATCCCGTTCGGCTCGGTAGTGACGTTGGTTGTGCGGAAAGGAAATCCGAAACAGATCCGGGACTGGGACGACCTGTTGCGGCCGGGCATTGAGGTTGTTACGCCCAGCCCACTGAGTTCGGGTTCGGCCAAATGGAACCTGTTGGCCCCGTACGCGGCCAAGAGCGGCGGGGGGAAGGACGCCGGCGCCGGCATCGACTTCATCAGCAGATTGGTGCACGAGCACGTGAAGCTGCGACCAAGTTCGGGTCGCCTGGCCACCGACGTCTTTGCCGAGGGCAGCGGCGACGTGCTGATCAGTTATGAGAACGAAGCCATCGCCGTTGAGCGGCAAGGGAAACCAGTCGAACACATCACGCCGTCGCAGACCTTCAAGATCGAGAACCCGCTGGCAGTAATCGCCACGAGTCCACACCTGGACAGCGCGATCGCGTTCAAGAACTTCCAGTACACCGCGGCGGCGCAACGGCTATGGGCCGAGGCCGGTTTCCGGCCGGTCGAGCCGGCCGTGGCGGACAAGTTCCGCGACCTCTATCCGGTTCCGGTCAAACTCTGGACCATCACGGACCTCGGGGGATGGGCCGATGTCGATAGGCAGCTGTTCGACAAGAGCACCGGCAGCATAACCAAGGTCTATCTGAAGGCCACCGGATGACGACCGCCGTCCTCCCCGAACCGGAGGCGATCCGGCCCGAACTCGCTCCCCGCCGAGGGCGGCAGGCCGAGTCGCCCGTGCCGCGGTCCCGTTCCGGCAGTCTGCCGCTCCAGGTCGGGGTCGCAACCCTGTGGCTCTCGCTGATCGTGCTCATGCCATTGGCCGCGATCGCTTGGCAGGCTGTCGGCGGAGGTTGGCAGGCGTTCTGGCTGGCGATCACCTCGCACGCCGCGCTGGAGTCCTTCAGGGTGACGCTGACGGTCTCCGTTGTCGTCACGGTCATCAATCTGGTGTGCGGTCTGGCGACCGCCTGGGTGCTGGTGCGCGACGACTTCATCGGTAAAGGCGTGATCGACGCCATCATCGATCTGCCGTTCGCCCTGCCGACCATCGTCACCAGCCTGGTAATGCTCGCGCTTTACGGCAAGAACAGCCCGGTCGGTGTCCATCTGCAGCACACGCCGCCAGGTGTCACGGTCGCTTTGATCTTCGTGACACTGCCCATGGTGGTGCGCGCCATCCAGCCGGTGCTGCTCGAGATCGACCGAGACGCCGAAGAGGCCGCGGCGTCACTGGGCGCCACCGGCCCGAAGATCTTCACGTCAATCGTGTTGCCATCTCTGCTTCCCGCGCTGCTATCCGGTGCGGGCTTGGCATTCTCGCGCTGTATCGGCGAGTTCGGCTCGGTGGTCACGATCGGCGGTCAGGTGCCGGGCAAGACCGAGGTGTCCTCCCAGTGGATCCGCGCGCTGATCGAGAACGACGACCGGACCGGCGCCGCCGCGATATCGATCGTGCTGTTGTCGATCTCGTTCGCGGTGCTGTTCCTTCTGCGGATCGTCGGTGGCCGCCGGGCCCGCCGCGAGGAGAAGGCGCCGTGAGTCAGGTGAATTGGGGCCGCTACCTGACCCGATTCGCGGTGCTGACGTACTTGGGCGTAATGCTGATCGCTCCGGTGGCGATCATCGTATGGCGGACTTTTCGGCCCGGTTTGCCTCGGTTCTATGACTGGGTGACCACGCCGGCGGCGATATCGGCGCTGCAGCTGTCGTTGCTGGTGGTGGCGATTGTCGTCCCGCTGAATGTGGTCTTCGGTGTGCTGGTCGCACTCCTGTTGGCGCGCAGTCGATTCCGCGGTCGGGGCGTGCTGCAGACGGTTGTCGATCTGCCGTTCGCCGTCTCGCCGATCATCGTGGGCGTGGCCCTGATCGTGCTGTGGGGCTCGGCCGGGGTGTTGGGTTTCGTCGAAAAAGACCTCGGCGTCACGATCATCTTCAGCACCCCCGGCATCGTGTTGGCCAGCATCTTCGTCACGCTGCCGTTCGTGGTGCGCGAGGTGCAGCCGGTGCTTCAAGAGGTGGGGATCGAGCAGGAGCTGGCGGCGGCCACTCTGGGATCGAATTGGCGGCAGACGTTTTGGCGGATCACGCTGCCGTCGATTCGGTGGGGCTTGACCTACGGGATCGTGCTGACCACCGCACGCACCCTGGGAGAGTTCGGCGGCGTGATCATGGTGTCGTCCAATCTGCCGGGCGAATCGCAGACGCTGACGTTGCTGGTCAACGACCGCTACAACCGGGGGGCGGAGTACGGCGCCTACGCGCTGTCGACGTTGATGATGGGAGTCGCCGTGACATTCCTGATCGTCAAAGTGATTCTGCAGGTGCGCCGGGCGCGCGCGAAAATTGAAGCGTGACAAGGAGATTGTACATATGACCGAGGCCGGCAATACCGAGACCCACGCGATCACGGTGCGCGATGCCTACAAGCGCTACGGCGATTTCGTCGCGCTGGATCACGTGGACTTCGTCGTACCTACCGGTTCGCTGACGGCGCTACTGGGTCCCAGCGGTTCGGGCAAGTCGACCCTGTTGCGCACCATCGCCGGCCTGGACCAGCCGGACAGCGGCACGGTCACGATCGGCGACCGTGACGTCACCGACGTGCCGCCGCAGCGGCGTGGCATCGGATTCGTGTTCCAGCACTATGCGGCGTTCAAGCACCTGACGGTGCGCGACAACGTCGCGTACGGCTTGAAGATCCGGAAACGCCCCAAGGACGAAATCAAGGAGAAGGTCGACTACCTCCTGGAGGTGGTGGGGCTGAGCGGATTTCACCGCCGCTACCCCAATCAGCTTTCGGGGGGTCAGCGGCAACGCATGGCGCTGGCCCGGGCGCTGGCCGTCGACCCGCAAGTGCTGCTGCTCGACGAGCCGTTCGGCGCCCTGGACGCCAAGGTGCGCGAGGACCTGCGCGCCTGGCTGCGCCGCCTGCACGACGAGGTGCACGTCACCACGGTGTTGGTCACCCACGACCAGACCGAGGCGCTGGACGTCGCGGATCGGATCGCGGTGCTCAACAAGGGCCGCATCGAGCAGGTCGGATCGCCCAGCGACGTTTACGACTCCCCGGCGAACCCGTTCGTCATGTCGTTCCTAGGTGCGGTGTCGGAACTGAACGGCGCCCTCGTCCGCCCCCACGACATCCGCGTGGGGCGCAACCCTGAGATGGCGGTCGCGGGCGGCGACGGCAGCGCGGCTTCCGTCGGCGTCGTGGCCGCCACGGTCGACCGGGTGGTCACGCTGGGCTTCGAGGTGCGGGTCGAGTTGACCAGCGCCGCCAGCGGTGCACCCTTCACCGCCCAGATCACCCGCGGCGACGCCGAGGCGCTGGCCTTGCGCGACGGTGACACGGTGTACGTGCGAGCGACGCGGGTGCCGCCGATCGGTCACGCGGCCACCCGGCCGGCCGGCGGCGCGGACCACGACGAGACCACGTTGACCACCGCGTGACCCGAGTACGGCGCTTTTGACGCGTTTCCGGTGCGGGGAAAGGGGAACCCGCCGCCGGTGAGCGTTTCCGATCTCGTCGCATTGCCGTTCCAGTGGGGCTCCGCCATCCGGGGCAAGCGGTTGTTCCATCCGATAGGGGTATTGGCGGAGGGCACCATCGATCGGGCCGCACCCGCGGGCCGGGGGCTGCCGATTCCGTCGGCCGAGGTTGTCGCCCGGGTGTCGAAGGCCAGCGGCACCCCGGGGGCCTTGCCCGACTTCATCGGCCTGGCCTTCCGGCTCACACCGCCGCAGGGGACCGGGCCATGGGACATCCTGGTCGTCTCGTCGGGCTCGGGGGTGCTGTCCCGGGCGTTGGCGCTGCGCCCGGCAATCTCGTGGAGCGATCAGACGCTGACCACCCTGATGCCGCTGCACTATCAGGGGGTTAATTGGTGGCTCAGGGCCCGGATCGTCAGCCGCATCGACGGTCTGGGCCTGTCGCTGGACAGCGTGCGCGACCGCCTCGCGCACGACAGTATCGAGGTGTCGCTCGACCAAGCTTGTGGCCGCGGCGATTTCACGCCGCTGGGCCGGCTCACCTTGACCGGGGCCGTCGACCCCGAACGGGCGGCGGACGTGTCGTTCGATCCGGTGATCAACACGCCCCCCGGCGTCAGCCTGCACCCGCGGTGGCTCGCCGATCTGCGCGCCCGCGCGTACCGGCGCAGCCGGCACGGCAGAGACGCGGAATAGGAGGTCGCCGTGTCCAAGAGAATCGTCATCACCGGGGCCAGCGGCAATGTGGGAACGGCGCTGCTGGGCAGGCTGGTTCAGGACGGCCACGACTATGACATCGTCGGCGTCAGCCGCAGGCAGCCACCGGCGGACGGGGTGTACGCCCGCGCCGACTGGCATCAACTGGACCTGGCCGAGCCCGGCGCCCCGAAGGTCATTTCGCGTGCGCAGTTCAGCGGGCCTGGCCGAGCAGGTGGCGCAGCGCCCGCTCGAGGTCCGGCTGGCGGAACCGGTGCCCGGCCACGGTCAGTTTCTGCGGCAGGACACGCTGGCTGGCGCACGCCAGTTCGCGTGCGCCCTGCTCGCCGAGCAACACCCGCGGCCCCAGCGATGGCACGGGCAGCACCGCGGGGCGGTGCACGACGCGCGCTAGCGTCGCGGTGTACTGGCTGTTGCGAACCGGTTGCGGGGCAACGGCATTGACGGGTCCCGACAGTGTCGGGTCCCATAGCGCGCGGTGGTAGATGTCGACCAGGTCGTCGATCCCGATCCACGACAGCCATTGCCGGCCGTCGCCCAGCCGCCCGCCCAGACCGGCGCTGAACAACGGGCGCATCAGCCTCAGCGTGCCGCCGCGCGGGGACTGCACGATCCCGGTGCGCACCGACACCACGCGAACCCCGGACTGCCCCGCGGCAGCGGCCGCCGCCTCCCAGTCGGCGACAACGTCGGCGAGGAAACCGTCGCCACGCTCGCTGTCCTCGGTGAGGATCTCGTCGCCCCGGTCGGCCCCGTAGTATCCGATCGCCGACGCAGAGATGAGCACCGCCGGGCGGCGCGCGGCGCGGCCCAGCGCCTCGGCGAGGCGGCGGGTCGGGCCAATCCGGCTGTCGCGGACGGCACGTCGATGCTTCTCAGTGAACCGGCCGGCGATCGAGGCGCCAGCCAGATGGATGACGGCATCCACCCCGTCCAAGGTTGCCGGGTCGGGGTCGTCGGGCTCCCACTGTCGCTCGTCGTCGCCGCGTGGGGAGCGGCGCACCAACCGGATGACGCGATGGCCCCCGGTGGTCAGAAACGCCGTCAACGCCGAACCCACCAACCCGGACGCCCCGGTGACGGCGACGGTCACCGGGGCCAGCCCGTTGTCGGCGGCCAGTCGGTGGGCGCCTAGATCGTCTGCCAGCTGGCGGTGCCGGTAGATGAACATGGGCCGCAGCAACGAGCCGGGCACCGGCGTGTCCACCCGGTCGATGACCCGGGTGCGGCCGGCGCCGACCTCCTCGAAGTCGTGGGTGTGCCGCCAGCGCACAGCGATTCGGGCGGGCAGCGAGGCCAGCCCGTCGCCGCCGATGGCGTCGACGAAGCGGCGCGGGGGGTCGTAGCCGTCGGGCTGATGGACGGCGACCCAGCGCAGGCCGCCCGGTAGCGCCAGCGTCGCCCGCCCGTCTTCGAGCGAGGCGGCCTCGGACACCAGCCGCATCGATTGCCACGGCGGCGAGAGCCGGGTGAACGCGCCCGGCCTGGAGTGCCAGGCGAACACGCCACCGATCGGCGCGTCGACCACGCTCGACCACTCCAGCCCCATCGCTGCAGGTTAGCGGTTGGGCAGGGCGTGCTCGACGATGGGCATCCGCGGCTGGGGCTGCCGCTCGCCGCGCTTGGCGGCGAGATACACCTGCGCGGTCTCCCCGGCCACGGTCTTCCAGTCGAAGGCCGAGGTGAGCCGTTCGCGGGCGGCGCGGGCGCGCCGCTGCGCGGCGTCTGGATCATCGAGCACGACCCGCACCGCCGAGGCGAGCCGGGCGACGTCGCGGGGCGGACACGATACCCCGGTCTGTCCGTTGATCACCGCCTCGCCGAGGCCCCCGATGTTCGACGTGACGAGCGGCGTGCCGGCCGCGGCGGCCTCCAGCGCGACGATTCCGAACGGCTCGTAGTGGCTGGGCAGCACCGCGGCATCGGCCCGGTGCAGGACCGCGAGCAGCTGGGCATGGCCGAGGTGGCCGACGAACCGAATTGCCTTGAGCACCCGGTGTTTTCGGGCCTGTTCGACGAGCCACTCCTGCTGGGTGCCCTCCCCGGCGATGGTCAGGGTGGTCCCGGGATGGGTGCGCCGGATGCGGGGCAGGGCGGCGATCAGGTCGTGCACACCCTTCTCGTACTCAAGCCGACCGAGGTAGAGCAATTCGGCGGGGCCGGTGCGCGGCCGGCGGTCGGCGAACGGCCAGCGCGCGGCGTCGATGCCGTTGCGGATGACCGTGATTCCGGCCAGGCCGGGCCCGAACAATTCGGTGATCTCGTCGGCCATCGACGCCGAACAGGTGATCAGCGAATCGGATTCGCGCACCAACCACGACTCGACGGCGTGCACCTGACGGCTGATCGCCCCGGACACCCAGCCGGAGTGCCGCCCGGCCTCGGTCGCATGGATGGTGGAAACCATTGGCACGTCGTAGAACTGAGCGAGGGTGATCGCCGGATGCGCCACCAGCCAGTCGTGCGCGTGCACCACGTCGGGACGCCACGGCCGGTTGGTGCCCCGCTTCTTCACGGACAGTCCCTCACGGGTCATGGAATGGCCCATGGCCAGGGTCCAAGCCATCATGTCGGTGCTGAACGAGAACTCGTGCGGGTCTTGGGCGGCGGCGATCACCCGGACACCGTCGACCACCTCGTCCGACGACGGGTGCGTGCTGGGATCGGTGCCCGTGGGGCGGCGGGACAGCACGACGACCTCGTGACCGGCCGCGGCCAGCGCCGTCGAGAGGTGGTGCACGTGCCGGCCGAGCCCGCCGATCACCACCGGCGGGTACTCCCACGACACCATCAGGATCTTCACGCGGCCGCCCGGCTCATCGGGGCAGCCTGCGCGCGTCCAGTGCGCCGAACAGTCCGTCGGCGCGGTTCCAGCCCTCCGCCAGGCGCGCGGCGGCGTCCCGCCGCCCGGACGCGAGCGCCCCGGCAATCTCGCGGGTGGCGTGCGCGTGCAGGTGGGCGCGATACCGCGCGTAGTCCGCGGCCGAGTCCTTGCTCACCATGAACGGCCAGTCACTGGAGACGGTGAGCAGGGTCTCGCGCAGTATCTGGTCGGCCACGTGGTCGCGGGGGAGCGGCCCGTCCAGCGAGGCCCGCTGCGACAACGCCTTGTCGACGGTGCTCAGCGCCGTGTCGACCACCTCGTTGTTGAGCTGGACGAGGTCGGCCACCTTGTCGCCGGCCCACACCTGCCAGTCCTTGCCCGAGCCCCACGAACTGGGCGGCAACGCGACCGGGCGCCCGACGAATCCGCCGGCGATGGCGTCGCTCAGCGTCCCCACCCGCACGCCGGCGGCGGGCAGGGCGCGCAGCAGCCGCTGCAGCCACGTCGGGCCCTCGTACCACCAGTGGCCGAACAGCTCGGTGTCGAAGGCGGCGATCACGTGCGCGGGCCGCCCGATGCGCTCGGATTCGCTCGTCAGCCGGTTGCGGACCACGTCGACGAAGTCGGCGACATGGACGTCGACGGCGTGGTCGGCGCGCTCGGGGTCGTAGGGCGCCTTGGCCTCCGACGCCACGTTGCGGCCGGTCACCCGCGCCGGCTTCAGCCCGGTGAGGTGGTCGTAGGTGTGGAAGTCGCGGTAGGCGGCGTGCCCGGGGTAGCCGGATTTGGGCGACCACACCCGGTAGCTGACCTGCAGGTCGCGGCCGAACGCGACCACGTCGGTGTCGCCGACCGGCCGGCCCAGCGCGGTGTCGCCGTGCAGCGACGGGCCGTCGACCATGAAGTGGGTGACGCCCGCGGCGGCGTAGTCGCGCTCCATGCCGGGCGCATAGGCGCACTCGGGCGCCCAGATCCCGCTGGGGCCCTGCCCTTTTCGCGCCCCGAGGCGCGACTGCGCGTCAGCCAGCCCCTCGCGCAGGGCGAACTCGCGCAGCCGCGGCGCGAGCAACGGCTGGAAGGGGTGGGCCAACGGGCCGCCGAGCAACTCCACCGTGCCGGCGTCGATCAGGCCGCGCAGCAGCGGACTAGCGCCGTGCCGCCACCGGGTGGCGAAGTCCTCCAGCGCCCCGTCCGCCTCGGCGCATTCCCGAATCCCCAAGGTGCGCAACGCTTCCGGCGTGCAGGACGGGTAATTGGCCGACTTCGAACGCGCGGCGGACCTGACGCTGGCGGCCTCGGCGGCCCGCAGCCGCCAGTTGGCAAGCCAATGGTGCATGCCATCCAGGCAGTACGGGTCGTCGAGCTGCGCGTTCACCACCGGGGTGACGCCGAGCGTGATCAATCCGCCGCGGTCCTCGTCGGCCAGCGTGCTCAGCACCCGCATCAGCGGCAGATACGCCGCCGCCCACGATTGGTAGAGCCACTCCTCGCCGACCGGCCACCGGCCATGATGGGCCAGCCACGGCAGGTGGGTGTGCAGGACCAGGGTGAACATGCCGGGCACCCGGTCGTGCGAATTGCTCACGGCGCTACCGCGATCGCGATCAGATCCAGGCTGTCGTCGATGTCCCGGGGACCGCTTTCGATGTCGAAGTCGTCGCACGTCACCGCGGCGACGTCGGCCAGCAGCGCCGGCGGCCATGGCGCCCCCGGGTCAGCGGACATTGCCCGCTCGATCTGCGCATCGATGATCGAGCCGCCGTGGCGGGCGTCCATTTCCCGCAGCCGCGGACCGTGGAACAGCCCGCTGATCGACACGTCCCGAAAGCCCGCGTCGACCAGCAACTCGTTCAGCTCGGCGGCGTTGAGTTCGCGGGTGTGGAACGGGTTGATCGGGGTGTCGCGGCCGGGCGAAAAGGTGACCCGGTTCGGTGTCGACACCATCAGCAACCCGCCGCGGCGCAGCACGCGCGCGCATTCGGCGACGAATTGTGCCTGATCCCACAGGTGCTCGATGACTTGGAAGTTGACCACAATATCCACCGACGCCTCAGGCAGCGGCAGCGCCGCGAGGTTGGCCTGCATGACCTCCACGCGGGGGTAGTGGCTGCGCACGTGCGCGACGGCGGCCTCGTCGTAATCCACGGCCACGACCCGGCGGGCGACGGCGGCGATCAGGTCCGCGCCGTACCCCTCGCCGCAGCCGGCCTCGAGCACGTCGCGGCCGGCGCATCGTCCGGCCAGCCGCTGGTAGACCACCTCGTGGCGGCGGAACCAGTAATTTTCGATATCCAGGCCGGGGATGGTGCGCTCGCCGGTCAAAGTCAGCACGGGGTCGGCCGCCGGCGAGGGATCGCCGGGGCTGTGCCAGGGGGCGTCGGGAACGGTTGCGCTCATCGCATAGGCAGGCTAACGCGAAGTGTCGGATTCGCGAACCGGGAACGGGGCGCCCCCGGTCAACGAGGGTGGACACGCCGGAAGAACCCGCAGTACCACCCGCTATGGTGTGAAGGCAGGCCGCACAAAGTTACCGAGTAGTAACACGACCGTGCGCTGCGTAACGCGTACTGAAAGTCTCGTGGTCGACTGCTGCGAGACTCCTTCGAGGAGGACGAACCACACCCATGACGAACATCGTGGTCCTGATCAAGCAGGTCCCAGACACCTGGTCGGAACGCAAACTGAACGACGGCGATTACACGCTGGACCGCGAGGCCGCCGATGCAGTGCTGGACGAGATCAACGAGCGCGCCGTCGAAGAGGCCCTGCAGATCCGCGAGCGTGAGGGCGGCGAGGGCTCGGTCACGGTGCTGACCGCCGGCCCCGAGCGTGCCACCGAGGCGATCCGCAAGGCGCTGTCGATGGGAGCCGACAAGGCCGTCCACCTCAAGGACGACGGCATGCACGGCTCGTGCGTGGTGCAATCGGCGTGGGCGCTGGCGCGCGCGCTGGGCACCATCGAGGGCACGGAGCTGGTCATCGCCGGGAACGAGTCCACCGACGGCTCCGGTGGCGCGGTGCCGGCCATCATCGCCGAATACCTGGGCCTGCCGCAGCTGACCCACCTGCGCAAGCTGTCGATCGAGGGCGGCAAGGTCACGGGCGAGCGCGAGACCGACGAAGGTGTCTTCACGCTCGAGGCGTCGCTGCCCGCGGTGGTGAGTGTGACCGAGAAGATCAACGAGCCGCGCTTCCCGTCGTTCAAGGGCATCATGGCCGCCAAGAAGAAAGAGGTCACGGTGCTGACCCTCGCCGAGATCGGGGTGGAAAGCGACGAGGTCGGGCTCGAGAACGCCGGGTCGACGGTGCTGTCGTCGACGCCGAAGCCGCCGAAGACCGCGGGTGAGAAGGTCACCGACGAGGGCGAGGGCGGGAACCAGATTTCCCAGTACCTCGTGGCCCAGAAGATCATCTAGACGAGCACCCAACCCAGAGACGAGAAGAGCGAAGAAACCATGGCTGAAGTTTTGGTGCTCGTTGAGCACGCCGAAGGCGCACTGAAGAAGGTCACCTCCGAACTGATCACCGCCGCCCGGGCGCTGGGCGAGCCGGCCGCCGTCGTGGTCGGCAAGCCCGGAACGGCCGCGCCGCTGGTCGACGGGCTGAAGGAGGCGGGCGCCGCCAAGATCTATGTCGCCGAGTCCGACGATGCCGAGAACTACCTGATCACCCCCGTGGTGGACGTGCTGGCCTCGCTGGCCGAGTCCAACGCGCCCGCCGCGGTGCTGCTGTCCGCCAACGCCGACGGCAAAGAGGTCGCCGGCCGGCTCGCGGCCCGCATCGGATCCGGCCTGCTGGTCGACGTGGTCGGCGTCCAGGAGGGAAACAAGGCGGTGCACTCCATCTTCGGTGGCGCGTTCACCGTCGAGTCGCAGGCCAACGGGGACACCCCGGTCATCACGGTCCGCGGTGGCGCCATCGACGCCGAGCCGCAGGCCGGTGCGGGCGAGCAGGTCACCGTCGAGGTGCCCGCGCCCGCGGAGAACGCCACCAAGATCACGGCCCGCGAGCCGGCGGTTGCCGGCGACCGCCCGGAGCTGACGGAGGCCACCATCGTGGTGTCCGGTGGGCGCGGCGTGGGCAGCGCGGAGAACTTCAGCGTGGTCGAGGCGCTGGCCGACTCGCTGGGCGGCGCCGTCGGCGCGTCGCGCGCCGCGGTCGACTCCGGCTACTACCCGGGCCAGTTCCAGGTCGGCCAGACCGGCAAGACGGTGTCGCCGCAGCTGTACATCGCCCTCGGCATCTCCGGGGCGATCCAGCACCGCGCGGGCATGCAGACGTCCAAGACGATCGTCGCGGTGAACAAGGACGAAGAGGCGCCGATCTTCGAGATCGCCGACTACGGCGTGGTGGGCGACCTGTTCAAGGTCGCCCCGCAGCTGACCGACGCCATCAAGGCACGCAAGGGCTGAGTTTTTCGGCCCAAGAGCCCCCGACGCCGCGGTGTCGGGGGCTCTCGCGTATCACCGGGGCTAGCGCACCGCGGTCACCATTGCCTCGATGCGCCGCAACGCGATTGCGCACACCGTGACATAGGGCGCCGCCCACCACGGCGCGGCCATGCCGACCCGCGATCCGTCGCCCACCGGGTCCACCCAGTGGCGCGTCGCGGGGACGCCGGCGACCCGCCTGCAGCCGGCGCGCCTCCGATGTCGTTCAAGGTCTTGCCCTACCCACCCGGCTCGCCGCGCTGGCAATCAACCCTTCGTACCCGGGCCGCGTCTTCTACTGCGCGACATCGACATCAATGGCTTCCGGACCGCCCGCTCGACGGTAGCCCGCGCCGCCGAGCATGCCTTGCCCGCCGCGCGCAGCCGGCGGGCTGTATCGGCTGTTGAGCGAGCACGGCGTGGCGCGCGGCGACGCCAAAAACGCACAACCCGATCCCGTCCTGCAGCGGTGGACCGCCGGGTGGCACGGCGAACCTCTCGCCTCATCGGCGGCTGCCGTGCTGGGACGCAAACAGCGGATCATGCAAGAAGTGGTCGGCGCGGAGCTGTTGTCGCGCACCACCACAGCGGAGCGGTTCTAAGTTTTCTCCACCGGCCTGACGCTGGCAGTTGAACCAGGTTGGCGGGAGCAGTATTGCAAAGACGCGCGCGCCCGCGCCAGCAACTCGCCCGCATTAGCAGGGCACGATCAGCTATGCCGTCGGTGAGGAGCCGCATTGCCCGGGTGGCGAATGGGTGGCGATCCGGCCGAGGTGCGGGGCCAGCGAGCGGGTCAGGCATCGAGTACGACGCTGTCCACCGGTGTGGCGCAGCACAGCAGGACCGATTCGGGGCCGGGTTGGTCAAGCGGCTGGGGTTGGTAGGTGATGTTGCCCGAGATGAGCGAGGTGATGCAGGTTTGGCACACCCCGGTTCGGCATGACCAGTGAACTGGGACGTCGCATGCTTCGGCGAGTTCCAGAAGGTTGGCGAACCGGTCGGAGAACGGGACCTCGATTCCACTGCGGGAGAATGTAATTGACGGGCCCTCGCCTACCGGGCCGTCGGGTGCGTGCGGCGTAGTTGTTCCGTGCGGGACGGCGCTGGGGCCGAAGGCTTCGGTGAAGATGTGGGCGGGGTCAATACCGAGGTCGGTGACGGCCATAGTCATGGAGGTCATGAAGCCAACGGGCCCGCAGATGTAGACCTCGGAGTCGGCAGGGATGCCTAGTGTGCTCAGCGCCGCGGCAGCGGGGCGACCGTAGTGGAGGTGTTCAGCTGTGGCAAAGGGGTTTTCAGGAGGGATATCGCCGGTGTAGAAGATGTGGGCGGCGGCTGCCGGGAAACTCGAAAGGAGGTCGGCGACTTCTGTGCAGAAGGGCCGCTGGGTCGGATTTTTGGCAACTTGTAGCCAGGTGATGTGTCGTCTGCTGTGTTTGGCGGCCAGGCCGTACAGCATGGACAGAAGCGGGGTAACACCGATGCCGGCGGAGGCGAACAGGATAGGGCGATCGGAATCGGAGAGAACAAAGTCGCCTCGTGGTTGGGCGGCTTGCAGGGCGTTCCCGGCGGCAAGGTTGGCGTGCAGCCAGGCGCTGACGACTCCGAGGTCTTCGCGTTTGACGCTGATGCGGTAGCGGCCGCCGGTGGGTGGCGAGGATAACGAGTAGTTGCGGACCGCCGGTGACTTGCCTGTTGTAGCCGGTACGCGGATGGTCAGGTATTGGCCCGGGGCGAAGGCTGGTAGGTCGGTGCCGTCTTGTGCGGCAAGAGTGAAGGAGCGGATCTCGGGTGTTTCGTCGCGCAGTTCGGTGATGATGACGGGTTGGAAGCCGTTCCAGGCTGGCGAGGTGGGTTGTTGGGCTTTGGCGAGCAGGCCAGCGAATGAGTCGCGCCATCCCCGGCTCAGTGCGGGCATGTGCATTGCGCGCCGTAGGTCGTCGGGTTTGCGATTGGGCAGATACAGCAGGGCATCGATGTCGGCGACGGATAGTGAGATCGCGGGACGCTCGAGGTGTTTGACGGTGTCGCCGGCGCAGACTTCGCCTTCTTCGAGGACGCGAAAGTAGAAGCCCGGTCGATGGTGGGCGACCAGCAAGGCGGCCATGGTGGGCACCCCCATGCGGACCCCGAGTTTGTAGCAGGTAACCCGCGGTTGGGTGACTTCGAAGACGGCGGTGCCGATCCGGTAGCGGTCACCGATGTGGACGTCGGTGTCGGAAAGACCATCGATGGTGAAGTTTTCGCCGAATTGGCCGTAGCTGAAATCGTCGCGGCCGAGTTGTTCTTGCCAGTAGGTATAGGACTGGGTCTGGTAGACGAGGATGGCGCGGTGTTCGCCGCCGTGGCCGATCTTGTCGGCTTGCTCGTCGCCGTCGATGTTCAGTCGCCGCACCTTCTGGGGTCCGTGGGCCGGCGATTTCCAGATCGCGGTGTTCATGGTGCCGCCAGCCCAGGAACGTTCGACTGGTCGGCCGATGTTGACTGACAGAAGGGTAGGCGGCGCTCCGGTTGGCTCCGGGTTCATCGGCTTCATCCTAGCGGCAGTGGGTGAAATAACCCAATTACTGCAGGGGTCGCCTGTCGTCGTGGTTTTGGATTCGTGGCTGCCACGAGACGACTTGCTGGCGCGCCCATTATCTGGGGACGAAGACCTCAAACGACCGGGCTGGGGCCTCACGCTTTGTCGGCGGTGTGGTGATATGGGTGATCATTACGAGGGGGTTGTCTTGTGCCGTATGTCGTCATTGAATGGATGTGTCCGCAGCGCCGACACGGGCGCGTGTAGAGCGGCAACACCCGCGAGGTGGACGCAACCATTCACAGCGTCCGTGGAACCAAGCCTGCTTGGTCGGATATGTCGATGCCTGCCCCGTGTCGACTTTTCGCCGCGGTTCCTGGTCACGTTATGAGACCGGGCAGCAGCACGGTTGGTGAGTTTGAGACGACCGAGGAGGAACCCGTCGTCATCGGCCTTCACCACGACCGGGCCGCCCCCGTCACGGGAATGATGGGCAATCCAACGCCCTGGGTGAAATAACCCAGTCAGCCTGCTATCGTCGATAGCGTCTTCTGACGCAGGGCCGCTTGGCAGGCGGCCGAGGGGAAGATGGAGAGCAAAGGTTGCCGCGCATTGGCTTTCGCTACGGAGGCCAACTCTCGGTGACGGTCGATACTCGACCCATACCCGGGCTGAGCTTCTTCAGACGTTTGTGCGGCAGCTGCCTCGCTCGCCGATGTTGGTGACACCGAGGCACGCGGCGGCAGTTGTTCTCACTCGACATCAGGACCTTGAACCCACTCGATCGATAGGACCCCAGGCTATGGCCAGGCTCGACATTCCACAGTCGGTAAGCGACGCTCCGGAGGAGTCACAGTCGACGCTTGACGTCGTGGGTAAGCGTTTAGGTTTCGTGCCCAACGTGCACCGTCTGCTGGGATTGAGCCCGAACGCTCTGGCAGGCTTCATGCAACTGCAGACGGCGTTGAATAAAACGCTGGATGCAGCGACACGTGACAGCGTCTCGTTGGCCGTGTCGCAAGCGAACGGGTGCCGGTATTGTGTGGGCGCCCATGGCTATACCGCCGCGAGGTTCAACGGTTTCAGCGAAGGGGAGATTGCCTTAGCGCGTGAGGGTAAGTCGTCTGACCCACGTCGTCAGGCAGCTGCGACGTTCGCACGCCGGTTGATTGAAACTCGCGGACAGGTCAGCGATGACGATCTCCGGGCGGTGCGGGACGCTGGTTACTCCGATAGAAACATCGTCGAAGTGGTGGCGCTGTCGGCTCAGTTTCTGCTGACGAATTTCCTGAACAATGTCGCCGACACCGAGATCGACTTTCCCGAGCCGGCGAACCTGCCGGAACGGAGTCTCTGAGCCCGATGGGTGACTGATCGGGTTCGCCGGCGCCGCGGTCGGTGACGTGACCCCGATGGCGTCCTGGTGCGCAAGTGGGTGGGTTGATCGTCACGGACCTGTACCGCAGGATCACGTCTCGATTTCTGTCCGATTGCGCGGCCCCGGTTCTCCCGGGGCGGGCGCCGGTCTAGCGGGAGACTCGGCGAGCAACGTAATAGTCGTGCTGTTGCTCAAGAGTGTAGGCCAACGCAGTGGCCATGAAGTCCTGGTCATAGTCGAGCCAGCGTTGGGTGCGTTGGCGTTCGAATTCGCTCCAGGACGTGACCGTGAACCGCTCGAGGTAGCGGTCTGGATGCTCGACACTGTGGTAGAGCCGCCAGCTGTGGCCGCCGGTGCGCAGCCGCGACCTGCGCACCGCGCCCATCGCCTCCAGAAAGGTCTCGACGTTGGCTTGGGGCACCTGGTAGCGCACCGTGACCAGAACCGGTCCGTCGTTCGGGCAGGGCTCGAACATGAGAGTCGGTGTGGGCCAAGCGTTCGAGACGTCGATGCTCACGTCGGCGATCGACGGCCGCAGCGGAAGCACCACGACGCTTAGCGCGACAGTGCCGAGGACTGCGGCCGATACCGTCATCGCCAGAGTGAGTCCGGCTTGGGTGGCAAGCACGCCCCAGAGGTAGGACCCGATCGCCTGTGTTCCGGTGGACACCAACAGATATACCGATAAGCCGCGGGCTCGCACCCAGCGCGGCAACGACATCTGCGCTTCGGCGTTTAGCGTCGTCAGCGTCAGCAGCCACGCCGCGCCCGACAGCACCAGCAACGGAAGGGCGGCGTCGAACGGCAACCACGCCATCGCAACCGGCGCCAGCCCGTATGTTGCGGCGCTGAGGGCGAGCAGTCGGTTGGCAGAAAGGCGTCGATGTAGCGGCGCCGCCACCCCGACCGCGAGGACGGCACCACAACCGATGGCTCCCAGTGCGGCACCGTAACCGCCGGCCGACAGATGCCAGCGGTGAGCTGCCGCTACCGGTAACAACGCGAACACCGCCGAGGCCGGCAACAAGAACAGCACCGCGCGCAGCAGGATTCGCCGGATAATGGGCCCGTTCTTGACGAACATCAGTCCGTTGATGATGGCCTGGCCGAGAGGTTCTCGCTGGATAGGGGCGTGCCGTGTGGGGCGTTTCCAGGCCAGCAACGCCACGATGATGCCAACGAACGATACGGCATTAATGCCGAAGACGGCGGCGGCGCCGGCAACTGCGACGGCGATTCCGCCGATCGCCGGACCGATTGCGCGCGCGGCGTTCGCGGCCATACTGGCCAGAGTCGATGCCGCCGGTATCTGTTCGCGCGGAATGAGTTCGGGCTGAATGGCCTGCCATGCGGGAGCGGTCAGGGCCGCGGCGCAGCCGATGGCGGCGGTCAGTACGAGAAGCGTTGTCGGGGTGAGGTAACCGGCGTAGGCCAGAGCAGCCAGGACCAGCGCCGCAACGACGGCGTAGGATTGCAGAACAATCAGCAGCCTCCGCCGGTCAAAGACGTCAGCCAGCGCTCCGGCGAGCAATCCCAGCAGCAGTGTTGGTCCCTGGCTGGCCGTCTGCACCAGCGCCACCACGACATCGGTGGCGTGGTGCTCAATCAGGAACCATTGAGCGGCAACACTTTGCATCCACGTTCCGATGTTGGAGCCGAACTGCGCAGCGAACAGACGACGGTACACGCGGCTGCGTAGCGGATCCCATGACGACGGGTGGGTAGCCGGTGCGTTACCGGTTTCTGGCGTCGCCGACGGAGAACTGATGTTGACGATCCTCTCCGTGCAAGTACTGGCCCCCGCCGCCCCAGCGGCTCGTGAATACCTCGAATCCCTCAATGGGAAGAATAACCCAGTCAGAGAGCATTGTCATCGGGGGTCGGCGTGGTAAGGGCGGCGGCACCGTGCAGTCGCGGTCAGGGATTGTGATGTCATGCAACTAAGGCCGCGGAAGCGGCTCGAGCAGTGGGACTTCCATACTGGACGTCAAGCGGCATTGACATTCAGGCCAGCGTGCGTCCAACGCCCGGAGTCGGTTACTCAGACGTTAATGAGCTTCATAAAGCCCCTCAAATGCGGGGCGGGTAATCACTGTTTTCTGGGTTGCCACCTGATGACGATCGGCATGTTGCCGCGACCCGGCGTCGGGGCGTGGTGTTGCGAGTCAGCGGTCGGTGGTGAAAAACGCGCTCATTTCTTCGAGAACCTGTTCGGGAGCCTCGTGGAGGAACCAGTGTCCGGTGTGGAATGCGACGCCGGTGGCCTGTGGTGCGGCGCTGCGTATTGATGTCAGGAAGTCGTCGAGGTAGGGAGCTTGTGCCAGTACACGGACCGGGATCGTCAGCGGGGTGCGCATCGCGGCCTGGTTGTCGCGTTCGTCTTGCGGCCAGGCCTGGTAGTACCGGGAGCCGTGGTGCAGCGCGCCGGGGCGCTGATAGGCGCGGACGAATTCATCGACGGCAGCCGGTGGTATCGGCTGGTTGTTGCCGGGTGAGAGGTGGCGAAAGATGTACTCCAGCCAGAGCCGTTCGCGTCCGATGACGAGTTGTTCGAACAACGGTTCCTGACTGTGAAACCCAAGGTGAAACGACAGTGCTTGCACCTGAGCGAACAGCAATGTTCCGCCGGTGATGGGAAAGTCCATCAACATCAACCGCGAGTAGCGGTCTCGCCACTGCGTAGCCAGGGCGTAGGCGATCGCGGCGCCAAAGTCGAAGCCGGCGACGTCAACGTTCTGTTGGAAACCTAGACGGTCCAGGAGTTGATTGACGTAATGGGCGAGATGCACTTTGTCGTGCGCGGGGGGTGTCCCGCTGCTGTCGCCGAGTCCGGGCGGATCGACGGCAATAACTGTGCGCCGTGTGGCGAGGTCGGGCATGAGTCCCCACCAGCTGAACCAAGTTCCCAGAAAGCTGGGCACGAGCAGTAGTGGCGGCCCTTGGCCGCCGAGGACGTAATGCATTTGCAGTCCGTCGATGGTGGTGAAGCCGTGCCGGAAATGCTGGGCGAAAACGGGGTCGTCGCGCGTGGCGGCGTCATAGCCCGCGCTGAGCGGGGTCTCGGTTCCTGGGATGGTCATCTGCCTCCTGGCCGCTGGCATATGCGGGCGGGCCGGTCATCGCCGGCTGGGCTCAGCGTATGTCAGCTCACCATCGCATCCGGGGTGGTGCGTCTGCGAGCCGCTGTCGTTGATGCTGTTGCAAAGGGCGGCTCGCTACGGTATGTGGTCGTAGCGGAGATTCGCCGCTAGTGTCCTGAGTCATTAATTCGTCGGCAGTAGTTGGCGACGGATTCGAGGATTTGGTCGGCGGTTTTGGTCCAGACGTAGGGGCGGGGGTTGTCGTTCCAGGTTTGGATCCAGGCACGGATGTCGGTGTTGAGTTGGCGCACCGAGGTGTGGGTGCCGCGGCGCAGTTTCTTGGTGGTCAGTTCGGCGAACCACCGTTCGACCAGGTTCAGCCACGATGAGCTGGTCGGGGTGAAGTGCAGGACGAATCGCGGATGTGCTGTGAGCCAACGCTTCACCGCTGGGGTCTTGTGCGTGGAGGCGTTATCCAAGACCAGGTGCACGTCGAGATCGGTGGGTACTTCGGCGTCGATCTTGCGGAGAAACGCCAAGAACTCGGTGGCCCGGTGCCGCGAATGAAGGGCTCCGATGACCTTTCCGGTGGTGAGGTCGAGTGCGGCATACAGGCTGGAGGTGCCGTGACGAACGTAGTCGTGGCTGGCGCGCGCGGGGGTGCCCGGCAGCATCGGGAACACTGGCTGGGTCCGGTTCAAGGCTTGGATCTGAGTCTTTTCATCCACGCACAGCACCAGGGCCCGCTCGGGTGGATTTAGATACAGCCCGACGACGTCGCGGACCTTGGCCACGAACAACGGGTCCTTGGACAGTTTCCACGAATCCTGTTTGTGCGGAGCCAATCCGAACGCTCGCCATACCCGCGAGACCATCGACTGGCTCAGCCCGAGATGCTCGGCCATCGATCGGGTCGACCAGTGCGTGGCATCCGCTGGGGTGGTCTCCAACGTCGCAGTGATCAACGCTTCGATCTGCTCATCGCCCACCAGCCGTGGCCGGCCAGGACGCGGCTCATCGAGCAACCCGTCAAGCCGGTCGGTCACAAACCGCGTCCGCCACTTACGAGCACTGGAAATGTTGATATCGAGCTTGTCAGCGATCGCGGTATTGCTCAGCCCATCGGCAGCGGCCAGCACGATCCGCGACCGCATTGCCAACGCATTGGCACTGTTGGATCGCCTCGACCACGACAACAACTCAGACCGCTCGTCTTCGGTCAGATCCACCACGGGTGCGACAGGATTCGGCACCCACCAAGCTTAAACGCTAATGATGAATTAACGACTCACGACACTAGGCGGGTGTGCCTACCGGTGTGAGGTGATGTCCGAGTGCTTCGAGGTCGGCGACGATGACGTTGGGTTGCGGTAGTCCGGGGACTGGTAGGGGTGCGTTGCCTGGGCGGGTGATGAGCGCAGAACTGTAGCCGGCGGCTTGGGCGCCGACGGTGTCCCAGACGTGGGCGGCGACCATCATGCACGAGGATGGCGGCACGCCTTCTTGTTGGGCGACATAGTGGTAGACCGCGGCCGATGGCTTGTAGGCGCGGCACGTTTCGATGGTGTATTGGTTGGCGAAATAGTCTCTGAGGCCAGCGTGCTCGAGCGGGGTGGGCGCACCCGGGGTGTGCGGGGAGTTGGTCAGGGTCACGAGCCGATATCCCTTGTCGCGCAGCAGTGTCAGTCCTTGAGCGACGTCGGGGTGAGCGGGCATGGTTTGCATCCCTTTTTTGATCAGGGCGGCGTCGTCATCGGTGACGGTGACGCCATGAATGTCGCCGACCATTTTCAGCAATCCCGGGCCGAGGGTGAAATAGTCGACGTAGAGCCCGGACAGGGTGGCAGTCATCGAGTACATGATCAGGTGGCCTAGCCATTCTCGCATGGTGCGGCCGTCGCCGAATACTCGTTCGAAGATCGGTGTCATGGATTCGAAATCGATCAAGGTTTCGTTGACGTCGAAGACCAGGACTGTCGGTTCGGCGGGTACGGGCCATTGATCTGCTGCAGGCTGGTGAGTGTTCATGGTGTTGTCCTTACGGGGCGGTCGTGCGATGGATGTTGGCGTGTGCTTCGCGGGCGGGGGTTGTGCTGATAGTCGTGTGCGGGGTGGGTCAGGTGGCGGGTTGCGGTGTGTGAGCGTGTTTTTCGTAGTCGACGAGGCGGGCTTGCAGTCGGGGGTAGGGCAGCGAGTGGGGCGGGAGTGTGTCGTCGCGGATGGCGCGTGCGGCTTGCGCGGCGGCGAACAGGCTTGCGCTGTAGGGCATCGATCCGGTTGACACGCGTGCTACTCCGAGCTCGCCAAGTTGGGCCAGGCTCAGCCCGGGGATGGGCAAGGTGTTAACAGGGCAGGAGATGGCGGCGGTGATTTCGGCGAGCTCGGTGCGGTCGTTGGCCAGCGGTACGAAAATTCCGTCCGCGCCGGCCGCGATGTAGCGCTGGGCCCGTTTGATGGTTGCGGCGGGGGTGGCGTCCTGGTTGAGCCAGTAGGTGTCGACGCGGGCGTTGATGAACACGTCGGGGCAACGGCGTTTGATCGCAGCGACTTTGGCGGCCGCGGCGTCGGGATCGACGAGGTGCGAATCAGTGCTGTCTTCGATGTTGATCCCTGCCAGTGGTAGTGCAGCGACGTAGTCGGCGACTTCGTCGGGGTCGTCGCTGTAGCCGTCTTCGACATCAACGCTGACATAGCAGCCCAGGGGAGCCAACGCCGCGGCCAGGGCGATGTTGGCGTCGCGTGTGGCGCGGCCACCGTCGGCGTGGCCGCCGCTGGAAGATAAGCCGAAGCTTGTCGTGCCGACCGCGGTGAAGCCGTCTTCGAGATAGCTCAGAGCTGAAGGCACATCCCAGGCGTTGGGCAACACGAAGGGAACGTTGTGGTGGTGCAGGTCGTGAAAGCTCATTAGCGATACCTTTCAGTCCAGAGAAATGAAGAATCCGACTTGAGCGACGAACGCCGCGATGAGCACTAGACCCGAGACCACCCAGCGCTGCGGATCGCCGATGTCGTCCGTGCCTGGCCTGCAGATCGGTGGTGTGGCATCAGGCATTTGCCGTGGCGCAACCGCATCCTGGGGCGCTGCAGTGATCATCGTGATCCCAGCCTGCCGCTGCCGGTGCCGTGACCGAATCGGCGGCGGTCGCGGCGTTGCCATGCGCTGGTGGGCATCTGGATTACCCTGCGCTAACGCCGCCGTCGAGGAACAATGTCTGTCCCGTGAGGTAGGCGGATTGGCTGCTGGTCAGGAACAGGATCGCCTCGGCGACTTCGTCGGGGCGCCCGGCCCGGCCCTGGGGAATGGTGCTGGCGAAGGCGGTTTGCATCTCGGCGCTGCCCGCAACGCGGGCGAACATCGCGGTGTCGATGAAGCCTGGCCCGATCGCGTTGACGCGGACCCCGTGCGCGGCGGCCTCCAACGCCGCGCTGCGAGTCAACCCGATGACGGCGTGCTTGCTGGCGACATACAGCGCGCCGTTGGCAAATCCTTTGTTGCCGTAGATCGAGGTTACATTGACGACCGCGCCGTTGCCCTGGCGTTTCATCGCCCGCAGTTCATATTTGAGTGACAGCAGCGTACCGAGCACGTTGGTGTCGAACGAGTCGCTGTACTGCTGTTCGCTCAACTCGGTCATCGGCGCCAGGGCCCCTTCGGTTCCGGCGTTATTGACCGCAACATCGAGCCGCCCGAAAGACGTCACGGCGGTATCGATGAGCTTTTCCACTTGGGAGTCTGAGCGCACATCCGCGCGAACGAACACTGCGTCCACGGCGCCGGCGGCCTTGAGATCACCGACCAGCCGCTCGCCGACCTCGGGATGGCGACCCGACACCACGACCACGTCACCACGGCCGGCGAAGGCTTTCGCGGTCGCCTCACCAATACCGGTCAATGCTCCAGTGATCACGACGACGGCCTGCGTCATACAACTCCTCACGAGTGGGTTGTCTATCCCATAGTTCGCCGTCGCGGTCCTGGTGTCAATGCAGTGCAGCGAATCTTATTGACTTCCAAGTGCTGAGGGGGGGCGACGTTCGACTAGTCGCGGCCGGGTAGCCTGCCGACAGCCCGCCCGATGCGGCGTATCAGAACGCCGGCGGAGTGTCCTCCGCCGGCGCCTGGGTCGACTCGGCTCGTTCACGTCGACAATGTGGTTGTTGCGCCACCGTCTTCGCGGTGTCAAATATCCACCACATCGCCGGCGATGACGGTCGGTGCGCGCGGGCTACGACTTGCCGCCTGCGCCACCACCACCGATACGCCGGCCACCGCCAGCACCTCCACCGCGCCGGCCGCCGCCGGCGCCTCCACCGAATGATGCTTCGTTGCAGTCGAATCCACTCACGAGTTACCCCTTTTCTGATGATGTGATGCGTCACTGCGTGATGAGGCAGTGCCCGGGTGGGTCAGGCCACCCAATTTCATCCTCCGCGAAGTAATACGACAAGTCAATGGCATGACCGGGACGCTCGCCGGGCTCTTTCGCCATCGAACGGCGGTACGACGGCATGGGCCATACGCATGGGCCGTGCTTAGCGAGCCGCAACCTCGCCGAGTTGTTGTCAGCCGCGGACGGCGGCGATGAAAGCGTCGAGTTCACGGGATATGTCGGGACCTGATGGTTGGATCATTACTTCGGTGGCACCGTCGGCCGCCATCGCTGCCACGGCTTTGCCGATTGCCTCGGCGCTGCCGGTCAGCGTGGTGGAGGGGATCGACACGTGGCCCCCGGCCCGCCAGGCGGCCATGTCAGCCTCGTTCATCTCCGCCATGTGCCCCTGGTGGATGTGAAGGTGGCGTTCGCGTTCGGGAATGCTTTCGATCACCTCCAGCCAGGCCGTACCGCCAGGCATGTCGGCGACGGCAGCGGCGCCTTGGCCGGTGTAGACGAAATGGAACATACCCGCCCATGCCGGCCCGACTGCCAGCCGGACCCGTTCGTCGGCTGGCTGTTCGTTGTCCTCGAGCACGGTGCCGAAGACGGCGACGACCGCGCGCGGAAAGCGTCGCTGGTCGGGCAGCACGTGGAAAAGGGAGATTATGCCGTCGGCGGCGACGCGCTGCGCCACCGCAGCACCTTTGGGGCCGATCGCACTGACTAGCAATGGGATTCGAAGTGGGAGCGCATCGGCCTCGTGAGAGGTCAGCATCAGTTTGATCGGCGCGCCTTCCCAGTCGACCACCTCACCGGCCAGCAGCCCCTGGTAGGCACGCATGTAGGCCTCCATGTAGGCCCACCGAATCGGCGGTTGGCCGATGGCGGCGCGGCTGGAAAAGCCGGTTCCGAACGCCGAGAAGATCCGCCCCGGCGCGAGCTTGCTCAGCGACACCGTTTCAGCTGCGTTGACTAGGGGGTGGCGCTGGGTGGGGATGAGAACCCCAGGGCCGAGTTCGATCGTGCTGGTCATCTGTGCCGCGCGGTGCAGCCCGAGCCAGACGTCGTCTCCTTCAAATGGGGTGTCGAAGAGGTACGCGCGCCGGTAGCCCAGCTTCTCGGCAGTGGCGATGTGTTGCGCAGACTCGAACGTCGGTGCCAGCCCGACGCTTACGTCGATATCGGTCATGGATGCTGTCTCCTCGCGAAGCGGTGACACCCGTGTCGGCGCGGGATCAACCCGGTAGCTATTTCGCGGCTACGCAGGACTGTCACCGACCGGACCTCACTGGGTTATCTAACCCAACGTAGGGAGGTGGGGCGTGTTCTGTCAACGAGCTCCGCCAGACCGCGGTTTGCGGGGCTCCGCGGTCGAGGCGATGGCCGGTCGAGTGCGAGGCATGCGTGCTGAGAATCGCGTGCAGCGCCGAGAACGAGCTCCACTGTAATCGGCGCGTGCACCTTCGGCTCCCAGCCGCCGACGCCCGCGGTTTCCCTCACATCGCCTGCCGAGGGTTGTGCAGGCTCCCGCAGTAGATCTGTTCAGCGGGGGCGCTGACGATGCGCGCTGGGGTGGCGCGACCGCGCGGTGGGGAAGCGCGGTGTGTTCAGCCATGAGGTCGGGCGTTGCTTTGCCGGGGCAAAGTGGTACTCACTTTACGTTGCCCGCCTGCCCTCGAACCCCACGATTGCTGGCGTTTTGCCTACTTGTTCGATGTCTATGCCGAAAGTGACAGCTGTCCCAGGAAAGTCCGGATCAGCGCGGCGACCTCGGTCAGCGCGGATTCCAGGAGGAAGTGACCGCCGTCGATGAGGTGGATCTGCGCGTTGGGTAAGTCATCTGCGAACGCAGTGGCGCCGTCGGGTCCGAAGATGCCGTCACCTTTACCCCACACCGCCAGAAGAGGTACCTGGCTGGTGCGGAAGTAATCATGCAGGGCAGGGTACATCGGTGCATTGGTGCCGTAGTCGACGAAGAGTTTGAGCTGTACCGCGTCATTGCCGGGCCGGGAGATCAGATTGTAGTCGTGGTACCAAGATTCGGGATTGATCAGTGATTCGTCGGGAACTCCGTTGGTGTATTGCCAGCGGGTTGCATCCAGCGTGAGGTACTGCCGTACACCGGGTTCGGTGTCGGCGTTCGGATTCTGCTGCCAGGCCACGATCGGCTTCCAGAAGTCGGTGACAAAGCCGGCATCGTAGGCGTTGCCGCTTTGGCTGATGATCGCGGTGATCGCCGACGGGTTGGCCGTCGCCAGTCGCCAGCCGATCGGTGCACCATAGTCCTGCACGTAGAGTGCGTAACGCGAGACACCGAGATGAGCCAGCAGCCCTGACGTCAACTCGGTCAAAGCGTTGAAGGTGTAGTCGAACTCGGTGACCGGCGGCGCGTCGGATAATCCGAACCCGAGGTGATCAGGTGCGATGACGTGATAGGTGTCGGCCAGCGCAGGCACCAGTTCGCGAAACATGTAAGAGCTGGTGGGAAATCCATGCAGCAGTAGCACGACCGGTGCGTCAGTGGGGCCGGCTTCGCGGTAAAACAGGCGGTGGCCGTCGATCTCGGCGAATCGGTAGTGGACAGTCATAATCATTTCTCCTGTGTCAGCGGTGCTTTCAGCAATGGGTGGCGCCGCATGACTGGATGCGGACGATAGGACAGCGCCCTCTCACTGTAAGTCAACACAGCGCGCATTGGGATATTCACCCCATCACGCTGTGAGTGGTTGTGCGCCGAGCCGGCCGATTAGTTCAGCCGCTCGGGCCGTCTGGCTGATCACCGCATGGGGAGGCGCTCAGTAGGCCGAGCACACCCTGCGGCCCCCCGATACCGTGATGGCGTGAAGACAACTGGGTGACGTGACCCAGCAGGACTGCTATGCTCGCGCTGAAGTCTAAGAGGTACGCGAAAGTTTACAGGCCACGGCCCGTGGTGCGACGAAGCCGCGACCGTCTATCTCGATGTGAAGTGAGGGTTTTTCCGTGAGCGAGCTACAGGTGATTGCGCGGCATACCATCGCGTCGGGCAATGAAGACCGGGTCTATGCGTTGTTGCCCGATCTCATTGCCGGGGCTCGGTCCGAACCAGGCAACCTGGCGTTCGACGCCTACCCTGCACTCGGTGACCGCAGGAACTACGTTCTGTTAGAGCGTTATACCTCCCGTCAGGCGTTCGCTGACCACCGCGAGACACCCCATTTCAAAGACATCATGCTGGGCAAGATCCTGCCGTTGTTAGAACATCGCACCATTGAACAGTATGACGTGGTCGACGACGCGGGATCGGCGTAACCCGGCAACTTGACGTAGAGGTCGGATGGTCGCGACGAGCTCTGGGCGATTAGATCCGAAGCCGTCGTCGCGAGGCAATCTGTGCCATGTCGGCGCTCCTGTGCGAGGTTGCCGCGACGCCTAACGTACGCAAGAGGTAGGCGTTGGGGCATTTACCCCAATTACCTGGGTCAGGTGGGTAATGTGGTGGAGATGGTCGACCACGGCCCAGACGCACTGACCTACAAGGGACGGATGACGCGTGATCGAATCATCACCCGCGCGGCCGAATTAGCGTTGGTGGGCGGGTTTTCTCGGCTCAGTATTGAAAGCATCCGCAAGGCAGCCTTGGTGAGTGGTTCCCAGATGACGCACTATTTTCCGTGCCGCGATGCGTTGATCCGGGCGGTCATCGCACACCAGACCGAGGTAATCCTGCAGTTTCATCGTCAATCCGCGTTGCGGGGCCTAGAGACGTTCGAGGACTTCGACCGCTGGGCGGAGCTGACGTTGCGGTTCGGGCGAAGCAGGAGCCGTCGCGGGGCGGTCCCGCATTACGGTGTGCTGGTGTGTGAAATCGCCACCGACGAACAGGCACGCCGGCTTCTGGCTGATGGCTATCGGCAGTGGCAGGCGGTGCTGAGGGACGGTCTCGAACGCATGGTCAAGCGTAAATATCTGGTGGCCGAGACCGACACCGGGCAGCTGGCGTCGGTGCTGATCGGCTCGCACCAGGGTGCCGATGCCCTCACCCTCGCGCTCGGCCGGTCGTGGCCGGTGCGTGAGGCGCTGGCGTTCGGGCTGAGCTACCTTCACATGTTCGCCACCGACCCAACCCAACGCCGCAGTCACTTACTGGCAGAATATGACCCGTCGGCTCGCCGCCGCCGGTGAGGGCAGAGCCGAGAACGCTCGCCAGATCTGCTGCACTGCACGAGGCTGTCTTCACCTCAGTAGGTCGAGGCGGGGAGCCGATATACCCACTCGGGCATCCAACGGGACACCTGGCCGCGGTCCCCGAGTTCCGTTGTCGAGTCGCGAATCGTTTGCCTCACAACCTCTGTCAACTGTGTACCTGCCCGGACGCCGGAAATGTTACCGACGATACGACGCGACAGTTCTCAGGGCCCCACCGAGTCATCCACATCGTCGGAACATCAGCGGAATAAATCTGCCCATTGCACACTTGGCGCTATGTGGGACAATCAACCCAGTCGGACTTCGACGCGATGGAGTGTCCGCGAGCAGCGACGCTGCTGCGTTATCACCGGGAGGACGACCGCGCATGGGCCACGAGATCGCCCACCCGATCACTGGGCCAGCTGCTGCACGTCCATCACACCAATTACACCCAGGGAGCACCATGGCTGATACTTCACTGCGCCTATCGGCGGGATTCCCCCCAACCAGCAAGTCGCCGACCTACATTCGGTGGGCCGAAGAACTGGGCTACGACGCTGCCTACCTATTCGACACCCCGTTCCAGGGTGACGACGTCTGGGTGCAGCTGCATCGCGCGGCAGAGACAACGTCGCGCATCACGATCGGGCCCGGAGTGCTCATCCCGAGTATGCGCCACCCTCTTGTGAACGCCGCTAACACCATCTCGCTGCACGAGTTGGCCCGCGGTCGTGTCGTCGTGGGATTCGGCACCGGATTCGGTACCCAGGCCGCCATCGGACAGCCCGCCGTCCCATGGGCCTACATGGAGCGCTACATCAACACCTACACCGCGCTGCTGCGCGGCGAAGCCACCAAATGGGACGGTCAGCACATTCAGCTACTCCTGCCCACAGACCTCAAAAAAGTACTGCCACTGCAGGTCCCGCTACTCATCGCCGCACTCGGCCCCCGCGGCAGCCAGGCCGCCACCGCGCTCGGCGCTGACGGTATCATCGGATTTGATCAGCCCAGTGAACATCTCACCGATTACCCACGCTCCATGCTGGTCGTCATGGGCACTGTGCTAGACCCAGGGGAGTCGGCCGCCGATGAGCGGGTCAAAAAGGCCACCCTGCCGCTGTGGGCGTTGATGTACCACATGACCTACAAGATGAAGAGCCGCGACGCCGTCCTTGAGCTGCCCGGCGGGAAAGAATGGCTCGACGTTATCGAAAAGCACCCAGCACATCTGCGGCATCTCGCCGTTCAGACAGGTCATGTGCTGGAAGGCAACGAGGCCGATGAGGCCGCCTGGGACATCGCTGCCGCGCACACCCTTTCGCACGCGACATGGTCACTGCCAGCCGCGGAAATGGGCAAGCGGGTGCGTGCACTCGGCGACCACGGGGTCAGTGAAGTCCAATTCCAAGGCACCGGTCCCGACATGCGTCGAGAGTTGGAGGCCTTCGCCAACGCCGTGCGAGGAACCTAGCCCGCGCCTGCAAGGGATTTGTCGGCCCCGCGCTGACTAGCTGACGACGCGGGCCGCGTATCCCAGCACCAAACGTGCTATTGCTCGTCGCCCACAGTTACGCACGACGCCGCTTCCTGCGACTCGTGCGCCGGGACGTTTGCATCCCCGGGTGGAATGCTGCTCGCCGCGACCACCAGTACCGTGGCGTTAGGATAGGAGCGCGATACCGGCTGCGGTGCAATCGAATTCGTCGGTATGCGCGAATGTTCTTCAGCCTAATGAGTCGAGAAGCTGGTGGCACGCTTTTTCACAACGGCGACACACGGCGGCGCAGACTCGGCAGTGTTCATGGTGTGCCGCATGAAGATCGCACTCGTCGCCGCACGCTTTGCAGGTGATCATGCATGCGTTCAACACAGCGCGGGTGATGTGTACGTCGTATTCGGTGTGACGCGACAGTATGCGTCCGGTCGCCACGCATGTGTCGTCGCAGTCGAGATTGGTACGGATGCATTTTTACGAGGTGCCCAACCTGTTCTTCGCTCAGGCATGCGTCCGCGCAAGCCGTACAGGCTTGAGCACATTCTATGCAGGCTTCGATACATTCGACCAGATTGGCTCTGTCGATACGACCTAGTTCCCGTGGATAGGTCTCCAGCATGTCGCTTACGGTGCTCATCGCGCCATCTCCAATCTGCTGAAGCCGACGATGGCTTATCGTCACACAAGCATATGGGACAGTCAACCCAGTTGAGCGTAGGTGCGTCACGAGTGGGTAGCGAATGAGATCGTGCACAACGACGCATCGTCAACCGGCGATCCAAGATGGAACGGTATCGGCCAGGCTGACGGCAGGGAAGTCGGAGCCGAGGAACATTTCTCGGGTTCAGTCCCCCAGGAGGCGTCGTTTCTGTCGGGCGAATTCTTCGTTGGTCAAGATTCCCGACTCGCGGAGTTCGGCGAGCTTGGTCAGCTCGGCGGCCACCCCGATCCAGGAACCACCCGGCATGATCGGGGGAGGGGTCGAACCCCGATCGACGTGTTCCCGCGAGGGCGCTGGTAGACGACCGGAGCCACGGGTTCCGCCCGTCTGCCAGCCGTTGAGGGCCGTATTCGTCAGTGCAGTCTCGGCCAACAGGCTTGCCGAGGTAGCGGGGTTCGCGTCGGTGCCGCTTGCAGCGGTAAGCGGCAAAGTCATCGCGACGGAACGCATCTGAGGGGCGTTTGCCGCCCAGGCCTGCGGCACCGCAAGTGCGCCCACCAAGGGCGCCCGGCCCGAACTCGCCGATACGGTTGCCGGTTCGGGGCCGGCGCGGCCTGACCGGCTCGAAGGCGGCGGGGCGAACAGCTGGTCGAGTTGGTTCGTGATGCGATTCTCGCTGTTGCCGATCATGTTCTGAGTTTCGAGGATCTGAGCGTTGGCGTTTGTGGCGGAGCCCCAGGCGGCATATCCACCGCTGAGGCTGGTAACAGTAAGGCCGGTATTGATCGGGTTAAGGAAGCTAAGCGGGGTATTGAGGCCGAGAGCTGACAAGATTCCGGACAGTCCCGACACCGACGCAGGGCTCATCGTCGCCGATGGAAGAGGTGATGCCAATCGCTGCAGCACAGTAGGAATCGCCGAGGTCAGTTCAGCCAGGAGGGTGTGGGCGGTCGCGGGGGCCGCAGTGGCGGCCGACGAAAGGCGGCCAGCCTGGCTGGCGAGCCCACCCGCTGGAGCGTGAGCGGCCGGCGACGCGAACGGAGCCAGGCTGGCCGCACTAGCCGAGGTGCTTGCGTAGCTGTACATGGCGGTGGCGTCTTGGGCCCACATCTCAGCGTACTGAGCTTCGGTCGCGGCGATCGCTGCGGTGTTTTGGCCGAGAAGGTTGGTGGTGACCAGGGCGACCAACAGGGTGCGGTTGTCAGCAACCGCCGGCGGCGGAACCGTCATAGCGAACGCCGCTGCGTAGGCGCTAGCCGCCGCTCTCGCCTGAGTTGCTGTTTGCAGGGCCTGTTCGGCGGTGGCGGTAAGCCAATCGATATAGGCTGTTGCGACCACAGCCATCGAATCCGAAGCCGGCCCCAGCCACGGACCGCTAGTCAGATTCGCGAGCACCGATTGATAAGCGGTTGCCGCTGAGTGTAATTCCGCGGCCTGGCCATCCCAGGCGGCGGCGGCGGCCAGCAACGGTCCCGAACCGGGTCCAGAATACATCCGACCCGAATTGACCTCCGGTGGCAATGCGGCGAAATCCATTGCGCAACTCCTTGTTCGGTTGAGCCCAAAAAAACCGCTCAGCGCGGCGGACGTAGGCAGGCGCGCTGACCCGGCTTACTCCGCGGCACGTCGGCGGGCACCGAGCTAGTCAGTGCGAGAAGCGACGACACGCGCGGACTGGCGCCTCTTGCCTCGAGTTACGCGCTGCAGTAAGCATGGGTCAGATATCCCACTATGATAAGTCACGCGGCCTCGCCCCGTCACCTGAGAGCCTCACCAATAGTGGGGTATCTATCCCACTGGCTGTGTGACGACGTGAGGAAGGCTCCGAGATGGTGTTCGGCAATCAGATACGAAGGAGATGAGATGAGTCATAACGCCGCTTTCACCCTGGGGGTCTCGATGATTCCGTTCGTTTCGAACGTCTTCGAGAGCTGGCGTTACGGCGAAGTCGTCACAGTTGACGACCCGTGCGCCGGTAACTCGTTGGGAGTGGGCGACCACTGCCCACCGCGGGCACAACTTCACCGAGCTGCCCCGGATCCGTTCGGAGCGGCCGGCATTCGAATTACACTAGCCGCACATGGTGGATCGCATGCGGGCCGAAGCGCACGTCGGGCGGGCCCATGAACCGGCCGACGGTGACATCGCCTGACACCGACCTTCATTCCCGATATGCCCCGGCCGGGGCTCACCCCGACCCGGACGTCGCGGCGTTCTGTGGAACGATCTCGGGGTAGTACTGGGGGGTTTCGCGTCGGTCAAACATGCCGTAGTCGCGGATGATCCTGACGTGGCGTGCGCGTATCGCGGAGTCGTCGATCTGCTGCGGCGCCGCCGCAGCGTCGCGCCACGATCGCAGCAAAATCGGGTTCCCCGGTTCCAGCACGGCGTCAAACACGTCCCAGGACATCAGCCCATCCGCGTCGGTCCGCAGTCCCAGTGCTGCAGCAATTTCCAGTGCGTGGGATTCCTCGATCGCCATTTCCTCATATGGTGCAAGGGGATTGGTCAGAGTGACCATAGATCCCTCACCGGTTTCGGTGAGATCGAGGCGCTGCTCCTCGAGCCGGTAGCCCGCCGGAACGTGGGTATCGCTGGTGATCTGGCCGACCCGCAGATGGTAGTCAGACAACACCTCCTCGCGGCCTTTGACCTGAACCTCATGATGGCGGGCGCGAGTGCGCCACCGCACCAGCGCTTTCTCGTCGCGCCAGTTCGACAGCGACAGAATCCATCCGGGCCGGGTCAGGCTGCGGTAGCGGATGTTGTCGACGAAACCGTCGATGCCCTCCAACTCCGGCCGCAACATTTTCGCGTAGCCCAGATAGGCGTCGCCTTGTTCGCCGCGGGGGTGAACCTCGAACAGCACGGAGAACATCAGTGGCGGCCTTCCTGGCGCGGGGATTGAACCAACGATGACGCACTGTCTTCGGCGTCATCGGCGAACAGGACTCGGTATTGGCCATAGCCCTCGGAGTCGAGATCCTCGAGAGCGATGAACCGCAACGCCGCCGAGTTGATGCAGTAGCGCAGGCCCCCCTGCTCGGCCGGGCCATCGGGAAAGACATGACCGAGGTGACTGTCGGCGTGGGTGGAGCGGACCTCGGTGCGCACCATGTGATGACTACGGTCGGGTCGCTCAATAACGTGATCGGAGTCCAGGGGCTTGGTAAAACTGGGCCAGCCGCTGCCGCTGTCGAACTTGTCTACCGAGGCAAACAGCGGCTCGCCGGAGACCACATCAACATAGATTCCCGGCTCGTGATTGTCCCAGTACTGCCCGGTGAACGGCTGCTCTGTGCCGTCTTCCTGGGTGACCCGATACTGCTCGGGGCTCAGGGCGCTCACCGCGGCGGGATTCTTGTGGTAATCGGCCATGTCGAGTCCTAACTGTGAAACCGGGCCGACCTGCAGATGCGGCCGAACGACGACAAACACGCCAACGTAACGCAGCTCGGAGTTGGACCCCGCTAGGCACGTTCTCGATCTTACTGGGTTAAGTGTCCCACAGTGAGCGTTTTTGCGCACGTGCCAATAGACAACGACATGCGGTGCGGAATCGCCGTGACTTGCAGGCCGTGACTCACCCCGCCTGCCGACGAGGGCCTCGTTCGTGAACACGTCGGTGGGGCGACCGACCCAGTCGGGCGAGTCAGGTTAAGCTGCATAGTGTGCCCCCGAATGCCGACGCGGCGACGCCAATCACCGAGCGCGGCCGCGCCACCCGTGACCGGATCCTCGGTGCGGCGGCCGAACTGTTACTAACCCAGGGCTCGGAGGGTTTGCGACTAGACAACGTGCGCCACGCTGCATCAGTGAGCGGGTCGCAGCTCACCCACTACTTCGCCGACAAGGACGCACTGGTACGTGCGGTGGTGCAGCGTCAAACCGAGATAGTGCTGGACTTTCATCGCCAGCCCGCCCTCGGCGATCTGGACACCTTCGAGGACTTCGAGCGATGGGTCGAATTGACGCTGAAGTTCAGCCGACGCAAGGCCCGCCATCACGAGATGCCAACCTACGGGGCGCTGGCCGGCCAACTGAGCAAGTACAGCGAGGAGGTTCGCGAACTGCTCGCCGAAGGTTATGACCAGTGGGTCGCGCTGCTGCGGCGAGGGCTGGCGCGGATGAAGAAAGCCGGCGTGCTTATCGACTCTGCCGACCCGACGGCGTTGGCCCACACGATGATCAGCGCCCACGAGGGTGGCTCCATCCTCTCCACCGCCTACGGCGCGTCCTGGCCTGACCGCGAAGCCTTGGATTTCGCGATGAGCCATTTACGCCGATTCGCCGCACATCCTGACGTGCGCCGCCACCCTCGGCATAACCGTGTCAGGACAGCGATCAAGCAGCCCGCCCGTCCCAGCCGATCGGGCTAGACATCACTAGGAAAGCGGAAGTTGGTGTCGGATTCTGCTACCGAACGCACCGTCCACGGTGCGTCCATCACCGTCCTTGACAACGCCGCTGATTAGTTTGCGGCCGCACAAATCGATGGCAGAGTGATCGGCCACCAGCCCACCGGCGTTATCGCGCCAATATCGTGCTGATTGACCACGCTCACACGAACTGGCGTCGCCCGGCCAATCAGCGGCGCGGATGGGCGCGGCGACGGGTCGTTGACACCGGCTGGGTGGCATAGGAGAACACGTGCTGCACAGCGGCGTCGAGGGCATCACGCAGCGGCTTGATGGATCGGGTGGTCTGAGTCAGCAGCGACCCGCCCTGGTGGGCGGCCACCAGCACCCGCGCCAGATGACGCGGATCGGCGTCGGCGCTTAGCTCGCCGCGACGGCGCATCGCGGCCAGCGCACTGCGAAACAGCGCAATCCACTCGTCGTAGGCGGCGCTGATGTCGCCCCAGATCTCCTCATCCGAGGGGGACACCTCAGCGGCCAGCGATCCGAACGTGCAACCCCCGATGCAGTCGATCTCGAGTTGCTTGGCGACATTGAGATCGGCCCAATCCTGCAGAGCCTGAAAAGTGTCCAGCCGCAGCAGCGGCCCTTCGGTGTGAAAAGCAACGACCTCATCGCGGCGCCATGCGATCACGTTGCGCACCAACGCCCGTTTATCATCGAAGTAATGGGTCAGCTGCGAGCCGCTGACGGTCGCCGCTGATCGGACGTCACCGATGGTGGTGTTGCCCAAACCCTGGCGATAAAACAGATCGGCGGCTGCCCCTACGATACGAGCACGCGTGGCGCGACCCTGGGGGGTCGAGGCCACAACGGTGTCATCAGTCTGCATGTGAAAGTCCGGTTGGGAGGGAGAGGGTTCACGTCACTGTCACTTCCTATGGTATCGCCTGAACGCCTCAACACGCCCCCCACCCTGCGCGGAGTGTCCGCATACGCCCTCGCTCACGTCTTGCGCCGAGCGGGCGGCGTTGGCGCACTGGGCCGGAGCTTGGTCTGCGGACTCACCGGGAGCCCTGGAACCGGGATGGGTGCCGACAAAGCCGGTCGAGCCGCGATCCAAGTGGTCAGCCAAGCTATGGATAGTGGGACATATACCCCACTTGGCGGTACGCTGACTCCTGGGCGTCGAACCAGGCATCGGTGACAGTGACGGAGGAATGGGCTGAGGTCGCGCCGGTCATGGGTTCTTCTGGACGGTGGTGCGGGGTTGTCGGCTCGTTGTAGCGTCCGTTTTGGTGAGCCAGCGTTGGGCATCGATGGCGGCGATGCAGCCGCTGGCCGCGGCGGTGATCGCTTGGCGGTATCGCGCATCGATGAGATCGCCTGCGGCGAAGACGCCGTCGGCGGAGGTGTGTGTGCTGCGTGCGTCGACTCGTATGTGTCCGCGCGTGTCGAGGTCGATCAACCCGGCGACGAGCGTGGAGCGTGGTTCTTGTCCGACCGCGACGAATACGCCTGTCACTTCAAGGGTGCGGTGCTCGGAGGTGGTGTTGTGGCGCAGCGAGATTCCGGTGACGTGGTCTGTGCCGAGCACGCAGAGCACTTGTTGGTCTGTCATCGTGGTGACGTTGTGCGCTCGGGCGTGCTCGAGGATGGTGCGGGTTGCCCGAAAGTGCTTGTGCTGGTGTATGACTGTGACGCTGCGGGCGAATCGAGTCAGAAAGATCGCCTCCTCGATCGCGGCCTCACCGCCGCCGATGACGGCGACGTGCTGGTCGCAGAAGTTGGGGCCGTCGAGTTTCGCGGAGATGCTTAGGCCGTGTCCGTGCAGCGCGTCCTCGCCGGGCACCCCGAGTCGCCGGGGTGCGGCGCCCATCGCCAGGATGATCGCGCGTGCATGGTGGGCCGCGGAGCCGATGGTGACTGACTTGGCTGGTCCGTGCAGCGATACCGCGTGGACGTCGCCGTTTCGTAGGTCGGCGCCGAATCGCTGTGCCTGTGTTCGGAATCGGTGCGTCAGCTCAGGTCCTGGGATGCCGCTGGGGAACCCGGGATAGTTATCCACCTCGGTGGTCGTGGTGAGCGCCCCGCCTGCGGTGGCCCCTTCGAAAACGAGTGGCGCTAACTGTGCGCGTGCGGCATAGATGGCGGCGGCGTATCCGGCCGGCCCGGAACCCACAATAATGAGTTCACGAACAGTCGTCGAGCCATCCTGTGTCGAAAGGTTCAGTTCCATAGTCGGGTTGGCGATGTCGTCGCGTTGGTAATGTTCGTGATTCATGTGGTCTTTTACCGGACGCGCTACGTCGGGCTGCGGTTGGCAGGCAACGCGGTAGCCTCGGCAGCCGCTTCTTGGTATCTGCGATCATCTGCGTACATCTGTTCGTCGCGCATGTTCCCTACCTGCGGCGTGGCAACGAACTCCTCGCTGGCTGAAAATCGTGCCAGCGACGATTGGCCCAGTCCGATCGAAACGAGCGGCAGCGTGAACAGTGTGTTGGTGAGGTATCCCAAGGCCACGGCCCACCGGTTGGCGTTGCGGGGGATCGCGTAGAGGTGATAGAGGCGGGTGATGAACTTGGCGGCGAGGCCAGAGAGTTGGATGCCGAGCGGATTGGCCACCGCGAAACCCGGGCCGAGGTCGACAACCGTTCCCAGATCGCGGTGGCGGTACGGGCGAGGGCTGCCGTAGCCGAGGCTGGCGGCTACGTTGCGGGCCAGGGTCTTTCCCTGCCGGTTGGCGTGCTGCGCGGTAGGTGGGGTGATGGTGCCCGGGTTGGTCGCGTCAGGCACAGCGGCGGCGTCACCGCCGGCGAAAACGCCTTCGGCGCCTGGTATTTGGAGATCAGGCCCGACCTTGAGGCGCCCCTTTTCTGTGGGCAACCCGAGAGCGGCGATCAGGGGGCTGGCGACGACCCCGGTGACCCACGCGACGGTGTAGGTATCGATTCGGGTTCCATCGCTGAGGACAACGTGGTCGGATGCGACCTCAGAAAGGGTGACGCCGACACGGATCTGGACACCGCGGCGCCGCAGCACCCGCTCGGCGCGGGCCGCGAGTTCGGCGCCGAGTTCGGGCATCATCCGCCCAGAGCGTTCGACGAGTATCAGTCGGACATCACCCGTGGTGAACCCGAAGTTGTGAACGGCTACCGCACTCATCGCGCACAACTGAGCGATGAGTTCGGTTCCCGAATACGACGCCCCGACGACGACGATCGTCTTGCGCGCCGCTGCGCGCTGCTTGTCGGTGTCGATACGAGCCAGCTCGAACTGCTCAAGAATGTGGTCGCGCAGATATAGGGCCTGCGCAGTCGATTTGAGGCCGCGGCCGTGTTCGGCCAAGCCGGGAATATCGAACAGGCGGCTGATCGATCCCGGGGTCAGCACAAGCCGGTCCCATGACAGTTGGTAGGAGGTGTTCTCCTGGTCGCGACATTGCAGCGTGTGCGCGGGGATGTCGACGGAATCGACGTAGGCCCGAACGATGCGTACCCGCGGCAGCATGTCGATCAAGGGCACAGCGGCGAAGCGTGGATCGATGGCGCCGCCGGCAACCTCGGGCAGTAGAGGGGTGTAGAGCAGGTAGTCGATCGGCGAAATCAACGTCACGGTGTCTGCAGAGCGGTGGTGGTGCAGCAACCGGCTGAGGCGGCGGGCGCATTCGAACCCGGCGAACCCGCTTCCAACGATCAAAACCGACCGTGCCGAGGTGATTTGCTCCGGCTGCGGAGGGTCCGCCGCGCCATCCGCGGTGCGGGTCGAGCGCACGAGATCTCCCTCGGTCGTGGGTGATACGGGCCTCGCTCGGCCGGTTATGCGTCTGCGACGAGTCCTGACCCGCCGATGCCGCGCCGCTAAGCAGTTGGCCCGGCATCACTTCCTGCAAGCCAGCCTGCCGTAGGAACGGGTGAGCGGTCATCACCCGCGCCCCATCCTCACCCGGGTGATCTGAAGACCGGCTGCCCCCAAGCGCGCCCACGCAGTTACAGGATGAGACCTGGAGTTGCGATGATGGGTTGTGGACACGGCGAGTTGGTGCGTCAGCGCCCCGTGGCTGGTAGCAGGTAGGGAAATCTGTCGCTGACTGCGGCGGGGTTGGGGCCTATGCCCGTGCCCAGTGGCGAGTTGGTCAGCAGTGAGAGCATGTTGTCCATCACGTTGTCGCACAGCGATCGGCCGTTGAACCCGGCGTAGTCGAAGGAGGCGACCGTGCCGAGTTCGTAGGGCAACGTGAGCGATCCGAACAACCTCGCGACGCGACGGCCGTATGCCTGAGGGTCATGGGCTGTGCCCGCCGCTGCGGCATATTTACTCACGGTCGACACAATGCTGGAGAAGAACACGGAATTGTCGTCGGATGGCCGGCTCCGGTTGAAGCGCTCGCGCAGGGCATCGCCGCCGAGATAGATGTGGGTAAGCAGGGGGAGCCCCCAGCGGGCTACCTGCTGCTCTGGAGCGTGCCCGTATAGTGACACCGTGGTCCACGCACACACGCGAGTGGTGTTGCTAATCAAGTGATTTGGCACTTCAAGGACAATCGCGGCGATGGTGCGGTCGGCAAAAAAGTTAACCCGATTGCCGAACGCCTCGGGCTTGTAGCTGCCCTGGGCGAACGCAGCCTTGAACGCCTCTAGGGCGCTCGCATCACCGGCGAAGGGGTCGTGGACGATCCCGGCGAAGGCGCGTACGCCATCCTCTCCGCAGACGACCGCATTGGTCTGCCCGCGGGCCACAACGTCTCCGTCCAGGCCGTCGCAGGCGTGATCGGCACGACGGACTTCGAATGTCTGCGCGTGACCGAGATCCGTGCTGCGCGATGGAGTGTGGACAACGTCGCCGAAGTGCACCTTGAACGACACGTCTTCGCCTTGGTCGCCGTCGGTGTCGAAACGGAACGCGTAGATTGCCTCGTGACGAAACGGTGCCGCGGTGTGCGCGTTTGCGGCAGGGTTGACAGTCATCACCATCGCCGATGTCCCCGCGGCGCCGCCTGCGAACAGATAGAAGTCACACAGGTTCAACCGGGGGTCGTGACGGCCGCTTGGGATGTCGAAGTGGTGCGACACAGGCAAACCTCCCAACTGGTCGTCGCGCTAGTTCGTTGCAGCTAGGCTTCTTCCAGGGCCTCGCCAAGTGATCGAAGAGTTTTATTGTGCTGCGCAGTTACCAGCGTATGACCGACTGCAACAGTCATCACAATGGGCCACTCCATGATCCCCACCGCAGCCATCACGCCGAGAACCGCGTAGAACGCCAGATGTTCCTGCGCCGGCAGCCTCAGGAATACTTTGCGAGGTGCCCGCGGCTGCATCTTGCCGTTGGGCTCAACGGTCGCATTAGGTGCCATTCTTGTTACCCCTTGATGGCTTAGGTTCTGCCGGCCGACGCACAACGCACCTCACCGGCACGGTATCCGCCAGTCCGCGCCGCTGCGCCCGGCCGTAACGTCCAGCCGAGCTTTCTTCATCTTCTCGCCGAGTTCGAGGGCCTCGGCCAAGCGGGCGGGCCCCTGGGTCGCCCCGATGAGCTTGCTGATTTTCTCGGTATCGATGGTTTGACCGCCGGCACCCCAACTGCCTTCGGGGATTTCAACAACGATCACATGCAGCCGCATGAGGTACGCCGGCGCTATTCGGATGTCTTCACGCTCGAGCACCGTGCCGTCATCACCGAGTATGTCCACGAAGGCTGCGGCGATGTCCTGCTGCATTTCGTCGCGGCGCCGCTGGGTGAAATAGGATGCCGCCACGAATGCCTCCACGGTCCAAAACACCCTGTCGGGATGCTCTGATAACGGAACCCCGCCGGGATAGCAGTTTTCGATGTCGAGCTCGTTGAAGAAGAAGCCGGTTGCCGCCGTGCCGATTTCGGTGACGGGGTCGATCTCCTGGCGGATCAGGGCGTGTACCAACCGAGGAGCAAGCATGGCCTTTTGCTCAGCGGTCAGCGCTCCCTTGGGGCAGTTGACGCGGATAAACGGCATCTGATTTTCCTCTCCCTCTTACGTCGGTTACCGACGATTGGACGCATGGATCCGGCGCTGCACGCGGCGACGTTGGCGTGACACGGTCTTCGGCTATTCCTCCCCTCCTGGGTGAAGCGAATGTTCTTGGCGTCGTCGCTGGTTGGGCGAATCGGTCAACAAAGCGCGCAGCTGTCGTCGCCCGCGGTTGAGCCGTGAACTCACCGTTCCCTGCTCTGTGCCCGTCATCGCCGCGATCTCTTTGTAGGAGAAGCCGGCGACGTCGGCCAAGTACACGGCGATGCGAAACTGTTCGGGCAGCAGCTGCATTGCCGCCGTGATGTCGGGGTTCGGTAGTGATTCCAATGCCTCCTCTTCGGCCGAGCGCAGGTGGAGCGGCCGGTATGCGGCACCGGTCACGAGTTGTCGGTCGGTGATTTCAGGGGTCGGATACTGCACGGGTTGCCGCTTTTTCTTCCGGTAGCTGTTGATGTAGGTGTTGGTCATGATCCGGTGTAGCCACGCCTTGAGGTTGGTCTCTGGCTGAAAGGTGCGCGCACCGGCATACGCGTTGAGCACCGTCTGTTGCAGCAGATCCTCCGCATCCGCGGGATGGAAGGTCATGCGAAGCGCCTGCCGGTGAAGGGGCTCCAGCAGCGCTATCAGATCGCGTTCAAATACGGTCGCGGCCGTATCACCTGTGGGGCAGGAATGTTCAGCAGATACGCGCGCCACAACAAACCCCCGTTGTCATGATCATCGTTATGGGGTGACCTCGTTGGCGGCGCGCACGAGTCTGAACAAATCTCGCCGCGTGGGGTCTCTGCGGATCACGGGTCCCGGGCCGGCGGCCTACCGCGGCTGGCGAGGCAAAGCGCCTAAGCCAAGCGCAGCGTGGGAGGTCGCTGAGATTGGTGGAAGCGTGGATCGCTGCGACCGCGCCTGCAGCTTGTCGGTGCGCGCTCATCGCATCTTTTCCGTGCTCCCGCTCAGCGAGTCAGCCACCGTCTGCGGTTGCACGCTGATGAGTTCAAGGCCCAGATCACGGACTCGGTCGAGGAGCCCGTACAGTTGTGACTGGTCATGGATTTCGCCGGTGAAAGCGGATTCGGCCGCACCGGCCTCTAGCCGCATCCCCTCCAGTGCCGACCCGAGCCGCTCGCTCAGGTGGCCTCGAACGCAAATCCGGTACATCGTCTGTTCCACCGGCCCTCCGCTCGCCATCCGTCGAACCAGCATTCACCGACGCCGGGTGAGTGGTCATCACCCGGCGACCTAGTTCACCCGGGTGAGCGCAAACGGATGCAGGCGTGGTCAAATCGCATCGGGGTTGGCCGCCATTCCATTGCAAGATCTTTCCTATCCGGGATCGATTGGCGGGCTTCGGTCGCCGTCGATGAGGGTGGCTGCCGGGCCGACGGAAAGGCGCGCCAGCCGGTCAGCGCTTCTTGATCCAGTCTCCTCTGGGAGGTAGCCGTCGGTCTCCTGCGACCAGCACGTAGGCACCGGGGTCGTCGCGAGGGAGCGCGAAAGCGTGGGCTTAGCGCGGCTGTATCGTCCGGCATGCCGACGGCGACTAGGTGAGGGGGGTCTATCGCGAGCGCGGCCAGCGAAAGACTCACCGGGCGGTGTAGGCGGGACCGTCACCGGCCAGCTCAAACGGGATGGACACCGTAGGCTCCGGTGATCCCTGAGAACGCATCTGAATGGGTAGAGTTATCGCGACGCTTCGCAGAACGAGCCCGCTAGGGCGCAGCGACGGATGCTCAAATGCGAGCGCCGCGTGTTGCCGCCCGGCAGCTCAATTCAACGGATGCGCGGAGTCGGGATGTGATCAACTCAGATGAACGTGGCGAGAGTGCCGCCCCTGAGGTCGGTGAAGCCGGTGAGCGGGCTGTTCTGCTGGCGACGAAGCTGCACGTTCCGGCCGTGCGGGGCCAGCTCGTTCACCGGACCGGCCTGTTGGATGCGCTTTCGGCGGGACGCGGCAAACTCACGGTGCTGAGCGCGCCCGCGGGTTGGGGCAAGACGGCATTGGTTGCGCAGTGGGTCTTGGGTGCAGATGAGGACCAGGGGTTCGGCTGGCTGTCACTTGATTCTTCCGACAACGACCCGGTGTGGTTTTGGATGTATGTGATCGCCGCACTTCAGAAGGTTAGTCCTGGGGTCGGGAATCGTGCGCTGGAACTGCTGCAGATGGGCGCAGACCCGCTGCTGGTCGCTCTTCCAAGCTTGTTGAATGAACTCGTCACGATCGACAAACAGGTGGTGCTCATTCTCGATGACTACCACCTGGTGGTCAGCCGAGCGGTTCATGAGCAGCTGACATTCGTCATTGACCGGATGCCGACGAATTTTCACCTGGTGGTGACCACCCGCTCGGACCCGATGTTGCCCTTAGCGCGGCTGAGGGCCAGCGGCGACCTTCTCGAGCTGCGCACTGATGATTTGCGTTTCCACGCCACTGAGGTCGATCAGCTGCTCAACGACGTCCTCGGACTGGATTTGGCCGACGCGGAAATCCAACTTCTGTGCCAACGCACCGAGGGGTGGGCCGCCGGCCTGTATTTGGCCGCCCTCTCGCTTGCCGGGCGTACTGATGCCGCCGCGTTCATCAAGACATTCGCCGGGGACAACCGCCATATCGTCGACTATTTGATGGCCGAGGTACTCGACAGTCAACCGCCGCACCTGCGCAGCTTCATGCTGCGCACCTCGATCCTGGGCAGGCTCAGCGGTGCGCTGTGCGACGCGGTGCTGCAAGCCACCGGATCGGCCGCCGTCTTGGAGGAGATGGAACGCGAGAACCTGTTTTTGGTGCCCCTGGATCTGACACGTCGCTGGTATCGCTATCACCAGCTGTTCGCAGAGTTACTGCGCACCGAGCTGCAGCGAAGCGAGCCCGATCTCGTGCAGGATCTACATCGACGAGCCGCTGCTTGGTGCGAGGCCGAAGGCCTGGTTGATGAGGCGCTGCACCACCTGGTTGCCGGCGGTGACATCACGGCAAGTGCGGATCTCATCGCCGCGGACTGGGTCGTCGAATTCAGCGGAGGCGGCCTGTCAACAGTGTCTCGCTGGCTCGATCTCCTTGCCTACGAGACGGTTTCACATGATCCGCGGCTGGGCGTGGCCCGCGCCTGGATCGCCCTGACCCTGGGCCACCTCGATGACGCCGCCGGCTGGATCCAGACCGTCGAGACCGCATCCGAAACCGCTAGCGCAGACGCTGGCAGCATCGGGGCTCAAGTCGTCGTCTTGCGCGCGTTTCACTCGTTCAAGACCGGCGACATCGCTGCGGCACTGGAGGCGGGTCGCCGAGCGATCACCCTCGACCTCGACGGCGCGCCGCTGGGCCAGTCGGGGGCCTACTGCGTTTATGGCTCTGCGTTGTACTTTTCGGGCAGCCCCGACGAGGCACAAGCCACCTTTCGGCGCGCTGTACAGCTGGCCGAGCAGGCCGGTGATCGGCGCGCCCGCATCTACGCGCTGGGCTACCTGGCGCTGATCTTGGCAGAACAAGGTAAGCTCGCTGACGCCGAACATCAGATCCGCCGGGCTTCCGGCAGCCGCCGCGACCTGACGCAGGCCGAGCACTTTGTGGACGTAATGGTCTCGCTTGCAACGGCTACCGTCCTCGACCTACGTGGCGACGCCGGTGCTGCGCTGGACGCAGCCGACATGGCCGTGGCGTCCGCGCGCCAGGGTGGGGGAGTCCTCGAGATGGCCAAGGCACTAGCGACTCGGGCCGCGGTCCTCGAGCACCTCGGCGATTACCAGACCGCGCAGGCGAGCCAAAACGAGGCCGACGCGCTGCTTCGCCTCCGTGCGGATGCTGCCATCTCCCAGACGCTGCGGGCTGAAAGTGCCGGCGGCACAGTCGCTTTGGGTCACGCGGGGCACCTCGGCGAGGAGCTCACGGCCAAGGAGCTTGACGTCCTTCGCCTGCTAGCAACCCGGTTGTCGCGACGTGAGATCGGCCAGCGGCTGTATGTCTCGCTCAACACGGTAAAGACACACCAGCGAGCGGTGTACCGCAAACTCGGGGTAGAGGAACGTAGCGCAGCGGTCAAGCGAGCACGGGAACTCGGCTTGTTGTAGCCCGGTCGCTCCGGGGTCCCTTGCGGAGCCGTCGCGCCAGCCGGAATCGGCCTGCGCGGCGACGACAAATCTCATGGTTGTTGGATTAGGACGGCGACGACGCTGGTAATCAACCCGAACAGGATATGAAGTCCGAGCGCGATCGGGACAGGATTGAGCTTCGCGACCTCACGAGAGGCCGGGTGAATCGCGCCGATACCGACATAGTTGATGAGCCAGATCGCTACGCCGGCCACCAGACCGGTTGCGAGGTAGGCGTGCGTGAAGTTCTGGGCGAGTAGGACGATGGCAACACCAAATACCGCCGAGAGAACGATGTGCAAGGCCACACCAACCAAAGTGGCGACTCCAAACGATCTCGCATTTTCGCGTCTGGGTCCCAGAATGATCCCGCCGATGGTGTTGGGCAGCGTCCACAAACCCCGGCCGCTCGTTGCGCCGTAGGCCATGCTCAGCGCGGCAATGGCGAGTCCGCCGACAATGCCACCAATAGCGCCAGCGAAGTACCCGTTCATGCCTTCCTCCTTGTTTTAAGACGAGTCGCCAAGGCCGCGCCTCGTTGAAGGTGCACCCGTTCTAATGCGGACCTGAGCCGCTCGCTGATTCCGCGGCCAAGACAGGTCCGGTCTCCCGCCGGTGGCACTAACCCCGCGCTCGCCATCTGCTGATCGAGCATCCACCGACGGCGGGTGAATGGTCATCACCCACCGAACGAGTCCGCCCGGGTGAGCGCAAACAGATTCAAGCGCGATCACCTGGCATGGTTAGCGTGCCGGGCCACCCTCGGCGCGATAGCGCACGACCGGGCGGGGGTCTCGATTGGCGGCGATGGCTATCGCCAACGGCTTTTAACGTGCCCCCGCGCTGACCGGGTGAGGTGTCGATCTGATCGGTCGGTGATTGGTAGAGAACGCCATCGGTCAACTCAATGTCGAACAACTCCGCGTCGACCGGTGGCCACTCCCACCGTCCCGATTCACCAGACTGCACCAAATATTTCTCGTGTCGATCTATCACCGGGGTGAATGACGAAGTGGGCGAACCCTGGCACAACGACCGGGCTCCGCCACCGAGGGTGCCGGGCAGTCGTTCAGCTCGTCACGATCGGATTGCCCCGATCGCCCCTTGCTCTGCGGTCGTGTTGGTCGAGAGCTGCGCCGCAGATTCGTTTCCCTCGTTGTTCTTTCACCCGGGTGAATTGCCCGCGCGGATGAGGACAACTCACCCCCGGCGCCGCGATAGTGGTCGCTGATCTCAGATGCGACCGCCCCCGGCCTGGACCGATTGCGGCGCCAACCGAGGCGGTGACCGTTCGGGACGGCCCTTGCGGTGCAACGAAATCCGCAGGAACGGAGACTGCATGTCAAATGATGGGGCCGCACCCGTGTTCACAACGCGGCACGGAAGGTATCGAGCGACCGACATTGCGGCTCTCGTCGCGCGGTACGGTCTGGTCATAGTTCTCGCCTGGTTCGGCGCGATGAAGTTCACTTACTACGAGTCGCACGGTGTTTCACCACTGGTCGCCAACAGCCCGTTCCTAGGTTGGGTCTACCACGTCATGTCCATCAGCGACTTTGGTCGAGTGCTTGGCTCAGCCGAACTCATTACTGCAGCGTTACTGGGGGTCAAACCATGGTGGCCGAAGGCGTCCGTCCTGGGCGGCGTGTTCGCCTGCCTGTTTTTCGTGGGCACGCTCAGTTTCATGGTCACCACCCCCGGCATCGGCGAGGCATCGGCCGGCGGCTTTCCCGTCTTGTCGGCGAACGGCGAGTTCTTAATGAAGGACATCGCGATCCTCGGCTTAGCACTGTGGCTGCTCGCCGACGCGATCGACGCGGCCCGCAAACCGACACCGCTCGCACAAGCCGCCTGACCTTTCCCGGTCAGGACGTCCCGTCCGACGTGCAAGTCACCGTCGTGCGATGCCCGGGTGATCGATTGCCGCGCGCACCAAACGCGAACAACGCTTCGCGCCGAATGGCCCAATCACCCGGGTGAATAGGGGTTCGGGGTGATGACAGCTCACCCTGCCTGGCTGCAGTGTCATAACAAGCAGATCCCGGCAGGTATGTGGACCCAGTGCCGGATGTCGCGGCCAAGGCTGTGTGTCTTATCGACTGGATCGAGAAGAGGTGTGGCCGAGCTTTCTAGTCGTCAAGAAGAACCAGGAAGGGAACCCGGATATGCACTTTGACGCGAAAAAGGTTGTTGTTGTCGGCGGCAGTGCCGGCATGGGACGCCAGGTCGCGGTCGATGTCGTCCAACACGGCGGCAGCGCGGTGATCATCGGACGCTCGAAAGATCGCGTCGACGAGACCGTCACTGAGCTGGAAAGCCAGCATGGTCGGGCGTGGGGTATCACCGCCGAGTTGACTGATCGCGCTGGTGTCGCAGACGTGCAGCGCGCGCTGTCCGAGCAGCACAGCGATGCGACCCTGCTTGTCAACGCGGCCGGGTTCTTCATCCCTAAGCCATTTCTCGACTACGACGCGGAGTTCTACGACTCCTATATGGACCTGAACTATGCGCTGTTCTTCCTGACGCAGACCGTCGTGCAGGGCATGATCGCCAAGGGTGAGGGCGGCTCTATCGTCAACATCGGCAGCATGTGGGCCCACCAGGCCATCGGCCTGACCCCGTCGTCTGCTTACTCGATGCAGAAGGCCGGGCTGCATGCGTTGACCCACAACCTCGCTATCGAACTGGCCGGACACAAGATTCGCGTCAACGCGGTGGCGCCGGCCGTCGTCAAGACCCCGCTGTATGAAGGGTTCATCCCCAAGGACGACATCGACGCCACGCTTGCCACCTTCGCGCCACTTCACCCGTTGGGGCGAGTCGGCACCCCCGCCGACGTCGCCGGCGCTGTTGTCTATCTGCTTTCTGAGCAGGCCAGTTGGGTCACCGGCACGATCCTCAACGTCGATGGCGGCATCATGGCGGGCCGCAACTAGCACGATCGGAGCTGCTGGGATTCCGCTGACATTGCCAGCAGATCAAGGGAATTGACGGCTGCACAGTCGAAAGGATGAAGTCGTGTCTCATGAATTCCGCAAGAACCCGGCCGCGGTTGACGCATTAAGCCCTGAGCAATACCACGTCACCCAGGAGTCTGGGACCGAAGTTCCGTTCACCGGCGAGTATTGGAACAACCACGAACCTGGCATCTACGTCGACGTTATTTCCGGTGAGCCGCTTTTCGCGTCGGTGGATAAGTTCGACAGCGGAACGGGCTGGCCCAGCTTCACCCGGCCCGTCGACGCGGACAACGTCGTCGAGAAGCGTGACCGAAGCCACTTCATGGAGCGCGTCGAGGTCCGGTCGACTCATGGTGACAGCCACTTGGGCCACGTGTTCACCGACGGTCCACCAGAAGCCGGCGGTTTGCGTTACTGCATCAACTCGGCATCGCTGCGGTTCATCCACCGCGACGACCTCGAAACCCAGGGTTATGGGCAGTATTTGAGTCTGTTCACGAAACGCGTTCCGGCACAGGATCAAAGTCTCGCGGAGCCGCAATCATGACCGATCACAAGATCGCCATTCTCGCCGGTGGGTGCTTTTGGGGCATGGAGGACCTGTTCCGCACACAGCCCGGTGTGGTATCCACCCGCGTCGGCTACACCGGCGGCAATAACGCACATCCGACGTACCGCAATCACCCCGGCCACGCCGAGGCACTCGAAATCACCTACGACCCCAGCGAGACCGACTACCGGGCGCTGCTGGAGTTCTTCTTCCAGATCCACGACCCGACTACCAAAAACCGTCAGGGCAATGACGTCGGGACCAGTTACCGGTCAGCAATCTTCTATCTCGACGACGAGCAAAAGCACATCGCCTTGGCGACCATCGCTGATATCAATGGGTCCGAATTGTGGCCCGGCGAGATCGTCACCGAGGTCAGCCCGGCGACCGAGTTCTGGGAAGCCGAGCCCGAGCACCAGAACTATCTCGAGCGTTACCCCTCGGGATACACGTGCCACTACATCCGCCCCGACTGGAAGCTGCCCACGCGCAGCAATGCCACCAGCGTCGAATCGACCTCGGAACATGCGAATCCGACCACATAGCGACGCGGCCCTGGCAGTACAGCAGCACCGAGACACGATGCCCTGTGATTGGCAAGTCCTGATTGCCGCCTATCTCCCGGTCACACTCTACGCGGTTCTCCACGCCAAGGGCTGCGGCTCACCTGGGCGCAGAGTCCGCGAACGGTGATCGGATGACTCAGAATCAGAACCTGGCCGCGCTCTCGGCAGCCGGTGTGTCGGTCTGGCTGGACGACTTGTCCCGCAGCCTGCTTCAATCGGGCACGCTGCAGCACCTGATCGACACGAGAAGCGTTGTCGGGGTGACCACTAACCCATCCACCTTCGAGCGCGCACTCACAGATGGGCGCGCGTACGACGGCCAGATCGCCGAACTGACGGCGCGCGGTACCGACATCGATACCGCGATCCGCACCGTCATTACCGACGATGTGCGGGCGGCCTGTGACGTGTTGCGCCCGCAGTGGACGGCCTCCGACGGCGTCGACGGGCGAGTGTCCATCGAAGTTGATCCGCGGCTGGCCCACAACACCGATCAGACAGCCACCCAAGCCGTCGAGTTGGCCAAGATCGTCGACCGGCCCAACGTGCTCATCAAAATTCCGGCCACCGCTGCAGGGCTGCCCGCCATCACCGCTGTCGTGGCCAAAGGTGTCTCGGTCAACGTCACGCTGATCTTTTCGGCGCAACGCCACCGCGCCGTGATGAACGCCTACCTGGCCGGCCTGGAAGCCGCTCAGCATGCGGGGCTGGACCTATCCCAAATCCACTCAGTTGCCTCGCTTTTCGTATCCCGCGTCGACACTGAGGTTGACAAGCGCCTGGAGATGATCGGCACCAGTGAGGCGCTCGCGCTGCGCGCACAGGCGGGCATCGCCAATGCGCGGCTGGCGTACTCGGCCTACCAACAGGCGTTCGAAGCCGGGCGGCGGTATGCCGCACTCAGAAACGCCGGCGCCCGTGCGCAGCGCCCACTGTGGGCCTCCACCGGCGTCAAGAACCCCGCCTACCCCGACACCATGTACGTCACCGAACTGATCGCCCCCAACACCGTCAGCACCATGCCAGAAAAGACCCTCGAGGCGGTCGCCGACCATGGCGCCATTACCGGGGACACCATCTCCGGCACGGCAGGACAGGCGCAGGCCCTGTTCGACCACCTCCGCGACGTGGGGATCGACGTACGTGACGCGTTCGCCGCTCTCGAAAACGACGGCGTCGCCAAGTTCGCCGCATCCTGGCGGCAATCACGCCGGCACTGGCCATCGGACAGCCGCACCGAGCGGCACTGAGGAGACAGATCTGATGTCCACCTCTGCGCCCCCGCTGCAAGGGCCTCAGGCCCGCCGGGCATTCCCCGCGCGCGTTGGCCCGAAGGGCAACCTGATCTACCGGCTGCTTACCACGACCGATCACAAGCTGATCGGGATCATGTACATCGTCGCCTGCTTCACCTTCTTTTTCGTCGGTGGGCTCATGGCGTTGTTGATGCGCGCCGAGTTGGCCGCGCCCGGGCTGCAGTTTTTGTCCAACGAGCAGTACAACCAGCTGTTCACCATGCACGGCACCGTGATGCTGCTATTTTATGCGACCCCGATCGTGTTCGGGTTCGCCAACCTGGTACTGCCGCTGCAGATCGGCGCCCCCGACGTCGCGTTCCCTCGGCTCAACGCATTATCGTTGTGGCTCTTCATGTTTGGTGCACTAATCGCCCTGGCAGGATTCCTCGTCCCTGGTGGCGCCGCGGACTTCGGTTGGACCGCCTACGCTCCGCTGTCCGACGCGATCCATTCCCCGGGTCCTGGAGGGGATCTCTGGATCCTGGGCTTAATCGTCGGCGGGCTGGGCACCATCTTGGGTGGGGTCAACATGATCACCACCGTCGTGTGCCTGCGGGCGCCGGGGATGACCATGTTTCGGATGCCGATCTTCACCTGGAACATCCTGGTCACTAGCATCATGGTGCTGGTGGCCTTTCCGCTGTTGACAGCCGCGCTGTTCGGGCTGGCCGCCGACCGCCACCTCGGCGCGCACGTGTTTGATCCGGCCAACGGGGGAGTCCTGTTGTGGCAGCACCTGTTCTGGTTTTTCGGCCACCCCGAGGTGTACATCATCGCACTGCCGTTCTTCGGCATCATCACCGAAGTCATCCCGGTGTTCTCCCGCAAGCCGATGTTCGGCTACACGACCATGGTGTATGCCACCATCAGCATCGGGGCGCTGTCGATCGCGGTGTGGGCCCATCACCTCTACGCCACCGGGGCGGTGCTGCTGCCCTTCTTTTCCTTCATGACCTACCTGATCGCGGTCCCCACCGGAATCAAATTCGTGAACTGGATCGGCACCATGTGGAAGGGCCAGTTGACCTTTGAAACCCCAATGCTGTTCGCGGTGGGCTTTTTGGTGACATTCCTGTTGGGCGGTTTGTCGGGTGTGCTGCTGGCCAGCCCCCCGATCGACTTCCATGTCACCGACAGCTATTTCGTGGTGGCGCATTTCCACTATGTGCTGTTTGGCACCATCGTGTTCGCCACTTACGCCGGGGTGTACTTCTGGTTTCCCAAGATGACCGGGCGGCTCCTCGACGAACGGCTGGGCAAGCTTCATTTCTGGTTGACCCTGATCGGTTTTCACACCACGTTCTTGGTGCAGCACTGGCTCGGCAACATGGGCATGCCGCGTCGCTATGCGGACTACCTGCCCACAGATGGGTTCACCACACTCAACGTCGTCTCCACAATTGGGGCGTTCACCCTCGGGGTTTCGATGCTGCCGTTCGTCTGGAATGTGTTCCGCAGCTGGCGCTATGGCGAGGTCGTCACCGTCGATGACCCCTGGGGATATGGCAACTCCCTGGAATGGGCCACCAGCAGTCCACCGCCGCGGCACAACTTCACCGAATTGCCACGCATCCGTTCCGAGCGGCCCGCTTTCGAACTGCACTACCCCCACATGATCGACCGGCTGCGCGAAGAAGCACACGTCCGCCGCCGCGTGACGCATCATGATGCACTCGCGGTCGTGCACCCGAACGACAGGACGCGGTGAGCAATGACTGGCCAGTTCGAATCAATCATGACCGGCGTTGCCGGCCACATGGGAAATTACGCCGACGCCGTGAGCATCGGCGCACCACCAATCAGCAACGGCATGAACGCAGTCCATCATGCGCTGATCGGTGATCTGTCGACCCTGTCGGACGCGGCGATCAAGACGTCTGCGCTGTTTGTGACCGCAGCGATTCTATTTCGGTTCACCGAACGACGAACCCTCGCCGAATGCGCGCCATTCGATTGGATTGCAGCCGTAGCTGCCGGCGCCATCGTCGGACGTGCGGCCACTGCCTCTGACACATCATGGTTGAAGGCGACGACTGCGCTAGTATGCCTTCTCCTCACCCACGCACTCCTAGCCCGACTCCGCTTATTTCCCGCGTTGTGCCGGTTCATCGACCCGCCATTAATGGTTCTGGTCAACGACGGGGTAATCAATCGGCACAACCTTCGCCGCTGCGGGCTCACGGTCCGAGATTTGGACGCGGTGCTACGCGAGCACGGGCACACCAACACCGACCATGTTCGACTGGCAATTCTCGAAGCCAAAGGCGCCATCTCCGTCCTGACTGCCGAACCGCCGCCCACCCCCTCGGCCAAATGCGAAAGCTCCTGCCGCTAGCCAGGTATCAGGTATTTGTCGATCAACTGTGAACGAGCCAGCGCTGTTGGACACGTCACCGCCCAACGAAGGAAGGCTCCCTCTCGCATGCGGGCCGGGGCCCGACGCGCATCACCCGAGTCCGCCGTTGCAGCCGGGAGGGAAGGGCTGTCCGCTCAACAAACAACGACACGGGGTTTGCCGCCGGTAGTCTTCCGCGTGGTGAGTGGCCGCAGCCAGAGCACGGCCTATCCGCGACGAAACGGGCATCCAAGAGGGTCCGCAGCGGCCGGCCGAGACATCGCACCCCCCGGCGGCGGCGACACCCGCGGGCAGCTCAGATTCGCTAGGCTCACTGGAGGCGCTGAGTAAACCGAGCCCAGCGCAGCGCGCAGGGGAACCTTCGGATGCACAGGCACCAGCACCCGATCGCAGCGGCATATCGCGCACGTCTGTGGCGCGGCCGCTGGTGTTCGCTACCCATTCGATATGGGCGCCGCGGCGAACGATGAGCAGGCCACGGACATGACCGCCAGCGGTTCTGCCCGCGGCAACGATGCCCAGCACGTCGGTGAGGGAGCGGTGGTGTTGGCCACCAAATTGCACGTACCGGCGGTACGGGATGGGCTCATCCATCGGTCAAATCTGCTCGACGCGCTGCGTACCACGGACTCCCGAAAAGTCACCCTGGTCAGCGCCCCCGCAGGGTGGGGCAAGACGACGTTGCTGGCGCAGTGGCTAGCTGACGTTGCTTGTCACCGCCACGATCAGCGATACGGATGGCTGTCGCTTGATCCGCCCGACAACGATCCCGTGCGCTTTTGGCGATACGTGATCTCGGCACTGCAAACCGCAAGCCCGGGCGTCGGCGCTCGCGCACTCGAGCTGTTGGATATGGGAGCGCCGCCCCTCCAGGCGGTGTTGCCGACCTTGCTCAACGAACTGGCCGTTATTACCGACCGGATTGTGCTAGTCCTCGATGACTACCACTTGGTGATCAACCCAGCGGTGCACGAGCAGATGACCTTCCTTATCAGCCACATGGCAACGAACCTTCACGTTGTGGTAGCCACCCGTTCTGACCCCGTGTTACCGCTTGCCCGGCTCAGGGCGCGCGGTGACCTGATGGAAGTCCGCACCGGGGATCTGCGGTTCGCCACCACCGAAACAGACCAACTCCTCAACGACGTGCTGGACCTGGATCTGTCCGAGGCGGATATCGAGCTGCTGTGCCAACGCACGGAAGGTTGGGCCGCGGGTCTGTATCTGGCCGCGCTCTCACTTGCCGGACGGGCCAACACGCAGGCGCTGATTAGGACGTTCGCGGGCGATAACCGCCACATCGTCGATTACCTGATGGCGGAAGTGCTTGATGGTCAATCCCCGGCGCGGCGTACCTTTTTGCTGCGTACCTCCATTTTGCGCAGGCTCAGCGGCACGTTGTGCGACGCGGTTCTGCAAGAGCGCAACTCGGGCGCGGTCCTGGAGGCGATCGAGCGAGAAAACCTGTTCCTGGTTCCTCTAGATTCGACGCGGCGCTGGTATCGCTACCACCACTTGTTTGCCGAGCTGCTGCGCACAGAGCTGTACCGCTGTGAACCGGATGCGTTGGCCGGACTACATCAGCGTGCCGCCGCCTGGCTCGAACATGAGGGCCTTATCGATGCCACCGTGCGTCACCTCAGTGAAGCCGGCGACCTCACGCGGGCGGCGGAGCTGATCGCAGCGAACTGGGTCACCGAGTTCAATGCCGGCGGTCTGTCCACCGTGTCGGGCTGGCTTGACCTTCTTCCCAGCGAGATCGTGGTGCACGATCCGCGCCTGAGCGTGGCGCGGTCCTGGATCGCGCAGAACGAGGGTCGCATCAGTGACGCGGCCTTCTGGATCGACGCCGTGCAGACCGCGGCCTTCGCCGACACCAGTATCGAAGCCCAAGCCGTGGTGCTCAGCGCAATCCAGTCATTCAAGCTGGGTGACATTTCCGGCGCCCTGTGGACCGCACAGCGAGCGATCACTCTCGATCTTGGTGATGCGCCGCTGGCGCGATCCGGCGTCTTCTGCATTTACGGCAACACGTTGTATTACTCGGGGCGCATCGATGACGCCGAAGCCTCCTACCGCCGCGCCGTGCAGCGAGCCGACGAGATCGGCGATCGCCGCTACCGCATCTACGCCCTGGGTTACCTGGCGTTGATCGCGGCTGAACGCGGCCAGTTTGCGCTCGCCGAGCAACAGATCCGCCGAGCAAACGGTGGGGGGACGGACCTCGCGGCTGAAGAATACTTCGTAGGTGTGATGGTGTCGCTGGCCGCCGCCACAGTCTTGGACAAGCACGGTCAGGTCGCCGCTGCCGCCGATGCCGTTGAGATGGCGCTCAATTCGGCGCGCCAGGGCGGAGCGATCCCCGAAATCGCCAAGGCGCTGTTGGCCAAGGCTGGGATCCTCGAACACCTCGGTGATCACCCCAGCGCAGCCCAGGCTCGCACCGAAGCTACGACGCTGCTTGCGCGCAGCGCCGACGCCACGATCGGGCAGACATTGCTCATCTCGGAGCACCCGAGCACCACCGTATCGGCGGGTAGCCCGCCGTATGGGGCCGGTGAGGAGCTGACACCCAAAGAGCTCGAAGTACTCGGTCTGCTGGCTACGCGCTTGTCTCGGCGCGAGATCGGGCAGCGCTTGTACGTGTCGCTCAATACCGTCAAGAGCCATCAGCGGTCGCTGTATCGCAAACTCGGGGTTGATGACAGGTCCAGCGCAGCCAAAGCGGCGCGAGACCTGGGCTTGTTGTAGCCCACAAGCGCAACGTCGTTGGGCCATTCATGCCCGGCCACTGCCCATGCAGGCCGGGGTTTCCACCCGGGTGAATAGACGCCGTGGGTGATGACAGTTCACCCGGGTTGGCCTCAAGCTCGAAGACGGTAACCCGGGTTGGAGCGGCGCCACTCGCGTCTTCGCCCTAGTCCACATTGTCTGCCGAACCATCCGGTTGAGCAGCGTCACTGCACTCGGGTCCGCTGCCACGCTGGGGATGACGACAAGCACCGGACAGGAGGCGTGCTGACGTGATCGATGACGAGGACGCCCAGATCCGTTTCAGTGGACCATTGTTCACGCTCGGTGAGTCGAGTGAAGTGGCTCAGCAGCTGGTGTCAACCTCCATTCGCGGGCTTGGAGGTCGTGCGATGCCGCGGCTTCTGTTCCCTCGGCAACGCCGGACCAGCCGCCCCATGACAGCTGACCACCACATGCATTGCTTTGGCGTAACCAGCTGGACGCAGCGCTCTGGCGTGCTGTCGGGATCGGTAACGGTGGTGGACCGCGGCGCGTGCCAATACGCATGCGTGGGCCAACAGCGCCGAGACGATCTCGGTGTGGTCATTCGGAGCTGCCGGAACAATGGGGGGTTTTCGCAGCTATGACCGCAACGTTTCGTGTGAATGTCGCGGCTCAAGCGCGTGCGCTGCTCGACTTGGACCAAGCGCCGGTATCGCTGGGGTTATACCCGTTAGTGCGCGGCGGATACGACCGGATCATCTTCACCGGGACGCGAGCCGTCCATCTGGCGGCGTGCGCCAGCTGGCAGCGGATGCAGGTAGGCAAGAAAGTCAGTCGGTGGATCGATACCGCGAGTCTGTTGGGCGAAGTCGATGCGATCACTTCGGATTCGCTCATCATCGCGACCTCTCGGTCGGGCAGATGCGCAGAAGTGCTGGCATTGCTGGAGAGGTTCGACCAAACGACCTGGCCGGCAACACTCGTCGCCGTTACCGAGGACCTCGCCAGCCCATTGGCCGAAGCTGCCGACTGTGAGGTTCTGCTGCGCAGCGAGTCTTCAAGCAGCCCGACGGGATTCTTGAATGCCCTAGCAGCGCATGACTATCTCGCGTCGATGATGCTAGGTGAAGATAATGACGATGTCGCCACCACCGCGCATGTAGTGGCGGCGACAACGTTTCCCACCGTGGTGCGTGAGGTTGCAGCTCATCACGCCGCCCATCCACGAGGACGGCTGGCATATTTCGGGTTCGACGAACATGCCGCGACGGCACTCTACGCCGCGCTGCTCACACGCGAGACGACACCTGTTGACGGCCACGGCTACATCGTCCGACGAGGCCTCCCGATCTCGTTGGTGCCCAACGTGTTTCCGTCGACCGCTGTGCTTTTCACCGGCAGTGGCGGCGCCGACGACAAGTGCGTGGGGAGATTGGCCAGCGAATTGGTGGCCGCCGGAACCGCCGTGCTGATCATTGGGAGCACCAATGTGCCTGGGGTGCAGCGTATCTCAGGGCCAGATCGCCATGTCAGCGCCCAAGTTGCCCATGGCGTGCTAATCGCCGAGCATTTCGTGTCATGTCTGGCCGCCGAAGCACAGGCCGATGGTCTCATGCACTAACGCCCGTTAGTCGACGGTGCAACCCACTGAAATCTGTCTGTCCATGAACCCCGCGCCTCCCTGGCGGTCTCGTCGGTGCCAGCATGGGCCACCCGCTGGGCTGCATCGGTGTAGCCCCGCTGCTGTTATGGTTACGTCGCCACAACCCGGAGTGGGTAATGTTCGACTTCGGTGTGATCTCATCAGAGGTGACGTCTGGACTTCTGTATGCCCGGCCGGGGTATGCCAGCTTGAGTGCGGCCGCCCACGCCTGGCTTCAGCTGGCGGCCGAGCTCGATACCACCGCGCGCCTTTACAGATCCGTCCTGCAAACCTTGTCGGGTGTGTGGCGCCGGGCCCTCGGCAGCAGTGATGCGGGCCACCACGACCCTTATGTGTTGTGGCCGCAGACCACGGCTGTGCGTGCTAACTGAAGTCCTCAGATGATTGGCAGGATACAGATTCGTGTAAGTCGCACGTCCGCACGATTTTTGAAGACCTTGCCGGCAGGACCGACGTTGCATTGGCGTGACGTCTAGGGGCCCGGCTGCAAATTAGCCCCAAGGTGGGGAGCTTCGGGGAGAGTCGACTGCCGGGCCACTTTCCGAGACCCCGGACGCCTTTCGTCGGGGTCCCGTCCACGGCGTAAAGGGCGATGAATTCGAGGCCGTCGTTATGGCGCTACCGTCGGCTTCGTCCGCAACTACACATGTTCTGGACGACTGGCGGGATGGCAATAATTCAGAGCAACGCAGGGTGCTGTACGTGAGAGTGAGTCGCGCTATGAAAGAGCTGGTGCTCGTGGTGCCTCAATCTCGTCGAGACCAACTGGTGTCCATTCTGGTCGCCGCCGGAATCCAACACTCTGTGACTGTCGCATGAGCTGTGAAACTCGCTCGGAGGTCGCGGATCCCAGTGCCCATCCAAGCGCAATGCATCGAGGCTGAATGTTCCTGAACAGGACTTTCGCAACGAAGATGGGCAAGCAACTGCGACACACCGAGGTTTTGTCAAAGTATGCAGGCGTGTCTTGTTCATCTTCGCTGCATCTCGACAGCAGTGTCGGGGGCTAGCGCGCATCAGGGCGGCTAGCGCACCGCGGTCACCATTGCCTCGATGCGCCGCAACGCGATTGCGCACACCGTGACATAGGGCGCCGCCCACCACGGCGCGGCCATGCCGACCCGCGATCCGTCGCCCACCGGGTCCACCCAGTGGCGCGTCGCGGGGACGCCGGCTACCCGCCAGGCCCAATGTCGAACCGGCTCGAAGTCGGTGATGACGAAGGGGGCCGGAACCAACAGCGACGTGTTGACCACCCCGGTCGCGCCCAACGCCAGTTCGGTGTGCGGTTCGTCAAGTCGGGCGCCCCGGATCGTCGGGCCCCACTTCGGCCACGCGTCGAGGTCGACGAGCACGGCCCACACCGCCGACGGCGGCGCCGCGACCGTGCGGTCGACGGTGAGCATCAGTCCACTGCCCTTCACGGGGCCGACCGCCTTCGAAGGGCCTTTGGCGCCGGCCGGGGCGCTGCCGCTCGGGAATCGGTCCGCCACATGGTGACCGGCATACCCGAAATGGCGCGGCCCGATCCTTCCACCTGCGACAGCGCGCCGCAGCACGGGTCTGTGGCATCCACATTTCGTCATCTGACGTGCATGGACACGTCACAGCCGCGATGCCGATTCGCTCACCGACTACGCAACGTTGATTTACATGAGCATTGCTTCTGTCCTGATCCCCAGCGACAAGCCCGACGGCGCGACGACGGCGTCGTCCGCCGGGCCCCGATACTCACTGCTGCTGTCGACCGACCCCAGCATGATCGAGGCGGCGCAGCGGCTGCGGTACGACGTCTTCAGCAGCACGCCCGGCTTTGCGCTGCCGGCGAACGACGGCGAACGACGGGATGTCGACAGGTTCGACGAGCACTGCGACCACCTGCTGGTCCGCGACGACACCACCGGCGAACTGGTGGGTTGCTACCGCATGCTCGCCCCGGCCGGCGCGATCGCGGCGGGGGGCCTCTACACCGCGACGGAGTTCGACATCCGCGGCTTCGACCCGCTCAGGCCGTCGCTGGTGGAAATGGGACGCGCGGTGGTGCGCGAGGGGCACCGCAACGGCGGCGTCGTCCTGCTGATGTGGGCCGGCATCCTGGCCTACCTGGACCGCTACGGCTACGACTACGTGACCGGCTGCGTGTCGGTGCCCATCGGCGGAGATTCCGAAGCCCCCGGTAGCCAGCTTCGCGGGGTGCGCGACTTCATCCTCAGCCGGCATCCGGCCCCGCCGCAGTACCGGGTGCGTCCGCACCGGCCGGTGGTGCTCGACGGGCGGACGCTCGAGGAGATTCCGGCTCCCGCACGGCCGTCGATCCCGGCGCTGATGCGTGGCTACCTGCGGCTGGGCGCTCAGGTGTGCGGCGAGCCCGCGCACGACCCCGACTTCGGGGTGGGCGATTTCTGCGTCCTGCTGGAAAAGCAGCGGGCCGATACGCGATATCTCAAGCGGCTGCGCTCGGTGTCGGCCGCCTCGCAGCTGGCCGGCGGCGACCGATGAGCGCTCCCGCCCGCCCCGGGCACCCCTGGCTACCACGCGCATCGTGTGACGCCGGTTGTGTGCGCCGCGGCGACGTGGCCGCGTCGCCGGGGCTGTTGGTGGCGCTGCGGGTGACGCTTCGCCTCCTGCTGGCGCTGCTGCTGGCCCCCGGGGTGGCGCTGCTGGCGGTGCCGCTGCCCGGCCGTACCCGGGTGCAGCGCATCTACTGCCGGATGGTCTTGCGCTGCTTCGGAATTCGGATCAGGGTGACGGGCAGCCCGATTCGCAACCTGAGCGGGGTCCTGGTGGTCAGCCCGCACATGTCGTGGCTGGACGTCTTTGCCATCGGGTCGGTGTTGCCCGGGTCGTTCGTCGCCCGGGCCGACATGTTCACCGGGCCCGCCACCGGGATCGTGGCCCGCATCCTGAAGATCATCCCGATCGAGCGGTCCAGCCTGCGGCGCCTGCCGGCGGTGGTGGACACCGTCGCCCGCCGGTTAGGCGCCGGACAGACGGTCGTGTGCTTCCCGGAGGGCACCACCTGGTGCGGTGCGCCCGGCGACGATCCCGGCCGTGCGGTGGCCGGGCCTGGGGGCGGCCAGCCGCACCGCGGTCGCGGGGCGTTCTATCCGGCGATGTTCCAGGCCGCGATCGACGCCGGGCGTCCGGTGCAGCCGCTGAGGCTGACGTACCACCACGTCGACGGCAGCGTCTCGACCGTGCCGGCTTTCGTCGGCGACGAGACGCTGGTGGGGTCCATCCGCAGGCTGCTGACCGTGCGCCGCACCCTGGCCAGGGTCCACGTCGAATCCCTGCAGCTGCCGGGGACCGATCGGCGGGCCTTGGCGAGCCGCTGCCAGTCGGTCGTGGGCGCGGGCACGCCCCGGCCCGCCGGTCACGGGTCCGTGCTGGTGGCCTCATAACCGGATAGTGACCGCCCGGCTTCGCCGCGCTTGCGATCACCACGTAACCCGATGGTGGTGACCCGCGGCGCCCGGCTTCGCCGCGCTTGCGATCACCACGTAACCCGATGGTGGTGACTCGCGGCGCCCGGCTTCGCCGCGCTTGCGATCACCACTGGTCAAAGGCCTTCGGACCTGCCGGTATCGTGGGTCTGGTCATGGTCTACCTCGATCACGCCGCTACAACGCCGATGCACCCCGCCGCCGTCGAGGCGATGACGGCGGTGCTGGGCACCGTCGGTAACGCCTCCTCGCTGCACACCAGCGGCCGCGCGGCGCGGCGGCGCGTCGAGGAGTCTCGGGAACTGATCGCCGACAGGCTGGGCGCCCGCCCCTCCGAGGTCATCTTCACCGGCGGCGGGACCGAGAGCGACAACCTGGCCGTCAAGGGCATCTACTGGGCCCGCCGAGACGCGGACCCGCGCCATCGGCGGATCATCACCAGCGAGGTGGAGCACCACGCCGTCCTGGATTCGGTCAACTGGCTCGCCGAGCACGAAGGCGCCGAGGTGACGTGGCTGCCGACCGCCCCGGACGGCTCCGTGTCGGCGGCCGCGCTGCGTGAGGCGCTGCGCAACCCCGACGATGTCGCGCTGGTGTCGGTGATGTGGGCCAACAACGAGGTCGGCACCGTGATGGCCGCCGCCGAACTCGCCGCCGTCGCAGCCGAATTCGGGGTGCCGATGCACAGCGACGCCGTCCAGGCGGTAGGGCAGTTGCCGGTGGACTTCGCCGCCAGCGGGCTGGCGGCGATGAGCGTGGCCGCGCACAAGTTCGGCGGCCCGCCCGGTGTGGGCGCGTTGCTGGTTCGCCGCGACGTGGCGTGTGTGCCTCTGGCGCACGGTGGCGGGCAGGAGCGCGACATTCGCTCCGGCACCGCCGATGTCGCCGGCGCGGTCGGCATGGCGGCCGCGGTCCAAATCGCGGTGGACGGCATCGAGGCGAACGGCGCACGGCTGCGGGCCCTGAGGGACCGCCTGATCGACGGGGTGCTGACCGGCATCGAGGAGGTCAGCCTCAACGGCGCTCGCGGCAAGCTCCGGCTGCCGGGCAACGCGCACTTCACGTTCCGCGGCTGCGAAGGCGACGCGTTGCTGATGCTCTTGGACGCCAACGGCATCGAATGTTCGACCGGATCGGCGTGCACCGCGGGAGTCGCGCAGCCGTCGCATGTGCTGCTCGCGATGGGGGCCGACCCGGCCAGCGCCCGCGGTTCCTTACGAATGTCCCTGGGGCACACCAGTGTTGACGCCGACGTCGACGCCGTGCTGCGGGTGTTGCCGGCGGCCGTCGACCGGGCGCGCCGGGCCGCGCTGGCCGCCGCGGGGGCTCCCTAAGTGAAGGTTCTCGCCGCGATGAGTGGTGGCGTCGACTCCTCGGTCGCCGCCGCCCGCATGGTCGACGCCGGACACGATGTGGTGGGCGTGCACCTGGCGTTGTCCACCACGCCCGGCACACTGCGCACGGGTTCGCGCGGGTGCTGCTCGAAAGAAGACGCCTCGGACGCCAGCCGCGTCGCCGATGTGCTCGGAATACCGTTCTACGTCTGGGATTTCGCGGAAAGGTTTCAAGCTGACGTGATCGACGACTTCGTGTCGTCGTACGCGCGCGGCGAGACGCCCAACCCCTGCGTGCGGTGCAATCAGCGGATCAAGTTCTCGGCGCTGTCAGCGAAAGCCCTTGCGCTGGGGTTCGACACGGTGGCCACCGGCCACTACGCGAGGCTGTCCGGCGGGCGGCTGCGCCGCGCGGTCGATCCGGACAAGGACCAGTCCTACGTGCTGGCCGTGCTGACCGCCGAGCAGCTGCGCCACGCGACGTTCCCCATCGGGGACACCCCCAAGGCGCAGATCCGCGCCGAGGCCGCCCGGCGCGGCCTCGCGGTCGCCGAAAAGCCGGACAGCCACGACATCTGCTTCATCCCGTCCGGCAACACCCGGGCCTTCTTGGGCGAGCGCATCGCGGTGCGCCGCGGCACCGTGGTCGGCGACGACGGCGCGGTGCTCGCCGAACACGACGGCGTGCACGGGTTCACCATCGGCCAGCGCAAGGGCCTGGGCATCGGCGGGCCGGGGCCCGACGGGGGCCCGCGGTACGTGACGGCCATCGACGCCGCCACCGCGACCGTTCGGGTGGGCCCGGCGGCCGACCTCGACGTGCGCGAATTGCGTGGGCGGGAACCGGTTTTCACGGCGGGCCGGTCGCCGTCAGGCCCCGTCGAGTGCGCGGTCCAGGTGCGCGCGCACGGTGAAACCGCCGATGCGGTAGCGGAGTTGGTCGGCGACGAGCTCGTCGTGCGGTTGCGCGCCCCGCTGCGCGGCGTCGCGCGCGGCCAGACGCTGGTGCTCTACCGACCCGACCCCGACGGCGACGAGGTGCTCGGCAGCGCCACCATCGCGGGCACCGCGCGCTAGGCCGGCATGTTCGCGACGATGTTCGTCATCACGGTGTCGGACACCGATTGCGCGAAGCCGCAGAAGGTGACCTCCACAATGGCGACCGACCGCCGCCGATAGTCGCGGCCGCAGCCACCCGGTCGCAGGTGCAGCGACGCGTCGTCGGACTTCCAGTCGCCGACGTATTGCTGGCCGGCCGAACCGTTCGCGCAATCCCCGACCGTGGTCACCAACGCGCCGAAGGCGCGCCGCGCGGTCTCGACGTCCCGGTAGGCCGCGGCCCCTTCGGAGATCAGCGCGCCGTCGGGTGGGTCCTGGAAGGTCGTCTTGTGGAACTCTTCGATATCGGGCCCGAAGGTCGCGGTCTCGGCGTAGATGAACCGGCATTCCTGCGGCGTGGTGTCCGCGAGCGCCTCGATGTCCACCGGGCTCGTGCCGTCCATCGAGGGAATGATCGTCAGATGCTCGCCGGCGCCCGTGATCGCGCGCATCCGCGACTGGTCCAGCAGGATCGTGTCGACGTTGACGCCCTGCACCGCCCTGCGGGGAGCGCCGGATTCGGCCACCGCCGCGCCGTCGACCATCCGGGTGCACGACGCAGCCAGCACCGTGGCCCCGCACAACAGCAGCGGCCGTGCCAATCCCGCCATCCGTGACACGTTTCGCACCCTTCTTGCGTAGAACCTACCGTGCGGCCGCACGGTAGACACCCCTGGCCACGGGCGGGTGAGGTGACGTCGAATACGGTTGGCCCGGTGAGCGTTTTCGCGAAAGCCAGCGGCGTCGGGTCGTGGCCCGGCATCAAGCCTCGCGAGGCCGCCGAGGTCGTGGTCGGCGAGTTGGCCGGCGCGCTGGCCCACATCGTCGAGCTGCCAGCCCGCGGCGTGGGCGCCGATGTGCTCGGTCGGGCCGGCGCGCTGCTGATCGATGTGGCCATCGACATCGTGCCCCGCGGCTATCGCCTTGCCACCCGGCCCGGCGCGGTCACCCGCCGCGCCGTGAGTCTGCTCGACGAGGACATGGACGCACTGGAAGAGGCCTGGGAGGTGGCCGGCCTGCGCGGCGGCGATCGCGTGGTCAAGGTGCAGGCCGTGGGGCCGATCACGCTGGCCGCCGAACTCGAGCTGGCCAACGGCCACCGGGCGATCACCGATTCCGGCGCGGTCCGGGACCTGGCGGCGTCGTTGGGCGAAGGCGTCGCCGCCCACCGCGCGGCGCTGACCCGCCGGCTCGAGACGCCGGTGGTGGTCCAGTTCGACGAGCCGTCGCTGCCGAAGGCGCTGGGCGGACAGCTGACCGGGGTGACCGCGCTGAGCCCGGTAGCGCCGCTGGACGAAGCGGCGGCCGTCGCCCTGCTCGACACCAGCGCCGCCGCGGTGGGCGGCGAGGTGCTGTTGCACAGTTGCGCCCCCCGTGTTCCATGGAAGGTGGTGCAGGACAGCGCCTTCGGCGCTGTCTCGGTAGACGCGAACACGCTGGCCGCGGGGGATCTCGACGGTATCGCCGCGTTCGTCGAATCGGGTCGCGCGGTGATGTTGGGGGTGGTTGCAGCCACCGCGCCGCCGCGGCGGCCCTCGACAGAGGAGGTGGCCGCCGCGCTGGTCGCGGTGACCGATCGGCTGGGCTTCGGGCGCTCGGCGCTGCGCGATCGGATCGGCGTCACCCCGGCGTGTGGTCTGGCCGGTGCGACGCCCGAGTGGGCGCGCCTAACGATCGAGCTGGCCCGCAAGGCGGCTGAGGCTTTCGCGGAGGATCCCGACGCCATTTAAGGGTGGCCTCGGCGGAATTCCGCCGCGCCAAACACATGGCGCGTCAATTCCGCTGGCGGAGTGGTGGCTGCGACTACCATCTCGACAATGGTCGTGAGAGAAATTGCTGACTCCTGCAACCTTTGGACCGGTTTCGACATATCGATCGTCGCCCGCAGCTATGCGCAGTTCACCGGCATTCTCGCCGGGTTTGCCTTCGTCGTCATAAATCTGGTGATCGATCGCGCCTATCGCCGCCGCGGTGAGGGCCGTCCGCTGGAGCCGCGTGAGGTTGAGCATGAGACGCAGGTAGGAATTGCACTGGTGTGTGCGTTTCTTGGGCTCTTTTTGACCACCTTGCGATATGCGTTGTTGGCCGGCGAAAGCGGATGCGCGCTCACCGGGGGACGGGCCGCGTCCGCGGAGGTGCTCACCGCGGTCTCCTTCGCCGCTTCCATCTACATGCTGCTCAATGCGATCGTGCAGTTCTTTTCGGGCACCGCCGGCGTGCTCGCCAAGCACTGTGTCTTCGTCTTGGTGGTGCTCGTTCCGCCGATTTCGGTGTTTTTGGTCGAAGACACGCTGAGTCACCTGGCGCTGGTGCTGGGCGATGCGGAAAAACACCAACCCCTGCAACCGCTGTTTGATTGGGCCGTCCGCCTTGCGATTCCCATACCGCTGGCCGTCGGCTTCGTCGGCGCCGTCGCGTGGTTTCTCGGAATCAAAAGGCGGCGCTCCGAAGAACCCGCCGGCCGCTTCGCGCGACAATTCCGAGCGGTCGTCCCATACATCACGGTCGTCGTCGTCGCCGCGGTGATAGTGCGCTCCGTCGTGAAATTGCGATACGCGAGTACTGCCACTCATATCGATCCGGGCGAAGCTTGGCTGTGGGTGGGCGTACTCAGTGTTGCGTTGCTGATTCAGGCGGCGGCGTTGTCATTCCAAAAAGGCGTGGAGGTTCCTTTCGGCGGCTTCCCGGATAAGGCCGGATCATCGGCCTGAGTCCTGGGCCGCCTTGCGGGCGTGGTGTCGGCGGCCTCCGATAGCCTGCGAGGGTGAGCTCAGCAGAAGCTGATCCGGTGTCGCCCGAGGTCCGGCGGCAGTGGCAGGAACTGGCCGACGAAGTCCGTCAGCACCAGTTCCGCTACTACGTCAAGGACGCCCCGATCGTCTCCGACGCCGAGTTCGACAAGATGTTCAACGACCTTGTCGCGCTTGAGGAGCGTCACCCGGAGCTGCGGGTCCCGGATTCTCCGACGCAGCTGGTCGGCGGCGCCGGGTTCGCCACCGACTTCACCGAGGCCGAGCATCTCGAGCGGATGCTGAGCCTGGACGACGTGTTCGACCGCGACGAGCTGGTCGCCTGGAGCAATCGCGTCGAGAACGAGATCGGCCGCGAGCCCCATTACCTGTGTGAACTCAAGATCGACGGGGCGGCGTTGTCGCTGGTCTACCGCGATGGCCGGCTGGAACGCGCCGCCACGCGCGGCGACGGCCGGGTGGGCGAGGACGTGACGCTCAACGCCCGCACCATCGACGACGTTCCCGAGCGGCTCACCCCCGGTGCCGACTTGCCCATCCCGGCCGTCCTCGAGGTGCGGGGCGAGGTCTTCTTCATGCTCGCCGATTTCGAGGCGCTCAACGCCAGCCTGGTCGAGGACGGCAAGGCGCCGTTCGCCAATCCGCGAAACAGTGCGGCCGGTTCGCTGCGCCAGAAGAACCCCGCGGTCACCGCCCGGCGCAAGCTGCGAATGATCTGCCACGGCATCGGCCGCACCGACGGGTTCGCACCCAAGTCCCTGCACGAGGCCTACACCGCGCTGAAAGCCTGGGGTCTGCCCGTGGCCGAGGAAACCGCACGCGTTCGTGGCCTGGCCGCGGTGGAGGACCGGATCGGGTATTGGGGTGAGCACCGCTACGACCTCGACCACGAAATCGACGGCGTGGTGGTCAAAGTCGATGACTTCGCGTTGCAACGCCGGCTGGGGACGACGTCACGGGCGCCGCGGTGGGCGGTGGCCTACAAGTATCCGCCGCAGGAAGCGCAGACCAAGCTGCTCGACATCCGGGTCAACGTCGGGCGCACCGGGCGCGTCACGCCGTTCGCTTTCATGACGCCGGTGAAGGTGGCCGGGTCGACCGTGGGGTTGGCCACCCTGCACAACGCCGCCGAGGTCAAGCGCAAGGGGGTGCTGATCGGCGACACGGTGATGATCCGCAAGGCCGGCGACGTCATCCCGGAGGTGCTCGGTCCCGTCGTGGACCTGCGGGACGGCTCCGAACGCGAATTCGTCATGCCGACAACATGTCCCGAATGCGGCACCACGCTGGCCCCCGCCAAGGAGGGCGATGCGGACATCCGGTGCCCCAACGCGCGGTCCTGCCCGGCGCAACTGCGTGAGCGCGTCTTCCACGTCGCCGGTCGGGGAGCGTTCGACATCGAGGGGCTGGGCTACGAGGCGGCCATCGCGCTGCTGAAAGCCGGGGTGATCGCCGATGAGGGCGACCTGTTCACCCTCACCGAGGACGACCTGTTGCGCACCGAACTCTTCCGGACCAAGGCCGGCGCGTTGTCCGCCAACGGCAGGCGCCTGCTCGACAACCTGGACAAGGCCAAGACGGTGGCGCTGTGGCGGGTCCTGGTGGCGCTGTCGATCCGGCATGTCGGCCCGACGGCGGCGCGTGCACTGGCCACCGAGTTCGGCAGCCTGGACGCGATCACGTCGGCGTCAACTGAGCAGCTGGCCGCGGTCGAGGGGGTCGGGCCGACGATCGCCGCCGCGCTCACCGAGTGGTTCGCCGTCGACTGGCATCGCGCGATCGTCGACAAGTGGCGGGCCGCCGGGGTGCGGATGGCCGACGAGCGTGACGCCAGCGTGCCCCGCACGCTGGAGGGGCTGACGGTTGTCGTCACCGGTTCGCTGACCGGTTTTTCGCGCGACGACGCCAAGGAGGCGATCATCGCCCGCGGCGGAAAAGCCGCGGGTTCGGTGTCGAAGAAGACCGACTACGTCGTCGCCGGCGACGCGCCGGGTTCCAAGTACGACAAGGCGGTGGAACTGGGCGTGCCGGTGCTCGACGAGGACGGGTTCCGGAAACTGTTGGCCGAGGGCCCGCCGGAAGCCCCGGCGGGCTAGGCCGATGAGCGGTCGCTACGGCGATTCCACCCGCAGCCTCAAAGCCGCGAGCCCGGCCGCGAGCTCGGGTCGGCCGGTGGCGCCGCAGGCGGTGCTCGCCGCCGCCTACCACCTGTCCAGCGACGAGACCGGCGCGGCGGACACCTATGGCCGAAGCTCCAATCCCACGTGGCGGCAACTGGAGTCGGCGGTCGCCGAGCTGGAGGGAGCGACCGGTGCGCTGGTGTTCGGCTCGGGCATGGCCGCCATCGGCGCCGTGCTCCGGGCGCTCGCGATGCCGGGAACAACTTTGGTGGTCCCCGGCGACGGCTACTACCAAGTCCGTCGCTGGGCGCGTGAAGACCTGGCGCCCGCGGGGGTGACCGTCATCGAGGCGTCGAGCTCGCGGATCTATGACGCCGCCGCGGGCGCCGACGTGGTGCTGACCGAAACGCCCACCAACCCGGCACTGGATGTCGTTGACCTGCACCGGTTGGCCGCCGTCTGCCGGGGCCGCGGCGCGCGGTTGATCGTGGACAACACCGCCGCCACGCCCCTGGGCCAGCAGCCGCTGTCACTGGGCGCCGGCGCCGTGGTGGCCAGCGCCACCAAGGCGCTGTCCGGCCACAGCGACCTGCTGGCCGGTTACGTCGCCAGCGACGACCCCGAGTTGCTCGCCGCGGTGGAGCGCCAGCGCCTGCTCGCCGGCGCGATCCTGGGCGGGTTCGAGGCGTGGCTGCTGTTGCGCAGCCTGGCCGGCGCCGGACTGCGTTTCGAACGCCAATGCCAGAACGCCCGGGCCGTGGCGACCATGTTGGCCCGCCATCCGGCGGCGCGGATGGTGCGTTACCCGGGGTTGGCGCAGGACCCCTCTCATCGCGTGGCCATGGCGCAGATGCGCCGGTTCGGTTCTTTGGTGTCGGTCGAATTGGCCGACGCAGCCGCGGTGCACGCGCTCGTCGAGCGCAGCGAACTGCTCGTCGCCGCAACCAGTTTCGGCGGCCTGCACACGTCGGTGGATCGCCGGGCACGCTGGGGCGATGCGGTCAGCGACGGGTTCGCCCGCATCTCGCTGGGCATCGAAGACACCGACGATCTGGTCGCTGACATCGAACGCGCGCTGACGACGCCGAGATGACGGGCGCGCCCGAAATTGGGCCGCACAGCGCAAGCGGCTCTATGGTGGGCGCTATGACGCAGACGGCGGACCGGTTCACGCAGGACTCACCGTGGTCGCCCCGGGAGGGCGAGATTTTGGCGGTCACGCTGAGATTGCTCCAGGAGCACGGCTACGACCAGTTGACGGTCGACGCGGTCGCCGCCGCCGCGCACGCGAGCAAGGCAACGGTGTATCGGCGCTGGCCTTCCAAGGCCGAATTGGTGTTGGCCGCCTTCACCGAGGGCGTCCGCATGGTCGCCGTCCCGCCCAACACGGGCACGCTGCGCGGCGACCTGTTGAGTCTGGGGGAGACGTGTGGGCAGCACGGCGTCGAACACGCGAGCACCATCCGCGCGGTGATGGTCGAGGTGTCGCGGCACCCGGCGCTCAACGACGCATTGCAGGAACAATTCCTCAAGCAGCGCAAGGCGTTGATTCAGCATGTGCTGCGCCAGGCCGTCCACCGCGGTGAGATCAGCGAGGACGTCATCAGCGACGAGCTCTGGGATCTGCTGCCCGGTTATCTCATCTTCCGGGCCATCATTCCGGGACGCCCGCCCACCCGTCGCACCGTCCAAGCCCTCGTGGACGGGTTTCTCATCCCGGGTTTGACCAGAACCACCAGGTAGTGCGGCGTTGATCCGCCGAGACGGAATGTGTACGCGCGCGTCTCTTGTACAGTACGGTCCAGTACCGTACTGTCATACCTGTCGATCACGCCCGACCCACCGGCAGCCGCACTCGCCTTCAGGGTGGTCGTGTCGCCCGATGATCGAAAGGTGAACGGGTGAAGGGGATTTCGGTGACATCCCTCGTCAGACGGGGGTGGATGGTGTTGGTCGCGGTGCTGGTTGTCGCGCTCGCGGGATTCGCCATCTACCGCCTGCACGGAATCTTCGGCTCAGACAGCAGCGCTTCGGCCAACAGTGGCCTGGCCAACGAGATCGTCCCGTTCAACCCCAAACGGGTGGTGCTAGAGGTGTTCGGCACGCCCGGCGCAACCGCAACCATCAACTACCTTGATGTCAACGCCCAACCGCAGCAAGTGAAGGACGCACCGCTGCCGTGGTCGTTCACCATCACCACGACCGAGCCCGCGGTCATCGGCAACGTCGTCGCGCAGGGAAACGGGGACAGCCTCGGCTGCCGCATCACCGTCAATGGGGAAGTGAAAGACCAACGCACCGTTGACAAAGCCGACGCCTACACCTTCTGCCTGGACAAATCCGGATGAGCGACCACGAACAGCCGCGGGCGCGCGTCCCGCGCATCATCCGCCGGCTCGCATTGCCCATCCTGCTGTTCTGGGTGGCACTGGCCGCGATCACCAACATCGCGGTGCCGCAGCTGGAAGAGGTTGGCAAGACCCACAACGTGGCGCTGAACTCGCCCGACGCCCCTTCGCTCAAGGCCATCAAACGCATCGGCGCGAAGTTCGGCGAGTTCGACAGCGACAGCACGGCCATGATCGTGCTGGAGGGCGACAAGCCGCTCGGCGCGGACGCGCACCGCTTCTACGACGACATGATCCACAGGCTCGAGCAGGACAAGAAGCACGTCGAGCACGTCCAGGACTATTGGGGCGACACCCTGACCGCGGCGGGGTCGCAGAGCAGCGACGGTAAGGCCGCCTACGTTCAGGTGAACCTCGCCGGTAATCAGGGTTCGGCGTTGGCCAACGAGGGCGTCGGGGCGCTGCGCGACATCGTCGATCGCGTCAAGCCGCCGCCCGGCGTCAGGGTCTATGTGACCGGCGCGGCGCCACTGATATCCGACCAGTTCGACGTCGGCAGCCAGGGAACCGCGAAGGTCACCGCGATCACGATCGGCATGATCGCTCTGATGCTGTTCTTCGTCTACCGCTCGGTGCTCACCACGCTGCTCGTTCTCGCCACGGTCCTGATCGAAATGTCAGCCGCCCGAGGCCTTGTCGCGTTCCTCGGAAATGCCGGGATCATCGGTTTGTCGACGTACGCGACGAATCTGTTGACGCTCCTGGTGGTCGCCGCGGGCACCGACTACGCGATATTCTTCGTGGGCCGCTACCAGGAAGCGCGCGGAACCGGGGAAGACCGCGAAAAGGCTTTCTACACCATGTATCACGGCACGACGCATATCGTGTTGGGCTCGGGGCTGACCGTGGCCGGCGCGGTGGCTTGTCTTAGCTTCACCCGGCTGCCCTATTTCCAGAGTCTGGGTATTCCGGCCGCGCTGGGCATCCTCGTCGCGCTGTTCGCCGCCCTCACCTTGGGCCCCGCGATCCTCACCCTGGGCGCCAAAGTGGGCATCTTCGAGCCCAAGCGGGCCGTGCGAACCCGTGGCTGGCGGCGCATCGGCACCGCCATCGTCCGCTGGCCCGGGGTCGTTCTCGCCGCGGCCTGCGCGCTGGCCCTGGTGGGTCTGATCGCCTTGCCGGGTTACAAGACCAGTTACGACGCCCGTCCCTACATGCCGGCCAGCGCGCCGGCCAACGTCGGCTACACCGCCGCCGAGAAGCATTTCTCGCGGGCCCGGCTGGAGCCCGAATTGCTCATGGTCGAAACCGATCACGACATGCGCAACCCGGAAAGCATGCTGATCCTGGATAAGGTGGCCAAGGCGGTATTTCACGTTCCCGGTGTCGCGCAGGTGCAGACCATCACCCGGCCCCTGGGCACCCCGCTGGTCCACAGCTCGCTGGCGTTCGTGGTCAGCAATTCCAGCGCGGCGCAGCAGGAAAACCTGACCTACCAACAGGATCGGGCCAACGATGCCCTCAAACAGGCCAACGAGCTGAACAAGACCATCGACATCCTCAAGCAGCAGTACGTGTTGCAGCAGCAGCTCGCCGGCACCACCCACGACGAGACCCAGAGCTTCCACGACACGCTAGGCACGATCCAGGACCTGCGCGACAAGATCGCGTATTTCGACGACTTCTTCCGCCCGGTGCGCAGCTACTTCTATTGGGAAAGGCATTGCTACGACATTCCCATCTGCTTCGCCTTCAGATCGCTGTTCGACGCGCTCGACGGAATTGATCAGCTCACCGAGAAGTTCGAGAACCTGACGGCGTCACTCGACAAGCTCGACGCGCTGCAGCCGAAACTCGTGGCGCTGATACCGCCGCAGATCGAGAGTCAACAGACCAACCGCGATCTGACGCTGGCCAATTACGCCACACTGTCGGGCATCTACGCGCAGACCGCGGCCGCGATCGACAACGCGACGGCGCTGGGGCGGGCCTTCGACGCGGCCAAGAACGACGACACCTTCTATCTGCCACCAGAGGTGTTCAACAACCCCGACTTCAAGCGCGGGCTCAAACTGTTCCTCTCGCCCGACGGCAAGGCCGCCCGCATGATCGTCACGCACGAAGGCGATCCTGCGACCCCCCAAGGCATTTCGCATATCGACCCGATGGCTAAGGCTGCGCACGAGGCCCTGAAGGGCACGCCGATGGCGGACGCGGGCATCTATCTCGGCGGCACCGCGGCGACCTACAAGGACATTCAGGACGGCGCCAAGTACGACCTGATGATCGTCGCGTTCGCCGCACTGAGCCTGATCCTGCTGATCATGATGATCATCACCCGCAGCTTGATCGCCGCGCTGGTCATCGTGGGCACCGTCGCCCTGTCGCTGGGCGCCTCGTTCGGGCTCTCGGTCCTGGTCTGGCAGTACGTCCTCGGCATTCAGCTCTATTGGGTGGTGCTCGCGCTGGCCGTGATCCTGCTTCTGGCAGTGGGATCCGACTACAACCTGCTGCTGATCTCCCGGTTCAAGGAAGAGATTCATGCCGGCCTGAACACCGGCATCATCCGCGCGATGGCGGGTTCCGGATCGGTGGTCACCTCGGCAGGCATCGTTTTCGCCGTGACCATGTGCGCGTTCGTGTTCAGCGGTTTCCAGGTCCTCGGTCAGATCGGGACGACGATCGGCCTCGGCTTGCTGTTCGACACGCTGATCGTGCGGTCGTTCATGACGCCTTCTGTCGCAAGGATTCTCGGACGCTGGTTCTGGTGGCCACAACGGGTCCGTCCGCGCCCGGCCAGCACCATGCTGCGGCCCTACGGTCCGCGTCCGGCGGTCCGGCAGCTGTTGCTGTGGGAGGACGACGACCCCGCGGTGCTGTCCGGCTCGCACTCGCCGGCGGTGCTGTCCGGCTCGAACTCGCAGCCGCACTAGCGCAGCATGGTGGCCACGATCCCGGCGAGGTAGCCCAGGCGGGCCACCTCCGATGGCCGGAATTCCGGGCCCGGGCGGCCCAGCACCACCGCGGTCTGCGGATCGCCCAGCGGGGCCGCGACCATCGTGGTGTCCATGTCGCGCCAGGCCTGCGGCACCCAATCGTCCGCGCTGTCGAGCGTCACGGCCCGCTCGATCGGCAACCACGGGGCCGAATCTGCCCGCGTTTCCGGCGCGCCGGGGCTGGAGGCCAACCGCTCCAGCCCGTCGCCCGCGCCGCGCACCACGGTGCACCAGCTGACCCGCAGCACCCGGGGCGACTCGTTGGCCAGGACCTGCAGCCGGGACGCGTTGTCGCCGGCGGCGGCGACGTGGTCGAGCAACTCCAGCTCGCGATGCGCTTCCAGCAGCCCGGTGTGCGGACGCACGCTGTCCACCCGGACACCGTTGAGCGATTCCGCGGCGGTGATCAGCGTGTCGGGCATCGCGCCGGGCGGCAGTTCGATCACCAGGTCGTCGATCGCATACCCCGAGCTGCGCTCGACCACGTCGAGCGACAAGATGTCGGCGCCGACAGAACCGAGCGCGACGGCGAGCGAGCCCAGGCTGCCCGGGCGGTCGGCCAGCACGATGCGCAACAGATAGGACGGCACGGCCAACACTGTTACACAGCGATGCGTGCACTGCATTTCTGCCGATACCCGGCGGCCCTGAACCCCGTCCCGCGCGCGCGACTAGGCTTTCCTGTCGTGTCTCAGATCTCCCGCGACGAGGTGGCGCACCTGGCCCGGCTGTCCCGGCTGGCGCTGACCGATACCGAACTCGACAGCTTCGCCGGTCAGCTCGACGCCATCCTGACCCACGTCAGCCAGGTGCAGGCGGTCGACGTCACCGGCGTCGAAGCGACCGACAACCCGCTCAGGGACGTGAACGTCACCCGCCCGGACGAGCCGACCCCTTGTCTGACCCAGTCCGAGGCGCTGGCCCAGGCGCCCGAAGCCGCCGACGGCCGCTTCGCGGTGCCGCAGATCCTGGGGGACAGCGAGTGAACGAGATCATCCGGTCCGACGCCGCCACCCTGGCGGCCCGGATCGCGGCCAAGGAGGTGTCGTCGGTCGAGGTCACCCAGGCGTGCCTGGACCAGATCGCGGCGACCGACGACCGTTACCACGCCTTCCTGCACGTGGCCGCCGACGAGGCGCTCGCCGCGGCCGCCGTCGTCGACGAGGCGGTGGCCGCGGGCAAGCCGCTGCCCTCACCGCTGGCCGGGGTGCCGCTGGCGCTCAAGGATGTCTTCACCACCATCGACATGCCCACCACCTGCGGCTCCAAGATCCTCGAGGGCTGGCGTTCTCCCTATGACGCGACCGTCACCACGCGGTTGCGCGGCGCGGGCATCCCGATCCTGGGCAAGACCAATATGGACGAGTTCGCGATGGGGTCGTCGACAGAGAACTCCGCCTACGGCCCCACCCGCAACCCGTGGGACACCGACCGGGTGCCCGGTGGCTCCGGGGGAGGCAGCGCGGCGGCGCTGGCCGCGTTCCAGGCGCCGCTGGCCATCGGGTCCGACACCGGAGGCTCCATCCGCCAGCCGGCGGCACTGACCGCGACGGTCGGCGTCAAGCCCACCTACGGGACCGTGTCGCGCTACGGGCTGGTGGCGTGCGCGTCGTCGCTGGATCAGGGCGGCCCGTGTGCGCGTACGGTGCTGGACACCGCGCTGCTGCACCAGGTGATCGCCGGGCACGACACCCGCGATTCCACGTCCGTCGAGGCGGCGACACCCGATGTCGTCGGGGCCGCCAAAGCCGGTGCGGCGGGCGACCTCAAGGGCGTGCGCGTCGGGGTCGTGAAGCAGCTGCGCGGCGACGGCTACCAGCCGGGGGTGCTGTCCTCGTTCGAGGCCGCCGTCGGGCGGCTGACCGAGCTGGGCGCCGAGGTGACCGAAGTCGACTGCCCGCACTTCGAATACGCGCTGGCCGCCTACTACCTGATCCTGCCGTCGGAGGTGTCGAGCAACCTGGCCCGCTTCGACGCGATGCGCTACGGGCTGCGCGTCGGCGACGACGGGACGCACAGCGCCGAGGAGGTGATGGCGCTGACACGGGCCGCCGGTTTCGGTCCGGAAGTCAAGCGGCGCATCATGATCGGGACCTACGCGCTGTCGGCCGGTTATTACGACGCCTATTACAACCAGGCGCAGAAGGTGCGCACGCTGATCGCCCGCGACCTGGACCGGGCATACGAGTCGGTCGACGTGGTGGTGTCACCGGCGACCCCGACCACCGCCTTCCCGCTGGGGGAGAAGGTGGACGATCCCCTGGCGATGTACCTGTTCGACCTGTGCACGCTGCCGCTGAATCTGGCCGGCCACTGCGGCATGTCGGTACCCGCGGGGTTGTCACCCGATGACGGACTGCCGGTCGGGCTGCAGATCATGGCGCCCGCGCTCGCCGACGACCGCCTCTACCGGGTGGGCGCCGCCTACGAGGTGGCGCGCGGTCCGCTGCCGACCGCGATCTAGCGCCGAGCTGGGGCATGCTCGCTTTCCGGGGAACGTAAAGTCGCGGCATTTTTCGGCACTTCGATGCGATTCTGCGTCTGCCCGCGCCACCTAGCTGGGCCGCAAGGCAAGATGAAGGCATGCGGATCGGAGTTCTCACTGGAGGTGGTGACTGCCCGGGGCTGAACGCCGTCATCCGGGCGGTGGTGCGCACCTGCGACGCCCGGTACGGCTCGTCGGTCGTCGGCTTCCAGGACGGGTGGCGCGGGTTGCTGGAAAATCGGCGCATCCAGCTGCAGAACGACGACCGCAACGACCGGCTCTTGGCCAAGGGCGGCACGATGCTGGGGACCGCGCGGGTTCATCCCGACAAATTGCGGGCCGGGCTGGACCAGATCAAGCAGACCCTGGACGACAACGGCATCGACGTGCTGATCCCGATCGGGGGGGAAGGCACCCTGACCGCCGCGCACTGGCTCTCGGAGGAGAACGTTCCCGTCGTCGGCGTGCCGAAGACCATCGACAACGACATCGATTGCACCGACGTCACTTTCGGCCACGACACGGCGCTCACCGTGGCCACCGAGGCCATCGACCGGCTGCACAGCACCGCGGAATCCCACCAGCGGGTGATGCTGGTGGAGGTGATGGGCAGGCACGCCGGCTGGATCGCGCTCAACGCCGGCCTGGCCTCAGGCGCGCACATGACTCTGATCCCCGAGCAACCCTTCGATGTCGAGGAGGTGTGCCGGTTGGTCAAACGCCGTTTCCAGCGCGGAGATTCGCATTTCATCTGTGTGGTCGCCGAGGGCGCCAAACCCATCCCCGGTTCGATCTCGTTGCGCGAGGGCGGGCTTGACGAGTTCGGCCACGAGAAGTTCACCGGCGTCGCGGCCCAGCTGGGGGCCGAGGTGGAGAAGCGGATCAACAAGGACGTCCGGGTGACCGTGCTGGGTCACGTCCAGCGCGGCGGTACCCCGACCGCCTACGACCGGGTGCTGGCGACGCGGTTCGGCGTCAACGCCGCCGACGCCGCCCACGCCGGTGAGTACGGCCAGATGGTGTCGCTGCGGGGGCAGGACATCGGCCGGGTGGCGCTGGCCGACGCCGTGCGCCAGCTCAAGCTGGTGCCCGAAAGTCGCTACGACGACGCCGCCGCCTTCTTCGGCTGATCCCCGGCAAACGGCGGGTGGCCCCGACGTGACTCTCACCTGACCGGGCCCTGAATTTGCCCGGCGGCTGACCAGGTCCGGGCCGTTCGCCCGAAATTCGTGGTTTCCGGACCGGTTGCCAGCGGTTATACCCCCGAAGTGAGCAACCGCGGTTCGGTTCGCGGAGTCGTTCAGCGCCCCGCGGCGGCGGGGCCAGTAGGCCCGCCGGTCCGTCCGTCATGCCCGCCCGATCGGCGCATCGAGGCCGATCCGGCGGCTAGCACGGTGCCCCAGCCCCACCCTTCGGACCCGGCCGTCCGCCGGCCGCCGTTCGGGCCGCCGCCGCCCGCACCCGTCCCGGGGGCACGGGTTCCCTCCGTGCGGCGTCCCTCGCGACTGCCGGGCGGGACGGCGTTGGACGGGCTCGACCAGCAGGAGCGCGACGACTCCTCCCGGTTTAGCTGGCGAGAAGTGGTCCATCGCCTGACGGGCGTCGATCTGGGCCCCGGCAAAGACGCACGGTATAAAGAGGACCTGCGTAACCGCATCCGCGCGGAGCTGCGCGCAGCATTTCCTATCGCCGTTCTCAACCTCAAGGGTGGAGTCGGCAAGACGGCGGTCGTGGAGGCGCTTGGTTCGACGTTCGCCGACGTGCGCCACGACCGGATCGTCGCCGTCGACATGGACGCCGGCGACCTGACCGAGCGCCACGGCAAACCCAACGCGCTGGGAATGGCCGAGCTGCTCGCCGACGACACGATCACGAGTTACGCAGACGTCCGGGCGCACACCTACATGAACAACTTCGGCCTGGAAGTGCTCGGATTGCCCAGTTATGCGGACACCGACTGGCGGCTCGAGCGCCACGACGCCGTCAAGGCGTTTTCGATCCTGCGCAACCACTACTCGGTGGTGTTGGTGGACTGCGCGAAGGCGCTCAATTCGGGTGTAATGGACGCGGTCCTGCGTGAGGCGCTGGCGCTGGTCGTGGTGACCAGCACGTCCATGGATGCGATTCGGAAGACCGCCACCACCCTGGATTGGTTGGCCAACAACGCCTATCAATGGCTGGTGCAGTCGACGATATTGGCGATCAACCACGTCGAGCCGGCCAAGGTGGAACTGCTGGCCGCCAAGGAACTCGAGCGATTGTCCGCTCGCGTCGGCGCAACGGTGGTGCTGCCGTTCGATCGGCACATACATAGCGGAAATCAGATCGAGCTGGATCGACTGAGCAGGGAAAGCCGGCGAAGTTACCTCGAGATGGCGGCCGTGCTGGCCGACATGTTTCCCGGCAGGGGCGGGGAGCCCAACCGGTTCCGGGTGCCGCGCTCGCCGCACTGACCCGCTTCGCCCGGCGTCGCCGCGCTCGCCGCACTGACCCGCTTCGCCCGGCGTCGCCGCGCTCGCGGTCACCACTACGATCGACGGCATGAGTGTTGCTGCCAGCGTCGATCTCATGGACTACGACGAGGTCATCGCGCGCTTCGACCCGGTGCTCGGCCTCGAGGTACACGTCGAGCTGTCCACCGTCACCAAGATGTTCTGCGGCTGCTCCACCGCGTTCGGCGCCGAACCCAACACCCAGGTATGTCCCGTATGCCTCGGGCTGCCCGGCTCGCTGCCGGTGCTCAACCGCTCGGCGGTGGAATCGGCGATCCGTATCGGGCTGGCGCTCAATTGCGAGATCGTGTCCTGGTGCCGCTTCGCCCGGAAGAACTACTTCTACCCGGATATGCCCAAGAACTACCAGATTTCCCAATACGACGAGCCGATCGCCATCAACGGCTACCTGGAGGCGCCGCTGGACGACGGCACCACCTGGCGGGTCGAGATCGAGCGCGCACACATGGAGGAGGACACCGGCAAGCTGACCCACCTGGGCAGCGAGACCGGCCGCATCCACGGCGCGACGACCTCGCTGCTCGACTACAACCGGGCGGGTGTGCCGCTCATCGAGATAGTCACGAAGCCCATCGTGGGCGCCGGTGACCGGGCCCCCCAGATCGCCCGTGCCTACGTCACGGCATTGCGAGACCTGTTGCGCGCCTTGGGCGTATCCGATGTCAGGATGGACCAAGGATCGATGCGTTGCGATTCCAACGTCTCGCTGATGCCCAAGGGCGCCGCCGAGTTCGGCACCCGCACCGAGACCAAGAACGTCAACTCGCTGAAAAGCGTTGAGGTGGCGGTGCGTTACGAGATGCAGCGGCAGGCCGCCGTCCTCGCATCCGGCGGTCAGATCATCCAGGAGACCAGACACTTTCACGAAGCCGGGTACACCAGCCCCGGCCGTGCCAAGGAGACCGCCCAGGACTACCGGTATTTCCCCGAGCCCGACCTGGAACCCGTCGCGCCCAGCCGCGAGTGGGTCGAGCAGCTCCGGGAGACGATCCCCGAACTACCGTGGCTGAGCCGCAAGAGGATTCAGCAGGAATGGGGTGTCTCCGACGAGGTGATGCGCGATCTGGTCAACGCCGGCGCCGTCGACTTGGTCATCGAGACCGTCAAGCACGGCGCCACCAGCGAGCAAGCGCGCGCCTGGTGGGGCAACTTCCTGGTGCAAAAGGCCAACGAGGCGAACATCGGCCTGGACGAGCTGGCGATCACCCCAGCTCAGGTCGCCGGGGTGATCGCGCTCGTGGACGAGGGCAAGCTGTCCAACAAGCTGGCCCGCCAGGTCGTGGAGGGGGTGCTGGCCGGCGAGGGCGAGCCCGACCAGGTGATGGCGGCCCGTGGCCTCGAGCTGGTGCGCGACGACTCGGTGACCCAGGCCGCGGTCGACGAGGCGCTGGCCGCCAATCCCGATGTGGCGGAGAAGATCCGCGGCGGCAAGGTGGCCGCGGCGGGCGCGATCGTCGGCGCGGTGATGAAGGCCACCCGCGGACAGGCCGATGCGGCTCGGGTTCGCGAGCTGGTGCTGGCGGCCTGCGGCCAGGGCTAGGCACCGACCGGATCGCGAGTGAATTGAGCGATGCGACACGCCGTTTCGTCGCCGCAGGAGTCAGGCTCGGCGGGCTCCGCTAGGTCTTGTCGTCGTTGTTGCGCGGGAAACCGCCGCCCTGCGGGAACAGCGGGAACACCACGTCGTCGAGCTTCTCGGCGTCCCCGGCGGTTTTGTTGACGGTTGCGCCCCAGACGTTTCCGTCCGGTGACATCCGCAGCGCCCACGCGTGGGCGTGGGTGTCCTTGCGGACCACGTCGGGTTCACCGGTGACCGCACCCGTCGCCGGGGCCAGCCGCACGGCCACCGTCAGTTTGGTGTTGATCAGGTTGACCAGCACGGTCCCGTCCATCGCCGCGCAGCCGGCCACACCCGGCTTGTCGGGCCAGGTCCACACCGTGGAGACCTCGGACGTCTTGGTGATGCGCTGCAACCGATCCGCCGTCGGCGTGCGGTCGGCGACGTAGAGCGAGCCGTCCACGGGGTCGATGCACAGGCCGCCGCCCGCGCCGACGCCCGACAGCGCCGTCGTCGGCGGGGCCTGCCCGATGGTGGTCGGCTGCTCGATGCGAAGCACCTTGCCGGCCAACGATTTGGGATCCGCGGCCGCCGCGGGGTTACCCGCATCGCCGGTCATCACGACCAACGTCGTGGGGCTGGTGAAGATCAGCGCGCCGGTGTTCCCGGTCGCGCCTTTGGGGATCCCGGTGAGGATGTCTTTGGGGATGTCGCCGTCGGCCACCCGGATCACCCGGTTATCGGTAGGCGTGCTGACGTAGGCGTACATGAGCCGGTCTTGGGTGTAGGTCGGCGACAGCACGATGTCCATCAAGCCGCCGTCGCCGGATGGGTCGACGGGGATGACCATCTTCACCTTCGGCTCGGCGCTCACCGAGATCTCCTTGACCGCCCCGGTGGTGCGCTCGGCGACCAGCGCGGTTTTGCTGTCGGGCCCCATGATCAGCCCGCTGGTGCTCTCCAGGCAGCCCTGCATGACGCCCGGCGCCGGGCACGCCTTGGGGAACGGCGTGGGCGGCAGCGGCGGCGGCGGGGGCGGCGTCGAGCTGGGTTGGGGCTTGAGTTCGGGGTTGGTGGTGAACGGCTGCGACTGGGCGTCGTTGAACCGTGCGCACCCGCTCGCGACCAGCACTACCGCGCAAAGCGCGGCGAACCCGCACCGAACCGAGCGCCCTAATCGCATGACCGACAGGCTACGGATAGTGCGGCCACCGCCGCCACACGCATGCATTCATCCGCCTGGCGCGACACGATCGACCGCTTCCCGCGAACGGTCCACGGGCCCGGTCGGCCCCCATTCGCGGGCGTACGGGGCCCTGCGGCCGCCCGCGAAAGGCATTTTCGGGCCGATCTGGGCGCGTTCGGCGGGCAAACTGCCGATTGCCCGGCGAAAGCGCCGCTCAAATCCCCAATTCGGCGGCAAATGCCCTTACCCTGACACGCGTGACCAGTCAACCGAATGACGGACATTGGCAGCGGCCCGGCGAATCCCCGGAGCCAACTCCAGGTCGCCCCACGACGGCGCGTGTGGTTGACCCCGAAGACGATCTGACGCCCGTCGGTTACCCCGGCGACTTCAACCCCTCCACCGGGACCACCACCGTCATCCCCTACATGGGCGACCACGCCGGCGTGGGCGGGCCCAGTGCCGCCGGTTACAACGTGCTCGACCAGCAGGAGCCGTTGCCCTACGTCCAGCCGCAGGCATCGCGGCACCCGGCGGCCGAGCCCGCCGAGATCGACGCCGATGAACACCACGGCCGGCTGCACGAGGTCGGCCGGCGCGGAACCCAGCACCTCGGTTTGCTGATCTTGCGGGTTGGCCTCGGGGTCGTGCTGGCCGCCCACGGGTTGCAGAAGCTGACCGGCTGGTGGGGCGGCTCCGGCGTGGGCGGGTTCAAGAACTCCCTCTCCGACGTCGGCTACCAGCACGCCGACATCCTGGCCTACGTCAGCGCCGGCGGCGAACTCGTCGCGGGCGTTCTGCTGGTCCTCGGCCTGTTCACCCCGGTGGCCGCGGCCGGCGCGCTGGCCTTTCTGATCAACGGCATGCTGGCCACCATCACCGCGCGGCCGCATCCGCACAGCTTCACGTACTTCCTGCCCGACGGGCACGAATACCAGATCAGCCTGATCGTGATGGCCGTCGCGGTGATCCTGTGTGGGCCCGGCCGCTACGGCCTCGACGCGCGACGGGGCTGGGCGCATCGGCCCTTCATCGGGTCGTTCGTCGCGCTGCTGGTCGGCATCGCCGCCGGCATCGCGGTCTGGGTGCTGCTCAACGGGGTCAACCCGATCGCCTGACACTCACTGATACGGGTTGGGCACCCGTCCCGAGCTGGCATCGGTCAGCTGCGGCAGCGTCGCGAACGTCACCGCGGGCAGGCGCACCTCCGCGCCGCTCTTGAGCTGCGCGCGTGCCCAAGAACCCCGGTGGAAGCGCAGCCCCTCGATGTCATCCCAGTCCACCGTCTGGCTGCCGAGCAGCGTGCGGACCGTCACGCCGCGATCGTCGGCGACGGTCCGCAACCGGACGATCAGCGCCGACAGCAGCACGGGGATGACGAGCAGCGGCGCCGAGGCCGGCCAGAGCATCACCGGGATCAGCAGCCCCAGGGTGAAGAACCCGACGGCCAGGTGTGCGATCGGAGACACCTTGATCACGACGGGTGTATGGGAAGACGAACCGGTAGCCACCCGGCCATCATTTCACCCGTTCGCGGGAGGCCGGTCCTGGCGCGGGTTGAGGGCAGCGGATTTGACTGCTGAGCTGTGCGAAGGCTACCGTCGGACGTTATGGATACCGCCGGACAGCCCGGGATGCTCGTAGTAATTGGTCGGCGCGTTGGTGCCTGACTAGCCTCTTCGGCATTTGAAGCTATCCAGACCAACGCGCAACCCTCGTGCAGCAGAAGAGCTGTCGGGGGTTTTTTGTTGCCCCCAGCGAAGACTCTCAGAGTGAATAAGGACGAAAGACAGTGAGCGCACCCACCAGGCAGCACGCCACCCAGCCGGAGCGGGCCGCCGACATCGCCACGGACTCGGCGCAGACCCCGGCCGCCGCCCCCGCAAGCAAGCCGAAACGGGTTGGGCCCGAGAAACTTACCGGCGCACAATCGGTGATCCGGTCGCTGGAGGAGCTCGGCGTCGAGGTCATCTTCGGGATCCCCGGTGGCGCCGTGCTGCCGGTGTACGACCCGCTGTTCGACTCGAAAAAGCTTCGCCACGTGCTGGTTCGGCACGAGCAGGGCGCCGGTCACGCCGCGAGCGGCTACGCCCACGCCACCGGCAAGGTCGGGGTGTGCATGGCGACCTCGGGCCCCGGGGCCACCAACCTGGTCACGCCGCTGGCCGACGCCCAGATGGACTCCGTGCCCGTCGTCGCGATCACGGGCCAGGTCGGTCGCACGCTGATCGGCACCGACGCCTTCCAGGAAGCCGACATCTCGGGCATCACGATGCCGATCACCAAGCACAACTTCCTGGTCCGCACGGGCGACGAGATCCCGCAGGTGATCGCCGAGGCCTTCCACATCGCGGCCTCGGGCCGCCCGGGCGCGGTGCTGGTCGACATCCCCAAGGACGTGCTGCAGGGTGAGTGCACGTTCAGCTGGCCGCCGCGCATGGACCTGCCCGGTTACAAGCCCAACACCAAGCCGCACAACCGGCAGATTCGCGAGGCCGCCAAGCTGATCGCCGCCGCCCGCAAACCGGTGCTCTACGTCGGTGGTGGTGTGATCCGCGGAGAAGCGACCGAGCAGTTGCGCGAGCTGGCCGAGTTGACCGGCATCCCGGTGGTCACCACCCTGATGGCGCGGGGGGCGTTCCCCGACAGCCATCGACAGCACATGGGCATGCCCGGCATGCACGGCTCGGTCGCCGCGGTGGCGGCGCTGCAGCGCAGTGATCTGCTGATCGCCCTGGGCACGCGCTTCGACGACCGGGTGACCGGCAAACTCGACACGTTCGCGCCGGAGGCGAAAGTCATCCACGCCGACATCGACCCCGCCGAGATCGGCAAGAACCGCCATGCGGACGTGCCGATCGTCGGCGACGTCAAAGCGGTCATCACCGACCTGATCGCGATGCTGCGTCACTACGACATCCCCGGCAACGTCGACATGACGGAGTGGTGGGCCTATCTGGACAGCGTTCAGTCCACCTACCCGCTGAGCTACGACCCGCAGAGCGACGGCAGCCTCGGCCCGGAATACGTCATCGAGAAGCTCGGCCAGATCGCCGGCCCCGACGCGGTGTACGTCGCCGGGGTGGGTCAGCACCAGATGTGGGCGGCGCAGTTCATCTCGTACGAGAACCCGCGCACCTGGATCAACTCCGGCGGCCTGGGCACCATGGGGTTCGCCATACCGGCGGCCATGGGCGCCAAGATGGCTCGCCCGGAGGCCGAGGTGTGGGCCATCGACGGCGACGGCTGCTTCCAGATGACCAATCAGGAGCTGGCCACGTGCGCGATCGAGGGCGTGCCGATCAAGGTGGCGCTGATCAACAACGGCAACCTGGGCATGGTGCGTCAGTGGCAGACGCTGTTCTACCAGGAGCGGTATTCGCAGACGGACCTGGCCACGCACTCACACCGGATCCCCGACTTCGTGAAGCTGGCGGAGGCGCTGGGTTGTGTCGGATTGCGTTGTGAGCGTGAGGAAGACGTCGAGGACGTGATCAACCAGGCGCGCGCGATCACCGACCGTCCCGTGGTGATCGACTTCATCGTCGGCGCGGACGCGCAGGTGTGGCCGATGGTCGCGGCGGGCACCAGCAACGACGAGATCCAGGCCGCCCGCGGCATTCGCCCGCTCTTCGACGACGAGAGCGAAGGGCACGCCTGATGCACACGCACACGCTGTCGGTGTTGGTGGAGGACAAGCCCGGTGTGCTCGCCCGCGTGGCGGCGCTGTTCTCCCGGCGCGGTTTCAACATCGAGTCGCTGGCCGTCGGTGCCACCGAGCAAAAGGACATGTCGCGCATGACCATTGTGGTCAGCGCGGAGGAGACCCCGCTCGAGCAGATCACCAAACAGCTCAACAAGCTGATCAACGTCATCAAGATCGTCGAGCTCGACGACGGAGCCGCGGTGTCACGGGAATTGGCGCTGATCAAGGTGCGCGCCGACGCGGGCAGCCGCAGTCAGGTGATCGAGGCGGTGAACCTGTTCCGCGCCAAGGTGATTGACGTGTCGCCGGAGGCGCTGACGATCGAAGCGACCGGTGACCGCGGCAAGATCGAGGCGCTGCTGCGGGTGCTGGAACCGTTCGGCATCCGCGAGATAGTCCAATCGGGAGTGGTGTCGTTGTCCCGCGGTCCGCGCGGCATCGCCACGGCCAAGTAACACACAAGGAGATATTGAAACAGTGGCACTAGAAATGTTCTACGACGACGACGCAGACCTGTCGATCATCCAGGGCCGCAAGGTCGGCGTCATCGGGTACGGCAGTCAGGGGCACGCGCACTCGCTGAGCCTGCGCGATTCCGGTGTGCAGGTGCGCGTCGGGCTCAAGGAGGGTTCGAAGTCGCGGCCCAAGGTCGAGGAGCAGGGCCTGGAGGTCGACACCCCCGCCGAGGTGGCCAAGTGGGCCGACGTCGTCATGCTGTTGGCGCCCGACACCGCGCAGGCCGACATCTTCAAGAACGAGATCGAGCCGAACCTGTCCGAGGGCGACGCCCTGTTTTTCGGTCACGGCCTCAACATTCACTTCGGGCTGATCAAGCCGCCCGCCGATGTAACCATCGCGATGGTCGCGCCGAAAGGCCCCGGCCACCTGGTGCGCCGCCAGTTCGTCGACGGCAAGGGCGTGCCGTGCCTGATCGCGGTCGACCAGGACCCGACCGGCAAGGGTGAGGCGCTGGCGCTGTCCTACGCCAAGGCCATCGGGGGCACCCGCGCCGGCGTCATCAAGACCACGTTCAAGGACGAGACCGAGACCGACCTGTTCGGCGAGCAGGCCGTGTTGTGCGGCGGCACAGAGGAATTGGTGAAGACTGGTTTCGACGTGATGGTGGAGGCGGGCTACCCGCCGGAGATGGCCTACTTCGAGGTGCTGCACGAGCTCAAGCTGATCGTCGACCTGATGTATGAGGGTGGCATCGCCCGGATGAACTACTCGGTGTCCGACACCGCCGAGTTCGGCGGATACCTGTCGGGTCCGCGGGTCATCGACGCCGGCACCAAGGAGCGGATGCGCGAGATCCTGCGCGACATCCAGGACGGCACCTTCACCAAGAAGCTGGTGGCCAACGTCGAGGGCGGCAACAAGCAACTCGAGCAGCTGCGCAAGGAGAACGCCGAGCATCCCATCGAGGTGACCGGCAAGAAGTTGCGCGACCTGATGAGCTGGGTCGACCGGCCGATCACCGAGACGGCGTGACCGCGAGCGTCACGCCAGAGTGGCGTTCGGCCACCGCGGTCACTCTGGCGTGACGCTGGGCGACGCCAGCCGGCCGGCCGTCAAGACCACGCGGCGGGCCAGGTGGTCCAGCGCGTTACCCGTCGCCTCATCGCACTCGTGGATGTTGTCGTGGGTGGAGACCAGGCTCACCCCATACGGATTGCCGTCGACGAACTTCAGCGGGTCGGTGTAGCCGGGCGGCACAATGATGCCGCCGAAATGCATCAGGGTGATGTAGAGCGACAGCAGCGTGGTTTCCTGACCGCCGTGAACGGTGTTGGACGACGTGAACGCCGCGTACACCTTGTCCGCCAGCTTGCCCTCGGCCCACAGCCCGCCCAGCGAGTCGAGGAAGTTGCGCAATTGCGCAGCGGGAGAGCCGAAGCGGGTCGGCGAACCGAAGATCACCGCGTCGGCCCAGACGATGTCCTCACCGGTCGCCGCCGGAAGGTCTTTGGTCGCTTCGTAATTCGCGGTCCAAGCCGGGTTCTGGGCGAACGATTCCGGGTCGCGGGTCTCGGCGACGTGCCTCAGTCGGACGTCCGCGCCGGCGGACTCGGCCGCGGCGGCCACGCGTTGCGCCATCGCGGTGCCATGCCCGGTGGCCGAATAGTAGATGATCGCGAGTTTGGTCACGAGCGCATCGTAGGACCACACCGACCCGCGTCCCAAGCGCGTCGGTGCAGGTGACGGCAGTGGTGAGCCCGTCGATGCCCGTCAAACGCAGCCGTTAGGCTGGCCGGGTGAATCTGCCTGTTGTATTGATCGCCGACAAACTCGCCCAATCGACTGTCGCCGCCCTGGGAGACCAGGTCGAGGTGCGCTGGGTCGACGGGCCGGACCGGGAGAAGCTGCTGGCCGCGGTGCCGGAGGCCGACGCGCTGCTGGTGCGTTCGGCCACCACCGTCGACGCCGAGGTGCTGGGGGCGGCCCCCAAGCTGAAGATCGTCGCCCGCGCAGGTGTCGGGCTGGACAACGTCGACGTGGACGCCGCCACCGAGCGCGGCGTGCTGGTGGTCAACGCGCCCACCTCGAACATCCACAGCGCCGCCGAGCACGCGCTGGCGCTGCTGCTGGCCGCGGCCCGGCAGATCCCGGCCGCCGACGCCTCGCTGCGCGAGCACACGTGGAAGCGGTCGTCGTTCAACGGCACCGAGATTTTCGGCAAGACGGTCGGCGTGGTGGGGCTGGGCCGGATCGGGCAGTTGGTCGCCCAGCGGTTGACAGCATTTGGCACCCACCTGGTCGCCTACGACCCCTACGTCTCGCCGGCCCGGGCCGCGCAGCTCGGCATCGAACTGTTGCCCCTCGACGAGCTGTTAAGCCGCGCCGACTTCATCTCGGTCCACCTGCCGAAGACTCCCGAGACGGCGGGCCTGATCGGCAAGGAAGCGCTGGCCAAGACCAAGCCGGGCGTCATCATCGTCAACGCCGCCCGCGGCGGGCTGGTGGATGAGGCCGCGCTGGCCGATGCGGTGAGCAGCGGCCACGTCCGGGCGGCCGGTCTCGACGTCTTCGCCAAAGAGCCGTGCACCGACAGCCCGCTGTTCGAGCTGCCGCAGGTGGTGGTCACCCCGCACCTGGGCGCGTCCACCTCCGAGGCCCAGGACCGGGCGGGCACCGACGTCGCCGAAAGCGTGAAGCTCGCGCTGGCCGGCGAATTCGTTCCCGACGCCGTCAACGTCGGCGGCGGCGTGGTCAACGAAGAGGTGGCGCCGTGGCTGGACCTGGTGCGCAAGCTCGGCGTGCTGGCCGCCTCGCTGTCCGCCGGCCCGCCGGTTTCGGTGTCGGTGCAGGTGCGCGGCGAGCTGGCCGCCGAAGACGTTGAGGTGCTCAAGCTTTCGGCTCTGCGGGGGCTGTTCTCGGCGGTGGTCGAGGGTCCCGTCACGTTCGTCAACGCACCGGCGCTGGCCGAAGAGCGCGGTGTCACCGCCGAGCTCACCAAGGCCTCGGAAAGTCCCAACCATCGCAGCGTTGTCGACGTGCGCGCGGTCGCGGCCGACGGCAGCGCCGTCAACGTCGCCGGCACGCTGTCCGGGCCGCAGTTGGTGGAAAAGATCGTCCAGATCAACGGCCGCAACTTCGATCTGCGCGCCCGCGGGACCAACCTGGTGATCAACTACGTCGACCAGCCCGGGGCGCTGGGCAAAATCGGCACCCTGCTCGGCTCGGCGGGCGTGAACATCCAAGCCGCGCAACTGTCCGAGGACGCCGAGGGGCCGGGCGCGACGATCCTGCTGCGGCTGGACCAGGACGTGCCGGGCGAGGTGCGATCGGAGATCGGTGCGGCGGTGGGCGCCAACAAGCTTGAGGTGGTTGACCTTTCATGAAGTTGGCGGTTATCGGCGGCGACGGCATCGGGCCGGAAGTGACGGCCGAGGCCGTCAAAGTGCTCGACGCGGTGCTGCCCGGTGTCCAGAAGACCGATTACGACCTGGGCGCCCGGCGTTTTCACGCCAGCGGTGAGCTCTTGCCGGAATCGGTGCTCGGCGAACTGCGCCAGCACGACGCCATCCTGCTCGGCGCGATCGGCGATCCGTCGGTGCCCAGCGGCGTGCTGGAACGGGGGCTGTTGCTGCGCCTGCGTTTTGAGCTCGATCATCACGTCAACCTGCGACCGGGCCGGCTGTATCCCGGTGTGGAAAGCCCGCTCGCCGGAAACCCCGACATCGATTTCGTGGTGGTGCGCGAGGGCACCGAAGGCCCCTACACCGGTACCGGCGGCGCCATCCGCACCGGCACGCCCAACGAGGTTGCCACCGAGGTGAGCCTGAACACCGCCTTCGGCGTGCGCCGTGTGGTGGCCGACGCATTCGAGCGCGCCCAGCGCCGCCGCAAGCACTTGACGCTGGTGCACAAGACCAACGTGCTCACGTTCGCGGGCAAGCTGTGGGCGCGCATTGTGGCCGAGGTCGGGGAGCAGTACCCCGGCGTCGAGGTCGCCTACCAACACGTCGACGCCGCCACCATCTTCATGGTCACCGACCCCGGGCGCTTCGACGTGATCGTCACCGACAACCTCTTCGGCGACATCATCACCGACTTGGCGGCGGCGGTGTGCGGCGGAATTGGCTTGGCCGCCAGCGGGAATATCGACGCCACGCGCACCAACCCGTCGATGTTCGAGCCGGTGCACGGCAGCGCCCCCGACATCGCGGGCCAGGGCGTTGCAGACCCGACCGCGGCGATCATGTCGGTGGCGTTGCTGCTCGCCCATATCGGCGAGGACGATGCCGCTAGCCGGGTGGATCGGGCCGTCGAGTCGTATTTGGCAACGCGTGGGAACGAACGGCTCGCCACCACCGAAGTCGGCGAACGGATTGCCGCCGGGCTGTAGTTTCCAGGCCGGGCGGTAGCAGCCGCGCTGGCACCAAGGGCACGGCGAGCACCGGGAACATTCCGCACAATATCCACGCGTTCGGGTATTTCGCGGCGGTGATCAACGCGCCGAAGAGCGGTGGCGCCGCGGCCGCCATCACCCGCTGGGTGGTGTTCTGGATGCCCAGGGCGCGCCCGCTCCAGAAGGGACCGGCGAATTCGGTGATGGCCGTGGCCTCCAAACCGTTGTCGAGCACCGCGATCACCGAGATGGCGACCATCAGGGGCGCCTGATAGCTCGAATTGAGGAAATCGGCCCAGGCCAACAGGAACAGCGTGATGGCGGCCGCACCCGCAATGAGGCGGACCGGACGCATTCGCGAACCGATCCGGTCGGACCAGCGGCCCACCAGAACGCGGCCGACGGCGCCCAGCAGCTGCGAAAGGGTGACCAAACTGCCGGCGGCCGCGACCGACCAATGCAGATTCTTGATCAGCCACACCAACATGAACGTGACGGTCACCGTCTGCGGCACCATCATCAGGCCCGCAACCGTGTGAATTCGCCACAGCGTCAACGATCCTCGGTACGGGCTGGCCAGTTCGGTGTCGGTGGCTTTCTCCCGGGGCTTGCGCGGCGGGTCGATGATGCCGACCGCGCTGGCCGCCGCGCCCAGGGCGCACGCCAACGCCGTGAACCTGAGCCCCGTGCTCGGCCCGTGTTCGGCCAGCTCGGGAATGACCAGCGCGCCCAGGGCGATTCCGAGGGGCTGCGCGGTTTGCCGGAAGCCCATCGCCAGGCCGCGTTGGTGCGGCGGGAACCACGCCGACACCAGCCGCCCGCCGGCGGTGTTGCAGCTCGCGGCGGCCATGCCGCCGAGGAACAGATAGACGGCCATGAGCACCATCGAATGCGCCGAGGCAGCGGCGTAAGCCGCCACGGCGGTGAGCGCCGAACCCGCGGTCATCACCAGACGCTCGCCCACCCGGTCCAGCACGTAACCCCACAGCACCAGCGTGACGACCATGCCCCAGCTGGGCATCGAGGACAGCAGACCGGCTTCGTCGAGCGGGATTCCCCGCACCGTTTGCAGCGAGGGAATCAGGAACGCGACGCCATTGATGAACAGGAAGGAACTCGCGGTGGCCACCAGCGAAACGACCATGATGGACCAGCGCGCGCCGGCGCCCAGGTCCCGCGTCGCGGCCGTCCCCCTTTGCATTCCCCATGCTTGCACACGCGGGGAAAACCGCTGGTAATACTCGTCTGCCTGCCGCCGGTGCGATGAGGCAACCACTCATCAGTAGGCTCAACGAAATGCGCCTTGGTCGAATCGCCAGCCCGGACGGTGTCGCCTTCGTCAGCATCGAGGGTGACCTCGCCGATCCCGCCGCGATGATCGCCCGCGAGATCGCCGAGCATCCGTTTGGCACGCCGAACTTCACCGGCCGCTCGTGGCCGCTGCCCGACGTGCGGCTGCTGGCCCCGATACTGGCCAGCAAGGTGGTCTGCATCGGCAAGAACTACACCGATCACATCGCGGAGATGACCGAGCTCACCGGTCCGGCCGCGCCGGATCCGATCATCTTCCTCAAACCCAATACGGCGATCGTCGGCCCTAACGTGCCGATTCGATTGCCGGCCAACGCATCACCGGTGCATTTCGAGGGGGAGTTGGCCGCCGTCATCGGCCGGCCGTGCAAGGACGTCACCGCCGCCGAGGCCGCCGACAGCATCTTGGGTTACACCGTCGGCAACGACGTGTCGGCCCGCGATCAGCAGAAGGCCGACGGCCAATGGACGCGGGCGAAGGGGCACGACACCTTCTGCCCGGTCGGACCGTGGATCGTCACCGATGTCGACCCGGCGGACCTCGAAATCCGGACCGAGGTCAACGGCGAGGTGAAGCAGCACAGCCGGACCTCGCTGATGATCCACGACGTCGGCGCCATCGTCGAATGGATCTCGGCCGTCATGACCCTGCTGCCCGGCGACCTGATCCTCACCGGAACGCCGGCCGGGGTCGGTCCGATCGAGGACGGTGACACGGTCGCGATCACCATCGAGGGCATCGGCACCCTGTCCAATCCCGTGGTCCGTAAGGGCAAGTCGTGACGGCCGAAGCGAAAGTCCGGGTCCGGTTCTGTCCGTCGCCCACCGGCACCCCGCACGTCGGAATGGTCCGCACCGCGCTGTTCAACTGGGCCTATGCCCGGCACACGGGCGGCACGTTCGTGTTTCGCATCGAGGACACCGACGCCGAACGCGACAGCGAGGAAAGCTATTTGGCGCTGCTCGACGCGCTGCGGTGGCTCGGCCTGGACTGGGACGAGGGGCCGGAGGTCGACGGACCCTACGGTCCGTACCGGCAGTCGCAGCGCAAGGAGATCTACCGCGACGTGGTGGCCAAGCTGCTGGAAGCGGGCGAGGCTTACTACGCGTTCTCGACCCCGGAAGAGGTTGAGGCGCGCCACATCGCGGCCGGCCGCAACCCGAAACTGGGATACGACAACTTCGATCGGCAGTTGACCGACGCCCAGCGGGCCGCGTTCCTCGCCGAGGGGCGCAAGCCGGTGGTGCGGCTGCGGATGCCCGACGAAGACCTTGGTTGGAACGACCTCGTGCGCGGGCCCACCAACTTCGCCGCCGGCAGCGTTCCCGACTTCGCGTTGACCCGCGCCAACGGAGATCCGTTGTACACGTTGGTCAATCCCTGCGACGACGCGCTGATGAAGATTACCCACGTGCTGCGGGGCGAGGATCTGTTGCCGTCCACCCCACGCCAGCTCGCGTTGTATCAGTCGCTGATCCGGATCGGTGTGGCCGACCGGATCCCGGAGTTCGCTCACCTGCCAACGGTATTGGGGGAGGGGACCAAGAAGCTGTCCAAGCGTGACCCGCAGTCGAACCTGTTCGCGCACCGCGACCGGGGCTTCATCCCGGAGGGGCTGCTCAATTACCTGGCGTTGCTGGGCTGGGCCATCGCCGACGACCACGACGTGTTCAGTCTCGACGAGATGGTGGCCGCGTTCGACGTCGTCGACGTCAACTCCAACCCCGCGCGGTTCGACCAGAAGAAGGCCGACGCGCTCAACGCCGAGCACATCCGCATGCTCGAGCCGGCCGACTTCGCGGGCCGGCTGCGCGACTACCTCGACGTGCACGGCCACCGCCTCGGGTTGGACCCGAGTAATTACGAAGCGGCGTTCGCCACCGCCGCCGAGCTGGTGCAGACCCGCATCGTCGTGCTCGCCGACGCGTGGGAGCTGCTGAAGTTCCTCAACGACGACGAGTACGCCATCGATCCCAAGGCCGCCGCCAAGGAACTCGGTCCGGACGCGGCCGCCGTGCTGGACGCCGCGCTGGCCGCGCTGGACGGCGTGACGGACTGGACCACGGCCCAGATCGAGCCCGCGCTCAAGGCCGCACTGATCGAGAGCCTGGGCCTCAAACCGCGCAAGGCCTTCGGCCCGATCAGGGTTGCGGTCACGGGAACGACGGTGAGCCCGCCGTTGTTCGAATCGCTGGAACTGCTGGGCCGGGAGCGCAGCATCCAGCGGCTACGTGCCACGCGCGAAACGATCGGCGGCTAGGCAAGGCCTCGCTTGCGGATAGTGCGGCGAGTCTTTGGTAGTCTGCACTGCGGTTCGCACAAGGCCTACAACGGCTGGCAGCGGCGGTCGCCCGAGCGGCGCGTTATCGCTCAGCACGACCGCTGACCAGCGGTTTTAGGCGGCCAATGGGGTATGGTGTAATTGGCAACACAGCTGATTCTGGTTCAGCCATTCTAGGTTCGAGTCCTGGTACCCCAGCAAAATCTCGCCACCTCAAGCGATTAGGTGGCCTTCTGACGTGTGAGCTATGCTGACACCTCGGATCGTGTCTGGCCCCGTCGTCTAGCGGCCTAGGACGCCGCCCTCTCACGGCGGTAGCGTGGGTTCGAATCCCATCGGGGCTACAAAACTATTGACCGGTTCCCAACACGGCCGGTGCCGTGGACCCACCCACAGGCATGGCCGGCAGGCCGAGTTTGCGGTGATCCCAGGAACGCGCGCGCTGGGCGACGATCCGCACGCAGACGCGCTTGTTCATCATCTGCTCCACGAAGGGCTTCATCTCGTCGGTGTAGGGCCCGGTGTAGCGCTCGAACACGCTGACCCCCACCCGGTGCGAGACGTCGGGATCGTTGACGATCTCCGCGACGCCCTCGAACGACACCCCGCGCAGTGTGTCGTAGGTGTCGCCGTCCTCGATCAGGAAGCTCACCCTCGGATCCCGTTTGAGGTTGACCGCCTTCTGCGACTTGGCCTTCGTTTCCAGCCAGATTTCGCCGTCCACGACGGCGTACCACATTGCGGTCAGGTGCGGCTGGCCGTCGGGCCCGATGGTGGCCAGCGTTCCGGTGCGGCTCTTGACGACGAAGTCGGCGATTTCATCGTCCGACATGACGATGCTCGCGCGCTGATTGGTTCCCATGGCGGTCAGTCTGTCAGGCCACCTGCGGTCGACTGTGCACCGGTGGCGTTCAGCGTGCGCTGACGGCATCGGGCGTGCGTGTGCGGCGGGATTTGGGCGATTTCGAAGCCGCAGTTGCACTCGCGAGGCCACCACTGCACACCCGGCGGGCTTCTACAGCCGGCGGGTGAGTGCTTCGGCCGCCGACAACAGATCGGCGGCCCAGCGCACCCCGGGACGGCGGCCGATCCGGTCGACGGGTCCCGATACGGAGATGGCGGCGATGACGGCGCCGCGGCCATCGCGCACGGGAACCGACACGCTCGCGACTCCGGGCTCTCGCTCGGCGACGCTTTGCGCCCAGCCGCGGCGACGCACTTCGGCCAGCGTGCGCTCGGTGAATTTCGCCGTCGGCAGGACCGCCTTTTGCGTCGCCGCGTCGCTGTGGGCCAGCAGCACCTTGGCGCCCGATCCGGCCGTCATCGGCAACCGCGCCCCCACCGGGACGGTATCGCGAAGTCCCGCAGGGGGTTCCAGGGCGGCCACACAGACCCGGGTCGTGCCTTCGCGGCGGTACAGCTGCACGCTTTCACCGGTGGTCTCGCGTAACAGGGGCAGCACCCCCGCGCTGGCGGCGAGCAACGGATCGTTGACGTGCGCGGCGAGCTCGGTGACGGCCGGGCCCAGCAGCCAGCGCCCTTCGTCGTCACGGGCAAGCAGGCGATGGATCTCCAGCGCGGCCGCCAGCCGATACGCGGTGGCCCTGGGTAATCCGGTCCGTTCGCACAGTTCGGCCAGTCCGCAGGGGGATTGGGCGATCGTGTGCAGGACACTCACGGCTTTGTCGAGGACGCCGATGCCGCTATGCTGTCTCATAAGAAGATACTAGCGTCTCGCATTATGAGATCACAGCCCGTGGTGGATCGGCGAGCGCGCATCAGGAATAGAGGCGAGTTTTCAGATGGGATCCGGCAAGCCGCGCACCCTGGCCGAAAAGGTCTGGGAGGACCACGTTGTGGACAAAGGGGAGGCTGATGCCCCCGACTTGATCTACATCGATCTGCATCTGGTGCACGAGGTCACCAGCCCACAGGCCTTCGACGGTCTTCGGCTGGCGGGCCGGACCGTGCGGCGCCCCGATCTGACGCTGGCCACCGAGGATCACAACGTGCCCACGGTCGACATCGACAAACCGATCGCCGACCCGGTGTCGCGCACCCAGGTCGAGACGTTGCGCCGAAACTGCGCGGAATTCGGCGTCCGCCTTTACCCGATGGGCAATATCGAACAGGGCATCGTGCATGTCGTCGGGCCGCAATTGGGCCTCACCCAACCCGGAATGACCGTTGTCTGTGGTGATAGTCACACATCGACGCACGGCGCATTCGGGGCGCTGGCGATGGGCATCGGCACGTCGGAGGTCGAGCATGTGCTGGCCACCCAGACATTGCCGTTACGGCCATTCAAGACAATGGCGGTCAATGTCGACGGCCAATTGCCGGCCGGTGTGACGGCCAAGGACATCATTCTCGCGCTGATCGCCAAGATCGGCACCGGCGGCGGGCAGGGCCACGTCATCGAATATCGCGGCAGCGCCATCGAATCGCTGTCGATGGAAGCACGGATGACGATCTGCAACATGAGCATCGAGGCCGGCGCCCGGGCGGGCATGGTGGCGCCGGACGCCACCACCTTCGAATTCCTGCGCGACAAGCCGCACGCACCCCAGGGCGAGCAATGGGACGAGGCGATGCGTTATTGGCAGCAGCTGCACACCGACCCCGGCGCCGTCTTCGACACCGAGGTCCACCTCGACGCAACGTCGTTGAGCCCGTTCGTGACCTGGGGAACGAATCCGGGGCAGGGCGTGCCGCTGGCCGCGGCCGTGCCCGACCCGGAGCTGATGGCCGGCGACGCCGAGCGGCAGGCCGCCGAGAAGGCGTTGGCTTACATGGACCTTCGCCCTGGCACCCCGATGCGCGAGATCGCGATCGACACCGTGTTCGTGGGCTCTTGCACCAACGGTCGTATCGAAGACCTCCGGGTGGTCGCCGACGTGCTGCGCGGGCGCAAGCTGGCGCCCGGGGTGCGGATGCTCGTGGTGCCCGGGTCCATGCGGGTGCGCGCGCAGGCCGAAGCCGAAGGGCTGGGCGAGGTTTTCACCGCCGCGGGCGCCGAATGGCGCCAGGCGGGTTGCTCGATGTGCCTGGGGATGAACCCGGACCAGCTGTCGCCGGGGGAGCGATGCGCGGCGACGTCCAACCGCAACTTCGAAGGGCGCCAGGGGAAAGGCGGCCGCACGCACCTGGTGTCTCCGGCCGTCGCCGCCGCGACGGCGGTTCGCGGCACATTGTCCGCCCCGGCCGATTTGAACTGATCCATTCGAGAAGAAGGCAAGAGCATGGAAGCATTTCACACGCACACCGGCATCGGTGTGCCGTTGCGGCGGTCCAATGTCGACACCGATCAGATCATTCCGGCGGTGTATTTGAAGCGGGTCACCCGAACCGGTTTCGAGGACGGATTGTTCGCCAGCTGGCGGCAGGATCCCTCATTCGTCCTCAACCTCAGCCCCTTTGACCGGGGGTCGGTACTGGTCGCTGGACCCGACTTCGGCACCGGCTCGTCGCGCGAGCATGCCGTGTGGGCGCTCATGGACTACGGGTTCCGGGTGGTCATCTCGTCTCGGTTCGGTGACATCTTCCGGGGCAACGCCGGCAAGGCGGGGCTCCTGGCGGCCGAAGTTTCGCAAGATGGCGTGGAGCTGCTTTGGAAGCTGATCGAGCAGAGTCCGGGACTGGAAATCACTGTCAATCTTCAAGATCGAAATATCACCGCGGGAACCGCGGTGTTGCCGTTCAAGATTGACGACCACACCGCCTGGCGGCTTCTCGAAGGGCTCGACGATATAGCCCTTACGCTGCGGAAACTCGACAAAATCGAGTCATACGAGGCCGCGTATCCGGGGTGGAAGCCGCGGACTCTGCCCGCCTCCTGAACGGTCGAGAGGAGCGGAATTTCTTCTCGCTCACCTAACTAAACCGGGCGGAATTCCAGTCCCCCACCGGTCAAGGGCGGCAACCAGATTGCGAAAATCTGCCATTGTCCGACCCTGAAATTGCGCGTGGCTCTTGGAAATTTGCTGGGTGAGGGTTTACCGTGTGCACTAGTCGGTTCAAACAGAGGACCACTAGCGTCGGAGGGATTGGATGAATAAGGCAGAGCTCATAGATGTGCTCACACAGAAATTGGACACCGACCGCCGGCAGGCGACCGCCGCCGTCGAGAACGTTGTCGACACCATTGTGCGCGCGGTGCACAAGGGCGACAGCGTCACCATCACGGGGTTCGGTGTATTCGAGCAGCGGCGCCGCGCGGCCCGAGTGGCGCGCAACCCGCGTACCGGCGAGACGGTGAAGGTTAAGCCGACTTCCGTGCCGGCCTTCCGGCCCGGTGCTCAATTCAAAGCGGTTGTGTCTGGGGCACAGCGTCTCCCGTCGGAAGGACCTGCAGTGAAGCGTGGTGTAGTGGCAAGCGGCGCGGCGAAGAAGACGGCCGCCAAGAAGGCTCCGGCGAAGAAGGCGGCAGCCAAGAAGGCTCCTGCCAAGAAGGCTCCGGCGAAGAAGGCCGCGACCAAGGCTCCGGCCAAGAAGGCCGCGACCAAGGCTCCGGCCAAGAAGGCCGCGACCAAGGCCCCGGCCAAGAAGACCGCGGCGAAGAAGGTTGTGGCGAAGAAGGCTCCGGCCAAGAAGGCCGCGACCAAGGCCCCGGCCAAGAAGACCGCCGCAAAGAAGGCTCCCGCCAAGAAGGCCACCGCGCGTCGCGGTCGCCGCTAAGGCATCGGTCGAGTTCTAGACGCGAATACCCTTCGGGGGGCAGCGATGCACCCGAAGGGTATTCGCGTGTTATGCCCGCACGTTGGCGGCCAGGGCGCCACCGATGTGGTCGGCCGACACCAGCCGGCCTTTCGCGAGCGAGAGCACCCAGGTGCTGCCCTTGTGGTTGCGTGACTTGTCGGGACGCACCCCGTCCCGTTCGCACCACCACGCGATCAGATCCGGGATCACCTTGCCCTGCGTGCAAATGACCGGTGTGCCTTCTTGCTCCGCGATGGCGAGCAGGCGGTGCCGGCCGCGTTTGGGGCTCTTGGCGTAAGACTCTTCGGTGAGGGCGGGCTCGTTGTGCACCGTCACACCCAGCTCCTCCGCGAGCGGCTCCACCGTCTGGTGGCAACGCAGCCGGTCGGCGGCATACACGTCGGTGGCGCCGAAGGCCAGCAGTTGCGGCACCAGTGCCTCGGCCTGTGCGCGGCCCCGTTGGTCCAACGGCCGTTGGGTGTCGTCGCCCTTGAAGCGCGATTTGCGGCCCGCCGTCCCGTGCCGGACCACCAACACGGTGTGCGTGTCTGCGGGGTGTTTATTGAAGCGGCGCAACATCTTTCGATCATGAGAATAGCTGAGTTTGTTCAGCGCGTCGGAGACCGGCAGCCAGATCAATTCGTCGACCTCGTTGCCCGGGGCGAAGTCACCGCCGGTGCTGCGCGCCGCCCAATAGTAGACCTTCTTGACTCCCGCCTCGATCGGGTAGCTCACCATGTCGAGCCGCCTGCCCAAAATGGCGTGGTGCCCCGTCTCCTCGCACACCTCCCGCACCGCGGCGACGGGCGCCGTCTCGCCCGGGTCGACCTTGCCCTTGGGCAGTGACCAGTCGTCGTAGCGCGGCCGGTGGATCACCGCGATCTCGAGGCCGGGGTCGGACGAATCGGTCGGCCGCCACAACACGGCTCCGGCGGCGTACACGATCCGGCTTCCCGAACGCGAGCTCTTGGTCGGCAACTCAACTCCTGCAGGTCAATTCGGTCCGAGGTCGCGCGCACGTTCGCCGTGCGGCCGGAGACAACCGTAGATCACCACGCAGAGGGTTATTGACTGCGGTGCCGCTCCATCAACGAGACTTGGTGGTCGCGCACGGTGTGACCCTCCTGCGGCGACGCGGTCCACTGTCCGTCGGGCCCCAGCTCCCAGCAGCGGGTGGAGGGGTCGAGCGCGGACTCGAACAAATCGTCCAGGTATGAGGTCAGCCTCGGATCCTTCACCTGAACCAACGCCTCGACGCGCCGGTCGAGGTTGCGGTGCATCATGTCGGCGCTGCCGATCCAAAACTCGTTGATGCGATTGAAATGCATGATGCGGGAATGCTCGAGGAAGCGACCGAGGATCGAACGGACCGCTATGTTCTCCGAGAATCCTTCGGCGCCTGGCCGTAGCGCGCAGATGCCGCGCACCACCACCTCCACTCGCACGTCGGCCCGCGATGCACGGTAGAGCGCGTCGATGACCTGTTCGTCGACAAGGGCGTTCATCTTGAGCCGGATCCGGCCACCACCATGTTCGCGGTGCGCGGCGATCTCGCGCTCTACGCGTTCGATGATGCCCGTGCGAATGCCGTGCGGGGCGACCAGAAGGTTGCGGTAGGAGACCTTGCGCGAGTAGCCGGTCAGCGAATTGAAGAGGTCGGTCAGGTCGGCGCCGATCTCGGGAGACGCGGTCAGCAGCCCGACGTCCTCGTAGAGTCGCGCCGTCTTTCCGTTGTAGTTACCGGTGCCGATGTGGCAGTAGCGCCGGATCGCCGAACCCTCGCGACGGACCACCAGGCAGGTCTTGCAGTGCGTCTTGAGTCCGACGTATCCGTAGACGACGTGCACACCCGCCTGCTCCAGCGTTCGCGCCCAGCGGATGTTGGCCTGCTCGTCGAAACGCGCCTTGATCTCGACGAGCGCCACCACCTGCTTGCCTGCCTCGGCCGCGGCGATGAGCGCCCGAACGATCGGCGAATCACCGCTTGTGCGGTATAGCGTCTGCTTGATCGCCAGCACATTCGGGTCCGCGGCCGCCTGCTCGATGAACCGCTGCACGCTGGTCGAGAACGACTCATACGGATGATGAAGCAGCACATCGCCTTCGCGCAGCGTCGCGAAAATGCTTCTCGGCGTCTCACGGTCGACGAAGGCGGGGCTGGTGGCGGGGACGAAAGCCGGGTCTTTGAGCGCCGGCCGGTCGACGCTGTAGACCTGCCACAGCGACGACAGGTCGAGCAGGCCGGGCACCTCGATGACGTCACCCGGATTCACGTCGAGTTCGCGCAACAGCAATTCCAGCATGCTCTCGGTCATGTCGTTGGCGACCTCGAGTCGCACCGGCGATCCGAACCGCCTGCGCGCCAACTCCCGCTCCAGCGCCTGCAGGAGGTCTTCGTCGCGGTCCTCTTCGACCTCGTAGTCGGCGTTGCGGGTGATGCGGAACGCGTGATGCTGCACGATCTCCATGCCCGGGAACAGCACCGGCAGGAAGGCCGCTATCAGCTCTTCCATTGGCAGATAGCGGATTACGGCGGGCCCGTCGCCCTCGTCGGGATGTCCGGGGCCGCGCAGTTCGACGAAGCGATCCACGTTGTTGGGCACCTTCACCCGTGCGAAATGCTGGCCGCCCTCCTCGGGTTGGCGCACCATCACTGCCAGGTTCAGACTCAACCCACTGACGAAGGGGAAGGGGTGCGCGGGATCGACCGCGAGCGGAGTCAGGACCGGAAAGACCTGCTCGTGAAAATAGGTCGACAGTTCGTCGCGCTCACCCTGATCCAAATCGGCCCACGTGACTATATGTATGCCTTCCTCGGCGAGCGCCGGGCGCACCGAATCGAGGAAGACCCGCGCGTGCCGGGTCGCGATCCGTTGAGTCTGCTCACCGATGAGGGCCAGCTGCTCGCGCGGCGTCAGCCCGTCGGCGGAACGAACCGACAGCCCCATCTCGTCGCGGCGCTTGAGGCCCGCGACGCGGACCATGTAGAACTCGTCGAGGTTGGACGCGAAGATCGCCAGAAACTTGGCCCGTTCCAACAATGGCAGTGAGTTGTCGTCGGCCAGCGCGAGCACGCGCGCGTTGAAGTCGAGCCAGCTCAGCTCGCGGTTGAGGTAGCGGTCCTCCGGCAGGTCGGTGATGGCGGACGGCGTTGCGGCGGGCGGCGCCGCCACGGCCGAGTCGCCTTGATGCCACAAGTTCTGGTCGGGGCGTGCCTCAGCTTCGGTTTCAGTCACCCTGCGATCATGGCCCATCACTCGCCGATGCTGCTAGCGCTCGACGGACATCCATTCGCCGTTGGGACGACGTTCACCGTGACGACAGGTTCGCCGGGCGCCGGCCGATGTCACTGATGGGCGAGGGCACTGGCGGTCGCCGCGCCCACGCCGAGGCGGCGCGCGGCGGCGAGGTCGGCGGGCGTGTCAACGTCGCAACGCAGTCCCGGCCACGCCCCCGTCAGTTCGATCGCGCCCGAACGCCGATGCCGCGCCGACGAATCGGCGCCGAACTGCGGATCGAGGGGGGCGCCGAAGGCGAACAGGGCGGCGGTTCCCGTCGCCAGCCGGTCGGCGACGAAGCTGCGGCGGTGCTGCCGCGCGGCGGCGATGGCCTCGGCCAGCTCCTGCGTCTGCAGTGCCGGCAAATCGCCTTGCAGCACAACGATATTCGGGAAGAATCCACCCACCGCCCGTTCCGCGGTGGCGATGGCGTTGTTCAGCGGGTCGCCGTGCCCGTCGGGCGTCGGGTCGGCCAGCACCTCGGCCCCCAGCTCCGTCGCCGCCGCGGCCGCGGCCTCGTCGGGCGTGACGACGGTGACGGAGCCCAACGCGTCGACGCGTCCCGCCGCGGTCAGGGTGTCGATGAGCATGGCGAGCACCACGCTCTCCCGAGTGCGTGCCGAGAAAACCGGGGCCAGCCTGGTCTTGGCCGCGGCCAACCGCTTGACGGCGACGATCAGGGCGACGTCCTTGCCCGCGTCGTCTGCTCGTGTGCCGCTCATGAGATCTCATCCTGCCAGCGACCGCCGACGGCGGACGCGCTAGCTCGCGTCACGCCCGCTGATCTAGGGTGTAGCGGCTGCAACACGCCGAGACGACAGACGGGGGTGGTGGATGACCGGCTCGCAGGGCGCCGTCGCGGTCATGGGTGCCGGGGCGTGGGGCACGGCGCTGGCCAAGGTGCTCGTCGAAGCCGGGGAACCGGGATCCGAGGTCACGCTGTGGGCGCGCCGGTCCGACGTCGCCGACCAGATCAACGCCACCCGGACCAACCCCGACTACCTGCCCGGCACCGCGCTGCCGGCGGGCATCCGCGCGACCACCGACGCGGCCGAGGCCCTGGCCGGCGCTTCGACGGTGCTGTTGGGAGTGCCCGCGCAGACGATGCGCGCCAACCTCGAAGGGTGGGCGCCGCAGGTGTCTGAGGGCGCCACCCTGGTCAGCCTGGCCAAGGGCATCGAGCTGGGCACCTTGATGCGGATGAGTCAGGTCATCGTCTCGGCGACGGGGGTGGACCCGGCTCAGGTCGCGGTGGTTTCGGGGCCGAACCTGGCCAGCGAGATCGCCGAATGCCAGCCCGCCGCCACGGTCGTGGCGTGCAGCGACTCCGGTCGCGCCGTCGCGCTGCAGCGCATGCTCAACACCGGCTACTTCCGCCCCTACACCAATAGTGATGTCGTCGGCACCGAGATCGGCGGGGCGTGCAAGAACGTCATCGCGCTCGCGTGCGGCATGGCCGCCGGCGTCGGGCTGGGGGAGAACACCGCGGCGGCGATCATCACCCGCGGCCTGGCCGAGATCATCCGGTTGGGAATCGCGCTCGGCGCCAAGGGCGCCACGCTGGCCGGCCTGGCCGGCGTGGGCGACCTGGTGGCGACGTGCACGTCGCCGCAGTCGCGCAACCGGTCCTTCGGCGAACGCCTGGGCCGCGGCGGGACGATGGAGTCGGCCATGCAGGCCGGCGGCGGCCACGTCGTCGAGGGCGTGACGTCGTGCGAGTCGGTGCTGGCGCTCGCGTCCAGTTACGACGTCGAGATGCCGCTCACCGACGCGGTGCACCGGGTCTGCCACAAAGGGCTGTCGGTGGACGAGGCGATGGCGCTGCTGCTCGGCCGCCGGACCAAGCCCGAGTGACCGCCATCGAAGATCGCAGCCAGCGGCGCCGCCCGGCCCCGGTGCCGCGCAACCGGTAGCCTCTTTGAATTGTGAGTGCCAGCGGAAACCGCGTGCGCGTCGCCGTCGTCTTCGGCGGGCGCAGCAACGAGCACGCCATTTCGTGCGTGTCCGCGGGCAGCATCCTGCGCAACCTCGACCCCGAGCGGTTCGAGGTGCTGGCGATCGGCATCACCCCGGAGGGATCGTGGGTGCTCACCGACGGCGACCCGGACGCGCTGGCCATCAGCAACCGGCAGCTGCCCGAGGTGACCGCGCAATCGGGCACCGAACTTGCCCTGCCGGCGGATCCGCGCCGCGGCGGCCAACTGGTCGCCCTTGCGCCGGGGGCCGGCGAGGTGTTGGCGTCGGTCGATGTGGTGTTTCCGGTGCTGCACGGACCGTACGGGGAAGACGGCACGCTCCAGGGCCTGCTGGAACTGGCCGGGGTGCCCTATGTCGGGGCCGGCGTGCTGGCCAGCGCGGCGGGCATGGACAAGGAGTTCACCAAGAAGCTGTTCGCCGCCGAAGGCTTGCCGGTCGGCGCCTACGCAGTGCTGCGCCCGTCGCGGTCGACCCTGCAGCCCGAGGAATGCGAGCGGCTCGGCCTGCCGGTGTTCGTCAAACCCGCGCGGGGCGGCTCGTCGATTGGCGTCACCCGGGTGGCAAGCTGGGACGACCTGCCCGTCGCCGTCGCGGCCGCGCGCCGGCACGACCCGAAGGTGATTGTGGAGGCGGCGATCACCGGCCGCGAGCTGGAGTGCGGCGTGCTCGAAATGCCCGACGGCACAATTGAAGCCAGCACGGTGGGGGAGATCCGGGTGGCGGGAGTGCGCGGACGCGAGGATTCGTTCTACGACTTCACTACGAAATATCTTGACGATGCAGCCGAATTGGACGTGCCGGCCAAGGTGGACGACGAGATCACCGATGCCATCCGGCATTTGGCGGTCCGGGCGTTCAAAGCCATCGACTGCCAGGGGCTGGCCCGCGTCGATTTCTTCCTCACCGACGACGGACCGGTGCTCAACGAGATCAACACGATGCCGGGGTTCACCACGATTTCGATGTACCCGAGGATGTGGGCAGCCAGCGGCGTGGACTATCCCACCCTGCTGGCGACCATGGTGGAAACGGCGCTGGCCCGGGGCGTGGGTTTGCGCTAACCAGCTGGCGCCGGGTTGATCGGCATCGCCGCGATGGTGCGGTCGATCAGTTCCGAGAGTTGCTGGATCGGCGTCGGGCCCGATCCCGAGGGCAGCGTGAGCGCGATGTACACCGGCCTATCCACCGTGTACCAGGTCGACCTGCCCGCGTCACCGGCGGACTGCTGTTGGGAATGCACCTCGAACCACTGCACCCGGTCGACGACCTGGATCGGAGAGCCCACCACGAACTCCGCGGGGCGGTCGAGCCCGCAGCGCAGCACGACGGGCTCGCCGTCCGGTCCGGCCCGCCACGCGGTGGCGCCCGGGGGCGCCGGCTGTGCGACGGGCGCGCGTTGATAGTCGCCGAGCCGCTGCGGCAGCACCCCGGCCAGCGCCCGGCATGCGGCGCTGTCGGCCTGGGGCGCCGGGGCCGCGGGCACGGCGACCGGTTGCGGTGGCGCCTCGCGGGTGGCCGCGATCACCAGGATCACCCCGATCGCGACGACGGCCAGGGCGACCGCGGCGATGATCAGCGCGGGCCGGGGCCCCTCGTCGACGGCGGGGCGGGTATCGGGGTCGGTCATCACCGCCCGCGCACCTCCTATCTCGGGCCGCGAGCGGTCCGCATCGTGACGTGGTTCTAAACTGGCGCGGGCCGCTCGCGCCGGCAGTAACCCAACTTACCGCAGGTCGGCGGCCGGATAGAGGCCCGTACAGGGCGGGAACGCGCCGGAGGAGGTGGCGTGGGCGAGGACGGATCGAATTCCACTCTGCAGCAGCTCGGTGAGTTCGCGGTCATCGATCGATTGGTGCGCGGTCGCCGGCAGCCGCCCGCGGTGGCGGTCGGGCCGGGCGACGACGCGGCGGTGATCCAAGCCGACGACGGCCGCGTCGCGGTGTCGACCGACATGCTCGTCGAGGACCGGCACTTTCGGCTGGACTGGTCGACCCCGCACGACGTCGGCCGCAAGGCCATCGCCCAGAACGCCGCGGACATCGAGGCGATGGGCGCGCGGCCCACGGCCTTCGTGGTCGCCTTCGGCGCCCCTGGCGACACGCCGACCGCCGACGTCGACGCGCTGGTCGGCGGAATGTGGGACGAGGCGCACCGCATCGGCGCGGGCATCGCCGGCGGCGACCTCGTCGGCTGCCCGCAGTGGGTGGTCTCCGTGACGGTGCTGGGCGATCTGGACGGCCGCGCGCCGGTGTTACGGTCCGGCGCTAAGGCGGGATCAGTGATCGCGGTCGCCGGCGACCTGGGCCGCTCGGCGGCCGGCCTTGCGTTGTTCGGCAAGGGTATTGAGGGTTTCGACTCGCTGCGGCGCCGGCATCTGGTTCCCGAGCCGCCCTACGGCCAGGGCGTGGCGGCGGCGGCCGGGGGAGCGCAGGCGATGATCGACGTCTCCGACGGCCTGGTCGCCGACCTCCGGCACGTCGCCGAGGCGTCCCGCGTGGCGATGGATCTGTCGACCGCCGCGCTGGCCGCCGACCACGATGCGCTGACCGCCGCGGGCACCGCGGTCGGCGCGGACCCGTGGTCGTGGGTGCTGGGCGGCGGCGAAGACCACGCCCTGGTGGCCTGTTTCGCCGGGCCGGCGCCGGCGGGATGGCGAATCATCGGGCGGGTCCTCGAGGGCGAGGCCGACGTGCTCGTCGACGGACAACCCTGGACCGGCTACGCGGGCTGGCAGTCATATGAGCGTTAGGGTGGCGCGGTGAGCGCCGATGCTACGAAAGGACCGGCGATGACGGCGCGGCCGTTGACCGAACTCGTCGAGCAGGGCTGGGCCGCCGCGCTGGAACCGGTGGCGGATCGGGTGGCCGCCATGGGTCAGTTCCTGCGGGCCGAGATCGCCGCCGGGCGTAGGTATCTGCCAGCGGGCCAGAATGTGCTGCGGGCGTTCACCTTTCCGTTCGACGACGTCCGAGTGCTGATCGTCGGGCAGGACCCGTACCCAACACCGGGGCACGCCGTGGGGCTGAGCTTTTCGGTGGCGCCCGACGTGCGTCCACTGCCGCGCAGCCTGGCCAACATCTTCGACGAATACTCCGCCGACCTCGGCTACCCGCAGCCCTCGTGCGGTGACTTGACCCCGTGGGCTCAACGCGGGGTGATGCTGCTGAACCGAGTGCTCACCGTGCGGCCGAGCAATCCGGCCTCGCACCGGGGCAAGGGTTGGGAAGCGGTGACCGAGTGCGCGATCCGCGCACTGGCCGCACGATCGCAGCCATTGGTGTCGATCCTGTGGGGACGCGACGCCGCCACGCTGAAACCGATTCTGGCCGAAGGGAATTGCGTGGCCATCGAGTCCCCGCATCCCTCACCGCTGTCGGCTTCTCGGGGGTTCTTCGGGTCGCGCCCGTTCAGCCGCGCCAACCAACTGTTGACGGGCATGGGCGCCGACCCCATCGATTGGCGGCTGCCGTGACCGAGATGAAGGCCTTGCGGGCGCACCACCGGGGCGGCCCGGAGCAATTGGTCGTCGAGCCGGCGCCCGTACCGGTCCCCGCCGCCGGCGAAGCCCTCGTGGCCGTCCACGCCGCGGCTATCACGTTCGACGAGTTGACCTGGGATGAGACCTGGACCCAAGACGGCGTCAGCCGCACACCGGTGATCCCGTCGCACGAAGTCTCGGGGGTCGTCCGCGAGGTGGCCGCGGGCGTCGCGGATTTCGCGCCCGGCGACGAGGTGTACGGACTGATCCCGTTCGACCGCGACGGCGGCGCGGCCGAATTCGTCTGCGTTCCCGCGGCCGACCTGGCCGCCAAGCCGTCGACGGTTTCGCACGTCGTCGCCGCCGCGCTGCCGCTGGCCGGCCTGACCGCCCTGCAGGCGCTGGTCGACCAGGCGGGCGTGCGGGCCGGCGAGAACGTGCTGGTGCACGGCGGCGCGGGTGGGGTGGGCGCCCTGGCGGTCCAGCTGGCAGCGATGCTGGGCGCGCGCGTCACCGCGACCGTGCGCAGCGACGGCGCCGAGCTGGTTCGCGGGCATGGCGCCGACCGGGTGATCGACGTCCGCACCGAGACTTTCGACGATGCGGTGTACGACGTGGTGATCGACACCGTCGGCGGTGAGACGTTGGACCGGTCGTTTCCCGTGCTGCGCCGTGGTGGGCGGCTGGTCACCCTGTCGGCGCCACCGCCGGAGGGCCGAGCCGACGAATACGGCGTCACGGCAACATTTTTCATCGTCACACCGGACCGCGACCAGCTCAGGGAACTCGCCGCGCTGGTCGACGGCGGACGGTTGCGCGTCGACATCGCCGAGACCTTCCCGCTCGAGCGGGGCCGCGAGGCGTTCGAAAGCCGCGGGCGCCCGGGCCGTCGCCCCGGAAAGACGGTCATCGTCGTCCGCGATTAGGACGGTTGGCGGTTCCTGCTTCCGGGCTCGTGGTCTTTCTGTAATCCCTTGTGTCACTTTGGTTTCAGTGGTCACAATGCGGGCTTTTTTGTCGGTGGGTGTTCGTAGGGTTTGGGGTATGAGTGTCAGTAGTCGCGAGGAGATCGTCGAGGTCATCGACGCGCTCGACGACGATGCTGACCGGTTGTGTGGGTTGTCGTTTGACGTGTTGACCACCCCGGAGCGGTTGCGCGTTTTGGAGCGGGTGGAACGGGTGGCCCGTCGGCTCCGGGCGCCGCAGCATGCGTTGATCAATCAGCTCGGTGCGCAGGCCAGCGCTGAAGAGTTGGGCGGCTCGCTGCGGGTGGGGCTGGCCGATCGGTTGCGGATCACCAAGGCCGAGGCCGCCCGGCGCGTCGGCGAGGCCGCCGAGCTTGGTGAGCGCCGGGCGTTGAGCGGTGAGCCGTTGGCGCCACTGTTGAGTGCGACCGCGGCCGGTCAGCGTGCGGGGTTGATCGGGGAGGGGCACATCAGGGTGATCCGCGGCTTTTTTGCCCAGCTGCCCGATGCCATCGACGTGGTGACCCGGGCCGCGGCCGAGGCTGACTTGGCCGGCAAGGCGTGCGGGTATCGCCCGGACGAATTGGCCGTCTACGCCAAGCGGCTGATGGAGTGGTTGCACCCCGACGGGGATTTCAGTGATGCCGAGCGGGCCCGCAAGCGTGGGATCGTGTTGGGCGCCCAGGATTGTGAGGGCATGTCGCGGCTGAGCGGTGTGATCACCCCGGAGTTGCGGGCGGCGATCGAGGCGGTGTTGGCCAAGCTGGCCGCCCCCGGGGTGTGTAATCCCGACGACGAGACCCCGATTGTGGATGGCGTTCCCGATGATGACGCGGTGCGCCGCGATACCCGCAGCGCCGCGCAACGCACCCACGACGCCTTCCTAGCCGGGCTGCGCGCCCTGCTGGCGTCTGGAAAACTGGGCCAGCACAACGGGTTGCCGGTGTCGATCGTGGTGACCACCACGCTGCAGGAGTTGGAGGCCGCCGCCGGTAAGGCCCTGACCGCCGGCGGCACGCTGGTGCCGATGTCGGATGTGATCCGCTGGGCCGGCCACGCGCACCATTATCTGGCGATCTTCGACAAGGGCCGTTCCCTGGCGCTGTATCACGCCAAACGGTTCGCCTCACCTGGGCAGCGGATCATGTTATATGCCAAGGATCGTGGCTGCACCCGGCCGGGATGTGATGCGCCGGCCTACCACAGCCAGGTCCACCACGTACGCGGCTGGGCTGGGACCGGCCGTACCGACATCGACGACCTCACCTTGGCCTGCGGCCCCGACAACCGCCTGGCCGAACAAGGCTGGACCACCCGCACCAACGCCCGCGGCGAAACCGAGTGGATCCCCCCACCCCACCTCGACCGCGGCCAACCCCGCACCAACACCTACCACCACCCCGAGAGGTTCCTCCGCGACACCGACGACGACGAACCTGTTTGACCTCAGCAAATTGGCCTGATCGCCGCGACCCGTATCGTGCCGGACTCCGCGACGCTCACGATCGCGCTGGCCTGGTGGCGGCGACTTGGAAGACGCCATGCGGGAGCGGCCCACACTCGACGAGTGATTCACGATCCCGCGAAGTTGACGTCCTTGGTGACGGATTTCCACTCTTCGATCGACGATGACAGCGCGGCGAGCTTGTCGCGCATGGCCTTGAGCACGTCACGGCCCAGCAGCAGCCGCAGCGGCGGCTCGTCGAGCGTGGTCACCATCAGCACCGCCTCGGCGACCTTCCTGGGATCACCGGGGAGATGATCGGCGAACTGCTTGATCAGATCCTTGCGCGCCGACACGTCGGCGTAATCGGCGATCGGGGTGGCCGACTCCTTCATCGATCGGGTCGCCCAGTCGGTGCGGAAGGCGCCCGGCTCGATCGCGGTCACCTTGATCCCCAGCGGCCGCACCTCGGTGGCGAGCGCCTCGGTGATCGCCTCCAGCGCGAACTTCGTCGACGAGTAATACGCGTTGGGCGGGTTGGCGACCAGACCGGTCATCGACGACATGTTGATGATGTGCCCGGAGCGGCGGGCGCGCATCGCCGGCAGCACCGCCTTGATCATGTTGACCGCGCCAAAGTAGTTGACCTCGAACAGCTGTCGAACCTCGGCGTCCTCGCCCTCCTCGACGGCGGCCAGGTAGCCGTGGCCGGCGTTGTTGACCAGGACGTCGACGCCGCCGAACGCCGCCTCGGCGGCCGACACGGCCGCCGCGATCTGTCGGGGGTCCGTCACATCGAGCGCGACGGGGCGCGCCCGGTCACCGAACTCGCCGGCGAAGTCGCGCACCGAGTCGGCGCGCCGCGCGGTCACCACCGCACTGTGGCCCGCTTCCAAAGCGGCGCGGGCGATTTCACGGCCGAAGCCGGTCGAACATCCGGTGATGAGCCAGCGCGCCATCTCAGGCCGATCCTTCCGGCAGGCGCCGCAGATACGCGGCGCGGCGGTCGGCGAGTTGCGCGGCCCGATCCTGCGGGCTGACCCGCGGCAGGTGGCCCACCTCGGCGTCGAGCCGGTCCAGCTTGACCACCCGCCCGCGCGCGCCGAGGTCTTGGCGGGGACCCGCCTCCCCGAATTCGGCCATGCGCAAGGTCAGAATTGCCTCGCGCAGACCGTCGGAGTCGATCCAGTTGGCCACGCCGGGGTCGGTCGGCGCGATCACGTAGGTGTAGCTGCCGTCCTCGTTGGCCAGCGACTGAGCCTTGTTGAGGCTGCCGGTGCGGTCGAGGATGTCCAGCGTGGTGCCCCAGATGTTGCTCAGTGGGACCGTGAAGTATTCGGCCCCACCGTCATTGAGGTCCACCACGAACGCCTCGTCGGGCGCGAGGTCGACGCGGCCCATCACATAGACCTGGTTGCGCATCGCGCCGACCTTATCGGCCGACCAGGCCAGGTCGAACTGGTTGGGGGGCATCTTGTACACGCCGTGGCTGAGCTTGCCGGTGAAGTTGGCGAAATAGTCCATCATCGCCGCGGTGGCCTCGGCCTGCTCGTCGAGCGTGCGCGCCGGCCTCGCGGGCGGGCCGCCAAGCCGTTGCACCTCAAGATGATTGGGGTCGTCCCGGGCCCAGTCCAACAGCACGTCGCGGATGTAGAACTCGTGTGCCGCGGGGGTGGTCTGCACGTGGTTGGGCCGGCCGCCGGCGGGATCGGCATCCACGGTGATGGTGAAGCTGCCATCGGAGTCGACCTGCATGGTGCGCCCGTTGAGCACGTCGACCGTGCCCATGTGCGCATCCCAGAGCGTGAAGTAGTTTTCGGTCATGCGGTGCTCGCCGACCCGGCCGTGGATTTCGTAGCGTTCGTCGCCGGAGATCGGGATCACCCGGTAGACGCTGTCGGGATTGTCGATGCCCCAGCGCGACCCGGGGACGCGCCGGCCGTCGACGGGGTGCGCCAGCCGGGTGATGCAGCTGACCTTGGGCCGCAGCTTGTCCTGGTTGGACGACCACACCGCCGCCGAGAACATCACCTCGGCGAACGCGTCGTCGAACCGCTCCCGCATCGCCTGCGATGCCTTGGCCCGGCCTAGCCAGGTCTGCGCCACCGATCGATAGGCGTCCTTGACGACCGGATGTTGGACCAGCTCGAGCGCTGCCAATTCCTGTTCGTGCTGCGACGCTGTCGCGACGGGGTGGTCAGGCATGCGCTCTTCTTTCGGTGCGCTTTCCAAAAGCATTGGCGTCCAATGTGAATAGCCGACCCGGCTCAGAACTTCAAATGCTGGCTGACGTCGCCGACCTGGTCGACGAACATGGTGCGGCTGTCGAACCGCCAGGCGCCCTGGACCCGGTGGAACGTGTCCTTGTAGTGCCCGGTGACGATCACCTGCAGCGGCAGGTCGGGGGTGGCCTGGGTGACGCAGTAGTACGACGTGCTGCGGGCGGTCCCCGTGTCCTCGTCGATGTGCAGCTGCACGTTGGTGGTGTTGTGCTTGGTCTTGGGGGTGCCGTCTTCGTAGATGCGCGTGGCCATCTCATACATCTTGCGCACGCGGGCGGCACCGGCGAACACCGTCTCCGGTGGGCCGTTCTCCACGCCACAGATGCGGCCGTGCTCAAAAAGCCGGGCGACCCCCTCCAGGTCGCCGCCATCGAGAAGCTCGGCGTAGGTGTAGATCAGGTTCGTGATTTCTGTTGCGCTGTCACCCATGTGGACCACCCGTCGCACCCGTTGCCGCCGCTTCCGCGAACAATGGTGGCAGAATCGGCCGAATTTACATAGAACCGACCATTACTGTTGATCGCCGTGACCCCAACTTGGACGCCGAGCCGGCTCGGCAACCTGACCGGCAAACGAGTCGTCGTGACCGGAGCGACCAACGGCGTCGGGCTCGGGACCGCCCGCGCACTGGCCAAGGCCGGCGCGCACGTGATCCTGGCGGTGCGCAACACCGAACTGGGCGCGCGACGCGCCGCCGAGATGGGCGGCTCGACCACGGTGGCCAGGGTCGACCTCGCCGACCAGTCCTCGGTGCGAGCCTTCGCCGGTTCGATCGACGACGACGTCGACATCCTGATCAACAACGCAGGCGCCCTGACCGACCGCCGCACCGAAACCGTCGACGGATTCGAGAAGACGCTGGGCACCAACCTGCTCGGCCCGTTCGCCCTGACCAACCTGCTCCTGCCCAGGGTGCGCTCGCAGATCATCAACGTCGGCTCCGACGCGCACCGGTCGGCGACGCTGCACCTCGACGACCTGCATCTGCGCCGGCACAAATGGACCCGGCTGGGCGCCTACGCGCAATCGAAGCTCGCGGTCATGCTGTGGGGGCTGGAGCTGGACCGCAGGCTGCGGGCGGCCGGATCGCCGGTGGTCACCCAGCTCACCCACCCGGGCTGGGTGGCGTCGAACCTGTCGCAACTCGGCGACTCGCCGCTGATGTCGGCGGCCCACAAGGTGGTCAAGATGGTGGCCGACCGGCTGGCCAACGACATCGACGAGGGCGCGGCCCCCACGCTGTACTGCATCAGCGAGCCGTTGCCACCAGGCAGTTACGTCGGGGTGACCGGGCGGTTCGGCCTGCGCGGCGGCCCCGTGCTGATCGGCCGGTCGCCGGTCGCGTGCGACTACGACGTGGCCGCCCGCCTGGTGGCCTTCGCCGAGCAAGAGACCGGCACGAGGCTGGAGGTGTAACCATGGGAGAACTCGACAACAAGGTCGCCGTCATTACCGGTGCGGCGCGCGGCCAGGGCCGCAGTCACGCGGTGGCCTTCGCCGAACAGGGCGCCGACATCATCGCCGTGGACATCTGCACCGACATCGACGCGATTCCCTACCCGCTGGGCACCAAGTCGGATCTCGACGAGACCGCGCGGCTGGTGCAAGCCGCCGGCCGCAGGGCGGCGCCAGTCGTCGCCGACGTCCGCGACCTGCCGCAACTGGAGGCCGCGGTGCAAAGCGGAATCGACGAACTCGGGGAGGTGGACATCGTCGTCGCCAACGCCGGCGTGGTGGCGATCGGTGACCCGGAGGCCCGCTCCGAACCGGTGTTCAACACGATCGTCGACACCAACCTCAAGGGCGTGTGGCACACGTTGCTGGCAACGGTGCCCTCGATCGTCCGCAAGGGTCAGGGCGGGTCGATCGTGTTGGTGAGCTCGTCGCAGGGGCTGACCGGCCGGGGCGGCGACGGGAGCGCGGCGATGTTCGCTTACGCCGCGTCCAAGCACGGGGTGGTGGGGTTGATGCGGTCAGCGGCCAATGCCTACGCGCCGCACAAGATTCGGGTCAACTCGGTGCACCCGAGCGGCGTCATGACGCCGATGATCCTCAACGACTTCGTCGTCAACCGGATGCTGGAGAACCCCAACCCGGCCGTCTCGCAGATGCTGCTGCCCGACGTCCCGCTGGTCGAAGCGCAAGACGTGACGGAAGCGGTGCTGTGGCTGGTGGGTCCCCGTGCCCGCTACGTGACGGGCGTGTCGATACCCGTCGACGCCGGGCACATCGTCATGTAGCTCCGGACTAGCGCCGACTAGCCTCGCAGGACCTTGCCGGCCTTGATGCAGGACGTGCAGGCGTTGAGGCGCTGCTTGTTGCCGCCCGGGCGGGTGACAACATGCACGGTCTGGACGTTGGGGTCCCACCGGCGGCTGGTGCGGCGGTGGGAGTGCGACACCGACTTGCCGAAGCCGGGGCCTTTCCCGCAGATGTCGCACACAGCGGCCATGGTTCAAGCTCCTCAAATCTCGGGGGTCCGGCTCGGCGGTCTGACACGGGGCCGGGAAAGCCCGGGTCGACCCGGGCCCAACCAGGATACCGACTCCGGTGGCAACCACCAAAACGATCACCACCGCTGTCGCCCCGTCTGGCTAGGCTCAATGGGCCGGATCGGCCCCGCGGGCGGGTGGTGGGCGAGGGCAGCCGTCGCCCGAGTCGCCGGGCTACGCTGGCGCCCACCGGGGGCCTGGTTGTGGAGGAGGTGGCTGACACTGGGAACGTCGGAACGTCTGCTCGACGCGATCGCCTTGCGGGACTGGGCGCACACCGCGGTCAGCGACCTCATCACCCACATTGACGAGATCAACCGGCTCAACGTCTTCCCGGTCGCCGACTCCGATACCGGCGCCAACATGCTGTTCACCATGCGTTCGGCGCTGGCCGAGGCCAACGCCGGGGTGAATGCCGAGGGCGGCTCGGCCTGCGTCGCCCGGGCCGCGGCCGCGATGTCGGCCGGTGCGCTCAACGGCGCGCGCGGGAATTCCGGGGTGATCCTGTCGCAGATTCTGCGGGGAATCGCCGACGTCACCGCCGTCGCGGCGGCCGATTCCGGCGGTGAGCTGCCCCATATCGATACCGCCATCCTCGCGGCGTCGTTGCGGCGCGGCGTGGACCTGGTCATCGCGTCGATGGGCGGGGAGGAGATCCCGGGAACCATCGTCTCGGTGCTGCGGGCGGCGGCGGACGCCGTCGGGGAGTGCGCCCAGGCCGGGGAGGGGCTCGCCCCAGCGGTCACCGCCGCAGGCGACGCGGCGGTGATCGCGCTGGAGAAGACGACCGAGCAGCTCGACGTGCTGGCCGACGCGGGCGCGGTGGACGCCGGCGGCCGGGGCCTGCTGGTCCTGCTGGACGCCCTGCGCACCACCGTCACCGGTCAGGCGCCCGCCCGAACCGTGTACGAGCTGTCGCCGCGGGCGCCGCAACCGGACGCCGCAGCCGAGCGCCCGGCGCCGCAATTCGAGGTGATGTACCGCTTGGACGGCTGCGATGCGGCCGCGGCCGACGCGCTGCGGGACCGGCTCGGTGAGCTGGGCGATTCCGTGGGCATCGCGGCCGCGACGTCGTCGGCCGAGCGTACGTACTCGGTGCACGTGCACACCGACGACGCCGGTGCCGCGGTCGAGGCGGGGCTGGCCGCGGGGCGGCTGAGCCGCATCGTGATTTCGGCGCTGAGCTTGGGTGCCGCCGGCCTGCCGGTCGGTGGCTGGACGCGGGAGCGGGCGGTGCTGGCCGTCGTAGACGGCGACGGCGCCGCCGAGCTGTTCGGCGGGGAGGGCGCCTGCGTGCTGCAGCGCGATCGGGCCGCCGGCGACCCGGTGAACATCAGTGCGCACCAGCTGATGCGCGCGGTCATCGACACCGGCGCCGCGCAGGTGATGGTGCTGCCCAACGGCTATGTGCCCGCCGAGGAGCTGGTGGCCGGGTGCACCGCGGCCATCGGCTGGGGCATCGACGTGGTGCCGATCCCGACGGCGTCGATGGTTCAGGGGCTGGCGGCGCTGGCCGTGCACGAAACCGGCCGGCAGGCGGTGGACGACGGCTACACCATGGCCCGCGCCGCCGGCGCGGCCCGGCACGCGTCCGTGCGCATCGCGACCGAGAGCGCGCTGACCTGGGCCGGCCGCTGCCAGCCCGGAGACGGGCTGGGCATCGCGGGCGACGAGGTGCTGATCGTGGCGGCCGACGCGATCGCGGCGGCCATCGGCCTGCTGGATCTGCTGCTGGCCTCCGGCGGGGACCTGGTGACCGTCCTGGTCGGCGCCGCCATCGAATCGGATGACGACGTCGCGGCCGTCGGCGACATCCTGCAAAAGCACATGCACGACCACCACCCGGGCACCGAGCTGGTCACCTACCGCACGGGCCATCGCGGTGACGCGCTGTTGATCGGGGTCGAGTAGCCGTGGCGTCGCTGGGCGACCGGCTCGATTTCGTGGTGGGCGCCAAGGCCGCCGATCAGCTCGACGAGGAGTTGGGCATCCGCACGGTCGACGATCTGCTACGCCACTACCCGCGCAGCTACACCGAGGGCGCGACCCGGTGGGACGCCGACGACCAGCGCCCGCCGGCCGGCGAGCACATCACCATCGTCGACACGATCACCGCGACGAAGACGTGGCCGATGAAGAAAACCCCGAAGAAGCTCTGCCACCGCATCACCCTCGGCGCCGGCCGCAACAAGGTGACCGCGACTTTCTTCAACGCGAACTATCTGAAGAAGGACCTGACCGAGGGCACCAAGGTAATGCTGTCCGGGGAGGTCGGGTTCTTCAAGAACGTCATGCAACTGACGCATCCGGCCTTCCTCATCCTCGATTCCCCGGACGGCAAGAACCGCGGCACCAGCTCGCTGAAGAACATCGCGATCGCCTCGCAGGCCACCACCGGCGAGGTGCAGATGGAGGCGTTCGAGCGGGCCTTCTTCCCGATCTATCCGGCGACCACGAAGGTGCAGAGCTGGGACATCTTCAGGTGCGTGCGCCAAGTGCTCGACGTCCTGGATCCGGTGGACGACCCGCTGCCCGCCGACCTGTGCGCCCGCTACGGCCTGGTCCCCGAGGACCGGGCGTTGCGCGACATCCACCTGGCCGAGGACCAGGCGGCGCGGCGGCGGGCGCGGGAGCGGCTGACGTTCGACGAAGCCGTGGGGCTGCAGTGGGCGCTGGTCACCCGGCGGCACAGCGAGCTGTCGGAATCGGGCCCCCCGGCGCCGCAGCGCCCCGACGGCTTGTCCGCTGAACTGTTGCGGCGCTTGCCGTTCGAGCTGACCGCCGGGCAGCGTGAGGTCCTCGACGTGTTCGCGCAGGAGCTGTCGGCCACCCGGCCGATGAACCGCCTGCTCCAAGGTGAGGTCGGTTCGGGCAAGACGATCGTCGCGGTGCTGGCGATGCTGCAACTGGTGGACGCGGGTTACCAGTGTGCGCTGCTGGCGCCGACGGAAGTCCTTGCCGCCCAACATCTTAGGTCCATCAACGACGTACTCGGCCCGTTGGCGATGGCCGGTCAGCTCGGTGGTGCAGACAGTGAAGGCGGGGTGGCGACCCGGGTCGCCCTGCTCACCGGTTCGATGACCGCGGCGCAGAAGAGGCAAGTCCGCGACGAGGTGGCGAGCGGCCAGGCCGGGATCGTCGTCGGCACCCACGCGCTGTTGCAGGGCGCGGTGGAATTCCACAACCTGGGCATGGTGGTGGTCGACGAGCAACACCGGTTCGGGGTCGAACAGCGAGACCAGTTGCGGGCCAAGGCTCGTCGCGGCGTCACCCCGCACCTGCTGGTGATGACGGCGACGCCCATACCGCGCACGGTCGCGTTGACCGTCTACGGCGACCTGGAAACCTCGACGCTGCGGGAACTGCCGCGCGGACGCCAGCCGATCACCAGCAACGTGATCTTCGTCAGGGAGAAGCCCGCCTGGCTCGAGCGCGCCTGGCGGCGCATCACCGAAGAGGTCGCCGCCGGCCGTCAGGCCTATGTGGTGGCGCCCCGGATCGACGAGACCGACGAACCGGAGAAGCAGGAACAGGACGCCAGACCGTCGGAGACCGCCGAGGGACTCTACGCGCGGCTGCGTGGGGGCGAGTTGGCGAACGTGCGCCTGGGACTGATGCACGGGCGGTTGTCGGCCGAGGAGAAGGACGCCGCGATGGCGGCGTTTCGTGCCGGTGAGACCGATGTGCTGGTGTGCACCACGGTGATCGAGGTGGGCGTGGACGTCCCCAACGCCACGGTGATGCTGGTGATGGATGCCGACCGCTTCGGCATCAGCCAGCTGCATCAGCTGCGCGGCCGCATCGGCCGCGGCCGGCATCCCAGCTTGTGCCTGCTGGCCACCTGGGTCTCACCGGGGTCGCCGGCCGGCCGGCGGCTCTCGGCCGTGGCCGCGACCCAGGACGGGTTCGCGCTCGCCGATTTGGACCTCAAGGAGCGCCGCGAGGGAGACGTCCTGGGCCGCAACCAGTCCGGCCGCGCGATCAACCTGCGCCTGCTCTCGCTGGCCGACCACCGCGACGTCATCGAGGCCGCGCGTGACTTCTGCGTCCGAAGCTACGACGAGAACCCGGCCAGTCCCGAATTGGCCTTGCTGGCAGCGCCTTTCGTCACCACCGACCGGATCGAATACCTGGACAAGTCGTGAACCACAAGGTGCTGCTGTGGTTGTCGGCGGCCGCGGCGCTCGCCGTGCTGGTGGCTTACCAGACCGTGGGATCCTCGACGGCCAGGCACGCCGCCGAGTACGCCGCCCGCGCCGACGTTCCGACGGTGCAGCCCGGCACCGACGTGCTCGCGGGCATCGCGGTGCTGCCGCTGCGGGCGCACCGGTACGACTACCGCCGCGCGGCGTTCGGCGACGCGTGGGACGACGACAACGACGCCCCGCTGGGCCACAACGGCTGCGACACCCGCGACGACATCCTCAACCGCGACCTCGTCGACAAGACCTACGTGTCGACCAAACGGTGTCCGGACGCGGTGGCCACCGGCACCCTGCACGACCCGTACACCAACAAGACGATTGCGTTCCAGCGCGGCGCCAAAGTCGGCGAGGCGGTGCAGATCGACCACATCGTCCCGCTGGCCTACGCCTGGGACATGGGCGCCTACGACTGGCCGGCCCCCGAGCGGCTGCGGTTCGCCAACGATCCGGCCAATCTGGTGGCCGTCGACGGGCAGGCCAATCAGGACAAGGGCGACGCCCCGCCGGCGCAGTGGATGCCGCCGAACGCCGCGTTCGCCTGCCAGTACGCCATGCAGTTCATCGCCGTGCTACGCGGCTACGCGCTTCCGGTGGATCAGGCGTCGACCGGTGCGCTGCGCCAGGCGGCGGCCACCTGCCCGGTGGGATAGCTCAGACGCCCTCGAAGGTGTTGGGATCCGGGCGCAGCCGGGTGCCGTCGTTGAGCGCGTTGATCGCGTCCATGTGCTCGGCGGCCAGCTCGAAGTCGAACACGTCGAGGTTGCCGGAGATGTGCTCGGGGTTGGCGGAGCGGAACACCACCGCGTTGCCCAGCTGCAGGTTCCACCGGAGCAGCACCTGGGCCGGCGTCTTGCCGTATTCGCCGGCGACCGAGGTCACCGTCGGGTTGTCCGTCAGCTTGCCGAGCGCCAGCGGCGTGTAGGCCTGGGTGACGACGTTGTGCTCCGCGTTGGTCTTGCGCACGTCGGCCTGGTTGAGCAGCGGGTGCAGCTCGATCTGGTTGACCGCCGGGGTGACGAAGGTCAGGTCGATGACGTCGGTGACATGCAGCTCGGTGAAGTTCGAGACGCCGATCGAGCGCGCGAGCCCGTTCCCGCGGCACTGGATCAGCCCGCCGAAGGAGTTCACGTACTCACCGCGCGACGGCACGGGCCAGTGGATCAAGTAGAGGTCGACGTAATCCAGGCCGAGCCGCTCCAGGCTTTCCTTGCAGGCCTCCTCGGACCGCAGAAACCCATGGTCGGCGGCGGCCAACTTGGTGGTGACGAATAGTTCGGCGCGCGGGATCCCGGAGGAGGCGATGGCACGGCCGACGGCGGCCTCGTTGCCGTAGGCCGAGGCGGTGTCGATCAGCCGGCAGCCGATCTCCAGCGCCGAGGAGACCGCGCGTTCCGTCTCGTCCTCGGACAAGTCCGCGACACCCAAGCCCAGCACCGGCATCGTGTTTTCATCATTAAGAGCTACCGAGGGCACGGCAGCGCCCGACTCGCCAGCCAATGTCATTCACCTGCCTGTGGGTTTGAAGGTTCGTGGGCCCAACCGATGCCGTCGTCGAGCGAGGAGATCGACGCCATTCCAGCGGCGCTGAATTCGAGCCGTTGGGCTCGAAATCGAACACGTCGAAGCTGCTCGCAATCCGTGAGGCGGTTACCGGCTTGGGGATCACGATATTACCGAGCAGGAAAATACCACCTCAGCGACACCGGACCCGGGGCGCGGTGATCCGGAACCCGGCCTTCTTTTGGACTACTCGTCACCACGTAGAGTTGGTCACACCCCCGACCGGGGGCGGGCCAGCGTCCGGCCGGCAGCGGACGCGCCGCACGGCATCGACCGCACCTGCTCGGTGGCCGCCGAAGACCGGAAAAGTCGGAAGACCACGGCGCGGAACGACTGACCTGCGTCGAGCGTCGCCACGTTGTACGTACAGGGAGTGCCCATGACCAAAAGCGTGCCCGCGCCGGACCTGCACCTTGGCGTCAAACACACGCCCATGCGCCTGACCAGCCGCATGCAGGGCGCCGTCTCGACGGTCGGTGTCAAGGTCATTCCCTGGATCCCCGCCCGGGCCAAGCGCGCGTTGTTCGGCGGCCGCTCGGTGACCATCGACGGCAACACGCTGGACGCCACGCTTCAGCTGATGCTCTCCGGGCTGCGCGCCGTCGGCATCGACGGCCTGGTGGTCGACGACGACGCGAGCGCGTCCCGCGCTCAATTGCGGCAGATGCTGCTGGAGCTGCCCGGGCCGCAGGTCCACGTCGACGTCCGGGACCTGTCGCTGCCCGGACCCGCGGGTGAGATCGCGGCGCGGCACTACCGGCCCGCCAGCGGCGCGCCCGCACCCCTGCTGGTCTTCTACCACGGCGGTGGCTGGTCGATCGGCGACCTGGACTCCTACGACGCGCTGTGCCGGCTGACCTGCCGCGACGCCGGCATTCACGTGTTGTCCATCGACTACCGGCTGGCCCCCGAGCATCCGGCCCCGGCCGCGATCGAGGACGCGTACGCCGCCTTCGGGTGGGCGCACGACCACGCCGAGGAACTCGGCGCCGCGCCCGGTCGGGTCGCGGTCGGCGGGGACAGCGCGGGCGGCAACCTGGCCGCCGCCGTCTGCCAACGGGCGCGCGACGAGGGTGCGCCCGCCCCGGTGCTGCAGTGGCTGATCTACCCGCGGACCGATTTCACCTCGCAGACCCGCTCCATGGGGCTGTTCGCCCGCGGCTTCCTGCTGACCAAACGCGACATCGACTGGTTCGAGTCGCAGTACCTGCGCGGCTCGGGCATCGACCGGGCGGACCCCCGGGTATCGCCGCTGCTGGCCGAATCGCTCGCCGGGCTCGCGCCGGCCCTCATCGCGGTCGCCGGGTTCGACCCGCTGCGCGACGAAGGGGAGAGCTATGCGGCGGCGCTGCGGGCGGCCGGGACGGCGGTCGATCTGCGGTGCATGCGGTCGCTGACGCACGGCTTCATCAACCTTTTCCAGCTCGGCGGTGGCAGCGCCGCCGCGACCACGGAGTTGATCTCGGCTCTGCGGGCTCACCTGAGCCGGGTCTGATCTGTCGCGCGGTCGGCGCCGGTAATCTAGAGGCGCCCACGAACGACCACCCGATTACCGAAGGATCGCGCAACTGTGGCCGACAAATCCAAACCGCGCTTTGACATGAAGGCGGCCGACGGTAAATCGGGCCGACTCGTGCAGATCGGCGGGACCGCCGTCGTCGTCATCTTCCTCGTCGCGCTGGTCTCCTACATCGTGGTCACGCACCACAAGAAGACCGCCGCCATTGGCGCGGGCGACACTGTGCGGGTGACGTCCAGCAAGCTGGTCACCCAGCCCGGTACCAACAACCCCAAGGCCGTGGTCACGTTCTACGAGGACTTCCTGTGCCCGGCCTGCGGCAACTTCGAGCGGACCTTCGGTCCGACGGTGTCCAGGCTGATCGACGTCGGCGCCATCGCGGCCGACTACTCCATGGTGTCGATCCTCGACAACGCCAGGAACCAGAATTACTCGTCGCGGGCGGGGGCCGCGGCGCTGTGCGTGGCCGACGAGTCGCTCGACGCGTTCCGCCGATTCCACACCGCCCTGTTCACCACCGACCTGCAGCCCAGCGAACGCGGCAGCAGTTTCCCGGACAACGCCCGGCTGATCGAGCTCGCCCGCGAGGCCGGCGTCGTGGGCAAGGTGCCCGACTGCATCAACAGCGGCAAGTACATCGCCAAGGTCACCGGCGAGGCGGCAGCCGCGAAGATCAACGCCACCCCGACCATCAAGATCAACGGCGACGACTACGACCCGTCCACCCCTGACGCGCTGGTGGCCAAGATCAAGAGCATCGTCGGTGACGTGCCGGGCATCGACGGCGCCACCGCCCCTCCGGCCACCTGACCACCCGGTGTCGTCGACCCAAATCGCCGACCTGACAGCGGAGTCGCGTCAGGAAGCGGGCGTGCCGGCGGCCAGCGCGTGGTGGGTGTTGATCGCCGGCGTGATCGGCCTGGCCGCCTCCGCGACGCTGACCGTGGAGAAGATCGATCTCCTGCTCAACCCGGCGTACGTGCCGTCGTGCAACCTCAACCCGATCCTGTCGTGCGGCTCGGTGATGGTCACCCCGCAGGCGTCGGTGCTGGGCTTCCCCAACCCGCTTCTGGGCCTGGTGGCCTTCACCGTGGTGGTCGTCACCGGACTGCTGGCGGTGACGAAAGTGTCTTTGCCGCAGTGGTATTGGGTCGGTTTGACCATCGGGCTGCTGGCCGGTGCGGCGTTCGTGCACTGGTTGATCTACGAGAGCCTCTACAGGATCGGCGCGTTGTGCCCGTACTGCATGGTCGTCTGGGCGGCCACCGTCACGCTGCTGGTGGTCGTCGCGTCGATCGCGTGGCGCCCGGCGCTGCAGTGCCGGGGACGCGGTGTGGCGTGGGTGCTGTACCAATGGCGGTGGTCCATCGTCGCGCTGTGGTTCACCGCGGTGTTCCTGCTGATCATGGCGCGATTCTGGGACTACTGGTCGACGCTGCTGTAGGCGTGGGCAGGTGACCCGCATCATCGGCGGCGTGGCCGGCGGCCGGCGCATCGCCGTCCCGCCCCGCGGGACCAGGCCGACCACCGACCGGGTGCGCGAGTCGCTGTTCAACATCCTGATCGCGCGAGGAGACCTGACGGGCGCGGCGGTGCTGGACCTCTACGCCGGTTCGGGCGCATTGGGTTTGGAGGCGCTGTCGCGGGGGGCCGCCTCTGCGCTGTTCGTGGAGTCCGACCAGCGCAGCGCCTCGGTCATCGCGCGCAACATCGACGCACTGGGCTTGGCCGGCGCGACGGTGCGCCGTGGCACGGCCGCCACCGTCCTGGCATCCGGGGCCGCGCACCCCGTCGATCTCGTGCTGGCCGACCCGCCCTACGACCTGTCGGCCGCCGAGGTGGAGGCCGTGTTGGCCGCCCTGGTCGCCCACGGCTGGACCACTGCCGGAACCGTCGCGGTGGTGGAGCGCGCGGCGACCGGTGCGCCGCTGACCTGGCCGGCCGGCTGGTCCCGGTGGCCGCCGCGCGTGTACGGCGACACCCGGTTGGAGATGGCCGAGCGAGCGTGAGGCCGGCGTGTAGCGTCTCTCGTCATGGGCGCCGCTCGTCTTCATCACCGCGTTCTGCATCGTCCTGGGCGCGCGCCATGAGCGGCGCGGTATGCCCGGGCTCGTTCGACCCAGTGACGTTGGGCCACATCGACGTCTTCGAACGCGCGGCGGCCCAATTCGATGAGGTGGTGGTGGCGATCCTGACCAACCCCGCCAAGAAGGGCATGTTCGACCTGGACGAGCGGATCGCGATGATCAAGGAGTCGACCACCCATCTGCCCAACCTGCGCGTCGAGGCCGGACAGGGTCTGGTGGTTGACTTCGTCAGGTCGCGGGGGATGACCGCCATCGTGAAGGGCCTGCGCACCGGGACCGACTTCGAATACGAGCTGCAGATGGCGCAGATGAACAAGCACATCGCCGGTGTCGACACCTTTTTCGTGGCGACGACGCCGCGGTATTCGTTCGTCTCGTCGTCGTTGGCCAAGGAGGTCGCGACGTTCGGTGGCGACGTGTCGGAGCTCCTGCCCGAGCCGGTGAACCGGCGCCTGCGCGAAAAGCTCGCCGGCCGCCTTTAAATGCGGCGCATCCGCTCCTGGCGCGTATCGGGCCCGCAAGCGGGTACCCGCAGGATTTGGGCGGCCGAGCGGCGGGGAGGAGCCGGCAGGTGAAGTACATTGCGTTAGAAGAAGCCTTCTCGATACCCGGGATTGCCGATCCCATGCCGCAGTTGGCCTCGCGCACAAGGCATTACGCCCAAGAGTGGCTGCGCAAGCTGCCCGACTTCACGGAGTACCGGTTGCCGGAGATGGACGCGGCCGGCATCGACATCCAGGTGCTGTCACTGACCGTCCCGGGTCTGCAAGCCGACATGGACGCCGCCACCGCGCGGGACAAGGCCCGCCGCGCCAACGACTATCTGGCCCAAGTGGTCTCCGAACACCCGACGCGCTTCCGCGGCTTCGCGGCGCTTCCGCTTCAAGACCCTGGGGCGGCCGTTGCCGAGCTCGACCGCTGCGTCACCGAGCTCGGGTTCTGCGGGGCACTGGTCAACGACCACCTTGGCGGCCACTACCTGGACGAGCCGGCCTATGAACCGCTGTGGGGCGCGCTGGAATCGCTTGGCGTGCCGCTGTATCTGCATCCGGGCGCGCCGCCGGCGGACCACTGGCGGGTGCTGAACGGCCACCCGGAACTCTACGGCTCGATGTGGAGTTGGGCGGCCGAAGTCTCGGGGCACGCACTGCGCGTCCTGTTCAGCGGGCTGTTCGACCGCCACCCCTCGGCGATATTGATTTTGGGCCACATGGGCGAATTCCTGCCCTTCCAGCGCAGCCGCCTGGACTCGCGATACGCGACGATTGACACCGACTATCGGCTGCAGCGCCCCCCGTCGTCCTATCTCGGCACCAACATCGTGTTCACCATCAGCGGGGTGTTCTCGCCGGCCACCCTGGCCGGCGCCGTCGGGGAAGTGGGCGCCGACGCCATCATGTTCTCGATCGACTATCCCTACGAATCCTCACGGGCCGCTGTCGACGGGTTCGAGCGCGCGACCCTGAGCCCTGGTGACCGCGAGAAGATCGCCCACGCCAACGCCGAACGCATCCTGAAGGTTTGATCGAGGGGCCGTTTCACTTCGGCGTGCCGACCTGGACGGTATCCGGACGGAGTCTTGGTGCGGGGCAACGGCTTTCCTGAGGCACAACGTGGACCGGTCACCGACTACGCGGCCCTCGCGCAGGCGTGCGGGCGGCCTCGACTAGGGCGAGCGCCTGGGCTAGTGGTGGTGCTCGCCGTGGTCGTGGTGGCACTCGTGCTCGTGCTGGGCGTCGGGGGCGCCGCCCATCATGCGCAACATCGGCACGCCGCCGGAGGTGACGAACCGGATGACCAGCACCGCCCCGACGACCAGGAAGGCGATGTTCAGCCAGGTCGTGTAGTTCCACGAAACGGCCGCTTCCATGACCGTCGCGTTGCGCTGCTTGGGAACGAGACCCGTTGCGCCGAAGATCATTTCGACGAGGTAGCCGGCGGCGACCATCGCGGCGTAAAAGGTGCCCAGCAGTGTCAGCATCATCTTGGTGCCGTAGTACTTACGGTAGATGTTGAGGATCGGCAGGATCAGCAGATCGGCGTAGATGAACGCGATGACACCGCCGAAACTGATGCCCCCGTTCCACAGCACCGCGGCGAGCGGGACGTTGCCGATCGAGCAGACGAACGACACGATCGCCACGATCGGTCCCACGAGCGGGCCCCATATCGTCGACCAGGTCGGATGGTCGGCGAAAAAGAAAACCTGCCAGAACTTTTCGGGGACCCACGCCGCGATGGCGCCGGCGATCAACAAGCCCAGCACCAGATCGCGCAGAATCGCCAGCCACTCCATCACGAACACGTGGGCGACGGAGGTGAAGCCTTCCGCGGAGAACAGCCGCTGCGCGAACGAACCCTGCTTCGTGATGGACATGTCCATGGCGGCATGGCCCTCCATCGAACCGGCGATCCCGCGGTCGGCCTGCTCCCGGGCGGCATCGACCAGCCGCGAGCGCACGAACAGACGGAACAGGACGGCCAGGACCACGATCATCAACGGGCCGCCGACGAATTCCGCGGCGGTGAACTGCCAGCCCATCAGCAGCGCCAGGATGATGCCCAGTTCGACCACCAGGTTGGTGGAGCCGATCTCGAACGCCATGGCGGCGGTGAAGCTGGCGCCCTTGCGGAAGAGTGACCGGGCCAACGCCACCGCGGCGTACGAGCACGACGACGATGCCGCGCCGAGCCCGGCGGCCAGCGCCAGGGTGCGCGGCCGGTCATCGCCCAGCAGCGTAACGATCGTCGAGCGCCGCACCACCGCCTGCACCACCGCCGACAGGGCGAACCCCAGGATCAGGGCCCACAGGATTTCCCACGTCATCGATCCCGCCACCGCCAAGGCGTGTCCGACCGCTGCTAACACGAGTGCTCGATCCTCCCCTTCAAGGTTTCACGGGCCCCAAACCTATACCCCGCAGGGGTATACGTCAACGGCGCAAAGCGTCCTGGCCAGGGCGAAGGGTGGCCGCGATCCCTAGAATGGCGCCAAAGCGCCGACAACCGTGGCGGCGCGGACGGGCATGTCGATGGAATTCACGCAGGACGGGGTGTCGTTGCCGCAGCGCCTCTTGGCGGCGACGCGGCCAAATGTCCGACACACCGGGCCGCCACCGCTGTCACAAAGGCAACACCAGGCACACTGGTAACAACAGATTTTGCAGACGCCAGGAGGATATGGCCGTGTACCGAGTCTTTGAAGCGCTCGACGAACTGAGCGCCATCGTTGAAGAAGCGCGCGGCGTTCCGATGACGGCCGGCTGCGTGGTGCCCCGCGGTGACGTGCTGGAACTGATCGACGACATCAAGGATGCGATCCCCGGGGAGCTGGACGACGCCCAGGACGTGCTCGATGCTCGCGACTCGATGCTGCAGGACGCCAAGTCGCACGCCGAATCCATGGTGTCCTCGGCGACCACCGAGTCGGAATCGATGCTCAACCACGCCCGTGCCGAGGCCGACCGGCTGCTGTCCGACGCAAAAGCGCAGGCCGACCGCATGGTGAGCGAGGCGCGCCAGCACAGCGACCGGATGGTCGGGGAGGCCCGCGAGGAAGCGATGCGCATCGCCACGGCGGCGAAACGAGAGTACGAGGCCAGCGTCGGCCGCGCCCAGGCCGAGGCCGACCGGCTGCTGGAGAACGGCAACATCTCCTACGAGAAGGCCGTGCAAGAGGGCATCAAGGAGCAGCAGCGCCTGGTGTCGCAGAACAGCGTGGTGGAGGCGGCCAACGCCGAGGCCACCCGGCTCATCGACTCGGCCCATGCCGAGGCCGACCGGCTACGCGGTGAATGCGACATCTACGTCGACAACAAGCTCGCCGAGTTCGAGGAATTCCTCAACGGCACGCTGCGCTCCGTCGGGCGCGGACGTCACCAGCTCCGGACGGCCGCCGGCACGCACGACTACGCGGTGCGCTAGTCCCCTGCGGGCGGCCGTGCCCTGGCATTATGCGGCGCGCGCCGTAGGATTTCTCCTATGACGCGGCAGCACAGCACCACTTCCCAGCGTCGTCTGAGCTCGCCGATGTCGATCGACATCACCAGGCTTGGGCGACGCCCGGGCGCGATGGTGACCGTGCGCAAGACGGTGCCCAGCCCATCGCGGATCGGGCTGGACATGATCGCGATCGAGCGGGATGCCCCGTTGGAACTGGACCTGCAGATTCAATCCGTCTCCGAAGGCGTCTTGGTGACCGGGACGGTGGACGCACCCACGGTCGGCGAATGCTCCCGGTGCCTGACGCCGGTCAGCGGCCGGGTGCAGGTCAGATTGACCGAATTGTTCGCCTATCCCGACAGCACGACGGAGGCGACCACCGAGGAGGACGAGGTCGGCCACATCGTCGACGACACCATCGACCTCGAGCAGTCGATCGTCGACGCCGTGGGACTGGAGCTGCCGTTCGCGCCCCTGTGCACGCCCGACTGCCCGGGGCTGTGTCCCGAATGCGGGGTTGCCCTGGCGGCCGAGCCCGGCCATCGGCACGACCGCATCGACCCGCGGTGGGCCAAGCTGGCCGGCATGTTTCCCGACCCCGACGCACCGCGGGGTGAGCGATGACGTCTCGCCAGGATCTGCTCGACGCGCTGGGGGTCGAACTGCCCGACGAGCTGCTCTCGCTGGCGTTGACGCATCGCAGCTATGCCTACGAGCACGGCGGCCTGCCCACCAACGAGCGGCTGGAATTTCTCGGCGACGCCGTGCTGGGTCTGACCGTCACCGACGAGCTCTACCACCGGCACCCCGACCGCTCCGAAGGTGACCTGGCCAAGCTGCGGGCCAGCGTCGTCAACACCCAGGCGCTGGCCGACGTCGCCCGGAAGCTGTCCCCGGACGGCCTGGGCGCTCACCTGTTTCTTGGGCGCGGGGAAGCCAACACCGGCGGTGCCGACAAGTCGAGCATCCTGGCCGACGGGATGGAGTCGCTGCTGGGTGCGATCTATCTGCAGCACGGCATCGACACCGCCCGCGAAGTGATCCTGCGGCTGTTCGGCGGTCTGTTGGACGCGGCGCCCACGCTGGGGGCGGGGCTGGACTGGAAGACCAGCCTGCAGGAGCTGACCGCCGCCCGTGGCATGGGCGCGCCGTCCTACGTCGTCACCTCTACCGGCCCGGACCACGACAAAGAATTCACCGCGGTCGTCGTGGTGATGGACACCGAATACGGCTCGGGCGTGGGGCGGTCCAAGAAGGAGGCCGAACAGAAGGCCGCCGCCGCCACCTGGAAAGCCCTCGAAGACCTGGACGCCGCCGACAAAACGTCGGTGTGAAACCGAGGGTGATGACCCGCTTCGCCCGGCTTCGCCGCGCTTGCGATCATCACTGGGCCTGAGGGTGATGACCCGCTTCGCCCGGCTTCGCCGCGCTTGCGATCATCACTGGGCCTGAGGGTGATGACCCGCTTCGCCCGGCTTCGCCGCGCTTGCGATCATCACTAGGTGCCCGAGCTACCCGAAGTCGAGGTGGTGCGCCGCGGCTTGCAAGCCCGGGTCGTCGGCAAAACGATCACGGCCGTTCGGGTGCATCACCCGCGCGCGGTGCGCCGGCACGAGGCTGGCCCCGCCGACCTCACCGCACGGCTGCTCGACGCGCGCATCACCGGCACCGATCGGCGCGGCAAGTACCTGTGGCTGCTGCTCGACGGCCCGCAGGACCCGGACACGGCCTTGGTGGTGCACCTCGGCATGAGCGGGCAGATGCTGCTGGGGCAGGTGCCACGCGCCGACCACGTGCGCATCTCCGCGCTGCTCGACGACGGGACCGTGCTCAGCTTCGCCGACCAACGCACCTTCGGTGGCTGGATGCTCGCCGATCTGGTCAGCGTGGACGGCAGCGTGATTCCGGCCCCCATCGCGCACCTGGCGCGCGACCCGCTGGACCCGCTTTTCGACCGCGACGCCGTCGTGAGCGTGTTGCGGCGCAAGCACTCCGAGATCAAGCGGCAGCTTCTCGATCAAACCGTCGTGTCGGGCATCGGCAACATCTACGCCGACGAGGCGCTGTGGCGCGCCAAGGTCAACGGGGCCCGGATCGCCGCCACGCTGAGCCGCCGCCGGCTCGCCGCGATCCTGGACGCCGCGGCCGACGTGATGCGCGACGCGCTGGCGCAGGGCGGTACGTCGTTCGACTCGCTGTACATCAACGTCAACGGCGAATCCGGCTACTTCGACCGGTCGCTGGATGCGTACGGCCGCGAAGGGCAGAACTGCCGGCGCTGCGGCGCGGTGATTCGCCGGGAGAAGTTCATGAACCGGTCGTCGTTCTACTGCCCGAGATGCCAGCCGCGGCCGCGCCTTTGAGTGGGCGAGCACGGCATTGCGTGTGCGGCCACGGTTGCGACACGCCGAGGGACGTCACCCGGGGCGCACGCTCGATTGCACGCCGGCCGGGCGTTGGCAAGAAAGGTGAGGTTATCCTCACCTCGCGTCGTTATCCTGGGTGGCATGGTGAACCGATGGGGCCGGGTCGGCTAGTGCGGAGCTCACTTCGTGGATCGGGTTCGCCGACCGTGCTGGCCCAGCTCGCGCCGGGCCAGCGGGCGACCATCCTGGGCGTGGCGCCGGCGGCGTCTGCAGTGGTGGCGGGCCGGCTGCGGCAGCTCGGCTTCCGGCCGGCCTCGGACGTCGAGGTCATCCGGCGCGCGCCGATGGGTGACCCCACCATCTACCGCGTGCAGGAGACCGAGCTCTGCCTGCGCCGCCGCGAGGCGCGGCTGATCCAAGTCGATCCGGGGAGCGTCGCATGACGTCCTGCCATGAGGAAGGCGCCGCGGTCGCGGTTGCCGGTGTGGCACGCGTCGCGCTGGTGGGCAGCCCCAACGCCGGCAAGACGTCGGTGTTCAACCACCTCACCGGGCTGCGCGCCAAGACCGGCAACTATCCGGGCGTCACCGTCGGGCGCCGGGTCGGCACCACGAAAGTGGACGGCGTCGAGATCGCCGTGGAGGATCTGCCGGGCACCTACAGCTTGCAGCCCATCAGCCCCGACGAACAGGTGGTCGCCGACCTGCTGGCCGGCAACGTCGCCGACGCCGGCCGTCCCGATGCGATTGTTCTGGTGGCAGACGCCACCACGCTGAACCGATCCATCACCCTGGTGGCCCAGGTGATGCGGCTCGACGTCCCGTGCCTGTTGGCGTTGACCATGACCGACGAGTTGACCGCGCGCGGCGGCCGCATCGACACCGAGGCCTTGTCGACGGCGCTGGGCATCCCGGTGCTCCCCGTCATCGCGCACCGCGGCGGGGGCATCGACACCCTGCGCGCGCGGCTGGTGTCCTTCGACCGGTGGCAGCGGCCGCCGATCCTGCCGCCCGCCGACGACGACGCCGTCGACGCCTGGGGCAAGTCGGTCCTGCGTGCCGCCAATTACATTGCGCCGCAGCCCGATCGGCGCACCGGCGGCATTGACAGAGTCGTGCTGCACCCCCTGTGGGGAACCGTCATCTTCTTCGCGGTGATGTTCTGCTTCTTCCAGGTCGTCTTCACCGTCGCCGCGCCGCTGCAGGACCGCGTCAGCCAGGGACTCGGCTGGTTCGGCACGCTGGTCAGCGACCACGTCGGCAACTACGTCGTGCGGGGTCTGCTCGGCCAGGGACTCATCGGTGGCGTCGGGACAGTGCTGCAGTTCATCCCGCAGATCGTGTTGCTGTTCTTGCTGATCGCGCTGCTGGAGAACGTCGGCTACATGGCGCGGGCGGCTTTCCTGATGGACCGGGTGATGGCCGCGACCGGGCTGGAGGGTCGCGCCTTCGTCGCGATGCTCTCGTCGTTCGCCTGCGCCATCCCGGGGATCATGGCGACCCGGACGCTGCCGTCGTCGCGCGACCGGATCGCCACCATCATCACGGCGCCGCTGATGACCTGCTCCGCCCGGCTTCCCGTCTTCACCCTGCTGGTGGGGCTGCTGGTGTCGCCGCAGACCCAGTGGTGGGGCTTCAGCGCGCAGGGTGTGGCGATGTTTCTGCTGTATCTGTGTGGGGGCACCTCGGCGCTGATCGCGGCGTCGTTGTTCAAGTCGACGATCCTGCGCAGCGATCTGCTCCCGTTCACGATGGAGCTTCCCCCGTACCGTTTCCCGTCGCCCAAGAACGTGCTGATCACCATGTGGGATTCGGCGAAGGTGTTCCTGCGCAAGGCCGGAACCATCATCCTGGGCACCTCCGTGGTGCTCTGGGTGCTGCTCAATTTGCCCGCGCGCCAAGCGGAAACCGCGCACATGTCGGCGACACAGGCCACCGCCTACGTGATGGACCACAGTTACGCCGCCGACGTCGGCAAGGCGATCGGGCCGGTGTTCTCACCGCTCGGTTTCGACTGGCACATCAACGTCGCCCTGCTTGGTTCCTTCTCGGCGCGTGAGGTTTTCGTGTCCACCCTCGGTCAGGTGTCGGCGGCGACGAGTCCGGACGACCCGCACGAGGCCCTGGTCACGATGGCCGACGACGACGGCCACAAGGTGTTCACCGCGCCGACCGTCATCGCGCTGATGGTGTACTTCATCTTCGCGCTGCAGTGCATGTCCACCGTCGCGGTGATGCGCCGCGAGACCAACTCGTGGCGCTGGCCCGCCTTCGCGTGGTCCTACATGTTCATCCTGGCCTGGACGATGGCGTTTGTGGCCCGCTCGATCGCGGTCGGGGTGGGCGCATGATTCCGATCCACGCCACCGCGACCGCGGACCCGCGTCAGCTGCGCTGGGTGGTCCCGCCCGATCGTCTGCCGGCGCGCGGCGCCGTCCGGGGGGCTCCGGGCCGGCTGGGCGCCCTGCTGGACAGCGGGGTGCTCACCGAGCTCGTGGTCGGCGCCCGCGACATCCTGATCACGATCGGCGCCGGCGGTAGCTGGCGGGACCTGGGCGACGACGTCCGGGAGGCGCTCGGCGAGGCGCTGCTGGACCCGCACGGCTGGACGGTCGACGAGTCATCCGGCCCGGATCTGCAATCCGCTGCCGCGGAACTGCTTGCCGGGCCCGTCGGCGCGCTCGCCGCCTCGCACGGCGGGTCGATCGAGCTGGTCTCGGTGGCCGGACACACCGTGACGGTGCGGATGGTCGGCGCCTGCGACGGATGCCCGGCGGCGTCGTCGACGCTGCGGGACGTCTTCGAGCGCGAGCTACGGGAACGGGTCGGCCAGCAGGTGGTTGTCGCCTGCGAAAACAATTCGGCGGCAATCTCATTCGGTAAGAAGCTGCTGTCGCTGATCGTCCGCTGAAGGCTCGGGCTCATCGAGGGCGCGACGTCGGGCGTGTCAATCGAAGATGTCGCGGCGGGTGGCCCCCGCGGGCAGCGCGGGGTCGACGAACCATTCACGGGGAAACAGCAGACCGAACGTTTGCGGCGGCAGCCGCAGCAGGACGTCATACATGCGCGCACCCACGCTGGACGCGCCGATCTGAGAGCGGTGGGCGGCGAACGCGTCCCGCTTCTGGCGGGCGAAGCGAAACACGTCGATCCGGTGGGTGATGCTCGCCCGCGGCGCGTAGGCGGTGCGGGCCACGTCCGGCTCGTAGGGCGGCGGGAGCCTCAGCAGCCGGGCGAGCTGGCCGGTGCGCACCACTAATTCGCGCGGCATCGTCGCCTCCAACACGCGAGGCGTAGCCGCAAGTTCGGCGGCCCGCTTGCCGACGTGATGCACCTGGACATGATCGCGGTGGCCGTAGCCGCCGTTCGGTTGATAGCTGAGCAGAAGGTCGGCGTCTTCCTCGGCGAGGATGGCCGCGAGCCGCCGCGCCGCTTCCTCGACATCTGCGCGCCCGAAGCGGATTCGCCCCGGCGGGTCAGAGTAGAACAGCGGCCCGTAACCGCTATCGGCGTAGCCCAGGCACTCGACCCGGTGAGCTCCCAAAATGCTTGCGCTCGAACGTAGTTCGTCTAGGCGACAATCGTCCTCTGCGTTGTGCACCCGTCCGTCGGTCGCGGTGACGACGACGATGCGATGCCCGTCTGCCGCCGCGCGCGCCAACGTGCCTCCGGTGAGGATCACCTCGTCGTCCGGATGGGCGTGGAATGCGACCACGGTGGCCATGAACGCAGTATGCCCGCGGCATCGGGCGCGCACTGCCCGGTAGAAATGAGCCATGACCGAACTCTGGGTGGAGCGCACGGGATCGCGCCGTTACACCGGACACAGCTCGCGCGGCGCGCAGGTACTCGTCGGCTCCGAAGACGTCGACGGCGTGTTCACCCCGGGCGAGCTGCTAAAGATCGCGCTCGCCGCGTGCAGCGGGATGTCCAGCGACCAGCCGCTCGCCCGCCGGCTCGGCGACGACTACAAGGCGGTGGTCAAGGTGTCGGGGGACGCCGACCGCGAACGTGAGGTGTATCCGCTCCTGGAAGAGACGCTCGAGTTGGACCTGTCCGGGCTCACGGCCGAGGAGAAGGAGCGGCTGCTGACGGTGGTCGACCGGGCCATCGACCTGGTCTGCACCGTCGGGCGCACGCTGAAGGCCGGTACGAAGGTCAGCTTCAAGGTCGCCGATGTCGGAACCTGACGTCCGGCTCACCGCCTGGGTGCACGGGAAGGTCCAAGGCGTCGGTTTCCGCTGGTGGACGCGCAGCCGGGCGCTCGAGCTGGGGCTTACCGGGTACGCGGCCAACCAGGCCGACGGCCGCGTCCTGGTTGTCGCGCAGGGGCCGCGGGAGGCCGCCGAGAGACTGCTGGCGCTGCTGGAGGGCGACGAGGCGTGGCCGTCGCGGCCCGGCCGCGTCGACAAGGTGGTCGCCGACTGGTCACCGCCGCGGGAACGGTTCGAGGGGTTCGTCGAGCGCTGACGCGGCGCGACATCGCCCTCCCGAAAGCCCGCCAGAGCGTGATTGATGTGGCCATTGTGACCAGTGCGGCAAGGTGTGAACAACCGCCGCATTTCGCGCCTCCCGACACCCCTCGGTACGGCCGACGCGGGCGATTCGAGCGGTAGTCTGGCTCGCCGTGTACCTCAAGAGTCTGACGCTGAAGGGCTTCAAGTCCTTCGCTTCGCCGACGACTCTGCGTTTTGAGCCGGGCATCACCGCGGTCGTCGGGCCCAACGGTTCGGGCAAGTCCAACGTCGTCGACGCCCTGGCCTGGGTGATGGGGGAGCAGGGCGCGAAGACCCTGCGCGGCGGCAAGATGGAAGACGTCATCTTCGCCGGCACCTCGTCGCGGGCCCCGCTCGGCCGCGCCGAAGTCACCGTCACCATCGACAACTCCGACAACGCGCTGCCGATCGAATACTCCGAGGTGTCGATCACCCGGCGCATGTTCCGCGACGGTGCCAGCGAATACGAAATCAACGGCGCCAGTTGCCGTTTAATGGACGTCCAAGAGCTGCTGAGCGACTCCGGGATCGGCCGGGAGATGCACGTCATCGTGGGGCAGGGCAAGCTCGACGAGATCCTGCAGTCGCGACCCGAAGACCGTCGCGCCTTCATCGAAGAGGCCGCCGGGGTGCTCAAGCACCGCAAGCGCAAGGAAAAGGCCCTCCGCAAACTCGACGCCATGGCGGCGAACCTGGCCCGCCTGACCGACCTCACCACCGAGCTGCGCCGCCAGCTCAAACCGCTGGGCCGCCAAGCCGAGGTGGCGCGCCGTGCCCAGACCATCCAGGCCGACCTGCGCGACGCCCGGTTGCGCCTGGCCGCCGACGACCTGGTCAACCGGCAGACCGAGCGCGACGCCATCTTCGAGGCGGAGGCCGCCATCCGCCGCGAGCACGACGAGGCCGCCGCCCGCCTGGCCGTGGCGTCCGAGGAGCTCACCGCGCACGAGGCGGCGGTCGCCGAACTCTCGCAGCGGGCCGAATCGGTGCAACACACCTGGTTCGGGCTGTCCGCGCTGGCCGAACGGGTGGCCGCGACGGTGCGCATCGCCAGCGAACGCGCGCAACATCTGGACGTCGAGCAGGCGCCGCCCAGCGACACCGACCCCGACGCTTTGGAAGCCGAGGCCGAGCGGGTCGCCGTCGCCGAGCGGCAATTGCTGGCCGAACTGGCCGATACGCGCACGCGGCTCGATGCCGCCCGCGCCGAGCTGGGCGAGCGCGAGCGCGAGGCCGCCGAAGCCGATCGGGCCCACCTGGCGGCGGTTCGCGCCGAGGCGGACCGCCGCGAGGGCCTCGCGCGGCTGGCCGGCCAGGTGGAGACCATGCGGGCGCGCGTGGAATCCATCGACGACAGCGTCGCCCGGCTGTCCGAACGCATCGAACAGGCCGCCGCCCGCGCGCAGCAGTCCAAGGCGGAGTTCGAGACCGTGCAGGGCCGCGTCGGCGAGCTGGATCAGGGCGAGGTGGGCCTCGACGAACACCACGAGCGCACCGTGGCCGCCCTGCGGTTGGCCGACGCGCGCGTCGCCGAACTGCAGGCCGCCGAGCGCGACGCCGAACGCCGGGTGGCCTCGCTGCGGGCCCGCATCGACGCGCTGGCGGTCGGGCTGGAGCGCAAGGACGGCGCGGCCTGGCTGACCGAAAATCACGTCGGGACAGGTCTTTTCGGGCCGATCGCCAAGCTGGTCAAGGTCCGCTCCGGCTACGAGGCGGCCCTGGCCGCGGTGCTGGGATCGGCCGCCGACGCCCTGGCCGCCGAGAGCTTCGGCGCCGCCCGGTCCGCGGTCGCCGCCCTCAAGCAAGCCGACGGCGGACGTGCGGCGCTGGTGCTCGGCGATTGGCCCGCCGACGACGCCGCGTCGCGCGACGCGTTGCCCGGCTCCGCCCTGTGGGCGCTGGACCTGATCGAGGCGCCCGCGCGGCTGCGCGGCGCCATCACGGCGATGCTTTCGGGCGTCGCGGTGGTCGACGACCTGGATCAGGCGCTCGAGCTGGTGGCGGCGCGCCCGCGGTTGCGTGCGGTCACGCTCGACGGCGACCTGGTGGGCGCCGGCTGGGTCAGCGGGGGCTCCGACCGCAAGCTGTCCACGCTCGAGGTGACCTCGGAAATCGACAAGGCCGGCAGCGAGCTGGCCGCCGCGGAATCGCAGGTCGCGCAGCTGACCGCGGCGCTGTCCGGCGCGCTGACCGAGCAGGCCGCCCGCCAGGACTCCGCGGAGCAGGCGTTGGCCGCGCTCAACGAATCCGACACCGCGATCTCGGCGATGTACGAGCAGCTGGGGCGGCTCGGCCAGGAAGCCCGCACCACCGAAGACGAGTGGACCAGGTTGCTGCGGCAGCGCGAGGAGCTCGAGGCCGGCCGCGCGCAGACCGTCGAAGAAGTCACGGCACTGGAGAACCGGCTGCGCAACGCGCAAGAGACGCAACACGTCGAGGCCGAAGAGCCCAACCACGCCGAGGTCCGGCAGCGGATCGCCGCCGCCGCCGAGGCCGCCCGCAGCGCCGAGGTGGAGGCCCGGCTGGCGGTGCGCACCGCCGAGGAGCGGGCCAACGCGGTCCGCGGACGAGCGGATTCCCTGCGCCGCGCCGCGGCCGCGGAACGTGAGGCGCGGCTGCGGGCCCAGCAGGCGCGCGAGGCCCGGCTGCGCGCGGCCGCTGTCGCGGCGGCGGTGGCCGACGCCGGACGGCTGCTGGCGCAGCGGCTGGACGGGGTGGTCGGGGCGGCGTCGAAGATCCGTGACGCGCTGGCGGCCGAACGTCAGGGCCGGGCGACGGCGATGGCGGCGGTGCGCGACGAGGTGAACGCGCTCAGCGCCCGGGTCGCCACCCTCACCGACTCGCTGCACCGCGACGAGGTGGCCAACGCGCAGGCGGCGATGCGCATCGAGCAGCTCGAGCAGATGGTGCTCGAGCAGTTCGGGATGGCGCCGGCCGACCTGATCGCCGAGTACGGGCCGGACGTGGCGCTGCCGCCCACCGAGCTGGAGATGGCCGAGTTCGAGCAGGCCCGCGAACGTGGCGAGCAGGTGGTCGCGCCTGCGCCGATGCCGTACGACCGGGCCACCCAGGAGCGGCGGGCCAAACGCGCCGAGCGGGAGCTCGCGGAGCTGGGCCGGGTCAACCCGCTGGCGCTCGAGGAGTTTGCCGCCCTGGAGGAGCGTTACAACTTCCTGTCCACGCAGCTCGAGGACGTCAAGGCGGCCCGCAAGGACCTGCTGGACGTCGTCGCCGACGTGGACGCCCGCATCCTGCAGGTGTTCAGCGACGCGTTCGTCGACGTGGAACGCGAATTCCAGGAAGTCTTTACCGTGCTGTTCCCCGGCGGCGAGGGCCGGCTGCGGCTGACCGATCCCGACGACATGCTCACCACCGGCATCGAGGTGGAGGCCCGCCCGCCCGGCAAGAAGATCACCCGGCTGTCTTTGCTGTCGGGTGGGGAGAAGGCGCTGACCGCGGTGGCGATGCTGGTGGCCATCTTCCGCGCCCGCCCGTCGCCGTTCTACATCATGGACGAGGTGGAGGCCGCGCTCGACGACACCAACCTGCGCCGCCTGATCAGCCTGTTCGAGCTGCTCCGCGCGCGGTCGCAGCTGATCATCATCACGCATCAGAAGCCCACGATGGAGGTCGCCGACGCCCTCTACGGCGTGACCATGCAGGGCGACGGCATCACCGCGGTGATCTCGCAGCGGATGCGCGGGCAGCAGGTGGAGCAGCTGGTCACGAGCTCCTCCTAGGCATCCGACGACGCTCCGGAATGCTCGAGGGTGACCTGACGGCGTTCGGCGTGCACGGACGGCGGGGTTTCGGCGGCGATTTCTCCGCCCGGGATCACGCCCGACGCCCAGGAGGCGCACCCGATGCCCGCTGAGCGTCTGCCCGCTTGAAACAATGTGAGCGTGTCGCAAGGTCTTTGGATCGCCATCGCGGTCGTCGCCGTCCTGGTTGTCATCGCCGCGCTGGTCCTGGGCCTGGTGCGGTACCGCGGCCGCCGGATCAGCTTCACGGCCAAGCCGGAGCCCGGCGCGATCGACCGGTCGGGCGGTTACACGGCGTCGTCCGGCATCACCTTCAGCCAAACGACCCAGGCCGATCGGCTCGACACCACGGGCCTGCCCGCGGTCGGCGACGACGCGACCATCCCCCGCGACGCGCCGCGGCGCACGATCTCCGAGGTCGAACTCCCGGAACCGCCGGCCCCGGAGACCGTCGCCCCGCCGCCGGTAGCGCCGCAGCCGCCGCCGGCGCCCGAGCCACCGCCGCCCGCGCCGCCGCCGGCGGCCCCCGAGGCCCAGGAGATCGAGGCCCCGGAGATCGAGGCCATCGCGCCGCCGGAGGGCCGGCTGGAGCGGCTGCGCGGCCGGCTGGCCCGCTCCCAGAACGCGCTGGGACGCAGCGTGCTCGGCCTGATCGGCGGCGGCGACCTCGACGAGGACGCCTGGCAGGACGTCGAGGACACCCTGCTGGTCGCCGACCTCGGCCCCGTGGTCACCGACTCGGTGATGACACAGCTGCGCGCCCGCCTGGCCGGCAGCGACGTGCGCACCGAGGCCGACGCGAAGGCCGTGCTGCGCGACGTGCTCATCCGCGAACTGCACCCCGAGATGGACCGCTCGATCCGCGCGCTCCCGCATCCGGACCACCCGTCGGTGCTGCTGGTCGTCGGTGTGAACGGCACCGGAAAGACCACCACCGTCGGCAAGCTGGCACGCGTGCTGGTGGCCGATGGGCGCCGCGTCGTGCTGGGCGCCGCCGACACCTTCCGCGCCGCCGCGGCCGACCAGCTGCAGACCTGGGCCTCCCGGGTGGGCGCGGAGGTGGTGCGCGGGCCCGAAGGCGCCGACCCCGCGTCGGTGGCCTTCGACGCCGTCGACAAGGGCGTCACCGCGGGCGCCGACGTGGTGCTGATCGACACCGCCGGCCGGCTGCACACCAAGGTCGGGCTGATGGACGAGCTCGATAAGGTCAAGCGGGTGGTGAGCCGCCGCGCAGCTGTTGACGAGGTGCTGCTGGTGCTCGACGCCACCATCGGACAAAACGGCCTGGCACAGGCGCGGGTGTTCGCCGACGTCGTCGAGATCACCGGCGCGGTGCTGACCAAGCTGGACGGGACGGCCAAGGGCGGCATCGTATTCCGCGTCCAACAGGAGCTCGGCGTGCCGGTGAAGCTGGTCGGGCTCGGGGAGGGACCCGACGACCTGGCGCCGTTCGAGCCGGGCGCCTTCGTCGACGCGCTGCTCGGCTGAAACCGCTTACACGGCGAGCGGGACGTTAATACCGCCGAAACACCGCGGCCCCATCGCGGAAACAACCATTGCGCAAGGTTCTGGATCAGGTCACAGGCGTCGCCTGACGGCCATTCATGTCCTGACCGGAGGTGAGCGAGTGGCATTCCCGCAATTGGGCCAACCCGATACCGGCGATACCGCCTGGATGTTGGCGAGTTCCGCGCTAGTGCTGTTGATGACGCCCGGCCTTGCGTTCTTCTACGGCGGCATGGTCCGCACCAGAAGCGTGCTCAACATGATCATGATGAGCATCAGCGCGATGGGCGTCGTGACAGTGCTCTGGGTGCTCTACGGCTACTCGATGTCGTTCGGCGACGACCGGGGCGGCGTCGTGGGCAACCCGACCGATTACTGGGGCCTGGCAAAGCTGATCGGCGGCAACGCCGTCAAGGCGGACCCGAGCAAGGGTGTCACGCAGGTGGACATCCCGCTGGCGGGCACCATGCCCGCGACCGTCTTCGTGGCCTTCCAGCTGATGTTCGCGATCATCACCGTCGCGCTGATCTCGGGCGCGGTCGCCGACCGGCTCAAGTTCACCGCGTGGCTGGTGTTCTCCGGTCTGTGGGCGACGCTGGTCTACTTCCCGGTCGCACACTGGGTGTTCGCGGCGGACGGCTTCGCGTCCGAGCACGGTGGCTGGATCAACAACAAGCTGCACGCCATCGACTTCGCCGGAGGGACCGCGGTCCATATCAACTCCGGTGTGGCGGGCCTGGCCCTGGCCATCGTGCTGGGCAAGCGTAAAGGCTGGCCCACCACGCTGTTCCGGCCGCACAACCTGCCGTTCGTGATGCTCGGCGCCGGTCTGCTGTGGTTCGGCTGGTTCGGGTTCAACGCCGGCTCGGCGACCAGCTCCAACGGCTCCGCCGGTTCCACCTTCATGACCACCACCGTCGCCACGGCCACGGCCATGCTCGCGTGGCTGCTGACCGAGCGCATCCGCGACGGCAAGCCCACGACGCTGGGAGCGGCGTCGGGCATCGTCGCCGGGCTGGTCGCGATCACGCCGTCCTGCTCGTCGGTCAACATGCTGGGCGCCCTCGTCGTCGGCGCGGTGGCCGGAGTCGTCTGCGCGCTGGCGGTCGGGCTGAAGTTCAAGCTCGGCTTCGACGACTCGCTCGACGTGGTCGGGGTGCACATGATCGGCGGTTTGACGGGCACGCTGCTGGTCGGCCTGCTCGCCGCGCCGGAGAGCACGGCGATCAACGGCGTGACCGGGGTGTCGAAGGGCCTGTTCTACGGCGGCGGCTGGTCCCAGCTGGAACGGCAGGCCGTCGGCGCCTTCGCCGTTCTCTTCTACTCGGGCATCGTCACGCTGATCTTGGCCTTGATCCTCAAGTACACGATCGGGCTGCGTATCCCCGCCGAAGAAGAATCAACCGGCATCGACGAGGCCGAACACGCGGAGAGCGCGTACGATTTCGGAACGATCGGTGGGCAAGGATCCGTCCTTCCGACGGCGCGGACTCCCGTGGATGACCGCAACGGCCTGGAGGGGGATCGAGTGGGCGACAAAGTGGAGGCAGAGCAGGCATGAAGCTAGTCACCGCAATCGTGAAGCCGTTCACCCTCGATGACGTGAAGACCAGCCTCGAGGACGCGGGCGTCCTGGGGATGACGGTCAGCGAAATCCAAGGGTACGGGCGGCAGAAGGGCCACACCGAGGTTTACCGGGGTGCTGAGTACTCGGTGGATTTCGTGCCGAAGGTGCGAATCGAGGTCGTGGTCGACGATTCCATCGTGGACAAGGTCGTGGACAGCATCGTCCGGGCGGCGCGGACCGGCAAGATCGGTGACGGCAAGGTCTGGGTCACCCCCGTGGAAACCATTGTGCGGGTGCGCACGGGTGAACGCGGAACCGATGCCCTCTGACCGTGGCCGCGCATCGTTGAACCAGGCCGGACGGGCCGGGAGGGCATGACCAGCCCCCTCGACCGGCCATCTGAAGCGGGGACAGAAAGCGCCGGCGGGGCAGCCGATTTGGCTGCCTCGCGGCGCCGACTGCTGTCTGAGGGTCGCGAGCTTGGTCCCGCGGAGCTGCGCAAGGCCTGGCTGGAGCTGCACGAATCCTGGCTGGTGGCCAAGGCCGACGAGATCGGCATCACCGACGGCAGCGGTTTCGCGGTCGTCGGGGTCGGCGGGTTGGGCAGGCGCGAGCTGCTGCCGTATTCGGATCTGGACCTTATGTTGTTGCACGACAACAAGTCTGATGAGGTGCTGCAGCGGGTCGCCGACGGTCTGTGGTACCCGTTGTGGGACGCCAACGTTCGGCTCGATCACAGCGTGCGGACGGTGCCGGGGGCCCTGGGTGTGGCCAACAGCGACCTTGTGGCGGCGTTGGGCATGCTGGACGCGCGCCACATCGCCGGGGACGAGCGGCTGTCGGCGGAACTGATCGACGGGGCGCGACGCCAATGGCGCAGCGCGATTCGATCCCGCATGGACGAGCTTGTCGCGATGACATACGAACGCTGGCAACGGTGTTGGCGCATCGCGCAGCGGGCCGAGCCGGACCTCAAGTCGGGCCGCGGCGGCCTGCGCGACGTCCAACTGCTCGACGCGCTGGGCGTCGCGCAGCTCATCGACCGCCACGGCATGGGCCATCCCGACGCGCCGGGGGGCTCGCTGGACGCCGCGTACCTGACGATGCTCGACGTGCGCACCGAACTGCACCTGGTGTCCGGGCGCGGACGCGATCAACTGCTGGCGCAGTTCGCCGACGAGGTGAGCGCCGCGTTGGGCGTCGGGGATCGATTTGCGTTGTCCCGCTTGCTGTCCAGCGCCAGCCGCACGATCTCCTACCACGCCGAAACCGGGCTGCGGACCGCGCAGAACGCGCTACCCCGACGCGGCCTCACGGCTTTCGTGCGACGCCCGCGGCGCCGACCGTTGGACGAGGGTGTGGTCGAGTACGACGGCGAGGTGGTGCTCGCCCGCGACGCCCACCCCCAGACCGATCCCGGGTTGGTGCTGCGCGTCGCGGCCGCGTCGGCGGCCACCGGCCTGCCCATGGGTGCGGGCACGCTCAAGCGGCTGGCCGACAGCGTTCCGGACCTGCCCTCGCCGTGGCCGCGGGAGGCGCTGGACGACCTGCTGGTCGTGCTTTTGGCCGGGCCCGCGACGGTCAACACCATCGAGTCGCTGGACCGAACCGGGCTGTGGGGTCGTCTCTTCCCAGAGTGGGACGCGGTGCGCGACCTGCCGCCGCGCGACGTCTCGCACAAGTGGACCGTCGACCGGCACATCGTCGAAACCACCGTCAACGCCGCGCCGCTCACCACGCGCGTGGCGCGGTCGGACTTGCTCGCGCTCGGCGCGCTGCTGCACGATATCGGCAAGGGGCGCGGTACCGACCACTGCGTGCTCGGCGCGGAACTGGCCATCCCGATCGCCAACAGGCTGGGCCTGTCCAGCGACGACACGGCCACGCTCGCGGGCATGATCCGTCATCACCTGCTGCTGCCGGTGACGGCCACCCGGTGCGACCTCAACGACCCCGACACCATCGAATCGGTGGCCGCGGCGCTGAATGGCGATCCGCAGCTGCTCGAGCTGCTGCAGGCGCTGGCGGAGGCCGACTCCAAGGCCACCGGGCCCGGGGTATGGAGTGACTGGAAGGCTTCCCTGATCGAGGACCTGGTCCGCCGCTGCCGGCTGGTGATGGCGGGGGAGCCGCTTCCCGAGGCGGAACCGATTGCGCCGCATCACCTTTCGCTGGCGGCCGACCGCGGTGTGCACGTGGAGATCAAACCCAATGATCGCGAGCGCCTGACCGCGGTGATGATCGCGCCCAACCAGCGGGGGCTGGTGTCGAAAGCCGCTGCGGTGCTGGCGTTGAACTCGCTGCGAATCCATTCGGCGTTGGCCAACATTTACGAGGACGTCGCCATCGTCGAGTTCGTCGTGTCCCCGGTGTTCGGTTCGCCGCCCGAATCAGGTTTGCTGCGACAACAATTCAACGGAGCCCTGGCCGGTGACCTCGACGTCCTGGGCACGCTGGAGAAGCGTGACAGCGACGCCGTCAGCGCCGCGACCGCGCGGGCAGGCGAGATTCAGGCCGGGGTGCCCGTCACCCGGTCGACCGCCCCGCCGCGCATCCTGTGGCTCGACGCGGCGACCGCCGGCCAGTTGATCTTCGAGGTCCGCGCCATGGATCGCCTGGGGCTGCTGGCGCTGTTGACCCGCGCGCTGGAACAGGCGGGGGCCGACATCGTCTGGGCCAAGGTCAACACGTTCGGTTCGACGGCCGCGGACGTGTTCTGCGTGTCGGTCCCGGCCGAGGCCGAGCACGACGCGCGAGCCGCGATCGAAGAGCATTTGCTCGCCGTGTTGGGTGGCCCCGCGGTCGAAGTGCTCCAAGAGCCGGTCGGCGACTAGCCTTCACGGTCAAGGGTCCGCGCTTGGCAGCATTTGCTCACAGCCCGCGCGTGCGGTCAATGCACCGACCCCCCGATCGTGTTAAAACTGACCAAGCGTCGGGGGGCAAATCCGCCGCTGGACACGCCGGTGGAAGGGCAACCGATGAAGGGGCTGGCCGCGTGGTGGCGACAGCCCGACCACTTTGATTGGTTGACCGGCTATCTGCAATCCCGGGGGCTGAGTACGGCGGCCCGCCGGATGTTTGCGTTGATCTCCGCTTCGCTCGCGTTTTATCCGGCTGATGTCCTGTTGGGGCCGAGGCCCTTCCGGCCGGTCACTCTGCTGGTCGCCGTGCTGATCGGCATCGTCGGCTTGAGCATCGCGGCGGTGTGGCTGTCGAACTGGCCCACGCGTCACCAATCGATCCGTCTAGCGATGACCGGCAGCGTCTGCATCGCCACGGGCGCCCTGTCGCAGGCCAACCCACTGGTCGCCCTGATGGCGTGCACTGCGCTGGCGATCCCCGGTGGCTACCTCGCGTTCTTCCACACGGCCAGGTACATGACGCCGAATTTCGTGCTGGCCGGAACGGTCGGCGCCATCGAGGTGGCGCGCCTGGCGGCGGCCGGGCAGTCGATGCTCGCCGTCAACGCCTACTCCTTGCTACTTGAACTCAATGTCATTGTCCCACTTGGTATCCAGGCCGCCGTGCGGGCGTTGGGCATGGATTTGCTGCGAACCGACCGCGATCCGCTGACCGGCCTGCTGAACCGCCGGGCCTGCGACCGAGCCATCGTCGGGCGGATCATCGCCAGTGCCAACCATGCTTGTTTGGTGGTGGCCATGATCGATCTGGACCGCTTCAAAGACCTCAACGACAGCCAGGGGCATGCGGCCGGCGACGCGGCGCTGGTAGCGGTGGCTCGCGCATTGACCACCGTCTGCACGGACACCGCGCTCATCGGCCGCGTGGGCGGAGAGGAATTTCTGGTCGCCGAAATCGTGAAGACGGCAGAGCCTCTCGCGTGGGGTCGACGACTGTGTGGCGCGGTGGCCGAGGCGGCATCGTCGGTGACCGCCAGCATCGGAACCGCGACTCTGGCGTTGAGCAAGGTCGGCAGCGACGACGCCGAGCGAGCCTATCGTCAGCTGGTCGCCGATGCCGACACCGCGATGTATGAGGCCAAGCGGCGCGGCGGGAACCACGCTCGACACTATTCGCCGCAGCAAGCCGGCGAAGGTTCCTCGCGTTGACTAAGCGTGCTCGGCGTTGAGGTGCCGCAGGGCCTCGATCCGCGCCTGGATCTGCTCGCGGGTCGCTGCGGCGATCGGCGGTCCCCCGCAGCGACGGCGAAGTTCGCTGTGGATCCAGCCGTGCGGCTTGCCGGTGCGGTGGTGGGTGGCCGACACCAGCGAGTTCAACTCGCGACGCAGGTCGCGCAGCTGACCGTGCAGCGTCGGGGCCGCGGACACCGGGGCCGGCGCGCCCTGCGCGGCCCGTCGCTGCAGCTGCTCGTCCTGGCGGCGGTGCAGCAGCGCCCGCATCTGCTCGGCGTCGAGGAGGCCCGGGATGCCGAGGTAGTCGGCCTCCTCGTCGCTGCCGGCCGGCGCCGCGGTGCCGAACGACGACCCGTCGAAGATGACCTGATCCAGCTCCGCGTCGGCGCCCAATGAGGTGAAGCCGTTGTCGGCTTCGGTCTTCTCGGTCTGCGTTCTGGTGGCCGGATCACCGTCGAGGGGGTCCTCGGCCGGGCGATGCGGCTCCCCGAGCACGTGATTGCGTTGGGCCTCCAGCTCGCTGGCGAGCTGCAGCAGGTTGGGCACCGACGGCAGGAAGATGCTCGCGGTCTCGCCGGCGCGGCGCGACCGGACGAACCGGCCGATGGCCTGCGCGAAGAACAGGGGCGTCGACGCGCTGGTGGCGTAGATCCCGACCGAGAGCCGCGGCACGTCGACGCCCTCGGAGACCATGCGCACCGCGACCAGCCATCGGCTGGTGCCGGCGGCGAAGTCGCTGATGCGGGCGGACGAACCGGGATCGTCGGACAGCACCACCGTCGGCGCCTCCGAGGTCAGCTTCGTCAGCAGGGCGGCGTAGGCGCGGGCCGCCGTGCGGTCGGAGGCGATGATCATGCCGCCGGCGTCGGGCACGTGCTCGCGCTTCTGGCGCAGCCGTTGGTCGGCGGCCGCGATCACCGCCGGCATCCATTCCCCGGCGGGGTCGAGCGCCGTGCGCCAGGCCCGCGCCGTGTGCTCGGCCGTCAGCGGCTCGCCCAGCCGCGCGGCGTGCTCCTCGCCGGCGCTGTCCCGCCAGCGGGCCTCGCCGGAGTAGGCCAGGAACACCACCGGTCGGACCACCCCGTCGGCCAGAGCCTCGGCATAACCGTAGGTGTGGTCGGCCCGCGAACGCCGCACCCCGTCGGCTCCGGATTCGTAGGCCACGAACGGGATGGGGCTGTCGTCGCTGCGAAAGGGCGTCCCCGTCAGGGCGAGCCGGCGGGTGGCATCGCCGAAGGCCTCACGGATGGCGTCACCCCACGTCTTGGCATCGCCGCCGTGGTGGATCTCGTCGAAGACGACCAGCGTCTTGCGCTGTTCGGTGCGCACCCGGTGCAGCGTCGGATGCGCGGCGACTTGGGCGTAGGTGACCATCACGCCGTGGTACTCGCCCGACATGCGGGCGTTGGAGTTGGAGAACTTGGGGTCCAGCGCGATGCCGTGCCGCGCGGCGGCCTGCGCCCATTGCACTTTGAGGTGCTCGGTGGGCACCACGACGGTGATCTGCTCGACGGCACGCTGGCCCAGCAGTTCGGCCGCCACCCGCAACGCGAACGTCGTCTTCCCGGATCCCGGGGTCGCCACGGCCAGAAAATCCCGCGGTTGTCCGGTGAGGTATTTGACCAGCGCCCTGCGCTGCCATCCGCGCAGCGCCCGGCCGCCGCTGTCGTCGACGGAGGTCTCCGTGCGAGCGAGCGGTTGCACGGACATTTCCCCCCGGTGGTTGTAGTTTTCGGTGTGGCCAGCCTGGTTAGGCGATGGCTGTGAAATCTAGCACGCCAACGCTTTTCGGCGCAGTAGCGACTCGAGCGTGATTAGCGCGCCTGGCCCGCCAGGTCGCGCGCGGCCAGCCACCCGCGGATGTGTTCGGCGACGTCAGCCCAGCCCGGCTCGAGCATCATGTTGTGTCCCATCGGGAAGAACTGCGGCTCGGTCCGGTAGGCGCGCGCCGTGGCGCGTACCTCGCCGACGCTGACGAACCCGTCGTACTCGGCGCCCAGGACCAGGATCGGGGTGCTCACACGCCGGGTTCGGACGCGGCGGAGCACCGGATCGGTCATGGCGGCGCGGACGCTTTCGGCTCCGGCGCGTTGCCTGCAGGATTCGACGATGGCCTCGGGCGTGTCGGCGCAGAACAGGTACTCGCGGGCCAGCGCCGGGGTGGCGAGGAATCGCAGCAACGTGCGATCGCTCCAGGCCTCCATGGTCATCGACGGCCGGCGGCGCCAGACCCGCAACGCCAAGGTGAGCACGCCCTGCGGCGGGACGGAGCCCACCAGCACCGCCGCCGGCGCGCTGCGGTCTTCGAGGTAGCGCTGGACGACGAAGCCGCCCAGCGAATGGCCGATCAGCACCGGCCCGCCGCCCAGTTCGTCGGCGACCGAACCGACGTCCTCGATGTAGTCGGCGATGGAAACCTTGTGCGGCGGCTTGGCCGTCGGGCTGCCCCCGTGCCCGCGCAGGCTCATCGCGACCGCGCGATAGCCCGCGTCGGCGAAGAAGTCCAGGAAGTGCTCCCAGCACCACGCGCCGTGCCAGCCGCCGTGCACGAACAGCAGCGGCACCGGATGGTCTCGGGTACAGGATCCTTTGTCGATCACCTCGAGCATCAGCCCATTCAATAGCGCGCTCGCCTGCGCCGGTGCCCGTTCGCCAGATATAAACCATTGCGACTGTCCCGGCGCGTCGTCGCAGCCGTTTATGTGTCGCGGTCGACCGACGGCGCCGAGCCGGCCAACCCATACAACCACTAGGCTGGCGGGGTGTTTGAATCGCTGTCCGACCGGTTGACCGGTGCACTTCAGGGACTACGCGGCAAGGGTCGACTGACCGACGCCGACATCGAGGCCACCACCCGCGAGATCCGGTTGGCGCTGCTGGAAGCCGACGTGTCGTTGCCCGTGGTCCGGGCCTTCGTCACCCGGATCAAGGACCGCGCCCGGGGTGCCGAGGTCTCCGGTGCGCTCAACCCGGCGCAGCAGGTCGTCAAGATCGTCAACGAAGAGCTCATCGGCATCCTCGGCGGCGAGACCCGCCAGCTGGCGTTCGCCAAGACACCGCCGACCGTGGTGATGCTCGCCGGTCTGCAGGGTTCCGGAAAGACCTCGCTGGCCGGCAAGCTGGCCGCCTGGCTGCGCGGCCAGGGACACACCCCGCTGCTGGTGGCCTGCGACTTGCAGCGGCCGGCCGCCGTGAACCAGCTGCAAGTCGTCGGCGAGCGCGCCGGCGTGCCGGTGTTCGCGCCCCATCCCGGCGAATCCCCCGAATCCGGGCCCGGCGACCCGGTCGCGGTGGCGGCCGCCGGCCTTGCCGAGGCTCGGGCCAAGCACCACGACGTCGTCATCGTCGACACCGCGGGGCGCCTGGGCATCGACGAGGAGCTGATGGCCCAGGCCGCGGCCATCCGCGACGCCGTCAACCCCGACGAGGTCCTGTTCGTGCTCGACGCGATGATCGGGCAGGACGCCGTCACCACCGCGGAGGCCTTCCGCGAGGGCGTCGGCTTCACCGGCGTCGTGCTGACCAAACTCGACGGCGACGCCCGCGGTGGCGCCGCGCTGTCGGTCCGCGAGGTGACCGGCGTCCCAATCCTTTTCGCCTCCACCGGCGAGAAGCTGGAGGACTTCGACGTCTTCCACCCCGACCGGATGGCCAGCCGCATCCTGGGCATGGGCGACGTGCTGAGCCTGATCGAACAGGCCGAGCAGGTCTTCGACGCCGAGCAGGCCGAGGCCGCCGCCGCCAAGATCGGCACCGGCGAGCTGACGCTCGAGGACTTCCTGGAGCAGATGCTCGCCATCCGCAAGATGGGTCCGATCGGCAACCTGCTGGGCATGCTGCCCGGGGCCGGACAGATGAAGGACGCGCTGGCCCAGGTCGACGACAAGCAACTCGACCGCTTGCAGGCCATCATCCGCGGCATGACGCCCGAGGAGCGGGCCGACCCGAGGATCATCAACGCCTCGCGGCGGCTGCGTATCGCCAACGGGTCCGGCGTCTCGGTGTCCGACGTCAACCAGCTGGTCGACCGCTTCTTCGAGGCCCGCAAGATGATGTCGTCGATGCTCGGCGGCATGGGCATCCCCGGCATGGGCCGCAAATCGGCGACCCGAAAGGCCAAGGGCGCCAAGGGCAAGAAGGGCAAGAAGGGCGGACGCGGTCCGACTCCGCCCAAGGTCCGCAACCCGCTCGGCGCCGGGATGCCCGGCATGCCGGCCGGGTTCCCCGACCTGTCGCACATGCCGGAGGGCCTCAATGAGCTGCCGCCGGGGTTGGCGGACTTCGACCTGTCCAAGCTCAAGTTCCCAGGCAAGAAGTCGTGACGATCGCGAGCGCGGCGGAGCCGGGCGAAGCGGGTCGTCACCGTAGGAACGTGACGATCGCGAGCGCGGCGGAGCCGGGCGAAGCGGGTCGTCACCGTGGGAACGTGACGATCGCGAGCGCGGCGGAGCCGGGCGAAGCGGGTCGTCACCGTAGGAACGTGACGATCGCGAGCGCGGCGGAGCCGGGCGAAGCGGGTCGTCACCGTAGGAAGTAGCCCGCACCGTGCGCATGCACGTGCGAGGTCTCGCGCTGCCCGGCGAGACGCCGATCGAGCTGTGGATCGTCGACGGCCGCATCAGCGCCGAACCGGTTGCCGGCGCCGACACCGTCTTCGGCTCGTCTGGGTTTCACGGCTGGATCTTGCCCGGCCTGGTCGACGCGCACTGCCACGTGGGGCTCGGTGAGCGCGGGGAGATCCCGCTGGACGACGCGATTGCCCAAGCCGAGGTTGAGCGCGACGTCGGTGCGCTGCTGTTGCGGGACTGCGGCTCACCCACCGACACCCGCAGCCTCGACGACCACGACGACCTGCCCCGCATCATCCGGGCGGGGAAACATCTGGCCAGGCCGAAACGCTACGCGGCCGGCTTCTCCCGCGAGCTGGAAGACGAGTCGCAGCTGCCCGAGGCGGTCGCGGAAGAGGCGCGCCGCGGGGACGGCTGGATCAAGCTGGTCGGCGACTGGATCGATCGCAGCGTGGGGGACCTCGCGCCGCTGTGGTCGGACGACGTGCTCAAGGCGGCGATCGACACCGCGCACGCCCACGGCGCCCGCGTCACCGCGCACGTCTTCAGCGAGGACGCGCTGCCCGGCCTGATCAACGCCGGCATCGACTGCATCGAGCACGGCACCGGTCTTACCGACGACAGCATCGAGCTGATGGTCGAGCGCGGCACTGTCCTGGTTCCCACGCTGGTCAACATCGTCGAGAACTTCCCCGGCATCGCCGACGCCGCCGCCGCGAAATACCCGATCTACGCCGCCCACATGCGTGATCTGCATGCCCGCGGCCCGGGGCGGCTCGCCGCGGCCCGCGACGCCGGTGTGCCGATCTACGCGGGCAGTGACGCGGGCACCATGGTCGCCCCCGGGCGCATCGCCGACGAGGTCGAGGCGCTCAAGGGCATCGGGATGAGCGGGGGCGAGGCGTTGGGCGCGGCGTGCTGGGACGCCCGCCGCTGGCTGGGCCGCCCCGGCCTCGACCACGGCGCGTCCGCGGACCTGGTGTGCTATTCGCAGGACCCCCGGTCGGGCCCGGCCGTGCTGCAGCGACCGGACCTGGTGATATTGCGCGGCAAGGTGTTTCGCCCTTCGGCGTAGCCCCCGCGCCGGATGGCGTCGGCGGCCAACGGCGTGGGCGACGCGCCGCCGGGTGTGCCGGTTGCCGACCCGACGACATTCCCTTCGGCCCCGGTAGGGGGCCGACACGCCGCATCCCAAAAAGATTGCGAGTGCTTGCTATCTATGTTACCGTCCATTTCACCGCGACGAGTGGAGGCAAAAGTGGCGTACGACGTGATCATCCGCGACGGGCTGTGGTTCGACGGCACCGGTGCTGCGCCGCAGACCCGCACGCTGGGCATCCGCGGCGGCGTGGTGGCGACGGTGTCCGACGGCCCGCTGGACGAAACGGGTTGCCCCGACGTGATCGACGCGGCGGGCAAGTGGGTCATGCCGGGATTCATCGACGTGCACACCCACTACGACGCCGAGGTGTTGCTTGACCCGGGTCTGCGGGAGTCCGTGCGCCACGGTGTGACCACCGTGTTGCTGGGGAACTGCTCGCTGTCCACCGTGTACGCCAACTCCGAGGACGCCGCCGACCTGTTCAGCCGCGTGGAGGCCGTGCCCCGCGAATACGTCTACGGCGCTTTGCAGAACAAGACCTGGTCCTGCGCGGCGGACTACATCAAGGCGATCGACGCCCTGCCGCTCGGACCGAATATCGGCTCCCTGCTTGGCCATTCGGACCTGCGGGCGGCGGTGATGGGCCTCGACCGGGCCACCGACGCCGCCGTCCGGCCCACCGACACCGAGGTGGAGCGGATGGCAAGCCTGCTCGACGAGGCGCTCGACGCCGGGTTGCTCGGCATGTCGGGGATGGATGCGGCCATCGACAAACTCGATGGGGAACGCTTCCGGTCGCGGGCGCTGCCGTCCACCTTCGCGACGTGGCGCGAGCGGCGCCGGCTGATCAAGGTGCTGCGCAAGCGCGGCCGCATCCTGCAGAGCGCCCCCAACGTGAGCAAGCCGGCGACCGGGATACTCTTCTTCCTCGCCAGCAGCCGTATCTTCAACCGGGGCAAGGGCGTTCGCATGAGCATGCTGGTATCCGCTGACGCCAAGTCGATGCCGCTGTCGGTATACGTCTTCGGCCCGGGGGCTCGCCTGCTCAACAAGCTCCTGGGTGCCAGCGTGCGATTCCAGCATCTGCCGGTGCCGTTCGAGTTGTACTCCGACGGGATCGACCTGCCGGTCTTCGAGGAGTTCGGCGCCGGAACCGCCGCCCTGCACCTGCGGGACCAGTTGCAGCGCAACGAGTTACTGGCCGACAAGGAATACCGCCGGCAGTTTCGGCGCGAATTCGACCGCATCAAACTCGGGCCGTCGCTGTGGCACCGCGACTTCCACGACGCGGTCATCGTCGAATGCCCCGACAAGTCGTTGATAGGCAAGAGCTTTGGCGCCATCGCCGACGAGCGCAAACTGCATCCGCTCGACGCGTTCCTCGACGTGCTCGTCGAGAACGGCGAACGCAATGTGCGCTGGACGACGATCGTGGCCAACCATCGCCCCAAGCTGCTCGACGCGCTCGCCAAGGAGGGCAGCGTGCACATGGGCTTCTCGGACGCCGGCGCGCATCTGCGCAACATGGCCTTCTACAACTTCCCGCTGAAGCTGCTCAAACGCGCCCGCGACGCCTACCGGGCCGGCGCGCCGTTCATGTCGACCGAGCACGCGGTGCATCGGCTGACCGGCGAACTCGGGGAGTGGTTCGGCATCGACGCCGGCACGCTGCGCCAGGGCGACCGCGCGGACTTCGTGGTGATCGACCCGGCCGGCCTCAACGAGGCGGTCGAGGGCTATTACGAGGAGGAGGTGCCCTTCTACGGCGGCCTGCGGCGCATGGTCAACCGCAACGACGACGCGGTCGTCGCGACCGGCGTGGGCGGCGCCGTGGTCTTCCGCGGGGGCCGGTTTTGCGAGGGCTACGGCCAGACCGTCAGGTCCGGCCGCTACCTGCGCGCGGGCCAGCCGCACCGCGGCCGGACCGCCGTGTCAATCGGGGCCTGACGTGGCCAGGACCCAGCAGCAGCGGCGCGAGGAGACGGTGGGCCGGCTCCTCGACGCCTGCATCGACACCATCATCGAGGTCGGGTACGCCCGGGCGTCGGCCGCCGTGATCACCAAGCGTGCCGGCGTGTCGGTGGGCGCCCTGTTCCGGCACTTCGAGACCATGGGCGAGTTCATGGCGGCGACGGCGTCCGAGGTGCTACGCCGTCAGCTCGAGACGTTCACCAAGCGGGTCGCCGAAATCCCGCCCGATCGGCCGGCGCTCGAAGCCGCTCTGGCGATCCTGCGCGACGTCACCGCCGCCCCGGCCAACGCGGTGATCTATGAACTGCTGGTTGCCGCGCGTACCGACGAAAAGCTCAGGGACACTTTGCAACACGAGCTGCGGCAGTACTCCACCAAGATTCTCGAAGCCGCCCGCACCCTGCCCCGCGCCGAGAGCTTCCCCGAGGAGACGTTCCCGGTTCTGGTAGCGGTGCTGACCAATGTGTTCGACGGGGCCGCGGTGGTGGAGGGGGTGCTGCCGCAGCCGCAGATCGCCGAGCAACGGATCCCGCTGCTGATGACGCTGCTGTCCGCGGCGGCCCCGGACGCGGGCCTATAGCGAGCCGATGCTGGACTGCGGGTTGAGCGCGAAACCCCAGTCGAACAGCGTCGCGGCCTGGTCCCAGTAGCTCGGCCCGCCGGCCTTGACCAGGCCGTACATCATCGCGATGACCAGCCGCCTGCCGCCGCGGGCGGCCGCGCCGACAAAGGTCTTGCGCGCGGCGTCGGTGAACCCGGTCTTGCCGCCGATCGCACCGGGATAGCGCTGCAACAACTCGTCCTGGTTGACGATCGGTTGATCCCCGTGGTCGCCGGGAAACATCGCCGACGGCTCGGCGGTGATCTGGGCGAACACCGGATTGGCCATCGCGGCGCGGAAGATGACGGCCAGGTCGTGCGCCGTCGACGACCCGGATCCGCCGGGCCCGTCGAGGCCGGACGGCGTCGCGGCATGGGTGCTCGTCGCGCCCAGGGAGGCGGCCTTGGCGTTCATCTTCGCGACCGTGGCGTCGGGTCCGCCCAGCATGTGCGCCAGCGTGTTGGCGGCGTCGTTGCCCGAGACCAGCAGCAGGCCATCCAGCAGCTGGCGCGCGGTGTAGAGGCGGCCCGGTTTGACGCCGACACAGTTGCACTCCACCTCGGTGTCGGCGGTATCGGCGACCACGGTGGAATCCAGGCTCACCTGGTCCAGGGTCACCAACGCCAGCAGCACCTTGATGGTGCTCGCCGGCGGGTGGGGCACGTTCTGGTCGCGGCCGGCCAGCACCTGACCGCTATCCAGGTCGGCGACGATCCAGGTCTGGGCCGGGCCGTCCGGGATCGGCATCGAGCCGACTGGCTGCATGCTGTCGGCCCACGACGTGGGGACGGCGGCGCCGCCCGCGCCGACCATCAGCACGGCCGCGGCTGAGGCGAGGACCTTACGCATGGGCCGAAAGTCTAACTTCCTGGTCTTTTAACCGCCGATTTTCGTCTACTGTCCGATGCATGTTGAGCCTGGCCGAGATTTCCGACCGCTTAGAGATCCAACAGCTGCTGGTGGACTACTCCACCGCGATTGACCAGCGCCGATTCGACGATCTCGACAACGTGTTCACCGACGACGCGTACATCGACTACACCGCGCTCGGCGGCATCGAGGGCCACTACCCGGAGGTCAAGAAGTGGCTGTCCGAGGTGCTGCCCAACTTCCCGGTGTACGCGCACATGCTGGGCAACTTCTCGGTGCGGATCGACGGCGACAAGGCGTCGTCGCGGGTTATCTGCTTCAACCCGATGGTGCTCGGCGGCGACAGCGATGAGGTGTTGTTCTGCGGGCTCTGGTACGACGACGAGTTCGTCCGCACGCCCGCGGGTTGGCGGATGACCCGCCGGGTGGAGACGAAGGTCTTCCAGAAGGTCATGTAGGGCTCGCGATCGCCGCGATTTCTGGCGCGGCGGCCTGTTCTGGCACAATGGGCGGCTGTCCGCCGAGCGATTACGCATCGCTTCGTGGTCAGACACGCGAGGCAAAACCGGATCCGGGCATCCCGCCCCGATCGCTGAATTGCAGCGTGACGCACACAGGAGAATTCGCTTAACCATGGCTGTGAAGATCAAGCTCACCCGGCTCGGCAAGATCCGCAATCCTCAGTACCGCATCGCCGTCGCCGACGCGCGGACGCGGCGCGACGGCCGCTCCATCGAGGTCATCGGTCGCTACCACCCGAAGGAAGACCCGAGCCTCATCGAGATCAACTCCGAGCGCGCCCAGTACTGGCTGTCCGTGGGCGCTCAGCCCACCGAGCCCGTCCTCAAGCTGCTGAAGATCACCGGTGACTGGCAGAAGTTCAAGGGTCTGCCGGGCGCCGAGGGCCGCTTGAAGGTCGCCCCGCCCAAGCCCAGCAAGCTGGAGTTGTTCAACGCCGCGCTGGCCGAGGCCGAGGGCGGCCCGACCACCGAGGCCGCGAAGCCGAAGAAGAAGGCCCCGGCGAAGAAGGCCGCGAAGGCCGCCGAGCCGGAGGCCGTCGCGCCGCAGGCCGCCGCCGAGGCGCCCGCTGAAGCCGCACCGGCCGAGACGGCCACCGAGGGCGGCGAGCAGGCCGAGCCGAGCACCGAAAGCTGACGCGACGATGAGCACGGTCGTCGTTGACGCGGTGGAGCACCTGGTCCGCGGGATTGTCGACAACCCCGACGATGTCCGGGTGGACATGGTGACCAGTCGCCGCGGCCGAACTGTCGAGGTCCACGTCCATCCCGACGACCTGGGCAAGGTGATCGGTCGCGGTGGTCGCACCGCGACCGCCCTGCGCACGCTGGTCGCCGGTATCGGTGGTCGCGGTATCCGCGTCGACGTGGTGGACACCGACCAGTAGCCACTCATGGAACTCCGTTGGAGTTGACGGTCGGGCGCGTCGCGAAGGCGCACGGGATCGGCGGCGAGGTTGTCGTCGAGATCCGCACCGACGACCCTGACGCCCGATTTGCGCCCGGTAAAACGTTGCGCGGCAGGCCTTCCCGCGGCGGCACGGAACGTGACTTCGTCGTCGAAAGTGCGCGTGAACACGGTGGGCGGCTGCTGTTGCGATTGGCCGGAGTCACCGATCGTGACGCCGCCGACGCGCTGCGCGGAACCCTGTTCGTCGTCGATTCCGATGACCTGCCCCCCATCGACGAGCCGGACACCTACTACGACCACCAGCTCGAAGGGCTGCACGTCCGGACCGTGACGGGCCAGGACGTCGGTGTCGTCGCCGAGGTACTGCACACCGCCGCCGGCGAGCTGTTGGCGGTGCGCCGGGCCGACGGCGGGGAAGCGTTGGTGCCGTTCGTCGGCGCGATCGTCACGGTGGTGTCACTCGACGACGGTGTCGTCGAGATCGACCCGCCCGAGGGCCTGCTGGATCTGGCATGAGAATCGACGTCGTCACTATTTTTCCCGCCTTTCTGGACCCGCTGCGGCAATCGTTGCCGGGCAAGGCGATTCAGTCAGGCCTGGTCGACTTGCGGGTGCACGACCTGCGCGGGTGGACGCACGACGTGCACCGCTCGGTCGACGACGCGCCCTACGGGGGCGGTCCCGGAATGGTGATGAAGGCGCCGGTGTGGGGCGAAGCGCTGGACGAAATCTGTTCGGCTAAAACGGTGTTGGTGGTGCCCACGCCCGCCGGTGGGTTGTTCACGCAGGACCACGCACAGCGCTGGAGCGCCGAGGAGCACCTGGTGTTCGCGTGCGGTCGCTACGAGGGCATCGACCAGCGGGTCATCGACGACGCCGCCCGGCGGATGCGGGTGGAGGAGGTCTCGATCGGTGACTATGTCCTGCCGGGTGGGGAGTCGGCGGCCGTGGTGATGATCGAGGCCGTGGTGCGCCTGCTGGAGGGAGTGCTCGGCAATCCCGCCTCGCACCTGCACGATTCGCATTCGCCGGCGCTGGACCGGCTGCTCGAGGGGCCCAGCTACACCCGGCCCCCGAGCTGGCGCGGGCTCGACGTACCCGAGGTCTTGCTATCCGGCGACCACGCGCGCGTCGAGGCGTGGCGGCGGGAGCTTTCGGTGCAGCGCACCCGCGAACGGCGCCCCGAGCTGCTGGGCCCCTCGGATTCGCAAAGCGGCGATGCGCTCCGCGAAGTGGAGCGAGGTGAGGGTGTCACCGGCCGGGAAGCGGCGAGGGGACAAGCCGGGCAATCCGATTAGAGCCCGCGCCGCAGCGGGTCGATCCGGCCTTCGGGAAATATGGTCTTGACCGCCCGGGTGATGGTCTCGCGCGCGGTGGCGTCGTCGGAGGGCTGCAGGGACTGCACCACCATGATGTAGCGACGGTCCGCGCCGATCACCCCGGTCGACAGGTGCATCCAATCGCTGCCGATGCAGCACATCCAGCCCTGCTTGACCGCCACCGGTTCGGCGTACAACCCCTCCGGGATGCCGAAGCGCTGCGGATAGCCGTCGAGCCCGTTCGGCGTGGACTGGGCCAGGTCGTCGACGATGAGCTTCGCCTTGTCCGGCGGCAGGCCGCCGGACCCGTCGAGCAGCATCTCGTAGTAGCGGACCAGGTCGGTCGTGGTGCTCATGGTGTTCCACCAGCGTCCGTCGCTGGGCGGCGTGGTCGACGCCAGACCGTAGCGGGCCGCGACCGCGGTAATGATCGCGTTCTCGCCGCCCTGGGCCCAGAACCTCTCGGCCGCGCCGTCGTCGGAGGACTGCAGCATGATGTCCAACGCCTGCCGGTCGTCGGCGCTCAGCGCGGCCTTGCCCTCGGATTCGTGCAGCAGCAGGTCGTCGGCGATGAACAGCTTGGCCACCGATGCGGTGCCGATGACCTGGCTGTTGCCGGTGGAAACCAGCTGATGGGTCTTGCGATCGAGAATCGCCACCGACAGGGCCGCCCCGCCGGCTGCGGCCTCGTCGGTCGCACGCTGCACCCGCGCCTGCAGGCCGACGGGTCCCGCGCTGGGCGCCTGCTGCTCCGGGGGCGGCTGCTGCTCGGGCTGCGTGGGCTTGACCGCCTCGAGCATCAGCTGCGCCCGCTGCGGGGGCGGCTGGTGCAGGCCCCGGTCGGGGCTGACGTACACCGGGAAGTTGTAGACCTTGGCCTGGACCTTCGCCTCGCAACCGGCGGCCACCACCAACGCCACCGCCGCTGTGGCGGTGAACAAAGTCAGCGGCCGAACGCGCATTCCTCTCCTCCGACTGGCTCGGACGCACCGAAGTGCAAGGCGCGGGCCGCGTCACGCCACCTGATCCGGCCGTCACGCAAGGTCCGGTAGCGCGTTCTGGCCCCGTTCATATGTACCATTCACCAGCGTTTTCGGCTCGCTGCGAACCGCGTCGGAAGCTGTGATTTTCGTGGGAACCGCCCTGTCTGGCACAATTGACCAGTTGTCTCCAGCGGTTGCTGGCCGGCCAGGCCGCTTCCCACCTGCTGCGAGATGCGCGCAAGTTGCCCAAAACCATCGGCTTGGCGACCGCCTCACACCCCGGGTGAGGGCTGTTGCCGCAGGCCGCGACCGCAAGGAAGTGCCTTCTAAGATGAACCGCCTGGACTTCGTCGACCAAGCGTCGCTGCGCGACGACATCCCGGTTTTCGGCCCGGGCGACACCATCAACGTGCACGTCAAGGTCATCGAGGGCGCCAAGGAGCGGATCCAGGTGTTCAAGGGCGTGGTGATTCGCCGACAGGGCGGCGGCATCCGCGAGACCTTCACCGTGCGCAAGGAGAGCTACGGCGTGGGCGTCGAGCGGACCTTCCCGGTGCACTCGCCCAACATCGACCACATCGAGGTGGTGACCCGTGGCGATGTCCGCCGAGCCAAGCTGTACTACCTGCGTGAGCTCCGCGGCAAGAAGGCCAAGATCAAGGAAAAGCGCTGAGCTGGGACGGCCGGGTGGCAGTTCCGGTCGGTTTACAGCGACACAATCTGCGCTGGCTACTCTGATCTCGTGACCGATCCCACGGACTCGCCTGAGCCCCCGTCCGCCCAGTCAGAGCCGAAGGTCTCCACCCGCATCCCGGATCCGTCCGACGGCGAGGCCCCGAAGGCCGCCGAACCGGTTCCCGAGCCGGCGGACGCGCCCGACGAGGACGCGCCGGAACGCACCAAGCGATCCGCCCTGCGGGAATTCGCGCTGCTGGCGGTCATCGCGGTGACGCTCTATTACGTGATGCTGACGTTCGTGGCGCGGCCCTACCTGATCCCGTCGGAGTCGATGGAGCCGACGTTGCACGGGTGCGCCGGCTGCGTCGGTGACCGGATCATGGTCGACAAGATCACCTATCGCTTCGACCCGCCGCGCCCGGGCGACGTCATCGTCTTCAAGGGGCCGCCGTCGTGGAACCTCGGCTACAAGTCGATCCGGTCCAACAACACCGTGCTGCGCTGGGCGCAGGACGCGCTGTCCTTCATCGGGTTCGTGCCACCCGACGAGAACGATCTGGTCAAACGGGTCATCGCGGTCGGAGGGCAAACGGTGCAGTGCCGCGCCGACACCGGGTTGACGGTCGACGGCAAGCCGCTCAAGGAGCCCTATTTGGATCCGGCCACCATGATGGCCGACCCGTCGGTGTACCCGTGCCTGGGCAGCGAGTTCGGGCCAGTCTCTGTCCCGCAAGGGCGGCTGTGGGTGATGGGCGACAACCGGACCCATTCGGCGGATTCCCGCGCGCACTGCACCAGCGTTCCGGCCGAAGCGCTCAAGGGCGTGCTGTGCACGGGAGATCCGACGTCGGGGACCGTGCCGGTGTCCAACGTGATCGGCAAGGCGAGGTTCATCGTGTGGCCGCCGGGGCGCTGGGGTGGCGTGTCTTCGGTGAACCCGCAGCAGCATCAGTAGCCATGGCCACGACGTGGCCGCCGCGGACGGTGATCCGCAAGGCCGGGGGTTCCCGGGGAATGCGCACCTTGGAATCCGCGCTGTACCGCAGCGGGCTGGGCCCGGTCGCCGGCGTGGACGAAGTCGGCCGCGGCGCCTGCGCGGGCCCGCTGGTGGTGGCCGCCTGTGTGCTTGGCCCGGGACGGCTGGAAAGTCTTGCGGCGCTTGATGATTCGAAGAAGCTCACCGAGGCTGCCCGGGAGAAGCTGTTCCCGCTGATCCGTCGCTACGCGCTGGCCTACCACGTGGTGTTCATCCCGCCGGCCGAGGTGGACCGGCGCGGCGTGCACGTCGCGAACATCGAGGGCATGCGGCGTGCCGTCGCCGGCCTGCCGGTGCGGCCTGGGTACGTGCTGAGCGACGGATTCCGCGTCCCCGGGCTACCGGTGCCGTCGCTGCCGGTCATCGGGGGCGACGCGGTGGCGGCCTGCATCGCCGCGGCCAGCGTGCTGGCCAAGGTGAGCCGGGACCGGCTGATGGTCGACTTGGAGGCCGACCACCCGGGTTACGGCTTCGCCGAGCACAAGGGCTACAGCACGCCCGCGCACAGCGCGGCGCTGACGCGGCTCGGGCCCTGCCCCGAACACCGCCATTCGTTCATCAACGTCCGGCGCGTGGCCATAGGGTCACAAGGGTCGGGTAGTCGCGTGGTGACCGAATGCGGACCGGCCCTCCGCCCGCGCGCGGCGGATATCGGTGAGGAAAGATGGGACCAGGATTCCCTGGGCGGAACGCCGGGGAAGTGTTTCTCCGAGAAGGACGTCTGAACAGATGAGTGCCGAGGATCTCGAAAAGTACGAAACCGAGATGGAGCTCTCGCTGTACCGCGAATACAAGGACATCGTCGGACAGTTCAGCTATGTCGTGGAAACCGAGCGGCGGTTCTACCTGGCCAACAGCGTCGAGATGGTGCCGCGCAACGCCGACGGCGAGGTGTATTTCGAACTGCGACTGTCCGACGCGTGGGTGTGGGACATGTACCGGCCGGCGCGGTTCGTCAAGCAGGTGCGGGTGGTGACGTTCAAGGACGTCAACATCGAAGAGGTGGAAAAGCCCGAGCTGCGGCTGCCTGAATAGCCGGGAGCTAGCCGCCCCCCAGGACCTGCTTGTCGTCCGGGGACGGCAGCTCGCCGCGTTTCTGAATCACCTCGCGGGCCACGTCGGCCAGCTTGATGTTGAGCGCCTGAGAATGGCTCCGCAGCAAGTCGAACGCCTGCTCCTCGGTCATGTCGTGGAGCAGCATCAACATGCCGACCGCCTTGCCGATCTCACGGTTGGTCAGCAGGCCCCGGCGCAGGCTGCTGGCGTCCTCGCCCTTGGCGACCGCGTTGATGGCCACGCTGGCGAACGCGGCCAGCACCGCCGCTCGCCCTGCCGATTCGGCGTCGAAGATGTTGGGGGTGTCGCTGAACAGGTTGAGCGCGGCGCCCTTGCGCTTGTCCACCAGCAGCCGAAAGCCCATCGCCCCGCGCACCGGGGTCTCGGCCACCAGGACCTTCGCCAGGTGGGGCCACAGCGACGGCGTCCTCAGGTCGGGATCGATCTGCGGGGTTTCCTCCTCGATCGCGTCGACGCACGGCCCGTCGCCGGACCGCCGTTCCAGCTCGTCGATCTGCTGCGCCAGCTGGTCACTCGCACCCACGGTGACGTACCGGTCGCCGTCACGAAGCAGCAGGCTGGCGTGGTCACAACCGGGGACCACCAGGGTGGCGGCGACGCAGATGGCCGCGTACATCTGGGCGACGTCCGAGCCCTGGTAGATGATCTCGGCGAGCGCGGCGAAAACCGTCCCGGGGTCGGCTTTCTCCCCGCCGGCCGCCGGTGGGCCCGCGGCCGTCGATTCGTCGCTCATGCTGTGCCTCTTTCCCCGCGCAATGCCGTCTGACCCCGCGTCGATCGCCGTAGATTATCTGTCCTGCGCGCGCGCCTCACACGCTGTTCGGCTCGATTGCACGAATCGCACGAGCCCGGATCGCCAGCGCGCGGACGACGAAGCCGCCCGCTGACCGTCCGGATACCCCCGCCGGGGGCGTTCACGACCGGCGCAGCGCTGGGTCGGTGGTACGGGTGACGTTTCCCACCCCTGGTTTCGGCGAGGCTGCGAGGGGAAAGAGCCTTGGAGTGGGAATTACCGTCGCGGTGACCGGGCCGACCGGCGAGATCGGGATGTCGGCGGTGACGGCGCTGGAGCGCGAACCCGCCGTGGACGCCATCATCGGGATGGCACGCCGGCCGTTCGACCCGTCGTCGCGCGGCTGGCAGAAGACCACCTACCAGCAGGGCGACATCCTGGACCGCGAGGCCGTCGACGCCTTGGTGGCGCAGGCGGACGTGGTGATCCACCTGGCGTTCATCATCATGGGGTCGCGGGAAGAAAGCGCCCGGATCAATCTGCAGGGCACCCGCAACGTCTTCGAGGCGACGGTCGCCGCCGAGCGGCCCCGGCGGCTGGTGTACACGTCGTCGGTGGCCGCCTACGGGTATCACCGCGACAACCCCGACCCGCTGACCGAGGACGTGCCGGCGCGGGGATCCGAGGAGCATTACTACTCCGAGCAGAAGGCGGCGTGTGAGGCGCTGCTCGGCGAGATCACCAAGGAGTCGGCGCTGGAGGTCTTCGTGTTGCGGCCGTGCATCGTCGCCGGCCCCAACGCCACCGCCCTGGCCGACGCGATGCCGTGGAACCAACTGCCCGCCCCGATGCGGGCCGTGGTCAAGGCGGTGCCGGTCTTGAAGCCGGTCGTCCCGGATCCGGGCTACCCGTTGCAGCTGGTGCACCACGACGACGTCGCGAGCGCGATCGCGCTGGCGGCCACCACGCCGGCGCCCCCCGGCGCGTACAACATCGCCGGTGACGGCGTCGTCACGGTGGCCGACGTGGCCAGGGCCCTGGGTGGCCGCCCGGTCCGGGTGCCCGCCGTCGCGGCCACCGCGGCCTCGGCGGCGCTCTCGCGGGTGCCGCTCGTGCCGTCGATGCTGGAATGGCTGCACACCGCGCGCACGTCGATGGTCATGGACACCACTAAGGCGCGCACCCAACTCGGCTGGCGGCCGGTCCACTCGTCGGCGGAAACCCTGACCGCGCTGGCCGCGGCGCTCTGAGGCCGGGGTAGTTTTGCTGTGTGAGGTTTCAGCGCTGCGCCGCGATCCCCGCCGACGGTGAAATCGCCTCGTGCGACGCGTAACTGCGCGCCGTCGGGTGACGCACGTGGCCGCCGGGGAAGCCATCACCCGGCCCGAGACCCTGGTCGTCGAGGAACCGCTCGAGATTCGGGTGAACGGCGCGGCGGTCACCGTGACCATGCGCACGCCTGGGGCGGATTTCGAATTGGCGCAAGGCTTTCTACTGACCGAGGGCATCATCGCCGGCCGCGACGACGTGCAGACCATCCGCTATTGCGGCGGCGCCGTCGACGGCGCGAACACCTATAACGTCCTGGACGTGACGTTGGCCGCCGGCGTCACGGTCCCCACCCTCGACGTGACCCGGAACTTCTACACCACCTCCTCGTGCGGCGTCTGCGGCAAGGCGTCGCTGGATGCGGTGCGGCTGATCGGCCGCTTCGCCCCCGGCGCGGATCCCGCGACGCTCGCGGCGACCACGCTCGAGACCATGCCCAGCCAACTCCGCACCGCGCAAAAGGTTTTCGACAGCACCGGTGGGCTGCACGCCGCCGCCTTGTTCGGGGTCGACGGGACCATGTTCGCGGTGCGCGAGGACGTCGGCAGGCACAACGCCGTCGACAAGGTCATCGGCTGGGCGGTGGAGCAGCGCCGGGTGCCGCTGGCCGGCTCGGTGCTGCTGGTCAGTGGGCGAGCCTCCTTCGAGTTGACGCAGAAAGCGGTGCTCGCCGGCATTCCGGTGCTGGCCGCCGTGTCCGCGCCGTCGTCGCTGGCGGTGTCGTTGGCCGAGGAGTCGGGGATCACGTTGGTCGCCTTCCTGCGCGAGGACTCGATGAACATCTACACCAGGGCCGACCGCATCGGCTAGGCGTATTCGCCCGGTTGTGGATGAACGCGGCACTGGGGACAACCGGCCGCCGCGGACGGCTCACACGCGCCGCCGTGGCGCCGCCGTGTCGGAGCCGGCCCGCACAGTGGCCCGCATGACGACCGAAACGATGATGACCCGGGTCCAGCTCGGCGCGCTGGGTGAGGCGCTCGCCGTGGACCACCTGGCGAGGGCGGGATTGCGCGTCTTGCAACGCAACTGGCGTTGCCGCTACGGCGAATTGGACGTCATCGCCTGCGACGACTCCACCCGTACGGTGGTCTTCGTCGAGGTGAAGACCCGTACCGGCGACGGCTACGGCGGGCTGGCGTACGCGGTCACCGAGCGCAAGGTCCGCCGGTTGCGCCGCCTGGCCGGGCTGTGGCTGGCGGGCCAGGACACGCGCTGGGCGGCGCTGCGCATCGACGTGATCCGGGTGCGGGTCGGGCGCCGGCGCACCCCCGAGATCACCCATCTGCAAGGGATCGGCTGATGGCGCTGGGCCGCGCGTTCTCGGTCGCCGTCCGCGGCGTGGACGGACAAACCGTGGAGATCGAAGCCGACATCAGCTCCGGGTTGCCCGGCGTTCACCTGGTGGGTCTGCCGGACGCCGCCCTGCAGGAATCCCGCGACCGGGTCAGGGCTGCGGTCACCAACTGCGGCAACAGTTGGCCGCAGGCGCGGCTGACGCTCGCGCTCTCACCGGCGACGCTGCCCAAGATGGGGTCGGTCTACGACATCGCCCTGGCCGCGGCCGTCCTGTCGGCGCAGCGAAGAAACCCGTGGGACCGCCTGGAGAAGACGGTGCTGCTGGGCGAGCTGTCGCTGGACGGCCGGGTGCGCCCGGTGCGCGGCGTGCTGCCGGCGGTGCTGGCCGCCAAGCGCGACGGCTGGCCTGCCGTCGTCGTCCCGGTCGACAACCTGGCCGAAGCCAGCCTGATCGATGGCATCGACGTCTGGGGAGTGCGCACGCTGGGGCAGTTGCAGAAATGGCTCAGCGGCTCCGCCGCCCTGCACAACCGGATCACCACCACGTCCAGCCCGCCGGAACCCTCGGTGGATCTGGCCGACGTGGTCGGGCAGACGCAGGCGCGGTTCGCGGTGGAGGTGGCGGCCGCCGGGTCGCACCACCTCATGCTCACCGGGCCGCCGGGCATCGGCAAAACGATGCTCGCCCAACGGCTTCCGGGGCTGCTTCCGCCGCTGTCGGAGAGCGAGTCACTCGAGGTCACCGCGATCCATTCGGTGGCCGGGCTGCTGTCGGGGGAGACCCCGCTCATCACCAAGCCGCCGTTCGTGGCGCCGCATCACAGCTCGAGCGTCGCGGCGCTCGTCGGCGGCGGTTCGGGCATGGCGCGGCCCGGCGCGGTCAGCCGCGCGCATCGAGGGGTGCTCTTCCTCGACGAATGCGCGGAGATCAGTGTCGGCGCGCTGGAAGCCTTGCGAACTCCGTTGGAGGATGGGGAGATCCGTCTCGCCCGACGCGACGGTGTGGCCTGCTACCCGGCCCGATTTCAGCTGGTGCTGGCGGCCAACCTGTGTCCCTGCGCGCCCGCCGACCCGCAGGACTGCGTCTGTGCTGCCGCGGCCAAGCGCCGCTACCTCGGCAAGCTGTCCGGTCCACTGCTGGACCGAGTGGACCTGCGGGTGGAGATGCACTCGGTGCGCGCCAATGCGATGTCCGGCGGTGAAGCCGAGTCGACGGCGCAGGTTCGGGAGCGGGTGGCCCAGGCCCGCGCGGCCGCGGCCGAGCGGTGGTCGCCGCACGGATTTCGCACCAACGCCGAAGTCAGCGGGGCGCTGTTGCGCCGAAAGTTCCGCCTCGGCAACGCGGCGATGACTCCGCTGCAACGGGCACTGGATCGTGGGGTGCTCAGCATCCGGGGCTTGGACCGGACTTTGCGGGTCGCGTGGAGCCTGACCGATCTGGCCGGCGGGGTGTCGCCCGGGCTCGAGGAGGTCGCGGCCGCGCTCAGCTTCCGGCAGCCGGGGGCGCAGCGATGAGCGCCGAACGCGAATCACCAGTAGGCGTTGGTCAACCAGTCGTTGTGCCCGCCGCTAACCGCTATCGCGACCGTCACCAGGATGGCGAGCGCCCGGGCGAACTGCGCCATGGCGCGACCGCGTTCGCCGCGCCGTTCCATGTCGCGCAACGCGACGAACGCGAGGACGCCACTCAGGATCGGGATGGGCAGGCCGCACCAGCTGACCAGGCTCAGCGCGAACGCCGCGATCGCCCAAGGGTTGGTTGGGCGCGCGGGGGGCGCGAGCCGGGTCGGCGGGCAGACGATCATTGTTCGCTCCCTTCGTTGCCGGCCGCGCGATGGCGAATGGTGGTCGACGGCAACACATTCGCGTATGGGGCTAAACAAATCCTTGGCGAATACTTGGAATCCGGAGCGTCCCGATGCTGACCGCGGTCGACGATCCCGTGCTGCGCGCCTGGGCATACCTGTCCCGGGTGGCCGAGCCGCCCTGCGCCGGGCTGGCCACCCTGGTGCGGTGCGTCGGCCCGGTGGAGGCGGCCGACCGGGTGCGACGCGGGCTGGTCGACGACGATCTCGCGCGGCACACCGAGGCGAGGCGTGAAACCGATTGTGCGGCAGCCGATCTAGAGCTTCTCGCCCATCGTGGGGGACGGTTGATCACGCCCGACGACGACGAGTGGCCGCTGCTGGCGTTCGCCGCCTTCGCCAACGCCTCGGGCAAAGCGCACGGCGCGGCCCCGATGGTGCTGTGGGCGCTGGGCCCCACCCGGCTCGACGAGGTGGCGCACCGTGCGGCGGCCGTGGTGGGAACGCGGGCCGCGACGGCATATGGCGAGCAGGTGGCCGAGGACTTGGCGGTCGGGCTGGCCCAGCGGGAGGTGGCCGTCGTCTCCGGCGGCGCCTACGGCATCGACGGCGCGGCCCACCGGGCGGTGCTGAACGCCGAGGGCATCACCGTGGCGGTCCTCGCCGGCGGGCTTGACATTCCGTATCCGAGCGGCCATGCGGCGCTGTTGCATCGCGTCGGCCAGCAGGGGCTGCTCTTCACCGAATACCCGCCGGGCGTTCGGCCCGCCCGCTACCGATTCCTGACCCGCAACCGGCTGGTGGCCGCCGTCGCCGGGGCCGCGGTGGTCGTGGAAGCGGGGCTGCGCAGCGGCGCGGCGAACACCGCGGCGTGGGCGCGGGCGCTGGGGCGGGTGGTGGCCGCGGTGCCCGGGCCCGTGACGTCGTCGGCGTCGGCCGGCTGCCACGCGCTGCTGCGCAACGGCGCCGAACTGGTTACCCGGGCCGACCACATCGTCGAGCTCATCGGCCGCATCGGCGAGCTGGCCGCCGAAGAACCGCGCCCGGCGACCGCACTCGACGGGCTGAGCGACGCCGAGCGCCGGGTGTACGAGGCGCTGCCGGGCCGCGGCGCCGCAACCGTCGAGCAGCTCGCGGTCGCGTCGGGGCTGGCGCCCGAGCGGGTGTTGGGTCCCCTGGCGATGCTCGAGCTGGCCGGGTTGGTGTGCCGCCAGGAGGGCAGGTGGCGACTCGTCCGCGCAGCGAGCGGCCAAGCTGCGTCGACGCCGCGGCTCGTATAGTCGACGGGGGTCGGGCGGGGACAGGAGGACAAGTGGCGGGTCGACCTCTGCAACGCTTCGAGGTTGTCGATACCAAGGAGCTCACACCGCACATGGTCGCGGTGGTGCTCGGCAGCAAGGACTTCGACGCCTTCGTGCCCAGCAAATTCACGGACTCCTACGTCAAGCTGGTGTTCGTCGCCGACGACATCGACGTCTCGGGCTTGCCCCAGCCGTTGACCCTGGACAGCTTCGCGGGGCTGCCCCCCGAGAAGCGGCCGTCGGTCCGGACCATGACGGTGCGCCACGTCGACAGCGCCGCGGGTCAGATCACGCTGAACATCGTCACGCACGGCGAGCACGGGATCGCGGGCCAATGGGCGGCCGCGGCGCAGCCCGGCCAGCGGATTTTCTTGATGGGGCCCGGCGGTGCCTACACGCCCGACCCGGCCGCCGACTGGCACCTGCTGGCCGGCGACGAGTCGGCGCTGCCGGCCATCGCCGCCGCGCTGGAAGCGTTGCCGCCCAGCGCCGTGGGCAAGGCGTTCATCGAGGTGGCGGGCCAGGAAGACGAAATCCCGTTGACCGCGCCGGAAGGCGTCGAAGTGCATTGGGTCTATCGCGGTGGCCGGGCCGACCTCGTCCCCGAGGACCGCGCCGGCGACCACGCCCCGCTGATCGAGGCGGTCACCACCACGCCCTGGCTGCCCGGGCAGGTGCACGTGTTCATCCACGGCGAGGCGCAGAGCGTCATGCACAATCTGCGGCCCTACATCCGCAAGGAGCGCGGCGTGGACGCGAAATGGGCGTCGTCCATCTCGGGCTACTGGCGCCGCGGCCGCACCGAAGAGACATTCCGGCAGTGGAAGAAGGAACTGGCCGAGGCCGAAGCCGGGGCCGGGGCCTCCTAGCGGGTTCGTCGGACCCGTCGCCGGCTGGCATCCTCTACTTCCATGGCGCATTTCGGCGATTACCAGAACGAGATCTACTTCCGGGGTCTTGGCGGGGTCGCGCCCGCGCTGCCGATGGCCTTCGCGGAGCTGGAGGCCCGGGCCGAGCGGGCGATGTCGCCGTCGGTGTGGTCTTACGTGACCGGCGGCGCCGGCGACGAGCGCACCCAACGGGCCAATCGCGAGGCGTTCGACCGCTGGGGTTTGATCCCCCGGATGTTCGTCGGCGCCGCCGAGCGCGACCTGTCGGTAGAGCTGTTCGGCCTGACGCTGCCGTCGCCGGTGTTCATGGCCCCGATCGGCGTCATCGGCATCTGCGCTCAAGACGGCCACGGCGACGTGGCCACCGCGCGCGCCGCGGCGGCGACCGGTGTCCCGATGGTCGTTTCCACCCTGACCGCCGACCCGCTGGAAGACGTCGCCGCCGAGTTCGGCGACACCCCCGGCTTTTTCCAGCTGTACACACCGAAGAATCGCGAGCTCGCCGCCAGCCTGGTGCAGCGGGCCGAGGCCGCCGGCTACCAGGCCATCATCGTCACCCTGGACACCTGGATCCCCGGGTGGCGTCCGCGCGACCTCAGCACGGCGAACTTTCCGCAGTTGCGGGGCCTGTGCCTGAGCAACTACACCAGCGACCCGGTCTTTCGCGCCGGCCTGCAGCTCCCGCCCGAGGAGGACCCGCAGGCCACTGTGCTGCAGTGGATCACGACGTTCGGCAATCCGTTGACGTGGGACGACCTGCCCTGGCTGCGATCGCTGACCAAGCTGCCGCTCATCATCAAGGGCATCTGCCATCCCGACGATGCCCGGCGCGCCAAGGACGGTGGCGTCGACGGCATCTACTGCTCGACGCACGGCGGCCGCCAGGCCAACGGGGGTCTGCCCGCGCTGGACTGCCTGCCCGGAGTGATCGAGGCGGCCGACGGGCTGCCGGTGCTGTTCGATTCGGGCATCCGCAACGGCGCCGACATCGTCAAGGCGCTGGCGCTGGGCGCGACCGCGGTGGGGGTCGGTCGTCCGTACGCCTACGGCCTGGCGCTGGGCGGCGTCGACGGCGTCGTGCATGTGCTCCGTTCGCTGCTGGCCGAGGCGGACCTGATCATGGCCGTCGACGGCTACCCGACATTGAAAGATCTCACCCCGGACACGCTTCGGCGCGTCGGCTGAATCGGCCCCCCGGCGCCTGCGAACGTTGCAGGCGTGGAGGCCATCCTCGAGGAATTCGACGAGTACCTGTCGCTGCAATGCGGCCGCTCGGCGCACACCCGTCGGGCCTACCTCGGCGACCTGCGCTCGCTGCTGACGTTCCTCGAGAGCCGCGGCGCCGGGCTGGACGGGCTGAGCCTGCCGCTGTTGCGCTCCTGGCTGTCGTCCGCGGCCACGGCCGGGGCGGCCCGCACGACGCTGGCCCGCCGCACCTCGGCGGTCAAGGCCTTCACCGCGTGGGCCGTGCGGCGCGGGCTGCTGGCCGGGGACCCGGCGGCGCGGCTGCAGGTGCCCAAGGCGCACCGCACACTGCCGGCGGTGCTGCGCCAGGACCAGGCGCTCGACGCGATGGCCGCCGCGAAATCCGGTGCCCAACAAGGTGATCCGATGGCCCTGCGGGACCGGCTGATCGTCGAGATGTTGTACGCCACCGGAATCCGGGTGAGCGAGCTGTGCGGCCTCGACCTCGACGACGTGGACGCCCGTCATCGGCTGGTCCGGGTGCTGGGCAAGGGCAACAAGCAGCGCACCGTGCCGTTCGGGATGCCGGCCGCCGAGGCGCTGCGCGCCTGGCTCGACGAGGGGCGCCCCGCGCTGGTGACCGCCGAGTCCGGCCCGGCCCTGCTGCTGGGTGCGCGGGGCCGGCGGCTCGACGTGCGCCAGGCCCGCACGGTGGTGCACCAGACGGTCGCCGCGGTGGACGGTGCCCCCGACATGGGCCCGCACGGGCTGCGGCACAGCGCGGCGACGCATCTGCTGGAAGGCGGGGCCGACCTGCGCGTGGTGCAGGAGTTGCTCGGCCATTCCAGCCTGGCGACCACCCAGCTCTACACCCACGTCGCCGTCTCCCGGTTGCGGGCGGTGCACGATCAGGCCCATCCGCGGGCGTGAGCGCACGCTCAACCCCGCAACGGTTTGAGCCGGATTGGCGTCGACCTCACCAGTCCAAGCGGATCGACGTAGCGGGCCCCGGACGCCGGGCCCCACATCGCGCCCCAGTGCAGGCAGGCCGCCGCCCGGCAGCCGGCATGCCCGGGCTCGAGCGACCCGAGCACCGTCTCGGCCGTCACCGGCTGACCCACCCGCACCGCCGCCCGGACCGGCTCGTAGCTGGTGCGCAGCCCGCCGGGATGGGCCAGCGACACCACCGGCCGCCCCGCCAGCTGACCGGCGAACACCACGGTGGCGGTACCCGCCGCGTACACCGGTTGACCAGGCGCGCCGGGCAGGTCCACCCCTCGGTGCCCGGGCTGCCAGTCCGGGGACGGAGCGTCGAAGCCCCGGGCCACCGCGGGCGGCGGGCGCAGCGGCCAGTCCAGGCGACCGTCGTCCGCGACCGCCGGCGCCGCGCTGAGCAGCGCCAACCACAACACCGCCAGCCACAATGAGAGCCACCACACCCGTCGCATCGGCTCAGTTGATTGCGCCGGCGGCGTCGCCACCACTCAGGTGCGCCCGGTGCTGTGCAAAACCACCAGCTGAGTCCGTGTAAACTGCTGGTCGCAGCTCGTTCGCGGGCTGACTTCGCGCGTCCGCCCCGCGTCTCCCGTCCCACTAGGAGTACGCACCGCGTGCCGGGCGGTCCCCGCCAGGGTTTCCTGGCGAGGTCCGGCATCGCAGCAGGCGCCAGGGCCCGGCTTCACCCGATGCCGGGCGACAACCGACACACGTAAGGCACAAGCATGGCCGTCGTAACCATGAAGCAGCTGCTGGACAGCGGCACCCACTTCGGGCACCAGACCCGTCGCTGGAACCCCAAGATGAAGCGGTTTATCTTCACCGACCGCAACGGCATCTACATCATCGACCTGCAGCAGACACTGACCTTCATCGACAAGGCGTACGAGTTCGTCAAGGAGACCGTCGCGCACGGCGGAACGGTGCTGTTCGTCGGCACCAAGAAGCAGGCGCAGGAATCGGTCGCGGCCGAGGCGACGCGCGTCGGCATGCCCTATGTGAACCAGCGCTGGCTGGGCGGCATGCTCACCAACTTCTCCACCGTGCACAAGCGCCTGCAGCGCCTCAAGGAGCTCGAGGCGATGGAGCAGACCGGGGGATTCGAGGGCCGCACCAAAAAGGAAATCCTCATGCTGACCCGGGAGAAGAACAAGCTGGAGCGCAGCCTGGGCGGTATCCGCGACATGGCCAAGGTGCCGTCGGCGATCTGGGTCGTCGACACCAACAAGGAGCACATCGCCGTCGGCGAGGCCCGCAAGCTCGGCATCCCGGTCATCGCGATCCTGGACACCAACTGCGACCCCGACGAGGTCGACTACCCGATCCCGGGCAACGACGACGCCATCCGCTCGGCCGCGCTGCTGACCAAGGTGATCGCCTCCGCCGTCGCCGAGGGCCTGCAGGCCCGCGCCGGGGTCGGCCGCGGCGACGGCAAGCCCGAGGCTTCCGACTCGCTGGCCGCCGAGCCGCTGCCCGAATGGGAGCAGGAACTGCTGGCCTCCGCTGCCGCCAGCGCCCCCACCGACGCCGCTGCGGGCGCACCCGAATCAACCACTGAACCCTCCTAGGGAAGGCTGACATGGCCAACTTCACCGCCGCCGACGTCAAGAAGCTTCGTGAGCTCACCGGCGCCGGCATGCTCGACTGCAAGAACGCGCTGGCCGAGAGCGACGGCGACTTCGACAAGGCCGTCGAGGCGTTGCGCATCAAGGGCGCCAAGGACGTCGGCAAGCGGGCCGAGCGCGCCACGGCCGAGGGCCTGGTCGCCGCGCGGGGCGGCGCGCTGATCGAGCTGAACTCCGAGACCGACTTCGTCGCCAAGAACGCCGAATTCCAGAAGCTCGCCGACGACATCGTCTCGGCGGCGGCCCAGTCCAAGGCCGCCGACGTCGACGCGCTCAAGGCTTCCCCCATCGGCCAAGGCTCGCCGGCCACCACGGTCGAGCAGGCCATCGCCGACCTGTCGGCCAAGATCGGCGAGAAGCTCGAACTGCGTCGCGTCGCGTACTTCGACGGCACCGTCGAGGCCTACCTGCACAAGCGGGCGGCCGACTTGCCACCCGCCGTCGGTGTGCTGGTCGAGTACCAGGGCTCGGATTCCGAGGCCGCGCATTCGGTGGCGCTGCAAATCGCCGCCCTCAAGGCGCGCTTCCTGTCCCGCGCGGACGTTCCCGAAGACGTGGTGGCCAGCGAGCGTCGGATCGCCGAGGAAACAGCCAAGGCGGAGGGCAAGCCGGAGCAGGCCCTGCCCAAGATCGTCGAAGGCCGGCTGAACGGCTTCTTCAAGGACGCGGTGCTGCTGGAGCAGCCGTCGGTGTCCGACAGCAAGAAGACGGTCAAGGCGCTGCTCGACGAGGCCGGCGTCACGGTGACGCGGTTCGTGCGCTTCGAGGTGGGCCAAGCCTAGGCCCCGCGCGGATGCGGGTTAGCGTCGATCCATGCGACACGTGCATGCGTTCGGCGACGACGCCCTCGGTGATCTCGACGCGGTCGGCCTCGCGCACGCGATACGGGCCGGCTGGGTTGGCAGGGCGGAGGTGGTCGAGGCGGCCATCGCCCGCACCGAGGCCGTCGACCCGATCCTCAACGGCCTGGCCTACGCCGCCTTCCAGCAGGCACGAACCGCCGCCCCGCTGGCGAACGGTTTCTCGCGGTTTTTCGAAGGCGTCCCGACGTTCCTCAAAGACAACGTCGACATCGCCGGCCAGCCGACGATGCACGGGACCGACGCGTGGACGCCGCGGAACGCCACCTCCGACGGCGAGTTCACCCGGCTGTTCCTGGCCACCGGGCTGGCGCCCGTGGGCAAGACCCAGCTGTCGGAATTCGGGTTCAGCGCGTCGGCCGAGCACCCCCGGTTGGGGCCGGTGCGCAACCCGTGGAACACCGACTACAGCGCCGGCGCCTCGTCGTCGGGTTCGGGGGCCTTCGTCGCCGCCGGTGTCGTGCCGATCGCCCACGCCAACGACGGCGGCGGATCCATCCGCATCCCCGCCGCCTGCAACGGCCTCGTCGGGCTGAAGCCGTCGCGGGGGCGGCTGCCGCTGGACCCGCACCTGCGCCGGATGCCGGTGGGCATCGTCGCCAACGGTGTGGTGACCCGCTCGGTGCGCGACACGGCGACGTTCTACCGCGAGGCCGAACGCATTTGGCGCAACCCGAATCTGGCGCCGATCGGGGACGTCACCGGGCCCGGCAGGCAGCGGCTGCGAATCGCGGTGCTGACCCGCTCGGTGCAACGCGACTGCAGCCCGCAGGTGCGCGAACTCACGCTGAAGTCGGCCGGTCTCCTCGAGGAGCTGGGCCACCGCGTCGAATACCTCGACGAACCCCCGGTGCCGGCCAGTTTCGTCGACGACTTCGTGCTGTATTGGGGATTTTTGGCGCTGGCCCAGGTGCGCACCGGGCGGCGAATGTTCGGCGCGACGTTCGACCGCAGCAGGCTGGACAGTCTCACCCTCGGTCTGGAGCGGCACACCGCGCGCAACATGCACCGACTGCCGCTGGCGATCATGCGGCTGCGCCGAATCCGCAGGCGCACCGCCCAATTCTTCGGCACTTACGACGTCGTGCTGACCCCGACGCTCGCCGACGAGACGCCCCGCATCGGCTATCTGGCACCCACCGACTACCACCAGATCATCGAGCGGCTGATCGACTGGGTCTCGTTCACCCCGCTGCAGAACGTCACCGGTGAGCCGGCGCTTTCGCTTCCGTTGGCCCAGTCCGACGAAGGCATGCCGGTGGGGATGATGTTTTCGGCCGACACCGGGCAGGAGGCGCTACTGCTCGAGCTGGCCTACGAACTCGAAGAGGCCCGGCCGTGGGCCCGGATCCAAACCGCTTAGGTGCCGGTCAGTCGGAACCGAGCTTGTCGAGCATTCGTTTGAACTCGCGCTGCTGAGCCTCGGTCAGCTTGGCCAGGATGCGGGCATCGGCGGTCCGCACCGCGCCTTCCGCGCGTTTGAGCAGGGCGCGGCCCTGGCCCGTGAGCGTGGCGGGCAGTGCGCGGCCGCTGGAGACCGACGTCGGGCGCGCCACGGCACCAATGTCTTCCAGCTTGCGCAGCACCGTGTTCATGGCCTGCGGTGTGACACCGGCCTGCCGGGACAGTTCGGCGCTGGACATCCCCGGCAGCATGGAAAGCATTCGCAGGCAGACGAATTCGGGCAACGTCAGGCCCAGCGGGCCCAACACCGCCGAAACCTCCGGTCGCAGCAGGCTCGCCACCCGGTACAGCAGGTAACCAAGCGGGGCGTCTTCGGACTGAACCATGTCAATCATCTTGACATATTTTGTCGGCCGGGCGGGCAGGTTCGCCGACGCGACGGGGGTTGCCGGCCGGTCAACGGGGTAATCGACACGTCACGCGCACCCCGAGGAGGTTCCATGCCGAAGACCACGAAAGGCGGCAAGCCGAAGAAGGACGAATTGCCGAGCACGCTGCAACGTTCCAATGCCAAAGCGCAACGCACCTTCGCCAAGACTCATGACGCGGCCGCCGACGAATACGGCAGCGAAGAGCGCGCACACCGAGTGGCCTATTCCGCGCTCAAGCACAGTTTCGAAAAGGTCGGCGACCACTGGGAGCCCAAAGAAAACAAGGGCCCGTCGGACGAGCGAGCCGAAAGCGGTGGTCCGCGTGCGTCCGGTCAGACCGCCGAGGGTGTCGACGCGAATGCGAGCAAGAAGCATCTGCTCGATGTGGCCCGCCGACTCGACATCCGGGGAAGGTCCACGATGAGCAAGGCGGAGCTGGTGGACGCGATCAAGAAGCAGAACCGTCGAGTCCGCGGCCGCTGAGAACCGCGGACCCGCCGATGTGACACGCGATGAGCTCGTTTAGACCCGCGGCTTCGGGGCATCCCGACAGCCATGGTTGCGTCCACCACCCCCAATCAGCTGCGTCGATGCTTGAGCGATGTGGACTTTCCGGCGAACAAGCAGGATTTGCTTGACGCCGCCGATCGCAACGGCTGTGACGACGACACGGTCCGCGCCCTGCGGGGCATTCCGCCCGAGACCTACAACAACGCCGCCCAGGTTGCCGCGTCGGTCACCATCGCCGACGACCGTGACGTCGAGAACGGTGGCAAGGCCGCGGCGCGTCGCACCCACACCAAGCCCGGGCTGGCCGAAAACGCCAAGGACAATCCCGTCCAAAGCCCGATCGTCGAGGAGCTCGGCGAGAACCGGGGCTCCTGACGCCCGGCGCGCATTTTCGATGCTGCCCTAGAGAATTGGCCGCCCCCCGGTCACGGCCACCCGCGCGCCGGAGATGTAACTGGCGTCATCGGAGGCCAACAGCACGTAGACGGGGGCTAGCTCTGCGGGCTGACCGGCGCGGCCCAGCGGCGTGTTCTCGCCGAACGATTCGACGCTGTCCGGCGGCATGGTGGAGGGAATCAGCGGGGTCCAGATCGGGCCCGGCGCCACGCTGTTGACCCGAATCCCCTTCTCGCCCAGCAGCTGAGCGAGGCTGGCCGAGAAGTTGGTGATGGCAGCCTTGGTCGCCGCGTAGGGCGCCAGGGTGGGGTTGGGCGTATCGGAGTTGACCGATGAACTGCCGATGATCGATGCGCCGGCCTTCATGTGCGGCACGGCCGCCTTGGTGAGATGGAAGTAGGCGCCGACGTTGAGCCGGAAGGTGTAATCCCATTCCTCGTCGCTGATTTCGTCGAGGCTTTTGTGCATCATCTGGTAGGCGGCATTGTTGACCAGGATGTCGATGCCGCCGAATTCCTCGACGGCTCGATCCACGACGGCGCGGCAGTGCGCAGCGTCCGACAGGTCGCCGGACACCAGTACGCACTTCCGCCCGGCGTCCTGCACATAGCGGGCGACGTCGCGAGCGTCGTCGTCCTCGTTGAGGTAGGAGATCAGCACGTCGGCGCCCTCCCGGGCGAAAGCGATTGCGACCGCGCGGCCGATGCCGCTATCACCACCGGTGATGATCGCCTTTTTGCCGGTGAGCTTTCCCGAGCCCCGGTAACTGTTTTCGCCGCAGTCGGGAACCGGGTTCATCTCGGCCTGCACGCCGGGGGCGGATTGTTGTTGAGGCGCAAAGCCCATCTGTTTCCTCTATTCGTGTCGAGAATTGCTGCGAGCAAACGCCTCGCCAGATTTACCGCTCGCGCGTCACCGGGCCCGCCGTGGGCACGTCGGGGTCGTCGTCGGCCGGGGGTTCGGGATCATGCCACTCCTCGGCGCGACTGGGCCGGTTGCCGCGCAGCGTGCCGTCCAATTCGTGCTTGAGTTCGTCGTCCTCGCGTGGGCTGTGCTTGGAGCTTCCGCGTTCCATGGACGCCCCTTCCGTCCTCGTCGGTTTCGTCCCGCTCCGACTACCCACCGGGCCGGAGGCTAATCGCCCGCGTTGCGCCAGTGACCGGACGTGAATAGCGATACGGATGTTAAAAGCTGATGCGAAAGATGCTGTCCGACAATTAAACCGCGTTTCACCAGCTAACCTGCACTAATTCGCTATTCAGCGGACCCGCATGTTTAGAGCGTAAGGCGAATGGCTATTTGCGACTCGTGTGTGTATTGCCCTTACGGGGGGCGATTGTTCAACACGAAAGGAATGAGCAATGAAGGTCACCAAGAGGGCCATCAAGACTGCCGCCGCTGCCGGGGGGATAGCGGTGGCAAGCGTTTTCGCCGCGTCGACGGCTGCCGCCGCGCCGCCGAACATTCAGGGCTTCGGCACCAGTGAGCAGCTCGTCGACGGCCCGTTGGTCACCAACTACACGGTGAGCAACCTGCAGCCGAGCAACGTCACAATTCCGGGCTACACGCCCAAGGGAACGCTCTACCAGGCGGACGTCACCGCTCGGTCGGACGGCGGGCTCGTGACCCCGATGGTCAACGACTTCATCGCCCGCGGGCCCAATGGCCAGAACTACCGGGTGATCGACAAGGTTGGGGTTCCCAACGGCCTGAGCCCCGCGCCGATCGCGCAGGGTAGCGAGTCGACCGGAACTCTGTACTTCGACGTGACCGGCGCGCCGCCCAACGGCGTCGTCTACAACGACGGGATGCAGGACATCCTGATGTGGACGTCGAACGTGCCGAGCAGCGCTGCGCCGGGTGCCGCCCCTAACGCCAGCCCGGTACCGGGTGCTCCGCCGGCCCCGGCCCACACCTAATCCGGCTTGCGGATATCTCCCCGCGTCGCGTGCGACGCGGGGAGTTCCGCATTTGCGGGCGGCAGTTGCATCGTGCGCGCATGAATCGGGTACACCGCACCCATGAGTAACCCGGATCACAGACCTCCAGAAGTACGCGAACAAGCGAAACTGAACGCCAAACAGGCGCGGGCGACGATGGAGGAGCGGCGCAGCGGCCAGGATGGCGGAATCAGCGGCTGGGTCGCAGAGCGGGCCGGCCAATGGGACCTCAGCGGCCAGGACGAGACCACTCTGCAGCGGCAGAAATACCTGTGGAATGTGCTGGTGGACTACTGGTTTCGAATGGAAATCGACGGCTGGGAAAATATCCCGGACCCACCCGCGCTGCTGGTGGGGATCCACTCCGGCGCTCCCTTCGTCTGGGACGCCTGGACCGTGGGTCTGCAGTGGTGGCGGCGCTTCGGGCAGGATCGCCCACTGCACGGCACCGCGCATGACGCGTTGATGGCGATTCCGGTGATCGGCAGGTACTTCCGCTCGATGGGTGTGCTGCCGGCCGCCCCCGACGCGATCGCCACCGCCCTCGCCGAAGGTCGTGACGTCGCGCTGTGGCCGGGCGGGGAAGTGGACTCGCTGCGCCCCTGGACCGAGCGCGACCAGGCCAACCTCGCGGGCCGAAAAGGCTTCGTGAAGATGGCGATTCGGGCCGGCGTGCCGATCGTGCCGATCGCCACGGTCGGCGGCGCCGACGCGATGCCCGTGCTGATCCGCGGCGACAAGCTGTCGAAGGCCCTACAGCTGGACCGCCTGCTGCGCCTCAAAGTGTTCCCCTTGGCGGTCTCACTGCCGTGGGGCATCGCGCCGGCGGCGCTGCCGCAGCTGCCGCTGCCGGCCAAGATCAGGACCCGGTTCATGCCGACCGTGGAGCTCGACCACGACCCCGAGCTTGCCGAAGACGACGCCTACGTCGACCGCAAGTACCGCGAGGTCCAGGACGCCATCCAGGAGGGGATGGACGCGCTCGCGCGCAAGCGCGCATTTCCACTCTTCGGCTGATCCCGAAACCTCACCCGCGCAACGGGATTCACTGCGCAGGCGCTGGCTCCATCGGGGTCGGCGCGGACTCGCTGATGATCCATTCCGGATGCGGTGGGGTCGCGGCCATGTACCCGACGCCGCGGACCGTGTCGACCATCGACTGATGCGCGGGCCCGAGCTTGGCGCGCAGCCGCCGCACGTGGACATCGACCGAACGGATGTGGCCGTTACAGTCGTAGCCCCACGCCTCGTGCATCAGCCGGGTGCGGGTGAACGGCCGACCGGCATGCTGCACAAGGAAACTCAGCAATTTGAACTCGGTCACCGTCAGGGCCAGGCCCTTGCCTTCGAGCGATCCGGTCAGGGCGGTCGGGTGCAGCAGCAGGGGACCGAATTTCAAACTGCCGTTGATTGCGCTGCGCCGGCGGGCGATCGCCCGCCCCAGCCGTTCCTGGAGCTCGTTGGCGTCGGTGACGGGCGGCATGACGTCGTCAACGTTCCACTCGCCTTCGACCGCCAGGCCGTCGGCTGCCGACACCAGCGCTACCACCGCGGTGGCGGGGGCATCCGTCGTCAGGCGGCGGCAGGCTGTTTGGGCCGCCGCGAGATCCCCACGAGCATCGATGATCGCCACGTCGCCGGATTGTGCGGGACCGTGGGTGTCGCCGCTGAGGGGCACTCGCTGCATGACTTTCGCGAAGGAGTTCAACGGCGGTAGAGCGCGATCGAAGTCGTCCGCGTCGGTCAGCAGTAATACGTCCAAGGACATCTCCAGAGAACCTTCGGGTGAGTTCCCGGCCCGTAGGCACCTCAGGGAGATGTCTGCAAGCGCGACGATGAATACCCGCTCGTCGCGAAACTATGCAAAGTGTGTTGAATTAGCCGATCGCCCCGACCGGCTCAGCTAACCGCATCCGGTCGCGTGCCCGGAAAAGTCGATGGGTCCGGCCTGTCTTCACAGACCGGACCCATCCTCCCAGCAAGCTACTGATTGGCCTTCTGGCGCTCCTCAGCGGCTTCGGCGCCGCCGCGGGCCGCCTCGGCCTCGGCTTCCTTCTTCGCCGCGTCGCGCTGGGCTTCCGCCTTGTCCTGCTGGGCCTGGCCCTCGCGGGTGAGGTCGTCTCGACCCGCCACCGCACCAACGGCCTCCTTGGCCTTGCCCTTGACGTCCTCGACGACGCCCTTGACAGCTTCAGCAGGTCCCGAGTTGTTGTCCGCCATGGATCCGTTCCTCCTTGTAGGCGTACCTGAGCGATCCCGCGCTCACTACCGATCGCCAAGCGACCGGTCCGGTCATGCGGTTAAGGCTGGCCCTTGTTCTCAAGACCGCGAAATCCCCACCGCGATGCTGCGGATTCCCCCTGGCGGGCACCGCTCAAACATCCGCCATCCGCAGGGAGTGATACTGCCGGCACCGGCGGCCTCACCTGGGCCGATAGCCGCGAAAAGCCGTCGCAATCGCCAACTCTGCGCATAACGCACCCCGCCGGCGCCGCGTTGTGCTGCGATGAGGCAGGATGTGAAATGCCGTTCCGGAGAGGTCACCCCGGGATGGCACTCTCATGCGAGGAGCCTGATGACGGAGTCCAGGGAACCCAAGGCGCCGGAGAATGGATCAGCTGCCGGGCAGCCCCGCCTGCGGCCCAAATACTCGAGGGTGCTGCTCAAGCTCGGCGGTGAGATGTTCGGCGGCGGCCAGGTTGGGCTCGATCCCGACGTCGTGGCGCGGGTGGCCCGCCAGATAGCCGAGGTGGTGCGCGACGGTGTCCAGGTCGCCGTCGTCATCGGCGGCGGCAACTTCTTCCGGGGCGCGCAACTGCAGCAGCGCGGCATGGAACGCACCCGTTCGGACTACATGGGCATGCTCGGCACGGTCATGAACAGCCTCGCGCTGCAGGACTTTTTGGAAAAGGAGGGCATCGTCACCCGCGTCCAAACCGCGATCACGATGGGGCAGGTCGCCGAGCCCTATCTGCCGCTGCGCGCCGTCCGGCACCTGGAGAAGGGGCGCGTGGTGATCTTCGGGGCCGGCATGGGGCTGCCGTACTTCTCCACCGACACCACGGCCGCGCAGCGCGCGCTGGAGATCCGTGCGGACGTCGTCCTGATGGCCAAGGCGGTCGACGGGGTGTTCACCGAGGATCCACGGGTGAACCCGGAAGCCCAGCTGATCGCCGCGATCACTCACCGCGAGGTCATCGACCGGGGGCTGCGGGTGGCCGATGCCACAGCGTTCAGCCTGTGCATGGACAATGGCATGCCGATCCTGGTGTTCAACCTGCTGACCAATGGGAATATCGCCCGCGCGGTCGCCGGTGAGAAAATCGGGACACTGGTCACCACTTGAGGGGAAGAGCGAACGATGATCCGCGCCGGCGACGATGCACAACGCAGCGATGTGGGGGCACCTCCCGTTTTGCGGGGGAGAGGAGCGGCGCAATGATTGACGAGGCTCTCTTTGATGCGGAAGAGAAAATGGAGAAGGCCGTAGCGGTCGCCCGTGACGACTTGTCAACCATTCGAACCGGTCGCGCCAATCCGGGCATGTTCTCCCGGATCGCCATCGACTACTACGGCGCCACCACCCCGATCACCCAGCTGGCCAGCATCAACGTCCCGGAGGCCCGGCTGGTGGTGATCAAGCCCTACGAAACCAGCCAGCTGGGCGCGATCGAGACCGCTATCCGCAACTCGGATCTGGGCGTCAATCCCACCAATGACGGCACCTTGATCCGGGTGGCGGTTCCCCAACTCACCGAGGAGCGCCGCCGCGAGCTGGTCAAACAGGCCAAGGGCAAGGGCGAGGACGCCAAGGTGTCGGTGCGCAACATCCGCCGCAAGGCGATGGAGGAGTTGCACCGCATCCGCAAGGACGGCGAGGCCGGCGAGGACGAGGTCGGCCGCGCCGAGAAGGACCTGGACAAGACGACGCACCAGTACATCACCCAGATCGAGGACCTGGTCAAGCACAAAGAAGGCGAGCTGCTGGAGGTCTAGCGGCCGCTCAGCAGCTAAGTTCACCCAGGTCCGTGGCAACCACCGGCGCAGCCAGCACGCCCGACGAGCCGGCGCGTGAGGGCAAGAAGACCGCGCAGCAGCCGGCCAAGAAGACCTCCCGTGCGGGACGCGACCTGCGCGCGGCCATCGCGGTGGGCGCCGGAATCGGCGGCGTGCTCATCGTCACGCTGGTGTTCGCGCCCCGGCTCTGGGTTGCCATCGTCGCGATCGCCATCCCCGTCGCCACCCATGAGGTGGTGCGACGGCTGCGCGAGGCCGGATACGTCATCCCGCTGATCCCGTTGCTGATCGGCGGTCAGGCCATCATCTGGCTGACGTGGCCGTTCCATGCGGCCGGCGCCCTGGCCGGCTTCGGCGCCACGGTGGTGGTGTGCAACGTCTGGCGCCTGTTCATGCAGGACAACAGGAGGCGACCCGAGCCGTTCGCCGGGTCCCCGTCGGCCAACTACCTGCGCGACGCGTCCGCGACGGTGTTCCTGGCCGCGTGGGTGCCGCTGTTCGCCTCCTTTGGCGCCTTGCTCGTCTACCCCCAGGACGGCGCGGGCCGGGTGTTCTGCCTGATGGTCACCGTCGTCGCCTCCGACGTGGGCGGCTACGCCGTCGGCGTGCTGTTCGGCAAGCACCCGATCGTGCCCGCGATCAGCCCGAAGAAGTCGTGGGAGGGTTTCGCCGGTTCGCTCCTCTTCGGCGTCACCGCGGCCGTTTTGACCGCCACCTTCCTGGCCGGCAAGCCGCTGTGGATCGGTGCGGTGCTGGGCGTGATCCTGGTGCTGACCAGCACGCTTGGCGATCTGGTCGAGTCGCAGATCAAGCGCGATCTGGGCATCAAGGACATGGGCCGCCTGCTGCCCGGTCATGGCGGGCTGATGGATCGGCTCGACGGCGTGCTCCCCTCGGCGGTCGCCGCCTGGACGGTGCTGACGCTCGTACCCTGAGGAGGGCCGATACTGGACTGGACATGGTCGCACAACTGGTCTTCACCGAACCCCGTCCCAGCAGGCCGCCGCGGCACCTGGCCGACCTCGACGCGGATGGCCGCGCCTCGGCCGTCGCCGAGCTCGGCCTGCCGGCGTTTCGCGCCAAGCAGCTCGCGCAGCAGTACTACGGCCGCCTGATCGCCGACCCCCGAGAGATGACCGACCTGCCCGCGGCGGTGCGGGACCGGATCGCCGACGCGATGTTCCCGCACCTGCTCACCTCGGCCGCCGAGGTCACCTGCGACGCCGGGCAGACCCGAAAGTCGTTGTGGCGCGGCACCGACGGGACGACGTTCGAGTCGGTGCTGATGCGCTACCCGCAGCGCAACACCGTGTGCATCTCCTCGCAGGCCGGCTGCGGCATGGCCTGCCCGTTCTGCGCGACCGGGCAGGGCGGACTGACCCGCAACCTGTCCACCGCGGAGATCCTGGAGCAGGTCCGCTCCGCCGCGGTGGCCCTGCGGGACGATTTCGGCGATCGGCTCTCCAACGTCGTGTTCATGGGTATGGGGGAGCCGCTGGCCAACTATGCGCGGGTGGTGGCCGCGGTGCGCCGCATCACCGAAGCGCCGCCGCACGGTTTCGGCATCTCGGCCCGCTCGGTCACGGTCTCCACCGTCGGCCTGGCCCCGGCCATCCGCAAACTGGCCGACGAGCGGCTCGGGGTGACGCTGGCGCTGTCGTTGCACGCGCCCGACGACGAATTGCGCGACACGCTGGTGCCGGTCAACAACCGGTGGAAGATCACCGAGGCGCTCGACGCGGCCCGCTATTACGCCGACATCACCGGCCGGCGGGTGTCGGTGGAGTATGCCCTGATCCGCGACGTCAACGACCAGCCGTGGCGGGCCGACCTGCTGGGCAAACGTCTGCATCGGGCGCTCGGCCCGCTGGTGCATGTGAACCTGATCCCGCTCAACCCGACCCCGGGCAGCGAGTGGGACGCCAGCCCCAAGGCGGCGGAGCGTGAGTTCGTCCGCCGGGTGCGCGGGCACGGGGTGTCGTGCACGGTGCGGGACACCCGCGGCCGCGAGATCAGCGCCGCCTGCGGACAGCTGGCCGCTGAAGGCGGGTAGCTGGAGCGCAGGCGTTTGTTGGGGGCCTGCGGACAGCTGGCCGCCGAAGGCGGGTAGCGCCTACCTGATCCAGCCCCGGCGACGGCCCCACAGGTCGCGGACCAGGGCGACGAGCACCAAGGCGGCGAACCCGATCAGGAACCAGTTCTCGACGTGGCCGACGTGGTTGCCGCGCAGCATCGCCAGCAGGAACCCAAAGATGACCAGGCCGGTGATGTGCCAGGTGCGGTGGTTGATCCTGCTCCAACCCCACGCCGCCGACGGCACCTCAACGGTGTCGACGCCGGTGAACTGTTCCACCTCGGTACTGGCCACGGTGAGTCCCTTTCGTGATCGGCTGGTAGGGAGATTCTGGCACACCGGTTGCGGGACCGAGCGGGCACAATGAACGAGTGACAACCGCGACACCCGAACGCCGCCTGCGCGTGCTGGTGCTGGGCAGCACCGGCTCGATCGGCACCCAGGCGCTGGAGGTGATCGCGGCCAATCCCGACCGCTTCGAGGTGGTGGGCCTGGCCGCGGGCGGCGCAAACCTGGAGACCCTGCTGCGGCAACGCGCCGAGACCGGCGTCACCAACGTCGCCGTCGCCGACGAACGCGCCGCCCAGATCGCCGCCGTCCCCTACCGCGGACCAGAGGCGGTGACCCGCCTGGTGCAGGACACCGAGGCCGATGTGGTCCTCAACGCGCTGGTGGGCGCGCTGGGCCTGCGGCCGACACTGGCCGCGCTGGAATCGGGCGCCCGGCTGGCCCTGGCCAACAAGGAATCCCTGGTCGCCGGCGGGCCGCTGGTCCTCGAGGCGGCGCGCCCAGGTCAGATCGTGCCCGTCGATTCCGAACACTCGGCGCTGGCCCAGTGCCTGCGCGGCGGCGACCCCGAGGAGGTCGCCAAGCTGGTGCTGACGGCCTCCGGCGGGCCGTTTCGGGGCTGGACCGCCGCCCAGCTCGAGGGCGTCACGCCGGAACAGGCCGGCGCCCATCCGACCTGGTCGATGGGACCGATGAACACCCTGAACTCGGCGTCACTGGTCAATAAGGGTCTCGAACTCATCGAAACGCATCTGCTGTTCGGCATCGGCTACGACCGCATCGAGGTGGTCGTGCACCCCCAGTCGATTGTTCATTCGATGGTCACCTTCGTGGACGGCTCGACCATCGCCCAGGCCAGCCCCCCGGACATGAAGCTGCCTATCTCGTTGGCCCTGGGCTGGCCGGCCCGGGTTCCCGGAGTGGCGGCCTCCTGCGACTTCAGCACCGCCTCTAGCTGGGATTTCGAGCCGCTGGACAGCGAAGTTTTCCCCGCCGTCGAGCTGGCCCGGTATGCCGGCCAGACGGGCGGCTGCATGACCGCGGTGTACAACGCGGCCAACGAAGAGGCCGCCGAGGCGTTCCTGCACGGCCGCGTCGGGTTCCCGGCGATCGTCGAAACCATCGCGGACGTGCTGCACGCCGCAGACCAATGGGCGGTTTCACCCGCTAACGTGGATGAGGTACTAGACGCGCAGCGCTGGGCTAGGGAGAAGGCCAGGCGCCAAATCGATCGAGTCGCACACGCACGGCCCACCGAGGCCTCCGTCAACGCCTCTGGAATGGTGTGAGAAAGGTCCTGCAGTCGGAGATGATGTTCGCTATCGGCATTGTGCTGTTTGCCCTCGCCATCCTGATTTCGGTGGCCCTGCACGAGTGCGGCCACATGTGGGTCGCCCGCGCCACCGGCATGAAAGTCCGCCGCTATTTCGTCGGGTTCGGGCCCACGCTGTGGTCGACGCGGCGCGGCGAGACCGAATACGGCCTGAAGGCCGTGCCGCTGGGCGGCTTCTGCGACATCGCCGGCATGACCTCGGTCGAGGAGCTGGCGCCCGACGAGACCGACCGCGCGATGTTCAAGCAGGACGTGTGGAAGCGCGTGGCGGTGCTGTTCGCGGGTCCGGCCATGAACTTCGTCATCTGCCTGGTGCTGATCTACGGCATCGCGTTGGTCTGGGGGTTGCCGAACCTGCACCCGCCGACCAGGGCGGTGGTGGGTGAAACCGCTTGTGTCGCACCGGAAGTGGCCCCGGGGAAGGTCGCGGACTGCACCGGCCCGGGTCCGGCCGCCATGGCCGGGATTCGCGCCGGCGACGTCGTGGTCAAGGTCGGGGACACCCCGGTGTCCACCTTCGAGGACATGGCCGCCGCGATTCGCAAGATGCACGGCACCGTCCCGGTCGTCGTCGAGCGTGGCGGCAACACGATCACCACCTACGTCGACGTCACGCCGACCCAGCGCTTTTTGACCAATGGGGCGGGCGGGCAGAGCGGGCAGGCGGCGCCGTCGACGGTCGGTGCCATCGGCGTGGCCGCCGTCAAGCTCGCGCCCACGCACTACGGCGTGTTCTCGGCGGTGCCGGCCACGTTGGCGTTCACCTGGGACCTGACCGGCGAGGTGGGCAAGGCGCTGGTCACCATCCCCACCAAGGTGGGTGCCCTGGTGCACGCCATCGGCGGTGGGCAGCGTGACCCGCAGACCCCGATGAGTGTGGTCGGCGCCAGCATCATCGGTGGCGACACCGTCGACCACGGACTCTGGGTGGCGTTCTGGTTCTTCCTGGCCCAGCTGAACCTGATTCTGGGCGCGATCAACCTGGTGCCGTTGCTGCCGTTCGACGGCGGCCACATCGCCATCGCGACGTTCGAAAAGATCCGCAACCTCGTCCGGTCGGCGCGCGGCATGGTCGCGGCCGCACCGGTGAACTACCTCAAGCTGATGCCCGCCACCTACGTGGTGCTGGTGTTCGTGGTCGGGTACATGTTGCTGACCGTGACCGCTGATCTGGTCAACCCGATCAGGCTCTTCCAATAGCTAAGGAACTATCACAGTGACCGTTGGCCTGGGCATGCCGGACCCTCCGGCGCCCACGCTCGCCCCCCGCCGCAAGACGCGCCAACTGATGGTTCGCGACGTCGGGGTCGGCAGCGACTACCCGATCTCGGTGCAGTCCATGTGCACGACCAAGACGCACGACGTCAACACGACGCTGCAGCAGATCGCCGAGCTGACCGCCGCCGGCTGCGACATCGTCCGCGTCGCCTGCCCGCGCCAGGAGGACGCCGACGCGCTCGCCGAGATCGCGCGGCACAGCCAAATCCCGGTGATCGCCGACATCCACTTCCAGCCGAAGTACATCTTCGCCGCGATCGACGCGGGCTGCGCCGCGGTGCGGGTAAACCCGGGCAACATCAAGGAATTCGACGGCCGGGTCGGCGAGGTCGCTAAGGCCGCGGCCGCGGCGGGCATCCCGATCCGCATCGGCGTCAACGCCGGCTCGCTGGACAAGCGGTTCCTGGAGAAGTACGGCAAGGCCACCCCGGAGGCGCTCGTCGAATCCGCGCTGTGGGAGGCCTCGCTGTTCGAGGAGCACGGCTTCGGCGACATCAAGATCAGCGTCAAGCACAACGACCCCGTCGTGATGGTCGCCGCCTACGAGCAGCTGGCCGCGCAGTGCGATTACCCGCTGCATCTGGGCGTCACCGAGGCCGGCCCGGCCTTCCAGGGCACCATCAAGTCCGCGGTCGCGTTCGGCGCGCTGCTGTCGCGGGGGATCGGCGACACCATCCGGGTGTCGCTGTCCGCGCCGCCGGTCGAAGAGGTGAAGGTCGGCATCCAGATCCTCGAGTCGCTGAACCTGCGGCCGCGCGGGCTGGAGATCGTGTCCTGCCCGTCCTGCGGCCGCGCCCAGGTTGACGTGTACACCCTGGCCAACGCGGTGACCGCCGGGCTGGACGGCCTCGACGTCCCGCTGCGGGTCGCGGTGATGGGCTGCGTGGTGAACGGCCCCGGCGAGGCCCGCGAGGCCGACCTGGGCGTCGCGTCGGGAAATGGCAAGGGGCAGATCTTCGTTCGCGGCGAGGTGATCAAGACCGTGCCCGAAGCGCAGATCGTCGAGACGCTCATCGAGGAGGCGATGCGGTTAGCCTCGGAGATGGGAACCGATCACGGTCCTGACACAACATCCAGCGGTTCGCCGATCGTGACCGTAAGCTGATGGGGTCCGGTTTCCCGGTCCTTTAGTTCGCAGCACAGAGAGTTCGCCAGATGTCGGCTCCGCCCCTCTTCCGCCTTGTCGGCGAGCGACGGGTGTCGGTGGTGCGCGACGCCGCCGCCGTCTGGCGGGTGTTCGACGAGGATCCCGTCGGGTCGTGCATGGTCGCGGCCCGGGTGGCCGACCACGGCATCGATCCCAACTCCATCGGCGGCGAACTGTGGACCGTGCGCGGGGCGCAGGAGTCGCTGTGCTTCGCCGGCGCCAACCTGATCCCGCTGCGCGGCGCCGCGGGGGACATGGATGCCTTCGCCGACGAGGCGATGAGCGGAACCCGGCGCTGTTCGTCCCTGGTCGGCAGGGCCGACCTGGTGATGCGGATGTGGGAGCGGCTCGAGCCGGCGTGGGGACCGGCGCGCGACGTGCGCGACCACCAGCCGCTGCTGGCGCTGTCCCGCCATCCCAACTGCGACATCGACGCCGGGGTGCGGCAGGTCCGGCCCGACGAGCTGGACGCCTACCTGGTGGCCGCCGTGGACATGTTCATCGGCGAGGTCGGCGTCGACCCCCGCATCGGTGACGGCGGTCGGGGTTACCGGCGCCGGGTGGCGAGCCTCATCGCGGCCGGCCGCGCGTGGGCCCGCTTCGAGCAGGGCCAGGTCGTCTTCAAGGCCGAGGTGGGCTCGCAGTCGCCGGGCGTCGGCCAGATCCAGGGGGTGTGGGTGCACCCCGAGTGGCGGGGCCTGGGGCTGGGCACCGCAGGCACCGCAACGGTGGCCGCGGTGATCGTCGGCAGCGGCCGCACCGCGAGCCTCTACGTGAACAGCTTCAACACCGTGGCCCGCGCCGCGTACGCCCGGGTCGGCTTTGCCGAGGTGGGCACCTTCGCGACGGTGCTGTTGGACTGACCGCGAGTGTGCGGCCAGCCGCACACTCGGCTCCGAAGGTGCGGCTGGCCGCACATTCGGGCAAACGCCACCGCACATTCGGGCAAACGCCACCCGGGCGACAGCCCGCGTTCCATCACGATCCGATCTCGGTGTGTCGACACCGGTGCGGCGGCCGCGCTTCATAACATCTGTACCAATGGTCACAAAAACCCCACTGGTAATCGTGGCGGCGGGTCTGCTGCTTGCGGCCGTCGCGATGTCCGGGTGCACCCCGCGGCCCGATGGCCCTGGCCCGGCGGCCGAGAAGTTCTTTGCCGCCCTGGCGATCGGCGACACCGCCACGGCCGCCCAGCTCAGCGACAACCCCAACGAGGCCCGCGAAGCGCTCAACGGGGCGTGGGCGGGCCTGCAGGCGAGTCACCTCGACGTCCAGATCCTCAACGCCAAGTACGCCGAGGACACCGGCATGGTCGGCTATCGCTTCACCTGGCACCTGCCCAAGAATCGGACCTGGACCTACGACGGCCAGCTGAAGATGGCGCGCGACGAGGGGCGCTGGGAGGTCCGCTGGACCACCACCGACCTGCATCCCAAGCTTGGCGAGCACCAGACGTTCGCGTTGCGGGCCGATCGGCCGCGGCGCGCCTCGGTGAACGAACTCGGCGGCAGCGACGTGCTGGCGCCGGGTTACCTGTATCACTACACGCTGGACGCTACCCAGGCCGGCCCGTCGGAGTCGCTGAGCTTCACCACCCACTCGATCGTCGACGTGTTGCGGCCGTTCAATAACACGCTCACCGACCCGCAAACGCTCGCCGAGCAGGCCAGCGCGGCGACCCACCCGCTGGACCTGGGCGTCACGCTGCATCCCGACGACAACGACAAGGTCTTCCCGGCGATCGGTCGGCTGCCCGGCATCGTGGTCACGCCGCTGGCCGAAATGCTGCCCACCGACCCGCATTTCGCGCCGGCCGTCGTCGCCGAGGTGAAGAAAGCCGTGATGGATCAGCTCGACGGCCAGGCGGGCTGGCGGGTGGTCAGCGTCAACCAGAACAACGTCGACGTCGCCGTGCTGCACGAGGTCGAGGGGTCGCCGGCGCCGTCGGTGTCGATCACTCTGGACCGGGTCGTGCAGAACGCCGCCCAGCGCGCCGTGGACAACAAGGGCGGCAAGGCGATGATCGTCGTGATCAAGCCGTCGACGGGGGAGATCCTCGCGATCGCGCAGAACAAGGGCGCCGACGCCGACGGCCTGCCGGCCACCAACGGCCTGTTCCCGCCCGGGTCGACCTTCAAGATGATCACGGCGGGCGCCGCCATCGACCGCGACATGGCCACCCCCAACTCGATGCTGGGGTGCCCCGGCCACATCGACATCGGGCATCGCACCATCCCGAACTACGGCGGCTTCGACCTGGGCGTGGTGCCCATGTCGCGCGCGTTCGCCAGTTCGTGCAACACCACGTTTGCCGAGCTGAGCAGCAGGATGCCGCCCCGCGGCCTGACCCAGACGGCCACCCGCTACGGCATCGGGCTCGACTACACCGTTGACGGCCTCACCACCGTGACCGGGTCGGTGCCCCCGACGGTGGACCTGGCCGAGCGCACCGAGGACGGCTTCGGCCAGGGCAAGGTGCTGGCGAGCCCGTTCGGCATGGCCCTGGTGGCGGCGACGGTCGCGGCCGGCAAGACCCCGGTGCCGCAGCTCATCGCCGGTCGGCCTACGACGGTCGAGGGGGACGACACCCCGATCAGCCCGAAGATGGTCGAGGCGTTGCGGCCGATGATGCGGCTGGTGGTGACCAATGGGACGGCCAAGGAGATCGCCGGCTGCGGCGAGATCTACGGGAAGACCGGTGAGGCCGAGTTCCCGGGCGGGTCGCACTCCTGGTTCGCCGGGTACCGCGGCGACCTGGCGTTCGCCGCGCTGATCGTCGGGGGTGGCAGCTCGGAGTGGGCGGTGCGGATGACGAAATTCATGTTCGAGGCCATGCCGCCGGGCTACCTGGCCTGAACTGCCCCGGTCCCGGGGCTCCAACAGCGGTAAATTGCGAACATGACGGATCGTGGCGGCGACATGGTGGCATTGCGGGTTTCCGACGCCGACCGCAACGGCACGATGCGGCGACTGCACAATGCCGTTGCGCTCGGGCTGATCGATATCGACGAGTTCGAGCAGCGCTCGTCGCAAGTGTCCTACGCCCGAACCCGGGGCGAGCTGGACGGGCTGGTCGGCGACCTGCCCGGGCCGGGCGCCATCGTCACTTCCGCGGCCGACCGGGTGGAGCTGCGCGGCTGGGCCGGCTCGCTGAAACGCCACGGCGAGTGGACGGTGCCCACCCGCCTGGCGTTGGTCCGCCGGCTGGGTTCCATCGAACTCGACCTCACCAGGGCCCGGTTCGCGGGCCCGGTGGTGGTCATCGAGCTGGACATGAGGGGCGGCTCGGTGGACATCCGGCTGCCCGACGGGGCGAGCGCCTCGATCGACGACGTCCAGGTCTACGTGGGGAGCGCCCGCGACCGCCGCAAGGACGCCCCCGGTGAGGGAAGGCCGCATGTGATCCTCACCGGGCGGGTGGTGTGCGGCTCGATCACCATCCGCGGACCGCGGCGCCCGCTGATCCGCGGACGTCTCGACGGCCCGCATCGTGGTCGGGCGCGCGGTTAAGCTGGTCGGCATGCCTGCTCGCACCGCGCTTTCCCCCGGAGAGTTGTCCCCGACCCTGCCGGTGCCCGGCCGTATCCCCCGCCCGGAGTACGCGTGGAAGTCCACCGTGCGCGAGGGCAGCGAGCCGTGGGTGCAGACGCCGGAGGTGATCGAGAAGATGCGGGTCGCCGGCCGGATCGCGGCCGGCGCGCTGCAGGAGGCGGGCAAGGCCGTGGCGCCCGGCGTGACGACCGACGAGCTGGACCGGATCGCCCACGAGTACATGATCGACCACGGCGCCTACCCGTCGACCCTGGGCTACAAGGGCTTCCCGAAGTCGTGCTGCACGTCGCTCAACGAGGTCATCTGCCACGGCATCCCCGATTCGACGGTGGTCGAGGACGGTGACATCGTCAACATCGACGTCACGGCCTACATCGACGGGGTGCACGGCGACACCAACGCGACGTTCCTCGCCGGCGACGTATCCGAGGAGCACCGGCTGCTGGTGGAGCGCACCCGCGAGGCGACGATGCGCGCCATCAACGCGGTCAAGCCGGGACGGGCGCTTTCGGTTGTCGGCCGCGTCATCGAGGCCTACGCGAATCGGTTCGGTTACAACGTGGTTCGCGACTTCACCGGTCATGGCATCGGCACCACGTTCCACAACGGCTTGGTGGTGCTGCACTACGACCAGCCGTCGGTGACGACGATCATGCAGCCGGGCATGACATTCACCATCGAGCCGATGATCAACCTCGGCGGCCTGGACTACGAGATCTGGGACGACGGCTGGACCGTGGTCACCAAGGACCGCAAGTGGACCGCGCAGTTCGAGCACACCCTGCTGGTGACCGACACCGGCGTGGAAATCCTCACCTCGATATAAGAAGCCGGGGACCCTTGAGCGGGGCGTTGCTGGTGGCCGGCACCAGCTCCGACGCCGGGAAGTCTGTGGTGGCGGCGGGCCTGTGCCGGTTGCTGGCGCGCCGCGGCGTTCGGGTGGCGCCGTTCAAGGCGCAGAACATGTCCAACAACTCCGTGGTCACCGTCGAAGGCGGCGAGATCGGCCGGGCGCAGGCGCTGCAGGCGCGGGCGGCGGGGCTGGAGCCCAGCGTGCGGTTCAATCCGATCCTGCTCAAACCGGGCAGCGATCGAACGTCGCAGCTGATAATCCGGGGCCAGGTCGCCGATTCGGTCACGGCGGCAAACTATGTGGAGCATCGCGACCGCCTCGCGGGAATCGTCGCAGACGAATTGTCCGGCCTGCGTGACGAGTTCGACGCCGTCATCTGCGAAGGCGCCGGCTCGCCGGCCGAAATCAATTTGCGCGCCACTGATTTGGCCAACATGGGGCTGGCGAGGGCCGCGGACCTGCCGGTGATCCTGGTCGGGGACATCGACCGTGGCGGGCTGCTCGCCCACCTGTTCGGGACGGTCGCCGTCCTCGATCCCGACGACCAAGAGTTGATCGCGGGCTTTGTGGTCAACAAGTTCCGCGGCGACCCCGCTCTGTTGGAACCCGGGCTGCGACAGCTGCAGGCGATGACCGGGCGACCGACCTACGGGGTGCTGCCGTACGCCGACGAGCTCTGGCTGGACGCCGAGGACTCCCTGTCGGTGGTCGCGCACCGCGTCGTCGGTACCCCGGCGCCGCCGCGCGGGCGCGAGTGGCTGCGGGTGGCCGCGATCCGGTTGCCCCGGATCTCCAACTCCACCGACGTCGAGGCGCTGGCATGCGAACCGGGCGTCATCGTGCGCTGGATCACCGACCCCGCCGACCTGGCCGACACCGACCTGATCGTGATTCCCGGCAGCAAATCCACCGTCGCCGATCTGGCCTGGCTGCGCGACCGCGGGCTGGCCGACACGATCACCGCCCACGCCGCGGCCGGCAAGCCGGTGCTGGGCATCTGCGGGGGCTTCCAAATGCTGTGCCGGCGCATTGACGACACGGTGGAATCCGGGGCGGGCGAAGTCGCCGGGCTGGGGCTGCTGAACGCGGACATCGCGTTCGGCGAGTCCAAGGTCCTGCGCCGCTGGCCGAAGCCGCTGGTCGGCTACGAAATCCACCACGGCCGGGTGTCGCGCTGCGCCGAGCAGAGCTGGTTCGGCGCGGAGGGCGGCCGCGACTGTGAACCGCACGGCCTCGCGCGGGGCGCGGTCTTCGGCACCCACTGGCACGGCCTGCTCGACAACGACGACTTCCGCCGCGCGTGGCTCAGCCGCGTCGCGGCCGCGGCGGGCCGTGGCGGGTTCGTCGCCGCCCACACCGACGTCGCAGCGCGGCGCGACGCTCAGCTCGACACGGTCGCCGATCTGCTGGCCGAGCATCTCGACGTTGACGCGGTTCTCGGTCTGCTCGACGGTCCGCCGCCACGCCGACCGCATATCGCAACCGAGTTGCGGCCCTGAGGCATTCACCGCTATGCGCACGCACGACCATCGATTTTACGGCGAGGCAGAACACGTTGGGCCCGCTCGGAATTGGACAAATCCTCGCGCGCGCAGGCCGATCCGCTGTAGCGTGCGTTAATGCCCTCAATGATGACCACGCTCGACGGGTTCCCCGTCCCGGTAGCGGTGGCCGGTCCCGAGCAGGGCGTCGTGGTGGTCATCCTGGGGGACGAGGAACGCGTTCCCGCCGCTTACGACGCGGTATGCGAGCGTCTGCACACGGCATCGCTTCGGACCGTCGTCGTCGGCCTCGATCCGCGCCTGACCCCAAAGTCGGTGATCGGCATCCTCGACGCGCTGGGAATCGGCTGGGCCGTGGTGGTGGGCGACCGCGCCGGCGGCGACCTGGCCTGGGAATTGGCGGCGACGAAGCTGGGCCGGTTCGTCGGCCTGGTCGTGATCGACCGTGGGCACCCCCGGGCCGCCGACCGCGACGGCGTGGTCCGCGACGACCACTGCCCGCCGGTGGAGATCGGTACCACCGTGCTCGTCAGCTCCCCGGCGGCGCGCGCGGTGGCCCGCGCCAGCCAGCAGTACGTCTACGCGGAATACCGCGTGGTGCACCTGGGGAGGCGCACGGTGCAGGAGTCGACGGCACAGTTGGCCGCCGAGATCGTGTTGCGCACCAGCACCTGGTAAGCGGCGCCGGCGCGCCGAATCCCCACTCGCGCAAGCGCTTTGCCGGCCGCTCCGCGCGCTGTTGAGCGCGGGCGGCACCGATCGGCCCGGGGCGGTACCGTGTCGAACGGAGCCGGGAGCGCCTGCGCTGAGCGGTCGCCCGGCACGGGCTCGGGAAAGGATGCGCGGTTGTGAACGCCCCTGGGCGCCCGGTGGTGGGCCTGACGTCATACCTGGAGCGGGTCCGGACCGGGATCTGGGACATGCCCGCGGGCTATCTGCCGGCCGACTACTTCCAGGGGGTCGTCATGGCCGGCGGGGCCGCGGTCCTGCTGCCACCCCAACCGGCGGAGCCGCAGACGGTCGACTCGGTCCTGGACGGCCTGCACGCGCTGGTCATCACCGGTGGCTACGACCTGGACCCCGCCGCGTATGGCCAACACCCCCATCGGAGCACCGATCGGCCGCGTGTGGACCGCGACGCCTGGGAGTTCGCGTTGTTGCGCGGCGCGCTGGGCCGGGGTTTGCCGGTGCTGGGTATCTGTCGCGGCGCGCAGGTGCTCAACGTGGCGCTTGGCGGCACCCTGCACCAGCACCTGCCCGACGTTCTCGGCCACGACGGGCACCGCGCCGGGAACGGGGTGTTCACCAAATTGCCGGTGCGCACGGTTGCGGGCAGCCGGCTGGCTGCCCTGGTGGGGGAATCCACCACCGCGCAGTGCTACCACCATCAGGCGATCGACCAGGTTGGCGAGGGCCTCGTGGTCAGCGCCTGGGACTCCGACGGAGTGGTCGAGGCGCTGGAGCTGCCCGGGGACCGCTTTGTCCTTGCGGTGCAATGGCATCCGGAACAGTCCCTGGACGACATGCGCCTTTTCACCGCGATCGTGGACGCCGCACGCTCGTATGCTGCGCGCGCGACTGAGCGTGGCTAGGCGACCGTTCCCGGGCAGACCGCCAGCGGCGCCGCGGCGGCCGCCCACGCCCGGGGTACCGACAACGCCCCGACCGACGTTGCGCGGCCGGCCGCCACGGCGATCGTCGCGTCGAAGCCCGCGCGCCGATTGGGCAGCAGGCATTGCAGGGCCGCCGCCTTGTTGAGCGAATTCAGGTGGGCGATCGCCACACCGGACGGCGCCGTCAGAGAGCTCAGTTTCGACAGTGGGCAGGTCGCCGACGCGAGGTGCACATCTAACGTGGCCAGCGGAGACGAGGCCAGCGCCCGCAACGCGCCGGGGGCTGCGGAGATCAACTGCTTGCCGGCGGCCACGACCTCCGGCGCCGAGTCCAGCACCCACGTGCCGCGGGCCGCGTCGCCGGGCGGCAAGGTGAACGGGGCGATGGTCGCGGCGGCCGCCGACGCTTCGGCGTAGGCGTACATGGCCGCGGCGCCCTGGGCCCACATCCGTTCGTACTCGACCTCGGTGTCCGCGATCGCGGGACCGGCCAGGCCCAGGGGGTTGGCCAGGATCAGCGACCTGCGCAGCAGGCGGTTGGCGGCGATCGCCGGCGGCGGCACCGTCGCCGCCAGTGCCGTCTCGTGCGCACTTGCCGCCGCGGCGGCCTGCGTGGCCGCCTGCTCGGCCCGCATCGCCGTGGCGCTGAGCCAGTCGACATAGGCTGCCGCGCCTTCCGGTACCGGCGCGGGGCCCTCCCAGCCGGCCACCAGCTTCGCGGTCACCGCCCGGTAATCCGCGACCGCGGTGTGCAGCCGAGTGGCCAGCCGGGCCCACGCGGCCGCGGCTTCGGTCATCGACCCGGAGCCGAGGCCGTCATGGAGTTGGCCGGAAACGATTTCGGGTGCGAGGGTGGTGAAATTCATAGCTATCTGCCTAACGACGGCGCTCTGAGCCCACCGAACATGGACTCTTCTGTTGGGACGTAGGCGCGGGGGTTACAGGCCTACTTGCAACTGCGGCAGTGCAACGACGGCGGTTGCAGCGGTCGTCGAGCCGTCAGCGACGAGCGACGCAGAGTTGCGCCAACAGATCCCGGTCGGGCGGCACCGCCCCGGGCGCTCGCGACGGGGGGCGGGGGAGTCGGAACGCGGCGGCCGTGAACGAAGGCGGTAACGGCGATCCCAGCGACGGTGGTGACGAGCGCGCCCAAGTCGGCGGGCGATCCCGCGTCATCCACGCGTTCTTGACGGTGCCGTGATGCGTCGGCGCCGAATCGGACGAAAAGTGTTGGGCCGCAGTGCTGATATCGCGCGTGTGCGCACGTGCAGGGTCGACACCGGCGTGCGCGGCTTCCTGGGACACGGCTTGCTGCGGCGGCCCGAGGCCGGCCACGGCGGTCCCGCGCGACGCCCAGCCCGCGGTCATCGCGCAGAACACGGACAGCGCCGCGACGATCGCGATGGCCGACCGCCATCGCCGATCTTTAGGGGCGCCTCCGACTGTCACAGTGGCCCGAATTTACAACACGAGGCTTGGGCGCCACGGCGTGCGAGCTGTGAAAACGATCAAAGTCCGGTGTGGGTTTCACGATCGCCCGGCCTGTGTGCCGCCGGACTGAAATTGGCCGCGGTCAACGCCCACTCGTACGCCTCGGCGGCTGCGGCGGCGCGGGCGGCGGTTTGCTCGGCTAACTCGGCGGTGGTGCGCAGCCAGGTTACGTAGGGCGCCGTCGTGGCGCCCATTTGCACCGCCGTGGGGCCACGCAACCCGTCCAGCAGCCCCGCGGTGATGAGGTACCTGGTCGCGGTCTCGCGGAGCCGATCGGCCAGCTGCTGCCAGGCGGCCGCGGCGGCCACCAGTGATCCGGCGCCGACGCCAGAAAACGTTAGCGCGGTCTCGATTTCGGGGGGTAGCGTCCCGTAATCCATGTCTATCTACCCCTCGGGCGGGTCGCTCGCCGGCCGGGGCGTGCGATGAGGTTCGCTGCAAACATGACTTCCTTGCTTTGGGTAGCGCCCGACCTTCATCATCGGTGCTCCAGGTAATCCGCGCATGCCGAGCGGCTCGGGCCCTCGGCTAATGCGATCGGGTTCTCGCCGGCGCGCAGTGCCCGGGCGAAATGGCTCGTGGGTCTGGGCGCCGCTCAGCGGCGGGACGCGCAGAGCAAGGTCAGAAGATGTTGAGCTGCATTGACGGTCGAAGGTGCGCGCGGCGAGCATGCCTCGATGGGCCGGTGCGCTCCCGTGTCCGACGCGAACGACAACGTCCAGGCCCATCGCGGGACGGACAGCCAAAAGGTCGTCGGCCGGTCGCGCTTCAGCCCCGCGCTCCTGAAGGCCCTGTCGTTGTTCACGGTGGAGCCGAAGTCCGGGTGGGTCCGCGGTGCCGAGATATCCCCGGATTGCGCCGCCCCGCTGGCGGCGGCCGAGACCGAGAGGTGCTGGGGTGGGCCGGCCTGGGTGCTGGCCTGCAACGCCCAGAACCCGAAGGCGGCGGCGAAGAGGGATATTGCGGCAATTACGGCCACGGCCGACTGGCGTCGTGTCCATTGTGAAGCTCTGCCTGCACCGCGGAAAGTCACAGTGCTTGCCACCGTAACAGCGTGGCTGTGCGGCCGACCGGCTGGGCCGCTTCGAAATTGCTTAAAGATAGCGCACATTCGGCTGTGAGCGCCTCGCCGCCAGGCGGCGGCGGGCGGGTTGGCCGCGACTAATGTTCGGCAGCAGGGGATTTGAAAGCGATGAGGGGAATGGCCATCTCGGCGGGTGTCGCCGCGCCGTGAAAGCCTATGAGGTGGGCCGATTCCGGCGGCTCGTGCCCGGTTGCCAGCACGGCGGCATCGCCGGTGCAGACGGCGACGACATCACCGATTCGCGGCAGGTGCGCCGGGTTGACCGGCCCGAACATCCCGGTGGCCACGGCCTGCTCGCGGCTGTAGATGCGGGCACGGCCGTCGAGTACTTCGCTCCAGGCGGCCCGGACATCCGCCGCGGCGCCGGGCTCGGTGTGCAGGTAACGCACCCGCGGCTCGCCCGCGACCACCCGGATCCCCGCGCCCAGCCGCGGGTCGGTGTCGAGGTCGACGCGCGCGCCGGGTGGAACGTTGATCCCGCCGTGATCGGCGGTCACCAGCAGCGCCGCGGTCGGGGGCAGCGCCTCGACCAACCGGGTCAGCAGCGTGCCGACGTGCGCGGCCGCGTCGTGCCATTGGGGCGACCCGACGCCGAATGCATGGGCCGCGGTGTCCAGGGCCGCCGTATAGCCGTAGACCAGTCCAGGCCCCGCACGCAGCTCCTCGCCGATCCGCTGCGCGGTGTCGTCCGTCGGCTGGGTAGGGCGGAATTCGGCGCCCCGGTACGCCGCGTCGGTCAGCCCGCTATGCATGAACGCGGCCGGCAACACGGCCCGCGCGCTGACGCCCGCCTCGTTGAGCCGTCCGAACCAGGTCGGTAGCGGCTGCCACTCGGCGTGCGGTGGGTCATCACGCCAGACGATGTGGCTGATCACCCGGTCCGAGCCGGGAACGTTGAGCGTGAAGCCCAGGATCCCGTGCTCACCCGGCCGCGCTCCGGTTCCCATCGACACCAGGCTGGTCGGCGTGGTCGACGGAAAGGTGCACGCGAGCTCCGTGAGGCGTCCCACCTGGCCCGTCGCTACGGCGGCGAGCAGCGGCGCGCTGCCGGCGAGCTCGCCGAGCAGGTGCCACCCCAGGCCGTCGACCAGCACGACGGCGACGCGATCGATCTGATCGGCGCCGACCCACTCGGTCAGGCCCAGCTTGTCGACGGCGCCCGGCGCGCCGAGGAGCGCACCGGCGGCGGGCAGCACATCGCACAGGGAACCGGGCACCGGGCCAGTCTGGCACGGGCCGACCCCAATGGCGGCGACCCTGGGGGCACGGCCGCGCTGGCGATCACCGTCTAGTGTCCTGAGTCGTTAATTCGACCGCTCTTGTTAGTATGGGTGATGCCGTCGCCGCATGCTGCCACGATCGTGTTGACCGACGATGAACGTATTGAGTTGGAAGGCTGGGTTCGGCGACGGAACAGTGCTGCCGGGTTGGCTCTGCGTGCCCGAATCGTGCTGGCGTGCGCTGATGGCGGCAGTAATGTCGAGGTCGCCGAACGGCTCGAACTCGACCGGGGCACGATTCGTAAGTGGCGCAACCGGTTCGCCGAGAAGCGCTGCGACGGATTGCTCGATGAACCGAGACCGGGCCGGCCTCGTGTGGTCGGCGATGAGCAGATCGAAGCGTTGATCACCGCAACGCTAGAGACGGCACCCACGGATGCCACGCACTGGTCGACGCGGTCGATGGCCGACCATCTAGGACTATCCCAGTCGATGGTGTCGCGGGTCTGGCGGGCGTTCGGTTTGGCACCGCACAAACAGGATTCGTGGAAGTTGTCCAAGGACCCGTTGTTCGTGGCCAAGGTTCGCGACATCGTCGGTCTCTACCTGGATCCCCCCGAGCGGGCCATCGTGCTGTGCGTCGATGACAAGACCCAGATCCAGGCGCTCAACCGCACCGCGCCGGTGTTTCCGATGCTGCCCGGCACTCCGACACGCGCCACCCATGATTACGTCCGCCACGGCACTTCGAGCCTGTACGCCGCGCTCGATCTGGCTACCGGCAAGGTGATCGGATCACTGCACTCGCGTCACCGGTCCCAGGAGTTCCTGGCGTTCTTGAAAAAGATCGACACCGAGGTCCCCGCCGATCTGGACTGCCACGTCGTGCTCGACAACGCCTCCACGCACAAGACCCCGGCGGTCCAGCGCTGGCTGATCAATCACCCCCGATTCATCTTGCATTTCACCCCCACCAGCTCGTCATGGCTCAACCTCGTTGAACGCTGGTTCGCCGAACTGACCACCAAGAAGCTACGCCGCGGCACCCACACTTCGGTACGACAACTCAACGCCGACATCCGCGCCTGGATCGACACCTGGAATGACAATCCACGCCCCTACGTGTGGACCAAGACCGCAGACCAAATCCTCGAATCCGTCGCTAACTACTGCCGACGAATTAACGACTCAGGACACTAGACGCTCGCCAGCCGCCGGCTCGTCACGCGCACCTGTCGATCGGTCGCGTCGGCCAGCGCTCGAATCTGCCGCGGGGACAGCCGGCCGCACAGCCGCCCCCAGTGCAATGCGACCTGGTCGCCGGGGGCCACGTCGGGCACCGCGCTGTATCCGTCCGTCCACACCTGGAAGAGGCCGGACGAGGGTTCTGACAGCGCCAGCGCCGCGCCGTCGAACGCCAGCGTCGCCCGCAGCACCTCGATCCGGCCGCCTTCGCGGGAAACCACCGTGCCCCAGGTGATGCGGCAGTTGTCCAGCACTTTGAGCGGATGCTCATCCATGCCCCGGCCCAAAAACCGCGTCCACGGGTACACGCCGAACACGTGGAAGCTGTGGTTGGCTGCGGCCTCGCGGACCAGGTCCGGTGTCAGGTGTGACCAGTAGCGGCCTGCCTGCGGGCCGATGATCGCGAGCAACGCGTCGAAGAAGCTTTGCGGGTCCAGGTCGGCTCCGACGCCGCCGCCCAGCCAATACGACTCGACGAGCCGGTAGTCGAGCGGGTCGGCGATCCCGGTCAGCTCGGACAGCACCCGCAGGTAGGGCCATGCCCCGGAGAACTTGGTCGCCGCCCGGCGCACCTCGTCCTCCGATCCGTGGCGCAAGGTGGCTCCCAGCGGGGGGCCGCAATAGCCCAGCGCGTTGGGGGCGTGGGCGTAGCGGGCGAACATCTCCACGCCGCGGTGCGAGCCGTTGGTGTCACCGGTCAAGCGCGCCCCACCAGCTTGACGGCGTCACGGTGCATCCGGCCGAAGTTGTAGTAGGCCGCGCAGGCCCCCTCGGGGGACACCATGCAGGTGCCGATCGGCGTCTCCGGGGTGCAAGCGGTCCCGAAAACCTTGCATTCCCAAGGCTTCAGCACGCCCTTGAGCACCTCGCCGCACTGGCAAGCCTTGGGGTCGGCGACCCGCACGCCCGGCATCGAGAATCGCAACTCGGCATCGAATCCCGCGAAGTCGTCGTGCAGCCGCAGCGCGCTTTGGGAGATGAAGCCCAGCCCGCGCCATTCGAAGTGGGGACGCAGCGCGAAAACCTTGCCCATCAACGCCAAAGCGGCCGGGTTGCCGCGTTCGGGCACCACACGCGTGTACTGGTTCTCCACCTCGCAGCGGCCCTCGCGGATCTGGGTCAGCAGCATCGCGACCGCGGCCAGGATGTCCAGCGGCTCGAAGCCGGCCACCACCAACGGCTTCCGGTACACCTCGGGCACGAACCGGTAGGGGCGGTTGCCCACCACCGTCGACACGTGGCCGGGGCCGATGAACCCCGACAGCCGCAGGTCCGGCGACTCCAGGATGGCCTTGATCGGCGGGACGATCATCACGTGGTTGCAGAACACGCTGAAATTCGTCAGCCGCAGGTCACGCGCCCGCACCAGCGTCACGGCCGTCGACGGCGCAGTGGTCTCGAACCCGATGGCGAAGAACACCACGTGCTTGCCGGGATTGTCGAGGGCGATCTTCAGCGCGTCCAGCGGCGAGTAGACGAACCGCACGTCGGCGCCGCGCGCCTTGGCGTCCAGCAGGCTGCCGTTCGAGCCGGGGACGCGCATCATGTCGCCGAAGCACGTGAAGATCACGTCGGGCTGGCCGGCCAGCCACATCGCGTCGTCGATGCGGCCCATCGGGATCACGCAGACCGGACACCCGGGACCGTGCACCAGTTCGACGTTCTCGGGCAGCAGGTGTTCGATGCCGTGCCGGTAGATCGTGTGCGTGTGGCCGCCGCACACCTCCATGAACTTGAACTGCTCGCCGTCGGTGCCGGCCAAGCGCGCGATGGCGCCCAGCAACTTTCGCGCCGCGGCCGGATCACGGAACTCGTCAACGAATTTCATTGTGCGCCTTCCCTTAAACGATCGACGACGAGTCGAAGGCTTGGATCTCGGTGTCGTAGGCGTCGCCGAGTTTCTGGACAGCGGCCAGGGTGAGCAGTGCCTCGGTCTCGTCGATCTTGGCCATCGCGAACCCGACGTGGACCAGGACCCATTCGTCGGGCTCGGGCATGTCGTCCTCTAACAGCCGGACGCTGATGGTGCGCTGCACGCCGCTGACGTCGACCTTCGCCAAATAGTTGGCGGGATCGGTGATCTCGACGATCCGGCCCGGAATTCCAAGGCACATGTCCGGCCTCCCTTCCTTTCCTGTGGCGACGCGTTCGCCCTAACAGATCCGCGGCAGGGGATCACCGACGAGCATGTCGACGATTCGCGTGCCGCCGAATCCGGTTCGCAGCACCACGCTTTCGGCTGGTTCGGCGACGATTTCGCCGACCTCGGCCGCACCGGCGCCCAGCGGGTGCGACCGCAGCGCGGCCAGCCCGGCCTCCGCCTCCTCCGGCGCGACGACGGCGACGAACTTGCCCTCGTTGGCGACGTAGAGCGGGTCGATGCCGAGCAGCTCGCAGGCGCCGTTCACCGTGGGCGCCACTGGGAGGCGTTCCTCTTCGAGCAGCACGCCGAGGCCGCAGGCCTGGGCTAGTTCGTTGCAGACGGTGCCCACCCCGCCCCTGGTCGCGTCGCGCATCCATCGGGTCGACGGCGCGGCCGCCAGCAACAGCTCCACCAGGGGGCTGACCGATGCGGTGTCGGACGAGATGTCGGCTTCGATGGCCAGGTCGCCGCGTGCCAGCATGACCGCCATGCCGTGGTCGCCCATCGACCCTGACAGCAGCAGCTTGTCGCCGGGCCGCACCGCCGCCGCCGACAGCGCGCGTCCCGCCGGAATGATGCCGGCGCCGGCGGTGGTGATGAACACGCCGTCGGCGGCGCCCCTGGGCACCACCTTGGTGTCGCCGGTGACGACCAGCACGCCCGCCGCGGCGGCCGACTCCGCCATGTCGGCGACGATCTCCTTCAATTCCCTGATGGGGAAACCCTCTTCGAGCACGAACGCCGCCGAGATCCACGACGGCACGGCGCCGGCCATCGCGAGGTCGTTGCAGGTGCCGTGCACGGCGAGCGCGCCCAGCGAGCCGCCGGGAAAGCGTCTGGGCTGCACCACGAACGAGTCCGTGGACATGGCCAGGCGCTCGCCTCCGGGCAGCGTCAGGATCGCGCTGTCTGAAAGCGACTCCAGCAGCGGGTTGCGGAACGCTTCCACGAACACCGCGTCCACCAGCGCCGCTGAGGCCTTGCCGCCCGCGCCGTGCGCCAGGGTCACGTGGTCGTCGAGCAAGCGGGGGCGGCGCCTGCGGAACGATTCGATCCGCTCGATCACCTGACCCTCGGCGAAGCGTGGCCCCGACGAGAGATATTCACTTGCCTGCTTTTTCATGCCGCCCCCAGACCCTGCTCGCCGCGGAGATGTTGATGCACGCTCAGCCACAGCTGGTAGCCCAGCAGCGCTTGCGATTCCTGGATGCGGTGCACGCTCTGCGAACGAACGACGAAGCAGGCGTCCACATTCGGGTTGTTCGCGAACGCGCCCCCGTCGTAGCCGGCGAACCCGATGGTGTACAGGCCGCGTTGACGCGCCTCGGCCAGCGCGGCAAGCAGGTTGGGTGAGCCGCCGCTGGTGGACATCGCGATGGCGATGTCACCGGCGGTTGCGCGGGCGATCAACTGCCGGGCGAATACCAACTCGAATCCGACGTCGTTGCCCAGCGCGGTCAGGATCGCCTGATCGGTGGTGAGCGGCCACGCGGGCAGCGGCTTGCCGGCCGGCGGCCGGGCGAACAGCCTTGCCAGCGTGCTGGAATCGGTGCAGCTGCCGCCGTTACCGAAGGTAAACATGCGCCCGCCCGCCATGAAACGGCGCGCCAGCTCGGCGGCGGCCTGGTCGAGCAGTGCGGCGTTGGCCTCCAGCGTCGAGCGCCGCAGCGCCAGGCTCTCGGCCGCCTTGGCCTGCGCCGACGCGGCCAGGTCGGCCAGCAGCGAGGCGGGATCGTCCTCCTGGGCGTCGATGAAGGGGTACAGGAAGTTGGTCGGCTCGTCGGCGTCGCGGCTCATCGGTCCTCCTCGTCCAGCCTGCCGATCGCCATGCCGGCGTGCACCAGCATCAGGTCCCCGGCGGCAACCGGTTCGATCAGCGTGGTCACCACGGTCTCTACGCCTCGGGCGGTGCGCACGACGGCGTGACCGTCGGCCGACGCCGTCACCGCCTCGCCGGGGCGTCCCTCGTCGCTGCAGGTGACGCAAACCGGCTCGGGGCGTTCGGGTTTAAGTAGGCCGGGGTGCTCGAAACACACGTGGGTCAGTTCCCACAGCAGGTGGTAGAACAGCACGAAGCCACCGGTCGCGGGAACCCGCGGATCGGGGTCGTCGAGCCACAGCACGTGGTCGGCCATCCCCGCGGCGGGTCGTTCGCCGCTGCCGATCCAGATCGTGGTGGCCCCCCACGCCGGGGCGCGCCGCATCACCGAGCGGACCTGCGGCTCCTCGGCGCCGGAGACCGCGACCACGATGTCGCCGGGGCGCACCGAGACCCGCACCAGGTCCACCAGGTCGGGTCCGGTCAGCGCCACCGCGGGCAGCGCCCGCTTGCCCATGACCACCGGGTGCACGAATTCGACCGCGATGTGCAGGGCGTGCGGTTCCCATGACGGCGCGATGGACCACATGGTGGCGCCGGCGGAGAAGCGCTTGGCGAGTGTGAAGGCGGTGGCGGCGAGGTCGTCGGCCAATCCGGCGCCGAGCCCGCGATCGATCGCCGTGGTGGTCATTGCTCAGTCCTCCTCCTGCGCGTTCAGCAGGGCGATCGCGGCCTGACCCAGGGCGAGTCCGCCGTCGTTCGGCGGAACGGTGTGGTGGGTCAGCACTTCGAATCCGGCCAGCTGCAACCGTTGTCGACATGCCTTCAGCAACAACACGTTCTGGAACACCCCGCCGGTGAGACCCACCAGGCGGGTGGCGCCGGCCACCTGACCGACCACCGTGGCGACGGCGACCGCGACGGCCTGGTGGAACGCCGCGGCCAGCGGCGCGGGCCGCGCGCCGGCCCGCAGCGCCGACACCAGAGCCTGCACCATGGGTGCGGGGTCGATCACCCCGTCGGCGCGCACCACGAGCGGCAGCGACGGCCCGGCGCGCCCCTGCGCCGATTCCGCCAGCGCCTCCAGCTCGATGGCCGCCTGGCCTTCGTAGTCGATGCGGTGCCGCACGCCGAGCAGGGAGGCGACCGCGTCGAAGAGGCGACCCACGCTCGAGCAGGGCACGCATCCGGTCCCCGAATCCAATTGCGAACGCGTGACGCGTAATTCGTCCCGGGTGGCGGCGGCGACGGGCGCCAGGTCGGGGGCCCAGTCGACGCCGGCGAACCACAACTGGGACAGCGCCATCCGCCACGGGTTGCGCACCGCGGCGTCACCGCCGGGCAGCGGCACTCCCAACAGGTGGCCGGCCCGGACGAATCGGTGGCTGTCGGTGCCGAGCCGCAGAATCTCGCCGCCCCAGATGGTCTGGTCGCATCCGTAACCGGTGCCGTCGAACGAGACGCCGATGACGGGTTCGCCGAGGCGCCCGTGCTCGGCCAGCAGGGAGACCACGTGCGCGTGGTGGTGCTGGACGAGGTGCAGCGGTCTGGCGTCGGCGCGGCGCTCCGCCCAGCTGCGGGTGTGGTACCCGGGATGCAGGTCGGCGGCCAACCGCGCCGGCTCGCCGCGTATTTCGCTGAGCTGGCTCACCGCCCGCTCGAACGCGCGCAGCGTCTCCCACGTGCCCATGTCGCCGATGTGCCCGGACAGGTACGCCCGCGGGCCGTCGGTGAGGCAGAACGTGTTCTTCAATTCCCCGCCGACGGCCAGCACCGGCGGCCCCGGGATGTTCAAGTCGACCGGCAACGGCGCATAGCCACGGGAGCGGCGGATCGGCAGTTCGTGACCGTCGACCACGCGGACCACCGAGTCGTCGCACGGCACGTGGATCGGGCGGTCGTGGTCCAATACCGCATCGCAGAGCACCGGAAGGCGCTGGGCGGCATCGTCATCGGTGAAGGAGATGGGTTCGTCGGAGCGGTTGGCGCTGGTGAGCACCAGCGCCTCGGGCACCGGCGCGGCGATGCCCGGTACGGGCGTCAGGAGCAGGTGATGGAGGGGGGAGTACGGCAGCATCAGGCCCAGCAGTGGGCTGCCGGGGGCGACCACGCCGGCCACCGGGGCGTCCGGCCGGCGCTTGAGCAACACGATCGGGCGGGCGGGGCCGAGCAGCGCCGCCGCTTCGGTGTCGTCGAGGTAGGCGTAGCGGCGCGCGACGTCGAGGTCGCGGACCAGCATGGCAAACGGCTTGGCGCCGCGCGCCTTTCGCGCCCGCAGCGCGGTGACGGCGGTGTCGTCTGCGGCGCCGCAGGCTAGGTGGTAGCCGCCGACACCCTTGATGGCCACCACGTCGCTCGCGGCCAGTGCGCGTTGGGTGGCCGCCAGCGCGGCGTCCACCCCGTCGACGCGGCCGGACACCGACGAAAACCACAGGGACGGGCCGCAATCGGGGCAGGCGATGGGCTGCGCGTGGAACCGGCGATCCGCCGGGTCGTGGTATTCGGCGGCGCAGCGCGCACACATGGCGAACCCCGCCATGGTGGTGGACGGGCGGTCGTAGGGCAACCCGCGGATGATGGTGAAGCGCGGCCCGCAGTTGGTGCAGGTGACGAATGGGTGGCGGTAGCGCCGGTCGCGCGGGTCGAACAGCTCGGCGACGCAGTCGTCGCACACCGAGATGTCGGGCGGAATCGGCGTCGTTCCGCCGGGCGCGGCGCGGCTGGTCACTATCCGGAATTCGCGTCCGCAGCCGGCGTCGGTGGCGAGCTCGTGAACCGTCACGTCGCTGATTCGGGCCAGCGGCGGCGCCTCCGCGCTCAGGCGCCGGCCGAATTCGGCCAGGCGTGAGCGTTGACCCTGCACCTCGAGGAAGACGGCGCCGGAATCGTTGCCGACGAAACCGGACAACCCGAGTTCGGTCGCGATGCGGTGGACGAAAGGCCGGAAGCCAACCCCCTGCACGACACCGGTCACGGTGAAGCGCTGCCGAATGTCGTCGTGCCGCAGCAGCAGGGGGGACCGGGTCATCTCAGCCGCCCTCCGGTAGGTCGAACGGATGCGTGCGGCCCCTGCCCATCAGCTCGAGGCCGGCCATCGCCTGCTCGGCGCCCTCGCGGTCCGTCTTCTCGACGGCGAAACCCATGTGGATGATGATCCAGTCGCCGGGGGCGAACGTCTCGTCCGGCAGCATTCCGACGTTGACCTTGCGCTGCTCGCCGGTGACGTCGACCAGCGCGAGCTGGCCCTCGTAACCGTCCAGCATCCGGATCACTTGGCCGGGGATCCCTAAACACATGGCTCAGCGGCCCTCTCGGCTGGTTGCCACCGACTGCGACTGCAGCGCCGCGACGATCTCCTCGACGGCGCGCGCGGCGCGCGGAACCGCCCTGGCCACGGGTTCGGTCAGCCCGATGCCCTCCTCGACGCTGCCGGCCTCGCACCCGACGACGACCGTGTAGGGCGGATTGCCGCCCAGCGCCCGCAGGCTGGCGAACACCGCGGCCGGATCCATGCTGTGGCCGTCGAAACCGACTGTGGCCGAACCTGATTCATGGTCGGCCTGAAACACGTGCAACGTGCCGGGCTGGCCGCGGCTGGGCACGGCATCGACGAGGACCAGCGTGTCCCAGTCCTCGAGCAGGTCGTAGGCCAGGTGCATGCCGCTGATGCCGTAATCGGTGACGCGGACATTCGAATCGTCCCGGGAGATCTCGGCGGTGCGGATCACTTCGGATCCGAACCCGTCGTCGCCCAGGAATATGTTGCCGATACCGGCTACCAGGATGCGCGCTGTCATTCTGGAGCCGGTTACATCCGCCTGAGCTTGAGGTAGCGGCGAGCGTCGGGCAGGGACACCACCCCCAGCGCCAATCCGATCGCGAGCACCAAAGCGATGATCGCGACGAATATCCAACCCAGGATTTCCATCTGAAACTCCTTTCAAGAGTTAGCCGGGCTGCGTTGAGCTTCCGAGAGGCTCGATTTCGTCGGGGGAGAAGTACAGGTATCGGCCGTACCAGTCGTGCAGGTCGGCCGCCGGATCATCTTCGACGACGACGCCGACGTGCTTGCTACCCTCGACGTCTTCGTGCACCGAGGTGACGCGGGCAGTCTTGCCCGCGACGAAGATGTCCTGCACATCGGCGTTTCGTCTGGGCCGCAACCGGACCTGGCTGCCGCGTGCTATCCGGATGCCGTTCACCAGCACCGCATCGATTTCCGGACGAACCGCATTGTCCGCCAACGGGTCCCACCAGTCGACCCCGTCGGGAACCTCCGGGACCAGACCCGCGATCGCGTGCGGGTCGCGCAACACGCCGTGCAGGCGCGCCATGGCCTCGGGGGACATGGCGTCGCACTGGTCGATGATCCGCGCCGCCCGCGGATCGGTGGCCCGCGCCTGCGCCTTCTCCTCGTCCGTCATCGTCATCACGCGCAGGGTGAGGATCTCGTCGATCTCCGTGCAGTCGTACAGCGCGGTATCGCTCTGTTCGGCGACCTCCGGGTGGTCGTAGAGGATGATCGGCGAGATCAGCAGCGAGTCGTGCGCGCCGGGCGGGCCGGCCAGCACCGGGAAGCAGCGGTGCTGGACGCACCGCGACGCCGCGCCGGCCGCGGCCGGCGGCGGCTCGAGCAGCGAGACGAACCGCCCGCGCCCGAGTTCGGCGATGAGGTGGGTGCCGATCATGGACCGGGCGATCGCGTCGTCCTTGTCCACCGCGGCGGTGCCGACGTTGCGGACCCGCACGGACACCCGGCACAGGTCGCCGTCCGCCTCGCTGGCGACCGTCAACACACCACGCACCTCCCGCCGTTGGCGCACCAGGCGCCCGCCGTCAAGCTTCTCGACGTCCGTGCCTGCGTCGGCCGTCACCGACAGTGTCCAGGTCCGTCCGTCCAAGGCGACAGGGCCGAAGGACCCTTCGCGCTCGACCGCCTCGTCCCAGGTGAGCCACGAGCCATCCGGGGTTGTCAGCTCGCCGACGGGTTCGTATTCGCCGTGGGCGCCTTCCCGCTCGGCCCGTCGGTGTTGCAGTTGCAGGAACCGCACCACCAGGTTCAGCTCCCGGGCCCCGTCGACGAGGAACTGCGCCGCCAGGCTGTCGTCCTCGCCCAGGCCCGCGTCCGCGGCCCCGGGGGGCCCCAGGACGCCGAATTGCCAGCGGGATTGGTTCTTGGTCGACGTCCCGCGGTAGGGGTAGAGCAGGTAGCCCTCGTAGAGGACCGCGTCGGCGACGGCGCGGGCCCGGTCCCGATCCTCGGTCACCGCGCCGTCTCCCGGTCCGCGTCCAACAGTGCGGCGATCGCGTGGTCGAGGTCGAGCAGGCCGTGCGCCGACTTGTAGGCGGCCAGCGCGCTGATGGTTTCGTGACTCAGCCGCAACCAGCCGGCGTTCGGATAGTGCTGGGCCATCAGCTGCCGCCAGACCGGGACCGGCATGTCGTAGCGGTATTCGCAGTCCCACGGCACCTGCTGGACGGAGAAGCCGCGCTCGGATTTGACGAAAACCGTTCCGCTGAAGAGGAACTGGAGCGGCAGCGCGCCATCGCGCAGGGCGTGCAGATATTTCGCGGCGGCGACCTCGAAGTCGTAGGTGCAGTCCAGGGGCAGCGCCGCAGTCGTGGCGCCGCTGAACCCCGGCACCATCGCGGTGCAGTGCTGCCACAGGAAGGTGCGTTGCGTGCTCGCCCAGCGTTCGCGCGGGCCGAACAAATCGGTCAGCCCGGCGGCTTCGTCGTCGGAATAGGACCGCCGCAGCGGCTCGATGCGCACCTGGCAACGCAGGGCGATCGCGTGCACCGGGTCGTCGCCTCCGGTGGTAACCGCGATGCGGGCGGTCAGCACCGGGCTGACGGTGTACGGTTCGGGCGCCACGTCGAGGACCGTGAAGTCGATGTCCATCATGGCGTTGTCCCAGAAGGTGTTTGGACTGCGCGGGCCTGAAGGTGGGAGAAGAAGCCATCGATGAACGCGCGCGCCTCCTGGCCGCCGTCGAACCCACGCCACAGCACGCGCAGCCGGCCGACGAATTCGTAACAGGCGTCGATGGGGACCAGATAGGTCTGCGGCGGACCGATCTCGGGGACCCGGACCAACAGCGCCTCCACGTCGTCGGCCAGCAGTCCCGCCCGCGCGTCGGAACCGCTCAGCGTGTCCCAAACATTCAGCGCGAGTTCGGATTCGCACGCACCGGCCGGGCCGGGATAGAAGGCGACGGTCCGCCCGAGGGCGGAGTTGGTGAAGAAGAACGCCACCCCCACCGGGATCTGCAGTGCCTCCCACGCGCGGCGGTCCAGCGCGAACTGCGGGAAGGACAGATACCGGTCGGGCACCGCGCGGTAGCGCAGTTCGGCCTGGGTGTCGGTGAACAGCAGATAGCAGGCCCGGCACACGCACATGAGCTGCCGGTCGGCCACGTTGACCACGTGCTGGTGCTCGTCGGCGATCGATTCCGAACACATTTCGCACCGCTCGCCGGCCGGTTGCGGGACCGGGCGGTTGCTGCGGATGCGGGCCAGGACATCGTAGGGGGTGGTCATGCCGGTGCGCCCATCACGTGCACCGGTTCGCGCGCCGGCAACGCCACCGACAGCACGCCGTCGCGGGTCAAGAGGGGGAGCGGGTCCAGGTGCGCGCCGTTCACCCCGGCCCCGGCATGTACGGCGTCGAAGTCAGTCTGGCAGCGGGGGCAGCGCAGTTGCGGACCATGCAGTTTCGCGCCGGCCAGGGTGGCGTCGCACACCGGGCAATGGTCCCGGTAGGCGAACGTCTGGTCGCCGACCCGGCACGCCAGCACGGTGGTTGCGTCGACGCGATAGCCCGCCACCTCCCCGGGCGCCAGCTCGGCCAGCTCGGGCGCCGGGTGCCAGCTGCCGGATGCGTTGGAATGCACACGCGCCAACAGTGATTCGGCCGGGATGACGGGTGCGGGTTTCGCATCGGCCGTCACCACCTCGATCGAGGAGATCTCGGGGGCCGCGGCGCGCACGGCGTCCTCCACGGCCAACTCCAGCGTCACCGCCGACGAGGGACAGCTCTTGCAGCTGCCTGCGAACGCCAACCGCACGGTGTCACCGTCGACTTCGATGAGATCGACGTCCCCGCCGTGCGAGCCCAGATACGGCCGCACCCGGTCCAGCGCGTCGGACACCCGGCGGTGCACGTCGTGCGGGTGCAGGCCGTGCACAAGGAGCAGGCTGGCCACCAGGTCGTCGGTGGCCAGCCGCTCGGCTATGCCCGGGTCCCCGGCCCGCCCCAGGCACTGCATGATCCGTTGCAGCCCGGCCCCGTAGAGGCCGACCACCTCGCGGACCAGCTCAGTCGCGCGCTCCTGCGCGGCCGGCCCACTGGCCGCGCAGGCATCCAGGAGGGTCTGGATCCGATCGCCCGCTGTGCGCCACCGCGCCTCGCTTTCGTCAAGGGTGTCCGGGCGATCCACCTTCACTCACTCCCCGGCGGGTGACTGTGTCGGCGTGTGCAGTCTGTCGAGGGTCTTGCCCTTGCCCAGATACATGTGCACACCGCAGGGCAGGCACGGATCGAAGCTGCGCACCGTGCGCATCACGTCGATGCCCTTGAAATTCTCCCGGCCGTTCTCCTCGAAGATCGGCTGGCCTTGCACCGCGTCCTCGTACGGGCCCGGCGTGCCGTAGCTGTCGCGGGGGTTGGCGTTCCACGGGGTGGGCGGGTACGGGTGGTAGTTGGCGATCTTGCCGTCCCGGATCACCAGGTGGTGGCTGAGCACGCCGCGGACCGCCTCGGTGAACCCGCACCCGATGGCCTCGTCGGGCACCTCGAAGCGCTCCCACGTCTTGGTGCGCCCGGCGCGGATCTCCTCGAGCGCCTTCTCGGCGAAGTACAGCCCGCAGGCGGCCGCGTAGGCCTGGAAGTAGGTGCGCGCGCGGTCGCGTTCGATCGTGTTGCTGCCGTACTTGGGGACCTTCCATTCCAACTCCACCGGGCCCTTGAGCGCGGTCTTCGGCAGGTTGATCTTGACGCTGTTTCCCGTCGCCTTGACGTAGCCGATGTCGACGAGGCCGGCCAGCGCGGTCGCCCACAGCCGGGCCAGCGGGCCGCCGCCCGTGTCGAGCGCCAGGTGGTCCTTGCCGTCGAACCAGCGCGGCGACATCACCCAGCTGTACTTGCCGCCCTCCATGTCCCGCTTCTGGGGGTGCGGGTTGGTGTGCTGATTCCACGGGTGCCGCCGGTCCACCGCATTGCCCAGCGGATCGGTCTTGACGAACATCTCCTGGTCGGTCCAGTCGTCGTAATACGAACTGCCCAACAGGATCCGGATGCCGAGGTTGATGTCGACCAGCGAGTGGGTGACCAGTTTGCCGTCGACCACCACACCCGGGGTCACGAACATCGCGTTCCCCCAACGCTCCATGTCCTTGTACGCGAAGTTGCACACCTCGGGGTCCTGGAAGGAGCCCCAGCAGCCGAGCAAGGTGCGGCGCAGACCGACATTCTCGTAACCGGGCAGTGCGGTGTAGAAGAAGTCGAACAGGTCGTCGTGCATCGGCACGACCTTCTTCATGAACTCCACATAGCGCATCAACCGCGTCATGTAGTCGGTCATCAGCTGGATGGTCGCGACGGTCCCGACTCCGCCGGGGTACAGCGTGGACGGGTGGACGTGCCGACCCTCCATGAGGCAGAACATTTCTCGCGTCCAACGGCTGACCGCCAGCGCCTCGCGGTAGAACTCGCCGGTGAACGGGTTCAGCGACCGCATGATGTCGGCGATCGTCCGGTACCCGTGCGCGCCCGCCTGCGGTGCGGGCGTCTTCTCCGCCAGGGCCAGCACGCTCGGGTTGGTCTCGGAGACCATCTTCTCGCAGAAGTCGACACCGACCAGGTTCTCCTGGAAGATGTTGTGGTCGAACATGTATTCCGCGGCCTCGCCCAGGTTGACGATCCACTCGCCGAGGTGCGGCGGCTTGGCCCCGTACGCCATGTTCTGCGCGTAGCACGAGCAGGTGGCGTGGTTGTCACCGCAGATTCCACAGATGCGGCTGGTGATGAAGTGCGCGTCGCGAGGATCCTTGCCCTTCATGAAGATCGAGTAGCCGCGGAAAATCGACGAGGTGCTGTGGCACTCGACGACCTGTCGGTTCTCGAAGTCGATCTTGGTGTAGATACCCAGGCTGCCGACGATTCTGGTGATGGGATCCCAGGCCATGTCGACGAGTTGGCCGGGTTCCCGCTTGGCGTGCATGGGTTCAGGGGTGATGGTTGCCATTGCAGTACCGCTCTCCGCCCCGAGGGCTCCAGTGATGAGAACGAAGCGCGCCGACCCGGTAGCCGAGGTGGCTTACCAGGTGCGGCGCGCCCCGGTGGTTAGTTGATCGCCGTTGTGGCGCCAGCGCGGCTCCTTGTCGACCGTGCGTCCCGTGATACCCCTCAAATTGCGAATCACGGTGCCGTACAGTCCCGACGCGGTGCTCGATAACTTGCCGCCCGGCGGTTCGTCCATGAAGGGCATGAATTTGTCGGGGAAGCCCGGCATGGTGCATCCGATGCAGATGCCGCCCACGTTGGGGCAGCCGCCCACACCGTTGATCCATCCGCGCTTGGGCACGTTGCACTTGACGACCGGGCCCCAACAGCCCAGTTTGACAATGCATTTCGGCGATCCGTACTCGGTGGCGAAGTCGCCCTGCTCGTAGTATCCGGCCCGGTCACAACCCTCATGTACGGTGTTGCCGAACAACCACTTGGGGCGCAGCGCGTCGTCGAGCGGAATCATCGGCGCCTGACCGGTCGCCATATAGAGCAGGTAGGTCAGCGTCTCGGAGAGGTTGTCGGGATGGATCGGGCAACCCGGCACGCAGACGATCGGAATGCCGGCCTTGCTCTTCCAGTCCCATCCGAGGTAGTCGGGCACCCCCATCGCCCCCGTCGGGTTGCCGGCCATGGCATGGATACCGCCGTAGGTGGCGCAGGTCCCGACCGCGACGATCGCGGTGGCCTTGGGCGCCAGCCGGTCGAGCCATTCGCTGGTGGTCATCGGCTGGCCGGTGGCGGGGTCGTTGCCGAAGCCACACCAGTAGCCCTCGTCCTTGAGCTTCTCGTTGGGGATGGATCCTTCGACGACGAGCACGAAGGGTTCCAGCTCACCGCGGTCGGCCTTGAAGAACCACGACAGGAAGTCGTCCGCCCCGCCGTTGGGGCCGCATTCGAAATCGATTAGGGGCCAGTGCACAGCGACCTTCGGAAGCCCGGGTAGAGCCCCCAAGGCAATCTCCTCGACCGTGGGTTGGGTGGCGGCAGTCAACGCCACCGAATCGCCGTCACAACTGAGCCCCGCATTAATCCAAAGAACGTGGATCAATGTTTCTTCTGCTTTGACTGCTGCTTCTGTTGGCATGCTGCAGCTTTCCGGGGCCGGGCTTAGACCCCTGCGCCGCCGGAGTCGACCGTCGGCCCACTTGCGCAGCGCTAATTTTCGGGTCTACTCCTCGCCGCCGGGCGTGTCAACGGTTCTGCGGCACCAACTAGTTAGACAGCCGTTGCATAGTATTTCGTTCCGCGGCGCGGGCGGCCGGCAACCCCCGACCTCATGCAAATCGCTCGCAGAACGGGGGGTCACGCCGCCGGCTCCGCGGCGAACCGCCGCAGCCAGCCGAACCACGCGGCCATCCCGGCTCCGGTGCGCGCACTGAGCGGCAGGATCGTGGCCGTCGCATTGACCTTGCGCACGTGAGCGATGTATTCATCGACGTCCACGTCAAGGTATGGGACCAAGTCAATCTTGTTGAGCAGCACCACATCCACGGAACGGAACATCACCGGATACTTCAGCGGCTTGTCCTCACCCTCGGTCACCGAGTACACCATGGCCTTGGCGTGCTCGCCCACGTCGAACTCCGCCGGGCAGACCAGGTTACCGACGTTCTCGATGATCACCAGGTCCAGCGCGGGAAGGTCGAGCCCGGGCAGGGCGCGGTTCACCATCGGCGCGTCGAGGTGGCATTCGCCGCCAAAACCGTTGCTGGTGTTGAGCAGTGAGATCTGGGCGCCGCGGCCACGAAGCTTGGCCGCGTCGAGATCGGTGGCGATGTCGCCTTCGATCACCCCGATGGCAAGGTCGCCGGCGAGTTCGTCCAGCGTGGCCTGCAGGATGGTCGTCTTGCCCGATCCCGGCGAACTCATCAGGTTCAGGGTGCGCACGCCGTTGCCCTCGAACGCGGCACGGTTGACTTCGGCGAGCGCGTCGTTCTCGGCGAAGATCGCCTCCAACACGTCGACCCGCTGCTTGCCGGTCCGGTACTGGCCATGGTCGCCGTGCTGGTGATCCGGATCGTCGTGCTCGTGGGTGTGCACCGTTCCGTCGTCATGTCGATGAAATCTGCCCATGGTCAAATCCGTTCGGATGGCGCGCTTTTCACGAGACGTCCAGCGACGTCACCAGGAACTCGTTGCCCCGCAGCACCTCTACGTCGGAACTGTCGCACTCCGGGCACCAGATCGACCAGGCGGACGTGATCTCCGATCGCCGGCCGCAGGCGTGACAGCTCACCTCGGCCCCGACGCACTCGAGCTCCAGCTCGGCCTCCGGCATGTTCTCGGCATCGCGCACCAGCGTCCAGCAGAACGAGAGCGATTCGGGCACCACCTGACGCAGCGCCCCGATCCGCACGCGCACCACGTCGACGTGCCGACCGTCGGCGTGGGTCTTGGCCACATCGGCGATCGCCTCACAGAGCGACAGCTCATGCACCGCCGATCACCGGCGTCCGCCGCGGGCTCATGAGCACTGTTCTACACCCGAACGCCCCGGGTGCGCAGCAGTGTCAGGGAGCGGAAGTCCACTTCTGTTCCAGCCGGCAGTAACGCCAGACCAGCACGGCCACCGCCCAGGTGATGACGAACGTGGCCACGACGAAATAGCCCACGGTGTTGAGGTCCAACCCGCCGATCCAGTTCCAGAACGGGCCCCGCCAGCCGAACTGCTCGGCGAACAGCGTGAGGAGTTCGACGCTGCCGATCAGCAGCGCGACCACCACCGACAGGGCGGTAATGGTGATGTTGTAGTAGATCTTGCGGACCGGGTTGGAAAAGGCCCAGCCGTAGGCGAAGTTCATGAACGAGCCGTCGATGGTGTCCAGCAGGCACATCCCGGCGGTGAACAGCACGGGCAGGCACAGGATGGCGTACCAGGGCAGTCCGGCCGCCGCGCTGGTCCCGGCCAGGACCAGCAGCGCGATCTCGGTCGCCGTGTCGAAGCCGAGTCCGAACAGCACCCCGACGGGGTAGGAGTGCCACGACTTGGTGATCGACCTGGTGAAGCGGCCGAGAAACCGGTTCATCAGGCCGCGGCTGTCCAGCTGCCGTTCCAGTTCGGCCCCGTCGGTTTCGTGGTCGTAGTCGCCGCGGCGCAGCCGGGCGAATACCCGCAGGATGCCCACCAACACGACGACGTTGAGCAGGGCGATCGCATAGAGGAACGCGCCCGAGACGCCCGTGCCGACCAGCCCCGTGTAGTGGTGTAGCGCCGAGGAGTCGTCCCGGACCGGCCCGACGATCGTCTTGACCCCGGACACCAGCAGGACCGCCAGCGCGAAGACCACCGTGGAATGGCCGAGCGAGAAGAAGAATCCCACCGCCAGCGGGCGCTGCCCGTCGTTCATCAGCTTGCGGGTGGTGTTGTCGATAGCGGCGATGTGGTCGGCGTCGAACGCGTGCCGCATGCCCAGGGAGTAGGCCGTGAGCCCGATGCCCACACCGAATGCCTTGCCGCCGAGGCTTAATTGCGCGGGGGCGACCAGGGCCACCAAGGTGAGCCAGCCGACCAGATGGAGCGCGACGATGACCGCCAGCATCGACGCCAGACGCCACCACTCCGCCGCCGTCAACGCGCTGCGAAGCTTGGTCGTCCACGACGGCCGCCGGTCGAGCTCGGTACTCGCCACTGCGGTCCTTCCGGCATGAGGAACAACCGGCACGACTGTATGTGCGGTCGCCGACTAGATGCAAGTGGGTCGCAGGAAACCCGCCGCGCCCGATGCGGTAGGCGAATTCGGCCGAAAACTGGCGCGCCCTGCGGAGCGGCGCGACACTGGGCGGGTGACGTCCAAGCCGTCGGCCCTGGACCCCTCCGTCACCGCACGGATCGGTGATCTGCTGCGCGCCCGGGGGCTGCGGCGGATGTCCTCGCGCATCCAGGTGCTGGCGGTGCTCGAGCCCGTCGACGGGCACCTGCCGGTCGCGGAGATCCACCAGCGGGTGCGGGCGGCATTGCCGCACGGCGCCCACGCCCCCGACGTCGCGACCATCTATCGCACCGTGACCACCCTGGTCGGGCAGGGGATGCTGCACGCGCTGACCCTCGACGGCGGCGTCACCACCTACGGGATGGCCACGGCGCCGCACCACCACGCCGTGTGTACCGAGTGCGGCTCGATCATCGAGGTGCCCGCCCGGCAGCTCAGCTCGGCGCTCGAGCACGCGATGGCGGGGAGTTCCTTCGCGCTCTCGGAGGCGGCGGGCCTGACGCTGCACGGGCTGTGCCCCCAGTGCCAAGACGGTAACCGGCCGCTCAAACGTTCCGGGCGCTGACACCATTTAGCGCCAGGTCAGTCAGATGGCGTTGGCGACCCCCGGTACAGGTCCAGTAGCGCGTTCTCGACCACTTCCGGCAGCGCGGGATGAATCCAGTACTGCCCGCGGGCCATCTCCGGGGCGGTCAGCCCGAAGCTCATCGCCTGGATCAGCGGCTGGATGATCGACGACGCCTGGGGGCCCATGATGTGCGCGCCGAGTAGGCGCCCGGTGCTCCGGTCGGCGATCAGCTTCACTATTCCGGTGGTGTCCTCCATGGCCCAACCGTAGGCGACGTCGCTGTAGTTGTGTATCGCAACCGAGATGTCGAATCCCTTTGCCATGGCCTGGGTTTCGGTTAGGCCGACGGCCGCCAGCTGGGGATCGGTGAATACCGCCGACGGCACGTAGCGGTGATCGGTTCTGACCATCGCATCGGTATCGTCCCACTGGCACATGAGGTTGTGCCGCACGACGCGAGCCTCGTGGTTGGCGACGTGCTTGAGCTGGTATGGCGAGGAAACGTCGCCGAGGGCGAAAACCCCACGGGCGGAGGTGCGTTGGTATTCATCCACCTCCACCCGGCCATCCACCACGTCGACGCCGACCTGTTCGGCGTCCAACAGGTCGGCGTTGGGGACGCGGCCGGTCGCGACCAGCAGCAGGTCGGCATCCAGGGTCGATCCGTCGTCCAATTGCAGGGTCACGCCGGAGTCGTGGTTGGTGCCGCCCACAACGTTGCGATGGGTGCGCAGTTCCCATTTGGCCGCGGCGATGCGGGTGAAGCGTCTGCAGATGGTGTCGTCGGAATACCGCAGCATGGTGGCGCCTCTGCAAACCAGCGTGACGCGCACACCGAGGGCGGAGAAGATGTGTGCGAATTCGGCTGCCACGTAGCCGCTTCCAATGATCACAAGGTGCTCGGGCAACTCCGCGATCCGCATGATCGTGTCGCTGGTGTGATAAGCGACGCCGCAGTCGAGGATCGCGGGGGGGATCACCGGTCGCGACCCCGCCGCGATCACCACCTGATCGGCGGTGAACTCCTCGCCGGCGCCGGTGCGCAACAGGTATCGCCCGTCGGGCTGAACCGGCCCGAATTGCGTGTGCTGGCTGTACAAGTCGACGTTGGGTGACGCGCGGCGATAGTCCTCCCCGCTCATCGAGATCGGATCGATGCGCCCGAAGATGCGCGAGACGATGTCGTCCCAGCGCACCCGGTCGAGGCGCGCGTCGATCCCGTAGCGCGCCGCGTCCCGGATCGTGGTGGCGACTTCGGCGGCGTAGACGAACATCTTGGTCGGGATGCAGCCGACGTTGAGGCAGGTGCCGCCGAACGTGCCGTGCTCGCACAGCGCCACCCGCTTGCCGGTGAAGCGATGGTCGAGAAGGCTGTTGCCCGAGCCGCTTCCGATGATCGCGATGTCGTACGTCTCCACCCGGTCACCCCTTCTTCGAAGACGTGCGATCGGCGTCGAGGTAGTGGTCCAGCCAGCGGTCGAGCTGGCGGTACGCCGCCCGCCGCGGCAGCGGCAGCGACAGGAACACGTCGTGTTTGGCGTCGTCGACCGGAACGATGGTGCTGTGGTTTCCGATGCAGCCGGCCCACCGGGCGATCTGGGCGACGTCGAGAACCGCGTCGCCGCACTGCATGGACGCCGGGTCGCTGGTTTCCCGCACGGTGTGGTCTGAACGCAGGATCAGATTGGGCACCCCGACGTCCAGCCCGCGGTGCAGCCGGGCGTGGCCACGGCGGATGGCGTGCAGCCAGCCCAGCGTGATGGGGAAGCCGCCCACCGGTTTCCACTGCAGGTTGTAGTCGAACTCGCCGTGATAGTCGCGGTGCAGTGTGGTGCCGTAGCCGCCGTCGGTGGGTGTCCGGACCACCCCCTTGGACCGCACCCGGGACAGGCCCGCGATCAGCGCCGAGGTCGCCGAATGGCGCAGGACCGCCGGCCCACGCAGATCCAGGAACGGGCTGTTGAGCACCAGACCCCCGATGCCGGCGTGCGCCGCGGCATCGCGCCGGCGAAGGCGGTCCAGCCACAACGACACGATGAGCCCGCCGGAGGAATGGCCGTACACCAAGACCTTGGCGGGCCCGTCGTGATCGCGAACGGCCGCCAGCGCCTGTTCGAGTTCGGCGTCGTAATCCTCGAGGTTGGTGATGAAGTGCGGCGTCTGACCGTCGCGGCGGGAGCGCCCGCATTTCTGGAGGTCCAGCGCGTAGAAGGCGAAGCCGCGGTCGGCGAAGTGATCGGCCAGCGCGGTGTTGAAGAAGTAGTCGGTGTAGCCGTGCACCGCGAGCACCGCGTGGCCGGTCCCCGAGGGGCCGGTGGGCTCACCGCGCCGGATCAGCGTCGCGACGATCTCGCCCTCGCCGACCGGGTCGGGCCCGAGGGGGATGGTGCGCTGCCAATAACCGGGCAGGACATCGGGCACCCAGCCAGTCACGAGGCCAGCTTAGAGGTTTTGCTGGTCGCGGGGAGGCGCACGCCGTTCGCGCCCGGCTCCGTTCGGGATAGCCTGGGGACCGGCCCAGTCGAGGGAAGGACCAGGAGCAGGTGTCGTCGCGAGCCCGAACCGCACGCACGGACGTCGTGCTGGTGGGCGCGGGCATCATGAGCGCGACGCTGGGCGCGTTGCTGCGCCGGCTGCAGCCGGACTGGTCGATAACCATCGTCGAACGGCTGGACGCCGTCGGGGCGGAGAGCAGCAGTCCCTGGAACAACGCCGGCACCGGGCATTCGGCGCTGTGCGAGCTCAACTACACGCCGCAAACTCCCGACGGCTCGATCGACATCACCAAAGCGGTGCGGATCAACGAGCAGTTCCAGGTCACGCGGCAATTCTGGGCCTACGCCGTCGAGAACGGGATCCTGACCGATACCGGCTTCTGCAACCCGATTCCGCACGTGAGTTTCGTGCGGGGCGCGCAGCGCGTCGAGTTCTTGCGCCGCCGGCAACGGGCGTTGGCCGCCAACCCGCTGTTCGCCGGCACCGAATTCATCGACGACGCGGACGAGTTCGCCCGCCGGCTGCCGTTGATGGCCGCCAAGCGTGACTTCTCCGAGCCGACCGCGCTCAACTGGGCCCCCCACGGCACGGACGTCGACTTCGGCGCGCTGGCCCGCCAGCTCATCGGCTACTGCGTGCAGGCCGGGGCGACCGCGTTGTTCGGCCACGAGGTCCGCGATCTGACCCGGCAATCGGACGGCTCCTGGACGCTACTGATTCGCAATCGCCGCACCGGCGAAAAGCACCGGCTGAACGCCAAATTCGTCTTCGTCGGCGCCGGTGGCGACGCGCTGCCGTTGCTGCAGAAGTCCGGCATAAAGGAGGTTAGGGGCTTCGCCGGATTCCCGATCGGCGGCCGGTTCCTGCGCACCGACAACCCGGCGCTGACCGCCGCCCATCGGGCCAAGGTGTACGGGGTTCCGGCGCCGGGGGCCCCGCCACTGGGCGCGCTGCACCTGGATCTCCGGTTCGTCAACGGCAAGTCGTGGCTGGTGTTCGGGCCCTACGCCGGGTGGTCGCCGAAGTTCTTGAAGCACGGCCGCCTGTCCGACCTGCCGCGGTCGGTGAAGCCGGACAACGCGTTGTCCATGCTCGGTGTCGGCCTCACCCAGCTGACGCTGGTCAACTACCTGCTCGGCCAACTGCGGCTATCCGAACCCGACCGCATCGACGTGCTACGCGAATTCGCGCCCAGCGCAATGGATTCCGACTGGCAACTGACGGTGGCCGGTCAGCGCGTGCAGGTGATCCGTCGCGACAGGCGCAAGGGGGGAGTGCTCGATTTCAACACCACCCTGCTGACCGCCGCGGACGGCAGCATCGCCGGGCTGCTGGGGGGCTCGCCAGGCGCGTCGACGGCGGTGGCCGCCATGCTCGACGTGCTTGAGCGGTGCTTCGCCGACCGCTATCGCTCGTGGCTGCCGAGACTCAAAGAGATGCTGCCCTCGCTGGGCGTCGAGCTGTCCCGCGAGCCGGCGTTGTACGACGAGGTGTGGTCCTGGAGCACCGAGGTGCTGGGGTTGAAGTCCGATTCGGGGGTTCGGTCATGAGTGAAGCGTTGCGTCGGTCCTGGGCCAAAGACCTTGATGCACGCACCCTTTACGAGCTTTTGAAGCTGCGGGTGGAGGTGTTCGTGGTGGAGCAGGCCTGCCCCTACCCGGAGCTGGACGGGCGCGACCTGCTCGCCGAAACCCGGCACTTCTGGCTGGAGACCCCCGAGGGCGAGGTGATCTGCACGCTGCGGTTGATGGAGGAACACGCCGGCGGCCAGAAGACGTTCCGGATCGGCCGGTTGTGCACCAAACGCAGCGCGCGCGGGCAGGGCCACACCACCCGGCTGCTGCGTGCCGCCCTGGCCGAGGTGGGCGACTACCCGTGCCGGATTGACGCGCAGACGTACCTGGCCGACATGTACGCCCAGCATGGATTCGTCCGCGCCGGCGAGGATTTCGTCGACGACGGCATTCCGCACGTGCCGATGCTCAAGCCCTCGCGCCCGCCCCTTTCTCAAGCCGATACCCGGCCCGCATCGTCGGCGGACGCGCCCGGTTCCGGCCTGACGGAGCCAGCGTGAAGCCGTATCCGTTCAGCGCGATCGTCGGACACGAGCAGCTGCGCCTCGCGCTGCTGCTGTGCGCCGTGCGCCCGGAGATCGGCGGTGCGCTGATCCGGGGCGAGAAGGGCACCGCGAAGTCGACGGCCGTGCGAGGCCTGGCGGCGTTGCTGTCCGCCGCGACCGACGGTGAGGGGACCGGCCTGGTCGAAATGCCCCTCGGCGCAACCGAAGACCGGGTGATCGGCTCGCTGGACCTGCAGCGGGTGCTGCGCGACGGCGAGCACGCGTTCTCGCCGGGACTGCTGGCCCGTGCGCACGGCGGTGTGCTCTACGTCGACGAGGTGAACCTGCTGCACGACCATCTGGTGGACGTGCTGCTCGACGCCGCGGCCATGGGTCGGGTGCACATCGAACGCGACGGCATTTCCCATTCGCACGAGGCCCGGTTCGTCCTCATCGGCACCATGAACCCGGAGGAGGGCGAACTGCGTCCGCAGCTGCTGGACCGGTTCGGCCTCACCGTCGACGTGCACGCGTCGCGTGATGTCGACGTGCGGGTGGAGGTGGTCCGACAGCGCATGGCCTATGAGGCGGACCCCGACGCGTTCGTCGAGCGATACGCCGACGCCGAGGCGGCACTGGCCAGGCGCATCGCGGAGGCCCGGGCGCTCGTCGGCGAGGTGGTGGTGCCGGACAGCGAATTACGGCGCATCGCGGCGGTCTGCGCGGCGTTCGACGTCGACGGGATGCGCGCCGACCTGGTGGTGGCCCGCACCGCGGCCGCGCACGCCGCCTGGCGCGGAGCCAAGGCCGTCGAAGAAGAAGATGTCCGGGTGGCCGCCGAGCTGGCGTTGCCGCATCGGCGCCGCCGTGACCCGTTCGACGACCCGGGCATCGACCGCGACCAGCTCAACGAGGCGCTGGCGCAAGCCGGTGACGACGGGCCCGAACCCCACCCCGACCCTCCGGGCGGCGGTCAGTCCGCGGAAGGAGCTGCGGAGCAACCGGATTCGTCGGCCCTGCCGAAGCCGCAACCACCGCGCCCCAGCGCTCCTCCGTCGAAGACCTTCCGCGCCCGGGCGTTGACGGTGCCGGGGGTCGGCGACGGCGCGCCCGGGCGGCGGTCGCGGGCGCGCAACGCGACCGGCAGCGTGATCGCGGCCGCCGAAAGCGACGACAGAAGCTCCGGCGCGCACGGGCTGCACCTGTTCGCCACCTTGCTTTCGGCCGCCGAGCGCGCAGCCGCCGGACCGCTTCGGCCGGCCCCGGACGACGTGCGACGGGCGATCCGCGAGGGGCGCGAGGGCAACCTGGTCATCTTCGTCGTGGACGCCTCGGGATCGATGGCGGCGCGCGATCGCATGGCAGCGGTAAGCGGGGCGACGTTGTCGCTGCTGCGCGACGCCTACCAGCGCCGCGACAAGGTCGCGGTGATCACGTTCCGCCAGCACGAGGCGCGGCTGCTGCTACCCCCGACGTCGTCGGCGCACATCGCCGGCCGGCGATTGGCGCGGTTCGACACCGGCGGCAAGACGCCGCTGGCCGAGGGCCTGCTCGCCGCGCGGGAACTGATCGTTCGGGAGAAGGCGCGCGATCGGGCGCGGCGTTCCCTGGTGGTGGTGCTCACCGACGGTCGGGCCACGGCCGGGCCCGACCCGCTGGGCCGCAGCCGGGTGGCGGCCGCCCGCCTGGTGGCCGAGGGCGCCGCCGCGGTGGTCGTCGACTGCGAAACGTCCTACGTGCGACTGGGTTTGGCCACGCAGCTGGCCCGCCACCTCGGCGCGCCGGCCGTGCGCCTCGAGCAGTTACACGCGGACTCCCTGACGCGCGCCGTGCGCAACGCGGCCTGAGGAAGGTAATCGCCGATGCCCCAAGGCCGACCGGTCCAGGTGCCCGACGACGGGCTGAGCACCAGGGCCCGGCGCAACACCCCGGTCTTGGCAGTGCACACCGGCCCGGGCAAGGGAAAGTCGACCGCGGCGTTCGGAATGGCGTTGCGGGCCTGGAACGTCGGGCTGTCCGTCGCCGTGTTCCAGTTCGTCAAGAGCGCCAAATGGAAGGTGGGGGAGGAGGCCGCTTTCGCCCGGCTCGGTCAACTGCACCAGCAGCACAACGTCGGTGGGCCCGTGGAATGGCACAAGATGGGCGCGGGTTGGTCGTGGTCCCGCAAGGCGGGCAGCGAGCTCGATCACGCGGCCGCCGCCGCCGACGGGTGGGCGGAGATCGCGCGCCGGCTGGCCGAACAGCGGCACGATTTCTACGTCCTCGACGAGTTCACCTACCCGCTGAAATGGGGTTGGGTGGACGTCGACGAGGTGGTGGGCACGCTGCTGGCGCGGCCGGGCCACCAGCACGTCGTCATCACCGGCCGCGATGCCCCGCAGCGGCTGATCGAGGCCGCCGACCTCGTCACCGAGATGACCAAGGTCAAGCACCCGATGGACGCCGGCCGCAAGGGGCAGAAGGGCATCGAGTGGTGAGTGTTCCCGCCGTCGTCGTGGCGGCGCCGGCGTCGGGCAGCGGAAAGACTACCGTCGCAACGGGTTTGATCGGCGCCTTGCGGCGTGCGGGCCATGTCGTGGCACCGTTCAAGGTCGGCCCGGACTTCATCGATCCCGGCTATCACGGGCTGGCCGCGGGGCGTCGCGGCCGCAACCTCGACCCGGTGCTCGTCGGCGAAAACCTCGTCGGCCCGCTGTACGCTCACGGCGCTGGCGGCGCCGACATCGCGGTGATCGAAGGGGTGATGGGTCTCTTCGACGGGCGGATCGGCCCCGCCGCGACCGGCCCCGCCGAGGGTTCCACCGCGCACGTGGCGCGCCTTTTGGGCGCGCCCGTGATCCTGGTGGTCGACGCCCGCGGGCAGAGCCACAGCATCGCCGCACTGCTGCACGGGTTTTCGACCTTCGATGCCGCGACGCGGGTCCGCGGCGTGATCCTCAACCGGGTCGGTTCGGCCCGGCACGAACTCGTGCTGCGGCAGGCCTGCGAGCAAGCCGGCGTCGCCGTGCTGGGGGCCATCCCGCGGGCCGCCGAATTGGAGTTGCCGACAAGGTATTTGGGCCTCGTCACCGCGGCGGAGTACGGGCGGCGCGCGCGGCTTGCGGTCGACGCCATGACCGACCTGGTCGCCCGCCACGTCGACCTGGCGGCGCTGGCGGCCGTCGCGGCGAGCCGCGAAGGCCCGGCGTGGGACCCGGCGTCGGCGGTGGGGGAGGCACCCGGCGTGCGCGCCACCGTGGCGATGGCAGCGGGGAAGGCGTTCACCTTCGCCTATGCCGAGCACACCGAGCTGCTTCGCGCCGCCGGTGCCGACGTGGTCGAATTCGACCCGCTCGCTGACCCATTGCCCGACGGCACCGACGCGGTGGTGCTGCCCGGCGGCTTCCCGGAACAGTTCACCGCCGAGCTCTCGGCCAACGACGTGGTGCGCCGACAGATCAAGGAGCTGGCCGTCGCTGGCGCGCCGATACACGCCGAATGCGCCGGCCTCATCTACCTGGCCGCCGAACTCGACGGCCATCCCATGTGCGGGGTGCTGGCCGCCTCGGCGCGGTTCACCCCGCACCTGACGCTGGCGTATCGCGACGCCGTCGCGGTGGCCGACTCGCCGCTGTACACCGCCGGGCAACGGGCGGTGGGGCACGAATTCCACCGGACCGCGGTCACTTTCAGCGACAGCTACCAGCCGGCGTGGGTGTACCGGGGCAACGACGTGGACGCCGTGCGGGACGGCGTCGTGCACGCCGGCGTGCACGCGTCGTACCTGCACACTCATCCCGCAGCGTCGCCGCAAGCCGTCGCGCGGTTCGTCGCCCACGCGTCCGCCCGCACACCCTCCGTTTAGGCTTGCCGGGTGTCCGAGAACGCCTACCTCGCCGGGCTGCGCCTGGCCGGCAAGAAGGTCGTCGTGGTCGGCGGCGGCTCGGTCGCCCAGCGCCGGCTGCCCCTGCTCATCGCCAGCGGCGCGGACGTCCACGTCATCTCCCGCAGCGCCACCAGGTCGGTCGAAGCGATGACCGGAATCACATTGTCACTGCGCGAATATCGCGACGGTGACCTCGACGGAGCCTGGTACGCGATCGCCGCCACCAACGACCCGCAAGTCAATGCGGCCATCGTCGCCGAGGCCGAACGCCGCCACCTCTTCTGCGTCCGCGCCGACATCGCCGTGGAGGGGACCGCGGTGACACCGGCGTCGTTCCGCTACGAAGGGCTATCGGTCGGCGTGCTGGCCGGCGGCGAGCACCGCCGCTCCGCGGCGATCCGCTCGGCGATCCGGGAAGCGCTGCAAACCGGGCTCATCGCACCGGACAGCGCCGCGAGCTCCGACGTCACGCGTGGCGGCGTGGCACTCGTCGGCGGCGGCCCCGGCGATCCCGAACTGATCACGGTGCGCGGGCGCCGGCTGCTGGCCCACGCCGACGTCGTCGTGGCCGACCGGCTCGCGCCGCCTGAGCTGTTGGCCGAGCTGCCGCCCCACGTGGAGGTCATCGACGCCGCCAAGATCCCGTACGGGCGGGCGATGGCGCAGGACGCCATCAACGACGTCATGATCGAGCGCGCCCGCTCCGGGAAGTTCGTCGTCCGCCTCAAGGGCGGGGACCCGTTCGTCTTCGCCCGCGGCTACGAGGAAGTGCTGGCGTGCGTCGACGCCGGGATTCCGGTCACGGTCGTGCCGGGTGTGACGAGCGCCATAGGAGTGCCCGCCCTGGCCGGCGTTCCGGTCACCCATCGGGCCATAAACCACGAGTTCGTGGTGGTCAGCGGCCATCTGGCGCCCGATCATCCCGAATCGTTAGTGAATTGGAATGCATTGGCCGCGATGTCGGGGACCATTGTTTTGCTGATGGCCGTGGAGCGCATCGAGCTTTTCGCCGAGGCGCTGATAAAGGGCGGCCGACCTGCGGATACTCCGGCGTTGGTGGTCCAACACGGGACGACGGCCGCGCAGCGGACTTTGCGGGCGACTCTCGCCGACACGCCAGAAAAGGTCCGCGCCGAGGGCATCCGACCTCCCGCGATCATCGTGATCGGGCCGGTGGCCGCATTCGGGCTTTAAACGATTCTTAAGATTACTGTAAGGTAACCCTTTATGACGGCCCTCAACGAAACCGAGCGCGCGATGCGGAACTTCACGTCCGCGCGCCCCGATCGTCCGGCCCCGGCGCGCTCCTCGCGCCCGGCGGAGACCGCCTCCACTCGCATCAGCAAGTACTACCCGGCCTGGCTGCCTTCCCGCCGCTTCATCGCGGCGGTGATCGCCATCGGCGGTATGCAGCTGCTGGCGACCATGGACAGCACCGTCGCGATCGTTGCGCTGCCCAGGATCCAGAACGAACTGAGCCTGTCCGACGCGGGCCGCAGCTGGGTGATCACCGCGTACGTGCTCACGTTCGGCGGGCTGATGCTGCTGGGCGGCCGGCTGGGCGACACCATCGGGCGCAAGCGCACCTTCATCGTCGGCGTCGCACTGTTCACCATCTCTTCGGTCCTGTGCGCGGTCGCCTGGGACGAGGCGACCATGGTCATCGCGCGGCTCTCCCAAGGTGTCGGGTCCGCCATCGCCTCGCCGACCGGGCTGGCGCTGGTCGCGACCACGTTCCCCAAGGGCCCGGCCCGTAACTTCGCGACGGCGGTGTTCGCCGCCATGACCGCCATCGGCTCCGTGATGGGCCTGGTCGTCGGTGGGGCGCTGACCGAGGTTTCCTGGCGGCTGGCGTTCCTGGTGAATGTGCCGATCGGGCTGGTGATGATCTACCTGGCCCGCACCGCGCTGCGCGAGACCAACCGCGAGCGGATGAAACTCGACGCCACCGGCGCCATGCTGGCCACGCTGGCGTGCACCGCGGCCGTCTACGCCTTCTCGATGGGCCCGGAGAAGGGCTGGGTGTCGTTCACCACCATCGGCTCCGGAGTGGTCGCCCTGGCCGCCGGGCTCGCCTTCATCATCGTCGAGCGCACCGCCGAAAACCCCGTCGTCCCATTCGACCTGTTCCGCGACCGCAACCGACTGGTCACCTTCGCCGCGATCTTCCTGGCGGGCGGCCTGATGTTCAGCCTCACCGTGTGCATCGGCCTGTACGTCCAGGACATCCTCGGCTACAGCGCGTTGCGCGCCGGTGTCGGCTTCATCCCGTTCGTCATCGCGATGGGGATTGGCCTTGGCGTCTCGTCGCAACTCGTGTCGCGGTTCTCGCCCCGGGTGCTGACCATCGGCGGCGGCCTCCTGCTGTTCTGGGCGATGCTCTACGGCTGGGGCTTCATGCACCGCGGCGTGCCCTACTTCCCCAACCTGGTCCTGCCCATCATCGTCGGCGGCATCGGCATCGGCATCTGCGTCGTCCCGCTGACGCTGTCGGCCATCGCCGGCGTCGGCTTCGACCAGATCGGCCCGGTGTCGGCGATCGCGTTGATGCTGCAGAGCCTCGGCGGCCCCCTGGTGCTGGCGGTCATCCAGGCCGTCATCACCTCCCGCACGTTGTACCTGGGCGGCACCACCGGCCCGGTGAAGGTCATGAACGACCTCCAGCTGCACGCGCTCGACCAGGGCTATACCTACGGCCTGCTATGGGTGGCCGGGGTGGCCGTCATCGTCGGCGGTGCGGCGCTGCTGATCGGCTACACGCCGGAGCAGGTCGCCCACGCGCAAGAGGTCAAGGAAGCGATCGACGCCGGCGAGCTGTAGGGCGGCGCGCCGCCGACGGCGGCCAATGCCAATGTCCTTGCGCCGGATTCGATAGCGCGGGCGATATCAAATCCGCGGCGCCCGGCATGGGTCCTCAGCTGCCAGGCGCCCACCCCTGACAAGTTAGGCTGGCCCGCTGTGATCACCCGGATGTCCGAGCTCTTTGTGCGCACGTTGCGCGACGATCCCGCTGACGCCGAAGTGCCCAGCCACAAACTGCTGATCCGGGCCGGCTACATCCGGCCCGTCGCGCCCGGGCTGTACAGCTGGCTGCCGCTCGGCCTGCGGGTGCTGCGCCGGATCGAGCGCGTCGTCCGCGAGGAGATGGACGCGATCGGCGGGCAGGAGATTCTGTTCCCCGCCCTGCTGCCCCGCGCGCCGTACGAGACGACGAACCGGTGGACCGAATACGGCGACGGCGTGTTCCGGCTCAAGGACCGCCGCGGCAACGACTACCTGCTCGGGCCGACGCACGAAGAGGTGTTCACCCTGACCGTCAAGGGTGAATACAGCTCCTACAAAGACTTCCCGGTGCTGCTCTACCAAATCCAGAACAAGTACCGCGACGAGGCGCGGCCGCGGGCCGGGATCCTGCGGGTGCGCGAGTTCGTGATGAAGGACTCGTACTCCTTCGACATCGACGACGACGGGCTCAAGGCCGCCTACCACGCGCACCGGGAGGCCTATCAGCGCATCCTTAACCGGCTCCGGGTGGGGTACGTGATCGTCTCCGCGGTCTCGGGGGCGATGGGCGGCAGCGCCTCCGAGGAGTTCCTGGCCGAGAGCCCGGTCGGCGAAGACACCTTCGTGCGCTGCCTGGAGTCGGGGTACGCGGCCAACGTCGAGGCCGTCGTCACCGCCCGCCCAGAAGCCAGGCCCATCGATGGGTTGCCGGAGCCGGTGGTTTACGACACCGGTGACACCCCGACGATCGCCACGCTGGTGGACTGGGCCAACGCCGCCGACCTCGGCCGCACCGTCACCGCGGCCGACACGCTGAAGAACGTCTTGCTCAAGGTGCGGCAGCCGGGCGGGGATCCGGAGCTGCTGGCCATCGGGCTGCCCGGCGATCGTGAGATCGACGACAAGAGGCTGAGCGCGGCGCTGGAGCCGGCCGAATACTCCTTGCTCGACGACACCGATTTCGCCAAGTACCCGTTCCTGGTGAAGGGCTACATCGGTCCGAAAGCGCTGCGGGACAACGACGTCCGCTACCTCGTCGACCCGAGGGTGGTGGACGGCACCAGCTGGATCACCGGGGCCGACGAGCCCGGCCGGCACGTCGTCGGCCTGGTGGCTGGCCGCGATTTCACCGCCGACGGCACCATCGAGGCCGCCGAGGTGCGCGACGGCGATCCGTCTCCGGACGGCGCCGGCCCGCTGGTCTCGGCGCGCGGGATCGAGGTCGCGCACATCTTCCAGCTCGGGCGCAAATACACGGACGCCTTCAGCGCCGACGTGCTCGGTGAGGACGGCAAGCCGGTGCGGCTGACCATGGGGTCCTACGGCTTCGGGGTGTCGCGGATGGTGGCGGTGATCGCCGAGCAGCACCACGACGAGCTGGGCCTGCGCTGGCCCGCGGAGGTCTCGCCGTTCGACGTGCACCTGGTCATCGCCAACAAGGACGCGGACGCGCGCACCGGGGCCAGCGAGCTGGCCGCCGACCTCGACCGGTTGGGCGTCGAGGTGCTACTCGACGACCGGCAGGCGTCCCCCGGGGTGAAGTTCAAGGACGCCGAGTTGCTGGGGGTGCCGTGGATCCTGGTGGTGGGCCGCGGCTGGGGCAACGGCGTCGTCGAGCTGCGTGACCGCTTCGGCGGCCAGACGCGCGAGCTGGCCACCGGGCCGTCGCTGGCCACCGACGTCGCCGCCGCGCTGAGCGGGTAGAGCGAAACCCTCTGCGGCCCTAGTCGTTTCCGCCCGGGAAGCTCGTCGTGATGGGCCACGCGCCCAGCACGCGGTTCCAGCGGGCGGCCATCACGGCGCTCTGCGTCAGGGCCGTCGAGGAGAACGCACGGTCCTCGGCCGTCTCGGCGTGCTCGATCACCACCCGCCATGCCGACGCGCAGTCATTCTCCATCCGGGCGGCCAGGCGGGCCGCGTCCGCCGCGCTGCCGATCAGCATCGGCAGCTGGTAGCCGGGGGCGGCGACCGGCGCGTTGACCTTGCGGGCGGTCAGCATCGCGATCACGTCGTCGCGGCGCTGGCGGTGCTGCAACAGGGCCTCCACCACCATGCCGTTCACGCTGGGCGGCGACAGCGCCGAGACCATGCCGTAGCCGTAAATCGTCGAGTGTTCGATGGCCAGCGCGTCGCACAGCGCCGCGTTGTCGGCGTCCTTGCCGGAGCTCATATCGACGGGCCCCCGGGCACCAGGGCGACCGTGTACGACGCCGTGCAAGACGCGATGATCGACGCCAGCAGCCCGGCCCGGTAGCCCGATTCCCCCGCCACCAGGCGGCTGGCGCTGTCGGCCGACGCCCGAAGGGCGTTGATCACGTCGGACACCGGGGGCGGGGGCGGCGGCGGCCCCGGCGGCTCGGCCGGGGTCGGGCTGGGGCTCGTCGTCTCGCTGGTCGACGAGCTGGTGATCTTGCCGGCCGCCCGCGAAATCTCCGTCGACAGCGCGCGGGCGTGCGCGGCGCGTTGATTCGCCACCACCGCGAGCGCGGCAGCAATCTGCGGTGGGTTGCCGATGGCCGCGGCGGCGGCACCGGCCAGCGCGCTGTCCTTGCGGGCCTGGTCCAACGGCCCCAGCAGCTCTTCGACGGCCGGGGGCTTGGGCGGGGACTCGCCGCAGGCGGAGGCGACCACCCCGAGCGCAGCCAGAGCCACGCCGCCGGCGAGCACACCCCGCCGGTTGACGGGGGGAACTGCGCTAGACACAAACACATCCTGCCATCGGTGCGAAGGCGGGTATGAAGCCAGGCGCGATCCGGTCGTCAGAGGCGATTCCTGGCGTATCGTTGATAGCTGGCTCTCGCGGAACGGAAGCCCTCCCGTTCCGCCAGGACACTGGAGCCGCCCGCAAGCCACGGGGCGGCGACACCCTCCAGCTGACCGGACAACTCAAGATGAGGAGCTCGCCGTGACCACCGGGCTACCTTCGCAGACGCAGGTGATCGAGCTACTCGGTGATGAGTTCGCGCGCGCGGGATACGAGATCGAAGACGTGGTCATCGACGCCCGGACGCGGCCGCCGCGGATCATGGTGGTCGCCGACGGCGACAAGGCCCTCGACCTGGACACCATCGCGATGCTGTCGCGCTCTGCGTCGACTTTGCTGGACGGCGTGGACGGCATCGCGGACTCCTACGTGCTCGAGGTGAGCTCGCCGGGCGTGGACCGCCCGCTGACCAGTGCGAAACACTTCCGCCGGGCCCGCGGCCGGAAGGTCGAGGTCGTCCTGTCGGACGGTTCGCGGCTGACGGGTCGCGTCGGCGAGACCCAAGATGACGCCGTCGCGCTGGTGGTCCGCGAGGGCCGTGACTACCGGGTGCGCGACATTCGGCTCGCCGATATTGCCAAAGCCGTTGTGCAGGTGGAGTTTTCGCCCCCAGCCCAGGCGGAGCTCGACCTGGCGGGCCAGGCCGACAGGACGGAGGCCGGAACATGAATATCGACATGGCGGCGCTGCATGCCATCGAGGTGGATCGGGGCATCTCGGTCAACGAGCTACTCGAGACGATCAAGTCGGCGCTGCTGACCGCCTACCGGCACACCGAGGGCCATCAGACCGACGCGCGCATCGAGATCGACCGCAAGACCGGTGTCGTGAAGGTCGTCGCCCGCGAGACCGATGAGGACGGCAACGTCATCAGCGAATGGGACGACACCCCCGAGGGTTTCGGGCGCATCGCGGCGACCACCGCGCGGCAGGTCATGCTGCAGCGGTTCCGGGACGCGGAGAACGAGCGCACCTACGGCGAGTTCTCCACCCGCGAGGGGGAGATCGTCGCGGGCGTCATCCAGCGGGACAGCCGCGCCAACGCCCGCGGCCTGGTGGTGGTGCGGATGGGCACCGAGACCAAGGCCTCCGAGGGCGTCATCCCGGCGGCCGAACAGGTCCCCGGCGAAAGCTACGAACACGGCAACCGGGTGCGTTGCTACGTGATCGGCGTGACCCGCGGCGCCCGGGAGCCGATGATCACGCTGTCGCGGACGCATCCCAATCTGGTGCGCAAGCTCTTCTCCCTGGAGGTTCCCGAGATCGCCGACGGCTCGGTCGAGATCGTCGCGGTGGCCCGCGAGGCCGGCCATCGCTCCAAGATCGCGGTGAAGTCCAACGTTGCCGGCCTGAACGCGAAGGGGGCCTGCATCGGCCCGATGGGCCAGCGGGTGCGCAACGTGATGAGCGAGCTGTCCGGCGAGAAGATCGACATCATCGACTACGACGAGGACCCGTCGCGGTTCGTCGCCAACGCGTTGTCACCCGCCAAGGTGGTCTCCGTGTCGATCATCGACCAGAACGCGCGGGCCGCCCGCGTTGTGGTGCCCGATTTCCAGCTGTCGCTGGCCATCGGCAAGGAGGGTCAGAACGCGCGGTTGGCCGCCCGGCTCACCGGGTGGCGCATCGACATCCGCGGCGATACGCCGGGCGGTTCCGAGGCGCATTCGCAGGCCCACCCCGAACACGGCGCCACCCGTCCGGTGGCGCACGAGCGTTAGCGCAGCAACCCCGCCCGCCACCGCGGCGTCGGGCGAGAGCGCCCAGCACCGTCGGGCGGTTCTGACGATCGGGTAAGTGACGCTAGACTGAGCCGTGATCCAGCGTGAGCCTTCGGCCCCCGATCCCGAAAGGGCGCACAGGCGTGTGGACGGACCAGTCCGGACGTGCGTCGGGTGCCGGAAGCGAGAGTTGGTCGTCGAACTGCTTCGCGTAGTGGCTGTGTCGCGCGGGAACGGCGAATATGCCGTGATCGTTGACATTAGGAGTAGCCTGCCGGGGCGGGGTGCGTGGCTGCATCCCGTAGCGCAGTGCGTGCAACAGGCGATTCGGCGACGGGCTTTCACCCGAGCGCTGCGCATCGCCGGTTCCCCGGACGTGTCCGCGGTGGTCGAGCACCTAGAGTCTCTAGGCGCGCCCGATCGTCTCGGCAGCAACAGAAGAGGCAGCAAAGAACATGAGCACACCGTGAAGTCCCGATGACCATGCGTCATAGCTAAACCCGAGGCGCGGCCCTACGACTGTCGCCTCATAGACAGGAGATGTAGTGGCAGGTAAGGCCCGCGTACACGAGTTGGCTAAGGAACTCGGTGTTACCAGCAAGGAAGTTCTCGCCCGGCTGAATGAACAGGGCGAATTCGTAAAATCCGCATCGTCAACGGTGGAAGCGCCGGTCGCTCGTCGACTGCGCGAATCCTTCGGGGGCGGCAGGGCGGCTCCCCAGAAGACTGCGGCCAAGCCGGCCGCCAAGGCTCCCGTCAAGGGGCCGGACAAATCGCTCGACCAGGCCCTCGACAAGGCCATCGGCAATGGCGAGGCTGCCGCCGCAGCGACGGCGGCGACGGCGCAGGCCGCCCCGGCCGCGCCCACGGAAGCGCCGGCGCGTCCCGGCCCCGTGCCCGGCCGGCCCACACCGGGACAGCCCGGGCAGCCCGGGCAGCCGAAGCCGCCCGCGCCCGGCCAGCCGACCGGCCAGCCCGGACCGCAACCCGGCATGACGCCGGGTCCACGCCCCGGTCCGGCGCCCAAGCCCGGTGTGCGCACCCCGCGCGTCGGCAACAACCCCTTCTCGTCCGCGCAGCCCGTCGACCGGCCGATCCCGCGCCCGGTGCCCCGTCCCGGGGCGCCCCGGCCCGGCGCGCCGCGTCCCGGCGCTTCGCCCGGCAACATGCCGCCCCGCCCCGGCGGCGCCGCTGGTCAGGGTCGCCCGGCGCGGCCCGGTGCCCCGCGGCCCGGTGGTGGACGGCCCGGCGGGCCCGGCGGTCGTGACGGTGGCGGCGGCAACTACCGCGGCGGTGGTGGAGTTGGCGCGCCGCCCGGTGGCGGCGGCGGTGCGGGAGGTTTTCGGGGCCGTCCCGGTGGCGGTGGTGGCGGTGGCCGCCCTGGTCAGCGCGGCGGCGCGGCCGGCGCGTTCGGCCGTCCCGGCGGTGCGCCGCGGCGCGGCCGCAAGTCCAAGAGGGCAAAACGCGCCGAGTACGAGAACATGCAGGCGCCGGTCGTCGGCGGCGTGCGGTTGCCGCACGGCAATGGCGAGACGATCCGGCTGGCCCGCGGCGCGTCGCTCTCCGACTTCGCCGACAAGATCAACGCCAACCCGGCCTCGCTGGTGCAGGCGTTGTTCAACCTCGGTGAGATGGTGACGGCCACCCAGTCGGTCGGTGACGAGACGCTCGAGCTGTTGGGCAGCGAGATGAACTACGTCGTCCAGGTCGTCAGCCCGGAGGACGAGGACCGCGAGCTGCTGGAGTCGTTCGACTTGACCTACGGCGAGGACGAGGGCACCGAGGAAGACCTGCAGACCCGGCCGCCGGTGGTGACCGTGATGGGTCACGTCGACCACGGTAAGACGCGGTTGCTGGACACGATTCGGAACGCCAGCGTGCGCGAGGCCGAGGCGGGTGGCATCACCCAGCACATCGGCGCGTACCAGGTCTCCGTCGACCTCGACGGCAACGAGCGGCTGATCACCTTCATCGACACCCCGGGTCACGAGGCGTTCACCGCCATGCGTGCCCGCGGGGCGAAGGCCACCGACATCGCGATCCTGGTGGTTGCCGCCGACGACGGCGTGATGCCGCAGACGGTGGAGGCCATCAACCACGCGCAGGCGGCCGACGTGCCAATCGTGGTGGCGGTCAACAAGATCGACAAGGAGGGCGCCGACCCGGCCAAGATCCGCGGGCAGCTCACCGAATACGGGCTGGTGCCAGAGGAATTCGGCGGCGACACGATGTTCGTCGACATCTCGGCGAAGGAAGGCACCAACATCTCCGCACTCGAGGAGGCGGTGCTGCTGACCGCCGACGCCGCCCTGGACCTGCGGGCCAACCCCGACATGGAGGCCCAGGGTGTGGCGATCGAGGCGCACCTGGACCGCGGCCGCGGACCCGTTGCCACGGTGCTGGTGCAGCGCGGCACGCTGCGTGTCGGCGACTCGGTGGTGGCCGGCGACGCCTACGGTCGCGTCCGCCGCATGGTCGACGAGCACGGCGACGATGTCGAGGAGGCGCTGCCGTCGCGGCCGGTGCAGGTCATCGGCTTCACCTCGGTGCCGGGCGCCGGCGACAACTTCCTCGTCGTCGACGAGGACCGCATCGCCCGCCAGATCGCCGACCGGCGCAGCGCCCGCAAGCGCAACGCGCTGGCGGCCCGGTCCCGCAAGCGCATCAGCCTGGAGGACCTGGACTCGGCGCTGAAGGAAACCAGTCAGCTGAACCTGATCCTCAAGGGCGACAACGCCGGTACAGTCGAGGCCCTCGAGGAGGCCCTGATGGGCATCCAGGTCGACGACGAGGTGATGCTGCGCGTGATCGACCGCGGCGTCGGTGGCATCACCGAAACCAACGTCAACCTGGCGTCGGCGTCGGATGCGGTGATCATCGGCTTCAACGTGCGCGCCGAAGGGAAGGCTACGGAGCTGGCCAACCGCGAGGGCGTCGAGATCCGCTACTACTCGGTGATCTACCAGGCGATCGACGACATCGAGAAGGCCCTGCGCGGCATGCTCAAGCCGATCTACGAGGAGAACCAGCTGGGTCGCGCCGAGATTCGCGCGATCTTCCGGTCCTCGAAGGTGGGCGTCATCGCCGGCTGCATGATCAGCTCGGGCGTGGTGCGCCGCAACGCCAAGGCCCGGCTGTTGCGGGACAACATCGTGGTCGCCGACAACCTGACGATCACCTCGCTGCGCCGGGAGAAGGACGACGTGACCGAGGTCCGCGAGGGCTTCGAGTGCGGTATGACGCTGGGCTACTCCGACATCAAGGAAGGCGACATCATCGAGTCCTACGAGCTCGTCCAAAAGGAGCGCACTTAATGGCCGACCCCGCCCGGGCGCGGCGACTGGCCAAACGCATCAATGCGATCGTCGCCTCGGCGATCGAGTTCGAGATCAAGGATCCGGGGCTGGACGGGGTGACCATCGTCGACACGAAGGTCACCGCCGACCTGCACGATGCGACGGTGTTCTACACCGTGATGGGCCGCACCCTGGACGACGAGCCGGACTATGCCGCCGCGGCGGCCGCCCTGGAGCGGGCCAAGGGCGCGCTGCGCACCATGGTCGGGGCGGGCACCGGCGTGCGCTTCACGCCGACCCTGACCTTCAACCGCGACACCACGTTGGACACCGTGCAGCGGATGGACGAGTTGCTGGCGCGCGCCCGCGCCGCGGATGCCGACCTGGCGCGCGTCCGCTCGGGGGCCAAACCGGCCGGGGATGCCGATCCATACCGTCCCAGCGGGACAAGCGACGAGGACACCGGTGACGACGACCGACGCGAAGACTGAGCTGTCCCGCGCCGCGGGAGCCGGGACACGGGTCGACGCCCGGGGTGCGGTCGAATTGCTTTCCGCCGCCGAAACTATCGCGGTGGTCGCCCATGTCCACCCCGACGCCGACACCATCGGCGCCGGGCTGGCGCTGGCCTTGGTGCTGGACAAGTGCGGCAAGAGCGTCGAGGTCGGTTTCGCCGAGCCGGCGACGCTCCCCGAGTCGCTGTCGTCGCTGCCCGGCTGCGGATTGCTGGTCGGCGCGGACGCGATGCGGCGCGACGTCGATTTGGTTGTCACCGTGGACGTTCCGAGCGTCAAGCGGCTCGGCGCGCTGAGCGATCTGGCCGGTCCGGGCCGCGAGTCGCTGGTGATCGACCACCACGCCTCCAACGAGCTGTTCGGGACCGCGAACTTCGTTGACGTGTCGGCGGATTCGACCACGATGCTCATCGCCGACATCCTCGACGCGTGGGGCAAGCCGATCGACCCGGACGTCGCGCACTGCATCTACGCCGGGCTGACCACCGACACGGGGTCCTTCCGCTGGGCCACCGCCCGCGCCCTTCGGCTCGCCGCCCGGCTGGTCGAGGCGGGCGTCGACAACGCGGCGATCAGTCGGACGCTGATGGACAGCCACCCCTTCGACTGGTTGCCGCTGCTCTCCCGCGTGCTGGGCTCCGCGCACCTGCTGCCCGACGCCGCCGGCGGTCGCGGGTTGGTGTATGCGGTGGTCCGACACCAGGATTGGGTCAGTTCGCGCCCCGAAGAAGTCGAGAGCATCGTCGACATCGTGCGCACCACGCAGCAGGCGGAGGTGGCCGCGGTGTTCAAGGAGGTCGACCCGCAGCAGTGGTCGGTGTCGATGCGGGCCAAGTCCGAGGTGGACCTGGCGGCGGTGGCGTCCGCGTTCGGCGGTGGCGGCCACCGGCTGGCTGCCGGCTATTCGACGAGCGGTCCGATCGACGACGCGGTGGCCTCGCTGCGCAGCGCCCTGGGCTGATTGCCCGACTCCCCCCGCAAGCGGGAGGTGCCCCCACCGCACCTCGCGGCGTGAGCTGCTGCGTCGCCGAGCGGGCTAGAACGCCCAGCTGCCCGAGCGCTGCAGCACGAACCCGTGGTCGCCGCTGGTGGTGTCCAGGCAGGCCACCAGGTTGTCGGCGCCGACGGCGCACGTGACGTTGAGGTACGTCAGCTTCTGACCGGCTCCCAACAACTTGCCGCCCGGCGACAGGGCCGCGTTGCTGCCGTCGCAGCCGCCGGAGGACATGCGGCTCAACTGGTAGCCGGGACCCTTGAACTCGGCGGAACCGACCAGGCAGTCGCCGGGGTGCGGGCGCCCACCGAGCACGGGCACGTCGTCGATCCCGGGCATGTCGCCCTTGCACTTGATGTCCTGTGACGGCTGCGGCGCGGGCGCCGGTCCGCCGTAGAAGTCACACGCCAGCGAGTAGGGGGTGGAGAAACTGATCCGCGGCGGTGTGCCCGGCCCGGAGCTGGCCAGGTAGCCGTCCGCCGGGACCAGCGCGAAACCGTCCAGGCTGGGAAAGCCCGGCGGTGGCTGCGCGGCCGCGCGCGGCGCCGCGGGCCCCGCGATCGCGCACGCGAGCGCCAGAGCGCCCACCAGGGCCCTCCCGGTGACATCGACGACCACACGCATCAGCTGATCGTATGGGTTGGCCTCAGTTCACCCATAAACCAGCGGCGATCAGAACCGAGCTAACCGCTGTGACCAGGCTTAATGCCGGCCAGTTGCTAGCGGACCTGGGCCCGCCCGCGCTGCAGCACCGCCTCGCGGTTGGCGGCGATGTCGTCCCCGCTGGTGCGGAACTGGCGGGCCGCCATCGCTTCCTGCCACAGGCCCGCGCTGGTCTGCGCGTCGTCGATCCGGTGATAGGACGCCAGCAGCGCGCGCACCGCGTCCTGGTTGTTCCCGACGATCGACGCCGCCACGGCGCGGGCGGTGCTCAACAGCGCTTCGTGCGGCACCACCTCGGTCACCAGGCCGGCGCGCAGCGCGTCGGCCGCCGACAGGTAGTCCCCGGTCATGCTCATCCGCCGGGCCAGCCCGACGCCCACCTTCTGCGGCAGCCGCACGCTCAGCCCCCAGGTGGGCAGCAGGCCCACCCGGGCGTGCGTGTCGGCGAACCGGGCGTTCTCCGAGGCGATCAGGATGTCACAGTAGAGCGCCAGCTCCAGCCCGCCGGTCACCGCGGCGCCGTTGATCGCACCGATGACCGGCTTGCTCAGCGGTGGCCACCGCGGGGAGATGTCCGGAAGCGCCGAGGAACCGCCCAGCTCCTTGAGGTCCAGCCCCGCGCAGAACACCGGGTCGGTGCCGGTGACGATGATGACATCGACGTCGCCGTCGGTTTCCGCGTCGGCCAGGGCCCCGAAGAACTGGTCCCGCAGCGCCGAGGACAGCGCGTTGCGGGACTGCGGCCGGTTGAGGGTCAGGGTGCGCACCCGCTCGTCGGTCTCGATCAGCAGGATGTCGTCGGTCATGAGTTCACCGTAAAGGGTCGCCGGCCGCGCCTATCGTTGAGGCATGTGCCGGAACATCACCGAGCTGCGGGGCCTGCAGCCGGCGGCCACGCCCGAGGAGATCGCGGCGGCGGCCCGCCAGTACGTGCGCAAGGTCAGCGGCATCACCCGTCCCAACGCGGCCAACACCGAGGCCTTCGAAGCCGCCGTCGCGGAGGTCACCGAGACGACCACGCGGTTGCTGGCGGCGTTGCCCCCGCGGCGTCAGCCACCCAAGACCGTCCCGCCGCTGCGCCGGCCCGAAGTAATCGCCCGGCTGGCCGGGGCGCAATGACGCTCACCGCCACCATGCCCGCGCTCAAGGAGTGGAGCGCGGCGGTGCATGCCCTGCTGGACGGGCGGCAGCAGGTGCTGCTGCGCAAGGGCGGCATCGGGGAGAAGCGCTTCGAGCTGGCCGCCGACGAGTTCCTGCTGTTCCCGACGGTCGCGCACAGCCACGCCGAGCGGGTCCGGCCCGAGCATCGCGACCTGCTGGCGGCGGCCGCCGCGGACAGCAACGGGGAGCGTCTGGTGATCCGGGCGGCGGCGAAAGTCGTTGCGGCCGTGCCCGTTGACCGGCCCGACGGCCTGCCCGCGATCGAGGACCTGCACATCTGGACCGCCGACTCGGTGCGCGCCGACCGGCTGGACTTCCGCCCGAAGCACAAGCTGGCCGTGCTGGTGGTGTCGGTGCAGCCGCTGGCCGAGCCGGTGGACGTCCTCCGCACACCCGACTACGGCGGCTGCAAAAGCTGGGTGGAGCTGCCCGTGCGGGCCCCGCTCGCGGCGCCCGTTCATGACGACGACGCGCTAGCCGAGGTGGCCGCCCGCGTCCGCCGCGCCGTTGGCTGACAGGTCGAGCGGGCCGACGGGCAGCAGCAGACGGGAACGCCCGTAGCGCACGGTGTGGGTGGCCGGCTTGGACTGCCGGCCTGTCAGGATCGGTTCGTCGGTGCCCAGGTTGCGCGCATAGCGGGGGAACCAGCTGCCGGCGATCAGCACCCGGATGCGTGAGCCGGCGCGGAAGCGGTGGGCGGTGCCGTCGAGCTCGATGCGGACGGTTTTCTTCGAGTTCTTGGCGGCGGCCGCCAACCGCCGGTAGCCGTCGCTGACATTTTTCGATCGGCCCTTGGCGTCGACCTCGCTGACCCGGACGAACAGGTCGACGTGGGGAATGTCCGCGCCGTGCGCCAGCTCGACCACCGGGCTCCCGTAGACGCACAGGTCGTGGGTGAGGGTGAGGCTGGTGAAGGCCAGCACGTCGTCGCGCGCGGCGAGCCGGCTGTCGTCGCGGTAGCCGCCGTTCGGCGACAGCAACGGGCCGCCCGTGGTGGGTGTCGGGTCGGCGGGGTCGTAGCGGAAGGTCGCCGGCGCCAGCCGCGTCAGGTCCGTCGGCGCCGTCTCGCCGAGGTGGCCGCCCGGCCGTAGGTACAGCGCGCGTTCGGTGGTGGCCGGCGGCCAGTCGGCCACGTGGCGCCAGCCCTGCCCGGTGACGCAGACCCGCACCCGGCTGGGTCTGGCCGCGGGCGCGCCGCCCAGGTGGGTGTCCAGCCAGTCCAGCGAATCCCGCATGCAGGTGCTCAGCCCGGTGGTGAGCACCTGACCGTGCGTCCAGGGGCCCATGGTGAGCGCGACGTCGACGCCCCGGCGGCGCAGATGCGCGTACTGCTGCAGCGTCTGCCTGACGAAGACGTCCTGCCAACCGCCGATCAGCAGCACGGGCGCGTCGACCCGGTCCAGGGCGTTGCCGCAGCGCAGCGCGTCCCAGAACGGATCACCGGGGTCGGTGTGCTCGACCCACGACTCGAACCACGGCGCGCCCGCCCCGAGCAGCGCGCGGGCGGTGTCGCCGACCGGGAGTCCAAGAGCCGCCTGCGCCACCCTGCTACGGTTCTGCAGCTGGCGCAGCGCGGACCGCGCCCTTACCGGATCCTCCTGGTGGGCCACCATGTCGCTCCAGCCCAGGAAGTCGTTGATGGCGAACGAGCCGGTGCCCCAGACGGATTCATTGAAATCGTGCGGCCCCACAGTGATGACGGCGGCGGCCAGCTCCGGCGGGGGATCGGTCAACAGCGCCCACTGGGTGAACCCGAGGTAGGACAGGCCGACGGTGGCGAAGCTGCCGGTGAACCAGGGCTGCTCGCGGAGCCAGGCCACGGTGTCGGCGCCGTCCGCGGCCTCGTTGGCCATCGGCTCGAAATCCCCGCCCGACCCGAACGTGCCGCGGACGCTCTGCAGCACGACGTGGTAGCCGCGGCTGGCGTACAGCGTCCCGAACAGCAGCGAGAACGGCAGGCCACGCCCGTAGGGCCCCCGGGCCAGCACGGTGCCGGCGGACGACACGGTCGCCGGCGCGTAATGATCGGCAACCAGCTGGACGCCGTCGCGCATGGGCACCCGCACGCGTTCGACGGTGTAGTCCGTCGTCGCCGGGCGCATCCCCAGCAGCCGGCCAACGGCGTAGGCGCCGACTCGTCTCAAGGTGCCCAGCGTAGGCTCCGCGTGTCGAACGGATGTCATGCTCACGACCAACAGGTTAGGCGTGATCGACCAGTCTTGGCCGCCGGCTCGCGGAGCTTCGGCGAAACGCCCCGTAAGCCACACAGGCCAGTCGGCCGTTTTCTCAAAGTTCAAGCTGCGTAACGTTTTCTGGCCTGCCGCGAGGGGTAGCTTTTGCGGTGTGCCAGACATCGAGCGGCGCAAGCTACTCGCTGCGATCGCGGGAGGTGTGGTCGCGGCGATAAGCCACGCGCCGGTGAGCAGGGCCGTGCCCGTCAGGTGGAACATCCCGGTCGGCCGGATCCCCCCGCCCACCGGCGTGCTTACCAGGCTGCCCGGCGACGGCAACCAGTTGGCCCTGACCGTCGACGACGGTGCCAGCGTGCCGGTCGTCGGCGCGTTCGCACAGTTCTGCCGCGACACCGGCACCCGGCTGACGTTCTTCGTCAACGGCGCCAACCCGTCCTGGTCGGTTAACGCGCCGGCGCTGCGTCCCCTGGTCGACTCGGGTCAGGTGCAGGTGGCCAACCACACCTGGTCGCACCCCAACCTGAGCCGGATGAGCTCCGCCGCGGTAGACGATCAGATCCGCCGCAACGCCGATTTCCTGCGCAACACCTTCGGTACCGACGGCGCCCCGTTCTTTCGTCCGCCCTTCGGCGCGCACAATCCCGACATCGACCGGGTGGCCGCCAACCAGGGGTACACCACGATCACCATGTGGAGCGGCACCGTCGGCGATTCAGCGCCGGAGAACGAAGCCAACTTGGTCGCCAACGCCGCGAAATCATTTCAGCCGCAACAGATCGTGCTCACCCACGCCAATCTTCCGACCATCACCCACTGCTACGGCCAGCTGACCGATCTGATCACCAGTCGCAACCTGCAAACCGTGACACTCAACGACGTTTTCGGGTAAGCGTCGGGCTAGAACTTGTAGTAAGGCGCCAGGTCATTGGCGCGCTGCAGATTGGTGGACATGCAGTCCACCTCGGGGTTCGAGTACACCGTTGAGTAGTACAGCGCCTGCTGCAGAACGCCGTAGCTGGTCTTGAACACGGTCATGCAGGAGTAGTACCAGTAGCTGTTGTGATAGGTCGGCTTGAGCACCCAGTACTGCGCGGCGCGGTGGCCCGCGATGGTGGTCTCGACGGCGTCCGGCGGCAGCGTCTCCTCGTAGGTGCGCCAGATGATCGGCTCGACGGCCACCTGATAGTTGCCCGCGTCGAAGTGGCAGCGCAGGCCGTCCTCGTGTTCGGGCGGTGTGAATCCCAGCCCGAGCCGCTGGATCACGTCGAACGGGATGTCCTCGCACGCGTCGAAGGGGCGCGGGTCCGTGGTCGCCACGATCGGGCTCTTCATCGTGGTCTCCATCGGCGCCGCGGTCGAGCGCAGCTCGACGCGCGCGGCGCCGCCCTCGGGCCCCGGCGCGGACCCCAGCCACCCCGCCGTGCCTGCGACGGCCGATGCGACCAGGGCGCCCACCGCCCCGATCAGACGCACCTTGGCGAACACGACACCCCCTGACGGCTCGGCGCTTCCTGCCGGGAGTGTACAAGTCGCGTCGGAGAGGCCACACGAAAACAAGAACACGTTCTAATGCAGCGGGCAAGGGCCCGTGCCGGCCGGCGCGGGACCGCGAGTCATTAGGCTGGTTAATCGTGGCTGGTCAAATTGCGGGGCACGAATCGCCCAACGGGGGACAACCGACGCTGTGGGCCGTCTCCGACCTGCACACCGGTCACCTCGGCAACAAGCCGGTCACCGAATCCCTGCACCCGTCCTCCCCGGACGATTGGCTGATCGTCGCCGGCGACGTCGCCGAGCGCACCGACGAGATCCGCTCAGCCCTCGACCTGCTGCGGCGCCGCTTCGCGAAGGTGATCTGGGTGCCCGGCAACCACGAGTTGTGGACCACGACGCGCGACCCCGTGCAGATCTTCGGCAAGTCCCGCTATGACTACCTGGTCAACATGTGCGACGAGATGGGCGTCGTCACCCCCGAGCACCCCTTCCCGGTGTGGACCGAGCGCGGCGGTCCCGCGACCATCGTGCCGATGTTCCTGCTCTACGACTACAGCTTCTTGCCCGAGGGGGCGACGGGCAAAGCCGAGGGCCTGACCATCGCGCGGGAGCGCAACGTCGTCGCGACCGACGAGTTCCTGCTCTCGCCGGAGCCGTATCCCACCCGCGAGGCCTGGTGTCAGGAGCGGCTCGCCGCGACGCGGGCCCGCCTCGAGCAACTCGACTGGATGACGCCGACGGTGCTGGTGAACCATTTCCCGCTGGTGCGTGAGCCCTGCGACGCGCTGTTCTATCCCGAATTCTCGCTGTGGTGCGGAACCACCAAAACCGCCGATTGGCACACCCGGTACAACGCCGTCTGCTCCGTCTACGGACACCTCCACATCCCCCGCACCACCTGGTACGACGACGTGCGCTTCGAGGAGGTGTCGGTGGGTTACCCGCGGGAGTGGCGGCGCCGCAAGCCGCACAGCTGGCTGCGCCAGGTGCTGCCCGATCCGCAGTACCCGCCGGGCTACCTCAACGATTTCGGCGGCCATTTCGAGATCACTCCCGAGATGCGGCAGCAGGCCGCGCAGTTCCGGGACCGGTTGCGGCAGCGGCAGTCTCGATGACCGAGCAGTTGCTGGTCTCCGCGGTACTGCCCGATATGGCCGGGCTGGCCTACTGCGAGCTGTATTCCGACCCGCCGGACCTGGCGCCGCTGCCGGAGGAGGAGCCGCTGATCGCTAAGTCGGTGCCCAAGCGGCGCAACGAGTTCATCACCGTTAGGCACTGCGCGCGCGTGGCGTTGGGCGAGCTGGGCCTGCCGCCGGTGCCGATCCTCAAGGGCGAGAAGGGCGAACCATGCTGGCCCGACGGCGTGGTCGGCAGCCTCACCCACTGCACGGGGTACCGCGGCGCGGTCGTGGGCCGCACCGGGGCGGTGCGCTCGGTGGGCATCGACGCCGAACCGCACGACGTGTTGCCCGACGGCGTGCTGAACGCGATCAGCCTGCCCGAGGAGCGCCACGAGCTGGCGGCGTTACCCGCGGGCCTGCATTGGGATCGAATCCTGTTCTGCGCCAAGGAAGCAACGTACAAAGCCTGGTTTCCGTTGACCAAGCGCTGGCTGGGTTTTGAGGACGCCCACATCGTGTTCGACCTCGACCCGCCCGACGGCGGGACCACCGGGGTGTTCGTGTCCAAGATCCTGATCGACGGGCAGGCACTCGACGGCCCACCGTTGACCGCGCTGAGGGGCCGGTGGTCGGTGGATCGGGGGCTGGTGCTGACCGCCATCGTGCTATGACGTCGAGCCCCGTCGGTCCTGGATTGGTCGTCGTCGACAAACCGGCCGGGATGACCAGCCACGACGTGGTGGGGCGCTGTCGACGCATCTTCGCCACCCGCAGGGTGGGGCACGCCGGCACGCTGGACCCGATGGCCACCGGCGTGCTGGTGATCGGCGTGGACCGCGCCACCAAGATCCTCGGCCTGCTGACGGCGGCCTCGAAGTCGTACGCCGCCACCATCCGGCTCGGCCAGACCACATCCACCGAGGACGCCGAAGGGGAAGTGCTGCACAGGGTTTCGGCCGCGCACCTGACGCGCGGCGAGATCGAGGCCGCGGTTGCCGGCCTACGCGGTGAGATCGACCAGGTGCCGTCGGCGGTCAGCGCCATCAAGGTGGACGGCCGCCGCGCCTACCGGCTGGTTCGCGAGGGCCAGACCGTTGAACTCGCGGCCCGGCCGGTCCGCATCGACCGGTTCGAGGTGTGCGACGTCCGCCACGACGGCGCCGTCGTCGACGTCGACGTCGAGGTCGACTGCTCGTCGGGAACCTACGTTCGCGCGTTGGCCCGCGACGTCGGCGCCGCGCTCGGCGTGGGCGGGCATCTGACCGCCCTGCGGCGCACGCGGGTTGGGCGCTTCACGCTGGAGCGGGCCCGCTCGCTCGACGACCTGGCCGAGCACCCCGCCCTGTCGCTGACCCTCGACGAGGCGTGCCTGCTGGTCTTTCCCCGCCGCGACCTGACCGCGGAAGAGGTCGAGGCCGCAGCCAACGGGCGCGCGCTTTCGCCGGCCGGCATCCAGGGCGTCTACGCCGCCTGCGACGTCGGCGGCCGGGTGACCGCGCTGCTGCGCGACGAGGGCTCACGGACCAAGTCGGTGGTGGTGATCCGCCCTGCCACGCTCTGAGGCGTCACAGGCGACTGAGCAGTTCGGCCTTCTTCGCGGCGAACTCCTCGTCGGACAGGATGCCGCGCTCGTGCAAACCGGCCAGTGACTCGATGGCCGCGACGATGGCCTGGGAGTCCTCCGGTGGGCCGGCAGGTTGTTTGGCTGCCGGTGCCTCGGGTGGGAGCTGCACCTCGGGCGTAAGTTGCGGCGACGGGCCGGACTGGTATTGCGCTTGGTGGCCCTGTGCGGGTGGCGCCGCTTGGGACTGCGCCGCCTGGTGGCCACCGACCTCATGCAGACTCGACACGCCGAAGGTGCCGAACTGGCTGGTGAAGCTCACCGAGCTGTAACCGGCGCCCTGCTGCTGTTGCACACCACCGATTTGGTGTTCGCCGGTATCGAAAACCCTTGTGACGCCGTTGATGTGGATCGCCAGCCGCCGCGTGCCCGGGAAGAACGCGTAGCGCACCTCGTTCTGTCCGCCGACCGAGCTCGGTATCCCCAGGTCGGCCGGCCACCAGTTGTTCGAGGCGAATGCCGCCGGGGAGTGTGGGGGCGCGGCCGGAAACACGGCGGTGGTGGCCAGCAGGTGGGCTAACTCGTTGCACAGCGCGTCGACGCGGGCCTTGAGCGCGTTGTCGAACATGTTGCCGACCATCGTCATGCCGCCCCGCATCCATTGCCCGTTGCCGCCGAGTTCGGGGATGGAGAATTGGGCCATAGTGCCGCCCCCGATGCGCAGTGCGACAAGCATCGAAAGCACCGCTTCTTGAGAGAGCCCATGGCGCTGGGCGATCTCGGCGATCGCGCTGGCGGCCTCGGGAGTAACCGTCGCCTTCATGGTCGTGATCTTTCGTCGTGGGTTCTGGTTCGAGCCTACGCAAAGTGGGTCGAAAGAGGATGGGGTGACGGCGTCGCAAGCGGGCTTCCGGCCCGCCAACCCGCGCGGCTAAGCTGCCGAACAGGCAGGTGTCAAAATTCCACCGCTCGGAAGGCGCGAGCTATGTCCAACAAGGTGTACGTCGTCGGCGTCGGCATGACCAAATTCGAGAAACCGGGCCGCCGCGAAGGCTGGGACTACCCCGACATGGCGCGCGAGTCCGGAACCAACGCGCTGACCGACGCGGGCATCGACTACCGCGAGGTGCAGCAGGGCTATGTCGGGTACGTCGCCGGCGATTCGACGTCCGGGCAGCGCGCCCTCTACGAGTTGGGCATGACGGGGATTCCGATCGTCAACGTCAACAACAACTGTTCGACCGGCTCCACCGCGCTTTTCCTGGCGGCCCAGGCCATCCGCGGCGGGATCGTCGACTGTGCTATCGCGCTGGGCTTCGAGAAGATGCAACCCGGGTCGCTGAGCGGGGGCGCCCAGGACCGCGAATCCCCGATGGGCAAGCACGTCAAGGCGATGGCGGAGATCGACGAGTTCGCGATGCCCGTGGCGCCCTGGATGTTCGGCGCCGCGGGCCGCGAGCACATGCGCCAATACGGCACCACCGCAGAGCATTTCGCCAAGATTGGCTATAAGAATCACAAGCACTCGGTCAACAACCCGTTCGCGCAGTTCCAGGAGTCCTACACGCTCGACGACATCCTGGCGGCGCGGATGATCTCCGACCCGCTGACCAAGCTGCAGTGCTCGCCCACCTCCGACGGCTCGGGCGCGGCCATCCTGGCCTCGGAGGGCTTCGTGGACAGCCACGGGCTGGCCGGCCAGGCCGTGGAGATCGTCGGTCAGGCCATGACGACCGATTTCGAGTCGACCTTCGACGGAAGCGCCAAGAACCTGATCGGCTACGACATGAATGTCCAAGCGGCGCAACAGGTTTACGATCAATCCGGGCTGGGACCCGAGGACTTCCAGGTGATCGAGCTGCACGACTGCTTCTCGGCGAACGAGTTGCTGCTCTACGAGGCGCTGGGGCTGTGCGGCCCGGGTGAGGCGCCCAAGCTGATCGACAACGGCGACACCACCTACGGCGGGCGCTGGGTGGTCAACCCGTCGGGCGGCCTGATCTCGAAAGGTCACCCGCTGGGCGCGACGGGGCTGGCGCAGTGCGCCGAGCTGACCTGGCAGCTGCGGGGCTCCGCGGACAAGCGCCAGGTCGAGGGCGTCAGCGCCGCACTGCAACACAACATCGGTCTGGGGGGCGCGGCCGTCGTGACCGCCTACCAGCGCGCCGAGCGCTGACCGCGCCAGGGAACCAACGCCGAACGTGCACTCAGCGCGAAAAATCGGCCGAGAAATCGCAGTGAATGCACGCTCGGCGCGCTGTGGGGCAAAACGCTCGGCGCGCTGTGGGGCAAAGCGCTCGGCGCGCTAAGCGACCACCCAGATCGCCCGCGCGGCCGGGCTGCCCAGGTCGACAGTCGTCTCGGCGCCATCACCCGAGTCGATCGCGACCGAGATCATTCCCGCGAATTCCCTGCGGGTCAGGACCCGCAGCTGGGAGTCGAGGTTGATGCCGACGTCGGCGAAGTAACGCAGCATCTGCGGGTCGGCGTCGGAGATGCGGGCGACCGTGCCGGTGTCGCCGTCGTCGCACGCCCAGAGCTGACGCGCCGGCGGCGTGGGCACCTGCCCGTCCGAGGCCGGGATGGGATCCCCGTGCGGGTCGCGCTGCGGAAAGCCCAACTTGGCGTCGATGCGGGCGACCAGCCGGTCCGACACCGCGTGCTCGAGCACTTCGGCCTCGTCGTGCACCTCGTCCCAGCCGTAGCCGAGCTCGTTGACCAGGAACGTCTCCAGCAGGCGGTGCCGGCGCACCATCGCCAACGCCGCCCGCCGGCCCGCCTCGGTGAGCGACACGGCGCCGTACTTCTCGTGGTCGACCAGGCCCTGTTCGGCCAGTTTGCGGATCGACTCCGAAGCCGTGCTGGCCGACACCCCGATCTTCTCGGCCAGCATCTTGGTGCTGACCTTTTCCACCGACCATTCCTGCGCGTTCCAGATGGCCTTCAAATAATCTTGGCCGACCGCGGTGAGAGCGCCACGCTCGTCGTCAGCCTTCACAACCAGAGAGTTTAGGCAACCCAAGCCTGATCGTGTGCTCCTCGCCACCGTCGCGCGGGCGGATCTCCCGGCAGAGGGCCGCGCGCCGTAGGCTTGCGGTCGTGCAGCGGTGGCGCGGCCAAGACGAGATTCCCACGGACTGGGGCAGGTGCGTGCTCACCATCGGTGTGTTCGATGGTGTGCACCGCGGCCACGCCGAGCTGATCGCGCATGCGGTGAAGGCCGGCCGCGCCCGCAACGTCCCGACCGTCCTGATGACCTTCGACCCGCACCCGATGGAAGTGGTCTACCCGGGCAGCCATCCGGCGCAGCTCACGACGCTGACGCGGCGCGCCGAGCTGGTCGAGGAGATGGGCATCGACGTGTTCCTGGTGATGCCGTTCACCAGCGATTTCATGAAGCTGACGCCGGAGCGCTACGTCCACGAGCTGCTGGTGGAGCACCTGCACGTGGTGGAGGTCGTGGTGGGGGAGAACTTCACCTTCGGCAAGAAGGCGGCGGGCAACGTCGAGACGCTGCGGCGGGCGGGGGACCGGTTCGGCTTCGCGGTCGAGGCCATGTCGCTGCTCTCGGAGCACCACAGCAACGAGACGGTGACGTTCTCGTCCACCTACATCCGGTCCTGCGTCGACGCCGGCGACGTGGTGGCGGCCATGGAGGCGCTTGGCCGTCCGCACCGCGTCGAGGGCGTCGTCGTGCGGGGCGAGGGGCGGGGCATGGAGCTGGGATTCCCGACCGCCAATGTCGCGCCGCCGATGCATTCGGCGATCCCGGCCGACGGCGTGTACGCCGCCTGGTTCACCGTGCTCGGGCACGGTCCGGTGACCGGTACCGTCGTCCCGGGCGAGCGTTACCAGGCCGCGGTGTCGGTCGGCACCAACCCGACCTTCTCCGGGCGCACCCGCACCGTCGAGGCCTTCGTCCTGGACACTACGGCCGACCTCTACGGCCAGTACGTGGCGTTGGACTTCGTCGCGCGCATCCGCGGGCAGCGCAAGTTCGATTCGGTGAAGGACCTCGTCGACGCGATGGGCAAGGACACCGAACGGGCCCGCGTCACCCTCTCGGCCCAGGACTGATTCGCAGGAGGCGGCAGGCGGCGTCAGGCGGCGACCAGGTCGTCGATCTGGTTGATGGCCGAAGAGGCGCCCTCCACGACGCCCATGTCCAGCACCTGCTGAAGCGCCTCGGCGGAGGAGTAGGTGCTCACGTAGGTCGCGCGGGTGCCGCCGTTGTGCTCGGCGAACGTGTAGACATTCCTCGAGACCGGGAGGTCGGGGTTCGGGTTGAAGTCCAGGTCGGCGAAGCCGTCGAGGAAGGAGAAGCTCGTCGGCTCGTCCACGGCCGTGATCTCCCAGTACCCGGCGTACTTCTCGCCGTCCGGGCCGGTCATGAAATAGGTTGTGCGACTGCCCGGTGTGAGGCTGTGGTCGACGACGGTCGCCGGGTGGGAAGGCGGCCCCCACACCTTTTCCAACTGACGCGGGTCGGCGTACACCTGCCAGATTCGGGCCACCGGCGCGGCGAAGTCCGCCGTGATGGTCAGCGTCAGGTTGTCCGGGTCGTGCTGGACGTCGGTCACGGGCATGGTTCAGTCCTCCTGTTTTGAGTCGGATGCGATGAGTTCGTCGACACGGGCGATGCGATCCCGCCAGAGGGATTCGAGCTCGGTGAGCATCGCGGCCACTGACCGCACGGCTCCCACGTCACCGCTGGCCAGCTGCTCGCGGCCGCTTCGTCGTTTGGTGAGCAGGCCAGCCTTTTCCAGCACGACGACGTGCTTCTGCACCGCGGCGAAGCTCATGTCGTACTTGAGTGCCAGCGCGGAAACCGAGTGCTCCCCGGCCAGTGTCCGGCGCATGATGTCGCGCCGGGTTCGGTCGGCGAGGGCGTGGAACATTGCGTCCACCCGGTCTTCCTGGTCTACGGTCACCCGGCTAACCTACAACCAAATGGTTGTATGTTGTCAAGGGCTCGGACGCTTGGCCTGCGATTTCGGTAGACGTCGCCGCCGCTGATAGACTCGCCAGCCGATACGGCGTGTGCTGCAGTCCGCGGCGGCCACGCACAGATTTTTTGCGGCACCGATTGATGGAGATGTTTTCGTGGCGCTGACCGCCGAGCAAAAAAAGGAAATCCTGGGCACCTACGGCCTGCACGACACCGACACCGGTTCCCCGGAGGCGCAGGTCGCGCTGCTGACCAAGCGCATCGCCGACCTCACCGAGCACCTGAAGGTGCACAAGCACGACCACCACTCGCGGCGCGGCCTGTTGCTGCTGGTCGGGCGCCGGCGCCGGCTGCTCAAGTACGTCGCCCAGATCGACGTCGAACGGTACCGCTCGCTGGTCGAGCGCCTGGGCCTGCGCCGCTGACCCGGGCCTACTGACCGCTACGCCCACCCGTGTAGAGTGGGAGCGTTCTGGGCCGGTTCGGCCCGAGCGAACGGTGCGGCCTCGCAGATCCGCGTGCGCCGTTCCAGCGTGTCATGACGGGAGCAGCCCGGTCTGTATCGGGCGGTCTTCGGTAGTGGCTGCCGGGCTCCCCGGATCTGGGGCAGGTCGGCCGCTTCGATCGACGGCCGTAGCCGCATCCAGACTTTTTCCTCTCGTAGGAAGCTCTCGGGTTCAAGCGTGACGACGCGAAAAAGCTGAATACCCAGAGAGGCCGTACGGACACCTATGTCTGTCGCTGAAATTGAAGAAGGCGTGTTCGAGTCAACCGCCGTTATCGACAACGGGAGCTTCGGCACCCGCACCATCCGTTTCGAAACCGGTCGGCTGGCCCAGCAGGCCGCCGGCGCCGTCGTCGCCTACCTCGACGACGAGAACATGCTGTTGTCGGCGACCACCGCCAGCAAGAGCCCCAAGGAGCACTTCGACTTCTTCCCGCTGACCGTGGACGTCGAGGAGCGGATGTATGCCGCCGGCCGCATCCCCGGTTCGTTCTTCCGTCGCGAGGGCCGGCCCTCGACCGACGCCATCCTGACCTGCCGGCTCATCGACCGGCCGCTGCGCCCGTCGTTCGTGTCGGGGCTGCGCAACGAGATCCAGGTCGTGGTGACGATCCTGAGCCTTGACCCCAACGACCTCTACGACGTCCTGGCGATCAACGCCGCGTCGGCCTCCACCCAGATCAGCGGCCTGCCGTTCTCCGGACCCATCGGGGGCGTGCGGGTGGCGCTGATCGACGGCACCTGGGTCGCGTTCCCCACCGTCGAGCAGCTCGAGCGCGCCGTGTTCGACATGGTCGTCGCCGGCCGCAAGGTGGATGGTGACGTCGCGATCATGATGGTCGAGGCCGAGGCCACCGAGCACGTCATCGCGTTGGTCGAGGGCGGCGCCCAGGCGCCGACCGAAACCGTGGTGGCCGAAGGCCTGGAGGCCGCCAAGCCGTTCATCGACGTGCTGTGCACCGCGCAGCAGGAGCTGGCCGACGCGGCCGCCAAGCCCGTCAGTGAATACCCGACGTTCCCGGACTACCAGGAAGACGTCTACTACGCGGTGGCCTCGCTGGCCACCGACGAGCTGGCCAAGGCGCTGACCATCGGCGGCAAGGCCGAGCGCGACGCGCGCACCGACGAGCTGAAGGCCGAGGTGGTCGCGCGGCTGGCCGAGACCTACGAGGGCCGGGAGAAGGAGGTCAGCGCCGCGTTCCGCTCGCTGACCAAGAAGCTGGTCCGCCAGCGCATCCTGACCGACCACTTCCGCATCGACGGCCGCGGCATCACCGACATCCGCGCGCTGTCGGCCGAGGTCGCCGTGGTGCCACGGGCGCACGGCAGCGCGCTGTTCGAGCGCGGCGAGACCCAGATCCTGGGCGTGACCACGCTGGACATGGTCAAGATGGCCCAGCAGATCGACTCGCTGGGGCCGGAAACCTCCAAGCGCTACATGCACCACTACAACTTCCCGCCGTTCTCCACCGGCGAGACCGGCCGCGTGGGTTCGCCCAAGCGGCGTGAGATCGGGCACGGCGCGCTCGCCGAGCGGGCCCTGATCCCGGTGCTGCCCAGCGTCGAGGAGTTCCCGTACGCGATCCGGCAGGTGTCGGAAGCGCTGGGCTCCAACGGCTCGACGTCGATGGGATCGGTGTGTGCCTCCACGCTGGCGCTGCTGAACGCCGGCGTGCCGCTCAAGGCGCCGGTCGCCGGCATCGCCATGGGGTTGGTCTCCGACGACGTCGAGGTTGACGGCAAGACCGAACGCCGCTTCGTCACCCTGACCGACATCCTGGGCGCCGAGGACGCGTTCGGCGACATGGACTTCAAGTGCGCCGGCACCAAGGACTACGTCACCGCGCTGCAGCTGGACACCAAGCTGGACGGGATCCCCTCGCAGGTGCTCGCGGGTGCGCTGGCGCAGGCCAAGGACGCTCGCCTGACGATTCTCGAGGTCATGGCCGAGGCCATCGACGCCCCCGATGAGATGAGCCCCTACGCGCCCCGGGTCACCACCATCAAGGTCCCGGTGGACAAGATCGGTGAGGTGATCGGCCCCAAGGGCAAGGTCATCAACGCCATCACCGAGGAGACCGGCGCGCAGATCTCCATCGAGGACGACGGCACCGTGTTCGTCGGGGCCACCGACGGGCCCTCGGCGCAGGCCGCCATCGACCGGATCAACGCCATCGCCAACCCGCAGCTGCCGACCGTCGGCGAGCGGTTCCTGGGAACCGTCGTCAAGACAACCGATTTCGGTGCGTTCGTGTCGCTGCTGCCGGGACGCGACGGGCTGGTGCACATCTCCAAGCTGGGCAGGGGCAAGCGCATCGCGAAGGTCGAGGACGTCGTGAACGTCGGCGACAAACTGCGGGTCGAGATCGCCGACATCGACAAGCGCGGCAAGATCTCTCTGGTCCTGGTGGAGGAAGACAGCTCGGCTTCGGCCGACGCCCCGGCGGCCGCACCTGCCGATGCCGCGACCGCCAGCAGCTGAGCGCGCCGCGGCGTTACGCCGCGGCAAGCACACCCCTGAGGTCGAAACCTCGACCGCACTGCGTCGCAGCACGCTTCCGGGCGGCCTGCGCGTCGTCACCGAGTACCTGCCGGCGGTGCGTTCGGCCTCCGTCGGGGTCTGGGTCGGCGTCGGATCGCGCGACGAGGGTGCCACCGTGGCGGGCGCCGCGCACTTCCTCGAGCATCTGTTGTTCAAGTCGACGCCGACGCGCAGCGCCGTGGACATCGCGCAGGCGATGGACGCCGTCGGCGGGGAGCTGAACGCCTTCACCGCCAAGGAGCACACCTGCTACTACGCCCACGTGCTGGACAGCGACCTCGAGCTGGCCGTCGACCTGGTGGCCGACGTGGTGCTCAACGGTCGCTGCGCCACCGAGGACGTCGAACTCGAACGCGACGTGGTGCTCGAAGAGATCGCGATGCGCGACGACGACCCCGAGGACGCGCTGGGCGACATGTTCCTGAGCGCGATGTTCGGAAACCACCCGGTGGGCCGGCCGGTGATCGGCACGGCGCGGTCCGTGTCGTCGATGACCCGGGCCCAGCTGCACTCCTTCCACGTGCGGCGCTACACGCCCGAACGCATGGTGGTCGCGGTGGCCGGCAATGTCGACCACGACGAGGTGGTCGCGCTGGTGCGCGAGCACTTCGGACCGCACCTGGTTCGCGGGCGCCGGCCGATCGCCCCGCGCAAGGGCGCAGGACGGGTGACCGGACGGCCCGGGCTGATGCTGGGCAACCGGGATGCCGAGCAGACCCACGTCTCGCTGGGCGTGCGCACCCCTGGGCGTGGCTGGCGGCACCGCTGGGCGCTGTCGGTGCTACACAGCGCGCTGGGCGGCGGCCTGAGTTCCCGTCTGTTCCAAGAGGTTCGGGAACTACGCGGGCTGGCCTACTCGGTGTACTCCACCGTGGACATCTTTGCCGACAGCGGCGCGCTTTCCGTCTATGCCGCCTGCCAGCCCGAGCGGTTCGCCGAGGTGATGCAGGTGACCAACGAAGTCCTCGAGACGGTGGCCCGCGACGGCATCACCGAGGCGGAGTGCCGCATCGCCAAGGGGTCGCTGCGGGGCGGGCTCGTCCTCGGCCTGGAGGATTCCAGCTCCCGGATGAGTCGGCTGGGCCGCAATGAACTGAACTACGGCGAGCACCGCAGCATCGAGCACACCCTGCGGCAGATCGACCAGGTGACCGTCGAGGAGGTCAACGCGGTGGCCCACCGGCTGCTCAGCCAGCCGTACGGCGCCGCGGTCCTGGGCCCGTATCCCTCCAAACGGTCACTGCCCCAACAACTTCGGGCGATGGTAAATTAGCCCCGTGGTACTGGGCTTTTGGGACATCATGGTGCCCATCGTTGGCGCGCCGATGGCCGGCGGACCGGGCACGCCCGAGCTGGCCGCGGCGGTGTCCAACGCGGGTGGGCTCGGCTTCGTCCCCGGCGGCCACCGCAGCGCGGAGCGGTTTGCCGAAGACATCGCCGCCGCCCGCGCTGCGACCACCGGCCCGCTGGGCGTCAACCTGTTCGTGCCCCAACCCAGCGTCGCGGACTGGATGGCATTGGACTACTACGCCGAAGAGCTCGAGGAGATCGCCGAGTACTACCAGGTCGAGGTCGGCCACCCGCACTACGGCGACGACGACGACTGGGAGCGCAAGCTCGAGGTGGTGGCCGACGTGCGACCCGAGCTGGTGTCCTTCACCTTCGGGGTGCCGCCGCCCGACGTCATCCGGCGGCTGGGCGCCCTGGGTCTGCTGGTGATGGTCACGGTGACGTCGCCGTACGAGGCCGGCGTGGCCGTCGCCGCCGGCGCGGACAGCCTGATCGTCCAAGGTCCGGACGCGGGCGGGCACCGGGGCACGTTTGCGCCCGACATGGAGCCCGGCAACGAATCGCTGCACCACCTGATCGACCGCATTCGCCACGCCCATGACGTCCCGATCATCGCGGCGGGCGGCCTGGGCAACGCCCGGGATGTTGCCGCCGTGCTGCACCGCGGCGCAGTGGCCGTACAGGTCGGCACCGCTTTGCTGCTCAGCGACGAGGCGGGCACCAGCGCCGCGCATCGCACCGCCCTGAAGAACCCAATTTTCGGCACCACCGTCGTCACTCGCGCCTTCTCGGGCCGCTACGCACGCGGCCTGGAGAACAACTTCACCCGCCTGCTCGACAACGTGGCTCCGCTGGGCTACCCGGAGGTGAACCAGATGACCTCTCCGATCCGCGAGGCGGCCGCCGCCATGGAGGACCCCAACGGCATACCGTTGTGGGCCGGAACGTCGTTCAAGGAGGCGCAACCCGGGCCGGCGGCCGACATCATCGCCAGCCTGGTCGAGGCCGACTAGGCCAGGAGGCTCGCCGGGTCGGTGAACGGAAGACCCAGGTCCGCCGCCACCCGCTCGGACAGCAGCGCGCCGTCGTGCGTCGAGAGTCCTTTGGCCAGAGCGGGATCCGACCGGCACGCCGCCTGCCAGCCGCGGTCGGCGAGGTGTAGCGCGTAGGGCATCGTCGCGTTGGTCAGCGCCACGGTCGACGTCTTGGGCACCGCGCTGGGCATGTTCGCCACGCAGTAGAACTGGGTGTCGTGCACGGCGAACGTCGGGTCATCGTGGGTGGTCGGCCGCGAATCGGCGAAGCAGCCACCTTGGTCGATCGAGATGTCGACCAGCACGGCGCCCGGCTTCATCTGCGCGACAAGCGAATTAGAGATCAGCTTGGGTGCCTTACCGCCGGGCAGCAGGACGGCCCCGATGAGCAGGTCCGCGCGCGTGACGGTGCCCTCGAGCTCGTAGGCCGACGAGTAGCGCGTGCGGACCTGTCCGCCGAACTCAGCGTCCAGGAGCCGGAGCTTGCCGATGTTGACGTCGAGCACCGTTACGCTTGCGCCCATGCCGTTGGCGACGCGGGCGGCGTTGTAGCCGGCGGTGCCGGCCCCGATCACCACCACGTCGGCGGGTTTGACACCCGGGACCCCGCCCATCAGCACCCCGCGGCCGCCGTGGGAACGCATCAGATGGTAGGCGCCGGCCTGCGCCGAGAGCCGGCCGGCGACCTCGCTCATCGGGGCCAGCAACGGCAGCGCGCCGTCGGCGGTTTGCACGGTCTCATAGGCGATCGACGTTGTGCCGGAGGACAATAGCGCTTCCGTGCAGGCGCGGGAGGCGGCCAGGTGCAGGTAGGTGAACAACACCTGCCCGGGGCGCAGCAGGCCGTACTCGGACGCGATCGGTTCCTTCACCTTGAGCAGCAGATCGGCTTCGGCCCACACCTGCTCGGCCGAGTCGGCCAACTGCGCGCCCGCCGCCTTGAATTCCTCGTCGGGAATGGACGATCCGTCCCCGGCGCCCGCCTGGACGAGCACGTCGTGGCCGCGGCGGGTCAGTTCGGCGACGCCTGCGGGCGTAATCGCCACCCGGAATTCGTTGGCCTTGGTCTCGGTCGGTACACCGACTCGCATGGTTACCCCTTGCTGTGGGAGGTTCGCCCTCAAGTGTGGAGAAAGTTCGGATGGGCCGCAATCGAGGTGAAGCGCCCCGCGCCGTGGCTATGATCGGCGCATGAGTGAGCGCTGCGTGACGGAAACCGTGCAGGTCGACGCACGCCCCGACGTGGTGTACCGGCTCATCACCGACCTGCCCACCCTGGCCTCGTTCGCCGAGGAGACGGTGGCGATGGAATGGCGCAAGGGGATTTCAGCGCGCCCCGGGGCGGTGTTCACCGGGCGCAACGCGAGCGCCAAACGGCGCTGGAGCACCACATGCACGGTCACCGACGCGGAACCGGGGCGGCTGTTCGCCTTCGACGTGCGGCACTTGGTGCTGCCGATCGCGCGCTGGCAATACGACATCGTGGCGGCCGACGGTGGCTGCCGGGTCACCGAAAGCACCTGGGACCGCAGACCCGGCTGGTTCCGCAAGATCGCCGGTAAGGCCACCGGTGTTCCGGATCGGGCGGCGGCCAACACCGAACACATCCGGCTCACCTTGCGGCGCCTCAAGCAGCGCGCTGAGTCCGAGTAGCCGGTCACCATGCGACGCGATCCCGCCGTAGCCGTCGTCGGAGCGGGCATGTCGGGGCTCTGCGTCGCAATCGCGTTGCTGCGCAGCGGCATAACCGATGTCACCATCTACGAAAAGGCCGACGAGGTCGGCGGTACCTGGCGCGAGAACACCTATCCCGGCCTGGTTTGTGACATTCCGTCCCGGGTGTACCAGTACACATTCGCCCACAACCCCAACTGGTCGCACCTGTTTTCGCCCGGCGGCGAGATCCAGGCCTACTTCCGCGACGTCGCCGACCGCTTCGGCCTGCGCGATCGCATCCGGTTCGGCGCCGAAATCTCTTATGCGCGTTTCGAGGAGGGTCGCTGGCGGCTGCGCACAGCCGCCGGCGCGGAGTCAACCGTCGACTTTCTGATCTGCGCCACCGGCGTACTTCACCATCCCCGCCTGCCGTCGATCCCCGGCCTCGGCGAGTTCGGCGGCCACGCCTTTCACTCGGCGCGCTGGGACCATTCCGTCGACGTTCGCGGCCGCCGGATCGCGATCGTGGGCAACGGATCGACTGGCGTGCAGCTGGTCTGCGGCCTGGCCGGTGTCGCCGGCCGCGTCATGCTCTTCCAGCGCACCGCGCAGTGGGTGCTTCGCCTGCCCAACCCCCGCTACAGCCGGCTCACCAACATCACCCACAACCGGTTCGGCTGGCTCGACCGGCTGGCGTACCGGTGCTACAGCTTCGGCTACGACACCTTCGCCGCCGGGCTCACCAAGCCCGGCCTGCGCCGAAAGATCATGGGGGCGTTGTGCCGCGCCAGCCTGCGCGAGGTCCGCGACCCCCAGCTGCGGCGGGCCCTGACCCCGAATTACACGCCGATGTGCAAACGGCTGGTGATGTCCAACGGCTTTTACCGCGCCGTTCAGCGCGACGATGTCGAACTGGTCACCGCCGGCATCGACCGCGTGGAGCGGCGCGGCATCGTGACCGACGACGGCGTACTGCACGAGGCGGACGTCATCGTGCTCGCCACCGGGTTCGACACGCACGCGTTCTTCCGGCCGATGCAAGTGGTCGGCCGCGACGGCGTCACCGCCGACGACGTGTGGCGCGACGGCCCGCGGGCCCACCGGACGGTGGCGCTGCCGGGTTTCCCCAACTTCTTCATGATGCTGGGGCCGCACAGCCCGGTCGGCAACCTTGCGCTGACCACCGTCGCCGAATCGCAGTCCGACCACATACTGCGGTGGATTCAGCGTTGGCGGCGTGGCGAATTCGACACGGTGGAGCCGACCTGGCCGGCTACCGAGAGGTTCAACGCCAAGCTGCGCGCCGCGATGCCGGATACGGTGTGGACCACCGGCTGCGACAGCTGGTATCTGAACAAGGACGGGGTGCCCGAGGTGTGGCCCTTCACGCCGGGCGAACATCGCGCCATGCTGGCCAGCACCGATCTCGGCGAGTACGACCTGCGCCGGCACGTCATCGCCGGCTGAGCCGATAGCCCAGGTGGGCAACCTTGACGCCGGGCAGCGGCTCCCAATCCAGGGTGCGTCCGTCGAGGTGGAAGCCGTTGCCCTCGTAGAACTTTCGCGCACGCGTGTTGCGCTCAGCGCACCACAAGACGACGTCCCCTGAGGGGTTTTCACGCAGCGCCGTGGCGAGCAGTTGCGCGCCGACACCGCGCCCTTGGGATTGCGCCGCGATGTAGAGCGAGTCGAGTTCCACCTGTTCCGGGTTCGCGGGATCGGGGCCGAAGATGGTCATACCGATTGTCGCCGAGCCGGATTCGGCGACCCACATGCTCCAGTGGCGGCGTTGCAGGATTCGCGGATAGGCGAGGATGGCCCAGCGGCGCGGCGATCCGAGGACGTCGAGCGTGGAGTCGGGCAGTATGCCGGCCCACGATTGCCGCCAGACCGGATAGTGCATCTCGGCGACCGGGGCGAAATCACCCGGTCCGGCTCGGCGGATCGTGACGCCGCCGGTGGTCACGGCCTGGACTGCTCCAGGTATGCCGCCAGCGCATTGGTCAGCCCGCGCCGCGCCATGTCCAGGTCGGCGTACGAGCCGAGCTGGCGCTCGGAGACCAGCCCGCGCATCGCGCCGGGGATCAGCGCCGCCACCTCGCGCACGCGGTCGGGGTCGACGTCCAGGCCGGCGAACGCGTTCTGGCAGGTTTCCAGCCAGCTCTTGCCCCAGGAGAACAGCTCGGCGGCGGTGCGCGGGAACAGGCGCTCGAGTTCGCCGGGGTCGCGGGGGAGGGCGGCCCGCAGGTTCTCGATCGCGCGCGAGTCCGCCGACGCCAGTCCGTTGTAGAGGGTGTCGATGATCGCGCCGACCCGCTCACGCAAGGGCGCGTCGGGTGAGATCGGCGTCGAGAGAGTCGAGAAGGTCGCGGCCCGCCGCTCGGCGGTGCGGTGCAAGACCGCTGCCCAAAACCCGTCGGTGTCGCCGAACTGATATTGCACGGCACCCCAGGTGGCGCCGATTTCCTTGGCGATCCGATTGGCCGAGACCGAGCCCGGGTCACCGGAGGCCAACGACGTCAGCGCGGCCTCGAGCATGCTCTCGCGCGTGGCGTTGCCACGGCGGTTGGGGCGCCGGGTCGCGGTTCCCGCCCCGCTCACGTGCCGAGTCATTCGCCGAGCCTATCGCGCAAGGCCCTGATTTTTTCATAGAGGGTACTTTGATTTTGTGACAGCCCGGCCTATCATTCGTTTCAAGGAGGGATCCCGCATGGCTAAGCCGCCGTTGTCGATGAAACCAACCGGCTGGTTCCAGGTCGCCTGGTCCGACGAGATCGGTGTCGGGGACGTGCACAAGATGAAGTACTTCGGCCAGGAGATGGTCGCATGGCGCGCAGAGTCCGGGCAGCTCACCGTCATGAACGCCTACTGCGAACACCTCGGCGCGCATCTGGGGTACGGCGGCAAGGTCGTCGGCGAAATCCTGCAGTGCCCTTTCCACGGGTGGCAGTGGAGCCAGGAGGGTCGCAACGTCTGCATCCCTTACCAGGATCGGCCCAACCGCGGCCGGCGCATCCGCACCTATCCCGTGGTGGAACGCAACTCGTCGGTCTACATCTGGCACGACGTTCAGCGCCGCGAGCCGTACTTCGACGCCCCCGACGTGTTCGGCGCGTTCCACGACGACAGCAGCGCCGACGACTACTACCCGCAGCAGCGGTTGTACCGGCCGGCCCTGGAGCTGCACCCCCAGTACGTGCTGGAAAACGGCGTCGACTTCGCGCATTTCAAGTTCGTGCACAACACGCCGATCGTGCCGGTGTTCACCCGCCACGACTTCGCCGGGCCGGTGTCTTTCGTCGACTTCACCATCACGTTCGAGGGTGACGACGGGCAGAAGATCGAGGACGTCAACAGCGGCGTCGAGGCCGTCAACGGCGGCCTGGGCATCGCGGTGACCAAGAGCTGGGGGATGGTCGACAACCGCACCATTTCCGCGGTCACCCCGGTCGACGAGTACACCTCCGATGTCCGGTTCATGGTCTACATCGGCCGCACTCCGGGCAGGGACCCGGAGCGCGCCGAGCGCAAGGCGGCCGATTTCGGCCGCGAGGTGATCCGGCAGTTCGAGCAGGACATCGAGATCTGGCAGCACCAGCGCTACTCCGATCCGCCGGCGCTGGCCACCGACGAGTACGAGGGCTTCACCGCAATCCGCAAGTGGGCCACGCAGTTTTATTCCGAGGCATTCGCATTACAGGAAGGCTCCAAGCAATGAGTAGCTCACGGATTCGCGTCTTTCAGGTGGGAAGCGGAAACGTCGGTTCGGAGATGATCAAGCGGATCGCCACCTATCCCGATCTCGAACTCGTTGGCGTGCATTGCTATTCGCCGGAGAAGATCGGCAAGGACACGGGTGAGTTCGCCGGCGTGGCGGCCAACGGGGTGAAGTTCACCGGTTCCGTCGACGAGATCATCGCCGCCAAGCCGGACGTGCTGACGTTCCACGGGGTGTTCCCTGACGAGGACCTGTACGTCAGGGTGCTCGAGGCGGGTATCGATATCGTTACCACCGCCGACTGGATCACCGGCTGGCACCGCGACAAGAATCACCCGCACCCGTCGGGCAAGCCGGTGAGCCAACTGCTGGCCGAGGCCTGCGAGAGGGGCGGCGCGACGTTCTACGGGACGGGAATGAACCCGGGCCTCAACCAGATACTCGGCGTGGTGTGCTCGGCCGACGTCGCCGACATCGAGAACGTCACCACGATCGAGTCCGTCGACGTGTCATGCCACCACTCCAAGGACACCTGGATCGAGGTGGGCTACGGCCAGCCGGTCGACGACCCGGAGATCCCCTCGAAACTGGAGAAGTACACGCGGGTTTTCGCCGACAGCGTGTTGATGATGGCCGACTGCTTCGGCCTGACCCTGGACGAGGTGAAATTCAGCTACGAGCTGGGCGCCTGCACCAAGGATGTGGACCTGGGCTGGTACACGCTGCCCAAGGGCTCGCTGGGCGGCAACTACATCAAGTACCAGGGCATGGTCGACGGGGTACCCCGGGTCGAAACACACCTGGAGTGGCAGATGACGCCCCACACCGACCCGAGCTGGAACATCAAGGGCTGCTACATCACTCAGATCAAGGGCGACCCGTGCATCTACAACAAGCACATGATCTTCCCCAAGCCCGGCGTGGACCTGTCGAACCCGGACAACTTCGCCTCCATCGGCATGACCGTAACCGGCATGCCCGCGCTGGCCGCTATCAAATCTGTCGTGGCGGCGCCACCGGGGCTCATCACCAGCGCCGACCTGCCGTTACGCGGGTTCGCCGGGCGGTTCAAGAGGTAGCGCGGGGTCAAGGGTCTTCGAAGCGTTCGGGGTGGTGGTAGTCGTTCGTGCGCTGCCCGCGGTCTTGGTCTGGTGGCGGTAGCCATTCGGTCCGGCCATCGGGCAGATTCCTTGTCCGCCAGCCCTTTTCGATCAACTTGTGGTGCGGAGTGCAGGCGAAGGTGAGCTTGTCGGCGTCGGTCATTCCGCCGGCGGCCCACTCATCGAGATGGTGCACCTCGCACCAGTAGCCGGGCGCGTCGCAGCCGGGATGCGTGCAGCCGCGGTCTTGCGCGTACATGCAACAGTTGTGCGCCCTAGCTTGAAAGGTTGCTGGGCAGGTACGAAGCCGAACCCGGCCAACCGATCAGCGCAGCCCCGATGTCCGTCAGTCCTCATATAGTGCTGCCATGACAACCGCCGCTGACAACGCCATTCGCACGAGCGCCGAAGATCTCCTCGATCGCACGGTGACCGCTGCGACACTTGTTCGCGCGATCCAGACCGCCGACAGCACAGAGGGTTACGTCCTCGCTGTGGTGGGGCCGTGGGGTTCAGGCAAGACATCGATACTAAATCTGATGCAGGAACAGTTGGAGCGGGAAGAAACAAGCACCGTCATAAAGTTCAACCCGTGGATGTTTTCGGGCACAGAACAGCTAGTTGACGCGTTCTTTCGCGAGCTTGGCGCCCAGCTCCGGGAAACCGGTGGCAAAAAGTTCGACAAGATCGCGACCGCGGTGGACAAGTACTCGTTCCTGTTTAGACCCCTCGGTCTCATCCCCGGAGCTGGCGGCTACATCGACCGTGCTGTCGATTTCGCAAAAGGCGTGAAAAAGTATGCTGATTCAAAAAAGCCAAGCATTAACTCGCAGCGCAGGCAACTTCAAGATCTTTTATCAGAATTAGATTCGCCCATCATAATGACCGTCGATGACATCGACCGACTTAGCGATGACGAAATACGCGCAATTTTTAAACTGGTCCGCCTGACGGGTAATTTCCCGAATCTTATCTATGTTCTGGCCTTCGACAGGCAGCGTGTAGAAATGGCGCTTACCGGATCAGGACTCGATGGCAAAGCGTATGTCGAGAAAATCGTGCAACACGGAATCCGCGTGCCTGAACTCTCGACACCGCAAATTGCGAATCTTCTTACTGACGCGCTGAATGACGCAATGAGGGAAATCGATAAGTTTCCTTATTTTGAACGCGATCGATGGATGGATATTCAGGCGGAGATCATCCTTCCGCTCGTACATACGATGCGCGATGTACGGCGATATGCCGTGGCCGCTTCAACGGCAGCGTTCGATTTTAACGCTGAGTTCAACTTAACCGATGTCCTCGCATTAGAAGCCATTCGAGTGTTCGCACCAAGTAAATTCGATGCCATCGCTAGGGCTCGCGAAGCTTTGACCGCTGCGAGCGATCTTATGGTGCCGGGAGCCGCCGACATCATTCGACAGTTGGTTAATGGCGAAGGTGATGAGAATGTAACTTCGGTAATGACCGCACTCGTAAACCGTGTATTTCCCTTGGCATCCCACCACTTGGGAGGACAGCAATATTCTGGCACGTTCGCTGGTCATTGGCTAAGCCAGTGGCTAATTGAACGCCGCCTCGCGCACGGTGATCTGCTTGGCGGATATCTAGAGTACAAACAGCCTGATATTATTACAGATCTTGCTAACGCTGATCTAGCCTTCGGTTACATCGAAGACGCTGAAGAGCTCGGCAATTTTCTTCGCTCGTTAACACCGGCTAGGTGCGCTTCAACGATTGATGCATTGCGGCACTACGAGAAACGCTTCGCAAAAGCCGCCGTACTACCGGCTTCAACGGTCCTGCTGAATCTAATGGGCGAATTGCCCAAAGACGAGAACATCGGATTATTCGGACTTCAGCCATCCGATATTGCTATAATCCGAGTAAAGGAATTGCTGAGAGTCATACACAGTCAAAACGATGCTTATGACATCGTCAGGGGAATAATGGCCAACGTCGGCCCGCTCTCTTCCCAGTTGGAGCTGATCAGAATTGCCGGGAATAGATTGGATTTTGGTGGTGAAGGTATTCTTACAGACGAACAGACAAAAGAACTCGAAACCGAATTTTCCATGGCTGTCGGCCAAGCCACATCCGAAGAATTTGCGACAGAGTGGGGCTTATTAAAACTGCTTAGCGTGCTAACCCTCTGGGGATACGATCTTCCACCTTGCGTTCTCGATTTCACGAGCCCTCTGCTTCATCGCAGGCTATTGGAACAAGCGCAGTCGGGGGTGCAGAGCGTAATGGTCGGCAATCGTGCCGTTTACATCGCAACTCGACTTCGATGGGATGACCTCAAGCGGGTGTATGGCACTGAAGAAGCCGTAGGCCGAGGTATAGATGCAGCGGCTACTACTCTGACTGGAGCCGCCGATGAGTTCGCCCCGATAGTGGAACTGGCGAAGAAGTACCTCGCTGGTGAAATGCCCGACGACGATAGATAGTCGAAGTGGCCCGCGATAGCTACGGGGAACCGTTCGCCCACCGTAGCGTCCGAGCAGCCATGGTTGATATTGAACGAGAAGCGATCCGCGCCGAAGGGCTGGATCCCGACGATCCTGCTGTGGTGGATGCCCTAAAGCTAGTACGGCTGGAGTTGGCACTTCATACGATGAGGCGATGGGGAAGGGACTTGATCGACAAAAGCCGCACCGCGCTGCCAGATCCGCAGTTGCACGGTGGCTTCGGCCAACGCCAGCTTGAGCTGTTCGTTTTCCATTTGCAGCCGCCGTTGCTCGGGCGTGCCTTGTTTTGCCAGCCGGGCCGCTAGGGACCTCTTGAAGCCTCTGGGCGCCAGCCTCGAGGAACTGATGCTTCCACTTGATGACCAGATCAGGAGACACACCGAGCCGTCGTGCCGCCTCCCGGCCGCTCATCTCCCCAGCCAACACCGACAACACCACCCGAAGCTTGTCCTCGGGTGCGATCTTCGTGCGCCGCGACCGGACCATGACATCACCCATCCTCTTCAACGGTGGCCGCACTGTCGACAACGCGACCCTGCCAAAAAGTTTGAGTCAGTAGACGGAACCTCAATCGAACCCATGTTCGAACACTATGCGAGTCGCGCCTAGGGGGGAATAGGGGAAAGCGCCCGTTGTGGATAAACACCCGACTGGGGATGAATCGGCCCGGTCTAGGGTGAAGCTCATGCGGGTAGGCGTCTTGGGAGCTAAGGGCAAGGTCGGTTCGGCGATGGTGGCGGGAGTGCGGGCCGCCGAGGATCTGACGCTGTCCGCGGAGGTCGACGCCGGCGATCCGCTGAGCATGTTCACCGACTCCGACACCGAGGTGGTCATCGACTTCACCCACCCCGACGTGGTGATGGGCAATCTAGAGTTTCTGATTGCCAACGGAATTCACGCCGTCGTCGGCACCACCGGGTTCACGGCCGAACGCCTGGAGCAGGTCGGGGCGTGGCTGGCCGGGAGCCCCGACACGAGCGTCCTCATCGCCCCCAACTTCGCGATCGGCGCGGTGCTGTCCATGCATTTCGCCAAGCAGGCGGCGCGGTTCTTCGATTCGGTGGAGGTGATCGAGCTGCACCACCCGCACAAGGCCGATGCCCCGTCGGGCACGGCGGCCCGCACCGCGAAGCTGATCGCCGAAGCGCGAAAAGGGCTGCCGCCCAGCCCCGATGCCACCAGCACCGGCCTACCCGGCGCCCGCGGTGCCGATGTCGACGGCATCCCGGTGCACTCGGTGCGGCTGGCGGGGCTGGTCGCCCACCAGGAGATCCTGTTCGGCACCGAGGGGGAGACGCTCACCATCCGCCACGACAGCCTTGACCGCACCTCGTTCGTACCGGGCGTGCTGTTGGCCGTCCGGCGCGTCAAGGAACACCCCGGCCTCACCGTGGGGCTCGAGCCGCTGCTCGACCTGCAGTGAGCCCGCGATGAACGCCGCCCTGCGCACCCAACTACTGATCGCGTTCCTGTGCGTCGCGATGCTGGCGTACTTCGTGCTGCTGGGGCGGATGGCCGTCGCGATGATCGCGTCGGGACGGGCCGCCGCGGTGGGGCTGGGCCTGGCCGTGTTGATCATGCCGCTGATCGGGCTGTGGGCCATGGTGGCGACCCTGCGGTTCGGGTTCGCACACCAGAAGCTGGCCAATCTGATTGCGGCCGAAGGCATGGAGCTCGACGCCAGCGCGCTGCCACGGCGCGCGTCGGGCCGCATCGAGCGCGACGCCGCCGACGCGCTGTTCGCGTCCGTCCGCACCGAAGTCGAAGACCACCCCGACGACTGGCGGCGCTGGTACCGGCTGGCCCGCGCCTACGACTACGCCGGGGACCGCCGCCGCGCGCGGGAGGCCATGAAGACGGCGCTCGAACTGCAGGGCCGCCCATGAACGAGACACCGCGCAAGACGCTGCTGATCGTTCACCACACGCCGTCCCCGCACTGCCACGAGATGTTCGAGGCCGTCGTCTCCGGCGCCACCGACCCCGAGATCGAGGGCGTCGAGGTCGTGCGGCGGCCGGCCCTGACCGTGTCGCCGGCCGAGATGCTGGCGGCCGACGGCTACGTGCTGGGCAGCCCCGCGAACCTGGGCTACATGAGCGGTGCGCTCAAGCACGCCTTCGACTGCGCCTACTACCAGCTGCTCGACTCGACGCGCGGGCGCCCGTTCGGCCTCTACCTGCACGGCAACGAGGGCACCGAGGGCGCCGAGCGTGGCGTCATGTCCATCACCACCGGGCTCGGCTGGACCAAAGCCGCAGAGACCGTGGTGGTTTCGGGCAAGCCGGACAAGGGCGACCTGCAGTCCTGCTGGGAACTCGGCGCGACGGTTGCCGCCCAGCTCATGGAATGAGCCGTCTAGGTGTACGTCGGCTTGAACGCCTCGGCCGGTTGAGCCAGGGCCAGCGCCGAGCTGGTGCCGATCGGCCCGTGCCGGTCGAACAGGGTGGCGGCGCCGGTGGCCACCCCGGCTGCGCCGTAATGGCTTTGCGCGGCCAGCCCCAGGAACTCACCGTCGGGCAAGCGGCTGGCGGTGACGGTGTAGTCGGCGTTGATGTAGCGCAATCCGCCTGTGCCCCAATGCGTCAGCGAACTCGTGATGTCACCGACGAAAGCCAGCCGGGTGAACGGGGTCAGGGGATAGCCCTGCACCATCGGGCGAAAGATCCTCGTCCACGCGAACTTCTGGGAGTGGGACTGTTCCCACTCGCCGGCCGCGATGCCCGGGCTGCCCGCGGCGGTGGCCCCGTAACCCCAGATGAGAAACGGCATGTCGGCCGGGAAGCCCCCGGAATCGGCCGGCGGCGGCGGCATGGCCGCCGGCGCCGACCACACCGTCCCGTCGGGATGCTCCCCCCGGCGCAGGAACAGCGCGCTGGCCCGCGCGACGGTGATGCCGTTCTGCAGCAGCGCGCCGTCGACGAGCTTGATCCGCCGACCTTCCCGCTGCACCGAGATGCGGATCCGCACCGGCTCGAGCAACGCCGGGCGCAGCAGGTCGACCGTGAGGCGGGCGGGCTGAAAATCGGGCTCGATGCCGGATTGTTCTATGCCCCAACCCAACAGGCCACCGACGTTCTGGCCACCCATCGCGGCGCCCCACGGTCCCCGGGTCAGCGGGCCCGGCACGTAGGCGTCGCCGTCGACAGTGAAGAACGCCTCGGGCATGATGGCGGAATCGTCGACCGTCACGGCCATCACGATAGGACACGCCGATAGTAAGGACCGGGCATGCCTCCTGTGATCGAAATTCCGCGCGACCACAACCCGTTTCCGACGACAGGCGTGACCCGCGACGCCGATGGCGTCCCACACTACGACGATCTGCCCGCGACGCTGCTGGACATGCTCGCCGAACAGGTCGGGCGGCGCCCGGACAGTGAGGCGGTGGTCGAGGTCGGCGCAGGCCGACTGACCTACCGCGAGCTCTGGGACCGTGCCGCGCGCGTCGCCGGTGGACTGCGCGCGGGCGGCCTGCGGCCCGGTGATCGCGTCGCGGTGCGTTATCCCGCCGGCATCGACTGGGTGCTGGCGTTCTGGGGCATCGTGATGGCCGGTGGCGTTGCGGTGGCGGTCAATACGCGCTCGGCGCAACCGGAAGTCGAGTTCGTCCTCGCCGACTCCGGGGCGACACTGGACCTGGCGCCCGACACCCCGCTGCCCGACGGCGGGCCGTATGTGACGGAGCGATTGGGCCGCAGCGACGTGGCCGCGTTGTTCTACACGTCGGGCACCACCGGACATCCCAAGGGGGTGCCGACCACCCACGAGGCCTTCGTGACCAACACCGAGAACGCGATTCGCTGTCTCGACCAGCCGCGCGACCTGGGCGATGCGATGCGCACGCTCATCTCCGTGCCGCTCTTCCACGTGACCGGTTGCAACTCGCAGCTGCTGGCCGCCACCCGCCTGGGCGGCGCGTCGGTGATCATGGCTGCCCTCGACCTCGACGGGTTGATCGCCACCCTGACCGCCGAGCGCATCTCCGTCATGGTCACCGTCCCGGCCGTCTACGCACTGATGTTGCGGCACCCCGGCTTTCCCGACGCCGACGTCTCCGGCGTGCGCTGGGTGGGTTACGGCGGCGCCCCGATCGCGCCGTCGCTGGTGCGTTCGGTCAAGGAAGCCTTTCCGCAAGCCACGGTCTTCAACGGCTACGGCATGACCGAGTCGGCCTCGCTGATGACCGTGCTGCCCAGCCGCGACGCCGTCGAGCACGCCGACTCGGTCGGCTACGCGGTCCCCTCCGTCGACCTCGGCCTGGTTGCCTTCGGCGGTGACGAGCAAGGCGTCGGCGAGCTGGTGGTGCGTGGCGCGAACATCACCGCCGGCTATTGGAAGCGGCCCGAGGCAACCGCGGCGACCGTCGTCGACGGCTGGCTGCACACCGGCGACGTCGTGCGGGTCGACGAGGCGGGCCGGGTGCACATCGTCGACCGGCTCAAGGACATCATCAACCGCGGCGGTGAGAACGTCTCCAGCGTCGAGGTGGAAGCCGTGTTGCTGGCCGCGCCCCACGTCGCGGACGCGTGCGTGCTGGCGGTTCCCGACGACGTCATGGGCGAGAAGGTGGGGGCGGTGCTGTTCGGCGGATCGGACGAGATCGACGTGCCGGCGGTGCTCGACCACTGCCGCGAGCAGCTCGCCGACTTCAAGGTGCCCCAGTACGTCGCGGTGGTCGACAGCGCGCTGCCGCGCAACGCCGGCGGCAAGCTGCTCAAGGGCAAACTCCGCGAGCAGGTCCGGTGGGGGGAGCCGCTGCGATGAGCGCGACGGTGCTGGTCGCCAACCGCGGTGAGATCGCGCTCCGAATCGTCCGCAGCGCAGTCGAATTGGGCCTACGAACGGTCGCGGTTTATGCCGAGGACGATGCCGAGACCCCGCACGTGCACGCGGCCGACGAAGCAATCGGCCTGCCGGGCGCCGGGCCCCGGGCCTACCTGGACCAGGCCGCCGTGCTGGCCGCGGCGAAAAACTCGGGCGCCGAGTTGATCCACCCCGGCTACGGATTCCTCAGCGAGAACGCCGAATTCGCCCGGGCATGCGCCGGCGCCGGGCACACCTTCGTCGGACCGGACGCCGACGTGCTCGAACTGGTGGGCAACAAGTCGGCCGCCCGCGGCGCAGCCGTCGCCGCCGGGGCACCGGTGCTGCCGGCGACCGACGGGCCGAGCACCGTCGCGGACATCGAGGCGTTCTTCGCGGCCCAGGGCGGCGCCATCATGATCAAGGCGCTGGCCGGCGGGGGCGGCCGGGGCATGCGCACGGTGCGCAGCGCCGACGAGATCGCCGGGGCGTACCAACAGTGTGCCGCGGAGGCGCAGTTGGGCTTCGGGGATCCGGCGCTGTTCGCCGAGGCGCGCCTCGACGGCGCGCGGCACATCGAGGTGCAGGTGGTCGCCGCTCCGGCGGGGCACCAAACGCGCGCGCTCGCGCTCGGCGACCGCGACTGCAGCATCCAGCGGCGTTACCAGAAACTGGTCGAAATCGCGCCCGCCCAAGGGCTTTCCGACGCGCTGCGGCACGACCTGCACCGGGCGGCGGTCCGGTTGTGCGCGCGGGTCGGGCTGCGCGGGCTGGCCACGGTCGAATTCCTGGTGGCCGGTGAGGAGTTCGTGTTCCTCGAGATCAACCCGAGAATTCAGGTCGAGCACACCGTCACCGAGGAAACGACCGGGTTCGATTTGGTCGCCGTCCAGCTGGCGATCGCCGGGGGCGCCTCCTTCTACCAGCTCGGGCTACCCGCCGGGATCGCCTCCGACGGCAATGAAGTCATGGGCGAGCCCGCCGCGCACCGCGGCATCGCGATTCAGGCCAGGGTGAACATGGAGACCTTAGCCCCGGACTTGTCGGTCGTGCCCGCTGTCGGCACCATCAGCGTGTTCACGCCACCGAGCGGGCCGGGGATCCGCGTGGACACCTACGGCCGGGCCGGATCGGTCGTCAACCCGCACTACGATTCGTTGCTGGCGAAGGTCGTCGCCCATGTGCACGGGTCGTCGCCGCAGGCGGCGCTGCGCAAGGCCCGCACCGCCCTGGCGGAGTTCGGCATCGAGGGCGTCCGCACCAACATCGACTTGCTGCGCGAGCTGCTGGCCCATCCGCAGGTCCAATCCGGTTGGGTGGACACGGGTTTCCTCGACAAGACGCTGCCCGAACTCGCCGCGGCCGCGGCGTCGCACCGGCACGAGGTCCCCGCCGCGCCGGTCGAACTCTATCCCGGTGAGGACGTGTTGCGCGCCCAGTTGGCGGGCACCGTCATCGAGGCGGTGCCCGAGGGCGCCGAGTTCGGCGCGGGCAGCCAGCTCGTCGTCCTCGAATCGATGAAGATGCAGCACGTGCTCACCGCACCCGACGCGCTGCGAACCGTCCGGGTCCTGGTGTCGCCCGGGCAGGTGGTCGGAACCGGCGACCCGTTGCTGGTCTTCACCCGCACCGGCGACGGCGCCGGCGGTGACTCGGCGTCCGAGGAAACCGACCTCGACCGGCCGCGCGCCGACCTCGACGAGGTGCGCCGACGGCATCTGCTCACCCTCGACGAGGGCCGCGAGGCCGCGGTTGCCAAGTGGCACAAGCGAGGTCGCCGTACGGCGCGGGAGAACATCGCCGACCTGATCGATCCCGGCAGCTTCGTCGAGTACGGCGCGCTGGCCATTGCCGCGCAGCGCAGTCGGCGCTCCGAAGACGACCTCATCGCCAACACGCCGGCCGACGGCCTGGTCGCCGGGCTGGCCACGATCGGCGCGGACCGGTTCGGCCGTGCGGCGGCCGAGGCCGTCGTCGTGTCCTACGACTACACCGTGCTGGCCGGCACGCAAGGGATGCGCAACCACGCCAAGACCGACCGCGCGTTCGACCTGGCCGCCCGAAAGCGGTTGCCGGTGGTGCTGTTCGCCGAGGGCGGCGGCGGGCGGCCGGGGGACACCGACGTCGGCGGCGCCGCCGGCCTGGACGTGCCGACCTTTCGGATGCTGGCCGGGCTGAGCGGTCGGGTGCCGCTGATCTCGATCGTGTCCGGCCGGTGTTTCGCAGGCAACGCCGCGCTGGCCGGGGTATGCGACGTGATCATCGCGACCCCGGACGCCAATATCGGGATGGGCGGGCCCGCCATGATCGAGGGCGGCGGGCTGGGCGTGTACCCGCCGGAGGCGATCGGCCCCATCGGGGTCCAGCGTCGCAACGGAGTGGTCAGCCTGGTCGCCCGCGACGAGGCGCATGCGGTGTCGCTGGCCAAACAATATCTGTCGTATTTTCAGGGCAGCCTAAACGATTGGGCGGCGCCGGACCCGCGGCTGGCGCGGCATGTGGTGCCGCAGAACCGGTTACGCGCCTACGACGTACACCGGGCGATCGAGGCGGTCGTCGATACCGGGTCCGTGCTGGAACTCAGGCCGGACTACGGCGTCGGCATCGTCACCGCGCTGGTCCGCGTCGAGGGGGCGGCCTACGGGCTGATCGCGAACAGCACGCACCACCTCGGCGGCGCCATCGATTCCGAGGCGGCCGACAAGGCCGGTGACTTCCTTGCCCTGTGCGAGTCGTTTCGGCTGCCGGTGGTTTCGCTGTGCGACACGCCGGGTTTCATGGTCGGTCCCGACGCCGAGAAGGACGCGGCGGTCCGCCGGTTCGGGCGGATGTTCGTCCTGGGCGCGCGGCTGACCGTGCCGGTCGGAATGATCATCCTGCGCAAGGGATACGGGTTGGGCGCGATGGCGATGGCCGGGGGATCATTCCGGGCGCCGCACTTCACCGTCGCCTGGCCGACCGGCGAGATCGGCGGGATGGGCCTCGAGGGCGCCGTGCGCCTCGGGTTCAGCAAAGAGCTGGCCGCCGAGGCCGACCCCGCCAAGCGGCAAGAACTGTTCGACAAGCTGGTGGCCGCGGCCTACCAGCACGGCAAGGCGCTGCGCGCGGCCACCACATTCGAACTCGACGACGTCATCGACCCCGCGGACTCCCGGGCCTGGATTGCCCGGCTTCGGGACCCACGGACATCGAAGTGATCGAACCGGTCAGGCGTGGCCGGAACCACAGCCGACGCCGGGCAGGCAGCCCTGTCCGCCCGGGATCCCGCCGGGACCCGCGTTCTGGCCGCCCGAGCCGCAGCCGACGCCCGGGACGCAGCCCTGGCCGCCGGGACCGCCGCCGGGGCCCTGGTTCTGTCCGCCGGAGCCGCAGTTGCCGTTTCCGTCGCAACCGCCGCCGCCGGGGTCATCCTTGATGACCACGTGCGAGGGCGCCGCGGACGGGGCGGATGCCGAAGCGAGGGAATCTGTCATGGCGATCGGGGCAACGGCGATCGCGGCGGCCGCGGCCCCGCCCACCACCAGCCCTTTCGCAAGGGTTAATTTCGAAAACATGCGGATCGCATACCACCGACCGACACGTGTAAAACATCCATGTAGCGAACGGGAAACCGTTGGCTTTCGCGCGACGGAAGGCGCACCACGATGACCTCACAGGACCTGACCGCCCGAACCGCGATCGTCACCGGTGCCTCGCGCGGGATCGGGCTCGCGATCGCCCAGCAGCTCGCCACCGCCGGAGCCAACGTGGTGCTCACCGCCCGCAAGCAGGAGGCCGCCGACGAGGCGGCCGCACAGGTGGACGGCAACGCCCTGGGTGTCGGCGCGCATGCCGTCGACGAGGACGCCGCCCGGCGCTGCGTGGACCTCACCTGCGAGCGGTTCGGCGGCGTGGACATCCTGATCAACAACGCCGGCACCAACCCCGCGTTCGGGCCGCTGATCGACCAGGACCACGCCCGCTTCACCAAGATCTTCGACGTCAACCTCTGGGCGCCGCTGCTGTGGACCTCGCTCGTCGTCAAAGCCTGGATGGGCGAACACGGCGGCGCGATCGTCAACACCGCCTCCATCGGCGGCCTGCACCAATCGCCTGCCATGGGCATGTACAACGCCACCAAGGCCGCGCTCATCCACGTCACCAAGCAACTGGCGCTGGAACTTTCACCCCGAATCCGGGTGAATGCCATCGCCCCCGGGGTGGTGCGCACCCGGCTCGCCGAGGCGTTGTGGAAGGACCACGAGGATCCGCTGGCATCCTCGATAGCGCTCGGACGCATCGGCGAGCCCGTCGACGTCGCCGGCGCGGTGGCCTTCCTGGTTTCCGACGCCGCGAGCTGGATCACCGGCGAGACCATGGTGATCGACGGCGGACTGCTGCTCGGCGCCGCACAAGGCTTTCAAACGCGGCCGCAGGGCTAGCCATGACCACCGACGATGTGGCGGTGGGCCTGAAGGCGCGGGTGCAGACGCTGCTTGACGAGCACGACCCGGCCACCACCGATCCCCGGGAATTCCTTGGCGCGCAATATGACGCGGGCCTGGCGTGGGTGCACCTGCCGCAGGGCTTCGGCGGGCTGGGCCTGCCGCGCAAGGCCCAGGAGCTCGTCGACGCTGAGCTCGCCGCCGCGGGTGCTCCGGTGGGCGGCACCGTCAAGAACTACATCGGCATGGGCATGGCCGCGCCGACGATCGCGGCGTTCGGGACCGACGAGCAGAAGCGGAAGTTCCTGCGCCCGTTGTTCACCGGCGAACAGATCTACTGCCAGTTATTCAGCGAGCCCGGTGCCGGTTCGGACCTGGCCGGTGTGTCCACGCGGGCGGTCCGCGACGGGGACGACTGGATTGTCAACGGGCAGAAGGTGTGGACGTCGCAGGCACAGCACGCGACCATGGCCATCCTGGTCGCGCGCACCGATCCGGCGGTGCCCAAGCACGCCGGCCTGACGTATTTCCTGTGCGACATGACGCAATCCGGCGTGGAAGTCCGCCCGCTGCGCCAGATCACCGGCGAGGCGGAATTCAACGAGGTGTTCCTCACCGACGTCCGGGTGCCCGACGCCAATCGGCTCGGCCCGGAGGGCGGCGGCTGGCGCGTCGCGACCACCACCCTCAACAACGAGCGCGTCGCCATCGGTACCCGCGCCGGAACGCCGCGGGAGGGCGGCCACATCGGCAAGGTCACCAAGGCCTGGCGAAACGAGCCGGCGCTGCGCGATCCCGCCATGCACGACGAGCTGATGCGGTTGTGGGTCGAGGCGGAGGTGCTGAGGCTCGCGGGTGAGCGGCTGCGCCAGCAGGCGAGCGCGGGTCAGCCGGGACCGGAGGGGGCGGGCATGAAGGTGGCCTTCGCCCGCCTGGCCCAGGCGATCTCGGGGTTCGAGATCGAACTACACGGTGAAGCCGGGCTGCGCTACGACGACTGGACCATGCGCCGACCGGAAACGGTCGACCTGGTCGGTCGCGGGCCGGGATACCGCTACCTGCGGGCCCGCGGCAACTCCATCGAGGGCGGCACGTCAGAGGTGTTGCGCAACACCATCTCCGAGCGCATCCTCGGCCTGCCGGGCGAGCATCGGGTGGATAAGGACAGGCCGTGGAAGGACCTGGATCGATGACTGACCTGCTGTACTCCGACACCGAGGAGGCCTTGCGGGACAGTGTCCGTAACCTCTTCGCCGACCGCTGCCCACCCGAAGCCTTGGCGCGCGCCTACGAGCCTGAGCCGCAAGACTTTTCCGCCCTTTGGCGGACGCTGGCCATCGAGCTCGGGGTGGCGGGGCTGCTGGTGCCCGAATCGCTCGGCGGGGCCGGCGCGTCTGCCCGCGAGGCCGCGGTCGTCATGGAGGAGATCGGTCGCGCCGTCGCGCCGGTGCCGTTCTTGTCCAGCGCGGTGCTGGCCACCGTCGCCCTGCTGCGCGCCGGCGACACCGCGACCGTCTCCGCGCTGGCGCAGGGTGAGCTGACCGCCGCGCTGGCGGTGCCGGCGGCCACCGCACCGAACGATCCGATCGGACTGGTCGCCAGCGGCGCCGACGGGCTGAGCGGAGCTGTCACGAGCGTGCCCGGCGCCACCGAGGCCGACGTGCTGGTGGTCCCGGCCGCCGGACCGGACGGGCCGGAGCTGCACACCGTCGCGCGTACGGCGGCGGGGGTGGAGGTGTCGCCGGTGCTGGCGTTGGACATGACGAGACCCCTTGCCACCGTGACCTTTTCGGGGGCGGACTCGTCCCGCATTGGGCCGGCGGAGGGGCCGGTCGCCGAGGCCCTGCGGACGGGGGCGGCGCTGCTGGCGTCCGAGCAACTCGGAATCGCCCAGTGGTGTTTCGAGACCACGCTGGCCTATGTCAAGCAGCGCAAGCAGTTCGGCCGCGCGATCGGCTCCTACCAGGTGATCAAGCACCGGCTGGCCGATCTGTGGTTCGAGGTCGGCGCGGCGACGGCGGCGGCCCGCTACGCCGCCGACACCTGCGCCCGCGCCGACGAGGACGCGGCCATCGCGGCCGCATTGGCTCAGGCGTATTGCAGCGGCGTCGCGGTGCATGCGGCCGAGGAATGCGTCCAGCTGCACGGCGGCATCGGCATGACGTGGGAGTATCCCGCGCACCTGTACCTCAAGCGGGCCAAGAGCGATCAGTTGATCTTCGGCACCGCCTACCGTCACCGCGCCCGACTGGCGGAGTTGGTGGACCTGCCGCCGACCTAATTGGGCTCGGATTGATTTTTTCCCCGCGGGCCGTCGGGGGACAGCGGAGTTCGTTATCTTGCAGCCGTATTCGCGGCGGTACGGGCTTCTGCTGGAACGGTCGGCGCACACGGCGGACCGCCGTTTCGTGAGACGGTGTCGGTCCGCGGTGGCCGACGGCGTGGCCGGCCGCGCCGTGCGGAGGTGAAAAACATCGGAATGCGCGTGTTGCTGTCCACCCACGATTCGCGTGGGGCGGTGGAACCGCTGGCGGCACTCGGGGTCCAGTTGCGGGCGCTCGGCGCGGAAGTGCGGGTGTGCGCGCCGCCGGACCAGGAATTCGCGGACCTGCTCGCCGCAATCGACCTGCCGCTGAGGCCGTTCGGCGAGTCATGGCGCGCGAGGGCGGCCGGGCTCACGCCGTCGGAGGACAACCTGCGCCGGCACCTCGACGGACTGGTCGCCGCGCAATTCGACACGGTGGCCGACGCGGCCGACGGCTGCGACCTGCTGGTGGCGACCGGGTTTCCGCCGGTGGCGGCGGGAGCGCGGTCGGTGGCCGAACGCCTGGGCATCCGGTACGTCTACGTGAGCTACCAACCGACGATCCTGCCGTCGCCGCACCACCTGCCCCCGACGTACGCCGGCGCGGTCCCGCCAGGCCTGATCGACAACCGGGTGCTGTGGCAGATGGACGCGCAGCACATGCACGCGCTATTCGGCGCGACGCTCAACGAGTACCGCGGGTCGTTGGGCCTGCCGCCCGTGGACGACGTCCGTGACTACGCCCTGACCGAGCGGCCGTGGCTGGCGGCGGACCCGACTCTGGGCCCATGGCCGCAGGGCGGCGGGCTCGAGGTGGTCCAGACGGGGGCGTGGCTGCTGTCCGATGAACGTCCCCTGCCGGCGGCCGTGGCGGCGTTCCTCGACGCCGGGCCGCCACCGGTGTACGTCGGCTTCGGCAGCATGCCCATGCGCGCCGCCAGCGACCTGTCCCGCGCGGTCGTCGAAGCCGTCCGTGCCCTGGGCCACCGGGCGGTTCTCTACCGCGGCTGGTCCGGCCTGACCGCGATAGACGACCGGGACGACTGCCTGGCCGTCGGTGAGCTCAACCACCGGGCGCTGTTCGCCCGGGTCGCGGCGGTCGTGCACCACGGCGGCGCGGGCACCACGACCACCGCCGCGCTGGCCGGCGCGCCGCAGGTGCTGGTGCCGCAGGGAGCCGACCAGCCGTACTGGGCCTGCCGGGTGGCGGAGCTGGGCATCGGCGCCGGGCATGACGGCCCGGCCCCCACCGCCGAGTCCCTGGCGGCCGCGTTGAAAACCGTCCTCACCCCGGAAACCCGTGCGCGGGCGGGCGCCGTGGCCGCGACGATCCGCACCGACGGGGCGATGGTGGCCGCGACGTTGCTGCTGGACGGGTTAGCGCGGTAGCGCCGAACCGAAGACCTCGGTCATGGCCTGCCAGTGCCGCTCGGCCGCGGCCGGGTCGTACGGCCCGTTGTCCGGCACCGCGAACCCGTGGCCGGCCGGATACCACTCGATGGTGTGCTGCACGTCGGCCGCGGTCAGCGCCTTGTCCAGCTGTTCGGCGTCCTCGCGCGTGAAGGAGGCGTCGTCCTTGGCGCCGCCCACGTATACCGTCGCCCTCATCCGGTCGGCCAGCTGGTGGGGGCTGTCCGAGGCGTCGGTCACCAGGCCGCCGCCGTGGAACGACGCGGCGGCGGCGACGCGCTCCGGCGCCCGGCCGGCGACGATCAGGGAGGCCCGCCCGCCCATGCAGTAGCCGCACACGCCGAAGCGCTCCCCGGATACCTCCGGGCGGGCCGCCAGGTAGTCGAAGAACGCGACGGCGTCGCCGGCGATCTTGTCGGGAGTGAGGCTGCCGATCATGCCGAACAGCCGCCTGCGCTCCCGCTCGTCGCCGAACACGGTGGCCATGTCGAACGGGGCCCAATCGCCGCTGCGGTAATACACGTCCGGGAGCAGCACCGCGTAACCGAAGCCGGCCAGCTTGGCGGCCATCTGGTCGAAGGTGCCGCGCACGCCGCCGGCGTCGCAGTACATGACGACGCCCGGCCAGGGGCCCGTGCCGTCCGGGGTGAACAGGCCGACGGCACAGGTGCCATCGGCGGTGGTGACGCTGTCGGTGATTTTCGGCATGGCCTCCGTTTTACTCCCAGCGCCTGTCGCAAGATTGTCGGCGTCGACCTCTGTCGGCCCCGCCTACCGCCGCCGGCCCCGCCCTGCTGGCTCAGATCCCGGGTTACCGACGGGGGCCTCGGGCAACGGTTGCGGGACGTCGCTGAACAGCCAGAGCTCTTCGGTGCGGTCGTACAAGATCACCAGGGCGGCGGTCTCGTCGCCACTTCGCATGGCCGGATTCTTCACACCGGCCCACACCGCGTAGCCGGATTTGTGACGCAGCTCGACCAGCCTGGGGACCTCGCCCTCGACCAGTGCGCCCCAGCGGTGGTCGGCCGGCATTCCGTGGAAAACCACTTCGAAATGTTCCGGCAGCAGTTCGTCGGATGCGTAGCCGACCATGTCGCAAAAAGCGGTGTTGAGGAACAGGACGGTGCCGGCGCGGTCGACGGCCAGGGCTGGCACCGGCAGTCGCTCCAGGATGACCATGGTGGGGATCTGCCGCAGCGCCGCCATCGGTGACGTCTCGGGCGGTATCGCCGCTCGGCGCTTCAGGCGCTGTGCGTTAACGGCCACTGAACTGTTCGAAACCACGGAAACCCCCGGTCGTTGCTTTTGCCCTTGAGCGTTTTAGCCTTTCCGCCGCTGGTAACTTGCCCGTCAGCAAAATGTTAGGGTATGACGCCGGAGTGCGTCTACCGATTCCGGATGTATTTGCTATTTGCCACATGGCCAATTATTTGTCCCAGCGCTGCACGGTATCACGGTGGTTCGACGCGCAAATCTTATTAGCTATGAGGTCAATAAACGCATCTTGAGTGGCAGCATTCCCGGACCACCAGCAAATATTGACCCATCGCTTCGGAAATTTGCGGGTTGCGCATCGGGCACCGTCGATCACGCCACGACAGCGGTGATCTACCGACGGCTTTGCCGCGTCGCGTCGCGGACCAGCAACCCAGCGCAAGGCGGCGCTGCAACAGCCGGGACCGCTTGGTGACCGGCCTCGAATCATCCAACTGTCATGCCTTCGGCGCTGTCTCGGCCCCGGCGCTGCCCTCGTTCGAGTCGAGCGGTCGTCGAAACGGACGCTCACGGGACGCCTGCAGCGAAGGGCTTGCCCGGCCACCGCGGTCGGGCTCGCGGGCCTGTCGGGCGCCGGGCAGGACGCGCACTCGGGTTGCTGGCATCCCGCGCGAGGGCGTGGTTCTGCAAGCGGGGCTGGGCAGTGCGCGGAGTCGCTGACGGACCGGCGCCCAGTCGATGCGCCGGGGCGTGTCGGCATGGCTATCGTTTTTCTGCCGCTGCTGAGAAGTAAGATCGGCGCGTGCCGATCCCGACGCCATATGAGGACCTGTTGCGCCTGGTGCTCGAGCGGGGCACGGCCAAATCGGACCGCACCGGCACCGGGACCCGCAGCCTGTTCGGCCAGCAATTGCGCTACGACCTCTCGGCCGGCTTCCCGCTGCTGACCACCAAGAAGGTGCACCTCAAATCGGTCGTCTATGAGTTGCTGTGGTTCTTGCGCGGCGACTCCAACGTCGCCTGGCTGCACGAGCACGGCGTCACCATCTGGGACGAATGGGCAAGCGACACAGGCGATCTCGGGCCGATATACGGCGTGCAGTGGCGATCCTGGCCCACGCCGACCGGTGAACACATCGACCAGATCAGCGCGGCGCTGGAGTTGCTGCGCACCGACCCGAATTCGCGGCGGATCATCGTGTCGGCCTGGAACGTCGGAGAGATCCCGCAGATGGCGCTGCCGCCGTGTCACGCCTTCTTCCAGTTCTACGTGGCCGACGGTCGGCTGAGCTGCCAGCTGTACCAGCGCAGCGCCGACCTGTTTCTCGGTGTGCCGTTCAACATCGCCAGCTACGCGCTGCTGACCCACATGATGGCCGCCCAGGCCGGCCTGGCGGTCGGTGAGTTCGTCTGGACGGGCGGCGACTGCCACATCTATGACAACCACGTCGAGCAGGTGCGCACCCAGCTCGGCCGGGAGCCGCGCCCCTACCCGGAACTTGTCCTGGCGCAGCGTGATTCGATCTTCGACTACACCTACGAGGACGTGGTCGTGAAGAACTACGATCCGCATCCGGCGATCAAAGCGCCCGTCGCGGTATGACCGAACTCGGGCTGATCTGGGCTCAGTCGACATCCGGCATCATCGGTCGCGGCGGCGACATCCCCTGGCGGGTGCCCGAGGACCTGATCCGGTTCAAAGAGCTCACCGTCGGGCATACGGTGGTGATGGGCCGGCGCACCTGGGAGTCGTTGCCGAGCAAGGTCCGGCCGCTGCCGGGGCGCAAAAATGTCGTACTCTCGCGAAAGAGTGATTTCGTTGCCGACGGTGCGCAGATCGTCGGATCGCTCGAGGCGGCTCTCGCCGAATGCGAGGGCGAGCCGCAGACCTGGGTGATCGGCGGCGAGCAGGTCTATCTGCTTGCGCTGCCGCGCGCCACGCGGTGCGAGGTCACCGAGGTCGAAGTCGACCTGCGGCGCGACGACGACGACGCGCTGGCGCCGGTGCTCGACGACAGCTGGCTGGGTGAGACGGGGGAGTGGCAGGTCAGCCGCACGGGGTTGCGGTACCGCCTGCACAGCTACCGTCGGGCATGAGCGTCGGTCCCCGCGACCGTGACATACTCGGACGCGGGGGTCGGTCTCACCAGCTCACCACACGTTGCCAGAAGGGGGAATTGGCAGTGATAACCGAACCCACGAAAGCGTTTACGCGCATATTCAGGGGGTACGACCCGTCCGCGGTCGACGCCCACATTGAGATGCTGACCACCAAGCAGCAGTTGTTGCTCGACGACGTCGAGAATTTGAGGAGTCGGCTGAAGGCAGCCGGCGACGAGACGGCCGCGCTGCGCAAGGAGGTCGCCCTCCTCACCGACACCTCGCCCTCCCCCCACGCGGTGCAGCGCCGGATGGCGCAGATGCTGCGCCGCGCGGTCGACGAGGTCGCCGAGATGCAGGCCGAGGCGCGCAGCGAGGCCGACGCGATGATCGCAGCGACCGAGGCTGAAGTCCAGGCCGCGCAGCGAAAGCACGAAGAGGAGTTGGCGGAGATGGCCGAACAACGAAAAGCCATGGAAACCGATTACGAAGAAGCCAAGAAGCAGCTCGAGGCCGAATTGGCCGAGATGCGCGCCGAAACGGAAGCGGCGATCGACAAGGCCTGGCGAGACGCCCAGCGGGAGGCCGATCACTATCGCGAGCAGGCCCAGCGCGCGGCGGACGAGGCGATCCGGCAACGGATCCAGGTCCTCGAGCAGCTGATGGGCGTGTTCCGCGACCTCGAAGCGGTTCCGGCCGCGCTCGAGTCGGCCTACCAGGAGCAGAAGAACGCGCCGGAGCCCAGTGTCGTCGTGCCGTTGGACGGGAAAGTCAGCACGGGTTAGCCCGCCTACAACGAGCGGCGCCGCGTCGCCGCCGAGGGTTGTCGCACCTGGCCGGTATTCTCGGCGCCGTGTCGATCCCGACCCGCAGGCTGTCGGCCGCGCAAGCCCGGCGAATCGCCGTTGCCGCCCAGGGCTTTACCGAGCCGCCGCCCGCCGGCCCGATCACCCGCGCCCACCTCAAGCGCTTGATATCCAGAATCCAAGTGCTGCAACTTGATTCGGTGTCGGTCGCGGTGCGTGCCCACTACGCGCCGGTGTTCAGCCGGCTCGGGCCCTACGACCGCGACGTGTTGGATCGCGCCGCCTGGGGCCCGCGCTCTGCGCGGCTGCTGGCCGAATACTGGGCGCACGAGGCCGCGCTGGTTTCCGTCGACGACTGGCCGCTGCTGCGCTGGCGAATGCGCCAGTACCGCCACGGTCGTTGGGGCACCCACATCGTCAAGGCCAACCCCCAACTCGCCGACGACATCGTCGCCGCCGTCGCCGAACTCGGCCCCAGCACCGCCGGCCAGATCGAGGCCCACCTCGCCGCCGAGCCGCGCCGCAAGAAGGGGGCCTGGTGGAACCGCAGCGACACCAAGTGGGTCGCCGAGGCGCTGTTCGCCGCCGGGGTGCTCACCACGGCCACGCGGGTGGGCTTCGCCCGCCACTACGACCTGGTCGAACGCGTGCTGCCCGCGGGCGTGCTGGCGCGGCAGGTGGACGACGAGGAGGCCGTCCGGGAACTCACGTTGCGGTCCGCCACCGCGCTTGGCGTGGGGACCGAGGCCGACATCCGCGACTACTTCCGGCTGTCGGCCCAGCAGGTCAAGCCGGCCGTCGCCGCCCTGCTGGCCGCGGGGGAGATCGAGCGGGTCGAGGTCGACGGCTGGCCCGCGCCGGCCTACCTACGCGCCGGCCGGACGGTGCCCCGCGCCGACCGCGGCACGGCGCTGTTGTGTCCGTTCGACCCGCTGATCTTTTTCCGGCCCCGCGTGGAGCGGCTGTTCGGGTTTCATTACCGCATCGAGATCTACACGCCGGCCGCCAAGCGCCAATACGGCTACTACGTGTGGCCGCTGCTGATGGACGGGCAGCTCGTCGCGCGCGTCGACCTCAAGGCCGACCGGACCGCCGACACGCTGCGCGTCATGGGCGCCTTCGGCGAACCCGACGCCCCGCGGCCCCGCGTGCTCGAGGCGCTGGCCGGCGAACTGCGGTCGATGGCGTCGTGGCTGGGCCTGAGTGGATTCAGCGTCGCGACCCGGGGGGACCTGGCCGCCGACCTGCGGGCGGTCGGCTGATGCGGGCGACGGACAAAGAGCTCAAAGACACGCTCTGGAATGCGGCCAACAAGCTGCGCGGCTCCCTGTCGGCCGGCCAGTACAAGGACGTCGTCCTCGGGCTGGTGTACCTCAAGCACACCGCCGCCGGGCCGTGGAAATCGTTGGCGGACAACGCCGAATCGCCGAACATCGGGCGGCTCGTCGACGACGCGATGGAGGCCGCGGCGCTGCCGCGGCTGTACGAGAACCTCGACCAGCGCCGGCTCGGGGAGCTGCTGCGCCTGCTCGACGCCGCGCGATTCGGCGAGCCGGGCCGCGGGCGGGACCTGATGGGCGAGGTGTACGAGTACTTCCTGGGCAATTTCGCGCGCGCCGAGGGGCGGCGGGGCGGCGAATTCTTCACCCCGCCCAGCGTGGTCCGTGTGCTCGTCGAGGTGCTGGAGCCGTCGAGCGGCCGGGTGTATGACCCGTGCTGCGGATCGGGCGGCATGTTCGTGCAGACCGATCGGTTCATCGCCGAGCATGACGGCGATCCCGCGCGGGTCACGATATGCGGACAGGAAAGTGTCGAACAGACCTGGCGGATGGCGAAGATGAACCTCGCGGTGCATGGCATCGACAGCACCGGCCTGGGGGCGCGGTGGGCCGACACGTTCGTCGACGACGTGCACGCCGGCGTGCAGATGGATTACGTGATGGCCAATCCGCCCTTCAACATCAGGGATTGGGCGCGCGACGAGCGCGATCCGCGCTGGCGGTTCGGTGTCCCGCCAGCCAGCAACGCCAATTACGCCTGGATTCAGCACATCCTGTCGAAACTGGCCCCGGGTGGTAAGGCCGGCGTCGTCATGGCGAACGGCTCGATGTCGTCGAACACGTTAGGGGAGGGCGCTATTCGCGCCCGGGTCGTTGATGCCGACCTGGTGTCGTGCATGGTCGCCCTGCCCGCTCAACTGTTCCGCAGCACCTCGATTCCGGTGTGCCTGTGGTTCTTCGACACCGATAAGGGCGAGCGGTCCGGTCAGGTGCTGTTCATCGACGCGCGCGGGTTCGGCCGCTTGGTGGAGCGCGCCGAGAGGGAGCTGACGGACCAGGAGGTCGTCCGCATCGGCGACACCTACCACGCGTGGCGTGGCTCGCAATCCGCCGCCACGAAAGGCGTTACCTACCAGGATGTCCCGGGCTTCTGCGCCTCCGCGTCGCTCGACGACATCGCGGCGGCGGGTTATCCGCTCACACCCGGCCGCTACGTCGGTGCGCCCGCCGCCGAGGACGACGGTGAGCCGGTCGAGCAGAGGGTCGCCCGGCTGACCGGCGACCTGCTGACGGCGCTCGACGAATCCGTGCGCCTGGAAGGCATTGTGCGCCAACAACTGGAGCGCCTGCGGTGAACACCACGCTGGGCGACCACCTGGACTTCGTGAGCGGAAGCCGGGCGCCGCGGCCGACGCCGGGCGGACGCATTCGGGTCTACGGCGCCAACGGGACCATCGGTTACGCCGCCCAGCACAATGCGGCCGGGCCGCTGATCGTCCTCGGGCGCGTCGGGTCACAGTGCGGCAGCCTGCGGTACTGCGACTCCGACGCCTGGGTCACCGAGAACGCATTGGTTTGCCGGGCGAAGGACCCACGCGAGACGCGGTACTGGTACTACGCGATGCACACCTGCCGGCTGGGCGACCACCGAGCCGGATCGGGACAGCCGCTGCTGAGTAAGAGGATCCTGCGCGACGTCGCGGTGCACACCGTGGCGGCGCCGCAGCGCGAGGCGATCGCCGAAGTGCTCGGGGCTCTCGACGACAAGGTCTCGGCCAATCACCGGGTGATCGAGGCCGCCGAGAACCTCATGGTGGCCCTCGCCGAGTCGGTCCGCGAGCGGGTGCCGGTGTCCAGCCTGGCAAGCCGGTCGACGGCATTCCTCGAGGCCGCCGAATTCGACGGCGTGGTCGCGCACTTCAGCCTTCCGGCGTTCGACGACGGGGCGAATCCGAGCCTGGTGAGCGCCGAGTCCGTCAGGAGCGGCAAGTTCGTCTTGTCGGCGCCGTGCGTGTTGTTCGCGAAGCTCAACCCGCGGATCCCGCGAATCTGGAACGTGCCCAGCCTGCCGCCGGAGATGGCCCTGGCCAGCAGCGAGTTCGTCGTCCTGGTGCCATCGGGGGTGGACGCGTCCGCCCTGTGGGCGGCCGTGCGGCAACCGGAGGTCTCTGAATGGCTGCAGCGTCGGGTCGCCGGAACGTCGGGGAGCCATCAGCGGGTCCAACCCCGCGATCTGCTGGAGGCGCGGGTCCCCGACGTCCGGCGCCTGCCCGTCGCGCAGTCGGAGACGATCACCGGCCTGGGCGCGCTGTGCCACGCGCGACGCGCAGAAAGCGCGCGGCTGTCCGCGTTGCGCGACGCGCTGCTGCCGGTGCTGATATCGGGTGAGCTCCCCATCCGGTCACCACGTTAAGGTGAGCGCCGTGGCCGAGACCGCGCCGCTGCGCGTGCAACTGATCGCCAAGACCGAGTTCCTGGCACCGCCGGACGTGCCGTGGACCACCGACGCCGCCGGCGGGCCGGCGCTGGTCGAATTCGCCGGCCGTGCCTGCTATCAGAGCTGGTCGAAGCCCAATCCCAAGACCGCGACCAACGCCGGCTACATCAAGCACATCATCGACGTGGGGCATTTCTCCGTGCTCGAGCACGCGAATGTGTCGTTCTACATCACCGGCGTCTCCCGGTCGCTCACGCACGAGCTGATCCGGCACCGGCATTTCTCCTTCTCGCAGCTGTCGCAGCGCTACGTGCCGGAGGGGGACTCGCAAGTCGTGGTGCCCCCGGGCATGGAGGACGACCCCGAACTGCGGCGCATCCTGACCGAGGCCGCCGACGCCAGCCGGGCCACCTACGCCGACCTGCTGGCCAGGCTGGAGGCCAAGTTCGCCGACCAGCCCAACGCGGTCCTGCGGCGCAAGCAGGCGCGGCAGGCCGCCCGGGCCGTGCTGCCGAACGCGACCGAAACCCGCATCGTCGTGACCGGCAACTACCGGGCCTGGCGCCACTTCATCGCCATGCGAGCCAGCGAGCACGCCGACGTGGAAATCCGGCGGCTGGCGATCGAATGCCTACGCCAGCTCGCCGACGCCGCGCCCGCGGTGTTCGCCGACTTCGAGATCTCCACCCTGGCCGACGGGACCGAGGTGGCCACCAGCCCGCTGGCGACCGAAGCCTGAGCCAGTCCCAGCCGCCACCGACCCGACCGCGGGCCCGCGCCGTTGCTAAAGAGCTTGCCGCCGCCAGGTAACCTAAAGACCGTGAGCACCGTCGGATTCGACGCCCCGGCCCGGTTGGGAACCGTGCTGACCGCGATGGTGACACCGTTCGCTCCCGACGGTTCGCTGGACACCGCAGCCGCCGCCCGGTTGGCGAACCACCTGGTGGACTCCGGATGTGACGGCCTGGTCGTCTCCGGAACCACCGGCGAGTCGCCCACCACGACCGACGACGAGAAGCGGGACCTGCTGCGCGTCGTGCTGGAGGCCGTCGGCGACCGCGCCCGGGTCATCGCCGGCTCGGGCACCTATGACACCGCTCACAGCGTCCGGCTGGCCAAGGCCTGCGCGGCCGAGGGCGCCCACGGGCTGCTGGTGGTCACCCCGTACTACTCGAGGCCGCCGCAGAGCGGACTGATCGCACATTTCACCGCCGTCGCCGACGCGACCGACCTGCCGGTGCTGCTCTACGACATTCCGCCGCGGTCGGTGGTGCCGATCGAGGCGGACACGCTCCGCGCGCTGGCGTCCCACCCCAACATCGTCGGCGTCAAGGACGCCAAGGCCGACCTGCACGGCGGCGGCCAGGTCATGGCCGAGACGGGACTGGTTTACTACTCCGGCGACGACGCGCTCAACCTGCCGTGGCTGGCCATGGGCGCCACCGGATTCATCAGCGTGATCTCGCATCTGGCCGCGGGTCAGCTCCGAGAGATGCTGTCCGCCTTCGCTTCCGGCGACATCGCCACCGCCCGCAAGATCAACGGCACCGTCGCCCCGTTGTGCAACGCGATGGGCCGGCTGGGCGGGGTGACGCTGTCCAAGGCGGGTCTGCGCCTGCAGGGCATCGAGGTTGGCGATCCCCGGTTGCCGCAGATGCCGGCCACGCCCGACCAGATCGATGCGCTGGCCGCCGATATGCGCGCGGCGTCGGTGCTGCGGTGAGGCAGAGGGTGGCCGATAAGTGGATGTAGACCTCACCCCTCCTGGTCCCTTGACCACTGGTGGGCTGCGGGTCACCGCGCTGGGCGGCATCAGCGAAATCGGCCGCAACATGACGGTTTTCGAGCACCTCGGCAGGCTGCTGATCATCGACTGCGGGGTGATGTTCCCCACCCACGACGAGCCCGGGGTGGACCTGATCCTGCCGGACCTGCGCCATATCTCCGACCGGCTCGACGACATCGAGGCGCTGGTGCTGACCCACGCGCACGAGGATCACATCGGCGGCATCCCGTTCCTGCTCAGGCTGCGCCCCGACATCCCGGTCGTCGGGTCGAAGTTCACCCTGGCGCTGGTGGCGGCGAAATGCCGTGAGCACCGGCTCAAGCCGGTGTTCGTCGAGGTGACCGAGGGGCAACGCAGCACGCACGGCGTCTTCGAGTGCGAATACTTCGCCGTCAATCACTCCATCCCGGACGCGCTCGCCATCGCCGTGCACACCGGCGCGGGAACCGTCTTGCACACCGGGGACATCAAGCTCGACCAGCTTCCCCTCGACGGCCGGCCGACCGATCTGCCCGGCATGTCCCGGCTCGGCGACGCCGGGGTGGACCTGTTCCTGTGCGACTCGACCAATTCCGAGATCCCGGGCGTGGGGCCGTCGGAAAGCGAAGTGGGGCCGACGCTGCACCGCCTGATCCGGGGCGCCGAGGGCCGCGTCATCGTCGCGTGCTTTGCCTCCAACGTGGACCGGGTGCAGCAGATCATCGACGCCGCGGTCGCTTTGGGCCGGCGCGTGTCGTTCGTCGGGCGCTCGATGGTGCGCAACATGGGCATCGCCCGCGAGCTCGGGTTCCTGCGGGTGGCCGATTCCGACGTGATCGACATCGGCGCGGCCGAGATGATGCCGCCCGAGCGGGTCGTGCTGATCACCACCGGCACCCAGGGCGAGCCCATGTCGGCGCTGTCGCGGATGTCGCGCGGCGAGCATCGCAGCATCACGCTGACGGCGGGCGACCTGATCGTGCTGGCTTCGTCGCTGATCCCCGGCAACGAGGAGGCGGTCTACGGCGTGATCGACGCGCTCGCCAAGATCGGGGCCCGCGTCGTCACCAACGCCCAAGCCCGCGTGCATGTTTCGGGCCACGCGTACGCCGGTGAGCTGTTGTTCCTCTACAACGGCGTGCGGCCGCGCAACGTCATGCCGGTGCACGGCACCTGGCGGATGCTGCGCGCCAACGCCAAGCTGGCGGCCAGCACCGGGGTGCCGGAGGAGTCGATCCTGTTGGCCGAGAACGGCGTCAGCGTCGACCTGGTCGCCGGCACGGCGTCGATCGCCGGGGCGGTGCCGGTGGGCAAGATGTTCGTCGACGGGCTGATCAGCGGCGACGTCGGCGACATCACGCTCGGCGAACGGCTGATCCTGTCATCGGGTTTCATCGCGGTGACGGTGGTCGTCCAGCGCGGCACCGGGCGGCCGGTGGCGGCGCCGCACCTGTATTCACGCGGGTTCTCGGAGGATCCCAAGGCGCTGGAACCCGCCGGGCGCCGGGTCGAGGCGGAGCTGGAACTGCTGGCCGCCGACAACATCACCGACCCCGGCCGCATCGCCCAGGCCGTGCGCCGCACCGTCGGCAAGTGGGTCGGCGAGACCTACCGGCGACAGCCGATGATCGTGCCGACGGTCATCGAGGTCTGATCCCTCACTGCCGAAACATAAAGTGCTGCAACGCTTGTCGGCGTGTCGTCGCAATGATTTATGTGTCGTGGCGTCTCAGAGCTTCTCCGCGTAGGCCGACCATTCCAGTTGCGAGGCCTTGAGTTTGCGGCCGGTCGGCTCCACGTAACGCTGCACGAGTTCGTCGGGGCCGGCCTGCTCCAGCAGCCGCCAACCGTAATCCCCGATGAACGCGCCGACCTCCTCGGGCTGTAACCCGAAACGCCACAACTTCCGGACGCTGCGGTACAGCGTGCGGGTGCCGTACCGGTTCTTGCCCTCGATGAAATCCCGCCGGACATAGGTGAACACCAGACAACTGCCCGGCGCGGCGGCCCGCAACCCCTCCAGCGTCCGCCGGACGGTGGCTTCGCTCAGGTATTGGGTGACGCCCTCACAGATGAAGAAGGCCCGGTAATCGGTGCGATAGCCGTGCTCGGCCAGGGCGGTGAGCAGGTCGTCGCGCTCTAAGTCCAGCGCCACCTGCCGGACCGACATCGGCGGCCCACCCAGCACCCGTCGGACCGTCTTGACCTTACGGGCGACGTTGACGGGCAGGTCGACCTCGAACACGGGGATGCGAATCTGCCGTGTCAGCAGGTAGGCGCGGGTGTCCAACCCGGCGCCAAGGATGACGACGGCGTCGATGCCGTCGAGCGCCTCGGCCAGCTTGTCGCCGATGAAACGCTTGCGGCAAGCCAGGTTCGCCCACAGCCCGCGGCCCGACCACTCCGATCCGCGCATCATCAAGCGCCGCACCGGCCGGGCGCGGGTCGCCGCCACCAGCAACCGCAGCGGCGCCGGCAGGAACAGCTCGGCCAGGTCGTCGTCCACCAAGCGGCGGCCCGGTGGCTCGTTCTGTTCGACGGCGGCCAGCACCATCGGCCCAAAGGCGGTCTGAGCGGCGGAGTTTCGTGCCATTCGACTACTTGTTCAAGAAGCCGGCGTCGACCGGCAACGTGACACCCGTGATGTAGCGGGCCTGGTCGCTCACCAGCCACGCCACCGCGTTGGCGACGTCCTCGACGTCCAGCACCTCCACTGGCATGGCGTTGCCCATGGCGCGGGGTGTGTCGGTCGCCGCGGCCATCTTGGCCAGCCACTCCCGGGTGAATTCGTTGTTGATCATCGGGGTCTCGACGCCCGAGGGGTGTATCGAGTTGACCCGAATATACTGTGGGGCAAGCAGATTCGCGTATACCCGCATCAATCCCACCACGCCGTGTTTGGCGGCGGCGTAGCCGACCGAACCGGCGTCCGGGCCGGCGACCCCGGCCAGTCCGGCGCTGGAACTGATCAGCACGATCGAGCCCCCCGTGCCCTGCTTGACCATGGTCGGGATGGCGGCCTTGATGGTGTTGTAGACGCCGGTGAGGTTGACGTCGATGACGTCGCGCCAGCCGTCGTCGCCCGATTGCATCGGTGCGATGCCGGCGTTGGCGACGACGATGTCGAGCCGGCCGAACTCGTCGAGGCCGGCCTGCAGGGCGGCCGACAGCGACGCCCGGTCCCGGACGTCGCCACGAGCGGCCACGATGCGTGAGCCCGTGTCCTCGATCAGCTTGACCGTTTGCGCCAGGTCTTCCTCGGTGGCGAGGGGATAGGGGACGCTGGCGATCTGGTCGCACAGGTCGATCGCGATGATGTCCGCGCCGTCGGAAGCCAGTCGCACCGCGTGCGCGCGCCCCTGGCCGCGCGCCGCGCCGGTGATGAAGGCGACCTTGCCCTCGAGTGGACGGGTCATCAGGACCGCAGCTGACCCTTGTCCGGGTCGCCCGCGGGCACCGGCTGCAGCATCTTGATGTCGGGCGCGCCGGCGAGGTGCTCGCCGGCCGCGCCGAACATCTTGCCGATGGCCGGTGCGGTGCTGTGGGCCTTGAGCGCCTCTTCGTCGGCCCACTGCTCGACGAAGACGAAGGTCTCGCCCGATTGATGCAGGGAGTACAACTGGCAGCCCGGCTCGTTGTGCACCTCCTCCACGGCCTGCGTGAGGATGTCGCGGACTGCGTCGACCGATTCCGGTTTGACGGTCATGGTGGCAACGACGACGACGGGCATGCTCGGGCCTCCTGGGGCTGACGGGGTGGGTGACGCGCATGACTTTGTTATCTGGGTCACCGGTTGTCCACCCTACTCACGCGGCCTTTCGGGCCCCCCGTCAGATGGGTCACATGACCACACCGTTACCAGTGTGGCGGGTGGTGTCGATGATGTTGATGCGACTACCCTTGCCGACATGGCTAACAAGACCGCCGCCCGCTCCAAAGCTCGAACGAGCAGGTCAAAGGCCACTTCGCGGAGTGGCTCGGGTCGCGCGCGGCCTGCGGCACCCCGCAAGCGGCCGAGCAGGCCCGCCAAACGGCGCAACCGGTCGCTGCTGATGGCCGCCGGGCTGACTGGCGGCCGCGCCCTGCGCGCCACCTGGCTGATGGCCGCGCGCAGCACCGGCGGCGCCGCCCGGTCGATCGGGCGGGCGCGCGACATCGACCCGGGACACCGCCGCGACGGGATCGCGCTGATGCTGCTGGGCCTTTCCGTCGTGGTCGCCGCGAGCTCGTGGTTCAACGCCGCCCGGCCGGTCGGCGCGTGGGTCGACACGCTGCTGCGCACCTTCATCGGCGCGGGCGTGCTGGCGCTCCCGGTGGTCACCGCCGCGGTGGCGGTGACGCTGATGCGCACTCAGCCCAATCCCGACGCGCGCCCCAGGCTGATCCTGGGCGGCACCCTGATCGCGCTGTCGGTGCTCGGCCTGCGGCACCTGTGGTCAGGCTCGCCCGAAGACCCCGAGGCGCGCCGCCGCGCGGCGGGCTTCATCGGCTTCGCGATCGGCGGCCCGCTGTCGGACGGGCTGACCGCCTGGATCGCCGCGCCCCTGTTGTTCATCGGCTTCATGTTCGGCCTGCTGCTGCTGACCGGGACGACGATCCGTGAGGTGCCCGACGCGGTCCGCGCCATGTTCGGCGCCCGGCTGCTCGGCGACGACGAGTACGACGACTATGACGACGAATACGACGACTATGACGGCGACGCCGACTCCGTTGCGGCCGAAGACTTCTACGACGAGAGCTCGCTACCCGAAGACGAGCCGCAGGCCTGGCCGACAGCCGACCCGGTCCCGGCCGCGGCCCTGCGGGACAACGAGGACGACATCCCCACCACGCCGGAGCCGGCCATCGGCAAGAGCCGTCGGCGCGACAAGAAGAAGACCGAGGTGCTGGACCGGGTCGTCGAAGGCCCCTACACGCTGCCCTCGCTGAGCCTGCTGGTGGCCGGGGACCCGCCGAAGAAGCGCAGCGCCGCCAACACGGTCATGGCTGATGCCATCAGCGAGGTGCTCACCCAGTTCAAGGTCGACGCGGCCGTCACCGGCTGCACCCGCGGGCCGACCGTCACGCGTTACGAAGTCGAGCTGGGTCCGGGCGTGAAGGTGGAGAAGATCACCGCGCTGCAGAAGAACATCGCCTACGCGGTGGCCACCGAGAGCGTGCGCATGCTGGCCCCGATCCCCGGCAAGTCCGCCGTGGGCATCGAGGTGCCCAACACCGACCGGGAGATGGTGCGGCTGGCCGACGTGCTGACGGCGCCGTCGACCCGCCGCGACCACCACCCGCTGGTGATCGGGCTCGGCAAGGACATCGAGGGCGACTTCATCTCGGCGAACCTGGCCAAGATGCCGCACCTGCTGGTCGCCGGCTCCACCGGTTCGGGTAAGTCCAGCTTCGTCAACTCCATGCTGGTGTCGCTGCTGACCCGGGCCACCCCCGAGGAGGTCAGGATGATCCTGATCGACCCGAAGATGGTGGAGCTGACGCCGTATGAGGGCATTCCGCACCTGATCACCCCGATCATCACCCAGCCGAAGAAGGCCGCCGCCGCGCTGGCGTGGTTGGTCGAGGAGATGGAGCAGCGCTACCAGGACATGCAGGCGTCCCGGGTGCGACACATCGACGACTTCAACGAGAAGGTGCGGTCCGGCGCCATCACGGCACCGCTGGGCAGCCAGCGCGAGTATCGCCCGTACCCCTACATTTTGGCGATCGTCGACGAGCTGGCCGATCTGATGATGACCGCGCCGCGCGACGTCGAGGACGCCATCGTGCGGATCACCCAGAAGGCCCGCGCGGCGGGCATCCACCTGGTCCTGGCCACCCAGCGCCCGTCGGTCGACGTCGTCACCGGCCTGATCAAGACCAACGTCCCGTCCCGGCTGGCGTTCGCCACGTCGTCGCTGACCGACAGCCGGGTGATCCTGGACCAGGCCGGCGCGGAGAAGCTGATCGGCATGGGCGACGGCCTGTTCCTGCCGATGGGCGCGGGCAAGCCGATCCGCCTGCAGGGCGCGTTCATCACCGACGAGGAGATCCAGGCCGTCGTCGCCGCCTGCAAGGACCAGGCCGAACCCGAGTACACCGAGGGCGTGACCACCGCCAAGCCCACCGGCGAGCGCACCGACGTCGACCCGGACATCGGCGACGACATGGACGTGTTCCTGCAGGCCGTCGAGCTGGTGGTGTCCAGCCAGTTCGGCTCCACCTCGATGCTGCAGCGCAAGCTGCGGGTCGGCTTCGCCAAGGCCGGCCGGCTGATGGACCTGATGGAGACGCGCGGCATCGTCGGGCCGTCGGAAGGGTCCAAGGCGCGCGAGGTGCTGGTCAAGCCGGACGAGCTGGCCGGAACGCTGGCGTTGATCCGGGGCGGTTCCGACGCCGACGGCGGCGACCCCGACGACTAGCGGGTCGACTCGCCGCCCAACGTGCACTCACCGCGAAAAAACGGCCGCAGATTCGCAGTCAGTGCACGCTCGGCGCAACCCACCCAAGGTGGCCGACCCCGACGCCTTCGCCCGCGAGGATCAAAGCACCAGCAGCATGCGGGAATTGCCCAGGATGTTCGGCTTGACGTAGCTCAGGTCCAGGAACTCGGCGACACCGATGTCGTAGGAGCGGCACATTTCCTCGAACACCTCGGCGGTCACCGGCGTCCCCTCGATCTCGGTGAACCCGTGCTTGCCGAAGAACTCGGTCTCGAACGTGAGCACGAACAGCCGCTTGAGCTGCAGCTCGCGCGCGACCTCCAATAGCCGGTCGACGATCGCGTGGCCGATGCCGTGGCCGGTCATCGCCGGGTCGACAGCGACGGTGCGGATCTCGCCCAGGTCGGACCACATGACGTGCAGCGCGCCGCAACCCACCACGGCGCCCTCGCATTCGGCCACCCAGAATTCCTGGACGGCCTCGTACAGCGTCACCAGGTTCTTCTCGAGCAGGATCTTGCCGGCGTAGGTGTCGACGAGCTGCTTGATGGCGGGGACGTCGGAGGTTCGCGCGCGTCGCACCAGGCAGTCCTGCGGACTATCGGTCACGGCTAACAGTATCGGCATCGGGAACGGGTGCGCTGGTCAACAGTTATTCTGTTGCCGTGTCGGGGCAGCCGCAAACGGGTCCGTTAACGGGACCGCCGGGCCGCGTCCACATCGCAAATCTCGCCAACACCCTGACCCTGTTGCGGCTGGTGCTGGTCCCGATCTTCCTGCTCGCGCTGTTCGCCAAGGGCGGTCACGATGTCGCGTTCCGGGTCGTGGCTTTCGTGATTTTCGCGATCGCCTGCATCACCGATCGGTTGGACGGCCTGCTGGCCCGCAACTACGGCATGGCAACGGAATTCGGGGCGTTCGTCGATCCGATCGCGGACAAGACGCTCGTCGGGTCGGCGCTGATCGGGCTGTCGATGCTCGGTGACCTGCCGTGGTGGGTCACGGTGCTGATCCTGGCCCGCGAGTTCGGGGTGACCGTGCTGCGGCTGGCCGTGATCCGCCGCGGGGTCATCCCGGCGAGCTGGGGCGGCAAGGTCAAGACCGTGGTGCAGGCGGTGGCGATCGGCCTGTTCATCCTGCCGCTGTCAGGGCCGCTACGGGTGGCGGCGGCGGTGGTCATGGGGATCGCCATCGTGCTCACGATCGTCACCGGCATCGACTATGTGGTGTCGACCGTGCGGGAAGTGCGCCGGACATCCGACTGATTCTCGAAGCGCTGAACGGGAACCAAGATCGCGCCCTCCGCGTTTCACCCTGTGAGCGCCTGTAGTCGCGGTCGATCCGTGCCGAGCAGGCTGACTGGACGAAGGAGGGCAGGAATGCCGTCATTAGTGCGCGAGGTCATCGGCGACGTGCTGCGCGAGGCCCGCATGACGCAGGGCCGGACGCTGCGCGAGGTGTCCGACTCGGCGCGCGTGAGCCTCGGGTACCTGTCCGAGGTGGAGCGCGGGCGCAAGGAACCGTCCAGCGAGCTGCTCAACGCGATCTGCGAGGCGTTACAGGTACCGCTGTCTTCGGTGCTGACCGACGCCGGCGAGCGGATGGCCGGCCAGGAGCGGGCGCGCGAACGCGTGGCCCGCAGCGCGCCCGCTGAGGCGCTGCGTGGTCCCAGCATCGACGCCGAGACCAAGGTCGTCATCCCGCCGGTGGCGTCGCTGGCGATCGCCTGAGCCGCACCGGACGCAGGGATCGGCCGCTAGGGGTAGGGCGATCGGCGCCGACCCACTAAATTGAGCGACAAGCGTCGGCCCATCCCGGGATCATCCGGCCTACAAGAAGCGAAGGTGGAGCTCACTCATGGCCAATCCGTTCGTCAAAGCCTGGAAGTACCTGATGGCGCTGTTCAACGCGAAGATCGACGAGCACGCCGACCCCAAGGTGCAGATCCAGCAGGCCATCGAGGAGGCGCAACGCACTCATCAGGCGCTGACCCAGCAGGCCGCCCAGGTGATCGGCAACCAGCGCCAATTGGAGATGCGGCTGAACCGGCAACTCGCCGACATCGAAAAACTGCAGGTCAACGTCCGTCAGGCGCTGACGCTGGCCGACCAGGCCACCGCGGCAGGCGACGCCGCCAAGGCCGCTGAGTACAACAACGCCGCCGAGGCGTTCGCGGCCCAGCTGGTGACGGCCGAGCAGAGCGTCGAGGACCTCAAGACGCTGCACGACCAGGCGCTGGCCGCCGCGGCCCAGGCCAAGAAGGCGGTCGAGCAGAACTCGATGGTGCTGCAGCAGAAGATCGCCGAGCGCACCAAGCTGCTCAGCCAGCTCGAGCAGGCCAAAATGCAGGAACAGGTCAGCGCCTCGTTGCGCTCGATGAGCGAGATCGCCGCGCCGGGCAACGTGCCCAGCCTCGACGAGGTGCGCGACAAGATCGAACGCCGCTACGCCAACGCGATCGGATCGGCCGAGCTCGCGCAGAGCTCGGTGCAGGGACGCATGCTCGAGGTCGAGCAGGCCGGCGTCCAGATGGCCGGCCACTCCCGCCTCGAGCAGATCCGCGCCTCGATGCGCGGCGAAGCCTTGCCGACCGGTGGGACACCGGCCGCCGGGGCCGCCCCGCAGGCGGCTCCCGCGCCCGCCGAGACGACCGGGGGCGCGGCCACCGAAAAGCCCTTTGGCCAGTAGCCCGGGTGGTGTCATGGCGGTGAGCGAGACACGGGGTGGGCTCTGGCGCACGTTGCTGGGGCGGGGATTGGCCACCGCCGCCGACCTGTCCGACCTGGTTGCTCAAAAGCTCAGCGCCGCAGCGGATCCCCGTGCGCGGCTGTTGCGGCGGCGGCGGCGCGCGCTGCGGTGGGGCCTGATATTCGCCGTCGGCTGCGTGTTCTGGGCGGCGGTGACGATGCTGCTGGCGGCGTGGGGATGGTTCGCGTTGCTGCTGGAGATCACCGGCGCTGTGGCGGTCGTCATGGCCGTCCCGGCGACGCTGCTGTTGCTGCGCTACCGGTGGTTGCGTTCCGAGCCGCTGCCCACACCCCGCCCGTCGAACGTGCGACGCCTGCCGCCGCCCGGCTCTGCTGCGCGGCCCGCGATGTACGCGCTGGGCGCCTCGGAGCGGGGATTCCTGTCGCTGCTGAACGTGATCGAGCGGGGTTCGATGTTGCCGACCGCCGAAATTCGTGACCTGACCGCGGCGGCCAACAAGAGCTCGGCGGCCATGGCGGCCACCGCCGCGGAGGTGGTGTCGATGGAGCGGGCGGCCCAGTCCAGCGACTCATCGCGATCGTATCTGGTGCCTACGATCAACGCGTTCACCGCGCAGCTGAGCGCCGGCGTTCGCCAGTACAACGAAATGGTCACCGCCGCAGCGCAATTGGTTTCCTCGGCCAACGGCGACCAGTTGGCGGCCTCGCAGCGCTACCGCGCCGAGCTGACCGGGGCCACCGACCGGCTGGTCGGCTGGGCGCAGGCGTTCGACGAACTCGGCGGTCTGCGCGGGGCGAGCTAGAACGTCGCCTTCAAGGACGGCAGCACCACCGCCGCCAGGCCGCGAATCGTGGCCTTGAACATGTCGAAGAAGTCAAAGTAGTCCCGCCACAACGTGATTCGCCCGTCGTGGACTTCGAACACCCCGCACACCCAGAACTGAAGCCGCAGCGGGCCGAAGATCAGGGCGTCGGTGCGCTCGGTCAGCACCGCCCCGCCGTCGGCGGCGATGCGGTGAATCTTCACCTCGAAGGCCCCGCGGCCGTCCATTTGGCGAAACAGCTTCATGGCCCTGGCGCGGCCGTGAATCGTCGGCAGCCCGACATTTTCGTAGACGAGGTTGTCGTCCAGCGCCGCGTCGGCGGCGTCGTAATCGGCGTCCTGCAGCGCGTTCAGGAAGGTCTCGACCGTGCGGGTGTTCGCAACGGTTGTCCCGGTCAGCTCGGTCATGACCGCCAGCGTAGGCGAGCGTCGCGGTCGCGCGCTGTGGCAGGGTAAGGCCGATGCGTGTCGCCGTGGTCGCCGGGCCGGATCCCGGGCACTCATTTCCCGCGATTGCGCTCTGCCAACGCTTCGCCGCGGCCGGTGACGAGCCCACGCTGTTCACCGGCGCCGAGTGGGTCGACACCGCTCGGGCCGCCGGCATCGACGCCGCCCCACTGGACGGGCTGGTGGCCACCGACCACGACGTCGACGCCGGTGCGCGAATCCATCGGCGCGCGGCGCGGATGGCAGTCCTCAACGTGCCGGCGTTGCGCAAACTGGCGCCCGACCTGGTGGTCTCCGACGTCATCACCGCCGGCGGCGGCATGGCCGCCGAGCTGTTGGGCCTCCCGTGGGTCGAGCTCGACCCGCATCCGCTGTATCTGCCCTCGAAGGGATTGCCGCCGATCGGCAGCGGGCTGGCGCCGGGCACCGGCATCCGCGGCCGGCTCCGCGATGCCACGATGCGGGCGCTCACCGCGCGGTCCTGGCGAGCGGGTCTGCGGCAGCGCGCCGCCGTGCGGGCCGAGATCGGGCTGCCGGCCCACGACTCCGGCCCGCTGCGGCGGCTGATCGCGACCCTGCCCGCCCTCGAGGTTCCCCGGCCGGACTGGCCGGCGGAGGCGGTGGTGGTGGGCCCGTTGCACTTCGAACCGACCGATCGGGTGCTGGACGTCCCGGCGGGCTCGGGGCCCGTGCTGGTGGTGGCGCCGTCGACCGCGTCGACCGGGACCGAAGGCCTGGCCGAGGTCGCGCTGGCTTGCCTGCGGCCGGGGGAGACGCTGCCCGCCGGGTCGCGGCTGGTGGTCTCCCGGCTGGGCGGGGCGGATCTGCAGGTGCCGCCGTGGGCGGCGGTCGGGCTGGGCAGCCAGACCCAGTTGCTGACGCACGCCGACCTGGTCATCTGCGGCGGCGGTCACGGCATGGTGGCCAAGACGCTGCTGGCGGGGGTGCCGCTGGTGGCGGTGCCCGGCGGAGGGGATCAGTGGGAGATCGCCAACCGGGTGGTTCGGCAGGGCAGCGGACGGCTGGTCCGGCCGCTGACCGCCGAGGCGCTGGTGGCCGCGGTGAACGAGGTGCTGTCGTCACCCCGGTATCGACGGGCCGCGCAGGCCGCCGCCGCTAGCATCGCCGGGGTGGCCGATCCGGTGCGGGTGTGCCACGAAGCACTCGCCCTGACGGGCTGATGGCCAAGGCCGCGCAAAGGAGGGCACCGGCATTGAAGGCATTGACATCGATCGCGGCCGGCGGCGTGCTTCTCGCTGTGATGTTCGGTTCGGGCGTCGCCCGCGCCGACAGCGGCGACGAGCAGCAGGCGTGCCAGTTGATGGACGACCCGGCCGCCGCCGAGCAGGGCTACGCGCCGGCCGAGTACGCGTTCATGCAGTTGCGCTCGCGAATGTCGGCGCAGCGCGCGCGGACCACCATGTCCGAGGCCGTGCAGGACTATTGCCCCAATCACCTGATCGACCTGCCGGCCAGCTGGCGGTGACGCGGCCGGTGTCCGATCGGCTCCAGGCGGGTATCTTGCTGGCGTGCGGCTAACGGAATTCAACGAGCGGGTCGTCCTGCGATTCGGTGCGGCCTACGGTTCTTCGGTGCTGGCCGACCATGTGCTGACCGGGTTCGACGGCCGCACCGCCGCCCAGGCGATCGAGGACGGGGTCGAGCCCCGCGACGTGTGGCGGGCCCTGTGCGTCGACTTCGACGTGCCGCGCGACCAGTGGTGAATGCGGCGGCTATTCGTAAGGCGGGTATTCGTGCTGCCGCAGTAGCGCCGCGAGGTGGACGGCGTTGCGGGCCGCCGTTTCGGTCGTGGCTGCCACCGCTTCCGGCACGTCGTCGAGGTCGTTGAAGTTCGTCCCCTGCATCGCCTCGCCGTTCCAGTAGGTGCACCCTTGCGCGGGAATCGAGAATCCGATGTCGTTGAGCGCCTGAAAAAGGTCGGCGACGATCTTGTGTGCCCCGTCTTCGTTCCCGACGACCGCCACCAGCGCGACTTTGCCCACCATCCGGGGCCGGCCGGCGTCGTCCTTGTCGGAGATCGCGGCGTCGAGGCGCTCCAGAACGCGCTGCGCGACGCTGGACATGTGGCCGACCCACGTGGGCGTCGACAGCACCACAATGTCGGCCGCGGTGATCTTCTCCAGCAGAGCCGGCCACTCGTCGCCCGGGCCCATGTCCGCTTCCACGCCCGGCAGCAGCGCCAGGTCCACGCAGCGCACCTTCTCGGTGCCGACGCCCGCGCCGCGCAGTTGGGCGAGCACCTGATCGGCGATCAGCTCGCTGCTCGACGGCGCCGGGCTCTTCTTCAACGAACACGTCAACGCGAGCGCTCGCAGGGATGTCTCGGTGGGCATGGTGCTCAGATACCCTTGGGCGAGTTGGGCAAACGACGCGGCGCCCGAGTTCGGCGCGGCGGTGGCTTCTCGAAGACGCAGTCGCCGCAGACGGACCCGCCGGGCAGGCGATAGAAGAGGCAGCAACTACGGCGTCTGAAGCCCAGGGGTGGGCCGGTGACGACGCCCGAACCGGCCAGCACGCCGGTGCCCAGCAGCGCGCGCACCATCTCGGCGGTCCGCGCGCCCAGGTCGGGGCGCACGGCGAGCAGGGCCCGCGCCGCGCCGATCAGCGCTGACGCGAGGTTGCCCGCCAGCAGGGCGGGCGCCAGCCCCACTCGCAGACCGGCGGCGAACCGTTGCATGTGCTCCTGCACGACCAGCCGGTACAGCGCGTCCGGTGAGCTGGTCGGGAACCCGACCGGCGCGGGCAACCGCAGTTGCGCCCCGTCGTCGGCGCGCTGCAGGTCGCCCAGGTCGGGGACGACGCCGTGGCTCAGCGCGCACGCGAGCACGGGTGACCACAGCCGGGTGGCGTGTCCGAGGTGAACCAGCGAGGCGCCGATCCGCAGATCCGTCGTGTGATAGCGCCGGGCGGTGGCCTCGACCAGGTCGGTGAACCCGTCGGCGTAGGACTGCGCGACCGGGTGCCACCCGGCCGCGTCACCGCCCACGGCCAGCGCGAAAAACCCTCGGTAGGAAGATATTTCGGCCAGCTCGGCGGAGATGTCTCGCACGGTCATGTATGCGCAACCAGGCCTCTCTGGGGAGATCCGCCCCAGTCGTCGTGAGGAAGCGCTGACGGTGAGTGTCTGGCTCGCGGGAGGGGGACCATCCCGGTCACAGTGGCGGGACCGCACCGGATTCACACCGGTTTCCTCAGGCGCTATGGGCCCCGTCAGCGTGTTTCGGTGCAAATGTTGCCACACGCGGGTGGGTTCGGCGTGTCCGCTTGAATCGAACAGGTGTTCGGCTACTGTGGGGAACGTTCGGCGAGTCAACTTGTCGGTGGCCTTCTCTAGTGTCACGGCCAACCGACCAATACCGGTCACCGAACACACCGAACCATAGGAGAGGCACCATGACGCAAGCCCCCGACCGCGAGAAGGCCCTCGAGCTGGCGATGGCCCAGATCGAGAAGAGCTATGGCAAAGGCTCGGTGATGCGTCTCGGCGACGAGATGCGTCAGCCGATCTCGGTCATCCCGACCGGATCCATCGCACTGGACGTGGCCCTGGGCATCGGCGGCCTGCCCCGCGGCCGGGTCGTGGAGATCTACGGCCCGGAGTCCTCGGGTAAGACCACCGTCGCCCTGCACGCGGTGGCCAACGCCCAGGCTGCCGGCGGCGTCGCGGCGTTCATCGACGCCGAGCACGCCCTGGATCCGGACTACGCCAAGAAGCTCGGCGTCGACACCGACTCCCTGTTGGTCAGCCAGCCCGACACGGGGGAGCAGGCCCTCGAGATCGCCGACATGCTGATCCGGTCCGGGGCGCTGGACATCCTGGTCATCGACTCGGTGGCGGCCCTGGTGCCGCGCGCCGAGCTCGAGGGCGAGATGGGCGACAGCCACGTCGGGCTGCAGGCCCGGCTGATGAGCCAGGCGCTGCGGAAAATGACTGGCGCGCTGAACAATTCGGGCACCACCGCCATCTTCATCAACCAGCTGCGCGAGAAGATCGGGGTGATGTTCGGCAGCCCCGAAACCACCACGGGTGGAAAGGCTTTGAAGTTCTACGCGTCGGTGCGCATGGACGTGCGCCGGATCGAGACCCTCAAGGACGGCACCAACGCGGTGGGCAACCGCACCCGGGTCAAGGTCGTCAAGAACAAGGTGTCGCCGCCGTTCAAGCAGGCCGAGTTCGACATCCTCTACGGCAGGGGGATCAGCCGGGAGGGCTCGCTGATCGACATGGGGGTGGAGCAGGGCTTCATCCGCAAGTCGGGTTCCTGGTTCACCTATGAGGGCGAGCAGCTCGGCCAGGGCAAGGAGAACGCCCGCACCTTCTTGATGGAGAACGCCGACATCGCCAACGAGATCGAGAAGAAGATCAAAGAAAAGCTTGGCATTGGTGCGGTTGTGACCGATGACGACGTCTTGCCCGCCCCCGTCGATTTCTGAGCCCTCTCGCGAGGAGCAGGCGCGCACCCTGTGTCTGCGCCTGCTCACCGTGAGGGCGCGAACCCGCGCCGAACTGCACGGCCAACTGGCGAAACGCGGCTACCCCGAGGACGTCAGCGCCAACGTGCTCGACCGCCTCGCCGCCGTCGGCCTGGTCGATGACGCCGACTTCGCCGAACAGTGGGTGCGGTCACGCCGGGCGAAGGCCGGCAAGAGCAAGCGGGCCCTGGCCGCCGAATTGCACACCAAGGGCGTCGACAAGGACGTGATCGCCTCAGCCCTGTCCGGGATCGACGCCGGGGCAGAACGCGACCGGGCCGAGGAGTTGGTGCGGGCCAAGCTGCGCCGCGAAACGTTGGACGGCGACGACGCGCGGGTGACCCGCCGGCTCGTCGGAATGTTGGCGCGTCGCGGCTACAGCCAGAACCTGGCGTGCGAGGTCGTCCTCGCCGAGCTGGCCGCCGAACGGGACCGCCGCCGGGTCTAGCTGCGGTTTCTCGGGTGCCGCCGGGTCGCCGTACCATGGCCCCGTGACTTCGATGGTGGTGCAGGACGCCGCGGGCGCGCCCGACGGCGCCGGTGCGCGCACCTATCAGGTCCGCACCTACGGCTGCCAGATGAACGTCCACGACTCCGAGCGGTTGGCGGGCCTGCTGGAAACCGCCGGTTACCGGCGCGCCCCCGACGGCTCGGATTTCGGCGACGCAGACGTGGTGGTTTTCAACACCTGCGCCGTCCGCGAGAACGCCGACAACAAGCTGTACGGCAACCTCAGCCACCTGGCCCCGCGAAAGCGCGGCAACCCCGAGATGCAGATCGCGGTCGGGGGCTGCCTGGCCCAGAAAGACCGGGACGCGGTGCTGCGCAAGGCGCCCTGGGTGGACGTCGTCTTCGGCACCCACAACATCGGATCGCTGCCCACGCTCCTCGAGCGGGCCCGGCACAACAAGACCGCCCAGGTGGAGATCGCCGAGTCGCTGCGGGAGTTCCCCTCTTCGCTGCCAAGCGCACGCGAATCGGCCTACGCCGCTTGGGTTTCCGTCTCCGTCGGGTGCAACAACAGCTGCACGTTCTGCATCGTGCCCGCGCTGCGGGGCAAGGAGGTCGACCGCAGCCCGGCCGACGTCCTGGCCGAGGTGCGGGCCCTGGTGGACGACGGCGTGCTCGAAGTCACGCTGCTGGGCCAGAACGTGAACGCCTACGGGGTGTCCTTCGCCGACCCGGCGCTGCCCCGCGATCGCGGCGCGTTCGCGCGGCTGCTGCGGGCCTGCGGGGACATCGACGGGCTGGAACGCGTGCGATTCACCTCCCCGCATCCGGCCGAATTCACCGACGACGTCATCGAGGCCATGGCGCAGACGCCGAATGTCTGCCCCGCGCTGCACATGCCGCTGCAGTCGGGCTCCGACCGGGTGCTGCGCGCGATGCGGCGCTCGTACCGCGCCGAGCGCTACCTCGGCATCATCGACCGCGTGCGCGCCGCCATGCCGCACGCCGCCATCACCACCGACCTGATCGTCGGGTTTCCCGGCGAGACCGAAGAGGACTTCGCCGCCACGCTGGACGTGGTCCGGCAGGCCCGGTTCGCGGCCGCGTTCACCTTCCAGTACTCCAAGCGGCCCGGGACCCCGGCCGCCGAACTCGACGGGCAGCTCCCGAAAGCCGTTGTGCAGGAACGCTACGAGCGGCTGGTCGAGCTGCAGGAGCAGATCTCGCTGGAGGGCAATCGCGCGCTGATCGGCCAGACCGTGGAGTTGCTGGTCGCCGCGGGCGAGGGGCGCAAGGACACCCGCACGGCGCGGATGACCGGCCGCGCCCGCGACGGCCGCCTGGTGCACTTCGGCGCCGACGACCGGGTGCGGCCCGGGGACCTCGTCACCGCGGTGGTCACCCAGGCGGCGCCGCACCACCTCATCGCCGACGCCGGCATCCTGAGCCATCGCCGAACCCGCGCGGGCGACGCGCACGCCGCCGGGCAGCGCCCGGGCGGGGTCGGCCTCGGCATGCCTGCCGTCGGACCGCCCGCCGACCCCACGGAACCCCTTGGATGTGCCCGATGATGGAAGAACACCCCGACTTCGACGCCCTGCGCACGGAAATCGAGGCCGCCGAACGCCGGGTGGCACGGGGATTTGACCCGGGCCCACGGGGTTTCGTTGTCGCGATCCTGGTTTTCGTGCTGCTGGGATCGTTCATCCTGCCGCACACCGGCGCGGTGCGGGGCTGGGACGTGTTGTTCAGCAGCCACGGCGCCGGCGCGGCGGCGGTGGCGCTGCCGTCGCGGGTGTTCGCCTGGCTGGCGCTGGTGTTCGGCGTCGGATTCTCCATGCTGGCCTTGGTGACGCGTCGCTGGGCGCTGGCCTGGACCGCGCTCGCGGGTTCCGCGCTCGCCGGGGCGGCCGGACTGTTGGCCATCTGGTCACGCCAGACCGTCGCCGCCGGGCACCCGGGCCCCGGGGTGGGGCTGATCGCGGCCTGGATCGTCGTCCTCGCGCTGATCTACCAGTGGGCGCGGGTGGTCTGGTCGCGCACCATCGTGCAGCTCGCGGCCGAGGAGCAGCGGCGCCGGGTCGCGGCGCAGCAGCAGTCGAAGACGCTGCTGGACAGCCTCAACGACGAGGCGGGGCCCGACGCCCCTGCGCCCCGGGATCCCGACGCCTAGGACTTACGCGTCAGCGCCTCGGCGGCCGCCTGCGCCCACTGCCGCCATTGCTCGGCGTTGGCCCTGGCTTCCTCGGCCTCTTTGGTGCGGCCCGCCGCGGCGGCCTTCTGCGCCTGCTGCTCGTACTGCTCGGCGCGGACGCGGAACTGCTCGGCGCGGGCCTGCGCCTGGGGATCCGACCAATCGGCCTCGCCCGCGTCGCGCACCTTCTTCTCGACGGCGCGCAGCCGGCGCTCCAATTCGGCGGACCGCTCCCGCGGCACCTTGCCGATGGCGTCCCACCTCTCGGCGATCGAGCGCAGCGCCGCCCGGGCCGCGTCGTGGTTGCTGGTGTCGATCTTCTCCGCCTCGGCCAGCAACGCTTCCTTCGCCGTGGCATTGGCCCGCAGCTCGGCGTCCTTCTCCGCCGTCGCCGCGTTGCGCGCCGTGAAGAACACGTCCTGGGCGGACTTGAACCGCCGCCACAGGGCGTCGTCGACGTCCCTGGCCGCCCGGCCCGCCGCCTTCCACTCCGTGAGCAGCTTGCGGAATTCGGCGCTGGTGGCGGTCCAGTCGGTCGAATCGGACAACGCTTCGGCGCGTTCGCACAGTCGTTCCTTGGCCTGCCGGACGCCCATGCGTTCGCGGTCCAGCTCGGCGAAGTGGGACCCCCGCCGCCGGTTGAAGGCCTCGCGCGCCGCCGAGTAGCGCTTCCACAGCGCGTCGTCGACCCTCCGGTCCAGGCCGCTGATGGTCTTCCACTCGTCGAGGATGGCCCGCAGCCGGTCACCGGCGGCCTTCCACTGCGTCGAGTTCGCGGCCAACTCCTCGGCCTCGGCGGCCAGCGCCTCCTTGCGGGCGGTCTGCGCGGCGCGATGCTCGTCGCGGCGGGAGCGCTCCTGCGCGACGGCGGACTCGACCTGGTCGATGAGGCTGGCCAATCGGCCGGCGAGCGCGTCGACGTCGCCGAGCACGGCAGCGGTCGGCAACGCTTCGGCCAGCTCGGACGCGTGGGCCTTGATCTTGCGGGCGTCGCCGGTTCCCGCCGCGAGTCGCTCCTCCATGAGCGTGACCTCGGTGCTCAGGTCGTCGAAGCGGCGACCGAAGTGGGCGAAAGCGGCTTCGCGGTCGCCTGCCTGCCAGGAGCCGACGATGCGCTCGCCTGCGGCGGTGATCAGCCAGACCGTGCCGTCGTCGTCGACGCGCCCGAACTGATGCGGATTGCTGCGCGGGGGCGCCGGAATCGGGTGAACGACGGGCCGCGGCGCCGCGCTCGACGGCCGTGGGCCCGGACGGGGTCCCGGGCGTGGCACCGGGCGCGAAACCGGTTGGGGCACCGGCCCGCCCGGGTCCGGTCCCTGGGGTTCGTCAGCCGTCATGCGCTCGTCACCTACCCTTCGCGCGGTCGGAACTCCGCGCACCTGCCGCGCGTAGCGGCACCGTCTGCTGCACCTGTGGGGTGCCTTCGCGGCGTTCCCAACAGCTGCTTAACAGTATTCAAGCAGCTTGTCGGCGCATCCGCCGCCACCTGAGATCTTGCCCGTTCCAGACGCATCGGCGCAGGCGCATCGGGTATCACGGTTGTCCGCATCCAGGCTCGGGCGGAGAAGTCATGGCCACGACGGCCGTCGCGGCTTTGCTCGCGTTGGCGTCCTCGCTTTGCGTCGCGATCGGCGACGTGCTGCGGACCCGCGCCGACGCCTCCGCGACGCGCAACACACTCGCGGCCGGGTTTCCGGAACGCCCCAGCGCAACCGGCGTAGCCGCGCCCCGGTTAACCGGATCGCAGCGTTGCCCACAGGGCTTCCTTAGGTTAATGCCGTAAGAACGAAGGGTGATCTGTTGAACGCGCCGCGGCGTGGGCGACGTCACACAGTTGTTGCTGAACTGATCGCAAATATTGCGTGTATTTGCCCGTGCCCCAGGGAAAGCTGGTCGGGGCAATCGTGAGACGAGGGGTCACTCATGTCGAAGGTTGATGTCGCGGCGTTGATCGCGTTGTGCGCGGCGCTGGCATCCGCGGTCGGCGACGTGATCCGTCAGCGCTCTGCGCAGGAGATCACGGACAAGCAGGTCGGCCATCTGGAGCTGTTCCGCATGTCGCTGAAGGACACCCGATGGTGGCTGGGGGGCCTGGCGGCGATCATCAACTACAGCCTGCAGGCCGGGGCCCTGGCCTGGGGGTCGGTGGTGTTGGTGACCGCGCTGCAGGTGACGGCGTTGCTGTTCGCCCTGCCGATCTACGCGCGGCTGACGAGGCGCCGGGTCACCCGCTGGGAGTGGGTGTGGGCGGTGGTGCTCGCCGCCGCCCTGGCGGTGGTCATCATCGTCGGCGACCCGGCCTCGGGCCATCAGCGCGCGTCGGCCGAGACGTGGGCCATCGTCGCCGCGGTGATGGCGCCGCTGCTGGTGGCGTGCGTGGTGGTTGCGCGGATCTGGTCGGGCAGCCCGTTCGCGGCGGCCCTGCTCGCGGTGGTGGCGGGTTCCGCGTTGGCGTTGTTCGCGGTGCTGACCAAGGGCATCGTCGAGGTCGGCGAGGAAGGCCCGCTGGCCGTGCTGACCGCGCCCGAGTTCGTCCCCTGGCTCCTGCTGGCGCTGATCGGGATGATTTTCCAGCAGTCGGCGTTCCGCGCCGGTGCACTGACGGCCTCCATGCCGACGATGACCGTGGCGAAGCCCGTGGTGGCTGGTCTGCTCGGCATCTTCGTCCTCGGGGAAACGCTGAACGCCGACGGGCCGAAGGCCTTCGTGCTGGTAGCGGCGATCGCGGTGGTGATCGTGGCCACGGTCGCGCTCGCCCGCGGCGAGGCCGCCACCATGGTCGCGGAGGTCGGCCGGGACGACGGAAGCATCACGCCGGACGCGTGGTCGTCCGGGGAAGGCCAGGCCGACCCTTTTAGCACCGGCCCGGTAGTCGCGGCTGCCGAGGCCTGAGCGCACGCTTCGGCGAACCATTAGTTTGGTGGCGTGCTCAGCGGGATTGCCATTGTTCCCTCGGCGCCGCTGCTGGTGCCCGAACTCGCCGGACGGGCCACCGCGGAGGTGACCGATTTGGTGGCCGCGGTGTTGGCGGCGGCCGCCTTTCTCCCCGCCCGCTGGACCGTCATCGGGACGGCCGCGCGCGACGGGGTGTGGGGGCCCGACGCGGCCGGCACGTTCGCGGGTTTCGGTGTGGACGTCCGGGTCGGGCTGTCCCCGCGGTCCGGGACGGCGGCCCCCGCTGAGCTGCCCGTGTCCGCGCTGATCGCCGGGTGGGTTCGCGGCCAGGTCCGCCCCGACGCGACTGCGGAGGCCCGCATCTACCGCGCCGGCCACGACGATGCGACCGCCCTGGCGCAGGGCCGCGCCTTGCGCGCCGAGGTCGACCGGTCGGCCGAGCCGATCGGGGTGCTGGTCGTGGCCGACGGCGCCAACACTTTGACGCCGGCCGCACCCGGCGGATACGACCCGGCCAACGCCGACGCGCAGCTGGCCCTCGACGACGCGCTGGCGAGCGGTGACGTCGCCGCCCTGATGCGGCTGCCGCGCCAGATCCTGGGCCGAGTGGCCTTCCAGGTCCTGGCCGGCCTGGCCGAGCCTGGGCCGCGGTCGGCCAAGGAGCTCTACCGGGGGGCGCCCTACGGCGTGGGCTACTTCGCCGGCGCCTGGCAGGTCTGAGGTGACTGTGCGACCGCTGGCGATCATCGGCCCCACCGGAACCGGCAAGTCGCAGCTGGCGCTCGATGTCGCCGAACGGCTCGGCGCGGCCGAGATCGTGAACGCCGACGCGATGCAGCTCTATCGAGGCATGGACATCGGCACGGCCAAGCTGCCCGTCGCGCAACGCCGCGGCGTCGCCCATCACCAGCTCGACGTCTTGAACGTCACCGAGACCGCGACGGTCGCCCGCTATCAGCGCGCCGCCGCGGCGGACGTCGAGGCGATCGCGGCCCGCGGCGCCGTCCCGATCATCGTCGGCGGCTCCATGCTCTACATCCAATCGCTGCTCGACGACTGGTCGTTCCCCGCGACCGATCCTGCGGTGCGGGCGCGCTGGGAGCAGCGGCTGGGCGAGGTCGGCGTCGGCGCGCTGCACGCCGAACTGGCCCGCCGCGACCCCGCCGCCGCAGCGGCCATCCTGCCGACCGACGCCCGGCGCACCGTGCGGGCGCTCGAAGTGGTCGAGCTGACCGGCCTGCCGTTCGCCGCGTCCGCGCCACGCGTCGGCGTCCCGAAGTGGAACACCGCCATCGTTGGGTTGGATTGCGAGACAACGACTCTGGACGAGCGGCTGGCCCGCCGCACCGACGCCATGTTCGACCAGGGCCTGGTCGATGAGGTCAGCGCGCTGCTCGGCGAGGGCCTTCGGGACGGGGTCACCGCGTCGCGCGCCCTGGGCTACGCCCAGGTGATCGAGGCGCTCGACGCGGGGGGTGGCACCGAGCGGCTGCGGGAGGCGCGCGAACGCACCTACGTGGGCACCCGCCGGTATGTGCGCCGGCAGCGGTCCTGGTTCCGCCGCGACCACCGGGTTCACTGGCTGGGCGCCGCGGACGGGGCCCGACTCGTCGACGAAGCGCTGGGTGTCCTGGCCCCCGTATCCTGAGCAGGTGATTTTCGCGAAGGGCCACGGCACCGAGAACGACTTCGTGGTGCTCCCGGACGCGGAGGCGGCGCTCGACCTCACCGCCGCGCGGGTGGCCGCCTTGTGCGACCGGCGGCGCGGATTGGGCGCCGACGGCGTGCTGCGGGTCACCACCGCCGGGGCCGCGCTGGCGGCCGGCGTCTTGGACCGCCTGCCCGACGGCGTGGCCGCGGCCGACTGGTACATGGACTACCGCAACGCCGACGGGTCCATCGCCCAGATGTGCGGCAACGGCATCCGGGTGTTCGCGCATTACCTGCGGGCCAGCGGCATGGAGTCCCGCGACGAACTCGTGATCGGCTCCCCGGCCGGCCCGCGGCCGATCACCGTGCACCACGCCGGCGCGACGCTCGCCGACATCAGCGTCGACATGGGCAAGGCCAACACCCTCGGCCCGGGCAGCGCCCTCGTCGGTGGCCGCCGGTTTTCCGGCCTGGCTGTCGACGTGGGCAACCCCCACCTGGCGTGCGTGGATCCCGACCTGACCGTCGACGACCTCGCCGCGCTGGACGTGGCGGCGCCGGTGAGCTTCGACCACGCCCAGTTCCCGGAGGGAGTGAACATCGAAGTCGTCACCGCGCCGTCCGACGGCGCCATCCGGATGCGGGTGCATGAGCGGGGCGTCGGCGAGACCCGCTCCTGCGGCACCGGCACGGTCGCCGCCACGGTCGCCGCGCTGGCCGCCGCAGGTGCGGACACCGGCACGCTGGAGGTGCGGGTGCCGGGCGGCGACGTCGTCGTCACCATCACCGACGCCACCAGTTACCTGAGGGGACCGTCGGTATTGGTGGCACGCGGGGAGATCAGCGGGGAATGGTGGGACGCGCAGCGACGTTAATTCGGGTGCACGGCGCCGATCCGCCGTGCATCATCTTGTATTGCCTATGACACATCCTGATTTCTCCAATTCCGCTGTGCCGGAGCCAAGCACCGGCGAACTGGCCCTGGAAGAACGGTCGGCGCTGCGGCGCGTCGCCGGGCTGTCCACCGAACTCGCCGACGTATCCGAGGTCGAGTACCGCCAGCTCCGCCTGGAGCGCGTCGTGCTGGTCGGCGTGTGGACCGACGGCACCGCCGCCGAGAGCGAGGCCAGCATGGCCGAGCTGGCCGCCCTGGCCGAGACCGCCGGTTCGCAGGTGCTCGAGGGGCTCATCCAGCGCCGCGACAAGCCCGACCCGTCGACCTACATCGGCTCGGGCAAGGCCCAAGAGCTGCGCGAGGTGGTGCTGGCGACCGGCGCCGACACCGTCATCTGCGACGGTGAACTGTCCCCGGCGCAGCTCACCGCGCTGGAAAAGGCGGTGAAGGTGAAGGTCATCGACCGCACCGCGCTGATCCTGGACATCTTCGCCCAGCACGCCACCAGCCGGGAGGGCAAGGCGCAGGTGTCGCTGGCGCAGATGGAATACATGCTGCCGAGGCTGCGCGGCTGGGGTGAGTCGATGTCCCGGCAGGCCGGTGGCCGCGCCGGCGGCAGCGGGGGAGGCGTGGGCCTGCGCGGTCCCGGTGAAACCAAGATCGAGACCGACCGCCGCCGCATCCGCGAACGCATGGCGAAGTTGCGCCGGGAGATCAAGGACATGAAACAGGTCCGCGACACCCAGCGCAGCCGCCGCAGGCAGAGCGACGTCCCGTCTGTCGCGATCGTCGGCTACACCAACGCCGGCAAGTCGAGCCTGCTCAACGCCCTGACCGGGGCCGGGGTGCTGGTGCAGGACGCGTTGTTCGCCACGCTGGAGCCCACCACCCGCCGCGCCGAGTTCACCGACGGTCGCCCGCTGGTGCTCACCGACACCGTCGGGTTCGTCCGGCACCTGCCCACCCAACTCGTCGAGGCGTTCCGCTCCACGCTGGAGGAGGTCGTCGATGCGGACCTGTTGGTGCATGTGGTCGACGGCTCGGACGTCAATCCGCTGGCCCAGATCAACGCGGTGCGCGAGGTGATCTCCGACGTCATCGCCGACCATCACGGCGACCCACCGCCCGAGCTGTTGGTGGTGAACAAGGTCGACGCCGCGAGCGGCCTCACGCTGGCCGAGCTCCGGCACGCCCTGCCCGGCGCCGTGTTCGTCTCGGCCAGGACCGGGGAAGGCATCGAGGCCCTGCGGTGCCGGATGGGCGAGCTGGCCGTCCCCGCCGACACGGCCGTGGATGTGGTGATTCCGTACCACCGCGGCGACCTGGTGGCCCGGCTGCACGCCGACGGGCGCGTGCAGCAAGAGGAGCACAACGCCGACGGCACCCGCATCAAGGCGAGGGTCCCGGTGGCGCTGGCCGGGCGCCTGCAGGAGTTCTTGGCGGGCTGATCCGCGTGGCGGGGTCAGCCTGCCGCCTGCCGACCAACCGTCTGGTTGGTATATGTTGGGCGACAGAGTCCCAGTCGCCGGAGGTTATCCACATGGCCAGTGCCGTCAAGTACCAGCGCACTCTTTTCGAGCCGGAGCACGACCTGTTCCGCGAGTCCTACCGCGCCTTCCTCGACCGCCACGTCGCGCCCCACCACGACGAATGGGAGAAGGCGAAGATCGTCGACCGCGGCGTGTGGCTCGAGGCGGGCAAGCAGGGCTTCCTCGGCATGGCCGTCCCCGAGGAATACGGCGGCGGGGGCAATCCGGACTTCCGGTACAACACGATCATCACCGAGGAGACCACTTTCGGTCGCTACAGCGGCATCGGCTTCGGGCTGCACAACGACATCGTGGCGCCCTACCTGCTGGCCCTGGCCACCGAGGAGCAGAAGCAGCGCTGGCTGCCGAAGTTCTGCACCGGCGAGTTCATCACAGCCATCGCGATGACGGAGCCGGGAACCGGCAGCGACTTGCAGGGCATCAAGACCCGCGCGGTCGCCCACGGCGACCACTACGTGCTCAACGGCGCAAAGACGTTCATCACCAACGGAATCAACGCCGACTTGGTGATCGTCGTCGCGCAGACTGATCCGGACAAAGGGGCGCAAGGCTTTTCGTTGCTCGTTGTCGAACGCGGCATGGAGGGCTTCGAGCGCGGCCGGCACTTGGACAAGATCGGGCTGGACGCGCAGGACACCGCCGAGCTGTCCTTCACCGATGTCAAGGTTCCCGCCGAGAACCTGCTGGGGCAGGAGGGCATGGGGTTCATCTACCTGATGCAGAACCTGCCGCAGGAGCGGATCTCGATCGCCATCATGGCGGCCGCGGCGATGGAGCAGGTATTAGCAGACACGCTGCAATATGCCAAGGAGCGCAAGGCATTTGGCAAGCCGATCGGCAGCTTCCAGAACAGCCGCTTCGTCCTCGCCGAGCTGGCGACCGAGGCCACCGTGGTGCGCATGATGGTCGACGAGTTCATCCGCCTGCACCTGGACAAGAAGCTGACGGCCGAACAGGCGGCCATGGCCAAGTGGTACTCCACCGAGAAGCAGGTGCACCTGATCGATCGTTGCCTGCAACTGCACGGCGGCTACGGTTACATGCGCGAATACCCGGTTGCCCGTGCCTATCTGGACGCGCGGGTGCAGACGATTTACGGCGGCACGACCGAGATCATGAAGGAGATCATCGGCCGCAGCCTCGGGGTCTAGGCCCGACGACGGTGACGCCGTAGAAACGGTCAATTCGCCCGCCATCGGCAAACGCGCCAATGCCCGGCGCGCGGCCCTTTTTTCGGGTACATCGCCGGTGAGTTAATGGCCTCACGTACCGTCGGCGCATGTGTTTCGGGTATGCCCGCGCAATGGCGCATCGCGAAAAGCGCGGCGCGGGCGTCGAGCCGGGCCCCTACGGCCGAACTCGTGCCCTATTGCGCACGCGTGCGAGGGGTTCGGGAGTCGGCACGATATGCCAGGTGTCACGCGGGCGTTGCTGGGGTTCGTCGCGATTTGAGCGTGGCTTGGCATCATTTCGACATCGGCGTGGTATCCGTTTTTGTAATATGCGTGATTTGACTTCGTATTTCTCGTTGGTTGGAGCAAAGTTATGCCAGCCTGGCGATGATGCGGATCGGTGCGGGGTTGTTTCCGCGCGGTCGGAGAGCGGCCCGCTCGCCGGCTGTGCAGCTACGGGCATAGCCGCTGATAGAGCCGTAGCCGTCGGCTGGGAGGCTTGGTGAACGGGCAGAGAGGTCACATGCGCAGGCTGGTCGGGAGCGCGCTGGTCACCGTGACCGCCATCGCGACCACCGCCGCCCTGCTGGCGCCTTCCGCGGCGGCGTCTCCCATCGGCGACGCCGAGGCGGCCATGATGGCGGCCTGGGAGAAGGCAGGCGGCGACGGTTCACCGCTGGGCCCCCGGAAGGGCGACGTGTATCCCGCCGGCGACGGTTTCGAGCTGGACTTCGACGGCGGCAAGATGTTCTTCACGCCGGCGACCGGCGCCAAATTCATCTACGGGCCGATCCTGGACAAATACGAAATGCTGGGCGGACCGGCCGGCAGCGACCTGGGTTTCCCCGCGATCAATGAGGTGCCCGGCCTCGCCGGGCCCGACAGCCGGGTGGCCACCTTCTCGGCCGGCGACAAGCCGGTGATCTTCTGGACGCCCGACCACGGCGCGTTCGTGGTGCGCGGCGCGATCAACGCCGCGTGGGACAAGCTGGGCAGCTCCGGTGGGGTGCTCGGTGTCCCGGTCGGCGACGAGACCTACAACGGCGAGGTGTCCGCCCAGAAGTTCAGCGGCGGCCAGGTCTCGTGGAACAGGCAGACCAAGCAGTTCACCACCGAGCCAGCGGGATTGGCCGACCAGCTCAAGGGTCTGCAGGTGGCGATCGATCCCACCGCGGCCATCAACATGGCTTGGCGCGCCGCGGGTGGCCCTAATGGGCCGCTCGGCGTCAAGAAGGGCGCGCAGTACCCGATCGGCGGCGACGGGATCGTCCAGGACTTTGCCAACGGCAAGGTGTATTTCAGCCCGGCCACCGGCGCGAACGCCGTCGAGACCAACATCGTGGCCAAGTACGAATCACTCGGCGGCCCGGCCGGCAGCGACCTGGGTTTTCCCACCGCCAACGAAGCCGACGGCGGCATCCCGTCCAGCCGCGTCGTCACCTTCTCCGGCGCCGACAAGCCGGTGATCTTCTGGACTTCCGAGCACGGCGCGTTCGTGGTGCGCGGCGCGATGAAGGCGGCGTGGGACAAGCTCCGCGGACCGACCGGCAAGCTGGGCGCCCCCGTCGGCGACCAGTCCGTGGACGGCGACGTGGTCTCCCAGCAGTTCGTGGGCGGCAAGGTCTCGTGGAACCGGGCGAAGAACACGTTCAGCACCGACCCGGCCAATCTCGCGCCGTTGCTGTCGGGCCTGCAGGTGTCGGGGCAGAATCAGCCGAGCACTTCGGCGACGCCCGCCCATGCCAAGAAGTTCACCTTGCAGTGGTGGTGGCTGCTGGCCGGCATCCCGGTGCTGGTGCTGATCGTCTTGGCCGGGTTGCTGGCTTTGGGTTGGCGCCGGCGGCGCGCCGCACCTGCCGGCGCCGGCTACGAGCCGCACCGCGACCTCGGCTACGAGGCGGCGGGTGACCAGCACTGGGGGCCCGACGACGTCAGCACCGAACACTTCGCCCGTCAGTCGGAGGCGCCCGAGGCCGGGGCCGCCGGGCGGGTCAGCTGGCGGCGGCGCGGCGCGGACGAGGGTGCGTACGGGGACGTGGAGCAGGACCCCGACGCGGTGGACACCGACTCCTTCTCCGCGGTATCCGCGGCGGACCTGTCGGAGGCCGGCTATCCCGAAACGGAATCCGGCTACGCCGAACCCGAGTACGCCGAATCCGAATACGCCGAATCCGAGTACAGCCAGCCGAATTACCCGGAGGTCGAGTACGTCGAGGCCGAGTACGCCGACGACGCGCGTGAGCCCGCCTACCCGGAGTCCGCCCGCGCGGACGAGGAGTACGTGGACGCCGAGTACCAGGACGTCGCGGTGCCGGATGCGCCTCCCGAATACGAGGGCACCGCCCAAGAAACCCCGGCCCCCGAGCCCGAGCATCCGGATGCGGCCGCGTCCGATGCCCTGGCCGACGTAGCCGAGGCCCCCACTCCCGAGGCTGCCGCTCCGGAAGCCACCGCGCCGGAGGCGGCCGTCGCGGCCGTCGTCGTCCCTGAGCAGCGGGGCGGACGGCACGCCGCCGCCGACGACGGCGGGGCGGGCTCGCCCGGGCGCCCGACCATCCGCCTACCGCTCGACGACCCGTACCAGGTGCCGGACGGGTATCCGATCAAGGCCAACGCCAGCTTCGGTTTGTACTACACGCCCGGCAGCCCGCTCTACCACGACACGATCGCCGAGTTCTGGCTGTCCAGCGAAGAAGTCGCACAGGCCAACGGCTTCGTCAAGGCGGACTGACCCGCCGGGGCTAAACCTTGCGGATCACCGTGACGACCTTGCCCAGCACGGTCGCCTCATTGCCGGGTATCGGGTCGAACGCCGGGTTGTGCGGCATCAGCCACACCTGACCGCCCGCCCGCTTGAACGTCTTCACGGTGGCCTCCCCGTCGAGCATGGCCGCGACGATGTCGCCGTTGTCGGCGACGTTCTGCTGACGTACCACCACCCAGTCGCCGTCGCAGATCGCCGCCTCGACCATGGAGTCGCCGACGACCTTGAGCAGGAACAGCGTGCCCTCCCCGACCAGCTCGCGCGGCAGCGGGAAGACGTCCTCGACGGCCTCCTCGGCCAGGATCGGTCCGCCGGCGGCGATGCGCCCCAGGACCGGAACGAACGTCGGCTCCGGCAGCGCGTCCGAGCCGGCGACGTCGGTGGCCGCCACCACCTCGTCGTCGGCGCCGCGGACGTCGACCGCCCGCGGACGGTTCGGGTCGCGACGCAGATAGCCCTTGCGTTCCAGGGTGCGCAGCTGATGAGCCACCGACGAGGTCGACGTCAGGCCGACGGCGTCACCGATCTCCCGGATGCTCGGCGGGTAACCGCGGCTGGTGACCGACGCGCGAATGACGTTCAAGATGGTGCGCTGACGTTCGGTCAGCGATGAATCCACGGCGTGCAACCGACCGTCCGTGCCGGCCGATGAGGTGTCGCTGCTGTCACTCATGGCACTGAATGTAACCCCACCTCGCCCAAGAATCAAACATGTGTTCGACTAGCGTGTCGCGTTGCCTCGCCCTGGCGGAAAGCCGCGCGGAAGTGGTGAATCACAAAGGTGTAACTCTTCGGCAGATGGGGTATTTCAGCCGCATGTCAGCTCTAGCGGCCACGGACTTGTCGGTGGCGTGGCCTAGCGTTCGACTCGTGCGACACGCTTCGCTCACATGTTCGGATTTCGAACACACGAGCGATACAGTCGAACAGCTGAGCGAATCAAGTTGACCGGAGGAACGCAGATGACAACCATCCACACGCTGGCACCGCGTATCAGCAGCCCTCGGCGCCCGGTCAACGGACCGGTCCAGGGGCTTCGTTACGGCCGCGACGGGCTGGCCCGGTCCCGCCGCCCCGGCCTCTCGAGGCCGGCGGGAACGCCGACGCGCTACTACGGCACCGGCGTCGCGGTGTCCGCCGCGCCCCACCGCAAGCGTCCCGTCACCGTGACGACCACGATCTGGCTGGCGTTGGCCGCCGGCGCGATCACGCTGTGGCTGGGCCTGGTCGGGAACGTCGGTCAGGTGCTCAATGGCGACTCCGGCAGCTCGGCCGCGCACGTCCCGGACCGGTTGGCCGTCGTGCGCGTGGAGGCGGGGGAGTCGCTGCAGGACGTGGCGCACCGGGTGGCGCCCGACGCGCCCGCCCGCCAGGTCGCCGACCGCATCCGGGAACTCAACGACATGAGCTCACCGAACCTGGTGGCGGGCCAGACGTTGATCGCCCCGGTCGGCTGACGACCGCCCCGCTAACGACCGAGCTGCGCCCACGAACCCGCCACTGAGCCGGTACCCGTGCAGGTGAGCGCGCGGGTACGCTCGAAGTGCTGCGGTAACTGGTTGTCGGCACGGCGAAGGAGCGGTCATGCATTGCCCGTTCTGTCGTCATCCCGATTCCCGGGTCATCGACTCGAGGGAAACCGATGAGGGACAGGCCATCCGGCGCCGCCGATCGTGCCCCGAGTGCGGGCGTCGTTTCACGACCGTGGAGACCGCGGTGCTGGCCGTGGTCAAGCGCAGCGGAGTCACCGAGCCGTTCAGCAGGGAGAAGGTCATCAGCGGTGTGCGCCGGGCCTGCCAGGGCCGCCAGGTGGACGACGACGCGCTGAACCTGCTCGCCCAGCAGGTCGAAGACACGGTGCGGGCCGCCGGCTCGCCGGAGGTCGCCAGCCACGAGGTCGGCCTGGCCATCCTCGGGCCTCTGCGCGACCTCGACGAAGTGGCCTACCTGCGGTTCGCCTCGGTGTATCGGTCCTTCGAGTCCGCGGACGATTTCGAACGCGAGATCCAGGCGCTGCGCGAACACCGCCAGGTGACGACGCCGGGCTGAAGGCCCGTGCCGCCGGGCTAGTCTCGGTTTCATGCCCCCCGACTTGCATCCCGATCTCGCGGCCCTGGCACCGCTGCTGGGCACCTGGGCCGGAAAGGGCACGGGCGAATACCCGACCATCGAGCCCTTCGACTATCTCGAAGAAGTCATGTTCTCCCACGTCGGCAAGCCGTTTCTGGCTTACGGGCAAAAGACCAAGGCGGCGGCCGACGGCAAGCCGTTGCACGCCGAGACCGGCTACCTGCGCGTGCCGCAGCCCGGTCGCGTCGAACTGGTGCTGGCCCATCCGAGCGGCATCACCGAGATCGAGGTGGGCACGTACGCGGTGACCGGCGACGTGATCGACATCGAGCTGTCTACCACGGACGTCGGCCTCACCCCGACCGCCAAAGAGGTGACCGCCCTTGGCCGTTCCTTCCGCGTCGACGGCGACGAACTGTCGTACTCGGTGCGGATGGGCGCGGTCGGGCAGCCCTTGCAGCATCACCTGGCCGCGGTGCTGCGCCGGCAGCGCTGAGCGCGACCGGGCCGTCAGTCCAGATGCCGCACACCGTCATTGACCACGCGCCCGGCCAGCCCCACCCAGCCCTCGGCGTTCCACGTCGTTTCGATGATCGATCCCCGGCCCTGGGTGATGCGCAGGTCGCGGCTGAGGTAGTCGGTGAAGCGGTATCTCGAAAGCCGCACCGCCCGCTTCCTCAGCCGCGCAGAGGCGCGAACACTGCGAGCGTGAGCGTATACGCACGCTGATGAAGCTTCTTGGTCACGAGTCCGTGGTCGCCTGCATCGGTATGTAGACGAAGCCGGCCTAGACACGCGTTCCGCAGCTGAATGCGATCGGTTGCCAGGTTGCTCGGGGGAGTTGTAGTGGCAAGCGCTTCGTCTCCGTCGCGCCGCGATCTGGGCGCTCACATGTGTTTGATGCGCCGGCGGCACAGAGACAGTGCCGGCATGGACCGTCGCTAAGCTGTAGCCTCGCACACATGTGTCATTTCGTCCGGTGGTCGTCTGGGCCGGCGCGCTGACGTTCGCGCCGCCGCGCCCGAGATGCTCGCAGGTTCGCCGCGTTCCCACATGTCTTCACGTTGCACCACCTCCCGCTGTTGTTCCTCGATCGGTCGTAAAATGTTGTCCCGCATAGGGATTTGTGGCATTGCTTGACCCGTTTCCACGTGTCGTCCCGCTGACTGAGGCAGATCTCGCTGAAGAGGGCCGATGCCAGCCAACGCCAGCCGCTGCCGGTTGGCTCCATCCGGAGTACACCAGAGTTGGACAACGAGAACGCTCCGGAAACGGAGCTGGCACAGCGCATCTGTCGCCCATGCAGTGACCTTTTGTTAACCACGTTCGCAATCGCGTCGCGCAAGTCTCGCAGTTGCGCCAGATCCGCTGCATTTAGTGACGGCGGTTGAGCATCGCCATCTCGCAGCTTCACCCATTTGGACACCGCACCGGCGCACCATTCTGCTGCCAGGTCGACGTCGGCCAACAGATCGGTGCCGTCCGCCTGGACGGGGGCGGTGTTGAGGAATTCCTGAACCAAAACCAGGCCGCCGGGCGCGACCCCGAATCTGCCCTGCTGGCGCTCAGAAGGTTGCGAACGCATCGTTGCCGGGCGTAGCGCCGCGAAGGTGCCCCAATCGTATTCGCCGCCAAGGTTCGATGGCCACTGACTGGCCTCGGTCACGTTGTAGCGCCATCGCTACCGCTGGCCTCCAACGGTAAGACCTTGATGTAGGAATCTTCAGCCAAGCGATCGGCGATCACCGACCCTAAGAGCACAGCACCGCACACGACGACATCGTGATCGTGCCGCGGTTCCAACATAGTGTTCACGAAGCTCTCCTGATCATTGTTTCGGTATCCTTATCTCGATATCTACGCGATGCGTCGAAAAGTTCCGCGGTTCAACATAGCTCAAGGACAGCGCGACTGTTCGCTGTCACCAACCAACCCCGCCATATCGATACAATCACGGGTGTAGGGCGCGAATCGCCTACGGCCGCAACGTTTTCTACGAGCACCTCCAATGCCTGACGGATAATTAGGGGCAGTAATCGCCAGGCGCGCCGAGCAGCTGCCGGTGGCCTGTTTGCTTGCCATCCAACTGCCTTTCGTCATGGTTTATAGAATCACGGCCACTATATAACGCACGCTATCCCATAGGCAGCTCTAGTCGGTCATACCCCCGAGGTATGGCGGACTATCCCGATTCGGTATTGGACGGCATCCGACTCATTGTGAAAACGTCTTGGTTGCAGACTATTTCGAGGGGTGATGAGGAGTGCTGCGTGAGGACGTCACCATCGATGCCGAAGGAGCCACTCTCCACGCGTGGTGGTACCCCGGGCGGCGAGGCCGCCGAGCGGGCACGGCGAGTCCTTGTGTGGTCATGGCGCACGGGTGGACGTCAACGAAGAAGATGCACCTCGACAAGTTCGCCGAGGTGTTCGCGGCGGCGGGACTGTGCGTGGTGGTCTTCGACCATCGGGGCTGGGGCGAGTCGGGGATAGCGCCCGGCAAGCCACGTCACGAAGTCGACCCTTGGGAGCAGGTCCGCGATTACCAACATGCGGTCACTTTTGCGCAGAACCGATCCGAAGTCGATCCCGATCGCATCGGCGTCTGGGGTACGAGCTTCTCGGCGGCGCACGCGTTCGTTGTGGCCGCGATCGACCGGCGAGTTCAAGCCGTTTGCGGCCAGGCGCCGTTCATCAGCGGCCGGGCTACCTATGCCAACCTTGCCCGGGTGGACAATCAGGTGGTCGGCCCGGAGCGGTTCACCGCGGACCGGCGGGCTCGCGCCCGCGGTGGTCCGGCGGAGATGGTGCCAGTCGTCGGGGCGGATCCGGCGACGTTGGTGGGACTGCCGACCTCGGACGCCTACGCGTTCTTCACCGAGGCGCGCACCACTTTGGATCCGCAGTGGCCGAACGAGGTGTCGTTGCGCAGCCTGGACAACTTCTACGGGTATGAACCCGCGCGCTACCTACCCGACATCACTCCGACCCCGCTGCTCATGATCGTCGGGCGTGATGACGGCTTGACAGGCGGGAACCTGGCGGCGGCCGCGTACCAGACCGCGGCCGAACCAAAAAAGATCGTCTTCGTGCCGGGCGGTCACTTTGCGGCGTACACCGGCGACGGGTTCGCGCTGGCGGCGGGGGCCGCGCGGGACTGGTTCGCGACGCACCTGGCTCGGAGAAGCGCGCGTCAAACAGCCCAATTCGGTGAAATGCGCAGTGATTTCGAGGTTCCGTTACCCCGACTCTGAGGAGATTGACCACATCCGGGTCGAGCGGCCGGCCATCACGGTCCCGGTGTCATGCAGGCTTGCATGGCCCGATCGCACGCTCAGCCTTAGCTCGGCTTTCGTTCCCGACTCGGTGGCGGAAACAAAAGGCCCACCGACGATCGCCTCGAGCATCGCTGCTTTACGCGAAGTTTGAATAGCAGGCACCTGAGGTCATGTCCGCCGCGGCGGCCAGCCCGTCCACCCCCATCCCGTTGAAGCCCGCGACCTTCATTGAGCGCGTGCCCCCACGGAGTAACGCGGCACACGCCGTTACCTTTTGGTCTGTCGGATATCTCATGACATCAACAGTGCGGTGTAACTATCGATATCCTACGTTTGCGAGGTCGGATCGATCGTCTGTCCGGCACAGGCAAGCGCGGCTGCGATGAAGTCGTCGCGCGCCGCATCCGTGACCGTGGCGTCCCATGCCAACACCACCTGGCTAGGAGCGAGGCCGTCGGCTGGCACCACCCGCACGTCCGGCCGCCGGTAGGACATGGCCGTCGACCGGGGCAGGACGGCGAAACCGGCACCGCCAGCCACCAATTCGAGCTTCTGCTCCACCCCGGTGACCGACGACTGCACTGCCGCGCGGCGCAATTGCGGGCTGGCGATGGCATACCACTCGGGCACCGATGTCGGATTTTGCAGCAACCGCCGCCGTGCCAGATCGTCCAGCGATACCGACCGCCGCTCGGTCAGCGGGTCACCGGCGGGCAGCACTACATCCCGTGGCTCCTCAAGGAGCGGCGCTGTCGCCAGGCCGGACAGGTCGAATGGCGAGCGAGCATAAACCACCTGCGCGTCGCCTCGGCGGATCACTTCGGCCTGCTCGTTCCAGGTCACCGGCAGGATCACCGTGCGCCGCAAGGGATCGCCCGCCTCGAACGCCCGGGCGGCAGCGGTAGCCAACAGTCCGGGTAGTACCCCGACCGTGACCACGACAGCGGGGGCCTCGGCGCGAGCAAGCCGCTGCCGGAGCGCCTGCACTTCCGCGAGCAAGAAACGGCCATCGTCGAGTAGCCGCAACCCAGCGGGGGTCAGTGTCGTCCCGCGGGTGCCGCGATTGAACAGCGTGGTTCCCAGCTCGTGCTCGAGCGCGCGAATTTGACGGGACAGCACTGGTTGGGCGATGTGCAGGCGTGCCGCGGCCCGGCCGAAGTTGAGTTCCTCCGCCACGGCGACAAAGTAGCGTAGCTTGCGCATGTCCAGATCCCGTGCGGGCATACCTAAAGGGTATCGCTGCCGGACCAAATGGGTGTTGGACGAGCGAAGCCCCCGCCTTGACCCTGTATGTATGAGTCTGTGCAACCAACGTGTCCTGATCATCGGGGGAACGTCCGGCATCGGCCTGGCTGTGGCTGCGGCGGTCGCCGAGCGTGGCGCCACGCCCGTCGTCGCCTCGCGCCGGACATCCAGCGTCGAGCGCGCGCTGGCCTGGCTGCCCGCCGGTGCCGTCGGCGCAACCGTTGACCTCGCCGACCCCGCGTCCATCGAGCGGCTGGCCGAACGGATCGGACCGGTCAATCACCTCGTCTACACGGCGGGCGAGCCGCTGGAGATGGTGCCGCTGGCCGGGCTGACACCTGAGGTTATCGCCGGCTTTTACCAAACTCGCTTCGTCGGCGCGTGCAGCGCGGTTCGGGTGGTCGGTCCGCTCCTGCCTGCGGGCGGCTCGATCACGTTGACCAGCGGATCGGCCGCCGACCAGCCGGAATTCGGCGCTTTGCCGGTGAGTTTGTGCGGCGCGATGAACGCGCTAACCGCCGCTCTTGCGGTCGAGCTGGCGCCAGTGCGGGTGAATGCTGTCGCCCCGGGCATGGTGCGATCACCGCTGTGGGACAACATGGGCCGGGAGGACCGCGATGCGCTGTTCGCCACCGCGGCAGAACGGATCCCGTTGAGCAGGATCGCCGAGGCTGACGAGGTGGCACGGGCCTACCTGTACTGCATCGAGCAGACGTACTCCACCGGAGCGGTCGTCAAGGTCGACGGCGGCAGCGTCCTCGTCTAGTCGATAGGCGTGGTCCACCCATCCGAGACTTCTTCCACAATGCCCTCGTCTACAAGCTTCTGAAGGCTCACGGTGAGAACGTTTTTGGCGATGCCGAATTGGCGCTGCAACTCGGCGAAGCCGCCGACGACGATCGCTGGTTGCCTTGCTGTTTCCGCGAATTCGGTTCGAGTTGAACTCTTTTCGTACCGGGCGCGTTCTACTGACATAGCGGTCGTTATTCCAATCGAGGAGGTTGTGGTGGCAGGTGTGTTGGAGCAGCGGTACGACTTTGTCGTGTGTGGTGCCGGGACGTCAGGGTCGGTGGTTGCGCGACGACTCGCCGAAATTCCGGATGTGTCGGTGTTGCTGGTGGAGGCCGGCGGTACTGATGAGGTCGACAGTGTGAGGCAGGCCGACCAGTGGCCGCTCAATCTGGGCAGTGAACGTGATTGGGGATTCGCTGCCGAGCCTGACGAGCGGGTCCATGGGCGGGCACTGCCATTTTCGATGGGCAAGGGGCTGGGCGGGGGGTCGAGCATCAACTTGATGATTTGGGCGCGCGGACACCGCAGCGACTGGGACTATTTTGCCGCCGAATCCGGGGAGAAGTCATGGGGTTACGAGCGGGTGCTCGATCTGTACCGCAGTATCGAAGACTGGCACGGGACCGGGGAATCATCGCACCGTGGCCACGACGGTCTTGTCTTCGTTCAACCGGTTGCCGATGTGCACCCGGTGGCCCCGGCGGTTTTGGAGGCTGCCAAGCTGTTCGGAATTCCGACCTACCAGAGTCCCAACGGGCGACTGATGGAAGAGGTCCGTGGCGCGGCGATCACTGACATGCGTATCCGCGACGGACGGCGTGTCTCAGTCTTTCGCAGCTATGTGGGACCCTACCTGGACAGGCCGAACCTGACCGTGTTGACCCATGCCCTGGTTAGACGAGTGCTCTTCGAGGGCGCCCGGGCAACCGGTGTGGAAATCGACCACGCCGGGTCGACACATCGGGTGGCCGCTGGCACCGAAGTCGTGCTGTCGCTGGGCGCCATTCACACACCGAAGGTGTTGATGCAATCCGGTATCGGCGACATGGCCGAACTGCGCCGCATCGGCATCCCGGTTGTGCAGCACCTACCCGGGGTCGGCCGAAACTTCCAAGACCACTTTGGGTTTGACTGTGTATGGGAACTCCCCGAAGCCATCCCCGGTGGCATTCAGGTGCAAGCCGCCCTGTTCTGGGACTCCGGACTGACCGCGGACCTCAGCGGGCCCGACTTGTTCGCCTGCCTGGGCCCATTCCCCAAAGCCACCCCCGAAAACGCCGCTGAACGCCGCCTGCCCAAGAACGGATGGACACTGTTCGGGGCGCCAACGCACCCCAAAAGCCGCGGTCAGCTGCGGCTGACGGGACCCCGCCCAACCGACCCTATCCAGATCCACGCCAACGCCCTAGCTGACCCCGAGGACCTCAAAACTGCCATCGTCTGCGTGGAAACATTGCGTGAAATCGGCAACAGCGCCAAACTACGCCCCTTCGTCACCCGGGAAGCCATGCCCGGCAACGGCTCAGCGGACGAATTGGAAACCTACCTGCGCAACGCCGTGACCACCTACTGGCACCAATCAGGCACAGCCAAAATGGGTCGCGACTCCATGTCGGTAGTCGATGGCCGACTCAACGTCTACGGCGTACGCAACCTGCGCATCGCCGACGCCTCCATCATGCCGCGCATCACCACCGCCAACACCATGGCACCCTGCGTCATCATCGGCGAACAAGCAGCTCACTTCATCCGCACCCAATACGAAATCTGACAACCATCACTCCGACCGCGGTGTATCCGCACTTGCTGGAAAACCTAGGGGCACATCAACACTCCTGTTACTGGTGGGTGCGCAGCTAAACCCCGCGCACTGAAGCATTGGTACTCAACTGGCCGCCCGCGACGAGCACGTCACAGATCGCAAAGACCAGGTGAGTTCCTGACGCTTCACTTCGGGGCGTAGGTACGACGCTTTGATATGACGATCGATATTCGTTCGACGACGGTGCTGAACCGCCGTACCAGCGCAGAGACAGTGGCACTCCGCATGCCCAGAAAGGAAGCTTCGATGGCCAGTCAACCGGTACCGGAGCGGGACTATCTACTAGGTCACTCCCGTCCCGAAATCGACCGTCTGATAAGGCAAGCCGAGATGTTGCGGCCCATAACCGAACGCCTGCTGATGCGCGCAGGTATAGAGCGGGGTATGCGCGTGCTTGACATCGGCTGTGGACCAGGCGACGTCTCGCTGATGCTCGCCGATCTGGTAGGTCCAACCGGCAACGTGCTCGGTATCGATCCCAGTGAAGATGCAATCGCCGTCGCGCGGCAACGGTTCCGCGCTCGCCGCCACACCAATGCTGAGTTCGTCCAGTCCGACGTCCAATCTTACGAAGGCCCAGCCGGCTTCGACGCTGCTGTATGTCGGTACGTTTTGATTCATCAGAAAGACCCTAGTGATTTTCTGCGAGTGACTCGTAGGCTCATCCGGACCGGCGGTGTCATAGCGCTTCACGAGATGGACGCCGCGCGCGGCATTCGGTCCAATCCACGGCTCGCCGTACTGCATGAGGTTTACGACGCGGTGCACTACACGCTCACACGGGCGGTGCGCCGTTTGATGTCGGCGGACGGTTGGTACGCGTCTTCCGCGAAGCGGGGCTACCAGCGCCATCGATGTTCACGGAGACACTTGTGGAGAGCGCGGCGGACTCGCAGATGCTGCCGTGGTTGGTAAGCCTGGCGCGCGAAGTGCTTCCCCACATGCTGGCCGCAGGCGCGACGACCGCGGATCAGCTCGCGATCGACACATTGTTGGATCGACTTCGCCGCCAGGCGAACTCGTCAGATTGTCAACTCGAGTTCGTTCCCCAGATGTGTGCCTGGGTTCGAGTGTGACGAGCCCCTTCCATAACCGCGGTACTAAGCGAACAGGTCAGGTTGAAGATGCTGGAATTGCTTGACACCGGACCGCGGACTCAAAAACGTCCGCATTCAATCGCTTTCGTGCACGGGGCTTGGCATGCCGCTTGGTGCTGGGAGGAGAATTTCGTTGCCTTCTTCGTCGACCGGGGGTTTCGTGTCTTGGCGCCCAGCCTGCGTGGTCACGGCCACAGCCCGTTGAGCAAGTCCCTGCGGTTGTGTTCGATTGCCGACTACGTCACCGATGTTAGTGAGGTCGTCGGCGCGCTTCCAGACCCGCCCATCCTCGTCGGGCATTCCATCGGCGGCTTTGTCGTGCAGAAGTATCTTGAAAACCACGACGCAGCCGCGGCCGTACTGATGGCGTCGACCCCACCGCGCGGCGGACAGCTGGGTTCGATAATGCGAATGATACGTCGCCACCCCTGGCGCGCAACGAAATTCGCCCTGACCGCCCAGCCGCTAGACTTGGTGGGGACATCCGCCGGCGCGCGAGAGTTGTTTTTCGGAGAGGACGCGCCAGACAGCCTCATCGACAGCTTTACGCGGCGTGTCCAACCCGACAGCACACGGGCGATGATGTTCGACACGGTGGTTGGCAGTCTTGTAAAAACCAAGAAAGTCCGCTCGCCGATGTTGATCGTCGGCGGAGAGTGCGACCAATTTTATCGGCCCACACACGTGCGTCGAACCGCCGCGGCCTATGGAACCAAACCGGTCCTCATTCCCGGCGTCGGACACGAAATGATGCTCGAACCTCAATGGAGGGCGGTGGCCGAACTCATTGAGTCCTGGCTGACAAGTCAAGGGCTCTAAGTCCGCAAATCAGTCAGTCGCAACCAGATCGGAGTACCCTTGAGCTTCGCCAGTCCCTTCCCAGATGTCAGCATTCCCGACGTCCCCGTCTTCAACTACTTGTTCGATGGCATCACCGACGACGACCGCGAGCTCGTCGCGCTCGTCGAGGCGACGACGGGTGCCACAACACGCTACGGGGAGCTGATTGATCGAATCGAAGCATTCGCCGCGAATCTAGTCACCCGCGGCGTTGGCGTCGGTGACGTGGTTGGGCTACTTTCACCCAACAGCACAGCGTTCGCAGTCGCGTTTCACGGCATCCTGCGAGCTGGCGCGACCGCGACCACATTCAATGTGTTGTCGACCGTGGATGAAGTTGCACGGCAGCTGCGCGATTCACACGCTCGGATGATGTTGACCGTCGCTGAGCACCGCGAGAAAGCCGAAACGGCCGCCGCGCAAATCGGACTCGCACAGGGCGAGGTGCTCATGCTCGACGCCGTCGACGTCAGGTCCCAGGCGGCAGTTCAGCGCGCTAGCACCAAGAACTTCCATCCGGCCGACCACTTGGCGGTACTGCCCTACAGCTCCGGCACCACCGGTCTGCCAAAGGGGGTGATGCTGACCCACCGCAACCTGGTAGCCAATGCCGCCCAAGTTCAACCCCTCAACGTCGTCGGTCCCGACGACGTTGTGCTGGCCGTGCTGCCGTTCTTTCACATCTATGGGTTGTCGGTGCTGCTCACGGCTTCACTGGTGCCGCGCGCGAAGCTGGTCGTCATGCCTTCGTTCGACCTGACCGCGTTCTTGGGCGCCATTCAGGATCACCGCTGCACCCGGGCATTTATTGTGCCACCGGTGGCCGTGGCGCTGGCCAAGCACCCAATGGTGGATTCCTACGACCTGTCCTCGCTTGGCGTCATCATCTCTGGTGCCGCGCCGCTAGACGGGGAACTCGCACGTGCGGTGAGCGCGCGACTCGGTGTGACGGTGCTGCAGGGCTTCGGAATGAGTGAACTGAGCGGAGTCGGCCACGGCATGCCGGTCGACCAGGGCCGGGATTCGGTCGGCGTTGTCGCGCAGTTGCATTCCTGCGGGTGGACTCTCCCGAACACGGTAAGCAAGCTCGTTGCGCCGCAGACCGGTGTCGAGATCGCGGTCCCCGACCAGGGCGTCAGCGCGGCCGGCGAGCTGTGGTTCAAGGGCCCGAACGTGATGCTCGGCTATCTCGGCAACGATGAGGCGACTGCCAACACCATCGACGACGACGGGTTCCTTCATACAGGGGACCTGGCTTGCGTCGACGCCGACGGCTGTGTCTATATCGTCGACCGCCTCAAGGAACTCATTAAGTACAAGGGCTATCAGGTGGCGCCCGCTGAACTGGAGGCACTGTTGCTGACCCACCCCGCGATAGCGGATGCCGCGGTGGTTCCAGCCACGGACCCCGAGTCCGGCGAGGAGATCCCGAAGGCCTTTGTCGTCACCCAACCCTCCGCTGCGCTGACCGCCGCCGAGGTGATGGAGTTCGTGGCTAGCAGCGTCGCTCCATACAAAAAGATTCGTGAGGTCGAATTCACCACCTTCATCCCGAAATCGGCATCCGGAAAGATTCTCCGCAAAAATTTGAGGGACCGCTGAGATCCCGCTTAAGCCTTAAGACGCCCCGCCACCCCTCTCGCGAAGCCCATCCGGAGGCTAAATGCGGCCATGACACGAAAGCCCGAGACTGGCGCCCGCTGACCGGCGCGGCGCCCTTAGCCCACGCTTCCTCGTTCGGTCGTGGCCGTAATACACCGGCAGGGCTGAACTCAGTCGACCTGTCGGACACCGTCGTTGACCACGCGCCCGGCCACCCCCACCCAGCCTTCGGCGTTCCACGTCGTTTCGATGATCGATCCCCGGCCCTGGGTGATGCGCAGGTCGCGGCTGAGGTAGTCGGTGATCCGCATCGCCGCCGAGCCGGTCGCCTCGTCCTCCGGCACACCGAGGTTCGCGAAAAACCCGCGGGAGCGCAGCGCTCCACCGGCCCGATCGGTCCACGCCCACAGGTAGTGCGCCGTGTCATCGGAAAAATCTCCCTGATCGGCCGCGAGAAGCTCTTCGGCCGAATCGAATTCGTGCAAGGCCACCTCGGGCGCCCAGTCCGAGCGCGCGCTGATGCCGGTGAGGTCGCCGGCGTAGCTCACCTGCACGATGCCGGCCGGCACCTGCAACGTGTTGATCGGCGTCCCGTTCTCCCGTAGCCACCACGACGCGCCGACGGTGGGGTGCCCGGCGAACGCGATCTGGACGCGGGGGGTGTAGATGGTGGCGTGCGCGGTCGTTGACCCGGCCTCCGGGAGATCGAGGAAAACGGTTTCGCTGTAACCCAATTCAGCTGCCACCCGCTGCCGGTCGGCGGGCCCGACGTGGGCGGCGTTCACCATCCCGAGCGGATTGCCGAAATTGCCGTCCGCATCGGTGAACACCCGCAACACCGTGACGTCGATCCCCATGGCCCGACTGTACGACCCCCGGGGCGGCAGCCCCGATCAAGGTGGTTCAGGTGGCGCTGCGTTCGTCGGAACCCATCGCGTTCAGCACGGCGACGCGGGTGGGCGCGGGGCCGCTGACGGCCTTCTCGCCGCCGCCGCTGCGCAGCAGCGCGCGCAGGGCGGCCTGATCGTATTCGGCGGGAGCGGTGGAATCGATGAAGCGTTCGACGACGTCGATGAAGCGGACCGGGTCGTCGTGGAACGGGAAGTGGCCGGAGCCTTCGAAGATTTCGAGGCGCGAGCCGGGCATCGCGGCGTGCGCCATCCATGCGTGCCGGACGGGGACCACGGCATCCTTGGTGCCCCAGACGATCTGCACCGGGATGGCTTCGGTCAGGTAGCAACGATCGAGCATGGTGACGATCTGCCCGCGCCAGTCCACCACCGCGCGCAGGGTGCGGCTGAAGGCCGCCGAGGCCGTGGGCTCCGGCAGGTCGTCGAGGATCCGCAGGACGTTGGGCAGGTCGCGGCCCAGGCCGGTCGATCCGATCGCCAGGCCCGCTATCCGTCCGGCCAGCTGCAGGGCCGGCAGCACGAGGGGGAGCCGCAGCAGGGCCAGGGCCTCGCTGCCCATCGGCAGCGACGCGAGCCGGAGCGCGACGTTGACGTCCTTGGTGACGCCACCGGCGGCAACCAGAATGAGCCGGTCGACCAAATGCGGAAACTGGTAAGCGAATTGCATGGCCACGCCGCCGCCCAGTGAATGACCGACGACGGTCACCCGCTCGATGTCGAGCACGCTGAGCAGGTCACGCATGCCGTTCGCGTAGGCGGCGACGGAGTAGTCGGCGCGCGGCTTGTCGGATCGCCCGTGACCGAGCAGGTCCGGGGCGATGACCGTGAACCGCTGAGCGAGCTTGGCCTGCACCGTGTTCCACGTGGTGGAGTTGTCCCCGATGCCGTGGACCAACAGGATCGCCGGGCCGTCACCGGCGATCCGGTAGGCCCGCCTGTAGCCGTGGATGGTGCGGAACTCCAGCCGGGGCGCCGCGACCTCACGCACCGGGCGGAGAGTGCTCTTGCGCGTCCGCTCGGTCATCTCGCCAACCTTCGGGTCGGGCCGCGACTAGGGCCGGGTGGAATGGTCAGGCCTGGTCGTCGTCGCCGCGCTTCTTCTCCGCCTCCTGGGCGAGGAATCGCTCGAACTCTGCACCAAGCTCGTCGCCGCTAGGCAGGTCCTCGTCGTGCGTTAGTAACGACCTGTTCTCCTGAGCGTCGATGAAGGCATCGTACTGTCGCTCAAGCGCGGTCACCACTTGAGCAACCTCCGCGCTCGCCTCGACCTGCTCGTCGATCTTGGTCCGGATCACCGCCGCCGCTTCGGTCAACGCGGTCAGCGGCAGCTCGAGTGACGCGATCTTGGCCACCTGCTCGAGTAAGGCCTCGGCGGCGGCAGGGTAGTCGGTCTGCGTCAGGTAGTGCGGGACGTGGACGGTATAACCGACGACCTCGTGGCCGTGCTGGGCCATCCGGTATTCGAGCAGGTTTGAGGCGCTGCCCGGGACCTGGATCTCGGAGATCCACGGGGTGAACTCGGCGATCAACTCGGGGTTGTTCGAGTGCGCGGTCATGGTGATCGGCCGCGTGTGGGGCACGGCCATCGGGACGGTGCCCAGGCCGATGGTCTGGCGCACGTTCAGGCGCTCGGCCAGCAGGCGCACCGCGGTGATGAAGCGCTCCCACTTCAGATCCGGTTCCATCCCGGCCAGCAGCAGAAACGGAGTGCCGATGGTGTCACGCAACGCGTACAAGCTCAGTTCCGGCTCGTCGTAGTTCGTGAAGTGATCGGTCTTGAACGTCATCAGTGGCCGCCGTGAGCGGTAATCCAGCAGATCGTCGATGGCGAAGGACGCGACCAGCTCGGTGTCCAGCGTCGCCTTCAGATGCGAGGAGGCCAGCCGGATCGCGTGACCGGCGTCCGAGAAACCCTCCAGCGCGTGCACCAGCACCGGGCCGCGGCCGTCCGCTGTCGACAACTGCGGCGCGGGCAGCTCGAGCTCGTACATGCCCGCCTGTCCCGGCTGATAGTGCTGCTCCTGCGGGTCCTGACTAGCCATCGGGATCGCCTCCTCTCGAGGGTCCATCCATGGTGCCCTACCAGTGTCCCCCGAATCGGTGGGCACCAAAATCAAACAGCAGTGTGAAGTTCGCGTTTCATCCTTCAAGCGAACACGCCCGTGGGCCGTGGCGGCGGGTGGTTGCGCGGCGACGCGTCGGAATCTGCTCGTCGAGCGGGTGTCAGGCATGATGAAACCGATGCGCGTTCCGACCCTGTTGCTGTGCCTGGTGGTCGCCGTGGCGACGTCGGTGACGTCGTGCAAGCGGCCGCCGAACGATCGTGCGTCGGCGCCGCCGGTGCCCGCCGTGCGCAGCAGCGCGCCCGCGCAGCGGCTGGGCCAGCCCCAGCAAAAGGCGGTGGCGGGTCCGGTGGACCCGGACAAGCGGGTCGGCGCCATCTTCATCGACGGTGGGCCGCTGCACGTGTGCACGGGCTCGGTGGTGCATTCGACGGGCGGCAACCTGATGATGACCGCCGCGCACTGTCTGGCCGGGGCCTCCAAGATCACCTTCGTGCCGGGCTTCGCCGGCGATGCGCCGCCCGCCCCGGCCGACATCTGGAAGGCCGACGCCGTCTACCTCGACCCCCGCTGGAGCGCGAGCAAGGATCCGAACGCGGACTATGCGATCGCGCGGCTGAGCAACGACGCCGGGGGTTCGGTGGAGGGCCGCGCCGGCCTGGCGCTGACGCTGGGCACGACGCCGCCGCCCGGCAGCCACGTCACCGTCGTGGGCTACCCGGCCGGCGTGGGCGGCGCGCCGATCGGGTGTCAGGCCAGCACGTCGGTGACCGAGGGCGGTTTCCCCTCGTTTCCGTGCGAGGGCCTGGTGGACGGCACCAGCGGCGCGCCCTGGGTCAGCGGAACCACGCTCACCGGGGTGATCGGTGGGTTCGAGCGCGGCGGCTGCGCCGCGAACGTGTCGTATTCGGCGCCGTTCGACGCGCGAACCGCGCAGTTACTCGCCCGCGCCGACGCCGGCGGCCCCGGCGATCCGCTTCCTGGAGAACTCGACGACAGCTGTTAGTGGCGAAACTGGTTGAGCGCCCGCACTTTGTTCATCACGTCGAGCGCGGCCACCTTGTAGGCCTCGGAAAACGTGGGGTAGTTGAACACGGCGTCCACCAGGTATTCGACGGTGCCGCCGCAGCCCATCACGGCCTGCCCGATGTGCACCATCTCGGTGGCGCTCGTGCCGAAGATGTGCACGCCCAGCAGCTTGAGATCCTCGGTGGACACCAGCAGCTTGAGCATCCCGTAGGAGTCGCCGGCGATCTGGCCGCGGGCCAGCTCCCGGTACCGGGCCACCCCGACCTCGTAGGGGATCGCGTTCTTGGTCAGTTCGACCTCGGTGGCCCCCACGTAGGAGACCTCGGGAATGGAGTAGATGCCGATCGGCTGCAGTTCGGTGATGCCGTCGGTCTGCTCGCCGAAGGCGTGGTAGGCGGCCAGCCGGCCCTGTTCCATGGACGTGGCGGCCAGCGCGGGAAAGCCGATGACGTCGCCGACGGCGTAGATGTGCGGCACCTTGGTCTGGAAGAAGTCGTCGACGAAGATCCGGCCGCGGTTGTCGGCCTCCAGTTCGGCGTTGTGCAGGTCGAGGTGGTCGGTCTGGCCTTGCCGTCCAGCGGAATACATCACCGTCTCGGCCGGGATCTGCTTGCCGCTGGCCAGCGTGGTGACGGTGCCCGCCGAGCCGACGTCGACCGCGGTCACCTCCTCGCCGAACCGGAACGTCACCGCCAGGTCGCGCAGGTGGAACTTCAGGGCCTCCACGACCTCGGGGTCGCAGAAGTCCAGCATGTCGCTGCGCTTCTCCACGACCGTGACCTTGGTGCCCAGCGCGGCGAACATGGAGGCGTACTCGATGCCGATCACACCGGCGCCGACCACCACCATCGACGTGGGCAACGACTTGAGGTCGAGGATGCCGTCGGAGTCGAGCACCCGCTCCTCGTCGAACTCCACGCCGGACGGCCGCGCCGGCCGGGTGCCGGTGGCGATGACGATGTGTTTGCCGCTGACGGTGAGTTTTTCGCGACGCGAGGGGTCTTCGATCTCGATGGTGTGCGGGTCGACGAACCGGCCGTGGCCCAGCAACAAGTCGATGCGGTTGCGCATCAGCTGGTTGCGCACCACGTCGACCTCCTTGCCGATCACGTGCTGGGTGCGGGCCAGCAGGTCGGCCGGGGTGATCTTTTCCTTGACGCGGTAGCTCGCGCCGTACAGTTCGCGCTGGCTCATGCCGGTGAGGTAAAGGACGGCCTCGCGCAACGTCTTTGACGGGATGGTGCCGGTCTGGACGCACACGCCACCGAGCATCTGGCCGCGTTCGACGACCGCGACCGACTTGCCGAGCTTGGCCGACGCGATGGCGGCCTTCTGGCCGCCGGGCCCCGAACCGATGACCACCATGTCGTACTCTTGCGCCGAACTCATGGGGTAACAGTAGTTCAGCAGCACTCACAGTGCTGAGTTCATTCACAGGCGGGGGATTCCGCCCGTTCCCGCGAGCACCGGCTGACAGCGGTGGCCGCCAGCGTGGTGCCCATGACGACGCATCGACCTGACTTCAAACTGAACCGACCCGGCGCCCTCATCGCCGCGCTGCCGGCCGTTCTCGGCTTCGTTCCCGAAAATTCATTGATATTGGTGTCTTTGGACGGGGGCGACCTGGGGGCGGTGATGCGGGTCGACCTGTCCGACGAGCTCATCGGCCGGGTCGGGCACCTGGCGGAGGTCGCCGCCGCGGCCCGCCCCGACGCCGCGATCGTGGTGATCGTCAACGAGGAGGGGGCGCACTGCCCGTGCTGCAACGAGCAATACCGGCAGCTGTGCGACGTGCTCGCAAACTCGTTGTCCCACAACGGTATCGAGCTGTGGGCGGCCCATGTGGTCGACCGTGTCGCGCTCGGCGGGCGCTGGCACTGCGTGGACGGCTGCGGTTCGAGCGGCGTGGTCGAAGATCCATCCGCGTCGCCGCTGGCGGCCGCGGCGGTGCTCGACGGCAGGCGGCTCTACGCCCGCCGCGCCGACCTGCAGGCCGTCATCGCGGTCGAGGACGCGGCGCGTAGCGCCGCATTGACCGGCGTGATCGACCGGTATGCGACGCGGCGCCTGGCGGCTCAGCGGGCGGATCCGGCCCGTCGCGCCCGGGCCGACGTCAAACACGCCATGGCGTCCGCATCCCGTGTCGCGGCGGGCCAGGCGCTGTCCTCGACCCAGCTGGCCAAGCTGAGCTGCGCGCTCACCGACGCGCAGGTTCGCGACATCCTGTACGCCTTGGCGGTCGGCGAGAACGCCGGTGAAGCGGAAACGTTGTGGGCGCTGCTGGCGCGCACTCTGCCGCCGCCCTGGCGGGTCGAGGCGCTGGTGCTGCTCGCGTTCAGCGCCTACGCCCGCGGCGACGGCCCGCTGGCGGGGGTGTCGCTGGAGGCCGCGCTGCGCTGCGAGCCCGAGCACCGCATGGCGGGCATGCTGGACACCGCGTTGCAGTCGGGGTTGCGGCCCGAGGACATCCGGGAACTGGCGCTCACCGGTTACCGGCTGGCCAAGCAGCTCGGGCTGCGGTTACCGCCGCGGCGGCCGTTCGGCCGGCGGGCCGGCTAGCCCGACGACCGAGCGGTCAGACCTTTTCGACCTTGACGGCATGCGCCATCTCGTGCGGCAGGGTGACGTTCTCGTGGCCGGGGATGACGATGGTCACTCCGGCCGGTCCCGTCTCGACGGTCACCCGGGCGTTGGGGACGACGCCGGCATCCTTCAGGCGGGTGATCAGGTCGATGTCGCCCTGCACGTGTTCGGTCAGCTGGCGGACCACCACGGCCACCGGCGAGCCGGGCGGCAACTCGGTCAGCCGGACGAGGTTGGCCTCGTCGGAGCCCGACTCGGGGCCCACGCCCAGGTCCAGCAGCCCCGGGATCGGGTTGCCGAAGGGGGAGGTGGTCGGGTGGTTGAGCACCTTTACCAGCCGCCGCTCGACATCCTCGCTCATCACGTGCTCCCACCGGCACGCCTCGGCGTGCACTTCCTCCCAGGGCACACCGATGACGTCGACGAGCAATCGCTCGGCGAGGCGGTGTTTGCGCATGACGGCGATGGCCAGCGCCCGGCCCTTGTCGGTGAGCTCGAGGTGCCGGTCGCCGGCGACGTGGAGGAGCCCGTCGCGCTCCATGCGGGATACGGTTTGGCTGACAGTCGGCCCACTCTGGTCGAGGCGCTCGGCGATCCGGGCGCGAAGCGGCGTCACGCCCTCTTCTTCGAGGTCGTAGATGGTCCGCAAGTACATCTCGGTGGTGTCAACCAGGTCGTTCATTCAGCACCTTCCATCGACGCCGAGTCTACTTGGCCAGCTGCGTGAATGGGTGCAACGTTTCCCCGACAAGCAGTATGCCCGCCGCGTCCGCGGCGGGCATACCGTCTTGCTACCTGGCTCAGGGGGTCCTAGCTTGCGTACGACCGTAGCCGGTCGGCGCGCTCGCCGTGGCGCAGTTTGGACATTACGTCCCGCTCGATCTGGCGGACCCGCTCGCGCGAGAGGCCGAACAGCTTGCCGATCTGGTCCAGGGTGCGCGGCTGGCCGTCGTCCAGGCCGAAGCGCAGCCGGATCACCTGGTGCTCCCGCTCGTCCAGAGTGGCGAGCACGCTGCGGATGTCGGTGTGCAGCAGCTCGGCGATCACCGCGTTCTCGGCGGACATCGCCTCGGCGTCCTCGATGAAGTCGCCCAGCGGGGCTTCCTCTTCGGAGCCGACCGGCATGTCCAGGCTCACCGGGTCACGGCTGTGCTCGAGCAGGTCGTTGATCTTCTCGACCGGGATGCCGGACTCGGCGGCCAGTTCCTCGTCGGTGGCCTCGCGGCCCAGGTTCTGGTGCATCTCCCGCTTGATTCGCGCCAGCTTGTTGACCTGCTCGACCAGGTGCACGGGCAGGCGGATGGTGCGGCTCTGGTCGGCCATGCCGCGGGTGATCGCCTGGCGAATCCACCACGTCGCATAGGTCGAGAACTTGAATCCCTTTGTGTAGTCGAACTTTTCCATCGCGCGGATCAGTCCGAGGTTGCCCTCCTGGATCAGGTCCAGCAGTGGCATGCCGCGACCGGTGTAGCGCTTGGCCAGCGACACCACCAGCCGCAGGTTCGCTTCCAGCAGGTGCCGGCGCGCGGCCTGGCCATCGCGCACTACGGCCTCGAGGTCGCGTCGGCGGTTCTCCCCGAGGCGCTTACGTGTTTCGAGCAGGTGCTCGGCGTAGAGCCCAGCCTCGATGCGCTTGGCCAGTTCAACTTCGCCCGCCGCGTTCAGCAGCGCCGTCTTACCGATGCCATTGAGATAAACGCGCACGAGGTCCGCTGCGGGGCTCTGAGCATCCAGATCGCCGTCAAATCTGCTCGTGCTCGCGTTCGCCATAGCGACCTCCCATTCGGCTTTGTGCTGTCATTGAGATCAACGACAGATCAGCCCTGAGAGTTCCCAGCCCTTTCCCATCTCACACGTCGTGACGTGCACAAATGTGCCGCCGACCTGAGAATGTCCTGAGAAGTCGGAGCAATCGCCTTTTCAGCGCGAATGACCGATGTCGCCGCCCGGTCCGGGGGGCCAGCCCGGTTGCGGGTGGCGTCGTGACTCGAGCGCCAGCCGCTCGGCCGTCGGGAACAGCGGGGTGCGCCGGCGGGCGTCGTCGAACCGGCGGGGCTCGTCGGCGCTGCGGGGGGGCCGGTCGTTGGCGATCAGCACGGCCATCCACGGCAGCGGGATCGAGACGGCCACGATCGCCAGCGAGATCAGACCGTTGTGCCAGGCGCCATACGCGACGGCGGCCAGGATGAGCGCCGGGATCCGGAATGCCATCAGCGTCAGGTACTTACGCACCCGCGCGCGGTGCTGTTCTTCGTAGGAGGGTGCGGCGGCGGTGATGAGGATCGGCCTGCCATCATCGTCGAACCCCAATTCGGAGCCGCGCGTCATCCTTCCACTGTCCCACACCGCAGCGGTTCCGGCAGAAACGAGTTACGGGGCACAATGTCAGGTATGCAGACCCAGACGATCGAACGCACCGACACCGACGAACGCGTCGACGACGGGACCGGTAGCGATACGCCGAAATACTTCCACTACGTCAAGAAGGACAAGATCGCCGAGAGCGCGGTCATGGGTAACCACGTGGTGGCGTTGTGCGGGGAGGTGTTTCCCGTCACCAAGGCGGCCAAGCCCGGCTCGCCGGTGTGCCCGGATTGCAAGCAGATCTACGACCGGATGAAGAAGGACTAGGTCGGCCGCGGCCGACGGTCCGTCACAGCGCCGCGTTGTCGGCGGCCGCCGGCTCCGGCGGGGGAGCCGCCGTCCCCTTCAGCGCAGTGATGCGCGATTGCAGCCACTTGCGCAGCCGGTGCGCGTGGGTCTTCGGCGCCGGGAACTCCTCTTGGATCGCGGCGTTGAATTCCGCGCCCAGCATGACGGCGAAACCGCCGAAGAACGCGAACAGCAGGAACGCGATCGGGGTGGACAGCGCGCCGTAGGTGTAGCCGGTGCTGGTGATCCACCGCAGGTAGACCCGCAGTCCCAGGGTGGCGATCAGGAAGACCGCCATGGCGAGCACGGCGCCGAAGATCAGCCGGTGCGTCGGCAGGGGCTCGGGCAGCGCCACCCGATACAGGATGACCACCCCGACGAGGAGGCCCAGGATCAGCGCCGGGTAATACCCGTAGCGCAGGACGTTGGCCAGGCTGTCCGGGATGTGTTCGCTCAGCTTGCGCGGCCCCACAACCAGCACCGGCGCGGCCCCGACGACAAACACCAGCATCACCACGTACAGGAACAGGGCGAAGAGCCGCTGCCGCACGGGGTGGCGCAGCGGGGTCTGGTCGTGCGCCTCCACCACCGCGTCGACGTAGGCCGAGATGGCCGACGATCCAGCCCACATCGAGATCAGGAAGCCGACCGACACCACCTCGCCGCGGGCTTTGGCGGTGACGTCGCGGATGGTCGGCTCGATGATCTCGTTGACCACGCTGGGGGAGAAGAAGCTGCGGATCGCCGAGATGATGCTCTTCTCGACGGCGGACAACGTGTCCGGCCCGAACAGCGGCGCCACATAGGCGAGGCTGCCCAGCATCCCGAGCAACAGCGGCGGTAGCGACAGCGCCGACCAGAAACCCGCCTGGGCCGACTCGGAAAAGATGGAATCATCCCAGCTTTTCGAGAGGGTCCTCAGAGTGAGTCGCCAGATGTGATGGCGGGATGGTTTTGCGACTTGATCGCTCATACCCGTCCAGCATTACCGAAGACCGCCCCACTCGCCCACATTGCCGAGGGGTGAGTTCGGCGGACCTAGCTTCCGCTGACCTCCAGGACGGCGGAAAGCTCGGCCAGCTTCGCCTCGTGCTCGTTGGCGTGATGCTGGCAGAAGAGAAGCTCAGCTCCTGAAGGCAGCTTGGCGCGGACTCGAGCAGCGGCACCGCAGCGGTCGCAGCGGTCCGCGCGGGTTAGCTCGGGACTGGTCAGAGTTGCATTCATGGCTTCTCCGTTCTTGCTTTTATTCACTCTCTCAGACGTATGGGGTTTCTGCGTTGTTCCCCGATCGTTATCGGGTGTGTCGTTTCTCACGACCTGTAAACGTTTCGTTTCGAAGAACTCTCTACAGTGATCATCCGTGGCTTTCGCTCCTGACCTGCTGGTACATCTGTGCGGGCGTGACTTGTGGACCCGTGCGCGCGCCGCCGGTGAGATTCGCCCCGACACGTCCGGCGGTGGCCAGTTCATCCATCTTTCGGCGCCCGGGCAGGTCCACCTGCCGGCTAACCGGCTCTACCGCGGCCGCGATGATTTGGTGCTGCTGCACATCGACCCGGCACTGCTGGACTCTGAAGTTCGTTGGGAGCCAGGCGTAGCAACGGATCCGGAGTCGATGCTGTTCCCGCACCTGTACGGTCCGCTGCCCACAGCTGCCGTGATTCGGGTCACCGATTACCGACCCGCCCCCGACGGCACCTTCGCGCCGATCGAGGGTTGCACGTAGGCGTCGGCTTCTATCTCCACCAGCAGTTCGGGCGCGATCAGCGCCGATACCTGCACCATGGTGGCCGCCGGGCGGATGTCACCGAACACCTCGGCGTGCACCGCCGCGACCTTGCGCCATCGGGAGATGTCGGTGACGTAGATGCGCGTGCGGACCACGTCGGTGAGCGCCGCGCCCGCCTGGCCGAGCGCAATCTCGATGCGGCGCAGGGCGTTTCGGGCCTGGGCCGCGATGTCGCCGGCCGGGCCGGCGCCGGTGGTCCCGGCCACCCACACGTGCGGTCCGACCCGGACGGCGCGCGAATACCCGACGACTGTCTCGAACTCGGAGTCGGAGGAGACCAGGGTGCGGTTGGCGGACATGCGCCCACCGTACGACGGCCGGCGCCGCCGGGCGACGGGTTTTCCCTTGCGCGCCAATCAGTCCGGCGGGCAGACCGGAGGTCGCCTAGTCGAGATAGTCGCGCAGGACCTGGGACCGGCTGGGGTGGCGCAGCTTTGACATCGTCTTGGACTCGATCTGACGGATGCGCTCGCGGGTGACCCCGTAGACCTGGCCGATCTCGTCGAGGGTACGGGGCTGGCCGTCGGTGAGCCCGAAGCGCAGCCGTACTACGCCGGCCTCGCGCTCGGACAGCGTCTCGAGCACCGACTGCAGCTGGTCCTGTAGCAGCGTGAAGGACACCGCGTCGACGGCCACCACGGCCTCGCTGTCCTCGATGAAGTCACCCAGCTGGCTGTCACCCTCGTCGCCGATGGTCTGGTCCAGCGAGATGGGTTCGCGGGCGTACTGCTGGATCTCCAGCACCTTCTCCGGAGTGATGTCCATTTCCTTGGCCAGCTCTTCGGGCGTGGGCTCGCGGCCCAGGTCCTGCAGCAGCTCGCGCTGGATGCGGCCCAGCTTGTTGATCACCTCGACCATGTGCACCGGGATGCGGATGGTGCGGGCCTGGTCGGCCATGGCACGGGTGATGGCCTGCCGGATCCACCACGTGGCATAGGTGGAGAACTTGTAGCCCTTGGTGTAGTCGAACTTCTCCACCGCGCGGATCAGGCCCAGGTTGCCCTCCTGGATGAGGTCCAGGAACGCCATGCCGCGGCCGGTGTAGCGCTTGGCCAGCGACACCACCAGGCGCAGGTTGGCTTCCAGCAGATGGTTTTTCGCGCGATCACCGTCGCGGCAGATCCACATCATGTCGCGGCGCTGGGCGGCGGGGAGCTTGTCGCCGCGCTCGGCCATCTCGGCCATCAGCTGCGTGGCGTACAGGCCGGCCTCGATCCGCTTGGCGAGTTCGACCTCTTCCTCGGCGTTGAGCAGCGCCACCTTGCCGATCTGCTTGAGGTAGGCGCGAACGGAGTCCGCGGACGCGGTGAGTTCGGCGTCCTTGCGGGCCTGGCGCAGCGCCTCGGACTCGTCTTCGTCCCAGACGAAATCGCCGGAGGCTTTGTCCTTTTCGGACGGCTCGGCGATTTCCTCGTCCTCGTCGGCCGCGGCCTGGCCGGCCGGGGCGGCGGGTGCGGCGGCCTCTTCCTCGCTGTCGTCGGCGTCGGCGGGCTCGATGTCGGCGTCCTCGCCGTCGGCCGCAACGTCGTCTTCGAGGTCGTCCAGGCTCAGGTCGGCGGCGTCGATCTCGAGGTCTTCACCGGGCTCGGCGTCGAGCTCCGCGTCGTCGAGATCCTCGACGACCTCGAGGTCGACCTCGGCGTCGGCCGGGGCGCCCTTGGCCGCTTTCGTCCCGCGGCCCGCCGGCGCCTTGGCCGCGCGGGTCTTGGTCTCGGTACCGGCCTCGGACTTGGCGGCCGGCGCCTTGGCGGCGCGCTTCGCGGGGGCTGCGCCGTGGGCGGCCTTGGCGGCCGGTCGCTTAGCGGGGGAGGACTTCGTGGCGGTCCGTTTCACCGGCACGTCGGTTGCCGGGCTTGCCTTGGTCGCTGCCACTTACACCCCTTCGTTTGGGCTCACCTTCGGTGGGTAGTGGGCACGGTTAACCGAAAGTGTCTGCTATGTCGATGTCGGCGTTGGATGAGCGTGGGTACTTGCACGCTATCGTTCGGGCGGTCGCCGATGACCATTGTAACGACAGTCAGCGGCCGAACGGCTCCGCCGGGAAAAATCAGTGGGTCACGTCGGAGGTCGAGGCCATTGCCGCGCCCACTATTCCGGCGGTGTTGAGCAGGGCCGCAGCCACCACCGGGGTGCGGTTTTCCAGCAGCGGTAGCCACTTGTCGGCCTTGCGGCTGATGCCGCCGCCGGCGATGAACAGGTCCGGCCACACCGCGTTCTCGATGGCCACCAGCACGCGGGTGACCTGCTTGGCCCACTTCTCGAAGGTCCAGTCGTTCTTCTCTTTGACCGACGACGCCGCCCGCTGCTCGGCCTCCTTGCCGCCCACCTCGAGGTGTCCGAACTCGGTGTTCGGGATCAGCGTGCCGTTGTGAATGACGGCGGAGCCGATCCCGGTGCCGAACGTCAGCAGCACGACCAGGCCGGTCTGGTTTCTGCCCGCGCCGTAGTGTTCCTCGGCCAGCCCGGCGGCGTCGGCGTCGTTGAGCACCGTGACGTCCTGGCCGCCCAGCTCGGTGCTGATGATGTCGCGCGCGTTGGTGCCGATCCAGGATTTGTCGACGTTGGCCGCCGTCTGGACGACGCCGTGGGTGACGACCCCGGGGTAGGTCACCCCGAGCGGGCCGGTCCAGCCGAACGTCTTGACGACCTCGGCGATGGTCTTGGCGACCGCCGCGGGTGTGGCCGGCTGCGGGGTCAGCAGCTTGACCCGTTCGCCGATCAACTGCCCGGTGTCCATGTCGACGATGCCGCCCTTGATGCCGCTGCCACCGACGTCGATGCCGAATCCCCGACGCTGTGGGGCGCCGACGGCGGTGCCGGTGCCGGGCGTACCCGTGGTCGAATCGGTGCTGGTCATCGAAGCTCCTGGACGTGACTTTGGCTGTCCGCCCACCTTAGCCCGGCGCCGATGTCGCGACGGGGTATCTGCGGGGCCGTGCCGTCCTGTGATGCGATAGACCGGTGACCCGCCCTCAGGACGAGCCCGCCCGGTTGCGCACGGTGGCCGAGTCGTTGGCCACTGAAGCCGCGGCGTTCGTGCGGCGCCGTCGCGCCGAGGTGTTCGGCGCGGCCGCGGCGGGCTCGGCATCGGGTGGCGGGGCGGTGCGGTCGAAGAGCACCCCCACCGATCCGGTGACCATCGTCGACACGGAAACGGAGCGCCTGCTGCGGGATCGGCTGGCCGAATTGCGGCCGGGCGACCCGATTCTCGGCGAGGAGGGCGGCGGGCCGGCCGATCCGGCGGGCACGCCCGCGGGCGCGGTCACCTGGGTGCTCGATCCCATCGACGGCACCGTGAACTTCGTCTACGGCATCCCGGCATACGCGGTGTCGGTCGGGGTGCAGGTCGACGGCGTGTCGGTGGCGGGCGCGGTGGCCGACGTCATCGGCGGCCGGGTCTACTCAGCGGCGACGGGGCAGGGCGCACACGTCATCGACGACCAAGGGCCCCTGCCGTTGCGGTGCGCCGCGGTCGACGACTTGTCGATGGCGTTGCTGGGCACGGGTTTCGGCTATTCACGGCAGCGCCGGGCGACGCAGGCGGCCTTGCTGGCGCGGCTGCTGCCGGTGGTCCGCGACGTTCGTCGCATCGGTTCGGCGGCTCTCGATTTGTGCATGGTCGCGGCGGGCCGGCTGGACGCGTTCTACGAGCACGGCCTGCAGCCGTGGGATTGCGCCGCCGGCGCGCTGATCGCGGCCGAGGCGGGGGCGCGAGTCACCTTGCCGCCGCCGGACATTGAGGGCGCCGGGCTGGTGCTGGCCGCCGCGCCGGGAATCGCCGACGCGCTGCTGGCCGCGCTGAACGAGGTCGACGGCCTGGACCCGATTCTCGACTGACGGCTCGTCAGCAGCTGCTGGAGTGAATCTTGGTGAGCAGCGCGGGGTCTGACGGCTCGGTGGCGCCGGGGCGCAGGGTGGCCAGCACGGCATCGATGTCGTCGTTGTGGGCCAGCGCGGTGAAGTCCGTTCCCAACGACAGGTCGACGGAGTCGTCGGCGCGGTTGTCGTTGAACAACTCCATGCACGGCGCCACCAGCCACACCGTGGCGGCGGTTGCTTGCCCGGCGGTGCCGAACCGGATCTGGCCCTGGCAGGTGAGCCGGGTGCCCGCGTAGAGCGGATCGTTGGCGGCGGTCGGCTGGGCGAAGCCAAGATCTTTCAGCGCACCGGCGACGTCGCCGGCCTGTCCGCCACGGCCGCTGGCGTTGAGCACGCGGACCTTCGTGTCGTTGAGCTTGGCGGGCGTGACGTCCATCATCGCGCTCCGCGACACCTGCTCGCCGAGCTGAGCCGGCGTCGAGTTCGCCCCCTTCGGGGGCGGGTTGCAGACCGCGACCTCGTGCACGTTGGCAGGCCGGGTCAGGGCGATGGTCCACACCACGGCCGTCGCCACCACCAGGAGGACCACCACAACGATGGCGGGCCGGGGATTGCGTCGCCGAAACGGCCGGCCGTGCTTGTCGAAGGCTGTACCCTCGGTGATTTGTGCGACCACAGGTGCACTCTAGTCGCACCCCAAACGCACTGTTGAAAGGCGAACGCAAGGGCCATCATGGGTCTGTGACGTAAATCACACATTAACGGACCAGTATCCGGGCACGAATCGTTTGGTGGATGCGTTCGACGCTGGTACAAAGCGATGCTTGAACTAAAGCGGGCATGTAGTAGAGGCAATAGGGCAGGGGAACAGATATGCCTACCGACTATGACGCTCCACGGCGCACCGAGACCGACGATGTCTCGGAGGACTCGCTGGAGGAGCTCAAAGCACGACGCAACGAGGCGGCCTCGGCCGTGGTCGACGTCGACGAATCCGAAACCGCTGAATCTTTTGAGCTGCCTGGCGCCGACCTATCAGGGGAAGAACTGTCGGTGCGCGTCATCCCGAAGCAGGCTGACGAGTTCACCTGCTCGAGCTGCTTCCTGGTGCAACACCGCAGCCGGCTGGCCAGCGAGAAGAACGGCCTGATGATCTGTACCGACTGCGCAGCCTGATAGGTCAGCTGCGCAATGCCGACAGCACCCGCTCCGGGTGGCGGCAACTCACCAGCCAGTACGGCGTCGGGTCGTCCGGGTCGTCGAGGACGACCAAGATCATCGGCCCGACCCATGCCCGGTGCAGGACGAACGCCGCCGGGTCGAGTTGGCGGCCCAGTGCCGCGGACTTGGCCGACGGCGCGACCGAAGCGGACCGGGCGATCACGGTGACCGGCAGGTGCGCCTCACCGGCCCACAGTTCGACCCCGCCGGGGACGTTCGGGTCAGCGGTGACCCGGATCTCCACGCGGCCCAGCCACAACAGCGCCCCGGCTGCCACCGCGAACAGCGTCGCGTACGGCAGCCAGGAAGGTCGGGGGGCAACACCCATGTTGACTTCGAACGCGATGAGCCCCGCCAGCCCGAAGCCCAACGGCCACCACCACCATGGCACCCACAATCGTTCGCGATATCGCACACTGTGCGGCGCGACGCGCGTCCCGGACACGCAGTCAAGGGTAATCTGTGGCCCCGTGTCGACCAGTCTGGCCATCATCCGCCTCGATCCCGAGCTGCCACTGCCCACGCGCGCGCATGAGGGCGACGCGGGCGTGGATCTCTACAGCGCGGAAGACCTGAAGCTGGAACCTGGGCGACGCGCCCTGGTGCGCACCGGCGTCGCGGTCGCGATCCCGTTCGGGATGGTCGGGTTGGTTCATCCGCGTTCGGGATTGGCTTCGCGCGTGGGACTTTCGATCGTCAACAGCCCCGGCACCATCGACGCGGGCTATCGCGGCGAGATCAAGGTGGCGCTGATCAACCTCGACCCGGCCGAGCCCATCGTGGTGCATCGCGGCGACCGCATCGCCCAGCTGCTGGTGCAGCGGGTCGAGTTGGTCGAGCTGGTCGAGGTGTCGTCCTTCGACGAGGCCGGGCTGGCCGAAACCTCCCGTGGCGATGGTGGCCACGGTTCCTCCGGCGGACATGCGAGTTTGTGATGGCACTTAAGAGACGCAACGACGAGAGCGACGAGACGGTGGACGCGGAAGCCGCCGCCGACCCGATCGACGACGAGTTCGACGAGGAACTCGAGGGCCCGTTCGACATCGACGATTTCGACGACCCGTCGGTCGCGGAGCTGGCTCGCCTGGACCTCGGGTCGGTGCTCATTCCCATGCCGGAGGCGGGCCAGCTGCAGGTGGAGCTGACCGAGACCGGGGTCCCGAGCGCGGTGTGGGTCGTCACGCCCAACGGCCGCTTCACCATCGCCGCCTACGCGGCGCCGAAGACGGGCGGCCTGTGGCGCGAGGTGGCCAGCGAGCTCGCCGAATCGCTGCGCAAGGACTCGGCCAAAGTCAGCATCAAGGACGGCCCGTGGGGTCGAGAGGTGGTCGGCTCCGCGTCCGGGGCGGTGCGCTTCATCGGGGTCGACGGCTACCGGTGGATGATCCGTTGCGTCGTCAACGGCCCGCACGAGACCATGGAGGCTCTCGAGCAGGAGGCGCGAGCGGCGTTGGCGGACACCGTGGTTCGCCGTGGTGACACGCCCCTCCCGGTGCGCACCCCGTTGACCGTGCAGCTGCCCGAGGCGATGGCGCAGCAACTGCGGGAAGCCGCGGCCGCCCAGCATGCCCAGCAACAACAAGGCGAGGCGGAGTCGGGGCCGAACGAGCCGGCGGCGCGCCGCAGCGTCGAGGGTTCGGCCATGCAGCAGCTGCGCACCACCACCGGCGGCTGACCCGCCCGTCAGCTGACGTCTGCGAGCGCGGCCAGGCACGCCGCGCCGAGCGCGGCGGGGTCCGCGCCGATCTGGTCGAGCGTCACCGTCCGCAGCGCCGCGCGCGGCGCGGCGTCGACCCATTCCGCGCCGACGTCCAGCGGATGAATGGGATCGTCGACCGCGGCCGCCACGCCCAGGGGTACCACCAGCCGGGCCAGCGCGGCGGGGCTCGGCGCCACGTAGGCGGCGGCCTCGTCCATCGCGTCGGGCAGTTGCGGCCACTGCGCCCGCCACGACCGGGCCAGCTCGTCCGCCAGCCACGGCGGGCTGGACGCCCGCATCTGACCGGTCGTCGCCGCCAGCCCGTCGGCGCGCAGCTGCGACGCCGTGTACCGCGCCGCGAGCGCCGCCGGCGCCGCTTCCGGGGCGCCGGCCCACGCCGGCAGCGCGGCCAGGACGGCGACCGCCCTATCCGCGTGGGCCAGCGCCCAGGCCGCCGCCACCGCCGCGCCGATCGACACGCCACCGACGGCGACCGGGCCGGTGCGCGCGGCGGCATCCAGGGCCGCAACGTAGCCGTCGATCAACCGGTCCGGACGTGGCGGCGGGGCGACCAGCACCGCCCCCACGTCACCCAGCGGTCCCGAAAACGCCCGCTGAACGTAGTCGTCGTCGGACCCGGTGCCGGGCAACAACACCGTCGTGACACCCCGCAGATCGACAGCCACCAACTGATAGTGCCCCGGCGTTCAGCCCCGCTCCAACACGACGTTTGAGTCGGTTGGCGTGCGGGAACCAACAGGTCTACGGTGTCCGTTGGCATAAGTGAAGCGCCGAGGCTTAACAGCATTGTCAGGAGTGGCCATGAGGGCCCAAGGATATCTGCGCCGGCTCACCCGTCGTCTGACGGAGGCGCCGGAGCAACGCGACTCCGAGGAGTTGTCCGACGAGGTCGCCAGCACTGGCGCGCAACGGGTTATCGATTGCGAGCGGGGCCAAGAAGTCACGATGGTCGGCACGCTGCGCAGCGTGGAATGTAACGGCAAGGCCTGTTCGGGCGGCGTCCGCGCCGAGCTGTTCGACGGCAGCGACACCGTCACTTTGGTCTGGTTGGGGCAGCGCCGGATCCCCGGCATCGACTCGGGCCGCAAACTGCGGGTGCGGGGCCGGCTGGGCAAGCTGGAGAACGGCACCAAAGCCATCTACAACCCGCACTACGAAATTCAGCGGTGACCCAACCCGACGATCGGGGGCCGAGTTCGGTACCCCACGAGTCGGGCGAAGCTGGGCGCGCGACCGTCAACCGCATCACCGCCGAACGTCTGCTGCAGCAGGCGGGCGGGGTCAGCGGCGTCATCTATTCTTCGCTGCCCGTTGTGATCTTCGTCATTGCGTCGAGCGTGTGGGGCCTGATCGCGGCGATCGCCGCCGCGCTGACAGCGGCCGCGCTGGTCTTGGTGTGGCGCCTGATTCGACGGGAATCCCCGCAGCCGGCCCTGTCCGGGTTCTTCGGCGTGGCGATCTGCGCGCTGGTCGCCTACATCGTGGGGGAGTCCAAGGGCTACTTCCTCTTGGGCATCTGGATGTCGCTGCTGTGGGCGGTGGTCGTCGCGGCGTCAGTCATCGTCCGGCGGCCGCTGGTCGGCTATGTGTGGACCTGGGCGACCGCGCGGGGTCATGGCTGGCGCGACGTCCCGCGGGCCGTCCACGCGTTCGACATCGCCTCGATCTGCTGGGTGCTGGTGTTCGCCGCCCGGTTCGTCGTGCAGGGCCTGCTCTACAACGCCGACCAGACGGGTTGGCTGGCCGTCGCGCGCATCGCGATGGGGTGGCCGCTGACCGTCGCGGCCGCGCTGGTGACCTACCTGGCGATCAAGTCCGCGCAGCGCGCCATGCTCGCGGTCGGCGACACCCGCGCCCCGATGGACGCCGACCGCCATCGGCCCCGGCGGTGATCGCAAGCGCGGCGGAGCCGGGCGCTGCGGGTCACCGCCATAGGTTCTAGTCGTCCAGCCCCGGTCCGTCCGGCAGCAGGAGCTTGCGCAGATCCTCTTCGACCTCGGCGACCGCGACGAAGAGCAGCTCGTCGCCGCCTTCGAGCGGTTCGTCGGCCTCGGGCACGATCACCCGCGGGCCGCGCAGGATCGTCACCAGTGAGGCGTCCCGGGGGAGCTGCAGCCGACGCACCGGCTTGCCGCCCCAGGGCGTGTCGTCGGGCAGCGTGATCTCGACGAGGTTGGCCTGCCCGCGACGGAATTCCATGAGCCGCACCAGATCACCGACTGCGACGGCCTCTTCGATCAGCGAGGCCAGCATGCGCGGCGTGGACACCGCCACGTCGACCCCCCAGGCGTCGGTGAACAGCCACTCGTTGCGGGGGTCGTTGACCCGGGCCACCACCCGGGGCACGGCGAACTCCGTCTTGGCCAGCAGGCTGAGCACGACGTTGGCCTTGTCGTCGCCGGTCGCGGCGACCACCACGTCGAACTCGTGCAGGTGCACCGATTCCAGCAGGCTGAGCTCGCAGGCGTCGCCGAGCCGCCAATGCGCGGCGGGGATGGCGTCGACGTCGACGTGATCGGGGTTGCGCTCGATCAGCGTCACGTCGTGGCCGTTGCCGACGAGTTCGCGACTGACGGAGCGGCCGACCGCGCCGGCCCCGGCGACAGCTACTTTCATGTGCCGCTCCTTAACCGAGGTCTTCGCTGGGTGGCAGGGCCGCGATAGCCACGGCCTCGGCCACGCGGCCGGAGATCGCGGCGACGTACACCTGGTCGCCGGCTTGCAGGACTGTCTTCGGTTCCGGCAAAACACCGGCGCCGAACCGGATCAGGAAGGCGACGCGAGCGCCGGTGGCCTGCTCGAGGTCGGTGACCCGGTGACCGATCCATTCCTCGTGCAGGACGACCTCGGCGACGGCCACCGTGCCGGTCGGATCCCGCCACTTGGCGGTCTCGGTGTCCCGCAGCAGCGCGTTGAGCAGGCGGTCGGTGGTCCAGGGCACGGTGGCGATCGTGGGGATGCCGAGGCGTTCGTAGACCTCGGCGCGCTTGGCGTCGTAGATCCGGGCGACGACGCGCTTGACGCCGAAGGTTTCGCGGGCCAGCCGCGCCGAGATGATGTTCGAGTTATCCCCGGATGACACGGCGGCGAACGCGTCCGCCTCCTCGATGCCGGCCCGCAGCAGCACGTCGCGGTCGAACCCCTGGCCCAGCACCCGCTCGCCGGCGTATTCCGGGCTGAGCCGGTTGAAGGCGGTGCTGTCGCGGTCGATGACCGCGACGTCGTGGCCGATCCGCGACAGCCCGTCGGCCACCGAGGAACCGACGCGGCCGCAGCCCATCACCACTACTCGCACTTACGATCCTCTCGGCCGCGTCCTGCGTCTCCCATCGGCAACCCACGTCGGCCAGCCGATTTCGGGTCGGCAAACATTCTCGCCTACGAAGCTACCGCCAAACCCGTGTGGGCTTACTCTTGGCTCTCGTGTCCAAACTTTCAACCGCAGCGCGTCGGTTGCTGATTGGCCGGCCGTTCCGTAGCGACCGGCTGAGTCACACCCTGCTGCCCAAGCGGATCGCCTTGCCGGTGTTCGCCTCCGACGCGTTGTCCTCGGTCGCGTACGCGCCCGAAGAGGTCTTCCTGATGCTCTCGGTGGCCGGCGTGACGGCGTATGCGCTGACGCCCTGGATCGGCCTGGCCGTGGCCGCGGTGATGCTGGTGGTGGTCGCCAGCTATCGGCAGAACGTGCACGCCTACCCGTCGGGCGGGGGCGACTACGAGGTCGTCACCACCAACCTCGGCGATACCGCCGGCCTGGTGGTCGCCAGCGCGTTGATGGTGGATTACGTGCTCACCGTTGCCGTTTCGACGGCGTCGGCGATGTCCAACATCGGCTCGGCCATCCCGGTCGTCGCCCAGCACAAGGTGTGGTTCTGCGTGGCGGCCATCCTGCTGGTGATGGCGTTGAACCTGCGCGGCATCCGGGAGTCGGGGGTGGCGTTCGCGATCCCTACGTACGCGTTCATCGTCGGCGTCTTCATCATGATCGGCTGGGGCCTGGTCCGGATCTTCGTGCTGGGCAACCCGCTGCGCGCGGAGTCGGCCGGCTTCCAGATGCACGCCGAGCACGGGCAGGTCGTCGGCTTCGCGCTGGCATTCCTGGTGGCGCGGTCCTTCTCCTCGGGCTGCGCGGCGCTGACCGGTGTGGAGGCGATCAGCAACGGCGTCCCGGCTTTCGAGAAGCCCAAGTCGCGCAACGCGGCAACGACGCTGCTGTTGCTGGGCGGGATCGCGGTCACTCTGCTGATGGGCATCATCGTGCTGGCCCAACAGATCGGGGTGCAGCTGGTCGAGGATCCGGCCCGGCAACTGGGCGGCGCCCCGCCGGGCTACTACCAGAAGACGCTGGTCACCCAGCTGGCGGAGACGGTGTTCGGCAGCTTCCACATCGGCTTCCTGCTGATTGCCACGGTGACCGCGCTCATCCTGGTGCTGGCGGCCAACACGGCGTTCAACGGTTTCCCGGTGCTTGGTTCGGTGCTGGCGCAGCACAGTTATCTGCCGCGCCAGCTGCACACCCGCGGCGACCGGTTGGCGTTCTCCAACGGCATCCTGTTCCTGTCCGGTGCGGCGCTGTTGGCGATCATCGCGTTCCGCGCGGAGGTCACCGCCCTGATCCAGCTGTATATCGTCGGCGTGTTCATTTCCTTCACGCTGAGTCAGATCGGCATGGTGCGGCACTGGACCCGGTTGTTGCGCACCGAGACCGACCCGCGGGCCCGGCGCAAGATGATGCGCTCCCGGGTCGTCAACACGGTCGGATTGCTCTCCACCGGCGCGGTTTTATTGGTCGTCCTGGTGACCAAATTCGCCGCCGGCGCGTGGATCGCGCTTTTCGCGATGGGTTTGCTGTTCTTGATCATGAAGATGATCCACCGGCACTACGGCACCGTCAGCCGGGAGCTGGAAGAGCAGGCCGCCACCCAGCACGACGTTGTGCTGCCCAGCCGCAACCACGCCCTGGTGCTGGTGTCGAAGCTGCATCTGCCCACGCTGCGCGCGCTGGCCTACGCCCGCGCGACCCGTCCCGATGTGCTCGAGGCGCTCACCGTCAGCGTCGACGACGCTGAAACCCGCGAGCTGGTGCACCAGTGGGAGGAAAGCGACATCAGCGTGCCGCTGAAGGTGATCGCCTCGCCCTATCGCGAAATCACCCGCCCCATCCTCGATTACGTCAAGCGGGTCAGCAAGGAGTCGCCGCGCACCGTCGTCACCGTGTTCATCCCCGAGTACGTGGTGGGGCATTGGTGGGAGCAGGTCCTGCACAACCAAAGCGCGCTGCGGCTCAAGGGCCGGCTGCTGTTCATGCCCAACGTGATGGTGACTTCGGTTCCATGGCAACTGAATTCGTCGGAACGGCTGCAGACGCTGCAACCGCACGCGGCCCCCGGCGACACTCGTCGGGGAATCTTCGATTGAGACGCGAGTCGCCCCGCGCACCCAGCGCGGTGCCGCCCTCGGGGCAGGAACTCACGCTGGTGACCGGTGCGCCGGCCAACGGTGGCAGCTGCGTGGCCCACCACGATGGGCGCGTGGTGTTCGTCCGCTACGCGCTGCCGGGTGAGCGAGTGCGGGTCCGGGTGACCGCCGACCGCGGATCCTATTGGCACGCAGAGACCCTCGAGGTTCTCGAGCCGGCCGACGACCGCGTCGCGTCGCTATGCCCCATCGCCGGGGTGGGCGGGGCCGGATGTTGCGACCTGGCGTTCGCCGCGCCGGAGGCTGCGCGGGCCCTCAAGGCGCAGGTGGTGGCCAACCAGCTGGAGCGACTGGGCGGGCACCGCTGGACCGGAGAGGCCGAACCGCTGGCGGATGCCGGGCCGACGGGGTGGCGCACGCGGGTGCGGCTGGACGTGGGCGCGGACCGTCGCCCCGGTTTTCACCGGTATCACAGCGACGATCTGGTGACCGACCTGCGCTGCGCGCAGTTGCCGTCCGGCATGCTCGACGGGCTCGCCGAATCCGACTGGCCGCCGGGGGCCCAACTGCACGTGGTCGTCGACGACGACGGCGCGCGCCACGTGGTGCGCACGCTCCGGCAGGGCAAACGGACCGCGACCAAGGTGGTGGAGGGCGGCTACGAGGCGATCCAGCGGGTGGACGGGCGCAGCTGGCAGATCCCGGTGACGGCCTTCTGGCAGGCGCACCGCGGCGCCGCCGCGGTGTACAGCCGGCTGGTCGCCGACTGGGCGCAGCCGTGCCTCGGCGTGACCGCGTGGGACCTGTACGGCGGCGCGGGCGTTTTCGCCGCGGCGCTGGGCCCCGCGGTCGGGGACTCCGGGCGGGTGCTGACCGTGGACACCTCTCGGGCGGCGACGCGCTCCGCCCGCGCGGCGCTGGACGACCTGCCGCAGGTGCAGGTCGTCACCGACTCGGTGCGCCGGGCGCTCGGCGCGCAACGATCGAGCGCCGACGTGGCGGTGCTCGATCCGCCCAGGGCGGGCGCCGGGCGCGAAGTCATCGAGCTGCTGGCCGCCGCCGGAGTTCCGCGGGTGGTGCACATCGGTTGCGAGGCAGCGTCTTTCGCGCGTGACATCGGCCTCTACCTCGGCCAGGGTTATGCCGTCGAGAAGATCAAGGTCTTCGACGCGTTCCCGCTCACGCATCACACCGAATGCGTCGCACTGCTGACGCGCCCGCGATAGAGGAAGGGCGCCCCAGCCGATAGACTCCGTCACGGTGTGCCGGGAAGTCTGGTCGGCGATGTCCCTGTCGACCCACCGAAAGGCTTAGGTGCCTACCACCGAAGAGCGCCCCGCGCCCGTCGACGTACCACGCGGTACCGGATGGCGGCCCTGGTGACCGAGACTCTTCGATACGCGCTGATCATTTCGTTCTGCAGCGCAGTCGGTTTGGTCGCGGTGCTGGCGAACCGTCTCACCGAGCGGGTGAAGATCCCGGTGCCCCTGCTCGTGCTGGTCGGGGCCGCCGTGGCGGTGCACGCGGTCCCGGCGGTGCAGTCGCCGTCCGAGCCGACCGTCGAGCGGGTGATCACCATCGCGCTGGTGTTGGTGTTGTTCGACGGCGGCATGCACATCGGACCGTCGCGGTTCCGCGCGGCCGCCGTCCCGATTCTGTCGTTGGGCGTGTTCGGAACCGCCCTCACCGCCGCCGGGGCGGCGCTGATGGTGCACTACGCATTCGGGATCGGCTGGTTTCCCGCGGTACTCGTCGCCACGGCGGTGGCCCCCACCGATCCGGCCGTCGTCTTCTCCGTCCTGGGCAAACGCGAGATCAGGGGCCGCAGCAGCACCATCCTGGAGGGCGAGTCCGGCGCCAACGACCCGGTCGGCATCTCCCTGATGTCCAGCCTGGTCGCCGCTGGCGGACTCAGCGCGGCCGGATTCGCCGACGTGGGAAAGCAATTCGCTCTCCAGATGGCGGTGGGGCTGGCCGTCGGGGTGATCGGCGGCCGGGCCTTGCTCGTCTTCATGCGCCGGGTGGCCCTGCCGAGCGAAGGCCTCTACTCGCTGCGCACGCTGGCGTCGTGCCTGATGTTGTACGGCATCGCCACGCTCGCACACGGCTCGGGGTTCCTGGCCGTGTTCGTCGCGGGCATCGTGATCGGCGACGCCCGCGCCCCCTACAAGCCGGAGATCAAACGGTTCCACGCCGCCCTGGCCGGACTGGCCGAAATCGTCGCGTTCGCGTTCCTCGGGCTCACCGTCGACATCGACGTGCTCGCCCATCCGGACGTGTGGATCCCCGGCCTCGCCCTCGGTGTCGCGCTGACATTGGTGATCCGGCCGCTGGCGGTGGGCTCCTGCCTGGTTCCGGTGCGGCTGCGGCGAAACGAACGCATCTTCGTCCTCTACGCCGGGCTCAAGGGGGCGGTGCCGATCCTGCTGGGCGAGTTCCTGCGGGCCGCCCACGTCCCGGACGCGGAACGCCTCTACGGCATCGTGGTCGTCGTCGTCATCTTCTCCGTGCTGGTGCAGGGCAGCTCGGTGCCCGGTGTGGCTCGGCTGCTGCGGCTGCCGATGCGCACCGTGCAGACCCGGCCCTGGGAGATCGGTGTCCGGCTCGCGGACGAACCGCAGGGCGTGCATCGCTTCAGCGTCGCCCGGGGGTCGACCGCCGAGGGGTGCACGGTCGAGGGCCTCAGCGACCGGGTCGGCGACATCTGGGTGAGCATTGTGGTGCGCACCACCGGACTGGTCCCCGTCCGGGGCGACACCCAACTTCGGGCCGGCGACGAGGTCGTTGTGCTGGCGGATCCCGAACTTCACGCCGACCTGGCCGAGCTTTTCGGCCCCGCCTAGGTCTGCGCCCTCCGGCCGCTTCCCTGTGGTTGCCGCGGACGCTGCGTAGACTATCGGGATGCTGGAACAGATCCGCGGGCCCGCTGATCTGCAGCACCTGTCGGGGCAGCAGCTGCGCGAACTGGCCGCCGAGATTCGCCAGTTCCTGATCCACAAGGTCGCTGCCACCGGGGGACACCTGGGGCCCAACCTCGGCGTGGTCGAGTTGACGCTGGCGCTGCACCGGGTGTTCGACTCGCCGCACGACCCGATCGTGTTCGACACCGGTCATCAGGCGTACGTCCACAAGATGCTGACCGGCCGGGCCCGGGACTTCGAGAGCCTGCGCAAGAAGGGTGGCCTGTCGGGCTATCCGTCGCGCGCCGAGAGCGAACACGACTGGGTCGAGTCCAGCCACGCCAGCGCCGCGCTGTCGTACGCGGACGGCCTGGCCAAGGCGTTCGAGCTGACCGGCCACCGCAACCGGCACGTGGTCGCCGTGGTCGGTGACGGCGCCCTCACGGGCGGCATGTGCTGGGAGGCGCTGAACAACATCGCCGCGTCGCGCCGTCCGGTGATCATCGTGGTCAACGACAACGGCCGCAGCTACGCGCCGACCATCGGCGGCGTCGCCGACCGCCTGGCCACCCTGCGGCTGCAGCCGGCCTACGAGCAGGCGCTGGAGAAGGGCCGCGACGCGGTGCGCTCGATGCCGTTCTTCGGCGAGCTCGCCTACCGGTTCATGCACAGCGTCAAGGTGGGCATCAAGGATTCGCTGTCCCCGCAGCTGCTGTTCACCGACCTTGGACTCAAATACGTCGGACCGGTCGACGGCCACGACGAACGCGCGGTGGAGATGGCGCTGCGGCACGCCCGCGGGTTCGGCCGGCCGGTGATCGTGCACGTCGTCACCCGCAAGGGGATGGGCTTCGGCCCGGCCGAGGACGACGAGGCGGAGCAGATGCACTCCTGCGGCGTGATCGACCCGGTCACCGGGCAGGCCACCAAGATCGCCGGCCCCGGCTGGACCGCGACGTTCTCCGACGCGCTCATCGGCTACGCCAAGAAGCGCCGCGACATCGTGGCCATCACCGCGGCGATGCCGGGCCCGACCGGCCTGAGCCCCTTCGGCCAGCAGTTCCCGGATCGGCTCTTCGACGTCGGCATCGCCGAGCAGCACGCCCTGACGTCGGCCGCGGGCCTGGCGATGGGCGGCATGCACCCGGTGGTGGCCATCTATTCGACGTTCCTCAACCGCGCCTTCGACCAGATCATGATGGACGTGGCGTTGCACAAGCTGCCCGTCACCATGGTGCTGGACCGCGCCGGCATCACCGGTAACGACGGCGCCAGCCACAACGGCATGTGGGACATGTCCGTGCTCGGCATCGTGCCGGGCATGCGGGTGGCGGCACCCCGGGACGCCACCCGGCTGCGCGAGGAGCTCGGCGAGGCCCTCGACGTCAACGACGGCCCGACCGCCCTGCGGTTCCCCAAAGGCGATGTGGGCGAAGACATTCCGGCGCTGGAGCGGCGCTCGGGCGTGGACGTGCTTGCGGTGCCGGCCGGCGGGTTGAACCACGACGTGCTGCTGGTGGGCGTCGGCGCGTTCGTCCCGATGGCGTTGGAGGTGGCCAAGCGGCTGCACAACCAGGGGATCGGCGTGACGGTGATCGACCCGCGCTGGGTGCTGCCCGTGTCCGACGGGGTGCTCGAGCTCGCCGCGCAGCACAAACTGGTCGTCACCTGCGAGGACAACGGCGTCAGCGGCGGCGTGGGGTCGGCGGTGTCCGCCGCGCTGCGCAACGCCGACATCGACGTTCCGTGCCGCGACGTCGGGCTGTCGCAGCGGTTCTACGAGCATGCCTCGCGGGGTGAGCTGCTGGCCGACCTCGGGCTGACCGATCAGGACGTGGCCCGCCGCATCACCGGTTGGGTGGCCGCGTTGGGCAGTTCCGTCACCGAAGCGGAGATCCGCGAACACCTCGACTGAGCCGCCCGCGGCGTCGTCATACGCGATGACCTTTCGCCCAACGTGCACTCAGTGCGGTTCCGGGCGCGATTTTTCGCAGTGGTTGCACGTTCGGCGCCGCGCGCCGCGATTAGTCGGAGTTCTCGGGTTCCTGCTCGGCCGTGGGCTGCAGCGCCTGCGCCAGCGGGGGATCCACCAGTGCCCGCTGCCACCGCCGGGCCTGCCCGGCGCGCAGAAACGTTTCGACGGCATCGAGGGGATCGGGCGCCGGCTCCCAGTCCCAGCACAGCCGTCGCACCAGATCGGGTGAGACCAGGTTTTCGGTGGGGACGTGCACCTGCTCCGACACTCGCGACAGCGCCGCCCGCGCCGCCTCCAGCCGCGCGGCCGCCTCCGGTTTGCGCCGGCTCCAGCGCGCGGGCGGAGGCGGGCCGTTGGGCGGTTCGGCATCGGCGGGCGGGTTCTTCGTTCGCCGGGCGGCCTCTAGCGCGCCCAGCCAGGTGGGGGCGCTGCGGCGTTGATTGCGCCCGCCGAACACTGGCAGCGCGGTGAGGTCCTCGATCGTCTTCGGGTCGGCGATGGCGGCCTCGATGATGGCCGAGTCGGGCAGGATGCGCCGCGGCGCGATGTCACGGCGCTGGGCGATGCGGTCGCGGGTCAGCCAGAGCTCGCGAACCGCGGCCAGCCCACGCTGGTCGCGCACCCGGTGGATTCCCGACGTGCGCCGCCACCGGTCCGGTCGCGCCACGGAGCTGGGATCCCTGGACCCCACCGCCCGCAGATAGTCGAATTCCTCCGCGGCCCAATCTGTTTTGCCCTGCTCGGCCAGGACGTCGGCGATCGCGGCCCGCAGCTCGATGAGCAGCTCCACGTCCAGCGCCGCGTAGTTGAGCCATTCCTCGGGCAGCGGGCGCTTGGACCAGTCGGCCGCCCCGTGGCCCTTGGCCAGTCCGGAACCCAGCAGCCGCTCCACCATGGTCGCGAGGTTCACCCGCTCGAAACCGGCCAGCCGCCCGGCCAGCTCGGTGTCGTAGAGGGCCGGCGGCCGCAGGCCGACCTCCGCCAGGCAGGGCAGGTCCTGGTCGGCGGAATGCAAGATCCATTCGTCTTCGCTCAGCACCTCGGCGACGGGCCGCAGCGCCTCCAGCGGGTCAGCTCCGTGGCTGACCGGGTCGATGAGCACCGTGCCGGCGCCGGCCCGGCGGATCTGAATCAGGTACGCCCGGTTGGAGTACCGAAAACCCGACGCCCGCTCGGCGTCCACGGCGAACGGTCCGTGGCCACGCTCCAGCAGCTTCGCGGCGTCTTGGATCTGCCGGACCGTCACCGAGAGGTCGGGAATGCCTTCGGCGGGGTGCAGCAGCGGCGTGGGCTGGGGTTCGGGGTTGTCGGGCTCGCTGTTGTCGGGCTCGCTGTTGTCGGGCACAGTGCTGCCGGGCCCGGGGGCGTCCGGTTCGCACATGTCAGGCGCGTGACCGGGAGCTCAGATCGGTGACGCCCGTCGGGGGGAGGCCCGCCGCGTGTTCCAGTACCTCACAGAAGGCTTCGACATGGACGCCGACTTGCGGCGTGGTCGCCGTCCACGACGCCCGCAGCTCCAACTGATGCGCGCGCGGTGGCCCGGAGATGTCCCCGTAACGCACGGAGGTCGTCGCGGTGACGGTGCCGCCCAGGGCGGTGACCTGCTCCATCCGGGACTCCAGCGCGTCCACCAGCCAGCTCCACGCCACCTCGGGCAGCAGGGGGTCGACGGCCTCGCTGGGGTCCAGGTCGGCCTGAATGTAGGCGACCAGCCGGATGGTGCCGTCCCATGCGTCGGCGCCTTCCGGGTCGTACAGCAGGATCAGCCGGCCGAACGCGTCGCCGTCGGACCGCTCCGGCACGATCTCGCGGTCGGGGTGTTTGACCTCGGCGCCCAGCGCGTAGCTGTAGGGCGCCAGGCGTTGGGGTGGACGGATCGGGCCCAGCTCAAGTTCCGGCCGCACGATGACGCCGTTCATCGCCGCTACCGCCTCGCGGAATGGCTCCGGTTCAGCTGAGGTCACTTGGCGCCGCTCCTGTTCATCCCGGTCGCTCTTCGTCGTCGCGGCACGGGTCACAGGGTCAGACGGTAGACCCATCGGCCGACAGGCGAAACCAGGCGCGCCGACCGCGACCAAGCCGTTACCAGACCTCATCGGAGCGTATCGAACCAGCTCAGGAGGCGTTTCCGCCGGTAAATCGGGCGGGTCGCTTCTCACGATGCGCGGCCAAGCCCTCCTGCACGTCGGGGCCACTGAAGCTGAGGAACTCCAGGCCGAGCGAGGTGTCGAAGGCGGGCGCGAACATGCGGTACCAGTAGTTGAGGCTGTGCTTGGTCCAGCGAATGGCGTTCTGCGCGCCCCGAGCCAGGTCCTCGGCGATCCGCGTGGCCGTCGACAGCACGTCGTCGTCGTCGACGCAGGTGGATACCAGGCCGATCCGCTCGGCCTCTTCCCCGAGCAGCGTCTCGCAGGTGAGCAGGTAGTACTTGGCCTTGGCCATGCCGACCAGCAGCGGCCAGCAGATCGCGGCGTGGTCGCCCGCGGCCACCCCCAGCTTCGTGTGCCCGTCGATGAGTTTCGCCGTGCGGCCCGCCACCGAGACGTCGGCGAGCAGCGCCACCACCAGGCCCGCGCCGACGGCCGGTCCCCGGATCGCCGAGACGACCGGCTTGTCGAAGTTGACCATGTTGAGCACCAGGTCGCGGGCCTCCCGCATGATGCGGATCCGGCCCTCGTACTCGCCGATGGTTTCGGCGATCAGGTCGAAGCTGCCGCCGGAGGAGAAGGCCTTGCCTTCGCCGCGGACCAGCACGACGCGCACGTCGGGGTCGCGGGCGATCGTCGGCCAAATGTCGGCGAGGTCGCGGTGCATCTGCGGACCCACCGAGTTGAGGCCGGGGGCGTCGAGAACCAGCGTCAGGATGCCGTGGTCGCCCACCTCGCAGCGCAGGCTGGGGAACTCGTCGTAATTCACGGGGGGCTGGCTGACCGGCACGGTGGTTGATAGTACGCAGCGCGGGGACGGGGCCGCCGCCGTGGCAGCATTGAGGACGATGAGCACCCGTCGCGACCTCCCCGAGTCGCCGTATCTGGCCGCCGCCACCGGCGGCAAGCCCGGTCGGCCCCCGGTGTGGTTCATGCGGCAGGCCGGTCGTTCGCTGCCCGAATACCGCGCGCTGCGGGCCCAGACCGACATGCTGGCGGCCTGTTTCGACGCCGAGCTGGTCTGCGAGATCACCCTGCAGCCGGTGCGGCGCCACGACGTCGACGCGGCGATCTTGTTCTCCGACATCGTGGTGCCGCTGCTCGGCGCGGGCGTCGACCTCGACATCGTCGCGGGCGTCGGACCGGTGATCGCGTCGCCGGTGCGCACCGCCGCCGACGTCGACGCGATGAAACCCCTTGACCGCCAACGGATTCAGCCGGTTTCCGACGCGGTCACGCTGCTGGTGGCCGCGCTCGGCGCGGTCCCGCTGATCGGGTTCGCGGGGGCGCCGTTCACCCTGGCGTCCTACTTGATCGAGGGTGGCCCCAGCCGCCACCACGCTCGCACCAAGGCGATGATGCTGGCCGAACCGGACAGCTGGCACGCGCTGATGGAGAAGCTGACCGACATCACCGTCGGCTTCCTGCGCGTGCAGCTGGAGGCGGGAGTGGACGCCATTCAGGTGTTCGACTCGTGGGCGGGCGCCCTGTCGCTCGCCGACTACCGCACCTACGTGCAACCGCACAGCGCCCGGGTGTTCGGCGCGCTCGCCGAATACGGCGTGCCGATGACGCACTTCGGGGTCGGCACCGCCGAACTGCTGGGCGCCATGTCGACGGTCGGCGCGACGGTGGTGGGCGTCGACTGGCGCACCGCGCTGACTGACGCGGCCGCCCGGGTCGCGCCCGGCACGGCGCTGCAGGGCAACCTCGACCCGGTGGTGCTGATGGCCGGATGGCCTGCCGTGGAACGCGCCGCCCGCGCCGTCGTCGAGGACGGCCGCCGGGCGGTCGACGCGGGCGCGACCGGTCACGTCTTCAACCTGGGCCACGGTGTGCTGCCGGACACCGACCCCGGCGTGCTGACCGACCTGGTGGCGCTGGTCCACTCCCTATGACCGTTCCGTCGTATTGCGTTGTCGGGGGCGGGATTTCGGGGCTGACGGCGGCCTATCGGCTGCGCGTCGCGGTGGGTGACGAGGCGGACATCACGCTGTTTGATCCCGCCGACCGGCTCGGCGGCATCTTGCGGACCGAGCGCGTCGGCGGGCAGACCATGGACCTGGGCGCCGAGGCGTTCGTGCTGCGCCGGCCGGAGATGCCGGCGCTGCTGGCCGAACTGGGCCTGGCCGGCCGCCAACTGGTGTCCACCGGCGCCCGCCCGTTGATCTACAGCCAGCGGAGCCTGCACCCGCTGCCCGCCGGCACGGTCGTCGGGATTCCGTCGTCGGCCACCTCGGTGGCGGGGCTGGTCGACGAGGCGACCGTCGCGCGCATCGAGGACGAACCGGCCCGCGCCCTGGCGTGGCGACCCGGCGACGACCCCGCGACGGCCGAACTGGTCGGCGAGCGGTTCGGCGAGCAGGTCGTGGCCCGGTCGGTGGACCCGCTGCTGCGAGGGGTGTATGCGGGCTCGGCGGCGACGATCGGTCTGCGCGCGGCGGCCCCCGGCGTCGCGGCGGCGTTGGACCGCGGCGCCTCCAGCCTGACGGACGCGGTGCGGCAGGCGCTGCCGCCGGCGACCGGCGCGCCGGTGTTCGGGGCGCTCGATGGCGGCTACCAGGTGCTGCTCGACGCGCTCGTCGCGCGCGGCCGGCCGCATTGGGTGCGGGCCGCGGTGCAGCGGGTGGACCGCGGCGAGGCCGGCTGGTCGCTGCTCGATGACAGCGGCGCCCGCCGGCACGCCGACGCGGTGATCCTGGCCGTCCCGGCCCACTGCGTGGCGGCCCTGCTCGCCGAGATCGCCCCGGGCAGCGCCGCCGCCGCCGGCCGGATCACCAACGCGTCGTCGGTGGTGGTGGGGCTTGCGGTGCCGGGCGACACTCCCTTTCCCGACTGCTCCGGGGTGCTGGTCGCGACCGGAGAGCGGTTGCGGGGCAAGGCGATCACGCTCTCGTCGCGCAAGTGGGGCGCCCGTGGGGACGCCCAGCTGCTGCGGCTGTCGTTCGGCCGGTGCGGCGACGGCGTGGCCACCGGCGTCTCCGACGACGAGTTACTGGGCTGGGCGTTGAGCGACCTGGTCGACGTGTTCGGCCTGGCCGTCGACCTCCTGGACGTCCGCGTGCAACGCTGGATCGAGGCCATGCCGCAGTACGGGCCGGGCCACGCGGAGCTGGTCGCCCAGATACGGGCGGGACTGCCGCCGACGCTGGCCGTGGCGGGCAGCTACCTCGACGGCATCGGTGTGCCGGCGTGCGTCGGGGCCGCCGGGCGCGCGGTCGAGGCCCTCGATCTGAAAGTGGCACGATAGGTGCCATGGCCAAGCTCGACTACGACACCCTCAACGCCACGATCCGCTACCTGATGTTCTCGGTCTTCTCGGTGCGGCCGGGCGTGCTCGGGGAACAGCGCGACGCCGTGATCGATGACGCATCGCGGTTTTTCAAGCAGCAGGAGGAGCGCGGCGTCGTGGTGCGCGGACTCTACGATGTGGCGGGCCTGCGGGCCGACGCCGACTTCATGGTCTGGACGCACGCCGACAACGTCGAAGCGCTGCAGGCGACCTACGCCGACTTCCGCCGCACCACGACGCTGGGGCGGGCCTGCTCGCCGGTGTGGAGCAGCGTGGCGCTGCATCGGCCGGCGGAGTTCAACAAGAGCCACATCCCGGCGTTCCTGGCGGGCGAGGAGCCCGGCAACTACGTCTGCGTGTACCCGTTCGTCCGGTCCTACGAGTGGTACCTGCTGCCCGACGAGGAACGGCGCCGCATGCTCGCCGAACACGGCATGGCCGCCCGCGAGTACAAGGACGTGCGCGCCAACACGGTGCCGGCGTTCGCGCTGGGCGACTACGAATGGCTGCTGGCCTTCGAGGCCCCCGAATTGCACCGCATCGTCGACCTGATGCGCGAGCTGCGGGCCACCGACGCCCGCAGGCACACCCGCGAGGAGACGCCGTTTTTCACCGGTCCTCGGGTGTCGGTCGAGCAGTTGGTGAACGCGCTGCCATGACGACCGCATTCGATCCCAACGACCCCACCCGTTTCGAGCAGATGTACCGCGACGAGCGGACGTCGCACGGCCTACCCGCCGCAACGCCGTGGGACATCGGCGGCCCCCAGCCGGTGGTCCAGCAGCTGGTCGCGCTGGGTGCGATCAAGGGTGAGGTGCTCGACCCGGGCACCGGGCCGGGCCATCACGCGATCTACTACGCCTCGAAGGGCTACGCCGCGACCGGCATCGACGGCTCGGCGGGAGCCATCGAGCGGGCCCGGAAGAACGCCGAAAAGGCCGGCGTGTCGGTCACTTTCGAACTCGCCGACGCCACCAAGCTGGACGGGTTCGACGGCCGGTTCGACACCGTCGTCGACTGCGCCTTCTACCACACGTTCAGCACAGAGCCCGAGCTCCGGCAGTCCTACGTGCGCGCGCTGCACCGCGCGACCAAGCCCGGCGCGCGGCTGTACATGTACGAGTTCGGCCAACACAACATCAACGGCTTCAAGATGCTGCGGTCGTTGTCCGAGAACGACTTTCGCGACGTGCTTCCGGCCGGCGGCTGGGAGATCACATATCTCGGCACGACCACCTACCAGGTCAACATCAGCGTGGAATCCATCGAGCTGATGGCCGCGCGCAACCCCGACATGGCCGATCAGGCGCAGGTGTTGCTGGAGCGCTTCCGCGTGATCGAGCCCTGGCTCGAGGGCGCGCGGGCGCACGCCCCGTTCTGGGAAGTGCACGCCACCCGCGTCGACTGATTTCGCCTCGTCTGTCGCGCCCCTCCTTCCCGCGACACGTAAACGTCTGCGACGACGCGCCGAAACTCCTCGCAGCCGTTTATATCTGGGGATCCACGCGCCGCGTGCCCGCGTCTTTCGTTTATGGACGAAGTGTTTATTGGCAGCGAGGCCGTGCGGGAGGGCAGGCTTAGCCCGTATCAGCTGAGGGTCGGATTTCGGGCCATCTACCCGGATGTGTACCTGGGGGAGCGGGCGATCCCGTCCTTGCGGACGCGTTCCGTGGGGGCATGGCTCTGGTCAGGCCGACGCGGTGTGGTGGCCGGGCTTGCCGCTGCCGCGCTGCACGGCTCGAATTGGATCGACGACGAGGAGCCCATCGAGTTGATCTGGCGTAACCAGCACGCTCCCGATGGCGTGATCACTCGCAATCACCGACTTGGGCCGGATGAGGTCACCCGTGTCGCGGGTCTTTCCGTGACCACAGTCGCTCGCACAGCGTTTGACGTGGCTCGGCAACCGCCTTTTGGGGAGGCGGTTGCGCGGCTCGACGCCCTGATGCGGGCCACGCCGTTTGATGTCGAGGAGGTGTTGTTGCAGGCCAAGCGGCATCCGGGCGCGAGGGGGTTGCGCCTGTTGCGCAGGGTCCTACCGCTCGTTGACGCAGGCGCCGCGTCGCCCAAGGAGACGTGGCTACGACTCTTGCTGATCGACGCCGGATTGCCCGCTCCGGAGACGCAGATACCCGTGAACGAAAACTGGCGAACGGTCGGCGTGCTCGATATGGGTTGGGAGAGATACAAAGTGGCCGCCGAGTACGACGGTGACCAGCATCGCACCGACCGCCGTCAGTATGCCCGAGACCAGTGGCGGTTGCGCAAGCTCGAGGAGCTTGGCTGGATCGTCATCCGGGTGATCGCGGAGGACAAGCCGCAGGACGTCGTGCGTCGCGTGCGCGACGCACTCGTCCGCCGCGGATGCCGCGAGATATAAACCGTTGCGACGCACGCCGGCGTGTCGTCGCAACGGTCTACGTGTCGCGATTGCAGCTGGCTGTCGCGGCTGTCAGCCAGCTGCAGCCGACTGCAGTGAAGGGACTACGCCCCCGCCGGCACCAGGCGCAGCGAGATGGAGTTGATGCAGTAGCGCTGGTCGGTCGGCGTCGGGTAGCCCTCGCCGGTGAACACGTGGCCCAGGTGGCTGTGGCAGTTCGCGCAGAGCACCTCGGTGCGCGTGGTTCCCATCGAGTGGTCGGGCCGCAGGATCACTGCGTCGGAATTGGCCGGGTCGAAGAACGACGGCCAGCCGCAGTGCGACTCGAATTTCTCTGTGCTGCGGAACAGTTCGGCGCCGCAGGCCCGGCACTGGTAGATGCCTTCGGTTTTGGTGTCGGTGTACTCACCGGTGAACGGCCGCTCGGTGCCGGCGCGGCGCAGCACGTGAAACTCTTCGGGCGTCAGCTTCTGGCGCCACTCGTCGTCGGTCAGCTGCAGCTTCGGGCTAGTCATGCCTCCACGCTAGCCTTCCCCCGCTCCGCCGTCAGCCACGCCGGATCGATGCCCTCGTCCAGCCGGTCCTCGGCCTTCGCATCGAGGTAGCGGAACAGGAGCACGGTGAACACCACGATCAGCAGCAGCGACCAGCCATAGGTGATCTTGAGGTAGTGCAGGGCGCGGCCATACCTCATGTACCGGTAGATCAACCAGTCGTCGAGCGTGAGGAACCCGTAGATCCCCAGCCACGCCGGCCAGTTGCGGATCAGCGAGTTCCGCAGCACGACCGTCATCAGGAACGGGAACAGCATCATCGAGTAGTAGCCCTGGGCCAGCGGCAACACCAGCCACGACCACAGCAGCAGCACGCCCGACGAGGTGGTGAACCAGAACAGCGGGTCGCGGGTGCGGTGGTAGCGGTAGAGCAGCCACAGCGCGCCGATCGCGAGCACGGTGAACAGAAGTCGCAGGAAGACGATCAGCCAGGTGGGCAGGCCGAAGTACACGCCGTTGCCCTCGATCGAGCTGTTGAAGTAGTCCCGGACACCGCCGATGTAGGGCAGCGTGCGGGTGACGAAATCGGTGGGATCGCTGACCAGCGGCCAGGCCACCGCGTTGATGGCGATCGGGACGAGGAACGCGGGCACCAGCGTCCGCCACTGGCGGTTCAGCAGGGGCAGCAGCAGCAGCGGACCCAGCACGGGTTTGAGCGTGAGCGTCAACCCGATGACCAGCCCGGCCCACCACTCGTGCCGGACCTTTCCGTCCAGCATCCACCGCAAAAACAGCACCTCCGCCAGCAGCACGCAGCCGTTGATGTTGGTGAAGACCAGCGTGCTGGTGACGCTTTCCGTGCAGAACATGGCCAGCAGCAGGGCGGGCGCGGCCACCGACGACAGCGTGAACTTGAACAGCCGCAGCAGCAGATACCAGGCGATCAGGATGGCCACGGTGTTGATCAGGATGAACAGGTACCGCGACGGCGTGAAGGACAGGTACCCGAACGGCGCCATCAGCAGCGTGCCGCCCGGTGGGTACAGGTAGTGCGGGTCGACGTAGTCGAAGTGTTCGTTGTAGATGTCCCAGCCGCGCCGGAAGTTCAGGACGGCGCGGTACACCGGCTTGAAGTCGTCGGTGATGTTGCCGTTGAGCGTCAGGATGATGCTGCGGTGCAGCACCGACATGATGGCCACCGGCCACAATGCGGACCGCAATATGCTTGCAGTGCTCGGCGCGCCGCTACGGGGACGAAAGGCGGCGAACGTCCAATCACGCAAGCCGGTTGGGGTCGATTCAGCTGCCGTCACCAGCGCACCGTACACCGGCGTGCGGCCGGAAAATCAGGCGGGACAGTACGTGTCGGTTCCGGGCAGTTTGCCGCTGTTGACGTAGCCGATCAGCGGGGACACCGCGCACGGGGAGTAGATGCTGGCGCCGTGGCCGATGCCTTGCCACATCACGCGCTTGCTGGCCGCGTTGGCGTTGATCACCGTCGCGGCCGTCGCCGCGACCCCTTCGGTCCCGACGATCGGGTCGTTCTGCACGCCGAGCAACAGGACGTCGACCTTCAACGATTTCGGCGGCGCCGGCGGCGAGCCCGTCGGCCAGTGCACGCATTTGACCAAGTTGAGCGCCGCGACGGTGCCGAACTGCGGGTACAGCTTGGCCCACGCCACCACCAGTTCGCGCACCCGGTCCGGAGTGGGGCGGTTGACGGCGTCGCTGCAGGTGTTGACGAACTGGCCGTCGGAGTCCTGGGTGGCGTTGGCGTGGTTGATCAGGTTGGTCAGCTGGTTGGTGTCGCCGGAGCGGGCCGCCGCCAGGGCGTTGGCCAGGTTGGTGGTGGTGTTGACGCGGCCGTCGGAGGGGAAGCCCAGCGCGACGGTGATGGCGTTCGCCACCTCGGCCACGGACGCACCGGCGGGCCCCTTACCGGCGCGGGCGTCGGCCAGCAACGCACCGACGGCGCCCTTGGGGTCGGGGCCCAGCGCGCAGTTCACCGCGACGCACTGGGCGGCGAACGCGTCGAGCGCGGCCTGCTGGCCCTTGACCTGCTGCTCGGCGGCGGCTTCGGCGTTGACGCCCAAGGCAACTGGCGAGTCGAGGATCAGTCGGGCGACCTTGTCGGGGCGCGCCGCGGCGTAGGCCAGCGCCACCTGGGCCCCGTTGCCGATCCCGACCAGCGCGACCGCGGGGACGTCCCACAGCGAGCGCAGCCGCTCGATGTCCGAGGCGGCGTGGGCGTTGTCGTAGGCGCCCGCGCCCGGCGCGATCGCGTCGGTGCAGTTGGTGGTGGCGGTGTTCGCGACGTCCGAGAGGTTGGCGACGGGATCGTCACCGGTTTGGAACTGCGCCTGGTCGCGCATGATCTGGCGGTCGGAGGAGTCCCGGCAGTCGATCGGGTTCGACATGCCCATGCCGCGCCGGTCGACGGCCACGATCGGATGGGTCTGCAGCACGTCGGCGCCGCCCCGCGCCAGCCAGACCGGCAGCTGCGCCGACGACGGCATGTCTGAGCCGGTGGTGAAGACCAGTGGGCCCGCGTCGCGGGGGGTCTGGCTGGAGCGCGCGCGGACCACGCCGACGCTGACGTTGCCCGTCCCGCCGCCATTGGGATCCAGGTCGGCGTCGTAGTTCGCGCAATCCAGCTGGACCCCGGCGGCGGGGGGGACCGCGGCGTCGCCGAACACCCGCGCCGTGCAGTCGTGCCAGGGCAGGTCGTTCTTGGGGGCCGCGATCGGGGGCGGGCCGCTGGGCGGTGGCTTGGCGGTGGTCGCACCCTGGGGCCGGGCGCCGGAGTTGGTGGCGAAGCGCGGGTCGGCGGCCAGGCCCGGGACGCAGCCGGCGACCACGGTGGTCACCGCAATCAACACCGTGGCGAGCGTGATCTGCCGACTCATGTCGACCACAGTAGCTAGCGGCGATCGCAAGCGCGGCGCAGCCGGGCGCCGCGGGTCGCCGCCATATCAGCGGCGATCGCAAGCGCGGCGCAGCCGGGCGCCGCGGGTCGCCGCCATCGGACTAGGGCGATCGCAAGCGCGGCGCAGCCGGGTCGCCGTAAAGCTAGGCCTTGACGTACCGGGTGTACAGGTAACCGGCGTCGTCGGTCAGAACGTGGGCACAGCGCATCGGCGTCAGCAGCTGGCTGGGCCCCGTCGCGATGCGGCGAGCCAGGCCGCCGACGATGTAGGGCGCGATGGTCAGGCAGAGCTCGTCGAGCATGTCGCGCCGGATCAACGAGTCGAGCAGCATCGGTCCGCCCTCGGTCAGGATGCGGCGCATCCCGCGAGCGCCGAGGGCCGCCAGCATGACGGCCTCGTCGACCTCGCCGGGGTCGTCACCGGAGCAGTCGATCACCTCGCACAGGTCGGTGAGCATCCGGCGCGCCGGGGCCGACGCCGCCGCGCAGGTCAGGACCAGCGGCGGCACCTCGGTCCGGGTGAACACCCCCATGTCGCGGTCCAGTCGGCCCGATTTGGTGACGATCGCCAGTTGCGGGATTTCGCTCTGCCCGCGGGCCTGCCGCCGCTGGCGCTGGGCGACGCTCAGCTGCGCGCCCGAGTAGCCCTCGACCCGCACGGTGCCCGCGCCGACGATGATGACGTCGGCGAGCTCCCTGAGCAGGTGGAACACGAACCGGTCGCCGGGACCCCCCATCGTTCCGCTGCTGCCGCCGGAGGTGGCGCCGCCGTCGACGCTGGCGATGAAGTTGGCCCGCACCCAGGTCCCGTCGCGTTCGGGGTAGTCGTAGAGGCGGGGGAGTTCAGCGTCGCCGAGTTCGCGCACCGATCCGAGCAGCGACAGCGGCGTCTCGGGCAGGGCCATGGGGTTGATTGCAGCACGCCGGTAGGGTTCTGCGGATGCACGGGTCCACTTCCGGGGGAGTGGCGCACCTGGTGGATCGGCATCCGAGTGTGTCGCCGGAGCGGCTGATCGCTCAATTGCGACCGCCGCCAACGTTCGCCGACGTGAGCTTCGCGACGTATGAGCCCGACCCGGCCGAGCCGACGCAGGAGGCCGCCGTCGTGGCGTGCCAACAGTTCTGCCGGCAGGCGGTGGAGCGGCGCGCGGGCCGGCGAAGGTTGTTCGGCCGGCGGACGGTGCTGCCCGGTGTAGGGCTGTATCTGGACGGCGGGTTCGGCGTGGGCAAGACCCACTTGCTGGCGTCGGCCTATTACGCGCTGCCCGGTGAGGGTCCGGAGTCGTCAACTCCGAAGGCGTTCGCGACGTTTGGGGAGCTGACCCAGTTGGCCGGGGTGTTCGGCTTCGCCGAGTGCATCGACCTGCTGGCCGACTACACGGCGGTGTGCATCGACGAGTTCGAGCTGGATGACCCGGGCAACACCACGCTGATATCCCGGCTGCTCTCGTCGCTGGTCGAGCGGGGGGTGTCGGTGGCCGCCACCTCCAACACGCTGCCCGAGCAGCTCGGCGAGGGCCGCTTCGCCGCCCAGGACTTTCTACGCGAAATCAACACGCTCGCAAGCATTTTCACCACCGTGCGGATCGAGGGTCCCGACTACCGGCATCGCGGCCTGCCGCCGGCGCCGCAGCCGCCGTCGGACGCCGAGGTGGTCGCGCGGGCCGCTCGGGTCGACGGGGCGACGCTCGACGATTTCGACGCGCTTTGCGCGCACCTGGCCACCATGCACCCGTCGCGGTATCTGACCCTCATCGAGGGGGTGACCGCCGTGTTCCTGACCGGGGTGCACGGCATCGACGACCAGAACGTCGCGCTGCGGCTGGTGGCGCTGACCGACCGGTTGTATGACGCCGGCATTCCCTTGGTCGCCTCGGGCGCCAAGCTGGACACCATCTTCAGCGACGAGATGCTGGCGGGCGGCTATCGGAAGAAGTACCTGCGGGCCATCTCTCGGCTCCTGGCGCTGACGGTCAAGGAAGCGGGCGCGTCATGACGAAGTCGTTCTCGCGCCCGGCGCCGACCTGAAAGGTCCGGGTGCCGCTGACCACGAAGCCGCTCTTGGCGTAGAAGCGTTGCGCGCGTTCGTTCGCCTGGTTGACGCCCAGCCAAAGGCGATCCACGTGCCATTCGTCGGCCGTGGTCAGCGCGAGGTCCATCAGCGCGGACGCGACCCCGGTGCCGTGGTGCTCCGGCGCGACGTAGATCTTGGACAGCTCGGCGGTGTCATCGTCGCGAATCAGCATGGCGTAGCCGATGATTCGGTCGTCCTGCGTGGCGGTGAGGATCGCGCGACGCGGATCCTCCAGGTATGCGGCGAAGTGGGCGGCCGTCAGGTTGGCGTCGACGAACGCGGCGATGTTCTCGGGTGCCATCGAGGCCGGACACGCCAGTGGGAAGGTGCGCGCGGCGACGTCGGCAAGCTGTTGAACGTCAACGGATTCCGTCGTGACGACGCGTACGGTGCGTGTCAGAGGTTCCACTGCGCCAGGTGGTAGCCCGTCTTCCTGTCCAGCAGGACCACCGTGGAGACGGGATCACGGTAGGCGTCCCAATACACTTCGCCGCGCACGATCGCCCCGTTCGGCGCGTTGGTCAGCACGTTGTCCAGTGCGTCGGGGGCGTCGGAGGCGCGCGGCTTGTAGGCGTCGGCGAACTGGGTCACGCCGTCGAAGCTGAAGGTGGTCGCCATGACGAACGGGTTGGGCACCCGGACCGCGCGAACGATGACGTCGGCCCGCTCGACCGAGCTGCCGGGGAAACCCCGGAAGGTCCCCTCACGCGTGTAGCCGAAGCCCGGGGGCGGGTCGCAGGGCGCCACGCCGGTGACGGTCACGTCCGCGACGTAGGTGCCAGTGTCCACCCGCAGCGTGTCGCCGATATGGCCGATCGGGGCGTCACCGGCCCAGGCGCGGGGGGCGGGCAGCACGGCGACGGCGGTGACGCTCGCCGCGGCGACGACGAAGGCGGACAGGACGACCAGCCAGCGGTGCGTCTGTGCCATGCCTTCGCCTCCTAGGCAACCCGGGAAGGGAACCTTCGAATGATCGCATACGCGGTGTTGCGCGGGGGAGGGGTCGACGACCCGCGATCATCGAGCAGCGGTGCCGCCGCCCAGTGATTCCAGCGCCTTGATCAGGTCGGCCTCGACGCGGCCCTTGTCCACGCCGCACCGGCGCAGCGGTCCTTCGCCGGACGGTGCGTCCTCCAGCTCGAGCAGCGCCAGCAGCAGGTGCTCGGTGCCAATGTAGTTGTGGCCCAGCCGAAGTGCTTCGCGGAAGGTCAGCTCGAGGGCTTTGCGCGCGGGCCCGCTGAACGGGATGAGGTCGGGGGTTTCGCTGCCGGCCGGGGGCAGCTCCACCGCCGCACGCAATGACTCGGTGTCGACTTGCTGCAGGCGCAGCAACACCGTGGCCAGCGCGGCCGGCTCACTGAGCACACCGAGCAGCAGGTGGGCGGGGGTGATCTCGTCGTTGGCCGCCTCATGAGCGGCGTTTTGCGCCGCTACCACCGCTCCACGCGCCCGGGGCGTGAAGCGGGCGAAGCCCTGTTCGGGGTCCAGGGTGTTCGTCTCGGCGCGCGGGACGAACCGCTTTTGCGCCGCTTGCTTGGTGACGCCCATGCTCTTGCCGATGTCGGTCCATGACGCCCCGGACCGCCGCGCCTGGTCAACGAAGTGCCCGATCAGGTGGTCGGCGACTTCGCCCAGATGCTCGGCCGCCAGCACGGCGTCGGCCAGCTGATCCAGCGCGTCGGTGTGCACCGCTTTGATGGCGTTGATCAGCTCGTCGAGGCGGACGGGATAGGCGATACGGGTCGGCGCGGCCATGGCGTCAACGATAGGTTGACGCTCTGCGCCTGTCAACCCGGGGTTGACGAATGTTAAAAATTGTTTCGTCAGCCGCGCACGCCGCGCCCGTCTGGAACGATTTCAGATTTATGAGGCTCCTTCTGACGATTTCCAGCGTTGCTGTCATGATCGGCCTGGCCGCCCCGGCATACGCCGACGACACCGACGGCGCATTCCTCGCCTCCCTGGACAAGGCCGGTTTCACCTACACCGACCCGGGGCAGGCCATCCAGGCGGCCCACTACGTGTGCTCCGCGGCGGGTAGCGGCACCGCCATCGCGGACATCGCGACGGCGGTGCAAAAGGGCGACAGCGCATTGAGCGCCGACAAGGCCACGAAGTTCACCGCGATCGCGGCGAACGCCTATTGCCCGGATGCGCTCTCGTCGAGCTCCCCGACGACAACGACCGCCAGCTCCTGACCCGCCGGTTCGCCCTACGAGATGCGGGGCGGCGGCACCTCTGGAACGATCAGTGAGCCGTGAGGCTATTCCTGATTTCACTCGGTCTTGTAGCCGCGATCGGCCTGGCCGGACCCGCGCGCGCCGACGGCAGCGACGACGCCTTCCTGGCCACGGTTCACGCCGCCGGCCTGACCTACTCGGATCCCGAGCAGGCGATTACCTCCGGCAGGTCGGTGTGCAAGTTGGTCAGCGAGGGCTCGAACCTGACCGACGTTGTGCGGATGATCCAGATGCTCAACCGCGGGCTGCAGGGGGACGACGCCACCCGATTCGCGGCCATCGCCGCCAACTCCTATTGCCCCCAAGCGCTCTCGAAGCCCGACGCCGCCTCGTAGGTGGTGGCGGCGGTGGGCCGCGCCATCGAATGTGATGCGGTTGTTACATGGCCGACCATTGACGGCGGGTTAACGAAACCTGTCATCAACAATTCACCCATAACATTTCGGCGACGGACAGTGATCGTGGCCGAAAGGAAGCATGGGCTTGGACTTCCTTCAGCAGCAGTTGGTCGAGCCCCTTAGCAACATCCTCAATACGCACGTCCTGATTTATTTGCTGATCGGTGGCGGCATCTATTTCACCGTGCGCACCCGATTCATTCAGATCCGCTACTTCGGGCGCATGCTTCGCCAGCTTCGTCGGGCTCATCGCCAGGACGGCGGCATCTCGTCCTTCCAGGCGTTCTGCGTGGGCCTCGCGTCCCGCGTGGGTACGGGGAACATCGCCGGCGTCGCAATCGCCTTGACGGTCGGGGGCCCCGGCGCCGTCTTCTGGATGTGGGTGGTGGCCGCCGTCGGCATGGCCACCGCGGTGATCGAGGCCACCCTGGCCCAAATCTTCAAAGTCCGCTCGAACGACGGCGCCTTCCGCGGCGGTCCCGCGTTCTACATTCAACGGGGACTGCGGTCGCGCGCGGGCGGCGTCATCTTCGCCATGCTGCTGGTGGTCACGTTCTCCACCGCGTTCAACATGGTGGAGACGAACGCGGTCAGCGGGGTCTTGAAGTCGTCGCACGGCATCGGGGTTGGTTGGACCACACTCGGTTTGGCGGTGCTGGCGGCGCCCGTGCTCTTCGGTGGCGTGCGGCGCGTCGCCCAATTCGCCGGATCGGTCCTCCCGGTGGTCGCGCTGGTGTACACCCTGCTCGCGCTGGGCATCGTGGCCGTCAACATCACCGAGCTACCGACGGTGATCAAGGAGATCATCGGCGGTGCGTTCGGCATCCGGCAGATGGCGGGCGGTTTCGCGGGCGGCGCGCTTGCCGCGATGTTCACCGGCGTCAAGCGAGGCCTGTTCGCCTGTGAGGCCGGGATGGGCAGTTCGCCCAACATCGCGGGCGCGGCGACCGTGGCACATCCGGTGGAGCAGGGCCTGATTCAGTCGCTCGCGGTGTTCGTGGACACGATGGTGATCTGCACGGCGACGGCGTTCATCGTGCTGCTGTCCGGCCCGGAAACCTACAACCCGTCCCGCTTGGGCTCGCTGGCCGGGGCGAGCCTGACGGAGTCCGCGATCGCCGCGGATCTCGGGTCGTGGACCACGGTGCTGATGACCTCGGTGGTGTTCGTCTTCGCCTTCGCGTCGGTGCTGAGCAACTACGTGGTCGCCGAGGCCAATCTGTTCTATCTGGGCGGCCGGCGGTTGGCGGCCAACATGCTGAAGGTGGTCACGCTGCTGTCGATCATCTTCGGGGCCCTGGCCAAGCTGACCCTGGTGTGGGCGCTAGCCGATTTGACGATGGCGGTGATGGCCATCGCGAACCTGCTCACCATTTGTGTGCTGGGCAAGTGGGCGTTCGCGGCCCTCAACGATTACCACCGCCAATTCGCGCAGGGGGTGGCGCCGGTGTTCATCGCCAGCGAGGCCGGCCTGCCCGGCGTCCTGGACGGTGACGTCTGGGAGCGCGCGGAGCGCCGGCAGGTGGGCGCGCTGCCCGAGTCGTTGACGCTGAGCCGCCCGGCGCCGCGACCGTCCCGCGCCCCGGCGGCCTGACGAGGGCGCGAGAGTTCACCCGCCGTTTGCCCGGCGAGGTGCCATTCCCCAGCGGGTCTGCGACAATCGCTGCGTTATGCGATTCCTACTCGTTCTGGCCGGCGCGGCCGCCGTGATCGGCCTGGCCGTGCCCGCCTACGCCGATGTGAACAACGATCAGGACTTTCTGACCGACCTGCGCGACGCCGGCATCACCTACCAGGACGGCGGCAACGCGGTCACGATCGGCAAGTCGGTGTGCGACCTGCTCGACGACGGCCAGTCCACCGCGGAGATCGTGACCCAACTCCGCAACCAGAACCCGGCGTTCCAGGGGGCCAGCGCGGCCAAGTTCACGTATCTTTCGGCGGCCCACTACTGCCCGAAGTACGTCACCGGCGAGGACCGCGGCCCGAAGCCTGAAGGCGCTCCCGGTAACTGACCGCTAGGCGGCCCGCGCCGTCCACGTGAAGTTGTGCATCTCGGGAATCCGTGGCGCCAGCGCGGCGGCGACGAGACGCCCGATCCGGTCGGCCGCCGCCAGTGGGGTGCCGGGGTCGAGGAAGCCTTCCACTTCCACCCGCAACGTCCGACCGGTCCATCGGGCCCGGGCGTGCGCATGGGTGACGCCCGGCAACGTGGCGGCGACCGCCTCGGCGGTCGTGATGATTTCGGGGTCGACGCCGTCCAGCAGGCGGTGAGCGATGTCCGAGGTCACCTCCCAGCCGACATGGCAGATGAATCCCGTGACGACGATCCCGGCGACCGCGTCGGCCCAGCCCCAGCCTAGCGCCACACCCATCAGCCCGAGCATCGCGCCCGCGGACGATAACGCGTCCAGCCAGGAGTGTTTGGCGTCGGCCACCATGGTGGCCGAGCGAATCCGCTTGCCCACCACCAACTTATAGCGGGCCACCAGCTGGTTACCCGCGATTCCCACTAGCGCGGCCGCGATACCCCAGCCCACGTATCCGGTGCCGCCGTGCCGGAGTAGCTTGTTGACGCTTTCGAATGCGGCCACGGCGGCGCTGCCCCAAATCACCAGTGCGACACCGATTCCGGCGAGGTCTTCGGCGCGTTCGTACCCGTAGGGGTAGCGCTCGGTGGGAAGTTTGCGCGACGCGCGAAACCCGACGAACACCAGCACGCTGGTGGAGACGTCCGACAGGTTGTGCAACGCGTCGCCGAGCAGGGCCACCGAGCCGGACAGTAGCGCGATGGCCAATTCGACGAGCCCGGTCAGCGCCAGTCCGATCGCGCTGACGGCGACGGCCCGGTTCGCCTGCCGACGCTCCGCCGCGTCGTCGGTGACGGTGTCGAGGGGAAAACTGGCCGCGGGGTCGCGGACGCCGTTGACGAGGTGCATAGGGCAAGCATGCCGGACGGCGCGCCGCCGCGTCGTCTGCCGAACGCGTCGCCGCGGCAGGGCAATGGGCCGCCATAACTGCCGCTTTCGTTAATTAAAGGCCGAGTTTCGCGTGGCGTCGCCGAATTGAAAGTTTGCCGATTGCCCAGCGCAGAAGCGGTAAATGTGCAAAAGTATCCAGTGGCCGAGTCATTAACTGATCGGCGCGCACACAGATACTCACGGCTAGAAATTGAACCCACCCCGAGGAGCCAGCATGAAGAAACTCGCGCGTTTGACCGGCCCAGTTGCCGCCGGTTTGGTGAGTATGGCTGTCGTCGCCGCGCCCATGGCGAACGCGGACGCGACGGACGACGTTTTCCTGCAGGCGCTCGGGCAGCAGGGAATCAGCTTCCCCAACCTATCGAGTCAAACCGTCGTCAACGCCGGACATGGGGTTTGCCAGGATTGGAGCAATGGCGCGACATTGGCGCAGACAATGGCCGACGTAAAAAGCGGGCTCGGATTAACCGACAACAATTCGGGTTACTTCATCGGCGCAGCGACGCAGTCGTACTGCCCCCAGTACGTCAGCAAGGCCACCCAGAGCTAGTCCACGTTCGGCGGTAACTTCTGCTGGTCGGTGCGCCGGGTGCGCTCGGTCGACGAGCCGAAACGCCTCGGCAGCACCATGAACATCACCGGAAACCGCAGCTGCGCGTCGCGGTGGGAGATTTCGAGGAACACGGTCTCCATCTCGACGTTGCGTATCGGTTGACGCTCCATCATCAGCCGCGTGCGCAGGTGGTGCGGGCTTTTCAGCCACTCGACCAAATTCATGCCCGCGACTCTACCCTCCTGACGAAAGTCGTTGCGGGGCCGAATGATTTCCGTGGTCGACGTCAGCGTGCGTTCAGCTCGCCGGTGATGTCCGTCGTATTCGTCTTGCCATCGTGGTGGTGATCGGTCGTGTTGCGGCATTGCCCGTACAACATGATCTGACCATAGCTGTTGTCGGACGGGACGTAGCCCATGTTCGCGGCCACGCCATCCTTGTTCAGCGTGGCGCCGAAGTAGCGCTGTCCCGGCGGGGGGCCGTCGTTCCAGCCATGGGCCACCATCGCGGCGCGCACCTGCCGAAAGTACGCGTCGGGGTCTCCCTGCAGCAGGAAACTCATGGTGACGGTGCCCATGTACGGCGGATCTCCTTGGTCGTTGCAGGAGGCGAACGAGAAACCTCCGCTGATCCCTTGCAAATTCGCCACGGCCGCAATCTGTTTGGCCGGATCGACGACCTGAGCCATGGCCTGGTCGTCGGTCAGGGGGTGGGCGGAATCGTCCACCGGACGAGGCGAGCCGGAAGAGTGTTGGTTGGGCGACACGGAACCGCATCCTCCTATCAACAGCGTGGCGGCCGCCAGCGCGGCAAGCGCTGCCTGCCGCGGCCGCCGGCGCTGACGCTCAATGGTGGTGCTGGCCATCGAAGAAGTGATTGTCGGTGACAGACCCGCGCGGGCGGTACCACTCCGGGTCGACGACCGCCGGGGTGTGGGGGCCCAACGTGACCGGGGGCAACCCGGGAATTCTGATTTGGACGCCGCCGATCTGGTGGCGATGTCCGGCCGTCAGGCCGTCGGCTTCCAACGCGTCGCCGTGGCCCGAGACGATGTCGGCCATGCTGTGCAGCGCCTCGCTTCCGGGATAGTAGTAGTGCGAATGGTCACGGGCGTTGATGCCGTTCGCGCCCGGCACCTCAGCACGGAACCGCGTCGATCCGAAGCCGTCGGCGGCGGGATCGGCGCCCAGGCCCGGGTCGCTGCCCATCACCTGCCCGACGATGTCGTCGCCGAAGAAGTGCTTGCTCAAGCCGTTCAGCTGGCCGAGCATCCCGACCGGGTCGGTCGAGGCGTCCCCGACGAACACGTGGCCGCCGTCCAGATGGAAATCGGCGGCGCTCTTGGCGGCGTCGGTGCCCGGACAGCCAAGCAGCACAGCGTCATTGGCGTGCATGCCGTGCACGGCGAAGGCGTCGGCCACCGTCGTCGAACCGTAGGAGTGGCCCAGCACCGTGACGTGCTGTCCGCCGCCGACATGGGTCGCCCACAGTCCGTTGACGTCCAGCGCCAGCGCCGCGCTACCGGTCCGCGCGAGTTCGGGTGTGGAGATGCGCTGGGCGTCGGAGGCGTCGTTGGGGGCGTCGTAGCCCATCCACGCGATCACGGCCGTCGGGTTGTCGGGGTCGGCGGCGTTGGCTTGAGCGAAGAGGTTGATGGCGTCGTTGTGACCGTCGTGCAGCCACCCGCCCTTCACGCTGCTGCTGGTCCCCGGCACGATCACCGCCGTGTTCTTCGCGGTGTCCGGGTTACCGATGGCGATCGCCGCGCGGCCCTTGCCGCCGAAGGCCAACGGGTCATAGGCGAACAGGTAAGTCGGGTTGGCGTGCGATGGGTCGTTGCCCGCGCCGTGGCCGAGGCCTTGCTTGGTCTCGTCGGCGTTCTGGTAGCGGGTGATGTCGGCGGATGACAGGCCGTATTTCGCCGGGTCGCGCAGCACGTCGTCGACGGATACGCCGCTGCGGGAGGCGATGTCGCGCACCCGGTTGAGGTCGCGCGTCAGCACGGCGATGTTGGCGTCGCCGCGGGCGAGGACCGGGACGCCGTTGAGATTGCCGATCCGGTCCGGGTTTTCGGCCATGAAGCGCTGCCGCTGCTCGGGTGTCAGTGACGTCCACCAGCGATGCACGTCCTCGGGTTTGGTGTCCGGCGTCGGGATCTGCGTGTCGGCGTCGACCTGGCGCAGCGAGTCGGGGTCGTACCCGTCGGCGCCCAGATTGCCCAGCGACTTTTGCAACCTGGCCGAGTAGCCGTTGCGCAGCGCCTGCAACTGCGCCAGCGCGGCCTTGGTGTCGCTGATGGCGTCGTCTTCGCAGGCGCGGATCACGGCGTCGAGCGCCTGTCTGTCGGCCGCGCTGGGGTGGGTGTCGTTTTCCGTGTCGACCGCCTGGCCGATCAGGTCGTCGAGCCTCTGCAGTTCACCTTCCAGCGTTTCGATCTCGCCGGCCACGGTCTTCTGTGTCTCGGCCAGGGCGGCGGCAATGTTTTCCAAGTCGGCGCCGATCTTTGGCAACTGGAGGGATTGGGCGCCCAGTGCTCTGGTGACGCGCTGCACTTCAGCGGACTCGTTGATCGGACGATCGCCGTTCTGATGGTTCCAGGCCGCGTCGAAGCGTTTGCGCGCTTGTTCGAAACTCTCGTTCGCTTCCTGGGTGCAGCGGCCCGCCCGGTGAAAGGCCTCGGCGAGATTCGAAATCTGGGACGGGCTACCCGCCTGCAGGCTCTGGTGGATCGCCCAGGGGTCGCCGCCGGCTTCGGCGATCAGCGGCAGGACGCTTATGTACCGGAGCTGCATCGCACCGCCTGCTGTTTTGCGGCATCGCCGCCTCCCATGGCGGTGGACTTTACTATCGAACGCGCTCCTACACGGTTCACTGCGAGCGCATTCTGGGGGCCGCCGCACGTTGTCCACAGGCCTCGCCGCACGGCCGATTGGCAGGAATCCTGCAGGCCGTCAGCAGTTCGGACATTTAGCATTCGAAGCGTGAACGCGCGGGCTCAAGGCTAGCGACTCGCTCTGGTGGTTCCCCGTTTCACCGGAATCGCGATGAGGAAGTCGGCAGCGATATTTGTGGCCGTTGGGGCTTTGACGCTCAGCGGAGCCGCCGCTCACGCCGATGCGCCGTCACCGAGCCCCACGCCGACGCCGGGCACCCCGAAATGCCTGACGCTCGACGGCCCCCAATTGAACTGGCTGCCGTGCGGGTGGACCACGGATGGGCGGCGATGGACTCCGCCGCCTCCGCCGCCTCCGCCGCCCGGCGACGGGCCCTGAATTTTGCGCAATGCCGATTATTCAGCTTTTCATAAGCTACTTTTTCCTTGCCTTTCCTATTCTTCGTTCTCTTGCCGTGTTTGCAGCCGTCGACTGACGGCGTCGCCACCGGCGCGAGGAAAGGAAGTGCATCGAATGCCCTCACGTCGCTGGCTGACCCGGTTGGCCGTTCCCGTCACGGCTGGCGCAGCCTTACTCGCCGGCGCCGGCAGCGCAGCCGCCGACCCGCTCGACGACGCCTACTTGGCCCAGCTGCGCGCCCAGGGCTTCAGTTGGCCGCCGGAACACGACGCCGCCCTCACGGGGATGGGGCGTCTCATCTGTGACGACCTGGGCTGGGGTTGGACGTATGACCAGGTCGCGCAGAGCATCCACGCCAATCTGGATCAACGGAACGTGACGTTCGGAGACGTGCATTCCATGGTGACCCTCGCGCATTCGACGTACTGCCCCCTGCAGCGGTGTTGGACCGACCACTGCTGAGATTGGCGGGCTCTTTTCGTTCGCTGAAGGGTCGATAAGATCGTCTTCGTATCGCTCATCGAGTTGTCGTTAAAGGTGTAGCGTCCCGATCAATTTCATAGGGCGTGGCAGAAAGATCGAGCGATGAGATCAGCAATTGCGGCCGCGACGGCAGCCGTTTTTGCCTTCGGTCTGGGCGGCGCCGCGCCCGCTCACGGCGAAACATCTGCCACCGTCAAAGCGCCGACCACCAGTCGCATGATCGGCCCCAATTCGAAGTCGGGCCAGGAGGGCGTCTACAACGCCGGCCAGGTAGTGACTCTGGTTTGCCATACCGTGGGCGAGCCCGTGAAGGGCTTCTTCAGCTACCAGATCTCCAACGGAGGTTGGGACAGCCTGTGGTACAGGACAACTGACGGTCATTACGTCGCCGACGTCGACATTGACACCCGCACCCTCGACGCGCTTGGGCCCGACTGCGCCAGCGGGGGTGGCGCGGCGGCGGCCACTTCGAACGCCGGCGAGGACAAGGCGGCGCACGCGCTCGCGTGGGCGCGCGATCAGATGGTCAGCGACCCGAACAACGCCGTGCAATGTGAGGCCTTCGTCGAACAGGCCTACAACCATGCGTTCCGGTACCCCTCGGCGATGGACGCCTTCAACGACTTCAACCGCAAAGGGCAGATCCACACCAGCCCCGACAACATCCCGGAAGGGGCGCTCGTTTTCACGAGCAATCCCGGGTTCGACCACGGCACCGGACACGTGATGCTCAGCGAGGGCAACGGGCAATACCTGACCGCCAATTACTTCACCGCGCCGCACATCCGCGAAATAAGGCCGAGCCCTTACGACACGCAGAACATCTTCCTCGGTTGGGCGTACGCGCCCTAGAGCCGGCACCGCCTGTGGTACTCACGACCACATGGACAATCCTTCACCGGGCCCCGGATGGTGGCTGGCCTCAGATGGCAAGTGGTATCCGCAGCAGTGGGAGTACACGTGGGATTACCGCGAGGGCGACACCGCGATGGACGAGATGAAGCTGAGGGCGGATGAGCTCGGCCGCCTCGGGTGGGAGATGGTCGGCCTCGACGCCGACCACCGCGGGGAGTTTTCCGTCGCGTGCTTCTTCAAGCGGCCGATCGCGCCTTAAGCCCCGCGCGCGTTGCCGTCGGTGAGGCGTTGTCGGGACAAGTGGGTAAACAACGCAGTAACGCGTCGGGCGCGTCGGTTGTGCAATCAGCTCACTAGTTGAAAGGCGGCATCAGATGGCTCGTGACGAGGGAGGCCGGTGGGACGTCGGTATCAAGGACGACGCTGTTTTTGTTCAGCGGGTCTCGGATGCGGACGAGCAACTATTCATCGATTCGTTGGACTCGGATGAGGCGCGCAAACTGGCCGGGCTCCTGACGAAATTCGCGGACAAGCTCGACAACTCCGACAAATCGGCGGACTCGGAGAAGTCCGATAAGTCCAAGGGCAAGGACGACAAGGACGACGAGGACGACGAGGACGACGAGGACGACGGGGACGACGGGGACGACGAGGACGACGATGACGATGACGGCGATGACGACGATGACGAGGACGACAAGGACTCCGACGATTCTGACTGAGTTGCACTTGCGCAGCATTTGCGTTGCCTACCAACCGATCTGACACACGGCAGACTCGGCACTGGGCTGGCGGGTCGCGGAGGAGGGCTGCGCCCCAACCGGCCCGCCGCCGCACTCGCATTGACCCGCTGCTGGGCCGCGTGCTTGTCTCTGGCGGCTGGCCGACAAAGCGGCGGGATCTTGCCCGTGATGGGTAGGCGGATGACTATTGAATGGTCACGGCCGCAGAGGAGAAACGATGGCATCGGACCGCTGGAAAATCTTCGTCGGTGTCTGCGCCGCGGCGCTTCCGACCGCCCTGTCGCCGGCCCCGACCGCCCTGGCCGACAATCCGTCGTGGAACGGCCAGTACGCGATCACGTTCATGGTCGGCCCGAAGGCCGGGACCAGCATGGCGGTCGGCAATCCCGAGGTGCAGCACACCGAGACCTACGGCATCCGCTCGAGCTGCACGAATGGCAAGTGCGTCGCCACGATCGTCAGCGGCCCGCCGCCGACTAACCCGACGGTTCCGCAGCCAGTCCAATTCACGTGGGACGGGAAGTCTTGGTCGCAAACCAACGATTTCCAGTGGGACTGCATGATGCCCGATACCTCGATTCAATGGAATCCGGCGCGAGCCACCGTGACCTACACGCCACAACCCGACGGGTCGCTCGACGGGCTTATGCACACCGACATTTTGAGCGGCGCCTGCCAAGGCACCATCGACATGGACATGAAGGCCGAGCGGGTCTGAATTTGCGCCGACGCCGCGCCGGACACTTTCCGGCCCGGGCGGGCGGCCGCAAACCGTTTGCTGATTACGTGGTGCAATGCCTGGGTATCCATGTGACCATGCGTTTCGTCCATATTGTTGCCGCGGTTGGCATTGCCATCGCCTTGCTATCGGTCGCCCCGGCAGTGCTGGTGGCGGCGCCCGCCCGTGCCGACTTGAGTGGTTACGGAAATTGCGTGGGAAGGATTACGCAAATCCCGCTGTCGGAACACGACTACCAGAACCAGCAGCTGATTGGGACTATTGAGCAGGATCTCAACTCCGGTGTTTCTCCGGCCACCGAAGCGCAGAGGGTATCCCACATGGGATTCGACCCGCGCTTGGCCAGTCGAATTGTGGAGTGCGTAATTCAGGAGCACCCGTAAAGCCGGTGTTCGGCTGTTGCGCGGCTTACACTCTGCGAGTCAGCACCGGCGGCTGATTAGGCGGCGAAACCGGCGGACGGGGGTGCGTGCGCGCCGGCGCATCGGTGACGACCGTCTTGCCGTTGGTGCACGTGACGAGCTTGCCGGCGACGATCACGCCCTGGCCCTCGTCGATCGGGATGTCATAGCCGTCCGGTCGGTGTAGTGGCATCCGCCGCCCCCGCCGGTGGGCCCGTTGGGCTCGGCGTAAGCGGTGGCGGGCGCCACCGCGACGATGGCCAGCGCGCCGAACAGCGTGGCGGCGTAGCGGAACCGGATCGGCTTGTGGGTGTTCTTCATGGTGGTCTCCTGTAGGTCGTCGCGGCCCGTCGTTCGGGCGCGCGTTCACCGACTTGGAGCAACCGTGAGCACCGAAAGGGACACTTTCCCTCCGTTGATGGGCGAACCCAAGCCGCCGATAGGAAACTGAGCTGTTCGGGTTCGCGCGAAATACGCAACCGCCGAGAGTTCGGCGTCGGCCGGCGCCGCGAACGCATCGTTTGGGTTTCGTGAACGAGCCGGGTGGCTTCTCGGGCACACGAATCTAGAAGGCGCCCAGCCGAACTCGGCGCGATCAGCTGACACCCTATGCGGCCCTCGGCGTGCGTGAGCTGTGAGTCCGCGGATTATCGACGCATCCGCGGTATTTGACGGTTGCGCATTCACGGTGTTAGACCGGCTTGAGAAGGGTGCGGTGATTTCGTCGGCGCTGACCGCCAGCCGCTTACGATGCGATGCAGTTTGAGAATCTGAGCCAGGCGGAGCTGGTCGGTGCCGCCGGGGGTGATCCGTGGGCGGTCAACCAGAGCTTGCAAGCGGGCAGCCCGTTTCAGATTTCTCAGCTGGCGGAGGCATTCCACGCCGCGGGCCGCTGCTCCGCGGAGGCCGAGCACTCATTCGAGCAAGCCCGTAAGCGATTCGACGCCGCCTGGAATCACCAGAACGGCGATCATCCGATCAATGGCTCTGCTGAGGTGCAGCGCCTCACCAAATCCCTTGGGCTACATACGGACCAGCTGCCGAAAATCGGCGACGACTTGGAGAACATCGCCGGCATGCTGGCCGCGGCGCAGAAGGAGGGCGCCGCGGAGATCGCCTCACTGGAGCGCCAGCTGCGGCTTTTGGACAAGCTCATCACTGCGGCGAAGAAGGATCTGCAGGGTCCGCTCGACCCGAAGAGTCGGGCTCAGCTGGAGGCGTTGATCCGGGACGCGCACGCGGACGCTGACGACGACACGCGAGACGCTTTGAAGCAGATGAATTCGATTCGGGACGTCTACACGAGGTCGCTGCGTCAGGCGCAGGCGAACGGCAACCTGACCCCGCAGGACGCCCGGGCGGTGAGCGAGTTCAAGCCGGCCGGCTTCGGGGACGGGGAAGGCCCTCCTCCCAGCGACCCCAGGATCATCGGTCCGGCAGGTGACCCCCGACACGAGCAGAACACATACGACCTACAGGACCAATTTTCTGATGGCCAAGGGCCCACGTTCGGCGGCGACCCGCGAGACGGCTTCCCCCGCAGCCCCGCCTCGGAGCTGGCACAAGGTCCGCCCGGATCCCGGCCGCTGCCGACGGGGACCGCGATTGGACCTGACGGCCACCGCTACGCGTTCTTCTCTCACCCCGACGGCACCCACGTGCCCGGCTACAACCAGTTCGCGACCAACGGCGACGTGTGGGATTACAGCGACCCCAACCACCCCGTCAAAGTGGGCGACCTGCCCGGCATCTACCAAGCGTCGGGGGTGTATGACCCTGCCACCAATCAGATGGTGGTTATCGGGAACACCAGCAACCGGGAAGGCGACCTCCAGCGTGGGATGTGGGTGTCGGGGCCGATCGACCCCCGCAACCCGAATGGCTGGATCAACAATTTGCAACGCGTCGGAAATGTCAGCCTCCCGGGTGACCGTGAAAGCCAGGTGGTCAAGCTGCAGGGCGGTGGGTTCATGCTGGTCGGAGCGACCAAAGATGGCCCGGTACAGGCGATTTCCGCTGCCACGCCGCAGGGCCTGATGAACGCGACGCCCGTCACGATCATGGACCAACAACGGATGCCGTCCGTGTATGGACCGACCATCACCGGCACATCGCTGAACCCCCAAACCGGGCTCGAGACGATCAATTTGCGGCTCAGCACATGGACGGGCGCCGCCTACGACCCCAACACCTGGACCACGACATTCGATGTCCAACACTAAGAGAGGCGGCACAGCGTGTTCGGGAGGATGACAACAGCGATCGTAGGCGCAGCCTTGACGGTCATAGCAATCGGTTGTTCCCGCGCAAACCCGGGCGTAGCTACGGCGACACCGCCAAAATTCCCCGACCTCAACGCCTTCCAATCGGTCGACCCCGCCCCGTACACAATCCAGTTCGGCCGCGGCGGTGGCGGAGTCTTCTTCTCCACCCCCGACGGACTCCAGTGCGGGTGGGCTTCGCTAGCCAATGGGCCAGACGATCATGTGAGTGTGGGCTGCGACGGGCCGATTCCGGGCCTTCCCGACGGGGCTCCGCGCGGGCGAGACGGCTGCCAACAAGTCGGTGTCGCGAGCACGAAACCGACAGACCTCGGCCCCTACGGATTCCATGATGGCGGGTGCCCGGCCATCACGGCGCCGGTACTGAACGTGGGTCAAAAGCTTACCGCCGCAAACACCACCTGCCTGGTCGGAGCCGACCGGTTGACCGCGTGTATCGACCCAGTGCTCAATCGCGGGTTCGTGCTGCAGCCGTCGGGCTCGTGGACCTTCTGAATCGATGCGATGCAGCCAATGCACAGGTGGCGCATAGCAAACTTGCGTAAAGTGACTCCCATGGGGTGTAAGAGGGGATGGTCCTTAAGCGCCGCAATCTGCGTTGTCAGTTTGGCCGCGGCCCCCGTTGCCGCAAGCGACCCGGGGTCACCGTCGTATAACCAGGGCAAACAGGCCGTTGATATTCAGGTCAATCAGCATCATGTGGTCTTTCCAGCCACGACGGATTGGCCGGCCTACTGTCAAGAAGAGCTCGGCAACGTGACCAAGAGCGGGCTTATGCCAAGGGTCGATTCCCCCGCAGACTTCATCGCTGGCTGCCAAGACGAAGGCCGCGCTCTCGCACACTGAGGTCTGGCTCTGGATCGGTGCTGCTTTGACCGACCCGGCGCCGGCCTGGCGGCAGTCGCGGCATTGGCGGCGAAGGCAGGCGTTTTGCAGCGGACCCAAGACCGGGCCGAGCGTGCAGCCCATCTGGAGGAGTGGGCGTGCTGCGCCACCGCCGCCTGATCGCGGTAGCGGCCTGATCCTCGGCGACGAAGGCTAGCTCTGTGCGCAGAAGAGCTTTCACGCAGCGGAACGGCAGTGGTTTGACCGAGACCCGAACCGCCCCCATCAGAAACGGCCCCCGCACCCTTTGCATGAGTATTACATGCGCTTTGTTAGCTCCGCTAAGTACAGAAGTGATCTGCGAAAAACTCTGGTGCGCGATACTGGGATTGAACCAGTGACCTCTTCCGTGTCAGGGAAGCGCTCTCCCGCTGAGCTAATCGCGCCGGGGTCAAAAACTGGAGGTGGAGACGGGAATCGAACCCGTGTGCACGGCTTTGCAGGCCGTTGCCTCACCACTCGGCCACTCCACCGCTGGGATTGATGCCACTTGCACCTTCGAGCGGATGACGGGATTCGAACCCGCGACCCTCACCTTGGCAAGGTGATGCGCTACCAACTGCGCTACATCCGCGCGCCTCGGACGAGATCGTCGCCCGGTGCGAAGCACGACGATAGTCCACGTGAGCGGGCACATACAAATTTCTTGGTACGAGCCGCGTACTAGGCTAGCGCACACCCCTGCGGGTGCATGCGGCCCATACGGGGAGGTTGGTTCGTGCTAGTCTTCGACGTCGTTCGCCTCTCGGCGCCGGTCCCGTGGCTCAGTGGGAGAGCGTCCGCTTCACACGCGGAAGGTCGCTGGTTCGATCCCAGCCGGGACCACCATAAGTTCGCAGTTCCAGGCCCTCGGCTCGGCTGCTCAGGCGCGATTTCCCGTCATCGCCCGCAGGTCATTCCGCGATATGGTGTGGCGACCAGTGCAAGGCGCACCGGCCTGACTCGCGAGGACAGTGACCGTCGATGGCCGACGTAGATGCAGCGGCGACCCAGCAGGATCTGGTCGCCAAGGCCGCCGCGGAAATCGAGGAGATCGGGCGCGGCGGATTCGGGGTGCTCTACCGCTGCGACCGGCCCGACCTGGACCGCATGGTGGCGGTCAAGGTCCTCACCGACGACCTCGGCCCCAAGACCCTCGACCGGTTCCTGCGCGAACACGCGGAAGTGGGCGGAGCCGTAGACGGCGCCGACCAATCGCCGACGCGGCGCTTGGCGAATTGCCGGCAGGCCGCCGCACTGGGGCCGGCATCGATCCAGCCGCGCGGCCGCTGGCGGCCCTTCAGCCACGCCTGCTGCCCGCCGAAACCATCACCGCCGCGGGACACGCCGCCGGCGACGACCTCGCGCTGGCGCGCGCCCACTGCGCCCCAACGCGGATTGCCGCGGCAGCTCGACGCGGCCCTCGGTCGACGGCAGACAACACTGGAAAGGACGGTGGAGCGTGGTAGCCAACCAAGAAGGCATCGGCATCCTGAAACTCGAATGCCCGCAAGGCCATCCGGTCGGCCGGATCCTCAAGGACGCCCCGCATCAGGCGGTTCAATACGATCCCGGCGCCATGGTGGGGCCCCGCCGGTTCTGGCCGGATGAAGAGGACCAGCCGCAGTTCGACGCGCAGTGCAGGCACTGCGACAAGCCGGTGGGCGAGGCCACGGCCACGCTGCAGGTCAAACTGGCCGAGGTGATCGCCGACGCGTCGGTGACGGCCGGGACGGCCACGCTCGCGTACCGGTAGGTCGCCGCTACCGGCTCATCAGACACCCAGCCGGCCGGAGAGGCGGTTGAGCCGCTCGAGGCTGGCCCCGTCCAAGCCGGTCATGCGCACCGTCTTGCCGCGGGCGCGGTACTTGTTTCGGATAGCGTCGAGGGTGGCCACCGCCGATGCGTCCCAGATATCGGTGCCGGACATGTCGATCAGGACGTCGTCGGGGTCGTTGGCGTAGTCGAATTGGTGCACAAGGTCGTTGCTGGAGGCGAAGAACAATTCGCCCCGTACGCGATAGACGCGGGTGCCGCGACTCTGCGATGGGTGGTCGGCTTCGACGATCGTCAGGTGCGCGACCCGGCGTGCGAATGCGGCCATGGCGGTAAGGACCCCCAGAGTCACCCCGACGGCCAGATTGCCGGTGGCCACTGTGGCCACGACGGTGACGATCATGACGACCGTTTCGCTGCGCGGCAACACTTTCAGCGTGCGGGGCGCCACGCTGTGCCAGTCGAAAGTGGCCGCGGAGACCACGATCATCACGGCCGCCAGCGCGGCCATGGGTATTCGACCGACCAGGTCGCCGAGCGACATGATGAGCAGCAACAGAAATGTCCCGGTGCACAGGGTCGACAGCCGTGTTCGTCCGCCGGCGATCTTGACATTCATCATGGTCTGGCCCACCACCGCACAGCCGCCCATGCCGCCGAAGATCCCGGTGAGGATGTTGGCCACTCCCTGGCCGCACGCTTCGCGGGTCTTGTTCGACGGCGTTTCGGTGAGGTCATCGACGAGCTTGGCGGTCATCAACGATTCCAGCAGCCCGACCAACGCCACGCCCAGGGCGTACGAAACGATGATCCGCAGCGACGCCCAGGTCAACGGCACGTGCGGAATCGCCGGGGACGGCAGCGAATGTGGCAGCTGGCCTTGGGATCCCACGTCGGGCACATGCCAGCCGAAGGCCGCGACCGCCGCCGTGAGGACCAGCACCGCCACCAGGGGAGGCGGGACGGCGGTGGTCAGTTTGGGCAGCAACACCATGATCGCGATGCCGACCGCGGCGAGCGGATAGACCAACCACGGGACACCCACCAAGTGCCGAAGCTGGGACAGGAACACCAGGATCGCCAGGGCGTTGACGAACCCGATCATCACGCTGCGTGGGATGAACCGCATGAGTTTCGCGATGCCGACGAGCCCGAGCAATATCTGAAGGGCGCCGGCCACGACGATCGTCGCGACCAGGTAGTCGATTCCGTGTTCGCGGCCGACCGGCGCGACGACGAGGGCCACGGCGGCGGTGGCCGCCGAGATCATGGCCGGTCGGCCTCCCGCAACCGCCACGGTCAGCGCCATAGTCACCGAAGAAAACAGGCCGACACGGGGATCGACACCGGCGATTACCGAAAAGGCGATTGCCTCGGGAATCAGCGCGAGCGCCACGACCAGTCCCGCGAGTACCTCGGTGCGCAACCGGGGGAGGTCGCGCAACGCGCCGAGGACGCCGTCGCCGCGGCCACTCACGCCGTATCGACGTGCGGCAGCAGGCCTCATCGTGGTTCTGTTGTGTTGAAGAGCCGCAAAGCGTTTGGCGATCATCAGCAGGGGAAGCGCTTTTCGAGCGCATGCAGGAGTCGGCGGATCTCTTTCATGCGCGCCTGCAACTGTCGCAGTTGCTCGGAAGTGCACGGTTGCGGGCGCAGCTGCGGCCCGAGACCCGCGGCGGCTCCGAGTTCGGCGTGCTCTGCGCGCAGCAACTCGGCGAACAGCCGGGCCTGGGCGACGTCCGCGTGGTGCGCTGGAGACGCTGCCCGCGTCGCGCCGACCAGTCGGTCCTCGGGGAGGGCGGCCAGTTGTTCGCGGCCGGCCGAGTAATACGGGCGATGCGGTATGCCCGGCGCAATTCCGGTGAGCTCTCCCGCTGCTCTTAGCTCGGTCTCAGTCATCACTCTTGCTGACCTTCCGGTGAAGTGGGCGGCGGTCGGAGCGTTTCCTCACCGGCCACCGTCGTTGAACGCGCCCTACGCCGTCACAGCCGAGTCGTGCCCGAGAAACGCGAGGATGTCGTGGCGACGGCGCTGATAGGCATCGGTGAATTGGGCTTGCGGAGCACGGGGCTCGTCGATCGTGATGACGTCGGTGACGGTCGCGGGCCGGTGGCTCAACAACACGATCCGGTCAGCGAGCAGCAGCGCCTCGTCGACGTCGTGGGTGACGAACAGAATGGTCATTTTCTGCCGCTCCCACACCGTCATCAGCAGCCGCTGCATGTCCAGTCGGGTCTGGGCATCCAGGGCACCGAAGGGTTCGTCCATCAGCATCACCTTCGGCTCACACGCGAGGGTACGAGCCAACTGCACCCGCTGCCGCATGCCGCCGGACAGGTGGCTGGGCAGATGACCGCCGTAGGACCCCAGGCCCACCTGCTCGAGGCGCTCTTGCGCCGCGGTCTTCAAATCCCTGCCGCGCATGCCGCGCAGCCGCATCGGATACATGACGTTTTTCAGCGCCGTACGCCACGGGAACAGTGCGTCTTCTTGGAACACCATGGCGCACTGGGCCGCATTGCCCGCCACGGGCGCACCGTCGACCGTGGCGTTCCCGCTCAGCGGGGTGAGGAGCCCCGCCAGCGCTCGCAGAATCGTGGACTTGCCGCACCCCGACGGGCCGAGGAAGACGACGACCTCGCCGGGATCGATGTCGAGGGTGATGTCCGCGGCGACAACTCCGTTGAAACCCAATTTCAACCGGTCGAGGTGAACGGCGCCGGCGCTCATCGGCTTGCCCTCGGCAACCAGCGGTTGATGCGGCGGCCGACCCGCTCTACCGCCCACGCCGTGATCAGACCCAGCGCGCCGATCGAGATCATGCCGACGACCACTCCGGGGTAATCCAGCAGGCCGTAGGACTGCCAGGTGTAGTAGCCGATGCCGAACTGCCCGGAAATCATCTCCGCGCTGACCACGCAGATCCAAGCCACCCCCATGGCGACGGACAGGCCGGCGAAGATGCCGGGCAGCGCCCCCGGAAGGATCACGTGCAACAGCAGCGAAAGCCGGCCCGCGCCCATCGTTTTCGCGGCTTCCTCCCACACTTTAGGCAGCGACTCCGTGGCGTGGATGGTGCTGACGACGACGGGGAAGAACGCGGCGAAGAAGGTGATGAACACGATGCCTTGTTCGCTGGAAGGAAAGAGCAGGATCGTCAGCGGCACCAGGGCTATCGCCGGGATTGGCCGCACGATCTCGATGAAGGGCCGCAACGTCATCCGTGCTGTCGCTGAGCGGCCGACCAGAATGCCCAGGGCGACGCCGACGACGGCGGCGAGACCGAACCCGAGCAAGATGCGTTGCAGACTGGCCAGCAAGTCGTCGTAGTAGCCGCCGGAACTGATTCGCGCACCGAGGCTCTCGACAACCCGCATGGGGGCGGGCATCCGGTTGAACCGCAGCCAGGCCACGACGTTGTGCGCGGTGAGCAGCTGCCACAGCGCGACGAACGCGACGATCGGGATCAGCGGCAGCACCACGGCCGCGGTGCGGCGCTGGACCGCCGGCGGAATGCGGATCGCGCCCGGCCTCAGCCTCGGCGCCGAGACCGGCGCGACGGGTGCGGCCCCGATGGCCTCCAGGCGAGTCAGTGTGCTTGTCACGGGAGCTCCTTACTTCTCGGTTTCAGTCGTCGGCTATTGCGGCGACCGGGACTGCGCCACGGCTGCCGAGTAGGCGAGTGGTGCGGCTGTCGGATGACTCGCCCGGTAGGTGTCGGCGCCGGCACCGGTGGCGAAGGGTTTGTACCGCTGAGTGGGGGGCGCATCCGGGTCCGCAAGCCACACAGCATGATTGGCGAATAACCGGGTGCCGGTCGCGGTGTCGGGGACGTACGCGGTCCGCACCGCGGCAGTGCCGGCCACTCGGCGCAGCAGGCACGTCGGTGTCGCGGCCACCACAGTGCCGTCGGCCCCCCGGGCCCACATCTCCGAGGCCTGCGCCGGATCGGTGACGGGCAGCCCGCACAGGTCGTCGTATCCGCTCAGCACGCTCGGGTTGGTCACGTCGGCGCGCCTACGGTCATAGTCATCGCCGAAAAGCCGTCGCAGATATCCGTCGTCGATAAACGACGCGACGTCGAAGTCCTTGCTCACCGAGCCCCGCGCGACCAGGAACTTCTTGATCCCGTCGGCGGCCTTGACGAACCGGTCCTTCAACGTCATATCGAACGACACCAGCCCGTCGGGGCCGTTATAGAGGTAGACGACTTCGGGTTCGATGCCGGTCAACTGGCTCACTCGGAGCGCGGCCGCCAGCGGATGCGTGACGATGTAGTCGGTGGTCGTCCGCATCGCCCGCAGGAACGCGGCCATCACGTCGCGGTTGGCTTCGGCGAACTGTTTACGGACGACGACGCCGTGGAATGTCGGCACGTTGTTGTCGCCGCCGTCGTAGAGCAGCCTGCCCTGGTTGCGGAAGATCACCAGTTGTGGCCACGGCACGAACTGCGCCAACGCGTCGACCTGCCCACCGTCGATGGCCGACGCTCCGATCGACGGATCCTGGTTGACCGTGTGCACGGCATGGGGGTCGATACCGTTGTGCTGCAACGCTGCTGAGATCATGCCGTCGCCTGCCGACCCGAGGCTGGTGGACAGCCGCCTACCGACCAGATCGGCCAGGGTGCGCGCCGCGGAACCGTTGGGAACCACGACCTGGTTCAGCGAGCCGCGCAGACTGTAGCCGGTGATGGCGATCAATCTGGTCTGAGCGTCGTCGTACTTCTTCGTCTTCGATCCGTTGGTGAGCAAGGGGTAGTCGCCCATCGACCCGATGTCGACGTGGGTGGCGATCATCTGCGCGGTCAGCGGTGCGCCGGAGGAAAAGTCCTGCCATACCACCCGGTACTTGCGGCCCGTCGACTTGCCGAGTTGGTTGAGCTCGCTTTCGAACGCGCCGCGGTCACGCATCAAGGTTCCGGCGTTGACGGTGTTGATGGTCTTGGACTGGTATCCGACGTTGATCACCAGGGCGGACTCGGTCAGCACGCCGCATCCGCTCAGCGCCTGGATCACGGGCACGACCACTGACGCGGCGGCCGCCGCGGAAACACGCCGCCAGCGCGGCCCTCGAGCACCCCGCGAGGTGCGTCGGCCTGGTCGGGCGAATGGAATCACGTCGTACACGCAATCCAGCGTCGGGGTTTTCTATTACCGCTCGATCACTGGACGTTGCACAACCGTTACGCCATCTGGCCCCTCAGGGCGCAGGTGGTTACGGCGCTGCGGTGCCGGGCGCCGGCGGAAGTTCGCCGGGGCCCAACGACGCCGGCCGAGCGTTGGCTCCGCGCGCAAATGAAGTCTGAGTTACGCCACCTCGGTTTTCCTGGCACTCCGGCGCGGTGAGCGAAAGACTGGGTGATTGTGAAAACCTCAGGCGCTGCGGCCAACCCGGGAACGCAAGACACTCCGACGGCAGCTGCGACGCCCAGTGCCGAGCCAGACTATCGTTTCACGCTGGCAAACGAGCGGACCTTCCTGGCTTGGCAGCGGACCGCGTTGGGGTTGCTTGCGGCGGCGGTCGCTGTGGTGCAGTTCCTGCCGGAACTAGCCGTACCGGGGGCGCGGCACATCCTCGGTGGCGCTGTGGGCGCAACGGCGATGCTGACTTCGGTTGCGGGCCTGCAGCGTTGGCGGCACGTCGATCGTGCGATCCGCCTCGATCAACCGCTGCCCCGCCCGGCCACACCGGTCTACCTGACGGTGGCGCTGATCGCCGTCGGCCTGGCGACGGTGGCCTTGGCGCTGGTCGGAACCGGGAGCGGCCGGTGACGTCCGCGCAGGCCTCGCCGGGCGACCGCGGGCTGCAGCCGGAGCGTACGGCCCTGGCCTGGACGAGAACATCGCTGTCCGTCATCGGATCCGGGGTGTTGGTTCTGCTCAAGGACCGCAACCTCACCGCTCCCAGCGGTCTCGCGGCGCGCGTCGCGGTCGCGGGGGCGGCGGCCGCTCTCGCATTGGCCGTCTACACCGTCGGGGTGCGGCGCCGCCGCGCGCTGACGGTCCGCCCCTTGCCGCAGCGGGTGCACGCACGACGCGCCGTGTTGCTCGTCGGCACCTCGGTCGTCTCACTGACGTCGGTCGTCGTCACCTATCTGATGCTGGGCGCCTAATTTCCGCGGCAGTTCAAATGTCCAGGAAGCGAACGTCTTTGGCGTTGCGGGTGATGAAGCTGCGGCGGGCGTCGACGTCTTCGCCCATCAGGATGGAGAACAGCTCGGCGGCCGCGGCGGCGTCGTCGAGGGTGACCTGGCGCAGCACCCGCACCGAGGGGTCCATCGTGGTCTCCCACAGCTCTTTGGCGTCCATTTCACCCAGACCCTTGTAGCGCTGGATGCCGTCCTCTTTGTTGATCTTCTTGCCGGCCTTCAGTCCGGCCTCGAGCAGCCCGTCGCGTTCGCGGTCGGAGTAGGCGAACTCGGGGTCGCTGCGTTGCCACTTCAGTTTGTACAGTGGGGGCTGCGCCAGGAAGACGTGCCCGTTTTCGATCAGCGGGCGCATGAACCGGAACAGCAGGGTCAGCAGCAGCGTGGAGATGTGCTGGCCGTCCACGTCGGCGTCGGCCATCAGCACGATTTTGTGGTAGCGCAGCTTGGCGATGTCGAACTCGTCGTGGATGCCGGTGCCCAGCGTGGTGATGATGGCCTGGACTTCGGTGTTCTTCAGCACGCGGTCGATGCGGGCTTTCTCGACGTTGATGATCTTGCCGCGCAACGGCAGGATGGCCTGGAACATCGAGTCGCGGCCGCTCTTGGCCGAGCCGCCTGCTGAATCGCCCTCGACCACATAGAGTTCCGACTTCCGTGGGTCGGTGGAGCGGCAGTCGGCCAGCTTGCCGGGCAGCCCGCCGAGGTCGGTGGCGCTCTTGCGCCGCACCAACTCCCGGGCCTTGCGCGCCGCGATGCGCGCCCGGGCGGAGGACGCGGTCTTGGCGACGATGACCTTCGCTTCGGCCGGGTTGGCCTCGAACCAGTGGGCGAGCTGCTCGTGGCAGATCTTTTGCACGAAGGAGCGGACGTCGGCGTTGCCCAACCGCGTCTTGGTCTGACCCTCGAACTGGGGCTCCGCGAGTTTGACCGAGATCACCGCGGCGAGGCCCTCGCGGATATCGTCGCCGGTGAGATTGGCCTCGCTCTCTTTCAGTAGCTTCTTGTCCTTGGCGTACTTGTTGACCACCGAGGTCAGGGCGCTGTGGAAGCCCTCTTCGTGGGTGCCGCCCTCGTGGGTGTTGATGGTGTTGGCGAAGGTATGCACCGACTCCGTATAGCCCTCGTTCCACTGCATCGCGATCTCGACCTCATGTCCGGGTTCGCGGCCCGAGATTTCGATGATGCTGGGCTGGATCGGTGATTTCGCGCGGTTGAGGTGGGTGACGTAGTCGACCAGTCCGCCTGGGTAGTGAAACCGACGCTGCTCTGCGGGATCGGCGGCATTGGATCGTCGATCCGTCAGCGTCAGCAGCAGCCCCTTGTTCAGGAAGGCCATTTCTTGCAGTCTTCGGGCCGCGGTCTCCGCGCTGTACAGCGTGGTCTCGAAGATGTCGGGATCGGCCCAGAACCGCACCGTCGTGCCGGTCCGCCTCGTGCTCGCGCCGCGGGTCAGGGCGCCGGGGATGGCATGGTCATACTGCTGCGACCACTGGAATCCGTCGCGGCAGATGTCCACCTCGAGTCGTGTGGACAACGCGTTGACCACGGAAACCCCGACACCGTGCAATCCGCCGGAGACGCTGTAGGAGCCCGCGTCGAACTTGCCCCCGGCGTGCAGCTGGGTCATCACGACGTCCACGGTGGGGATTCCGGTCGCATGCATCGCGACCGGAATCCCACGCCCGTCGTCCGTCACCTCGACCCCGCCGTCGGCCAACAGCGTCACGTCCACCCGTCGGGCGTGGCCGGCCGTGGCTTCGTCGACGCCGTTGTCGACGACCTCCCAAATCAAATGGTGCAGGCCGCGTTCCCCGGTGGACCCGATGTACATGCCGGGCCGCTTGCGGACGACATCGAGGCCTTCCAGGATGGTGATCGATTGCGCGCCATAACCGTTGGGAGTGACACCATCGGCCATCGGTCATACCTCCTAGGCGGTGCGGGCCGGAACGAAGTCCAGCGGCGCCCCGGCCGGGATCAGCTCCTCGGTTTTCACGCTCTCGTCGAACGCCTGGATGAACCGGTAGGCGTGCTGCATCACCCACCACCGCACCCACGTCTGGTTGACCGCCTCGCGTTCCTTCGGGTCCTCCAGCAGGTTGGTGATGCGGGCAAAGCCGAGCGGGATCTCCGGGTCATGGAAGTGCTGCTGGCGCTTGAAGTTGATCTTGAACTGTGACCACTTCACCGCGTGTAGCTCTTCGTTGAGCCACACCATGCAACCCTCGCGGCTGGATTCGTCGGCGCCGGCGAAGAATTCGCGCTGGTCGATGCCGTCGATGATGCGGTCGTCGGGGACGTCGCAGCCGGCCCAGCGCAGCAGCGTCGGGAACATGTCGGTGACGTGCACCATCTCGTTGCTCTCGCGAGGTTTGACCTTGCCCGGCCAGCGGATCAGGCACGGGGTGCGGATTCCGCCCTCGGCGGAACTGAAGTACGAACCATCGAAGAAGCCCGCGGTGCCGCGACCGACCAGGTGGTCTTCGGCGCCGTTGTCGCCGGCAAACACCACGATCGTGTTCTCCTCGATGCCCAGCTCGGCCAGATAGTCGAGAATGCTGCCGAAGTCGTGGTCGAGCATCAGCAGCGAATCACCCCATGCGCCGTTGGTGCTCTTGCCCTTGAACTCCTCGCGCACCTCCATCGGGAAGTGCATCAACGAGTGGTTGTGGTACAGGTAGAACGGTTTGCCTGCCTCGACACTGCGTTTCATGAACGCCTTGGCCCGACGGTCGTATTCGCCGTCCATCTCACCCTTGAGTTTGACCGTCAGCTGCTGGTCGGTGGCGGTGACCCCGTCGGCCTTGGTGCCCTCGTACATGTACGAGTAGCCATCGCGCTCACCGTCGTACCACGGGTCGTCGGGCCACAGGCACTCGTCGTAGGTGCGGGCCGGGCCGTACCACTCGTCGAAGCCGTGGTCGGTGGGCCAACGGCCGTCCTCGGCACCGATGTGCCATTTTCCGAAACACGCAGTGGCGTAGCCGGCTTCGGAGAGGATGTCGCCCATGGTGCGTTCCCAGGCGACGATCCCACCACCGTTTCCGCCCAACGCGATGGTGTGATTGCCCGACCGGATGGGATAGCGCCCGGTCATCAGTGCCGACCGGGTTGGGGTGCACTGTGGTTCGACGACGAAGTGCGACAGCTTCAGCGACTCGGCGGCGAAGGCGTCGGCGCGGGCGGTGTCGGCGCCGCGCAGGATCCCTCCGCCGTAGCAGCCGAGCTCGCCCATGCCGAGGTTGTCGACGTGGAAGTACACGATGTTGGGTTGTTCGGGCATGACGGTGCCACCTCTCGATTAGTGCGGGATGAATCGTTGTCGCGGTGTGGATCAGCCGACTACGGCGGCGGCGGTGCGTCCTCACGCGTGGCGGTGGTGACCAGCGAGCATCGGTCACCGCGATAGCGCACCGTCTCCAGGTCGAACGGTGTGCCGTCGCGCAAATGGGTCAGCCGGTGCAACAACAGCAGCGGCGCACCGGTGCGGATCTGCAGCAGTGTGGCGGTGGTTGGGTCCGCCACGACGGATTCGACCGTGATTTCGGCCCAACCCAAGCGTTCGCCCAGTGCCTGCTCGATGAGCGCGAACACGTCCTGCTTGTCGAGTTCGGCGTCCATCGGAATGGCCCCGATGCGCAGCGAGGTGGTGTCCAGCGACAGCGGCAGCCCCCCGACCGAACGAAGCCGCTCGATGAACAGGATGGGGGAGTTCTCCGGCAGTCGCAGTTTGGCCGCCACGAACGGGGTGGCGGTGGATTCACGTACCGACAACACCTTGTTGTCCACCGGAAGCCGGTGCCCCGCAAGGGATTCCGCAAGCCCTTCGAGCCGGTCGAGGTGCTGGCGCAATTTCGCGCCCGTGACGAACGTGCCGGAGCCCTGCACGCGAGTGATCAGACCTTCCCCCCGCAGCAGTTCCAGCGCTTCGCGAATGGCGTTGCGGCTGACTCCCAGTTCGGCGGCCAGAGCGGATTCCGACGGCAGCGCCGGGCGTGCCGCGGCCAGACCGCCGTAGGCGCCCTCGAGGATCTGGCTGCGCAACACGTCGCGAACCCACCGCGCCGCGTCTGCCCGGGTACCGGCGTACTCCCGCGTGACAGGACGGGGAAAGTCCTTAGGAGGAATGTTTGGGCGCCGGGGCATGGGCTCACTGTGCCACCAATGAGCGGGGGTGGCGGTTAGCGGAATGTTACGCCACCCCGCCGGCGCGTTACGCCTTAGGCCAGGGTATATGCGGCGGCGTTATCGGCAGTGTTTCGCCACCCGTCAGGAGGCGATGCAGCGGAACCCGATGTGGGTGGTGGCGCTGTCCTGGGACTGCGACGACCGTGCGGCCGGACGATACCGATGGCAGTACTCCGGCGCGCACAGGTGCGAGCCGCCCTTGAGTGTCTGCATCACGGAGGGGTCACCGGTCGCCGGCGTGGGGCAACAGCTGGGCGCCTGGCGGTGGCTGGCGCTGTAGCGGGTGGTCGTCCACTCCCAGACGTTGCCGATCATGTCGACCAGGCCAAAGTTGTTGGGCGCGAACGTGCCCACCGGCGAGGTGCCCACCCATCCGTGAGCGCCGTCATTGCGGTAGGGGAATCTGCCCTGCCAGGTATTGGCCATGAGCTGACCGCCGGGAGCGACGTCGTCGCCCCACGCGTAGGTCGACGATGTGCCGGCGCGCGCGGCGTACTCCCACTGGGCTTCGCTGGGCAACCGCCGTCCCGCCCAGTTCGCGTACGCGGCGGCGTCCGGATAGGCCACCTGCACCACCGGATGGTCGAGCCGATCCTCGATCGAGGACCCCGGCCCGAAGGGCCGCCGCCAGCAGGCGCCCGGCACCCACGCCCACCACCGCCGCCAGTCGCGCAGATCCACCGGTCCGGAGGTCGGCGTGAACACGAGCGCACCGGGTACCAGCTCCTCGGGCGGCACGCCGGGGAAGGCGGCCGCGTCCAACGCGTTCTCCGCGACGGTGACGTAGCCGGTCTGGTCGACGAATTCGGCGAACTGCGCATTCGTCACCGGATGACGCTCGATCGAAAACGGGCGCACGGTCACTTCGTGCACGGGTGATTCCTCGGGGTAGAAAGCGTTGGACCCCATCAGGAAGGCGCCGCCGGGAAGGTCGATCAACTCGGTGAGCATGCCGCCAGGCTATGCGGTCTGCCCCTCACCCGGCGACCCACCGACGGACAGTCCGTTCCCGCCGATACTGTAAGAGCGACGGTAGCGCCACCCGCGGCGCCGGCGGAAGGAGTCCCGTGACACGGCAGCCATCCACACCACACGACGCGCCCCGCCCGCCGGAGGACGACTGGCTGGGAACCCCTTACCTGCGGTTGGAACGCCACGGCCCGATCGCGGTGTGCACCATCGACCGTCCCGAAGCCCGTAACGCCCTGACTCCCGCCATGTACTTCGGGATCCGTTACGCCGTCGGACGTGTCGCCGAGGACCCCGACCTGGCCGGCCTGCTCATCACCGGGACCGGTGACGTCTTCGCGCCCGGCGGCGACATGGGCGGCGGGGGAGTCACGGACAACTGGATCACGTTCGGCGGCGCGCTCGGCATGGACGTCACGCCGTTCGACACCGTGCGCACCTCGGCCAAACCCGTTGTCTCCGCGGTCAATGGCCTGTGCCAGGGCGGCGGATTCCAGATCGCGCTGTGCAGTGATCTGTCGGTGGTCAGCGAACGGGCCACCTTCCGCGTGCCCGAGCTGTTCCGTGGCTACGCCGACACCTACTACAGCCAGATGCTCACCCGCGTCATCGGGCCGGTGCGCACCCGCGACCTGATGTTCACCGGACGGGTGCTGACGGCCGCGGAGGCCCTGGACTGGGGCCTGGTCACCCGTGTCGTGCCGCACGAGGATCTGCTGGCCACCGCGAAAGAGCTACTCGCACAGTGCTGTCGGACCGCGCCCCGGGCCCGCGGTGTCATCAAGTCCAGCATCGACAGCTATCTGGGCCTCTACGACCGCATCGGCATGACCAGCAGCCTGAGCGACGCCGAGGCGCGGGAGGGCTTCCGCGCGTTCAAGGAGCGCCGCTCGCCCGACTGGGTGCACCCCGACCTGCGCGTCGAGGGACGGCTATAAGTCGATCCATTCCCCGTGCGGTGCAACCCGCAACCGGTCGCGGATCCCGGCCTGATCGAAGGCCGCCGCGAACTCGTCGGCGCCCTCGCTGAAGTGGGCCCAGCCGTCGACATGCGCCGGTATGACGACGCGGGCGCCCAAGACCTCGGCGGCGGCGGCCGCCCGCGCCGAGGTCAGCGTCAGCGGCCGGCCGCGCTCCTTGGCCGGCACGCTGGCCGCGCCCGCGAACAGCACCGCGACGTCGATGACGCCCACCCGGTCGGCCACCTCCTTGACCGCCGCCATCGAGGCGTTGTCGCCGCTGAGGTACACGGTGGGCAGCCCGGGCCCGGACAGCACGAAGCCGGTCACCTCGCAGTTGACGTGGCCGCTCGCGTCGCGCTGGCCGTCGGCCGGCCCGTGCACCGCCGGAACCGCCTGCACCACAAGCGATTCGGACAGTTCATAGGTGTGCCAGGGCGCGACTCCGACCGCGGGCGGCCCCAGCCTGGCGGCGCCGCCGGGGTGGCTGAGGACCAGCGGCGCGGCCAGGGCCATGCGGCGACCGTCGTCGTCGAGGTTGTCCGGGTGCTGGTCGTGGCTGATCAACACCGCATCCACCGGGCCGAGCGCTTCCGCGCTCACCGCCGGGCCGGTGAGCTTCGTCAGGTACGCGTGCTCACCGGGCGGGTCGAACGTCGGATCCATCACGATCCGCCGGCCCGCGATGTCGACCACGGTGGTCGGCCCGCCCAGCACACTAATCGCACGATCGCGGCGCCGCGCATCGACCGCAGCGCTCATATGCCCCGTCCCCGCCCGCGCCAATAGGGTTCGCGCAGATCGGCTTTCAGGATCTTGCCGCTTGCGTTACGGGGCAGCGACTCGACGAAGTCCACCGTCCGCGGGCACTTGTAGCCGGCGAGGTGCTGACGGCAGAAATCGATGACGTCCTGCGCATCGACCTCGCCGTCAGCCACCACGATCGCCTTGACCGATTCGCCCCAGAAGTCGTCGGGCACGCCGATCACCGCGGCGTCGGTGACCGCGGGATGCTCGATGAGAACGCTTTCCACCTCGGGCCCGTACACGTTCTCCCCGCCGGTGATGATCATGTCCTTGAGGCGGTCCTCGATGTAGACGTAGCCGTCGGCATCCAGGCGCCCCACGTCACCGGTGCGCACCCAGTCATCGCCGGTGATCGTCTCGGCGGTCGCCTCGGGCCGGTTCAGGTAGCCAGTCATGTTCTGGTTGCTGCGCACCCAGATCTCGCCCACCTCCCCTGCGGGCACCGGGGCGCCCGTCTCCGGATCGACCACGCGAATCTCGGTGCCCAGCACCGCCTTTCCGGCCGCCAGCTGTAAGTGCGGGCGAGCGGGATCCCGGTGGTCGTCGTCGCTCAGCGCGGTGACCGCGCCGCACAGTTCGGTCTGCCCGTACACCTGCACGAAACGCGTGTCGGGCCAGGTGGATAGCGCCCGGTGCAGCAGCGGCAGCGGCATGGGCGCGGCCCCGTAGACGATGTAGCGCAGGCCCGCGATCGCGGCGTGGGCCGCCTCGCCGGCGTCGAGGAACCGGGCGATCACCGGAGGGACGAAGAAGGCGTGGGTGGCGCCGGCCCGTACGGCACCCATCAGGGCGGCGGCGTCGGGCTCGCGGGTCATGATGGTCGGCACCCCGGCCCGAATGCCGAAGAGCGCATAGCCGATTCCGCCGACGTGAAACAGCGGCATCGCGACGAGGTTCGCGTCCCCGTCGTCGAACGGGAAGGCCGGCGCCAGGTTCGCGGCGTGGTTGACCAGTGCCCGCTGGCTCAGCAACACGCCCTTCGGTCGCCCCGTGGTGCCCGAGCTGTAGATCACCAGCGCGATTTCGCTCTCGTGCACTTCGGGGTCGCGCTCCGTGGGAGACGCGGTGGCCAGCAGCGATTCGTACTCGTCGTCCACCACGACGATGCGCTCGACGCCCGGCACCCGAGCGGCGGCCGCCTCGGCCGCGGCCCGCAACTCCACACCCACAAAGAGCAGCCGCGCCCCGCTGTCGTCGAGCACGTGCACGAGTTCGTCGCCCGCGACGCGCCAGTTGACGACGGTGGCCACAGCCCCGATCGACGCCGCGGCGAAAAGCACCTCGAGGCATGCCGGGTGGTTCTTGTCCAGGAACGCGACGCTCTGCCCGCGCCGCACCCCGGCGGCGCGCAGCGCGCCGGCCGCACGGCGGATCCGCGCGGCCCAGTCGGCCCAGGACCACTGCAATTCGCCGTAGCGGATCGCGACGGCGTCGGGCCGCTGCTGTGCATGCCGATCGACGAATCCGGCGAGCGTTTCCGTGGTGTTCGCCGTGGTGTCGGCTGGTGGCATGAAACCCTCCGAGGTCGGTTTGTTCCAGTTTCTGATACGCGGCCGCGCCCGCGCACGCGGCCTGCCAGTTCTGTTGGAAGGTTTCGCCTACCAGTGGTCACCAACAAGTCCTGGCATTGGCCGCCGACGCCGGTGCACGATCAGGTTATGCCCGACAAGACACGCCTGCCGCTGCTGCCACCGCCCAGCTTGAGCGCCGAGCAAAAGCGCCTTTATGACGACATGGCGGCGGTGATCGAGCGCAACTTCGGCACACTCGTCGCCCGCCGCGAGGATGGCGCCCTGATCGGCCCCTTCAACGGCTGGCTGCATTTTCCGCAATTCGGAAAGCCGGCGTGGGCATTCAACAAAGCGCTCTGGGAGCACAGCGTGCTGCCGGACACCGTCCATCAGCTGGTGATTCTGGTGACCGCCGCCAAGTTCGGCGCTCGCTACGAGATCTATGGGCACGAGTACTTCGCCCGGCGGGCGGGCCTGGCCGAGCGCAAGATCGCGACGATCGCCGCGGGCGAACGTCCCCACGACCTCGACGCCGACGAAGGTGCCGCGTATGACATGGCGGCCGCGTTGAACCGGGGCGGCGCGCTTCCGGAGACGACGTACCAGGCAGCGCGACATGCGTTCGGTGCGGAGGGACTCGCCGAGATCGTCTTCCTGGTGGGATGTTTCTCGATGGTCGGCATAACGCTGAACGCGTTCGATGCGTCGGTGCCGGGCAGGGAGGAAGGTCTCGGCTAGCGCTGCGCCCGTTGATGTTTCAGCGGAGCCGCAGCGCTCATTCCATCGATCGGATCATCATCCCGCCGTCGTCCACGGCCTGCGGGGTCGCGTTGTTGTTCTGCCGAAAGTCGATGAACGCCGACCGCTGATTGGACGTGTTCAACAGCTCGGTGAAGGTCCCGAGGACGGGAATGGGGCCCTGCGGGGCCGGCACGTCGGCCGTGTAGTCGATGGACGCTTGCTGTTGAAAGTTGGCACTCTGCAGCGGCTGCGTGTTCGGGGCGGTCAGGTTCTTCATGTCGCCCAGGCCGGACGACGACGCGTACTCGTCCATGTCGGCCTGCAGCACAGCGCCCACATCCGTCGTGCCGGCGGGCTTCACCGCGACCCGCAGCTGCGCGCTGCCGTCGGCGTTGGTAAGCGCCACCCAATTCGGGCCGCGGTGCCCGACTGCCCAGCCCGGCGCGGGCACGATCGAGACGCCGTCGGCAACCTCGACCGGTTCGGCCGAGGCGAGTCGCACCGGCGCCGAATGGACGGTGGGAAACAGGGCGGTCGCCCCCGCCATCACAGCGGTGGCAACGGCCAGGGCGGCGGCCACCCGCCGCGGACGTATTGGTTTGGGTGTCGACATGTGCTGGCTCCTGATCCGGCTCTGGGCGAAAGGGAGATCCGCCCGCTGGTCTAACAATCTCCCGCACGCGGGCCGGTGTCCAAGACCGCGCCACAATTTGCTGATAGCTCTGCTCTATCGAAACCGGCTTCGGCGGCGGGCCGGTGTGTCAACATGGCTGCGGCCCAACCGACCTTCGACCGAGGGGACCAGACGTGGCGAACCCGGACCGTGCCCGCTCCCGCACCTTCGTCGTGACGGGCGCCGCGTCCGGAATCGGCCTGGCGACCGCGAGGCGCCTCCTGGCCGAAGGGGGCACGGTGATCGGCGCCGACCTGGCCGCCGCGCCCGACCTGGGGCCCGGGTTCACGTTCGTCGCCGCCGACGTCACCGACCAAGCGGCCATCGCCGCGGTGCTGGCCGCCGTGCCCGACCGCCTCGACGGCGTCCTGCACGCCGCCGGAGTCGCGGGCGGAGGCCCGGTCCATCTGCTTGACCGCGCCGAGTGGGACCGGGTGATCGGGATCAACCTCACCGGCACGTTCCTGGTGGCCAAGGCGGCGCTGGCGCGGATGATCGAGCAGCCACGGATCGACGGCGAACGGGGTTCGCTGGTGACCGTCGCCAGCGTCGAGGGGCTGGAAGGCACGGCGGGCGGCAGCTCGTACAACGCGGCGAAGGGCGGAGTCGTCCTGCTCACCAAGAACATCGCGCTCGACTACGGGCCGAGCGGCATCCGCGCCAACGCCATCTGTCCCGGCTTCATCGAAACGCCGATGGCGCAAAGCGTCTTCGGCCTGCCGGGCATGGAGGGCCCGCTGCGATCCATCACCGAAGAACACGCCCTGCAACGGCTGGGCCGGCCGGAAGAGGTCGCGGCCATGGCGGCGTTCCTGCTGTCGCCCGACGCCTCCTTCGTCAGCGGCCAGGCCATCGCCGTCGATGGCGGCTACACCGCCGGGCGCGACCACGGTGTCGTGAAACTCTTCGGCTTTCCCGAATAGGGCCTTAAGATTCGCCCATGGTCACTCCCGATGAGGCGATCGAGGCGATCCGGGGCACCGGCGGCGCACAGCCGGGTTGTCGCGCGCTGCACGCCAAAGGCACGCTCTACCGCGGCACGTTCACCGCAACCCCCGACGCGGTGATGCTTTCGCGCGCAAAGCATCTCGACGGCTCGACCGTCCCGGCGCTGATCCGCTTCTCCAACGGCGCGGGCAATCCCAAGCAGCGCGACAACGTGCCCGGGATCCGCGGCATGGCGGTGAAGTTCACCCTGCCGGACGGCTCCACCACCGACGTGTCGACGCAGACCGCCCGGCTGTTCGTCTCGAGCACACCCGACGGGTTTGTCGATCTGCTCAAGGCGATGCGGCCGGGCCTGACCACGCCGTTGCGCATGGCCAGATACTTCCTCACCCATCCCCGGCTGCTCGGGGCGCTGCCGGTGGTGCGCGACGCCAACAAGATCCCGGCCAGCTACGCGACGACCGAGTACCACGGCTTGCACGCCTTCCGCTGGGTCGCCGCCGACGGCAGCGCCAGATTCGTTCGCTACCACCTGGTTCCGGCGGCCCCGCAGGACTACCTGTCCGCGTCGGCCGCCCAGGGCCAGGGTGCGGACTTCCTCACCGACGAGCTGACCGCGCGCCTGGACAGCGGGCCGGTGCGGTTCGAATATCGCGTACAGATCGCCGGGCCCACCGACTCCACGGTCGACCCGTCCGCGGCATGGCAGAGCACGCAGATCGCGACCGTAGGCACCATCGAGATCACCGGCCTGGAGACCCAGCGCGAGCACGGCGGCGACATCGTCGTGTTCGACCCGATGCGGGTGACCGATGGCATCGAGCCCTCCGACGACCCGGTCCTGCACTTCCGGACGCTCGCCTATTCCGCGTCGGTCAAGCTGCGCACCGGCGTCGACCGCGGGGCCGAGGCGCCTTCCGCCTGACCGGCGAGCGGTATCCGGCGGCCGCCCGCGGGCCGAAACCGGCGGCAGGCTAAGGTTTTTCTTCAGTGTCGCCTTTCCACATGCTGTTGATCTGTTTGGCCGGGTTCGGCGCGGGGGCCATCAACGCGCTCGTCGGGTCCGGCACGCTGATCACGTTCCCGACGTTGGTCGCCCTCGGCTTTCCGCCGGTCACCGCCACCATGTCGAACGCGACCGGCCTGGTCGCCGGCAGCGTTTCGGGCACCTGGGGCTACCGCGCGGAATTGGGCGGCCAATGGAATCGCCTGCGCTGGCAGCTGCCCGCCTCACTGGCCGGCGCTGTGCTGGGTGCCTTCCTGCTGCTGCACCTGCCGGAGAAGGTCTTCGCCGAGGTGGTGCCGGTGCTGCTGGTACTGGCGTTGGTGCTGGTGGTCCTCGGCCCGCGAATCCAGGCGTGGACCGGCCGGCGGGCCGAGGTGGCTGGCCGCTCACCCGAACACATCACCCCCGCCCGGATGGCCGTCCTGGTGGTCGGCACGTTCGCCGTCGGTGTCTACGGCGGCTACTTCACCGCCGCCCAGGGCATCCTGCTGGTCGGGGTGATGGGCGCGCTGCTGCCGGAGTCGGTGCAGCGGATGAACGCCGCCAAGAACCTGCTGACGCTGGTGGTGAATGTGGTTGCCGCCGTGGCGTATACGTTGGTGGCGTTCGACCGGATCAGCTGGCCGGCCGCCGGGCTGATCGCGGCGGGCTCGCTGGTCGGCGGACTGATCGGAGCGCGCTACGGGCGGCGACTGTCGGGCAACGCGCTGCGCGCGACGATCGTGGTGGTCGGCCTGATCGGGCTGTATCGCCTGGTCGCCGTGGCGTGACCGGAAGCGCGGCAACCAGTTTCGCGCTGGGCTGGCTGCATCGAGTGTGCGTGCACGGCTTTGAGTGTGCGCCCAGGGCGGGGCCGCCCGGCGTGTCGCCGCCCTGAACGCACGCTCAAGTTGACCGGAAGCGCGGCAACCAGTTTCAGTCCAGCGTGGCGGCGGCCGCCTCGTCGATGACGTCCCTGACCTCGCCGCGCTTGCGCCACGCCCGCCGCTGGCGCATCGCCCCGTTGCCCCGGGCGGCGACGCGGTCGAGTTCGCCGGTGACGCGGTCATATTCGCCGAGCGATTCCAGCGCCGGCCGCACGCGCTGCACAAGCGCGCGCAACTGCTCAGGCGCCGGCACGGATCCGCGGCCGTGGACCAGGTCGAGAGTGCGTCCGGCGAGCCCGTCGTGGGCTGCCTTCCAGTAGGCCGCGCGCAGGGCCGCCGGCGCGAGCCGCCCGACCTCGTCGTCCTCGAGCGCCGTCATCACCGCGGCCCGCACCAGGGTGGCCAGCAACACCGTCTCGGCCACGGTCGCCGGCACGTCGGCCACCCGCACCTCGATCGTCGGGAAGTTCTCCGACGGGCGCACATCCCAATAGACCATCTTGTGATCCAGGATGATCTCGCTGTCGATCAGCATCTCGACGGTGCGGTCGTAGTCCTCGGGCGACGGGAAGAAGGGCGGGGGCCCGGCCACCGGCCAGCGCCGCCACAGCACGCTGCGCCAGCTGGCGTAGCCGCTGTCGGCGCCGCGGTAGATCGCCGAATTCGCCGACAGCGCAAGCAATGACGGCAGCCACGGCCGCAGCCAGTTGCTGACGTGGATGGCGGCCGCGCGGTCCGGAACCTGCACGTGCACGTGGCAGCCGCAGATGCCCTGCTCGTGCGCGACCATCCCGTACTCGGCGCCGATCCTGCGATAGCGGGGGGTGTCGGTGACGGGGAACTCGTGGGGCGTAGCCGGCGGCAGCCCGGTCGCGAGCAGCTGTAGCCCCACCGACTCGGCGGCCTGCGCGACCGTGCGCCGTAACCGGGACAGCTCCTCGCCGAGTTCCGAGCTGCTCGCCACGACGCTGGACGTGGTCTCCACCTGGCAGCTGGCCAATTCGAGGTCCAGCTCGACGCCCCGGCGCTTGGCCGCGGCGGCCACATCGCTGTTGCGCGGAGCCGGTTCGCCGGTTCGCCGGTCGACGAGCAGGAATTCTTCCTCCGCGCCGAAGGTGGGCGGATCGCTCATTCAGTCAGGGGAGGGCCGCTCAGTGCCGGTGCTGTCCCGTCACCAACGGGCAGCGGCCGCCAGCGCGGAGTCAGCGGTCGGGTAGATGGGCAGCAGCGCGGACAGGCCGCACGCGTCGACGATGCGGGCGACGATCGGTTCGCGGCTGACCAGGCGCAGTTCGACGCCGCGACCCTTGCAGCGCTTGGCCTCGTCGGCCAGCACCGCGAAGGCGCAGCAGCCCATGAATTCCAGGCCAGTCACGTCGACCACCAGGGGGCCCGGCGCCGCCACGATGCCGGCGACCTCACTGATCAGCTGACGCCAGGTGTGCTCATTGCAAGCGTCGATCTCCCCGCCCGCAAAAATCAGCACCGCCGGTCCGCTGCGATCGGCGGTCGCGCGCAGCGTGCTGTTCGGATCGCCCAACTCATAAACCAGCTTGGTGCTCAGCATGAGGTGGGTAGTTGTCATGGGTTCTGCAATGGCCGAGCTCATCGTGGCCTCCTAATCGACTCGCGTCTACGACGCTGCGATGGATGCCCGTCCTGCCGTCTGAAGACAGACTCTCGCGGAGTGCGAATCTCATTTCTATAACAAGACAGGTCGGTCTGTCTACATGTCCTGGCTAAGAGTATGTTGTGCGTTGTTATGACAACTCCCGACGTCGGAACGCCTCCTGCGTCGGCTCGTGAACGCATCTTGACCGCCGCATATGACCTGTTCAGCCGGCGTGGGATCCGTGCTGTCGGCACGGAAGAGGTGATCGAGAGGGCCGGCGTCGCCAAGGCCACCCTGTACCGCCATTTCGCCACCAAAAACGACCTCGTGCTGGCCGTGCTGCAGCGGCGCGAGGAATTGTGGACGCACGGCCTGATCGAGGAACAGTCCCGTCAGCGCGGCGAGACGCCCGAAGAACAGTTGCTCGCGATCTTCGACGTCATGCACGACTGGATCCAGCTGCGCGACGGCTACGAGGGCTGCTCGTTCATCAACGTGCTGCTCGAGCTCGGCGCCGATTCCGCGGCGGGGCAGGCCTGCATCGTCCACATCGACCACGTGCGCGACATCGTGCGCCAGCGCGCCGTAGCGGCGGGATTGATCGACGTCGAGGACTTCGCCTCGTCCTGGCACATCCTGATGAAGGGCGCCATCGTGCTGGCCGCGGTGGGCGACAGCGACGCGGCGTTGCGGGCCCGCCGGATGGCGGTCGGCCTCATCGAAGAGCACCGGCCGGTGGCGCCGGAGGACCTGGGCGAGGCGGCCAGCTGAGCCGCTGAAGTCAGGCCGCGTCGGCCGCGGTGTTCTCCGCCTTGCGGTTGTGCTCGGCCTCGAGTTCCGCGATGGCCCGGGAGGTGCGTTCCCGCAGCGCGAAGGCCGCGATCAGACCGCAGACGATCGCGATGACGAGCGCGATCCAGGAGAACCGCTCCAGCCAGCGCTCGGCGGCCATCCCGGCGAAGTACACCAGCGCGGTGGTGCCGCCGGCCCAGCAGATGGCGCCCGAGACGTTGGCCGCCAAGAAACGCGGATAGTGCATCTTCAGCGCCCCGGCCAGCGGCCCGGCGAAAATCCGCAACAGCGCAATGAAGCGGCCGAAGAACACCGCCCGAACTCCCCAACGGTTGAACAACTTTTCGGCCAACGCGACGTGTCCGGGACCGAAATGTTTGGGGAACCGCCGGCCGAGGCGGTCGAACAGCGGCATGCCGAACTTGCGCCCGACCGTGTAACCGATCGAGTCGCCCACCACGGCGCCGATCACCGCGGCGACGCCGACACCGATCGGGTTGACGGGCAGGTCGTCGTGCGAGGACATCAGGGCCGCGCTGACCAGGATGATCTCGCCGGGCAGCGGAATTCCCAGGCTCTCGAGCCCGACCACACCGCCGACCACCAGATAGACCGCGAGCGGTGGGATCGCATGCAGCAAAGCCTCCACGTCCATGCGTCCAGGATGCCTGACCGCCCAGCGATGTGCCCCCTAAACCCTCCGGTTTGCGTCGGCCGGCCTGCTCGGCGTGCTCAGGCTCTCCAACTGCGGACGTTTGGGTTCCCGCCCGTCGGCCGACGACAGGCCGCGCAGCCGTCGCCAGATCCAGGGAAAGAAGCTGTCCTGCGTCCAGCGCAGCTGTTCGTACGCGCCGGCGCTGAGCGACCGCCGCCTGGCTTCGGGGCTGGCGTGGGCCCAATCATGGTTGCTGCCAGGCAGATTCAGGGCCTCGGCGGCCGCGGCGGCGAACAGCATGTGCCCTTTGGTGGAGGCGTGCACCCGGTCGATGGCCCAGGTGTCCAACTCGCGCATCGAGGGCGCGTTGTACAGGTCGACGAGCCCGAACCCGTAGCGATCGGCGGCCGCGGTGATCGCCGCGTTGATGCGGGCGAGACGGCCCGAGACCAGCCGTCCGAGCGGCAGGAATTGCGCGACGTTCGGGAAGGTCGTCGTCACCACCGTGGCCCCGGACCTGGCCAGCGCGGCGTAGACGTGTTCGAGGTCGGCCAGCGCGGGGCCGAACGACCGGCCCGGCTGAATGACGTCGTTCATCCCGGCGCAGACGGTGATCAGGTCCGGCTGCATCGCCAGGGCCTGCGGAACCTGCTCGTGCAAGACGTCGGCGATCCGCTTGCCGCGGATCGCCAGGTTGGCGTAGTGCAGGCCCGGATAAAGCGAATCGAGCATCGCGGCGAGCCGGTCAGCAAACCCCAGGAGGCCGACGACGTCGTCGCCGTCCCATAAGCCCTCGGTCTGGCTGTCCCCGATGGCGACGTAACGGCGATATCCGCAAGGCATAGCCCCGTACACGAAGCCGAGAATAGTAGCGATCGCCGCCCCGGTGCGTGAAGCGCGGCCACCCACGCGCCCGAGAAGGATCGCGGTCCGTCGACTAGCGTCTGGGGGCATGGCGATGCCTTTGAAGGGCAATGCAATTCACACCGGCCGGCGGGCGAACGTCGCGGCCGGTGTTCTCGTCGCCCTTGCCCTGTTCGTGGTGGGGCTCCTGTGGGCGAAGTGGCTGCCCTACGCGGGCAAGGCCGCGACGGCCCATCGCACCCACCACTGGCCGGGGTCGAGCGTTCTCACCGTGGGCGGCGTGCACCCCGGCGATCGCCCCACCTGGCACGCCGCGGCGACCTTCTTCCACGCGTATGTGGCCTCGATCTGGCCGGCGCTGGTGGCCGCGCTGCTGATCAGCGCCTCGGTGCAGGCGCTGATCCCGCGGTCCTGGCTGCCACGCGCGTTGAACCGACACGGTCGGTTGTCCACCGCGCTGGCCGGCGGGGCCGCCGGCATGCCAACGATGATGTGCACGTGTTGCGCCGCACCGGTTGCCGTCACCCTGCGGCGCAACGGCGTCACGCCCGCGGCGGCCATCGCCTACTGGCTGGGCAACCCGCTGCTCAACCCGGCGGTGCTGGTTTTCCTGCTCTTCGTCGCCCCCTGGCAGTGGAGCCTGACCAGGGCGGTCGTCGGCATCGCGACCGTGCTGGGCGTCGGCGCCGCGGTGGGATGGCTCTCCGGACCGGCCGGGGGCCCGGCGCCGGCGACCGCGCGGCCGGTCGACGACGAGCGCACGGGCAGGCCGCGCAGGTTCGTGCGGGCACTGCTGTGGTTGGTGCTGTTCTTGCTGCCCGAGTACGCGGTCCTGGTGCTCGTGGTCGGGGCGTTCCGCGGTTTCCTGCTCACCTTGGGGCAACCGGCGCACCATGGCTTGTTGCTGGTCGTGGTCATCGCGATCGCCGGCACACTCATGGTCATCCCGACGGCGGGGGAGATCCCGATCCTGCAGGGCCTGGCCCTGCTGGGCGCGTCATCGGGGACGATCGGCGCGCTGCTGATCACCCTTCCGGCGGTGAGCATTCCGGGCGCCGCAATGGTCGCCCGCAGCTTCGGGTGGAAGGCCACCGCGACCGCGACCGGCATGGTGGTCGCTGCGGGACTCCTCGGCGCCGCCGTGCTCAGCTTGCTGTAAGTCGCAACCAGCCCGAGTACCTTCACTGTCATGGCGCGAAAGAGCGATGACGGCTCGGTCGATTCGCTTGTGCCGCAGTATCCGATCGAGTCGGTCGACAACACGCGTCTGTGACGCAAGCTCAGCCAGCCGGCAACCGCGAATCTGAGTAGTCTTACGGATCCGGCGAGCAGCGCTGTGCCGCAGTCTGTTTGCTATGACCGTTCCCAACAGCATGTCCAAGACCACTGCCGCGTTCTTCGTTCAGGCCGCCGTCGCGTTCGCGATCAGCTTCGTGACCGCGCTCGGCGGGATCTACCTACTCCCGCTCGACGCCTGGCAGCGAGGCTTCCTCGGCATCACCTTCCTATTCTTGGTGTCGAGCGCGTTCACCCTGGCCAAGGTTATCCGCGACCAGCAGGAGGCCGCGACGGTGCGCGTGCGTCTGGATGAAGCGCGCATCGAGAAACTGCTCGCCGACTACGACCCGCTCAACGCCACCGCGAACTGAGTAGTACTACTCAGGCCCGACGCGTAGAACTGCGCGGGCGCAGACCCAGCGCGACCGGCGATGCTGGTTTCGTGGCATCCGAGTTAGCACGTCCCATAGGCAGCGCCGCCTAAATCATTCCCCCGCAACGGCTTTCCCGAAAGGCCCGGTAACATCCCATGGCAGCTCGCACCAGATTCCCCGACGTCGCCGAGGTGGCGGCGGCCACCCCGGCCGACCGCGACCGCGTCCTGGACGTCATCCGCATCACGTCGTTGATCGGCGTGGTGCTCGGCCACACCGTGATGGCCATCAGCATCATCGAAAACCACGTCTTGATCTGGGACAACCTGCTGACCACCTCGGTGGTGTTTCAAGCAGCGACCTGGCTCTTGCAGATCATGCCGCTGTTCTTCTTCGCCGGCGCCGCGGCCTGCCTGTCGTCGTGGTCCGCGGGCACGAACTGGGGCGACTGGCTGATGAAACGCTGCACCCGGCTGTTCCGGCCGGTGTTCTATTACCTGGCGTTTTGGGCCGTGGTGCTGACGGTGCTGTATCGGGTGCTGCCGCAACACATTTACGAGCCGGTGGCCGGTGTCAGCACCCAGCTGCTGTGGTTCCTGGGTGCCTATGTGCTTGTGCTGGCTGCGATGCCGATGCTGTACCGCATCACCACCGCGGGGCGTCTCGCCGCCGCTGTGGTCGGTGTCTACGGGGCCATCGCGGCGATCGACGCCATCCGGCTGCACTGGCCGGCCATGATGCCGCTGGGCTACCTCAACCTGGCCGTCTGGCTCATCCCGGCCATGTTCGGCATCGCCTACCGCCGCCGGCTGCTCACCGGGCGCGCCGCACTGGCCGTCGCGGCCATCGCGTTCGCCGTCGACGTCGCACTGGTGGCCTGGGGCCCGTACCAGATCAGCATGGTCGGCACCGGTGATCACCAACTCTCCAACACGAGCCCGCCCTCGCTGCTGCTGGCGGGCCACGCAATCATCCTGAGCGCCTTGGCGATTGCGGCCGCGCCGGCGATCGCGCGCTGGGCCCGGCGACCACGGGTGTGGTGGTGGACGGCGATCGGTAACTCCGGGGCCATGACCCTGTACCTGTGGCACATGCCCGTGCTGCTGGGCGTGCATCTGGTCTTCGACTGCCTCGGTTGCCCTCGCTACCCGGGCGCGCCGGATTTCCTCGCCGTCAGCCTCGCGCAGCTGCTCGTCGTGATCGTCGCGGTGGCGGTGCTTTTCGTCGCGCTGCGCCCGCTGGAGAACAACCCGCTCTCGGGCTGGGACGGCGCTCCGACGGTGCCGGGGCGCGGGCGCGGAGCGGCCGTCGGCGGCCTGTTGTGCGTGGCGGGCGTGGCGATCCTCGCCGCCATCAGGTGGGGACTCAAGGACGACGGCCTGGTGTGGATGGCCGTGATGGTGACCGCGTTGGTCGGTGCCCGCGTGGTGGCCGGCGCACCGGCGACGCGCCTAACCACCATTCGCGGCTAGCCGCAGGATTGGCTGACCCGCAGAGTTGGTCACCTGGCTGCCCTGCGGGTCGGCCGTCGCCGCGATCCTCGGTCGAACCGAATCATGACGCCGACAATGCGATGCCGCAATGGCTTACGATAACCAGTCGTCGACTAGGTCCGCCCAGCGTCGCGAGATTGCCCTCTCCATTTCGTCACGTCGGCGTCGGGTGTTGACGTCGTCAGCGGCGATCGCGCCGACGGCCAACCGGGCGACCTCGTCGACCTGATCCGGGTCGAGCCCGAAATGCAGGAGGGTGTCCAGGTCCTTCTCCGTGTCGATTTCGTCGGCCATGTTCGAACGGGCGAGTAGGACGGCGGCGTTCTCCTCACCGACTTCCAGCAGCATCGCGACGAGCGAGCCCTTGTCGACCTTCACTTCGGTCGCGTCAGACGGGCCGGCGGGTCGCCAACTCGAGACCGTTGTCGCGCATGACGGTTCGGCATTGTGCTGGGCTGTAGTCGAAGTTTTCCAGGTCTTTGATGTAAGAGGCTGGGTTGGCGAGGCCTTCGACGTGGGGGAAGTCGGAGCCCATGACGATGCGGTCGGCGCCGACGAGCTTGAGCAGGCTGGCCAGTTCGTCCTCGTAGAAGGGGGACACCCAGACGTGGCGCTTGAACGTCTCGCGCGGGTCTTCCTGGTAGATGAACGGGATTTGACCGTAGGACTTCGTCAGCTTCTCGAAGAGGTGGAACACCCACGCCGAGCCGCTTTCAATGGACGCCATGCGCAGGTTGGGGAATCGCAGAAACAGGCCTTTGTGCAAATGGTTGGCGAAAGTGTCTTGGATCGGGTCGGCGGAGAACAACGACCGAAAGCCCAGCAGCGTTTGGAAGGACATCATGTAGTCGGATTCGCCCCACGCCGGCATGAACTTCGAGTAGTAGGTCTCACCCGAGTGGTAGCAGACGGTAATACCCGAATCGTTTGCCAGCCGCCAGAAGTCGTCGAACATCGGGTCACCGGGTGCGCGCGTGCCGATGGCAGTGGTGATCGGTCCTGGGACCATCACGATGAACCGGGCGTCGCGTTCCAAGGCCCATTCAAGCTCGCGCACGGCGGCATCCGGTTGGCAGAGTGTGATGTAGGGCGCGGCAAAAATGCGCTCGCGGTAGGCGAATCCCCAGTCCTCCTCCATCCAACGGTTGAACGCGCGGAACGTCGCCACGGTGGCATCGAAGTCGGGCAGCAGTGCCTGTTCCATCCCTACCCCGAGGGTCGGCAGCAGGATGCAGCCCTGCATGCCCTGCTCATCCATCAGCGCCAATCGCGCGTCACGATCGCGATACGCGGCGGGGATAGGTTCCAACTCGCCGAACAGTGCGTTCATGTCGGCGCCCTTGGGGTTGCGCCCACGGAAGTACTCGTCGAGGGCGCCTGGTTTGCCGACGGGATCGAACGTGGGGTTGGGGATGAACCGGTTGACGCGGCCGCCAACCATCAGTCGCTGCTTGCCGTCGATCTGCGCCCACTGGATGGCGCGTTTCTTGTAAGCGGGCTCGATGTGGCGGGTGAAGGCGTCCAGCGCCTCGTAGTAGTGGTTGTCGCAGTCGAAGTAGGTGAATTCGAGATTCTCTGTCATCGTGTGCCTCTCTGTTGGCGGGAAGTGTTGTGTCGTTATTTGCGTGGTAGGCCGAGGATCATGGAGGCGATCACGGTCAGCTGTATTTCGGGCGTACCGCCGCCGATGAGTTCGGATGGCATGTCGAAATACGGTCCGATCACGGCGGGTTCGGAATCCTCGAGCATCGCGTTGACCCCGGTGTGGCGCAGCGTGGCGGTGGAGGCGCGACGGAGCAGCATGACCAGCGCGTATTTGGCGATGCTCGATGTGGGTCCGGCCGCCCGGCCCTGCACCTGGCGCAGCGTTTCGCGAAGCACCATGGCCTTGACGGCAGACGTGTGGGCCTCGATGTCGCCCAGTGCTTCCAGGACGGCGGCACGGTCGGGGCCGTCGCCGCGCGCGACGTGGCGCAGGGCGGCCGATCGGTCGATGTTGACGTTGTTGGCGATCGCGGTGCGTTCGACCGCCATTGTGGCCACTGCGAGATCCCAACCGGCGCCGGGTGTTCCGACCAGCATGTGGTCGGGAACGAAGACGTCGGTGAGGAACACCTCGTTGAAGTCATAGCCACCGCTGGCCTGCCTGATGGGCTCGACGGTGATGCCCTGCGAGGCCATGTCGATGAGGAAGTAGCTGATGCCACGGTGCTTGGGCGCATCCGGGTCGGTACGCGCGAGCAGAGCACCGAAGTGCGCTCGGTCGGCCTGCGAGGTCCAAATCTTGTGCCCGTTGATCAGCCACCCGCCGTCGATTTTCTCGGCACGCGTTCTCAGGGAGGCCAGGTCCGATCCGGCCTCCGGCTCACTGAACAGCTGGCACCAGCGTTGCGACCCGCGGAGCATCGGCCAGGCGAATTGCTCTCTCTGCCAGTCGGTTCCGTAGCTGAGGATCGTCGGCAGAATCCACTCCGCGATGCTGAGGTAAGGCTTGGGCACATCGGGACGTTTGTCGAACTCCTCGCCGATGATCACCTGCTGTAACGCCGTGGCGCCCAGACCCCACGGAGCGGGCAGGTGCGGGGCCATCAGCCCGCCCTCGGCCAAGACATCGCGCTGTTGACCCCAGGCCTGGCCCGGGGTTCGGTCGTCGTCGGCCGGGTGCTCGTTGGGCAGCGCACGGGCTTGTTCGAGCGTGGCCGCTACCGAAGCACGGAATGCGGCTTCGATGTCGCCGAGATCGACTGCAGTGCTGCGCCTCTCGCGTAACACGAGTTCGCCGGTTTCGCGGGCCCATCGCGTGATCGATCCGATCGAGGCGGCCAGCGTGGTCGCCCGCCGCCAGTACAGGTGTGTGTCGTGTTCCCAGGTGTACCCGATGGCGCCGAACATGAGCATGGCGTCGAGGACGAGGTCGGGTGCGGTTGCGATGGACACCTGCGCAGCCGCCCCGGCGGCGAGCCGCTGTTGGGTGGTGGAATCCCCGGCGGCGCGCACCGCGTCCCATGCTGCGGCCGAGGCCAATTCGGAATTGACCAGTAGTGTCGCGGCCTTGTGCTGCAGGGCCTGGAAGGCGCCGACGGGCCGGCCGAACTGCTCACGGTTGCGGATGTAGTCGGTCGCCGCTTCCTGGCATCTGCGCACGATGCCCGCTGCCGCACACGCGGTCAGGGCCACCGCGATGCAACGGGCAGGCGCGCAGGCGATTCCGAATAGTTCGGCACTTGCGGGCACGACGTGACCGGTCAGTGTCAGGACACCGACATCGGTGGTCAAGTCGGTGCCGCGCCGCGGGTCGACCGACATCCCCGACGCCCCGTGGCCCGCATCGAGGGCGAACCAGCGCACGTCGGCCTCGGCGTCGGTGTGTACGGCGAGCAGGATGCGTTGAGCGGACACCAGTCCCGCCGTGGGTGCGCTGAAGCCGTCGAGCTTCCAGCCATCGTGGTGACGTGTCACGCGGACCATGGAGTGCTCGGGCAGCACCGACGTTGCAGGTACGCCGCCAACGAGATCGGCGAGCAGTGTGGCGCCGGAGCCGTCCGACAGGTTGGTGATCGCGCTGGCAATGGTTGTGCTCAGCCACGGGCCAGGCAGCAGGGCCGCTGCGGTGGCCTCGATGGCGCAGCCCAAGTCGGCGAGCGAGCCGCCCTGACCTCCGGCGGCTTCCGGCAGGTGCACCGCGTGAAAGCCGGAGGCGGTGAGTTCCTCCCACCAGGGCGGTAGATCACCCGCCGCGATCGAGTCGAACGACGCTCGGGTCTTGTCGAGCGGCGCGTGGCGCGCGGCGAAGCTGCTGATGGTTTCGGCCAGCTGCTCCTGCTCGGTGGTGATTCCGAACGCCATCGATCAGTCCCCGAGACCGAGGATGCGGGCGGCATTGCCGTACAGGAACTTTGGCCACACCTGGTCTTTGAACGGCACTCCGGGCAGCTCGCTGAAGATTCGCTCCAGCGATAGGCCCATGGGGAAGTAGCCGGCGTAGAGCACTTTGTCGGCGCCACGGGTGTTCGCGTAGTCGATGATGGCCTTCGGGTAGTACTTGGGGGCGAAGGCCGAGGTGGAGTAGTAGAGGTTGGGCCACTTGAGCATCAGCTTGACCGCGAGGTCCTCCCAGGGTTCGCAGCCGTGGCGGGTGACGAACACCAAGTCGGGGAAATCGAACATCACCACGTCGATCCGCGAGACTTCCTGCGCGGCATACGGCACACGCGGGCCCGGTACACCGGCGCACACAAAGATCGGCAGACCCAGTTCTACACAGGTCGCGTAGATGGGATACATCTTCGGGTCGTCGATGGCGACCTGGGGGAAGGTACCTGCCGGAAACACCGACGTCGCCCGTATGCCGTACTCCTCGTAGTCGCGGCGGATGGCGTTGACCGAACCCATCACGTCGTTGGGATCCGCCACGGCGCCCGACGGGACGAATCGATCCGGAAAGGTCTTCAGCGCTTTGGCGGCGCAGTCCTCGGTCACGCCGATCACGGCCTTCTCGATGCCGAATCGATCCATCTGCTGAAGCACCAGCGACACCGGGTCGTCCGTCGGCAGACCATTCGGAACGTCCTTGAACATGTACTCGACGGGAAACTCGAAGCCTTCTTTCGACTCGCGGTCTTTCGTCTGCCTGCGGATGAAGTCGTACTGGGCCGATCCCTCGTGTGGGAAGCCGATCATCGTGTCAATCACCGGCAGACCGACTGGTCCGGGCATCAGTACCTCCGATCTAACCGGCGCAATGAGAGCGCCGAGCGATGGTTCCATATTGAAACGCTGTTCTACTTTAGTCAACCGCGAATCAAGGTCGGTACACTAAATGGCATGCTCTTAGGCGGAATAACGCTAGGATTATGAACCACAGCGAGAACATCGTTATCATCTAGCAAGGGGCTGTGGTGTCACAGGAAAGGCGCACCGTCATCGTCAGAACTGCTGAGCGCCCTCACACCCAAGCCCTGCAGGCGGCGGACATGACCAGCGGGCAGCTGGCCCGCCGAGCCAAGATCGTCGAAGCGGTGATCGCGCTGATCAGCGAAGTCGGTGCCGATGCGGTGCAGATGCGGAACGTGGCTCAGCGGTCAGGGGTCGCGCTGGGCACCGTCTATCGATACTTCAGCTCCAAGGAGCATCTGCTGGCCGCGGCCCTTGAGGACTGGCAGAAACGACTGACCCGTCGTGTCACGCCAGCTGGCGATCCGGGCGAAGGCACGCCGCTACCAGGAATACTGGATTACCTGGAACGGGCACAGCGCGCCTTCCATCGCAATCCGAAGATGACGGCGCTGATGCTCCAAGCGATGACCTCAAATGACCCCGTGACCAGGACCGGCATCGACCACATGGCTCGTACCAACAGCGAAATGCTCGCCCGGCTGCTCAAAGGTGTTGATCCCCAACTCATTCCGAATATCAGCTTCGGCCTGGACGCCGCCTTGTCCAGCGCGGTGACGGCAGTCCTCATTAAAGCTCTCTCGTTGGATGAGGCGCTCGAACGCGTGGAGTGGGTTGCACGAACACTTGTCGACGGCGCGGTAGCGAACACGACGTAGGACTGTCGGGTGTCGGTAGCGATGCGGATTCGGCGGTTCAAGGGTCGGAGTCACACGCCGACGCCGGCGCGTTCAGTCGTCGCGCCAATGCCACGGAATTTCGGTTGACAGCGACCGGGCGAGCGGCATGGAAGGTAGTGGCCGGTGCGGTCGGAGAACACCGCCTCCCGGGCCCATCGCATACCGGCACGGGAACGAGTAGCTGGGATATTTTGACGCGAGCCGGACACGTTCGTCCCAGATGGAGCATCCCCGATAGGGATGGTCCATGTCCGCCTTAGTCCCTGCGGGTCACGGCTCCTCGTCGAGGCCGTGCTCAATCGCGTAGCGCGCCAACTCCACCCGATTGGCGACCTGCAGTTTGCGAAACGTCGCCTGCACGTGATTTTCGACGGTGCGGTGGCTCAGTGACAGCTTCTGGGCGATCTGCTTGGCGGACAGACCCTTTGCCACGTAGCGCAACACCTCGGTTTCGCGTTCGGTGAGGCTCGGCCGGGCCGGACCGTCGTCCTTGCTCTGCGCCATGCGCCGGTATTCGCCCAGCACCAACCCGGCCAGGCTCGGGGTGAACACGGCCCGGCCCTCGGCGGTCGCCGTCACGGCTTGTGCCAGTTCCGATTTGGATGCGCTCTTGACCAGATAGCCGATCGCGCCGGCCTTGACAGCCTCCAGCACGTCGTCCCGCTCGTCGGACGCCGAAAGCACCAGCACCCGAGAGGAGGGGGACACCGCGAGCACTCCCGCGGTCGCCTGCGCCCCGTCGCCGTCGGGCAGCTGCATGTCCATCACCACCACGTCGGGCTTGACCACGGCCGCCCGCCGCCGCGCCGCGGCAACGCTGTCGGCGGTGGCGACCACGGTGAACCCGTCGTCGGCCAGGTCGCGGGCGACCGCGTCGCGCCAGATGGGATGGTCGTCGACGACCATCACCGTCGTGGGGGTCTCATCGGTCATGGAACGCCCTCCCCGCGCGGCACACACAACTCCCACTCGGCGCCCTCTCCGGGTTCGCTTCGCAGCCGGGCGCTGCCGCCGAGCGCAGCCAACCGCCCGACGATCGATTGCGAAATGCCCAGGCGCCCCTGGCCGGCCGCCTCCTCGAGCCGGCCGGCCGCGATTCCCACCCCGTCGTCGCGGATGCTCACCACGACGGAATCACCGAGGTCTTCGACGAGCACGAATGCGTGCGCGTCGGGTCCGGCATGCCTTCCCACGTTGTCCAGGGCGTTGCCCACCGCGGCGTCGAGCTCGGTGCCCACCCGGCGGCCCAAGGGCACGGGTGTGGCGGGCAGGCTCAGCGACACTCGGTCGGATTCCCGGCTCCGCAGCAGGGTGCACAGGTCGACGGTGGCGCCGTCGGTTTCGTGGTCGACGTCCGCGCTGGCCAGCCACCGCCGCAGCGCGCGTTCCTGCTCGCTGGCCAGGTCGGCGAGTTCCGCTGTGGCGCCGCCGATTTCGTGGCCTTTCTTGGCCACCAGGGCCAGCACCTGGATGGCTCCGTCATGCACCTGGCGGGACAGGCGTTCCCGTTCTTGCACCGCGGCCGTCAATCGGGCCGCCTCTTGAAGCTCGTCGTGGGCGCGGCGCGCGGTCTGGGCGGCCATACCGATCGCCATGCCGATCGCCAGCTCGATGATGGCGGTGGCGTTATGCCCCAGGTTGAGAGCGAAGTAGTCCTTGACCGTGAAGTTGGTGGCCATCACCACCACGCCGGTGAGCATGCCGCCGGCGGGGCCGAACTGGATGGCCGCCGAGATCGTGGGGTTGCTGGCCCACAGCGTCGTCGGCCACGTCTGGTTGTCGGCCGCCCACTGCGGGGTGGTGACGAGGGCGTTCGACGACATGAGCAGCACGACGATCGCGATCTCGGCGAGCACCCATGCCGCTCTGCGGCCGAACCCGCGCAGGTAAGCCACCGCGCACGCCGCGCTCCAGCCGATGAGGACCGCGAACAACACCCAGCCCAGCGCGGGCCGACGCAGATCCGGGTTGATGGCAATTTGGAACCCGGTGGCGTAGACACAGCTCAGCAGCCGGAACACTTGCGCTGCACGCCATAACGGCGTGGTGGGATCGGGGCCGTTTTTCGCCATCGTGGTCAGCATAAATGCGGGGGCTCACGGCGGTCGGCAAGAGCGGCGCGCGGGTGCTCGGTCAGCGCTGGTAGATGCTGGCCAGCCAGATGTGCAGCAAGGTGTCGACCGCCCGGTCCTCGGGCAGCGCCTCGTCCTCGGCGGTGAACGTGGCGGCCATCACCCGTTCGCTCAACATGTTGAGGGCGAGCGAGAGCTGCTCGGCCGGCACGGTGTCGGGGGCGGCGCCCCGGCCGCGCTCGGCCTTGATGGCGGCCGTGGTCAGCGAGATCCACCTCTGCATGAGCGTGGACCACAACTGCCGCACCTCGGGGTTGGTGGCCTTCGCCGAGGCGCCCGCCACGGCGACCGCCGGGTGAGAGCCCGACACCTCGAAGAACGCCTCGATGCGCGCCCGCCACAGCTCCGCAGGGTCGCCGGACGAGATCCCCCCGAGCGACCGGAGGGCCGTCTGCGCTTTGCCGTTCATCTGGTCCAGGAGCGACAGCAACACCGCGTTCTTCGATGGGAAATAGAAGTAGAAGGTGGGACGCGAAATCCCAGCGCCTTTTGCTAGGTCGTCCACGGAGAAATCCGCGAGCGGGCGCTCCTGCAGCAGGCGCTCCGCGGTGGCCAGTATCGCCTGTTCCCGATCGTCACCCGAGTGCGGCGATGACCGGCGGCCCCGCGAGGCGTGCAGGTACTTGGTCTGTGTCGGCAGGTTGGACACGCCCGCTACTGTTGGGCACCCCGATATACGCGAACGAAACTGTTGATTAAGCCCAGCAATAATGTCGATTAAGTTCGACGCTTTCTTCGCGGGCGTGACCGGTATTTGCTGGCCCTTTCATCGCGTGCGGCGGCCCCCCGCGTCGCCCGACGAACTGCCCCGTGATTCGGGACTTCCGCCCCTACTGCGGCCCCGCCGCGCAATGGTCGCATCGGGTGATGACGAAGAACGACGACGCCAGCAAGGCCTGCCACATCGACGTGCTGGTCGAAGAGCGCGACGAAAAGACCCGGGCGAAAGCGCGGCCGTCTTGGCAAGGCGAGGCGTTGTCGGCATCGGCCTGGCGCGGCCGACGACTATGCGCGGACGACCGCTACGACGGACATTACAGGCTCATCACAGCGGCGACGTGAAACGCCGATCGGCCAACTGAATCCGCGGCGGTCCCGGCACGCCCCCCGCCCGGGACCGCCGCCCCAAACTTCGCCCGGCGAACAGGCCGGTATTGGGGCGTCAGGTTTCGTACAAAGCCTGGAGGCGGTCGGCGAATTTGTCGATGACCACCTTGCGCTTCAGCTTCATACTCGGCGTCAGATCGCCCGACTCGACGGTGAATTCGCGGTCGGCGATCGTGAACTTCTTGATCTGTTCCCAGCGATTGAGTTCGGTGTTCAAGGCGTCGATGTAGCCGGCGATCAGCTGCTGTGTCTTGTCGTCGTGCGCGATGTCGGCGAACGACTTGCCCGCCAGGCCGTTCTTATTGGCCCAATCGGTGATCGCCTCGGTGTCGAGACTGACCAGGGCGACACAGTACGGCTTGCCCTCCCCGTAGACCACGATCTCGCTCACGTACGGGCAGCGGCCCTTGAACCGCGCGTCGATCGCCGACGGCGCAACGTATTTGCCCTGTGAGGTCTTGAACATGTCCTTCTTGCGGTCGGTGATCCGCAGGAATCCGTCGGCATCCAGTTCGCCGATGTCGCCGGTGTGGAACCACCCGTCGGGGTCGAGCGCCTCGGCCGTGGCGTCCGGCAGGTCGTGATAGGCGGTCATCAGACCCGGCCCCTTCAGCAGAATCTCGCCGTCCTCGGCGATCTTCACATCGGTGGCGGGGAAGGGCCAGCCGACCGTGCCGAACCGATAAGCGTTGGGACGGTTGATGAATGACGCGGCCGCGGTCTCCGTCAGCCCGTAGCCCTCCAGCACGATGATGCCGACGGCATCGAACCACTGCGCGACGTCGCGGTCCAGCGCGGCGGCCGCGGACACGAAGAACCGCAAGCGGCCACCAAACCGCTCCCGGATGGTGGTGAACACCAATCGGTCGGCGACCTTATAGGCCAGCGACGACGCCAGCGAGGGCTTCCGCCCGGACTGTCGCGCCTCCGACACCCTCTTGCCGACCCCGATCGCCCAATCGAAGATCATTTTCCTGAGCCTGCCGCGCTCGGCTGCCATGTCCTGGATGCGCGCGTGCGCCTTCTCGAAGATGCGCGGCGCCGCGCCCATGATCGTGGGACGCAAGGCCGCGAGGTTGTCGATAATCCGCTCCACGCGGCCGTCGATGGCGGTGGGGAAGCCGATTTGTAACGGCAGCGCCAGCATCACCTTGCCGAACGCATGCGCGAGCGGCAGCCACAGGAAGTTCAAGTCGTCGGGCCCCAGGATCCCCAGTGAGTCGATCGCCGCAGCGGTGTACGTCCATGCCCCGTGCGTGAGCCGCACCCCCTTCGGGCGACCGGTAGTGCCGGAGGTGTAGATGAGGCTGGCCAGGTGGTCGGGACCGACGGCCGCGACCCTGTCGTTGACGGCGTCGGGCGTATCCGCGAGCAGTTGCTTGCCCAACAGATCGAGGTCGGCGAGGGAGATCACCCAGTCGCCGTCGCCGTTGCCGTCGATCATGACGACCTTGCCGACGTTGGGCAGTTCGTACCGGTGCTTGATCAGCTTGTCGAGCTGGGCCTGATTTTCGGCGATCACCACCCGGCTGCCGGAATTGGCGACGATGTAGGCCACATCGGTGGCGTTCGTCGTGGGGTACACGGTGGTGGTCGCGGCGCCCGCACACATGATCGCGAAGTCGGCGAGGACCCACTCGTAGCGCGTCGCGGAGGCGAGCGCGACCCGGTCCTCGGGCGCGATGCCCAGCGCGATCAGCCCCGCGGCGAGGTTGTTGACGCGTTCGCCGACTTGCTGCCAGGTCACGCTGGCCCAGGTGTGGTCCTGCGGGTAGCGGAAGGCCTCAGCGTCGGGGGTGGCGGCGACCCGGTTGACGAACATCTGCGCCACCGAGGGTGCGCGGTTCTCGATCTTGCGAAAATCGGGCCTCTCCGTTGAGGCCAGTCTTGCATTCATGACGCGAATCCATTGCTGCCGAAAGGGATACCGATGGCGTGGTGTACCGGTATACCGTCGATCCTGCGGTGCGCGGCGGCTGTGCGGTAGTGACGAAAGTCACGTGGGGCGCGGCAAACGTCCCCGCCGCGCTACATCCGATCAGACCGGTCAGTCGGCCAGAGCGATCTCGATGGACAGGCACTCACCAAGGGCGTGCGCCGCGGACCAGTCTTCTCCGCGGACCGCGCGCTCGAGATCGTCGACCAACGGGCTGCGCGCACCGAGCTCCTCCAACCAGGCGGACACGGTGGCGGGTATCTGGTGGGCGGGCACTCGGGCAACATGTCCCTCGTGGAGGCGATCGGTGAGCTGATAGATCCGGGCCTCCGGCCGGCGCTGTGGCCAATGCTGCCGCCACTTGCCTGTAATCATGTTTCCCTCCCCGCTAGCCTATCGATCCATCCGACCAGCCCCAGGGGGCCCGGCCGTAGAGGCCAAGAGCACGTTCACCGAAAGGCTTTGGTCTTGCTTCCGGCCTGCCGAAGTCCCAGTCCGACAGGGTCTTTTGTCACAGCTGTCAGCTACTTCGTTCTCCCGCGATGGCGATGCGGCTGGCGTACCGTACACCGGGGAGGACGCATCGCCACGCTACCCGTTTCGGGGGCCGCTGGATTACGAAATTGGCGAAATGACCGCTTTAGCAACGGATTCGCAATCGGCGTGTGATTCGGGCCGGGGACTCGAGCTGACAGGTGGGCCGACGTGAGGGCTGTCCGCGCCGAAGAACTCGCGGGGCTTCCCGTGTTCGCCGACATCCCGGCCGAGGACCTCAAGACGTTGGCCGCCCTTCTCGAGCCCCTCCACGCGGTCGCCGGCGAGGTACTGATGCGGCAGGGGGAACGAGCGGAGTCTTTCGCGATCATCGCGTCGGGCCGCATCCGGGTGCGGCATGTCGGATCCAAGGGCCGGGTCACCGTCACCGAGCTGTCGTCCGCGACGATCGTCGGGGAGATCGCGTTGCTGCGGCACGCCACCAGAACGGCCACGGTGACGGCGGCCGAGGACGTGCGCGGATACAGCGGGTACGGCGCCGCCTTCGACGGCATGCTGGCCATGCCGGTCGTCGCCGACCGGATGCTGCGCACCGCGCGGCAGCGAGTGGCCGCATACGTCGTCCCGATCCCGGTGACGACCAAGGACGGCGCCGTCCTATCGCTGCGCCCGGTCCTGCCCGGTGACGCCGAACGGTTCAAGAGCAGCGGTTCGTTCTCGCGGGAGACCCTGTACCGGCGGTATCAAGGCGGCGCCCCCACCGAGGCGCGACTGACCTATCTCTTCGAGGTCGACTATGTCGACCATTTCGTCTGGGTGGTCACCGACGGCGTGGCAGGGCCGGTCATCGCGGACGCCCGCTTCGTCCGGGACCAGGACGACCCCGCCTCGGCAGAGGTCGCGCTCACTGTGGCGGACGGCTACCAGGGGCGCGGGATAGGCACGCTGCTGCTCGGCGCGCTCGCGGTCGCGGCGCGCGTCGACGGCATCAAGCGCTTCCACGCCCGCGTGCTGTCCGACAATCCGCCCGCACGCGCGTTGGGCGACAAGGTGCACGCGCATTGGGCGCACGAGGAACCGGGCGTGGTCACCACGACGGGGGAGATCCCGCGTTACCGGGATCTCCCCCTCGATCACGTTGTCTACCAACAAATCCGGCAGGTAGCCCGCCAGGTGATCCACGCGTTCGACTAGGGCGGGCTGCCAGGCGGCCGGACGTATCTACTCGCCGTGCTTGCTCACCGCGATGGCGGCCGGGGTGGCGCGGCGGTGGTTGGGTGATCGCGGGGAACTGCCTGAGCGGCCGTTGGTGGCGGCTTGCCCCATCACGGTGCATGCTCACCAGCACGATTCGTCAGATATCCAGCATGGCAACAGGTTTGGGCTTTGGGCGTGTCCGTTGGGCACCAACCTGGACGACCCGCTGGCCCGCCCCGATTTGCTTGCGCCGCAAGCTCAGCGGCGGGCCAGCCGCGAGGCGCGGCCAACCTGTCCCAGGATGCGTTCCAAGACCGTGTTGGACAGGTCGCCGTCGTCGGCAACGCGAGACAGGCCACGCCGCCGCAGGAAAGTGTCGAGGCGCCGATCGGGGGACCAGTCGGCATAGATGGCGCCGAGATACCGTGACTCCAGGAACTCGCAAGCCAGGGCATCCACGTCAGAGTCGGTCAACAACAACGGTGGGATACCACCCATAACCGCCATGCTCCTTTGTTCAACCGGAACCGCATGCCAAATTACGTGAGAAGGCCCCGGTGTTCCGTCACGCGGAGATTGCGAATCGGGCCCAAATTCGTCACCGCCGGCCGTTCGGCGGGTCGATTGCCGGCCGCCGGGGTCCAACGGCCCTAGTGGTAACCGCAGCGTCGCAATACCTTCGGAGCGGAGGCGGCGGTCGCGCCGCTTCCCTCAACGATTTTGGAGGTTCGAGGTGAGCGATGCGATCCCAGTCGGGCGGATCGCCGGCTTCCCGGTGAAGGTTCACTGGAGCGTGCTGGTCATTCTGTGGTTGTTCACCTGGAGCCTGGCCAGCATGCTGCCCGGCAGCGTCAAGGGGTATTCGCCCGTCGCCTACTGGGCGGCGGGAGCGTGCGGGGCGCTGGTGCTGTTGGCGTCCCTGGTGGCGCACGAGCTCGCGCATGCCGTCGTCGCCCGCCGCGCCGGCGTGCCCGTGGGCAACGTGACGCTCTGGCTGTTCGGTGGAGTCACCACCCTGGGCGGCGAGGCGAAGACGCCGACGGCGGCCTTCCGGATCGCGGTCGCCGGGCCGGCCACCAGCCTGGCGCTGGCGGCCATCTTCGGCGGCCTGGTCGCCGCCCTGCCGATGGCGGGCGCCCCACCGATCGCCGTCGGCGTCGCGTCCTGGCTGGCCGGCATCAACCTGCTGCTGGGCCTGTTCAATCTGCTGCCCGGCGCGCCGCTGGACGGTGGCCGGGTACTGCGGGCCTTGTTGTGGCGCCGCCACGGCGACAGCGTGCGTGCCAGCATCGGCGCCGCCCACGCCGGGCGGGTGGTGGCCTTCATCCTGATTGGCTTGGGGCTGGCCGAGTTTCTGCTCGGCGGTCTGGTTGGCGGCGTCTGGCTCGCGTTCATCGGCTGGTTCATCTTCGCCGCCAGTCGCGAAGAGGAAACGCGGATTTCGGCCCAGCAGATGTTTTCCGGGGTCCGCGTCGCCGACGCGATGACCGATCGCCCGCACACCGCCCCCGGATGGATCACCGTCGACGATTTCGTCCAGCGCTACGTGCTCGGAGATCGGCACTCCGCGTACCCGGTCGTCGACCAGAGCGGGACGGTTACGGGCCTGATCACGTTGCGGCAATTACGCGACGTCGCACCCGAACGGCGCGCCACCACCACCGTGGCGGAGATCGCGCAGCCGCTGCACGAGGTGCCGTCCGGCGCACCACTGGAGCCGCTGACCACCCTGCTGGAGCGCATGGCGCCCGCCGGCCCGCGCAGCCGCGCCCTGGTGTTCGACGACGGCCAGGTCGTCGGCATCGTGACGCCGACCGATGTGACGCGGCTCATCGAGGTCTACCGGCTCGCGCACCCGGAGGCCCCGAAATCGGCTCCGGCCCAGAGCATTTAGGCCGCGGCGCTCGACAGCAGGGCTCAGGGGCGACGATGGCGACGGCGGCCGGCTGCTTGCGATGCCGGCGGAGCCTGCGATTCCCTCGTTCTTACTAATGCTGTTGGGTAACCGTGCATCGACGTGGCGGACCGCGCATGTGGGACGAGTCCCCGGTCGACCCCGGCTACTACGAAGACGACCTTCCCGGGAGCTCAAACCGCGCCTGGCCGACAATGAAGTGTTCTTCACCGAAACGCTGCTGGGACGCGACGCCCCCTCGGGTCACCGGGTGGGGCGGCCAAGTTAGGTCCGCTCGGTGTAGACACACCTTTAATGGCCGCTCGCCCGGGGGTCGAGCAAGCGGAAGGAGCGTGAGGGTCCCGTGAACGTGCCGCCCACGTCGGTCGGGGAGTCCGCCGGCCGACGCCGCGAGGTGCTGCGGGTGTTGCGGGCGTCACCCGACGCCATGAGCATCGCCGCGATCGCCGACCTGCTGGGCGTGCACCCCAATACCGTCCGATTCCACCTGGACACCTTGGTCGGCGACGGGCAGGTCGAGCACGTCGAGCTGGACCGCAAGGGGCCGGGCCGCCCGCCGCTGATGTTCCGGGCGGTCCGCCAGATGGACCGCGGCGGCACGCGGCACTATCGACTGCTCGCCGAGGTGCTGGCCACGGCGTTCGCCGGCGAGCCGGACGCCAGCGCCAAGGCGGTGGCCGCGGGCCGGGCCTGGGGGAAAAACCTCGATGCCAGCCTTCAGCCGGTCCCGACGAGCCCCACCACCGTCGACGACGCCGTCGACCACCTGGTCAACATGCTCGACGAACTGGGCTTCGCGCCCGAACGCCGGGCGGCCGACGGGAAGCAACAGGTCGGCCTGCGGCACTGCCCGTTCCTGGAACTGGCCGAGAACCGGACGACCGTCGTCTGCCCCGTGCACCTCGGCCTGATGCAGGGCGCCATGGAGAGCTGGGGCGCGCCGATTACGGTCGACCGGCTCGAGGCGTTCGTCGAGCCCGATCTGTGCCTGGCGCACCTGAAACTGCAGAAGGCGGCCAAGTGAGCACCGGGCCCGCGGTCGCCGTCGCGGCCACCTTCGTGTGGCTCGGCATGGTGCTGGCCATCTCGTTCCTGGAAGCCCCGCTGAAGTTCCGTGCGCCGAATGTGACGTTGCAGATCGGACTTGGCATCGGGCGGCTGGTGTTTCGGGCCCTCAATACCGTCGAGGTGTGCTTCGCGCTCGTGCTCGTGGCGGTCGTCATCACCGGCCCCGCGCCGGCGAGTGTCGCCGCGGCGACGTTCGTCGCGGTGGGAGCGCTGGCCACGCAGCTGATCGCCGTGCGTCCCCGATTGACGCGGCGCTCCGACAGCGTGCTCGCCGGGTCCGACGGGCCGCGCTCGCGGGCCCATTACGTCTACATCGGCTTCGAGGTGGTCAAGGTGGCCGCGCTTGTCGCGGCGGGGATACTGCTAGTGGCGGGGTGATCGCGTCCGCTCGACCATGAAGGACTCAGCTATGGAATCGATCTCGTTGACCAGTCTCGCGTCCGAAAAGCTGGCGGAGGCCACCAAATCGCACAGCGGCCGGGCGGCCCACACCATCCACGGGGGCCACACCCACGAACTTCGGCAGACCGTGCTGGCTTTGCTTGGCGGCCATGAGCTTTCCGAACACGACAGCCCCGGCGAGGCGACGCTGCAGGTGCTGCGGGGCCACGTGCGCCTGACCACCAATGGTGACGCCTGGGAAGGCAAAACGGGCGACTACGTCGCGATCCCGGCGGAACGGCACGCCCTGCACGCGGTCGAGGATTCGGTGGTCATGCTGACCGTGCTCAAGACCCTGCCCTCGGCTCACTAGCCGCATGCTTTCCACGCCCTGGTCAAGGGAGTTCGGGCTGCGGGCGCCGATCGTCAACGCGCCCATGGGCGGGGTTGCCGGGGGCCGGCTGGCCGCGGCGGTCACCGCCGCCGGGGGCCTGGGGATGGTCGGCATGGGCAGCGCGGCGACGCCAGAACTGCTGCGGTCCGAGCTGCAGCACGTGCGGGGGAAGTTCGGCATCGGCTTGGTCGATTGGGTGATGCGCACCCAGGCCGGCCTGTTCGAGGATGCGCTGGCGGCGCGTCCGGCATTGCTGTCGGTCAGTTTCGGGACCGACTGGTCGTGGGTCCAGAAGGCGCACGACGCCGGAATCCCCACCGCCACCCAGGTGTACGACGGCCTCGGGGCTCGCCAGGCGGCTGACGCCGGCGTCGACATTCTGGTGGCCCGCGGCTCGGAGGGCGGCGGGCACGGTGAGACGACGCTGGCGACGCTGCCGTTGCTGGACACCGTGTTGGACGCCGTCTCGGTGCCGGTCCTCGCCGGTGGCGGCGTGGCGTCGGCGCGCAGCCTGGCCGCCGTGCTGGCCGCCGGGGCGAGCGGGGCGTGGGTGGGCACGCGCCTGGCCGCGTGTCCGGAGGCGCTCTCCGGTGACGGCAGCCGCCGCGCGCTGATCGCGGCCCGGGCCACCGACACCGCGGTCACCCGGGCCTTCGACGTCGCCCAGGCCCGGCCGTGGCCGGCGCGTTTCCCGTCGCGGGTGCTGACCAACGACTTCGTCGAGCGCTGGACCGGCAAGGAGGACGCGCTCAACCCGCAGGCCTGCGACGAACTCGCGGCCTCCATCGTCGCCGACGACCGTCGGGTCGCCCCGGTGGACGCCGGTCAGGGCGTCGGGATGATCCGGGATGACGCCTCGGTGGCCGAGGTGATCGACGAAATGTGTTCGGGCGCAGAGCGCTTGCTGACGGCCTGGGGGTCGTAGCCCCGTCCGGCCGTCACGCTGGCGTGACGTTCGGCGCCCATCGCCACGCTGGCGTGACGCTCGGCAAGCGGGCATGCACAACGGCAGCATCCGGCGTCGCTGACTCCGCCGGGTCAGACGCCGCGCAGATAGCGTTTGGCGATGACGCGCTGAGCCACCGACACCACGGGCCTGGCGGCCTTGCTCCACCAGGTTGCGGGACGCGAGAACGCCGTCACCTCCGCGAACACCGCGGAGGTGACGGGATCACGCCGGACGACGAAACGTTCCTCGCCGGACTCCGGATGTCCGGGCAAGGTGCCGTAGGCGAATCCGCGGATGTCGGGCTCGTCGATGACGTACACCACCCGGCACGGCGCGGGCAGAAAACCCATGCGCACCAAAACAACTGTGTCGACCTCGGCAACCTCGGAGCTCGCTTGCACCCGCAGGCCGGCCCCGTGTTGCATGCCCCAGCGCATGACGGCGTCGGCGGCCCGCTCGAAGCGCTGCTGCCCGGTGCCGATCTGTTTCTCCGTGTGCAGGTGGCCGTATCCCGCGGGCAACTTGCCGGACGCGGTCGCCCCCACCTCGGGGTACGTCAACGGAAGTTCCTCGAGCGCTCCTAAGTCCACCCGCCCAGCTTGCCACGCCGCCCTCCGCGTCGACATTTCCGCGTACGGTCGTGAAAGTGACCGCACAAAACTCGGAAAGCGTTGCACCAACAAGCCAAGCGTCCGGAACGTTCACCATCGGCGGCGACCTGACCGTCAACCGACTCGGCTTCGGCGCCATGCGCCTGACCGGTAAGGGCGTCTGGGGGCCGCCCGCCGACCGCGACGAATGCGTCCGGGTGTTGCGGCGCGCCGTCGAACTCGGCGTGAACTTCATCGACACCGCCGACTCCTATGGCCCCTACGTGTCCGAGGAGATCATTCGCGAGGCGCTGCACCCGTACGACGGGCTGGTCATCGCGACCAAGGCGGGACTGCTGCGCACCGGGCCGGACGTCTGGATCCCGCTGGGCAACCCGAGCTACCTGCGGCAGGAATGCGAGATGAGCCTGCGCCGCCTCGGCGTCGACACCATCGACCTGTTCCAACTGCACCGCATCGACCGCGACTTCCCGCTGGCCGACCAGGTGGGCGAGTTGCTGACGCTGAAGAACGAGGGCAAGATCCGCCACATCGGCCTGTCCGAGGTCAACGTCGATCAGCTCACGGAAGCCCAGCGCATCACCGAGATCGTCTCGGTGCAGAACATGTACAACCTGTCCGCCCGCGGCGCCGAGCGGCTGCTGGACGCCGCGACCAGCCAGGGCATCGGCTTCATCCCGTGGTTCCCGCTGGCGGCCGGGCCGCTGGCCGCGCCCGACGGTCCGCTGCAGCGCATCGCCGCCGAGCACCACGCGAGCGCGTCCCAACTGGCGCTGGCCTGGCTGCTGAAACGGTCGCCGGTGATGCTGCCGATCCCGGGCACGTCGAAGGCGGCGCACCTGGAGGAGAACGTCGCCGCCGCCCAGATCGAGCTGAGCGACGAGGAGTTCGAGGCGCTGTCGACCGCCGGCGGTCAGAACACGGTCTGACCGCCGGATACGGTGTCCCGGTGAGCACCGGACAGGCCAGGCACCCTGGCGGCGGGTTCAACCCGCCCGAACCGACGACCAAGGGCGGCCCCGACTACGGCCGGTTCATCGACGCCGTGCGCAAGCTGCAGGACCACGCCCGGGCCGTGGACGCCCCCGACGAGGTCATCACCGAAGCGGCGGATCAGCTGGAGAAGTTGTCGGCGCTGCTGGCCCCGTACGACGCCGACGAGTGGGCGTCGCCCTCGGGGCGCCGCATGGACCTGCCGATGCGGGGCAACGTCCTGACGATTCCCATGTCGGCCCGCAAGGGTGACGACGGCCGCGTGCACGGCTGGGCGCGGTTCGCCCGGTTCCATCTGGGGCGCAACGGCGCGGTCCACGGCGGTTCGCTTGGCATGTTGTTCGACACCGTGCTCGGCCTGACGGCGGTCCTTCTCACCGGGAGCCGGCGTCAGCGCACCGCCTACCTCAAGATCGACTACCGCAACATCGTGCCCATCGAGAAGGAGTTGCAGTTCGACGCCGGGGTCGACAGGATGGACGGGCGCAAGATCTTCGTGTCCGGCCGGCTGACCGACGGCGACACGCTGCTGACCGAAGCCGACGCCCTGTTCGTGCGGCTCAAGCCCGGACAGCCTTGACGCTATGCCGCACCGAAAAACGTTGCACCACCGGCGTTTTGGCGAACTGCGCCTTCCGCCGGTCGCAGTCGCCCGCGCATCGGCCCTCTCGCGTCGGTACCCGGGACATTGACCTGGGCGCTTTTGGCGGAAGGGGTTTCGTAGTGGCGCTCGCCGGCCTGACATTGGCGGACTTGTTCCGTGCGGTCGACCTGACTGGCGTGTTCGGCAACGCCCTGCTGGGCGGCGTGGTCGCCCGCAAGGAGAAGCTGGACCCCGTTGGCTTCGCGGCCCTCGCCGTGTTGTCGGGCCTGGGCGGCGGCATGATCCGGGACACTCTGCTGCAGCGCGGCACACCGGTCGCGCTCACCGACTACGCCTATCTGTTGACCGCCCTGGCCGGAGCGGCGTTCGCGTTCGCTTTCCGGGTCGAGGGCCGGGTGTGGAACTGGGTATGGCCGGTCGTGGACGCGCTGGCATTGGGATGCTGGGCGGCCACCGGGGCGTATAAGACGCTCGCCGTGGGACTCGGCTGGTTGGCCGCGCTGCTGCTGGGCACGATCTCGGCGGTCGGCGGGGGAGCGACGCGGGACATCGTGATGCGTCGCGTCCCGGGAATTTTCGGTGGCAACACCCTTTACGCCACGTGTGCTCTCGCCGCGAGCGGTGCGCTGGTGCTCTTCGACTACCGCGATCATCCGACCCCCGGGCTGCTGGTGGGCGCACTGACCGGGACGGTGTTGTGCTGGCTCGCGCAGTGGCGCGGCTGGATGTTGCCCGCCGTGGGCGCCTGGTCGCCGGCGACAATTTTGCATCGGGGTCGATCCCGCCGGTCGGCGCCCGGGGCCAACCAGGCGGAGGAGGGCTTCGAGGATGGGGACAGCGACTAATTCGATGCGCACGCGGGTGCTTGCGGGGCTGCGCGATGCCCGTGACTGGCAGGAGGGCTTCTACCGCGACCTGCACCGACACCCCGAGTTGTCGCACCAGGAGCGCGACACGGCGGCAGCCGTGGCCGAGCGGCTGGGCGGCTTCGGCTACGACGTGCACGAGGGCATCGGCGGCACGGGCGTCGTCGGGATTCTGCGCAACGGCGACGGCCCGGCCGTGTTGCTGCGGGCCGACATGGACGCGCTGCCCGTCAGGGAAGACACCGGCCTCCCGTACGCCAGCACGGCCACCGCCACCGATGCGGGCGGCAACCGGGTGCCGGTGATGCACGCCTGCGGCCACGACGTTCACGTCGCGTGTCTGCTTGGAGCCGCCGCGCTGCTGGCGGCCGCCCACGACCAGTGGACGGGCACCGTGATCACGGTGTTCCAGCCCGCCGAGGAGGTCGGCGACGGGGCACGCGGCATGCTCGCCGACGGTCTCGCGACGCTGGTCGGCCGCGTCGACGTCGCCCTCGCCCAGCACGTCCTGCCTTTGCCGGCCGGTCAGGTTGGCACACGATCCGGGCCCGTCCTTTCTACCGCGGACAGCATGCGGATCACCGTGCATGGCCGCGGCGGGCATGGCTCGACGCCGCAGGCCACCGTCGATCCGGTGGTCCTGGCGGCCATGATCGTGATCCGGCTGCAGACCGTCGTCTCCCGCGAGGTCGCGCCAACCGATTCCGCCGTGCTGACCATCGGCAAGATCGAGGCGGGAACCAAGAGCAACATCATCGGTGACCGGGCGGTGCTGGAACTGAACCTGCGCACCTTCAGCGAGGAGACCCGCACCAGGGTCCTGGACGCGATCCGGCGCATCGTGACCGCCGAATGCCGGGCGTCCGGATCGCCGATGGATCCCGACTTCGAGCTTTTCGACCACTACCCGGTGACCGTCAACGATCCCGGGGTCACCGGGCGGGTGCGCGCCGCGTTCGACGAATTCTTCGGCGACCGATCATCCGAGTTGCCGCTGCAGGCCGCGAGCGAGGACTTCAGCGACATTCCCACGGCGCTCGAGACGCCCTATTGCTACTGGGGTATCGGCGGCGTCGATCCCGACACCTACCGCACGGCGGTGGAGGCGGGCCGCGTCAGCGAGGACATCCCGGTCAACCATTCGCCGACGTTCGCACCCGTCATCCAGCCCACCCTGGACACCGGGACTCAAGCCATGACGGTCGCCGCGCTTGCCTGGCTGGCGCGGCGATAACCGTTGGGCTGCAACGCATGGCGTAACCCTCATTGACCGAGGCGGTCGCCCGGCGTGTACGTCGGCAGGGTCACCTCTTCGTGGTCGAGTTCGCGTTCGAGCACCCGAAGACTCCGATCGGGCAGCATGCCGGCATCGCGCCAGCGCACCAGTTCGTCGCGCTCGGCATCGATTGCCGCCCGCCGGATCGCGACGGCCGCCTCGTATTCGGGGTAGTTGGGTAAGTCGTCGGAATCCGCCAAGACATCGAGCCGGCGTTGATACCGCTCGAGCCGCGTGCGCAACTGCCTTCGCACTGCGTCGATCGCCCTCGCGTCCGCTTCGCTTCCATGATCCAGCTCCTCGAGGGTGTCCAGGGCAGCGCGCACGGCGGCCGTGCGCGCCCGATTGCGCAGGCGCACTTCATCGATGGCGTTGGCGTGAACGCCGAGAGCACGCACGACCGGGCCGAAAGTGCTGCCCTGCCCGATCAGCGTCACCAGCACGACCACCAACGTGCAGAACAACAGCAGGTCCCGCACGGGAAACCGTGCGCCGCTGTCGGTCGTGAAGGGCACGGCGAAGATCGCGGCGAGGCTGACGACCCCGCGGGTGCCGGCCCAGCTCAGCACCAAAATCTCACGGCCACTGAGTCTCTCGGCGTTGCGGTCGCGCGGGCGACGGGCTTGCGCGTCGTCGTCATCGTCGTCATCGTCGTCATCGTCGGCGGTCCCCGTGACGTTGCCCAGCCGGGTGTGCAGTGACCGCGGCAGCGACTGCGTGAGCAACAGCCACAGCGGCCGCACCAGCAGCACCGCCGCGGTGGTCACGACGGTCGCCACGACGATGGTCGACACCGGGTAGCCCCGCAGGCCGTCGAGGATGGTCGGGAACTGCTGGCCGATCAGCAGGAAAACGAGGCCCTCGAGGAGGAAGTTCGCCAACCGCCACACGGCCCGGGTCTGCAACCGGCTCGCCCCCGACTCCGACCGGGGTGAGTCGTGTCCGACGATCAGTCCGCACACCACGACCGCCAGCACACCCGACGCGTGCACCTTCTCGGCCGCGAGATAGGCCAGGAACGGCGTGGCCAGCGAGATCGCGTTGGCCGTCATGACGTCGTGCGGCAACCGCCGCAACAGGCGGCGGAACCAGGCGAAGACCAGCCCGATCACCAGGCCGCCCACGGCCGCCAGGGCGAACTCCCGGACCGCGAACGGGAACGAGAAGTCCGAACCCCTGGCCACCGTGATGGCCACGGACAGGGTGGTGAGCGCCGTCGCGTCGTTGAGCAGCCCCTCGCCTTCGACGAGGGTGACGATGTTGAGTGGCAGGCCGACCTTGCGGGCGACCGCGAGCGCGGCCACCGGGTCGGTGGGTGCCACCGCGGCGCCCAGCACTGCGCCCACCGCGAGCGTCGCACCGCTGACCAGCAGCGCGAAGGCGACCCCGACCGAGGCCGCGGTCAGCAGAACGAGGATGACCGACAGGCTGATGACCGTCCGCAGGTTGCGGCGGATCCCGACCAGTGACGACTCCAGGGCCGCGTTGTAGAGCAGAGGCGGCAATATGCAGGTCATCACGACGTCGGGACGAAGGCCGACGTTCGGTCCCGGCAGGAACCCGTAACCGATACCGACCAGGGTCAGCAGCCCCGCGCTGGGCAGTCCGGTGCGGTCGCTGACCCAGTTCACCACCACGATGGCGCCGACAGCGGCGAGCAGCAATGCCAAAGCCATCTGCGCCCCCACGGTCCCATTCTGCCGACAATTTGCTGCCGGGGTCGTTGCCGCCGCAGCCGGGCCGGGCGGACCTCGACCGGACGGCGGGGCGCTGGAAGTCGGTTGGCCTAGGCGTTCTGCCCGCTCGAGACTCGCTCGGCCAACTTGTCGAGCTCCCCGGTGACTCGCGAATCGTCACCGTCGGGCAGCAGGAACAGGCAGCGTTCTATCCCGGCGGACGCGTACTTTTCGGCCATGTCCTCGTCCGACGATGCGGCGAAGAGGCTGATCGGAATCCGGCCCCGCCCCGCATCGGCTGCGCGCTGCTGCAATCGGGCCGCGCGCTCGGCGAACTCGTCCACGTTGTCCCGTGTGACGTTCTGCGCCAGCCAACCGTCGCCGAACGAGATGATGCGGTCCTCCACGGTCGGGCCCATCCCGCCGACCAGTACCGGCAGGGGCGACTGGACCGGCTTGGGATAGGACCAGATCGGGTCGAAGTTGACGAATTCGCCGTGATACTCCGCCTCCTCGTTGGTCCAGATCTGCCGCATCGCCTCGACCCGTTCGCGCATGACGGACATCCGGACGCGAGGGTCGGTGCCGTGGTTGGCCATCTCTTCGCGGTTCCAACCCGCTCCGACCCCGAAGAGGAAACGCCCAGCCGAAAGGCGGTCGACGCTGGCCACTTCCTTGGCCGTGGTGATGGGGTCCCGCTCCACCACCAGACACACTCCGGTGCCGATCTTCAAGCGGCTCGTCGCCGCCGCTGCGGCGGTGCACGCGACGAACGGGTCGTAGGTGTGCACGTACATCCTGGGCAATTCGCCGCCCCCGGGGTAGGGCGACTTCCTGCTGGTCGGGATGTGGGTGTGCTCGCAGAACAGCAGCGACTCGAAACCGCGTTCTTCGCTCGCTGCCGCGAGTTCGTCTGGCCGCATGCCGTAGTCCGTCGGGAAATAGCACAAACCGAATTGCATAGGGTGGCCTCCCTGCCTCACGCGGTGCGGCGACGACTGCGCTCAATCGAGCGGTCACCGTGGGCTACCCGGAGGGCGTGAACAAAAACGGGAAGCCGTGACCGGATCGGAGAACCGTTCGCACGTCCGCGGAAGCGCACTGTTCGGCGGCCCTGCTCGCGTCCGGAGCGCCCCGATAGCATGGTCGTCGATCCACCGACCTAGGAGAACCCACGCGATGAGCGCCGCCGCAAACCCGTCCCCAGCAGCCCCGATCCGGGTGCCCGCGGGGACCACCGCCGCGGCCGTGGTGCGCGAGGCCGGGCTGCCGGGCCGCGGGGCGCCCGACGCGGTCGTCGTGGTGCGCGACGCCGAGGGCAAGCTGCGGGACTTGAGCTGGGTGCCCGACGCCGACACCGAGGTGGTGCCGGTGGCGGCCAACACCGAAGAGGGGCGCAGCGTCATCCGGCATTCGGCCGCGCACGTGCTGGCCCAGGCCGTCCAGGGCATGTTTCCGCACGCGAAGCTGGGGATCGGGCCGCCCATCACCGACGGCTTCTACTACGACTTCGACGTGGCGGAGCCGTTCACCCCCGACGACCTGGCGGCCCTGGAAAAGCGGATGCGCCAGATCGTCAAGGAGGGTCAGCTGTTCGAGCGGCGCGTGTACGAGTCCAAGGACCAGGCGCGCTCGGAGTTGGCCGGTGAGCCCTACAAGCTGGAACTGGTCGACGACAAGTCCGGCGACCCCGACATCATGGAGGTCGGCGGCGACGAGCTCACCGCCTACGACAACCTCAATCCCCGCAGCCGCGAACGGGTTTGGGGCGACCTGTGCCGCGGCCCGCACATCCCGACCACCAAGCACATCCCGGCGTTCAAGCTGACCCGCAGCTCCGCCGCGTATTGGCGCGGGGACCAGAAAAACGCGAGTCTGCAACGCATCTACGGCACCGCGTGGGAATCGCAGGAGGCGCTGGACCGCCACCTCGAGCTGCTCGCCGAAGCGCAGCGGCGCGACCACCGCAAGCTGGGCGCCGAGCTGGACCTGTTCAGCTTCCCCGACGAGATCGGTTCCGGGCTCGCCGTTTTCCACCCCAAGGGCGGTGTGGTGCGCAGGGAGCTCGAGGAGTACTCGCGCCGCAAGCACATCGAGGCCGGGTACGAGTTCGTCAACACCCCGCACATCACCAAGGCGCAGCTGTTCCACACCTCCGGCCACCTGGACTGGTACGCCGACGGGATGTTCCCGCCGATGCACCTCGACGCCGAACTGAACGACGACGGAACGGTGCGCAAGCCCGGGCAGGACTACTACCTCAAGCCGATGAACTGCCCGATGCACACGTTGATCTTCCGGTCCCGCGGGCGGTCATACCGCGAACTCCCGTTGCGGCTGTTCGAATTCGGCACCGTCTACCGCTACGAGAAGTCCGGCGTGGTGCACGGGCTGACCCGGGCCCGCGGATTCACCATGGACGACTCGCACATCTTCTGCACGCGCGACCAGCTCCACGGCGAACTGGCGTCGCTGCTGCGGTTCGTGCTCGAGCTGCTGGGCGACTACGGCCTGGAGGACTTCTATCTGGAGCTGTCCACCAAGGACCCGGAGAAGTTCGTCGGCACCGACGAGATGTGGGAGCAGGCCACCAACTCCCTGGCCGAGGTGGCGGCCGAGTCGGGCCTGGAACTGGTGCCCGACCCGGGCGGCGCGGCGTTCTACGGCCCGAAGATCTCCGTGCAGGCCCGCGACGCCCTGGGCCGCAGCTGGCAGATGTCGACCATCCAGGTGGACTTCAACTTTCCGGAGCGCTTCGAGCTGGAGTACACTGCCCCGGACGGAACCCGGCAGCGGCCGGTGATGATCCACCGCGCCCTGTTCGGGTCGATCGAGCGGTTCTTCGGCATCCTCACCGAGCATTACGCGGGGGCGTTCCCGGCGTGGCTGGCGCCCGTGCAGGTGGTCGGGATTCCCGTCGCCGACGAACACGTGCCCTACCTGGAAAGCGTTGCGGCGCAGCTGAAGTCGCGCGGCGTGCGGGTCGAGGTGGACAGCAGCGACGACCGGATGGCCAAGAAGATCGTGCACCACACGGGCCAGAAGGTGCCGTTCATGTTGCTGGCCGGTGACCGCGACGTCCAGGCGAAGGCGGTGAGTTTCCGCTTCGGCGACCGCACGCAGATCAACGGGGTCCCCCGTGACAGCGCGGTCGACGCCATCGTGGGCTGGATCGCCGAGCGCGAGAATGCGGCCCCCACAGCCGAACTGGTGAAGGTGACCGGCGGTGAGTGAGCCCACGGAACGCGCGGAGGACACCATTCTGGACACCGGTGTCGGCGAGAGTGACCACCTGCAACGGCTGTGGACGCCGTACCGGATGACCTATCTGGCCGAAGCGCCGATGAAGCGCGACCCCAACTCGTCGGGCAAGACCGACCAGCCGTTCACCGATATTCCGCAACTGTCGGACGAGGAAGGCTTGGTGGTCGCGCGCGGCGAACTCGTCTACGCCGTCCTCAACCTCTACCCGTACAACCCGGGTCACCTGATGGTGGTGCCCTATCGGCGGGTCTCCGAGCTCGAGGACCTCACCGACGAGGAGAGCGCGGAGTTGATGGCCTTCATCCAGAAGGCCATTCGCGTGATCAAGAACGTGTCGCGGCCGCACGGCTTCAACGTCGGCCTCAATCTCGGCACGTCGGCCGGCGGGTCGCTGGCCGAACACCTGCATGTGCACGTCGTGCCGCGCTGGGGCGGCGACGCGAACTTCATCACCATCATCGGCGGCTCGAAGGTGATCCCGCAGTTGCTGCGTGAAACCCGCCGGCTGCTGGCCACGGAGTGGGCAAGGCAGTCATGAGGCTCGAGCGCTCATGAGCCGCGGCGGTGACGACGCAGTGGGGGTACCGCCCGCTTGCCGGGGACGTAGCGATGAGGTGGGGGCACCACCCGCTCGCGGGGGAGACCGTCGCAAATGAGCCGCGGCGGTGACGATGCAGAGCGTAGCGATGAGGAGGAGCGCCGCTCATGAGCAAGGTGCCGTTCCTCTCGCGGGCGGCGTTCGCGCGGCTCACCACGCCGACCGCCAAAGCGTGCCTGCGGATGGGGTTGACGCCGGACGTGGTCACCGTGCTGGGCACCACCGGGTCCGTGGCGGGAGCGCTCACGCTGTTCCCGATGGGCAAGTTGTTCGCGGGTGCCTGCGTGGTGTGGTTCTTCGTGCTGTTCGACATGCTGGACGGCGCCATGGCCCGCGAACGCGGGGGAGGCACCCGGTTCGGCGCCGTGCTGGACGCCACCTGCGACCGCGTCAGCGACGGCGCGGTGTTCTGCGGCCTGCTGTGGTGGGTGGCCTTCGGCATGCGCGACCAGCTGCTCGCGGTGGCGACCATGGTCTGCCTGGTCACCTCGCAGGTCATCTCCTATATCAAGGCGCGGGCCGAGGCCAGCGGGCTGCGCGGTGACGGCGGCATCATCGAACGCCCGGAACGGTTGATCATCGTCCTGGTCGGCGCCGGCGTGGCGGACTTCCCGTTCGTCGCCTGGCCGCCCGCCCTGCCGGTGGCGATGTGGCTGCTGGCGGTGGCCAGCGTCATCACCTGCGTGCAGCGGCTGCACACGGTGTGGACCTCGCCCGGCGCGACGGAGCGCATGCCGTGATCCCGGGGATGAGTCTGCTCACCGCGCCGGGGCGCCGGCTGTCCGGGACCGCCAGCGACTGGGCGTACGCGACCGGCTGGATGGCCGTGCGGGCGATGCCGGAATTCGCCGCGCGCTCGGCGTTCGGAGCCGGAGCCCGGTACGCGGCCCGCGGTGGTGGCCCGGAGCAGCTGCGCAAGAACCTGGCCCGGGTCATCGGTGTCGCGCCGGCCGAGGTGCCCGATGAGCTGATGCGGGCGTCGCTGGCCTCCTACGCCCGCTACTGGCGGGAGGCCTTCCGGCTGCCGACGATGGACCACCGCAAGCTGGCGAGCCAGCTCCACGAGTGGGTCGCGGGGCAAGACAATTTGGCGGCGGCGCTGGCCGCGGGCCGCGGCGCGATATGCGCGTTGCCGCACAGCGGCAACTGGGATATGGCCGGGGTATGGCTCGCGCAGACACACGGCACCTTCACCACGGTTGCCGAGCGGCTCAAGCCGGAGTCGCTGTACAGGCGCTTCATCGCCTTCCGGGAAAGCCTCGGGTTCGAGGTGCTGCCGCTGTCCGGCGGCGAGCGGCCGCCCTTCGAGGTGCTGTGCGAGCGGCTGCGGGCCAACCGAGTGGTGTGTCTGATGGCCGAGCGCGACCTCACTCGCAGTGGGGTCCAGGTCGACTTCTTCGGCGAACCCACCCGGATGCCCGCGGGCGCGGCGAAGCTCGCGATCGAGACCGGGGCGGCGCTGCTGCCATCGCATTGCTGGTTCGAGGGCGACCGCTCGCGGGTATGGATGCAGCCGCCCCTGGACTGCGGCAGCCGCGACGTCGGCGCCATCACCCAGGCGCTGGCTAACCGGTTCGCGCAGAACATCGCCGCGCACCCCGAGGACTGGCACATGATGCAACCGCAGTGGCTGGCCGACCTGTCCGAGGCCAAGCAGGCGCGGCTCAGGGAGACCTGATGCGCATCGGCATGGTCTGCCCCTACTCGTTCGACGTCCCGGGCGGGGTGCAGTCGCACGTCTTGCAGCTGGCCGAGGTGATGCGCGAGCGCGGGCAGGAGGTGAACGTCCTGGCGCCGGCGTCGCCGCACGCGGCCCTACCGGACTACGTCGTCTCCGCGGGCAAGGCGGTCCCGATTCCCTACAACGGCTCGGTGGCCCGGCTGCGGTTCGGCCCGGCAACCCACCGCAAGGTGAAAAAGTGGATCGCCGAAGGCGATTTCGACGTGCTGCACCTGCACGAGCCCAACGCGCCGAGCCTGTCGATGCTGGCCCTGAACATCGCCGAGGGACCGATCGTGGCGACGTTTCACACCTCGACCACCAAATCGCTGACCCTGACGGTCTTTCAGGGCATCCTGCGGCCGATGCACGAAAAGATCGTCGGCCGGATCGCGGTGTCGGACCTGGCCCGTCGCTGGCAGATGGAGGCGCTGGGCACCGACGCGGTCGAAATACCCAACGGCGTCGACGTCGACTCGTTCGCCTCGGCGCCCCCGCTGGACGACTACCCGCGGCCGGGCAAGACGGTGCTGTTCCTGGGCCGCTACGACGAGTCCCGCAAGGGCATGGCGGTCCTGCTCGACGCGCTGCCCGGGGTGGTGCAACACTTCCCGGACGTTCAGCTGCTGATCGTCGGCCACGGCGACGAGGCCGAATTACGCAGCCAGGCAGGCGAATTGGTTAAACACATGCGGTTTCTGGGCCAGGTCGACGACGCCGGGAAGGCGTCGGCGATGCGCAGCGCCGACGTGTATTGCGCGCCTCACCTGGGGGGTGAGAGCTTCGGCATCGTCCTGGTCGAGGCCATGGCCGCGGGCACCGCGGTGGTGGCCAGCGACCTGGACGCCTTCCGGCGGGTGCTGCGCGACGGTGAAGTGGGGTGCCTGGTGCCGGTCGGTGACGGCGCCGCGCTGGCGGACGCCCTCATCTCGGTGCTAGAAAACGATGTGCTGCGCGAACGCTATGTGGCGGCCGGTTCGGCCGCCGTCCAGCGCTACGACTGGTCGGTGGTGGCCAGCCAGATCATGCGCGTCTACGAGACGGTCGCGGCGACCGGCGCCAAGGTTCAGGTGGCCGGCTGATGACCTGGTTCGCCGTCGCCATCGCGGTATTCGTCGGACTGCTCGCGATCCTGGGGGCCTGGGCCTACCAGACGGCCAACCGGCTGGACCGGCTGCACGTCCGCTACGACCTGTCGTGGCAGGCGCTCGACGGCGCGCTCGCGCGGCGCGCGGTGGTCGCCCGTGCGGTCGCCATCGACGCCTACGGCGGCGCCCCGGAGGGCAGGCGGTTGGCCGCGCTGGCCGACGCCGCCGAGGCCGCACCGCGGCAGGAGCGCGAGTCGCGCGAGAACGAGCTCTCGGCCGCGCTGGCGGTCGTCGACCCGGCGTCGCTGCCGGCCGGGCTGATCGCCGAGCTGGCCGACGCCGAGGCCCGGGTGGTGCTGGCCCGCCGCTTCCACAATGACGCGGTTCGGGACACCCTGGCGCTGCGCGAGCGATTCCTGGTACGGACTCTTCGCCTCGGCGGAACTGCCGCGCTGCCAACCTATTTCGAGATCGTCGAGCGCCCGCACGCGCTGGCTCACGGCGACGTCGGCTCCTTCAACGGGGTGCTCAGCCACCGCACGTCGGCGCGCGTGGTGCTGCTCGACGAGACCGGTGCGGTGCTGCTGCTGTGCGGTTCGGACCCGGCGGTCGCCCGCGGCCCCCTCAAGAACCAAGCGCCGAAGTGGTGGATCACCGTCGGCGGGGAGGTGCAGCGGGGGGAGCGGTTGGCCGAGGCGGCCGCCCGCGAGCTGGCCGAGGAGACCGGACTGAAAGTCACGCCGGGCGACATGGTGGGCCCGGTCTGGCGGCGCGACGAGGTCTTCGAGTTCAACGGCTCGCTGATCGACAGCGAGGAGTTCTACTTCGTCCACCGCACCCAGCGGTTCGAGCCGTCCGGCGCCGGCCGGACCGACTTGGAACGCAGCTACATTCACGGCCACCGCTGGTGCGATGCCGCCGAAATCGCCCGGCTGGCCGCCGCCGGGGAGACGGTGTACCCCACCCAGCTTGCCGAGTTGCTCACGGACGCGGCCGCGCTGGCCGACGGCCGCACACCGGGTCCGCTGCTGCCCATCCGGTGAGCTAGAACCCGCTCGCGAAACCGTTGGAGGCCAGCGGCGGCACTGCCGCCACGAGCGGACTGCTGATGCCGGACGCAACGCCGGGGCCGAGGTAGCCGGCGGTGCTGAGCGCGCCCGGGAAAAGGCCGGGCGCATAGCCCAGGTCGACGATCGGCTTGAGGAACGGTTGGAGCAAGTCTGCCAATGGGTTCCCGATGATCGGCAGGAACATGCGCAGCGGGTCGAGCAGCGGCAACTGCGTGGTGGGCATGAAGTACAAGCTCAGGTTGCCGACCTGCTGGTGCAGGGCGGCCGCGACCTGTGCCGGGGCGACGAAGGGCATCGTATGGTGCAGCTCGAGGAAGCCGAACAGCGCGTTGAGGTCCGAGGGCAGCCACAGCGGGTGCAGCGGGAAGTCGGCGATCGCGTCGTATTGCAGCGTGAAGATCGACGTCGCGTAGGACGTGGTCAGCGGGGTTGCGAAATGGAAGGCGCCGAAGCCCGGTATGAAGTGCGTCAGGATGCCGCCCACCGGATTGTTCGGGTCGGCCAGCAACACGAAGTTGAGCAGATCCTGGCTCGGCCGTAGCGCGGTCGGCAGGGCTTGCAGATACCGCATTTCCAGGCTGGCGATGGTGGCGCTCTGCGAATATCCCACGACCACAACGTGATTCCCCGCGGCGGTTTGTGTCAGGATCGCGCTGTTCAGCGTCGCGACGCCCTGATAGACGGACTTGCCGAAGGTTTCGCTGCCGAGCCCGGTGACGGGCCAAAACTGTTCTGGCGTCTTCAAACTCACCAACGTGTACCCGGAGTAATGCTGGGCGAGATACGCCTGTTCGATGGACGTCATGTACTTCAGGTCCGGCGAAGGGTTGCCGGTGCCGCCCATGATCAGCGCGATCTTGTTCGACGTGGTGGACGACTGCATGGCGGCCGCGTTGGAGGCCTCGGTTTCGGCGTACGCGTTTTTGGCGGTGATCAGGGTCTGCACGAACTGCTTGTGAAACAGTTCCGCCTGCGCGCTGACCGCCTGGTACTGCTGGGCGTGGGCGTCGAGCAGGGCCGCCGCGCGCGCCGACACCGAATCGGCGGCCGGCGGCAGCACTCCCGTCGTCGGGGCCGCCGCCGCCGCGTTCGTCGCCTCGAGGTCCGAACCGATCGCCTGCAACTCGTCGGCGGCCGTCGCCATCGCGTCGGGGTCGGTGATCACGAACGACATCGGCGGTCCCCCTGGCTAACTCGACACCAGGCGGGCGGGCGGTGTCTCGCGCGGGGTGGCGGCGGCCGATCGCCCGGGGATGCCCGTGGAGGACAGGTGCGGGGTCGTGGGCAGGCTCGCTGAGACCGGGCTCGCCGCCGCACTGGGCGTCGCGGGAGCCGCGGGAGCCGTGGTTGCGGGCTGGGCGGTGGTGGGCCAGCTCGCCGGCACGGACAGCGTCCCGACCGAACCGGCCCGGCCGGTGCTCGCGGCGACCACGCGTCCGGCGAGTTGCGCGGTGATTGGGCCGCCCGTGCCCGGACTGGCCGTGGACGCCAGCACCGGGTCCATCGCGGGGCGACCGCCGGCGCTGGTCAGCACCGGATTGGCGCCGGACATGAGCTGGCCCACCATTTGCACGGGTTCCATCGCGAACTGGGCGGGCGTCGAGAGCATCTGCAGTTGCGACATCGGGTTCATCAGCTGCTGTGTCATCGACTGGATCAGCGAATCGAGCAGCTGCTGACCGAACGAGGTGAACGACGCGGTGGGCAGGCTCGTCAGGGTTAGCGGCGGGTCGGGGAACGGTGTCGACGCGGCCTCGGCCGCCCGGGTGCCGGCGTCGTAGCCGGTCATCGCCGCCACATCCTGGGCCCACATCTCGGCGTATTCGGCTTCGGTCGCCGCGATCGCCGCGGTGTTCTGGCCCAGGATGTTGGTCGCGATCAACGTCATCAGCAGGGCGCGGTTGGCCGCGACGACCTGCGGGGGCACCGTCGCGGTGAACGCCGCCTCGAACGCTCCGGCCGACAACCGGGCCTGGTTGGCCACCAGCTCCGCCTGCGCCGAGGTCGCGGTCATCCATTGCACGTAGGGGGTGGCCGCGGAAGCCATCGTCATCGACGCGGGCCCCTGCCACGCCCCACCCGTCAGCGCCGACACCGTCGCCTGGAAAGCGCTTGCCGCCGAACCCAATTGGGCGGCCACCCCGTCCCAGGCCGCGGCCGCCGCCCACATCGACGCGGAGCGCGGGCCGGCATACATGCGCGCCGAATTGATTTCCGGGGGCAACAGCACGAAATCCGGCAACATCCGGGACCCCTTCTCGGCCAACCACCACGGCCGGTGTGACCAGGCTCGCCATCCACGGATCCGCACCAGCAGCAACGGTCTGCGCAAACAGTCGACGCAATTGTTAGCACAATGTGACGCTCGTCGCACCCCCCTGGAGCAACTCGCGGAAGCGCGCGGAGAAGTCGCTTGTTTCCCCCACTAGACTCGAAGCTCGAGTGGTTCAAGGAGAGAAGGAGCTAGTGGAGAGCGGCGCACGGCCGAATCAGGCCAATCAGACGGGAACGGCGCGAGTCAAACGCGGTATGGCCGAGATGCTCAAGGGCGGCGTCATCATGGACGTCGTCACCCCGGAGCAGGCCCGCATCGCGGAGGCCGCCGGTGCCGTCGCCGTGATGGCGCTCGAACGGGTGCCCGCCGACATCCGCGCCCAGGGCGGGGTGTCGCGGATGAGCGACCCCGACATGATCGAGGGCATCATTGCCGCGGTGACCATTCCGGTGATGGCCAAGGCGCGCATCGGCCATTTCGTCGAGGCGCAGATCCTGCAGAGCCTCGGCGTGGATTACGTCGACGAGTCCGAGGTGCTCACACCCGCGGACTACACCCACCACATCGACAAGTGGAAGTTCACCGTGCCGTTCGTGTGCGGGGCGACCAACCTGGGCGAGGCGCTGCGGCGCATCAGCGAGGGCGCCGCCATGATCCGGTCCAAGGGCGAGGCCGGCACCGGCGACGTCTCCAACGCCACCACGCACATGCGGGCGATCGGCGGCGAGATCCGCCGGCTGACCTCGCTGTCGGAGGACGAATTGTTCGTCGCCGCAAAGGAATTGCGCGCACCTTATGAGCTCGTGGTCGAGGTGGCCCGGGCGGGCAAGCTGCCCGTCACCCTGTTCACCGCCGGTGGCATCGCCACGCCGGCCGACGCGGCGATGATGATGCAGCTCGGGGCCGAGGGCGTTTTCGTCGGCTCGGGCATCTTCAAGTCCGGGGATCCCGCGCAGCGGGCCGCCGCCATCGTCAAGGCGACCACCTTCTACGACGACCCGGACGTGCTGGCCAAGGTGTCGCGTGGGCTGGGCGAGGCCATGGTGGGCATCAACGTCGAGCAGATCGCGCAGCCCCACCGGCTTGCCGAACGCGGCTGGTAAGCCGGGGGCTGTTGGTGGCGATCGAAGAGATCCTTGATCTGGAGCAACTAGAGGTCAATATCTACCGCGGCCGGGTGTTCAGCCCGGAATCCGGATACTTCCAGCGCACGTTCGGCGGCCACGTCGCGGGCCAGTCGCTGGTCTCGGCGGTGCGCACCGTAGACCCGCGCTACCAGGTGCACTCGCTGCACGGCTATTTCCTGCGGCCCGGGGACGCCAACCAGCCCACGGTCTTCATCGTGGAACGCACCCGCGACGGCGGCTCGTTCGCCACCCGGCGCGTCAACGCGATTCAGCACGGCGAAATCATCTTCAGCATGGGGGCGTCCTTCCAGACCGATCAGGAGGGCATCCACCACCAGGACGTCATGCCGCCGGCGCCGCCACCCGACGGGCTGCCCGGCCTGGACTCGATCAAGGTGTTCGACGACGCCGGCTTCAAGCAGTTCGAGGAGTGGGACGTCTGCATCGTGCCGCGCGACCAACTGCAGTTCTCGCCCGGCAAGGCCTCCCAGCAGCAGGTGTGGTTTCGCCACCGCGACCCGCTGCCCGACGACCCGGTGCTGCACATCTGCGCGCTGGCCTACATGAGCGACCTCACGTTGCTGGGATCGGCGCAGGTCACCCACCTCGACGTCCGCGAGCATCTGCAAGTGGCGTCGCTGGACCACGCGATGTGGTTCATGCGGGCTTTCCGGGCCGACGAATGGCTGCTCTACGACCAGTCGTCGCCGTCGGCCAGCGGCGGCCGCTCGCTGTGCCAGGGCAAGATCTTCACGCAGTCCGGCGAGATGGTGGCGGCGGTCATGCAGGAGGGGCTGACCCGCTTTCCGCGCGGATTTCAGCCCACCGCGCAGTGAACGCGCCGCGCATCGGCGTGCTGGCGCTGCAGGGCGACACCCGCGAGCACCTGGCGGCGCTGGGCGAGGCCGGGGCCGATTCGATGCCGGTGCGGCGCCGCGCCGAGCTGGAGAAGGTCGACGGCCTGGTCATACCCGGCGGGGAGTCCACCACGATGAGCCACCTGCTGTTGGACCTTGATCTGCTGGAGCCGCTGCGCGGGCTGCTGGCCGACGGGCTGCCCGCCTACGGCGCATGCGCGGGCATGATCCTGCTCGCCAGCGAAATCCTGGACGCCGGCGCGGGCGGGCGGGAGGCGCTGCCGCTGCGGGCGATCGATATGACCGTGCGGCGCAACGCATTCGGCCGTCAGGTCGATTCCTTCGAGGGCGACATACCGTTCGCCGGTCTGGACGGTCCGGTGCGCGCGGTGTTCATCCGCGCGCCGTGGGTCGAGCGGTCCGGCGACGGCGTGCAGGCGCTGGCCGAAGCGGCCGGACACACGGTCGCGGTGCGGCAGGGCAAGAATCTGGCGACGGCCTTTCATCCCGAGATGACCGGTGATCGCCGCGTTCACCAGCTCTTCGTTGACATCGTCAACGGGCTCGCCTGACACGCCGACGCCTGGGTGTCACGCTGGCGTGACGCTCGGCGCCGACAGCCACGCTGGCGTGACGCTCGGCGAGGTCCAACGCCCACGTAGACTCGTCTGGCGAACTTTCGAAGACAGAAGAGGTAAGAAACACCGATGAGCGGCCATTCCAAGTGGGCCACCACCAAGCACCAGAAGGCCGTCAAGGACGCGCGCCGCGGCAAGGAGTTTGCCCGGCTGATCAAGAACATCGAGGTCGCGGCCCGTACCGGCGGGGGGGACCCGGCGGGCAACCCGACGCTGTATGACGCCATTCAGAAGGCCAAGAAGACGTCGGTGCCCAACGACAACATCGAGCGCGCCCGCAAGCGCGGCGCCGGCGAGGAAGCCGGCGGCGCGGACTACCAGACGATCATGTACGAGGGCTACGGTCCCAACGGTGTGGCGGTGCTGATCGAATGTCTGACCGACAATCGCAACCGCGCGGCCGGCGAGGTCCGGGTGGCGGTGACCCGCAACGGCGGCACGATGGCCGACCCGGGTTCGGTGTCGTATCTGTTCACCCGCAAGGGCGTCGTCACGCTGGAGAAGAACGGCCTGACCGAGGACGACCTGCTGGCCGCCGTGCTTGACGCGGGCGCCGAGGACGTCAACGACCTCGGCGACAGCTTCGAAATCATCTCCGAGCCAACCGATCTGGTCGCCGTGCGGACCGCCCTGCAGGACGCCGGCATCGACTACGAGTCAGCCGAGGCCAGCTTCCAGCCTTCGGTCAGCGTGCCGGTCGACGTCGACGGCGCCCGGAAGGTGTTCAAGCTTGTCGACGCCCTCGAAGACAGCGACGACGTGCAGAACGTCTGGACCAATGTCGACCTGTCCGATGAGGTCTTGGCCGCCCTCGACGAGGACTGACTAGTCGCCGATCGCAAGCGCGGCGCTGGCGCCGGGCGCCGCGGGTCGGCGCCATTGAAACTAGTCGTATCCGTGCCGCATGTCCTCGACGATGCGCGGATTGTCCAACGTTGACGGGTCCAGAGCGCGGGGCCGGGTGTCGTCGGGAAACACCGTGGCGGCGTCGAGCACCTGCTGATTGAGGAAGCGCAGCGGGGGCGCGTTCGGCGGCACGGTGGGTGCGGGCGGGCTGGACCCGCGGTGCGCCAGGGTGAAACCCCAGTCGCCGAACGTCGGCACGTAGACGTGATACGGCGTCACCGCGTAGCCGGCGGCGCGGATCGACGAGGTGGTGCGCCAGAACGCGGTCTGCGTTGAGAACGGGCTGCCGGCCTGCACGACCATGAGACCGTCGGCGGCCAGCGCGTGCCCCACCAGCGCGTAGAACTCCGTCGAGTAGAGCCGGCCCAGCACCGGGGTGTCGGGGTCGGGAAGGTCGACGATGATCGCGTCGAAACCCGCAGGCGGGACGACGTCGGGGTGCGGCGAGCGCAACCAGCGCATGGCGTCGTCGATCACCACCTTGACGCGCGGGCTGTCCAGGGAGCCGCCGTTGGCCCTGCGCATGGTGGTGCGCGCGAGCTGGATCACCGCGGGGTCGAGTTCCACCTGCACGATCGTCGTGATGCCCGGCTGGCGCAGCAGTTCGCGGGCCACCAGCCCGTCGCCGCCGCCGAGCACGAGCACTGTTCGCGCGTTGGCCCCCAGCGCGGGGTAGACCAGGCTTTCGGTGTAGCGGTATTCGTCCCGGGTGGAGAACTGCAGGCCGCCGTCCAGGTAGAGCCGCATGTCGTTGCCGCGCTGGGTGACCACGATCTCCTGGTAGGCCGAGTGCTGGTAGGCGATGATCGGGTCGGCGTAGAGCCGTTGCCGGCTCGTTGTCTCGATGTCGGCGGAACGCGCCAGCAGCGTCGCCAGCAACGCCAGCGCCGCGGCCAGCGCGCACAGGGTCATCGCCAGCTGCCGGGCCGAAACCAGCCGGCGCAGCACGAAGACCGCCACGACGGCCGCGGCGACCAGGTTGACGACGCCGGTGGCCGCCGCGCCGCGGATCATGCCCAGCTGCGGCAGCAGCAGGAACGGCCACACCAGGCCGCCCAGCAGCGCACCGAGATAGTCGGCCGCGTTGAGGTTGGCCAGCGTCCGGCCGGTGTCGGGCGCCGCGCCGCTGCGGCCGCGTTGCAGCATGGTCATCAGCAGCGGCACCTCGGCGCCGACCAGCCCACCGATTAAGGCCGTGCCCAGCGCCAGCATCCACATTGACTCGTCGTCGATGAACGCGAACACCGTGTAGAGCGCCGCGGCCGACAAGCCACCGACGATGCTCAGCAGCACCTCCACCGCGACGAACGCGACGGCCGCGTGCGCCAGCAGCGGCTTGACCACCAGGGCGCCCACCCCGAGCGCGGCGATGTAGCCCGCGACGATCAACGAGGTGGCGACGATGCCGCCGCCGTTCAGGCTCGCCGCCAGCGTCAGCAGCGCGAGTTCGTAGATGATTCCGGACGCCGCGCAGGCCGCGACGGCGGCCAGCAGCACGGCCCGCCACCGCCCGGGCAGCGCCGCCGAGGCGACGGAAGGCGCTGCCCGGCTTTCCGTTGAGGTCATGAGATGGCGGCCGCGATCACTCCTCCCACCGCCACCAGCATGGTGGCGGTGGCAAAAGCAGCCGGATGCAGCTCGGGCTCGTCGACGTGCTCGCGGAACTTACCGGGCACCGCGATCTGCAGGATCAGCAGCGCCCCGCCCTGCAGCAAGACACCCACCAGTCCGTAGACCGCGACGCCGACGAGTCCCTGGCCCAGCTGGCTGTAGCTGCTCGCGATGGCGCTGATGATGACGATGGCGAGCGCGATGTACATGGCGGAGGCGAGGACGACCGCGTTCGGGCGCTTGTCGATGAATACCAGCTGGCGCAGGCTGCCGGGGGTGAGGACGTCCACCATCAGGAAGCCGGCGATCAGGACGACGACGCCGACCGCGAAGTACAGGACGACGGCGAGCACGCCCTGGGCGATCGTGCCGAAGTTGGTGGATCCGAAATCGATCGCGAGGTACATGGTCGGTCTCCTTTGCGTTTCCGGCTAGAGGTCACTTGGTTCCGCCCGGGCCGCCCGGGCTGCCCCCGGCGCCACCCGAGGGGGAGCCGGGCGTGAAGCCGGGGCCGAGGAAGATGAACGCGCCGTGGCTGTATCCGGCGTTCAGGCTTTCCAGACGGATGCTGCACGGGTGATTGCCGTCGGGGCCGACGGTCACGATGTTGTTGCTGTAGCGCAGGTACTCGTTGTCGCCGTTGGCGGCACGCGCCTCGGGGGCCTGATAGTCGGCGAGCGTGTCGGCCACGTCGTCGGCGGAGCCGCTGCATTCGTAACGCGTCCCGTTCGCGTCGTGGGCGTACTCGTGATAGTGGCCGGCGATGTAGGAGGCAATGTTCTTCCGCGACAGGATGATTCCGAACACCAAGCAGACCGTGGCGGCGGCGGCCAGCACGCCGGCGATCACGAACAGGCGGTTGCGGCTCACGGATGCCACCTGCTGGTCGTGTGGACGACCATGCCGCCACCGCCGGTCGGATACAGGTGCCAGGTCCGCCAGTGCCAACCGGCGCCGTCGGGTTCGGCGGCCAGCGCGGTCAGCGCGGCGTCGTCACCGGGGAAGGAGCCGCCAAGCCAACCCGTTTCGCGCGCGCAGCGGTCACGAAGATCGCGCGCCAGGCGGCGGAAGGTGCCCTCGTCATAAGTGTCCGTGCGCGACTGAAGGGAGTAGCCGGGCGCGGCCGTGCGCTCGGGCAGGTCGACGCCGAGGCCGCGCGCCGTGCACGAAACCTCCTCGGAGAACCGGCCCGTCGCGTGCTCGACCGTGACGACGTGCGACGCGCCGAGGACCCCGAGCCGCAGCGCGCCGCCGCCGGGGTGGTGCAGCACGCAGGTCGCCAGCGGTGGCGGCGCGGGCGCGTTGAGCGCGAGTCCGAGTTTCTGCCCCGACACGTCCGAAGGGGCTACGGCGAGCTGATGAAGCGGCACCGGCGCGTCCTAGGAGGACGAGGGTGGGGGTGCCGGGTACACGGTCAGCTCGCCGGCCAGCACCAATTTGCCGGTCGAGACCTCCCACGGCATGCCCGGCGCCCAGCGCTCGAACGAGAGCAGTAGGGACTCATCGGAATTGGCGCAGTCGACGAACTCCATCTCGCCGCCCGCGGGCAGGCCCGTGGTGCCCTCGGTGGTGAACGAGGCGCGACCGCGTTCCGACTCGTGAAACGTCACCCCGTCGACCACGTACTGGCCGCCCGGCTGCAGCACGAGGTCCTTGCGACTGACCCACATCGCCAGCTCGAGGCGCCCGTCGTCCTCCTCGACGCTGAACCAGATCGGCTGGTCGCCGCCCTCCAGCAGGTGTTCCCACCACACGAACGGGCCCTCGCGGTACGTCACCGATCCGCGCACGACGTAATCGACGCCGCCGTAGCTCACGATGGCGCCGGGGCCCAGTTGCCGCGGACCGAACTCCGGCATCGCGTTGAATGAGAGCGGATCCTGGCGGCCGCGTGGGGTGGTCGGTTGCTTGGGGCGCCGCAAAGCGATGACGAGTACGACGATGGACGCGATGAACAGCACGATCGCGATGACGACCAGCAGTGATCCCACGCGAGCCCTTCCGTTGCCACCTGTCTTGAGCGAACGTGACGTAAAGCTAACAGCTTTTCGGTGGGTTCGGCGTTGTAACGTCGCGGCCCGGAATCAGCGATACCGCCGCGTGTCCTGCGCACGGCCGTCGGTCCCGGCCGCTAGGGTATCGAACAGCTGTTCTACAGGTGGGAGCGGGCAATGCGCGTGATGGGCATCGACCCCGGGCTGACCCGATGCGGACTGTCGGTCGTGGAAAGTGGGCGCGGGCGAAACGTGGTCGCGCTGGACGTGGACGTGGTGCGGACACCGTCGGATGCGCCGCTGGCCAAGCGGCTGTTGACCATCAGCGACGCCGTCGAGCATTGGCTGGCCACCCACCAACCGGACGTCGTCGCGATCGAGCGGGTGTTCTCCCAGCTGAACGTGTCGACGGTGATGGGCACCGCGCAGGCCGGCGGGGTGGTGGCGCTGGCGGCGGCCAAGCGCGGCATCGACGTGCATTTCCACACCCCCAGCGAGGTCAAGGCCGCGGTGACGGGCAACGGCGCAGCCGACAAGGCTCAGGTCACCGCGATGGTCACGAAAATCCTTGCGCTGCAAGCCAAGCCGACCCCGGCGGACGCCGCGGATGCGCTGGCTTTGGCGATCTGCCATTGCTGGCGCGCGCCGATGATGGCCCGGATGGCCGCTGCCGAGGCGCTGGCCGCGCAGCAGCGGCACGCGTACCTGGCCAAGCTGAAGGCCGCGCGATGATCGCCTCGGTACGGGGTGAGGTGCTCGAGGTGGCGCTCGACCATGCGGTCATCGAGGCCGCCGGCGTCGGCTACCGGGTGAACGCAACGCCGTCGACACTGGCCACGCTGCGCACCGGGACCGAGGCGCGCCTGATCACCGCGATGGTGGTGCGGGAGGACTCGATGACGCTGTACGGGTTCACCGACGCCGAGACCCGCGACCTGTTCCTGACCCTGCTGACCGTGTCGGGGGTGGGCCCGCGCCTGGCGATGGCGACGCTGGCGGTGCACGACGCCGCGGCGCTGCGGCAGGTCCTGCACGACAGCGACGTCGTCGCGCTGACCCGGGTCCCCGGGATCGGCAAACGCGGGGCCGAACGGATGGTGCTCGAGCTGCGGGACAAGGTGGGCGCGGTGTCGGCGGGCGCACCCGCGTCCGTGGTGAACGGGCACGGGGTGCGCGGGCCGGTGGTCGAGGCCCTGGTCGGCCTGGGCTTCGCGGTCAAGCAGGCCGAGGAGGCCACCGACAAGGTGCTGGCCACCGATCAGGACGCCACGACGTCCGGCGCCCTGCGCGCCGCCCTCTCGCTGCTGGGCAAGTCCCGATGAGCAGCCCCGACGACGACTTCGCCGACCGCGAGCTGTCCCCGGCGCTGGCCGTCGGGGAGGGCGACGTCGACGTCAGCCTGCGGCCACGCTCGCTGCGGGAGTTCATCGGTCAGCCGCGGGTGCGCGAACAGCTCCAGCTGGTCATCGAGGGCGCCAAGAACCGCGGCGGCACACCGGATCACATCCTGTTGTCGGGTCCGCCGGGGCTGGGCAAGACGTCGCTGGCCATGATCATCGCCGCCGAGCTCGGGTCCTCGTTGCGGGTGACGTCGGGTCCCGCGCTGGAACGCGCCGGTGACCTGGCCGCGATGCTGTCCAACCTGGTCGAGCACGACGTGCTGTTCATCGACGAGATTCACCGCATCGCCAGGCCCGCCGAGGAAATGCTGTACCTGGCGATGGAGGACTTCCGCGTCGACGTCGTGGTCGGCAAGGGCCCCGGGGCGACGTCGATACCCCTGGAGGTGGCGCCCTTCACCCTGGTCGGCGCCACCACCCGGTCCGGCGCGCTGACCGGCCCGCTGCGCGACCGGTTCGGGTTCACCGCGCACATGGACTTCTACGAGCCCGCCGAGCTGGAGCGGGTGCTGGCCCGTTCCGCCGGCATCCTCGGCATCGAGCTGGGCGACGAGGCGGCCGAGGAGATCGCCCGGCGCTCGCGTGGGACGCCGCGCATCGCCAACCGGCTGCTGCGCCGGGTCCGCGACTTCGCCGAGGTGCGCGCCGACGGGGTGATCACCCGCGACGTCGCCAAGGCCGCGCTGGCGGTCTACGACGTCGACGAACTCGGCTTGGACCGGCTGGACCGGGCGGTGCTGTCGGCCCTGACCCGCAGCTTCGGCGGCGGCCCGGTCGGGGTCTCGACGCTGGCGGTGGCCGTGGGCGAAGAGGCGACCACGGTCGAGGAGGTGTGCGAGCCCTTCCTGGTGCGCGCGGGGATGGTCGCCCGCACGCCGCGGGGCCGGGTCGCCACCGCGCAGGCGTGGACGCATTTGGGCATGAGCCCGCCGGCGGGTGTCACGGGGCTGGGCCAACCCGGTCTGTTCGACTAGACGACCGCGAGCGCGGCGTAGCCGGGCGAAGCGGGTCGGCACCATTCGACCAGTGACGACCGCGAGCGCCAAGGCTTCCGCGACCAAATCGTGACCTTTGCGGGTGAGCCGGCCCGTGACCGTTCGCGCCTGCGCTCTTTGGCCTGCTCAGGCCGCCGCCACCACGTCGCCGCGACACCCATCGCGGTTCCAGCTAACTTCCCGCGGCCGCCGTGATCGGTTACGCGCCGGCATCGTCGGGTAACCAGGCTCACAGCAGTAACACCTGTTGAAGGAGATTCTGATGAGGACCACGCGCTACGACAATGAACGCCCTCGCGCGCTGTACATGCCACGTACTCGCGGCGCGCTAACCGGGCTTTTCCTGATTCTGTTGGGCGCCTGGGGCGCGCTGGTGCCGTTCTTCGGGCCCAACATCGACTGGGCGTACATGGCCGACCCGGCGTGGACGTGGACCACGACCAAGGGTTGGCTCGAGGTGCTCCCCGGGGCCGCGGCGGCACTCGGTGGTCTGCTGGTCCTCTTGTCCGGTAACCGCGCCAGCGCCGTCTTCGGCGGTTGGCTGGCGGTCGTTGGCGGCGCCTGGTTCGTGGTCGGCCGCGCGTTCGCGCCGATCCTGCGCATCGGCGACGTCGGTCAACCGGTCGCGTCGACGGACCTGAAACGAGCCCTGCTCGAGGTCACCTACTTCACCGGTCTGGGTGCCCTGATCGTGTTCCTGGGCGGGGCGGCCGTGGCGCGCCTGGCGGTGCGGCACGCGCGAGACGTCGTGGTGACCGAACCCGCCCCGGTGGCTGCCGGCGCGGTCCCGGCGGGCGGCCCGGCCATGTACGACGAGACGCGCGGCGTGACGGCGGCGCCGACGGACCAGGTAGCCGAGCCCCGCGGGCGTGGCTTCTTCGGTCGGCGCGCCGGTGGCGGCCTGTTCCACCGGCACCACCACGCCGGCGTGTAACCGGTACGCGGGAGGCGCCGGTAGCCCCTGGCTACCGGCGCCCTTTCGTGTCCGAGCAGTCCGGGTGTCGGCAGGTCGGTACAGTTGGCGTGCCCACGCGCAGGCCTCGACCCCGAGGAGGAGCGATGATCACCGCCGCGTTGGTATTCGCCGGACTGGCGGCTTTATTGCACGTCTACATCTTCGTGATGGAATCGTTGACCTGGACCTCGCCGCGCACCCGCGCCACGTTCGGCACGACGGCCGAGGAGGCCGAGACCACCAAGCTGCTGGCTTTCAACCAAGGCTTCTACAACCTGTTCCTGGCCGTCGTGACCGCCCTCGGCATCGCGTCGATCATCTTGCGCCACAACGCCGTCGGCGCGGCGCTGATCTTCGCCGGCGTCGGGTCCATGGCCGCGGCCGCCGTGGTTCTGCTCCTGTCGGCACCGGAAAAGGCGCGTGCGGCGGTGACGCAGGGCGTCTTTCCGGTCATCGCGATCGTGCTGTTGCTGCTCGACCTCGTCCATTAACAACTGCCCCACCAGCCACAATGGTCACCGCGGGCAGTGAGTTCCGCGTGCCCGATGGGTTACGAGCGGGAACCGCCGGGTACCCATCCCGCGCCGGAAATAGACCCGGTATTTAACGAGGGGATGTCATGAAATACGCAGAAGACGGCCAAACCCGCGGGCTGAGCATGCCGCGTTCGCGAGGCGCGGTCAGCGGACTGCTCCTGGTCATTCTGGGAGCCTGGGGGGCGTTAATACCGTTTGTCGGACCGCGGTTCAACTTCGCCTACACGCCCGATCGGGAGTGGGCGTGGAGCACGGCCCGAGGGTGGCTCGAGGTGCTGCCGGGAGCGGCGACCGTGCTCGGCGGACTCTTGCTGATCGTCGCCGGAAACCGCGTCGCGGCGATGCTGGGCGGCTGGCTGGCGGTCCTGGCCGGCGCCTGGTTCATCGTGGGTGGCCAGTTCGCGCCGCTGCTGGGCATCGGCTCTGCCGGTGACCCGGTCGCCGCGACCGACCGCAAGCGGGCGGTCCTCGAGGTCAGCTACTTCTCCGGACTGGGTGCGCTGATCGTCTTCGTGGGCGGTGTGGTGCTGGCGCGCACGGCCGTGCGGCTCGCGCGCGACGTGCAGCCCGTCGCGGCGGCGGCCCCCGCGGCGCCGGTCGTCGAACCGTACCGGGAGCCGACGTACGAGCCGGCCGAGGTGTCTTCGGGCGCGCTGACCAAGCCACGCAGCGCTGCCGACCCGGAGCCGAAGCGCGGGTGGCGTCGGCAGCGCTCGGGCGCGGCGACGGGCGCCAACGCCGCGTACCTGCGCTGGCCGCATCCTTCGCAGTAACGCGCTCACACAAGACCGATCGCCAGCCTGAAACCAGGCTGGCGATCGGTCTTTGGTGCCCTTACAGCAGTCCGAGCAACTGCAGGTCGGTGATGTACTTGACGATGATCGGCGGCGAGACATGCGGGATGTCCTTGTCCGGGCCGATTTTCGCCTCCTGCACCGCGGCGCGGAACTTCTCGGTCGGGGCCAGCGAACCGCGCATCGGCTTCTCGGGCTTCTGGTAGTTGTGCAGCAGGGGCAGCAGCGAGTACTGGCGCTGCCGTTCCGGCAGGCCCCGCATCGTCTGCTCGAACCGCCGCAGCCATTCGCCGTAGTCGGCGATGCGCTGGATCCCGTAGCCCGCATCGATCAGCCAGTCGACGTACTCGTCGAGACCGATGCCGTCGTCGTAGGGGTTCATCACGTGGTAGGTCTGGAACCCGTCGCCTTGAGCGGCAGTGTCCAACACCTGCGCCCCGAGCGTCGAGATTGCCGAGGCGATGAACTCGACCGGCAAGCCGTCGTAGTGCGAACGCTGGCGGTTACCCTCGGCGTCCAGCTCGTAGAACGAGCCGGGCGCGACACCGGTGGCGACCAGGCTCAGCATCAGCCGGGTGAACATGTCCGGCAGGTTGAGCTGGCCGGCGTAGGTGGTGTCGGCCAGGATCATGTCGCACCGGAACACCGCGACGGGCAGGCCGCACAGGTCGTGCGCCTCGCGGAGCAGCACCTCGCCGGCCCACTTGCTGTTGCCGTAGCCGTTGGCGTAGTTGTCGTTGATCGCGCGGGTGGCGCTGATCCGGCGGATGTCGGCGTCCTCGACGAACTGACCGGGCTTGATCTGGTCACCGACGCCGATCGTCGACACGTAGGTGTACGGCTTGAGCTTGGTGGTGAGCGCGATGCGGATCAGTTCGGCGGTGCCCAGTGCGTTGGGACCGAACAGCTCGCTGTAGGGCAGCACGTGGTTGACCAGGGCCGCCGGGTCGACGATCAGGTCGACCGTGTCGGCCAGCCACTGCCAGGTCTGCTGGTCCAGGCCGAGGTTGGCCTCGCCCTTGTCGCCGGCGATGACCTCCAGGTGGTCGGCCGCCAGCTGCTGGTAGTGCGCCAACAGCTTGGGGTCTCCACTGTCGAAGGTCTTGTCCAGCCGGACGCGGGCTTCGGCGTCGGACTTGGCGCGAACCAGCGCAATCACCTTGCCGTCGACCATGTCCATGCGCTCGAGCCATTCCAGCGCGAGGTAGCGGCCCAGGAAGCCGGTCGCCCCGGTCAACAGCACTGTGCGCACCTCGGTAGTGGGCTTGGGCAGGCTGGGCGCGGCTGCCAGCGTCTCGGCCTCGAGGAACTTGTCCAGGGTCAGGTCGCTGGCGTGCACCTCGGTCGCGTCACGGCCGTGGACGGCGGCGAAGGTGGGCCGCTTGGTGCCCTGCCGCTCGCCCTCGATGTAGTTGGCGATGGCCGCCAGGTCGCTGGCCGGGCTGACGATGACGCCCACGGGGACGTCGATGTCGAAGATCTCGCGCAGCAGGTTTCCGAAGGTCAACGCCGACAACGAGTCGCCGCCGAGGTCGGTGAAGTGCGCGTCAGGCGTCAGCTCACTGCTCGCCGTGCCCAGCATGGCAGCGGCGGCCCGGGTCACGGTCTGCAGCACGGGTGCGTTCGCGCCGTTGCGCCGCAGTTCGGCCAGCTCGTTGGCCTGCCCCTCGGCCAGCTCGGCATAGAGCTGCTCGAGCCGCTCGCCGTAGTGCGCCTTGAGCTTCGGCCACGCCAGCTTGCGGATCCCGGTCAACAGGCCGTTCTCCAGGCTGAACGGGGTGGTCTCGATGATGAAGTCGCGCGGCACCTCGTAGGACTGCAGCCCGGCCTGACGCGCGACGTTCTGCAGCGAGTCGGCGATCTTGGGTTTGAGCGTCTCCAGGTCACCCGAGGCCAGCGCCTCGTCCGTCGGGACCACGACGGCCAGCAGGTAGGGCTGGGAGCTGTTGCCGTAGACGTAGATCTGGCGCACCAGCGGGCTGTTGCCGAACTCGGCCTCCAGCTTGGCCAGTGTCACGAACTCGCCCTGCGCCAGCTTGAGCACGTTGTTGCGGCGGTCGACATACACCAGCTTGTCGGGTGCGACCTCGGCGAACACGTCGCCGGTCCGGTAGTAGCCGTCCTCGTCGAACACGTTGGCGGTGGTCTCGGCCCGCTTGTAGTAGCCGGGGAACATGTTCTCGGTCCGCAACAACAATTCCCCGCGCGGGTACGGCCGGTCGGTGCTGAAGTAGCCCAGGTCCGGCACATCGACGAGCTTGTAGTCGATCACCGGCGGGCGCTGAATCTCGCCGTCGAACAGCACCATGCCGGCCTCGGTGGAGCCGTAGCCGTCCATCAGGTGCATCTCGAGCAGCGACTCGACCCAGGCGCGCAGCTCCGGCGAGGTGGGCGCCGAGCCCGTCATCGCGAAGATGTATCGCCCGCCCAGCAGGTACTGGCGCTGCTCGGCCAGGACCTCGGCCTCGATCGCGGCACGGTCGCCGCCCTCGGACAGCCGCCGGTCGACGACGCGCTGGAATTCCCCGAACAGGGTCTCCCAGATGCGCGGCACGAAGTTCAGCTCGGTCGGCCGCACCAGCTCGAGGTCCTCGAGCAGGGTGGAGAGGTCGCTCTTGGCCGCGAAGTAGGCCGTGCCGCCGTTGCCGAGCGTGCCGTAGAGGATGCCGCGGCCCATGACGTGGCTCATCGGCATGAAGTTCAGGGTGATCGACGCCGCGCTCTCACCGAACCAGTTCCTGCTGCCCCGGCGCCAGATCTTGGCGACGTTGCTCTGCGGGTACATCGCGCCCTTGGGCGCGCCGGTGCTGCCGGAGGTGTAGATCAGCAGGGCCAGGGGGTCGGGTTCGTCGCTGGTCGGCAGCGGCGCGTCCGGCAACGCCTTGCCGCGCTCGAGCACCTCGGCGAGCGTCTCCACCACCACGTCGGTGTCGGCGAGCCGGGTGCGGGCGGTCTCCACCGCCTCCCGCTCGTCGTCGACCTGCGGGTGGTAGTCGAACACCACCAGCTTGGCGGGCCGGTGGCCACTCAGGATCAACTCCACGGCGTCGGGCAGCTGGTTGGCGCTCGCCGCGATCACGGTGGGCTCGGTCTCGGCCACGATCGGCTGCAGCGAGGTCAGCGACGCGCTGGTCTGCAGCGGGACCGACACCGCGCTGATCGTCGCCAGCGCCATGTCGATGGTGGTGTAGTCGACACTGTTGAAGCCCAGCACGCAGACCCGGTCGCCGGTGTGCACCTCGTCGTGGGACCAGGCGCGGCCGAGCGCTGAAACCCGTTCGCCCAGTTCGCGATAGGTGAGCGTCTCGAATCGGGAAAGCAACCCCAGCCGGCTACGTCCGCTCGCCGGGTCCTTGACGAACTCCACGGCGCGCTGCGCCAGGGCTGGGCGGTCCGCATACCCCTCGAGTACGGTCCGGATCACCTGCGGGAGGCGCAGCCCGGGCTGTTCGAGCGCCGCTTCGATCGCCGGGTCGGGGCGGGCGGCGGCGAACTGGGGGTCGTTGGCGGTCAGGTCCTCGATGCGGCGCTCGAGCCGCTCGTCGTGATTGATGGTCGACATAAGCATTTCCCTTGCAATGAAAGATATTGAGTCATTTCGCGCGTAAGCGCTGATGATTAGAACGTTAGCTAAAGTAACGGTATTCCACCATGGCCGCGCCGACGCGCGTCTTGTGAGATTGCCCACCCAGGCCGGTCGAGTCCCAGGTCTTAGAGGTCGGCGAGGAGTCCCGTCAGGACTTCGAGGCCCTCGTTCAGCAGGTCATCGCTGATGGCCAGCGGCGGCAGCAGCCGGATGATGTTGCCGAACATCCCGCAGGTCAAGACGACGACTCCGGCGGCATGGGCCGCGGTGGACAGCTTCTGCGTCAGCTCCGCGTCGGGCTCGGCGGTTCCTGACTTCACCAACTCGATGGCGATCATCGCGCCGCGACCGCGTACCTCGCCGATCCGATCATCGCCGGCCTGCAGGCGCAACAACGGTTCGGTGATCAGCCGTTCCAATTGCCGGGCCCGCTCGATCAGTCCGTCACTTTCGATCGTGGTAATGGTCGCCAGTGCTGCAGCACAAGCGACTGGATTGCCGCCGAAGGTGCCGCCCAAACCGCCGACGTGCGATGCATCCATAATCTCCGCGCGGCCGGTGACCGCCGAGAGCGGCAGCCCGTCGGCGATGCCCTTGGCGGTGCAGATCAGGTCGGGTTCGATGCCCTCGTGCTCGCACGCGAACATCGCGCCGGTCCGCGCGAACCCGGTCTGCACCTCGTCGGCGATGAACACCACGTCGTTGTTCCGGCACCAGTTGCGCAGGGCGGGCAAAAATCCCTCGGCAGGCACGATGAAGCCGCCTTCGCCGGCGATCGGTTCGATGATGACCGCCGCGAGGCTGTCGGCACCGACCTGGCTCTCGATGACGCCGATCGCCCGGGCGGCGGCCTTCTCCCCGTCGGTGGCCAACTCCTTGTCGAGCAGCCCGTCCCGGTACGGGTAGGACATCGGTGCGCGGTAGACCTCCGGCGCGAACGGGCCGAAGCCGCTCTTGTACGGCTTGGATTTGGCGGTCAGGGCCATCGCCAGGTTGGTGCGCCCGTGGTAGGCGTGATTGAAGGCAACGACGGCGGGCTTGCGGGTGTACGCGCGGGCGACCTTGACGGCGTTCTCGACGGCCTCGGCGCCCGAGTTGAACAGCACCGAACGCTTCTCCCCGGAGCCCGGCGTGATCCGGTTGAGCTCCTCTGCGACGGCGACGTACTGCTCGTAGGGCACGACCATGAAGCAGGTGTGGGTGAAGTCGGCGACCTGGGCGCGCACCGCCTCCACCACCCGGGGCGAGGAGTTGCCGACCGTGGTCACCGCGATGCCGGAGGCCAGGTCGATGAGCCGGTTGCCGTCGACGTCCTCGATGATGCCGCCGAAGGCCCGCGCCACGAAAACCGGCAACGAGACGTTGACCCCGTGCGACACCGCCGCCGCGCGACGTTTGGTCAGCTCCAGCGAAGCGGGACCGGGGATTTCGGTGACCAGCTGGCGAGTCTGCTGGAGGCCGGCCACGATTTCTCCTCACCGCGGCGCGGCTGTCACGTCGCGACTCAAGCCTATCCGGCGCGGCCCCGCCCGGCCTCTCGTGCACGGCGGCGCTCGGGAGCGACCTGCGGCAATGGCACACTGGCCGGTACGAGGTGCGCGGCCCGCGGGTCGTCCCGGCCACCGATGGCATTGAAGTGCCAGCACGAAGCCACTACGAAAAGACAGGCCCGTTCATGGAAAGTTTGATCCTGTTCCTGCCCTTCCTGCTCATCATGGGCGGGTTCATGTACTTCGCGTCGCGGCGCCAGAAGCGCGCCATGCAGGCCACCATCGACCTGTACGAGTCGTTGCAGCCGGGCGACCGCGTCCACACCACGTCGGGACTCGAGGCCACGGTCGTCGAGATCACGGACGACACCGTCGACCTCGAGATCGCGCCCGGCGTGGTCACCACCTGGATGAAGCTGGCGATCCGTGATCGGATCCTGCCCGAGGACGACGACCTCGCCGCCGACGACGACGCGGACGACTTGGAAGAATTCGGCGACAACCGCGCGACCAAGGATTCCTGACGGGAATTGCGGCCCAAACCCACCAGCGGCGCAATCGCCGGCCTTTAGGCACGTAGTCTTTTCTAGGCTTTGTCCGGGGTAAGAAACCGATTTCGAGGAGATAGAAGGAACGTGGCATCGTCTTCGGCGCCGGTGCACCCTGCCCGCTACCTATCCGTCTTCCTGTTGCTGCTCGTCGGCGTCTACCTGCTGGTGTTCTTGACCGGTGACAAGCGCGCCGCCCCCAAGCTCGGCATCGATCTGCAGGGTGGCACCCGCGTCACGTTGACCGCGCGCACCCCGGACGGCTCGCGTCCGAGCCGCGACGCGCTGGCGCAGGCGCAGCAGATCATCAGCGCGCGGGTCAACGGTCTGGGCGTCTCCGGTTCGGAGGTCGTGGTCGACGGCGACAACCTGGTCATCACCGTGCCCGGAAACGACGGCAACGAGGCGCGCAACCTGGGGCAGACCGCCCGGCTCTACATCCGCCCGGTGCTCAACTCGATGCCGGCGCAGGAGCTCCAGCCCAAGCCCGCGCCGCACGCGCCCCCGCCGGGCCAGGCTCCGCCTCCCGGCCAGCCGGCCCCCGGCGTCGCCCCGCCGCCCGGTCAGGCGCCGCCCGGTCAGCCCGCACCGGGCCAGCCCGCACCGGGCCAGCCCGCTCCCCAGGGTGGGCGGCCGCCGGCCCAGCCGCGGCCCTATCCGCAGGACCCCCCGCCTCCGCCCAGCCCCCCCGCGCCGCCGAGCCCGGCGCCGGCACCCGGCCCCGCTCCCACACCGGCGCCCGCCGGGAACGCCCCGCCACCGGCCGACGTGCCGCCGGCCGAGCAGCCCGCGCCCCCGGACCCGCGCAAGGAGCTCGCCGAGCGCATCGCCGATGAGAAGAAGTGGCGGCAGAGCACCCGTCAGGGCGTCCAGTTCCTGGCGCTGCAATTCCAGGCGACCCGGTGCGACAAAGAGGACATCCTCGCCGGCAACGACGACCCGAACCTGCCCCTGGTGACCTGCTCGACCGACCACAAGGTGGCGTATCTGCTGGCACCGTCGATCATCAGCGGCGACCAGATCCAGGACGCCACCTCGGGGATGAACCAGCGCGGCATCGGCTACGTGGTCGACGTGCAGTTCAAGCCGGCGGCCGCCAACACCTGGGCCGACTTCACCGCCGCCCACATCGGCACCCAGACCGCCTTCACGCTGGATTCCCAGGTCGTCAGCGCTCCGATGATCCAGGAGGCCATCCCCGGCGGCCGGACGCAGATCACCGGTGGCGACCCGCCGTTCACGGCCGCGACCGCCAAGCAGCTGGCCAACGTCCTCAAGTACGGCTCGCTGCCGCTGTCCTTCGAAGCGTCGGAGGCGCAAACCGTCTCGGCGACACTGGGATTGACCTCGTTGCGGGCGGGGCTGATCGCGGGTGCCATCGGGCTGGTCCTGGTGTTGCTGTATTCGTTGCTGTACTACCGGGTGCTGGGCCTGCTGACGGCCCTGTCCTTGATCGCGTCCGGTGCAATGGTTTTCGCGATCCTGGTGATCCTTGGCCGTCAGATCAACTACACCCTCGACCTCGCCGGCATCGCGGGCCTGATCATCGGTATCGGCACCACGGCGGACTCGTTCGTGGTGTTCTTCGAACGCATCAAGGACGAGATCCGCGAGGGTCGATCGTTTCGGTCGGCGGTGCCCCGAGGCTGGGTGCGGGCCCGCAAGACGATCGTGTCCGGCAACGCCGTCACGTTCCTAGCCGCCGCCGTGCTGTACGCCCTGGCGATCGGTCAGGTGCGGGGATTCGCGTTCACGCTGGGGCTCACCACGATCCTCGACGTCGTGGTCGTGTTCCTGGTGACCTGGCCGATGATCTACCTGGCGTCGAGGTCGTCGACGCTGGCCAAACCCGCATACAACGGCCTGGGGGCCGTGCAGCAGGTGGCCCGCGAACGCCGGGCTTCGCAAGTGAAGACGGGACGGGGATAGCCCATGAGTGCCTCCAAGGCATCCAAGGACGCGACCGAAATCACCGAGGCCACCAGCGACGCCGCGCAATTGACCGACGGCGGCGCCGGCGAGCAGCGGCACGGCTTCATCTCGCGGCTCTACACCGGCACCGGCGCGTTCGAGGTGATCGGCCGCCGCCGCCTGTGGTACGGGATCAGCGGGGCGATCGTCGCGGTGGCGATACTGTCAATCCTGTTGCGCGGCTTCACGTTCGGCATCGATTTCAAGGGCGGCACCACGGTGTCGATGCCCCGCGGCACCGTCCAGACGTCGCAAGTGTCCGACGTCTTCAGGAAGACCATCGGCCGGGATCCGGAGTCGGTGGTGATCGTCGGCAACGGCGGGTCCGCGACCGTGCAGATCCGCTCGGAAACGCTGACCAACGACCAGACGACCAAGCTGCGCAACGCCCTATTCGACGCCTTCCAGCCGAAGGGCGCCGACGGTAAGCCCAGCAAGCAGGCCATCAGCGACGCGGCGGTGTCCGAGACCTGGGGTGACCAGATCACCAATAAGGCGCTGATCGCGCTCGTGGTGTTCCTGGCGTTGGTCAGCCTGTACATCACGGTCCGGTACGAGCGGTACATGGCCGTCTCCGCGCTGACGACGATGGTCTTCGACCTGACCGTCACCGCGGGGGTGTACTCGCTCGTCGGTTTCGAGGTCACCCCGGCCACCGTCATCGGCCTACTGACCATCCTCGGGTTCTCGCTCTACGACACCGTCATCGTGTTCGACAAGGTCGAGGAGAACACCCACGGCTTCCAGCACACCACCCGCCGCACGTTCGCCGAGCAGGCCAACCTGGCGATCAACCAGACTTTCATGCGCTCGATCAACACCAGCCTGATCGGCGTGCTGCCGGTGCTGGCGCTGATGGTGGTGGCGGTGTGGCTGCTGGGCGTGGGCACGCTCAAGGACCTGGCGCTGGTCCAGCTGGTCGGCATCATCGTCGGTACCTACTCGTCGATCTTCTTCGCCACTCCGCTGCTCGTCACGCTCCGCGAGCGCACGGAGCTGGTGCGTACGCACACGCGCCGCGTCACGCGGCGCCGCAAGGGCGGCGCCGAACCCGCGGAGGAGACGAAGGCCGCCGACGAGACGACGGCCGCCGAGGACGAAGCGGCGCCGCCGGCGACCACCCCGTCCGACAAGCCCGCACCGAACAAGCCGGCGCCGGGCGCGCGCCCGGCGCGCCCGACCGGGACCCGGCGTCCGAGCGGCAAGCGAAACGCCGGCCGGCGGTAGGCGCCATGGCCGCCAGGTACCGCCTCGCTTGGGGCGCTATCGGTCTGACCGCACTGCTCGTCGCGGCCGTCACGCTGACCGCGTGCTCGGGCAGCGCCGCCTCCCAGGTCGACTACGTGGTCGACGGGCGGCTGGTCACCTACAACACCAACACCGTCGTCGGCGCGGCATCGGCCGGGGCGCAGGCCTTCGCCCGCACACTCGTCGGCTTCAGCTACCACGGCCCGGACGGGCAGACCGTCGCCGACCGTGACTTCGGCACCGTCTCGGTGGTCGGCGGCTCGCCGCTGGTGCTCGACTACCAGATCGCCGACAACGCGGTGTATTCCGACGGCAAGCCGGTGACCTGCGACGACCTGGTGCTCACGTGGGCGGCCCAGTCCGGCCGGTACCCCGATTTCAACGCCGCCACCCAGGCCGGTTACCTCGACATCGCCAACGTCGAGTGCCTGCCCGGGCAGAAGAAGGCCCGGGTGTCGTTCGTCCCGGACCGCGGCGTCGTCGACTACAACCAGCTGTTCACCGCCACCACGCTGATGCCGTCGCACGTCATCGCCGACCAGCTGCACATCGACGTGACCGCGGCGCTGCTGAGCAACAACACTCAGCTGGTGCAGCAGATCGCCAAGCTGTGGAACACCATTTGGGACCTCAAGCCCGGCCTGGACCTGAAGAACTTCCCCTCGTCGGGCCCGTACAAGATCGAACGCGTCCTGGACGGCGGCGCGGTGGTGCTCGTCGCCAACGACCGGTGGTGGGGTCCCAAGGCCATCACCAAGCGCATCACCGTGTGGCCGCAGGGCCCCGACATCCAGGACCGCGTCAACAACCGCAGCGTCGACGTGGTCGACGTGGCGGCGGGCTCGTCGGGAACGCTGACCACCCCGGACAACTACGTCCGCGCCGATTCACCGTCGGCCGGCGTCGAGCAGCTGATCTTCGCCCCGCAGGGTCCCCTCTCGCAGCCGAAGGCCCGGCGCGCGCTCGCGCTGTGCACGCCCCGCGACACCCTCGCGCGCGACGCGGGCGTGCCGATCGCCAATTCGCGCCTGAACCCCGCCGCCGACGACCCCGTCACCGCCGGCGACGGCGCCGCCGAGGCCGCCCCGTTCGCCAAGGCGGACCCCGCCGCCGCCCGCGCCGCGCTCGGCGGCGCGCCGACGGCGGTGCGGATCGGCTACCCGGGACCCAACGCGCGGCTCGCGGTCAACGTCGGGGTGATCACCAAAGCCTGCGCCGCGGCCGGGATCAGCGTCGTCAACGTCGCCCTGGACACCTCGGGGCCGCAGGCCCTCAAGGACGGGAAGATCGACGTGCTGCTGGCCAGCACCGGCGGCGCCACGGGCAGCGGGTCGACGGGGTCGTCGGCGATGGACGCCTACGACCTGCACAGCGGCAACGGCAACAACCTGTCCGGTTACTCGAACCCGCAGATCGACAGCGCCATCGGGGCGCTGGCGGTGTCGGCCGACCCCGCCGAACGCGTCCGGCTGCTGGGGGAGGCGGCGCCGGTGCTGTGGGGCGACATGCCCACGTTGCCCCTCTACCGGCAGCAACGCACGCTCCTGATGTCGAAGAAGATGTACGCGGTGAGCAAGAACCCGACCCGCTGGGGCGCGGGCTGGAACATGGACCGATGGGCCCTGGTGCAGTGACGAGCGTCGGCGGGACCTCGCCGGTGGCGAACGTCATCGGTGCGCTGCTGCGCGAGGTCTCGGACTTCCCCAAGCCGGGCGTCCAGTTCAAGGACCTCACCCCGGTGTTCGCCGACCCGCGGGGGCTGACGGCGGTCACCGACGCGCTGGCCGAGATCGCGTCCGGCGCCGACCTGGTGGCGGGAATCGACTCCCGCGGGTTCCTGGCTGCGGCGGCCGTGGCCGACCGGCTGCGCACCGGCGTGCTGGCCATCCGCAAGGGCGGAAAGCTGCCGCCGCCGGTGCACGCCGAGAACTACGACCTGGAGTACGGCAGCGCCACGCTGGAGATCCCCGCCGACGGCATCGAATTGCGGGGACGCCATGTGGTGATCATCGACGACGTGCTGGCCACCGGGGGCACCCTGGCCGCGGCCGCCCGGCTGCTGGAACGCACCGGCGCCACCGTGATCGCGGCGGCGGTGGTCCTCGAATTGACCGCGCTCGGGGGCCGTCAGGCGGTCGCGAACCTGCCGGTGCACAGCCTGAGTCGGGTCTAGCGGGCCAACCGCGCGATATCCTCGAGGTCGGAGGTGACCAACGTGGCGGACGAGAAGAGCGGGGCGCAGGCGCTTGACGCGCCCACTGACGTCGCGGAGTCGCTGCTGGTCGGGGAGCCGGTCACGGCCCAGGCCGCCGAGCCGCCGGAGCAGCCGACCGAGACGCTGAAGACCACCAGCAGCGCGTCGCGCCGGGTCCGGGCCAGGCTGGCCCGCCGGATGACCTCCCAGCGCACCACGCTCAACCCGGTGCTGGAACCACTGGTGGCGGTGCACCGCGAGATCTATCCGAAGGCGAACCTGTCGCTGCTGCAGCGCGCCTTCGAGGTCGCCGACCAGCGGCACGCCACGCAGTTGCGCCACTCCGGCGACCCCTACATCACCCACCCGCTGGCTGTCGCGAACATCCTCGCCGAATTGGGCATGGACACCACGACTTTGGTGGCCGCGCTGCTGCACGACACGATCGAGGACACCGGCTACACGCTCGAGCAGATGTCCGAGGAGTTCGGCGAAGAGGTGGCGCACCTCGTCGACGGCGTGACCAAGCTGGATCGGGTGGTGCTGGGCAGCGCCGCCGAGGGCGAGACGATCCGCAAGATGATCACCGCGATGGCCCGCGACCCCCGGGTGCTGGTGATCAAGGTCGCCGACCGGTTGCACAACATGCGCACCATGCGCTTCCTGCCGCCGGAGAAGCAGGCGCGCAAGGCCCGTGAGACGCTGGAAGTGATTGCGCCCCTTGCTCACCGGCTGGGTATGGCCAGCGTCAAGTGGGAATTGGAAGACCTGTCCTTCGCGATCCTGCACCCGAAGAAGTACGACGAGATCGTCCGGCTGGTCGCCGGCCGCGCACCGTCGCGGGACACCTACCTGGCGAAGGTCCGCGCCGAGATCACCAACACCCTGAGCGCCTCGAAGATCAAGGCGACGGTGGAGGGCCGGCCCAAGCATTACTGGTCCATCTACCAAAAGATGATCGTCAAGGGACGCGACTTCGACGACATCCACGACTTGGTCGGCATCCGGATCCTGTGCGACGAGATCCGGGACTGCTATGCCGCTGTCGGCGTGGTGCATTCGCTGTGGCAGCCGATGGCGGGACGGTTCAAGGATTACATCGCCCAGCCGAGATACGGCGTCTACCAGTCGCTGCACACCACCGTCGTCGGTCCCGAGGGCAAACCTCTCGAGGTGCAGATCCGCACCCGGGACATGCACCGCACCGCCGAATACGGCATCGCCGCGCACTGGCGGTACAAGGAATCCAAGGGCCGCAACGGCGTTCCGCATCCGCACGCCGCCGCCGAGATCGACGACATGGCCTGGATGCGTCAGCTGCTCGACTGGCAGCGGGAGGCCGCCGACCCCGGCGAGTTCCTGGAATCGTTGCGCTACGACCTTGCCGTGCAAGAGATCTTCGTGTTCACCCCCAAGGGTGATGTGATCACCCTGCCCAACGGCTCGACGCCGGTGGACTTCGCCTATGCGGTGCACACCGAGGTGGGCCACCGCTGCATCGGGGCCCGGGTCAACGGCCGGTTGGTGGCGCTGGAACGAAAGCTGGAAAACGGCGAAGTCGTCGAGGTTTTCACGTCCAAGGCGCCCAACGCCGGGCCGTCGCGCGACTGGCAGCAGTTCGTGGTGTCGCCGCGCGCCAAAGCCAAGATCCGCCAGTGGTTCGCCAAGGAGCGCCGTGAGGAGGCGCTGGAAGCCGGCAAAGAGGCGATGGCGCGCGAGGTGCGCCGGGGTGGACTTCCCTTGCAGCGCTTGGTCAATGGCGAATCCATGGCGGCGGTGGCCCGCGAATTGCACTACACCGACGTGTCCGCGCTCTACACCGCGATCGGCGAGGGCCACGTGTCGGCCCGCCATGTGGTGCAGCGGCTGCTCGCCGAACTGGGCGGGATCGACCAGGCCGAAGAGGAGCTGGCCGAGCGTTCCACGCCGACGACCATGCTGCGCCGCCCGCGCAGCAGCGACGACGTCGGTGTCTCGGTGCCCGGCGCCCCGGGTGTGCTGTCCAAGCTGGCCAAGTGCTGCACGCCGGTGCCCGGCGACCAGATCATGGGGTTCGTCACGCGCGGCGGGGGAGTGAGCGTGCACCGCACCGACTGCACCAACGCGGCGTCGCTGCAACAGCAGTCCGAGCGGATCATCGAGGTGCATTGGGCGCCGTCGCCGTCGTCGGTGTTCCTGGTGGCCATCCAGGTCGAGGCGCTCGACCGGCACCGGTTGCTTTCCGACGTCACCCGGGTGCTCGCCGACGAGAAGGTCAACATCCTGTCGGCGTCGGTCACCACCTCCGGCGACCGCGTGGCGATCAGCCGGTTCACCTTCGAGATGGGCGACCCGAAGCACCTCGGTCACCTGCTCAACGTGGTGCGCAACGTCGAAGGCGTATTCGACGTCTACCGCGTGACGTCCGCGGCCTAGGGCGCCCGCCGGCCGCGCTTAGCGCACGGATCGTGGCACGTCCACCTCGACGGTGCCCACTTGGACTTCCAGCACGTTCTCCGGTGCCCCGAAACGGATCTCCACCGCACTCTTGGTTGTCAAGACGCCCTCCTGCTTGGGTTCGCAGGTCGGGTACCCGGTGTGGCGCGTTCTAGCCGATGCGCACCGAGTTGATGGTGACCGGGTTGGTGGGGGCGCCGCTCTGCCGGTTACCGGCGATGCCGGCCTCGGCGACCTTGTCCAGGACCGCCAGACCGGCCTGAGTGACGGTGCCGAGCACGGTGCTCGTCGGCTGCAATTCGGAGTCCCGGAAAACGAAGGAGAACTGGCTGCCGTTGGTGTTCGGGCCGTCGACGGCCATAATCACGCTGCCGCGCGGATAGAGCACGGTCGCCCTGAGCCCGGGATCCCCGGCCGGGTATTGATCGGTCGGGTACTCGTCGGCGAACTGGTAGCCCGGGCCACCGGAGCCGTCGGCCTCGGGACCACCGCACAGCAGCGATCCGCCGTCGGTGGAATTGATCAGCCGGGCGCACTGGGTGTTGTCGAAGAACTGCTGCCTGGCGAGGCTGACGAAACTGTTTACCGTGCAAGGGGATTCGGAGTTGGCGAGCTGGATGCCGATGTCACCGAAGTTGGTGGAGACGGTGGCCGGGATCTCCGCGGGTTCGGTGGAGACCCTGCCCGACGGGGGCGGGCTGACGGGTTTGACGACGGTGTCCGGCGCGCTGGGGTACTGGCAATTGGCGCCCAGGTCGGCCGGCGGCGCGAACGCCGGCAGTGGGGGCACGGTCGCCATCGCCTGCCCGGTCGGTCCTGAGCCTGCACCAGCCCTGTTGGGCACCCGGGCGCGGGACACGCTGGTGGACGCCGCGCCGTTGGCGGACCCGTCGTCCTGGGTCACCAGCGCGATCACCAGCGCCACCACCGCGGCCAGCGCCAGCGTGGATGCGCCGACGATGCCCAGCAACAGACGCCGGGATTGCGTTGGGGCGCGATACGACGGCTGCGGGTCCGGGCTGGGGCCGGTGGAGGGAAAGTCCTGTGTGGGCGGCCCGGCGGCCGGAGGCGGCGGCGTGGCCGGCGAATGCGGGGAACTCCATGCCGCGGTTCCGGCCGGGCTGGCCAACGCCGCCCTGGCGGCCTCGGCGAGCTCGATTGCCGACTGATAGCGCTGTTCAACGTCTTTGGCCATCCCGCGGGCGATCACCGCGTCGAGTGCCGGGGAGAGGCCGGCCACGGTTGTCGACGGTCGCGGCGGCGGGGTGTTGAGGTGAGCGTTGAGTTGCTCCTCGAGGCTTTCGCCGACATAGGGGCGGTTGCCGGTCAGGCACTCGTACAGCACGCAGGCCAACGAATACACGTCGGCGCGGTGATCCGTTGCGCCCCTGAATCGCTCGGGCGCCATGTAGGCGACGGTGCCCATCGTGTGACCGGTCTGCGTGAGCGACGTGTCGGCCAGCGTGCGGGCGATGCCGAAGTCGATGAGGTAGACGAAGTCCCGCGCCGTGGTGACCAAGATGTTCTTCGGCTTGATGTCGCGATGGACCAGCCCCGCCTGGTGCGCGCTGTCGAGCGCCGCGGCAACCTGTTCGATCACGGCGACCGCGCGCTCCGGGGACAGTCGCCCACCGTTTTCGGCGATGTAGCACAACAGGTCGCGGCCCTCGATCAGCCGCATGTCGACATAGAGCCGGCCGTCGATCTCCCCGTAACTGTGGATGGGCACCACATGCGGGTCGTTCAGGCTCGCCGCGATGCGCGCCTCCCGGCGGAATCGTTGCTGAAACTCCTGATCCTGCGCCATGTTCGGCGGCAGCACCTTGAGCGCGACAACCCGGTCGGTGGCGGCGTCGTAGGCGCGGTAGACCTCGCCCATGCCCCCGCGCCCCAGGACGTCCAGCAATTGGTAATGCCCGAAAGATTCTGACCCCACGCCACGACCTTAAGCGGTGAACCGCCCGCGGGTCGCGCAATCGGCGGACTGCGTTGCGCCGCTTGCCTTTAGTCGAGCAACAGCGAGGTGATGGTGACCTCGGTGGCGGGGGCGCCATCCTCGCCGCCGCTGGCCACGCCGGCTTTGGCGATCTTGTCCAGCGTTGCCAGCCCGTCGGGCTGGATGGTGCCGAAGACGGTGTACTGGGGCGGCAGCTGGGAGTCCTTGTACACCATGAAGAACTGGCTGCCGTTCGTGCCGGGCCCCGCGTTGGCCATCGCCAGGGTGCCGCGCGGGTAGAGGACAGGCTGCTGCGCCTTCGGGTCGTTCGGCGGGTACTGGTCGGTCGGGTATTCGTTGGCGAACTGGTAGCCCGGACCGCCGGTGCCGTCGCCCTTGGGGTCACCGCACTGCAGGACACCCAGGTCCGCCGACGTGGTCAGCCGGTGACACTTGGTGTTGTCGAAGTATTTCTGACCGATCAGGCTCGCGAAACTGTTTACCGTGCAGGGTGATTCGTTGTTGGCCAGCATGAGTCCGATGCGGCCCTGGTTGGTCACCATGCTGGCGCTCACCTGGGCCGGGTCCGTCGGCACCTTGCCGGTGCGCGGCGGCTTGACCTGCTTGGCGGCCGGTTCCGGTGACGCCGGGTACTGGCAGTTGGCGCCGAGGTCGGCCGACGGCTTGAACGCCGGCAACGGCGGAACGGGCGGCGTCGGCCCGGCGGGCGTGGTGGTCTCCGAGGAGCTGCTGGGGGCCGAGGTGGTGGAGCTCGCGGCGCTGTTGCTCTTGTGCTCGTGCCTGGTGTTGATCACGGCGAGCGCCACCGCGACGACCACGGCCACGGCCACCAGCGAGCCGGCGGCGATCACCACGATCCGGCGCATTTTGGCTTGCTTCGCGCGGCGCTCCAGCTGCCGTTCGAGCTTGCGCTTGGCGTTGGCACGTCGCTGTTCGTTGGTCGGCACGGCCGTATGCCTCCATGGTCGGTAGGTCGGGGGCCCGCAAAAGGCGTCATTGGCCAGCTCAGGCTAATTGGGGCGCCGCGACCGGTGTCAACTGGGGCCCGTGGGAAACTGGGAACCGTGTTGATCACCGGATTTCCCGCCGGCATGTTGCAGTGCAACTGCTATGTGCTGGCTGAGCGGCCAGGAACGGACGCCGTCATCGTGGATCCGGGCCAGCGGGTGATGGGCCCGTTGCGGCGCATCCTCGACGAGAACCGGCTGACCCCGGCCGCGGTGTTGCTCACCCACGGACACATCGACCACATGTGGTCCGCGCAGAAGGTGTCCGACACCTACGGCTGCCCGACCTTCATCCACCCCGAGGACCGGTTCATGCTGAAGGACCCGATCTACGGCCTGGGCCCGCGGGTGGCCCAGCTGGTGGCGGGCGCCTTCTTCCGCGAACCCAAGCAGGTCGTCGAGCTGGACCGCGACGGCGACAAGCTCGACCTGGGCAGCGTGACGGTCAACGTCGACCACACCCCGGGCCACACGCGCGGGTCGGTGGTGTTTCGGGTGTCGTCCGACAAGGACGACAAAGACTATGTGTTCACCGGTGACACCCTGTTCGAACGCTCCGTGGGGCGCACCGACCTGCACGGCGGCAGCGGCCGCGACCTGCTGACGTCGATCGTCAACAAACTGCTGGTGCTCGACGACGACACCGTGGTCCTGCCCGGGCATGGCAACGCCACGACCATCGGCGCCGAGCGGCGTTTCAACCCGTTCATCGAAGGCCTGAGCCCGTGACCGAGTTCTCCGCTCCCAAGGGCGTTCCCGACTACGTGCCGCCCGACTCGGCACAGTTCGTGGCGGTCCGCGACGGGTTGCTGGGCGCCGCGCGCCGGGCCGGCTACGGGGACATCGAGCTGCCGATCTTCGAGGACACCGCCCTGTTCGCCCGGGGCGTCGGCGAATCCACCGACGTGGTGTCCAAGGAGATGTACACGTTCGCCGACCGCGGCGACCGCTCGGTGACGTTGCGCCCCGAGGGCACCGCCGGGGTGGTGCGCGCGGTGATCGAGCACGGGCTGGACCGCGGCGCGTTGCCGGTCAAACTCTGTTACGCGGGACCGTTTTTCCGCTACGAGCGCCCGCAGGCCGGCCGCTATCGCCAGCTGCAACAGGTGGGCGTGGAGGCGATCGGTGTGGACGACCCGGCGCTGGATGCCGAGGTGATCGCGGTCGCCGACGCCGGCTTCCGGTCGCTGGGACTCGACGGGTTTCGCCTGGAGATCACCTCCCTGGGTGACGATAGTTGCCGCCCGCAGTATCGGGAACTCTTGCAGGAGTTCCTGTTTGGGCTAGACCTTGACGACGAGACTCGCAGGCGCGCCGAGATCAACCCGTTGCGGGTGCTCGACGACAAGCGCCCCGCGGTGCGGGTCATGACGGCCGACGCGCCGGTATTGCTCGACCACCTGTCCGACGTCGCCAAGCAGCACTTCGACTCTGTGCTGGCCCACCTGGACGCGCTCGGCGTGCCGTATGTCATCAACCCGCGCATGGTGCGCGGGCTGGACTACTACACGAAGACCACCTTCGAGTTCGTGCACGACGGCCTGGGCGCGCAATCCGGCATCGGCGGCGGCGGCCGTTATGACGGCCTGATGCGCGAGCTCGGCGGCCAGGACCTGTCCGGGATTGGGTTCGGGCTCGGCGTCGATCGCACGCTGCTGGCGCTGCGCGCCGAGGGCAAGAGCGTGGGGGAGCAGACCCGCTGCGAGGTGTTCGGGGTGCCGCTGAGCGAGCAGGCCAAGCTCCAGCTGGCGGTGCTGGCCGCGCAGCTGCGTGCGTCCGGCGCCCGGGTCGACATGGCCTACGGCGACCGCGGCCTCAAGGGCGCGATGCGCGCGGCCGACCGTTCGGGCGCCCGCGTCGCGCTGGTGCTCGGCGACCGCGACATCGAGGCGGGCACGGTCGGGGTGAAGGATCTCACGACGGGCGAGCAGATTTCGGTGCCCGCTGAATCGGTTGTCGCCGAAGTTCTTTCACAACTCGGGCGGTAGCCCCGTCTTTATTTCTTGCTCGGAATGACGATGACCACGATCAAGGTGAGGATCGAGAAGAACAACCCGAGAATTCCCCAGCCCAGCGGGTTGCGGCCCTTCATCATTGCGATTAATGCGCACACAATTGCGGCGATCACGCTGCCGATGGCGACGAAAATTCCTTTGATGCCGCGCAGGATAAAGCCCGCCGCGACCGGGTCCGAACTCGCCAGAATCACCGAATGCAACATTGCAGGTCCTTTCATGAGGGGCCCTGACTTGATACCCACCCGAATGCGGGACAAAACCGCGGCCGGGTTTATGCGCTCGGCCGGAAAGCGGGTTATCCGTGCGGATAACCGCGCCGGACCGTGCGGTCCAGAATGCCCAGGGTGGCCCGCAATGCGCCCTCGGACAGAATCGGGAAAATCCCGGCTTCGCGCCACTTCGGGTCGATGTTCGACCAGTCGTAGAACGAGGTGACGACGGTGGCCGAGCCGTCTTCGGTCGGCCGGAGTTGATAGCCGTAGACATGCCCGATCGGCGGTTGGATCTGGCCGAGAACCGTCCACGCGATCAGGTGATCGCGGTCGAATTCCGTGATGTCGACGGTGACGTCATACTTGCCGAATTGCGGAAAGTCGTTCAACGCCTCGCGGTCCATGTGGACGACGAATTGGTCGCCGACGCCGTTTACCGGTGCGCCCTCCGCGTCCTGCAGCATTCCGGACGAGTCGATCGCGACGTGGCCCTGCGGGTCGCAGAGGACGGCGAATATGTCGGCCGGCGTGGCCGCGATCGTGCGTTGCACCTCGATGCGTTCGGTCATCATTTCCTCGCAGCCGCCGTAGTACGACACGATCGTGGCTCACTTTACGACCCGGGTGCGGAGCCCAGGGCGGTTCCGCGCGAAGCGCGCGATGGGGTGGGGTTCATCAGCCGTCCGTGCGCGATCACGGATCCGTGCTGCTTGAGCCGCTGGGTGCGGATGCTGACTTCGTAGGTGAGGACCTCGTCGATGGCCCCAAGCTGGTCGGCCAGGTAGCCGTACAGGTCGTCGACGTCACGACAGATGACCACCGCCATCAGGTTCTTCCTGCCGCTGACGGCGGCGGCGAATGCGACCCGGTCGTGCGCCGCGATTCGTTCTCCGACGTGCTGTGTGTGCCGGGGCGCGACCGTCAGCCACAGCATGGCGCTGAGGTGGTAACCGAGCCGCTCGGGAAGCACGTCGACGTCGTACAGCAACGCCCCGGCCGCTTCGAGCGCCGCCAGGCGCCTGCGCACTCGCGCCACCGACCATCCCGTGCGTTCGGCCAGCCGTGAGTAGGGGGTGCGGCCGTCGTCGGCCAGCGCGTCGAGCATGGGTCGGTCCTCGGGGACCGGCCGGGACGGCTGGCCGGTAGGTGTGCGGCCGTCGTCGGCGAGGATCCGGGCGGCCTGTGCTCCGCTGAGCTTGTGGCCGTAGCCCGTCCACGGCGCACTCGGGGGACGCCCGAACGTGTGCAGCACCGCGTCGATGTCGATGTCGATGACGGAACTCGTTCGCGGAAGCCGCTTCAGCAATACGTCGTCGCGGCTGTCGCCGACCGGTGCCCGGATGGTGCACACCAAGTCGGTCCAGCCGGACAGGACGTTGGCGTGCGACACGTCGGGGTTTCGGACCAGCGCTTCGGCCAGTTGCGGTATGCGCTCGGGCTTCGCGCGGACGCGGCAGACCCAGTGAGCCCAGTCGGCTTCACCGTCGACCCACGGGTTCTGTAGCCCCACGACGCGGACGACCCCCGTCCGGCGCAGCCGGTGGTAACGGCGGGCGACCGTTTGTTCGGTCGCTCCGACGACCTCGGCGATGCGGCGAAACGACACCCTGGGCGATATCTGCAACGCGTGCAGAATCTGGCCATCCAGCGCATCGATCATGAGCAATCTTAGCGAGATTTGGATAGAAGTTGAGGACTTATCAATACTTCCGGCCGTGTGGTGGTGTTTTCGTCGCTGCCGCTGCGAACCTTGCACCATGAAGCTGACGCGCAACGTCGTCCTGGTCACCGGCGGGGGTAGCGGCATCGGCCGCGGCCTGGCCGAATCTTTGCACCGCTTGGACAACGAGGTCATCATCGCCGGGCGCCGCCGCGAGGCCCTGGAAGCCGTCGCGGCCGCCAACCCCGGCATTCAGCGCCTGCACCTGGATCAGAGCAACCCGAGCAGCATCGCTCGGCTGGCTGCCGAGGTGAGGGATCGACACCCCGGGTTGAACGTCGTGATCAACAACGCGGGGATCATGCGCACCGAAAACCTGCTGACCGATGACACCACCGCGGCGGAGGCGATGGTTGCGGTCAACCTGCTCGGGCCTGTCCGGCTCACCGCGTCGCTGCTGCCGACCCTGCTCACGCAACGAGACGCCGCGATCATCAACGTCACCTCCGCCTTGGCGTTCGTACCCAAGGCGGTCGCGCCGACGTATTGCGCGACCAAAGCGGCGCTGCATTCCTACACCGAGTCGCTGCGCCACCAGCTGCGCGATACGGCGGTTGAGGTCATCGAGATCATCCCGCCACTCGTCGAGACAGAAATGCGACGCTGCATCGAAAACGTGCCCCATGCCCTGCCGCTGAATGCCTTTGTCGCCGAGACCATTTCGTTACTGCGATCCAAGCCGGACGCCGACGAGCTGGTGGTCGAAGCCGCCCGCCGTGTGCGATTGGCCGCGCGCGACGGCTCCTACGGCGCCATCTTCAATGCCGTCAATGACACGGCCCCGACAACGAAATAACGGAGGACGTCATGCAACTCGGAATCGGTTTGCCCAGCCACATCGCCCACGTGCCCGGGCCGTCGACGGTGCAGTGGGCCCGCCGGGCGGAGCAACGGGGATTCGCCGGCCTGGCCACCATCGACCGGCTGGTCTATGAGAGCCTCGACTCCATCGTTGCGCTGTCCCTGGCGGCGGGTGCGACCAGTGAAATCCGTTTGGCAACAAACGTTCTGCTGGCTCCGCTGTACCCGGCCGCGCTGCTCGCCAAGCAGCTCGCCACCCTGGCGGACGTCACCGACAACCGACTGCTCCTGGGTTTGGGTGTGGGCAATCGGACCGACGACTACGCGGCGGTCGGCGTGGACTTCGGCCGACGGGGACGGGTTCTGGACGACACGGTCGGCTTGTTGCGGCAGGCGTGGCGCGCCACCCCGGTCACCGGCGATAAGGGGTTGTGCCCGCGGCCGGTACACATTCCCATCCTGTTCGGGGGACGATCGGAGGCGACCATGCGACGGGTCGTGACGATGGGTGACGGCTGGTCGGCCGGCGCCCTGCGCGACTACGACAATCAGGCGTCCTTCGCCGATAGGGCGCGCGCGGCGTGGCGGGAGGCGGGCCGGTCAGGTCGGCCGCTGCTACACGCCAGCGTGAACTTCGCGTTCGGTGATGAGGACACCGTCCGGCTCGGCCGGGAGCACCTGCAGCGCTATTACGGCTTCAAACCCGACTACGCAGCTCTCAACGTCGACGACATGCTGACCACCCCGCAGGACGCGGCGGCCACCGTGCGCGCCTACCGCGACCTCGGTTTCGATGGGCTGGTGTTCCATCCCTGCGTCGCAGGGGTCGACCAGGTGGACCGCCTCGCCGACGCCGTGCTGTGAATCCCGGGCGCACCTTCGCCGCGCCGTGCGATCATGAGCGATGACGCGTCGCAGTGGCGTCAGTGAAGGGGGGTAAGGGTGGCATCTCACGTCTGGCGTGCGCTGGCGAGAAACGTTGTGGCCGTTGGGATCGGGGGAGTGGTAGCACTGGGAGTCGCCGCGTCGGCGAGCGCGACGCCCATCTTCGCCGGCTTGCCGGGTTCGCCCGCGCCGCTCGACGATCCCGATCCGGGTCAGCCCACCAATCCCTACGATCCGCGGTGCGCGGGAATGCCGGGATTGGGTCAGTGTCAGGGCGGCCCCTACGCCCCGATCAACGGCCCCGCGTCCCCGGGGTGCATCAGCATGCCGACCGATCCGGCGTGCGCGGGCGGCCCTTACGGCGTGCCGCCGCCACCCCCGGCTCCGCCTCAGATGCCGCCGCCAGCCCCCGACATGGCGCCCGACATGGCGCCGCCGATGCGGCCGCCCGACCCCGAGATGGCACCGCTCCCGATGCCGCCGCCCCGGATCGATATCCCCGAAGCGCCGGCGGCGGGCGGCATGCCGGGAATGCCGGGACACATCTAAGGGCGCTTGACACGATGTCGAACTGATGTTCGAATAAAGCATGCGCTGGGCGGGCCAGGCGGTCGCCGTCAACGGGGCGCCCGTCGAAGATGGGGCACTGCCGGGGCTGCAGCGGATCGGCCTCGTCCGCAGTGTGCGCGCCCCGCAGTTCGAGGGCATCACCTTTCACGAGGTGCTATGCAAGTCCGCGCTCAACAAGGTGCCGGACGCCTCCGCGCTGCCGTTCCGGTACACCGTCAACGGCTACCGCGGTTGCTCGCACGCGTGCCGCTACTGCTTCGCGCGGCCCACGCACGAATACCTGGACTTCAACTGCGGCAACGACTTCGACAGCCAGGTCATCGTCAAGACCAACGTCGTCGAGGTGCTGCGGCGCGAGCTGCGCCGGCCGTCGTGGCGGGGCGAAACCGTCGCGCTCGGGACCAACACCGACCCCTACCAGCGGGCCGAGGGGCGCTACGCGCTGATGCCCGGCATCATCGGCGCCCTCGCCGAATCCGGCACACCGCTGTCGATCCTCACCAAGGGTACGCTGCTGCGGCGCGACCTGCCGTTGATCGCCGATGCGGCGCAACATGTTCCGCTGTCGGTCGCGGTCTCGCTGGCCGTCGGTGACCCGGACCTGCATCGCGACGTCGAGCCGGGGACGCCGACTCCGCAGGCGCGCCTGGGACTGATCGCCGCGATCCGCGAGGCCGGCTTGGACTGTCACGTGATGGTGGCGCCCGTGCTGCCACATCTGACCGATTCGACAGAACATCTCGATCGGCTGCTCGGCCAGATCGCGGCGGCCGGCGCCACCGGTGTCACGGTCTTCGGCTTGCACCTGCGCGGCTCGACCCGTGGCTGGTTCATGGCCTGGCTGGCCCGCTCGCATCCCGAGCTGGTGGGCCGCTACCGCGAGCTGTATCGTCGCAGCGCGTACCTGCCCCCGGGTTATCGCGAGATGCTGCGGGGCCGCGCCGCTCCGCTGATCGCCAAATACCGGCTGGGCGGCGAGCTGCGATCGTTCCGTCAGCCCGCCCCGGCCATGCCCGCCGAGCCGGAACCCGTTCAGGCGACGTTGTTTTGACCTATGCCGGCTTGTCGCGGCGCGGCTTAGTCAGCGTGAACCGGTCCACCTCCGTGACCGCGCCGAACGGCCCGTTCAGCGCGTAATGCGTGGCCTTGATCGAGGTGTTGCCGCCCGGCTGGCCCGGGTCCACGTCGAACGCCGCGAAGCCGTAGGGATTGTCCCGGTCCCTGAAGGCGGACCACGGCGCGTCCTCGACGACGTAGATCGGCGCCTTGCGCCCGATCCCCGGATCGAACGCGCCGACGCCGGTCAGCACCCGACACCGGGGCTCGGGGAAGAAGAACGCGTTGGTGGGCGCGGATGTGCCGCCTCCGCCGATGACAAGGTGCACCGTTCCCTTGGTGGCGTCGATGACGTCCCCGCGGGTGTCGACGGGTATCGGTGTGCGAGTGTCGGTCTGCAGCGTGCCGCGCAAGGGGTGCGAGCGTTCGTAGTGGTGTTCGTGGCCGCACACCACCAGGTCGACCTGGTGCTGGTCGAACAACGGGAGCCATTCTTCGCGGATCCCCAGGTCGGCACCGTTGGCGGGCTTGTCGGCGCTCGAGATCGCCGTCTGGTGCATGCACACGACGACCCAGTCGACGTCCGGGTCGCGCCGAGCGGCGGCGAGTTCGGCTGCCAGCCAACGCTTTTGCTCACCGCCCGAATATCCATGCACGTAGAAGTTGCCGCCGTCCTGGAACGCCACGTCGTCGTTGTTCAGGCTGATCACCCGCACCGAGCCGGCGGTGAACGAATACCACAGCCCGCGCGTCTCGGGGCTCGACCCCGAGTCGGGCACGGTGAAGTAGGCCTGATAGGCGCTGTAACCGATTGGGCCGTTGCCCAATTCGTTTTCGTGATTGCCCGCCGCCGGCATCCACGGCCGGTAGCGCGCCGAGCGGGTGTTGTTCTCGAACCAGGCCGACCAGCTACGGATCCGGTCCCGCGCGAGGTTGGCGTAGCACAGGTCACCGTTGACCAAGTTGAACAACGGGGCCATCCGCTCGACCGCCAGCGTGGTGTCGGCGGACGCGGGTGAGCCGATGTTGTCCGTGCCGTAACTGCCGTCGGGCATCCTCACCAGGTTCGGCGTGGACTGATCGCCGAAGCTGGTGAATCGGAAGGGCTTTCGGCCGGACGGTGCGGTCCGGATGGTTCCCATCTCCGGCTCGGCGCCGTCGTGCACGGCGGCGTACACGTAGTCGGTGTCGGGGGCCAGGTCGGTCAGGCGGGCGTGATTCACGCGGACTTCGGTGTTGGACTTGGCGTCGCGGTAGGTGCGCGTTTCGGCCGTGACGGTCCGGCCGAAGCCCGACGCCGGCGTGCCGTACATGACGCGGGGGTTTCGGATCGCGTCGACGGTGTGCCAGGACACCACCACCTCCGAGGCGGCCTGCCTGCCGAATTGCAGGTGCAGCCCGGTCACCGGCGGCGCGCCGGTCCGGCTCGGCTGGTAGACGAAGGCGGGCGCACTGCGGTGGGACGACACCAGGACGGCGCCGCCCCCGACGCCCGCCCCGAGGGCGGCCGAGACCGCGCTGGTGGTCAACAACCTGCGGCGGCTGATGCCGGAAGCGGGAGCACTGCCGTTGGGTGGTGCGGGATCCTCGGCCACCCCTGCTTCATACCCGAGCGGGGTGAACGTCGGCGGAACGGGCGCCAGTGGCCCGGCACAGATATGGCGGGACCTTGACTGCGCGTAGCCCGGTAACGAATTGGGTAGCGTTTTCGATATGACGAACGTGCGAATAGTGACCACGGGGGTCGCGGTGGCGACGTTTGCGGCCGCCGCAGCGGTGGCCGTCACGCCCTCGACCTCATCCGCGGACCCGGCCCGCCACCAGGTGACCTACACCATCACCGCCACCGGCAACCTCACCGGCAACGTCAGGTACATGAATACCGATCCGCCCAGCCAGGCCGCCTTCAACGCGAACTCGTCGCAGTTCCTCAACAGCGTGCAGACGGCGTTCTCCGCGGGGCAGCCGCTGGTGTACAACACGACGTTGAACGACCCGAATCAGTGGGCGTTCGTGAATGCGAGCGGCGGCTGTCACTGGCCGGACTGCGATTCGTCGAACACGCCGCAGATCCAGTGCCAGATCGCCGTCGACGGTCAGGTCGTGGTGACGCAGAGCGCCACCACCGGCGTGACCTGCTCGACGCGGCCCTGGTGAACCGGTAGGGCCCCCTAGCGGTGCACCCGCAGCGCGAGGTAGTACTCGTGCCGCCGGGTGTGGTCGAGCGTGTAACCGATTGCCTTGGTTACCCCGTCGTGGTCGGACTCCAGCCAGCGTTCGGTGTGCTGACGTTCGAATTCCGTCCACGACGGCACCGTGAACCGCTCGAGGACCGTGTCCGGATGCTCCAGGCTGTGATACAGCCCCCAGCTGTGGCCGCCCGTGCGCAGCCGTGAGCGCCGTACCGCGCTCATCGCCTCGACGAAATCCTGGAGGGTCTCCGTCGCGACGCGATAGCGCACGGTCACCAGCACCGGCCCGTCGTTGGGGCATGGCTCGAACACGACCATGGGCGTCGGCCAGGCGCGCGAGATGTCGCGGCTCAGTTTCCCGGTTTCCGGCCGGAGCCCCAGCGGGACGACGCTCAGCGCGGTGACGCCCAGCAACACCGCCGCCCCGGTCAACGCCACGCCGAGCCCCTCGCGGGTGGCGACGACACCCCAGAGATACGACCCGACCGCCTGTGAGCCCGTGAAGACCAGCAGGTACATCGCCAACCCCCGGGCGCGGACCCAGCGCGGCAGATGCAGCTGCGCCGCGGCGTTCAACGTCGTCAACGTGATCAGCCAGGTCATCCCCGACAACACCAGGAAGGGCGCCGCCGCGGCGAACGGCAGGAAGACCACCGCGAGCGTGGCGGCGCCGTACCCGGCCGCGCACCCGGCCAGCAGCGTGTTGGGCGGCACCTTCCGGCGCAACGGCGCCGGAACGGCGACGGCGAGCACCGCGCCGACACCGATGGCGCCCAGCGCCACACCGTAGCCGCCGGCCCCCAGGTGCCAGGTGTGGGCGGCAGTCACGGGCAGCAGCGCCAGCAGCGCCGAGCCGGGGAAGACGAACAGGGCCGCGCGCAGCAGGATCCTCCGGAAGATCGGGCCGTTGACCACGTAGCCCAATCCGGTCAGGATCGCCTGGCCCAGGTGTTCTCGTTCGATGGGCGCGATCTGCTTAGGTCGCCGCCACCGGGCCAGGGCGACGATGATGCCCACGAACGAGACCGCGTTGATCGCGAAGACCGCCGCCGGGCCGGCCACCGCCAGGACGATGCCGCCGATGGCCGGTCCCACCACCCGGGCGACGTTGACCGAGACGCTGGCCAGCGTCGCGGCGGAGGTGATCTGGTCGCGGGGGACGACCTCAGGTTGGATCGCCTGCCAGGCCGGCGCCGTGACCGCGGAGGCGACGCCGATCGCCAGGGTGAACAGCAGCAGTGCCGTCGGGGTGAGGCGCCCGAAGTAGGTGAGCCCCGCCAGCGCGAGCGCCACCACCACCGCGTACGACTGCAGGACCATCAGCAGCCGCCGCTGGTCGAACACGTCGGCGAGCGCGCCGGCGAACAGCGCCAGCACGAGCGTCGGGCCGAGGCTCGCGGTCTGGACCAACGCGACGACCGTGGCGCTGCTGTGGCCTTCGATCAAGACCCATTGCGCCGCCACGCTTTGCATCCAGGTGCCGACGTTGGAGACGAACTGCGCAACGAACAAGGCGCGGAATACCTGATTGCGCAACGGCGTCCAGACCGATATCTCCCCGCTGTCGGTGCGCTCCTGCGTCATGTCCGACATGCGAGCCTTTCGCGTCGTGCGGCGGGGTAGAAGTCTAGGACACCCACCCGACGCCCGCATGACGGCGCGGCGTCACCGCCGGACCCGGTCCGGGTGCCGACGGCACCGATTGGGACTAGCCCAAACTCGGGGCGGCGAAGGTGTCGCACTTCTTCGGGTCACCGGTCTGGTAGCCGACGGTGAACCAGTGCTGCCGCTGCTCCGACGAGCCGTGCGTCCACGACTCGGGGTTGACTCGGCCGGTCGCTTCCTTCTGAATGCGGTCATCGCCCACCGAGGCCGCCGCGGACAGGGCGTCGGAGATGTCCTGGTCACTCAGTGGCTGCAGGTAGGGCACGCCGGTGCTCTCCTGCTTGACGGTCGACGCGTAATGGGCCCAGATCCCGGCGTAGCAATCCGCCTGCAACTCAGTGCGAACACCGTTGCCGCCGGCGCCTTTCGCGCCCTGCTGCGAGCGGCCGAGGATGCCCTGCAACTGCTGGACGTGGTGGCCGTATTCGTGGGCGACCACGTACTCCTGCGCGAACGGCCCACCGCTGGAACCGAATTTGTCGACGAGCTCCTTGAAGAAGTCGGTGTCGAAGTACGCCGTCTGGTCAACGGGGCAATAGAACGGCCCCACCGCGGTGGTGGCCGGCCCGCAGCCGGTGTCCACCGAACCGGTGAACAGCCGCACATGCGGCCGGGTGTAACCCTGCATCAGCTGTTTCCACACCGCGTCCACGGAGTTGCCTGTGGCGACCACCCGGCACTGCACGTATTTGTTGGCGTCGGCCCCGGTCTTGCACTGGCTCAGGTCGAACCCGGGCGCCGAGTAGCCGCCCGTGTTCGTCTGCTGCTGGTTGATCACGCGGCCCGGATCGACGCCTAACAGCAACGCGCCGATCAGGATCAGCAGCCCGAGGCCGCCGCCCCCCACAGCCATCCCCATCCCGCCGCCGCCCGACGAGGAGGCGGTGCTGGTGTCGATCTGCATACCCTCGTTGAAGCTCATCGCCCGCTCCTAACGTTGCCCGGTTTCGGCGAACCGCGTATCGGTGTAGTTGCGCAGGTTGCGCAGGAATCGGCGGAGCCCCAGGTTCAGCAGCGGTCCCACCACGTACATCGCCAGGCGTGCCGGGCCCGCGGGCTGCTGCGCCATGGTCCAGGTCAGCCGGCAACCACCCGGGATGACCTCTACCCGGTAGTCCTCGGCGAACGCCGCGACGGCTTGCGTCGAGCATTCGTTGAACCGAAAAGCCATGTGGCTGAACGGTTCCCACGCCAGGAATTCTTCGTTCCCGACGAGGCCGCCGCGCATCTCGACGACGCGGGTGGTGCCGACGCCGCGCGGCTCGGGGCTGGTCCAGGTCACCTTGGTGATCACGCTCGCCCAGCGCGGCCAGGACTGGGCGTCGGCGAGGACCTCGAACAGCTGCTCGGGGGTGATGGCGAGGTCGACGCTGTTGCGGTAGACGAACGGCGCGCTGTCGATGAAGCTCAGGTCGACGCGGTCGCAGGGGAACATGGAAATAATCTAGCCGGGGCCGTCGCTCGCCGCGGCCAGCAGCGGCACAACGACGTCGCTGATCGGAGTCGCCAGGTTGTGCGCGCGGCCCTTGCGGATGATCACCCCGTTCCGGATGTCCCATTCCATCTTCCGGTGGTGCTCCCGGTCGGCCAGGATCGAGGTGCCCATGTCCTCGGGCGCGCGGCGGAACATGTCGGCCACCTCGCCGACGACGGAGTCGGGCAGCTTGGCGCCCTCGGCCCGCGCGACCGCCAGGCATTCGGCGACGTAGCGTCGCGACAGTTCGGTGACGTCGTCGCGGCGGAACATGCCGGATCGCCGCCTGGACAGCGCCATCAACCCGGCCAGCGCATTGGTGAGCAACTTGCGCCAGGCGGCGGTGATGAAGTCGGGATCGCAGTCCACCCGGCACCCGGCTTGACGCAGCAGCTCGGCGATGGTCTGCGGTGCGGGCCCACTGGGCAACACCAGTGCCGCCTCGTTGCGCAGCCGCACCCAGCCTTCTGGCTGGGTCTCCGCCGAGTACCACACGATCCCGGGCACCACCGGCGAGGACGGGCAGTGCGGCTGCACCTGCTCGACCTGCTCCACGCCGTTCTGCAACACGACGACGATGGTGTGCGGGCCGCACAGCCGGGCCAGCCAGCCCGACGCCGCTTCGTTCTGGGTGGCCTTGACCGCCAGCAGCACGACGTCGACCGGACCGGTGACCTCGCTCGGATCGGTGTGCACGGGGCCGGGTACCACGATCGGATCCGCGCCGTCCGGCCGCAATTCGATGCGTTCGCGCGGGGTGTGGCCGCACACCAGCACCGGATGCCCGGCCTGGTGGAGCAGCGCGGCGATGGTCGTGCCGACGGCGCCGGGACCAACGAGTGCGATCTTTGAAACAAGGTCTGTGACGATAGGACCGAAATTACCTCCCTCTAGACTGGGCACTCGTTCCAACCGCGGGAAAGGGAGTATTTGTGCTGCGCAGCCACGCCGCCGGGTCGCTGAGAAGCGGCGACGCCGGACAGCAGGTGACGTTAGCGGGCTGGGTGGCTCGCCGCCGCGACCACGGCGGCGTCATCTTCATCGATTTGCGAGACGCCTCGGGTGTCGCGCAGGCGGTGTTCCGCGACGCGGAAGTGCTGGCGCAGGCGCACCGGTTGCGCGCCGAGTTCTGCGTCGCGGTCACCGGCGTCGTCGAGATCCGCCCGGAGGGCAACGCCAACCCCGAGATCGCCACCGGCGACATCGAGGTCAACGTCGCCTCGCTGACCGTGCTCGGCGAGAGCGCGCCGCTGCCGTTCCAGCTCGACGAGCCCGCCGGGGAGGAGCTGCGGCTCAAGTACCGCTACCTCGACCTGCGTCGCGACGGCCCGGCGGCGGCGCTTCGCCTGCGCTCCAACGTGAATGCCGCGGCGCGCGCGGTGCTGGCGGGCCACGACTTCGTCGAGATCGAGACGCCGACGATCACCCGGTCGACGCCGGAGGGCGCGCGCGACTTCCTGGTGCCGGCCCGGCTGCACCCCGGCTCGTTCTACGCCCTGCCCCAGAGCCCGCAGCTGTTCAAGCAGTTGCTGATGGTGGCCGGGATGGAGCGCTACTACCAGATCGCCCGCTGCTACCGGGACGAGGACTTCCGCGCCGATCGCCAGCCCGAGTTCACCCAGCTCGACATGGAGATGAGCTTCGTCGACGCCGAGGACATCATCGCGATCTCCGAGGAGATCCTGACCGCGCTGTGGGCGTTGATCGGATACCAAGTGCCAACGCCCATCCCGCGGATCAGCTACGCCGACGCGATGCGCCGGTTCGGCTCCGACAAGCCGGACATGCGGTTCGGGCTGGAACTCGTCGAGTGCACGGAGTTCTTCAAAGACACCACTTTCCGCGTCTTCCAGGCGCCGTACGTGGGTGCGGTCGTGATGCCGGGCGGGGCGTCGCAGCCACGGCGGACGCTGGACGGCTGGCAAGACTGGGCGAAGCAGCGCGGCCACCGCGGGCTGGCCTACGTGCTCGTCGGCGACGACGGGACGCTGGGCGGCCCGGTGGCCAAAAACCTGACCGACGCCGAGCGCGGCGGTCTGGCCGCGCACGTCGGGGCCGAGCCGGGAGACTGCATCTTCTTCTCCGCAGGCCTACCCAAGCCGTCGCGCGCCCTGCTGGGCGCCGCCCGCGCGGAGATCGCCAGCCGGCTCGACATGATCGACCCCGATGCGTGGGCGTTCGTCTGGGTGGTGGACCCGCCGCTGTTCGAGCCCGCCGACGAGGCGACCGCCGCCGGCGACGTGGCCGTCGGCTCCGGTGCGTGGACCGCGGTGCACCATGCGTTCACCTCGCCCAAGCCGCAGTACCACGACGTGGTGGGAACTTCAGCCAGCGACCCCGGCGCGGTGCTGGCCGACGCCTACGACATCGTCTGCAACGGCAACGAGATCGGTGGCGGCTCGATACGTATCCACCGCCGCGACATCCAGGAGCGCGTGTTCGCCGTGATGGGCCTGGACCAGGCCGAGGCCGAAGAGAAGTTCGGATTCCTGTTGGAGGCGTTCACCTTTGGCGCACCGCCCCACGGCGGGATCGCGTTCGGCTGGGACCGGATCAACGCGCTGCTGTCCCGGGTCGACTCGATCCGCGAGGTGATCGCCTTCCCGAAGACCGGCGGCGGCGTCGACCCGCTCACCAATGCGCCCGCGCCCATCACCGCGCAACAGCGCAAGGAATCCGGAATAGACGCTAAACCGGAGAAGGTTGACCAGGCATGACTGAAATGCCGGACACGCAGACCATCAACGCGTTCAACCAGGGCATCATCGACGAGTTTCGCTCCAACGGCGGCAAGGTCGGTGGCCAGTTCGAGGGTGCCAACCTGCTGCTGCTCACCACCACCGGGGCCAAGTCGGGCGCACAGCGGGTGTCGCCGCTGGCGTACTTCGACATCGACGGCAAGCTGATCATCATCGGCTCCTTCGCCGGCGCGCCGATCAGCCCGGCGTGGGTGCACAACCTGCGGGCCAACCCGCAGGCGCGCGTCGAGATCGGGACCGACGAATTCGCCGTCTCGGCGCGCGAGTTGCCGTCCGACGAACGCGACGCGCTGTTCGACAAGATCGTCGCCGCCGCGCCCGGCTTCGCCGAGTACCAGTCCAAAACCAGCCGGGTCCTTCCGCTGTTCGAGCTGCAGCGCACCTAGGCCCGTGGGCGCAGCGCGGCGGACGGGGCCATCGGTTGTTCTCGTGGCCGCGCGTGCGGGCCTCGCACGGCTCCGGCTGGTGTGGTTCAACCTGATACAGACGGCCGTGGCCGCAGGCCTGTCGTGGTACCTCGCGCACGATGTCCTAGAGCATCCGCAGCCGTTCTTCGCGCCGATCGCGGCAGCGGTCTCGTTGTCGACGAGCAACGTGCTGCGCGCCCAACGCGCCATCCAAATGATGGTCGGGGTAACTCTCGGGATCGGGCTGGGCTCGGTGGTGCAGGCCCTGCTCGGCCCCGGCGCGGTGCCCATCGCGCTCGCCGCGTTGGTCGCGCTCGCGGCGGCGGTGTTCATCGGGGGCGGCTTCATCGGGCACGGGATGATGTTCGCCAACCAGACCGTGGTGTCGGCCATCCTGGTGTTGGCGCTGTTCCACAGCGGCCTGGGCTGGGAACGGATCTTCGACGCGCTGATCGGCGGTGGGGTGGCCATCGTGTTCGCCGTCGTCCTGTTCCCCGCCGACCCGCTGAGGGTGCTGCGCAACGCGCGCGTCGGCGTGCTGGGCGTGCTGCACGACATCTTGGCGCGTGCCGCGGACGTCGCCGTCGGACGCCAAGCGCCGCCCCCCGACTGGCCGCTGACGGCGGTGGACCGAGTGCACGAACAGATCAGCGGGCTGCTCGAGGCGCGCACCACCGCCCGCCAAGTGGTGCGCGTCGCCCCGCGCCGCTGGGGGATGCGCGTCCCGGTCCACACCGCCGACCGCCAGGCCGTGCACGTGGCCCTGCTGGCCGGCTCGGTGCTGCAACTGGCCCGCGCCGTCGCCCCTACCTCCGATGCCAACGCCGACGGTCGTCGCGGCGGCAATCCGCGAACCGTGCACACCGTGTTGGTGGTGCTCGCGGCCGCGACCGCCCTCGCCGATCCCGATCCGGCCGGCGCGTGCGCGTACATCGCGTCCGCGCGTCACCACGCTTCGGAATTGCAGTCGACCGCCCACGACAAAACGCAGCTGATCCTTGCCGACGTCGTCAGCGCCTGCGTCGACGATCTGCAACGGGTCATCGACCTGCGGCACGTTTGAGGCGGTTCAGCGGGAGTCAGCCAGGAATTCCTGGACCAGCTTCCTTGGGGCCTGCGTCAGCCACGCCTCGGTGATCAGCTCCTCGAGGTCGCGGACCGAGATCGCGTCCAGCTTGACCAGCACCGCCGGGTAGCCGTCGAAATGCGGTGTCGTGAAATAGACGTCCGGCTCGTCGGCGATCAGCCCGAACTTGACGCCCTCGTCGGACACCCGGACGCCGAGGATGTCGCCGCCGGGCGGTTCCGCGCCCGCGCCTGCCAGCGCCTCGCGCTCGGAGGGACGCAACGGCCGCTCCCAAGCCAGCAACTTCTTGCCGACCCGCCAGTCATGCGGCGACGGCTCCGAGGTGAGTGCCAGCTCACGAACGATGCGGGCGACGTCGTACCACGTGGCCACATCTCGATTGTGCTCCCTGTTTGGCGCGCGTGCCGCCGGATTGGCAAACGGTTTCCCGCCGCGCACGCCGCGCGACCGGCCGGCGTGTGATGTGATCACCCTTGTGTCTGAATCTGACGCCGGGACCGCCCGCCGCCATCGAGTCACTCACCGCACCGAGTACCGGTACTCCGACGTCGTGACCAGCTCCTACGGCCGCGGCTTCCTCACCCCGCGCGATTCGGCGCGGCAGCGTTGCGTCGCGCACCGGCTGACCATCGACCCGGCCGCCGCCGACGTCTCCACCAGCGTCGACGTCTACGGCAACATCAGCTCCTACTTCCACGTCACCGAGCCACACCACGCCCTGACGGTCACCAGCGACTCCATCGTCGACGTCTATCCGCCCGCGCCGGGGCGCTATACCAGCGGACCGGCGGTGCAACCGTGGGAGGACTCCCGCCCGACGGGCGGCAGGGGAGCGCTCGCCGCCGAATTCACGCTCGACTTGAATCCGCCCGAGATCACCGACGAGATCCGTGAGTACGCAGCGCCCAGTTTCGCCCCGCGGCGGCCGCTGGTCGACGTGCTGCGCGACCTCGCGTCGCGGATTTTCGCGGACTTCACCTACCGCTCGGGGTCTACGACGATTTCCACTGGTGTCAACGCGGTTCTGGCGGCCCGGGAAGGGGTATGTCAAGACTTTGCCAGGCTGGCGATCGCCTGCCTGCGCGCCAATGGTCTTGCGGCCAGCTACGTGTCCGGGTACCTGGCCACCGACCCGCCACCGGGAAAGGATCGAATGATCGGGATAGACGCCACCCACGCCTGGGCGGGGGTGTGGACACCCCAGGAGCCCGGCCAGTTCGAATGGCTGGGTTTGGACCCCACCAACGACCAGCTGGTCGACGAGCGCTACATCATTGTGGGACGCGGCCGCGACTACGCGGACGTGCCGCCGCTGCGCGGCATCATCTACACCAATTCCGAACACAGCGTGATCGACGTCGCCGTGGACGTGGTGCCCTTCGAGGGGGATGCGCTGCATGCGTGACTTCAACTGCCCCAACTGCGGCCAGCGCCTGGCGTTCGAGAATTCCACCTGCCTGAACTGCGGCAGCGCGTTGGGGTTCTCGCTCGAGCAGATGGCCCTGATGGTGATCGCCGAGGAGAACGCCAGCGAGCACGCCGGTTTCGTGGACGCCGCCGAGTATCAATTGTGTGCCAACCTCCAACTGGCCGAATGCAATTGGCTGGTGCCCGTCAACAATCCCCGGCTGTTGTGCACGTCGTGCGCGCTGACCACCGTGCGGCCCAACGACGCCGACACCGCCGGCCTGGCCGAGTTCGCCCGTGCCGAGGCGGCCAAGCGGCGGCTGATCGCGGAGCTGCACGAGCTCAAGCTGCCGATCGTCGGGCGCGAGGAAGATCCCCAGCAGGGCTTGGCCTTCCACCTGCTGTCCAGCGTGCACGAGAAGGTGATGACGGGTCACGACAACGGCGTCATCACGCTGGATCTCGCCGAGGGCGACGACGTGCACCGCGAGCAGTTGCGGGTGGAGATGGAGGAGCCGTACCGCACCCTGCTGGGCCACTTCCGCCACGAGATCGGGCATTACTACTTCTACCGGCTGATCGCCTCGTCCGATGAGTACCTGGCGCGGTTCAACGAGCTGTTCGGCGATCCCGACGCGGATTACCAGGAGGCGCTGGACCGCCACTACAGCCAGGGGCCGCCGGAGGACTGGCAGGAAGACTTCGTCTCGTCGTATGCCACCATGCATCCCGCCGAGGACTGGGCGGAAACGTTCGCCCATTACCTGCACATCCGCGACACCCTGGACACGTCGGCGTGGTGCGGTTTCGCATCGGCATCGGCGACGTTCGACCGGCCGGCGTTAGGCCCCAGCGCTTTTCAGACGATCATCGACATGTGGCTGCCGCTGTCGTGGTCGCTGAACATGGTGAACCGGTCGATGGGCCACGACGACCTGTACCCGTTCGTGCTGCCCGTCGCGGTGCTGGAGAAAATGAAGTTCATCTACACGGTGATCGACGAGGTGACGTCGGAGTCTCGCGGACCGGCCGCCGTCGCGGGCTAGGTCTCGACCATGTGCTTCTCCATCACGGCCGACCTGGTGGTGGGCACCGCCCTGGTACCGGTCGCGGTGGCGACCCTGCGTGAGGTGAGGCACTGGCGTGAGGTGCCTTTCGCTTCGCTGCCGGCGTTGTTCTCGGTCCACCAGTTCCTCGAGGCGGCGGTGTGGCCCAATCACTTTGTCTCCGCTGGAACGGCCAACTTCGCGATGCACGCCTACGTGTTCGTCGCACTGCCGGTGCTCCCTCTACTGGTCCCGTTGGCCATCCTGATGCTCGAACCGCGCGGCGCCAGGCTGCGGGTGGCGCCCTTCGCGGTGCTCGGTGGGGTGGTGTCGGCCTACCTCGCGGTTGTCGTCCTGACCAAGCCGGTCGGAGTGACGAGGTGCCCGCACGTGCTGGAATACCAAACCGCCTCCCGCGACAGCTACCTGTGGGCGGTGCTCTACATCGTCGCTGTCATCGGGCCGGCCCTGATGTCGGGATATCGCTCCATCGTGGCGTTCGGTGTGGCGAACCTGGTAGGGCTGGTGCTGGTCGCGGTCCTCTACCTGCAGGCGTTCGCGTCGCTCTGGTGCATCTACGCCGCCGTGCTGTCGGTCCTGGCGCTGGTGCACATGCGGCGCCGTCGCCGACTGCCCGATCCGCACCGCTACCACGGGCTCGACGTGGATAGCGCGACATCCAACGTGTGACCAGCTGTCCGCTCGAATCATTTCGCCTCTGGAATCTCTTGTGCCACTTTGGTTTCTATGGTCACAATGCGGGCTTTTTTGTCGGTGGGTGTTCCTAGGTTTGAGGCATGGGTTCGAGTGCGCGCGAGGAGATCGTCGAGCTTATCGACGCGCTCGACGACGACGCGGAGCGGCTCTGCGGCTTGTCTTTTGATGTGCTCACTACCCCGGAGCGGTTGCGCGTATTGGAGCGGGTGGAACGGGTGGCGCGTCGCCTCCGGGCGCCGCAGCATGCGTTGATCAATCAGCTTGCCGCCCAAGCGAGTCCCCAAGAGTTGGGCGGCTCGCTGCGGGTGGGGCTGGCCGATCGGTTGCGGATCACCAAGGCCGAGGCCGCCCGGCGCGTCGGCGAGGCCGCCGAGCTTGGTGAACGCCGGGCGTTGAGCGGTGAGCCGTTGGCGCCACTGTTGAGTGCGACCGCGGCCGGTCAGCGTGCGGGGTTGATCGGGGAGGGGCACATCAGGGTGATCCGCGGCTTTTTTGCCCAGCTGCCCGATGCCATCGACGTGGTGACCCGGGCCGCGGCCGAGGCCGACCTGGCCGGCAAGGCGTGCGGGTATCGCCCGGATGAATTGGCCGTCTACGCCAAGCGGCTGATGGAGTGGCTGCATCCCGACGGGGACTTCAGTGATGGCGAGCGGGCCCGCAAGCGTGGGATCGTGTTGGGCGCCCAGGAATGTGACGGCATGTCGCGGCTGAACGGTGTGATCACCCCGGAGTTGCGGGCGGCGATCGAGGCGGTGTTGGCCAAGCTGGCCGCCCCCGGGGTGTGTAACCCCGACGACGAGACCCCGATCGTCGATGCGGCCCCGGATGAGGATGCGGTGCGCCGCGATACCCGCAGCGCCGCGCAACGCACCCACGACGCCTTCCTGGCCGGGCTGCGCGCCCTGCTGGCGTCTGGAAAACTGGGCCAGCACAACGGGTTGCCGGTGTCGATCGTGGTGACCACCACGCTGCAGGAGTTGGAGGCCGCCGCCGGTAAGGCCCTGACCGCCGGCGGCACGCTGGTGCCGATGTCGGATGTGATCCGCTGGGCCGGCCACGCCCATCACTACCTGGCGATCTTCGACCGGGGCCGGTCGTTGGCGCTGTATCACGCCAAGCGGTTCGCCTCACCTGGGCAGCGGATCATGTTATATGCCAAGGATCGTGGCTGCACCCGGCCGGGATGTGATGCGTCGGCCTACCACAGCCAGGTCCACCACGTACGCGGCTGGGCTGGGACCGGCCGCACCGACATCGACGACCTCACCTTGGCCTGCGGCCCCGACAACCGCCTGGCCGAACAAGGCTGGACCACCCGCACCAACGCCCGCGGCGAAACCGAGTGGATCCCCCCACCCCACCTCGACCGCGGCCAACCCCGCACCAACACCTACCACCACCCCGAGAGGTTCCTCCGCGACACCGACGACGACGAACCTGTTTGACCTCAGCAATTTCGCCTGATCGCCGCGACCCGTATCGTGCCGGACTCCGCGAAATCGTCCGAAATGCCAAGGGCGCGTCCTTAATTGGTGCCGACGGCATCCACGAGGTGCTTCCTGAGCCATTCCTGGGAGGAGTCGAGCCACTGGCGGTAGTGGCGCATGGCGCAGTGGTCGTCGTCGGGGTAGAGCAATAAGGTGGCGTGCGGGGCTTCGTTGGCGAGGTCGATGGTGTCTTGGGTGCTGAGCAGCGTGTCGTGGTCGCCGTTGATGGCGAGTAGCGGAATCGCGATGTGCGACAATCGATCACGAATCGTGAGCGCTTTGAGGGCACGAACCAGTTTGAATGGGTTTGTTACGCCAAGAGTGTTCGATAGCGCGCCGATGATGATCTCGGGCATGCCCAAGGCATCGCCGTCGAAAGAGTGGTGGGTGGGTGCGCCGCAAGCCACTGCGCATGCCAGTCGGTCGTCGTTGGCGGCCATGCGCGCGGCCCAGTAGCCTCCGAAGCTGACTCCGACCATGGCGATGCGGCTGGGGTCGATGCGCATGTCGGTGGCGAGGTGGTCAATGACCCGGCGGTAGATCGCCTCGGACTGAGGCCCCATGGGCTCGTTGTAGGCATAGCTTCCGGGCATTTCCATCATGAACGTCGCCAGCCCGGCACCGCGATAGCGCAACAGCCCGAGCGCCAGTTCCTGCACGGTTCCCTCCAAACCGTTGGTGGTCAATACCGCTGGATGGGGACCGTGCCCTGGTGGCAGGACCAGCCACCCGCTCACCGTGTCGTTCTCGGACGCCGGAATTTCGAGGTGCTCAACACGAACGTCGATCGCCGGGGCGATCGCCCTGATCAGGGCGTCGAATAGGTGCCGAGAGCGCCAGTAGGCTTGCATGCGGTGGGTGCTGTGGCCGGGAAACGCGCTGACCTGGTAGTAGGTCATCGCCTTGACCCATGCGTCTATTGCTCCGAAGGCCAATGCCGTGCGCCGACGGTCACCTTCCGGTGCGTGTCTATCCACTAGGTCGGTGATCGCCTTGTCGTCCGCCTGCGGCCCGTGGTCGGCGAACAGCACCGCACCGGGGGCGATCAACTCGCTTAGCACCGCGACGTGCTCCTCGGTGATCGCGGCCGGTTCGCAGAGATCGGGGACCGGCGAGTGGTTGGCGCCGGCCAGGCCTCGAAGCATTGAGGCGGCCCGTCGGGCGTGTTGAGCGGCGATCCCGTTCCAGTGATTGCACCAACGGTCGTCGCGAAATGAGCGGGCCGCCTTGATCTGCCGGGCAAAGCCGACCGGATCGAGTCCGCCCATGTTGGCGTAGCGCAGCACGAACAGCTTCGGCAGGAAAAGTGTTGCCCCGCACCAGCGGGCCGCCAGGTCGGTGGTGTGGGTGATCGCACAAGCGGTCACAAAGATCTTCTGTCCTAACGAGACCTCGGCCACGGTCGTGGTCCTTTCAACGTTCAATGTTGGTGGTTCAATATTGGTGCCGGCGCGGTTTGCGATGTCGGCCTGAGTCCGGCTCCGAGCAGGTTCGTGCACTTGGCTGAGTCGAAGTCGGCCACGCGATGACCTGTTACGGGCGGCCCCCTACACGGCGGAACGCTTGTTCCGAGACTAACATCATCTCGACGGCCGGTGGAACATCCGTTCCGGATGCCAGCGAGGAGCGCCTGGGATGAAGTTGAGAAGAATTCGGACCACCAGCGGATTGGAGCTGCAATCGCTGCAAAGCGACGGAACCTGGCAGGCCGCAGATGATGAGGCAGCAGTAGGCGGGCGGGTATTCGACGACGACTGGCAGATCGCCCGAGCCGACGAGCACCTGCTCCGCAGTCCCGCGCTGCTGCCGTTCCAGCCGGTGTCGTTTCGGGACTTCATGCTCTACGAGCGCCACGTCCTCGACGCCAGCCGAGGACTGGTCCGCCGCTTTCATCCAGGTCAGTACCGGTTCATTCAGGCTGCAGAAGCGCTCACCCGGCGCACGTTTCCGTTGCTGAAGCCACGGAGCCTGTTTTATGCACAGCCCATCTACTACATGTCAAACGCGATGACCTTCGTGCCGTCAGGCACGACGATCACCGCGCCTTCTTACACCAATGCGCTCGACTATGAACTCGAGATCGGCTTTGTTCTGGCCCGCGGGCTGTGCAATGCCACGCCCACCGAAGCCCTCGCCGCCATCGGTGCTTTCGTCGTACTCAACGACTTCAGCGCACGCGATGTGCAACGCGCCGAGATGGACAGCGGGTTCGGACCGCAGAAATCCAAGCACTTCGCCAGCTCAATGTCAGAGGTGGCGGTCACCGCCGATGAGATCCTGCCCAGGATCGACGCGCTGGGAGGGACGGTTTCGATCAATGGTTCGACGGTGGCGACGGTGTCCAGCGCCGGCATGCAGCACAGTCTGGGCGATGTCTTGGCCCATGCGTCGAAAAGCGAGCAGCTGCGGCCAGGCGAGTTGTTCGGTACGGGAACCCTGCCGGGCGGCAGCGGAATGGAAACCGGCCACTGGCTACACACCGGGGACGTCCTCGAGTTGCGGATTGACGGCATCGGCAGCATCTATCACGAGATCGTCGAGCCGTGAGCAGAACCGCCCCGGTCAGCCCAGTCGCCGGCACCACGCGCGAAACCGCCCGCGCCGCCATCCAGCACCGGTTGCTCAACAGCGCCGAAGAACTCTTCTCCGCCCGCGGCTATTTCGGTGTCAGCGTCCGCGAGATCACCGACCATGCCGGCACCCGACTCGCGGCGGTGAGTGAGCAGTTCGGAGGCAAAGAAGGACTATTCCGCGCCGTCGTGCTCCGCCGCATCCTGCCGCTTAACCGTGAGCGCCGAGAGCGCCTCGCGGCGCTTCCGGCTCGCGGCAGCCGACGCCGGCGTCTGCACGCACTCATCGAAGCGTTCAGCGAACCAATGCGTCAACGGGCCGGTGATCCCGGCTGGGACAACTACTTTCGCCTCATTGCCCAACTCGCAAACTCCGGACATCCCATCCGGGCGCTCATCGCCGACGAATTCAACGCAATCGCCGGCGATTTCATCCATGCACTGCGCGATCTGTTTCCATCCGCCGGCGACCCCGCCATCCATGACGCATACCTACATATGGTCGCCGCCACGCTGCACACCTACTCCAACAACTTGCGCCTGGATAGTCTCAGCCATGGACGCATGCACGCCCACGACATCAACGAGCGCCATCAGGCGCTGCTGCGCTTTGTCGCCGGCGGCATCACCAGCCTCGCCACAAGCTAGCTAGGCTGACCTCGCTTTCACTTCGCGATCACCGCTAGGCCGGCATGACGCGGCGGACGTCGGGGCCCCACAGCGGCTGCACCGCGGGCAGCGCCAGCTGCGTGGTGGTGATGACCTCGGCCAGCTCACGCAACTGCGTGTGCACCGAATCGAGCAGCTCGGAAAGCTCCGTGCGCAGCCCGTCCTCGCTGACCTCTTCCAGTTCGGCGGGATGCGAGCGGCGCAGCAGGGTGCCGATCTCCTCCACCAACCGCTCCGGGCGCGACGACCCCGACGCCCCCGGCAGGTCCTTCAGGTTGCCCCGCAGCCGCTCGACCTGATACAGCAACGACCGCGGGTTCTGCGCGTCGAACAGCATCAACTCGGCCACGGCGGCGACGCTTACCTTGCCCACGGTGCGGCGCCGGTAGATCACCGACGACTCGCACGCCACCAGCGTCGCCTCGATGATCGTCTGCTCGGCGATGGCGCCGCGGACGGCGGTCAGCGTCGCCCGCAGCAGCGCGGTCAGCCAGAGGCCGCGTTCGATGCGCTTGCCGATGTCCATCATCGACCAGCCCACGTCGCGCACCATCGACTCGCCGGCCACACCTGCCAAGGTCAGCATCCCGGCCAGCGTCTGCGTCTGAGCCGACGCGAGCAGCGCGTCGGCCTCGGCGAGCGAGTCGGGCGGCTCGCGCCGCTGCGCCAACGCGCGTTCCACCCCGGCCAGCACCATCCAGGTGTCGTTGGACATCTGGTCGCGCACCGCCCTGGCGGCCAGCGCCAAGCCCTCCACGGACTGCACCAGGGATCCGGGGCGATCGGGGTCCACCGTCAAGGACCACAGCGTCGACGGCGCCACGGCGATCATTTCCGCTGCGTCGCTGGCACTCTCGTCGGCGGCGCTGGTGTCGGTCCCGGTGATCACGCCCAGCGCGGCCATCAGCACCGGGACGCACGCGCTCTCCTCGGTGTGCTGCTGATGCCGGTAGACGTGGAACCTGTCGCGGGCGACCAACAGCAGCCGCGCCATGTTCTCCGCGCGCTCGCCGTAGCGGCCGATCCAGAACAGGTCGGACAGCACGCGCGGGGAGCTGACACCCCAGGTGCCGGCCGCGGTCTTCGCCGGCGGCGCGGGCGACGGCAGGCTCACCGTCTCGGCGCGCGCACGCTCCGTCGGGCGTACCCAGACATCCTTGGCCGCAACGGTTTCCAGCATGTAAGCGGCCGGGCCGGGCGCCAGCACGTAGCCGACGCCGCCGACCATGGGGGTGTATCCGCTGCGCTGGGCAACATTGAACAATCGCATGCCGACACCGGCCGACGACAACACCCCGGCGTGGTCGGTGGGCGCCGACGAGAACTGCGGCAGCTCCTGGCCGATCCACTGCCACGGCATCTTCTCGATCCGCCCGGCCAATTGCGTCAGCTGATACGACGAAAGAGTGGGGCCGACAAGGGTTCTCCCGCCGACCGTGGACTTGAGCAGGAGCGACGACAGATTCGCCAGCAGGTGTGACCGTTCGGCGGGGATGCCGCCCCAGTAGACCGGCGCGGTGTGCAGCAGCGGCGCCTCGGAGAGCAGGCGCTCGGACAGCTGGGGCAAAAACCGCAGCAGCCCAGGGTTTTCCAGGATGCCGCTGCCGAACGTGTTGACCACGGTTACCGTCCCGCGGTGGCACGCCTCCACCAGACCGGCCACGCCGAGCCGGGAGTCGGCGCGCAGATCCAGCGGGTCGGCGTAAGCGGCGTCGACGCGGCGCAGGACGACGTCGACCCGTTTCAACGTTCCCAGCGACCGCATCCACAGTTTGCCGTCGCGCACCACCAAGTCCGCGCTCTCCACCAAGGGGAAACCCAGCAGCGTGGCCAGATACGCCTGGTCGAAGGCGGTTTCGGAGAAAATACCCGGGCTGAGCACCACCACCACGGGGTCCTGGGCCACGTCGGGCGCGGCCTCGATCAGCGCCAGCCGCAAGGCCTGGGCAAACGGGGTCGTCGGTCGCGGCGCGATCCGCTCGTAGAGGTCGGGAACCGAGTGCGCGACGACCCGCCGGTCGGCCAGCGCGTAGCCGGCGCCCGAAGGTGCCTGCGTCCAGTCGGCGTTGACTTGAAAGGCTCCGTCCGGTAGCCGGCTGACGTCGCAGGCGTGCAGGAAAAGCTGGTGGTGCCCGGGTATTTCGATGCCGTTGGCCGCCCGCACGTACCCGGGATGGGCGAACAGCAGCTCCGGTGGCAACACACCCTCGGTGAGCAGGCTGCGCGACCCGTACAGGTCGGCGAGCACGGCGTCGAGCAGCCGGGACCGCTGCACCAGCCCGGCCTCCAGCAGCTCCCATTCCGCGGCGGACAGCACGATCGGCAGCGTGTCGAGGATCCACGGCCGGGGCTCCAGGCCGTGCCCGCCGGGTTCGACGTCGGTGTACGTGATGCCGTCGCTGTCGATGAGGCTGCGCACCACCGAGCGCAGCCGGTCCAGCCCCACCCGGCCGCGTTCGGCGATGGTGTCGGCCACCTCCGCCCAGGCCGGTCGGACGTTCCCGTCCTGATCGACGAATTCGTCGTAACCGGCGGCCGGGCCGTGCCGCAGGTCGAACAGCGCCTCCTGGGCGCGCGCGGCGCGATACCCGGCCAGCAAGCGGTCGGCGTCGTAGCGGTCCTCCTGAAACCCGCCAGCGGTCGCCGGTGCTGCGCCGGTGCCGAATGTCATGTCAGCAAACGCCATTACTGCTGAACGGTACGCACGCGACGCAGGTCGAGAATGCCCGGCGCGCCGACGTCGGTGAAGATGCGTGCCTGCTTCTCCCGGATGTCGGACAAGTCGAGCTTGCCGGGGGTGAAGCCGGTGGCCTCGAAGCGGCGGGCGCGGCGCGCCTCGGCCTCGACCGCGTTGACGGGCGGCTCGTCGTAGGCCCGGCCACCGGGATGCGCGACGTGATAGGTGCACCCGCCGCGCGACGTGCCCGTCGTCAGGTCGATCAGCTCGAACTGCAGGGGGACGTCGGTGCTGATCGTCGGGTGCAGCGCGCTCGGCGGCTGCCAGGCCTTGAACCGCACCCCGCCCACGTGGATGTCGGGGTTGTCGGTGGCCAGCAGCGGCACCGGGTAGCCGTTGACGGTCACCACGTAGCGGTGGCGGTCGGCGCCGATGATGCGGATCTGGATCCGCTCGACCGACGAGTCCACGTAGCGGGCGGTACCGCTGGCGGTGGCCTCCTCACCGAGGGTGTTCCACGGTTCGATCGCCCCGCGCAGCTCGATCTCCACGCCGTCGAACACCGCGGTGCCGATGCGGGGGAAGCGGAACTCGGTGAACGGGTCCAGCCAGCTGGTCTCGAACGCGACGCCGTGCGCGCGCAGATCGGCGGCGACGTCGGCGATGTCGTGAATCAGGAAGTGCGGCAACAGGTATCGCCCATGCAGGTTGGCGCCGTGCCGGATCAGCGGGGCGCGCAGCGGCTCGTCCCAGAACCACGCCACCAGCGAACGCACCAGCAGCGATTGGACCATCGCCATGCGCAGATGCGGGGGCATCTCGAACCCGCGCAACTCCAGCAGGCCGAGCCGGCCCCGGGGGCTGTCGGGGCTGTAGAGCTTGTCGATGCAGAACTCGGCGCGGTGGGTGTTGCCGGTGATGTCGGTCAAGAGATGCCGCAGCGCGCGGTCGATCACCCACGGCCGGGGGGCATTTCCGCCGAAAGGCCCCGAGAGCCGGGCGATTTCGGCGAAGGCGATCTCGAGCTCGTAGAGCGCCTCGGCGCGGCCCTCGTCGACGCGGGGTGCTTGGGAGGTGGTGCCGACGAACCGGCCGGCGAACAGATACGACAGCGACGGGTGTCGCTGCCAGTACGTCAGCAGCGAGACCAACAGGTCCGGGCGCCGCAGCAGGGGCGAGTCCGCGGGGGTGACGCCGCCGAGCGTGATGTGATTGCCGCCGCCGGTGCCGCCGTGGGTGCCGTCCACGTCGAAGGACTCGGTGGACAACCGGGCCAATCTCGCTTGTTCGTACAGCGTTTCGAGCTGCTGGCACTGCTCGGCGAAGCTGGCGGTGGGCGCGACATTGACCTCGATGACGCCGGGGTCCGGGGTGATCGTCGTCGACCTCAGCCGAGGGTCCGGCGGGGGATCGTAGCCCTCGATCACGAGCGGGCAGTCGGCCTTGGCTGCGGCGGCCTCGACGCGGGCGATGAGGTCGACGAAGTGTTCCAGCGCCTCGGTGGGCGGCATGAAGAGGTAGAGCAGCCCGTCTCGGACCTCGGCGACCATCGCGGTGGGCGGCGCGGTGTCCGAGTCGTCCACCACCGCTTCGCCCGGATCCGTCGCCAGCGCGTCGCCCGCGGTCTGGGGGTCGGCGTCGAACGACGGGCGCGGCGGTCGCCAGCTGATCGAATCCAGGGGCAGGCGCAGACCCGCCGGGGAGTCGCCGTGCAGCAACACGATTCGGCCGCGCCGCAGCCGCCAGTCGGCGCTGGCCCACCCCGCCCCGTCGTCCCGGCGGTGCAGCGGCAGCACGAAAGCCGCTGGTTCCGTGACCGATTCGTCGAGCCGGGCCAGCAGCGCCGCGCGACCGGCGGGGGTGTCCTGGTCGAGGTCATCGGCCGGGTCCACCGGGTCGCCCTCGGGTTGCCGCACCTTGGCCGCCAGCCGGTGCAGCGGGTCCTCGTAGGCGGGCCGCACCTGCGAAAGCGGCAGCCCCAGGCCGTCGGCGAGGCCCGCGAGCACCTGGTAGGCGGCCTCGCCGTCGACGGGCTCCGGCCGGTCTCCCCACGGGTCGGCCAGCAACGTGCCGTCGGTCCACAGCGGTCGCCCGTCGGTGCGCCAGTAGAGCGCAATCTGCCAGCGCGGCAACGGTTCTCCCGGATACCACCGACCCTGCCCGCGCTGAATCAACCCGTTCGGCGCCCACACCTCCTTGAGGCGCGCGGCCAGGTCCGATGCGCGCTGCCGCTTGTGCGGCCCGTCGGCGGCGGTGGTCCACTCCTTGGCGACCTGGTTATCGACCGAGACGAACGTCGGCTCACCGCCGATGGTCAGCCGCACGTCGGCGGCGGCCAGCCGTTCGTCGACGCGCTGGCCGACCTCGCAGATGGTGTGCCACGCCTCGTCGGTGTAGGGCAGCGTGACGCGGGGGTCCTCGTGGATGCGGGTGACGGTGTTGGAGAACTCGAGCACCGATTCACACGGCTCGGTGCCGCCGCTGATGGGCGCCGCCGACGACGGATGCGGCGTGGCGGCCAGCGGGATGTGCCCCTCGCCGGCGAACAGCCCCGACGTCGGGTCCAGTCCTATCCAGCCCGCGCCGGGGATGTACACCTCGGTCCAGGCGTGCAGGTCGGTGAAGTCGGCGGCGGGACCCGACGGCCCGTCGAGCGCCTCCACGTCGGAGGCGAGCTGCACCAGATACCCCGACACGAAGCGGGCGGCCAGCCCGAGCCGGCGCAGGATCGACACCAGCAGCCACGCGGAGTCGCGGCACGAGCCCACGCCGGTGCGCAGCGTGTGATCCGGCGTTTGGACCCCGGGTTCCATTCGCAGGCTGTAGGCGACGTCGGCGTTGATCGCGCGGTTGAGCGCGACCAGCAGGTCGATGGTGCGGGTGCCCTCGGCCACCGAGAAGTTCTCCACCCACGCCCGCGTGAGCTCACCCGGCCCCGACCCCTCGCCGTCTTCGTCGACGGGCCGCAGGTAGGGCTCCAGGTCGTCGGCCAGCTCCTTGGGGTAGGTCAGCCCGGCGGCGGGCCAGGTTTCGGCCCAGTCCTCGATGAAGAAGTCGAACGGGTTGATCACCTTCAGATCGGCGATGAGCCCCACGGTGATGGTGAGCCGGCGCATGGGGTTCGGAAAGACAAGGCGCGCAAGGAAATTACCCACCGCGTCCTGCTGCCAGTTGATGAAGTGCTCTTCCGGCTCGATGCGCAACGAGTAGGCCTCGAGGGGCGTTCGGCAGTGGGGCGCCGGGCGCAGCCGAACGACGTGCGGGAACACCCGGACCGAGCGGTCAAAGGTGTAGCTGGTGCGGTGCTCGAGGGCGACTTTGATGCTCATAACAAGGTGATTGCATCACAAGCGCCACAGGGGCGCAGCGCACCGCAGCCGTGGCTAACAGGGCCGTAACTTCGGGGCGCTTGCTTGCGGTCAGACCTGCTGCGGCCCAGGCGGCGGGCCGGGTTGGTAGCCCGACTGCGGAACGGGAACAACCTGGCCGCCGGTCAGCTTCCGGTAGGTGTAGGTCAGGATGAGCGCGTCGAGCGGCGCCGTCACCAGCAGGCCGACGCCACACGCCAGCGCCCCGGCGACGATCAGGGCCATCACCACCAGCCACACCAGCAGCGAGTTGGCGAAATTCGAACCCACCAGCGAGAAGCTGGAGGTGAAGCCCTTGATGGCCGACTCCGAGCGGTCGACGACGAACAGGATGGTGAACTGCACGAAGAGGCTCAGCACCAGGCCCGGAACCAGGCACAAGGAGTAGCCGATCGAGGTGAGCACGCCGATGATCAGCGCGGCCAGGAACGCCATCCCCAGGTTGCGGGGCCTGAAGAACGAGCCGATGGTGACCGGGCGCCCGTCGGCGATGTCCAGGCAGCCCGACAGGAAGCCGGCCTGGGCGAACCCCGTGACCAGGTACGTCAGCAGGGTGCCGATGATGAAGACGACCAACGCGGCGCCGGTGAGGTTCGTCGTGAAGTAGAAGCCGTAGTCGTCGCCGGTCGCGGTGCTCGGCGACATGTTCTGGCCCGCAACGTTCACGCCGGTGGCCACGCCCAGAAGCAGGCCATACACCAGCGCGGGCACGATCAACACCAGCGCGTTCTTGGTGAACGTGTTCCAGGCCCAGCTGAAGGCGTCACCGACGCTGAACCCGGGGGTGGCCGGTGCCCCGTAGCCGGGCTGGGGGTAGCCGCCGTACCCGGGCGGGGGCGGCGGCGCGCCGTAGCCCGGCGGCGGGCCATAGCCGGGCGGCGGTGGCGGCGGGGCGCCGTAACCCGGGGGCGGGCCGTAGCCGGGCGGCGGAGGAGGTGCGCCGTAGCCGGGCGGTGGGGGTGGGGCGCCGTAGCCGGGCGGGGGCGGGTAGCCCGGAGGGTTGTGCTCGCTGCCGTACGGGTCGGCCGGTGTGCCTGGATATTCGGGAGGCTGGCTCATGTCCGTCCTAGCTGTTGACTCAACCTGTGGCACGCGCACACGGGAACTTAGCAAAGATGTCGGGGCGGCGCCCGGATTCGTTTTCGTGGTATGCCTGAAGCCGTGTCCGACGGTCTTTTTGACCTGCCCGGCGCGGTGCCGACCAGCGATCACGGCCTGGGCGTGTCGGCCGGTGCGCCGCTGGCGGTGCGCATGCGACCGGCCTCGCTGGACGAGGTGGTCGGCCAGGAGCACCTGCTGGCGCCCGGGTCGCCGCTGCGCCGCCTGGTCGAGGGATCCGGCGTGGCGTCGGCCATCCTCTACGGCCCGCCCGGCAGCGGCAAGACGACGCTGGCCGCGCTGATCTCCCAGGCGACCGGCCGTCGGTTCGAGGCGCTGTCGGCGCTGTCGGCCGGGGTCAAAGACGTGCGCGCCGTCATAGAAAATGCGCGCAAGGCGCTCCTCATCGGCGAGCAGACGGTGCTGTTCATCGACGAGGTGCACCGCTTCTCCAAGACCCAGCAGGACGCCCTGCTGTCCGCCGTGGAAAACCGGGTGGTGCTGCTGGTGGCGGCGACCACCGAGAATCCGTCGTTTTCGGTGGTGGCGCCGCTGCTGTCCCGCTCACTGATCCTGCAGCTGCGCCCGCTCAGCGCCGACGCCATCCGCGCCGTGGTGCAGCGGGCGATCGACGATCCCCGGGGGCTGGGCGGCCGCGTCGCGGTCACGCCCGACGCCGTCGACCTGCTGGTGCGGCTGGCCGCCGGCGACGCCCGGCGCGCGCTGACCGCGTTGGAGGTCGCGGCCGAAGCCACCGACTCCGTGACCGTCGAAATTATCGAGCAGTCGCTGGACAAGGCCGCGGTGCGCTACGACCGCGACGGCGACCAGCACTACGACGTCATCAGCGCCTTCATCAAGTCGGTGCGCGGCTCGGACGTCGATGCGGCGCTGCACTACCTGGCCCGCATGCTCGTCGCGGGGGAGGACCCGCGGTTCCTCGCGCGCCGGCTGATGATCCTCGCCAGCGAGGACATCGGCATGGCCGACCCCAGCGCGCTGCAGACCGCGGTGGCGGCCGCGCAGACCGTCGCGCTGATCGGCATGCCCGAGGCGCAGCTGACGCTCGCGCACGCCACCATTCACCTGGCCACCGCACCGAAGTCGAACTCCGTCACCACCGCGCTGGCCGCGGCGATGGACGACATCAAGGCGGGCAAGGCCGGCCTGGTGCCGCCGCACCTGCGCGACGGGCACTACTCCGGCGCGACGGCGTTGGGACACGCGCAGGGGTATCAGTACTCGCACAACGATCCCGACGGTGTCCTGGCTCAGCAATATCCGCCGGACGAGCTGGTGGGTGTGGACTACTACCGGCCGACCGGCCGCGGCGGTGAGCGGGAGATGGCCGGGCGGCTGGAGCGGCTGCGCGCGATCATCCGTGGGAAGCGGGGGCGGTGATGAAAACCTTCACGGACGAGGAGATGGGCCGGCTGCTGGCCACCACGCAGTCCTACAGCGTCGTCATCCTCAAGCGGGGGCCGCAGTTCGGCGACGAGACGACACCGGGGACCGTCTGGGAGCACGGGCGGCGCAACTTCGGGCTGCGCGACGACGGCGTCATGCCCATCGTGTTGCCGGTCACCGACGGTTCCGACGTCTGCGGGATCGCGGTGTTCGCAGCGTCCGTCGACGACACCGCCGCGATCATGGCCGACGACCCGGGCGTGGCCGCGGGCGTCTTCACCTTCGAGGTGCACCCCTGCCGCGGATTCCCGGGCGACGCGCTGCCCTAAGCGTGTCGAGTGTGCGGCGAGCCGCACACTCGGCCTGGGTGTGCGGCTAGACCAGCTCGGGCACCCGCAGGTGGGCGATCGCCAGCTCGAATTCGGCCACGTCGATCACCTCGGCGCCCAGCTCCCGGACGCGCCTGCTGCGCAACTCGTTCGCCCGGTCGCTGTTGCGGGCCATCGCGTCCATCGAGTCGAACGTCGAGCACGACACCGCCCGACGGCACGCCGGGTGGTCGACCAACAGGCTCGCGCTGCAGAACCCGTCGAGCTCCTCCAGCTCGGGCAGCACTGACGACCGGTAGAACTCCAGGGACCGGGTGAGCTGATCCGGCACCACCTTGAGCCAGGTGGCCCGCACGCAGGCCCCCTGCCGCGACGGGTGGTCGCGATGCAGCAAAGCGATGTCCCACTCCTCGACCCGCGCGCTGCCGTCGAACATCAGCGCCGCCTGATCGCGAATCGGGGCGACCCGTTCGGCGCTGGCGCGCATCGCGTCGATGCTGTCCCACGAGCTGGTGGCGATGCAGGTCCCGGACTGCCGGTCGACCAACAGTGACAGCCCGACACACCCGTCGATCTCGGTCAGGGCGGGCATGACGACGTCGCGGACGTGCGCGATCCCGATGTCGACCGACAAGGGTTGCGCCTGGATGGTGGTGGAGCGTGCGTACACGGCCGACCTCCTTTGTAGGGCTGGTATCCAAGGAGCCCGGTGGCGCCACCGGCCCCACCAGTTACCTTCCTCCTGCCCGTTGCGCGCCGCAATGCCCAAATGTGGTCGCGCTCACAGACGATTGGCTGGTCGCGACGTGCGCGCCGTAGGCTGGTCGGGATGCATACCGACGTGCTGGATGTGGACACTTCCCGGCGCCGCATCGTCGATCTGACCGAGGCGGTGCGGGGCTTCTGCTGGTCGAGGGGCGACGGCCTGTGCAATGTGTTCGTTCCGCACGCGACGGCGGGGGTCGCCATCATCGAAACCGGGGCCGGCTCCGACGACGACTTGCTCGACACGCTCGAACGGCTGCTCCCGCGCGACGACCGGTATCGGCACTCGCATGGCTCGCCGGGCCACGGCGCGGACCACGTGATGCCGGCGCTGGTCGCCCCGTCGGTGACCGTGCCGGTCTCCGGCGGCGAGCCGATGCTGGGCACCTGGCAAAGCATCGTGCTGGTCGATCTGAATCGGGACAACCCGCAACGCTCGGTGCGGCTGAGCTTTCTGGAGGGTTAGCGGCCCGGTAGCCAGCTACTCCAGCGAATACGCTGGAATAGACATTCACGCGAAAAAGCACGAAAAAGCACAAGGAAGAAGCGGACCAGAAGTGCAGACACACGAGATCAGGAAGCGGTTTCTTGATCATTTCGTGAAGGCGGGCCACACCGAGGTGCCGAGCGCATCGGTGATCCTCGACGACCCCAACCTGCTGTTCGTCAACGCGGGCATGGTCCAGTTCGTGCCGTACTTCCTGGGGGCGCGCACACCGCCGTACTCGACGGCCACCAGCATCCAAAAGTGCATCCGGACGCCCGACATCGACGAGGTGGGCATCACCACCCGGCACAACACCTTCTTCCAGATGGCCGGCAACTTCTCGTTCGGCGATTACTTCAAGCGCCGCGCCATCGAGCTGGCGTGGACCCTGTTGACCAACGGGCTGTCCGAGGGCGGCTACGGCCTGGACCCCGAAAGAATCTGGACGACGGTCTATTTCGACGACGACGAGGCCGTGCAGCTGTGGCAGGAGATCGCCGGGCTGCCGGCCGAGCGGATCCAGCGCCGCGGCATGGAAGACAACTACTGGTCCATGGGCATCCCCGGCCCGTGCGGCCCGTCGTCGGAGATCTACTACGACCGCGGCGAAGAGTTCGGGGTTGGCGGCGGCCCGGTGGCCAACGAAGACCGCTACATCGAGATCTGGAACCTCGTGTTCATGCAGAACGAACGCGGCGAGGGCACCGGCAAGACCGACTTCGAAATCCTGGGCCCCTTGCCCCGCAAGAACATTGACACCGGCATGGGCGTCGAGCGCGTCGCGTTCATCCTTCAGGGCGTGCACAACGTCTACGAGACCGACCTGGTGCGGCCGGTCATCGACGCCGTGGCCGCCCGCGCGCCGCGCGGGTACGACGTGGGCAACCACGAGGACGACGTGCGCTACCGCGTCATCGCCGATCACAGCCGCACCGCGGCGATCCTGATCGGCGACGGCGTCACGCCCGGCAACGACGGCCGCGGCTACGTGCTGCGCCGGCTGCTGCGCCGGGTGATCCGCTCCGCGAAACTGCTCGACATCAACGGCCCCATCGTCGGTGAGTTGATGGCCACCGTGCGCGACGCGATGGGGCCGTCATATCCCGAACTGGTCGCCGACTTCGACCGGATCAAGCGCATCGCCGTCGCCGAGGAGACCGCGTTCAACCGCACGCTGGCCGCCGGCTCCAAGCTGTTCGACGAGGTCGCAGGCACCACCAAAGCCGCCGGGGCCAAAGCGATCTCGGGCTCGGACGCCTTCACGCTGCACGACACCTACGGCTTCCCGATCGAGCTGACCCTTGAGATGGCCGCCGAGGCCGGCCTGCAGGTCGACGAGATCGGCTTCCGGGAACTGATGGCCGAGCAGCGCCGCCGCGCCAAGGCGGACGCCGCCGCCCGCAAGCACGCGCACGCCGATCTGAGCGCCTACCGGGAGCTGGTCGACGCCGGCCCGACAGAATTCACCGGCTTCGACGAATTGACCTCCGAAGCAGCGATTTTGGGCATCTTCGTGGACGGCAAACGCGTCCCGGTCGTCACGCATGGCACCGAGGGGGCGCAGCAAGTCGAACTGGTGCTGGACCGCACCCCGCTCTACGCCGAGTCCGGCGGGCAGATCGCCGACGAGGGCACCATCAGCGGGACGGGCGCCAGCGGGAGCGCCCGCGCGGCGGTCACCGACGTGCAGAAGATCGCGAAAACCCTGTGGGTGCACCGGGTCAACGTCGAGTCCGGCGAATTCGTCGAGGGTGACACCGTGGTGGCCGCGGTCGACCCGGAATGGCGCCGGGGCGCCACCCAGGGCCACTCGGGCACCCACATGGTGCACGCCGCGCTGCGACAGGTGCTGGGCCCCAACGCCGTCCAGGCGGGATCGCTGAACCGCCCCGGCTACCTGCGTTTCGACTTCAACTGGCAGGGCCCGCTGTCCGACGAGCAGCGCACCCAGGTCGAAGAGGTCACCAACCAGGCCGTCCAGGCCGACTTCGAGGTGCACACGTTCACCGAGCAGCTCGAGAAGGCCAAGGCGATGGGTGCGATGGCGATGTTCGGCGAGGCCTACCCGGACGAGGTGCGGGTGGTCGAGATCGGCGGACCGTTCTCGCTCGAGCTCTGCGGCGGCACCCACGTGCACAACTCCGCTCAGATCGGGCCGGTGACCATCCTGGGCGAATCGTCGGTCGGCTCCGGCGTCCGCCGGGTGGAGGCCTACGTCGGGCTGGACTCGTTCCGCCACCTGGCCAAGGAGCGCGCGCTGATGGCGGGGCTGGCCTCGTCGCTGAAGGTGCCGTCCGACGAGGTGCCCGCCCGGGTGGCCGGCCTGGTGGAGCGGCTCAAGGCCGCCGAAAAAGAGCTCGAACGGGTCCGGCTGGCCGGCGCGCGCGCCGCGGCCACCAACGCGGCGGCCGGCGCGGAGCGTATCGGTAACGTCCGTGTGGTGGCGCAACGCATGTCGGCGGGGATGACGGCCGGCGACCTGCGCTCCCTGGTGGGCGACATCCGCGGCAAGCTGGGCAGCGACCCCGCCGTGGTGGCGCTGATCTCCGAGGGCGAGGGGGGCAGCGTGCCGTACGCGGTCGCCGCCAACCCGGCCGCCCAGGACCTCGGGCTCCGCGCCAACGACCTGATCAAGCAGCTCGCCGCGACCGTCGACGGCCGCGGCGGGGGCAAGCCGGACCTGGCGCAGGGTTCCGGAAAGGACCCCAGCCGCATCGACGCGGCGCTCGAGGCGGTCCGCTCCGAGATAGCGCGGGTCGGTTGAGTGGGGCCGGCACAGCATCGCGTGCCCGACCGGCCCGGCGACCCTGACCAGGATCCCGGGCGGGGGCGGCGGCTCGGCATCGACGTCGGCACCGTGCGCATCGGCGTCGCCTGCAGCGACCCCGACGGAATTCTGGCGACGCCGGTGGAAACCGTGCGCCGCGACCGCTCCGGGAAGCATGTGCGGCGGCTGGCCGAGCTGGCCGCCGAGCTCGGGGCGGTCGAGGTGGTCGTCGGGCTGCCGCGCACGCTGGCCGACCGCACCGGTCCGTCGGCGATCGACGCGATGGAGCTGGCCGACATGCTGGCCCAGCGGATCGCCCCCACGCCCGTGCGGCTGGCCGACGAGCGCCTGACCACCGTCAGCGCGCAGCGCTCGCTGCGCGCCGCCGGCGTCCGCGCCCGCGAACAGCGGGCGGTGATCGACCAGGCCGCCGCGGTGGCCATCCTGCAGAGCTGGCTCGATCAGCGCCGCGCCACCCTGACGGCGGGGGAGCGCGCCGATGGTTGACAGCGCACGGCGGCAACGCGCCGAGCCCGAAACGGTCGGTTCGCCACGGAAGAGGAGCCGCGTCGCCCGCAACCGCGCCGAGCGGGGGCGACGCCGGCGGCGGTTCGCCGGCAAGATCGTGCTCGCGGTCGTGGCCGTAGTCGTGCTGGTGGGCGTGGTCGTCGGCGCCAAGCTGTGGCACACGGTCTTCGGGGTCGACGACGACTACGCTGGAAATGGCAAGCAGGACACCGTAATTCAGATCAAGGACGGTGACTCGACCACCAACGTCGGGGAGACGCTGCAGCACGAGCAGGTGGTCAAGACCGTCCGGGCGTTCGTCAACGCCGCGCACGGCAACAGCAAGATCTCCTCGATCCAGCCCGGCTTCTACCGGATGCGCACCGAGATCCCGGCGGCCGACGCCGTCGCGCGGCTCGCCGACCCGAACAGCCGGGTGGGCCGGCTCGTCATCCCGGAGGGCCGTCAGCTCGACGACACCACCGACATGAAGACCAATGTGGTGACGCCGGGGATCCTGACGCTGATCTCCCGCGCCACCTGCGTGACCCTCGACGGCAACCAGCACTGCATCGCGGTGGAGGAGCTGCGGGCGGCGGCGACCAACAGCACGCCCGCCGCGCTGGCGGTGCCGCCCTGGGCCGTCGAACCGTTCACCGAGCTCGGCAAGGACCATCGCCGGATCGAGGGGCTGATCGCGCCGGGAACCTTCAACGTCGACCCCTCCGCATCCGCGGAGACCATCCTGTCGGGCCTGATCAGCGCCGGGGCCGTCGAATACGCGAAGTCGGGGCTGGTGGACACCGCCCAGGCCATGGGCCTGTCGCCCTACGACATCCTGGTGGTGGCGTCGCTGGTGGAGCAGGAATCCAAGTCGCAGGACTTCGCGAAGGTCGCCCAGGTGATCTACAACCGCCTGCACGCCCACCACACGCTGGAATTCGACTCGACGGTCAACTACCCGCTGGACCGCCGGGAGGTGGCCACCACCGACGCAGACCGGGCCCAGAAGACGCCCTGGAACACCTACGTGTCGCAGGGGTTGCCCGCGACGGCGATCTGTTCGCCCGGCGTCGACGCGCTGCACGCCGCCGAGCATCCCGAGCCCGGCGACTGGCTGTACTTCGTCACCATCGACGCCCAGGGGACGACGCTGTTCACCAAGGATTATCAGCAGCATCTGGCCAACATCGAGCTGGCTAAGCGCAACGGTGTCCTCGACTCGGCCCGTTAGGGCGCCCGGCCCGGGCGCTGGACCCCGCAAAGCGGCGGTGCTCGGCAAGCCGATCGCCCACTCGAAGTCACCGCAGCTGCACCTGGCTGCCTACCGGGCGCTGGGCCTGCTGGACTGGACCTACGAGCGCATCGAATGCGACGCAGAGCGGCTGCCCGCAGTCGTCGGCGGGTTCGGCGCCGAATGGGTGGGGGCGTCGGTGACCATGCCGGGCAAGTTCGCCGCGCTGCGCTTCGCCGACGAGCGCACCGAGCGGGCCGAGCGGGTGGGTTCGGCCAACACCCTGGTCCGCACGGCGGCCGGCTGGCGGGCCGACAACACCGACATCGACGGCGTCGCGGGGGCGCTGGGATCGGCGGCCGGCCCGGCGCTGGTGTGCGGGTCGGGTGGCACCGCGCCGGCGGCCGTCGCGGGGCTGGCCCAGCTGGGCGTCACCGCCATCACCGTCGTCGCGCGCAACCCCGACAAGGCCGCCCGGCTGGTGGGGCTGGGCACCGGGATCGGGGTCCCGACGCGATTCGTGCACATCGACGACGACGCCGTCCTGCGCGCGGCGGTGGCCGCCGCGGAGGTGCTGGTCAGCACGGTCCCCGCGGACGTCGCGGCGCGCTACGCGGGCACCCTCGCGGCCATCCCGGTCCTGCTCGACGCGGTCTACGACCCGTGGCCCACGCCGCTGGCCGCCGCGGTGGCCGCCGCCGGCGGCCGCGTGATCAGCGGCGTGCAGATGCTGCTGCACCAGGCGTTCACCCAAGTCGAGTTATTCACAGGGCTGCCCGCTCCGCGGGAGGCCATGACCGCCGCGCTCGGCTAACGTCTCGCGCGTCGGATGTCCCCGGATCAACCGCCGGGCGTGGGGCCTGCGGACGAATCCGCCGCGGGATTCGTGCGCAGCCCCACACTCGCGGCGCGCACAGGAGAACCCATGCGAATGGCCGCGACGGTCGTGGTGCTGGTCTGGATGGGCGCGCTCAGCGGATACGACGTCGCCCGGCGTCGGCTGCCGAACTGGCTGACGCTGCCCGGCGCCGGGGTGGTCCTGCTGGCGGCCGCGGTGGCCGGGCGCGGCTGGCCCGCACTGGCCGGTGCGTTGGCGCTGACCGCGACCTATCTGCTGGTGCATTCGCTCGCCCCGGCGGGGATGGGCGCGGGCGACGTCAAGCTGGCGATCGGCCTGGGGGCGCTGGCCGGCTGTTTCGGCGCCGGTGTCTGGTTCCTGGCGGCTGTGGCGGCGCCGCTGCTGACGACGCTGTTCGCGGCGCTGCTCGGCGCCCGGACGGTGCCGCACGGCCCGTCGATGTGCCTGGCCAGCGCGGCCGCCGTCGGCATGGCGGCGCTCACGTGACGGGCAGCAGCGGTAGCAGCTGCTCGCCGAGGCGGACCACCTCGGACTTGTACGGGGTGTCGCTCAGCACGAAGTGGGTGATGCCCAGGTCGGCGTAGCGGTGCAGCGCGGCGGCCACCTCGGCCGCCGAACCCACCAGCCACGTCGTGCCGGCGCCCTCCCCGCCGTACCTGCTCGGCGTCGTGTACAGGCACGAGTCCAGCACCTCGCCGCGCTCGGCGAGATCGCTCAGCCGTCGCTGTCCCTCGGCCGCGCCCGCGTTGTGCAGGCTCAGCACCCGCGGCGCGCCGGCGAGGGTGGCGACCTTCGCCTCGGCGTCGCGCCACGCCTCCTCCGAGGTGTCGCGCACCAGGGTGGTGATCCGCAGGCCGAACTCCAGCGGCGGGTGCTCGCGGCCGAGCTTGCGGGACAACGACTTCAGCCGCTCGACGCGCTCGGCGATGCCGTCGAGCGGCTCCCCCCAGAACAGTTGCACGTCGGCCTCGGTGGCCGCGACCTGCTCCGCGGCGGCCGACGCCCCACCGAAGTAGAGCTTGGGGTGCCGCCCGTCGGCGGCGCCGAAGGGCCGCGGCTGCAGCGTCGAGTGGTCGACCCGGAAGAACTCGCCGTGGAACGTGACGTCGTCCTCGTGCCACAGCCGGCGGATCAGCCGCATGAACTCGCGGGTGCGGTCGTAGCGACGGGACTTGTCCAGTTCGGTATCGCCGTAGGCGGCCGGATCGTCGACGCCGCTGACGATGTTGATGAACAGCTTGCCGTCGTTGAGCCGGTCCAGCGTGGCCGCTGCGCTGGCGAAGTGCGCCGGATGCCAGTAGCCGGGCCGCACGGCCACCAGCGGGGTGAAGTTGGTGGTGCGGGCGGCGACCGCGGTGGCGACGGTGAACGTGTCCGGCCGGCCCCAACCGGTGCCGATCAGCGCGCCACCCCAGCCATGCCGCTCGGCGCGCAGCGCCAGATCCACCGAGTAGTCCAGGCTGCCCCAGCCGGCCACGGTGTCGTCACCGCGGTGGCCGGGCTCGACGGTGTTCGGGATATACCACAGGTGCATGGGTCAGGCCGCCGCGATGAAGCGGGTACCCGTGAGCCGCTCGCGCAGGGTCGATTCCGCGTACGACGCGCGAAACAGGCCGCGGGAGCGCAGAATTGGCACCACCTCGTCGACGAACACCTCCAGGCCGTCCGGGAAGACGTCGGGCATCAGGTTGAAACCGTCTGCGGCGCCGGCAACGAACCACCGCTCGATGGTATCGGCCACGTCGACGGGAGACCCGACGATCACCCGATGCCCCGATCCGCTGAACTCGCGCAGCGTCTGCCTCAGCGTCAGTCCGCGGCCGGTAACCAGGCGCACCACCGATTCCCGGAAGCCCAGCGAGCCAACGGCGTCCGACGGCACGGCGCCCAGCAGGCGCGCGGGGATGGGCTCGTCGAGCGGCAACCCCGAGAGGTCCTCGCCCAGGGTCTGCGACAGCCGCGCCACGTCGTGCCCGGCGGGCAGCAGCGCGTTCTGCTCCTCGTAGCGCCGCTCGGCCTCGGCGCGGCTGCTGCCGATGGTGGTGATCAGCCCCGGCAGGATTCGCACCGCGTCGCGGCCCCGCCCATGGGCGGCGGCGACGTCCTTGACGAGCCGGTAGTGCTCGAGGCCGGCGTCCAGGTCCAGCTCGGCGCTGAACACGGCGTCGGCCACCCGCCCGGCGAGCTCGCGCCCCTGCGGCGAGCCGCCGGCCTGCACCAACAGCGGGTAGCCCTGCGGCGACGGCCCTTGCGGCAATGAGCCTGTCACAGCGAAGAAGTCGCCGCGATGGTCGATGCCGCCGGCACCGGCGGCGGCGTCGCGCCACAACGCCAGGACCACGTCGACGAACTCGGCGGCCCGCCGGTAGCGGCTGGCCCGGTCCGGGAGGTCGTCGAGGCCGAAGTTGACGCCCGCCGCTTCGGAGTAGGTGGTGACGACGTTCCAGGCGAACCGGCCGCCGGAGAGCTCGTCGAGGCTGAGCAACCGGTGCGCGAGCTCCACGGGGTCGTTGAACGTCGACGACAGCGTGCCGATCAGCCCCAGGTGCTCGGTCTCGGCCGCCACCGACGCCAGGATGACGCTGGGCTCCAGCGCCTGCGACGGGCGCAGCGCCGGGTGGTCGCGCAACGCGGGCCCGTCGGCCAGGAACAGCGCGTCCAAGGTGCCCCGTTCGGCGATCCGGGCCATCCGGACGTAGTAGCCCGGGTCGCTGAACGCGGCGGGCCTCTCGGTGGACCGGCGCCACGACGCGGTGTGGATGCCGAGGTTGAGGACATTGACGTTGAGCGTGAGGCCGCGCTCGCGCGGGTTCACAGCCGCACCGCCGCGTCCTGCTGGGAATCATAGGCGAGCCGATGCGTCGAGAGGTCCGGTGCGGCTGGCGCCGGCAGCCCGAGCCGTTGCCGCAGCGTGCCGCTACCGGGGGCGGCGACGGCGCCGCGGCGGCGCGCCGACGGCAGCAGGTCCTCGAGCACGGCCGGCAGCGCCGCCGGCGGCACGCGCAGCAGCGCGCCGACCGCGCCGGGCGTGCCGGCCACCCGGTCCAGCGCCGCGTCGTCGACCGCGCGCAACCGCACCACGGCGGCCGGCGGCACCGGGGCACCGTCCTCGACAACGACGAGGTCGGCCTCTCGGGCGCCCGGTCCGGGGTGCCGCCACACCGGCAGGTCGCCCTGCACCGACCCGGGAACGTTCAGGGGCCCGGCGATGCGGTAGGTGCCGTCGGTGTCCGCGCGCCGGATCTGGGCGACGTCGGCGAAGACGCCGGCGGCGCGGTCACCCACGATGGACGCGTACGGCCATGTGCGCCACAAGGTTCGCACCGCGGCGATCACCTCGGTGGTGTGGGCCGGACCCAGGGGGGCGCCGGTCCAGGTGGCCGCGGCGGCGTTCAGCCCGATGCGGTGGTCGGCGTCGAGGGCGAACCAGCCGACCCGCCCGTGGGCGGCGTGGTCCACCGACAGCAACCGGCGCGCCAGGTTGTAGGGGTGGTCGCGGTGCGCGGACGCCGCGACCACCAGGCCCAACGCGGCCGTGTGCCGGGCCGCCACGGTGGCGACGAGCGACGCGTCCAGGCTGGGCGCGGCGCCGGTCGGCTCGCCGCGGTCGGCGCCCACCACCCAGTAGTGCACACCGGCGGATTCCAGCCTGCGCGCCAGCGCGGCGAAGCCGTGTGCGCGCGGGCCGGTGCCGATCCCGTCGCCGGCGGTCTCGATCCCCAAGGTTAAGGACACGAATCCCGAGGCTACGTGGGCGCGCCGGCGATGCAACGGCGGTGCGGCCGCGGGGCCGAAAAACGGCTGCGCACAGGGTCGCTCACTTAAAAATTGTGACGGTGTAAACCGTTGCCGGTGGCGCCGGCAGCCGCCTACCTTGTGGGGCTGGTCCACACAAACACCGCCCCCACGTGGAAGGTCTTGACGCGCATGCCCGTTGGCTCTGGTACCGACGTTCCGGCCGAGGACGTCCTCGCCGAAATCGCCGCGGACTACCGTCTGCGCCTTGCCGACGGCGGGACCGAACCGCCCCTGCGCGGCCTGAAACTGGTGCGCGATCACCGGCTGGGTGCGGTGCGCTTGCCCCGCGAATTGGGCGGGGCGGGTTACACCGTGCCGGAGTTCTTCGACCACCTCATCGCGCTCGCCGCGGCCGACCCGGATCTGGCCCACATCCTGCGCATCCACTACGCACTGGTCGAGGAGCTGCAGCTGAAACCGAAACGCCCGGGCAGCGACCGCTGGATCGCGGTGGTCGCCGAGGGCGGGCTGATCGGCGGCGCGAACGCCGAGCAGAGCCAGAAGTCGGTGGGCGGCAACAACCGCGACACCCGGCTGGTCGCCACCGCCGACGGACTGCGGTTGCGCGGCAGGAAGTTCTACAGCACGGGCGCGCAGTTCTCCGACTACCTGCGCATCACCGCGCAGGACGACGACGACTCGCCGACGGCCGTGGTGATCCCGGTGAACCGGGCCGGCGTCGAGCACCTCGACGACTGGGACGGCATCGGCCAACGCCAAACTGGAAGCGGAACAACGGTTTTCAACGATGTCGTGGTGGAGGCCGACGAGGTGTTCCCGCTCGGTGCGACGATCGGGGTGAACCGGGCCCGCGGCGCGCTGGTGCAGCTGTACCTGCACGCGGTCGCCGCCGGCATCCTGCGCGCCCTGGCCGCTGACGCGGCCGCGCTGGTGCGCGGGCGGCGCCGCACCTACACTTTCGCCACCGTCGACGACCCCACCGCCGACCCGCAGCTGCTGCAGATCGTCGGCGAGATCGACGCGGTGGCCTACGCCGCGCAGGCGCTGGTGCGCGCCGCGGCCGCCGAGCTCGCCCCCGCGCTGGAGGCCGCCCGCGGCACCGGAATCGATCCCGAGCTCGAAGCCGCGGCGTCCATCGCCGCCGCGCGGGTCAAGGTCGCGATCCAGGAGCCCGCGTTGCGGGCGGCGTCGCGCGTCTTCGACGCCGGGGGCGCCTCCGCTGTCCAGGCGTCGGCGGTGCTGGACCGGCACTGGCGCAACCTGCGAACCCTGTTCTCCCACAACCCGACGATCTACAAGGCCCGGGTGCTCGGTGACATCGCCGTCAACGGCGCGGACCTGCCCGACTCCAGCTTCTTCTGATCCGGTCGTGAGGGTCTGCACGCGCGCGGCGGCGCTGGTCGCCCTGGTCTCGCTGGTGGTGGCCGGGTGCGCGGGGCACCGCCACCCCCCGAGCAGCGGGCCCACCGGCGCGCCGGTGCGCGGCGGCACCCTCACCTACTCCGACGTGTCCTTCGTGACCGACACCATGGCGGCCAATTACAGCGCCAACAACCTGATGTTCCAGCTGCTCGACCGCGTGGTGTACGTCGACCCGAAAACCGACGCCGTGCACGGCTGGCTGGCCCGGCAGTTCACCCGCAACGCCGACGCCACGCGGTACAGCTTCACGATCCGCGACGGCGTGACGTTCAGCGACCGCACCCCGGTGACGGCCGAGGTGATCAAGGCCAACTTCGACCAGCTCGGCAAGGGTGATCCGGCCAAGAAAATGCCCGCCTTCGCCGACTTCGTCGGCTACGACCGCAGCGAGGTCGACGGCAACGTCGTCACCGTGTTCCTCAACCGGCCCAACACCAACTTCTACAAGGTGCTGTCGTACAGCCGCTCGGGGATCCGCTCGCCGGTGACGCTGGCGCTCGACTACGCGCACCAGGCGAAGGTCGAAAACGTCGTGGGCTCCGGGCCGTTCGTGTATCAGTCGCAGATCCCGGACCAGCAGGTGGTGCTCAAGAAGCGCCCGGATTACGCGTGGGCGCCCGAGTCGTGGCCCAATCATGGCGCCGCCTACCTCGACACCGTGGTGTTCCGGGTGATCACCGAGCCGGGGCTGCGCGCGGGGGCGGTCCAGTCCCACCAGGTCGACGTTGCCCGCGGAATCCAGCCCACCGACGAGCCGGCGCTCAAACAGGGTGGCCTGCAAGTGATCTCGGTCGCAGCGCCCGCCGAAACCGCGAACCTGGTCGGGATGCGGATCAACAACCAGGTGGTCGCCGACGTGCGGGTGCGCCGCGCGCTGCAGCTCGGCATCGACCGGAAGGCGGTGGTGGACACCGTGCTGTCCGACAGCTACCGGGCCAGCGATTCGGTACTGGGACACGACGATCCGCTGTTCGCGAACGTCAGCGCCGACATCGGTTACCAGCCGCAGAAGGCGGCCCAGCTGCTCGACGAGGCCGGCTGGAAGATCGGCGGCGACGGGATACGCGAAAAGGACGGCCACAAGCTCAATCTCTCGCTGGCGGCGTCGAATCAGAGTGTGGTGTTCCGCCCGGCGTTCGAGTTCATCGAATCCGAGTGGCGCGAGCTGGGTGTCGCGTTGCAGAACCGGGCCGGCGACATGACCTTCTTCAACGCCTCGGCGACCCAACCGTCGACGCCGCTGTTCGGCACCCGCATCCAATACAACATCGGGCTCGGCCTGCTGTTCGGCCGCCCGAAAAGCAACCTCACCTTCGCCAAGAACGACCGCCTGATTGCCCTTGCCGACGAGGAACTCAAGGAGACCGACCCCGTCCGGCTCAAAGACGTCGTCGCGCGCGAGCAGCGCACCATCATCGACGACCAACTGGCGCTGGTGTTGTGGGACGAGGTGCAGGTGCACGCCGCCGCACCCAACGTCCACCTCGACTTCACCCGCTACACCGAGCCGTTGCTGCAAAGCGCCTGGAAGGCATGATGCTGCGCTACGTCCTCGCCCGGGTCGGCCAGTCGGTGCTCGTACTGCTGCTGGCCTTCACGCTAGTGTTCGTCGGCGTCAGCATCCTGCCGACTGATCCGGCCACCATCTTCGTGGCCAAGGGCGAGGGCTATTTCAACCCCGACATCGTCACCCAGGTCAAGGCGTTCTACGGCTACGACCGACCGCTGTGGGTGCAGTACGTCTCGCAGCTCACCGGGTTGCTGCACGGGCATTTCGGCTTCTCGCTGTCCAGCGGGCAGACCGTCACCGACCGTATCGGCGGGGTGATCGGGCAAACCCTGCAGTTGGCGGCGACGGCCACCGCGCTCGCGCTGTTGCTCGCCGCGGCCATCATGGTGCTGGCCACGACGGTCGCCCCGGTGCGATCGTTGGTGCGGGCCTTGCCGCCGCTGTTCGGGGCAGTCCCCACGTTTTGGCTGGGACTGGTCGTGCTGCAAATCTTTTCGGTTCAGCTGGGATTGATCTCGCTGTTCCCCGACGGTTCGTTCGCCGCCCTGCTGGTCCCGGCGCTGGTGTTGGCCGTGCCCATCTCGGCGCCCATCGCGCAGGTCCTGCTGAAGAATGTGGAGGCGACGCTGGCGCTGCCGCACGTCAACACCGCCCGGGCCAAGGGCGGCACCCCGGGGTGGGTGTTGCGCCGGCACGTGCTGCGCAACGCCGCGGGCCCCGCACTGACCGTGACGGCGACGACCGTCGGCGCGCTGCTGGGCGGGTCCGTCGTCACCGAAACCGTGTTCTCCCGCGCCGGATTGGGCTCCGTGCTGCTCCAGGCGGTGTCCAATCAGGACATCTCGCTCATCCAGGGCCTCGTGCTGCTGACCGCGGTCGTCATCGTCGCGGCCAACCTGCTGGTCGACCTGATCTATCCGATCCTCGACCCCCGCGTCACCAAGTCGCAGCGCCGCGGCTTCGCCACCCGCCTGGGCAGTTTCGGATGAGCGCTCCGCCGACCATTCGGCGCCGGACACCCTGGTCGGTCCGGCTCTCGGTGGCGCTTCTAGTCCTGGTCGTCGCGTGGGCCGTGGCTCCGGGCCTGTTCACCTCCCGGGATCCATTGAAGGGCAGGCCGGTCGACAAGTTCCGGCCGCCGAGCCCGGCGCACTGGTTCGGCACCGATCACCTCGGCCGCGACGTGCTGACCCGGGTGATTTACGGCACCTCGCACACCATCGCCACCGCGGGCCTGGCGGTGGCCGTCGGCCTGCTCATCGGCAGCGTGATCGGCGTCCTGGCCGGCGTGTCCGGCCCCGTCGTCGACGCCGTCGGCATGCGCCTGTCCGATGTGCTGCTGGCGCTGCCGGGCTTCCTGATCTCGGTGTGGATCGTCACCGCCTACGGCCCCGGCCCGCTGTCCGTCGGCATCGGCGTGGGCATCGGGTCGATCGCGATCTTCGCCCGGGTGTTTCGCGCCGAGGTGCTGCGGGTGCGGGCGCTCGACTACGTCGAGGCCGCGTTCCTGTCGGGGGAGACGCGGTGGTCGGTGATCCGGCGTCACGTCATCCCCAACGCCGTGGGCGCCGTGGTGACCCTGGCGGTCATCGACCTGAGCAGCGCGATCTTGCTGATCTCGGCGTTGGGTTACCTGGGCTACAGCGCCCCGCCGCCGACCCCGGAGTGGGGCCTGCTGGTCGCCGAGGGCCGCCGCTACCTCGCGACCGCCTGGTGGCTCACCACGCTGCCGGGTGCGGTGATCCTGCTCGTCATCCTCGCCCTCGGCACCGTCAGCCGGCGCGTGCTGGCGTCCAACCGGATCTGATCGGACACCCGTATGCCGCAGCCCTTGCTCGACGTGTCGGGCCTCACCGTGACCTACCCGGGCCCGGTCCCCAAGGTGGCGCTGAACGATGTCGACCTGACGGTGAGCGCCGGCGAATTCGTCGCCGTCGTGGGCGAATCCGGTTCGGGAAAAACGTCGTTGGCCAACACGGTGGTCGGCTTGCTGCCGCCGGCGGCCACGGTCACCGCGTCCTCACTGTCCATCGGCGGGCGCAGCCTGCTCGGCCTGACCGAGCGCCAATGGTGCAGCCTGCGCGGCAGCGCCGTCGGGCTGGTGCCGCAAGACCCCGGCGCGTCGCTGAACCCGGTACGTACCATCGGCTCCCAGCTCGCCGAGATCTTCGCGCTGCACAACCGCAAGCTCGGCCGGGCCGGTACCCGGCGGCGCTGCGTCGAACTGCTGGAGCGGGTCGAGATCGACCGTCCCGAACAGCGGCTCAAGCAGTATCCGGGCGAGCTGTCGGGCGGGATGCGCCAGCGGGTGCTCATCGCCATCGCATTCGGGCTCAATCCGGGGCTGCTGGTCGCCGACGAGCCAACGTCCGCCCTCGACGTCACCGTTGCGCGCCAGGTGTTGCGGGTGTTCGACCGGCTGGTTGCCGAACACGGCACCACCGTCGTGTTCATCACCCACGACATCGGCGTCGCCAGCGACCACGCGTCACGCATCGTCGTCATGCGTGACGGCGCCGTCGTGGAGGACGCCGGGTCCGACGCGATCATCGCGGCCCCGCGCACCGAGTACGCCGCCGAGCTGGTCCGGCGCCTGGGCGCGGCCGCCCCGACGGGCCCGCCGCCCGCGGGCGAGGGCGTCATCGAACTCACGCGCGTCGGGAGGGATTTCCGGGCCGGCGGGCGGGGCAGGCACACCGCCGTCGAGGAGGTCAGTTTCACCGTCCGGCGCGGCGAGACGCTCGCGCTGGTGGGGGAGTCGGGGTCGGGCAAGTCGACCACCGCGAAGATGATCATCGGGCTGCTCAGGCCCAGCCGGGGGACGGTCCGGGTGCTCGGCCGAGACGTCGCCGCGCTGTCCGCGCGGGCGCGCCGCGCGCACTGGCGCGACATTCAATTCGTGTATCAGAACCCCGATTCCGCGCTCGATCCGCGCTGGACGGTGCGCCAGATCCTGGACACCCCGCTGCGGTCCTCCGGGCTGCGCGACGCCTGGCAGCGGGCGCAGCGGATCGCCGAGGCCATGGCGAACGTCGGCCTGGCCTCCGACAAGCTCGACCGGCGGCCGGCCGAGCTCTCCGGCGGCGAATGCCAGCGCGTCGCGATCGCCCGCGCGCTGGTGGTGCGACCGCAGATCGTGCTGCTCGACGAGCCGCTGTCGGCGCTCGACGTCGTCACGCAGGAGCAGATCGTCGGCCTGCTGTCGCGACTGCAGGAGCGACTCGGCCTGACCTACCTGCTGATCTCGCACGACCTGTCGGTGGTCCGGCGGGTGGCGCACCGAGTCGTGGTGTTGCGGGCCGGGCGGATGGTGGAGAGCGGCGAGACGCAAGCGGTGTTCGCCGCGCCGGCCTCGGAGCACACCCGCGCGCTTTTGGACGCGATCCCGGGGCGGCGGCTCGCGCACCCGACGCCCGCCGTCCTGAAGTGACCGGAGGTCGCGGCCTGGCCTGCGCGAATCGGGTTTCGGAAGCCGACATGGGAGAATGTCCGGGTGTTGCGCTGGATCACCGCAGGGGAGTCGCACGGCCGTGCGCTGGTGGCCATGCTCGAAGGCATGGTCGCCGGCGTCGAGGTCACTTCCACCGATATCGCCGACCAATTGGCCCGCCGCCGGCTCGGTTACGGCCGCGGCGCACGGATGAAGTTCGAGCGCGACGCGGTGACCGTGCTCTCGGGTGTCCGCCACGGCGTCACGCTGGGCGGCCCGATCGCGATCGAGATCGGCAACACCGAGTGGCCCAAGTGGGAGACCGTGATGGCCGCAGACCCGGTCGACCCGGCGGAGCTGGCCAACATCGCCCGCAACGAACCGCTCACGCGTCCGCGACCGGGCCACGCCGACTACGCCGGCATGCTCAAGTACGGCTTCGACGACGCCCGCCCGGTCCTCGAGCGGGCCAGCGCGCGGGAGACCGCCGCCCGCGTCGCGGTGGGCACGGTCGCGCGGTCCTTCCTGCGCCAGGCGCTGGGCGTGGACGTGCTGTCCCACGTCATCGCGATCGGCCCGTCGGCGCCCTACGACGGCCCGCCGCCGCGCCCGGAAGACCTGCCCGCGATCGACGACAGTCCCGTGCGCGCCTTCGACAAGGAGGCTGAGAAGTCCATGATCGCCGAGATCGAGGCGGCCAAGAAGGACGGCGACACCCTCGGCGGCGTGGTCGAGGTGGTGGCACTGGGCCTCCCGGTGGGCCTGGGCTCGTTCACCAGCGGCGACAACCGCCTGGACAGCCAGCTCGCCGCCGCCGTGATGGGCATCCAGGCCATCAAGGGCGTCGAGATCGGCGACGGCTTCGAGACCGCGCGCCGGCGAGGCAGCCGCGCGCATGACGAGATGTATCCCGGCCCCGACGGCGTGGTCCGCTCGACGAACCGCGCCGGCGGGCTGGAGGGCGGCATGACCAACGGCCAGCCGCTGCGGGTGCGGGCCGCGATGAAGCCCATCTCCACCGTGCCGCGAGCGCTGGCCACCGTCGACATGGCGACCGGCGACGAGGCCGTCGCCATCCATCAGCGCTCGGACGTCTGCGCGGTGCCCGCCGCCGGCGTGGTCGTCGAGGCCATGGTGGCGTTGGTGCTCGCCCGCGCGGCGCTGGAGAAGTTCGGCGGCGACTCCCTCACCGAAACCCGCCGCAACATCGAGGCGTATCAGCGCGCCGTCGCCGACCGGGAAGCGCCGGCCGCCCGGGGGACCGCTTGATGGCGCCCAAGGCCGTACTCGTCGGGCTGCCGGGCTCGGGCAAGTCCACCATCGGGCGGCGCCTGGCCAAGGCGCTCGGCGTCGAGTTCCTCGACACCGACGCGGCGATCGAGCAGAGGACCGGGCGCAGCATCGCCGACATCTTCGCCACGGACGGCGAGCAGGAGTTCCGCCGCATCGAGGAGGACGCGGTGCGTGCCGCGCTGGCCGACCATGACGGCGTCGTCTCTCTCGGGGGCGGCGCGGTCACCACCCCGGGAGTCTGCGAGGCGCTCGCCGGCCACACGGTCATCTACTTGGAGATCAGCGCCAGCGAAGGCGTGCGGCGCACCGGCGGCAGCACCGTGCGCCCGCTGCTCGCCGGACCGGACCGCGCGGAGAAATTCCGTGCGCTGATGGCCGCGCGGGCCCCGCTGTACCGGCGGGTGTCGACGATCCGGGTCGACACCAACCGCCGCAATCCCGGTGCGGTGGTGCGCTACATCGTGTCTCGGCTGCAAAAGCCGCAGAACGCTCACGCGCAGGCCGCAACATGACCGCGCCAGTCACCGTCGAGGTCGCCGTCGACCCGCCGTACCCGGTGGTCATCGGCACCGACCTCGGCGACCAGCTGGTCGAGCTGCTCTGCGACCGGCACCGGGTGGCGGTCGTGCACCAACCGGTGCTGGCACACACCGCGGAAGCGATCCGAAGCCGACTGGCGGACAAGGGCGTCGACGCGCATCGTATCGAGATCCCGGACGCCGAAGCCGGCAAAGACCTGCCGGTCGTCGGATTCCTCTGGGAAGTGTTCGGCCGCATCGGCATTGACCGCAAAGATGCGGTGGTCAGCCTGGGCGGCGGTGCGGCCACCGACGTCGCCGGGTTCGCGGCCGCCACCTGGCTGCGCGGCGTCGACGTGGTGCACATTCCCACCACGCTGCTGGGCATGGTCGACGCGGCCGTCGGCGGCAAGACCGGCATCAACACCGACGCGGGCAAGAACCTGGTGGGCGCGTTTCACCAGCCGCGGGCGGTGCTGGTCGACCTGGCGACCCTGGAAACGCTGCCGCACAACGAACTCGTCGCCGGGATGGCCGAGGTGGTCAAGGCCGGGTTCATCGCCGACCCGGTGATCCTCGATATCATCGAAGCCGACCCGCAGGCCGCCGTGGACCCCGCCGGTGACGTGCTGCCGGAACTGGTCCGGCGTTCGATCGCCGTCAAGGCGAAGGTGGTCGCCGCCGACGAGAAAGAGTCGGAGCTGCGCGAAATCCTCAACTACGGCCACACGTTGGCGCATGCGATCGAACGCAGGGAACGCTACGAGTGGCGCCACGGTGCCGCGGTGTCCGTGGGGCTGGTGTTCGCCGCGGAGCTGGCCCGCCTTGCCGGCCGGCTCGACGACGCCACCGCGCGACGCCACCGCACCGTCCTGTCGGCGCTGGGGCTGCCGGTCGCCTACGACGCCGACGCGTTGCCGCAGTTGCTGGAATACATGGCCCAGGACAAGAAGTCGCGGGCCGGTGTGCTCAGGTTCGTGGTCCTCGACGGGCTGGCGAAGCCGGGCCGGCTGGCCGGGCCCGACCCGTCGCTGCTGGCCGCGGCGTACGCGGGGCTGTCGGACGAAGAAGGGGCCCGATGACCACCACCGGCAACGTCAACGTGCAAGTCATCAACGGCCCGAACCTGGGTCGGCTGGGCCGCCGGGAGCCCGAGGTCTACGGCGACACGACGCACGACGAACTGGTTGCGCTCATCGAGCGGGAGGCCACCGCACTCGGCCTGAAAGCCGTTGTACGCCAGACTGATAGCGAAGGCCAGCTGCTGGACTGGATCCATGCGGCGGCCGATGCGGGTGAGCCGGTGATCCTCAACGCCGGCGGCCTCACCCACACATCGGTGGCGCTGCGCGACGCGTGCGCCGAGCTGCGCGCGCCCCTGATCGAGGTGCATATCTCCAATGTGCATGCCCGCGAGGAGTTTCGGCGCCACTCATACCTGAGCCCCGTTGCGACGGGGGTGATCGTGGGCCTGGGCATCCAGGGCTATCTGCTCGCCCTGCGCTACCTGGCGGAAGCCGCCGAGGGCTAGTTCTTCTTCGGCTCCGCGCCCGGCTTCGTGACGTCGTCGCCGCCGTCGGTGCGGATCACCTCGGTCTTCGGCTCGTGGTCGGCCGCGGTGTCGATCCTCTCGGTCGGCGCGTCCCGCTCGGCCGTGGCGACCGACGCGGTCCGCTCCTCGTGCTGGGCCCCCGCGGTGGGAATCTCACCGGTCGGCGCGTCATCACCGCGCACCGCGGAGAACACGTCGGTGTCGGCGCGCTCCTCGTCCGTTCCCTTCTGCCGGGGCGGGGGATTGCGGTCCACCCGCCAACGGCCGATGGTCACACCGATGATCCCGGGCAGGAAGACGCAGAGGGCGGTGAACGCCGCGAACGTCGTCACCTCGTTGATCAGCCCACCCGTGTAGAGGCCGTTGTAGACCAGCGAGATGAGCCAGGACACGGCACCGGACAGGACGCCCGCGACCAGGCCGGCCAGCAGCCACGTCATCGCCAGGTCCCGGCGCCGGTCCGGGTCCGGGTTCGCGATGGCGTCGGCCCGGCCGTCGAATACCCCCCATACGGCCACGCCGATGACGAACAGCACGAGCAGCACCACGCTGAAGAGCCCGGCCTGCGTCTGCCACGCGTTGATCAACGCGCCTTGGAGCAAGCGAACGACAATCATTGCCGCGGCGTAGACCAATCCACGCAGCATCCAGGACCTCATGGGCAATCAGCGTAGCGAGTACCGTCAAGGGTCGTGACACATTCTCAGCGCCGGGACAACCTGAAAGCGCAAATCAGTGCCAGCGGACTGGACGCGATGCTGGTCAGTGACCTGAACAACGTGCGCTACCTGTCCGGTTTCACCGGGTCGAACGGCGCGTTGCTGGTCTTCGCCGACGACCGCGGACCCGTGCTGGCCACCGACGGCCGGTACCGGACCCAGGCCGCCGAACAGGCCGCGGGGATGGAGATCGCCATCGAACGGGCCCTCGGGCGCTATCTGGTCGGCCGCGCCGCCGCCGACGGGGTCTCGAAGCTGGGCTTCGAGAGCAACGTGGTGACCGTCGACGCCTTCGACGCCCTGACCAGCGAACTCGGCGAACGCAAGGCGGCCACCGAACTGATGCGCGCCGCCGGGACCGTCGAGGCGCTGCGGGAGATCAAGGACGACGGCGAGGTGGCGCTGCTGCGGCTGGCCTGTGAGGCGGCCGACGCCGCGCTCGCCGATCTGGTGGAGCGCGGTGGCCTGCGGCCGGGCCGAACGGAACGCGAGGTGAGCCGGGACCTGGAGGCGCTGATGCTCGATCACGGCGCCGACGCCATCTCGTTCGAGACCATCGTGGCCGCCGGGCCGAATTCGGCGATCCCGCATCACCGCCCGACCGACGCGGTGCTGGCCGCCGGCGACTTCGTCAAGATCGACTTCGGCGCGCTGGTGGCCGGCTACCACTCCGACATGACCCGCACGTTCGTCCTCGGCAAGGCCGCCGACTGGCAGCTGGAGATCTACCAGCTGGTCGCCGACGCGCAGCGCGCCGGCCGGGAGGCGCTGCGGCCGGGCGCGAGCCTGCGCGACGTCGACGGCGCGGCGCGCCAGCTGATCGTCGACGCGGGCTACGGCGAGCAGTTCGGCCATGGCCTGGGCCACGGCGTGGGGCTGCAGATCCACGAGGCGCCGGGAATCGGCGCCACCTCCACCGGCACCCTGCTGGGGGGTTCGGTGGTGACCGTCGAGCCCGGCGTCTACCTCCCGGGCCGCGGCGGTGTGCGCATCGAGGACACCCTGGTCGTACCCGACGAGGCGGCGGCGGCCCGCGGGCACGCGCCGGAACTGCTGACCCGGTTCCCCAAGGAGCTGGCGGTCCTCAGCTAGGCCACGCGCGCGGTGAGGCGGCCGGGCGCCCCGGGGTAAAGTCGGGTGGCGTGAACGGGGTGGAGCCAATCGAACGTGGCCTGGCGCGCCTGCGGGATTTCCGGTGGGAGCTGAGCGCCCAGCCGCTGCGGGAGCTGCGGCTCGAGGTGGACATCGTGTATTTCACCGTCCCGGTGCCGTTCTCCGGCGGCAGGAAGCTCAGCGTTCCCTTCTTGACGATGATCAAGCGGGTGCCCCCTTCGCCCACCGGGCCGGCCGAGACCGGCCCGTAACGCGCGAGCGGAGGGCCCGCTTCCCGCCGGTCACGGGCCACCCGACGCGCGGGCACCGGCCACCTCCCGCTCTAGACTGACCAACAAGTTACAGACAGTCGGCGAACGACTGTCCATCCCCTAGGAGATACACCGAACCGTGGCAAGCACCGCCGACTTCAAGAACGGACTGGTGCTGGTGATCGATGGCCAGCTCTGGCAGATCGTCGAGTTCCAGCACGTCAAACCCGGCAAGGGACCCGCCTTCGTGCGCACCAAGCTCAAGAACGTGCTCTCCGGCAAGGTCGTCGACAAGACGTACAACGCCGGCGTGAAGGTGGAGACGGCCACGGTCGACCGGCGCGACACCACCTACCTGTACCGCGACGGCTCGGACTTCGTGTTCATGGACAGCCAGGACTACGAGCAGCACCCGCTGCCGGAGTCGCTGGTCGGCGACGCCGCCCGGTTCCTGCTTGAGGGCCTGCCGGTGCAGGTGGCGTTTCACAACGGGGCGCCGCTGTACATCGAGCTGCCGGTGGCGGTCGAGATGGAGGTCACCCACACCGAGCCCGGCCTGCAGGGCGACCGGTCGAGCGCGGGCACCAAGCCCGCCACCGTGGAGACCGGGGCGGAGATCCAGGTGCCACTGTTCATCAACACCGGCGACAAGCTCAAGGTGGACACGCGCGACGGCAGCTACCTGGGGCGCGTCAACGCGTGAGCAGGCCCGTCAGGGGACGCCATCAGGCCCGCAAGCGCGCCGTTGACCTGCTGTTCGAAGCCGAGGCCCGCGGGCTGGGCCCGGCCGAGGTCGTCGACGTGCGCACCGCGCTGGCCCAAACCAACCCCGACGTGGCCCAGCTGCAGCCCTACACGGTCGCGGCGGCCCGCGGGGTCGGCGAGCACGCGGCCCACATCGACGACCTGATCAGCTCGCACCTGCAGGGCTGGACGCTGGACCGGCTGCCCGCCGTGGACCGCGCCATTCTGCGGGTCGCGGTGTGGGAGCTGCTCTACGCCGAGGACGTGCCGGAGCCGGTCGCCGTGGACGAGGCCGTGCAGCTGGCCAAGGAGCTGTCCACCGACGACTCGCCGGCCTTCGTCAACGGCGTGCTGGGCCAGGTCATGCTGGTGACGCCGCAGATCCGGGCGGCCGCCGCGGCGGTCCGTGCCAGCGCGGCCGGCGCGCCGGAGAACGAGGATCCCCACGGGTGACCCGGCTGGAGCTGCGCGCCGTCATCGCGGGCTTGCTGGCCGCGACCGTGGTGCTGGGCGCCGTCGTCTGCGCGGCCTGCGGGTGGACGATCGCCGCGTCGGCCCTGTCGATCTACGCGCTTGCGGTGGGCGCCTGGCTGTGCCACTGCGTCGAACGGCTGATCATGGCCCGCCGCATCAGCACGGTTCGCAGCGCGGCCAAACCGCTGCAGCCGCTGCTGCCGGTGATGGCCGCGATCATGGGCCTGACGCAGGCCGTGGTGCGATCGCTGTCCGACGTCACCGAGCTGCCGGCCCGCCGCTGGGATCTGCCGGTGCTGCGCCGGGTTGACGGCACGCGCGCCGGCCGGCGCGTGGTGGACGCCGCCGATGGCGACGACACCGACCACTGAATCGACCTGAGGCGAAACGATCACGTGGGCCGCGCGGCGGGGTGAGAATACAAGTCGTTCAGAAGAACAGGTGAGATCATGACTCGATACACCACCCAGCCGCGACGACTCCGCGTCTCCGCGCTCGCGGCGGTGGCCAACCCGTCCTACGCCCGCATCGACACCTGGAACCTGCTCGACGACGCGTGCCGCCACCTCGCCGAGGTCGACCTGGCCGGGCACGACAAGACCCACGACGTGGCCCGGGTGAAACGGTTGATGGACCGCATCGCCGCCTATGAGCGGTACTGGCTGTACCCCGGAGCGGCGAACCTGGCGACGTTCCGCGCGCACCTGGAGAGCCTGTCCACCGTGCGGCTCACCGAAGAGGTATCGATGGCCGTGCGGCTGTTGGGCGAATACGGCGACCGCGCCGGGCTATTTGATACCTCGGCGCCGCTGGCCGACCAGGAGCTGGTGGCCCAGGCCAAGCAGCAGCAGTTCTACACCGTGTTGCTCGCCGACGACGCGCCCGCGACGGCGCCCGACTGCCTGGCCGAATGCCTGCGGGCGCTGCGCAATCCCTCGGACGACGTGCAGTTCGAGGTCCTGGTGGTGCCCAGCGTCGAAGACGCCATCACCGCGGTCGCCCTGAACGGCGAGATCCAGGCCGCGATCATCCGCGACGACTTGCCGCTGCGCTCCCGCGACCGGCTGCCGCTGATGAACACGCTGCTCGGGCCGAATGAGGCCGCGGTGGGCGCCGCCATTCCCGACCGCGCCAACGACTGGGTGGAGTGCGGCGAATGGATTCGCGAGCTGCGGCCCCACGTCGACCTGTACCTGCTCACCGACGAGTCGATCGCGGCCGGTGACGACACCGAGCCCGACGTCTACGACCGGACGTTCTACCGGCTCAACGACGTCACCGACTTGCACAGCACGGTGCTCGCGGGCCTGCGAAACCGTTATGCCACACCGTTTTTCGATGCCCTGCGGGCATATGCGGCGGCGCCGGTCGGCCAGTTCCACGCGCTGCCCGTCGCGCGCGGTGCCAGCATCTTCAACTCGAAGTCGTTGCAGGACATGGGCGAGTTCTACGGCCGCAACATCTTCATGGCCGAGACCTCGACCACGTCCGGCGGCCTCGACTCGTTGCTCGACCCGCACGGCAACATCAAGAAGGCGATGGATAAGGCCGCGCACACCTGGAATTCCAACCACACGTATTTCGTCACCAACGGCACCTCGACCGCCAACAAGATCGTCGTGCAGTCCCTGACCCGGCCGGGCGACATCGTGCTGATCGACCGCAACTGCCACAAGTCGCACCACTATGGGCTGGTGCTGGCCGGCGCGTACCCGCTGTACCTGGACGCGTATCCATTGCCGCAGTTCGCCATCTACGGGGCGGTGTCGCTGCGCACCATCAAGCAGACGCTGCTCGACCTCGAGGCGGCCGGTCAACTGCACCGCGTGCGCATGCTGCTGCTGACCAACTGCACCTTCGACGGGGTGGTCTACAACCCGTTGCAGGTCATGCAGGAGGTGCTGGCGATCAAACCGGACATCTGCTTCCTGTGGGACGAGGCGTGGTACGCCTTCGCCACCGCGGTGCCGTGGGCCCGGCAGCGCACCGCGATGGTGTCGGCCGAACGCCTCGAGCAGATGCTCGCCTCGCCGGAATATGCCGCCGAGTACCGGAAGTGGGCGGCGGAGATGCAACGGGTGCAAAAGGGGGAGGACCGGTCGGACTGGGTGGACCGCCCGCTGCTGCCCGACCCGGCCAAAGCCCGGGTGCGCGTCTACGCGACGCACTCGACGCACAAGTCGCTTTCGGCGCTGCGGCAGGCGTCGATGATCCACGTGCGCGACCAGGACTTCAACGCCCTGAACCGGGATGCCTTCGGTGAGGCGTTCCTGACCCACACGTCGACGTCGCCGAACCAGCAGCTGCTGGCGTCGCTGGACCTGGCGCGCCGCCAGGTGGACATCGAGGGCTTCCAGCTGGTCCGGCAGACCTACGACATGGCGCTGGTTTTCCGGCATCGGGTACGCCGAGACCGGTTGATCAGCAAGTGGTTTCGAATCCTCGACGAGTCAGACCTGGTGCCCGAGGAATTCCGGGCGTCGTCGGTGAGCTCGTACCGCGAGGTGAGGCAGGGTGCGCTGGCCGAGTGGAACGAGGCGTGGCGATCCGATCAGTTCGTGCTGGACGCGACGCGGGTGACCCTGTTCGTCGGCAAGACCGGGATGAACGGGTACGACTTCCGCGAGAAGATCCTGATGGAACGATTCGGCATCCAAATCAACAAGACGTCGATCAACAGCGTCCTGCTGATCTTCACCATCGGCGTCACGTGGTCCAGCGTGCACTACCTGCTGGACGTCTTGCGCAGGGTCGCAATCGATTTCGACCGCGCCGAGAGTGCGGCCAGCGTCGCCGACCGGGCGTTGCACGAGCGTCACGTCGAGGAGATCACGCAGGACCTGCCGCACCTGCCCGACTTCAGCGAGTTCGACGTCGCCTTCCGGCCCGTCGACGCGTGTGTCTTCGGTGACATGCGGTCGGCCTTCTACGCCGGCTACGAGGAGTCCGACCGCGAGCACGTCCTCATCGGCATGGCGGGGCGGCGGTTGGCCGAGGGCAAGACGCTGGTGTCCACCACGTTCGTCGTGCCCTACCCGCCGGGCTTCCCGGTGCTGGTGCCCGGGCAGGTGGTGTCCAAGGAGATCATCTACTTCCTGGCCCAGCTCGACGTCAAGGAGATCCACGGGTACAACCCGGACCTCGGGCTGTCGGTGTTCACCGAGGCCGCGCTGGCGCGGATGGAGGCGCAGCGCAACGCGGCGCTGGCCGCGGTCGGTACCGCCTATCCCTCGTTCGAGTTGCCGGCGGACGCCTCCGGCATGAACGGGGCCCGCAACGGTGACCGTGCCGTCGTGAGCGAAGACGCGTGAGCCCTAACGGGACGCCGGTATCTTCTGCGCCGGCGAACCCATCTCGCCCAGCCGGATCCCTCGCGCGATCTCGTCGCCGCGAGCGGCGCTACCGGGCGGGGCTGTCTCAGGACAGTTGCAGCTGAGAGAGTTGAACGGGTTTGGATCGGCGCCGGCCGGCGGCGCCGCCGCCACCACGACGGAGCCGAAAGCGATTGCGGCGCAGGCCAGTGCGGTGGTGCGGTTCTGAGGATGCCTGGGGCGTGCATTACCGGACATGGCGCCGCCAGCCTAGGACGAGGTCGCTGAGAAGCCGCTGAGAAGAGCGCTGAGCTCGGTGTTTCCCGACGGACCGCGGCCCTGCAGAATCGACAGTGTGCAGCTTCGCCTCTCGGGCTGGGGGATTCCCGCCCGCTCGGCCGCGGTGTCGGCGGTCGTGGTGAGCGGTGCGCTCCTTCTTGCCGGCGCAGGGTTGGACGGCTTTTTGTATCGGTCCCTGTTGGCGGGTGTTGATTACGCATCCGCCGAAAGAGTTCGCGACGTGGCGAAGGAGTTGGAATCCGAACCGCCCGTCGGCCTGGACGGCGCCCTGTTCAGCACGGATCAGCGGGTGGTCGCGGTCCAGTTGATCGGTCCCGACGGCAGGGTGGTGAAGCGGTCGCGTTCGGCGCCCAGCACGCCGCTGGTGCCCGTCACCGCCTTCGACTTCCATCTGCGTCGCGCCTTATCCGGCGACGCGGTGGCCGGGGACAACATGCGGGTCAGTGGTCAACGGGTCGCGACCCCGGCCGGGGACTACACCGTGCTCGTAGGAGGGGGAAGCCAGGCGGTCGAAGCCACCGCACGGACGGTTGCGCTGTTGTTGGCGTGTGGTGCGCCCATCGTCATCGCGATGGCGGCCGGAGCGACCTTCTGGCTCGTTCGCCGGTCACTCCGATCCGTGGACGCCATCCGGGCTCGGGTGGCCGAAATCTCTTCATCGGATCTGGCCGAACGGGTGCCGGTGCCCGACAGCCGCGACGAGATCGCGGCGCTGGCGGTCACCATGAACCAGATGCTGTCCCGCATCGAAGCCGGCCATCGTGCGCAACAACGCTTCGTGGGCGACGCGTCGCATGAACTGCGCAGCCCGCTGGCCACCATCATCTCCGGACTGGAGGTCGCCGAGGCCCACCCCGAACTGCTGGATGCCGAGCTGGCGGTCAACACCCTGCTTCCCGAGGCGCAACGGATGCACACCCTGATGGAAGACCTGTTGTTGCTGGCCCGCGCAGACGAGCGAAAGCCGCTGGGGCGCAAAGAAGAGCTGGCCCTTGATGACATCGCCGAGGTCGAAGCCGCCCGCGCGCGACGCGAGGCGCGCTGCGAAATCGACGCCGACATCCGCCCGGCGCGCTGCACCGGGGATCCGATGGCTATCTCGCGCATGGTTCGCAATCTGCTGGAAAATGCTGTACGTCATGCGGATTCGCGCGTCACGCTGGCGGTCACCAGCAGCGACGGGACGGTATTCCTGACGGTCAGCGACGACGGGCCCGGAATCCCGCCGGCCGACCGGACGCGGGTGTTCGAACGCTTCGTGCGGCTGGATTCGGACCGTGCCCGCAGCGGAGGGGGCGCCGGGCTTGGCCTCGCGATCGTCGCCGAGGTGGTCGCCGCTCACGGCGGCACGGTCATGGTCGACGACCGGCCCGGCGGCGGAACCCGAATGAGTGTGTCCCTGCCGGGGTTCGAGCCTTAGCACGGCAGCCGGTAACCGACGCCCCGAATCGTTTCGATGGTGTTGGTGCCGAAGGGGACGTCGATCTTGCGACGCAGGTACCCCACGTAAACTTCGACCACATTGTCGGGGCCGCGATAGTTCGCGTCCCACACGTTGCGCAGGATGTCGGCCTTGGTCACCACCAGGTCCTTGTTGCGGAGCAGATATTCGAGTAGCCCAAACTCGCGCGGTGTCAACGCGATCGGGGTCGAGTCGCGGTGGACGGTGTGGCGGGCGGGGTCGAGCACCAGCGACCCCGCGGTCAATGCCACCGGGCGCGCCGGGGCGCCACGACGCACCAGCGCCCGCAGCCGCGCCACGAGCACGCGGAACGAAAACGGCTTGGTCAGGTAGTCGTCGGCCCCGAGGTCGAAGGCATCGGTCTCGTCGTATTCGCCGTCCTTGGCGGTCAGCATGAGAACCGGTGTCCACACGTCCTGCGACCGCATCCGGCGCAGCACCTCGTACCCGCTGTGGCCGGGAAGCATGATGTCCAGGATCACCACGTCGAAGCTGCTGTCGACCGCCTCGCGCAAGCCGTCGACGCCCGTGCCGACCGCGACGACGACGAAGCCCTCCGCCTTGAGCCCCCTCGACAGAGTTGCGGAGAGACGCGCTTCATCCTCGACGAGAAGCACTCTCACGCCATCACGCTTCTTCGTGCGTCGCGCCGGGGTGGCGCCCCGCGCGCTGCGGGAGGACGACAAGCAATGCCACGATGATCGCGGCGATGACCGCCGAGGCCAGCGGGCGGCTCAAAGCCAGCCCACCGTCGGCGACCGGCTTGTCGATGAAGTCGCCGACGGTCGCGCCCAATGGCCGGGTCAGAATGAACGCGACCCAGAACAACGCGACTCGCGATACGGCGGTCCAGTAGTAGAGCGCGATCACGACGGCCAGCCCCGCCGCAAACACCAGTGCGCCCCGCTCGTAACCGAATCCGCGAGTGTCGGCGAGCCAGTCGCCGAGCGCGGTTCCCAGCGTCTGCGAGAAAGTGATGGTCGCCCAATAGAAGGCCTCGACCTTCGGCGTCGACACGGTGGTGACCGATACGGTGCCCTGCGAGTACCGCCACAGGGCGAGGGTGGCCAGGAGGCAAGCCAGCAGCAGGAGCGAGCCGCCGGTATAGCCGATGCCGAGCGAGCGGTCGGCGAAGTCGGCCAGGGTGGTGCCGAACGTTGTCGACGCCACGATCGTCGCCCAGTACAGGGTCGCGTGGAAGCGCTCGGCGAAGATCTGCGCGACGACGAGCACCACCAGCGCGACACCGAAAAGGGCGACGCCCGCCGCATACCCCCAGTTCAGAGTCATCGTGACGGTGTCACCGCCGGTTTCGCCCAGCGTGGTGGCCAAGATCTTGATGATCCAGAAACCCAGGGTGACCGCCGGCACCTTGGTCAGCGCCCGCCGCGAATACTCACTCATCAACAGTCATATTCCGATGTCGTCGTCCATGCTTTTGTAGGGTAGTCGCGCTGAGAAAACGCTGAGTTCGCGCATAAGAACTTGCTGTGCCGGGGCTATGAATCGCCGGACGGCGATGTCCGCCCATCGCCGTGAAAGTTACTCGCGCGCAACGGAATCGCCGTTAACGACGTAGGATATCACTGGTCCACACTAAGCGCTGGGTGTGAAACGCCTTAGCATTCAATAAGTTACGCGGCGTCCGAGGCAGCTGAGGGCCCTACACCGCCCTTCGGCCGTGTCACCATGGGTTGCATGCTTTCCGAGGCCGACAGCGCAGATCAACTCGGCGCGGGCGCGCGCTGGTCGGTCATGCTCGTCTCCCTGTGGGTGACGGCGACCTCGTTCCTTTTCATCGGTGGCGTCGCGTTCTTGATCCCGTCGCTGCAGGCGCGCAGGGGCATTTCGTTGACCGAGGCTGGGTTGGTGTCGTCGATGCCGAGTTGGGGCATGGTGGCGACGCTGATCCTGTGGGGCTGGGTGCTCGACCGCGTGGGTGAGCGAGCCGTGTTGACGGCCGGTTCGGCGCTGACCGCGGTAGCGGCGTACGCGGCGGCGTCGGCCCACTCGATGGCGGCCATCGGCGTCTTCCTCTTTCTCGGCGGCATGGCCGCGGCCAGCTGCAACACCGCGGGCGGGCGGCTGGTGTCCGCATGGTTCCCGTCGCACCAGCGGGGACTGGCGATGGGCATCCGCCAGACCGCGCAGCCGTTGGGCATCGCCGTCGCCGCCCTGGTCGTACCGGAGCTCGCCGAGCGCGGTCCCCGATTCGGGCTGATGTTCCTCGCAATCATGTGCACCGTAGCGGCGGCGGCGAGCGCGCTCGGGATCGTCGATCCGCCGCGCAAGTCGCGCAAGGTGGCCACCGACGCGGAACTTGCCAGCCCGTATCGCGGGTCGTCCCTGTTGTGGCGGATTCACGCGGTGAGCGCCCTGCTGATGATGCCGCAGACGGTGACCGTGACGTTCATGCTGGTGTGGCTGATGCACCACCACGGCTGGTCGGTCGGGGCCGCCGGCGCCCTGATCACCGTCTGCCAGCTGCTGGGCGCTGCGGGCCGCATCGCGGTCGGGCGTTGGTCGGATCGGGTGGGCTCCCGGATGCGGCCGGTCCGGGCCATCGCCATCGCCGCCTCGCTCGCGCTGTTGCTGCTGGCCTTCACCGACGGCACCGGTTCGCGTTACGACGTGTTGCTGATGGTCGCGATCTCGGTGATCGCGGTGCTCGACAATGGGCTCGAGGCGACCGCCATCACCGAATCCGCCGGGCCGTTCTGGAGCGGGCGCGCGCTGGGTCTGCAGAACACCAGCCAACGGCTGATGGCCGCGGCCGGGCCGCCGCTCTTCGGTGCGCTGATCATGGCCGCCGAATACCCAGCGGCCTGGGCCCTTTGTGCGATGTTCCCGTTGGCTGCCGTGCCGCTGGTACCCAGCGGGCATGTCGTGCGCGACTCCGGAGGCGGTTCCGCTCACCGGGATTGGAAAGAGGACGTCGTCGCCGGGGTGGCGCAATAGCGCTGTGGGCCGTGATTTCGGCTGGTCGGTCCCGAGTGCGGACCGGCGCAATACGCACAGGCGCCGGCGGGGGCGGGCGTCGCTCGCCCGAAAAGTGCCCGTGAGCTGCGTTAGCGTGGCCGCGTGGCGCAACCGATCAGCAGCGAACCCCGGGCCGACCGCGCCCGCCGGGTGGCCGACGTGTTGCGCCAGCAGATCCACGCCGACGCCTACCCCGACGGGTTGCCCGCCGAGCACGACTTAGCTGCCGAATTCCTGGTGTCGCGCAACACCATTCGTGAGGCGCTTGCGGTGCTGAAGCACGAAGGGCTCATCGACCGCGGGCCCAAGGTCGGCACGCACGTCGCGCAGCGCAAATACGCACACGGGCTGGACGCGTTGCTGGGGCTCAAGGAGACGTTCAAGCACCTGGGTGAGGTGCGCAACGAGGTGCGCGCCGCGATGCCCGTCACCGCGCCGCCGTCGGTGGCCCGCCGGTTGGGGCTGGCGCCCGGCGAACAGGCCGTCTTCATCGAGCGTCTGCGCTACCTCGGCAACCTGCCGCTCAGCCTCGACCTGACCTACCTGGCCCCGGACATCGGGAAACAGGTGCTGCGCCATCCGCTGGAGACCAACGATGTGTTCGCGCTCATCGAAGAGGTCAGCGGGCAGCGGCTCGGCTCGGCGTCGCTCGCGCTGGAGGCCATCCCCGCCGACGCGCATTCGGCCGCCACGCTACAGGTGCCCGACGGCGCGGCGCTGCTCATGCTGGAGCGGCTCACCAGTCTCGCCGACGGCACACCCGTTGACCTGGAATACATCCGGATGCGTGGCGATCGAATCACCATGCGCGGCAGCCTGACAAGGAGCGATACATGACGCTGGTCAACAACATCCGCGCCGATGTGCCGGTGACGATCGACGAGTCGCTGTGTATCGATGGCTGCACCCTGTGCGTCGAGGTCTGTCCGCTGGACGCGCTGGCGATCAACCCCGACACCGGCAAGGCGTTCATGCACGTCGACGAATGCTGGTACTGCGGCCCCTGCGCGGCTCGGTGTCCGACCGGCGCCGTCACCGTGAACATGCCCTACCTGCTCCGCTGAAACTGAAGCCATCATGAAAAAGCAAGCCCTCCGGCTGCTTTCGCTGGCGGTCACGCTCGCCGTGTTCGCCACCGGATGCTCGCTGGAATCACTCTCGCAATCCTCCGGCGTGGTCAACGTCGTGGTGGGATACCAGTCCAAGACCATCAACACCGTCACCGCCGGCACGCTGCTGCGCGCGCAGGGCTACCTCGAGCGCCGGCTGGCCGACATCACCAGCCGCACCGGCACCAAGTACGCGGTGCGCTGGCAGGATTACGACACCGGCGCCCCGATCACCGCGCAGATGCTTGCCGAGAAGATCGACATCGGCTCGATGGGCGACTACCCGATGCTGATCAACGGGTCCAAGACCCAGACCAACCCGCTGGCCCGCACGGAGATGGTGTCGATCACCGGCTACAACGCCAAGGGCGCGCTGAACATGGTTGTGGTGGCGCCGGATTCGTCGGCGACCACGCTCGCCGACCTGGCCGGCGCGAAGGTGTCGGCCAGCGTGGGCTCCGCGGGCCACGGCACGTTGGTGCGCGCGCTGGGTAGGGCTGGCATCACCGGTGTCGAGGTGCTCAACCAGCAGCCCCAGGTCGGCGCGTCCGCGCTGGAATCGGGCCAGGTGAACGGGCTTTCGCAGTTCGTCGCGTGGCCCGGCCTGCTGGTGTACCAGGGCAAGGCCAAACTGCTTTACGACGGGGCCGAGCTGAACCTGCCCACGTTGCACGGCGTGGTGGTGCGGCGCTCGTACGCGTCCGCGCACCCGGAGGTGCTGGCGGCGTTCCTGCAGGCCCAACTGGACGCCACCGACTTCCTCAACGACAAGCCGCTGGAGGCGGCGCGCATCGTCGCCCAGGCGAGCGGGCTGCCGCAGGAGGTGGTGTACCTCTACAACGGCCCGGGCGGGACATCGTTCGACGCCACGCTCAAGCCGTCGCTGATCGACGCGCTGAAAAGCGATGTGCCGTACCTGAAGTCGATCGGTGACTTCGCCGACCTCGACGTCGCGAAGTTCGCCGTGGACGATCCGCTGCGCGCGGTGTTCGCCGCCCGCGGGCTGGACTACGCCGCCACCCGGGCGCGGGCCACGAACCCGTCCCTGCTCGCCGGTGACCCGGCCCTGGCCAGTGAGCTGTGGTTGGACGGTACCGACACGACGCAGACGGTCGCCAACCCCACCGGCTTACTGCGGGCGGTCGCCGACGCCACCGCCCGCGGCCGCAAGGTCCGGGCGGCCTACGTGCCCGACGCCGAGCTCGGCACCCGGTGGTTCGCCGACAAGGCGGTCTGGGTGAAAGACGGCCAGAACTATCTGCCGTTCGGCACGCAGGCCGGGGCCCGCCGGTACCTGGCGGTCCACCCGGGCGGCGTCGTCATGAATTACCAACAGGCACTGGGAGGTTCGGTATGACCGTCGAAGCAGTGGCCGACCAGGCCCCCGGCGTGATCGCGGCGCCCGCGCTCGCGCATCCGCGGCGACGCGTCTCGGCTTGGGGGTCGCGCCTGCTGCGGCTCGCGTCGGTGCTGGCGGCAATCGGGCTGTGGCAGTTGCTCACCGCGGGCAAGGTGCGACTGCTGTTGCGGTTCGACACGTTGCCCACCGTCACGCAGATCGTGCACGCGCTGCAGCGGCGGCTCGGCGCCTACGAGTACTGGCTTGACCTGGCGCAGTCGTTGCTCCGCATCCTCACCGGCTTCGGGCTGGCCGCCGTGATCGGCGTCGCGACCGGTGTGCTGCTGGGTCGTTCGCGCCTGTTCGCCGACCTGTTCGGTCCGCTGGCCGAGTTGGCGCGACCGATCCCCGCGATCGCGATCGTGCCGGTGGCGATCCTGCTGTTCCCGACCGACGAGGCGGGCATCGTGTTCATCACCTTCCTCGCCGCCTACTTCCCGATCATGGTCAGTACCCGGCACGCCGTGCGGGCGCTGCCCACCCTGTGGGAGGACTCGGTGCGCACGCTGGGCGGCGGCCGGTGGGAGGTGCTGACGCAGGTGGTGCTGCCGGGCATCTTGCCCGGCGTGTTCGGGGGGCTGTCGGTCGGCATGGGCGTGGCCTGGATCTGCGTCATCTCCGCCGAGATGATCTCGGGCCGTCTCGGCGTCGGCTACCGCACCTGGCAGGACTACACGGTGTTGGCCTACCCGCAGGTGTTCGTCGGCATCATCACCATCGGTGTCCTCGGGTTCGCCACGTCGGCGGCCGTCGAATTGGTCGGCCGGCGGGTGACGCGCTGGTTGCCCCGCGCACAGGAAGGGTTGCGATGACCACTGCGACACAAATCGGAACCAGCCTCGAGCTCGAAGCGGTGCGGTTGTCCTACACCGGGACGCCCGTGATCGACGGGCTGAGCCTGACGGTGCGGCCGGGGGAGATCCTCGTGCTGACCGGGCCGTCGGGTTGCGGCAAGTCGACGCTGCTGCGCGCCCTGGCGGGGCTGCTGCGGCCCGACGAGGGCCGGGTGCTGGCCGACGGCGTCGAGGTGACCACCACCTCGGGTGACCGCGGCATGGTGTTCCAGGACAACGCGCTGTTGCCGTGGCGAACCGTGCGGTCCAACATCGAGCTGGCACTGCGGCTGCGTGGCGAACCCCGCGCCACCCGCCGCGCGCAGGCCGAGCGCTGGATCTCCGAACTCGGGCTCGCCGGTTTCGGCCACTTCCTGCCCAAGAGCCTGTCCGGCGGGATGCGGCAACGGGTTCAGCTGGCCCGCGGGTTGGCGGGTGCGCCCCGCGCGGTGATGATGGACGAGCCGTTCGGCGCGCTGGACACCCAAACCCGGGCCGCCATGCAGCGGCTGTTGATCGACGCCTGGCGCACCCACCCGACGACGATCGTCTTCGTCACCCACGACGTCGACGAGGCGCTCGCGCTGGCCGACCGGATCGTCGTGCTCGGCCGCGCCGGCGAGCCGCCCCGCGCGTCGATCGACGTGCCCGAGCCGCGCAGCGACCTGCCGAGGGACGGATTGCGCGCCGAAATCATCGCCGCCCTCGGCGATTTGGTGGCGGCATGATGGAAATCCCGGACCCGGCGGCCCCCGTCCGGCTCGACTGTGACGTGCTGGTCATCGGCGGCGGCACCGCCGGCACGATGGCGGCGCTGTCGGCCGCCGAGCACGGCGCCCAGGTGCTGCTGCTGGAGAAGGCGCACGTCCGGCACTCCGGCGCGCTGGCGATGGGCATGGACGGCGTGAACAACGCCGTCATCCCGGGCAAGGCCGAACCCGAGGACTACGTCGCGGAGATCACCCGCGCCAACGACGGAATCGTCAACCAGCGCACCATCTATCAGACGGCCTCCCGCGGTTTCGCGATGGTGCAGCGGCTGGAGCGCTACGGGGTGAAGTTCGAGAAGGACGAGCACGGGGAGTACGCGGTGCGCCGGGTGCACCGCTCGGGCTCCTACGTGCTGCCCATGCCGGAGGGCAAGGACGTCAAGAAGGCGCTGTACCGGGTGCTGCGGCAACGGTCGATGCGCGAGAAGATCCGCATCGAGAACCGGCTGATGCCGGTGCGGGTGCTGACGTCCGGTGGACGGGCCGTCGGCGCCGCCGCGCTGCACACCCGTACCGGCGAATTCGTCGCGATCGGGGCGAAGGCGGTGATCCTGGCCACCGGCGCCTGCGGCCGGCTGGGGCTGCCCGCGTCGGGCTACCTGTATGGCACGTATGAGAACCCGACGAATGCCGGCGACGGGTACGCGATGGCCTTCCACGCGGGCGCCGAATTGTCGGGAATCGAGTGTTTCCAAGTCAACCCGTTGATCAAGGACTACAACGGGCCGGCGTGTGCGTACGTGGCCAACCCGTTCGGCGGCTACCAGGTCAACGCCCACGGTGAGCGGTTCGTGGACTCCGACTACTGGTCGGGTCAGATGATGTCGGAGGTGAAGAGCGAGATCGACTCCGCCCGCGGACCCATCTACCTCAAGGTCTCCCACCTGCCCGACGAGACGTTGACCGCGCTGGAGAACATTCTGCACACCACCGAACGGCCGACGCGCGGCACCTTCCACGCCAACCGCGGCCACGACTACCGCACCCACGACATCGAGATGCACATCTCCGAAATCGGGTTGTGTAGCGGGCATTCGGCGTCCGGGGTCTGGGTCGACGAACACGCCCGCACCACGGTGCCCGGGTTGTACGCCGCCGGGGACCTGGCCTGCGTCCCGCACAACTACATGATCGGCGCGTTCGTCTTCGGCGACCTCGCCGGCACGGACGCGGCCACCTCCTGCGGGGAAACGTCTGCACCGCAACAACTCCCGGACGACCAGCTGCGCGAGGCGCACGAGCTGATCTACCGGCCCCTGCGGCATCCCGACGGGCCACCCCAGCCGCAGGTCGAGTACAAGCTGCGCCGGTTCGTCAACGACTACGTGGCGCCCCCCAAGACGGCGGCCAAGCTGTCGATCGCCGTGCGCACGTTCGACCGCATGCGGGCCGAGATCGCCGAGATGGGGGCGCGTAACCCGCACGAGCTGATGCGCGCCGTCGAGGTGTCGTTCATCCGGGACTGCGCCGAGATGGCCGCCCGATCGTCGCTTACCCGCACCGAATCGCGGTGGGGCCTTTACCACGACCGCGCCGACCTGCCCGGCCGCGACGACAGTCAGTGGGGCTATCATCTCAACCTGCGCAAGGGCGCCGACGGCAAGATGGTGTTCCTGAAGCGGCCGGTCGCCCCGTATTTCGTACCGGTGCCGGAGCTGGACGGCCTGCCGCCGGTGGATCAGACCGTGCGCGCGGTGGAGCAGCCGCCGCTGGTCGGCGGCCAGGCCCCGGCCACCACCGCGTCCCGGATCGCCACGGCCGCAACGTCATTCGAACCGCCGTCGCCGCGCATAGCCGAGGTCCTGGCCCTCGAGGAGCCGACGATCGACGAGCTGCGGCCGTACCTGACCGATCCCGACCCCGGCGTGCGCCGCACGGCGGTGGCCACGCTCACCGAACACATCCCGGACGGATACGCGCCCGCCCTGCTGGCCGCGCTGGACGACGCCGACGCCGCCGTGCGGCGCACGGGCGCCGAGGGGATCCGCGAGCTGGTCGAGGTGTTACCCGAGCCGGCCGACGTTCAGCCGGGCCTGGACTCCGGGGACGTGGTGGTGCGGGCGGCCTCGCTCTACGTGCTGGCCGCGCGCCGGGTCGGCGACCCCGAGGACTATCGCCGCGCGCTCACCGATGCCGACCACCGGGTGCGGATCGAGGCGGTGCGGGCGCTGGTGTCGGTCGACGACGTGGCCGGGGTGGTCGCCGCCACCGGCGACGAGAGCCGCGAGGTCCGGATCGCGGCGGCCGCCGGACTGGCCACGCTGCGCGGCGGCGGCGAGGCCGTCAGCGCGCTGATCGCTGACCCGGACCCGTTGGTGCGCGCGGCAGCGCTGGCCGCGCTGGGCGAGTTAGGTTGCCGCCCAGCAGATTTCGCTGCGGTGAAAGCGGCGCTGCGGGCTCCCGCGTGGCAGATCCGGGAGGGCGCGGCCCGCGCCCTGGCGGGCGCGCCCGCCGACGTCGCGGTGCCGGCGCTGGCCGAGGCGCTCGCCGACGCGCACCTCGACGTGCGCAAGGCGGCCGTGCTGAGCCTGACCCGGTGGGCCGGTGAACCCGCCGCGCGCGATGCGCTGACCATCGCCCTCAAGGACGGCGACGCCGACGTGCGGGCCTACGCGCGGCGCGCTCTGGAGCAAGCGCGATCGGGCGTGCGCTGACGGCTTTCGGCGTGCGTCCTGGGCGGCGACACGCCGCTGACGCCCGCCTTGGCCGCACGCTCGATCAGCGCAAGATCCTCGCGTAGAGCAGGCTGTCCTGCGGCTCGGGGCCCAGGTTGGGGTAGACTACGTGGCGGGCCAACCGCCCCTCCAAGACGAAGCCCGCGCGCTCCAGCAACCGGGCCGAGCGCTCGTTGTCGACGTTGCACGTCGCCCACACCCGATACACCGCCCGGTCGCTGTCGAGCGCGGTCAGCAGCATGTCGAGCACCTCGCCCATCAGGCCCTTGCCCCACCACCGGCGGCCCAGGCAGTAACCGATCTCGACCGAATGTGGCACCGGGCGCCGGCAGCTGGTCAGCCCGACCACCTCACCGCTGTGCCGCAATTCGATCGCCCATGTCCGCTCGTCGGGGGTGGAGTTGAGCTTTTCGGTGATCACCCGCCGGGTCGCCGCCACGTCGGGATGCGGCGCCCACATCAGGTACTTGGTGACCTCGGGGTCGCGGGCGACCCGCTGGAACAGCGCGCCGGCGTCGTCGAGCACCGGCCGGCGCAGCACGAGACGCGGTCCGGTGATGCGGTCGGGCGGGTAATCGACCACGTCAGAGGCCGAGCGCTTGATAGGTCCGCCGGACGAACTTCGGTTGCGCCGACTGCAGTTTGGCCAGCGACGTGTTGCCGGCGATCGCCGCTGCCGCGTCCGCGGACATGTCCGGCAGGTTCTGCACCAGGTACAGCAGCACCAGATCGGCGGTCGGGTCGGCCTGCCACCACGTCCCGTAGGCACCGGGCCAGCTGAACGTCCCGAGCCCGCCCGGGCCGAACAGCGGCGCGCTTTTGGTCGGATCGGTCACCACCGACAGGTTCAGGCCGAAGCCGCGGCCGACCCAATACGGCGCGCCCAAGAAGTCATGGCGCTTCTGTTCGTCGGTGAGCCGGTCGGTCCGCATCAGCCGGGCCGACGCGCGGGAGAGCACCCGCACCCCGTCGATCGTCCCGTCGCCGAGCAACATCCGCACAAACCTCAGGTAGTCGTCGGCGGTCGACCACAACCCGCCGCCGGCGTTGCAGAAGGACGGCGGCTTGATGTGCGGCGGCCCCATCGCGTCATGGTGCAGCTGGCCCTGCCCGTCGAGCCGGTACATGGTCGCCGCGCGGCGGCGCCCGTCGGGGGAGACGAAGAATCCGGTATCGGGCATGCCGATCGGGCCGAGAACCCGTTCGTCGAGTACCTGGTTGAACGGTTTGCCCTCGATGCGCGACGCGATGACGCCCAGCAGGTCGATGGAGTGGCTGTACGTGAGCCGGTCGCCGGGCTGGTGCACCAGTGGCAGCTTGGCCAGCTCGGCGAGCCACGCGTCCGGGCCCTGGTTGAACGGCAGCCGCACGTAGGCCTTGGCGATCGGCCCGGACACCGAGAAGCCGTAGGCCAGTCCGCTGGTGTGGGTGAGCAGATCCTCGATCAGGATGGCCCGCTGGGCGGGGTGCGTCCGATCCAGCGGGCCGTGCGGATCGTCGAGCACCCGCACGTCGGCCAGCTCGGGCGCCCAGCGCACGACGGGATCCTTCAGCGTCAGCTTGCCCTCGTCGACCAGGCTCATCACCGCCGCGACGGTGACCGGCTTGGTCATCGACGCGATCCGGAACAGGGTGTCCCGCTGCATCGGCAGCCCGGCGTCCACGTCGCGGTAACCGATTTCGTTGACCTGCAGGACTTCTCCGCGCTGCCAGACCATCGTCAGCGCGCCGGCGAGCAGGCCCGCGTCGACCACTTCCCGGATGGAGGCCGCATTGACGTCGAGATTCACCCGGTCAGGTTAGCTCCGGGCCGCGGGGAGCTCCGGCCAAGGCCTCGTCCACGGTGGGGTAGAGGTCGATGAACTGGTCGAGGCCGACGATGCGCAGCGGCCGGCTGGTGGCCGAGCCGTCGGCCGCCACCCGCAGTGAGGTCGGGCTGTTCTCGGTCAGGCGATGGACCTCGACCAGCACGGTGATGCCCGCGGAGGACAGGAAATCGACCTCGGTGAGGTCGATGACCAGCACCGCGGGCGTGCCGGCCAGGGCGACGTCGATATGGGTGGCGAGTGACGGTGCGGTGATGATGTCCACCACGCCGCTGACCTGCAACACCACCGCGTCCCCGGCATCGCGGCGGGTAACCCAGAACTCCTCGCTCACGAATCGAACGTACTTTCTTCCCCGCGGCGGCCGACTACCCGGGCCGAAATCTCGCGGTCGCGGCGAGCGGCAGGTTCGGTCAGCGCCGCTGCGCGCGGACGTACCAGAACGCCATCTCGACGTCGGCGCCGTCCACTTCCCGGCGCATCGTCGCGGGCTCCAGCGACTCGATGTCCCACCCCGCGTCGCCGAGGACGTCCCGCAGCGTCTGCTCGGAGACCGCCGGCCGCGGCCAGCGCTCGTCGGGGGCGTTGGCGTCCGAGAAGCAGCTGATCAGCAACGTGGCTCCCGGCCTGGTCGCCCGGTGTGCCGCGGCGGCGTAGCTGCGCTTGCCCTCGTCGTCGAGGCAGTGGAACATGCCGCTGTCGATGACCGTGTCGAAAGCGCCTGAGTAGCCCTCCAGCTTGGTGGAGTCGGCCACCGCGAACGTCACGTCGACTCCGGCGTCGTGGGCGCGGCGCTGCGCGGTGACCAGCGCGGTCGGTGAGATGTCCAGCCCGGTGACGCCGAAGCCGTTGCGAGCCAGATAGATGGCGTTGTCGCCGAGCCCGCAGCCGATGTCCAGGACCTCGCCGTGGACCCAGCCGCCGCTATGCCAAGCGACGACGCTGTCTTTGGGCGCCTTGGTGTCCCACGGGGGCGTCGCCATCGGCGGGATGCCTTCGCCGGGGCTCTCGCCGCGGTAGAGCGCGTCGAAGTCCATCTGTTGCATTCGGGAGAATCCGGAGCCCGTCACTTTCGCCAGGGTAGCGCGAACGGCGTCGCGGGAGCCGGTAGGAACCGCGCCCCCGATCCACGCCAAAATTTCATGACGGTTGCGGTTGGGCAAAGGTACTGCAGCGTGCCGCGATGCGCGGGCCGATAACGCCTGCTCGGCTCTACTGTTGGCGGCATGGCCGAACTGAACAAATGCGTGAAGCGCTGGCGCACAGCCTTTCACGTATCCGTGTCGGCATTGACGGTCGCCACCCTCGGACTTGCCGTCACCCCCGTGGCTCGCGCCGCTGCGCCCGCCTCGGCGACGCTGTCGGTGCAACATGCGTGGCAGAGCGGCTTCATCGCCAACTTCACCGTCACGAACCTGAGCATGGCGCCGCTCACCGATTGGCGGATCGACTTCGACATGCCGGCCGGACAATCCGTCCTGCACACGTGGAACAGCAACGTCACCCAGTCGGGCACCCACTACACCCTCACCCCGGCGAACTGGAATCGCAGCATTGCGCCCGGTGGTTCGGCCACGGGCGGCATGCGGGGCGCGCTGACCGGTTCCTTCACGCCGCCGTCGAATTGCCTGCTCAACGGGCAACTTCCCTGCACCTAGGCGACCGCGCACAGGCTCGACGGCTCCGACGGCGCGGGCGGGGCTTCGCCCAGGCTCGGTGGGTGACGTCGCGCCGACCCCTGTTTGGCCGCCCTGGTATCGAGGCGCCGATTCCCGGCGAGACACCTGGGACGGGCGGTGGATCCGGGACGGCGCTCGTGCCCCGCGCGGTCGCCCCGGCAGGGAAGTGTTAGGCTGCCCGACAGTCGACATCCTTTAACGATCCGTCCGGCGAGGCGGAGAAGGAGGTCAAGTTTCGTATGGGTGCTGTGGACGAGAGCGGCTCAGGCCGCGGGTCCAGGGAATTGATGTCGGCGGCCGACGTGGGCCGCACCATTTCCCGTATCGCACATCAGATCATCGAGAAGACCGCGCTGGACGGCCCCGACGCGCCGCGGGTGGTGCTGTTGGGCATCCCGACCCGCGGCGTGATCCTGGCCGAGCGGCTGGCCACCCACATCGCCGAATTCAGCGGCGTGGAGGTGGGCCGCGGGGGCCTCGACATCACCTTGTACCGCGACGATTTGATGCAAAAGCCGCCGCGGCCGCTGGAGGCCACGTCGATCCCGGCGGGTGGCATCGACGACGCGCTGGTGATCCTCATCGACGACGTGCTGTACTCCGGGCGCTCGGTGCGCTCCGCGCTGGACGCGCTGCGCGACGTCGGCCGCCCGCGGGCGGTGCAGCTCGCGGTGCTGGTCGACCGCGGCCACCGCGAGCTGCCGCTGCGCGCCGACTACGTCGGCAAGAACGTTCCGACTTCCCGCAGCGAGAGCGTGCACGTGCTGCTGAGCGAACAGGACGGGCGCGACGGGGTGGTGATCTCGCGATGACCCGTCACCTGCTGGCCGCCGGCGACCTGAGCCGCGACGAGGCCACCGCCATCCTCGACGACGCCGACCGCTTCGCCCAGGCGCTCGTGGGCCGCGAGATCAAGAAGCTGCCCACCCTGCGCGGGCGCACCGTCATCACGATGTTCTACGAGAACTCCACCCGCACCCGGGTGTCGTTCGAGGTGGCGGGCAAGTGGATGAGCGCCGACGTCATCAACGTCAGCGCGGCGGGATCGTCGGTGGGCAAGGGCGAGTCGCTGCGCGACACCGCCCTGACCCTGCGCGCGGCCGGCGCCGACGCGCTGATCATTCGCCACCCGGCATCCGGCGCGGCCCACTTGCTCGCCGGCTGGACCGGCAGCGCCAACCACGGCCCATCGGTGATCAACGCCGGGGACGGCACTCACGAGCACCCGACGCAGGCGCTGCTGGACGCGCTGACCATCCGCCAGCGCCTGGGCGGCATCGAGGGCCGGCGCATCGTGATCGTCGGCGACATCCTGCACAGCCGGGTCGCCCGTTCCAACGTCATGCTGCTGAACACCCTGGGCGCCGAGGTGGTGCTGGTCGCGCCGCCGACGCTGTTGCCGGTCGGCGTCGACGGCTGGCCAGTGACCGTCACGAACGACTTCGATGCCGAGCTACCCGCCGCCGATGCGGTGCTGATGCTGCGGGTGCAGGCCGAGCGCATGAACGGCGGCTTCTTTCCGTCGGTGCGCGAATACTCCTCGCGCTACGGCCTTTCCGATCGCCGCCAGGCGATGCTGCCCGGCCACGCCGTGGTGCTGCACCCGGGCCCGATGCTGCGCGGCATGGAGATCGCGTCGTCGGTGGCCGACTCGCCGCAATCGGCTGTGCTGCAACAGGTTTCCAACGGTGTGCACGTCCGCATGGCGGTGCTGTTCCATGTTCTCGTGGGGGCAGAGGAGATTGCGGCATGAGCGTGCTCATTCGCGGCGTGCGGTTGTACGGCGAGGGCGACCGGGTCGACGTCCTCGTCGACGACGGCCAGATCGCCGGCATCGGCGCCGGACTCGAGATCCCGGACGATGCCGACGTCATCGACGCCACCGGGCAGGTGTTGCTGCCCGGGTTCGTCGACCTGCACACTCACCTGCGCGAGCCGGGCCGCGAATACGCCGAGGACATCGAAACCGGCTCCGCCGCAGCGGCCCTGGGCGGATACACGGCGGTGTTCGCGATGGCCAACACCAATCCCGTCGCCGACAGCCCGGTGGTCACCGACCACGTGTGGCACCGCGGCCAGCAGGTCGGCCTGGTCGACGTCCACCCCGTCGGCGCCGTCACCGTCGGCCTCGCCGGCGCCGAGCTCACCGAGATGGGCATGATGGCGGCCGGCGCCGCGCAGGTGCGGATGTTCTCCGACGACGGCGTCTGCGTGCACGACCCGCTGGTGATGCGCCGCGCCCTCGAGTACGCCACCGGTTTGGGCGTGCTGATCGCCCAGCACGCCGAGGAACCCCGGCTGACCGTCGGCGCCGTCGCCCATGAGGGACCCACCGCCGCCCGGCTCGGGCTCTCGGGATGGCCGCGGGCCGCCGAGGAATCGATCGTCGCCCGCGACGCGCTGCTGGCGCGCGACGCCGGCGCCCGGGTGCACATCTGTCACGCGTCCACCGCGGGCACCGTCGAGCTGCTGAAATGGGCCAAGGATCAAGGCATTTCGATCACCGCCGAGGTCACCCCGCATCACCTGCTGCTCGACGACGGCAGGCTGGCCACCTACGACGGGCGCAACCGCGTCAACCCGCCGCTGCGGGAGGCCGCCGACGCGGTGGCGTTGCGCCAGGCCCTGGCGGACGGCGTCATCGACTGCGTGGCCACCGACCATGCCCCGCACGCCGAACACGAGAAGTGCGTCGAGTTCGCCGCGGCGCGGCCGGGCATGCTGGGCTTGCAGACCGCGCTGTCGGTCGTGGTGCACACGATGGTGACGCCCGGGCTGTTGACGTGGCGCGACGTCGCGCGGGTGATGAGCGAGAACCCCGCACGCATCGTCGGCCTGCCCGATCACGGGCGCCCGCTCGAGGTGGGGGAGCCGGCCAACCTGACGGTGGTGGACCCCGAGGCCACCTGGACCGTCGCCGGGGCCGATCTGGCCAGCCGGTCGGCCAACACGCCATTCGAATCGATGGCGCTGCCGGCCACCGTGACGGCGACGCTGCTGCGGGGCAAGGTCACCGCTCGAGACGGGAAGTGCCCGGCATGAATTCCGGCACGCTGGTGGGGTCGCTGATCTTCGCGGCCGTGCTGGTGGTGGTGATCGCGGTGGTGATCCAGCTGATGATGCGCGGTTGGCGGCGTCGCTCGGAGCGGCAGGAGGAGCTGATCGGCGACCTGCCCGACGTGCCCGACCAGGTGGGCGCGGCGCTGATCACCACCCGCGGCCACTATTGCGGTTCCATGATCGCGCCGGGCTGGCACGAGCGGATCGCGGCCGGCGACATGGGTTTCCGCAGCAAGGCGGTACTGACCCGCTACGCCGGCGGAATCATGGTGGAACGTGTACGGGCACACCCGATTTGGATTCCGAAAGACACGATCACCGGTATCCGGATGGAACGCAGCATGGGGGGCAGGGCCGTGGCCCGGATCGGGATCCTGGCGATTCGGTGGCGGCTGCCGTCGGGAGTCGAGATCGACACCGGCTTTCGGGCCAATCACCGTGAGGAATACACCGAGTGGCTGGAGTCCCAGCAGGAGGGCGCCGCGTGAGTCGCGCGGCGACGACTGAGAGCGAAGCGACGTGGGGCCACTCCCCAGCTTCGCGGGGACCCCACCCGCTCGCGGAGGAAAGGAGCCGCGCTCGTGAGTAAAGCAGTGCTCGTGCTCGAGGACGGGCGCGTCTTCACGGGCACGCCGTTCGGCAAGGTCGGCCAAACGCTCGGCGAGGCCGTCTTTTCCACCGGCATGTCGGGGTACCAGGAGACGCTGACCGACCCCAGCTATCACCGGCAGATCGTGGTGGCCACGGCCCCGCAGATCGGCAACACCGGCTGGAACACCGAGGACGCGGAGAGCCGTGGCGACAGGATCTGGGTGGCCGGCTACGCGGTGCGCGACCCGTCGCCACGGGCGTCCAGCTGGCGCGCCACCGGCACCCTGGAGGACGAGCTGATGCGCCAGCACATCGTCGGGATCGCCGGCATCGACACCCGGGCGGTGGTGCGCCACCTGCGCAGCCGCGGATCGATGAAGGCGGGGGTGTTCTCCGGTGACGCGCTCGCCGACACCGCCGAGCTCCTGGAACGGGTGCGGGGACAGCAGTCCATGCTCGGCGCCGACCTCGCCGGGGAGGTCAGCACGCCGGAGCGCTACATCGTGGAACCCGAAGGCCCGCACCGGTTGACCGTGGTCGCGCTGGACCTGGGGATCAAGACCAACACGCCGCGCAACTTCGCCCGGCGCGGGGTCCGCAGCCACGTGTTGCCGTCGTCGACCACCTTCGAGCAGATCGCCGACATCTCACCCGACGGCGTGTTCCTGTCCAACGGCCCCGGCGATCCCGCCACGGCCGACCACGTCGTCGCCCTCACCCGTGAGGTGCTCGGTGCCGGAATCCCGTTGTTCGGCATCTGCTTCGGCAACCAGATCCTGGGCCGCGCGCTGGGCCTGTCCACCTACAAGATGGTCTTCGGCCATCGCGGCATCAACGTCCCGGTCATGGATCACGCCACCGGGCGGGTGGCGGTCACCGCGCAGAACCACGGCTTCGCGCTGGAAGGCGAGGCGGGCCAGTCCTTCGACACCCCGTTCGGCCCGGCGGTCGTCAGCCACACCTGCGCCAACGACGGGGTGGTCGAGGGCGTCAAACTCGCTGACGGGCGGGCGTTCTCGGTGCAGTACCACCCCGAGGCCGCCGCCGGACCGCACGACGCGGAATACCTGTTCGACCAATTCATCGACCTGATGGAAGAGGGGCGCTGATGCCGCGTCGCACCGACCTCAACCACGTGCTGGTGATCGGCTCGGGGCCGATCGTCATCGGCCAGGCGGCCGAATTCGACTACTCCGGCACCCAGGCCTGCCGGGTGCTGCGGGCCGAGGGGCTGCAGGTCAGCCTGATCAACTCCAACCCGGCGACCATCATGACCGACCCGGAGTACGCCGACCACACCTATGTCGAGCCGATCACCCCGGCCTTCGTGGAGCGGGTGATCGCCCAGCAGGCCGAGCGTGGCAACAAGATCGACGCACTGCTGGCCACGCTGGGCGGGCAGACCGCGCTCAACACCGCGGTCGCGCTGCATGAGAATGGGGCGCTGGAGCGCCACGGTGTCGAGCTCATCGGGGCCGACATCGACGCGATCCAGCGCGGCGAGGACCGGCAGATGTTCAAGGACATCGTCGCCAAGGTCGGCGGTGAATCCGCCCGCAGCCGAGTGTGTTTCACCATGGAAGAGGTCCGCGAGACGGTCGAGGAACTCGGGCTGCCGGTCGTGGTGCGGCCCAGCTTCACCATGGGCGGGTTGGGGTCGGGCATGGCGCGATCCGTCGAGGAGGTCGACCGGATGGCCGGCGCCGGCCTGGCCGAAAGCCCCAGCGCCAACGTGCTGATCGAGGAATCGATCTACGGCTGGAAGGAATTCGAGCTCGAGCTGATGCGCGACGGCAACGACAACGTCGTCGTGGTCTGCTCGATCGAGAACTTCGACCCGATGGGCGTGCACACCGGTGACTCGGTCACCGTCGCGCCGGCCATGACGCTGACCGACCGGGAATACCAGCGGATGCGGGACCTGGGCATCGCGATCCTGCGTGAGGTCGGGGTAGACACCGGCGGCTGCAACATCCAGTTCGCGATCAACCCGGTCGACGGCAGGCTGATCGTCATCGAGATGAACCCGCGGGTGTCGCGGTCCAGCGCGCTGGCCTCCAAGGCCACCGGCTTCCCGATCGCCAAGATCGCCGCCAAGCTGGCCATCGGGTACACCCTCGACGAAATCGTCAACGACATCACCAAGGAAACGCCCGCCTGCTTCGAACCCACCCTTGACTACGTCGTCGTCAAGGCGCCGCGGTTCGCGTTCGAGAAGTTCCCCGGGGCGGACCCCACCCTGACCACCACGATGAAGTCTGTCGGCGAGGCAATGTCGTTGGGCCGCAACTTCATCGAGGCGCTCGGCAAGGTGATGCGGTCGCTGGAGACCACCCGCACGGGCTTCTGGACCAAGCCGGACCCGCACGGGGACTTGCACGAGGTGCTCGACCGCCTACGCACGCCGACCGAGGGCCGGCTCTACGACATCGAGCTGGCGCTGCGGCTGGGCGCGTCGATCGAGCAGGTCGCCGAGGCCAGCGGCGTCGACCCGTGGTTCGTGGCCCAGATCGGCGAGCTGGGCGAGCTGCGCGCCGAGCTGGTGGAGGCCCCGGTGCTCGACACCGACCTGCTGCGGCGGGCCAAGCACAGCGGGCTGTCGGACCGCCAGATCGCTTCCCTGCGGCCGGAACTGGCGGGCGAGAACGGGGTGCGCTCGCTGCGCGAGCGCCTCGGCATCCACCCGGTGTACAAGACCGTCGACACCTGCGCGGCGGAGTTCGAGGCCAAGACCCCCTACCACTACAGCAGCTACGAGCTCGACCCGGCCGCCGAGACGGAGGTGGCCCCGCAGGCCGAGCGGCCCAAGGTGCTGATCCTCGGGTCCGGGCCCAACCGCATCGGCCAGGGCATCGAGTTCGACTACAGCTGCGTGCACGCGGCAACCACGTTGAGCCAAGCCGGTTTTGAGACCGTGATGATCAACTGCAACCCCGAGACGGTGTCCACCGACTACGACACCGCCGACCGGCTGTACTTCGAGCCGCTGACGTTCGAGGACGTCCTCGAGGTGTACCGCGCCGAACAGCAGTCGGCCGGCGCGGGGCCCGGCGTGGTGGGCGTCATCGTGCAACTGGGCGGCCAGACCCCGCTCGGGTTGGCGCAGCGCCTGGCCGACGCCGGGGTCCCGATCGTGGGAACCCCGCCGGAGGCGATCGACCTGGCCGAGGACCGCGGCGCGTTCGGCGACGTGCTGGCCGGCGCCGGCTTGCCCGCGCCGAAATACGGCATGGCAACGACTTTCGCGCAGGCCCGCCGGATCGCCGACGAAATCGGTTATCCGGTGCTGGTGCGGCCGTCGTACGTCCTGGGCGGCCGCGGGATGGAGATCGTCTACGACGACGAGACCCTGGAGGGCTACATCACCCGCGCCACCGAGCTCTCGCCGGAGCACCCGGTGCTGGTCGACCGCTTCCTCGAGGACGCGGTGGAGATCGACGTCGACGCGCTGTGCGACGGCGCGGAGGTCTACATCGGCGGCATCATGGAGCACATCGAGGAGGCCGGCATCCACTCCGGCGACTCGGCGTGCGCGCTGCCGCCGGTCACGTTGGGCCGCAGCGACATCGAGAAGGTGCGCCGCGCGACGGAGGCCATCGCCCACGGCATCGGGGTGATCGGCCTGCTCAACGTGCAATACGCCCTCAAGGACGACGTGCTCTACGTCCTGGAGGCCAACCCGAGGGCGAGCCGCACGGTCCCGTTCGTCTCGAAGGCCACTGCCGTCCCGCTCGCCAAGGCCTGCGCCCGGATCATGTTGGGCGCCACCATCGCCCAGCTGCGTGACGAAGGCATGCTGGCAACGTCCGGGGACGGCGCCCACGCCGCCTGGAACGCCCCGATCGCGGTCAAGGAGGCGGTCCTGCCGTTCCACCGGTTCCGCCGCATCGACGGGGCGGCCATCGATTCGCTGCTTGGCCCGGAGATGAAGTCGACCGGCGAGGTGATGGGCATCGACCGGGATTTCGGCAGCGCGTTCGCCAAGAGCCAGACGGCCGCCTACGGGTCGTTGCCGGCCGAGGGCACCATCTTCGTCTCGGTCGCCAACCGGGACAAGCGCTCACTGGTGTTCCCGGTCAAGCGGCTGGCCGACCTGGGCTTCCGTGTCCTGGCCACCGAGGGTACCGCGGAGATGTTGCGGCGCAACGGAATTCCATGTGACGAGGTGCGCAAGCACTTCGAGCCGCCGCAGCCGGGCCGCCCGGCCGCGTCGGCCGTCGACGCGATCAAGGCCGGTGAGGTCGACATGGTGATCAACACACCGTACGGCAACTCCGGTCCGCGCATCGACGGCTACGAGATCCGTTCGGCCGCGGTGTCGGTCAACATCCCGTGTGTCACCACGGTGCAGGGCGCGTCCGCCGCCATCCAGGGCATCGAGGCGGGCATCCGCGGTGACATCGGCGTCCGGTCGCTGCAGGAACTGCACAGCCTGATCGGCCAGGGCGGCGCGCCCGACGAAGGCGCCCGATGACGGGATTCGGCGGCCGCCTGGCCGAGGCGAAAGCGCAACGCGGCCCGCTGTGCGTGGGCATCGACCCCCATCCCGAGCTGCTCAGCGCGTGGGGTTTGCCGACCACCGCCGATGGGCTGGCCGCGTTCTGCGACGTCTGCGTCGAGGCGTTCGCCGGCTTCGCCGTCGTCAAGCCGCAGGTGGCGTTCTTCGAGCCGTATGGTTCCGCCGGGTTCGCGGTGCTCGAACGCACCATCGCGGCCCTGCGTTCGGTCGGCGTGCTCGTGCTGGCCGACGCCAAGCGCGGCGACATCGGCACCACGATGGCGGCCTACGCCGCCGCCTGGGCGGGCGACTCGCCGCTGGCGGCCGACGCCGTCACGGCCTCGCCGTACCTCGGATTCGGGTCGTTGCGCCCGCTGCTGGAAGCCGCCGCCGCGCATGACCGCGGCGTGTTCGTGCTGGCCGCGACCTCCAACCCGGAGGGCGCCACCGTGCAGCGCGCCGCGTTCGACGGCCGCACGGTGGCCCAGCTCGTGGTCGACCAGGCGGCGGTGGTGAACAAGTCCGCGACGCCGTCGGGCCCCGGGTACGTCGGCGTGGTGGTGGGCGCGACGGTGCTCGAGGCGCCCGACCTCAGCGCGCTCGGCGGGCCGGTGCTGGTGCCCGGGCTCGGTGTCCAGGGCGGACGGCCCGACGCGCTCGCCGGGCTGGGCGGCGCGGCCCCCGGTCAGCTGCTGCCCGCGGTGGCCCGCGAGGTGTTGCGGGCCGGGCCGGCCGTGGCCGACCTGCGGGCCGCGGGCGAACGGATGCTCGAGGCCGTCGCCTACCTGGGCGCGCAGTAGGCCCGCGCCGGCCCTCAGTCGGACGCTATGGCCGGGCTGGGCCGCGCGGTCTCCACGATCACCGTGGTGGCCTTGACGACCGCCACGGCGACGCTGCCGGGCCGCAAGTGCAGTTCCTCGGCGGCTTCGGTGCTCATCAGCGAGACGACGGTGAACGGGCCGCACTGCATCTCGACCTGGGACATCACCTTGTCGCTGGTGACCCTGGTGACCAGCCCGACGAAGCGGTTCCGCGCCGAGCTGGAGATGCTGAGCGGGTCCGGCGGCGGGGCGGGGGCGTTGTTGCGGGAAAACCGGGCCAGGTCTTCGCTGGCGATGACCTTGCGGCCCGCCGCGTCGTGACCGACCGTCAGCGATCCTTGGTTGATCCAGCGCCGGACTGTGTCGTCGCTGACTCCGAGCAGCTCAGCGGCCTGACGGATCCGCAGGTTCGACACCGCTTGATGGTAACCCGCTGGGTATTAGCTGGCGGCCGTACCAGCGAAGGACGCGTGCTCGCGCTGCGCCCGGACAGCGCGGGCGCGACACGCGCGACACGCGTCGAAAAAATGCGTGATCCCCGGCACGAGGCGTGTCGCCGCGCCGTCGTCGCCGTTTGCCGCCGCCCCGGCGGGCGGCCGGGCGGCTGGCCCGTTCGGTAAAAGCACAGCTCAGGACGCATATTTGGGTTGCCGCGACGGCGCTCCGCGCGCGCCGGCGACGCGCGGCCGGGTGGTCGGCGCGGACGCCGGGCGGACGGCTTTTTCGGACCGTGCGCGGGGCACATGCTGGGAGTTTGTCCCCTGAACCAGGGGGTCGGGTTAGATTTCGTCAGAAGGCCTGAGTACGGTCGTCTCCGCTGGCAGAAGAACCGGCGAGACAAAATGAGATCGATTGAAATTGATTGATCAGATACGGAGGAATCGTGGCCCTTCCCCAGTTGACCGACGAGCAGCGCGCGGCCGCGTTGGAGAAGGCGGCTGCCGCACGTCGAGCACGAGCAGAGCTCAAGGACCGGCTGAAGCGCGGCGGCACCAACCTCACCCAGGTGCTCAAAGACGCCGAGACCGACGAAGTCCTGGGCAAGATGAAGGTTTCTGCGCTTCTCGAGGCGTTGCCCAAGGTGGGCAAGGTCAAGGCGCAGGAGATCATGACTGAGCTGGAGATCGCCCCCACCCGCCGCCTGCGCGGCCTGGGCGACCGCCAGCGCAAGGCCCTGCTGGAAAAGTTCGGCTCCTAGCCCGGCCCCGGCCAACCCGCGCTATGGGCGCACCGGCCCAGGAGCGCAAGTGAGCGCGAGCGGGGGACCGGACACCGAGCACGGCACGCGTCCCGCATCATCAGGTAAGGGGCGTGTGGTCGTGCTGTCCGGTCCCTCCGCGGTCGGCAAGTCGACAGTTGTCCGGTGCCTGCGCGAGCGAATCCCGGACCTGCATTTTTCCGTCTCGGCCACGACGCGGGCGCCCCGGCCGGGCGAGGTCGACGGCGTCGACTACCACTTCGTCAGCCCGGCCCGCTTTCAGCAGCTCATCGATGACGGCGCGCTGCTGGAGTGGGCCGAGATCCACGGCGGACTGCACCGCTCGGGCACGCTGGCCGAGCCGGTGCGGACCGCCACCGCGGCCGGGATCCCGGTGCTCATCGAGGTCGACCTGGCCGGCGCCAGGGCAGTCAAGGCGGCGATGCCCGAGGCCATCACCGTGTTCCTCGCGCCGCCCAGCTGGCAGGACCTGGAGGCCAGGCTCGTCGGTCGCGGCACCGAAACGCCGGAGGCCATGCGGCGCCGCCTGGAGACCGCCCGCGTCGAAATGGCGGCCCAGGACGACTTCGACGAGGTCGTGGTCAACAGTCAATTGGAGTCCGCGTGCGCCGAATTGGTATCCTTGCTGCTAGGAACTGCGCCGAGTCCGCATGACCCGCCTGGCCAGACCAGGAGTTAGACAGATCCAATCGAGATTGAGCGTTCGAATCAGCAGCGGTAGCCAATCCGTTTCGGGGCTCTGACCGCCAAGGAGTTTGACCTAAGTGACTATTCCGCAGTCCGACGCGGCCCTGACCGCCGTCCCCGACCGGTTCGACCCATCGGCTGGGGTGCAGGGCGCCTACGACACCCCGCTGGGCATCACCAACCCGCCCATCGACGAACTGCTGGACCGCGTGTCGAGCAAGTACGCCCTGGTGATCTACGCCGCCAAGCGGGCCCGCCAGATCAACGACTACTACAACCAGCTTGGCGAGGGAATCCTCGAATATGTCGGGCCGCTGGTCGAGCCGGGGCTTCAGGAGAAGCCGCTGTCGATCGCGCTGCGCGAGATCCACGCCGACCTGCTCGAGCACACCGAGGGCGAGTAGCAAGGCGGGGCCGGGCCAACTGTGGACCGCAAACGGATTGTCGTCGGCGTCTCCGGTGGCATCGCCGCCTACAAGGCGTGCACGGTCGTTCGTCAGCTCTCCGAGGCCGGCCACCTGGTCCGGGTCATCCCCACCGAATCCGCGCTGCGATTCGTCGGGGCCGCCACGTTCGAGGCGCTCTCCGGCCAACCGGTGCACACCGGCATCTTCGAGAACGTCCCCGAGGTGCCGCACGTCCAGCTCGGCCAGCAGGCCGACCTGGTGGTGGTGGCGCCCGCCACCGCGGACCTGCTCGCCCGCGCGGTGCACGGCCGCGCGGACGACCTGCTGACCGCCACCCTGCTCACCGCGCGGTGCCCGGTGATGTTCGCGCCGGCCATGCACACCGAGATGTGGTTGCACCCGGCCACCGTCGACAACGTGGCCACCCTGCGTCGCCGCGGGGCGGTGGTGCTCGAACCGGCCTTCGGGCGGCTCACCGGCACCGACAGCGGCTCCGGGCGGCTTCCCGAGGCCGAGGAGATCACCACGCTGGCCCAGCTGCTGCTGGAGCGAAACGACGCGCTCCCGTACGACCTCGCCGGCTGCAAGATGCTGGTGACCGCCGGCGGCACCCGCGAACCGATCGACCCCGTGCGCTTCATCGGCAACCGCAGCTCGGGCAAGCAGGGCTACGCGGTGGCCCGCGTCGCCGCCCAGCGCGGCGCCGAGGTCACGCTGATCGCCGGGCACACCGTCGGCCTGATCGACCCGGCCGGGGTCGAGGTGGTCCACGTCAGCTCGGCTGAGCAACTCGGCGACGCGGTGGCCAAGCACGCGCCCGCGGCCGACGTGCTGGTGATGGCGGCGGCCGTCGCGGACTTCCGCCCCGCGCAGGTTTCCGCCGCCAAGATCAAAAAGGGCTCGAACGACCAAGAACGGCCTCCGACGATCGAGCTGATCCGCAACGACGACGTGCTGGCCGGCGCGGTCCGGGCGCGCGCCAGTGGCGAGCTGCCCAACATGCGGGCCATTGTCGGGTTCGCCGCCGAGACGGGCGACGCCAACGGCGACGTGCTGTTCCACGCGCGGGCGAAGCTGCGCCGCAAGGGCTGCGACCTGTTGGTGGTCAACGCGGTCGGCGACGGCAGGGCGTTCGAGGTGGACAGCAACGACGGCTGGCTGCTGGCCTCCGACGGCACCGAGTCGGCGCTGCAACACGGCTCCAAGACGCTGATGGCCAGTCGTATCGTGGATGCGATTGCCACGTTCCTGCACGGCGGCGGGTAATACGGTTCGGTTTTGCTGTGGCGCGGGGCCAGGCGCCGGCCGGCCCGATGCCAGCCGATATAATTCGGTTAACTAACTATTCGGAAGGATTCGATTGTGAGCGAAAAGGGTCGCCTGTTTACCAGTGAGTCGGTGACTGAGGGACATCCCGACAAGATCTGTGACGCGATCAGCGACTCGGTCCTCGACGCCCTGCTGGCGCAGGACCCCCGCTCACGGGTCGCGGTCGAGACGCTGGTCACCACCGGTCAGGTGCACGTCGTGGGCGAGGTGACGACGACGGCGAAGGAGGCGTTCGCCGACATCACCAACACTGTGCGCGCGCGCATCCTCGACATCGGTTACGACTCCTCGGACAAGGGCTTCGACGGGGCGTCGTGCGGGGTGAACATCGGCATCGGCGCCCAGTCGCCCGACATCGCCCAGGGCGTCGACACCGCCCACGAGGCGCGCGTCGAGGGCGCCGCGGACCCGCTGGACTCCCAGGGCGCCGGCGACCAGGGCCTGATGTTCGGCTACGCGATCGCCGACACCCCCGAGCTGATGCCGCTGCCCATCGCGCTGGCCCACCGGCTGTCGCGCAAACTGACCGAGGTGCGCAAGAACGGCACGCTGGGATACCTGCGTCCGGACGGCAAGACCCAGGTCACCATCGCCTACGAGGACGACGTCCCGGTCCGCTTGGACACCGTGGTGATCTCCACGCAGCACGCGGCCGACATCGACCTGGAAAAGACGCTGGATCCCGACCTGCGGGAGCACGTGATCAAGGCCGTGCTGGCCGAGCTGGCGCACGACACCCTCGACTCGTCGTCCACGCGGGTGCTGATCAACCCGACCGGCAAGTTCGTCGTCGGCGGCCCGATGGGCGACGCCGGGCTGACCGGCCGCAAGATCATCGTCGACACCTACGGCGGCTGGGCTCGCCACGGGGGCGGCGCCTTCTCCGGCAAGGACCCGTCGAAGGTGGACCGCTCGGCGGCGTACGCGATGCGCTGGGTCGCGAAAAACATCGTCGCCGCCGGGCTCGCGGAGCGCGTCGAGGTGCAGGTGGCCTACGCCATCGGCAAGGCGGCCCCGGTCGGCCTGTTCATCGAGACGTTCGGCACCGCGACGGTCGACCCGGTCAAGATCGAGAAGATCGTCCCCGAGGTGTTCGACCTGCGTCCCGGCGCGATCGTGCGCGACCTGGACCTGCTGCGCCCGATCTACGCGCAGACCGCCGCGTACGGGCACTTCGGCCGCACCGACGTCGACCTGCCCTGGGAGCGGCTCGACAAGGTTGACGAGCTCAAGCGCGCGATCTAGGCGCTGACAACGGCGCTCAGCGCTTGACGCTGAACGCGCAGATTAGATTCGTGCGCCGGGCTTCAGTGCCGCCAGCCGGATGTCGCCGCGGTAGAAGGCGATGACGCGCGGGTCCATCACGCGACGCCACAACGGGGGGACCAACGCCAACAGCAGCATGGCGCTGTAGCCACTTGGCAGCTGAGGTGCCTCGTCGCGATGACGAAGGATCTGGTAGTTGCGCAACGGATTGGTGTGATGATCCGAGTGCCGCTGCAGGTGAAAAAGCAGGATGTTGGCGAGCACGGTGCTGCTGTTCCAGCTATGGGTCGGGCGCACCCTTTCGTAGCGGCCGCTGGGTGTTTTCTGCCGTCGCAGCCCGTAGTGCTCGATGTAGTTGATGATCTCCAGCAGGCAAAATCCGAAAATCGCCTGCCCGATCAGCCACGGCAGGACGACGGGGCGAAACCAAACCGAGAGTACGGAGAACAAGACGACGCTGAGCACCCAGGCGTTGATCACGTCATTGCCCGGCGTCCAGGGCGATTTCCCCGTTGCGGCCAATCGGGAAGCTTCCAGATTCCAGGCGGAGCGCAGACCGCCGATCACGGACCGCGGAATGAAGGCGTAAAGCCACTCGCCCAAGCGCGCGCTCGCCGGATCCTCGACGGTAGCGACCCGGACATGGTGGCCGCGGTTGTGCTCGACAAAAAAATGGCCGTAGCAAGTCTGGGCGAGGGCGATCTTGCTCAAGCGTTTCTCCGCCCGTACGCGCGTGTGTCCCAGGTCGTGTGCGGCGTTGATGGCCAGGCCGCCGACGAGCCCGACCGTCGCCATCAATCCCAGCTTGTCGACGGCGTCCATGGTGATCCAGCCCCCGCCCGCCCACAGCCAGCAGGCGAACACCAGCGATAGGTATTGGTTGGGCAGGTACAGATACGTGGCCCAGCGGTAAATCGGATCCTTTTCGAGCCATTCGAGGACGCTCTCGGGGGGATTGTTCGGGTTGGACCCGATCACGTGGTCGAGAACGGGAGTGATGACAAACGCGGCAATGGAGCCGGTCCACCAGAATGCGTCGGCGCCCGTGATGAACACGCCAAGCCATGACACATAGACGAACACCGGAACCGCCGCCGGCAGCAGCCGGAGGTACCTCGGAGGTTGCTTCCACGTTCCAGGCGACGTCTCGGTTCGAGATTCCGCTACGGCGGGGCGAAAAAATAAGGGTGCCACAGTCCTCCCCCGAACCTTCGGCAGCTGTGCTGAATTCTTGGGCCGCGCCCGCCCTGCCGCGCCCAAAAGATTTATACCATACTATCCGTATGGTTACAGCCTGAGTTTTGGACGTCTATCGGCCATAATAGTAATCTTTGATACGTATCGGCCGGGATGTCCGTGAAATAAGGGTTGGTTTATACACCAAAGGGGGGCCACGGGATGGTTTTCTCGCGGAGGACTTTCCTGCAAGTCACAGCCGGGGTTGCGGCGGGCGCTGGCGGTATCTGCGGGGCCCTGGAACTGGCACGGGAGCGCACGTCGACTGCTCCCGAACACCACTTCAAAGCGATCGTCGTGGGTAGTGGCTACGGCGGCGGGGTATCGGCGTTGCGGCTTGCCGAGGCCGGCATCGAGACACTGATCCTGGAGAGGGGCAGGCTGTGGGATACCCCCGACGCTGACGGGAAGCGCTTTTCCAGGATGTTGCCCGCGGACAACCGCGCGGGCTGGTTCACGTCCGTTCCGCCGAGCCTGGTGACGTCGTATCGCGGTGTTTCGGTGAAGGATGTGGCTAAGCACGCGCCGTCGCCCCAGCCGGTGCAAGCCGGGATATGCGAAAAGGTCGTGCATGGCGCGCATACCGTGTTCCGCGGCGCGGCCGTCGGCGGAGGGTCCATGGTAAACGCGGCAATTGCCGCAATTCCAACCGAGGATCAGGTTCGTTCCGCGTTCCCGGATATCGAACCCGGTGCCTTCTTGGGGACCTACATCGAACGTGCCAAGAAAATGCTGCGCATCAGCTATCGCGATATGAACTGGTTCGAGGAGACGCCATGGTTCCAATACGCCAGGGTTGGCCGGAAGTACGCGGCAGCGGCCGGTTACGGCGTGGACTACAACGGCAGCGCGTATTCGTTCGATTACCTGAAAAAGGAAGCGGCCGGCGAGGTTCCACGCTCAGCCTTGGACTTTGAGCAACAGTACGGCAACAATTACGGCAGGTTTGGCAGTGTTGATCAGACCTATGTCGCCGCCGCACTGGCGACCGGAAAGGTCACGCTGAAGCCATTGACCGAAGTAACCGCTATCCGGCGCGAGCGTTCTGGTGAGTTCGTGGTGTCCACCCGAGAGATCGACAGGTTTGGCAAAGAGGTCGGACGGCTCGAAATCGGCTGCGACGAGCTGCATCTCAACGCCGGAGTGCTCGGTACGAACGAAATCCTGCTGCGGGCGCGGGAGACGGGGGCGCTGCCCAACTTGAGCGAAGAGATCGGTCGTGGATATGGAAACAACGGAGACATCATGGTCGCCCATGAACTCCAACCCACGGATCCCGCGGGCACCCAACAGTCTTTAATGGGACTGATCAACCTGGACGGCCGGAATGATCCGGATAATCCGGTGTACGCCAGCATGTTCTCGATACCGCTTCCGGTCGAGACGTTCGCGTTGGGCTACTACGTCATGGTTAGGACCGGTGATCGCGCTGACATCAGCTACGACCGCGCCACGGACGGGATCACGATCAACTGGCCGGAAAGCCATACCGATCATTTGCGCGCGAAAGCGCAGTTGGTTTTCGACAAAGTGACGCAAGCCAACGGAGTGCATTACCGCGACGATCTGTTCGAAGGACAGGTCTTTGCGCCCAACACTGTCCACCCGATGGGTGGGGTGGTCCGGGGCAAAGCGACAGACGCCTACGGCAGGGTGAAAGGGTATGACAAGCTCTATGTCAACGATGCGTCACTGCTGCCCGGCTACCTTGGCTGCAATCCTTTCATGTCCATCACCGCGCTGGCGGAGCGGAATATCGAAGGAATCCTTCAAGGACGCAAGTGAATTGGCCTGACTACCCGCTGAACCGGTAGTCGTCGAGGTCGAAGCGCCGGCTGCGCCAGTAGGCCTCCACCGTGGTGGTCGGGCGCAGCGGCACGTCGCCGTTCTTGTCGAAGTAGTAACTGTTGGCCAGCTTGCAGCTGTCCTGCCAGAAGATCTGCCGGTGCCGTCGGCGCAGCATCTCGGCGAAGTACCGCTCGTTGGCCTCTTCGGTGACCTCCACGCGCGTCGCGCCGTCCCGCTGCGCCCGTTTCAGGCACCGCACGATGTGGTGGGTCTGCGTCTCGATCAGCGCGAAATACGACGATCCCACGTATCCGTACGGGCCGAAAACCGTGAACAGGTTGGGGAAGTCGGGCACGCTGACGCCCTCGTAGGCCTGCAGCCGGTGCTCGTCCCAGAACCGGCTCAACGACTTGCCGCCGCTGCCGGTCACCGCGAACGTCGGGATGTCGTCGGGATCCATCACCTTGAACCCCGTGGCCAGGATCAGCACGTCGACCTCGTGGGTTTCCCCGTCGGCGGTGGCCACCGCCGTGGGCGTGACCTTGTCGATCGGCTCGGTGACCAACCGCACGTTGTCCCGGTTGAACGTGGCCAGGTACTCGTTGTGGAACCCGGGGCGCTTGCAGCCGACCGCGTACCGCGGGGTGAGCTGGTCGCGCACCGTCGGGTCGTGCACCTGTTTGCGGAGGTAGGCCAGCCCCGCGGACTCCATCCTCTTGGCCAGCGGCAGCACCGTGAAGTAGTGCGCGGAGATGGGGAAGGTGACTTCGACGAAGGCCTGACTGAGCAGCCGCTGCGCGACCTTACCGCCGGGCACCCGCATCAACCAGCGGGCCGGCGCCGGCAACGCGACGTCCAGCTTGGGAAAGCACCAGATCGGCGTCCGCTGAAAAACCGTGAGCTGCTTGACGATCGGCGCGATCTCGGGAATGACCTGCACCGCCGAGGCGCCGGTGCCGATGATCGCGACGCGCTTGCCGCTGAGGTCCTGGTCGTGATCCCAGCGCGCGGTGTGCATGGTGACGCCGCCGAAGCCGTCCACACCGTCGATGTCGGGCAGGTTCGGCACCGTCAGGACGCCGCAGGCACTGATGAGGAAGCGGGCGGTGACCGTGCCGCCCGGGTCGGTCTGCACCCGCCACAGGGACCGTTCGTCGTCGAACTCGGCGGATTGCACCTTGGTGTTCAAGCGGATTCGGGATCGGATGCCGTATTTGTCGACGCAGCGTTCGGCGTAGGCCTTGAGTTCGCGTCCCCGCGCGTAGGTGCGCGACCAGTCCGGGCTCTGCTCGAAGGAGAACTGGTAGGAGAACGACGGGATGTCCACGGCGATACCGGGATAGGTGTTCCAATGCCACGTCCCGCCGACACCGTCGCCCGCCTCGACGACGAGGTAGTCGGACAGCCCGGCGTTGTCGAGCTTGATGGCGGCGCCGATCCCGGAGAAGCCCGCGCCGACGATCAGCGTGTGGTAATCGGGAGTGCTGCTCATGGTGACCGCCTAGGGGTGTAGCGCCTTTTTCAGCGCGGCCAGGCCGCGGTCGGTGGCAGCCGAGGCCGCGGGGATCACCGGGGCGAAGCTGGCGTAGCCGTGCACCAGGTTGGGCTCGTTGCTCAGTTCCGCGGGCACACCCGCGGAGTCCAGCAGCTCGGCGTAGCGGGCCCCGTCGTCGCGCAGCGGATCGTGTTCGGCGGTCGCGATGTAGGCGGGCGGCAGCCCGGACAGATCCGTCGCGTTCGCCGGGGCCAGGGTGGGGGGCAGCACCGTCGGGTCGCTGATGTCGATGTCGGGCAGGTACCAGGACAGGAAGGCGTCGATCACGTCGCGGTCCAGGATCGGCGCGTTGGCGTTCTCGGTGTAGGACGGCAACGACATGTCGGCGGTGACGACCGGATACCACAGGAGCTGGAAGCTGAGCTCGGGGCCGTCGTTCGCGGTGGCCAGGTGCGCCATCACCGCGGCCAGGTTGCCGCCGGCCGAGTCGCCGGCGACGGCGATCCGGCCCGGGTCGCCGCCGAGCTCGGCGGCGTGCTCGGCGACCCACTGCAACGCCGCCCAGGAGTCGTGCACGCCGGCCGGGAACGGGTGCTCGGGGGCCAGCCGGTAGTCCACGGACACCACGATGGCCTCGGCGCCGACGGCGTGCGCGCGGGCGAGGGGGTCGTGGGTGTCGAGGTCGCCGAGGCAGAAGCCGCCGCCGTGATAGAAGACGACGATGGGCAGCGGCTCGTCCGGTTCCAGGGGCGGCCAGTAGATCCGCACTCCGACGTCGTTGATGTCGCCGTATCCGATCGTGCGCTCCTCGACGCGCAGGTCGGGCAGCATTTCGGGCGGCACCTTGAGCATCCGTAGCCGCGAACGCGCGGTCTCCACGCCGTCGGCCGCGGTGAAGGTCATCGGGAAGGCGTCGAGCAACGCCTTGAAGGTCGCGTCGATCTCTGGTCGGGCGAAGGTGGGCTCCGTCATGGACTCACCGTACGCTCCGGCGTCACCCGCGTAGCCCCGTTCGCAGGGCCGTCAGCCCCCGTTCCATCGCGGCGGTGGCCGCGGGCACCACGCCGGCGTAGCCGAGGTAGCCGTGCACCAGCGTCTCGGCGTTGTGTACCTCGACCGTCACGCCGGCGGCCGCGAGCCGTTCGCCGTACCGGATGCCGTCGTCGCGCAGCGGGTCGTAGCCCGCGACGGCGATGTAGGCGGGCGGCAGGTTGGACAAGTCGTCAGCCCGCCCGGGCGCCATACCCGGCGGCGGGGCGGACAGGTCGACTTCGCCCGCGTACCAACGCGAGAACTCGGCGACGGCCTTGACGTCGAGGATCGGCGCGCCGGCGTTCTCGGTGAAGGACGGCAGCGAGGCGTCCCACATCGTCGACGGGTACCACAGCAGCTGGAACGCGATGGCCGGTGCGCCGCGGTCGCGCGCCCGATGCGCCATCACCGCGCTGATCGTGCCGCCGGCCGAGTCCCCGGCCACGCCCATCCGGTTCGGGTCACCGCCCAGCGCGGCCGCGTGCTCCGCGGCCCAAACCGTTGCGGCCCAAGCATCTTCGATCGCGGCGGGGTAGGGGTGCTCCGGCGCCAACCGGTAGTCGACCGAGACCACGATGGCGTCGGCGCCGACCGCGTGCTGGCGGGCCGTGCCGTCGTAGCTGTCGAGGTCGCCCACCACGAACCCGCCACCGTGAAAATACAGCACGACGGGCGGCGCGGTGATCTCGGATTCGATTGGCGGCCAATAAATCCGGACGCCGACCGGCCCTGCGGGACCGGGGATGGCGCGGTCCTCGACGCGCAACTCGGGATGCAGTTGCCGGCGGGGCAGGTCGCGGAAGCGCTGCCGCGCCGCGTCGACGCCGTCCTCGGTGGATAGCCGGAACGGAACCGCATCCAGTACCTTCTGCAGGATGGGGTCGATAGCGGGCTTTTCGTCGGCTGTGTTGTCCAAGCTGGGCATGGACGTACCGTACGCACCTCGGCTGGTGTTCGGCGGCTGGGTGCTGGCCGACTGGGCGGCCCTCGGCTACGGCGTGTACCTGACGGTGTTGGCCCTGGGTTCGGAGCCGGGGGCCGAACTGACCGGGCACTGGGTGGCGCAGCCGTTGTTCAAGGCGTCGATGGCGTTGTTACTGACCGCCGCCGCGGCCGGCCACGCCGTCGTCCGCGAGCGCCGGTGGCTGATGCCGGCGCTGCTGCTGTCGGCCATCGGTGACTGGGCGCTGGCGATCCCGTGGTGGAGCCAGTCGTTCGTCGTGGGGCTCGGCGCATTCCTGTTGGCGCACTTGTGTTTCCTGGGCGCGCTGCTGCCGCTGGCCGCCAGGCGCCCGTCGAGGTTGCGCATCGCCGCCGTGGTCGCCATGTGTCTGGCCACCATCGGGTTGCTGGCCTGGTTCTGGCCGCACCTGGGCAAGCTGACGCTCCCGGTGACGGCCTACATCCTGGTGCTGACCGCGATGGTGTGCGCCGCCCTGGTGGCGAAGCTGCCGACGATCTGGACGGCGGTCGGGGCGGTGTGTTTCGCGGCGTCCGACTCGCTGATCGCCGTCGGCCGCTTCATCCTGGGCAACGAGGCGCTGGCGGTGCCGATCTGGTGGTCGTACGCCGCGGCGCTGATCCTGATGACGGCCGGGTTCTTCTTCGGTCGTGAGGCACCGGCCGACGGCGGCGCCCCGGAACCGGCCGGAAGCTGACCCGGACGGTACGGGATTGAGCACCAGCCGGGCCATGAGAGCGCCTTGAGCGGCACCGCGCGCACACCCGTTCAGGTCGAGCCCATCGCCCGGGTGTTGCCGATGCTCTCGGTGCCGCACCTGGATCGCGAGTTCGATTACCTGGTGTCGGCCGAGCAGTCCGACGACGCCCAGCCGGGGGTGCGGGTGCGGGTGCGGTTTCACGGCCGGCTGGTCGACGCGTTCGTGCTGGAGCGCCGCAACGACACCGACCATCAGGGCAAGCTCGGCTACCTGGACCGCGTCGTGTCCGCCGAACCGGTGCTGACCCCCGAGATCCGCCGGTTGGTCGACGCGGTGGCGGCACGCTATGCCGGGACACGGCCGGATGTGTTGCGCCTGGCGGTGCCGGCCCGGCACGCCCGGGTGGAGCGCGAACCGACGGCGACGGTGCGGCCGCCGCCGCCCGCGCCCGTCGACCCGTCGGGGTGGGCGGTCTACGGGCGGGGCACCCAGTTCCTGGACGCCCTGGCCGAGTCCCGGGCCGCGCGTGCGGTCTGGCAGGCCCTGCCGGGGGAGTCGTGGGCCGACCGATTCGCTGAGGCCGCCGCACAAACGATCCGCGCCGGTCGGGCGGTGCTGGCGATCGTGCCCGACCAGCGCGATCTGGACTCGCTGTCGCGGGCCGCGACCGCGCGGATCGACGAGAGCGGCGTGGTGGCGCTGTCGGCCGGGCTGGGGCCGGCCGCCCGCTACCGGCGGTGGCTCGCGGCGCTGCGCGGTCAGGCCAGGCTGGTGATCGGCACCCGCAGTGCGGCTTTCGCGCCACTGAGCGACCTGGGTCTGGTCATGGTGTGGGCCGACGCCGACGACAGCCTGGCCGAGCCGCGGGCGCCGTACCCGCACGCCCGCGAGGTGGCGATGCTGCGCGCCCACCAGGCGCGGTGCGCGGCGCTGATCGGGGGCTACGCGCGCACCGCCGAAGCGCAGGCGTTGGTGCTCAGCGGGTGGGCGCACGACATCGTCGCGGCCCGGGCGGTGGTGCGCGCCCGCGCGCCGCGGGTGGTCGCCCTCGACGACACCGGTTACGCCGACGAACGCGACCCCGCCGCGCGGACCGCGCGCATCCCGTCGATCGCGCTGCGCGCCGCCCGGTCGTCACTGGAGGCCGGTGCGCCGGTGCTGGTGCAGGTGCCGCGGCGCGGGTACGTCCCGTCGCTGGCCTGCGCGCGCTGCCGCACCATCGCCCGCTGCCGACACTGCACGGGACCCCTCTCACTGGCCGAGTCGTTGCAGGAGGGCGGCCCGGCGCTGGTCTGCCGGTGGTGCGGGCGGACCGAGCCGACGCGGCGCTGCGCGCGTTGCGGGTCGGACGCGGTGCGCGCCGTGGTCGTCGGGGCGCGACGCACCGCCGAGGAGCTCGGGCGCGCGTTCCCCGGCACCGCCGTGGTGACCTCGTCCGGCGACGGCGTCGTGCCGGAGGTGGCGGCGGGCCCGGCGCTGGTGGTGGCCACCCCGGGGGCGGAGCCGGTGGCGTCGGGCGGTTACGGGGCGGCGCTGCTGCTGGACACCTGGGCGCTGCTGGGGCGCCAGGATCTGCGCGCCGCGGAGGACGCGCTGTGGCGCTGGATGTCCGCCGCGGCGCTCGTTCGTGCCCGCGGCGACGGCGGCGTGGTGCTGGCGGTGGCCGAATCATCAATTCCCACAGTGCAATCACTGATCCGCTGGGATCCGGTGGGTCATGCGGAGGCCGACTTGGTGGCCCGGACGGAGGTGGGCCTGCCGCCGAGCGTGCACATGGCAGCGCTGGACGGCGCCGCCGCCGCGGTGGCGGCGCTGCTCGAGGAGGCCGGGTTGCCGGAGGGCGCCGACGTGCTGGGGCCGGTGGATTTGCCGGCGGGCGTCCGCCGCCCGGCGGGGACGCCGCCCGGCACGCCGGTTACCAGGATGCTGGTGCGCGCCCGCCGGGAGCAGGGCCTGGCGCTGGCCGCGGCGCTGCGCCGCGGCGTGAGCGTGCTGTCCGCCCGCCAGAACCACGAGCCGGTCCGGGTGCAGATCGACCCGCTGCACATCGGGTGACCTCGCCAACTCCTGCCCGGGCCGATAGTATGCGTCGGAAATAATGCCTGACTACGACTTTGGAAGGTTGTTACACTTCCTGGTCTTCAGCCGCCGATAGGCCGGAGACGATCCCGGAGAAGGGGCGAGATGGCAGCGGAGAACCTCACCTCGGCGGACGATTCGCTCGACGTAATCACCGACGCTTTGCTGACGGCTTCCCGCTTGCTGGTCGCCATTTCGGCGCGGTCCATCGGACAGGTGGACGAGACCATCACTATTCCGCAGTTCCGGACGCTGGTGATCCTGTCCAACCGCGGCCCGGTGAACCTCGCCACCCTGGCCGGCCTGCTCGGGGTGCAACCGTCGGCCACCGGGCGGATGGTCGACCGGCTGGTCGCGGCCGGGCTGATCGACCGTCTCCCGCACCCGACGTCCCGGCGCGAGCTGCTGGCCGCGCTGACGAAGCGTGGACGCGAGGTCGTTCGTCAGGTCACCTCCTACCGGCGCGCCGAGATCGCGGCGATCGTGGAGAAGATGCCGCCGGCGGAGCGCCACGGGCTGGTGCGGGCCCTGACCGCGTTCACCGCCGCCGGCGGCGAGCCGGACGTGCACCTGGACACCGAGATCGATCTCTAGCGCGGCTTCGGACAGCACCGACTCGAGCGCGCGGGGTGCTGGCCCCGCTCGCTGTCGGGCCGCATCCGGACGAGCCCCTATCGCAGACGCGGTCCCGACAGCACTGATCGGTCCCGGCGATCGGATCAATCGCGATTTGGCTCTTTCTCCGCTCGCCAATGTCGTGCAGCCTGGTTGTCGGCAGGTGACACCACACCACGGGAAGGACCCGAGCGGATGAATGAGTCCCGCCCACCGTTTCCGCCGTACGACCTAGAGACGGCGCTCGTGAAGGTTCAGGCCGCCGAGGACGCCTGGAACACGTGCGACCCGCACCGGGTCAGTCTTGCCTACACCCCCGAGAGCGCCTGGCGGAACCGCGACCAGTTCGTCACTGGACGGGACGCGATCGTCGAATTTCTTTCCGCCAAATGGGAGAGAGAACTCGATTACGCTCTGCGCAAGAGCCTCTGGGACTTCCACGGCAATCGGATCGCGGTGCGCTTTCAGTATGAGTGTCACGACGCCGCCGGCCAGTGGTGGCGGAGCTACGGCAACGAACTGTGGGAGTTCGACGACAGCGGCCTGATGTTCCGTCGCGAGGCAAGCATCAACGACATCCCTATCGACGAATCCGAACGCCGCATCTTTGGCCCCCGGCCGGAAAGCGAACGGAGTTTGGGCCATGACATCCCGCTGCGCTGAGCCGCGCCGCTCCATCGACCGCGCCTCGGCGCTGGACTTGACCCGACGATGACGCCGCTGACATACACCCCCTCCGACACCGCAGTCGTGGTCATTGATCCTCAGAACGACGTCCTGAGCCCCACCGGCAAGAACTGGGAAGTGTTGAAGGACAGCATCATTGCTAACCAGACGGTCGAACATCTCGTCGACCTCTGCGCGGCGGCCAAGGCCGGCGGCTTCAGCCTCTTCATCTCTCCGCACTACTTCTATCCCACCGACCGCGGGTGGCTGTTCAACGGCCCACTGGAATCAGATGAGTTGCGCACCAACACGTTTGCGCGCACCGGGCCCCTGACATTGGACGGCTTCCCCGGTTCGGGGGCCGACTGGCTCGATCGACTCAGGCCGTTCATTGAGGACTCGGCGACCGTCGTGGCCAGCCCCCATAAAGTGTGGGGCCCGCAATCCAATGACCTGGTCCTGCAGCTGCGGAAGCGACGGATCAACACGGTGATTCTGTGCGGCATGCTCGCCAACATGTGCGTGGAGTCCCACCTCCGGGATCTGCTCGAGCACGGGTTCCAGGTGGCCGTCGTCCGCGACGCAACCGCCGGCCCCCGGCACCCCGCGCGTGGCGACGGCTACCAGGCCGCGCTGGTGAACTACGCCTTCCTGGCTCACGCGGTTCCCTACACCAAAGAGGTCGTTGGGGCAATGAAGTCGCCACGGCCATAACACTTCTCGAGCGAGGATCAGATGACTGCCCTGAATATTTCCGGTGACGACACCGCCGATTTCACCGCGGGTGAAGTCTTCTTCATCGGCAACGCCACCACCTTGATCCGTTACGGCGGGCTATCGATCTTGACCGATCCCGCCTTCCTGCACAAAGGCGAGCATGTGGACCTGGGACACGGCATCTGGGCGCGCCGCGAGGTCGAGCCCGCCTGCCAGATCGCCGACCTGCCGCCGATCGATCTCATCGTCTTATCGCATTATCACGGCGATCATTTCGATGACGTCGCCGCACGTGAGCTCGACAAGACGCTGCCCATCGTGTCCACGGCCGACGCGGTCGGCAAGCTGCGAGCGCTCGGCTTTGAGCGGGGCTATCCCCTTGACACGTGGGAATCACTGGAGGTGTGCAAAGGCGACGCGACGCTGACGATCACCGCGATGCCGGCCAAGCACGCCGCGGACGACGCGGTCGAGGAACTGCTCATGCCCGTCAACGGGCACCTGCTTGACTTCAGCAGGAAGGGTGACCTGCTCTACCGGCTCTACATCACGGGCGACACCATGCTCGTCGTTAGCCTTGAGGACATCCCACGCCGCTACCCGGACATCGACCTTGGCCTCATTCACACCGGCGGCACCACCTTTCTCGTCACCATCGTCACGATGACGGGCGAGCAGGCGGTGCGGGCCGTCGAAATCACCAAGCCCCGAACTGCAATCCCGATCCACTACAACGACTTCTCGGTGTTCCGGTCCGGGCTGGACGACTTTCAGAGGGCGGCGGAGGCCTCAACCACGCCAACGCGATTCGTCTACCTCGCTCACGGTGAGACTTATACCTTCACGCCTGACGCCTGACACGTCCGTTTTGGGCGTCGCCTGCGGGTGCCGGCCCGACCCTTACCGCTTCTCGGCGGTCACCAACAGGTACTCCCATTCCATGCCGCCGTTGGCGAGGTATTGCTGCGCGAGCTCAACGAGCTGCGCGTCCAGCTCGGCGGCCAGCACGCGGTTGTGGCCGATGTTCGTGTAGGCCTCGATCGTCGGGCCGTAGTGGTTCTTGAAGTAGGCGTGCACCGCCTCGGCGCTGTCGAACCGGTTTACGCGCAGCAGTCCGCGGGTCGCTGTCACCTGTGCGACGCGGTCACCCAGCAGGCCGGTGACGTAGCCCTCGCGCCCCCACAGGGCGGCGGGCGGCACGGCCTGCGACAGGCTGGGGCGGTAGGGCCTGATAGTGGCGAGCATTCGGCCGAAGAATCCCTCGGGCGTCCAGCTGATTACGCCGATCGTTCCGCCGGGCCGGCAGACGCGGATCAGTTCGTCGGCGGCCCGCTGCTGATCCGGGGCGAACTGCACGCCGATCGCGGACATCACGACGTCGAACTCGCCGTCGCCGAAGGGCAGCGCGTGCGCGTTGGCTTCCCGGTAGTCGAGCGTCAGGCCTTGCGCCGCGGCACGGGCTTGCGACCGTTGCAGCAGCTCGGGGGTGAGGTCGCTCGAGACCACGGTGGCCCCCGCGGCCGCGGCCGGCAGCGAGATGTTCCCGGAGCCGGCGGCGACGTCCAGCACGCGGACGCCCGGGCCGATGCCGGTGGCCCTGACCAGGACAGGCCCCAGCGGGGCCATCACTTCCTCGGCCATCAGCGCGTAGTCGCCCAGGGCCCATACCGTGCGGTGCACGGTGGCGTCGAGTGTCATTAGACCTCCTTGAAAGGTAAGGAAAGGGCTGCCAACTCGACCTCGTTGTCACTAGCACGGCAGTGCGGCCATATCCGCAGACGATAACTACTAGAAATAGTATGCATGAGCAACAATAGACCAGCGCAAGTTTTTGGTGAGTGGCGTGCACCGCTTTCTAGACTGTGCCAGTGCGTCTCGTCTTCGCCGGCACCCCCGAACCCGCGCTGCCAGCGCTGCGCCGCCTCATCGACTCGTCCCGGCACGAGGTGATCGCCGTGCTGACGCGGCCCGACGCCGCCGTCGGCCGGCACGGCAGGCCGCAGCCGTCGCCGGTGGCCCGCGAAGCGCTCGACCGGGGCATCCCGCTGCTGCGGCCGGCGCGGCCGAACTCGGACGAGTTCGTCGCCGAACTGACGGCGCTCGCGCCGGACTGCTGCGCCGTCGTGGCCTACGGCGCGTTACTGCGCGACGGACTGCTCGCGGTGCCCCCGCACGGATGGATCAACCTGCACTTTTCGCTGTTGCCCGCCTGGCGTGGGGCCGCGCCGGTGCAGGCGGCCATCGCGGCCGGAGACACCGTGACCGGGGCGACGACCTTCCGGATCGAGCCCAGCCTGGACTCCGGGCCCATCTATGGCGTCGTCACCGAGACGATCCGGCCGACCGACACCGCGGGGGAACTGCTCGAGCGACTGGCCGTTTCGGGCGCGGCGTTGTTGTCGACCACCCTGGACGGCATCGAAGATCGGACGTTGACACCGCGACCGCAACCCGCCGACGGGGTCAGCATCGCGCCGAAGATCACCGTCGAGCAGGCCCGCGTGCGCTGGGACCTGCCGGCGCTGGTCGTGGAGCGCCGGATCCGCTCGGTCACGCCCAATCCGGGCGCGTGGACGCTGATCGGCGACCTGCGTATCAAGCTCGGCCCGGTGCACATCGACGCGGACGCCCCAGAACCGTTGGCGCCCGGCGCTATTCACGTCGATCGCAAAAATGTCTGGATCGGCACCGGTTCGCAGCCCGTGCGGCTGGGCCTGATACAGCCGCCCGGCAAGAAACTCATGAATGCGGTCGACTGGGCCAGGGGCGCGCGACTCGACTCCGCGGCGCGGGCGACATGAGCCCGCCGCGGCCCACCGACCGCGGGCGCGGCAAGCGGCGGCGGCCGCTCGACCCGGCGCGCGCCGCCGCGTTCGACGTGCTGCGGGCGGTCAGCGACCGCGACGCCTACGCGAACCTGGCCCTGCCCGCGCTGCTGCGCGATCGCCGGATCGGCGGCCGTGACGCCGCGTTCGCCACGGAACTGACCTACGGCACCTGCCGCACGAGGGGCCTGCTCGACGCGGTCATCGGCGCCGCCGCCAACCGCTCGCCGGACGCCATCGACCCGGTCCTGCTCGATCTGCTGCGGCTGGGTGCCTACCAGTTGCTGCGCACCAGGGTCGACACCTACGCAGCGGTCTCGACGACGGTGGAACAGGCGGGGATCGAATTCGATTCGGCGCGAGCGGGTTTCGTCAACGGCGTGCTGCGCGCCATCGCCGCCCGCGACGAGAAGTCCTGGGTCGAGGAGCTGGCGCCCGACCCGGCGCGTGATCCGGTCGGGCATGCCGCCTTCGTGCACGCGCACCCGCGCTGGATCGCGCAGGCGTTCGCCGACGCGCTGGGGGCGGCCGCAGCCGAGCTCGACGCGGTGCTGGCCAGCGACGACGAACGGCCGCAGGTGCACCTGGCGGCTCGTCCCGGCGTGCTGACCGCCGCCGAGCTGGCCGACGCCGTCGGTGGCTCGGTTGGCCGGTATTCGCCTTACGCGGTGTATCTGCCGGCGGGCGACCCGGGGCGGCTGGCCCCGGTGCGCGAGGGCGCCGCGCTGGTCCAGGACGAGGGCAGCCAGCTGGTGGCGCGGGCGCTGACGCTGGCGCCGGTCGAAAACGACGCCGGGCGGTGGCTGGATCTGTGCGCCGGACCGGGCGGCAAGACCGCGCTGCTGGCCGCGCTCGGGTCCGGATCCGGCGCGCGCGTTACGGCGGTGGAGCCGGCCCCGCGGCGCGCCGACCTGGTGGTCGAGAACACCCGCGGCCTGCCGGTCGACGTGCTGCGGGTCGACGGCCGGCAGAGCGGGCTCGAGCCGATCTTCGATCGGGTCCTCGTCGACGCGCCGTGCACCGGGCTGGGCGCGTTGCGGCGCCGGCCCGAGGCGCGCTGGCGGCGCCAGCCGGGCGACGTGCCAACGCTCACCAAATTGCAGCGCGAGCTGCTGGGCGCCGCGATCGAGCTGACCCGGCCGGGTGGTGTGGTGCTCTACGCGACCTGTTCGCCCCATCTCGCCGAGACCGTCGGCGTGGTCGCCGACGCGCTGCGCCGGCATCCGGTGTCCGCGTTGGACACTCGGCCGCTGTTCGAGCCCGTCACCGGGCTGGGGGATGGGCCGCACGTACAGCTGTGGCCGCATCGGCACGGCACCGACGCGATGTTCGCCGCGACGCTGCGCCGCTTGCCCGCGTGAAGCTGCCCGCGACGCTCAGTAGTCTGGCGCACATGTCTGGCAACACCGGTAGGCCGCTGATCGCGCCGTCCATCCTGTCCGCCGATTTCGCGCGGCTCGCCGACGAGGCGGCCGCCGTCGTGGGTGCCGATTGGCTGCACGTCGACGTCATGGACAACCACTTCGTGCCGAACCTGACCATCGGACTGCCGGTGGTCGAAAGCCTGCTGGCCACCACGACGATCCCGATGGACTGCCATCTGATGATCGAGGATCCGGACCGGTGGGCGCCCGGCTACGCGGAGGCCGGCGCCTACAACGTGACCTTCCACGCCGAGGCCACCGACAACCCGGTCGGCGTGGCGCGCGACATCCGCGCCGCGGGCGCCAAGGCCGGCATCAGCGTCAAGCCGGGAACCCCGCTGGAGCCGTACTTGGAGATCCTGCCGCAGTTCGACACGTTGCTCATCATGTCGGTCGAACCCGGCTTCGGCGGCCAAAGCTTCATCCCCGACGTGCTGAGCAAGGTGCGCACCGCGCGCAAGCTGATCGACGCCGGGGAGCTGACCATCCTGGTCGAGATCGACGGCGGCATCAACGATCACACCATCGAGCAGGCCGCGGAGGCCGGCGTCGACTGCTTCGTCGCCGGGTCGGCCGTGTACGGCGCTGAGGACCCGAAGGCCGCCGTCGAGGCGCTGCGGAGGCAGGCCGCCGCCGCCTCACCGCACCTGCGCCGATGAACCAGCCCGCGGACGGACTCGACGCGGCCATGCGCCTGGCGATCGAGCAGTCCAGCCACGTCAAGGGCACCACCTATCCGAACCCGCCGGTGGGTGCGGTCATCCTGGACGCCGACGGCACGGTCGTCGGCGTCGGTGGCACCGAACCCGCCGGGGGCGACCACGCCGAGGTGCTGGCGTTACGACGGGCCGGCGACCTCGCGATCGGCGGGACCGCGGTGGTCACCCTCGAGCCGTGCAACCACTACGGCAAGACCCCGCCGTGCGTGAACGCCCTTCTGGAAGCCAACGTCGCGGCCGTCGTCTACGCCGTCGCCGACCCGAACCCGGCCGCCGCCGGCGGGGCGGCGCGCCTGAGCGAGGCAGGCGTGCAGGTGCGGGCCGGTGTGCTGGCCGACGAGGTGGCCGGCGGGCCGCTGCGGGAGTGGCTGCACAAGCAGCGGACCGGGCTGCCGCACGTCACCTGGAAGTACGCCAGTAGCGTCGACGGCCGCAGCGCGGCCGCCGATGGCACCAGCCAGTGGATTTCCAGCGAGGCCTCGCGGCTGGACCTGCATCGCCGCCGCGCGGCCGCCGACGCGATCGTGGTCGGCACGGGCACGGTGCTGGCCGACGATCCGGCGCTGACCGCCCGGCTGCCGGACGGTTCGCTGGCCGACCGGCAGCCGCTGCGCGTGGTGGTCGGCATGCGCGAAATACCGCCGGAGGCAAAGGTTCTCAACGATGACTCGCGGACCATGGTGATTCGCACGCACGACCCGATGGAGGTGATCAAGGCGCTGTCGGATCGCACAGACGTCCTGCTGGAGGGCGGACCCACCCTAGCCGGCGCCTTCCTGCGGGCCGGGGCGGTCGACCGCATCCTGGCGTACGTGGCGCCGACGCTGCTGGGCGGTCCGATCTCGGCCGTCGACGACGTCGGTGTGCCGACCATCGCGCGGGCGTTGCGCTGGCATTTCGACGGAGTCGACCGCGTCGGGCCGGACCTGCTGCTTAGTCTGGTGCCGCGGGGCGATTAACAGCGACCGGCCGCGTCGCCGTGCATCGGGTCCTTGCCGGCCAGGCCGCGCGCACGCTTGTCGGCATACATGTCTTCGTCGGCCAGGCGCATGACATCGTGCTCGCCAGCGGCAATGCCTGCGCTGAACTCGACCGGGGCGCCGACCTCGGCCCATCGGCGGCGGAGCCGATCGAGGATCCGCCCGGCCTCGGGCGCATCGGCCCCGACCAGCAAGAGTAGGAATTCGTCGCCGCCGATGCGAAAGGCGATGTCCTCCTTGCGGGCCGACCGCCGCAGCGCGTCGGCAAAGGCGACCAAAACTTCATCGCCGGGCTCATGGCCGTGACGATCGTTGTAGCGCTTGAAGTTGTCGAGATCGGCAACCACCACGGCGCACCGGCCGGCGTGTTGTGAGAGCTGATGCCCCAGGGTGGTCCGGTTCAGCAATTGGGTCAACGCGTCGGTCTGCGCCATGTCGCGCAGCAGCAGGCTTTGCTCCACGAGCCTGGAGATGAGCCAGGCCGGCACCTCGGCCACGAGGACCCACATGATCGCGGCCAGCACCACGGTCAAAATCGAGGCGGGAAGCGGTTTCGCGCAGGCCACGATGAACGCCGCGGCCCCGAGCGGGAGCAGTGCCAGTGAGCGCCACCGCCGACCGGTCAGGCCGAGGTAGGCGAAGGTGATCGTGATCGTGCCGGGGAAGTCGCGCGTGGCGGCCGGTTCGATGGCTCCGATGAGGAGAGTGACGACAAGCGACGCCACCGGCCATGCCGCGAGCAAACCGCGCCGGCCTTGCCAACCGCGGAGCGCGCCTACCAGCGCGACAGACGTCGCCAGCGTCGCGGCTGCGCCGAGCACCCAGTTCAGCGCCGTGTGGGGGCCGGCGGTTCCGGCGTGCACTCCGGCTGCGGCATATAGCCCGAGCAGCGCGAGGAACGCCGTGAAGCCGATGGCGTGCAGTCGTTCGGCTGACGGTTGAGGATCGATGCGCCACGGCACGCAGCCAGAATATGAGACCGGGGGCGGCAGGGTGGGTCCCACGCGCCGCCGCAGTTGTCGGTGCTGGCCACCCTGCCGTGTGCTACCGGTTCACCGGTGGCAGTTGGAAGCGCCTAGCGCTAGCGCTCGCCCAGCGAAACCGCTTGCGGCTCAACCGCTTCCGGCTCATCGGCGTGTTCCTTGCGGCCGCCGATCAACAGGCCGAGCAGCGCTCCCACGATGCAGATCACCACGGTGGCGCTGAAGATGTCGCCGTACATCATGGCGAACGCCTTGAGGTACATCGTCCCCTGCGCGGCGATCCGCTCCAGCAGGGAGGCGTTCGCCGGTATCGCGGCGGTCAGGCCCGCCACGATCTGGTTGAACCGGTAGAGGCCCCACGCGCTGAGCGCCGCAACGCCGATCAGCATGCCGGTCATCCGGGCCACCACCACCGCCGCCGAGGCGATGCCGTGCTGCGCCGACGGAACGACCCGCAGCGCCGCGGAGGTCAGCGGCCCGATCACCAGGCCCAGGCCCACGCCGGCGACCAAGAGGTCGGCGTGCAACACGGGAACGCTGACCCCGAAGATGTCGTGCTTTTGGCTCAACACGTCTTGGCGCCAGTAGTGGATCAGCCAGTAACCGTAAGCCGCGATCAGCAGCCCGATGAAGGTCATCACCCGGTCTCCCACGCGCGTGGCGATCCAGCCGCCCAGCACCGCCCCGATCGGCAGCGCGATCAAAAACCACAGCAGCAAGCCGGCGGCCTGCGTCTGGTCCATCTGTAGCACGCCCTGCCCAAACAGCTCCACGTCGACCAGCGTCACCATCAGCGCCGCGCCCGCGGCCAGCGATGCGCCCAGTGCGGCCAGGAAGGGGCGGAAGTGCACCCCGGCCGGCTCGATCAGCCGGGTGCGCGAGAACCGTTCCCAGAGCAAAAACAGCACCGCGACGACGACCGCCCCGATGACCAGGGGCAGCCCGTAGCTCGGCAGGATCTGCTTGCCGTCGGGTTGCGGGTTGTACAGGCCGATGACCGCCAGGCCCAGCGCGACCGCGAGCAGCACGCCGCCGACGAGGTCGACCCGCTCGGGGTTCTCGACCTTCTCGTGCGAGGGCAGGCTGAACTGAATCATCGCCATCGCAATCAGGGTCAGCGGGACGTTGATCCAGAACACGTAGCGCCAGTCGTGGAACAGGTACACGATAAAGATCCCGTACAGCGGGCCCAGCACGCTGCCCAGTTCCTGCGCGGCGCCGATGCCGCCCAGCACGCCGGCGCGGTTGCGCTGAGCCCACAGGTCGGCGCCCAGGGCGAGGGTGACCGGCAGCAGTGCGCCACTGGCCACACCCTGGATGGTGCGGCCGGCGATCAGCAGGTGGAAATCGCCCCAGTGCCCGGCGAGCGCGGTCACCACCGACCCCACCATGAACAGGGCCAGGCTGACCTGCAACACCAGCTTGCGGCCGAACCGGTCCGACGCCCGGCCCAGCAGCGGCATGGCGGCGATGTAGCCCAGCAGGTACATCGTGATGATCCAGGTGATGCGCTGCAGCTGGTTGATGGGGATGTGGACGTCGCTCATGATGTCGCGCATGATCGTCACGACGACATAGGCGTCCAGCGCCCCCAGCAGGACCGCCAGGCTGCCGGCGCTGATCGCGACGCGACGTCCGGTCTGCGAACTCATGAACTCACCGGGGGCTTGGTGACCTGAACCTGCTCGCCCCAGTTGGACAAGGTGACCTGCACGGCATTGCCCGAACTCTTCTGCAGGTTGGCCTGCACCAGCTGGTGCTCACCCGTCTCCTGCACCCACACGGTGCTCGGCACCGGCTGTGTCGCGTTGAACTGCGGCATGATCTTGTTCACCGCATCCGCGGACACGTTCCCGCTGATGCGAATCGTGTTCTGCCCGTTAATGGTTTCGCGGCCCTCGGCCTTGGCGTTGCTGAAGTTGGCCAGCGCGTTGCCCAGCCCGCTGTCCGGGTTCAGCAGCACGGACACGTCGTAGATGTCGGACGCCTTGCCGAAGTCGCTCCACTTGTTCGGCGTGAGGGTGGCGTACAGGGTGCCGTCGACGACCACGAAGTTGGCGTCGATGTCGGATCCACCGAGCGTGATCGTGGCGTTCCCCGACGCGGCGGTGGCCGGCGCCGTGGTGAGGTCACCGGTGAGCGTCTTGATGGGCAGCCCCTGGATCTTGCCTTGGATCGACAGCACCAGGTGCACGCTCTTGACGGCCTTGGTGGCATCGGCCGACTGCTTGACCAAGGTCGTGGCGTCGGGCAATGGGGCGCCGCTCTGCTTGGACCCCGACGAGCAGCCGGCGATCAAGGCGGTGGCGAGGGTAAGGGATGCGATGACGGCCGAAAGTCGGCGGCGGGTCTGCATACCTTGCATCGTAGAGGGTGCCGCCGACCGGCTTTCGAGACGCGGGGGCCCGCTGTCTGCCCGGCGACGCGGGTTTGGCCTGCTCGCCAGCGCGACCGCCGCGTTTGGGCGTCCGATTAACCTGATGGCATGTTCACCGGAATTGTCGAGGAACTCGGAGAGGTGACGGGCCGCGACGTGCTGGCCGACGCTGCGCGGCTGACCATCCGCGGACCCGTCGTGACCTCGGACGCCGGCCACGGTGATTCGATCGCCGTCAACGGCGTCTGCCTGACCGTCGCCGAGCTGCTGCCCGACGGCCAGTTCACCGCCGATGTGATGGCCGAGACCCTCAACCGGTCCAACCTGGGCGCCCTACAGGTCGGCAGCCCGGTCAACCTGGAGCGCGCCGCGGCAATCAACAGCCGGCTCGGTGGGCACATCGTGCAGGGGCACGTGGACGGGACCGGCCAGGTGGTCAGCCGTGCGCCGTCCGCGCACTGGGAAGTGGTGCGGATCGAGATCCCCGCGCCGGTGGCGCGCTACGTCGTCGAAAAGGGCTCGATCACCGTCGACGGCATCTCGCTGACGGTCTCGGGACTGGGCCCCGACTGGTTCGAGGTTTCGCTGATCCCCACCACGCGGGAGCTGACCACGCTGGGTCGAGCCCCGGTCGGGACGCAGGTGAACCTCGAGGTGGACGTCATCGCGAAATACGTCGAGCGGTTGCTGGCAAGCAAATAGCCCAACGCCGCTTCGGTCAGCAGGGCTCGCCGGGCGGGGTCCAATACGGCTCGCCGGACGGGGTGTAGCAGGGCGGTGGCGCGTCAGGCGGCGGGGCCGTCACCGCACCAGCCGGAAGAACCCAGTTACCCCAGCGCCCCGGATCGGTGCACCCACCGACGCTGACATGCCGACCGCCGACGTCCGCGCACGCGTCTGCCGTGGCCCGTTGCGGGCAGGCGATACCCGCTGCAAGTCCGGCCGCGAATATCGAGGTCACCACCGGTACCGCCAGTCTGGATGCGATGCTCATGCCGGTCAGCGTAGATTGCTGGCCGCGGATAGGGAGCCGTTTCGCGGCAGTCGGCCTATTACTGGGGCGCACCCGGAGCGGGCGGCGCGGGCGAATTCGTGCGGGGTCGGATCTGCCCGCAGTTCAGGCCGATGATGCAGTGCCAGCCCGCCGCCTGGGGCTGGACCGGGTCGCAGCACTGGTCGTCCGGCGCGCCAGGCGCCGGGTCTACGGTCGGCGAAGGGTCAGCGTTGACGCGCGGGACACCTTCACCGCCGGCCCCGACCGCGCTCACGACACCGCCGAACGCCATGGCCAACGCCGCGGCGCCACCACAGCTGCTGCGATCAACCTGGCGGTTCGAGTCGCCACGAACACCATTCTCGACCTGGCCGCACCGGATGTACATAGCCGCAGCGCGGCATCATGCACGCGGGCGACGTCGGTCACTGGGCAATAACGCGGCCCATGCGGTGGTTCATACTGAATGCAAGCGTTGGGCTCTTTTCTGCGAACCCCTGAGACAGCAAGGTAGCGACGATGACGAGGTTGGACTCCGTCGAGAGGGCGGTTGCCGACATTGCGGCCGGTAAGGCCGTGGTCGTCATCGACGACGAGGACCGCGAGAACGAAGGCGACCTGATCTTCGCCGCCGAGAAGGCGACGCCGGAGATGGTGGCGTTCATGGTCCGCTACACCTCGGGATACCTCTGCGTGCCGCTGGACGGCGCGATCTGCGACCGGCTGGGCCTGCTGCCTATGTACGCGGTGAACCAGGACAAGCACGGGACCGCCTACACCGTCACCGTCGACGCCAAAAACGGTGTGGGCACGGGGATCTCGGCCTCCGACCGGGCCACCACCATGCGCCTGCTGGCCGATCCCGCCAGCGCCGCCAACGATTTCACGCGCCCGGGGCACGTGGTTCCGTTGCGCGCCAAGGACGGCGGCGTGCTGCGCCGGCCCGGGCACACCGAGGCGGCGGTCGACCTGGCCCGGATGGCGGGGCTGCAGCCGGCCGGCGCGATCTGCGAGATCGTCAGCCAAAAGGACGAGGGTTCGATGGCGCAGACCGATGAGCTGCGCGTCTTCGCCGACGAGCACGACCTCGCACTGATCACCATCGCCGACCTGATCGAGTGGCGACGCAAGCACGAGAAGCACATCGAGCGGATCGCCGAAGCCCGCATACCGACCCGGCACGGCGAGTTTCGGGCCATCGGCTACGCCAGCATCTACGAGGACGTCGAACACGTGGCGCTGGTCCGCGGCGAGATCGCCGGGCCGAACGCCGACGGCGACGACGTGTTGGTGCGTGTGCACTCCGAGTGCCTGACCGGTGACGTGTTCGGGTCGCGGCGCTGCGATTGCGGGCCTCAGCTGGACGCCGCGATGGCGATGGTCGCGCGGGAGGGGCGTGGCATCGTGCTCTACATGCGCGGCCACGAGGGCCGCGGCATCGGGCTAATGCACAAGCTGCAGGCCTACCAGCTGCAGGATGCGGGGGAGGACACCGTCGACGCGAATCTGAAACTCGGATTGCCCGCTGACGCACGGGATTACGGCATCGGGGCGCAGATCCTGGTCGACCTCGGGGTGCGCTCGATGCGGCTGCTGACCAACAACCCGGCCAAACGGGTGGGGCTGGACGGCTACGGCCTGCACATCATCGAGCGGGTGCCGCTGCCCGTGCGCGCCAACGCCGAGAACATCCGCTACCTGATGACCAAGCGCGACAAGATGGGCCACGACCTGGCCGGTCTCGACGATTTTCACGAATCGGTTCATCTGCCGGGCGAATTCGGCGGCGCTCTGTGACCGCCGGCGACGGTGCAGTGGGGGCACCTCCCACTGGTGGGGGACGGCGCAAGTGAGCGGTAGCGGGGAGCCGAAGATCCCGGTGCTCGACGCGTCCGGTCTGCGGGTCGGCATCGTGGCCAGCACGTGGCACAGCAAGATCTGCGAAGCGCTGCTGGAGGGTGCCCGTCGGGTCGCCGCCGAGTCAGGCATCGACAACCCGACGGTGGTGCGCGTGCTGGGCGCCATCGAGCTCCCGGTGGTGGCGCAGGAGCTCGCCCGCAACCACGACGCCGTCATCGCCCTCGGCGTCGTGATCCGCGGGGGAACACCACACTTCGAGTACGTCTGCGATGCGGTGACGCAGGGCTTGACCCGGGTGGCGCTGGACGCGTCGACGCCGGTCGCCAACGGGGTGCTGACCACCAATACCGAGCAGCAGGCGCTTGAACGCGCCGGGCTTCCGGAATCGGTCGAGGACAAGGGCGCCCAGGCGGCCGGGGCGGCGCTGACCGCGGCGCTGACGCTGCGCGAGCTGCGCGCCCGGTCGTGACCACCGGCGAGGACTGGGACGTCGAATTGCGTCCCCGCCGCACACCGATATTCGTCTACGTCGCGGCGTTCACCATCGCCGCGGTGCACATCGCGATCGGCTTCCTGCTCAAGATCGGATCCACCGGGGTGGTCTTCCAGACCAGCGACCAGGTGGCGATGGCGCTGCTCGGCCTGGTGCTCGCCGGGCTGGTGCTGCTGTTCGCCCGGCCGCGGCTGCGGATCGGGGCGGCGGGAATTTCGGTGCGTAACCTGTTGGGCGACAAGCTGATCGAGTGGCCGGACGTCGCCGGCGTGTCGTTCCCGATGGGCAACCGCTGGGCGCGCGTCGATCTACCCGACGACGAATACATTCCCGTGATGGCCATCCAGGCCGTCGACGAGGAACGCGCGGTCAACGCCATGGACACCGTGCGGACGCTGCTGGCCCAATACCGGCCGGACCTCCCCACCCGCTGAAAGGGAGCCACCCGTGCTCGCACGGATAGCTCCCTTCAGGTGAGCGGGTCAGAAGTTCTTACAGTCGGTCATCATCTGCTGGAAGATCGGCAAAGCCTGCTGCGCGCCCTGGTTGTGCTCGATGGCGTGCAGCAGGTTCACGCGCTGATCCGGCGACGACGCCAGGTACTGCTGCAAGAACTGCTGGTTCGGCGGCGACTGGTCGAGGTACTGAGCGGCCATCGGGTTTTCCGCGTGCACCGCCCGCATCGCCTGGTCGTAGCTGCAGGTCGTGTTGATCATCGGGCCGTAGTCGGGGGCTGCGGATGCGACCCCAGCTGCGGCGGTCGACGCCACTGCCAGGCCGCCAATCCCCATCGCGATCCTGGTCAACGAGCGTTTGAACATCTGTGGACTCCCTCCATCGATTGCCACCCACTGTAACGTCCAGCTACCCCCTTGGTAACCGGAACAAACCGTCCACACCGCCGGTCGGTCGTCATAGCCTGTGGTCATCGGCCGTTTTACGGGTAATGGCGGAGCTATCGGTGGGCTACCTGTCTATCGAACAAGCGCTCGAATGCGTTACCGGGGCCACTCGAACCGGGGGCGCCGTTTTCGGCGCGTCGAGCCGCGATCCCGAGGCGTCGGTATGTCCGCAGCGGCTACTAGCCTGGATGGGTGCCAGATCCCGCCACGTACCGTCCCGCGCCCGGGTCCATCCCGGTCGAACCGGGCGTCTACCGATTCCGGGACGCGCACGGGCGAGTCATCTACGTCGGGAAGGCCAAGAGCCTGCGTAGCAGGCTGACGTCCTACTTCGCCGACGTCGCAAGCCTGCATCCGCGAACCCGGCAGATGGTGACGACCGCCGCCAAGGTCGAGTGGACGGTGGTCAACACCGAAGTCGAGGCGTTGCAGCTCGAATACAACTGGATCAAGGAGTTCGATCCGCGCTTCAACGTCCGCTACCGCGACGACAAGTCGTACCCGGTGCTGGCCGTCACGCTCAACGAGGAATTTCCGCGGTTGATGGTTTATCGCGGCCCGCGCCGCAAGGGCGTCCGCTATTTCGGGCCCTATTCCCACGCGTGGGCGATCCGGGAAACGCTGGACCTGCTCACCCGCGTCTTCCCGGCCCGCACGTGTTCGGCCGGGGTGTTCAAGCGGCACAAGCAGATCGACCGCCCCTGCCTGCTCGGCTACATCGACAAATGTTCGGCGCCGTGCATCGGGCGGGTCAGCGCCGAGCAGCACCGCCAGATCGTCGACGACTTCTGCGACTTCCTGTCCGGCAAGACCGATCGCTTCGCCCGCGAGTTGGAACAGCGGATGCACGCCGCGGCCGAGGAGCTGGACTTCGAGCGCGCCGCACGCCTACGCGATGACCTGGGCGCGCTCAAGCGCGCGATGGAGAAGCAGGCCGTGGTGCTGGGCGACGGTACGGACGCCGACGTGGTGGCCTTCGCCGACGACGAGCTGGAGGCGGCGGTCCAGGTGTTCCACGTCCGCGGCGGCCGGGTGCGCGGCCAGCGCGGCTGGATCGTCGAAAAGTCCGCGGAGGCCGGTGATTCCGCCGAGGAGCAGTTGGTGGAGCAGTTCCTGACGCAGTTCTACGGCGAGCAGGCCGAACTGGGTGGCCAGGACAACCAAGGGGCCGACGAAGCCGCCAACCCGGTGCCGCGCGAGGTGCTGGTGCCCTGCCTGCCGTCCAACTCCGGCGAACTGGCCAGCTGGCTCTCCGGCCTGCGCGGCTCCCGCGTCGCGCTGCGGGTGCCGCGCCGCGGCGACAAGCGCGCGTTGGCCGAAACGGTCCAACGCAACGCCAAAGAGGCTCTGCAGCAACACAAGCTGAAGCGGGCCGGTGACTTCAATGCAAGATCGGCTGCGCTGCAGAACATTCAGGATGCGCTCGGGCTGGCCGATGCGCCGCTGCGCATCGAATGCGTCGACATCAGCCACGTACAGGGCACCGACGTGGTGGGCTCGTTGGTGGTGTTCGAGGACGGCTTGCCACGCAAGTCGGACTACCGCCACTTCGGGATCCGGGAGGCTGCCGGGCAGGGACGCTCCGACGACGTCGCCTCGATCGCCGAGGTGACCCGCCGCCGGTTCGCGCGGCACCTGAGCGAACAGAACGACCCGAATATGCTTTCCGCCGAAGGGAAGTCGCGCCGGTTCGCCTATCCGCCCAACCTCTACGTCGTCGACGGCGGCGCGCCGCAGGTCAACGCGGCCAGCGCCGTGCTCGAAGATCTCGGCATCACCGACGTCGCGGTGATCGGTTTGGCCAAGCGGCTGGAAGAGATCTGGGTGCCGTCCGAGCCCGACCCCGTCATCATGCCGCGCAACAGTGAAGGGCTTTATCTGCTGCAACGGATTCGCGACGAGGCGCACCGGTTCGCCATCACCTACCATCGCAGCAAGAGATCTAAGCGAATGACCGCCTCAGCGCTGGATTCGGTGCCAGGATTGGGGGAGCATCGCCGCAAGGCGCTGGTCACCCATTTCGGATCCATCGCCCGCCTCAAGGAGGCCACCGTCGACCAGATCACGGCCGTTCCCGGTATCGGTGTGGCCACCGCCACCGCCGTCCTGGAGGCGCTGCGACCGGAGCAACCCGGAGAAGCCGGATGACGGGTGAAGTGGCGGAGGGCCACCCGATCAAGGCCCGCCCGAACGGCGGGGCCGGTATCGACGTCGTTCTGGTGACCGGATTATCCGGCGCCGGGCGGGGTACTGCGGCCAAGGTGCTCGAGGACCTGGGCTGGTACGTCGCCGACAACCTGCCGCCCCAGCTGATCACGCGGATGGTGGATTTCGGCATGGACGCGGGATCTCGGATCACCCGGCTGGCGGTGGTGATGGACGTGCGGTCGCGCGGCTTCACCGGCGACCTCGACGAGGTGCGCAACGAGTTGGCCACCCGCAACATCACCCCGCGCGTGGTGTTCATGGAGGCCTCCGACGACATGCTGGTGCGCCGCTACGAGCAGAACCGCCGCAGCCACCCGCTGCAGGGCGACCAGACGCTGGCCGAGGGCATCGCCGCGGAGCGCCGGATGCTGGCGCAGGTGCGCGCCACGGCCGACCTCATCATCGACACGTCGACGCTGTCCGTGCGCGGGCTGCGGGAGAGCATCGAGCGCGCGTTCGGCGGCGACGCCGGCACGTCGATCAGCGTGACCGTCGAATCGTTCGGCTTCAAATACGGCCTGCCGATGGACGCCGACATGGTGATGGACGTGCGATTTTTGCCCAACCCGCACTGGGTCGACGAGCTGCGCCCACTCACCGGGCAGGACCCGGCGGTGAGTGAATACGTGCTGAGTCAGCCCGGCGCCGCGGACTTTCTGGACGCCTACCACCGGTTGCTGTCTCTCGTCGTCGACGGCTACCGCCGGGAGGGCAAGCGCTACATGACAGTGGCGATCGGCTGCACCGGCGGCAAGCATCGCAGCGTCGCGATCGCCGAGGCGTTGATGGGGCTGCTGAAGGCGAATCCCCAACTGTCGGTGCGGGTGCTGCACCGGGATCTGGGCCGCGAATGAGCGGGCCGACGAATCACGGCATCGTCGCGCTGGGCGGCGGACACGGCCTGTACGCGACGCTGTCCGCGGCCCGTCGGCTCACCCCGCACGTGACCGCCGTGGTGACCGTCGCGGACGACGGTGGTTCGTCCGGGCGGCTGCGTAGCGAACTGGACGTGGTGCCGCCGGGTGACCTGCGAATGGCGTTGGCGGCCCTGGCATCTGACAGCCCGCACGGGCGGCTGTGGGCGACCATCCTGCAGCACCGATTCGGCGGCACCGGGGCGTTGGCCGGGCACCCGATCGGCAACCTGTTGCTCGCCGGGCTGTCCGAGGTGCTGGCCGATCCGGTGGCCGCCCTCGACGAGATGGGCCGCATCCTGGGCGTCAAGGGTCGGGTGCTGCCGATGTGCCCGATCGCGCTGCAGATCGAGGCCGACGTGTCCGGCCTGGAGACCGATCCGCGGATCTTCCGGCTCATTCGCGGCCAAGTGGCGATCGCCACCACGCCGGGCAAGGTCCGGCGGGTGCGGCTGTCGCCGCCGGATCCGCCGGCGACCCGGCAGGCCGTCGACGCCATCATGGCCGCCGACTTGGTGGTGTTGGGCCCGGGCTCGTGGTTCACCAGCGTGATCCCGCACGTCCTGGTGCCGGGGCTGGCGGCCGCGCTGCGGGCCACCACCGCCCGTCGGGCGCTGGTGCTCAACATGGTCGCCGAGCCGGGGGAGACGGCGGGCTTCTCCGTCGAGCGTCATCTGCACGTGTTGGCTCAGCACGCACCGGGATTCACCGTGCACGACATCATCATCGACGCCGAACGGGTGCCCGGGGAGCGGGAGCGCGAGCAGCTGCGCCGCACCGCGATGCTGCTCCAAGCCGAGGTCCACTTCGCCGATGTGGCCCGACCTGGTACACCTTTACATGATCCGGGCAAACTCGCGGCGGCCCTGGACGGGGTCCGGGTGGCCCACAGGGCTACGGGAGCGCCTCCGGTCACGGCCACCGCGGATATTCGGGTCGACGGTGCAAGTCCACAGACCGGTGGGAGTGGACCGGCTGGCAGCGGACCAAGGGGTGACGACGCGTGGCGATGACGACCGAAGTCAAGGACGAGCTGAGCCGCCTGGTCGTGAAGTCGGTCAGCGCCCGTCGCGCGGAAGTCACCTCCCTGCTCAGGTTCGCCGGCGGGTTGCACATCGTCGGCGGCCGGGTGGTCGTCGAGGCCGAGGTGGACCTGGGCAACGTCGCGCGTCGGCTGCGCAAGGACATCTTCGAGCTCTACGGCTACAACGCGGTCGTGCATGTGTTGTCGGCCAGCGGGATTCGCAAGACCACCCGCTACGTGCTGCGGGTGGCCAATGACGGCGAGGCACTGGCCCGCCAGACCGGCCTGCTGGACAACCGCGGCCGGCCGGTTCGCGGTCTGCCCGCCCAGGTCGTGGGCGGCAGCGTCGCCGACGCCGAAGCCGCCTGGCGCGGAGCCTTCCTGGCGCACGGGTCGCTGACCGAGCCGGGACGGTCGTCGGCTTTGGAGGTCAGCTGCCCCGGCCCGGAGGCCGCGCTGGCGTTGGTGGGCGCGGCGCGCCGCCTCGGGGTCAGCGCGAAGGCCCGCGAGGTGCGCGGCGCCGACCGGGTGGTGGTGCGTGACGGCGAGGCGATCGGCGCGTTGCTGACCCGGATGGGCGCCCAGGACACCCGGCTCATCTGGGAGGAGCGCCGGATGCGCCGCGAGGTGCGCGCGACGGCCAACCGCCTCGCCAACTTCGACGACGCCAACCTGCGCCGCTCGGCGCGCGCCGCGGTCGCCGCGGCCGCCCGGGTGGAACGCGCACTCGAGATCCTCGGCGACACGGTCCCCGACCACCTGGCCTCGGCCGGCAAGCTGCGGGTCGAGCACCGGCAGGCCTCCCTGGAGGAGCTCGGCCGGCTCGCCGATCCACCGATGACGAAAGACGCTGTGGCCGGCCGCATTCGGCGGCTGCTGTCGATGGCCGACCGCAAGGCGAAGATCGACGGCATCCCGGACACCGAATCGGCGGTCACGCCCGATCTGCTGGAAGACGCTTAGCCGGGCGACGCTGCGTCCTGCGGGCCCCGTCGTCATAGCTCCCCGGCCCGGGTCGCGTTGGCCCGGCCATCAGGCCACGGCCGCCCCGGCTCTGGCAAACCCGGTTCGAGCGCTCGGCGATCGCGCAGCATTCTCCCGTCGCTCCTCTTGCCGAACAATCCGGGGCGCTGACATTTCCCAGCTCGATTTCCATATTCAATTCACACAGATCATGTAATTCATAGAATTAGCAACTGTGGCGGTATCCCGCCGAAACGGTATCTCGGGACTTGCAAATTCATAGAAACCCCATACCTTGTTTGAAGATTATATGAGTTTCGGTGATGAGCGTCCGATAACTCAGCGGGCCCCCCGCGCGGGTGGCAACCCGCGGTGAAGTGCGAGCGCATGTAACCGGGGGCCACGGCGAATCCCATCGGACGGCCCGAAGTACGCCCAAGTCCGGTGCGGGGTCCGGGCCTGCGCAGGCATCCGGCTGAGAGCCTCATTCGCCGTGGTCGCAATTAATGCTCGCGAGATTTTTATTCAGTGGCCAGCGTCCGCGGGCGGCCTTATCGCAATTTCACCAACTATTCATTCCGCCGCCTTGCCGCATTCGCGCGAGGTAGCGGGGTTTATTGCCGATCTGCCTGCCAAGCCGACGGGGAGCAGTCCGCCACTCGCGGCGCCGTGGCGGTGCGCAGTCCTGCGCAGTTTTGCGGAAGGCATTTTGACCGCGGCTGGCTAGTGTCCTGACTGCACGCAGATGCCCGCCGTCAGCAAACTCGGATCCCCTCCTTTGGCGGCGGCATGAAGGGGCGCAGGCACACGGCCGGCGGTGGCGACACGGCCGGGGGCGGAGGATGGCATGGATTTCGGGGCGTTACCGCCGGAGATCAACTCCGGCAGGGTCTATTCGGGTCCGGGGCCGGCGCCGTTGCTGGCAGCCGCGGCTTCCTGGGACGGTCTGGCGGCCGAATTACGTTCGGCTGCCGGGTCTTACGGTGCCACGATCTCGGAGCTGAGAACCCTTTGGCGCGGACCCGCGTCGACGGCGATGGCGACCGCGGCGACGACCTACGTCGCGTGGCTTGACGGCACTGCCGCGCAGGCCGAGCAGACCGCCGTTCAAGCCAAGGCGGCGGTGGCCGCCTATGAAGCCGTGTTCGCGGCCACGGTCCCGCCCCCGGTGGTCGCGGCCAACCGGGCCTTGCTGGCCTCGCTGATCGCGACGAACATCCTGGGGCAGAACACCCCGGCAATCGCGGCCACCGAGGCGCAATACGCCGAGATGTGGGCCCAGGACGCGGGGGCCATGTATGCCTATGCCGCCTCGTCGGCGGCGGCTACCCGGCTCACCCCGTTCACTGCGCCGTCGCCAACCACCGACGGCAGCGGCGAAGCTGACCAGTCGGCCGCGTTGGCCTCCGCTTTCGGGTCGTCGACCGCCTCCCGGGTGGAATCTGCGCTGTCCGAAGCGGTTTCGCAGGCGCCGGCCGGGCTGCAAAGCCTGGTGGTGAGCGCGGATGCGGTGACGACGCCCGCGGCCGGCCTGCCGCTGGGCCTGACGGACATCACGGGGATCCTGAAGACCTTCAACAGCATCATGGGCACGATCTCCGGGCCGTACACCCCGCTCGGGGTGGCCAACCTGGCAAAGAACTGGTACCAGATCGCCCTCAGCATCCCGAGCGTGGGCACGGGCATCCAAGGTATCGGGCCCCTCTTGCACCCCAAAGCCCTCACCGGAGTCCTTGCGCCGCTGCTGCGCAGCGAGCTGTTGACCGGCGCGACCGCGTTGTCGAGTGCGAGTTCGGTGTCGGCCGTGACGGGCCACGCCGGGCTGGTCGGGTCGTTGTCGGTGCCGGCGAATTGGGCTTCCGCCGTTCCCGCGATCCGAACGGTGGCCGCGCAGCTGCCTGAGACGATCGTGGAAGCCGCTCCCGCGATGGCCGTGAACGGCCAACAAGGCATGGTCGGCCCGACAGCCCTGTCGAGCCTGGCCGGACGCGCCATGGGGGACAGCGCCACTCGCGCGGTCGCCGGGTCGACCGTGCGGGTGCCCGGTGCGGTGGCCGTCGACGACATCGCGACCACGTCCACCGTCATCGTGATCCCGCCGAACGCCAAGTAAGAAAGGGTGCGGCAATGGTTTTCAGCGATTTCGCAACGCTGCCACCGGAGGTGATCTCCACCCAGATCTATGCGGGCCCTGGCGCCGGGCCGCTGCTGGCCGCCGCCGCGGCCTGGGACGCGCTGGCCACCGAGTTACATTCCACCGCCGCGTCTTACGGCACGGTGATCGCGGACCTGGTGGGCGAGTCGTGGCAGGGTCCGTCGTCGGAGTCGATGGCCGCGGCCGTCGCACCGTATCTGGCCTGGATGTCGACCACCGCGGGTCAGGCCGAGCAGACCGGCGCCCAGGCCAGGACCGCGGCGGCCGCCTACGAGGCCGCCCTGGCGGCAACCGTGCCGCCGCAGCTCGTCGCGGCGAACCGCATTGAGCTGGCCGAACTGTTGCAGACGAACCTGCTGGGGCAGAACGACGCGGCGATCGCGGCGGCCGAAGACGAGTACGCCCAGATGTGGGCCCAAGACGTCGCGGCCATGTTCAGCTACGCCAGCGCGTCGGAGTCTGCCGGTGACCTGGCCCCCTTCGAAGAGGCGCCGGCCACCACCAGCGACGCCGGACCGGCGGCCCAGGCGGCCGCCGCGGCCGCGGCGCAGCCGACGTCGTTGTCATCCTGGCTCAAACAGATAGAGGACTACCTCACCTCGCTCACCGGCCAATACACCAAGTTTTGGCAGCAGTTGATCGGCGGAGTTACGGGGAGCCCGGACGTCGCGCCCTTGTGGGAAGCGTTGTATTCCAGCATCTCCCAGATCGGCACGCAGGCGACGTGGACCAACGTCACCAACGCCAGCATCAGCCTGGGCGTCTCGCAGTGGAAGAACTTCTTCATCTACGCGCCGTGGAGCGCTGCGATGTCGAAAACCGCGCTGGGCGCCGGCCTTTCGTCGCCGGGCCACGTTGCCGCCGGAGCCGCGGCCAAGCCGGTGTCGGCGGTGCTGGGTAACGCCCCGACGGTGGGCAAGCTTTCGGTTCCGCCCGGCTGGGCAACCGCCGCCCCGGCGATCCGGCTGGCGTCTCTACCTGGCACCAGCGTGGCCGCGGCCGCGGCCACGGATTTCCCCGGCCTGGTCAACGAGGCGACGCTGGGCAGCCTGGCGGGCGGCGCGCTGGGCGGCCCGGCGGCGCGCGTGGTCAGTTCAACCGGCATCCAGCAGGCCCGCATCGGCACCGGCGAGCGGCGCACCGCACCGGTCAAGCTCGACCGCATCATCGCCCAGCTGCAGGAGATGCCCGACCAAGTTCAGCACTGGAACGTCGACGAGGCGGGCCTCGATGACCTGGTCGCCAAACTCAGAACGACACCGGGCGTGCACGCCGTACACGTGACGGATGGCGCGGAGGCAGCGGTGGGCGGCGCCGAATCGAAGTTGGGGTAAGGACCGCACGCGGCGATGCTCATGAAGGAAGACTGATGAAACTGCTGTTAGCGCTTTTCGGTGTGTCACTGGGCATCGCCGTCGCGACGCCCGCGCACGCCATCCCCGGGGAGGACGAGGCCGCGACCGATGAGAACAACGAGGTTTTCATCGCCGACCTGCACAGGGTGGGAATCAGTTTCGCGGACCCGGATCAAGCCGTCGCGGCCGGAAAGGCGGTGTGCGGCTTGATCGCTCGCGGTGTATCCGGTCTTCAGCTCCTCAACGACCTGCGAGACAACAATCCCGCGCTGACCACCAACGGTGCGGCCCAGTTCGCGACGATATCAGCGAAGTCGTATTGCCCACGACAACTCGACGCTTCGGGAGCCGGCAAAGGCGGCGGCTGAATCGCAACATGAGCCCCCAACCGCTCACACTTGTCCACCCACCCCGCAGAGAAAATCCCGATGTCGCAGCACATGTCGCCCACCGTTGAGCTCGAACCGGTGACGGACTTCGGTGCCTTGCCGCCGGAAACCAATTCCGGTCGAATGCATGCGGGACCCGGCGCTGAATCGATGATGGAAGCCGCCAGGGCGTGGGGCGTGTTAGGTGCTCAACTCGGTGACATGGCGCTGAACTACCGGGCGGTGGTCTCCGAGCTCGAGTTGACGGAACAAAGCGTTTCGGCGCAGGCGCTAAACCGGGCCGTCACGGCCTATTCGGCGTGGCTCGATGCCGCCGCGGCGCGCGCCCGGCAGGCGGCCACCCGGGCCGAGGCGGCTGCGAGCGCTTACGGTTCGGCGCGTGCGGCGGTAGTGGCGCCTCATGTCATCGATGCCAACCGGCGGCAGCGGATCTGGCTGGCCGCGACGAACTGCCTGGGCCAGCTGAGTCCGGCCATCGCCGACGCCGAAGCTGCCTACGATCAGATGTGGGCCCAAGACGCTGCCGCCATGTATGCCTATGCCCGCGCCTCGGCGGGCATCAGGCTGACGCCGTTCAGTTCGCCCCCACCCTGCGCTCACCCCTGCGAACCCGCGCGGCGGGACGCTGCGGTCAGCGAACCGTCGCGCAAATGGCGCCTAACGGTGGCACCGGAGGTCGTAACGCTTGGCGCTCAAGTGATTTCGGCCATCGCCGATGCGCTCGACGCGCTGTTCTCCTCGCCGCTCGCCTCCTTCGACGTGTCCCTGCTGCCGATAACGGCGCCCCTGTCCCGGTTGAGTTCATTGTCGGCTCCGCTCGACGTTGCGCTCAACCGCCTGAGCTCCCTCAACAAGGCCGCCGCGCTGAGTCGGGCCATGGTCGTGCGGTCCCGGCGGGTTACCGCGGCCGGCGCGGATGTCGCAGCTCCGCGGGTGAGCGTTGCTCGCCGCGCAGCGGTCGGGGCCCTGTCGGTTCCCCCGGCGTGGATTCGATCAATGCCACGCCCGGCGCGGCCGAGTCCGCAGGCGAGCACCCTTGATGGCAGCCAGTGACCCAGCCGCTCGATTGCCTCGATTGCAGCGCAAGGGTTCCGGTGACTCGCGGCGGGTGTGCGGGCGACGGATGACCGGCAACCGCGCGCCGCCCACGGCGGGCGCTAGGGGCGCCCACCCGGTCGGCATTCGCCGTGGTCGCAACGACCCGGCGGCCACGCGGACATCGACCCAGCTGAGCCGCCCGGCGGTTTGTTTGCCATTGCTGGTCGCGACGGCGGTCGGAGGGCTACGGTCGGGGGATGAAACGGCTCTCGAGTGTTGATGCGGCGTTTTGGTCAGCCGAGACTGCGGGCTGGCACATGCATGTGGGCGCGCTCGCCATTTGCGACCCGAAGGACGCACCGGACTACAGCTTCCACCGGCTGCGCGAACTGATCATCGAACGGCTGCCGGAACTGCCGCAGCTGCGGTGGCGGGTCACCGGCGCGCCGCTCGGGCTGGACCGGCCGTGGTTCGTCGAGGACGAGGACCTGGACCCCGACTTCCACATCCGGCACATCGCCGTCCCGGCGCCCGGCGGCCGGCGCGAGCTCGAGGAACTGGTGGGCCGGTTGATGTCCTACAAGCTGGATCGCGCCCGGCCGCTGTGGGAGATGTGGGTGATCGAGGGCGTCGAGGGCGGCCGGATCGCGTCGCTGACCAAGATGCACCACGCCATCGTCGACGGCGTCTCGGGCGCGGGTCTGGGTGAGATTCTCCTGGACGTCACGCCGGAACCGCGTCCACCGCAACAGGAAACAGTGGGATCCCTGGTGGGCAACCGGATCCCGGGCATCGAGCGCCGGGCGGTGGGCGCCCTCATCAACGTCGGCGTCAAGACGCCCTTCCGGATCGCCCGGCTGGTGGAGCAGACGGTGCGCCAGCAGATCGCCGCGCTCGGTGTGAGTGGCCGGCCCCCGCGCTATTTCGAAGCGCCCAAGACCCGGTTCAACGCGCCCGTGTCGCCGCACCGGCGGATCACCGGCTGCCGCGTGGAGCTGGGCCGGGCCAAGGCCGTCAAGGACGCCTACGGCGTCAAGCTCAACGACGTCGTGCTGGCGCTGGTGGCCGGCGCGGCGCGCGAGTATCTGCAGGAGCGGGGCGAACTGCCCACCAAACCGCTGATCGCCCAGATCCCGGTCTCCACCCGGACCGACGAGAACAGGGATGATGTCGGCAACCAGGTCAGTTCGATGACCGTGTCGCTGGCCACCCACATCGAGGATCCCGCCGAACGGCTGCGGGCCATCCACGAGAGCACCCAGAACGCCAAGCTGATGGCCAAGGCGTTGTCGGCGCACCAGATCATGGGGCTGACCGAAACCACGCCGCCCGGCCTGCTGCAGCTGGCCGCCCGGGCCTACACGGCCAGCGGACTGTCGAGGAACTTGGCCCCCATCAACCTGGTCGTGTCCAACGTGCCCGGTCCACCATTCCCCTTGTACATGGCCGGCGCCAAACTGGATTCGCTGGTGCCGCTCGGGCCGCCCGTGATGGACGTCGCCCTGAACATCACCTGCTTCTCCTACACCGACTACCTCGATTTCGGGTTCGTGACCACGCCCGAGGTGGCCAACGACATCGACGACATGGCCGACCGCATCGAGCCGGCGCTCACGGAACTGGAGAAGGCGGCCACGCGGGAGTAGCAGGGGGCCATCAAATCGCCCTCGTCGAGCGTCACGCTAGCGTGGCTGCCGCACGCGAGCGCCACGCTAGCGTGACGCGCGTGTGGCCAACGCGGCCCGTACCCGCCCCACGATGTCGGCGGGACGATCCCCGACCACCACTCGGACCACGATCCAGCCCAGGCGCTCGAGTGTTTCGCGCCGCCTGATGTCACATGTGTATTGCCGGCGATCACGACGATGTTGCTCACCGTCGTACTCGGCCGCGACTTTGGATTCCTTCCAACCCATATCGAGGTAGTACGTCGGGTCGCCGAACTCGTCACTGACCGGGATCTGCGTTTGCGGTCGGGGCAGCCCCGCTTGGATCAGCAACAGTCGCACCCACGTTTCCTTCGGGGACTGGGCGCCGGCGTCGGCGAGACTGATCGCATGGCGCGCCGAGTGAATGCCGCGTCGCCCCCCGTATCGCTCGGCGAGCAACTCGATCTCCGCCTCCTTGCAGTTCGTTGCCCGAAGCAGGTCGTCGATCGCGGCCACAGCGTCGTTCGTCGGATGCCAGCATCCCAGGTCGACGGCGGTACGGGCAGGCGTCGTCACGGGAACGCCGTCGACCAGCGTGATTTCGTCGTCTTCTAGGGAGCCACCGTGAACCCGTAGTCCCGGCAACGGATTTCTGTTGCTGTGGAGGATCTCGATCGGTGCCGTGGCGTCGACCCACTGGGCGCCATGAACGGCGGCGGCCGACAGGCCCGCGACAACGCCTCGCCGACGCGACCACAGCCATGCCGCGCGGGCTCGGATCAAAGGAGTGAGTTCGACGCGAGGGTCGACATAGACGTCGCGAAACAACTTCCGGTAGTGCGTGCGCAACGCGCTCTTGAGGACTTCTCCGTTCGAGACCGCCTCAGTGCCGATGAAGGGCTCCGCCATCGCGGCAGCGTCGCACAAGCCGCAGCGAACGCCAGGTCAGTGCGGCCCGGCTATCCACAGCCGGTCACGCTGGCGTGACGCTCGCGCCCCAGCGCCACGCTAGCGTGACGCTCGCGCCCGAGGGCCACGCTGGCGTGACGCTCGGCGCGGGGACCGGCCTAGTCGCGGTCGGGCGGGTTCGTCGCGTACACCCACGACAAGAACCGGGCCACGGCCTCCGCGGACCGGTGCGCCCGCGGGGAACTGAAGATGTCGAAACCGTGTTGCGCGTTGGGCAGTTCGGCATAGGCGACCGGGGACTTCGACACCGAGCGCAGTTCCTCGACGAATTCCTGGGCCTCGCCGACCGGAATCAGCGAATCGTCGCAGCCGTGCAGGACGAAGAACGGTGGCGCGTCGGCCCGCAGCCGCCGAACCGGCGAGGCGTCGACGTAGATTTCGCGATGCGCGTCGTAATCCTGCTTCACCACGAACTTTTCCAGCAGGTAGACGAATTCCGGCCGGCCTTCGCCCTCGGTGGAGAACCAGTCGTAGCGGCCGTAGATCGGAACCGCGGCCGCCACCGACGTGTCGGCGTCTTCGAAGCCCGGCTGGAATTTCGGGTCGTTGGGGGTCAACGCCGTCAGCGCGCACAGGTGCCCGCCCGCCGACCCGCCGGTGACCGCGACGAAGTCGGGGTCACCGCCGTAGTCGGCGATGTTCTCCTTGACCCATGCCAGCGCCCGTTTGACGTCGACGATGTGGTCGGGCCAGGTGTGGCGGGGGGAGACGCGGTAGCCGATCGACACGCACACCCAGCCGCGGGCGGCCAGGTGGCTCATCAGCGGGTAAGCCTGTGGCCGGCGCATCCCGATCATCCAGGCGCCGCCCGGAACCTGCAGCAGCACCGGCGCTTTCGCGTCGCGCGGCAGGTCGCGGCGGCGCCAGATGTCGGCGAGGTTGGCGCGGCCGTTCGGGCCGTAGGAAACCACATTCGTCTTCTCGACGTACCGCCGGCGCGCCACGGTGTTGCCCAGCGGCAGGCTGCGCCGCCCACTGCGCGTGGGCTTGGCGTGTGGCAGCTTGCCCAGTGCCTCCTCATAGTCGGGACCAAGCTGCTCGCGCAGGCCCGCCTCGAGCACCGGGCCCGGGGTCGTGATGCCGCGGTAGCGGATCACCCCCAGGATGGCCCACGAGGCGACCGTCATGGCCAACGCCGCCTTGCCGCGTCGTCCCGCGAAATGTCCACGCCGCGCGCGTCGTAGCGCGTCGACCAAGGAGACGGTGAAGTAGACGCCCGGCACTTCCGACGTCGGCCAACCGAACCAGAAAACCAGCACGGTGCTGTAACCCTTGCGCGCCAGCGGGCGTAATCCGTTGGCGGCGTTGGCCAATTCCAATGCGGCGCGCGCCAGCGGGCGGGGGCGTACCAGTCGGCGCATCAGCCGTTGACCCGGGACTGCAGTTCGTTGCGCGAAATCTTGCCGGTGCTGCCCCGGGGGAGTTCGTCGAGAATGGTGATTTCGCGAGGCACCTTATAGTTGGCCAGGTTTTCCCGGACGTGTTGTTTGAGGGTCTCGGGCGTGGCCCGGGCGCCGGCGCTCAGCACGACGAACGCCGCCAGGCGCTGCCCGTACTGCTCGTCGTCGACGCCGATCACCGCGGCCTCGGCCACGTCCTCGTGTGCCGCCAGAATCTTCTCCACCTCGATCGGGTAGACGTTCTCGCCGCCGGAGACGATCATCTCGTCGTCGCGGCCGACCACGAACAGGCGGCCGGCCTCGTCCAGGTAGCCGACGTCTCCGGACGACATGAACCCGGCGTGGAAATCCTTGGTCGTGCCGGAGGTGTAGCCCTCGAACTGGGTGTCGTTGCGGACGTAGATGGTGCCGACCTCGCCGGTGGGCAGCTCGTTGAATTCGCCGTCCAAGATCCGGATTTCGGTGCCGCCGGCGGCCCGCCCCGCGGTGTCGGGCGCCGCGCGCAGGTCCGCCGGGGTTGCGGTGGCGATCATGCCGGCTTCGGTGGCGTTGTAGTTGTTGTAGATCACGTCGCCGAACTCGTCCATGAATGCGGTGACGACGTCGGGACGCATCCGCGAGCCGGACGCCGCGGCGAAGCGCAATGACTTGCAGCTGTACCGCTTTCGCACCTCGGGCGGCAGCTCCATGATGCGGTCGAACATCACCGGAACCACCGCCAGGCCGGTCGCCTGGTGCCGGTCGATCAAATCCAGCGTCGCCTCCGGGTCGAACTTGCGCCGGGTCACCACCGTGCACGCCATCGACGCCGCGAAGATCAGCTGCGAAAAACCCCAGGCGTGGAACATCGGCGCCACGACCACTACCGTCTCCTCGGCCCGCCACGGCGTGCGGTCCAGGATGGCCTTGAGCGTGCTGATGCCGGCACTTCCGCCAGTTTGGTTGGCGCCCTTGGGCGTTCCGGTGGTGCCGGAGGTGAGCAGGATCATCCTGCCCTTGCGGCCGGAGCGTTCGGGCTGTTGGCCGGCGTGGGCGGTGATGAGCTTCTCGACGGTCAGGTCGTGGTCGCCGTCGGTCCACGCCACGATGCGGGTGGCGTCCGGTTTGTCGGCCAGCGCCCGGTCCACCGTCTCGGTGAACTCCTCGTCGTAGATGACGGCGTCGACGCCTTCGCGGTTGACCACCTCGGCGAGCGCGGGCCCGGCGAACGACGTGTTCAGCAGCACGACGTCGGAGCCGAGCCGGTTGACGGCCACCACGGACTCGACGAAGCCGCGGTGGTTGCGGCACATGATCCCGACGACCTTGGGTTGGCCGGCGGGTAAGTCCTGCAGCGCCGCCGCGAGGGCGTTGATGCGCTCGTCGAGCTGCCGCCAGGTCAGCGCGCCGAGTTCGTCGATCAGGCCCGGCCGGTCGGGGCAGCGTTGCGCCGCGCTGGCGAAGCCCACCGTCATGCCCAGCCCCTCGCGGCGCATGGCCGACGCGATCTTCAGGTAGCGGTCAGGCCGCATCGCCGCGATCATGCCGGCGCGGCGCAGTGTGGAGATGACGCCGAGGGCATCGCTGATGGGACTCAAAGGAGAAGCCACGGGTCAGCCCAAGATCGGGAAACGTCGCTTGGCGGCCAGGTCCTTGAGGGCCTCCTGCATCACCGACCGCACGTGCTCGTCGACCTCGTCCACGTCCGGGTCGTCACCGAACTGCGCGGCGATGTCGATCGGCTCGAGCACCTGCGTGACGATCTTGGTGGGCAGCGGCACGTTGGGCGGGATCACCGCGCTGAAGCCGAACGGGAAGCCGAACGACAGCGGCAGGATGGCGCTGCGGAACAGGCGCTTGATGCCCAGCCGCTCGGCCAGCCAGGTGCCCCGCGACAGGTAGAGCTGGGTTTGCTGCCCACCGATGGACACCGCGGGCACGATGGGAACGCCGGCCTCGATCGCCGTCCTGACGTAGCCCTTGCGGCCGTTGAAGTCGATGACGTTCTCCGCGAGCGTGGGCCGGTATGCGTCGTAGTCTCCGCCCGGGAAGACGATCACGACCCCACCGGACCGCAGGGCTTGGGCCGCGTTCTCCCGGTTCGCCCGGATGTATCCGGTGCGCCGGAAGAAGTCGCCGGTGGGGCCGGTCATCAGGATGTCGTGGCTCAGGGTGTAGACCGGCCGGTCGTAGCCGAACTTCTCGTAGAAGTGGACGGAGAAGATCGGGACGTCCATCGGGAACATGCCGCCGGAATGGTTCCCGACGACCAGCGCACCGCCCGGTGGGAAGGAACCCAGGCCGTGCACCTCCGACCGGAAGTAGGTCTTCAGGGCCGGGCGCATCACACCCATCAGGCGCTGGGTCAAGACGGGGTCGAATTTGCCGATGTCGCCGACATCGGCGTGATCGTCGTCGGTCACGTTCCTCCCTTGGCGCTCCCGCGAGGCTGCCTCGGGTCCTAGGAGCCGCGTCGAGTTCCTCGATGGTAGCGACCGGGGCGCGCCGCCCGTCATGGTGTTTATCGGATTCCCTTCTGCGGATATGGTGCCGGCGGGCCGCGGGCGCTATTGTTACGACGCCTTCAGTGAGATCTTCGGGAGAAACGGGAATCGGATGGACGTTGCCGGTTTGTCCCCAGAGCGCAGCGCCCGGGGCACCCGCAGGATCAGCCCCCATGACCCTCGAGTTCGCCGCGCCCTTCCCGGCGTGGCCCGTCCCGAATCGAAGGGGCCCGTGCCGTCGGCACCGGCCACCGACCGGCCGGCCCGGGACGCGGGTGCGACCGCGCCCGACGCGGCCGACCACCGCCAGGCCGACTACTTCGTGCGGTTGCTCTCCCAGAACCGCAGGCTCATCGACCAGCGGCTCGACGACTACCAGAAGGCGATCGCGACCGCGCAAGCCGGCGGCGACGTGGATGCCGTCTGCAACCTGCGGCGCATGGCGCGGATCGAGGAACACGATCGCGAGAATCTCGACGGCATGCTCGAGCGGTTGCGCAGCCGATTCGCCCGCCGGGTCCCGGCCGACCCACCCGCCCATTCCCCTCGGCCGCGCTCTGTCGTCCGGTAGCAATTCGCTTACCGCTCAGCGGTTTACGTCGCTCCAGAGACCGCCGGTGGGCTGAGCCTTCCGAATCGGCCACACCCGCACCGCGGTGCCGATACATTTGACGGGCCAACTGGTTTCCTCCCACACCGAACGAGGCCGCCATGGGATTCATGACCCCCGACCTTCCCGACGTCGATCGCACGACCTGGCCCACACTGCCCCGGGCCGCCCGACTGCAGGTCGTGACGCGGCACTGGGCGGAACACGGCTTCGGGACACCGTATGCCGTGTATCTGCTGTACCTGATCAAGATCGCCCTGTACATCGCCGTCCCCGCCGCGATCATCTCGCTGACCCCGGGCCTCGGCGGCATCGGCCGCATCGCCGGCTGGTGGACGCAGCCGATCGTCTACCAGAAGGTCATCGTCTTCACGCTGCTGTTCGAAGTGATGGGCCTGGGTTGTGGGTCCGGCCCGCTGACCGGACGGTTCATGCCGCCGATCGGCGGAATCTTGTACTGGCTGCGTCCCAACACGATTCGGCTGCCCGCGTGGCCTGGGAAGGTGCCGTTCACCGCCGGTGACAGCCGCACCGTCGTCGACGTTGCGCTGTACGCAATCGTTTTGGCCGGCGGTGTGTGGGCGCTGCTGTCGCCCGGCCAGGGCGGGCCGGTCACCGCGGCGGGCGACGTTGGCCTGATCGACCCCGTCCGCGTCGTCCCGACGATCATCGCGCTGGCGGTACTGGGCTTGCGTGACAAGACGATTTTCCTGGCCGCGCGTGGCGAGCACTACTGGCTCAAGCTGTTGGTGTTCTTCTTCCCGTTCACCGATCAGATCGCGGCATACAAGCTCATCATGCTGTTGTTGTGGTGGGGCGCCGCAACATCCAAGCTCAACCACCACTTCCCGTATGTGGTGTCGGTGATGACGAGCAATAACGCGCTGCTGCGGCCGAAACTGTTCAGCCCGATCAAGCACATGCTGTACCGCGACCACATCAACGATCTGCGTCCAACCTGGTTGCCGAAGATGATGGCCCACGTCGGCGGCACCACAGCCGAATTCGTGGTTCCGACGGTGCTGGTGTTCTTCGCCGGCGATCACCCGTGGCGGTGGTTCCTGATCGGATTCATGGTGATCTTCCACCTCAACATCATTGCCAACCTCCCGATGGGAGTTCCGTTGGAGTGGAACGTCTTCTTCATCTTCTCGCTTTTCTTTCTGTTCGGGCACTACGCGTCGATCCGGGCCACCGACCTGCGTTCGCCGCTGCTGTGGGCCCTCGTCGCCGCCGCGCTGGCAATCGTGGTCGCGGGAAACATGTTCCCCCAAAAGATTTCGTTCCTCCCCGCGATGAGGTATTACGCCGGCAACTGGGCGTCCAGTGTGTGGTGCTTCCGCGCCGGCGCGGAGGAAAGGATCGACGCCGAGATCGTCAAGAGCTCCGCCCTCGTCGTCAACCAGCTGGCCCGGCTTTACGACCCCGAGACCGCGGAGATCATGGCGGACAAAACCGCCGCCTTCCGGGCCATGCACGTGCACGGCCGCGCACTCAACGCCCTGATACCTCGCGCCCTGGGGGGAGAGGCCGCCGAAGCCAATTACAAGATCCGCGAGGGTGAAATCGTCGCCGGGCCGCTCGTCGGCTGGAACTTCGGGGAGGGCCATCTGCACAACGAGCAGTTGCTCGAAGCCGTGCAGCGCCGTTGCCACTTCGAGGACGGCGACGTACGGGTGATCGTCCTTGAGGGACAGCCCATCCACATCCAGAAACAGTGGTACCGCATCTTCGACGCCAAGGCTGGACTGATCGAGGAAGGCTATGTCAACGTCGAGGACATGCTCGCCCGCCAGCCGTGGCCGGAGCCCGGTGACGAGTTGCCCGTGCACGTGATAAACCGCGGCGATCCGCCCCGCCCGGCTTCGGCGCGTCCGGCTTCGCCGCGGGCGAGCCGGCGCAACGCCCCATGACCAGAGCGGTGGTGGTCGGCGCCGGCCCAAACGGCCTGGCCGCCGCGATCCACCTCGCTCGCCACGGCGTCGACGTGCAGGTGCTCGAGGCGCGCGAGGCCGTCGGCGGGGGAGCGCGCTCGGGCGAGCTGACGATGCCCGGCGTCATCCACGACCACTGCTCGGCGTTTCACCCGCTGGGCGTCGGTTCGCCGTTATGGAAGGAAATCGACCTGCAGCGCTACGGTCTGCGGTGGAAGTGGCCGGAGATCGACTGCGCCCACCCGCTCGACGACGGCAGCGCCGGCCTGCTTTACCACTCGATCGACGAAACCGTGGCCCGCATGGGGCCCGACGGCTCCCGCTGGAGACGGGCGATCGGCGACCTGGCGGCGGGGTTCGACGAGCTGGCCGAGGATCTCATGGGCCCCGTGCTGGGCATCCCCCGACACCCGCTTCGCCTGGCCGGTTTCGGGCCGCGGGCGTTGCTGCCGGCCACCACCATGGCCCGCTGGTTTCGCACCGAGCAGGCACGCGCGTTGTTCGGCGGCGCCGCCGCCCACGTCTACACCCGGCTGGACCGCCCGCTGACCGCGTCGCTCGGGCTGATGATCCTGGCCAGCGGGCACCGCTACGGCTGGCCCGTCGCCGAAGGCGGGTCGGGGTCGATCAGCCGGGCGCTTGCCGCCGCCCTGGAGGAGCACGGTGGCTCGGTGGCCACCGGCGTGACCGTCGCGAGCCGCAAGGACATCCCCGACGCCGACATCGTGATGCTGGACCTGAGCCCGGCGGCGGCGCTGGGCATCTATGGCGACGCCATGCCGGGCCGGATCCGGCGATCGTATCGGCGTTATCGCGAGGGCTCGTCGGCGTTCAAGGTTGACTTCGCCATCGAGGGCGACATCCCGTGGACGAACCCCGACTGCGCCCGGGCCGGCACCGTCCACCTCGGCGGCACGTTCGCCGAGACGGCCGACACCGAACGCCAACGCGCGCAGGGCAAGATCGTCGACCGCCCCTTCGTGCTGGTCGGCCAGCAATACCGGGCCGACCCGTCCCGCTCGGCGGGCAACGTCAACCCGATCTGGGCGTACGCGCACGTGCCGTTCGGCTACGACGGCGACGCCACCGCCGCCGTGGTCGCCCAGATCGAGCGGTTCGCCCCCGGCTTTCGCGACCGGGTCCTGGCGACGGTCAGCAAGGGGCCCGCCCAACTGCAGGCCTACAACGCCAACTTCATCGGGGGCGACATCATCGGCGGCGCCAACGACAAGCTCCAGGTGATCTTCCGCCCGCGCATCGCCGTCGACCCCTACGCGATCGGGGTGCCGGGCGTGTACCTGTGTTCGCAGTCCACCCCACCGGGCGCCGGCGTCCATGGCCTGTGCGGCTATCACGCCGCCGAGTCAGCGCTGAGGTGGCTGCGGAAGGCGCGCCGCGACTGACGTCACATAGTCCGCGGGAACCGGGGCGGCCACCGCGCATGTTGCTCATCTAGGCTGACCAGGAGCGCATCTTCAGCGGACTCTACAGACATCAGAAGACAGGGAGAGATCAGTGACGGTCCGAGTAGGCATCAACGGCTTCGGTCGAATCGGACGCAACTTCTACCGGGCCCTGCTGGCCCAGCAGGAGCAGGGCACCGCAGACATCGAGGTGATCGCAGTCAACGACATCACCGACAATCACACACTGGCGCACCTTCTCAAATTCGACTCGATCCTGGGCCGGTTGCCGCACGACGTCAGCCTGGAGGGCCAGGACACCATCGTGGTGGGCCCGCACAAGATCTCCGCACTCGAGGTCCGGGAGGGCCCGGCGGCGTTGCCGTGGGGCGACCTGGGCGTCGACGTCGTCGTCGAGTCCACCGGGCTGTTCACCAACGCGGCCAAGGCCAAGGGTCACCTGGACGCCGGCGCCAAGAAGGTGATCATCTCGGCGCCCGCCACCGACGAGGACATCACCATCGTGCTGGGCGTCAACGACGACAAGTACGACGGCAGCCAGAACATCATCTCCAACGCGTCGTGCACCACGAACTGCCTCGCGCCGTTGACCAAGGTGCTCGACGACGAGTTCGGCATCGTCAAGGGCCTGATGACCACCATCCACGCCTACACGCAGGACCAGAACCTGCAGGACGGGCCGCACAAGGACCTGCGCCGGGCCCGTGCCGCGGCGCTGAACATCGTGCCGACCTCCACCGGCGCGGCCAAGGCCATCGGGTTGGTCATGCCCAACCTCAAGGGCAAACTCGACGGCTACGCGCTGCGGGTGCCCATCCCCACCGGCTCGGTCACCGACCTGACCGCCGAGCTGAAGAAGTCCGCGACCGCCGACGACATCAACGCGGTGTTCAAGGCCGCCGCCGAGGGCAAGTTGAAGGGCATCCTGAAGTACTACGACGCCCCGATCGTCTCGAGCGACATCGTCACCGATCCGCACAGCTCGATCTTCGACTCCGGCCTGACCAAGGTGATCGACAACCAGGCCAAGGTGGTGTCCTGGTACGACAACGAGTGGGGCTACTCCAACCGGCTCGTTGACCTCGTCGCGCTGGTCGGCAAGTCGCTGTAGTCGTGGCCGTCCCGAACCTCTCAGACCTCCTGGCCGAAGGGGTTTCCGGTCGAGGCGTGCTGGTGCGCTCCGACCTGAACGTCCCGCTCGACGAACAGGGTGCGATCACCGACCCGGGCCGGATCACCGCGTCGGTGCCGACGTTGCAGGCGCTGGTCGACGCCGGGGCCAAGGTCGTGGTCGCCGCGCATCTCGGTCGGCCGAAGAACGGGCCCGACCCCAAGTTGTCGCTGGCGCCGGTCGCCGCCGCGCTCGGCGAGCAGCTCGGCCGGCACGTGCAACTGGCCGGTGACGTCGTCGGCGGCGACGCGCTGGCCCGCGCCGAGGGGCTCACGGACGGCGACGTCCTGCTGCTCGAGAACATCCGCTTCGATCCGCGCGAAACCAGCAAAGACGACGGGGAGCGGCTCGCGCTCGCCCGCGAACTTGCCGAATTGGTCTCGCCCGGAGGCGCTTTCGTCTCCGACGGGTTCGGGGTGGTGCACCGCAAGCAGGCCTCGGTGTACGACGTCGCCACGCTGCTGCCGCACTACGCGGGCAAGCTGGTGGCCGAGGAGATCGCGGTCTTGGAGCAACTGACCAGCTCCACCGAGCGGCCCTACGCCGTCGTGCTCGGCGGGTCGAAGGTGTCCGACAAGCTCGGCGTCATCGAATCGCTGGCGACCAAGGCGGACAGCATCGTGATCGGCGGCGGGATGTGCTTCACATTCCTTGCCGCACAGGGATATTCGGTGGGTAAGTCGCTGCTCGAAGAAGAGATGGTGGACACCTGCCGCAACCTGCTGGAGACCTACGCCGACGTGTTGCGGCTGCCCGGCGACATCGTGGTGACCGAGAAGTTCGCCGCCGATTCCCCGCCACAGTTCGTGGCCGCCAACGCGATTCCCGACGAGCTGATCGGCTTGGACATCGGCCCGGGTTCGGTGAAGCGGTTCGCCGCGTTGCTGTCGAACGCCAGGACCATTTTCTGGAACGGCCCGATGGGCGTGTTCGAGTTCCCGGCGTACGCCGCGGGCACCAGGGGCATCGCCGAGGCGATCGTCGCGGCGACCGGGAAAGGGGCGTTCAGCGTGGTCGGCGGCGGTGACTCCGCCGCCGCGGTGCGCGCGCTGAAGATCCCGGAGGAAGCCTTCTCGCACATCTCCACCGGCGGGGGTGCGTCGCTGGAATATCTTGAGGGCAAAGCGCTGCCGGGCATCGAAGTGCTCGGTCAGCAGCAGCCAAGTGGAGGAGACGCGTGAGCCGCAAGCCGCTGATCGCCGGCAACTGGAAGATGAATCTCAACCATTTCGAGGCGATCGCGCTGGTGCAGAAAATCGCGTTCGCGCTGCCCGACAAGTACTACGACAAGGTCGACGTCACCGTCCTGCCGCCTTTCACCGACCTGCGCAGCGTGCAGACCCTAGTCGATGGCGACAAGCTGCGGCTGACCTACGGCGGCCAGGACCTGTCCCAGCACGACTCGGGTGCCTACACCGGTGACATCAGCGGGGCCTTTCTGGCCAAGCTCGGCTGCAGCTTCGTCGTGGTCGGCCACTCCGAGCGGCGCACCTACCACGACGAGGACGACGCGCTGGTGGCCGCCAAGGCCGCCGCGGCGCTCAAGCACGAGCTGACCCCGATCGTGTGCATCGGCGAGCACCTGGACGTCCGGGAGGCCGGCCACCACGTCGCGCACTGCGAGAAGCAGCTGCGCGGCTCGCTGGCCGGGCTGTCGGCCGAGCAGATCGGCAAGGTCGTCGTCGCCTACGAGCCCGTGTGGGCCATCGGGACCGGGCGGGTGGCCAGCGCGGCTGACGCCCAGGAGGTGTGCGCCGCGATCCGCACGGAGCTCGCGTCCCTCGCCTCCTCAAAGGTCGCCGACACCGTGCGGGTGCTCTACGGCGGCTCGGTGAACGCCAAGAACATCGGCGACCTCATCGCCCGCGACGACATCGACGGCGCGCTGGTCGGTGGGGCCTCGCTGGATGGCGAGCAGTTCGCGACGCTGGCGGCGATCGCCGCCGGCGGGCCGCTTCCGTGACGCCCCGGCGTCACCGGTAAACTTTTGCGTCATGGAGTTGGCCCTGCAGATCACCCTGGTGGTCACCAGCGTGCTGGTGGTGTTGCTGGTGCTGCTGCACCGCGCCAAGGGTGGCGGCCTGTCGACGCTGTTCGGCGGCGGTGTGCAGTCCAGCCTTTCCGGCTCGACGGTGGTGGAGAAGAACCTGGACCGGTTGACGCTGTTCATCACCGGCATCTGGCTGGTCTCCATCATCGGGGTCGCCCTGCTGATCAAGTACCGGTGACCAGCGTCAACCTACGGTGAGCACGGTCTTGCCCGGTCCGCTGCGGACCGACTGGGCCTGGGCCGCCTGTTCCAGCGGGAAGACCGCCGCGACCGTGGGGCTGAGCGCGCCACGGGTTACCAGGTCGGCCAGCGCGGTGAGGCCCAGTTGGTCGGCTTCGACGAACAACCCGGCCAGCTGGATGCCACGATCCCTTGCCACACCTGCAACCGCTGGCAGTGATTGCAGCAGCGTCGATACCAGCGTGCCCCCCGGTTTGAGTACCTCTAGCGCTTTCTCGGGGTAATCGTGGCCGATCATGTCGAACACCACATCGGCATCCGACATCGACTCCCTGAAATCTGTTGTGGTGTAGTCGATCACCTCATCCGCACCCAGCGATGTCACGTAGCCGGCCGTAGTGGGATTCACCAGCCCGATGACGTGGGCTCCGACTGCCTTGGCGATCTGAACGGCGAGATGCCCGACGCCGCCGGCCGGTGCGGTGATCAGCACGCGGCTGCCCGCGCCGATCCGCGCGGTGTCGACCAGGGCCTGCCACGCGGTAAGCCCGGCCAGCGGCAACGCCGCAGCCTGGACATGGCTGAGGGCGGCCGGTTTGCGCACAAAGACCCGGGTGGGCGCGACGACGTACTGGGCGTACGCGCCGTGTCCATGGGGGAACGGCAGTAGGGCGAACACCGCGTCACCGGGCTGGTACAGCGTCACCCCGACCCCGACCACCTCGACAGTTCCGGAGACGTCCCAGCCGAGCACGAAGGGCGGCGGCCCGACGAATACACCGCTTTGGCGGTTCAGCGCGTCGACGGGGTTGACACCGGCAGCGTGGACCCGAACCAGGATCTGACCCATTCCGGGTTCGGGGCGTTCTCGTTCTACGAGCTTCAGCACTTCGGGCCCGCCAAGCTGGTTTTGGCTGATCGCTTTCAACGTCCGGCCCCCAGAAATCGGTTGACGTCGTGGGCGAAGTCGGTGATGTGCTGGAAGAGGAATCCGTGGCCGGCGTCGCTGTACAGCACGACTTTGGCGTCCGGCAGTTTCTGCGACATCACGTAGCTCGCGTATGAGTTGATCATCACGTCGTGGGCTCCGTTGGCAACCAGCACCGGGAGTTTGAGTTCACCGAGTCGGTCGTAGTACCCGCCGAACGCCGCGATGGCGCCGAGTTGGGCGTGATAGGTGGCGTCCTGCACTGTGGCATGAGACTGGTCGAGGCGAACGTCCAAGCGCCGCAACGATGCGAGGCCCGCGGCTCGGCCCTGATCGGTCTCCGGAAAGAACAGGTAGAGATAGTCGTCGTCGTCATTGACGGCGTGCCGGAGGATTTCAGCGACCCGCGCCGGTGGGACCGGCTGGTCTGGTACCCCGGCCGGGGTGCTGCCGGCGACCACGAGGCGGCGCACGAGTTCCGGTGCGCCCAGGGCGATTCCCTGCGCGACGATGCCACCGAGGGACCAGCCGAGCACGTCGACCTGGTCGAGCCCGAGTGCCCGGATGAACGCGATACCACCCTCGGCGAGGCCGTCGATGCCGGTCGGAATGTCACCGGTGGACGCGGCGGTGCCTCGGTTGTCGAAGACAATGACCTCACGCTCGGCGGCGAGGGCGTCGAGAAGTCGAGGATCCCAGTGGTCGACGGTGCCGCGCAAGCGCATGCACAGCACCAGGGGCACGCCGCCGGGCCGCCCGAAGCGGCGGTAATGGAAGCGTTCGCCGTCGGGGCCGGCGACGAAGCGGTCCTCGGCCCGATCGGAGAGGTAGGACATGGCGTGTATTCCTTTCAGTCGAGCTTGACGTCCGTAAGTTCGATCGAGACCACGAGTTGTTCGGGCATCGGGCGGTTTTCGGCGTCGCGAACGTAGATCAGGCGGGTGCGTGGCACGATCAGGCCGTCGATGTCGTCGAAATCTGAGATGTACTGGGCAGCTGGGGATCCGCCGGCGATGTCGACCTGGTAGTCGCGGCGGCGGATGAGGCCGTCGTCGTCGATGTAGAGGATCTGCTGGGGGCTGTGGGTGGCGATGGTGTCCGGGTAGCGAACGTGCAGCCGGCGCCACCGCTGTCCATCCTCGATCCATGGGTCGCCCTCCTCGGTGGCTACGCCTGGGAGGGTGAGGTTGAACGGCTCCGCGGTGTAGGTCCACATCGCATAGCCCGTGAAATACGCCAGTTGCAGTGCGGTCCATGGCGTTTCGAGAGTGTGCCCGGCGAATGAGGCGCGCGGGTCGTCGAGCACCTCGATGATGTCGCCGTCAGTGGTCTCGATGCCGACCCGTTGCGGGGTGTACGCCGTGCACATGTCGGGTCGGGTGAACGGTCGCAGCGAGGTCCGCTGGTCCTTGATCCAGACGGTGACCTCACCGTCGTCGACGATGCCGGGTACCTGTTTGATATCCCAGATGGCGCCGCCGAATCGTTTGTGCGCGCTGACCGAGGTCACCTGTTTCCAGCGGTTGTAGCCGCCGTAAGCCTGCAATGTCTGCTCCAGAATGTCTGCCATGGCTCTTACCCTCCCGGCCGCGCCGCGCCGGGGGTATCGGTCAAATGACCAGCGTCGTGATTCCGTGACCGGCGGGTGCGGGCGTTCGCGATGGTCATCTGACCGATGGCGATGACCTGCTGAGCACCCGACACTGACGGTTATGCCTTTTATCCGCGGTTCCGACGGCACCCGGTTGTTCTTCAAGGACTGGGGCAGCGGAGCGCCCGTGGTGCTGAGTCATGGGTGGCCGCTGTCGTCCGACGCCTGGGACGTCGAGCTGAAGTTGCTCGCAGACAACGGTTTTCGTGCCATCGCTTTTGACCGGCGCGGTCATGGGCGTTCGGAGCACACCTACACGGGCAACGATATGGACACCTACGCCGCGGATTTGGCCGCCCTCGTTGGCGGCCTGGGCCTTTCGGAGGTGGTCGTGGTGGGCCACTCCACCGGCGGCGGCGAGGTCGTGCGTTTCGCGGCGCGGCACGGCGCGGGGCGGGTATGCAAGGTGGTCACCGTGGGCGCCGTGCCGCCGGTGATGGTGCGCTCGGAGAACAATCCGGAGGGGGCACCCGTGACGGTGTTCGACGATATCCGCGCCCGGGTGCTCGACGACCGCGCGCAGTACTGGAAGGAGTTGGCGCTGGCGTTCTACGGATTCAATCGGGAGGGGGTGCCCGTCTCGCAGGGACTCGTCGACCACTTCTGGCTGCAGGGCATGCGGGTAGGTCTGGCGGCCGCCTACGACTGCGTGAAAGCGTTCTCCGAAACCGATTTCACCGAGGACCTGCGCGCGTTGAACGTACCGATTTTGCTCGCCCACGGTGATGACGATCAGATAGTTCCGATCCATGATGCCGCGTGCAAGGCGATCGAGTTGGTGCGCTACGGCACACTTCGCGTATATCCCGGGGCTTCGCATGGCGTCCACGGCGACTACCAAAGACAACTGGGCCGCGATCTGCTCGATTTTCTGCGCTCCTAGCGAGCCGCGGGCGCCATCAGTGCAACTTCTGCGGTGGGCACCCGGCTGCCGTCACGGCGGCCGAAGGCCACGCCGACCGATTCGCCGGTGGACTGTTCGATGAGGCGGTAGCGGCTGCTGTCGGGCCGGGGCAAGTGCAGATGGCCCCACTGGCCCAACGCTGCCAGCACGGATAGCAGGTCGTGTCCGGAAGGAGTGAGCAGGTAGTGGGTCCGGGTCCGGTCACCGGGTTCGCGGTAGTCCTGCTCCTCCAGGACGCCGATGGCCACCAGCTCGGATAGCCGGGCGCTGAGCACGTCTGGGGACAGGCCGAGTTGCTCGCGGAACTCGGTGAACCGGGTCCTGCCCAGCATCGCCTCACGCACGATCAAGATCGCCCACCGCTGGCCGAGCACCGACATGGCGCGTGCGATGGGGCAGACATCGTCGGACCACGGGGCGGTGCGCATCCTCACACTATAGCTGGATTGGTTATCCGTAGTCAGGCTGGTAGGTTGGCCGGGTGATAGTGGGGAGGTCGGCTGAGCTGGCCGTGGTCACCGCAGGGCTGGACGCCATATCCAGCAGCGGCACGGCGCTGGTGGTCGAGGGCGAGGCCGGGATCGGCAAATCAACGCTGCTCGCAGCCGCGGCCGACTGGGCGAGCGCACACGGGTTCGCCCGGCTGGGTTGCTCTGGGCTGCAGAGCCAGACCGAGATTGGATTCGCGGGGGCGCACGAACTCATCCACCCCTTGCTGGGCCACGCCGACCAGCTTCCCAGGCGGCAGCGCAACGCGCTGATGACGGCATTTGGCCTGGAAGGCGGGCCGGCCCCGGATCGGCTACTGGTTTGCCTGGCCGTGCTCGGGTTGCTCGAAGAGGCGGCCACACGACGCCGGCTCCTGCTGGTCATCGACGACGTGCAGTGGCTCGACCAGTCGTCGCTGGACGTTCTGGCGTTCGTGGCGCGCCGGCTCACCAACGCACCGCTGATGATGTTGTATGCCGAACGGACCGGCTTGGACGGCCCCGTGCCTCAGCTCGATGGGCTGGCCCGGCTCCCATTGGGCCCGCTGCTGCCCGCGGCGGCGCGCGAGTTGCTAGCCGCGACACTGCGCACGGTGCCGCGCGACGTGGACGATTACCTCCAGCAGCGCGTGCTCGGTCAGGCCAACGGAAACCCGCTTGCCGTGATCGAACTGGCGAACGCTCTCGGCGAACGGGGCCGTGACGCGGCCATCTTCGCCGGTGAACCGCTGCCGACGACTCGGCGAGTGGAACGGGCTTTCCTGGCCCAGCTCGATGCTCTTTCCGAGGACAGCCGTCTGCTGCTGCTGCTGATTGCGGCCAGCGGAGGATCCCTCCCCGAGGTCAGTGCCGCCGCAGCGCATATCGGCCTGGACTTCGGTGCGCACCTTGCTCCGCTGGAGCGGGCTAGCCTCGTCACCGTTGGCGGAGGGCGGGTCCAGGTCCGGCATCCGTTGATCCGCTCCACGGTGTACGGCGCCGCGCCGTTGGCCTCTCGTACCCTCGTGCACCGCGCGCTGGCGACGTGTGCCGACGACCCCACCAAGGCGGCTTGGCATCGCGCCGAAGCGACCTTCACCCCCGACGAGCACGTCGCAGCGGAGCTCGAACGCGCCGCCGAGCGGGCGCGGGGCCGCGGCGCCGGCGCCGAAGCCGCAGCGGCGCTACGGCGCGCCGCGGTCCTATCTGTCACGGCGGGCAACCGCGTGCGGCGACTGGCCCACGCCGCCGAAGTCGCCCGCAGCGCCGGGCAGACCGCCGAGGCCCTCCGCATCCTCGCGGAAGCAGAACCGATCGCGCACGAACTCTGCGAAGCGGAGCCGTTGGCCATCACTCGATTCGTTCTCAACGTCACTGCCGCCATTCCTGGACAGGCCGCCGACGACCTGGTGGCGCTGGCCATGAAGTTCCCGGACGGTGATCCGCAGCAGCGAGAGTTGTTGTGGGCAGCCGCAATCGAATGCCGTATGCATGGGCTCGCCCACCGGCCGCGCCAGGAGGTGCTCTCCGCGATCACCCGACTCGACGATATCGAGGGCGACCCCTTGGCCGGGGTCGCGCTGGCTCTGGTCGACGACACAGGCAAAGGCCTGGCAGTGCGGGCGCGGCTGCCTCGATTGATCGACGCGGCGGGAGACGATCCGCTCTTGCTGATGGCGTTGGCCTTCACCGCCGAAGCGCTCGCCGACCGCGAGCATGCGATGCAGTGCTGGACCCGCGTGGGCAGCCTCTCACGTCATCGCGGCTCGCCGGCCAACGAATGCGAAACCCTGCGCGGCAGTTCACAACTGCTCGTCCTCACCGGCCGCATCCAAGCCGCGGCGATCGCCGCACAGAGCAGTCTGCAGATGGCCGACGATATGAATCTGCCCATGACGGCAGGCTCGGCGGCGGCGATCCTCGCCCGGGCACTGACCCTGCAGGGGCATCCCGACCGCGCCCGTCAGGCACTCGAGCAGGCGCGCTGCCGGCTGGCGCCGGACCCGCAGATACTTTGGCACGACGACGCGCACTGGGCAGCAGGGATGGCCGCGTTGTGTACCGCCAACCATATGGAAGCCGTGCGCCACTTCCGTAAGATGACCCTGCATCGGACCAGCCGACGATGGGCGATCGCCGACCTCGCCGAGGCGGCGGAGGGGTGCGGTCAGACCGAAGGGATCGGGTCGCTGGTCGACGACGCGGAGGCGCAGGCAAATCGCCTGGGCGCCGGCCTGGATATCATGCTGGCGCAACGCGCCCAAGCGCTGTTGGCTGCCTCCGACGATGAAGCCGAGCAGCGGTTTCTCGCGGCTCTGGCCGTCGGTGCGGACGCCGACGCTGAACTCGAACTTGCGCGCACCGATCTGCTTTATGGCGAATGGCTGCGCCGCCGGCGGCGAATCGTCGAGGCCCGGACGCACCTGTCGGGCGCACTGACCGCGTTCGATGGCGCCGGCGCCGCACCCTTTGTCGAGCGAGCCAGGGCCGAACTGCGTGCTGCCGGCGTGACCGGCACCCACCACACCGCCCGTAAACCTCTCGCCGAAAGCCTGACCTCACAGGAACTGCAGATCGCGCAACTGGCGGCATCCGGTCTGACGAACCGAGAGATCGCTGATCGAATCTATCTGTCGCACAAGACAGTCGCGGCACACCTGTACAAGGTGTTCCCAAAATTGGGCATCACCACCCGCAGCCAACTGCACGCCGCCCTCGGCGAACCGGTCATTTGACCGATACCCGGGCGTACCTGCGGTATCGAGTGCCTCAATGGCCCAGGAAATGACAGATATGCTGCCCGAACTCGACCGGATACTGGTCCAGGAATCCATGCCCAGCATCGGGGTAGATGCGAAGCTGAGCACCGCGAATCGCCTCGGCCAGCAGATAGGTGTTCTTTGTTGACATCATGGTGTCGTTATCGCCATTGGCAACCAGCGTCGGCTGTGTGATCGCGGAAAGCCGCTCCAGCTTGGCCGACTCCGGGATGCCCCAGGTCATCAAAGCCTGGTACTGGGCGTCACGACAGGCCAGGGTGGTTTCCTGATCGCGGTCCTCCGTCCGCGTGTGGGTGCGCGCCAGATACTCCCAACCCCGTTTCACGCTGGCGTCTGATCCCGAAAAGAACAGTGAGAGAAAGCCTTCCGGTGTGATCTCATCGGCGCAGGCCCAGCGATACACGTCATCTGACCAGCGATGCAGATCGGGAGCGCCTTGCGGTGCCGTCCCGGCCAGTACTAGCCGGCGAGGCAGTCGGGGGCGCACCAAGGCGATCTCTTGGGCGAGATGCCCACCGAGGGAAAACCCAAGCAAATCAATCGATTTAAGACCGAGCTCGTCGATGAACGCCAACGCGTCCGCGACCATCGCGCCTACGGTGCCCGGTGTCGCACCGGTGGAGGCGCCGACACCGCGCAAGTCTACCGTGATTACCTCACGGTCGGCAGCCAGCACGTCGAGCAGGGACGGATCCCAATAGTCCAGATTGCCGCGAAAATGCTGCAGCAGCACCAACGGCGGCACGACCCCGGACCAGGTTCCGAAGCGGCGGTAGGCAAACGTGTCACCGCTCACCTCAACGCTCAGGTTCGGGGCAAATGCGGTGCCCGGTTGGTCTAAGGGCGTCATATGTCTGCCTCTCTGGTGGTTACATCGATCACACTGCCCATTAGGCTGGCAGCGCTCGCCCGGCGCGGGTATCCGTCAAATGACCATCACCACGTTCGGGCCGAGGTGGCCTCGGTGTCTTCGGTTCTTTTTTTGGCCTGCTATACCAACCCTGACCCGTCGACGGGCGGACCAAGTGATCCGCGCCGATACTGGGACACATGGTTGACGTTTCCGACATCGCGCTCGAACCGATCGGCGCCGTGCAACGGACGCTGGTCGGTCGCGAGGCGACCGAGCCGATGCGCGCCGACATCAGGCTATTGGGCACCATCCTCGGCGACACCGTGCGCGAACAGAACGGTGACGAGGTTTTCGACCTCGTCGAACGCGCCCGGGTCGAATCGTTTCGGGTGCGCCGCTCCGAGATCGACCGCGCCGAGCTGGCCCGGATGTTCGACGGCATCGACATTCACCAGGCGATCCCGGTCATCCGCGCCTTCAGCCACTTCGCGCTGCTGGCCAACGTGGCCGAGGACATCCACCGGGAGCGCCGCCGTGCGATCCACGTCGCCGCCGGCGAGCCACCGCAGGACAGCAGCCTGGCCGCGACGTACGCGAAACTCGACGAGGCCGAACTCGATTCGGCCACGGTCGCCGCCGCGCTGCGCGGGGCCCTGATCTCCCCGGTGATCACCGCCCACCCCACCGAAACCCGGCGGCGCACCGTCTTCGTCACCCAGCACCGGATCACCCAGCTGATGCGGTTGCACGCGGAGGGGCACACCGAAACCGACGACGGCCGCGACATCGAGCGAGAGTTGCGCCGCCAGGTGCTTACCCTGTGGCAGACCGCACTGATCCGGTTGTCCCGGCTGCAGATCACCGACGAGATCGAGGTCGGGTTGCGCTACTACGCGGCGGCGTTCTTCCAGGTCATCCCGCAGGTCAACGCCGAGGTGCGGGATGCCCTGCGCAACCGCTGGCCCGACACCGATCTGCTCGCCGCGCCGATCCTGCGGCCCGGTTCCTGGATCGGCGGCGACCGCGACGGCAACCCGAACGTCACGGGCGACGTGGTCCGCCAGGCCACCGGCAGCGCCGCGTTCACCGCGCTGTCGCACTACCTGGAAGAGCTCGTCGCCCTCGAGCAGGACCTGTCCATGTCGGCGCGCCTCGTCCCCGTCACCCCCGCGCTGGCCGAACTGGCCGAGGGTTGCGCCGAGGAGGCCCGCGCCGACGAGCCGTACCGGCGGGCGGTGCGGGTGATCCGGGCCCGACTCACCGCGACGAGCGCCGAGATCCTGGACCGGGAACCGCAGCACGAACTGGACCTCGGCCTGGCGCCGTATTCCACGCCGGCCGAGCTCCGGGCGGACCTCGACACGATCGACGAGTCGCTGCGCGCCCACGGCGGCGCGCTGCTCGCGGAGGACCGCCTGGCGCTGCTGCGAGAAGGCGTGAGCGTCTTCGGCTTTCACTTGAGCGGTCTCGACCTTCGGCAGAACTCCGACGTGCACGAAGAGGTGGTGGGGGAGCTGCTGGCGTGGGCCGGGGTGCACCCGGACTACGTTGCACTGCCCGAGGACGAGCGGGTCGCGCTGCTGGCGGACGAACTGGGCACCCGCCGTCCACTGGTCGGTGACCGCGCGCAACTGTCCGACCTGGCGCGCAAGGAGCTCGAGGTGATCGGCGCCGCGACGCATGCCGTCGAGCGCTACGGCCCGGCCGCCGTCCCGAACTACGTCATCTCGATGTGCCGCTCGGTGTCCGACGTCTTGGAGGTGGCGATCCTGCTGAAAGAGGCTGGGCTGCTGGACGCTTCCCGACCGGAACCGTATTGCCCGGTGGCCATCTCGCCGCTCTTCGAGACGATCGACGATCTGCACAACGGGGCGGACATCCTGCACGCGATGCTGGAGCTTCCGCTGTACCGGGCGGTCGTCGACGCCCAGGGCGGTTGCCAAGAGGTGATGCTCGGCTATTCCGATTCCAACAAGGACGGCGGTTACCTGGCCTCCAGCTGGGCGGTCTACCGCGCCGAGCTGGCTTTGGTCGAGGTGGCCCGCAAAGCGGGAATCCGACTGCGGCTCTTCCACGGTCGCGGCGGCACCGTCGGCCGCGGGGGCGGCCCGAGCTATCAGGCCATCCTGGCGCAGCCGCCCGGCGCCGTGAACGGCTCACTGCGGCTCACCGAGCAGGGTGAGGTGATCGCCGCCAAGTACGCCGAGCCGCAGGTGGCGCGGCGCAACCTGGAGAGCTTGGTAGCCGCGACGCTGGAGTCGACTCTGCTCGACGTCGAAGGCCTGGGCGACGCCGCGGAGCCCGCCTACGCGGTGCTCGACGAAGTGGCCACCCTGGCGCAACGCGCCTACGCCGAATTGGTCCACGACACACCGGGTTTCGTCGAGTACTTCACGGCCTCCACCCCGGTCAGTGAGATCGGTTCGCTGAACATCGGCAGCCGGCCGACGTCACGCAAACCCACCTCGTCGATCTCCGACCTGCGCGCCATCCCCTGGGTGCTGGCCTGGAGCCAGTCGCGGGTCATGCTTCCCGGGTGGTACGGCACCGGGTCCGCGTTCGAGCAGTGGATCGCGGCGGGCCCGGAAAGCAAAGACGAGCGGGTGGCGATCCTGCACGAGCTCTACGAGCGGTGGCCGTTCTTCCGCAGCGTCCTGTCCAACATGGCCCAGGTGCTGGCCAAGAGCGACCTCGGCCTGGCGGCCCGCTACGCGGAGCTGGTCGACGACGAGGAACTGCGGGACCGGGTGTTCGGCAAGATCGTGGACGAGCACCGGCGAACCATCGCGATGCACAAACTCATCACGGGTCAGGACGACCTGCTCGCCGACAACCCCGCGCTGGCGCGTTCGGTGTTCAACCGCTTCCCCTACCTGGAGCCGCTGAACCACCTTCAGGTGGAATTGCTGCGCCGCTACCGCTCCGGCGACGACAACGAGTTGGTGCAACGCGGCATCCTGCTGACGATGAACGGATTGGCCAGCGCGTTACGGAACAGCGGGTGACGGGCATTCGTAAGCCATGTCCGACGTCGCGTCGCCCGTCAGCGCCGCTCAGGTGGCCCAGAACGGCATCTTCGAACGACTAGCCCGGGTCGGGTTCGTCGTCAACGGGATCCTGCACCTGATCGTCGGCTACCTCGCGATTCGGGTCGCATGCGGGGACGGCGGCACCGCCGACCAAACCGGCGCCCTCGCGACGCTGGCGACCAAGCCGGGCGGCCCGGTCGCGCTCTGGATCGCCACCGCCGCCCTGTTGGCGATGGGCCTGTGGCGGCTCGTCGAATGCTTCCTCGGCCGATCATGCGACCGTGAGTCGGACGGCTCGTCGTCGGATGCGTCGTCGCGGCTGAAGGCGTTGGGCCTGGCGGCGGTCTACCTGGCTTTCGCGTATTCCGCGTTCGGATTCGCCCGCGGCGCGGGCAGGGCTGCGGATCAACAGAATTCGGGCATCAGCGCGCGCCTGATGGCCACGGCCGGCGGCACCGCGGCGCTGATCGCGTGCGGCGCGGTCATCGTCGCGGTCGGTTGCTACCACATCTACAAGGGCGCCAGCCGCAATTTCGTCGACGACCTCCGCGGCAAGTCCGGTGACTGGGTGCGCCGCCTCGGCGTGGCCGGGTATATCGGCAAGGGGATCGTGATCACCCTGACGGGCGCGCTGGTGATCGTGGCCGCGTGCCGCTCGGAGCCGAAGAAGGCCACCGGCCTCGACGGGGCGCTGAAGACCCTCGGGTCCCAGCACTTCGGGGCGGCGCTGCTGATCGCGGCCGGGCTAGGGATCATCACCTACGGGCTGTACAGCTTCGTGATGGCCCGGTCGACCAAGATGTAGCGGCCGACCGCTATTGAACCGCGCGGTTGCGCAGCCGGTCCACCACGCCGCGCACGGCGTGCTCGGTCATGGACAGCGGCGTCATCATCACCTCGCCGACTTTGACCATGTCGTCGATCCGCCCGACGATGGCCTCGACGGGCTCGACCAGGACGATCAGGCGCCGCGCCAGATCGTCCAGCCGCGACAGGGTGCCGTCCAGGTGGTCCAGGCCGCTCTCCATGCGCTCGACCGTGGCGTTCAGGGCGGACAGCGACGTGTTCAGCTCTTTCATCGTCGTGCTCAGGCCGTCGAGCACGTCTTCGACCTGCTCAACCGTCTTGTCGGCGTTCAACGCAGCCTGGGTGAGGGTCTTGAGCCGGCTTCGCTCTTGCCCACCGCGCACGGTTCTGTCTGCCATGCCCGTCATTATCACCCGGACCCACCGGGTGAGAAACTAGCTTCGCTGACCCGGGGGAAGTTTGGCCGCGGCCTCCTCGTCGAGCAGCCACAGCGTGGTTTCCTGGCCGATCGCCCCGGCCGCCGGCACCGAGACGGGCGGGGCGCCACCGATGGCCGCCGCCACGGCGTCGGCCTTCGAAGCCCCGGACACCATCAGCCAGACCTCACGCGAACGCTGAACCGCGGGCAGCGTCAAGGTAATTCGCTGCGGCGGCGGCTTGGGGGAGTCCTCGACCGGCACCACCATGCGGCCGGTCTCCAGCACGGCCGGAGTGTCCGGGAACAGGGAGTTGATGTGACCTTCGGGCCCCATGCCCAGCAGGTGCACGTCGAAGTTCGGCGCCGGTTGGCCGGGTTCGGCGTTGGCCGCCAGCAGTTGTTCGTAGGCCAGCGCCGCGGCGGCGAGATCGGTGCCGAATTCGCCGTCGCTGGCCGGCATCGCGTGCACGTGGCTGGACGGGATGTCGATCCGGTCCAGCAACGCCGCACGCGCCTGCTTGTCGTTGCGCTCGTCGTCGTCCTCGGGGACGTAGCGTTCGTCGCCCCAGAACAGGTGCACCTTGGGCCAGGCGATCTCGAAGTGCGCCAGCGACTCGAGCAGCCCGATGCCGTTACCGCCGCCGGTCAGCACCACGAGCGCCCGGTCCCGGGCCGCCACGGCGTTGCGGATGCTCTCCGCCAATCGGTTGGCCGCGGCCTCGACCAGCGCCTTGGTCTCCGGGAAAACTTCGATGATGGTGCTCACACGTACTGCACTTTCTCAATGCCTTCTAACGCTGTCTGGTAAATCTCGTCGGGATCAAGCCGCCGCAGATCCTCGGCGAGGCACTCGCCGGTTTCCCTGCGCGCCAAGGGAAGCAGGGCATCCGGCTTGGCGGTGCGGCTCAGAGTTGCCGTCCTGCCCTGCTGGGGCCGGCTCAAGACGATGGTCTCGCTCTTGCGCGCGAGTTCCACCTTGAGCTCGCCGACCGCCCGGCGCACCGGGCCATCGATGCGGCTGGCCAGCCAGCCCGCGAGGACGTCAAGCGCCGGTTCGGTTTTCAATCCGGACACCAGGGCCGACTCGATCGGCTCGTGGGGCGCCAGGTCGACCGCGGAGGTGAGCAGTGCCCGCCAATAGGTGATGCGGGCCCAGGCCAGGTCGGTGTCGCCGGCGGTGTAGCCGGGCAGCCGGCCCTTGATCGCCGCCAGCGGATCGGTTCCGTTGGTGGCATCGGTGATACGCCGAATTGCCAACTTGCCCAACGGGTCCTGGGCGGGCACGGCCGGGGCGATGTCGGGCCACCACGCCACCACCGGGATGTCGGGGAGTAGGAACGGGGTCACGACGCTGGCGGCGTGCCCGGCCAGCGCCCCGGACAGGTTGAGGATCACCACCTCGGTGGCGCCGGTGTCGCCGCCGGCCCGCAACTGCGCGTCCAGGCGCGGCTTGTCGGCGTACGGGTCGCCCCGCATCGTCACGATGACCCGGCTGGGGTGCTCGTGGCTGGCGTTGTTGGCCGCCTCGATCGATTCCTCGAGGATGGCGTCGCTGTCCGGCGCGATGATGAGCGTGAGCACCCGGCCCATCGTCACGGCGCCGACCTTCTCCCGCAGTTCCTCGAGCCTCTTGTTGACCGCCGTGGTGGTGGTGTCCGGCATGTCGATGATCATGCGCCCCACTCTCCCCCGCAGGCGGGCGGTGCCCCCGCAGCATCACTTCGTTGTGCATTGTCGACGGCGCGGATCATTTAGGGCCGCCGCCATTCACGCCCGGTCCGGCGCAGCATCTCGAACGCGGACTCCGGACCCCAGGTGCCCGCCTCGTACGGCTCGGGCTTGCCGTCGGCCGCCCAGTAATCCAGGACGGGATCCAATATCTGCCAAGCCAATTCGACCTCTTCGTTGACCGGGAACAGGGAGGGCTCGCCCAGCAGCACGTCGAGGATCAGCTGCTCGTAGGCCTCCGGTGACTCCTCGGCGAACGCTGAGCCGTAGGAGAAGTCCATGTTGACGTCGCGGACCTCCATCGCGGTTCCCGGCACCTTGGACCCGAAACGCAGGGTGATGCCCTCGTCGGGCTGCACCCGGATGACCAGTGCGTTGGCGCCCAGTTCGTCGGTCATGGTGGCGTCGAACGGCAGGTGCGGCGCCCGCTTGAAGACCAGCGCGATCTCGGTGACCCTGCGGCCCAGGCGTTTTCCGGTCCGCAGGTAGAACGGCACACCGGCCCAGCGGCGGGTGTCCACCTCCAGCGTGATGGCGGCGAACGTCTCGGTGGTGGAGTCCTTGGCGAACCCCTCCTCGTCGAGCAGGCCGACGACCTTCTCGCCACCCTGCCAGCCGCCGGTGTACTGGCCGCGGCTGGTGGTCTCGTCCAGCGGCTGGGCGAGTTGGGTCGCCGAAAGCACCTTGATCTTCTCGGTCTGCAACGCCGACGGGTTGAAGCTGACCGGCTCTTCCATCGCGGTGAGCGCCAACAGCTGCATCAGGTGGTTCTGGATGACGTCGCGGGCGGCCCCGATGCCGTCGTAATAGCCGGCGCGCCCGCCCAATCCGATGTCCTCGGCCATGGTGATCTGCACGTGGTCGACGTAGTGCGCGTTCCAGATCGGGTCGAACAACTGGTTGGCGAAGCGCAACGCCAGGATGTTGCGCACCGTCTCCTTGCCCAGATAGTGGTCGATGCGAAACACCGCCTCCTCCGGGAAGACGGCGTTGACCGCGCGGTTGAGGTCCTGCGCGCTCTCCAGGTCGTGCCCGAAGGGTTTCTCGATGACCACCCGGCTCCAGCGGTCGCCCTGCGGGCGCGCCAATCCGGACTTGTGCAGCTGGTCGCACACCACCGGGAAGGACTTCGGCGGGATCGCCAGGTAGAACGCGTGATTGCCGCCGGTGCCCCGCTCGGCGTCCAGCTTGTCCAGGGTTTCGGCCAGCCGACCGAACGACGCGTCGTCATCGAAAGACCCTGGCACGAACCGGAATCCCTCGGCCAGCCGCTCCCAATTCTCCTCCCGGAACGGTGTGCGGCAGTGATCCTTGACGGCCTGGTAGACCACCTTGCGGAAGTCCTGGGTTTCCCAGTCCCGGCGCGCGAATCCCACCAGCGAGAAGCTCGGCGGCAGCAGGCCGCGGTTGGCCAGGTCGTAGATGGCCGGCATCACCTTCTTGCGGGCGAGATCACCGGTGACCCCGAAGATCACCATGCCGCACGGGCCGGCGATCCTCGGCAGCCGCTTGTCGCGCTTGTCCCGTAACGGGTTATGCCATTGTTCGGCGGTGCGAGCCGGACTCATTTCGAGGCGGAACCCAGCTGCTTCTGTGTCTCCTCCAGCAGCTCGGTCCACGACTCCACGAACTTCTCCACGCCCTCGTTCTCCAGAACGACGAACACGTCGGTCAGGTCGATCCCGACTCCGGCCAGCTTGTCGAACACTTCCTGGGCCGCCGACGCGGTGCCGGTGACGGTGTCACCCTTGATCTCGCCGTGGTCGGCCACGGCCTCGAGCGTCTTTTCCGGCATGGTGTTCACCGTGTTCGGCGCGACCAGCTCGGTGACGTACAGGGTGTCGGAGTAGTCCGGGTTCTTGACCCCGGTCGACGCCCACAGCGGGCGCTGCACGCGGGCCCCGCTGCCCTTGAGTGCCTCGAAGCGATCGCCGCCCTCGAAGACCTCCTGGTAGGCCGCGTAGGCCAGCCGGGCGTTGGCCACCCCGGCCTGTCCGCGCAGCGCCAGCGCTTCCTGTGACCCGATCTTCTCCAGACGCTTGTCCACCTCGGTGTCCACCCGGGACACGAAAAACGAAGCGACGGAATGGATCTTGGACAGGTCGTGTCCCGCCTCGCGGGCCTTCTCCAGGCCGGCCAGGTAGGCGTCCATCACCTGGCGGTGCCGCTCGACGGAGAAGATGAGGGTGACGTTGACCGAGATCCCTTCGGCGAGAACGGCGGTGATGGCCGGAATCCCGGCCTTGGTCGCCGGGATCTTGATGAACAGGTTGGGCCGGTCGACGATCTTCCACAGCTCGACGGCCTGCGCGGTGGTCTTGTCGGTCTCGGCGGCCAGGCGCGGGTCGACCTCGATGGAGACCCGGCCGTCGACCCCGTCGGAGGCCTCCCACTGCGGACGCAGCACGTCACAGGCGTTACGCACGTCGTCGGTGGTGACCGTGCGGATCGTGGCGTCCACGTCGGCGCCGCGCTCGGCCAACTCGGAGATCTGGTCGTTGTAGGTGTCGCTGTCGGCCAGCGCCTTCTGGAAGATCGACGGGTTGGTCGTCACTCCCACAACGCTTTTGGTGTCGATGAGCTCCTTCAGGTTGCCCGATTGCAACCGCTGGCGCGACAGGTCGTCCAGCCACACGGATACGCCCGCGGCGGACAGCGCCGCGAGGTTAGGGTTCTGAGTCATGTGGATTACCCTTTCTCAGTTGTCCACTACCTGTTCCGCGGCGGCCGCGACGGCTTCTGCGGTGAAACCGAACTCACGGAACAAAGTCTTGTAATCGGCGGATTCGCCGTAGTGCTCGATCGAGACGATGCGACCGGTGTCGCCGACGAGCTTGTGCCAGGACTGCGCGACGCCCGCCTCGACGGCCACCCGGGCCGACACCGACGGGGGCAGCACGCTGTCGCGGTAGTCCTCGGGCTGCGACTCGAACCATTCCACGCACGGCATCGACACCACCCGCGCGACAATGTCCTTGTCGCCCAACAACTTCTGGGCCTCGACCGCCAGCTGGACCTCGGAGCCGGTGGCGATCAGCACGACGTCGGGATCCTCGACCCCTTCGTCACCCAGGATGTAGCCGCCCCGGGCCACACCCTCGGCGTCGGTGCCCTCCAGGATAGGCACGCCCTGGCGGGTCAGGATCAGCCCGACCGGGCCGCTGCCGTTGCCGCGGGCCAGGATCGTGCGCCAGGCGTACGCGGTCTCGTTGGCGTCGGCCGGCCGCACCACCGACATCTTGGGGATGGCGCGCAGCGCGGAGAGGTGCTCGATCGGCTGATGGGTCGGGCCGTCCTCGCCGAGCCCGATCGAATCGTGCGTCCACACATAGATGGTGTCGATGTCCATCAGCGCGGCCAGTCGCACCGCCGGGCGCATGTAGTCCGAGAACTGCAGGAAGGTGGCGCCATAAGCGCGGGTTGGGCCGTGCAGCACGATGCCGGACAGAATGGCGCCCATCGCGTGTTCGCGGACGCCGAAATGGAGGGTCCGCCCATACCAGTGAGTGGTGTATTCCTTCGTTGAGATCGACGGCGGCCCAAACGAGTCGGCGCCCTTGATGGTGGTGTTGGTGCTGCCGGCCAGGTCGGCCGAACCGCCCCACAGCTCGGGCAGCTTTGGTCCCACCGCGTTGAGCACCTCGTTGGACGCCTTGCGGGTCGCTATCGCGTCGGAGCCCGGCTCCCAGTGCGGCAGGTCGGCGTCCCAGCCGTCGGGCAGCTCTTCTGCGGTCAACCGGTCCAGCAGCGCCTTGCGGGCGGGTTCGCGCTCCGCCCAGGCGTCGAAGTCCGCCTGCCACTTCTCGTGGGCCTCCTTGCCCCGGTCCACCAGCTTGCGGGTGTGGGCGATGACCTCGTCGCGCACCTCGAAGTTCTTGCCCGGGTCGAAGCCCAGGATCTCCTTGACGGCGGCGACCTCCTCGTCGCCCAGCGCCGCGCCGTGCGCCTTGCCGGTGTTCATCAACTTCGGCGCGGGGTAGCCGATGATGGTGCGCAACTCGATGAACGACGGCCGGTCGGTGACGGCCTTGGCGTTGGCGATGGCCTCCTCGATGCCGACCACGTTCTCGCCGCCTTCGACGCGTTGTACGTGCCAGCCATAGGCCTCATAGCGCGCGGCGGTGTCCTCGCACAGCGCGATGTTGGTGTCGTCCTCGATCGAAATCTGGTTGCGGTCGTAGAAGACGATCAGGTTGCCCAGCTGCTGGACGCCGGCCAGCGACGAGGCTTCCGATGTGACGCCCTCCTCGATATCGCCGTCGGAGGCGATCACGTAGATGAAGTGGTCGAACGGGCTGGCGCCCGGGGCGGCGTCCGGGTCGAACAGCCCGCGCTCATAGCGCGACGCCATCGCCATGCCGACAGCCGACGCAAGACCCTGGCCGAGCGGACCCGTCGTGATCTCAACACCCTTGGTGTGCCGGAACTCCGGGTGCCCAGGTGTCTTGGATCCCCATGTGCGCAGCGACTCGATGTCGGAGAGCTCCAGGCCGAACCCGCCCAGGTACAGCTGGATGTACAGCGTGAGGCTGCTGTGCCCGCAGGACAGCACGAAGCGGTCGCGACCCAGCCAGTAGGTGTCGCTGGGATCGTGTCGCATCGTGCGCTGGAAGAGCGTGTACGCCAGGGGGGCCAGGCTCATCGCGGTTCCGGGATGTCCGTTGCCGACCTTTTGCACCGCGTCGGCGGCCAGCACCCGAATCGTGTCGACGGCGGCCGAGTCGATCTCGGACCAGTCGTCGGGGAGGTGCGGTTGGGTCAGCGTGGAGATCTCTTCGAGTGTGGTCACAGACTCAGTCCTTGGGGTTATCGAGCTGATCAATCCCACCCTAGTGCGGGAGGGCCGGCTCTTGCATCGCTGGATTTCGGGTACCCGCCGCCGGCTGGTGTGAAAATAACGCGGTGGCCGTCGACCCGTAACATTCAGTCCGGAAATCTTCGGAGAAGTATGCCTTGATTGGACCCTGCGGGCAGGCCGGCACCGGCCCGCGGTCTACCATCGTGCGTAGTAGATCGTGCGCGCTGCTGCGACCCCAAGGAGTTATTGCGTGAGCGTTCGCGGGCGCGTCGCCCCGAGCCAGGTACCGAGCCGAGTACAGAGCACGGTGCTGGCGTACTTGGCGCTGACTAAGCCGCGGGTCATCGAGCTGTTGCTGGTGACCGCGATACCCGCCATGCTGCTCGCCCACCGCGGCGTCGTGAACCCGCTGCTGATCCTCAACACGTTGATCGGCGGGATGCTGGCCGCCGGGGGCGCCAACACGCTCAACTGCGTGGCCGACGCGGACATCGACAAGGTGATGAAGCGCACTGCGCGCCGGCCGCTGGCTCGCGCCGCGGTGCCGACGCGAAACGCGTTGGTGCTGGGTTTGGTGCTCAGCGTCGGCTCGTTCTTCTGGCTGTGGTGGACGACGAACCTGCTGTCGGGTCTGCTGGCGCTCGCCACGATCGCCTTCTACGTGTTCGTCTACACGCTGCTGCTCAAGCGGCGCACGTCGCAGAACGTTGTGTGGGGCGGTGCCGCCGGTTGCATGCCGGTGATGATCGGCTGGTCGGCGGTCACCGGCACCATCGGCTGGCCCGCGCTGGTGATGTTCGCGATCATCTTCTTCTGGACGCCGCCGCACACCTGGGCGCTGGCCATGCGGTACAAGGACGACTACAAGGCGGCCGGCGTGCCGATGCTGCCCGCCGTGGCGACCGAGCGTCAGGTCACCAAGCAGATCCTCATCTACACCTGGCTGACGGTGGCAGCGACGCTGGCGCTGGCGCTGGCCGCCGGCTGGCTCTACGCGGCGGTCGCCGTGGTGGCCGGCGTGTGGTTCCTGGCGATGGCCCACCAGCTCTACGCGGGGGTCCGCGCCGGCGAGCCGGTCAAGCCGCTGCGGTTGTTCCTGCAATCGAACAACTACCTGGCGGTGGTGTTCTGCGCGCTGGCGGTTGACTCGGTGATCGCGCTGCCGACGCTGCTCTAGTCGGCCCTACGGCAGCAACACGATCGATCCGGTCGTCTTGCGGCCCTGCAGATCCTGGTGTGCGCGCGCCGCTTCGGCGAGCGGGTAGCGGCCGCCGACCTCGATGGTGATGCCGCCGCCGGCGATCGCGTCGAATAGTTCGCCTGCGCGCCAATGGAACTCGTCGCCGGTGCGGATGAAGTGCGCCAGCGACGGGCGGGTCAGGAACACCGACCCGGCGGCGTTGAGGCGCTGCGGGTCGAACGGGGGAACGGGTCCGCTGGCGGCGCCGAACAGCGCCAGGGTGCCTCGCACGGCGAGGCTGGCGAGGCTGGCGTCGAAGGTGGTCGCGCCGACGCCGTCGTAAACCGCGGCCACCCCGTCGCCTCGCGTCAATTCGCGAATCTGCTGGCCGAATTCGCCCGGGTCGTCGGGGTAGGAGAGCACCTCGGCGGCGCCGGCCTCCCTGGACATCCGCTCCTTCTCCGGGGTGGAGACCGTCGTGATGACCCGCGCCCCGAGCAACGTGGCCCACTGCGTCAGGATCAGCCCGACCCCGCCGGCGCCCGCGTGCACCAGCACGGTGTCCCCGCTCTTGACCGAATACACCGACGTCAGCAGATAATGCGCGGTCAGGCCCTTCAGCATCACCGAGGCGGCCACCTCGGACGTCACGCCATCGGGCACCTTGGCGGTCAAAGCCGCTGGGGCGGTGGCGAATTCTGCGTAAGCGCCCGACGCCGCGGCGGTGCCCACCCGGTCGCCCTCGCGGAAGCCGTCGACCCCGTCGCCGGTGGCGACGACGGTGCCGGCGGTCTCCTGGCCGAGGACGAACGGCACCTCGCGCGGGTACTGCCCGGAGCGGAAGTAGGTGTCGATGTAGTTGACGCCGATCGCCTCGGCCTTGATCAAGAGCTCGCCCGGGCCGGGCGTGGGCTCGGGGACGTCGACATAGCGCAGGACTTCGGGACCACCGTTTTCGCTGACTTCGATTGCGTGCATGTGGATATCATGCCCGGGCATGAAACTCGCCCGTCCGGACATCTTCCATCCCCGCATCGTGCTGGCGGGTGGTCCGCGCCACCCCGACGACGCCGGCCTGCTGCCGGCGCTGCGCACCCGTGGGCTGCACGCGCGCTGGCTGTCCTGGGACGATCCCGAGACCCTCGGCGCCGACCTGGTGATTCTGCGTGCCTCCGCGGACCGCAGCGACGAGTTCCTCGGCTGGACGCGGCGGGTGCGCCACCTGCTCAACCCGCCGGACGCGGTCGCGTGGAACCTCGCTGAGCGGTATCTGAGCGACCTGGCGGCCGCCGGGGTGCCGACGCTCGCGGGCGGGACGGCGCGGGCGGCGTTGGTCTTTCTCGGCGGCAAGCAGTCACACGCCTGGCCGGTCGAGCCGGACTTCGAGTCGTGGGACGTCGGTTACGCCGCGCTGGCGGCCGCCGCCGACCGCACCGGCATCGCCGCACGCGACCTCCTGTACGCGCGCGCCGACCTCGCCGAGGGACGGCTGGTCGGGCTCGACCTCGTCGCGCCGTCGCTGGGCTGGCGGCACCTGCGCGCCGACGACCGCGAGCGCGCCCAGCGCGACTTCGCGCTGGCCGTGGAGTCAGCCTGCGAACGGCTCGGGCTGGGCCCGTTCTCGCATCGACGCCCATAGCGCCGCGGTGGCCGCGGTGCACGCCGCCGCCCCGGCCACGTGCAGGGCGACCAGCGCGGCGGGCACCCCCGTGAAGTACTGGGCGGTGCCGACGGCGGCCTGTGCGCAGACCAGGCCGAGCAACACGATCAACCGTCGCAGGATGGGCCGGGCGGCGTGCACCGCCAGCAGCCCGAAGCCCAGTCCGATCAGCAGGGCGAGGTAGGCGACCAGCAGCGAGGAGTGCGCGTGGACCAGGGTGTCGACCGCGACCTTGAGCCGGGGCACGGTCCGGGTGGGGCTGCGGTCACCCGCGTGCGGGCCGGCGGCCGTCACCAGCGTGCCGGTGACCAACACCACGGCCAGGTCCAGCCCGATCAGCGCCGTCAGGGCGCGCAGCGGCCGGGGGACCCGCCGGCGCGTCACGCCTTCGTCGGGCTCGCCGATCTTGACGTAGAGCAGCACCGACAGCCACACCATTGTCATCGAGGTGAGCAGGTGGATGGCGACCGTCCACCACAGCAGCCCGGTGCGCACGGTGATGCCGCCGATGACCGCCTGCACTACCGTCGACACCGGCATCAGCCACGCGTAGACCAGCACCTCGGTGCGGCGCCGGGCCCGGATCACGGCCAGCACGGCCAGCGCCGCCGCGACGACCACCGCAAAGGTGATCATGCGGTTGCCGAATTCGACCGCCTGGTGGATGCGCGGCACCTCGGCGTGGGCGACGGGGGTGAAGCTGCCCGGGAAGCACTGCGGCCAGGTGGGGCAGCCCAGGCCCGACGCCGTGACGCGGACGATCGCCCCGGTGACGGCGATACCGCCCTGGGTGAGGACGACGGCCGCGGCGATGAGGCGCTGGACGCGCACGCTGGGGCTGGGGAGCAGGTCCACCAGCCGCATCAGCGTTCGTCCCACCGGCATGGCCCGATGGTAGGCCAACGAAAACTACACCCTGTAGTAAGCCCTGGCGTCGCGAGCCATAAACCACACACGTCCGCAGCGTGTCGTGTCCGTGGTTTTACGTGTCGCGGATCCGGAGCCGCCGCGCCTCAGGTGAAGCGGAACCAGCGCCGCGCGGCCAGCGCCGCGACCGCCCCCCACGCCGCCAGGACGGCGACGCCGAACCAGTCCACCGACAGCACCATCGCCCGCGACAGGGCCTCGGTGAGCGCGCCCGACGGGGTGAGCCGGGCCGCCCACTTGACCCCGGCCGGGATCATCCCGCTTTCCACGGTCAGCGCGCCGAGCCCCGCGAACACGAACCACAGCAGGTTGGCCACCGCCAGCACGATCTCGGCGCGCAGCGTCCCGCCGAGCAACAGCCCGAGCGCGGCGAAGCCCGCGGTGCCCAGGGCGATGACCGCGGCGCCGAGCAGCAGCGCGGCCGGCGCGGGCCGCCAGCCGAGCGCAAACCCGATGGCGCCCAACAGGATTGCCTGCAGGAAGACCACGGTGACCACGGCCAGCGACTTGCCGGCGATGATGCCCCAGACCGGCAGCGGGGTCGCGCCCAACCGCTTGAGCGCGCCGTAGCGACGGTCGAAGGCGACCGCGATGGCCTGCCCGGTGAACGCGGTCGAGATCACCGCGAGGGCCATGATGGCCGGGACGAAGGTGGCGGCGCGGTTGTGGCCGAAGGAGCCGAACGGCAACAGCGTCAACCCGACCAGAAGCGTGATCGGGATGAACATGGTCAGCAGCAGCTGCTCGCCGTTGCGCAGCAGCAGCTTGAGCTCGAGGCCGAACTGCGCGGCCAGCATCCGCGGCACGGCGTTCGGCCTAGGGTCGGGGGTGAAGGTCCCCGCGGGGAAGACGTTCGATTGGGTCACTGCCGCAACTTCCTGCCGGTGAGGTCGAGGAACACGTCTTCGAGGCTGCGCTGCTCGACGCGCATGTCGGTGGCCAGCACGTCGATCCGTGCGCACCATGCGGCGACGGTGGCCAGCACCTGCGGGTCGACCGGGCCCTCGACCAGGTACTCGCCGGGCGTCACCTCCGAGGCCTTGTAGTCCTCCGGCAGGGCGGCGGTCAGCAGCGACAGATCGAGCCGTGGCGGCGCGGTGAACCGAAGCTCGTCCTTTGCGCCGGCGCGCATCAGCTCGGTCGGCGTGCCGGCGGCGACGGTCGCGCCGTGGTCGATGATGACCAGCCGATCGGCCAGCTCCTCGGCTTCCTTGAGTTGGTGGGTGGTCAGCAGCACCGTCACGCCGTCGCGGCGCAGTGCGTCGATCAGCTCCCAGACCAGCAGCCGGGCGTGGGCGTCCATGCCCGCCGTCGGCTCGTCGAGGAAGACCAGTTCGGGGCGGCCGACCAGTGCGCAGGCCAGCGCGAGCCGCTGCTGCTGCCCGCCGGACAGCCGCCGGTAGGTGGTGCGGGCCGCGTCGGTGAGGCCGAGGGTGTCCAGCAGCCAGGCCGGGTCCAGTGGGTCCGCGGCGTAGGAGGCGACCAGGTTGAGCATTTCGCCCGCCCGCGCGGACGGGTACCCGCCGCCGCCCTGCAGCATCACGCCGATGCGGGTGCGCAGGCGGGCGTTGTCGGCGATCGGGTCCAGCCCGAGCACCTCGATCGTGCCGGCGTCCGGGCGCACGAAGCCCTCGCACATTTCGACCGTCGTGGTCTTGCCGGCACCGTTGGGCCCCAGCAGCGCCAGCACTTCGGCGGCGTGCACCTCGAGGTCGAGATCGGCGACGGCCGTGGTGGATCCGTAGCGCTTGGTCACCCCGCGCAGCCGCACGACCGTCTCAGGAACGTCCGAGCTCACGAGCGCCGCTCCTCCTCATCGCTTCGTCCCCCGCAAGCGGGAGGTGCCCCCACTGCATCGTCGTCGGCGCGGCTCACGTGGAATCAGCGTAGGCGTCAGGCGCCGCCGCCGGGCGGGGGGTCTGAGCGGTCGCGGGCGCCGTTTCGGCGGTCGTCTGTTGCGGTTCGGCGCTGTCGGCCGGGAGCCGCCGCCACGGCAGGCGGGTGTAGGTCACCGCGATGAGGACCGCCACGATCACGGTGCTGGCCAGGGTCGCGTCGACGATCTGGAACAGCGCGAAGCGGTCGCCGTTGGCCGTCGGGCCGAAGATGCCGACGACCAGGGTGATGACGATGACCGCGACGCGGAAGCCGCTGCGGGTCGCCCAGGCCGCGAGCGGGATGATCGCCCACAGCAAATACCAGGGCTGAACGACGGGAAACAGCAGCACCGTGACGCCCAGCGCCACGCCCAGGCCGCCGATGGGATGCAACCGCCCGCGGAAGACGGCCACCAGCAGCCAGCCGACCATCACCGTGATGATCAGCACGCCGATGGCGCGGGTGAGGCCCAGCACCGCGGTGGTGTGATCGCCCAGCCCCAGCAGGATGCCCACCTGCCCGGTGCCCAGGGCGAGCAGCGTCGGCGGCGACATCCAGCTGCGCACCACGTTGGCGGTGCCCAGCGTGTAGATCCAGCCGAAACCGAGGCCGCTGGCCCAGCCGACGACCGCCATCACCGCCAACGACAGCGCGCTCATCGCGCCGCCCGCCAGCAACAGCGCCCGCAGGTTGCCCCCACAGCGGTAGGCGAGCGCCATCGTGACGAAGCCCAGCGCCAGCAGCGACGGCAGCTTGACCTGTGACGACAGCACGATCAGGACCGCGCCGGCCAGCAGCAAGCCCAGCGGTTCCCAATCGGGACCGGGCCGCCAGGAGGAAGGCAACAGCCGCGATGAGCGCGCCGAGTCCAGGCCCCGCAGCGCGAACTCGGCGCCGGCCAGCATCAGCCCGAGCATCAGCGCCTCGTTGTGGACGCCGGCGACCAGATGCATGATCAGCAGCGGGTTGGCGGCGCCCAGCCACAGCGCGCTGACCTCCGCGACGCCGCAGCGCCGGGCCAGCCGCGGAGTCGCCCAGACGATCAAGCCCACGCCGATCAGCTCGACGAGCCGGTGGCACAGCACGGCGGCGACGATGTTCTCCCCGGTGATGGCCGAGATGCCGCGCCCGATCCACAAGAACAGCGGACCGTAGGGCGCCGGCGTCTCCCGCCACAGCGTGGGCACCGAAAGCGTGAAGACGTGGGACAGCCCGAGCCCGGACGCCGGGCCCACCCGATAGGGGTCGAGCCCCTCCAGCGAGATCTGGCTCTGGGCCAGGTAGGAGTAGACGTCTTTGCTGTACATCGGCGGCGCGATCAGCAGCGGCAGCGTCCACAGCAGCAGCGTGCGGTCGAGGTCCCCGCGCGACATCCGCCTGCTGCCCAGCGCGAACCGCCCGAGCATCAGCCAGGCCAGCGCCATCATGACCGCGCCGGTGGTCGTCATCGTCAGGGACACGGTCTGGATACGGGACGGCAGGTTGAGCAACCGCACCCCGAAGGTCGGGTCCTGGACCACGGGCCGGGCGCCGGCGCCCAGCGCGCCGATGGCCATCAGGATGGTGCCAGTCGCGCCGAAGAGGCGGGTGCGCTGCAGCGCGGTGAGCTCGGTATCGTTCAGCGGCGTGCCCACCGTCTGCTCGTCGCCATGCAGGCTGGCGATCGACGAGCTCAGCACGTGGTGGCGGGCTGCCATCAGAGCAGCGTAACCGTCGGGGTCGCCGCGCCTCGTGCCCGGCGGGTCGCCCCGCGTTGCACTCACTGTGACCAGTGCAACGCCCGGTCAGGGCACCCTTGGTAGACCGATTCCCGGAATTGCGTCACACTGGTGTTGTGAAAATCCGAACCGGCTTCGATGACGCCGCCGTGGGCGCGGCGGTGCCGGATGGCCACACCCGCCGCGCGATCGTGCGCCTGCTGGTGGAGTCCGGATCGATCACCGCCGGCGAGATCGGTGACCGGCTCGGGCTGGCCGCCGCCGGCGTGCGACGCCACCTCGACGCCCTGATCGAGGCGGGCGACGCCGAGTCGGTGCCCGCCGCGGCGTGGCAGCAGGTGGGCCGCGGGCGTCCCGCCAAGCGCTTCCGGCTCACCGCGGGGGGCCGCGCCAAGCTCGACCACGCCTACGACGACCTCGCCGCCGCGGCCATGCGGCAGCTGCGGGAGATCGGCGGCGAGGATGCGGTCCGCACGTTCGCCCGCCAACGGATCGACTCGATCCTGGCCGGGGTACCGTCGGCCGAGGGCGACGACGACGCCGAAGTCGAGGCGGCCGCCGAGCGGGTGGCCGGCGCGCTGACCAAGGCGGGTTACGTCGCCACCACGACGCGGGTCGGCGGCCCGATCCACGGCGTACAGATCTGCCAGCACCACTGCCCGGTGTCGCACGTCGCCGAGGAATTCCCCGAGTTGTGTGAAGCCGAGCAGCAGGCCATGGCCGAGGTGCTCGGGACCCACGTGCAGCGGTTGGCGACCATCGTCAACGGAAACTGCGCCTGCACCACCCACGTGCCACTTACCCCGGCGCCCAGCCCGCGTCGTGACACCACGAGCATCGAAGGAGCGTCGTTATGACCCTCACGCCAGAGGCCCAGAAGGCCTTTAAAGCGGGAGAAGCAGAGCCGTTGACCCAGGAGCAGACGATCGCCTCGCTGGGCCGCTACGGCTATGGCTGGGCGGACTCCGACACCGCCGGAGCCAGCGCCCAGCGCGGGCTGTCCGAGGCGGTGGTTCGCGACATCTCGGCGAAGAAGAACGAGCCCGAATGGATGCTGCAGACCCGGCTGAAGGCGCTGCGCATCTTCGATCGCAAGCCGATGCCGACGTGGGGCTCGAACCTCGCGGGCATCGACTTCGACAACATCAAGTACTTCGTGCGGTCCACCGAAAAGCAGGCCGCCAGTTGGGATGACCTGCCCGAGGACATCCGGAACACCTATGACCGGTTGGGCATCCCGGAGGCCGAGAAGCAGCGGCTGGTCGCCGGTGTGGCCGCCCAGTACGAGTCCGAGGTGGTGTACCACCAGATCCGCGAGGACCTGGAATCGCAGGGTGTCATCTTCCTCGACACCGACACCGGCCTGCGGGAACACCCCGAGCTCTTCCAGCAGTACTTCGGCACCGTGATCCCGGCCGGGGACAACAAGTTCTCCGCCCTGAACACCGCGGTGTGGAGCGGCGGATCCTTCATCTACGTTCCGCCCGGCGTGCACGTCGACATCCCGCTGCAGGCCTACTTCCGGATCAACACCGAGAACATGGGCCAGTTCGAGCGGACCCTGATCATCGTCGACGAAAACGCTTACGTGCATTACGTGGAGGGCTGCACCGCGCCCATCTACACGTCCGACTCGTTGCACTCGGCGGTGGTGGAGATCATCGTAAAGCCCGGCGGCCGTTGCCGTTACACCACGATTCAGAACTGGTCGAACAACGTCTACAACCTGGTCACCAAGCGGGCGCGGGCCGAGGCCGGCGCGACGATGGAGTGGGTCGACGGCAACATCGGGTCCAAGGTGACCATGAAGTACCCGGCCGTCTGGATGACCGGCGAGCACGCCAAGGGCGAGGTTCTCTCGGTCGCTTTCGCCGGGGAGGGTCAGCACCAGGACGCCGGCGCCAAGATGCTGCACCTGGCGCCCAACACGTCGAGCAACATCGTCTCGAAGTCGGTGGCCCGCGGCGGCGGCCGCACCTCCTACCGGGGCCTGGTGCAGGTGAACAAGGGCGCGCACGGATCGCGTTCCAGCGTGAAATGCGATGCGCTGCTCGTCGATACGATCAGCCGCAGCGACACTTACCCCTATGTCGACATCCGCGAGGATGACGTCACGATGGGCCACGAGGCCACGGTGTCCAAGGTCAGCGACAACCAGCTGTTCTACCTGATGAGCCGCGGGCTGACCGAGGACGAGGCGATGGCGATGGTGGTGCGCGGTTTCGTCGAGCCGATCGCCAAAGAGCTGCCCATGGAGTACGCCCTGGAGCTCAACCGGCTGATCGAGCTGCAGATGGAGGGCGCGGTCGGATGACCGCCACCGCTGCTGCCGCCCTGAACAAGGGCGAGTTGTTCGCGTCCTTCGACGTGGACGCCTTCGAGGTGCCCAGCGGGCGCGACGAGATCTGGCGGTTCACCCCGCTGCGGCGGCTGCGCGGGCTGCACGACGGCTCGGCTCAGGCCACCGGCAAGGCGCAGATCAGCGTCGACGAGCAACCGGGCGTGCAGGTCGAAACCGTGCGCCGCGGCGACGAGCGGCTGGGCCGCGCCGGTGTGCCCACCGATCGGGTTGCCGCGCAAGCGTTTTCGTCGTTCAACTCCGCGACGCTGGTAAGCGTCGGCCGCGACACCCAGGTCGCCGGGCCGATCAACATCACGGTGACGGGGCCGGGTGCCGGCGCGGTGGCCTACGGACACCTGCAGATCAGCGTCGCCGAACTCGGCGAGGCGGTCGTGGTGATCGACCACCGGGGGAGTGGAACCTACGCCGACAACGTCGAGTTGATCGTCGGCGATGCCGCCCGGCTCACCGTGGTGTGGGTCGCCGACTGGGCCGACGACATGGTCCATCTCAGCGCGCACCACGCCAAGCTGGGCAAGGACGCGGTGCTGCGCCACGTCGCCGTCACCCTCGGTGGCGAGGTGGTGCGGATGTCGGCCAACGTGCGCTACGCCGCCCCGGGCGGGGACGCCGAGCTGCTCGGCCTGTACTTCGCCGACGACGGGCAGCACCTGGAATCGCGGCTGCTGGTCGACCACGCGCAGCCGAACTGCAAGTCGAACGTGCTGTACAAGGGTGCGCTGCAAGGGGATCCGTCCTCGCAGCTCCCCGATGCGCACACCGTCTGGGTGGGTGACGTGCTGATCCGCGCCGACGCCACAGACACCGACACCTTCGAGGTGAACCGCAACCTGGTTCTCACCGACGGGGCGCGCGCCGACTCGGTGCCCAACCTGGAGATCGAGACCGGCGAGATCGTCGGCGCCGGGCACGCCAGTGCCACCGGACGTTTCGACGACGAGCAACTGTTCTACTTGCGGGCCCGCGGCATCCCCGAGGACCAGGCGCGCCGGCTGGTGGTGCGCGGCTTCTTCGGCGAGATCATCGCCAAGATCGCCGTGCCGGAGATCCGCGAACGCCTGACCGCCGCCATCGAACACGAACTGGAAATCACGGAGAAGACAACAGCGTCATGACGACTTTGGACATTAAAGACCTGCACGTCAGCGTCGAAGATCCCAACGCCCCCGAGGGCAGCCGCGAGATCGGAATCCTCAACGGCGTCAACCTGACCGTCAAGTCAGGTGAGACGCATGCCGTGATGGGGCCGAACGGCTCGGGCAAGTCCACGCTGTCCTACGCCATCGCCGGCCACCCGAAGTATCGGGTGACGTCCGGGTCGATCACGCTCGACGGCCAGGACGTGCTGGACATGAGCGTCGACGAACGTGCCCGCGCCGGGCTGTTTTTGGCCATGCAGTACCCCGTCGAGGTGCCGGGCGTATCGATGTCGAACTTCCTGCGCAGCGCCGCCACCGCCGTCCGCGGCGAGCCGCCGAAACTGCGGCATTGGGTCAAGGAGGTCAAGGCCGCAATGGCCGACCTCGACATCGACCCGGCGTTCGCCGAACGCAGTGTCAACGAAGGGTTTTCCGGCGGGGAGAAGAAGCGCCACGAAATCCTGCAGCTGGGTCTGCTCAAGCCCAAGATCGCCATCCTCGACGAGACCGACTCCGGGTTGGACGTGGACGCGCTGCGGGTGGTCAGCGAGGGCGTGAACCGCTACGCGGAGGCCGAACACGGCGGCATCCTGTTGATCACCCACTACACCCGGATCCTGCGTTACATCCGCCCGCAGTTCGTGCACGTGTTCGTCGGGGGACGGATCGTCGAATCCGGCGGTCCCGAGCTGGCCGACGAGCTCGAGGAGAACGGCTACGTGCGCTTCACCGAAGCGGCGGCCGCGGGAGCGTAGGCATGACCGCACTGGATGTCGACGCCATCCGCGCTGACTTTCCCATCCTGAAGCGCGTGATGCGCGGCGGGAAGCAGTTGGCGTACCTGGATTCCGGCGCGACGTCGCAGCGCCCGCTGCAGGTGCTCGACGCCGAACGCGAGTTCCTGATCACCTCCAACGGCGCGGTGCATCGTGGCGCGCACCAGCTGATGGAGGAGGCGACCGACGCCTACGAACAGGGCCGCGCCGACGTCGCGGCGTTCGTCGGCGCCCACGCCGACGAGCTGGTCTTCACCCGCAACGCCACCGAGGCGCTCAACCTGGCGTCATACGTGCTGGGCGACAAGAGGTTCGACCGGGCGGTGGGTGAGGGCGACGTGATCGTCACCACCGAGCTGGAGCACCACGCGAACATCGTGCCCTGGCAGGAGCTGGCCCGTCGCAGCGGCGCCACGCTGCGCTGGTTCGGCGTGACCGACGACGGGCGCATCGATTTGGATTCGCTGGAGCTCGACGAACGCGTGAAAGTCGTTGCCTTCAGCCATCATTCGAACGTGACCGGCGCGGTGGCACCGGTGGCGGAACTGGTCAGCCGCTCTCGCGCCGTCGGCGCCGTCACCGTGCTGGACGCCTGCCAGTCGGTGCCGCACGAGCCGGTCGACCTGCACGCGCTCGGCGTCGACTTCGCCGCCTTCTCCGGCCACAAGATGTTGGCCCCCAATGGGGTCGGCGCGCTCTACGCCCGGCGCGAGGTGCTGTCGCAGCTGCCGCCCTTCCTCACCGGCGGGTCGATGATCGAGACGGTGACCATGGAGGCGTCGACGTACGCCCCGGCGCCGCAACGATTCGAGGCCGGCACGCCGATGACGTCTCAGGTCGTCGGGTTGGGCGCCGCCGCGCGCTATTTGAGTGCCATCGGCATGGACGCGGTGCGCGCGCACGAGCGCGATCTGGTCGCCGCGACCCTCGAGGGCCTCGCAGACATCGAGGGTGTGCGGATCGTCGGGCCGACCGTCATGGAGAACCGCGGCTCGCCAGTCTCTTTCGTCGTCGACGGCGTGCACGCGCACGACGTTGGGCAGGTGCTCGACGACGACGGTGTCGCGGTGCGCGTGGGGCATCACTGCGCGATGCCGTTGCACCGCCGGTTCGGCGTGGCGGCCACCGCCCGGGCGTCCTTCGCCGTGTACAACACCGCCGACGAGGTCGAGCGGTTGGTGGCCGGCGTGCGGCGCGCGCTGGAATTCTTCGGGAGAGACTGACCGTGCGCCTGGAGCAGATGTATCAGGACGTGATCCTGGATCACTACAAGCACCCCCAGCACCGGGGGCTGCGGGAGCCGTTCGGCGCGCAGGTTTCCCACGTCAACCCGGTCTGTGGCGACGAGGTGACCCTGCGCGTCGCGCTGTCCGACGACGGTCAGCGCGTCGCGGACGTCTCCTATGACGGCCAGGGCTGTTCGATCAGCCAGGCGGCCACCTCGGTGCTCACGCAGCAGGTGATCGGTCAGACCGTGCCCGAGGCGCTGAAGACCGTCAGCGCGTTCACCGAGATGGTGTCCTCGCGCGGCACGGTCGAGGGCGACGAGGACGTCCTGGGCGACGGGATCGCGTTCGCCGGGGTGGCCAAATACCCGGCCCGGGTGAAATGCGCCCTGCTGGGGTGGATGGCGTTCAAGGACGCGTTGGCCCAGGCTTGCTCGGACACGGGCGCGGACTTCGAGGAGGAGAAAGATGAGCGAGACCGCCGCACCGGATGACGAATTCATTGCCGACCTCGAGGAGGCGATGCGCGACGTCGTCGACCCCGAATTGGGCATCAACGTCGTCGATCTCGGGCTGGTCTACGGGCTCAACGTGGAAGAGGGCAACGACGGAACCGTCGCCCTGATCGACATGACGCTGACCTCGGCGGCCTGCCCGCTGACCGACGTCATCGAGGACCAGTCCCGCAGCGCGCTGGTCAGCAGCGGTCTGGTCGACGACCTGCGGATCAACTGGGTGTGGAACCCGCCGTGGGGCCCGGACAAGATCACCGAGGACGGGCGCGAGCAACTGCGTGCCCTGGGCTTTACCGTCTAGATCGGCGGCGACCCGCTGCGCCCGGCTTCCGATCGTCGCGAGGCCCTAGCGGCGACCCGCCGCGCCCGGCTTCGCCGCGCTTGCGATCGCCGCTAAGCCCGATGGCGGCGACCCGCTGCGCCCGGCTTCGCCGCGCTTGCGATCGCCGCTAAGCCCGATGGCGGCGACCCGCTGCGCCCGGCTTCGCCGCGCTTGCGATCGCCGCTAAAGGTGGAAGGGCAGGTGTGGCAGGTGCAGATGGTGGTGTGGACGCCCCATCGGCGGGCACTGTTCCAGGCTGATGGTCGTCGCCTGCAGCGCGCCGCCGTCGTTCGTCCCCTGGGCTCCCATGCAGGTGCCGTTGGTGATCGCCTGGGTGTTGCTGATCGTCTGCTTCTTGTAGGACGTCGCGTCGTTGACCGTCACCGTAGTGGGGCCGCTGGGGCCAAGCCCGTTGACGGCGATCGTGTTGCCCGACACCGACGCGACCGTGCCGTAGAAGCCGGCGGGCGGCGGGCACTTGCCATCGACGGCCGACGTGATCATGACGGTCTGCGCAGTGACACCGGCGGCCGGTGAACTTTGCGGGGTGGCCCGCACGTTCACACAGCTGCCCGGGGTGACATCGGGCAGCTTGGCCGGGGCCACCTGGAAGACGGGTGTCGCCGGGGCGAAGTCCACCGTCGCCGAGCCGCTGCGCGTTCTGAGCTGAATCTTGTCGCCGGCCACCGACTGGACCATGCCCTCGACGTAGTCCTTGCCCACGGGCGGGGGCGCCGGGGGCGGCGGCGCCGCGCTCGGCGGCGGGCTGGGCGGGACCGCTGTCGGCACCGACGGCTTGGCGGCATTGCCGGTATCGGTATGGCTCGAACGGCACATCGCGACGCTGAGGATGATGACCGCGACGACGGCGACGAGCGCCATCCGAGCCAGCCGGGTGTTGTTCACCGACATGGCTGGCATCGTCACAACTCCGTTCGCGTTGGCCGTCGCCAACGGGTACCCGGGCGGGCGCGGTTTTCACCACCGCGCCCGCCCGTTGTGACGGTAATCTCAGCGGCTTTGTTAGCCGCCCTGCCCGGGCTGCTTGGGTTTGCCGCACTTGCCGTCATTGGCCTGCCGCACGTTGATGCTGGTCGCCTGCAGCGTGCCGTTGTCCATCGTTCCGCGAGCCCACAGGCACTTACCCTGCGCGATCGCGTCGGTGGTCGCGGACGCCTGCTTGCTGTACTTGGTCTTGTCGTCGACCGTCACCGCGGTCTGGGTGGTGTTGCCACCAGGGTCGGTGCCCGTGACGTTGATGGTGTTACCCGACACGGACGCCACCGAGCCGCGCACCGGCGCCGGCTTGGGGGCCGGGGCGGGCGAGCCGGGGGGCGGCGGGGTCGACGGACCCGGGCCGGAGCCCTGGCCCGCCGGCTTGGCCGGGCAGGCGCCGTTGACGGAGGGGCTGACCTTCACGGACGCCGCGGTGACGGGCTGGCCGCCCTGGGCTTCCTGGGTGGGCCGCACGGTCACGCAGCTGCCGGAGGTGACGTCGGTCAGCGCGGCGGGCGTCGTTTCGGTGACCTTGGTGGTCGAGGTGAAGTTCACCGCGGCGGTGGAGTTGTCTTCCTTGGTGACCTGCACGGAGTTGCCCGCCACCGACGCGATCAGGCCACTGACCCGTGCTTCACCGTTGGCCGGAGCCGGCGACGTGGTCGTCGAGGTCACTACCGAGGTAGACGTCGAAGTCGACGTCGTCGGGCTGGCTTTGTTGGACGAGCTGCACGCGGCGAGCGACAGCGCGGTGACCCCCGCGGCCGTGAGGACCGCTAACCGGGTGAGCGGAGGCGTCGGACAACTGGCAGGCATCGAGGTTTTCTCCAATCGTGGTGGGACCCAACGCCAATGGGTATTACCAGTTGGAGCTGTAGCTAACCTGTGTGTAATGCGGTCTGGTCAAAACGCCTGTTCGGGCACGCGCATGACCTCGTCGTCGATCGACTCGATGACTTGGCGCAGGGACGTGAGCTTGGGCAGCATGTTCTTGGCGAAGAACGCCGACGTCGCCACCTTGCCCCGGTAGAACGCCGCGTCTTTCCCGTCCGCGCCCGCCAGCGCCGCCTGCGCGACCCCGGCCTGCACCAGCAGCCGCCAGCCGATGAGCAGGTCGCCGACCGCGAGCAGGTACCGCACCGATCCGAGCCCCACTTTGTAGATCTCGGTGGGATGTTGCGCGGCGGACATCAGGTACCCGGTCAAGGCGCCCGTCATCGCGGTGACCTCGTCGAGCGCGGTCTGCAGCAGCTCGGCCTGCGGTTTGAGCGCGTCGTCGCACGCATCGATCGTCGCGGTGATCTGAGCGGTCACGAACTGCAGGGCCTGCCCGCGGTCGCGGACGATCTTGCGGAAGAAGAAGTCCAGCGCCTGGATGGCCGTGGTGCCCTCGTAGAGCGAATCGATTTTGGAGTCCCGGATGTACTGCTCCAGCGGGTAGTCCTGCAGGAAGCCCGAACCGCCGAGCGTCTGCAGTGACTCGGTCAGGATCTCGTAGGCCCGTTCCGAGCTGACGCCTTTCACGATCGGCAGCAACAGGTCGTCCACGCGGTGCGCCATGTCGTGGTCGGCACCCGAAACATGTTGGGCCACGGCGTCGTCCTGGTGCGCTGCCGCGTACATGTAGAGCGCCCGCAACCCCTCGGCGTAGGCCTTCTGCGTCATCAGGCTGCGTCGCACGTCGGGGTGGTGGATGATGGTGACCCGCGGTGCCGTCTTGTCGGACATTTGCGTGAGGTCGGCGCCCTGCACCCGCTCCTTGGCGAACGCCAGCGCGTTCAGGTAGCCCGTGGACAACGTGCCGGCCGCCTTGACGCCGATCGTCATGCGCGCGTGCTCGATCACTGTGAACATCTGCGCGATCCCGTTGTGCACGTCACCGACGAGGTAGCCGACCGCGGGCAGATCCGTAGCGCCGAACGTCAGTTCACAGGTGGGCGAGGACTTGATCCCCATCTTGTGCTCCACCCCGGTGACGAAAACCCCGTTGCGGGGCCCGAGTTCGAACGTCTCGGGATCGAAAAGATACTCGGGCACGTAGAACAAGCTCAGTCCCTTGGTGCCCGGGCCCGCGCCCTCCGGGCGGGCGAGCACGAGGTGGAAGATGTTGTCCGCGGTGTTGCCCACGTCGCCGCCCGAGATGAACCGCTTGACGCCCTCGATGTGCCAGGTGCCGTCCGGTTGCGCGATGGCCTTGGCGCGGCCGGCTCCGACGTCGGAGCCCGCGTCGGGCTCGGTGAGGACCATGGTGGCCGCCCAGCCCCGCTCCACACCCTCGGCCGCCCAGCGCCGCTGTTCTTCGTTGCCCTCGACATACAGGGCCTGGGCCATCAACGGTCCGAGGCTGAAAAAGTTCGCGGACGGGTTGGCGCAGATGATCATCTCGTTGACGCCCCACGCCAGCGGCGGCGGCGCGGCCATGCCGCCGATCTCTTCGTCGAGCATCAGTCGCCACCAACCGGCCTCTTTGATCGCCTGCACCGTTTTGGCCAGTTCGGGCGCCACGCTGATCGTGTGGGTGGCCGGGTCGAAGACCGGCGGATTGCGGTCGGCGAAGGCGAAGGACTCGGCCACCGGACCTTCGGCCAGGCGCGCGGCTTCGTCGAGAATTGTCCGCACCGTCTCCGCGTCGAGGTCGCTGTAGCGTCCGGTGCCCAGCACGGCGCCCATGTCGAGCACTTCGAACAGGTTGAACTCAAGATCACGGACGTTAGCGATGTAGTGGCCCAACGCGATTCCTCACTGGTCCCTTGACGCGGCGGATCGTCCGCTCAGTGTCTCCGACGTGGGAAAACGTACGCAACCGTAACCTACGAGGGGGCGCCGGCGGGTTACGCGGCGGTTGCGGTGGGGAAAAAGCGGGTGCAGCGGCCCGAGGCAAACTCGGCCGGCTTCCCGACCCGGGAACACCACGGTTGGCCCCCGCGTTACCCAAAACGTGACCACACTCGATCTCACCGCCGAGAAGTTCAACGAGACCATCGAGGGCAACGACATCGTGCTCGTCGACTTCTGGGCCTCCTGGTGCGGGCCATGCCGCCAGTTCGGGCCCACTTTCCAGGCCTCCGCGGAGAAGCACCCCGACATCGTGCACGCCAAGGTCGACACCGAGGCCGAACAGCAACTGGCCGCCGCCGCCCAGATCCGGTCCATCCCCACGCTGATGGCCTTCAAGAAGGGCAAGCTGCTGTTCAACCAGGCCGGGGCGCTGCCGCCGGCGGCGCTGGAAGACCTGGTCCAGCAAATCAGGGCCTTCGACGTCGACGCGGCCGAGGCCGGCCAGGCCGAATAGCTCCGACATCGCGGCAAAGGCAGGGCGGGGCCGGCTCACGCGCTAGGTTGCTTGGGTGAGTCTGGTACTGGTAGAGCACCCGCGGCCCGGCGTCGCGCTGATAACCCTCAATCGGCCCGAGCGAATGAATTCCATGGCGTTCGACGTCATGGTGCCGCTGAAAGAGTCCCTGGAGAAGGTCAGGTACGACAATTCCGTGCGCGTGGTCGTCCTGACTGGGGCGGGGCGCGGATTCTCCTCGGGGGCGGACCACAAGTCCGCAGGCTCGGTGCCCCACGTCGAGGGACTGACCCGCCCCACGTACGCGCTGCGCTCCATGGAGGTCCTCGACGAGGTCATCCTGGGGCTGCGACGCCTGCACCAACCCGTGATCGCCGCGGTCAACGGCCCGGCCATCGGCGGGGGGCTGTGTCTGGCGTTGGCCGCCGACATCCGGGTCGCCGCGACCGGCGCGTATTTTCGCGCGGCCGGCATCAACAACGGCCTGACCGCCAGCGAGCTGGGGCTGAGTTACCTGCTGCCCAGGGCCATCGGATCGTCGCGGGCATTCGAAATCATGTTGACCGGTCGCGACGTCACCGCCGAGGAGGCCGAGCGGATCGGACTGGTGTCGTGCCAGGTGCCCGACGAGCAACTGCTGGACACCTGCTACGCCATCGCCGCCCGGATAGCGGCGTTCTCGCGGCCGGGCATCGAATTGACCAAGCGCACACTGTGGAGTGGACTGGACGCCGGTAGCCTGGAGGGGCACATGCAAGCCGAAGGCTTGGGTCAGCTGTTCGTCCGTCTGCTCACCGCCAACTTCGAAGAAGCGGTTGCCGCGCGCGCGGAGCGACGCCCCGCGGTTTTCACCGACGACAAGTAGCCACGACATGAGGGAGTAGATGTGATCACGGCCACGGACCTGGAGGTCCGCGCTGGTGCGCGCATCCTGCTCTCACCCGACGGGCCGGACCTGCGCGTGCAGCCCGGCGACCGCATCGGACTGGTGGGGCGCAACGGTGCCGGCAAGACGACCACCCTGCGCATCCTGGCCGGGGAGACCGAACCGTACGCTGGGTCGGTGGTCCGCGCCGGCGAAATCGGTTATCTGCCACAGGATCCCAAAGAGGGGGACCTCGACGTGCTGGCCCGCGACCGGGTGCTGTCCGCGCGCGGCCTGGACGTTTTGCTCACCGACCTGGAGAAGCAGCAGGCATTGATGGCCGAGGTCGCCGACGACGACGCCCGAGATCGCGCCATTCGCCGGTACGGGCAGCTGGAGGAGCGATTCGTCGCGTTGGGCGGCTACGGCGCCGAGAGCGAGGCCAGCCGCATCTGCGCGAGCCTGGGATTGCCGGACCGGGTGCTGACGCAGAAGCTGCGCACGCTGTCGGGCGGCCAACGCCGCCGAGTGGAGCTGGCGCGGATCCTGTTCGCCGCGTCGGAAGGCGGAGCCGGTGCTTCGGGTTCAGAGACCACCCTGCTGCTCGACGAGCCCACCAACCACCTGGACGCGGATTCGGTTGGCTGGCTGCGTGATTTCCTGCGCGCCCACACCGGCGGGCTGGTGATCATCAGTCACAACGTCGAGTTGCTCGCCGACGTGGTCAACCGGGTGTGGTTTCTCGACGCCGTGCGCGGCGAGGTCGACGTCTACAACATGGGTTGGCAGAAGTACCTCGACGCCCGGGCCACCGACGAGCAGCGCCGTCGCCGCGAGCGCGCCAACGCCGAACGCAAGGCCACCGCGCTGCGCACGCAGGCCGCGAAGCTGGGCGCCAAGGCCACGAAAGCCGTTGCCGCCCAGAACATGTTGCGCCGCGCCGACCGGATGATGGCCGCGCTCGACGAGGAACGGGTCGCCGACAAGGTCGCCCGCATCAAGTTCCCCACCCCGGCCCCGTGCGGGCGTACCCCGTTGGTGGCCAAGGGATTGAGCAAGTCATACGGGTCGCTGGAGGTGTTCACCGGCGTGGACCTGGCCATCGACCGCGGCTCGCGGGTGGTGGTCCTGGGGCTCAACGGCGCCGGCAAGACCACGCTGCTGCGACTGCTGGCCGGCACCGAGGAGCCCGACACCGGCGGCCTGGAGCCCGGACACGGCTTGCGCATGGGCTATTTCGCGCAGGAGCACGACACCCTGGACAACGACGCCAGCGTGTGGGAGAACATCCGGCACGCCGCGCCCGACACCGGCGAGCAGGATCTGCGGGGCCTGCTGGGCGCGTTCATGTTCAGCGGACCCCAGCTCGACCAACCGGCGGGCACCCTGTCTGGCGGGGAGAAGACGCGGCTCGCGCTGGCCGGGCTGGTCGCGTCGACGGCGAACGTCCTGCTGCTCGACGAACCGACGAACAACCTCGATCCCGCCTCGCGCGAACAGGTGCTCGACGCGCTGCGCAGTTACCAGGGCGCGGTGGTGCTGGTGACCCACGATCCGGGAGCGGCCGAGGCGCTCGACCCGCAGCGCGTCGTGCTGCTGCCCGACGGCACCGAGGACTTCTGGTCCGACGAGTACCGGGACCTGATCGAACTGGCCTGACTCTTCGCCGAATCGGCCCGCGGCGGGCACAACCACACCGCGCGGTCCCCGGGGTGTAGCGCCGGTCGCGGCGCACCTATCGCTGCGGCCCAGAGTCGTTGCGGCGCACCGATTTCTCCACCAGGTCGAGCACCGCGGACAACCGCCCCGGGTCCTCGCCTGAGGCCAGCCGCGCCACCAGGCCGTCGAGCACCAACTCGAGATAGCACTGCAAGACGTCGCCGGGAACGTCGTCGCGCACCCGATGCGCCTCCTTCTGCCTGCGCAACCGATCGGTCGTCGCCGCCGCCAGTTCCGCGGACCGCTCCGCCCAGCCGCGGCTGAACTCGGGGTCGTTGCGCAGCTTGCGTGCGATCTCCAGCCTGGTGGCCAGCCAGTCGAACTGGTCGGGCGCGGCGAGCATGTCGCGCATCACCTGGATGAGCCCCTCGCGCGACGCCACGTCGGCCATCCGCTCGGCGTCCTCATGTGCCAGCGCGAAAAACAGTGCGTCCTTGTCGCGGAAGTGGTGGAAGATCGCGCCACGCGACATCCCGATGGCCGTCTCCAGCCGCCGCACCGTGGCCTTGTCGTAGCCGTATTCGGCGAAGCAACGGCGGGCGCCGTCGAGGATCTGGCGGCGGCGAGCCGCCAGATGGTCCTCGCTGACTTTAGGCACAGGCGGCGACGGCTATGACTTGAGCATGTTGCGCAGCACGTACTGCAGGATGCCGCCGTTGCGGTAGTAGTCGGCCTCCCCGGGGGTGTCGATGCGCACCACCGCGTCGAACTCGACGGCGTCCTTGCCATCCTTTGTGGCCTTGACGTGCACCGTCTTTGGCGTCTTGCCGTCGTTGAGCGCCTCGATGCCGGTGATGTCGAACACCTCGGTGCCGTCCAGCCCCAATTCCTTCGCGGACTTGCCTTCGGGGAACTGCAGCGGGATCACGCCCATGCCGATCAGGTTCGAGCGGTGGATGCGCTCGAACGACTCGGCGATCACCGCCCGCACCCCCAGCAGCAGCGTGCCCTTGGCCGCCCAGTCACGTGAGGAACCGGAGCCGTACTCCTTGCCGCCCAGCACCACCAGCGGAATGTTCTGCGCCGCATAGTTTTGCGCCGCGTCGTAGATGAACGCCTGCGGAGCGCCGTCCTGGGTGAAGTCGCGGGTGTAGCCACCCGAGACGTCGTCGAGCAACTGGTTGCGCAGCCGGATGTTGGCGAACGTGCCGCGAATCATCACCTCGTGGTTACCGCGCCGGGAGCCGAAGGAGTTGTAGTCCTTGCGTTCGACGCCGTGCTCGTCAAGGTACTGCGCGGCCGGGGTGCCCGGCTTGATGGCACCCGCGGGGGAGATGTGGTCGGTGGTCACCGAGTCGCCCAGCAGCGCCAGCACCCGCGCACCCGTGATGTCACCGACGGGCTCAGGCTCCGCTGCCATCCCCTCGAAGTACGGGGGCTTGCGCACGTAGGTCGAATCCTGGTTCCACTCAAAGGTGTCGCCGCTTGGGGTGGGCAGGTTACGCCACCGCTCGTCGCCCTTGAACACGTCCGCGTAGTTCTTGGTGAACATCTCCTGGCTGATCGCCGAGGCGATGGTGTCCGAGACGTCCTTCTGCGACGGCCAGATGTCTTTCAAGAAGACGTCGTTGCCGTCCTTGTCCCGACCGAGCGGCTCGGACTCGAAGTCGAAGTCCATGGTCCCCGCCAACGCGTAGGCGACCACCAACGGCGGGGACGCCAGGTAGTTCATCTTCACGTCGGGGTTGATCCGGCCCTCGAAGTTCCGGTTGCCGGACAGCACCGCGGACACCGACAGGTCGTTGTCGTTGATGGCCTTGGAGATCTCGTCGGGCAGCGGGCCGGAGTTCCCGATGCACGTCGTGCAGCCGTAGCCGACCAGGTAGAAGCCGAGCTTCTCCAAATAGGGCCACAGGCCGGCCTTGTCGTAGTAGTCGCTGACCACCTGCGAGCCCGGCGCCATCGAGGTCTTCACCCACGGCTTGGACGTCAGCCCCTTCTCGACGGCGTTGCGCGCCAGCAGCGCCGCACCCAGCATCACCTCGGGGTTCGACGTGTTGGTGCACGACGTGATGGCGGCGATCACCACCGCGCCGTGGTCGAGCTCGAACTCGCCGCGGTCCTCCGAGCGCACCCGCACCGGGTTGCTCACCCGGCCTTTGGCATGTGCCGCAGCGGATTCGAACTTCGGAGCGTCGTCAGCATGGCCGTTCTCCAGCGCCCCGGGGTCGCTGGCCGGGAAGGACTCGTCGACCGCCTCGTCGAGCTTGGAGTACTCCTTCTTGTCGGGGTCGTCGCCGACGTAGTCGCCGATCTGCGCGCGGAACGTCGACTTCGCGTCGGACAACGCAATTCGGTCCTGCGGACGCTTCGGTCCGGCGATCGACGGCACCACGTCGGACAGGTTCAGTTCGAGGTACTCGGAGAAGGCCGGCTCGTGCTTGGGGTCGTGCCACATGCCCTGCTCTTTGGCGTACGCCTCGACCAGCGCGAGCTGCTCTTCGGAGCGGCCGGTGAACCGCAGGTAGGAGATGGTCTCCTCGTCGATCGGGAAAATCGCTGCGGTGGAACCGAATTCGGGGCTCATGTTGCCGAGAGTGGCGCGGTTGGCCAGCGGCACCTCGGCCACACCCTCGCCGTAGAACTCGACGAACTTGCCGACCACGCCGTGCTTGCGCAGCATCTCGGTGACGGTCAGCACCACGTCGGTGGCGGTGACGCCGGCCTGGATCTCACCGGTGAGCTTGAACCCGACGACGCGCGGGATCAGCATCGACACCGGCTGACCAAGCATCGCGGCCTCGGCCTCGATGCCGCCGACGCCCCAGCCGAGCACGCCCAGGCCGTTGACCATCGTGGTGTGCGAGTCGGTGCCCACGCAGGTGTCGGGGTAGGCCACCCCGTCGCGCTCCATGACCACGCTCGCCAGGTATTCGATGTTGACCTGGTGCACGATGCCGGTGCCCGGCGGCACCACCTTGAAGTCGCGGAAAGCGCCCTGGCCCCAACGCAAGAACTGGTAACGCTCCCCGTTGCGCTGGTACTCGATCTCGACGTTGCGCTCGAAGGCGTCGGCGGCGCCGAACAGGTCGGCGATCACCGAATGGTCGATCACCAGGTCGGCCGGGGCCAGCGGGTTGACCTTCTCCGCCTTGCCGCCGAGGTCGCCGATCGCCTCGCGCATGGTGGCCAGGTCGACGATGCAGGGCACGCCGGTGAAGTCCTGCATCACCACGCGGGCGGGGGTGTACTGGATCTCGATGCTGGGCTCGGCCTTGGGATCCCAGTTCGCGATGGCCTCGATGTGGTCTTTGGTGATGTTGGCGCCGTCCTCGTTGCGCAGTAGGTTCTCGGCGAGGACTTTGAGGCTGTAGGGGAGTTTCTCGGTGTTGGGTACGGCGTCGAGACGATAGATCTGGTAACTCTTGTCGCCGACCTTGAGGGTGTCGCGTGCTCCGAACGAGTTCACAGAATCTTCTTTACTCACTTCAACTCCCAAGGATTAAGTTCTTCCGCCGACGGGCCGTGTCGGCGGTGCGATGCTACTTTAACAGTACGCTTGTCCTGCATTACGGCGGGGCGCCCGTAGGTTCAGTCTTGTCGCCTTCCGCGGCGGTTTAAACCCCCCGGAGTGGACTCTCTCGGGAGCGCCTCGTTCGGCTGCTCGGGCGTGGCTCCAGGGCACGCTCTCGAGATATAAAACTCGCACACCCGCATCGGCGCGTCGTGTGCGTGCTTTATGTGTCGCGAGGCAAGCGCGGCTCGCGGCTTGCCCGCCCGCCGCGCGGGCGATCGCGAGCCCGCCTCGCGTACGGTGCCTGTAGCACTAGTCAGGGAGGCCACATGACCGGGCACGAATCCTTCGTCCTGCCGCTCTACATTCCGCAGGACGTCGACATGGCCGCGATCAAGGCGCAGGTCGCAGCCGACGGTGTCAGCGCGCCGGCCGCGGCCCTGCCCGGCCTGCTCGACGTGGTCAACCAGGCGCGCGCGCACGGCATCAACCTCAAGATCGTGCTGCTCGATCACAACCCACCAAACGACACCCCGCTGCGCGACATCTCCACCGTGGTCGGCGCCGACTACCACGACTCGACGGTCCTGACGCTCAGCCCGAGCTACGTCGGCAGCTACAGCACGCAATTCCCGCGGGTCACGCTGGAGGCCGGCGAGGACATCGCCAAGACCGGCAACCCGGTGGTCTCCGCGCAGCATTTCGTGGGCGAGCTGGAGGGCCACGAGTTCCCGTGGACGGGGCTCACGATCTTCCTGCTGATCGCGGTCTTCGCGGCCGCCGTCGGCACCCGCCTCCTGCAGGTCCGCGCCAGGCGGTCAGCAACTCCGCCGGACTCGGCCGGGGCGCAGGAAGTAACCCCGACGAATACGGGCTAGCACGCTTTCCGGCGCGTCACCTCCCGCCGGTCCCCGAGTGAATGTGCCGCCGCGGCAAACCCGGCAGGTCACCGTTCGGTCACATTAAACGCACGCAGAGAGTGCGATTTGTGTGGGGCGTTTGCACGCCCAATAGTGTGACGTACGGTGCAAATGATGCTGGTGTTGTCTTTGGCGCCTTTTGTGAGCCCTGTGGCCGGCGCCGCCCGTCGCGTTGAGCCGTAGGAGACCTGAGTCGAATGAGACGCACACGCCGGGGCTCCGCTGCGCAGCCGGTCGCGAGGCTGGTCCGACCGGTCGTGCCATCAGTCGTGAGCGTGGCCCTGCTGCTTTGTACGCCCGGGCTCGCGCAGGGCGACCCCGCCGCCGACAGCCTGGCCGGCCTGATCGCCAACGTCGCGAAGGCCAACCAGCGCCTGGAGAATCTGAGCGCCGAAATCCAGACGGAACAGGAGAGCGTCAACAAGGCCCTGGTGGACGTCGAGACCTCCCGGGACAACGTCGCCGCGGCCCAACACGACCTGGAGACCAGTCAGCAGGCGGTCAAGGACGCCAACTCCGCGATCGCCGCGGCGCAACAGCGGTTCGACACGTTCGCGGCGGCCACCTATATGAACGGCCCCTCGAGCAGCTACCTGACCGCCACCAGCCCCGACGACATCATCGCCACCGAGGCCGCAGCCAAGACGCTGTCCGCGAGCTCGCAAACGGTGATGGCCAAGCTGCAGCGGGCGCGAACGGAACAGGTGAACAAGGAATCGGCGGCGCGGCTGGCCAAGCAGAAGGCCGACAAGGCGGCCGCCGACGCCAAGGGCAGCCAGGACGCCGCCGTGGCGGCACTGACCGATTCCAAGCGCAAGTTCGACGAACAGCGCGAACAGATCACCCGGCTGGCGGCGGAACGCGACGAGGCGCAGGCGAAACTCGAAGCCGCCCAACGGCAGTGGTCGGCCGGCCCCGCCGCGCCTTCCGCCCCGACGTCGGGCGACCGGTGGGAGACGGGCTCGCCGGGCGCCCCGGCGCCGAAGGCCGGGGCCCGTCGCTGGGACGGCGCCTGGGACCCCACCCTGCCGATGATCCCGAGCGCCAACGTCCCCGGTGACCCGATCGCGGTCATCAACCAGGTGCTGGGCATCTCGGCCACCTCCACGCAGGTCACCGCCGGACTGGGCCGCAACTTCCTGCAGCAGCTCGGCATCCTCAAGCCCGACGACACCGGCATCACCAACGCGACCCCCGGCGGGACTTCCGGGCGGATCCCGCGGGTGTACGGCCGGCAGGCCACCGAATATGTGATCCGGCGCGGCATGTCGCAGATCGGCGTGCCGTACTCCTGGGGCGGCGGCAACGCCGCCGGGCCCAGCAAGGGCATCGACTCGGGCGCGGGCATCACCGGCTTCGACTGCTCGGGCCTGGTCCTGTACTCGTTCGCCGGGGTGGGCATCAAGCTGCCGCACTACTCGGGCTCGCAGTACAACATGGGCCGCAAGATCCCGTCCTCGCAGATGCGCCGCGGTGACGTCATCTTCTACGGCCCGGGCGGCAGTCAGCACGTGACGATCTACCTCGGCGACGGGCAGATGCTCGAGGCTCCCGACATCGGGCTGAAGGTCCGCGTCGCGCCGGTGCGCACCAGCGGCATGACGCCCTACGTGGTCCGCTACATCGAGTGGTGAACGAATGAGAATCGAACGGACAGTCCTGCGTCGCAAGCGGATTCGCCTGATCAACTTCGCCTGGATCACCACCCTGGTGACCGGGCTGACCTTGGCTGTCGCCGCCCCGACGCCCGTCGCCCTGGCCGATCCCGGCGCGTGGGATCCCACCCTGCCGGCGACGATCAGCGCCGGCGCACCGGGCGATCCACTTGCCGTCGCCAACGCGTCGCTGCAGGCCACCGCCCAGGCCACCCAGACGACGATGGACCTGGGCAGACAATTCCTCGGCGGCCTCGGAATCAACATCCTGGGAGATCCGGCTCCCACCGCGGCCAGCCCCACCAACCCGGGCGGCAAGATCCCGCGGGTCTACGGCCGGCAGGCGATCGAGTACGTGATCAAGCGGATGGGGTCGCAGATGGGCGTGCCCTACTCGTGGGGCGGTGGCTCGCTCGACGGTCCGAGCAAGGGCGTCGGTGACGGCGCGAACATCACCGGCTTCGACTGCTCGGGCCTGATGCGGTACGGCTTCGCCGGGGTCGGCGTCCTGATCCCGCGGTTCTCCGGTGACCAGTACAACGCGGGCCGGCACATCCCGCCCGACCAGGCGCGGCGCGGCGACCTGATCTTCTACGGCCCGAACGGCGGCCAGCACGTGACGATGTATCTGGGCAACGGCCAGATGCTGGAGGCGTCCAGCCTCGCCGGTCACGTCACCGTCAGCCCGGTTCGCAAGCCCGGCATGACGCCGTTCCTGACTAGGATCATCGAGTACTGATCCAGGTTCGTTGCTGGCGGATCGCCCGGCTGGATGCCGGGGGCGAACCACCAGCGTCGACGGAATCCGGTGGGCCTGGAATAGTTGGACGCGGGCACGTCGCGGCCCCACGACAGTGGTGGTGCAGGCAGTCGTGTCCGAATGAGCTGTGGAGGGTTATTGATGACAGCAGCAGGTGGGCCGCCTCAGGGCGCCAGCGGTTACTCGGGCCCGGGTGGTCCTTCCGGCTCGCCGGCCCATGAAGCGCCGTCCGGCGGCGGCGGTAACGGCCTGGCCGCCGAGGTGCACACCCTGGAGCGGGCCATCTTCGAGGTCAAGCGGATCATCGTCGGTCAGGACCAGCTCGTCGAGCGGATGCTGGTCGGCCTGCTCTCCAAGGGCCACGTGTTGCTCGAAGGTGTCCCCGGCGTGGCCAAGACGCTGGCCGTCGAGACCTTCGCCAAGGTGGTGGGCGGCACGTTCGCGCGCATCCAGTTCACGCCCGACCTGGTGCCCACCGACATCATCGGTACCCGCATCTACCGGCAGGGCAAGGAAGAATTCGACACCGAGCTCGGCCCGGTGGTGGTGAACTTCCTGCTCGCCGACGAGATCAACCGCGCGCCGGCCAAGGTGCAGTCGGCGCTGCTGGAGGTCATGCAGGAACGCCACGTGTCGATCGGCGGCAAGACGTTCGACCTGCCCAACCCGTTCCTGGTGATGGCCACCCAGAACCCGATCGAGCACGAGGGCGTCTACCCGCTGCCCGAGGCTCAGCGGGACCGCTTCCTGTTCAAGATCAACGTCGGCTACCCGTCGCCCGAAGAGGAACGGGAGATCATCTACCGGATGGGCGTGCGACCGCCCGAGCCCAAGCAGATCCTGAACACCGGCGACCTGATCCGGCTGCAGGACATCGCGGCCAACAACTTCGTCCACCACGCGCTCGTCGACTACGTGGTGCGCGTCGTGACCGCCACCCGCCATCCCGAGCAGCTCGGCATGAACGACGTCAAGACCTGGATCTCGTTCGGTGCGTCCCCGCGCGCCTCGCTGGGCATCATCGCCGCGTCCCGCTCGCTGGCGCTGGTGCGCGGCCGGGATTACGTGATCCCGCAGGACGTCGTGGACGTCATCCCCGACGTGCTGCGGCACCGCCTGGTGCTCACTTACGACGCGCTCGCCGACGAGATCTCCCCGGAGATCGTCATCAACCGGGTGCTGCAGACGGTCGCCCTGCCTCAGGTCAATGCCGTTCCGCAGCAAGGGCAGTCGGTGCCCCCGGTGATGCAGCCCGCCGGCGCGGCTAGCGGTCGGTGACGAATCCCAAGCAGCCGGCGTTGCCACATCCGCCCTCGATGCAGCGCGGGCAGATCGTCGACCCGAAGCTGGCGGCGGCGCTGCGGCAACTCGAGCTGACGGTCAAGCGCAAGCTCGACGGCGTCCTGCACGGTGACCACCTCGGGCTGATCCCGGGACCGGGCTCCGAGCCGGGCGAATCGCGCGAGTACCAGCCCGGTGACGACGTCCGGCGGATGGACTGGGCCGTCACCGCGCGCACCACCCACCCCCACGTCCGGCAGATGATCGCTGACCGTGAGCTGGAAACCTGGCTGGTGGTCGACATGTCGGCCAGCCTCGACTTCGGCACCGTCGGGTGCGAGAAGCGGGACCTGGCGGTGGCGGCCGCCGCGGCGATCACATTCCTCAACAGCGGGGGCGGTAACCGGCTCGGCGCGCTGATCTCCAACGGCCAGACCACGATCCGGGTCCCGGCGCGCTCCGGGCGACAGCACGAGCAGACGCTGTTGCGCACCATCGCCACCACCCCGAGGGCGCCGGTGGGCGTGCGAGGGGATCTGGCGACGACCATCGACGCGCTGCGCCGGCCGGAACGCCGCCGCGGCATGGCGGTGATCATCAGCGACTTCCTCGGGCCGATCAACTGGATGCGTCCGCTGCGGGCGATCGCGGCGCGTCACGAAGTGCTGGCCGTCGAGGTGCTCGACCCCCGCGACGTCGAGCTGCCCGACATCGGCGACGTCGTGCTGCAGGACGCCGAATCCGGGGTCACCCGCGAGTTCACCATCGACCCTCAGCTGCGCGACGACTTCGCCAAGGCGGCCGCCGCGCACCGCGCGGAGGTGGCGCGTACCGTGCGCAGTTGCGGGGCGCCGATCCTGACCCTGCGCACCGACCGCGACTGGATCGCCGACATCGTCCGTTTCGTCGAGTCCCGCAGGCGCGGGGCGATGGCGGGACGGCAGTGACCGGCATTTTGACCGAGGCGCACAGACACACCAAGACGGTTTCGTTATGACACTGCCATTGCTCGGGCCGATCTCGCTGTCCGGCTTCGAACACTCCTGGTTCTTCCTCTTCCTGTTGGTTGTGTTCGGGCTGGCCGCGATGTACATCCTCATGCAGCTGGCCCGCCAGCGGCGCATGCTGCGCTTCGCCAACATGGAGCTGCTGGAAAGCGTTGCACCCAAACGACCTTCGCGTTGGCGGCACGTGCCGGCGATTCTGCTGGTCACGTCGCTGGTGCTGTTCACCATCGCGATGGCTGGGCCCACCAACGACGTCCGCATACCCCGCAACCGGGCGGTGGTGATGCTGGCGATCGACGTGTCGCAGTCGATGCGCGCCACCGACGTCCAGCCGAACCGGATGGCGGCCGCACAGGAGGCGGCCAAGCAATTCGCCGACGAGCTGACCCCGGGCATCAACCTCGGGTTGATCGAGTATGCGGGCACGGCCACGGTGCTGGTGTCGCCGACGACCAACCGCGACGCGACGAAGAACGCGCTGGACAAGCTGCAGTTCGCCGATCGCACCGCCACCGGAGAGGGCATCTTCACCGCGTTGCAGGCGATCGCGACGGTCGGCGCGGTGATCGGCGGCGGTGACAAACCGCCGCCGGCGCGCATCGTGTTGTTCTCCGACGGCAAGGAGACGATGCCGACCAATCCGGACAACCCGAAGGGCGCCTTCACCGCCGCGCGCACCGCCAAGGACCAGGGCGTGCCCATCTCGACCATCTCGTTTGGCACCCCGTACGGCTTCGTCGAGATCAACGACCAGCGCCAGCCGGTGCCCGTCGACGACACGACGATGAAGAAGGTCGCCGAGCTCTCCGGCGGCAGTTGGTACAACGCCGCCAGCCTCGCGGAGCTCAAGGCGGTCTACGCGACGCTGCAGCAGCAGATCGGCTACGAGACCATCAAGGGCGACGCCAGCGTGGGCTGGGTTCGGCTGGGGGCCCTGGTGTTGGCGCTCGCCGCCCTGGCCGCGCTGCTGATCAACCGCCGCCTGCCGACGTAGCCTCGGGCGCGCCCGTAACCAGGGCGACACTTCGTCTCAATCTTCGGCCTGTCGTTACGAGCGGCGCGCTCGCGCGTGGGCCACCCTGCGGATGATGTCATCGGGATGGTCTTCGGCGATGACCCGGACGACGATCCAGCCCATCCGCTCGAGCATCTCCAGCCGGCGGATGTCTTTCACGTATTGGTAGCGGTTGGCTCGATGCTGGTCGCCGTCGTACTCCGCGGCCACCTTGATTTCTTCCCAGCCCATGTCCAAATACGCCTCGGCCCAACCCCATTCGTTGCGGACGGGAATCTGCGTCTGTGGCTTGGGGAAGCCGGCCTGCAGCAACAGCAGACGTAGCCACGTCTCCTTCGGAGATTGAGCCCCACCGTCGACCAGTTCGATAGCCGCTCGCGCAGACTTCATACCGTGGTGGCCGCGGTACCGCTCAAGGAGCAGCTCAACGTCGGCCATCTTCAGTTCGGTCGCCCGGGCAAGGGCATCGATGGCGGCGACCGCGGTTCCCTTCGGATGGCGCTTCGCCAGGTCGAGGGCCGTTCGAGGCGGCGTCGTGACACGCATCCCGTCGACGACCGCGATCTCGTCGGCTTCGACGCGCTCTTCCCAGACCCGCACTCCCGCGGCCCGTCGGCGATTGCAATCGATGATCTCGGCAGGTCGCGCCGGGTCGATCCAGCGAGCACCATGGAGCGCGGCGGCCGAGAAGCCCGCCAGGATGCCGCGTCTCCGCGATCGCAGCCAGGACGCCTTGGCGCGCAAAACCGCGGTCACGTCCGCATCTCTGGGCACGTAGACGTCCCGATGCAGCGCAACGTACCGAGTTCGCAGCTCATGGCGAGTCACCAGCCGCGCGGCGCAGGCTTCACTGCCCACGAAAGGATGCGTCATGGTGAAAGTGTGCTGAGTCACACCGACAAGTCGAGGCGGTCGTAACGTGGTGGCGGAATTTCGTTCGATATCTCGCCACAGCGTTACGACCGCAGCCTGGCAGGGGGGACATTTCAACGCGACCACGGCGAGGCGCTAGGTTGGCGGGGTGACTGACACGGCCACGGAGAACACCACCGAAAGTGCCGCCACCGGCGGCAAACCCGCATTCGTATCCCGCTCAGTCCTGGTGACGGGCGGAAACCGGGGCATCGGCCTGGCGATCGCGCAGCGGCTGGCCGCCGATGGCCACAAGGTGGCCGTCACGCACCGCGGATCCGGGGCGCCCGATGGGCTGTTCGGCGTCGTGTGTGACGTCACCGACAACGAGGCCGTCGACCGCGCGTTCAAGGAGGTCGAGGAGCATCAGGGGCCGGTCGAGGTGCTGGTATCCAATGCCGGCATCTCCAAGGACGCCTTCCTGATCCGGATGACCGAGGAGCGGTTCACCGAGGTCATCAACGCCAACCTCACCGGCGCGTTCCGGGTGGCCCAGCGGGCGTCGCGCAGCATGCAGCGCAAGCGGTTCGGCCGCATCATCTTCATCGGGTCGGTGTCGGGCATGTGGGGCATCGGCAACCAGGCCAACTACGCGGCCGCCAAGGCCGGCCTGATCGGCATGGCGCGCTCGATCTCCCGCGAACTATCGAAGGCCGGGGTGACCGCCAACGTGGTCGCCCCCGGTTACATCGACACCGAGATGACCCGCGCGCTCGACGAGCGCATCCAGGCGGGCGCACTGGAATTCATCCCGGCCAAGCGGGTCGGCACCGCCGAGGACGTCGCGGGGGCGGTCAGCTTCCTGGCGTCCGAGGATGCGGGCTACATCGCCGGCGCGGTCATCCCCGTCGACGGCGGCATGGGCATGGGCCACTGAATTCACCCACGACACAAGGACATTAAGGACGGACATGGCAGGACTGCTCGAGGGCAAACGGGTTCTGGTCAGCGGGATCATCACCGACTCGTCGATCGCGTTTCACATCGCCAAGGTGGCCCAGGAGGCGGGGGCGCAGTTGGTGCTGACCGGGTTCGACCGGCTGCGGCTGATCCAGCGCATCGCCGACCGGCTGCCGGAGAAGGCCCCGCTGATCGAGCTGGACGTGCAGAACGAAAAGCACCTCGACACCCTGGCCGAGCGGGTCACCGCCGAGATCGGTGAGGGCAACAAGCTCGACGGTGTGGTGCACTCGATCGGCTTCATGCCGCAGACCGGGATGGGCATCAACCCGTTCTTCGACGCGCCCTACGAGGACGTCTCCAAGGGCATCCACATCTCCGCGTACTCGTATGCCTCGCTGGCCAAGGCGCTGCTGCCGATCATGAACCCCGGCGGGTCCATCGTCGGCATGGACTTCGACCCCAGCCGGGCCATGCCGGCCTATAACTGGATGACGGTGGCCAAGAGCGCGCTCGAATCGGTCAACCGGTTCGTGGCCCGCGAGGCCGGCAAGTTCGGCGTGCGCTCGAATCTGGTTGCGGCGGGGCCGATCCGGACCCTGGCGATGTCCGCCATCGTCGGCGGCGCGCTCGGCGAGGAGGCCGGCGCCCAGATGCAGCTACTGGAAGAGGGCTGGGACCAGCGCGCGCCGATCGGCTGGAACATGAAGGACCCCACGCCCGTGGCGAAGACGGTGTGCGCCCTGCTTTCAGACTGGTTGCCGGCCACCACCGGCACCATCATCTTCGCCGACGGCGGCGCCAGCACGCAATTGCTGTAAAAGCGGAATTGCGCGAGCCTAGAATGGAATTCGACGCCGTCCTGCTGCTGTCCTTCGGTGGACCGGAAGGCCCCGAGCAGGTGCGGCCGTTTCTGGAGAACGTCACCCGGGGCCGCAACGTGCCGCCCGAGCGCCTGGACGACGTCGCGCAGCACTACCTGCATTTCGGCGGGGTGTCACCGATCAACGGCATCAATCGCGCGCTGATCGACGAGCTGCGGGCGGAACTGAACCTGCCGATCTATTTCGGCAACCGCAACTGGGACCCCTACGTCGAAGACGCCGTTGTGGCCATGCGGGACAATGGGATTCGTCGCGCAGCCGTTTTCACCACCTCGGCGTGGAGCGGCTACTCCAGCTGCACGCAGTACACCGAGGACATCGCCCGCGCTCGGCGGGCCGCCGGGCCGGACGCCCCCGAACTGGTCAAGCTGCGACCGTACTTCGACCACCCGCTCTTCGTCGAGATGTTCGCCGGTGCCGTCGGGGCCGCCGCGCGGACCGTGCCCGACGGCGCCCGCCTGGTGTTCACCGCGCATTCTGTCCCGGTGGCCGCCGACCAGCGCCTCGGCCCCCGGCTTTACAGTCGCCAAGTCGCTTACGCCACAAGGCTGGTCGCCGCGGCGGCCGGCTACACCGAGTTCGATCTCGCCTGGCAATCCCGGTCCGGTCCGCCGCAGGTGCCCTGGTTGGAGCCCAGCGTCGAGGACCATCTCGCGGCGCTGGCCGCCTCGGGCACGAAGGCCGTCGTCGTCTGCCCGATCGGGTTCGTTGCCGACCACATCGAGGTGGTGTGGGATCTCGACGAGGAATTGCGCGCCCAGGCCGAGGCGACGGGTTTGGCGTTCGCCCGGGCCGCCACGCCCAACGCCGATCGCCGATTCGCCAGGCTCGCAGCCGATTTGATCGACGAACTGCGCACGGGTCGCCACCCCACCAGGGTGGCCGGCCTCGACCCGGTATCCGGTTGTCTCGCCAGCGTGAACGGCGAGCCGTGCCGTCCGCCGCACTGCGTCGCGACCGAAACCGCCAAGCCGGCTGGCTAGTGCTAGTCAGCCCACGCGGAGTGCAGGATCGCCGTGACGGCGGCCATCCGCGCCGAACGCACGACCGCGGTGAGCGGGCGTAACGCGTCACTGGCGATGCGCGCCTCCGAAGAAGATTGCGTCCCATACGGTTCCGGAACGGCGACGACGGGAGCCGTGAAGCGATCCGGCGAGTCGGGGGAGCGACTGAGTCCGGCGCTGACCGCGATGATGGCGTCGACGTGCGCGGCGTTCTCCAGCACGCGCAACGCGCGGGACGGCGCATGGTCGGGAATCCGGTGCTGCCGTGCGGTTTCCAGCAACTGCTCGACGAGTCCGCGCGGATCCTCGACATCGGCCGCGGCTGATCCCAGGCCGATGGCGCCGAGCGCGTCGGCGGCCGACCGGACCGCGGAGCGCAACGTGTATTCGGCGTCCCCGAGATCGTGGTGGTCGAGCACCGGCGCGGCCGGCAGGGAGTACACCGTCCAGGACAGCGCGCACAATTCCGGGAAGTCCGTCGCCTCTTCGTCGTAGGAGAACTCGGGCACCAGCCCGACGGCGGTGGCGGGATCGTTGGGGTTGGCGACGATGATCGCCTCGCCCGCCGCCAGGGCGTCGCGTTCGAACTGCGTTCCCGGGGCCAGACCCCGCACGTCGCCGGGCACGGGCAAAAGCACATTGATGTTTCCGAGCAGCCGCCCCGAGCCGCCCGCGGTGGGGGCCGATCGGCCGACCGCGGCCCGCAGCGTCTGCAGCAGCGTCACCGTCCCGGCGTCGTTCACATCCGGCCACGGCAGCCCGGTGTGGCCCGCGGCGACCGCATCATACGCGGTGACCGATTGCTTTGCAGCCCATACCGATAACGCGTCCAAGACGTCGTCGGGCGCGGCCTTGCCCGCGAGCCAGGCATTGGCCCACAGGGAGAGCGAGACACTGGGACACCACACGATTCCGCAGTGTAGTTGTTTTGCCCGGCAAAGGCGGATCACGCGTATTCTGACCGCATGCACGCTGCGGTGCTCTGGCTAATATTCGCGCTGGTGCTTGCCGGTGCGGAGGCGCTCACCGGCCATATGTTTTTGGTGATGCTCGGCGGTGGGGCGGTGGCGGCGGCAATCACCAGCTGGCTGACGGACTGGCCCGGCTGGTCGAACGGGATGGTGTTTCTCATCGTCTCCGTCCTGCTGTTGGCGCTGGTTCGCCCGGCGCTGCGGCGGCGACTGACACCAGCGCACGCGCCGCGCCTGGGTATCGAGGCGCTCGAGGGCAAGAATGCGCTGGTGCTCGAGCGGATTGGCCGCGACGAGGGTCAGGTGAAGCTCGACGGGGAGGTGTGGACGGCGCGTCCCCTCAACGAGGGCGATGTCTACGAACCGGGGGAGTCGGTGACCGTCTTGCAGATCGACGGCGCCACGGCGGTGGTCTTCAAAAGCAGTCCATAACGGATGCGCGAGGCGCTGTGAGAGACCCTGGTAGAGAAAGGAACTGCCGTGCAAGGTGCGGTTGCAGGTCTGGTGTTGTTAGCCGTCCTGGTGATATTCGCCATAATCGTGGTGGCCAAGTCGGTCGCCCTGATCCCGCAGGCCGAGGCCGCGGTGATCGAGCGGCTGGGGCGGTATAGCCGGACGGTCAGCGGTCAGCTGACGTTGTTGGTGCCGTTCATCGACCGGGTGCGCGCCCGGGTCGACCTGCGCGAGCGGGTGGTGTCGTTCCCGCCGCAGCCGGTGATCACCGAGGACAACCTGACGCTGAACATCGACACCGTGGTCTACTTCCAGGTCACCGTCCCGCAGGCCGCCGTCTACGAGATCAGTAACTACATCGTCGGCGTCGAGCAGCTGACCACCACCACCCTGCGCAACGTGGTCGGTGGAATGACGCTCGAGCAAACGCTGACCTCCCGCGACATGATCAACGGCCAGCTGCGCGGCGTCCTCGACGAGGCAACGGGCCGCTGGGGCCTGCGGGTCGCGCGGGTCGAGCTGCGCAGCATCGACCCGCCGCCGTCGATCCAGGCCTCGATGGAAAAGCAGATGAAGGCCGACCGCGAGAAGCGGGCGATGATCCTGACCGCCGAAGGCAACCGGCAGGCCGCGATCACCCAGGCCGAGGGGGCCAAGCAGGCGCAGATCCTGGCGGCCGAGGGGGCCAAACAGGCCGCGATCCTGGCCGCCGAGGCCGACCGGCAATCCCGCATGCTGCGCGCCCAGGGTGAGCGCGCCGCGGCCTACCTGCAGGCGCAGGGGCAGGCCAAAGCCATCGAGAAGACGTTCGCCGCGATCAAGGCCGGCAGGCCCACCCCGGAGATGCTCGCGTACCAGTACCTGCAGACCCTGCCGGAGATGGCCCGCGGTGACGCCAACAAGGTGTGGGTGGTGCCGAGCGACTTCAGCGCGGCGTTGCAGGGATTCACCAAGCTGCTGGGCGCCCCCGGCGAGGACGGCGTGTTCAGGTTCCAGCCGTCACCGGTCGAGGACGCACCCAAGCACAGCGCCGACGACGACGCCGACATCGCCGACTGGTTCTCCGCCGAGACCGACCCCGCGATCGCGCAGGCGGTGGCCAAGGCGGAGGCGATCGCCCGTCAGCCCGTGGATGGCACGACGCCCGGGACGCCGCCTCAGTTGGCCCAATAGGATTGCTCCATGAGCGTTTTCACTTCGCCGAAGACCTACGTCGCGCTCGGCGCGTTCCATGCCGTGGACGCGTTGGCGTGCGGCGTCCAGGTGGCTCCGATCAAGAAGGTTCTGGACGACGTCGGGCTGCCGGAAAACGTCCGGCCCGTGCTGCCGGTGGTCAAGGCGGCCGCCGCGGTGGGATTGCTGTCGGTCACCCGTTTCCCCGCCCTGGCGAGGCTGACGACGGCGATGCTGACGCTCTATTTCGTCTTGGCGCTCGGCGCGCACATCCGGGTGCGGGACAAGGTCGCCAACGCGCTTCCGGCGGCGGTGTTCCTGGCCACCTTCGCCGTCATGACGGCGAAGGGTCCCGACCGCAGCTAGTTATATGGCGAGGCGCAGCTCGACCAACGGCAACGGGGCGCCGGTGTCGGTGATCGACGCGCCAAGCGTGCCCTCCAGCACGGGCCGCATCCGCTCCCACGCCTTGGGGTGACGGCGGCCGCCGCCACGATTTTGTTGATCGTGACGGCGGCAGGCCGGTCAGCTATGTGGCGCAGGGGAGGGCGGCGGCGGTGGCGGGAAGGCCTCACCCGGCGGAGGGGGGACGAAGCCTCGCGGGGGACCGGGCGGCCCGGGCGGCGGCGCGACCCCGAATCCGCCGGGCATGGGCCCGCCCATCGGCGGGGGCGGTGGGCCCTGATGCAGCGCCATCATCGGCGGCGGACCCGGCAGCGGCGGCGGACCGGGCGGGCCCACGCTGATGATCCAGGCGAAGGCAATCGCCACGATGGTTCCGACGGCGCCGATCAGCGCGCCCGCCACCCCGGCGCCGACCACGACGCCCGTGGCGTAGCGGCGGGGCTCACGTGGTTGGGGTGCCGCCGGCGGCGGCGGATTGGTGTCGATCTCGTCGTTTGTGGTCATGGCATCGGACGGTAGGAGCCGGATCTGAAGTGGACCTGAAGAAACCGTGGCCCTTCCGTCACGTCTGTCACCAGCGACCGCTTCAGGTTGGTTTCAGCACCGGCGTCGACAATGGAATCATGACGAACTGCCCGCGCGCGGCGGCCGGCCACTTCAGCGTCGGTGCGCCGCGGGTTCTGGTGGTCGAGGACTCCGAGACGATCCGCGAGATGGTGAGCGAGGCGCTCACCGACGTCGGCTATCACACCGTCGGCCGTTGCGACGGCGATGGGTTGGAGGAGGTGCTCGACGGGCTCCGGCCGGATCTGGTGGTGCTCGACGTCATGCTGCCGGGACGCGACGGCTTCGACCTCATCGACGTCATCCGCGACTGGGGCGACGTGGGGATCGTCTTGATCACGGCGCGCGACGGCTTGCACGATCGGCTGCGCGGCCTGGACGGTGGGGCCGACGACTACGTGATCAAACCCTTCGAGCTGGCCGAACTGGTGTCACGTGTCGGCGCGGTTCTGCGCCGGCGCGGACGGCTGCCGCAGGTCGTCCAGGTCGGCGATCTGATGCTGGATGCCGACGCCGGAGTGGCCGCGCGCGCCGGCAGTCGCCTCGATCTGACCGCGACCGAGCTGCGCCTGCTGGCTTTCCTGGTGGAGCAGCGCGGCCGCATCGTCAGCGCCGGCCAGATCATGAACGCGGTGTGGGGGTACGACGCCTACGACCCCAACCTGGTCCAGGTGCATGTCAGTGGATTGCGGCGCAAGCTCGAAGCCCACGGGCCGCGGATCCTGCACACCGTTCGCGGCATCGGCTACCGGTTGCAGCCGCAGCGATCATGACGGCCGCCCCCGCGACTCGGACCCCGTCGCTGCAGCGCCGGGTGACGCTGGTGGTGGTGGCGTTGCTCGCGCTGCTGCTGGTGCTGCTCGGCGTGACCGTCGACCTCAGCCTGGGCGTCCTCGCCCGCAGGAACTTGCACGACCGGCTGCTCGCCGCCGCATCCCGGGCCGAGGCGTTGGACGCCGCGCACACCTCGCCCGATCTGCTGGCGGCCGAACTCAACGGCGGCGGTGTGCGAGCCTTGCTGATCACCGCCGACGGCGCAACATACGGCGACCGCGGCATCAGCCCCGATACCGTCGCCGGTCCCGTTGTCCCGCCGCCCCTTCCGCCCCCGCCACCCTTTGGTCCACCACCGCCGTTCGCGCCCGGCCCGAACTTCCAGCCGCCCGGCCTTCCGCCGTGGCCACCGCCGCCCCCACCCCCGCCGCCCCCGCCGGACGCCACCGCGACGGCCGTGGTGCGCCCGCTGCCGGATGGCTCCCGGGTGATCCTGGTCGCCGACACGACGCAGACCACCCAGGTAACCCACCAGCTGCGCCTGCTGATGATCGGGGCCGGTGCGGTAACGCTCCTGACCGCGGCGCTGTTGTTGATTGCGGTCAGCAGGGTGGCGCTGCGCCCGCTGGACCGGTTGACGGCGCTGGCGAACGACATCAGGACCGGCGATCGCGGGCGACGGCTGCGCCCGGACCGCGCTGACACCGAATTGGGCCGCGCCGCAACAGCTTTCGACGGGATGCTGGACGCGTTGGAGGCCTCCGAAAAGCGCGCCCGGCTGGCCGCGGACGCCGCCCAGCGCGCCGAGAGCGCCACCCGGCGCTTCCTCGTCGACGCCGCCCACGAGCTGCGCACCCCGATCGCCGGAATCCAGGTCGCCGCCGAACAGCTCGCCAACAACGCCTCCGCGGATCGGGGGGACGACCTGGCGCAGGGGCAATATCACCGGGCCAGCCTGCTGCTGTCCGACGCCCGCCGCGCCGGCCGGCTGGTCTCGGACATGCTCGATCTGAGTCGCATCGACGCGGGGCTGGCGTTGGACGCCCGTGACGTCGACCTGGCCGCGATCGCGGACGCCGAAGCCGACCGGGCCGCCATGCTGGCGCCGCAGCTCACCATCAGTCGCACCGGCGCGGCCAACCTCGCGGTCAACGCGGACCCCACCCGGCTCGCGCAGATCTTGTCGAACTTGCTCGACAACGCACGCCGCTACACCCCGGCCGGAGGCGCGATCACGGTCGACGTCCGGCGCGATGACGGCGCCGCCGCGGTGACCGTCACCGACAGCGGCCCCGGGATTGCCGACGACGAGCGCGAGCGAGTCTTCGAGCGCCTGGTGCGCCTGGACGCCGGGCGCGGCCGGGATCACGGCGGCGCCGGACTGGGCCTACCGATCGCGCGGGCGCTGGCCCGAGCCCACGGAGGAGAGCTGGTGTGCGTGCCGCACGAGGGCGGTGCCCAGTTCCGCCTCACCCTGCCGGCCGTCGCGGCGGCCGACCGTAGCGGCGAGCGGTGACCGCCCCAGCTGAGGCGGCCACCGCTCGGTACAGCTAGCGCAGTCGGCGTCAGAACCCCGGCGGCGGCGGACGGAACGGTCCCCCCGGGGCCCCCGGCGGCGGCGGTCCAGCCGGTCCCCCCGGCGGTGGCGGCGGTCCACCCGGTCCACCGGGCCCACCCGGACCCGGCCCCCAGGGTTGTCCCGGCGGTGGGGGCGGCGGCGGATCGGCACTGGCCGCCGCGGCACCGAAGCCGGCCACGGCCGCCCCAAGGGCACCGGCCAGCATCGAACCGGCGATGAGTTGTTTGATCTTCACTGGGCCCATCTCTCCTCTCAGGCGGCAATCAATCACCCGTTGGGTGTGCCATGCGGCGCACCGCAACGGCAGCGACAGTAAGAAGTGAGCCTGAAGCCGACCTGAAGATGCTGCGGGCGGCGGTCTTTCAGCCCGCGGCGGACGGCGCCGTGGTCACGGTGGTCAGCCGCCACTTGTCCAGCCAGGGCTGGACGAGCTCGGCCACCGAGAACCTGGCCGGGGCCGAACATCCGGCCTTGGGGGTGTTCGGGATACCCCCGCGGATGAGGATGCCGACGGCGCGAACGGTGCCGTCGCCTGCGTTGAGATACACCGGGCCGCCGGAGTCGCCGCACTGGCCGGGCGCCAAGAACACGACCTTGCTCTTGGTGACTTCGGTGATCTGTCCGCAGGTGGCCCCGCCGGAGCCCATGCCGAACTTGCAGAGCTCCTGGCCGATGCGCAGGTTGGTGGCGACGCCCGAGACCGGTAGGGAGGCCCCGATAGCCGCGCTCTGCGGGATGTTGTCGCCACCCAGCAGGACCAGGCCGATGTCGTGCTGTTCGTTGTGGACGCCCTCGTTGACCGTCTGGCTGAACGTGCCGACCGCCGCGTAGGGCAGGACGCCGCCCAGGTTCATCGTCACCTTGCCGGGCCCACCCGGGCGGTTGCAGTGGCCGGCGGTGAGAACTCCGGCCTCGCCGGCGGCGGTATGGACCAAAAACCCTGCGGTGCAACCCATTCCGCCCGAGCCGTCGGCGTACTCGACGAAGATGCCCGCGCCGGGGCCGATGGCGCTCGATGCGGGCAGGTCGATCGGCGCCAGAGCCGGCGGTGGGGTCAGTTCGCGGGCCGCGTCGTTCCTGGACAGCTGGGTAACGGCGGCGACGAAGGCCAGGGCGCACAACAACGCCGCGATCGCCAGCAACGCGGAATGCATCCTGGCGCGTTGCGGCAGCGGGTACTGCGCGTGGGTTCCGGCCAACACCCCCCCTGAGCGCGCGATGCCGGTAGGTCTGTGGGCCCTAGCTTGCCAGCTTCGGCGCACCAGCCGTGGCGATTAGCCGGATCTGGTCAGCGAACGGTGGCCGGCTCGGGGGAGGGCTCGTCGTCGACGGGACTGTGGGCCCGGCGATGGTGCCGGCGGAAATGGCGGATCTCGATGACCAGGCCCGTCAAACCCAATGTCGCCGTGCACAGCGACACCAGGTAGAGCAGCGAGTTGGGGTGTCCGGCGAGGGCGTCGCCGAGGATCACCACGGCGGCGGTGCCGGGCAGCAGGCCGCCCAGCGTCGCCAGCGTGTACGGCAGCAGGCGCACCGTCGACGCGCCGGCGGCGTAGTTGATCGCCGAGAACGGCACCGCCGGAATCAGCCGCAGCGACAGGATGGCCAGCCAACCCCGTTGGCGCAGGCGCTCGTCGACCGTGTCGATCGACCGGTGGCGCACCAGGCGGTTCAGCCGCCACCCGGCCGCCCGCACCAGCAGCATCGCGATCACCGCGCTCGCGGTGCTGGCGCCGACGGCGAGCGCCACCCCGAGCAGCGGGCCGAACAGCAGGCCGGCGGCCAGCGTGAACGCCGTGCGCGGGACCGGGACCACGGTCGCCACGATGTGAGCGCCGAGGAACGCCAGCGGGAACCACGGGCCGACCGACTGGGCCCAGTCCCGCATCTGCACGGGCGTGGGCAGGGGAAGCCATGACACCGCGGCGATCAGGAGTGTGATACCGACCACTGTGGCGATCGCCCGGGGCCGCGACAGCAGGCGCGCGGTCGCGCCCAGCGTGCCGCCGAGGTCGCGCAGAGCGCGGTTGATTCTGCAGGTGGCGGGAGCCGTCACGCCTGTAAAGGTTACGTGCCCGAGGTGAATAACTCGTTTCCCGAGGCTGGCGTTTCGCCGCCGCGCCGCCACGCTCGTCGCGCCGCGCGGTTTTCTGCCGACAGGCCCGATCAATTAGCCTCATTAGTAAGTCGCAGGCCCCATTTGCTGGGAAAAAGGGAGCAATCGGTGTCCATTGATGTACCCGAGCTCGCCGAACTAGAACAGGTTCGCGGGCGTTGGCGCAACGCGGTCGCCGGTGTGCTATCGAAAAGCACCCGGAAGGACCCCGAGGAGCTCGGGGACCAGCCCGAGCGGCTGTTGGAAACCCCGACCTATGACGGCATCGCGATCCGGGCGCTGTACACGGCGCTGGACGAGCTGCCGGAACCACCGCTGCCGGGCGAGTGGCCGTACGTGCGGGGCGCGGACGCGTTGCGCGACGTCAAGTCCGGTTGGAAGGTGGCCGAGGCGTTTCCGGCCGACCGCGTCGCCGGGGTGGCGGCCAAGGACGTGAACGCGGCGGTGCTCGAGGCGCTCGGCAACGGGGCGAGCGCGCTCGTGCTGCGGGTGGGGCAGTCCGGCGTGACCGCCGACCAGCTCGAGGAAAGTTTGGCCGGGGTGTACCTGAGCATGGCACCGGTCATCATCGACGCGGGCGCGGACTACTCCACGGCCGCCGACGTGATGTTGGCGCTGGCGGCGGGCGTGGAGGCGGATCAGCGCGAACTGGTGTCGATCGACCTGGGCGGCGACCCGCTCACCGCGGCGCTGAGCGAGCGTCCCGCACCAACGCTCGACGAGGTCGTCACGGTCGCCAAGCGCGCGGCCGGGGACCGCGGCGTGCGTGCCATCACCGTCGACGGGCCGGCCTTCCACAACCTGGGCGCCAACGCGACGTGGGAGCTGGCCGGCACCGTGGCCGCCGGAGTGGACTATCTGCGGCGGCTCACCGAATCGGGCGTGCCGGTCGGCGAGGCGTTGCGGCAGATCAGTTTCCGGCTGGCCGCCGACGACGACCAGTTCGTCACGCTCGCCAAGATGCGGACCGTGCGTCGCCTGTGGGCGCGGGTGGCCGAGGTCGTCGGCGACCCGGACGGCGGCGCCGTCGTCGTGCACGCCGAAACGTCGCTGCCGATGATGACCCAACGCGACCCGTGGGTGAACATGCTGCGCTGCACCCTGGCCGCATTCGGCGCGGGCGTCGGCGGCGCCGACACCGTGCTGGTGCTGCCGTTCGACGTGGCGATCCCGGGCGGCTTCCCAGGCACGGCGAGAAGCTTCGCGCGCCGGATCGCGCGCAACAGCCAGCTGCTGCTGCTGGAGGAGTCGCACGTCGGCCGGGTGCTGGACCCGGCCGGCGGGTCGTGGTTCGTCGAGGACCTCACCGCGCGGCTCGCGGAGCAAGCCTGGGAGCACTTCCAGGCCATTGAGGCCCACGGCGGTTTCGTCGAGGCGCGCGACTACGTCGCCGGTCAGATCGCCGAAGTGGCCGCGCGACGCGCCGACGACATCGCGCATCGGCGCACCGCGATCACCGGCGTCAACGAGTTCCCGAATCTGGCGGAACCGGCACTGCCGCAAGACGATTCGTCAAGGTCGCCGCTGGCCGCGGGCCACCTGCAGCGCTATGCCGCGGCGTTCGAGGCGCTACGCGATCGTTCCGACGCTTTCCTGGCCCGCACCGGTGCGCGACCGCGAGCGCTGCTGCTGCCGCTGGGCCCGCTGGCCGAGCACAACATCCGGGCCACCTTCGCCGTCAACCTGCTGGCCTCGGGGGGCATCGAGGCCGTCAACCCCGGAACCGTCGACGCCGCGGGCGTCGCGAAGGCCGTCGCCGACGCCGGGGCGCCCCACGCGGCGGTCATCTGCGGCACCGACAAGCGCTACGGGGAGGAAGCCGCGGCGATCGTCGAGGCGGCCCGGGCCGCGGGGGTTTCGCGGGTCTATCTGGCCGGGCCGGAAAAGGCCCTGGGCGACGCCGAGCACCGGCCCGACGAGTTCCTGACCGCGAAAATCAATGCGGTCGAAGCCCTTTCGAACCTGCTCACTCGACTGGGAGCCTAGCCGCGATGACCACAACCGCACCCGTGATCGGAAACTTCGCCGAAATCCCGCTGGACGGCGACCGGCCGCTGCCACCGCCCACCGAGGCCGCCGTGCACAAGCACGTCGCCGCAGCCGCGGCGGCCCACTGGTACACGCCCGATCAGCTCGAATGGCATACGCCAGAAGACATCGCCGTCAAACCGGTGTACATCGGCGCCGACCGGGCCGCCGCCGTGGCGGCCGGTTACCCGCTGAACAGCTTCCCGGGCGAACCGCCCTTCCTGCGTGGCCCGTACCCCACCATGTACGTCAACCAGCCGTGGACCATCCGCCAGTACGCGGGGTTCTCCACCGCGGCGGAGTCGAATGCGTTCTACCGTCGTAACCTGGCCGCCGGTCAGAAGGGCCTGTCGGTGGCGTTCGACCTGGCCACCCACCGCGGATACGACTCCGACCACCCCCGCGTCCAGGGTGACGTCGGAATGGCCGGCGTGGCAATCGATTCCATTCTGGACATGCGGCAGCTGTTCGACGGCATCGACCTGTCGACCGTATCGGTGTCGATGACGATGAACGGCGCCGTGCTGCCGATTCTGGCGCTGTATGTGGTGGCCGCCGAGGAGCAGGGCGTGCCGCCGGAGAAGCTGGCCGGCACCATTCAGAACGACATTCTCAAAGAGTTCATGGTGCGCAACACCTACATCTACCCGCCCAAGCCGTCGATGCGCATCATCTCCGACATCTTCGGCTACACCAGCGCCAAGATGCCGAAGTTCAACTCCATCTCGATCTCCGGTTATCACATCCAAGAGGCCGGTGCCACAGCCGATTTGGAACTCGCCTACACCCTGGCCGACGGTGTCGACTACATCAAGGCGGGCCTGGACGCCGACCTGGACATCGACAAGTTCGCGCCGCGCCTGTCGTTCTTCTGGGGCATCGGCATGAACTTCTTCATGGAGGTCGCGAAGCTGCGCGCGGGCCGGCTCCTATGGAGCGAGCTGGTCGCCCAGTTCAACCCGAAAAGCGCGAAATCACTTTCGCTGCGCACGCATTCGCAGACCTCGGGCTGGTCGCTGACCGCGCAGGACGCGTTCAACAACGTGGCGCGCACCTGCATCGAGGCGATGGCCGCCACCCAGGGGCACACCCAGTCGCTGCACACCAACGCCCTCGACGAGGCGCTGGCGCTGCCCACCGACTTCTCGGCGCGGATCGCGCGTAACACCCAGTTGCTGCTGCAACAGGAGTCCGGCACCACGCGGCCCATCGACCCTTGGGGCGGTTCGTATTACGTGGAGTGGCTGACCCATCAGCTGGCGCAAAAGGCCCGCGCCCACATCGCCGAGGTCGCCGAGCACGGCGGCATGGCCCAGGCCATCAGCGACGGCATCCCCAAGCTGCGCATCGAGGAGGCGGCCGCGCGCACCCAGGCCCGCATCGACTCCGGGATGCAGCCGGTGATCGGCGTCAACAAGTATCAGGTCGAGGAGGACCAAGAGGTCGAGGTCCTCAAGGTCGAGAACAGCCGGGTGCGCGCTGAACAGCTGGCCAAACTCTCCGAGCTGCGGGCCAGCCGCGACCAGTCCGCCGTCGATGCCGCCCTGGCGGACCTGTCCCGGGCGGCCGCGGCACACGGCCGCGCCGGCGACGACGGGCTGGGTAATAATCTGCTGGCGCTGGCGATCAACGCCGCCCGGGCCAAGGCGACGGTCGGGGAGATCTCCGACGCGCTGGAAAAGGTATACGGCCGGCACCAGGCGGAGATCCGCACGATCGCCGGCGTTTACCGAGACGAAGCCGGAAAGGCCCCCAACATCGCAACCGCCACGGAACTAGTCGAGAAGTTCGCCGAGGCCGACGGCCGACGGCCGAGAATTCTGGTGGCCAAGATGGGGCAGGACGGTCACGACCGGGGCCAGAAGGTGATCGCGACGGCCTTCGCCGACCTGGGCTTCGACGTCGACGTCGGCTCGTTGTTCTCCACGCCCGACGAGGTGGCCCGGCAGGCCGCCGACAACGACGTGCACGTCGTCGGCGTCTCGTCGCTGGCCGCCGGCCACCTGACGCTGGTGCCGGCGCTGCGGGACGCGCTCGCCGAGGTGGGACGGCCCGACATCATGATCGTGGTCGGCGGGGTCATCCCGCCCGGTGACTTCGACGAGCTGTATGAGGCCGGGGCCGCCGCCATCTTCCCGCCCGGGACGGTGATCGCCGACGCCGCGATCGGCTTGCTGCACAAGCTGGCCGAGCGGCTGGGTTACCCGCTCGACTAGATGGCCGGCCGCAAGAGCGATTCCGTCGAGGAGCTCGCCGGCGCCGTTCGCCGTGGCGACCGGGCGGCGCTGCCGCGGGCCATCACGCTGCTGGAGTCCACCCGCGCCGACCATCACGAGAAGGCGCAGCGGCTGCTGCTCGAGTTGACGCCCGACGCGGGCAACGCGCATCGCGTTGGCATCACCGGCACCCCGGGGGTGGGGAAGTCGACCACCATCGAGGCCCTCGGCATGCACCTGATCGGACACGGCCACCGGGTGGCGGTGTTGGCCGTCGACCCGTCGTCGACACGCAGCGGCGGGTCGATCCTGGGCGACAAGACCCGGATGGCGCGCCTGGCGGTGCATCCGGATGCGTACATCCGCCCGTCACCGACGTCCGGCACGCTGGGTGGCGTAGCAAAGGCCACCCGCGAGACGGTGGTGTTGTTGGAGGCCGCCGGTTTCGACGTGATCATCATCGAGACCGTCGGTGTCGGTCAGTCCGAGGTGACGGTGGCCAACATGGTTGACACTTTCGTGCTGCTGACGCTGGCGCGCGGCGGCGATCAGCTGCAGGGCATCAAGAAGGGTGTCCTGGAGCTGGCCGACATCGTGGTGGTGAACAAGGCCGACGGCGAACACCTCGCCGAGGCACGGGTGGCCGCCCGAGAACTGTCCTCGGCCATCAGGCTGATACACCCGCGTGAAACACTGTGGCGGCCGCCGGTTCTCACCATGAGCGCGATGGAGGGGACCGGCTTGAAGGAGCTGTGGGACACCATCGAACGCCATCGGAGGGTGCTGACCGAGGCCGGCGAGTTCGAGGCGCGCCGGCGGGCCCAGCAAGTGGAGTGGACCTGGCAGATGGTGCGCGACGCCGTCGTGGACCGAGTGCTGGCCAACCCCAAGGTGCGGACGATGCGCGCCGATGTCGAGCGCAGGGTCAAGGCGGGGGAGCTGACCCCCGCGCTGGCCGCCGAGCAAATATTGACGGCTGCGTCAGACTAACGGATAGGTAAATAATCTAGGTTTCGCACCGGCAAGGTATGAAATCCAAGTAAATTCGAAACTGTGACGGTGGAAACCCGAGTCGATCGCCGTGCGGTCCCTGTCCACGATGACCTTGACGCAGGTCACCGTGTGTCCGGCGCGGCGGACTCACACTTCGGATGCGTCGTTCGCAGCTTTTCCACGATGTTTCCCGCCCGCCGGTTCGGTGGCGGAGCGCTGGCCGTATACCTCGACGGTCAGCCCGTCGTCGACGTGTGGGCCGGCTGGTCCGACCGCGGCGGGCACCGGCCGTGGTCGGCCGACAGCGCACCGATGGTGTTCTCCGCGACCAAAGGCATGGCCGCCACCGTCATTCACCGGCTCGCCGACCGCGGGCTGATCGACTACGAGGCGCCCGTTGCCGAGTACTGGCCGGAGTTCGGGGCCAACGGCAAGGCCGACCTCACCGTGCGCGACGTGATGAGGCACGCCGCCGGCCTATCGGGACTGCGGGGAGCCAGCAGCGAGGACTTGCTGGACCACGTCGGGATGGAAGAGCGGCTGGCCGCGGCGTCACCAGGACGGCTGCTGGGCAAGTCGGCGTACCACGCACTGACCTTCGGCTGGCTGATGTCCGGCCTCGCCCGGGGCGTGACCGGGAAGGGCATGGCAGCGCTGATCCGCGAGGAGCTCGCCGAGCCGCTGGGCACCGACGGGTTGTACCTCGGTCGCCCGCCGGCCGGCGCGCCGACGCGGGTGGCCGAGATCATCGCGCCGCAGAGCATGGTGCGGAACCCGGTCCTGAGTTTTGTGACGCGCAAGGTCGCCAACGAGCTGTCCGGCGGCTTCCGGTCCATCTATTTTCCGGGGATGGTCGCCGCGGTCCAGGGCGAAACCCCCTTGCTGGACGCGGAGATTCCCGCGGCCAACGGGGTGGCGACCGCCCGCGGGCTGGCACGGATGTACGGTGCCATCGCCAATGGCGGCGAGGTCGACGGCATCCGGTTCCTGTCGCGCGAGTTGGTCGCGGGCCTGACCGGTCGGCGGAGCCTGCGGCCGGACCGAAACCTGTTCGTGCCGCTGGCGTTCCACCTGGGCTACCACAGCCTGCCCATCGGGAACGTGATGCCGGGCTTCGGCCACGTCGGGCTGGGCGGCTCGCTCGGCTGGACCGACCCGTCGAGCGGCGTGGCCTTCGCGCTGGTGCACAATCGGCTGCTCACCCCGTTCGTCATGACCGATCACGCCGCGTTCGTCGGCATTTATGCGCTGATCCGTAAGGCCGCCGAAAAGGCGCGCAAGCGCGGTTTCTCGCCGGTGACCGAATACGGCGCGCCGTTTTACGAGCCGGGAGCGGTCGCGGGCTGACGCCGAAGCGGTTGCCGCTCAATGTGATCGCGTGTTCGCGCGCTGAGGCCCCCGAGGTAGCAAAGCGCCCCGATAACGGCCGCCATGATCTACTGGCTGGCGTTACGGCCTTGCTGCCCCCGAATGCTCACCCGACCGAGCGAACTCCTCCACCACGCCAATGGGGTTGGCCGCGTTGTGGCTCCGCTCGACCAGCTGGGGCAATCTCGGCGGGTTTCGTCGTGCGAAGGCCTTGTTGCTTCGCGTATCGCCGCTGATAGGGGTCGAAACCCAGGCGCGTCACGAAAGCGACGACAGCGCGCAGCCTTTTGGCGATGGAGGGTCGGAACAAGGCCCGCCGTAAAACGGTGTTCAGACTGAAGTGTTCGTCAAAATCCTCGAGCGCAGTGCGAAAGTCGTGCTCACCGGCCCGAAAAGCGTCAAACACACGGTCAAGTGTGTTCTGGTCCAAGACTTCGTCTTGCGCGGCTGCATGTAGGGCTTCATAGGTGGCGGAGAGCCAATCCGTCCCGAACGTGTCTGTCACTGATCCGCTGCTTTGCTCCCGCCGCAGGCCGGGGTTGAGGAACTCCTCGATCGCACGCTCGTCGCGGGTATCGAAATCGATTGCGAGGGCCGTAGAAACCCGCGCTATCTCCGCTCGCCAATCCTTGAGGAAGTTGGCGTAGTCGACGAAAACGCGCGGGAGGCCACGCGTTTGCCTTTCGGCGAGCAGGCTGTATTTCAGCCACAAGGCACTTGCAAGTTCCTGCGAGGCTCGGTCTCTCGTCGCGAGCGACTTTATGACTTCGTCCGGGTGGCGCACCGCAATGACAATCGCGACGTCGAACCCGGCTCGACGTGCGGCCTCGAACCACACGTTGAACAGCAACGAAATCCGGGGCTCCTTGATGACAACGAGTGGCTCGGCCGGCAGGGTGGCGAAAAAGGCCGCGATCGTTTTGATACACGCCGCATTTTCTTCGGGGGATGCGCTTTCCTCGTGGATTCGTAGGCTGGGATCGGCCCAACCGCTGTGCCGCCGATACAGGATCTCTTCATTGATGTCCATGGCGTCTCGCGGTTCCCATAGGCCGAGTGGATTGCTCGCGTCGGCCCCCAGCAGTCGGGGCGGCAGCGCGGCGCCGCACAGCGAGATCACCCGTGTGAGGGCCGACGTACCAGACCGCCCCATACCGAGTACGAACAGTGCGACGGGTTTCTTCTCCGTTTTCGCACCGTAGGGGGTGTGGGGCACGCCCAGTGGCTCTCCACGCTTGCGATGGCTTCCCGTCGGACGACGTTTGCTCGTAGTGCTGGGCATGCTTTCCCCTCGTAACCCCATGATCAACCGCTGCGACCGGACCTAGATGCAGCAGAAGTCAATGTTTACATTCTTGAAGAATCTTTTCAAGCGGCCGCGACGACTTTAGGTACGGCGGTATGGCCGGGTGGCGCAACCCGGGGGCCGGTTGTCCGGCCGTACGACGCCATCTGGCTCGACGACGATCGCGCGCGGTAGGTTTTCCTACCCGAACGGTCCGAGGCGCCTCTGCGGGAGGATCAGAGGGTCGCGTGCCGGCCCGTGTCCTCCTGGCGCGTGTCGCCGGGTCGGGCCCCCGGCCGATAGTGATCGGCATCTACGGCCGGCCGGCGGAGCGGTGAGTAGCTGGGGCCGACGCGCCTCTGCTCTTGACGTGATGCCCATCACAAGTTTGTGGATTGCGGGTTCATTGATGGGTGGCGGGGTAGTAGTCGCCCGTGGGTCATCAACCGGCTCGCCGGAAGCCTCTCGGCTGGCTACACGACGCCGAATGACCAACCGTCGCACCGTCTGGCGGGAAACGCCGAAAATGGGGGTGGCTGGGTCGACGGGCATCTAGACTCACACGCGGCGGTACTGGCATGCGGTAAAGGGGGAGTTAGGTCTTGACCCGCGACGCACACACTTCAAACGTCGCATCGGTTATTGAGGCTGCCAATGAAGGTATGCGATCTCGCGCACAACGAAGACCGTCATGGAGGTGTTCGCCGGACTCCGTCCGATTGCGATGGCGTATCGAAACGAGATGAGTTGCCGCATCGCCGAAGGATCGGAGACAATTATCAATGCCTCGGGCCCCACAGGACTGAAAGGCTATGATCCGTCGTGAAATTCGTGCTGGCAAGCTATGGAACTCGGGGCGACGTCGAACCGACCGTGGCCATGGGCCGAGAATTGCAGCGCAGGGGACACGACGTTCTCATGGCCGTCCCGTGCAACCTCACCGGCTTCGCCGAGGCGGCGGGGCTTCCGGCAGCCGCCTACGGCCCGGATATGCATGACTTCCTGACCGATGACTTCCTCCGTGACTTCTGGACGAATTTCCGCCGCAGCTTCTGGACGATCAAAGAGCCCATCAGGTTGTTGCGTGAACTCTGGCAGCCCTGCCTCACGCACTGGGCAGAAATGAGCCGCACGCTGGCATCGCTCGCCGCCGGCGCCGACGTGCTGTTCAGCGGACTCGTCTACCAGGAACTTGCCGCAAGCATCGCCGAGGCTTACGACATTCCGTTCGCCACGCTGCATTACTTTCCGATACGCCCCAACGGCCAGCTGTATCCCGTTGTGCCGGCGCCACTGGTCCGTACCGGGTTGACCGTCTACGACTGGTTCTGTTGGCGCATGAGCAAGAATGCGGAGGACGCGCAGCGCCGCGAACTCGGTCTACCCAAGGCGACGTCTCCCTCGCCGCGTCGAATCGAACGCACCGCGTTGGAGATTCAGGCTTACGACGAAGTCTGCTTCCCGGGCCTGGCCGATGAATGGCAAAAATGGGGTGACCGACGCCCTTTCGTCGGGGCGCTGACGATGGGGTTGACCACGGATGCCGACGAAGAGGTGGCGTCGTGGATAGCCGCGGGAACACCGCCGATCTGCTTCGGTTTCGGCAGTATGCCGGTCGCCGCTTCCCCGGCCGACACCCTGAAGATGATCGGCGCCGCCTGCGCGGAGCTGGGCGAGCGGGCATTGGTTTGCGCCGGGTGGGCCGATTTCAGTGACGTGCCCGATCTCGAGCACGTGAAGGTGGTCAGCGCGGTGAATTATGCGGCAACTTTCCCTAGGTGCCGCGCGGTCGTCCACCACGGTGGTTCGGGCACCACGGCTGCGGCTCTGCGTGCCGGCGTTCCGTCGATGATCCTTTGGACGGCCGGTGACCAACCGCATTGGGGGGCCCAGCTCAAGAGGCTGAAAGTCGGTACCACTCGGCGCTTTTCGAGCACGACCAGCGAGACGTTGGTCACCGACTTGCGTCAGATCCTCGAACCCGACTATGCGGTAAGAGCCCGTGACCTCGCGGCGCGGATGACAGACCCGGCTGAAAGCGTTGCCAGAGCCGTTGATGTGCTCGAAAAGTTCGCCAGCGCAAGGCGTCTGGTCTGACCGGTGACGGCGGTCTACCCGGATTTGCTGGGCACCGGTCACCGGCCCGCTCCACGGGATGCGGTTATCCGCTGGGCGCGTCTCTCCCGTTGTCCGACCTGACCTCGACCTGGACGGGCCGACCGGTCGGGGCGGCGGTGCTCGTCCGCTTGAAGCGAGATTTCAGCGATAGCGCGCGCTTTTCCACCAGGAACCAACTCAACGCCGCCACCGGAAGGGTGGCCGCCATGGCGACGACGAAAAACACCACCGGATGCAGCCGCGCAAGGCCGCACACTGCCAGCAACTGCTGCATCGGGAACGCATAGATGTACATGCCGTAGGACAAGTCGGTGCGTAGTTGCAATCGTTTGTGCTGAAGCAGGGCCCCAGAAACGACGACGGCGTAGGCCAGCGGAAGCCCGGCCACCACCCGATAATCCGGCAGCTGGCTGGACGCCAGGACGATGACCACGCAGACCGCCACGAGCGACCAGCGAGCGGGGATCACGTCTCGCCATTGGTACAGGAGTGCTCCGGAGGCGAACATGATGGCGGAGCGGCAAAGGAGCTGCGGGATGGTCCACACGCCGGGAAAGGTCAACGGCGGCAACAACATCGCCCCGACCACGGCGAGTGCCAGCAGCGCCGGCGAAACCCACCTGCGGTTGGCGAGTCCAACGACGCCGATGACCGCAACCGCCAAGTAGCACATCACTTCCCAGATGAGGGACCACAGCGAGGCGTTCCAATTTGCTCCGCCCGGCGTCCCGTGCGGTGTCGCGCCGACATTCGGGTGCAGGTAGGCCAAGGCGGCGTTTTGCAGCACGTAATCGACCGGGGCGCGCGAGGCCAGCAACCGTCCGGGCGAACCGCCCTGAATCGCCACGCTCAGTGGTGCGAACAGATATGCGGTGACGATCAGGCAGACGTAGAAGCCGGGCAGAATGCGTAGAGCCCGAGCCAAGAGGTAGTCACGAAGTCGAGGGTCGTTCAGCCAGCTTCGGGAGATGAGAAACCCTGAGATCGCGAAAAACCCGTCGACACCCACGGCGAAAAGAAGCTTGTTGGCCGCGGCCGGCGGCATGTGGCCGGTAATGGGCCACGAGTGGAACAGCATCACTTCAGTTGCCAGGGCCAGCCGGAACGCGTTCAGCGCATTATTTCGCGGGCTGAACACTTGCCCCAGCTTCATGTGACTCCGTCCATCGTCCCCCGTGCGCGTTGTCGGCGCCATCGTATATCGCGGCGGTGTTGATCACCGTGGCTTTGAGCGCCCTTGGCGAGTCGGTCGGGACGGAGCAGCGACGCTGCAGCGGCGGGTTAACTGGCGAAGCGGGGATTTGACGCGCCCTGCGGTTGGGTGATGCCCCGTAACGGGGCCGCCTCAGCGACATTTAACGCTCCCGGTAAGAACGGGGGTGCTAGCATCCGGGTCGTGTCTGAACAAGGTGCACGGGTGCGGATCGGGGTCCTCGGCGCAGCCCGCATCGCACCGCTGGCGCTCATCAATCCGGCACGCGAAAACGACCAGGTGGTGGTCACGGCGGTGGCGGCTCGAGAGGCATCTCGCGCCCAAGCCTTCGCCGCGGAACACGGCATTTCTCGAGTGCACGACAGTTATGAGGCACTCGTCGCCGACCCGGAGGTGGACGCCGTCTACAACCCACTCCCAAATGGGTTGCACGGCAGGTGGACCCGAGCTGCAATTGCCGCGGGCAAGCATGTGCTGTGCGAAAAACCGTTCAGCGCCAACGCCGCCGAGGCCCGCGAAGTCGCGGGACTGGCCGCTGGATCGGACCGGGTCGTGATGGAGGCCTTCCACTATCGCTACCATCCGTTGACACTGCGCGTCGAGGAGATCATCGCCTCCGGGGAACTGGGACAGCTGAAGCGGGTGGAGGCGGCCATCTGCTTCCCATTGCCGAAGTTTTCCGATATCCGCTACAACTACTCCCTTGCCGGTGGCGCGACGATGGACGCCGGATGCTATGCGGTCGACATTATCCGCACGTTTGGCGGTGGGACCCCCGAAGTTGTTTCGGCACAGGCGAAACTGCGCGATGCGCAGGTGGACCGTGCCATGACCGCCCGGCTTCGCTTTGCGAACGGGATTGAGGGGCGGATCCGTTGCTCGATGTGGTCGTGGGATCTGTTCCAATTGAGCGCCAAGGTTGTCGGCGATCGCGGGGAAGCGCGCGTGCTCAATCCCGTGATGCCGCAAGCCTTCCATCGGCTCACGGTCAAATCAGCCGAGGGCAAACGAGTGGAGCGCTTCTCGCGCCGCCCCTCCTATGCGTATCAACTCGACGCGTTCGCCGCGGCGGTGCTGCGCGGGGAGCCCATCAAGACGACACCGCAAGGCGCGGTCGAGAACATGAGCGTCATCGACGCCATCTATCGCGCTGCCGGCCTCCCGCTTCGCGAGCCCGCCTGAGCTGAACGGCCCATCCGGGTGGAGCCGGCAAGCTCAGCTGGCGAAGTGCGCCTGATTCAGGTGTTCGGCCACCCGCAAGGCATTGGCGGCGATGGTCAGGCTGGGATTCAGGCCGGCGCTGCTGGGAAAGAACGAGCTGTCGACCACGTAGAGGTTTTCGACCTCGTGCGCCCGGTTGTACGGGTCCAGCACGCTCGTCTTGGGATCGTCGCCGAAGCGGCATGTGCCGCAAACGTGGGCCACGGCTTTGTTGTCCTCGGCGCCTCGCAGGGTGATCTTGCGGAAGGGTTCCAGAACCCCTTGCAACTGCTCCAAAAAGATTGTGCGGCGCTCGAGTTCGTTGTCGTGAAGGCGGTACTGGAGCTTCAGCCGCTGACGACCGTCGGCGCTCGGCCCGTCGTGGGGCACCACGCGGTTGTCCAGATACGGGAGGTCCTCCATGATCGTTGCGAGGACCAACCCGCCGTTGAAAAACCGCTCATAGACTTGACGCACTGCCGGTTTCATCAGCCGAAGTGCCGCTGGCCGCCATCCGGGGGCACTGGTCAGAATCTCCATGGGCGCCATGGAACCGAAAGATTGCACGGTGCCGTACTTCTGTCCCTCCCAGAAATAGAAGTCGTTCAGCCCGATCTCCTTGTTGGCGGCGGTGGTCCTGGAACCGCGTTGCGGCCAGATCTCGACCAAGTCGACAAGGTGACGCATCAGGTTGCGGCCCACCCAATCCGAGCCGTTGGCCAGCCCACGCGGCCAGTCGGCGGAACGGGAATTGAGTAACAGCACCGGGGTGACCAGCGCGCCGGCGGCAAGCACCACCAGTTTGGCCTTCAAAGAGACCGTCCCGGAGCGATGTTCGCAGATCACTTGCCGGACTCGCTTGCGGTCCGCGTCGAGATTAATGACCCGACATTCCGGCAGGAGCTTCGCGCCGAACTCGGCGACCGCCGGCAAGACGCAGTTGCGTGCGGTGTCGTTCTTGCATGACTGGTGGCACAGATAGCTTTGGCAGGTCGTGCACCCGGTGGTGTAGTCGCAGGCCATCGGTAGGTGATACGGGTGCAAGCCGCGGCCCCTCAGGTAATCGACAAGCGGCTGGTTGTCCACCGAAAATGGCGGCGCCGCAGGCAGATCAGGGTCGGCGGCGCCCGGCCGGAGGGGATCGGGCTGGCCCCGAACCCCGAACAGCCTTTCGGCCGCCGAGTACCACGGGCGCATCTCGTCGTACGTGATCGGCCAGGCCTCGGGCACGGTCGAATCGCGAGGGTTTCGGAAGTGCTGCCGAGGGGTGAAATCCTGAGCGAAAAACCGCTCACACACCATGCCGTAGAGCGCCGACGAGCCGCCCGTACCGGCACCCAAGAAGGGGACGAATCGTTGCGGGGAGCGTCCGCTGATGTCTTCGATCTCATCGGTCGAGCGTCCGGACCTGGTCAACACGTCGAAGTAGGTTTCCGCGGAGCGGCATGCCCGTGGATGGGACACTTCGGGCATCGATGAGCGCACCGTCCCGGACGCTCCCGGAAGGGTCGAACGACCCTTCTCGACGAATAGCACCTTTCGACCCGCACGGGCCAGCGAGTAGCCCAGGGTACCGCCGCCCATGCCGGTTCCAACGATGATCGCGTCCCACTCGACGCGTTCCGCCTCGCGCGCGTCTAACTCGCCGTCGGCCAAAATCTCGTCCTCAGTGCATGATTGCCCAAACTTTGCCCCCAGGTGGGCGAATCACGACAGTATCATCCCCGCCGCGGACAGACGGCCGTTTGCCTGATCAGGCCCCAACGCACCCGCGTCCATGGGGCGACCGTGCGGGCGAACCGCACCGACGACCCATCGCTGGGCCAATCTCTTTCGCCCACAGGCACATCGGCGCTCGTGGTTGCGCGAGGTGCGCCTTACCTAGCCAACCGAGTGCTGATGCGCGTGCTCCGCTTGGTGGGAATTAGTGGCCGAGTGCGTGACCGCCACAGCGGCGGTGGGGTGATTCGTCCAGTGCGCGAGGCGATCATCGAACGCCGTCTTCTTCTGCAGGATGATCTGATACTGGGCGTGCAGAACTCGGTATTCTCCGGCGTGGTACTTCAGGAACTGGTGGATGGCCCACGCGGTGTTTGCCCGTGGTCGCGGATAGGCCGGCCACATAACATCGTCGAAAATCATCATCCCGCCCTGCTTCAGCAGGCGCCACGAGTTGAGTGAATCCACTATTGCATCGTCGGCGAAGTGCGACCCATCGACGTAGATCAGATCGAATTCCTGCTTTTCGTCGATGAGCTGCGGCAAAACGGCCAGCGATGACCCCTTCCGCTTTATTACCCGACCCGCGGCCGAGGATACGTTGTGATCGAAGCGTGCCTCGAGGTCGCGCAGGTCCGACGTGGCGTGGTAGTGCCATTCGTCGCTGCCCGCCCAGGTGTCCACGGCGGTCATGTGCCCGTGCGGGAAGTACGTCAGGAAAAACAGCGTCGAACGCCCTTCCCAGGACCCGATTTCGAGGATGCGTATGGGGTCGGCACGCTTGAAGACTTTCGGGAAGGTGACGGCCCAGTGCACGATGTTCATGTCGAACCACCGCTCTTGGAATTGGCCGTTGGCCGCCTGCTCCTCAAACTCCGCGCGAACTTCGGCCAGGTGTTTGGCCTTGCGGGAGAGAACGCCCCGCGTTACCAGGCGGTAGTGCACGACGTCCGTGAGATAGTGCCAGATCACACCCGCGCGCATTCCCCCGATCCACCAGAAAAACAGGAATGTCAGGGTTCGCGCGGTCCAACGAAACTTCGGTCTGGTCGTCTGGCTGGTCATGTTTCCCTTGGTCTTGTTGCTGGAAGGCTGGCGCGGTCTTGTCTCGGGGCTCGAAACGGGCCGCTGACCTCCCCCGGAAGGTTCGGCGAGCTCGTAGAGCACGGTCGTTGGATCCTAACAGCAGCCGCTCAGGGGGCGGGGCAGTTTGGCTCGGCCCAGCGGGCCCCACCGCAGGCGCCGTCCGGCGCACGTGGCAGCCAAAACGGTGGTCACGCGCACCGCCATCAAGCCGGTTGCCTTGACCGGGCGAAGCTCTCCACCAAGTCGGCGGCCTTCTGGACGCTTTCGGCGGGTGCGGTCATCCGGGTGGCCAGCTCGCGGGCTCGGGCGGCATATTCGGGGCCGAGTATTCGCCGCAGGTCCTTGACCAAGGATTGGCGGGTGGTCTTCGAGAAGCGGCGGGTGGTGCCCACCCCCAATCGCTTCACCCGCGCGCCCCACAACGTCTGGTTGACGTCCATCGAGAGGATCAAGGTGGGCACCCCGGCGCGCATGCTTGCGGCTGTGGTGCCCGAACCGCCGTGGTGCACGACCGCCCGGCAGGCGGGGAAGACGGCCGCATAGTTCACGCCGCCCACCACCTTGACGTGGTCGGCGTGGGAGACGTCGCTGAAATCGCTCCAACCAGCGCAAATCAACGCGCGCTCGCCGAGCTCGGCGCAGGCGGCGCTGATCATCGTGATCGCGTCCGCTGGCGATTCCACCGGCATGCTGCCGAACCCGAAACAGATCGGCGGGGTTCCGGCCGCGATCCACGACGCGACCTCGCTATCGGCCTCCGTGGTCAGAGCCATCGTCAACGCACCGACGAAGGGCCGCTGACCGTTCCACTTTCGCCATTCCGCCGCCAGCCCGGGGAAGCAGACCTCGTCGTAGGCCTGTATCTCGAGCGATCCATTCGCGGCGATGCGCCGCGCCGATGCGCCTCTGACCTTCGGCAGCCCGAGTTCGCGGCGCTGTGCGTCCTCAACCTTTTTGTTGAGGCGCCAACCGAACCAGTCGAACGCCGTCATCGACGCGCGTGCGAGGGGAGGGGGGAGAAGCGGAACGAGCCGGCCGTTGGCACGCACCGGAACGTGGTGCAACGTGGCCAACGGGACGCCCAGATGCTCGGCCACGTTGACGACGGCCTCCTGGTAACTCTGGCCCGTGAGCAGAAGGTCTGCCCCCTCGGCGAGCGACGTCAACGTCTTGCTCATCTGTGTCCAGCACTGGTCACTGAGGTCCCACATCTCGCGCCACAATTCCCTCATCTCCCGCAGCTTCCAGAAACCCCCGAAGAAGGATGTCCAGAAGTTGCGGTACACGTCGACCCACGTCTGCGTGTTCAAGCCGAAGGCGACCGTGGGGAGGCCCGCGGCCTCGGTGAAGCCGACCAGATCGGGCGGCACCGCCATGTGCACCTCGTGCCCCCGGCGCATCAGTTCACGGCCGACTACGAGGGAAGGCTCGACATCGCCTCTCGTTCCATAACTTGCCAGCACAAACTTCATCTAAGGTTCTAGCCTTCGAGTCGGGCGTTATGGCGTGGTGATCGAATGGAAGGAAATTGTCTCGACGTCACATCTACCGCGTCGGTATACCGGCGCCGATGACAGCAAAGTCGCCGGCGTTGAGAAACGTCGTGCGGGTTGTCACTACTTTCGCCACAGGACCCCGCATTGATCGATCGTGACGATCTCCGCGGCGATGTTGTGCCGGGAACGATAGTCGGCGACAGCTTTGCGGCATCCCTCGAGGTTGTAGTCATCGATGATGCAAAAGCCCCCCGGTGACAACTTCGGGTACAGCGCATCGAGCGCTTGGATTGTCGACTCGTAGAGATCGCCGTCGAGCCGCAATACCGAGATTTGGTCAATCGGAGCCTTGTGCAGCGTGTCCTTGAACCAGCCCGGAAGGAAGCGGACCTGATCGTCCAGCAGCCCGTAGCGCTCGAAGTTCGCTCTGACCTCCGCTTCGGACACCGCCAGGACCGGCGCAGCGTGGTGCAGGCCCAGCGCAAACCGGGGCAGCTTGTCCTCTTTGTAATTGGCGGTGTCCGGGGGCGGGACGCCCTCGAACGAATCGGCGAGCCACACGTGTCGGGTCTTATCGCCGTATGCGGCCAGCACCGCGCGCATCAAGATAGAGGCCCCGCCCCGCCACACGCCACATTCGACTAGATCACCGGGGATGTCCTCGTTCAGCACCGTCTCGACGCAGTGCTGCAGACTTGTGAGTCGCTGCATCCCGATCATCGTTTCCGCGTCGGCCGGCCAATCCATGCCGAAGTCGCGTGCGTGCTTGTCGAACGGGCGTTTGCGGACCAGCATCAGGTTGCGGTTCTTGAGGAAGGGAAGCCACGTCAGCCACCCGACGCTGGCACGCATTTGCAGCGGCCACCCCACGGGCACTAGCTGGTCCATGCCGTACCTGGTCAGATCGCGCCGGATCTGGTCCAGATAGAGAGATCGGACGTCGCTTTCGGTCACGGTCAAAACCGTCCCCCTGTTTCTCGGATGCCAGTACTGCCGGTGGTGAGCCTAGACGCCCAATCCACGCCCCATTGCGCGTTTGGATTTTTCTAGAATCAGGTTGCCAGAGCTAGATTATCCACACTCACACGCCGGTGCTGATGCGGAGGCAAGTCGCGCGCGCTGGTGGGAGGCGGTGTTATTGGCGCCCAGCGGGTTCGGCGGGTCGACCCGATGCGCTCGCGTAATCGCTTTGCGCGGGCGGTATATCGCTCTGCTCATCGATCCATCGCAGTAGCGCACCCAGTCCCTCGTCGAGCGCCCACTTGGGTTGCCAGTTGAGCTCCTTCTTCGCCGGCGCGATATCGCAGCTGGCGGCGCGGATGTCACCGTCGCGAAATTTCGGTACGACGATCGGTTCGGGGGCGTCGAAGACGGCGGCGATCTTCCGCGCAAGCTCATGAATGCTGGTCGCGACGCCCGACCCGATGTCGAGGCAGCGTGACCCGTGGGCAGGTTGCTGCACCGTCGCGAACACCGCGTCAATGACGTCGTCGATGTAGACGAGATCGCGGAGGATCCGCCCATCCTCGTAGACCTCGGACGGTTGCTGTTGGCGCGACAGGCGTGCGAAGAACGGAACCACTCCGGTGTAGGGATTGGTGAGCGACTGACCGGGTCCGTAGGCGTTCTGTAAACGCAGCACGCTGAGGTTGGTGTCGTGCGCGGCCGCCCAGGCGGCCAGCAAGTGTTCCTGGGCGAGCTTGGTCGCGCCGTAGATGTTGGTGGGGCGAGGCTCCGTGCGCTCCGCGCAGCTCGGCAGGGGTTCGGCGCGCTCGCCGGTGGGTCCTTGCGGATCCCAGTTACCCGCGGCCAGCTGCGCGTGGCTGCGAGGCCCGGGATAGAAGATCTGTGTTCCGGCGCGCCAGGCGCCCTCGCCGTAGACGGCCCTGGACGACGCCACCACCAGCTGCTCGGGCACGATGCCCGCGCGCGTCAGGGCGTCGAGAAGCTGGGTGGTGCCCACCACGTTGACGGCGCCGTGCCGCGTCGCCTCTGATAGCGACTGCGCTGTTCCCGTCTCCGCTGCCAGATGGACGACCTGTGTGGGGCGAAAAAGCCGCAGCACGGCATCCCAGTCCGGGGCGTGGGTGACGTCGCCGGTGAAGAACCGCACGGATGGCGGTAGGTCAATCGTCGGGCGTTGACCGTGGACCTGAGGCAGCAGCACATCCATGACAGCGACGTTGTGCCCGGCTTCGATGAGTCGGCGTGACAGCCTGCACCCAATGAATCCTGCTCCACCGGTGATGAGCACGGATGTTGACAAGAGCCGATCCTCCCGTTCGAGCGCAGACAATCCAACCGAGACGCGTTTGCGGGTGCGGCCCGCGGTTGATCATATCGGTGAACGATCCACCGTCAGCCGAGTTGAAGGAGATAGCTCCATAACCCTGTCGCCGGGGGCGTGTCAGACCAGGTGAACGTCCGGCGCGTAGAGGATCCACCGTCCACCGTGCTCTTGGAAGCCGCGTTCCTTGGCCATGATCTCGTCGGCGTGGTTCCACGCAAACAGCAGCGCGTAGTCGGGATAGGGGTGAGAGAAGACCTCCGGCGGGCACACCGGAATTTGGGAGCCGGGCGTGAGACGCCCCTGCTTCTCGGGGGTCGAATCACACACCATAGGAAGAAGATCCGGGCCGATGTGGCAGTAGTTCATCACCGTCGCGCTCCGTGAGGTGGCCCCGTATCCGACGACACGTCGGCCGTCAGAACGCAAGTCGCGCAGGAGTTTGACGAGGTCCGCGCGGATGCGATCGACGTTGGCCGCGAACCGAACGAAAGTCTCTTCCTCGGCGATCCCTTCGGCTTTTTCCCGTGCCAGGAATTCCGCGACGGTGGCGGTCGGCTCCGAAGTGCCCCGCCGAGCGACGGTGTAACGGATCGAACCACCGTGCAGCGGGAGGTGTTCGACGTCGACGAGTTCAAAGCCGAACCGGGCGGCAGTCGCCTGCACCGAGCGGACCGAGAAGAGGTAGATGTGCTCGTCGTAGATCTGGTCGAAGTAGACCTGCTTCAGGATGTCGCCGAGATACCGATCCTCGAATACGAATAGGCCGTCCGGGGAAAGCAGGGTGTCGGCACCCTGGAAGATCGAGTCCAGGTAGGAGATGTGGCTGATCGTGTTCGCCGAATAGATCAGGTGGGCGGGTCCGTGCTCTTCGCGAATCTCGCCGGCCGTTGGCGCGTTGAAGAAATCGGTGCGCACGTTGATGCCTTGTGCCCGGGCCACCTCGCCGGCCCCGGCGGCCGGGTCCACCCCCAAGTGCCGTATTCCGGCTTCGCTCAGGGTCTTCAGCATTACCCCGTCGTTGCTGCCGATCTCGACGACAAACTTGTCACCTTTTCCGGGACAGGCTCGCATGATGTGCCGGGCCACTTCCTCGCCGTGTCTGCGGATGAGCGCGGATCCGGACGCGCGATATGGATAGTCGGCGCGATACATTTCGTTCGGTGGCACCTCGTCGAGCTGTTGCACCATTGTGCACGACGTGCAGAGTCCTACCGCGAGTTGGAAGAACGGCACTTTGGCGCTCTCTTCGGCCTTGACGAAGGCATTTGAGACAGGCTGACGCCCGAGGTCAAGGACCTGCCGAAGATCACCGCCGCATACTCGGCAACTGTGCTCGGACAATACTGCCCCCTGTCTCACATCGCGACCGCCGTGTGATGAGCATAGACCGGAACGGACGTCGTCAATAGGCTCCTGAGTTTCTCGAACATTAATTCGTTCCAGAGTGCCGGCGTAGGTGGCTTTCAGCAGCTGGCAAGCCGATCCGACGCGTCTGCGCAGGTCCGGCGACGCGCGGCCGGTCGTTGGGCGCTACCGCAGGTGGGCGACGCCATGACCAGCGGCAACCCCGCGGCGCCGGCCATCCCGACCGGAAATGCGCACGCCGAGAAGGCCGCAATTTGATGGTGTCCCGTGGTCGCCGGTGGCTTCCATTAGAACGGCCCGACGGCCGCGCGTTATGGATGCAAATTGCGGTCAGCGGCCGAAATGCGCAATCAGTTGTGGTCGCCAATGAATACATCAGAACATCGAGGTGTTAGCGGCGCAGGCATGCGGTGCAACAGCAATCCTCATAAAAGTGCGCGGGTCACCATCCGACGCCCATTTACGGGCTGGATCTCTTCACGTCCCGGCGAGCGGCACCTTCCAGCAGGTCGGCGGCTTTGGCGACGCTGGTGGCGGGTTCGGTCATCCGGGCGGCGAGCTCGCGGGCCCGAATCGTGTACTCGGGGGCCAGGATCTGACGTAAGTCCGCAACCAGCGACTCCGGGGTGGTTTGTGAAAACTGGCGGGCGGTACCCACTTTGAGTTGTTTCACTTGGTTCCCCCAGTACGGCTGGTCGGCCGAGCTCCACAAGATCAACGTCGGGACGCCGGCGCGCATGCTTGCCGCTGTGGTTCCCGAGCCACCGTGGTGGACAACGGCGCGACAGGCAGGAAAAACCGAAGCGTAGTTGACCACGCCCACGACCTTGACGTGGTCGAACTGGGGGACATCGCTGAAATCGGTTCCGCCGAAACAGATTAAGGCCCGTTCGCCCAGTTGTGCGCACGCCTTCGCGATCATTTCGACCGTCTCGGTCGGCGACTCGACCGGTATGCTGCCCGAGCCGAAGCAGATCGGCGGTGGACCCGCGGCGATCCACGAGGCCACATCCTCATCGGCATCGGTCGTCAGCGCCATCGTCAAGGCACCGACAAAGGGCCGTCTATCGCCCCACTTCGCCCACTCCGCCGCCAGGCCGGGGAAGCACGCCTCGTCGTAAGCCTGGATTTCCAGCGAACCACGTCGCGCGATCCGGCGCGGCGAGCGACGCTTGGCCTTTGGCAGCTGCAATTCCCGGCGCTGTGCGTTCTCCGTCTTCTTCGTCGAGCGCCAGAACAGCCATTCGACCGCCGTCATCGTCGAGCGGACCACCGGCGCCGGGGCACTGGGAACCAGCTGGCCATTGGCGCGCATCGGAAAGTGATGCAGCGTGGCCAGCGGAATGTCGTAATACTCCGCGACGTTGGCGGCGGCCTGCTCGAAATTCAAGCCGGTGGAGAGCAGGTCCGCTCCGTCGGCCACCGACATGAGCGTTCTGCTCACGTCATTCCAGTAGCGGATGATGGGCTCCCACACCCTGCGGACCACCTTGACCGGACCGCGGATTGTCCAGGCGCTGCGGAAGAAGTCTCGCCACATGTTGCGAAGAAACTCCTCGTTCAAGAAGTCCTGCACCTGCGGCCCATAGGGCACCGCCGCAAGCCCGGCCGATTCGGCGAAGCTCACAAGTTCAGGTGGCACGGCCATCTGGACTTCATGCCCCCTGCGCAGTAGCTCCCGCCCGACGGCGACGGAAGGCTCGACATCGCCGCGAGTTCCATAGCTGGCCAGGGCAAATCTCATCGCGAATCCTCGCCGTGTTGCAGTGCGTGAGCGGCTTGCGGGGTCTCGGTCATTGTCCCTGGTTCTTCGACTGCGGGCTGCCGTTTCGCGTTGGCGCGGTGGGGTGTTGGCTGTGGTTCAACCTATCTTCTATGACGCCAACCGTACGCATCGTTCGGTCAGCGGCGCTCACGTCGCGGCGCCCTCGCGCTGCAATGCTTGCGCGGTGTTTGGTGATCCCGGTCAGATGGAGTGGCCGGCCCCGAAACGAACTGTGCCGTTCTGCTGGAATCACAACGAGCGACCCGTTAGGGTTCTGCGTTATGTCGAGGATCACGCGCGGCCTGGTCGGCATTGCGCTGAACTCAGTTCGGAACAGGAAGTCCCTCGAGCCCTCGCGCCTAGCGGCTGCTTACGGCTGGTTCAACGGTGAACATCTTGTCTCGCCGCCTGCGATCTCGAAACAGCGACACCTGCTTCACACGTTGCAGTCGCGCCAGCACCGCATCTTTGTCGAGGCCGGCACATATAAGGGGGAGACCACCGCTTTCTTCGTGCCATATGTGGACCAGGTGATCTCGGTCGAGTTGCACGATGGCCTTTTTGCCGCGGCCCAGAGACGGTTCGCGCACGAGCCCAAAGTCACTCTGGTTCATGGCGACTCGCTCGTCGAGATACCAAAGATCGTCGCGAACTGTTCGTCTCCACCCCTGGTGTTTCTCGACGGACACTTCTCCGGCGAGGGCACCGCCGAAGGTCAGGAGATGGAGCCCGCGGAATCCACCCTCTCCCGGCTCGCGGACGTGACACCTGCGGGCACGACGATCGTGATCGACGATCTGCGACTCTTCGGCTCTGGGCTTTCGGGTTTTCCGCAGCTCGACGCGATCACCTCAGCCGCGCGAGCCGCTTTCCCTGACGCAATCATTCGGGCCGGCTTGGACTCGATCGTCGTCGAGACCCCCGCAAGCGGCTAACTGCCTCCTTGATTGTCAGCGGTTCTTGATACCCCTGATCGCCCGTGCGCCCAGCACCCTGGACTCCAGCAATTTGTTGGTCACCCACAGCAGGCCTTTCGAATGGTAGGTCGCCCTGAGTTTCGCCTCGAGCTTGTCCAGGTCCGAGCTCGCTATGACGGCCGCGGGGTGAATTAGCGGCAGGTCCAGTTCTTCTGCCGCCAGTGCCGCATAGATCCTGTCCCATTTGGCGTGAGTATGCGTCGCATCGGCGTCGAAGCCGACATTTCGCACCAAGTTGCGACCCGGGGTGGCGCATAGGCCCGAGTTGGCCCATATGCTGTAAAACCACCGCCACGCCCAGGTGTCGACTCTGCCCCGGTACACGATGTATTCGAAGATGCCCTCCCAGTGGTAACGCTCGGTCAGCTTCGGAAAGTACTGGTCGAACAATTTCCTATCTCTGATTTCCGGCCAGCGCGTCATCTCGACGTCGTAATGCGCCCAGGCCCGCCGCCACGTGGCCCATCCCCAAATATGGGGATATCTGGAGAAGTAATAGCTTTCGCTCGTCTCGGCGTGGCCGAATAAATGATTCCCGCCGGAAACCATCATGACCCGCTCGTCGTCCTCATAGCGGTCAAGGAGTTCTTCGCAGTATTGGAAAAATGAAGGAGAGGCGACGCAGTCGTCCTCAAGTATTATCGCTTTCTCGACCAGCTCGAATGCCCACGTAATGCCCGAGGAGACGCGAGGGCAGGTGCCCATGTTCGTCTCGGAGAAATTCTTCTGGACGTCACAGTCCCAGTCGACTTCGTCGATGATCGCGCGCGCCGCCGCGCACTTCTCGGCTTCTCCAGGCTTGTTCGAGCGAGGGCCGTCGGCGATCACCAGCAGCTTCTCCGGCTTCGCCGCGCGGATAGTCTCGAAAACCTGTCGGGTGGTATCCGGCCGGTTGAAAATCATGAGGATGACCGGTGGTGTCGTTGTCACAGTCCCATCCTTCGCGACCACTTTCAGGAGAGGCGGAATGTATGAGTTATCCGAGAAGACGTCGCCCACGAAATGCGTTCTGACCCTATAGAAGTCGTTGTGGAACCGTCAAGCCACGTCCCGGCCGCTTTCCACTAATGGCGGCCCATGCCGTAGTATTCGAAACCCTCGGCGCGCATGCTTTCGGGCTCGTAGATGTTGCGGCCATCGAAAATGACATGGCCCCGCATCGCTGACTTGACGCGTTGCCACGACGGCCGCTGAAATTGCTTCCATTCGGTGAGTAAGAGCAGCGCGTCGGCGCCCTCGACGGCCTCGTACATATTTCCGGCGTACTCGACCGAATCTCCTAACGTCTCCTTGGCTTGCGCGGTGGCCTCGGGGTCGAAGACCCGCACTGTCGCTCCGGACTCCACCAGCCTCTTCGCGATGACCAGCGAAGGGGCGGCGCGCACATCGTCCGTCTGCGGCTTGAAACTGAGACCCCAGAGCCCGATGCGCAAGCCTTGCAAGTTCCTCTGCGGTGACTCGCCCCCGAATCGGGTGAAGATTTTTGCCACCAGGGCGGCCTTTTGCTCGTTGTTGACATGCTCGACGGCGCGCAGCAGGTGCATGTCAGAGCCCACGCAGTCGGCCGTGTGCAACAGTGCCCGAACGTCCTTCGGCAAGCAAGAACCACCGTATCCTATTCCAGGGAACAGGAATTCGTAACCGATACGCTTATCCGCCCCGATAGCCTCCCGGACCGCCGAGATATCGGCGCCGGCCTTTTCGCACAAGTTCGACATTTCGTTGATGAACGAGATCTTGGTCGCCAGGAAGCAGTTCGCCGCATACTTGGCCATCTCCGCGCTCCTGATGTCGATGGCGATCAGTGGGTGGAAGGTGCGCAGGAACGGCTCGTAGAGCTCGCGCATGATCTCGAGGGCGCGCTCGGAATCGGTGCCAATCACCACGCGATCGGGCTGCATGAAGTCGGCAATCGCCTTGCCCTGCTTCAAGAATTCGGGGTTTGAGACGACGTCGAAGTCATGCTTGGTTTTCTTGCTGATGATCGCTCGAACCTCGTCCGCGGTGCCGACGGGAACGGTGGACTTGTCGACGATGACTTTGTATCGGTCCATGTGTGATCCGATAGCGTCGGCGGCGGAGTAGACATGGGTGAGATCGGCTGCCCCGTTTTCGCCCATCGGTGTCGGCACGGCGATGAAGATGACATCCCCGTGCTCGATTCCACGTCGGGCGTCGGTCGTGAAGTCGATGAGCCCGTTGTCCCGGCTCCTCGCGAGCAGCTCCGCCAACCCCGGCTCGTAGATCGGCACTTCGCCGGCCAGCAGCCGGTCCACCTTCGCTCGATCGATATCCACGCAGACGACGTCGTTGCCGCTGTCCGCCAGGCAGGCGCCGGTGACCAGGCCGACGTAGCCGGATCCGATAACCGAAATTTTCAAGACATCCCCTTTACGTCCTGACTGATCGCCGCCCATATTGCCTCACGCGCGCCCGGTTCACGCACCGATTCGTATGTCGCGTCCGCTCGTGGCGGCGAGCGGGTAGCCCGCAATAGCTGTGGTACCAGCGGGGCTGGGTTGTCGCGCGATGGCGGGCAGGGCCGACCCGGCCAGCCTTGTCAACCGGTAACGGAACCGGATTGCCGACGCTTGGCGATCGCCCTCCGGCCAAGCCAGGAGCGTTGTAGCGTTGGTCGACCATAGGTTCCGTGCGACGATGACCAAACATCAGCGAGAGCGGTCAACAGCGGGAAGGACGACAACGGTGGCATCTGCTCCGACCGTTTCGGTGATAACGATCTCGTTCAACGACCTCGACGGGCTGAGACGCACGGTGGAAAGTGTGCGGTCACAGCGTTATGGGGGCCAGATCGAGCACATCATTATCGACGGTGGGTCGGGCGACGCGGTCGTCGAATATCTGTCCGGCTGTGAGCCTGGGTTTGCATACTGGCAGTCTCAGCCCGACAACGGCAGATATGACGCCATGAACCAGGGCATCGCTCACGCCTCCGGCGACTTGTTGTGGTTCATGCACTCTACGGATTGCTTTTCCGATCCGGACGCGGTGGCCTCGGTCGTCGAGGCGATCTCCCGGCAAGGATCGGTGCGTGACGTATGGGGTTACGGGAAAAATAACCTGGTTGGCCCCGACGGCAGCGTTCTCTTCCCCCGCCCGTATGGCTATATGCCCTTCAAAATACGGAAGTTCCTGTTGGGAGCGACCGTTGCGCACCAAGCGACTTTTTTCGGGGCGGCGCTGGTGGAGAAGTTAGGGGGCTACGACCTCGATTTCGGACTCGAAGCGGACCAACTCTTCATCTACCGGGCCGCGATGCTGCAAGCGCCGATCACGATCGACCGGGTGGTCTGCAACTTCGACATGACTGGACCCGGTTCGACACAACCCATTCGTGAGCACTACCGAACTCTTCGCCGCATGTGGGACATGTACGGCTATTACCCACTGGGGGGACGGCGGAGGTCGTGGGCCTACCTACGCGTGAAGGAATATGCCATCAGGGCGGATCTTGCCGCCTTCAACGCTGTCAAGGCGCTGCGCGGGAAGTTGGCCAACCGCAGGCGGTCGGGGTCGACGTCGACGCAGAGTGAGACGAGCGTCGCCCAAGCCGGGTGAACGGCGCGTTGGCGGTCCGAAGACGCCGGTTCACTGGCGACCAGTAGCCGCTTGTTGCGCCCGGCTCGCACGGCGTGGAATCGCTACCGGAAGTCAGCCAGATGCCGTCGTGGGGCGAGCGTGTCCTGTACGTTGAAACCCGGCAGCGAGGCGGTTTTGCGGCCATGCGCAGCGTGGCTCTCGCGACGGCACCCGCCCTGCAGTACCACGAGGAGTGAACCGCCAGATGATGCGATGCCGGACCTACGGTGAGCTGCATGCACCCATGAGAGCCGGAATCCGGTGAAGCGGGCAGTCATAACCGGAATCACCGGACAGGACGGGTCTTATCTCACCGAACTTTTGCTGAGCAAAGGATACGAGGTCCATGGCCTCATCCGCCGCGCCTCGACCTTCAACACTTCGCGGATCGATCACCTATACGTAGATCCACACCAACCGGACGCACGGCTGTTCCTGCATTACGGCGACCTGACGGACGGCACCCGCCTGGTCACCTTGCTCAGCACCATTGACCCCGATGAGGTGTATAACCTTGCGGCGCAGTCACATGTGCGCGTCAGCTTCGACGAGCCGGTGCACACCGGCGACACGACGGGCATGGGGTCGATCCGGCTGCTCGAAGCCGTCCGCCTCTCGCGCGTGAATTGCCGGTTTTACCAAGCGTCTTCGTCGGAGATGTTCGGCGCGTCGCCGCCACCGCAAAGCGAGGAAACGCCCTTCTATCCGCGGTCTCCGTATGGCGCGGCGAAGGTTTACTCCTATTGGGCGACGCGCAACTATCGAGAGGCGTACGGCTTATTCGCGGTGAACGGCATCTTGTTCAATCACGAATCACCCAGGCGCGGTGAAACTTTCGTGACTCGAAAGATAACTAGGGCGGTTGCGCGTATCAAGGCCGGCGTCCAGTCCGACCTCTACCTCGGCAATCTCGACGCGGTGCGCGGTTGGGGATACGCGCCCGAATACGTCGAAGGGATGTGGCGGATGCTGCAGGCGCCCGAGCCCGAGGACTTCGTTCTGGCGACGGGACGCGGCTTTACCGTGCGTGAGTTCGCGCAGACCGCATTCGATCATGCCGGACTCGACTGGCAAAAGTATGTGAAGTTCGACGACCGCTATCTGCGGCCCACTGAAGTGGATTCGCTGATAGGCGACGCCACCAAGGCCGCGCAGTCACTCGGGTGGAAGGCCTCGGTGCACACCGGCGAACTGGCACGGATCATGGTCGATGCCGATATGGCCGCGTTGGAGTGCGACGGCAGGCCGTGGATCGACAAGCCAACCCTGCCTGGCTGGAGCTGACGGGGCGATGAACACACCGATCGGGATGCTCGACCGCGCATCGCCTGTATACATCGCCGGTCACCGCGGACTGGTCGGGTCCGCCTTGATGCGAAGGTTTCAAGCCGAGGGATTCACGAACCTTCTGACCCGGTCACACTCCGAACTTGACCTTACGGATCGCGCCGCGACTTTTGACTTCGTTCTGGAGTCGAGGCCGCAGGTCATTGTCGATGCCGCGGCCCGGGTCGGCGGCATCATGGCCAATAACACCTACCCGGCCGATTTTCTATCCGAAAACCTGCAGATTCAGGTCAATATGCTCGATGCCGCCGTCGCCGCTCGGGTGCCTCGGCTGCTATTTCTCGGGTCATCGTGCATATACCCGAAGTACGCTCCGCAACCTATTCCGGAAAATGCGTTGTTGACCGGCCCTCTGGAACCCACCAATGACGCGTACGCAATCGCCAAGATTGCCGGAATTCTTCAGGTCCAGGCGGTCAGACGCCAATACGGGCTGGCATGGATTTCGGCGATGCCAACAAACCTTTATGGGCCGGGTGACAACTTCTCTCCCTCGGGGTCCCATCTGCTTCCCGCGCTCATCCGCAGGTATGAAGAGGCCAAAGCCAGTGGCGCGCCCGAGGTGAGCAACTGGGGGACAGGGACACCGCGGCGTGAACTCCTGCACGTTGACGATCTGGTGAGCGCATGTCTCTACCTCTTGGAACACTTTGATGGTCCCAGCCACGTCAACGTGGGTACCGGCATCGACCACTCCATCAACGAGATAGCCGAGATGGTCGCCGCGGCGGTGGGTTATACGGGCGAAACCCGTTGGGACGCAACGAAACCGGATGGGACTCCGCGCAAGTTGCTCGACGTCTCGCTCTTGCGGGACATGGGATGGCTGCCCAGCATCACCCTGCAGAGCGGTATTGAGGCAACGGTGTCCTGGTACCGCACGAACGCGGATGCGGTGAGGCAGTGAACGCGTGACATTCCAGCCTTGACCGTTCGGTCCGCCTGCGTGCGACCGGCACATGCCGTCGCCGACGGGCGTCGACCGTTGCCGCGGTGGTGCTCCGTCCGTCGAGTGGGCGGAAAGCCGAGCATGCGGCATCGCATCGCAGAATCAGCATGGCCAAGCGTCTCCTCGGCGCATATTCGCGTGCTAATGTGGCGCGGTGGAATTCTTTCGCAATGTTCGCTTGATCGCTCGCAACGTCAGTATGGAGACGCTGCGTCACTTCGATCGCAAACGCCTGCTAATCAATCAACTCGAAGCGCTGAAGGTAAATGTCGTTATCGACGTCGGCGCCAACTCGGGGCAATTCGGTACGTCATTGCGACGCGCCGGATACAAGGGCCGTATTGTCTCGTTTGAACCCCTGTCGGGACCCTTTTCTCAATTGCAACGCAAGACCGCCAACGATCCATTGTGGGATTGTCGACAATGCGCGTTGGGTGACGCCGAACAGACAATTGCGATCAACGTCGCGGGGAATGCCGGCGCAAGCAGTTCCGTCTTGCCCATGCTCAAAAGTCATCAGGATGCCTTTCCGCCTGCGAATTACGTCGGCACAGAAGAAGTTCCCATCCATAGGCTCGACTCCCTGGCCCCGGAGTTTTTGAAACCCGGCGACGTGATGTTTCTGAAGATCGACGTCCAGGGTTTCGAGAAGGAGGTGCTGGCGGGCGCAAAAGAAACGGTGAACGACCGCTGCGTCGGCATGCAACTCGAGTTATCCTTCCTGCCCTTGTATCAGGGCGACATGCTCATTCATGAATCACTGGAACGGGTGTATTCGATGGGCTTCGTGCTCACGGGCTTGCTGCCGGGATTCACCGATCCGCGCAATGGGCGGATGCTGCAGGCCGACGGCATTTTCTTCCGTGGCGACGATTGACCGCGTCGTGCAACCGTCGCTGCGTGACGAAACGACCAGGCGTGACCCAGGGGGCGACGCGGTGAGCGGCGATTGTTCGGAAGGATGCGAACACTAGGCAGTCCGCTGCTAACGTGACAGGGGCCATGACCGCGCCACTGTTCTCGATCATCGTGCCCACCTTCAATGCAGCGGCGACAATCCAGGCCTGCCTGGGAAGTATCGTCCACCAGACCTACGACGAATTCGAAGTCGTTATCGTCGACGGCGGGTCGAAGGACGAAACCCTCGACATCGCGCGGGGCTTCGGTACCGAACTCGGCGCACGTCTAGTCGTTCACAGTGGCCCCGACGGCGGCCCCTACGATGCCATGAACCGCGGTGTCGGAATCGCCACGGGAGAGTGGCTACTGTTCCTGGGGGCCGACGACACTCTTTACGAGCCGGAGACCCTGGCCCACGTGGCAGCCTTCATTCGCGACCATGAACGCAGTGATCTCGTGTACGGCGACGTCATCATGCGTTCAACCGAGACTCGGCACGCCGGCGCCTTCGACCTCGACCGACTGCTGTTCGAAACGAATCTGTGCCATCAATCGATCTTTTACCGCCGTGAGCTCTTCGCGGGGATCGGCCCGTACAACCTGCGCTACCCGGTGTGGGCCGACTGGGACTTCAATATCCGGTGCTTCTCCAATCCGGCGTTAGTCGCCCACTACATGGATATCGTCGTCGCGCGCTACAACGATATGACGGGCCTCAGCATGCGGGAGGGAGTCGACAGGGAATTCAGGAAACGGCTCCCCATGTACTTCTGGGTGGCGGCCTGGGAGACCTGCAGCAGAATGCTGGCTTTCTTGAAGAATAAGGAAAACCGGAAACTGGCGGTCCGTTCGCGCATGATCAGGTACCGGGCGGCAGCCAACGCACGGCAAACATCTGGAGTCGCGGGTGAGTGAATCAAGACAGCCCTTGCTTATCGTGAGGGGGACATTGGGCGTATGACGCTCGGGGAAGTGTTTGACCCACGCAAGAATGCCCTCAACGCGTGGCGCTTTGCGTTGGCGACCGGTGTGATCCTGTGGCATTCCTTCCCCCTTACGGGGCGCATGCCGTTCGCGCCTTTCGTCCAGATTCTCGGCCTTGGATGTGTGGACGGTTTCTTTGCAATTTCCGGTTACCTCATCGTCTCGAGCTGGCTTCGAAATCCGCAGCTCGGTCAATACTTCATCGCTCGATCCCTGCGGATCCTGCCGGGGTTGTGGGTGTGCCTCGCCGTCACCGCCTTCGTCATCGCCCCGATCGGCGTGGCACTTCAAGGTGGTTCGGCGGCAAAGCTGCTGCTGTCCCGAGCGCCGATCGAATACGTCCTGAAGAACAGCGCAGTGTGGATGTTCCAATTCGATATCGGCGGCACACCTCGCGGTATCCCGGTTTCGGGAATGTGGAACGGTTCCCTGTGGACTTTGGGTTGGGAGGTGCTGTGCTACATCGGCGTCGCGGTGTTCGGCGTCGCCGGGCTGCTTCGCCGAAAATGGGCCATCCCGTTGGCGTTGGCGCTGGCGCTGGCCTGGTCGGTGGTGCTGCCGCCGTGGGGTGGTGTGCACGCGATCGCCGCCAACGCAGCGCGATTCGCCCTCATGTTCTTGGCCGGGGCCCTTCTCCATCAGCTGAGGAACGCAATTCCAGCCAAGTGGTCGCTCGTCGCGGTATGCGGCCTCGTCGTCCTCGCGTCATCGGCTGTACTGCCCAACTATCGGCTGATCGCCGCCCTTCCCATGGCCTACGCCATCATCGTTTCGGGTTCCCTGATCAAGAACAGGCGCTTGAGGTTTCCCACCGACCTGTCCTACGGCGTGTACATTTACGCGTTCGCGATCCAGCAGTTGCTGGTGCTCGCGGGACTTGTTCGCCTCAATTCGATCTTGTTCTGCTTCATATCTATTGCAGTCACTGCGCCGACCGCCGCGTTGAGCTGGTTCCTGATCGAGAAACCCGCGTTGTCCCTGAAGCGCCGCCTGAGGGGGCGCGCCACGCGACGCGAGCAGGCTTCAGACGAGCTTGGCGAAGTCGAGTCAGACCCGAGCCGCTATTCAGCTCGCGGCGAGACCGGTACGCGCCCAGACAACCTTTCGACCGACGAGGACGCTCCGGAACCGCCCTCGGCGAGTCCGGAACCGGCCGTGTAGTTGCGCTGGCGATACCTGCGCGCGGAGGCGGAGGCGGGAGTTCCGCGGCCTTTCAATGCAGGCCGTGCCACCCGCCTGCCCTTCGTCTCGGACAACCAAGGGCGGCAAGGTCTTACGCGTTGGTCTCCGCGGCGACCCGGTACCCGCGGACCGCTAGGGGAAAGAAGACGGCGAGGAATGCGACCGCCCACATCAAGGTCATGGCGACGGGCCACAGGATCGGTCCGCCGTGTGCCAGTGATCTCATCGCCTCGATGGGAGGGGAGATGGGCTGTACGCGGACGAACGTCTGAAGCCAACTCGGATACTGCCCGACCGGGGTGGTGCCCGGGTTGAGAAAGGCGAGCGCGACGGTGCCGCCCGCCAACCAGGTCGTCATCGCGCGACCGTTGGTGCGGATGATGAGCGCCATTGCCAGCGTTGCGAATTCGACAACCACGATCGACGGAATCAGTACATACAACAACGCCGAAAGCCACCCGTGCGTAAAGCGCAGCCCCATGGTGACTCCGAGCGCGGTGATGAGGAGCGTGCCGATGAGGACGCGCGTGGCCTCCGCCGTGAGCCGCCCGGTGAGCGCGCTGGAGCGGTGTACCGGCAGCATCCACATCCTGCTGATCAAACCCGTCTGCCGGTCATCCGTAATTCCAACGGAATTGGCTAAGCCGCCGAACAGCGCGGACAGCACCGCACAGGTCGGGACCAGCCCGTAAATGCTCTCGACGCCGGTAATCCGACGCACCTGGTCGCCCAGCACCGCTTGATAAAGCAGCAGAAGCCCGATGGGCAACAGCAGCGAGCCCATCAGCACGGCTCGGTCTCGCCGCCATCTGGTGAGAAGCCGACCGGCCTGCACCCAGCTTTGGGCCAGAAGCGAACCCTGCACTCCGGTTCCCGACGTCATCCGGCTCGCCGTTGCATTCGTAGCGCGATGCCTCCGAAGACCACGATCATGCCGACACACCACGCGAGGCTCGCCGCCAAGTTGCTGGCCGATAGGTGGCCGGCGCCCAGCCCGCGGAGCGTTTCGGCGACCTGAGACACCGGTTGATTGCGTACATAAGGCCGCAAATAACCGGGAAACGCCTTCTCGGGGGCAATTCCGGTGGACAGCATGAACAACAGCAGCTGGGGGACGAAGAGCAGATAGCTCGCGCCCTGCAGGCTCTTCGAGCGCGAGCCCAGTGCATCGGCGCCCAATGCGACGGCCAAACAAAGCAGCAAAGCGATGAGCATGAAGGCGACTGCGGAGCTGATTCCGCCGGTCATCCGGAATCCGAACGCGTAGCCGGCCACCATCGACACCGAGAGGGCGAGGACGCCGCGCGTCAGGGTGGCTGCCACGCGGGCGCTAACGGGCGTTGCCGCGGCGATCGGCAGCGTCCGCAACCGCTCGCCGAACCCCGACAAGTGGTCACGGGCGGCGCGGTCAGCCGTCATCAGGGCGACAAAGATCATCGACTGGACGACCACGGCGGGCAGCAAGTACTGCGCGTAGCTCACGCGGCCCGTGTCGACGAGGCCGTGCAGCGCCACGGTGAAGCCGGCCAAATACACGACCGGCGACACTAGTTCGAAGATCAGGCCTCCATCGCGTGCTGAGGACATCAGCGAACGTTCGGTAAGGGCAGCGAGGCCGCTCATGGCCGCGCCACGGTCCGCTCGGTGAGGTGGAGGAAAGCCTCATCCAGAGAGGGCTTGCGCAACGAGATGTCGGCGAGTTCGACGCCCAGCGCGTCGACCCGTCGGAACACATCGGCCAACGTCGCCACCCCGTCGGGGGCGAACACCGATACCGAGTTGGTGTCGCTGTCGACGTCTAACCCTTCGAACCCGGCCAACGTCGACGCGACCCGGGGCAGGTCGGCGGGATCAGCCGGGCTCACCTGGCAATAGCTCGCGCCCACCCGGCGCTTCAGATCCTCGGCGGTGCCGCTGGCGATCACCTCCCCGTGGTCGATCACGACAATGGAGTCGCTCAACTGGTCCGCTTCTTCCAGGTACTGCGTGGTCAGTAGCACGGTCACTCCTTGCCCGGCCAACGAGCTCACGAAGGACCACACGTCTCGCCGGCTCCGGGGATCGAGCCCGGTGGTCGGTTCATCGAGAAAAAGGACTTCCGGCCGCACCATCAGGGCACACGCGACGTCAGTGCGCCGCCACATGCCTCCCGAGTAGGTGGATATCAGGCGATCGGCGACCGCGCTCAGGTCGAACTGTTCGATGAGTTCGTCGGCACGAGCCTTCGCCTGCTTGCGGCCCAGCCCGCGCAACCTGCCGAACAGGATCAGATTCTCTCTGCCGGTAAGTAGTGTGTCCATCGCGCTCTTCTGCCCCGTCGTCGAGATGCTGGCCCGCACCTGCGCCGGCTGGCGGACGATGTCGTATCCGGCAACGGTGGCACGGCCCGAACTGGGGCGAATGAGCGTCGAAAGAATATTGATGGTGGTTGTCTTTCCGGCGCCATTATGGCCGAGCAAACCACAGACCGTGCCGGCCGGAACGGAGAAGTTCACGCCGCGCAGGGCATGGGTGTCGCGGCCGAAAGTCTTTGCTAGGTCGACAACCTCGATTGCCAGTTGGCTCACGGTAGAAAGTATTTCATGGGGCCGTCATCACGTTGGCCATATTGGTCGTACATGCTCCTCCATGAAATCGTTCGGCAACACAGCGAATAACGCATGGCCGCCGCAGCGGCATGGTCGAGTGAAGTGCTATCTAGACGGTAGTCCTTGGCAATTCGGCCGTCGGTGCATCCTCGCCGAACTCTCGGTGCAGCAGGAGGGAACGTACCAGCGGACGCGGCCCCTCGGAGCGAAGCAGCAGGCTGGCCGGCCGGGGGCGAACCACTTGCGGCCACCAGAACCACCGTCCGAGGATCGTGGCAATCGTGGGCGTCATGAAGGAACGCACGATCAAGGTGTCGAACAACAGACCAAGGCCGATCGTGGTACCGACCTGGCCGATGATCCGCAGGTCGCTGACCACCATCGAGGCCATGGTGAAGGCGAACACCAGACCGGCGTTGGTCACGACTTTGCCGGTCCCACCCATGGCGCGGATGATGCCCGTCTTGATGCCGCCGGCCAGTTCCTCTTTCATCCGGGACACCAGCAGCAGGTTGTAGTCGGAACCGACCGCCAACAGGACGATCACGGACATCGGCAGCACCATCCAGTGCAGTTTGATGCCAAAGATGTACTGCCAGATCAGTACCGAAAGCCCGAACGAGGCGCCCAAGGAAAGGGCCACGGTGCCCACGATGACGAGCGCCGCCACGAAGCTTCGCGTCAGGATGAGCATGATGATGAAAATCAGGCAGAGCGCACCGACGCCGGCGATGAAGAGGTCATAGGTGGACCCGTCGCGGAAGTCCTTGTACGTCGACGCCGTGCCTGCGATGAAGATCTTGGAATTCTCCAGCGGCGTGTTCTTGAGCGCTTCTTCCGCCGCCGTCCTGATCTTGTCGATCCGCGCCACCCCTTCGGGCGTCGCGGGATCGCCGAGGTGAGAGATGATGAACCGAGCCGCTTTTCCGTCCGGAGACAGGAACTGGCTCATCGCCTTCTTGAAATCAGGGTTTTCGAAAATGTCCTGGGGCAGATAGAAGGAGTCGTCGTTTTTTGAGGCGTCGAACGCCTCGCCCATGGCAACGGCATCCTTATCGTTGCTGTCCATCTGGCCGATGATCCCGGACATGGTGCTGTGATTCGTCAACATCATCTGACGCATGTCCTCGGACATCGCGATCATCGGGGGAAACTGCTCGAGCAGTTGCGGCATGATCGCGTCCATGTGGTCGAGATGGACGAGGAGCTCTTTCATCTTGTCGCTCAGCGTGTCGACACCGTCGAGCGTGTCGAAGATGCTGCGGAGCGAGAAGCAGATGGGGATGTCGTAGCAATGCCGTTCCCAGTAGAAATAGCTCCTGATGGGCCGGAAGAAATCCTCGAAATTCGACAGGTCGTCGCGAAGGTCACTAACGACCGCAAACATCTCGTGCGTCTTGGCAATTGAGTCATGGGTCAGAGCGGTCATCTGCTTTTGGATTTCGTACATCCGCTTCATGTGCTTGATCTGCTCGGCCAACATGTCCGCTTGGACCACCAGGTCGTCCATCCGGGCCTGCATGTATTTCACGTCTTGGTGAATGATCGCCTGCTGCATGCTGAGCAGGAAGGGGATCGAGGTGTGCTGGATCGGCGTGCCCTCGGGCCGGGTGATGCCTTGCACGCGTGAAATTCCGCGAACCTGAAAGATGCCCTTCGCCAGCCGGTGCAACACGAGGAAATCCGCAGGGTTGCGCATGTCGTGATCGGCTTCGATCATCAAGATTTCCGGCATCATTCGGGCTTGCGAGAAGTGGCGATCGGCCGCGGCATAACCGACATTCGCGGGGATGTCCTTCGGGATATACGCCCGGTCGTTGTAACTGGTCTTATAGCCAGGCAGGGTCACCAGGCCCACCAGGGCGATCGCGATGGTGGCGACCAGGATCGGCACCGGCCAGCGGACGATCGCTGTCCCGACCCGGCGCCACCGGCCGAAGCCGATGTAATGCTTGGGGTCGAATAGCCCCAATCCGCTGCCAACGGTGATCACCGCGGGAACCAAAGTCAGGGCGATCAGGACCGAAACCAGCATGCCCACGGCACACGGCACGCCGATGGTCTGGAAGATGGGCATCCTGGTGAAGCTCAAGCACAGCATCGCCCCGGAGATCGTCAGACCGGAACCCAGGACGACGGGCGCTACGCCGCGGTAGGTGGTGTAAAACGCCGTTTCTCGGTCCTCGCCCGCCTGGCGCGCCTCCTGATACCGGCCGAAGAAGAAGATGCCGTAGTCGGTGCCGGCCGCCATGGCCAGCGCCACCAGCAGGTTGATGGCGAACGTGGAGAGCGCGACGACGCCGTTGTCGCCGAGGAACGCGATAACCCCCCGTGCCGCAAACACTTCGATCCCGACCGTGACGAGCAGACAGATCACGGTGAAGACAGAGCGGTAGACGAACATCAACACCGTGAAGATGATCACCGCGCCGATCAGGGTCATCTTCAGGATGGAGCTGTCACCGGCGTGTTGCATATCCGAGACGAGCGCCGCGGGCCCGGTGACATAGGCGTGCAGCCCCGGCGGCGGGGGTGTCCGCGCGATGATATGGCGGACGGAAGCAATGGAATCCTGGCCCAGGGTGGTGCCCTGGTTACCGGCGAGATTGATCTGGACATAGACGGCCTTGCCGTCCGGGCTTTGTGCGCCCGCCGCGGTGAGCCGATCGCCCCACAGGTCCTGGACGTGCTCGACGTGCTTGGTATCCGCCCGCAATTCCCGGATCAGTCGGTCGTAGTACGCGTGCGCATCGTCGCCGAGTGGCTGTTGGCCTTCCAGCACGAGCATCGCGAAACTGTCCGAGTCGGATTCCTTGAAATCCCTGCCCATCCGCTGCATGGCCTGCACCGCCGGCGCATCCTGGGGGGCCATCGGGACGGAGTGCTCCCGCCCTACCGTCTCCAGCCACGGAACACCGAACGAGACCAGCAGCGTGAACCCAACCCACGCCAGGATGATGACCAGCGCGAGCCTGCGAATCGTCCGCGAAGCCGAGAAGCCCTGCGGGCGTGGGCTACTCATGCGTCCCCTTCCCCGACCAGAAGTGGAAGACCCTTCACTTATCGCGCATCTTTCAGCAACAGGGAACGCACCAACGGGCGCGGCCCCGTGGGCCGCAGCAGCGCGCTCGCCGGGCGAGGCCGGACGCGCTGCGGCCACCAGAACCAGCGTCCCAGCAGCGCGGCGACCGAGGGCGTCATGAAGGCGCGGACGACCAGCGTGTCGAACAGCAGGCCCATGCCGATGGTCGTGCCGACTTGGCCGATGCTGCGCAGGTCGCTGACCACCATCGATGCCATGGTGAACGCAAAGACCAGGCCGGCATTGGTGACGACCTTGCCGGTACCGCCCATCGCCCGGATGATCCCGGTGTTGATACCGGCGCCCAATTCCTCTTTCATGCGGGACACCAACAACAGGTTGTAGTCAGACCCCACCGCCAAGAGGACGATTACCGAGGTGGACAGCACCGTCCAGTGCAGCGGCGCGTGCAGCAAGTCCTGCCAGACCAGGATGGACAGTCCGAAGGACGCACCCAACGAGAGCAAGACCGTTCCCACGATCACCATGGCGGCAATGAAACTGCGCGTCATGATCAGCATGATGATGAAAATGAGGCACAGCGCAGACACCCCGGCGATCAGCAGGTCGAACTTGGAGCCATCCACCAGATCTTTGGTGATCGCGGCGGTGCCGGTGAGATAGATCTTGGCGTTTTCCAGGGGTGTGCCCTTCAACGACTCTTCGGCCGCCGTCTTGATGGCTTCCACCCGAGAAAGACCCTCGGGCGTCGCCGGGTCGCCCCGCTGCGAAATGAGGAGCCGGAAATCCTTACCGTCCGGCGACATGAACACCTTCTCGACCCGCTTGAAGGCATCCGAGCCATCGATGATTCCCGGCGGCAGATAGAACGAGTCGTCGTTTCGGGAAGCGTCGAAAGCCTGCCCCATGGCGCTCGGGTCTTTGACGCTCGAGTCCATCTGACCCATCACGCCGGACATGGTGCTGTGCATGGTCAGCATCATGCTGCGCATGCCCTTCATGATCTCGATCATCGGAGGGATCTCCATGACCATCTGCGGCAGGACGACGTCCAGCTGATCGAGGTTGCCGACCAACTCCTTCAACTTGTCGTTGACTTCGTCGACACCGTCGAGAGCGTCGAAAATGGACCTCAGCGAGAAGCAGATCGGGATGTCGTAGCAGTGCCGTTCCCAATAGAAGTAGCTGCGGATGGGGCGCCAGAAATCCTCGAAATCCGAGATGTGGTCGCGTAATTCGGAAGTGATGTCCTGCATTTCGTGCGTCGTGCCGACCATTTGATGGGTGGTGTTCACCAGATCACGCATCAGGCCCACCATGTGCTCCATGATGGCGATCATCCTGCCCATCTCTTCGGCCTGCTTGAGCATGTCATCCATGCGGTCTTTCTGGAATGCCATGTTCTGCAGCTGGCTCGCCTGTGACATGCTCATGATCCACGGAATGGTCGTGTGCTGAAGCGGGACCCCTTCCGGCCGGGTGACGGTCTGCACGGTGGAAATCCCCGGGACCGCGAGAACACCTTTCGCCAGTTTGTTGATCACCAACATGTCCGTGGGGTTCCGCAAATCATGATCCGTCTCGACCAGCAGAATTTCCGGCATCATCATTCGCGAGCCGGGGAAGTGCCGTTCGGCGGCCGCATAGCCCACATTGGCGGGAATGTTCGTCGGTATGAATTTCTGGTCGTCATAGCTGGGTCTGTAATTCGGCAGGGTCAACAACCCGATGAGCGCGATCGCCAACGATGCGATCAGGATCGGCGCCGGCCACCGGACGATCGCCGTGCCGTACCGCCGCCATCGATGCGTCGAGATAGGCCGTTTGGCTTCGAACAGACCGAAGCGACCGCCGGCGGCAAGCAGCGCCGGCCCCAGCGTCAGCGCGACGAGCACCGCTATGGCGATGCCGACGGCGCAGGGGATGCCCAGTGGCTGGAAGTACGGGAGTCGGGTGAAGCTGAGGCATAGCACCGCCCCGGCAATGGTCAGACCCGACGCCAACACGACCTTGGCGACGCTGCCGAAGGTCGTATAGAAAGCCATCTCCCGGCTCTCGCCCACCGACCGGGCTTCCTGGTACCGGCCGACGAAAAATATCCCGTAGTCGGTTCCCGTTGCGATTACCGCGGCCACCAGTAGGTTGACGGCGAAAGTGGTGAGTCCGACGATCCCCAAATGGCCGAGCAATGCGACCATTCCGCGGGCGATCTGCAATTCCAGCCCGACGATGAGTAACAACAGAATCACCGTGACGACTGATCGGTAGACCAGCAGCAGGGTGATAAAAATGACGGCGAGGCTCGCCACGGTGACCAACATCACCGTCTTTTGGCCGGCGATATTCATATCCGCGACGATCGGCGCAGGGCCGGTGACATAAACCTTGAGACCCTGCGGGGGGTCAGCCCGTTGCACGATCTTGCGGACCGCCGCTACGGATTCGTCGCCCTGACTACCACCCTGGGTTCCATTGAGATTGACCTGCACGTAGGCGGCCTTGCCGTCTTGGCTCTGCGCCGCGCCCCGGGTCAGGGGATCGCCCCAGAAGTTCTGGACGTGCTGCACATGCTTGTGGTCGTCCTCGAGGAGGCGAACCAAACGGTCGTAGTAGTGGTGCGCGTCGTCGCCGAGTGGCTGCTGGCTTTCCAGCAGGATCATTGCCAAGGCGCCGGAGTTGGTCTCCTTGAAGTCCTGACCGAGGCGCTCCATCGCTTTGAATGAGGGTGCGCCTATTGGGCTCAGCGATACCGCATGCTCTTTCTCGACCTGCTCCAGCGACGGAACGCCGATGCTGATGAGCACGGCGATTCCCAACCAACCCAAGATGATCGGCACGGAGAATCGGTGGATCATCCGCGCGAAGAATGGTTGCGAGGCCCGCTCCGTAGCCAGATCTTGATTGCTCATGTGGCTGTCAACACGCAGTAGGTGAACGCGTTCAACTCGTGTGAGATCCTCTCGGCTTTGACCACACCATCCACCACGATGCGGCACCCCAGAGTATCGCTATTGCCTTGTGCGACAACGTTTCCCACGATTGACGGGAGGGTGGTCGCGATGTCGAACGTCCAAGGAAGGGGGATGCCGTTGATGTGATTCGGCTCGCCGTTTGCATCGAAGTAACTGATGTCGGCCATCGTCCCAGGCGGTCCGAAAACCTCGTACTTAACATGCTTGGGGTTAAACGGCTTGGTGTCTTGTTGTCTGGTGTCGGCGTAGGACGGGCGTTTCTCGGAGCCGAATATGCCGTGCAACCGAGAAACGGTCAATCCGCCGGCGGCGACGACGGCGATTATGACCAGCGGGATCCACCCGTGCTTCAAGAAGCTGAACAGCCCGGCTCGCCGCTTCCTGCGGTTTTCTCGAGGCGCGCCTTTTCCTTCAACGCCGGCTGAAGAGCGGCGACCAAAAGGCAGGAACCTGCGTCGGCGACTGGGCGGCTGGCTGATTTCGCGGCCTTCCGTGACGGCGATATCGGGCCGGGCCCGCACATCGGGTTCGACCACCGCACCCCCTTCTACACGTTTTACGTCTCTTGTATGTCCGCCGGCCTTAACAAGTCGTTACAGGTCGGTCGCGCCACCAGGTGAGGGCACTTCGAATGCGGTGTACATCACAGACTAGTCGTGCTTGGGCACCTGGTTCGAGCCCCGCCCCCCGGGGAGCGCGACCAAGTCTTCACGAGTAAACCACGCCATCGGTCTCCGCATCAGCCGTTCGAAAAGGAGATACGGGATCGTAATGCATACCGCGTGCGTAAGCGCACTTTTCGATCCTCGCCCGGCTGGTTCAGCGGGCCGGCGCCTGTCCCCAGGTCGGTTCGGAACGAGGCCTCCGCGGGCCGCCCGCCGGCCAAGGTCCACTCACCCTCGGCGGCCCCAGCCAGCTAACGACGGCCGATGCCCATAGGCAATGCGTTTCGCCGCCCGTCGTTTCGCTTTATGGCCGATTTCGTGGCCCCGTCATCCACCGGAAGGGGCTCGCCTCGTGGTGATTTTTGCGGCGGCTCGAGCGCCGGTATCCTTGGCGACGGCAAGCCCCCAAAATTCCATCGTCCCTGAAGGCCGACCTTGCCCGATCGCGAGCCACACCGGTGAGCGGTTCGTGCAGGTCACAGCAGCCAACGGCGGCCGCTGCGCAGCCCTGTACCAGCCCAATCTTTAGGGCACGTTAAGAGCCTGACGGGTCACCCCGGAACTTTGTCCAAACCTCGGACGCGCGCTAGTGGCTCCAGTATGGTTTGGAACCGTTCCACTCATGTCAACTAGCAGCTTTGGAGAACTGTGAGCATCAATCCGTTCGACGACGACAACGGCAGTTTTTTCGTCTTGGTGAACGACGAGGAGCAGCACAGCCTCTGGCCGGCCTTCGCCGACGTTCCAGCTGGCTGGCGAGTGGTCCACGGGGAGGCCGATCGCGCTGCATGCTTGGAGTACATCGAACAGAACTGGCCCGACATTCGGCCAAAGAGCTTGCGCGACAGGCTCGCAACGGGCCGGGGTTCTGACCAGTAACGAGTCGGGGTTTTGACCAGTAACGAGTCGGGGTATGGGGCGGGTGAAACTTTGGGGGAGTCGATGGAAGTTGGTGATCGCACACTTCCGCTGACGCGCGGCCAGCTTGACATCTGGCTCTCGCAGGAAACGGGTTATGTCGGTACGGAGTGGCAGCTCGGGCTGCTGATCAGGATCGACGGTCCGGTCGACCGCGAAGCCCTTGGGCGCGCCCTCACCCAGACCGTCGCCGAGGCCGAGGCCGGCCGGGTGTCGTTCTTCGAGGTCGACGGCCAAGTGGTGCAGAAGCCGATCGACTACCCGGACGTCCAGCTCACCTTTCACGACCTGACCTCCCTGCCCGACCCCGTGCAGGAAGCCCGCGCGATGGCGTCCTCGATCCAGCGGACGCCCATGGCATTGAACGGCCAGCTGTTTCAATTCGTGTTGTTTCAGACCGGGGTTGACCAGTTTTATTTATTCGGCTGCTGTCACCACATAGCGATCGACGGATTGGGTATGGCGCTGGTGGCCCGTCGGGTCTCCACAATTTATTCCGCCATGATGGCCGGGAAACCCATTCCTGATGCCTATTTCGGCTCGGCGCAAGATTTGGTCGACATCGAATCCGAATATGAAGCATCTGCCGACTATTTGGAGGACCAGGCTTATTGGCGCGACAACCTTCCGCCGGAAAGCGCGTGGGTCGATCGCCCGGTCGAGGCCGCGAGCGGCAAAGACCACTACTCGCCGTCTGCGTCGGTCCAGCTGGACCCGTCCGTCACCACCCGGATCAAGGAGCTGTCCAAGAAGCTGGGCATCCGCCGGTTTTCTGTTACCACCGCGGCGTGCGCGCTGTTGGTGCGGGCGTGGTCGGGGAGCGGCTCGCAAGTGGCGCTCGACTTTCCGGTGAGCCGGCGGGTGAGCCAGGAATCCAAGACGCTTCCCGGCATGTTCGCCGGGGTGGTGCCGCTCGTCTTGGACACCGCGCCCACCGCCACGGTCGCTGACTTCTGCAAACACGTCGACACGCGAATCCGGGAACTGTTGCACCATCAGCGATTCCCGGTGCACACCCTGGAGAGCGACGGCCTGAGGCAGGCGGCGAATCGGGTCGGCATCAACTTCCTGCCGATGAGGCTGACCTTGGACCTCGCCGGTTCGCCGGCGACGGCGAGTTACACCAACCACGGGCCCGTGGGGCATTTCAGCCTGTTCTTCCTCGGCGCCGGCGACCAGCTTTTCCTCAGCACCGCGGGTCCGGGCCAACCGTTCGCGGACTTCGGCGTGGCGGACCTGGCGGCGCGGATGCAGCGGGTACTGGAGGAGATGACCGCCGACCCGGAGCGGTGGCTGTCCTCGATCGACCTGTTGGCCGCCGACGAGCCGGCGCAGCTCGACGAGTGGAGCAACCGGGCGGCCCTGACCCAGCCGGCACCCGAGCCTGTCTCGATCCCGGTGGCGTTCGCCGAACACGTGCAGCGCTCGCCCGAGGCCCTGGCCGTCACCTGCGACGCCAAGTCGTTGACCTACGCCGAACTCGACGAGGCCTCCAACCGGCTGGCGCACCTGCTGGCCGGCCACGGCGCGGGGCCCGGCGAGTGTGTGGCGGTGATGTTCCCCCGCTGCGCCGATGCGATCGTGGCGATGCTTGCGGTCCTCAAGACGGGTGCGGCCTATGTGCCGATCGACCCCGCGCATTCCGCGGCCCGGATGGAGTTCGTGCTGTCCGATGCGGCGCCGAGCGCGGTGATCACCACGGCGGACCTGCGTTCCCGGCTGGACGGGCGCGACCTGTTGGTCGTCGACGTCCACGACCCGGCCGTCGAAACCCAGCCCAGCACCGCGCTGCCCGCGCCGGCCCCGGAGAACGTCGCTTACATCATCTACACGTCCGGCACCACCGGAACCCCCAAAGGTGTTGCCATTCCTCATCTCAACGTCACGTGGCTGATCGAGTCGCTCGACGAGGGCCTGCCCAAGGGGCAGGTGTGGACGCAATGCCATTCCGCGGCCTTCGACTTCTCCGTGTGGGAGATCTTCGGCGCGCTGCTGCGTGGTCGCCGGCTGCTCGTGGTCCCGGAGTCCGTGGCGAGCTCCCCGGACGAGCTGCACGACCTGCTGGTCGCGGAAAAGGTCAGCGTGCTCACCCAGACCCCGTCCTCGGTGGCGATGCTGCCGGAGGAGGGCCTCGAGTCCACCGCCTTGGTGGTGGCCGGCGAGGCTTGCCCGACCGACGTGGTGGATCGGTGGGCGGCGCCCGGACGGGTGATGCTCGACGCCTACGGCCCGACGGAGACCACGGTCTGCGCCTCGATCAGCAAGCCGCTGACCCCCGGAACCGGTGTGGTGCCGATCGGTTCGCCGATTTCCGGCGCGGCGATGTTCGTCCTGGACAAGTGGTTGCAGCCGGTGCCGGCCGGTGTGGTCGGCGAGCTGTACCTCGCGGGTCGCGGCGTCGGCATCGGATACGTGCGCCGCGCCGGCCTGACGGCTTCCCGGTTCGTGGCCAACCCGTTCGGTGGTCCCGGTGCGCGGATGTACCGCACCGGTGACCTCGTCTGCTGGGGCGAGGACGGGCAGCTGCAGTACTTCGGCCGCTCCGACGAGCAGGTCAAGATCCGCGGCTATCGCATCGAGCTGGGTGAGATCCAGTCGGTGCTCAAGGGTCTCGACGGCGTCGACCAGGCGGCCGTGATCGCCCGCGAGGACCGCCCCGGCGACAAGCGCCTGGTGGGCTACATCACCGGGACCGCCGATCCGGCCGCGATCCGCGCGGCGCTGGCCGATCGCCTGCCGCCGTACATGGTCCCGGCCGCGGTGGTGGTGTTGGAGGCCCTGCCGCTGACCGGCAACGGCAAGCTCGACAAGCGCGCCCTGCCCGCACCCGAGTATGCCACCGCCGAGTACCGCGCCCCGGGCGACCGGGTCGAGGAGATCCTGGCCGACATTTACGCCCAGGTGCTGGGTATCGAGCGGGTTGGCGTCGACGCCTCGTTCTTCGACCTCGGTGGCGACAGCATTCTGTCGATGCAGGTCGTGGCCCGGGCCCGGGCGGCGGGCATCCTGTTCCGGCCGCGTGACGTGTTCGTCGAGCAGTCGGTGGCCAGGCTGGCCCGGGTGGCCGAGGTGGCGGCCGACGGTGCGGCGGGGGCGGGCGACGACGGCGTCGGGCCGGTGGTGGCCACCCCGATCATGCGGTGGCTGCAAGACATCGACGGGCCGATCGAGCAGTTCAACCAGACCATGGTGGTGCAGGCGCCGGCGGGCGCGAGCGAGGACGACGTGGTGGCGGTCCTGCAGGCGCTGCTGGACCGCCACGCCGCCCTGCGGCTGCGCGCCGACGACGACGGCGCGGGCGGCTGGTCGCTGCAGGTGCCCGAGGTCGGCGCGGTGGACGCGCGCGGCTGCGTGCACGCCGTGGAGTCGCTGTCCGACGAGGCGTTGGCGGAGGCCCGATCGCGGCTGAACCCGGCCGCCGGGGTGATGGTCAGCGCGGCGTGGGCGCAGTCCACTGGTCAGCTGGCGCTGATCATCCACCACCTCGCCGTCGACGGAGTGTCGTGGCGAATCTTGTTGGAAGACTTCAACATCGCCTGGTCCCAGCATCACAACGGGCAGCCCATCGACCTGCTTGCGCCCGGGACGTCGTTCGCCCGCTGGTCGTCGCTGCTTCAGGAGTACGCGCACCGGCCCGACGTGGTGGCCCGGGCCGACGACTGGCGGCGGGTCGCGGCCACCCCAGCCGCGTTGCCGGCCGTGCAACCCGACACCGATACCTACGTGAACGCCGGTCAGCTGTCCGTCTCGCTGGACGTGGAGACGACCCGGCTGCTGCTCGGCGAGGTGCCCGCCGCCTTCCACGCCGGCGTGGGCGACATCTTGCTGATCGCCTTCGGGCTGGCCTTCGCGGAGTTCCTGGGCGCCGGCGCCGCGCCGATCGGCATCGACGTGGAGGGCCACGGGCGTCAGGAAGAACTCTTTCCCCGCGTGGACTTGTCGCGCACCGTCGGCTGGTTCACCACCAAATACCCGGTGGCGTTGAAGGGTGGCCGGCTCAACTGGTCGCAGGTGGCAGGCGGCGAGCCCGCGCTGGGCCCGGTGATCAAGGCCGCCAAGGAACAGCTGCGCGCTTTGCCCGACGGCCTGACCTACGGCCTGCTGCGCTACCTGAACGACGACGTGGACCTGGACGGGGCGGACCCGGTGATCGGGTTCAACTACCTGGGACGGCTCGGCGCGGGCGCGGATCTCTCCGACGAGTTCTGGCGGGTCAGCCACGACAGCCTGGCGGTGGCGGCGGTGGCCACGGCAGTACCCATGCCGCTCGCTCACACCGTCGAGCTCAACGCCGGCACCATGGACACCGAGGCCGGCCCGCACCTGCAGGCCAACTGGAGCTGGGCCCCGTCGGCGCTGGACCAGGAACGGGTAAACCGCTTGAGCCAGCTGTGGTTTGAGGCTCTGGCCGGGATCTGCGCGCATGTCCAGGCCGGCGGCGGCGGGCTGACCCCGTCGGACATCGCCCCCGCTCAGCTCAGCCAGCAGGAAATCGACAGCCTGTGCAGGCAGGGCGGCGTCGCCGACGTGCTGCCGCTGACCCCGGTGCAGCAGGGATTGCTGTTCCACACCGCCTTCGCGCAGGACATGGACGACCTGTACGCGGTGCAGCTCGGGATCACCGTCAGCGGTGCGCTCGACGCGGCGCGCCTGCGCGAGGCGGTCCACACAGCCGTCAAGCGCCACCCCAACCTGGTCGCCCGGTTCTCCGAAGACTTCGGCGAGCCCGTGCAGATCATCCCGGCCGATCCCCAGATGGCCTGGCGGTACGTCGAGCTGGACGGCGGCAACATCGACGAGCAGGTCGAGCAGCTGTGCGCCGACGAACGCGCCGCGGTGTGCGACCTGGCCGACAAGCCGTCGTTCCGGGGCGCGCTGATCCGCACGACGGCCGACCGGCATCGGTTCGTGCTGACCATCCACCACATCGTGGTCGACGGCTGGTCGCTGCCCGTGCTGCTGCAGGAAGTGTTCGCCAGCTACTACGGAGAGCGGTTGCCCGCCCCCCCGTCGTACCGCAGCTTCGTCACCTGGCTGACCAACCAGGACCGCGCCGCCGCGCAAGCCGCATGGGCCCAGGCGCTGGCCGGCTTCGAGACCCCCACCCTGGTCGGTCCGCTCGGGCAGATCGGGAAGCGCGGCGTCGCCGCCTTCCACGTGCCCGCCGAAACCACGCACGCACTGGGCGAGCTGGCGCGGTCCTGCCGCACCACCATCAGCACCGTCCTGCAAGGCGCGTGGACGCAGCTGCTCACGTGGCTGACCGGCCAGCATGACATCGCCTTCGGCACCGCCGTCTCGGGACGTCCCACCGAGCTGCCCGGCGCGGACGCGATGGTGGGCCTGCTGATCAACACCGTGCCCGTGCGGGCGAGGATCACCGCGACGACCACCGTGGCCGACCTGCTCGACCAGCTGCAACGCCTGCACAACGACACCGTCGACTACCAGCACCTGGCGCTGCCCGAGATCCACCGCGTCACCGGTCACGACCAGCTGTTCGACACCCTGTTCCTCTACGAGAACTACCCGATCGACGCCGGCGCCCTGTTGGGCGTCCACGAGCTGGCCATCACCGACTTCAGCAGCCGCGAATACAACCACTACCCGCTGTCCGTGGTGGCCTCGCCGGGTCACGAGCTGAGCCTGCGCGTCGAATTCGACACCGAGGTGTTCACCGCCGCGGCCATCAACACGCTCATCGAGCGGTTGCAGCAGGTAATGGTCGCCATGACGGCCGATCCCGCCCGCCGCCTGTCCTCGATCGACCTGCTCGACGCCGCCGAACACGGCCGGCTCGACGACTGGGGCAACCGGCCGGTGCTGGCCGAGGCGGCACCCAAACTGGCATCGATACCGGAGCTGTTCGCCGCGCAGGCGACCCGCGCCCCGGAAGCGGTGGCCATCACCTACGGCGACCGTTCCTGGACCTACGGCGAGGTCGAGCAACAGGCGAACCGCCTGGCCCACCTGCTGGTGAGCCGGGGCGCCGGACCGGGGGAGCGCGTCGCGGTGCTGTTCCCCAGGACGGCCGAGGCGGTCGTGGCCATCCTGGCTGTGCTCAAGACGGGGGCGGCCTACCTGCCCGTCGACCCGGCGGTGCCGGCGGCGCGCATCGAGTTCGTGCTCGGCGACGCGTCTCCGATCGCCGCCGTCACCACCGCGGAGGTGCGGTCGCGGCTCGACGGACAAGACCTGGACGTCATCGACTTCGACGACCCCGCCGTCGCCACCCAGTCCAGCGACGGGCTGCCCGCGCCGTCGCCGGACAACATCGCCTACATCATCTACACGTCCGGAACCACCGGCACGCCCAAGGGCGTGGCCGTGCCGCACCGCAACGTCACCCAGTTGCTCGAGTCGCTGGACGCGCAGCTGGCACTGGGGCAGGTGTGGACGCAGTGCCACTCGCTGGCCTTCGACTTCTCGGTGTGGGAGATCTTCGGGTCGCTGTTGTACGGCGGCCGGCTGGTGATCGTGCCCGACGCGGTGGTCCGTTCGCCCGAAGAGCTGCACGCCATGCTGGTCCGGGAACAGGTCAGCGTGCTGAGCCAGACGCCGTCGGCGTTCTACGCGCTGCAGACCGCGGATTCGCTGGCGCCCGAGCTGGGGCAGCAGCTGAAGCTGCAGACGGTGGTGTTCGGCGGAGAGGCCCTCGAACCCCACCGGCTGGGCAAGTGGCTGCACAATCACCCCGGGCTGCCGCGCCTGATCAATATGTATGGCATCACCGAGACCACGGTGCACGCCTCGTTCCGGGAAGTCGTCGAGGGCGACGTCGACAGCAACGCCAGCCCGATCGGCGTTCCGCTGGCCCACCTGGGCTTCTTCGTGCTGGACGGGTGGCTGCGGCCGGTGCCCGAAGGTGTGGTCGGCGAGTTGTACGTGGCCGGCCGGGGCCTAGCGTACGGGTATGTGGGCCGGTCCGGACTGTCCGCCACGCGGTTTGTGGCGTGCCCGTTCGGCGGCTCCGGCGCGCGCATGTACCGCACGGGCGACCTGGTGCGCTGGGGTGCGGACGGCCAGCTGCAGTACATGGGCCGCGCCGACGAGCAGGTCAAGATCCGCGGCTACCGCATCGAGCTCGGCGAGGTGCACGCCGCCCTGGCCGCGCTGGACGGCGTCAACGAGGCGGCGGTGATCGCCCGTGAGGACCGCCCCGGCGACAAGCGGTTGGTGGGGTACGTGACCGGAACCGCCGACCCGGCCGAGATCCGCAACCAGCTCGGCGAGCGGCTGCCGACCTACATGGTGCCCACCGCGGTGGTGGTGCTCGACGCGCTGCCGCTGACCGTCAACGGCAAGCTCGACACCCGCGCGCTGCCGGCACCGGAATACTCCGACGCCGACCAGTACCGCGCCCCCAGCACGGCGATCGAGGAGATCCTGGCCGGCATCTACGCCCAGGTGCTGGGTGTGGAACGCGTCGGCGTGGACGACTCGTTCTTCGACCTCGGCGGCGACAGCATCCTGTCGATGCAAGTCGTCGCCCGCGCCCGGGCGGCCGGCGTCGTCTGCCGCCCACGCGACATCTTCGTCGAGCAGACGGTGGCCCGGCTGGCCCGGGTTGCCGCTCTGGCCACCGACGACGACGTGGTCGACGAGGGTGTCGGGCCGGTGGTCGCGACCCCGATCATGCGCTGGCTGCACAGCATCGACGGCCCGGTCGAGCAGTTCAACCAGACGATGGTGGTGCAGGCCCCGGCGGGGGTGATCGAAGCCGACGTCGTGCTGGTCCTGCAGGCTTTGCTGGACCGGCACGCGATGCTGCGGCTGCGCGTCGACGACGACGGCGCGGGCGGGTGGTCGCTGCGGGTTCCCGAGGTCGGCGAGGTCGACGCCGCCAGCTGCGTGCACACCGCGGAGGCGTTGTCCGACGCGGCGTTGTCGACGGCCGTCTCGCAGCTGAACCCGGCCAGCGGCACGATGCTGCGCGCGGTATGGGTGCCCGGCACGGGCCAGCTCGCGCTGATCATTCACCACCTGGCCGTTGACGGCGTGTCGTGGCGAATCCTGTTGGAAGACTTGAACATTGCCTGGGCCCAGCATCACAGCGGGCAGCCGGTGGCCCTGCCGGCCGGCGGCATGTCGTTCGCGCGGTGGTCGTCGCTGCTGGCCGAGCACGCGCGCCGACCGGAAGTCGTCGACACCGCCGAAGCCTGGCGGCAGATCTCGTCGACCCCGGCTCCGTTGCCGTCGGTGCGTCCCGACATCGACACCTACGTCAGTGCGGGACAGCTGTCGGTGTCACTGGATGCCGACACGACGCGGTTGTTGCTGGGCGAGGTGCCCGCGGCGTTCCACGCCGGCGTGCAGGACATCCTGCTGATCGCATTTGGGTTGGCCTGGGCGCAGTTCGTGGGCACCGGCGCCCCGATCGGCATCGACGTCGAGGGCCACGGGCGGCAAGAGGAGTTGGGTCCGCAGGTGGACCTGTCCCGCACGGTGGGCTGGTTCACCAGCAAGTACCCGGTCGCGTTGCAGGTCGGCGGGCTGTCCTGGGGGCGGGTCGTCGCCGGTGAGGCGGAGCTGGGGGCGCTGGTCAAGGATGCCAAGGAACAGCTGCGCGCCCTGCCCGACGGCCTGACCTACGGACTGCTGCGCTACCTGAACCCCGACGTCGAACTCGACGTGTCCGACCCTGTGATCGGGTTCAACTACCTCGGGCGGCTGGGCGGCGCCGGCGACCTGTCCAGCGAGCTGTGGCGGCTCGACCAGGACAGCCTGGCGTCGGCCGGCGCCGCGACGGCGGTGCCGATGCCGTTGCCGCACACCGTCGAGCTCAACGCCGGCACCCTGGACACCGCCGGCGGTCCGCTCCTGCAGGCCAACTGGACCTGGGCGCGCTCGGCGCTGGACGAGGGCCAGGTGGCCCGGCTGAGCGAATTGTGGTTCGACGCCCTGAGCGGCATCTGCAGCCACGTCCGCAGCGGCGGCGGCGGCCTGACGCCGTCGGACCTGGCCCCCGCGCGGCTGACCCAGCGGGACATCGACGAACTGTGCCAGCGCTACCCGATCGCCGACGTGTTGCCGTTGACCCCGCTGCAGCAGGGCCTGCTCTTCCACACCGGCAGCGAGCACGGCAGCGACGACCTGTACGCGGTGCAGCTCGACATCAGCGTGAGCGGCGCCCTCGACCCGCACCGGTTGCGCGACGCCGTCCACACCATGATCAAGCGGCATCCCAACGTGGTGGCGCACTTCGTCGAGGACTTCGGCGAGCCGGTGCAGGTGCTCTCCGCCGAGCCCGCACTGGCGTGGCATTACGTCGAGCTCGACGCCGAAGACGTCGAACCGGAGGAGCAGATCCAGCAGCTCTGCGCCGCCGAACGCGCCGCGGTCTCCGATTTGGCGGAGCGCCCGCCGTTCCGGGCCGCGCTGATCCGCACCGCCGACAACCGGCACCGGTTCGTGCTGACCAACCACCACATCGTGCTCGATGGCTGGTCGAAGCCGATCCTGCTGCAGGAGATCTTCGCCGCCTACTACGGTGTGCAGTTGCCCGCCCCGGTGCCGTACCGCAAGTTCGTCGCCTGGCTGGCGGCGCAGGACCGCGGCGCGGCCCAGGCGGCGTGGCGGCGGGTGCTGGCCGGCTTCGACACGCCGACCTTGGTGGGTCCGCCCGGCCGGGTCAGCCTCGGGCCCCGGGGGGTGTCCTCCTTCCAAGTGTCGGCGGAGACCACGCGGGCGCTGGGCGAACTGGCCCGTTCGTGCCACACCACCGTGAGCACCGTGCTGCAGGCGGCGTGGGCGCAGCTGCTGATGTGGCTGACCGGTCAGCACGATGTGACCTTCGGCACAGCGGTGTCGGGTCGGCCGAGCGATCTGGCCGGCGCCGACCAGATGGTGGGGCTGCTGATCAACACGGTGCCGGTGCGGGCGACGGTCGGCGCCGAAACCACGATCGCCGACCTGCTCAACCAGCTACAAGGCGCCTACAACGACACGCTCGAGCACCAGCATCTGGCGCTCAACGAGATCCACCGTGTAACGGGACACGACCAATTGTTCGACACCATGTTCGTGTACGAGAACTATCCGATCGACACCGCAGCGTTGTCTGCCGTCGATGAGCTGGCTATTAGCGGTTTCACTAATCGGGAATACAACCATTACCCGTTGTCGGTGCAGGCCGTGCCAGGTCACGAAATAGGTCTTCGCGTCGAATTCGATACAGAAGTCTTCGACACGGGCAGAATCGAAAGGTTGGTTGAGCGGTTCAGGCGCGTGCTGGAAGCCATGACCGCAGATGTGGAGGAGCAGTCATGACCGTCGGTGCGGGGCGGCGATTGTTGTCGATCGACTTGCTTGACGGCGGTGAGCACGACCGCCTCGACGAGTGGGGCAACCGGGAGGTGCTGACTGCTCCGGTGACGGAAGCGGCATCGATTCCGGCGTTGTTCGCCAAGCAGGTCGCGCGCGTTCCCGAAGCTCCGGCGCTGACCTTCCAGGGTCGCACGCTGACCTACCGGGAGCTCGACGAGGCCGCGAACCGGCTCGCGCATCTGCTGGCCGATCACGGCGCGCGCCCGGGCGCCTGCGTGGCGCTGCTGCTGCCGCGGTCCGCCGAGGCGATCGTGTCCATCCTGGCGGTGCTCAAGACCGGTGCGGCGTACCTGCCCATCGACCCGGCGGTCCCCGCGGCGCGGATGGAGTTCATGCTCGGCGACGCGGCACCGGTCGCCGCGGTCACGACGGGTGAACTGCGAGCGCGGCTGGACGGCTTCGATCTGCTGGTCGTCGACGTCGCCGACCCGGCGGTCGACGAACAGCCGAGCTCGGAGCTGCCCGGACCGGCTCCCGAGGACATCGCGTACATGATCTACACCTCGGGCACGACCGGCACCCCGAAGGGTGTGGCGGTCACGCACCAGAACGTCACCCAGTTGCTCAACAAGCTGCCCGCCGACCTGCCGAAGGCCGGTGTGTGGTCGCAATGGCATTCGCTGGTCTTCGACGTGTCGGTGTGGGAGGTCTGGGGCCCGCTGCTGCACGGCGGCCGGCTGGTCGTGGTGCCCGAATCGGTGGCCGGATCGCCGGACGAGCTGCACGCGCTGTTGGTGGCGGAGAAGGTCACCGTGCTGTGCCAGACCCCATCGGCGGTGGGCATGCTGTCGCCCGACGGGCTGGATTCCACCGCGCTGATCGTGGCCGGCGAGGCCTGCCCGTCCGAAGTGGTGGATCGCTGGGCGCCGCGCCGGGTGATGATCAACGCCTACGGCCCGACCGAGGGCACGGTGTACGCGTCGATGAGCAGGCCGCTGAAGGCGGAGTCCGGGGCGCCGCCGATCGGCTCGCCGGTGCCCGGAGCGGCGCTGTTCGTGCTCGACAAGTGGTTGCGCCCCGCGCCGGAGGGTGTGGTCGGCGAGCTGTACATCGCCGGTCGCGGCGTGGCCTCCGGATACGTGCGCCGGCCGGGCCTGACGGCCTCGCGCTTCATCGCCTGCCCGTTCGGGGCGCCGGGGACGCGCATGTACCGCACCGGCGACCTGGTGCGCTGGGGCGTCGACGGCCAGTTGCAGTACCTGGGCCGCGCCGACGAGCAGGTCAAAATCCGCGGCTACCGCATCGAGCTCGGCGAAATCCAGTCGGCGCTCGCGGCGCTGGACGGCGTGGAGCAGGCGGCGGTGATCGCCCGCGAGGACCGCCCCGGCGACAAGCGGCTGGTGGGGTACGTGACGGGCACCGCCGACCCGGCCGAGATCCGCACCCAGCTCGGCGAGCGGCTGCCCAGCTACATGGTGCCCGCGGCCGTCGTGGTGCTGGACGCGCTGCCGCTGACCGTCAACGGCAAGCTCGACAAGCGCGCCCTGCCCGCCCCCGAATACCAGAAGACCAGCGGCGAATACCGCGCGCCGACCACGGCCGTCGAAGAGACCCTGACCGCCATCTACGCGCAGGTCCTCGGACTCGAGCGGGTGGGCGTGGACGACTCGTTCTTCGACCTCGGCGGCGACAGCATCCTGTCCATGCAGGTGGTGGCCCGCGCCCGGGCTGCCGGCGTGGTGTGCCGGCCGCGCGACGTGTTCGTCGAGCAGACGGTGGCCAAGCTGGCCCGAGTGGCCCGCGTGGCCTCCGACGAGGAGGAAGTCGACGAGGGCATCGGCCCGGTGGCCGCGACCCCGATCATGCGCTGGCTGCAGCCGGTCGAGGGCCCGACCGACCAGTTCAACCAGACCATGGTGGTGCAGGCCCCCGCGGGTGTCACCCGCGACGACGTGCGGGTGGTGCTGCAGGCGCTGCTGGACCGGCACGCCACGCTGCGGCTGCGCGTCGACGACGACGGCGCCGGCGGCTGGTCGATGCATGTGCCCGAGGTCGGCTCGGTCGATGCCGGCACCTGCATGCACACCGTCGACGCGCTGTCCGACGCGGCGCTGGTGGCGGCGCGCTCGCAGCTGAACCCCGCTGCCGGCGTCATGTTCCGTGCCGTGTGGGCGGAATCCACCGCCCAGTTGGCGTTGATGATCCACCACCTGGCCGTTGACGGCGTGTCGTGGCGGATTCTGTTGGAAGACTTGAACATTGCCTGGGCCCAGCACCACAGCGGGCAGCCCGTGGCGTTGCCGACGGGTGGAACCTCGTTCGCCCGCTGGTCGGCGATGCTGGAGGAGCACGCCCAGCGCCCCGAGGTCGTCGAGACGGCCGAGGCGTGGCGCCAGGTCGCGGCGACCCCGGCGTTGCTGCCGGCGGTGCGCCCCGACGTCGACACCTACGAGACGGCCAAGCAGCTGTCGGTGTCGCTGGACGTGGAGACCACCCGGTCGCTGCTGGGCGAGGTGCCCGCGGCGTTCCACGCCGGCGTGCAGGACATCCTGCTGATCGCGTTCGGGCTGGCATGGGCGCGGTTCGTCGGCACCGGCGCCCCGATCGGCATCGACGTGGAGGGCCACGGCCGCCACGAGGAACTGGGCCCGCGCGTCGACCTGTCCCGCACCGTCGGCTGGTTCACCACCAAGTACCCCGTCGCGCTGACCGTCGGCGAGCTGGACTGGGCACAGGTGATGGCCGGCGACCGGGCGCTGGGAGCGCTGGTCAAGAAGGCCAAGGAGCAACTGCGTGCCCTGCCAAACCCGCTGACCTACGGGCTGCTGCGCTACCTCAACACCGACGTCGACCTGGACGGCTCGGACCCGGTCATCGGGTTCAACTACCTGGGTCGGCTGGGCGCGGCGGCCGATCTGCCCGGCGAGATGTGGCGAATCAGCCAGGACAGCCTGTCGTTCACCGGCGCCGCCAGCGCGGCGTTGCCGATGCCGCTGATGCACACCATCGACCTCAACGCCGGCACCATGGACACCGAGGCCGGCCCGAACCTGCAGGCGAACTGGACGTGGGCGCCGTCGGCGCTCGACCACGAACAGGTCAGCCGGTTGAGCCAGTTGTGGTTCGAGGCCCTGGCCGGCATCTGCGCGCACGTGCGGAGCGGCGGCGGCGGGCTCACCCCGTCCGACATCGCCCCCGCTCGGCTGACTCAGCAGCAGCTCGACGACCTGTGCCAGCAGTACGCGGTCGCCGACGTCTTGCCGTTGACCCCGTTGCAGCAGGGCCTGCTCTTCCACGCCAGCTTCGCGCACGACCCCGGCGACGACGTGTACGCGGTGCAGCTCGGTATCACCGTCACCGGCGCCCTCGACGCGCACCGGCTGCGGGAGGCCGTGCACGCCGTCGTCGGCCGGCACCCCAACCTCGCGGCGCGATTCTGCCCCCAGTTCGGTGAGCCGGTGCAGGTCCTCCCGGCCGACCCGGTGATGGCGTGGCGCTACATCCAGCTCGGCGCGGACGACCTGGATCCCGACGAGAAGATCGATCAGCTTTGCGCCGCCGAGCGGGCGGCGGTCAGCGACCTCGCCAACCGGCCGGCCTTCCGCGCCGCGCTGATCCGCACCGCCGACAACAGGCACCGGTTCGTGCTGACCAACCACCACATCGTGATGGACGGCTGGTCGCTGCCGATCATGCTGCGGGAGATTTTGACCAGCTACTACGGCGAGCGGTTGCCCGCGCCCGCGTCCTACCGCAGCTACCTGACGTGGCTCGCGGCCCAGGACCGCACGGCGGCCCGGGCGGCCTGGGCCGAGGTGATGGCCGGATTCGACGCGCCCACCTTGGTCGGCCCGCCGGCCCGGCTGGGCCTCGGCCGGCGAGGCGTCGAGTCCTACCGGATGCCCGCAGAGACCACTCGGGCGCTGGGCGAGCTCGCCCGCTCCTGCCACACCACCATCAACACCGTGTTGCAGGGCGCCTGGGCGCAGCTGCTGATGTGGCTGACCGGCCAGCACGACGTCGCCTTCGGCACCGCGGTGTCCGGTCGGCCGGCCGACTTGGCCGGCGCCGAGTCGATGGTGGGCTTGTTGATTAACACCGTGCCGGTGCGCGCCAACATCACCGCGTCGACCACCGTGGTCGAGCTGCTGCAGCAGCTGCAGAACGCCCACAACAACACGATCGAACACGAGCACTTGGCGCTGAACGAGATTCACCGCGTCACCGGTCACGACCAGCTCTTCGACACGCTCTTCCTGTACGAGAACTACCCGATCGACACCAGCGTGCCGCTGGGCTTCCATGAGCTGGCGATCACCGACGTCACCAACCGCGAGTACAACCATTACCCGCTGTCGGTGATGGCCCTTCCGGGCCGTGAGCTGGGCCTGCGCGTCGAATTCGACACCAGCGTGTTCGACACCGCCGCGATCGAATCGCTGATCGAGCGGTTCCAGCGCGTGTTGGCCGGCATGACCGCCGACTCCAGCCAGCGGCTGTCCACGATGGACGTCCTGGACGTCGGCGAGCGCGCCCGCCTCGACGAGTGGGGCAACCGGTCGGTGTTGACCGCGCCCGTGCGAGGCAAGGCGTCGATCACGTCGCTGTTCGCCAGGCAGGTGGCCCGGACGCCGGAAGCGGTGGCGCTGACGTTCGACGGCCACTCGATGACTTATCGGGAACTCGACGAGGCCGCGAACCGGATGGCCCACCTCCTGGCCGAGCACGGCGCACGGCCCGGCGAAAACGTGGCGCTGCTGCTTCCCCGGTCGGCCGAGGCGATCGTGTCGATCATCGCCGTGTTGAAGACCGGCGCGGCGTACCTGCCGATCGACCCGGCGGTCCCGGCGGCGCGGATCGAGTTCGTGCTCGCCGACGCCACGCCGGTCGCCGTCGTCACGGCCGCCGAATTGCGGTCGCGGCTGGAGGGCGCTGGCCTGCTGGTGATCGACGTCAACGACCCGTCGGTGGACGCGCGGCCCGCCACGGCGTTGCCGGGCCCGGCGCCCGACGACATCGCGTACCTCATCTACACGTCCGGCACCACGGGTATCCCGAAGGGCGTGGCGGTCACGCACCTCAACGCCACCCAGCTGCTCGAGAAGCTGCACGCCGACCTGCCCGACCCGGGCGTCTGGGCGCAGTGGCATTCGCTGGTCTTCGACGTCTCGGTGCACGAGATCTTCGGCGCCCTGTTGCACGGCGGGCGGCTGGTCGTGGTGCCCGAGTCGGTGGCCGGTTCCCCGAAGGACCTGCACGCGCTGCTGGTCGCGGAGCAGGTGACCGTGCTCAGCCAGACCCCGTCGGCGGTGGGAATGCTGTCCCCGGAGGGGCTGGACTCGATGGCCCTGGTGGTCGCCGGCGAGGCCTGCCCGCCGGAGGTGGTCTCACGGTGGGCGCCGGGTCGGGTGATGATCAACGCCTACGGCCCGACCGAGGGCACGGTGTACGCGGCGATGAGCGCGCCGCTGAGCGCGGACGGGGGAGCGCCGATCGGCGCACCCGTTCCCGGGGCAGCCCTGTTCGTCCTGGACAAGTGGCTGCGCCCGGCGCCGGAAGGCGTCGTCGGTGAGCTCTACATCGCCGGTCGGGGTGTGGCGTCGGGCTATGCGCGGCGCTCCGCCCTGACGGCCTCGCGGTTCGTGGCCTGCCCATTCGGGGCGCCGGGCGCGCGGATGTATCGCACCGGGGACCTGGTGCGCTGGGGCGCAGACGGTCAGCTGCAGTACCTCGGCCGTGTCGATGAGCAGGTCAAGATCCGCGGCTACCGCATCGAGCTCGGCGAAATCCAGGCCGCCCTGGCCGGTCTGGACGGGGTCGAGCAAGCGGCGGTGATCGCCCGCGAGGACCGCCCCGGCGACAAGCGGCTGGTCGGCTACATCACCGGCACCGCCGATCCCGCCCAGGTGCGGGCCCAGCTGGGTGAGCGCCTGCCCGCTTACATGGTGCCGGTCGCGGTGGTAGTGCTGGACGCGCTGCCGCTGACCGTCAACGGCAAGCTCGACAAGCGCGCCCTGCCCGCCCCCGAATACCAGAAGACCGGTGGTGAGTACCGGGCCCCGGCCACTCCGGTGGAGGAGACCCTGGCCGACATCTACGGCCGCGTGCTCGGGCTGCAGCGGGTTTCGGTCGAAGACTCGTTCTTCGACCTCGGCGGGGATTCGCTTTCCGCGATGCGGGTGATCGCCGAGATCAACACCGCCCTCGACACCAACCTCTCGGTGCGCAGCTTGTTCGAGGCGCCATCGGTGCGCGGCCTGGCCCACCGGGCCGAACGCGATGCCGGCGATGCGGGCCAAGCCGAGGCCGGCGGCCCCAGCTTCGCCTCCGTCCACGGGCGGGACGCCACCCAGGTCTACGCCAGCGATCTCACCCTGGACAAGTTCATCGACGCCGCGACACTGAGCGCCGCGCCCGCGCTGCCGGGCCCGAGCTCGCAGGTGCAGACGGTCCTGTTGACTGGGGCGACCGGCTTCCTCGGCCGGTACCTGGCGCTGCAGTGGCTCGAGCAGCTCGAGCTGGTGGACGGCAAGCTGATCTGCTTGGTGCGGGCCGGCTCGGACGAAGAGGCGCGCCAGCGGCTGGAGAAGACGTTCGACAGCGGGGACCCGAAGCTGCTCCGTTACTTCCAGCAGCTCGCGGCCGACCACCTCGAGGTGATCGCCGGTGACAAGGGCGCTGCGAACCTGGGTCTCGACGAGCAGACGTGGCAGCGGCTGGCCGACACCGTCGACCTGATCGTCGACTCGGCCGCCCTGGTCAACGGGGTGCTGCCTTACAGCGAGCTGTTCGGACCCAACGTCGCGGGCACCGCCGAGCTGATCCGGATCGCGCTGACCAGCAGGCTGAAGCCGTACGCGTACGTGTCGACCTCCGATGTGGGCCGCCAGATCGATCCGGCGGCGTTCACCGAGGACGCCGACATCCGCGTGATCAGCCCGATCCGCAAGATCGACGGCAGCTACGCCAACGGCTACGGCAACAGCAAGTGGGCCGGCGAGGTGCTACTGCGCGAGGCCAACGACCTGTGCGGGCTGCCCGTCTCGGTGTTCCGCTCCGACATGATCCTGTCCGACACCAGCTACGCCGGCCAGTTCAACCTGTCCGACATGTTCACGCGGATGGTATTGAGCCTGGTGGCCACGGGCATCGCTCCGCGGTCGTTCTACCAGCTGGACGCCGACGGCAACCGGCAGCGTTCGCACTTCGATGCGCTGCCGGTGGAGTTCGTCGCCGAGGCGGTCACCACCCTCGGCGCGCAGGTGATGGAGGGGTTCGAGACCTACCACGTGATGAACCCGCACGACGACGGCATCGGCATCGACGAGTACGTCGACTGGCTGATCGAGGCCGGGTACCCGATCGAGCGCATCGACGACTTCGGGGAGTGGCTGCAGCGATTCGAGGCCGCGCTGCGCGAGTTGCCGGAGCGCCAGCGCAAGCACTCGGTCCTGCAGATGCTGCAGGTTCCGGGCTACAACCAGCTGCAGGCGCCCGAACCGGCAACGGGGTCGTTCGCCCCTGCCGACCGATTCCGCGCCGCGGTGCAGGAAGCCAAGATCGGCGCCGACAACGACATCCCGCACATCACGCCGGCGGTGATCGTCAAATACGTCACCGACCTCCAGTTGCTCGGCCTGCTGTAACACGCCCGCGGTTCACGACGGTCTGCCCGGGAGCTATCGAACGCATGTTCATGTTGCGGGCTGAAACATCCTTTCCGTATCTTTAGGGGCTTTCGCGTGAGGTTTTGTTAAGGCGCCCGGCACTTTTTCGAAACCTCTAGCGCACATTCGCGCGCTCGGCTAACCTTTCGGATTGTTGCACTCATGTTGACTAACTTTGGCGGAGAAACCCTGTGCGTTGGACCGGTCGAAGACCACAGCCGCGGTTCCGTCTTAGTCAGCATGAAAACCGAACGGGCATTGTGGAGGGTTCGGTCGAGCGACTGCAGTCAACCGGGGGTTTGAACGGTGAACCTCATGGTTGGGAAGTTGGATGCAGCCTGGTGAACACGCCCTTCCGCTTACGCGCGGACAGCTAGATATCTGGCTTGCGCAGGAGATCTGCCGCCCCGGCACGGAGTGGCAGATCGGCCTCTTCGTCAGGATCGACGGCCGGGTCGACCGTGATGCCCTGAAGTCGGCGATCCGCCAATCGGTAGAAGAAGCCGAACCGACCAGGGTCTGTTTCACCGAGGCGAACGGTCAGGTCTTCCAACGCCCGATCGCCTACCCCAGCATCGAACTGGCCTTTCACGACTTGAGCGGTTCGAGCGACGCCATCGAAGAGGCCCGGCAGATGGCGTTGTCGATCCAACGAACGCCGATGGCGTTCGCGGGTCCGCTGTTCCGATTCGCCCTCTTCCGGACCCGCGCGGACCAGTACCACTTGTTCGCGTGCTGCCACCGCATCATCGTCGACAGAACCGGCGTCGCGCTCCTCGCGCACCGCATCGCCTCCGTCTACTCCGCCATAGTCTCAGGCGCTCCGATCGGGCCGGCCCCGTTCGGCTCCCTGCAGGATCTTCTCGACTGCGAGTCACGGTACGAAGCGTCCGGCGACTACCGGAACGACGAGGCGTACTGGGTCCAGAACCTGCCCGCGATCGACGCGGGACCGCATCGGGCCCCCCACGCGAACGGTGAGCGCGATCCCTGGCCGTCCGCGCCGGTCGCGTTGGACTCCGGAATCCTCCGCTGCGTTCACAAGCTGTCCCCGACATGGGGCGTGTCCCCGACGTCGATCATCACCGCGGCGTGCGCGCTGGTGGTGCGTGGCTGGACCGGCGGTGCCTCGGAGGTGGTCCTCGACTTCCCGGTCGACCGGCGAGTGCGCCCGGAATCGAAAACGCTCCCCGGCATGGTGGCCGGGGTGGTGCCGCTGGTATTGCGGGTCGCGCCCGAACTCACGGTCACCGATTTCTGCCGGCACGTCGACACCCGGATTCGTGAAGCCGTTGAACACCAACGGTTTCCGGTGCAGGCGCTGGAACGCAAAGCCCGCGGCCCGGCCGAACCCGCCGAGCGGGTGGGTGTCAATTTCATCCCCTCCGATTTCCCCCTGCCCTTCGGCGGTGTCACCGCCTCGGCGTCCTACACCGACAGCGGCCAGGTCAGTGGCTTCGGGCTGATCTTCTCCGGTGACGGGGACCGGCTTTTCCTCAGCACGGCGGGCGCGTGGGAAGCCTTCTCCGGCTTCGAGGCATCGCAGTTGGCCCGCCGCCTGCAGCGGGTGCTGGTGGCGCTGACCGCGGATCCGACGCGGCGGCTGCTGTCGATCGAGGTGCTCGACGAGCCGGAGCGGGCCCGGCCGGCCAGGTGCGGCCATCGACACTTGGCCCCGCGCATCGGCACCGGCGGGACTGGGCCGGCACCATTGGCGGCTTGCGAACGCCCGGCCACGATCCCGCTGTCCTTCGCCCAGTCCCGGCTGTGGTTCATCGACCAACTGCACGGGCCGTCGCCCGTCCACAACGTGGCGGCGGCGCTTCGACTTCAAGGGCGCCTCGACACCGACGCCTTGCGTGCCGCACTGGGCGACGTGGTGGCGCGGCACGAAAGTCTTCGCACCGTCTTCATCGCACCCGAGGGAAATCCCGAGCAGATCGTGCTGCCGCCCACCCCCTCAACCGTCAAGTGGGAGGTGGTCGAGACCGACGGCTGGTCCGCAAGCCGGTTGCAGGAGGCCATCGAGGCGGCGGCGCGCTACGCGTTTGATTTGTCGGCCGAAACTCCTTTTCGTACAACACTTTTCCGTGTGGGTTGCGATGCGCATGTGTTGGTCGCGGTGGCTCATGGTATCGCCGCGGATGGGTGGTCGATCACGCCGTTGGCGCGTGATCTGGGGTTGGCTTATGCCAGCCGTTCGGCGGGCAGCGCGCCGGGATGGGCGCCGTTGGCGGTGCAGTATGTGGATTACACGTTGTGGCAGCGGACGCGGTTCCGGGATTTGGGGGATCCGCACAGTGCGATTGCCGCGCCGTTGGCGTATTGGCTTGATGCGTTGGCGGGGATGCCGGAGCGTTTGGAGTTGCCCACGGATCGGCCGTATCCGGCGGTGGCCGATTATCGGGGCGCGCGGGTGGTGGTGGAGTGGCCGGCGGCGTTGCAGCAGCGGGTGCGCGCGGTGGCTGGTGCGCATAATGCCAGCAGTTTCATGGTGGTGCAGGCCGCGTTGGCGGTGGTGTTGGGCCGGTTGGGTGCGAGTTCAGATGTGGCGGTCGGGTTTCCGATCGCGGGGCGGCGCGAGCCCGGGCTTGCCGAGTTGGTCGGGTCTTTCGTCAACACGTTGGTGTTGCGCACCGATCTGAGCGGTGATCCCACGGTTGCGCAGTTGTTGGCTCAGGTGCAGCAACGGTGCCTGGCCGCCTATGAGCACCAGGACGTGCCCTTCGAAGTCCTTGTCGAACGGCTGCACCCCAGCCGCAGCCTGACCCACCACCCCCTCATCCAAGTCGTCCTGGCCTGGCAGGCCGAAGACTTCGCCGAGGTGCAGCTGGGCGACCTGAAGGTAACCCCATTGCCCACCGAGACCCGCGGCGCGCGAACGGATCTAGTGTTCTCGCTGGCCGAACGCTGGACCGAGGACGGGCGGCCCGCCGGCATCGGCGGGACGGTGGAATACCGCACCGACGTGTACAACACCGCCCGCATCGAGGCGCTGGCCACCCAACTGCACGACGTGTTGGTCGCGATGACCGCTGACCCCACGCGGCATCTCTCGTCGATCGATGTGCTTGATGCGGCCGAGCGTGCGCGTCTTGGGGTGATCGGCAATCGGGCGGTGCTGAGTGGGCCTGCGCCGGCGGGGGTGTCGATTCCGGAGTTATTCGCCGTGCGGGTGGATCGCGACCCGGAGGCGGTGGCGATCACCTGCGGGGACGGGTCGTGGACCTATGGCGAGGTGGATGAATCGTCGAATCGATTGGCGCGCTTGCTGATTGAATATGGCGCGGGCCCAGGGGAGTGCGTGGGGCTGGTGGCCGAGCGTTCGGCCAAGGCGGTGGTGGCGATCCTGGCCGTGCTCAAAACCGGGGCCGCCTACCTGCCCATCGACCCGGGACTCCCGGCGACCCGCATCGAGTACCTGCTCACCGACGCCCTACCGATCGCCGTCGTCACCACCGCGGGCGTGCGATCGCGGCTCGACGGATCAGCCGCGGCCGTCATCGAATTCGACGACCCCGAAATCGCGACACACTCGGGCGACCCGCTACCGGCGCCGTCTCCCGGGGACATCGCGTACGTCATCTACGCCTCGGGCACGGCCGGGGCGCCGAAGGGCGTGGCCGCAACCCACCACAACGTCACCCAGCTGGTGGCTTCGGCGCACGACGGGCTGGCACTGGGCCGGGTGTGGTCGCAGTGTCACCCGCTGGGCTTCGACTTTTCGGTGTGGGAGATCTTCGGGTCGCTGCTGAGCGGCGACCGGCTGGTGATCGTGCCCGACTCGGTGGTCCGCTCACCAGAAGACTTGCACACCATGCTGATTCGCGAGCAGGTCGACGTCTTGAGCCACACCCCTTCGGCCGTGGCAGCGTTGTCGCCGCAAGGTTTGGATTCGGTGGCGACGCTGGTGATGGCCGGTGAGCCATGCCCGTCTGAGGTGGTGGACCGGTGGGCGCCCGGGCGGGCGATGGTCAACCTATACGGACCCACCGAAACCACGAGGTGCGCGGCGATGACCGGGCCGCTGACCGCGAGGAGCGGAACACCGCCGCTCGGCTCGCCCATGCCCGGCGCGGCGCTGTTCGTGTTGGACGGCTGGCTCCGGCCGGTTCCGGCCGGTGTGGTCGGTGAGTTGTATGTGGCCGGCCGCGGTGTGGCGTGTGGGTATGCGGGCCGGTCGGGGTTGACCGCGGCCCGGTTCGTGGCATGTCCGTTCGAAGGGGTGGGTGCGCGGATGTATCGGACCGGGGATCTGGCGCGCTGGGGCGTCGGTGGGCAGCTGCAGTATGTGGGCCGTTGTGACGAGCAGGTCAAGATTCACGGATATCGCATCGGGTTGGGCGAGGTCCGCGCGGCGTTAACGGCTTTGGCTCGGGTGGACCGCGCGGCGGTGCTGGCGCGCGAGGATCGGCCCGGGGACAGGCGGCTGGTTGCCTACATCACCGGTCGTGCTGATCCGGCCGATGTTCGCGCACAGTTGACCGATCGGCTTCCCATCCACATGGTGCCGGCCGCGGTCGTCGCGCTCGACGAGTTGCCGTTGGCGCCCGACGGCACGCTGAACACCCGGGCCCTGCCCGCGCCCGACTACCAGGGCGCCGAGCACTCTCGCGCTCCCGGCGATGCCGTCGAAGAGATCCTGGCCGGAATCTATGCCCAGGTGCTGGGCGTGGAGCGGGTCGGCATCGACGACTCCTTTTTCGACCTCGGCGGGAACAGCATCTTGTCGATGCAGGTCGTGGCGCGGGCGCGGGCGGCCGGCGTCCGGTTCCGCCCGCGGGACGTCTTCGTCCAGCAGACGGTGGCCCGGCTGGCCCGGGTGGCCGGGGTGGCCGGGGTGTCCACCGGCGACGATGCGGTCGACGACGGTCTCGGCGACGTCGTCGCCACGCCGATCATGCGCTGGCTGCAGCAGCTCGACGGGCCGGTCGAACAGTTCAACCAGACCATGGTCGTTCAGGCCCCCGCCGGCGTCACCCGTGACGACGTGGCGGCGCTCCTGCAGGCCGTGCTCGATCGGCACCCGATGCTGCGGCTGAGCGTCGACGACGACGGTGCGGGTGGCTGGTCGCTGCAGGTGCCCGGGCCCGGCGCCGTCGACGCCCGCGGGTGTATGCACATCGTCGACGCGTTGTCCGAAGAGGCCTTGGTGGCGGCGCGGTCGCGGTTGAACCCGGCCGCGGGCGTGCTGCTGCGTGCGGTGTGGGCGGAGGCCACCGGGCGGCTGGCGTTGATCGTTCATCACCTGGCCGTCGACGGTGCGTCGTGGCGAATCCTGTTGGAGGACCTGAACATCGCATGGGTCCAGCAGCGCGGCGGCCTGCCGGTGGCGCTGCCAACTGGCGGTACGTCGTTCGCCCGGTGGTCCGCCCTGGTGGAGGAGCACGCCCGGCGGCCCGAGGTCGTCCAGCTGGCGGACGCCTGGCGGCGGGTAGCGGCGATCCCGGTCGCGTTGCCTGCGGTGCGCCCGGGGCTCGACACCTATCAGACGGCGCAGCACCTGTCGGTGGCGCTGGATACCGAGACCACTCGCATGTTGTTGGGGGCAGTGCCGGCGGCGTTCCACGCCGGTGTCCAGGATATTTTGGTGGTCGCCCTCGGGTTGGCGATCAACGAATTCCTGGGCACCGGCGCGCCGCTTTCCATCGACGTCGAGGGCCACGGCCGCGACGAAGACGTGGGCCCGGGCGTGGATCTGTCGCGCACCGTGGGGTGGTTCACCGCCAAATACCCGGTCGCGTTCAGCCTCGGTAAGCCGCCGTGGGACGGGGTCACCGCCGGTGCGGCCGAGCTCGGGGCGCTCGTCAAGGAGGCCAAGGAGCAGCTGCGTGCCCTGCCCGACGGGATTACCTACGGGTTGCTGCGTTATCTCAATGCCGAAGTGGCCCTTGATGATCCGGACCCGGCGATCGGATTCAACTACCTGGGTCGGCTGGGCGGCGCGGCGGAGTTGTCGGACGACCTGTGGCGGCCCGACCCCTGCGGTCCGACGTTCACCGCCGCGACCACGGCACTGCCCATTCCGCTCGGACATACGCTGGAGCTCAACGCCGGCATCATGGAAACGGCGAAGGGCCCACTCCTGCATGCCAATTGGATGTGGGCGCCGTCGGTCCTGGAGCACGGGCAGGTCCTCCGCCTCAGCCAGTTGTGGTGCGCCGCCCTGACCGGCATCTGCGCGCACGTGCGAAACGGCGGCGGCGGGTTGACCCCGTCGGACATCACTCCCGCCCGGCTGACCCAGCAGCAGATCGACGAGCTCTGCCGGCGACACCCGACCGCCGACGTGCTGCCGTTGACCCCGGTGCAGCAAGGACTGCTTTTCCACACCGGCTCCGGACGGGACCCGGGCGACGACGTGTACGCGGTGCAGCTCGACATCACCGTCTGCGGCCCGCTCGACCCACACCGCCTGTGCCAGGCGGTCCGCAACGTGGTCGACCGGCACCCCAACCTGGTGGCCCGGTTCAGCGAAGAGTTCGACGAGCCGGTGCAGATCATCCCGGCCGACCCCGCCATCGCCTGGCGCTACCTCCAGCTCGACGCCGACGATCCCGCCCCCGATCAGCGGATCGAGCAGCTGTGCGTCGCCGAGCGTGCCGCGGTGTGCGACCCGGCGACCCCCGCGGCCTTTCGGGCGGCGTTGGTCCGCACCACGACAGACCGGCATCGCCTTGTGCTGACCGTCCACCACATCGCGATGGACGGCTGGTCGCTGCCGATCGTGCTCCGGGAGATCTTCGCCGGTTACTACCAGGAGCCGCTGCCGGCCGCGACGCCGTACCGCAGCTACCTCACCTGGCTGGCCACCCGCGACGCGGCCGCGGCGCGGACGGCGTGGCGCCAGGTGCTCGACGGGTTCGACACCCCGACGCTGGTGCGCGCGCCGGGCCGGGCGGGGCGGCGCGGGGTCGCGACCTTCGCAGTGCCTGCGGACACCACGCGGGCCCTGAGCGCGCTGGCCCGCTCGTCGCACACCACCGTCAGCACCGTCCTGCAGGCCGGGTGGGCGCAGCTGCTGGCCTGGCTGACGGGGCAGGACGACGTGGTGTTCGGCGCGGTGGTGTCGGGCCGCCCGGCCGAGTTGCCCGGCGCCGAATCGATGGTGGGCCTGCTGGCCAACACGGTTCCGGTGCGGGCCAACATCACCCCGGCAACCACCGTCGCCGGCCTGCTCGACCAGCTGCGCCGCGCCCACAATCACACCCTCGAACACCAGCATCTCGCGCTGCCCGAAATTCACCGCGTAACCGGCCACGAGCGGCTGTTCGACACCTTGTTCGTGTACGAGGACTCTCCGATCGACACCGCCGCGCTGGCGGGCGCCCACGAAGTCGCCGTCACCGATTTCGCCAGCCGGGGGTTCACCCACTATCCCCTCTCGGTGCGGGCGGCGCCGGGCGAGGAACTGCGCCTGCGAGTCGAATTCGACACCGAGGTCTTCGACGCGGCCGGCATCGACGCGCTCGTCGAGCGGTTCCGCCGGGTGCTGGCGGCCATGACCGCCGACCCGACCGACCTACAACTGCTCGGATTGCTCTGAATGCGCAGGGCGCCAACGGTTTCGATCGGGCAGTCACGGCATCGCGGCGTTCGGGCAACGGGGCGGCGGTTCGTGACTAACATGGCCGATGATCGTGACGGTGTCCCGCCAGCACACGAAGGTGTTCACCATGACAACAGCTCGCGTGCCCAAACTGCCGCTCGATGAAGCCACGGCCGCCGCCGACGAAGCGGCCGTGCCCAACTACATGGCCGAGCTGAGCATCTTCCAGGTGCTGCTGAACCACCCGCCGCTGGCGCGCGCGATCAACGATCTGCTGGCCACCATGCTCTGGCACGGCGCGCTCGACCCGCGGTTGCGCGAGCTGGTGATCATGCGGATCGGCTGGCTCACCGCCTGCGACTACGAATGGACGCAGCACTGGCGGGTCGCGTCGCGGCTGGGCGTGGCGCCCGACGACCTGCTCGGCGTGCGCGACTGGCAGGCGCACGACGGGTTCGGGGCCGCCGAGCGGGCGGTGCTGGCCGCCACCGACGACGTGGTCCGCGACGGCGCGGTGAGCGCCGCAAGCTGGGCGGCCTGCGAGCGCGAATTGCAAGGCGACACAACGGTTCTCATCGAGCTGGTCACCGTGATCGGGGCGTGGCGGATGGTCTCGTCGATCCTGCAGAGCCTGCAGGTCCCGCTCGAAGAGGGCGTGTCCAGCTGGCCGCCGGACGGCCGGTCACCCGCCGAGGCCGTCGTCGATTGACATATCGATCGGTGGCTCTTTAGCGTCGGGCAATGCGTACCAGGGTCGCCGAAATGCTCGGCGTCGAGTTCCCCATCTGCGCGTTCAGCCACTGCCGCGATGTGGTGGCCGCGGTGACCAATGCGGGCGGGTTCGGCGTCCTCGGCGCGGTGGCGCACAGCCCCCAGCGGCTGGAGAACGAACTGACGTGGATTCAGGAGCAGACCGGCGGCAAGCCCTTCGGGGTGGACCTGCTGCTGCCACCGAAGTACGTCGGCGCGGATGAGGGTGGCATCGATGCCGCACAGGTGCGGGCGCGGCTGCCCGAGGAGCACCGCGCGTTCGTCGACGACATCCTCGCCCGCTACGGGATCACGGCCCCGCCCCAGGAGGCGCGGGGCCCCGCAGGCGGCCTCAACATCTCGCCGAAGGGTTACGAGCCCCTGCTGGAGGTGGCGTTCGCGCACCGCATCCGGCTGATCGCCAGCGCGCTCGGGCCGCCGCCCGCGGACCTGGTTGACCGCGCCCACGATCGTGACGTGCTGGTGGCAGCGCTGGCCGGCACCACGCGTCACGCCCAACGGCACGCGGCCGCCGGAGTCGACCTGATCGTGGCGCAGGGGACCGAGGCCGGGGGGCACACCGGCGAGGTCGCCACCATGGTCCTGGTGCCCGAGGTCGTCGACGCCGTGGCGCCGGTCCCCGTTCTCGCCGCAGGCGGGATCGCCCGCGGCCGCCAGGTCGCGGCGGCCCTGGCGCTCGGCGCCGAGGGCGTGTGGTGCGGGTCGGTGTGGCTGACCACCGAGGAGGCCGAGACGCCGCCGGTGGTCAAGGATAAGTTCCTGGCCGCCACCTCCTCGGACACCGTGCGGTCGCGATCGATGACCGGCAAGCCGGCGCGGATGCTGCGCACGGCCTGGACCGACGAATGGGACCGCCCGGGGAATCCCGAGCCCCTCGGCATGCCGCTGCAGACAGCGCTGGTCAGCGAGCCGCAGGTGCGCATCAACTCCGCGGCCGCGCACCCCGGGGCCAAGGCGCGCGAGCTGGCCACCTACTTCGTCGGCCAGGTGGTCGGCTCGCTCGACCGGGTTCGCCCCGCGCGAACGGTGATGCTCGACATGGTCGAGGAATTCATCGACACCATCGGGCGGCTCGACGGGCTCATCGAGAACTAAGACGCGTTTCGCGTGTGCGCCGACGGCTTTCGGGGTGCGCGCACGGCGACGACACGCCGACAACCTTCGCCCTGGACGCACACGCTTGGGCGCCGGCGCAAACACCAGATGAACATTCGGTGGCGTCCGGAGGAGCGCATACGCCCAGCTCAGCGGCCCGGTCCTGGCAGAATCCTGTGGGCCGGCCGCGCGGATTCGTAAAGATTGCGAAACCCCGCGCCGATGAGTTTGACCCCGTCGGACCCGTCGTGCATTATCGGTCGGGTAAGCACCTCGTTAGGTGAGGCGTCTACACGAATACAGGCCACTGACCCCGAACGTCGAAAGACGCCCCGGGTCAGGACAGCTCCTCCCGGCTTAAGGGTTGAGCCCAGGTGGCTTCCGGACAACCGGACACGTCGTGTGGTGCCAAAGCTCTGACGAGAGGGGTGCAGATTACCGGCGGTCGTCGGGTTTCTGCTCCTCATGCTGCGCGCAAATCGTGTGCGGACAACCGCATGCGTCGTGACCGCGAGGAGGTGAGGGACACATGAGTTCCAGCGATAGTCCGGACCGAAGTCCGAACTCCGTCTCGTCCCGATCCGGTCTCCGGCACGGCGTTCTCAGCTGAGGCGTCGCAAACGCTAACTGGCTTATCGGCCAAGCGTTCTGGGACCGGAACCGCGGCGGGACGGGGCACGTCAAATTCATTCAGTCCCCGTTCGAACCCGTCAGGAGACGACCATGACCGCAGCTCTGTACGACGAAGTGGTAACCGTAGCGCCCGCCCGCAAGTTGACGGTGGTGCGCGACGTCGAGACGACCAAGGCCCCCGCGCCCAAGAAGGCCACCCCGCGGGCCAACCCGCAGCCCGTCGTGGGCGACCCGTTGGTGGAGGGCGCCACCCGCCTGCTCAGCATCCCGCTGCGCCACCTGTACGCGGCCCTGCTGCGGGCCGGTGTGCTCGAAATTCAGGCCTGATCCGATGGACAGCGACCAACCAAGGCTCCAAGGGGCTACCCGGCCGCAGGTGTTTCCTGAGGCCAGGTAGCCCCTTGGGGTGCTCCGCCTGAGTAGAATCGGGCCATCGGCGTCGATCCGGCATCACCGGGGAGCCTTCGGAAGAACAGCCGGCATCTTTCTCGGGCCGGCTCAGTAGAACCGAACGGGTGGGCCCGTCACAGCCTTGAAACGAGCGGCCACGCCACGGCGTGGCAAGCGGGGTGGTACCGCGGCGCTCGCGCAGACAGCGCGTCGTCGTCCCCGGCCTGACCATAGGCACGCAGGAGACGACGCGTTGACAGAAAACGCTGAAGCCAGGGCTTATCCCAAGCTGGCGAGCGGCGCACCCGACTTCCCGGCTCTGGAACTCGAGGTCCTCGACTACTGGGCCCAAGACGACACTTTCCGCGCCAGCATCGCGCGCCGCGACGGCGCCGACGAGTACGTCTTTTACGACGGGCCGCCGTTCGCCAATGGCCTGCCGCACTACGGGCACCTGCTCACCGGCTACGTCAAGGACATCGTTCCGCGGTACCGCACCATGCGCGGCTACAAGGTGGAGCGCCGGTTCGGTTGGGACACGCATGGATTGCCCGCCGAGCTCGAGGTCGAGCGCCAACTCGGCATCAACGACAAATCTCAGATCGACGACATGGGGATCGCCGCGTTCAACGACGCGTGCCGCGCGTCGGTCTTGCGTTACACCGACGAATGGCAGGCGTACGTCACCCGCCAGGCCCGCTGGGTCGACTTCGACAACGACTACAAGACGCTCGACCTGCCCTACATGGAATCGGTCATTTGGGCGTTCAAGCAGCTCTGGGACAAGGGCCTGGCCTACGAGGGTTACCGCGTCCTGCCGTACTGCTGGCGCGACGAAACCCCGTTGTCCAACCACGAATTGCGCATGGACGACGACGTCTACCAGAGCCGGCAGGACCCGGCGCTGACGGTCGGATTCAAGGTGGTCGGCGGCGCGTTGGACGGCGCGCACCTGCTGGTGTGGACGACGACACCGTGGACGCTGCCGTCGAACCAGGCGGTCGCCGTCAACCCCGACGTGACCTACGTCGAGGTCCCATCCGGCGACCATCGTTTCGTGCTGGCGCAGCCGAGGCTGGCCGCCTACGCCCGCGAGCTGGGTGAGGAGCCCGAGATCCTGGGCACTTACCGGGGGGCCGACCTGCTGGGCACGCGCTACCTGCCGCCCTTCCCGTATTTCCTGGACAGCCCCAAGGCTTTTCAGGTGCTGCCGGGGGAGTTCGTCACCACCGAGGACGGCACCGGCATCGTGCACATGGCCCCGGCTTACGGCGAGGACGACATGGCGACCACCGACAAGGTGGGCATCGTGCCGGTGACGCCGGTCGATTCCAAGGGCCGCTTCGACGCCACGGTGCCGGATTATCAGGGGCAGCACGTCTTCGACGCCAACCCGTCCATCATCCGGGACCTGAAGAACGGCAGCGGCCCGGCGGCGGCGAACGGCGCGGTGCTGCTGCGCCACGAGACCTACGAGCACCCCTACCCGCACTGCTGGCGCTGCCGCAACCCGCTGATCTACCGGGCGGTGTCGTCGTGGTTCGTCGCGGTCACCGCATTCCGCGACCGCATGGTGGAGCTCAACCAGCAGATCACCTGGTATCCCGAACACGTCAAGGACGGCCAGTTCGGCAAGTGGCTGCAGGGCGCCCGCGACTGGTCGATCTCGCGAAACCGCTACTGGGGCAGCCCCATTCCGGTGTGGAAGTCCGACGACCCGGCCTACCCGCGCATCGACGTCTACGGCAGCCTCGACGAGCTGGAGCGCGATTTCGGGGTGCGGCCGACCAACTTGCACCGGCCCTACATCGACGAGCTGACCCGGCCCAACCCCGACGATCCCACCGGGCGCAGCACCATGCGACGCATCCCCGACGTGCTCGACGTGTGGTTCGACTCGGGCTCCATGCCGTACGCCCAGGTGCATTACCCGTTCGAGAATCGCGACTGGTTCGACGGGCACTATCCCGGCGACTTCATCGTCGAGTACATCGGGCAGACCCGCGGCTGGTTCTACACCCTGCACGTGCTGGCCACCGCGCTGTTCGACCGGCCGTCCTTCAAAACCTGTGTCGCGCACGGGATCGTGCTGGGCTCCGACGGACAGAAGATGAGCAAGTCGCTGCGCAACTACCCGGACGTCTCCGAGGTGTTCGACCGCGACGGCTCCGACGCGATGCGGTGGTTCCTGATGGCCTCCCCGATCCTGCGCGGCGGCAACCTCATCGTCACCGAGCAGGGCATCCGCGAGGGTGTGCGCCAGGTCCTGCTCCCGCTGTGGAATGCCTACAGCTTCCTGGCCCTCTACGCGCCCAAAGTCGGTACCTGGCGCACCGATTCGCGGCAGGTGCTGGACCGCTACATCCTGGCCAAGCTGGCCGAACTGCGCGACAACCTGACCCGCGAGATGGACACCTGTGACATCTCGCGGGCCTGCGAGCACCTGCGGCAGTTCACCGAGGCGTTGACGAATTGGTATGTGCGACGGTCGCGTTCGCGGTTCTGGGAGGAGGACCCCGACGCGATCGACACGCTGCACACCGTGCTCGAGGTGACGGCCAGGCTGGCCGCGCCGCTGCTCCCGTCGGTCACCGAGATCATCTGGCGCGGCCTCACCGGGGGGCGCTCGGTGCACCTGACCGATTGGCCGGACGAGGCGCTGCCCGCCGACCCCGGCCTGGTCGCCGCGATGGACCAGGTGCGCGAGGTGTGCTCGGCCGCGTCGTCGCTGCGCAAGGCCAAGAAGCTGCGCGTGCGCCTGCCGCTGCTGAAATTGACTGTGGCCGTTGAGAACCCGCGGAGCCTGGAGCCGTTCGTCGACCTGATCGCCGATGAGCTGAACGTCAAGAGCGTCGAGCTGACCGACGCGATCGACACCTACGGCCGGTTCGAGCTCACGGTCAACGCCCGGGTGGCGGGCCCGCGGCTGGGCAAGGACGTGCAGGCCGCCATCAAGGCCGTCAAGGCGGGGGAGGGCGTCGTCAACCCCGACGGAACCCTGACCGCGGGTCCCGCGGTGCTGTTGCCCGACGAGTACAGCTCCCGGCTGGTCGCCGCCGACCCGGAGTTCACCGCGGCCCTCCCTGGTGGGGCCGGGCTGGTGGTGCTCGACGGCACTGTGACACCGGAGCTGGAGGCCGAGGGCTGGGCCAAGGACCGCATCCGCGAACTGCAGGAGCTGCGCAAATCCACCGGCCTGGACGTGTCCGACCGGATCTCGGTGGTGATGTCGGTGCCCGCCGAGCGGGCCGACTGGGCGCGCACCCATGCCGACCTGATCGCCGGTGAGATCCTGGCCACCAGTTTCGAATTCGGTGAGCCGGGCGACGCCGTCGACATCGGTGACGGCGTCCGGGTGGCGATCACCAAAGCCTGACCGTGCGGTGTTAAGCGCGAGCTGCGGCAGTCGAGTCCTTGGCAAGGGCTACCGGGCTCGCGGTGGACGAGGTTCATCCGCTGACCGCGATGCACTGGGAGCCGCGGGCTGCCGTGGCTGAAGGCGAAAGCGCACGAGTCGGGGCGTCGGTAGTCGCACTCTCGCGAAGAGAAAAGTGTCCGCCCCAGCGGGGCTGGCCGCTCCTATCTGTGACAGCGGCCCATCGGGGGGCGCGACCAGGTTAAGGAACACGCCATGAGCACCATCGAAAACTTCAGGTCGACGACGTTCGCCGCCATCCCGCACGAGGACCTCACCGTCGCCGAGGCGTGGGCGTCGAGCCCGCTTGGCGACCCCGCGCTCGAGGACGGTTCGCTGTCGGGGACCGGCAATTCGGATGACTCCCCGGCCACGACCGTGACCGCGAAGCCGCGCCCGAGGGCAACGAACGCCGTGGTGGCCGGGGCCGTGGTGGCGGCGCTCGGGGCGGTCGCCGGGTTAGGCCTGGTGCTTTTCGACGGGTCGGGCGCCAAGGAGCAGAGGCCGGCCGTCGTGGTTCCGAATGCCAGCGTCGGCCCGGTGACGCCCCAAGCGCCCAGCGCGGTCGCGCCACCGCCCGCGGCGCCGGCCCCGGCGGCTGCGCCTCCCGACGCGGGGCACGTCTCGCCCGGGCCGGTCAACGGTGGGGACGCGCCCGTCGTGATCGCACCGGCGCCACTCGCACCGCCGGCGCCGGCGCCAGCCGCACCGGCGCCCCCGGCCGATCCGGGCCCCCCGCCGCCGCCCAACGTGACCGTCAACGTCCCGCCGGTAATAGTGCCGGTGCCGGTTCCGATACCGGTGCCGCCAAAGCAAGGTGGCAGCCAGCAAGGTGGCAGCCAACAAGGTGGCACTCAGCAGGGCGGCGGCCAGCCCGCGCCGAGCGGCCACGGGCCGATCCAGTGTTACGCCTGCCACCCGCCGGTCTCGCAACAGCCGGTTCAGCCGCAGCCGATCCACCCGCAGCCGCTGCGTCCCTGAGCGCGCTATCGGGCCGTTCGCGAGCGCAGCGCTCGGTGGGCGTGCGGCCAGAACGGCATGCCCGCCACGATGGTCGCGCCGGTGGCGATGAGCCCGACCGCGACGTCGACGCTCCGGCGGCCGTCGCGCGCCCAGTAGACGTCCTTGAGGTCCAAAAGCAGGGCGAGCTCGTCGACGATCATGGCGTTCGCGGCGCCGTACGCGACGGCCGCCGCGGGATGCCGCCGTTGCCTGTCGGTCCCGCGCAAGCCCACAGCGCCCACGATGGCCAGCATCGCGATGCCGATGTTGTAGTGGTGAAAGTGCCTCCCGCCCATCGACATACCCCCACCCGACGGGCCATGGCCGGCGCGGATCCAATGCGTGAGCGCCCGCAGTGCGGCGAACGTGAGCGTGAACGACGACCAGGCCAGCACCGTGGCCTGCTCGCCGGGTTGCAACCGCTGGTCCCATTGCCGGCGCAGGCGCTCCCACCGCGACCTCGGCGCGTCGGTGCCGTCAGGCTCCATACCCAACGACGCTAGACCAATAGCATTTTGAAGTGTGGAGTCCCGTTGGGTGCTGCACCTGGACATGGATGCGTTCTTCGCCTCGGTCGAACAGCTCACCCGGCCGACGCTGCGGGGGCGGCCGGTGCTGGTCGGCGGCCTGGGCGGCCGGGGCGTGGTGGCCGGTGCCAGCTACGAGGCGAGGGTGTTCGGCGCCCGCTCGGCGATGCCGATGCACCAGGCCCGCCGCCTGATCGGGGTGACCGCGGTGGTGTTGCCCCCGCGCGGCGTCGTGTACGGGGTGGCGAGCCGGCGCGTCTTCGACACCGTGCGCGGCGTGGTGCCGGTGGTCGAGCAGCTGTCCTTTGACGAGGGGTTCGGTGAACCGCCCGGCCTCGCGGGCGCGTCCGCCGAGGACGTCGAGGCGTTCTGCGAAAGCCTGCGGCGACGGGTTCGCGAGGAGACGGGCCTGATCGCGTCGGTGGGTGCCGGTTCGGGCAAGCAGATCGCCAAGATCGCGTCGGGACTGGCGAAACCGGACGGCGTTCGGGTGGTCCGGCGCGCCGAAGAGCGGTCGCTGCTCGGCGGTTTGCCGGTGCGGCGGCTGTGGGGCATCGGGCCGGTCGCCGAGGAGAAGCTCAACCGGCTCGGCATCGAGACGATCGGTCAGCTGGCCGCGCTGACCGACGCCGAGGCCGCGAACATCCTGGGCGCGACGATCGGGCCGGCGCTGCACCGCCTGGCCCGCGGCATCGACGACCGCCCGGTCGCCGAGCGCGCCGAGGCCAAGCAGATCAGCTCCGAGTCCACCTTCGCAATCGACCTGACCAGCCTGGAGCAGCTGCGCGAGGCGATCGACCCGATCGCCGAGCACGCGCATCAGCGCCTGCTGCGCGACGGCCGCGGCGCGCGCACCGTCACCGTGAAGCTGAAGAAGTCCGACATGAGCACCCTGACCCGCTCGGCGACGCTGCCGTACGCGACGACGGAGTCCGGCGCGCTGGTCGCGGTGGCGCGGCGGCTGCTGCTCGACCCCCGCGAGATCGGGCCGATTCGCCTACTGGGCGTGGGGTTTTCGGGATTGACTGACGTGCGGCAGGAGTCGCTGTTCCCGGACCTGGAGCTGGCGGGGGAAGACCACCCCGCCGAAACCGTGGCCACCGCGGCCGAGGTGATGTTCGCCGCCGCGCCCGAGCAGGGCTGGCGGGTCGGCGACGACGTCACGCATCCCGAGCTGGGGCACGGCTGGGTGCAGGGCGCGGGCCACGGCGTGGTCACCGCGCGGTTCGAGACCCGCAGTTCCGGTCCGGGCCCGGCCCGCACGTTCCCCGCGGGCACCGCCGAGCTGACCAAAGCCAACCCGGTCGATTCCCTGGACTGGCCGGACTACGTAGGCGCGCTGCAGGCCCGGGATGCCAACGAGCCGTCAGCCCCAGCGGGCGACGACGTCGGCGACCGGTAGCTGCGCGGCCAGCGCGGCCATCACGAGCACTCGCGCCTGCGGCGGGCGCAGCCGGGGCACCATCACCGCGCCGGCCGTCGCCATCTGGTGGCCGGGCCCGTAGCTGGCACCCACGCGCCCGCCGGGAACGCGGGTGGACACCGCGACGGCGACCCCGGCGCGGCAGTGCCGGGTCACCGCGTCGACCACCGCGTCGCCGGCGTTGCCCGAGCCCAGCGCCTCGAGCACCACGCCCTTCGCCCCGGCCGCCACGCAGGCGTCCAGCGCCACCCCGTCGCTGCCCAGGTAGGCGGCGACGATGTCCACCCGCGGCGCGTCGGCCGCGGTCAGGTCCCCGAGCTGCGGCCGCGTCTTGGTGCCGGCCAGCGTCACACCGCCGTTCACCGTGCCGATGAGCTCACCGGCGAACCCGGTCAGGTCGTTGGTCGCCACCTTGTTCAGCCCCAACGGCTGCAACACCCGGCCGGCGAAGCACACCAGCACGCCCAGGCCCCGCGCGGCGGGGCTGCCCGCCAGCGCGAGGGCAGCGCGCAGGTTGCCCGGGCCGTCGGCGTCGGGGGCGTCGGCGCTGCGCATCGCGCCGGTCAGCACCACGGGAACATCACCTGCATGGGTGAGGTCGAGCCACAACGCGGTCTCCTCCATGGTGTCGGTGCCATGGGTGACCACCACTCCGTCGGCGCCGCCGTCGATCGCCGCCCGCACGGCGTCGCGGATCCGGTCCCAATCGGCCGGCACCAGCTGCGAGCTGTCCAACGCCAGCACGTCGACGACGTCAACGTCGAGGCCGGCGGCCAAGTCGGCCGCGCCATACGCGGGCCGGTGTACGCCGTCCGGGCCGGTGCCGGTCGATATCGTGCCTCCGGTGGCGATGACGGTGAGCCGGCCCATGATGAAATCATCGCGCACGCCAACCGCGAACACCGGCCAGCCCGCGCCGGCATTGGGGGATGATGTGAGAGTGCCCGAGGAACCATCGACTGAGCCAGTGACCTCAACCGAGCAAGCCGGGGACGCCGCGGCCGCGGAGCCGGCGCGGCCGCCGAGGCGGCTGCGCCTGTTGCTGTCGGTGGCGGGCGTCGTGTTGGCCCTGGACATCGTCACCAAGGTGCTGGCCGTCAAGCTGCTGCCGCCCGGTCAGCCGGTGCCCATCATCGGTGACACGGTGACCTGGACGCTGGTCCGCAACTCCGGCGCCGCGTTCTCGATGGCGACCGGCTACACGTGGGTGCTGACGCTGATCGCGACCGGCGTGGTGGCCGGCATCTTCTGGATGGGCCGGCGGCTGGTGTCGCCCTGGTGGGCGGTCGGGCTGGGGATGATCCTCGGCGGCGCCATGGGGAACCTGGTTGACCGCTTCTTCCGCGCTCCCGGGCCGCTGCGCGGCCACGTCGTGGACTTCTTGTCGGTCGGGTGGTGGCCGGTCTTCAACGTCGCCGATCCCTCGGTGGTGGGCGGCGCGATCCTCCTGGTGGTGCTGTCGGTCTTCGGCTACGACTTCGACACGGTCGGCAGGCGAAAGGCCGACCAGCCCCGATGACGCACCGTTCCATGCCCGTCCCAGAGGGGCTGGCGGGCATGCGCGTGGACGCGGGCCTCGCGCGCCTGCTGGGCCTGTCCCGCAGCGCCGCCGCGGCGCTGGCCGAGGACGGCGGCGTGGAATTGGACGGGGTGCAGGCGGGCAAGTCCGACCGGCTGACCGGCGGCGCGTGGCTGGACGTCCGGTTGCCCGAAGCGCCCCCGCCGGTGCAGAACACGCCCGTCGAGATAGAGGGCATGACGATCCTGTATTCCGACGACGACATCGTCGCGGTCGACAAGCCCGCGGCGGTGGCCGCGCACGCGTCGGTGGGCTGGACCGGGCCGACGGTGCTCGGCGGCCTGGCCGCGGCCGGTTACCGGATCACCACGTCCGGCGTGCCCGAGCGGCAGGGCATCGTGCATCGCCTCGACGTCGGCACCTCCGGAGTGATGGTGGTGGCGCTCTCCGAGCGGGCCTACACCGTGCTGAAGCGCGCGTTCAAACAGCGCACGGTGGACAAGCGCTATCACGCGCTGGTGCAGGGGCATCCGGACCCGTCGAGCGGGACGATCGACGCACCGATCGGGCGGCACCGCGGCGGCGAGTGGAAGTTCGCGGTCACGACGAATGGCCGGCACAGCCTGACCCATTACGACACCATCGAAGCCTTCACCGCGGCCAGCCTGCTCGACGTGCACCTGGAAACCGGTCGCACGCACCAGATCCGGGTGCACTTCTCCGCGCTGCATCACCCATGCTGCGGTGACCTCGTCTACGGTGCCGACCCGAAACTTGCGAAAAGGCTTGGGCTGGAACGGCAATGGCTGCACGCGAGGTCGCTGTCGTTCGCCCATCCGGCTGACGGCAGGCGGATGGAGATCGTCAGCCCCTACCCGGCGGATCTGCGGCACGCGCTGGACGTGCTGCGCGCCGAGGGCTGATCATTCTGATGGTCGCGCTTGCGATCACTCAGCCGGTCTGCGCGCCTCGACGAGCAGCCGCGTGGAGTGCGCGACGAAGGGCCCGTCGGCCTGGATGCGCTCGTGCAGTTCCCGCAGCCGATCCCGGTAGGCGGCGACCGTGAAGTCCGGCACCGTCCAAATCACCTTGCGCAGGAAGTAGATAACGGCGCCGACGTCGAAGAACTCGGCCCGCATCCGCTCCATGCGCAAGTCCTCGACCTGAAGGTCTGCGGCCTCGATCTGGGCGCGCACGGCGTCCGGGTGGAACTCGGCCCACTTCTCGGGCTGCGGCCCGATGAAGTACTCGACCAGCTCGGCCATCGTCTCGGGCCCGATCTGCTGGGCGAAGTAGGTGCCGCCCGGCCGCAGCACCCGGCGAATCTCGTTCCACCACACGGAGATCGGATGACGTGTGGTGACCAGATCGAACGCTTCGTCAGCGAACGGCAGTGGCGGCTCATCCCGCGTCACGACGAGGACCACGCCGAGCGGATGCAGCCGCTTGGTCGCCAGCGCCGCGTTGGGGGGCCACGTCTCGATGGCCGCCATGGTCGGCGGGAACGGTGCCGCGCCCGACAGCACCTCGCCGCCTCCGGTGTGAATGTCCAGCGCGGCGGACACCGTGGCCAACCGGCTGCTCAGCTGCCGTTGGTACCCCCACGACGGGCGTTCCTCGGTGGCGCGCCCGTCCAGCCACGAGAAGTCCCAGCCGTCAACGGGGGCGGCGTCGGCCTCGGCCACGAGGTCGTCGAAGGTGCGGCCCATGTCGAGCATGCTAGGCGCGCGACACCCGAGATCGCCGTCACGGTCGTGCCGTCGCCTACGGCCGGTCCCGCCGCGGTGACCACGGCGGCGGAAGCGTCAGACCGTGGCTGGGTTGGCGTCACCCGTCGCGATCTCGGGGGCCAGCGGCGCGATCGCGCCGATGATGGCGGTGACGGTTTCGGCCGGCACCCCGGCCGCGGCCAGCGCGTCCGACAGGTGCCGGGCCACCAGGTTGAAGTGGTACATGGTGATCCCACGCCCCTGGTGCACCTGCTTCATCGGCGCGCCGGTGTAGGGCTCGGGGCCCCCGAGCGCGGCGGCGAAGAACTCGACCTGCTTGCCCTTGAGGCGGTTCATGTTGGTCCCGGTGAAAAAGCCCGCGAGTTGGTCGTCGGCAAGCACACGAACGTAGAAGTCCTCGACCACGACTTCGATCGCCTCGTGCCCGCCGATCCGGTCGTAGATGGTGACCGACTGTGGCTTGCGGAAGCGTGCCAGCATTTTCATAAGCTCGATTGGAACATTCCGGCGTTGCCCGCCGGTTAGTTGGCAATCACGCACCGATGTCTATGGGTAACAACCGGATTGCCCAACCATGACGGCCGCCTTCGCCGCGGCGTGAGATGTGCGGCGCGCTTTACATGGCGGAAATCTGCATCGGGTCGGGGCGCTGATGTCCTAGGTTGGCCTTATGACTCACGTCACAACATTCACACAGCCCCGCAAGGCGGTCGTGGTCAACGGGCAGGCCAGTTGCGGTCGGGGGGCCGACATCATCAGGAGCGAAAGCCAATGAATCTCGGCGACATCACCAACCTGGTCGAAAAGCCGCTCGCGAGTTTGGTGGAGAAGCCGCTCGCGGCGGTGTCCCACATCGTCAACACCCCCAACTCCGCGGGCCGCTACCGGCCGTTCTATCTGAGGAATCTGCTCGACGCCGTGCAGGGCCGCACGCTCGACGAGGCGGTCAACGGCAAGACCGTTCTGATCACCGGGGGATCGTCGGGCATCGGGGAGGCCGCCGCGAAGCGGATCGCGGAAGCCGGCGGCGCGGTGGTGCTGGTCGCGCGGACCAGGGAGAACTTGGAGAAGGTGGCCGACGAGATCCGCGGCGACGGCGGGACCGCCCACGTCTATCCGTGCGACCTGTCCGACATGGACGCGATCGCCGCGATGGCCGACCAGGTGCTCGGCGACCTGGGGGGCGTCGACATCCTGATCAACAACGCCGGCAAGTCCATCCGGCGCTCGCTGGAGCTGTCCTACGACCGGATCCACGACTATCAGCGGACCATGCAGCTGAATTACCTGGGCGCCGTCCAGCTCATCCTCAAGTTCATCCCGGGGATGCGGGAGCGCGGCTTCGGGCACATCATCAACGTCTCCTCGGTCGGGGTGCAGACCCGCGCGCCGCGCTTCGGCGCCTACATCGCCAGCAAGGCCGCGCTGGACAGCCTCTGTGATTCCCTGCAGGCCGAAACGGTCAACGACGGGGTGAAGTTCACCACCGTGCACATGGCCCTGGTGCGCACCCCGATGATCAGCCCCACCACGCTCTACGACAAGTTCCCGGCGCTGACGCCGGACCAGGCGGCCGGGGTGATCGCCGACGCCATCGTGCACCGGCCCCGGCGGGCCAGCTCGCCGTTCGGCCAATTCGCCGCAGTCGCCGACGCGGTGAACCCGGCGGTGATGGACCGGGTGCGCAACCGCGCGTTCGCCATGTTCGGTGACTCCGACGCCGCCAGGGGCGACGAATCACCAAGCAATTCACCGCAATTCGACAAACGCAGCGAGACGTTTGTGCGCGCGACCCGCGGGATACATTGGTGACATCATGAGCCTTCCGAAACCCGACATTCAGACCACCGTCGTCATCACCGGCGCTTCGTCCGGCATCGGCGCCGAACTGGCCCGCGGGCTGGCCCGGCGGGGCTTCCCGCTGCTGCTGGTCGCGCGGCGCCGGGAGCGCCTCGACGAGCTCGCCAACGAGGTGGGCCGGGAGTACTCGGTCGCGGTCGAGGTGTTGCCGCTGGACCTCGGCGATCCCAAGGGCCGCGCCAAACTGGCCGACCGGCTGCGCACCGAGCCCATCGCCGGGTTGTGCAACAGCGCCGGGTTCGGCACCAGCGGCGTCTTCCACGAGCTGCCGCTGGAGCGCGAAAGCGAGGAGGTGACCCTCAACGCGCTGGCGTTGATGGAACTGACCCACGCGGCCCTGCCCGGCATGGTCGAGCGCGGGGCGGGCGCGGTGATGAACATCGCGTCGATCGCCGGCTTCCAGCCGGTGCCCTACATGGCGGTCTATTCGGCGACGAAGGCGTTCGTGCAGACATTCTCCGAGGCCGTGCACGAGGAACTGCACGGGACCGGGGTGTCGGTGACGTGCCTGTGCCCGGGGCCGGTGCCGACCGAGTGGGCGGAGATCGCCAACGCCGAGCGGTTCAGCATCCCCATCGCGCAGGTTTCGCCGCGCGACGTCGCCGAGGCGGCGATCGGCGGCATGCTGTCCGGCCGGCGCACGGTGGTGCCCGGCGTCGTGCCCAAGGTCGTCAGCACCGGCGGCCGGTTCGCGCCGCGCAGCTTGCTGCTGCCGGGGATCCGGATCGGTAACCGCTTCCGCGGGGGACCCAACCGCTGATGTGGGATGTGCAGGCGATTTGGCACCTAACGCGCCCGGCCGGACAGTAGACTCACGCGCCTTCGCGCTAGGTAGGGAGAGCACCAGGTGCTACGGGGAACTGCACGACTCGCCATAACCGCGCCGCGCAGGATCATCGCCGCGGCTTTCTTGGTGCTGATCATGGCCGCGGTTGTGGGCGCCTCGGCGTTGCACGCGCTGTCAGCCGGCGGCTATCAAGACCCGTCATCGCAGTCGGCGCGGGCTCAGCGGGTCCTCGCGGAGAAGTTCGATTACGGCGACCAGCAGATGATCATCGCGGTGACCTCCGCGGCGGGCGCCCAAGACGAGAGCACCCGGAACGTGGCCATCGACATCGTCACGCGGCTGAAAGCGTCGCCGGACGTTGCCCAGGTCAGTTCGGCCTGGACGGCTCCGCCGTCGGTTGCGTCGGGGCTGATCAGCGCGGACGGCAAGACGGGACTGATCGTCGCCGGCGTTCGCGGCGGTGAAACCAACGCTCAGAAGAACGCCGCGGCGCTGGAAAAGCAGCTCGTGCACGATCGCGACGGCATCACGGTGAAGGCCGGCGGCGAGGCCCTGACCTACGCGCAGATCAACGACCAAACCGAAAACGACCTGTTCGCCATGGAATCCATTGCCTTGCCGTTGAGCTTCATTGTGCTGGTGTGGGTATTCGGCGGCCTGGTCGCCGCGGCGATCCCGATGGCGGTAGGCGGCTTCGCGATCGTTTCCACCTTGGCGACGCTGCGAGCGATCGCACTCTTCGCCGACGTCTCGATTTTCGCGCTCAACCTCACGGTGGCCATGGGGTTGGCGCTGGCCATCGACTACACCCTGCTGATCATCAGCCGATATCGCGATGAGCTCGCCGACGGCGCAGACGCCGAGCATGCGCTGGTTCGCACAATGTGCACGGCTGGGCGAACCGTGCTGTTCTCGGCAACCACCGTCGCACTGTCGATGGTGACGATGGTGCTGTTTCCGATGTACTTCCTGAAGTCGTTCGCCTACGCGGGTGTCGCGGTGGTCGCCTTGGCGGCCGGTGCCGCGGTCGTGGTCACTCCTGCCCTGATCGTGTTGTTCGGCGACCGGTTGGACTCCCTCAACGTGCGTCGGCTCATCCGCCGGCTGGCCGCGCGACCGGAACCGGCGCCACGACCGATCCAAGAGAGCTTCCTGTATCGATCGACAAAAGCCGTGATGCGGCGGCCGATTCCGATCGCGACAGCGGTCGTCGCACTGTTACTGGTGCTGGGCGCGCCTTTTCTCGGCGCGAATTGGGGCTTCTCCGACGACCGTGTGTTGCCCCCGTCGGCATCGGCGCGGCAGATCGGCGATGAGATGCGCTCGGGTTTCACCGCAGACGCGGCAAAGGACGTCATCGTGGTGATCCCCGACGCAAACGGGTTGGCGCCCAGTGACATCGAGCGTTATGCCACCCGGCTCTCGCAGGTCGCCGACGTCGTCTCGGTGTCGACGCCGGGCGGAACCGTCCAGAACGGCGCGCTGGTCGGGGCCCCGTCGGCGCCCACCGATGCGAAAGACGGCAGCGTGTTCCTCACCGTGCGCAGCGCGGCTCCGCTGTTCTCCGCCGCATCGAAGAGGCAACTAGATCGTTTGCAAGCTGTCTCCAGTCCGGCCGGCCGCGACGTGCAATTCACCGGCCGGGCGGCGATAAACCGTGACAGTGCGGAGGCGGTGACGTCGCGACTGCCGGTCGTGCTGTCGATCATCGCGGTAATCACATTCGCGCTGCTGTTCTTGTTGACCGGCAGCGTGGTGATGCCGCTGAAAGCCCTGGTGCTCAACGTCTTGTCGTTGACCGCCGCCTTCGGCGCGTTGGTGTGGATCTTCCAGGACGGCCATCTGCGTGCCCTTGGCACCACTCCCAACGGCACCCTGATGGTCCACATGCCGGTGCTGTTGTTCTGCATCGCGTTCGGCCTGTCCATGGATTACGAAGTGTTCTTGGTGTCGAGGATCCGCGAGCACTGGCTGGCCTCGAACCGAACGCCCGAGGATAACGACGACGCCGTCGCGCAGGGAGTGGCCCGCTCGGGCCGGGTGGTGACCGCAGCGGCGCTCCTGATGGCGATCTCGTTCGCGGCGTTGATAGCCGCGCAGGTCTCGTTCATGAGGATGTTCGGTCTGGGCCTCACCCTGGCGGTGGTGGTCGATGCGACGCTCGTTCGCATGCTGCTGCTTCCGGCCTTCATGAGATTGCTGGGCCGCGCCAACTGGTGGGCGCCTAAACCGCTGGCCAAACTGCACGAGCGGATCGGCGTCAATGCCGAAGAAGGCGACGTTCGGCCGCGGGCCCTCAGTCCCGAACCGTAACGCGCGGGACACCAGGCCCGCGGGGCCGATCGCACAATCTAGGCTCGGGCCATGGCCGCCGTTGACCTGACCGCCGATATGCCGATGAGCCCGCAGGAGATGTGGGATCACGTCGCCGACCTGTCGGAACTGGGCGACTGGCTGGTGATGCACGAAGGGTGGCGCAGCGACTTGCCCGAGGAGCTCGGCGAGGGCGTCCAGGTGGTGGGCGTGGCCAGGGCGAAGGGCTTCCGCAACCGGGTGACGTGGACGGTGACGACGTGGGATCCGCCGCATGAGGTGGCGCTCTCGGGGTCGGGCAAGGGCGGCGCCAAGTACGCCGTGACGCTCACCGTGCGGCCCGCCGACCAGGGGTCGACGCTCGGCCTGCGCCTGGAGCTGGGCGGGCGGCCGTTGTTCGGGCCGGTCGGTTCGGCGGCGGCGCGCGCCGTCAAGGGGGACGTGCAGAGGTCGTTGAAGAATTTCGTCGAGCGCTATGGCCAGGCCACCGGGTAACTTCACGCGGCGATCGCAAGCGCGGGGTAGCCGGGCGCGGCGGGTCGTCGCGAATCAATGGCGGCGATCGCAAGCGCGGGGTAGCCGGGCGCGGCGGGTCGTCGCGAATCAATAGCGGCGATCGCAAGCGCGGGGTGGCCGGGCGCGGCGGGTCGCCGCGAATCAATAGGGGACACACTTCGCGACACGCCCGAAACCCGTCGGTCCTCAGTCATAGACTGGCGTCCCTATGACCGGTTCGATTCCCCCTCCCGCAAGCGTTCGCCGCGAGTCGTCCTTCGTGCACCTGCATAACCACACCGAGTACTCGATGCTGGACGGGGCCGCGAAGATCACGCCGATGCTGGCGGAGGTGGAGCGGCTGGGCATGCCCGCGGTCGGGATGACCGACCACGGAAACATGTTCGGCGCCAGCGAGTTCTACAACGCGGCGACCAAGGCCGGGATCAAGCCGATCATCGGGGTCGAGGCCTACATCGCGCCCGGCTCGCGCTTCGACACCCGGCGGATCACGTGGGGAGATCCCGGCCAGAAGTCCGACGACGTCTCCGGCAGCGGCTCCTACACGCACCTGACGATGGTGGCCGAGAACGCCACCGGCCTGCGCAACCTGTTCAAGCTGTCCTCCCTGGCGTCTTTCGAGGGCCAGCTCGGCAAGTGGTCGCGCATGGACGCCGAGCTCATCGCCGAGCATGCCGAGGGCATCATCGCCACCACCGGGTGCCCGTCGGGTGAGGTGCAGACCCGGCTGCGGCTGGGGCACGACCGCGAGGCCCTGGAGTCGGCCGCCAAGTGGCGGGAGATCTTCGGCGCCGACAACTACTTCCTCGAGCTGATGGACCACGGGCTGTCCATCGAGCAGCGGGTCCGCGAGGGTCTGCTGGAGATCGGCCGCAAACTGGGCATCCCGCCGTTGGCCACCAACGACTGCCACTACGTCACCCGCGACGCGGCCCACAACCACGAGGCGCTGTTGTGCGTGCAGACCGGCAAGACGTTGTCGGATCCGAACCGGTTCAAGTTCGACGGTGACGGCTACTACCTCAAGTCGGCCGCCGAGATGCGTCAACTGTGGGACGACACGATCCCGGGCGCGTGCGACTCGACGCTGCTGATCGCCGAGCGGGTGCAGCCCTATGACGACGTGTGGACACCCCGCGACCGGATGCCGGTCTTCCCGGTGCCTGAGGGGCACGACCAGGCGTCCTGGCTGCACCACGAGGTGATGGCGGGCCTGGCGCGCCGTTTCCCGGACGGCGTCGGCCAGGACTACATCGACCGGGCCGAATACGAGATCAAGGTCATCTGCGACAAGGGCTTCCCGTCGTACTTCCTGATCGTCGCCGACCTGATCAACTACGCCCGCTCGGTCGACATCCGGGTGGGTCCCGGCCGCGGTTCGGCGGCCGGCTCGCTGGTGGCCTACGCCCTGGGCATCACCAACATCGACCCGATCCCGCACGGCCTGCTGTTCGAGCGGTTCCTCAACCCCGAGCGCCCGTCGGCGCCCGACATCGACATCGACTTCGACGACCGTCGGCGCGGCGAGATGGTGCGCTACGCCGCCGACAAGTGGGGCCACGACCGGGTCGCCCAGGTCATCACCTTCGGCACCATCAAAACGAAAGCGGCGCTGAAGGATTCGGCGCGTATCCACTACGGGCAGCCGGGCTTCGCCATCGCCGACCGGATCACCAAGGCGCTGCCGCCGCCGATCATGGCCAAGGACATCCCGCTGTCGGGCATCACCGATCCGAACCACGAGCGGTACAAGGAGGCCGCCGAGGTCCGCGGCCTGATCGAAACCGATCCCGACGTCCGCACCATCTACCAGACCGCGCGCGGGCTGGAGGGGTTGATCCGCAACGCCGGCGTGCACGCCTGCGCGGTGATCATGAGCAGCGAGCCGCTCACCGAGGCCATCCCGCTGTGGAAGCGGCCGCAGGACGGCGCCATCATCACCGGCTGGGACTACCCGTCGTGTGAGGCCATCGGCCTGCTGAAGATGGACTTCCTGGGCCTGCGCAACCTGACGATCATCGGCGACGCGCTGGACAACATCAAGGCCAACAGGGGAATCGACCTCGACCTGGAATCGGTGCCGCTGGACGACAAGCCCACCTACGAGCTGCTGGGTCGCGGCGACACGCTGGGGGTGTTCCAGCTCGACGGCGGGCCGATGCGCGACCTGCTGCGGCGCATGCAGCCCACCGAGTTCAACGACATCGTCGCGGTGCTGGCGCTGTACCGTCCCGGGCCGATGGGCATGAACGCCCACAACGACTACGCCGACCGCAAGAACAACCGGCAGGCGATCAAACCGATCCACCCGGAGCTCGAGGAGCCGCTGCGCGAGATCCTCTCGGAGACTTACGGTCTGATCGTCTACCAAGAGCAGATCATGTTCATCGCCCAGAAGGTCGCCTCCTACACGATGGGCAAGGCCGACGCGCTGCGCAAGGCGATGGGCAAGAAGAAGCTCGAGGTGCTCGAGGCCGAGTACAAGGGCTTCTACGAGGGCATGACCGCCAACGGTTTCTCCGAAAAAGCGGTGAAAGCGTTGTGGGACACCATCCTTCCGTTCGCCGGGTATGCGTTCAACAAGTCACACGCCGCCGGCTACGGCCTGGTGTCGTACTGGACGGCCTACCTGAAGGCCAACTACCCGGCCGAATATATGGCCGGCCTGCTGACCTCGGTGGGTGACGACAAGGACAAGGCCGCGGTCTACCTGGCCGACTGCCGCAAGCTCGGCATCACCGTGCTGCCGCCGGACGTCAACGAGTCCCTGGTCAACTTCGCGTCGGTCGGCAAGGACATCCGCTTCGGGCTGGGCGCGGTCCGCAACGTCGGCGCCAACGTCGTCGGTTCGCTGATCAAGACCCGCAACGAGAAGGGGAAGTTCACCGACTTCTCGGACTACCTCAACAAGATCGACATCTCGGCGTGCAACAAGAAGGTCACCGAGTCGCTGATCAAGGCCGGCGCGTTCGACTCGCTCAGCCATGCCCGCAAGGGCCTGTTCCTGGTGCACACCGACGCCGTCGATTCGGTGCTGGGCACCAAGAAGGCCGAGGCAATGGGCCAATTCGACCTGTTCGGCGGCGGCGGTGACGGCAGCGTCACCGACGCTGTCTTCACCATCAAGGTGCCCGAGGACGAATGGGAAGACAAACACAAGCTTGCCCTGGAGCGGGAAATGCTGGGCTTGTACGTGTCGGGGCACCCGCTCAACGGTGTGGCGCACCTGCTGGCGGCCCAGGTCGACACCCAGATCCCGGCCATTTTGGACGGCGACGTCCCCAATGAGACGCAGGTGCGGGTGGGTGGCATCCTGGCGTCGGTCAACCGGCGGGTCAACAAGAACGGGATGCCCTGGGCCTCGGCGCAATTGGAGGACCTCACCGGCGGCATCGAGGTGATGTTCTTCCCGCACGCGTACTCCGCCTACGGCGCCGACATCGCCGACGACGCGGTGGTGCTGATCAACGCGAAGGTCGCGATTCGCGACGATCGCATCAGCCTGATCGCCAACGAGCTTGTGGTGCCGGACTTTTCCAACGCCCAGCCGAATCGTCCGATCGCGGTCAGCCTGCCGACCCGGCAGTGCACCATCGACAAGGTCAGCGCGCTCAAGCAGGTGCTGGCGCGTCACCCCGGGACCGCTCAGGTGCACCTGCGGCTGATCAGCGGGGACCGAATCACCACCCTCGAGCTGGACCCGTCGCTGCGGGTGACGCCCTCGCCCGCGCTGATGGGAGACCTCAAGGAGCTGCTCGGCCCGGGCTGCCTGGGCGGCTAGGTCGCCCCGCCCGAGCGGGAAACCGGCAGCACACTCGCGACTTGAGTCGTCGCGGCTTTAGGCGTCGCCGGCCTGCAGCCGCGCTCGAACCGCTTCCATGCGTTGGGCCAGCGCCTCCTCGTCGATGACGTTGCGGGCCACCAGGGAGTGCGCCAGCGCGACGAGCTGGCTCTCCGGATACGGTAGGGCCGCGTAACGCCCTTCGCCGAGGCGATCCTCGTCGGTCCGGCGCGTCAAAAGCTCCAGCGCCGTTCCCTGCCTGTCGAGCGCTTCACACATCCCGTCGAGGCTCGACTTCCAGGGCGGCACGGGATTGCTCACCCCGTATTTCTGCGCCATCCGCGCCCACACCTGGTCGCGCCCGGCCACCTGCTCCAGCGTCGGCACCCGCACGGCGGTGACGTCGATCTCGGCAGACATCGCTAGGCCCTCAGTAGTTCTCGGCGGGGCGCACCGCGGGATGCACGGGGCGTTCGACGCTGGCGGTCACACCCGGCTTGGGCAGGGCAACGCCGATCATGCAGTCGCGGGTCACGATCTCGGCGAGTTGCTCCTCGCTCCACCCGTCGGTCCCCGCCGGCCGGAGCGGCAGGACGAGGAACCTATGTTTGGAATTCGAATCCTCGACTCGGATTTCGACGTCCTCCGGCAGATACAGGCCGAACTCGGCGAGGACTTGGCGGGGCCATCGCACGATGCGGCGTCGATAGTTCGGCGTCCGGTACCACTCGGGGGAGTTTCCCAGCAGCGGACGTGGGTAGCACGAGCACAGCGTGCACACGATCACGTGGTGCAGGGTTTCGGTGTCCTCGAGGATGTGCAGCGCGGTGAAGTCGCTGGGTGTGCCGAAGCCGGTCGGATGGAGCCAGTCGATGCCCACCTCGCGGCTGGCGGCGATGCCGTCCTGCAGGGCCAGCCGTTTGAAGTCGGGGTCCACCCAGGCCTTCGCGACGAGCCGGGCGCCCGGCGCCGGTCCCATCTGCTCGACGAACTCGGTGTAGCGCCGATGATCCTCGGCGGTGAACAGACCCTTCTCAATTGCCAGCTCGCGCAAGGCGATTTCCAGCACTTCGAAGTCGGTGACCTCCTCGACCATCGGTGCCGCGTGGCGTTCGATTTCGTGGGCCGCATCGGTGTGCTCTGTCATCTCGCCATCCTGGTTAGTGATAAGTGACGGCTCGGGCTAGGAAGCCGGCTGCAGCCACCGTTCCGATATCTCCGCCTGCAGCGTGTCGTTCGGCGGGCCCGCGTAGGGGTCCCAAAGGTCGGCCATCTTGAAGCGAACGATGTAGAACCACTCCGGTTGCTGGTCTTCGCGGTCGAACGCCTCGTCCTCGGAGACCAGGCTCTCGTAGGACACCCGCACGACCGTTCCCGGCTTGCCCCGCAGGTATTCCTGGGTTCGGGTGTAGAAGATGGTGGGCAGGTCGCGCACCACCACCGGGTCGCCGACCGCGAATCGCGCGTCACCGGCGAGGCCGTCGAAGCACTGCGGGTCGCCCTTGCCGACCGCCTCGACGTGATGGCGGTTCCTGGGCACCGCCGCCGCGTCGCCGACAGCGCGAGGCGCTGCTTCCAGCGGGGTCGCGCCGGCCGCCGCGCGCCCGCGCACTTCGGCGGCCCGTTCGATCAGTTCACCGAGGGTGATGTGGCGCTTGTCGATGAGGCACCGGGCGGCCGCCAAAACCCAACGGCCGTAATAGGGGAAGCCCTGATACAGCGTCCTTCCGACATCGACGTTGCCGAGCCGTCTGCGCTCCTCCGACGTCCAGATGCCCCGCCAGCCGAGGACCTCACAGGTGACGAACGTATTGAGTTCCCACTGCTCTTCCTGTTTCTCCTCGAAGACCGCCGGGGCGTCGGGCTCGCCGCCCACGTCGTGGGGCGTCTTCATGAAGGCGCAAAAGTGGTCGTGATGAACCTCGTCCGGGTAGACCCAGTCCTGTAAGCGGTGTAAGGCGACGCGCAGTTGGCTGACCAAGTCGCCCATAACAGAATTCGCCACGATCGCTACCTCAAAGTAGAAGCGTAGAAGCGAGAGTGCATGACCCCGAGGACTCACGGTAACACCGCTCGGGTCATCCGGCGCGGGAATCTGCGCGACCGCCGGTCGAGCGCGCGGCCGGTCGCACCCTCGCGTCCCGCTGTGCGGGCCGGCGGGCCGCTAGGCCGACAATCCCAGCGCCGCCTGGTGGTCGTGCGTCGGGATGATCGTCACGGTGTGCCGCGCCAGGTGCAGCCGCTGCAGCGTCCGGAAGGCCTCGTCGCGGTCCTCGTCCACCAGAACACCGGGGTAGCTTGACTTTTGGCGCACCTTCTCGATCTGCAACTGGTGCCACGCCGCGTCGCCGGCGATCAAGACCCACCGGTGCCCGGTGTGGGCGAGCACCCCGACGCTGCCCGGCGTGTGACCGGGCAGGTCGACCAACACGACGGAGCCGTCCCCGAACAGGTCGTGGCTGCGGGTGAAGGTCAGCACCGGCGGCCCGTCCAGTTCGTAGTCGACGACGGGCCGGCCGCGCAGCGAATCGCGAACGCCGCCGACCGGCGCCACGCGACCCGAATCGACCCAGTCCCGTTCGGTGCGATGCAAATGAACCGGCAGATCCGGCAGGTCCAGCAGACCCGACACGTGGTCCCAGTGCGCGTGGGTGGGTAACGCGAAGTCCAACGCCGGCGCCCCGGGCAGCCGGTTGAGGGCCGTGACGGTGGGAACGGTGTCGACGGGCGGACGAACCGCGACGCGCAGCACCGCGGGTAGTTGCGCGATCGCCCGGCGCTCGACGTCACGGCACACGGCCGGATCGACGATGAAGGTGGCTTCCGGGTGGCTGACGAGAAACGAGGTCATCGAGTTGTCGACGCGGGCGGGCACGAATGTGCCCTCGACGATCGCCGCGGTGGGCACCGAGCGCGGCACCTGGGGCAGCGCGGTCACCGTGACCGTGCGCCGCGGCTCGGGCAGACCCGCGTCGGTGACATGGCGGAGAAACCGGTCGTCGGGCCGCTTCGGGCGCAGCGCGCCCCACACCAATCCGGTTGCGGCGGCGCAGCATTGGCGCAGGGTGGGGGAGCGGACGGGATCGTGCGTCATGGCGCCTCCACCCGGACGATGACGCTGTCGGGCCACACGCCGCGGTCGCGCGCCCGGCGCACCTTCTCGCGCAGGCACAGATCTTCGTGGACGTTCGTGACGCCCGGGACCTTGATCAGCGGCACGATGTTCCACTGCCAGCCGTAGCGCCGGTGCAGGATCCGATTGGCCCGCTCGGCGTCGACCCCCGACAGGATGGTGGCGCGGCCGGCGACCGTCGTCGCGCCGGGGCGAACCCGGCCCCGATAGTCGCACGCGGTGAGTTCGACGTCGCGGCGCGCGGTCAGCCGCGTGGTCTTCGGCCCCCGCTTGGTGCGAAAGAGCAGCGCGCTGCCGTCCAGCCCGAACCAGATTGGGGTGTCGACGGGTGTGCCGTCGCGGCGGAAGGACCGCAGCAGCGCGTAGCGCGCCCCGCCGAGCGCGTCGAGTGAATGTGTGTGCATGGCCCCAGTCAACGACTTAGAGTTGGCTCTAAGTCAAGCGTCGAGGGAGGCCCGATGAGTGCTCGGCTCACGATCGGCGAGGTGGCGCGCCGAGCGGGCGTCGCGGCGACCACGCTGCGCTATTACGAACAGATCGGCCTGGTGCCCCGGCCGGGCCGGCTCGGCGGGCAGCGCCGCTACGACGATTCCGTGCTTGCCCGGCTCGAGGTGATCCGGCTCTGCAAATCGGCCGGCTTCGCGCTGGAGGAGATCCAGCTGCTGTTCGCCGACGACGCGCCGGGGCGGCCGGTCAGTCGCGCGCTGGCCGAGGCCAAGCTCGCCGAAATCGACGCCCAGATGGAGGCGCTGGCCCGGGCGCGCGCCGTGATCGAATGGGGGATGCGCTGCACGTGCCCGTCGATCGACGCGTGTACGTGCGGGATTCACGCCGCGTTGCCCGCCTGAGCAAAGGAGCTCGATGACCCCGCCCATCGCCGTGCGCAACTTCTCCCACGTCTGCATCGGCGTCTCGGACATCGAGGCGTCGCGCACGTTCTACACCGCGGTGCTGGGCATGGACGTCGTCTTCGACGTCGAACTCGACGGCGCCGGACTGGACTCGGTGACCGGCGGGGCCGCGCAACGCGGCCGCATGATCGGCGGGCTGATCGGCTCCGCGATGGTCGAGCTCCTCTCGCTGGGCGCCGTCCCCGAGTGCCCGAGCGGACCGCACCTGGGCTACACCAACGTCTCGTTCCGCGTCGACGACCTGGACGCCACGTACGACGCGGTGCGGCGCGAGCATCCCGGCGTGCGGTCCGAGCCGCCCGTCGACATCGGCGGGGTGCGGATGTTCTTCATCTACGACCCCGATGGCACCCCGATCGAACTGCTGGAGTTGCCCGCCGGGATATCGAGCACGCTGCAGCTCTGGCGCCCGGATCCGGCGTGATCGGCTCCGCGTCCCCGACCGCGGACGTACGCTCACGAAGGCACAGCTGAGAGGACACCCATGACCGAGCGTCCCGTCACCCTATGCGAGGCGTTCGCACGCAACGCGTCGATCGATCCGGACGCCGTCGCGCTACGCACCCCGGGCGGCACCCAGACCCTTACCTGGCGCGAGCTGGCGGCGCAGGTGCGCAAGGTGGCCGCAGGCCTGGCCGGCCTGGGCGTCGGGCCGGGCGACACGGTGTCGCTGATGATGGCCAACCGCATCGAGTTCTACCCGTTCGAGATCGCCGCCCAACACCTCGGCGCCACTTCGTTTTCCGTCTACAACACGCTGCCCGCCGAACAACTGACCTACCTGTTCGAGAACGCGGGAACGCGGGTCGCGATCTGCGAGGAGCAGTACGTGGACCGCATCCGCGCCAGCGGCGCGCCGATCGAGCACATCGTCTGCATCGACGGGTCGCCGCCCGGCACCATGTCGGTCGACGACGTGTACGCCGCCGCGCGGGAGGGCTTCGACTTCGAGGCGACCTGGCGGGCCGTGCGGCCCGACGACGTCGTCACGCTCATCTACACCTCCGGAACCACCGGGAACCCCAAGGGCGTGGAGATGACCCACGCCAACCTGCTTTTCGAGGCGTATGCCCTCAACGCCGTTCTCCCGTCCCAGTTCGGTGACCGCGTGACTTCGTACCTGCCGACCGCGCACATCGCCGACCGGGTGATGGGACTGTACGGCCTCGAGGTGTTCGGCGCCCAGGTCACGGTCGTCTCGGACGTCCGCGCCATCGCCGCCGCGCTGCCCGACGTGCGGCCCACGGTGTGGGGCGGCGTGCCGCGGGTGTGGGAAAAGCTCAAGGCCGGAATCGAATTCGCCGTCGCCAGCGAGACCGACGAGGTCAAGCGTCCGGCGCTGCAGTGGGCGATGTCGGTGGCCGGCAAGCGCGCCGCCGCCCTGGTGGCCGGCGAGCCGATGTCGGACGAGCTGGCCGCCGAATGGGCGCAGGCCGACCAGTTGGTGCTGTCCAAGCTGCGCGAGCGGCTCGGGTTCGGCGAACTCCGTTGGGCGGTATCGGGCGCCGCCCCGATTCCCCGGGAGACCCTGGCGTTCTTCCTCGGCATCGGCATTCCGATCGCCGAGGTCTGGGGGATGTCGGAGCTCAGTTGTGTCGCCAGCGTCAGCCATCCCCGCGACGCACGGTTGGGCACCGTGGGCAAGCTGCTGCCCGGGCTTGAGGGCAAGGTCGCCGACGACGGCGAGTTCCTGGTGCGCGGACCGCTGGTCATGAAGGGCTACCGCAAGGAACCCGCGAAGACGGCCGAGGCGATCGACGCCGACGGATGGCTGCACACCGGCGACATCATCGAGGTGGACGACGAGGGCTACCTGAGGATCATCGACCGCAAGAAGGAGTTGATCATCAACGCGGCCGGAAAGAACATGTCGCCGGCCAACATTGAGAACACCGTGCTGGCCGCGTGCCCGATGGTCGGCGTGATGATCACGATCGGTGACGGGCGGCCCTACAACGCCGCGCTCATGGTCTTCGACGCCGAATCGGTCGGTCCCTACGCGGCGCAGCACGGCCTGGGCGACGCGTCGCCCGCGGCTTTGGCGGCCCACCCGGAGGTCATCGCCCGCATCGCCGCGGGGGTGGCCGAGGGCAACGCCAAGCTGTCACGGGTGGAGCAGATCAAGCGCTTCCGAATACTGCCGTCACTCTGGGAGCCCGGAGGAGACGAGATCACGTTGACCATGAAGCTCAAACGCAAGCCGATCATGACGAAATACGCCCGAGAGATCGAGGAGCTCTACGCGCCCGAGCTGCACCCGGACGTGCACGAGCCGTCGGCGGCGACGGTGCAGCCGGCATGAGCGCGGGTCCGGGGGCGAGCGCCCGTGAATTCGGTCGGGTCGGGATGCGAAAGTTGTTGCAGCGCACCGGAATCGTGGAGGAATCGACGACGCCGCTGACGACGGACCCGGCGGAGGTCGTCCAGCTGCTCGCGGCCCCGTGGTATGACCAGCGGTTGGCCGGACTGGCCGACGAGCTGGGGCGCGACCTGGCCGGCGTGCGCGCCGAGGCGGCCGGCTACCTGCGGGAGATGGCGCCGTCGTTGGACGAGCGGGCTGTCCGAGCGTGGCGCAGCTTCAGCTGCTGGTTGATGCGCGCCTACGACGTCTTGGTCGACGAGGACCAGATCGCGCAGCTGCGCAAGTTGGATCGCAAAGCGACACTGGCGTTTGCTTTCTCGCATCGCTCCTATCTGGACGGCCTGCTGCTGCCGGAAGTGATTCAGGCCAACCGGCTTTCGCCGGCGCTCACCTTCGGCGGGGCGAACCTGAACTTCTTCCCGATGGGGGCGTGGGCCAAGCGGACGGGCACGATCTTCATCCGGCGCCAGACCAAAGACATTCCGGTGTACCGCTTCGTATTACGCGCCTACGCCGCGCAACTGGTGCAGAACCACGCCAACCTCACCTGGTCCATCGAGGGCGGCCGCACCCGGACCGGCAAGCTGCGGCCCCCGGTGTACGGCATCCTGCGCTACATCAGCGACGCCGTCGACGAAATCGACGGTCCGGAAGTCTATTTGGTGCCCACCTCGATCGTGTACGACCAGCTGCACGAGGTGGAGGCGATGACCACCGAGGCCTACGGCGCGACGAAGCGGCCCGAGGACTTTCGTTTCCTGGTGCGGCTGGCGCGCCAGCAGGGCGAGCGACTCGGCCGCGCCTACCTGGACTTCGGCGAACCGCTGCCGCTGCGCAAGCGCCTCGAGGAGCTGCGCGCCGAGGAGTCCGGGACGGGCACCGAAATCGAACGCATCGCGCTCGACGTCGAGCACCGGATCAACCGCGCCACTCCGGTCACCCCGACCGCGGTGGTGAGCCTCGCGCTGCTGGGCGCCGACCGCTCGCTTTCGATCAGCGAGGTGCTGGCCACGGTGCGACCGCTGGCGAGCTACATCGCGGCGCGGAACTGGTGCGTGGCCGGCGCCGCCGACCTGACGAACCGCTCGACCATCCGCTGGACGCTGCATCAAATGGTCGCCTCAGGCGTCGTCAACGTGTATGACGCGGGCACCGAACCGGTCTGGGGCATCGGGGCCGAGCAACACCTGGTGGCCGCGTTCTACCGCAACACCGCGATCCACATCGTGGTCGACCGCGCCATCGCCGAGACCGCGCTGCTGGCCGCCATAGAGGACGCCGAGGGTTCGGTGGACGGTTTGGTTGAACCGATGACGGTGCGTGACGAGGCGCTGCGCCTGCGCGAGTTGCTGAAATTTGAGTTCCTGTTCTCGGCGCGGGCGCAGTTCGAGAAGGAGCTCGCCGACGAGGTGCGCCTGATCGGGCGGGTGGAGGACACCAGTAAGGCGGCCAACGCCGCCGACGTGCGCGGCCTACTGGAGAAGGCCGACCTGCTGCTGGCGCACCTGGTGCTGCGGCCGTTCCTGGACGCCTACCACATCGTCGCCGACCGGCTGGCCGCCTTCGACGACGAATCGTTCGATGGGGAGGCGTTTCTCGCCGAGTGCCTTGAGGTGGGCAAGCAGTGGGAGCTGCAACGCAGGATCGCCAGCGCGGAATCGAGGTCGATGGAGTTGTTCAAGACCGCGCTGCGGCTGGCCCGGCATCGAGAGCTGGTGGACGGATTCTCCGACGTCGACATCGCCCAACGGCGCCGCGACTTCGCCGACGAGATCGCCACGGCCGTCCGGCGCGTCAACACCATTGCGGGGCTGGCCGGGACGCGGTAGGTAGGCAGGCGACGAACACCGCCGCCAGGCCGCGCCGAGCGGGGGTCTGCAGACCCGAGGGGCTGTTCAGCATCAGCAACGTCGCCGCGACGAGGACTGACAGGATTGCGACCATCAAGTAGCGGACGAATGGTTTCAATCCACGCGCGCCGAGGTAGTCGGAGAACCAGTCGTAGTGATCTGGTTGACGCCACCACACGCGCATCCAGTGCATTCCGCGACGCCCCTCACCCCTGCCTTCGCCGTATGCTACGGACCGCCGACAGTTTCGGGAGCCGATTATGACCACCGTCGACAATCCCATTCCGCTGCAGGACTTGTCGGGCATCGTCGGATGCCGGTTCATCTACACCTACGCCAATGGCTGGCGCTACGAGATGTATGTCAAGAACGACCGGACCATCGACTATCGAATCCATTCGGGCCATGTCGGCGGGCGGTGGGTCAAGGGCCAAGAGGTCGACCTGGTGCAGCTCGACGACGACAGCTACAAGATCTCCTGGACCGAGCCCACGGGCACGTCGGTGGTCGTCAACGTCATGCCTGGCAAGCGGCGGATCCACGGCGTGATCTTTTTCCCCCAGTGGATCCGTCAGCACGGGGAGCGAACGGTGTGTTTCCAAAACGAGCACCTCGCTGAGATGCGCGCCTACCGTGACGAGGGACCGACCTACCCGATCTTCACCGTGCCCGAGTTCGCCTACATCACACTGTTCGAGCGTGTCGGCGCCGACGACGAATCGGTGATCGCCGTGGCCCCCGACCAGCTCCCACCGGGTTGGGCCGACCGCACCAATTGACGCGTTGCGGATTTGGTGGCCGAGGCTTGTCGTACCCCCCTGCGATGATGAGGTCATGTACTCGATCGCGTCGCCTCCGGGCTCTGTGGCGGTGAGCCCCAAAGAGCGTTTGGAGGTGGTGTTCGAGGAGTTGGCGGAGTTGGCCGGTCAGCGCAACGCGATTGATGGCCGCATTGTTGAGTTGGTGGCCGAGATCGAGCGTGATGAGCTGTGCGGCATGACCGGCGCGCGCTCGGTCGCGGCGTTGGTGGCTTGGAAGCTGGGTTTGTCGTCGACCACCGCGCACACGGTCACCACCGTCGCGCACCGGCTCGAGGAGTTCCCGCGCTGTGCGCAGGGCATGCGGGAGGGGCGGTTGTCGCTGGATCAGGTTGGGGTGATCGCGGCGCGGGCGGGTGAGGGGTCTGATGAGCATTACGCCCAGCTGGCCGCGGTGGCCACGGTCAATCAGCTGCGCACCGCGGTCAAGCTCGAACCGCGGCCCGAACCCGATGCCCGTCCCGAGCCGGAGCGCTCGATCAGTAAGACCACCACCGAGGAGGGCAGCTGCTGGCGGATCAAGCTGCCCCGCGACGAGGCGGCGACGTTCGACGCGGCGTTGGCGACTCATCGTGACGCGCTGATCGCCCAGTGGAAGCGCGACCGCGGCGACGGCGAGGCCGCCTGCGATGGTGCGCCGCCGTTCCCCAACACCCTCGATGCCTTCCTGCGCCTGGTCGAGACCGGCTGGGATAGCGAGGCGGCCCGCCGCCCGCACGGGCAGCACACCACCGTGGTGGTGCATCTCGATGTCGCCCAGCGCGCGGCCGCGCTGCATCTGGGTCCGCTGCTGTCCGATGCCGAGCGTCAATACCTGACCTGCGATGCGACCTGTGAGGTGTGGTTCGAGCGTGACGGGGAGGTCATCGGCGCCGGCCGGGCGACCCGCACCGTCAGCCGGCGGCTACGTCGCGCACTCGAGCACCGCGACCGCACGTGCGCGGTGCCCGGCTGTGGTGCCACCCGCGGTCTGCATGCCCACCACATCCGACACTGGGAAGACGGCGGTGCCACCGAGCTGACCAACCTCGTGCTGGTCTGCCCGTATCACCATCGGGCGCACCACCGGGGCCTGATCACCATCGGCGGAACCGCGACCGATCTGAGCGTCACCGACGACTCCGGTCGACCATTGAGCGCCCGATCACTGGCCCGTCCCCCCAAAGATCCGCCACCCGCCGTCCCGCCATGGCCCGGGCCTCTGGGCGAACGCGCCGACTGGTGGTGGTACGACCCCTTCCAGCCCCAACCACCACCGAGCACCAACTGACTCGGTTCGCAAACCAACGGCCGGTAGCCGAGCGCGGCGACGCAGAACACCCACCGCCGGTCCGCCGAGAAGGTGATTCATTGGCAAGCTGTTTTCATGATCCGAATGGCGACGCCGAAGGACGCGGACGCTATCGCCGAGATTTATGCGCCCTACGTGCGCGACTCCGCGATCTCCTTCGAGGCGGTGCCGCCGACGGCGCATGAGATGCGGTCGAGGCTGACCGCCACGCTGACCGACCTGCCCTGGCTGGTCATCACCCATGCCGGCGCCGTCAGCGGCTACGCCTACGCAAGTCCGCACGGCGAGCGGGCCGCCTACCGCTGGTCCGTCGACGTCTCCATCTACCTCGACCGGTCACTTCACCGGAACGGCAACGGTCGGCGGCTATACTCCGCATTGCTCAAACTTCTTGCCGCGCAGGGGTATATCAATGCATTCGCCGCCATCGCGCTGCCCAATCCCGCGAGCGTCGGTCTGCACGAGTCGATGGGTTTCGCCTGCGTCGGCGTGTTCGACGGGGTGGGCTTCAAGAACGGAGCGTGGTGGGACGTCGGCTGGTGGCGGCGCCCGCTGGCGGACCGGCCCGGCCGGCCTGCTGACCCGCTGCCATGGTCGGGTCTTCCGACTCGCACAATTGAGGCTGCGCTCAACGGACACGACCGATGAGCGTTGGCTCGAGGCGGCACCGCTAGACGTGCGCTAAGACTGGAGCGGACGACGTCCGCGGCAAGCGGCGAATCGAGGGGAGTCGATGAGCGACAAGTCCGGGGCGCCCACGCGCCGCCCGCTGATCGCGTTCACCACCGCAGACAACGCGCCGCCGATCACGCCCGCGCCCATCAGCCGGCCGTGGATGTCGGAGCTGCGCAACGGTTGGCCGAACCGGTGCCTGCCGATACTGATCGCCAACCAGAGCGGCTGGGAGCTGCGCAACCCGTGTGCATTCACCGCGACGTGGATGGGTGGCGACGACAGCCTGGGGGTGATCATCGCGCCCGACCGGCGCGACCCCGCTCAGCTGCTGCCGTTCAGCCACTTCGGTCACGGCATCCTGACCTGGCACCTGCCGATGCTGTTCCGCACCCCGCCCGGTTACAACCTGTTGGTCCGCGGGCCGGCGAACTACCCGAAGGATGCCGTGTCGCCGTTGGAGGGCATCGTCGAGACGGATTGGGCCACATCGAGTTTCAGCATGAGCTGGCAGATAACCCGCAAGATGATGCCGGTGCGGTTCGAGGTCGACGAGCCGATCTGCATGATCGTCCCGCAGCGGCGGGCGGAGCTGGAAGAGTTCGCGCCCGAACTCAGGCCGATCGACTCCGACGAGGAAGTGCGGCGTAAACACGAGTTCTTCCTGCGTTCACGAAACGAGCTGGGCCAGGCGCAGGCCGCGGTCAACACCGAACTGGGCGAAAAGATCCCGTGGCAGGGCGACTACACCCGCGGCAAGCACGCCGACGGCGAACCCGGCGCACCCGATCACCAGACGCGAGTCCACCTGCGCCCGTTCGTCGACACCCGGTAGGCGCTCACCCCGCGCGCGTCGCGGCCGGCCCCGGGATCCGGGCCGGCGCACGAGCCGAAGACCCCGCCCAGCCGATGTACCCGTCGGGGCGCACCAGCACGGCCGGCCCGCGATCGGTCCGCTCGGCCTGCAGCATCCCGGGTGCCTCGACGGGTGGGGCGCCGCGTTCGCGCACCAACACGAAGCCCCCGGCGCGCTGCAATTCGGTCAACCGCCCCTCGACGAGGGGAATCTGGGTGGCGCGGGTGCCGACCAGGCCGCGACGGCCGTAGCGCAGCGTCGTCCCCGCGAAACTGCCCGCCACCACGTCGCGGACCGCTGGCACCCGAAGTAACCTGGGCACCAACAGGTTTCGCAACCACCGCGCGGGGCGCGGATGCAGCGTCGCGGCGCGGGCCATCGCCCCGGATTGCAACAGCACGCGCTTGCCGATCGGGTGGCGTTCGGTGTGGTAGCTGTCGAGCAGCTCCTCGTCGGCGCCGCCGAGCACCGCGTCGAGCTTCCACGCCAGGTTGGCGGCGTCCTGAATGCCGGTGTTCATGCCCTGGCCGCCCATGGGGGAGTGCACGTGCGCGGCGTCGCCGGCCAAGAACACCCGCCCGTGCCGGTACCGCTCGACTTGCCTTTCGTCGCAATGGAATCGGGACTTCCAGCCCACCTCGACGACGCCGTAGTCGGTGCGCATGCCGCGGGCGAGCACGTCGACGATCTCGGCGTCGGAGACCGGTTCGCCGTCGGGCACCTGGTGCGCGCGGTCCCACACCATGGCGCGATACCAGGAACCGCCCCTTCGGTCGTACGGAGCCAGGAAGGCCAGGACGTCACCGGGCGCTGCGACCGTGAGGCCGCCGCCTTCCGGGCCGTGCGCCAGCCTGACGTCGGCCAGCAGGATCGACGTCAGCACCGTCTTGCCGGGGAACGCGGCGCCCACCAGCCGTCGCACGGTGCTGTGCGCGCCGTCGGCGCCGATCACGTACCGCGCCCGCCACGTCTGCCGGTGCGCCGGATCGTCGTCGTCCTTGGGGCGAGCGGTGACGGTCACACCATGGGCGTCCTGGTGGAGCGCGATCACCTCGATGCCGCGGCGGATCTCGGCGCCCTGGGCCTCGGCGTAGCGGCGCAGCGCCGCATCGACGTTGGTCTGCGGGGTGATCAACACGAACGGATAGGGCGAGTCGAGGTGGGTCAGGTCGATCTGCGCGCCCGCGAACAGCCGCACGCCCGGTGCGCGGTGCCCGAGCGCCAACAGGTCGTCGGCCAGGCCGCGCGCGTCGAGCAGTTCCAGCGTGCGCGCCATGGTGGCGAACGCGCGGCTCGCCGGGTTCTCGGTCGGCCAGCGTTCCAGCACGGTGACCGACCGGCCGGCGCGGGCCAGGTCACCCGCGGCGGTCAGGCCGGTCGGGCCGGCCCCGACCACCAGGACGTCGACTTCGTGGGTCATCATCGCGCCGCCCCTTCGGGCTGCGGGTACCAGCGGCGGATGTCGCCGGGGGTGGACCGCGCGGCGCGGTTGAAGACGAACCGGCAGCCGGGTTGGGTCTCGTGCGCCGCGTTGACGATCGACTCGAACAGCAGGGTGTTGCCGGCGACCAGCCGGATCCCGGCGCCGATCAACACGGCGTCGTAACGCTTGGCCCGAAGCCATTGGCGGGCCTTGTCGGCGCCCGCTGCGCCGAAGTCGACCAAACAGTTGTCGACCTCGTAGCCGGCGGCGCGCAACGCCGCGACGTTGTCGTCGTTGGCCGTCCGCAGCATGTCTCTGGAGAGGCCCGCGAACTGCGCGAAATCCGGCGACGAGTAGTCGATCACGTCGGGATCGAGCCCGATTTGGATGACGGTCACGGTCATGGGTGAGACCTCCCCGGAGTTGAGTTCAACAATTGTTGAACTCAACGCTAGGCCGGCACCCTGGTCGTGTCAACAGTTGTTGAATACAATCGCGGCCATGCCCGCAAAGACGCGCGACGGGAACCTCACCCGCGAAACCATCCTGCGCGCCGCGCGCGCCCAGTTCTCCGCACACGGCTTCGAGCGGACCACGATTCGCTCGATTGCTTCGGAGGCAGGCGTGGACCCCGCGCTCGTCATGCACTACTTCGGCAGCAAGGCCGACCTGTTCGCCGCCGTCTCACGGCTCGAGGTCAGGTTCCCCGACCTGTCCGGCGTCGCCCCCGATCGCCTCGCGGACGTGCTCGTTCCGCTGTTCGTCCAGGTATGGGACCCGCACGGCTCCTTCCTGCCCCTGCTGCGCGCGGCCGCGACCAACCGCACGGCCGCCGACACGCTGCTGGCCGTGTTCGTCGAGCAGGTCGCCCCGGCGCTGGCCGGCGTCACCCCCGATCGCGCCGCCGAGCGGGCCGCGCTGGTGGGCTCGCAGGTGCTGGGGATCACGATGGCCCGCTACGTCGTCGGCGTGCCGGCCCTGGCCGAGATGGACGACGACGCGCTGACCGAATGGGTACGCCCGGTGCTCGCCCGCTACCTGACGGGCCCGGCGCCCTCGAAATCCCCGGCCTAGAGTTGGGGCATGCCACTTTCTGGGGAATACGCGCCGAGCCCATGGGATTGGTCCCGCGAACAGGCCGAGAAGTACGAGCAGTCCGGTGGGACCGAGGCGACCGACATGAAGGGCAAGCCCATCATCGTCCTGACCACGGTCGGGGCGAAGACCGGCAAGCTCCGCAAGACCCCGCTGATGCGGGTCGAGCACGACGGCGAGTACGCGATCGTCGCCTCGCTGGGCGGCGCCCCCAAGCACCCCGTCTGGTACCACAACGTCGTCAAGAACCCCCGGGTCGAGCTGCAGGATGGCGCCACCACCCGCGAGTACGACGCGCGTGAGGTGTTCGGCGACGAAAAGGCAGTGTGGTGGGAGCGCGCCGTCGAGGCATGGCCCGACTACGCCGAATACCAGAAGAAGACCGACCGTCAGATCCCGGTCTTCGTGCTCACCCCCGTCGACTGAATTCCTGGGTTGACCGGCTGGCGTGGCACCATTGACCAGTGTCCGCCGAACTGAGCCATCACCCGAGCGTGCCGTACGTTTGCGGGTCTGACATCGACCACGCAGCGAAGCGGATCGCCGCGGTGGTCACGCCGACGCCGTTGCAGCACAGCGACCGGTTGTCGGCGATCACCGGCGCGCAGGTCTACCTGAAACGGGAAGACCTGCAGGTGGTGCGCTCCTACAAGTTGCGCGGTGCCTACAACCTGTTGGTCCAGCTCTCCGAGGAGGAGCTGGCCGCGGGGGTGGTGTGCTCGTCGGCCGGCAACCACGCGCAGGGCTTCGCCTACGCGTGCCGGACGTTGGGGGTGCACGGCCGCGTCTACGTGCCCGCCAAGACCCCGCAGCAGAAGCGTGACCGGATCCGCTACCACGGCGGGGAGTTCATCGAACTGATCGTGGGCGGAACGACGTACGACCTGGCCGCCGAGGCCGCGTTGGCCGACGTCGAACGCACCGGCGCCACGCTGGTGCCCCCGTATGACGACCTGCGCACCATCGCCGGTCAGGGCACCATCGCCGTCGAGCTGCTGGACCAGCTGGACGCCGAGCCGGACCTGGTCGTCGTCCCCGTCGGCGGTGGCGGCTGCATCGCCGGCATCACCACCTACCTGGCCGAGCGGACGACCAACACGTCGGTGCTCGGCGTTGAACCGGCCGGGGCCGCCGCGATGATGGCCGCGCTGGCCGCCGGCGAACCGGTGACACTGGACCACGTCGACCAGTTCGTCGACGGCGCCGCGGTGCGCCGCGCGGGCACGCTGACCTACGCCGCGCTGGCGGCCGCCGGTGACATGGTGTCGATCACGACGGTCGACGAGGGCGCCGTGTGCACCGCGATGCTGGACCTCTATCAGAACGAGGGCATCATCGCCGAGCCCGCGGGCGCGCTGTCTGTCGCGGGACTGCTGGAGGCGGACGTCGAGCCCGGCTCGAGCGTGGTGTGCCTCATCTCCGGCGGCAACAACGACGTCTCGCGCTATGGCGAGGTGCTGGAGCGGTCGCTGGTCCACCTCGGCCTCAAGCACTACTTCCTGGTGGACTTCCCGCAGGAGCCCGGCGCGCTGCGCCGGTTCCTCGACGAGGTGCTGGGCCCCGACGACGACATCACGCTGTTCGAGTACATCAAGCGGAACAACCGCGAGACCGGCGAGGCGCTGGTGGGCATCCAGTTGGCCTCGTCGGCCGACCTGGACGGCCTGCTCGCGCGGATGCGGGCGACGGAGCTGCACGTCGAACGCCTCGAGCCGGGTTCGCCCGCGTACCGCTACCTGTTGTTCTAGAACCGGGCCGCGCTGCATGGACCAGCAGTATGGCCCCGGTGCTGGCGGGTTCGGCCTGGTCGGCGCCGGCGTCGTCGCTTCGCTCGTGCTGCTTGCGTGGGTGGCGGTTCGGGTCGCCCGCCGCGGACCCCCGTTCCGGATGCTCTGGGTAAGGGTGTCCGAAGCGCTGACCTGGGCCCGTGACCGGATCAGCGACCGGGGATGGTCGCTGGCCCGCCGGTGGTCCGAGAGCGAGGTCGCCGGTGCGGCATTGCTGGTCGGACTGGCCGTGGTCATCGCGCTCGCGGTCGGCTTCAGCGAGGTCCTCGAGGACGTGCTCGAGGGCGACGGCATCGCCGGCATCGACCCACCGGTGACTCGGTGGCTCGCGGCCCACCGTGAGCTGTGGCTGACCGCAGCTTTGCGGGCGGTCACCGTCGCGGGCGGACCCCTTTTCCTGACGGCGGTCGCGTTCCCGATTTCCGTAGCCGCTGGTTATCGGAGCAGATCCTGGCGGCCCATCGTGCTCGCCCTGGTCGGCGGCGGTGTGGTGCCGCTGGTGCTCTTCACCGCCAAGGCGGTGGTGGGTCGGCCGCGACCGCCGTTGCCGTTCGCGCTCGTCGACGCCGACGGGTATTCGTTCCCGTCCGGGCACGCCACCGGCACCGCCGCGATCATGGTGATCTCCGCGTGGATGCTGACCCGCTGGCTGATCCTGCGGTGGACCGGGCGGGTGATCGTGTGGACGGTCGCGATCGGCTCGGCGTTCCTGATCGGGTTCTCGCGGGTGTACTTAGGGGTCCATTACGTCAGCGACGTGCTCTCCGGCTGGATGCTGGGCCTGGCCTGGGCCGGCACCGTCATGCTCGTCGGAACCTGGTGGGACGACACCCGGCGCGCGGGTGGGCCTCAGGCCGTTCGCTCGCTGAGGTAGGCCGGCACGGGAGTGCCGGGATCGAGGTCCCCGGCCGGCACCGGCGCCCCGGCCGTCACGCTCAGCGGCACCACCCCCGCCCAGTGCGGCAGGGAGCAATCGTCCGGATCGTCCACCGGCCCGCCGCTGCGCACCTTGGCCGACACCTCCTCCAGGTCGAGGGCGAGTATCCCCGTCGCGGCCAGCTCCCGCGGGTTGGGGGCTCGGCAGTCGGCGGCGCGCCCGGGCGCGATGTGATCCAGCAGGCCGGCGAGCGCCCGCAGTTTCTCTGCCGCGTCGTCCACTACGCGCGCGTTGCCGAGCACGACGACCGAGCGGAAGTTCATCGAGTGGTGCATGGCGGACCGCGCCAGCACCAGCCCGTCCACCAGGGTGACGGTGACGCACACGGGCAGGCCCGACGGTGCCGCGCCGGCCGCCAGCAGGGGGCCGCTGCCGGTCGAACCGTGCAGGTAGAGGGTCCCGCCGAGGCGGGCGTGAGTGGTCGGCAGGACCACCGGCCGGTCGTTGTCGAGGTAGCCCAGGTGGCAGATCAGCGCCTCGTCCAGGATCCGGTGAACGGTCTCGCGGTCATAGCGCGCGCGTTCCCGGTAGCGGCTGGGCGTCGTGCGCGGTGTCGGCTCGTATCCCGTGGTCATGGCGCTTACCTTTGTCCTAGTACATAATTAATTGCGTGCCAGTACAAATCAGCATAACCGGGACGGGCGCCGAATCCATAGCCGGCAGCATCGAGGAGGCCATCTCGGCGGGGGCGCTGGCGCCCGGCGACGCGCTGCCGCCCGTCCGCGACCTGGCCGCCCAGCTCGGCGTGAACGCCAACACCGCCGCCGCGGCCTATCGCCTGCTGCGGCATCGCGGCGCCGTGGAGACCGCCGGCAGGCGCGGTACCCGGGTGCGGCAACGGCCGGCGACCACGCCCAGATCCCTGCTGGGGCTCGACGTCCCCGCCGGGGTGCGCGACCTGTCGACCGGCAATCCCGACCCCGCCCTGTTGCCCCTGGCCGGGGCCTCGCTGCCCGGGCCGGTGGGGGGCCGCCCGGTGCTGTACGGGGAGCCGGCCATGTCGGCGGCGTTGGTGGAGTTCGCCAGGGCGGCGCTGGCCGCCGATGGCGTCCCCGCCGAACACCTCGCGGTGACCAGCGGCGCGCTCGACGGCATCGAACGCGTGCTCACCGCGCACCTGCGTCCCGGCGACCGCGTCGCCGTGGAGGACCCGGGCTGGGCCAACCTGCTCGATTTGCTTGGCGCCCTTGATCTTTCGGCCGAACCGGTGCGGGTCGACGACGACGGACCAGTGCCGGACGACCTGGCGCGGGCGCTGGACCGCGGGGTGCGCGGGCTGATCGTCACCACCCGCGCCCAGAACCCGACCGGGGCGGCGTTGTCGGCCGGCCGCCGCGATGACCTACGAAAGCTGCTGGCGCGCCGGGCCGCCGATCTGCTGCTGGTCGAAGACGATCACTGCGCGGGCATTTCGGGCGCGCCGCTGTACACATTGGCCGGCGTGACCGAGCGATGGGCGTTCGTGCGGTCCGCATCGAAGGCCTACGGCCCGGACCTGCGGGTGGCCGTGCTGGCGGGGGATCGGCGCACGGTCGAGCGCGTGCACGGCCGCCTGCGGCTCGGGCCGGGGTGGGTCAGCCACCTGCTGCAGGACCTGGCCGTCAGCCTGTGGTCGGACCCGGCCGCCGCGCGCCTGGTCGCCACGGCCGAGCGGCGGTACGCCGACACTCGCCGGCGGCTGGCGGCCGCGTTGGCCGGGCGCGGCGTCGCCGCGCGTGGCCGCTCCGGGCTCAACGTGTGGATCCAGGTGCCCGACGAGACGGTCGCGATCACCCGGTTGCTGGGCGCGGGCTGGGCCGCGGCGCCGGGCACCCGGTTCCGCATCGGCACGCCCCCGGGCATCCGTGTCACCATCGCGGACCTGGGCGCCGACGAGATCGACCCGCTGGCGGAGGCGATCGCCGAGGCGGTGCACGGCGCTGGCCGTCCCAGCGTCTAGGCGAGTTCAGACCCTTCGGTGCACCCGAGGCCGGGACCCGACCACAGCAGCTCCACGCTGCGTGGTGGCGGCGCCCCGTCGGGCGCGACGGGCGAAGCCGTGACCGGCTTCCGTTTCCTCAGTGAGTTGATCCACCGGTCGAATACGGATTGATCCATGGGCGAATCATCGGCGGTCGCGCGCCAGGCCGCGCACCGCTATCCACAGGGCTCAGCGCTGCTCGGCCACCGCGAGGATGGCGAGCGAATGCCCGTCGAGCGTCGTCTTGTCGGCCTCGACCGTGGGGTCGCCCCAGGCCAGCACCACGTCACCGGCGACGGGCACCGTCACAGCATCGGTGCCGAGGTTGCAGACGATGCGCAACCGGCCGCGGGACACGCTGATCCAGCGCTGCTGCTCGTCGAAGTCGACCGCGAGGTGCGAGAGCCAGGGATCGGCGAGGTCGGGGTCGCGGTGCCGCAACGCGATCAGGTCGCGGTAGAACCGGTGCAGTCGGCCGTGCTCGCCGGCGTCCACCTCGGCCCAGTTGAGTTTCGAGCGCTGGAACGTCTGCGGATCCTGGGGGTCGGGGATCTCGTCGGCGTCCCAGCCGTGTTCGGCGAACTCGGCCTTGCGCCCCTCCGCGGTGGCCTTGGCCAACTCCGGCTCGGGATGCGAGCTGAAGAACTGGAACGGGGTCGACGCCGCGTACTCCTCGCCCATGAAAAGCATTGCGGTGAAGGGCGTCCCAAGCGCGAGCGCGGCCTTGATCGCCAGCTGGCCGCCGGACAGGTTCTGCGACGGGCGGTCCCCGAGCGCCCGGTTGCCCACCTGGTCATGGGTGCAGGTGTAGGCGACCAGACGGGTACCGGGGATCCCGGACTTCTCGGTGGTGTCCAGCCGGCGTCCGTGGCGGCGGCGCCGGAACGACGAATAGGTGGCGGCGTGAAAGTAGCCGTGACGCAACGTCTGCGCCAGGGTGGCCAGGCTGCCGAAGTCCGCGTAGTAGCCCTGCCGCTCGCCGGACACCGCAGTGTGGATGGCGTGGTGGATGTCGTCGGACCATTGCGCCGTCAGGCCGTAACCGCCGCGGTCGCGCGGGGTGATCAGCCGCGGGTCGTTCAGGTCGCTCTCGGCGATCAGCGACAGCGGGCGACCCACTTGCCTTGACAACCAATCGGTTTCGGTCGCGAGCTCCTCGAGAATGTGGACGGCCGTCGTGTCCACCAGCGCGTGCACGGCGTCCAGGCGCAGCCCGTCGGCATGGAAATCGCGCATCCAGCGCAGCGCACAGCCGATGATGTAACGCCGGACCTCGTCGGAGTCGGCGTCGGCGATGTTGATGCCTTCGCCCCATGGGTTGCTCGCCGACGACAGGTACGGGCCGAACTTCGGCAGGTAGTTGCCGGACGGGCCGAGGTGGTTGAACACCGCGTCGATCAGGACGCCCAACCCCCGCGCGTGGCAGGCGTCGACGAACCGCACCAGGGCGTCGGGGCCGCCGTAGGGTTCGTGCACGCTGTACCACAGCACGCCGTCGTAGCCCCAGCCATGCGTTCCCGCAAAGGAATTCACCGGCATCAGCTCGACGAAGTCGACGCCGAGATCCACCAGGTAGTCCAGCTTCTCGATGGCCGAGTCGAGGGTTCCCTCGGGGGTGAAGGTGCCGAGGTGCAATTCATAGATCACCGCGCCCTCGACCGGCCGGCCCTGCCAGTCGTCGTCGGTCCAGACGGCACCGGCCGGGTCCCACAGCTGTGAGCGAGCGTGCACGCCGTCGGGCTGGCGCGGCGAGCGCGGGTCGGGCAACACCGTGGGATCGTCGTCGAGCAGGAAGCCGTAGCGGGCGTCCGGGGCCGCCTCGACGGACGCGTGCCACCAGCCGTCGTCCGAGCGTGTCAGCGGGTGCACCCGGCCCTCGACGTCGAGCCGGACCAACTCGGGTTTGGGTGCCCAGACCCGGAATTCAGTCATGGTGGCGCTCCAGCAGCACGACGGGCAGCTCGGCGAACATTTGGGCCGCGGCCGTCGGCCCGTCCGCGATGGCGCCGGTGAGCGTGTCTTTCCAGGTGCCCTCCGGCAGCGCCAGCACCGTGTTGCCCCAACCGGCTTCGGTCAGGCGCACCGTCCACCGGGTGACCGCGACCACGATGTCTTCACCCCGCCGGAAGGCCAGCACGTGATCGCCGGCATCGCCGTCGGCCAGCACGGGAACGTAGCCGCCGCTCAGGAAGGTGTCCGGGTGGGCGCGTCGCACCCGAAGCGCGGTCGTGACCACCCGAATTTTGGGATGCTCCAACGCCTTCAGGGCTGCGCGCCGGGCGGCGTAGTCGACGGCCCGGCGGTTGTCCGGGTCCACCAGGCTGTCGTCCCACAGTTCGGTGCCCTGATAGACGTCGGGTATCCCGGGCACGGTCAGGGCGAGCAGCTTCTGGCCCAGCGCGTCACTGGCGGCGTGCGGGTTGAGCTGGCCGACGAGCTCGGTCAGCTGGCCCGCGACCGGGCCGTCGAACACGCCGTCCAGCCACTGGTGCACCGCGTCCTCGAACTCGGTGTCCGGATCGTTCCACGAGGTCCGCCATGCGGCCTCCCGGATCGCCTTCTCCGCGTAGGCGTGCAGCCGTTCGCGCAGCTCGGGGCTCACCTCGCCGCTCACCGGCCACACGCCGAAGATGTTCTGCCACAAGAACTGTCCGGTGATCGGGTCGGGGGAGGGCGCGTTGACCTCCCAGCGGGAGACGAACTCGGCCCACAGCGACGGGACCTGCGAGAGGACCCCGATCCTGGCCCGCACGTCCTCACCACGCTTGGTGTCGTGGGTGGTCAGCGTCGTCATCGTCTGCGGCCACTGCCGAACGCGGGTCGCGGCGCTGTGGTGGAACTCCGCCGCGCCGACACCGAAGCGGTGCGGCTCACCGCCGACCTCGTTGAGGGACACCAGCCGCGCGTCACGGTAGAAGTAGCAGTCCTCGACGGATTTCGCGGTCACCGCGCCGCAGAGCTGCTGCAGCCGGGTGGCCGGCTCGCCGCCCCGGGCCAGCGCGGCGGCGATCACCTGCAGGGCGGGCGCCAATTCCGGTGACTGCGCCTGCGTTTCGGCCAGCGCGGTGGGCATGATCGCGGACAGCGCCGGGTAGTCGCTGCGGTAGACGCCGATGTGGGTGAGCAGCGCGGCCACCGCTTCGGGCAACTGCGGGTGGTCGGAGCCGGCCGCCGCCACGATGGCGCGGCGCAGGCGGCGCAGTTCGCTGGCGAGCGTGTCGGTAGCCGCGCGGATCTTGAGGTCCGCCAACATCTTCGGTGTCGCGCCGTAGTCCAGCCCCGCCGATTCGACGAGTTGGGTGAGCGCGGGTGCGCCACTGGGGTCGACGAAGACCCCGCCGATCTCGCGCAGCACGTCGTACCCGGTGGTGCCCCCGATGGGCAGCGTGGGTTCGAGCGCCTCGTCGACCGCCAGGATCTTCTCGATCACGATCCAGGTTTGCGGCCCCACCGATTCGCGCAGCCACGCCAGGTAGCCGCAGGGGTCGGACAGGCCGTCGGGATGGTCGATGCGCACGCCGTCGACGAGGCCCTCCGCGGCCCACCGGGAGACCTCGGCGTGGGTGGCGTCGAACACGGCGCGGTCTTCCTGGCGCAGCCCGGCCAGGGAGGTGATCGAGAAGAAGCGCCGGTAGCCGCACACGCCGTTGCGCCAGCCCACTAACCGGTAGTGCTGGCGGTCGTGAACCTCGGGCCCGCTGCCGCCGCCGGTGCCGGGCGCGATGGGAAGCGCGAGGTCGCCCAGCCGCAGCAGGTCCCCGTCGACCTTCAGGTCGGCGGCGTCGTCGTCGGAGCCCAGGATCGGCAGCACGATGCGGCCGTCCTCGTCGAGGTCCCAGTCGATGTCGAAATACGTGGCGTAGTCCGACGACCGGCCGTGCCGCAACACGTCCCACCACCATGCGTTCTGTTGGGGCTGGTCGATCCCCACGTGATTGGGCACGATGTCGACGACCAGGCCGATGCCGCGCTCCCGCGCCGCGGCCGACAGCCGCTGCAGACCGGCGCGGCCACCGAGTTCGGGGGAGACGGTCGTCGGGTCGGTGACGTCGTAGCCGTGGTTGGACCCGGTGGCCGCGGTCATGATCGGGGACAGGTAGAGGTGGGACACCCCGAGTTCGTCCAGGTAGTCCAGCAGGTTCTCGGCGTCGGCGAACGTGAACGCGAACCCGCTGGCCTCACCGCGCAGTTGCAACCGGTAGGTCGAGAGTATGGGAAAGGGCATGCGTCACATGGTCTTACGTAAGACCAGAAGCGAACGCCCGGGCAACGAGACCTTCTCTTCAGCATTCACCACCTGGTCGGCGTCACCCGTCGGGTGGTTGGTGTCCAGTTCCACGGTCCACTCCTGCGCATAGTCGTCGTTCGGCATCACGAACTCCACCGGTTCTTCGCCGGCGTTGAAGCACAACAGGAACGAGTCGTCGACGACCCGCTCACCGCGCGCGTTGGGCGCGGTGATGGCCTCGCCGTTGAGGAACACCGCCACACACTTGTGGATGCTCTCGCCCCAGTCCTCGTGCGTCATCTCCCGGCTGCTCGGATTCAGCCAGGCGATGTCGCGCACCTCGTCGCCGGTGCGGATCGGTTCACCCTCGAAGAACCGCCGCCGGCGGAATACCGGATGGGTCTTGCGCAACGTGGTCACCTTGCGCGCGAAGGCCAGCAGGTCCGAATTCTTGTCGACCAATGACCAATCCATCCACGACAATTCGGAGTCCTGGCAGTACACGTTGTTGTTGCCGTTCTGGGTGCGGCCCAGCTCGTCGCCGTGCGCGATCATCGGGGTGCCCTGGCTGAGCATCAGCGTCGCCCAGAAGTTGCGCATCTGGCGACCACGCAGCGCCAAGATCTCCGGGTCGTCGGTGGGACCCTCGACGCCGCAGTTCCACGAGCGATTGTGGCTTTCGCCGTCGCGGTTGTCCTCGCCGTTGGCCAGGTTGTGTTTCTCGTTGTAGGAAACCAGGTCGTTGAGCGTGAACCCGTCGTGGGCGGTGACGAAGTTGATGCTGGCGCTGGGGCGCCGGCCGGTCGCCTCATAGAGGTCCGACGACCCGGTCAGCCGGGAAGCGAACTCGCCCAGGGTCGCGGGCTCGCCCCGCCAGTAGTCACGCACAGTATCGCGATACTTCCCGTTCCACTCGGTCCACAAACCCGGGAAATTGCCGACTTGGTAGCCGCCCTCGCCGACATCCCACGGTTCGGCGATCAACTTGACTTGGCTGACGATCGGATCCTGCTGCACCAGGTCGAAGAACGCGCTCAGTCGGTCGACGTCGTGCAGCTCGCGCGCCAGCGTGGCGGCGAGGTCGAAACGGAAGCCGTCGACGTGCATCTCCGTCACCCAGTAGCGCAGCGAGTCCATGATGAGCTGCAGGACGTGGGGGTGCCGCGGGTTGAGGCTGTTGCCCGTGCCGGTGTAGTCCTTGTACAGCCGCAGGTCGGTGTCGACGAGCCGGTAGTACGCCGCGTTGTCGATGCCGCGGAAGTTGATGGTCGGCCCCAGGTGATTGCCCTCGGCGGTGTGGTTGTACACCACGTCGAGGATCACCTCGATATTGGCCTCGTGCAGGCTGCGCACCATCGATTTGAACTCGGCGACGCTGGAGGTGCGATTGGCCGCGTACTGGTTGTGCGGCGCGAAGAACCCGAAAGTGTTGTAGCCCCAGTAGTTTCGCAGCCCGAGGTCCAGCAGCCGGGAGTCGTGCATGAACTGGTGCACCGGCATCAGCTCCAGCGCGGTGACGTTGAGCGACTTGAGGTAGTCGATGATCACCGGGTGGGCCAGCCCGGCATAGGTGCCGCGCAGTTCGGGGGGGATGCCGGGGTGGGTCCGGGTCATGCCCTTCACGTGGGCCTCGTAGATGACCGTTTCGTGGTACGGGGTCAGCGGCGAGCGGTCCGAGCCCCAGTCGAAGAAGGGATTGCTCACCACGCTGGTCATGGTGTGGCCCAAGGAGTCCACCATCGGCGGGATGCCGGGGTCGGCGTCGTCGCCGTCGGGATGCACGGCCTTCATGTCGTAGGAGAACAGCGCCTGCCCGAAGGTGAAATCGCCGTGGAAGGCCTTGCCATACGGGTCGAGCAGCAGCTTGCTCGGGTCGCAGCGGTGCCCGGCCGCCGGGTCGAAGGGCCCGTAGACGCGGAAACCGTAGCGCTGGCCCGGGGAGATGTTGGGCAGGTAGGCGTGCCACACATAGCCGTCGACCTCGTCGAGGGGAATCCGTGACTCCGCCCCGGCGTCGTCGATCAGACACAGCTCGACCTTCTCGGCAATCTCGGAGAACAACGAGAAGTTCGTCCCCGCGCCGTCATAGGACGCGCCGAGGGGATACGGGTTCCCTGGCCAGACGGTGGCCAGTTTCGGCTGTTGGTTACCAGCTACGCCTGTTTCTGAAGCGTGATTGTCGGTCGGCACCATCTGACCTTATCCGCGCTCGGGGCGGCGGGGCGCGTCACCACCAACCGGTGTTGGCGGCGATCTGGCGGCCCAATTCGCCCACCATGGTCCGCACGTAGGTGGGGGTCAGGTGGTGGGCGCCGTGGTAGATCAGCACGTTTCCCTCGACCGGCCGGCACACGTCGGTGCGGCAGATCGCGTCCGACATGTCGAGCACCTTCAGCAGCGGGAATTGTGTGACGAAGTCGAGGGTCTGATTGCGGTCGGACAGCGCGTCGGAACGCTTGATCGCGCACGACTGGGGGCTGCCGCCCTTCTTGGCCAGGCAATCCGCCGGGTCGAACGGCTGGCCGTTCTTGACCAGCCACGGCGTGTCCCGCATGCCCAGGATCGGAATGTTGTTGTCCGAGAACCGCTGCCAGATTCCGATGTAGGTCGCCGGCATGACGTCGCCGGGCTTGATGTTCCACGGGCGCGTCGTGGTGGTGAACACGTAGTCGGGACGGTCGGCGATCAGCCGGTCCATCGCCTGCTCGACCCACTGCCGGCACTGCGGGTAGGCGGCGTTGTTGCCCATGATCAACGGGACTTCCTCGGTGGACAGCGGGCAGCCCATCTTGAGGTACGTCACCACCTTGAAGTGGTGCATCTTGCCGAGCAGGTCCAGCGCGGGCAGCCAGTGTTCGGCGTGCGACCCGCCCGCCAGCGCGATCGTGCGGTCACCGGCCACGTCGCCGTAGGTGCACGCGACCACCGCCGGGTTGACGAAGTCACTGATGCAGCCGTCGCGGGTGGAGACCGGCAAATCCTCCTTGACCTCCAGGACGCTCGGCCGCATCGGCAGCGCGGGCACCCGCACGCGTTCGGTCAGCGCGCGCGCCCCCGGATAGTCCTGGGGGTTGAGCACACTGAGCTCCTTGCCCGCGGCCCGCAGGACGGTGACGTGCTGGCGCCACGTGAACGACGTCGCGGTGAGCGTGACGCCGAGCAGCACGATCGCCGCGCCCAGCGCCATCGTGGGCCGGGGCAGGCGCGCCAGCCACGCGGGTGCGGGCGCCGGTGACCTGCCCGCGGTCCGGTAGCGCAGGGGGTCTTCGACGAGCCGGGTGGTCAGGTAGGCCAACAGCCCCGAGACGAGCAGCACCGCCGCGCCGTCGACGAAGCCGGCGTGCCGGTGGCCGCTGAACGACAGCCAGAAGATCAGCAGCGGCCAGTGCCACAGGTAGAGGGAGTACGCCATGGCGCCCAGCGCGACCAGCGGCCCGGCCGCCAGCAGGCGATGGGGCGCCGGCAGCCGGTTCCCGGCGCCGGGATCGCCCTGCAGGTTGGCCCCCGCCAGGATCATCAGCATGGTGGCCCCGACGGGCACCAACGCCCAGGGGCCGGGGAATTCCTTCACGCCGTCGATCAGCGCCCCGCACGAGACAATCGCGGCGAGCGCCAGGGTGGCCACGGCCGTTCGCAACCACATGGGCCAGCGGATGGCCGGCACCAGCGCGCCGACCAGCGCGCCGAGCAACAGCTCCCAGCCGCGCGCGAAGCTGTTGTAGTAGGCGGCCGCCTGGTCGTCCTGATGCGCCACGATTGCGTACACGAACGACGCCGCCGTCAGCGCCGTTAGCAGGACCAGGAACAGGGTGCGCAGCCGCGGGCCCAACGGACGCCCGAACAGGTACGCGCATGTGGCGATCAACAGCAGGAAGCCGACGTAGAACTGGCCCTGCACCGACATGGACCAGATGTGCTGCAGGGGGCTGACGGCCTCGCCCGCGCGCAGGTAGTCCGACGCGGTGTTGGCCAGCTCCCAGTTCTGGTAGTAGCCGAGGCTGGCGAGGCTTTGGTCGGCGAACGTCTCCCAGCGGGTCTCCGGTTGCACCAGGATGGTCAGCACCGCGCAGCCGGCCAGCACCACGACCAGGGCGGGCACCAGGCGGCGCACGAGCCGGACCACCTCGGCGACCGGCGACAGGGTGCCGGCCGGATTCAGCGCCGCGCGAATGATCTTGCCGCCGAAGAAGAATCCGGACAGCGCCAGGAAGACGTCGACGCCGCCGGAGACCCGGCCGAACCAGACGTGGAAGACGGCCACCAGCGCTATGGCGATGCCGCGCAGGCCGTCGAGGTCATAGCGGTAGAACCCCGAATTGCGCGCCGCCGTATCGACCGGTTCCGCGGTCGCGACCGGTCGGGGAGACGGGGACAGGGTCGGCATGATTGACCGCTAATTTACCGAAAACCGCCACCCCCTCCGGTTTAGGAGCGGGGTGGCGGCGTTCGAAAGTCTCCCGAAGTGCGGGAAATTTATCGGGCGGTGCCGGGGGCCGGAGGGAGGAACGGTGATTGCTGCGGCGGCAGCAGCTGCACGGGGGCCTGCGGCGCCGGAAGTTGCTGCGTGGGCAGCTGCTGGACCGGCGCCTGTTGCACCGGGACCCGCTGCAGCGGCGCCTGCTGCACCGGGACCCGCTGCGGCGGGGCCTGCGGCGCCGGGAGCTGCTGCACGGGTGCCTGCTGCGAGGGCAGCTGGCCGGACTGCTGCTGCAGCGGGGCCTGCTGCACGGGGGCCTGCTGCACGGGGGCCTGTTGCACCGGCGCCTGCGGTGAGGGGACCGGCTGGGCCGGGGCGGGTTGCGTCGGGAGTTGCTGAAGCGGCGGTTGCTGCGCCGGGGCTTGCTGCGCGGGCAGTTGCTGCACCGGGGCTTGCTGCGCCGGCACCTGCTGCGGCAGCTGCTGGACCGGCGCCGGCTGGGTCCCCAGGACCCGGACCAGATAAGGGGTCATGCCGTTGGCGCGTACCGGCGAAACCTGGACGACGTCGCCGACCTCGAGCATCTGGTTGTTACCCAGGTACATCGCGACGCTCTGCGTGCCCTCGGGCCCGTAGAAGATCATGTCGCCTTTTTGCGCTTGCTGCGGCAGTACTTTCTGGCCGACCCGGTAGATCGCCCCGGACGAACGCGGCAGCTTGATTCCCGCGCCGGCGTACGCGTACTGCATCAGGCCCGACGCGTCGAAGCCGACGGTGTTGATGCCGGTCCCGGTGCCACGGGTCGGGCCGTTGATGCCGCCGCCGGCCCAGGAGAACGGCACGCCCCGCTGCGACAACCCGCGCGCGATCACCACGTCGGCGGCTTGCTGGTAGTCCATCGGCCGAATGCCCGGATCGGCGGAAGCGATCACGGGAGCGGCCATCGGTGCGGCAAGCAGCGCCACACCGATCGCGAAGGCGGAGATCCGTTTCATTGTCTTGGCCTCTCAGGGGCTCACTGGCCTCAGCGCGGTGACCTCGCGCGTCCGCCGCCGATCCATGACTGGGCGAGGGCCTCCCCTTTGGGGCCGACGCCGCTGCATGACACTTGCGGATGTGAACAGCGGGCCTGTTTCACATCAGTCACTGCAGCCACTCTGACAACAGAAGTTGTTAGCCGCCAGGGCCCGGTGGGATTCTTTGTCGTAACGTGACCGGACGGTGACTGGGCGACCGAAATCCGAGTGCGCAGTTGTGATTTCGGTCTCAGTCGGGCGGGCGTCGACGCGGACCGTCGCGCCGCGCGCCTACGCCCAATAGCGTTCGCTGAACAGGGTCAGCAGCGAGCCGACGAGGGAGCTGAGCATGACCAGCGCGAGGGCCAGCACCGGCCAGAAGGACATGTACCAGCCCTTCAGGAGCGACACGATGGGGCCGAGGACCGCGGCGGCGATCGCGGCCCCGATGCCGCCCCACACGATCGGGCGGATGTAGTAGTCGACCCCGAAGGGCACCGGCCCGCACGTCTCGTCGGCGCACACGTGATCGAGGAAGCCGAAAAGACGGTCCGGCCACGCCGTCGCGGTGGCCAGGACGAGGAGCAGGGCCAGCAGCGCGACCGTGCACGCGACGTCCCACGGCGCCAGCCGCACCCGCAGCACCCGGGGCGCTTCGTCGTCGTAGTCGGCCAACAGGGAATTCGTCGTCGCGGTCGGCGGGGTGCCCGCGGCGGGTTCACCGGACGTGTTCGGCGTAGCCATCGGATCCCATGCTCCCCGATGGGCGGCCGTTGTGCGACTTGGCTGCTTTACCCTCGATCACTATGCCTGCGGCGAGGGCCGGGTTGACCCCCGAGCAGATCAGCGCGATCGACGCTGCGCATCTCTGGCACCCGTACAGCACCATCGGCAGCGAGGCCGTCGCGCCGGTGGTCGCGGTGGCCGCGCGGGGCGCCATGCTGACGCTGATCCGCGACGGCGAGCCGATCGAGGCGCTCGACGCGATGAGCTCGTGGTGGACCGCGATCCACGGGCACGGCCACCCGGTGCTGGACGCGGCGCTGACCGCGCAGCTGGGCGTCATGAACCACGTCATGTTCGGCGGGCTCACCCATGAACCGGCCGCCCGGCTGGCGCAGCTGCTGGTGGACATCACGCCGGCCGGGCTGGACACCGTGTTCTTCAGCGATTCCGGATCGGTGTCCGTCGAGGTCGCGGTCAAGATGGCGCTGCAGTATTGGCGCGGCCGGGGCCGGCCGGACAAGCACCGGCTGATGACCTGGCGGGGCGGCTACCACGGCGACACCTTCACGCCGATGAGCGTCTGCGATCCCGAGGGCGGCATGCACCAGCTGTGGACCGGAGAAAACTCGGTCCTGGCCCGCCAGGTGTTCGCCCCGCAGGTCCCGCGCGACTACGACCCCGGCTACACCGCGGCGTTCGAGCGGCAACTGGCGCAGCACGCCGGCGAACTGGCGGCCGTCATCGTCGAACCCGTGGTGCAGGGCGCGGGCGGCATGCGCTTCCACGATCCCCGCTACCTGCATGACCTGCGCGAGCTGTGCCGCCGGCACGACGTGCTGCTGATCTTCGACGAGATCGCCACCGGCTTCGGGCGCACCGGCGAGCTGTTCGCGGCCGACCACGCCGGCGTCAGCCCGGACATCATGTGCGTGGGCAAGGCGTTGACCGGCGGCTACGTCACCCTGGCGGCCACGCTGTGCAGCACCGAGATCGCGCACACCATCAGCGCCGGTGAGGCCGGCGCGCTGATGCACGGGCCCACCTTCATGGCCAATCCGCTGGCCTGCGCGGTGTCGGTGGCCAGCGTCGAGCTGCTGCTCGGCCAGGACTGGCGCGCGCGGGTCGGCGAGATCGCCGCCGGGCTGGCGGACGGGCTCGAGCCCGCCCGGGCGCTGCCCGGCGTCACCGACGTGCGGGTGTGCGGGGCGATCGGCGTCATCGAGTGCGCCCGGCCGGTCGACCTGGCCGTCGCCACCCCGGCGGCAATGGAGCGCGGCGTGTGGCTGCGCCCGTTCCGCAACCTCGTGTACGCGATGCCGCCCTACATCTGCCCGCCGGCCGAGATCGCCCAGATCACCTCGGCGATGGTCGAGGTCGCGCGCCTGGTTGGCTCTCGTAGTCTTTAGGGCGATGAAAACACCGATCGAGGTTTCCCCGCTGGCCTGGCTGGAGGAGGTGGAGAAACAGCGCCGCGAGGCCGGGCTGCGTCGCTCGTTGCGGCCCCGCCCGGCCGTCGCCACCGAACTCGATCTGGCGTCCAACGACTATCTGGGCCTGTCCCAGCACCCCGACGTGATCGAGGGCGGCGTCGCCGCGCTGCGCATGTGGGGCGCCGGGGCCACCGGTTCCCGGCTGGTCACCGGCGACACCGAACTGCATCAGCAACTCGAGTCCGAGCTCGCCGAGTACGTCGGCGTCTCGGCGGGCCTGCTGTTCTCGTCCGGATACGCGGCCAACCTGGGCGCGGTGGTCGGCCTATCGGGCCGGGGTTCGCTGCTGGTGTCCGACGCCCTCTCCCATGCGTCCCTGGTCGACGCCTGCCGGCTGTCACGGGCGCGGGTGGTGGTCACGCCGCACCGCGACGTCGACGCGGTGGCGGCCGCCCTGTGGTCCCGCGACGAGGAGCGCGCCGTCGTCATCACCGAGTCCGTGTTCAGCGCCGACGGCGCGTTGGCGCCGCTGCGCGAGCTGCACGAGGCCTGCCGCCGCCACCGGGCGCTGCTGATCGTCGACGAGGCCCACGGCCTGGGCGTGCGCGGGGGCGGGCGCGGGCTGCTGCACGAGCTTGGGCTGGCGGGCGCGCCCGACGTGGTGATGACCACGACCCTGTCCAAGGCGCTGGGCAGCCAGGGCGGCGTGGTGCTCGGACCGGCGGCGGTGCGGGCCCACCTGATCGACGCCGCGCGCACGTTCATCTTCGACACCGGCCTGGCGCCCGCCGCGGTGGGCGCCGCGCGCGCCGCGCTGAACGTCCTGCGGACCGAGCCGTGGCGACCCGAGGCGGTGTTGCGGCACGCCCGCGCCCTGGCCGAGGTCTGCGACGTTGCCGAGGTCCCGCAGTCGGCGGTGGTGTCGGTGATCCTGGGCGACCCGGAGGTGGCCCTGGCCGCCGCGACCGCCTGCCTGGACACCGGCGTGAAAGTCGGCTGCTTCCGGCCGCCCACGGTGCCCGCGGGGACGTCCCGGCTGCGGCTGACCGCGCGGGCGTCGCTGGACGCCGCCGAGCTCGAGCTCGCCCGGCGGGTGCTCACCGACGTCCTCGCTGTGACGCGCCCTTGACCGTCCTGGTCGTCACGGGCACGGGCACCGGGGTCGGCAAGACCGTCGTCACCGCGGCCCTGGCCTGCCACGCCCGCCAGGCCGGCATCGACGTGGCGGTGTGCAAACCGGTCCAGACCGGCACCGACTCGGGCGACGACGACCTCGCCGAGGTCGCCCGCCTGTCCGGCACGACGGAGCTGGCCGGGCTCGCCCGCTATCCGCAACCGCTGGCGCCGGCCGCCGCGGCCGAGCTGGCCGGCGCCACGCTGCCCACCGGCGACCAGGTGCTGCGGCTGATCGCCGGCCTGGACCGCCCGGGGCGGCTGACCCTGGTGGAAGGGGCCGGCGGGCTGCTGGTCCAGCTCGCCGCCGGCGGCGTCACCCTGCGCGATCTCGCCGTCGAGCTGGACGCCGGGGCGCTGGTCGCGGTCACCGCGGAACTGGGCACCCTCAACCACACCGCGCTGACGCTGGAAGCGCTCGCCGCGCATCGTGTTCCGTGTGCGGGGTTGGTGATCGGCAGCTGGCCGGTTCGCCCCGGGCCCGCGGAGACCTCGAACCGCGTCGCCTTGGACCGGCTGGGCCCGGTGCGGGCCGCGCTGCCCGCGGGCGCCGGGGCGATGGACGCGGCGCAGTTCGCGGACATGAGCGCGGCGGCGTTCGACCGCGGCTGGGTCACCGCGCTGGTCCGCTGATGGTGCATTCCATCGAGCTGCTCTTCGACGCCGGGACCGAGGCGACGATCCGCGGGCTGTGGGACGCGCTGGCGGGCGCCGGGATTCCCAGCCAGGCGCCGGCCGGGCGGCCGCACGTCACGCTCGCGGTGGCCGACCGCATCGCCGAGGAGGCCGACACCGCCCTGCGGCCGCTCACCGCACGGCTGCCGCTGGGCTGCGCCGTCGGCGCGTCGTTGCTGCTCGGGCGGTCCAACGCGATCCTGGCCCGGCTCATCGTCCCGACGGCCGAACTGCTCGATTTCCACGCGGAGGTGCACCGCCTGTGCGGCGAGCACCTGGACCCCGCGCCGGCCCCTACCAGCCTGCCCGGTCAATGGACGCCTCACGTCACGCTGGCCCGGCGCGTCGGCGGGCCGGCGCTGAGCCGCGCGCTACACATCGCGGGACGGCCAACGCTCGTCAAGGGCGGCTTCGCCGCCCTGCGGCACTGGAATGGCGACAAGAAGGTTGATCACCTGATCGGCTAACCGCCGAACAGCAGGTAGAGCCCGGTGAACGTGTAGCCGACCATGACCAGCATCATCGTCAGCTGGCCGGTGAGCTGGTGGCCGCTGGGCAAAAGGCGTAGCGCTTTGTCGTGGGCCGCGATCACCGCGAGGATGTGGCCGGTCACCACGCACGCCACCTTGATCCCGGCCAGCACCGGCGGGTGGGTGGACAGCACGTAGGCGACCTGCTGGTGCGCCAGCCCGAGCGCGTTCCAGCCGCGGCCGAAGGGGTCGGCCAGCGCGAACACGGCCTGCTGTCCGCGCTCGACGAGGTAGGTCAGGTAGTGGGCGAAGATGTAGCCCACCACGATCGGGATGAGGGAATGCGCCATCTGCCCGGGCAGGGCGCGGCGCTGCGCGCGGTCCACGCCGCCGGTCGCGCGTGCGGCGAGCGAAAAGGTCACGGCGACAACGGATATGAAGAGGATCAGCCCGAGAGTCCGCAGCAGCGACGACGACGCAGCCGGCGGCAGGCCGATGCTGGGGGAGAGCCGGTCGGCGAAACCGCGCCACGTCGCCGACGACGAGAAGCTGTCGAACGCGGTGGACCCCAGCAGCACCGCGAGCAGCACCACCACACCGGGCCGCACCGGCAGCGACGGCAGATGGTCGAGCGGGTTTCCCACCACGATTCGCCCGCTGTCGGGGTTGCGACGAAAGGGCGACAGGCGCGACACCGCCATGCTGTACACCCCGAAGGGGTCGGCCCGGGCCAGCCAGCGCTGGCCGCACAACCAGGCGCCCACCAGCATGGCCACCGCATAGACGGCCAGCCACGCCCGCACCCACGGCAGCGAGGCCGGGTTAGGGCTGGCCAGTTCCATCCAGACGAATGCGAACAGGCCCACCGCCGCCGGGCGGTAGCCCCAGCCGTCGGGATAAGCGAGCCGCGGCCGGTGCAGGCGCTCCGGCGTGCCGCGGCGCAGCAGCAGGTAGACGGTCCGCATCGGCGAGATGACCCGCCAGACCGGGCCGACCAGCAGCGACAGCGCCACCAGCCCCACCCACAGCAGCACGTAGAACACGCCGAGCAGGGCGTTGGCCTCCGACCGCGGGCCCCACACCCCGGCCGCCACCGCCCACGCCGCGAAGACCAGCCCCAGCGCGGCCGCCGCCCAACGGGTCGCCCGCGCGTCGACGACCGCGGTCACCGCAGGCGGCAGCGGACGGCCCGGCTTGGCCGGATCGAACCGCGGCTTGCGCCACGCGAAGGCGACGAGCGCGAAGGTGAACGTCAGCGCCCACGCCGCGCCGACCATCGCGTACATGTACGGCACCGGAAGGTCGCCGGATCCGCCGAGCCCGTGCGCGAGCACCGCGGTCGCGCCGCGGGCGCTCACGGCTGGACTTGGATGGTCGCGATCGTGCGGTCCAGGTGGTGCAGCTCCACCTCGACGTTGCCGGGTACGTCGACGGCGAACTGGAAGGTTTGGTTCGGCGCCGCGGCCACCGGGAACTTGTGGTCGGGCGTCGAGTGCACGTGCAGCTCGTCGGGGGCGTCGCTCGTGACGTGCAGGGTGATCTGCTGGCGCACCTTGGCCTGCAGTGTGGCGTTGGTGGGGGTCACCTGTCCCTTAGCGATGGTGACGTCGACCGTCGGGCCGGCGGCCGGGGACTGGTTCTGCGAACCGCCACATGCGATCAGGGCCGATGCCAGGGCCGCCACCCACGCCGCGGCCAGGGCGCTACGCGTTCCCATCGGTCACGCCGCCTGGGGGGTGCCGGGCACGGTGTGCTTCGCCTCCTCGGGTCGCTTGGGCAGGGTGTCGTAGTTGTTGATCCGGCCGGCGCCCCAGGTCAGGGCGGTGATCACCATCAGCGTCAGGAACAGCACGACGATCCCGCCGGCGGTGAACAGCCAGGCCGGCGCGCTTTGGTCGCGCTCGCGCTGCAGGATCGTGACCTCCAGGACGAACGGCCGCGTGCTGATCGCGAGCGCCGGGACCTCGGGCGCGGGGATGGCGGCGTCGGCCGGCTCGTAGATCGGCACCGCCGTCATCGTGCGGCCGTCCTGCACCCGCAACAGCGTCTTCCAGTCTCCCCACACCGGGACCGGCTCGGTGGACCGGTAATGCCCCGGCCCGACCTTGGCGAGTTTGTCGATCACCAGGCCGCGGTCGTTCTGCATCCGCCCCTGCCAGGACAGGATCGTCAGCCAGTCCGGGTGGTCACTGACCATGTCGGTCGGGGAGATCATCACGTCGGCCGACACCATCCGCTGCCCCGCGGGGCTGGGCAGATCCGTCAGCGTCACCGTGGCGATGTTCTGGCTCGGCACGGTGATGTGCAACCCGTTGGCGACCGCGACGCCGATCACCAGCACCGTCAGCGCGACGACGCCGACGCCGAGCCGCCGCCCCGGCAGGCGCTGGCCAATGAGGACCAGGCCGAACAGCGCGCCGCACACGCCGGTCAACGCGGCCACGGGCACCGACATCGCCAGCGCCTCGCCCCACATGCTCGTCGGCCACGGGTAGTGGTACACCGCCCCGATCCACAGCGATTCCAGCCACAGCCCCACCGTGGCCACCGCGACGCCGGAGACGGCGCCGAAGGCCACCGGCCGCTTGATCAACGGGGTCAGCGCCACCAGCTCGACGACGAGGGCGGGCCCCAGGTACAGCGGGAACCAGTTGATCGGGGCGCCCAGGATGGGGCCGACCAGCACCGCAACCGCGCCCCGCAGCGCGATGGCGAACACCGCCGCGATGACCGCGGCGCCACGCCCCATGGTCAGGCGGGCGGCGACGGCGGCCAGCGCGGACGCCGCGGCGATCAGCATCGGCTGGAACACCAGCCGGAACTGCGGGACCCCGAAGTCGAACTCGATCTGGTAGACGGACAGGCCGATAAACAGCCCGCCGAAGGACAGGTAACGCAGGAAGGTGACGAACGCGGGGTGGGTCACCTCGTCGGCGTCGTGCGCCTCGCCCTCACGCTCGAGCAGCAGCACCGAGAAGAGCGAGAAGCACGCCCCGCCGATCATCATCAAATGCGTTGGGCCCCAGAGGGTTACATCTTGCCCGAATATCCGGTGCCAGATGTCGTCGAGCGGGAACCCGATCATCGCGTACATCCCGCAGCCCGCCATCAGCAGGCCACCGACCGGTGCGTGCCAGTTGCGCGTGATGCGCACCGCCGCGGGGCCCGGCTTGTCGAACGGCAGCACGACCGAGACCATGCCGGCGACGAAGATCCCGAACAGGCCGATGATGATGAAGTAGTGCGCGGGGTTGGCCAAGGGGCCGGGGTCGCGGCCGTTGCCGATGTGCCAGCTGACGTCCCAGATGAATCCGAACAGGGCGCAGATGATGAACGTCGTGAAAATGAGGACCGGCAGCGCCACCCAGTTGGGCCGGTGGAACTTCTCGCCCAGCTTGTCGGCGACCCGGGTCAGCCACTCGATGCGATGGGTGCGGTGGGCGTAACCGACCCAGAGCATGACCGCGGCGATCACGACCGCCGCGACCGAGAGCCCGATCACCTGGTTGAGGCCGGCGCCGCGCGCCGGCGCCTCGGCAACGAAAGTGAGTTCCGCCGATGTCATCGTCAAACCCTCCCAACAGCGCCCGACCGCCTGGCGAGCTGTGATCCAGCTCGCACGAAGCGGAATGCCCAAATCGCCTGCCGATCAATCACGGATTTTCGTCGTCGCGCCGCCCGGTGTCCTGCGACTCGCCGGAGGACCGGCGGTCTTTGAGCGCGACGTAGAGGATCACGCCGACGACGATGATCGCCGGCAGGAACGCCGGGATCGCCAGCAGGATCATGTGGTGGGCCACATAGGTGACGTGCGGATCGGTCATGGTGGTGAGATACCCCGGCGGACGGCATGCGCTGCGGCCGTTACCCTACTTTGAACATCTTTTATTCACAGCCGCCACGACCGTGGGGCAGGAGGCCGCGCGCTCGGCCACCGACGATGTAGGGGAGTACTGGTGACTCAAGCGGCAACTCGACCGGCGACCGGCGCCACCGACGCAGACATTCTGGTGGTTGCCCGCGAACAAGTGCTCGAGCGCGGCGAGGGACTGACTCGCGACCAGGTGCTACGGGTGCTGCAACTCCCGGACGACCGGCTCGACGACCTGCTGGAGCTGGCCCACGAGGTGCGGATGCGCTGGTGCGGTCCCGAGGTCGAGGTCGAGGGTATCATCAGCCTGAAGACCGGCGGCTGCCCCGAGGATTGCCATTTCTGCTCGCAGTCGGGGCTGTTCGCGTCGCCGGTGCGCAGCGCCCGCCTCGACATTCCCAGCCTGGTCGAGGCCGCCAAGCAAACCGCCAAGTCCGGCGCCACCGAGTTCTGCATCGTGGCCGCGGTGCGCGGCCCCGACGAGCGGTTGATGGCCCAGGTCGCGGCCGGGATCGAGGCGATCCGCAACGAGGTGGAGATCAACATCGCCTGCTCGCTGGGGATGCTGACCGCCGAGCAGGTCGAGCAGCTCGCGCGGATGGGGGTGCACCGCTACAACCACAACCTCGAGACCGCCCGTTCGTTCTTCACCAACGTGGTGACCACCCACACCTGGGAAGAGCGCTGGCAGACCCTGTCGATGGTGCGCGACGCCGGCATGGAGGTGTGCTGCGGCGGCATCCTGGGCATGGGCGAGACGCTCGAGCAGCGCGCGGAGTTCGCCGCCGAGCTGGCCGAGCTGGAGCCCGACGAGGTCCCGCTGAACTTCCTCAACCCGCGGCCCGGCACGCCGTTCGGCGACCTGGAGGTGCTGCCGGTGGCCGAGGCGCTCAAGTCGGTGGCCGCCTTCCGGCTGGCCCTGCCGCGCGCGATGCTGCGGTTCGCCGGGGGCCGCGAGATCACGCTGGGCGACCTGGGCGCCAAGAAAGGCATCCTGGGCGGCATCAACGCCGTGATCGTCGGTAACTACCTGACCACGCTCGGCCGGCCGGCCGAAGCCGATCTGGAGCTGCTCGACGACCTGCAGATGCCGATCAAGGCGCTCAACGCCACTTTGTAAGAGACTTGGAGACTGTGGTCCACGATCTGGGCGCTCCGGTCAGCGCGGGCGTCTACAACGTCTACACCGGCGAACTGGGGGGCACTGCGGTGCCGACAGCGGCGCAGTTGGGTCTGGAACCGCCGCGGTTCTGCGCGGAATGCGGACGCCGCATGGTGGTGCAGGTCCGCCCCGACGGCTGGCGGGCGCGGTGCTCGCGGCACGGGCAGGTCGACTCCGTCGACCTGGAGGCCCAGCGGTGACCGAGCACGCGCACACCCCGCCGAGCGCGCCCTCGCGCGCATTGCCGCGCCGGGCGACCGCCATCGCGGGGCTCGCGCCGGTGGCCGCCGGTGTGCTGCTCGGCGCGCTGTGGGTGTGGATCGCCCCGCCGATCCATGCCGTGGTGGCCCTCACGCGCGCCGGTGAACGGGTCCACGACTATCTCGGCAACGAGTCCCAGCACTTCTTCGACGCGCCCTGCCTGATGCTGGGCCTGCTCACCGTGCTGGCGGTGCTGGGGGCGGCGGTGGCGTGGCAGTGGCGCGCGCGCCGGGGGCCCGGCATGGTCGTCGCGCTGGCGACCGGCTTGGCGACCGCGGCCGCGGTCGCGGCGGCCACCGGGGCGGCGCTGGCCCGAATCAGGTACGGAGCGTTGAACTTCGACGCGGTGCCGCTGCCCAAGGGCCCGTCGGTGGCCTACGTCATCCAGGCGCCGCCGGTGTTCTTCGCGAGCGATCCGCTGCGGGTCGCGCTCACCCTGCTGTGGCCCGCCGCGGTCGCGGCGCTGGTCTACGCGGTCCTCGCCGCCGCCGACGCGCGCGACGATTTGGGGGCTATGCCGCCGCGCGACCGGTCTTCGGATGCGCTGCGGGTGGGGGCGGGCAGCGCCCCGGAAGGTCCCGGGTCATAGCGGCCGGCGGTGAATCCTGCGGCCGAGGACGACCTTGGCCGCGATTTTGGTGAGCCGCGCCATGCCGACGTAGGTCATCGGGTTGAACATCGTCGGCCAAGTGGTCCGGATCAGGTGCTCGGTCAGCGGCCGGCCGTCGAACCGGTCGGTGAGCCAGCGCAGCGTCATCGGCGCCGACAGCGGATGCAGCAGCATGTGCTCGTTGAACGCGTCCCGGTGGTAGGTCACCCGGGCGCCGCCCGCCGAATAGGCGTCGGCCAGCACGTCGATGTCCTTGACGTCGATGAGGTAGTCGTGGACGGCCTGCACGATCAGCACCGGGGGCGTCGGCACCGCGACACCCAGCTTGATGTTCTCGAACACGTGCGTGACTTCGGGCGTCGACAGGATGTTCTCGAGCGGCTCGTCGAGGTAGTCGCCCATGTTCTTGCCGGCCATGCGGACGACCGCCTCCACGGTGGTCATCTTCTCCAGCGACTCGAGCAGGGCGCGCCCCTCCTCGTTGCTGTGCTCCTTGATCACCCGGTCCAGCTCGGGGTAGATGTGGGCCAGGGCCGCCACCACTAGCGCAGGCAGGCCGGACAGGAAACTGCCGTTGAGCCGGCGGAAGGTGTTGCCGAGGTCCCCGACGGGCGATCCCAGCACCGCCCCGACGATGTCCAGCTCGGGCGCGTATTCGGCGCACACCTCGGCCGCCCAGGCGCTGGCCAGTCCGCCACCGGAATACCCCCACAGCCCGATCGGCGCCGACGGCGAGAGCCCGACACGTTCGGAGCCCAGGGCGGCGCGGATGCCGTCCAGGACGCGATAGCCGGGTTCGTAGGGCGCGCCCCACAGGCCCCGCAGCCCCTCGTGGTCGGGCACCGACACGGCCCAGCCCTCGGCGACGGCCGCGGTGATCAGGAACAGTTCGAACTGGCCGATCGATCCGAGGGCCTTCGCCCGGCGCCGCAGCGCGTACGACGGGAAGCACCGGGACGACACGGCGTCGATGGCGCATTGATAGGACAGCAGCGGGCAGGGACGTTCCGGGGACAGCTCGGCGGGGACGATCACGGTGGTCGCGGCGGCCTCGGGCTCGCCGTTCATGTCCATCGTCCGGTAGAGCAGCTGGACGGCCTTGACGGGCTGCGGGATCAGCCCCAAAAAGGCGAGCTCGACGTCGCGCGAGCGCAGCACCGTCCCGGGTTCGGCGTGTTGGAAGCCGAGTGGTGGCTGGTAGAACGGGTCGTCCGAGGGCAGCAGCGGGCGCACCTTGCGCTGCAGTTCCTCGTGCGGCGGCCGGGCGATCCACTCCGCCCCGCGCGTGCCTGCCAGATTGCCGAGCTCAGCCATTGAGGCTCCCTTCTAGGCCATCCGGCATTCTCGCGTACGAACGGCGGGTAACCAAAACGTAATCGCCGCACTGTGAGCGACTTCTTGCCAGGGCATGCAGGTCGGACACGTCACTGGTACCCGATTTGCGGCTACGTCACCCCCCGGCGCTTTCCACCAGCCTAACGGGGGCGACGATCGGCGGTGTCACACCTGCCCGGGCGGCCTGAGAGCGGCGAACTCGTCGGTGACGCGCAGTCGAGAATCGGTGAAGTGGTACAGCGCCGCCGGCCGTCCGCCGCTGCGGCCGGACTGGGCGATGGTGCCGGTCTGGCTGATCACGCCCCGGCGAACCAGCACCCGCTGCAGGTTGGTCGCGTCGACCTGGTAGCCCAGCGCGGCGCCGTAGATGTCGCGGAGCGTCGAGAGCGCGAATTCCTTTGGCGCCAAAGCGAATCCGAGGTTGGTGTAGGACAACTTGGCGCTCAGCCGGGCGTGGGCGTGCGTCACCATCGGGCCGTGGTCGAAGGCCATCGGCGGCAGGTTGCTCACCGGATGCCAGCGGGTGTCCGGCGGCAGTTCCGGGGTGGCGGGGGAGGGCACCAGTCCCAGGAACGTCGACGCGATGACGCGGGCGCCCGGCACCCGGTTCGGGTCGGAGAACACCGCCAGCTGCTCCAGGTGCGCCAGTTCCTTGAGGTCCACCTTCTCGGCGAGCTGTCGCAGGACGGAGGTGGTCATGTCCTCGTCGGAGCGCAGCCGCCCGCCCGGCAGCGACCAGGCGCCGCGCTGCGGGTCCTTGGCACGCTCCCATAACAACACGTTCAGCTGCGGTTTCTCTGTTCGCGGGCCGGTGGTCACCCGGCGAACTTGAAACACCACGGCCAGCACCTCGTGTTCAGTGCTAGTATGGCCCATGTTTTCGATTATAAGTCGAAAACCTCCTGGGCTGAAAGGAGCCGCCGTGACGGTTATCAATCGCATGGACACGCTCGCTGAAGACATGATGGCCGACCTCACGAATTCGCCCGCCGGCTACGGCGGTGTCGATCCAGACGAGCAATGGGCCGCCGAAATCCGCCGCCTGGCCACGCTGCGCGGCGCCACCGTGCTCGCCCACAATTACCAGCTGCCCGCCATCCAGGACGTCGCCGACCACGTCGGCGACTCGCTGGCCCTGTCGCGGATCGCCGCCGAGGCCCCCGAGGACACCATCGTGTTCTGCGGCGTGCACTTCATGGCCGAGACCGCCAAGATCCTGAGCCCCGAGAAGACGGTCCTCATCCCAGATCAGCGGGCCGGCTGCTCGCTGGCCGACTCCATCACCCCCGACGAACTGCGCGCCTGGAAGGACGAGCACCCCGGCGCCGTCGTCGTCTCCTACGTCAACACCACGGCCGCCGTAAAGGCGCTCACCGACATCTGCTGCACCTCGTCCAACGCCGTCGACGTGGTCGAGTCCATCGACCCCGACCGCGAGGTGCTGTTCTGCCCGGACCAATTCCTCGGCGCGCACGTGCGCCGGGTGACCGGCCGCACCAACCTGCACGTGTGGGCCGGTGAGTGCCACGTGCACGCCGGCATCAACGGCGACGAGCTCTCCGAGCAGGCCCGCGCGAACCCCGACGCCGAGCTGTACGTCCACCCCGAATGCGGTTGTGCCACTTCGGCGTTGTACCTCGCCGGCGAGGGCGCCTTCCCCCAGGACCGGGTGAAGATCCTGTCCACCGGCGGCATGCTCGACGCGGCGCACGCAACGCAGGCCCGCAAGGTGCTGGTCGCCACCGAGGTCGGCATGCTGCACCAATTGCGCCGGGCCGCACCGCAAGTCGACTTCCGCGCGGTCAACGACCGGGCCTCGTGCAAGTACATGAAGATGATCACCCCGGCGGCCCTGTTGCGCTGCCTGGTGGACGGCGCCGACGAGGTCGACGTCGACCCGGAGATCGCGGCGGCGGGCCGCCGCAGCGTGCAGCGCATGATCGAGATCGGCCAGCCGGGCGGTGGTGAATGATCGTCCGCCCCGCCTGGACGCACAGCGCTGACGTCGTCGTCGTCGGAACCGGCGTCGCGGGATTGGCCGCGGCGCTGGCCGCCCACCGCGCCGGGCGCAGCGTCGTCGTGCTCAGCAAGGCCGACCAGGCGCGCGGGGTCACGGCGACGCACTACGCCCAGGGCGGCATCGCGGTGGTGCTGCCCGACAACGACGATTCCGTCGAGGCCCACGTCGCCGACACCGTGACCGCGGGCGCCGGACTGTGCGATGCCGACGCGGTCACCTCGATCGTCGCCGACGGCTATCGCGCCGTGTCCGAGTTGGTCGGTGCCGGAGCGCGATTCGACGAGGCGACCCCCGGTCGCTGGGACGTCACCCGCGAGGGCGGGCACTCCCGGCGGCGCATCGTGCACGCCGGCGGCGACGCCACCGGCGCCGAGGTGCAGCGGGCGCTCGACCACGCCGCCCGGCTGCTGGACATCCGCACCGGACACGTCGGGCTGCGCGTGCTGCACGACGGCACCGCCGTGACCGGCGTGTCCGTCGCCAACCAGGACGGCTACGGGATCATTCACGCGCCCGCGGTCATCCTGGCCTCCGGCGGGCTCGGGCACCTCTACGGCGCGACCACCAATCCCGAAGGCTCCACTGGCGACGGCATCGCCTTGGCGCTGTGGGCCGGTGTCGCGGTCAGCGACCTGGAGTTCATCCAGTTCCATCCCACGATGCTCTACGCCGGCGCGGCCGGTGGCCGGCGCCCGCTGGTCACCGAGGCCATCCGCGGTGAGGGCGCGATATTGGTTGACCGGCAAGGCAATTCGGTCACCGCCGGCGTGCACCCGATGGGCGACCTGGCGCCGCGGGACGTGGTCGCGGCGGCCATCGACACGCGGCTGAAGGCCACCGGTGACCCGTGCGTCTTCCTCGACGCCCGCGGCATCGACGGTTTCGCGGCCCGCTTCCCGACCGTGACCGCCGCGTGCCGGGCCGCCGGCATCGACCCCGTCCGCCAGCCCATCCCGGTCGTGCCCGGGGCGCATTACAGCTGCGGCGGCGTCGTCACCGACGTGCACGGGCGGACCGAGCTGCCGGGGCTGTTCGCCGCCGGCGAGGTGGCGCGCACCGGCATGCACGGCGCCAACCGGCTGGCGTCCAACAGCCTGCTGGAGGGCCTGGTGGTCGGGGGCCGCGCCGGCCGGGCCGCGGCCGCCCACGCGGGGGCGGCCGGACGCGTCCGGGCCGTGCCTTTCACGGCGCCCGAGCCCGTCGTCCACACCGCGCCCGACCGGGCCGAACTGCAGGCCGCGATGAGCCGCGACGCCTCGGTGGTGCGCGACGCCGCCGGGCTGGCGCGGCTGTCCGACGCGCTGTCGGGGGCGCCGGTGCGCGCCATCGCCGGCCGCCGCGATTTCGAGGACGTGGCGCTGGCCGTCGCCGCCCGCGCGGTGACCGCGGCGGCCCTGGCCCGCAACGAAAGCCGGGGCTGCCACCACCGGGCGGAGCACCCGGACCCCGCACCCGAACAGGCCCGCAGCAGCGTGCTGCGGCTGGCCGACGACCAGAACTCGGTCCTGGTGGAGGCGCTGGCGGCGGTGGGCTGATGATGCTGCCCGACGAGCGGAGCGCCGCTCAAGACACCATCCGGCGAGCGCTGGAAGAGGACCTGCGCTACGGGCCCGACGTCACCACGCTCGCGACGGTGCCCGCCGGGGCGGTGGCCACGGCGTCGATGGTGCCCCGGGAGCCCGGCGTGATCGCCGGCATCGAGGTCGCCCTGCTGGTCCTCGACGCGGTCCTCGCCGGCGGCTACGACGTGATGCACGGCGTCGAGGACGGCACCCGGCTGCAGCCCGGTGAACCGGTGCTGACCGTGCGCGCGGACACCCGCGGCCTGCTGACCGCCGAACGGACCATGCTGAACCTGGTCTGCCATCTCTCGGGCATCGCCACCACGACGGCGGCCTGGGTCGAGGCCGTGGACGGCACCAAGGCCAAGATCCGCGACACCCGCAAGACCCTTCCCGGCCTGCGCGCGCTGCAGAAATACGCGGTGCGCGTCGGCGGGGGCGTCAACCACCGGCTGGGGCTGGGGGACGCGGCGCTGATCAAGGACAACCACGTCGTGGCCGCGGGATCGGTGGTCGACGCGCTGCGGGCGGTGCGCGACGCGGCGCCGGACCTGCCGTGCGAGGTGGAGGTGGACTCGCTCGAACAGCTCGACGAGGTGCTGGCCGAAAAGCCCGAACTGGTGCTGCTGGACAACTTCCCGGTGTGGCAGACGCAGATGGCCGTGCAGCGGCGCGACGCGCGCGCTCCGGCCGTCCTGCTCGAGTCGTCCGGCGGGCTCAGCCTGGACAACGCCGCCACCTACGCCGCCACCGGGGTGGACTACCTGGCCGTCGGCGCGCTGACGCACTCGGTGCGCGCGCTCGATCTCGGCCTGGACATGTAACCCCTTACCGGACGATCACCCTCGGGCCATCGCGTCGGCGGCGGAGCGGGCCGAAAGCGCATCGAGCACTGCGTATTCCGCTTCGTACACCGCGGCCTCGGCGAAGTCGATCGTGTGAGGGCCCCGCGCGTCGGGCGTCGGGCGTGCGCGCAGGGCGGACCCCCGCGGCGTGTCGCCACCGTGAGCGCACGCGCAATGCCGTGAGCGCACGCGCAAAAGCGCGAGCAGCCCTCAGGCGATGTCGGCGACGAAAACGCCGATGCGCCGCAGCTGCACGCGGGCCATCCGCGGCAGGCGTTCGGCGTCGGGTCCCTCGGTGCCGGCGGGCAGGATGCGCGGGTTGGTGAGGTGCACCACGCGGTTGCGGCCGAACTGCACGTCGGCCTCGCCGGCCGCAAGCACGTTCTTGACCCAGTTCGTCTTGCCGTGGCCGAGCGCGATCGCCAGGACATTGCCCTTGCGATACGGGGTGATGATCGTCTCGTACGGCTTGCCCGAGGTGCGGCCGCGATGCTTGATGGTCGCGGTCCCGGGCAGAAAGCGGGCGAGCGGCTTGACCGCCGGGTTGAAATACTTGATCTGGAAGCGCTCGAACCAGGGCGGGAACACCATCGGGACGCCTGGAGCGTTGTTGGGGTGATCCTTCGCGGACATGACGGCTCCTTGAGTAATCTCTGCGGGCCTTGGCCGGTCGTGCGATGCCTTTCACCGGCACTGTACCGGTCGGGCATCGGCTTGCGATGTTCCGGGAGCGCGCGTGGCAACCCAATGCCGGGTGCGCGACTGGCGTTCATGGTCGTTGCGTCGCATAAGCCAAGCCCCACAAGGGATTTCGTTGCAATCGGCGGCGTCGCGGGCGTACGGTTTGGACATGACCAACGCGCGCGAGCAGATTCTGAATGACGGCGTTATCCCGGCCAAGTACAGATTGCTCGTGGCCATGGCCGCGGCGCGTCCCGACGGTGTCAGGGCGTTGGCCGCCGCCGCTCGCGCGGCCGGCGCCTCGCACGCGGAGGTCGCTGAGGCGGTCGAGATCCGACGATCGGTGGGCGCCGCAGGTCTGCCCGCGGCGGCCGCCGAAAACTCGCGAACGCGGACACTGCGGGGCTACCTGGCCCTGTGCGCGGCGGCCGTCATGGTGGGCGCGGCCCTGCTGATGCAGTCCGCTGCACCGGCCCGGGCCGATGGGTGCGGCGACGTCGGCGGGGCGCAGACGCCCGCGGGTGGCTGCAGCCAGCCCGGCGCGCCCGCCGGGGACCCGCCACCGCAGGCCGCCTCTCCCAAACCGCCCTGGCTGTCGACGATCGAGCGTCGCGATCCGCAGTTCGCCGAGTCCTACCTGGCGATGCGGGAGCGCATCCTGAAGGACGGCGCGATCCCCGCCAAGTACAAGCTGCTCATCGGTATGGTCACCGACGCCATCGCGGCGCACCCGGACGGTGTCAGGATGCTGGCCGACAACGCCCGGGCGGCAGGCGCGAGCGAAGCCGAGGTCACCGAGGCGGTCGAGGTGGGATACCTCTACGGGGGGACCGCAGCGCTGGTCATGGGAAGCAACGCGTTCGGCGGCTGAACGCCGACTCGCCCGGTCCCGAACCCCGAGAGCAAATGCGGTTGCTTCCATCGGGGACAATGGACAACGTGACCCCCACCCAACCGTCGCCGATCGCCCGCATCGACCTGCGCGGCGTCGAGCTGACGGCTGCCCGATTGCGGGCCGCGCTGCCGCGCGGCGGCGCCGACGTGGAGAGCGTCCTGCCCAAGGTGCGGCCGATCGTGCAGGCCGTCGCCGAGCGCGGCGCCGAGGCGGCGCTGGAGTACGGGGCGTCGTTCGACGGGGTGCGGCCCGCGGCCGTCCGGGTGCCCGCCGCCGCGCTGGATGCGGCGCTGGCGGGCCTAGACCCCGAGGTCGTCGAAGCCCTGCGGGTGATGATCGAACGTGCGCGCGCCGTGCACGCCGACCAACGTCGCGCCGACGTCACGACCACTCTGGGCCCCGGCGCGACAGTCACCGAGCGGTGGGTCCCCGTCGAGCGGGTCGGCCTGTACGTGCCCGGCGGCAACGCGGTGTACCCCTCGAGCGTCGTGATGAACGTCGTGCCTGCCCAGGCCGCCGGCGTCGAGTCGCTGGTGGTGGCCAGCCCGCCGCAGGCCCGATATGACGGCCTGCCGCACCCGACGATCCTGGCCGCCGCCCGCCTGCTCGGGGTCGACGAGGTGTGGGCCGTGGGCGGCGCGCAGGCGGTGGCGCTGCTGGCCTACGGCGGCACCGACACCGACGGTCGAGAGCTCGCACCAGTCGACATGATCACCGGGCCCGGCAACATCTACGTCACCGCCGCCAAGCGGCTGTGCCGCTCCCGGGTGGGCATCGACGCCGAGGCCGGGCCCACCGAGATCGCGATCCTGGCCGACCACACCGCCGACCCCGCGCACGTGGCCGCCGACCTGATCAGCCAGGCCGAACACGACGAGATGGCGGGCAGCGTGCTGGTCACCCCCAGCGAGCGCCTGGCCGCCGCCACCGAGGATGAGCTGGCCGCTCAGCTGCGCACGACGGTGCACCACCACCGCGTGGCCGTCGCGCTCGGGGGCCGCCAGTCGGCGATCATCCTGGTCGACGACCTGGACGCCGCCATCAAGGTGGTCAACGCCTACGCCGCCGAGCACCTGGAGATCCAGACCGCCGACGCCCCCGCGGTGGCCGCCCGTATCCGTTCGGCCGGAGCCATTTTCGTGGGTCCGTACTCGCCGGTGAGCCTCGGCGACTACTGCGCCGGATCCAACCACGTCCTGCCGACCGCGGGCTCGGCCCGGCATTCCAGCGGGCTGTCGGTGCAGACGTTCCTGCGCGGCATCCACGTCGTCGACTACACCGAGGCCGCCCTCAAGGACGTCTCGGGCCACGTGGTCACGCTGGCCAAGGCCGAAGACCTGCCGGCGCACGGCGAGGCGATCCGGCGGAGGTTCGAGCGATGACCGAACCGCGGGAGCCCACCCTCGACGACCTACCCCTGCGCGATGACCTGCGCGGCAAATCGCCCTACGGCGCACCGCAATTGGCCGTCCCGGTGCGGCTGAACACCAACGAGAATCCGCACCCGCCCAGCCGGGCGCTGGTGGACGACGTCGTGCGGTCGGTCGCGGCCGCGGCGGCCGACCTGCACCGCTATCCCGACCGGGACGCGGTGGACCTGCGCCGCGATCTGGCCGACTACCTCACCGCCCAGACCGGTGTGCACGTCGGGGTCGAAAATGTCTGGGCGGCAAACGGCTCCAACGAAATCCTGCAGCAGCTGCTGCAGGCGTTCGGTGGGCCGGGGCGCACCGCGATCGGGTTCGTCCCGTCCTACTCCATGCACCCGATCATCTCCGACGCCACGCGCACCGAGTGGCTCGAGGGCGTCCGGGCCGAGGACTTCAGCCTCGACGTCGACGCGGCCGTGGCCGCGGTGACCGACCGGCGGCCCGACGTCGTGTTCATCGCGAGCCCGAATAACCCGTCCGGGCAGAGCGTTTCGCTGCCGGATCTGCGGCGGCTACTCGACGCGGTGCCGGGCATCCTGATCGTCGACGAGGCCTACGGCGAGTTCTCCTCCGAGCCCAGCGCGGTCGGGCTGGTGCGCGAATACCCGACCAAGCTGATAGTCACGCGCACCATGAGCAAGGCGTTCGCTTTCGCCGGCGGTCGGCTCGGCTACCTGATCGCCACGCCCGCGGTGATCGACGCGATGCTGCTGGTGCGGCTGCCGTATCACCTGTCGTCGGTCACCCAGGCCGCGGCCCGGGCCGCGCTGCGCCACGCCGACGACACCCTGGCGAGCGTCGCGACGCTGATCGCCGAACGGGAGCGCGTCACAAAAGCGTTGAGCGGTATGGGGTTTCAGGTGATTCCCAGTGACGCGAATTTCGTGCTGTTCGGGCAATTCGCCGACGCCCCGGCCACCTGGCAGCGCTACCTGGATGCCGGTGTCCTGATCCGCGACGTCGGGATTCCCGGTTACCTGCGCGCCACCACCGGGCTGGCCGAGGAGAACGACGCCTTCCTGCGGGCCAGCGCCCAGATCGCCGCCACCGAGCTGGCCCCAGCCACCCCTGTAGGAGCCCCGTGACCACCATTGCGACCCGGCGCGCGCGGATCGAGCGCCGCACCAAAGAATCCGACATCGTGATCGAACTCGACCTCGACGGCACCGGCCAGGTCCACGTCGACACCGGGGTGCCGTTCTACGACCACATGCTGACGGCGCTGGGCAGCCACGCCAGCTTCGACCTGACGGTGCGCACCAAGGGCGACGTGGAGATCGAGGGGCACCACACCATCGAGGACACCGCGATCGCGCTCGGGCAGGCGCTCGGGCAGGCCCTGGGCGACAAGCGCGGCATCCGCCGGTTCGGCGACGCCTTCATTCCGATGGACGAGACGCTGGCCCACGCTGTCGTCGACGTGTCGGGCCGCCCCTATTTCGTGCACACCGGCGAGCCGGATCACCTGCTGCACACCACCATCGCCGGCAGCTCGGTACCGTACCACACGGTCATCAACCGGCACGTGTTCGAGTCGCTCGCCATGAACGCCCGCATCGCGCTGCACGTGCGTGTCCTCTACGGGCGCGACCCGCACCACATCACCGAAGCGCAATACAAGGCGGTGGCCCGCGCGCTACGCCAGGCCGTCGAACCCGACCCCCGCGTGTCGGACGTGCCGTCCACCAAAGGTGTTCTGTGACAAAACCATCCGTCGTCGTCCTGGATTACGGCTCGGGCAACCTGCGGTCGGCCCAGCGCGCCCTGCAGCGGGCGGGCGCGTCGGTCGAGGTGACCGCTGACGCCGACGCCGCGGCCGCGGCCGACGGCCTGGTGGTGCCCGGCGTCGGGGCGTTCGAGGCCTGCATGACCGGCCTGCGCAGGGTGAAGGGGGACCGCATCATCGCCGACCGGGTCGCTGCCGGGCACCCGGTGCTGGGGGTCTGCGTGGGCATGCAGATCCTGTTCGCCGGCGGCGTCGAATTCGGTGTGCAGACAACGGGTTGCGGCCAGTGGCCGGGAGAGGTCACCCGGCTGGATGCCCCTGTCATCCCGCACATGGGCTGGAACGTGGTCGACGCCGGGGGAGGCACCACCCTGTTCAAGGGACTGGACCCGGACACCCGCTTCTATTTCGTGCACTCCTACGCCGCGCAGCGGTGGGAGGGTTCGCCCGAGGCCGTGCTCACCTGGGCCACCCACCGGGTGCCGTTCCTGGCCGCCGTGGAGCAGGGGCCGCTGTCGGCCACCCAGTTTCACCCCGAAAAGAGTGGGGACGCGGGTGCGGCCGTGCTGCGCAACTGGATTGAGTCTTTGTGAAGGACGGCTCGGGAGGGAATGTGTTGATCTTGTTGCCCGCGGTCGACGTGGTCGAGGGCCGCGCCGTGCGACTGGTGCAGGGCAAGGCGGGCAGTGAAACCGAATACGGCTCGGCGCTGGACGCGGCGCTGGGCTGGCAGCGCGACGGCGCGGAATGGATCCACCTCGTCGACCTGGACGCGGCGTTCGGGCGCGGCTCCAACCGCGAACTGCTCGCCGAGGTGGTCAGCAAGCTCGACGTGCAGGTGGAGCTCTCCGGCGGCATCCGCGACGACGATTCGCTGGCCGCGGCGCTGGCCACCGGCTGCGCCCGGGTGAACCTGGGCACCGCGGCGCTGGAGAACCCGCAGTGGTGCGCGCGCGCGATCGCCGAGCACGGCGAGAAGGTCGCGGTCGGGCTGGACGTTCAGATCGTCGACGGACGGCACCGCCTGCGTGGCCGCGGCTGGGAAACTGACGGCGGCGATCTTTGGGAGGTGCTGGAACGCCTTGACGGCGAGGGCTGTTCGCGCTTCGTGGTCACCGACGTCACCAAGGACGGCACGCTGGGCGGCCCCAACCTCGACCTGCTGGCGGCCGTCGCCGACCGCACCGAGGCCCCGGTGATCGCCTCCGGGGGCGTGTCCAGCCTGGACGACCTGCGGGCGATCGCGACCCTCACCGACCGCGGGGTCGAGGGAGCGATCGTGGGCAAAGCCCTCTACGCCGGGCGGTTCACTCTGCCGCAGGCGCTGGCCGCGGTCGCGGGGTAGGGCAGTGGCGGATCTGGACGCGTTGGTGGAGAAGGCCTCGGCGATCCTCGACGACGCCACCGAGCCGTTCCTGGCCGGCCACCGCGCCGATTCGGCGGTCCAGAAGAAGGGCAACGACTTCGCCACCGACGTCGACCTGGCGATCGAGCGGCAGGTGGTTGGCGCGCTGGAAGAGGCGACCGGGATCGGTGTGCACGGTGAGGAGTTCGGTGGCGCCGACGTCGACTCGGAGTGGGTATGGGTGCTGGACCCCGTCGACGGCACGTTCAACTACGCGGCGGGATCGCCGATGGCGGGCATCCTGCTCGGCCTGCTGCATCACGGCGACCCGGTGGCGGGCCTGACCTGGCTGCCCTTCGTCGACCAGCGCTACACCGCGGTCGTGGGCGGACCGCTGATGAAAAACGCTGTCGCGCAACCTCCGCTGGCCGACATCGACCTGACCGACGCCCTGATCGGCGCGGGCTCCTTCAGCGCAGACGCGCGGGGCCGGTTCCCGGGGCGGTACCGCATCGCGGTGCTGGAGAACCTGAGCCGGGTCTCGTCGCGGTTGCGCATGCACGGCTCCACCGGGCTCGACCTCGCCTACGTCGCCGACGGAGTCCTCGGCGGCTCGATCAGTTTCGGAGGCCACGTGTGGGACCATGCCGCGGGCGTGGCCCTGGTGCGGGCGGCGGGCGGCGTCGTCACCGATATCCACGGCGAACCGTGGTCACCCGCCTCGGATTCCGCCCTGGCCGCTGGGACCCGCGCGCACGACGAGATACTCGAGATCCTGCGCAGGACCGGCCGGCCGGAGGACTACTGACATGCCTTGCGGTAACGGCCTTGCGGTGCGGGTGATTCCGTGCCTGGACGTCGACGCCGGGCGGGTGGTCAAGGGGGTCAACTTCGAAAACCTGCGCGACGCGGGCGATCCCGTCGAACTCGCCGCCGCCTACGACGCCGAAGGCGCCGACGAGCTCACCTTTCTCGACGTCACCGCCTCGTCGTCGGGACGGGCCACCATGCTGGAAGTGGTGCGGCGCACGGCCGAGCAGGTCTTCATTCCGCTGACCGTCGGCGGCGGGGTGCGCACGGTGGCCGACGTCGACGTCTTGCTGCGCGCCGGGGCCGACAAGGTTTCGATCAACACCGCCGCGATCGCCCGCCCCGACCTGCTGGAAGAAATGGCAAGGCAATTCGGCTCGCAATGCATCGTGCTGTCGGTCGACGCCCGCACGGTGCCCCCGGACTCGGTGCCGACGCCGTCCGGCTGGGAGGTCACCACGCACGGCGGACGCCGCGGCACCGGGATCGACGCCGTCGAGTGGGCTTCGCGCGGCGCCGATCTGGGCGTGGGAGAGATCCTGCTGAACTCGATGGACGCCGACGGCACCAAGGCCGGGTTCGACCTGCCGATGCTGCGGGCGGTGCGCTCGGCGGTCACGGTCCCGGTGATCGCCAGCGGGGGGGCGGGTGCGGCCGAACACTTCGCGCCCGCGGTCGCCGCCGGCGCCGATGCGGTGTTGGCCGCCAGCGTGTTTCACTTCCGGGAACTGACCATCGGCCAGGTGAAGGCCGCGATGGCCGCGGAAGGGATCACGGTGCGATGACGCTCGACCCGCAGATCGCCGCGCGCCTGAAGCGCAACGCCGACGGCCTGTTCACCGCTGTCGTGCAGGAGCGCGGCACCGGGGACGTCCTGATGGTCGCCTGGATGGATGACGCGGCGCTGGCCCGCACCTTGGAAACGCGTGAGGCAACCTATTTTTCGAGGTCACGCTCCGAGCAATGGGTCAAGGGCGCGACGTCCGGCCACACCCAATACGTGCACTCGGTGCGGCTGGACTGCGACGGGGACACCGTGCTGCTGACGGTCGACCAGGTGGGCGGCGCCTGCCACACCGGCGACCACAGCTGCTTCGACGCCGACCTGCTGCTGGCGCCGGAGGACTGAAGGATCAACGCGGACGGGCTTTCGACACCCCTTGGGCGGTGCGGGCCTGCGCTGTACCGGCCGCCGCCGCCGTTGGGCGACCACGTCGAATTCTTCGGCCACTGGCTGCATCGCGGGTCCAGTTACCGCAGCCGGGCGCTGCCGCGCGGCGCGGTGACCATCGTCATCGACGTGGGGCGCCGACACCGACTGGACTTCTACGCCGCAGACGGCCGCACCCGCCTGGCGGTTCCACCCGCTGTCGTCGCCGGGCCGCACCGCGCGTCGTACGTCACCGACATCGCCGCCGAGGAGCCCGCCATGGCGATCCACTTCAGGCCCGGCGGCGCCTTCCCGTTTCTCGGCGTCCCGCTCGGCGACATCGAGGATGCGGCCATCGGCCTCGACGAGCTCTGGGGACGCGCGGGACGCGAGGTGCACGAGCGGTTGATCGAGGCGCCGTCGGTGCCCGCCCGATTCGCCATCCTCGAGGGCTTCTTGCTGGCGCGGGCGCGGTTCGGCGTGTCGCGCGACCCCGGTGTCGCCGGCGCGGTGGCGGCGATCGAAGCCAACCCCTCCATTCGGATGACCGAACTGCGCCGCCTGAGCGGGCTGTCGACCAAGCGGATGCTCGCGCTGTTTCGGGCCGAGATCGGCCTCACCCCCAAGGCCTACGCGCGGGTGCGCCGACTGCAGGCCGCCCTGCGGCAGCTCGGGGAGGGCACGGTGGGCGGGGCGCGTATCGCCGCGGACGCGGGCTATTTCGACCAGCCGCACTTCGTCCGCGAGTTCCGCTCGTTCACCGCGATGACGCCGACGCAATACGTCCGGCAGCCGCTCGTGTTGCCCAGCCATGTCCCCGCAGGACGGCACAAATATGCAATACCGCCGGCGCCCGCCGCGTCATGATCGGCGCATGGACAACACGAAACGCGCGGTAGCGGCCACCGGGCTGCTCGCCGCGGCGGTGCGCGCCGAGGAGTCCCGGCGCGAGGACCCGCTTTTCACCGACCCGTTCGCCGAACGCCTGGCCGGCGACGACGGCCGGCGGTTGCTCGCCGACGCCGTGGCCGCCACCGGGCAGTCGCCCGCCGAAATCGCCATCCGCACGCGATTCTTCGACGAGGCGCTGCTGAGGGCGCAGCGCGAGGGCGTGACACAGGTGGTGCTGCTGGCCGCGGGCATGGACGCCCGCGCCTACCGCCTGCCGTGGCGCCCGGGCACGACCGTCTACGAAGTGGACCAGCCGCACGTGATCGCGACCAAGGACGAGCGACTGGACGGCGAATCGCCGCGCTGCCGGCGGGTCGCGGTCGGCGTCGACCTGGCCGACGATTGGCCCAAAGCGCTTGTCTCGCAGGGATTTACATCCTCAGCGTGGACCGCGTGGCTGGTCGAGGGGTTGCTGCAGTACCTCGACGGGGCCGCCGTCGACAGCCTGTTCGCGCGCATCGACGCGTTGTCGGCGCCCGGGGGCGTGCTGTTGTACAACGTGATCGGCCAGACCTTGCTGGAGGCGCCCTTCCTGCAGTCCACCCAGCAATTCATGCGGCGGCTCGGTGCGCCGTGGACGTTCGGCACCGACACGCCGGCCGCGCTCGTCGAGGACCGCGGCTGGACCGCCGTAGTCACCGATGTGGCCGAGCCCGGCAGTCGATGGCACCGCTGGGAGCACCCGGTCGTCCCGTTGGACGTGCCCGGGGTGCCGCGCGGGTATTTCGTGCGGGCGACCAAGAACTGATCCCGGTTCGCCCGCGGGCGCGGACCCGCGTCTTCGGTGACAATGGCGGGCGATGTTGAGACGGGTGTCGTGGACCGCGGTCGTGCCGCTGCTTGCCGTCGCCGTCCTGGCCGTGATCTGGGGCGAGAAGCTGGGCCCGCCGCTGGTCGCGCTGGCGGCGGCCTTGCTCATCGGGGCCGTGCTGGCCGCGGTGCACCACGCGGAGGTGGTCGCGGCCCGGGTCGGTGAGCCGTTCGGCTCGCTGGTGCTCGCGGCCGCGGTGACGGTGATCGAGGTGGCGCTCATCGTCACGCTCATGGCCTCCGGCGGCAACGAGGCGGCGACGCTGGCCAGGGACACCGTTTTCGCCGCGGCGATGATCACCACCAACGGCATCGCGGGGCTGTCGCTGCTGCTCGGCTCCCGGCGCTACGGCGTCACGCTGTTCAACGCCGAAGGCAGCGGCGCCGCGCTGGCCACGCTCACCACGCTGGCGACGCTGAGCCTGGTGCTGCCGGCGTTCACCACCAGCGAAGTGGGGCCGGAGTTCTCCCCGGGCCAGCTGACGTTCGCGGCGGTCGCGTCATTGCTGGTGTATCTGGTGTTCGTCTTCACGCAGACGGTGCGCCACCGCGACTTCTTCCTCCCGGTCGCGCAGAAGGGCCAGAAGAAGCGGCTGTTCGAGGACGAGAGCCACGCCGAGCCGCCAAGCCGCGCCGCCGCGCTGGGCAGTCTCGGGTTGCTGCTGGTCGCCCTCGTCGCGGTGGTCGGGCTCGCCGAGGAGGAGTCGCCGGCCGTCGAACGCGCGGTGACCGCGGCCGGGTTCCCGCAGTCATTCGTCGGCGTGGTGATCGCCGCGCTGGTGCTGCTGCCCGAAACCCTGGCGGCCGTGCGCGCGGCGCGCCAGGGTCGCATCCAGACCAGCCTCAACCTGGCGTACGGCTCGGCGATGGCCAGCATCGGGCTGACCATCCCGGTGATCGCGCTGGCGTCCAGCTGGCTCGAGGGGCCGCTGGTGCTCGGCCTGGGCCCGGTTCAGCTGGTGCTGCTGGCGCTGACCGTCGTGATCAGCATGCTGACGGTCGTTCCGGGACGCGCCACCCGGCTGCAGGGCGAGCTGCACCTGGTGCTGCTCGCCGCCTACGTGTTCCTGGCGATCAGCCCGTAGCCGCTGACCGGCCGCGCAGGGTCTCCAGCGCCTTGTCGGCGTGGGTGTCCATGCTGAACTCGCTGGAGATCACGTTGAGCACCGTGCGATCGGTGTCGATGACGAAGGTGGTGCGCTTGACCGGCAGCAGCTTGCCCAGCAGGCCGCGCTTGACGCCGAACTGCGTGGCGACGGTGCCCTCGGTGTCCGACAGCAGCGGGTAGTCGAACTTCTGCATGTCGGCGAACTTGGCCTGCTTCTGCACCGGATCGGCGCTGATGCCAACCCGATTGGCGCCGACGGCGGCGAATTCCGCGCCCAGGTCCCGGAAGTGGCAGGCCTCCTTGGTGCACCCGGGCGTCATCGCGGCAGGGTAGAAGAACAGCACCACCGGACCGCCGGACAGCAACTCGCTGAGCCTGCGCGGCGTGCCGGTCTGGTCGGGAAGTTCGAAGTCCGCCACCGTGTCACCAGTTTTCATGGCCGACACGCTACGCCGGATGGCCTGACTTCTCTTCGGCCCGTTCCGGGCCGCATCGTCGTCAGGCTGCGCGGATGGCCTGACTTCTCTTCGGCCCGTTCCGGGCCGCATCGTCGTCAGGCTGCGCGGATGGCGCGACGCGCCCATCTGCGAGGATGGTCCGGTGCACGCCCACCTCGCCGCGACGACCTCACGAGAGGATTTCCGCCAGCTGGCGGCCGAGCACCGCGTGGTTCCGGTGACCCGCAAGGTGCTGGCCGACAGCGAGACGCCGCTGTCGGCCTACCGCAAACTGGCCGCCAACCGCCCGGGCACGTTCCTGCTGGAATCCGCCGAGCACGGCCGATCCTGGTCGCGCTGGTCCTTCATCGGTGCGGGCGCGCCGTCGGCGCTGACCGTCCGCGACGGCGAGGCGGTGTGGTTGGGTGCGGTGCCGCAGGACGCACCCACCGGCGGCGACCCGCTGCGCGCGCTGCAAGCCACGTGCGAGCTGCTCGCCACCGGCGCGCTGCCCGGGCTGCCGCCGCTGTCGGGCGGCATGGTCGGTTTGTTCGCCTACGACATGGTGCGGCGGCTGGAGCGCTTACCGGAGCTGGCCGTCGACGACCTGCACCTGCCCGACATGCTGCTGCTGCTGGCCACCGACGTGGCCGCGGTCGACCACCACGAGGGCACCATCACGCTGATCGCCAACGCGGTCAACTGGAACGGCACCGACGAGCGCGTCGACGAGGCCTACGACGACGCGGTCGCCCGCCTGGACGTGATGACCGCGGCGCTGGGCCAGCCGCTGCCGTCCACGGTCGCCACGTTCGACCGGCCCGACCCGCAGTACCGCTCGCAGCGCAGCGTCGAGGAATACGGCAAGATCGTCGACTACCTGGTCGAGCAGATCGCCGCAGGCGAGGCCTTCCAGGTCGTGCCCTCGCAGCGCTTTGAGATGGACACCGACGTCGATCCGATCGACGTGTACCGGATGCTGCGCGTCACCAACCCGAGCCCCTACATGTACCTGCTGCACGTCCCGAACGGCGCTGGCGGAACCGACTTTTCGGTCGTGGGCTCCAGCCCCGAGGCCCTGGTGACCGTCCACGACGGCTGGGCGACGACGCATCCGATCGCCGGAACCCGGTGGCGCGGCGAGACCGACGAAGAGGACCAGCTCCTGGAAAAGGAACTGCTGGCCGACGAGAAGGAGCGTGCCGAGCACCTGATGCTGGTTGACCTGGGCCGCAACGACCTTGGCCGGGTCTGCGCGCCGGGCACCGTGCGCGTCGAGGACTACAGCCACATCGAGCGTTACAGCCACGTCATGCACTTGGTGTCGACGGTGACCGGGATGCTGGCCGAGGGCCGGACCGCGCTGGACGCCGTGACGGCCTGCTTCCCGGCCGGCACGCTGTCGGGCGCGCCGAAGGTGCGGGCCATGGAGCTGATCGAGGAGGTGGAGAAGACCCGCCGCGGCCTCTACGGCGGTGTCGTCGGTTACCTCGATTTCGCCGGCAACGCCGATTTCGCAATCGCCATCCGCACCGCGCTGATGCGCGACGGGAAGGCCTATGTCCAGGCCGGCGGCGGGGTGGTGGCCGACTCCAACGGTCCGTACGAATACACCGAGGCTTCCAACAAGGCGCGCGCGGTGCTCAACGCGATCGCGGCCGCGGAGACGCTGACGGCGCCGGACGCCGACCACCGTGACTGAGGCGCGGCGGCGTGCCCGGCTATCCGTGGCAGTGGCGCAGGCATTGCTGGTGCTGTCGGCCGCGGCGTTTTGGGCGGCGTCCCGGCTGCCGTGGGTGGTGATCCGGTCGTTCGACGGGCTGAGTCCGCCCCGCGACGTGACGTTGTCCGGCGCGTCGTGGTCGACGGCGCTGCTGCCGTTGGCGGTGCTGATGCTCGCGGCGGCCGTGGCGGCGATCGCGGTGCGGGGCTGGCCGCTGCGCGCGCTGGCGGCACTGCTGGCGTTGGCCAGCCTGGCGGTCGGCTACCTCGGGGTCAGCCTGTGGGCGCTCCCGGACGTCGCCGTACGCGGGGCCGAGCTGGCGCACGTCGCCGTGATGTCGCTGGTGGGCAGCGAGCGGCGGTACGTCGGCGCGGGCATCGCGGTGGCCGCCGCCGCATGCACCCTGATCGCGGCGGTCCTGTTGCTGCGCTCGGCCGGCGATCCGGGGGCGGCCCGGTCGAGCGCGGAAAAGTATGCCGCGCCCGCGACGCGTCGCTCAAATGTGCTCCGCGATGACGCCGATGGCGCGATGCTGGAGAAGGCGGAGACGCCGGAAATGTCGGAGCGGATGATCTGGGACGCGCTTGACGAGGGCTGTGACCCGACGCGCGACCCGACAGATCGGCCGCGCGACTCGGACACCGAGGGTCGGTGACGGGCCGCGTGCCGAGGGCCGCTACCCTTCATTCACGTCGTCACAATCGGCTCAGAGTTGTCAGGTTGGCCGCGGGGTGACGATGGGTAACAGCGCGAAGGGAAGCAACAGGCATGAGTCCGGCTACCGTGCTTGACTCCATCCTCGAGGGAGTCCGGGCCGACGTTGCGGCGCGTGAAGCCCTCATCAGCCTTTCCGAAATCAAAGCCGCCGCCGCCGCCGCGCCGCCGCCGCTCGACGTGATGGCCGCCCTGCGCGAGCCCGGCATCGGTGTCATCGCCGAAGTCAAGCGCGCCAGCCCGTCGGCGGGTTCGCTGGCCACCATTGCCGATCCGGCGAAGCTGGCCCGCGCCTACGAGGACGGCGGGGCGCGGATCATCAGCGTCTTGACCGAGGAGCGGCGCTTTCACGGATCGCTCGACGACCTCGACGCGGTTCGCGCCGCGGTCTCGATCCCGGTATTGCGCAAAGACTTTGTCGTGCAGCCGTATCAGATCCACGAAGCCCGCGCGCACGGCGCCGACATGCTGCTGCTCATCGTTGCCGCGCTGGACCAGTCGGCGCTGGTGTCGATGCTGGACCGCACCGAATCGCTGGGCATGACGGCCCTTGTCGAAGTGCACACCGAGGAGGAGGCCGACCGGGCGCTGAAGGCCGGGGCCAACGTAATCGGTGTCAACGCACGTGATCTCGCCACGTTGGAGGTCGACCGCGATTGCTTCGCGCGCATCGCCCCCGGGCTGCCGAGCAACGTGATCAGGATCGCCGAGTCCGGTGTCCGCGGCACCGGCGACCTGTTGGCGTACGCCGGCGCGGGCGCGGACGCCGTCTTGGTGGGCGAGGGTCTGGTCAAAAGCGGTGACCCGCGTGCCGCGGTCGCCGACCTGGTCACCGCGGGCACCCACCCGTCCTGTCCGAAACCGTCTCGCTAGTCGTCAAGTCACTTGAAGAGTCCCGGCGCTGAAACGTTGAACCTCATGAGCCGTCCCCGCGTAGAGCCTTGGTGATGGTCAATCTGTCCCGCCCGGATCTTCCCCTTCCGAGTGCAGCCGTCGCCGAACCCTCCAGCCACGAACCCGATGCTGGCGGCCATTTCGGCGTGTACGGCGGCCGCTATGTGGCGGAGGCGTTGATGGCGGTGATCGAAGAGGTCACCGCCGCCTACGAAAAGGAACGCATCAACCCCGATTTCCTGGACACGTTGGACGACTTGCAGGCCAATTACGCCGGCCGGCCGTCACCGCTGTACGAGGCCACCAGGCTGTCCGGGCATGCCGGGTCGGCGCGCATCTTCCTCAAGCGAGAAGACCTGAACCACACCGGTTCTCACAAGATCAACAACGTTCTCGGTCAGGCGCTGCTGGCCAAGAGGATGGGCAAGAACCGGGTCATCGCCGAGACCGGGGCCGGGCAGCACGGCGTCGCCACGGCCACCGCCTGCGCCCTGCTCGGCCTTCAGTGCGTCATCTACATGGGTGCCGTGGACACCGCGCGCCAGGCGCTCAACGTGGCACGGATGCGACTGCTGGGCGCCGAGGTGGTGTCGGTCGAGAGCGGCTCCAAGACGCTCAAAGACGCGATCAACGAGGCGTTCCGCGACTGGGTGACCAACGCCGACCGGACCTACTACTGCTTCGGCACCGCGGCCGGGCCGCATCCCTTTCCGGCGATGGTGCGCGATTTCCAGCGGATCATCGGCTTGGAGGCGCGCGTGCAGATCCAGGCCCAGGCCGGCCGGTTGCCCGACGCGGTCGTGGCCTGTGTGGGCGGCGGATCCAACGCCATCGGCATCTTCCACCCGTTCATCGACGATCCGGGGGTGCGCCTGGTCGGCTTCGAGGCGGCCGGTGACGGTGTCGAAACGGGAAGGCACGCCGCGACTTTCGCCGGCGGATCGCCGGGGGCCTTCCAAGGATCCTTCTCGTACCTGCTGCAGGACGAGGACGGCCAGACCATCGAATCCCATTCGATCTCAGCGGGTCTCGACTACCCGGGGGTAGGTCCCGAGCACGCGTACCTCAAGGAGATCGGGCGCGCGGAATACCGCCCGGTCACCGACGCGGAAGCGATGGACGCGTTCGCCCTGCTGTGCCGCACCGAGGGCATCATCCCGGCCATCGAATCGGCCCACGCGGTCGCGGGTGCGGTCAAGCTGGGCCTCGAGTTGGGGCAGGGCGCGATCATCGTGGTGAACCTGTCGGGACGCGGTGACAAGGATGTCGAGACTGCCGCCAAATGGTTCGGCCTGATGGGGCCCAGCGAGCGATGAGTGTGCAACAGCGGCAAGCCAGCAGGCTCGGGCCAGTCTTCGACGTGTGCCGCAAGGAAAATCGCGCTGCCCTGATCGGCTACCTGCCCACCGGCTACCCCGACGTGCCGGGCTCGGTGGACGGAATGCTCGCGCTGGTCGAATCCGGTTGCGACATCATCGAAGTGGGCGTGCCCTACTCGGACCCCGGCATGGACGGGCCGACCATCGCCCGGGCCACGGAGGCCGCGCTGCAAGGGGGAGTGCGGGTCCGCGACACCCTGGCCGCGGTGGAGGCGATCAGCGCGGCCGGCGGCCGCGCGGTGGTGATGACCTATTGGAATCCCGTGCTGCGCTACGGGGTCGACGCGTTCGCGCGGGATCTCGCGGCGGCCGGCGGGCAGGGTTTGATCACCCCGGACCTCATCCCCGACGAGGCCGGGCAGTGGCTGACCGCAGCTGAGGAGCATCGGTTGGATCGCATTTTTCTCGTCGCGCCGTCGTCCACGCCGGAACGCTTGGCCATGACCGTCGAGGCGTCACGCGGATTCGTCTACGCCGCTTCCACGATGGGGGTCACCGGGGCGCGTGACGCGGTGTCGCAGGCCGCCCCCGAGCTGGTGCAGCGCGTGAAGGCGGTGTCGGACATCCCCGTGGGCGTCGGCCTCGGCGTGCGGTCGCGGGAGCAGGCCGCCCAGATCGGCAGCTACGCCGACGGGGTCATCGTCGGCTCGGCGCTGGTGTCGGCGCTCGGTGAGGGGGGGTTGCCCGCGTTGCGCGAACTGACCGAGGAGCTCGCCGCCGGTGTTCGGCAAAAGGCCTCCGCGTGATGACCACGTTGCCGACGTACTTCCCCAGCCCGCCCCAGGGTGTCTGGCACCTGGGGCCCCTGCCGATTCGCGCGTACGCACTGTTCATCATCACCGGCATCGTGGTGGCGCTGCTGATCGGCGACCGCCGCTGGGAGGCCCGCGGCGGACAGCGCGGCGTCATCTACGACATCGCGTTGTGGGTCGTGCCGTTCGGGCTGGTGGGTGGGCGGCTCTATCACCTGGCCACCGACTGGCGGACCTATTGGGGGCCCGGCGGCGCCGGATTGGGTGCCGCGGTGCGCATTTGGGACGGCGGGCTGGGCATCTGGGGCGCGGTGGCGCTCGGTTGCGTGGGCGGGTGGATCGGGTGCCGACGGCACGGCATTCCGCTGCCGGCCTTCGCCGACGCGGTGGCGCCGGGTCTGGTCCTGGCGCAGGCCATCGGCCGGCTGGGCAACTATTTCAACCAGGAGCTCTACGGCCGCGAAACCACCCTGCCGTGGGGTCTGGAGATCTTCTACCGCCGCGACCCCTCCGGCTACATCGACCCCCATTCGCTGGACGGTGTCTCGACGGGGCAGGTGGCACTCGTCGTGCAGCCGACGTTCCTGTACGAGTTGATCTGGAACGTGGTGGTTTTCGCCATCTTGATCTACGCGGACCGGCGGTTCACGTTAGGCCACGGGCGACTGTTCGCGCTGTATGTGGCCAGCTACTGCGTCGGGCGGTTCGGCGTCGAGCTGCTGCGCGACGACACCGCCACCCACATCGCGGGCATCCGGATCAACTCGTTCACGTCGACCTTCGTGTTCATCGGGGCCGTGGTGTACATCATGGTGGCGCCGAAGGGGCGGGATGCCCCCGAGAGCCTGCGCGGCAAGGAGGCCGAGGAGTCGGCGGCAGCGGAGCCGACGGAAGAGCTCGCGACCGTCGCCGCGGGGGCATCGACCGTCTCGGCCGCGGCGGGCACGGCGGATGCGGATTCCGCCGGCGGCGCGGAAACGGGCAAGGCCGACAAGGTCGACGAGCCGGAAACCGCGGAGGTCGAGACGGTCGACGCGGATTCGGCGGAAACCCACGAGGCCCAAGCCGAGGAGGCCGAGGGGGAAGAACCCGAAGCCGAAGCGGAAGAGCCCGAAGAGCCTGAAGCCGAAGCGCCCGAACCCGAGGAACCCGAAGCCGCGGCCGACGAACCCGAGCCCAAGCCGAAACAGGATTCGGCCGAACCGGCCTCGGCCGCCGAGCCGTACCAGACGCCACGCAGCCGCTGGAGGTTGCGAAGGAACCGGCCGTCGAACAGCTGACGACCGGCTCGGTCTGGCATGCTGAGGGCGTGACGCAACCGCATTCCGTCGGCCAAGCGGTAGAACGGCGTCACGGACCACGCCGTTACGTCGCCGCCGGCACCGCCGTCGTGCTGGGCGGCGCGCTCGGCTACGTCGCCCTGGTCGACCCGCACAACACGAATTCGTTGTATCCCCAATGCCCCTTCAAATGGCTCACGGGCTGGAACTGCCCGTTCTGCGGGGGCCTGCGCATGACTCACGACCTGTTGCACGGCCACCTGGCCGCCGCCGTCAACGACAATGTTTTCCTGCTGGTCGGCATCCCGATGCTGGCCGGCTGGCTGCTGGTTGGCCGCGGCCGCGGCAACCCCGCGCTGTCCACGGCGGCCTGGGTTTTTATGCTGCTGGCCGTCATCGCGTGGACGGTGCTGCGTAACCTGCCCGGCTTCCCGCTGTTGCCGGCGATTCAGAGTGGGTAGCCGCTCACAGGTCGACAACCCGTTAAGTAGGACCGTGGGGGGCCCACGCGACTATGCTGGGTCGGCGTGAGTAGACGCGGGAAGATCGTCTGCACCCTTGGCCCTGCGACGAATTCGGACGAGCTGATTCTGGCGCTGGTCGAGGCGGGAATGGACGTCGCCCGGTTGAACTTCAGTCACGGCGACTACTCCGACCACAAAGCCGCCTACGAGCGGGTGCGGGCCGCTTCCGACACCACCGGCCGCGCGGTCGGTGTACTTGCCGACCTGCAGGGCCCGAAGATCCGGCTGGGGCGTTTCGCCACCGGGCCCACCTATTGGGCCGACGGGGAGACGGTGCGCATCACTGTCGCGGACTGCGAGGGCACGCATGACCGGGTGTCGACCACCTACAAGAGGCTGGCCAAGGATGCAGTCGTCGGCGACCGGGTGCTGGTCGACGACGGCAACGTCGGTCTGGTGGTCGATGCCATCGACGGCGACGACGTCGTCTGCTCCGTCGTCGAGGGCGGTCCGGTCAGCAACAACAAGGGCATGTCGCTGCCTGGCATGAACGTGTCAGCCCCTGCCTTGTCCGACAAGGACATCGAGGATCTCACCTTTGCGCTCGACCTCGGGGTCGACCTGGTCGCGCTGTCGTTCGTGCGTTCGCCGTCCGACGTCGAGCTGGTCCACGAGGTGATGGACCGGGTCGGCCGGCGGGTGCCGGTGATCGCCAAGCTGGAGAAGCCTGAGGCCGTCGACAACCTGGAAGCGATCGTGCTCGCGTTCGACGCCATCATGGTGGCGCGCGGCGACCTGGGCGTCGAGCTGCCGCTCGAAGAGGTGCCGCTGGTGCAGAAGCGGGCCATCCAAATGGCCCGGGAGAACGCCAAACCCGTCATCGTGGCAACCCAGATGCTCGAGTCGATGATCGAGAACTCGCGGCCGACGCGCGCCGAGGCGTCCGACGTCGCCAACGCCGTGCTCGACGGCGCCGACGCGGTGATGCTGTCCGGCGAGACGTCGGTGGGCAAGTATCCGCTGGCGGCGGTGCGAACCATGTCCCGGATCATCTGCGCCGTCGAGGACAACTCCACCGCCGCCCCGCCGCTGACGCACGTGCCGCGCACCAAGCGCGGAGTGATCTCCTACGCCGCCCGCGACATCGGCGAGCGCCTGGACGCCAAGGCGCTGGTCGCCTTCACCCAGTCGGGCGACACCGTCAAGCGGCTGGCGCGGCTGCATACCCCGCTGCCGCTGCTGGCCTTCACCGCGTGGCCCGAGGTGCGCAGCCAACTCGCGATGACGTGGGGCACCGAGACGTTCATCGTCCCGATGATGACGTCCACCGACGGCATGATCCGCCAGGTCGACAAGTCGCTGCTGGAACTGGGCCGCTACAAGCGCGGGGACCTGGTGGTGATCGTGGCCGGCGCGCCACCTGGCACAGTAGGGTCGACCAACCTCATCCATGTGCACCGCATCGGGGAGGACGACGTCTAGCCCGTCCGGGCGACCGAGCCAAGGAGAGGCCGCGATCAGCACCGATTCCGATTTCAAGGAACTGCTTGCGACCCTCGACCTCACCCGGGTCGCCGACGACCGTTTCGTCGGGTCTCATCCGACCAAGAACCCGATGCGGACGTTCGGTGGTCAACTGATGGCCCAGTCGTTCGTCGCCGGCAGCCGCACGCTGGTCCGGGACGACCTGCCGCCCAGCGCGCTGTCCGTGCACTTCGTCAACGGGGGAGACACCGCCAAGGACATCGAATTCCACGTCACCCGGCTGCGCGACGAGCGGCGCTTCGCCAATCGGCGCGTGGACGCCGTGCAGGACGGCATGCTGCTGTCGTCGGCGATGATCTCCTACATGGCCGGCGGCCCTGGCCTGGAACACGGTGTGGAGCCCCCGCAGGTGGGCGAGCCAGAAACGCAGCCGCCGATCAGCGAGTTACTCCGCGGATACGAGGAAACCGTTCCGCACTTCGTCAACGCCCTGCAGCCGATCGAGTGGCGCTACACCAACGACCCGGCGTGGGTGATGCGCGAGAAGGGCGATCGGCTGCCGCACAACCGGGTTTGGATGAAGGCGGGCGGCAAGCTGCCGGACGACCCGGTCCTGCACACCGCGACCATGGTGTACTCCTCCGACACCACGGTGCTGGACTCGGTGATCACCCGACACGGGCTCTCTTGGGGGTTCGACCGCATCTTCGCCGCCTCCGCCAACCATTCGGTGTGGTTTCACCGGCAGGTGAACTTCGACGACTGGGTGCTGTATTCGACGTCGTCGCCGGTGGCCGCGGATTCGCGCGGGCTGGGCACCGGCCACTTTTTCGATCGCTCCGGCCAGCTGCTCGCGACGGTGGTGCAAGAAGGCGTGCTGAAATACTTTCCGCCCGCCCGCCGATAGAAAGGGCGGAATATCCGCAGGACATCGCCGTGATTCGGGCCCGTCGGGGCCCCGACCGGGCGTAAGTTCATAGCAGCCGGGTATTCGGTGCAGAGGCGGCAGATAGCCGCCCAGCTGGAATGTCAGCGCATCGGGAGGTGAGTGTGAGCGGGCCATTGGTCGACGTCTCAGCGAAGGCTCGCGGGCGGGAACGGGTGGTCGTCTCTGTCGATTCGCGGGCCGCCCGGCTGATCGGAGCCCTCGCGCTGTTGAGCGCCACCTGCTGGTTGGCCGAAATCCTCGTTCGCCACCACCACCACCCGGCGTGGCACTACACCGATCGGCTGGCCTGGTCGTTGACGGTGCTGGTGGCGGTCGCCTGGATCGCCCGCGGCATCTTCCTGGGCCGTCCCGTGACGGCTATGCATGCCGCCGCGGCCGCCGGGTTCGTGCTGGCGGGCCTGGGCCTGCACGTGCTGTCGTTCGATCTGCTGGGCGACCTGGTGATCGCCAGCTCCGGCCTGGTCCTGATGTGGCCGACGTCGTCGCACCCGCTTCCCGAGGACCTGCCCCGGATCTGGACGTTGATCCAGGCCACCAAGGATGACCCGCTGGCGCCGTTCGCGATGCAGACCGGCAAGAGCTACCACTTCACCGCCGACGGCAGCGCGGCGCTGGCCTACCGGACCCGCCTTGGCATCGCGGTGGTCGGCGGTGACCCGATCGGCGACGAGGCCCGATTCCCCGAACTGGTCGCCGACTTCGCCGCCATGTGCCACGCCCACGGTTGGCGGATCGCGGTCGTGGGTTGCGGCGAGCGGCGGCTGGGCCTGTGGAGCGACGCCGCGCTGCTCGGGCAGTCGTTGCGGGCGGTGCCGATCGGGCGCGACGTGGTGATCGACGTCACCACTTTCGACATGGTTGGCCGCAAGTTCCGCAACCTGCGTCAAGCGGTGAAGCGCTCGCACAACTGCGGCATCACCACCGAGATCGTCGCCGAACAGGAGCTCACCGCCGAGCAACTCGCCGAGTTGACCGAGGTGGTGCGGGCCTCGAGCAAAGCGGCGCACACCGAGCGCGGATTCCACATGAACCTCGATGGAGTGCTGGAGGGCAGGTTCCCGGGCATCCAGCTGATCCTCGCGAGGGACGCCTCGGGCAAGGTGCAGGGCTTCCACCGGTATGCGACGGCCGGCGGCGGCAGCGACATCACCCTCGACGTACCGTGGCGGCGGCGCGGGGCCCCCAACGGCATCGACGAGCGGCTCAGCATCGACATGATCATGGCCGGCAAAGAGAACGGCGCCCAACGGCTTTCGCTCGCCTTCGCGGCGTTCCCGGAGATCTTCGACGAGAAGAACCGCAGCCGCACCCAGCGCGTCTTCTATCGGCTGATCCACGTCCTCGACCCGTTGATCGCGCTGGAGTCGCTCTACCGGTACGTGCGCAAGTTCCATGCGCTCGACGCCCGGCGCTACGCCCTGGTGTCGATGACGCAGATCGGCACGCTGTTGATCGTGTTGCTGTCGCTGGAGTTCATGCCGCGCCGGCGACGTCTCTGAGCGACGGGAATCCCCGCGTCGTCTCCGCGCGTTGGGTAACGGCATGACCACCGGAATCATCATCACCGCGCGCCCGAATGCACAAAACCTCGTTGACGACGTAATTGGACAGGCAAGGCGCGCATACGAACTCGGCGTCGCACAGGTGTGGCTCGCGCAGCGGGCGGACTACGACGCGATCGCGCTGGCGGGGTTGGTCGGGGCCGCCGTGCCCGGGCTCGGGGTAGGAACCTCGGTGGTGCCGATCAACCCGCGCCATCCGTTGATCGTCGCCTCGCTGGCGCAGACGGCGCAGGCCGCCTCGCACGGCAACTTCAGCCTCGGTCTTGGCCTGGGCGCCCGAGCGATAGAACGCCAGACGTTCGGCATCGACTGGTCGAACACCATTCAGCGGCTGCGTGAGCATCTGACGATCCTGCGGGCCATCTTCGACAGCGGCAGCGTCGACGTCCACGGCACCGAGCTGAGCGCCGGCCCGCAATGGCCCGTGCACGTCCCCGGCGGCACCCCCGTGCCTGTCTATGTTGCCGCGATGGGCCCGCAGGCGTTGCGGGTGACCGGCGAGCTCGCCGATGGGACGCTGCCGTATTTGGCCGGGCCGCGCACCATCGGCGAGTTCATCGCACCGGCGATCAACAAGGCGGCCGCCGCCGCGGGCCGCCCCGCGCCGCGCATCGTCGCCGCGGTGCCTGTGGTCTTGTCCGACGATGCCGACGCCGCGCGCTCCGTTGCCGCCGAACAGCTGAGCTTCTACCAGACCATCCCGTCGTATCAAAAGGTGATCGCGCGCGAAGGCGTCGGCAGCGTCACCGAGCTTGCCGCGGTCGGGCCCGAGGAGTCCGTCGTCAAGCAGTTGCGCCGCTACCTGGATGCGGGGGCGACGGACCTGGTGATCAGCGCGCTGGACCCGTCCGAATCGGTTGACCGGGAGGCGCTTTGGAGGCTTACCGCCGCGCTGTGAGCGACAGTTCGCGACATCCGACCCCGTCGGGCAAGTGGTGAGTGGCCACCACGACGGTCCGGTCGGCGCGCATGAGGCCGGTCTGGCTTAACAGGTCGCGCAGAATCGGCTCGGCGTCGGCCGCGTCCAGGTGCTCGGTTGGCTCGTCGAGCAGCACGATCCGGGCGGGCGAGAGCGCGGCGCGCGCCAGCAGCAGCCGTCTGCGCTGACCGCCCGAAAGCGCCTGCGCCCCACCGGTCAGCACCGTCGAGAGGCCGTCGGGCAGACCGGCGAGCCAGGCGCCGAGCCCGACCGCGTCCAGCGCGGCCGTCAGTTCGTCGTCTCGGCAGTCGCCGCGGGCGACCAGCAAGTTGTCCCGGACGGTGGTGGCGAAGACATGCGCGTCCTCGGCGAAAAAGCCGACGGCGCAACGCAATTCCCCCTCGTCCAACTCGAAGAGGTCGGTGCCGCCCAACGTCACCCGTCCTCGCAGCGGGGGCAGTAGCCCGGCGAGCGTCATCAACAGCGTCGTCTTGCCGGAGCCACTGGCGCCGGTGACGGCCAGCCGGGCCCCCGGCGGCAGGTCGAGCGCTACGCGGTTCGACCGGGTGGCGTCGGTGTGGCCAAAGCGGATGTCGGCCGACAACACGGCGGCCGGCTCTGGCGGGGCCGCCGTGGGCGTCTCGGGTTGCGGGTGATCGTCGGCCGTCAGGTCCAGCAACCGGCGCGCCGCGATGCGCGATCGCGTCAGCTGGACGGCGGCCGCCGGCAACGGCGTCATCGCCTCGAAGGCGGACAGCGGCAACAACATCAGGACGGCCAGGGTGGTGGGCGCGACCGACGGTGCCAACCCGATGCCGGCCACCACCGCGCCGAGCACGCTGGCCGCGATCGCGGCGGTGGGCACGGCCTCGGCGATGGCGGCCGGTCTGGCGGCGGCATCGAGCGCGGCCCCCCAGTCCCGTTGCCGGCGTTGCGATTCGGCGATGACGCGGGGGAGCAGGCCGGCGACACGAAGCTCGGGCGCGTGCTCGAGGGCGATCATGGTCGACGTGTCCCGCTCGGAATGATGCTGCCGCGCAAGGCGTTCCTGGCGGGCCGCGGCCCCAGCGGCAAACCGCGGGGCGACGAAGCCGGCCACCAGCAGGCAGACCGCCAGGATCACCGCCGCCGGCGGTGAGATGGCCGCGACCACGGCCGTCGCCGCCAACCCCAGCACCGCCGCGACCCCGATCGGCACCACCACACGCACCAGCACGTTGGCCAGTTCGTCGACGTCGGAGCCCACGCGTGCCACCAGCTCACCGCTGTGCAGGCGAACCGCGGCCGCCGCCGGCCCGCGCGCCAGGCGATCGTAGATCCGCGCCCGCGCGGTGCCCGCCCCCCGCAGCGCGGCGTCGTGGGTGACCAGCCGCTCGCAGTAGTGCAACACGCCCCGCGAGATGGCGAACGCGCGCACCGCGACCACCGCGACCGACAGGTCCAGCACCGGCGGCATCTGCCAGGCCCGGGTGATCAGCCAGGCCGAGACGCCGGCCAGCGCCAGCGCGCTGCCCAGCGACAGCACGCCCAGCGCGATCGCCGCCGCGATGCGGGGAAGGCTCGGGCGCAGCAGCGGCAGGGCGGCCCGCAGCGGATCAGATTGCGGCATAACGCGCTCCGCTGCCGGCGGCCACCTCCACCACCCGGTCACCGATGGCCAGCACCGGTTCCCGGTGTCCGACGACGACGACGGTCGCACCGGCGTGGGCGCGCTCCACGATGGCGCGCAGCACGCGTTGCTCGGCGCGGGCGTCCAGGTGCGCGGTGGGCTCGTCGAGCAATAGCACGGGCGCGGCCGATCCGAGCGTCCGGGCGAGGCCGAGCCGTTGCCGCTGGCCCAGCGACAGGCCGACGCCACCACGGCCCAGAACGGTGTCCAGCCCCAGAGGAAGGTCGGCCAGCACCGCATCGAAACCCACAGCCGCGCAAGCCGTCTCCAGATCACCCAGGTCGCCGAACAGCATCAGGTTGTCCCGGACCGTGCCCGGGACCAGAGCCGGGCGTTGCGGCAGCCAGGACAGCTGCCGCCACCATTCGCCCGGCTCCAGGTCGGCGACGTCAATGCCGGCCACCGTCACGCGGCCCGACGTCGGTGCGGTGATTCCGGCGATCGCCTGCAGGGCCGTGCTCTTGCCGGCCCCGTTGCGTCCGGTCAGCACCGTCACCGAGCCCGGTTCGATGAGCGCGGTGAGGTCACACGGCGCTTGACCGTCGCGGCCCGCGACGCTGAGCCCGTCGAGCCTTATCTGCGCCCCGCGGGCGTCGACCGTCCGATCCCCGGCCCGCAGGGGAGTCGGCTCGCCGATGAGGGCGAAGGCCTTCTCGGCGGCGGTCCTGCCGTCCTGCGCGGCATGGAATTCGACGCCGATCCGGCGCAGCGGCCAGTAGACGTCGGGCGCCAGCAGCAGCACCGTGAGTCCGGTCGCGAGCGTCATCTCGCCGAACACCAGGCGCAGCCCGATCCCCACCGCGATCAGCGCCACGCCCAGCGTCGCCAGCAACTCCAGCACCAGCGCCGACAGGAAGGCGATCCGGAGCGTGGCCATGGCCGAGCGGCGGTGCGCCGCAGCGAGTTCGGCGATGCGCCGTTCGGGCCCGCGGGCGCGGCCCAGCGCCCGCAGCGTCGGGATGCCGGCGATGAGATCGAGCAGCCGCCCCTGCAGCGTGGTCATGGCGGCCAGCGCGGCCGCCGACCGGTCGGCGGTGGCCAGGCCGATCAGCACCATGAATATGGGTATGAGCGGCAGGGTGATCGCCACGATCGCCGCCGATTTCGGGTCGTAGACCGCCACGACGGCCACGGTCGCCGGGGTCAGGATTCCGGCGAGCACCAGCGTGGGCAGATAGCCGGTGAAGTAGGGGCGTAGGCCGTCGAGGCCCCGGGTGACCACCACGGCGGCGGCGTCCCGTTGGGCGGCGAGTTCCCCCGGCTGCCGGGCGGTGACCGCCGTCAGCACCTGAGCGGACAGGTCGGCGATCACCGCGCTGGCGCCGCGTTGACCCAACCGGGCCTGCAGCCACGTTGCCAGCGTGCGAACCGTCCACAGCAGCACGAAAATCGACAGCGGTCCGATCCAGGGACGCAGGCCGTGCGCCGAGTGATCGCTGACGGCGCGGGCGACGACGTTTGCCAGCACGATCGCCGAGCCGATCGCACACCCGGCGACCACCACGCCGCAGCAGACTGTGGCCGTCAGGTAGCGGCGCAGGGCGATCGACGCCCGCCACAGTCGCGGGTCCAGCGGGCCCCGCGCTTTCGAGCCGCCTAGTGGTTGCGTCGCGCTCAGGACACCCGCCTCGCCAGGCCGATGGACGGCGGGATCCGATCCGCCGAGATGCGTTGCCGGAACACCCAATACGTCCACGCCTGATACACCACCGTCAGCGGAGCCATGAACGCGGTCACCCATGTCATGACCTTGAGCGTGTAGGGCGTCGACGACGCGTTGTAGATGGTCAGGCTCCACTGCCTGTTCAGCGTCGAGGGCACCAGGTTCGGGTACAGCGCGCCGAACAACAGGATCACCACCGACAGCACGACGGTCGCTGTGCAGGCGAACGCCCAGCCGTCGGACAGGCGCCGCCACACCAGCAGCACCGCCGCCAGCTGCGCCAGAACCGCCACCCCGACCACCAGCCAGGTCCAGTCCTTACCGTGGGCCAGTTGCGTCCAGATCCCAAACCCCGCAACCAGTCCGGTCACCGGTAGCGACAGCCACACCGCCAGCCGGTGGGCGTCGTCGCGGATGGCGCCGGAGGTCTTCAGCGAGATGAACACCGCGCCGTAGAACAGGAACAGTCCGGCGGTGGCCGCACCGCCCAGCAGCGTGTAGGCGTTCAGCACATCGGTGATCGACAGGTGGACCGCGCCGTCGGCGCCCACTGGCAGCCCGCGGACCAGGATGGCGAAAGCCACCCCCCACAGGATGGCCGGCAGCCAAGACCCGGCCGCGATGCCGAAATCGGCCCAGCCCCGCCACCTCGTGTCGTCGATCTTGCCGCGCCATTCGATCGCCACGGCCCGCAGGATCATGCCGAACAGGATGGCCAGCAGCGGCAGGTACAGCGTCGAGAACACCGTGGCGTACCAGCCCGGGAAGGCGGCGAACATCGCTGCGCCGCCGACGATCAGCCAGACCTCGTTGCCGTCCCAGATCGGGCCGATGGTGTTCAGCGCCGTGCGCCGAATCGGTTCGGGCTCACCGATGCCGACCCGCGCGAGCGGTTCCATCAGCATGCCCACGCCGAAGTCGAAGCCCTCCAAGACGAAGAAGCCGAGGAACAGCAATCCGATGATGCCGAACCACAATTGCTGCAGTCCCATCGGTCAGCTCCCTTCCTTCAGTGCGGGGGTCCGGGCCCTAGTAGGCGAACGAAAGCGGCGCCACTTCGTCGTCGCCGGGCGCCGGCGGGGGAGCCGGTTCGGCGTCGTGTTCCCGCGGCCCTTCGGTGACGTAGCGCTTGAGCAGGAAGAACCAGATCACCGCCAGCGTGGCGTAGACCAGGGTGAAGGTCACCAGCGACGTGATGACCATGCCGGGCACATGATTGGACACGGCCTCATGAACGGTGAACCGAACCTGTTGGTCGCCGGTCGGATTCGGGACGACGATCCAGGGTTGCCGGCCCATTTCGGTGAACACCCACCCGGAGATGTTCGCCAGGAACGGCGTGGGGATGGTCAGCAGCGCCAGCCAGGAGAACCAGCGCTGGTTGGGCATCCGGCCGCCGCGGGTGAGCCACAGCGTCGCGAGCGCGAACAGAATGGGTACCGCCAGGAAACCGATCATCATGCGGAACGACCAGTAGGTGACGAACAGGTTGGGCCGGTAGTCGTTCGGGCCGAATCGATGCTCGAAGTCCTGCTGGATGTTGCGGACCCCCTGCAGCGTCACGCCGCTGGTTTTGCCCTCGGCGAGGAACGGCAGCACGTAGGGGACCTCGATCACCCGGGTGATGCTGTCGCAGTTGTTGTGCGTGCCGACGGTGAGGATCGAGAAGTCCGGGTCGGTTTCGGTGGCGCACAACGATTCTGCCGACGCCATCTTCATCGGTTGCTGGACGAACATCAGTTTGCCCTGGCGGTCGCCGGTGAAGAACAGGCCGACGGCGGCGATCAGCACCACCCAGCAGCCCAGGATCGCCGCGGGCCGAAACATGGTGCGCGCGTTCGATTCGGCGGCGGGGTTGGCGGTTTCCGGGCCGCGGGAGCGGACCAGGAACCACGCGCTGATCGCCGCGACGAACGTCGCCGCGGTCAGCAACGCGCCGGTCACCGTGTGGGTAAACGCCCATCGCGCAGTGTTATTGGTCAGCAGCGCGGCGATGCTGTCGAGCTCGGCCCGGTGCGTCGCCGGGTTGTAGTGCGCTCCGACCGGATGTTGCATGAACGAGTTCGCCACGATGATGAAGAACGCGGACATGTTGACACCGATCGCGACGATCCAGATGCAGGCCAGGTGGATCAGTTTCGGCAGGCGGCCCCAGCCGAAGATCCACAACCCGATGAAGGTGGATTCGAAGAAGAACGCGAACAACCCCTCCATGGCCAGGGGCGCGCCGAAGATGTCGCCGACGAACCTCGAATACTCCGACCAGTTCATCCCGAATTGGAACTCCTGGACGATCCCCGTCGCCACGCCGATGGCGAAGTTGATCAGGAACAACTTGCCGAAGAACTTGGTGAGGCGGTACCACGCGACGTTGTCCGTCACCACCCACACCGTCTGCATGACGGCGAGCAGCGGGGCCAGGCCGATCGTGAGCGGCACGAAGATGAAGTGGTAGACGGTGGTGATACCGAACTGCCACCGCGAAATATCGACGACATTCATCTGTCATCTCCCAAACCAGCGGAGCCGTGGGCACGGCTACTACCGAGTGTAGTAGAAGGGTGGTGCCGGCGCTAGCGAGCCGCCGTTACCCGGTCAGAGTCTTGGAAGCCTTGCGAATGCCGAAGGACGAGACGATCTCGAACACGCCGATGACCACGAACCACACCCCGACCACGAGGGCCAGCGTGACAATCGATTCGAGCGGCGACGCCAGGACGACGATGCCGGCGAGCAGGCTGATCACGCCGATGAAGATCGACCACCCCCGCCCCGGCAGCAGCGGGTCCTGGAGGGCCGAAACCGTCGTGCCGACGCCGCGGAAGATGAATCCGATGCCAATCCAGATGGCCAGCAACAGGATTGCGTTACCGAAATGACGAAACGCCAACAGCGCCAAAATGAGTGACGCGGCGCCGCTGATGAAAAGCAGAATCCGGCTGCCCGCCGACACGTGCAGGGTGAACGCGAAGAACACCTGCGCGGCGCCGGTGATCAATAGATAGATGCCGAAGGCGACCGCGGCGACCAGGATTGTCTTTCCCGGCCACGCGAGCACCACGACGCCGAGGGCCAGCGACAGAATTCCCGATAACAGAGTTGATTTCCACAGATGCGGCAACAGACTTGGAGCAGGGGGAGATCCAGGTGTGGTTTGCATGGCCGCAGTCTGGCACAAACGCTGCCCCTGGTATAGGGCACTTTGGCTATACGTGGGCGGTGCGTGAATCCTCGGACACCAGGTCGCGCGCTTCCTCGGAGGTTTCGCTGGCCCCCTTGCGCCCGATCAGATACCAGGTGCGCATGAGGCCTTTACCTTTCACGTCGATGTGGCCGCGCTCCTGCAAGACGAACTCATCCTTGAGACGCTCGTACATGGCCTCAGGCACCTGGATTCGGCCGACCGAGTCGGTGGTTTCCATCCGCGACGCGACGTTGACCGCATCGCCCCATACGTCATAGAAGAAGCGGCGGGCACCCACGACGCCGGCGACCACCGGCCCGCAGGCCATGCCCACCCGCAGCCGGACCGCGTTGCCGTGCGGATCCTGCAGTCCGGCAGCGGCATTCGCCATGTCGAGGGCGAAGTCCGCGAGCGCCTGGGCGTGATCGGGGCGGGCGCGCGGCACCCCGCTGACCACCATGTAGGAGTCCCCGCTGACCTTGATCTTCTCCAGCCCGTGCTTGTCCACGAGCGCGTCGAACGCGCCGTAGAGGCGGTCGAGGAAGCGCACCAGGTCGGCTGGGGCCGTGCTGCTGGCCCGTTCGGTGAAGCCGACGATGTCGGCGAAGAGGACGGAGGCGACGTCGTACTTGTCGGCGATGACGCTGCGGTCCGGCTCCTTGAGCCGCTCGGCGATGCTGGCCGGCAACATGTTGGCCAACAGCGCCTCGGAGCGCTCGTACTGCGCCTCCATCACGGCCTCGGCGCGCGCGGTGTCACGCAGGGCGAACCACACCGTCACGACGACCATCACGACACTGGAAATCGCGGTGATGACAAAGCCCGCCGACTGGGCCCAGGCCGGCTGCAAGCCGGTGTCGCGCGGGATCAGGAACTCGACGGCGATGATCAGGCCGGCGGCGACGGCGGCGAGCGCGGACGCCAAGACGATGTGCTCGATGCCCAGCAGGAGTACGACGATGCAGGCGCCCACCAGGAAGAAGAACTGAGCGCCGGACCCGGTGCCGACGTCGACGCAGCTGGCGAAGACCGACACGTAGGCCGTGCCCAAAAACGTCAGGGGGGCGACGAGTTCGCCGAATCGCTGCAGCCACGGGACCATTGCGAAGACCATGGCGCCGAGGACGTTGATCGAGCTGACCTGCCACAACCAGGATCCGCCCAGGATCTGCACCAGGACGAAGCTCACGCTCACCAGGACGGCCAGCCACGCGGTGATGGTCAGGACCCGGGCGCGGCGCGCGGCGCTGGCGACGTAGTGCTGGTTGCGGTCACGCGTCTGCGCCCGCACCGCGGCTACGCAGTCCGGGCGTCCCGACTCGCCGCCTGACACCGGTGGGGCACCGCACTTCTTGGCCGCCACGTTCAAAGCGTAACCCGGTGAGCTCGGGTTTGTGGGCCCCCCGGGGTGGGTGGATCAGCCCCAGGCCGGCGCCGGGGTGCCAGCGCCGAGGTGTGACGACGAGGCCCACCGGGAATGCTTACCGGAACATGCGTGGTATAGCGCGGTGGGGGGTAGGCCATGATGCTGCGCCGACTGTTGGCCGGCGGGTTGCTGGTGTTGATTGTCGCCGGCTACATCGCCGTGGCCCAGCCAGTAAGCTCCGCCCGTCGCTACCGCGCTGACGGCCCGATGGCCGCCTCGTGCGTCTTGCACCAAGTCAGGGATCCGCTGTATCAGCGGTTGGAAGTGTCGCCCGAGTCGGGGCAACTCGAGGAGTGTTATCGCGATCAATCGTGGACAGGCCGTCCAGTCGTTGACGTGTGGGCGGCGGTGCTCACCACCGTGGTCGTCACCGCGCTCGCGGTGATGGTGAGCCTTTTGCATGTGGTCAGCGCAAGCGGTCGCCGTGAGCGTGGCGGTCAACGCCATACGACGTGAGGGGGTTTGCCGCCGCACCCCCACGACGCCAGTCCTGGTGCCCTCGGTGGGATTCGAACCCACACTGGACGGGTTTTGAGTCCGTTTCCTCTGCCAGTTGGGATACGAGGGCTTACTCGGCCTCATACGTTAGAGGCAGCCTCCCACCTTAAAGGATTTGGTGCCGGCCCCCATCTCACCGCCCCCGAGGTCGCTGCTTCGAGGCGTTCACGACACAATGTCCGTCATGACAGGCCCCACGACCGACACCGACGCCGCTGTGCCGCGCCGGGTCCTGATCGCCGAGGACGAAGCGCTCATCCGACTGGACCTCGCCGAGATGCTCCGAGAGGAGGGGTACGAGATCGTCGGGGAGGCCGGCGACGGCCAGGAAGCCGTCGAGCTGGCCGAGCGCCACCGGCCCGACCTGGTGATCATGGACGTGAAGATGCCGCGCCGCGACGGGATCGACGCGGCGTCGGAGATCGCCAGTAAGCGCATCGCCCCGATCGTGGTGCTGACCGCGTTCAGCCAGCGGGACTTGGTCGAACGCGCCCGCGACGCCGGCGCGATGGCCTATCTGGTGAAGCCCTTTACGATCAGCGACCTGATTCCGGCCATCGAGTTGGCCGTGAGCCGCTTCGCCGAGATCAGTGAGCTGGAGCGCGAAGTGGCGACGCTGTCCGAGCGGCTGGAGACCCGCAAGCTCGTCGAACGCGCCAAGGGGTTGCTGCAGACCAAGCAGGGCATGACCGAGCCCGAGGCGTTCAAGTGGATTCAGCGCGCCGCGATGGACCGGCGGACCACCATGAAACGGGTCGCCGAAGTCGTCCTGGAAACGCTGGGCAACGACGACGCAGCCAAAGACGCCGAATAGCGAGTCCGCTAGCGCGCGACGATCACCGAGGAGCCGTGGCCGAACAGGCCCTGGTTGGCGGTGACACCGACCGTGGCGTTCTCCACCTGTCGGCCGGTGGCCTGACCGCGCAGCTGCCAGGTCAGCTCGCAGACCTGCGCGATCGCCTGGGCGGGGATGGCCTCGCCGAAGCACGCCAGCCCGCCGGACGGGTTGACCGGCACCTTGCCGCCGATCGCGGTCGCGCCGCTGCGCAACAGCTGCTCGGCCTCGCCCTTGGCGCACAGCCCCAGGTGCTCGTACCAGTCGAGCTCCAGCGCGGTGGACAGGTCGTAAACCTCGGCCAGGCTGACGTCCTCGGGGCCGATGCCGGCCTCGGCGTAGGCGGCATCCAGGATCTGATCCTTGAACACCCGGTCGGGCCCGGGCACCACCGCGGTGGAATCCGTTGCGATGTCGGGCAATTCGGGCAGGTGCTGCGGGTACTGCGGCGTGACCGTGCTGACGGCGCGCACCGAAGGGACGCCGTCCAGAGAGCCGAGGTGCTTGCGGGCGAACTCGGCACTGGCCACGATCAGCGCAGCCGCGCCGTCGGAGGTGGCGCAGATGTCGAGCTGGCGCAGCGGGTCGGAGACCACCGGGCTCGCCAATACGTCCTCGACCGAGGACTCCTTGCGATAGCGGGCGTTCGGGTTCTGCAGCCCGTGCCGGGAGTTCTTCACCTTCACCTGCGCGAAGTCCTCGGACGTCGCGCCGTAGAGGTCCATCCGGCGCCGCGCCAGCAGCGCGAAGTACACCGGGTTCATCGCGCCGATCAGGTGGAATCGCTGCCAGTCGGGGTCGTTCTTGCGCTCACCGCCGACCGGGGCGAACGCGCCCTTGGGCGTGGTGTCGGCGCCGACCACCAGCGCGACGTCGCAGAATCCGGCCAGGATGTGGGCGCGCGCGCTCTGCAGCGCCTGGGAACCGCTGGCGCAGGCGGCGTAGCTGGAGCTCACCGGCACGCCGTTCCAGCCGAGCTTCTGCGCGAACGTCGACCCGGCGATGAAGCCCGGGTAGCCGTTGCGGATGGTGTCGGCGCCGGCGACCAACTGGATCTGCCGCCAGTCCAGCCCCGCCTCGGCCAGCGCGGCGCGGGCGGCAACTACCCCGTATTCGGTGAAGTCGCGGCCCCATTTGCCCCAGGGGTGCATTCCGGCGCCCAGGATGTACAGCGGTTCGGGCATCAGGCGATCCTCCACGCGTAGACGATCCGCTGCACGCCGTCATCGCCGGTGAACAGCGGCATGGTGGTCAGTTCCATTTCCATGCCGACCTTCAAGTCCGCGGCCAGCGTGCCCTCGACCACCTTGCCAAGCACGATGATTCCCTCGTCGGCCAGTTCGACCGCGGCAATGGCGAAGGGGTCGAACGGATCCGGAGCGGGGTAGGGCGGCGGTGGCGGATACCGGTTCTCGGTGTAGCTCCACAGCTTGCCCCGGGTCGACAACGGCACCGATTCCAGTGTGTCGCTGGCGCAGCCGGGGTTGGGGCAGTTGTTCTCCCGCGGCGGGAAGACGTAGGTGCCGCACTCGGGGCATTTGCTGCCGATCAGGTAGGGGCCACCGGCCCCGTCAGTAGTCGAGTCGGTGGCAAACCATCCGTCGATCGCGGGTTCTTGGCTGGTGACCTCTGGCACTCGGCCAGACTACCCAGGCCCAACACGAAACTGAAACGTGTTGCAGTTCCGCGGCAGCGGCCGGCCCGTCGGTCCGGGTGCCTAGAGTGATAGCCGTGCCCGCTCCGCCCGCTCGAAAGACCGAGGAACCCACCAAGCCGACATTGATGTTGCTCGACGGCAACTCGCTGGCGTTTCGGGCCTTCTACGCGCTGCCCGCCGAGAACTTCAAGACCCGCGGCGGCCTGACCACCAACGCGGTCTACGGCTTCACCGCGATGCTGATCAACCTGCTGCGCGACGAGGCCCCCACCCACGTCGCCGCGGCGTTCGACGTGTCGAGGCAGACGTTCCGCTCCGAGCGTTACCCCGAGTACAAGGCGAACCGCTCGTCGACGCCCGACGAGTTTCACGGCCAGATCGACATCACCAAGGAAGTGCTCAATGCGTTGGGCATCACGGTGCTGGCCGAGCCCGGCTTCGAGGCCGACGACCTGATCGCGACGCTCGCCACCCAGGCCGAGAACGAGGGCTTCCGCGTCCTGGTGGTCACCGGCGACCGGGACTCCCTGCAGCTGGTCAGCGACGACGTCACCGTCCTCTACCCGCGTAAGGGCGTCAGCGAACTCACCCGGTTCACGCCGGAGGCCGTCGTCGAGAAGTACGGGCTGACCCCCACGCAGTACCCCGACTTCGCGGCCCTGCGCGGCGACCCCAGCGACAACCTGCCCGGCATCCCGGGCGTGGGGGAGAAGACCGCGTCGAAGTGGATCGCCGAATACGGGTCGCTGCAGGGCCTGGTGGACAACGTCGACTCGGTGCGCGGCAAGGTCGGCGACGCGCTGCGGGCCAACCTCGCCGGGGTGATCCGCAACCGCGAGCTCACCGACCTGGTCAAGGACGTGCCGCTGGCGCAGACCCCGGACACGCTGCGCATGCTGCCGTGGGACCGCGACCACATCCACCGCCTGTTCGACGACCTGGAGTTCCGGGTCTTGCGCGACCGGCTGTTCGACACCCTGGCCGCGGTGGAGCCCGAAGTCGACGCGGGATTTGACGTGCGCGGCGGGGCGCTGCAGCCGGGTGAGCTGGCCGTGTGGCTGGCCGAACACAGCTCGGGCAAGCGGTTCGGCCTGGCCGTCGTCGGCACTCACCTGGCCTACGACGCCGACGCCACCGCGCTGGCCATCGTGTCCGCCGACGGGGAGGGCCGCTACATCGACACCTCGGCGCTGGATCCCGACGACGAGGCGGCGCTGGCGTCGTGGCTGGCCGATCCGGGTCCGCCCAAGGCGCTGCACGAGGCCAAGCTGGCGATGCACGACCTCGCCGGCCGGGGCTGGACGCTGGCCGGCGTGACCTCCGATACCGCGCTGGCCGCCTACCTGGTGCGGCCCGGGCAGCGCAGCTTCTCCCTCGAGGACCTCTCGCTGCGCTATCTGCGCCGCGAACTGCGCGCGGAAACCGCTGAGCAGCAACAGCTTTCGCTGCTCGACGACTCGGAGGGAACGGACGACCAGGCCGTGCAGACCCTGATCCTGCGGGCCGTGGCGGTGCTGGACCTGGCCGACGCACTCGACGAGGAACTCGCCCGGATCAACTCCACGTCGCTGTTGGACGGCATGGAGCTGCCGGTGCAGCGGGTGCTGGCCGGGATGGAACACACCGGCATCGCAGTCGATTTGGATCTGCTCGGCGAGCTGCAGAGCGATTTCGCCCACCAGATCCGTGACGCCGCCGAAGCGGCGTACGCGGTGATCGGCAAGCAGATCAACCTGGGTTCGCCGAAGCAGTTGCAGGCGGTGCTCTTCGACGAGCTGGAGATGCCGAAGACCAAGCGCACCAAGACCGGCTACACCACCGACGCCGACGCCCTGCAGTCGCTGTTCGACAAGACGGGGCACCCGTTCCTGCAACACCTTCTGACGCACCGCGACGCCACCCGGCTCAAGGTGACGGTGGACGGGTTGCTGAATTCGGTGGCCTCCGACGGGCGCATCCACACCACGTTCAACCAGACCATCGCGGCGACGGGACGGCTGTCGTCGACCGAGCCGAACCTGCAGAACATTCCGATCCGCACCGAGGCCGGCCGGCGGATCCGGGACGCGTTCGTGGTGGGTGACGGCTACAGCGAGCTGATGACCGCCGACTACAGCCAGATCGAGATGCGCATCATGGCGCACCTGTCGCGCGACGAGGGCCTCATCGAAGCCTTCAACACGGGGGAGGACTTGCATTCGTTCGTCGCCTCGCGGGCGTTCGGGGTGCCGATCGAGGAGGTCACCCCCGAGCTGCGCCGCCGCGTCAAGGCGATGTCGTACGGCCTGGCCTACGGGTTGAGCGCCTACGGGCTGTCGCAGCAGCTGAAGATCTCCACCGAGGAGGCCAAGGAGCAGATGGACGCCTACTTCGCCCGGTTCGGCGGCGTGCGCGACTATCTGATGAACGTCGTGGAGCAGGCGCGTAAGGACGGCTACACCTCGACGGTGCTGGGCCGCCGCCGGTACCTGCCCGAGCTGGACAGCAGCAACCGCCAGGTGCGGGAGGCCGCCGAGCGCGCGGCGCTCAACGCCCCCATCCAGGGCAGCGCCGCCGACATCATCAAGGTGGCGATGATCGAGGTGGACAAGGCGATCAAGGCCGCCGGGCTGAAGTCGCGCATGCTGCTGCAGGTGCACGACGAACTCCTGTTCGAAATCGCGCCCGGCGAGCGGGACCGGGTCGAGGCCCTGGCCCGCGACAAGATGGGCGGCGCCTATCCGCTCGACGTCCCCCTGGAGGTGTCGGTGGGTTACGGCCGCTCGTGGGACGCGGCCGCGCATTAGCGCTTCGGCCCCCGAATTTTGCTTAAACGTCATTTTCCCGTCAGAAAACGCGCAGCCTGGAACGTCCGGGTTTGGCCAGCGTGTATGCAGTCGAGTAGCCTAAATAGGTAAATCCCAGATTTGTCCCTACGACCCAACCTGTCCGGAGCAACCCACCACATGCCGAGTCCCACCGTCACCTCGCCCCAAGTAGCCGTCAACGACATTGGCTCCAGCGAGGACTTTCTTGCCGCAATAGACAAAACGATCAAGTACTTCAACGATGGCGACATCGTCGAGGGGACGATCGTCAAAGTGGACCGGGACGAGGTGCTCCTCGACATCGGCTACAAGACCGAGGGCGTCATCCCCGCCCGCGAGCTCTCCATCAAGCACGATGTCGACCCCAGTGAGGTCGTTTCCGTCGGCGATGAGGTCGAGGCCCTGGTTCTCACCAAGGAGGACAAAGAGGGCCGCCTGATCCTGTCCAAGAAGCGCGCGCAGTACGAGCGCGCCTGGGGCACCATCGAGGCGCTCAAGGAGAAGGACGAGGCCGTCAAGGGCACCGTCATCGAGGTCGTCAAGGGTGGCCTGATCCTCGACATCGGGCTGCGCGGCTTCCTGCCCGCGTCCCTGGTCGAGATGCGCCGGGTCCGCGATTTGCAGCCGTACATCGGCAAGGAGATCGAGGCAAAGATCATCGAGCTGGACAAGAACCGCAACAACGTGGTGCTGTCCCGCCGGGCCTGGCTGGAGCAGACCCAGTCCGAGGTGCGCAGCGAGTTCCTCAACCAGCTGCAGAAGGGCGCCATCCGCAAGGGTGTCGTCTCCTCCATCGTCAACTTCGGCGCGTTCGTCGACCTCGGCGGTGTGGACGGTCTGGTGCACGTCTCCGAGCTGAGTTGGAAGCACATCGACCACCCGTCCGAGGTCGTCCAGGTGGGCGACGAGGTCACCGTCGAGGTGCTCGACGTCGACATGGATCGCGAGCGGGTTTCGTTGTCGCTCAAGGCCACTCAGGAAGACCCGTGGCGGCACTTCGCCCGCACCCACGCCATCGGCCAGATCGTGCCCGGCAAGGTCACCAAGCTGGTTCCGTTCGGCGCGTTCGTCCGCGTCGAGGAGGGCATCGAGGGTCTGGTGCACATCTCGGAGCTGGCCGAGCGCCACGTCGAGGTGCCCGACCAGGTGGTCGCCGTCGGCGACGACGCCATGGTCAAGGTCATCGACATCGACCTGGAGCGGCGCCGGATCTCGTTGTCGCTCAAGCAGGCCAACGAGGACTACACCGAGGAGTTCGACCCTGCGAAGTACGGCATGGCCGACAGTTACGACGAGCAGGGCAACTACATCTTCCCCGAGGGCTTCGACGCCGAAACCAACGAGTGGCTCGAGGGCTTCGACGCCCAGCGCGCCGAGTGGGAGGCCCGCTACGCCGAGGCCGAGCGCCGGCACAAGATGCACACCGCGCAGATGGAGAAGTTCGCCGCGGCCGAGGCCGCCGGGCACGGTTCCGAGCAGTCCTCGGGCAACGGCGCGCCGTCGGAGAAGGCGGCCGGTGGCTCGCTGGCCAGCGACGCGCAGTTGGCCGCTCTGCGGGAGAAGCTCGCCGGCAACGCCTAATAGCGTTCACGCATGCTGCGTATCGGGTTGACCGGTGGCATCGGCGCCGGCAAGTCGGCCCTGTCGGCCACCTTCGCCAAATGCGGCGCGGTCATCGTCGACGGCGACGTCATCGCGCGCGAGGTGGTCCAACCGGGCACCGAGGGCCTCGAGGCGCTCGTGGCGGCGTTCGGTGACGACATCCTGCTGCCCGACGGAGCGCTGGACCGTCCGGCCTTGGCCGCCAAGGCCTTCGGGGACGACGAAGCGCGGCAGCGGCTGAACGGCATCGTCCACCCGCTGGTCGGCAAGCGACGCGCCGAGATCATCGCCTCGGTGCCCGCGGATTCGGTTGTCGTGGAGGACATTCCGCTGCTGGTGGAATCGGGGATGGCGCCGCTGTTCCCGCTCGTCGTCATCGTGTACGCCGACGTCGAGGTGCGGCTGCGACGGCTGGTCGACCAGCGCGGGATGCCCGAAGCCGACGCCCGCGCGCGGATCGCCGCGCAGGCCAGCGACGAGCAGCGCCGCGCCGTCGCCGATATCTGGGTGGACAACTCCGGCAGCCCGGAGGACCTGGTGCGGCTAGCCCATGAGCTGTGGGACAACCGGATACTGCCGTTCGCACACAACCTGAGTCGGCGTCAGGTTGCGCGGGCGCCGGCGCGGCTGGTGCCGCCCGACCCCAGCTGGCCGGATCAGGCCGGCCGGATCGTCAACCGGCTGAAGACGGCGAGCGGCCAGCGGGCGATGCGGGTAAACCACGTCGGTTCGACCGCCGTGCCGGATCTGCCCGCCAAGGACGTCATCGACGTGCAGATCACGGTCGAATCCTTGGCGGTCGCGGACGAACTCGCGGAGCCGCTGCTCGCCGCCGGTTACCCGCGGATCGAGCACATCAGCTCCGATGTCGCCAAGCGCGATGCGCGCAGCGCCGTCGCCCGCTACGACCGCAGTGACGATCCGGGGTTGTGGGGCAAGCGGATTCACGCCTCGGCCGATCCGGGCCGCCCGACCAACGTGCACATCCGGGTGGACGGCTGGCCCAACCAGCAGTTCGCCCTGCTGTTCGTCGCGTGGCTGTCGGCCGACCCCGAGGCCCGCGACGAGTACCTGGCGGTCAAGCGGTCGGCCGTGGCCCGGGCGGGCGGCGACACCGTGGCGTACGTCGAGGCCAAGGAGCCGTGGTTCCTCGACGCCTACCGGCGCGCGTGGGAGTGGGCCGACGCCACCGGCTGGAAGCCCTGAGCCACCATGCCGTTCGTCAACGACATCCTGGGCCCGCGGCGGCCCTTCGTGGACGAGGCGCCGCAGCTGGTGGCCGGACGACGGCGGCGCACCAGCACCATCGACACCCATCCGGATGGGGCGGGCGGCTCCCTGGCCGACCTGCGGGCGCGCGACGTGGTGGGCGCCGAGGACGGACGCGTCGAGGTACTCGGTGAGATCCGAATGGAGGCGCATCTCACCGATCAGGTCGTCGACGCCATCACTGCGCCCGCCGGTCTCGACGCACTGCTGGGCTGCCGTGTCGGCGCCGGATTCCGGGCAAGGGTTGGCCGGCTGTTCCCCGAGGAAGCGGAGCGCGCCAGCCTGCTGCATCTGCTGCTCGACGACTGGGTCGGTGCAACCCTGGTGTCCGGATACGCCACCCAATACGCGGCGATCGTCGACGGCGTCGAAGAGAAGATGCCGCCGGGCATCGCCGACCGGATGGCCGGGATCTGCGCCGGTTTCGCGCCGGACGCCTCGCTGATCGCGTACACCCGGCGACACGATGTCATCCCGACGGGCCGTGGACCCGTGGCGCCGCCGCTGAGCGGACTACACGAAGTGGAGCCGCTCCGAGCGCGCGGGATGCGCAGGTACCGACGGCTGGATCTGGCGGACTTCGATACCGGGCCGGCGCACTTCCAGGCCCACTTCCGCGACTCTCACGTAGACGACGACTTGGTGGAGACGATCGTGCACGAGTACACGGTCGCCGGCACGATTGACATCTCGAGGCGGGTAATCACCGGGGTGAACGCGGAAGTGCGGGTGTTGCCCTGGCAGGAGTGCCCGGGGGCGATCGGTAGCGCATCCCGCATCCGCGGTATGACTCTGGCCGAGTTGCGCGACCGCGTCCGCGGCGAATTCGTCGGCACCAGCACCTGCACGCACCTCAACGACACGTTGCGCGCGATCGCCGATCTGGACGCCCTGTTGGATAGCCGATAAGCAGGTCGACAATCTCGTGCTCGATGTCCTGTAGGTCCGCGGGATCCCGCGTGGGACTTGGGCAATCGATCTCAGGCGGGCGGCGGTGCGCCGCACTGCAGCGCGCCGCTGTTGGGGTCGACGTTTCCGGCCGCCGGTTTGACGAATTGGTCGGCCTGGGTGAAAACGGCGTCGTCGACGTCGATCTCGCAGTGCACGTTCGCCGCGTAGGGGAAACGCAGCACTATCCGCATCCCCGCCTGCCCCGGATCGGGCAGCACCGTGTTGGCCTCAAATACGTTGCCAGGCATGGACGGCAGGTTGGTGGTGTTGGTCTGGCCGCCGTTGATGACGAAGGTGGCCTGGCTCCCGGTCGTCAGCGCATCGATCCGGGCGCGGTAGGTGACGTTGTGCAGGTCCGCGCGCGCGGTCGCCGGACTCAGCTGGGAGCCAACGGCGATGAGGGTCACCGCGGTGATCGGCAGGAGCCCGCGGCCGGTGCAGCTCATAGCCGCTGACATTACGCCCAGCGCGATCAGGGAACCAAGGACTAGGCCCCGCTCTCCCGCACGACCTCGCCGGCGTCCTTGTCGGTGCGGATGCCGAGATACCGTGGGTGGCGCAGCTTCCCGCCGCGCGTCCATTCGGTGAACCCGATCTGGACCACCAACTCCGGCCGCGCCCAATGGGCGCCGGCTTCGCGCACCAGGCCGCGGGTGAACGGCGGGGTGTCCCGGGCGATCGCCGACAACCGCTCGTGCAGCCGGTGCAGCGTGGCCTCGTCGAAACCCGTACCGACCTTGCCGGCGTAGACCAGGTCGCGGCCGTCGTAATAACCCAGCAGCAGCGCCCCGAGCTCCACCCGGCTGCCCTTGGGGCTGGTGTAGCCGCCGACCACGAACTCCTGGTCCCGCACGCACTTGAACTTCAGCCAATTCCTCGACCGGCCACCGTCGTATCGCGAATCGGCCAGCTTCGCGATCACCCCTTCGTCGCCACGCTCGCAGGCGGCGCGGAAGGCGGCCAGGCCGTCCTCGACCCGGTGCGGGGTGTATCGCAGCGGGTCGGCGAACTGGATCGCGTTGCGCAGCAGCCGCTTACGCCACAGCAGCGGCGCGTCGACCGTCGACTTGCCGTCCAGGTGCAGCAGATCGAAGACGTAGTAGTAGACGCCCACCGGCGACGCGCGGGCTAGCTGCGGGTCGGTGATGCCCAGCCGGCCCTGCAGCCGCGCGAAGCTGGTGCGGCGCCCCACGAAGGCCACCACCTCGCCGTCGACGACGAAGCGCGTCGCGCCCTGCGCGGCAAGCGCGTCGACGAGTTCCGGGTAGGTTCCGTTGAGCGGCTGGCGGTTTCGCGACAACAGCCGCACCCGGTCACCGTCGCGGAACGCCAGGCAGCGCATCCCGTCGAACTTGCGCTCGAAGATCCAGTGCCGATCGGAGAACCGTTTGTCGGTCAGGGTCGCCAGCGTGGGGGATCGCCAGTCGGGCACCGGCTCATCGGGCAGGCCCGCGACTACGTCCCGCGCCACGTCAGCTCCATCCCTTGGCCGCCCAGCCAGCGTGACAGGTCATAGCCGTTGCGGGCCAAGCCCGCGACGGCGTCCACGGCGTGCCGCACCGCCCGCTCGGCGGCCTCGGGGGTCAGCAGGCCATGCCGGACGGCATCGAGCAACTCGTCGACGTCGGCCAGGTCCGCGCCGTCGCCGGTGCGGACCTCGATGTCGAGGTAGTGATCCTCCGAACGCCACACCTGGGGCCCGGGCGTGTATTCGCCCACGTCGAGGTAGTAGTCATGGTCACGCTCGTGGCCCGGATTGAAGTGAAACACCGTGGCGCGCAAGCCGAGTGAGGGCAGCAGCCAGGACTCGAGGTAATGGAACTGGGCGCGGCCGGGCGTGGGCCGGGCCACGTAGAGGCCCCACGGGTGGACCGCATAGTCGTCCACGTCCCGCACGATGCCCTTGGGATCGGTGTTGGTGCGGGCGATCAGGTCGAACGTCTCGTGCTTGGGCGGATGGATGCACCTACTCTAGTCACCGTGAGCGACCTCAGCGGAAAGACGGCACTCGTCACCGGCGGGAATTCGGGCATCGGGTTGGCGGCCGCGCAGCGGCTGGCCGACGCGGGCGCCCACGTCATCCTGACCGGTCGCAACCAGCAGACCATCGACGCCGCGGTGGCCTCGATCGGTGACTGCGCGACGGGCATCCGCGCCGACGTGGCCAGTGTTGACGACGTGGCGGCGGTGGCCGACGTCGTCGCGGCCCGCGGACAGGGCCTCGACGTGCTCTTCGCCAACGCGGGCGGCGGGGAATTCGCGGCGCTGGGCGACATTTCGGTCGAACACTTCACGTCCACGTTCATGACCAATGTGGGCGGCACGTTGTTCACCGTGCAGGCCATGCTGCCGCTGCTCAACCGCGGCTCGTCGATCGTGCTGACCGGCTCGACCGCCGCCTACAACGGCACCCCCGCGTTCAGCGTGTACGCGGCGACCAAGGCGGCGATCCGCTCGTTCGGGCGGACCTGGGCCGCCGAACTCGTGGGCCGCGGCATCCGGGTCAACACGATCGTTCCCGGCCCGGTCGAGACGCCGGGGCTGCTGGGGCTGGCGCCGGCCGGACGGGAGCAGGAGATACGCGACGGCGAGGCGGCCAAGGTCCCGATGGGCCGCCTCGGCAGGCCCGAGGAGGTCGCCGCGGCGGTGCTTTTCCTCGCGTCGGACGAGAGCAGCTTCATGACCGGCAGCGAGGTCTTCGTCGACGGCGGTGCGGAGCAGATCTAAGGCCGACCCGGCCTATCGGCGCAGGCGGATTCTCCAGCGCACGAAGCCGGCATAGAGCAGCGACAACGCCGCCAGCATGCCCATGTCCAGCAGCCAGGCCTTCGACGTGTGCTGCCAGAACCGGTCCTGGGACAGCAGCGAATCGGGCACCAGGTGCCGCAGATCCACCGTCGACGCCGCCGCGGCGTAGCCCCAGCGTGCGGGCATCGCGAAGGAGAGCTGGTCCAGTCCCAGCCGGCCGGTCACGGGAACCATGCCGCCGCAGAGCACCAGCTGGGCCATCACCGTCACCACGAACAGCGGCATGATCTGCTCGCTGGAGCGGACCAGCGACGAGATCGCCAGGCCGAGAATCGCCGAGGCGACACAGGTGGCCGCGACGGTGACGAACAATTCGACCGTCGCCCCGACCGTCGAGTGGCCGAGCAGGACGCCGCCGCGCGTCGGCGCGCTCTTGCCGACCACCACGATCGCGGTGATGATGGCCGACTGCACAACGGCAAACCCGCAGAACACCGCGGTTTTCGCGAGCAGGTAGGCCGTCGTCGACAGCCCGACCGCCTGCTCGCGCTGGAAGATCGCGCGTTCGCCGACCAGGTCGCGGATCGTCAGCGCGGTGCCCATGAACGCCGCGGCCGGCATCAGCAGCGCCAGGATCTGCGCCGCCTCGTCGGGCGTCCCGGCGTTCGGTCCGGGTAGATGGAATCCGTTGCTGCCCGGGACGGTCAGCGACAGCGAACCCAGGATGAACGGCAACACCGCCAGGAAGATGAAGTAGGCGCGGTCGGCGACGACCAGCCGGATCTGCCGGCGGGCGACCGTCGAGATCTGCCGCCGCACGCTGGTGTGCACCGGTTCGCCCAGGGCGCCCGGCTCGGCCGCCTTGTCCGGTTTCTGCGGCCGCTTCTCGGCGTCACGCTGCTCGATGAAGCGCCGGTTGGCCTCGTCGGGGTCGGCGCCCACCTTGGTGAAGATCTTCGCCCAGTTGGTGGTGCCCATCGCCGCGCCGATCTGGTCGGGCGGGCCGCAGTAGGCCGTCTTGCCGCCCGGGGCCACCAACAGCAGCTGGTCGCAGGTGTCGAGGTAGGACAGCATGTGCGTCACCACGATCACCACGCGGCCGGCGTCGGCCAGCTGCCGCAGCATCGTCATGACCTGGTGGTCGAGCGCCGGGTCCAGGCCGGAGGTCGGCTCGTCGAGGATCAGCAGCGACGGGCCGGTGAGCAGCTCGAGCGCCACCGAAGCGCGCTTGCGCTGGCCGCCGGACAGCTTGTCGACCCGGGTGTCGGCGTGCTTGGTCAGGTCAAGTTCGTCGAGGACCTGCGCGACGACCTTCGCCCGGTCGGATTTGCTGGTGTCGGGCGGCAGCCGCAGCTCGGCGGCGTAGCCGAGCGCCTGGTTGATGGTCAGCTGCCGGTGCACCACGTCGTCCTGCGGGACCATGCCGATGCGGCTGCGTAGGGACGCGTATTCGGCGTGAATGTCGTGGCCCTCGAACGTGACCGAGCCAGAGCTGGGGGTGGTGTAGCCGGCGATCAGCCTGGCCAGCGTGCTCTTCCCCGCGCCGGAGCCGCCGATCACGGCGGTCAGCGTTCCGGGCCGCGCGATCAGCGAGATGTCGTCCAGCAGTTGTTTGCCGTTGTCGACGACGTACTTGACGTTGCGCACCTCCAGCCCGCCCGTGCGGGTCTCGGCCTCGCTGCGTTCGGTCAGGGTGCCGTCGCGGAAGACGAGGTCGACGTTGCCGATGGTGACGACGTCGTCGTCGGACAGGATCGCCGACCCGACCCGGGTGCCGTTGACGAACGTCCCGTTGATGCTGTTGTCCCGGATCTCGGTGCCCAGCGGCGTCTGCACCAATGTCGCGTGCTGACGGGAGGCCAGCACGTCGGAGACCACGATGTCGTTCTCCGCGGCGCGCCCGATCGTCAAGGCGCGGGTGCCCGCGGCCGCCGACGAGCGCGGTGAGAGCAACTTCACAAAGCGCGTCGCCAGGTTCGACACGTCGGCCGACTTCGCGTCGACCACGGTGAGTTCGGCGGGCGGCGTCGACGCCTGCCGTGGCGCCCCCGCGTGCACGTCGGTCCGCTCCTCGGGTGGTGTGCCGCGCGGCGGGCCGCCCGATGCCGGCAGGGGCCTCTGCGGTGGCGGCGCCTGCCGGGGCGGTGGCATGGGCTGGCGGAGCGGGGAATTCGGTGGGCGACCCGGCGGCCTGGGCGGCGCGGGCCGCGGCGGCCGGGTGGGATTCGTTGGCTCGGGCAGCGCGGACCAGGCCAGCGTCGGCGGGCCGGCCTCCGGGCCCGGCCGCGTCCGGCCCGGGCGCTCGGCGTAGCCCTGCTGCGGCCCGACGGCGAAGGTCAGCCGCGGCCCCCGCGGATTCCCGACGTGAATGCTCTGGCCGTCGTGGACATCGATCACCGGCATCCGGTAGCCGTTGAGATAGGTACCGTTCAGCGAGCCGTTGTCGATGGCCAGCCACCGGCCCTGGTCGAAGCGCAGGATCAGGTGGGAGCGGGAAATGCGGGGATCGGGGATGCGCACGTCGGCCTGGGCGTCGCGGCCGACGACCACCTCGTGGCCGGCCGCGAAGGATCGTTGGGACCCGTCGTGCCGAATCGTCAGGATGGGCGGAGCGGGTCGAGTCACCACTCAAGTATCGGTGCGGGCGGTGAGTGGTCTCTATTGGGATCGCCTGTGATTTCCCTTTGTTTCGATCCGGCCACTCATAGCCGGTTCATAGCTCGCTGAGAACAAGCCCCTACCGGGATCCGGCATGATCTGAACGGAAGGGGAGGGCCGTTTGCGTGCGCGACGGGCACATCGTCGTGCCGGCCGGAGCGCCGAGGCGAGGCGGGGCTCAATCGCGATGGACGCGCCCGGGGCGGTGCGCACCGTGTCAGGTTGCGGCAAGCCGGGCTCAAACGACGAGAGGGGGCGAGGCGGTAGATGGAGGAAGACAAGGGGACAACCCGGCGCATCGGCACCGGACGGCGGCTGCTGAGCAACCCGCGCGAGGCCCGTGCGGCCCTGCGCGCGGGGTTTCAGTCGCTGCCCGCCGTCACCGTCGCCCATCTGTTCCGTCGCATCCCGCCGGTCAGCTCGACCCCGAACGCGGAGCCCGGGGCCGGCCCCGTCCAGGCCGACGGCGCCCGCCCGTCGATATCCAGCGGGGCACCGTTCGCCGGCTACACGATCCTGCGCCAGCTGGGCGCAGGCGGCATGGCCGAGGTGTATCTGGCGCTGCATCCCCGGTTGCCGCGCCGCGACGTCATCAAAGTCCTGGCCGAAGCGGTCACGGCCGATCCCGAGTTCCGCGAAAGGTTCAACCGCGAGGCCGATCTCGCCGCGACGCTGTGGCATCCCCACATCGTCGGCGTGCACGACCGCGGCGAATTCAACGGTCACCTCTGGATCTCCATGGACTACGTCGAAGGCACCGACGCCTCGCGGCTGGTGAAGGAGCGCTACCCCGACGGGATGCCGGTCGGTGAGGTATGCGCCATCGTCCACGCCGTCGCGGGGGCCCTGGACTACGCCCACGACCGCGGGCTGCTGCACCGCGACGTGAAACCGGCGAACATCCTGCTCACCCATCCGGACGACGGCGAACGACGAATCCTGTTGGCCGACTTCGGCGTCGCGCGTCACCTGGGCGACATCAGCGGGATCACCGAGACCAACGTCGCGGTGGGAACGGTGGCCTATGCCGCGCCGGAACAACTGACGGGATCCAACATCGACGGGCGGGCCGACCAATACGCCTTGGCCGCAACGGCTTTCCATCTGTTGACCGGCACGCCGCCGTTCCAGCACTCGAATCCTATTGCGGTGATCAGCCAGCACCTGCACGAGGAGCCGCCCCGGCTCAGCGATTACCGCCCGGAGCTGGCGCATCTCGACGAGGCGTTCCGCAAGGCCCTGGCGAAACAACCCGAGGACCGCTTCCAGCGGTGCCGCGCGTTCGCCGCCGCCGTCAGCGAGCGGTGCGACACCGCCGCGGAACCAGCCCCCCGCGGCCGGGCCCGCACCGCGGCGACGACGCCGCCCCGCAGCCGCCCGCGCGCCGCCCTCGCCGCGTTGAACCACCGGTTCTCGGCGCGGACGCGGTGGGCGGTCGGGTTGGTGTGCGCGATGCTCATCGCCGTGGCGGCCACCTGGTCGGTCCTGTATTCCTTCGAGCCGGACACCCCGCCGGCCAACCCGGCGCTCGCGTCGAAACCGTCCGTCCCGGCGCCCGCGACGTCCGGGGGACCGACGCTGTCCGGCAGCTACCGGCTGGACTACGACCAGAGCAAGCGGACCACCAACGGCGTCGCGATCCGCCACGACGGCCCCGCCACCGGCTGGTGGGCCTTCCGTTCCGTGTGCACCACGAACGGCTGCGCGGCCTCCGGCGCCCGGCTGGACAACGGGACCCACCAGACCGCGAACGGCCCGACGGACACGCTGCGGTTCGTCGGCGGCTACTGGCAGGGCGCGCCGCAGCAGGAGCGGATGGACTGCACGCCGCCCAACGGCCAGGCCAATGCGACCCAGCAGGAGACGCTGGCGTGGTCACTGGCCCCCCAGGCCGACGGCACCCTGCGCGGCACGGTGACCGAGACCGTGCTGACCAACGAGTGCGGCGCGCAAGGCGCGGTGGTGCGGGTGCCCGTGGTGGCCACCCGGGTTGGCGACGTGCCCGCCGGGGTGAACCTGGGCGATCCCGCCCAGGCCGTCGCCACGTCGGCCGCCGCGGCCGCCCCGGCGCCGCCCGTGCTCGGTGCGGCGTGCGGCGACGTCGGCAAGCTGGCCTATGACCCGACCAACAGCGAGCAGATCGTCTGCGAGGCCAACAGCTGGGCCAAGGCCCCGATCACGATGGGCGTGCACGCCTCCGGCAGCTCGTGCGACCGCCCGGGCACCTCAGTGTTCGCCATGACCACCTCGAGCGACGGCTACCTGCTGCAGTGCGACCCCGTCACGCGGACCTGGACGCGCCCGGCGGGGTAGCCCCTATGGTGCTGGTGTGGCTGATGTGACTCCGAGCTCCGGCTCCGCGACACTTGTCGGTGCGCGGTTCTAACCTGGTGGCATGGCTTTCGCCACGGAACATCCCGTACTCGCTCATTCGGAATACCGCGCGGTCGACGAGGTCGTGCGCGTCGGCGGCCGCTTCGAGGTCGTCAGCCCGCATTCGCCCGCCGGCGACCAGCCGGCCGCCATCGACGAGCTGGAACGGCGCATCAAGGCGGGGGAGCGTGACGTGGTGCTGCTCGGCGCCACCGGCACCGGAAAGTCGGCCACCACCGCCTGGCTCATCGAGCGGCTGCAGCGGCCCACGCTGGTCATGGCGCCGAACAAGACGCTGGCCGCCCAACTTGCCAACGAGCTGCGAGAAATGCTGCCGCACAACGCCGTTGAATACTTCGTGTCGTACTACGACTATTACCAGCCGGAGGCGTACATCGCCCAGACCGACACCTACATCGAGAAGGACAGCTCGATCAACGACGACGTGGAGCGGCTGCGGCACTCCGCGACGTCGTCGCTGCTCTCGCGGCGCGACGTGGTCGTGGTGGCCTCGGTGTCGTGCATCTACGGCCTGGGCACGCCCCAGTCCTACCTGGACCGCTCCGTGGAACTCAGCGTCGGCACCGAGGTGCCCCGCGACGCGCTGCTGCGGCTGCTGGTCGACGTGCAGTACACCCGCAACGATTTGTCCTTCACCCGCGGCTCCTTCCGGGTGCGCGGCGACACCGTCGAGATCATCCCGTCTTACGAGGAGCTGGCGGTGCGCATCGAGTTCTTCGGCGACGAGGTGGAGGCGCTGTACTACCTGCACCCGTTGACGGGTGACGTCATCCGCCAGGTCGACTCGCTGCGGATCTTCCCGGCCACCCACTACGTCGCCGGGCCGGAACGGATGGCCCACGCGATCTCGACGATCGAAGAGGAGCTGGCGCAACGGCTGGCCGAGTTGGAGGGCCAGGGCAAGCTGCTCGAGGCGCAGCGGCTGCGGATGCGCACCAACTACGACATCGAGATGATGCGCCAGGTCGGCTTCTGCTCGGGCATCGAGAACTACTCGCGCCACATCGACGGCCGCGGCCCGGGCTCGCCGCCTGCGACCCTGCTCGACTACTTCCCGGAGGACTTCCTGCTGGTCATCGACGAGTCGCACGTCACTGTTCCGCAGATCGGCGGGATGTACGAGGGCGACATGTCCCGCAAGCGCAACCTGGTCGAGTACGGGTTCCGGCTGCCGTCCGCGTGCGACAATCGCCCGCTGACCTGGGAAGAATTCGCCGACCGGATCGGGCAGACGGTGTACCTGTCGGCCACGCCCGGGCCCTACGAGCTGAGCCAGTCCGGCGGCGAGTTCGTCGAGCAGGTCATCAGGCCGACGGGCCTGGTGGACCCGAAGGTGGTGGTCAAGCCGACCAAGGGGCAGATCGACGACCTGATCGGCGAGATCCGCAAGCGCACCGACGCCGACGAGCGGGTGCTGGTGACCACGCTGACCAAGAAGATGGCCGAGGACCTCACCGATTACCTGCTCGAGATGGGCATCCGGGTGCGCTACCTGCACTCCGAGGTCGACACGCTGCGCCGGGTGGAACTCCTGCGCCAGCTGCGGCTGGGCGAGTACGACGTGCTCGTCGGCATCAACCTGCTCCGCGAGGGCCTGGACCTTCCCGAGGTCTCGCTGGTGGCGATCCTGGACGCCGACAAGGAGGGCTTCCTGCGGTCCTCGCGCAGCCTGATCCAGACCATCGGCCGCGCCGCCCGCAACGTCTCCGGTGAAGTGCACATGTACGCGGACTCGATCACGGACTCGATGAAGGAGGCGATCGACGAGACCGAACGGCGCCGCGCCAAGCAGATCGCCTACAACGAGGCCCACGGCATCGACCCGCAGCCGCTGCGCAAGAAGATCGCCGACATCCTCGACCAGGTCTATCGCGAGGCCGACGACACCGAGACGGTGGGGGTCGGCGGCTCAGGCCGCAACTCGTCCCGGGGCCGGCGCGCCCAGGGTGAACCGGGCCGAGCCGTCAGCGCCGGCGTCTTCGAGGGTCGCGACACGGCCAGCATGCCGCGCGCCGAATTGGCCGACCTGATCAAGGACCTCACCGAGCAGATGATGGCCGCCGCGCGGGACCTGCAGTTCGAGCTGGCCGCCCGCTTCCGCGACGAGATCGCCGACCTGAAGAAGGAGCTGCGGGGGATGGACGCCGCCGGCCTGAAATGAGTTTGCTGGCAGCGCATCTCCGAATTCCAGCACCGAGACACCCCATACGGTAGAGGGGTGACCCACACCGCGACAGTGACTGGCGGCTGGCGCCAGCTGCTCGGTGCCAGGTATCTGAGGACCTCCATCCTGCTGGCCGGCGGGGTGGGCCTGTACGCCACAAACGAGTTCCTGACCACCAGCTTGCTGCCGAACACCGTCGCCGAAATCGGCGGCAACCGGCTCTACGCCTGGGTCACGACCCTGTACCTCGTCGGGTCGGTGGTGGCGGCCGCGATGGTCAATCCGATGCTGCTGCGGGTCGGGGCGCGCTCGTGCTACCTGACCGGTCTCGCGGTATTCGGCGTCTCCAGCCTGGTTTGCGCGGCGGCGCCGAACATGGAGGTTCTGATAGCTGGGCGCGCCCTGCAGGGCGTGGCCGGGGGGCTGCTGGCCGGCCTCGGCTACGCGCTGATCAATTCCGCGCTCCCGCGCATGCTGTGGACGCGCGGCTCGGCGCTGGTGTCGGCGATGTGGGGCGTGGCGACCGTGGTCGGCCCGACGACGGGCGGCCTGTTCGCCCAGCTGGGCCTGTGGCGCTGGGCCTTCGTGGCGATGGCGGTGCTGACCGCCCTGATGGCCCTGCTGGTGCCCGTCGCCCTGGCCCGCGTCGAGCGCACGCCCGTCGTCGGCCCGATGAAGGTCCCGGTGCGGTCGCTGCTGCTGATCGGTTCGGCCGCGCTGGCGGTCAGCGTCGCCCAGATTCCGAGCTCCCCGCTGGCGACCTTCGCCCTGCTCGCCGTCGGTGTCGCCCTGGTGGTGGCGTTCGTGTTCGTCGATTGGCGGACGCACGCGGCGATCCTGCCGCCCAGTGTCTTCGGCCCCGGGCCGCTGAAGTGGATCTACCTGACCATGGGCGCGCTGATGGGCGCCGCGATGGTGAACACCTACGTGCCGCTGTTCGGCCAGCGGCTGGCGCACCTGACCCCGATCGCGGCCGGCTTCCTGGGGGCGGCACTCGCGCTGGGGTGGACCGTCAGCGAGATCCTCAGCGCATCCCTGGAGCGCCCCCGCACGATCGCGCGGGTGATCGTGGCGGCACCGATCGTGGCCGCCTCCGGCCTGGCCCTGGCCGCGGTCGCCCGCCGCGGTGACGCATCCCCGTGGACGGCCGCGTTGTGGGCGGTGGCGCTGCTGGTTGCCGGCACCGGGATCGGCATGGCCTGGCCGCATCTGTCGGCGCGCGCGATGTCCTCGGTCGCCGACCCGGCCGAGGGCGGCGCCGCGTCCGCCGCGATCAACACCGTCCAGCTGATCTCCGCGGCCATCGCCGCGGGTCTGGCCGGGGTGGTGGTCAACACCGCCAAGGGCGGCGACGGGATGGCGGCGCACTGGCTGTTCACGGTGTTCACCGCGCTCTGCGCGGCCGGGGTGGCGGTGTCTTACGGCGCGAGCCGCGCGCGCCAGCCGCAGCCGATCGGCTGACCCGCGGCGTCGTCAGTCCGGGTCGTCGTCGGCCTGGAAGACCGCCACCACCCCGTCGACGTCGCCCAACACCTGTCGCGCGCTCGCGATCCTGCTGCCGGACAACGTCATGGCCACCCGCACCTCGCCGTCGTCGATGTCGTGCGCGTCCGCGTCGAGCTCGGTCAGCTGCCAGTTTTGCTGCCCGCAGATCCGCAGCACTTCCCGCAGCATGCCGCGGCCGTTCTCGTAGATGATCTGCACCCGGATGGTCCCGCGCAGCTGGGCCGTCAGACGCCCCTCGACGGCCTTGAAGACGAGCGCGCTGACGAAGTGCAGGGCCACGACGGCGCCGGCCAGCAGGACCAGGCCTGCGCCCACGGCCATGCCCACCGCGGCCGATTCCCACACCGCGGCGGCCGTCGTGAGCCCGTGCACCGCGCCACGCCGGGTGATGATGATGCCGGCCCCCAGAAAGCCCACGCCGGAAACGATTTGGGCCGCGACGCGGGACGGGTCCAGCACGACCGCGCCGGGCGACAGGACGTCGGCGAAGCCGTACTTACTGACCAGCATGATCAAGGCCGCCGACGTCCCGACGATCGTCTGGGTCCGCAGCCCGGCGCTCTTGCCCTGGATGGTGCGTTCGAGGCCGATGAGCGCGGTCAGCCCGAACGCGGCGAACAGCTCGACCAGGTGTCTGAGACCCTGCACGTTGCCGCCCAGCATCGGGGCGGCCAGCCAGTTTTGCATACCCAATCAACTACCCAACACATGGCGGTTCACGCCGCCGGCAAAGTGCCAATCAGCGCGTGGACTTCACCACCTGCGAGTAATGGAACTGCCAGCGTTCGACAATGCGGAACCCGAGGTAACTGGGGAATCGATAGGCCGGGGAACGGCCGAATGCGGATCCGGGCGGCAATGACACACCGGATTGGTGGTCGGGCAGCGACGTTTCTTTGTTGGTAATGGTCCAGATCGCGGGGCATTTGTTGATTTTGGCCGTGGTCAGCCACACGGCGACGTGGCCGTCCCATAGTGACCCGACCTTCGGCCCGTACGCCCCCCGTTCGACGTCGATCAGCGATCGGAAGGCCGCCGGCCGGGTGGCCAGCAGGGCACGGATCGGTCCGGGCCGCCACGGCACGGTGTTGTCCACCATCAGGCAGTCACCCGGCGCCGCTTGCGAGCTGATCAAATCCGCGACCTGGCTGTAATCCCAGCCCTCCTTGGCGTACGGCCAGCGCTGGATGAACAGGTAGTTGGGCACCGCGGCCGCGGCGCATACCAGCACCACACCCGCGATCGCCCGCGGTTTGCGGGCGAGCGTCACGATGCACACGGCGAGCACGACGGCCATCGCGGGCGCGGTGAAGATCAGGTAGCGCGGGTAATAGATCGGTTCGCTGACGGCCGAATACAGGACCACGAGCGCGGTGGGAATCACCAGCCACGCCGCGCAGGCGATCAACAGGCGGCGCATGTCGCCGGCCGGCGGCCGGACCCCCGCCAGCCGGGCCGCGATCGCGGCCACGATGAGGACCGCGGATCCGATCGCGAACGGAACGCTGTGGTCGAAATACTGGCGCAGGACGATGTCGAACGCGTAATGCCAGCTGACCGGGTAAATCCAGTTGACCTGCCAAACCTGGCCGTGGGCGAACAACATGAACTGCGTCATGGCCGCGACCGCGACCAGCGAGCTGATCGCCCACCGAATGACGGGGGATTTGCGCGCTTTCTGCGGCGCCAACAACGGCACCATTACCGCATAAACCGGCACCATAAGCACCATGTTCAGATTGAGCAGAATCGACAGCATTAACGCCAGCGCATAGCAAATCCACCAACGGGCTTTGTTGCGCCGGACGGTGGCGACGAGCAATACGGTGAGCCAGACCGCCGCGGCCGCCGCGAAGGCGTAGGGGCGCGCCTCCATACCGGCCCAGGTGGTGCGCGGCAAGATGGCGAAGACGACGCCCGCGCACACCGCGACTGGCCGGGTCGAGAACTGTCTGGTGAACACCGTGACCCCGGCGGCGGCCGCGCCGACCGCCAGGGCGCTGGGCGCCCGCGACCAGAACTCGGTCGGCGGGAAAACGGCGAACCAGCCGTGCATCAGCAGGTAATACAGCCCGTGCACGGCGTCGATATGGCTCAGCAGCCGCCACAGCTCGGCCAACGTCCGGCTCGCCGCGGCCGATATGGTCGCCCCCTCGTCGAACCACAGGGACGGCCGGCAGGCCCAGGCGCCGCTGACGACGGCCGCGAAGACGGCGACGGCCCACGGGTCGAGCAATCGGCCGGGCGGACGCGGGGGCGCGGGTTCCTCGATCTCATCCGCGACGTGGTGCTCGGCGATGGACATGATGCTTGTCACTGTAAAGCTGAATCGCCGACGCGGGTCACAAAACGGCTCCGGCGTATTCGGCCCCGCGTGCGCATTCCACGAAAAGCGGCGTTATGCAACGCTTTCCGTCCCCGGCCGGACCATTTGATTGTTTTGTCATCGGCGATATTCTGCGTTGACGCAGCGGGGCGCCGCAAATTGTCGACACGCCCGACCACGTGGTGTGTCTAATCTCTTCCCTCTGCACCGGGCAAACGCGATAGTGTCTTGAGTTGGCTGACCAACCGAATCAGGGAGGGTAAATGGGCGCCTATCGGACTGTGGTGGTGGGAACCGACGGCTCCGACTCGTCAATGCGTGCGGTAGACAAGGCGGCGCAGATCGCGGGAACGGACGCCAAGCTGATCGTCGCGTCGGCGTACCTGCCCCAGCACGAAGACACCCGGGCCGCCGACGCCCTGCGCGAGGAAAGCTACAAGGTGTCCGGCACGGCGCCCATCTACGCGATCCTGCAGGACGCCAAGGAGCGGGCGCACAAGGCCGGAGCCAAGAACGTGGAGGAGCGCCCGATCGTCGGCGCCCCGGTCGACGCGCTGGTCAAGCTCGCCGAGGACGAAAAGGCCGACCTGCTGGTCGTCGGAAACGTCGGCCTCAGCACGATCGCCGGCCGATTGCTGGGATCGGTGCCGGCCAACGTCTCGCGGCGGGCCAAGGTCGACGTGCTGATCGTGCACACCACGTCCTAATCCGACGGTGGCGACCCGCTTCGCCCGGCAAGCGGGAGGTGCCCCCATCGCCCGGCTACGCCGCGCTCGCGATCGCCACGGCGCCTCGACTCACCAGCCCCGCTCGCGCCATTCGGCCAGGTGTGGCCGCTCGGCGCCCAGCACCGTGTCGTCGCCGTGGCCGGGATAAATAACGGTGGAATCGTCGTACACGTCGAAAACCCGGGTGGTGACGTCGTCGAGCAGCTGGGTGAAATCGTCCGGCTGCCACGTCTTGCCGACGCCGCCCGGGAACAGGCAGTCGCCGGTGAACAGCTGGGTGACCCCGCCCGTCGCGGGCCCGTCAAGGGCGAGCGCGACCGAGCCAGGCGTGTGACCGCGCAGGTGGATGACCTTGAACTGCAGCTCGCCGATTCCGACCACGTCGCCGTCGGCCAGCAAACGGTCCGGCTTGACCGGCAGCGGCTCGGCGTCGATCTCGTGGGCGGCGGTCGGCGCGCCGGTGGCCGCGGCCACGGCCGCGAGCGCCTGCCAGTGGTCGAAGTGCTGGTGGCTGGTCACGATCAGCGACACCTTGGGCGCGTTCTGCCGGATGAGGTCGATCAGGACGTCGGCGTCGTTGGCGGCGTCGATCAGCAGGGTTTCGCCCGTGGCGGAACAAGTCACCAAATAGGCGTTGTTGTCCATGGGGCCCACCGAGACCTTTAGGATCGTGGCGCCGGGTAGGGTCCGGCGGGCCGCGGTACCAGGGTCGACGTGTCCGGTGTAGTTGTTGCTGGGAACAACCGAGGCAGTCATAGCGGCCACGTTACTGGTCAAACGTTGCTTGTCGGTATGGGCACATAGCATGGAATGCGCCGTGCGCATCAACGTCCACAGCACGTCAAAGATTCACCGAGAGAGGGCAGCGTGGCTGACCGCCTGATCATCAAGGGCGCCCGCGAACACAACCTGCGGGGCGTCGACCTCGACCTACCGCGCGACGCGTTGATCGTCTTCACCGGGCTGTCGGGATCGGGCAAATCGTCGCTGGCGTTCGACACGATTTTCGCCGAGGGCCAGCGCCGGTACGTGGAGTCGTTGTCGGCCTACGCCCGTCAGTTCCTGGGGCAGATGGACAAGCCGGACGTCGACTTCATCGAGGGCCTGTCCCCGGCGGTGTCGATCGACCAGAAGTCGACCAACCGCAACCCGAGGTCGACGGTCGGGACGATCACCGAGGTGTACGACTACCTCCGGCTGCTCTACGCGCGCGCCGGAACGCCGCACTGCCCGGTCTGCGGTGAGCGGATCGCCCGTCAGACGCCCCAGCAAATCGTCGACCAGGTGCTGGCGATGCCAGAAGGCACCCGGTTCCTGGTGCTCGCCCCGGTGGTGCGCACCCGCAAGGGTGAGTTCGCCGACCTGTTCGAGAAGCTGAACGCACAGGGCTACAGCCGGGTCCGGGTCGACGGCGTGGTGCACCCGCTGACCGACCCGCCCAAGCTGAAGAAGCAGGAGAAGCACGACATCGAGGTGGTGGTGGACCGCCTCACCGTCAAGGCCAGCGCCAAGCAGCGGCTCACCGACTCGGTGGAGACCGCGCTGAACCTGGCCGACGGCATCGTGGTGCTGGAGTTCGTCGACCACGAACACGATGCCCACAACCGCGAGCAGCGGTTCTCCGAGAAGCTGGCCTGCCCCAACGGGCATCCGCTCGCGGTCGACGACCTCGAGCCGCGGTCGTTCTCGTTCAACTCGCCCTACGGCGCCTGCCCCGAATGCTCCGGCCTGGGCATCCGCAAGGAGGTCGACCCCGACCTGGTCGTGCCCGACCCGGAACGCACGCTGGCCGAGGGGGCGGTGGCGCCGTGGTCGACGGGCCACACCGCGGAGTACTTCACCCGGATGATGGCCGGCCTCGGCGACGAGCTGGGCTTCGACGTCGACACGCCGTGGCGCAAGCTGCCGGCCAAGGCGCGCAAGGCGATTCTCGAGGGCTCCGACCACCAGGTGCACGTGCGCTACCGCAACCGCTACGGCCGAACCCGTTCCTACTACGCCGACTTCGAGGGCGTACTGGCGTTCCTGCAGCGCAAGATGGCGCAGACCGAATCCGAGCAGATGAAGGAACGCTACGAGGGCTTCATGCGGGACGTGCCCTGCCCGGAATGCAACGGCACCCGGCTCAAGCCGGAGATCCTGGCGGTGACACTGTCCGCGGGGGACCGGGGCACCAAGTCCATCGCCGAGGTGTCGGAGCTGTCGATCTCGGACTGCTCGGACTTCCTGAACGCGCTCACGCTGGGCCCCCGCGAGCAGGCGATCGCCGGGCAGGTGCTCAAGGAGATCCAGTCCCGGCTGGGCTTCCTGCTCGACGTGGGGCTGGATTATCTGTCGCTGTCCCGCGCCGCGGCCACGCTGTCCGGCGGTGAGGCCCAACGCATCCGGCTGGCCACCCAGATCGGCTCCGGTCTGGTGGGCGTGCTCTACGTGCTCGACGAGCCGTCCATCGGGCTGCACCAGCGCGACAACCGTCGGCTCATCGAAACCCTCACGCGACTAAGGGATTTGGGCAACACGCTGATCGTCGTCGAACACGACGAGGACACCATCGCCCACGCCGACTGGATCGTCGACATCGGTCCCCGCGCCGGTGAGCACGGCGGGCAGATCGTGCACAGCGGGACCTACGCCGAGCTGCTGGCCAACACGGAGTCGATCACCGGTGCCTTCCTGTCGGGCAAGGAGGCCATCGAGATGCCGGCGATCCGGCGTGCGATAGACCGCAAGCGTCAGCTCACGGTCGTCGGCGCGCGCGAGCACAACCTGCGCGGCATCGACGTGTCGTTCCCGCTCGGGGTGCTCACCTCCGTGACCGGGGTGTCCGGGTCCGGCAAGTCGACGCTGGTCAACGACATCCTGGCCACGGTGCTGGCCAACCGGCTCAACGGCGCCCGGCTGGTGCCGGGGCGGCACACCCGGGTGACGGGCCTGGACCACCTGGACAAGCTGGTGCGCGTCGACCAGTCGCCGATCGGTCGCACGCCACGGTCCAACCCGGCCACCTACACCGGCGTGTTCGACAAGATCCGCACGCTGTTCGCGGCGACCACCGAGGCCAAAGTCCGTGGCTACCAACCGGGCCGGTTCTCGTTCAACGTCAAGGGCGGCCGCTGCGAGGCGTGCACGGGTGACGGCACGATCAAGATCGAGATGAACTTCCTGCCGGACGTGTATGTGCCCTGCGAGGTGTGCCACGGCGCGCGCTACAACCGGGAAACCCTGGAAGTGCACTACAAGGGCAAGACCATCTCCGAGGTGCTGGACATGTCGATCGAGGAGGCGGCGGAGTTCTTCGAGCCGATCACCGGCATCCACCGCTACCTGCGCACGCTGGTCGACGTCGGCCTGGGCTACGTCCGGCTGGGCCAGCCCGCGCCGACGCTGTCCGGCGGTGAGGCGCAGCGCGTGAAGCTGGCCGCCGAGCTGCAGAAGCGCTCGACGGGGCGGACCATCTACATCCTCGACGAGCCGACCACCGGGCTGCATTTCGACGACATCCGCAAGCTGCTCACCGTGATCAATGGGCTGGTGGACAAGGGCAACACCGTCATCGTCATCGAGCACAACCTGGACGTCATCAAGACGTCCGACTGGATCGTCGACATGGGGCCCGAGGGTGGCGCGGAGGGCGGAACCGTTGTGGCCGAGGGCACCCCGGAGGACATCGCCGCCGTGCCGGAAAGCTACACCGGGAAATTCCTCGCCGAGGTGATCGGCCGCGCCGCCCCGCCGCAGCGGCCGAAGCGGCGGCGCAAAGTCACCGCCTGATCGGCCTCAGTCGGGGATCTTCGTCGCCATCTGGTTGGCGATCAACCTGGCCTGGTTGATGGTTCCCGGCGCGCAGACGTTGACGTCGAGGACCACATTCGACACCGCCTGCAGGACGTGCTGGCACACCACTGAGTTGTCGGCCAGGGTGTGCTGCAGAGCGATGTTGGGCGGGTTGCCGCTCAGCTGCCCGAAAGTCCATTCGAGCGGGGCTTTGTCGCCGGGCTGTGTCACGGATTTCCCCGCGCAGTCCCGCCATCGGTTCGACTGGTCGTTGACGAATCCCCGGGCCTGCTCGGCGGAGGCGAAGATCACCACCCCCTGCACCACGACGTAGGCCGGGTTGCTGTGCGGCTTCTTCAGCAGCTGGGCGAGCATCGCGGTGTAGCCGCTGCTCTTGTACGTCCGGGTCTGGAAACCGATCAGCGCCCCGAGGCACTTGTCATCCGACAGCGTGTTGCCGGGGCCCGGGTCCGTCATCTCGGTCACGTTGTGGTCGACGATGATGCCGGTGGTACCGACCAGGGTGTTGATCTGGTCGGCCGGAAGCAGGAGCGAATCCAGTTGCGCGGGAACCACCGTCGGGGCGGCGCTGGTGGTGGTCGCCGCGCTCGTCGTCGGGGGTGCGGCGGCGGTGGTGGTGCTCGGGCTGTCGGGCTGCGTCGCCCCGGACTTGTCGACCGCCAGCCACACCCCGGTGCCCGCGATGACCGCGACGACGAGCGCGAGGGCGCCGATGACCAGCCCCAGCCTGCGCCGCGGCGGCGCGGGCGGCGGCCATGGCGCGCCCGGCGGAGTCGTGAACCACGCCGGATGCGGCGGCGCGGGCTGGCCGGCAAACGGCTCCACGCGCGGCGGCGCGAAATGTTGGCTGTGCTGGATCAGCTCGGTCGCCGCGCGTTGGTCGGGCGTGCTCAGCGCGTGCAGGGCCGCCTTCGCCAGGTCGCCCGCGGTGAGGTAACGATCGCCCGGGTCTTTGGCCATCCCGCGGGCGACGACCTCGTCGAACGCCGCCGGGACGGCGGGATTGCGCTGGCTCGGCCGCGGCGCCGGCTCCACCAGGTGCGCGGCCATCAGGCTGCTCAGGCTGGTGGTCTGGAACGGCCTTGTGCCCGTGAGGCATTCGAAGAGCAGACAGGCCAGGGCGTAGATGTCGACGCGGTAGGTGGGCTCGTCGTTGCCGAAGCGCTCGGGTGCCATGTAGTTCCAGCTGCCGATGGCGGCGCCGGTCTTGGTTACCCGCTCGTCGGTGGCCGCGGCGGCGATGCCAAAGTCGACCAGGTAGGCGAAGTCGCCCTCGGCGAGCAGGATGTTCTCGGGTTTGATGTCGCGATGGATGACCCCGGCGCGGTGCGCGGCATCAAGGGCGGCGGCGACCTGTTCGACGATCGCGACCGCGCGCGGCGGTGGTAGCGGCCCGGTGCGGCTCAGCACCGCTCCCACGTCGCGCCCCTCGATGAGGCGCATGTCGATGAACACCTGACCGTCGATTTCGCCGAAATCGTGAATCGGCACGATGTGCGGTTCCTGCAGCCGGCCCGCAGTCCGGGCCTCGCGCTGCATGCGCCGCCGAAACGAGTCATCCGAGCTCACTTGCTCGGACATCAGCTTGAGCGCCACCACGCGGTCCTTGACGGTGTCGTAGGCCTCGTAGACCTCGCCCATCCCGCCGCGACCCAGCAGTCGCCGCAGTTGGTAGGGCCCGAACCTGCTCCCAATCCGCGAAGTGGGCTGCGTTTCACTCATCGACGTCCCCCCCGACGCTAAGCCGGCTTCCCTAGCCCTCGTCCGCGCGCATCGACTCGCGGATCTGGGCCAACCGCTCGGCGGCGGCGCGCTCGCGCTCGTCGTATTGCTCGGCGACCGAACGGCCCTCGGGGGACTCGGCGTCCAGTTCCGCGCCGCCCAGCGACGTCGCGTAGCGATTTTCGATCTTCTCGCGCACGGACTCGAAGGTGGGCACGCCCGCGCTGTCGTACCCGTCGGTCGGCGCGGTGCCGGGCGTCGCTGGTTCGTCGGGCATGGTGATTACGCTACTAAAAGCCCGGCCCGGTCCCGCCGCTCGCGCTCCCATAAGCGCACCATCTGCCACGGCGGCACCAGGATCAGCGGTGTGCTGTCCCAGCGGGTCCAGGCGCTACACGGATGGCAACGCCGCGCAAAGACCGCACGCTCGACCCGCGCAACGGAAGGCACCCGCGGCTACCGCCGGGCCGGGTTGGAACGGTCCGCCGGGACGACGACCGCGGCGCCGGGCGCGGGCGGTGCGGCGCCGGGCAGCGGGGTCCGCGGAATCCCCGGCGTGCCCAGCCGGCCGGCCAGCCACGGCAGCGCGGTGGCGAAGGCCCGGTCGGCGAACGGCCAGTCGTGCTTGCCGGGCTGCGCCAGCACCGCGCAGTCGATGCCGTTGGCGCGCCCGAGCGCGCACAGCGAATAGGCGGCCGCGGTCTGGTTGCCGGGGTCGGCCGCGGCCGCCCGACCGGCCAGCCGAATCGCGCCGTTGTCGGTCATGAGCGGGTCGTGCCGCCCGGCGGGTGGCCCCTCGGAGGAGATCGCGAACCAGCCGGCCACGTCTTTGTACGGCCCGTGCCGGCTGATCACCGTCGTGGGGTCGAACGCGGCCCACGCGTCGGCGTTTCCGCCGAAGAGCCGGGCGATGGTCTGTGCCCTGTTCCCGGCGTTGGGGAAGAAATCGCCGGCCACGTCGACGAACGCGCTGAACATGTCGGGGTGCATCACGGTCAGGTCCACCGCGCAGGTCCCGCCCATGGACCAGCCGGCGACGCCCCAATTGGTCCGGTCCCGGCTCACGCCGAATTTGGAAATCAGGTACGGCACAACATCTTTGGTCAGATGGTCGGCGGCGTTACCGCGGACGCCGTTGACGCATTCGGTGTCGTTGTTGAAGGCCCCGCCGGAGTCGACGAACACCAGCACCGGGGCCTTGCCGTCGTGCGCGGCCGCGAAGTCGTCGATCGTCCTGACCGCGTTGCCCGCCCTGGTCCAGTCCGCGGGGGTGTTGTACTGGCCCCCGATCATCATGACCGTCGGCAGAGCCGGCGGCGGGCTGCTGGTGAACCATTCGGGCGGCAGGTAAACCAGCTCGCCGCGGTGCTTGAAATGCGACGCGTCGGAGGGGATCACCACCGGGACCACGCTGCCGTGCGGCGGCCGCGCCCGCTTGGCGGCCATGGCGGTGACGGTGGCCGGGTCGGTCTGGTCGGGCAGCGGGCCGGAGGTGAGCTGGCTCCACGCGGCCTGCACGGTGGGGAAGTAGCCGACCCAGAGGTTGAGCACCAGGGCCGCGCACAGTGCGCACAGCGGTATGGCCAGCAGCCCGGCGCCGCGCCGCCAGCCGCGCGCGCTGCGCCATCCGAGGATCAGCACCGCCGCCGCGGTGCCCGTCAGGGTGATCCAGAGCCATAGGGCGGCCGGCGCCGGCTCGTCGGACAGGCCGCGGTCGACGATGTACCAGTGGGTCAGGTAGGCGGCGGCAGCGCCGAGCGACGCGGCCGCCGGCAGCCACACCGTCCGCCACCGGCGCGATCGCCAGCCCACGGCCAGCGTCAGCACCACGGCGGTCATCACCTGGATCGTGATGGGCACCCAGCCGTGCATCAGGGACGTGTGACTACTTGCCAGCAACTGCGTCGTGGCGTAGGTCGTCGACGCGGTCACGGCATTCATTGTGAGCGATTGTTAACCGGGCTGGAACATGTTCACCGAATGTTCGCCGTCGAGGCCCACCCCTGGCGGGGCGGGTCAGTGCGGCTTGGCCAGCGGGAATGGCAGCGTCTCACGGATGCTGCGACCCGTTATGAGCATGACGAGCCGATCGATGCCCATGCCGAGGCCGCCGGTGGGCGGCATCGCGTACTCCATCGCCTGCAGGAAGTCCTCGTCGAGCTCCATCGCCTCGGGGTCGCCGCCGGCGGCCAGCAGCGACTGCTCCTGCAGGCGGCGCCGCTGCTCCACCGGATCGGTGAGCTCGCTGTAGGCGGTCCCCAGCTCGACGCCCCAGGCCACCAGGTCCCATCGTTCGGCGACACCGTGCCGGCTGCGGTGGGGCCGGGTCAGCGGCGAGACGGACGTCGGGAAGTCGATGTAGAAGGTTGGCCCCTCGGTGCGGTCCTCGACCAGGTGTTCGTAGAGCTCCAGCACCACGGCGCCGCTGTCCCACTGCGCGCGATACGGGATGTGGGCGGCGTCGGAAAGTTTGCGCAGCACGGACAGGGGCGTGTCCGGATCGATGTGTTCCCCGAGCGCCTCGGACACCGCGTCGTGCACCGTCTTGACCGGCCAGTCCCCGGAGATGTCGACCGGATGCAGCCCGCCGTCGCCGTCGCCGCGGGGTCGCAGCACGATCTGCTCCCCGTGGGCCGCCTGCGCGGCGTTCTGGATGAGCTCGCGGCAGCCGTCGATCCAGACGGTGTAGTCGGCGTGCGCCTGGTAGGCCTCCAGCAGCGTGAACTCCGGGTTGTGGCTGAAGTCCACGCCCTCGTTGCGGAAGGCGCGGCCCAGCTCGAACACCCGCTCCACGCCGCCGACGCACAACCGCTTCAGGTACAGCTCCGGCGCGATGCGCAGGAACAGGTCCATGTCGTAGGTGTTGATGTGGGTGACGAACGGCCGGGCGGTCGCCCCGCCGTGGATCTGCTGCAGAATCGGCGTCTCGACCTCGATGAAACCCTTGGCGAACAACGTTTCCCGGACGGAGCGCAGGACGCTGCTGCGGGCCGTGATCAGCTCGCGGGATTCCGGGTTGACGGCCAGGTCGACGTAGCGGGTCCGCACCCGCGCCTCCGGGTCGGTCAACCCGTTCCACTTGTTGGGCAGCGGCCGCAGGCACTTTCCGATCATCCGCCAGTCGCGCACGATCAACGAGCGGGTTCCGTTCTTGGAGAAACCCATGTGCCCGGTCATCTCGACCAGGTCGCCGAGGTCGATGGCCGCCGTGAAATCTGCGGTGCGGCCGCGCTCCAGGCGTGAATTGTCCAGCAGCACCTGCAATTCGCCCGACCAGTCCCGCAGCTGGGCGAACAGCACGCCGCCGTAGTCGCGGATCCGTAAGATCCGGCCCGACACCGAGACGGTCTCCTGGTCGTCCGCGTCCAGTGCCCGCGAGACCGTGTGGGTGGGCGGGGAGCCGACCGGGTAGGCGTCGATCCCCTTGCGCTGCAGGATCTTCAGCTTGGCCAGCCGGACCCGGACCTGCTCGGGCAGGCGCGCCCTGGACTCTTCCAGTTCGGCGTCGTCGCGTCGCTGCTGCAGCTCGCTGACGTCGGGCGCCGAGCCGTCGTGATGCAGCAGGCCCGACTCCGCCAGCCGGGCGGGCACGGCGGGGTGATGGCCGGTGTGCACCCTGTCGCGCCGGGTGAACGGCAGCACCAGGAAGCCCTCCGCGATCACCGAGGCGACGCCCACGCGGGGGATCAGCCGCGCGTCCTCGTAGCAGGCGTAGCGGGGAACCCATTCGGGTTGGTACTTCATGTTCGACCGGTACAGCGTCTCCAGCTGCCACCACCGGGAGAAGAACAACAGCAGCCCCCGCCACAACCGGGCGACCGGGCCGGCGCCGAGCTGGGCGCCCTGTTCGAACGCCGAGCGGAACATCGCGAAGTTCAGCGAAATCCGGCTGATGCCAAGGGTTTCGGCGGTCAGGGCGAGCTCACTGACCATCAGCTCGATGGTGCCGTTGGGGGATTGCGGGGAACGTCGCATCAGGTCCAGGGAGACGCCCGTGGTTCCCCACGGGACCAGCGACAGCATCGCCACGACGGCGCCGTCCCGGTCCAGCGCCTCGACCAGCAGGCAGTCCCCGTCCGCCGGATCGCCGAGCCGGCCCAGCGCCATGGAGAAGCCGCGCTCGGTCTGGGTGTCACGCCAGGCGTCGGCGCGGGTGATGGTCTCGGCCATCTCCTCGGCCGAGATGTCCCGGTGCCGCCGAATCCGCACGGTCAGTCCGGCCCGGCGGGCCCGGGTCACGGCTTGGCGCACACCGCGCATGTCGGGACCGGACAGCCGGAAGTCGGCGGTCCGCAGGATCGCCTCGTCGCCCAGCTCCAGCGCGTTCAGCCCGGCTTCCCGATACACCCGCGCCCCCTGCGTGCTGGCGCCCATGACACCCGGCGCCCAGCCGTAGGTCTGGCACAGGCCCAGCCAGGCGTCGATGGCCTGCGGCCACGCCCGCGGCTCGCCGATCGGGTCGCCGCTGGCCAGGCACACGCCGACCTCCACGCGGTAGGTGATCGCGGCGCGGCCGCTGGGCGCGAAGACCACCGACTTGTCGCGGCGGGTCGCGAAGTAGCCCAGCGAGTCGTTCTTGCCGTACAGCTCGAGGAGCCCGCGGATGGCCGACTCGTCCTCGCCCGTCAGCGCGTTTTCGGCCCGCTGGGATTGGAACAGCACGATGGTCGCCATGATCAGCGCCAGCGCGCCGAACAGTCCGAAGATCGCGTTGAGGAAGACGTGCGGCTTGCCGGTGAACAGGTCGGGGTCGGCCAGGGCGAAGCCGACCACCCGGTTGGCGACGTAGGGCAGGCGGTCCTGGCGCGCCAGCGTCCCCGGCCACAACTCGACCAGGCCCCAGGACACCAAAATCCCGATCACGTCGCCGGCGACGAGCACCGCGGCGGCCTTGACCAGCGCGCCCTTTCTGACCTTGGCCCAGAACTCCCGGTAGGCCAGCACCAGCAGCACGATCGCGACGATGTGCACCGCGAACCCGAGGTTCTCCCCGAAGGTCTCGGCGGCGGTGTTGTCGCCCGCGGCGATGTCGGCGGCGTTCAACGCCGCGGCCAGGATCATCTGGCCCAGCAGCACCAGCCAGGCGATCCGTTTCCGCGCGGTCAGGGCGGCCGCCAGCAGCGCCAGCACGAACGACCACGCGATGCTGGTGTCGGGGAAGTTGAACAGGTAGTTGTTGATGAACTCGTGCGGGACTTTGATCAGCCACCGCAGGGCCGGGGACACACTGGCCAGCAATGACACCGTGGCGATGACGCCCACGGTCCACCCGGCCGCCGCCGGTACCCAGCGATACCGGGACTGCGACCGACCGCGGGCCCCCGAACGGGGCCCCGAACGAGATGAAGCGAGTGTCACAGACCGCGAGGATATGCCCTCAATCCGTGAAAAGCTTGGCGAAGCGCTAAGAGCGGCTGGCAATAGTTCGCCTCGTCGCCCGACGCCGCCGCAGGGGGTCGAAGGGCGAAGTACGGAAAGCCGTCCCGTGGCTGCTAAACTGGCGATTGCGACCATCCCGGCGAAGGCCAGGAAACAGTAAGTGGAGTCCCACTCCCACCGCGAGCCACGATTTCTTTCAAGGCTTCGCGGTCCGGTCACAGGCATCGCGCATGCGTGTCTGTTCCGCGAGCGACGCGGGCGGCTTCGCCATTGGCAAGCCTCGATCGGTCGGCATTGGGCCCTGCTATTGCAGGGCTTTTCTGCTGGTGGTGTGGTGTTTCCGCCGCTGGATCCGACCCAGGCCCGGTCGCGACACGTATAAGCCCAACAAGGGAGGCCCCATCAGCACTGAGACCCGCGTCAACGAGCGCATCCGCGTACCTGAAGTCAGATTGATCGGCCCCGGGGGAGAGCAGGTAGGCATAGTGCGCATCGAAGACGCACTGCGCGTCGCTGCGGACGCCGATCTCGACCTTGTCGAAGTCGCCCCGAACGCCAGACCCCCGGTCTGCAAGATCATGGACTACGGCAAGTTCAAATACGAGGCGGCGCAGAAGGCGCGCGAATCCCGCCGCAACCAGCAGCAGACCGTCGTCAAAGAGCAGAAGCTGCGACCCAAGATCGACGATCACGATTACGAGACCAAAAAGGGTCACGTGATCCGCTTCCTGGAGGCGGGTTCGAAGGTGAAGGTCACCATCATGTTCCGCGGACGCGAGCAGTCGCGGCCCGAACTGGGCTACCGCTTGCTGCAGCGGCTGGGCGCGGACGTCGCCGAATACGGCTTCGTCGAGACGTCCGCCAAGCAGGACGGCCGCAACATGACGATGGTGCTGGCCCCGCACCGCGGCGCGAAAACCCGCGCCAGGGCGCGGCACCCCGAAGGACCCGGGGAGGGCGCGGCATCGGACGCCGATGCGGGCGCCGACACCAACCCTTCACCCAACTGACCCGGCACGAATCGAGAATCAGAGGAAACATGCCCAAGGCCAAGACCCACAGCGGGGCTTCGAAGCGGTTCCGGCGCACCGGAACCGGCAAGATCCTGCGCGAGAAAGCCAACCGCCGGCACCTGTTCGAGCACAAGCCGTCCACCCGGACCCGTCGTCTGGAAGGCCGCACCAACGTGTCGGCCAACGACACCAAGCGGGTCAACAAGCTGCTGAACGGCTGACCGACAACAAGCCGAGTGCCGGCACCGCTGCCGGCACCCGACCATTACTTAGAGAGTAGGAACATCCATGGCACGCGTGAAGCGGGCGGTCAACGCCCAAAAGAAGAGGCGCAGCATTCTCAAGGCCTCGAAGGGCTATCGCGGCCAGCGCTCGCGGCTCTACCGCAAAGCCAAAGAGCAGCAACTGCATTCGCTGAACTACGCCTACCGCGACCGCCGCGCGCGCAAGGGCGAGTTCCGCAAACTGTGGATCTCGCGGATCAATGCGGCGGCGCGCGCCAACGACATCACCTACAACCGGCTGATCCAGGGTCTGAAGGCCGCCGGTGTGGAAGTGGACCGCAAGAACCTCGCCGACATCGCGATCACCGACCCCGCGGCGTTCACCGCGCTGGTTGACGTCGCCCGGGCCGCGCTGCCCGAGGACGTCAACGCCCCGTCGGATTCCGGAGAGGCCGCCTAGCCCCTGCTGACCGAACGTTCGGCCCGCGTCGCCGCGGCGGTCAAACTGCATCGGCACGTCGGCCGGCGGCGGGCGGGCCGATTCCTGGCCGAGGGCCCCAACCTGGTCCAGGCCGCGGCCGCCCGCGGCCTGGTCCGCGATGTCTTCGTCACCGAGGCCGCCGCGCAACGATATGCGGCTTTGCTCGAGGCCCAGCGTGATTCGGTGCAGCTGGTCACCGAGCGGGCGGCAAAGGCGCTGTCGGACACCGTCACCCCGGCCGGGCTGGTGGCGGTGTGCGAGATGCCGTCGACCCGGCTGGCGGACGTGCTGGCCGGCTCGCCCCGGCTGGTCGCGGTCGCCGTCGGGATCGGCGAGCCCGGCAATGCCGGCACGATCATCCGCATCGCCGACGCCATGGGCGCCGACGGCGTCATCCTCGGCGGGCACAGCGTCGACCCGTACAACGGCAAATGCCTGCGCGCTTCGGCCGGCAGCATCTTCTCGGTCCCGGTCGTCGCCGCGCCCGACGCCCCCGCGGCGCTGGGCGCCCTGCGCGAGGCGGGGCTGCAGGTGCTGGCCACCACGGTCGACGGCGAGACGCGGCTCGACGAGGCCGCCGAGCTGCTCGGCAGGCCGACGGCGTGGCTGTTCGGGCCCGAATCACAGGGCCTGCCAAGCGAAATCGCGACGGCGGCCGATCACCGCATGCGCATCCCGATGGCCGGCGCGGCCGAGAGCCTGAACGTGGCCTCCGCCGCGGCGATCTGCCTCTACCAGAGCGCGCAGGCGCTGGGCGCGTTCAGGCGGCCCTGACGCGCCCCCGGGCGGTCCGCAGGCCCGCCAGCGACAGCGTCCCGTGCACCAGCGAGCCGGCGCGCTCCATCAGCGCCTTGGCCGGGTCGAGGGGCGAGCGGGGCTTCGGGGGGAAGTAATGCATCGGCAGCCCGCGGCGGTCGCGGGGCGGCGCCATGAACGTCGGCGCCTCCGCCAACGGCGCGTTGCTGGGCAACCGGCCCTGCGCCCGGCGGTAGGCGGCCAGCGCGCGCGGGTGCAGCCGGATCTCGTCGGGGACCGCCAGGAAGGCCAGCTCGATGAGCTTGCCGAACAGGCGCAGCAGCACCTCGTCGCCGGGGGTCCAGCGCATGCCCGCCTTTTCGCGAACCGCCGGCTCGAACAGGCCAGCCGCGATCCAGCGCTGGCCGGCGACCAGCGGCCTGAACATCTGGTCCCACATCGGCGTGGGCATCAGCACGAATTTCGGCTTCGGAATCCGGATCTGGAAGATGTCCAGCGTCGCCTGGTTGATCTCGAGTTCCTCGCGGCAGACCCGGTCCCAGTACTCGCAGAACTCCTCCCAGGAGCCGGGCACGGGGCGCATGCTCATCCCGTACATCCGGTACCACCGCACGTGCTCGTCGAACAGCTGCCTTTTCTCGGCCTCGGTCAGGCCGCCGCAGAAGTACTCGGCCACCTTGATCACCAGCATGAAGAAGGTCGCGTGCGCCCAGTAGAACGTCTCCGGGTTCAGCGCGTGATACCGGCGCCCGGACGCGTCGACGCCCTTGATGGTGCGGTGATAGCTCTTGATTTGTTGGCCGGTCGCCGCCGCGCGGTCGCCGTCGTAGACCACGCCCATGATCGGATAGACCGAGCGGGCCACCCGCTGCAGGGGCTCGCGCAGCAGGATCGAATGCTCCTCGACGCCCGCCCCGAGCTCCGGGTACATGTTCTGGATCGCGCCGATCCAGACACCCATCATTGCCGTGCGGAGATCGCCGAAGTATTTCCAGGTGAGCGAATCCGGTCCCAGCGGATCGTCGGATGTCGTTGGAATGGCAGTCATCTCGGCCTCCTGCGCTCACGATAACTTTGACAACGGGCGTTGTCTACGCTTTCGGCGGCGCGTACCCGCCGGTGTTATCGACCGTCGACAGCGGCGTGCCGCAGTCGTGATCAGGCGATACGTCGCGAGCCGCACCACTGCGGCGCGACCCTTCATTGCCCGCGTCGTGCGGAAGGAAATAACCTGGCCGAGTGGAACTCGCGCGTCGCGATACGGATTCGGGCGGGCCCGAAGAACCGAGGGCGACGGCATCCGATTCCCCGCGGCGTCCTTCGGTCTCGGTGCACAACGCGACGCAGTGGTTGCACAACCGCAACCGCAGCCCGGGCGCGGTGGCCTTGATCCGCCGGGCGCGGCGGCTGCTGCCCGGCGATCCCGAGTTCGGCGACCCGCTCTCCACGGCCGGCGACGGTGGGCCGCGCGCCGCGGCGCGCGCCGCCGACCGGCTGCTGGGGGATCGCGACGCGGTGTCGCGTGAGGTGGGCCTCGGGCTGTTGCAGGTGTGGCAGGCGCTGACCGAGTCGGTATCCCGACGGCCGGCCAACCCGGAGGTCACCCTGGTCTTCACCGACCTCGTCGGCTTCTCGTCCTGGTCCCTGCAGGCCGGCGACGAGGCGGCGCTGGCCCTGCTGCGACAGGTGGCGCGGGCCGTCGAGCCGCCGCTGCTGGACGCCGGCGGCCACATCGTCAAACGGATGGGCGACGGCCTGATGGCGGTGTTCGGCGACCCGACCGTCGCGGTGCGGGCGGTGCTGGCCGCCAAAGAGGCGTTGAAGTCGGTCGAGGTGGCGGGTCACACGCCGCGGATGCGCGTCGGGATCCACACCGGCCGGCCCCAGCGGATGGCGTCGGACTGGCTCGGGGTCGACGTCAACATCGCCGCGCGGGTGATGGAGCGGGCCACCAAGGGCGGGGTGATGGTGTCAGGTTCGACACTCGACCTGATCCCCCAGAGTGAACTCGACGCGATGGGCGTCGTCGCCAAACGCGCACGTAAACCCGTTTTCTCCCCGAAGACGACCGGAGTCCCGGCCGATCTGGCGATATACCGGTTGCGGACTCATAGGGAGTTGACAGCGTCCGATCACACCTCCGAAACAAATTAGCCGACATAATGGATGCAATGTTTGGGGGCATCTTCTCCCGGCTCGCCCGGGTCCAATTCACGGTGGGGTACGTCGCGGCGTTGCTTGGCGTCAGCGGTGCCATCCTGGCGCTCGGCCCGCACGCGCATGACGTGCTGGTCGAACGCGCCAGCACCAACCTGCACAACCTCGCCCACGGCCACATCGGCACGCTGCTGGGCAGCGCGCTGGTGGTCGACGCGGGTCCGCTCTACTTCTGGCTGCCCTTCCTGACCTGCCTGCTCGCGCTCGGCGAGCTGCACCTGCGCACCATCCGGCTGGTCGTCGCGTTCCTGATCGGGCACATCGGCGCGACGCTGCTGGTGGCCGCCGCCCTGGCCGCGGCCGTCGAGTTCGAGTGGATGCCGGTGTCGATCACCCGGGCCAGCGACGTTGGCATGAGCTACGGCGCCCTGGCGGTGCTCGGCGCGATGACGGCGGTGATTCCCCAGCGCTGGCGGCCCGCCTGGGTCGGCTGGTGGGTGTCGGCCGGCATCGCGTCGGCGATCATCGGCGGCGATTTCACCGACGCCGGTCACACCGTCGCCGTGGTCCTGGGCGTGCTGGTGTCCGCCCGGTTCCGTCAGCCCATCCACTGGACGCCGGTGCGCATCCTGATGCTGGCCGCCTCGTCGGGCTTCGGCTTCCTGCTGCTGGCTCACCACTGGGGGACCATGGCCGGGGCGCCCGTATTCGGCATCCTGGGCGCCCTGGCGGCCCACAAGATCGTGCAGTTCGCCACCGCCCGCGGCGCGGCGTTGGACGACGAAGCGCTGAGCAGCCCGCAGCCGGTCACCGCGGGCTAGGCAGGCCGCGCGCCGCCGGAGCGTCGCCAGTCCCACGCGCCCGCCGGGCGGTCCACGCCGCATCACTATGATCGGCACTTGCCGCTGGGCCACTTCCTCCCCAGCCCACATCAGCAAGGAGAGTGTCGCCGCGTGGGTGCTCAGCCCGTCGACCTGTCACCGGACGCCTTGACCAAGGCGGTGGACGCCGCCCGGGAGGCGATCGCACGCGCCGGCGATCTCGACGCGCTGGCACGCGTGAAGACCGAGCACCTCGGCGACCGCTCGCCGCTGGCGCTGGCCCGCCAGGCGCTCGGCGGCGTCCCCAAGGCCGAGCGCGCCGACGCCGGCAAGCGGGTCAACGCCGCGCGGACCGAGGCCCAGCGCAGCTACGACGAACGCCTGGCGGCGCTGCGCGCCGAGCGCGACGCGGCCGTGCTGGCCGCCGAGCGCATCGACGTCACCCTGCCGTCGAGCCGGCAACCGGTCGGCGCCCGGCACCCGATCACCCAGCTGGCCGAGCACATCGCCGACACCTTCGTCGCGATGGGCTGGGAGTTGGCCGAGGGACCCGAAGTCGAAACCGAGCAGTTCAACTTCGACGCGCTGAACTTCCCGGCGGACCACCCGGCGCGCAGCGAGCAGGACACGTTCTACATCGCGCCGGACGATTCCCGGCAGCTGCTGCGCACCCACACCTCGCCGGTTCAGGTGCGCACCCTGCTGGCCCACGAGCTGCCGGTGTACATCATCTCGATCGGGCGCACCTTCCGCACCGACGAACTCGACGCCACTCACACACCGGTCTTCCACCAGGTCGAAGGGTTGGCGGTGGACCGCGGGCTGTCCATGGCGCACCTGCGGGGCACGCTGGACGCGTTCGCCCGCGCCGAGTTCGGCCCCGGGGCCCGCACCCGGATCCGGCCGCACTTCTTCCCGTTCACCGAACCCTCGGCCGAGGTCGACGTCTGGTTCGTCGGCAAGAAGGGCGGGGCCGGCTGGGTCGAGTGGGGCGGCTGCGGCATGGTGCACCCGAACGTGCTGCGCGCCGCGGGAATCGACCCCGAGGAGTACTCCGGGTTCGCGTTCGGGATGGGCCTGGAACGCACCCTGCAGTTCCGCAACGGCATCCCCGACATGCGCGACATGGTCGAGGGCGACGTCCGGTTCTCGCTGCCCTTCGGGGTGGGTGCCTGATGCGCATCCCCTACAGCTGGTTGCGGGAGATCGTGGCGGCCGGCGCCCCGGACTTCGACGTCGCGCCCGGCGATCTCGAGCAGACGCTGGTGCGCATCGGCCACGAGGTCGAGGAGGTCGTCACCCTCGGCCCGGTCGACGGGCCGCTGACCGTGGGACGGGTGGCCGCCATCGAGGAGCTCACCGGGTTCAAGAAGCCGATCCGGGCCTGCCGGGTCGACGTCGGCGAGCCCGAGCCGCGCGACATCGTCTGCGGCGCAACCAACTTCGCCGTCGGCGACCTGGTGGTGGTGGCGCTGCCCGGCACCACGCTGCCCGGCGGGTTCGCCATCACGGCGCGCAAGACCTACGGCCGCGACTCAGACGGCATGATCTGCTCGGCGGCCGAATTGGGTTTGGGCGCCGACCATTCCGGCATCCTGGTGTTGCCGCCCGGCACCGCCGAACCGGGCGCCGCCGGCGCCGCGGTGCTGGGGTTGGACGACGTGGTCTTCCACCTGGCGATCACCCCCGACCGGGGCTACTGCATGTCGGTGCGCGGCCTGGCCCGCGAGATCGCCTGCGCCTACGACCTCGACTTCGTCGACCCCGCGGACGTCAAGCCATTGCCGGCCGTGGGGGAGGCCTGGCCGTTGACCGTCCAGCCCGAAACCGGTGTCCGCCGGTTCGCCCTGCGCCCGGTGACCGGCATCGACCCCGCCGCCGTGTCGCCGTGGTGGCTCCAGCGCCGGCTGTTGTTGGCCGGCATCCGCGCGACCTCCCCGGCGGTGGACGTCACCAACTACGTGATGCTCGAGCTCGGCCACCCCATGCACGCGCACGACTGCAACCGCATCTCGGGGGGCCTCGCGGTGCGGTTCGCCCGGGCCGGCGAGACCGTCGTCACCCTCGACGACGTCGAGCGCCGGCTCGACCCGGCCGACGTCCTGATCGTCGACGACCGGGCGACCGCGGCGATCGGCGGCGTGATGGGCGCGGCGAGCACCGAGGTCCGCGCCGACTCCACCGACGTGCTGCTGGAGGCCGCCGTGTGGGACCCGGCCGCCGTCTCGCGCACCCAGCGGCGTTTGCACCTGCCCAGCGAGGCCGCCCGGCGCTACGAGCGCGGGGTGGACCCGGCGATCTCGGTCGCCGCGCTGGACCGCTGCGCGGCGCTGCTCGTGGACATCGCCGGGGGAGCGGTGTCGGACGAGCTGACCGATTGGCGCGGCGAGCCGCCGACCGACGACTGGTCGCTCCCGCCGATCCGGATACCCGCCGATTTGCCCGACCGCGTCGCCGGGGTCGCCTACCCACCGGGCACCACCGCGCGGCGGCTGGCGCAGGTCGGGGCATCGGTGAGCGACGGCGGCGGGACGCTGACGGTGATCCCGCCGAGCTGGCGGCCCGACCTGTTGCAGCCCGCCGACCTCGTCGAGGAGGTGCTGCGCCTGGAGGGGCTGGAAACCATCCCGTCGGTGCTGCCCGCGGCCCCGGCGGGCCGGGGCCTCACGGCGAGGCAGAAGCGTCGCCGGGCCATCGGCAGATCGCTGGCCCAGTCCGGCTACGTCGAGATCCTGCCGACGCCGTTCCTGCCCGCGGGCGTGTTCGACCTGTGGGGGCTGCCGGCCGACGATCCGCGACGCTCGACAACCCAGGTGCTCAACCCGCTGGAGGCCGACCGCCCGCACCTGGCCACCACGCTGTTGCCCGCGCTGCTGGAAGCGTTGGCGCGCAACGTGTCCCGCGGTCTGGTGGACGTCGCGCTGTACGCGGTGGCGCAGGTGGTGCAACCGACCGAACAGACCCGCGGCGTGCAGCCGATCCCCGTGCACCGGCGGCCCACCGACGAAGAGATAGCGGTGCTGGACGCCTCGTTGCCCCGGCAACCGCAGCACGTCGCGGCGGTGCTGGCCGGGCTGCGCGAACGGCGCGGCCCCTGGGGGCCCGGCCGCCGGGTCGAAGCCGCCGACGCGTTCGAGGCGGCCCGCACCATCGCCCGCGCCAGCGGGGTCTCGGTGACCCTGCGGGCGGCCCAGCACCTGCCGTGGCACCCCGGCCGCTGCGCCGAGGTGCTCGTCGGGGAGACCGTCGTCGGCCACGCCGGCCAGCTGCACCCGGCGGTGATCGAGCGCTGCGGGCTGCCGAAGGGGACCTGCGCGGTCGAGCTCGACCTCGACGCGATCCCGATCGTCGAGGCGTTGCCCGCACCCAGGGTGTCGCCGTTTCCGGCCGTCTTCCAGGACGTCAGCCTGGTGGTGCCCACCCACGTGCCGGCCCAGGCGGTGGCCGACGCCGTCCGGGAGGGCGCCGGCGACCTGTTGGAAGACCTGCAGCTGTTCGACGTCTTCACCGGCCCGCAAGTCGGGGAGGACCGCAAATCGCTGACCTTCGCGCTGCGGTTCCGCGCGCCGGACCGCACGCTGACCGAGGACGACGCCAGCGCGGCCCGCGACGCCGCGGTGCGCCGCGCCGCCGAGGCGGTCGGGGCCGAGCTGCGGGCCTAGCCCCAACCCTGGTAATGGATTTGCAAAGCATTGCATAACCATGCAGAATCGGCGGAATGGCCGACGTATTAAGGGTGGCGGTTGCCGGGGCCAGCGGCTATGCGGGCGGTGAGATCCTGCGCCTGCTGCTGGGGCATCCGGCCTACGCCGACGGCCGCCTCGCCGTCGGGTCGCTGACCGCCGCGACCAGCGCGGGCAGCTTGCTGGCCGAGCACCACCCGCACCTCACGCCGCTGGCGCAGCGGGTGGTCGAACCCACCGAACTCGCGGTGCTCGCCGGCCACGACGTGGTGTTCTTGGCCCTGCCGCACGGGCACTCGGCCGCGCTGGCCGAACAGCTCGGCCCCGACACCCTGATCATCGACTGCGGCGCCGACTTCCGGCTCACCGACGCCGCCGCCTGGGAGCGGTTCTACGGGTCCCCGCACGCCGGCAGCTGGCCCTACGGGCTGCCGGAACTGCCGGGCGGGCGGGAACGGCTGCGCGGCGCCCGCCGCATCGCCGTGCCGGGCTGCTACCCGACCGCGGCGCTGCTGGCGCTGTTCCCCGCGGTCGCCGAGGACCTGATCGAGCCCGCCGTCACCGTCGTCGCCGTCAGCGGCACCTCGGGCGCGGGCCGGGCCGCCAAGACCGACCTGCTCGGCTCCGAGGTCATCGGGTCGGCGCGGGCCTACAACATCGCGGGGGCCCACCGGCACACCCCCGAGATCGCCCAGGGCCTGCGGGCGGTCACCGACCGCGACGTCACGGTCTCGTTCACCCCGGTGCTGATCCCGACGTCGCGCGGCATCCTGGCCACCTGCACCGCGCGCACCCGCTCGCCGCTGTCGCAGCTGCGCGCCGCCTACGAAAAGGCTTACGACGCAGAGCCCTTCGTCCACCTGCTGCCCGAGGGCCAGCTGCCCCGCACCGGCTCGGTGATCGGCAGCAACGCGGCGCACATCGCCGTCGCGGTGGACGAGGCCGCCGAGACGTTCGTGGCCATCGCCGCGATCGACAACCTGGTCAAGGGCACCGGCGGCGCGGCGGTGCAGGCGATGAACCTGGCGCTGGGCTGGCCGGAGGCGCAAGGCCTTTCGGTGGTCGGGATCGCGCCGTGACTCGCACCGCGGAGACGCGCTTGGTGCGCGAACAGGGCGTCACCGCGCCGGCCGGGTTCCGGGCCGCCGGCATCGCCGCCGGCATCAAGGCGTCGGGCAACCGCGACCTGGCCCTGGTCTTCAACGAGGGCCCCGACTACGCGGCCGCCGGGGTGTTCACCCGCAATAAGGTCAAGGCCGCGCCGGTGCTGTGGACCCAGCAGGCGCTGAGCACCGGCGCCCTGCGCGCGGTGATCCTCAACTCCGGTGGTGCCAACGCCTGCACCGGCCCGGGCGGCTTCCAGGACACCCACGCCACCGCCGAGGCGGTCGCGGCGGCGTTGTCGGACTGGGGAACCGAGACCGGCGCCATCGAGGTCGCGGTGTGCTCGACCGGATTGATCGGTGACCGGTTGCCGATGGACAAGGTGCTGGCCGGAGTCCGGACGATCGTGCAGGACATGGCCGGCGGGCTGAGCGGCGGCGATGAGGCCGCGCGCGCGATCATGACCACCGACACCGTGCCGAAGCAGGTCGCGCTGCACCACGCGGGCAACTGGACCGTCGGTGGGATGGCCAAGGGCGCGGGCATGCTGGCGCCGTCGCTGGCCACCATGCTCTGCGTACTCACCACCGACGCGGCCGTCGAGCCCGTCGCGCTCGACCGGGCGCTGCGCCGGGCCACCGCGCGCACCTTCGACCGGCTCGACATCGACGGGAGCTGTTCGACCAACGACACCGTGCTGCTGCTGGCTTCGGGGGCAAGCGAAATCACACCGGGCCAGGCCGATCTGGACGACGCCGTGCTGCGGGTCTGCGACGACCTGTGCGCGCAGCTGCAGGCCGACGCCGAGGGTGTCACCAAACGCGTCACCGTCACCGTGACCGGGGCCGCCACCGAGGACGACGCGCTGACCGCCGCGCGGGTGATCGCCCGCGACAGCCTGGTCAAGACCGCGGTCTTCGGGTCCGACCCCAACTGGGGCCGGGTGCTGGCGGCCGTCGGCATGGCGCCGGTGACGCTGGATCCGGACCGAATCACCGTGTCGTTCAACGGGTTTGCCGTGTGCATCGACGGGGTGGGGGCGCCCGGCGCGCGCGAGGTGGACCTCTCCGGTGCCGACATCGACATCACCGTCGACCTGGGGGTGGGCGACGGCGCCGCCGCCGTGCGCACCACCGACCTCTCGCACGCCTACGTCGAAGAGAACTCGGCCTACAGCTCATGACTTTCAAAACGGAAGAGTTGTCCACCGCGGTCAAGGCCCAGGTGCTGGCCGAGGCGCTGCCCTGGCTCAAGCAGCTGTACGGCAAAGTCGTCGTCATCAAGTACGGCGGCAACGCCATGACCGACGACACGCTGCGGCACGCGTTCGCCGCCGACATGGCCTTCCTGCGCAACTGCGGCATCCTGCCGGTCGTCGTGCACGGCGGCGGCCCGCAGATCACCGCCATGCTGCGCCGCCTCGGCATCGAGGGCGACTTCAAGGGCGGATTCCGGGTCACCACACCGGAAGTGCTCGACGTGGCGCGGATGGTGTTGTTCGGCCAGGTGGGTCGCCAACTGGTCAACCTGATCAACGCACACGGGCCCTATGCCGTCGGCATCACCGGCGAGGACGCGCAGCTGTTCACCGCCGTGCGGCGCAGTGTCACCGTGGACGGAGTGGTCACCGACATCGGGTTGGTGGGCGACGTCGAGCGGGTCAACACCGCGGCGGTGTTGGATCTGATTACCGCGGGCCGCATTCCGGTGGTGTCGACGTTGGCCCCGGACGCCGAGGGCGTGGTGCACAACATCAACGCCGACACCGCCGCGGCCGCGCTCGCCGAGGCGCTGCGCGCCGAAAAGCTGTTGATGCTCACCGACGTCGAGGGCCTCTACACCAGCTGGCCGGACCGCGGCTCGTTGGTCAGCGAGATCGACACCGCCACACTTTCGCAACTGCTACCCACGCTGGAGGCGGGGATGATCCCCAAGGTCGAGGCGTGCCTGCGGGCCGTGACCGCGGGCGTGCCGAGCGCGCACGTCATCGACGGGCGGGTCGAACACTGTGTGCTGGTGGAGCTTTTCACCGACGCGGGCACCGGCACCAAGGTGGTGCCCGCGTGACTGACACCCGAGGGGACGCGATGCGGCAGCGCTGGGAAGCCGTGATGATGAACAACTACGGCACCCCGCCGCTGGCCTTGGCCAGCGGTGACGGGGCCGTGGTCACCGACGTCGACGGCAACACCTACCTGGACCTGCTCGGCGGCATCGCCGTCAACGTCCTCGGCCACCGCCACCCCGCGGTCATCGAGGCCGTCACGCACCAGATGGCGACGCTGGGTCACACCTCCAACCTGTACGCCAGCGAACCGGGCATCGCCCTGGCCGAGGAGCTGGTGGCCCTGCTCGGTACCTCCGAGGACACCGGGGCGCCGACGCGGGCGTTCTTCTGCAATTCGGGGACCGAGGCCAACGAGGTGGCGTTCAAGCTGTCGCGGCTGACCGGGCGCACGAAACTGGTTGCGGCCCAAGGCGGTTTCCACGGCCGCACGATGGGCTCGCTGGCGCTGACCGGTCAGCCGAGCAAGCAGGCGCCGTTCGAACCGCTGCCCGGATACGTCACGCACGTGGCCTACGGCGACGCCGACGCGTTGGCCGCCGCGGTCGACGACACGACCGCCGCGGTGTTCCTCGAGCCGATCATGGGGGAGGGCGGCGTCGTCGTCCCGCCCGAGGGCTACCTGAGCGCCGCCCGCGACATCACCGCCCGGCACGGGGCGCTGCTGGTGCTCGACGAGGTGCAGACCGGAATGGGCCGCACCGGCGCCTTTTTCGCCCACCAGCACGACGGCATCACCCCGGACATCGTCACCATGGCCAAGGGGCTCGGCGGCGGGCTGCCCATCGGCGCCTGCCTGGCCGTCGGGCCGGCCGCCGACCTGATGACCCCCGGTCTGCACGGCAGCACCTTCGGCGGCAACCCGATCTGCGCGGCGGCGGCGCGGGCGGTGCTGCGGGTGATCGCGGACCAGGACCTGACCCGGCACGCCGAGGTGCTCGGCAAGTCCGTTCGCCACGGCATCGAATCCCTGAATCACCCGCTGATCGACCACGTCCGCGGGCGCGGGTTGCTGCAGGGCGTGGTGCTCACCGCGCCGCGGGCCAAGGAGGCCGAAAGCGCCGCGCGCGCAGCAGGTTTCCTGGTCAACGCCGCCGCCCCCGACGTCATCCGGCTGGCCCCGCCGCTGATCATCACCGAAGCCCAGCTCGACGGCTTCGTGGCGGCCCTGCCCGGCATCCTGGATAGGGCCGCACATGCCTAGGCATTTCCTGCGCGACGACGACCTGTCCCCCCAGGAGCAGGCCGAGGTGCTGCAGCTGGCCGCCGAGCTCAAGAAGGACCCGTTCAGCTGGCGCCCGCTGGAGGGGCCGCGCGGCGTCGCGGTGCTCTTCGACAAGAACTCCACCCGCACCCGGTTCTCCTTCGAGGTGGGCATCGCCCAGCTCGGCGGGCACGCCGTCGTCGTCGACGCCCGCAACACGCAACTGGGCCGCGACGAGACGCTGGCCGACACCGCGCGGGTGCTGTCCCGCTACGTCGAGGCCATCGTGTGGCGGACCTTCGAGCAGAGCCGGCTCGCGGCCATGGCCGAGGCGGCGACGGTGCCGGTGGTCAACGCGCTCTCCGACGACTTCCATCCCTGCCAGGTGCTCGCCGACCTGCAGACGATCGCCGAACACAAGGGGTCGCTGGCGGGGCTGCGGATGTCCTACTTCGGCGACGGCGCCAACAACATGGCCCACTCGCTGCTGCTCGGCGGGGTGACCGCCGGCATGCACGTCACGATCGCCGCGCCGGACGGCTTCGCCCCCGCCCCGGCCTTCGTCGCGGCCGCCACGCAGCGCGCCGAAGCCACCGGCGCCTCGGTCACGCTCACCGCCGACGCCGACGCGGCCGCGCGCGGCGCCGACGTCCTGGTGACCGACACCTGGACGTCGATGGGGCAGGAGGACGACGGGCGCGACCGCCGCACACCGTTCCTGCCGTACCGGGTCGACGAGCGGCTCCTGGGCCTCGCCGACCCGGAAGCCATTGTGCTGCACTGCCTTCCGGCCCACCGCGGCGACGAGATCACCGACGCCGTGATGGACGGGCCGGCCAGCGTGGTGTGGGACGAGGCCGAGAACCGCCTGCACGCCCAGAAGGCGCTGCTGGTGTGGCTGCTGGAGCGCTCCCGATGACCCGCTCGAAGACCACCGCGGAGATCACCCGGGCCGGCCGGCAGGACCGCATCGTGGCGATCCTGTCGTCGGCATCGATCAGCAGCCAGAGCGAGCTGGCGGCTCGGCTGGCCGACGAGGGCATCGAGGTCACCCAGGCGACCCTGTCGCGCGACCTCGAGGAGCTGGGCGCGGTGAAGCTGCGGGGCGCCGACGGCGGCGTCGGGGTCTACATCGTCCCCGAGGACGGCAGTCCGGTGCGCGGGGTGTCCGGCGGCACCGCCCGGCTGTCCCGGCTGCTGAGCGAGCTGCTGGTGTCGGCCGACGCCAGCGCCAACCTCGCCGTGCTGCGCACCCCGCCGGGCGGGGCCAACTATTTGGCCAGCGCGATCGACCGCGCGGCGCTACCGTACGTCGTCGGCACCATCGCCGGTGACGACACCGTCTTCGTGGCCGCCCGAGAGCCGATGACCGGCGCCGAGCTGGCCCGCACCCTTGAAGAGCTCACCTAAAAAAGGAGATTGGTTCATGTCAGATCGCGTCATCCTGGCGTACTCCGGCGGGCTGGACACGTCGGTCGCGATCAGCTGGATCGGCAAGGAGACCGGCCGCGAGGTGGTTGCGGTGGCGATCGACCTCGGCCAGGGCGGCGAGGACATGGAGGTCGTCCGCCAGCGCGCCCTGGACTGCGGCGCGGTGGAGGCCGTCGTCGTCGACGCGCGCGACGAGTTCGCCGAGGGCTACTGCCTGCCCACCATCATGAACAACGCGCTGTACATGGACCGCTACCCGCTGGTGTCGGCCATCAGCCGGCCGCTGATCGCCAAGCACCTGGTGGCGGCCGCCCGCGAGCACGGCGGCACCACCGTCGCGCACGGCTGCACCGGCAAGGGCAACGACCAGGTCCGGTTCGAGGTCGGATTCGCTTCGCTGGCACCGGATTTGGAGGTGCTGGCGCCGGTCCGCGACTACGCCTGGACCCGGGAGAAGGCGATCGCGTTCGCCGAGGAGAACGCCATCCCGATCAACGTGACCAAGCGCTCGCCGTTCTCCATCGACCAGAACGTGTGGGGCCGCGCGGTGGAAACCGGTTTCCTGGAACACCTTTGGAACGCGCCCACCAAGGACATCTACGCCTACACCGAAGACCCCACGATCAACTGGAACACCCCCGACGAGGTGATCGTCGGGTTCGAGCGCGGCGTCCCGGTGTCCATCGACGGCAAACCGGTGTCGGTGCTGGCCGCCATCGAGGAGCTCAACCGCCGCGCCGGCAGCCAGGGCGTGGGGCGGCTCGACGTGGTCGAGGACCGGCTGGTGGGCATCAAGAGCCGCGAGATCTACGAGGCCCCCGGAGCGATGGTGCTGATCACCGCCCACACCGAGCTCGAGCACGTCACGCTGGAGCGCGAACTGGGCCGCTTCAAGCGGCACACCGACCAGCGTTGGGCCGAGCTGGTCTACGACGGGCTGTGGTACTCGCCGCTGAAGGCCGCGCTGGAAGCCTTCGTCGACAAGACACAGGAGCACGTCACCGGCGAGATCCGGATGGTGTTGCACGGCGGGCACATCGCCGTCAACGGCCGGCGCAGCGCGCAGTCGCTCTACGACTTCAACCTGGCCACCTACGACGAGGGCGACTCCTTCGACCAGTCGGCCGCGAAGGGTTTCGTCTATGTGCACGGGTTGTCGTCCAAGATCGCGTCACGCCGGGACCTGGCGGCCGACGAAGCGTGAGCACCCGCGAGGGCTCGCTGTGGGGCGGCCGGTTCGCCGACGGCCCGTCGGACGCGCTGGCCGCCCTGAGCAAGTCCACCCACTTCGACTGGGTGCTGGCCCCCTACGACATCGTCGCCTCGCGCGCCCACACCGTGATCCTGTTCCACGCCGGGCTGCTCACCGCCGAACAGCGCGACGGGCTGCTGGCCGGGCTGGATAGCCTCGCGCAGGACGTGGCCGACGGCAGCTTCAAGCCGCTGGTGACCGACGAGGACGTGCACGCCGCGCTGGAGCGCGGGCTGATCGACCGGGTCGGGCCCGACCTGGGCGGCCGGCTGCGGGCCGGGCGGTCGCGCAACGACCAGGTGGCCACGCTGTTCCGGATGTGGCTGCGCGACGCGGTGCGCCGGGTCGCCGACGCGGTCCTGGAGCTGGTGGCCGCGCTCGCCGCCCAGGCCGGCGCGCACCCGACCGCGATCATGCCGGGCAAGACACACCTGCAGTCCGCCCAGCCGGTCCTGCTGGCCCACCACCTGCTCGCCCACGCGCACCCGCTGCTGCGCGACGTCGACCGCATCGTGGACTTCGACAAGCGCGCCGCGGTCTCCCCGTACGGGTCCGGGGCGCTGGCCGGCTCGTCGCTGGGGCTGGACCCGGACGCCATCGCCGCGAAGCTGGGTTTCGCCGAGGCCGCGGACAATTCCATCGACGCGACCGCGGCCCGGGATTTCGCCGCGGAGGCCGCGTTCGTCTTCGCGATGATCGCGGTGGACACCTCGCGGCTGGCCGAGGACATCATCCTGTGGAGCTCGACGGAATTCGGCTACGTCGCCCTGCACGACTCGTGGTCCACCGGCAGCTCGATCATGCCGCAGAAAAAGAACCCCGACATCGCCGAGCTGGCCCGCGGCAAGTCCGGGCGGCTGATCGGAAACCTGGCCGGGCTGCTGGCGACGCTGAAGGCCCAGCCGCTGGCCTACAACCGCGACCTGCAGGAGGACAAGGAGCCGGTCTTCGACTCGGTGGCCCAGCTGGAGCTGGTGCTGCCGGCGATGGCCGGGCTGGTGGCCAGCCTGACCTTCGACGTCGACCGGATGGCCGCGCTGGCCCCCGCCGGGTACACACTGGCCACCGACATCGCCGAATGGCTGGTCCGGCGTGGCGTGCCGTTCCGGTCCGCGCACGAGGCCGCCGGGGCCGCCGTGCGCGCCGCCGAGGCACGCGCCGTCGGGCTCGACGAACTCACCGACGACGAACTGGCCGCCATCAGCCCCGAGCTGACACCCGAGGTCCGCGAGGTGTTGACCGTCGAGGGCTCGGTGGCCTCGCGCGACCGGCGGGGCGGGACCGCCCCCGCCAGGGTCGCCGAGCAGCTCCAAGCCGTCCTGGCCGAGTGTGAGCAGCTCAAAGCGCGGCTCGGCGGCAGCGAATGAGATGACGCGGATAACCGCGCCGGCACATTTGAACCGGACTACAATCCCCGCTCAAGCGATGCGGCTGAACTTGTCGAGCCGAAACTTCGTCACCAAGGGGTGGGACCAATGAGCGTCGTCGCCGGCGTGTTCGGTGCCTTGCCGCCGTACCGCTATTCCCAGCGCGAGCTCACCGACTTCTTCGTCAGCATCCCCGACTTCGAGGGTTACGAAGACATCGTCCGGCAGTTGCACGCCAGCGCCAAGGTCAACAGCCGCCACCTGGTGCTGCCGCTGGAGCGGTATCCCACCCTGACCGACTTCGGCGCGGCGAACCGCATCTTCATCGAAAACGCCGTCGACCTCGGCTGCGAAGCCCTCTCGGGCGCCCTCGACGAGGCCGGCCTGCGGCCGCAGGACCTGGACGTGCTGATCACGACGACGGTCACCGGCCTGGCGGTGCCGTCCCTGGACGCCCGGATCGCCGGGCGCCTGGGGCTGCGTGACGACGTGCGCCGGGTGCCGCTGTTCGGCCTGGGCTGCGTGGCCGGCGCCGCGGGCGTGGCCCGGTTGAACGACTACCTGCGCGGGGCGCCCGACGCCGCGGCGGCCCTGATCTCGGTCGAGCTGTGCTCGTTGACCTATCCGGGGTACAAGCCGTCGCTGCCGGGCCTGGTGGGCAGCGCGCTGTTCGCCGACGGGGCGGGCGCGGTGGTCGCCGTTGGCGAGCGGCGCGCCGAAAAGGTCGCCGCCTGCGGGCCCAGCATTCTGGACTCGCGCAGCACGCTCTACCCCGATTCGCTGCGCACCATGGGCTACGACGTCGGCGCCGCCGGCTTCGAGCTCGTCCTCGCGAAGGACCTGGCCCAGGTGGTCGAGGAGCACATCGAGCGGGACGTCACCGGGTTCCTCGGCGCGCACGGGCTGACGACGACCGACATCGGCGCCTGGGTCAGCCACCCCGGCGGCCCGAAGATCATCGACGCGATCAACGCCAGCCTGAGCCTGGCGCCGGACGCACTGGAACTGACCTGGCGGTCGCTGGGCGAGATCGGCAATCTCTCGTCGGCCTCGGTGTTGCACGTGCTGCGCGACACCCTGGCCAAGCCGCCACCCGGCGGAAGCCCCGGCCTGATGATCGCGATGGGCCCGGGATTCTGTTCCGAACTCGTGTTGCTGCGCTGGCACTGACCTAAGGCGTTGCTTCTTGTGCCGTTAAGAGATTTCGCGATGGACCGGCCGACGAGCCGGCCCTCCGGCCCGGGCCGCTCATGAGCGCCGACCCCGAGGAGCTCGTCAAGGCCCTGCGCGCTTCCCTGAAGGAAAACGAGCGGCTGAAGCGGCAGGCCCGCGAATACCTCGCCGCGGCAACCGAACCCGTCGCGGTGGTGGGAATGGGGTGCCGGTATCCGGGCGGCGTGGACTCCCCGGAGGCGCTGTGGCAGATGGTGGTCGAGGGCCGCGATGTGGTGTCGGAGTTCCCGGCCGACCGGGGCTGGAACCTGGCGGGCCTGTTCGATTCCGACCCCGACGCGGTGGGCAAGTCCTATGCCCGTTGCGGGGGCTTTTTGGCCGACGTGGCGGATTTCGACGCCGCGTTCTTTTCCATCGCGCCCAGCGAGGCGCTGGCGATGGACCCGCAGCAACGCCTGTTGCTGGAGGTGTCGTGGGAAGCATTGGAGCGGGCCGGCATTGACCCCGCCGAGTTGCGCGGTTCGCCGACGGGCGTGTTCGCCGGCATCTTCCACGGCTCGTACGGCGGTCAGGGCCGGGTGCCGGGCCACCTGGAGCGCTACGGGCTGCGCGGTTCGACGTTGAGCGTGGCGTCGGGCCGGGTGGCCTACGAGCTGGGCCTACAGGGGCCGGCCATTTCCGTCGACACGGCCTGTTCGTCGTCGTTGGTGGCCATGCACCTGGCGGCCCGATCGCTGCGCGCCGGCGAGTGCGACCTGGCGCTGGCCGGCGGCGTGACGGTGATGGCGACGCCGGCGATGTTCATCGAGTTCAGCCGGCAGCGGGCGCTGGCCGCCGACGGGCGGTGCAAGGCGTACGCGGGCGCCGCCGACGGCACCGGTTTCTCCGAGGGCGTCGGCGTGCTGGTGCTGGAGCGGTTGTCCGACGCGCGGCGGTTGGGGCATCCGGTGCTGGCGCTGCTGCGGGGGTCGGCGGTGAACCAGGACGGGGCCTCGAACGGGCTCGCGACGCCGAACGGGCCGTCGCAGCAACGGGTGATCCGCGCCGCGCTGGCCGACGCGCGCCTGCGGGCGGCGGACGTGGACCTGGTGGAGGGACACGGGACGGGCACCACCCTCGGGGATCCGATTGAGGCGCAAGCGGTTTTGGCGACGTACGGGCAGGACCGGCCGGCGGACCGGCCGCTGTGGCTGGGGTCGATCAAGTCCAACATGGGTCACACGTCGGCGGCGGCGGGCGCCGGCGGGGTGATCAAGATGGTGCAGGCGATCCGCCACGGGGTGATGCCGAAGACGTTGCACGTGGATGTGCCTACGCCGCATGTGGATTGGTCGGCGGGGGCGGTGTCGCTGCTGACCGAGGCGCGGGACTGGCCGGCGCAGGACCGGCCCCGCCGCGCCGGAGTGTCGTCCTTCGGGATCAGCGGCACCAACGCGCACGTCATCGTGGAGCAGCCGCCGCCGGAAAGCGCTGTGCCGGCGGGCGATGACGCCACCGCGCCGTGGGTACTGTCGGCCCGATCGGCCGACGCGCTGGCCAACCAGGCGTCCCGGCTCCTGGCGCGGCTCAACGACGACCCGGGTCTGCGGGTGGTCGACGTGGCCTGGTCCTTGGTGTCGACGCGGTCGCTGTTCGAGCACCGGGCGGTCCTGGTCGGCGCCGACCGCGAGCGCCTGATCGCGGGGCTGGCCGACGTGGCGGCCGGCGCGCCCGGTGCGGGCGCGGCGGTGGGCCGGGCGCAGCCGCTCGGCAAGACCGTGTTCGTGTTTCCCGGGCAGGGGTCGCAGTGGGTCGGCATGGGAGCCGAATTGTTGGACAGTTCAGCCGTTTTCGCCGATCACCTGCAGCGCTGCGAGAAGGCGCTCGCCGAACACGTCGACTGGTCGCTCGTCGACGTCATCCGCGGCGCGCCCGGCGCGCCCGGGTTGGACCGGGTGGACGTGGTGCAGCCGGCGCTGTGGGCGGTGATGGTGTCGCTGGCAGAGTTGTGGCGCTCGGTGGGCGTCGTCCCCGACGCGGTGATCGGTCATTCCCAGGGCGAGATCGCGGCGGCGTACGTGGCCGGGGCGCTGTCCCTGGAGGACGCGGCCAGGGTGGTGGCGCTGCGCAGCCGGCTGCTGGTGGAATTGTCCGGTGCGGGCGGCATGGTGTCGCTGGCCTGCGGGCTGGCCCGGGCCGAGGAATTGATCGCCGGCTGGGGCGAACGGTTGAATGTGGCCGCCGTCAACGGTGTTTCCGCGGTGGTGGTGTCCGGCGAGGTGGGCGCCCTCGACGAGTTGATGATCCGCTGCGCGGCCGACGGCGTGCGGGCCCGCAGGATCGACGTGGACTACGCCTCGCACTCCCGGCACGTGGACGCGATTCGCCCGGCGCTGGCCGGCGCGCTGGCCGGCATCGAGCCGCGATCGTCCTCGGTCGCGTTGTTCTCCACCGTGACCGGCGAACTGCTGGACACCGCGGGCCTGAACGCCGACTACTGGTACCGCAGCATCCGGCAGACGGTCCAGTTCGAGCGCGCGGTGCGCGGAGCGTGTGGCGCCGGATACGGGGTGTTCGTCGAATCCAGCCCGCACCCGGTGCTGCTGGCCGCCGTCGAAGACACCGTGTCCGACTGCGGCGCCGGCGCGTTGGTGGTTCCCTCACTGGGCCGCGACGACGGGTCGCTGCAGCGGTTCTGGCTCTCAGCGGGCCAAGCCCATGTGGCGGGCGTGGCCGTGGACTGGCGCGCGGCCATCGCCGGTCTGGGCGGTCGGCGCGTCGATCTGCCCACGTATGGCTTTGTGCGGCAGCGCTTCTGGCTGCCGGGCGGCTCCACCGGATCGGGCGACGTGACCGCCCTGGGCCTGGCGGGCGCCCGGCACGCGCTGCTGGGCGCGGTGGTGGCGCGGCCCGATTCCGGCGGGGTGGTGCTGACCGGCCGGCTGTCGACCGCCGCCCAGCCGTGGCTGGCCGACCATGCGGTGGGCGGCACGGTGCTGTTCCCCGGTGCGGCGTTCGTGGAGCTGGCCATCCGCGCCGGCGACGAGGTCGGGTGCGGGGTGCTCGAGGAGCTGACGTTGTCGGCCCCGCTGGCGCTGCCGGCGACGGACGGCGTGCAGGTGCAGGTGGTGGTCGGCGCCGCCGCCGAGTCGGGGCAGCGCGAGCTGTCGCTGTATTCGGCTGTCGCGCAATCGGAGTGGGTGCTGCACGCGCACGGCTCGGTGCGCCCGGCGGCGGTGGCGCCGTCCGCCGACCTGTCGGTGTGGCCGCCGGCGGGTGCGGCGCCCGTGGACGTGGCCGACGCCTACGCACGGCTGGCGGACCGCGGCTACGAGTACGGCCCGTCCTTCCGCGGCCTGCGCGCGATGTGGCGGCGCGGTGACGAGATTTTCGCCGACGTCACCGTGCCGGAGGGCGCCGGCGCGCAGGACGGCGGCTTCGGCATACATCCGGTGTTGCTGGACGCGGCGCTGCACGCGATCGGCGTCGCCGGCGAACAGGGGCAAACCCTGCTGCCGTTCTCCTGGGAGGGGGTGACGCTGCACGCGGCAGGCGCCTCGCGGGCCCGGGTCCGGATAGCGCCGTCCGGCGCCGGTGCGGTGTCGGTGGAATTGGCCGACGGATCGGGGCTGCCGGTGTTGTCGGTGCGCTCGCTGGCGATGCGCCCGGTGTCGGCCGGGCAGTTGGCCGCGGCGGCCACGTCCCCCGATGGCCTCTTCGAAGTGGCGTGGTCACCGATAGCGTTGAGCGACAAGGACTCCGACGCGAAGCTGTGGGAGCCCGGCGGGCACGGCTCCGATCCGGTCCGGTCGGTGCACGCCGCCACCACCGAGGCGCTGGGCGTTTTGCAATCGTGGTTGGCCGATCCCGAGTCCGCGACGCTGGCGGTGCAGACCCGCGGGGCGGTCGCGCTCGCCGGTGAGGACGTGGCGGACCTGTCCGGTGCGGCGGTCTGGGGCCTGGTGCGGTCGGCGCAGGCCGAGCAGCCGGGCCGGGTGGTGCTGATCGACTCCGACGGATCGTTGGACGCGCGCGCCGTGATCAGCTGCGGCGAACCGCAAGTGGTGGTCCGCGCGGGCGTGGCCTACGCCGCCCGGATGCGGCCGGCGCGCGGCGGATCGGTGCTGCGGCTGCCGCCCGGGGGGTGGCGGCTGGACGCGGGCGGCGCGGGCACGCTGGAGGACCTGGTCGTGGGCCCGTGCCCGCGGGCGGAACTGGAGGCCGGGCAGATCCGGGTGGCGGTGGCCGCGGTCGGCGTGAACTTCCGGGATGTGTTGGTGGCCTTGGGCATGTATCCGGGCGGCGGCCAGTTGGGGGCCGAGGGCGCCGGCGTGGTCGTCGAGGTCGGTCCGGGCGTCGAGGGACTGGCGGTCGGCGACGCGGTGATGGGGCTGCTGGGCGTGGTCGGCTCCGAGGCGGTGGTCGACCGGCGACTGGTCACGCCGGTGCCGCAGGGCTGGTCGCTGGTCACGGCCGCGGGGGTGCCGGTGGTGTTCCTGACCGCGCTCTACGGGTTGTCGGTGCTGGCCGGGCTGCGCGCCGGCGAGCGGGTGCTGGTGCACGCCGCCACCGGCGGGGTCGGCATGGCCGCGGTCCAGCTGGCGCGGCACTGGGGTGCGGAGGTATTCGCGACGGCGAGCCGCGGCAAGTGGGACACATTGCGTGCCATCGGATTCGACGACGACCACATCGGCGATTCGCGGGCGCTGGGCTTCGAGGAGAAATTCTCGGCGGCGACCGGCGGGGCCGGGATCGACGTGGTGCTCAACTCCCTGGCCGGTGAGTTCACCGACGCGTCGCTGCGGTTGTTGGCCCCCGGCGGGCGGTTCATCGAGATGGGCAAGACCGACGTCCGCGACCCGCGCGTCGTCGCCGAACAACATCGAGGCGCGCAGTACCGCGCCTTCGACCTGCTGGAGGCCGGACCCGACCGCACCGCGGCGATGCTGGCCCAGATCGTGGAACTGCTGCGGGATGGAGCGGTGACACCGTTGCCGCTCAAGACCTTCGACGTCCGCTGCGCTTCGGCGGCGTACCGGTTCGTCAGCCAGGCCCGCCACATCGGCAAGGTCGCGCTGACCCTCCCGGCCGGGCCCGGCGCCGTGCTCAGTGGCTGTGGCGGGCTGGCCGGCGGCAGCGTGGTGATCACCGGCGGTACCGGCATGGCCGGTTCGGCGCTGGCCCGCCACCTCGTCGACCGCTATCGCGTCGGGCACGTCATGCTGGCCAGCCGGGCCGGCGCCGCGGCCCCGGGGGTCGCGGAGTTGGTGGACCGGCTGCGGGAGGCCGGCGCCGGCGTGTCGGTGGTGGCCTGCGACGTCGCGGACCGCGACGCGGTCGCGGCGATGCTGGCGCAGATTCCCGCGCAGCATCCGCTGCGCGGCGTGGTGCACGCGGCCGGCGTCCTCGACGACGGGTTGATCGCCTCGCTGACCCCGGATCGGGTGGATGCAGTGTTGCGGGCCAAGGTCGACGGCGCCTGGCACCTGCACGAGCTGACCCGGGAGAAGGATCTGTCGGCGTTCGTGGTGTTCTCGTCGATGGCCGGGATCGTCGGCACCCCGGGCCAAGCCAACTACGCGGCGGCCAACAGCTTCCTCGACGGCCTGGTCGCCCACCGGCGGGCGCACGGGCTCGCGGGCCTGTCGCTGGCCTGGGGCCTGTGGGAGCAAGCCTCGGCGATGACGGCGCACCTCGGGGAGCGCGACAAGGCCCGGATGAGCCGGCTCGGCATCGCGCCGCTGTCCACCCGACAGGCGCTGGAATCCTTCGACGCCGCGATGCTGCTCGAAGCCCCGGTGCTGATGGCCGCCCGCCTGGATCGGGTCGCCCTGTCCGACAACGCCGCCGCGCTGCCACCGCTGCTGAGCGAGCTGGCCGCCCGCACCACCCGCCGCGTCGTCGACGATGTCGACACGACCGCGCTGTTGACCGGTCTCACCGCGCGCCTGCACGGCCTGACGCCCGAGGCGCGCCGGCGTGAGCTGACCGACCTGGTCCGCGCCAACGCGGCGACCGTGCTCGGCCTGCCCAACCCCGCCGACATCGACGCGGGCCGCGCGTTCGGGGATCTCGGCTTCGATTCGCTGACCGCCGTCGAACTGCGCAACCGGCTGAAAACGGCGACGGGTCTTACCCTTTCGCCGACGTTGATCTTCGACTACCCCACACCGGCGGCCCTCGCCGAACACCTCGACCGCCACCTGTCCGCCGGCCAGGCCGGCGACCAGCCGGACCTGATGGCCCGCTTCACCGATATCACCCGCGAATTGCAGGCGCTGCTCACCCGGCCCGACTGGGAGCCATCCGACAAGTCGGCGCTGCGGGCGCGGCTGCACAATCTGCTCGCCGCCCTGGGCCCCGCCGATCCCCTCGACCCCGAGGGCCTCGACGCCGACCTCGACGCCGCCACCGAAAGCCAACTCTTTGCCATCCTCGATGAAGAACTCGGCCGCTGAGACCGCGATGCCCGACACCACGCAGCACGTCGACTACCTGAAACGCCTGACGGCCGATCTGCGGCGGGCGCGGCGACGCGTCTCGGAGCTGGAAGGCAAGCTGTCCGAACCGATCGCGGTGGTGGGCATGGCCTGCCGGTACGCCGGCGGGGTCGATTCGCCGGAGGCCCTGTGGGAGCTGGTGAACGACGGCCGCGACACGGTGTCGGACTTCCCGGCGGATCGCGGCTGGGATGTCGAGGGACTCTACGACCCGGATCCCGACGCGGCGGGGAAGATGTACACCCGCCAGGGCAGCTTCCTGCGCGACGCCGCGGACTTCGACGCCGGATTCTTCGGGGTGGGACCCAGCGAGGCCTTGGCGATGGATCCCCAGCAGCGGTTGATGTTGGAGATCTCTTGGGAAGCGTTGGAGCGGGCGGGGATTGACCCGCTGGCTTTGCGCGGCTCGGCGACCGGCGTGTTCGCCGGCGTCATCCACGCCGGCTACGGCGGCGAGGTGAAGGGTGAGCTGGAGGGCTACGGGCTGACCGGTTCGACCCTGAGCGTGACCTCGGGGCGGGTGTCCTACGTGCTGGGGCTGGAAGGCCCCGCGGTGTCGATCGATACGGCGTGTTCGTCGTCGTTGGTGGCCATGCACCTGGCGGCGCAGTCGCTGCGCTCCGGGGAGTGTGACCTGGCGCTGGCCGGTGGCGTGACGGTGATGGCCACCCCCGCCGCGTTCGTGGAGTTCAGCCGGCAGCGGGCGCTGGCCCCCGACGGCCGGTGCAAGGTGTACGCCGGTGCCGCGGACGGCACGTCGTGGTCGGAAGGCGCGGGCGTGCTGGTGCTGGAGCGGCTGGCCGACGCGCGACGGCTGGGGCATCCGGTGGTCGCGGTGCTGCGCGGTTCGGCGGTGAACCAAGACGGCGCCTCCAACGGGCTGACCGCACCGAACGGGCCGTCACAGCAGCGGGTGATCCGGGCGGCGCTGGCCGACGCCGGGTTGACCGCGGCGGACGTCGACGTGGTCGAAGGCCACGGCACGGGAACGGTTTTGGGCGATCCGATCGAGGCCCAGGCCCTGCTGGCGACCTACGGGCAGGACCGGCCGGCGGATCGGCCGCTGTGGCTGGGATCGATCAAATCGAACATCGGGCATACCTCGGCCGCGGCGGGGGTGGCCGGCGTGATCAAGATGGTGCAGGCCATGCGGCACGGGGTGATGCCCAAGACGCTGCACGTGGATGTGCCGTCGCCGCACGTGGATTGGTCGGCGGGCGCGGTGTCGGTGCTGACCGAACCCCGGCCCTGGCCATGCGATCCGGCGCGGGACGGGCAGCGGCGCGCGGGCGTGTCGTCGTTCGGCATCAGCGGGACCAACGCGCACGTCATCGTCGAACAGCCGCCCGCGGAGCCGGAAACCCTTGCGGCTCAGCATGATCAACCCGACGCGGTGACGCCGTGGGTGGTGTCGGCCCGGTCGGCCGAGGCGCTGGCCGCGCAAGCGGGGCGGCTCTCGGCCTATCTGGACGCCCAGCCCGCTCTGCGGGCGCTGGATGTCGGCTGGTCGCTGGCCACCACCCGGGCTGCCCTGGATCACCGCGTCGTGCTGGTGGGCGGTGACCGGGACACCCTGATGGCGGGGCTGGCCGGGGTGGCGTCCGGGGCGCCCGGCCCGGGTGTCGTGGTCGGGCGGACCCGCGCGACCGGTAAGCGCGTGTTCGTGTTCCCCGGCCAGGGCTCGCAGCGCCTCGGGATGGGACGCGAGCTGTACCAACGCTTCCCGGCGTTCGCGCAGGCCTTCGACGAGGCCGTGGCGGCGGTGGATGGCCACGCGCGGCTACCGCTGCGCGACGTGATGTGGGGCGGCGACCCGGACCTGTTGGAGAACACGGAGTTCGCCCAGCCGGCGCTGTTCGTCCTCGAGGTCGCCTTGGCGGCGCTGTGGCGGTCGTGGGGGGTGACCCCCGATCTGGTGATCGGCCACTCGGTGGGGGAGATCGCGGCGGCCTGCGTGGCCGGCGTGCTGTCGTTGCCGGACGCGGCGCGGGTGGTGGCGGCCCGCGGGCGGTTGATGGCGGCGCTGCCGGCCGGCGGGGTGATGGTCGCGGTGAGCGCCACCGAGGCCGAGGTCGCGCCGCTGCTGAACGGCGAGGTGAGCCTCGCGGCGGTCAACGGCCCCGATGCGGTGGTGCTTTCGGGCGAGCGGACCGCGGTGACGACGGTGGCGGATCGGCTGGCGGATTGCGGCCGACGGGTGCGACGGCTGGCCGTCTCGCACGCCTTCCACTCAGCGTTGATGGAGCCCATGGTCGAGGAGTTCGCCGCGGTGCTGGCCGGGGTGTCGCCGGGCGCGCCGCGAATCGACCTGGTGTCCAACGTGACCGGGCAATTGGCCGGCCCCGGATACGGCTCCGCCGACTACTGGGTCGAGCATGTGCGCCGGCCGGTGCGGTTCGTCGACGGCGTGCGGCTGGCCGAATCGCTGGGCGCCGGCGCCTTCGTGGAGGTGGGCCCGGGCGCGGCGCTGACGGCCGCGGCGGAGCAGTCCCTGGCGGCGGAGCCGGCCGTTGCGGCGGTGTCGATGGCCAAGGACCGTCCCGAAATCGATTCGCTGCTGCTGGCGGCCGGGCAGCTGTTCGTCTCCGGCGCCGAGGTGGACTGGGCCGCCGCGTTCGCCGGCCTGACCGCGCGCCGCGTCGACCTGCCGACGTATGCCTTTCAGCGGCGCCGGTTTTGGCTGTCGCCGGAGGCGGTGGGCGGCCGCGACACCGCGGGCCTGGGGTTGACCGGCGCCGAGCACGCCCTGTTGGGCGCCGTGGTCCCGCGGCCCGATTCGGGCGGTGTGGTGTTGACGGGCCGGCTGTCGACGGCCGCCCAGCCGTGGCTGGCCGATCACGCGGTGACTCAGACGGTGTTGTTCCCGGGTGCGGGGTTCGTCGAGCTGGTGCTGCGGGCCGGCGACGAGGTCGGCTGCCCGGTGATCGAGGAGCTGACGCTGTCGGCGCCGTTGCCGCTGCCGGCCGGCGCGGTGCGGGTGCAGGTGGTGGTGGACGCCCCCGGTGAGACCGGATCCCGTGCGGTGGCGGTCTATTCGCAGGCCGGTCCGGACTGGACCTTGCACGCTCAAGGGGTGGTGAGCGAAGGCTCGCCCACGCCGGACGCGGACCTGTCGGTGTGGCCGCCCGTCGGCGCCACGGCGGTCGATGTGACCGGTGCCTACGACGATCTGGCCGACCGCGGCTACGGCTACGGCCCGTCCTTCCGCGGCCTGCGGAAGGTGTGGCGGCGGGGGGCCGAGATCTTCGCCGAGGTCGAGGCGCCGCAGCAGGCCGCCGTCACGGTGGGCGGCTTCGGAATCCATCCGGTGGTGCTGGACGCGGCCCTGCACGCCCTGGGCGTGGCCGACGGGGACGCCGAGACCGTGTTGCCGTTCTCGTGGCAGGGGGTGTGCCTGTACGCGGCCGGCGCGTCGCGGGTCCGGGTGCGGCTGGCGCCGGTAGGTAGAGGCGCCGTGTCGGTGGAGATGGCCGATTCGTCGGGCTTGCCGGTGCTGTCGGTGCGGGAGCTGGTGACGCGGCCCGTCTCGGCCGCGCAGCTGGCGGCGGCCGCGGCGGCCCGCTCCGGCGGCGGCGAACTCCTGGAGGCGGTGTGGTCCCCAATCGCGTTGGCCGACAACGCCGATGGACCCGCTCCCGAGGTGTGGCGGCCGCCCTCGAACGCCGGCGGGGTCCTCGCATCGGTCTACGCCGCCACCCATGAGGCGTTGGGCGTGCTGCAGTCCAGGGCTGAGGACGCCGGCCCGTTGGTGGTGCTGACCCGCGGCGCGGTCGCGCTGCCCGCCGAGGAGGTCTCGGACCTGGCCGGCGCCGCGGTGTGGGGACTGGTGCGCTCGGCGCAGGCCGAGCATCCCGGCCGGGCGGTGCTGGTCGACTCCGACGGTTCGCTCGATCTCGGTTCCGTCATCGCTTGCGGCGAACCGCAATTGGCGGTTCGCGCGGGCGCCGCCTACGGCGCACGGCTGCAGCCGCTCAAGCCGCACCCCCTGTTGCCGTTGCCCGAGCCGCCGTCGGTGTGGCGGCTGGCGGCCGGCGACGCCGGGACGCTGGAGGACCTGGCAGTGCAGTCGGGGCCGCCGGACGAGGTCGGCGCCGGTCGGGTGCGGGTGGCGGTCGCCGCGGCCGGGGTGAACTTCCGCGACGTGTTGGTGGCGCTGGGCATGTACCCGGGCGCCGCGCAGCTGGGCGCCGAGGGCGCGGGACTGGTGACCGAGATCGGCCCCGGAGTCACGGATTTGGCCGTCGGCGACGCGGTGATGGGCATCTTTGGCCTGACCGGGTCGGAGGCGGTGGTCGATCGCCGGCTGGTGACCCGGGTGCCGTCGGGCTGGTCGTTCGCGCGGGCGGCGGGCGTGCCGGTGGTGTTCTTGACGGCGTATTACGGGCTGTCGGTCTTGGGTGGCCTGCGCGCCGGCGAGCGGGTGCTGGTGCATGCCGGCGCCGGCGGGGTGGGTATGGCGGCCGTGCAGCTGGCCCGGCATTGGGGGGCCGAGGTGTTCGCGACCGCCAGCCGCGGCAAGTGGGACACCTTGCACGCCATGGGTCTCGACGACGACCACATCGCGGATTCGCGGACACTGGAGTTCGAGGAGAAGTTCTCCACCGCCACGGGCGGAGCCGGTGTGGACGTCGTGCTGAACTCGCTGGCCGGCGAGTTCACCGATGCGTCGCTGCGGTTGCTGGGCCCCGGCGGGCGCTTCATCGAAATGGGCAAGACCGACCTGCGCGACCCGGCGGACCATCCCGAGATCTATTACCGAGCCTTCGATCTGATGGAGGCGGGCCCGGACCGCATCGCCGAGATGTCGGACGAACTGATGCGCCTGTTCGCGGCCGGAGCTCTAAAGCCGTTGCCCGTCAAGACCTTCGACGTGCGTTGCGCCGCGGAGGCTTACCGGTTCGTCAGCCAGGCCCGCCACATCGGCAAGGTGGTGCTCACCATGCCCGACGGGCCGGCCGGGCTGGCCGGCGGCACCGCCGTGATCACCGGCGGAACCGGCATGGCGGGTTCGGCCGTGGCCCGCCACCTGGTCGACCGCCACCGGGTGGGGCACGTCATGCTCGTCAGCCGCAGCGGTGAGCGGGCCGACGGGATGTCCGGGCTGGTGGCCGAGCTGCGGGAGGCGGGCGCCGAGGTGTCGGTGGTGGCCTGCGACGTCGGAGATCGCGACGCCGTGGCGGGGTTGCTGGCGCGGGTGCCGAAGCGCTTCCCGCTGCGCGGCGTGTTTCACGCCGCGGGGGTGCTCGACGACGCGGTGATCGCCTCCCTGACACCCGAGCGCATCGACACGGTGTTGCGGTCCAAGGTCGACGGGGCGTGGCACCTGCACGAGCTGACCCAGGATTTGGACCTGGCGGCGTTCGTGGTGTTCTCGTCGATGGCGGGGATCGTCGGCGCGCCGGGTCAGGGCAACTACGCGTCCGCCAACTCCTTCCTCGACGCGCTGGCAGCCTACCGCCACGCCCACCGCCTGCCCGCCCTGTCGATCGCCTGGGGGATGTGGGAAGAGGCGTCGGCCATGACCCGGCACCTCGGCGACCGCGACAAAGCCCGGATGAGCCGCGCCGGGCTGGCCGCGCTGTCCACCGCCCAAGCGCTCGACCTGCTCGACGCCGCGCTGCTGGCCGAGCCGCCCGTCGTCGTGGCCACCCGGCTCGATACGGCCGCGCTGGCGCACGGCGGCGCCACGTTGCCACCGCTGTTGAGCCAGTTGGCCACTCGCCGCGCCCGACGGGTGCTCAACCCGACCGACATGGTGTCGTTGACCGGCCTGCGGGCGCGACTGGAGGGCCTGACCCCCGAGCAGCGGCGCCGCGAGCTCGTCGAGCTGGTGTGCGGCAACGCCGCCACGGTGTTGGGGCACAGCACCGCGGACGTCGACGCCGACCAGGCTTTCGGAGATCTCGGATTCGACTCGCTGACCGCGGTGGAGCTGCGCAACAGGCTCAAAATCGCGACCGGCCTGACGCTTTCGCCGACGCTGATCTTCGATTACCCGACGCCGGCGGCCCTGGCCGAGCACCTCGACGGCCAGCTGGCCACCGGCACGGCCGGTGAGCCACCCGACCGGATGGCCCGCTTCAACGACGTGGCGCGCGAATTGCAGGCGCTGCTCGGCCAATCCGGCTGGAGCCCCGGCGACAAGGCTCAGCTCGTCACCCGGCTGGAAGCCCTGTTGCAGACGCTGACCGGCCCCGAAGTTACCTACCAGGAGCAGCCCGACGACCCGTTCGACGACGACATCGCCACCGCCACCGAAAGCCAGCTCTTCGCCATCCTCGACGAAGAGATCGGCCCCTAGCATGACCGACGTCGCAGTCATCGGCTTGGCGTGCCGATTCCCCGGCTCAGCGAACCCCCGCGAGTTCTGGGAGCTGATCCGCGACGGGCGGGAAGCGACGCGGTTGCCCGGGGACGTCGCGGAGTTCGACGCCGACTTCTTCAACCTCTCGCCGCGCGAGGCGTGCGCGATGGACCCCCGCCAGCGATTGGCCCTCGAACTGACCTGGGAAGCCTTCGAGGACGCGTTCGTGGTGCCCGAAACGGTTCGCGGAGCCGCTGTTTCGGTGTATGTCGGTGCGATGGCCGACGACTACGCGGTGCTCACGCTGCGCGACATCGCCGACAACCTCGACCACCACTCGTTCGCCGGGATCGGCCGCGGGATGATCGCCAACCGAGTCTCGTACGCCTTCGGCTTGCGCGGACCCAGCATGACCGTCGACTCCGGCCAATCGTCCTCGCTGCTCGCCGTGCACCTCGCCTGCGCGGGCCTGCGCGCCGGCGAGTCGGCGCTGGCGATCGCCGGCGGGGTCCACCTGAACCTGGCCGACGAAACCGCAATGCTGGAGCGCGAATTCGGCGCGCTGTCGACGTCGGGGCACACCTACGCGTTCGATCGGCGCGCGGACGGCTACGTGCGTGGCGAGGGCGGGGGACTGGTGCTGCTGAAGCCGTTGCCGGCGGCCGTGCGCGACGGGGACCGCGTCCACGCGGTCATCCGCGGGAGCGCCGTGGGTAACGCCGGACACAGCGCCGCCGGCCAGACCGTGCCCTCGGTCCCCGGTGAGGTGGACGTGATCCGGCGGGCGCTCGCCGCCGCCGGCGTGGGCTGCGGCGACATCGACTACATCGAGGCGCACGGCACCGGCACCAAGGTCGGCGACGCGGTGGAGGCCCAGGCGCTGGGCGAGGTGTTCGGCGCGCGCGAGCGCCCGGTGCACGTCGGGTCGGTCAAGACCAACATCGGCCACGCCGGCGCCGCCGCCGGGGTAGCGGGCCTACTCAAAGCCATTCTGGCCGTGCGGCATTCGGTGCTGCCGGCAAGCCTCAACTACTCCGACGGCGATTCCCGACATCCGGGACTGCGGGTGAACACCGCCGCGCTGCCCTGGCCGGCGGTGGGACGCCCGCGCCGCGCCGGGGTGTCGTCCTTCGGGATGGGCGGCACCAACGCGCACGTCATCGTGGAACAGGCTCCGCCGCAACCGGATCCGCCCGCCGAACCGCACGAGCCGCCGCTCGCGTGGGTGCTGTCGGCACGTTCGGAGCGCGCCCTGGCCAACCAGGCCCGCCGGCTGTCGGCGTGGGTCGCCGAGCCCGGGCTGCACGCGGCGGACGTGGCGTGGTCGTTGGCGACGACCCGCTCGGTGTTCGAGCATCGGGCGGTCCTGGTCGGCGCCGACCCAAGTGCGCTGGCGCGCGCCCTGGCGGACGGGGGGGCGCCCCCCGGCGTGGTCGCCGGCCGAGCCGGGCCCGCGGCCAAGACGGCCTTCGTGTTCCCCGGCCAGGGCTCCCAATGGCCGGGGATGGGCCGCGAACTGCACCGGCGGTTCCCGGCCTTCGCGCGCGCCTTCGACGCGGCCGCAGCGGCGCTGGATCCCCACCTGCGGTCGCCGCTGCGCGCGGTGGTGTGGGGCACCGACGCGAAGCTGTTGCAGGACACCGAGTTCGCGCAACCGGCCTTGTTCGCGCTCGAGGTCGCCATGGCCGCGCTGTGGCGGTCGTGGGGGGTTGCGCCCGACGTGGTGCTGGGCCATTCGGTCGGTGAGATTGCGGCGGCGCATGTGGCCGGCGCGTTGTCGCTGGGCGACGCGGCGCGCATCGTGGCGGCGCGTGGCAGGCTGATGGCGGCGCTGCCCGGTGATGGAGTGATGGTGGCGGTGAGCGCCGGGGAGGCCGAGGTCGCCCCGCTGCTGGGCAATGGTGTCGGCATCGCGGCGGTCAACGGCCCCAATGCGGTGGTCCTGTCAGGTGAGCGCGCCGCGGTGGCCGCCGTGGCGGATCGGCTGGCGGACGGCGGTCGGCGGACGCATCGGCTGGCGGTGTCGCACGCGTTTCATTCGGCGCTTATGGAACCGATGCTCGACGAGTTCGGCCAGCGGGTCTCCGACGTTGTGCCGCGACAGCCGCGAATCTGCTTGATTTCCAACGTGTCCGGGGAGCCGGCCGGCCCAGGGTACGGGTCCGCGCGGTACTGGGTGGAGCACGTGCGCCGGCCGGTGCGGTTCCTCGACGGCGTGCGCGCCGCCGAGACCCTCGGGGTCACGGCGTTCGTGGAGGTGGGCCCGGGCGGCGGATTGAGCGCGGCGGTGGACCAGTCGCTGACCACCGAACGGCCGATCTCGGTGATCACCCTGCCCAAGGGCGAACCCGAGGTCGAGTCGCTGCTGACGGCGGCCGGACGGCTGTTCACCGCCGGGGCGTCCGTAGGCTGGCCGGCCGTGTTGGCTAACTCCGGGGGCCGCCGCGTCGACCTGCCGACGTACGGTTTTGCCCGCCAACGATTCTGGCTGGGCGGTGCACAGGATGCGCCGCCCGCCAACGTAACCCGGTCCCCAGACCTGGCCGGGCAGTTGCACGCCCTGGCCCTTGGGGAGCAACATCGGCGACTGGCCGAGCTGGTCTGCGAGCACGCGGCCGCCGTCGCGGGGCATCCGGACGGCCGGGCCATCGATCGCGACCGCGCCTTCGCCGACCTCGGCTTCGACTCGCTGACCGGGGTCGAACTGCGCAACCGGCTGACGACGGCGACCGGGCTGGCCCTGTCGCGAACCCTGATCTTCGACTATCCCACTCCCGCGGCGCTGGCCGACCATTTGCGTCAGCAGCTGTTCCGCGGGGAGGACCGGGAATCCGAGGAGGAAAGGGTGTGGTCCGCGCTACGCAGCATTCCCCTCGCCGAGCTGCGCAGAACCGGATTGCTCGACAAACTTCTCCTGCTCGCGCGCGGCGCGGAAAACGTTGTGGCCGAACCGGTCACCGATCTTATCGACGAGCTGAGCCCCGACGCCCTGATCGCGATGGCGCTGAAAAACCAGGACACCGAATGAACAAATCCCGTTGCAATAAGACACATGTCGAATACATCGAGCTTTTGCCGCATTACCGGCAACCGCTTAAACTCCGGAAATTGGCGAAAGTCCCATTCGAGCTGGGATGCAAGCAAAAGGGTCGGGCATGAGCGTCGTCGCGGGTGTATTCGGAGCATTGCCGCCGCATCGTTACAGCCAGGCCGAAATCACCGACCAGCTCGTGGGATTCCCCGCATTGACCGAACACGAGGAGATCGTGCGCCGGTTGCACGCCGCCGCCAAGGTCAACAGCCGCCACCTGGTCCTGCCGCTGGAGCGGTACTCGTCGCTCACCGATTTCGGTGAGGCGAACGAGGTCTTCATCGAACACGCCGTCGAACTCGGTTGCGAGGCGCTGCTCGGCGCGCTCGAGGAGGCCGGCCTGCAGCCGCAGGACATCGACATGATCGCCACCACCACGGTCACCGGGGTGGCGGTGCCGTCCCTCGACGCGCGGATCGCCGGGCGGCTCGGCCTGCGGCCGGATGTGCGCCGGGTGCCGCTGTTCGGGCTGGGCTGCGCGGCCGGGGCGGCGGGGGTGGGCCGGCTGCACGACTACCTGCGCGGCGCGCCGGACGGCGTCGCCGTCCTGGTGTCGGTCGAGCTGTGCTCGCTCACCTTCCCGGCGGTCAAGCCCACCGTGTCCGGGCTGGTGGGCACCGCCATGTTCGGCGACGGGGCGGCCGCCGTGGTCGCGGTCGGGGACGGTCGCGCCGAGCGGCTGAGCCCGAGCGGGCCCGACATCGTCGATTCCCGCAGCCGGCTCTATCCCGAGTCGCTGCACGTCATGGCCTGGAACGTCAGCTCGGCCGGGCTGCACCTGGTGATGTCGGCGGAGCTCACCAACTTCATCGACCGTTACCTGGCGGACGACGTCGGGCGATTCCTGAGCGCCCACGGGCTGACCAAGGACGACGTGGGCGCCTGGGTCGCCCATCCCGGCGGTCCCAAGGTGATCACCGCGATCGGCAACAGCCTCGAGCTGCCCCCGGACGCCCTCGAGCTGACTTGGCGCTCGCTGGGCGAGGTCGCGAACCTGTCCTCGGCGTCGGTGCTGCACATTTTGCGAGACACCATCGCGAAGCCGCCGCCCGGCGGGGGGCCCGGGCTGATGCTCGCGATGGGGCCGGGATTCAGCGCCGAGTTCGTGCTACTGCGCTGGCGCTAAGCGCCTCCGGCCGTCGGCCTAAGCCGGGCAACTATAGCCCTATGCAATTATTGCGCTAAGCAATAAAATTGTTGCCATCCCACCCTTCGACGCCCGCCGAGAGTAGTTGTTGTGCTGACACGACTCACGAACATGCCAGCCGGCATCCAGGCCCTGGAGGCGGCCGGGACCCTCACCGCGGACGACTACGGTCGCGTCTTCGCACCGATGATCCATCGGGCGCGCGCTGCCGGGCGGCGGATGCGGCTGCTCTACCAATTCGGCCCGGACTTCGACCGCATCACGCCGGGCGCGTTATGGGCGGACACCCGACTGGGGTCGGGTTACGTGCGGCTGCTCGATGGCTGCGCCGTTGTCAGCGACGTCGGCTGGATCCGGGAACCGTCGCGCGCCATCGCCGGGTTCATGCCGTGTCCGACGCGGGTGTTCGGTAACGACGAGCGCAACGACGCGGTCGCCTGGCTGGACTCCCTTCCGGCCCGCGCCGACGTGTCAGCCCGGGACATGGCCAAGGCCTACGTCGGTGGATCGTTCGCCGCGGCCGCCAGCCTGGGACGACTCCTCTTCTTCCCGGGCCGGGAGAACCGGCACCGGCCCGTCTGACCCAACTCCCCGTCTGACCCAACTCAAGGCGCCGCGGTCATTCGAGCAGCTCCGAGAGCTCCAGCCAGCGGCCCTCCATCGCGGCGACCTCGTCCTCGAGCCCGCGAAGCTCGCGGGTGAGCCGGGTCAGTCCGACGTGGTCGGACTGGTCGTGCTCGGCGAGCTCGTGGTGCTTGGCGGCGATCCGGTCCGCCAGCCGCGCGAGCTGGCGGTCGACCGCGGAGAGCTCCTTTTCGGCCGAACGCCGCTGCGCCCCGGACAACCCCGAGAGCTCCGGCGGCCGCGACGGCTCCGGGGGCCCAGACGCCGGCCTGGCCGCCAGCCGCAGGTACTCGTCGATGCCGCCGGGCAGGTGCCGCAGCTGCCCGTCGAGAACGGCGTACTGCTGATCGGTGATCCGCTCGAGCAGGTAGCGGTCGTGCGAGACGACGATCAGGGTCCCGGCCCACGAGTCGAGCAGGTCCTCCATCGCGGTGAGCATGTCGGTGTCGACGTCGTTGGTCGGTTCGTCGAGCAGCAACACGTTCGGCTCGGAGAGCAGCGTGAGCATCAGCTGCAACCGCCGCCGCTGCCCGCCGGAGAGTTCGCCGATGCGGGCCGAGAGCTGGCCGCGCCCGAAGCCGAGCCGCTCCAGCAGTTGGGTCGGCGTCACCTCGCGGCCCTCGACCTCGTAGCCGCCGCGCAGCCGGCCCAGCACGTCGGCGATGCGGTCGTCGGTGAGGCCGGCCAGGGCGTCGCCCTGCTGGTCGAGCACGGCCAGCTGAACGGTCTTGCCGCGCTTGACCCGTCCGCTGTCGGGCGTGATGGTCCCGGCGATCAGCCCCAGCAGCGTCGACTTCCCGGCGCCGTTGGCGCCGACGATGCCGGTGCGTTCGCCCGGGGCGATCCGCCACTCGACGTCCCGCAGCACAGGGCGCCCACCGAACGAGACCGACACGTCGAGCAGGTCGACGACGTCCTTGCCGAGCCGGGCGGTGGCCAGCTTGGCCAACTCGACGGGGTTGCGCAGCGGCGGCACGTCGGCGATCAGCTGGTTGGCCGCCTCGATGCGGAACTTGGGCTTGGACGTGCGCGCCGGGGCACCGCGACGCAGCCAGGCCAGCTCCTTGCGCATCAGGTTCTGCCGCTTGGCCTCCGCGGTGGCGGCCAGGCGGTCCCGTTCGACGCGCTGCAGGACATAGGCCGCGTAGCCGCCCTCGAACGGCTCGACGATCCCGTCGTGCACCTCCCACGTCGTGGTGGCGACCTCGTCGAGGAACCAGCGGTCGTGGGTCACCAGCAGCAGCCCACCGGTGTTGCGCGCCCAGCGCTGCTTGAGATGGTCGGCCAGCCAGGTGATTCCCTCGATGTCGAGATGGTTGGTGGGCTCGTCGAGGGCGATGACGTCCCACTCGCCGACCAGCAACCGGGCCAGCTGCACCCGCCGGCGCTGACCGCCGCTGAGCGTGGATATCGCTGCATCCCAAGCGATGTCGGAGACCAGGCCGCCGACGACGTCGCGGACCCGCGCGTCGCCGGCCCACTGGTGTTCGGCCGCTTCGCCGACCAGCGTCCAGCCGACCGTGTGGTCCGGGTCAAGGGTGTCGGCCTGGCTGAGCGCGCCGACCCGCAAGCCGGTGCGGCGGGTCACCCGGCCCGAATCCGGCCGCAGCTGGCCGGTGAGCAGCCGCAACAGGCTCGACTTCCCGTCTCCGTTGCGGCCGACGATGCCGATGCGCGCGCCGTCGTTCACGCCCAGCGTGACCGAATCGAATACCAGCTGGGTCGGATATTCGAGGCGGACGGCCTCGGCTCCCAATAGGTGCGCCACTGGCCCGACCCTACTGCGGCTACTCCAGGGTGAGCAGCGCCCGGTCGACTTCGCTCTGGGTCTCGGCCGATGCCTTGCTGGCCACCGCGTCCAGGAAGCGGCTGGCGAGGTCGCGCAGCTTCAGGTTGGTCTCCTGGGAGCGCCACACCAGGATGTCGAACGCCCGCTCGGCGGAGATGTCATAGGCGGCCATCAGCACCCCCTTGGCCTGCTCGATGCGGGCGCGGGCGTCGGCCACCGCCGACAGCACGTTGTTGATGTCGGTTTGCAGCGATTCGGTGACGTCGACGTAGAACCCGGACGTGCCGATCACGGTGCCGTGTTCGTCGAGCATCCGGTCGCCCGCGACGACGACGCAGAGGGTGCGGCCGCCGGTGTCGATGATGCGGTGCCGGCTGCTGAACGGCTTGCCCCGCATCACGCGGTCCAGGACGGCCGCGGCGCGCTCGCGGTCGTCGGGATGCTTGTGCTTGAGCAGCAGTTCCGTGGTGGGCTCCACCTGCCGCGGCTGGTAGCCGTGCATCCGCGCGACCGCGTCCGACCACTCCCAGCGCTCGCCGTCCAGGAAGAACCGGAACCGGCCGACGCGCTGCGGTTCGCCCAGCCCCAGCACCAAGTCGACCGCGCTCAAATCCTCTTCCACGGCTTCGGGCATCAGCGCCTCCGACGCGGCCGCCTCCCCGGTGCGCCTCTGAACGGCCTCGTCCTCGAAGTTCACGCTCATCGCGCTTGCCCTTCAGATCGGTAACTATGTCCCTCGCGTATCAATGCCCGCTTTTGCGGGGGTCCATGCACGGATCAGGCTTTCCGGTACGGCTCGGCGTCAGCCTGTTTGAATTCCAGCCCCAGCCCGGGCCGGTGCTGATCCGGCCGCAACGCGCCGCCGTCGGGGGGCAGGGCGCCGTCGAAGAGCATGTGCTCGATGCGGTGGTGATCGTGGAAGTACTCGAGGTGCCGCAGGTTGGGGATGGCGGTCGCCACGTGGGCGTGCAGGTTGGGTGCGCAGTGGCCGGACACGTCGACATTGTGGGCGGCTGCGACGGCCGCGGCGCGCAACCAGTCGGTGATGCCGCCGCAGCGGGTGACGTCGATCTGCAGGCAATCGACCGCCTGGGCGGTGAGCATCCGGTTGAAGTAAGCCAGGTCGTAGCCGTACTCGCCGGCGGCGACGTCGGGGGTCACCTGGTCGCGCACCTCGCGCAGCCCGGCGAGGTCGTCGGAGGAGACGGGTTCTTCGAACCAGGTGACGTCCTGGTCGGCCGCCGCGTGCGCGACCCGGATCGCCTGCTTGCGGCGGTAGCCGCCGTTGGCGTCGACGTAGAGTTCCACGTCGGGCCCGATCACGCTGCGCGACAAGGCGATTCGCTCGAGGTCGCGGCGCTCGTCGGACCCCCGCGACTCGCCGATCTTGATCTTGACGCGCGGAATCCTCCACTCCTTGACCCAGCGGTCCAATTGGGTGCGGGTCTGCCGCTCGTCGTAGGTGGTGAAGCCGCCGCTGCCGTAGATCGGGACCGCCTCGTGCGCCATGCCCAGCAGTCGGCAGACCGGCAGGCCGAGCAGCTTGCCCTTGAGGTCCCACAGGGCGGTGTCGAGGCCCGAGATCGCGCACGACACCAATCCAGGCCGGCCGTTGTTGCGCATCGCCCTGACCATCGCCTGCCATCCGCCGGTGATGTCCAGAGCGCTGTGTCCGGTCAGCGTGCCGGCCAGCGCCCCGGTGATCAAGGCCGCGCAAGCGCCGTCGGCGTACGTGTAGCCGATACCGCGCCGCCCGCCGGCCGTGACCTCTGCCAGCACCAGCGTGGTCGACGACCACGGCAGGGTGCCGTCGGCTTCCGGTGCGTCGGTAGGGATTTGGTAGACGTGGGCGGCGACGCCGTCGACGGGTGCGTCGACGCTCATCGTGCCCACCGGCGCGCCGCGAGCCACGCGCCCAGCCCGGCCGCGCCGAGCGCGCCGGTGCCGCTGACCACCGGGTGCTGCGACGCCCACAGTTGCGGGCTCATGGCGTGCGATTTGTCGTCGAACCCGCCGTGGGCGCCGCGGTCGCTGCCGGGCTCCTGGTCGAGCGGCCGCCAGAGGTTGTGCGGCCGCCCCGCGCCGACGCGCTCTTCGGTCTGCTGCGAGTCGTACCCGGTGCGGCCCAGGTAGCGGTCCAGCAGCGGTGCGACGAACTTCTGCGCCAACAGGGTCACCATGGTGGAATCGCCGACCCAATACTGTTTGCGCTGCGGGTGATCCGCCGCGTAGAGGACGCCGCGGGCGGCGACCTCGGGCTGGTATATCGGGGGCACCGGCTGCGGATGGCGGGGCAGCCGGGACAGCACCCAGGAGAACTGCGGGGTGTTGACCGCGGGCATCTGCACCACAGTCACCCGCACCCTAGAGTGCTCGTGCAGCAGCTCGCACCGCACCGATTCGGTGAACCCGTTGATGGCGTGCTTGGCGCCGCAGTACGCCGACTGCAGCGGGATGGACCGCTGGCTGAGCGCGGACCCGACCTGGACGATGGTGCCGCGGTCCCGCGGCCGCATCTTGGCCAGCGCAGCCATGGTGCCGTGCACGTACCCGAGGTACGACACGTCGGTGACACGCTTGAACTCCTCGGCGCTGATCTCGCTGAACGGCGCGAACACGGAGGTGAAGGCGACATTGACCCACACGTCGATGGGGCCGAAGGCAGCCTCGGTCTCGTCCGCGGCGGCGACGACGGCCGAGTGGTCGGCGACGTCGGTGGGGATGGCCAGCGCCTTGCCGCCGCCGGCTTCGACGTCGCGCGCCGCACCGTCCAGCCCGGCGGCGCCGCGGGCCAGCAGGGCCACGTTCGCCCCACGCTGCCCGAACAGTTGGGCGGTGGCGCGGCCGATTCCCGCGCTGGCTCCGGTGATCACCACGGTCTGTGTCATCGAAGTCCTCCTTTCGATCAGTCGTGGTGGATGGCGTCGCCGGCCAGGGTGGACGCGCATTCCAGCAGCAGCGCGTGCGCGAACGCCTGGGGAAGATTGCCGCGCAGCTGCCGCTGCCGGACGTCGTATTCCTCGCAGAACAATCCCGGCGGTCCGCAGGCGGCGCGGTTGCGCTCGAACCAGCGCGTCGCGCAATGACCGTGTCCCAGTTGGTGTTCGGCGAGCGCCATCATGAAGCCGCAGAGCAGGAAGGCGCCCTCGGCGTCGCCGAGGTCTCGCTCGTCGTGCCGGAAGCGATAGACGAACCCGTCGTCGCTGAGCTGTTGGCGGACGGCGTCCAGCGTGGCCCGGGTGCGCGGGTCGTCGGCCGGCACGGCCCCGCGCACGGGAGCCAGCAGCAGCGACGCGTCAGTGCCGCGCAGTCGCGGGCTGCGCTGCCAGTAGCCGCGCTGCGGGTGCAGGCTGCTGGCGGCGGTGTCGGCCAGTATCGCGTCGGCCAGCGGCGCGCAGGCGGCCACCTCGGGGCCGCCGCCGGCCACCTTGGCGATGGCGCGCAGTCCGGCCACACACGCCAGTCGGGACTGCGTCCAGTGCTCGTCGTCGATCTCCCAGATGCCCGCATCCGGTTCGCGCCAGCGCTTTTCAATCGCGTTGATGGCGGTCCGCGCGGCGCGCCAGCCCTCGACGTCGAGCCGGCCGGCGTGGCCCGCCCGGGCCAGCAGCTGCAGGGCCTCCCCGAAGACGTCGAGCTGGAATTGCTGGTTGACCCAGTTGCCAACCTTGTCGGTGCCCCCGGGATAGCCGGGCAGGTCGAGGTCTTCCTCGCCGGGCACGCAGTCGCCGGTGACGGTGTAGGCCGGCCTGAGGTCGGGTCCGTGCTCGAGCAGCCGGGCGCCGACGAAATCGACCGCGCTGTCCAGCAATTCGTGCGCCCCGACCGTCGCGGCGGCGATGCCGGCGTAGGCCTGATCGCGGATCCACGCGTAGCGGTAGTCGTAATTCCGGTTGGTGTGCGCGCGCTCCGGCAGGCTCATCGTCGCGGCGGCGACCATCCCGCCGCCGCCGCTGGTCAGCCCGCGCAGCACGGCATTGGAGTGACGCGCGTCCCGGGGGGCGATGGTGCAGTTGAGCTCGGGCATGCTGCGATGCCACGCGGCTTCGGTTGCGTCCCAGGTGGTGTCGGGATCGGGCGGACGGTCGGGGAGCGCGCGTTCGGAAAGCTCCAGCACGAAGTCGTGTTGACCGCCCTCGTCGACGGTGATCTCGCACGTGAGCAAATCGCCACGGCCGCGCGCCGCCTTGACCGAACGCACACCGCAGCCGCCGGCCCAGCGCCACCGCAAGGCTCCCGACTTTCCGCTCCACACCCCGTCGTCGACGCTCGGCTCGCCGGGTCCGCGCCGGCCGAACGCCGCGCTCGGCTGCAGCACCACCCGCGCGCCCGCGGTGCCGCGGCAGCCGATCAACCGGCGCAGCAGCACCACCCGATCGGGGTCGCCCGGAAAGGCAAGTGCCTCGCGGCATTCCACGATGCCGTCGCGGGTGATCCAGCGATTGCGCCAGATCAGGCTGCCCGGCTCGTAATAGCCGCCCCACACGTGCCGCACGTCGGTCGGGGTGATCGCGTAAATCCCGCCGCCCCCGATGAGGTTCGAGAACACCGCGTCGGAGTGCCAGCGCGGCGCGCACATCCACGCGACGTCGCCCTGCGGCCCGATCAGGGCACCGCGCTCCCCGTCGGCCAGCAGCGCGTACTCGCGCAACACCCGGGGCGAGAAGGTCGCCTCGACGTCGATCGGGCGGTCAGCCACGGACCCCCGCCTCCGCAGGCCGCCTCGCCGCGACGTCCGTGCCGATCTTCCCGGTCGCCATCCGCTCCGCGAGCCGCGACGCCAGCGCCATGATGGTCAGCGCCGGGTTCGCCGAGCCCTGCGTCGGACACACCGAGCCGTCGGCCAAGAACAGGTTCGGCACGCCCCACACCCGGTGATCGGAGTCCACCACGGAGTTGTCCGGCCGGCTGCCCATCCGGGCGCCGCCGATCAGGTGGGCGAACCGCTGGATGGTGAGCACGTCCTGGGCGCCGGCGGCGTGCAGGATGTCGCCGATCACCTTGGTGGAGTACGCGATGTTGGCCTTGTCGTTGTCGCACAGCGTGTAGTCGAACCGGGCCACCGGGATGCCGTAGGGGTCCCTCTCTTCGGCGAGGCTGACCCGGTTGTCCGGCTGCGGCAACAACTCGTTGAGCACTCCGATGGTCGCCCAGTGGTTGTAGTCGCGCATGTACTCCCGCAACGCGCGGCCCCAATGCCCCTCCGCGAGTACGTGTTCGGCCCATCCGATGGGCAGCGGCGAGACCGTCTGGATGGAGAAGCCGCGGGCGAACCCGCGCGACGGGTCCGTCTCGTAGAACTGCTCCGAGGACACCTCGGGAGGCGGGGCCTTGTACATCCGGAGCTCTTCGGGCCACCGCCCGGCGGATTGCGTGGCGCCCTGCACCATCACGTAGCGACCGACCTGGTCGTCGTTGTTGCCCAATCCATTCGGGAAGCGTTCGCTCGCCGAGTTCAGCAGCAGGCGCGGCGTTTCGATGGAGTAGCCGGCGATCGCGACGGCCTTGGCCCGCTGCAGCCGTTCTTTGCCGCCAGCCTCGTCGTAGTAGACGACCCCGCGGGCCGCGCCGGTGTCGTCGAGCTCGACGCGGGCGGCCATGCAGTTGGCGCGGATCTCCACCGCGTGTGCCAGCGCATCGGGCAGGTGGGTGACGAACGGGCTGGCCTTGGCCGCCACCTTGCAGCCCTGCAGGCAGTAGCCACGGTAGATGCAGTGCGGGCGGTTACCGAAAGTGCCGTTGACGATGCCGACGGGCCCGACTCGCATCTCGATGCCGAGCTGCATCGCCCCGCGCCAGAGCTTGGCGGCGGCGCCCGAAATGGGGTGTGGCGAGAAGGGGTAACGGTGCGGATAACCCCACGGCCAGTTCTGCCCGGCCACCGGCAACTCGAGCTCGATGCGCTCGTAGTGGCGGCGGATGGCCTCGTATTGGATCGGCCAGTCCGCCCCGACCCCGTCGAGGCTGTAAGTGCGAAAGTCGCTGGGATGGAACCGTGGGGTGTAGCCGGCGTAGTGGACCATCGAGCCGCCCACCCCGCGCCCGGAGTTGTTCTTGCCCAATTCGATCGGGTCGTCACCGCCGATGATGCGCTTCTGGGTCCAGTACAGGGAATGGGAGCCCGCCTCGTCGGAGACCCAGTCCTCGTCCGGGTGCCAGAACGGGCCCGCCTCGAGGATCACCACGCGCCACCCGGCGCGCGCCAGCCGTTGCGCCAGCACCGACCCGCCGGCGCCCGCACCGACCACCACCAGGTCCACCTCGTCGTCGTCGCGGTAGCGCTGCATGGTCTTTTCGCCGGGCAGGTCGCGCGAATGCACGTCGAGCAGGAACCGCGATTCGTTGTCCTTCGGTCCGATCGCTCCTCTCAGGAGCCCGCGGAGGCGGTCGCCCATCACAGCTCGTCCCGCTCGACCACGCGGACCGGGTCCTCGGCCGTGGCGCCCCGCTTCTCGAACGGCTCGCGGGCGGCGGCGGGACCGGTCGCACCGCCCAGGCGCATGAACCCGCGCGGGTAAGCGGGCCCGCCGAACCCAATCTCGTTCCACGCCCATGGGTGGGAGTAGAAGCCGGACAACGCCATTCGCATGCACACCGACCAAGCGCGTTTGACGTTCAGGCGTTCCCAGGCATCGCCCTGCAGGGCGCCCTGTGAGAACTGGTCGATGATCGCTTCGCGGGTGCCGGGGTCGGCGTCGGCGAACGACGCCTTGGCGTAGCGGCTGGACGCGGTCTCGTCGAGCCCCCGCAACACCAGCCGCCAGGTGTCGCGGTCGTCGGGCATGTCGGCGTATTGGTAGCCGTCGAGGCGACCGTCGGCCAGCTTGGAGTCGACGACCTCGGGCACCGGCACGCGCGGCTCGCGGTCCTGCGCCAGCACCGTGTCACAGAACGCGCGCAGGCACGGCTCCTCCTCGGCGGTGAAAAACCGCAGCGGGCCGGGCGGTTCCAGTCGAGCCAGCACCACCTTCTTGGTGGCCTTGTCCCAGGTGTCCGTCGTGTCCAGCACATCGAAATCCGGGTAACGGCCGATCATTTGGGGCGTGACGCCGCGGCGTTGCTCCGGTAGCCACGACGGGTGCGGCGGCTTGCGATCCGCGCGCAGGTTCGGGAGGTGATCGGGGCGAGAGGTGTCGGCCATCGTGGTCAGCCCCGGAACCGCTCGCGCCGCAGGATCGAGGCCAGCAGCCCCATCGCCCCGACCATGCACATCAGCCCGGGGGCCGCGATCGGTGGCCCCATGGGCACGTTGTAGGACGCGTTCTTCCACCCGCCCGGCTTGCGGGCGACGCCGCGCGCGTGCAGGTATTCACCCATCAGGCCGTTGGCGGTGTAGACCCCCGCGGTGATCGGCAGCCAGAGTTTGGCCCAGCGCCGGGAAAACACTCCGCCGATTCCGGCGACCACCACGGGCGGTGTCACCACGATCGGGCTCCACATCCACTTGTTGCCGAAGCTGGCCTTGTAGTGCTCGAAATAGATTTCCGCTGTCGTGACGACGGCCGCGATGGCCGTCAACCCGGACAGTGAGCGTTCGAAGCGGCCGTGCGCGACGTCGTACAGCGCCCGCTCGGCGAGGTGTTCTGCCTCGCCCGTGCGCCGACTGCCGCTGCCTAACAACAACATTGAGTTCCCTTCCTCGCTTTTTGCTTCATGCTCGCTTTTTGCTTCCTGTGAGTCAGCCGATCGGCTGCGCTCGCTGACCCACGCGGATGTGCGGGATGTATTGCGAAGCATCGCCGGGATGGGGTAGCCGTGCGCGGAGAAAGCCTGCCGCCGTCTTGTCCATGCGTCACCTCACTCCCGGGACGAAACACGCTCTGGCAACCAACGCGATGAAGGATCGCGATGACTGCCGAGAACTGCGTGCGCCCAGCTGCGTGTTTCAACCGAGGTGGTCCCGACGGCGCGTCGTGACCGAAGCGCATCGGCTGCGTACCCGATTCCTGCCGGTGTAAACAGTTCGATCGGTGTCGGGTTGGCGGCCGCGAAGGTCTTCGAGACTGCGGTGCCGCGGCGCGTGTACCCCCGCCCCGCTCATAGCTCCCCGCAACTTGTCGATGGCTCGGGGTACTGTCGAACACATGTTCGAGTTTGCGGAGGCCTCGCGGGCGACGCCGGAATCGGCGGCGCTGCTGGACCGGGTGCGTGAGGCGGGGCGTGCGGAGGCGCGGGCGGCGGCCGAACGTTTGGTGGCGGTCGGGGAGCTGCTGGTGTTGCGCTGCCGGGATTCGGGGGAGCAGGCGGACTGGGCGGCTGATGCGTGGGCGGCGGTCGCCGGGCAGGTCGGTGCGGCGCTGGGATGCAGTGTGGCGATGGCGCAGAGTTATCTACGGTATGCGATGGCGCTGCGTGAGCGGCTGCCTGAGGTCGGCAAGGCGTTGCAGGCCGGCGATATCGACTATCGCGCGTTTCAGACGATCGTGTTCCGCACTGATCTGATCACCGACGCCGCGGTGTTGGCGCGGGTGGATGCGCGGCTGGCGGCGTTGCTGTCCCGGCGTCCCTCGCTGACCCGGGGCGGGTTGAGCGCGGCGGTGGATCGCGTGGTGGCGCTGGTGGATGCCGATGCGGTGCGCCGGGCCAAGGAGGCGGTCAGTGATCGATTCGTGGATGTGCAGGCCAACGAGTCGGGGATGGCGTGGCTGACGGGCAGCATGGTCGGTGCTGACGGGCATGCCCTGGATCGGCGGCTTGATGAGTTGGCGCGCGGGGTGTGTGCGGCCGATCCCCGCAACCACCGCCAGCGGCGTGCCGATGCGCTGGGCGCGCTGGCCGCCGGGGCGCAGCGGTTGCGGTGCCAATGCGGAACCCCGGGGTGTGCGGCCGCCGAGCGCACCCCGAGCGCTGTGGTGATTCACGTCGTCGCCGAGCAGGCCACCGTCGCCGGCCCCGGCGCGGTCCCGGGCGTGCTGCCCGGTTTCGAGGGACTGCTTCCCGCCGAGGTGATCGCCGAGTTGGCCGGCTCGGCCACGCTGGTGCCCTTGGCCGTCCCGCGCGCCGCGGAGCCGCGCTACACCCCGTCGCAGAGGCTGGCCGATTTCGTGCGGTGCCGGGACCTGACGTGTCGGGCGCCGGGGTGTGATCGCCCGGCCGTCGACTGCGACCTTGACCACACGGTGCCCTACTCCCAGGGCGGTGCGACGCATCCGTCGAACCTGAAATGCCTGTGCCGCCAACATCATTTGCTGAAAACGTTTTGGGGTTGGCGCGACGAACAGCTACCCGACGGCACCTTGATCTGGCGGCTGCCCGACGGGCACACCTATGTGACCACCCCGGGCAGCGCGCTGCTGTTCCCCAGCCTGTGTGCCCCCACCGGCCACCCGCCGGCCACCCCGACACCGGTCGAGCGGTGCGCCGAGCGCACCGCGATGATGCCGCGGCGCAGCCGCACCCGCGCCCAGAACCGGGCCCAGCGCATCACCACCGAACGCCGCCACAACCGCCAAGCCCGGCTGGCCGCCCAACCCGCAGTGCCGACCAATCCGGCGCCCGCTGGCCCGGCACCCCCAGATGATGACCCCCCGCCCTTCTGATCGCGGGTCAGACGGACTTGGTGACGCCCACGTAGGACAGCACCACGTCGGATTCGTCCGTCGCTTGGGTCAGGGTCGCGTAAGACCGGATGAACGACTGACCCACGCATCCGTCGATCTTGACGTGGAAGCCCGTGACAATGACTCGCGGATTCGGGCCCTTGAAGTCCTTCCTGACGACCGGCACGACGAGTACCACGCCGGGCTTGAGGCCCACGGTGATCACGCCGTTTATCGGCGCGGTGACCAAGGGGATGAGACCGCCCGCCAGCGGAAAGCCGACGCCCGGGTTGAGGCCGGCGCTGCCCGCCATGGTGACGCCGTTGGAGGTGCTCATGTCGATTCCGCAGCCGATCTCATAACCCACCTCGAGCACGCCGTGAGGTTGTTCGAGGCCTTCTAGCGAAGCGGTAAACGTTCCGCGAGAAACGTATTCGCGGGATGACACCGCGGTGGTCAGCGGCGCGACGGGAACCTGCGACTCGTCCCTCGCCCCGAGAGTCAGGATCCAGCCCTCGGGGGTCGTGAAGGTCACCGGGTCGGACGACGGCACCCGCCCGTCATCCGGTGCCCCCGCGGTGGCCGCTGCGTTTTCAGCGTCGGGATCGGCGGCCGTCGGCGGCGCCGAGGTCACTGCCGTGACGACGCACAGCGCGAGAATCGCAGCGCGACGGACGATGACGGCTACCGGCCACACGAGCGATACGGTAAGCGCGGCCAGATTGCGGTCCCGAAATTTGCTGGCCGACCGGCCGAAGTCGTTTTGCGTTCGTGACCGTTATGGAACATCGGTCCGGAACTCTGTGGATGACCGGTGGCAAAAACCGGTGTGAAGGAATCTCCGCACCCGCTGCGTTTGCCAAACCGGTAAGGTGACGAGTGTCCCGGCGACAGAAAGGGCGGCGATGAAAACCCACCCGCGCGTTCGCGGACTGTTGGCCGGGGCGGTGACCGTCCTGGCTCTCGCGGGGGGCACCGGCGTAGCGCAGGCGGATTCCGGAGACCCGACGGGACCGAACGTGCTCAACCAGCTGATCACGTCCACCCCGGCGCTGAATCCGGCTCCCGCGAACGAAAACGGTCCCACGGTGGACTCGAATGCCGTCGGCATGTATTGCGAGAACCGTTTCGCGCGGTGCCATTAGGCGGATCGCGACGCTGTCAGCACTGTCGGCTCATCACGTCGTGGAGCCGTGTCGGCCTGCACCGTCCACGAACCGCTCGGCGCCCGACTGCAATTCGGATCCCAAACGCGACAGGCTTACGAACTCGAAGTCCATGGCCCCGGCCTCGCTTCGACCCCCTTGGTAGAGCGTCGACAGGTGGTCCGAGCGCAGGCGCAATTGCAGCGCCGAGAGTTCGGCAGCCCCCGACTGTGTCCGATGAGTCGGGGCAGTCGGACGGTGCCGCCGTCGATTAGAGGCAGTCCGTGGTGGTGGTGAGTGCTCTGCTCGCCGCCGGATGGCAAACGGCGGCCCCGGTGGCCCACGCCGACATCGACTTCTATTGCCGGCCCGGCTGCTGGGGTGCGATCGCGGCGTCGCCCTCGACCGGAGAGTGAAGCCATCCGCCTCAACTACCGCACCCGGCTGCAGGCCGAGGACGCCGCCGTCCCGTGGTGCGACCTCATGGGCAAGACCAACGACTGCCAGGTCCTCACGTCGGGGCTGTGGTGTCTGTCGATCGCGGAAGGCGGGGACGGCAACGCGCTGGCGGCGCGGGTAGCGCCGACCCTCTACGCGGCCGACGCGGCGGCCCTCGACGGCGCGGGGTCGGGGTCCAAAATCGACCTCCACGACTGCAACGGTTGACCGTCCGGAGCAAATCGCCTGGCCAGGACTGGCAAGCCCACCGGTGTGCCATGATGTCGGAGCTGTCAAGACACAAGGGAGCGGCCGTGGATCTCAACTTGTCGATTGTCACGCGACCGGTCGAGCGCCTGATCGCTACGGCGCAGAACGGGCTGGAGGTTGTCCGGCTGGGGGGCTTGGAAACAGGTAGCGTCCCATCGCCGTCGCAAATCGTCGAGAGCGTACCGATGTACAAGCTGCGGCGTTACTTCCCCCCGGACAGCCGGCGCGAGAAGCCGCGGGTGGGTCCGCCGGTTCTGATGGTGCACCCGATGATGATGTCGGCGAACATGTGGGACGTCACGCGCGACGAGGGCGCGGTGGGCATCTTGCACGCCAACGGGCTGGATCCCTGGGTGATCGACTTCGGCGAGCCCGACAAGGTGGAAGGCGGCATGCGCCGCACCCTGGCCGACCACATCGTCGCGCTCAGTCAGGCCATCGACACCGTCAAGGAGGTCACCGGCAGCGACATTCACCTGGTCGGCTACTCACAGGGCGGCATGTGGTGCTACCAGGTCGCCGCTTACCGGCGGTCGAAGAGCCTGGCGAGCATCGTCACGTTCGGTTCGCCGGTGGACACCCTGGCCGCGCTGCCCATGGGCATCCCGGCGAACTTCGCGGCGCCCGCCGCCAACTTCATGGCCGACCACGTCTTCAGCCGGTTGGCCATCCCAAGCTGGATGGCGCGCACCGGCTTTCAGATGCTCGATCCGCTCAAGACCGCCAAGGCGCGCGTCGACTTCTTGCGGCAGCTGCACGACCGCGAGGCGCTCCTCCCGCGCGAACAGCAGCGCCGGTTCCTCGAGCGCGAAGGCTGGATCGCCTGGTCGGGTCCGGCGATCTCCGAACTGCTCAAGCAATTCATCGCCCACAACCGGATGATGACCGGCGGCTTCGCGGTCAACGGCCAGATGGTCACGCTCACCGACATCACCTGCCCGGTGCTGGCCTTCGTTGGCGAGGTGGACGACATCGGGCAGCCCGCCTCGGTGCGCGGCATCCGACGCGCAGCTCCCGACGCCGAGGTCTACGAATCCACCATCCGCACAGGCCATTTCGGCTTGGTCGTGGGATCCAAAGCGGCGCAACAGAGTTGGCCGACCGTCGCCGCCTGGGTGAAGTGGCTGTCCACCGGCGGTGACAAGCCGGAGAGCATCGACCTGATGGCAGACCAGCCCGCGGAGCACACCGACAGCGGCGTCGCGCTGAGCTCCCGGATCACGCACGGCCTTGGCGAGGTCTCCGAGGCGGCGCTGGGCATGGTTCGCGGCGCGGCCAACACGGTGGTCGCGGCCAACAAGTCGATGCGCACGCTCGCCGTCGAGACGGCCCGCACGCTGCCGCGCCTGGTGCGCCTGGGACAGATCAATGACCACACCCGCATCTCGCTGGGCCGCATCATCGACGAGCAGGCGCACGACGCCCCCCAGGGCGAATTCCTGCTGTTCGACGGGCGCGTGCACACCTACGAGGCCGTCAACCGGCGCATCAACAACGTCGTCCGCGGCCTGATCGAGGTCGGCGTCCGGCAGGGTGACCGGGTGGGTGTCCTGATGGAGACGCGCCCCAGCGCGCTGGTGGCCATCGCCGCCCTGTCCCGCCTGGGCGCGATCGGGGTCGTGATGCGACCGGACGCCGACCTGGCCGCGTCGGTCCGGCTCGGCGGGGTGACCGAGCTGCTGACCGACCCCACCAATCTCGAGGCGGTGCTGGCGTCGGACCGCCAAGGCCTGCGGCAGGTGCTGGTGCTCGGCGGCGGCGAGGCGCGCGACCTGCATCTGCCCGACGACAGCGATGTCATCGACATGGAGCAGATCGACCCGGCCGCCGTCCAGCTGCCCGGGTGGTACCGCCCCAACCCGGGATTGGCCCGCGACCTGGCGTTCATCGCGTTCAGCGCGGCCGGTGGCGAGCTGGTGGCCAAGCAGATCACCAACTATCGCTGGGCGGTGTCGGCCTTCGGGACCGCGTCGACGGCGGCCCTGGACCGCCGCGACACCGTGTACTGCCTGACCCCGCTGCACCACGAGTCGGCGTTGCTGGTGAGCCTGGGCGGGGCGGTGGTCGGCGGCACCCGCATCGCGCTGTCCCGCGGCCTGGACCGCAACCGGTTCGTCCAGGAGGTGCGGCAGTACGGCGTCACGGTGGTGTCCTACACCTGGGCCATGCTCCGCGAGATCGTCGACGATCCCGCGTTCGTGCTGCACGGCAACCACCCGGTGCGGCTGTTCATCGGGTCCGGCATGCCGACGGGCCTGTGGGGCCGGGTGGTCGACGCGTTCGCGCCCGCGCACGTCGTCGAGTTCTTTGCCACCACCGACGGGCAAGCGGTGCTGGCCAACGTGTCCGGCGCGAAGACCGGCAGCAAGGGTCGTCCGCTGCCCGGCGCGGGGCGCATCGAACTGGCCGCCTACGACGCCGAGCAGGACCTGATCCTGGAGACCGAGCGCGGCTTCGTCCAGGTCGCCGAGCCGAAACAGGTCGGGGTGCTGCTCGCCGCGTCCAACGGCCCGATCGATCCGACGGCGTCGGTCAAGCGGGGGGTGTTCGCCGCCGGCGACACGTGGATCTCCACCGAGTACCTGTTCTACCGGGACGACGACGGCGACTACTGGCTGGCCGGCAGGCGCGGCTCGGTGGTTCACACCGCGCGCGGCCTGGTGTTCGACGAGCCGGTCACCAACGTGCTGGGCTGCATCAACGGTGTCGACCTGGCGGTGACCTACAGCGTGCCGTTGGGCGACCGGGAGGTCGCGGTCTCGGCGGTGACGCTGCTTCCCGGGGCCAGCATCACCGCGGCGGACCTGACGGACGCCGTCGCCAAGATTCCGATTGGGGTGGGCCCCGACATCGTCCAGGTCTGCCCGGAGATGACATTGAGCGCGACCTACCGTCCGACCGTCAGCGCTTTGCGCGCGGCGGGAATTCCCAAGCCGGGTCGCCAGGTGTGGTACTTCGACGCCGACGGCCAGCACTTCCGCAAGCTGACCCCCGGCATCCGATCCGAACTGAAGGGGCACGCCGATGGTTGACGATTCGCTGCTGAGCATCCTCGTGTGCCCCGCCGACCGGGGCCCGTTGTTGCTCGTGGACTCAGCCGATGGGGAACTGCTGTACAACCCGCGGCTGCGGCGCGCCTACCGCATCGAGGACGGCATTCCGGTGCTGCTCGTCGACGAGGCCCGCGACGTCGACGACGAGGAGCATGCCCGACTCACGGCACAAGGCCGTCCGGCAGATCCCCGGTGAGGTAGCGCTGCAGGTTGGGCGCGATGGCCGAAGCGACCTGCTCGGCCGGCAGCGAGGCGAACGGCTCCAGCTTGAGGATGTAGCGAGCCATCACCACGCCGATCAGTTGCGACGCGACGAATTGGACGCGAATCTGTCCGCTTCCGGGTGGATTGTCAACGCGCGCACCAACTTCCACCGCGATTACGTCCTGGATGAAGGTACGGAAAAGGTTGACCTCGCTGCCGGCGATGATGGAACGCAGGGCGGCGACGAACGCGGTACCGACCTCGGAATCCCACAGCGGCAACAACGTCGACGGCAGGGTATGGCCCAGTTCGTCGACCGGCACCTCGCGCAGCCGACCGATCACCTCCATCGGGTCGATCGGGATGTGCACGGCGGCGGCGAAGAGCTTCTCCTTTGTGCCGAAGTAGTGGTGCACCAGCGCGGAATCCACCCCGGCTGCCGCCGCCACCGCGCGTATCGAGGTATTGCGGATACCGTTGCGGGCGAACAACTCTCGCGCGCTGGATAGGATGCGCTCGCGGGTGTCGGAGTTACCCGCCGGCCGCCCGGGCCGCCGACCGCGGCTGTTGGTGGTCGCCACCGGGGTCTAGGCGGTCCGCCGTCGCAGCGTGGCGGCGGCCAGGCACAGCGCCGCGAGCGCGAAACCCAGCACGACGACGATGTCGCGCACCGCGACGTAGGTCAGCTGCGGGTGCGCGCCCACCTGTTGCAGCGCCTCCAGCGCGTAGCTGGCCGGCATCACGTTGCTGACCCACTGCAGCCAGTGCGGCATCAGCGCCCGCGGCACGATGATGCCGGCCAACAGCAGTTGCGGCACCATCACCAGCGGGATGAACTGCACGGCCTGAAACTCCGTGCGCGCGAACGCACTACACAGCAGGCCCAGGCCCACGCCGAGGACGGCGTTGACGATCGCGATCACGAACACCCACGCCGGGCTGCCTGCGGTGTCGAAGCCGAGCAACCAGAAGGACACGATGCAGGCCAGCACCGCCTGCGCGGCGGCGGCCACCGAGAAGGCGGTGCCGTAGGCGATCAGCAGGTCGAACCGGCGCAGGGGAGTGGTCAGGATGCGCTCCAGCGTCCCGGAGGCCCGTTCGCGCTGCATCGTGATCGCCGTGATGATGAACATGACGAACAGCGGGAACAGGCCCAGCAGGATCAGGCAGGCGTTGTTGAACGGCGAAGGCGTGCCGGGTCGATGCGGCGCGTTCTGAAACATGTAGTACATCAACGTGATCACCAAGACCGGCACGAACAGGATCATCGCGACGCTGCGATGGTCGGCCGCCAGCTGGCGCAGGATCCGCGTCGTGGTGGCGGTGTAGCCCGTGAGCCCTAGCCGGCCTGGGGCATGGTGCTGCGCTTGATGATGGACAGAAACGCGTCCTCCAGTGACGTGCATCCGGTGTCCTCTCGTAGTTGGGCCGGGGTGGTGTGGGCAAGCAGGTGACCCTCGCGCATCAGCAGCAGGTCGCCGCAGTGGTCGGCCTCGTCCATGACGTGGCTGGAGACCAGCAGCGTGGTTCCGGCGCGGGCGAGGTCGGCGAACTGCTCCCACAGATCCGCGCGCAGCACGGGGTCGAGGCCCACCGTGGGCTCGTCGAGCACGAGCAGGTCGGGCCGGCAGACCAGCGCGCAGGCCAGCGACACCCGGGTGCGCTGGCCGCCGGAAAGGTTGCCGCAGAACGCGGTCCGGTGATCGGCAAGGCCGACCCGCTCGATCGCGGCGTCGGCGGCCTGGTGGTCAAAGCCGTACAACGCGGCGAAGTAACGGACGTTGTCGACGATTCGCAGGTCGTTGTAGATCGTCGGGTCCTGGGGCAGGTAGCCGACCCGGCGGTGCAGCGACGCCGAACCGGCCGGGTGGCCGAGCACCTCGACGGTCCCCGACGTGACGATCTGAGTGCCGACGATGCAGCGCATCAGAGTGGTCTTGCCGCAGCCGGACGGGCCCAGCAGGCCGGTGATGCTGCCCCGCCCGATCTGCACCGAGAAGTCATGCAGGGCAGGGCGTTTCCCGCGGATCACCCGCAGGTGTTCGATGCGGACGGCCGGGGCCGTGATTAATTCATCACGTGATGAAGTCATCATGTGATGAATATCGTCCTCCGGCGGGGAGTTGTCAAGGGTGGGCGCGTTCGTCCGATCCGGGGCGGCGCAGCGGCAGGTGCCCGTGCACACCCTCGGCGTAGGCGGTCTCGGCGTGTTGCGTGAGATCGACGCCGGTGGTCTCGTCTTCCGGGCTGAGCCGGAAGCCCATCACCCGGTCGATGACCTTGGCGAGCACGAACGACACCGTGAACGCGTACAGCGCGACCACGACGATCGCGAGCAGTTGCTTGCCCAGCTGGGTGACGCCGCCGCCGTAGAACAGGCCCCGCGGGCCGGCCGTCGTGACCGCCGTGGCGAGCAACCCGATCAACGACACCCCGACGACGCCGCCGACGAAGTGCACACCGACCACGTCGAGCGAATCGTCATAGTTGAAGCGGAATTTCGCGCTGACCGCGAACGAGCACACGACCCCGGCCGCCAACCCGACGACCGCCGCGCCCAGCGTGTTGACGGTCCCGCAGGACGGCGTGATGGCGACCAGCCCGGCAACCACGCCCGACGCCGCGCCGAACGTCGTCGGCCTGCCGTCGCGGGTCTGCTCGACCGACAGCCAGCCGAGCATGCCGAGGCAGCCGGCGACGAGCGTGTTGAGGAAGATGGCCGCGGCGGTTCCGTTGGCCGCCAGGGCGGATCCGGCGTTGAACCCGAACCAGCCGAACCACAGCAGGCCGACCCCGAGCAGCACCAGCGGCAGGTTGTGCGGCCGCATCGCGTCCTTTTTGAAGCCGATGCGCGGGCCGAGCACCAGCGCCAGGGCCAGCGCGGAGGAACCGGACACGATCTCGACGACCAGGCCGCCCGCGTAGTCGAGCACGCCCAGCCTGGCCAGCCAGCCCCCCGGCCCCCAGACCCAATGCGCCACAACCGAATACACGACGACCGCCCAGATCGGCACGAACACCATCCAGGCCGCGAACTTGGCGCGGTCGGCGATCGCGCCGCTGACCAGCGCGGCCGTGATGATCGCGAACGTCACCTCGAAGGTGGCGAACAGCAGTTCGGGAACCGTGCCGTGGACGGTGTCCGGGGTGATGCCCAGCATCCCGAGGTGGCGCAGGTTGCCCAGGAATCCGCTTGCGCCGTCTTCGGAGAACGCGATCGTGTAGCCGACCAGCAGCCATGCCACCGTGACGAGCGGGATGGAGATGAAGCTCATCATGATCATGTTGAGCACCCCGGTGGTGCGGACCATGCCGCCGTAGAACAGAGCCAGGCCGGGGGTCATCAGCAGGACGAGTGCCGTGCTGGCCAGCAGCCACGCGGTGGCGGCGGGGTCGATCGCATGCATGACGTGCGCTCCTTCACTGGTCCCAGGACACCGGGATATTGCCATGGCAGCGCCGTCGGTAGGTTCGGTGGGTGGCCGCAAGCCAGCTGTTAGTCGACCCCGTGGCGGCCGCGCATCGGCTCCTCGGCGCCACCCTCGCCGGCCGGGACGTCAGGGCCATCGTCGTCGAGGTCGAGGCGTACGGCGGCGTGCCGGACGGCCCGTGGCCGGACGCGGCGGCCCACTCCTATCGCGGCATCAATGGGCGCAACGCGGTGATGTTCGGACCCCCCGGACGGCTGTATACCTACCGCAGCCACGGCATCCACGTCTGCGCCAACGTCTCGTGCGGTCCGGACGGGACCGCGGCGGCCGTCTTGCTGCGGGCGGCCGCCCTCGAGGACGGCGCCGACGTCGCGCGCGCCCGCCGCGGCGAGCTGGTACGCGCGGCCGCCCTCGCCCGGGGCCCGGGCAACCTGTGTTCGGCCCTGGGAATCACCATGGACGACAACGGGATCGACCTCTTCGACCCCGCCAGCCCGATAACGCTGGAACTCAACGAACCGCTGACCGCCGTGTCCGGCCCTCGCGTCGGCGTCAGCCAGGCCGCCGACCGGCCCTGGCGGTTGTGGCTCGCGGGCCGGCCCGAGGTGTCGGCCTACCGGCGCAGTCCGCGGGCGCCGGCCCCCGGCACCAGCGACTGATCCGCCGACGGCACGGTAGAGCGCGCTTGCCTGATCGGGCAGTGCGAGGGCGATTGGTCGCCGCGGGAGCGACTAAAGTCGCTGGCGATGTCTTCCGGGATCCTTGACGAGCTGGGCTGGCGCGGACTGATCGCGCAGTCCACCGACCTCGACGCGCTGGCCGCGGAGGCGCAACGCGGGCCGCTGACGGTCTACGCCGGCTTCGACCCCACGGCGCCCAGCCTGCACGCGGGCCACCTGGTGCCGCTGCTGGCGCTGCGCCGCTTTCAGCGCGTCGGCCACCGTCCGATCGTCCTCGCCGGCGGCGCGACGGGCATGATCGGTGACCCGCGCGAGGTCGGGGAGCGCACCCTGAACGAGGCGGACACCGTCGCCGAATGGACCGAGCGCATCCGCGGGCAGCTGGAGCGCTTCGTCGACTTCGACGCATCCCCGACGGGCGCGGTCGTGGTCAACAACCTCGACTGGACGGCCCCGTTGTCGGCCATCGAGTTCCTGCGCGACCTCGGCAAGCACTTTTCGGTCAACGTCATGCTCGATCGCGACACCGTCCGGCGGCGGCTCGAGGGCGACGGCATCTCCTACACCGAATTCAGCTACATGCTGTTGCAGGCCAACGACTACGTCGAATTGCACCGCCGGTACGGCTGCACGCTGCAGGTCGGCGGCTCCGACCAGTGGGGCAACATCATCGCCGGCGTGCGGTTGGTCCGCCAAAAGCTGGGCGCGACGGTGCACGCGCTCACCGTCCCGCTGGTGACGGCGGCCGACGGGACCAAGTTCGGCAAGTCCACCGGCGGCGGCAGCCTGTGGCTGGACCCGACGATGACCACGCCGTACGCCTGGTATCAGTACTTCTTCAACACCGCTGATGCCGACGTCATCCGGTACCTGCGGTGGTTCACCTTCCTGTCGGCCGACGAGCTGGCCGAACTGGAACAAGCCACCCGGGAGCGGCCGCAGCAGCGCGCCGCGCAGCGGCGGCTGGCCCGCGAGCTGACCGTGCTGGTGCACGGGGAGGCGGCCACCGAGGCGGTCGAGCACGCCAGCCGGGCGCTGTTCGGGCAGGGCGAGCTGGACCGACTGGACGAGGCGACGTTGGCGGCGGCGCTGCGCGAGGCGTCGGTCGCGGAGCTCAAGCCCGGCGGCCCGGACGGGATCGTCGACCTGCTGGTGGCCAGCGGCCTGTCCGAGAGCCGCAAGGCCGCCCGCCGGACCATCGGCGAGGGCGGGGTGTCGGTCAACAACGCCCGGATCGACAGCGAGGACTGGGCGCCGCAACCATCGGACTTCCTGCACGGCCGGTGGCTGGTGCTGCGCCGCGGCAAGCGCACCGTCGCGGGGATCGAAAAGGTCTAGGAACGCACCCGTAAAACGCCTGGATGCGCAAATCTTTACCGCACCGTGTTGCGGCTGTGACCCACATTGGCCAGGGTGGTCACGGTGACATCACTGAGGCGTGTGGAGTGGGCCCTGCTGCGTCTCGTCGGAGTGGGCGCCTGTGTGGCGGGCCTGGCCGCGCCGCTGGCTGCGCCGGTCCGCGCCGACATGCGTGGGAACGCCTTCCTGATGGCCCTGTCGAACGCCGGCATCACATATCCTCACCCGGCCAGCGCCCTGGCGTTGGGCGAGTCGGTGTGCCCGATGGTGGTCATGCCCGGCCAGTCCTTCGACTCGGTGGCCGCCGAGATGTCGAACCGCAGCGGGCTGGGCTATGAGTCGGCCGGCCTGTTCACCATCGTCGCCGTCGCGAACTACTGCCCGGCCGTGATCGCGCCGCTGCTGCAGAACCGGCTCACGGCGTACTAAGCCGCGCCGCCCCCGTATCCTCGGCTGCGTGGTCGACGACAGGCAGCGGCAGCGGGGTGAGCGGCGCCCGCGCGCATCCGGCGCCTGGTCGGGGCCGGGCCGCGCGCGACCCGCGCAGCCGCAGAAGCCCGACGGCCCTCGCACGCCGGATGCCGGGCCGCCGATACCGCCGGGCGTGGAAGCCCGACAGCTGGCGCCCGAGATCCGCGGCGAGCTGAGCACGCTGGACCGCGCCACGGCGGACGCGGTGGCGCGCCACCTGGTCGCGGCCGGCGAGCTGCTCGACGAGGACCCCGAGGCCGCGCTGGCCCACGCCCGCGCGGCGCGGGCCCGGTCCAGCCGGATCGCCGCGATTCGCGAGGCGGTCGGCATCGCCGCCTATCACTGCGGCGACTGGGCCCAGGCACTGTCCGAGTTGCGCGCCGCCCGCAGGATGGGCAGCAAGTCCAATCTGCTCGCGCTGATCGCGGATTGCGAACGCGGGCTTGGCCGCCCGGAGCGGGCCATCGAACTCGCGCGCGGCCCCGAGGCGGCCCAGCTCGCGGGTGACGACGCCGACGAGCTGCGCATCGTCGCCGCCGGCGCGCGCGCGGATCTCGGGCAGCTGGAGCAGGCGCTGACGGTGTTGTCGACCCCGCAGCTCGATCCCGCCCGCCAGGGTACGACGGCGGCGCGGTTGTTTTACGCCTACGCCGATACGCTGCTCGCGCTGGGCCGCAATGACGAAGCGTTGCAATGGTTTTTGCGCTCGGCCGCCGCCGACGTCGAGGGCGTCACCGACGCCGAAGACCGGGTCAGCGAGCTGGGCTGAGATGACAAGCGTTGCGCGCCAATATGATTGTCTGCTGCTCGACCTGGACGGAACGCTGTTTCGGGGCCGCCGGCCCACCGAGGGCGCGGTCGAGGCGCTGGCCGAGGTCACAAGCCGCGCATTCTTCGTCACCAACAACGCCTCCCGCAGCGCCGCCGAGGTCGCGGCGCACCTGACCGAGCTCGGCTTCACCGCCACCGCTGACGACGTCGCCACCAGCGCCCAGAGCGCCGCCCGCCTGCTGGCCGGCCGGCTGCCGGCCGGGTCACCGGTGCTGATCGTGGGCACCGACGCTCTGGCCGACGAGGTCGCCGCCGTCGGCCTGCGCCCGGTGCGGCGGTACGACGACGACCCGGTCGCCGTCGTCCAGGGCCTGTCGATGACCGTCGGCTGGCCGGATCTCGCCGAGGCCGCGCTGGCCATCCGGGCCGGCGCGCTGTGGGTGGCGGCCAACATCGATCCGACCCTGCCCACCGAGCGCGGCCTGTTGCCCGGGAACGGCTCCTTGGTCGCCGCGCTGCGCGCGGCCACCGGCGCCGAGCCCCAGGTCGCGGGCAAACCGGCGCCCGGTCTGCTGACCGACGCGGCGGCCCGCGGAGATTTCCGCGCGCCCCTGGTGGTGGGCGACCGGCTGGACACCGACATCGAGGGCGCCAACGCGGCCGAGCTGCCGAGCCTGATGGTGCTCACCGGGGTCAGCTCCGCGCGGGATGCGGTGTACGCCGAACCGGCGCGTCGGCCCACCTACATCGGCCACGACCTGCGCGCGCTGCACTCCGACGGCAAGCGGCTCGCCGTGGGGCCACAGCCAGGGTGGCGCGTCGACGTCGACGAGGGGGCGGTGACCGTCAGCGGCGCCGGGCCCGACGACGGCGACGGGCTCTCGATCGTGCGGGCAGTCGCCAGCGCGGTGTGGGATGCGGCCTCGGTCGGGCGCCCAGTCGACATCCGGGCCGCCGACGACGACGCCCGGGCCGCGTTGCGGCGCTGGTCTTTGGTGCGCGGCGACTGACGGATGACTAGCGTAAGAGCGCAATGACTATCGATCCTGAAGAAATCCGTGCCGAAATCGACGCCCTGCTCGCCCGGCTGCCCGAGCCCGGGGCGCCCGAGAATCCCGACGACCAGCCGTCGCTGACGGAACTCGAAGACATCGCCCGCCGCCTCTCCGAGGCCCACGACGTGCTGCTGGCCGCGCTGGAGTCGGCGGAGAAGGGCTGAGTGCGCGCATGTCTCGCCGCGCCCGCGTCGACGCCGAGCTGGTTCGGCGCGGCCTGGCGCGATCGCGTCAGCAGGCCGCGGAGTTGATCGGCGCCGGGCGGGTCAGCATCGACGGGCTGCCGGCGCGCAAGCCGGGCACCGCCGTCGCGGTCACCGCGGCCCTGACCGTGGCCGACGACGGGGAACGGGGCTGGGTGTCCCGCGGCGCGCACAAACTGATCGGCGCCCTGGACACCTTCGAGGTTCCGGTGGCCGGCCGGCGCTGCCTGGATGCCGGCGCGTCCACGGGCGGGTTCACCGAAGTCCTGCTGGACCGCGGGGCCGCCGAGGTGGTCGCCGTGGATGTGGGCTACGGCCAGCTGGCATGGTCGCTGCGCTGCGACCCGCGGGTCGTGGTGGTCGAGCGGACCAACGCCCGCGACCTCTCGCCCGAGGCCATCGGGGGCCCGGTCGACCTGATCGTCGCCGACCTGTCCTTTATTTCGCTGGCCACCGTGTTGCCCGCGCTGGCTGGATGTGCTTCGCCCACTGCGGATATCGTTCCCATGGTGAAGCCGCAGTTTGAGGTGGGACGGGGCCAGGTCGGCGCCGGCGGCGTGGTGCACGACCCGGGCCTGCGCGCCGATGCCGTGCTGGGCGTGGCGCGGCGCGCCGGCGAGCTGGGCTGGCACACCGTCGGCGTCACCGCCAGCCCGCTGCCCGGCCCGTCGGGCAATGTCGAGTATTTTCTGTGGCTGCGCGCTCAGTCGGGATTCGCGGACGACGAGTTGGTGGCGGCGGTGCGGCACGCGGTGAATGAGGGCCCGCAGTGACGTCGGGGACCGAGCAGCGCACCGTGCTGATGGTGGTGCACACCGGCCGCGAGGAAGCCACCGAGACGGCGGCCCGCGTGCAGAAAGTGTTGGGCGCCAACGACATCGCCCTGCGCGTCCTGTCCGCCGAGGCGGTCGACCGCGGTTCGCTGCACGTCGCCCCCGACGACATCCGGGCGATGGGCGTCGAGATCGAGGTCGTCGACGCGGACCCGCACGCCGCCGACGGCTGCGAACTGGTGCTGGTGCTCGGCGGGGACGGCACGTTCCTGCGCGCGGCCGAACTGGCCCGCAACGCCGGGATCCCGGTCCTGGGCGTCAACCTGGGCCGCATCGGCTTTTTGGCCGAGGCGGAGGCCGAGGCCATCGACCGGGTGCTGGACCACGTGGTCGCCAAGGACTACCGCGTCGAGGACCGCCTGACGCTGGACGTGCTCGTGCGCGCGCCCGGGCGCGAAATCGCGCACGGCTGGGCGCTCAACGAGGTCAGCCTGGAAAAGGGCCCGCGGCTGGGCGTGCTGGGGGTGGTGGTCGAGATCGACGGGCGGCCGGTCTCGGCGTTCGGGTGCGACGGGGTGCTGGTGTCGACGCCCACCGGGTCCACCGCCTATGCGTTCTCGGCCGGCGGCCCGGTGTTGTGGCCCGACCTCGAGGCAATCCTGGTGGTGCCCAACAACGCTCACGCGCTGTTCGGCCGGCCGATGGTCACCAGCCCCGACGCCACCGTCGCCATCGAGATCGAGGCGGACGGTCACGACGCCCTGGTGTTCTGCGACGGACGCCGCGAGATGCTGATCCCGGCCGGCAGCCGGATCGAGGTAAGACGTTGCGACACACCGGTGAAATGGGCGCGGCTGGACAGCGCGCCGTTCACCGATCGGTTGGTGCGCAAATTCCGGTTGCCGGTCACCGGGTGGCGTGGGAAGTAGATGCTGACCGAAATCCGCATCGAGTCGCTGGGCGCCATCAGCGCAGCGGTCGGGGAGTTCGATCGCGGCCTGACCGTATTGACCGGCGAGACCGGCGCGGGCAAGACCATGGTGGTGACCGGGCTGCACCTGTTGGGCGGGGCACGCGCCGACGCCACCCGGGTTCGGTCCGGCGCCGACCGTGCGGTCGTCGAAGGCCGGTTCACCACAACGGATCTCGAGGATGCCGCGGTGGCGCTGCTGGACGAGATGCTGGACGCCTCGGGCGCCGAACGCGACGAGGACGGCAGCGTGATCGCGCTGCGCTCGGTCAGCCGCGACGGGCCGTCGCGGGCCTATCTGGGCGGTCGCAGCGTGCCCGCCAAGTCGCTGGGCGACTTCACCGCGGAGCTGCTCACGCTGCACGGGCAGAACGACCAGCTGCGGCTGATGCGGCCCGAGGAGCAACGCGGCGCGCTGGACCGCTACGCCAAGGCGGCCCCCGCGCTCGAGCGCTACCGCAAGCTGCGCGACGCCTGGCTGACCGCGCGGCACGACCTCATCGACCGCCGCAACCGCATGCGCGAGCTCGCGCTGGAGTCCGACCGACTGACGTTCGCGCTCAACGAGATTGACACCGTCGACCCGCAGCCGGGCGAGGACGACGCCCTGGTCGCCGACATCGTGCGGCTCTCCGAGCTGGACACCCTGCGCGAGGCCGCGGTCACCGCGCACACGGCGCTCACCGGCGCCCCCGACGACGCCGACGCCGACGGGCACAGCGCCGCCGACGGCCTGGGCCGGGCCCGGGCCGCCCTGGAGTCGACCGACGACGCGAAGCTGCGGTCGCTGGCCGGGCAAGTCGGTGAGGCGCTGACCGTCGTAGCCGACGCGGCGGGCGAACTCAGCGCCTACCTGGACGAGCTGCCCGTCGACGCCAGCGCTCTGGAGGCGAAGCTGGCCCGGCAGGCGGAGCTGCGCACGCTGACCCGCAAGTACGCCCCGGACGTCGACGGCGTGCTGCAGTGGGCCCGGGAATCACGACAGCGCCTGGCCCAGCTCGACGTCTCCGAGGAGGGCCTGCAGGCGCTGGCGGCCCGGGTCGACCAGCTTGCCCGTGAATTGGCCGAAGCCGCAACCGATCTCAGCGGCATCCGGCGCAAGGCCGCCAAGCGGCTCGCCAAGGAGGTCACCGCCGAGCTGTCCGGGCTGGCGATGGCCGACGCCCAGTTCAACATCGACGTGAGCAACGACGTCGCCGCCGACAAGGACGACCCCGCCGCGCTGGTGCTGCCGTCGGGCGAGCTGGCCCGCGCCGGCGTCGACGGCGTCGATCAGGTCGAGTTCGGCTTCGCCGCACACCGCGGGATGGACCAGCTTCCCCTGGCCAAGAGCGCGTCCGGCGGCGAGCTGTCCCGGGTGATGCTGGCGCTGGAGGTGGTGCTGGCCGCCTCGGCCGCGGGCACCACCATGGTGTTCGACGAGGTCGACGCCGGTGTCGGCGGGCGGGCCGCGGTGCAGATCGGGCGGCGGTTGGCGCGGCTGGCGCGCACCCATCAGGTCATCGTGGTCACCCACCTGCCGCAGGTCGCGGCGTACGCCGACGTGCACCTGGTGGTGCACAGCGCCGGCCCGAAGGGGACCAGCGTGGTGCGGCGGGTCACCGGCGACGAGCGGGTCGCCGAACTGGCGCGGATGCTGGCCGGGCTGGGCGAGTCGGACAGCGGCCGGGCGCACGCCCGGGAACTGCTCGACGCGGCGCAAAAGGACGAGATCTGACGTCGGTATGGCCGCGGCCGTCCCATCACTCAACACCTCTGGCGTGCCGTGATCTGGGGTCGGGCTCGCAGGTTCGCATGCCTCACCTTGCCTACGGAGACGAACGCCAGGACGGTTTCCCCGGATTCAGGATGACTGATGATGCCCGTCGGCCTCAGCGAGTGCGACAGCTTCCTTTAGTGTGGTCATCGCTGTTCCTCGGTCGAGATTGGGAAATCTTCGAACGCGCGAATTTCGTCGCTGATTGCTCGCGGATCGCATTCCTGAATTAGATGCTTGGCGCCGAACAGAATTCGGGTGCGATGGCGTGGGAAGGTCGCTTCAAATCGTGTGCGTTCGCTGTCTCGGAAGCCAATATCGTCGTTGCCCCACAGCAGCAGCACCGGCTTGTCGGTCAGCTTCGCCAGTCCTGCTTCGACTTCCGCGAGGTAGTTGCGGCTGGCGAGGATCTCGTGGGGGAGGATCGCGATGGGTTGGCGTGACTTCGGCGTGGGGAAGGGTCCGCGGTAAGCGGCTTTTTCCGCCGCCGTCAGGGTCCGATTGATTCCTGCGGGCATCAGCCAGTCGACGAACGCATTGAACCGTCGGATCAACAAGCGGCTCAATGGGTTACCGGCGACCCGGGAGAACATGGCGACGTGCGGGATTCCTTGCGCCGGCCACGCCCAGGTGTTGCCGATGATCAGCGAATGGAAGAGGTCGGGGCGGCGTCCCGCGACGCCGAGGCCGATCGGTCCGCCCCAATCGTGCACCATCATTCGGATGTCGGTCAGTCCGAGTTCGGTGATGAAGTGCTCCACGACGTGCGAGTGCTGCTCGGGTTTGAACGCGTATCCGGGGCCGGCGGTGCTCAGCCCGAATCCGGGATAGTCCAATGCGATGCAACGGAATTGGTTCGACAATTGGCCGATGATGTTGCGGTACAGGAACGACCAGGTGGGGTTGCCGTGCAGAAGGAGCAAGACCGGCCCGGAGCCTTCGTCGACATAGTGCACGGTGTGGCCGTCGATGTGCACGTAGTGGTTCTCGAACGGGTAGATCCTGGTGTCGAGCCAGGCCGGCAGTGCGGGGTTCATGAGTGCGCCTTCGTGGCGAGGTTGTCAGCGGTTTTGTTCATCAGAGTGAAGATGGCGTTCGGCGCTATCCGCGACATGGCGTAGAGGAACTTCGCCTGTCCGATTCGCAGTTCCGTCGTTCCGTTGATCAGCGCTTTGACGACGGCGGAGCCGACGGTCTCAGGCTGAATCTTGGATCCGCCGTAGCTGCTGGTGAGTTCGGTGTCCACGGTTGGGGGCAGCACCTCCAGCACGTGCAGGCCGTCGCGCCGGGTCTGGTGCCGCAACGCTTGGCTGAAGGCGTGCACACCGGCTTTGGCGGCCGCATAGGCCGGCATGCGGCCGAAGGGTGCGTAGACCAGACCGGTGGTGACATTGACAACGGCTGCTTCCGGTCGTCCCAGGAGAGCGGGCAGCAACGACATGGTCAGATACATCGGCGCCGAGAGATCCAGCGCCATTTCGTTTTCCATCGTGCGCGCAGCACATCGATCGTGGAGATCGATGTCGGTCATGGTGCCGGCGTTGTTCACCAAGACGTCTGGGGGGCGACCCTCGGCGAGGTGCTCGACGAGGCGGTCCCGATCCCCGTCGTCGGTGAGGTCGGCCACGAACGTCGTGATGCCCGCGTCGCCTCCCCGCGCTGTGGCCAGCCGCTCCTGGTCGCGCCCCACGATCAAGGCGTCGGCGCCGGCGGCGCGCAATGCTCTGCTGATGGCCAGCCCGATGCCCGATCCTCCGCCGGTGACGACGGCGAACTTGCCTTGTAGCTCCACTGTGCTTCCCTTCCCCGGTGCGACTGCAAAATGATCCGATTAATAAATGCTCCGATAATTGGAGTATTGCATACGCGGACGATTTTGCAACTGTGATCTCCTGACATGCGGGTTGTCGAACGATCTCAGGATGAGATGGGCCGCTGCTCGACGCGTTAGGATGGCGCGTTGAGGCTCATCGATCGGACGGGAGCACGCATGGCCAGCGACGTCGATCAGTCCGGTGCGGCGCCGGCGTCGGCCGAACACATCGCTGCGGTGCCCATTCCCGAAGTCCTCGCCGAACACGTGTGTTTTCTCCTGGGGACGGTCAGCGCGCGGGCGATCGAGCTGTTCGGTCAGGAGTTGGCGGGAGCGAAGCTATCGGTTCGTGCGGCGGGGATGTTGTTGCTGCTGGACGCGCAAGGTCCGACGAGTCAGCTCATGATCGGGCAACAGATGCGACTGGAACGCAGCACGATGTCGTTGGCCGCCGACGAATTGGAGCGCAACCGGCTGGTCCGACGCAGGAGGTCGCCCGCGGATCGTCGGCACAATGAACTGGAACTCACCGCTCGCGGAAGACGGGCGGTCGAAGAGATCAAGATCGCTACCGACCACACGACGGATTCCCTGCTTGCACGGCTGACCCGCGACGAGCAACGGCAGCTTCTCGCCCTCCTGCAACGCATCTTGTGAGGTCTTGGCACCCGGCCCGCGACCGAGCCGTTAGCGGCTTGTGACTAATGGGACTCTAGTCAACTTCTGAGGCTGATGTTACGGCGCGCCTCCACGCCTCCTCCGCGCATCACCGACAGAATCGCCCCCATGAAGATGTCAGGCCTGCTTACCCGTAACACCGCCCGACCCGGCCTCGTCGGCACCGCCCGGGTGGACCGGAACATCGACCGATTGCTGCGCAGGGTGTGCCCCGGCGACATCGTGGTGCTCGATGTCCTGGATCTGGACCGCATCACGGCGGACGCCTTGGTGGAGGCCGATATCGCCGCGGTCGTCAATGCCTCGCCCTCGGTGTCGGGCCGCTATCCGAACATGGGGCCCGAGGTGCTGGTCAACAACGGGGTCACGCTGATCGACGAGACCGGGCCCGACATCTTCAAGAAGGTCAAGGACGGCGCCAAGATCCGCCTGCACGAGGGCGGCGTGTACTCGGGCGACCGGCGGCTGGTCCGCGGCACCGAGCGCACCGACCACGACATCGCCGACCTGATGCGGGAGGCGAAGAGCGGGCTGTCCGCGCATCTGGAGGCGTTTGCCGGCAACACGATCGAGTTCATCAAGAGCGAGAGCCCGCTGCTGATCGACGGCATCGGTATTCCCGACATCGACGTCGACCTGCGCCGCCGGCACGTGGTGATCGTCGCCGACGAGCCCAGCGCCGAGGAAGACCTGAAGTCCCTCAAGCCGTTCATCAAGGAGTATCAGCCGGTGCTCTTCGGCGTGGGTAGTGGCGCGGATGTGTTGCGCAAGGCCGGTTATCGGCCCCAGGTGATCGTCGGCGACCCCGACCAGATCAGCGCCGACGCCCTCAAGTGCGGCGCGCAGGTGGTGCTGCCCGCCGACGCCGACGGCCACGCGCCCGGCCTGGAGCGCATCCAGGATCTCGGCGTGGGGGCGATGACCTTTCCGGCGGCGGGTTCGGCGATCGACCTGGCCCTGCTGCTGGCCGACCACCACGGCGCAGCGCTGCTGGTGACCGCCGGCCACACGGCCAACATCGAGACGTTCTTCGACCGCACCCGCGCGCACAGCAACCCCTCGACGTTCCTGACCCGGCTTCGGGTGGGGGAGAAGGTGGTGGACGCCAAGGCCGTGGCCACCCTGTACCGCAATCACATCTCGGCGGGCGCCATCGCGCTGCTGGCGCTGACGATGCTGATCGCCGTCATCGTCGCCCTGTGGGTGTCCCGCACCGACGGCGTGGTGTTGCACTGGGTGACCGACTACTGGAACCACTTCTCCCTCTGGGTTGCCCATCTGGTGAGCTAGGGGGAGGCAATGATCTCGCTCCGCCAACACGCGTTATCGCTGGCTGCCGTCTTCCTGGCGCTGGCCGTGGGAGTCGTGCTCGGTTCCGGCTTCCTGTCCGACACCCTGCTGTCCAGCCTGCGTGACGAGAAGCGGGATCTACACACCCAGATCGACGGGCTCAACGACCAGAAGAACGTACTGAACGAAAAGCTCAGCGCGGCAAACAACTTCGATATCCAGCTGGGCGGGCGGATGGTGCACGACGCGCTCGCCGGCAAGTCGGTCGTGGTGTTCCGCACCCCGGACGCCAAAGACGACGACGTCGCCTCGGTGTCGAAGATCATCGGGCAGGCCGGCGGCGCGGTGACCGGAACCGTGTCGTTGACAAGTGAGTTCGTCGAGGCCAATTCCGCGGAGAAACTGCAGACCGTGGTGAACTCGTCGATCTTGCCGGCCGGTCAGCAGTTGAGCACCAAGCTCGTCGACCAGGGCTCGCAGGCCGGTGACCTGATGGGCATCGCGTTGCTGACCAACCCCAACCCCGCGGTCCCGCCCGTCGACGAGGGCCAGCGGGACACCGTGCTGGCGGCCCTGCGCGAAACGGGTTTCATCACCTATCAGCCCGCCGATCACCTGGGCGCGGCGAACGCCGCGCTGATCGTCACCGGCGGCGCGCTGCCGCAGGATGCCGGCAACCGGGGTGTCAGCGTCGCCCGGTTCGCCGCCGCGGTGGCGCCGCACGGCTCGGGGATCCTGCTGGCCGGCCGGGACGGCTCGGCGACCGGGGGCGCCGCGGTCGCCGTGACGCGGGCCGACGCCGCGATGAACTCGGCGGTCAGCACCGTTGACGACGTCGACACCGCGCCCGGCCGGATCACCGCCGTGCTGGGCCTGCACGACCTGCTTGGCGGCGGTCACCCGGGCCAGTACGGCACCGGTCACGGCGCGACATCGATCACCGTGCCCCAGTAGCGGGCGTGTTCGCCGCGACACATCGGTCGCGGATGTTAGGGTGGGTTTCCGTGGGTCGGCAGGCCCTACTAGTTATTCGCTAGCAAAATTCGACGCCCTGCCCGTCTTCACGGAGGTCGCCTGTGCGAAAGCATCCGCAATCCGCCACCAAGCACCTCTTCGTCAGCGGGGGCGTGGCCTCCTCGTTGGGTAAGGGTCTTACCGCCAGCAGCCTCGGTCAGTTACTGACCGCCCGCGGGTTGTACGTGACGATGCAAAAGCTCGACCCGTATCTCAACGTGGACCCCGGCACGATGAACCCGTTCCAGCACGGCGAGGTGTTCGTCACCGAGGACGGAGCCGAGACCGATCTCGACGTCGGCCACTACGAGCGGTTCCTGGATCGCGACCTGTCCGGCTCGGCGAATGTCACGACGGGGCAAGTGTATTCGACCGTCATCGCCAAGGAACGGCGCGGCGAGTACCTGGGCGACACCGTCCAGGTGATTCCGCACATCACCGACGAGATCAAGGGCCGCATTCTTGCGATGGCCCAGCCGGACGCCGAGGGCAACCGCCCGGACGTCGTGATCACCGAAATCGGCGGCACCGTCGGCGATATCGAGTCGCAGCCGTTCCTGGAGGCGGCGCGCCAGGTCCGTCACGACCTGGGCCGGGAGAACGTCTTCTTCCTGCACGTGTCGCTGGTGCCCTACCTGGCGCCGTCGGGCGAACTCAAGACCAAGCCCACCCAGCACTCGGTGGCGGCGCTGCGCAGCATCGGTATCACCCCGGATGCGCTGATCCTGCGCTGCGACCGAGACGTCCCCGAAGCGCTGAAGAACAAGATCGCGTTGATGTGTGACGTCGACATCGACGGCGTCATCTCCACGCCCGACGCGCCGTCGATCTATGACATCCCCAAGCGGCTGCACCGCGAGGAGCTCGACGCGTTCGTGGTGCGCCGGCTCAACCTGCCGTTCCGCGACGTCGACTGGACCGAGTGGGACGACCTGTTGCGCCGCGTGCACGAGCCGCACGAGACCGTGCGAATCGCGTTGGTGGGCAAGTATGTCGAGCTCTCCGACGCCTACCTGTCGGTCACCGAGGCGCTGCGCGCCGGCGGTTTCAAGCACCACGCCAAGGTGGAGATGCGATGGGTGGCCTCGGACGGGTGCGAGACCGCGGCGGGCGCCGCGGCGGCGCTGGGTGACGTGCACGGCATCCTGATCCCGGGCGGCTTCGGCATCCGGGGGATCGAGGGCAAGATCGGCGCCATCCGGTACGCCCGCTCGCGCGGGCTGCCCGTGCTGGGCCTGTGCCTCGGGCTGCAGTGCATCGTGATCGAGGCCGCGCGTTCCGCGGGGCTGGCCGGGGCCAACTCGGCCGAATTCGACCCCGACACACCGGATCCCGTCATCTCGACGATGGCCGACCAGGTCGACGCGGTGACCGGTCAGGCCGATCTTGGTGGAACGATGCGGCTGGGCGCGTATCCCGCTGTGCTGCAACCGGATTCGATCGTGGCCGAGGCCTACGGCACCACGCAGGTGTCGGAGCGGCACCGGCACCGCTACGAGGTCAACAACGCCTACCGGGACAAGATTGCCGAGAGCGGTCTGCGGTTCTCCGGGACCTCGCCCGACGGGCATCTGGTGGAGTTCGTCGAATATCCGCGCGAGGTGCACCCGTTCGTCGTCGGTACCCAGGCCCACCCGGAGCTCAAGAGCCGGCCCACCCGGCCGCACCCGTTGTTCGTCGCGTTCGTCGGGGCGGCGCTGGACTACCAGTCGGGTGAGCTGCTGCCGGTGGAGATCCCCGAGCATGCCTCCAACGGCAACCAGCAGCGGGACAGCGTCGGCCAGTCGCTACCTGAACCCGCCACCCGTGGCTGAGCACGAATTCGAGACGGCGTCATCCGAAACGCTGTACACGGGCAAGATTTTCGCGCTGCGCCGGGACCAGGTCCGGATGCCGGGCGACCAGGTCGTCACCCGGGAGATCGTCGAGCACTTCGGCGCGGTGGCCGTGGTTGCCTTGGACGACGACGACAACATCCCGATGGTCTATCAGTACCGCCACGCGTTCGGCCGACGGCTGTGGGAACTTCCGGCCGGGCTGCTCGACGTGGGCGGCGAGCCGCCGCACCTGACTGCGGCCCGGGAACTTCACGAAGAAGCGGGGCTCAAGGCTGACACCTGGCGGGTGCTCGTCGACCTCAATTCCACTCCCGGCTTCAGCGACGAATCCGTGCGCGTCTATCTGGCCACCGGGCTCACCGAGTTGGAGCGGCCCGAGGCGCACGACGAAGAAGCCGACATGACGCTGCAGTGGTATCCGATCGAGGAGGCCACCGATATGGTGCTTCGCGGCGAAATCGTCAATGCCATTGCGGTGGCGGGCATCCTGGCCGCCCAGGTCGTCAAGACGGAGTCCATGCCGACGCGTGCGGTTTCAAGCCCCTGGCCCGACAAGCCGACGGCGTTCGCCGCGCGAAAGGCCGCGCGATGACGACCGCGGCCCTGGACACCCAGCTGCAGGGCTACCTCGACCACCTCACGATCGAGCGGGGCGTGGCGGCCAACACCCTCAGTTCCTATCGCCGCGATCTGCGCCGCTACACGAAACATTTGTCGGACCGCGGGATTCACGACCTGGCCAAGGTGGGCGAGGACGACGTGAGCGAGTTCCTGGTGGCGTTGCGCCGCGGCGACCCCGACGCGGGGACCGCGGCGCTGTCCGCTGTGTCGGCGGCGCGGGCCCTGATCGCGGTGCGGGGCCTGCACCGGTTCGCCGCTGCCGAGGGGCTCGCCGAGCTCGACGTGGCGCGCGCGGTCCGCCCGCCGACCCCGGGCCGTCGGCTTCCCAAGAGCCTGACCATCGACCAGGTGCTGGCGCTGCTGGAGGCCGCCGGCGGCGACAGCGCGTCCGACGGCCCGCTCACGCTGCGCAACCGGGCGCTGCTGGAACTTCTGTACTCCACCGGGGCGCGGATCTCCGAGGCCGTCGGCCTCGACGTCGACGACATCGACACCCGGGCCCGGTCCGTGCTGCTGCGTGGCAAGGGCGGCAAGCAGCGGCTGGTGCCGATCGGGCGGCCCGCGGTGCAGGCCCTGGACGCCTATCTGGTGCGCGGCCGCCCCGACCTGGCCCGCCGCGGCCGGGGGACACCGGCCATCTTCCTCAACGTGCGCGGCGGGCGGCTGTCGCGGCAGAGCGCCTGGCAGGTGCTGCAGGACGCCGCCGAGCGCGCCGGCATCACATCGGGCGTCTCGCCGCACATGCTGCGCCATTCGTTCGCGACGCACCTGCTCGAAGGCGGCGCCGACGTGCGGGTGGTCCAGGAACTGCTGGGGCATGCCTCGGTCACGACGACGCAGATCTACACGATGGTCACCGTGCACGCGCTGCGCGAGGTGTGGGCTGGCGCGCACCCGCGCGCGCAGTGATCTGCGCCCAACGTCAGCCCAAAAACTCGGATTCCAGGACCAGATCTGACACCAGCGACTGGTACTCCAGGTGCGCCTTGTGTTCGACGGTGTTCCACTGCTTGCCCTGCTGCTGGCGCATGTACTCGCGGTACTTCGGCGCGCCCGGCACTCGGACGTTGTCGGCGACCACGATCGCGCCCGGACGCAGCCAACCGCGCGCCATGATGCTGCGCAGGTCGTCGAGGTAGGCATCCTTGTCGTGGTCCAGGAACGCGAAGTCCAGACCGCGGGGGGCGAAGCCGTGCTCATTGGCGAGCGTGTCGAGGGTGCGGCCGCCGTCGCCGATGGTGCCGACGACACACGTCACCCGGCCGGCGACGCCGGCGTGCGCCCAGATGCGCCGGGCGTTGGCCGCGTTGGCCTCGGCGAGTTCGACGGAGTACACGCGCGCGTTCGGGGCGGCCCGCGCGATGCGCAACGCGCCGTATCCGACGTAGGTGCCCAACTCCAGCGCCACCGCCGGGTCGGCGCGGCGGACGGCCGCGTCGAGGAGCCGGCCCTTCTCGTCGCCGACGTTGATCAGCATCGACTTCTCGTAGGCGAACTTATCGATGGCGGCCAGCACGTCGTCGATGTCGCCGGCCTTGGCGTTGCGCAGGACGTAGTCCACCGCGGCGGCCTCGCGGCCGTCGCCGATCTGACCCGTCGTGGTGATGTTGCGCGCCCCGGTCGCCATCCGCCAGACCGACCATCGCAGTAGGGGAATCCGTCGCTTGAGGTCCATGGCGCCACAGTAATCCGGCCGGCCGACCGGCAGCCGGGTGCCGAGATTGCGACCGGGGTCGTCGCGCACCGGGATCGCAACCCGCACGGCAATCTGGACGCGGCCCGGGACGCGATATCGCCCGCGATATCAAATTTGAAACCCGCCCCCCACCTCCCCGCTGATGCTGGTGTGACTGCTGTTAACGATGAGCGCCATTAGGCGCGCTACCAGCGCAAATCCCACGAAATTGGCTGCTAAATTGCCTGCGGGTCGCCCGGCTTCGGCGCGTGAACCCGTTAGACTTTCGGTCGATGTTCACCTCCCGAACACCCCCGCCATGACTGAGCAGCCGGACAGCGGCGTCGAGCTCGGTCTGACCGGGCGGCCGCCGCGGGCGATCCCGGAACCGCAGCCGCGCACCTCGCACGGCCCGGCGAAGGTCGTCGCGATGTGCAACCAGAAGGGCGGCGTCGGGAAGACCACCTCGACCATCAACCTCGGCGCCGCGCTCGCCGAATACGGGCGGCGCGTGCTGCTGGTGGACATGGACCCCCAGGGCGCGCTGTCCGCGGGTCTGGGCGTCCCGCACTACGAGCTGGAGAAGACGATTCACAATGTGCTCGTCGAGCCGCGGGTGTCGATCGACGACGTGCTGCTGCAGACCCGGGTCAGGCACATGGACCTGGTGCCGAGCAATATCGACCTGTCGGCGGCCGAGATCCAGCTGGTCAACGAGGTCGGCCGGGAGCAGACCCTGGGGCGGGCGCTGCACCCGGTGCTGGACCGCTACGACTACGTGCTGATCGACTGCCAGCCCTCGCTGGGCTTGCTCACCGTCAACGGGTTGGCGTGCGCGGACGGCGTGGTCATTCCCACCGAATGCGAGTTCTTCTCGCTGCGCGGGCTGGCGCTGCTGACCGACACCGTCGACAAGGTGCGCGACCGGCTGAACCCGAAGCTGGAGATCAGCGGGATCCTGCTCACCCGGTACGATCCGCGCACCGTCAACTCGCGCGAGGTCATGGCGCGGGTAGTGGAGCGCTTCGGCGACCTGGTCTTCGACACGGTCATCACCCGCACCGTCCGATTCCCGGAGACCAGCGTGGCCGGTGAGCCGATCACTACGTGGGCGCCGCGGTCCACGGGCGCCGTCGCCTACCGCGCCCTGGCCCGCGAGTTCATTGACCGATTCGGCGCGTGACGGCCAGCGCGAACGGTGAGGCGCCACCCAAGAACGGCTTTCAAGTACGCCTGACCAATTTCGAGGGGCCGTTCGATCTGCTGCTGCAGCTCATCTTCGCCCACCGCCTCGACGTCACCGAGGTGGCGCTGCACCAGGTGACCGACGACTTCATCGCCTACACCCGCGAGATCGGCTCCCAGCTGGACCTCGAGGAGACCACGGCGTTCCTGGTGGTCGCCGCGACCCTGCTCGACCTCAAGGCCGCCCGCCTGCTGCCGGCCGGGCAGGTCGACGACGAGGAGGATCTGGCGCTGCTGGAGGTGCGCGACCTGCTGTTCGCCCGGCTGCTGCAGTACCGCGCGTTCAAGCACGTCGCCGAGATGTTCGCCGAGCTGGAGGCCACCGCGCTGCGCAGCTACCCGCGCGCCGTGTCGCTGGAGGACCGGTTCACCGAACTGCTGCCCGAGGTGATGCTCGGCGTCGACGCCGAACGCTTCGCCCAGATCGCCGCGATCGCGTTCAGCCCGCGGCCCGTGCCGACGGTGTCGATCGGGCACCTGCACGAGGTCCAGGTGTCGGTGCCCGAGCAGGCCAAGAGGCTGCTGGCTTTCCTGCAGGCGCGCGGCACCGGCCAGTGGGCGACGTTCTCCGAGCTGGTCGCCGACTGCGAGGCGCCGATCGAGGTCGTCGGGCGCTTCCTGGCGCTGCTCGAGTTGTACCGGAGCCGGGCGGTAGCATTCGACCAGTCGGAGCCGCTGGGCGTGCTCCAGATTTCATGGACCGGGGAACGTCCGGCCAGCGAAGCCTTGGTAGAAGTGCGGGACGAATGATGAGCGAATCTGAGCCCGACGTCGACTTGGACGTCGGCATCCCGGACATCGCCGAGGCCGCGCCGATGGAGCCCGAGGAGCTCGGGTCGGTGCTGGAGGCGCTACTGCTTGTGGTCGACACCCCGGTCACCGCCGAGGCGCTCGGCGCGGCCACCCAGCAACCCGTCTACCGGGTCGCCGCCCGGCTGCAGCAGATGGCCGACGAGCTCACCGAACGCGACAGCGGCATCGACCTGCGCCAGACCAGCGAGGGCTGGCGGATGTACACCCGCGCCCGGTACGCGCCGTACGTGGAGAAGCTGCTGCTGGACGGCGCCCGCTCCAAGCTGACCCGGGCCGCGCTGGAGACCCTGGCGGTGGTGGCCTACCGCCAGCCGGTGACCCGGGCGCGGGTCAGCGCGGTCCGCGGTGTCAACGTGGACGCGGTCATGCGGACGCTGCTGGCGCGCGGCCTGATCACCGAGGCCGGGGTCGACGACGACACCGGCGCGGTCACGTTCGCCACCACCGACCTGTTCCTGGAGCGGTTGGGCCTGACGTCGCTCGCCGACCTGCCCGACATCGCACCGCTGCTGCCCGACGTCGACACGATCGAGGACCTGAGCGAATCCCTGGACAGCGAGCCGCGTTTCATCAAACTCGCCGGCGGTCAGGCGCCCGACCAGGCGCTGACGTTCGACGTGGACCAGGATTGATGGTCGAGACCGAAGGGATCCGCCTGCAGAAGGTGTTGTCCCAGGCCGGAATTGCGTCGCGGCGGGCCGCCGAGAAGATGATCATCGACGGCCGTGTCGAGGTCGACGGGCAGGTGGTCACCGAGCTTGGCACCCGGGTCGACCCCGACGCCTCGGTGATCAAGGTCGACGGCGCCCGGGTGGTCCTTGACGAGTCGCTGGTCTATCTGGCGCTGAACAAGCCGCGCGGCATGCACTCCACCATGTCCGACGACCGCGGCCGGCCGTGCATCGGCGACCTGGTGGAACGCCGGGTGCGCGGCAACAAGAACCTCTTTCACGTCGGCCGGCTGGACGCCGACACCGAGGGTTTGATCCTGCTGACCAACGACGGCGAGCTGGCCCACCGGTTGATGCATCCCTCGCACGAGGTGCCCAAGACATACCTGGCGACCGTGACGGGGACCGTGCCGCGCGGGCTGGGCAAGAGGCTCAAGGCGGGAATCGAACTGGAGGACGGCCCCGCGCGCGTCGACGATTTCGCGGTGGTGGACGCCATTCCGGGCAAGACGCTGGTGCGGGTGGTGCTGCACGAGGGGCGCAATCGCATCGTGCGCCGGCTGCTGGGTGCCGCCGGCTTCCCGGTGGAGGCGCTGGTGCGCACCGACATCGGTCCGTTGTCGTTGGGCAAGCAACGGCCCGGCAGCATCCGGGCCTTGAGTCATGGGGAGATCGGGCAGCTCTACCGGGCGGTCGGGCTGTGAGCTCAGATGTGGTGGTGGCCATCGACGGGCCCGCCGGCACCGGAAAGTCCTCGGTGTCAAAGCAATTGGCGCAGGCCATGCGGGCGCGTTACCTGGACACCGGTGGGATGTACCGGATGGTGACCCTCGCGGTGCTGCGCGCCGATATCGATCCCGCCGACGCCGAGGCGGTCGGGCGCATCGCGGAGACCGTGCAGATGTCGGTGGATTACCAGCCCGACGGCGATCGGTTTTTCCTTGCGGGAGAGGACGTTTCGGCCGAGATCCGCGGTGACCGGGTCACCGGTGCGGTGTCGGCGGTGTCGTCGGTTCCCGCCGTTCGGACGCGGCTGGTGGCCCTGCAGCGGGAAATGGCCGACGGCCCGGGCAGCGTCGTGGTCGAAGGCCGCGACATCGGGACCGTCGTCCTGCCCGACGCGCCGGTGAAGATTTTCCTGACCGCATCGGCCGAAACCCGCGCGCGGCGGCGCAACGACCAGAACGTCGCGGCCGGATTGGCCGACGACTATGACGCGGTGCTCGCCGACGTGCGCCGCCGCGACCATCTGGATTCCACCCGCGCGGTGTCGCCGTTGCGGGCCGCCCCGGACGCCGTGGTCGTCGACACCAGCGAGATGACCGAGGCGCAGGTGATCGACCACCTGCTGGAGCTGGTCAACCAAGGGAGCGGGGCGGTGCGATGACGCAGGACGGCACCTGGACCGACGAAAGCGATTGGGAGTCGGTCGAATCCGAGCTCGAGGAGCAGGCCGAAGCCGGTCCCGCACCCGTCGTGGCGGTGGTCGGACGGCCCAACGTCGGCAAGTCGACCCTGGTGAACCGGATCCTGGGCCGGCGCGAGGCGGTGGTGCAGGATGTCCCGGGGGTCACGCGCGACCGGGTTTCCTACGACGCGCTGTGGATCGGCCGCCGGTTCGTCGTGCAGGACACCGGGGGTTGGGAGCCCGACGCCAAGGGCCTGCAGCAGTTGGTGGCCGAACAGGCGTCGGTGGCGATGCGCACGGCGGACGCGGTGATCCTGGTGGTCGACGCCACCGTCGGCGCCACCGCGGCCGACGAGGCGGCCGCCCGGATCCTATTGCGCTCCGGCAAGCCAGTCTTCCTGGCGGCCAACAAGGTTGACAGCGAAAAGGGTGAAGCGGACGCGGCGGCGCTGTGGTCGCTGGGCCTCGGCGAGCCGCACCCGATCAGCGCGATGCACGGCCGCGGCGTCGCCGACCTGCTCGACGACGTGCTGGCCGCGCTGCCGGAGGTGTCCGAGGCGGCGCCGCGGGCGGGCGGCCCGCGCCGGGTGGCGCTGGTCGGGAAGCCGAATGTGGGCAAGAGCTCGCTGCTGAACAAGCTGGCCGGCGATCAGCGCTCGGTGGTGCACGACGTCGCCGGGACCACGGTCGACCCGGTGGACTCGCTGATCGAATTGGGCGGCAAGGTCTGGCGATTCGTCGATACCGCGGGGCTGCGGCGCAAGGTCGGCCAGGCCAGCGGGCACGAGTTCTATGCCTCGGTGCGCACCCACTCGGCCATCGACTCGGCCGAGGTGGTGGTCGTGCTCATCGACGCCTCGGAGCCGCTGACCGAACAGGATCAGCGGGTGCTGTCCATGGTGATCGAGGCCGGTCGGGCGTTGGTGCTGGCCTTCAACAAGTGGGACCTGGTGGACGAGGACCGGCGCGAGCTGCTGGAGCGTGAGATCGACCGCGAGCTGGTGCAGTTGCGGTGGGCGCAGCGGGTCAACATCTCCGCCAGGACGGGCCGCGCGGTGCAGAAGCTGGTGCCGGCGATGGAGACGGCCTTGGCGTCGTGGGACGCGCGCATCCCGACGGGTCCGCTGAATGCGTGGCTCAAGGAGGTGGTGGCGGCGACGCCGCCGCCGGTGCGCGGGGGCAAGCAGCCGCGCATCCTGTTCGCCACCCAGGCCACCGCCCGTCCACCGACGTTCGTGTTGTTCACCACCGGTTTCCTGGAGGCCGGGTACCGGCGCTTCCTGGAGCGGCGGCTGCGCGAGACGTTCGGGTTCGAGGGTTCGCCGATCCGGATCAACGTGCGGGTGCGCGAGAAGCGGGGAACCAAGCGGCGCTGAGTGCCTTCGGGGTCCTCTCCGGAATCATTCGGCGATTCTCGAAATTGATAGCGCCCGCGATATCACTCTTCAGCCGGATCCTCAGCGCGCTGCGTTGGCTCGCGCGGGGGTCGCGGCTGGTATTGGCTGGGGGAGGCGGTCGCGCCGGCGTGGGCACACTGGCCGCGGCCCTGTTGGCCTGGGTCAAGAGGGCGGACGCGGCGTTTGGGAAGGTCGATTAGGATCATGGCGGGTGGGCTACGGTAGGCTTTCGACCTGCTGCCGGTGATCTCGGCGGCACCGGGCTGTGGCGCAGTTTGGTAGCGCACTTGACTGGGGGTCAAGTGGTCGCAGGTTCAAATCCTGTCAGCCCGACAAGAAAAACCAGTCTTGAGCTGGTCTTTTCTTTCTTGGCCCCATCGAACACACGGACCGCACGCGTGTGCGACGAAATCAGGCCTCGGCGGTCAACGACCGAGCAGCGAAGCTACAGGCAGCGAGCTCGCATGAAACGGGATCTGAGCTGTCTTCATTCTCTACAAGCGAGACGGCCCAACCGTTTTGTGAAAAGTCACAACTAAGCGGTGAGGGCGGGTTAGCCCACAGTGGTGCGCCGGGAGGCACGGATTCCCAGCAGGTAGGCAAACCAGCACAATGCACCAAGGACCGGTAGGCACCATACGACCGCCAACCACACCGCTGACCGCATCGGATGCCGTTTGGCGATCGTCGCGGTGGCGGATCCGGCCAGGAGCAGCCACACCATCACGCCCGGAATGCCGAGCACGAACACCGCCAACCCCGAGTCGAGGCCGTCACACCCCAGTGCCGAGGAGTATCGAGCGCACTCGCTGAGCCCAGACTCCAGGGGAAACGGCGCTGACACGACCATGCACACCATCGTCGCACTCGACGCCGACACCGCGGGCAGAGAAGCCAATCACGACCCCCGCGGTCGCCGCACTCATCGTCGGAATCTTTGCACTGACAAAGCCATCGTCAGGGTCATCGACGGCGGCGCCGGCCACGACGACTTCTGCGCCGGACCGCTGATACCACCCGCCGCGCCGGACCCCACGCGCCGCAACGACATTGGGCCTGCACTGGCCGGCCATCCCCGATCCCACCAGATAAGCGAGCAACTCCACACTGATTCCATCGAGACAAGAAATGTTGCCTCAATTCTCAGCAGCGAGACCGTCGAGCGCAGTGCGGGTATTGCACAGTTTCAGCGTCAGCGATCCGAGCGCACCGTCAGACGAGTTCGGCGCAAGAGTGACTCGAAGTCGTCCCTCGCCCCGAATCTAAAGGGACGCAGCGTTATCCGGGCAGGCTGATGGTTCGGCACGGCCCGCCAGGCACGCACGCAATTCCTCCGCCCGGGCCCGCTTTAGCCCACGGGCCACCGGGGATACCGGCCGCAACCTGGCCATTGGAGCCCGCCTGGGCCCCCGGGCCGCCGGGAATCTCGGCGCCGGCTCCCTGCGGGCCGGCCGACGGCGTACAGGGTGTGCCGTCGGGGTTGTAGCAACCAGGAGCCGGCGGAGCTGGCGGCGGTGGTGCCGGATCGGCGAAAACGGAGGGTGCAACTGCGATTCCTGCGGCAGCGACACCGGCGAACAGAACTGGTGTGAGCTTCGAAAGATTCGCGTTCATACCAGCTCGTCTACCACTGGAGGCAGAATGGTTAAACGAGCTTACTATGTCTCGTGCGTCACAGGATCTGACCGCTCGCGGATGTCTAGATCCGAGACAGAGCTACCTCGCGATTGACAGTCGACTTCGCCGCCCACGGAACCTCTGTGTCGCTTGGGAGGTGAGGTGAAGCTCGCCATCTTCAATCGCCATTGAAGGATGCGCCGAGAAAGCGCTCTACCAGTGCGTGCTGGGCAGCGCTGTCTTTGACGGGCCAGCACAATAGAGCTAGGAAGACCCGGATGAGCCATTGCGCCGCGAGAGGGTCTTGGTTGTCCTCTCCGAGCATCTCGGCGGCAAAGCCGGCGGTCACGGGCGAGGTGGTCACCCAATCAATGTCAGGCGCTATCTGGAAGGATGACATCGACTCGACCACGGGATCTGACTGGATGCGTTGTAGCGCCGAAAGCGTTGCTTTGACAACGCGATCCGAACCCCTAAGTCCGTCGATGGCATCACGTACAGAATGCAGGATCCGGGTGGCCTGAATCTTTACGACGGCATCGCGAATGGCTGCCTTGCCGCCAGCGCGCCGATAAATAGTCGCGGGCGAGCAATGGATCCTCGCGGCCAGCGCTTCGATACTGAAAGCGTCATAACCGACCTCGGCGATGAGGTCGGCGGCAGCGGCGTAGATCTTATCCGCGGCGGCGCTATTCCTGTCTGCCCCGACCAGCCAGTCAATCTTCGGCATGGGTCAATGCTGCCTGCAAATGCGACCAGATGGAACGCTTCTCTCACAGTGAGATGGCGCCGGAGGCAATTATCACCGAAAGTGCCTGTTCGAAGATCGATGCTGAGGAGAGCGGCTCGCTCCGGCTCGCGACTCGATTATCAACTTCGCCGCACGTCATTGACCTCACTGGCGATCTTCATCAGCCTGATCGCATGGTTGCCGCGCAGAAACGGAAGTGGACCGAGTCGGACATACCCGACCAGACTGGGCGACTGGCCATTGTCACCGGCGCGAATACCGGGCTCGGCTACGACACGGCACGCGCGCTCGCCGAACATGGCGCCTCGGTAGTTCTCGCAGTACGCGATGTCGACAAGGGAGAGGTCGCCCGCAAGCGCATTCTCGAAGCGGCGCCGGATGCCGACGTGAGCGTCCAAGCGCTAGATCTGAGCTCGTTGCAGTCGGTGCGCTCCGCTGCCCAGGCCCTAAAGAACGAGCACCCCCGCATTGACCTGCTCATCAACAATGCCGCGGTGGCGTTTCCGCCCAAGACGACGACACCTGACGGGTTCGAATTGCAGTTCGCCACAAACCACCTCGGCCACTTTGCGCTCACGGGACTGCTGCTCGAGAATATGCTCGGCGTCGACGGCGCTCGAGTGGTGGTCGTCGCGAGTTTGGACCACAAGCTCGGCGGTGCCATCCATTTCGACGATCTCCAGTGGGAGCGCCGGTACAGCAGTGCGCTGGCCTACGCTCAGTCGAAGCTGGCGAACCTGATGTTCTGCTACGCATTTCATCGTCGGCTGCTCAAGTCGGGCGCGCCGCTGATGACGGTGACTGCCCACCCCGGCTATACGAAGTCCGACCTCTTCCGCAACATGGGAAAACCGGTCCAGGCGATGATGAAGTTCTCGGACCGTTTCATAGGGCAAGATCCGGCGAAGGGCGCACTGCCACAGCTGTACGCCGCGACGATGCCCGATGTGCAGGGTGGCCAGTACTGGGGACCGGACGGATTCCTGGAGATGGCGGGCTACCCGACGCTCGTCCGTTCCAGCAAGAAGTCCTACGACCAACGGGTGCAGGAACGTTTGTGGACTGTCTCCGAGGAGTTGACTGGTGTCACGTATCCGGTCTGACCGCTACCACTCCGACTTGAGGAGTATCGCGCGGGTGCTTCCCCGGTCTCCGTTCAACAAAGTGACGCTGCCGGTGATGCGCAGCCTGACCCGATTCGCCCCGTCCGCGCGCGAGGGTGTCGAGGTCCTCGCCATCACACCAAGCGCAGGGGTCAGGCTCTACCGGCCCGAGGGTGAGTGCCCGCACGGGAACGCACTGCTGTGGATCCACGGCGGCGGATACGTCATCGGAACGGCCGCGCAGGACGACAAGCTGTGCCGACGATTCGTTGGCCGTCTGGGCGTTCCGGTCGCGTCAGTCGACTACCGGCTTGCTCCAAAAGATCCTTACCCAGCCGCGCTGGAAGACTGCTACTCCACGCTGACGTGGTTGACGCGGCTGCCCGGCGTGGATCCGGACCGGGTCGCGATCGGCGGCGCCAGTGCGGGTGGCGGTCTGGCAGCTGCGCTGGCACTGCTGGCGCGCGATCGCGGCGAAGTGACACCGCTGTTCCAGCTCCTGGTCTATCCCATGGTCGACGATCGCCCGTCGAGTCGCCCGGGCCTCGAGAGTCCGCACTACCGGATGTGGAGCGAAAAGAGCGATCGGCTGGGGTGGCAGGCGTACCTCAAGGGTGCCGATCGCCAGTCTGCTGTGCCGTCGCGGCGCGACGATCTGTCCAACCTTGCTCCTGCGTGGATGGGCGTGGGAACGGTCGATCCGCTCTACGGCCAGGACGTGGAGTACGCGCAGAGGCTGTGCGACGCCGGTGTGAGTTGTGAACTCGACGTCGTCGAAGGAGCTTTCCACGGATTCGACATCATCGCTTCCAAAACCGCAGTGGCGCAGAGCTTCTTCGATCGGCAATGCGCCGCACTCGAAAAGGCGTTTGCTGCTTGACTATTCGACAGACCCGGCGAGCACATCGTTGCGCCGCGGGACAGCTGTCGCCCCGATTCACTTGCTAGTTGCCGCTTTTAACGTTAACGGCAAGACTGTGGGTCCGCGTAGTGAGCTGTTGGTCGACCACGTCGGGGGAGCGGTCGGAGTGATCTGCGCGACCCGGTCGATGAGTTCCCGCAGCACGGCGTGTGCCTCGAGCCGGGCCAACGGCGCGCCGAGACACATGTGGGCGCCGTAGCCGAACGCGACGTGCATTCGCGGATTGCGGTCGACTCGGTAGGTGTCCGGGTCGTCGAAAACGAGGGGATCGCGATTGGCGGCGCCAAAGGACAACAGGACGCGTGAACCCTCCGGAATCGTCACCGACCCGACCCGGTAGTCCGCCCGGGTGTAGCGGTAGAGGTTTTGGATGGGGGTGGTGTAGCGAAGCTGTTCTTCGATGGCCATCGGAATCAACTCGGGTTCGGCCCGGAGTCTGTCGAACAGCGCCGGATCGTTGGCCAAGGTATCGAGCATGCCGCCGAGAAGATTTGTGGTGGTCTCGTTTCCGGCAATGAGCAACAGGATCGCGATGAGAAACAACTGATCGTCGGTCAACGACCCCTCGGTGCTGTGGTCGATCAAGCGGCCCAGCACGGTGTCGGAGTCCTTGAGGTGTCCCGCGGCGAGCTGCTGCAAGAAATAGCGCCGCAGCGCGACAGCGCCGCTCAATGATTTCGCAGCCTTCAGCACTCCCTTCGGTGTGGGAGTGAAGTCGATCATCTGAACACTGCGTTCCGACCAACGACGAAAATCAGCGACGTCCCCGTCGGGGACGCCGAGTATGGCGGCGATGACCCGCAGCGGCATGGGAATCGTCAGCAGCTGCACCGCGTCGCCGCCGGGATTGGCGATCATCGTGTCGACGAGTTCGACGGCAAGCTTGTCGACGATGCCGTGCCAGCTGTCCAGGGCGCGCTTGGTGAACGCCGGCTGGACCTGTTTGCGTAACCTGCTGTGCTGCTCACCGTCGGTGACGACGACCAGATCAGCGGCTATCCGGATTCGGGTCACACCCTGGCTGCTGGTGACCTGGTCGGTGTCGCGCAGTGCGGCCCGCACGTCCTCGAGACGATGCAGGATCCAGGTAGCGCGGCGGGGGTTGTAATGCACCCGTCCACCGTTGTGCAGCGCGCGATAGGCATCATGAGGCTGCGCGGCAGTAGCCGGGTCGAGCGGGTCGTAATCGGTATTGACGGCGCCGGTCCAACCTCGAACGCCCCGCCTGCGGGTGCGAACGGCCCCGGCGACATTCAGCCGCACGGCGCCGGCCAGCGGATCGAGCAGCGCCGCCACATTTCGCGCCCTAGCAGCGATACTCACTGACAAGCAACCAATGTGCTTGCACCGTAGGGCGACTGACGGTGCGCCGCTCGTTGTCGAGTCATCGGCCACCAAGCCGAGAACGGGTCTCCACCGTCTCAGGTTCTCGGGGTGTCGCGGCGAAATCAATACGCGGCGGAAAAGATGCGAACGTAGCCTTGCGCCGAGCGGCCACGATTTTCGCAGTGAGGCCCGCTGACCAGTGCTTATCGATGCGATTGACAGTGCACCTTTTCTCATCGCGACAATGCCGTGCGAGCGCTTTCGGCCGCATACCCGTGGCAGTCATCGCGAGTAGCGGGACAGGTGATGGGGTCGCGGGCGGCGACCGCACCCGATTGTTGCTTCTCAAGCAAGACTGCTTTGCCTTTCGCGCGACTTTCTGCCCTGCGTTATCGGTTAGCGTGAAAGCGACAACGGCCCCGCCCCGGCGCGAAATTTCGCGAGGGCTTGGGTATTGGGTTGGCCACCGTCCCACGCAAACCTTCGGCCCGCGGAGGAAAGACTTCAGATGACATACCACGTGATTGTTCAGTTCGTCGTGCCCGCAGACAGGCATGACCACTTCATCGAGCAGGCTCAACGTGATGCCGAACAGTCACTCCGGAATGAACCGGACACGCTTGCGTTCTCGGTTCTCCGCGACGAGCACGACCCGGAGCGCTTTTTCCTCGATGAGGTGTATGAGGACAAAGCGGCATTCGAATACCACACCAAACAGGCGGCGTTTAATAACTTCATCGAGGCGGTGCGGTCCTACGCTGACGGCCCTACTTTCCTGGTGCAAGGTTTTTCCCTGGCGCCCAGCACGATAACCAGATGAGTGGTGTCGACGGTGGGCCGAAAAGTCAGGCGCCGTAACGTCGTTCACCCTCTGAGTCGCCGCCGCAGCGCGGCGGCTCTACACCCCAAAGGAAACCACATTCGCATGTCAACCGAAATCGCGTCGCGCCGGTCGTTTCTCATCGCTTCGGGAGCCATCGCCGGGGGATCAGCACTCATTTCCAGTTGCGCCGGCGGCTACGGCGACAGTCGTGCCGACGCCAACGCGCAATATCTCAGCGCCGCGGAGGCTGGGCCGCAAGGAACGGCGCCATATGCCCGGACTCACCGTCTGTCGGGGGGCGCCTACATGCTGGTGCTCCGTGACGGAGACGAACTGTTCACCGCGCTCAACGATTTCGCTAACGCCTATCACATCACCGCGGCTAACTTCAGCGCCATCGGGGCGCTTCGAGATGTCCGAGTCGGTTGGTATGACCTACACCGGAAGAAGTACAAAGTGATCACCGTCGACGGTCAGGTGGAGGCGGCGTCCATCATCGGCGATATCGGCACCTTCGGCGGCAAGTCCGTGGTGCACACCCACCTGGTGGTGGCCAGGCAGGATGCGAGCACGTCAGCCGGACACCTGCTGCATGCCGTAACTTCGCCCACCATCGAAGTGTTCATCCATACTTATCCAGAGACGCTGGGCAAGAAAACTGACGACGCTACCGGGCTCACTCTGTTCGACTGACCTTCCCCTCGAGCATGCCGTCGGCGCATTAGCTATCAGGCACCGACCCGATCCGAGGTCCCAGCCCGCCGGCCAAGTGGGCGATGAGTTCGCGTACACGGCGCGGCAAACGGGCGTCGGCGGAGTACACGGCGTAGACGTCGGCGCTTGGTGTCGGGATGTGCGGCAGCACCTGAACCAATACGCCCTCCTGCAGCAGCGGACCGACGTGCCAGCTTGAGCGCATGATCAGGCCGCGGCCTTCGATGCACCACTGCGTCGTCACCTCGCCGTCATTGCAGGCGAGGTTTCCGCTCACCTTGACCGCGGTCTGGTCATTGTCGGTTCCGAAACGCCACAACGCGAAGTCGCCTTCGTCCTGACGCAGCACGATGCAGTTGTGCTGCTGGAGGTCTTTCAAGTGGTGCGGAGTTCCGTGTCGGGCAAGGTAATTGGGGCTCGCGCAGACCACGCGGCGATTCAAACCCAGTCGTCTGATGGCCAAGAGCGAGTCGTGCACCCTTCCCACGTGAACACCAAGATCGAAGGTCGTCTCGGGGATATTAAGGGGCAGCGGAGAAAGTTCAAGCTCGAGCTGGACGCGCGGATGCTGTTCGAGGAACTCGGCGACCAGCGGTCCGATGTGGTGGCGGCCCAGGCCCAGACTGGCGTGCACGCGAATCCGACCAGCAAGCTCGCCGCGTTGGGCGATGGAGTCCTCCAACTCGATGAGCCCGTTGGTGATCGTTGCCGCACCGGCGGCATAGCGTTCCCCCTCTGGGGTGAGCGTCAGACGGCGCGTGGTCCGTTCGATCAGGCGCACGTTGAGGCGACGCTCGATACCCGCCAGCCGCTTGCTGACCGACGAAACGGACAAACCCAACTCTCGGGCGGCCTGAGTTAAGCTCGCCGATTTCGCCAGTACGTCGAAGAACAGGACGTCGTCGGCAGATGAAGTCATGCGAGTGAGCCCGAGCTTACTGGTTGTTGCGGGCCATGAATGCCTTCGCGTCGCCGTCCGCGGGATCGACGAACACGATGTCAGCAGGATGGCGCCGGGGGACGTCAACCGATAGCACTACGAAGAGATGGTTGGTGATCCTCGGAAAGCCGTGGACCTGGCGACGTGCGAATCGCAAGAACGTGCCAGGTCCCGCGTTGCTTTCCTCGCCGGCAAGGTGGAAGACGCCCTCTCCGCTTATGACATATAAGAACTCGTCGCAGTCGTTGTGGTAGTGCAGCGGCAGGGTGCGATAGATCCTGAAGATCCGGCTACTGGCTTCGGGAAAGTCGCTGAAGTAGACGTCGGTCAACATTGAGTCTGATGTCTCAGGAAGTTGGCGGAGCTCGTGGAAAACGTCGAAAATTTGTCGCTTGTTGTCTGTCTGCGGAACATACTCAGCACTCATAGTCGGGAGGCTACCAAGGAGGCCAAAGCTGCCGCTCAGCCGTTTTCGATGGAGCTAGTCGAACGGCAAGCGTCGCGAGACGCGAGATGATCTGGGGCGCAGGGTTTATCGCTAGATCGCGTCGGTGGGCATCGTGAGTGGCCGCAGGAGCCGCTCGGCGAAGGTACCGGGCGGATCCCCGGGGCGTGGGCGAAATTCCACTCGCGGTGATTGTCCGTTTGCGGCGCGGGCTCATCAGCAGCCGGCCAACTGACGTCCAAGTCGATGAACCTCAGTGATCGGCACGCGGATGCACCAGCCGCGCGTTGGCGGCAAGCCCCTTCCGAGGTCTCGTCCGCGCTCTCAACCCCGACGATAAGTAGCGGTAACCGATGATGAGCCAAATGCACAGTCGGCCAGTGGATTTCGTAGACCCGTGATGCCTCGTTGCGCAACGGTGCCGTCTCCACTACCGATCCAAGAAGCGAAACGTTGCGGCGAGAAAGGTACGCCCGCACACAATCTGAAGTTCGAACGGTCGGAGATCAGAAACACTGGTGGTTAGGTAACCGTGCTCACCGATGCCGGCGTTGAAACTGGGCGGTGGCGGGGGAGCGTGGCCGGCGGCCATGTCTAGAAACGAGACACTGAGAACAGACGACACCCGTGGCGAAGGCGGAGGTCGGCAGAAAATGTCAAATAGTCGGAAGGGCTCCGCCGTCCACGACGAACTGGCCCCCCGTCAAGTAACTGGCCGCCGGCGAGACCAGGAAGGCGATCAGCTCGGCCGCCTCTTCGGCGGTCCCGGCGCGACCCAAGGGGATTGCAAGGCCATCGACCATCTCGTCCAGCACTGTGTCGACATCGGTGTCCCTTTGTTCGGCGACACCGACGAGGCGGCGGTCGAGGGCGGCGGTACGAATGAGACCCGGCACCACGGTGTTCACCCGGATGCCGCGAGGACCCACCTCGTTGGCTAAACCCTTGCTATAGGCCGTCAGCGCGGCTTTCGCCGAAGAGTAGGCCAATGACGCAGGCCGAGGCATTCGTGCTGCACCGGAAGTGACGTGCACTATCGCACCGCCTGATTGCATCTGGGGCAGCAGCGCTCTGTCCAGTCGGACGGAAGACATCAAGTTGGTGTCGAGGTCGCGCTTCCAGTCCGCGTCCGACAAGGCGGCCGTACCTGCCGGCGCCTGCGTTTGGCTCCCCGCATTCGAGACGATCACGTCAACCCCGCCCAGCAGTTCGAGCGTGCGTTTGGCGAGACTGCGCACCCCGTCAGCGGTGGATATGTCGGCCGGTACGAACTCACCGGCCGGGATGACCGACGGTTCCGTGCGAGCTGCCACGACGACTCGGGCTCCCACGGCGTCGAGGCGACGTGCCACAGCAGCTCCGATGCCCTGCGTCCCACCTGTGATGAGCACTCGACGCCGCGAAAGGTCCAACGACTGAATCGAAATCACCCGTTCGACCGTAGTCCGACATCTGTTTCGCCAGTGCCACCGGACATCGGCCCTATCGTCGGCAGGGACTTAACGTGTGGTGTATCCGCCGTTGGCGAAGATGGTTTGCCCGGTGATCCAGTGTCCGTCACTAGCGAGGAACACCGCCAGCGGGGCGATATCTTCGATCTTGGTCAGCCGGTTGCCCATGGCCTGGCTGGCGTGGAACTCAGCCCGCTCGGGGGTCTCTTCCGGGTAGAAGAACGGCGTATCCATCGGTCCGGGTGCAATGTTGTTGACATTGATCAGACGCGGCGCGAACTCCTTGGAAGCGGCCCGCACGAAATGTTCGACCGGCGACTTCGCGCCGGCGTAGGTCGAGTAGCCGTCGGTGTAGGCGGCCAGCAGCGAGGTCACGATGGTGGTCAAGCTGCCCCCCTCGTTGAGACGTCGGCCGGCCTCTTGGATGAAGAAGTACGCGGCCTTCGCGTTGATGTCGAACATCGAGTCGTATTCGGCCTCGGTGGTGTCCAGGATCGGTTTGCGCAGTACCTTGCCGACGGTATTGATCGCAATGTCCACCCCGCCGAACGCGTCGACGGCAGCGTCGAACAGAGCCTTGATGTTTGCAGGAACGGTGAGGTCGCCTTGCACTTTGATGGCCTGCGCGCCGGCGGCGACCACTTCCGCAACCGTACGGTCTGCATCGGCTTCGGTGGCCGCGCTGTTGTAATGCACCGCAACGTTGACGCCGTTGTGCGCCAGTGTCCTGCTGATGAGGCCACCGAGGTTCTTAGCACCGGCGGCGACTACTGCTGACTTACTTTTGAGTGTCGTCATGCAACCGACCGTAGAAGCGGTACGCACAAATGAGAAACAGCAAATACCGGTTATGCCACAAGTAGGATTTGTGGATGCTCCGTGATCTCCGCCGTGTCGAGCAGTTCGTTGGCGTCGCCGAGGCCGGCAGCTTCACCAATGCCGCAGCGCAGCTGCACCTGAGCCAACAAGCCCTGAGTAGTGCGATCAGCCAACTCGAAAAGGATTTGGGCGTGGCGCTGTTCGTCCGAGCTGGACGCCGCATCAGTCTCACGGCTCCAGGTCAGGCCCTGCTCGTTGAGTCGCGCCCGCTACTGGCAGCCGCTCGAACTGTCGAGGCGCATGTGCGCGGTGCCGCTGCTCACCAACATCCCTGGGTGGTCGGCCACAGTCCCGCACTGAGTGGAGCTGAGGTCTACCAGCTGATCGAACCGGCCATTAACGCCCACCCTGACCTGTCTTTCACGTTTCGCCAGCTCTACCCGGAAGCACTGCTGGCCGGTGTGCTCGACGGTTCGGTCCACCTCGGCCTGCGGCGAGGGATCGCACCAGCCGGCGAACTATCCGGCGCGGTCATTGGCTACCACCGCGTGCGCGCCGCCGTTCCCCGCACCCACCACCTGGCCAGCGCTGACAGCATCGACATCACCGACCTGGCCGGCGAACAGCTGGCCCTATGGGCACCACCGGGCTCCTCCTACTTCAGCGACTTCCTCATGAGCGCCTGCCGCCGCGCAGGGTTTGAACCCGACTATGTCGTCAGCAGAGTCCAGGGTGCCGCGATGGTGGCTGCACCGCTAACCACCGGCGCCATCGCCTTGGTCACCGCCGACCCTGGCACCGCCATGGGGGGTCGCGTCCACATCATCGACTTCGAGCCAGCGCTGATGGTGCCCGTACAAGCCCTATGGCAAAAACACACCATGTCAGCCGTGCGCGACACACTTCTCACATCGGCAAGCACGTACACCACAGTGGGGACACCACTCATTCGAGACAAGAAATGACTGATCGCAGATTTCTGGATATGAGACGAGCTTAGGCGTTGGGTTTCGCTGGTTTCGTCGTCGGCGCGGCGGGCATTATGACGCGTGTGCACCATCGTCTTGACCACGTGTTCGAACAGGTATGGCATGAGTTGTTTGGTGAACAGGGTCATCGTGTGGTCGCACGACCCCCAGGAGAACTGGGTGCCCTCGGACCCATTGGGACGGTGAGCGGGCTGTCGCATGAGCGTTTACCGCGCATAGCAGGATTGGCGAAGGATCCGCCGATCCAGGCAGACGCTGAACAGGTCAGCCGGAGTCGTGGATCGAGCCAACAAGCGGCTCTGTGAGTTTGATGCCGGTGGTTGCGATTTCACGTCCATTCCGCCAGCCGTGCTACGCAACGCCGTGGCCGAAACCGCGCTTCTCGGCAAGGCCGCCGGCCACTAGTGGCGGCTCCTATTGGCCCGTAACCCTCGCGTCACGGCCCGATCAGCGCTGGTGGGTCAGCAGATGACGGCGGGGCCTCCGGTGAGGGGGCAGTACGGAGGTATGCAGCTCACCGACGTTGTCGAGACGGTGAACGCGAGCACCACCGCCACCAAGACCTTCTTGCTCCTGGTCATAGGTGAAAAGCGTACGCCCGGCCGGATCGGCAGTCGAGGCTTTAACAGCCACTTACCGCATGGCTCACATCGCTTCGTAGCGTGCAAGATTGACGGTCGGGCCACGTCCCGACTTGGCTCAAATTAGTGCGCATCATCGGCGCGGATCGTGACCAGAGGCCAACTGCTGCTCTTCGTCGTCGACCGACACGAATCAGGACGCAGCCCCGAGTAAGGCGCAAAAGCCGTGCACCACACCCGGTTTAAGACAAGATCGATTCTCTAGATATGAGAATGGCTGTGACACTTTACTTCATGTCTATCCAGACAGTCAGGGCCACGGTCAACACAGCGAGTACCGCGAGCACAATCGTGTCTGGTATGCGGAGGCGCGGCGCGTCGGATGCGCTCATGCCTAATTCACGGGCAATGAGAAAAAGCGGAAACATTACGCTTATGGCAATGAAAAACGATCCCGCAACGTAAAGCCAGACAAATCGCACGCGGTGCTTCCTGGCTTCGATCACCATCAGGATGACGACGCTTATCGCCAACATCAGGGCGTCGGCTGCGAGGAAACGCGAGGCCGACGTGACCTTCGCATCGCGCCAGAAAGTGACCAGGAAGTCGGTGGCACTGTGGACGTACGGGCCACCGTTGCTCCATGTGGCAATAAGCGCGGCGACCGCGATGACGCCGTAAATGAAGCAGACGACTTTGCGGGATGTGGGAATGGATGTTGGTTGGCCGGTTCGGTTTGCTGCCGTCATGAATTCCTTCTATGTCAAGCCGCTGCCGGTCGGCAAGGGGGAGGCGGGCATCTGCCTCGACCACTGTCTTGCACGAGCCCTACCCTTCCCCGCGCATTCGGTTGGTTCGTGATGTCAACGCCCGCGCCCGGGTCGTGGTGGTGGTCATTGGGGTCGCGACATTCTCCATACAGGAGAATTTGTCCTCGACTGTGGTCGGACGGTATGTAGCCCAGGTTGGCGGTGACACCGCTCTTGTTGAGGGTCGTGCCGTGGAGGTGCTGTCCCGGCGGAGCACCGTCACTCCAGCCGTTGGCACGCATTGAGTCACGGATGTGCTGGAAATAGGCGTCCGGGTCGCCTTGCAACAAAAACCCGATGGTGACCCTGCCCTGATAGGGGGGATCGCCTTGATCGTTGCACGAGGCGAAGGAGAATCCGCCGTCCACGCTTTGTAAGTTCGCGACGGCCACAATTTGCTTGGCTGGTTCGCTGACCTGGGCCATGGTCTGGTCGTCGGTGAGCGGGTGCGCGGAATCATCGAACGGATTTGTCGACGGAGTAACCGAGCTGCATCGCTCGGCCCGTGGCCACGCGGCCTTGCGGTCATCCATGTCGCAGAAGGTCACTACCGCCGACTGGCTGAATAGAGGGTGTCGGGTGAGATCGCAACGGCGAGGCATGCCAGCTAGCCGGATCGGCTCCCGAGTCAGGGGCGTTGCGTTCCTGACCTTTTGGCACTGCGCTGTTCGACGGCCGGTGCGACCCAGCGATGCAGATAAGCCCGCAACTCTTCCCCGTGCCGTCCCGACCCGCCCGGATCGAGAATGAACGACTGCAACGTCCGAAGCATAAATTCGACGAGCTCGTCGAGTCGCTGCCCGCTGAAGCCGGCCGCGTCCCAATTGACGTTGAACCGCTCCAAGATTGAGCGGCCGAAGGCGATGGCCGTCTCCGACGTGATCCCCGCGGCGAAGGCGCTGGCTCGCCCGGGCTCCATGACCAGACCGAGATAACGGTCCTGGGGCAGCTGCTCCAACGTGTAGGCGATGCCTTCGACGACTGCGATGGTGGGATCGGTGATCGATTGCAGATCCCTGGCCAGCCGGTCGAGGAACTCGCCGACAGCCGACATGGCGGCGCCTGCCAGCAGGGCATCGAGAGTCGGGAAGTAGCGGTAGACCGTCTGCCGCGTAATGCCCAGCTTGGTGGCCACCTCGGACACGCTGACCGCGCCTGTCGCGTCGATCGATGCGCGGGCAACCCCGACGATGCGGCGTACTGCCTCGTCGTCGTCGACGGGCATGTTGCCCGCCCAGCCGTGCCTGCGCATAGCCGCATCGTGTCATCCCACGGCCCGGCATGTCCGGAACAGCGCGGTCTTGACCAAACAATGTGGACTCATTGTATGGTCAGTGTGCGGTTGTCCACTCCGAGAAAAGGTCCACCATGACGGTTGTCGTTGAAGGTCCGGTCAACAACCAAGACGCGGAACTGACCAGGCGGGCGCTGCGGCACGCGATCGACAAGACCACCGACATGGCGGCGCGGGAGCTCAGAGTTCCGCTGCACTACTACCGAGATCCGAAGATCACCGAGATTGAGGAATCGCAGATCCTGCGCCGCGTCCCGCTGGCCATAGTCCCGTCCGCCCAGCTACCCAACACCAACGACTACGTGGTGCGATCGGTGCTGGGCGACTCGCTGTTGGTGACCCGCGACCGCGACGGCATCAGCCACGTCTTCCTCAACTACTGCCGCCACCGCGGCGCCATGCCGGCCTGTGGGTCAGGTAACGCCTCCAGATTTGTCTGCCCGTATCACGCATGGAGCTACCGCAACACGGGCGAACTGTTCGTCGTGCCCGGCAAGGCGGGCTTCGATTCGATGGACAAAGCTGACTACGGGTTGGTCGAGCTGCCGAATCAGGAAAGGCACGGGTTCATCTGGGCGGTGCTGACCGCCGATGCCACCATCGACGTCGACGCTCACCTCGGCCCGATCGGCCCAGAGCTGGAGTTGATGAATTACGCCAACTATGGCTACCACACCCAAAAGGAATTCGAGTCGCGGGTTTCGTGGAAGGGCGCGCTAGAAGCCTTCGCCGAGGGTTACCACTTCCCATTCGTCCACGGCGAGAGCGTAATTGGGCAGAACACGCTGCCCGACACCGGCGTCTACGACGAATTCGGCAAGCACCACCGCATCGGCTTTCCGTTCAACTGGGTCACCAACCTCGCCGACGATCCCTCGGGCTCATGGGACCCGCACCAGAACATGGGCGTCATCTACTGGATATATCCCAACCTGATCCTGGCCAACAGCCCGATCGGCGTGGAGATCATCGACATCCTGCCCGCGGGCGAGCCGACCCGCTGCTCGGTCCGGCACAGCTGGATGGGGCGGGTGCCGGCGACCAATGACGAGATGCGTGCCGTCTACGACCAGGTGTACGACGGCGTGCATGCCGCCGTTGTCGACGAGGACTTCGCCATGCTGCCGCAGTGTGGTGAGGGCGTGCGGCACGGCCAGCACGACCATATGCTGATCGGCCGCAACGAGATTGGCGTGCAACACATGATCAGGGTGTTCGCCGAAGAACTTGGCGTGGCGCTGCAGTAGTCGCGTCCGGAAGTCACGACAGTACCCCTGACCGACTGGTATGAACCGTCCGTACAACGCCCCGCACCTATCGGGACACTGCCGATCTTCAAGGCCGCAGGCTCACAAGTAATTGGGTGCCGGCATCCGCGCAATCGAACACGCGCGCCTCAGGCGATGAGGAAAATTCGCATGCCGCGTGGATGATGGCATTTGTGGGACGAAACCGTACGCACGAAACCTGGCGGCATTGATGGGTGAGTGTGCCGCTTAAGCGCGTCGACGAACTGAAGCCCGGAGACCGGATTCGGATGAAGATCGGGCACGCCACCGTCGTCGCCACCGAACCCCTCGACGACGACCAGACCCTGCTCACCTTCCTCTACGGGACGAAGAGGCCGGCCGACAACTCGGTCACCGTGGACGTTCTCGACGACGACGACTGGGGTTGGTAGGACGCGGTGGCTACTGCGTGGCCACGAACGAGAAATTCCCGGTGGAAATCAGGTCCGGGTCGACGACGCAGCGGGTGCCGTCGACGTTTGCCTGCCCCGACACCACCTTGGCCGCCGCCGCGGCACCGGCGGCGCTGCGGGTGGGACCCCAGCCCCCAACCAGGCCGTGACCGTTGTCCGAGAGGGCTACACAGCCGCCCCGACCCTCGGCAAGAACGTGGCAGTCGGTTGCGCCGTGCTTCTCGGCGCAATGACTGATCGCGTAGGCCTCGACGTCGGCCAGACTGGCATGGTTGCCGCCGACGGTGACGTCGACGGCGTGGGTGGAGTCCGAACCCACGATCACGATGAAGCCGCCCTGGGCTTGAGCCGGTGCCGCCAGTCCGACAGCACAAACAGCAAGGATCACCGCGGACGCAAGAGGCTTGAACACATGCTTCCTTTCACAACGTGTTCCGGCAGAAGGTGCGCCGTACTCCTAAGAGTGCTGGTTCGACGGCGCATGTGCGCTGCGATTAACAAGGCCTTGACACGCGCGTAGCAAATCTTCATAGTTCCGGTCGGCGGCCTGCGCGGTGCGGAGCGGCGCCGATCGCCGATGGTTCCGCTGATGCTTTGCTATGGGGCCTTCCCGGCCGTGCACGAAGAGAACGGCGGGCGAACGCCCCCATCGCCAAGGATGATGACCCTCATGGACGCTGAACTAGGACGCTGGCTGGCCAGCGGCGAGCACTTCGACTACCTCGGCTTCGACATCTTCTACCGCGTGGAGGGCAGCGGACCTCCGCTGCTACTCATCCACGGCTACCCCTTCAATTCCTTTGACTGGGCAGCGATCTGGTCCACACTCACCCAACGATTCACCGTCATCGCTCCGGACATGATCGGCATGGGGTTCTCGGACAAACCGGTGGCCTACCAGTACGCGGTGACGGACCACGCCGACATGCACGAGGCTTTGCTGGCCCACCTCAACGTGCGCGACGCTCACATCCTGGCTCACGACATCGGTGATTCGGTGGGCCAGGAGATGTTGGCCCGGCACGAATTCGGTCAGCAAAGCTGCGGCCCGCTGGGCATCGACTCGATCACCTGGCTCAACGGCGGGATGTTCATCGAGGCCTATAAGCCCAGAACGGCGCAGAAGCTGATGTCCGGCACCCCGTTGGGCGACGTCTTTAGTCACGTCCAAAACAGTCCGGTGTCTCGCCGGCTGCTGGAACCGACCCTGCGCGAGATGTTCGGCCCGAACACCAAGCCGACCCGCCACATGATGGAGGTGTTCAACCAGATCCTGGACTACAACGATGGCCGCCGCGTGCTGCACAAGGTCGGCCGGTTCATCAACGATCGCTACACGCACCGAAACCGCTGGGTGCGTGCCATGCGGCAGACCGTGGTTCCGATGCGGCTGATCGACGGGCCGATCGACCCCAACTCCGGGGCCCACATGGCGCGTCGCTACGCCGAGGTCATTCCGGAACCCGATGTGGTGATGCTCGCCGACGACATCGGACACTGGCCACAGATCGAGGCGCCCGATGCGGTGTTGACGCATTTCCTCGAATACATCGACCGCGTCGCCACCCACTGAGCCCGAAGCCGGGGGCTAGCCGTGATGTGGCGGTCGCTCGTCGCGGAGCCGGCCCTCGTCCGACGCCTCGCGCATCTGCTCCTCGTCACCGAACCTCTCCGCATCCTCGGGCGTGATGCGCGCCCGCGGGGGTTTCGGCGCGGCCGGTGGTCGGCTTGGGGGTTCGGTGGGCACCAGGCGATTATCCGTGCCCCGGCCCACTACTGAAAAGCGGGAAGGATTGTGCCGGAGTCGCGAATCTCCCAGATGCTGGCTTTGGTGATGCCGTCGAAGTTGATCTTGTTCAGCGTCGCGCGCGAATACGTGAGGTCGATGGCGACGTGCGTCGCGGTATTGCCGTACGGGTCGGTCATCGGGAAGGTGCCCTGCACGTTCACCGCCGACGCGTCGGGATAGGTCGCTCTCGCGTACCTGAGGATGTCGATGGTGTCCGTCCGGGCGCCGTCCTTGATCATCTGCTCGGTGTAGTTGTCGCGGATGGCGAATCGCGCGTCGACCACGTCGCCGTCCGGGCCCGGGCTGGTGGTGAAGGTGACCCCGTCAGGCTTCTTCGGACCGGCCGGTGTCGACGGCGCGGCCGCGGTCGACTCCGGCGGTGCGGCCGCGGCCGAGCTGCTCGGAGGGGGCGATTGGCCGTCCTTCTTCGAGTCGAATACCCAGCTCTTGCCGACGATGACGAGCAGAACCAGGGCTCCCAGCGCCGCCAGGGCCAGCGCCGCCTTTCCGGGTCGGTCCTTCTTCGGCGGTTCGGTGGAGAACGCCCACTCGGTGGTCCAGTTTGTGCCGTCGAAGTACCGCTGCAGCCCGTGGCCTACTCCCGCGGGATCGGGGTACCAGCCCGGCGCCGATTTAGGCGGCGGCGGTGCCTGTTCAGATGGCATCAACCCATTTTCGCCGTGACGAAGGCATCTCGGCTACCCCTCAGCCCTGACCTTTGGAAACGGGCCCGTTTCCTAAGCGGTCATAGCTCGCACGCGTTCAGTCCTCCCGGTCGGGCTCGGTCAGTTCCGGTGCATTCTCACGGGTCGCCATCCCGCCCTCGCGGCCATGGTCCGCCGGATCTGGGGGTCGACCTCGGGTTGTTCGTCGTCCTTCTTCGAATGCCTGCCCATCCCAACTCCCTTCGTCGACCGAAGGACTACCCGCGCCGCGCAACGTCGACGCGACGTGAACTCGAAATGGCGCCGGCGTGACGGTTCGGCGTGACATCCGACGTTCGACGCGTCGGTGTGCCCGGATCGGGCTAAGAATCTATGAGTGAGCACCCACCACGTGAACCTGACCCAGCAGGAAAGCTCGTTGATCGGCGAGAGTCATCCCGAGGCCCTGACGCGCATGGACGAGAAGTCGCTGAAGGACTTGCAGAGCCGGCTCAGGCAAGCGCGGGAGAAAAACTTCAGCTTGTTGCGGCGGCGTGGCGCGGCTCGGGTGGACACCGAAGGCGCCCGCGGCGCCGCCCAGCCGGCCAACGAGAAGCGCGGCGAAAAGGTGGAGATCTTCGACGCGGCGCTGGCCCGGGTGAGCGAGCGCCTCGGTGCGATCGGTGGCACCGAGTAGCGACCAGCTACCCGGTGCAGTGCAACTCGAGGGCGACGCCGTAGCGCGGGTCGGACTACCGCGTTCTCCGAAGATCGGCGAGAGAGTTTCGCAGTCCTCCGTCCAACCGGATCTGCACCGCCGCCACCGCGACCATCACCGCGGCGGTCACCAAGTGCACCACCGCATCGGTGACATTGTTGGGAAAGGTGAAAACGAAGGCGACCTGGTGTGAAAAGAAGGCCCAAATGCCCGGCAGCGCACCGGCTATCGCGGCGACCAGCAGATACAGCACTGCCCACGACTTGCGCATCGCGAACACCAGGCCCGGGGCGAACAGCGCGAGACCGGCGACGGCGTGCCATCCGTTGTAATCCATGCCGAGCAGTTGGACGGTCGGCGCGGTGGGGCCCGTTGCGAAGCTGGGATTGATGATGAGGCCGACCACCGCCTGGATGACATGGAACGCGCAGATGATCAGGAGCCCGATCTGGGCGAAACTCCACCTCACATTGCACCTCCTTGTGCACGGTGGGATCACACGAATACTACGCGCGGTAGTAGACCGTGACAACGGGTGCGGCCGCGAAGGCTAGGAGGTGCTGCTCCGTTCGATCCATTGGGCCATGGCGTCTTCGAGCGCGTCGGCAACGTCCACACCGGCGCCGTCGGCGGCCTGCTCGAACCGCTCGACCAGCTCGGTGTGGACGGAGGCGCCCAACTTGGTGCGCGCCGGTTTTGGCTTCGGCGGCAGGTCTACGGGCACGTGTCGCGCGACGGACGCGTCGATGATTTCGCGAAGCGCCGGTATCTCGTCGAGCGCTCGGGACAGTTCGTCGCGTTCGATCCGCAGCACCTCGGCCGGTCCCATCGTCGTGACCGTCGCCGAACGCAGCCTCCCACGATGCAGCGCCGATTCGCCGATCACCTCGCCCGGCCCCAGCACGGCGATGCGGTCCCGGCCGGCGTACACGCCCACCTCGCCACTGAGCAGGATGTAGCAGGAGTCCGAAGGGGTCTGCTCGTGGATCAGCGGCAACGGGGCCGACGTCGAAGTGCGGTGGGCCACTCGGGCCAGACGCCGCAGTTCGGCGTCCGTGAACTTCTCGAAGGTGGCGTACTGGCGTAGCCGGCGAGCGTCTTCCAGATATTGCTTCTCGTCGGCCTTCATAGCGGGCTCCTGACGTGCGATGTGACGCTACATCGAGGAGCGTAACGCGGACATGCGGCGCAACTCTAGATCCAGGCCCGCCGGAAAATTACGCAGTCAGTTCCGCCCGGGAAGCCTCATTACCGCGCGCACCACAGGCACCAACGACTTCTGCCACAGGGTGCTCGGAATGCCAAGGGGCGGATCAAGATTGAATACGCGTGCGGTCGCGATCGTCTGCGATTCGGTGTACTTCAGCAGGCCCTCGGGGCCGTGCCGGCGGCCCACCCCGGACTGACCCATCCCGCCCATCGGCGCGCTGAGGCTGCCCCAGGCGAACGCGTAACCCTCGTTGACGTTCACTGTCCCCGAGCGCAACCGGGCGGCAATCTGCTGGCCCTCCGCGGAAGAGCCGGCGAAAACGCTGGCGTTGAGCCCGTACTCGGTGTCGTTGGCCTTCTCGACCGCCTCGTCGACGTCGGCGACCGGGTAGATCGACACCACCGGCCCGAACGTCTCGTTGGCCGCGCACTCCATCTCGGGTGTGACGTCGGTCAGCACCGTCGGCTCATAGAACAGCGGCCCGATGTCGGGCCGAGCTTTTCCGCCGGCAATCACCTTGGCGCCCTTGGCCTTCGCGTCGTTCACGTGGTCCGTCACGGTGTCCAGCTGACCCCCGGAGATCAGGCTCCCCATGTCGACCGAGAAGTCATAGGCGGTTCCCAGCTTCATGCTCCGCACCGCGGCACCGAACTTGCCGACGAATTCGTCGGCGATGTCCTTCTCGACATAGATCCGCTCGATGGAGATGCACAGCTGGCCCGCGTTGGAGAAGCAGGCGCGGGTGGCCGCCTTGGCGGCTTTGTCGAGGTTGGCCCCGCGCGTGACGATCATCGCGTTCTTGCCCCCGAGCTCGGCGGAGAAGCCGATCAACCGACGGCCCGCGTGCTCGGCGAGCTGCCGGCCCGTGGCGGTCGAGCCGGTGAACATCAGGTAGTCGCAGTTGTCGATGATCGCCGTGCCGACCACCGAGCCCGGACCGGGGACGATCGCGTAGAGCGCCCGCGGCAGGCCGGCCTGATAGAGCAGCTCGGCACAGGCCAGGGCGCAGTACGGCGTCTGGCTGTCCGGCTTGAGCACCACCGCGTTACCCGCCAGCAGGGCGGGCACCGAATCGGACGCCGTCAGCGTCATGGGGTAGTTCCATGGGGAGATCACCCCGACCACGCCCTTGGGCTGGTAACAGACCGTGGTCTTGCCGACGCCCGGGAGCAGCGACTGCACCGTACGGGGCTTCAGCAGGTCGGCGGAGACGCGCACGTAGTAGTTCGCGTTCGCCATCAGGTCGACGATTTCCTCCTGCGCCGCCCAGCGCGCCTTGCCGGCCTCGGCCTGCAACAGGTCCATCAGGAACGCGCGGTTCTCGACCACGAGGTCGCGATAGCGGCTGATGACGTCGACGCGCTCGGCGACGGGACGGGCCGCCCACTCGACCTGGGCCGCGCGCGCTTCCGCGAACGCCGCTTCGACGTCCTCGGCCGTGCCGATCGGGATGGTGGTCAGGGGTTTGCCGGTGAAGACCTCGTCGATCGTCTTCGTCGGGCGCGCGGCGAGATCCTTGATCGCGGCCAGCTGACGCAGGCGGTCGAAAACCTCGGCTGACGGTGCGGGCATGTCGGAACCTCCCCAATGAGCGCGGCGGCGAGGCCACCAGCCTAGCGGCCTCGGGCGCGAGCACGGCCGGTCGTCATCGGGTGCATCGCCGACCGGCCGGGGAGGGGAGCGGACAGCTCAGAGGATGTGCAGGCCCTGGGCCAGCTGCGAGACGCCGACCACCGTGAAGACGGTCACCAGAATCTGCCGGTGATAGGCGCGCACCCAATCGTGCAGCTGCTGCAGCACGGTCTGGGTCCTGGCCGGCGCGGCCACGTATCCCACCAAGATCATCTCGACGACGGAATACATCAGCAGGACGAACGCGATCGAGGCGCTGACCTGCGTGGCGACCGCGGCCCTCGAGGCGACGATGATCGCCAGAATGAACAGCACCCCGTCGACCGGCACCGACGCCAGGCCGATCACCCACGCGATCCACAGCGACCCCTGCTCCCACGCGCGGTGTGCGCGGTGGAGCAAACGCCGGGTGCCGGAACGCTCCTGCGCGGCCACGTCCCGCGCGCGGCTCAGGAATCGTGGCACCGCGATCGTGGGCGCTGACGGCGTGGGCGCTGACGGACCGTCGCTCGATAGGCCGGCCCCCGCACGTTGGCGCGTCAAGAACCGCACGGCCATCACTGCGGCGATCGACAGCCCGAGCACGCCGAGGCCGATCTGGATGTGCGGAAGTGTGGAGCTGCTGGTTTTCGTGGTTCCGCCGTGCCCGAACGACCCGAACGCGGACGTGAAATTGAGCAGCAGCAGGGGCGCGAGAAGTTCGGGCACACAGACGGTGAGGCCGCCGACCCAGTAGGCGAGCAGGTTCGGCGCGGGCCGCGGTCGGGAGATCATCAAGAGGGCCAGGCCGAGGCGAACGGGATTCAAAGCCGCCAGAATCCCCAATCCCAGCACTGACCCCCACATTGGCGCAACCGTACCCGCGGCCGCCCGATGCCAAACACCGAACCAGCCCGATCGTCTCCTCCCGCACGCGCTCGCGCGCTCACGCGGTCAAGTTCGGGCCGCGTTCCGAATCTTGGCCTGGTGCAACGCGTTCAAGCGATGCCTGCGGCGCGACGATTCGTGAACACGAGGCCAACCGGAAGCGAACGCGGCCGCGCTCCGCCGGTGAAGTTCATCACAGCGCCGCGCAGCGATCGCGCGTTGTAGCCGGCCTGGGACGGCCCAGCGGTTGCGCGGACTGCGCAGAGCCCCGCGCCTTGGGACGAAGCCCCCGCCGGGCACGCGATTGTTAGCTGATTCCCGCGACACGCGTACAACAGCCCGGGTTCGCGAATCACTTATGCAAGAAGAAAATTCACAGGTTTGACCTGTATACCGTCGGGTACACGGCGCCAGTGGAATACGACATCCATTGTCGTAGTGCCAGCTTGTTGTTGGTTCGCTGGTGCGCGAACGGCACTGCCCAGGAAACGGCCAACTCCGTTTCGTGGGCTACCGTTGGCGTTGCGGACGGCATCGCGACTCGGGCAGGGGAAACGACTGGGGCCCGAGATGCAGCCATGACGGTCACATCTCGACGGGGATCTTCGCGAAGCGCGCTGACGCTGGCACGGCGGCGGCGGGCGGGTCGCCATATCGGTCGAAACTGACGGCCAATCCTGAAGCGCAGCATCGTTTTCGGTGTTGCGCCCGGCGCTTCTGCAAATCTCAGCTCGGTTCGAGGAGGTTGTCCCTTGCAGCTCAACCCGTTCGACGACGAAAGCGGCAAATTTTTCGTGTTAGTCAATAACGAGCACCAGCACGGCTTATGGCCGGTCTTCACCGATGTCCCTGCGGGCTGGCGGGTGGCCTACGGCGACGCCGAACGGGCCGCGTGCCTGGACTACATCGAACAACACTGGCCCGATATTCGCCCTAAACCGCTGCGCGAGAGGCTGTCCGCTCCCAGTTTGTGATGTATAGACCGTCTAGGTATGAATGAGTCGGGAAGGTCTTTGGGGGGGATTTGGTGGAACGCAGTGACCGGGTACTACCGCTGACGCGTGCGCAGCTGGATATTTGGCTCGCGCAGCAAACAGGTCACTTCGACGTGGCGTGGCAACTCGGCGTGCTCGTGCGGATCGAGGGCACGGTCGACCGCGGTCTGTTCGAGCAGGCGATGCGTCACGTGGTGGGCGAGGCCGAGAGCCTCAGAGCCCGCTTCTTCGAGGCGGACGGACAGGTCTTTCAGCGGGTGACCGAAGACCCGGAGGTCGAGCTGGCCTTCTACGACGTGAGCGGGGCGCCCGATCCCGAGCGCGAGGTCCGCGAGCGGGCGTCGGCCATTCAGCGGACGCCGATGCCGCTCAGCGGTCCGATGATCAACTTTTACTTGTTCCAGACGGCACCCGCTGAGTATTACTGGTTCAGCTGCTGCCATCACATCGCCATCGACGGGCTCGGGATCGCGCTGATCGGTCGCCGCATCGCGGCGGTCTACTCGGCGCTCGCCGCCGGCACGGCCATCTCGCCGGCCTTCTTCGGCTCGGTGCACGACCTCGTCAGCAGCGAGGCGGAGTACGCGGCGTCCGCGGATTACCTTGCCGACGAAGCGTATTGGACCGAACACCTGCCCACGGCCGGTGAGCCCGACTATCGCTTGACCCAGGCCGCCAGCGACCGGGACCCGTACGCCCCCTCGCCGCCGGTCCAGTTGGACTCGTCGGTGGTCGGCGCTATCAAACGACTGTCCAAGTCGTTGGGCGTCCGTCGATCGTCGGTGCTCACCGCCGCCTGCGCGCTCCTGGTCCGTGGGTTCCGCGCCGAGGGTTCCGACGAAGTGGTGCTCGACTTCCCGGTCAGCCGCCGGCTGGATCCGAAGTCGAAAACGCACCCCGGCATGCTCGCCGGAGTCGTGCCGCTGGTCTTGAACGCGTCGCCCCACCTCCCCGTCGCCGATTTTCTCCAGCAGGTCGACTTGCGTTCGCGGGAGGCGTTGCGCCATCAGCGTTTCCCGGTGCACATGCTTGGCGGAGACGGCGGCTTCCGAGGCGCTCCGCAGGCGTCCAACCGGGTCGTCGTCAACTTCGTCCCGGCCCGCATGACCCTCAGCCTCGCCGGGGCCCCGGCGACCGCGACATACACGACTTTCGGCCCGGTGGGCCACTTCGGGCTGTTCTTCCTCGGGTTCGGGGATCAGCAATTCCTGAGCACGGTGGGTGTCGGACAGCCCTTCTCGAACTTTGACGTCTCAGACCTGGCGGGCCGGCTGCAGCGGTTGCTGGCGGCGATGGCGGCGGATCCGGCGCGGTTGTTGTCGTCGGTGGATGTGCTCGATGCTGCTGAGCGGGCTCGGTTGGATGTGGTTGGTAATCGGGCGGTTTTGAGTGGGCCGGTGCCGGGGTCGGTGTCGGTACCTGGGTTGTTTGCTGTGCAGGTGGCCCGTGCGCCGGGAGCGGTGGCGGTGTCGGGTCGGGGTTTGTCGGTGACGTATGGCGAGCTGGATGCGGCGTCGAACCGGTTGGCGCGTTATTTGGTGTCGCGTGGTGTGGGTCCGGGACGGACCGTCGGGCTGTTTTTGTCGCGGTCGGCCGAGGCGATCGCGGCGATGTTGGCGGTGCTCAAGACCGGGGCGGCGTATGTGCCGATCGATGCTTCTTCCCCGGATTCGCGGATCGGGTTCATGTTGGCCGACGCCGCGCCGGTGGCGGTGCTGACGACGGCGGGTCTGGCGGGGCGGTTGGCCGGGTATGGGGTGGCGGTTGTCGATGTCGATGATGCGCGCATCGCCGAGCAGTCGGGTGTGGCGTTGGCCGATCCTGGTGCTGAGGGGTTGGCGTATGTGATCTACACGTCGGGCACCACGGGTGTGCCCAAAGGTGTTGGGGTGACGCATCGTAGCGTGACGGCGTTGATCGGCTCGCTGGATGGCGGGTTGCCGGTGCCGGGGGTGTGGTCGCACGCGCATTCGCTGGCTTTTGACGTGTCGGTGTGGGAGATTTTCGGCCCGCTGTTGCGCGGGGGTCGGGTGGTCGTGGTGGGCGAGGACACCGCGCGCTCGCCTGAGGATTTACACGCGGTGGTTGTCGGCGAGGGTGTGAGTGTGTTGACGCAGACGCCGTCGGCGGTGGCGATGCTGGATCCGGCCGGTTTGGATGATGTGGCGGTGGTGTTGGCCGGGGAGGCCTGCCCGCCGGAGGTGGTGGATCGGTGGGCGCCGGGGCGGGTGTTGGTCAACGCCTATGGGCCGACCGAGACCACGATGTGTGTGGCGATCAGCGCGCCTTTGCGGGCCGGTTCGGGGACACCGCCGATCGGGTCGCCGGTGTCGGGGGCGGCGTTGTTCGTGCTCGATGCCTGGTTGCGGCCGGTGCCCGTCGGGGTGGTCGGGGAGTTGTACGTGGCCGGATCTGGGGTGGCTGCCGGGTACTGGGGTCGGGCGGGGCTGACTGGGTCTCGGTTTGTGGCGTGTCCGTTCGGCGGGGTCGGAACCCGGATGTATCGCACCGGCGATTTGGTGCGTTGGAACAACGACGGGCAACTGCAATACTTCGGTCGCGCCGATGAGCAGGTCAAGATTCGCGGGTATCGGATCGAGTTGGGTGAAATCCAAACGGCGTTAAGCGGTTTGGAGGGTGTCGGGCAGGCGGTGGTGATCGCTCGGGAGGACCGCCCGGGCGATAAGCGGCTGGTCGGGTATGTCACCGGGACGGCCGATCCGGGCGCGTTGCGGGCTCAGCTTTCCGAGCGGTTGCCCGGGTTCATGGTGCCGGCGGCGATCGTGGCGCTCGAGGCGCTGCCGCTGACCGCCAACGGCAAGCTGGACACCCGGGCGCTGCCGGCCCCCGAATACAGCGCCGGGAGCTACCGCGCCCCGCAGAATCCCGTCGAAGAGATCCTGGCCACCATCTTCGCCGAGGTCCTCGGTCTCGAACGCGTCGGCACCGACGACTCCTTCTTCGAACTCGGCGGCGACAGCATCTCGGCGCTGCAGGTGGTCTCGCGAGCGCGGGCCGCGGGCCTGACGTGCCGGCCGCGGGACGTCTTCGTCGAGCAGACCGTCGCCCGCCTGGCCACCGTGGCCGGGGCGGCCACCGGCGAAACCGCGCCGGCCGACGAGGGCCTCGGACCGGTGCTGGCCACCCCGATCATGCGGTGGCTGCACGAGATCGACGGACCGATCGGTGAGTTCAACCAGACGATGGTGCTGCAGGCACCCGCCGGGGCGACCGAGGCCGACGTGGCGGCGGCGCTGCAGGCCGTCCTCGACCGGCACGCGATGCTGCGGCTGCGCGTCGAGGGCGACGGTGCCGACGGGTGGTCCCTATGGGTGCCCGACGCGGGGTCCGTCGACGCGGCCGCATGCCTGCGGTCGGTGGACGCGCTGTCCGATCAGGTGTTGGTGGAGGCGCGGTCGAGGCTAAACCCCGCCACCGGGGCGATGCTGAGCGCGGTGTGGGTCGCCCCCACGGGCCAGCTGGCGTTGGTCGTTCACCACCTGGCCGTCGACGGGGTGTCGTGGCGAATCCTGTTGGAGGACTTGAACATCGCCTTTGCCCAGCATCGCGGCGGCCAGCCTGCCGCCTTGCCGGCGGGCGGGACGTCATACGCCCGCTGGGCGGCGCTGCTCCGCGAGCACGCCCGCCGCCCGGAGGTTGTCGAACAGGCCGGCATTTGGAAGCGGATCGCGGCGACACCGTCCGCCCTGCCCGCGGTGCGCCCCGGGGTCGACACCTACGCCACCGCCGGACGCCTGTCGGCGTCGCTGAACGTCGAGGACACCCGCACGCTGCTCGGGGAGGCGCCGACGGCGTTTCACGCTGGCGTGCAAGACATTCTGTTGATCGCCTTCGGGTTGGCCTGCGCGGAGTTCTTCGGCGGCGCCCGCGGGCCGGTCGCCATCGACGTCGAAGGCCACGGCCGCCACGAGGAGCTCGCCCCCGACGTGGACCTCTCGCGCACGGTCGGCTGGTTCACCACCAAATACCCGGTGTCGCTGATGGTCGGCGGGCTGGCCTGGGCTCAGGTGCGCGCCGGCGACCCGGCGCTGGGAACCGCGATCAAAGACGCCAAGGAACAGCTCCGCGCCGTGCCGCACCCGCTGACGTACGGCGTCCTGCGCTACCTCAACAGTGACGTCCAGCTGGACGGCGCCGACCCGGCGATCGGGTTTAATTACCTCGGTCGCCTCGTCGCGGGAACCCAGCTCTCCGATGACCTCTGGCGGCTGCACCCCGAGAGCCTTTCGGCGACCGGTGCGGCCGCGGCGATCCCAATGCCGTTGGCGCACACCGTCGAACTCAACGCCGGCGCCATCGACACCGACGCCGGGCCGCGGCTGCACGCCGATTGGGCCTGGGCGCCGTCCGCCCTCGACGAAGGGCAGATCGGCCGGCTGAGTCAATTGTGGTTCGACGCGTTGTCCGGCATCTGCGCGCACGTGCGGGCCGGCGGCGGCGGGCTGACACCATCGGACATCGCGCCCGCCCGGCTGAGCCAACCGCAGATCGACGAGCTCGACCGGCGGTACGACCTCGCCGATATCCTGCCGCTGACCCCCCTGCAGCGGGGCCTGCTCTTCCACTCCAGCACGGCGCACGGCAGCGACGACATGTACGCCGTCCAGCTGGATTTCACGCTCACCGGCCCTCTGGACCCCGACCGCCTGCACGCCGCGGTGCGCACGGTGATCAATCGTCATCCGCACCTGGCCGCCCGGTTCTACGAACGCTTCGACGAGCCGGTGCAGATCATCCCGGCCAATCCGGTTGTGGCGTGGCGATTTATCGAGCTCGACGCCGACGAGCAGATCGAGCGCCTGTGCGCCGACGAACGCGCCGCCGTCGGTGACCTGGCCGAGCAGCCGCCCTTCCGGGTGGCCTTGATCCGCACCGGGGCGAACCGGCACCGGCTGGTGCTGACCAACCACCACATCGTGCTCGACGGGTGGTCGCTGCCGATCCTGCTGCGCGAGATCTTCACCAGCTACTACGGGGAGCCCCTGACGGCGGCCGCACCCTATCGCAGCTTCGTCACCTGGCTGGCCGACCGGGACCTCGATGCCGCCCGCGACGCCTGGGCCGAGATGCTCGCCGACTTCGAGACGCCGACGCTCGTCGGTCCCAAGGACGGCCTGGGGCAAGGGCGGCGCGGCACCGAATCGTTCACCGTGCCCGAGGAAACCACGCGGGCCCTCACCGAACTGGCGCGCTCCTGCCACACCACCGTCAGCACCGTCCTGCAGGGCGCCTACGCGCTGCTGCTGACGTCGCTGACCGGCCAGCACGACGTCGTCTTCGGCACCCCGCGGTCCCGGGTGGGCCAGCTCGAGGTGGCCGGCGCGGAATCGATGGTCGGGCTGCTGATCAACACGGTGCCGGTGCGGGCCAACATCGCCGCGACCACCACCACCGCCGACCTGCTGCGCCAGCTGCAGGACGACCACAACGACACACTCGAGCATCAACATCTGGCGCTCAGCGACATTCACCGCGCCACCGGCCACGAGCGACTGTTCGACACCCTGTTCGTCTACGAGAACTACCCGATCGGCGACGGCATGCAGTTGGGCCCCGACGGGTTGGCCATCGCCGAGTTCACCAACCGCGAGTACAACCACTACCCGCTGACCATGGAGGCCCTCCCGGGCCGCGAGCTCGGCCTCCACGTCGAGTTCGACGCGGACGTGTTCGACACCGCGAGCGTCGAGGCGCTCGTCGAGCGGTTCCGCCGGGTGCTGGCCGCGATGACCTCCGATCCGACCCGGCGCCTGTCGTCGGTGGACCTGCTGGATCGCGCCGAGCGCGACCTGGTGCTGTCGCGGTTGTCCGGCGCCGGCGTGGCCGCGCCGGTCGGTGTGGCGCCGCAGCTCCTGGCGGCGGCGGTGGCCGCCCACCCCGACGCGCCCGCGGTGGTCGACGGTGCCAGGACGCTGTCCTATCGCGAGCTCGACGAATGGTCAAATCGCCTGGCCCGCAAACTGATTGAGGCGAGCGTGGGCCCGGAGCGCGCCGTGGGCGTGGCGATGGATCGCTGTGCCGAGTTGGTGGTCGCGTGGTGGGCCGTGGTCAAGGCCGGCGGCGTCCACGCCCCCGTGGATCTGGACCATCCCGTCGAGCGGGTCGCCACGGTGCTGGATGCGGCGGGGGCGGTGTGTGTGTTGGCCTGCGGCGCCGACGACGTGGCCGGCGCGGGTGCGCGCCCGGTGATCCGGATCGACGATCTCGAGCTGTCCGCGCGATCCGCCGAAGCGATCGCCGACATCGAGCGACTCGCGCCGCTGACGGCGGCCAACACCGCGTACGTGATCTTCACGTCGGGTTCCACCGGCACGCCCAAGGGAGTGGCGGTCAGCCACGCCGGACTGCTGGGTTGGGCCGCGGCAGAACGGGACGTGCATGGGCTGGACGCGGATACCCGGGTGCTGATGGTGGCCTCGCCGACGTTCGATGCGTCCGTCGGCGAAATGGTGATGGCCGCGGGATCGGGGGCGGCGCTGGTGGTGGCGCCGCCGCAGGTCTACGCCGGCGAGCCGCTCACCGCGCTGCTGGAAAGTCAGAGGGTCAGCGCGGCGTTCCTGACCCCGACGGTGCTGGCATCCCTGGACCCGGCCCAGCTGGGCGGGTTCGACACGCTGCTGGTCGGCGGCGAGGCCTGTCCGCCGGAATTGGTGGCCGCCTGGGCGCCCGGCCGGCGCATGTTCAACGTCTACGGCCCCACCGAGAGCACGATCTGGGTGACCTCCAGCGCGCCGCTGTCGGCGGGCGAGCCGGTTCGCATCGGCACTCCGATACCGGGCGCATCCGCCCTTGTGCTCGACGCCTGGCTGAACCCGGCCCCGGTCGGGGTGATGGGCGAGCTGTACCTGATCGGACCCGCCCTGGCGCACGGCTATGTGGGCCGGGTGGAGCTGACCGCGGAACGGTTCGTCGCCAATCCCTTTGGCGCACCCGGGTCACGGATGTACCGCACCGGTGACCTGGCCCGCTGGACGCCCGAGGGAACCCTGGACTACCTCGGCCGCGCCGACACGCAGATCAAGCTGCGCGGCCAGCGCATCGAATTGGGCGAAATCGAGAACACCCTGCTGGCCTGCCCGCAGGTGACCCAGGCCGCCGTCACCGTGCAGGACAGCGCCACCGGCTCGCAGCTGGTCGCCTACGTCACGCTCGATCACACCACGACGGCCGACGACGACGCGGAAAACGTCGAAGAGTGGCAACACCTTTACGACGATTTGTACGGCGCCGACGGTGAATCGCGTTTCGGCATGGACTTCCGCGGCTGGAACAGCAGCTACACCGGCGACCCGATCCCGCTCGACGAGATGGTCGAATGGCGTGCCGCGACGGTGGACCGGATCATGGCGCTGCGGCCGCGCAGAGTGCTCGAGATCGGCGCGGGCTCGGGATTGCTGTTGTCCCAGATCGCACCGCACTGCGATCAGTATGTCGCCACGGACTTTTCGGCCGCGGCGATCGACAACCTGGCCCGCTCGCTGGAGCAACTGCAACTCCCGTGGCGCGACCGGGTTCAGCTGTTGACCCAGCCGGCCCACGTCACGGACGGACTGCCGCGGGGCTTCGACACCGTCATCCTCAACTCCGTCGTCCAGTATTTCCCCAACGCGGGATACCTGGCCGCCGTCATCGACACCGCGATGGAATTGCTGGCGCCAGGCGGCGCGGTGTTCATCGGTGACATCCGTAACCACGCCCTGCAGAGCGCATTCCAGACCGGTATCGCGCTTTCCCGGACCGACGCCGGCGCCGCCGATGCCGCCGAAATCCGGCAGCGCGTCCGCCACGCGATGCTCGGTGAGACCGAATTGCTCTTGGCGCCCGAGTTTTTCACCACCTGGGTCGGCAGTCACGACTCGGCGGGCGGGCTGGACATCCAAGTCAAGCGCGGGCTGGCCGACAACGAACTGAACCGGTACCGCTACGACGTCACCATCCACAAAGCTCCCGCGCCCCTGCGTTCGGTGGCCGCCGCACCCGTCTGGGCCTGGGGGGAATGCGCGGGCCTGGACGGGCTGCGCGACAAGTTGACGTCGCGGCGTCCCGCCGAGGTCCGCGTCACCGACATCCCGCACGCGGGGGTGATCGCCGACGTCCGTACCGAATCCGCGCTCGCCGCGGGCGTACCCGTCCCCGACGCGCTGGCCCAAGCCGGCGCGATCACCGGCGCCGCCGCCGAGGAATTGCATCGCCTCGGTGAGGCCGCCGGATATCACGTCGCCGTAACCTGGGGCACCCACCTCGGCACGCTCAGTGCGGTTTTCACGGAGTCCGACGGTCGGCTGACCGACGTCTACCTCCCGCCCGACAGGGTCCGCCAACGCACCAGCCACGCCAACGACCCGCACGCCAACACCAAGATCGGCGCCGTGCGTGAGCGCATCAGCGCGTGGCTGCCCGACTACATGGTGCCGTCGCACATCGTGGCGCTCGAGGAGTTCCCGCTGACCTCCTCGGGCAAGCTCGACCGCAAGGCGCTTCCGGCACCCGACTACCAGGACGCCGATCGTTATCGCCCCCCGTCCAACGCGGTCGAGGAAATCCTGGTCGGCATTTTCGCCCAAGTCTTGGGTCTGGAGCGGGTGGGGGTGGACGACTCCTTCTTCGACCTCGGTGGGGACTCGCTGTCGGCGATGCGCCTGATCGCCGCCGTCAACGCCAGCGTGAATTCCGACCTCGGGGTGCGCGCCGTGTTCGACGCGCCCACCGTCGCCCAGCTGGCGCGCCTGACCGGTGGGGATTCCGCCCGGCTGGAGCCGCTGGTGGCCGCCGAGCGGCCCGAGCTGATCCCCCTGTCGTTCGCGCAGAGCCGGTTGTGGTTCATCGACCAGTTCCAGGGCCCCTCGCCCATCTACAACGTCGCCGTCGCGTTGCGGCTGCGCGGGCGCGTCGACGCGGACGCGCTGGGCGCGGCGCTAACCGACGTCGTCGGCCGCCACGAAAGCCTGCGGACACTGTTCGCCGTCCACGACGGGACGCCCCACCAGGTGGTGCTCCCCGTCGAGCAGGCCCAATTGGGCTGGAACGTCGTCGACGCCCGGGGGTGGCCGGAGGGCCGGCTACGCGAGGAGACGGACGCCGTCGCCGGCTACGCGTTCGACCTGGCCACCGAAATCCCGCTACACGCCGAGCTTTTCACCACCGCCGACGACGACCACGTGCTGGTGGTCGTCGTGCACCACATCGCCGCCGACGGTTGGTCGATCGCCCCGATGGCGCGCGATCTGGGCGTCGCCTACGCGGCCCGGTGCGCGGGGCAGGCCCCGGAATGGGCGCCGCTGTCGGTGCAATACGTCGATTACACCCTGTGGCAGCGTGCCCAATTCGGCGACCTGGACGACAGCCACAGCCGGATCGCCGCGCAGTTGGACTTCTGGCAAGAGGCGCTGGCCGGGATGCCCGAACGCCTACAGCTGCCCACGGATCGGCCCTACCCGCCGGTCGCCGACCACCGCGGCGCCCGGTTGGCGTTGGACTGGCCGACGGACATCCAGCAACAGATTCGCCGGGTGGCACGCGAGCACAACGCGACCAGCTTCATGGTGATCCAAGCCGCCTTCGCCGCGCTGCTGTCGAAGATCAGCGCCAGCGACGATGTGGCGGTGGGGTTCCCGATCGCCGGGCGCCGCGACCCCGCGCTCGACGAGCTGGTGGGCTTCTTCGTCAACACGCTGGTGTTGCGGGTCGACCTGGCCGGTGATCCCACCTTCGCCGAACTGCTGGCGCAGGTGCGGCGGCGCAGCCTGGCCGCGTTCGAGCACCAGGACGTGCCGTTCGAATTCTTGGTGGATCGGCTCAATCCCACCCGCAGCCTGGCCCATCATCCGCTGATCCAGGTGCTGTTGGGCTGGGAGAATTTCCCGGGCTACGACAGCAACCCCACCGCCACGCTGGCCCTCGGCGACGTGCGTGCGACGCCGATGCCGGTCGAAACGCACACGGCGCGAATGGATTTGACGTTCTCGCTGTCCGACCGCTGGACCGAGGCCGGCCAGCACGCGGGGATCGGCGTGACGGCGGAATACCGCACCGACGTCTTCGACGCGGACACCGTCGTGACCTTGATCGAGCGGCTGCACCGCCTGCTGGCGGCGGTCACCGCCGACCCGGCGCGGCGCCTGTCGTCGGTCGACCTGCTGGACCCGGGCGAGCACGCCCGCCTGGAAAGGTGGGGCAACAGGGGAGTGCTGACCGAGCCGCCGACGCCGGTGTCGGTTCCGGCATTGTTCGCCGCGCAGGCGGCCCGCACGCCCGACGCGGTGGCCGTGGTCTGCGACGGCCGGTCCATGACGTACCGGGAACTCGACGAGGCGGCCAATCGGTTGGCGCACCTGCTGATCCGGCACGGAGCGCGCCCCGGTGAGCGTGTGGCCCTGCTGTTTTCGCGTTCCGCGGAGGCGATCGTGGCGATCCTGGCCACGCTGAAATCCGGGGCGGCCTATTTGCCCATCGACCCGGCGCTGCCGGCGGCCCGGATGGAGTTCATGCTCACCGACGCCGCGCCGGTCGCCGCCATCACCACCAGTTCGCTGGCCGACCGGCTGAACGGGTTCGACCTGGCTGTCGTCGACGTCGGCGACCCCGCCCTGGACACCCAGCCCAGCACGGCGCCGCCGGCGCCCGCGCCCGACGACCTCGCGCACATCATCTACACCTCCGGCACCACCGGCGTGCCGAAAGGCGTTGCGGTAACGCAATACAACGTCGCCCAGCTCTTCGACTCGCTGCGGATCGGCATCGAGATGTCACCGGGGCAGGTCTGGACCCAGTTCCACTCCTACGCCTTCGACTTCTCAGTGTGGGAGATCTGGGGTGCGCTGCTGCACGGTGGGCGGCTCGTGGTGGTGCCCGAGTCGGTGGCCCGCTCACCCGAGGAATTCCACGCCCTGCTGGTCGACGAGCGCGTCACGGTGCTCACCCAAACCCCGTCGGCCGTGGGCATGCTGCCGACGGACGGGCTGGACGCGACCGCCCTGGTGATCGGAGCGGAGCCCTGCCCGCCCGAGCTGGTGGATCGCTGGGCGCCCGGACGGGTGATGGTCAACGTCTACGGTCCTACGGAAACCACGATGTGGGCCTGCAAGAGCGCGCCGTTGGCGGCGGGGTCGGGCTTCCCCCCGATCGGCTCACCGGTGACGCGGGCGGCCTTCTTCGTGCTGGACGAATGGCTGCAACCGGTCCCCGCCGGCGTGGTCGGCGAGCTGTACCTGGCCGGCGACGGCGTCGGTGTCGGATATTGGCGCCGATCCGGGTTGACGGCGTCCCGCTTCATGGCCTGCCCGTTCGGCGCGCCGGGAACCCGCATGTACCGCACCGGCGACCTGGTGTGCTGGGGCCCCGACGGGCAGCTGCGCTACCTCGGCCGCGCCGACGAGCAGGTCAAGATCCGCGGCTATCGCATCGAGCTGGGCGAGATCCAGTCCGCGCTCGGCGCTTTGGACGGTGTCGAGCAAGCCGTGGTCGTCCCCCGCGAGGACCGCCCCGGGGACAAGCGCCTGGTGGGATACGTCACCGGGACGGTGGACGCGGCCAACGCCCGCGCCGCGCTGGCCGAGCGGCTGCCCGCGTACATGGTCCCGGCCGCCGTCGTCGTCCTCCCGGCGCTGCCGATGACCGTCAACGGCAAGCTCGACGCCCGCGCCCTGCCCGCCCCGGACTACCGGGACATCAGCAACTACCGCGCCCCGAGCACGGCGCTCGAGGAGATCCTGGCCGGCATCTACGCCGAGGTGCTCGGCGTCGAACGCGTCGGGGTCGACGACTCGTTCTTCGATCTCGGCGGCGATTCGCTGTCCACGATGCGCCTGATCGCGGCGATCAACAGCTCCCTCGAGACCGAGCTATCAGTCCGTGCCGTGTTCGAGGCGCCGACCGTCGCGCAGCTCGCCCCCCGCGTCGGTGAGGGCGCGGGCCGCCTGCAGCCCCTGGTCGCCGGCCAGCGCCCGGCGGTGATCCCGTTGTCGTTCGCCCAGAACCGGTTGTGGTTCATCCAGCAACTGCAGGGCCCGTCGCCCATCTACAACATGGCGGCCGCCCTGCGGCTGGGCGGGCGGCTCGACGCCGACGCCCTGCGCGCGGCGCTGGCCGATGTGGTGAGCCGCCACGAGAGCCTGCGGACGCTGTTCCCCGCGCGCCACGGAACGCCCCAGCAGGTGGTGGTCCCGGCCGAGGAGGTCGACTTCGGCTGGGAGGTCATCGACGCCACCGGGTCTGCGGCGGGCAAGGTGGACGAGGCCATCGCGGCGACGACGTGCTACACCTTCGACCTGGCCACCGAGACACCGCTGCGCGCAAAGCTTTTCGCCCTCGGTGAGCGCGAGCACCTGCTGGTGATCGTCGTGCACCACATCGCCGCGGACGGCCTGTCCCTCACGCCGCTGGCCGCGGACCTCAGTGTCGCCTATGCCAGCCGAAGCGCCGGGCGGGCGCCCGGCTGGGCCGACCTGCCGGTGCAATACGTCGACTACACGCTGTGGCAGCGGGCGCAATTCGGTGAACTGGACGACAGCGAGAGCCCCATCGCGGCCCAGCTGTCCTACTGGCAGGACGCGCTGGCCGGAATGCCCGAACGGTTGCAGCTGCCCACCGACCGGCCCTACCCGCCCGTCGCCGACCAGCGCGGCGCCAGCGTGGTCGTGGACTGGCCGGCGGAGCTGCAGCAACAGGCCCGCCGGGTGGCCCGTGAGCACAACGCGACCACGTTCATGGTGGTGCAGGCCGCGCTGGCGGTGCTGTTGTCGAAAATCGGTGCCAGCTCAGACATTCCGATCGGCTTCCCGATCGCCGGGCGCCGCGACCGCGCCCTCGACCTGCTGGTGGGTTTCTTCGTCAACACGTTGGTGCTGCGGGTCGACCTGGCCGGCGACCCCAGCTTCACCGAACTACTGGCACGGGTCCAGGCGCGCAGCCTGGAAGCCTTCGAGCATCAAGACGTCCCGTTCGAGTTACTCGTCGAGCGGCTCAACCCGACCCGCAGCCTGACCCACCACCCGCTGGTGCAGGTGATGCTGGCGTGGCAGAACTTCGCCGGCCACGACGACCCGGCCGCCGGTCTGGCGCTGGGCGACCTCGAGGTCACCTCCGTGCCGGTCGACACCGAGTCCGCCCGCATGGATTTGGTGTTCTCCCTGGCCGAACGTTGGAGTGAGACGGGAGAGGCCGCCGGCATCGGCGGACGGGTGGAATTCCGCACCGACGTCTTCGACGCCGAGACCATCGAGGCGCTGATCGCGCGGCTGCAGCGGGTCCTGGCGGCCATGACCGCCGACCCCGGCCAGGCGTTGTCATCGGTGGATGTGCTGGACGCCGCTGAGCGCGCGCGCCTGGAAGAGCTTGGAAACAAAGCGGTTTTGACTCGGCCGAGTGCGCCGGTGTCGGTGCCGGAGTCGTTCGCCGCGCGGGTGGCCGGCGCGCCGGATGCGGTGGCCCTGGTGTGCGGGGGCGTGTCGATCACCTACCGCGAACTGGATGCGGCGTCGAACCGGTTGGCGCGCCTGCTGGTGGACCACGGTGCGGGTCCGGGACAGATTGTGGCACTGCTGTTTTCGCGGTCGGCCGAGGCAATCGCGGCGATTCTGGCGGTGCTCAAGACCGGGGCGGCCTACCTGCCGATCGACCCGTCGTCCCCGGATGCCCGGCTCGAGTTCGTGCTCGGCGACGCCGCTCCGGTGGTCGCGGTCAGCACCGCCGATCTGGCCGGGCGATTCCGGCGCCACGGTGTGCCCGTCGTCGACGTCGACGATCGCAGTCTCGACACCTTGCCTGACACCGCCTTAGCGGTGCCGGATGCCGAGAGTTTGGCGTATGTGATCTACACCTCGGGCACCACGGGCGTGCCCAAAGGTGTTGGGGTGACGCACCGTAACGTGACGGCGTTGATCGGGTCGCTGGATGCCGGGTTGCCGGCGCCCGGGGTGTGGTCGCACGCGCACTCGCTGGCCTTCGACGTGTCGGTGTGGGAGATCTTCGCTCCGCTCTTGCGTGGTGGGCGGCTGGTTGTGGTGCCCGAGTCGGTGGCGGGTTCACCGCTGGACTTCCACGCGCTGCTGGCCGGGGAGGGCGTCAGTGTGTTGACGCAGACGCCGTCGGCGGTGGCGATGCTGGATCCGGCCGGTTTGGATGATGTGGCGGTGGTGTTGGCCGGGGAGGCCTGCCCGCCGGAGGTGGTGGATCGGTGGGCGCCGGGGCGGGTGTTGGTCAACGCCTATGGGCCGACCGAGACCACGATGTGTGTGGCGATCAGCGCGCCTTTGCGGGCCGGTTCGGGGATGCCGCCGATCGGGTCGCCGGTGTCGGGGGCGGCGCTGTTCGTGCTCGATGCCTGGTTGCGGCCGGTGCCCGTCGGGGTGGTCGGGGAGTTGTACGTGGCCGGATCCGGGGTGTCGGTGGGCTATCTCGGTCGGCCCGGGCTGGCCGCGTCGCGATTTGTGGCGTGTCCGTTCGGTGGGGCCGGAACGCGGATGTATCGCACCGGGGATCTGGCGTGCTGGGGTGGCGATGGGCAGTTGCGTTATCTGGGTCGCGCCGATGAGCAGGTCAAGATTCGCGGGTATCGGATCGAGTTGGGTGAAATCCAAACGGCGTTAAGCGGTTTGGAGGGTGTCGGGCAGGCGGTGGTGATCGCTCGGGAGGACCGCCCGGGCGATAAGCGGCTGGTCGGGTATGTCACCGGCGCGGCCGATCCGGTCGCGTTGCGTGCTCAGCTTTCCGAGCGGTTGCCCGGGTTCATGGTGCCGGCGGCGATCGTGGCGCTCGAGGCGCTGCCGCTGACCGCCAACGGCAAGCTGGATACCCGGGCGCTGCCGGCCCCCGAATACAGCGCCGGGAGCTACCGCGCCCCGCAGAATCCCGTCGAAGAGATCCTGGCCACCATCTTCGCCGAGGTCCTCGGTCTCGAACGCGTCGGCACCGACGACTCCTTCTTCGAACTCGGGGGCGAAAGCATCTCGGCGATGGGCCTGGTCGCCGCGATCAACAGCAGCCTCGGTGCCGGCATTCCGGTCCGCATGGTGTTCGAGGCGCCCACGGTGGCCCAGCTGGCGCTGCGGATCGACGAGGGCACGGGCGGCCTGGAGCCGCTGGTGGCCGTCGAACGGCCCGCAATCATTCCGCTGTCGTTCGCGCAGAACCGCTTGTGGTTCCTCGACCAATTGCAAGGACCGTCACCGGTTTACAACATGGCGGCGGCGCTGCGGCTGAGCGGGCGCCTCGACGCCGACGCGCTCGGCGCGGCGCTGGCCGACGTGGTGGCCCGCCACGAGAGCCTGCGCACCCTGATCGCCGCACCCGAGGGTAGGCCCCAGCAGCTGGTGACCCCACTCGACCAGGCGAACTTCGGGTGGTCGGTCGTCGATGCGGGCGGCTGGTCCGCCGACCAGCTCGACGAGGCCATCGGCGCCACGGCGCGCTACACCTTCGACCTCGCGACCGAAATCCCCTTGCGTGCAGAGCTCTTCCGCATCGCCGACGACGAGCACGTGCTGGTGGCCGTGGTCCACCACATCGCGGCCGACGGGATGTCGATCACCCCGCTGGTGCGCGACCTGGGCGTCGCGTATGCGAGCCGGTGTGACGGACACGCCCCGAACTGGACGCCGCTGCCGGTGCAGTACGTGGATTACACGCTGTGGCAGCGCGCGCAGCTCGGCGATCTCGACGACCGCACCAGCCCCATTGCCGCCCAGCTGGCCTACTGGGAACAGGCGTTGGCCGGCATGCCCGACCGGCTGCCGCTGCCCACGGATCGGCCCTACCCCCTGGTCGCCGATCAGCGCGGCGCCACCGTGGAAGTCGACTGGCCGATCGAGCTGCAACAGCGGGTCGGCGAGCTGGCCCGCCGGCACAACGCGACCAGCTTCATGGTGGTCCAGACCGCGCTGGCGGTGCTGCTCGCCAAGATCAGTGCGAGTTCCGATGTGGCCGTGGGGTTCCCGATCGCTGGGCGGCGCGACCCCGCACTCGACGAGCTGGTCGGGTTCTTCGTCAACACCCTGGTGTTGCGGGTCGACGTGGACGGCGACCCCACCTTCACCGACCTGCTGGCGCAGGTGCGGCAGCGCAGCCTGGCGGCGTACGAACACCAAGACGTGCCCTTCGAGGTGCTGGTCGAACGGCTCAACCCCGCCCGCAGCCTGACCCATCACCCGCTGGTTCAGGTGATGCTGGCGTGGCAGAACTTCGCCGGGCAGGGCGGCGGCCCGGTCGCGGGACTGGCCCTCGGCGACGTCGAGATCACCCCGATGCCGGTGGACACCCAAACCGCCCGCATGGATTTGACCTTCTCGTTGGCCGAGCGCTGGAGCGAGGCGGGTAAGCCCGCCGGGATCGGCGGGACGGTCGAGTTCCGCACCGACGTGTTCGACGCGGACAGCATCGAGGCGCTCGTCGGACGGTTGCAGCGCGTGCTGACCGCGATGACCGTGGATCCCGCCCGCCCGCTGTCGACCCTGGACCTGCTCGACGCGGCCGAGCACGCCCGCCTCGACCAGATCGGGAACCGTGCGGCGCTGACCGGCCCGGCGGCCGCGCCGGTGTCCATTCCGCAGCTGTTCGCCGCGCAGGTGGCCCGTACGCCGGAGGCGGTGGCACTTGTGTGCGGGGACCGGTCCATGACCTACCGAGAGCTCGACGCCGCAGCGGACCGGCTGGCGCACGCGTTGGCCGGGCGCGGGGCCGGCCCGGGGCACTTTGTGGCGCTGATGTTTTCGCGCTCCGCCGAGGCGATCGTGGCGATCCTGGCGGTGCTCAAGTCCGGCGCGGCCTACCTACCGATCGACCCCGCGCTGCCGGAGGCCCGCATCGGGTTCGTGCTTTCCGACGCCGCGCCGACGGCCGTCATCACTACCGCAGACCTGGCCGACCGGCTCGTCGGCCACGACGTCCCGGTCATCGACGTCGGTCACACGGAAGCCGCCGCCCAGCCGGGCCCGGCGCCCAGCGCGCCCGACCCGGACGACCTCGCCTACCTGATCTACACATCCGGCACCACCGGTGTCCCCAAAGGCGTTGCGGTCACGCACCGCAACGCGACCCAACTGCTGGCGCGCATGGACGCCGGCCTGCCGCGCGCCGGGGTGTGGTCGCAGTGGCACTCCCTGGCCTTCGACGTCTCGGTCCACGAGATCTTCGGTGCGCTGCTGCACGGCGGACGGCTGGTGGTGGTGCCCGAGTCGGTCGCCCGCTCGCCGGAAGACCTCCACGCGCTGCTGATAAGCGAACAGGTCGGCGTGCTGAGCCAGACCCCGTCCGCGGCGGCGATGTTGTCACCCGAGGGCCTGGAATCGGTCACCCTGGTCGTCGCCGGTGAGGCGTGCCCCGCCGAGCTGGTCGACCGGTGGGGGACGGACCGGGCGATGATCAACGCCTACGGCCCCACCGAGGCCACCGTGTACGCGGCGGTCAGCGAACCCCTGACGGCGGCGTCCGCGGAGTCGGGTGTGGTGCCGATCGGGTCGCCGGTGCCCGGCGGCGCGTTGTTCGTCCTCGATGGGCGGCTGCGGCCGGTGCCCGCCGGCGTCGTCGGCGAGTTGTACGTGGCCGGTTCGGGTGTCGCCTGCGGCTATTGGCAGCGCGCCGGTCTGACCGCGGCGCGGTTCGTGGCCTGTCCGTTCGGCGGCGCCGGAACGCGCATGTACCGCACCGGGGACCTGGTGCGCTGGCGCGCCGATGGGCAGCTGGACTACCTGGGCCGCGTGGACGAGCAGGTCAAGATCCGCGGTTACCGCATCGAGCTCGGCGACGTGCGCGCGGCGCTGGCCTGGCTGGATGGGGTGGAGCAGGCGGTGGTCATCGCCCGCGAGGACCGTCCCGGCGAGAAGCGCCTGGTCGCCTACCTGACCGGAACGGCCGATCCGGCCGAGGTCCGTGCCGCGCTTGCGGAGCGGTTGCCGGCGTACATGATTCCCGCGGCCGTGGTCGCGATGCCGGCCCTGCCGCTGACTCCCAACGGCAAGCTGGACATCCGCGCGCTGCCCGCACCGGAGTACTCCGACGCGGACCAATACCGCGCCCCGGGCAATGCCGTCGAGGAGATCCTGGCCGGCATCTACGCCCAGGTGCTCGGGCTCGACCGCGTCGGGGTGGACGACTCGTTCTTCGACCTCGGCGGCGACAGCATCTCGTCGATGCAAGTGGTGACCCGGGCGCGGGCCGCCGGCCTGATCTGCCGCACACGCGACCTGTTCGTGGAGCAGACCGTCGCGCGGCTGGCGCGGGTGGCCGAGGTGGCCGAGGCGGAAACCGGCGTGATCGACGAGGGCGTGGGTCCCGTCGCGGCGACCCCGATCATGCATTGGCTGCGCGGAGTCAACGGGCCGGTCGACCAGTTCAACCAGACGATGCTGGTGCAGGCCCCCGCCGCGGTCGGCGAGGCCGACGTACTGGTGGTGCTGCAAGCCCTGCTCGACCGGCACGGGATGCTGCGGCTGCGCCTCGACGACGATTGGTCGCTGACGGTGCCCGAGCCCGGTTCGGTGGACGCCCGCGACTGCCTGCACACAGTGGACGAGTTGTCCGACGCGGCACTCGTCGAGGCCCGGTCGCGGTTGAACCCCGCCGCCGGGGCGATGCTCAGCGCGCTGTGGGTCACCACCACCAGACAGCTGGTCGTGATCATCCATCACCTGGCCGTCGACGGGGTTTCCTGGCGAATTTTGTTGGAAGACTTGAACATCGCCTGGGCGCAGCACCGGCTCGGGCAGCCCGTAGCGCTGCCGTCGGCGGGGACGTCGTTCGCCCGGTGGGCGTCACGGCTGGCCGAGCGCGCTGGCGACCCGGACGTTCTGGGCCAGCTGGGCACCTGGCAGCAGGTGGCGGCCACCCCCGCGGCGCTGCCCGCGGTGAACCCCGACGTGGACACCTTCGCCACCGCCGGACACCTGTCGATGGAGCTGGACGCGGAGACCACCGGCATGCTGCTCGGTGAGGTGCCGGCGGCGTTCCACGCCGGAATCCAGGACGTCCTGCTCGTCGCGTTCGCGCTGGCGGTCGGCGAATTCCTGGGCGACCCCCGCGCGCCGATCGGCATCGACGTGGAGGGCCACGGCCGCAACGAGGAGCTGGGCCGCGACATCGATCTGTCGCACACCGTCGGATGGTTCACCGCCAAATACCCGGTGGCCCTGAACGTCGGAGGGCTGTCCTGGGCACAGGTGGCCGCCGGTGACCCCGCGCTCGGCGCGGCCCTCAAGGACGGCAAGGAGCAGCTGCGCGCCCTCCCGGACCCGCTGACCTACGGGTTGCTGCGCTACCTGAACGCCGACGCCGGCCTGGACGGCGCCGACCCGCCGATCGGGTTCAATTACCTTGGGCGCCAAGGCGCTACGGCCGAGCTGTCCGAGGAGATATGGCGGCCGGTACCGGGCTCGGTCAGCGCCGCGGCCGCGGCCATCCCCATGCCGCTGATGCACACCCTGGAGCTCAACGCGGCCACCGTCGACACCGACACCGGCGCGCACCTGCACGCCAACTGGACCTGGGCGCCCTCCGCGCTGGACGACGGACAGGTCACCCGGCTGGGCCGGCTCTGGTTCGAGGCCCTGGCCGGGATCTGCGCCCACGTGCGATCCGGCGGCGGCGGACTGACGCCCTCGGACGTCGCGCCGGCCCGCCTCAACCAGAAGCAGATCGACCAGCTGCAGCAGCAACACGACGTCGCCGACGTGCTACCGCTGACCCCCGTGCAGCAGGGGCTGCTCTTCCATGCGAACACCGTCCAGGGCGCCGACCAGGATCCCAGCGACCTCTACGCAGGACAGCTCGACATCAGCATCACGGGCCCCCTCGACCCCGACCGCCTGGGCGCCGCCGTGCGCGCCGTGGTCAAGCGACACCCAAACCTGGTGGCCCGCTTCATCGACCAGTTCGACGAGCCGGTGCAAGTCATCGCGGCCGAGCCCGCCGCGGCCTGGCAGTACATCGAGCTGCGTGACGACGCCGACGTCGACGAGCAGGTCCGGCAGCTGTGCGCGGCCGAGCGCGCCGCGGTATGCGACCTCGCCAACCAGTCGCCCTTCCGGGTGGCGTTGATGCGCAATGGAATTGACCGGCACCACCTGGTGCTGACCAATCACCACATCGTGCTCGACGGCTGGTCGATGCCAATCCTGCTCGGCGACATCTTTGCCGCCTACTACGGTCAGCACCAGCCCGCGGCCGCGCCGTACCGCAGCTTCGTCACCTGGTTGGCGGCCCGCGACCGCGATGCCGCCCGCGCCGCCTGGGCCGAGGTGTTCGCCGGCTTCGACACCCCGACGCTGGTCGGCCGCCGGGACCGGCTGCAGCCGGGGGAGCAGGGCGTTCGGATGCTGGGGCTGCCGGCCGACCTCACCCGCGCCGTGGGCGAGCTGGCCCGCTCCTGCCACACCACCGTCAACACGGTGCTGCAGGCCGCCTACGCGCAACTGCTGTGCTGGCTGACCGGCCAGCACGACGTCACGTTCGGCACCACCGTCTCGGGCCGGCCGGCCGAGATTCCCGGCGCGGAATCGATGGTCGGCCTGCTGATCAACACCGTGCCGGTGCGGGCGAACATCACGCCTACCACCACCGGGGCCGGCCTGCTCGAGCAGCTGCAGCGCGCCTACAACCACACGCTGGACCACCAGCACCTGGCGCTCAACGAGATTCACCGCATCACCGGCCAGGACCAGCTGTTCGACACCCTGTTCGCCTACGAGAACTATCCGATCGACGCGGCCGCCCTGTCCGGCAATCAGGAGCTGTCCATCACCGACATCACCAGCCGCGAATCCACCCACTACCCGCTGACGATCCAGGCCCAGCCGGGGCATGAACTGCGCCTCCGCATCGAATACGACACCGACGTCTTCGACGCCCAGGCCATCGACACGCTGATCGAGCGGCTGCGCCGGGTCCTGGTGGCCATGACCACCGACCCGCAACAGCGTTTGTCGGCGACGGACGCGCTGGACGCCGACGAGCACCGCAGGCTCGACGCCTTCGGGAACCGGGCGGTGCTGGCCCAGGCGTGGGTGCCGGCGTCGATTCCGGGGTTGTTCGCCGCGCAGGTGGTGCGGGCTCCGGGCGCGGTGGCGGTGACGTTTGAGGGCCGCTCGATGAGCTATCGGGAGCTCGACGAGGCGGCGAATCGGTTGGCGCATGCGCTGATTGCGCGGGGCGCGGGCCCGGGCGCGGTGGTGGCACTCGTGTTGCCGCGCTCGGCCGAGGCGATCGTGGCGATTTTGGGTGTGCTCAAGTCGGGGGCGGCGTATCTGCCGATCGATCCCGGGTTGCCGACGGCGCGTATCGAATTCATGTTGGCCGATACCGCGCCGGTGGCCGCGGTGAGCACGGCCGAGCTGGCCGAGAAGCTGGCCGGGCACGTGCTGCCGATCGTCGATGTGCACAGTGCCGCGCTGGCCGCCCAGCCGGCCACGGCGCCGGCGGGTCCAGACCCCGAGGACGTCGCGCACGTGATCTACACCTCGGGCACCACCGGGGTGCCCAAGGGGGTGGCGGTGAGTCACGCCAACGTGACCCGGTTGTTCGACGCGCCCGCGGTGGGGGTGGTGTTGGGGCCCGGGCAGGTGTGGACCCAGTTCCATTCCTACGCCTTCGATTTCTCGGTGTGGGAGATCTGGGGGGCGCTGCTGCACGGCGCCCGGTTGGTGGTGGTGCCCGAGGCGGTGGCGCGTTCACCCAAGGACTTCCATGCGCTTCTGGTCGAGCAGCGCGTCACGGTGCTGAGCCAGACCCCGGCGGCGGTGCGGATGCTGTCCCCGCAGGGCCTCGAGGGCACGGCGTTGGTGATCGGGGCCGAGCCGGTTCCGCCGGAGGTGGTGGACCGCTGGGCGCCCGGGCGCACCATGATCAACGTCTACGGCCCCACCGAGGCCACGATCTTGTCCTCGGCCAGTGCGCCGTTGGTGGCGCGTTCGGGGCCGCCGCCGATTGGGGCGGCGGTGCCAGGGGCGGCGTTATTCGTCCTGGATGGCTGGTTGCGTCCGGTAACCGAGGGTGTGGTCGGGGAATTGTATGTGGCCGGGCGTGGGGTGGGCCTGGGTTATCTGGGCCGGGCGGGGCTGAGCGCGTCGCGGTTTGTGGCGTGCCCGTTCGGGGCGCCGGGGGCGCGGATGTATCGCACCGGGGACCTGGTGTCCTGGGGTCCCGATGGGCAGCTGCGCTATGTGGGGCGCGCCGACGAGCAGGTCAAGATCCGCGGGTATCGCATCGAGGTCGGCGAGATCCGCTCGGCCCTGGCGGTTCTCGACGGCGTCGAGGACGCCGTCGTCCTCGTGCGCGAAGACCGCCCCGGCGACAAACGCCTCGTGGGCTATGTCACCGGTACCGCCGACCCCGCCGAACTGCGCGCCAACCTCACCCACCGGCTGCCGGCCTACATGATCCCGGCCGCCATCGTGGCGCTGCCGGCGCTGCCGACCACGGTCAACGGCAAACTCGACACCCGTGCGCTGCCGGCGCCGGAATACACCGCGTCCGGATACCGCGCCCCGACCAATCCCACCGAGGAGATCCTGGCCGGTATTTACGCCCAGGTGCTCGGCGTCGACCGCGTCGGCATCGACCAATCGTTCTTCGACCTTGGCGGAGACAGCATTTCGGCGATGCGCCTGATCGCCGCCGTCAACACCGACCTCGACCAATACCTATCGGTGCGCGCCGTGTTCGAGGCCCCCACCATCGCGCAGCTGGCGCCCCGTATCGGTGAGGGATCCGGCAGGCTCGAGCCTCTGGTGGCCGGTCCGCGGCCCGCGGTGGTCCCGCTATCCTTCGCGCAGAGCCGGCTGTGGTTCCTCGACCAATTGCAAGGCCCCTCACCGGTTTACAACATGGCGGCGGCCATGCGGCTGCAGGGCCCGCTCGACGCGCGGGCTCTCGGTGCGGCCCTGGCCGACGTGGTGGCCCGCCACGAGAGTTTGCGGACCGTATTCGTGGCGCCCGACGGAACACCGCAGCAGGTCGTCATCCCCGTGCAGCAAGCCGATTTCGGCTGGCACGTCATCGACGCCACCGGTTGGTCGGCGAAGCGGCTGGACGACGCCGTCAAGTCCGCGGCCCGCGACACCTTCGACCTGTCGGCCGATATCCCGTTGCGTGCCTGGCTGTTCCGCGTCGCCGACGACGAACACATGCTGGTCGCCGTCGTACACCACATCGCCGCCGACGGGTGGTCGCTGCGGCCGCTGACCGCCGACCTGGGCGTCGCGTACGCCAGCCGGTGCGCGGGGGAGGCGCCCCGGTGGCCCGAATTGCCCGTCCAATACGTCGATTACACCCTGTGGCAGCGCGACCAGTTCGGGGACCTGAAGGATCGCGACAGCCGCATCGCCGGTCAGCTGGCCTACTGGGAAGAGACCCTGGCCGGCATGCCGGAGCGGCTGCAGCTGCCCACCGATCGGCCCTATCCCCAGGTCGCCGACCAGCGCGGCGCGACCGTTCCGGTCGACTGGCCGGCCGACCTGCAGCAGCAGATCACGGCGGTCGCTCGCGAACACAACGCGACGAGCTTCATGGTGGTGCAGGCCGCGCTGGCGGTGCTGCTGTCCAAGGTCAGCGCCAACAGCGATGTGGCGGTGGGCTTTCCGATCGCCGGCCGCCGCGACCCCGCCCTCGACGACCTGGTCGGGTTCTTCGTCAACACCCTGGTCCTACGGGTCGACCTGAAAGAGCTGGGCGGGGACCCCACCTTCGCCGAGCTGTTGGACCGGGTGCGAACACGCAGCCTGGAAGCCTTCGAGCATCAGGACGTGCCCTTCGAGGTGCTGGTGGAGCGCCTCAACCCGACCCGGAGCCTCACCCATCACCCGCTGATCCAGGTGATGCTGGCCTGGCAGAACTTCGGGGGCCAGGACAGCGACCCCGCGACCGGACTGGCGCTGGGCGACGTCCGGGTCACCTCGATCCCGCTGGACACCCAGGCCGCCCGCATGGACCTGACGTTCTCGCTCGCCGAGCGCTGGACCGAGTCGAACGAGCCCGCCGGCATCGGCGGGCGGGTCGAATTCCGCACCGACGTCTTCGACGCCGACACCGTCGAGACGCTGGTCGGGCGGCTGCAGCGGGTGCTGTCGACGCTGACCACCGAGCCCACCCGATCCGTCTCGTCCGTCGACCTGCTCGACGCGGCGGAACACGCCTGGCTGGACGAGATCGGCCACCGGGCGGCGCTCACCGCGCCGGACACCGTGCCCGCGTCCATTCCCGACGCGTTCGCCGCCCAGGTCACGCGCACACCGGATGCGTTGGCGCTCAGCTGCGCCGGCTCGACGTGGAGCTATCGCGAGCTCGACGAGGCCGCCAACCGGTTGGCCCACCTGCTGGTCGGCCGCGGCGCCGGCCCGGGACGATGCGTGGCCCTGCTCTTCCACCGTTCGGCCGAGGCGATCGTGGCGATCCTCGCGGTGCTCAAGAGCGGCGCCGCCTACCTGCCGATCGATCCCGCGCACCCCACGGCCCGGATTGGCTTCATGCTCGCCGACGCCGCCCCGGTCGCGGCGCTCACCACCACCGAGCTCGCCGCCCGGCTGGACGGGCACGACGTGGCCGTCGTCAACGTGGACGGCCCCGCCCTCGACACCCAGCCCGCCACGGCGTTGCCGCCCCCCAGCGCCGAGGACATCGCCTACCTGATCTACACCTCGGGGACCACCGGTGTGCCCAAAGGCGTTGCGGTGAGCCACCGCAACGTGACCCAGCTGATGGCGTCCGTGGACGCGAGCCTGCCGGGCGCCGGCGTGTGGTCGCAATGGCACTCCTACGGCTTCGACGTGTCGGTGTGGGAGATCTTCGGCGCGCTGCTGCGCGGCGGCCGCCTGGTGGTGGTCCCCGACGCGGTGGTCCGGTCCCCGGAGGACTTGCACGCGCTCCTGGTCGCCGAAAAGGTCAGCGTGTTGAGCCAAACCCCCTCCGCCGCAACGACGTTGGACCCGCGCGGGCTGGAGTCCGCGGCGCTGGTGGTGGCCGGCGAGGCCTGCCCGGCCGAGCTGGTCGACCGGTGGGCGCCGGACCGCGTGATGATCAACGCCTACGGGCCCACCGAGGCCACCGTGTACGCGGCGATCAGCGCGCCGCTGAGGCCCGGGTCCGCCGTGGTCCCGATCGGCTCCCCGGTGGCCGGGGCGGCGCTGTTCGTGCTCGACGAGTCGCTGCGGCCGGTGCCCTCCGGCGTGGTCGGCGAGTTGTACGTGGCCGGCGCCGGCCTGGCCCGCGGCTACTGGCGGCGGGCGGCGCTGACGGCGTCGCGGTTCGTCGCCTGCCCCTTCGGCGGGGCCGGGGCACGCATGTACCGCACCGGCGACCTGGTCCGCTGGGGCGCCGACGGGCAGCTGCAATACCTGGGCCGCGCCGACGAACAGGTCAAGATCCGCGGCTACCGCATCGAGCTCGGCGAGATCCGGGCGGCGCTGGCCGAACTCCCCGGGGTGCGGCAGGCGGCCGTCGTCGCCCGCGAGGACCGTCCCGGTGACAAACGCCTGGTCGGTTACGTCACCGGGGCAGCGGACCCGGCGGAACTGCGCGCCCGCCTGGCCGATCGCCTGCCCGCCTACATGGTGCCGGCGGCCGTCGTGGCGCTCGACGCGCTGCCGCTGACCCCCAACGGCAAGCTCGACGCCCGCGCCCTGCCGGCTCCCGAATACTCCGACACCGAGCGCTACCGCGCGCCCAGCACCCCGGTCGAGGAGACCCTCGCCGGCATCTACGCTCAGGTCCTCGGCGTCGAGCGGGTCGGCGTCGACGACTCCTTCTTCGACCTGGGCGGCGACAGCATCTCGTCGATGCAGGTGGTCACCCGGGCGCGCGCCGCCGGCCTGGCGTGCCGAACCCGTGACATCTTCGTCGAGCAGACCGTCGCCCGGCTGGCCCGCGTGGTCGCCGCCGCCGACGGCGCCGCCGGCGAGACCGACGAGGGCACCGGGGAACTGCCGGCGACCCCGATCATGCGCTGGCTGCAGAGCGTGAACGGCCCGGTCGACCAGTTCAACCAGACGATGGTCCTCGAGGCCCCCGCCGGGGTCAGCGAGGCCGACGTAGTGGCGGTGCTGCAGGCCCTGCTGGACCGGCACGCCATGTTGCGGCTGCGCGCCGGCGACGACTGGTCGTTGACGGTGCCCGAGGCGGCGGCGGTGGACGCGGCCGACCACGTGCGCACGGTCGAGGCGCTGTCCGATGCGGCGGTGGTGGCGGCGCGGTCCCGGCTGAACCCCGCCGACGGGGTGATGCTCAGCGCGCTGTGGGTCACCTCCACCCGGCAGCTGGTGCTGATCATTCATCACCTGGCCGTCGACGGCGTGTCCTGGCGAATCCTGTTGGAGGACTTGAACATCGCCTGGGCCCAGCGCCGCGCCGGGCAGCCGGTGGCGTTGCCGCCGGGCGGCACGTCGTTCGCCCGCTGGGCCGCCCTGCTGAGCCGGCACGCGCACGCCCCGGCGGTGGTCGAGCGGGCCCATGACTGGCGGCGCGTCGCTGCGACCCCGCCCGCGCTGCCCCCCGTCCGGCCCGGGACCGACACGTACGAGACCGCCGAGCACCTGTCGGTGGAACTGGACGTGGAGACCACCCGCATCCTGCTCGGCGAGGCGCCGGCGGCGTTCCACGCCGGGGTCAACGACATCCTGTTGATCGGGTACGCCCTGGCGTGGGCGGAGTTCCTGGGCACCGACGGCGCGCCGGTCGGCATCGACGTGGAGGGCCACGGGCGGCACGAGGAGCTGGCCGCCGGAATCGACCTCTCGCGCACCGTCGGCTGGTTCACCACCAAGTACCCGGTGTCGCTGGCGGTCGACGAATTGCCTTGGGCGCAAGTGCTTTCCGGAGCACCGGCGCTGGGCGCGGTGCTCAAGCGCGCCAAGGAACAGCTGCGGGCCCTGCCGGACCCGCTGAGCTACGGGCTGCTGCGCTACCTCAATGCCGAGGCCGACCTGGACGGCGCCGACCCGACGATCGGCTTCAACTACCTGGGCCGGCTGGGCGGTGCGGCGGCCGAGATGTCCGACCAGCTGTGGCGGATCTCCCGGGACGGGTCCGCGGTCACCGCCACCAGCACGGCGGTGCCCATGCCGCTGATGCACACCGTGGACCTCAACGCGGGCACGGCCGACGGCGAGGCCGGCCCGCAGCTGCACGCGAACTGGACGTGGGCGCCGTCGGCCCTGGACCGCGAGCAGGTCACCCGGCTGAGTCGGCTCTGGTTCGAGGCGCTGAGCGGGATATGCGCCCACGTGCGCGCCGGGGGCGGCGGCCTGACCCCGTCGGACGTCCTGCCGGCCCGGCTGACCCAGCGGCAGATCGACGAGCTCGAGCTGCGGAACCCGACCGCCGATGTGCTGCCGCTGACGCCGCTGCAGGAGGGGCTGCTTTTCCACGCCACCACCACCCGGGCCCGCGAGGACGACCTGTATGTGGTGCAGCTGGACATCAGCGTGAGCGGCCCGCTGGACCCCGAGCGGCTGCGGGCCGCGGTGCAGACGGTGGTGGACCGTCACCCGCACCTGGTCGCCCGATTCTGCGAGGAGTTCGACGAGCCGGTGCAGGTCATCCCCGCGAATCCGGCAATGGCGTGGCGGTACGTCGAGCTCGACGCCGGCGACGGCACCGACGAACAAGACGGCACCGACGAACAAGTCGGGCAGCTCTGCGCCGCCGAACGCGCCGCCGTCTACGACCTGGCCGACCAGCCGGCCTTCCGGGTCGCGATGATCCGCACCGCGCGGGACCGTCACCGGCTGGTGCTCACCATTCACCACATCGTGCTCGACGGCTGGTCCGTGCCGATCCTGGTGAACGAGACATTCGCCAGCCTCACCGACCAGCGACTGGCCCCGCCGCCGCCGTATCGCCGATTCGTCACGTGGCTGGCCGGCCGCGACCTCGACGCCGCCCGGGCGGCGTGGGGCGAGGTGCTCGCCGGTTTCGACACCCCGACGCTGGTCGGGCCGCCTCGGCAGGTCGAGCCGGGCGCCCGGGGCCTGGCGACGTTCGCGGTGTCGGCCGAGACCACCCAGGCGCTCGGTGAGCTCGCCCGGTCCAGCCAGAGCACCGTCAGCACCGTGCTGCAGGCGGCGTGGGCGCAACTGCTCACCTGGCTGACGGGCAACTTCGACGTCGCCTTCGGCACCACCGTTTCCGGCCGGTCGGCCGACGTGGTCGGTGCCGAGTCGATGGTGGGCCTGCTGATCAACACGATCCCGGTGCGCGCCCGCATCACGCCGGCCACCCGCACCACGGACCTGCTCGAGCAACTGCAGCGCGCGCACAGCGACACCCTCGAGCACGAGCACCTGTCGCTGACCGAAATCCACCGGATGACCGGCCACGACCAGCTGTTCGACACGCTGTTCGCCTACGAGAACTATCCGCTGGAAACGTCCGCGATGGCGGTCAACCACGAACTGTCCATCACCGGCTTCAACGTCTTCGAACGCAACCACTACCCGCTGACAATGCAGGCCGCCCTGTCGGGGGACCGGCTCGGCTTCCGCGTGGAGTACGACGCCGGCGTGTTCGACGCGCGCACCATCGAGGCGCTCACCGAGCGGCTGGAGCGGGTGCTGGTGGCGATGACCACCGACCCGGCCCGGCGGCTGTCCTCGGTGGACCTGCTGGACGCACCGGAGCGAGCGCACCTGGACGCGCTCGGCAACCGGGCGGCGCTCGTCGGGCCGGCGCCGGCCGCAAAGTCGATCGTGGAGTCGTTCACCGAGCACGTCGCGCACCAGCCGGACGCCGTGGCGATCGGCTGGGACGACCTCTCGATGACCTACCGGGAGCTGGACGAGGCGGCGAACCGGTTGGCGCACCTGCTCATCGCGGCGGGCGCCGGCCCGGGAGAGTCTGTGGCCCTGCTGTTTTCGCGTTCGGCCCAGGCGATCGTGGCGATCCTGGCGGTGCTCAAGACAGGCGCGGCGTACCTGCCGATCGACCCGGCCGCTCCGGGGGCGCGGATCAGGTTCATGCTCGACGATGCGGCGCCGATCGCCGCGATCACCACCGGGGGATTGCGCTCGCGGCTGGACGAGCGCGACGTGCGGGTCGTCGACATCGAGGACCCGGCGATCGACGGCTATCCGTCCACCCCGCTACCGGCGCCGTCGGCCGAGGGCGTCGCCTACGTCATCTACACCTCGGGAACCACCGGCGTGCCCAAGGGTGTGGCGGTCACGCACCGCAACGTGACGCAGCTGATCGGCTCCCTCGACGCCGGCCTGCCCAACCCGGGCGTGTGGACGCAGTGCCACTCGTACGCCTTCGACGTGTCGGTGTGGGAGATCTTCGCGCCGCTGCTGCGCGGGGGGCGTGTGGTGGTGGTGCCCGAGTCGGTGGTGCGTTCGCCGGATGACTTCCGCGCCTTGCTGATCGACGAGGGGGTGACCGTGCTGACCCAGACGCCGTCGGCGGTGGCGACGCTGGATCCGGCGGGGCTGGAATCCGTGGCGCTGGTGATGGCGGGTGAGGCCTGCCCGGCCGAGGTCGTCGATCGCTGGGCGCCGGGACGGGTGATGGTCAACGCCTACGGCCCGACCGAGACCACGATGTGCGTCGCGATCAGCGCGCCGCTCACGGCGGGCTCGGGGACGCCGCCCATCGGCTCGCCGGTGGCCGGCGCGGGCTTGTTCGTGCTCGATGGTTGGCTGCGCCCGGTGGCGCCCGGGGTGGTCGGCGAGCTGTATGTGGCCGGCACGGGCGTGGCCGCCGGGTATGCCGGCCGCGCCGGATTGACCGCGTCGCGGTTCGTGGCGTGCCCGTTCGGCGAGCCGGGGACACGGATGTATCGCACCGGCGACCTGGTGCTCTGGGGCGCCGACGGTCAGCTGGCGTACGTCGGCCGCGCCGACGAACAGGTCAAGATCCGCGGCTACCGCATCGAACTGGGCGAGGTCCAGGCCGCGCTGGCCCGGCTCGACGGCGTCGACCAGGCGGTGGTGATCGCCCGCGAGGACCGTCCCGGCGAGAAACGGCTGGTCGGCTACATCACCGGAACGACCGACCCGGCCGAGGCGCGCACCACTCTCGCCGGGCGGCTCCCAATCTACATGGTCCCCGCGGCCGTGCTCGCGCTCGACGCGCTGCCGCTCACCCCCAACGGCAAGCTGGACGCCCGCGCCCTGCCCGCACCGGAGTACACCGGCCGCGGCTACCGGGCCCCCTCGAACGCGAGCGAGGAGATTCTGGCCGGCATCTTCGCCGGCGTGCTCGGTGTCGAGCGGGTGGGCGTCGACGACTCCTTCTTCGACCTGGGCGGCGACAGCATCTCCGCGATGCGGTTGATCGCCACGATCAACACCGCGCTGGCCGTCGACCTTGCGGTGCGCACCCTGTTCGACGCGCCCACGGTGCGCAGCCTGAGCCAGCGCCTCGGCACGGGCACGGCCGCCGACGAGATCGTCGCCGTGCAGACCCTGAAGCGGGGCGCGGGCGTTCCGCTGTTCTGCATCCACCCCGCGGGCGGCGTGAGTTGGCCGTATCAGGTTCTCGGCACTTACCTGGACTGCCCGATCATCGGGATCCAGCAGGTAGAGGGCGAAGCCGAACCCGGGTCGATCCGCGAGATGGCCAAGGCCTACGCCGACCGGCTGCAAGAGGCGTACCCGGCCGGGCCCTTCAACCTGCTCGGCTGGTCGTTCGGCGGCGTCGTCGCGCACGAACTCGCGGTCGAACTGCAACGCCGCGGATGCGTCGTCGACCGGCTGATCCTGCTCGACGCCCAACCCGCGGTCGACGACGGTGTCGCCTCGCCGGACGACGATCTGGGCGAGCAACAGGTCATGGCCGAGGCCTCGTCGTCGCAGCGGCTTTTCGAACTGCTGACCCAAAACCTGCGCAAGAACATCGACCGGTACCGATCCCACCGGCCGAGGGTTTTCCAGGGCGACGTCACCATCGTCGCCGCGACAAGAGGTGAGGCCGGCCGCGCCGCGTTCCTGTCGCGGTCGTGGCGACCGCACGCCTCCGGAGAGATCCTCGCCTACTCGATCGACTGCGCGCACGACGACATGCTGACGGCCAATTCGGTGGCCCTGTACGGGCAACGGCTCAGGCACCTGCTGGTCCCCGCGGAACGCCGGCTCGAGCTGGCCCACGGTGGCCGGCACGGCGCTCGGGACGACAAGCGGCACGGCGAGCGCGCCGGATAAGCCGCGGCGTTAGTTGCCGACAGCGGCCTTGTGTTGCGGGCAATACGACGCCACGGAAGCGCCCAGCAGGTAGCCGGCCTCGTGCGCCGACAGGTCGGTGGCCCGTACGACGTTGAGCACCAACGAGGTTGGCGTCTTGCCCTGGTCGAGTCCGGCGCACATGTTGTGCCCCGCGGCGATCGCGGCGCCCCGATCGGTGAAGACGATCCCGTTCCGCTGAATTTCGGCGATGAAGGAATCGTCTTTTGGGTCGGCGGACGCCGGCGCCGCGAAAAACAGTGCGGCCCCTGCGGCGAGCGTCAGAAACATCCCGGCACGCGCATTCATTCGGCTCGCGGTCTCCTCAAAGTGATGACGGGGTGTCGTAAGAGTGGCTGCACAGTAACGGAGAACCGGCGCATCTTTCTCGCCGTCGCCAAGCCCGCCACCTCACAGGAATCGGGCGGTCGACGCGGCAACACGCGGGGCGGCCGCGTCGGGAACGCCGCAAAACCCGTTGATTTGCCACGACTGCGATGTCGCCGCGACCGAATCGCGCGACCGGGTGGGGTTCAGCGGCCGCGAATCGCGGCGCTCGCGGCTCGGGAAGCGAGAGCAGAGCGCAACCGAAAATTTACAGTCGGGGCATTCGCCGCGACCCAAAAGCGGTCCTCCGGCCCGCGATTGCGCCCGCCTGTCGTGGGTCTTCGGCCCGCCGGTGGGAGCCGCATCGCCCGGGCCACCCGCACGGCGACGACGTATTTCACAGTGGCCGTTCGGGCGCGCGGCGACCGCCTTCGGTATGGTCCAAGGAGTGTGCGGAGTCACCGGGGAGGTAAGGCTCGACGGGCGGGTCCCCGACGTAGCAGCGGTGTCCGCAATGGCCGCCGTGATGGCCCCAAGGGGGCCGGACGCGTCCGGCGCCTGGTCACAGGGGCGGGTAGCGCTCGGTCATCGTCGGCTCAAGATCATCGACCTCAGCGAGGCCGGCGCCCAGCCGATGGTCGACTCGGAGCTGGGCCTGGCGATCGCCTTCAACGGCTGCATCTACAACTACAAGCAGTTGCGCCGCGAACTCACCGGACACGGCTACCGGTTCTTCTCGCACAGTGACACCGAGGTCCTGATCAAGGCCTACCGGCACTGGGGCGACGACTTCGTCAGCCACCTGCACGGCATGTTCGCCTTCGCCATCGTCGAGCGTGACAGCGGCCGGGTGCTGCTGGGCCGTGACCGGCTGGGGATCAAGCCGCTCTACCTGACCGAAGACGGCCACCGGATCCGGTTCGCCTCGGCCCTGCCGGCGTTGCTGGCCGGCGGCGGCGTGGACACTCGCATCGACCCGGTCGCCCTGCACCATTACATGACGTTCCACTCGGTGGTTCCGGCGCCGCTGACCATCCTGCGCGGGGTTCGCAAGGTGCCGCCCGCGTCGCTCGTGGCGATCGAGCCCGACGGCCGGCGCACCATCACCACCTACTGGACCCCCGACTTCACCCGGCACGACGACCGCGCCGGCTGGTCGGAAACCGACTGGGAAGAGGCGGTGCTGGACGCGCTCCGGGTCGCGGTCAAGCGCCGGCTGGTCGCCGACGTGCCGGTCGGCTGCCTGCTATCGGGTGGCGTCGACTCCAGCCTGATCGTCGGCCTGCTCGCCGAGGCCGGCCAGCACGGGCTGATGACCTTCTCCATCGGTTTCGAGTCGGCCGGTGGCGTCGGGGGCGACGAGTTCCGGTGGTCGGACATCATCGCCCGGCGCTTCGAAACCGATCACCACCAGATCCGCATCGGCACCGAGCGGATGCTGCCCGCGCTCGACGGCGCCATCGGCGCGATGAGCGAGCCGATGGTCAGCCACGACTGCGTCGCCTTCTACCTGCTCAGCCAGGAAGTGGCGCGGCACGTCAAGGTCGTGCAGTCGGGCCAGGGCGCCGACGAGGTGTTCGCCGGCTACCACTGGTACCCGCCGATGGGCTCGCCGGCCGCGGCCTCGCTACAGGGCTCGGTCGCCGAGTACCGCGGCGCGTTCTTCGATCGTGACTCGGCCGAGATGGCGGGCCTGCTGGGGCCGGGCATCATGGCCCCGGACGACCCCAGCGAGCGCTTCGTCACCGAGCACTTCGCGCGCGCCGGCGCCGAGACGGGCGTCGACCGCGCGCTGCGGCTGGACACCACCGTGATGCTGGTGGACGACCCGGTGAAACGGGTCGACAACATGACCATGGCCTGGGGGCTGGAGGGCCGGGTCCCGTTCCTCGACCACGAGCTCGTCGAGCTGGCGGCGACCTGCCCGCCGGAGCTGAAGATCGCCCACGAAGGCAAGGGCGTCCTCAAGCAGGCCGCGCGACGGGTGATTCCGTCGGAGGTCATCGACCGGCCCAAGGGCTATTTCCCGGTTCCGGCGCTGACCCACCTCGAGGGGCCCTACCTCGACATGGTGCGCGACGCCCTCTACGCGCCCGTGGCCAAGGAGCGCGGCCTGTTTCGCACCGAGGCGGTCGACGCGCTGCTGGCCGACCCGAACAGCAAGCTGACCCCGCTGCGCGGCAACGAACTCTGGCAGATCGCCCTGCTCGAACTGTGGCTGCAGCGGCACGGCATCACGGGTCCGGTGGCATGACCGAAATCGATCCCTCTGGCGACCACACCGAGGCGATCACGATGGGCCTGCATGACGCCTCGCCGCCGGAACTGGTCGAGGTGATGGCCAAGGATGTCGAGCTCGAATTGGGCTGGGGCCGACTGATTTTCGGCCAGACCTTCGCCGACGCCCATCATCTGGTCGAGGCGCTGCGCCGGGAGGGGCCCGGTCGCCGCGACATCTGCATCTACGCCCGCGAATCCCACGTGGTGGTCGCGGAGGCGCCGACCGAGCTCTTCATCGACCCCAGCCACACGTACCGGCTGCGCTTCACCGACGCGAGGAAAAGCGAGGACTCCTCGCCGGCGCCGGTCGGCGTGACCGTGCGCACGCTGAACGACCCGATCGACGCCGACGCCATGAACCGTGTCTACGTGCGTTGCGGGATGGTCCCGGCCGGCGTCGACGTCATCTGGAACAACCACCTGAATGTCCCCGCGGTGACCTACCTGCTGGCGGTGCGCGACACGGACGGCGCCGTGGTGGGCACCGTGACCGGCGTCGACCACGAGCTGCTGTTCGACGATCCCGAGCAGGGATCGAGCCTGTGGACGCTGGCCGTCGACCCGGCGGCCGGGCTGCCCGGCATCGGCGCGGCCCTCACCCGCGCGCTGGCCGAGCGCTTCCGAAACGCGGGCCGCGCCTACATGGACCTGTCCGTCGCGCACGACAACGCCGCCGCCATCGGCTTGTACGAGAAGCTGGGTTTCGTCCGCGTGCCGGTGTTGGCGATCAAGCGCAAGAACGCGATCAACGAGCCGCTGTTCAGTCCGCCGCCCGAGACGGTCGACGACCTCAACCCCTACGCCCGGATCATCGCCGACGAGGCGCTGCGCCGCGGCATCTGGGTCGAGGTGCTCGACGCCGAGACGGGCGAGATGCGCCTCACCCACGGCGGCCGCAGCGTCATCACCCGTGAATCGCTGTCCGAATACACCTCGGCGGTCGCCATGTGCCGCTGCGACGACAAGCGGCTGACCCGGCGCCTGGTCTCCGAGGCGGGCATCACGGTGCCCCGGGCGCGCCTGGCCACCTTCGACGAGGGCGACTACAACTTCCTCACCGAGGTCGGCGAGGTCGTCGTCAAACCGACCCGCGGCGAGCAGGGCAAGGGCATCACCGTCGGCGTGACCGCCGATAACGGTCCCGAAGAGCTGGCCGCCGCGCTGGCCCGTGCCCGCCAGCAATACCCGGACGTGTTGATCGAACAGCGGGTGCAGGGCGACGACCTTCGGCTGGTGGTGATCGACGGCCGGGTGGTCGCCGCCGCGCTGCGGATGCCGCCCGAGGTCATCGGCACGGGGGAGCACAGCATCCGCGACCTGATCGCGGCCGAAAGCCGGCGGCGCTCCGCGGCCACCGGCGGCGAATCCCGCATCCCGCTCGACGACCTCACCGAGTCGACGGTCGCCGAGGCGGGCTGGACGCTGGACGACGTGCTGCCCCAGGGCACCCGCCTGCGCGTCCGCCGCACCGCCAACCTGCATCAGGGCGGCACCATCCACGACGTCACCGCCGTGGTGAACCAGGAACTGTGCCGGGTGGCGGTCACGGCGGCCGAGGCGATCGGCATCCCCGTGACCGGCATCGACCTGCTGGTGCCCGACGTCACCGGCGCCGAGTACGCCTTCATCGAAGCCAACGAACGGCCCGGGCTGGCCAACCACGAACCCCAGCCCACGGCCGCCGCCTTCATCGACTTCCTGTTCCCCGGCCACCCGGGCCAGCCGCAACCCTGGACCCCCGAGGAGTCGCGCGCCGACCGCGGCTGAGGCGTGCGCCTCGCCTCGCCTGGGTACTTCTGAAGCCACTCGGATAGGAGGCAGATGAGCGGAAGCGTGCAAACCGGAACCATCACCACCCACGTGCCCGCGCGCCTGGACCGGCTGCCCTGGTCGCGATTCCACTGGCGCGTCGTCATCGGGCTGGGCGGGGTGTGGATCCTGGACGGGCTCGAGGTCACCATGGTGGGCAACGTGTCCGCTCGCCTGACGGAAAAGGGCAGCGGCATCGACCTGAACGCCGCGCAGATCGGCATGGCGGCCGCGTTCTACATCGCCGGCGCGTGCCTGGGCGCGCTGTTCTTCGGCCACCTGACCGACCGCTTCGGGCGGCGCAATCTGTTCATGCTCACCCTGGCGGTCTACCTGGCCGCCACCGTCGCGACCGCGTTCGCCTTCGCCCCGTGGTATTTCTTCATCGCGCGGTTCTTCACCGGGGCCGGCATCGGCGGCGAGTACGCCGCCATCAATTCGGCCATCGACGAGTTGATCCCCGCCCGCCTGCGCGGCCGCGTCGACCTGATCATCAACGGGACGTACTGGCTCGGTTCGGCCGCGGGTGCCGCCGGCGCCCTCGTCCTGCTTGACACGTCGAACTTCGCGCCCAACATCGGCTGGCGGCTGGCCTTCGGCATCGGCGCCATCTTCGGCATCTTCGTGCTGCTCGTGCGGCGCAACGTCCCCGAGAGCCCGCGCTGGCTGTTCATCCACGGCCGCGACAAGGAGGCCGAGCGGGTCGTCGGCGAGATCGAGGAGGCGGTGCGGCGGGAGACCGGCGAACCCCTGCCCGCGCCGCAAGGCCGCGGGCTCAAAATCCGTCAGCGCGAGACGATCTCGTTCCGGGAGATCGCCCGGGTGGCGTTCAAGCTCTACCCGCAGCGCGCGATCCTGGGGCTGGCGCTGTTCACCGGGCAGGCGTTCCTCTACAACGGTGTGACGTTCAACCTGGGCACCCTGTTGAGCGGGTTCTACGGCGTGCCGTCGGGCAAGGTGCCGCTCTTCTTCATCCTGTGGGCGCTGAGCAATTTCGTCGGGCCGCTGGCACTGGGCCACCTCTTCGACACCGTCGGCCGCAAGCCGATGATCACCGCCACCTACCTCGGGTCCGCGCTGGTGGCCGTCGTCCTGGCGATCCTGTTCGTGACCCAGACCGGCGGCGTCTGGGCATTCATCGCAGTGCTCGCGGTCGCGTTCTTTTTGGCGTCGGCGGGCGCCAGCGCCGCCTACCTGACGGTCAGCGAGATCTTCCCGATGGAGACCAGGGCGCTGGCGATCGCGTTCTTCTACGCGGTGGGAACCGCGATCGGCGGCATCACCGGCCCGCTGCTGTTCGGGCAGCTGATCAGTTCCGGGGAACGCGGCCAGGTGATGTGGTCGTTCCTGACGGGCGCGGCGGTCATGGCGATCGCCGGCCTGGTCGAATTGCGGCTCGGCGTCGCGGCCGAACGGCGGCCGCTCGAAGAGTTGGCCCTGCCGTTGACGGTGGACGACGCCGAGCCAAACGACCGCGGGCCGTCTTCTGTTTGAAACCATCGCGGCGATAGCGGTGACGCGGACGTAACAAATCCGCCATCGAGAGTTCCTAGTGTGAGTCGGTCCACTAGTCGTGGGCCCCCTCAGCGATAGGAATTCCATTGAGCGGTAATGCGGTCCGCCTCCAGGCGATCAACAATGTCGAGGCATACGTTCCCCCTGCCGTCAGCTTCGTCCCGGGCGAACTGCCCGGGGAGATCTTCGGCTCCAACGTCTTCACCAAGGCGGAGATGCAGGCGCGGTTGCCGAAGGCGGTGTACAAGTCGATCGTCGCGACCATTGACAAGGGCGCCAAGCTCGACCCCGCGGTCGCCGACGCGGTCGCCGTCGCCATGAAGGACTGGGCTTTGGAGAAGGGCGCCACCCACTACGCCCACGTCTTCTACCCGATGACCGGCCTGACCGCCGAGAAGCACGACAGCTTCCTGGAGCCCGTCTCCGACGGGCAGACCTTGGCCGAATTCGCCGGCAAGACGCTCATCCAGGGCGAGCCCGACGCTTCGAGCTTCCCGTCCGGCGGCCTGCGCAGCACGTTTGAGGCGCGGGGTTACACCGGCTGGGACGTCACCAGCCCCGCCTACGTCCTGGAAAACCCGAACGGCAACACGCTGTGCATCCCGACGGTGTTCGTCTCGATGACCGGGGAGGCGCTGGACTACAAGACGCCGCTGCTACGCAGCCAGCAGGCCATGGGCACGCAGGCCGAGCGCATCCTGACGCTGTTCGGCCACAAGGACCTCAACCACGTCGTCTCGTTCTGCGGTCCGGAGCAGGAATACTTCCTCGTCGACCGGCACTTCTTCCTGGCGCGACCCGACCTGATCAACGCCGGGCGGACCGTGTTCGGCGCCAAGCCGCCCAAGGGACAGGAATTCGACGACCACTACTTCGGCGCTGTGCCCGAGCGAGTGCTCGGCTTCATGATGGACACCGAGCGTGAGCTGTTCAAGCTCGGCATCCCCGCCAAGACCCGGCACAACGAGGTGGCCCCCGGCCAGTTCGAGATCGCACCGATGTTCGAGCGGGCCAACATCGCCTCCGACCACCAGCAGCTACTGATGACGGTCTTCAAGACGGTCGCCAAGAAGCACGGCATGGAATGCCTGTTCCACGAGAAGCCGTTCGCCGGCGTCAACGGCTCGGGCAAGCACGTCAACTTCTCGGTGGGCAACGCGGAGCTGGGGTCGCTGCTGGTGCCCGGCGACACGCCACACGAGAACGCCCAATTCCTGGTGTTCTGCGCCGCGGTCATCCGCGCCGTGCACAAGTTCGCCGGGCTGCTTCGGGTGTCGGTCGCGTCGGCCACCAACGACCACCGCCTGGGCGCCAACGAGGCGCCGCCGGCGATCATCTCGATCTTCCTCGGCGAGCAGCTGGCCGACGTGTTCGAGCAGATCGCCAAGGGCGCGGCCACCTCGTCAAAGGGCAAGGGCACCATGATCATCGGCGTCGACACCCTGCCGCCGCTGCCGACCGATCCGGGCGACCGCAACCGCACCAGCCCGTTCGCGTTCACCGGCAACCGGTTCGAGTTCCGGGCGCCGGGCTCGGGGCAGACCGTCGCCGTGCCGATGATCGTCCTCAACACGATCATGGCCGACTCGTTCGACTACATCGCAACGACTTTGGAGAAGGCCGTCGAAGACGGCGAGGACTTCGACGCGGCCGTGCAGAAGCTGCTCACCGAGATCATCACCGATCACGGCGCCGTGGTGTTCAACGGGGACGGGTACTCGGAGAACTGGCAGATCGAGGCCGCCGAGCGCGGACTGCCCAACCTCAAGACCACGCTGGACGCCATCCCGGAGCTCATCAAGCCGGAATCGGTCGAAGTGTTCGAGAAGTACGGGGTTTTCAACGAACGCGAGCTGCACAGCCGTTACGAAGTCCGCCTGGAGCAGTACGCCTTGACCATCGGGGTGGAGGCGAAGCTGGCCCTCGAGATCGGTACCACGGTCATCCTGCCCGCGGCGCTGCGCTACCAGACCGAGCTGGCCGGCAACGTCGCGACGTTGAAGGCCGCCGGGATGGAGCCGGACACGACTGCGCTGGAAGCGGTTTCGGCCCCGCTTGCCGACCTCACCGCCGCGCTGACAACGCTGAAAGCGGCGCTGTCGAAGCACTCGGCGGAATCGGGGCTCGATGAGGCCAAGCACGCCCAGGAGGCGCTGCTGCCGGCGATGGAGGCGGTGCGCACGGCCGCCGACGCGCTGGAAGGCATTGTGGCCGACGACCTGTGGCCGCTGCCGACCTACCAGGAAATGCTCTACATCCTGTAGGCGTCGGCCGCGGATCAGTGCACCGGGGGAGCGACCTGGGTGATCGAGCCATCCGGGGCCAGCACAATGGTGCCGCTGAGGGCGCCGTCGCTGGCGTTGATCTGCAGGTGCAAGCCGCCGTCCTTGCGGGACTCGATCGCCAGGAAGATCCGGTTGGCGTCGTAGATGTGCAGGGTCTGGGGCGCCTGTTGCAGCACGTCGACGACCGCCTGGATGTCGAACTTGCTGAGGTCACCGACCACCAAGCGCGATGACACCGCGTTCTCGGGGCCGACGGTTGCCCAATTGCCGTCGCGGCCCAGCCAGTTCACCACCTTCCGGGGGTTCGCGGTGTCCGGACGCATGACGACCACCTGGGTCTGGTAGATGTTCAGCTGGTAGCCCAGCGTGTCGCCGAACTGCGTCCGCATCTGCGCCAGCACCCCGCTCACCCCGCTCAGGGTGAGCAGCTGCGGCATTGGGGGCGCCGGCGTGGTGGTCATGGCGGCGCTGCTGGGGGCGGCCGTGGGCGCGGCGGAAGGCGCTGGCGCCGAAGGGGTGTCGCGCTGCAGACCCCAGGCGACGCCGGCGCCGACCAGCACCAGAGCGATGGCCAGCCCGGCCCAGGCCCGGCGCCTGGTGATCCCGGGCGGCGACGACGGCGGCCGCTCGGCGGCCGGGTGGATCTGCAGGTCGGCGACCAGCGACTGCAGCTCGCGCAGCGTCGTGGCCCTGGTGGCGGCGCTTACTCGCTCGCGGTGCTCTTCGGTCGACAGCTGCCCGTCACCGAGCGCCGCGTCGAGCGCCTCGCAGGTCCGGTTTCGGTCGTTGTCGCTCGCCCGGGTGTCATCGATCATCGCCCGCTACCCGATGAGCTTGGTCAGCCAGGTCGGGTCCGAGTAGTTCACCGACGCGGTGCCGTCCCACACGAAGGGTGTCGAATTGGCGTTGAGCCCGGACAACGTCGCGTACCCGGCCGCGGATTTCGCCTTGCCCGTGCCCACGTCGTCGCCGGACTTGATGCACGTCAACACGTCGGCGTCCGCCCCGACGTTCTTGGCCAACTGGGCCAGTTCGCCGTCGGTGCGGTCCTCCGGGGCATCCTCCGCCGGCTGGAAATTGCTGGCGAACAAGCCCGAATAGAAGGCGGTGTATGTCTTGGCGTCGTTTTGCGCCGCGACGCAGTACGACGCCGCGACCGCCCGGGTCGAGTAGTTCTTGCTGTGCGACTTGTCGTCGAGGAAGTCGAGCAGGTGATAGCGCACCGCGAGCTTTTTGTTGTTCACGGCGGTGTCGATGTCGCCCGCATTCGACCGGATGAAGCTGCCGCACGGCGGGCAGATCGGCTCGTTGAAGATGTCGATCGTTGTCGACGCGGCCGAGCTGCCCACGAACACGCCGTCATCGAGCACCCGCAGCGCGACGGCGTCCGCTGGGGGCGGGGGCTTCGTCGGCTCCGGCGGAGCCGACGGTTCCCACGGCCGGATTACGGCGAGCGCGACGCCCACGATGGCCACCAGGGCGGTGCCGGCGACGCCGACCCACAGCCAGGGTTTCCTGCTCGGCCGCGGCGGTTGACCCCAGGGCGCCCCGATCGGCCCAGGGGTGCTGGGTCCCCAGGTGGGGGCGCCGCCCCATCCCGTCGGCTGGGGCGCCGGGCCGCCGGGAGGCGTCGACGCCCACATCGGGCCGGACGAGGGGGCGTGTGCGGGGGCGGCCTGGGCGATCCCGGCGGACTGGTGGCTGGCGAACGCGGCCGGCATCCGCGCCACCTGGCTGCGCTGCAGGATGTCGGTGGCCCGGTCCTGGTCGGGTTCGGCGAGCGCCGCGTAGGCGGCCGCCGACAGGTCACCGCAGGTGGCGTAGCGGTCCGCGGGATCCTTGGCCATGCCGCGGGCGATCACCCCGTCGAAGGCGACCGGGATGCCGGGCCGCGCGGCGCTGGGTTTCGGGATCGCCTGGTGCAGGTGGGCGCCCATCACGCCGATCTGGTCACCGGTGTACGGCGGGGATCCGGTCAGGCATTCGTACAAGACGCAGGCCAACGCGTAGATGTCGGCGCGATGGGTCACGTCGGAGTCGCTGAACCGCTCCGGGGCCATGTACTTGACCGTGCCCACGGTGGTGCCGATCTGGGTCAGCTTCTCGTCCGCGGTCGCGCTGGCGATCCCGAAGTCGACCAGGTACGCGAAGTCGTCGCCGCTCACCAGGATGTTCTCCGGTTTCACGTCGCGATGCAGGACCCCGGCGGCATGCGCGGCGTCGAGCGCCGAGCCGATCTGGCGGACGATCGCCACCGCCCGCGGCGGGGACAGCGGCCCGTACCGGCTCAGCATGCCGGCCAGGTCCTTTCCGTCGATCAGGCGCATGTCGACGTAGAGTTGGCCGTCGATCTCCCCGAAGTCGTGAATCGGCACCACGTGCGGTTCCTGCAACCGGCCCGCCGTGCGGGCCTCGCGCTGCATGCGGGAGCGGAAGACGGGGTCGTTGGACAGCGTCTGTGACATCAGCTTCAGCGCGACCGTGCGCTCCCGGACCGTGTCCTCGGCCTCGTAAACGTCGCCCATGCCCCCGCGACCGATCAGCCGCCGCAGCAGGTATGGACCGAACTGCGAACCCTCCCGCGAATCCGCGGTCGTGTCACCCATCCCGACTCCTCAGTCACCGACCGTGCGCAGGCATAAGGCTAAGGTTTCGCAGGCCGCTGGGCACGGCGAATAACGAAAGCCAGCTAATCGGACGGCGGGATCAACGGAGTTCGTCCTCACCGCCGGCGCGTTCGGTCAGCCCTTCGCGGGACAGCGCGCGGACGAAGCCGAAGGCCTGCATCCCGGCGGGGCCGGGGTTTTCGGTGATCCAGTCGTTGATCTTGCCGAAAGCGTTGGCCAGGTCGTCGCGCTTGACGCGGATGAGGTAGGTCAGTCTGTCGTCGTCCGGATCGTCGAGGGATTCGGCGACGGCGACGGGATGCCGGAAGGCGTACGCGATCCCGTGCACGGCGTCGTGATTCAGTGCCCACTCAACCTCGCTCGGCCGCAGCCGGTTCACCGCCAGATTGCGATAGTCATGGTCGTCGTTTGAGCTGCTCACCTGGCCGATAGTCCTCCTCTGTGTGGCTCGAGAAAGTAGACGGCGAGGATCTGAAAACCATGCCGCGCAGGCGATTCGATACGGGTGTTCAAACCGGCATTTCCATCATAGGAAGGCCGTTCCCCGGCTGCATGTCGAGCGGAATCAGCGGCGGTAGCGCAGGAACACGTAGCCGTCGCAGACCAGCGCGTGCTCGAGGCGCATCGTCACCGGTGCGGGCAGCGGCGACGCGGTCGGGCGCCTTCCCACCGGCTGGCTCGCGGCGAGTTTGGGCGCCAGAGTCACGCAGATCTCATCGACGGCGTCGGCCTCGACCAACTCGTCGAGCAGGGTGGGGCCGCCCTCGCACAGGATGCGGTGCATGCCTCGTTCGCGCAGCAGCGCGACGGCTTGTGCCACGTCGACGGCATCGTCGCCCGCGACCAGCAGCCGCCGCCCGTCGCCGTGGTTCTCGCGCGGCGCCGACTGCCCGCACGTCACCACGATCGGCGGCTGATCGGGGTCGCTGAGCAGCCTGGCCGGCAGCCGGCCGCTGCGGCTGACCACCGCGATCGGCGGCGGTGGGGTCGGGCCCGCGTCGGTGATGCGGACCGGGCCGTAGTTTTCGGCGCGGGCGGTGCCGGCGCCCACCAGGACCACGTCGGCGAAGCCCCGCAGGATTTTCAGCAGCTGCTGATCGGTGGGGCACGACAGCGGCCCGGCCCGGCCGCCGAACGCCGCGGCGCCGTCGGCGCTGAAGATCATGTTGACCCGCACCCCCGGCGGGGGGTCGGCGTAGAACGATGCAAGCTCGGTGATGTCGGCGACGGCGCCCACGCGGGGAGCCACGGCTACGCCTCGTGGCCGGGTTCCAGGTGCCGGACGTCGCCGAAGGACACCCAGCTTTCCAGCTCCCGCGGCGGGCGGCCATCCATCGGCGCGAGCAGATGCCCGACGTGGTCGCCGAGGGAGAACCGCTCGAGAATCTCGCCGGCGAACCAGGCGGCCGCGTCGTCGAGGATGGGCAGCTGCGCCGGGCCGCTGTGCCACGAGCAGCGCTCGAACTTGTTGACGGTGTCACCGGTCTGGCTGCCGAACAGCTCCGCGACGTCGAGGTGGTCGTGGTCGAACACGTGCACCGCCAGGTGGGTCGCCGTGGTGGCGACGCGGAACGTGTGGTTCTTGCGGGACAGGCCCACCAGGAAGCGGGGTGGGTGGATGCTGGTCTGGCTCGCGAAGCCCACCAGACAGCCCGCCGCGACGCCGTCGGCCCGCGTCGTCACGACGAACATCGGGTAGTTCAGCACCGCGACCAGCTGTTCGAACGCGTCTTCTCCCGGATCGGCCATCCGCTCAGTCTTCCCGTTCGGCCCGCGCGGGAACCGCACCGGCCCGTTTCCGGCGCGTCACCCGCTACACGCGCAGCTCTGCGGGGTTTCGTCGGTGCCCGGGCCGAAGGTGTCAGAGTCGGCGATGACGGTGTAGACCTCCCAGCGTTCCCCGCCGGGGCCGGTGACCCACACCTTGTCCTGGTTGGCGAAGCAGCAAGTGGTGTCGAGCTCCTCCTCGGTCAGCAGCCCGCGCTCGGCCAGGCGAGCGATTTCGGCGTGCACGGTGTCGCTGGAGGCGACTTCGACGCCGAGGTGGTTGAGGCTGCCGCCGTGGCCGGGGTTTTCGAGCAGCACCAGTTTGAGCGGGGGCTCGGCGATCGCGAAGTTGGCGTAGCCGGGCCTGACCTTGGCCGGCTCGGCGTTGAAGAGCTTGGAGTAGAACGCGATCGCCTCTCCGAGGTCGTCGACGTTGAGGGCGAGTTGCACACGAGACACGAGGTGTCCTTTCTTTGGGGTGCGGGCTATGGGGTCGAGGTGGGCAGCAGTTCGGCGATCAGCGCCTCGACGCGTCCGGCGATGTCGTCGCGGATGGCGCGCACCGCGGCCAGCGGTTGACCGGTCGGGTCGGGCACGTTCCAGTCGCGGTAGGACACCCCCGGAAAGTAGGGGCAGGTATCACCGCAGCCCATGGTGATCACCACGTCGGACGTCTGCACGTCATCGCCGGCGAGGATCTTCGGGCTGGCCATGGTGATGTCGATGCCCAGCTCGGCCATGGCGGCGATCGCCATGGGATTGACCTCGTCGGCCGGTTGCGTTCCGGCGGAACGGACTTCGATGCGGTCGTCGGCCATCCGGCTCAGCAGGGCGGCGGCCATCTGGGAGCGGCCGGCGTTGTGCACGCAGACGAACAGGACGCTGGGCTTACCGGTCATCGGCGAAAACCCTGCACGCAACGCGAGCGACACGTAGACCAGCCCGACCAACACGGGCACCTCGATCAGCGGGCCGACCACCCCGGCGACGGCCTGCCCGGACGTGACGCCGTAGGTCGCGATGGCCACCGCGATGGCTAACTCGAAGTTGTTACCGGCGGCGGTGAAAGCCAGGGTGGCCGTGCGGGCGTAGCCCAGGCGCAGCAGGAGTCCCAGGGCGTACCCGCCGGCCCACATGATCGCGAAGTACGCCAGCAGCGGGATCGCGATGCGGACCACGTCCCACGGCCGGGAGGTGATCTCGTGGCCCTGCAGGGCGAACAGGATCACGATGGTGAACAGCAACCCGTACAGGGCCCACGGCCCGACGCGGGGCAGGAACCGCGCCTCATACCAGTCGCGGCCCCGGAACCGTTCGCCCAGTCGACGCGACAGGTATCCCGCCAGCAGCGGGATGCCGAGGAAGATGAGCACCGCCTTGGCGATCTGCCAGGGGGAGACCCGGATGCCGGTCTGCGGCAGGCCGAGCCAGCCGGGCAGCACCGACAGGTAGAACCAGCCCAGCGCGGCGAACATGAGCACCTGAAACAGCGAGTTCAAGGCGACCAGCACGGCCGCGGCCTCACGATCCCCGCAAGCCAGGTCGTTCCAGATGATGACCATCGCGATGCAGCGGGCCAGCCCGATAATGATCAGGCCCGTGCGGTACTCGGGCAGGTCCGGCAGCAGCGACCAGGCCAACACGAACATCACGGCCGGCCCGACCACCCAATTCAGTAACACCGACGAGACCATGAGCTTGCGATCGGCGGTGACTTCGTCGAGCCGGTCGTAGCGAACCTTGGCCAGCACCGGATACATCATGACCAGCAGGCCGATCGCGATCGGCAACGAAATGCCCTGCACGGCAACGGCGCTCAGGGTTGAACCGAGGCCTGGAACCACTCGGCCGAGCACCAGGCCTGCGGCCATCGCCGCCCCGATCCACACCGGCAGCAGCCGGTCAAGGAGGGGCAGGCGGGTCGTCGCCGCGGTGGGCGCCGGGGCGCGGGTTTGGGTCATGGCGTGAGCACCGACGAAAGTCGCTGCAGCGCGGCGGGGATCACCCAGTAGTACACCCACGTGCCGCGCCGTTCGCAGTCCAGTAACCCGGCGGCGCGCAGCAGCTTGAGGTGATGGGAGATCGTCGGCTGCGACAGGTCGAAGGTCGCCGAGATCTCGCAGACGCAAGCCTCGCCGCCGGGGTGGCTGGCGATCAGGCTGAGCAACCTCAGGCGCACCGGGTCGCCCAGCGCCTTGAACATCGCCGCCAACTCCGTGGCCTGGGATTCGGCCATGGCGGCCGTCCCGAGCGACGGACAACAGGCGGTCCCTTGATTCGACATTCTTCTATATAAGCATTTATCGAATCAAGGCGCCACCCCTCAGCGGGTGCGCCGAACCGCGTAGGCGGCGACGCCGATGGCCAGCACCGCCAGGCCCGACAGCACCGACGACAGGGGCATAGCGAACGCGAGGAGCACGCATCCCACCAGCCCGGTGATCGGGATCGCGCGGTGGGGGCGGCCCTCGTCGCGCCCCAGGGTGAACGCCGACGCGTTGGCCACGGCGTAGTAGATCAGCACGGCGAAGGAGGAGAAACCTATCGCGTCGCGCAGGTCCGCGGTGGCGGCCAGGATCGCCACCACCAGGCCGATCAGCAATTCCGCGCGGTGGGGGGCGCCGAAGCGCGGGTGCACGGCGGCGAGAGCGTGGGGCAGGTGGTGGTCCCGGGCCATGGCCAGCGTCGTCCGCGAGACGCCCAGGATCAGCGCCAGCAGGGAGCCCAGCGCCGCGACGGCCGCGCCCACCTGGACCACGGGAACGAGCCAGCCCGTGCCGGCCGCCCGCACCGTGTCGACGAGCGGCGCCGACGCCCGACCGAGGCGTCGCGGCCCGAGCACCGCGAGCGCCGCCACGGCCACCAGCGCGTAGACGCCCAGGGCGATGGCGAGCGCGATCGGTATCGCGCGCGGGATCGTGCGCGCCGGGTTGCGCACCTCCTCGCCCAGCGTGGCGATGCGGGCGTAGCCGGCGAACGCGAAGAACAACAGCCCGGCCGCCTGGACCACCCCACCCAGCGTGGTCCCCGCCGGCCGGAGTGGCTCGGCGCCGGCCGCTCCGGCCGCGAACGCGGCGACGATCACCGCGGCCAGCACCGCCAAGACCAGGGCGACGATGACGCGGGTGAGCCACGCCGACTTCCGCACCCCGGTGTAGTTCACCGTGGTCAGCGCCACCACCGCCGCGACGGCCACCGGGTGGGCGTGCGACGGCCACGCGTAGGCGCCGATGGTCAGGGCCATCGCCGCGCACGAAGCTGTCTTGCCGACGACGAAGCCCCAACCCGCGAGGTATCCCCAGAATTCGCCGAGCCGCTCGCGGCCATACAGGTAGGTGCCGCCGGAGGAGGGGTAGCGGGCGGCCAGGCGCGCGGACGAGGTGGCGTTGCAGTAGGCCACCACCGCGGCGACCGCCAGGCCCAGCAGCAGCCCGGAGCCCGCGGCGCGCGCCGCCGGGCCGAGCGCGGCGAAAATCCCGGCGCCGATCATTGAGCCCAGCCCGATCGTCACCGCGTCGAACAATCCCAGGCTTCGGCGAAGCTCGCCGGTGTTGCTGTCCGCCACTCGGTCTCCTCACCGCTACGCAGTGGCCAAACCTATCAAATTGGTTTGATGTATTCTCGGCGGAGTGGCGGCAGGCAAGACGGCGGTTCCGTCGCTGATGCGGATGGCGTCGCACCCGGTGCGCTGGGCCCTGCTGACCGAACTGGCGGGCAGCGACCTGCGGGTGCGGGAATTGGCTGCCGCCGTTGACGAGCCGCAAAACCTGATCTCGTATCACCTGCGGCTGCTGCGCTCGGCCGGCCTGGTCGACGCGCGGCGCAGCAGTTTCGATGGCCGCGACACCTACTACCGGCTGAATCGGTCGGGGTGCGCCGGGGCGTTCCGCGAGGCGGCGGCGGCGCTGCATCCGGCGCTGGCGCCAACGCACGTCGCCAGGCCGCCGGCGCGCTCGGTGTTGTTTTTGTGCTCGGGCAACAGCGCGCGCTCGCCCATGGCCGAGGCGCTGCTTGGGCGCCGGGGCCAGGGCCGCATCCGAGCCGCCAGCGCCGGCAGCCATCCCAAACCGCACCTACACCGCGACGCGATCCGCATTATGCGCGACCGGTACGGGATCGACTTGGGTGCGCAGCGGCCGCGGCCGCTGACCGCGGTGGCGCGCCGCCGCTTCGACTGCGTGATCACGCTGTGCGACAGGGTGCGCGAGTACGCGCGCGACCATGGCGTGACCACCACGATGCACTGGAGCGTGCCTGACCCATCGGGCGCTACGTATTCCGAATTCGCCCGGGTGGCAGCCGAATTGGACGACCGCATCGACTTCCTCCTGCCCACTCTGCACGCCTACCCGCGAGGGCGATGACGTGTCGCTGGATCGGCGTGACTTCTTCAAATGGGGCGGCCTGGCCGCGCTCACCGCAAGCGGAGCCGCGTGCGCACGGCCCGCGCCGCCCGGCGACAAGGCCGATTACACGCTGCGAATCGGCACGGGGACAGTCGAATTGGCGCCAGGCCGCGTCGTGTCCACCCTGACCTACAGCGGGCAGTTTCCCGGGCCGCTGCTGCGGTTCAAGGAGGGCCAGCGGACAACGGTGGACGTGTTCAACGACACCGATTCCCCCGAACAGTTGCACTGGCACGGTCAGCAACTGGACGTCGACGTCGATGGCGCGGCCGAGGAGGGAACGCCCTACGTGCCCGCGCATGGCATGCGACGGATCTCCTTCGTCCCCGGCCCGGCGGGATTCCGCTTCTACCACACGCACGTGGTGCCGCGCTCGGACCTGTCGCGCGGCCAATACAGCGGATTGGTCGGTCCCGTCTACATCGAGCCCCGGCAGAACACGGGCGGCTACGACCGGGAAGTCTTCCTGACGCTCAAGGAGTTCGAGCCCTCGTTCAGCCGCGGCGGCGACATGGCCAGTGATTTCCTGCCCGGCGAGCAGGAGCCGGAACTCAAAGAGCGTGGCGAGTCGGCGATGGCGGCGTCACTGGGCCGCGGCGACCCGCACGGCTTCGAGGTGAGTTACGGGGCGTTCGCCGTCAACGGCCGCATGCTCGGCCACGGCGATCCGATCCGCGTGCGAACCGGCGAAAGGGTACTGCTGCACGTGCTGAACGGCAGCGCCACCGAGACCCGCAGCCTGGCGCTGCCCGGGCACACCTTCGACGTGATCGCGCTGGACGGCAACCGGGTGCCCACCCCGGCGCCGGTGCCGGTGCTCTGGCTCGGCGCGGGTGAACGCGTCTGCGCGCTGGTGGACATGACGAATCCGGGGGTCTGGGTGCTGGGCGATCTGTCCGACGACGACCGGGGGCATGGCATGGGGGTGGTCGTCGAATACGCCGGCCGGGGCGGGGAACCGCAGTGGACCGCGCCGCCGCCGGTCAAGTGGGACTACCGGTTGTTCGCGCGGCCCGCGCCCGTCCCGCCGCCCGACCACACCATCGAGCTGTTGATCGAGAAGCGCAATGCCGCCGACAACGGGTTCAACGTCTGGACCTTCAACGGCACACCGTTTTCCATGGACGGCAACCGACCGGTGCTCGACGTGCAGCGGGGCCGGCGCTACCGGCTGCGCTTCCGCAATGCCAGCGACGACCTGCACCCGATGCACCTGCACCGGCACACGTTCGAAATCACCCGATTCGCCGGTACGCCAACGGCCGGTGTCCGCAAGGACGTCGCGATGCTGGGCGGCTACCAGAGCATGGACGTCGACTTCGTCGCCGACCAGCCCGGGCTGTCGCTGCTGCACTGCCACCAGCAGATCCACATGGACTACGGACTCATGCTGCTGCTCAACAGCGCTTGAACCGGGTCATGCCAGCGGATTGTTCTCCCGCACACCGCGATACATGCCCCACCGCACGATCCACGGCATTACCACCTTGTCGACCGACCACGTCGGGAATCGGAACGCGTGGCCGCTGGGCAGGAAGACCTCCAGCCCGTTCGGTTGGACGCCCACCAGCGAACCCCACCGTCGCGTCGGCGCCCGGTAAGTCCGCAGCCGGCCGCCGCCGAGCTCGGCGCGCACATTGCGGGCCACCAGCGCATCACCGCGGTTGCGGGCCGAGCTGCGCAGCGGATCGGTCGCGGCGACGTCACCGACCGCGAAGACGCCGCGCTGGCCGGGCACCCGCAGCTCCGGGGTCACCCGCACGAACCCGCGCTCGTCGAGTAGCTCCGGCGGCAGCCAGTCGGTGTTGGGCCGCACCCGCCCGATCGCCCACAGCACGGCGTCGGCGGACGCCGGGGCTTGCCCGGTGCTCCAGCGCACCGGGTCGCCGGTGATCTCCTCGCCGGTGAAACCGTCGGGCAGCACGGCGCGGTGCCCGGGGTGGATGCCGACACCCAGGCCGGTGAGTCGTCGCCGAATCCGGTTCCAGCTTCGCGGGTGGTACTCGCTCAACGCGCGCGGCCCGGGGAAGTACAGGTCGACCCGCTTGCCCGGCCAGGTCGTGGCCAGATTCAGCGCGCTGCTCACCGCCGCCGCGCCGCCGCCCACGACGACGACGGACTCGGCGGCCGCCAGCCGGCCGTGCGCCGCGCGCAGCTCCGCGCCGACCTCGCCGGCCGACTGCAGCGTCGGCCGACGCCAGAACCCGTTGCTCACCCCGGTCGAGATGATCAGCGCGTCGAACTCCTCGGCGAGCGTCGTGCCGTCGGGGTGTTTGCCCAGCACGGCGCGGGCCGCCAGGTCCAGGCCGGTCAGCTGCGCCTGCACCGTGCGCACCCGATCCAGGCGCCGGAACCGGTCGAACGGAATCCAGTAGTCGCGGGCCCAATCGTCCGGGCGGGACAGCCGGACACCGAGTTCCTGACCGCTGACCAGCGCGGGCTTGACGGAGATGCCGACGACGTCGGCGTGCGCGGACAGCCGGATCGCGGCCAGAACTCCCGCATCTCCGAGGCCGGCGATGACGACACGCTTGCGGTTCATGTCGCTATCCTGCCTTGGATGGAATTCGGGCCTGTCCACTGACCGATCGATTGCCAGGAGCACGTCCCTTGGTCGCCTCGCCCCACAGCGATCGCGTCGACCGCGTCGCGGAATTGCGCCGGTCGATGCACCCCCGCGCGCGTGCCGCCCTGCACGCCGCTGTGCGAGCGTCGGCCCCCCGCCCCGACGCCGCCCGGCGCGCCGCCAAGGACTTCCACAAGCCAGGCCCGGCGGCGGTGCTCGCGGAGATCCGATGGGCGTTCACCGCACCGCGCACCTGGTTGATGGGCGTGGTCGCCAACGTGATCTTCGCCGCGGCCTGGCTGCTGGTGCAGCCGCTGACCGTCGGCCGTCATCACACCGACTGGGTGATCCTGGTCGGCACGTACTTCTCGTCGTGGGTGCTGGCCGACGTGACCACCACCAATCTGCTCGGCGCCGACCACTACCGAGTGCTGTCCGGCCTGTCTGGCGGCGTGCCGTTCTGGCGGATCCTGTTGGTCAAGAACCTCGCCCTGCTTGCCATCGTCGGGCTGCCCACCCTGGTGGCGGCGATCGTGTTGACGCTGTGGTTGGAAACGCCGGGGCGGCTGGGGATCACGATCCCCACCGTCGCCGTGCCCATCGTGTCCTGGCTCGGGGTGGGCAACCTGATCTCAGTGCTGCACCCGGTCAGCGTCGAGCCGCTGATCCGGCGCTGGCGCCAGCGCGGCGACCGGCGCCGCACCGGCAGCTGGCTGGCGGTCCTGACCTTGCCGTACGCGTTGTACTACGTCGCTGACCCGATGAACGGGATTGAGCACAAGGTGCTGTGGACGAAGGTGCCCGCCATGATGTGGCCGGTGTTCGGGCGCGACACCAAGAGCTTCGTGCACCTGGCGATCGCCGTGGCGGTCTGGGTCGTCGGCACGGCCGCCGCGGTGCTGTGGGTGCGCAAGCGCGGGTTGACGATCAGGTAATCGATTACGGCACTTGGGGCTTGATCTCCTCGATCACCCATTGCGCGTAATCGAGGTATTCGTCGACGCCGCCGACGGCGGGGATGGGCACGGCGCTCATCGTCACGCCCTGTCCGGCCAGCCAGCCCAACCGGTCGACGATCTCGCCGGCGCTCATACCGGGCCGCCCACTCGGATCGTCGCGTGCGACGTGTCCTGCGCCGACCCGGTTGGTGCTCATCCCGTGCATCACCTCGAACGGCCGTCCGTTGTAGGAGGGCTGGGACTTGATGTAGTCGAGCTTTTCGGCGATCTGTTCGGGTGGGGTCAAAAACGGGCACCAGCCGGACGCGTACCTGGCCGCCCGCCGCAGCGCGGCGTCGGCGTCTCCGCCGATCCAGATCGGAAGGTGGGGCTTTTGAACCGGTTTCGGCTCGAACGCGATGCCGTCGAACGACACGTAGCGGCCCTCGAATCGAGGGCAGTCGCTGGTCCACAGTTCGATGATGGCCGCCAGGTATTCGTCGGCGATGCGGCCCCGTTCGCCGAACGGCACCCCGAGAAGCTCGAATTCGGGTGCCAGCCAGCCGACCCCGAAGGTGGCCATCATCCGGCCCCCGCTCATCCAGTCGGCGGTGGCCAGCGCCTTGGCCAGGGCGATCGGCTGATGCAACGGCAGGATGGTGACGCAGGAGTTGACCACGACCCGTTCGGTCGCCCCGGCGATGTAGGCCTGGGCGGCCGTCGAATGCAGGTAGTGCGGCCCGGACAGCTCGACGTGCTCGGCCGGGATCACGAAATGTTCGGGGACGGCGATCATGTCGTAGCCCCACCGGTCGGCGCATTTGACCATGCGGGTCTGGTCGGGTCCCGTGACGGCGGCTTCCCAGGGTTGCGTGATCGCCGGCAGGCGCACCGTGTGGGGAACGGGGAACGCGAATTTCATGGTGGGTTTCCTCCAAAGCCATCACGCATGTCGGGTGTCTTCCTGCGACCGTCTGCATCCCGCCTAGCGGTCTGCGTCAATCACATCCCCGGCGGGGGTTGTTAACCTTGCGCCGTGGACTCCGAACCGGACCCTACCGGCGAAAACAAGTCGAAGGCGGCGCTTGCCGCAACGAGTTGGGCGCTGCTGGGCATGATGTCCTACGAGGAGGAAGTCTCCGGCTACGACCTGAAAAAGTGGATCGACTGGAGCGTCGATCTGTACTACTGGAGTCCGTCGTACAGCCAGATCTACACCGAGCTGAAGAAGCTCGAGGGGCTGGGCCTGGTGACCTCGCGGGTTGAGCACGACGAGGGCACCCGCAGCCGCCGGCTCTACAGGATCACGGCAGCGGGGATGGCCGCCGTCACCGGTTGGACCAACAACGCCCCGGTGGACCCCCCGGTGCTCAAGCACAGCGTCATGCTGCGGGTGACGTTTGGTCACCTCAGCAACCCGGCCCGGCTCAAGGAACTGCTGGCCGAACACGTCGCCTACGCCGAGGCCAGGCACCGCAAAGCGGTCGAGGACGCCGACGGCGCCGAGGCCCAGCCCGCGTGGGCGTATTCGGTGATCGCGCTGCGCTGGGCGGCCAAGTATTACGCCGCGGAGCGCGAATTCGCGCTCGAACTGATGAAGGACATCGACGAGGCGGACGCCGTCCTGAAGAAGGCGGCCAAGGGGGGCTTCGGACAGCCCCGCCCGATGCCCGGCTACTGGCGTGAGGTCGAGAAGCAGGTCGAGGCCAAACGCAAAGCGGACTGATCCTGATGGCGGCGACCCGCTTCGCCCGGCCTCGCCGCCGTCGCGATCGCCGCTAGCCCGTCGCGTCCCGGCCCGCCGCATCGTGGGCCGCGATGAAGCCGTACACCAAACCCTGCGCGATCGTCGCCCCCGCACCCGGATACGTCGTGCCGAACGCGTTGGCGGCGGTATTGCCGATTGCATACAGGCCGGCGATCACGCTGCCATCCTCGCCGAGCACCCGTGCGCGCTCGTCGGCCTTCAGCCCGCCGCACGTGCCGAGGTCGCTGAGCACCATCTTCACGGCGTAGAACGGGGCCTTGACCAACGGGCGCAGATTGGGGTTCGGCGCGATCGTGGGGTCGCCGTAGTAGCGGTCGTAGGCGCTGCGCCCGCGGCCGAAGTCGGGATCCTCACCGGTGGCGGCATTTTGGTTGAAGCGAGTCATCGTCTCGCAGAACTCCGGCACCGGAACCTTCATCCGGGCGCCCAGCTCGCCCAGGTTGTCCGCCCGCGCCGCGATGCCCGCGTCGTACCAGGATTGCGGGATGCGCATGCGCGGGAACAGTTCGGCGCCAAAGACATAGCTGTTGCGGTATTGCTGGTCGAAGACGATCCACATCGTGTCCACGGGGCTGCCGGACCGCTCCAGCTCGAGCAATCGCTGACCGAACGACATGTAATCCGCGGACTCGTTTGCGAATCGGTGCCCGTTGTGGTCGACGATGAGACTTCCGGGCAGCGAACGTTCGGCCAGCATCACCGCCGGCGCCTTGCCCGGCAGGGGCGCGATGGCGGGAAACCACCAGGCTTGATCCATCAACGCGATGTCGGCGCCGAATTCCTGCCCGGCACGAATGCCGTCGCCCGTATTGGATTGAGCACCAAGGCTCAGATTGGCGCCCAGCGACTCGGACTGAAACTTCCACCTCATGTCCATGCTGTGGTCGAAACCGCCCGTTGCCAGCACCACTGCGCGCCGGGCGGTGATCGTCACCTCGCGGCCGTCATGGCCGACGACCGCGCCAGTCACCCGCTTTCCGTCGCCCTCCAGCCGCACGAGCGGGCAGTCGGTCCACACCGGGATACCGGCGCGCAGCACCCCGGCAAACAGCCCGGCCATCAGACCCTGGCCGCCCGCGGCGTAGCGCCGACCGATCAGCCTCCCGCCGAACCCCTGCGCCACCCGCTTGCCGAACGTCGGAATGCCCTTGCGCGGCACTCGGGCCACGAGGTTCATCCACCGGTAGTCGGCGCCCGTCGTGGGTATCGAGACGCCGGCCTCGAGCACGCCGGGCCGCAACCGGGTGCGGTACGGGCCGAGGATCGACGTGTCGAACGGGTGGCATTCGCACGTCCGGCCCGCCGCGCTGCCACCCGGCTCCTCGGGGTGGTAGTCGGAATAGTCGCGGGCCCAGAACAGCCGCAGCGGGGTGGTCCGGCGCAGCATGTCGACCGTCGCCGGGACATGAGCCACGAATTCGGCCGATCGCTGCGGCGGCGCCGACCCGGCCACCACCGAGTCCAAATACGCGGCGGCGCGCTCGGGGGAGTCCCCGGCGCCCGCATCTCGCAGCACGGGGCTGCCGGGTAGCCACAACGCGCCGCCCGACCGCGCGGTCGACCCGCCCACGTATGCCGACTTCTCCACGATCAGCACCGACAGCCCGAGTTCGCGGGCGGCCAGTGCCGCGGCCATGCCGGTCCCGGACCCGACCACCAGCAGGTCGACCGTCATATCGGCCACCGGACGCCCGGCGGGGATCGTCGTGCTGTGGGGGTTCACGCGCAAAACCGTATGCCCAGGCCGCGCGGCGACGGAAGAGCCGTCCTGATCAGTGGGAACAAGCGGTCCCGCGAACGGGGCGACGGGAGTTTAATCATCCCTATGACGACGCAGTCCGAGGTCGACGAAGTTCGCCAGATTGAAGCGCAGGCCGTGCCGACGCGGTTCGCCCGCGGCTGGCACTGCCTGGGCCTGATTCGGGATTTCGGTGACGGCGAGCCGCACGCGATCAACGCCTTCGGACAAAAGCTCGTTGTCTTCCGCAGCGCGAACGGCACCATCAACGTCCTCGACTCCTTCTGCCGGCACATGGGCGGTGATCTCTCGCAGGGCGAAGTCAAGGGCGACGAGATCGCCTGCCCGTTCCACGACTGGCGCTGGGGTGGTGACGGGCGGTGCAAGCGGGTGCCCTACAGCCGGCGCACGCCGAGGCTGGCGCGCACCGCGGCGTGGACCACGCTGCAGCAGGACGGGATGTTGTTCGTGTGGAACGACCCGGAGCGTAAACCGCCGCCCGCGGAGGTCACGATCCCGCGCATCGAGGGTGCCACCAGCGACGAGTGGACCGATTGGCACTGGTACACCACGGTCGTGCACAGCAACTGTCGCGAGATCATCGACAACGTGGTGGACATGGCCCACTTCTTCTACATCCACGGCTCGTTGCCCACGTATTTCAAGAACATCTTCGAAGGGCACGTGGCCACGCAGTACATGAACGGCGGGAGCCGTCCCGACATCGGTAGCCCCGAGGGGACCACGATGCTGGGCACCACGTCGGTGGCGTCCTATTACGGGCCGTCCTTCATGATCGACGACCTGACCTACCACTACACGGACGGCGACGCGAAAACGATCCTGATCAACTGCCACTATCCGATTGACTCGAATTCCTTTGTGCTGCAATACGGCATCATCGTCAAGAAGTCGGACACGTTGCCTGGTGATGAGGCGCTGAAGACCGCGATCAGCCTCGGCGACTTCGTCAAGATCGGCTTCGAGCAGGACGTGCAGATCTGGCGGCACAAGACGCGCATCGACAACCCGCTTCTGGTTGAGGAGGACGGGCCGGTCTACCAGTTGCGTCGCTGGTACCAGCAGTTCTACGTCGACGCCGCCGACGTCCAGCCGGACATGGTGGACCGCTTCGAGTTCGAGCTCGACACCACCCGGCCCTACGAGGCGTGGATGAAAGAGGTCGAGGCCAACATGGCCGCGCAGGGTGCCGGCCCGGTGTGATGGCGCTCGATTCGCCTGTCCGGCAAGACAATCGCCTCGACGAGATGCCGATGCGCCCGGTGGGGTGTCGCAGGTGCGGGGCGCAGGTGCTCGCCCGCAAGAGCAGTTGGAACCAGACCAGCGTGCAGTGGAACGTCGATGCGTCGACTCGGTGCGTCGAGCGTGCGGACGCCGCCCGGATCGCCGGCAACCACCGCGTAGTTTTCCTGGCCTGCTCGGCGCTGCGGGAATCGATCGAGGGCGCCGTCGCGGCCGGAGAGCTGGCGATCGTCGACGACGCCTGACGCTGCGCCGTGATCGGGACCCGAAAGCCTTGGCGTCGGGCGTGATTCAGCTCCCGAATACGGCAAGGGGTCCAACATGGGCGCGATTGTCCTTGATTCGTTCGGTCAAGCACCACGATCCATCAGTGCGGCGCCGCCACGTGTCACGGTAGTCGCCGATGGTGTAAAAGCGTGTTGAAGGATCGGCCGTCGATGTCAGGTGCACATCACGCACATACGAACGACTGACCGCCGTGTCTCCCTCGACGTCAATCACGATATTTCCCAACAGGTGCTGGGTAGGGCCACAAGCATCGAGGAACCCGCGAATGAGTTCGATGATCGCGTGGCTTCCCTGAACCCGGCCCATCCCGAAATCACCGTGGGCGTCGTGGGTGAGAAGCTCGGCCATCCGATCCCAGTCACGGTCGTCCATCGCGCGGGCGAACAGAATCAGCGCACGCTGCACGTCGCGTTCATCGCAGAGATTCCGCAATCGGTCGCCGTGCATGGTGTAGTCCCTTCGACGCGTTTCAGGCGTGAGCCCCCCCATCGACGCGAATTTCGGTGCCGGTGATGAAGGCGCCGTCATCGGAGGCGACCATGGCGACTACCGCAGCAACCGAGCTCGGGTCGCCCAGCACGTCGTTCTCCTCACCATGCAGCAGGGGTGTCTGCTTGGCCCACAAACCCAGGTCGTATCCCTCCGGCATCTTGTCAAGTGTGCTGAGCGCCAGGGCCGTCGCCACGCCGCCGGGCTGAATGTTGACCGCGCGCAGGCCCTGTTTGGCGTATTCGAGCGCCAACGAGTGGGTGAACGACAACACCCCTCCTTTGCTTGCCGCGTACGCCGCCATGTAGGGATGCGCGAAAGACGCTGCGGTGGAGGTGAAGTTGACCACCACGCCCCGACCGGAATCCAGCAGCGCCGGAAGCGCCTGACGGGTCATCAGAAAGGTCCCCGTGAGATTGACCGCCAGGGTCGCGTTCCAGTCGTCAAGGGAGTGCTCGTGGGTGTGCCCGCAGCGCTGGATTGCAGCCGCATTGACGAGCACGTCGAGGCCGCCGAGGTCGGCCAGAGCCGCGTCGACCACCGTGACCACGGCGTCTTCCGACGACACGTCAAGGACCGCGGTCGTCAGTCGCTTTTTCGTCCCGGCGTCGTCCGCGGCCGCCTCGGTGAGCGCCAGGCCGTCGGGGGAGATGTCGAACCCGACCACCGTCGCGCCCTCGTCGAGCAGTCGGGCGACGGTTGCCTGCCCGATGCCGGAGCCGGCGCCCGTGACGATGACGCGGTGATCCGCAAAACGCCTCAGCCCACAATGAGTTCCGGTCATGCGAGCTGGAAGGCGCTGATGGGCGCCTCTTCGGGGTAGACGGCGGGCCCGCCCAGGTCGTAGGCGGCGTTGAGGGCACCGATGAACGCGGGGTTGTGCAACGGTTCGCTCGGTATGTCGAGCTTGATGCCTTTGGAGTTGACGTCGTCGACCATGATGTCGATCGCCCGCTCGATCGTCAGGTCGTCGGAGCCATCCATGTTTTTCTTCAGCTCGTCGAAATCGGAAAACACCTCGGCCGACCAGTGCACCAGGAACCGCAGCTGATCCGTGTGGTGGCGCGCGATGACCTCATCACCGTTTTTCAGCAGCCACTGGTCGCGGTTCTCGGGATCGCCGGCGAACACGGTGTCGAACGCCAATCCGGCGGGAACCTGTTGGTCCAGTGGCCCGTTGGCTTCGCCGCGGTGCACCATCATCTCGTTCTGCACGACGATGCCGCGGTTGTATACCGGCGGCAGCAATCGCCCGGGCGCGCGCAGGGGACCGTCGGGCCAATAGGTGAATCCGCTACCGGCATCGAGCGAGAACCACGTGATCACCTGAGCCATCTTGATCAGGTAGTCCCCGAACAGGCCGGACTTGCCCATCACGCTGGTCAGCCACGTCGGCGCGTTTTCGTGGCGCACCCCGCGGAAGCTCGGCGAATCCAGGTGCCCGGGGTCGCGATTCGCGCACGGTCCGTTGATGTTGAACAGCATGAGCTGCGGTTTGGCGTACCCGGCGTTCCAATAGTTTTTCGCCATCTCGAGGAATTGGGCGTTGTAAAAGCAGTCGTGCAGTTGCGGGTAGAGCACCGCGCCGTAGTTGGCGAGGTAACCGCGGAAGGTCGGCGTCAAAAACAGGTCGAGCGACGGCGGGTATCCCTCCGGGAAGGCACCACTCATGGTCGCGATCAGTTCGTCGGCCGACGCAAAGTGTTGGGCGATAATCAGCTTCCACGGCCCCTCGGTGCGCACCACGTCGAGGAGCCGCTCGCGTTGATCGTCGGTGTAGACGTCGTCGATCTCCCGGGGCGGCGCGACCGGGCGCAACACGTCGGAAAGTTGCATCCGCCGCTCGTCGGTGAGCATCCGTTGTCTCCTTCTGCAGTTCGTGAATGCGATTGTCATTCGGCGCGAATGCGTCCGCTCGGGTCCGGCCCGGTGAATGGGACGTCAAAACGGCAGCGGATTGTCGAACTTCGCCCGGAGCAGCGCACCGAGCTCGGCGACCGCCAGCCGACCCCTCGCCGTGGCGTCCGACCGCATCAGAAACCCGTGGCACATCCCCGGGTATCGGGCGGTGATCGTCGGGACGCCTGCGTCGCGCAACCGGGCAGCGTACCGCTCGCTCCAGTCGCGGATCGGGTCGCAACCCGCCGTCACCACGATCGCCGGGGGCAGGCCGGACAGGTCCTTCGCGTAGGCCGGGACGAGATATCGGTCGGTGGGTGGCCCCGCGTCGCCGTCGGCCAGCGCGTGCAGGTAGTCGATGTCGTCGCGGCAGAGCATCGGGGCGTCGGCCAGGGAAGTGATTGAGGGGGCGGACATGTCGCGGTCCAACCCGGGGTACAGCAGCACCTGCGCGAAAATGGCCGGTCCCCTCCGATCGCGCGCCGCCAGCGCGACGGCCGCGGCGAGCGATCCGCCCGCGCTGTCGCCGATCACGACCACTCGCCGGGCGTCGACCCCGAGGTCGCCGGCGTTTCGCGACACCCATTCGGTCGCGGCGTAGGCGTCGTCGAACTGTGCGGGCGGCGGCGACTCGGGGGCCAGCCGGTACTCGACGGCCACGACCGTGGCAGCGGCGGCCGACGCCAGCTCGCGGGCCAGCGGCTCGAACGAGTGGTTGGACCCCATCACCAGTCCGCCGCCGTGAAAGTAGACCAGCGCCGGTTGTGCGGCGGCGTCGATGGGCCGATAGATGCGCGCCGGGATCGCGCCGGCCGGGCCCGGGATCGAAGCCTGGGTGACGCGGGCCATTTCGGGCATCGCGTCGGGCAGCGGCGCGGCTTCGATCGCGGCGCGCACGGCGGCCAGGCCGCGTTGGCGCATCGGGGGGATCTCACCGAACGACGCGAGCCGCGCGGCGGCGTCGGGATCCAACGGGGGACGAGTCATCGCGGGGTCGGGGGGCGTTGTGCGGCAAGCACTTCGGCGCGTCGGGTCATCGCCGCGCCGACGTAGTCGGGCTGGGTCAGCAGGTAGAACCGGCCCTTGGCGGCCTGCTCGAACACCGTCTCGGAGGCCGCCAAGGGGTCCATGGCGCCGGCCTTGATGTCGAGCATGGCCGCGCGCTGCGCCTCGGCCGCGCCGACGTCGGTCGCTCGATCGGCTTCGACGCCGCCCGCCGACTCGAAGATGTTGGACACCACCGCTCCCGGCAGCACCGCCTGCACGTGAATGTGGTGACCATGGCCGGCGGACTGGACGTCCAGATACAGGCATTCGGTCATTGCGAGGACGGCGTGCTTGCTCACGATGTAAGGCGCTTGCAGCGGGATCGCCACCACCCCGCCGACGGACGACAGGTTCCACACCCACGCCTGTTCATCGGTGGCCATCATCTTAGGTAGGAACGCCCGCACACCGTGGAAGACCCCGCTGACATTGATGTCCAGCACGCGACGCCAATTGGCCACCGGTGTGTCCCAGAGGTAGCCAAACTGCTCGACACCGGCGTTGTTCACCAAAAGCCGTACCGGGCCGAGGGTTTCGTATGTCGTGTCGGCGAGTTCGTGCAGCGCATCGGGATCGCGCACATCGCAAACGGCGTCCACCGTCGCCCCGCCTAGCTCACGGCGCAGCGCCGCGACGGCGTCGGCGTCGATGTCGGCGAGCACCACGGTCATGCCCAACCCGCTGGCGTGCCGCGCGAGCCCGGCGCCGATGCCCGAGCCGGCTCCGGTGATGACGGCGACGCCGCCGGAGAAGGTGTCGCGTGCGCTCACGAACCGGCGGCGCTGCCGGCATGCAGCTCGGACAGCGGGACCGAGTTGGTGGTGTCCAGGACGACCTCCATCTCGGTGCACTCGAGACCCCCGGCGGCGCGGCGCACCGCGACGTTTGCGACGCCGCTGGACACGGCGAACGGTACGAAGTTGGCGACCTGGTTGACGAAGAGGTAGAAGCGCGCGCGGGTGGCTTCGCCCTCACCGCCGGTGCGGTGCACGTTGGTCGCGTGGTGGCGCAACGGGTACGGGCTCTGCTTGCGGTGCTCGATGAGCCACTCCATGACGGCGGCGCGCCCGTTGAGTTCCGGGGACATCAGTTCCTCGAATGGGCTGGCGCCCGAATCGCTTCGGCTCACGTAGCGGATGTCCTCGGCGTAGCGCGCCGCCAGCTCGTCGTAGTGTGCCTCGTCGTAGTGATACCAGAACTCGGCGATGAACTCCTGCAGCTCGGCGAGCGTGACGTCGTTGTCCATAACAGTGAGTCAACCTCGATGCGGCCCCCGTTACGCGGGGGTTGCCCAGTCAGTGGAACACGGTTTACCGTCAACCGGCGCTAAGGGTCCGGGCGTCTGACCGGTAGCCGCGGTCCGTTCAGCAATCGCTGGAGATTCTGAAACGCTCTCGCAACTCCCGTTTCAGCAGTTTGCCGCTGGGGTTCTTCGGTAGGGAATCGACGAAGAAGATTCGCTTGGGTGTCTTGAACCCGGCCAGGTGCACGCGACAGTGCGCGAGTATGTCGTCCTCGGCGAGGTCGACGCCGTCGCGCAGCATCACCGCCGCGACGACGGCCTCGACCCAAACCGGGTGGGCCAGGCCGAACACCGCGACTTCTTCGACGCCGCCGTGCCGGTAGATGACTTCTTCGACTTCTCGGCTCGCGACGTTTTCCCCGCCGGTCTTGATCATGTCCTTCTTGCGGTCCACGACGTGAAGCAGGCCGTTCTCGTCGTAGTAGCCGAGGTCGCCGGAGTGGAACCAGCCGCCCCGGAAGGCCTCGGCTGTCTTCTGTGGGTCGTCGAGGTATCCCAGCATCAAATGCGGGCTGCGGTGGGCGATTTCACCGACGGCGCCGGCGGCGAGGTGGACGCCGTCGTCATCGAGGATCGCCGTCTCCACGTTAGCGACCGGACGCCCCGCCGAACCTGCGTGCGCGTCCTGTTCGTCGGGCCCGAGCGCGGAGGCGAGCGGCGCCATCTCGGTCTGGCCGTAGAAGTTCCACAACCTCAGGCGCGGCAGGCGCTCCCGAATCTCGCTGAGGATCTCGATCGGCATCGCCGAGGCGCCGTAATACCCCTTGCGCAGGCTGGACAGGTCTACGGTGTCGAAGGCGGGTGACCGCAGCAACGAGATCCAGACCGTCGGTGGGGCGAAATAGCTGGTGACGGCGTAGCGCTCGATAGCGCGCAGGACGAGTTCGGGATCCGGCCGCGGCAAGATGATGCTGGTGGCGCCGAGATAGACATCGGTGACCAGGAAGTTGTCGAGTTGTGCGCAGTGATAGAGCGGCAGGGAATGGATCTCGACATCGTCGGCGGACATGTCCCCGGCCAGGATCGTGCTGACGTAGTTCCACATCAGGCTTCGGCTGGTGTGCATGGCGCCCTTGGGTCGTGATTCGGTGCCGCTGGTGTACATCAGGCGCAGCAGTTGGTCGTCGTCGATGTGGGGGCGTGGGGCACTCGACGTGGTGCTCAGCCACTCGGCGAAGTCGGGCCAGCCCGCCGGAGCGGACCGCCCGGGCGGCAGCAGCGCCGCCTTCGTCGTTGCCGATACACCCAGCCGCATGGCTTGGTCAGCGGTGGGTGTCAAGGCGGCTTCAACGATGAATCCCCGTGCGCCACTGTGGCCCAGGATGTAGGCAACCTCCTCGGCGGTGAGCATGAAGTTGACCGGGACGAGAACCACCCCGGCCCGGGCGGTGGCGAATACCAGTACGGCGTATTGCCAGCAGTTGTGCGACAGCAGCGCAAGCCGATCACCGGGCTGAAAACCGTTGTCGTGCAATGCGGCGGCCGCGCGGTCTACCAAATTCTCGAACTGGCCGAAGGTCAGCACCACATCGTCGTCGATGATCGCGATCTTGTCCGGGTGCCTGCGCGCCGACCGGCGGGGGATGTCGCCGAGCGCATGGCTACGCGCCCGCGCAGTCATTGCGTCGACGCCCTGGGGCTGCATGCCCGTTACGCTAAGCGCCGATGCCCGGTGGTCTCGCGCCGATGTCCCGCTGAGTAGACAACGGGCCGCCCACAGTCGCGAATGCCCCGGATACTCGGGGCCATGAGCACCGGCGCGTCCGTCAGGACCGACAGCCCCGGACGGGCGGATGTGAACCCCGACGAACTGCGGGCCAACCTGCTTCGGGCCGACCCCGGCGTGCTCGTCGCGGTGCTGGTTCAACTCACCGGTGATACCGGGGTGGTCGACCGCTTCGCGCCGAAGATCACCCACGTGCCTGACCCGCCGGAGCAGGCGGGCACGACCGACCCGGACACGAGGGCGGCCATCGTCGAGGCCGTGGTCAGCGCGCTGCAGCTGCCCCGGTCTGTTCACGCCGCCCGTGCCGACGACCGCCACCTGTTCGCACGGATCGCGCCGGTGGCACTCGGCGGAACGATCGACCCCGAGTACATCCCGCTGCTGTTGGAGCAGGGCGGATTCCAGCCGCCGCAGCCGGTGCTGCCACGCACCGCGAAGCTCCCCGACGACTTCCGGGTGGCGATCATCGGCGCAGGCATTGCGGGATTGACCGCCGCGTTAGAGTTAGCCGACGCCGGCGTGGACTACCAGATCTTCGACCGCCACGACGAGGTCGGCGGCACTTGGTACACGACCACCTATCCCGGAATCGGTGTGGACACCCCGTCGGCCTACTACTCGTTGTCGCGCGACATCAACGGCGACTGGTCCAGCTATTACCCGATGGGGCCGGAATATCAGTCGTATCTGGTGTCGGTGGCCGACAAGTACCAACTGCGGCAACGCACCCGCTTCGGTACCGAAGTCGAAGCCCTTCGGTGGGACGAGGAGCGTCAACAGTGGCAGATCCGTGCGGTGGGCCCCGGCGGTGCCCGCGAGATCAGCTACGCCAATGTGGTGATCCCCGCCGCCGGGTACCTCAACCGGCCACGCTGGCCGCAACTGGACGGAAGGGGGACGTTCGCGGGAGCCGAAGTTCATGCGGCGCAGTGGGACCGGGGTCTGGATCTGACCGGCAAGCGGGTTGCCATCATCGGTGCGGGGTGCACCGCGGTGCAGATCGTCGACGCATGCGTGGACCAGGTGTCGCACCTGACGGTGTTCCAGCGCCAGCCGCACTGGGTGGCGCCGCAGCGACGGCTGACCGATGACGTGCCCGACTATCAGCGATGGCTTGGCACTCGATTGCCGTTCTACGCCAATTGGATTCGGCTCAAATCCTATTGGGGAACAGCGGACAACAACTACCCCGTGATCTTGTACGACCCCGAATGGGCGCGCGGCCATCTGTCCATTTCGCCGGCCAACGATGCGCTGCTGCAGATGTGCCTGAAGTACATCGACGACGTCTTCGGCGCCGGCAGCGAACTCGCGCGGAAGGTCACGCCGGACTTCGCGCCGTACGGCAAGCGAATCATCCGCGATCCGGGTGGCTACTACGCGGCGCTGGCTCGCGAGCACGTCGACGTCGAAGCGAGCGAGCCGGCCCGGGTCAACGAGGGGGGCATCGTGACGGCCGACAGTCGGCAGATCGATCTCGACGTCATCGTCTACGCGACCGGCTACCATCTGGATTTCTTGTCCACCATGGACATCCGGGGGCGAGACGGCAGGAAGCTGGCCGACGAGTGGGGCGACCGACCACGGGCCTACCGCGGTGGGACCGTCCCCGGGTTCCCCAACTTGTTCATCTCGTCGGCGCCCAATTACAGCCCGGGACACGGCGCGGGCCACAATTTCGGCGTCGAGGTGATGGTGCACTACGTGATGGAATGCCTCCAGCTCATGGCGCTGCGAGCGGCGTCGACCATCGAAGTGACGCGGCGCGCTTACGACGCCTACGTCGCAGACATCGACGCGACGATGCAGGGCACCGTGTGGTGCCACACCCCGTCCGCGCACACGTACTACCGTTCGGGCGGCGGGCGGATCGTGACGGCCTTCCCATACCGGCTGCTCGACGTATGGCGTGATCACCGTGCACCGGTCGAGGATGATTTCGAGTTGCGATGAGCGAGTTACTCTGCGGGAAAACGGCTTTGGTCACCGGCAGTAGTCGCGGTATCGGCCGGGCCATCGCCCGGCGCTTGGCTGCCGAAGGCGCCACCGTGGCAGTCACGGCCCGTTCCCACGCCGCGTCGACGTCGGTCCGCGGGGGAGCGGCCACCACGCTTCCCGGCACCGTTGGCGAGACGGTCGAGTTGATCGAGGCCGCCGGCGGTAAGGCATTCGCCGTCGCCGCTGATCTCGAGGACGCCGGGCAGCGTGACGGGCTGATCGACGCGGTGCTCGACCGCGCCGGCCGGATCGACATCCTGGTCAACAACGCGGGTTTCGCGGACTACTCGCTGGTCGAGCACATGAGCCTGGAAACGTTCGACCGCACGGTGGAGCACTACCTGCGCACGCCGTTCGCCCTGACGAAAGCCGTTGTGCCGCAGATGCGCAAGCAGGGGGCCGGCTGGATCGTCAACATCGGCTCGGTGACCGGTGTCGCCCCGGTGCGACCCTATCGCCACTACAACAAGACCTCGGGCGACGTGATCTACGCGTCATGCAAGGCCGCGCTGCATCGCTTCACCCAGGGCGTCGCCGCCGAATTGCTCGATGCCAACATCGCGGTGAATTGCGTCGGCCCGTCGACGGCCGTTCGCACGCCCGGTGCGGCGCAGCTCATTCCGAATGACTTCCCGACCGAACCGGTGGAATACCTCGCCGAGACTGTGCTCGCGATGTGTCACCTGCCCGCCGCCGAGCGCACCGGGCTCGTCGCGTTCAGCCTGCACTTTCCGTGGTCGCAGCAACTGCCGGTGCACAGCCTGGATGGGACCGCGGTACTGCCGCCGCTGCCGCCACCGCCGACGGCCAACCCCAATATCCTCCCCGCGGGGCTTTAGCTCGCTGCCTACAGCGCCCGCCTGTCAACCGAGAACCGGTTCGTCGCAGGCGCAGAAGCTGTGGCAGACGCGGTCTTGGACGATGACGTCGGGACACTCGGGGTCGAACCAGCGGTCCACGACGGCCCAGTGGATCGGATGCATCAAATAGGGCCCCAGCAGCCCGTCGACGTCGGAGAACTCCTGCTCGAACACGTGAGTCCAGGCGGAGGTGCCGACACCCTCGGACACCCGGCTCAGCTGCCATGCGCGGATGGACGAGACGTAGCGCGCCATCGACGACAGTTCGTGCTCGAAGCGCGCGACGGTGGCCGGCGCGGCCTGGGGTGCGGCGCGAAGCAACAGCGTCCGGTACACCGTGCCCCTCGGCCCGCCGGATCCGACGGCCCGACCCGAGTAGTTCGCGCCGTTGACGCCGGTAACCGCCGGGTCGGCCGTCAAGGCATCGAAGATTGGTGCCGCACAGTCCCATTGGGCGGGCGCGCCGAACCGCAGATGCACCAGCACGTCACCGCCGTTGCGCGCGCCGGGCAGCGTCGGCGCCACCACCCAGCGCAGAGCGCCGCTGTCGGCCGCGGCGGCACGCATCGCGTCGAGCAGTCGGTCGCGGTCGTCGGCGACGACGTCGAGCAACCTGGTGACGCTATACATCGCACAGCCGGTCCACGTCCTCGGCGCTCGCGGCGAAGGATCGGGACCGCTCCTGCACGAACTCGCCGATCCGCGACCACCATTCGCCGAGGGCCGGGTCCGGCCTGCCCTTCCACGTCATCTCCCACCACGCCCGCACGTCGGGCAGCGTCCAGGTGATCGTCACGGTGTTGGTGTCGTCATCGAACCAGATCGGCGGGCTGACCAGAACGTCGCGCAACGTCATCCCGCGCTGCCGCGCGCCGGGGGCGTATTCGGCGAGGTAGGCGTCCACGAACCGCCGAGCGCAGCCGGGCCGGGTGACCACCCGGTCGATCACGAAAACCTGGCCGCATGTGTTCACGCGTACTGAAGGGCGGCACGCAGCGGGCGCAGCGGCTTCAGGGTCGGCGCGACGCGCTGCGGGCCGTCCTCGACGTTGCGCCAGATGCCCATCGCGGTCATCCGCAGGGGCGAGGTCAACCGCTGGTCGAACATCATCCGGTTCATCGGACCGCACACCGACACCGCGGCCACCGCCTCACCCGGCCCGCCGATCGGCGCTGCGACGCAGCCGAATCCGAGGAGCGACTCCTCGCGCTCGAACGCGACGCCGTGCGCGCGCACCTTGGCCAACTCGACCGCCAGCTGGGTGCCGCTGGAAATCGAGTACCTCGTCTTCCGAACTCGCAGATCGATCTCGGCATCCTCGTCGCGATACGCGAGGATCGCCTTGCCGACAGCGGTGCAGTGGGCGGGCTGGCGACCACCCACCCGGGTGGGAATTCTCTGGTCGCCGATCTTGTCCAGGTACACCACGTCCGGGCCGTCGAGCACGGCCAGGTGCACGACAAGACCGGTGGCGCGGTGCAATTCACCCAACAGCGGGCCGGCCGCCCGCACCAGCCGGTCCTGATGCACGGCGAGCGAGCCGAGTTCGACGAGGCGCATGCCCAACTCGTAGTCCCGGCCGCTGCGGCGCAGCCAGCGCAGTTGCACCAGGCGCTCGAGCATCCGATGCGCCGACGAGCGCGGCAGGCCGGTTCGCCTGACGATCTGCGCGAGGGTGAGCCGCCCCGGACCCTCGAAGGCGTCGAGAACCAGCGATATGCGGTCGATGACGGCCGTGGGGGTGGCGGGTTCAGCGCTACCGGACATCGATCCTCCAAGCTGTGCCTGATCGATATATTCCTATTAGGAAGATAGTTCTAGCACGCCTGTGTGGCGGTTGTCACGCATGGTGGACGCGGGCCGTTGGGAAGCGTGGAAGTTGCGTGGTCGCGGCGGTGGGATATGCGGCTCGGCTCAACCCCTGGCCGCGGATCGGCCCGCGCGCCGGCCGTAGAAGCTGCCGTCGCCGAGCGAGATGCCGCTGGCGTAGCCCCACGCGGCCAGCCCGGCGGTGCAGCGCCCGGCGGCGAAGAGACCGGGGATGGGTTCTCCGTTGACGTGGAGCACCTCGGCGTCGAGCGTGGTGGCCAGGCCGCCCAGGGTGAACCCGCCGGTGTTCTCCCGCAGATCGATGGCGCCGACCGGGGAACCGATGGGCCTCAACCACTCCGGCTTCTTGTGCAGCAGCGGATCCTCGCCGCGGGCGGCGCCCTCGTTGTAGGCGGCGACGGTCGCCTGCAGCGATCCCGGCGCCAGGCCCATGTCACGTTCGAGGTCGGCGACGGTGTCCGCCACCCAGGTCGCCGGGCGCAGCATGAATTTCGGCGACCACGACGCCATGGCCTCTTGCTGGGCGTCGTCGTCGATGATCAGGAACGCGATGTTGTCCTGCTGGTAGAGCGTGAGCTGGCCGATGCGGCCGGGGTAGGTGTCCTCGGCGACGTAGCGCTGGCCGCGGTCGTTGACCAGGATGCCGCGCACCAGCTGCTGGGGGTCGATGAAGATCGCCACCTCGGTTGCGTCCATGTGTGCCAAATCGGCGCCCAACGCCTGGGCCATGCGGATCGCCTGCCCGTCGTGCTGCTCGATCGAGGCGGCCGGGCGGCCCGCGATCCGCGGCGCGTAGCGGGCCACCATCGCGTCGTTGTAAGCGAAGCTGCCGGTCGCGAGCACCACGCCCTTGCGGGCCCGGACCGCGATGTCGTTGCCGTACTGGCGCGCGCGGATCCCCACCACCCGGCCGTCGGCCTCCACGATGAGGCGCTGCACCCGCACGTCGTAGAGCGCGCGTGCGCCGGCGGCGGTGGCGGTCTCGACGAGCGGCTTCATCAGCATGTAGCCCGCGCTGGCTTCGCCCTGCTTCTTGTTGGACATCTGCGGGACGTGTCCGCGCGGGGCGGGGGAGGCGATGGTGTTGAACGGGTAGGCGTTTTCGCCGCCGCTGTACATCAGGCCCTGATCACCCATCGGCTCCCAGCCGGGCTCGGAGAAGAACTCCGCCTTGAACGGGACGCCGCAGCCGACGAGCCAGTCGAAATGCGCAATGCTGCCGGCGCAGTAGTCGGCGATCCGGTCCGCGTCGGCGCCCGGCCCCATCGCCACGTTGAGGAAGGCGGCCATGTTGTCGACGGAATCGTCGAAGCCGCAAGCCTTTTGCAGGGGCGTGCCGCCGCCGAGGTAGATGAAGCCGCCGGCCATCGCCGCGGCACCGCCCCACGACCCGGTGCGCTCCAAGACCAGCACGTCGGCGCCGGACCGGGCCGCCTCCACCGCCGCGGCGGCGCCGGCCACCCCATAGCCGGCGATCACCACGTCAGCCTCGTCACCCCATGTTGTGATCGACGCGGCCGGGACCGGCGTGACGTCGGTATCCTGCGTCACAGCCGCATGGCCGCGGGCATGTCGCCGATCCACTGGTGGCCCCAGTAGCTGTCGGCGGTGATTTCCTCTGCGGTGTAATAGGTTTCGTCGACGCGCATGCCGTCGGTGCCGAACTCGATGTCCCAGTCGCCGGGGGCGCGGACGTAGAACGACACCATCTTGTCGTTGGTGTGCCGGCCGAGCGTGGAGGACAGCTGGAAGCCCTCGGCGTTCACGCGGTCCAGCGCCTGCCCGACGGCGTCCAGACTGTCGACTTCGACCATGATGTGCACCAGCCGCGGGTCACGCAGGTGCGCGGCCGGCACGATGGCCAGGCTGTGATGGCGTTCGTTGATACCGAGGAAGCGGACCCGCACCGGCCCAAACTCTTTGGGCAGCGGCACCCGGAACGCGCCGCGGGCGCGGAAACCGAGCACCTCGGTGTAGAAGTCGAACAGCCCGTTCGGGTCCATCGCCGGCACCACGACGTGGCCCATGCCCTGGTCGCCGGTGACGAATTTCGCGCCGAACGGGGTGACGACGGGGCTGTGGTCGAGCACCGCACCGTGGAAGACCTCGAGCGTGGTGCCGGCCGGGTCCTCGAAGGTGATGACCTCTTCCACGCGGCGGGCCTCGGCCTCGTCGTCCGACAGTTGCTTGAATGGGGTCCCGGCGGCGTCCAGGGTCGCCTTGACCCGTTGCAGCGCCGGGCGGTCGCGCACCTCCCAGCCGACCGTGAGCACCCGGTCGGTTTCACCGGGCACCACGATGAGCCGGGCGGCGCGCTCGTCCATCCGCAGGTACAGCGCGTCGGGGTCGGGACCCTTACCCTCGGCGAAACCCAGGACACCGAAGGCGAATTGCCGCCAGCGGTCGATGTCGTTCGTCGAAATGGTGATGTAGCCCAGGCTTTTCAAGTCGGTCAACGTGCTCTCCTAGATCAAGGCCCGCAGGGGGCCCTCCGGCGGATCGATACCCAGCGAACTCAGCGCCGACGCGTGATAGGTGGTGCCCGGCATGTGGATGGCGTGCAGCTGGCCGACGTGCACGTCGCGCCAATACCGCTGCAGCGGCTTGTCCATGCGGGCCGCGTTGCCGCCCGAGCGGGCGAAGATCTCGTCGACCGCCGCGACCGCGCGCCACACCGCGCGGATCTGGGTGCGCCGACCGGCCGCGCGGTCGGCGAACGACACCTCCTTGCCGGCCGCGACCATGTCGTAGATGCGGTCGGCGTTGGCCAGCAGTTCCTGGCGGGCGGCGTTGATGTCGGCGGCCGCCTCGCCGATGGCGAACATGACGTAGGGGTCGTCCTTGATGGCGGTTCCGGTGGCGCCGACGCGCTCGCGCTGGTAGGCCAGGTGCGCGGCCAGGGCGCCCTCGGCGATGCCGATCGTGGCCGCCGAGATGCCCAGCGGGAACATCGTCGACCACGGCATCAGATAGAGCGGCTCGGTCATGCCGGCCTCGCGCTGGGCGGTGCCGTCCATCACCTTCGTCGCGTCCATCGTCCGGTAGGACGGGACGAACGCGTCTTTGACGATGACGTCCTTGGAGCCGGTCCCGCGCAGCCCCACCACGTTCCACGAGTCCTCGACGATCTCGTAGTCCTTGCGCGGCAGGATCATGTGCAGCATTTGCGGCGGCATGATCGGGATGCCCTTGTCGTCGCCGAGCATCGCGCCCAGGATGATCCAGTCGCAGTGGTCGGTGCCCGAGCTGAACTGCCAGCGGCCGTTGAAGATGTAGCCACCGTCGACCGGCTTGGCCACGCCTTGCGGCGCGTACGGTGACGCCATCCAGGTGTCGACGTCCTCGGCCCAGATTTCGGCGGCGACCCTCGGGTCCGCGTACGCCAACTGATAGGGATGCACACCGACGACGCCGACGATCCAGCCGGCCGCCGGGTCCAGCGCCGCGGTCGCCATCGTCGTCTCGGCGAACTCGCGGGGGTGGGCCTCGAAACCCTGATATTGCTTGGTTTGCAGCAGCCGGATTAGGCCGGCGCCCTTCATCAGCTTGACCGTGTCATCGGTGAGCCGGCCGATCCGCTCGGCCTCGGAGGCCTGGTCGCGCAACTGATCCGCCATCGCCACGACCCGGTCGAGTACCCGCTCGCTCATGTTGGTGTCCTTACGTCTGGGGGCCTAGTAATGGTCTACCGCAGTTCGTGCCTCAGCCGAAGCCGTTCCCGATGAGCGGACGCAAAAGCGGTCAGAATTCACCGTCACCGCAGTGTCCGGTCACCGGGAACCAGCCCCGGCGGTCGGGGTGACAGGACCTACCGTCGGTGCCTGTGAATAGCGCGGAGCTGGTCGACGTCGTCGTGGTCGGCGCCGGGTTCGCCGGCCTCTACGCCCTGCACAAGCTCCGCGGTCAGGGGCTGTCCGTGCGGGTCCTGGAGGCGGCGCCAGAGCTGGGCGGCACCTGGTACTACAACCGCTATCCGGGGGCGCGCTGTGATGTCGAAAGCGTCGATTACTCCTATTCCTTCTCCGATGAACTGCAGCAAGAGTGGAGCTGGACCGAGAAGTACGCCACCCAGGCCGAGATCCTCGCCTATCTGAATTGGGTGGCCGACAAACTCGACCTGCGCCGCGACATCACATTCCGCGCCCGCGTCGTCACCGCGGCGCTCGACGAAACCGCGCTGCGCTGGCTGGTTACCACCGAGGACGGTGACGTCCTGTCCGCCCGGTTCTGCCTGATGGCGACGGGCCCGCTGTCAGCGGCTTTGACGCCGAGCTTTCACGGCCTCGAGTCGTTCGCGGGCGAGGTTTACCACACTGCCGCGTGGCCGCAGGATCCCGTCGATTTCACCGGAAAGCGGGTTGCCGTCATCGGCACCGGTTCGTCTGGCATTCAATCGATTCCGATCATCGCCGAACACGCCAAGCACCTCTTTGTCTTCCAGCGCACGCCCAACTACAGTGTCCCGGCCGGCAACAAGCCGTTGACCGAACGGGAACTCGACGACATCAAGGCGAACTACGCAGAACGGCGGCGCCTCTCGTGGCGCAGCGGTGGCGGGTCACCACACATCACGGCGCCGAAGCCGACGATGGAATTCACGCCGGAGGAACGTCGGGCCGCGTTCGATAAGCGTTGGCAGCTGGGCGGTGTGCTGTTCTCGAAGACGTTCCCCGACCAGCTGACCGACTTGACCGCCAACGACGAGGCCCGAAAGTTCTACGAGGAGAAGGTGCGCGCGGTCATCGACGACCCTGCGCTGGCGGACCTGCTCATCCCCAACGATCACCCGATCGGCACGAAGCGGATCTGCACCGACAGCAACTACTTCAGCACCTTCAACCGGCCGAACGTGTCGCTCATCAGCGTGCGCGACACACCGATCGAAGCCGTGGACACCGCCGGGATCAAAACCGCCGGCGTGCACTACGACGTCGACATGATCGTGCTGGCAACGGGTTTCGACGCCCTCACCGGTGCGCTGGCCAAAATCGGCATCATCGGACGCGGCGGTCGTCGGTTGCGGGACGATTGGGCGCAGGGGCCACGCACCTATCTGGGGTTGGGCGTCGACGGATTCCCCAACCTGTTCCTGATCTCCGGTCCCGGGGCGCCCGCCGTGCTGGCGAACATGGTGCTGCACGCCGAGGCGCAGGTGAATTGGATCGCCGCAACCATTGCCTACCTCGACGGCCACGGGTTGGCCGCCATCGAGGCGACCCCCGATGCCGTCGACGGCTGGGGGGCCGAATGTGCCCGCCTCGCCGAGGCGACGCTGTTCACCAAGGCGGAGTCTTGGTACATGGGCGCCAACGTGCCCGGAAAGCCAAGGGGATTCATGTTGTTCGTCGGCGGCTTCGCCACATACAACGACATCTGCGACGAAGTGGCCAGGACAGGCTACCCGGGCTTCGATCTGGTTAAGATGCCGCGATGAAGAGACTGCTCGGCAAGGTGGTGCTGGTCACCGGCGCGGCGAGGGGCACGGGACGGGTGCATTGTCAGCGCTTCGCCGAAGAGGGCGCAGATGTGATCGCGCTCGACGCCACCGCGGCGAGCGACGAATTGCCCGACACCGCAAGGGATGTCGAAAGCCGCGGTCGACGCTGCGTGACGGGTGTTGCCGACGTGGGTCACTTGGAGGCCGTAACGCGCGCCGTAGCCCACGGCGTCGCGGCACTGGGGCGCCTCGACTTCGTCGTCGCGAATGCCGGAATTCACCTTGCCGGCGGGCGGACATGGGAACTCGACCCCCAGGACTGGCAGCGCACGCTCGACATCAACCTGACCGGCGTATGGCACACGATCAGGGCCGGTGTACCGCATATGGGCGAGGGTGGCGCCATCGTGATCATCAGCTCGACCAACGGTCTTCGCGGGACGCCAAATTCCGCGGCCTACACCGCGAGCAAGCACGCGGTGGTGGGGCTGGCGCGCACCCTCGCGAACGAGCTCGGGCCGTCGCGCATCCGGGTCAACACCCTTCATCCCGGGCCGGTCGCGACCCCGATGATCCTCAACGACGGAACGATTCGGCGCTTACGCCCGGATCTCGAAAACCCGACCGCCGCGGACGCCGCGGAAGTGCTGCGGGCGCGCAACCTGCTGCCGGTGCCGTGGGTGGAGCCCGTCGACGTCGCCAATGCGGTGGTGTTCCTGGCCTCGGAGGAGGCCCGCTACATCACGGGCACGCAGCTCGTCGTCGACGCCGGACTGACGCAGAAGGCGACGTGATCAGGCGACCGCCTGAACGGTCGCGCGGTCGGCGCACGTCGCACGGCACGGGACGGTGGGGATGACGGGAAACGACGGCAGCGGTGCACCGGCGTATGAAGCGCTCACCCAGTCCGTTCGCCGGCTGATCGACGCGACCATCCGTACCGAGGCCGGCGCCGGTACCGTTGCGGCGGCCAAGACGCACATCGATTGCGCGATAGAGCAATTGAGCGAAAGCCTGATGTCGGGTTCGTTCGGTGTTCGCCATCCGTTCGACGGCCAACCCCTGGCTTCCGGCAACGTCATGATCGGCGCACGCAACCCGGTCGCACCCCCGCTGGTCATTCACCGCGACGCCGGTGGCGCCGTGTGGACCGAGATCACACTGGGCGCCGCCTACGAAGGGCCTCCGGGACATGTCCATGGCGGAGTGTGCGCGTTGGTCCTCGACCACGTCCTGGGCGCGACCGCGCACGAGCCCGGTCGACCGGCCTACACCGGCACGCTCACGCTGCGCTATGTCCGGGGGACCCCGTTAGGTCTGGTGCGGGCCGAAGCGTGGGTCGAGCGCGTCGAGGGCGTGAAGACCTTCGCGAAGGGGCAGATCACCGATAGCCAAGGACTCACGGTCGGTGCGGAAGGCGTGTTCATCAAGCCGCGCGGTGCCCGCGACTGATGGCCTCACGGGTGATCGGTGACGGCCTCCGCCGAAATCCGATGCTGGTGTCGGTCCACCAACTTCAGCGCACGGGCGGCCTTGGCGGGAGCCGCGAGGACCGCGGTATGCGGTGCCCGGGATCCGTTTTGCCGCGGGGCTGGCGGGGCGCTCTGGCCGGGCTCGTCGAGTTCCGGGTCGTCGGCGAGTGGTGGCTCCTCGGTCGGGTGGGCCGGCCGGAACCGGTTCGCGGCGGCGACGGCGAGGACGGCGGCTGTGGCGGTGCCCAGCCCCTGCGCCCAGCCCAGGGGGCCGACCGGCGTGCAGCCCAGGAGTTGGCTGATCCCCGGGGTGCTAATCATCCCGGTGAATGCGGCGAAGGACCCGGCGGCGGTGAGCAGCACCAGGGGCGCGTGGGAGTCGACCACCGTCTGGCCCAGCTCGACCGCGACCAACGAGATCAGCGCGACGGTGGAGGCCCGCGCCGGTAGCCCGGTGACCGAGGCCATCGCCCAGGCGGTCGTGGCGGCGGTGGCGGTGAGCGCTCCGCGGGCGGCCACGGTCCGGCGTAGCGCGCGTTCGTCGATGCCGCGCCCGACGCGTTGCACCGGCCCCGCCGGGGCGCTGACGGCGACCGCGGTCGCTGGTAACGCGTCGGTGAGCATGTTGATCAGCAGCAACTGCCGGGTGTTCAGCGGCGAGGTCCCCGTGAGCGAGGTGCCGATGACCGAGAAAATCACCTCGCCGGCGTTGCCGCCGAGCAGGCCCGCGACGGCCGCCTGGACGCCGCGCCACAGTCGGCGTCCCTCGTCGATGGCGGCCACCAGCGTCTCGATGCGTCCGTCGGTCAGGACCAGGTCGGCGGTCGTGTGGGCCGAGTCGCTGCCGCGGGCGACCACACCGACGCCGACGCTTGCCGCCCGGATCGCGGCGGCGTCGTTGGCGCCGTCGCCGACCATGGCGCACACCCGCCCGGTGCGCTCGAGCGTCTGGACGACCTGCACCTTGTTCTCCGGTGACATCCGGGCGAAGATCAACCGCTCGGAGACCGCCCGCTGCTGGTCGGCCCGTGACAGCGCGTTCCATTCCGAGCCGGTGATCACCTGGTCGGCGCTCACCGACACCCCCAGCTCGCGGGCGATCGCGGTCGCGGTGACGGGGTGGTCCCCGGTGATCAACCGGATGGCCACGCCCCGCTGGGCGAGGCCCGCCAGCAACTGCGGCGCCTGGGGGCGTGGGGTGTCCGAGAGGCCCAGGAATCCGGTGAGCGTCAGTCCCGTCTCGCACAATCCGGTGATGCTGTCGGGGTCTTTTCGCACCGCTCGCGCCTGTGCCGCGCTCAGCCGGCGCTGGGCCACCGCGATGGTCCGCAACCCCGCCGTCGTCAGGGCCGCGACGGCGTCGTCCACCTCCGGGCCCGCCTCCCGGCACGCGGCCAAAACCACTTCCGGGGCGCCCTTGACGGATAACTGCGTGCCCGTCACCGAGGCCGAGAATGCCCTGCCGGACCGGAACGGCAGGTGCGCGTCGGGCTCGGGTCGTGGTCCGGCCCCGGCCACCGCGTCCGCCGCCTTGACGATGGCTTCGTCGGTGGCGTGGACGTGCGGATTGCCGTCGTCGGCCGGCGCGGCCTGGGCGGCGCACCGCAGGACGTCGTCGCGGGAATGTCCCTCCGCCGGCCGCACCTCGGCGACGCGGAGACGGTTCTCGCTCAACGTTCCGGTCTTGTCGAAGCAGACCACCTCGACGCGGCCCAGCGCCTCGGCCGCGCGCGGCACGCGCACCAGCGCCCCGCATTCGCCCAGCCGCTGGGCCGACGCGGATTGGGCGAGCGTGGCCATCAGGGGCATGCCCTCCGGAATGGCCGCCACGGCGACGGCGATGGCGCTGCCGAGGGCTTGGCGCAGGCCGCCGGCGCGCAGCAGGCCGAGCGCACCGACCAGGACGCCGCCGCCCGCGCTGAACGGGAACGCGCGGCTCATCAGCTGGCTGAGCTGATGGTGCAGGCCGACGGTCGGCAGCTCGCCGGACGCAAGTTCGGCCGCGCGCCGGCTCTGGGTATCGGCCCCGACGGCGGTGACCAAAGCGACCGCGGTGCCGGCCACCACGGTGGTGCCGGCGTAGATCATGCAGCGGCGCTCGGCCAGTTCGGCCCCGGGCGTGGCCTCGACCTGCTTCTGGACCGACAAGGATTCACCGGTCAGCGATGATTCGTCGACCTCGAGGTCGTGTGACTCGATCACCCGAGCGTCGGCGGGCACCACCTCGTCGCTGCGTACTTCGATCAGGTCGCCGGGCCGCAGCTGCTCGATGACGACTTCTCGGTAGCTGCGCGCGCCGTCGGACCCCTGGATAAGAATGCGGGCCGGTGGGGTCTGCTGAGCGAGCAGGCGGTTCAGCCGATTCTCGGCCCGGAGCTGTTGGGCCGTCGACAGCAGCGCGTTCCCGGTCAGCACGGTGCCGACCAGTACCGCGTCGGTCGGTGACCCCAGCACCGCGGTGGCCGCCGAACACAACCCGAGGATCGGCGTCAACGGGTCACCGGTCAATTCGGTGACGGCGGCCCTGGCGAATTCCAACGCCGCGGCGGGGAACCGTGTGGTGTCTCGCTCGGAATCCGTTGCGGCTGGGGGCTCGTCGGGGTCACGCAGCGCGGCCAGCACTTCGCCGACCCGCTCTGCCGACATCGCGTGCCACTCGAACGCCGGTGCCGGCCGGGGGATGGGCGTGCGAATCGTGCCGAGCGCCAACAGGTATCCCGACAGCAGCCCCGCGACGGCACCAACGGTCACCGGGCCGGGTCCGCGCAACCTGCGCACCCCAGGCACCATGAACAACGCGCCCAGCGCCGATGCGCCCACCGAGATGGCGATGCCCTGCTGGCTCGCCCTCCTGGCCGCCGGTAACGCGTGCAGCACGCGCCACGCTCCGGCCAGGTCGTCGAGCATCAGGTCGGCGGTCCAGGGCGGCGGGGCGTCCTCGGCCGGCCTGATGCCCAGCGCCACGTCGGCCCCGGAAAGGGCTTGCGCGCCAAAGGATGAAAGAACTGCGACGGTATGCCCATCCCGTTGCAGCACGGACACCGCGTCGGCGAGCGCGCCGTCGACGTCGCCGCCGCCGACCGCGTGGACGTCGTCGAACGCGGGGCGCAGCTCACCGAGCAGGTCGCTGTCAACGGACACCAGGCGCACGCCTGATTCGCGCGCGCGGGCGATCAGCGCCGACGCGAGAGGGTGCGGGGCCGGGGCGATGAGCGCCTTGACCGCATCGCCAACATCAGTGTCGTCGTGGGATTTTGGGGCAATCGAGTGCCAGCCCGGGGCCAGGCCTTCGTCGAGCAGCTCCTGTGCGCGGGCCCAGGCCGCAAGCGTGTCGTCGTCGCGGGCGCCGCGGACGCTGACCACCCGCATCTGAGCGCCACACAGCACGCGCGGATCGATCAGCAGGGCATCGACCTTGTCGATTCGGCGCAGACTCTCCGGCCTCAGCACCAGCACCGCGTGACGGTCTGCCAGGCCGCGGCCGAGCGTGGCCGCGAACGCCTCGTGCGTCGTGCGCATCGCCTTCGGCGAGGCCGCCAGCGCGGCGTTCGACGCCATGGTGACGTTGCGGGTGAGGACCCCGGTCAGGCCGATGCCGATCAGCTGCACCCACGCCACGCGGTTCCCATGACGTTCGATCGGGCCGGCCGGTGGGGGAACCGGGCGCGGTGAACCGTGCGCCTCCCAGGAGTCGGCATGCCGGGCCAATTCCGGCTCATAACGGGCCCACGCCCGTGCCGCGGCCCGGCTTTCGGCGGCCTTGAAAGCGTGCATCGCCACGTCGACCGAGAGCTTCGCCGGCGACAGCGTGACGACATGCGCGGCGGTGCCGAACATCGATAACGCGGTATCCGTTGCGCCGGGGCCGATTCCGCCCTCGAGCAGGCGACGCAGCCACGGTTGATGATTGGCGATCGCGGACGCCGCCTCGACGGCGATCGGGGCCGCCGGCAACCGCAATGCGCGCCCCGCAACCGCGACCGCGAACCCGGCGGCGTTGACGGCCACCATCGCGCCGCGGGTGGCCAACAACAGCCCATCGCCGGGGAGGCTGCCGCTGCGCGTGGAATCGGCTGCGCCGTAAGCCGTTTCAAGATTGTCCAGCGCGGAGCAGAGGGCATTGAGGGACGCTTCACCGTCATCGACCTCGACAACCACGCGCGACAGTGGACGGTTCAGGCTGACCTTCGTGACGCCGGGTTGGGCCAGCAGCGCATCGACGGCGGCGCGGCCGCGTTCCGCCCCGCCCGTGCCGTCGAGTCCGCGCACCTCGATCCACAGGCGGCCGTCGCCGCGCCCGCATCGCCGGGTCAGGGTGGAGCGGGACACCTCGCCGGAGAGCACCTGTGCGCCCACCCGGACCGGCAGCGCGACAACATCGAGACCGGCGGCGGCCAGCCGGCCGACGGCGTCGCCGAGTCCCGCGGCGGCGCCGAGCCCCGTAGACATCACCCGCAGTGCCGAAAGCTGTCGCACGCGCAACCCCTTTCACGCACATGACGAATGGTGGCTTCGCGGTTTTCCCGCGAGGGAGGCCGCCCACCAACGTTGGCCGCGACCACAAACCTGACCAACCTAACCCGAGGTCAAGGGCCCAGCAACTTGAGAACGGCGCGCGTAAAGAACATGTAAAAAGTGATCGCTGCTGTTAGGGGGCCTCGATCAAAATTTTCGGGTCGGCTGATTTATGGATTGAGCAAACCCAAAAATGGGCTCTTTCTGATTACGGCCCGCCCGGGTCGAACCCGTCAGCCCTTCAAGCGCGGCCCGGCCGTCCTACCGTGTGGGGATCGATAGTGGTCCGCTGCCGCGATCCCGACGATGAGGAGCAACCATGAGCGACATCGACGAGCTGTCCGCGCGGTTGCGCCGACTCGAGGACGAGCGCGACATCGCCCGGCTGATCGCCTCGTACGGTCCGGCCGTGGACGCCGGGGATGCCGAGGTCACCGCGGGGCTTTGGGCGAGTGACGGCAGCTACGACGTCGACGGCTGGCGCATGGAGGGCCGGGCTGCCGTGCACGCCATGGTCGAGTCGTCGGCCCACCAAAAACTGGTGGCCAGGGGGTGCTGTCACTTCCTGGGGCCGTGCGTGGTCACCGTCACCGGCGATGCGGCGGTGGCGGTCTGTGAGTCGCTGGTGTTGATCCGCGACGGTGACGGCTATCGCGTATGGCGTTGCACCGCAAATCATTTCGTGCTGCGGCGGGTCGAGGGGCAATGGCGGATCGGCGCGCGCGCCAGCCGGATTCTGGACGGCAATCCCGCCGCCCACGGGCTGCTCACCGCGGGCCTGACGGGGTCTGCCCGGCCTTGACGGCGCGCCCGCTAACCCCCGTGGCGGCGACCCGCATCGCCCGGCTCCGCCGCGCTCGCGATCGCCGCTAACCCCGGGACAGAAACGCCAGCACTGTGCTCTCGAACGCGTCCTTGGCCTCGATCATCGCCCAGTGTCCGGAGTTCGGGAAGATGTGCAGCTCCGCATTGGGGATGGTGCGCATCGGGATGAGCGCCATGTCCGGCGGGCTCACGCGGTCGTCGCGCCCCCAGGTCAGCAAGGTGGGTGCGGTCAGCTTGTGCATGACGGCCCACGGCATCGGCCGATCGGAGGCGGCCATCGCGGCGTTCATGGCGCCGAAGGCCGCTTTCCCGTACATGCGGCGGGCGGCGGCCAGTGTGTCCGGGTCGGTGGCCAGCTCCCAGCGTTCCTCGACCAGTTCCTCGGTGATCAGCGCATGGTCGTACACCATCGACTTCAGCCAGTCGACCAGCCGTTGCCGGGTGGGATCCTCGACGAACTCCTGCAGCAGCCGGATGCCCTCGCTGGGGCTCGGGCTGAAGATGTTGGTGCCGATGCCGCCGATGGTGACCAGCCGATCGACGCGGTCCGGGTGTCCGGTGGCGAAGTTGATGCCGACGCCACCGCCCATCGAGTTCCCGACGATGTGCGCCCGCTGAACGTCGAGCGCGTCCAGGAAGGGCGCCACGGTGCCGAACGCGGTCACCATCGGGTGACCGCCGAAGTCGTCACTGACGCCGAACCCGGGAAACTCCAGGATCAGGCAGCGGAACCGCTCGGCGAACGTGGGCAGTATGCCGCGGAAGTTGCGCCACCCCGTGACGCCCGGTCCGGAGCCATGTAGGAACAGCAACACGGGAGCGGATTCCGGGCCGCAGACGTAATAGCGCAAAGCGCCCTTGGGAGTGCTGATTTCGCGCAGGTCCTGCTGCGTAACGATGTCTGCCACGGGTGTCACCTTGCCATGCCGCGGCGGTCAGCTCTGCTGGTGGCTCGATTCGCAGCAGTTCAGCAGCTCTTTGAGCGCCGCGGGGAACATGTCGGCGAGATCCCACAGGTCGGCAACCAGGTCGGGGCAGGAGATGAGGCCGATGCCGAGGCGGCCGTTGAGCGACATGACCGTGATGTTGAGTCCGGCGCCGGCGATGATCGGGCCGAGCGGATACATGGCGTCGACCCGGCAGCCCATGAAGTAGAGCTGCTCCTGCGGTCCCGGCACGTTGGACAGCACGAGGTTGTGCGGTGGTTTCTCGGGCAGCGGCATCCGCGGCAGCAGCTTCATCGCGGCGCCGAACATGGTTTGTCCGGCCACTTGCGTCCAGTCCTGCAGCAGGCTGGACCCCATCGCGGCGGCGTGGTCCTTGGCCGCGGCGTTGCCCTCGGCGATGCGGCTCAACCGTTCGCTCGGATCGTCGATGTGTGTCTCCAGCCGGCACAGCATCCACGTCGTCTGGTTGCGGCCCGGCCGATCGGATTTGCCCCGCACCGAGACCGGCACGCTGGCCACCATCGGGCTGTCCGGCAGTTCGCCGCGGTCCACCAGGAACTGCCGCAACGCGCCCGCGCACAGGGCGGTCACCACGTCGTTGACGGTGACTCCGAACCTGTTCTTGACCTTCTTGACGTCGTCGAGGTCAAGGGTGGTCAGGGCGACGTTGCGGCGCCGGGTGAAGGTGCCGTTGAACGCCGTCGGCGGCGCCGCGAACGGGGCGGCCATGGTTTGCCCACCGCCGCGGGCGCGCAGCAGCGTTTGCGCGAGCGTCAGCGCGGTGGACGGCACTACCTTGGCCAGGCGCCACGGCCGCAACCCGGCGGCGACGAGGCCGGATGCGGCGATCTGCAGGGAATTCGCCCCGCCGGAGCGGGCGGCGGGCTCCGGGGCCGGGGCGTCGGGCGCGGTGCTGCACAACTGGGCCAGGAGGTTGGCCCCACCGATCCCGTCAACCACCGCATGGTGGGCCTTGAGGACGACGGCGAGTGCATCACCGCCGTGCAGGCCCTCGATCACCCACATCTCCCACAGCGGGCGATCGCGATCCAGCGCCAGCCCGGCGACGTGCCCGCAGATCTCCGCTAACTCCCTCGACCCCCCAGGGGACGGCAGGGCAACCCGGTGCAGGTGGCGGGCCAGGTCGAAACGATCGTCGTCGACCCAGACCGGGTGGTCGAAGTTGAACTGGCTGTCCGCCAGCTTGAGACGGAATTCGGGCACCGCGTCCACTCGCGCTGACAGCGCCTGCCGGAACTGGCCGAAGGTGTAGCCGCCCGGCATGCCACCCGGGTCTAGCTCCAACACGCAGCAAACGTTTAGCGGCTGCGTCGGCGATTCCAGGTAGAGGAAGAAAGCGTCTAACCCACTAAGTCGTTGCATCATCCGCTCGTCTCTGTCGCGTGCTCTGACCGCTGGTCACATGACCTCTGGTCAGCACCGGGCCCCACCGGCGAACGCAATCAGGGTCGACCGCAATCTCTAGATGTGATTCCTATCTGTAGCCGTTGGACGGTCTCGGGCAAACATGTGAGCCGGACAATTCACGAAATCGCCACCGGTGTTCATCTGAGCGCGGAGTCAGTCCTCCGTCGACCGCCGGGCCATGGCCGAGTCGGGGGCGGCCCAGTCGGTCGACACCTTGCGATGGCTGATCAGCCATGCGTCGCCGTCAGGCGCCAAGGTGTCGCGATACCGGCCGAAATGGTCGAGTCCGACGTGGGTGAGCACCGTGAAGTACGACGACACCTGTGCCACGTCGCGCGCCAGTGCGGTGATCAGCACGTTGGTGAGGTTGTGCCGGACGATCGGCTTGACGCCCGCCGGCCGGTCGACGTTGAGGCCGCCGAGGAACGAGGCGATCGCCGAACGCCCGCGCAGCGGCTCGAAGCCGCGAATCTCCAGGACACCGTCGGCGCGGAACGTTTCGGCGAGGCCGTTCAGGTCGCCGGCGTCACCCGCCCAGTTGTAGCGCGCCAGAGTGTCGCGGATCCGCTCACGCGCGACCAATTCCCAGATCTCCACCGTCGTGACTCCTCGGCCGCAGCCTAATACGCGAAAGCGCAACCGCTACTTCACGATGTGGGGCCGGAAACCGCGGCGGTTGGACGGTGTCACGCCGTTTAGGTCGAAGATCGCGATCAGGGCGCGCAGCAGCGCGGGGGACCAGTCCTCGAACGGTTGCGCGTCCAGCCGATCGAGGACTTCGCCACGCAAATACTCGATGCCGGAAGGGTGTGGAGGGTCGCTCATCGCACATCCCGACGGCACACGGGATCCGGTTCGGTGCTCAACGAGCCAGCTTCCTTCCGCGACGAGTTGCTGGCGTCGACGCTAGGACCGCCGCCTCGCACTTGTACAGCCAACTGGTCAAATTCAAATGTGTTGGAAAGACCGACTCCACCGTCCAACGCGGCTCATTCCGCGTGCGGGAATGAATCCCTGCCAGGGGCCGTAGAACAACGCATGGAACTCAATGACGCGGCCCGCGAACTCATCGGCAAGGGCGCCGACGCCACCCTGGTCACCCTGAACCCCGACGGCAGCCCGCAAGTCAGCCTGGTGTGGGTCGCTTTGCAGTCCACACCCGACGGAGACGAACTCGTCAGCGCGCATCTCGCGGCGCACAAGAAGGTTCGCAACGTCCGCAACGATCCCCGGGTCGCCGTCACCATCGTCGCGCTCGACGGGGCGCACGCCGGGATGCGGCCCTACCTCTCGATCACCGGGACGGCACGGGTCGTCGAGGGCGGCGCACCCGAGTTGCTCGCCCAACTCAACCCGATTCTGGGTGACCCGAACAGTAAGTTCCCGCCGGACGGCGCGCCGCCCGGATTCCTGACCCGCATTCGCATCGAGAAGGTCGGCGGCATCGGCCCCTGGGCGTCCTGAGGACGGGGGCTTCCGCGACGGTCGGTAGCGGAATACAGTGGGTGGGTGACGACGGGCGCAGACGGCAGGCACGTGCGCACCTGCCCCTTGTGTGAGGCCATGTGCGGCTTGGAAATTCACGTCGACGGCGGCAGGGTCACCAGCATCCGGGGGAACCGGGATGACGTGTGGAGCCGTGGGCACATCTGCCCGAAGGGCGTCTCACTGGCCGCGCTGCACGACGACCCGGACCGCATCCGCCAACCGATGATCAAGGTCGACGGACAATGGCACGAGGTGAGCTGGGACGCGGCGTTCCGCCGCTGCACCGAGTTGCTGACGCCGGTGATCGAGAAGTACGGGATCGGGGCGGTCACCGCATACACCGGCAACCCGCTGGCGCACTCCTTCTCGCTGGCTCGCTACGCGGGCGTGCTGATGGGCATGTCGGGGATGCCGGTCACCTATTCGCCGGGCACCGTCGACCAGTGGCCGAAGAATTTGTCGTCGCATCTGATGTACGGCCTCTGGTGGAACTTCCCCGTGCCCGACATCGAACGCACCGACCTGATGGTCATCATGGGCGCCAACCCCGCCGCGTCGCAGGGGTCGCTGCTGGCCGCTCCCGACGTGATGGGCCTCATCGAGGCGGTTCGCAAGCGCGGCAAGGTCATCGTGATTGACCCGGTGCGCACGCAGACCGCGGCCCGCGCCGACGAATGGCTTCCCATCGTGCCCGGAACCGACGCCGCGCTGCTGCTGGCCGTGGCACACACGCTGTTTGACGAAGATCTGGTCCGCCCGGGACCGCACGTGGACGGTGTCGACACGATGCGCCGGGTCGCGGCGGATTGGCCACCGGGGCGCGTCAGCGCGGTCACCGGCATCGCCGAGGACCGCATCCGAAGTTTGGCCCGCGAGCTCGCCGGCACCGAGAAGTCGGTGGTGTACGGCCGAATTGGGTTGTGCAATCAGGAGTTCGGCAGCCTGGCCAGCTGGCTGGTCGACGTCATCAACATCCTGACCGGACATTTCGACGTTCCCGGGGGAGCGATGTTCCCCAAGCCGGCGGCCTGGTCTATAACCACGCAGCCGCTGCCCGGCCTGGAGGGTGGCCGCCCGGAATTCGGCCGCTGGCATACCCGCGTGCGCGGGGCGAAGGAGGTGCTCGGCCAGGCCCCGGTGTCCTGCATGGCCGAGGAGATCGCCACTGCAGGCGACGGGCAACTGAAGGCGTTGATCACGGTCGCCGGCAACCCGGTATTGTCCACGCCCGGCGGCGACAAGCTCGACGAGGTGCTGCCGATGCTGGAAGCGATGATCTCCGTTGACCTTTGGCTCAACGAGACGACGCGGCACGCCGACGTGATTCTGCCCGGTCTATCCCCGCTCGAGCAACCGCACCACGACGATCTCATCCTGTTGTTCGCCATCCACAGCATCGCGAATTACTCGCCGCCGGTGTTCGATCCGGGCGACCGCCCGCACGAATGGGAGATCCTGATCCGGCTGACCGGCCTGTGCACCGGCACACCGGCCGAAGACGTCGACGTCGCCGCGATCGACGACGGGTTCTTCGATTACCTGGCCTTCACCCAAGGCCTGGACGGCGCAGAGATCCGCAAGCTGTACGAGCACGGTGGCCCCGAACGCATGCTGGACCTGACGCTGCGAACCGGGCCGTTCGGGGACCAGTACGGCAAGAATCCCGGCGGCCTGACGCTGGATCTGCTCAAGGCGAACCCGAACGGCATCGACTTCGGGCCGATGGTGCCGCAACTGCCGGACATCCTGGGCACCCCCGACAAGAAGATCCGGCTGGCGCCGCAATACCTCCTCGATGATCTGCCGCGGCTGGCGGCCAGAATGGAACGACCGGCCGAACCGCTGGTTCTGGTGAGCCGTCGGCACCTTCGCTCGAACAACACCTGGCTGCACAACGTGCCGGCGCTGATGAAGGGAAAGGACCGGTGCACGTTGCTGATTCACCCGAAGGACGCGGCCAGGTGCGGCGTCACGGACGATGACGTCGTCACCGTCAAATCGGCGGCCGGCGAAATCAAAGTGCCCGTCGAGGTTACCGAATCGATCAAACCGGGCGTGGTGTCGATGCCCCACGGCTGGGGGCATGGCAAGCCGGGCACCCGCATGGCCGTGGCCAACGGCTCGCCGGGGGCAAACACGAATGTGCTTTCCCCGCCAACGTTTATCGACGAGCCGTCCGGCAACGGCGCGCTCAACGGCATACCGGTGACGATCATCGACGATCAGGCCCGATTCCGTCCGGCACAACCCGCCGAAAGCGGATAACCCCCAATCCCCTATCGCTTGGTTAACGGCAAGCGCCAATCTGTGGTTCATCTCACCTCGGCCGCCTTCGACTGAACCGTCGGGTGGTGCCGCACGTCGGCATAGGCATGACTGCAACAACGCATCTCACATCGCCCAGCGGGGCCGCTCAGCGTGGACGCGGCGCACCGCACATCGCCGGGGCCGCGGTGGCATTCACCTCGCACCGCTACAACCAGGACGAAGTCGCCCGGGAGTTAACCGAATTCACCGACCCGGAGTTCCTGCGCTTCGCGCAGACAACGGGGGTCGACCAGCGCAGCCTCGCGCTGCCGTTGTCGCGCTACCCACGATTGAGCGGCTTCACCGAAGCGAACGACGCCTACCTCGAGGTCGCGGTCGACCTCGGCGAGCGCGCGATACGTTCGGCATTGGCAGAGGCCGGCATCGAACCCCACGAGGTGGACACGATTGTGGTGGTCTCGAGCACCGGTATCGCGGTGCCCACCATCGACGCGCGGCTGATGACCCGGATCGGTCTGCGACCCAACGTCAAACGGGTTCCGCTGTTCGGCCTCGGCTGCGTCGCCGGCGCGGCCGGAATGGCGCGCGTGCACGACTACCTGCACGGCTACCCCGGCGACGTGGCGGTACTGCTGTCGGTCGAGTTGTGCTCCCTTACGCTGCAGCGCGACGACACCTCCATCCCCGCACTCATCGGTGTGTCCCTGTTCGGTGACGGTGCCGCCGCAGTAGTCGTCGCGGGCGCCGATCGAAACCCGTTGAACCGCAACGCCGGTCCGCAAGTTCTCGCTACCCGCAGCCGCGTGATTCCGGAAACGGTCGACGTGATGGGCTGGAACGTCGGCTCCAGCGGATTCCAGCTCGTGATGTCGCGCGAGGTCCCGAAAATGGCCGAAACCTACCTCAGGGACGAGGTCGAAGAGTTCCTCGCCGACCAGGGGTTGTCTCTCGCGGACATCGCGACCTGGGTGTGTCATCCCGGCGGCCCAAAAGTGCTCGACTCGATTGAGGAAGCGCTCGACCTACCGCCGGAGACGATGCTGCACAGCCGAAATTCGATGCGGGACAACGGCAACGTCTCCTCGGTGTCCGTGCTCGACGTGTTGCGGCGGACCCTCGCGGATCCGCCGGCCGCAGGGTCGCTCGGCGTCATGCTGGCGATGGGGCCGGGGTTCAGCTTCGAGCTGCTCCTGTTGCAGTGGTGAGGGCGAGGCCATGTACTACTACCTGTTCATCCTGGCCGTCGGCGCCGAGCGCCTGGTCGAACTAGCCGTGTCGCACCGCAACACCAAATGGTCGCTGGCCCACGGGGGCAAGGAGTTCGGCCGGGACCACTACCCGGCGATGGTCAGCATGCACGCGCTGCTGCTCGCCTCGTGCGTCGTGGAAACCTGGGCCCTCGGCCGGCCGTTCATCCCGTGGTTGGGGTGGCCGATGCTCGGCGTGGTGGTGCTCAGCACGGTGGTGCGCTGGCGCTGCGTGGCCGTCCTGGGCAAGCGCTGGAACCCGAGGCTGATCGTGATCCCGGGCGCACCACTGGTCCGCGACGGACTGTATCGCTGGGTGCGCCACCCGAATTACGCGGCGGTGGCGGCGGAGGTGGCGGCGCTGCCGCTCGTTCACTCGGCATGGCTCACGGCGATCGCGTTCAGCATCGCGAACGCGGTCGTGCTCAGGGTGCGGATCCGCGCCGAGAACGCCGCGTTGGCCTTGGTGTGAGGGCAGATCCGGCGATCACGGCGCGATGGGACGATTCGTCCACTCGCGGTCGGGCCGGCGCGACGAGCGGAACCAGCCGCCCGCCGCGCCGGTGCCGCCGTCGGTCGGGATGGTGTGGCCGGTGACGAATGCGGACAAGTCCGAGGCCAAGAACAAGATCACGCGGGCCTGGTCCTCGGGCATGCCCATGCGGCCGACCGGAACCCATTGCGGCCACTGGGCCTGCTCGTCGGGGGACAGCCACTGCGAGTAGGGCACCTGGAGGGACTCGGTGACATCGGGCGCGATCGCGTTGACCCGCACTCCATGCCCGCCCACCTGGACCGCGAGGCTTCGGGTGAACTGAATGACCGCGGCCTTGAACGCGGCATAGACGGGATCTTCGGGGTAACCGCGCAACCCCTCGACGGACGACACGTTGACGATCGCGCCGGTCCGCCGGGCGACCATCGCGGGCAGGAACGAATGGGTGACCAGAAAGACGTGGTGCAGGTTGATCCGGTACAGGTCGTCCCAGAGCTGGGGCTCGGTGTCGGCGAAGTTCCCGGGATGCCGCAGCCAGTGGCCCACGTTGTTGACCAGCGCATCTACCCGGCCGTAGCGCTCCAACACCGATCGCGCCAGGTCGTCGACCGCCGTCGCATCGCGGACGTCGGTGACCACCGCCACCGCGGACCCGCCCGCGTCCGCGATCTCGTCGACCGTCCGTGCGGCAAGCCCGCCGTCGATGTCGACGATGACCACGTGTGCGCCCTGGTGGGCGAATAGCCGCGCGGTGGCCGCGCCGATGCCACCGCCACCGCCGGTCACCACGGCCACCCGGTCGCCCAGCAGCGCGTCAGAGCGCGTTTCGTCGTTCATCGCTCATATCTTGGGCCACCGGGCGAATCCGGTCGATGGCCTGGGCCAACCAACCGCAGAATCATTGTCAGTACCCACCGGCCACTGCCGGTAAACCGTGATGTACCCAACATTCGCGCCGCCTTCACCGGAAGTTATTCGCACTCATGGACGGGTATTCGGTGCGCACTGAGGAGGGAGCCCAATGGTGAGCACCGATCCGCATCGCTTATTGCCAAGTGGCGCAATGAAGCGGCGAGTCCACCATCGCCATAGCCCGCAATCGTTCGCGGTCGCGTTGGCCAGCAGGCTGATCGTGAAGAACACTGTTCGCGCGTGGGCGTTCACCCCAAACTTGCGCTGGCCGTTCGGATATGTCGACGGCTTGGCGGGATTGGTGCCGCGGGTCGGCATCTCCGCGAAGATCGAACCGGTGCAACTGGAAAACTGCGCGGCAGAATGGGTTTGCGCGCCGGGCGTCTCGACGGATCGGGCGATCCTGTACCTGCATGGCGGCGCCTTCCTCACCTGTGGCCTCAACACGCATCGCTCGGTCGTCACGCGCCTTTCCAGGGCCGCGGATGCCGCGGTCCTCACGGTCGGGTACCGCAAGCTGCCCACCCATCAGATCACCGACGCAATCGAGGACGGCATGAGCGGCCTTCGCTGGCTGCAGGATCGCGGCTTCGACGGTGACCGGATAGTCGTCGCCGGCGACTCGGCCGGCGGGTACCTGGCGTTCATGACCACGCTGCTCGCCATCAGCAGCGACCTCATGCGGCCCGCGGGCATCGCGACGATCTCGCCGTTCACCGATGCCGACCCGGCCCGGAAGCTCAGGCACCGCAACGCGCGCCGGTGCTCGATGTTCACCCGCGGCGCGCTGTCGATGTTCGCCCGATACCTCAGCCAGGCGCAGCTCGTGGAGGGGCGGGGGGAGTCCACCGTCGCCTCTCCGGTGGACGCCGACCTGTCCGCCTTACCGCCGGTCACCATCCATGCGAGCTCCGACGAATTGCTGCTGCCCGATGCCGAGCTAATGGCGAAGCGCTTGGAAGCCAGCGGAATTCCCTGCGACCTGCATCTGTGGGACGGGCAGATCCATGACTTCCCGATAGCTGCGGACGTTCTGCCCGAGGGCAGGCGGGCCATTCGCCTCATCGGGGATTTCATCAAGGAAGTCACTGCCGCGCCGAACTCTTGGCGCAGTGGCCTGCACGCCGCCGCGGGCTGACAAGCTGCTGAAAGCGGCTGTGCCGCAATCGAAATGCGAAATGATCGCCGAGGTTACGGCCGCACCGTCGCCGGGTTCGCGATCGGTCAGCAGCGGTTCATGCTGCTCTTGCCAGTCCGGCGACGGCGTTTCGAGCGGTGGCGCAGTTTCCGGGTCGTCGGCCGGCGGAGCGTCGGCGGTGGTGCGCTGCTGCTCCACGGCGTCGGCGACCGGAACGTCGTCGGCGAAATCATCGTCGCTGTCAGGCATGGACGGCGGGTTACCCGCCGTCCATCCGTCGAAAACCGGCGCGACGTCCGGGAGCGGCGGTCCGGTAGAGATTCGGCGTCCTGATCCGCGCGGCTGCCGATACAGTTGGTCGTGATGAGCCGAGCAGCCCCGCCCGTGTTGACCGTGCGGTACGACGGATCCGAGCGCACGTTCGCCCCCGGCAACGATGTTGCGATCGGGCGTGACCTTCGGGCCGACGTCCGCGTCGCGCATCCGCTGATCTCCCGCACCCACCTGATCGTCCGGTTCGACCAGGGCCGATGGGTCGCCATCGACAACGGGAGCCTCAACGGGCTATTCGTCAACCATCATCGCGTGCCTGTGGTCGACATCCAGGACGGCATGCGCGTCAACATCGGGAATCCGGACGGCCCGGCGCTGACCTTCGAGGTGGGCCGCCACCAGGGGACGGCCGGGCGGCCGCCGCTGACGACGTCGATTCCGATCGTCAATCCGGCCACCGCGGCGAGCCCACGGGCCGCGCCGCCCTCCGGTGCGTCATGGCCCGGCCAGCCCCAGCCGCCGGCGTCGGCCTCATTCCGCCAGCCCACGCACCCGCCGAGCGGTCCGCAGCCCGCGCACCCGCCAAGCGGTCCTACACCGGTCCATCCGCCGAGCGGGTCGATGCCGAGCTACCCGTCGGGCCCGCAGCCGCGACAGCCGACGGGTGGCCAACCGGCGGCGCCGCCCAGCGGCCCACAACACGCCCCGCAGATCTATCGCACACCACCGAACGTGCCCCCCGCGCAGCCTGCGGGGCCCGAGACGAGCCGCGTCGCCGGCGACGCGTCGAACCTGGCGACCTCGATGATGAAGATCCTGCGGCCGGGCAGGGCCGGGCTGGAGTCGGCACCGGGCGCGATCACGATCGGCCGGGCCAACGACAACGACATCGTCATTCCCGAGGTGCTGGCGTCGCGCCACCACGCCACGCTGATCCCGACGCCCCACGGCACCGAGATCCACGACAACCGCAGCATCAACGGCACCTTCGTGAACGGGGCGCGGGTCGAATCGGCCGTGCTGCACGACGGCGACGTCGTCACCATCGGCAACATCGACCTTCTCTTCGCCGGCGGCACGCTGGCCCGCCGCGACGAGAGCGCGTCCGCGACCCGCACCGGCGGCCTGGACGTGCGCGGCGTGACGTGGACGATCGAGAACAACAAGACGCTGCTGGACGACATCTCGCTGGGCGCGCAGCCGGGCACACTGACGGCCGTGATCGGACCCTCGGGCGCGGGCAAGTCGACGTTCGCCCGGCTGGTCGCCGGGTACACGCACCCGACCAGGGGCACGGTGGCGTTCGAGGGCCACAACGTCCACGCCGAGTACGCCTCGCTGCGTAGCAGGATCGGGATGGTGCCGCAGGACGACGTGGTGCACGGGCAGCTGACCGTGCAGCAGGCGTTGATGTACGCCGCCGAGCTGCGGCTGCCGCCGGACACCACCAAGGAAGACCGGGCCCAGGTGGTGGCCCGGGTGCTCGAGGAACTCGAGATGACGCAGCACCTGCACACCCGGGTCGACAAGCTCTCCGGCGGACAGCGCAAGCGCGCATCGGTCGCCCTGGAGCTGCTGACCGGGCCGTCGCTGCTGATCCTGGACGAGCCGACGTCGGGGCTGGACCCCGCGCTGGACCGCCAGGTGATGACCATGCTGCGCCAGCTCGCCGATGCGGGCCGCGTGGTGCTGGTGGTCACCCACTCGCTGACCTACCTCGACGTGTGCGACCAGGTCCTGCTGCTGGCCCCCGGCGGCAAGACGGCCTTTTGCGGGCCGCCCAGCCAGATCGGTCCGGCTATGGGCACGACAAACTGGGCCGACATCTTCAGCTCGGTCGCGGGCGACCCGGACGGCGCGAAGGCGCGCTACCTGGCGCGCACCGGCCCACCACCGCCACCGCCCCCCGCGCAGCGGCCCGCCGACCTGGGCGACCCCTCACACACAAGCCTGGGCCGGCAGTTCTCCACGATCGCCAGGCGGCAGGTCCGTCTGATCTTCTCCGACCGGGGCTACTTCGTCTTCCTGGCGGTGCTGCCGTTCATCATGGGATCGCTGTCCATGTCGGTGCCCGGCACCGTCGGCTTCGGCATCCCCAACCCATACGGCGCCGCGCCCAACGAACCGGGGCAGATCCTGGTGCTGCTCAACGTCGGCGCCGTGTTCATGGGGACCGCGCTCACCATCCGCGACCTCATCGGGGAACGCCCGATCTTTCTGCGTGAACAGGCGGTCGGGCTGTCCACGACCGCCTACCTGCTGGCCAAGGTCTGTGTCTACACGGTTTTCGCGGTTATCCAATCGGCAATCGTGACCATCATCGTGCTGCTCGGCAAGGGCGGCCCGACCCAGGGGGCGGTGGCACTGGGGCGGCCGGGCCTCGAACTGTTCGTCGACGTCGCCTTGACGTGCGTGGCCTCGGCGATGCTCGGGCTCGCGCTTTCGGCCATCGCCAAGTCGAACGAACAGATCATGCCGCTCCTGGTGGTGGCGGTCATGTCGCAGCTGGTGTTCTCGGGCGGCATGATCCCCGTGACCGGACGCCTCGGGCTCGATCAGATGTCCTGGGCGACTCCAGCGCGTTGGGGGTTCGCGGCCTCAGCCTCTACCGCCGACCTTGGCAAGCTGGTGCCCGGCCCGCTCAGCCCGAAGGACTCGCACTGGCATCACACGCCGGGGGCGTGGTGGTTCGACATCGCGATGCTGGTGGTGATCAGCGCCTTCTACCTGAGCTTCGTCCGCTGGAAGATCCGGCTCAGGGGTGGCTGAACCCGCCGCGGGTCAGGCGCCCTTGCGGATCACCTGGTCGGCCGCGGCGCGCATGCGATCCGACAACTGGAGCAGGCTGTGCTCGCCCACGCCGAGGGGCAGCGTGTACGCCAATTGCCGCAGTTCGACCGCATAGTTGCGTAAGTCTTCCCGAAGGCGCGTCTCAAGAGTGGGCATGACATCTCCCTCAGGCTGGGGCTGGGCAGAGTGCCTGGTCCGCGTCGACCAGCCGATGTAGATAGCGTCCCAGCCCCGCCGCAGAACCGCGAGACCGCCGATCCGAATTAACGGGAGTTTGACAGCGTATTTACAGTCAGCGCGGGGCCCGGGCATGACGCTGTGGCGAAATCCCGGGCGCAATCTCGCCGCGGCGTTACGCTGACGCTGCTCGGTGGAAAGGCCTTCCAAGGCTTGGGGAAAGGCAGTGGCGCCGGAATGGATTTCGAACTCGACGCCGGGCAGCGCGCGTGGTTGGCCGTGGTTCGCGAGTTCCTGCACCACAACGTCACCGCCGAGCTACGCGCCGAACTCGCCGAGCACGACCTGGAATTCCCCGGCGGCGAGGTGGCCCGGTTCCGGCGCAAGATCGGGGAGAAGGGCTGGTTCGGGCTCAACTGGCCGCGTGAATACGGCGGACGCGGCCTCGGCGCAATCCACCTGCACCTGCTGATGAGCGAATTCGAGTACTGGGGCGTGCCGGGGCCTGACCTGACGGTCACGTCCGTGGCGCCGATGATCATGCGCCACGGCACCGAACGGAACAAGTCCGAATGGCTGCCACTGATCGCCAACGGCCAAATGGTTTGCGCCGTAGGGTATTCGGAGCCCGACGCCGGCACCGACCTGGCCAGCCTGCGCACCAGTGCGGTCCGCGACGGCGACGACTGGGTGATCAACGGCACCAAGATCTGGAACAGCGGCGCACAACGCGCCACCCACGAGTGGCTCTGTGTGCGCACCGATCCCCATGGTGACCGCCATCGGGGCATTTCGGTCATCATCGTCCCGATCGACACTCCCGGCGTCACGATCCGCCCGCTGTACGCGTGGTCGGGCTATCGCACCAACGAGGTCCACTTCCACGACGTGCGGGTGCCGGCCACGAACCTGGTTGGCCAGGTCAATCGCGGCTGGACATACATCACGGGGGCACTCGACCTCGAACGCGGCGCCCTCACCAACGCCGGCGACCTGCGTCGCGCCGTGGAGGAGCTGCGTGAGCTCGCACGGGCGCCCCGCCGCGATGGCACGGTGCCCGCCGACAGCCCGTCGTTGCGGCGGCGGCTGGCGCAAGCCGAGGCCGACGTGGCGGTGGCCACCCTGATGGGCTACCAGGCCGCGTCGATTCTCGACAGCGGGCTGATCCCGACGGTGGAGGTCAGCGTCGAGAAGATCTTCACCAGCGAACTGCGCCAGCGCATCGCCGTGCTCGCGCTCGACGTGCTGGGTCCCGACGGGCTACTCGCGCACCGCAGCGAGCGGGCGCCGCTGGCCGGCAAGTTCGAGCGGCTGTACCGGGCCGCGCCGCTGATGCGTTTCGGCGGCGGCACGAACGAGGTGCTCCGCGACATCATCGCCCAGCGCGGGCACACGATGCCCAGCTACGGGCGCTGAGAAGGAACCGCGCCGCGTACCGATGAAAGTGATACCCACCGCCGAACAACGCGAGTTCGCCTCGTCGTTGCGTGCCCTGCTGGCCGCCGAGAGCCCGATCCCGTTGGTGCGTGCGCTGACCGAACCGGGCGCGGACCGACGCGCTCCGGCGCTATGGAAGGCGTTGACGGACGCGGGTGTTCTCGGGCTGGCCGTCGCCGAGGAATACGGCGGCTCGGGCGGCTCGCTGGGTGATCTCGCCGTCTTTTACGTCGAGGCCGGCCGCGCGTTGTGCCCGACGACGATCCACAGCAGCATTCAATCCGCGCTCGCCGTAGACCAGCTCGGCTCCCGAGACGCCAAGGCCAGCTGGCTACCGGCTTTGGCGCGGGGCACCACCCGCGGCACCACGGCCCTGTGGAGCGCCCGCGACGCCGCCGTGGTGACGGCCGCCCGGCGCGCAGATTCCGTGTCGGGGCGCTGGCGGCTCAACGGCACCGCGGACTACGTCGCCGACGCCGACGTCGCCGACGTCGTCGTGACTTCCGCTGCGGCGCAGGACCGCACGCTGGCGTTCGTGGTCAGCACCGCGGCGCCTGGTGTGACCCTGGAACCGCTCGCGATGGCGGGCGGGCATCGGGCGTTCACCGTTCGCTTCGACGACGTCACGCTCAGCGCCGACGCGCTGCTCGGCGACGTCACCGCGGGTGCACTGCGCCGGGTGGCCAACCTGGCGGTGGCGTTGGGATCGCTCGACCTGGTGGGGGTCGGAGAGGCTGTCATCGACCGCACCGTCGATTACACCAAGCTGCGCCACCAATTCGGCCGGCCCATCGCGTCTTTCCAGGCCGCCCAGCACCTGGTCGCGGACATGCACATCGCCCTGGCGGCGGCGCGGTTGGCCGCGCATGCGGCGGTCTTTTGGATCGGGCGCGGCAGCACGGCGACCCGCGAGACCGCGATCGCGCGCATGCACGCCGCGACCGCGGCCAGGCTCATCACGTTGGACGCGCATCAGTTGCACGGCGGCATGGGCTATGTCACCGAGACCGATCTGCATCTGTGGACCGAGCGGGCCCGTCTGGGTTCGACGTGGGGTGGCGGGGCGGACGTCGCGGCATCGTGGCTGGAGGAGACCTTGGACGACTCAGAGGAGAGCCGGTGAATGAGGACAGCTTGATCGACGCCGAGTCAGCCGCACGCGTGGGCACCGTCGCCGCGGCCGCGACGGGCGAGGTGAACCGGCGCGACTGGCAACGCTGGGCGGCGGCGATCGGCGACCACAACCCGCTGTGGTTCGACGCGGATTACGCCAGGGCCAACGGTTTTCGCGACGTCATCTGCCCCCCGCTTTTCCTGCAGTACGCCGTGCTTGGCGTCAGCCACCTCGAGGCCCTGCGTCCCGATGGCTCCTCCGGCGCCATCTCGGGCAGCCTCGCGTTTCCCCGCGCTCCCAAGCGAATGGCCGGCGGTGAAAGCTTCACCTTCCACCTGCCGGCGTACCACCGCGACGACGTCGAAATGGTCCGCACCATCTCCGCCATCGTCGAAAAGCAAGGCCGCTCCGGCAGATTCGTTCTGGTGACCTGGAACACGGTGTACCGCAACCAGCATTAAGACCTGCTCGCCGAGGCGTCCACGTCAATGATCGCCCGTCCCTAGGAGCGCCGTGACCGACCAAGTTTTCTACGAGGACGTCGAGGTGGGCCTCCGGATGCCCGACCTCACCGTGACCGTCGACGAAACGCAGCTGTTCTTCTTCAGCGCCGCCACCTACAACGGTCATCGGATCCACTACGACAAGGACTGGGCGCGCACGGTCGAAGGCTACGACGACGTGCTGGTCCACGGCCCGCTGCAGGCCGCGCTGCTCGGCCGGGCCATCGGGGACTGGATCGGCGGCCGCGGCCGCCTGCTGTCCTTCTCCGTCCAGAACCGGGCGGTCGCCCATCCGGGCCAAGCCCTGAGCTTCGGCGGCACAATCACCGGCAAACGACTCTCCGGCGAGGGCGCCGGCCTGGTGGACCTCGACATCGCCGGTCGCCGCGGTGAGACCGTGCTGATGCCCGGTACGGCGACAGTCGAGCTGCCCCGACGCGGAACGCCGGCGTGACCGGCCTGCGCGGCGAGGCGGCGATCGTTGGCATCGCGGAGCTGCCGGCGAAGCGGCGGCCCACCGGCCCGCCGATGTTCACCCTCGACCAATACGCGCTGCTGGCCAAGACGGTGATCGAGGACGCGGGTATCGACGCCGCGTGCGTCAACGGCCTGCTGACCCACGGCATCGCCGAGTCAACGATGTTCGCCCCCGCCACGCTGTGCGAATACCTCGGCCTGTCATTGGATTTCGGCGAACGGGTCGACCTGGGCGGGGCCACCGCCGCGGGCATGATCTGGCGGGGTGCGGCCGCGGTCGAGCTCGGCATCTGCGACGCGGTGCTGGCGGTGGTTCCCGGCTCGGCGTCGCAGCCGCAGTCGCAGAAGCGGCCACCGCCGACACCGAATTGGTATGGGGCGTCGTCGAATAACTACGGGTCGCCGCAGGCGGAGTTCGAGATCCCGTACGGCAACGTCGGCCAGAACGCGCCGTACGCACAGATCGCCCAGCGCTACGCGGCCGAGTTCGGCTATGACCCCGCCGCTGTCGCGAAGATCGCGGTCGACCAGCGCACCAACGCGTGCGCCCACCCGGGGGCGGTCTTTTACGGCACCCCGATCACGGTGGACGACGTCCTCGCCAGCCCGATGATCGCCGACCCCATTCACATGCTGGAGACCGTGATGCGGGTGCACGGGGGAGCGGGCGTCCTGATCGCCAACGCCGACATCGCCCGGCGCGGCCGCCACCGCCCGGTCTGGGTCAAGGGCTTCGGCGAGCACATCGCGTTCAAGACGCCCACCTACGCCGAGGACCTGCTGCGCACGCCGATCGCCCGGGCCGCCGACCGGGCGTTCGCGATGGCCGGCCTCAACCGCTCCGAGGTGGACATGGCGTCGATCTACGACTGCTACACCATCACCGTGCTGATGAGCCTCGAGGATGCCGGCTTCTGCGGCAAGGGCCAGGGAATGTCGTGGATCGCCGGCCACGACCTGACCCACCGCGGTGACTTTCCGCTCAACACCGCCGGCGGCCAACTGTCCTTCGGGCAGGCCGGCATGGCCGGCGGCATGCACCACGTCGTCGACGGCGCGCGGCAGGTCATGGGCCGGGCCGGTGACGCGCAGGTGCCCGACTGCCACACCGCGTTCGTCACCGGCAACGGCGGAATCATGAGCGAGCAGGTCGCACTGCTGATGCGGGGGGACTAGCGATGGACGTCCCCGTCCCCGAGCCGACACCGGTGTCGCGCCCCTTCTGGGACGCACTGGCCCGGCACCGCATCCTGGTGCAGTACTCACCGTCGGCCGGGCGCTACGTCTTCTACCCGCGCACCCTCGCCCCGGGGACCTTGGCCGACGATTTGGAATGGCGCGAAATCGACGGCGCCGGAACGCTTTACACGTTCACGATCGCCCGACGGCCAACCGGTCCCCCCTGGGCGGAGGCGCTACCGCAGCTGCCCGCGGTCGTGCAGTGGGACGCCGGACCCAAATTCAGCACCGAGCTGGTCGACGTCGAACCCGGCGACGTCGTAATCGGCATGCGGGTCGAGCCGGTGTTCTACGATCTGCCCGAAGACGGAATCACCTTGTTGAAGTACCGGCCGGCATGATCGGTCCACCGATGCGCGCGGAGGCGTCACATGGACGACCCGTTTGACGGCGTCCCGGCGATGTTGCGCGAGTTGAACGCCGGATTCCCGCCCGTGGAGACCATGACCGCCGAGCGGGCCCGCGCCGCCGTCGCCCAGCGACGCCAGCCCGTCACCAACATCGACGACGTCCGCCGCACCGAGGACCGGTCGATCCCGGGGCCCGCCGGCGACATCCCCGCGCGGGTTTATTACCCGCACGGCGACCTTCAGGACAACCGCGCCGCGATCGTGTTTTATCACGGTGGCGGATTCGTGCTGTGCGACATCGAATCCCACGACGGCTTCTGCCGCGCCCTCGCCCGCGGCGCCCAGGCCGTCGTCGTCTCGGTGGGCTACCGCCTCGCGCCCGAACACCCGGCCCCCGCGGCCGCGCTGGACGCCTTTGCGGCGTTCCGCTGGGTGCTCGACCACGCGCCCGAGCTCGGCGTCGACCCGGCGCGCGCCGCCGTCGCCGGTGACAGCGCCGGCGGCAACCTCGCCGCGGTCACCGCGATCCTGTGCCGCGAAAGGGCGGTCGCCGGCCCGGCCGCGCAAATCCTGTTGTATCCGGTCATCGACCCGTCTTTCGACACCGAGAGCTACCTGCGCTGCGCCAGCGGCTGCTTCCTCACCGGCGCCGCGATGCGGTGGTACTGGGCCCAATACCTGGGCGGCGAAACGCTTTTGGAGCCGCCCCACCTGGTGGCGCCGGCGCGGGCGGAGTCCCACGCCGACCTGCCGCCGGCGGTGATCGTCACCGCCGGGCTCGATCCCCTGCACAGCGAGGGCTGCGACTATGCGCGCCGATTGCGCGGCGCGGGGGTGCGCGTGGTGCATCGCGATTTCCCGGACCTGTTCCACGGCTTCCTAACCATCGCGTCCTTCCCGCCCGCGGTCTCGGCCCGCGACCTGGTCTGTGCCGACCTGCGGGCCCTGCTGGAGCCGACCCTCTGCGAGTCGGCATGACCGAAACCGACATGATCGTGATCGGCGCGGGCTTCGCCGGGCTCTACGCCGTGCACCGGGCCGCGTCCGCGGGCCTCTCGGTGCTCGGGCTCGAGGCGGCCCCCGACGTCGGCGGAACCTGGTATTGGAACCGGTACCCGGGAGCCCGCTGCGACGTCGAAAGCGTCGACTACTCCTACTCTTTCGACGAGGAGCTGCAGCGGAGCTGGACGTGGAGCGAGCGCTTCGCCGCGCAACCGGAGATCCTGGCCTACCTGCGCCACGTCGCGGACCGGTTGGCTCTGCGCCGCCACTACCGATTCGAGGTCGACGTCGTCGGCGCCGCCTTGGAGCACGGCCGATGGCGGGTCCGCACCAAGGACGGCCACGCCCATGCCGCGCAGTTCCTGGTCTGCGCGACGGGATGCCTGTCGGCGGTCAACCGCCCCGACATCCCCGGCGTCGACGATTTCGCGGGTGAGGTGTACTTCACCGCCGCGTGGCCGCGCGACGACCCCGACCTGAGCGGCAAGCGGGTGGGCCTGATCGGCACGGGGTCCTCAGGCATCCAAGCGGTTCCGATCGTCGCGGAGCAGGCCGACCGGCTGGTGGTGTTTCAGCGATCGGCCAACTACAGCATCCCGATGCCCAACCGCCCGTGGACACCCGAGGAGCAACGCCGGATCCGCGAGGAGTATCCCGAGCGGCGCCGCGTATCGGCCTATGCGGCCGCGGGCACCCCGCACGGCACCTACCACAAGAAGGCGGTGGACACCGAACCGCAGGAACGCGCCGAAGCCCTGTGGCGGCGCTGGCGGGAGGGCGGCGTGCTGTTCGCCAAGACCTTCCCCGACCAGAACTCCGACCTGGCGGCCAACGACATCGCCCGGGAGTTCGCCGAGCAGCGCATCCGCGAGATCGTCGCCGACCCGGTCGTGGCCGCCGACCTCATCCCCGTCGACCACCCGATCGGGACGAAGCGCATCTGCACCGACGGCGGCTATTACGCGACGTTCAACCGCGACAATGTCCGGCTGGTGAACCTGCGCCGCGAGCCCATCGAGGCGATCACCGCCGGCGGTGTCCGCACCAGCGCGGCCACCTATCCCTGCGACGTGCTGATCTTCGCCACTGGCTTCGACGCGCTCACCGGCGCACTGACCCGGATCGATCCCCGGGGCGCAGGGGGAGTGCGGCTGAGCGACGTGTGGGCCGACGGGCCGCTGACGTTCCTCGGCCTGATGGTGCCCGGCTTGCCGAACATGTTCACCATCAGCGGGCCCGGCAGCCCGTCGGTGCTGGCCAATATGGTCCTGCACGCCGAGGTACAGGTCGATTGGGTGATCGAACTCGTGCTGGCCGTACGCCGGCTCGGGGTGACGGAAGTGGAGCCGCGGCGGGACGCGGCGGAAGCCTGGACGGACCATGTCGCGAAGGCGGCCGAGCAGACGCTCTTCCCCAAGGCGAGCTCGTCGTGGTACCTGGGCGCGAACATCGAAGGCAAGAAACGGGTCTTCATGCCCTACGCCGGCGGGTTCGGCACCTATCGTCGCCACTGCGACGACGTGGCACGCCGGCACTACGCGGGGCTGGTGCTAACCACCCGATGATCGAGACGGTTCAACAGCTGCTGCGACAGCGCCGCAACGACAAGGGTCCGGCCGTTGCCTGCGGCGAACGGGTCTGGACCTGGGGGGAACACCTCGCGGAGGCCGAGGCGGAGGCCGCCGCGCTGATCGCGCTGGCCGATCCGACCCGACCGCTACACGTCGGTGCCCTGTTGCCCAACTGCCCTGCGATGCTGCGCGCCATGGCCGCGGCCGCGCTGGGCGGCTACGTGCTGTGCGGGATCAACACGACTCGGCGCGGGGCGGGCCTGCTGGCCGACATCCGGCGCTCCGACTGCCAGCTGCTGCTCGTCGACCCCGACCACCTCGCCCTGCTGGACGGCTTGGACCTCAACGGGATTCAGGTGCTCGACGTGACCGGCGGCCGCTACGCCGAGCTGGTGGCCGCCGCGCCGCCGCTGGTACCGCATCGCGAGGTCACCGGCGCCGACACCTTGATGATGATCTTCACTTCCGGGACCAGTGGTGACCCGAAGGTCGTGCGGCTCGCCCACGCCATGACGATCATGTGCGGCGCCAGCCTGGTCTTCCAATACGACGTCACCGCCGACGACGTGTGTTACCTGTCGATGCCGCTCTTCCATTCCAACGGTGTCGCGGCCGGATGGGCGGTCGCCATCGGCGCCGGCGCCACCATGGTCCCGGCCCGGTTCTCGCCGTCCCGTTTCCTGGACGACGTGCGCCGCTATCACGTCACATACCTCAACTATGTGGGCAAACCACTCGCGTTGATCCTGTCCACCCCCGAGCATCCCGACGACGCCGAAAACACCCTGCGGGTGGCGTTCGGCAACGAGGCGACCGACCGCGACATCGCCGAATTCGCAAGGCGTTTCGGCTGCCGGGTGGTGGACAGCTTCGGTTCGAGCGAGTTCGCGGTGATCGTCGTCCGGGAGGACGGAACTCCGCCGGGATCGATCGGCAGGCCGTACCCGGGGGTCGGCATCTACAACCCGGCGACGCTGCGGGAGTGCGCCGTCGCGGAATTCGACGAACACGGGGCGCTGACCAACTTCGACGCCGCGGTGGGCGAGCTTGTCAACACCGCCGGCGCCGGCCCCTTCGTCGGCTACTACAACGACCCGGCCGCGACGGCCGAGCGCATGCGGCACGGGATGTACTGGTCCGGGGATCTGGCCTACCGGGATGCCGAGGGCTGGATCTACCTGGCCGGCCGCACCGCGGACTGGATGCGGGTCGACGGCGAGAACCTGGCGGCAGGCCCGATCGAGCGGATCCTGGAACGGTTGCCCGGGGTCAGCCAGGTCGCGGTGTACGCGGTGCCCGACGACCGGGTCGGCGACCAGGTGATGGCCGCCCTGGTCTTGCGCGACGGGGCGCAGCTGGGGCCCGACGACTTCGCGACTTTCCTTGCGGCACAACCGGACTTGTCGCCCAAGGCCTGGCCGCGCTACGTGCGCATCAACGCCGATCTGCCGACGACCGCGACCAACAAGATCCTCAAGCGCGCGCTGATGGCCGCGGGCGTCAGCGCGGAGGGCGGCGTGCTGTGGACACGCCCGGCGCGCGGCACGTCCTATCGTCAACTGACGGCTTCGCCCTGAGCCGATTCAGAAAGTTCCTGCGGCGCTTCGCCGAACCGCGCCAGCACGAGCGTGGCCGATACGGCCACCACAAGGCCCGCGATGACCAGCCAGCCCAGGTGATCGCGTGCGCTGTCGCCCAGCCACACCACGCCGACGAACGCGGGCGCAATGGTTTCGCCGACGACCATCCCGGCGACCGCCGTGGTCACCGATCCGCGGTGCAAGGCGGAGGTCAGCAGCAAGAATCCGGCCGCCCCGCCCGCGGCCGCTGCGTACAGCGCCGGATTGGTGTAGAAGGCGCGGTGGGTCGGATTGATCACCTCGATCAGCCGCACCCCCACCTCGATGACCCCGAACCCGGTTCCGGCCGCCAGGCCCAGCGCGAGTGCGCGCGGCCGGTCCGGTAGCCGACCTACGACGGCGCCGGCGAGAAATATCGCGGCCACCACGCCCAGCAACGCCCAGCCGAGCCCCGCCGGGGCGCGTCGGAAGTGCCCTGGACCGGCCGCGAGAGCGAGCACGATCAGGCTCGCGCACACGACGCCCACCGCCGTCCACTCGGCCCGCGACAACCGCGCAGACAGGAGCCACGCCGACGCGATGCCGGTGACCGCGATCGAGGCGGCCAGCGCCGCGGCGACCACGTAGATGGGCACCAGACGTAACGCCCCCACTTGAAGGAGAAATCCGACGCCGTCCAGGCCGACGCCCACGATGTACCGCCACTGCCGGGCGGCCCGCATCAGCAGCACGGTGTCGACGCCCGAGCCGCTGCCGGCCTCCACCGACCGTGTCGCCGCCGCCTGCAGCACCGACGCCGTGCCGTAGCAGACCGAGCAGCCCAGCGCGAGGAGGAAGCCGATCAGCACGTCTGAAAACATTAGGCGTCCCGGTCACACAGCGCTTCGCACCGTCGCCTGAGAATCCTTTGAACAAATGTTTGGGCTTGGCGCCGCCGGGGCACGACTGGGGGTACGCATGGCGCCGGCCTCGATCACACCGTATTCGTAATAGTGAACAGCCATGCTTCATTCATGTCGCCCGGATACGCGAGTGTTCCCAGGTAGCGCAGCATATTTCAAGATGGACGTTTAAACTCGGTGTACACCTGTGTACTCTGACGGCATGGCGGAACGCGGCGCTGAACCCCAGGTCCCACGCGGGCGCCGGCTCTTCCTGCGCGCGGTGCGCCGGTTGTTCAGCCCGCTGCAGCCGGACGACTACCTCGAGATGATCAACCCCCTGTGGACCACCAAGGAGCTGCGTGGGAAGGTCGAGGCCATCGAGCAGCAGGGCTCGGAGGCCGCCAGCGTCTTGATCCGCCCGGGATACGAGTGGCCGGGGCACAAGCCCGGTCAGTACGTGCGTCTCGGGGTGGTCATCGACGGTGTGTACCACTGGCGCGCGTATTCGCTGACATCGGATCCCACGCCCGACGACGGGCTGATCAGCGTCACGCCGAAGCGGGTCGACGGCGGCGTGGTGTCGCCGTACCTCGTGCACAAGATTCAGCCGGGGGACCTGGTGCGGCTCGGCGAGATCGAAGGCGTCTTCACCCTGCCGGAGCCCGTGCCAGACAAGATGCTGTTCATCAGCGCCGGCAGCGGTATCACGCCGATCATCAGCATGCTGCGCGACCTCGACCACCGCGATGAAATGCGCGACACGGTCGTCATTCATTCCGCCCGCACCCGCGAGCAGGCCATGTTCCTGCCCGCGCTGGAAGAGCTCGAGAAACGCCACGAGGGCATGCGGCTGGATCTGCGCTTCACCTCCGAACAGGGGCGGCTCACGCCCGGCGAGCTGGACGACGTGTGCCCCGACTGGCGCGAACGCGAGGCGTTCTGCTCGGGGCCCGGTGAGATGCTCGATGCGTTGATCGAGCACTGGGAGGACAACGGCGACCGGGATCGCCTGCACTTCGAGCGGTTCCAGCCGAAGATCGGCGGCGACGCCAACGCCGGCGAGGGCGGCACGGTGTGCTTCCTCGACAGCGACAAGGAAGTCGAATGTGATGGCGGCACATCGATTCTCGAGGCGGGCGAGAAAGCCGGCCTCAACCTCGCCTATGGCTGTCGCATCGGGATCTGCCATACCTGCGTCGGGACGCTGAAGTCGGGCAAGCTGCGCGACCTGCGCTCGGGTGACGTGATCGAACCGACCGAGCAAGACGTCCGAATCTGCATCAACACCGCCGAGGGCGACGTCAAACTCGAACTCTGAACGAAAGGAGCGGCTTGTGACGACTGCCGTGAAAAGGACTGTGGAGTCCCCGCTTTCCCGCTTGGGGGAACAAGAACTGGAAAAGCTCGCGAAGGAATTCGACGCGATCCACGACGAGGTGTTCGCCGATCTCGGCGACCGCGACCGCCGATACATCAAGAACGTGATTTCGGCACAACGGCAGATCGTGGTGGCCGGCCGGGTGCTGCTGCTGGCGTCGCGCTCGAAGACCGCGTGGCTGCTGGGCACCGCCTGCCTCTCCATGGCGAAGATCTTGGAGAACATGGAGATCGGCCACAATGTGATGCACGGCCAATGGGATTGGATGAACGATCCCGACATCCACTCCTCGGTCTGGGACTGGGACACGGCGTCGACCGCCGAGTCGTGGAAGCACTCCCACAACTACATCCACCACACCTTCACCAACATCCTCGGCAAGGACAAAGATCTCGGCTACGAGATCATGCGCATCGACCCCAACCAGAAATGGGAACCCCGCTTCCTGTTCCAGCCGATCTACAACCTGTTGCTCACGCTGCTGTTCGAGTGGGGCGTGGCCGTCCACGACATGGACATCGACGCCATCCGCAAGCGCGAGAAGCCGTGGTCGGAGGTGCGCAAGGACCTCAAAGGCATCGGGGTCAAGGCGCGCGCGCAGATCGTCAAGGACTACCTCGGCTGGCCGTTGATCAGCGCTGGGGCGTTTGGGCTCACCCAGCTGGCGTTGCGCGGCCGGCTCGAACAGCCGGCGCAATCCCGCATCGCCGGAAGGCTCCGGCGGGTGTCGAAGGGCCGCCGCGTCGGCGCCGCGGCGAACTTCCTCGACAAGGTCGCGCCGGGCGTCGAAAGCACCTACCTGCGCACCCTGGCCGCCGACGCGCTGGCCAACGTGATCCGCAACGTGTGGGCGCACGCCATCATCTTCTGCGGCCACTTCCCTGACCAGACCTACACGTTCACGCAGGAAGAGGTCGAGAACGAAACGCGCGGCGGTTGGTATGTGCGCCAATTGCTCGGTGCGGCGAACATCGACGGCAGCCCGCTGTTCCACATCATCAGCGGCAATCTCGGTTACCAGGTGGAGCACCACCTCTACCCGGACATGCCGAGCAGCCGCTACTCGGAGATCGCGCCGCAGGTCAAGGAGATCTGCGAGCGCTACGAACTGCCGTACAACTCGGGCCGGTTCTCCAAGCAGTGGGCGATGGTGCACCGCAGCATCTTCCGGCTGGCGTTCCCGGGCGGTAAGCCCCGGCCGAAGCCCGGCCCGTACCACGGCAACGTCCATCGGCCTGATCCCGAGCGGCCCAGCGAGGGCACCCGGTTCCGCGACCGTGTCCCGGCCGAACACCCGGCCGCGGGCCCCGAACACGACTCCACCGGCGTCGAGGTGCAGCCGCCCCCGCGCGGCAAGGACTGACGCTCGAGGCCGAGCTCATTGATTTGCCGTCGCCGGGCCGCTGAGTAGCCTTTGCGCGATGACGGGGATCGACGGGCAGGTCGTGGCGATCACGGGGGCAAGCAGTGGGATCGGCGAGGCGACCGCGTTGCTGCTGGCCGAGCGCGGCGCCCGGGTGGTCATGGGCGCGCGCCGCGTCGAGCGACTCGATGAAATCGCAGAGGGAATACGCGGTCGGGGTGGATCCGCCGTCACCTGCCGAACCGACGTCTCGCGACCCGAAGACCTGCAGCGGCTCGTCGCGACGGCCACCGACGAATTCGGGCGGCTCGATGTTCTGGTGAGCAACGCCGGCATCAGCAAGATCGGACCGATGTCCGACCTCGACGTCGACGGATGGTCGGCGATGATCGACGTCAACCTGCGGGGAGTGCTGCACGGGATCGCCGCGGCCCTGCCGGTGTTTCGACGTCAGGGCCGCGGGCATTTCGTGACGACGGTGTCGACCGCGGGGCTCAAGATCGTCCCCACGATGGCGGTGTACGCCGCCACGAAGAACGCCGTTCGTACCGTCATGGAGGGCTTGCGTCAGGAATCGACCGATGGCGTCGTCCGGACCACGTCGATCTCGCCGGGATTCGTCGACACCCAATTGGACGGCTCCATTGACGACGCGGCGGTGCGCGCTCAGATCCGGCGCAACATGGCCGAGTTCGGCTTGCCGCCGGCGGCGGTGGCCCGGGCCATCGCGTTCGCCATCGAGCAACCGCCCGACGTCGAGATCGGCGACATCACCATCCGGCCGACGGTCCAGGGCTGAACCCGCCATCGGGAATGTCGATGGCCGGCATTGGCGATGCCAATGGCCGGTACCGATTCTTTCCGGCGGCCGACCGCTTGAATGTGGTCATGGAACTCGAATCTCAGATCGCGCTCGTGACCGGTGGTACCGCCGGCATCGGCCTGGAATCGGCCCGCCTGCTGGCTCGCGAGGGCGCCGAGGTGGTGATCTCGGGGCGCGACGCCGAGCGCGGCGCCCAGGCGGTGGCGGAAATCGACGGCAAGGTGCGGTTCGTCCGGGCCGATCTCGGCGACCTGGATTCGGTCGCCGAGCTGGTTGAGCAAGCCGGTCCGGTCGACATATTGGTCAACAACGCGGGCGCCTTCCCGGTCAGACCCACCGTGGAGCAGGACCCGGGCTCCTTCGGGCTCGTCTTCGACACCAACGTGCGCGGGGCCTACTTCCTGGTCGCGCCGCTCGCCCGGGGCATGGTGGCGCGGGGGCGCGGCAGCATCGTGAACATCACCTCGCTGGCGGCGGCGAAAGGGATGCCGGGGGCGTCGGTCTACGGGGCGACCAAGGCGGCGCTGGCGTCGCTGACTCGAACATGGGCCGCCGAATTCGGCGTGCACGGTGTCAGGGTGAACAGCGTCTCGCCCGGGCCCACCCGGACCGCGGGCGTGCTGGCCGAGTGGGGTGAGTCCATCGAGGACATCGGCGCTGGTCTCCCGCTGCACCGCACCGCCCGCCCGGCCGAGATCGCGCAGGCGGTGCTGTTCCTGGCATCACCGCGGGCCAGCTACGTGACGGGATCGACGCTTTACGTCGACGGCGGCGGTGCGGCGGTCTGAACGCGCGCCTGAATCTGAACCATCTTCGGCACCCGCTCGTGGATGATCATCGATGATGCGCCGCATCCACAGCTCCGGCACCGCAGACACCGAGCCGACCGATTCCGGCGGCTACGGGTTTCCCGCGCGACTGTGGCGCCTGCTGGACGAGCATCCGCCGCCGGGCGTCAGCCGGGCGCAGCGCTGGCGCAGCCCCCTGCGGGGGCGGTGGCTGACTTCCCTGTTCGGCTCGGTGCTGCTGGTCACGATGCCGATCGTCATCGTCACCGGCCTCCTGTCGTACATCGCCTACGGGCCGCGGTTCGGCCAAGCCATCCCCGGCGACGTCGGGTGGCTGAAGCTGCCGACGTTCGATTGGCCCACCAACCCGTCGTGGCTGTACCGGCTGACCCAGGGGTTGCACGTCGGACTCGGGCTGATCCTGATCCCGGTGGTGCTGGCCAAGCTGTGGTCGGTGATCCCGCGGCTGTTCGCGTGGCCGCCCGCCCGGTCCATAGCCCAACTGCTCGAACGGGTTTCGCTGCTGATGCTGGTCGGCGGCGTCCTGTTCGACATTGTCACCGGCGTGCTGAACATCCAGTACGACTACATCTTCGGTTTCAGCTTCTACACCGCGCACTATTTCGGCGCCTGGGTGTTCATCGCCGGGTTCGTCGTGCATATCGCGATCAAAATCCCGGCCATGTGGTCCGGACTGCGCTCGATCTCCGCGCGCGACGTGCTGCGCACCGGGCGGGCCGAGACCCGGGCGGAACCCTGGGAGCCGGACGGGCTGGTCGCCGCGGATCCGGACCCCGCGACGATGAGCCGCCGCGGCGCCCTGGCGCTGGTCGGCGGCGGCGCGCTGTTCATGGCGGTCATCACCGCGGGGCAGACGCTGGGTGGCTTCACACGGCCCGCGGCCCTGCTGCTCCCGCGCGGCCGCACCCGGGGGGACGGGCCCGGCGACTTCCAGGTCAACCGAACCGCGGCAGCGGCGGGCATTTCCTCCGAAAACGCCGGTGAACGCTGGCGGCTCACGCTGAGCGGAGGATCCCACGCCGTCGTCCTGGATCGCCCCGCCCTGCTCGCCATGCCGCAGCACACCGCCACGCTGCCGATCGCCTGCGTGGAAGGCTGGTCCACCACCCAGACCTGGACCGGCGTACGGCTGGCGGAGCTGGCCAGGCTCGCCGGCGTTCCCGCACCCGAGTCGGCCTACGTCTCATCGTTGGAGCGCGGGGGCGCGTTCGGCCGGGCGACGCTGCAGAGCAGTCAGGTACTGCACCCCCATGCCCTGCTGGCCCTGCGCGTCAACGGGGCCGACCTGTCCCCGGATCATGGCTACCCGGCGCGCATCATCGTGCCGGCGTTGCCAGGGGTGCACAACACCAAATGGGTGGAATCCATCGCCTTTAGGGCCAACCCAAATGCCTAGCGCGCGAGCGGCTTTCGTGCGGCTCTATGGCTCTGGCCCGTGGCATCTGCTGACGTTGATCGCCGGGTTCGCGCTCCTGGCCTATGTCGTGGTCACCATCAAACCGGTCACGCTGTGGAACCCCCACGTGTGGTGGCAGTCCATCATCGTGTGGTTCGCCGCGGCCATCGTCGCCCACGACCTGGTGTTGTTCCCGGTCTACGCATTGCTCGACCGGCTGCTGTCACGGTCCGTCGCCCGGCCCGCACCGCGGGGTGTGCCCGTCATCAACCACATCCGAGTGCCCGCGCTGGGGGCGGGCCTGACGCTGCTGGTGTTCCTGCCCGGCATCATCAAGCAGGGCGCCGCCACGTATGCGGCCGCGACCGGCCAGACGCAGGACCCCTTTCTTGGCCGCTGGTTCCTGCTGACCGCCACGATGTTCGCGGTGAGCGCCGCGATCTACGCTGTCCGCGTTGTCAGGCGATGAACCGCCGCGGCGATACAACCGGATGCTTGGACGCCGGCGACCGCGTCGCCCATTCCGATCCGCAATGGGCGTCATCGGACGTCGCAATGGAACAGCCGCGGGCCGACGTCGCGTTGGAACACGCCATGGACATCTCGGACCTGCGCGCCTTCGTCGCGGTCGTGGAGGAGGGGGGCCTTTCGGCGGCGGCCCGTCGCCTGCATATCAGCCAGCCGTCGCTGTCCCAGACTATCCAGGCCCTCGAGAAGCACCTCGACGTTCGACTGTTGACCCGCAGTAGCGCGGGCGTGGCGCCCACGCCCGCAGGGATGACACTGCTGGGCGAGGCACGGGCGGTGATCGCGCGTTACGACCAAGCGGTCGCCGCGATGGTGAGGCACTCGGCGCAGGTGGGTCGGTCGCTGCGGGTCGGCGTCCCGCTCGAGTTACCGCCGCAACCGCTGTCGGGTGCACTCGCGTCGTTGTCGACGGCGTTCCCTTCGACGGTCGTGGACATCCGTCACCTGTCGACCGCCCAGCAGGTAGAAGCACTGCACGCCGGGGAACTGGACGTGGGATTGGTCCGCGAACGACCGGTCGGTGCGCGTCTCGATGTCTCGATCGTCATTGAGGAACCGCTGGGTGTGCTGCTCGCGGCCGCGGAAGCCGACGCCATGCAAATGGCCGACGGGGCGGTGCGCCTGGACCGATTGGCGGGTCTGCACTGGCTCGGTTTTCCTCGTGCGGGCAGCCCGGCCTGGTACGACGAACTGACCGCCGTCTTACGCGGCCACGGTATCGACGCGGGACCGCCGGCTTCCTACGACCAGGACCTGGTGCCAGAGGTGAAGCTGGCGGCCGTCAGCGCGGGCGGAAAATTCGCGCTTGCACCGGCCGGGCGGCTCGAACCCCTACCGAAGTCGGTGCGCTGGCTTAACCTTGCCGGCCGTCCACTGGTGCGGCGCACCTGGGCGGCATGGGCGGCCGCGTCGAGGCGGCGCGATCTCGCCCACCTCGTTGCCGCCATGGAAAACGGCGCCGACCTACATGTCGGCGATGATCTGTAGGCGCTGCGCGCTGTATTCGGTGTCGGTGATCGCGCCCCTGGCGTGCAGGTCCTCGAGCTGTTTGAGGCGGTCGAACAGCGGCGGCTCGGGCCGCGGGAGCGCGCCCGGGCGAGCGCGGATGCCGCCGGTGCGCGGCGCCGTGCCCCTCCTGGTGGTCCACCCCGCGCCCATGTCGATGAGTCGCAGCGCGAACAGCACGCCGGCGCCGGTGATCGGCAGCCCGAGGTAGAGCATCCACCCCAGCGACACGCCGGCCCGGCTCAGCGCGAAATAACGCGTCAGCAACACCAGCGCGAGCATTCCGCCGGCCAGCAGCACAATCACCTTGCTCTTCATCCGCCATGAACCTCCGTGTCGGTCGCTGCTGGGCGCAGCGGTGGTGTGGCAAGTGCAACCCGGCGGAGCCGCTACCGATCCCAAGGGCGCTCAGCGCGTTCACCGTCCCCGGCGGCGCTTGAAGGATCCTTGGTGACTTCTTGGAGTGTTCTTCGAAACTCCCGCGTCTTCTGCGCGCGCGGCGGCGACTAACTACTCTGGTCAGCATGGGAAACGGGCGGACCGGGACGGCGAGGGCGTTATGCGCCTGCCTGGCCGCACTGGCCCTGACGCCATTCGGTGCCACCGCAACGACGGAGATGACAAAGACCGTTGCGCCGTCCCCGTCCTCATCGATCCACGACAGCGCCCTCGGACTGCCCAGCTCGCCCTGTTTCATCGGCCTGAACTGCGGATGTGTTCAACACTGCCAATCACCGCCACGCCCGCGTCCGCCGGACGTAGCCGGCGATCCACAGCACGCCCCGCCCGCCTCCACACCGCCAAACCCCTAGTCCGGCCGCATCGATTGTCCGCCCCGCGGCGAGAAGCACACTGGAGGAGAATGTGAAGATTCGCCAGGCCCAGCCCGTGGCCGCGGTTTGCGGTGTCTTCGCAGCACTCGTCTTGGCGTTCGGCTGGTCGGACGCCGACATGGTCACCCGGGCCGCCAAGCCCGCGCCGTCGTCGAGCGCGACGCCGGCGCCCCCGCCTGCCCCGGGCGGCGCCCTGCCGGTGCAACCCGCCGGCGGCGGTGGCTGCATCATCGGCCTCAACTGCGGTTGCACGCGCAATTGCCATAAACCCCGCCCCCGTCCGCCGGACCCCGTCGCCGACCCGCAACACGACGCCCCGGCTCCCGTCCCGCAAAACCCCTAGCGGCGCGTCAGCCGGCGGCTTTCCTATCATCGGCTGATGGAGATCGAGTCCTCGCCGGCGTTCACCGACGAGGACTCGGCCCGGTTCCATGCCGCCGGCTTCTGGTCGAACGCGACGTTGTCGGACGCGGTGCGCCGCAACGCAGAACGGGCGCCGGATCGCCTTGCCTATGTCGACCATCCCGGAGCGGCACTGAGCTGGCGCCAATTCGACGCTGCCGCAAGCGCTTTGGCCGACAGGCTGGCCGGCGCGGGGATCGAGCCCGGCGAACGAGTGGCGGTGTGGCACGGCGACTGCGCGGCCCTGCACGTGCTGTTCGTCGCGATCGAGCGGTGCGGGGCCGTCGTCGTCGGCATCGGCGCGCGCGCCGGGGCCCGTGAGGTCGCGGCGATACTGCGCAGCGCCCAGCCGAACATCCTGATCAGCGACCAACAGCGTGGCGCCACCGCGGCGTCCGTCGCCGAGCAGCTTGCGCTGCCCACGCTGACGCTGGGCACGGACGCCGGCGCGCCACGACTCGACGTTCGGGCGACGCCCAGGGCGCTTGCCCCCGAATCCCGACTCGGGCCCGACGATGTCTTCCTCATCAACTCGACATCCGGGACCACCGGCCTGCCAAAGTGCGTGGTACACACCCAGAATCGCTGGTACTACTTCCACCAGAAGGCCGTCGCCAACGGGCTGCTGACGCCGGAAGACGTTTTCCTGCCGGTCATCCCGACGCCGTTCGGCTTCGGGCTATGGACCAGCCACACCACGCCGATCTATCTCGGCGCCACCGCCGCCATCCTGGGGCGGTTCAGCACGGGGGCGACCTGCGAGGCGATAACCCGCCACCGGGTCACCGTATTGTGTTGTGTCAGCACGCAATTGACTATGCTTATGGCCGATCCCGCGACCCGCGACCACGACCTGAGTTCGCTGCGCGTCGTGTTCACCGGCGGCGAGGCGCTGCCTTACCGGCCGGCCGCAGAGTTCGAGGAACTCACCGGCGCCACGATCTTGCAGTTCTATGGCTCCAACGAAACCGGGATGCTGAGCGCCACCACTGTCGACGACACGCGGGAACGCCGGCTGCGCACGAGCGGGCGGATCGTGCCCGAAATGGCGGTCCGGCTCTTCGACGGAGAACGGGACGTGACCGCGACGGGCAAAGGCCAGCCGGCCTGCCGCGGCCCGGCGACCAGTCTGGGCTACCTCGGCGGGAGCGATCACGACACGTTGTTCACCCGCGACGGCTGGATGCGCATGGGTGACATCTGCGAAATCGACGCAGACGGGTATCTGACCGTCACCGGACGAACTTCCGACTTCATCCTTCGTGGCGGGAAGAACATCAGCGCGACGCAGGTCGAGGACGCCGTAGCCACCCACCCGGCGATCGCGGTGGCGGCGGCGGTCGCGATGCCCGACCCGGTGTTCGGCGAAAAGGTATGCCTCTACGCCGAACTCGTCGACTCAGCCACGATCGACCTGGCCGAATTGGTCGAACACCTGCTGGCGCTGGGCGTTTCCAAGGAGTTGTTGCCCGAGCGGCTCATCGTGGTCGACGAGCTTCCCCGGTCGTCGGGCGGGAAGGTTGCCAAAGGCCGGCTCCGCGAGGATATTCGAGCCAGAACGGAGGCCGAAGATGAATGCTCCTAACGCGCGCCGGGGCGGCCTGGAGGTCTGGGCGCCGTCGGTGGTTCCCCCGATCGGGGTCGACTTGTCCGACGAGCAGGCGCTCGCGGTGGCCTTCCGCCACCTGGCCGGCATCGGGTTCGCCGAGAACATGGCCGGACACATCACCTGGCAGCCCGAGGGCCAGACGGAGATGTTGGTCAATCCGTGGGGGCTGTGGTGGCAGGAGATCACGGCGTCCGACATCTGCGTGGTGGACGCCGACGCCCGAGTGCTGCGCGGCCGGTGGGATGTCACTCCGGCGATCCACATCCACACCGAGTTGCACCGTGTCCGCGCCGACGCGCGGGTGGTCATCCACAACCACCCGTACTACGTCTGCGTGCTCGCCGCGCTGGGCCGGCTGCCCGAATTGGTGCACCAGACCGGTTCGCTCTTCCTCGACGACCTGTGCCTGGTGGACACCTACGACGGCGAGATCGACAGCCCGGCCCGCGCGGCCGAGCTCGCTGCCCGCATCGGGGCCGCGAACCTGACCATCCTGGCCAACCACGGCGTCATCGCCACGGGGCGCAACCTGCCCGAAGCGGTCTACCGCGCGGCCTCCATCGAACGGGTCTGCAAGCTGGCCTACGACGTCCTGTTGACCGGCAAGGAGCCGGTGGCCATGAAGTGGTCCGACATGGCGGGCATGCAGCGGTCGCTCGTCGAGCGCGCAGCCGACGTGTACTGGGCGGGCGCGGCGCGGATGACCATCAAGGCCGGCCCCGACGTGCTGACGTGAACCGCGCCGTCGCCGGTGCGTGCACGGCGGCGACACGCCGACAGACGTCGCCCCAACCGCACACTGAAAGCCGCCACCGCACGCTCAAAGCCGCCGCAGCGCAAGGAGATTGATTAGTGAAATCGATAGACGAGCTGGCCGGCGACCTGAACTTCACCACCGCGAAGACCGGCGAACAACGTTCGGTCACATTCCTGCCCGATCCGCCCCGCGCGCCGCGGCGTTACACGGTGATCTCCGTCGACGACCACATCGTCGAACCGCCGGACACCTTCGCCGGGCGGCTGCCGCGCAAGTTCGCCGACCGCGCGCCCAAGGTCGTCGAGACCGACGGCGGGGGACAGACCTGGGTGTACGACGGGCGGGAGCTGCCCAACGTCGGCTTCAACGCCGTCGTCGGCCGGCCCGTGGCCGAGTATGGCTTCGAACCCGTCCGGTTCGACGAAATGCGCAGGGGCGCTTGGGATATCCATGAGCGAGTCAAGGACATGGACCTCAACGGCGTCTACGCGTCGCTCAACTTCCCGTCCTTCCTGCCCGGCTTCGCCGGCCAGCGGCTGCAGCAGGTGACCGACGATCGCGACCTGGCGCTGGCCTCGGTGCGCGCCTGGAACGACTGGCACCTCGAGGTGTGGGCGGGCTCGTATCCCGAACGCATCATCCCGTGCCAATTGCCGTGGCTGCTGGACCCCGACCTCGGCGCGAAGATGATTTACGAAAACGCCGAGCGGGGATTCCACGCCGTCACGTTCAGCGAGAACCCGGCAATGCTGGGGCTGCCGAGCATTCATTCCAAACACTGGGACCCGATGATGGCGGCCTGCGCCGAGACCGACACCGTCGTCAACCTGCACATCGGCTCGTCGGGGTCCTCACCGTCGACCACCGACGACGCGCCACCGGACGTGCAGGGCGTACTGTTCTTCGCCTACGCCATCTCCGCGGCGGTCGACTGGCTGTATTCCGGGCTGCCCAGCAGGTTCCCGAACCTGAAGATCTGTTTGTCGGAAGGCGGCATCGGGTGGGTGGCCGGCCTGCTGGATCGCCTCGACCACATGCTCAGCTATCACGCGATGTATGGCACCTGGGCGGCGCTGGGCGAAAGCCTCACGCCGGCAGAGGTATTCACCCGCAACTTCTGGTTCTGCGCGGTGGAGGACAAATCCTCGTTCGTGCAGCGCGACCGGATCGGCGTGGACAACATCATGATGGAGGCCGACTATCCGCATTGCGACTCCACCTGGCCCCACACCCAGCAGACGATCCACGAGCAAATCGGCGACCTGCCCGCTGATGTGATCCGAAAGTTCATCTGGGAGAACGCCTCTCGCCTGTATCGCCACCCCGTACCCGAACAAGTTCAGCGGAATCCGGACGCGTTCTAACCCAGATCGGCGCCAACGAGCACAATGCGCAAAACCGCGAAATCGCCGGTTGCGTGCGTATTGCGCACAAGCGAGTCATAGCCGCCGCCGCTCCGTAACTTCGAGCACAACGAAGTTAGGAGCCCACCGTGTTCACTCAGCCGGAATTCACAACGGGAACAAACGCATATCGCGCCGCCGCGGTGGCGGCCCCGCAATCGTTGGCCGACAAGCGAAATGGCTATGTCGAGCACACGGTTGTCACCAGCGATGGGGTTGAGCTGGCGGTGCGTGACTACGGTTCGTCGGGTTCCCGCAAGCACACCGTGGTCCTGCTCCACGGTCTCTGCCTGACCCAAGCGAGCTGGGCGCTGCAGACCCGGCACCTGGTGCGCCGGTGGGGCGATAGCGTGCGGATCATCACCTACGACCACCGCGGGCACGGCCACTCGACCGGCGCCGACATGCGCACCTACCGGATCGACCGGCTCGCAGCCGACCTCGCCGAAGTCCTCGTCGCCTTGCGCGTGACCGGCCCTCTCACCCTGGCGGGACATTCGATGGGCGGCATGACGGCGCTGGCGTATCTGGGCCGTCCCCCCGCGCAGCGTCCGGTGGATCCGCAGGCCCTCGTGCTGGTCGCCACCGCCGCTGGCCGGCTCGGGGAGCGGGGACTTGGTCGCTTGCTGGGCACCCGGGCCACCGACGCGCTCTTCGAGGTCGTTCACCACCTGCCGCGACGTGTCATGGACAAGGCGTTCGATGGACTGGTGCGGCCGGTCTGCGCGGGGCTGAGCCGGTTTTCGGGTGCGGATTGGCGCAACGCCGCAGCGCTCACGTTATCCGCGGTTCGCACCACGCCATTGCCGACCGCCGTCGGTTTTCTGCCCAGCCTGAAGCGGTACGACCAGTATCCGGCGCTGGCCTCGATTGCCGCCGACACGATCGTCATCAGCGGCGGTGCCGACATGACCACTCCGGTCGCACACGCCCGCGACATTGCCGAGGCCATCCCGGGTGCCACCCATCTGCACCGGCCCGGCGCCGGTCACATGCTGCTCCAGGAGCACCCAGAGTGCGTCAACGACGCGATCGACCGCGTGCTGGGCACGTCCACCGTGCCGACCCAGGGAGTGGCCAGTTGAAAACCACATACCGGTAAATTACGTTTAGTATGTACTGAACGTTGCGGAGGCGGGAGATCATGTCGCCGGAAGAGGCTGAGTTCGTCGACCGCCTCGGCCTGTTCTTCGAACTGCTCGGTGCCACCCGGACCATGGGCCGGCTGTACGGCTGGCTCTTGATCTGTCATCCGCCGCAGCAGTCCTTGACCCAGCTGGCCGACGCATTATCGGTCAGCAAGGCCTCCATCAGTACCGTCGCCCGGCAGCTCCTGGAGGGCGGCATGGTGGAGCGGCTGCCGAGCCCGAACCGTCAACACCTCTATCGGGTCACGCCGGGCGGGTTCACCAGCGTTCTTCAAACCCAGCTCTCGCTCATGCGGCTGGGCATCGAGCCCGCTGAGTTCGCCCTTTCCGTGCTGGACGAGGACCGTGCGGAACAACGGCAGCGCGTCGAGGATTTCCGCGACTTCTGCGAGTTCTGCACCAACGCCTATCGCGACCAGCTCATGGGGATGTGGACCGAATATCGGGCGGCAAGGAGAAGGCATGAGATCGACTGATAAGGTCGACTTCAAATCCGTGCGGTGGGGCTCGGTGGAATGGACGAACCTCGTCACGCTTTATCTGCGCGCTCACGAAAGCCGTTCGCGCCGGCCTATTTTGGACGATAAAGCGGCGGCGGAAGCGGTGGAGCGGATCGACTACGACTTCAAGCGCATCCACCGGAGTTCGCTGCCGGCGTCGAACCAGTACCTGGTCGCCCTGCGAGCCAAGCAACTCGACGACTGGTGCGCGGATTTCTTGGGGCGCCATCCCCAGGCGGTGGTGCTGCACCTGGGCTGCGGCCTCGACGGCCGGGCCTTCCGCCTTGCCGTGCCGCCGACCGTCTCGTGGTTCGACGTCGACCAGCCCGATGTCATCGAGCTGCGGCGGCGGCTCTACGACGACACCGAGCGCTACCGGATGATCGGCTCGTCGGTGACCGATCCGGGCTGGATGGAGCTGGTACCGACCGGTCGCCCGACGCTGGTCATCGCCGAAGGCCTGCTCATGTATCTGACCGAACACCAGGTCCGCGAGCTGTTGCAGCGTCTGACGGACCGATTCCAAAGCGGCGAAATGCATTTCGACACGCTCTCGGCGCTGGCGCCGTTGCTGTCCAAGCTGTTCACCCGGGGGATCATCAACTGGGGTATCCGCGATGCGCGGGAGCTCGAGTCGTGGAACCCGAGGCTGCGGTTACTCGAGCGGACGTCCACGCTGGCCGGCTACCGGCAGATCGACTCGACGGTGGTGCGGCTGATCTATCAGGTCATGTGGGTGGCGGGCGCCCGCAACTACGACGTGCTGAACCGCTTCGAATTCTCATAAATCGGAAGCCAGCCGCCGCAGAATCTCGGAGGTGGGTTCGGCGGTGGCATTCCGGTAGCCGGTGCCGGCCCACAGGTGCACGTAGTCGGGCTTGCCCGCCGCGGCCGCGGCCTTGCGCAGCGGGCTGGTCAGGTAGTGGATGGCCGGATAGCCCAACGGTGCCTGAGCCTCGTGGGCGTCGATGAACGCATTGCGCAGCCCGCGGGCGGGCCGGCCGGTGAACGCGCGCGTGAGCACCGTCTCGGTGAACGCGGGATCGGTCAGGGCCGCCTGGTGCGTGGCGGAGGCGCCGCTCTCGTCCGCGCGCAGCAGAACCGTCCCGACGGCGGCGGCAGCGGCGCCCGCGCGGATCACCTCGGCAACCGCGGCGGGGGTGGCGAGCCCGCCGGCGGCGATCACCGGGAGCGGCACGGCCGCGACGATCCGTTCGACCAGTTCGGCGATCGGCACCGGTCTCAGCGGCTCCCGCGGCGACAGTGTGCCCGAATGACCGCCGGCGGCCGCCGCCTGCACGGCGAGCATGTCGACGCCGGCGTCGCGCGCCTGCACCGCCTCTTCTGGCGTGGTCACCGTCTGCGCCACGACGCTGCCCGCCTTGCGCAGCGCCGCGATCACCGCGCGCGGCGGGATGCCGAAGGTGAACGACACCATGGGAACCGGGTCGTCGAGCAGCAGCGCGACCTTCTCGTCGAACCTGTCGGTGTCCTCGATCGGCTCCGGGGGCAACGTCAGCCCGAACTGCTCGGCGTCGCGCTGGACGATCGCGGCGTAAGTGCGGTAGCTCGCCGGGTCCACCGGCAGCGGATTGGGCGCAAACAGGTTGATACCGAACGGGATTCCCTCGGCACGAACCTGTTTGACCTCGGCCTCCACGGCCTCCACCGTCTTGTAGCCGGCGGCGAGCATGCCCAGGCCACCCGCGCGGGTCGCGGCCGACACCATTTCGGGGGTGGTCGGACCGCCCGCCATCGGGGCGGCGACCAACGGAATGGACATTTCGAAACCTGCCAGCATGTCAGAGCCCTTCCGGTCTAGCCGTGCGCGGATCGCGCCGCCCTGACAATAACGGCGCGCCCTCGCGGCGGCATTCCGCCCGGGCGCCGGACCTGGCAGGATGCTTCACCGTGAAGAGGCCCAACTTCCTCGTGATCGTGGCGGACGACCTCGGGTTTTCCGATATCGGTGCGTTCGGCGGCGAAATCGAGACGCCGAACCTCGATCGGCTGGCCCACGCGGGAATCCGGCTCACCGACTTCCACTCCGCCCCGGCCTGCTCACCCACCCGGGCGATGCTGCTGACGGGCACGGACCACCACATCGCCGGCATCGGCACCATGCTGGAGGTCGCCGGCCCCGGGTTTCACGGCGCGCCCGGCTACGAGGGCTACCTGAACGACCGGGTGGTGGCGTTGCCGGAACTGCTGCGCGACGCGGGATACCTGACACTGATGTCGGGCAAGTGGCACCTGGGCGCCACGATCGACCGGTCACCCTGGGCGCGGGGTTTCGAGCGCTCGTTCGCGCTGCTGCCGGCCGGGGCGAGCCATTTCGGGGGCGGCGGTGCACGCAGTTTCTCGCCCGTGCCAACGCTTTACACCGAGGACGACCAGTTCGTCAGCGTGGGGGATGACTTCTACTCGTCGGACTTCTACACCGACAAGTTGCTGCAGTATTTCGGCGAACGCGCGCCCGGTGACGACCGGCCGTTCTTCGCGTATCTGCCTTTCCAGGCGCCGCATTGGCCGCTGCAGGCCCCGGACGCATCCATCGCGAAATACCGTGGCCGCTACGACGCCGGACCCGACGCGCTGCGCCAGGAGCGACTGGCCGCGCTCAAGCGGCTGGGCCTGTGCCCGCCGGATGTCGAGGCGCACCCGGTCGTCGCCGACGGGGCCCCCGAGTGGGCCGAGATGACCGATGAACAGCGCGCGGTGTCGGCCCGCAGCATGGAGGTCTACGCCGCGATGGTCGACCGGATGGACTGGAATATCGGCCGGGTGCTCGACTACCTTTCGGACTGCGGCGAACTGGACGACACCGTCGTTATCTTCTTGTCCGACAACGGCGCCGAGGGAGCGATCGTCGAGGCGATGCCATTGGTCGGTGCCCGAATCGTCGCGCAGATCGAAAAGCATTGCGACAACAGCCTGGACAACCTCGGCCGGCCCTCCTCGTTCATCTGGTACGGGCCGCGGTGGGCGCAAGCCGCCACCGCGCCATCGCGTTTGCACAAGGCATTCACCACCGAAGGTGGAATCCGCGTGGTCGGTTTCGTGACCTGGCCGGGGTTTGAGCGGCAGCGCGAGATCGGCACCGCGTTCAGCACCGTCATGGACATCGCCCCGACCGTGCTGGAACTGGCGGGCGCGGCGCACCCCGGCACGTCCTACCGCGGGCGCGAGGTAGCGCCGATGCGCGGCCGTTCCCTGGTGGGCTACCTGTCGCGGGATGGGGAAACCGTTCACGACGCCCAAACCGGCACGGGTTGGGAACTCTTCGGCCGCAGGGCGATTCGTCAGGGAGACTGGAAGGCGCTGCACCTGCCGGCGCCGTACGGGCCGGGCAGCTGGCAGCTCTATGACCTCGCGGCGGACCCCGGCGAAATCCACGACCTGGCCGGTTCGCACCCCGACAAGCTAGCCGAGCTGCTGACGCTGTGGGATCGCTACGTCGAGGAAACCGGGGTGATCCTCGATCCCGTCTCGGTCTTCGACGTCGAGTTGTGATGGCCGTCTGATGGCTGAGACGACGACCTGCGCAATCATCGGTGGCGGCCCGGCCGGCATGGTCCTGGGGCTGCTACTGGCGCGGGCGGGTGTGCAGGTCACGCTGATGGAGAAGCACGGCGACTTCCTGCGTGATTTTCGCGGCGACACGGTCCATCCGACCACCATGCGCCTGCTCGACGAGCTGGGGTTGTGGGAACCTTTCGCGGCCTTGCCTTTCACCGAGGTCCGCACCGCGAAACTGGAGTCCAATGGGCGGTCGGTGACCTACGTCGACTTCGAGCGGCTACGCCAGCCCCATCCCTTTGTCGCGATGGTGCCGCAGTGGGACCTGCTCAATCTGCTGGCCGATGCGGCTCGGGCGGAGCCCAGCTTCTCGCTGCGGATGAACACCGAAGTCACCGGGCTGGTATGGGAGGCCGGCCGGGTCGCCGGAGTGCGCTACCACGGGCCCGACGGCCCGGGCGAATTGCGGGCCGAGTTGACGGTTGCGTGCGATGGCCGGTGGTCGATCGCTCGTCAGGAGGCGGGACTGAAGGCGCGGGAGTTCCCGGTGAAGTTCGACGTGTGGTGGTTTCGATTGCCGCACAAGGAGGACGTCGAATACTCCTTCCTCCCTCGGCTCGGTCCGGGCAAGGGTCTTGCCGTGATCCCACGGGAACGCTACTTCCAGATCGCTTACCTCGGGCCCAAGGGCACCGACGCCCAATTGCGGGCACGCGGCATCGAGGCGTTCCGTCGCGACGTCGAAGAGTTGCTACCCGACATGCCCGAGTCGGTGGCGGCGCTGCAATCCATGGACGACGTCAAACATCTTGACGTGCACGTGAATCGGCTGCGTCGTTGGCACACCAAGGGACTGCTGTGCATCGGTGACGCGGCGCACGCGATGTCGCCACTGGGCGGCGTCGGCATCAACCTGGCGATCCAGGATGCCGTCGCGGCCGCGACCGTGCTGGCCGAACCGCTGCGACGACACCGCGTGGGCGACCGCGAACTCGCCGCCGTGCACCGCCGGCGCGTCTTCCCCACGGTGGTGACGCAATTGGTGCAGCAGGTGCTGCACCGGATGCTGCTCGGGCCGTTGCTGCGCGGGGCTGACCCCACGCCGCCGGCGGCATTCCTCGGCGTGATGCGGCGGCTGCCGTGGCTGTCGATCGTGCCGGCCTACTTCATCGGCGTGGGTGTCCTGCCCGAGCACGCGCCGGCGTTCGCCCGTCGCGGGAACGGACCCGTTAGCTAGGGACCTCGGACAACAACCGCCGTGCCGCCTCGACGCACGGTCGCAGCCGGTCGATCGGGCTGACGCCGTCCAACGCCAACTGCCTTCGCGGCACCTCGAGTTCGATGACGATGTCGGACGGGAGCACGGAGAGGATGTCCCGCAGGGGTAGCTCCCCCTCGCCGGGAACCATGCGCTCAAACATGGCTTCCTCCATGTAATTTCCACCGCGCGGACGCAGCGTGGTGTCGTTGAGTTGGGCATAACCGATGCGAGCCGGGTCGATCGCGGCGACATCGGCGGCGCCCGATCCCGAGCGGATGAGATGCATGGTGTCGATCAGCACGCGAAAGTCGGGCCGCCCCACGTGTTCGACCGCCGCCAGCGCCGTCGGCAGGTCGCCGACGGTCAGCCCCGGTACCGGTTCGACGAGTGTCTGGATGCCGCGGTGGGCGGCGAGCTCCGTCAGCGCGGCGAACTGATCGAAGCTGCGGGCAAGGTCGGGGTCGAGGCTGACCACATTGATCTGGGGAACGCCCAGTTGCGCGAGCACGTCGAGATCCGCGCGGAACGCGGTCATCTCGGCGTCGGGCAGCACGAGGAAGCCGTCACCGAGCGAAATCGCGACGCCCCGGGCATCCATCGCGGCGAGCACGGTCCGTCGCAGGCCGGCGTCGTCCGCCAGGGAGAATCGGGGGTAGCCCAGCGGCACCAGCGGCATCCCCTGCAGCGCGGCGGAGACGAAGCGGCAACCGAGGTCCGCCGCCAAATTCACCAATTCGACTGGGGGAAGCCCGAATACGCTTAGCATGCCGATGCCGAGCCGGTCCATCCCCGGTGTGGTCATGTCACACGGGCTGGCCGGCGAGCTGCGCCAATTGTGCCGCGCCCTCGGCCGTTTGGGTGGTCAGCGCGATGCGGCCCGAAGTGACGGGGTCTTCGATGATCGGCGCCTCCAGCACGAGATTGCCGCGGATGAAGGCCACATGGTCTTGTAGATGCCCGCCGGTGTACGACGCCCACGCGGACGCCGACGGGGGGTCGAGGGTAAGCGTGACGTCGTAAAAGCCCGCCGTCAGCGACTTCGGCGGTTCCACGTGCATCAGCCCGAGCTGCATCGTCTCGGGGCCGAGCGTGTACAGGGTGGTTCGGCCGATATCGCACGCGGTGAAGGCATCCGTCGGCGCCACCGGATGATTCGAGTCGGCGGCCGGGCACTTCTGCGGGCTGGTCGGCTGCGACTTGTTGACCGGGCGGACGGGCAAGGGCGCGATCTTCACGACCGGTGCGGCCGGCGCGCTCGTCGCGGGCACCACGGTGGTTGCGGCGGCCGTGGTCGACGTGGTGGGCCCGGCCGCGTGCCGCGCGGAGTGGCAGCCGCACACCGGCGCTAAGAGCAGCCCGGCGCACATCAGCCAAGCGGCCGGCGCGCCGACCCTCCCGTCACCTCGCCATTGAGTCATTGGACCCATTGTTCCAGTCGAGAGAGGGGCCGCGTTGTTGCGTGTTCGGGGGTGGCACGGCACCCCGCGTCACGCCTTTACGGACACTACAAATATAGAGTAGCGTGTCGCTGCAAGACGATGGACAAACGCCGAAAGCCCAACCCAGGGGAGCGCCGCCGCGACTTGTGCGATGCGGCCATCCAGCTGTTGGCCGAAGACGGGGCCAAGGGACTAAGCCATCTCAAGGTCGACCGCAAGGCCGGCGTCCCCGACGGCACCACGTCGTTCTACTTCCGCACCCGCTCGGCGCTGCTGCGCGCGGTGGCCGAGCGGCTGGCCGCGCTGGACCTCGCCGACCTGCAGTCCGTCGCCGACGACTCCGACGGCAGGGGGGAAAACCCCTCGCCCTCGCGGCTGTCCCAGGTGGTCATCCGATCCGGCAACCAGCCGCAGTTGTTCCGGACCAAGGCGCGTTACGAGCTGACGATGCAGGCGGCGCGCGATCCGTCGCTCGCCGCGATCCTGCAGCGCGCCACGGACGAATTCACCAAGCTGCACCGCGAAATCCTGGTGCAGCTGATGCCGCACGGCGCGGACCTGGACCCCGCCGTCGTCGAGGATCTGAGCAACGTGACGCTGACGTTCATCAACGGCCTGCTGGTGCGGTTCGCCCACGGCGACCGGATCGTCGACACACCCGAGCAACTGGACGGCATCTTGTCGGCCATCGCGGCCGGCATCCTGCACAGTCCGCACCGGGGCAGGCTGACCGACGCCGGCGGGCGTCGTCCCGCCGGCGGGCACCGGGCCACGGCGCTCGGATGAGCACGGCATGGGGTCTTGCCAGACCATTGCCCGTGTGGTTCTCTACGAGAATAGAGTTGAGCCGCGCTGACGGGCCGATTTCAATCCAGCCCATGCGCAAGTCACTGCAATGCAATTAAGCGGAGTGTATAAATTGCCCGATCCGGATCCGGCACTGCCAGGTGGCGGGGATGCCCGGTAAAAGGCAGGCGGAGGAGGGATTTCGTGACGACGAGCACCGATAGCCACGTGCGTTTCGATCCGTACGATGTCGAGTTGATCGCAGACCCATACCCCATGTTCAAGCGCCTGCGCGACGAGGCGCCACTGTATTACAACTCCGAATACGATTTCTATGCGTTGAGCCGATACGCCGACGTGAACAAGGGAATCATCGACCACGGCACGTACAGCTCCGCGCGGGGCGTGATCATGGAACTGATCAAGGCCAACCTCGAAATCCCGTCGGGCATGTTGATCTTCGAAGACCCGCCGATCCACGACGTGCACCGCAAGTTGCTGTCCCGCATGTTCACCCCGCGCAAGATCGCCGCGCTGGAGCCGATGATCCGCGAGTTCTGCGCACAATCGCTGGATCCGCTGGTGGGGTCGGGGCGGTTCGACTTCGTCACCGACCTGGGTGCGATCATGCCGATGAAGGTCATCAGCGCATTGCTCGGCATTCCTGAAGAAGATCAGGAATACATCCGCGACCGCGGCAACGCGCAGTTGCGCACCGAGCCCGGCAAGCCGATGAGCGCCGCCGAACACGGTTTGTCGCTGGGGGAGCAGTTCGAGGCCTACATCGATTGGCGTGCCCAAAATCCGTCCGACGACATCATGACCGAGCTACTCAACGTCGAGTTCGTCGACGAGACCGGCGCCACGCGCAAACTGAGGCGCGAGGAGATCCTGGTGTACCTCAACGTGGTGGCGGGCGCGGGCAACGAGACGACCACGCGGCTGATCGGCTGGGCGGGCAAGGTGCTCGCCGAACATCCCGATCAGCGTCGAGAACTCGTCGAGAACCCTGCACTCATCCCGCAGGCCATTGAGGAGCTGCTGCGCTTCGAGCCGCCCGCACCGCACATGGCCCGCTATGTCACGCGCGACGTCAATATTTATGACCAGACGGTGCCGGAAGGCAGCGTCATGCTGATGCTGATTGGGTCGGCTTGCCGCGACGAGCGCCAGTTCGGCCCCGACGCAGGCGAATTCAACATTCATCGCGCCGCCCGGCCGCACCTCACGTTCAGCGTCGGCGCCCACTTCTGCTTGGGTTCGGCGCTGGCCCGGCTGGAAGGCCGTGTCGCCCTCGAGGAAATCCTCAAGCGCTTCCCGGAATGGGAGCCGGATTTGGCCAACGCGAAGCTGAGCCCGACGTCGTCGGTGCGAGGTTGGGAAACACTTCCCACCGTGGTGCCCTGATGACCGGCCGCGTCTCTGGCCGGGTGGCGGGAAAGGTCGCGTTCGTCAGTGGCGCCGCCCGCGGTCAGGGTCGCAGCCACGCCGTGCGCCTTGCGCAGGAGGGCGCCGACATCATCGCGATCGACGTCTGCGGGCCGATCGAGAACCTGGCCTATCCGCACTCGACGCCGGAAGACCTGGCCGAGACGGCCGACTTGGTGAAAGCCCAGGACCGCCGCATCGTCACCGCGCAGGTGGACGTTCGCGACTACGAGGGGCTGAAATCCGCGGTGGACGGCGGCGTGGAACAGCTCGGGCGGCTCGACATCATCGTCGCGAACGCGGGCGTGGGCACCGATGGCAGGAAGCTGCACAAGATTCGGGAGAACGTCTGGCAGGACATGATCGACATCAACCTGACCGGCGTTTGGCATACGGTCAAAGCGGGTGTCCCACACATTCTTTCCGGTGGGCGCGGTGGATCGATCGTGCTCACCAGCTCGGTCGGTGGGCGCAAGGCATACCCGAACACCGGCCACTACATCGCGGCCAAACACGGCGTCATCGGCCTGATGCGCGCCTTCGCCGTCGAGCTCGGCCAGCACATGATCCGCGTGAATTCGGTGCTACCCACCCAGGTCAGCACCACGATGGTGATGAACGACAACACGTTCCGGCTCTTCCGCCCCGACCTGGAGAATCCGGGGCCGGACGACTTCGCCCCGATCTCCCAGATGATGCACACGCTGCCGGTGCCGTGGGTGGAACCCGCGGACATCAGCAACGCGGTCCTGTTCCTCGCCTCTGACGAATCGCGTTATGTCACTGGCGTTTCGCTTCCCGTCGACGCGGGCAGCTTGCTCAAATAAGCGCCAATACAAGAGAAGTTGGAGAAGCCGATGCCCGAATACGACTACGAGAAGTTGAAGAAGGAAGCCGAGCAGTACATCAAGTTCGAGAAGGACAAGAAGAACCGGATCGCCTACATCACCTTCAACCGCCCCGAGGAGCTCAACTCCACGACCTTGGGAATGCGGCAGAACTACGCGGACCTGATCCACAAATGCAACGTCGACGACGACGTCAAGGTCGTCGTGATCCGTGGCGAGGGCCAGGATTTCGGCAGCGGAGGCGACCTGCCCGAACAACGGCCGATGCTGGAGAATCCGGGCCTGCCCCTGCACCACGAGCTCGCGATCAACGACGACGACGTCAAATACCCGCCGGGTGGGTCGTATCGCTACCTGTCCACCGTCACCGACTTCTACGCCAAGGCCCGCGCGGGCAACCGGCCGCTACAGGAGCTGCGCAAGATCAGCATCATCGAGGCCAAGGGGTATTGCTACGGCTGGCACTTCTATCAGGCGGGCGACGCGGACCTGGTGATCTCCTCGGACGACGCCCTCTTCGGTCATCCCGCGTTTCGGTACGTGGGTTGGGGACCACGCCTGTGGTGGTGGGCCGAGACGATGGGCCTGCGCAAGTTCTCCGAAATGCTGTTCACCGGCCGGCCTTTCACCGCCAAGGAAATGTACGAGTGCGGCTTCCTCAACAGTGTGGTACCCCGGGAGAAGCTGGAAGACGAAACTCTGAAGTACGCGATGGCATGCTCGCGCTCCCGCCCCACCGACACCGTCGCGGTGCAGAAGACCTTCCTGGAGCTCTACAAGCAGCACAAGGGCGAATACTTCGGCAGCCTGCTCACGGGCATGGTCGAGGGCATGCTTCCGATGATCAAGAACGATGCGGAAGAAGTCGACCTCACCGAGGGCACCTTCGAGAAGGGCCTCAACAACGTCGTCAAGGACAACGACCTGAACTTCCCGCCGGAGTGGCGCCTCAGCCGCTCAGGCCGCGCGAAGCCCTGACCGCCTTGGGAGGGCTTGGATGTCGGCGCTGACGGGTTTCCGGGTCGTTGAGCTGGTCGGGTCTGTCGCGGGCGAGTACTGCGGAAAACTGTTGGCCGACTTCGGCGCCGAGATCGTCAAGGTCGAGCCGCCGGAGGGCGGCAGCCCGACCCGGGCGATGGCTCCCATCCTGGCCGACGGGTGCGACGGCAGCGCGCTGTTCGCATACCTCAACACCAACAAGCGCTCAGTCGTACTCGATCGCGGAACCCCCTGCGGCCACGCGATACTGCACACGCTCATTGGCACGGCCGACGCGGTGATCGGCGACGGCGCGACCGACTGGTCCGCCCAGCATCCGGATGTGGTGTTCTGTTCGGTCACGCCGTTCGGGCGCGGGGCGCCAGCCGAATTCGACAACGCGACGAGCATCAACGTGTTCCATGCCAGCGGTTGGGGCTACCACACGCCCAGTCACCCGGATCCCACCAAGCCGCCTCTGCAAGGACCCGGCCGGTTCCTGGCCGACTACGAAGCCGGACTCGATGCCGCGCTGTGCTTGACGGCGTCGCTCTTCGGGCGCCTGCACAGCGGCCGTGGCGAGTCCATCGATATCTCCGAGCACGCGGTGCTGGCCTCCCGCGCCGATTGCATCCTGGGTCGGTTCATCACCGGCGAGGTGACCGCCGAGGGCCACCGCGGCGACTTCGACCAGGCCGGTCCCGCAGCGTTTTTCGCGTGCGCCGACGGCTTCGTCTACCTGTACATGACCAGCCGGGCCCACTGGCTCGGCCTGAAAGAACTGATGGGTCATCCGGGCTGGCTGGGCGCGTTCGAGGACGACTGGCTGGAGTTCTCCGTGACCGCCGACAAGGTCGCGGCATTCCAACGCGGCTTCGCGGCGTGGATCCGGGACCTCGCCAAGGACGACGCCTCCGACCGGGCCCAGCGCCTGGGGGTGCCGTTGGTGCCGGTGAACGGCGCCGCCGACCTGCAGGACTCGCCGCAGTATCGCCATCGGGGGTTCTTCCAGCGGGTGCACCACCCCGTGCTCGGGGATGCGGCATACCCGACGGTGCCGTACGCGTTCAGTGCGTCGCCGGCGCGAATCACCGATGCCGCACCGAGTCTCGGTCAGCACACCCGGCAGGTCCTGGACCGCATCGACACCGCGCGGCCACGGCCGCGGGTCACGTCGCCGCAACTCAAACCCCCGATGTCTCCGCGCGGCGGACCGCTGGAAGGGGTGCGGGTCGTCGAGCTCACCAAGGTGTGGGCCGGCCCGTATGCGGGCAAGCTGCTGGCGATGCTGGGCGCCGAAGTCATCAAGATCGAAACGGCGGGCAGCCCCGAGGAGATGCGCGCGTACGGCGGCACCGACATCAACCACGCACCGTACTTTCTGAGCATCAATCCCGAAATCCTCAGTGTGGACCTGGATATCAAGTCCGCCGAGGGCATGTCGTGGTTACGGGAGCTCGTCGGCCGCAGTGACATCGTCATCAACAACCTTCGCCCCGGCGCGATGGAGCGCCAAGGGCTGGGGTACGCCCAGCTCAGGAAAATCAAGCCGGACATCATCTCGGTGTCGATCAAAATGTGGGGCAACGACGGGCCGCTGGGCCATCAGACCGGGTACGCGCCCTGCTTCGCCGCCCTGGCCGGGCTCGCCTCGCTGGTCGGCTATCGCGGCGGGCCGCCGCTCGGAATGAGCATGCGTTATGGCGATTCGACCGTCGGTGCGGCGGCCGCGTACGCCGCATTGGTGGCGTTGCTGCATCGCGAACTGACCGGCGAGGGGCAATTCGTCGACGTATCGGCCGTGGAGACCCTGTCGTCGATGGTCGGCGACTGCCTGCTCGAGCAGGCGCTCACTGGCCGGCGCCTCGGTCCCAGCGGCACCGATCACCCGGACATGTGCCCGCACGGCTGCTACCCCTGCGCCGACAACGCGTGGATCTCGGTGGCCGTCGCCGACGACACGCAATGGCGGGCGTTGTGCGAGTCGCTCGGCGCCGGTTCGTTGGCTCGCGAACCCCGGTACGCCGGCATGGACGGGCGGCGCCGCCACGCGGCAACACTCGACGCCGACCTCGGGCGGCTCACCCAAAGCCACGACGCCGAGCGCCTGGCGCAGCGCCTGCGCGATGCCGGGGTTCCGGCCGCCAAGAGCGCCACCGCTCTCGATGTGATCGGCGATCAACGACTGTGGGACCGTGAGCTCTATCGGTTCGTCAGCGATCACCGTGAGGGTCAGCGGCCGATCGTCGGGCCGCCCTGGCGGATGGCGCGCGACCCGGCGCGCATCGCCCGCGGCGCACCGGACCTGGGCGAGCACACCGATTATGTGCTACACGAGATACTGGGCGCATGACGGCGACACTTGCCCACACCGCGGCCCTGGTGACCGGCGCCAGCAGCGGTATCGGCGCCGCGACGGCGAAGGCGCTGGCCGCCGAGGGCGCGGCGGTGGCCCTGCTCGCCCGCCGCGCGGACCGCCTTGCCGAACTGCAAGCCGGCATCGAATCCGCCGGCGGCACAGCGCTTGCCGTGGCCGCCGACGTCACCGATGCCGACCAGGTGTCGGCGGCCGTCCAGCGCGCCGTGGCGGAGTTCGGCCGGCTCGACACGGTGGTGAACAACGCCGGGTTGATGCAGTCCGGCCCCGCGGCCGAGGCGTCGCTGCAAGGTTGGGACGCCATGGTGACGGTGAACGTGCAAGGGGTCCTGTATGTCACTCGTGCCGCCCTCCCGCATCTGATCAACGCCGCCTCCGACTCACCGCGCGGTGTCGCCGATCTGGTCACCATCAGTTCGACCGCCGGGTGGGTCGCCCGGCCCAACACGGCCGTCTACTCGCTGACCAAGTTCGGGGTGAACGCCTTCAGCGAGGGCATCCGGCAAGAGGTCCTCGGCCAACGGGTGCGTGTCGGAGTGGTCGGCCCGGGAACGGTCGATACCGAGATCTTCAGCCACCTGGCGGGGTCGTCACGGGAGGCATTCGAACGTCAGACCGCCGGCATGGTGAAGTTGCGGCCCGAAGACATCGCCGACGCGGTGTTGTTCATGGTGACCCGTGACCGCCGGGTGGCGGTCAACCACATGCTGGTGCGCGCGGCCGAACAAACCTGGTAATCAGTTGACTTCGCATTGGGCCGTGGGCGACCACCACGGGTTGGCGTTTCCGGCCGACGCGGCGGCGCTGCGCAGCGGCGGTGCCCGCTTTCTCACCGAGGCGTTTCGCGCCTGGGGCGCGTTGGGGGACAACAGCGTCACACGCGTCGCCGGGATCCGTGAGGTCACCGGCGGCAGCACCGGCCGAAAGGTCACGCTCGCGGTCGAATACGCCAAGCCCGCACCGAATCTGCACACCGACCTGTTCGTCAAGTTCTCGCGTGACTTCGAAGACCCGGCGCGCGACCTCGGCAAGACGCAGATGGAGCCGGAGGTGCGCTTCGCGGCCCTGTCGCGGGCCCAAAGGTTTCCCATCTCGGTGCCCAAGGCGCACTTCGCCGACTATCACCGCCAGACCGGCACCGGAATCCTGATCACCGAGCGGATTCGATTCGGGGAGAACGGAATCGAACCGCAATATCACAAGTGCCTGGACTACGAGATGCCCCGCCCCGCCGAGCATTACCACGCACTGCTCACCGCGCTGGCCCGGCTCGCCGGCACCCACCGGTCCGGGCGGCTGCCGGCCGAGCTGACCGCGCCCTTCCCGCTGGACATGGCTGCGGCGACGGTGGGGGAGCGTGCGCCACTGTCGCCCGACAAGTTAGAGCGCCGACTGGACGGGCTGGCCGAATTCGCCTGCGCCCATGGTGGGTTGCTGCCTGTCTGTTCGGCGGGGCTGATGGCCCGCCTGCGTGAAGACGTGCCGCGGGTCGCGCGCCACGAGCACGCGATCAACCGCCTGCTGGCCGCCGACGCCGACTATGTCGCGCTGTGCCATTGGAACGCCAACATCGACAACGCGTGGTTCTGGCGCGATACGGACGGCGTCCTGCGCTGTGGCCTGATGGATTGGGGATGCGTCGGGCAGATGAACCTGGGCATGGCGATCTGGGGGGCCATGTCGGGCGCCGAAACCGATTTGTGGGGAACCCATCTCGACGAATTGTTGCAGCTGTTCGTTTCCGAGTTCCAGCGTTACGGTGGGCCGGATCTCGACCCCGTTCGGTTGCGCCGCAGCACGTTGCTCTATGCGGCGGCGATGGGCGTCGCCTGGCTCCTGGGTGTGCCCGGAATGATCCGGAAGCGATTCGAGGCCATCCCGAACGACCGCACACATCCGCTCATCAGGGACGACGAGAGCGTGCGCGCGCCGCTGCAGATGCTCTCGAACCTGTTGTTCCTGTGGGACCGGCACCGCATCGGGGATCTGCTGGACGACGTACTCGCCGGTGGCGACCGGGGTTGACGGCGGCCACGGACTTCATTCAAGTGGGATCTGTGATTCTGGCCCGGGTCCGATAGCTCAGCGTCACTGTTAAAACGACGCCGCGGACATCGTGGGTTCATTTCCTGCTGACGAACGGAGTTGGGACAGTGGAGGACAATAACAACGGCCCGGCCGGCGGTAAGGACCTCGCCGATCGGGGCCATCACCGCCGCGTGGGTCGCCCGCACCGCGACGAGGAAGGGGCGATCGCGGCCGCCGAAAACACCGCGACGCAACTACGATCGGACAGCCACCCGTTCGGTACCCGGGGTCAACGATTCGATCGGCGTTCGCCGTTTTATCTGGGGCTGACGGCCTCGGCGGGTGTGGCAGTCACCTATGGGGCGGTGCGGATGCTCGGGGCAGCGTCCTCGGTTCTGGTCTTGATCGGGGCGGCGATTTTTTTCGCCCTCGGGCTTGAGCCTGCGGTGTCCGGGCTAGTGAACCGCAAACTGCCGCGATGGGCGGCGGTAAGCCTCGTGGTCGTGATGGTGTTTGGGGTCCTCGCCGGTGCCGTGGCGGCGGCGGTCCCCCCGCTGGTGCAGGAAGCCCGTCAATTCATCGAGCAGGTCCCACATTTTCTTCAGCAGGCACAGAGCCACTCGACCGTGATCGGGGGACTAAACGAGCGCTTCCATATCCAACAGCGGATCAGCGACATGCTCCACAATTCGGGCTCGCCAGCTATTGGGGGCCTCCTCAAGGCCGGGGAGACAATCTTCGGAGCACTGTCACACGTCGGGATTGTGGCCGTGCTCACCGTCTATTTTCTGGCCGAGCTGCCGCGGATCCGATCGACCGTGTATCGGTTGGTCCCGATGTCGCGGCGACCGCGCGCGATCCTCATCGGCGACGAGGTGATGGCGAAGTTCGGTGACTACGTTTTCGGCAATGTGCTGACCTCTGTCATCGCCGGGGTAGCAACGTTCGTGTGGTGCTTCTTCCTGAACGTTCCCTATGCGGTGCTGCTCGGGCTGTTCGTCGCGATCATCGATCTATTCCCCTATGGGTCGACGGTCGGCGGGTTTGTGGTCGCGCTGGTGGCGCTGACGGTGTCCGTCCCGGTCAGTATCGCCACTGTGGCTTTCTACGTCGCCTTCCGCTTGGCCGAGGACTACCTGTTGACGCCAAGATCATCGGGCGTGCGGTGAGAGTGCCCGGAGGAGTGACCGTGTTCGCCGTTCTCATCGGCGCGGCGCTGCTCGGGGTAGTAGGGGCGTTGGTCGCGATACCCGTCGCCGCGGCAGTGCAGCTCCTGGTTTCCGAACTCCTGTTTCCGACGCTGGATGAAGCATGATGGAGTCCGACCCACCGGCGCGTGGACCTGACCGTTCCATACGGTTCGACATTTCGGCCGATGAGCCCACAGCGGAAGGTCGGGAGCGACAGATTGCAGAGCACAACCACGTATTTCGGCGGGCGAGGGCGCGTCGGGAACCGAGGCGGCGGCGTTGGCGCTCGTGACGCGATTATCCGCAACGGCGGGGTCAGTCGTCGGCGATCGGCGGGGAACTGAGCGCGGGGACGGTGTCCTCGCGATGCAGCACCGACCGCGCGGCCACGGCGAACATCTCGAGCTTGTCGACCACCGTCTGCCCCTCCAGCTTGTGCCCCCAGATGCTGATGCCCTGGTGGGTCGTCGGATTCCAGACGGACTCGTCGACGACGATCGGGTTCCAGCCGACCTCCCACTCGAATCCCGACGGTGTCATCGCGTAGTACGACAGTTCCTTGTCGTTGGTGTGCTGCCCGACCGACATCGTCATCTCGAAACCCAGCGCCTTGACGCGCTGATACGACGTCACCATGTCGTCGAGCGTGGCGGCTTGGACGTTCACGTGTTGCACCCGCGTGCGAATCGGGTTGACGGGCAACATGTTCACCGATGCGATCGCCACGGAGTGGTGACGTTCGTTGACGCGCAGGAAGCGGACCTTCAGCTTCAGGCCGTTGATCGTTTCGTCGATGTAGTCCGACAGGCGCGCGTTGAACACGTGGTCGTAGTAGCCTCGCATCTCGTGCGGCTTCTTGGTGAAGATCGCCACGTGGCCCAATCCCCCTGCGCCGGTGACGAACCCGCTGCCCGGTATGTCCAGCGAGAGCGGGGCGGTGCGGGCGGTGCTGTACACCTCCTGCGTCAGCCCGTTGGGTCCGGGGAACCGCAGGAAGCGCTCGACGCCGCGAAGTTTGGCGTCGTCGTCGCTGCCCTCGGCGTAGGGCACGCCGTGGTCCGCGACCCGGCGGCAGACCTCGTCGAAAGTGGCGTGGTCGTCGAGATGCCAACCGAGGGCGACGACGTCCTCCGCCGGCCCCCGCCGCAGCAGGAAGCGACATTCGTTGGCGTCCAGGCGAAACCGCATCGTGTCGGGCAGCATCTCGTCGAGGTGCATGCCGATCGCGTCGCGCCCGAAGCGCTTCCAGTCGGCGAACTTGTTGGTTTCGATCACGACATAGCCCAGGTGGACGTTGCCGAAGATGTCAGTGGTCATGAGGCTCCTTACAGATGGTCAGGCGTCAGAAACGCGGTGGTGACGGCGTTGAAGAAGTCGGCGCGTTCCCACTGGACCCAGTGGCCCGTGTTCGCCGTGATGAGCACGTCGGCGTTGGGCATCCGCTCGCCCAGCATCGCCGCGCCGCTGGGCTTGTTGACCTTGTCGTCCCGCCCCCAGATGACGAGCGTCGGGGTGGCCAGGTGCTTGAGCCGGCGGTCGCGGGTGAAGTCCATTCGCCACAACACCCTTGGGCCCGTCGGCCGTTGCAGGGGCGGATTGGCGACGACCTCGAGCTCGATCGACGACTGGTAGCGCGCCTCGATCAGGGCATCCGGGACGGATTCGCCGTCGTACACCAGATACGAGCGGATGAACGTGCGCAGCTTTTCAAGGCTGGGCCCGTCGCCGCCGTAGTACGACAGAAGGCTTTTCAGCCCCGCGGTCGGCAGCCCACGGCTCGTCCCGACACCGCCCGGGCCCATCAGCACGAGTTTGTCGACCCGATGCGGGGTGTCCAGGGCGAGGCGCAACGCGCAGGCACCGCCGAGGGAGTTGCCGACCAGGTGCGCGCGCTCGATGCCGAGTTGGTCGAACATGCCGCGGATGTGATCGGCCAGGTAGCCGAACGGATCGTCGCGATCGACCCCCTTGGACGAGCGGCCATAGCCGGGCATGTCGGGGACGATCACGCGGAAGTTCTCGGCCAGCGGCTCGATGTTCTTCGAATAGTTCGACACGCCCGACGCGCCCGGGCCGCCGCCATGCAGTAGGACCACCGGTGGGCCGTCCCCGGCCTCGACGAGGAAGATGTCTTTCCCGTTGACGCGCACGGTGCGCTCGGTCATGGTGTTGCTGGTCATCGATTCTCTCCTTAAACCTTGAGCCCGGCCGGGGGCCCCGGCAACCGCTGGTCTTCCTTTGCGGCGGCGTATACGAACCCGTCGGGCCGCACCACCACCGCCGACGCGCCGCGCTTGTCGAGCCAGCGCGTCAGGATGCCGTCCGCATCCACGATGCTGTCCGCGCTCGGAACCGCGCCCGGCACAAGGATTTTCAGGACGGGGACGCCCGCCTCACGCCACTCCCGCAGATCGGGGGCCGGCCCGAGGTGCAGCACGGTCCAGCGGCCGCCGATGACGTCATCCAATCGGACGGCGTCACCCTTCTCCTCGACCACCCACGGCTGCTGGATGAGCCAGCCGACGGCACCATTTCCGTTGTGCGCCAATAAACCCTTCTGGTAACGCGCGTCGGGCAGCCAGCGGTGCTGGCGGAGCCAGGACGTGAACCCCGGCACCTTGCTCGCGGTGCGAAAGAAGTGGTTTCGCACGGCGGCGCGCCGCGGGTCGCGTTGGATGATCAGCTTGCCCGTCTTGACCGCGCGGTTGGTGACCTCCTTCACGTGTGGCATCCGCTCGGCTTGGTAGGTGTCCAGCACCGACTCGGGCAGCGACCCGTTGAGCACCGCGGCCAGCTTCCAGCACAGGTTCGCCACGTCGCGAACGCCGGCGCACATGCCCTGGCCGATCCACGGCGGCATCGCGTGCGCGGCGTCGCCGGCCAGGAAGACGCGGCCGACGCGCCACCGGTCGGCGAAGCGGACGTGGTGGCTGTAGCAGGCGAACCCGAGGATCTTCACGTTGTCGGGCGAGATCCCCTGTCCCCGCAGCACCTTCCAGATCGCCTCCTCGGAGAGGAGGTCCCTCTCGTCCTCCTCGTCGCGCACGGGGAACTCCCACCGGTGGTGACCCAGCGGGGTGGGGCAGTCGACGGTCGGCCGCTCCGGGTTGCAGTGGAAGCGCAGCCGGTCGTGGCCGGGCCATTCCTTGAGCACCTTGGTGTCGATGACGATCCAGCGCTCTCCGTAGGTGCGCCCGCTGAAGCCGATGCCCAGCTGGCCGCGGATGAAGCTCGACCCGCCGTCCGCGGCGATCACGTAAGACGCCCGGATCCGCCGGAACTCGTCGGCGCGAAGATCGGCCAGCATGAGTTCGACGTGCTCGTCACGCTGAACCACCCGCAGGCACTCGTGCTCGAGGAGGACCTTGACGTTGGGGAAGCGGTCCACCCCCTCGCGCAGCACCTTCTCCAGTGCCGGCTGGTAGATGAACTGTTGCGGCGGGTGGCCGTTGCCGCGCGACACCGGCAGGAGCCGCACGAACGGGACGCCGTCGGCGTCGACGAAGTTGGCGCCGTTGCCGGGCTGCATGTCGGCGTTGAGGCGATCCGCCAGGCCGACCTGTTGCCAGATGCGCACGACCTCCTCGTCGGTGGAGATGGCCCGGGCGCGTACGTAGATGTTCGGATCGCGCTCGACGACGACGACCTTGAGGCCCATCTGGCCGAGCAGATTGGCGGCGGTGACGCCGACCGGCCCGTACCCAACGATCGCTACGTCATAAATCGGATGGTCTGACATGAGGGGAACCTTCGGTGGAGGTTGTTAATGTAGTGCTCCATACAGTAAGCTGTCGGTAGCGTGATCGTCAACACCGAAAAGGAGGGAATGTGGCGCAGAAAAAGTCGGCCGGCCCCAATGCCGACGAACCCCGTGCTCAGCGGCGTACGCGGGCCAATGGCGAGCAGTCGCGCGAGCGAATCCTCGACGCGGCGACCGAGGTCGCCACGGAACGCGGTTACGACGGCACCACGATCTCACTGGTCAGCAAGAAGAGCGGCCTGCCGCCGACCTCCATCTACTGGCACTTCGCCGACAAGGACGACCTGATCGCCGCGGTCATCGAACGAAGCTTTCAGCGCTGGCTGGCCGAGCTGGACCTGCCGGAAGTGACGGTGGACCGCGAATGGATGACCGAGTTCGGCGGTCGGGTCGCCAAGGCCCTGCTCGATGCGCCGGACTTCCTGCGCCTCGGGCTCATGCTGAGCCTGGAGCGTCGGCCCGTCGAACCGCGGGCCAGGGAGATGTTCCTCGAGGTGCGCGATCGCGCGTTCCACCGGTTCGCGGAGATGGTACGGCAGATTGCGCCGGAGCTTGGCGACGAAGGTGTGCACCTGCTGACCACCTACGCGATTGCCGGCGCCGATGGCTTGTTCATCGCCAAGGAGGTCGGTGGCGACTCCGTCGACCTGGTCAGGTTGTTGGACCTGCACGTCCGCATCGTCTTCGACATGGCGGCCAAGTCGCTCGAGCCCGGGGAGCCGGCATGACCGTCCAATCCGCTCAGCTGACCGACGCCGCAAAACTGCTCTACGACGCCCAGAGCACCCGCGTCCCAATCGAGCCGCTGACGCGGACCCACCCGAACATGACGGTGGCGCAGGCATATTCGGTGCAGCGCGTCAACATGGCCCGTTACCTCGCGCAGGGTCACGTGCTGCGCGGCCACAAGATCGGCATCACCTCTGCGCCCATGCAGGAGCTGCTCGGGGTCGACGAGCCCGACTTCGGCTACATCCTCGACAGCATGGTGCTCTCCGACGGGGGGACCGTCCCGGCCACCGCGTTCTGCGCGCCGCGCGTCGAGCCCGAGGTCGCCTTCCTGATGCGCGCGCCCTTGCGCGGTCCGGGTGTGACGATCGGCGACGTGCTGGCCGCGACCGAGGCCGTCGCCCCGGCATTGGAGATCGTCGACAGCCGGATCGTCGACTGGCGGATCACGTTGGCGGACACCGTCGCCGACAACGCCAGCTCCGGCGCGGTGGTGCTGGGAGAGTGGGTGCCGATCGGCCGGGCGCCCGCGCTCCCCGAGACCACCGCGACCCTCGTCGTCAACGACGCGACCGTCGCCACGGGTGCCGGCACCTCTGTGATGGGCCACCCCGCCGCCGCTGTCGCCTGGCTGGCTAACGCGGTCGCTGGATACGGCACCACCATCGAGGCCGGCGAGTTCGTCATGTCCGGCTCGTACACCACGGCCGTCTTCGTCGCCGCCGGCGACCGCGCGTCGGCGACGGTCGCCGGGCTCGGTTCCGTCAGCGTGAATTTCGAGTAACAGCCCAAACGAGGAGCAGGCCAGTGAGTAACCAACGGTATCCGGTCGCCATCATCGGGTCCGGCAACATCGGCACCGACCTGATGGTCAAGGTCCTCCGCAGCCAGGGGCCGCTGGAGATGGCGGCGATGATCGGCATCGACCCCTTGTCCGACGGGCTGGCCCGGGCGAAACACCTCGGCGTCCCGACGTCGTCCGAGGGCATCGAGGGCCTGCTGGCGATGCCCCACTTCGACGACATCCGGCTGGTATTCGACGCCACCAGCGCCAGCGCCCACGTCAGGCACTGGGACATGCTGCGCGACAAGGACGTTCGCGTCCTCGATCTGACGCCGGCGGCCATCGGACCATTCTGCGTGCCGGTGGTGAACTTGGAGGACCATATCGACGCGCCGAACCTGAACATGGTGACGTGCGGGGGGCAGGCCACCGTGCCGATCGTCGCCGCCGTCAACAACGCGGCCCCGGTGTCGTACGCCGAAATCGTCTCGTCCATTTCGTCGAAGTCGGCCGGCCCGGGCACGCGCGCGAACATCGACGAGTTCACCGAGACGACCGCCACCGCGCTGAAAGTGGTTGGCGGAGCGCAGCGCAGCAAGGCGGTGATCGTCCTCAACCCGGCCGACCCCCCGATCCTCATGCGAAACACCGTCTACTGCCTGGTCGAGGGCGACTGCGACCACGAAGCCATCGGCGCATCGATCGCCGAGATGGCAGAGCGGGTCACCCGGTATGTGCCAGGCTACAAGCTCACCAAGCCCGTCCAGTTCGAGACGTTCGACGCCGACCGGCCGCTGCACATTCCGGAGACCGGGAAGTTCATGGGCGCCCGGGTCACCGTCATGCTGCAGGTGACGGGCGCCGCGCACTACCTGCCCGCCTACGCGGGCAACCTCGACATCATGACGTCGGCCGCCCTGGCCACCGCGGAACGAATCGCCGCGCACTCGATGACGACTGTGGGAGTACGGAAATGAGCAAGCCGCTCTACATCAGTGATGTCACGCTCCGTGACGGCATGCATGCCGTGCGACACTCCTACACCCTGGAGCAGGTCACCGAGATCGCACGGGCGCTCGACGAGGCCGGGGTGGATTCGATCGAGGTCGCCCACGGCGACGGACTGTCGGGGTCCAGCTGCGTCTACGGGTTCGGCGCCCACACCGACCTGGAGTGGATCGAGGCCGTGGCCGGGACCGTGCAACGGGCCAAGGTGGCGACCCTCGTGCTGCCGGGCATCGGCACGGTCCGCGATCTGACCGCCGCGCACCGGGCGGGCGCCAGTGTCGTGCGCGTCGCGACGCACTGCACCGAGGCCGACATCTCGGCGCACCACATCGCCGCGGCGCGCGACCTCGGCATGGACACCGTCGGTTTCCTCATGATGAGCCACATGACGACTCCGCAGAAGCTCGCCGAACAGGCCGTTTTGATGGAGGGATACGGGGCGGGGTGCGTCTACGTCGTCGACTCCGGTGGCGCGATGACCATGCGCGACGTCGCCGACCGGGTGCGAGCAGTCCGCGAGAGCCTGGACGACACAACGGAAGTCGGCATCCACGCGCACCACAACATGGCGCTGGGGGTGGCGAATTCGATCGTCGCCGTCGAGCACGGCTGCCACCGTGTCGACGCATCACTGACGGGCATGGGCGCCGGCGCCGGTAACGCGCCACTGGAGGTCTTCGTCGCGGCGGCCACCCGGATGGGCTGGCAACACGGTTGTGACCTCAATGCGCTCGAAGACGCCGCCGACGACCTGGTGCGGCCCCTGCAGGAGCGGCCGGTGCGCGTCGACCGCGAAACTTTGACGCTGGGCTACGCCGGCGTGTACTCCAGCTTCCTGCGCCACGCCGAGGCAACCGCCGAACGTTTCGACGTCGATGCGCGATCGCTGCTGGTCGAGGCCGGGCGCCGCGGGCTGGTCGGCGGCCAGGAGGACCTGCTCGTCGACATCGCCCTCGACCTGACCGGCGAACGGGCGTCCGCCTGACGGACGGCGTGTGCCCGTTGACTCTGGCGTGTGAGCCGCCACCGGACGAGACTGCGAAGCAGTCCACCCACGCGCAACAATGACGGAGCCATGACGAGCCTTCAGGTCTTGCCGGGCAGCCCCACCCCCCTCGGCGCCACGTCCGACCCGCGCGGCACCAACTTCGCCGTGTCGTCGGGAGGCGACCGCGTGACGCTGTGCCTGTTCGACCGCCACGGCAGTGAGTCGCGGTTGGAGCTGCCGGACCGCGACGGCGACGTGTGGCACGGATTCGTGCCCGGCGTGCACGCCGGGCAGGCCTACGGGTACCGCGTCGACGGACCGTTCGACCCGGGGCGCGGCCTGCGCTACAACCCGGCCAAGCTGCTGCTCGACCCCTATGCGCGCGCCATCGCGGGCGACGTGCGGTACGGCCCGGAGGTGCTCGGCCACCACGTCGGAAACCCGGCGGCACCAAGCCAATTGGATTCCGCGGCATGCGTGCCGCGCAGTCTGGTGATCGGCGACACGTCGGTGCCCGCGGCGTCACGGCCCCGCTACTCCTTCGCGGAGACGGTGCTCTACGAGGTGCATGTGCGCGGTTTCACCGCCACCCATCCCGACATACCCCCCGCGCTGCGCGGAACGTACGCGGGCCTGGCGCACGACGCGGCGGTGGATCATCTGGTTGGCCTGGGCGTCACGGCGGTGGAACTGCTGCCGGTGCATCACAGCGTGCCCGAACAGTTCCTGGTGGACCGCGGGCTGACCAATTACTGGGGGTACAACACCATCGGCTTCTTCGCACCGCATGCGGGGTACTCGGCGGCGGTGCGGGCGGGCCTCCCGGGCGGACAGGTCGAGGAGTTCTGCGCCATGGTGAACCGACTGCACGGCGCGGGCCTCGAGGTGGTGCTCGACGTTGTGTTCAACCACACCGCCGAAGGCGGGGCCAGCGGTCCCACGCTGTGTCACCGTGGCCTGGACAACCGCGCCTACTACCGTCTGGATCCGGCGGACCCGTCGCGCTACGTCGACACCACCGGCACCGGCAACGCCGTGAACGCTGATCACCCGGCGACGCTACAGATGATCATGGATTCGCTGCGCTACTGGGTTTCGGAGATGGGGGTCGACGGTTTCCGCTTCGACCTGGCGACGACGCTGGGCAGGCAGGGCGGCGACTTCGATCCGTTCGCAGCGTTCTTTGCGCTGGTCGCTCAGGACCCGGTGATCTCCCGGGTCAAGCTGATCGCCGAGCCGTGGGACGTCGGCCGGTTCGATAGCTACGAACTGGGCCGGTTCCCGCCCCTGTGGAGTGAGTGGAACGGCCGGTTCCGTGACACGGTGCGGGACTTCTGGCGCAGCCGCGACGGGCTCCTCGGCGATTTTGCCTCGCGACTGTGCGGATCCGCCGACCTCTACGGCGGCCGCGACGAGGGCCGTCGGCCCAGCGCGTCGATCAACTTCGTCACCGTCCACGACGGCTTCACGCTGGCCGACCTGGTGTCGTACAACGACAAACACAATGACGCCAATTTAGAAGGCAATCGGGATGGCACAACCGACAACCGGTCGTGGAACTGCGGGGTGGAGGGGCCCACCGCCGAACCCGACGTCCTGAAATTGCGCTCGCGGCAGCAGCGTGCGTTTATCGCCACGCTGGTGCTGTCAGCCGGCGTGCCGCTGCTACTCGGTGGCGACGAATTCGGTCGCACTCAGGGCGGCAACAACAATGCCTACTGTCAGGACAACGAGATCAGCTGGTTTGACTGGTCGACGATCGATCGCGAGCTGCTGGGCTTCACAACCGACCTCATCGCGTTGCGCCGCGGCCACCCTGTCTTCCGGCGACGGCGCTTCCTCACCGGGCCCGCGGCCCGCGACCTGCGTTGGTTCACGCCGTCGGGCAGCGACATGACCGACCGGGACTGGGCGGACCCGCTGGCGCGCAGCGTCGCCGTGCTGATCGACGGGTCGGTCGATCCGGACTGCCGCGAGGACGGCACCCCGCTGCTCGACGATCTCTTTCTCGTCTTGATCAACGGCTGGTGGGAGACAATGACATTCGCGCTGCCCGCCGGCGTCTCCGCGGGTGACTGGCGGGTCGTCTGCGACAGCTTCGATGCCACACGGGTCGGAGCGGCCGGCCCCCCGCCAGCCGGGCCGCGCTCCGTTGTCATCTGCACCTGCCCTGCCGAGCGGGCAACCTCGAGAACCGGGATGTCATGAGGCATGGCGCCGGAATCGCCAATTGCGTGGAAGTACTACGCGAGTTCCGCGTTGTCGGGAGCTTTCCCGAGAATGTGGCGGTGCAGCTCCGGGGTCAGTTCATGGATCTGGCGTGTCAGTTCGGTGGTGATATGTAGCTCTTGTTCTTCAATATGAAATTCATGGTCGGCCTGGCCTGCTGAAATTCCGCCTGCCGATTCTGGCCGATCAGGACGAAGGTGGACAAGAAGATCGCTTCGAGGGATTCGGTTAGGCGCTCGAGGAGTTGCTTAGCCGCGCGAATCATTTGGACCACTGAGTGGCTTTGGTTGTGCCCTTCTCGCAACAGCTGACCGAGTTGCCGAACCCGTCAATGATGACGTTTGGTCAAGACCGAAACTATGCCAAACAGCATGTGGTGCTTCTTCTTTGATGTCAGAAGTGGCGATCATGTGACCTTTTACCCTACACCGGCAGCTGCCAACGGCACACACTAGTCGCTGTCCGATGACGGATCGATGAAAGGAATGAGATGAAAAAGTTGTCGGAGTCGCTGCTGGACCTGGCAGGGCGGGTCAAGAAAGTCGAGGACTCGGCGACCGCGGTGCAAGAGAATAACCGAGAAAAACTGCGGGCCCGCCGTAACGAACTCGAGGCCGCAATCGAGCAGGAGAAGATCGAGCTGGAGGCGGCCGCGACCCTGGCGAAGGAAGACGCCCGTAGCTGGTGGTCGGACACCAAGAGCTCGATCGAGCATCAGATCAATCAGATGCGTGCCGACTTCGAAAAGTGGCAGGGCGACATGAAGGAGAAAAGCGCCGAGCGTGCGGCTGAGAATGCCGAGGACGATGCGGTTGTGGCCGTAAACCTCGCGGCGTACTGCCTGGACGCAGCGGAATGGGCCGTAGTGCGCGCGGAACTCGCCCGAGGCGAGGCCGACCAATTAGCCGCAAGGAGTTGAGAATCGTGACCACCTTCGACACTCGAGATGTAGTCCGCAACCTTTGGAAATCGATGCTTGCCTGGGGAGTGCTGACGCTGATCTTGGGGGTAATAGTGCTGGTGTGGCCGGGCAAGTCCATCCTGGCTGCGGCGATATTGTTTGGCATCTATCTGATTGCGTCAGGCATAGCCCAGATTGCCGCCGCGTTCGCGCTGGGGTTGTCCGATGGCGTGCTGTTGTTCATCAGTGGCGCGCTGTCGATCGTTCTGGGTGTGTTCGCCTTCCGCCACTTCTATGCTGGCTGGCCAATCGTCCTGCTGGCCATCTGGATTGGGGTCGGCTTCATTTTTCAGGGCGTCGCGGAATCGGCGCTGGCTATCAGCAATCAGGCGTTGCCCGAGCGCGGCTGGCACATATTTTCCGGCGTGGTGAGCATCCTCGCCGGAATGATAGTGATCGCCTGGCCGTTGCATTCGATCGTCTTATTGGCAATTGTCGCCGGCGTGTCGCTTGTCGTCATCGGTATCACGCAGATCGTCTGGGCTTTGCGGGCGCGCAAGGGAATCAGTTCGGTCGAGCGCGGTTTTGAGCGGTTGACCGGTGGCGCTCGTCACCCAGCGCAGCCAGCGACCTAGTGTCGTGAGTCGTTAATTCATCATTAGCGTTTAAGCTTGGTGGGTGCCGAATCCTGTCGCACCCGTGGTGGATCTGACCGAAGACGAGCGGTCTGAGTTGTTGTCGTGGTCGAGGCGATCCAACAGTGCCAATGCGTTGGCAATGCGGTCGCGGATCGTGCTGGCCGCTGCCGATGGGCTGAGCAATACCGCGATCGCTGACAAGCTCGATATCAACATTTCCAGTGCTCGTAAGTGGCGGACGCGGTTTGTGACCGACCGGCTTGACGGGTTGCTCGATGAGCCGCGTCCTGGCCGGCCACGGCTGGTGGGCGATGAGCAGATCGAAGCGTTGATCACTGCGACGTTGGAGACCACCCCAGCGGATGCCACGCACTGGTCGACCCGATCGATGGCCGAGCATCTCGGGCTGAGCCAGTCGATGGTCTCGCGGGTATGGCGAGCGTTCGGATTGGCTCCGCACAAACAGGATTCGTGGAAACTGTCCAAGGACCCGTTGTTCGTGGCCAAGGTCCGCGACGTCGTCGGGCTGTATCTAAATCCACCCGAGCGGGCCCTGGTGCTGTGCGTGGATGAAAAGACTCAGATCCAAGCCTTGAACCGGACCCAGCCAGTGTTCCCGATGCTGCCGGGCACCCCCGCGCGCGCCAGCCACGACTACGTTCGTCACGGCACCTCCAGCCTGTATGCCGCACTCGACCTCACCACCGGAAAGGTCATCGGAGCCCTTCATTCGCGGCACCGGGCCACCGAGTTCTTGGCGTTTCTCCGCAAGATCGACGCCGAAGTACCCACCGATCTCGACGTGCACCTGGTCTTGGATAACGCCTCCACGCACAAGACCCCAGCGGTGAAGCGTTGGCTCACAGCACATCCGCGATTCGTCCTGCACTTCACCCCGACCAGCTCATCGTGGCTGAACCTGGTCGAACGGTGGTTCGCCGAACTGACCACCAAGAAACTGCGCCGCGGCACCCACACCTCGGTGCGCCAACTCAACACCGACATCCGTGCCTGGATCCAAACCTGGAACGACAACCCCCGCCCCTACGTCTGGACCAAAACCGCCGACCAAATCCTCGAATCCGTCGCCAACTACTGCCGACGAATTAATGACTCAGGACACTAGCCGAGGAGTACCAGTACGGCGCTAAACGTGATTTCATTGACCGGACCACGACGGGCTGGCGGTCAGTACGTCGTGGCCGTTCCCGGTGATGTGCACGGTGTCCCGTCTGAATACCGCCCCAACACGCTCTTGCCACACGTAGCCGGTGATCGCCAAAACCATGCCGGCCTCCAGCTGGTCGTGTTCGCCTGCGGCCAGCAGGGTTTGGGACACCACGGGCGGATCGAATCCCAGGCCCAGCCCGTGTGCGATCGGCATCGGCGGAATCGGTTCACCGGCCTCCCGATAGGCGGCGACCAAGTCAGAGGTGGGTGCGCCCGGCCTACAGGCCGCAAGCATGTTGTCGTGCAAGACATCCGATCGGCCGAATAGCTCGCGGGTAGCCCCGTCGGCGTTGTCGCGGGCCGGCCAGGTCCGGCCCACCTCCGCGACGTAACCATTCGCCAGGGCCCCGGCGGCGAACGCGACCAGATCTTCGGGGCCCACCTCACCCGATCCCGCGCGGCGCCACGGGTGTTCCTTCGACGTCACCCAGGCCGCATCCTGCGTCGCGGGCGTGCTCACCCCGCCCGCGGCCATGGCCTCCATCATGGCGCCGGCCAGCGTTCGCTCCGAGACACCCGGCGCGAATTCCGATAGCGCGGCGGCAAGTCCGCATTCGGCGACGCGGAGCGCGGTGTCCATCGCGGCGATCTCATCGGCCGTCTTGACGCGCCGTGCGGCCCGCATGGCCGGCTCCGCGTCGACGAGCTCGGCATTGGGGAACGCCTCGGGCAGCAATGCCGCGAAAGTCGGTGTGATCGCGTCGGTTCCGACCCGATGCGCCGTGTCGGCGCCGTCGATCTTTTTCAGTACGTCGATGAGCGTCATCGGGTTCCAGGCCAGTCCGTACAGGTGATCGTGCCCGATCTCCTCCGGAACCCCCTCGTCGTCGGTGCTGTTGAGATAAATCTCGCCGGACCCGCGTACCACCACGCACATCGGGCCGAACGGCCGCGTCCCCGCGATCCACAGCTGCGGTGCCCCGGTCACGTAACGAATGTTGGCTTGCCGCCCGAGCACCAAGATGTCCAGCCCGTGCGCGTCCATCTGCGCCAGCGCGCGCTCCCGACGCCCCGTCCGCAACGCGGCGGGGTCGGGCTGAACCTCAGTCGCCATAGGGGGAGTAGGGGTAGTTGGTGATCGGCAGGTAGCCGTCCTCGGTGATCACCACGATCTCCTCACTGCGATAACCGCCCGTCCCGTCTTCCCACACCACCGGTTCCAGCACCAGAACCATGCCGGCCGGGAAGACGAAGTTGTCGTCGAACTCTTCGCCGAGATCCGTTCCAATCATGGGAGCTTCGGCGGGGTAGGTACCGATACCGTGGCCCAGATAGAAATGCGGCAACCACGGTTTGCGGCCGTCATTGGCGGAGATCGCCGCGCGCGCCAAATCCCCGGAGGTGACACCGGCTTTGGTCACCGCGAGCACCGCGTCCATGATCGCCCGCCACTGTCGAAACTGATCGTGTTGTCTTTGGCTGGGCGGCTGTCCGACCACCCAGGTCCGGCCGAAGTCGGAGCAGTACCCGGCGTAGGTGATGCTGATATCGGTCCACAGCACGTCCCCGGCGGCCAGTTCACGATCGGTGGGAAGCAGCGGCAGCGCCAGATCGCCGTGCGTCGTCCACACCCCGGCTTCCCGGGAACTCGGCATCACCTGCCAGATGGCCTCGAGCATGTTGGTCGTGGCGCCCAGCTCGAAGGCGCGACGCACCAGCGTGGCCGACAGGTCGATCTGGCGGACTCCCGGCGCCAGTGCCCGCTGCACGTCGACGATCGCTTCTTCGGTGATGCGGGTGGCCCGGCGCAGGCAGGACAGCTCGTCCCGCGTCTTCACCAGCTGCGCGGCACCAACCACGATCGCCGCATCTGTCGGCTCGCCGCCGGGGAACAGCTTGGGGCCGGCCCTTCGCATCGCCCAGGTCAGTTCGTCGACGGCGACGCTCGCCCCCGGCGGAATCAGCTCCGCCAGCTCGCGGGCGAATTGCTCGACGCCATGGTCGAATTCGAGGTAAACGGGCCCATGCAGGTGATCGTCGGGCACCGGTGAATCGGTGGACGCGCCGCTGCGGAACGGCATGAACAGGTGCGGGTATTCGTTGTCGGCGAGCACGACCGCGACGGGGCGCTCCACGTGCGAAAGCCCCGCGTCCAGCAGGGGCCAGCTGGCCCCCGTCGCGTACCCGACGTAGCCGTTCATCAGCAATACCAGCGCGTCGACGCCGTGGTCGGCCATCGTGGACCGCAACCTCGCGCCGATTTCGGAACGCATCCGCACCCTGTCCGGCTCGTCGGGGATGTCGATGAGCGTGCCTGGGGCACTCAGTGATTCGGTCATCTCACAGACCCAAGAACTTCCTGATGTTTCCGCTGACGACGCGGACCGCGTTCTCGGGACCGACGGCGTCGACGACCGCGGCCAGCGATCGCTCCGAGTAGCCGTAGGTGCTTTCGTTGTGCGGGTAGTCCGAGGACCACATCACCTTGTCGATTCCGATCTCGTCGACTTGGGCGAGCCCCAAACCGTCCACCATGAACGAGGCGCACATGTGGGTGTCCCAGTAATGGCGGACGTCGTGCTCCGGCTGGTGGGCCAGCATGTGCCGATACGAGGCCAGCACGTGCTCGGCGTCCTGCAGCGCCGGCGGAACCCAGGCGATGCCGCCCTCGAACCAGCCGACCCGCAGGCGCGGGTGCCGATCCAGGATGCCGCCGAAGATGTACTTGGAGAACATCTCCCGAAACGAGTCAATGTTGACCATCATCGCGACCGCGACGCTGTTGACCTCGCTCGGAACCTTCGGCTGGCTCTCCCCGATGTGGTGGGTGATCGGCAGCCCGGCCTCCTCGATCTCGTCCCACACCGCACTCATCGCGGAGCTGGAGAAGTCGATGGCGTGACCGTTGTCGTCGTTGCCGGGGCTGATCGGCATCAGAAATGTCTTGAGGCCCAGCGCTTTCAGCTCGGCCAGCGTGCGCCGGGCCCCGCGCGGATCCCACCAGTTGATCAGACCCACCCCATAACAGTGCCCGTTGGAGCGCTCCTGCACGGCGGCGATGTGCTCGTTGTAGATCCGGAAGATTCGCTCCCGCAGGGTTCGGTCCGGATAGTGGAACAGTGCCAACACGGCGTTCGGAAAAACCAGTTCTTTGTCGACTCCGTCTTCGGCGAGCTCGCGCACGCGGGCGTCGATGTTGTTGCTCACCGCGCCGGCCAGGTCGTCGTATTGCATGAGCACGGCGCTGAAATCGCCGACCACCATCGACTGCCCCGGTCGGCCGAGCAGGTAGGCCCCGTCCTCGTACCAGATGCGCGGCGCGTAGTCCTTCAGGTCGTCGGGGAAGTGCTCGTAGAAGATGTCCTCGGCCACCGAGATGTGGTCGTCGGCCGAGAACACCTCGGTGCCGGGCGGCAGGCCGGTGCTGAATTCCGAGGCGTGGCCGCGGCGGTCCTTGGGCGCACCGATCACCCCCTCGGGATACGGGGTGCGAACGTGAGGTGACATCATCGTCCCTTTCTTCGGGCTACCTGGACAGCAGACCGATGCGTTCCAGGCGCGGGTGGCAGCATCGTTCTTCACCCTTCCGGATACATGACGCCCGTGAGTCGTTCTGAAAGCTGCCACAGTTGCTGCATCGCGGGCTCGCTGCGCGCCGGTCTCGGGACCCCGGCGAAAGTGACCCCGCCCCTGACGGTTTCGTAGAAACCGCGCGGACCGTAGTACTTGGCGCCCTCGGCGTCCGGCGACACCGCGGCATACACCGTCGGCTTGGCGCCCTCGTCCACGTCGAGCCACATGAATGGCAACAGTCGCCAGGTGAGTCGGGTGAACCGGGCCTGCAACGTGGGCCGCGCGCGGCCGTAGGAGGCGCCGCTGAGCAGGTTGGTCTTGGTCAAACCGGGATGGGCGGCGTTGGACATCAACCCCCAACCGCCCCGCCGACTGCGGCGATCCAATTCGACGGCGAACATGAGCTGTGCCAGCTTGGCCATCCCGTAGGAGCGCATCGGTTGGTAGCCCTCCCGTGCGTTGGGATCGTCGAAGTTCAGGTTGCGCTGCGTCGCCGCCAGGCTGCTGACGGTCACCACCCGTGCCGCACGCGCCGCGCGCAGCACGGGCAGCAGGTGCCGGGTCAACGCGAAATGCCCCAAATGGTTGGTCCCGAATTGCAATTCGAAGCCGTCTGGGGTCTCCTGACGTTGCGGCGGCGCCATGATGCCGGCGTTGTTGATCAAGATGTCAACGGGCCGGCCTTCCGCCGTCAGCTCTTGGCCCAGTGCGGCAACGCTTTCCAGCGATGCCAGGTCCAAGCCTTTGATGACCAGCTTCGCGGTCGGCACTTCGCGGCGAATCGCGGCGATCGCCGCCTCGCCCTTGGCGCGGTCACGGATCGCCATGACCACCTCGGCACCCGCGGCGGACAGACATTTCGCCAAACCGTATCCCAGACCGCTATTGGCCCCGGTTACCACGGCGAATTGGCCCCGCAGGTCGGGAACCTGCAGGCTTAAGTCTGGCTTCACCATGTCACTGGCAGCTCATAGAGGCCGTAAGCCAGCGCGTCGTGCTTGAAGGGCAGTTCTTCCAGCGGCACCGCCAGGCGCATGGTCGGGACGCGGCGCAGGAGGGTGGGCAGGACGATTTGCAGTTCCATCCGGGCCAGCTGCTGCCCGACGCACTGGTGGCGACCGTAGCCGAACCCGACATGCGGCCCCTCCTCGCGGCGCAGGTTGAGTCGGTCGGGATCGGGAAATTGCCGGCTGTCCCAGTTCGCCGGAGCGACATCGAGGATGATGCCCTCGCCCGCGCGGATCGTCTCGCCGCCCACCTCGATGTCCTCGACGGCGATCCGGCGCTGACCGGTTTGGATGATGCTGAGGTAGCGCATCAATTCCTCGACCGCGACGGCGATCACCTTCGGGTCGTCGGTTTCGCGCATCAGGGCCAGCTGGTCTGGATGGTCGAGCAGGGCAGCAATGCTCAGGCTGATCATGTTGGCCGTGGTCTCGTGGCCGGCGATGAGCACCCCGGTGGCCAACTGGGCGGCCTCGCGCACGCTGAGCTCCTCGGCGTTGACCCGCTCGGCCAGGTCGGAAACCAAATCCTCGGAGGGGCTTTGCATCTTGGCCCGCACCAAGTTCGCCAGGTACTTCGCCAGCGACGCGGCGCCCTGCGCCGTGTCCTCCTCGGTGGCGTAGCGGCCCATGCCGCGCTGGGCCTGGGCCTGGAAGAAATCCGCGTCCTCATAGGGCACGCCCAGCAATTGGCTGATGACCAGGGAGGGGACCGGCAGCGCCAACGTGCTGACGACGTCGCCCGGCTTGGGACCGGCCAGCAACGCGTCGATGTGGTCGTCCGTGATCTTCTGCACCGCCGGCCGCAGCGCCTCAACCCGCTTGAACGTGAACGGCTTTGACAGCATTCGGCGGAAACGGGTGTGCTCCTCGGCGTCGGAGGTGAACACCGAACGCGGGCGCTTGTGCACGGTCGCCAGCATTCCCTCGTTCCAGTGCGGGTATCCCGGCAGCCGGTCGTCGACGCTGGTGCGCGAGTCGGTGAACAACGCCCTGATCGCCTCATAACCGTGGATCAGCCACGGCGTGCTGTCGTCCCAAATCCGGACGCGGCTCAACTGCTTGTCGGCGTTGAGCTCCATTACCTTTGGCGGCGGGGCGAACGGGCAACCCGGCGCCCGCGACATGGGAAACTCCGGAATATCGGTGGGGGTCGAGACGTCGGTCATTGCGCTCCTTGGTTCTGGCCCGTTCTCGGTTTGTGGCGGGACCTTAGGTGCCCGCCGCGCTCACATGGACCGGCGCGCGCCACAGGCCGACGATCGCGTCGATCAGGCCCTCGCCGGCGACCGGCCAGGCCGAACGCGAACGCGGCCCGTGCTCGGCCAGAGCGCCTTCGTGCTCGGCGCAGGTGTGCATGAGCAGGTTGCGCACCATGACCATCCGTTCGGACCGCACTCGCCTGGGCAGGTCGGGGAGGCAGCGGTTGATGCCGTCGATGGTCTGCACCAGCAGCGGAGATGCGAGCGCGTCTTTGGTGACGACGTGGCGGTAGGTGGGATCGGCCATCGCCTGGGCGGCGAACCGGGCATACCAGCTGGGCGTGCCCAGCGCGTGCAGGTGGTCGGTCAGTGGCCGCACGAGCGCACCCACCCAGTCGCGCAGGTCGGCCGAATCGTCCATTGCGGTGAGCATTTGCGCCCGCAATTGCTCGATCGGCTCGCGATGCTTGTCCTCGATCGCGCGCAGCAGGTCGGTCCGCGTGCCGAAGTGATAGCACGCCGCAGCATTGTTGCCCTGCCCGGCCGCCTCGCTGATCTGGCGATTCGATACGGCATACATCCCGCGCTCGGCGAACAGCACTTCCGCGGCCGACAGGATCGCTTCCCGGGTGCCTGTCGACCTCTCGGAGCGGGCGGCCCGCTCGGCGGTCATCGCCCCAGTGAACACCGGCCGCGCCATTAAATCAAGCAATTTATTTAATCAGCGTGGCGCCGAAACGGGAGGCCGAGCATCGGCGCCGGAAACCCCAGTCGTCAAGGTCATTTCACCGCTCCGACGCCCGCCGCGGTCCGCCCGCGAATACAGTCTGCGTATGAATCCGCTGCAGCGGGTGGCTCGCAATCCGGCGGCCTACCGCCGGCTCGTCCTGACCGGCCGTCCGGTCGCGGAGGGTCTTGAGGCGCTGCTTCGCTTCGCGACGAACGGGCGGTTCGGCGTGCTCGACCTCGCGGGCCTGCCCAACGTGCAGATCACCACGTCGGGCCGCAAGACGGGCCTCGCCCGTACGGCGACGGTGCAGTACGTGCCGATCGGCGCCCGGCTGCTGCTGGTCGGCTCCAACTGGGGCCGAGAGCGCCATCCCTCATGGTCGGCGAATCTCAAAGCGGCACAACGCGTTACCGTTCGCAGGCGCGGCGATCGCTTCGTCGCGTCGGTCCGGCTGCTCACCGGCGCGGAACGCGACGAAGCTTGGTCCACGGCGGTGGCGCACTGGCCGAACTACCGGGTCGCCCAGGATCGTGCGGGCGGGCGCCAATTCCGGCTATTTCTTCTCACGCCCACCGCATAGGCGTCGCGACGACCGCTAACCCGGGCGGGATTTCTGCAGCCGGGCGATCTCGCCACCCCAAACCGATTGTGCCCCGGCATCACCCACGCGGTAGATCTGAATCGTCGATGCGATGGCGACGGCCAGAACCAGTATCGCAATGGTCGCCCGGACGACCACACGGCTTTGGTCCGAGCGGCGTTCGATCACGCGCATCACCACGAGCACCAGGGCGGCTGCCAGCAGCGCGGCCGAGAAGTAGGTCATCGTGCTGCCCAGCGCCGCGTGCTTCTCCAGGATGGCGCTGGGTTTGGCCCTCAGGTCGTACAGCCATTCCCCGGCGCTCACCGTGATCGGCGTCAGCACCATGGTGGCGACGGCCGATATCACCGCCAGCCACAACAGCGGGCCGCGCCGCGCCGTCGGCCAGAACACGCAGACGATTTCCAACAGGGCCGTCAGAGGTACGAGCACCACCACGAAATGCAGCAGCAGTGCATGGGCCGGCATGCCGTTGATGATGGTCATCGGGCTCCTCGGATTGTGGCCGGTCAGCTCGCGCTCAGCCGCCGAGCCCCTTCTTGATGACCGCGTCCTGCTTCTGGCCGACGTCGTTGACGAAATCCGCGGGCGCCAGCGTGTCGGGCGGCCCATCGAACTGCAGGGTGACGAAGGCCCTGCCCTCGGTGAACAGCAGTATGGTCACACCCTTGCTGTGGTCGGGGGAATTGCCCAGCAGGGTCGTTCCGCCCGTTCCGACACTGGCGGCTTGCGTGGTCGGGTTCTTGATCACGTCACCCTGAGCGCCCTTGGCCGCGTTCAAAGCGTCCGTGGCGGCGCCGGGATCGGCCAACACCTGGATGGTGTCCGTGATGACGTGACTGCCGTCCTCGTCTTTGAAGGTCGTCGCGACGCCCGGCTGGCCGTTCGGGTTGTTGACCGGCGGGGTGGCCGTGAACGGGATTGGGGCGTTGATGTCACTGGCCTGGATCAGCAGGCCGGTGTATCCGCTCGGCTGCCCGGGTGCCGACGACGCCGGCGCCGAGCTTTGGGCGCTGGTAGCCGAGCTGGACGATCCTGGCTTGGACGTCGACGGCGTCGAATTCTTGCCGCCGCATCCCGCTACCGCCACCGCCAGCGCCGTCGTCGCCGCGATGCCCGCGGCCACCGTCCGCGAAGTCCTCATCGTTCGAGCTCCCTTTCCAGGCCGCCTTCGGCGCCACAGTCGAGTTCGTTTCCGAATCGCACAGTACATTGCGGCGTGGCGCGGGCGTGGCGCCGAAGACGCCCGGGGGGCGGTGAGGGGTGGTTAATCCAACTGGTCGCGCAGGCAGCGCAGGGTACTGGCCAGGATGCGCGAGACCTGCATCTGTGAGACGCCGATGCGCTCGGCTATCTGGCTCTGCGTCATCGATTCGAAGAACCGCATGCGCAAGACCTCGCGTTCGCGTTCGGGGAGGCCGGCAACCAGGACGCGCAGCGCCTCACGGTTGGTGATGTGCTCGATCTGCGGATCGATGCCGCCAACCGCGTCGGCGACCAGCCGCGGCGTCCCCGAACTGTCCGTGCCCACCGGGGCATCCAGAGAATCCAGCCGGTAGGCGTCGCCCGCCACGAGGCATTCGACGATTTCCTCACGGGGCACTTCCAGCACCTGCGCCAGCTCGCCCGCGGTGGGCGCGCGTCCCAGTTTCTGCGCCAAATCCCCGGTCGTCCTGCTGATCTGCACGTGCAGTTCGCGCAACCGCCGCGGGACCCGCATGCCCCAGCTGTAGTCGCGAAAGTATCTTCGAACCTCGCCCATCATGGTCGGCACCGCAAAGCCGATGAAGCTGGGTCCCTTGTCCGGATCAAACCGATTGACCGCGTTCATCAATCCCAGGCGTGCCACCTGGACGAGGTCGTCGATGCCTTCACCGCGGCGGGCGAAGTGGCTGGCCACATGGTCCGCGAGGGGCAGGCAGCGGGCCACGATCCGTTCCCGCTGGCGGCCGTATTCATGCGACTCCCCGGGCATCTGCCGCAGCTCGACGAACATTTCGACCACGTCGTCGTAGGAATCGTCGGCTTTCCTGTTGCGGCACTCAGCAGGGCGCGGGTTTGCTATTACAACGGTCATAGGCGCACGCGCCCGGTGTCGGCGCGGTCGATCCTGAAAGCTTTGGTGCACAGAAAATTTTGCATCTACTCGCTCCTCTGAGTCGTGTGCAGCGAGACATCGCAGCCATGCGCGCAGTCGGCTCGCCGCGCCTCTATCCGCAGGACTCGTGACTGATCCAACGCACACGGAATACCGACAAACATGACTCGGGTGTTGGTCGCCGGAGCCATCTCAAACTCGGTAGCCGTGCGGCTGACTGGCCGCTTTGAGCTAAACGGCGACACGTCCAGAACGGACTTCGTTGTCGACTATACGCCCCTTCGCGCATACCCGCGATCGCTTGGCCCGATCGAGTCCGAAACGCGTCGTCGACTGTCTGAGGCGCGCTGCGCGGACGATCCCAGCAAACATCAGAATGTCGCACGGCATGCCTAGTCCAGCTCTTTCGGCGAAATTACCACATCCCCGCAAATATGTCCGGATCCGGCGGCGGCCAACCGAAGGCAGAGGTTCTCATTTCCGTGCGCGCTGGGTACTGTTCGCCTAGTGTTCGTGACCGTGTTCGCGCGACGTGCCGCCGACCGATGCCCAAAGGTTTTCGCGTGCAACGCTTTCCAGCGCCGATGGCAGTGAACGTCGCAGAGCGGTTGCTGGCCGGCCGTGGCGTGGTGGTGGCCGGCGGCAGCCGAGGGGTCGGTCGCGCGGTCGCCGAACTGCTCGGCGCCTTGGGCGCCGGCGTCGTGGTCAATGGGCGCGACGCGGACGCCGCCGCGGAGACCGTCGCCGCGATCGTCGCGCCCGGTGGGCGGGCCACCGCGGTGGTCGGACCCGCGAACTCCGAGCGCGTCGCCACGGCGCTGGTCGACGACTGTGTCCGCACCTACGGCCGGCTGGACGCCCTGATCAACTGCGCGGGAATCGCCGAGCCACCCGGCTCCTCGATCCTGAACATTTCGCCTGAGGATTTCGACCGGCTGATCGGCGCCCACCTCGGCTCGACGTTCCACACGTGCCGGGCGGCGGCCCGGGTGATGGCCGGGCAGGGGCACGGCGCGATCGTCACGACCAGCTCGGTGGCTTTCCTGGGCGACTACGGCGGCACCGGCTATCCCGCGGGCAAGGGAGCGGTGAATGCCATGACCATGGCCATCGCCGCCGAAGTGAAGCCGCACGGCGTACGGGCCAACGTGGTCTGTCCCGGCGCCAGGACACGGCTGTCCACAGGCGCCGAGTACGAACGGCGCATCGAAGACCTGCACCGCCGCGGCTTGCTGGACGAAACGACCCATGCGGGTGTCCTTGGGCGCCCCGCCCGCCTTCGTGGCCCCGCTCTACGCGTACCTGGTGAGCGACCTCGCCCGGGCCGTAACAGGCCAGATCTTTGTTGCCGCAGGGGGATTCGTCGGGTGCTTCGACCGGCCGGCGCCGCGGCTGCTGGGCTACCGCGATCACGATGATGCCGAACCCTGGTCGGTCGATGAACTGCACACGATGATCGGGGCCAGGCGAGCCGCCGACTGAGCGGGCCGACAGCAAATCGATCTCGCCACCGCGTGGCCGGTCGCCGCTGGCCAGGCCCGGCGCTTGAGGGTCGCCGTCATTTCGCCGGCGGCGCACCGGAAAGTCGCACGTTGCGGGTGTGCGTCGCGGTCGTGCGGCATACGCTGTCCTGCGAACCGCAGGAGGGCGTTTTGACGATGCAACCGAACCCGCTCGACCCAGTTGCCAGCGAACGGCTGTCGCACGCAGGCAAGGTGTTCACTTCCGACCTGTCCATCAACGAATTCGCGCTGCTACATGGGGCAGGGTTCGAGCCGATCGAATTGGTGATGGGCGTCTCGGTGTACCACGTCGGGTATCAGTTCACCGGCATTCGGCAACAATCCGAACTGCCCGTGCTCACCGACGCCACCTATCGGGCGCGCTGGAACGCGATGTCGCGGATGCAGGCGGAGGCCGATTCGCTGGGAGCGGACGGCGTGGTCGGCGTCCGGCTCGAATGGCGGCATCAGGGCGAGGGCGAGCACCTGGAGTTCATCGCGGTCGGAACCGCGGTCCGCTACACGGAGAAGCCGGGGATCTACCGGCGCCCCAACGGGCAAGCGTTTACCAGCCACCTGTCCGGGCAGGACCTGACGACCCTCCTGCGATCGGGGTTCGTCCCGGTGGCGTTCGTGATGGGCAACTGCGTGTTTCACGTTGCCGTGCAAGGCTTCCTGCGCACTCTGAGTCAAGTGGGCCGCAACGCCGAGATGCCGCAGTGGACACAGGGGAGCTACCAGGCTCGCGAGCTGGCCATGTCGCGAATGCAAAGCGAGGCCGAGCGCGATGGCGGTACCGGCGTCGTCGGCGTGCATTTCGCCATCTCGAACTACGCGTGGGGCCACCACACCGTCGAGTTCTACGTGGCCGGAACCGCGGTGCGTCGCGGCGGCGAGCCGCAAACCCTGACACCGTCGTTCGTCCTGCCCATGAGCGATTGATGAGCCTCGATCAGCAGCGGGTCGGTCACGCCATCGGGACGACGCTGGCCGGTCCTGGAGGAGTCGGATTGGTGCTGAGGGTCTTCTGCGGGGTTCCCGGGGTGATCCTCATGCCGGCGCGGCGCGGCATCTTCCGGTCGCAGCCCGAGCGGGTGCAGATCGGCGACTGGCGATACGAGGTCACCCCGGACGGCCGCCTGAGCGCGGCCCACGTGGTGAACGGCATCGTTTTGGCCGAGGAGGTGCTGGCCGCCGGCGCGGTCGGGCCGCACATCGGCCGCGCGCTCGGACAGCTGGTGAGCAGTTACGGTCCGACGATCATGCCCAACATCGATGCGGCCCTCGAGGCGCTCGAAGCCGGCGCCGGGCCGCGCTGAGCGCCGGGTTATAGGCGCCCGGCTGCGAAATCGGCCGCCTGGTCCACCATGCCGGCTTCGACGTACTGCCGGTGCGCGAGGGGGTTGGTGGCGTCCGAGCAGATCGGATCGCCGGGTACGCACAACTCGATGGTCTTGCCCGCATAGGGTGGGCCGATCGTCACCGGCGGCTCGTTGATGATGCTCATGAACTGGCTTGACGGTTTTCCGAAGAGGGCGACCGCGGCCACGTGCTTGGAAACCTCGGCCGGCATCGGCTGCAGTGCCTGCACCAGGTGCACCCCGTCCGGCACGGCGCTTTCGGTGACGAAACCGATCACGGCCGCGCCTTGGGAGTAGCCGCCCAGCACCATCCTGGTTCGCGGGCAGGATTCCGCCATGTGTTCGACGTGCGCGCCCGCATCGCTAATGCCGTCCACGGCCCTCGGGAAATCCGTCGTCGCCGGGTAGTCGACGGGATAGACGCTCAGCGACCTGCCGTCGACGCGCGAGCGCAGGGTGTCGACGAAACTTTGGCCGATGCGGCCGACGCCGGGGGGCTCGTTGGTACCCCGCGCGAACACGACCTCGACATCGGGGCAGGGGTCGGCCGTCACCAGGGGAGCAACCGGAAGCGCCCAAAAGGGCGCCAGCGCAGCGCCAATCAGACCGCCGAGGGTATGCGCTTTCACAGCGCGATCCTGTCATAGGCTGGCCAGGCGCGCGCGTTGTGCGGCGGTGGCCCGGGCCGGGCTACCGCGGCGAATCGGCCCCGGGCGAATGGGATCGTCTGTGCGCCCACGAACCGGCGGAGCGCAGCACGCCGCGAAACGCGTAGGCGGCGGTCACGATGGTCAGCAGGATCAGCAGGAGAAACATCGGCAACCAGTTGCCCCTGTTGTGGTCGACGTCCCACCAGATGATGGTGAACAGCACCGCGCAGACCAGGAGTACCAGGTCCCGCCAGTTGCCCTGGTAGGACAACGCCGCCTTCCGCACGGCCCGGCTCCGGTCGGCATTCTCGATGAGGTCGTCGATGCGGGCGTCGATGGTGCGCTGTAGTTCCGCGCGCCGGCCGGCGGCCTCCGGCGGCAGTCGCTCCAGCAAGTCCATGTCCTGTGCGATCAGGCCGCGAAAGTCGGGGCCCCGGAACTGTCCGGCGGCGACGGCCAGCATCGCCCCACCGAAAACGGGCGCGCTATTGAGCGCGATCTGTCCGAGGCCGCTCATGCCCGCTCCTTATGTTGTGGTCAACCGAGCCCGTTGCCGAACCTCACGATGCCTTGGAAGGGCGCCGCCGCGTGCGCGGCGGCTCGGGGGTCTGCAACGCGTCCATCGCGCGCGCCAGTTGGGGATAGGCGAGCGCCGGTCCCAGCCAACGGGTGAGGTAACGTCGCAGATCGGCGCCACTGCGCGCCGGCCGTCCCGGGTCGGCGAGGAAGGAGTGCAGCAGCCGCAAGCCGAACTCATTCAGCTCGTCGAGGCCGGCTTCGTCGAAACCGTAACTCTCCCAATCGATGTCGTAGCGGTGCAGCATCGACCGTCCGAACGCCAGGGCGGTATCGGAGATGATCGAAACCTTCCGGCCGCCCCGGTGGCGCTGGCTCAGCACGACTTCGACCTGGTTGTCCGACGCCAACTGTTCGATGGCGAATGCCAGCCCTTCGGTCATCGCCTCGACGGGGTCGGTGACGCCCTCGAGGTGGGCGGCCATCCGGTCCAGGAATCCGTCGGCCGACCGCATGGCCGACGCCACCAACAGCGCCTGCGTCCCGGGGAAGTACCGGTAAACGGTTTGTCGGGTCACCCCGAGCGCCCGCGCCACGTCGGCGATCCGCATCGCCGAGCCGCGTTCCTCGATGATCCGGTCGGCGGCGTCGAGGATGCGTTCGATCGCCTCCTCGTCGGAGGCGGGCGTGTTTCCTGACCACCCGTGACTGCGCATCTATCGAGCGGCAAACCCGTAGTCGGTGATCCCCACAGCCGGATCATAGCGGCTGGGGGCGGGCGATCGGTGCTGGTTAACACCGGTCGGACAGTTCCGCCCGGATGGATGATCACCGCGGATCGGGGGTGCCGCGCGGCAGGAAGGCCGCCCTTCTTGCCCGACGCCGGTGGCGTCAACTGCGTTGCGGCACTGTCAGTCAGGCGACGGAGGCGCCCAGGATGAGGTTGACGGCCTCGTCGAGTTGTCCCTCGATCTCGTCGAAGCTGACGAACCGGGCAGTCATCAAGGCACCGGAGAAGGTGATCTGCAGCGTGGACTTCACGGCCCGCGGCCAGCCGGGCCCCAGGGCCGCCCCGATCCGCATCGACACCTCCTGCCCGATCTGCTCCCGAATCGGTTGCACCGCGGGATCATCGGCCATCAGGGCGGCACCGCAGGCGGCGGTCAGCTCGGGCTCGTCGGCGACCACCACGGCCATGTCACGCAGCGTCGCGCTGACCCGCGTCTTGGTGGTCTGATTGACGTCGGTGTGCAGCGGCAACTCCCGCAGGAAGCGCAGATACACGGCCGCCACCAGCGCGCTCTTCGACGGAAAGTAGGTGTAGGCGCTGGCCGGCGACACCCCGGCGCGGGTCGCCACCGAGCGCATCGTCAGATTGGCGAATGACGATTCGCGCAGCTCCTCCAGGCCGGCGTCGAGGACCTTGCGGATCGTCTGGCCCGGCCTGCGGTCCGACCGGCGCGCCGCATCTTTAGACACCCGTCCAGTGTAGGAAGGCATTGCGCGGGTGAGGCAGGGCGACCAGCCGGCTGCGGGCGGCGTTCGGCAGACGGCTGTCCAGAACAATCTAGAGTGGCGCCTATGGCCGAGGCGGACCGGCGGCGGTGGGACGAGCGGTACGCGACCAAGGCCGCCCCGCCTGTGGAGGCGGTGGGGCCGCCCGAATTCCTGGCGCCCCACGCAGAGCTCCTTCCTGCTGCGGGACGGGCGCTCGACCTCGCGTGCGGGTCGGGACTGGCGGCGGTGTGGCTGGCGACGCGCGGGCTTGCGGTGCGGGGGGTGGACGTCTCACCGGTGGCGGTCGCCCAGGCCCGCGACCTGGCTCACCGGGCCGGGGTTGGCGACCGGTGCCGGTTCGAGGTCGTCGACCTCGACGGCGGGCTGCCTCCCGGACCGCCCGCGGATGTCATCCTCTGCCACCGATTCCGGGACCGTCGCCTCGACCGCGCGATCGTCGAGCGCCTGGCGCCCGGCGGGCTGTTGGCGATGGCCGTGCTGAGCGAAGTCGGTGGCTCCCCGGGGCCGTTTCGCGCGGCCGCCGGTGAGCTACCCGCGGCGTTCGCCGACCTCGAGCTGGTCGCCGCTGGTGAGGGTGCGGGTAGCGCCTGGCTGCTGGCCCGCGCGGCCAATCCCATTGAGTAGCAACCCTTTTCGTCGCCGGCGCCATGCCGGCCAACGGCATGGCGAGCGAGCGGGGCGAATCGGCGTCCGGGTCGGCCCGCTGAAGGTAATGTCACGCGCATGGAGCGGCGTGTCCTGGAAGCGGTGATCTACGAGCGCGAGCCGCCGGTTGCGCGGATCATCCTGAACCGCGTCGACAAGGCCAACACCAAAGACGCGGTCCTGGTCACCGAAGTCGACGAGTGCCTGCACGAAGCCGACCGTGACAAGGAGATCAAGGTCGTCATCCTCAAAGCGAACGGAAAGGGATTCTGCGGGGGACACGTCGCCCGCTGGGGACCTGACGAAAATCCGTACCCGGACTTCGGTGAGACCTTCGAGGACCTCTACAAGGGCACGGCCGACCTGTTCCTGTGGCCGACCCTGTATCTGTGGGAATTCCCGAAGCCGACCATTTCCGCGATTCACGGCTACTGCATGGGCGGCGGGATCTACCTCGGCCTGCTGACGGACTTCTGCGTCGCATCCGAGGACGCGTACTTCCAGATGCCGCTCGCGCAAAGCCTCGGCGAGCCCGGCGGCCACACCATGATCGAGCCGTGGTTGCTGATGAACTGGCATCGCACCATGGATTGGCTACTGCTGGCCCCGACGCTTTCCGCCCAACAAGCCCTCGATTGGGGCCTGCTCAACAAGGTGGTGCCGCGCGAAGACCTCGAGGACACCGTCGAGGAGATGGCGCGCAAGATCGGTCAAATCCCGTTGACCACGCTGATGGCGGTGAAGAACAACGTGAAGCGCGCGTGGGAATTGATGGGGATGCGGGTCCACCTGCAGGTCAGTCACATCCTGACGAACATGGTCGGTGCGGCCACCGACGTGCAGGCCCGGCGGGCGGAGCTGAAGCAGTCGGGCATGAAGCCGCGCGAGTTCGTCGGCCATGACGAGCCGGAAGCGACGTCCTAGCGGGTGCGGCTTTTCTCGCCCGCGACCCTGCGACCCGCGGCATGGCGGGCGGCGACATAACCGAAAACCATGGTGTAGGCGATGCTTCCGCCGGCGCCCAGATAATTTCGCCCCATCACCGTCGCCGTGATGTTGCCCGTCGCGTACAAGCCGTCGATCACACAGTCGTCCTCGTCGAGCACCTGCGCGTGCTCGTTGGTGATCACTCCGCCACACGTCCCGACATCGGCCGGGACGACCTTGGTGGCGTAGTAGGGCGCCCGCTCGAGCGGGCCGAGCGCGGCGTTGGGGCGATACCCGGGATCGCCCAGGCAGTCGTTGTACGCCGACTGACCGCGCCCGAAGTCCGGGTCGAGGCCCTTGGCCGCAAATCCGTTGAAGCGCTTGACCGTCTGCTCCAGCGCATCCGGGGGGACGCCCATCTGGCGCGCGAGGTCGCCGACGGTCTCGCCCCGGACGACGGCGCCCCGCGTGATGAGTTCTTCGGGCAGGCGGCGTTTCTTGAACGGGTTGGCCCCCGACACATATCGGGTGATGTAGCCCTCGTCGAAGACCATCCAGCACGGCACGGCCTTGTTCGCGTACATCGCTTTGCCGACTTCGACATACGAGTTGGACTCGTTGCAGAACCGTCGGCCCGTTCCGTCCACGTAGATGGCGCCGGGTCGCTGCCGGCCGCTGCCCAGCGCCCTCGCGGCGTCCCCGCCGTCGGCGATGAAAACCGATGGCAGCCACCAGGCCTCGTCCATCAGGTCGGTCTTCGCGCCCAGCCCGATCGCGGACTGCAACGCCTCGCCGGTGTCGCCGGCATTCGCGATCGACCAGTGTCCCTCGTTGGGCTGGTCGCCGCTGTAGCGGCGGCGCATGTCGGCGTTGCGGCTGAAGCCGCCCGCGGCGAGCAGCACGCCCTTGCGGGCCTCGACGTTCAGCACGGCTCCGTTGCGAAAGACGCGCGCGCCAACGACGCGGCCGTCCTGCACGATCAGGTCTGAAAGCGCGGTCTCGGTCCAAATCGGCGGCTCACCCCGCAGGTCGATCAGGGCTTTGAGCATCTGCCCGATGAGGGATGCGCCGTTGGTGAGCATCTCGCGGCCACGGAGCCTGGCCGCCCTGGTGCGCGCGAAGACCCGCATGGCCACTGCGAAGGCTCGTGGCGACCGATTGAAGTACTGCACCGAGCGCAACTCGTTCGTCTTGAGCACGAACCCGCCGTAGCTCTTGGCCATCGAGGGCTGGACCTTGTGGCTCCAGCTCCCCAGCTTCGCCGCATCGAAGGGGACGCATTCGATGGCGCGGCCGGCTTCGTTGCCGCCCTTGTGGTTCGGGTAGTAGTCGCTCCAGCCCGGGCATCGCACGAACCGAACGCCCTTGCGGGTCAGGAAGTTGATCATCTCGTAGCCCGCGGTCAGGAACATCTCGCGCCGCGCCGGCGATGAAGCCGGGCCGATGTCGCCGACGACGTCGTCGAAGTAGGCCAGCCCGTCCTCGTGCGAGTCCGCGATGCAGTCGGCGCGCATCAGTGGGTTGTTGGGCAGCCACACCATGCCACCGGAAAGCCCGGTGGATCCGCCCACCAGGGGTTGCTTCTCGATCACCAGCGGTTCGATGCCGGAGTCCAGCGCCGCCAGCGCCGCGACCATGCCGCCCCCGCCGCTGCCCGCGATGAGCAGATCGACCGAGCGGTCCCAGCGGGCGGTCATCGCGACCCCACGCTGAAACCCAGCTCCGCGACCGGAACGTCGATGGTGGTGTTGGTCTTCTGGATGGCCGGCACCAGCGCGTCGTACGGCAGGCCGGCGAGGAAGCCGTCTATCACGCGTTCGAAGTTGGAGATCAAGCCCTCGATTCGGCTGGACAATCGCATGTACTCGAATCCCTTGGAGTGCAGGCCTTTTTGTTGCCTGGGCAGATTCGAGAAATCCTGTGCCGGTATCGGTGGCCAGCGTGGGTCGTCAGGTGCCATGGGAACGGGCGGCGTCGGCCTGGCCGTGCTCTGCTCCGGCGGGATGCGGGTGAGTGACCAGATCTCGAAGAGCGTCTCCTCGGGACCCAGCGGCCGGATCCGGTAGGACGAGGCGCTGCTGTACTGGGGCAGCAAGAAGTAGTGGGGGAAAGCGAAATTGATCGCTTCGTCGATACCGCGCCGCGCCAGCTCGTTCAGGTCGGGGATGTCGCAGCCACGGGCGCGATGCCAGCGCACGATGGCGTCGTTGAGCGCGCTGCGCCAGACGGCCATCGCCTCGGCCGGGTCGGCCGGCAGTTCCATGTCCTGCATGCCCTCGGCGATGCGGACGTCGTTCTCGTGGGTCATGCCGGCCATGCCCTCACCCAGGGTGCGCATGAAATACAGGTTGGTCTGGGCCAAATTGGGTGGCGTGGCGGTGCCGGGCCGCTTGGGCATGCTGGACGGCAGCAGTTGCGGGTGGGTCTGCGGGACGTGATAGCCCTCCATGAAAGCGGCGGTCGCCAGCTTCCAGTTCACCGGCAGCCGGCACGACTGCCACCACTCGACACGCAGCGACTCGACTTTCCACGCGTCGTAGATCGATGCGAACGGCTCCAAGCAGTCCCGCAACGGGGGTGCGCCGTCGTCGAGGTTGATCCACGCGCATCCGCCCCAGACCTCGCATCGGACGGAGACCAGCCGAAGATCCCCCGGGTCCAGGTTGTCCTCGTCGAACTCCTCGGGCCTCAGCACAAAGGTGTTGTGCCCGTCGATGCCCCAACACCATCCGTGGAACGGGCACACGAAGGTGCGCCGGTTTCCGTTGCCCTCCACCAGCTTTACCCCGCGGTGGCGGCACGCGTTGTGGTAGGCGCGGACGTTCTCCGCGTCCAGGCGGACCACGATGATCGACTCGTCAAGAATCTCGTACTCCACGTAGTCGCCCGGCTTGGGAATCTCTTCGAGGCGGCAGGCCATCTGCCACACGCGCGGCCAGAGCATTTCGGTTTCGAGCGCGTAGAACTCCGGGTTGTAGTAGCGCTGCTTGGGGATGCGATCGACCGCCTGAACCGCCCACGGCACCGGAAGCGGGGTCCAGTTCAGTTGGCTGTCATGGGTGCTCTGGGTGGTGACCATTTTCATCCCCTCATAGGATCCGCGATGCCCGCCCCTGCCAGTAACGCTCACGGATGCGTCTCTTGTACAGCTTTCCGTTCGGATCCCGCGGCAACTCGGAAACGAATTCGATGGTGCGCGGGCATTTATAGCCGGCGACGTGTGCTCGGCAGTATTCGACCAGCTCGGTCTCGAGGTCGGGCCCCGGCGCGACGCCGTCGACTGGCTGCACGACGGCCTTGACCTCCTCGCCGAACTCGTCGTTGGGGACGCCGAAGACGGCCGCGTCGACGAGCTTGGGATGCATGATCAGCAGGTTCTCGATTTCCTGCGGGTAGATGTTCACCCCGCCGGAGACGATCATGAACGTGGACCGATCGGTGAGGTAGAGATATCCGTCCTCGTCGACATAACCCATGTCGCCCAGGGTGCGCCAGCCGCGGTCGTTGGATACCGACGCCGTCTTCGCGGGGTCCTTGAAGTACTCGAAATCGGGCCCGCCCTCGAAGAACAGCTCGCCGGCCCGCCCGGCGGGCAGCTCGACGCCGTCGTCGCCGACGACGTGCACCGGGGACATGGGCCTGCCCACCGACCCGGGATGGGCGAGCCAGTCCTCCGGACCGATCGTCGTCCCCGCGAATCCCTCAGTGCCCCCGTAATATTCGTGGATGATCGGCCCGAACCACTTCATCATGTGGTGCTTGACGTCGAGCGGGCAGGGCGCGGCCGCGTGGATGACGCACTGCAGGCTCGAGACGTCGTAGCGCTCCCGAACCGCCTTGGGCAGCTTGAGCATCCGCACGAACATGGTCGGGACGAACTGGGCGTGCGTGACGCGGTAGGTCTCGATGAGTCCCAGGACGGCCTCGGCATCGAACTTGCGCATCAAGATCGCCGCCGCCCCGACACGGTTGACAGCCATGGTGTAGTTGACTCCCGCGGCGTGGTAGAGCGGCGCGGGGGAGAGGTACACGCTCGACCGGCTCATCCCGTACTTGTGGGCGAGTGCGAGCTCCAGCACCGCCTGCGCCCACGAGCCGTTGCCGTCGGTCGGAAGCGGGCGCCGGACGGCCTTGGGCCGCCCCGTGGTGCCCGACGAGTACAGCATCTCCGACCCGTCCGACACCGGCGGCGCGGTGCCGGCGTTGGCCAGCGCGTCTTCGTACCCCTCCCAGCCGGGCAGCTCGCCCCCCACCGCGAGGTGGACGGTGACGGCGGCGTTGGCTGCCCGGACGTGCGCGGCCAGATCGGGCATGGTGGCGTCGACGACCACCGCTTTGGCATCGGAGTCGTCGACGACGTAGGCGACCTCGTCCGGGGTGAAGTGGGTGTTGACCGCGGTGTAGTACAGGCCGGAAAGTTGGCAGCCCCAGGTGATTTCGAGGAACTCGGGCCGGTTCGGCAGGATCAGGGCCACGCCGTCACCCGGGCGCAGACCCGCACCGTGCAGCGCCGCGGCGACCCGTTGGCTGCGGGCGTACAGCTCGCCGAACGAGATCGCCCGGCCGTCGGCAATCAGTGCCGGCGACGAAGTGGCTGCGATCGCGTGATCGGCGATGTTCACCGACGGCCTACGTCGCTGCGGCGCCGTCGGTTTGGGCGGCCGCCGCGGCCTGCCGCCGGGCGTGCTCGGACGGCAGCACCTTGTCCTTGAAGACCGTCTGGATCAGTTGCTGCACGTCCTTGCTGAGCGCCGACAGCGCGACCAGATCGTTGGAGCTCTGCCAGTGCACCCGCATGCCCATCAACTCCCAGGCCCGCTTCAGGTTGGCCTTGGTGGCCAGCAGCGTCGTCATCGGCGCCTGGGCGATGTGGCGGGCGATGGCGTCGGCCCGCGATTCCAGTTGGTCGCGGGGAACGACCTCGTTGACCAGGCCGACCTCCAGCGCCTTCTTCGCGTCGATGACCTCGGCCAGGTACAGGTAGTAGGCCGCGCGCCGCCAGTTCATGAAAACCCATGGCTCGATCGAACATTCGCCCGAGGGCATGCCGAAGCCCTGCAGCGGCGGGTAGGAGAAGTACGCGTCCTCGGCGGCGATGACGATGTCGGTGGTCAGCCCGTAATGCGTGCCGCCGCCGACGCAATAGCCGTGCACGGCCGCGATGGTCGGCTTGGAGAACTCCCACAGGTTCAGGATCGGCTTGACGAACAGGTCGGTCTGCGGCTTCCACGGTGTTCCCATCACCTGTGCGGCCTCGACCATCGCCGGGTAGTCGACGGAGTTGTTGCCGATGGCGTGCCCGGAGCAAAAACCCTTGCCGTTGGCCTTGAGGATCAGCACCTTGATGTCGTAGTCGCGGTCGGCGTCCAGTAGTGCGGCATCGACCTCCTCGGACAGCTTCTGGTCCTGCGCGTTCGCCTTCTCGGGCCAGTTGAGCGTGATGCGGGCGATGGGCCCCTCTTTTTGATAGATGATCCTGTCGCGAGTCTCGTTGAGATCCATACGTGCTCACCTTTCCTGATTCACGAAGTGATGATGCCGATTTCGGCGCCGATGTCGTAGGTGGTGCCGACCTGACCGGTCCACCGCACGGTGCCCGAGGCTCCGGCCTCGATTTCCTGCTCCACCTTCTCGGTCGCGATCACGTAGATCGGCGTGCCCGCTTCCACGTGCTGTCCGGCGTCGACGAGCAGGCCGGTCAGCTCGGCCTCCGACACGGCCACCGAGACCCGCGGAATCCGAATGACGAACTCAGCCATGGACTTTAGCCTTCTGCAAGGTAAGCAGCGCCGCCTCGACGATCCGTGACGGTGACGGGTATACGTGGGCCTCGAGCGCGGCCGCGGCCGGATTGGGGACGAACCTGGCGGCCACCCGCTCGATCGGCGCCTCCAGTTCGCCGAACAATTCGTGCTGCAGGATTGCCGCGATCTCGGCTCCGGGACCGGCGAATTGAACCGCGTCGTGGATGACGACGGCTCGTCGGGTGCGGCGTACCGAGTCGACGATGGTCTCGACGTCGAGTGGCACCAGGGTGCGCAGATCGACGACCTCGGCGCTCACCCCCTGTTCGTGCAGGGCGGCCGCCGCGCTCAGGGCGTCGTGCAGGCAGCGTCCGTAGCCGATCAGGGTCACGTCGGTGCCCTGCCGCTTGATGTCGGCCTGGCCCAACGGAATTGAGAAACCGGCGTCTTTGGGGACTGGACCTTTCTTGCCCTGCAACCGGATCGTTTCGACGAACAGGCACGGATCGGGGTCGAAGATCGCCGCCGTCAGGAGGCCCTTCCCGTCCCGGGGGGTGGAGGGCACGATCACCTTCATGCCGGGGATGTGCATGAACCACGCCTCCAGGCTCTGCGAATGCGTCGCGCCGGTGGCCAGCCCGGCGTAGACCTGGGTGCGAATGGTGATCGGCGCGGTCGTGCGTCCGGCGGTCATGAAGCGCAACTTGGCCGCGTTGTTGACCAGCTGATCGGCGGCGATGCCGATGAAGTCCATGATCATGATCTCGGCCACCGGCAGCAGGCCGTCGATGGCGGCACCGATCGCCGCGCCCACGATCGCCGCCTCCGAGATCGGGGTGTCCAGGACGCGCTCGTGGCCGTACTTCGTCGACAGCCCCGCGGTCGGGCCGGACGCGCCCGGATCGGCGATGTCCTCACCGAGCAGGAACACCCTGTCGTCGGCCGCGAGGGCCTGGTCCAGCGCGAGGTTGAGCGCCTCCCGCATGGTCAGCTCTTCTTCGTCCATGTTCATACCGGGAACCTGATCGGCGTCCCGTACACGTCCTGGTCGAGCTCGTCGATCGATGGGGAATCCGCGCGCATCACGGTCTCCAGCGCCGCCTCCACGGTGGCCAGCGCCTGGGCGTCGATGCGGTCGAGCTCGTCCTGATCGCAGAGGCCCGCTTCGGCGAGGTAGCTACGGAACCGAGGCACCGGATCGGCTGCGATCGCGGCGGCCAATTGCTCCTCGGGGATGTAGGGCATTCTGTCGCCGAAGTAATGGCCGCGGAACCGGAACGTCACGCACTCGATGAAGGTGGGGCCGTCGCCGGCGCGGGCCCGCCGCAACGCGTCTTGGAGCGCCGAAGTGACCGCCAGCGGGTCGTTTCCGTCGACGCGCACTCCGGGCATGCCGTAGCCCAGCGCCCGGTCGGCGACCTGCGCGAGCTTCATGGTGTCGGCGGTCGGCGTCATCTCGGCGTACAGGTTGTTCTGACAGACGAAGACCACCGGCAGGTCCCACAGCGCGGCCATGTTGGCCGCCTCGTGGAAGGACCCCGTGTTGGTGGCTCCGTCGCCGAAGCTGACCACCGTGACGCGGTCGGAGCCTCTGCGTTTGGCGGCCATCGCCAACCCCACCGCCACCGGCGGTCCAGCCCCGACGATGCCGGTCGAAAGCATGACGCCCTTGTCGGGGTTGGCGATGTGCATGGTGCCGCCCTTGCCGCGGGCGGCGCCGACGGTGCGGCCCATCATCTCGCCGTAGATCTCCTCGAGCGGGACGCCCTTGCCGATGAGGTCGTGCAGGCCGCGGTACGTGGTAACCAATTGGTCGTCGGGGCGCAGCGCGACGCCCATCGCGGCGGCGACGGCCTCCTGGCCGCGCGAGGGCCAGTACACGCACATGAATTCGCCGGTGCCAATGCCTTTGGACAATCGATCGTCGGCAGCCTTCATGAGCACCATCAGCTCGTACAGGCGGCGCTCGACGCCCGGTGTCCCGTCGGTCATGCCATCACGCACCGGACCACGGCTTGACCTTCAAAAAGCCCCCACCGTCGACACGAAGTTGCTGCCCGGTGATGTACCGCGCCGCGTCGGAGGCGAGGAACAACACCGCCTCGCTGACGTCCTCGGGTTCGACGTAGGGGATCGGCATCGCCTGGACGAGCGGGAAAACCGGTTCGGCGTCCTCGCGGGCCGGATCCGACAGGTCCGGCCGGAACGCACGATACATCGGCGGGCTGTGCAGCATGTCGGTGTTGACGTTGGTGGGATGCACCGCATTCATCCGGATGGAGAACCGGGCGAGCGCCAGGGCGAAGTCGTTGACGTAATGCGCGGCAGCAAGTTTGGCGAAGGCGTACCCGGCCCCGCCGGGGCCGCCGTCGATGCCCGTCGTGTTCATCGACGACATGAACGCGGCGTTGGACCCGATCACGATGATCGAGGCGCCGGCGAGCAGGTGCTTGAGGCTCGCGTGCACCAAATTCAGCACGCCGACCAGGTCAACGTCCACGGCGTCGGCGAAGGCCTGCGGCGGCAGGCCCGCGGTCAGCGGGCAGATGCCCGCGTTGGCGACGACGACGTCGAGATGGCCGAATTCGGCAACGCCCTGATCGATCGCCGCGGACAGGGCCGCGCGGTCGCGGACGTCGGCGACGGCGGTGAACGCGCGCTGCCCTTCCTTCTCCACCAGCCGCGCCGTCTCGTCCAGGTCCTCCCGCCGGGCCAGGGGATACTCGTTGGTCTCGATGTCGGCGCACAGGTCCACCGCGATGATGTCCGCGCCTTCCGCGGCCAGCATCCGCGCATGCGAACGGCCCTGCCCCCGCGCGGCGCCACTGATCACGGCCACCTTGCCCGCTACCCTGCCCATCGCCCGTCCTTCGTCCGCGTGGCTATGGCGCGGCCCGCGTTGGGGCGCAACAAGTTTGGCTGGCACAGCAGGGGGCCGAGCGGAGACGCATCAGCCGACCGCCGTGCTGCTCTGGGATGCGGCGCGCGTTCACCGCGGGCTGGCGTCGGAATCGGGCCGACGGTCGGATCCATCGCATCTCTTCCAGAAAAACTGCGCTGACCTGCAGCGGGTCTACCACTACGCCCTAGACTAGCTAGAATATCTAAAATAGCAAGGAATGACGGTCGACCGAGGGAGTTGGCGATGTCCGGCGTGCGCGGGGGTGTGCTCCAGGGGGTACGGGTCATCGAGTTGGCGTCCTGGACCTACGTGCCGTCGGCCGGTGCGGCCCTGTCGGACTGGGGTGCCGACGTGATCAAAGTCGAAGGCGTCGCGTCCGGTGATCCGGGGCGCGCGCTGGTCGTCGGCGGGTTCACCCGGCAGGCGGCCCGGCCGGACGCCGACTTCATCCTCGAGCTGGGCAATCGCGGCAAGCGCAGCATCGCCATCGACATCAAGTCCGAGACCGGCCGCACGCTGTTCGGCCGCCTGTTGGCGAGCGCGGATGTGTTCCTTACCAATTGGCTGCCCGGTGCGCTCGAGCGGGCCCGCCTGACCGTGGACGACATCCGCTCGTTCAACCCGAAGATCATCATCGCGCGCGGAACCGGGCTGGGGGTGCGGGGCCCGGATCGGGATCGCGGCGGGTTCGACGCGGCCACCTACCTAGCCCGCGGCGGCGTCGCTTACACGCTCACGCCGTTCGGCGCCGACACGCCCGCAGTGCAGGGTCCTGGATTCGGCGACCTCCAGGGCGGGGCGACACTCGCGGGGGGCGTCTGCGCCGCGCTGTTCCACCGCGAGCGGACCGGTGAGCCGACGATCGTCGACTCCTCGCTGCTGGCCCAGGCGATGTGGGCGATAGCGCCGTCCATCTCGGCGGCCGATTTCTTCGACATCGACGGGATCCCGGGCGCACCGCCCGGCCTGGCCATCAACCCGCTCGTCAACCGGTACAAGACGCGGGACGGCAGGTGGATTCAGCTGGTGTTCTTGCAACCGGACAAGTTCTGGGTGGGCTTCTGCGAACGGATGGGCCTGGCGGAGCTGGCGACCGACGAGCGATTCGTGCCGTCGAGCAACCTGATAGCCAACGCCGCGGCGGCCACCGAGATCCTGGCCGACGCGTTCGCCCGCCACGACCTGGCCCACTGGCAGAAGGCGCTACAGGACGAGCCCGGTGTGTGGGGCGCCCTGGCAACGCCGCGGGAGACCCTCAACGATCCACAGGTCGAACCGAACGGGTACGTGGTGACAAACGTCGACGACCATGGCGAGAAGTACCGCATCGTCGCGGCGCCAGTTCAGTTCGACGAAACGCCGCCGGCGCCCGCGCGCGCACCCGAACACGGACAGCACACCGAGGAGATCCTGCTGGAGCTCGGCGTCGACTGGGACGACATCGCCACGGGCAAGGACCGCGGAGCGATTCTCTAAGCCTGGCAGCCAGTCGACGAAAGGCGTTACCTGTGGGGACCAAAGTCACCGCCTGCCGGTAACCCGGTGACCTGAGGCGCCCGCAGTCGTACGTTCTGTGCAAAGGAGCACGGACATGACTGCATTCATGCGCGCCAGCGACGCGTTCACCTGGGCAATGGAAAGCGACCCGCGGCTGCGATCTACCGTGGTCAGCGTCGTTCTCCTGGACCGGTCGCCGGACTGGGACGAGGTGCGCAGGCGGTTCGACTTGATCAGCCGCAAACTCCCCATGTTCAGGCAGCGCGTGGTGCAGTCGCCCCCGCCTGCACCGCCGCGCTGGGAGCACTACCGGGGCTTCGACCTGGACTATCACCTGCGGCGAGCGAGCATCCCGGGCCCCGGGACGCTCGACGATGTGCTCGAGATGGCCCGCGTTGCCGAGATGCAGGACTTCGACCGGGCCCGCGCCCTGTGGGAAACGACATTGATCGACGGCCTGGCCGACGGAGGAGCGGCCATGATCTGCAAGTTCCACCACGCGCTCACCGACGGGGTGGGCGGAGTCCAGATCGCGATGCACCTCTTCGACCTCGCGGAGAACCTGTCGCGCGTGGAACCCCTGCCGCCCGAGCCCGAGGTGGTTGAGCGCGGGATGCTGGGCGGCTACCGCGACGCGGCGCGCTACGACACCGGCTTGCTCAGTAGCGCCCTGACGGGGGCGGCCACCCTGCTGCCGCGGTTGATGTACGACGGCGTTCGGCGGCCCGTCGACACCATCCGGTCCGCGGCGACCACCGCCGCTTCGGTCTACCGAACCGTCCGGCCGATAAGCAGCACCGGGTCACCGCTGGCAACGGAACGCGGCCTGATCCGGCGGCTCGGCGTGCATCAGGTGCCGATGCGGTTGCTCCGGGAGGCCGCGCACCGCTGTGGTGGCGCGTTGAACGACGCTTTCGTCGCGGGGGTGGCGGGTGGGCTGCGGCTCTACCACGAGAAGCATGGCGTTGCAGTCCGCGACTTGCACATCACGATGCCGATCAGTCTGCGGACCAAAGACGATGGCATGGGCGGGAACCGGATCACGTTGATGCGCTTCGACGTGCCCGTCGGCGAGGTCAACCCGGCAAAGCGAATCCAAGCGATCCGCCAGCGCACCGCGGCCGTGCGCAACGAAAGATCCTTGCCCTACACGCAATTGATCGCCGGGATGCTCAATCTAGCGCCCCGCTGGTACATCGGCTCGGTACTGCGCCACGTGGATTTCGTGGCCAGCGACGTGCCCGGTGTTCCGGTGCCGGTCTTCCTCGGCGGGGCGGCGGTGCGCGCGCAATACGCATTCGGCCCCACCATCGGCTCGGCGGTCAACGTCACCCTTCTGACGTATGTCGATACGTGCGGGCTCGGCTTGAACGTCGACACCGCCGCAATTGCGGACTACGACCTCTTCCACGATGCGATCGTCGCAGGCTTCGACGAATTACTCGCGTTGGCAACCTAATTCGCGGTGACTGGGTTACACCGGCAAACCGAAACACCCCGGAGTCGTTGGTCAGCAGCCGATCCCGAAACGGTCACGGGCCGATATCAATCCCGGCCGCGCTCTGGCACAACGCGGTCAATCGACAAATCATGGCACAGGGGCGCCTTTGGGGTTTGCGGCCGCGACGACGCGTAGCGCAGGAATTCCTCATCCGCAAGGTCGCGGATTCGTGACGGCGCCGCAGGAGGTATCCACAAGATGACGGCGAACTGGGTCCCTGCCCAGACCTCGTGTGGCCCGAATTCCGGCCGCATTCTCGATACCGCGCGGGGCATACTCATCGGCCTGCGCCGGTGTCCGTCTGAAGCCGCCCTGGACGAGTTGCACAGCGCGGCGCTACGGCACAAGGTGCCGGTTTTCGCGATGGCGTGGGCCCTGGTGCACCTGGCGGGCGACGGCGAGAAGACGCCGAGCTTCACCGACGCGCAGTCCGCGGCCCGGCACGAATGGGGGCGCTTGTTCTCCTCGGCCGCAGTGACCTGTTGAGCGGCGATCGGGACGTTGCGGCGGCCGAGTTTTCGAGGGGTAACCCGGCCGTCGCCAACCGCATCGACGCAAAAGCGCCCGTGGAAGGTGACGCTTCTGGGCTTCGGCTGCGGTGGCCGACCCGCGGGCGGGGGATCCGGCGGTGTCGGCGGAATCGCGCGAGCAATCAACCCGCACCCGAAATCGACTACGGAATCAACCTAATCCGCTGACTCAGCGCGACCAGGCCGGCGATTCCGCCGGGGCCTCACCAAGCCCTCGGGGACGAGTAGGCGCGTGGACGCGGCTGTCGATGTGACGGTTGCGCCTGACGAATTGGGTCCGCCTGCGCCGCTTTTCGTGCGGTGCCCAGATATCCCGCAACCAGCACGAGCGCGCACCCGGCGAGCTGAAGGGAGGACGGGCGCTCAGCGAGCGCGAGCGCGCCGAGCGCGACCGCACCCACCGGGGTCAGCAACAACAGGGCGGAACTGACGGTGCTGGGGAGGCGGCCCGAGCAGAAGGCGACGAGTAGCCAGCCGGCCAATTGGCCGGTGACGGCGACCAACACCAACCAACCGACGGCACGCCAGCCCGGCCAGACCTGCAAGCCATGCCACCACGGGCCGACGGCCACGGCCACGACCGCCGACGTCGCGAGTACGACCGTGTAGGTCTGCATGGGCTGGCCGGCTTGTCCGCCGCGCCGCAACAGAAAGAGAAATCCGGAATAGCACAGCGCCGCCCCCACGGCGTGCACCGTTCCGCGAACGGGGTCGCTCCCCGAAATGCCGCGCTCGAGCATCCCGCCGGCAAGTAGGACGCCGACTAGCAGTACGGGCAGCGTCAGCAGGAATCGGCGCGAGACCCGCTCGCGATCCACCAGCCAACTCAACAGCGGGACGACGGCAACCTGCGCGTTGACCAAAACGGTGGACAACCCCGCCCCCACTTCCGGGATGGCCTGGGTCCACAACAACATGTCGCCGGCGAAAAATGCGCCACAGATGGCGGCCGACAGCAGACCGCCGCGCGAGATGGCGCCGTGGCGACGCCATTCCGGGATCGCGAGGAACAGGACCACCGGCAAGGCCAACAGGCAGCGTGCAGCTGTGGCGGTGGCCGGCGTAGCGGCGGCCACTTTGAGCAGCACCGCGGACGCCGACACGCACAATGCGCCGGTTGCCAATCCGATCTGATCACGCGAGCGCGCGGGAACGATTCTCATGCCCGGGGGTATACCCATCGTCCTAATGGGTAAATCATCGGTTACCCATTAGCATGGTTGGCATGGTGCGGTCGGAAGCGGCGACTCTCGACCTGCGCGGGGGGCATCCCGCGGTCGATTTGGTCAACACGGTGGCGTGGCGGGGTGACGCCCATCGCCGCACGGAATACCTTGTCGGATACTCCGATCTGGTGGCCTGGGCGCAGCACGCCGGGATCTTGTCGCTTGGTGAGGCGCGAGCCCTGACCGAAGGCATGGGCCCGGACGCGGGCGGCGCCGCGCGAACGCTACACCGGACGAGGCAGTTCAGGGAGGCCCTGCACCGGATGTGGACCGGGTGCGGGTCGGCGCGCGACGCCGAGAAAGTCGCCGACGCATACCGATCCGCCCTGCGAGCCAGGCGCCTGGTCGTCGATCAGAACGCGGCCAGCTGGCAGGAGTCCGCGCTGACGACGCAAACGCCGTTGCACCGGCTGGCCGTCGAAGCGGTGACCTTTTTGACCGGCGGCCCGGCGTCGCGCGTCAAACGATGCGGCGACGACGACTGCGGCTGGTTGTTTCTCGACACCAGCCACCGGCAGAACCGCCGCTGGTGCAGCACGGTCGATTGCGGCAACCGGGCGCGGGTCCGCAGGTTCTACGAACGCAGCCGGGATGGCACAGGCCGTTAAGCGGGCGGGAGCTGGCGCGGGCCTTGGGGGGAATTCAACTCGGCCGGCCCGTCCCGCTTGGTCAATTCCCGTTCGTCGCTTCGGTGCGCCTTCCCTAGCGACGACGCGTGATGGCCCGGGCCGCCCAGCCGCGGGTGCGGCGACCGGTCGGCATCGTCGCGGACCGAGTCGATGAAACCTCGTGCGGGCAGGGGGGATTCGCCCGTCCCGGCGGGACGCCCGGAACGTGCGCCGGCCTCCGAGCTTTCGGACTCGACCGTGACTTTGTGGGTGCGTCGCAGCGCGAAGGTGATTTCCTCAACCTCTTCGAAGACCTGACGGGCGGTGCGCAGCGGGGCGGTCGTGGTGTCGAGCACCCGCCCCACGAACGGGGGCACCAGCGGACGAATCCACCGCGCGGCGGCCTTGGTGGCGTCCGGAATCGATCCGATGAGCGACGGGCCGCGTTCCTCGTGCGCCACCACGTCGCGCTCGACGGGCGCGGGCAGGTTCTCGGCGTCGGGGGTCTGCGCGGGCAGGCCGACGATCGCCCGGCTGGCCGCCTCGGCTTCCGCGGCGATGGGCAGAAAGATGTCTTCGTCGGCCGGTTCGATGGGGCGTTGTGACGACGCCCGCACCGGCGGATCGATGGCGTCCGCGATTCGGCGACGCTGCTGCTCGCGGTCAATCTCGGTCTGGGCCTCGATGGCGAGCCGGGCCTGAGTGAGTTGGTGCTCGGCCCACATGATTTCGGCCTCACGGCGGACCTCGGCCCGCTTGATCGCGACCGCGGTGTCGGCCTCGAGCTCCGCGCGTTCGCGCTCCGCGCGTGCCGCGGCACGCCGATCCTGGGTGGTCTCGCCGCGCCACCGCCTCAAGATCAGGGGCAGCAGGTAGAGCAGCACGCAGAACGCGATCGCCAGCAACCGCAGCGTCAGCGCGCCCGCGTCGCTGCGGGTCAGGTCGTTCATCGCGACCCATCGGGCGCCCAAGCCGCGGTCGGCGCCGGCGACCACGTCGCGACGCGCCTCGTCGAGGACGTGCTGCTCCCGGGAGATCTCGGCGTCCAGCTCCGGGGCTTGGCGATCCCGGACCGCGAGCGCGTTGTCCAACTCATGCTGGGCGTCCGCGAGAAGCTCGTTTGCCGTACGTGTTTCGGGCCCGGCACCGGGATCGCCGGTGATGCGGGTCTGCGGGCAGGCGGGGGTGGGACGGTATTCGCAGCGCGCAATGACCAGGGCGCGATCCTGCTGCTGGTGGGCGCCGTCGACGGCACTGTCGAGCGCGGCCCGCGCATCCCTGGTTTGTTGCAGGGACGCCGAGGCCTGCGCGACGGCCGGCGCCGAGCCGGCGTTGCGCAGGGCGCGTTCGTCAAGGCGATGGTCGATCGAACCGCAAAGCAGGACGAGCGCGGCCAGTTCGCCGACGACGGCCCCGAGCGCGGTCGCGACCAGCGCGCGTCCCGCCGTGCCTGCCCAGCCGCGGTGCGCCCCCGACGTGGTGGCGCGGGCAATCGCGGCCACCAACAGACCGAAGACCACCGTCAGCGGCAGCACCAAGGGGAGTGACCACCGGCCCGTCTCGCTGACCGCCACGGTCGCGACCAGCCAGGCCAGCACCGCGCCGAACAACACCACGGCACCGGCCCCGCTCTCGGCGGCGTGCGCGGACCGCTCGCCCGGCTCGCGCCATTGCCCGCCGCCCAGCCAGGTGAGCAGGCCTGCGGGCCGCGACGCCGAGCGCTTCTCGCTAACTTCCTGGGCGCACATCGAAAACACCTCCCAAGCAACAAGCCTCCCAGGCGACCGCCCGCCGGACCGAATCGAAGCCCCCCGGGTGTGGCGTGCTTCACAACGCGACGGCTCGCCGGCCGATCGCCGGGGAGAAGCCCTGGCGGCCGCGGATTTCTGCGACGCGTGCCGATCAACGACGGTTCCGGCGACGGGCGTGAGACGGTATAAGCCTATGGAGACTCACGATTTTGTCACCTACGAAGAGTTTGGCCGCAAATTCTTCGAGGTCGCTGTCACGCCCGAGCGTGTCGCCGCCGCGTTCGCCGACATCGCCGGAAACGAGTTCGCCATGGAGCCCATCCCGCAGGGGCCCGGCGGAATCGCCAAGGTCAGCGCCAACGTCAAGATCCATGAGCCCAAGGTCACCCGCCGCCTGGGTGACAGCATCACGTTCGTCATCCACATCCCGCTGTCGATCGACCTGCTGCTCGACCTGCGGCTCGACAAGCAGCGGTTCGTCGTCTCCGGGGACATCGCATTGCGGGCCACGGCGCGGGCCGCCGAGCCACTGTTGCTGATCGTCGACGTCGCGAAACCCCGGCCCTCCGACATCACCGTCAACGTGTCGTCGAAGTCCTTCCGCGGCGAGGTGCTGCGCATCCTCGCCGGGGTCGACGGCGAGATCCGCCGATTCGTCGCCCAGTACGTCGCCGAGGAGATCGACTCGCCGCAGTCGCAGGCCGCCCAGATCATCGACGTGGCGCAGCAATTGCAGGAGGCCTGGCCGTAGGACCCGGCCCGACGCATAGCCCCGCTCGTCCGCGGGTACTCAGTGCGCGTTGCGCGCCGTTCGCCTGTGCTGCCGTGCCGGCGCCGACCGCGATCATCGTTTGGGGAGGAGCGGGGAAAGTTGGCACGTGTAGATGTCTCGGTGTCGTCGGAGGTGGACCCGGAGGCCGCCTGGAAGCTGGCGTCCGACCTGGGCCGATTCGATGAGTGGATGACGATTTTCGCCGGGTGGCGCGGACCCGTTCCCGACAAGATCGAGGAGGGCACCTGCGTCTCGTCGTGTGTGAAGGTCAAGGGGTTCCGCAATGTCATCCACTGGACGGTCACCCGCTACGACGAGCCCAAAGCGATTGAGCTGCAAGGCCGCGGTCGCGGCGGGATTCGCCTCGGGGTGGCGATGACGGTCACGGACAAGGATCCCGGGACCGACTTTCATCTCACGGCGGACCTGCGGGGCGGATTGCTCAGCGGGCCGATCGGCGGGCTGGTGGCCCGGATCCTCCGCTCAGACGTGGAGAAGTCCGTGCAGAACCTGGCCGCTCTGCAATAAGCCCGCTCCGCAATAGGCGGGGGAGAGGCGCTACCGCGCCGCGTGGCCGATCGGCCACTCCCGTTCCGCTTGGCGGATCCGCCTGCGGTCCATGGCAAGCCAGTCCAGCCCGGCCCCGAACGCGAGCAGGGCGACGATGGCCGCGGCAACGCCCGCGCCGGCATGGCCGAGCGCGAAGGTGGCCACGCACACTACGAAGGCCAGGACCGCCGCCCCGACGATGACGAGCCCGCGCGTGCGTTCGACGTGTACCGATTCACCAAGGCCGGTTCTCGCGTGCTCGGGGCTGTACCTCATGGGCGTCTCCTCTGGTCAATTCCTTTGGGCCGCTTAGTGGTGCTACCCGGAATGCCGTCGGGACAAACGACGGAGGCGGCGCCGGCGAATGCGTGGAGCCGGCGGCCGCGACCGCTGGATGCGCGGCCGGCCGGGCGAGAATGCATGCGCGACCGCTAGTCGGGGTCACGCGGCCGCAACCGCCGCGCGACCCGGGTTTCAATGGCGTTGATGGTCAGCGCCCGGCGGCTGATCCGCCACCGGTCGGTCCGCGCGTATTCGTCGTCGTAGCGCAGATGCCACACGACGTCGACAATCTCGTCGCCGCGCTGGTCCCAGTGGTGTGCGATGCACGCGACGCGCCCGCGGGCGGTGCCCGGCCGGACGGCCTCGTCATAGACCTCGCCGATGATGGCGTGCTCGGTGCGGACCACCGCCGCGACGGAGGCGACCGCCGCGGTGATGGCGTCCCGGCCTCGATGCGGGTGGATCGGCTGCAGAGCCTTGGGTGGTTCGGGCACTTCCAGCACGGCGGTATCGGCGAAAAGCGCTGCGATGGAACCGAATTGGTGCTCGTCCACCAGGGCCGCGTACCGGTGCACCAGGTCGCTCAGGGCGGATCGATCGTCGGCTGACAGGGTCATCGCATCACGCGATCAGCGAGAGGCGTTGCGCACACGCCGACAGCATGTCCTTGGCCTGTTCGATGTCGGCGGTCGGCGGCATGGCCAGCACCAGCCGGTCGGCGCCCTGATCGGCGAGGCTGCCGGCCCGCTTGGCGTCGATCTTGTTCACCGCGTGGCCCAGTGAAATCTCCAAGGCCGCTGGATCGCGTCCGGCCGACGCCGCCTCGGCGCGCATCAGGGCAATCAGCGACGCGAGCTCAGAACCGGTGACACCGAGCGGTTGGAACCCGTCTCCCAAGCGACCGGCGCGGCGGGCCGCCGCACGGCTGTGCCCGCCGATATGGATTGGAAGGTGTTCGCGTGCAATCGGTTTGGGATAACACATGACATCGTCGAAGTCGAAGAACTCGCCGTGATGTGACACCCCCTTCGGCTGCTCGGCCCACAAGGCCCGCAGGACGGCCACCTGCTCGTCGGCACGTCTGCCGCGGTTGTCGAAGTCAGCGCCGCACGCTTCAAGCTCCTCCTTGAGCCACCCCACGCCGACGCACAGCCGAAGCCGCCCGCCCGACAACGCGTCCACGGTGGCGGCCCGCTTCGCGAGCACCACCGGATGGTGGTTGGGCAGCACCAGCACACCGGTGGCCAGGCCGAGGGTGGTGGTGCGACCGGCCAGGAACGCCAGCAGATCGAGCGGGTCGGGAATGGGGCAGTCGGCGGCCAGTCCGACGCGGCCGGAGCTGTCGTACGGGTAGACGCTGTCATAGCGGGTGAGCAGCACGGTGTGCTCGACGATCACGATCGACTCGAACCCGCACAGTTCCAGGTGACCCGCGAACGCCGCCATCCATTCCGGATCCGCGGTGACGCCGTCGGCAACCGGGGCCACGACTGAAACCTTCATGGCCTCAGAAGCTAACAGGCGCGCTCTCGACGGCCGTGGGCGCGATTGCGGTGCGCACGGCCTCGGCCAGGGTGGCCGTCCGCGCATCGGTGAACACGTCCTCCAGCAGAATCGGGCGGCCGTCGGGACCGGTCAGCGGCACCCGCCAGTTGGGGTACTCGTCGGTGGTGCCCGGCTGGTTCTGGGTGCGCCGGTCACCTACCGCGTCGGTCAGTGCCACGCCCACCAGCCGAGACGGGGTCCGCCCCAGGTACCGGTACAACGCAAGGACGATGCTTTCCTCGTCGTCGTCGGCGTCGTCGAGTAGCCCCACCCGCCGCAGCTCGGCCAGCCACGCCGAGAGCTCGGCCCGATCGGCGGCGAGCTCGTCCTCGGCCGGGCGCGTCAGCAGTCCGAGCGATTCGCGCAGCCGCACATGGTCGCCCGCCAGGTAGCCGGCGGTTGGCGGCAGATCGTGGGTCGTCACCGACGACAGGCAGTACTCGCGCCACCGCTCGGCCGGCAGAGGGCCGCCGTTCCCGTCGCGGTCGAGCTCGAACCACAGGATCGACGTGCCCAGCAGTCCGCGCAGCAGGAGGTAGTCGCGCACCCACGGTTCGACGGTGCCGAGGTCCTCGCCGACGACCAGCGCCCCGGCGCGGTGCGCTTCCAGCGCGACGATGCCGATCATCGCCTCGTGGTCGTAGCGCACATAGGTGCCTTGGGTGGGCGGTGCGCCCTCCGGAATCCACCAGAGCCGGAACAACCCGATGATGTGGTCGATTCGCACGCCGCCGGCATGCCGCAGCACCGCGCGGATCAACGCCCGAAAGGGCCGGTATTCCTCCGCGTCCAGCCGATCCGGCCGCCACGGCGGCTGGGACCAGTCCTGGCCGAGTTGATTGAACTCGTCGGGCGGCGCGCCGGCGGTGACGCCCAGCGCCAGCACATCCTGCAGCGCCCACGCGTCGGCCCCGTTGGGATGCACCCCGACCGCCAGGTCGTGCATCACGCCCAGCGCCATTCCGGCCCGGACCGCACGCGACTGCGCCGCGGCGAGTTGCTCGTCGAGTTGCCACTGCAGCCACCGATGGAAATCGACTGTGCCGGAATGCTTTTCGGCGAACTCGGCGACACCGCTCGCCTGGGGGTGCCGAAGCTCCTGCGGCCAGGCATGCCAGTCGGCGCCGTACTTCTCGGCCAGGGCGCACCAGGTGGCGAAGTCGTCGAGCGCGCGGCCTTCACGGGCGCGGAAGGCTTCGTAGGACAGTTCGCGACCCGCCGACCTCGGCACCCGATGCAGCAGCTCGAGCGCGGTGCGCTTGGCCGCCCACGCGCTGTCACGATCGATCGCGTCCAGCCGGGCGGCCCGCTGCTGCACATCCGAGCGCAGCCGCCGCACCCGGCTCCGCTTGGGCAGCGCGGCGAACTCGGGGATCGCCTCGACATGAAGGTAGATGGGGTTGACGAAGCGCCGCGACGTCGGCAGGTAAGGCGACGGCTCCATGGGGGTCGTCGGGGCGGCGGCGTGCAGCGGATTGACCAGCAGATAGTCGGCGCCGTGCCGCGTCGCCGACCACACCGCCAGGTCCGTCAGATCGGTCAGGTCGCCGACCCCCCAGGATTGGCCGGACCGCACGCTGTAGAGCTGGGCGGCCAGCCCCCAGCCGCGCCGGGCGCCGAGGCGCTCGGGCAGCCCGAGCCAATCCGGCGTCACGATCAGCGCCGTGCTGGCCTCACCGTCGCCGGAGCGCAGGTGCACCCGGTGGTAGCCCAGCGGCAGGTCGGGCGGCAGCACGAAGCTGGCCTCGCCGACCCAGCGCCCGTCCAGGTCGAACGGTGGGGTGAAGTTGTCGACCTGCTGGATCCCGCCGCGCACCGTGCCGTCTTCGAGCTGCAACCAGACCTCGGCCGGGTCGCCATGGGTCACGTGCACCCAGAACCGGACCTGCTCGCCGGTCCGGCCGACGATGGTCGCCGGCAGCCGGCGTTCCCAATGCGATCGCAGCTTCGCGGACAGGGCCACGTTGCGTTCCTGCTCGGTGCCGGCCGCCACGCCGAGCGCGGCCAACACGGCCACCAGCGTGGTCTCGGAAACGAGCACCCGTCGCCCGGTCCAATCCTGGTACTCGGTCGCGATGCCGTATCTCCTGGCAAGTTCGACCAGCGACGGCGCGAGCTCACTCATACCGCTCATCTTGGTGCCAGAAATTCCCGGCCGACCAATCGGGGAGAGGCGGCGACTCGGCGCCGGCGGGCGCCACCGCCCGTTTTGCCGGCCGCCGGTGCCTCGCGCCGTTCGCCGAGGGCGCCCGCTCGCCATGACGAGCGGGGCATTCGCCATGCCGAGCGGGGCATTCGCCATTACGATGCCCTTCAGAGAGATGAATAGTCCGGGCGGGGATCGGCGGGGATCGGCCGGGGGATCAAAAAGTGCCAGCTCAACGGCGCCTGGCATGTCGCGCCCGCCGGCGGCCCCGGTGGGCTGACGACGACCGGACACCCACAGATGAACAGATCGCAGCAGCGAACGCCATCGTCGCCGCGTGGCGCGGCCCGTACCGGTGCCTTACGGTTGTCGATGTAATCCGCGCCGCGGAATTTTCAGAGGCAATATCCAGGCGTTCTAGCAGACCGGATGGTGAATTAAGTGGCGGAAGAGAGTCGCGGGCAGCGCGGGTCGGGGTATGGCCTCGGGCTATCGACGCGAACCCAGGTGACCGGCTACCAGTTCCTCGCTCGCCGCACCGCAATGGCGCTCACCCGCTGGCGCGTCCGCATGGAGGTCGAGCCGGGGCGGCGTCAGACACTGGCCGTGGTGGCATCGGTATCGGCGGCGCTGGTGATCTGCCTGGGCGCGCTGCTGTACTCGTTCCTCAGCCCGGCCGGTCAGGTGGGGGATTCGCCGATCATCGCCGACCGTGACTCCGGCGCCCTCTATGTCCGCGTGGGTGACCGGTTGTACCCGGCGCTGAACCTGGCTTCTGCGCGCCTGATCACCGGCCGCCCGGACAACCCGCACCTGGTCAAGTCCAACCAGATCGCCAGCCTGCCGCGCGGCCCGATGGTCGGCATCCCGGGCGCGCCGTCGAACTTCCACACCACCAGCCCGACCACGTCGTCGTGGCTGGTGTGTGACACCGTCTCCTCCTCGACGGGGGTCAGTGCGCCGTCCGGGGTGACGGTGACCGTCATCGACGGGAACCCCGACCTGAGCAACCACCGGCGCGTGCTGAACGGCTCGGATGCGGTGGTGCTGAACTACGGCGGGGACGCGTGGGTGATCCGGGAGGGGCGCCGGTCACGCATCGACGCGACCAACCGATCGGTGCTCCTGCCGCTGGGCCTGACGCCCGAGCAGGTCGGCCAGGCCAAACCCATGAGCCGCGCCCTGTTCGATGCGTTGCCGGTGGGCCCGGAACTGACGGTGCCGCAGATCCCGAACGCGGGCGGCGGCGCGTCGTTCCCGAACGCGCCCGGCCCGATCGGCACGGTGATCGTCACGCCGCAAATCAGTGGTCCGCAACAGTATTCGCTGGTGCTGGCCGACGGCGTGCAGACCCTGCCGCCGTTGGTGGCCCAGATCCTGCAGAACGCCGGGCCGGGCAACACCAAACCGGTGACCGTGGAGCCGTCCGCGCTGGCGAAGATGCCGGTGGTCAACAAGCTGGACCTGTCCTCCTACCCGGATGCCCCGCTCAACGTCTCGGACATCCGCGAGAACCCGTCGACCTGCTGGTGGTGGCAGAAGACCTCCGGTGAAAACCGCGCCCGCATCCAGGTCGTGTCCGGCCCGACCATCCCGGTGGCGGCCAAGGACGAGAACAAGGTGGTTTCGCTGGTCAAGGCAGACACGACGGGCCGCGTGGCCGACCAGGTCTTCTTCGGGCCGGACTACGGAAACTTCGTGGCCGTCACCGGCAACGACCCGGGCGCCAAGACGACGGAATCGCTCTGGTGGGTGACGGACGCCGGCGCGCGGTTCGGGGTCGACGACACGCGCGATGTGCGTGAGGCGTTGGGCCTGAAGACCAAACCGAGCCTGGCGCCGTGGGTGGCGCTGCGGCTGCTCCCGCAAGGCCCGACCTTGTCGCGCGCGGACGCGCTCGTGGAGCACGACACCCTACCGATGGATATGTCCCCAGGAGAATTGGCGGTACCTAAGTGAAACGCGGGTTTGCACGGCCGACACCGGAGAAGCCTCCGGTCATCAAGCCGGAGAACATCGTCCTTCCGACACCCCTGAGCATTCCGCCGCCCGAGGGCAAGCCCGTGTGGCTGATCATCGTCGGCGTGCTGGTGATCGGCCTGCTGATCGGCATGGTCGCGATGGTCTTCGGCAGCGGCTCGCGCGTGTTCGGCGGTGCCGGAGCGATCTTCCCGATCTTCATGATCGGTGGCGTCGCGATGATGATGTTCGGCGGCAGGTTCGGCGGCCAGCAGCAGATGAGTCGGCCCAAGCTGGACGCGATGCGCGCCCAGTTCATGCTGATGCTGGACATGCTGCGCGAGACCGCCCACGAGTCCGCCGACAGCATGGACGCCAACTACCGGTGGTTCCACCCGGCGCCCACGACGCTGGCCGCAGCGGTTGGCAGCTCACGCATGTGGGAGCGCAAGCCCGACGGCAAGGACCTCAACTTCGGTGTGGTCCGGGTCGGCGTCGGCATGACCCGTCCCGAGGTGACCTGGGGTGAGCCCCAGAACATGCCCACCGACATCGAACTCGAGCCGGTTACCGGTAAGGCGCTGCAGGAATTCGGCCGCTACCAAAGCGTCGTCTACAACCTGCCCAAGATGATCTCCCTGCTCGTCGAACCGTGGTACGCGCTCAACGGGGACCGCGAGCAGGTGCTCGGACTGATGCGGGCGATCATCTGCCAGCTGGCGTTCTCGCACGGGCCCGACCACGTCCAGATGGTCGTCGTCACCTCGGACCTGGACGAGTGGGACTGGGTCAAGTGGCTTCCGCACTTCGGCGACCCGCGCCGCCAGGACGCCGCCGGAAACGCCCGGATGGTGTACAGCTCGGTGCGCGAGTTCGCCGCCGAGCAGTCCGAATTGTTCGCCGGGCGTGGCTCTTTCACGCCCCGACACGCCAGCTCGTCGGCGCAGACGCCGACGCCCCACACGGTGATCGTCGCGGACGTCGTCGACCCCCAGTGGGAGTTCGTCATCAGCGCCGAAGGCATCGACGGGGTGACGTTCTTCGACCTGACCGGTGCGTCGATGTGGACGTCAGTTCCCGAGCGCACCCTGCGGTTCGACGACAAGGGCATCATCGAGACCCTGCCCCGCGACCGCGACACCTGGATGGTGATCGACGAGAAGCCGTGGTTCTTCGCGCTGACCGACCACATCAGCGTCGCCGAGGCGGAGGAATTCGCCCAGGCGCTGGCTCGCTGGCGCCTCGCCGAGGCCTACGAGGAGATCGGCCAGCGGGTGGCCCACATCGGCGCCCGCGACATCCTGGCCTACTACGGGATCGACGACCCAGGCCACATCGATTTCGAGGCGCTGTGGGGCGCGCGCACCGACACGATGGGCCGATCGCGCTTGCGGGCGCCGTTCGGAAATCGCTCCGACAACGGCGAACTGCTGTTCTTGGACATGAAATCGCTCGACGAGGGCGGTGACGGTCCGCACGGCGTCATGTCCGGAACGACGGGTTCGGGTAAATCGACCCTGGTGCGGACCGTGATCGAGTCGCTGATGCTCAGCCACCCGCCGGAGGAGCTGCAGTTCGTGCTGGCGGACCTCAAGGGTGGGTCGGCGGTCAAACCGTTCGCCGGGGTCCCGCACGTGTCGCGCATCATCACCGACCTGGAAGAGGACCAGGCGCTGATGGAACGCTTCCTGGACGCCCTGTGGGGCGAGATCGCCCGCCGCAAGGCGATCTGCGACAGCGCCGGCGTCGACGACGCCAAGGAGTACAACTCGGTCCGGCTCCGGATGCAGGCCCGCGGCCAGGACATGGCGCCGCTGCCGATGCTCGTGGTGGTCATCGACGAGTTCTACGAATGGTTCCGCATCATGCCGACCGCGGTCGACGTGCTCGACTCGATCGGCCGGCAGGGCCGCGCCTACTGGATCCACCTGATGATGGCGTCGCAGACCATCGAAAGTCGCGCCGAAAAGCTCATGGAGAACATGGGTTACCGGTTGGTGCTGAAAGCGCGTACCGCCGGTGCGGCGCAGGCGGCCGGCGTGCCGAACGCGGTCAACCTGCCGGCGCAGGCCGGTCTGGGCTACTTCCGCCGCAGCCTGGAGGACATCGTCCGGTTCCAGGCCGAGTTCCTGTGGCGGGACTACTTCCCCCGCGGGCTCACCGATGACGGCGACGAGGCGCCGGCGTTGGTGCACAGCATCGACTACGTTCGCCCGCAGCTGTTCACGAACTCGTTCACCCCGCTCGAGGTCAGCGTGGGCGGCCCGGAGCTCACCCCGGCCGCCATCACGAACGGCGAGGCCCTCGGGGCCGACGAGGCGGTCGACGACGACGTCGAGGGCATCAGGGTTCCTAAGGTCGGCACGGTCATCATCGATCAGCTGCGCAAGATCGACTTCGAGCCGTACCGGTTGTGGCAGCCGCCGCTGAACCAGCCCGTTCCGATCGACGAATTGGTCGACCGATTCCTCGGCCATCCGTGGCAGGAGGACTACGGGACAGCCCGCGACCTGGTGTTCCCGATCGGGATCATCGACCGGCCCTTCAAGCACGACCAGCCGCCGTGGACGGTCGACACCTCGGGGCCGGGCGCCAACGTCCTGATCCTGGGCGCCGGCGGTTCGGGCAAGACGACGGCGCTGCAGACGCTCATCTGCTCCGCGGCGCTGACCCATACGCCCGAGCAGGTCCAGTTCTACTGCCTGGCCTACAGCAGCACGGCGTTGACCACGGTCGCCCGGTTGCCGCACGTCGGTGAGGTCGCCGGCCCGACCGATCCGTACGGCGTGCGCCGGACGGTGGCCGAGCTGCTGGCGCTGGTCCGTGACCGCAAGCGCACCTTCCTCGAGTACGGGATCGCCTCCATGGAGGTCTTCCGTCGGCGCAAGTTCGGCGGCGAGCCCGGCCCGGTCCCCAACGACGGGTTCGGCGACGTCTACCTGGTCGTGGACAACTACCGGGCACTGGCCGAAGAGAACGAGGTGCTGATCGAGCAGGTGAACCTGATCATCAACCAGGGCCCGTCGTTCGGGGTCCACGTGGTGGTCACGGCCGATCGCGAATCGGAGCTGCGGCCGCCGGTGCGCAGCGGATTCGGCTCCCGGGTGGAGCTGCGGCTGGCCGCCGTGGAGGACGCCAAGCTGGTCCGGTCCCGGTTCGCCAAGGAAGTTCCGGTCAAGCCGGGTCGCGGCATGGTCGCGGTCAACTACGTCCGCCTCGATTCCGACCCGCAGGCCGGGCTACACACGCTGGTGGCCCGCCCCGCGCTCGGCACCACACCTGACTACGTGTTCGAGTCCGACAGCGTCATCGACGCGGTGAGCCGCCTCACGAGCAGTCAGGCCCCGCCGGTGCGCCGCCTGCCCGCGCGGTTCGACGTGGAGCAACTGCGCGAGCTGGCCGCACGGGACACCCGGCAGGGCGTCGGCGCGGGCGGAATCGCTTGGGCCATCTCCGAATTGGACCTATCGCCGGTGTACCTCAACTTCGGCGAGAATGCGCACCTGATGGTGACGGGTCGACGCGAATGTGGGCGGACCACCACGCTGGCCACCATCATGTCCGAGATCGGCCGGCTCTACGCGCCGGGAGCCAGCAGCGCGCCCACGCCGCCGTCCGGCCAGCCGTCCGCACAGGTTTGGCTGGTTGACCCGCGGCGTCAGCTGCTGACGACGCTGGGTCCGGACTACGTCGAGAAGTTCGCGTACAACCTCGACGGCGTCCAGGCGATGATGGGTGAGTTGGCGGCCGTCCTGGCCGGACGTGAGCCGCCGCCGGGCCTGTCCGCCGAGGAGTTGTTGTCGCGGTCGTGGTGGAGCGGTCCGGAGATCTTCCTGATCGTCGACGACATCCAGCAGCTGCCGGCAGGTTTCGACTCGCCGCTGCACAAGGCTGCCCCGTGGGTGACCAGAGCCGCCGACGTCGGGTTGCACGTGCTCGTCACCCGCACCTTCGGTGGTTGGTCCTCGGCGGGCAGCGACCCGATGTTGCGAGCGCTGGCGCAGGCGAACGCGCCGTTGCTGGTCATGGACGCCGACCCGGACGAAGGCTTCATCCGCGGCAAGATGAAGGGTGGCCCGCTGCCCCGTGGCCGAGGCCTGCTGATGGCCGAGGACACCGGTGTGTTCGTCCAGGTCGCGGCAACGGAGCTGCGCAAGTAAGACGGATGACGGATGACGGATGCCGCTGCGCTGAGGTTGGCCCGGTCAGCCCCAGCGCAGCGGTAATTCTTTGAGCGCGAAGCTCTTTGAGGGGTAATTGATCGCGGGGACATAGTCCGCCGGCAGGTCGAAGTCGGGGATCTGCCGCAGCCATTCCCCGACGATGACCGTCAGCTCGATCCGCGCCAAATGGGAGCCCAGGCAGCGGTGCGGTCCGCCCCCAAACCCCCAGTGCCGATGGACCTTTCCGTCCATGACGAGCTCGTTGACGGACGTGGCGTCGCTCTCGTCGCGGTTGACGGCGGCCATGCACAACCGCACCGATGTGCCGGGTGGCAAGGTCATCCCGCCGATCTCGACGAATTGGGTGGTGATCCGGGGCGCCACGGGTGCCGAGGGCTCCAGCCGGACGATCTCTTCGATGAAAACCCGGATCTGCCTTGGGTTGTCGCGAAGCGAATCACGCAGCTGTGGCCGGCGCGCCAACTCGAAGAGGCAGAACCCGATCGCCGCGGTCACCGTGTCCAGGCCCGCCAGGATAAGCAGGTGGCTCATGCCCAGCAGTTCCAGATCGGTGAAGTCACCGTCACTGGCCATCACTTGCGACAGCATGTCGGAGCCGGGATTCTCCCGGCGCTGCTGAATCGCATCGGCCAGATACGCCAACAGTTGCTCGCTCTTCTCGATGTCGGCCTGGGTGATGTACGGCTTGTCGCTAACGACGGCGTCCTTCCAATCGATCAGGCGATCGCGGTCCTGGATCGGCAGGCCGTAGAGATCCATGAAGACCTGGAACGGGTACAGGTGCGCGAAGTCCGCCATCACTTCGCATTTGCCCTGACCAGCTAGCGCCGCGATCATCTCGGTCGCGTGCCGCTCCAGCACCGGCCGTGACTTGTTCAGACCGAGCGGGCTGAAGAACGGCTGCAGGACCTTCCGGTAACGGGTGTGCTGAGGAGGGTCGAACGCCAGCGGCAGCACGGGCAGTGGATGACCGGGAGGCTGCAGGATCGTCGACGAGAACACCTTGGGATTGCGCAGCGCGGCCAGCACGTCCTCGCGGCGGGTGATGTAGTAGTGGCCGTTCATGAACACCACCGGCCCGGCGTCGCGCAACGTCTTCCATCCGACGCCCCGGTCCTCGGCCATCGGTAACTTCTCGAAATCGAGGCGTGGTAGATGGAACGTGCCTTGCTGGCCTTGGCCAGGAGTGCTCATGGGCTCTCCGCTTGATCTATCTCGGTCTGCTCACCGCTGCGGCGGGGACTTCGTCGGCACCGTTTCCAGCTGGCACACCAATATCGCATGTGTCGCAATGGGAAACGAATCCGATCGCTTGCCAGAGCGTTGGTTTCCGGTCAACTGCTTCATGCAGCGACCATCTTCTACACTTTAGCCAGCGATGAATCGCCGCCTCGATTCGTTATCGCGATCATGCTTATTCTGCGAAGCCCGGTAGGGAGGGAACCTGATGAGGGTTCGTCTCGATCAAGCCAAGTGTGTGGGTCACGCCCAGTGCTACGCCGTCGATCCGGTCTTGTTCCCGATAGACGAATCCGGCTATTCGATCCTCGAGGAGCATGAGGTGCGGCCCGAGGATGAGCAACTGACCCGTGACGGCGTCGCGTCGTGCCCTGAAATGGCGCTGATCATCGACGAGGACTGACCGGCGCGACGCGCCGCGAGGTCGGCATTGAGAACGAATCGAAAGCAAACCCCGGATGAACAAACAGTTGCTGCGAATGAACTGTGGTCGACGGGGAGTGAACAGTGCCTGGCCTGGAATGAACAGTTGGCGTCGCGTGTCGGCACGCCCCTGATAACGAACTAATCTCATCGACGAGCGACAGTTCGGCAAGACCTTGGACTGTCGCTCGGTTGCTGACAGCAGGGGATCGATCGAGGCCAAAGGTGAGCGTTGTTCCTGACCGAATGTCCGAGAAGCTTGGCGGCAAGCCACATTTGGGCGCCGAGCACGGGATCGACAGGATGCGCCGGCGAGCCCGTCGACTGGGGTGGCGGACCGAGAGGTTCGAGTCGGTGATCTCGGGCGGTGAGCGACTTACGGGTGGCGAATGCTTACGAAGCCGTGACCACGGCCACCACTGATCCGATGCGACTGCCGAGATCGCCAGCGGTCCCGGCCAACTGAGGAGAACAGGTGTTTGACTTCGGGGCGTTACCGCCGGAGATTAATTCCGGTCGGATGTATGCGGGTCCGGGTTCGGGGCCGTTGATGGCGGCGGCGGCGGCGTGGGATGAGGTTGCTGCTGAGGTGGCTGCGGCGGCTAGTGGGTATAGCTCGGTGATTGCGGAGTTGACGGCGGGTCGGTGGTTGGGTCCGGCGTCGTCGTCGATGGTGGCCGCGGTGGTGCCGTTTGTGAGTTGGCTTTCTGCGGTGGGGGGGTTGGCTGAGGAGTCGGCCAGTCAGGGTCGTGCGGCGGCGGCGGCGTTTGAGGCGGCGTTTGCGATGACGGTGCCGCCGCCGGTGATTGCGGCTAATCGGGTGTTGTTGGCGACGTTGGTCGCGACGAATTTTTTTGGGCAGAACACGCCGGCGATCATGGCGACTGAGGCGCAGTACTTGGAGATGTGGGCTCAGGATGCGGCGGCGATGTATGGCTATGCTGCGGCCTCGGCGACGGCCTCGCAGTTGGCGCCCTTTGCTGCTCCGCCGAATACCACGACTCCTGATGGGGTGGCCGAGCAGGCGTTGGCGGTGAGTCAGGCGGCTCAGCAGCCGGCGGGCAATACCGCCCAGACGGTGGCCTCGAGTGCCTCGCAGGTGGCGAGCGCGCAAGTGGTGAGCAGCGCGGCGCCTCAGGTGACCGCGGCGTCGTCGCAACCCGGGCCGTTTACGTGGTTGACCAGTGCGATCCAGAATTTCGCCCAGAGCGGGCTGCCCACGCCGACCAACAACTACCTGGGGTTGAACCCCACGTTGTATACCGTGATGCTCAAGCAGACCTCGGGTTTGGGGTATTTCTCCAACGGTATAACGGCGTTTTGGTCGCAGTTGGCTCAGCAGTTGGTGTCGGGTCCTGGTGGTAGCACGGCCGGCGCTAGTGGTGCGTGGTATCCGACGCCGCAGTTTGCCCAGTTGGGGTTGGGCAACCTGGGCAGTCTTAGCAGCAACGTCGTCTCGGCCGGTGCCGGGCAGGCCACCCAAGTCGGGGGTTTGTCGGTGCCTCAGCAGTGGGCCACGTTGACCTCGGCGGTCAGCCCGGCCAATGCGGCCGAGGCCGAGGCGCTGCCGGTGCAGACCGCCGGGGTGACCGGCAACCCGCCGGGCAACGCCCTGCTGCGCGGTATGCCCACCGGCGTTGTGGGCCGCCGGGCCGGCGCCGCCGCGGGCTACTCCCACAAATACGGCTTCCGCTACAGCGTCCTGACCCGCCCACCATCAGCCGGATAGGGAAAGGCCAGGTGAACGGGAGTTGTACACGAATGAACAGTCGGCACTAGGGAGGGCGAGGCACCGCGTGACCCATTTAATCTCAGCAGTAAGCCACGCCCACGGTAAGCCCACCGGCAAACCGTTCCTCGAAGGCCAGCGAGCCGCGACCAGGGAGGGATTTTGATGTCGTTTGTCACGACGCAGCCGGAGGCGTTGGCCGCGGCCGCGAGCAGTTTACAAAGCATCGGTTCGGCGCTGAGCGCGCAGAACGCGGCGGCGGCGGCCCCGACGACGGGGGTGGTCCCGGCCGCGGCCGACGAAGTATCGGCGCTGACCGCGGCGCAATTCTCTGCGCATGCGCAGATGTATCAGGCTGTGAGCGCCCAGGGCACGGCGATTCACGAGATGTTCGTCAACACCCTGAGGATGAGCTCGGGGTCCTACGCGGTGACTGAGGCGGCCAACGCGGCCGCGACTGGTTAAAGGAGCCAATGATGTTTGATTTTGGGGCGCTTCCGCCGGAGGTTAATTCGGCGCGGATTTATGCCGGTCCGGGGTCGGGGTCGTTGATGACGGCGGCGTCGGCGTGGAATGCGGTTGCCGCGGAGCTGCAGTCGGCGGCGTTGAGTTATCAGAATGTGGTGACCCAGCTTGCCAGTGAGGAGTGGGCGGGCGCGGCTTCGGCGGCGATGGCGGCGGCGGCCACGCCGTATGCGGAGTGGTTGGCGACCACGGCGGCTCAGGCTGAGCAGGCGGCTGTGCAGGCCAGTGCGGCGGCGGCGGCCTATGAGGCGGCGTTCGCTGCGGTGGTGCCGCCGCCGGTGATCGCGGCTAATCGGGCGTTGGTGCAGCAGTTGCAGGCGACCAACGTGATCGGGCAGAACACCGGGGCGATCGCGCAGTTGGAGGCTCAGTACGGCGAGTTTTGGGCTCAGGATGCCGGTGCGATGGCGAATTACTCGGTGCAGTCCACGGCGGCGACCAAGGGCATTACGCAGTTTCAGGCTGCGCCGAAGGTGACCAACGAGGCGGGTACGGCCACCCAGTCCAGCACGGTGGCCAATGCGGCGGCCAACACCACCGCCGGTAACACGGCCAACGTCGCGCAGAAGGCGGCGAGCACGGCCGCTACGACCGCGGCCCCGCAGGCCGCCGCGGCCGCTCAGCAGTCCACGAACCCGCTGCAAGAGCTGTGGTTCTTGTTGACCGGCCAGACCAGCATCCCCACCAACCTGGGGGCGGCCGTGAACGGCTACAGCCCGTTCGCCAGCTTGTTCTATAACACCGAGGGTCTGCCGTACTTCAGTACCGGTATGGCCAACACCTTCACCCAGATCGCCAAGTCGGTCGGGGCGATCGGTGGTGCGGCTCCGGCGGCGGCTAAGGCGTTGCCCGGTCTGGGTGGGCTCGGTGGCCTGCTCGGCGGTGGTGCCGGAGCGGTGCACCCGGCGGCGGCCATCGGCGGCGCGGCCTCCATCGGTGGCAAGTTGTCGGTGCCGGTGGCCTGGACGGGTGCGCCGGCATTGCCGGCGATGGGCCACACCGCGGTCCCGGTCAGCGCGATCAGCGCCGCGCCCGAGGCGGCCGGGGGACCGGGCAACCTGCTCGGCGGCATGCCCCTGGCCGGAGTCGGCAGCGGCACCCACGCCGGCGCCGGCCCCCGCTACGGATTCCGCCCCACCGTCATGGCCCGCCCACCCTTCGCCGGATAACCAGCGGTTGCTGTTGGCAGCGTAGGAACACGCTTTAGCGCGCGAAAGGTGCTGCGCTAAAGCGTGTTTCGCGTTGCGCTCACGAACCGCTGCGCGGCGGATGGCTTGCCCGTCGCACCGGCCGGGCGCTGCCCGGCCGGCGCCGCTGCGGCCTTTATCTGCGACCGGATTTTTTGTCCCGCGCCCAACTTGATCCGCCCGGGCTTCGTGGAACCGCGTATCGACCGTGATCCGGCCGGCACCCCGTTCCCGCAGGTAGCTGCGTCGACCGCGAACGCGGGCATCGGCCCGCACGGCCTTGTGCACATTCCGCGCGGCCCGCGGCAAGGAGTGCCTTGCTGCCGGACCGACGCGTGACGGGCAGCGAGAAGACCGCGCGGCGCTCTAGCCTTCGCAAGCAAGCGCATCGCTTGAAATCAGCCAATCCAAACATTCGCGAGGGAAACACATGGTTCGAGCCGGGAGGTTCGTAGGTGTTTGACTTCGGGGCGTTACCGCCGGAGATTAATTCCGGTCGGATGTATGCGGGTCCGGGTTCGGGGCCGTTGATGGCGGCGGCGGCGGCGTGGGATGAGGTTGCTGCTGAGGTGGCTGCGGCGGCTAGTGGGTATAGCTCGGTGATTGCGGAGTTGACGGCGGGTCGGTGGTTGGGTCCGGCGTCGTCGTCGATGGTGGCCGCGGTGGTGCCGTTTGTGAGTTGGCTTTCTGCGGTGGGGGGGTTGGCTGAGGAGTCGGCCAGTCAGGGTCGTGCGGCGGCGGCGGCGTTTGAGGCGGCGTTTGCGATGACGGTGCCGCCGCCGGTGATTGCGGCTAATCGGGTGTTGTTGGCGACGTTGGTCGCGACGAATTTTTTTGGGCAGAACACGCCGGCGATCATGGCGACTGAGGCGCAGTACTTGGAGATGTGGGCTCAGGATGCGGCGGCGATGTATGGCTATGCTGCGGCCTCGGCGACGGCCTCGCAGTTGGCGCCCTTTGCTGCTCCGCCGAATACCACGACTCCTGATGGGGTGGCCGAGCAGGCGTTGGCGGTGAGTCAGGCGGCTCAGCAGCCGGCGGGCAATACCGCCCAGACGGTGGCCTCGAGTGCCTCGCAGGTGGCGAGCGCGCAAGTGGTGAGCAGCGCGGCGCCTCAGGTGACCGCGGCGTCGTCGCAACCCGGGCCGTTTACGTGGTTGACCAGTGCGATCCAGAATTTCGCCCAGAGCGGGCTGCCCACGCCGACCAACAACTACCTGGGACTAAGTCCCACCTTCTACACCGTGATGCTCAAGCAGACGACGGGTTTGGGGTATTTCTCCAACGGTATAACGGCGTTTTGGTCGCAGTTGGCTCAGCAGTTGGTGTCGGGTCCTGGTGGTAGCACGGCCGGCGCCAGTGGTGCGTGGTATCCGACGCCGCAGTTTGCCCAGTTGGGGTTGGGCAACCTGGGCAGTCTTAGCAGCAACGTCGTCTCGGCCGGTGCCGGGCAGGCCACCCAAGTCGGGGGTTTGTCGGTGCCCCAGCAGTGGGCCACGTTGACCTCGGCGGTCAGCCCGGCCAATGCGGCCGAGGCCGAGGCGCTGCCGGTGCAGACCGCCGGGGTGACCGGCAACCCGCCGGGCAACGCCCTGCTGCGCGGTATGCCCACCGGCGTTGTGGGCCGCCGGGCCGGCGCCGCCGCGGGCTACTCCCACAAATACGGCTTCCGCTACAGCGTCCTGACCCGCCCACCATCAGCCGGATAGCGGGCAAATGAACACAGACCTTTTCAGTTATCCGCGGCCGGATTTTATTCGGCGCGGGCCACGCCCAAATCCGGCCTTGAGGACAGCGCCGCGGCTCGGGCTCGACCCCGTCGTCGCAGTGGGCCGTGGCGAGGAAAGTCTTCCTCCAGCTCATAGCCAACAAGCGACCGGCGGCCGGGTGAGTGACCGTCCGTGCCGTGCCGTGCCGCGGGACCGATCCGAGGCCTACGCGGGCCCGACGACCGCCGATGCCACGGGGGTCGGGCGCCGGGTGACCGCCGTACACCGATTTATCGTCATTCAATACTCGCGCCAAGCGGCCAAGGTTAAGGAGTAATTCGTGTTTGATTTTGGGGCGCTTCCGCCGGAGGTTAATTCGGCGCGGATTTATGCCGGTCCGGGGTCGGGGTCGTTGATGACGGCGGCGTCGGCGTGGAATGCGGTTGCCGCGGAGCTGCAGTCGGCGGCGTTGAGTTATCAGAATGTGGTGACCCAGCTTGCCAGTGAGGAGTGGGCGGGCGCGGCTTCGGCGGCGATGGCGGCGGCGGCCACGCCGTATGCGGAGTGGTTGGCGACCACGGCGGCTCAGGCTGAGCAGGCGGCTGTGCAGGCCAGTGCGGCGGCGGCGGCCTATGAGGCGGCGTTCGCTGCGGTGGTGCCGCCGCCGGTGATCGCGGCTAATCGGGCGTTGGTGCAGCAGTTGCAGGCGACCAACGTGATCGGGCAGAACACCGGGGCGATCGCGCAGTTGGAGGCTCAGTACGGCGAGTTTTGGGCTCAGGATGCCGGTGCGATGGCGAATTACTCGGTGCAGTCCACGGCGGCGACCAAGGGCATTACGCAGTTTCAGGCTGCGCCGAAGGTGACCAACGAGGCGGGTACGGCCACCCAGTCCAGCACGGTGGCCAATGCGGCGGCCAACACCACCGCCGGTAACACGGCCAACGTCGCGCAGAAGGCGGCGAGCACGGCCGCTACGACCGCGGCCCCGCAGGCCGCCGCGGCCGCTCAGCAGTCCACGAACCCGCTGCAAGAGCTGTGGTTCTTGTTGACCGGCCAGACCAGCATCCCCACCAACCTGGGGGCGGCCGTGAACGGCTACAGCCCGTTCGCCGGCTTGTTCTATAACACCGAGGGTCTGCCGTACTTCAGTACCGGTATGGCCAACACCTTCACCCAGATCGCCAAGTCGGTCGGGGCGATCGGTGGTGCGGCTCCGGCGGCGGCTAAGGCGTTGCCCGGTCTGGGTGGGCTCGGTGGCCTGCTCGGCGGTGGTGCCGGAGCGGTGCACCCGGCGGCGGCCATCGGCGGCGCGGCCTCCATCGGTGGCAAGTTGTCGGTGCCGGTGGCCTGGACGGGTGCGCCGGCATTGCCGGCGATGGGCCACACCGCGGTCCCGGTCAGCGCGATCAGCGCCGCGCCCGAGGCGGCCGGGGGACCGGGCAACCTGCTCGGCGGCATGCCCCTGGCCGGAGTCGGCAGCGGCACCCACGCCGGCGCCGGCCCCCGCTACGGATTCCGCCCCACCGTCATGGCCCGCCCACCCTTCGCCGGATAGCCAGCTTCGGCGTCCGGCGGCCCAGTCAAAGTGTTAACGGATGAGATACCCACGGCTTCGGTCGCAGGCGGTCGACGGGGCTCGGGGAGAAGCGTCGTGCGGCCGTCGGCGACCCCGCACGCCGGTTGCTGGCCGGGCGGTGGCGAATAATGGGCAATCAGATTTTTTCGTGTCCTGCCCTGCGGTGGCGCCTGGGAAAACGCGGACCTGCCACTTTGGTGACCGCGCGGGTCAGAGTTTGCTGTGAAGGGAGGCGATCGAGGCGTCGCGCTGTTACTCTGTCGTTACTAAAAGTGAATTCGTCGTACCGTCACGTGAACAGTTGCAAACTGGCGACTTCAGAAAGCGCTTCAGGGGTCGTCGTCATCTAGTCTCTGCAGAGTCGGGGATTGAACTAGGAGGGAACCAAGTATGTCGTTCGTAACCACACAGCCCGAGGCGCTGGCTGCGGCGGCCGGAAACCTGCAGGCCATTGGCTCAGCGCTGAGCGCTCAGAACGCGGCTGCCGCCGCGCCCACGACCGGGGTGGTGCCCGCGGCCGCCGACGAGGTGTCGGCGCTGACGGCGGCGCAGTTCGCCGCGCACGCGCAGATGTACCAGGCGGTCAGTGCGCAGGCCTCCGCCATTCACGAGGCGTTCGTGAACACGCTGACGACCAGCTCCGGCTCGTACGCTGCGACCGAGGCAATCAACGCAGCTGCCGCGGGCTGATCGGATTGGCCGCTCGGGGTCTGGCGCGGGACGTGTTCGACGTGCGCTCGCACCCGACCACCCAGCTGCCGATGATCTCGGGGGCTGACGGCCGGACAACTCAAACGCCGGAGTTCGGGTTTGACGTCCGTCTCACCGTGTTAAAGCGACCGGTGGCCGCCGGCTGACGGGAAGGGGGGATCATCCTTTTGCATTCGGCTCGGCGGTTCGCCAGCGCGTAACCGGTCCGGCCATCGTCGTCACCACAGCAGGTTTCTGAGTAACTACGTATTAAGGAGAAAAGCCAAGATGGCAACTCGTTTTATGACCGACCCGCACGAGATGCGGGCGATGGCGGGCCGCTTCGAGGTGCACGCCCAGACCGTTGAGGACGAGGCCCGCAAGATGTGGGCGTCCTCGATGAACATCGCCGGCTCGGGCTGGAGCGGCCAGGCGCAGGCGACCTCGTACGACACCATGGGTCAGGTCAACCAGGCCTTCCGCAACATCGTCAACATGCTCCACGGAGTGCGCGACGGGCTGATCCGCGACGCGAACAACTACGAGCAGCAAGAGCAGGCCTCGCAGCAAATCCTCAGCAGCTAGCGCTAGTAAGCGCGGCTGCGTACCATTCCAGACATTAGGAGAACAGCGCTATGACAATCAATTACCAGTTCGGCGATGTCGACGCCCACGGTGCCTTGATCCGCGCCCAGGCCGCGTCTTTGGAGGCTGAGCATCAGGCCATCGTTCGCGATGTGCTTGCTGCGGGTGACTTCTGGGGCGGTGCGGGTTCGGTGGCCTGCCAGGAGTTCATCACCCAGTTGGGTCGCAACTTCCAGGTGATCTACGAGCAGGCCAACGCCCACGGGCAGAAGGTGCAAAGCGCCGGCAGCAACATGGCCAGCACCGACAGCGCCGTTGGGTCCAGCTGGGCCTAACCCCAACTTCAGGCGCGGCAGCACACCAGATATCGGTGTGCTGCCGCGTCCTGCGGTTACCGTGCACTTTGAACCCTTGAGGTATTGATGGACCAACAGACCGCCCGCACCGACATCACCGTTAACGTCGACGGTTTCTGGATGCTCCAGGCCCTCCTGGACATTCGGCACGTCGCGCCGGAGTTGCGGTGCCGGCCATTCGTTTCTACCGACTCGAGCGACTGGCTCAACGAGCATCCCGGCATGGCGGTGATGCGCGAGCAGGGCATCGTCGAAAACGATCAGGTGAACGAACATGTGGCCGCTCGGATGAGGGTGCTGGCCGCGCCGGACCTGGAAGTCATCGCCCTGCTGTCGCGGGGCAAGCTGCTCTACGGCGTCGTCGACGACGAGAACCAGCCGCCCGGGTCGCGCGACATCCCCGACAACGAGTTCCGGGTAGTGCTGGCCCGTCGCGGCCAGCACTGGGTCTCGGCCGTGCGAGTGGGCGGCGACATCACCGTCGACGACGTCGCCATCGCCGACAGCGCCTCGATCGCGTCGCTGGTCTTGGACGCGCTGGAGTCGATCCACCATGCGGAGCCCGCGGCCATCAATGCGGTCAACGTGCCGCTGGAAGAGATGCTGGAAGCCACCAAGTCGTGGCAGGAGTCGGGCTTCAACGTATTTTCCGGCGGCGACCTGCGGCGGATGGGCATCAGCGCCGCCACGGTGGCCGCGCTTGGACAGGCCCTCTCGGACCCGGCGGCCGAGGTCGCGGTGTACGCGCGCCAATACCAGGACGACGCGAAAGGCCCCAGCGCGTCGGTGCTGTCGCTCAAAGACGGTTCCGGTGGCCGCATCGCCCTTTACCAGCAAGCGAGGACGGCCGGTTCGGGGGAGGCCTGGCTGGCCATCTGCCCCGCAACCCCCCAATTGGTGCAGGTGGGCGTCAAGACGGTGCTGGACACACTGCCGTACGGCGAGTGGAAAACCCATAGCCGGGTCTGACATTCATGAAACATAAAGTTCACCAACAGCTTTGCACTCAACATGCGGTTGAGATGCCAACACGGCATACTTCTCGCAGAGATTCAGCAAATCTCAAACCACTGTCACCGAAGTATTAATCGCAAGGCGGGGTAGATGGATTTCCGAATAGTCGAGCTGCACTCTTCCGGGGCCGGCAGCGCCCCGGAAAGTCGGTCGGCGCAGGCTCCCGCCCGGTTGGCGGCACGGGCGTACACATTCACGACGGTAAGGGGTTCAGGGCTATGACTGCGGTAGTTGAAGCGCTACAGCCTGACGTTGAGGGTATTTCGCAACCTCGGGCGGTCGTGGTCGGCGTTATGGCCGGGGCGGGCGTACAAATCGGCGTCCTGCTGGACGCGAACGCCCCCGTCTCGGTGATGACCGAGCCGCTGCTGAAAGTGGTTAACAGCCGGCTCAGGGAACTTGGCGAGACCCCGCTCGAGGCCACGGGCCGCGGTAGGTGGTCGCTCTGCCTGGTTGACGGCACCCCGTTGCGGGCCACCCAGTCCCTGACCGAACAGGACGTCTACGACGGCGACCGACTGTGGATCCGGTTCATCCAGGACACCGAACACCGCTCGCAGGTAATCGAGCACATCTCGACCGCGGTGGCGGCGAATCTGAGCAAGCGCTTCGCCGCGATCGACCCGATCGCCGCGGTGCAGGTCGGCGCGTCGATGGTGGCGGCGGGGGTAACGGCAGCCTCGGCGTTGCTGCTTTGGTACCGATGGCACCACAACTCCTGGCTGCCCACGGCATACTCCGCGGTGATCGCCGCGGTGGTGCTGGGGGTCTCTTTGATGCTCCTGATGCGGGCGCGCACCGACCAGGATCGCCGTATCGCCGACATCATGCTGCTGAGCGGCCTGGCGCCCTTCACGGTCGCCGCGGCGGCGGCGCCGCCGGGCGGAGTGGGATCCCCCCACGCCGTCCTGGGCTTCGGCGTTCTCACCATCGCGGCGATGCTCGCCCTGCGTTTCACGGGTCGGCGGCTGGGGCTTTACACCGCCCTCATCACCGTCAGCCTCGTCACCGCGATCGCGGCCCTGGCGCGAATGGTCGCGATGACTGGCGCGGTGACGCTGCTGGCCAGCGTTGTGCTGGTGTCGGTGTTGGCCTACCACACCGCGCCCGCTCTCTCGCGACGGTTGGCGGGCATCCGTCTGCCCGTGTTTCCTTCGGCGACCAGTCGGTGGGTGTTCGAGGCCCGGCCGGACCTGCCCACCACGGTGGTCCGCTCCGACGGCGGCCCCCCGGTTCTCGAGGGCCCCGCGTCCGTGCGCGACGTATTGGTGCAGGCCGAACGCGCCCGCTCCTTCTTGACCGGCCTGCTAGTAGGGCTTGGCGTGTTGATGACCGTCTCGTTGGCCGCGTTGTCGGATCCGCACACTGGCCAACGCTGGCTGCCGCTCCTGTTGGCCGGCTTCAGCGCCGGGTTCCTCATGCTGCGCGGACGTTCTTACGTCGACCGCTGGCAGGCGATCACCCTGGCCGTCACCGCCGTCCTCATTGTTGGCGCGGTGGTCGTGCGGTACGCGCTCGTGTTGCAGTCGCCCCTGGCCGTGTCGATCAGTGCGGCGATCCTGGTTCTGCTGCCGGCGGCCGGCCTCACGTCCGCGGCGGTGGTGCCCAACACCATCTACAGCCCGCTGTTCCGCAAGTTCGTGGAATGGATCGAATACCTCTGCCTGATGCCGATCTTCCCGCTGGCATTTTGGTTGATGAATGTCTATGCAGCAATCCGCTACCGGTAATTCCAAGTTGTGGCGAGGGCGCGCATCCGCTGCGGCCCTCGCCGCAATCTTGCTCGCCTCAGGAGCCTTGGCCGGCTTGCCGCCCGCCTCGGCGATTTCGCCGCCGACGATCGATCCCGCTGCGGTGCCGCCTGACGGCCCGCCAGGGCCTCCGGCGCCGATGAAGCAGAATTCCTACTGCACCGAGGTGGGGGTGCTGCCCGGTACGGATTTCCGGTTGCAGCCGAAGTACATGGACATGCTGAACCTGCAGGAGGCATGGCAGTTCGGGCGCGGTGCCGGTGTGAAGGTGGCCGTCATCGACACCGGGGTGAGCCCGCACCCGAGGTTTCCGCACCTGATCCCCGGCGGGGACTACGTCATGGGCGGAGACGGACTGTCGGACTGCGATGCGCACGGCACGATCGTGGCCTCGATGATCGGCGCCGCGCCGGCCAACGGAGCGGGGGTGCCGCCGGCCGCGCCGCGACGTCCGGTCACCATCCCGACCACCGAACCGCCACCGAAAGCGCCGCCGCCCCAGACGGTGACGTTGTCGCCGTTGCCGCAGACGGTGACGATGGTTCCGCCTCCGCCTCAGGACCAGCAACAACAGCAGCAGCCGCCGGGACCGTTCGGGGCGCCGCCGCCGGCACCCGCGCCCGCCGGGCCACCGCCCGGACCGCCGCAAGGCCAGGCCCCGGCGGTCAGCCACGGCGGTGGCACGGTGACGATCCCGAGCTACACGGGTGGAAGTCACGTGGTCGGGGTTGACTACCCACGCCCGCTCGACCCGCCGCCACCGCCGGCGCCGTCGGCCGGCCCCGATGCGTTCAGCGGTGTCGCGCCCGACGTGGACCTCATCGCGATCCGCCAGTCCAGCCAGGCCTTCGGCCTCAAGGACGCCTACACCGGCGACGAGGACCCGCAGACGCGGGCGAAGATCGACGGCGTTCAGACGATGGCCCGGGCGATCGTGCACGCGGCCAACATGGGCGCGCAGGTCATCAACATCTCGGACGTCACCTGCATGAGCGCACGCAACATTGTCGACCAGCGCGCACTTGGCGCCGCGGTGCGCTACGCGGCGGTCGACAAGAACGCCGTCATCGTCGCGGCCGCGGGCGACACCAACAAGAAGGACTGCAAGCAGAACCCGGCGCATGACCCGTTGCAGCCCAACGATCCCCGCAACTGGAACTCCGTCACCACCGTCGTGACGCCGTCCTGGTTCAGCGACTACGTCCTGACCGTTGGGGCCGTCGACGAAGATGGCCGGCCGCAGACCGGCGGCCAGGGTCAGGGATCGACGAGTGTGGCCGGCCCGTGGGTGGGCATCGCCGCGCCGGGCACCGACGTCGTCGGGCTGTCCCCGCGCGACGACGGCGTCATCAACGCGATCGATGGACCGGACAACACGCTGCTGGTTCCGTCCGGCACCAGCTTCTCGGCCGCGATCGTGTCCGGCATCGCCGCGCTTGTCCGCGCCAAATTCCCGCAGCTGTCGGCATACCAGGTAATCAACCGGTTGACTCGCACCGCCCGCGCACCGGCGCGTGGCGTGGACAACCAGATCGGCCACGGCGTCGTCGACCCGGTCGCGGCACTGACGTGGGACGTACCCGAAGGACCGTTGACTCCGCCGCAGCAATTGTCAGCGCCGCTGAACATTCCGAAGCCGCCTCCGAACCGGGATATGGTGCCGGTGTGGGTGGCCGGCGGGGGCTTACTCGCGGCGTTACTGATCGGTGGGGGCGTGTTTGGTACGGCGATGCTGATGAAGCGATCGCGGAAGCAGCAATGAGGGCGGAGCAGTAACAGTCATGAAAGCTCAGCGCAAAATTGGGTTGGCGTTGTCGTGGCCGCGGGTGACCGCGGTGTTCCTGGTCGACGTCGCCATCCTGGTGGTGGCCAGCCACTGCCCGGAGTCCTGGCAGGGCACCTACCGCATCGCGTTCTGGGTGGGTGTCGGCCTCGCGGTGCTGGTCGCCCTGTTATCCCTGGTGACCTACCACGGCGTCACGGTGACCTCGGCGTTGGCCACCTGGTTGTGGGATTGGTCCGCGGACCCGGGGACCGCGCTGGGCGCCGGCTGCACACCGGTGGTCGACTACCAGCGCAGGTTCGGGCGCGACAAGGTCGGCGTGCGCGAGTACCAGGGCCAGCTGGTCTCGGTCATCGCGGTGAACGGCGGCGAAGACGACCCGTCGTCGCGCCACCGGCACCGGAATTCGCCGCCCACCCTGCTGGTGCAGGCGGTGGCTGATGGCTTGCGGCAGTTCGACATTCACCTCGATAACATCGACATCGTGTCGGTCAAGGTGCGCCGCGGCGGCAACGCCGCCGAGTTGTCGAAACTCGAGGATTGGGGCCCCGAGGAGTGGGAGGTGGCCAACGGAGAGCCCACGTCCTACGTCCGCCGTACTTGGCTGGTGTTGCGGATGAACCCGCAGCGCAACATCGCCGCGGTCGCGGTCCGCGATTCCCTGGCTTCCACTTTGGTGGCGGCCACCGAGCGGCTGGCCCAGGATCTCGACGGACTCACCTGCGCCGCAAAGCCGTTGACCGCCGATGAGATCACCGAGGTGGACCGCGCGGTGCTGGCCGACTTGGAGCCCACCTGGAGCCGGCCCGGCTGGCGCCACCTCAAGCACTTCAACGGTTTCACCACCAGCTTCTGGGTGACGCCCGCCGACATCACCACCGACACGCTCGACGAGTTGTGGCAGGCGGATACCGTCGCCACGGTGCTGACCGTCCGGCTCACCGCCCCCGCGGGCCGGCCGCAGGTGTCGGCCTGGGTGCGCTACCACTCCGAGAAGCGGCTACCCCGGGACGTCTCCGCCGGCCTCAACCGGCTTACCGGTCGCCAGTTGGCCGCGGTCCGCGCGAGCTTGCCCGCCCCCGCGACGCACGCCTCGCTTGTCGTGCCGAGCCGCGCCGTGCGTGACGACGACGAGCTAACGCTGTCGGTCGGTCAGTTGCGAGAGAGCCCGGCGGGCGTGCCTGTGGCGCAATGACGCGGCCCCAATCGACCGCTGAGGGCGCCCGCAACGCGATGGTCGCCGGCCTGTTGGCATCGGGGATATCGGTCAACGGGCTGCAACCCAGTCACAATCCGCAGGTTGCGTCGCAGATGTTCACGACGGCCAGCAACCTGGACCCCGGCATGTGTGACGCCTGGCTTGCGCGGCTGCTGGCGGGGGAGCGCAGCATCGAGGTGCTCGCCGGCGCGTGGGCGTCCATCCGGACGTTCGGGTGGGAGACCCGAAGGCTCGGGGTCACCGATCTGGAGTTCCGTCCCCAGGTTTCCGACGGGCTGTTCCTGCAGCTGGCCGTCACCAGCGCCGAGTCGTTGGCGTGTGCCTACGCGGCCGTTCTGGCCGAGGCCAAACGCTACGAGGAGGCGGCGGAACTGCTCGACAAGGTAGAGCCGCGTCAGCCCTTCGAGCAGGAACTGGTCGACTACGTGCGGGGCGTGTTGTATTTCCGCACCGGACGGTGGCCGGATGTGCTCAACCAGTTCCCCGAGGGCAAGGTCTGGCGTCAGCCGGAGCTGAAGGCCGCCGGCGCGGCGATGGCGACGACGGCGCTGGCATCGCTCGGCGTCTTCGAGGAGGCACTGCGACGCGGCCAGGACGCCGTGGAGGGTGACCGGGTGCCCGGCGCGGCCAACATTGCCCTCTACACGCAGGGCATGTGCCTGCGCCACCTGGGCCGCGAGGATGAGGCCGTCGAACTGCTGCGCCGGGTGTATTCGCGGGATCCGAAGTTCAGCCCGGCCCGGGAAGCGCTGGACAACCCGAACTACCGACTGGTTTTGACGGACCCGGAAACCATTGAGGCGCGGACGAATCCGTGGGATCCGGACAGCGCCCCGTCCCGCGCCGAGACGGAGGCCGCTCGCCACGCGGAGGAGGCCGCGAAGTACCTGGCCGAGGGTGACGCGGAGCTCAACGCGATGCTGGGCATGGAACGCGCCAAGCGGGAGATCAAGCTCATCAAGTCGACGACGAAGGTCAACCTGGCGCGCGCCAAAATGGGCCTGCCCGTGCCGGTGACATCGCGCCACACCCTCTTGTTGGGTCCGCCCGGGACCGGTAAGACGTCGGTGGCGCGGGCCTTCGCCAAGCAGCTGTGCGGCTTGACCGTGCTGCGCAAGCCGGTGGTGGTGGAAACCAGCCGGACCAAGCTGTTGGGTCGCTACATGGCCGACGCGGAGAAGAACACCGAGGAGATGCTCGAGGAGGCCCTCGGCGGGGCGGTCTTCTTCGACGAGATGCACACGCTGCACGAGAAGGGTTACCAGCAGGGCGACCCCTACGGCAACGCGATCATCAACACCTTGCTGCTGTACATGGAGAACCATCGCGACGAACTCGTCGTCTTCGGAGCGGGTTATGCGAAGGCGATGGAAAAGATGCTCGACGTGAATCAGGGTCTGCGCCGGCGGTTTTCGACCGTAATCGAGTTCTTCAGCTATACCCCGGACGAGCTGGTCGCGTTGACCCGGTTGATGGGCCAGGAGAACGAGGACGTCATCACCGAGGAAGCCGCCCACTCCCTATTGCCCTCCTACACCAGGTTTTATCTCGACGAGAGCTACTCCGAAGACGGCGACCTGATCCGCGGGATCGACACCCTGGGAAATGCCGGCTTCGTGCGCAACGTGGTGGAGAAGGCCCGCGATCACCGCAGTTTCCGCCTGGACGACGAGGACCTCGATGCGGTGCTGGCCAGCGACGTCACCGAGTTCAGCGAGCGTCAACTGCTGCGGTTCAAAGAGCTGACCCAAGAAGATCTCGCCGAGGGTCTGAGCGCCGCAGTCGCCGAGAACAAGTCGACGTAGTTCGAACCCGGTGCTTCTTCGCGCGAAGATTGCCATTGGCAACCTTCCAAACACGCGGCCGGCGTGCCCGCAAACCGGCGGCGAGCAGGGAAAACGACCTCCCAGGAAACTGTCAGCAGCTAATCAGCGGCGGCACAGCGCACTCGGCCTACTCTTCGTGTTGATGAACAGCAGGTGTACGGGATCTCAATTAACTATCAGTCCGGCGGCGTAAACGCGCACGACTCTTCCAGGTGATGTAGAGCAGGCCACCGCCCACGGGCAGAGGGTGCAAAGCGCCGGCAACAACATGGCACGCACCGACAGCGCCGTCGGTTCGAGCTAGACAATTGCGTCTGAGACAGAGGTAATCAGTTCGCATTGACACGCGAGCCGCGGTGCATAAAGCTACTGTTATTTGCGGTATCGAATGCAGAGATTGTTGCTGTCCGTCGATATGTCTCAGGAGGTCCACAACTTACCCATTATCGCCAAAAATTTAAGTGATTCCGCGAATTGAGCCGCGGCTCATTTCGCCAACTTGTATTTCATCTATCACGGTTCACATTCCCTTTGTGAGCCGTTGCTCTCTACTGCATATAACGCACTCACCTGTGTATATCCAATCGTGGTTATTAGCTGTCCCAGAAAGTTATCACAGGACTCAGCGGCGCCTTGTCATTCACTGTTTACATTCCGTATACGCGGCGGGAACGAGTACCGAATATTTTTCGCTCACGATGATCGTATATTGATTGAGCGGTGTTGGACTTGAGCCGGATGTCAATCTTGTCGGGGATATCAGCTAAGGGAGAGAATGGTCCGTTGTCTGCAGTATGCGAAATAAGCCCATGGCTTCTCTAGCCAATTTCATGTGTTTCCTTAGAACCGCGGCGCGGATGCGGCCGACGCAGCGAAGCCGCGCCTACCATGGCGGCCACTTGCGGGACCGGAGGTAGTCGATGCTGGATTTCGGAGCGCTTCCGCCGGAGATCAACTCGGGGCGGATGTATGTGGGTGCGGGCTCGGGCCCGCTGCTGGCCGCTGCGGCGGCGTGGGACGAATTGGCCGCGGAGTTGCAGGCCGCGGGCGCGTCGTATAACTCGACGGTCGAGGCGTTGGCGACGGGGCCATGGACGGGCCCGTCGTCGATCGCGATGGCCGCCGCCGCGGCGCCATACGTCGCATGGATCCACGCGACCGGGGCCCAGGCGGAAGAGGCCGGCGCCCAGGCCAAGCTGGCCGCCGGCGCCTATGAGGCGGCGTTCGCGGCCACCGTGCCGCCACCGGTCATCGCGGCCAATCGCGCCCTGCTCGCCGCCCTGATCGCGACCAACATCCTCGGCCAGAACACGCCTGCGATCGCCGCCACCGAAGCGCAGTACATGGAGATGTGGGCGCAGGACGCCGCCGCGATGTACGGCTACGCGGCCTCGTCGGCGACCGCGTCGCAACTGACACCCTTCGCCGAACCGCCCCGCACCACCAACGAGTCGGCCGGGCCGATGCAGGCGGCCGCCGTCACCCAGTCGAGCGCACAGTCGACCGGCAACACCGCGACGCAGCTGTCTTCGCTGAGCACGACGATGCAGTCCGCGGTGAATGCCGGCAACGCGGCGCCGAATGCCGGAACAACGGGGACTGGCCTGGGCACCGGAATCGGGCAGAACCTGGACTACTGGAACAACATCTGGTCGGTCCTGACGGGTCCTTATTCCCCCCAGTCATGGAGCAGCGTGCCGGGCGGTCCGTTCCTGTCGTTCGGTCAGGCGTACGCGTGGGGTCAGAACGGCCAGAGCGCCGCCGCCTACTTGTCCGGCCCCAAGGCCATCTCCGGCGCTCTCGCCCCCCTGACCAGTGGTCCGAGCGCGGTGAAGCCGATGCTCAGCTCCGCCGTGGGGCCGGTGTCGGGATCCATGGGGGAGGCGCGCGTGATCGGGAGCATGTCGGTGCCACAGGGCTGGACGCAAGCGGCTCCGGCGATCCGAACGATCGCCCAGGTGCTGCCCACCAACCTGGCCGCCGCCCCGGCCGCTCTGGCCGGCGAAGAGGGCGTCTTCAGTCAAATGGCCCTGTCCAGCTTGGCCGGGCGCGCGGTCGCCGCCAGCGCGACCCACTCCGTCGGTGGCACCGCCGCGGCCGCCGGCTCGCTGGGCGGCGCGGTCGCCGAGGCCGACCCCGCCGCGGCCACCATCATCGTGATCCCTTACATCGAGGAGTAGTACCGATGACCACCACGCACAGCCGTCCGGCACCCGCCCGAGTGAGGGGATAGCAATGTTTTACGGAGCCTTTCCGCCCGAGTTCAACTCGGGGCGGATGTACAGCGGTCCGGGAGTGGGTTCACTGGTGGCGGCGGCGACGGCCTGGGAGAACCTCGCCACCGAACTGCAGTCCACCGCCACCGCCTATTCGGGGGTGATCTCCAGCCTCACAACCGGGCCGTGGGTGGGTCCGTCATCGATCGCGATGGCCTCCGCGGCGTACCCCTACGTCGCCTGGATGCAGCAGACCGCCGCCCAGGCGCAGGAAGCCGCGAGCCAAGCGTCCGCGGCGGCCGCGGCCTACGAGACGGCGTTCGCCGCCCACGTGCCGCCACCGGTGATCGCGGAAAACCGCGCTCTTTTGGCACAACTGATGGCGACCAACCTCTTCGGGCAGAACACCGCGGCGATCGCCGCCACCGAGACCCAATACGGCGAGATGTGGGCCCAAGACGCTGTGGCCATGGACGCCTACGCCAGTTCGTCGGAGGCGGCCACCCGATTAACGCCGTTCGCCCAGCCGCCGCAGACCACCACCGGCACGGGCAACACGATGCAAGCGGCCGCGATGAGCCAGGCCGCGGGCACGTCGGCCGGCAGCGTGGGGTCGACCATCAATGCGGCCGCCACCTCGCTCACCGCGGGCCCGGGCAACCCGATCCTGGCATGGCTCTCGCAGCTCGCCACCCAATACAACACCGCCATCACCACCTTCTTGAAAGGCTTCGGCACCACGCCGGGCGGCACCCCGTTGATCACGGCGATGTACAACTCCATCAAGGTGCCGTTGGGGCTGACCACGCAATTCAACGACGTCGGGCTGCTGATCAACTTCCCGCTGTCGCAGTGGCTCAAATTCGCCCCGCCCATTACCTATGGGGCGTTGCCGAAGGATGCGCTGGGGGCCGGCCTCGGGGTGCTGGGCTTCGGCCGGGGGACGCTGTACGACGCGATCAGCCCGACGGCGGGCTTCGCGCGGGGCACTTTGGTGGGGCAGTTGACCGTTCCGCCCAGCTGGGCCTCGGCCACGCCGGCCATCAGGACAGTTGCCGCCGCATTGTCGGCCGCGGGACCCGAGGCCGTGCCCGCGGCCGCCCTGGGCGAGGGCGGCCTGTTCAGTTCGATGGGGATGGCGGGAATGCTGGGCAGCGCGCTGGGCGCAGGCGGACCGACCGTGGTCGGCGCCAGCGTGCGCAACCGGATGAAGCCGATCAAGGACCTCAAAGACAAGCAGTCGCCGGAACAACTGAAGCGTCTGGTTGCGCAGATATCGGAAAAGCCCGAAACCGTCCAGCACCACAACGTCGACCAGGAGGGGCTCGACGCCCTGCTCGAGCAGCTGGCCAAAAAGCCCGGCATCCACGCGGTGCACCTGAAGAAGGGAGACAAGTCCAAGGTTCTGCCCGCCGACGCCCAGTTGGGTTAAGCGGCAAGGCCTTTCGACATCTCGGTGTGGTCTGTCGATCGGCGTGCAACATCTCAAGTCCTCTTGCCGCCGCCATGAAAGAAGGTAGGTAATGAAACGGCTACTGGCGCCACTGGGCGCTTCCCTCGTAATCGGCCTGGCCGCACCGGCATACGCGGATCCGCCGCCGGTGCCGGACGGTGACGACGGCGCGTTTCTCTCCGCCCTGCATCAAGCCGGCTTCAGCTTCGCCAGCCCGGACGCGGCCGTCGGGGCGGGCCGGGCCGTGTGCTCGTGCCTGAACAATGGCGAGTCGGGCCTGGAGCTGGTCCACGACGTGAAGATGCACAACCCGGGGATGGACATGGAGATGGCTTCCAACTTCGCGATGATTTCCGCAAAGTACTACTGCCCGCACCATCTCAGCAAAGCCTGACCCGCGCCGGCCGGGTTGAGCTGAACGATAGGGCGATTCGGCCGTGATTCCGCGCTGCGCTCCACGTGCCGCCGTGACACAATCCTCGGCTATGAGGCTGCTGGTGGCGCTGATCGGCGTCTGGGCTGCGATCGGGCTCGCCGCGCCGGCCAACGCCGATCCGGATACCGGTGCCGTCGATCAGGCGAGCTTTCTCGCTTCGCTGCGGAGCGCGGGCATCACCTATAAGACGCCCGACGCAGCCGTCCAGTTCGCCAGGGCCGTGTGCGAGTCGATGAACAGCGGCGAGTACGGACCCCAAATGGTCAGCGAATTGCAGGCCCAGAACCCCGGACTGACCGCCGATCACGCGACGTCGTTCCTGGCGATCGCCGCGAAATACTATTGCCCTCAGAAGCTCAGCGCGCAATAGCGCGGCGCCCGTCGTGACCGCGACGCAACGCCAAGGGGCACCGGGGGTTTCGCGCGCGTTGCCGCATCGCATCCGATTCGATTAGGGTCCACCCGCTGTTTACCTGGGCCTGATTAGCTGCGGCTACCGCTGCGCGCCCGGGGCTGGAACGAGGGGGAAGGAGTGCCGATGGAAACGCTGAGCGTCGCCGACTTCGCGCTCCGGCTCGCCGTCGGGGTGGGCTGCGGAGCCCTGATCGGCCTGGAGCGGCAATGGCGGGCGCGCCGGGCCGGCCTGCGCACCAACGCGCTGGTGGCCGGCGGCGCGACGTTGTTCGTTCTGTACGCGGCGGCCACGACGGACACCAGCCCCACCAGGGTCGCCTCGTATGTGGTGTCCGGCATCGGATTCCTCGGCGGTGGCGTGATCCTGCGCGAAGGAGTCAACGTCCGCGGCCTCAACACCGCCGCGACCCTGTGGTGCTCCGCGGCGATCGGCGTGCTGGCCGCCTCCGGGCATCTGGTCTTCGCGCTGATCGGCACGGGGACCGTCATTGCCATTCACGTGTTCGGGCGCCCGCTGGGCCGCCTGATCGACCGCGACAACACGGGGGACGAAGACGAAAGCCTGCGGCCCTACCGGGTGCAGGTGGTCGCCCGCCCGAAGCACGAGAAGTACGCGCGCGCCCAGATCGTGCAGCACGCAAGCGGCAACGACATCACGCTGCGCGGGATCCACACCGCGCACGCCGACGACGACGAGGTCACTTTGACCGCTCACCTCCTCATGGACGGGGACGCGCCCGCCCGGCTGGAGCGGCTGGTGGCGGAGCTCTCCCTGCAACCGGGAGTCCGCGCGGTGCAGTGGTACGCCGGCGACGAAGCGCAGCCGGACCGCTAAGGACGGGACTGCAGCTCCGGTGCGGCCGCGGCCAGCAGGTCGGCGCGGTTGCCGGTCAGCGGCGGGTAGATCCGCCGGGTGTTGATGGTCCGCTTCGTGTCCTTGGCCCGCGCGCCGCTGGATACGACCACCCGGTCCCACCCTTCGGTATAGACCGCGCCCGCCGGACCGAGATCGAGAACCGTGACATACCAAGGGATTCGGAGGGGCAGCAGCGGTTCTCCGACCAGGTCGCCGATGACGTTGTATCCGGCATAGCGGCCCATGGGTCGGCCGTGTTGACACGACATCACCGAGAGGTGCTCGTCGTCCATGCGAGCGGCGGCGACGTCGCCCGCGGCGAAGATCCCGGGCATCCCGATGACGCGAAGATAGTCGTCGACGGGTACCCGCCCCAGGCCGTCGCGCGGAACCGGCAGTTGCTCGGTCAGCGGGCTGGCCCGCATGCCGGCACACCACACCACGGTGGCCGCCGCCAGGTACTCGCCCGAGGTGAGTGACACACCGCCCCCGTCGATGGCGTCGACACCCACCCCCGCGCGGGCTTCGACGCCGTTGGCGGACAGGGCCTCCGCGATCAGCGGCCGCGCCGAGGCGCCCATGTCCGAGCCGATGCGGCTGCGGTCCAGCAACACCACCCGGGGAGCGACGCCGCTCCCGGCGAACAGCCGCCGCAACCTGTCCGGCAGCTCGCAGGCCACTTCGATCCCGGTCAGCCCCGCCCCGACGACCACCACGGTGCCGGCCTCGGCCGTCGGCGAACCATTGGCGAGCCCGCGGAGGTGGTCCCGCAGCGCCAGCGCACCGTCATAGGTGTCGACGTCGAAGGCGAACTCCCGCAGGCCCGGTAGGTCGGGCTTGACCACGCGGCTGCCCGACGCCAGCACCAGCCGGTCGTACGGGTACGTCGCGCCGTCCAACGTGGCGACGGTGCGGGCGGCGGTGTCGATGCCGGTCACCTCTGCGGCTATATGTGTCACCCCGGCCGGGTCGAGCAGCTCGGTGAGCGGGATGCGGCAACGGGCCAGGTCGGCCTCGTAGTTGCGCACCCGGATGTCGTGGAAGGGTTGCGCGGACAACACGGTGACGTCGACCGTGCCCGCCGGAATGGCGAGCTCGTCGAGTCGGCGGGCAGCCCCGAGCGCCGCCCACAGTCCGGCGAACCCCGAGCCGATCACCACGACAGCGCTCAACGCTCGACACCTCACGTCGGTCGATCCTGTCACCACAGTGTGGGCCGCATGCCGGACCAAGGCGACGCGACGTTCCGGTCATTCGTCGTAGTCTTATGCCTGTGAGTGCGCTTTCAGATGTCGTGTCAGCGCTGCCCCCGCAGATGCGGGACCCGGTGCTGCTCGCCATCCCTTTCTTTTTGCTGCTGTTGACCCTGGAATGGGCGGCGGCCCGCAAGCTCGAAAGCATTGTCGCCGAGCCCCGGCCGGCGTCCGGGGCGTACTTCACCCGCGACGCAGTCGCCAGCATCTCGATGGGCCTGGTTTCGGTGGGTACCACCGCCGCATGGAAGACGCTGGCCCTGCTCGGCTACGCCGCCCTGTACGCGTACGTCGCGCCCTGGCACCTCCCGGTCGGCCGGTGGTACACCTGGGTGATCGCGCTTGTCGGCGTGGACCTGCTGTACTACGCCTATCACCGGATCGCCCACCGGGTGCGGTTGATCTGGGCGACGCACCAGGCGCATCACTCCAGCGAATACTTCAACTTCGCCACGGCCCTCCGCCAGAAGTGGAACAACAGCGGCGAGATTTTGATGTGGGTTCCGCTGCCGCTGCTCGGGATACCGCCCTGGATGGTGTTCTTCAGCTTCTCGATCAGCCTCATCTACCAGTTCTGGGTGCACACCGAGCGAATCGACAAGCTGCCCAGGGCATTCGAGTTCGTCTTCAACACCCCGTCACACCATCGCGTGCACCACGGGATGGACCGGATTTACCTGGACAAGAATTACGGCGGCATCCTGATCATCTGGGACCGGCTTTTCGGCAGCTTCCAGGCCGAGCTGTTCCGGCCGCACTACGGCCTCACCAAGCGGGTCGACACGTTCAACATCTGGAAACTGCAGACCCGCGAATACGTCGCGATCGCCCGCGACTGGCGTTCGGCGACTCGGCTGCGCGATCGTCTCGGCTACGTCTTCGGGCCGCCCGGTTGGGCGCCGCGGGTGGCTGAGCAGGCCGCGGCGGCCGTTCCGGTGGCGACGTCGCCGTAACGCCGGTGGCGGACGGCGCGAAGACTTCTGCGTGACGGAAAGTCACGCCGTAATGTCAAATCGGTCGAGATTAGGCCCCGACGGATCGGAGTTCATGGTGCGTCGCCTGGCACTGCGCGCATTCGTCGCGTCGGTCACCGTGGCCGCGCTCGCGCAATGGCTGCCGCTTGCGCCGGCCGAAGCGGACCCCGTCGTGGTCTATCCGGGCATGGAGATCCACCAGGGCAACCGCGTCTGCACGCTGGGCTACGTCGACCCCGGCATGAAAATCGCCTTCACCGCCGGGCACTGCCGGGGTGGCGAGGGCGTCGTCACCGACCGGGGCGGAGCGGTCATCGGCCGTCTGGCCGCCTTCCGGGACAACACCCCCAGCGGGACGACGGTGGCGACCGACCAGTTGATCACCGACTACGAGGCGATCGTGCTCGACAACGGCGTCATGGCGAACAACGTGCTGCCGGGCGGGCGTCAGCTGATCTCCAATCCGGCGGCCGCGCTGGCACCCGGCCAAGCGATCTGCCACTTCGGCGTGAGCACCGGTGAAACGTGCGGCACGGTGGAAAGCGTGAACAACGGCTGGTTCACCATGTCGCACGGCGTGCAGAGCCACAACGGTGACTCCGGCGGCCCCGTGTACCTGCCGTCCAGCGCCGGTCCCGGGCTGCTCGTGGGGATCTTCAACAGCGTCTGGGGCGACTTTCCGGCCGCGGTGTCGTGGCGCGCGACGTCCGAGGAGGTCCGTGAGGATCTCGGCGTGGCGCGGGGCGCCCGGTAGGCGATTCAGGCCTTTGCGAGGGCGAACACCGGGATGGCCGGCGCGGCAGCGCGGAATTGCTCTTCGGTGCTGTGCGGGGTCAGCCCGGCGACGTAATCCCTCACCTGCCAGTACCAGCGGTCGAGATAGCGTCGCAGCAGTTCGGGCTTGGCCGCGTCGGCCACCTCGCTAACGTGCACGCGCCGCCTGCGCCACCGGGGACCCGTCTCGACGACGCCCGCGGCGCGGACGTTGCGGGCCCATTGGGTGTTGCCGCGGGGGGAGACCAGGTAGTCCACGCCATCGACGGTCAGCAGGTTGATGACCACCGCCCGCGGCTTACCGCTCTTGCGCCCGCGCACGCGCAGCGCACGGGTCCCGGCGATGCTGACACCCATCTCGGCGAGCCAGCGGATCACCGCGGTACCGGCCCGTGCGCCCCGGTTCGGTTCCTCGTATCGCGTGGACATGTCGCATCCCCTCTCACAACTTAACCAGAGCGGTGCTCTCTTTGCCCGCGACATTGCCACAGTCCTGGCCCGAAAGCAAGAGCGGTGATCTCGGTTGTGCCAGACTGGCCCGGTGGGCAAACGCCAGGACACCCGGGAGCAGATCGAGGCGCGCATCATCCAGCTGGGCCGGCAGCAGCTGGTGGATCGCGGGGCGGCCGGGCTGTCCGTGCGGGCGATCGCCCGGGAACTGGGGATGGTGTCGTCGGCCGTGTACCGGTACGTGTCCAGCCGCGACGAATTGCTGACGTTGCTGCTGGTCGACGCCTACTCGGACCTGGCCGACGCCGTCGACCGCGCGCGGGAGACGGCCGGGGAGCTCTGGAGTGACGACGTGGTCGCGATCGCCCGGGCCACCCGGCGGTGGGCCGTCGCGCATCCCTCCCGCTGGGCCCTGCTGTACGGCAGCCCGGTGCCCGGGTACCACGCACCGCCCGAGCGCACGGTGGCCGTGGGAACCCGGGTGGTCGCGGCCTTCTTCGACGCCGTCGCATCCGGGATTGCCACCGGTGATATCAGGCTGACCGATGTCGTTGCCCCACAACCGATGTCCACGGACTTCGAGCGGATTCGCCACGAGTTCGGGTTTCCCGGCGACGACCAGGTGGTCGGCAAGTGCTTCTTGTTGTGGGCCGGGGTGCTGGGCGCGATCAGCCTCGAGGTGTTCGGGCAATACGGCAGCGACACCCTGACCGACCCCGAGGCCGTGTTCGACGCGCAGCTTCGGCTGTTGGTGGACATGCTGAGTCGCCATTGACGGTCGCAGACCGAAATTAGAACGTGTTCACCCAGCTCCCGGGGACGCGGCCGGTGCCCCATGGGCAAAGTATTCGTGGGTCTTTCTGGCGCCCGCCGCACTGGACTATCCTGCGAGACGATGACCCTTCCCGTTCAATCGCCGACGCAGATCGCGTGGGTGACCACCGACCTCGATGCCACCGAAACCGCCCTCACCGGCCTGTTAGGTGTGCGCAAGTGGGTACGGATACCCGAGGTTCACTTTGCTCCGGAGTCCTGCAGCTACCTCGGCGAGCCCGCCGATTTCGTTGCCAGCATATCGCTGAGCTATCTCGGTGACATGCAGCTGGAGCTGATCCAGCCGGTGCGCGGCAAGAACATCTATAGTGACTTTCTGCGTGACTCCGGGCAGGGTCTGCACCACATCTGCATGGAGGCCGACAGCCCCGAACAATTCGACGCGGCGTTGGCAGAGGCGGTCGCATTCGGGGCCTCGATCGTGCAGCAGGGCGTGATGCCCGGCGGGATTCAGTTCGCCTATGTGTCGGCGCCGCAAGCGGCGTTGCCGTTCGTGGAAATCGCCTACATAGCGCCCGAGATGAGGGCGTTTTACGACTACATCAAACAGGAGCAGCGCCCATGAGCACCGAGATTCCGGCAACGGTCAACGCGGACGCCGTCACGTCGTGGTCCGATGAAGTCGACGTGGTGGTGGTCGGCTTCGGCATCGCGGGCGGTTGTGCGGCCGTCAGCGCGGCGGCCGCCGGGGCGCGCGTGCTGGTGCTCGAGCGCGCCGCCGTGGCAGGGGGGACGACTTCGCTTGCGGGCGGCCACTTTTACCTCGGTGGTGGCACGGCGGTCCAGCAGGCGACCGGCCACCCGGATTCGCCGGAGGAGATGTACAAGTACCTGGTGGCCGTCTCTCGGCAGCCGGACCACGACAAGATCCGCGCCTACTGCGAGGGCAGCGTCGAGCATTTCAACTGGCTGGAAGACTTGGGCTTTCAGTTCGAGCGCAGCTACTTCCCGGGCAAAGCGGTCATCCAGCCGAACACCGAAGGCCTGATGTTCACCGGCAACGAGAAGGTGTGGCCCTTCCTGGAGAAGGCCGTGCCCGCGCCGCGCGGCCACAAGGTCCCCGTGCCCGGTGACACCGGGGGGGCCAGCATGGTGATCGATCTGCTGCTGAAACGGGCCGCCAGCCTGGGCGTGCAGATCCGGTACGAGACCGCAGCCACCGAGCTCATCCTGGACGGTCCGGGCGCGGTGTGCGGTGTCATGTGGAAGCACTTCGCCGAAACCGGTGCGATCAAGGCAAAGTCGGTGATCATCGCCGCCGGGGGATTCGTCATGAACTCGGAGATGGTTGCCAAGCACACGCCGAAGCTGGCGGAAAAGCCGTTCGTGCTGGGCAATACCTACGACGACGGCCTGGGCATCCGGCTGGGCGTATCGGCTGGTGGCGCGACCGAACACATGGACCAAATCTTCATCACGGCCCCGCCCTACCCGCCGTCGATCCTGCTTACCGGCATCATCGTGAACAAGCTCGGGCAGCGCTTCGTCGCGGAGGATTCCTACCATTCACGGACTTCCGGGTTCATCATGGACCAGCCAGATAGCGCGGCGTTCCTCATCGTCGACGAGGCGCATTTGGAGCACCCGAAGATGCCGCTGGTTCCGCTGATCGACGGCTGGGAAACCGTCCCGGAAATGGAAGCGGCGCTTGGCATTCCGGCGGGCAACCTGGTGGCGACGCTGGACCGCTACAACGCCAACGCCGCCCGCGGCGAGGATCCTGACTTTCACAAGCAGCCCGAATTCCTCGCGGCGCAGGATCAGGGCCCCTGGGGCGCGTTCGACATGTCGCTGGGCAAGGCAATGTATGCCGGTTTCACCATCGGTGGTCTGGCCACGTCCGTGGACGGCGAGGTACTGCGCGAGGACGGCACTGTCGTGCCGGGCTTGTATGCGGCCGGCGCGTGCGCCTCCAACATCGCCCAGGACGGCAAGGGCTACGCCAGCGGCACGCAGCTGGGCGAGGGCTCGTTCTTCGGGCGCCGCGCCGGAGCGCACGCGGCGCGAAGCGCCGGGGGCGCGTAGGAGCTAGACGCCCGCGGGCTCCTTCTTCTCTTCCACGGGGCCCAACCGCCATGGGCCACCCCCGAGCAACTGCAGCTCTTGTTCGTGGTGCTGCTCGACGGTGGGCCGATGACTGACGCTGACCACCACGCAGTCCGGGAGCTCGGTCCGAACCAGTTGGTAGAGCGCGAATTCCAGGCCTTCGTCGAGCGCGGAGGTGGCCTCGTCCAGGAAGACGGCCTTCGGCTTGGTCAGCAGGATGCGCGCGAAAGCGACGCGCTGCTGCTCACCGGGGGAGAGGACCTTGGCCCAATCCCGCTCTTCGTCGAGCCGCTCGAGCAGCGGGGCCAACGCCACTTTGGTGAGCACGTCACGCAGCTCGTCATTGGACACGCCGTCGGGCGAGTTCGGGTAGCAGACCACGGTGCGCAGGCTGCCCAGCGGCACGTACGGCAGCTGCGAGAGGAACATCGTCGCGTTCTCGCCGTCGGGACGGCAGAGGGTCCCGGATGCGTACGGCCACAATTCGGCCAGGCTGCGCAGCAGCGTGGTCTTGCCGGCGCCCGAGCGCCCGGTGATCACCAGCGAATCGCCTTCGGCCAGTTGAACATCCAGCGGATCGATCAGCCGGTCGCCGGCCGGGGTACGCACCTCGACGTCGCGCAGCTCGACGGCCGTCTCCTCGCTCGGCTTGACCAGCATGGTCGGCAGCGCGCGGCCCTGACTGTTGGCGTCGACCAGGCCGTGCAACCGGATGATGGCCGCCCGGAAGGCCGCGAAGGCGTCGTAGTTGTTGCGGAAGAACGACAGCGAATCGTGAATGTTGCCAAAGGCCGTCGCGCTCTGTCCGACGTCGCCGAAGTCGATCTGCCCGGCGAACAGCCGCGGCGCCTGAATCACCCACGGCAGCGGGACGATCGCCTGCGACACCGACCAGTTCCAGCCGTTGAAGATGATGGTCCGGCGCACGAACTTGCGGTAGTTGTCGATGATCGGGGTGAACCGACGCCACAGTTGCGCCCGCTCGACTCGCTCACCGCGGTAGAACCCCACGGCCTCGGCGGCATCGCGCAGTCGCACCAACGCGTAGCGGAAGGCGGCGTTGAGTTTCTCGTTGTTGAAGCTGAGCCAGATCAGCGGATGCCCGAGCCAGATGGCGACCAGCGTGGCGACCAACACGTAGACCAGGACAGTCCAGAACATCGCGCGCGGAAACTCGACGCCGAACACGTTGAGGTTTCCGGACAGGTTCCACAGGATCGCCGCGAAGGAGATGACCGACGCCACCGCGTTGACGGCCCCGAACAGCAAGGTGCTGCCCGTGCCGTTCGACGGGATGTTCGGGGTGCCGCCCGCGTTCGCGGTAAAGATGTCGATGTCCTGCTGGATGCGCTGGTCGGGGTTGTCGATCGTGTCATCGATGAACAAGTCGCGGTAGTAGGCCCGGCCGTCGAGCCAGTCGTCGGTGAGATGCGACGTCAGCCACATGCGCCAGGCGATGATGAACCGCTGCGTCAGGTAGATGTCGATCATGAACCGGATGACATAGAGGGTGGCCAGCACGCTGAAGATCGCGATCGACATCCAGAAGCCGTGAATGCCCGATTGTTTGACCGCATCGTCATCGGCCGCGACGCCCTGGACGGCCTTCTGCACCGCTGTGTACAGGTCGTTGCCCTGGTAGCTGAGTAACACCATCAGCCGCACCGAAAGCAACACCGACAGCAACAGCACGCCCAGCATCACCCACACCCCGATGCTGCGCGTCCCGACGAAGTACCCGCGCGTGATGCGCCAGAATTGCCGTCCCCACGGTGTGACGTATCTGAACAGGACCAGCGCCACGAACAGACAGACGGCGCTGATCAGCCACGCGATGGCGACCCATCGCAAGGAATCCACGGCCGCCGCCGACCAGTTGATCGAGGGTTTGAACGGCTTCGGACCCATGGTCGCTGTCTCCTCACGGTCGAGCTGGTGGACTTGGCTGGCACTTCAAATCCTCCGGCGAAGGTACCCGACGGATCTGGATAGGCTGCGGTTATGAGCACCGACGCCATCCCCACACAAACATTGCACGCCGGCCGGCTCATCGCGCGGCGCCTGCGGGCCAGCGGTGTCGACACCCTCTTCACGTTGTCCGGCGGGCACCTCTTTTCGGTCTACGACGGTTGCCGTGAAGAGGGGATTCGGCTGATCGACACCCGCCACGAGCAGACCGCGGCCTTCGCCGCCGAAGGGTGGTCGAAAGTGACGAGGGTGCCCGGCGTCGCCGCGCTCACCGCGGGACCGGGCGTGACCAACGGGATGAGCGCGATGGCGGCCGCGCAGCAGAACCAGTCGCCGCTCGTCGTGCTCGGTGGCCGGGCCCCGGCCGGGCGGTGGGGCATGGGCTCGTTGCAGGAGGTCGACCACGTGCCGTTCGTGGCGCCGCTGGCCCGCTTCGCCGCGACGGCGCAGTCCGCCGACGACGCCGGCCGGCTCGTCGACGAGGCGTTGCGTGCGGCGGTCGGCGCCCCGTCGGGCGTCGGCTTCGTCGACTTCCCCATGGACCACGTGTTTTCCATGTCCGAGGATCACGGGCGTCCCGGCGCCCTCGCCGACCTGCCGCCGGGGCCCGGCGTCGACGACCTGGACGGCGCCGCCCTAGGCCGCGCCGCCAGCGTGCTGTCGGGGGCCAACCGGCCGGTCATCATGGCGGGCACCAACGTCTGGTGGGGGCACGGGGAGGCGGCCCTGCTGCGCCTCGCCGAGGAACTACAGATCCCGGTGCTGATGAACGGGATGGCCCGCGGCGCGGTGCCCGCCGACCACCCGTTGGCGTTCTCCCGGGTGCGGGGAAAAGCGTTGGGCGAGGCCGATGTTGCGCTGATCGTCGGGGTTCCCATGGATTTCCGGCTGGGCTTCGGCGGGGTGTTCGGGCCACAGACCCGGCTCATCGTGGTGGACCGCGCCGAACCCGAACGCAAGCATCCCCGCCCGGTTGAGGCCGAGCTCTACGGCGACCTGTTGTCGATACTCGCGGCGCTGGCGTCCGGGGGCGGGAACGACCACCGCGACTGGATCGACGAACTGCGCACCGCCGAGACCGCCGCACGCGGAAAGGAAAAGGCCGAACTCGCCGACGAGCGGGTGCCGCTGCATCCCATGCGGGTGTACGCCGAGCTGTCGCCGATGCTCGACCGCGACGCCATCGTCGTCATCGACGCCGGCGACTTCGGGTCCTACGCCGGGCGGGTGATCGATAGCTATCAACCGGGCTGCTGGCTGGACAGCGGCCCGTTCGGCTGCCTCGGCTCGGGCCCGGGTTACGCCCTGGCCGCCAAGCTGGCCCGGCCGGACCGTCAGGTCGTCCTGCTGCAGGGCGATGGCGCCTTCGGGTTCAGCGGCATGGAATGGGACACCCTGGTCCGGCACCACGTGCCCGTGGTGTCGGTGATCGGCAACAACGGGATCTGGGCGCTGGAGAAGCATCCGATGGAGGCGTTGTACGGCTATTCGGTGGTGGCGGAACTGCGGCCGGGCACCCGCTACGACGAGGTGGTGCGCGCGCTGGGCGGCCACGGTGAGCTGGTCTCGGCGCCGGCCGAGCTGCGGCCCGCGCTGGAACGCGCCTTCGCCAGCGGACTGCCCTCGGTGGTCAATGTGCTCACCGATCCCAACGTCGCCTATCCCCGCCGGTCCAACCTCGCCTGACGGGTCAATGCTGCTCACCGCGTACCGTTGACCTGTGCCAAAGACCACCCGCGCGCAACCCGGCCGCCTGAGCAGCCGATTTTGGCGACTGCTGGGCGCCAGCACCGAAAAGAACCGCAACCGCTCCCTATCCCAGGTCACCGACTCGTCCGAATATGACGAGGAAGCCGCCGGCCTGACCGACGAGCAACTGCGCAAGGCCGCCAAGCTGCTCAAGCTCGAGGACCTCGCCGAGTCCGACGACATCCCGCAATTCCTGGCGATCGCGAGGGAGGCGGCCGAACGGGCCACCACGCTGCGCCCGTTCGACGTCCAGCTCCTCGGTGCGCTGCGGATGCTCGCCGGCGACGTCATCGAGATGGCCACCGGTGAGGGCAAGACGCTCTCCGGGGCGATCGCGGCGGCCGGCTACGCCCTGGCCGGGCGGCACGTGCACGTGGTGACGATCAACGATTACCTCGCCCGCCGCGACGCGGAGTGGATGGGCCCACTGATCGAGGCGATGGGGCTGACGGTCGGCTGGATCACCGCCGAGTCGACCAGCGAGGAGCGTCGCGCCGCCTATGGCTGCGACGTCACTTACGCCTCGGTCAACGAAATCGGTTTCGACGTGCTGCGCGACCAGCTCGTGGTCGACGTCGACGACCTGGTGTCGCCCAACCCCGACGTGGCCCTGATCGACGAGGCCGACTCGGTGCTCGTCGACGAGGCCCTGGTGCCGCTGGTGCTCGCGGGCACGACGCACCGGGAGACGCCCCGGCTGGAGATCATCAAGCTGGTCGGCGAACTGTCCCCGGAAACCGATTACGACACCGACTCCGACAGCCGCAACGTGCATCTGACCGACGTCGGGGCGCGCAAAGTGGAGAAGGCCCTCGGCGGCATCGACCTCTACTCCGAGGAGCACGTCGGCACGACCCTGACCGAAGTCAACGTCGCGCTGCACGCGCACGTGCTGCTGCAGCGCGACGTGCACTACATCGTCCGCGATGACGCCGTGCACCTGATCAACGCCTCCCGCGGGCGCATCGCGCAGTTGCAGCGCTGGCCCGACGGCCTGCAGGCCGCGGTCGAGGCCAAGGAAGGGATCGAGACCACCGAAACCGGGGAGGTGCTCGACACCATCACGGTGCAGGCGCTGATCAACCGCTACGAGACCGTGTGCGGCATGACGGGAACCGCGCTGGCCGCCGGGGAGCAGCTGCGCCAGTTCTACAAGCTCGGTGTGTCGCCGATTCCGTCCAATAAACCCAACATTCGCGAGGACGAGTCCGACCGCGTCTACATCACCGCCGCCGCCAAGAACGACGGGATCGTCGAGCACATCGCCGAGGTGCACAAGACCGGCCAGCCGGTGCTGGTCGGCACCCGCGACGTGGCCGAATCCGAGGAACTGCACGAGCGGCTGCTGCGCCGGGGCGTGCCCGCGGTGGTCCTGAACGCCAAGAACGACGCCGAGGAGGCGGAGGTCATCGCCGAGGCCGGCAAGTTCGGGGTGGTCACCGTGTCGACGCAGATGGCCGGGCGCGGCACCGACATTCGGCTCGGTGGCTCCGACGAGGCCGACCACGACCGGGTCGCCGAGCTCGGCGGCCTGCACGTGGTGGGCACCGGACGGCATCACACGGAGCGGCTGGACAACCAGCTGCGCGGGCGCGCGGGACGCCAGGGCGATCCCGGCTCGTCGGTGTTCTTCTCGAGTTGGGAAGACGACGTCGTGGCGGCCAACCTCGACCACAACAAGCTGCCGATGGAAACCGACGAGGACGGCCGGATCGTCAGCCCCAAGGCGGCCGGGCTGCTCGACCACGCCCAGCGGGTCGCCGAGGGCCGGATGCTGGACGTGCACGCCAACACCTGGCGCTACAACCAGTTGATCGCCCAGCAGCGGGCCATCATCGTCGACCGCCGTAACACGTTGCTGCGCACCGCAACTGCGCGCGAGGAGCTCGCGGAACTCTCGCCCAAGCGGTACAAGGAGCTGTCCAAGGACATCCCCGAAGATCGCCTGGAGAAGATCTGCCGGCAGATCATGCTCTACCACCTGGACCGCGGGTGGGCCGACCATCTGGCCTACCTGGCGGACATCCGCGAGAGCATCCACCTGCGCGCGCTGGGGCGGCAGAACCCGCTGGACGAATTCCACCGGCTGGCGGTGGACGCGTTCGCGTCGCTGGCGGCCGACGCCATCGAGGCCGCGCAGCAGACGTTCGAGACCGCGAACGTCCTCGAGGAGGAGCAGGGCCTGGATCTGTCCAAGCTGGCCCGGCCCACCTCGACGTGGACCTACATGGTCAACGACAACCCGCTGTCGGACGACACGCTGTCGACGCTCAGCCTGCCCGGGGTCTTCCGCTAAGCCGTTTACGGCGGGCGCCGAATGTGCGTCCAGCCGCACACTCGGCGTTCGGCTAAGGTCACGGCTTATGGAGCCGGCGCTTCCGCCTGACCGGGTGCTGACGGTGCCCAACGCGCTGAGCGCCATTCGCCTGGTGCTCATCGCGGTGTTCGTCTACGCCCTGCTGTTCGCGCACGCCAACGGGTGGGCGGTCGGAATCCTGATGTTCAGCGGCGCGTCCGACTGGGCCGACGGCAAGATCGCCCGGCTGCTCGACCAGTCCTCGCGGCTTGGCACCCTGCTCGACCCGGCGGTCGACCGCCTCTACATGATCTGCGTGCCGGTCGTGATGGCGCTGAGCGGGATCGTGCCGTGGTGGTTCGTCGGCATCCTGCTGGCGCGCGACGGGCTGCTGGCGGCGACGCTGCCGCTGTTGTGGAGCCGGGGCTTGAAGGCGCTGCCGGTGACCTACATCGGCAAGGCCGCGACGTTCGCGTTGATGTCGGGCTTCCCGCTGGTGCTGCTGGGCACCTGGGATGCCCTGTGGAGCCGGGTGGTCGGGGCCTGCGGCTGGGCCTTCCTGATCTGGGGCATGTACGGCTATCTGTGGGCGTTCGCGCAGTACGTGGTGCAGATGACGCTGGTCATCCGCCGGATGCCCCGGCTCAAACACGGTGCGCACCCGCCCGGCACGCCCAGGGCGGTCGATCGTGGCTGACCCGGACCGCCTGCTGGGCGGCTACGACCCCAACGCCGGCCGCAGCGCACACGTGGCGTCGCGGCCGAAGTTGATCCCGGTGCCGTCCCTGCTGCGCGCCCTGCTCTCCGAGCACCTCGATCCCGGCTACGCCGCGGCCGCGGCGAAACGTGGCGGGGCCGCCGCGCCGGGCGGCGCGCGCCAACGCGCCTTCGGTTGGCTCTGGCAGGCGTTGGCGGCGCTGCTGATCGCCACCGTCTTCGCCGCCGCCGTCGCGCAGGCCCGCTCGGTCGCCCCCGGTGTGCGCTCTGCGCAGCAGCTGTTGCTGGGCAATGTGCGGTCGGCGGAGAGCACCGCCGCCAAACTCGCCCAGCGGCGCAGCGAGCTGTCCTCTCGAGTCGACGACGTGCAGCGGCGCGCGCTGGCCGACGACGCCGAAGGGCAGCGGCTGTTGGCTCGCCTCGATGCGCTGGGCCTGGCGGCGGCCAGCCGGCCCGTCATCGGTCCCGGCCTTAAGGTGACCGTGACCGATCCCGGTGCCGGCCCGAACCTCTCCGACGTCTCCAAGCAGCGGGTCAGCGGCAGCAGGCAGATCATCCTGGACCGGGATCTGCAGCTGGTCGTCAACTCGTTGTGGGTGAGCGGGGCCGAGGCCATCTCGGTCGGCGGCGTCCGCATCGGGCCGAACGTGACCATTCGGCAAGCGGGCGGGGCGATCCTGGTCGACAACAACCCCACCAGCAGCCCGTACACGATCCTCGCGGTGGGATCGCCCCGCGCGATGCGGGATGTCTTCGACCAGAGCTCCGGCCGACAGCGCCTCAAGCTCCTCGAGGTCTCCTACGGTGTGGTCGTCACGGTGGACGCCGCCGACGGGCTGACGCTTCCCGCCGGATCGATCCGGGATACCAGGTTCGCCAAACAGATTGGGCCACAGTGACAAAAGTCCTCGGCAGACGTCTCCGCGCGTGCGAGTCACCGAACGGAAGCCGAGCATGATCGGTATCGCGGCGCTGGCGATCGGGATCGTGCTCGGCCTGGTGTTCCACCCCGCGGTGCCCGAGGTCGTCCAGCCGTACCTACCCATCGCGGTGGTGGCGGCGCTCGACGCCGTGTTCGGCGGGCTCCGCGCCTACCTGGAGCGGATCTTTGACCCCAAGGTCTTTGTGATCTCGTTCGTGTTCAACGTTTTCGTGGCCGCGTTGATCGTTTATGTCGGGGATCAATTGGGCGTGGGCACGCAGCTGTCCACGGCGATAATCGTGGTGCTGGGAATCCGCATCTTCGGCAATGCCGCCGCGCTGCGCCGCCGGCTGTTCGGGGCGTGACGGGCGGCGCGACGATGCGGAGCGAAGCGACGGAGGGGAGCGGCGCCATGGCCGAGGTGTGGCCAGTGTGAGCGGGGAACCGCCAGGCGGCGCGGCCGAAAGCGGTGCAGCGGAAGGCCGCGCGCCGCACGGCCGGCACGAACTTCCGCCCAAGCGTCCACGTCCGGAGATCGGTCCGGTGCGCCGCACCGGCCTGTCGGGCATGGTCCGCGGCGGCCGTTCCCGGGTCGCGTTCGGGACGTTGGCGGTGTTGTTGTGTCTGCTGCTGGGCATCGCCATCGTCACGCAGTTCCGCCAGAACGAGTCGGGTGATTCACTGGAAACGGCGCGTCCCGCAGACTTGTTGGTGCTCTTGGATTCGTTGCGGCAGCGCGAGGCCACCCTCAACGCCGAAGTGAACGAACTGCAGAACACGCTGAATTCGCTGCAGGCGTCGGGCAACAACGACCAGGCCGCCATCCAGGCCGCGCAGGCCAGGCTGGCTGCCCTGTCCATCCTGGTCGGCGCCGTGGGCGCCACCGGGCCGGGCGTCACGGTCACCATCGACGACCCGGGGCCAGGGGTCTCGCCTGAGGTCATGCTCGACGTGATCAACGAATTGCGGGCCGCCGGCGCGGAGGCGATCGAGATCAACGATGCACACCAGTCCGTGCGCGTGGGTGTCGATACCTGGGTGGTGGGCATGCCCGGCTCGCTGACCATGGACACCAAGACGCTGTCACCCCCGTATTCGATTCTGGCCATTGGTGATCCGCCCACCCTGGCCGCGGCGATGAACATTCCGGGCGGCGCCGAGGACAGCATCAAGCGCGTCGGTGCGCGGATGTCCGTGCGGCAGGACGACCGAGTGGACGTGACCACCTTGCGACAACCAAAACCGCACCAATACGCTCAGCCCGTCAAGTGAGCACGTCCGCAACAGAACAGGATTACTCGTGAGCGATATCCCGCCCGAACTGCACTACACCGCCGAACACGAATGGGTTCGCCGAAGCGGTGACGACGTCGTTCGGGTCGGGATCACCGACTTCGCGCAGTCGGCTTTGGGCGATGTCGTCTTCGTTCAGCTGCCCGACGTCGGGGCCGAGCTGACCGCGGGTGAATCCTTCGGCGAGGTCGAGTCGACGAAGTCGGTGTCCGATCTGTACGCGCCGGTGTCGGGCACGGTGTCCGCGGTCAACGCCGATCTGGAAGGCAGCCCGCAGCTGGTCAACTCCGACCCGTATGGGGCCGGGTGGCTGCTGGATGTGCAGGTGTCCGACGTCGCCGCGCTGGAGTCGACCATCTCGTCGCTGCTTGACGCCGAGGCCTACCGCGGAACACTGACCGAATGACGATTGCTAATCTGCCTGCCAGCCCCGCGCGGCGACGCGAGCGGTGCGGAAGGCCGGCGGGGGAAAGGCGGTCAATCGGTCCGCCGATCGTCGGGTGGGGGCACATTGCAGACCTATGCGCGGTACCGTCGACAGATCGACACTTGAAGGCAGCAGTCTTAGCAATCGGCAGTACCGGGCGAGTAAACCCAGTGAGCAGCCGGCCGAGCGGCCCGGTCAGACAACGCCACAGCGGCCAGTGAGGAGCAGCGTGACGGACATGGACAACGACCAGACCTCTGACGAAGTCACGGTGGAGACGACTTCGGTCTTCCGTGCCGACTTCCTCAACGAACTGGATGCGCCCGCGCAGGCGGGCACCGAGAGCGCGGTTTCCGGGGTGGAGGGCCTGCCCGCCGGCTCGGCGTTGCTGGTCGTCAAACGGGGACCGAACGCCGGCTCGCGATTCCTGCTCGACCAGCCCATCACATCGGCCGGCCGGCATCCCGACAGCGACATCTTCCTCGACGACGTGACCGTCAGCCGCCGCCACGCCGAATTCAGGCTGGAAAACGACGAATTCAACGTGGTGGATGTCGGTAGCCTGAATGGCACCTACGTCAACCGCGAGCCCGTCGACTCGGCGGTGCTGGCCAACGGCGACGAGGTGCAGATCGGCAAGTTCCGCTTGGTGTTTCTGACCGGGCCCAAGCAGGGTGAGGACGGAGGATCCGGAGGCTAGTGAGCGCACCCGATAGCCCGGCACTGGCCGGGATGTCGATTGGGGCGGTCCTGGAACTGTTGAGGCCGGACTTTCCCGATGTCACGATCTCCAAGATTCGCTTCCTGGAGGCCGAAGGACTGGTGACGCCGCAGCGCGCCGCCTCGGGCTATCGGAGATTCACCGCCTACGACTGCGCTCGGCTGCGGTTCATCCTCACCGCGCAGCGCGATCATTACCTACCGCTCAAGGTCATCCGGGCGCAGCTGGACGCGCAGCCCGACGGGGAGTTGCCGCCCTTCGGGTCGGCCTACGCCGCCCCACGACTGGTGTCCGTGGCGGGAATCGGGGAGACCGACGCCGAGCCGGGCGCCGGATCCGACGCGGCGGCCGTCGCGCCGTCGAGCATCCGGTTGAGCCGGGAAGACCTGCTGGAGCGTTCGGGGGTGGGCGAGGACCTGTTGACGGCGCTGCTCAAGGCGGGGGTGATCACCACCGGCCCGGGCGGCTTCTTCGACGAACACGCCGTCGTCATCCTGCAGTGCGCGCGGGCGCTGTCGGAATACGGTGTCGAGCCGCGGCACCTGCGGGCCTTCCGCTCGGCGGCGGACCGGCAATCAGACCTGATCGCCCAAATCGCCGGGCCGATAGGGAAAGCCGGTAAGACCGGAGCCCGGGACCGCGCCGACGACCTGGCGCGCGAGGTGGCGGCCCTGGCCATCACCTTGCACACATCGCTGATCAAATCCGCCGTTCGCGACGTTCTGCATCGCTGAGGACTAGACTTCGTCGATAGCTTGGTTTTCAGCGGCACAGCGGAAATTAGGGGCCGCCGTTGCGCCAAGAACGGAGACGGCAGCATATGCGGAGGGCAGACACAAATGGGTGAAGTTCGTGTTGTCGGCATTCGCGTGGAGCAGCCGCAGAACCAGCCGGTGCTGCTACTGCGTGAAACCGACGGCGATCGATACCTGCCGATCTGGATTGGTCAATCGGAGGCTGCCGCCATCGCGCTCGAGCAGCAGGGCGTCGAGCCGCCGCGTCCGCTGACGCACGATCTGATCCGGGATGTCATTGCCGCGCTTGGCCATTCACTGAAAGAGGTGCGGATCGTCGACCTGCAAGAGGGCACCTTTTACGCCGACCTGGTGTTCGACCGCAACATCACGGTGTCGGCGCGGCCCTCGGATTCGGTGGCGATAGCGCTGCGCGTCGGCGTCCCGATCTATGTCGAGGAGGCCGTGCTGGCCCAGGCCGGCCTGCTCATCCCCGACGAGACCGACGAAGAGGGCGGCACCGCCGTGCGCGAGGACGAGGTGGAGAAGTTCAAGGAGTTCCTCGACAGCGTCTCGCCCGACGACTTCAAGGCCACCTAGCCACTTCCCGGACCCCGTTCCGGCCGGTTGCAGCGGCTTCGCGAACACCGTCGGCGGGGACTACCCTGGAGACCGACATCACGGATCCATCTCACTTACCACCGGGATGTCGACACGCCTGGCGGATAGCGCCCTCACTTTGCCCGGCGGCAGCCATACTTTGATCACGACTTAAGGGCGCGGTAGCTATGCAAGCGCGTAAGCTCTCTAGCACTCGGGCCTGAGCAAACGTTGCTGCGACGCAGCCAGTACGCAGCTGGAAACGAAAGCGCGATCGGCGAGAGGAAGCACCGTGAGCGAGCAGCCACGCCAAGAACAGCTGGATCTAGCTGACCACCCGACCGCCGCGCCGGAAGCGCCCGTGCAGCCCGGGCTCTTTCCCGATGACTCCGTGCCGGACGAGCTGGTCGGCTACCGCGGACCGAGTGCCTGCCAGATCGCCGGAATCACCTACCGCCAGCTGGACTATTGGGCGCGCACGTCGCTGGTGGTGCCGTCGATCCGCAGCGCGGCGGGCTCCGGCAGCCAGCGGCTCTACTCGTTCAAAGACATCCTGGTGCTCAAGATCGTCAAGCGGCTGCTCGACACCGGAATCTCGCTGCACAACATCAGGGTTGCGGTCGACCACCTGCGCCAGCGCGGCGTGCAGGACCTCGCCAACATCACGTTGTTCTCCGACGGCACCACCGTGTACGAGTGCACGTCGGCCGAAGAGGTCGTCGACCTGCTGCAGGGCGGCCAGGGCGTGTTCGGCATCGCGGTGTCGGGCGCCATGCGGGAGCTGACCGGCGTGATCGCCGACTTCCCTGGCGAGCGGGCCGACGGGGGCGAGTCGATCGCCGCCCCGGAAGACGAACTGGCCTCGCGTCGCAAGCACCGCGACCGCAAGATCGGTTAACCCCACCCGCGCCACCGGGCCGGGTAAACTGGACGCTGCATCGCACTCGTGCGGGAGAGTTTCGTGACGGCCAGTCACGGACGCCGAAGGAGCAACACCTCTCCGCTAACCTCTCAGGCACCCGGACCGCGCGGGTTAACGATGCCTCTGGAAAGCGGTGCCGGCCCCAGCGGTCGGCGCCCGCCGATGGGGAAAGGCGCGAGGGCAACGCCCGGCGCCGAATCTCTCAGGCGCCCGGCGAACGGGTGAAGACAGAGGGAGAGGGCCGCTAGTCCTCTGCCCTTGTCGACATCACCGCCAGGAGTCCACCAGTGCCCGACCAATCAACCTTCGCAGCCCGGCACATCGGCCCGGACGGCCAAGCCGTCGCGGCGATGCTGTCCGTCATCGGTGTCGATTCGCTGGACGAGCTGGCCGCCAAGGCCGTCCCCGCCGGCATCCTCGACAAGCTCACCGGCGGCGGCGCGGCGCCGGGTCTGGACGAGTTGCCGCCGGCCGTCACCGAGGCCGAGGCGCTGGCCGAGCTGCGGGCGCTGGCCGAGGCCAACACGGTGGCTGTCTCGATGATCGGGCAGGGCTACTACGACACGCTCACGCCGCCGGTACTGCTGCGCAACGTGCTGGAGAACCCGGCCTGGTACACCGCCTACACCCCCTACCAGCCGGAGATCAGCCAGGGCCGACTGGAGGCGCTGCTGAATTTCCAGACGATGGTGGCCGACCTGACCGGGCTGGAAGTCGCCAACGCCTCGATGCTCGACGAGGGCACCGCCGCCGCCGAGGCCATGACGCTGATGCACCGCGCGACCCGCGGCACCTCGAACCGGCTGGCCGTCGACGCCGATTTGTTCGCCCAGACGGCGGCCGTCCTTTCGACGCGGGCTCAGCCGTTGGGCATCGAGATCGTCACCGCGGACCTGAGCCGGGGACTTCCCGACGGCGACATCTTCGGCGTCGTCACCCAGCTGCCCGGCGCCAGCGGCCGGATCGCCGACTGGGCGGCCCTGGTGGAACAGGCCCACGACCGTGGCGCGCTGATCGCCATCGGCGCCGACCTGCTGGCGTGCACACTGATCACCCCGCCCGGCGACATCGGCGCGGACGTCGCGTTCGGGACGACCCAACGATTCGGCGTGCCAATGGGATTCGGCGGCCCCCACGCCGGATACCTGTCGGTGCACGCCAAGCACGCCCGCCAGCTGCCCGGCCGGCTGGTCGGCGTGTCCCTGGACGCCGACGGGTCCCCGGCCTACCGGCTGGCGCTGCAGACCCGCGAGCAGCACATCCGACGTGACAAGGCGACCAGCAACATCTGCACCGCCCAAGTGCTGCTCGCCGTGATGGCCGCCATGTATGCCAGCTACCACGGCGCCGACGGGCTGGCCGCGATCGCCCGCCGCGTGCACGGGCACGCCGAGGCCATCGCCGCGGCGCTCGGCGACGCGGTGGTGCACGACAAGTTCTTCGACACCGTGCTGGCGCGGGTTCCGGGACGCGCCGACGAGGTGGTGGCCGCGGCCAAGGCGCACGGCGTCAACCTGTGGCGCGTCGACGCCGACCATGTCTCGGTGGCCTGCGACGAGGCCACCACGGACGCCCACGTGGCCGCGGTGCTGGATGCCTTCGGCGTGCCGGCCGCCGGGCCCGCCCCCGTCGACATCGCGACCCGCACCTCGGAGTTCCTGACCCATCCGGCGTTCACGCAGTACCGCACCGAAACGGCGATGATGCGCTACCTGCGCGCGCTGGCGGACAAAGATATCGCGTTGGACCGCAGCATGATTCCGCTCGGCTCGTGCACGATGAAGCTGAACGCCGCCGCCGAGATGGAGCCGATCACCTGGCCGGAATTCGCCCGCCAGCATCCGTTCGCGCCGGCGTCGGACACCCCCGGCCTGCGCCGGCTGATCAGTGACCTGGAGACCTGGCTCGTGCACATCACCGGCTACGACGCGGTGTCGTTGCAGCCCAACGCCGGCTCGCAGGGCGAATACGCCGGCCTGCTGGCCATCCACGACTACCACGCCAGCCGCGGTGAACCGCACCGCAACATCTGCCTGATCCCGTCCAGCGCGCACGGCACCAACGCGGCGTCGGCCGCGTTGGCCGGCATGCGGGTGGTCGTGGTGGCCTGCCACGACAACGGCGACGTCGACCTCGACGACCTGCGCGCCAAAGTGACCCAGCACGGCGACGAGCTGTCGACGCTGATGATCACCTATCCCTCCACGCACGGCGTCTACGAGCACGACATCGCCGAGATCTGCGCGGCCGTGCACGACGCCGGCGGCCAGGTGTACGTCGACGGGGCGAACCTCAACGCGCTGGTCGGCCTGGCCCGGCCGGGGAAGTTCGGCGGCGACGTCAGCCACCTGAACCTGCACAAGACGTTCTGCATCCCGCACGGCGGCGGGGGGCCGGGGGTGGGACCGGTCGCGGTGCGATCGCACCTGGCGCCGTTCCTGCCCGGGCACCCGCATGCTCCCGAGTTGCCCCACGGGCATCCGGTGTCGTCGGCGCCCTACGGGTCCGCTTCGATCCTGCCGATCAGCTGGGCCTACATCCGGATGATGGGCGGCGGAGCTGCTAGCGGCCTGCGGGCGGCGTCGCTGACCGCCATCGCCTCGGCCAACTACATCGCCCGGCGCCTCGACGAGTACTTCCCGGTGCTCTACACCGGCGAGAACGGGATGGTCGCCCACGAATGCATCCTCGATCTGCGCGGCATCACCAAGTCGACCGGCGTGACCGTCGACGATGTCGCAAAACGGCTGGCGGACTACGGCTTTCACGCGCCGACGATGAGTTTTCCGGTGGCCGGCACGCTGATGGTGGAGCCCACCGAGAGTGAAACCCTGACCGAAGTGGACGCGTTCTGCGAAGCCATGATCGCCATCCGCCGCGAGATCGACCGGGTGGGCGCGGGGGAGTGGTCGGTCGACGACAATCCGCTGCGCGGCGCCCCGCACACCGCCGAATGCCTGCTGGTCTCCGACTGGGAGCACCCGTACACCCGGGAAGAGGCCGCCTATCCGCTGGGCAAGAACTTCCGGCCGAAGGTGTGGCCGCCCGTGCGGCGCATCGACGGCGCCTACGGCGACCGCAACCTGGTCTGCTCGTGCCCGCCGGTGGAAGCCTTCGCGTAAGTTCGTCCGATCACCCGAACCGCTCGACGATCGCCGCGGCGACCCGATCCGGCGCGTCCTCCTGGATGAAGTGCTTGGCGTCGGGCAGTTCGACCACGACGTGGTCGGGAAAGGCCGCCCGCATGCGCGGGAGGCTCGGGCCGGGCCGGAATGCGAAGTCCTTCATGCCCCAGACGAACAGGGCGGGTTTGGCGCCCAGCTTCGCCGGCACGTCGCGGGCGAGGCGGGCCAGTAGCGGTTCGGCGGCCAGGATCTGCTTCGGCATCTCGGCGACACCCCTGCGCGCCCCGGGGCTGGGCTGCACGGCGCGGTAGTGCTCCATCACCGCGTCGCTCGGGCGGTGCTGGGTGCCGGCGGGAACGAGTCGCTCGACGAAGAAGTTGCGGTGCAGGACCGCGTATTGCAGTGGCGGGCTGGACATCACCAGGCTGAACATCTTGGTGGTGAACACGTCGGTCGGCCAGAACCAGGTGTTGCCCAGGATGACGCCTCGCACCCGCTCGGCCCGCTGGACCGCGACCGCCATGCTGATCGGGCCGCCCCAATCCTGACCCATCGTCAGGTAGCTGTCCAGCTCCAGGTGGTCGACGAACTCGCCGAGCACCCCGGCGTGCTCCTCGATGGTGTAGCCGAACCCCGCGGGCCGGTCCGATAGCCCGAATCCCAGGTAATCCGGTGCGATGCAACGGAACCGGTCACGCAGCGGGAGGACGACGTTGCGATACAGGAAGCTCCAGGTCGGGTTGCCATGCCACAGCACAAGCGGGGGCCCGGCGCCTTCATCGATGTAGTGCACCCGGCCCCGCGAGCTGTCGAACCAGCGCGACCGGAACGGGTAGAGCCGCGGGTCGGGGACGAAGTCGATGCCCATGGCGCTCGTTTGGTGTAGCCCCCACGATGCTAGGCCCGGAGCGTGACAAAAACCCCGCCGCAGCGGCGCTCAGTACCGGCCGAAGGCCAGGGCGACGTTGTGTCCGCCGAACCCGAACGAATTGTTGATGGCGTACCGGTAGTTGCCGCGCCGCGGATTGCCCGACACCACGTCCAGATCGATTTCCGGATCCAGGTTTTCCAGGTTCAGCGTCGGTGGAACGACCTGATCGCGCAACGCCAGCACGGTCAGGATCGACTCCACCGCGCCCACCGCGCCGACGGAATGCCCCAGCGCGGACTTCGGCGCGTACACCGCGGGCTTGTTGCTGCCCAGCGCGTTGTTGATTGCCTTGCCCTCGGCCAGGTCGCCGATCTGCGTCCCGGTGGCATGGGCGTTGACGTGGTCGATGTCGTCAGGCGTGAGACCCGCGAGCTGGATGGCGCGCGTCATCGCGTGGCCGGCGCGGCTCCCGCTCGGGTCGGGCGCCACCATGTGGTAGCCGTCGGATGTCACCCCGGCCCCCATCAGCCGCGCCAGGATGCGCGCCCCGCGCGCCTTGGCGTGCTCCTCGGTCTCGAGGACCATCAGCGCGCCCGCCTCGCCGAACACGAAACCGTCGCGGTCCTTGTCGAAGGGGCGACACGCGCCGGCTGGGTCCGCGTTGTTCGTCGACATCACGATCCGCATGTTCGCGAAGGCGGCGATCGGCACCGCCTCGATCCTGGTCTCGACGCCGCCGCAGATCGCGACGTCGGCCTCACCGAACACGATCGCCTGCCAGGCCCGGGCTATGGCCTCCGACCCCGACGCGCACGCCGACACCGGCGTCATCACACCGGCCCTGGCGTGCCGTTCCAGGCCGACCGCCTGGGCGGCGGCGTCGGGCATGTACTTGCTGACGGACAGCGGCGAGACCGCCTTCACGCCGCGGGCCCGCAGGTTGTCCAGGCTGAACACCAGCTCCTCGCCGGAACCGAACCCGGTGCCGATCGACACCAGCAGGCGGTTCGGGTCGACGTCGGGTGAGCCGGCGTGGTCCCACGCCCGCCGGTTGACGATGGCCGACATCCTCGCCAGGTAGCCCGTCCTGCGCAGCTCGGCGGGGTTGAGCTCACTGTCGAATTCCTCCAGCAGGTGCCCGCCGATGCGGACCGGCAGGTCGAACTCCTCCACGAACGGGTCGTCGAGCTCGCGGATGCCGCTCTGGCGGTCCAGGAGCAACTTCCAGGTGGTTTCCGCGTCGGTGGCCAGCGCGGTCGTCATGGCGATCCCCGTGACCACCACGTCTGGAAGCGCTTGCCCAGTAATCAGTTTCGTCATTGCTGTCGTGGATCATCCTTTCGCGCCGCCGCCCCGGCCTTCGTCACGGCCGCGCGTACATCGGGGCACCCCCCGGGATTCCAGTGGAAGGCGCTCAACCAAAAGCCTTCGCACCGCTCCCCATAGCGTCGGCTGTGGAATCAACCTCAAAGCCTAGCGGCAACTTACGGTCCAGACGGGAAGGCCCCGCCGCAACGTTGGCTTGCCCGTCCCCGCGTGCGAGCGTGATCGTTGTCAGCTGAGGAAGGCGTTGAGTGCCGCGGCCAGGTCGGGGCTCGCGGATGTGGCCAGGTTCTGGTAGCCGCCGCCGCTGAGCTGGGCGACCGCCTCCCACGTGGCGCGGTCCGGGTCGGCGCCGAAGTCGATGACGTTGACCGCGATCGGTTTGGCCGGGTCCGCGCTCTTGCGGATGAAGTCCTGCAGTCCGGCCCCGTCCAGGGTCTGGTCGGTGTGCGGGCCTGCGGTGATGACCAAGATCGAGTTGGTCTGGCCGGCATGGTAGTTGGCCTGCAGGTCCTGGTAGATCATGCGCAGCGTGGTGAACGACACCGCGCCACCGGCCGACGAGTACTGCTTGTCCAACGCCGCCGCCAGCGCCGCCGAGCGGGGTTGGCCACTGGTGGGATTGACGGGGTCACCCAGCGGCCCGCCGGGCACCTCCGAGCGGCCCTCGTGACCGTCGAACGTCCACAGGCCGACGATCGACGTGGGCGGCAGCGCCTTGATCTTGTCCTGAAGTGCCGCGATCACGTTCGCCAACCGGGTCTTTCCGCCCTCCTGGCCCGGCATCGATTGGTCGAGCATGATGGTCGCGGCCAGCCCGTTCGACGGCGTGGCCATCGCCTCGGCCAGCGTCGCGCGCATCGCGTCATCGCCCACCGACAGCGCCGAGGGCAGCGCCGGGAACGTGGTGACCGGACTGCTCGGCGGCGTGACCCCGTTGACCCGGAAGCCGGCCTTGGCCAGCTTGGCGAGCTGCTCGGGCTTGTGCATGTAGCGGGCGAACTCGCTGGCGGCCGCGGTCTGGTCCTGGGTGAGCCAGGAGCCGCTCAGCAGGACGGTGGGGTAGTCGGCGACGGGCACCGGGCCCGACGGCAGCCAGGAGGCCAACGCGCCCTTGGCGTTGGGCAACGACTGGCCGCGCTGGTACAGCTGCTGCTCCGTGGTGATGACCCCGTGCACCGGTGCGGCCGCCGGGTCGCCCGGCTTCAGCAGGGTGTTCATCGCCTCGGTCAGCGAATTGTCCGCGAGCTTGGGCTGGCCGTTCAGCACCGCACGCACCGCGCCGGTGCCCTGGGTCGCCGGCGCGCCGGGCGGGGCAGATGCGGCCGCTATCGCCTCCCCGGCGAGGAACGCCGCGTCGCCGTTGCCGTTCATCGGCACGGCCAGCCGCAGCGACCCCCAGGCCGGCAGGTTCACGCCGGCCAATCCGTTCGGGTTGGTCTGCAGGCCGGGCAGCGCCGCCCAATTCTGATTTGCCAGGGCCGACGCGAGTTCGGGCCGGACGGCGAGCACCACCGGCGACGTCACCAGCGAGCGGCTGTCGGTGATCGTCTTCTGCGCCGTGGCTCCGGCGAGCCGCGCGGCCGAGATCGAGCTGCCGGGAATCCACAACGCCGGCTGCCCGCCCAGCTCGGCGGGCCACTTGCCGATGAATCCGTTCAGGACCGCGTCCGAGCCGGCCGGTTTGACGCTGACCTCCACGCAGTGGTCACCGATCGGCCCGGCGGAGGAGTTGTAGGTCTGCGCGAACTGCTGCACCGAGTCGGCGATCGACGGGTCGGCGATGACGGCGACCGTCTCCTTGCCGCCGACACAGCGCCCAGCGGCCTGGTGGGAGCGGTTGGACAACGCGTCACCGAAGAAACTCCACAGGATCACCGTGCCCACCACGACGACGACGGCGACCAGGGCCACGATCACGCCGATGCTGACCCCCCGGCGGCCGCCGTCGCTGCGGTGGCCGCCCCGCCAGTCGCCAAGTCCCCGGTGCCCCCCGCGGAACAGCGACGGCGACGAGGCCGGCGGCTCCGAGGCGGGGGGGCCCGGCTGCCGCGGCGGAAACTCCGGGTACTCGTCGGCGGTGTCATCCGCGAACGCGTCCTCGGCCGCGTGGGGCTCTTCGCCGGCGGACAAGTCGTCCTGGTCCGCGAAGTCGTCGTCGGCCGGCCGGTGGCCCGCGTCGGGGTAGTCCTCGCCGACGGCATCCCGGTGACGGTCGTCCGCCTCGCCGCTTTGGTGCGGTTGGTCGACGGAGTCCTCAGGGTCGGGCAAACTGTGCCTACCCATAGCGGTGTCCGTCGCCTTTCCGTCGGTCGATCCGACTTGCTGCCAACTCGCCGCTGATCTTAGTCACCGGCGGTATCGATGCGTGCCGAGCTTGGTTAAGGCACCGGCTCAATTTGATTGCGCCGCGCGGGCCTTGGCTTCGCGCCGACGGCGATGCAAGATCGGCTCGGTGTAGCCGTTGGGCTGCTGGGTTCCCGTCAGGATCAGGTCCTGTGCGGCCAGGAACGCCAGGCTGTCGTCGAAGTTGGGAGCCATCGGCTGGTAGGCCGCGTCCTTGGCGTTCTGCTCGTCGACCAGCGGCGCCATCCGCTCCAGGCTGGTCCGCACGTCCTGCTCGGTGATGACGCCGTGGCGCAGCCAGTTGGCCAACAGCTGGCTCGAAATCCGCAGCGTCGCACGGTCTTCCATCAGGGCGACGTCGTGGATATCGGGCACCTTCGAGCAGCCGACTCCCTGGGCGACCCAGCGCACCACGTAACCGAGGATGGACTGGCAGTTGTTGTCGACCTCCTCGCGGATTTCCTCGGAAGCCCAGGCCAGTTCCTTGGCCAGCGGGATCGTCAGCAACTCTTCGATGGTGGTGCGCTTCTTGCCCGCCAGCTCCTCCTGCACGGCGCCCACGTCGACGTAGTGGTAGTGCATCGCGTGCAGGGTGGCCGCCGTCGGGGAGGGCACCCACGCGGTGGTCGCGCCCGCCTTCGGTTGGCTGATCTTCTGCTCGACCATGTCGGCCATCAGCTCGGTCATCGCCCACATGCCCTTGCCGATCTGCGCCTTGCCCTTGAAGCCGGCGGCCAGCCCGATGTCGACGTTGGCGTCCTCGTAGGCCTTGATCCACGTGGTGCTCTTCATCGCGCCCTTGCGGATCATCGGGCCGGCCTCCATCGACGTGTGGATCTCGTCGCCGGTGCGGTCCAGGAAGCCGGTGTTGATGAACACGACCCGGTCGGCCGCGGCCTTGATGCAGGCCTTGAGGTTGACGGTGGTGCGCCGCTCCTCGTCCATGATGCCGACCTTCAGGGTGGCCTGCGGCAGGCCCAGCACGTCCTCGACGCGGCTGAACAGCTCGCAGGTGAAGGCGACCTCGTCGGGCCCGTGCATCTTGGGCTTGACGATGTAGATCGACCCGGTGCGGCTGTTGGCCAGGGGCCCGTTCGCGTCGCCCGTCTTGAGCCCGTGGATCGCCGTCAGGCCGGTGAAGAGCGCGTCCATGATGCCTTCGAACACCTCGTTGCCGTCGGCGTCCACGATGGCGTCGTTGGTCATCAGATGCCCCACGTTGCGGACGAACAGCAGGCTGCGGCCGGGCAGGGTCAGCTGGCCGTCACCGTCGGGCGTGGTGTAGGTGCGGTCCTGGTTGAGCACGCGGGTGAAGGTCTTGCCGTCCTTGGCGACCTCTTCGGACAGGTCGCCCCTGTTCAGGCCGAGCCAGTTGCGGTAGCCGAGCACCTTGTCGTCGGCGTCGACGGCGGCCACCGAGTCCTCGAAGTCCATGATCGTCGTGACGGCCGATTCCAGGACCACGTCCTTGATGCCGGCTCGGTCGGTCTTGCCGATCGGCGATTCCGGGTCGATCAGGATCTCGATGTGCAGGCCGTGGTTGACCAGCAGCACCGACCAGTCGGGGGAGCCGAGCTCGCCGGTGTAGCCGGCGAATTTCTCCGGGCTGGCCAGGCCGACGGACCCGTCGCCGGTCGCGACCTTCAGCTGGCCGTCTTCGACCGACAGCCCGGTCGCGTCGGCCCAGGAGCCGGATTCCAGCGGCACCGCTTGGTCGAGGAAATTGCGGGCGTAGGCGATGACCTTGTCGCCGCGAACCTTGTTGTAGCTGGTGCCCTTCTCGGCGCCGTCATCCTCGGGGATGACGTCGGTGCCATAGAGGGCGTCGTACAGCGAGCCCCAGCGCGCGTTCGCGGCGTTCAGCGCGAAGCGAGCGTTGAGCACGGGCACCACCAGCTGCGGACCGGCGGTCGTGGTGATCTCGTCGTCGACGCCCGAGGTCGTGATCGTGAAGTCCTCGGGTTCGGGCAGCAGGTAACCGATTTCGGTGATGAACTGGCGGTAGGCGTCGACATCGAACGGCTCGATCACGCGTTGCCGGTGCCACCTGTCGATCTGGGCCTGCAGCTCATCGCGGCGGTTCAGCAAGTCCCGGTTCTTGGGCGTCAGGTCGGTGACGACTTTGTCGACTCCCGCCCAGAAGCTGTCCGGGTCGATGTCGGTGCCGGGCAGGGCCTCGTTGTTCACGAAGTCGTAGAGCACTCGGGCGACGCGTAGGTTCCCCGCCGACACGCGATCAGTCATGTTTCTCCTCCATAATGAAGCCTCACCAAGCCGTCATTGGCCCAGAGCGGCAATGCCTTCAGCGTACCGAGCAGCAGCCTGGTGAGCGCATCCGCCCGACCCGCCACACCAGGTCAGGCCGCGCTGACAGCTCCAAACCATGCCGCTGCGGCGAGCCAGGGGATCTATTTACAGCAACGCATCAGCGCGCCTGAGATCCTGCACCTTCCAGCACTTTCTTGACTGGCAGCCGATGGAAATCATACGGGCTCGCCGTAGCCCTCCTCGGCGACCCAGTACCCCTACGCGTCGCGCATGGTGCCGACGAGGTCCTCGACCAGGTCTTCCATCGCCACCATCGCGACCACGTCGCCCCCTGCGCCGGTCACCAGCGCCAGATGGCTGTTGCTGCGGCGCATTCGCGACAACGCGTCGGCCAACGGCAGCGACTTGGGCAGCCGCGGAAGCGGGCGCACCATCGCCAGGTCGATCACGGTCCCCGGGTCGTCGCCGAGCGTCAGCATGTCCTTGATGTGCAGGTAACCGATGAAGTCACCGTTGACGTTCGCCACCGGGAACCGCGAGTAGCCGGTCTGGGCCAGGGCGCGCTCGACGGCGCCCACCGTAGGGCCGGAACCGGGCGCCGCCACCGGCACCGCGTGCACGTTTTCGAGGGGGACCGCCACGTCGCCGACCACGCGGGTGCCGATCTGCAGGGCCCGGGTCAGCCGGGTGTGCTCCTCCCGGTCCAGCAGGCCCTGGGATTCCGATTCGGCGATCATCTCGCTCAGCTCGACGGGGGAGACCGTGAGCTCGAGCTCCTCCTTGGGCTCGACTCCCAGCGCGCGAACCGCCACGCTGGCGCACTTGTTGTAGAACGTGATCAACGGCCGGACCGCCCGCACGTAGGCCAGGTAGGCCGGCACCAGCAGCATCGCCGTGCGCTCGGGGCCGGCCAGCGCGATGTTCTTGGGCACCATCTCGCCCAGCAGGACGTGCAGCGTCACCACGATCGCCAACGCGATCGCGAAGGACAGCGTGTGCAGCAGCGGTGGGGGGATGCTGGTCAGCCCCAGCGCCGAGCGCAGCAGGCTGGAGACGGCCGACTCGCCGATCCGCCCCAGCAACAGCGAGGCGGCGGTGACCCCCAGCTGGGCCCCGGCCAGCATTGCCGGCAGTTGCTCGCCGGCACGGATCACCGTGACCGCGCGCGCCTTGCCCTGCTCGGCCAGCGCTTCCAGCCGGTCGCGGCGGGCCGAGATCAACGAGAATTCCGCGCCGACGAAGAAGGCGTTGACGCCGATCAGCAGGATCGCCAGGATCACGCCCATGGGATCGCTCATCGCTGGCCTCCCTTGGCCGCGGTGTCGCCGTCAGCCTGCAGCTCGTTGAGCTCCAGCAGGTCGATCCGCCGCCCGTCCATCCGGATGACGGTCGCCTGCCAGCGCAGCGAGGTGTCCAACAGCCCGTCGGCGTCGAGGGCGGGCAGCTGCACGGTTTCGCCGGCCACCGGGATGTGGCCGAATTCGCGCAACGCCAGCCCGCCGATGGTCTCGTAGGGCCCTTCCGGGGCCCGGAAGCCGGTCGCGGCGGCCACCTCGTCGATGCGCAGCAGGCCCGAGACCCGCCAGCCGGTGCCGGCCGCGACGACATCCGGGGTGGCGTCGTCGTGTTCGTCGCGGACGTCGCCGACGATCTCCTCGATCAGGTCCTCGACGGTCACCATGCCCGCCGTGCCGCCGTATTCGTCGACGACCATCGCGGTCTGCAGGCTGTTCGCGCGGATCTCGGCCATGACGGCGTCGCCATCCAGCGTCGAGGGCACCACCGGGACGGGCTGCGCCACCGTGGTCAGCGCCGTGCGCGCCCGGTCGGCCGCCGGGATGGCCAGCACCTGTTTGACGTGCACGATGCCGACGGTTTCGTCGAGGTCGCCGTCGACGATCGGGAATCGGGAGAACCCGGACTCGGCGGCCGCGGACACCAGGTCGGCGACCGTGTCGTCGGTCTGCAGCGCGACGATCTTGGATCGAGGCGTCATCAGTTCCTCGGCGGTCAGGGCGCCGAACTGCAGCGAGCGCCGCACCAGCGACGCCGTCGCCGGATCCAGCGAGCCGCTGCGGGCCGAGGAACGCACCAGCGACAGCAGTTCCTGCGGCGAGCGGGCCGACCGCAGCTCTTCGGCCGGCTCGATGCCCAGTCGGCGCACGATCCAGTTCGCCGCGCCGTTGGTGAGCCGGATCGCCGGGGTGAACAACAGCGAAAACAGCAGCTGAACGCCCACCACGGCGCGCGCGGTGGACAGCGGCCGGGCCACCGCGAGGTATTTCGGAACCAGCTCGCCGAACACCATCGACACCGAGGTGACGATGACCAACGCCACGAACGCCATGATGGCGTCGGCCACCCGGTCGGGCACTCCGATCGCGTCAAACCACGGGTGCGGCAGGTCGGCCAGCATCGGATCGGTCAGGTAACCGGCCGCCAGTGTGGTTGCGGAGATGCCCAATTGGGCGCCGGACAGCTGGAACGACAACTTGTGGTGGGCGCGCCGGATCGCGCGGTCGCGGCGGCCGCCCCGCCGGGCGTTGGCCTCCACCGCGCTGCGGTCCAGCGTGGTCAGTGAGAACTCGGCCGCCACGAAGATCGCGTTGCCGAAGATGAGCACCGCGATGGCCAGCACGCTGATCACGGCGACGCTGACGTTCATCGATCACGCCACCCGCGGGCCGAGTGCGTTGACGGAAGCGCCGGGGAAGGCTCCGCGTCGGACGGCTCGTCGGACGGCTGCCGCGCCCGGAAGCCCATGGGCTGCGCGGGTGCCTGCGGCACGTCAATCCCTTCGCTGCCTGTTACCGGTGCGGATGCGGTCGCCTCCGTCTTTGCCGATTTATCGTAGCCCGGCATGCCCCCCGGTCGGCCAACGACCGTTTTCGGCGGCGCAGCGCCTACCCGGCGACCCCAGTATGGGTTGGCTAACCTTACTCGATAGGCTGGCGCACCATGGCGTCCGAGGCCCCACCCGAAACCGAACCCGCTCAAGTGCTTCCGCGCGAGCGCTTCGACATCAGCGACGAGGTAGCCCGCATCGGCCGGCCCCCGGCCCCGGCGCTCGAACCGCCCTTCGCGCTGCGTGCCGCGCGGCGGCAGGACGCGGGCATGGTGGCGGAGTGGATGAACCGCCCGCACCTGGCGGCGGCCTGGGAATACGACTGGCCGGCCGTGCGGTGGGAGCGACACCTCGGCGCGCAGCTGGACGGAACGTATTCGCTGCCACTGCTGGGCAGCGTCGCCGGACAGGAGTTCGCCTACCTCGAATTATATTGGGGAGCAAAGGATTTAATCTCGCACTACTACGACGCCGACCCGTACGACCTGGGGCTGCACGCGGCCATCGCCGACCCGGCGCTGGTGAACCGGGGGCTGGGCCCGATGTTGTTGCCGCACATTGTCGGGAGCGTCTTTGCCATGGAACCCCGCTGCCGGCGCGTCATGTTCGACCCCGATCACCGCAACACCACGGCGCGGCGACTGTGCGAGTACGCCGGGTGCGTGTTCCTCGGCGAGCACGACACCCGGAACCGGCGCATGTCGCTCTACGCGTGGGAGCGCCCGCCGGCCGCATAGCCTGCGAAACACCCCCCGCCGCAAGTGCTTGCGCGCTTCTGGCGATCGGTGTCACCAACCCAGCGGCAGCGGATGGCCTTCGGCGAAGCCCGCGGCCGACTGCACACCCACGACGGCCCGCTCGTAGAGGTCCGTGAGGTTGGCGGCGCCGACATACGTGCACGTGCTGCGCACGCCCGAGGTGATGTGGTCGATCAGATCCTCGACGCCGCCGCGGTCGGGGTCCAGACCCATGCGCGACGTCGAAATGCCTTCCTCGAACAGCGCTTTGCGCGCGCGGTCGAAGGCGGTGTCGGCGGCGCTGCGGGCGACCACCGCACGCTTGGACGCCATCCCATAGCTCTCCTTGTAGGGCTGATCCTCGCGGTCGCGCATCAGGTCCCCCGGCGATTCGTAGGTGCCGGCGAACCACGACCCAATCATCACGTTGGACGCGCCGGCCACCAGCGCCAGCGCCACGTCCCGCGGATGGCGGACCCCGCCGTCGGCCCACACATGCCCGCCCAATTGCCTTGCCGCCGAAGCACATTCGACCACCGCGGAGAATTGCGGGCGCCCGACCGCGGTCATCATGCGGGTGGTGCACATCGCCCCCGGCCCGACTCCGACCTTGACGATATTCGCCCCGGCGCCCAGCAGATCGCGGGTGCCCTCCGCGGAGACGACGTTGCCGGCCACCAGCGGCACACCGAGTTCGAGCGAGGACACCGTGCGGATCGCTTCGAGCGTCTTCACCTGGTGCCCGTGCGCGGTGTCGATGACGAGCACATCGACACCGGCCTCGACCAGCGAGCGCGCCTTGGCGCCCACGTCGCCGTTGATGCCCACGGCCGCGCCCACCCGCAGCCGACCGTCGCGATCGACCGCCGGGGTGTACAGGCCGGTGCGAACGGCCCCGGTGCGGGTGAGCACGCCGGCCAGCGTGCCGTCAACGTTCGTCACGACGGCGACGCCGATCGGGGCGTGCTCGAGCAGGTCGAAGATCTTGCGCGGCTCGGTCCCGACGGGGGCGGTGACGAAGTCGCTGATCGCGACGTCGCGCACCCTGGCGAACCGGTCCACGCCCAGGCAGCAGGATTCGCTCACCAGCCCCATCGGGCGGCCCTCGAAGGCGACGACGGCGACCCCGTGCGCGCGCTTGTGGATCAGAGCCGTCGCATCCGACACCGAATCGTCGGGACCCAGCACGACCGGGGTGTCGAGCACCAGGTCGCGGCTCTTGACGAAGTCCACCGTCTGCTGCACCGCGGTGATCGGGATGTCCTGCGGCAGGATGACCAGACCGCCCCGCCGGGCCACGGTCTCGGCCATTCGTCGCCCGGCGACCGCCGTCATGTTGGCGACCACCACCGGGATGGTGGTGCCCGAGCCGTCCTGGGTGGACAGGTCCACATCGAAGCGCGACGCGACCTCCGAGCGGTTCGGCATGACGAAGACGTCGTTGTAGGTCAGGTCGTAACCGGGCCGATGCCCATCCAGGAATCTCATCGCTGTCGCCGTCCCCCTCGTGTCCTCTCAGTAGTACCCAGCTAGGCGGGAACTTCGCTGCGGTCTCCGCTCCACAGCGTGTGGAAGCGCTTGTCCGGGTCGGCGTCGGTCCGGCCGTAGGTGTGGGCACCGAAGAAGTCGCGCAAGCCCTGGGTCAGCGCCGCGGGCAGCCGCTCGGTGCGCAGGGCGTCGTAGTAGGACAGCGCCGAGGAGAAGCCGGGAATCGGGATGCCCAGCTGCGTGGCGGTCACCACGACGCGGCGCCAGCCGTCGATCGCGGCCTCGATCGCGCTGCGGAAGTAGGGCGCGACGATCAGGGTCGGCAGGTCGGCGTCCTCGTCGAACGCGTCCTTGATGCGGTTGAGGAACTTGGCCCGGATGATGCAGCCGCCGCGCCAGATGGTGGCCAGGTCGCCCGGCGTGATGCCCCAGTCGTATTCGGCGCTGCCGGCCTGAATCTGGTTGAAGCCCTGGGCATACGCGATGATCTTCGACGCGTAGAGGGCCTGGCGCACGTCCTCGACGAATTGCTTTGCGTCGGTTGGCTTTTCACCGAGCTGACCGGACGCCAGCCCGGTGGTGGCCTTGCGCTGGGTGACCGAGCCGGACAGCGCGCGGGCGAACACCGCCTCGGCGATGCCCGTGACGGGGACCCCAAGGTCCAGCGCCGACTTCACGGTCCAGCGGCCGGTGCCCTTCTGCTCGGCCTCGTCGAGGATGACGTCGACGAGCGGCTTCCCGGTCTTGGCGTCCTTCTGGCGCAGGACCTGCGCGGTGATCTCGACGAGGAAGCTGTCCAGGTCGCCCTTGTTCCACTCGTCGAAGACGTCGGCGATCTCGTCGGCGGTCTTGCCCAGCCCGTCGCGCAGCAGCTGGTAGGCCTCGCCGATCAGCTGCATGTCGGAGTATTCGATGCCGTTGTGCACCATCTTGACGAAGTGGCCGGCGCCGTCGGGGCCGATGTGGGTGCAGCACGGGACGCCGTCGACGTGGGCGGAGATCTCCTCGAGCAGCGGGCCCAGCGACGTGTAGGACTCGGCCGGGCCGCCCGGCATGATCGACGGGCCGTTGAGCGCGCCCTCCTCGCCGCCGGAGATCCCGGCGCCGACGAAGTGCAGCCCCCGTTCGCGCATCGCCTTCTCGCGGCGGATGGTGTCGGTGTAGAGGGCGTTGCCGCCGTCGATGATGATGTCGCCTTCTTCCATGGCGTCGGCGAGCTCGTTGATGACGGCGTCGGTGGGGTCGCCGGCCTTGACCATGATGAGCACCCGCCGCGGCTTCTCCAAGGCGTCGAGGAACTCCGCGATGGTCTCCGACCGCACGAACTTGCCCTCGTCGCCGTGCTCGTTGAGCAGCGCGTCGGTCTTGGCGATCGACCGGTTGTGCAGCGCCACCGTGTAGCCGTGCCGGGCGAAATTGCGAGCGATGTTCGAGCCCATCACCGCCAGGCCGGTGACGCCGATCTGCGCGGTAGCGGTCTTTGATTCCGACGAACCCATGTCTTCGCCTCTCGAGTCGGAGAACTGTGCCCAAAAGCTTTCCGTCACACTGTGGCACAAGGGACAGGTGTCCGCCCGAGGTGCCGGGCCCTCCGGGGCGTCAGAGGTTGAACAGGCGCCGCAGCTCGGTGAGCCACGGCACGGCCAGCGCGACGGTCGGCACGACGAACACCGCGACCGCGGCCAGGTATGCGGCCGCCGCCATCGCCAGGCTGTTGCCGCCCCCGCACAGCCGGCGGACGCGGACCACCGTGCTGGGGCCACCGGCGGCCAGCGCGCCCGACGGCGCGCGCCCGGACGCGCAGGCGACCAGCGCGCGAGCCAGGGGAGCGCGACCCGCGGCGCGAACGGCGGCGTCATCGGCGAGCAGCTCGACGAGCAGCTGTACCGCGCCGAGCGCATTCGCGCTGCGCACCAGCCGCGGGAACGCGGCGTGCACCGCGGTGAACGCCTCCAGGACGAGGTCGTGCCGGGCCCGCAGATGGGCCCGCTCGTGGGTGAGGATCGCCGCGACCTCCTCGTCTGCGAGCGCGCTCAGCGCCCCCTCGCTGACCACGACGCGGCTGCGGACCCCGGGCAGGCAGTAGGCGAGCGGCTGCGGCACGCCCAACACGCGGAGGTCGCGCGTATGGGCGCAGGGCTGGCGAAGCTCCGCGCCGTGGCCGAGTCCGACCAGATCGACCACCATGCGGTGGTGGGCGCGCCGCCGCCGGTTGGCGATGGCCACCCGAACGACGGCAACCATCAAACGGGCGCCGACCAGCAGGGTCAACGCGAAGACGGCGATGTAGGCGGCCCACAGCGGCCACCCGAGGCGGCCGGCGGCGCCGAGGACGCTGGCGGTGGGCCGCCCGTCGGGACCGGGCATGAGAAGCCGAGTGGCGATCGCAATCCCGGCGCTGAACGCCGAAAGGACCGCGGCCAGCGCGATGGCCTGCCACAACACCATTGCGGCGCGCGGAGCGCGCAACGGCCAGCTCGCGCGTGCCAACAAGGCCGGCACCGGACCGACCAGCAGCACCGCGAGGATGGTGAAGGCCAGCGCGGACACGCTGTCAGTCTCCCTCAGTCCTCCGGCGACGCGCCAGCGGATGGCGCGTTATTGCGTTGATTGGCTTCCAGTTCGGTGAGTGCCCGCCGAAGTGCAGCCGCCTCGTCGGCGCCGACCCGCTCGACGAAGTGGACGAGGGCGGCCTGCCTGCCGCCGGGATCCTCGGCCTGTGCCAGCGCGTCCACCATGAGCCCGGCGACCAGCTCGTCGCGGCCGTGCACGGGAGCGTACCGGTGGGCGCGGTCGTCGCGAATCTGCGAGACCAGATTCTTCTTGGCCAGTCGCTGCAGGACGGTCATGATCGTCGTGTAGGCGAGGTCACGCCGCGCGGACAGCGCCTCGTGTACCTGGCGGACCGTTTGAGGTTCCGGTGTGGACCACAGGTGGTCCATCACGGCGCGTTCCAGATCTCCCAGCCGGGTCAGTTTCGCCATAGTGCGTTCTCTCCTGACGTCGACAACATCGTACTCCGCTTACTACCGACGGTCGTACCGAAGCTTTTCACCGCGCCACCGGAACGGTGCTTGCGAAATTAGGGCAGCCTTGCCTATGCTAACCCAGTCGAGCGAACAACGACCGCGGCAGAGTCCTGAGGGCTGCAGTGACCCCCGGTCTACTCGATCGGCGAGCCCCGTGCCCCCGCGGCACGGGGCTCAGCCGTTTCCGGGCCCCGCAGCCACCGCCACGAGCGCCGTCGCCGGAGACCATGGTGTAAACACAGAACGTGCCACAGCCGCCGACCATGCCGCCGGATTTCACCGCACCGTTCGATCAGGAGATCGGGCTGCAATTCACCGAACTCAGCCCCGATGGCGCCCGCGCCCAACTCGAGGTCACGCCCAAACTGTTGCAGCCGATGGGCCTGGTGCACGGTGGGGTGTACTGCTCGATCGTCGAGAGCATGGCCAGCGTGGCCGCCTACACCTGGCTTGCCACCCGCGGCGGCGGGAACGTCGTGGGGGTCAACAACAACACCGACTTTCTGCGTTCCATCGGCTCGGGCATGGTGTACGGCGCCGCCGAACCGATCCACCGCGGCCGGCGCCAGCAGCTGTGGCTGGTCACCATCACCGACGGCGAAGACAAGGTTGTCGCCCGCGGCCAGGTGCGGCTGCAGAACCTCGAGGCGTAGTCGACGGGTGAGGAAGCGTGGCCGACCGCGCCCCGCGCAAATCTGTTGCTGTTCAACGGAATTCACCGTACATTCACGCAGACGCCAAGGGCGCGAACAACTTTGATAAAACGCCCGCTGGCGGGCCGCCTGAGCATTCGAATTACGCTGCACCGCAACGGCTTAACGCGGACTGCTCAGCACGTGGCGGGCAGACCGGCGGACCGGTTAGCTCGCTCGTTTGGCGGCCGCCGGCCGCTTGGCTTCGGCGGCGAGCACCGCCAGCTGCTCGAGGCGGGTGCGGGCGAAGGCCTGCTGCTCGGTGATCGTCAGCTGGCCGCGCCGGGTGCTCAGGAAGGTCACCGTCCAGGACAGCAGCGTGCTCACCTTGGTCTTGAACCCGACCAGGTAGACCAGGTGCAGCACCAGCCACATCAGCCAGGCGATGAAGCCGCTGAACTCCAGCGGGCCCACCTTGGCCACCGCGGAGAACCGCGAAACCGTTGCCATGGAGCCCTTGTCGAAATACTGGAACGGCTCGCGCTCGGCCGGGTCGGCGCCGCCGAGTTCGGCCTTGATCGTGCCGGCGACGTACCTCGCGCCCTGGATCGCGCCCTGCGCCACGCCCGGAACGCCCTCGACGGCGGCCATGTCGCCGATCACGAACACGTTCGGGTGACCGGGCACTGATAGATCGGGCAGCACCTTGACGCGGCCCGCCCGGTCCAGTTCCACCGACGATTGTTCGGCGAGGTCGCGGCCCAGCCCGCTGGCCTGCACGCCCGCGGACCATACCTTGCAGGCGGACTCGATGCGCCGGATGGTGCCGTCGGAGTCCTTGACGGTGATGCCGTTGCGGTCGACGTCGGTGACCATCGCTCCCAGTTGGATCTCCACGCCCATCTTCTCCAGCCGGGCCCGCGCCCGCGTCCCCAGCTTGTCGCCGAACGGCGGCAACACGGCGGGGGCCGCGTCGAGCAGGATCACCCGCGCCTTGGTGGAGTCAATGCCACGGAACGAGCCCTTCAGCGTGTGCGCCGCCAATTCCGCTATCTGGCCTGCCATTTCGACCCCGGTGGGGCCGGCGCCGATGACGGTGAACGTCAGCAGCTTGGCGCGCCGTTCGGGATCGCGCGACCGTTCGGCTTGCTCGAAGGCGCTCAGGATGCGTCCACGCACCTCCAGCGCGTCATCGATCGACTTCATGCCGGGCGCGAACTCGGCGAAGTGGTCGTTGCCGAAGTAGGACTGGCCCGCGCCGGCGGCGATAATCAGGCTGTCGTAAGGGGTTTCGTACGTGTGGCCGAGCAAATCGGACACCACGAACTTGCCGTCCAGATCGATGTGTGTCACGTCGCCAAGCAGCACTTGGACGTTGCGTTGCCGGCGCAGGACGACACGGGTGGGCGGGGCGATGTCGCCCTCGGACACGATGCCCGTGGCCACCTGATACAGCAACGGCTGGAACAGGTGGTGGGTGGTGCGCGCGATCAGCTTGATGTCGACGTCGGCGTGCTTGAGTTTCTTTGCCGCGTTGAGCCCACCGAATCCCGAACCGATGATGACGACCTGGTGACGCCGCTCGGTTCCAGCTGTGGTTTTTGGTGAGGGGCTCATGTTTCCGCTGCTCCTGACGGGGGCTTTTGGACACGCGACTGCAGTTAGCCACAACGCTAGTCAGGCGGATACCCGGAAACCTAGTTGAGCAGCGTGTGTTGTTTGCAACACTAACGGTGTCGCGAGGCGAAAACCCTGGTGGGCCGCGGCCAGTGTGGCGCAACTATCAGGGTTGTCCGCCCGGGCGCCGTAGGGCGGTTATTGGCTCGAGCCTTCGCCCACGCAGTGGTCGTGGCCCGTCTGGATCGTTCCGCCGGGGGCGCGGGCGAGCGCCTCCGCCTCAGCCTCTTCGCGCGTCGGCCCCCAGCCCCCAAAGTATTTGGTCTTCGACGCGTTCATCACCAGCGCAACGCATCCGCCCTGCCCGCTGGCCAGGAGCCGACAGTCGCTGATCGTCTTGCGGCAGGTTTCCATCACCGCCTTTTCGGCCGCGCCCGCGCTCGAGGCTCCGTCGGCGATGTCGATGTGGCCGGTGGAGTCCGATATCGCCATCGCGATCCCGTCGCCACCGGCATGCGCGATCGGGGGTGCGACAAACGCCACGCCGGCCGCCACCGCCGCCAGGATTCGTCTCTTCATCACCTTCCGGCCCCCTACTCCCGCGCTGCGCCTGGGTGGCGCAGGTAAACGCTGCTACACGGAAGTATTACCGCCGCGCCGCCAATCCGCGACCCCACGGGGGCGGCGTCGCGGCTACAGCCCGACGGCCGGGCGCAGCGCTTCGCCTAGGGCGCTGATCACGCCGGGGGCATAGAACGGCAGGTTGATGATGACACCGTCGATGCCGGCGTCCACCACCTTGGTCTTGATCTGGTCGGCGACCGACTCGGGGCTGCCGACCACCATGCGCTGGGTCATCTCGGCCGGAATCTGGTCGGGCATGGTGTTCTCGTCGACCAGCACCGTGGTGAGCGTGCTGGTTTCCAGCGTCGCCGGGTCACGGCCGATCTCCTCGCAGCGCCGCCGCACGACATCCAACTTGCCGGCCAGTTCGTCGAATCCGGCGATGACGTTGAGGTGATCGAAGTGGCGCGCGGCGAGGGGGATCGTCTTCTTCTCGCCGCTGCCGCCGATCATCAGCGGAATGTGTTCGCGGAAGCGGGGATTCGCCACCGCCTCGCGGACGTGGTACCAGTTGCCGGAGAAGGTTGGCCGCTCGCCCTTGATCATCGGCAGGATGATCTGCAGCGCCTCCTCGAGCCGGTTGAACCTGTCGGTGAAAGTGCCGAATTCGAAACCCAGTTGGTCGTGCTCGAGTTCGAACCAGCCGGTTCCGATGCCCAGGATGGCTCGGCCCTGGCTCACCACGTCGAGGGTGGTGATGGTCTTCGCCAGCAGCGCGGGATTGCGATAGGTGTTCCCAGTCACCAAGGTGCCCAACTGGACTCGCTCGGTGGCGGTGGCCAGCGCACCCAGGGCCGTGTAGGCCTCCAGCATCGGCTGGTCGGGGTCGCCCAGCATGGGCAGTTGGTAGAAGTGGTCCATCAAGAAGACCGAGTCGAAACCGGCGGATTCGGCCTCACGGGCCTGAGCGATAACAGTGGGGAAGAGCTTGTCCACCCCGGTGCCGTAGGAGAAGTTGGGAATCTGTAGACCGAGTCGAATAGCCACGCGGTCTACCGTAGTGCCGGTCCGCGCGCGACGATACGGCTCGGACGCCGATTACGCCCTCAGCCGAATTGCGCGAGCGCGCCGTGGCTGACGTGCAGGGTCTGGCCGGTGATGTGGCGCGCCGCCGGAGTGGTCAGGAACAGGGCCAACCGGGCCACCTCGGCGGCGACCGACGGGGGCGTGCGGGAGAGGCCGTCGTAGCCGGGCTGCGTGCTGCGCCCACTGGCCACGGCGTTGACCGTGATGCCGCGGGTGCCGAAGATGCTCGCCTGTCCGGCGACCCAGTTCGACAGGGTCGCCTTGATCGCGGCGTCGACGCTTCCGGCGGGCGGGTTCTCGGGCACCACACTGATGATGGAGCCACCCGAGCGCAGGTGGTCACCCACGGTCTGCACCGTCAGCACCGCGGAAAGCACCGTGGCGTCCAGGGCGTTGCGCCACGAGGCGGCCGTGTCGGCGATCGAGTACGTGCGCGGGTCGCCGGGCTCCCGGGACGGCGCCGGGATGTTGACGATGGTGTCCAGATGATGGGGGAACAGGGGACGGGCCTCGGTGAGGCTGGCCGGGTCGGTGGTGTCGCACACGATCGCGTCGACGTCCAGCTCCTTGGCGACGATCTCCAGGTCGCTGCGCCGCGCGCCCACGAGGGTCACCTTGTGACCGTCATCGCGGAAGCCTTCGGCCACTGTGCGTCCGAGTTCGGTGTCTCCACCGGTGACCAGCACTTCCACTGCCATGACCTCCTCGTGTTCAACGTTGAACCCAGACCCGGGCAGTTCCGTGTGGCCGACCACCGGACCGCTTAGCGGACCCGCCTGGGATCTCACCGCGTTATGGCATCAATCTCCTCGATGTTACTGGACAGTAGCTAGTCGGCGAAATTGTTCGCGCCGCGACGCGCGGATCATTTGCATAACTATTCGGGCGCACACTTTTTTGCGCCGATTGGGCCCGCAATGGGACCGCATCGGCGGCGGGTTAGGGTGCACCATGCCTCGGATCGGGTGGCTGGCCAGTTTGATGACGATGCTGCTCGCTCTGCTGACCGGGTGCGGATCGAATTCGGCGCCGCCCTCGGCGGCGTCCGGGAAGCTGGTGGTGTTCGCAGCCGCCTCGCTGAAGCCCGCGTTCACCCAACTCGGTGCGCAGTTCAAGGCCCAGAACGCCGGCAGCAACGTCGACTTCGAATTCGCAGGATCGTCGGAATTGGCCACCCAGTTGACGCAGGGGGCCACCGCCGACGTCTTCGCGTCGGCGGACACCGCGCAGATGGACACGGTCGCCAAGGCCGGCCTGCTGTCCGGTGACCCGAAGAACTTCGCGTCGAACACGCTGGTGATCGTCACCGCGCCGGGCAATCCCAGGAAAGTCGGATCGTTCGCCGACCTCGCGAGGCCGGGACTGGGCGTGGTGATCTGCCAGACGCCGGTGCCGTGCGGCTCGGCGACCCAGCGCGTCGAGGACCGCACCGGCGTCCACCTGAACCCGGTGAGCGAGGAACTCAGCGTGACGGACGTTCTCAACAAGGTCACCACCGGGCAGGCCGACGCCGGGCTCGTCTACGTCACCGACGCCCACGGCGCCGGGAACAAGGTGACGACCGTCAGCTTCCCGGAGGCCGCCGGCGCGGTGAACGTGTATCCGATCGCGGTGTTGAAGAAGGCGCCGCAACCCACGCTGGCGCAACGGTTCGTTGCCATGGTGACCGGTGACGTTGGTCGAAACATCCTGGCGCAGCTGGGCTTCGCCAAACCCTGATCAGCGGGACTGCCCGAAACCGGTTCGGGCCTGGTCGATTTGGTCGTAGGCATCGGTCGCCATCTCGGCGGCGGTCATCGTCTCACCCTTGCGAGCGAGCGATTCGTAGGTGTGGTCACCGGGGACCTTGCGGAGGTAGCTTGAACCGGCACATCGGCGGGAAAGAACGCGCTTCGCCCGCTTGGCGATCGCGCAACGCTAGGTTGAGGCGGTAAACGTCTCCCGGCCATAGGAGTGTCGGCATTAGCGAGCGTCGCGCTGATCTGCCGCGGTGGGTGTACGTGCCCGCCGTCGTGGGGACGGGGTTCGTGGTGCTGCCGCTTCTCGCAATCGCTATCAAGGTCGACTGGCCGAATTTCTGGTCGCTGATCACCAGCCCGGCGTCGCGAACCGCTCTGCTGCTCAGCCTCAAGACGGCCGCGGCCAGCACCTTGCTTTGCGTGCTGCTGGGTGTTCCGATGGCCCTGGTGCTGGCCCGCAGCACCGCGCGACTTGTGCGGCTGCTGCGGCCGTTGATCCTGCTGCCCTTGGTGCTGCCGCCAGTCGTCGGGGGGATCGCGCTGCTGTACGCGTTCGGCCGGCTCGGGTTGCTCGGCCGGTACCTCGAGGCCGCCGGCGTCAGCATCGCGTTCAGCACCACCGCCGTGGTGTTGGCGCAGACCTTCGTGTCGCTGCCGTTCCTGGTGATTTCCCTCGAGGGTGCCGCACGCACCGCCGGCTCCGACTTCGAAGTGGTGGCGGCGACCTTGGGGGCGCGGCCCAGCACCGTCTGGTGGCGTATCACCCTGCCGCTGCTGCTGCCGGGTCTGGCGTCGGGGGCCGTACTGGCGTTCGCGCGCTCGCTGGGGGAGTTCGGCGCCACGCTGACGTTCGCCGGTTCGCGCCAGGGGGTCACCCGCACGCTGCCACTGGAGATTTACCTGCAGCGGGTCAACGACGCCGACGCGGCGGTCGCGCTGTCGATTCTGTTGGTCGCCGTGGCGGCGGTGGTGGTGCTGGGGCTCGGCGCCCGCCGGTTGACCGGAAATGAAACGAGATAGCCCGCCATGAGCGATTTGCAGCTGCGCGCCGTCGTCGCGGACCGCCGCCTGGACGTGGAGTTCGCCGTGTCGGCGGGTGAAGTCCTCGCGGTCCTCGGTCCCAACGGCGCGGGCAAGTCGACAGCGCTGCATGTGATCGCAGGACTGATTCGCCCGGACCAGGGGGTGGTGCGGCTGGGTGACCGGGTGCTGACCGACACCGCCGCCGGGGTGAACGTCGCAACCCATGACCGCCGCGTCGGGCTGCTGTTGCAGGACCCGTTGTTGTTCCCGCACATGAGCGTCGCCGCCAACGTGGCCTTCGGGCCGCACAGCCGGGGCAAGTGGCCGCGCCCACGACGTGCCGCGGGGAGGGCGGCGGCGCTGCGCTGGCTGCGCGAGGTGGACGCCGAGCGGTTCGCCGACCGCAAGGCGCGGCAGCTGTCGGGCGGGCAAGCCCAGCGCGTGGCGGTCGCGCGGGCGCTGGCCGCCGAGCCCGACGCGTTGCTGCTCGATGAGCCGCTGAACGGCCTCGACGTCGCGGCGGCCGCGGGCATCCGCGCGCTACTGCGGCGCGTCGTGGCCCGCACCGGCTGCGCGGTGGTCCTGATAACGCACGACCTGCTCGACGTGTTCACGCTGGCCGACCGGGTGTTGGTGCTGGAATCCGGCAAGATCACCGAGATCGGCCCGGTTTCGGAGGTGCTCACCGCGCCGCGCAGTCACTTCGGAGCGCGGATCGCGGGCATCAACCTGGTCAACGGGACCGCCGCCGCCGACGCCGCGCTGGACGCGCGCTCGGGCGTGCGCTGGCACGCGGCCCCGGGGGGTGACGAGCTCGCCGCCGGGCAGAACGCGATCGCGGTCTTCCCGCCGACGGCGGTGGCGGTCTATCGGGAGCGACCGCACGGCAGTCCACGGAACACGGTCGAGGTGACGGTGGCGGAGCTGGACATCCGCGGGGCGGCGGTGTTCGTGCGCGGCGAGCAGCAACCTGACGGTGCGCCCGGCCTGGCCGCGGAAATCACGGTGGATGCCGCATCGGAGCTGGGGCTGGCGCCTGGCGAAAAGGTGTGGTTCTCGGTCAAAGCGCACGAGGTGGCGTTGTATCCGGCGGCGCACTGAACGGTGGAATCGGGTGCCCGGTTGCACTCTGGCAACGTCCGCAAAACGACGATGCAATTGTCCGCAAGGCTCCTTGCGTCACAGCGGTAACACGGTAGGTTCGTCGCCATGGAGCAGGTGGATCCCAACTCGACACGTCGCAAAGGCCTCTGGGCGACGCTGGCGATAGCCACAGTGACCAGTGCCAGCGCCGTCACGATCGCAGTGCCGGCGCCCGCAAACGCCGATCCGGAGGTTCCGACGCCGGTCCCGCCGACGACCACGACGGCGCCGCCGCCGGCGGCCGCCCCCGCGGCTCCCGCGACCACTGTGCCGCCGGCCGCGCCGGCGCCCGGCGCGCCTCCGGCTCCCGTCGATCCGAACGCGCCCCCACCGCCGCCGGCGGTCGACCCGAACGCACCGCCGCCGCCCCCTGTCGACCCGAACGCCGGGCGGGTCGCCAACGCCGTGGGCGGGTTCAGCTACGTCCTTCCCGCCGGCTGGGTGGAATCGGACGCGTCTCACCTCGACTACGGCTCGGCGCTGCTGAGCAAGACGACGGGTCCGCCGCCGATGCCCGATCAGCCGCCGCCGGTCGCCAACGACACCCGCATCGTGATGGGCCGATTGGACCAGAAGCTCTACGCCAGCGCCGAGGCCAACAACGCCAAGGCCGCCGTGCGGCTCGGCTCGGACATGGGTGAGTTCTTCCTGCCGTATCCGGGCACCAGGATCAACCAGGAAGCGACCCCGCTCACCGGGGCCAACGGCGTCACCGGCAGCGCGTCGTACTACGAGGTCAAGTTCAGCGACGCGTCCAAGCCCAACGGCCAGATCTGGACGGGCGTGGTCGGGCTGCCCGCGGCGAACGCGAACACCGGGGCGCCGCCGCAACGCTGGTTCGTGGTCTGGCTCGGCACGGCTAACGATCCGGTAGACAAGGGTGCGGCCAAGGCGCTGGCCGAGTCGATCCAGCCGTGGGCGGGCCCGCCCGCGCCGGCCGCCGGAGCCCCGGCGGCTCCTCCGCCGGGCGCCCAACCGGCTCCTGCGGCTCCTCCGCCGGGAGGCCAGCCCGCGCCCGCGGCTCCGGGAGCGCCATCGCCAGCGCCCGCGGCTCCGGGATCGCCATCGCCAACGCCGGCTCCGGCTCCGGCCGGGGAGGTCAGCCCCACGCCGGCGCCGTTGCCGCAGCGGACGCAATCGACCTGACCCGGCGCTCGGGATGGTGGGCCAACCGTCGCCGAATCGGGACCTTTGCCGTTACCTAAAGCGGGTATACCGAGGTGACGCCCAGCAACTTGCTGGGCTTTGCCAGCGAATGCAAGGAGACCCGCATGGATGTCATGGCAGCTACCGAATATCTGGCCCGCTCGACCACGTTTACGAGCGTCGGCATCATTGGTTACATCATCATCGGCGGCCTGGCCGGTGCGCTCGCCAGCAAGATCATCCGCGGCAGTGGCGCCGGCATCCTGATGGACATCGTGATCGGCATCATCGGCGCGTTGATCGGCGGCTTCATTTTGAGCTTCTTCGTCAACACCGCGGGCGGGGGCCTGATCTTCACCTTCCTCACCGCGCTGCTCGGTTCGCTGATCCTGCTCTGGGTTGTCGGGATGGTGCGCAGGACCTAGACCTCAGTTAACGCGTGGCGGCCGTGGCGGATAGCGGCATGATTGACGGATGATTGCACCGCTGTCCACCGCGGCCATGCGCGCATGGCGGGTGCGTCACCCAGGCCCGATAGACACCGCCCCGCTCGAGCAAGTCACCTCCGAGGTGCCGCACCCAGGGCCGTCGGAACTGCTGGTCGCCGTCAGGGCGTGCGGCGTGTGCCGCACCGACCTGCACGTCACCGAGGGCGACTTGCCCGTGCACCGCGACCACGTGACACCCGGCCACGAGGTGGTCGGTGAGGTCGTGGAAATGGGCTCGCAGGCGGGCGACGCGTTTCGGGTGGGAGACCGGGTCGGCATCGCCTGGCTGCGCCACACCTGCGGGGTGTGCAAGTACTGCCGCCGCGGCGACGAAAACCTGTGCCCCCAGTCCCGCTACACCGGATGGGACGCCGACGGCGGCTACGCCGAATTCGCCACCGTTCCCGCTGCTTTCGCGCATCCGCTGCCCGCAGGTTACAGCGACAGCGAGCTCGCGCCGCTGCTGTGCGCCGGCATCATCGGCTATCGCTCGCTGCTGCGTGCCGACCTGCCGCCGGGCGGACGGCTCGGGCTGTACGGCTTCGGCGGCAGCGCCCATATCACCGCGCAGGTCGCGTTGGCGCAGGGCGCCGAGGTGCACGTGATGACCCGCGGAGCCGAGGCGCGGGAGCTCGCCATGCAACTCGGCGCCGCGTCGGCACAGGGAGCGGCCGACCCGCCACCGGTGCCGCTGGATGCGGCCATCCTGTTCGCCCCGGTCGGAGACCTGGTGCTGCCCGCGCTGGAGGCGCTGGATCGCGGCGGCACCCTGGCGATCGCCGGCATCCATCTGTCCGACATCCCAGTCCTCAATTACCAGCGCCACCTGTTCCAGGAACGTCAGGTCCGCTCGGTCACGTCCAACACCCGGGCCGACGCACGGGCGTTCCTCGACTTCGTGGGGGAGCATCACATCGAGGTGACCACCCCGGAATACCCGCTGGACCAAGCGGACCGGGCGCTGGCGGATCTCAGCGCGGGCCGCATCGCAGGCGCCGCGGTACTGCTGGTGTGATCGTTCGAGCGTTCTCAGCTGTTCAGGTGCCACACCAGCGCGGCGGCCAGCGCACCAAGCCCGTTAAGCGACCAGTGCAACGCGATCGGAGCGATCAGGCTGCCGCTGCGCCGGCGTAGCCAGCTGAAGACGAAGCCGGCCGCGCCGGTGGCCAGCACCGCGCCGGTCACCCCCGCCAGCATCCCCACGATGCCGCCGCCGAACAGCCGGGTGAAGCCGACGTTGCTGCTGGTCAGCCCGAGCGATGTCGCGACGTGCCACAGGCCGAACAGCAGCGAACCCGCCAACGCGACCCCGCGGAAGCCCCAGGCCCGGTGCAGCGCGCCGTGCAGCACACCCCGAAACGCGAGCTCCTCCGGGATCACGGTCTGCAGCGGGATGATCACCATCGAGGCGATCAGCGCGCCGGAGACTGTCGCGTAGCGGTGGTTGAGGAACATCGGCCGGGTCATCGGCAGCAGCACCCCGACGACAATCACGGACGCCACGACCAGCACCGCGGCCACGGCATAGCCCAGCCCTGACTTCCAGTGTTCGCGCCCCAAACCCAAGTCGGCCCAGTCCAGTCCATTGGCGCGCATCAGGAACACCAGCCCGACGGCGGCGGCGGGAACCACGCAGATGCCGGCCCAGGGGGTGGTGAAGTGCGCGACCAGGTTGGTCAGCACCAGCACCAGCACCACGACGGCGATGTCGAGGTGGATCCGAAACCTGTGCAGCGCCGACAGTTGCGAGAGCACCGGGTGGGTGTCAGCGATAGCGGGCGCCTCGAGCATCTGGCCAGTTTACCGGTGGCCCACCGCGCCGTGACTTCAACGAACACTGCCGTCACGGCTGTGGTCGGCGCCCCAAGCACGACCCTGACAACAATCTCGACGTCAGGCCTGCTCGCTCGACTCCCAGGTTTCGATCGGTCGTCTCGCTCCCATCACTCACTACGTTCGTTCTGCTCGCTCGACTCCCAGGTTTCGATCGGTCGTCTCGCTCCCATCACTCACTACGTTCGTTCTGCTCGCTCGACTCCCAGGTCCAGTTGGCGATCTGCGGGTCGTCCTCGCCGTGCTCGCGGGTGTAAATGCGGGCCGCGAGGCGGGCGTCGACCATGCGCTGGCGCAGCACGGCGGCCTTGCTGGCCAGCCCGTCGACCCGGTCGATGACGTCGATCACCAAGTGGAAGCGATCCAGATCGTTGAGCATCACCATGTCGAACGGTGTCGTCGTGGTGCCGCGCTCCTTGAACCCGCGCACGTGGATGTGCGGGTGATTGGTGCGCCGGTAGGTGAGCCGGTGGATCAGCCACGGGTAGCCGTGGTAGGCGAAGATCACCGGCTTGTCGCGGGTGAACAGGGCGTCGAACTCCCGGTCCGGCAGGCCGTGCGGGTGCTCGGAATCCGGCTGCAGCCGCATCAGGTCGACGACATTGACCACCCGGACCGCCAGCTCGGGCAGGTCGCGGCGCAGGATGTCGGCCGCAGCCAGGGTTTCCAGCGTCGGGATGTCGCCGGCGCAGGCCAGCACCACGTCGGGGTCGGCGGTGGCGGTGCTCGCCCACGGCCAGATGCCCAAGCCCCGCGCGCAGTGCGCGACGGCCTGGTCCATGTCCAGGTAGGCCAGCGCCGGCTGCTTGCCGGCGACGATGACGTTGATGTAGTCGCGGCTACGCAGGCAGTGGTCGGCCACCGACAGCAGCGTGTTGCCGTCCGGCGGCAGGTACACCCGGGTCAATTCGGCCCGCTTGTTCGCGACCAGGTCGATGAAGCCGGGGTCCTGATGCGACGCGCCGTTGTGGTCCTGGCGCCACACGTGCGAGGACAGCAGGTAGTTCAGCGACGCGATCGGCCGCCGCCACGGCAGTTCCAGGCTGGTGGCAAGCCATTTCGCGTGCTGGTTGAGCATGGAGTCGACGATGTGGACGAACGCCTCGTAGCAGTTGAACAGGCCATGCCGGCCGGTCAGCAGGTAACCCTCCAGCCAGCCCTGGCACAGGTGCTCGGAGAGCACCTCCATGACGCGGCCGTCGGGCGCGAGGTTCTCGTCGGCGGGCTCGATCTCCGAAAGCCACACCTTGTCGGTCGATCCGTAGACGGCGTCCAACCGGTTCGATGCGGTCTCGTCGGGACCCATCAGGCGGAACCGGTCGGAGTTACGGGCGATCACGTCCCGCAGGAAGGTGCCGAGCACCCGGGTCGCCTCGTGCGTCGTGGCCGCCGGGCGCGACACGGTGACCGCGTAGTCGCGGAAGTCCGGGAGGTCGAGGTCGTGCAGCAACAGCCCACCGTTGGCGTGCGGGTTGGCGCTCATCCGGCGATCACCGCTGGGCGCCAGCGCCCGCAGTTCGGCGCGCAACGTGCCGTCGCCGTCGAACAGCTCCTCGGGCCGGTAGCTACGCAGCCACTCCTCGAGCTGGGCGCGGTTTTCGGGGTTGTCGTGCGTCTCGGCGAGCGGGACCTGATGCGATCGCCAGGTGCCCTCGACCTTCTTGCCGTCCACCACCTTCGGGCCGGTCCAGCCCTTCGGCGTGCGCAACACGATCATCGGCCACACCGGCCGCTCGGTCTGGTTGCCGCCACGCGCCGTGCTTTGGATGGCCGCGATGTCGTCGAACGCGTCGTCGAGCGCGGCGGCGAGCTGCTGGTGCACGTTCGCCGGGTCGTCACCGGCGACGGTGATCGGTCGGTAGCCATAGCCCCGCAGCAGGGCTTCGAGTTCGGCGTGGGGGATGCGCGCCAGCACGGTCGGGTTGGCGATCTTGTAGCCGTTGAGCGCAAGGATCGGCAGCACCGCGCCGTCGGTGGCCGGGTTGAGGAACTTGTTGGAGTGCCAGCTGGCCGCCAGCGGCCCGGTTTCGGCCTCGCCGTCGCCGACCACGCAGGCCACGACCAGATCCGGGTTGTCGAAAGCCGCGCCGTAGGCGTGCACCAGCGCGTAGCCGAGCTCACCCCCCTCGTGGATGGAGCCGGGCGTCTGGGCGGCGACGTGGCTGGGAATGCCGCCGGGAAAAGAGAACTGCCGGAAGAGCTTTCGCAACCCTTCGGCGTCCTGCTCGATGCCGGTGTACACCTCGCTGTAGGTGCCCTCCAGGTAGGCGTTGGCGACCAGCGCGGGGCCACCGTGGCCGGGCCCGGTGACGTAGATAATGCTGGCGTCGCGGTCGCGGATGATCCGGTTGAGGTGGGCGTAGATCAGGTTCAGGCCCGGGGTGGTGCCCCAGTGTCCCAGCAGCCTCGGTTTGACGTGCTCGGGCGACAGCGGCTCGGTCAGCAGGGGATTGTCCAGCAGGTAGATCTGCCCAACGGAAACGTAATTGGCGGCGCGCCAGTACGCGTTGATCAGCTCGAGTTCGTCGTCGGAAAGGGCTTCGGGCACGGATGTTCGGGTTTCGAGGCTCACCCGCCCGATTGTCCGCGCCGCCGATGAACGTCGCCAGAAGCGAAAGTCACTCCTCGCCGCGGGCCCGCGACTCGTACGCCCTGCGCTGCTCGGCGTCGACGTGGTCGGTGAAAACGTGCTCGCCGCCGAGCGCGCGGTTCAGCCCCTCGGACAGCGCGCGCGGCAGGAACTTCTGCGACGCGATGATCGCGCCGGCCGTCTTCGTGACCCGCACGCGCGGCCGGGGATGCGCCACCAGATTGACGATCGCCTCGGCGATGTCGGCCGGCTCGGCGTTCTTGATGCCCTTCGCCCCCGAGGTGCCGGCAATCAGCTCGGTGTTCACGAACGTCGGCATGACGACCGAGAATTTCACGCCCGCGCGGCGGTATTCGATCCGCGCGGTGTCGGTGAACCCGATGACCGCGTGCTTGCTGGCGCAGTAGGTGGCCGCGCCGGCGATGTACGTCTCGCCCGCGAGGGAGGCGATGTTGATGACGTGACCGGACCCGCGGGGCACCATGCGCTGGGCCGCCAGCTTGCTGCCCAGGATCACGCCGTAGACGTTGATGTCCAGGACGCGCCGCGTGACGGCGTCCGGCTCGTCGACGATCCGCCCGAGCGGCATGATGCCCGCGTTGTTGACCAGCACGTCGATCAGGCCGAGCTGCCGCTCGACCTCGTCCAGGAAGTCGGAGAACGACTGCGGGTCGGTGACGTCCAGTTTGCCGTACACATCCAGGCCGAGCGCGGCGCCGGACTCCTTCACCCGGACCTCGTCGATGTCCCCGATTGCCACCTTGGCGCCCAGGTTGTGCAAGGCGGTCGCGGTGGCCAGCCCGATTCCCCGGGCGCCGCCGGTGATCACGATGACCTTGCCGCGGACCTTCAGCCCGACGGATGCCGTGTCTGCCATTTCCCTACCCTCCGGATTCTTGACGGGTGTCAACAGGGCAACCTGGTAAGCACAGCACTCTTCCGTCAGGCTGCGCAACAACCGTGGATACTGCGACGATGACCGAGGTGCGGGCCGCGGCCCCGGCTGACGCCGACGAGGTGGCCCGCCTGCACGTGCGGTCGTGGCGGTCGGCGTACCGCGGTCTGATCGCCGACGACTATCTCGACGGCCTGAGCCCGGGGGCGGTGCTCGACCGGTACACCTTCGGTCGCGTGGGACTGCGGGTGTCGTCCACCCTGGTCGCCGTCGACGGCCACGCGATTCGCGGCTTCGCCACCGCGGGTCTGTGTCGCGACGACGAATTACCGAATCCCGGTGAGCTGATGGCCCTTTACGTCGACCCGGCGCACGTGGGCGCGGGCCTGGGCACCCTGCTGCTGACGGCGGCCCGGGACCGGCTGCGGGCGGTCGGCGTTGCCCGCGCCGTGTTGTGGGTGTTGGACGCGAACACCCGCGCCCGGGGGTTCTACGAACGGGGCGGCTGGCGGTCCGACGGGGCTTGCCGCACCGCGCGTTTCGGCAACCAAACGGCGCGGTTGGTGCGCTATCGGCTAGAGCCGGTGTAGCGGCGCAGCACCAACCCGTCGAGAAACCGCCAAGCCAGGTGACGCACTGGCACCGGAATCGTGTCTGCGTCAGCCGACGGCGAGCCACACCAGGCTGGCGCCGCCGGCCAGCGCGCAGTAAACGGCGAACGGCGTGAGGGTGCGGGTCTGGAAGTACCGCGTAAGGAACCGCACGGCGAGGTAAGCGCATACGAAAGAGGCGATGCTGCCGGCGAGCACCTGGCCGCCGATCCCGGCCGCGCGGGTCCCGAACAGTTCCGGGATCTTATACACGCCGGCGGCCAGGATGATCGGCGTCGCCAACAAGAAGGAGAACCGCGCGGCGTCCTCGTGCGACAGGCCGCGCCACAGGCCGGCCACCATGGTGATGCCCGAGCGGCTGATGCCGGGCAGTAGGGCCAGGATCTGCGCGGCACCGATCAGGATGCCGCGGCGCAGGGGGAGTTGAGCCAGGCGGTTGTCGACGGCCTCGCCAGTGTGCGCGGGTTCCTGCCCGGCCGTTTGATCGTGGTCGGGCGCGGGGGAGACGCGCCGGCGCAGCACCTCACCCGCGTATAGGGCGGCGCCGTTGAGCAAGAGGAAGATCGCGGCCGGGATGGGCTTGCCGAGCGTGGTGCGAAACGTCCGCTCCAGCGCCAGGCCCGCCAGACCCACCGGGACGGTGGCGCCCACGATCAGCCAGGCGAGCCGCTCGTCGGGGGTCTGGATGCGTCGATACCGCAATGACGACACGAATCCGGCCACGATGCGCAGCCAGTCGCGCCAGAAGAAGATGAGCAACGCGGCCGCGGTGGCCACGTGTAGGCCGACGATGAAGGCGAGGTAGGGCGATTCGGGGGCGGAGACGCTCAGGTCCTCGGCCCATCGACCGCCGACCACCGCGGGCACCAACACGGCGTGCCCGAGGCTGGACACCGGGAACAACTCGGTGACGCCCTGGAAAGCCCCGACCACCACGGCCTCGAGGTAGGTCAGGTGCGCGCTCATAGTGGATGCCTCCGTCGGATCGTTTCGCCCATGGCCTCGCCGATCGGCCTGTGACGATAGCCGACGGCGGGTGCGACCACCCAATCAGCTTGCCCAGTTGGCCTTTTGGCGGGGCAACACGGAGCCGGGCCGGATCATCACACGTGCGGGTACGGTGTGCTGATGTCCGACGGGTTGCTCGACGCCGTACGCGTCCTCGACTTGTCGAGCGGCAACGGCGACGCGGTGACCCGCCTGTTCGCCGACCTGGGCGCCGACGTGCTCAAGGTCGAACCGCCGACCGGAAGCCCGGCCCGCGATGCGCGGCCGACGCTCGCCGGTGCGAGCATTCCCTTCGCCGTGCACAACGCCAACAAGCGCAGCGTGGTGCTGGACCCGTTCGACGAGGACGACTGCGGAGTCTTCCTCGACCTCGCCGCGCAAGCCGACATCGTCGTGGACGACGGCTTCTATGGGGAAGCCCCGACTTTTGGGACATCGGTCGAGGAACTTGCCGCCCAGCACCAGCACCTGGTGGTGTTGTCGATCACCGACTTCGGGGCGACCGGCCCCCGATCGTTGTGGCGGGCCACCGATCCGGTGTTCTACGCGATGTCGGGCTCGCTGTCGCGATCCGGGCCCACCACCGGCACCCCGGTGTTGCCGCCGGACGGCATCGCCTCGTCCACGGCCGCCGTCCAGGCGGCCTGGGCCGCCCTCGTCGCGTACTACAACCGATTGCGTTGCGGCGCAGGTGAATTCATCGACTTTTCGCGGCTCGACGCCGTCGTCATGGCGCTCGATCCGGCGTTCGGCGCGCACGGGCAGGTCGCCGCCGGCATCCGCCGCACGGGGCAGTGGCGAGGACGCCCCAAGAACCAAGACGCCTACCCGATCTATCCCTGCCAGGACGGCTACGTCCGGCTGTGCGTGATGGCGCCGCGCCAGTGGCGGGGGCTGCGGCGCTGGCTGGGAGAGCCGGCCGACTTCCAAGACCCGAAGTACGACGTGATCGGTGCGCGGTTCGCCGCGTGGCCGCAGATCAGCGAGTTGGTCCAGGCGCTGTTCGCCGGGCAGACCATGAAGGATCTGGTGACCGCGGGGCAGGCCCACGGCGTGCCGATCGCCGCCGTGCTGACGCCGTCGTGGGTGATGGATTCCGAGCACTTCCAGGCGGTCGGCGCGGTCACCGAGGCGGAGCTGGTTCCGGGGGTACGCGCTCGCGTGCCGACCGGCTACTTCGTCGTCGACGGCCACCACGCGGGCTTCCGCAGCCCGGCCCCGGCGGCGGGGCAGGACGGACCGGGCTGGCGCGGAAATCCCGCCGTGGTCCAGTCGCCGTCGGGCCGCATCGGCGACTATCCGTTCGCCGGCCTGCGCATCCTGGATCTAGGCATCATCGTGGCCGGCGGCGAGCTGAGCCGCCTGTTCGGCGACCTGGGCGCCGAGGTCATCAAGATCGAAAGTGCCGAGTACCCGGACGGGCTGCGGCAGGCCCGCGTCGGTGAGGCCATGAGCGAGTCGTTCGCCTGGACGCATCGCAACCACCTGGCGATGGGCCTGGATCTGCGCAGCGCCACCGGCAAGGAGATCTTCAACCGGCTCGTCGCCGAGTCAGATGCCGTCTTCGCCAACTTCAAGCCGGGAACCCTTGCCGCGCTTGGCTTTTCCTACGACAACCTGCGTGCGGTCAACCCGCGCATCGTGCTCGCCGAGAGCAGCGCGTACGGCGATCGCGGCCCGTGGAGCACGCGCATGGGCTACGGCCCCCTGGTCCGCGCGGCCACCGGCGTCACCCGGCTGTGGACGGCCGACGATCCGGACGCACACGGCGGCGCCGCCCGGCACCACTTCTACGACGCGACCACGATCTTCCCGGACCACGTGGTCGGACGGATCACCGCGATCGCGGCACTGGCCGCGCTGATCCACCGCCATCGCTCGGGCGACGGGTCACACGTGCACATCTCGCAGGCCGAAGCCGTCGTCAATCAACTCGACACGCTGTACGTCACCCAGGCCGCGCAGGAAGCAGGCGTGCCGAGAATCGCCGCCGACACCAGCCTGCACGCCGTCTATCCGTGCGCCGGCGACGACGAATGGTGCGCCATCTCGATCGGCTCCGACGAGGAATGGCGTTGCGCCACAGGAGTTTTCCACCACCCGGAGTGGGCCGACGACCCGCGGTTCGCCACGGGTGAGGCCCGGCTGGCGCACCGGGGCGAGTTAGTCGAATTGGTGTCGGCCTGGACCCGGACACGCACCCCGGAGCGAGCCGCCCAACTGCTGCAGTCCTCGGGGGTCGCGGCCGGGCCGATGCACCGGCCGCCCGACGTACTGGAGGACCCACAGCTGGTGGAGCGAAAACTGTATGCCGAGATGCTGCATCCCCTGGTCGAACGTCCGCTGCCCGCGGAGACCGGCCCGGCGCCGTTCCACCACATCCCGCCGGCCCCCCAGCGCCCGGCGCCGCTGCCGGGCCAGGACACAGTCGACGTCTGCCGAAGGGTGCTCGGCATGGGCCCCGCGGAGATTGACCGGCTCATCGCCGACGGTGTGCTGTTCGGGCCGCCCTGACGTGGCGAAATCTGACCGCGCGGCCATCCGGATCGATAGCCCCGCTAAATTCGAGCCATGACCGTGGACCCCCGGACGCCCGTGCTGATCGGCTACGGCCAGGTCAACCACCGTGAGGAGATCGATCCGGACAAGCGGTCGGTGGAACCGATGGACCTGATGGCGGCCGCGGCCCGGCGGGCCGCCGATGCGCGGGTGATCGAGGCCGTGGATTCCATCCGCGTGGTGAACATCCTCTCGGCGCACTACCGCGACCCCGGCCTGCTGCTCGGGCAGCGGATCGGCGCCAGCGAGTTCACCACCCTCTACAGCCCCGTCGGCGGCAACGTGCCGCAGTCGCTGGTCAACCAGGCATGCCTGGACATCCAGCGGGGCCGGGCCCAGGTGGTGCTGCTGGCCGGCGCGGAGACCTGGCGCACCCGCCGCGGCCTGCGGGCCAAGGGCGCCAAGCTCGAGTGGACCGTCCAGGACGACTCCGTGCCGATGGCCGAGGTCAGCGGTGACGACGTCCCGATGGCCGGCGACGCGGAGATCAGGATCCGGCTGGACCGGCCGGCCTACGTCTACCCGCTGTTCGAGCAGGCGCTGCGCATCGCCACCGGCGAGCCCGTCGAGCAGCACCGCAGGCGCATCGGTGAATTGTGGTCCCGCTTCAACGCCGTCGCGGTCGACAACCCGCACGCGTGGATCCGCACGCCGGTGACCGCCGACGAAATCTGCGAGCCCGGCCCGCAGAACCGGATGATCAGCTGGCCTTACACCAAGCTGATGAACTCCAACAACATGGTCGACCAGGGCGCCGCGCTCGTCTTGACCTCGGTGGAGCAGGCCAGGCGACTGCACGTCCCCGAGGACCGCTGGATCTACCCGCATTCGGGCGCCGACGCGCACGACACCTCGGCCATCGCCGAGCGCGACGAGCTGCATCGCTCTCCGGCCATCCGGATCGCCGGCGGCCGGGCGCTGGAGCTGGCGGGTGTGGGCGTCGACGACATCGACTACGTCGACCTGTACTCCTGCTTCCCCTCGGCCGTCCAGGTCGCCGCGGCCGAACTCGGGCTGCCGCACGACGATCCCACCCGGCCACTCACCGTCACCGGGGGGCTGACATTTGCGGGCGGCCCGTGGAGCAACTACGTGATGCACTCCATCGCGACCATGGCGGAGCTGCTGGCGGCCAACCCCGGGCGCCGCGGACTGATCACCGCCAACGGCGGCTATCTGACCAAGCACAGCTTCGGCGTGTACGGGACCGAACCGCCCGCCGAATTCCGTTGGGAAGACGCGCAACCGGCCGTCGACCGCGAGCCCACCTGTGCTGGTCTGGTGGAATGGGAAGGCGTCGGCACCGTGGAGGCGTGGACGACGCCGTTCGATCGCGAGGGGCGGCCGGAAAAGGCCTTCCTGGCCGTGCGCACGCCCGACGGCTCGCGGACCCTGGCGGTGATCACCGACAGCGCCGCGGCGCAGGCCACCGTGCAGGAAGATATCGGTGGCGCCAAGGTCGCCGTCGCCGCCGACGGCAGTGCCGCGGTGCAATAACCGCCCTCGCCGGCTCGAACGGCGTTTGCTCAGTAACGGTCGCGTAGGTCATGTCGGCTGCCTATTGTTTAGTTTGAGGTCGGGGGAGGTGAGCCCAGGTGCAGATCCTGGTTACCGACGCCACCGGCGCACTCGGGCGGCTGGTTGCACGGCAGCTCATCGCTGCCGGGCACACGGTCAGCGGCATCGCTGAGCGCCCGCATCCCTGCCTGGACCACGACGTCGAATTCGTCTGCGCGTCGCTGCGCGACCCCGTCCTGCGTGAGCTCGCCGACGAGGCCGACGCGGTGGTCCACCTGGCCCCGGTCGACACGACCGCCCCCGGCAGCGTCGAGATCGACGGCCTCGCGCACGTGACCGACGTCGCCGCCCGCGCCGGCGCCCGGTTGCTGTTCGTGTCCCAAGCCGCCGGCCCACCCGAGCTGTACCGGCCGGCCGAGGACCTGGTGGCCACCAGTTGGGGTCCCAGCCTGGTCGTCCGCATCGCCCCGCCGGTCGGCCGCCAGCTCGACTGGATGGTCTGCCGCACCGTGGCCACGCTGCTGCGCACCAAGGTGTCGGCGGAGCCGATGCGGGTGTTGCACGTCGAGGACCTGGTGCGCTTCCTGGTGGCATCGCTGAACGCCGACCGCACGGGTGTGGTGGACCTCGCCTCGCCGGACACCGTCAACGTGGTCACCGCGTGGCGGATGCTGCGGTCCGCGGATCCGCGGTCCCGGTTGACCCGTCTGCAGAGCTGGCCGCAGCTCATCCCGGATATGGACATCGCCGGGGTGCAAGAGGAGTGGTCGTTCGAGTTCGGCTGGCAGGCACTCGAGGCGGTCGCCGACACCGCGCGCGGCCTGGTCGGCCGCCGGATCGCGGCCGCTGGCGCCACCGGGCACGGTCGCCAACTGGCGCTGCCGGTCGAGGTGGTCCCGCGCCGCGGCCCCGCGGCCGAGGAGCGCAGCGCGGCGCCGGAGGGCGTCGAGGGAGAATTCGACGACCGGATCGACCCACGATTCCCGATTTTCAGTGCGGGCAATCTCGCCGAGGCGCTGCCCGGACCGCTCACCCCCATCACGCTGGACGTCCAGCTGAGCGGGCTGCGCGCGGCGAGTCGCGTGCTGAGCCAGGTGCTGGCGCTCGGCGGTGTGGTCGGCGACGAGTGGGCAAACCGGGCCATCGCCGTGTTCGGCCACCGGCCCTACGTCGGGGTGTCGGTCAACATGGTCGCCGCCGCGCAGCTGCCCGGCTGGGACCAGGACGCCGTCGCGCGGGACGCGCTGGTGGGCCGGCCGCACGTGGGCGACCCGCTGCCGCTCGGCGAGCCGGCACTGGCCCGCGGGGCGCTCGGGTCCATCGCCAAAGCCGTCGTCGCGGGCCGGTCACTGGCGTTGCTGCGCCATCTCAAGTCCGACACTCGCGCCTACAGCGCCGCCGCCGAGACCGAACACCTCGACGCGGCACAGCTGGCGTCCCTGCCCGACGCCGGCCTCGAGGTCCGGATCGGCTTGCTGCGGGACCGCATCCATCAGGGCTGGATCCTGACCGGGTTGTGGCTGATCGACAGCGGTGTCACCGCGGCCGCGCTGGAGCGCAGCACGGCGGCACGGGGCGTTCCCGGGGTGGGCATGATCGTGGAAAGCGGCATCGTGGCGACCGAAACCGCCCAGTTGGCCGCCGTGCTCCGGGCAGATCCGCCGCTGTGTGCGCTGGCCCAGGAGGGCAATCTCGCCAGCATCCGCGCGTTGTCTCCCTCCACCGCGGCCGCCGTCGACGCGACCGTCGTCCGCATCGCGCATCGGGGGCCCGGCGAGGCGGAGCTGGCCAGCCAGACGTACGGCGACGACCCGGCGATGCTGCTGAGGGCGGCCGGGGAAGTCGCCGTGGCCGCCGCGTCGCCGTCCGAGCCACCGCCGCGGCCGACGCTGGCCCAGCGGCTCACCGCTAGCGCCCGCGACTCCCGCGAGCTCGCTCACGACGCCACGCTGCGGTTCACCCATCAACTCCGGATGACGTTGCGGGAGCTGGGTTCGCGCCGGGTCGCGGCGGACCTGTTCGACGTCGCCGACGACGTGTACTACCTGACCTGTGACGAGCTGGTCAGCATGCCCGGCGACGCCCGGTTGCGGGTCAAGCGTCGCCGCGCCGAGCGCGACCGGTTGCAGGCCCATCGGCCGCCCGAGGTGATCGACGGCGCGTGGACCCCCGTCGACCAGCTCGCTGATTAACCCAACAGCTGGCGCAGGTACAACGCGTTGCGCACCGCGTGGCCGCCCAAGTCGTTGTTGAAGTACATCCACACGTCCTTGCCGTCACCGCTCCACGCGGTGATTCGTTCGGCCCACTGCCGCAGCTGGTCGTTCGAGTAGGAGCCGGCATAGATCGCGTCCTGATCCGGACCGTGCATGCGCACGTACACCAAATCGGTGGTGGCCCGCGGCACGCACGCCAGCCCCGCGCCGCTCATCACCACGTAGGCGGCGCGTCGGCGTTCCAGCAACTCGTAGACGGCGTCGTCGTTCCAGGACGGATGGCGTAGCTCGACGGCGACGCGGATCGACTCCGGCACGGCCTTCAGGAAGGCGTCCAGGCGCGCGTCGTCGCGCTGCTGCTCGGGGTGCAGTTGGACGAGCAGCACCCCGCTGCGATCACCCAGCAGCTCCCAGCAGCGCTCGAAGCGCTCGATCCACGGCCCGACGGATGCCAGGCGACGGTAGTGCGTCAGTCCCCGATGCGCCTTGACGGACATCTTGAACCCGTCCGGCAACTTGCCACGCCATCCCGCGAAGGTCGTATCCTTCGGCCAGCGGTAGAAGCTCGCGTTCAGCTCGACGGTGTCGAACACCTCGACGTAAGCGGCCAGCCGGCGTGCGGCGGGCAGGCCCGTCGGGTACAGCACGTCCGCCCAATGGTTGTAGGACCACCCGGAGGTACCGATCCGGACGGTCAACCGGTCACCGCCCGGCGTACCTCGTCGTCCAGCGACACCCTGATGAGCGCGGTGGCCAGCCGCGCATTGGCCTGCGGCGCAAGGGCTCCCAGCTTTGCCGGTTGGCTGGGCAGACCCAATTGCCTGGCCGCGGCGGTGGCGCGGTCGTCGAAGTAGGGCCGCAGCCACGTCCAGACATCCTGCACCTCCCGCAAGAAGATGTCGGCGCCGGTATCGCCAATTCCCTTGAACTGCTTGAGCAATCGTTTCGCCGCGCCGGCGTCGTGTCGGCTGCGTTCGGCCAGTGCGCGCAGATCGCCGGAATATTCGTCGCGGACACGCTTGGCCATCTCGGTGAGCCGGGTGGCCGAACTTTCGTCGTAGCGCACGTAGTGGGCCCGGCCGAAGGCGCCGATCATGGTCCGCCGGTCGGCGCCCAGCACGGCCTTCGGCGTCCGCAGGCCCGCCTTGAACAGCTCACGCCCGGCCGCCATGGCGATGGCGGCATCGATCGGCTTGCTGGCCAGCATGCACACGACAAGCAGCTGAAACAACGGCATCGGCTTGTCGCCGAGCCTGATTCGCGCCTCGGCGGCGTAGGTGGTGCCGCCGGCGTCGAGCAGTCGTCGCACCAGTCGCTCGCGGTTCGGCATACCCGATCACGTACCCGCACGGGGTGTCAGCAAACCGCGCCGGTCACTTGGCGGGCAGGCTGCGCGCGTAGCCGACGCCGCGTGTCACCCAGCCCTCAAGCTGGCGTTTGGTGCGCACACCGGCCGCATCCACCCGGACCCAGCCGCGAACGTCGCGGCCCGCCATCACCATGGGGCTGACGTGGTCTCGCCGCAGCATCTTGTCCCGGTCGTCCTTCGGGACCCGGACCAGCAGACCGCCCTGGCCGCTGACCGCCACGGACATGTTGCCGTTGACCAGGAACGCGAGGCCGCCGAACATGCGCTTCTCCTCGATGCCGCGCTCGGAGGCCACGAGCTCGCGGATTTCGTTCGCCAGGTTTTCGTCGTAGGCCATCGGCGCGTCAGTCCAGATCCACCCGAATCGTGAGCAAGTCACTGCCCATGAGGCGCACCACCGCGCTGTTGAGCCGCGGCAGGTCGCCCAGCCGGCGCAGCGGGTCGTCGTCGGGCAGCAGATGCGCGGTGCCGCTGCGCCATTGGCCGCCGATGCGCACCCGAACGGCGGGATTGGCCTTGATATTGCGGACGTAGTCGGAGTGTTCGCCGTGTTCGGAGACCATCCAGAACTGATTGTCGATCAAGCGTCCGCCCACAGCGGTGCGCCGCGGCTTGCCGCTCTTGCGGCCTGTGGTTTCCAGGCTGATCCCCGGCATCTGCCGGCCCACTGGATTGACGAGGAGGCGTTGCACTCGGTGGACCACTTGGCGTTTGAGACTCACGGCCTTATTCAACGCCAGCCCGCTGCCGATGTCACCGCGCAACGAAAACAGCCGCCCCCAAGCTGGGGGCGGCCGCTTCGTGTTGCCGGTTAGCCCGCGTATGCGACGAACTGACCGCTGGGCAGGAAAACGCCCCACTGGTTCACGGACGCGTTGAACACGACCGGGTAGTCGCCGGGCTGTCCCGGCGGGGTCCAGCGCGCCGGCAGGCCGTAGCCGACGGGGTCGTTGTAGTGCCCCGGCGGCGGGAAGCCGTGCTGCCCCGGCGGCAGCGGCGTGCCCGGCCCGTTGCAGTTGGCGCCGGGGCCGCCGTTACAGATCGGCACTCCCGGCGGCGGCAGCTCGCCCGGCCCACGGACATCCGGGCCGTTGGGTCCCGGCACGTTCGGGCCGGGGACGTTCGGTCCCGGAATGTTCGGGCCGTTCGGGTCGGCCTGCGCGATACCGGCGCCGATGCCGAACGCCGCGGACGTGATGGTTCCGGCCATGACAGCGCCGGCTGCTATTTTGCTCAGATTCATAAGTGAACCCCCTTGTCGAGCGATTTGGCTGCCTGAACGGCAGCTCAACCAATTGACTTGGTGATTCGCTCACCCCACCGCCCTCACGGGCAGTCGAACCTCCAACCCCGCAGATACCCCGCCGGGTGGACGTCGAAAACCTCTTCGCGCCTCACGCAGGACGCGAGGGAAGTCAGCGCACGACGCACTTGGCCGGGATGCGAGCTAGTTTGCTGCGCATCCCGGCCAAGCCTCATGTCAAGCGGCGACCGTAGCGGTCTGCGTGACCGGTTCCAGCGCCTGAGCGACGATGTCGGCGACGTCGGTCATCGGCCGCACGTCCAGGGCGTCGAGCACCTCGGCGGGCACGTCATCCAGGTCGGGTTCGTTGCGCGACGGGATGAAGACCGTTGACAGGCCGGCCCGCTGGGCCGCCAGCAACTTCTGCTTCACGCCGCCGATCGGCAGCACCCGCCCGTTCAGCGTCACCTCTCCGGTCATGCCCACATCGGAGCGCACCTGCCGTCCTGTGGCCATCGACACCAGGGCGGTCACCATGGTGACACCGGCCGACGGGCCGTCCTTGGGGACGGCGCCGGCGGGCACGTGCACATGGATGCGGCGGTCCAGGGCCTTCGGGTCCACACCCAACTCGGCAGCGTGGGAGCGCACGTAGGAGAGCGCGATCTGCGCCGACTCCTTCATGACGTCACCCAGTTGACCGGTGAGCTGCAGGCCCGCCTCGCCGTCCGTAGCACCGGCTTCGATGTAGAGCACGTCGCCGCCCAGACCTGTGACGGCCAGGCCGGTGGCCACGCCCGGCACCGCCGTGCGTTCGGCCGACTCGGGAGTGAACCGCGGACGGCCCAGGTAGTCGACCAGATCCGGCTCGTCGATAGTGATGGGCTCGGCGGCGTCGGCCAGCTTGGTGGTCACCTTGCGCAGCGCCTTGGCGAGCAGCCGCTCGAACTGCCGCACACCCGGCTCCCGGGTGTAGTCGGCGGCGATCTTGCGCAGCGCGGCGTCAGTCAGCGTGACCTCGTCCTCCGTCAGCGCCGCCCGCTCCCGCTGCCGGGGCAGCAGGTAGTCCCGCGCGATGGCGACCTTGTCGTCCTCGGTGTAGCCGTCGATCTGCACCAGTTCCATCCGGTCCAGCAGGGCCGACGGGATGTTCTCGATGACGTTGGCGGTGGCCAGGAAGACCACATCGGACAGGTCCAGGTCCAGATCCAGGTAGTGGTCGCGGAACGTGTGGTTCTGCGCCGGGTCGAGGACCTCCAGCAGCGCGGCGCTCGGGTCGCCCCGATAGTCGGATCCGACCTTGTCGATTTCGTCCAGTAGCACAACGGGATTCATCGACCCCGCCTCACCGATGGCCCGCACGATGCGGCCCGGCAGCGCGCCCACATAAGTGCGCCGGTGCCCGCGGATCTCGGCCTCGTCGCGCACACCGCCCAGGGCGACGCGCACGAACTTGCGGCCCAAGGCCCGGGCGACGCTCTCGCCCAGCGACGTCTTGCCGACGCCGGGGGGACCGGCGAGCACCATGACCGCACCGGAGCCGCGGCCGCCGACGACCTGCAGCCCGCGCTGAGCGCGGCGGGCCCGCACGGCCAGGTACTCGACGATGCGGTCCTTGACGTCGTCCAGCCCGTGGTGGTCGGCGTCCAGGACGCCGCGCGCGGCCTTCAGATCCGTCGAGTCCTCGGTCCTGACGTTCCAGGGCAGGTCGAGGACGGTGTCGAGCCAGGTGCGGATCCAGCCGCTCTCCGGGCTCTGGTCGCTGGACCGTTCCAGCTTGCCGACCTCGCGCAGCGCGGCCTCACGCACCTTCTCGGGCAGGTCGGCGGCCTCCACGCGGGCCCGGTAGTCATCGGAGCCGTCGGGTTCGCCCTCCCCGAGTTCCTTGCGGATGGCGGCGAGTTGCTGGCGCAGCAGGAATTCCTTCTGCGTCTTCTCCATGCCCTCGCGCACGTCCTCGGCGATCTTGTCGTTGACCTCGACCTCCGCCAGGTGGGCGCTGGTCCAGTCGATCAGCACGCGCAGCCGCTCAGCGACGTCGACGGTCTCGACCAGCTGCCGCTTCTGCTCGCTGGTCAGGTAGGACGCGTAGCCGGAGGTGTCCGCCAGCGCCGACGGGTCGGTCAGCCTGTTGACGTAGTCGACGATCTCCCACGCCTCGCGCCGCTGCAGCATGGCCAGCAGTAGCTTCTTGTACTCCGCCGTCAGCGCCTTGATCTCGTCGGTCGTCTCGGCGTCGGGGACCTCGGTCACCTCGACCCACAACGCTGCGCCGGGCCCGGACGCGCCGGTGCCGATCTGAGCACGGCGTTCGCCGCGCACGACGGCCGCAGTGCCGCCCCCCGCGATGCGTCCGACCTGCAGAATTTTCGCGATCACACCGTGTGACGGGTAGCGGTCGTCGAGCCGGGGCGCGATCAGCAACTGCCCCGATTCGCTCGCCTGAGCGGCGTCGATCGCCGCCCGCGCGGTGTCGTCGAGCGCGATCGGCACGACCATTCCGGGCAACACGATGGTGTCGGTGACAAACAGCACCGGCACCGATTTGGCTTCAGCCATCAATCCTCCAAAAACTGAGTCTGATGCGCTCAACCCAGCCGGGCGGCCGTTTGTTCCCCCGGCCTGTTTCGCCCAGAGCCTGAAGCCTCACGCGACCATCGTCGCGATCATCGCGATCAAGATGGTTCCGAGCAGGATCAGGTAGGCGACCGCGTGGACCCGGTCGGGGATCTTCCGGCTGGCGAGGACTCGCTTGGCGAGCGCGACCGTGGGCACCGATCCGGCAACCAGCGCCGCTGCGGCGGCCAGACTCACGTAACCGACCTGGCCGGGATGCCCTCCCGCGGACCTGGCGAACGCGTAGATGGCGGTTCCGGCGACCGCGACGGGCAGGCTCAGCGGGTTGGCCAGGGCGGTGGCCTCGGCCATGGCAACGCCCTTGCGGCGCAGCAGCGGAACCGTCATCACGCTGCCGCCCACGCCGAGAAAGCTGGCAATCGCGCCGATGCCGACCCCGCCGAAGGTCGACGCGGCGCTGCTGAGCGGCGCGCCCGCCGCCGAACCGGCGGGGCCGCTCAGGAAGCCCGTCCGCACGACGCTGTCGACGATGGTCACGGCGAGGTAGGCCACGAACAGGATGTGCAACAGCACCTCGGGCGCCCGGTTGGCGGCGGCCGCGCCGAGTGCCGCCCCACCCGCGATGAACGGCGTGATCGGCCAGAGGTAGTCGCGGCGGAGCCGGCCGAGCCGGGCGCCGGCGACGGTCGCCGACGCCGCGTTGACGACCATGACCGCGGTCGACGTGGCGACGGCGGTGTGCATCGCCTGGCCTTCAGCGACGCCTCCGCCGGTGGCGGCGACCGCGGCGTACACGGCGGGAACGGTGACGAATCCGCCACCGAATCCGAAGATCACCGTGGTGAATCCCGTGACGCAACCCACCGCGAACAGCAGCAGGACGAATCCGATCATGCGGCCCACGCTAGGTTCGTTGCGCAGTGGCGCACAATCGCTCATCGGCCACGAACACCTGAGTTTGCGCCACACGGGGTCTACGCTGGCCGCGTGCGCAACGTTGTCCTCGACGACTTCGATGACGTCGACCGCGCCGTACTGGCAATCGGGACGGATTACCCACCACACCACCTGCTGGAATTTCACCGGCATCGCCGCGCCCAACTCCTCTACGGGGCGACCGGCGTCATGCGGGTCGAGACCGCCGACGCGGCGTGGACGGTGCCCACCCACCGGGCGGTCTTGATCCCGTCGAACACCGAACACCAAGTGCTGATGGACGGGGTCAGCACCCGCAGCCTCTACATCGAGCCGTCAGCCGTGCCCTGGTTCCCGGCCCGCTGCCAGGTCGTCGATGTTTCGCCGCTGCTGCGGGCGTTGCTGCTCGCCGCGGTGGACCTGCCGGCCGCCTACGACCGGCACGGGCGGGACGGCGCGTTGGTCGACCTCGTCCTGCACGAGATCCAGTGCGTGACACCGCTACCGCTCGATCTGCCGATGCCGGGCCGTGACGATTTGCGCGGCCTTTGCCAGGCGTTCGCGTCGGCGCCGAGCGTCCGGGAGTCGCCGGTCCGGTGGGCGGCGCACCTGAACCTCAGCGTCCGCACGTTCAACAGGGTGTTCCGCGCCGAAACGGGCCTGACCTTCCAGCAGTGGCGGCAGCGGGCGTGCGTCCTGCACGCCATCGGGCTGCTGAGCGGCGGCATGAGCGTCACGCGGACCGCCACCAACCTGGGTTACGACAATCCAGCGGCCTTCACGGCGATGTTCGTCAAAAGCATTGGCAGCACGCCGAAGTCATTCCTGAGTCGACGGCTCGATGGGTCCTAGCCGCCGCAGCTGCGTCACATGCCTGGGGGACAGTTCCTCGAGGCAGGTGACACCCAGCAGCCGCATGGTGCGGATAACCCCGTCGGCGAGGATGTCGATCGCGCGGGTGACGCCGGCCTCGCCACCGGCCATCAGCCCGTACAGGTAGGCGCGCCCGACGAGCGTGCACCGCGCACCCAGCGCGATGGCCGCGACGATGTCGGCGCCGGACATGATGCCGGTGTCGACCAGGATTTCGGTGTCCTTGCCGAGTTCACGGGCAACCGTCGGCAGGAGGTGGAAGGGCACCGGCGCCCGATCCAGTTGTCGGCCACCGTGATTCGACAACACGAGGCCGTCGACGCCGCGGTCGACGACGGCGCGGGCGTCGTCGAGCGTCTGGATGCCCTTGACCACCAGCTTGCCCGGCCACTGCGCCTTGATCCATTCCAGGTCGTCGAAAGTCAGGCTGGGGTCAAACATGGTGGAAAGGTATTCGGCGACGGTGCCCGGCCAGCGGTCCAGCGACGCAAACGCCAGCGGCTCGGTGGTCAGCAGGTCGAACCACCACTTCGGGTGCGGGACCGCATCCAGGACAGTGCGCAGCGTCAACGTCGGTGGGATGGTCATGCCGTTGCGGTTGTCGCGCAGCCGGGCGCCGGACACCGGGACGTCGACGGTGGCCAGCAGGGTGTCGAAGCCCGCGTCGGCCGCGCGCCGCACCAGCGCCATCGAGCGTTCGCGGTCCCGCCACATGTAGAGCTGAAACCACTTCCTGCCCTGGGGAACAGCGGTCACCAGGTCCTCGATCGAACAGGTGCCGAGGGTGGACAGCGAGAACGGAATGCCGGCCTTGGCCGCCGCCGCCGCGCCGGCGATCTCGCCCTCGGTGTGCATCAGCCGGGTGAAGCCGGTGGGCGCGATGCCGAACGGCAGGACAACCGGTTGACCCAGCACGTTCCAGCCGGCGGTGACGTTGGTGACGTCGCGCAGGATGGTCGGGTGGAATTCGATGTCGCGGAAGGCTTGTCGGGCACGCGAGATGGAAAGCTCGTCCTCGGCGGCGCCGTCGGTGTAGTCGAACGCCGCCTTGGGCGTGCGCCGTTTGGCGATGCGTCGCAGATCCTGGATGGTGTACGCGGCTTCGAGGCGGCGCCTGGTCGCGTCGAGCTGCGGGCGCTTGAACTTGATCAGCGGCGCGAGATCGCGCACCTTGGGCACTCGCCGTCGGACGGCCTTCCGCCTTTTCGATTCCACAGTGTGCAACGGTAGTCACATGAAACCGGAGAGCGACCCCTTCGACCTCCAGCGCTTCGTCGACGCGCAGGCCCCGGTGTACCGCAACGTGGTCGACGAGCTGCGTTCCGGGCGGAAACGCAGTCACTGGATGTGGTACGTCTTCCCGCAGTTGCGCGGTCTGGGCGGCAGCCCCACGGCGGTGTACTACGGCATCTCGTCGCTCGACGAAGCCCGGGCGTACCTGCGCCACGACGTCCTCGGGCCGCGACTGCACGAGTGCGCCCGGCTGGTCAACGAGGTGCAGGGCCGCTCGGTCGGCGAGATCTTCGGCTCGCCCGACGACCTCAAGCTGCGTTCGTCGATGACGCTGTTCGCACAGGCGACGGACGACAACCAGGATTTCGTCGCGCTCCTCGACAAGTACTACGACGGCCGCCAGGACCGACTCACGCTGGAGCGCCTAGGCCGGGCTTAGGATCTGCCAACCGTGCGGCTCGACGACGACCGCGTCGAGGATCTCCTGCGGCGGCGCCGAGGACCCGCCGAGGACTCGCCGATGGGCGGTGCCCAGCTCCGACAGCGCCACGCGCATCGGCTCGTCGCCGATGTTGAGCGCCACCAACAGCGCGTCGTCGCCGTTACGGGTCTCGTACACGTAGTGCCGGTTCTCCAGCCGCAGCGCACTGGTCGTCGCCCGGTGCAGCCACGGGTGACGACGGCGCAACCCGACCAGGAACTGGTGCAACGCCCAAATTTCCGCCCCGAATGCGTCCAATTCCAGTGGGGGAGAGGCGAACTCGGGCCGGACGGCGTCGTCCCCTCCGTAGCGCTCCTCCTTGACACCCTGGAATCCCAGCTCGTCACCGGCGTACACGCTTGGCACGCCGCCGACGGTCAGCAGCAGCACCAGGGCGTGCGCCACGTGCCGAGGGTTGTCCAGCCGGCTGGCGATCCGGGTGACGTCGTGGTTGCCGATGAAGGTGAGCGGGACGAAGCCGGCCAGGAACTCGGCATGCCGTTGCAACGCCCAGTCCAGCTCGAAGAAGTTGCCGTCGTTGAGGCTGCTCCAGATGGCCTTCCACAGCTCGTACTGGGTGGCCGAGTCGAACGTGGCGGCCCGCACCACCGCAGCGTAGTCGCCGTGGATGAGCTCGCCGACGAACCAGGAGTCCGGGAAGCGCTCGCGGACCCGCGGCAACGTCGACGCCCAGAACCGTTCCGCCACGGTGTAAGCCGCGTCGAGGCGCCAGCCGTCGGCGCCGCGCTCTAACCAGTGCGCCATCACGTCCGCGGTGTAGTCGATCACCTCGGGGTTGTCGTGGTTGAGCGTGATCAGCTCGGAGTGACCCTCGAAGGTGTGGAAGGAGCCGGGACGCCCGCGGAACCAGCGCGCGGCCACGTCGTTGCGCGAAGCCTCCTGGTAGCGGGGGAAATCCACGCCGACGTGGTTGAACACCCCGTCGAGCAGGATGCGCAGGCCGCGGCGACGGGCCTCGACCACGAGGTGGTCGAAGTCGGCGTCGTCACCGAGCCGGGGATCGATGCGGTAATGGTCGGTGGTGTCGTATCCGTGTGTGCGCGAGGCGAATATGGGGCCCAGCGCAACACCTGACGCGCCCAGCGCGATGGCGTGGTCGAACCAGTCGACGAGCCGCCGCAGCCGGTGTTCGTCCGGCTGCGGCGGCTCGGACGACGCGGGAAAGGCGCCGACGAACCCCAGCGGATAGACCTGCCACCAGATCGCGTGTTCTACCCAGGCTGGTGCCGTCACTGCGTCAGCCGACGGTGGCCAGGGTTTGGGAGGCGACGATCGCTTGGGCGACGCCGGAGACGATGGCCGCGGCCTTCAGCGCCTCCTGGATGGTCTCCCGGCTCACACCCGCCTCGCGCAGCGTGTGCTCGTGGGCGGCCACGCAGTCCGGGCATCCGTTGATCGACGACACCGCGAAGCACCACAGCTCAAAGTTAGCCTTCGAGACACCTGGATTGGCGATGATGTTCATCCGCAATCCCGCGCGCAGATCGTCGTACTTCCCGTCGAGGAAGCCGCGGCCCCGGTAGAACACGTTGTTCATGCCCATGATCGACGCGGCTCCCAGCGCCGCGTTGTACGCCTCCGCGGACAGCACGTCGGCGGCCTCAGCGCCGATCTCGCTGATCACCTGGGTGTTTCGCGTCGCCGCGGCGCTAGCCAGCAGGGTGCCCCACAGCTGCTCCTCGTTGAGCTCGGTCGTGCGAGTGATCGAGCCCAGGTTGAGCTTGAGGTCCTTCGCGTACTCGGGCAGCGCTTCCTTGAGGTTTTCTACGCTCATCTCGCCTCCTAATCAGGCCTTGTACCCGCCCAGCCCCGGACTAAGCCGAAGCCTTGAGGAGTTCGGTGGCGTTGAGCGTCGGGTCGCCCTTGCGCCAGTTGCAGGCGCACAGTTCGTCGGACTGCAGCGCGTCCAGGACCCGCAGCACTTCCTCCACGTTGCGTCCGACGGATCCCGCGGTGACCGAGACGAATTGGATCTCGTTGTTGGGGTCCACCAGGAAGGTCGCCCGGTCGGCCACACCCTCGGCGTTGAGCACGCCGGTGGCCAGGCTCAGCTCGCGCTTGATGTCGGAGAGCATGGGGAACGGCAGCTTCTTCAGGTCTTCGTGCTGGGCGCGCCAGTTGAAGTGCACGAACTCGCTGTCGATCGAGACGCCCAGCACCTGCGCGTCACGGTCGGCGAATTCGTCGTTGAGCTTGCCGAACGCGGCGATCTCGGTGGGGCAGACGAAGGTGAAGTCCTTGGGCCAGAAGAACACGACTCGCCACTTGCCCTCGTGGTCGTCGCTGGTGATGGTGGTGAAGTAGTCGCCGGGCTGCTTGGCGTCGACCTTCGACAGATCGCCCGCGATCAGCGCGGTGAGCTCGTAGGCGGGGAATTGGTCGCCGATAGTCAGCAGAGGCATATCGCTCCTTAATTGGATTGACTCAAGATTAGCTTCCATGCTCATGTTGCCCGGTTACCCTGTCTGAAGTAAAGGTGATATTTCCCACTACACTTATAGGTATGCCCGATAAGAGTTATCAGCCCACCATCGCCGGTCTGCGCGCGTTCGTCGCTATCGCCGAAAGGCGTCAGTTTAGCAGTGCCGCAACATCTCTCGGCGTCAGCCAATCGACGCTGTCGCAGGCGCTGGCGGCGCTGGAGACCGGGCTCGGCAGCCAGCTCATCGAGCGCTCCACGCGGCGTGTCCTCTTGACGGCCGAGGGCCTCGAGCTGTTGCCGCGCGCCCAGGCCGTCGTCGAGGCGGTGGACGCGTTCACCGCCGCGGCCGCCGGGTCGTCCGACCCGCTGCGGGCGGGGATGCGGTTGGGCCTGATTCCGACGGTCGCGCCCTACGTGCTGCCGACCGTGCTGGCCGGCCTCGCCGAGCGATTCCCCGACATGACGTTGCGGGTGACCGAAGACCAGACCGAACGGCTGCTGACGGTATTGCGCGAGGGTGCGCTCGACGCGGCGCTGATCGCCCTGCCCGCCGGCGCCGGCGGCATCACCGCAATACCGATCTACGACGAGGATTTCGTGCTCGCGCTGCCGCCCGGACATCCGCTGTCCGGAAAGCGCCGGGTCCCGGCGACGGCGCTGGCCGACCTGCCGCTGCTGCTGCTGGACGAGGGCCACTGCCTGCGTGACCAGGCGCTGGACGTGTGCCACAAGGCCGGCGTGCGCGCCGAGTTGGCCAACACCCGCGCGGCGTCGTTGGCCACCGCGGTGCAATGCGTCACGGGCGGACTGGGGGTGACGCTGATCCCGCAGAGCGCGGTTCCGGTCGAGGCGACGAGAAGCCGCCTCGGCCTGGCGCAGTTCGCCGCACCCCGCCCCGGGCGGCGCATCGGTTTGGTGTACCGCTCGTCGAGCGGTCGCGACGAGTCCTACCGCCAGCTGGCCGGGATCATCGGCACGCTGATCAGCGGCCGGCACCAGGTGCGGCTGGTCAAATAACGCGACGCCAGCGGTAGGTTCAGCCCATGGAAAAGGTCATCGCAGTCCTCATGCGTGCCGATTCGGACGATCAGTGGTGCGCCCGCCAGCGAGGCCCCGTCGCCGATGGCCTGCGGGCACTGGGACTGCCGGGGCTGGCGGTCAACGTTCGCGACGACGCGGTGCGCCATTCACTGATGACGCTCACGACCCTGGACCCGCCGGTCGCCGCGGTGGTGAGCATGTGGACCGAGCAGTGCTACGGCGAGCAGATGGCGGCGGCTTTGGAGCTGCTCGCGGACGAATGCGAACACCTCGCCGCGTACCTGGTGACCGAATCGGTCCCGCTCAAGGCGCCGGTTAACGAGTCCGGTTCGCGCACAACGGGTTTGGCAAATATCGCATTGCTGCGCAAGCCCGAGGGCCTGGACCAGTCAACGTGGCTGAACCGGTGGCAGCGCGACCACACCTCGGTGGCCATCGAGACGCAGTCGACCTTCGGCTACACCCAGAACTGGGTGGTGCGCGCCCTCACCCCGGACGCGCCGGGAATCGCGGGCATCGTCGAGGAGTTGTTCCCTGCGGAGGCGATCACCGATCTGAAGGCCTTTTTTGGTGCCGCCGACGACAAGGACCTGCAGGACCGCCTGGGCCGAATGGTCGCCAGCACCACGGCGTTCGGCGCCAACGAGAACATCGACACAGTCCCCACCAGCCGCTACGTCTTCAAGACACCGTTCATCGAGGAACCCACATGACATCTCTGCATGACGCCGTGAGCCTGGCCGCGGCGGAAAGTGGCCTGGCGGTCGTCTCCACGGTCCGCGCCGACGCAACGGTGCAGGCGTCGCTGGTCAACGTCGGCCTGTTGCCGCATCCGGCCAGCGGCCAGGAGGTATTGGGCTTCACCACCTACGGCAGGGTCAAGCTGGCCAACCTGCGCGCGCGCCCGCAGCTGGCGGTCACCTTCCGCAAGGGTTGGCAGTGGGCGACCGTCGAGGGCCGGGCGGAGCTGGCCGGCCCCGAGGATGCCCAGCCCTGGCTGACCACGGACGACCAGCTGCGGCTCTTGCTACGCGATGTCTTCACCGCCGCGGGCGGCACGCACGACGATTGGGACACCTACGACCGCGTCATGGCCCAGGAGCGGCGCGCCGTCGTGCTGATCGCGCCCACCCGCGTCTACAGCAACGGCTGAGGTGGTTAGGCTGCAGCCGTGACGCTGCAGATCGATGACGACAAGCGGGTGCGCACCCTCACGCTGAACCGGCCAGAGGCGCTGAACGCGTTCAACGAGGCGCTGTACGACGCCACGGCGGAGGCGCTGTTGGCCGCGGCCGAGGATGCCGAGGTCGCCGTGGTGCTGCTGACCGGCGCGGGCCGCGGCTTCAGCGCCGGCACCGACCTCGCCGAGATGCAGACCCGCATCACCGATCCGGGCTTCACCCCGGGCAAGCACGGTTTCATCGGGCTCATCGACGCCCTCAGCGCGTTCCCCAAGCCGCTGATCTGTGCGGTCAACGGCGTCGGGGTCGGGATCGGAGCCACCATCCTCGGCTACGCAGATCTGGCATTCATGTCATCGACCGCCCGGCTGAAGTGCCCGTTCACCAGCCTGGGCGTGGCGCCGGAGGCGGCGTCGTCGTACCTGCTGCCGCAGCTGGTGGGCCGGCAGAACGCCGCCTGGCTGCTGATGTCCTCGGAGTGGGTGGACGCCGACGAGGCGTTGCGCATGGGCCTGGTCTGGCGGGTCTGCGAGCCCGACGATCTACTCCCCGAAGCCCGTCGGCACGCGGAAATCCTTGCCAGCCGCCCGATTTCGAGCCTGATGGCGGTCAAGCACACCATGGTGGAGCCGGTCCGGCCGGAGATCGCCGCGGCCACGGCGCGGGAAAACGCGCACTTCGCGGAGCTGATGGGCGCCCAGGCCAACGCCGCGGCCCTGGCGGACTTCAACAAACGCTGACGGGGGCTAACGGGACGGGGCGGCCTCGAGGTTCGCCGACGCGGCGATGATCGCCCGCAACGTCCTCCGACAGCGCCCGCAGTCGCCGCCGGCCCCGCACGCCGCCGTAACCTCTTTGGAGGTGGAGGCGCCCCGGGCGACCACCTCGGAGACCGTGTGGTTGGTCACGCCGACACACAGGCAGACGTACATCAGCGCATCCCCTGCATGCGGGCGACGTTCCCTTCCTCGACGACCTGGCCGCGCGCGCTCAATTCGTCCTCCCTCTCGGCGTCCCTGTCATGGGGATTCCCGAAGAAAATGCCGAACCGACGGCAATATTAGTTGAGTCTAACCTAAGTTAGTTAGTGCAGTCTAACCTTACCCGCCAGCAACGTCGGTCACCCGAGCGGCGCGGGACACACACTGAGCACAGCCATACCTTGCTGGAAGATTGCACCCCGGCATGGCAAAGTGCGACTACGGCCCGGCATGGCGTACGCAGCCCAGCACACCCCGCCGAGGCCCTGGAATGACCACCGTTTCGACCGTCACCGTAGGGGAGTGATCATGCAAGGGGATCCGGATGTTTTGCGCTTGCTCAACGAGCAGTTGACCGGCGAGCTCACCGCGATCAACCAATACTTCCTGCACTCCAAGATGCAGGACAACTGGGGCTTCACCGAGCTCGCCGAGCACACCCGCGCGGAATCCTTCGACGAGATGCGGCACGCCGAGGCGATCACCGACCGCATCCTGCTCCTGGACGGTTTGCCGAACTACCAGCGGCTGTTCTCGCTGCGGATCGGCCAGACGCTGCGCGAGCAGTTCGAGGCCGACCTGGCCATCGAGTACGAGGTGATGGACCGGCTCAAGCCCGGCATCATCATGTGCCGCGAGAAGCAGGACACCACCAGCGCCAACCTGCTGGAAGAGATCGTGGCTGACGAGGAGAAGCACATCGATTACCTCGAGACGCAGCTTGAGCTGATGGACAAGCTCGGCGTGGAGCTCTACTCCGCGCAGTGCGTCTCGCGGCCGCCGAGCTAACACACCGCGCGCCTTTTCTCGGTTCTGGTTGCCGCGGGTCGACCGTGGGCACTCACTACCATCGAAAGCCGTGGAAAGGCGGGCATGACGAGGGCGACACCAGCGGCGGCTCCGGCCGGCCGCGCTTCGGATACGGGACCCGGGGACGTCGCGGTCGACCCGCAGCGACGCAATTTCATTTTCGTGGCGATCCTGCTCGGCATGCTGATGGCCGCGCTGGACCAGACGATCGTGGCGACCGCTTTGCCCACCATCGTCGCCAATCTTGGTGGCGCAGGCCATCAATCGTGGGTGGTCACCAGCTACCTGCTCGCGTCGACCATCATCACCGCCCTCGTCGGCAAGTTCGGTGACCTGTTCGGCCGCAAGCGGGTGTTCCAGGCGGCCGTCGTGTTTTTCGTCGCCGGATCGGTGCTGTGTGGCCTCTCGAGCTCAATGGGCATGCTCGTCGCGTCCCGCGCGCTGCAGGGCATCGGCGGCGGCGGGCTCATGGTGACCGCCATGGCCCTGATCGGCGAGGTGATCCCGCTGCGGGACCGCGGCCGCTACCAGGGCGCGATGGGCGCGGTCTTCGGCGTCACCACCGTGATCGGTCCCTTGCTCGGGGGCTACTTCACCGACCACTTCACCTGGCGCTGGGCGTTCTGGATCAACGTGCCGATCTCTGTCGTGGTCTTCTTCGTGGCGGCCGCCGCCATCCCGGCGCTGTCCGAGCGCGCCAAACCGGCCATCGACTACACCGGCATCCTGTTGGTCGGCCTCGGCGCCGCTGGGCTGACGCTGGCCACCAGCTGGGGCGGGACCACGTATCCGTGGGGATCGCCGACGATCATCGGCCTGTTTGCCGGCTCGGTGATCGCGTTGTGCCTCTTCGCCTGGGTGGAAAGCCGCGCCGCCGCGCCGATCCTGCCGACCCGGCTGTTCGGCAGTCCGGTGTTCACGGTGTGCTGCGTCCTGTCCTTCGTGGTCGGGTTCGCCATGCTGGGCGCGCTGACGTTCCTGCCGACGTACATGCAGTTTGTCAACGGCGTTTCGGCCACCACGTCGGGCCTGCGCACGTTGCCGATGGTGATCGGGATGCTGACCACCTCGATGGGCAGCGGAGTCATCGTCGGCCGCACGGGCAAATACAAGGTCTTCCCCGTCGCCGGCACCGCCGTCATGGCAGTGGCATTCTTTCTGATGTCGCGGATGGACCCGTCGACATCGGTGTTCGTCCAGTCGCTGTTCCTGGTCATCCTCGGCGCCGGGATCGGGATGTGCATGCAGACCCTGGTCCTGATCGTGCAGAACACCGTGGGCTTCGACGACCTCGGCGTCGCGACCTCCGGCGTCACCTTCTTCCGCACGATCGGCAGCTCGTTCGGCGCCGCCATCTTCGGTTCGCTGTTCACGAACTTCCTACACAGCCGGATCGGCCCGGCGATGGTAGCCAGCCGCGCGCCGGCCGCAGCCGCCGCGTCACCGGAGGCGTTGCACCGGTTGCCCCGAGAGGCGGCCGCTCCGATCGTCGCCGCCTATTCCGAGTCGCTCACCCACGTGTTCGGATGGGCGGTTCCGGTCGCACTGGTGGGGTTCGTCCTCGCGTTGTTCCTGCGCCAGGTTCCGCTGCGGGAGATGCACGACAGCACAATCGATCTCGGCGACGCGTTCGGCATGCCGAGCACCGAGACCCCGGATCAGATGCTGGAGAACGCGGTCGAACGCATGCTGCGCGGTGTGCCCGGCATGCGGTTGCGCAGCATAGCCATGCGTCCTGACTGCCGGCTCGACGTGGCCGGATTGTGGGGCGTCCTGCGCATCAACCGCTACGGGCAGATGCATGGCACGGCCCGACTCACCGACATCGCCGACTACCTACGGATACCGTTCGAGGTCTTGGAACCCACCTTTTCGCGGCTGATCGCCACCGGATACGCCCGCGGCGACGGCGATCAACTGTGGCTGACACCCGCGGGGGCCCAGCAGGTGGACTACGTGCACTCGCTGTTGGTGGGCTGGCTGGTCGACAAGCTCGCCCGCTCACCGGGATTCGACGGGCGACCGGATCGTCGGGTGGTCGAAGCGGCGCTGAATCGAGTCGCGGGCCGCGTTCTCGCGCAACGGGACTGGAGCGACGACCGTCCCACCATGAAGATCCCGGCGGCGACCGCCTGAAACGCGCGGCGCGAGCGTACCATCACGCCATGAGCCGAATCGGAACATTTGCTGACGACGACCTGGCCGGCTGGTTTGTGAAGTCCCCCGACATCGGCGGCGCGCTCGGCGGCTTCAGCAACGCGGTCTACACCAAGAACCGGTTGCCGCTGCGCACCCGCGAACTGGCGCGCGCCGTGATCGCGCACCGCAACGAATGCGTGGTCTGCGTCAACACCCGCGACGAGGACGGGCCCGCCGCCGGCGTCGACGAGGAGTTGTACGACCACGCCCTTCAGTGGCGCACCTGGCCGGGCTACAGCGAACAAGAGCGGCTGGCTGCCGAGTTCGCGGACCGCTTCGCCAGCGATCACACGGGTCTGCGCGACGACGAGGACTTCTGGAGCCGGTGCTCCGAACACTTCTCCGACGAGCTGCTGGCCGATCTGGCCCTTTCGTGCGCGCTGTGGGTCGGCATGGGCCGCGTCCTGCGGACTCTCGACATCGGCCAGGCTTGCAAGCTGACCATCCCCAGCCGGGCATAGCCGCGGCGGGCGCACCCGCCTTCGATCACACCGCGACACATAACCGGCTGCGACGACGCGCCCGAAAGGCGTCGCAGCCGGTTATATCTGGCGGGCACAAAAGGCCGCGTCAGCGCGTTGCCCTACGCGTGAAGATTCGCTTCGGCGTCGGGTTGGGTGCAGACACCACACCGGATCGACTGGCTCCCATCGTCGATCATTTGGAGGCCAACGGCGTGGACTCCTTGTGGTTCTCCGAGTTGGTGTACTCCCCGGCGGTGGACCCGGTGGTCGGGATGGCGTACGCACTGGCCAGGACGACCCGGCTGAAGGTCGGCACCTCCGTGGCCGTGCTGCCCGGGCGGCACCCGGTCCTCGTCGCCAAGCAGTTGGCGTCGCTGGCGGCCGTCGCGCCGAAGCGGGTCCTTCCCGTCTTCGGTCTGCGGTCGGCGATTCCGGCCGAGCGCGAGGTGTTCGTGGTTCCCGACGGCGAGCGGGCCGCGGTGTTCGACGAGTCGCTACGGGTGCTGCGCTCGGCACTGACCGAGGACTCGGCTAGCTACCAAGGCCGGTACTTCACCGTCAGCGGGGCCGCCGTCATGCCCAAGCCGCAACCCCCGCTGGACATCTGGCTGGGCGGCTCGGCGCCGGCGGCGTTCCAGCGCATCGGCGCGCTGGCCGACGGTTGGCTGGGCAGTTTCCTGACACCGGCGGAGGCGCGGATCGGCCGCGAGGCGATCGAACGCGCCGCGGCGCAGGCGGGCAGGCGGATCGAGCCCGATCACTTCGGGATCTCGTTGGCCGTCGTGGACGCGGTCGACGGCGAATTGCCCCCGACGCTGGCTGCGGCGGCCCGCAGCCGCCGACCGGACGTCGATCCCGCCGATCTGATCGCCGTCGGATGGGATCGGCTGCACCGGCAGCTGGACGCTTACATCGACGCGGGACTGACGAAGTTCGTCATCCGGCTGGCCGGGGGCGCGCCCTTGGACGGCTTCCTCGACCGGTTCGTCAGCGAGCTGACCGCCCGCCAGAACTGAATTCGCGAGCCCGGGCCTACCGACCCTGCACAATGACTGCCATGACCGGCACCCCGCTTGCCGCCGCGGCGATCGCCCAGCTGGAGTCCGAGGGCGTCGACACGGTCATCGGCACCGTCGTGAATCCCGCCGGGCTCACCCTGGCCAAGACGGTCCCGATCCGGCGGACCAACACCTTCGCCGATCCCGGCCTCGGGGCCAGCCCGTCGTGGCACGCCTTCGCGATCGACCAGAGCGGCATCGCCCTCACCCGCGATGTCGGCGTGATCGGGGACCAGCGGCTCCGCATCGACCTGTCCGCCCTGCGCATCGTCGGTGACGGGCTGGCATGGGCGCCCGCCGCATTCTTCTCCCAGGACGGGGCGCCCGTGCCCGCCTGCGCCCGCGGCACGCTGAGCCGGGTCGAAACCGCGCTCGCCGAAGCCGGCGTGGAGGCGGTGATCGGACACGAGGTCGAATTCCTGCTGGTAGGTCCCGACGGTGATCGCCTCCCGTCGACGCTGTGGGCGCAGTACGGCCTGGCCGGCGTCCTCGAACACGAGGCGTTCGTCCGCGACGTCACCCGGTCGGCCGGCGCGGCGGGCATCGCGATCGAGCAGTTCCACCCCGAATACGGGGCCAACCAATTCGAGCTGTCCGTGGCACCGCAGTCCCCGGTGGCCGCCGCCGACCAGTTGGTGCTGCTGCGGCTGATCGTCGGGAGGGTGGCCCGCCGTCACGGGCTGCGCATCAGCCTGTCGCCGGCGCCCTTCGCCAACGGCGTGGGGTCCGGTGCTCATCAACACTTTTCGCTGACGACGCGCGACGGGCCGTTGTTCTCGGACGGCGCGGGCGCCCGGGGCATGACGGCCGCGGGGGAGCACGCGGTGGCGGGGGTGGTCCACGGGCTGCCCGAGGCGCAGGGCCTGCTGTGCGGGTCGATCGTGTCCGGCCTGCGCATGCACCCCGGCAACTGGGCCGGCTCGTACGCCTGCTGGGGAACCGAAAACCGCGAAGCCGCAGTGCGATTCATCGCCGGTGGGCTCGGCAATCCGCGCGGCGGCAACGTCGAAGTGAAGATCGTCGACCCGTCCGCGAACCCGTACCTGGCGTCGGCGGCGATCCTCGGGCTGGCGCTGGACGGGATCGAACGGCAAGCGCCGCTGCCCCCAGAGGTCGTGGTCGACCCGGCGGACCTCGCCGCCTCCGAACGTGAACGCGACGGCATCGCGAGTCTGAATCGAGACCACGCCGAAGTCATTGCCGCACTGAACGATTCGAAGCTGATGCGGGGCATCCTCGGCGATGCCGCGGTCGACATGGTGGTCGCCGTCCGCTCGCTGGAACACGAGCGATACGGCGACCTGGGCCCCGAGCAACTGGCGGACAAGTTCCGCATGGCCTGGAGCCTGTGACGGGCTAGCCATGGTTTCCGAACCTCGCGCGCTGGCCGGCCACATCGACGAAGTGACCCTGATCGATCAGCATGTCCACGGTTGCTGGATGACGGCGGGGGACCGGAATCGGTTCGAAAACGCGCTCAACGAGGCCAACACCGAACCCATCGTGGGCTCGGGATTCGACACGCAACTCGGCTTCGCCGTGCGCGCCCATTGCGGGCCCGTCCTTGGGCTCCCAAAACACGCAGATCCGCAATCATATTGGGAACGTCGCGACCAGTTCGGCGAGGTGGAACTGGCCCGCATGTTCCTGCCGGCCGCGGGGGTGAGCGACTGGCTGGTCGACACCGGGATCGGCGCGGACACCGCCGGCCCCGCCGACATGGCCGAGTCGTCCGGTAACCGCGCTCACGAGGTGATCCGCCTTGAGCAGGTCGCCGAGCAAGCCGCCCGGGCGCCCGGCGACTACGCGGCGGCGTTCGAGGACATCCTGCACCGGCGCGCGGCGACGGCCGTCGGCACCAAGTCGATCCTGGCCTACCGGGGCGGGTTCGACGGCGACCTGAGCGAGCCGGCGCCGGCCCAGGTGGCCGAGGCGGCCCTCCGGTGGCGCGACCGCGGCGGCACCCGCTTGCAGGATCGGGTGCTGCTCCGGTTCGGGCTGCATCAGGCGCTGCGGCTGGGCAAGCCCCTGCAATTCCACGTCGGCCTCGGCGATCGGGACTGCGACCTGCACAAGACCAACCCCCTGTTGCTGCTCGACTTCCTGCGGCAGTCCTCGGACACCCCGATCGTGCTGTTGCATTGTTATCCCTACGAGCGCGAGGCCGGATACCTGGCGCAGGCGTTCAACCACGTCTATGTCGACGGCGGGTTGAGCGTGAACCAACTCGGGGCGCGGTCACCGGCCTTCATCGCGCGGCTGCTGGAGCTGGCCCCCTTCGGCAAGATCCTCTATTCGTCGGACGGGTTCGGCCCCGCGGAACTCCATTTTCTCGGTGCGGCCCTGTGGCGCAGGGCAATTCATCGGGTGCTGCGCGGTTTCGTCGTCGACGACGACTGGAGCGAAGCCGACGCCATCCGGGTGGTCGACCTGATCGCTCACGGCAACGCCGCAGGACTGTACCGCGTTTGACCACCGGTGACACCGGGGTATACCGGCGGTTATGGCGACCGCGAGGGGCGTCTTGGAGTGGGCCCGCGACAAGGTCGTGTCGTGGGTACCCAAGGCCGACCTCGACCAGCGGGACCCCGACTACATTCGCGACCAGCTGCCGGGGACCTGGTTGCTGGCCTCGTTCTATTTCCGCGCGGACGTGCGGGGCCTGGACCGCATCCCGGCCGAGGGGCCGGTGTTGTTGGTCGGCAACCACAGCGGCGGCAACGTGCCCCCCGACACCTTCGTCTTCACGCTGGCGTTCTGCTCCTACTTCGGTGTCGAGCGGCCCTTCTACCAGTTGGCCCACAACCTCGTCGTCTCCGCTCCGCCGCTGGGCTGGTTACGCAAGTTCGGCACCGTGGCCGCGAACCCCGAAAATGCCCGTCTCGCATTGGATTCCGGGGCGGCGCTGCTGGTCTACCCCGGCGGCGACTACGAGGTGTTTCGGCCGTCGTGGGAGCGTCACAAGGTCGACTTCGGCGGCCGGATGGGTTACGTGCGGTTGGCCCGTGAGGCCGGGGTGCCGATCGTGCCGGTCGCCAGCGTCGGCGGGCAGGAAAGCGCGTTGTTCCTCAACCGTGGGCAGTGGCTGGCCAGACTACTGATGGCCGACAAGCTGCTGCGCCTCAAGAGCATCCCGATCTCGCTGGCACTGCCCTGGGGCCTGAACATCAGCGACCTGGCCGGCCACATCCCGTTGCCAACCAAGATCGTGATCGAGGTTCAAGACCCGATCGAGGTCGACGGGGACGACCAGGCGGTGCACGACAAGGTGATGGCCAGCCTGCAGGGCGGGGTCGACCGACTGGCCGCTGAACGGCGATTCCCGGTGATCGGCTGATGCGCGTCGAACGCCGCTGCGTCATCAACGCGGACCGCGACGCGGTCTGGAAGATCGTCAGCGACCCGGATTGCTACCCGTCGTTCATGACGAGCCTGGAGCGCTGGGAGTCGTCGAACGACAAGCCGGCCGGCGTGGGCGCCCGCTACACCGTCCATTGGAAGATCGGCTCGGTTCCCGTGGGCGGGCTGATCGAGGTGGTCGAATTCGACGAAGGCCGGGACCTGGCCTGGGTGGGCATCACCGGGGTTACGCTGCGTGGGCGGATCCGGTTGCGCGACCGCGGCGACGGCTCCACGAAGGTGACGTTCCGGCTGTCGTATCAGGCGCCCGGGGGATTGCTCGGGTACATCGCTGACCGGATCGCCGTGCGCCAGGTGGGACGCACCGTCGCCGACACCTTGAAGCGGCTGAGGATACTCGCCGAGTCGTAGCATTTTTCCAATTCGCCCCACAACAAATCCCCGCGCGGCATAGGCTCCGATCGACGAATCGGGCAACGTCACCAAACGCATCGAAGAAAGGGTTTGGGGGCATGTTGCTCCGAGCAACGCTTGTCGCCGCGGCCATCGCGGCGGCCGCCGGTGGTGTGGCAGCACCGGCCTACTCGTCGCCGGGGTGTTACACCGCCAGTTCCGGCGACTGCGTGCCGTATCCGCAGCAGGGCGGCTCACAGCCACCGGGCGCCACCGCGAAATGCGCGGACGGCAGCTGGTCGTTCAGCGAGCATCCGCATTCGGGCGGCACGTGCCACGGACACGGGGGAGTCCAGCAGTACTTGTAGCGGTCGGCGATGACCGGCGCTGCTTACGGCGATCGGATGGTCGGAGGACGAGGGGTGACCATCCGAACGCCCAAGCGTCGGCATCGCCGAACATCCTGTAGCGCAACGGGATACCGTCACGCCAAGGCCGCGGAGTCGAACACCCAACTGGCGTCGGCGTTCGCGCGGACCTCGAAACCGTCCGTACGCGGTCCGCTGGCAGCAGTGCCCGTATGGGCCTCGCCGCGGGCTAGAGCCACTATCGCGACAATCACCACTATCACCGCCGACGCCAGGACGATCATGCCCACGCCATCGGCGTTGAGGGTCTCGCCGAGCACCACAATGCCCAGAACCGATGCCACCGCTGGTTTGGCCACCGTCACCGACGGCATAGAGGCGGTCAGCGCACCAGCGCGAAACGAAGACTGCTGAAAGATCATCCCCGCCAACGCCGCCAGTATCCAGACATAGAATTCCGGCGCGCATAGCAGCGCCCCGAAACCATGTCCGGCCGCCGCGACGACGGCCTTGGTGAGCACCGCGAAGAGGGCCAGCGACGAACCGGCCACCACCGCCAGCAGTACAGCCGCACGCTGACCGGGCCAAATGCGCGCACCCAGGACACAGAACGCCAGTAGCGGACCCAACACCAGGGCCACCACAGTCCAGGTTGTCAGCGACCCCTGCGACTGCCCGGCCTTCGGGTCGCCAACCGTGACGACCACCGCCAAAGCGACGGCGAGCACCGTCGCCCACATCCACTGCCGGCGAGTCACCCGCTGATGGGTGAGCCGCGCATTGACCGGCAGGGCAAATAGCAGCGCCGTCACCTGCAGCGCCGTCACCAACATCACCGACCCGACCTCCAGCGCGGCGGCTTGCAGGCTGTAGTTGGCAACGGCTCCCCCGCCGCCAAGCCACCACCGGGCGTCGCGCAACGACAACCGGAACAACTCCCAGTGGCCGACGGGTTCGTCGGTGACCTCATGCGCGGACTGTTGACGGCTCACCGCGCCGATCGCGGATGCCAGTGCGGCGCACAGGGCGAGCACAACCGCGATATCCGACTTCAACATGGGACCTCCTCGAGATGCCGAGATCGCTTCGGGCTAAACCCCGAAGTAATTGCCGTACCTGCTCGTCGCGAGCGCTTTCAACAGCCACAGGACCAGCCCGGTCCCAGCCAACGTGCCCCCAGTCACCGCCACGATGAAGGCGGCCCGCACGCTCTTTAAGAGCGCCGACCGCAGACGGTTCTGCTCGTCGACGGCAGTCGACGGGTGGAGGTTACTGGCGGTCATGTGCGTTGCCGTTGCCTAGTTGGTGACGAATCATGAAGGAAATGGTGATCGACGAAGCACCGCTTCCGGAATGACCGGGAAGCCAGATTGAGTTGCCTCTAGCGATAGGGTTTCCTATCCATTTGGCAAGGATCGCGGGATCGAGTTGCAACCAGCCTCGGTCGACGCGCCCGCCTCGAAGTCGTCAGACGACCCCCCGAAATGATTTTTGGCGCCGCAGTTGCTCGCCTCCAGTGCTGTCAGCGCATCGCGAGCGTGACCGCCCCGCGTCGGAGGGCCTCATTGGCCAGGCGGACCCTCTCGAACGCGGATGCCCAACGCGCCACGGCGCCAAGGTCATTAGGTGCACCGACGCGTTTCTCAGTCGGGCTACCCCTCGCGCCAGGAGAGCAGATAATGTCAGATGGCACGTAACGCGGTGGGCAACGATTACGCGTCTAAATCCGGGACGTGGACGAGTCTGCTAGACCAAGCTAGTCGCGTCGAACACCCAACTGGTGTCCGCGTTCGCGAGGTTCTCGAAGTGGTTCGGCGGCGCGAACGAAACCAGGCTGTTCATGTCCCAATAGTCTTTCCAGACGGTGACCTTCCCCTCTTGCGAGGCGACCTTATGGACGGTCACGAATCTCAGCACGCCTTGCTCGCCCGTCGTGAAGGTCCATGTCTCGGAGTGCTCGTACAGCACGTCGGACCCGTTGGACACCAGCACGCCGTCGTGGTTCTCGTAACCGGCCAGCGGCTCGAGGCCCATCTTGAGCCGCTTGACGATGTCTTCGGGTCCGCGCGCCGACAGCGCCGGCACCGGCATGTCGACGTAGAGGCAGTCATCGGACAGGAACGTCTTGACCGCCTCCCAGTCCCGCCGCGAGAGCGCCTGCCATAGCCCGAGTACGACATCCTCGACCGAGATCATAGAAACGTCTGTCATAGCGCAAATAAACTCGGTTGCCGGACGGGTGTCAACAACGGACTCAGCGCGGCCGCCCCCTAGCCGTCGACGTGAGCCATCGATCGCGCCGGACCCAGCGCCACCGGCAGCGACGACCAGCCCCGCAGCACGCGGGTGTCGCGCCTGCTGCCCGCGCCCGCCGCGCGCGCCTCGGGGAAGCGGTCGAAGAACGTGCGCAGCCCCACTTCGCCCTCGGCGCGCGCCAGCGCGGCGCCCAGGCAGAAGTGCCGGCCACCGGAAAACGCGAGATGCCTTCCGGCGTTGGGTCGTTCGATATCGAAGCGGTGCGGATCGTCGAAGACGGACGGGTCGCGGTTGGCGGCGGCCAGATAGACGAGCACCACGTCACCCCGCCGGAGCCGCTGGCCGGCCAGCTCGACGTCACCCAACGCCACCCGAGCGGTCAGCTGCACCGGCGACTCCAGCCGCAGGATCTCCTCGACGGCGTTGGGCCACAGCTCGGGGCGGCCGCGCAGGATGTCGAGGCGGTCGGGGGCGTCCAGCAGCACGCGAATCCCGTTCCCCAACAGGTTCACCGTGGTCTCGAATCCGGCGGCCAACACCAGCCCGGCGATCGCCCGTAGCTCGTTCTCATCCAAATACATGTCGGCGGAGCCACTTTCGGCTATCTGAATCAGCTGGCTCATGAGATTGTCGCTCGGGGCGCGACGCAGCCGGCTCAGGTGCTCATCGAGCCAGGAGCTGAACCCGGCCAGCCCTCGCTGCACGCTGCGGTACTGCTGCCACGTCAGCCCGATGTCGAGGCTCGGCGCGGCCAGCTCACCGAACTCCAGCACCCGCCGCCGGTCCGGCTCCGGTACGCCGAGGATGTCACTGATGATCGCGACCGGAAGCTGCGAGCAGTACCGTCCCACGATGTCGACGACGGGTGAGGCGCCGGACTCGGCGGCCAGCCGGTCCAACAGGTCGGTGGCGGTCTGTTCCACGCGGTCTCGCAACGCGGCGACCGCCCGGGGAGTGAACACCGCCGACACGGTCTTGCGATACCGGGTGTGGTCCGGCGGCTCGACGGCGAGCAGCGACGGCGCCCGAAGCGGATGCAGCAGGCCGTCGCGGGTGCGGCCCTCCAGCCACCGCAACGGCCTGGGCAGATTGGAGCCGAACGTCACCACGCGGAAGTCGTCGGAGCGCAACAGCTCATGGGCGAGCGCATGCTCGGCGGTCAGATAGCTCACGCGGCCCTTGGCGAGTGGTCCCGCGGCCCGCAGTTCGTCGTAATAGGCCACCGGATTGACGGCCACCTCCGGGTCGGCGATCAGCCTGGCATGCAGGTCTCCCCGCCGGACGCCGAGCGTCGCGACACCCCGGATGAATCCGTGCATCGCCAACCAATGCAGTCGTTCCCTCACCGGCCCCTCCATCGATCGATGTCTTTTCGAGCCTAGGTGCGAACGCCGACCGGGTCAGCACTCGGCGCTGATCTTGAAGTCGGTCGTGATGACCTTGTTGGGGTTGCTGCTGTTGATGCCGTAGGCGCTGCCGGTGATCGTGTACGCGTCGTTGGTGACCTCGGCGTGCGCGTCGCCCACCCCGCCTTCCCAGAAGCTGCCGGTGAACCCGTCGACGTTGCGGATCTTCACCCACTGGGGCATCACCCTATAACCACTGGTGAGCACCACGGCCTCGACCCCGCCGTCATGGTCCTTGATGTCGATGGTTCGGTACTGCTGGTTTTGGCTGCATGACGGTGGCCGGGTGCTGTGCGTGGCGCCGTCGATGGTCAGGCGGGCCGCTTTCCGCGGCGTGGTCTGGGCCTGACCGCAACCCGCGAGGCCGACACCGGCGATCACGAGGACGGCGACCGCGCATAACCGGTTTCGCACCGGTTCACCTCCTTCACTGCCGATCCGGCATCATCCTGGGCAGCGACTTGACGATGCTGCGTCGCACGAACTCCGGACTCAGGCCCTTGAACAAGTCGATCAACCGAATGCTCTTGGGCACATACCAATGCAACCGCTTCGGGTTGTGGTAAGCCTGCCACGCGGTTTCCGCGACGCTGCTGGCCGGCATCAAGCGGAGCATGCCTTTCTTGGGCGCGGTGGCGCGTAGCTCCTCCGCCGTCATCGGCGCACGGCCGTCGTTGGAGTGATTCGTCGTCGTGGTCAGGATGGCGGTGTCGATCAGACCGGGCAACACGTCGGCGACGCGGACCCCGTGTCGCTGCCATTCGACGCTGAGCGCCTCGGTCAGGCCCTTGACCGCGTGCTTGGTCGACGAATAGACCGCCAGGCGCGGCATCCCGTAGGTCCCGGACGAGGACGACGTCGAAAACATCAGGCTGCCAGGCGACTTCTTCAAATACGGCAACGACGCGTAGGCGCCGGTCAGCACGGCCTTGTAGTTGATGTCGACGAGGCGCATGGCGGCCTCGTAGGGCACGTCCTCGAACCAGCCGGATTCACCGACGCCGGCGTTGTTCCACATCATGTCGAGCCCGCCGCCGGTGTTGCCGGCGCAGAAGTCCGCCAGGGCGCCCTCGAGGGCCGCCTTGTCCGTGACGTCGACCCCACGCGTCCACAGCCGGTCGGCGCCCAGTTCGTCGTGCAGCGTCGCCAAGCCGTCCTCGTTGCGGTCCACGGCCCCGACTCGCCAGCCCTTGGCGTGGAACAGTTTTGCGCCCTCGCGCCCCATGCCGCTGCCCGCGCCGGTGATGAAGACCGATTTCACGGCGCGTCAGCCCGCCTCGACCACGTCTTTGATGCGGTTGAGGGTTTTGGTCATGTCGCGGACGTTGCGGCGCTTACGCAGAAAGCCACCGAACACCCAGTAGAGGCCGAGCCACGGCGCGGGGCTGAGCCGGAACGACTCGGTCACGTCCGTACCGCCGCCGCTCGGCGCCAACCGGTAGTGCCAGTTGTTGACCGCCCGATCACCGAGCAGCACCGCGAATCCGAATTCACGACCGGGTTCGCACGCGGTGACCTCGCAGGTCGTCCAATACACCGGCCCGATCTCGTTGCGACGAACGTGCCCGCGGAATTTGGCGCCGAGGGCCGGGCCGCTCGCCTCACCCAGCCACTCGGCTTCGAACACTTCCGGGGAGAACCGTCCGACGTTGTGAACGTTCGCGATGAGGTCCCAGATCTTGTCCGCGGACGCCGCCATATGAACAGTCGCCGAACCTTCCATGCGCTGATCCAAACACAGCTTGCCGCTACGTCATAGAGCGCGACGATGGTTGATCGTCAGTGCGGAACCGCCGCCTGGATCAGACCGTTGATGATCTCCTTGATGCCCTGCGCCGGGTGCGAGTACCAACCGATCGGCAGGCCCGACTGCGCGCCACACTTCGGCCAGGCCTCCACGCCTTGGTCGGCGAAAACCCGGTTGGCCACGGCGATTTGCTGCTCCCTGGTCGCGGCCGCCGGGTTGCCGACACCGCCGTATGCGGCCCAGGTGGCCGGCTTGAATTGGAGACCACCGTATTCACCGTTCCCGGTGTTGGCGTGCCAGTTGCCGCCGGACTCGCACTGGGCGATCGCGTCCCAGTTGGGCGTGGGGGCGGAGGTGGCGATACCGGTGGACGAAGCTATCGACGCTGCAACGAACCCGCCGACCGCCAGGGACTTGACGAGAGGCTTGCAGAGGATTTTCATGTGATGGATTTCGGCCGCTGTGGCCTAAGCGTTACCTATTCGAAAATGGTGCGAGATATGCCTTCCAACTGCGGAAATGGCCTTATTGCGACACAGAAAGAAAGTGTTAGAAACCGATGAGGAAAAAATAAATTATTGGTGGCAATATGACTCGGTTGCTAACGCCAGCGCCCGCTGATACAGGGCGTCGAGCCGGCGTGCGCGGACGACGCCGCCCCTGGCGATGTCGAGCTGCGCGGGGCAGGCCGGTGAATGCAGCAGGTCCCAGTGGTCCGCCATCTGGTCCAGCATCGTTTGGTTGAGGTCGTCGATCGCCGACCGCGACGCCGCGAGGTCCGCCGGCTGGGCCGGCGAGCCGGCGGGGTCGAGCTTCCAGTACGCGAACCGGCTGTATTCGATGCCCTCCGTGGCCCTGATCTGGTCGCCGAACACCTTGGTGACGTAGTCAGGGTCGACCTGCCGGGCGGAGGCCTGGGTGGCCAATCCCGCGAGCTCTTGCTGGACGCGGTCCGGGTCTTCGATGGGCCCGTGCGTGTGCCACTTGAACGCGGCCACCGGCTCGGCGATCTGTAACCGCCGCGCGGCGGCATCGACCAACTCGGTGAGAGCCCCGGAGTCGTCCGCCGCTGCCGGCGATGCGACCAGCACCGCCAACGCGCCCACGACGGCGCCGCAGCGTGCACTCAGCGTGCTGCGGCGGCCGGTCATGACCATGATTCTGCGGCAGTCCCGGGCGGCCGGGCACTTCGGAGTTAGCCTGAAGGTGCTGATGTCGTCGACCATGGGCAGTCGCGCCCCGCAGCGCATAGGCGGGAAGCGGGCAAAGTCGTTGCGTTCGAAGCAGTTTCGGGCGCTGATCGCGGCTGCGCTGGCGGTCCCACTGTTGCTGGGCGCGGCGATCGTCATGCTCGATCGCCTGCATTCGACGCCCGCCGACGATCTCGACCATCCCGCCAGCCCCTTGAGTGACGATCAGTCGAGGGCTCAGGTCGTCCAGTCGGCGCAGGACGTCGTCGCCGCCGCGGCCCTGCGGACGTCGTCGGCCGGCTACTCGCTGATGTCCTGCAAGAACCGTGACGACCCGCCGTATCAAGGCGCGGTCTACCTCACTTTCTCGGTGCCCCCCGCAACACAGGCCGACACGTACTTCGGCCGAATCGCCGCAACGCTGACCGACCGCGGCTGGACCGAGGGCCTACCGCCCAACAATCACGCCTTCGCCAAGACGCTTACCAAGGATGCCGTCACCGTGATCGTTTACCGGCACGACGACGAGCCGACCGTGGGCGTGATGCGCGTCTACGGCCAATGCCGGAACATGAGCGATCACCGTGCGGACGCGACGGCCTGGACGGATATCACCGGCGAGTTCGCCAGGCCGAGCTGATCAGGCTCATAACGTACTACTGCGCCCGACGGCGTCGTCGCCGGGCGCAGTAGTGACCTCGGGGCAGGTGAGGTTATCCGCCGCCGCCGCCGGGAGTGGCACCCAAGGTGCCCTGCAGGTCCGGCTTCATAGCGTTCAGCTGAGCGCCCCAGTACTCCCAGCTGTGCGTGCCATTGGCGTTGAAGTTGAACACCGCGTTGTGGCCACCAGCCGCGTTGTACTGGTCCTGGAACTTCAGGTTGCTGCTGCGCACGAAGTTCTCCAGGAACTCGGCGGGCATGTTGGCCCCGCCCAGCTCCGACGGGGTGCCGTTACCGCAGTAGATCCAGAGCCGGGTGTTGTTGCCGACCAGCTTGGGAATCTGCAGTGTCGGGTCGTTGCGCTGCCACGCGGGGTCGCTCGACGGGCCCCACATGTCGCTGGCCTTGTAGCCACCGGCGTCACCCATGGCGAGGCCGATCAGGGAAGGGCCCATGCCCTGCGACGGGTCCATCAGGGCCGACAACGAGCCGGCGTAGATGAACTGGTTGGGGTGGTAGGCGGCCAGGATCAGTGCCGAGGAGCCGGCCATCGATATGCCGACCGCGGCGCTGCCCGTGGACTTGACGCTCTTGTTGGAGGCCAGGTACTGCGGCAGCTCACTGGTCAGGAAGGTCTCCCACTTGTAGGTGGAGCAACCCGCCTTGCCGCAGGCCGGGCTGTACCAGTCGCTGTAGAAGCTGGACTGGCCACCGACGGGCATGACGATCGACAGGCCCGACTGGTAGTACCACTCGAACGCGGGCGTGTTGATGTCCCAGCCGTTGTAGTCGTCCTGGGCCCGCAACCCGTCGAGCAGGTAGACCGCCGGAGAGCCGCTGCCGCCGCTTTGGAACTGGACCTTGATGTTGCGGCCCATACCCGCCGACGGCACCTGCAGGTATTCGACGGGCAGACCCGGGCGCGAGAACGCTCCCGCGGTCGGCGCGCCGCCGGCAAGACCGATCAGGCCCGGCAGCGTCACAGCCGCTGCAGCACCGACTAATAGCCGGCGCCCCCAGGCCCGGACCTTCTCGCTCAGTTCTGTCATCCCTGCCCCTTGTCGTATGTGATGGCGGTCTCAGCAGGAATTTACCGGGTGAATAGGCCGAATGTCGATCGGGACGCGGGGATGTCTCGATTCGGTATCGCTTTTCTTCCACCATTTTCGCGGCCGGGATAAGGGCACCACAGACGCACACGCCGGCCGGTTCTCCATCGCACACCCCCGCAGGTGGGCCAAAATGCCTGCTAGCAGTCCCATGGCCGGTTTTGGCTCAACGCACAAAGCCGCATTTTTCTGTCCCGTCCCGTAGACAACCGCGTTCCGCTGCCCGAACCGCCGCCGGAAAAGCCGATTCCCTAGCTAAGACCTTTATCGCCTATCGCCGCGAGCACATGCGATGGTTTCCCGGCGTCGTGAGGCCGTTCGCCGGCCAGCGCGTCCAGGCGAGCGTCCGGCGGAGCCGAACCGGGGCAGCCGGACTTGCGCCGACCGCGTAGGCTCTCACGAAGCAAGCCGATGTAGACCACATTTTCTCGGTCCGTTCCGGCCCTCACGAACCACCTCACCAGGGGATTCACTGGTGCGCGTCGGTGTGGGTGAGGGTGTCGGGGGTCCGGGACCGATTGGGGCATAAGTTTTGGACACGGTACTCGGGCTATCAGTGACGCCGACCGCCATTGGATGGGTTCTCGCTGAAGGACACGGCGCGGACGGCACCATCCTGGACCACCGGGAGCTGGCCCTGGACGCCGGTCGCGGGGTGCGCGCCCTCAGTACCGCAGAGCAAGTAGCCGACGAGGTATTGCGGGTGGAAGCGCAGGCGGCCGCCAGCGATCACCGGCTGCGGGTCATCGGAGTGACCTGGAACGACGACGCGTCCGTGCAGGCGGCCCTGGTGCTGGAAGCGCTCACCGACGCGGGCCTCGACAACGTCATACCGGTCCGTGCGCTCGACGCCGTCGAGACCCTGGCGCAGGCCATCGCGCCGGTCATCGGCTACGACCAGACCGCCATCTGTCTGCTCGAACGGGAGGGGACGACCGTTGTCATGGTCGACACCCACAACGGGGAGACGCGGACGGCCACCAAGCAGGTGGGCGGCGGCCTCGACGGCCTGACACGCTGGCTGAGCGGCATGTTCGACCGCAACGGCTGGCAACCGGGCGGGGTTGTCGTCGTCGGCGCGCATGCCGACGTCGACGGTTTCTCCTGGCAGCTCGAAAAAGCCTTGCCCGTACCGGTTTTCGTGCAAACGATGGTGCAGGTAACCATCGCGCGGGGCGCGGCGCTGACCGCCGCTCGAAGCACCGAGTTCACCGACGAGCAGCTGGTGGAGCACGACAGCGTCCCCGCCGCCACGCCCGTGCCGCCGCGCAAGCTCTCGTACGCCGGCGCCGTCACCACCCTGGCCGCCGGTGTGGTCACGTTCGTCTCCTCTCTCTCGCTCGCCGTGGGTATCCAGCTGGCCCCGGCCAGCAAGCCGGCCCCTCGGCACGCGGTGCAACCGCCCACACCACAAATCGCCGAAGCCGTGGCGCCGCCCCCGGTCGTCGCGCCGCTGACCCCGCAGGCGAAGGTTCCCGCCGCAGAACCGATCTCGGAACCCGCCGCCCCCGAGGCGCCGCAGCCCGACTCCGCCAACCGGCAGCCCTACCTGACAAGGGTTCTCGAGCACATCCCGGCCGACGCCGGTGAGCCGACGGGCGACACGGCGCCGCGGGCGCCCGCGCAGCCGCAGCCTTGACGCCGGGCCGCTCAGGCGTCCTTCGCGTGAGTGGCGGTGAAGGACAACGCAACGTCGTCGGCGACCTGGACCGACCCCATCAGCACTGAGTGCGGCTTGATGCCGTAGTCGGTCTGCCGGACCGTGGACTCGGTGGACATGCGCCACTCGTCCCCGAGATCCTCTGTGCGCAGCTCGATTACGTGGTCCCGCGTCTTTCCCCGCACGGTGAGTTCCCCGCTGAGCCGGTAACCGTCGTCGGTCTTGTCGACGCCCCGTGTGACGAAGCGGATCTCGGGGAACCGGCTAGCATCCAACGATTTCAGGGCGTTGGACCGCACCACCGCTTTCTCGGGCGTGGACAGTCCCTTGACGCCGCCCTCGCCGCGCAGAACCTCCAGCGAGTCGGTCTCGACCACAAGCTCGACGGTGGCCGGTTCGGAACCGGCCCAGCTCACGGTGGCATGCCACCGGGTCATCGCGATTGCGAGTCGGTGACCCATCCGGGCGGCGCGGCCCTGGACCCCTGTGGCAAGCAGCAGTTCGCCGTTCGACGCGTCCAAGCTCCACTCGTCGGTCATAGGCCGCGGTGCGATCACATCGTCAGGACGGTGCGGTAGTGCGCGCGTCCTTGCTCCAGTGCCGCGTAGCCCTCGGCGGCCTGCGACAGTGGCAGCTCCTCGATCCACGCCCGCACCCCGGACAGGACGGCGAAATGCATCGTCTCTTCAACGTCTTTCGCCGTGCCGGAGGGATGACCGACGATGCTGATTCCGGGCCCGATGAGTTGGATGGGGCTGATCGGCAACGGTTCTGGCGTGACGCCGATGGTGACGAGCTCGCCCTGTGGCGATATCCCCCCCACTGTTGCGGCCATCGCCGCCGAGTTGCCCGCGGTCGCCAGCACGACCGCCGCCCCACCCAGAGCCTTCAGCGCTTCCGCGGGATCGGTCGCGGTCGAGTCAATGTAGTGGTGGGCGCCCAACTTCCGGGCGTCCTCCTCTTTAGCGCCGCCGCGAGCGACGGCGATGGTTTCGAAACCCATGGCCCGCGCGAACTGCACCCCGAGGTGTCCGAGCCCGCCGACACCGAGGATGGCGACCCGGTCGCCGGGCACCGCCTTCGTGTGACGCAACGCGTTGTAGGTGGTGACGCCGGCGCAGCCCATCGGCGCGGCTTCTGCGTCGGAGAGCCCTTCCGGTATGTGGGCAAGCGCGCTTCCCGGGACGGTCACCGACTCCGCGTAGCCGCCCGGATACTGGTAACTGGGGACCTTCCCGTTCTCGCAGTGAATGAAGTGGCCTTTTCGGCACTCTTCGCAGTGGTAGCAGCACCCGCCGAACCAGCCGACCGCGACGCGATCGCCGACGGCGAAACCCTCGACACCCGCGCCGAGTTCGGCGATAGTCCCGGCGATTTCGTGCCCGGGAGTCAACGGCCACGTCATGCCCGGGAAGTTACCGGCCACAAAGTGCGCGTCCGTGCCGCAGATTCCACAGGCGGTGACGGCGATCCGCGCCTCATCGCGTCCCGGTGGCTTGGTTTCGACATCGACCAGTTCCAACGGTGCGCCGGCCGACTTTACGTGAACTGCTCGATGGGTTGTCATGCAGTTGATGCTACTGTGCGGCAGTGGCTTTCGCGCCGTCAGTGTGGTAGTCCACCTGCCAATGCTTGATCCCGTTCAGCCAGCCGGACCGTAGCCGTTCGGGCTTTCCGATCGATTCCAGGTTCGGGATCCCGTCGGCGATGGCGTTGAACATCAGGTCTATGGTCATGCGCGCCAGGTTCGCTCCGATGCAGTAATGCGCCCCGGTCCCACCGAAACCCACGTGCGGATTAGGGTCGCGCAGGATGTTGAAGGTGAACGGGTCGTCGAAGACGTCCTCGTCGAAATTGGCTGAGCGGTAGACCATCACCACCCGCTGGCCCTTCTTGATCTGCACACCGGACAGTTCGTAGTCCTCGAGCGCGGTGCGTTGGAATGAGGTCACCGGCGTGGCCCACCGGACGATCTCGTCGGCCGCGGTGGCGGGGCGCTCGGACTTGAACAGCTCCCACTGATCCGGAAAGTCGGTGAAGGCCATCATGCCCTGGGTGATGGAGTTGCGGGTGGTTTCGTTGCCGGCCACGGCCAGCAGGATGACGAAGAAGCCGAACTCGTCGTCGGAGAGCTTGTGGCCATCGATGTCCGCCTGGACCAACTTGGTGACGAGGTCTTCGCCCGGATTTTTGGTCCGCTCGGCGGCCATCTGCATGCCGTACATGATGAGTTCGACGGAAGCGGTGATGGCGTCGTTGCTGGCGAACTCCGGATCCTGGTCGCCCACCATCTCGTTGGACCAGTGGAAAAGCTTCTTGCGGTCTTCCTGCGGCACGCCCATCAACCCGGCGATGGCCTGCAACGGCAACTCGCACGACACCTGCTCGACGAAGTCACCGCGCCCTTGCGCGGCCGCTTCGGCGACGATGCGCCGGGCCCGCTCGGCAAGGTCCTCGCGAAGGCGCTCGATGGCCCGAGGGGTGAATGCCCGCGAGATGATCTTGCGCAGCCGAGTGTGTTGCGGCGCATCCATGTTGAGCAGCACGAACTTGCCGCGTTCGACCTGCTCGCCGACCGTTCCGTCCTTATAACGCGGCAGCGCCGTGTTTTTCAGGCTGGAGAAGACGTCGCTGCGCAGCGAGACTTCTTTGACGTCCTTGTGCTTGGACACCACCCAGAAGCCGCCGTCATCGAATCCGCCGGCCCCGATCGGCTGCTCGTTCCACCAGATGGGCGCCGTCCGCCGCAGTTCGGCCAGTTCCTCCACCGGCAACCGCTCGGCGTGGATGTCCGGATCGGTGAAGTCGAATCCGGGAGGAAGATTGGGGACCGGTTTGGCGGTTGGCTCGACGGTTGGCATGGCCCGCTCCTCGATGACGAAGTGGTCTAGTCGTCTTTGTGCAAATAAACCATTGCCGCACCACGGTTGGGAAGCGTTGACTCAAGATCGCCGAGCACAAATTGAAACGTGTTCCTCGTTCTCGGGCCCCGCGGCCGATAAGGTCTTGTGGCCTGCGCCTCGATGGATATGCTTTGGTGCAGGTCACCGGCGACGACAGGCGGGGTGGAACATGATTCGGGTACTGCTCAGCGCCGCTTCGATAGCGGGCATCGCGATTGGCATGGCGCCGCACGCAGCGGCCGGGTACGACGGCGACGTGCCGGGCATGAACTATCAGGCGTCGTTGGGCGCGCCGTGCGACAACTACGAGCGCTTCATCTTCGGTCGAGGCACCAGCGGCCAGGCCGAGGCGTGCCATTTCCCTCCGCCGAACCAGTTCCCGGCGGCCACCACCGGGTATTGGGTCATCTCCTACCCCCTGTACGGGGTGCAGCAGGCCGGCGCGAAGTGCCCTGGACCGCAGGCGGCGGCGCAGTCTGATCGCGGGCTGCCCATGCTGTGCCTGGGGGCGCAGGGTTGGCAAGAGGGCTGGTTCACCGGGGCCGGATTCTTCCCCCCGGCGGGATGAGCGGCTGAGTCATGAACGACGGGCGGCCCGGCGAGACCCTCGTCCCGCGCTGGCTGCGGTTCGTCTTGGCGTCCGATCGTGCCGGCTCGGCGTGGTACATCGGGACGGGGTTCTTTTTCGCGCCGGTTCTCGCGGTGCTGTCGCCGTGGCCCGCCGTCACCGCCGTGCTGTGGGGGGTCATCGGGTTGGCGGGGCTGTGGCTGGGCCTGCTGGGCATCGCGATGGCCGTCGGCCTGGCCCGAATCTTGCGGTCCGGGGCCGAAATTCCGGAGGACTACTGGCGCAGCCTGGTGAACTACTAGCCCGGCGCGCCCCGGCTAGAGTCATAGCAACTGTCCTGCGACCAGAGGAGACTCGAGATGGCTTTCAACCCGAAGGATGCGGTCGACGCGGCCAGGGACATCGCGACGAACGCGGTCGAAAAGGCCTCCGACATCGTCGAACACGCCAGCGACATCATCCGCGGTGACATCTCCGGCGGCGCCAGCGGTATCGTTCAGAACTCGATCGAGATCGGTACCTACGCGGTCGACCGGACGAGGGAGATGTTCAGCGGCCGCGAGGCGCTCGACGACGACGAGGTCTAGTTCCGCGGTCAGACCGAGGCGGCCTCGTTGAGTTCGTCCAGTCGGTTGGTCGCTTCCAGATACTCCTGGACCCAGCGCTCGATGACCGTCGCCGTCTTCTCCACCTTGGTGAACTGACCGACGACCTGACCGACCGGGTTGAAGGCGACGTCCACGCTCTCGTTCGGGTACCTGTTGGTGGCCCGCACCGCCATGCCGGAGACCATATACTGCAACGGCATGCCGAGTGGCTTCGGGTTGCCCGGCTGCTCCCACGCCTCCGTCCAGTCGTTGCGCAACATGCGCGCCGGCTTGCCGGTGAACGACCGGCTGCGGACGGTGTCCCGGCTGCCCGCCTTGACGTACGCCTGCTGCTGCACCGGGGTGTTCGAGGATTCCTCGACCATCAGCCACTGCGAGCCGGTCCATGCCCCTTGCGCACCGAGCGCCAGCGCCGCCGCGATCTGCTGGCCGCTGCCGATACCGCCCGCCGCCAGCACCGGCACCGGGGCGACTTCCTTGACCACCTGCGGCCACAACACGATTGAGCCCACCTCACCGCAGTGGCCGCCGGCCTCACCGCCTTGGGCGATGATGATGTCGACGCCCGCGTCCGCGTGCTTGCGGGCCTGTGAGGGCGAGCCGCACAGCGCCGCCACCTTGAGCCCGGCTTCGTGAATGTGCTTGATCATGTCGGCCGGGGGAGTGCCCAGCGCGTTGGCGATCATCTTCACCTTCGGGTGCTTGAGTGCCACCTCGACCTGGGGCGTGGCCGTCGCCTCGGTCCACCCGAGCAGCTGCAGGCTGTCGCCGTCGCTGTCCTCGATCGGCACCCCGTGGTCGGCGAGGATCTTCTTGCCGAAGTCGAGGTGTTCCTGGGGCACCATCTTGCGCAGCGTCTCGGCGAGTTCCTCCGCCGAGAGGTGCGAGTCCATGCCCTCGTATTTGTTCGGGATGACGATGTCGACGCCGTAGGGGTGGTCACCGATGTTCTCGTCGATCCAGTTGAGTTCGATCTCCAGCTGCTCGGGCGTGAAGCCGACCGCGCCGAGGACGCCGAACCCCCCGGCCTTGCTGACCGCGACCACGACGTCACGGCAGTGCGTGAACGCGAAAATCGGAAACTCAATACCAAGCTCATCGCAGATGGCGGTGTGCATGCCTACTCCTGGGGCGCGGCCGAATTGAAACGTGTTCTAGTTTAGTACGGACTGCGTTGACGTGGCCAGCGGGTCCTGACCTGCGTTTTGTCACTACGACCCGTCGGCCCCGTCAGAATGTCGCGCTGCGCGCGACCCACAGCGCCACCAACGCAAACATGCAGCCGGCGCAGACCAGATGATCCCGGCAGATGGAGCGCGCCAGCCGCGTCTGTTCGGGCGGACCGTCCGCCCGCCGCCCCAGCCGCACCGCGTCGGGGACCGTCTGCGTCAACGCGAGCATGATCGGAAGCCCCGCGAGCATGGCCGACAGCACCAGCAGCCACCACGGCTCCGGCCCACGCGCGGACTCGTAGGTTAACGCCCCCAGCAGAATCACCATCACGACGGCGATCAGCCGCCCCATCGGGCGAGACGTGGTGGTCGCGCGACGGTAGTAAGCCGCAATGGAGGCGAGCACATCTTCCGGCAGATCCGTTGGCGCAGAACGAAACCGGAGCACCTGCACATCGAAGATCAGATCCATCCACAAGATTGCGAGCAGGAATCCGGCGCAGGCCGTGAGTAGCGAGGCCATGGCGCTCCTCCATCTCCGGCTCACTGGGAGCAGGCGTCGACGTGGACCCATTGTTTCCCAGCTCCGAATGGATTCCGCCACCCCATCTCGACCGCGGCCAGCCCCGCACCAACACCTTCCACCACCCCGAAAAGCTGACGTCGGACAACGACGAGGACGACCCGCCGTCGCGTCAACGCTATTGATCCGCTCCGCGGCCAGCGAGTAGCGTAGTGCTGCCAATTACGACACGGCACGTCGCGTAATTGGGGAGCCCCGTTCACCGAGAGGATCGGCTCGATGCGCAGCGCCTATGCCGGCGAACCCTTCACCACGTCCACCGCGGAGATTGAGGCCGCCCTCGCGGACGTCAGCATCCCGACGCTGTTGCTGTCGCTGGTGCACATCACCGGCGATCCGCGGTTCATCCGCGACTTCAAGCAGATGGGTGTCTTCCTCAACGAGATTCAGGGATTCATGTCCGAGGAGGAAAAGGCGCGGGCCCGCGCGGCGGCCCTTCCGGTTATCGTCGACTATCGGGACCGCGGTTGCCCCGAGCCAAAGCCGCTGAGCCCCGACCTCATTCGGGAGATGATGGACTGGGCGGCCTGCGAACACGTGACCGACGACTACCTGCCGCTGATCCTCGAAGAGATGGACCTTCATGGCGCCGATCCCCGTCGTCCGCATGCCCTGCCGGCCGAGAGCGCGGCGGACATCCCGGTCCTGGTCGTCGGCTGCGGAGAATCGGGCATCCTCGCGGGGATCCGGCTCAAGCAGGCCAACATTCCGTTCACCATCGTGGAGAAGAACGCCGGCCCGGGCGGAACCTGGTGGGAGAACAGCTATCCCGGGGCGCGGGTCGACGTGGCCAACCACTTCTATTGCTACAGCTTCGAACCCAACAACGACTGGACCCATTTCTTCGCCGAGCAGCACGAGCTGCAGGACTATTTCACCAAGGTCATGGCGAAGCACGACCTGGCCGAGCACGTGCTCTGGAATACCGAGGTGCTGGCCGCCGAGTGGGTTGACGCCGACGCCACCTGGAGTATCCGGCTGCGCGGCGCCGAGGGCCGGACCAGCACCGTGCGAGCGCGAGCATTGATCACCGCCGTCGGCCAGCTGAATCGGCCGAACATTCCCCCCTTCGACGGCGCCGACAGTTTCGCCGGACCTGCGTTCCACTCCGCCGCCTGGGACCACTCCGTCGACATGCGCGGCAAGCGGGTGGCCCTGATCGGCGCCGGCGCCAGCGGTTTTCAGATCGCCCCCGCCATCGCGCCGGAGGTCGAGCACCTCACCGTGTTTCAGCGGACCGCGCAGTGGATGTTCCCCAATCCGATGTATCACGACGAGGTCGGCGAGGGCATGCGGTGGGCGATGCGGCACCTGCCGTTCTACGGACGGTGGTACCGCTTCCTGGTCCTTTGGCCCGGGTCCGACAAGGGCCTGGACGCGGCGGAAAGCGACCCGGACTACGCCGACCAGGACCACGCCGTCAGCGACATCAACGCCGCCGCCCAGATGATGTTCTCCCAGTGGATCACCAGCCAGATCGGCGAAGGAGACGAGTTGCTGGGCAAGGTGATGCCCGACTATCCCGCCTGTGGCAAACGCACACTGCAGGACAACGGCAGCTGGCTGCAGACGCTGCAACGCGACAACGTCGATCTGGTGCGCACACCCATCCGGCGGATCACCCCGAGCGGCATCGTCACCGACGACGGCGAGACGCATGACGCCGACATCATCGTGTATGCCACGGGATTCCGGCACACCGATGTGTTGTGGCCGCTGAAGATCACCGGCCGCGACGGCGTCGACCTGCGTGAGATGTGGGGGAGCCGCCCGTACGCCTATCTCGGCATCACCGTCCCGAAGTTCCCGAACTTGTTCATCATCTACGGGCCCGGGACCCACCTCGCCCATGGGGGCAGCCTGATCTTCCAGTCCGAACTGCAGATGCGTTACATCGACCAGTGCCTGGCGCGACTGGCGGAGGCGGACGTGCATTCGCTGGAGCCCAAGGCCGACGCGGCCGCCGCGTGGCACGAGCGGACGCAGACCCAGATCAAGAAGATGGTGTGGGCGCACCCCGCGGTCAAACACTCCTACTTCAAGAACGCCGACGGCGAGATTCACACCGTCAGTCCGTGGCGCCTCAACGAGTACTGGGCCGCGGTGCGCGAGCCCGACTGGTCCCAATTCGTGGTGCGGCAAGGGAAGTGAGCACGACAATATGCGTACGGTAGTCGTCGACGGGCCCCACAGCATCCGGGTCGACACCCGACCCGATCCCGCCCTTCCCGGCCCCGATGGGGCGATCGTCGAGGTCACCGCCGCCGGGATCTGCGGATCCGACCTGCATTTCTACGAGGCGGATTTCCCGATGCCCGAGCCGATCGCGCTGGGGCATGAAGCGATCGGCACCGTGGTCGAGGCGGGACCGCAAGTGCGCACCGTCAAGGTGGGCGACCTCGTCATGGTGTCGTCGGTGACGGGGTGCGGCGCCTGCGCCGGATGCGCCACCCGGGATCCGGTCATGTGCCACAACGGTTTCCAGATCTTCGGCGGGGGCCTGCTCGGTGGGGCGCAGGCCGATCTGCTGGCCGTGCCCGCCGCCGACTTCCAGCTGCTGAAGATGCCGGACGCGATCAGCACCGAACAGGCGCTGCTGCTCACCGACAACCTCGCGACCGGCTGGGCGGCGGCGCAACGCGCCGACATCCCGTTCGGCGGCACCGTGGCGGTCATCGGCCTGGGAGCTGTCGGGTTGTGTTCGTTGCGCAGCGCACTGTTCCAGGGCGCCGCAACGGTTTTCGCGGTCGACCAGGTGGATGGGCGTCTCGAGCGCGCCGCCAGGTGGGGGGCAATGCCCCTCAAGGCGCCCGCGATCGGCGCCATCCTCGAGGCCACCGCGGGCCGGGGCGCGGACGCGGTGATCGACGCCGTCGCCACGGACGCGTCCCTGACCGACGCGCTCAACGCGGTGCGACCCGGCGGCACCGTCTCGGTTGTCGGTGTGCACGACATGAATCCCTTTCCGCTCAACGCCCTGGGCTGCCTGATCCGCAGCATCACCCTGCGCATGACGACCGCGCCCGTGCAGCGCACCTGGCCCGAATTGATCCCGCTGCTGCAGTCCGGGCGACTGGACGTCGACGGGATCTTTACGACGACGCTGCGGTTGGAGGAGGCGGCGAAGGGCTACGCGACCGCCGCGTCGCGGTCGGGCGACGACGTGAAGATCCTGCTGACGCCCTAGCGCTTACTGGCCGTTATGTACTGGGACCGCATGAAACTGTCGATCTTGACGTCGACGTCCGGCGGCGTCATCCCGTACCCCGCCTGGAGATCGAGCGTGTTACGGACGGGGTCGACCGACCAACCATGTGAGGCCAGCCGTTCCGCCGGGTCCGACTGTGGCTCGTAGGTCAGGGCGGAGAAGTCGACGTCGCCGGACATGTTGACGCCGGGATGGGCCGACTCCAGCTCCTCGAGCTGGTCGTGGTCCAGGCGAGAACCGAGCGCGCCGATGGCAATTCGGCTGCCGGGCGCGCTGAGTCCGCTGATCCGGGTGAAGAGCGCGTTCTGGGCCTCGTCGGTCAGGTAGGGCAGCACTCCCTCCACCGACCAGGCGCTGGGCCGCTCCACGTCGAAGCCGGCGTCCTCCAGCGCTCTGGACCAGTCGGCGCGCAGGTCGGCCGCGACCCCGACCCGGGGGGCCTTGGGTTTGGCGCCGTGCTGGGCGAGCACGTGGGCCTTGAATTCCAGCACCTTCGGCAGGTCAACCTCGAAAATCCTTGTGCCCTGGACCCATTCGAGCCGATACGCGCGGGAATCCAGCCCGGCCGCGACGATCACCGCCTGGCGGATGCCCACGGCGCCGGCCTCCACGAAGAAGTCATCGAAGAACCGCGTCTGCACACCGTAGAGGCGAGGAAAGGCCAGTTCGTCTTCGGACGTCCCCGGGTTGGCAAGCTTGGCCGCCAGATAAGGGTCTCGCGACGCTTCGATGAAAAGCTTGGCGAAGTCGTCCCGGACCAGCGGCTGCGGGCTTACCGAGTGCAGCGCCCGCCATCCGGCCACCAGCAACGCGGTGTAGCCCACGCTGCTGACGATGTCCCAATGGTCGTCGTCGGAACGGAGCGACCCAAACTCGGGCGTCGGGCTCATGGTCGCCCCTCCCATTAACAATCGGCTGCGGCAAGCGACGTCTCCAACCTACCCGTCGGTTCAGAGTTCGAGCATGACGGTGACGGGGCCGTCGTTGACCAACTCGACGCGCATGTTCGCGCCGAACACCCCGGTCTGAACCTCGGCGCCCAGCCGTTGCAGCGCGTCGGCGAACGCCGCCACCATCGGCTCGGCGACCGCACCCGGCGCGGCCGCGTTCCACGACGGGCGCCGGCCTTTGGCGGTGTCGGCGTACAGGGTGAACTGGCTGACCACCAAGATCGGCGCGTTGACGTCGGCGGCCGACCGCTCGTCGTCGAGAATCCGCAAATACCAGAGCTTTTCGGCGAGCCGGCGAGCCTTGTCGAGGTCATCGCCGTGGGTGACGCCAACGAAGGCCAGCAGGCCCTGCCCGTCCGGCCGGATGGCCCCCACCACGTCTCCGTCGACCGACACCGCCGCCGACGTCACCCGCTGCACCAGAACCCGCATGGGCCTTGATGCTGCCAGGCCGGCCGCGAACGGCTTGGGTAGGCTCGGTGGGTGTCTGTGCTCGTCGCGTTCTCCGTCACCCCGATGGGGGTGGGCGAGGGCGTCGGCGAGATCGTCGCCGAAGCGGTTCGGGTGGTCCGCGATTCCGGCCTGCCCAACCGGACGGATTCGATGTTCACCGTCATCGAGGGCGAAACCTGGGACGAGGTGATGGCGGTCGTGCAGCGCGCCGTGGAGGCCGTTGCCGCCCGAGCGCCCCGCGTCAGCACGGTGATCAAGGCGGACTGGCGGGCCGGGGTCAGCGACGCGATGACGCAGAAGGTCGCCACCGTCGAGCGTTACCTCGAAGGCACCTAGCCCCGTACGGCGTCTTGGAACGCGCGTCACCGTGGACCGCATTCTGCGGTGAGCTGAGCTGATATACGCGCTTTTGCCGATGTTTGCCTCACCGCGCGCGCCGATCCTGGCTACCATGATCGAACGCGCGGACACGCCGCCTTTGGACAGCACAGACTGGAGCGACTTGGGCGTGGGCGACTTGCTGCCGACTGGCACGGTGACGTTGCTACTGGCCGACGTCGAGGGATCCACCCAATTGTGGGAAAGCCAACCCGACGAGATGACGGCTGCGGTCGCGCGATTGGATCGCACACTGTCAGAGCTCGTCGCCGCGCACCACGGAGCGCGGCCCGTCGAGCAGGGCGAAGGCGACAGCTTCGTGATCGCTTTCGCCCGCGCCAGCGATGCCGCCGCATGCGCGTTGGATCTGCAACGCGCGCCATTGGCGCCGATCCGCCTGCGCATCGGTGTGCACAGCGGTGAGATCCAGCTCCGCGACGAAGCCAACTACATCGGTCCCACCATCAACCGCACCGCGCGCATCCGCGACCTGGCCCACGGCGGCCAAACCGTACTCTCTGGCACCGCCGAGGCGCTGGTCGCCGACCGGCTCCCCACCGACGCCTGGCTGACCGACCTCGGCAGCTACCCCCTGCGTGGGGTTCCTCGACCCGAACGGGTAGTGCAGCTCTGCCATCCGGACATTCGCAACGAATTTCCGCCGCTTCGGAAAACCACGACGCCCGTCGTCCGCAATTTTCCTGCTCAACTGACGAATTTCATTGGGCGGCAAGCTGAAATGGCGGCGATCCGCCAGATTGCCCTGGAGAACCGGTTCGCTACCCTGACCGGCGCCGGCGGCGCCGGCAAAACGCGGCTCGCGACCGAGGCCGCGGCCACACTCGCAACCGAGTTCTCCGACGGTGTGTGGTGCGTCGACCTCGCGCCGATCACCGACCCGCGCGTGGTTCCGATTGCCGTGGCCCGCACATTCGGACTGCCCGACCAGCCGGGCCGGTCGACGACTGACACGCTGGTGCGGTTCCTCGGCGAGCGCACAATGCTGTTGCTTCTCGACAATTGTGAGCATCTGCTCGACGCATGCGGGCAGCTGACCATTGAGCTGCTCAATGCGTGCCCGCATGTGACGTTTCTTGCCACCAGCCGTGAACCGCTGGGTATCGCCGGCGAAGTGATCTGGCGCGTGCCGTCGTTGTCGCTGGCCGACGAGGCGGTCGCGCTTTTCACCGACCGGGCCCGCCGCGCCCGGCCGGACTTCTGCGTGACCGCAGACGATGCCGACCTGGTGCTGGAAATCTGCCGCCGCCTCGACGGCATGCCGCTGGCCATCGAACTCGCGGCGGCGCGGGTTCGAGCGCTCTCGCTGACCCAGATCCTGGACAGTCTTCACGATCGGTTTCGGCTGCTGACCGGCGGCGCACGCACCGCAGTGCGCCGCCAACAGACACTGCGCGCCTCGGTGGACTGGTCACACGCGCTGCTCACCGAACCTGAGCGGGTCCTGTTGCACCGGCTGGCCGTCTTCACGGGCGGCTTCGACTTTGAAGCCGCCCAGGCGGTCGGAGCCGGCAGCGAGGTGGAGGGCTACCAGATCCTCGACCAGCTCGGCCTGTTGGTCGACAAGTCGCTGGTGGTCGCCGAAGACGTCCGGGGCGGGATGCGTTACCGGCTGCTGGAAACCGTGCGGCAATACGCTCTAGAAAAGCTCGGTGAGTCCGGCGAATCCGACGAAGTGCGCACGCGGCACCGCGATTACTACACCGCCACCGCGGCCCGGCTGGAGGCGGTCAGCAAGCCGGCATATGGGCGACTGCTGGAGTGGGCCGAAGCCGAGAACGACAATCTTCGCGCCGCATACTTATGGAGCCGCGAGATGGGCGACAACAACGCGGCATTGCGGTTGGTCTCGTCGCTGTTCAACTTCTGGGCCAGGCGCGGGAGGTTGGCGGAAGGCATTGCCGGGTTCGGCGCCATCCTGACCGACGCGCGCGATCCGAGCGTCGAACCGGCCGTATGGGTGCAGGCGGTCGCCGACCACAGCGTTCTCGTGGCGTCGGCGGCAGGCACCGCCAGCATGAAGCGTGCACACGACGCCCTTGTGATCGCGCGTCAACTCGACGATGCAGCCCTGGTTGCCCAAATCCTCACCGCCTGCGGGATGTTGGCTTTCTACACCGCCGAAATCGCTGAGCCGTTCTTGGTTGAGGCCGTCGAGCGCGCCGAGGCGGCCGGCGATCGCGCGCAGCTCGCGCAGATCCGTAACCTCCAAGCAGTCACGGCATGTTTTGCCGGCGACCCGATCGATGCGCGGCCCGCCGCCGAGGAAGCGCGAGATATCGCTGAAGCCCTCGGCGACCGGTTCACCTCGCGGAATTCGGGCATCTGGCTGGGCGTAGCGCTGTGGATGCAGGGCGAACTCGCCGAGGCCGGTCGAGTTCTCGCCGCCTTGGCCGAGGGCGCCGCGACCGCGAACGAGCTGACCAACCGGGTGAATGGTCATGTCGGCCACGGTGTTGTGCTCGCCTACCAGGGCGATGCAGCCGCGGCCAGGGTGGCAGCGGAAGCCGCCGAGGAAGGCACCGTCGCGATGGGCGGCTTCTACGGCGACACGGTCTACGCCGTATTCGCCTATGCCGCACTGGCAAGCGCTGACGCGGGCGCGGCGAAGCTGGCATGTGAGACGGCGTGGCGGCATACCGTTCCTTTCCGCGAAATCTTCGTCAGAAGCATGAACCCGATGGCCGAAGCGTTGCTGGCATGCGGTGACCTGGCCGACGCCCGCCGATGGGCGGACGAGACCGTTGCGGTGGTGCCCGGTGGTACCGGATGGCCGCATTGACGACGCGGGCGTTCGTCGCGTTCGCCCAGGGCGAGCCGGAGCAAGCCGAGCGCGACGCCCATGCGGCGCTGGCGATCGTTTCCGAGACGCGGGGTTACCTGCGCCTTCCCGACGTCTTGGAATGCCTCGCGCGCATCGCGGCGGCCAACGGGAGTCACCAATACGCGGCGCGGATCCTCGGCGCCGCAGCGGCCATCCGGCGGCAGGCCGGGCAGGTGCGCTTCCCCGTCTACGACGCCGGCGTGGGCGCCGCGATCGCCGTGGTCCGGGATGCTATGGGGGAGAATGACTTCGAAGCCGCATGGACGGAGGGCGCCGCATTGTCCATCGAGGAGTCGATCGCCTACGCGCAGCGCGGACGAGGCGAACGCAGACGGCCTTCGAACGGCTGGGCGTCATTGACGCCGACCGAACTCGACGTCGTTCGCCTCGTCGGTGAGGGGCTCACCAACAAGGACATTGCCGCCCGGCTTTTCGTCTCACCACGGACCGTCCAAACCCACCTCACTCACGTTTATTCGAAGGTCGGCGTTAAGTCGCGCGTGCAACTCGCCCAGCAGGCGGCCCGCCGCGGCTGATCGAGTCCGGCCGGGGCCAGTAGGCTCATGGCGGTGAGCGCACGCGCAGGCATCGTCGTCACCGGAACCGAAGTCCTCACCGGGCGCGTCCAGGATGCGAACGGCCCCTGGATCGCGGATCGCCTCCTGGAGCTGGGCGTCGAGCTGGCGCACATCACGATCTGCGGTGACCGCGCCAAAGACATCGAGGCGCAGCTGCGCTTCATGGCGGATCAGGGCATGGACCTGATCGTCACCAGCGGCGGCCTGGGCCCGACGGCCGACGACATGACGGTCGAGGTGGTGGCGCGGTTCTGCGGCCGCGAGCTGGTGCTCGACGACGAAACCGAGAACAAGATCGCGAACATCCTCAAGAAGCTGATGGCCCGCTTCGAGGGCGTCGACTTCGACGCGGTGCGCGCCGCCAACCGCAAGCAGGCGATGATTCCCGCCGGAGCTCAGGTGCTCGACCCGGTGGGCACCGCGCCTGGAGTGGTGGTCCCCGGCAAGCCGACGGTGATCGTGCTTCCGGGGCCGCCGCGCGAGCTGCAGCCGATGTGGAGCCGGGCCATCGAGACGCCGGCGGCGCAGCAGGCGATCGCCGGGCGAACGCTCTATCGGCAGGACACCGCGCGAATGTTCGGGCTGCCCGAATCGGGTCTGGCCGAGACGCTGCGCGAGGCCGAGGCGTCGGTGCCGGGCTTCGAGTCGCTGGAGATCACCACCTGCCTGCGGCGGGGCGAGGTCGAGATGGTGACGCGCTACGAGCCGGACGCCGCAGCCAGCTACGCGAAACTCATGCAGCTGCTGCGCGACCGGCATTCTCAGCAGCTCTTCTCCGAAGATGGTTCCACGGTCGACGATTTGGTCGCCCGGGCGCTGGCCGGCCGCCGGATTGCAACGGCCGAATCGTGCACCGCCGGGCTGCTGGCCGCGCGGCTGACCGACCGGCCCGGATCGTCGGACTACGTCGCCGGCGGGGTGGTGTCCTACTCGAACGAGGCCAAAGCGGAGCTGCTCGGCGTCGACCCGGCGCTGATCGAGGCGCACGGAGCGGTGTCCGAGCCGGTCGCCGAGGCGATGGCGGCCGGCGCCATCGCCCGCTTCGACGCCGACACCGCCGTCGCGATCACCGGCATCGCCGGTCCCGGCGGGGGCACACCCGAAAAGCCCGTCGGCACGGTCTGTTTCAGCGTGACCCTCGCCGACGGCCGCAAAGACACCCGCACGTTGCGGCTGCCCGGCAACCGCTCCGACGTCCGGGAGCGCTCCACGACCGTGGCGATGCACCTGCTGCTGCGCCTGCTCAGCAGCCCCTGACCGCGAGCGTCACGCTAGCGTGGCTCCGACGGCCCGGCGTCACGCTGGCGTGACGCTCGGGAGCGGTTGGTCCGCGGTTACTTGGCTTCGGTTGGCAAGAAAACGGTTTCGGCGGTGCCGAAGCGAATGCCCGTGGCGTCCTTGCCGATCAGCGTCAAGAACGCCACCGCGATCAGCACCGGCACGATCGTCGCCGCCAGGGCGAACGGGTACCCGTGCGACTCCGCGAGGCGCTCCTGAATCGGTAGGTTGAACGCCGCCAACAGGTTTCCCAACTGGTAGGTGACCCCGGGGTACAGGCCGCGGATGGCGTCCGGCGACATCTCGGTCAAGTGCGCGGGGATCACGCCCCACGCGCCCTGCACGAACAGCTGCATCAGGAACGAACCAAGACACAGCATCGCCGCCGTGTGCGAGTAGGCGAACAGCGGCACGATCGGCAGGCCGAGCATCGCGCAGAAGATGATGGTGTAGCGGCGGCTGAACCGCTGTGACAGCGTCCCGAACGCCAGGCCGCCGATGATGGCGCCCACGTTGTAGGCGATCACGATCCACTTGACGGTCGCGCTGGACAGGCCGGCACCGTGGTTGGCCGTCGAGGTCAGAAATGTGGGATAGACGTCCTGGGTCCCGTGGCTCATCCAGTTGAACGCCGTCATCAGCAGCACCAGGTAGAAGAACCGGCGGATGATCGCCCCGTCCCGCAGCACGTCGCGGATCCTGGTGCTGGTCAGTTTCATCTGGTCCTGCGCGGCCTCCCAGACTTCGGACTCCTCCACCCGGTAGCGGATGATCAGACTGACCAGTGCGGGAACGATGCTCAGCGCAAAGAGCCACCGCCACGACAAGCCGAGCCAGTTCATCACCACCAGCGAGGCGACGCTCGCCAGCAGGTATCCGAACGCGTAGCCCTCCTGCAGCAACCCGGAGAAGAAACCGCGTCGCTCGACGGGAACCTTTTCCATCGCGAGCGCGGCGCCCAGGCCCCACTCACCGCCCATGCCGATGCCGTACAGCAGCCGCAGAATCACCAGCACGGTGAAGTTGGGCGCGAACGCGCACAGGAAGCCCACCACGGAGTAGAACATCACGTCCACCATCAGCGGGAGCCGGCGCCCGACACGGTCGGCCCACAACCCGAACAGCAGCGCGCCGACGGGGCGCATGATCAGCGTTGCGGTGGTGACGAATGCGACCTCGGCCTTGCTGTGGTGGAAGGTCTTGGCGATGTCGGCATAGACGAGCACGACGATGAAGTAGTCGAAGGCGTCCATCGTCCAACCCAGCAACGCCGCGATGAACGAGTTCCGCTGGTCGGCGGTCAGCTTGTTTCGAGGACTTTGTGTTGTCACGTTCAGCATCGTGGCCTACCGCGCGCGGTAAAGCGAGCCATTCCAACATACAATCCGGGGGAGTAAGTTCCGGATACATGCGCATCATCGACGCCGACGGACACGTCGCCGAGAATCCCTCGCTGGCAATCGAAGCGATCAAACGCTGGCCGCAGTACGTCAAGCCGAGCACCGACGGGCGGATGCGGTTGACGTTCGAAGGACGCAACTATCCGGAGGACCAGGGCCCGGGTGCGGGGTGTCCGCCGGAGCACGGCATCAGCAAGGCACCCGACATCAATTGCCGATCGACCGAGGGCGTGCTGGGCGACGCCGACCGCGACCACATCGACACGATGGTGTTGTATCCGAGCCTCGGCCTGTGCGCGCCCAGCCTCGAGGATCCTGAGTTCGCCGCCGGGTTCGCCCGGCTGTACAACCAGTGGATCGCGGATTACTGCGCCCCGTCGGGTGGACGGTTACGGGGAGTCGCCGTCACCCCGATTGAGCACGGCCAGGCGGCGATCGACGTTATGACCGAGGCGAAAGAGCTTGGGCTGGTGGCGACCCTGGTCCCGCCGGCGCTCAAGACGCGTAACCTCGACCACCCCGATCTCGACCCCTTCTACGCCGCAGCGGTCGACCTGGAGATGCCGTTGGGCATCCACGGCGCCCCGGGCATTCACCTGCCGAAGATCGGCGTGGACCGCTTCACCAATTACATTCAGGTGCACTGCATCAGTTTCCCGTTCGACCAGATGACGGCGATGACGGCGTTGGTGTCCGGCGGTGTCTTCGAGCGCCACCCGCGGTTGCGCGTCGCCTTCCTCGAGGCGGGCGCGGGCTGGGTTCCGTTCTTCATGGATCGCCTGCACGAGCACTACGAGAAGCGGGGCGACTGGGTCGAACGCGGCTGGCGCCGCGACCCGCACGAGTACCTGGCCGCGGGCAACATCTGGGTGACGTGCGAGCCGGAGGAACCCATCCTGCCCGGGGTGATCGACGTGCTGGGCGCCGACTTCATCATGTTCGCCAGCGACTATCCGCACTGGGACGGCGAATGGCCCGAAAGCACCAAGCACCTGCGGACGCGTCCGGATATCAACGAAGAGGCCCGCGAAAAGATCGGCGGGTTGAACGCGCAGCGCTTCTACAACCTGAATTAGGTTGCCGGCGTTGGTGACTCGTAGCCGCTCACCGTGGTTGGCTCAATCTGTCCCGGACGCCGCGGCCGCTTTCATCGCCGAGCGCCGCGAACGCCCTGCTGACAAGCGACCGGACAGCCGCGAACGGGCTGCCGTTGGCCCAGCTGTGGTGGGAGGATCGTGGGCATGGGCCCCTTTCTGCTGCGCGCCGCATTGACCGGTTTCGCGCTTTGGCTGGTTACGAAGCTCGTCCACGGCATCACCTTCGTCGGCGGTGACACCAAGCTCCAGCGGGTCGGCATCATCTTCGTCGTCGCCGTCATCTTCGGTCTGGTGAACGCGTTCATCAAGCCGATCGTCCAGATCCTGTCGATCCCGCTCTACATCCTCACCCTCGGGTTGTTTCACGTCGTCGTCAACGCGCTGATGTTGTGGCTCACCGCCCGGATCACCGAACACACCACGCACTGGGGTCTACAGATCGATCACTTTTGGTGGACGGCGATCTGGGCGGCGATCGTGTTGTCCATCGTGAGCTGGCTGCTGTCGCTGGTGATTCGCGACGTCGGCCGCCGCCGGGCCTGACGGCTCAGCGGCCCTGCCAGCGCGGTGGTCGTTTTTCGGCGAAGGCGCGCGGCCCCTCCTTGGCGTCCTGTGTCTCGAAAATGCGGTCGCTGTGCCGGGTTTCGTTCTCGTACGCCGACTCGAGGTCGAGCGCCAACCCCTCCACGGCGGACTGCTTCGTCGCGAACACCGCCAGCGGCGCGTTCGCCGCGATGCGCTCGGCGTAGTCGTAGGCGGTGTCCATCAGCCGCTCCGGCGGCACCACCCGATTGATCAGCCCCATCGCCAGGGCGCGGTCCGCGTCCACCATGTCGGCGGTCAGCAGCAGCTCCATCGCCAGCGGGTAGGACATCTGGCGCGGCAGCCGCACCGTGCTTCCGCCGCCGGCGAAGAGGCCGCGCTTGGGCTCCATCACCGCGAAGCGGGCGGCGGGTACGGCGACGCGGATATCGGTGGAGCTCAACATCTCGAAGCCGCCGGCGACGCAGGTGCCGTTGATCGCGGCGACGATCGGCTTGTAGACGGGAAAGCGGTGCAGGACGGCGTGGATGGCGTCTTCCTTGTTCCACCCTCCCGGCTGCGGTAGGTCGCCCGTGAGTTCGGGGATGAACTTCTTCAGGTCAGCGCCCGTGCAAAAGTCCTGCCCCACACCGGTGATCACCGCCACCCACGCGTCGGCGTCATCGCGGAACGCCTCCCACGCGTGGGCCAGGTCGCGGAAATGCGCCATGTCAAGCGAATTACGCGTCTCGGGACGGTTGATCCTGATGGTGGCGATGTGGGCGTCCAGCGCGTAGTCGATGCTCATCGCGCCGTGCCCTGGCCCGCCAGCCGGACCACGTCGCGCGCGCAACCCCAGGACAGGGTCACGCCATTGCCACCGTGGCCGTAGTTGTGAATGCACCAAGCCTCGCCGGACGCCCGATTCAGTGGCTCTCCCTCCACCCGCACCGTGGGACGGTCGGGTCGCAGCCCGGTGATGATCTCTATCACCTCGGCGTCGGCGAGCCGGGGCTCGATCTGCTTGCAGCGCTGCAGGATTCGCTCGGTCACAGCGGGATCCGCGGCGGTGTCCCAACGGCCGGCGACACTGATGCCACCGCACACCACCCGCTGGGGATGGGGGAAATAGCAGGTCCATTCCGGGCCGCCGTTGATCTCCAGAAAAAGCTGGCGCAGACCGGGATTGGTGAGTATCACATGCTGGCCGAACAGCGGTTGCACGCTGTCGTCACCGACCAGCCGTCCCGCGGCGAGGCCGGTGCAGTTGACCACGATCGGCGCGGCGTCGGCCGCCTCGGCCAGCGAGTGCACCGGACGCACCTCGATGTCGCAGCCGGCCGCGGCCAGTCGCCGGGTCAGGTAGTCGAGATAGTGCGGCATGTCGATCATCGGCAGCGTGGCGCGAAAGCCGTTGCCGAACCCGCCCGGGAGGTCGGCCTGGTCGGCCGGCCGCAGGTCGGGGATCAGCTCCGCGGCGGACGACATCGCCTCGGTGGCGGTCAATTCACCGACGGCCATCGCCGGCGCCAGTTGGACGCCAGAGTCGGGATGGTCCGCGAGCTCACGGAAGACCCGCAGCGAATGCCCGGTCCACGCCAGCGTGGCGCTGGCACGCTGCGCGGGCCGCGGTGGCAGCCACACCGCACCCGCCACTTTCGACGTCGACTGCTGCGGCGGGGCGGCCGTCCAGACCCGCACCGGCCAGCCGGCCTCGGCCAGGCACACGGCCGATGTCAGCCCGCTGACTCCGGCACCGACAACGACGATCTGCTGCGCACTGGCCACGGCGCCACCGTAACGAAACCGGGCGAAACCTCGTCAGCGCCCGTCAGGAATGGGGAGGCTGCTGGCCGGCCTGACCGCCCAGCAACCCGTTGAGGATCCCGAGCGTGCCCTGCACGCCGGCGGGCGGCGTGCTGGGGGGCAGGGCCGCGTCCGGGGTCAGCTGCCAGGGCTGACAACCCGACGTCTTGAACGCCTTGTCCGTCGGGTCGATCTGCACCACCTGCGGCTTCTTGCTCATCGCGTTGTCGATGATGTTGCCGTCGGGATTGCCCGTCCGCTTCCAGTAGCACGTGCCGTTGTTCACGGGCCCGCCCGAGCTGTAGATGCCGGGCGCGATGTCAGACCCGACGTTGTAGACGCCGTCCTTATCGATCGTCGTCTTAGGTCCCGGTCCCGGCGCGGCGGCCGGCGAGGCTCCCGGGGAAGGCGCCGGCGAGGCGGACGACGGCGGCGGACCGGGCGGGGGCCCCTGCGAGGCCGCCGGCGACGGTGACGGTGCCGGCGTCTGGTCAGGGTCGGCCCCCGCGAAACCCGCAGAAGCGGTCCAACCCGCGATCATCAGTCCCGCAACGGCCAACCGCGCCGCGGCAGGAACACCAGCCTCAAACCCCATAGCACGCCAGCGTACCGGGGCGAGGACCGTAAATCACACAATGCGGCATACGCCGGTCGCCGTCGTCGGACACGTAAGCCCTGGTCGCGCACCCTAGGGCAGGCGCCGGACGCGCCCGGCGTAGCCGAGCGCATGCTCGTAGGTCTTGAGGTTGTCACGAGAGATCCGCGCGTGCACCGGCCGTTCGAGAAGGAACCGCAGCACCGGGTTGTAGGCGTGGTAGGTCTCGTGGAACGTCAGCACGGTGGTCCCGTCCGCCTGCTCCTCGAGGCGGTGGTAGCCCTCGGCCCGGGACCAGGGCGGCGCGCCGACCGCGACATAGCGTGACAGCTTGTTCTTCTCGGCTTCGGTGACGGTCTCCCACGACCGCGCCCGGCCGCCGGATAGCAGATACTTGGGCACCTCGTAGACGCAGGTGCGGACCAGACCCTCGCCGGCCTCGTTGCCCTCGTTGAGGATCTCCATGCTGCCGCCGGGCCATTCGAGGACTCGCGGCCGCGGGGCGTCGGGCGGGGCGGGCGGATGCAGCACCCGCCACACCTTCGCCGGTGGCGCGTCGACGTGAAACCGCACGGTGTAGGACTGCATCAGCCGTCTCCCCAGCTATCCCAGAATGTGACGGTCTCGGCGGGCGGCCGCGCGGCAGGCCGGAAGCCGGTGCCGACGGTGTAGGCCACCGGAAACAGCGCCGCCTGGGTGACCGTTTCGGGGATGCCGAGCAGCTCGGCCACCTCCCGCTCCCTGGCCAGATGCATCGTCGTCCACACCGAACCCAGCCCGCGCGACCGCAGTGCGAGCAGGAAGCTCCAGCCCGCCGGGATGATCGACGCCCAGGCCGACGCGGCGACCAACAGGTTGGCGTTGTCGATGCGGTTCGCCAGGCAGGGGATCACATGCACGGGAACCTTGCCCAGCGTGTCGGTCAGGGCGAACGCGCTGGCGTACACGCGCCGGGTCTGCGGGTCCGACGCCTCCTTGGCCGCGTGAGCCAGATATTCGGCGCCCACGCTGCGATAGATGTCGGCGATCGCTGCGCGCTTGTCGGCATCGGTGATCACCAGCCACCGCCAATCCTGGGCATTGCTCGCGGTGGGCGCCTGCATCGCCAGCCGGATGCATTCGAGGATCACGTCGCGGCCGACGGGGCGGTCGAGGTCGAGGCGCTTACGCACCGACCGCGTCGTGGTCAGCAGTTCGTCGACCGTGGCCAGGTCCATCCAGTGTTCCTCACTAGAGATCGATTGCGCAGGACTGGTCGACACCCAACACGGTCAACGAGCGGCCCAGGCCGAGAAACACCGCGACGCAGAGCGTCAGATCGAGGATCTCGGGATCGGAGAACGACCCCCGCAGCCGCTCGAAGAAGGCGTCGTCCAGGGACGCATGGTCGGTGGCGAACCGCTCGGCGAATTCGATGGCGAGCCGCTGGCGCGGCGTATAGCCCGGGTAGCCGGCGTACGCGGCGACGTTGTCGTAGAGCTCCGGTGCCACACCGGCGTCCAGCACGGACTGCGCCCGGAATCCGGCGCAGGCGACGCAGTCGTTGATCTGCGCGATGCGCATCCTGGCCAGCTCGCGCTCGTCGGCCGGGAGCACGCTCTGCTGGTAAGCGCCGCGGACCATCCGCTCCACCATGTCGCCGAGTTGCGGCCGCAGCGTCCAGATCATCGCGGCTTCGCCGCCCGGGCCATCCGGCACGGTGAGACGGGCCATCGGCGACTCCTGCCCGGTGAGGTAATTACTGAGTCGAGCAAACCAGTTCGCCACCCGGCTGTCCAGGGCGCCGTGAAACCGCCCATGGACACGGCAACTCCTCGGCGTTAGCGTCCGTTGGACGGGGGCGCTCAAGGCCGAGCGCCCGCTGGGAGGTCTCGGCATGCTGTTCATGCACGAGGTGCACAGGGTCCGCGGTCGGTGCGAAGACGACTTCGAGGCGGCGTTCCGGCAAGGCTGGCTGCCCATGCTCGCCGCCGGTGATGACGCCCGGCTGCTCTGGTATGCCGACCACGCCCAGGGCAGCGGCCCGTCCTACACCGTCGTCACCGTCACCGCGGTCCGGGATGGGGCGGCGTGGGAGCGTCTGGCGCTGCGGGTGCAGCAGGGTGAACTGCGGGGCTGGATGCGCGAACTGGACGAGCTGCGCTACGACGTCGAGGCCAAACTGCTGGCGCCGCTGCCGTGGTCGCCGCTGCAGCAGATGCCGCTGGGGCAGGTGCCCGTCGACGGGCGGGAACACGAACTCAGCCTCTACATGGAAGACACCATGTGGCCTTTCCCGGACAGGTTCGAGGAATACATCGAACGCAGCGGCGACGTGTATGCCCAGAGCCTGGAACGGCCATCGTCAATGCTGTTGATTCAGGCGGCTCTTCGGCCCACGCTCGGCAGCCACCTGCACCGCGAGGTCATCCTGATGCAGCGCATTCAGCGGCCCGAGCAACTCCTGGCACTGCTGCGGACCCGCGTTCCCGCCGAGTACCGGGCCCCGGGCACCTGGATGCACGACGCCCTCGACCTGCGGGACCAGTGGACCAGTCGGTTGCTGCGCACCTCCGCGTGGTCACCGCTGTACTGAGCCGCCCGGATGAATATTTCAACGATGCTCGAGGCCGCCGAGGCGGGTGATCCCACTCGCGTGGCGCTCGTCATCGACGGGCGTGCGATCGGTTACGGCGAGCTGGCCACGGCCGTGCGCCGGTGCGCCGCCGGCCTGGCCGAGCGCGGTGTGGTGGCCGGCCAGCGCGTCGCGGTCGTCGACGGTGGCAGCGTGCTCTCCATCGCGGCCGTCCTCGGGGCGGCCCGCATCGGCGCCGCGGCCGCGCTGATGAATCCGGCGCTGACGCCGCCCGAGCTCCGCGGCCTGTTGACGGGCGCCGGCTGCGCCGAGGTGGCCGTCGCGGGGGGCCCGTATGCGGATCGGCTCCGAAAGGCCGGTGCGCCAACGGTTTTGGGCGCAGACCTGCTGGAGGGCGCCGAGGCGGCGGCGCCGGCCGAGAACGACGACCACGACGCCCTGGTGTTGTTCACCAGCGGGACAACGGGATTGCCGAAGGCCGTCGGCATCAGCGGCGGGCAGCTGGCAAGGCGGATCGAGGGGATGGCGGCGCCCTTCCGGGCCGACGCCAAGCCCTCGGTAGGGATGACGTGTGTCCCGTTCTTCCACGTCGGGGGCGCGCTGGGCACGCTCGGCAGTCTGTACTCGGGCAACACGTCGGTGGTGCAGCCGCGATTCGACGCCGGCGAGTGGTTGCGCCTGGTGTCGGAACACCGGGTGGCGACCACCTTCCTGGTTCCCACGATGTTGCAGCGCATCCTCGACCATCCCGGCTTCCCCGACGCCGACTTGTCGTCCTTAATCGCCATCGCGTACGGGGCCGCCGCCGCGCCCGTCGCCTTGGTGCGCAGGGCGATGGCCGCCCTGCCACACGTGGCTTTCGCCAACGTGTTCGGCCAGACCGAGACCCTCGGCGCCTATACGACGCTGATGCCCGCCGACCACCGCGATCCCGCCCGGGCGGGATCCGTCGGCCGGCCGCTGCCCGGCACCGAGGTGCGGGTCGTGGACCCCGAGACCGGTGCTGATGTCGGGGTCGGGACGGTCGGTGAGCTGTGGGTGAACACCACCCAGAACGTCACCGCCGGGTGGCTGCGCACCGGCGACCTGGCGCGCCAGGACGCCGACGGCTACCTCTTCCCGTGCGGACGGCTCAGCGACACCATCAACCGCGGGGGAGAGAAGTTCGGGCCGATCGAGGTGGAGGAAGCGCTGCGTTCGCACCCGGCGGTGCGGGATGTCGCGGTCGCCGGTATCGCCGACGAGGAGTTGGGCCAGCGGGTAGGAGCCGCGGTGGTGGCTTGGGCACCAGTGACGCTGGACGATCTGCGATCGCATTGTCGCGAGTCGATCGCCTACTTCAAGCTGCCCGAGCGGCTAGCGCTCGTCGACGACATCCCGTATACCGCGACCGGCAAGGTCAGCCGCCGCCAGATCGCCGCGCTGATCGCCGAACAGGCCTGAAGGCAAGGAGTTCCGATGCTGTTCCTCCACGAAACCCACCGGGTGGTCGGCGCACGGCAGGACGAGTTCGAGGCGGCGTACCGCGAGGGCTGGATGCCCACGCTCGCCGAGGCGGACGACGCCCGGCTGCTCTGGTACACCAATCACGCGCACGGGTCGGGGCGGTCCTACACCGTGGTCACCATCACGGGCATTGTCGACGGTGCGGCCTGGGAACGCCTCGCGCGCCGGACTCAAAGCGGAGACCTGCGCCCATGGATGCGCGAACTGGACAACCTTCGCCACGAAGTGACCGGCAAGCTGCTGCTTCCCGTCGATTGGTCACCGCTGCAAACGGTCGACCTGGCGACCGTGCCCACGGACGGTGCGACCCACCCGCTGAGCCTGTTCATGGAAGACACCGGCTGGCCCGACGCCGCGCTCGATGACTACATCCGGATGTGGGACGAGATCTATTACCGTCTGCTGTCCAAAGCCCCAAAAGAGATGCGGATCCTCGATATCCAAGCGTGCTTTCAGGTCGCGCACGGCAGCCACCGCCGCCGAGAAGCGATGCTGTGGCAGAAGATCGAGAACTTCAACAACTATTCCGCGCTCGTCGGGCTGCTGACTACCGAGACGGCGCCCGAGCACCGCCGGCCCGGCAGTTACATGGTCAAGGCGCTGAAATACCGCGATCAGTGGGAAAGCCGGTTGTTGCGGACGTCGGGCTGGTCACCGCTGTATTGAGGCCGGTCGGTTGAGGATCCCGGCGGCCTGCTCGACCATGTCGGCCACGATGTCGCCCGCGGGCCGGACCTGCCGGAGCAGGCCGACCCCCTCTCCGACGAGAATGGCGGCGGTGTCGAAATCCTCGGCGGCGACGGCCTTTTGGTAGTCGGCCACCACCTGTGGCAGCGACGCCGCCAGCGCGTCCTGGTCGCCATGCCATGTGTCGAGAAACGCGTTGCCGAGGGCCCGCGCGTTGTATTCGGCCGGCCAATCCAGCTGTCGCACCAGGTCATAGGCGCGGGTGCGAACGGTCTGGTCGCCGGAGGCCGCCAGCGCCCGCTGCTGTGCGCGCGGCGACACCAGTGCCTCCGGCGTCGCCCAAAATCGGGTGCCCACCAGCGCCCCGTCGGCTCCGAGCGCCAGCGCGGCGGCCAGTCCGCGCCCGTCGGTGACCCCACCCGCGGCCAGCACCGGCGTGCCGGGCGAGCGCTCGGCGGCCAGGTCGACGACGTCAGGCACCAGGGTGAAGGTGGACCGGGCGCTCATCCCGTGCCCGCCCGCCTCGCCGCCCTGGGCCACCACGATATCGGCGCCGGCGTCCAGGGCGCGGCGCGCGTGGTCGAGCGTCTGCGCCTGCGCGATGAGCGGGACGCCGGCGGCGCGGATCCGATCGGCGAACGGGTGCAGCTCACCGAACGACAGCATGATCGCGGCGGGACTTCGGTCCAGGGCCACGTCGAGCAGCTCGGGTTGCCGGGCCAGGCTCCAGGTGATGAAACCGCAACCGACATTTGCCTTTTCGGCGACCTCGAATTCGCGCCGCAGCCATTGCGCGTCGCCGTAGCCGCCGCCGATCAGGCCGAGGCCACCGGCCGCCGTCACCGCCGCCGCCAGCCGCCCCCCGGAGATCGTCGCCATCGGCGCGAGCACGACCGGGTGTCGAATGCCGAGGAGTTTCGTGAGCCGAGTGTCGAGGCTCATGTGAGCTCCCCGGTCAGAAACTGCGCCCGGCCATGGCCGAAAGACCAATCCTCGTCGCCGTTTTCGGTGACCAAGACGATCAGATCGGCCGCGTCCAGCCCGCATCGCTCCGCCAGGTTGGTGGCCAGCAGTTCGTAGAACTTCTCCTTCATCGCCCTCGTGCGTCGCCGGCTCACCACGTGGATGATCACCTGTTGCGCCGAGCGGGTGATGCCCAGACCGGTGTCCAGCGCGACGATTTCGTGGGCGGGATGGCTGCGGACCACCTGATAACGGTCGCGCGGCGGCACCCCGAACGCCTCGACGACCGACTCGTGTACGGCGTCCAGCAGCGCCCGCACCTGCGACGGCGTGCGGCCCTCGACGAGGTCGATGTACAGCAGCGGCATTTTCGTCTCCTTGCGATCTGTGTCCTGGCTATGACGTTAGGTCCGCCCCGATCGGGTGTGAAATGCCTGCTGTAATCGATCTATGCTCGTCAAGCATGGGTACATTCGATGGTGGTCGCGTCGAGTTGCGCCACCTCCGGGCGTTCGAGGCGGTGGCGCGACTCGCGTCGTTCACCCGGGCCGCCGAGGAGCTCCGCATCACCCAGCCGGCGCTCAGCCGGACCATCCAGCAGCTTGAGGACGCGCTCGGCGTGACGCTGGTGGACCGCAGTTCGCGGCACGTGGAGACGACCTCGGCGGGACGCACGTTCCTCGAGCACGTCGAGCGGGTGCTCGCCGAGCTGGAGCGGGCGTTCGGCGCCGTGCGTCGGCAGGCCAGCATCGGCCTCGGATTCAGCTGGTTGCTGCCCGACCCGTGGGCGCAGGACACCGTCGCCCGTTTCGAACGGGCCACCGGGACGACGGTCAGGCTGGTCCGCACCGACGATGCGCTGGGCGCCGTGCAGCAGGGCCGGGTCGACGTCGCCGTGGTCCGCGGACAGGTGACGTCGACCGCCGTGCGGGTGGTGCATCTGTTCGACGAGAACCGGGTGGCCGTGTGTTCGTTGCATTCGCCGCTGGCGTCCCGCTCGGAGCTGGACTGGGCCGAGGTCCCGCAGTGGCCGTTGGTCGTCAACACCGCCAGCGGGACCACCGGGCCATGGTCGTGGCCACCGGGGGAGGGACCGAAAAGGATCATCGAGACAACCAATTTCGACGAGTGGCTCGAGTCGGTGGCGGCCGATCGCGGCATCGGCGTGATCCCCGACGTCGCCGTCCGCCGCAACATCCACCCCGGCGTCCGGTTCGTCACGCTGCGCGGGGCCCCCGAGAGCCCGGTCGCCCTGACGTTTCTGCCGCGCGCCCGCAACGCCGTGCTGCGCCGCTTCGTCGAGGCCGCCGTCGCGAGCGCGCGAAACGTTTGAGCGTGCGCTCACGATCTCGGCATGCGAGCGGTCAGGCCAGCGGCGCCAGGCCCGAGCGCAGCAGATCCAGGCTGGACGCCACCAGCTCGCCGAGATCCCCGGCGCAGCCGTTGCGGCCCCAATTCTCCACCGCCACAACGAGCGCGGCGGCCAGGGCCGAGCCCGCGACCTCGGCGAGCAGATCGATATTCGCCACTTCCGCGTTGCGGCATCTGACGAAGTCGGTCAGCACTTGCGCGAACGACGCTTGCACGACGCGCAGGTGACCGGCGATGCGCTCCGCGCTGATCAACTCCGCGCGGGCCGAAGCGGCCTGGCGGACCACTTCGAGGTCGTGCGGGAAAGCCGCGACGCTCGCCAGCACCGCATCGAAGAGCGACTCGGAAGCGGGGCGGCGGGCGAGCGCCTCGGCCAGCCATTCCAGCTGCGTCTCGTAGTCCTGGAAGAGCACCGCCTCCTTGGTGGGGAAGTGCCGAAAGAAGGTCCGTTCGGTGACGCCGGCCTCCCTGGCCAACTCCGTCACGGTGACGTTGGCAAACCCCTTGCGGGCGAAGCTTTTCAAGGCCGCTTGGCGCAGTGCCTCGTGCGTCGATCGTCGGCGTAGCTCGTGGCGGTTCGTCGGCGCGCTCATCCCATCGAGATGGTATCCCAGCCGGCCGCAATTCGTCAGGGCTGACATCTTCCTATTATGTCAGTACTGACATATTCTTGTCACGCGCCGACCCGAGGGAGGAAGCCATGTCGGACTATGACGCGATCGTCGTGGGTGCCGGACACAACGGATTGACCGCGGCGGCGGTGCTGCAGCGCGCGGGCCTGCGCACGCTGTGCCTGGAAGCCAACACCTACGCGGGCGGCATGGCGGCCACCGTCGAACTGATCGACGGCTTCCGCTACGAGATCGCCGGTTCGGTGCAGTTTCCCACCGCAAGCCAGATCACCAAGGACCTGGGCCTCGACACCCTGCCCACGGTGGAGCCGGAGGTGATGTCGACCAACATCGGCGACCACGGTGAGGAACCGATGATCTTCTACCGCGACCCGATGCAACTGATGACGCACCTGGGCGACAAGCACGGCATCGAAGCCGTCACCGGCATGGCGGAATTGATCGCGTGGAGCCAGGGCCCGGCAAAGGCCCTGGGCCGCTTCGACGTCCGCACACGACCCAAGACCCTCGACGAGATGTATGCCTGCGCCGCCAACGACGCGGAGCGCCAGGCCATTCACGAGATGCTGTTCGGGTCGGCGATGGACGTCATCGACCGCTACCTACCCGACAAGGACAGGCACGCCGTCATGCGGGGAATGCTCGCCTTCCTGGCCGTCAACTCCACCTACCGTGGGCCCTACACGCCGGGCAGCGCGACCTGCCTGGCGTTCGCGCTGGCGGTGCCGGACGATGCCACCGCGATGATGACCAAGCTCAAAGGCGGCATCGGCGCGCTCACCGAACACCTGCGAGAGCTGTTCGTCTCCCACGGCGGCGAGATCCGCTACCGCGCCAAGGTGGACCGGATCCTCGTCGAGCATGGCGCGGTGACCGGGGTGCGGTTGCGCGACGGCTCCAGGATCACCGCCCCGATCGTGGTCTCCAACCTCGCCCCCGACGTCACGCTCACCGACCTCATCGACGCCGAACACGTTCCGCCGCAGCTGGTCTCACGGCTGTCCGGCCGCGACCACCGCGCCTCGTTCGTGCAGATCCACTTCGCCCTCGACGGCCTGCCCGAGTTCGCCGCACCGTATGAGTTCTTGAACGAGGAAGGCATGCAGCAATCGGTCGGGATCTTCGGGGATCCCGAGGAACAGCAGCTGAATTGGGAGAACTGCCGTCGGGGCATTGTCCCCGACAACCCCTCGATGGGAATGCAGATACCGTCCGTGCACGATCCGGGCATGGCGCCGCCGGGCAAGCACGCCGCCAGCGCCTACGCGTACGCGTTCCCGGTCGAAGTCAGCCGGGATCAGCATGGGCATCTCAAAAACCTGATGGCGGGGCGCGTTATCGACAAGATCACCAGGCTGGCCCCGAACTTCAAGGACATCGTGATCCGCCACATCACCTTCGCGCCCTACCACATGAACACGATGTTCGGCGCGCCCGCCGGCGACTTCTGCCACGGCCTGCTGCATCCGGACCTGATGGGCCCGAACAGGCCCGGCCCCAAGGGATTCATCGACTTCCCGATCCCCATCGACGGCCTCTACCTCGGCGGCGCGGGATGCCATGGCGGGCCGGGCATCACCTTCACGCCCGGCTACAACGCCGGCTATCAAGCGCTCGACGACATGGCCTGAGGCTCAGCCGGCGAACGTTCCGGTCAGCTGCGCCTGGGCGGTCGCGGCGCCGCCGATCGTCTGCGCCGCCTGCACGCCGGCGAGGCCGCCGGGGAGCTGGTAGTCGTTGGGCAGCTGGTAGAGGGTGAACCGGTAGTGGTGAGTGCCGCTTCCCGCGGGCGGGCACGGGCCCTTGTAAGCGGCCTGTCCGGCCGTGTTCGGCAGCGCGACCGCACCGGCGGGAGTCTGACCGTCGGCGGTGCTGCCGGATCCCGGGCCGATGCCGACAACGACCCAGTGCACGTACAGCCCGTTGACGGCGTCCGGGTCGTCGACCACGAGCGCCGCCCCCAACGGTGCCGACCAGGCCAGCGGCGGCGCGATGTCGGCCCCTTTGCAGGTGTACTGCACGGGAATCGGGGCGCCGTCGCCGAACGCCGGGCTGCTGATGGTCAATGGCGCCCCGGCGGGCGCGGCCGCGACCGTCCGCCCCAGGGTGGTCACCTTCGGCGTCGACGGCGCCGTCACGCGCGTGTCGCCGTGGCCACCGCAGCCGGCCAGCGCGACAACGATCGAGAGCCCGCCGATGATCGATGCGATACGGCGAGGGCCGCGCGGGGTCGTCGATTCCATAACAAACAGTGTGGACCGCGCCGCGGCCGTCCGGTAGGGCCGGAGCGCCGTTAGGAGTCGCGCTTCTTCACGTCGAGCACGCGCTTGCGCAGCCCCTTGGTCGCGGTGTCCATCAGGCTCTTGGATCCACGCTTGATCAAGAACCCGGGCACCGGCATCAACAGGTCGACGGTCAGATCGAAGTTCACCCGGGTGGAGTCGCCGTCGGGGGTCAGCGTGTAGCGGCCGTCCTGCGCGCGCTGCTGTTTGGCGCTGACCAGTGTCCAGCTCACGCCGTCGTCGTGCACGGTGTACGCGAGCTCTTGCTCGTCGCTGACGCCGACCAGTTTGACCACTTGCTTCGACCTGGTGGGGTGACCTTGATCGTCCCGCTCGAGAACCTCCACCTTTTGATGAACCGAGGACCACTCGGGCAGCGATTCGATGTCGAACAGCACATCCAGGATCTCATCCGGTGTCGCTTCGATGACGACCTCGCGGGATTCGGTGACAGCCATGGGGGATAGATAACCACTGCGGCGCCACTAAAAACTCACGGCACCAGGACCACCTTGCCGATATTCTCGCGCGCCGCCAGGATGCGGTGCGCCTCCGGCGCTTGGTCGAACGGCACCGCCGCGTGGACGATGGGGGCGATCGTCTGGTCCTCGAGCGCCTTGGTCAGCGGGGCGATCCACGGTTCGAGGGTGCCGCGGTCGTCCCACAGTCGCAGCATGTTGAGGCCGATCACGGCCTTGGACGCCGAAAGTTGGTCGATCAGGTTGAACCCGCGCAGCATCGCCAGCGCGTGCGGGGCCGCCGCCCGCAGCGAGCGTTTCTCGCCGTGTTGCAGGTTCGAAACGCCGTATCCCACAAGCCTTCCGCCCGGCCGCAGCAGCGCATAGGACCGCCGCAACGAGGTTCCCCCCAGCGCGTCGAGCACCACGTCGTACGGTTCCAGGCCCTCCCACCAGCCGTCGCGTCGGTAATCGATCGCTCGGTCCACGCCCAGTTCGGCCAACTTCTGATGCTTCGCCGGCGACGCCGTGCCATGCACTTCGGCCCCCGCGGCCTTTGCGAACTGGACGGCCGCGATCCCGACCCCGCCGGCCGCGGCGTGCACCAGCACCCTCTCGCCGGTGCGCAGCGACCCGTACCCGTGCAGCGCGGCCCATGCGGTCGCGTAGTTGACCGGGACGGCGGCGCCCTGTTCGAAGGTCATCGCGGCGGGCATCGGCACCGAGTCGCTCGCCGCGACGTTGACCAGCTCGGCGTAGCCGCCGAACCGGGTGCCCGCCAGGACCCGTTCGCCCACGCGGCCGGGATCGACACCCGCGCCGACGGCCTCGACCGTCCCGGCGACCTCGTAGCCGACCACCGCCGGCAGTTTCGGCGCGTCGGGGTACATGCCCACACGGGCGAGGTGATCGGCGAAGTTGACCCCCGCCGCCCGCACGGCGACCCGCAGCTGCCCGGGACCCGGTGGCGGGGGATCGGGGCGCTGCTGTACCCGCAGCACCGATGGATCGCCGCGCTTGGTGATGACGACTGCGCGCATCTGCAACTTCCTCCCCGGCCGCTCAGGCCCGGTTGACGGCGTCGGCCAGGCGGGGGGACCGAAATATAAGTCGGGGATTTCCGGCATGTCAACCATTCCGACAAGCGCTGACGGCGCAGCCCGGCGACGGTTATCTTCCCGGTTATGCACTTCGCCTGGGAGCGGCTGACATCCAGCGTGCATCGCTGCCGGCTGCCGTTCTGCGACGTCACCATCGGGCTGGTCCGCGGCGGCACCGGGGCACTGCTCGTCGACACCGGCACCACGCTGGCCGAAGCGGAGGCGATCGCGGCCGACGTGCGCCGGCTCGCGGGGCGAGGGGTCACCCATGTCGTGTTGACGCACAACCACTTCGACCACGTTCTGGGTTCCTCGGCCTTTGGCGAAGCCGAAATCATCTGTGCCCCAGAGGTTATCGAGTATTTGTCGACCGCCGCCGATCACCTTCGTGCGCACGCCGTGAGCTATGGCGCCGACGCCGCGCAGGTCGAGCGCGCCATCGCTGCGTTGCGGCCGCCCCAGCGCGGTGTTTACGACGCCGTTGTCGACCTGGGCGATCGCACCGTCACGATCACCCACCTGGGTCGGGGACACACCATCGCCGACCTGGTCGTCATCGCGCCCGGCGTCGACGGCGAAGGCGACCCGGTCGTCTTCTTCACCGGTGATCTCGTCGAGGAGTCCGGCGATCCCTATATCGACGCCGACTCCGATGTGGCGGCCTGGCCGTCGACCCTCGACCGGATACTCGCGGTGGGCGGACCGCATGCCGTCTACGTGCCGGGCCACGGACGCGTCGTCGACGCCGGATTCATCCGCCGCCAGCGGGATTGGCTGGCCCGACGCGCGGGCACCGCCCCGGGCTAAACGTTGCACCGCACAGACGCGACCTCTTGTTTGCTGGATTCGCCGGCTTTCCGCACTTCCGCTCGAGCGGGCGGTCGGGGCAAGCCGTCGAAGTTATCAAATCACTTGCCGTACAACGAATTCTGTCGAATCAGATTTGTTCGCACCGGTCGGGGACTTCCGTCGATACCGACGGTCTTGTGTGCCCGTCAGGCTCGCGCTCCCGGCGTGGTCCGGAGTAGGGCAGTTGGCAACAGTTTTGGCACGGGTCTTTCGACCCCTGATTGAACCGTCACCCCCGGGGATAGACTCACGTTCAAGGGAATCGTGCCGAACAGGGAGCGTAGGGCCATGGCCATCATTGACTCGGACACTGAAGTCCGGACCTCGTACGAAGACGACATCGCCGCCACCCAGCGCTACATGGACGGCCCGCGGTTCGCCGGAATCACGCGTCTTTACACCGCTCGCCAGGTAGTGGAACAACGCGGCACCATCCCCACCGACTACATCGTGGCGCGCGAAGCGGCGGCCGCGTTCTACGACCGGCTGCGCGAACTGTTCGCCACCAAGAAGAGCATCACCACGTTCGGGCCCTACTCGCCCGGCCAGGCCGTGGCAATGAAGCGGATGGGCATCGAGGGCATCTACCTCGGCGGCTGGGCAACCTCGGCCAAGGGCTCCACCACCGAGGACCCCGGCCCGGACCTGGCGAGCTACCCGCTCAGCCAGGTGCCCGACGACGCCGCGGTACTGGTGCGCGCCCTGTTGACGGCCGACCGCAACCAGCAGTACCAGCGGCTGAACATGAGCGAGGCGCAGCGAGCCAGCACCCCCGCCTACGACTACCGCCCGTTCATCATCGCCGACGCGGACACCGGGCACGGCGGTGATCCGCACGTGCGCAACCTCGTCCGCCGCTTCGTCGAGGTGGGCGTCGCCGGCTACCACATCGAGGACCAGCGCCCGGGCACGAAGAAGTGCGGCCACCAGGGCGGCAAGGTCCTGGTGCCCTCCGACGAACAGATCAAGCGGCTCAACGCCGCTCGCTTCCAGCTCGACATCATGCGGGTGCCGGGGATCATCGTCGCGCGCACCGACGCCGAGGCGGCGAACCTGATCGACAGCCGCGCCGACGAGCGCGACCAGCCGTTCCTGCTCGGCGCCACCAACCTCAACATCCCGTCGTACAAGGCCTGTTTCCTGGCGATGCTTCGGCGTTTCTACGAGCTGGGCGTCAAGGAACTCAACGGCCATCTGCTCTACGCGCTGGCGGACTCGGAGTACGCCGTGGCCTCCGCGTGGCTCGAACGCCAGGGCATCCAGGGCTTGATCTCCGAGGCCGTCAACGCCCGTCGCGAGGACGGGCGGGATTCGATCGACGACCTCTTCGACCAGGTGGAGTCGCGATTCGTGGCCGCCTGGGAAGACGATGCCGGCCTGATGACCTACGGCGAGGCCGTCGCCGAGGTGCTCGAATTCGGCGAGAGCGAAGAGGACGAGCCCGTCGGCATGAGCCCGGCGGAGTGGCGGGAATTCGCCCAGCGCGCGTCGCTCTACGCCGCCCGGGAGAAGGCGAAGCAGCTGGGCGTGGACCCGCCGTGGGACTGCGAGCTGGCGAAGACGCCGGAGGGCTACTACCAGATCCGCGGCGGCATTCCCTACGCGATCGCCAAGTCGCTGGCCGCGGCGCCGTTCGCCGACATCCTCTGGATGGAGACCAAGACGGCCGATCTCGCCGACGCCCGGCAGTTCGCCGAGGCGATCCACGCCGAGTTTCCCGACCAGATGCTGGCCTACAACCTGTCCCCGTCGTTCAACTGGGACACCACCGGCATGACCGACGAGGAGATGAAGCGTTTCCCCGAGGAGCTCGGCAAGATGGGCTTCGTCTTCAACTTCATCACCTACGGCGGCCACCAGATTGACGGCGTCGCCGCCGAGGAGTTCGCGGCCTCCTTGAAACAGGACGGCATGCTGGCGCTGGCTCGCCTGCAGCGCAAGATGCGCCTGGTGGAGTCGCCGTATCGGACGCCGCAGACACTGGTCGGTGGGCCGCGCAGCGACGCGGCGCTGCAGGCGTCCTCGGGGCGGACGGCGACCACCAAGGCGATGGGCAAGGGTTCGACCCAGCACCAGCACCTCGTGCAGACCGAGGTGCCCAAGAAGCTGCTGGAGGAGTGGCTGGCGCTGTGGAGCGAGCACTACCAGCTCGGCGAGAAGCTGCGCGTGCAGCTGCGGCCGCGGCGGCCCGGCTCGGACGTGCTGGTGCTGGGCATCCACGGCAACGGGGACGAACAGCTGGCCAACGTCGTGTTCGATCCGATCAAGGACCGGCACGGCCGCAGCATTCTGACGGTGCGCGACCAGAACACGTTCGCCGAGAAGCTGCGCCAGAAGCGGTTGATGACGCTGATCCACCTCTGGCTGGTGCACCGCTTCAAGGCCGACGCGGTTTATTACGTGACGCCCACCGAGGACAACCAGTACCAGACGTCGAAGATGAAGTCCCACGGCATCTTCAGCGAGGTGAATCAGGAGGTCGGCGAGATCATCGTCGCCGAGGTGAACCGTCCGCGCATCGAGGAACTGTTGAAGCCCGACCGCGTGGCGCTGCGGAAGCTGATCACCAAGGAAGACTGAGGAGCGGCCCCCGGGCGGGACGGGTGCGCCAAGTGGCCGGGCGGGCTATCCAATTTACGAATAAGAAAATTTCTTACCGCGGCTTAATCGGAATCCCGCATAGCAACAGTTGTCCGCGGATACGATTTGATTCGCCGATGGTCCATTAGCCCGAGATGGGCCATCGGCCCCAACCGCGCCTCGGTCCCACGCGCGAACCGTTCTTCGCGTTCCTCGTTTCTGCTCCAGCCCGATTTCGCTGCGTGTCCGGTCTCGACTGCTTGTCGAACCGTCTTCCCGCTGGCCCATCCCGGTGATGGGCCAGCGGCGTTTCTCGGCTTCGAAGAGCCTGTGGCGCATCCGGTTTGCCCGAGCGTGCGCCGGGGTAGGGACAAGGGGACCAGTTGCACGTGGTGCAAGTGGGGATTGGGGACTTCGAGATGAGATCTGCAGCCAGAAACTCGGTCGCGCTCTTCGGCGGTGCGGCCATGCTTGTGCTCGCGGTCGGATGCGGCGGCGGCAACAAGGGGACCAACAACACCACCACCACGCCGACGACCACGCCGTCGTCCAGCGTTGCGCCGTCCACCCCCGGCGGGGGCGGCGGCACCACGGGCGGCCCCACGGGCGGTGGGGGACCGGGCGGCGGTGGCGGCGGCGTCCCCGGGGGCCCCACCGGCGGTGGCGGCCCGGGCGGCGGTGGCGGCGGCGTCCCCGGCGGCCCCACGGGTGGTGGCGGCCCGGGCGGCGGTGGCGGCAGCATCCCCGGTGTCGGGGGTGGCGGCGGCGGCCCGGGTGGCGGCGGCGGTTGCGTCGGCAACGTCTGCGGCGGCTACTGACATCTCGCCGAACCGGCGCCGACCGCACCACAACACGGACTTGTTCCCCTAGTCGGCGGGGCTGGGATCACCCGGCCCCGCCGGCTGAAAATTCCCGCCAAACGAGCGTTCTGGCGTGACGGCCTAGGCCGGACACTGCATTCGAGTTATGGTTCTGGCCAACTCGGCTGCAAGGGGACTTCGATGGCGAAGCTCAGGTTTGGATACTTCATCGCGCCGTTCCATCGGGCCGGCACGAACCCGACGCTGGCGCTGCAGCGCGACCTCGCCTTCATCGAGCACCTCGACGCCCTCGGCTTCGACGAAGTGTGGCTGGGCGAGCACCACTCGGCGGGCAGCGAGATCATCAGTTCGCCGGAGGTCTTCATCGCCGCGGCGGCCGAGCGCGCCAAGCGCATTCGCTTTGGCACGGGGGTCATTTCGCTCTCTTACCACAACCCGCTGTGGGTTGCCGACCGGCTGATGCTGCTGGATCACCTGACCCACGGCAGGATCATCGGCGGTGTGGGTCCCGGCTCGCTGCCCAGCGACTCGTCGATGATCGGGCTCACCCCGACCGACACGCGCGAACTGCTCGAAACCAACCTCGACATCGTCGTCCGCCTGCTCGCCGGCGAAACCGTGAGCGCCAAGACGGCCACGCACCAACTGTTCGACGCCAAGCTGCAGCTCGCCCCGTATTCCGACGGCGGGATCCCGCTGTCGGTGGCCGCGGTCGCGTCACCGACGGGCGCCCGGCTGGCGGGCAGGCATGGCATCGGCCTGCTGTCCATCGGCGCGACGCTGACCGTTGAGGGTTTCAACGCGCTGTCTTATCACTGGGGCATCGTCGAGGAGCGCGCGGCGGCGTTCGGCGCGCAGGTCGACCGCAAGAACTGGAGCCTGGTCGGCCTGTTCCACCTCGCCGAAACGGACAAGCAGGCGCGCGAAGAGGTCAAGTTCGGCATCGAGCCGTGGTTCCGGTACTTCCAGAAGGTGGCCGCGTTCCCGCAGATGACAATGCCCGGCGAGCAGCTCGACGAAATGATCGACGTCATCAACGACAACGGGGCGGGCGTGATCGGCACGCCGGAGCGCGGGCGGGAACAGGTGCAGCGGCTGTGGGATCAATCCGGCGGATTCGGCTGCATGCTGCAGATGGGCCACGAGTGGGCCAACCCGGCCGCCACCAGACGGTCCGCCGAACTGTTCGCCGCCGAGGTCATGCCCCATTTCCAAGGGCAGGCACAGCCGACGCTGGATGCAGCCGCGCGCGCCGGACAGGCCCGGGACAGCCTCGCGCAATCTCAGTTGGATGCGGTCGCGCACATGACCAAGAAGTACCAGGACGAAGTCGACTCCAAGTAGCGCTGCGATTCTTCATATTGCGGCGATAGCCGCTTCCCAGCTGGCTGCTAGGGTCCCGGCGCACAACTGTGGGATGACCACCACCCTTCACCATTCCAGGCGCCGGATTACGCGGCTTTTCTTCGCGGCGGCCGCGGCCGTCGCCCTGCTGACCTTCGACGCGGCGCAGGCGTCGGCGCGTCCAACCGACGCGACGGCGTTCCCGCAGACCCCGCCCACCCTTTCCGGCGGGAGCGGTTTTGCCGCCGATGACGGCGACGACGAGGCTCAACTGCAGCAGCAGCTCGCTCAACAGCAGCTGCAGCAGTCCATGCAGCAGGCCGAACAGCAAAACGAAGAGGCGCAGCAGCAGTTCGAACAGGGCATGCAGCAGGCTCAGCTCGACGAGCAGCAGGCCAACAACCCGTAGCTGGCGCTAGCGCTGGGCTTTCGACTCGCGCTCGGCCGTCTCCACCAGCCGACGCGCGAAGAACCGGACCGCGCCACCCATCGCGGCCCGCATCAGCGGACCCGTCCCGCGGACGCCCTCGACGAACGAGCCGGTCCAGCGGATGTCGGTGCCGCCGGCCGGGTTCGGCGTCAGGACCACCTCGCTGACGTAGTCCTTGATCGGGTTCGACGGCGCGATCAGCTTGTAGACGTGCCGCCGGTCCGGCTCGTATTCGACGGTTTCCTCCTGCACGAGCACCGGCCACATCCCGAGCTTGCGGACCGCCCCGACCCCGCCCGGCGCCGGATCACCCTGCCGCGCCCAACTCGAGTGCACGACGATGGGCTTGGCCCACTTCGACCAGTTCGCGCCGTCGGTCACGAGGCGGAACAGCGTCGCGGCGGGCGCGGCGCTGGCACGGGTGACCTCGAACGAATACGTCCTGCCTGACATGAGCCACTCCCCGGAAATCCGTCGCCGGCCCTGCCGGCCGCTCGCGCGTAGGCTACCGCACCCCAAGCATGACCCGCAGGCCCTTGCCGAGGCGCTGGGAAACCCTGGATGCAGCTCGCGGATTCGCTTCTCAGACAACGTCCTTCGCGCGAGCGGCGTGCCGATGATCACGTTCACGCACCACGGGTTGCCGCGTCGCCTTGCCTACAGTGGGTTCATGGAGTCCGGTTCCGGGCAGCGCGCCCAAGGTGTCCCCCGCATGCTCAAGATCGAGGACTGCCTGGATGCCGACGGCAACATCATGCCGCCGCCGGACGTCACGCTGATCTCCCTCATCGACCGCAACATCGCGAACGTCGGTGACGCCGTGGCGTACCGCTTCCTGGACTACAACCGCTCGGCCGACGGGGTGGCCGAAGAGGTGACGTGGAACCAGTTCGGTATCCGGCTGGAAGCCATCGGCGCGCGCGTGCAGGAGGCCGCCGGCCCCGGCGAGCGGGTCGCCGTCCTGGCGCCGCAGAGCCTGGACTATGTGATGGGCTTCTACGCGGCGGTCAAAGCCGGGGCCATCGCGGTGCCGCTGTTCGCGCCCGAGCTGCCCGGCCATGCCGAACGCCTGGACACCGCCCTGCGTGATTCGCGGCCGACGGCCGTGTTGACGACGGCTGCGGCCAGGGCAGCGGTCGAAGATTTTCTGAGCGGGCTGCCGCTGCACCGGCCGCGGGTCATCGTCATCGACGAGATACCCGACTCGGCGCGGGAATCGTTCACCCCCACCGAACTCCGCCACGACGACGTCTCCCACCTGCAGTACACGTCGGGTTCGACGCGGCCCCCGGTCGGCGTCGAGATCACCCACCGGGCGGTGGGCACCAACCTCGTGCAGATGATCCTGTCGATCGACCTGCTGGACCGCAACACCCACGGTGTGAGCTGGCTGCCGCTGTACCACGACATGGGCCTGTCGATGATCGGCTTCCCGGCGGTGTACGGGGGACACTCCACGCTGATGTCTCCCGCGGCGTTCGTGCGCAGACCGCAACGGTGGATCAAAGCCCTGTCGGCCGAGGCGGGGCGGGCGGTCACCGCGGCGCCCAACTTCGCCTACGAATGGACTGCCCAACGGGGCTCGCCCGCGCCGGGTGACGCCGTCGACCTGAGCAACGTGGTGCTGATCATCGGATCCGAACCGGTCAGCATCGACGCGATCAGCGCTTTCAACAAGGCGTTCGGTCCCTACGGTCTACCCCCGACGGCCTTCAAGCCTTCCTACGGCATCGCGGAGGCGACCCTGTTCGTCGCGACGATCGCGCCAGAAGCGGAGGCGACGCCGGCCTATTTCGACCGCGAGGAACTGGGCGCCGGTCGCGCCGTGCGGGTGGCGGCGGACGACCCGAACGCGGTCACGCAGGTGTCCTGCGGCCAGGTAGGCCGCAGCGAGTGGGCCGTCATTGTCGACCCGGACAGCGGCGCCGAACTGCCCGACGGTCGCGTCGGCGAGATCTGGGTGCAGGGCAACAACGTCGGCCGCGGCTACTGGGGGTTGCCCGACGACACCCGCCGAGCGTTCGGCGGTCGGCTGCACACCCGGTTGGCCGAAGGCAGTCACGCGGCGGGCTCGGCCGTCGACCGGGCGTGGCTGCGGACGGGGGACCTGGGCACCTATCTCGACGGCGAGCTGTACGTCACCGGCCGGATCGCCGACATGGTCACCGTCGCAGGCCGCAACCACTACCCGCAGCACATCGAGGCCACCGTCGCCGAAGCGTCTCCGCTCGTCCGGCGTGGCTATGTAACGGCTTTCGCCGTGCCGGACGGGGAGTCCGATCAACAGCTGGTGATCATTGCCGAGCGCGCGACGGGCACCAGCCGAGCCGATCCGCAACCGGCGATCGAGGCCATCCGGGCCGCCGTCATGCGCCGCCACGGGCTGCCGGTCGCCGACATTTGTTTCCTGCCGGCCGGGGCCATCCCGCGCACCACCAGCGGCAAGCTGGCTCGCCGGGCCTGCCGCGACCAGTACCTGAGCGGCGGCCTGGGCGCACACTGAATCGGGCGGACGGCTCGCGACGCCCTCGGCGTGCGACCACCGACGTGACCACCCCGCGGGTGGCATCCTGGCCGTGTGGGTTTGCTCATCCGGCTGGCGGAGCTGTTGATCGTGATCCTGCCCCTGGTGGGTGCCGCCGTCGCCGTGGTCCGCTCGTTCGGCGCCAACCGGCGCGCGGCCGAGCAAGCACCGGTCGTCGACCGGGCGGAAACGCCGCCGGATGCCGGCGACAACCACGTCGCGCAGTGGCAGTCGTTACGCCGGGTTCTCGAGGAGCACAGGCGCACCGACTCGCGATGGCTCGACTATGAACTCGACATCGCCAAGCTCCTGGACTTCCCGCTGATGACGGACATGCGCGATCCGTTGACGGTCGCCTTCCACAAGGCCAAGCTGCGCGCCGATTTCCTGCGCCCGGTCAAAGCCGAAGACCTGGTCGACGACCGGGAGGCCGCCGCGCAATACCGAGCCGCAGTCGAGGATTATGTGACCGCCTTCAACACCGCGGAGGTCGAGGCGAAGCGCAGGCGGCGCAGCGACTTCTCCCGCGCGGACCAGCAGCGAATCGCGCGCGGGCAGAACCTGCTGCGAGTGGCGTCGGACCCCGCCGCGGCACCACAGGAACGCCGGCGCGCCTACGAGTTGGCGCGTCAGGAACTGGAGGGCCTCGTCGTCTTTCCGGCCACCACGCAAGCCGCCATCGAGCGCACGGTCTTCGGTGAGCTGGAGGGATGACCGCGACGCCCGACCCGCCGGTCGCCGAACCCGGCGGGAACCCACCTCTCGCGGGTTTTACCGTCACGCCGCCGCCGCTCGGCGGTCCCGTCACCTTCGATCAGCGCTGGCGTGACCTGACCTTCATCCATTGGCCGGTCCGGCCCGACACCGTCGAAACGATGTATCCGCCCGGCACCCGCCCCGACGTCTTCTCCGACGGGATGACCTACGTCGGGCTGGTCCCGTTCGTCATGGACCGCACCAAAGTCGGCTCCTCCCTTCCTCTTCCGTACTTCGGCAGCTTCCCGGAGACCAACGTACGGCTCTATTCCGTCGACAATTCCGGCCGGCACGGCGTGCTGTTCCGGTCGCTGGAAACGGCTCGGCTGGCGGTCGTGCCCGCCGTCCGGGCCAGCCTCGGCGTGCACTACACCTGGGCGAGGATGCGGACGAGCCGGCACGGCGACCGCGTCACGTACCACAGCGTTCGCCGGTGGCCCCGGCGCGGCCTGCGCAGCAGCATCGAGATCACCGTCGGCGGCCCGGTGGACCCGACGGCGCTGGAGGTCTGGCTCACCGCCCGGTGGGGCGCACACACCCGCAAGGCCGGCCGAACGTGGTGGATACCGAACGAGCACGAACCCTGGCCGTTGCGCGCGGCCCAGGTCGTCGCGCTGGACGACGAGCTGGTGGCGGCCAGCATGGTGCGGCCCGCCGGCGAGCGCTTGCGCGCGCTCTTCTCACCGGGTGTGCGAACGCGGTTCGGCCGCCGCGTCGTCGTCGCATGACCTACGGGCAGGTGTAGCCACCGTCGATGACGAGGTCGGATCCGGTCATGTAACTGGAGGCCTCGCCGGCCAGGTAGAGGTAGAGGCCGGTGAGTTCCTCGGGGCGGCCGATCCGGCCGAGCGGGATCTTCGGTTCCCACAGCCGGTGGTACTCCGTCATGGGCTCGACGAGCTCGGTGAGGATGTAACCGGGGCTGACGCTGTTGACCCGGATGTTGTGCGGTGCCAACTCCACGGCCATGGCCTTGGTCAGGTGGATCACCGCCGCTTTCGACGCGCAGTAGTGACCCACCTGCTGCGGGATGTTGATGATGTGGCCGGACATCGAGGCCGTGGTGATGATGCTGCCGCCGAGCCCCTGCCGGACCATAGCCCTGGCCGCGGCCTGGGCGGTCAGGAAAACGCCTGTCACGTTGGTGCTTTGGATGCGTTCGAACTCCTCCGGGGACATGTCCAGCATTCCAGTCACGGTGATGATGCCGGCGTTGCAGACGGCGATGTCGACCCCGCCCAACTCCGCGGTCATCCGGTCCAGCATCGCGGTCACCTGCTCGGGCTGGGTCACGTCGCAGGGGATGGGTAAAACCTTGCCCTCGCCGTCCGCCGCGATCTCGCGGGCCACCTCTGCCAAACCCTCGGCGCGCCGCGCGGCGATCGCCACGTCGGCACCGGCCTGGAGATACGCCTGCGCCACCTTCTTGCCGATGCCGCTGGATGCCCCGGTGACCAACGCCCGTTTGCCGCGCAGATCAAACAACTTCAAGACGTTCATGCGGGATCCCTATCCAGAGGAGCGACTTATAACCGAAACACGTTCTAGTGTGTCCGCCATGGGCAAATTCACCAGGGCAGAAATCGAGCAAGCGGTCGAGAACTACACGCGGGTGGTGGAGGGGTGCAGCGCCTCGGGCGACTGGCGTCCGTTCGCTGATCTCTTCACCGAGGACGTCGTCTACACCGAGCATCACTACGGAGTGTTCCACGGCCGCGAGGCGGTGCGGGACTGGATCGTCGCCGTCATGGCGCCGTTCCCGCACATGCGATTTCCGTCCGACTGGACTGCCTACGACGAGGACAACGACGCCGTGGTGGTGATGATCAAGAATCTGCTCGACCACCCGACCGATCCCAAAGGTGAGCCCTTCTGGTTTCCGAACTGGACCCGGCTGGTCTACGCCGGCAACGGCTTGTTCTCCAGCGAGGAGGACATCTACAACCCCAACCGCGACGCGCCCGGCGTGGTGACGGCCTGGCTGCAGGCGGGGGGACGGCTGGCGTCCGACGAAATCCTGCAGCCGGGCTAACTCGTCACCGGATGTCCCGCCCGTCGGCGTGACCGGACGGCCGCCAGCGCCTGCTCCCACGCCAGCATCGTGGCGGCCTTCATGTTGGCCGGCTTCACACTGTCCCTGGACAGCAGCGCGGTGGCCGCCGCCTTGGTGGCCGTCGACGCCTTCGACAGATGGCCGCAGTCGAAAGGCGGCTGCGGGTCGTATTCGATGGCCAGCTGGATGGCCTTGGCGCGGCCCTCGCCGCCGATCTCCGCGGCGAGCCACAGCGCCAGGTCGAGTCCCGCCGACACCCCCGCACACGTGACGACGTTGCCTTGGCGCACGATCCGCTCGTCGCCCACCGGCACCGCGCCGAATGCCTTCAGGGCGGCAACGGTCAGCCAGTGCGACGTCGCGCGGCGGCCCTCGAGAAGACCGGCGGCCGCCAGGATCACCGACCCCGAACACACCGACGTCATCCACGCGGCGTTTCGATGCGCCTGGCGTAGCCAGTCCAGCAGCACCTCATCGCGCGCATGCACCGGTGTCGACGGGCCACCGGGGACCAGAACCACGTCCGGCGAGGGCGTTTCGGCCAGCGAATGGGTGGCGCCGATGACCAGCACGCCGGAGTCGGCGGTGATGGGGCCCGCCTCGTGCCAGACGAATCGCACCTCGGCGTCCGGCAGGTTGCGCAGCACCTCGTATGGGCCAATCATGTCGAGCGCGGTGAACCCCGGATAGCTCACGATCGCTATTTCGGTCATGGGTGTCGTTCTTTCCTGTTAGGCGAAAGCCTTGCGGTACTGGTCCGGCGGAATGCCGACCCGACGAAGGAAGTTGCGCCGCATGGTCTCCGCGGTGCCGAAGCCACAGCGGGTGGCGATGGCGACGACGGTGTCGTCGGTCTCTTCCAACTGCCGGCGCGCGGCTTCGGTGCGAATCCGCTCGACGTACTGGCCGGGTGCCTCGCCGACCTCGGCGGTGAACACGCGGGTGAAGTGCCGCGGGCTCATCGCCGCGCGACGGGCCAGCTCGTCGATGCGGTGCTCGCCTCCGGGCTCGGCCTCGATCGCCTCCTGCACCGCGCGAATCGAGGTGCGTTTGGCCCGGGGCATCCATACCGGCGCCGCGAACTGTGTCTGCCCGCCGGGCCGACGCAGATACAGCACCAGCCAGCGCGCGACGGTCTGCGCGACCTCGGTGCCGTGGTCGTCCTCCACCAGCGAGAGCGCCAGGTCGATGCCCGCGGTGACACCCGCGGCGGTCCACACGGTGTCCGAGCTGCGGACGAAGATCGGATCCGGGTCCACGTCGATCGCGGGAAACTCGCGGGCCAGCCGCCCGGCGAATGCCCAGTGCGTGGTCGCGCGCTGCCCGTCCAGCAGCCCGGCCTCGGCCGCCAGGAACGCGCCCGTACAGACCGTGACGACGCGGCGGGCGGTCGCGGCGACGGCCCGGATCCAGCGGATCAGTTCGGCGTCCGACCGCGCGGCGTCGACACCGCCACCGCCCGGCAACACCACCGTGTCGATCTGTTCGCCGGGTTCGCCGAGATCCGGCAGCGGCGCCGCGACGAAGGCCAGCCCCGTCGGTGTGGTGATCGCCTGACCGCCGATGGAAGCCAGTGCGACGTCGTACCCGCCGCCGGTGAGCAGCGACGCGCTGGTGAAAACCTCGTGCGGTCCCACCACGTCGAGCGCCTGCACGCCGGGGAACCCGGCGATGACCACCCTGCGAGTCATGGACCTAAGTGTTCGGCACAGCCCGGCTTGGCGTCTAGGCCGCGCACCCCACCAATTAGGACACGGGGAGTTAGGACACGGGGACCTGGCCCGCAGGGGCCGCGACGGGCTTGGCAGACTGTGCGGCATGGCACAGATAACGTTGCGTGGAAACCCGATCAACACCGTCGGCGAGCTCCCTTCCGTCGGATCTCCGGCGCCGGCCTTCAGCCTGACGGGCGGCGATCTGTCGGAGGTCACTAGCGACCAGCTCGGCGGGAAGGCCTTGGTGCTCAACATCTTCCCGTCGGTGGACACCCCGGTATGTGCGACCAGCGTCCGCACATTCAACGAACGCGCCGCCGCCACCGGCGCCACGGTGGTGTGCGTGTCGAAAGACCTACCGTTCGCGTTCGCCCGGTTCTGCGGGGCGGAGGGCATCGACAACGTCAAGACGGGTTCGGCGTTCCGCAGCAGCTTCGGCGAGGACTTTGGCGTCACCATCAACGACGGCCCGATGGCCGGCCTGCTGGCCCGCGCGATCGTGGTGGTCGGCGCCGATGGCAAGGTCGCTTACACCGAGTTGGTGCCCGAGATCGCCCAGGAGCCCAACTACGACGCGGCGCTGGCCGCGGCGGGCTGACTCACCGCCAAGCCCGTTATCTGCGGGCTCGTGGCCGGGTTGCTCAGGTTGGGTGCGGGGCCGGTGTTCATGAGCCCCTCGGGTCGATGAGGTCACGAAAGCCGGCGGCGGGGTGCACGGACGCGCCGAGGCCCAGCACGCGTTCGCTCAGCCCCTTGTCCGACGTCACCACCCGTATGTCGTGCGGATGGGGATCGGCGCGCACGCGGCGGACGATTTCGTCGTCGGCCGAGTTGGCGGCCGGCCTGGGGGCATAGGCGATTTCGACCACGGACGTGGGGATGACGGTCGAGGGCGGCCGCTCGAACACGACCGTGACGTCGTCCTCCCCGGCGGCGGCCCATCGCTCGAGGCTGTCGACCAGTGCGGCCATGGCGCGGCGGCGGTCCTTCCACCAGCCGTCCGGACGGCTCCCGATCACGTTCATGCCGTCCACGATCCACCGCACGGTCCCTACGGTAGGGCGACATTTCACCGTGCCGCCCATCGACCCGCACTCCGCGACCCGCGAATGCATCCTTTCGACGCTGACCGGTTGGTACGGTCACCGATATCAGTTGCCCGCTGATGCCGTCGCAACGATGGGACAGGTCAATGACGTCGATAGCCCCCACCGATGACCGGGTCGTCTCGTTGGCCCGCGGCATGCGGGAGCTGGTGCTCGCCGAAGCCGCCGAATCCGAGCGGGCCCGCACGCTGACGCCGGCAATCGTCGACCAGATGTGGGCGACCGGGCTGATGCCCGCGTTCAACCCGGTCGAGGCCGGCGGGGTCGAGCCCTCGTTCACCGAAATGATCGAGACCTGGATCGAAATGGCTTGGCAAGACGGCTCATTCGGTTGGGTGGGCATCGCCAACCTGCCCTCCTCGTTCGCCGCGGCGGCGTATTTGCCCGACGAGGGTTTCGCGGAGGTGTTCACCGCCCACGACAACCGTGTCACGATGGGCGGCCAATTCTTCCCCAACGGGCAGGGGGCCGCAGTCGACGGTGGCTACCTGGTGAGCGGGTCGTGGAATTTCGGTTCGGGCATCGGACACTCCCAGTACGTCGCGGCCGGGTTCCTGCCGATGGACGACGGTGAAATGCGCTGGATCAGTGAGGGCATCCCCGAAATGCGGGTCGCGGTGATTCCGCGGGAGCAGATCAGCTTCAACGACGGCTGGTTTGTGCAGGGGCTCAAGGGGACTGGTTCCTACGACTACAGCACCCAAGAGGTCTTCGTGCCGGCGAGCCGCACCTTCGAGCTCTTCGTGCGTCAGCCGCATCGGGGGACGTCCCCGGCCACCCGGATGGGGCTGATGCCGGTCACCGCAGCGGGTCACGCGTCGTGGGCGCTCGGCGTCGCCAAGAGCATGCTGGACGACGTCCAAGAGCTGGCGGCGACGAAGTTCCGAATGAGCGACATGGCGTCGCTGGCCAGCCGACCCACGTTCCAGAAGGGGCTGGCGCACCATCGCGCGGCGTGGCGGGCCGCGCGCCTGCTGGTGCTCGACGCGTTCACCACCGCGGAGGCCGCGGTCGCCGCGGGGGAGGACCTGACGCCCACGTTGCGCGCGGACATGCGGGTGGCGGCGGTCTATGCGACCGACACTGCCCGCGGCTGCGCCGAGTGGGCCCACCTGGTCGCGGGCACAAGTTCGATCCGGGAGGGCAGCCGGCTCGAGCGCGCCTTCCGCGACATCTACACCGGCACGCAGCACGCGTTCATCAGCGAGAAAGTTGCCATCGACGTGGCGCAGATCTGGCTCGGCATCATCGAAGACCAGCCGGGGCTGTAACGGGCCGCGACTAAGCCAGCCGCTCGCCCGGCGGTTGGCCGTCGACGTCGCAGTGGTCATTGCCCTCGCCCGACGTCACGCCCGACCGAGCGAGCTGTTCCTGAGCGGCGCTCCGGCCGGGACCAAGTCTGTCGTCGGCGTCGAGGCCGCCGCTTTGTTCGCGCGCCGCCACCCCGGGACAACACCTGAGCACAACGCGCAAAACCGATGAATCGTCGCTTATTCCGTCTATCGACCACAAGCGCGACTTCGCCGTCGGCGCGCCGTAGGTTCAATTCCAGCAACAACCGAATAGGCCACAGGAACGCATCGAAACATGTGTGCGGACAACGCTTTTCCTTCTCGCGGCGACGGTGGCACCACACAGAAAAGGATCGAGAAATGATCACGCTGGGCAAGATCACCGGATGGCAGCCGTCGGCCGGTCCCGTCACCACCTGGATGGCGTCATCCGCGGCGCACGAAGCGGCCCGGAACGCGCGGCGCAGTGATCTACCACCGAGCTACCAGCGGGCTCAGCACCTGAAGGCCGCCTACGACGGCAAGGCGGCGGGCGTCCAGCTTCCCCGGCTGATGGTCGTGGCGTGGGACATCCCCGGTGTCTGCGACATCCCCGCCATGACGGCGACGATCAACGCGCATGTCCGGCGCAACGACGCCTACCACGACTGGTTCGAATTCGACGCCGGGACCTTCGTCCGCCGGTCCGTCGACCCCGCCGAGATCGACCTCGTTCCGACGGAATCCGGGCACATGGACGCCGATCAGATCCGCGCCCACGTCCTGACGACGACGCCGGCGACGCTCGAGTGGGATTGCTTCACCTTCGGCATCGTCCAGCACGCCGACCACTTCTCGTTCTACGCCAGCGTCGACCATCTGCACATAGACGGCGTGTCCGCCGGCCTGATCTTTTTCGACATCCAGCTGACCTACCGGTCGATGACCGAAACCACCGACCTGCCCGGCGTTTTCCCGCAGATCGCCAGCTACCGCAGCTACGGGCTGCGGCAGCACGAGAAGCTGGCGGGCCTGACCGCGGCGTCCCCGGAGGTCGAGCAGTGGATGGAGTTCGCACGCGACACCGCGGGCGAGTGGCCGAGCTTCCCGCTGCCCCTGGGTGACACCGAAGCCGGGAACTGCGCCGACAAGAAGGGCGACTTTTTGACCTTCGACCTGTTGGACGCCGCCGAGACAGAGTCCTTCGACACCGCCTGCCGCGCGGCCGGCGCCCGATTCAGCGGGGGGGTACTGGCGTGCGCGGCGCTGGCCGAGCGCGAGCTGACGGGCAAGGATACGTATCACGGCTTCACGCCATATGACACGCGCACTGCGGGCGTCGACTCGATGACCGTGGGCTGGTTCGCGACCCTGATTCCCGTCACCGTGCCGACCGGGACCGGCTCGTTTCCCGAGGCGGCGCACGCCGCGCAGCGATCGTTCGACGGCGCAAAGCCTCTCGCCGCCGTGCCCGTGCAACGAGCCCTCGAGTTGGCCGACCCGGATCACCTCGAGGTCGCGCCGCCCACCAACCGGGCAATGATGGTGTCCTTCATCGACTTCCGCGCGATTCCGGCCTGCGACCTGTTGGACGAGGCCAACTTCGGCACCTACGCCGACAACCTGTCGCACGGTGGGATCAACATGTGGATCAACCGTCACGCCGACAAGACCACCGCGACGATCTCCTTTCCGGACAACCCCGAGGCGCACGCATCGGTGCATCGCTACATCGCGGCGTTGGCCCGGGCGTTCGCGGCCGCCGTCAAGACCACCGCCGACTGGGTGAATGCCGTTGTGGACCACGCGAACTCGTGCTGCAACAGCGCCGTCGGCGCGTGAGAAACGAAAGGACTGTGAGGAAAATGAACAACGTACTCGACCTGGTCGACCACACCTTCTTCCGCGTGGAGCGTTCCGCCGGCATGACCAATGTGATCCAGTGCATGTGGATGTACGAGCACGGGATAGACATCGACGGTCTGCGCCGGTTTCACCAGCACCTGCAGCAGGGTCGGCTATCAAGGAGTGTCGAGCGCTCGCCGTTGCCGTTCGGCCGACACCGCTGGGTCACCCCCAACGCCCAGCCCGAGCTTCAGATCGTCGAAACCCCGCGTCCGCGTGCGGAGTTCGACGCCTGGTGCGACGAGCAGACCAATACCGCACTGGACGCCGAATTCGGTCCCGGATGGCACCTCGCGGTGCTCCCGTTCACCGAGGGCGGCGCCGGGGTGAGCCTGGTCGCCTCGCACTGCCTCACCGACGCCGTCGGGCTGTACCAGGCGTTGGCGGATGCTGCGGACGGCCACGACAACGGGGGCCTTTGGCCCGCCGCCGGTTCGCGCCGGCGGTTACGGGCGCTGTGCGAGGACGCCTGCCAGACCACACGCGACATCCCCGCCATCGGCCGGGCCGCCGTCGCAGCCGCACAATTCATCCGGCGCAACCACGACCACACCGCGCCGGCGCGCGCACCGATGACGGCGAACGACGAAAGCATCACGCCCGCGACGGCGACGGTCTTCGTCGACGCCGACGAATGGGACGCCCGCGCTCGGACTCTCGGGGGGACCACCAACAGCCTGTTCCTTGCGTTGGCCGCGCGCCTCGCCCAGCGGGTGGGACGCGTCACCGCCGACGGCACGGTCGAAATGACGATGGCCGTCAACGAGCGCACCGGCGGTGACACCCGCGCCAATGCGATCACCAACGTCGACTTCACGGTCGACCCCGCACCGGCAACGGCCGACCTGCGCGCGATCCGCGCCGCCACAAAACGGGCGCTGATCCGCTCGAAGGACGAGCCCGACGTGCGGTGGACGCTGCTGCCCTTGGTTCCCCTGGTGCCCGAGCGACTCGGCAAGCAATGGGTCGGCGCCGCCACGAACAGCGCGGCCACCGTCGGGTCGTCAAACATCGGCTTGGTCGACCCGGCCGCCAATCGGCCGGACGGCTCCGGCGCCGACCACTTCGCCATGCGTTCTCTGCCCGCGGGCATGACCAAGGGCATGGTGCATCAGCTCGGCGGGCTGCTGTCCCTGCTCGGGGGAATCGCCAACGGGCGGCTCTTCGTCTCTGTGGTTGCGAGCCCGTCGCCCGAAGCGGGTTCGAATGATGAGCTACGGCAGCACGTTTCGAGCGTCCTTCGCGAATTCTCGCTCTCGTCGGCTATCGGTTGGCCATGCACCGAGCCGGCCGGCCGGTGAGCACAATGCGCAAAAGGAGGGGATTGCGGCTATCGCCGGCTATGGCTCACAAGCACGACAGGTAACCGCTCCGCGCCATACCTTCGGTTTCGGATAGAAAAGTAAAGGACTCAAACCATGAACACCACACTGGATCTGGTAGACCAGACCTTTTTTCGCCTCGGGGAAGCCGCGGGAGTCGGTCAGAACGTCTGGGTGTACAACCGCGCGATCGATATCGATGGTCTGCGCCGGTTCCATCAGCATCTTCAGCAGGGTCGGTTAGCGCGTCGCATCGAACGCTCACCCCTGCGGTTCGGCCGGCATCGCTGGGTCACGCCGAGCGATCGCAACGAGCTCGAGATCGCGACCCCTCGGCCCCGCGAAGATCTCGATGCCTGGCTGTGCGAGCAGGCCAACATCCCGCTGGATGTCGAGCGCGGACCCGCATGGCACCTCGCGGTGCTGCCATTCATCGACGGCGGCGCGGCGGTGAGCTTCGTCGTCACCCATTGCCTCACCGACGGCATCGGGGGGTGCCTGGCCCTGGTGGAAGCGGCTTGCGGCTACGACCACCCGGTCGACTTGCCAGCCGCCGGGTCACGCCCCCGGGGTCGGGCACTGCGCGAGGACGCCCGGCAGGCCGCCCACGACATCCCCGCCATCCGGCGGGCCCTGGCCGCCGCGGTCGCCACGGCGCGATCGGCCCGTCGTGACCGCCGCAGCGCCGGGTCGGCCGTTGCGGCCCCTGCAACTCCGCCCGCACCGATCGCCGGGGCCGACGAAACCATCACGCTCCCAACGGCGGCGTTCTTTCTCGACGCGGACGAGTGGGACGCCCGCGCACAATCGCTTGGCGGGACCAGCAACACACTGCTTGCGGGAGTGGCGTCCCGGCTCGCCCAGCGAGTGGGCCGAGTGGGCGCGGATGGTTCGGTCGCGTTGGCGCTACCGGTGAGTGAGCGAACCGCCGACGATACCCGCGCCAACGCCGTCACGATGGTCGACATCACCATCGACCCGGCGACCGCGACAACGGACTTGCGCGAGATCCGCGGCGCAACCAAGCGAGCGCTGATCCGCCACCGGGAGATGCCCGACGAACGGCGCACACTGCTGCCGCTTGTACCCCTGCTCCCGCAGCGGCTGATCAAGCGGATGGTCGGCGTGGCCACCGGCGGCGCGAGCAACGTCGTTGTCGCATCCAACATCGGCGTGGCGCCCCCGGCGGCCAACCGGCCGGACGGCACAGACGCCGACTACGTCGCCCTGCTGTCCCGCTACCCGGGCCTGACCCGGGCGATGGTGGACCAGTTCGACGGGCTCATGGTGGTGCATTCCGCAACGGTGCACCGGCAGGTCTTCATCTCGGTTCTCGCGTACCAGCCGGGCCGACTGACCTCGAATGAGGATTTGCGACAGCATGTTTCGGGTGCCCTGAACGACTTCTCGCTCACCGCCACCACGGGCTGGAGCGCGATGAGCCAGCCGGCGGACGCGCGGTAGGCGGACGACACGCGCCCGCATCCGCGGGCGAGCACAATGCGCGAAACCGGGGAATCGTGGCTAAGTCCGACAATCGAGTACAAGCGCGACAGGGGAGCACTCGGCGCCATACGGTGAATTCACACGAGACAAAAGCGCTTTCGCCCCAGCGAATTCGGCACTGCGACAAGCGGAAAGGATCCGAACAAAAATGAGTAATGTACTCGATCTGTACGACCAGGCCTACGTCACCTTCGAGCGGGCGGTCGGAGCCACCTGCGCGTTGCAATGCGTCTGGGTGTACGACCGCGAGATCGACATCGACGGACTGCGGCGGTTCCATCACCGGCTGCAGCGCGGACGGTTGTCGAGGCGCATCGAGCGCTCCCCGTTGCCGTTCGGCCGCCATCGCTGGGTCGCCTCCGGCAGCCAGCCCGACCTCGAGATCGTCGAAATACCTCGCGCACGCGACGAATTCGACGGCTGGCTGGGCGAGCAGGCCAACACCCCGCTCGACGCCGAGCACGGACCCGGATGGCACCTCGCGGTGCTGCCGTTCACCGACGGCGGCGCCGGGGTGAGCCTGCTTGTCTCGCATTGCCTCATCGACGGCGTCGGGTTGTGCGAGGCATTGACCGAGGCGGTCTCCGGACAACACAACCCGAACAAGTGGCCCGCCGCCGCAGCACGCCCGTGGTCTCAGGCGCTGCGCGAGGACGTCCGCCAGACCGGACGCGATCTCCCTGGCATCGGCCGCGCCGTCGTCGCCGCAGTGCAATTCGCTCGACGTCACCGCCGCACTGCCGCGGCCGCCTCGGCGGCCATCGGGGATCCGGTCAAGCCGGCCGCGCCGGCCCCCGACGAAAACGCCGCCCTCTCAACGACAACGATTTTCCTGGATGCCGATCAGTGGGACGCCCGCGCGCGGGCGCTCGGCGGAACCAGCAACACCCTGATCACGGGCCTGGCGGCCCGTCTCGCCCAGCGGGTGGGACGGCTCACGGCGGACGGCTGGGCCACCCCGTCGATACCCGTCAACGAACGCACCGCCGGGGATACCCGCGCCAACGCCATCACCAACGTCGACATCACGGTCGACCCCGGGCTCGCGGCGACGGACCTGCGCGGGATCCGGGCCGCAACCAAGCAAGCGCTGATTCGCCATCGGGACGTGCCCGACGAGCGGTGGGCACTGTTGCCCCTCGTTCCACTGCTGCCTCAGCGGCTGGTGCGGCAATTGGTCGGCGTAGCCACCGGCGGTACCACCAACGTCGTCTCATCAAACCTCGGCGTCCTCGACCCTGCCGCCACCCGGCCGGACGGCACGAACGCCGACTACTTCGCCATGAAGTCGCTCTACCCGGGCGTGACAACGGCGGTGATGCGCCGCACAGGCGGGGTATTGGCGTTGCTCTCAGGACGAGTGCATCGACAGGTCTTCGTTTCGTTCCTTGCCTACCAGCCGGAGCGTCCGAACTCGACTGATGCGCTGCGCCAGGACATCTCAAGCATTCTGAGCGACTTCTCGCTCACCGCCACGATCGGCTGGCCGGGACCGGCACCATTCGCGCAGTCGGCGTAGGCAAGCCAGGAAGAAAAGGAGCTCAGGAAATGGACAACGTACTCGATCTGTTCGACCAGACGGTGTTTCTCGGCGAGCGGGCCACCGGAGCCACCAACCTGCTGCAGTGCGTGTGGATCTACAACCGCGCGATCGACCTCGACGGGCTGCGCCGGTTCCACCGCCACCTGGCGCAGAGCCGGTTATCCCGCCGAATCGAGCCGTCGCCCTTGCCGTTCGGTCGGCACCGCTGGATCGCGCCCACGGGCCAATCCGACCTGGAGATCGTCGCGTCGCCGCGTTCGCGCGACGAACTGGACGCCTGGCTTCAGGAGCAGGCCGACACTCCTGTTGACGCCGAGCGCGGACCCGGATGGCACCTCGCGGTGTTGCAGTTCATCGACGGCGGCGCGGCGGTGAGCTTGGTCATCTCGCACTGTCTCACCGACGGCGTCGGGTTGTGCGAGGCGTTGGCGGACGCGGCAACCGGACGCCACGACCCGATCACCTGGCCGGCAGCCGGGTCACGTGGGTGGTGGCGAGCTGTGCGTGAGGACGCCCGCCAAACCGCGCGCGACCTCCCCGGAATCGGCCGCGCCGTCGCGGCCGCGGCGCGAATGGCGCGCCGTAACAGCGCCAACGCCGCCGCGGCGCCCGTCTCCCAGGCGCCAGCCGGCACAGCCCGAACCGACGAACGCATCACGCTACCAACGGCGACCATCTTCGTCGACGCCGACGAATGGGAGGCGCGCGCAGCGTCATTGGGAGGGACCAGCAACACGATGCTCGCCGGGCTGGCTGCTCAGCTCGCTCAGCGAATCGGACGCGTCGCGGCAGACGGCTCGGTCGACGTGACAATGCCGGTCAACGAACGCACCCAGGGCGACACCCGCGCCAACGCCATCACCAATGTTGACTTCACCGTCGACCCGGCACCCGCGACCACGGATCTGAGCGAGATCCGGGCCGCCATCAAGCAAGCGCTGATCCGCTCCGCCGACGAAACCAACGTGCGGTGGCAGTTGCTGCACCTGGCTCCTCTGTTGCCGCAGTGGCTGGTCAGGCGATGCGTCGGCATCTCCGCCAACGGCGCGGCCAGCGTCATCTCATCCAACCTCGGTGTGGTCGACCCGGCCTCCCGCCGGCCGGACGGGACAGACGCCGACCACTTCGTCATGAAGCCCCTCGGCCCGGGCGTGACCAAGTCCGTCATGCACCGGCTGGGCGGCTTGCTGGTGTTGCTGTCGGGAAGAACGAACGGACGGGTCTTCGTCTCGGTCCTTGCCTATCAGCCGGGCCGTCCCAACTCGAATGACACTTTGGGACAGGACCTTTCGACAACGCTGCGCGACTTCGCGCTCACCGCCACGATCGGCTGGCCACGCCCGGTGTCAGCGGCCGGCCTGACGGCGTAGGGCAGCGACAAAGAAAAGGAGCCTGAGGAAAATGGACAACGTCATCGACCTGGTCGACCAGACCGCGTTTCTCGGCGAGCGAGCGACCGGAACCATCAATCTGTTGCAGAGCGTGTGGATCTACAACCACGGGATCGACCTCGACGGGCTGCGCCGGTTCCATCGGCACCTGCAGCGCGGACGGTTGTCCCGCCGCATCGAGCGGTCACGATTGCCGTTCGGCCGCCACCGCTGGGTCGCGCCCAGGGACCAGTCCGCGCTGGAAATCATTGAAACACCGCGCGCACGCGAAGAATTCGACGCCTGGGCCAGTGAGCAGGCCAACACCGGCCTGGATGCGGAGCACGGTCCCGGATGGCACCTCGCGGTGGTGCCGTTCACCGACGGCGGCGCCGGGGTGAGCTTCGTCATCTCACACAGCCTCATCGACGGCGTCGGATTGTGCGAGGCGTTGGCGGACGCGGCAACCGGGCGCCACGACCCGATCACCTGGCCGGCCGCCGGGTCTCGCCGACGGTGGCACGCCCTGGGTGAGGACGCCCGCCAAACCGCCCGCGACATCCCCGCCATCGGCCGCGCCGTCGCCGCAGCCGCAGCATACGCGACGCGTGGCACCCAGGCGCCCAGCGCGCCGCGTGCGCCGTTCACCGGACCGGACGAACGCGTTGATCTCCCGAAGGCGACGTTCTTCGTCGACGCCGACGAATGGGATGGCCGTGCGCACGCACTCGGGGGGACCAGCAACGCGCTCCTGGCGGGGTTGGCAGGTGGCCTGGCCCAGCGGCTGGGACGAGTCGCCGGGGACGGCCTGGCCACGTTAGCGATTCCCGTCAATAATCGCACCGACGGCGATACGCGCGCCAACGCCATCACCAGTGTCGACATCAGGGTCGACCCTGCGGGTGCGCCAGCGGATCTGCGCGAGATTCGCACCGCGATCAAGCAAGCGCTGGTCCGCCATCAAGAGGTTCCCGACGAACGACTGGCGCTGTTGCCGCTGGCTCCGCTGATGCCGCGGTGGCTCGTCAGGCGCATGGCCGGCGTGGCCCTCGGCGACGCGACGACCAGCGGGTCGTCCAACCTCGGTGCGGTCAACCCCGCCGCCAATCGGCCCGACGGCACGGATGCCGACTGCTTCGCCGTCAGGCTGCTCGTCCCGGGAGTGACCAAGGCGACGGTGCATCAGACCGGCGGACTGCTGGGGCTGCTCTCCGGAAGGGCGCACGGACGAGTTTTCGTCTCGGTCGTTGCGTACGGGGCGGGTCGCACGGATTCCAATGATGTTTTACGTCAGCATATTTCGAGCGTTCTACGAGACTTCTCGCTCACCGCCTCGATCGGCTGGCCATGCCGCCCACCGGCGCGAGCATAACGCGCAAAACCGCCAGATCGTCGGTAAATCCGACTATCGCTGACAAGCGCGACACGGGTGCCAGCACTTCCATAAGTTCGGTCTCGACAAGCAACACGCGGTACACCGATGAAGGGTTCACCATGACCACAAACCCCGATGCCCCTGACACCTCGACTCGCGGCGTGTTCTCGGTGCTGGGTCGATTCGTCGCGCGTGCGCCCTGGCTCATCATCGCCGCCTGGGTCGCCGCGGTAGCCGTGCTGAGCGTAGCCTTCCCGCCGCTGACGAAGGTGGTCGAAGGCCAGACCGTACAACCGCTGCCGCCCAAGGCGATGGCCGCGACCGAGCAGATGGCCAAGGATTTCGGTGAATCCGGGCAGAACATTCTCATCGTCGTCCTCACCGACAACCGGGGCCTGCAACCGGCGGACGAGGACGCCTACCGCAAGCTGGCCGCGACGTTTCGTGGCGAGACCAAGGATGTGGCCGCCGTGCAGGACATCGTTGCCACACCCGCACTGCGGTCATTGATGGTCAGCGCGGACAACAAGGCGTTCTACATGGCGGTGATCCTGCGGGCGCCCGTCGGGTCTCCCGAATCTTCGCAGGCCTACCAGCGGATCACGGAGATCGCCAAACGCTCCACCGCGGGCACGGCGCTGACCGCACAGGTGACGGGACAGGGTGCCATGGCCGGCGACCTGGCGATCGTCACCGCTCACGACATGCAGACGATCGAGATGGTTACCGCATTGTTCGTGCTGATCATCCTGCTGGTGATCTACCGGCGACCGGTGACCGTGTTGCTGCCGTTGATCACCATTGGCGTTTCGATCGCGTCGACCCAGGGCCTGGTGTCCGGGCTGGTTCAGCTCGGACTCGGGGTGTCCTCGATGACAATCGCATTGATGACGGCGATGATCTTCGGCGCAGGCACCGACTATGCCGTCTTCCTGATCAGCCGCTACCACGAATATCTCCGGTCCGGCATCGATTCCGACCTGGCCGTGCAAAAGGCACTGACCTCCATCGGTGAGGTGATCGCGGCGTCGGCGGCCACCGTCGCCGTCACCTTTTTCGGCATGATCTTCGCCCGCCTACCCGCGTTCACGAGCATCGGTCCGGCGCTGGCGATCTCCATCGCGATCGCGTTCCTTGCCGCGATAACGCTTTTGCCCGCCATACTCCTTCTCGCCGGCCGGCGCGGATGGGTGAAGCCGCGGGCGGAGCTCACCGGCCGGCTGTGGCGGCGCTCCGCCGTTCAGCTCGTTCGTCGGCCCAAAGCACATCTGCTGGGGAGTCTCGCGGTGTTGATCACGCTGGCCGGTTGTGCGGCGTTCCTGCGGCCCACCTTCGACGACCGCCTGCAGCTGCCGCGGTCGGCGCCGAGCAATACCGGCTTTTCGACCATGGCAGAGCACTTCTCGACGAGCATGCTGCTGCCGCAGTACATCTACATTCGGTCACCGCATGACTTGCGGACGTCGCGCGCGCTCGCCGACCTGGATCAGATGGCTCAGCGGGTGTCTCAACTCCCCAACATCGCTGCGGTGCGCGGTATCACGCGGCCAAACGGCCGGCCTCTGGATCAGGCCAAGATCAGTTTTCAAGCCGGGGAGGTCGGCGGCAAGCTCGAAGACGCCTCAACCCAGATCAACGACAGGACGAGTGACCTCGACGCGCTGACCACCGGCGCGGACCAACTGGCCGCTGCCCTGGCGCAAGCGCGCGACCAGATCCGCAGCGCCAGTGGGCCGATGACCAACGTCACCGCGACACTGAGCCAGGTGCAGCAGCAGCTGGCCGCCGCAGCGAACCTGCTGGACAACGTCCGTGGGCTCACGAACGGGTCGGTCTCCGCACTCGCCAACAGTGTCGCCGCGGCGGCGGGGCCGATGTTCGACGGTGTGACCGCACAGCCGGCGCTACAGGGGGCGCAGGCCACGGTGCAGAATCTCACCGCGCTACTGGCAACCACGAGCAACGGTCTACGCACGGTGGGCGGAGACGCCGCCGGGATGCAGCGCAAGATCGCGGGCATACAGGCGGCGGCTGATCAGCTCGCCAATGGCAGCCGGCGTCTGGCCGACGGTGTGCGGACACTCGTCGACAAGGTCAAGCAGATGGGTCTCGGCATGAATCAGGCGGCCGACCTGCTGCTGTCGATGAAGCGCGACGCCACACAGCCCTCGATGTCGGGCATGTACATCCCGTCCCAGGTGCTCACCTCGGACCAATTCAAGAACGCCGCGAAGTTGTTCTTCTCGCCCGACGGCCATTCGGTACGTTATTTGGTCGAAACGACATTCGACCCCTTCAGTTCGGCCGCGATGGACCAGGTTTCATCGATCCTGGACACCGCGCGCGGCGCCCAGCCAAACACCGCACTGGCTGACGCATCGATCTCCATGGTCGGACTCAACGCGATGTACAGCACGCTGCGCAGCTACTACAACGACGACTTCCGGCTGATCGTCATCATGACCTTGCTCATCGTCTTCGCCATCCTGGTCATCCTACTCCGCGCGATCGTGGCACCGCTGTATCTCATTGCGTCCGTCGTGATCTCGTACCTATCGGCGGTCGGGCTGGGAGTCGTTCTGTTCCAGTTCGTGTTGCATCAGGCGATGTCATGGAACGTGCAGGCGACGGCGTTCATCGTGCTGGTGGCCGTCGGGGCGGACTATAACCTGTTGCTGATTACGCGAATTCGTGAAGAGTCCCGCACGGGCATTCGTTCCGGCATAATCCGCGCCGTCCGCTCCACGGGTGGCGTCATCACCTCGGCCGGCGTTATCTTCGCCGCCTCGATGTTCGGCCTGGTGTTCGGCAGCCTGTCGACCATGGTGCAAACCGGGCTCATCATCGGCATGGGCCTGTTGATCGACACCTTTGTCGTTCGCACCGTGACGGTGCCGGCTATGGCGGCGATGGTCGGGAAGGCCAACTGGTGGCCGTCCAAGAAAATTCGCGCCACTCGAGCTCCTCACGCGCCGGCCCGCGAAGTCGCGTCCAGCGCCGACATTACCGAGGCTGCCCGGCCTCGGCCGTCCACCACCAATGTCGGTCGTTGCGCGGCCCACCGGCGGCGCACCCTGGTCGCGCAGGGTAAGCGGGGCCGCCGTCCTTTGGTCGCCGGAACTCAGCGCGGGGAACCGGGCGGCCGCTTGCTGACCGCCGCGAATTCCTGTTCGGGACGTCCGGTCGTGCCGTAGCGCAGCCCGACCGTGACGTCGCGGGCGGTGGCCAACACCGCCAGATACCGTTGCGCGGTCGCCCTCGAGATGCCGATCGCCGCCGAAACCTCCGCCGCGGACATCGGTTTCTGCGCCGCCCGCAGTGCCTGCAGCACAAGCTGTTTGGTGGAGGACGCGGCGACGGTGGCAGTGGGCACGGGGGCGATCCTGGGGCGGAGCGCGTCCAGGGCCGCGTCCACGTCGCTGGACGTCAGATTCGGCGCGGACAAGATCTTGCGGTAGCGCGCGTAACCCGCCAACCGCGCGGCCAGCTCGGTGGGCACGAACGGCTTGACGAGGTAGCTGACCGCCCCGGCGGACATCGCGGCCCGGATCGTCGCCGCTTCGGTGGCCGCACTCAGCACCATGCTGTCGCCTTCTCGTTCGCGGACGAAGTCGATTCCCGAGCCGTCGGGCAGGTAGACGTCGACAAGGGCCAGGTCCACGGGATCGGCTTTCCGCGCCGCCTCGAGCGTGTTCGCCGTCCCGTTCACCGCGAAGCCCGGAAGCGTGTTGACCACCTCGGCATGCAGGTTGGCCACCCGGAAATCGTCGTCGACCACCAGCACCGTCAAGTCTGCGTCACCCATTGTTCCTCCTCTACCATCACCCCGGGCAACCGTGCGATGAATTCCGCGCCGGACAGCCGCAATTCGGGGTTGCCGGCGCTGCCCAACACAAGGTCACCGCCGAGCGCACGACTGATCTGACGGGACAGCGCGAGCCCGATTCCGCGGCCGCCCGGTATTCCCGAGTCCGGCTTGGTCGTAGTGCCCTCGGTGAAGAGATCGTCGACGAAGCCCGGCGCGACACCGTTCCCGCTGTCGGCCACGGTGACATGCAGCGTCGTACCCTCTTGCAGCAGTTCGACTTCCACCTCTTTAGCCCGGTTGTCACCCGTGCGGGCCGCGTCGATGGCATTGTCGAGCAGGTTGCCCACCACCGTGGTGACGTCGACGGGCAGCACGAGCCGGCCGGAGACCCAGGTGTTCTCGCCGATCTTCAGGGTGACCCCCGCCTCGCGTGCGGCCGCGCCCTTGGCTGCCAGGAATGCCTGCAGATAGGCGTCGCGGATGGTGTCGATTCCCGGCAGCGCGGATCCCAGCGGACCCGACCCGAGAACTTCTCCCAGATATTGCAAACCCTCTTCCACATGACCGGCTTGCAGCAGCCCGTTCAGCAGGTGCAGCCGGTTGGCGAACTCGTGGCGCTGCGCGCGCAGCACCGTGCTCATCACCTGCACCGCGTCCAGCTGTCGCGTCAACGATTCGACATCGGTGCGGTCCCGCACCACCAGAACGGTTCCCAGTGCCCGCCCCTCACGCGACACCGGCCGCGCCGACACCACCACGATGCGCTCGCCCACGGTGGCCAATGTGGGGGTCGAATCCGCTGTTTCGAGCACGTCGAGCACCCGCGGGGTCAGGCCGATCTGGTCGACGGGCCGGCCCATTTCGTTGGCGATCTCGAGCAGCCGGCACGCCTCGTCATTGACGAACGTCGTGTTTCCGGACGTGTCGACCGCCAGCACACCTTCGCCGATGCCCTGCAACACGGCGGCCTGGGTGCGCACCAGCTCCGCGATCTCGGCGGGCCGCAGTCCCAGCGTCTGCCCGTGCCATCTGCGGGAGAGGGCAAGTGAGCCAGCCACACTCAGCAACAGGAGAACTCCCGCGATCCCGGCCATTACGCGCAGGTTCTTCGAAAACTGCTCATCGAATACGTGTGTGGAGAGGCCGACGATGACCACCCCCAACACCCGATTGGAACCCGGGTAGAACACCGGGACTTTCGCAACGATCGCTCGCCCGAGAACCGTGTCGTCATGCGATGTCAGCTCCCGTCCGGCCAACGGTGCCGCGATGTCGGCGCTGATACGACGACCCAATCTGTCGCGTTGGGGATCCGCGACTCTGATGCCCTGTGCGTTCGCGATGACGACGAACATCACGTGGGTGCGTAGTTGGACCCGTGACGCCACGCCCTGGATCGGGCCCGTGGCAAGTTCGTCGACCAGTTCCGGGGTCGGCTCCAACGGGGCACTGTCGTAGCGAGCGATGTTGGTGACCACCGTGGGGGATGAGGCGACGACCCGCGCGATGTCTATGGCGTGCAGGTGGAATTGGCTGTCCAGACGCTGGCGGTTGAACAGAGCGAAAAGCCCGAAAGCGACGACCAACGTCAGCGTCACGATGACGAGTTGCAACACGACTATCTGCGTGGCGAGTCGCAGGTCGATGCGGCCCCTTGCGGCCATGGGGAGACCCTACCGCGCTTCGTGAGCAGAATGCGCGAAACCGCGGTAGGGTCTGTCCGCGCGCGCCGCCGTGGGCCTACCATCAGCGCATGCGCGGTTCGAAGATCCTGATCACCGGCCCGACCGGACAAATCGCAACCCCCATTGCGCGGGCGCTCGCGGCCGACAATGAGGTGTGGGGCATCGCACGCTTCACCGATCCCGCCGCGCGCGAGGGCCTGGAGAAAGCGGGCGTTCATTGCCAGACGGTCAACTTGGCGGCCGGCGACTTCAGCGCTCTCCCAAGCGATTTCGAATACGTCCTCAACCTGGCGGTGGCCAAGAGCGGCAACTGGGATAAGGATCTCGCGGCCAACGCGGAATCGGTCGGGCTGCTGATGGCGCACTGCCGCGGCGCGAAGGCCTTTCTGCACTGTTCGTCCGCGGCCGTATACGACCCGCCGGATGACCAGCCCCGTACCGAAAGCGCCGCGCTGGGCGACAACCACAAGTGCCTCTTTCCCACGTATTCGATCTCGAAGATCGCCGGGGAGGTAGTCGCCCGGTCGGTGGCACGGGTTCTTGGGGTTCCCACCACCATCGCCCGGCTCAATGTCCCCTATGGCGACAACGGCGGGTGGCCGTTCTATCACATGGAGATGATGCTGGCGGGCATCCCGATCCCAGTTCCACCGGGTGAATCGGCCCCGTACAACCCGATTCACGAGGACGACATCATCGCGACCATCCCGAAGTTGCTCGAGGTGGCGTCGGTTCCGGCCACAACGGTCAACTGGTGCGGCGACCAGACGGTCAGCATCCAGGAGTGGTGTGGGTATCTCGGTTCACTGGTCGGCAAGGAGCCGGTTTTCGAGGTGAGCGCGCAGGCGCTGCGCGGCAATCCCACAGCCAGCGAACGGATGCACGAACTGATCGGCGGCACGACGGTCGACTGGCGTGACGGGCTGCGCCGCATGGCCGCCAAGTTCCACCCGGAGTTGTTCGGCGCGTAGGGCGTACGAATGGGCCCAGGATGCGATCAGGCGCGGCTGCGCACGCTCGCGCTGCTCAGACGCGTGCGTGACCGGATCGATCGGGAGTACGCGCGACCTCTCGACGTGGAGGCGCTCGCCCGCGAGGTGCACATGTCCGCCGGCCACCTCAGTCGCGAGTTCCGCCGTGCTTACGGCGAGTCGCCCTACTCCTATCTGATGACCCGGCGCATCGAGCGCGCGATGGCGCTGCTGCGCCGTGGCGACTTGAGCGTCACCGAGGTGTGCTTCGCCGTCGGTTGCTCCTCGTTGGGCACCTTCAGTACGCGCTTCACGGAATTGGTCGGGGTGCCGCCGAGCACCTACCGCCGCCAGGCGGTGGACGCGCTGGCCGGAATGCCGCCGTGCATGGCCAAGCAGGTGACCAGACCGATCAGGAATCGAGAAGCACCGGTCACCGGGCCGCACCTAGCCTGACCCCATGGACATCACGATTCACTCGAGCTTCCTGCCGCACGACGACCCCGAATCCTCGCTCGCGTTCTATCGCGACACGCTCGGCTTCGAGGTTCGCCTCGATGTCGGAAAGGGCAAGATGCGCTGGATCACCGTGGGCCCGCCGAACCAGCCCGATACCTCGATCGTCCTCAACCCGCCGGCGGCCAACCCGGGCATCACCGACGAGGAGCGGCGCACCATCGCCGAGATGATGGCCAAGGGCAGCTACGCCACGTTGCTGTTGGCCACCAAAGATCTCGACCGCACCTTCGAGCGGTTGCAGGCCGATGACGTCGACATCGTCCAAGAGCCGACGGACCAGCCCTATGGACTGCGTGACTGCGCGGTCCGGGACCCCGCCGGCAACCTGATCCGCATCCAACAGCTGCCCTAGGCAGTCGGATACTGACCGTTTTTTCGGGCCGCCGGGGCGGACTGAGCCGTGAACGCAGCCTTGACCGCGCCGCGCCGTCAGTGCTAAGCAAGTGCTCAGCATTGGGGGGTTCGGGCCGGATGGCCCCCGCGACACGGAAGGGATCAGATGACGCTGCAGACGGTATTGGATGACATCCGCAAACGGCCGGGAAAGGGGGAGGTCATCACGGTCATCGACCCGGCCACGGAGGAGACGATCACCGAATTCACCGACTGCGGCGAGGCGGCGGTCGATGACGCCGTCGGGCGGGCCAGGGATTCCTTCGAGTCGGGCGTCTGGTCTCAACTCCCGGGCCGCGAACGCGCGAAGATCATGTGGCGCATCGCGGACTTGATCGACGAACACGCCGAAGACTTCGCCCGGCTCGACTCGCTCAACACCGGCATGCCGTTGCTACAGGCGCAGTTGCAGATGTCCACCTGCTCGGAATTCTTCCGGTACTACGCCGGCTGGTGTTCCAAGATCAACGGCGTCGCGTACGACGTGAAGACCGACGGCATCGCGACGGACGCCTTCGTCGACATGCACGCCTACACGCTGAAGGAGCCGTACGGCGTGGTCGGGCTGATCTTTCCGTGGAACGGCCCGATCTTCAACGCGAGCGCGAAGCTGGCGCCCGCGCTGGCCGCGGGCTGCAGCATGCTCGTCAAGCCCGCCGAGGAAACGCCCTTGTCGGCGCTCTTGCTCGACAGGCTGGTCCATGAGGCGGGCGTGCCCGAGGGCGTGGTCAACCTGCTGACCGGTTACGGCCACACCGCGGGTGCGGCGATCACGGCGCATGCGGGCGTCGAGAAGGTCGCCTTCACCGGGTCGACCGAAGTCGGCAAGGAGATCGTGCGGGCGTCGGCGGGCAATTTGAAGAAGGTGACGCTCGAACTCGGCGGAAAGTCGCCGGTGCTGATCTTCGACGACGCGGACCTGGACAAGGCCATCCTGATGGCGTCGCTGGGCATCTTCGTGCACTCCGGACAGGGCTGCGTATGCGGTTCCCGAATCTTCGCGCAGCGCGGCGTCTACGACCGGGTGGTGGAAGGCATTGCCACGATGGCAAATACGTTCAAGCTCGGCGCCCCGAGCGAGGAGGGCTGCGTCAGCGGTCCGCTGATCAGCCAGAAGCAGCTCACCCGTGTCATGGGCTTCATCGAGGAGGGCAAGCGCGACGGCGTCGAGGTCGTCACCGGCGGCCACCGCCTCGACCGCAAGGGCTACTTCGTTCACCCGACGGTGCTGACCAACGTCGACCCCGCGATGCGGCTCTACCAACAGGAGATCTTCGGTCCGGTGGTCAGCATCCTGCCCTTCGACGACGAAGACGAAGCGGTGGCGATGGCCAACGACACCGCTTACGGCCTGGCCGCCACCGCCTGGACCGAGAACGTCGGCCGCGCCCACCGGATCGTCAAGCGGCTGCAAGCGGGCAGCGTCCAGGTGAACTGCCAGTTGGTGTTCGACCACGACGTGCCCTTCGGCGGTCACAAGCAATCCGGCTGGGGACACGAATTCGGCCGCGAGGGCATCGAGATATACCTGAAGACGAAGTCGGTCTGGGCCCAGCTCTGACGCCCCCTGACGCGGAAAGCCCCGAATCGCAACCGGATTCGGGGCTTTCGTCAGCTCAGGGCCGCGTTCATGATCCCTTGGCGTAGCGGGTCAGGAACGCGAAGGCAGCCAGCGCCGAGACGGCGCCGATCACGCCCCACAGCACCAACTGGAAGACCATCGACCCGAACAGCCAGCCGAACGTCATCCCGATGTAGAGGGCCCAGATCAGCCGGTACGCGCTCCACAGCGCGACCGCGCCGGTGCTGAGCCCGATGTACAGGCTGTGCTGCCGATCGACCCCATTGATCTGGTCTTCGATGCTGGCCGGGACGATCTTCATTTTTGACTTCCTTTCGTGTGGCGCCGCCGGATTGGCGTCGTCGTTGCGCCAAGTACAAACCGCGGCACGGGCTACCGATCCCAACGTTGTCCCACCACGAAGGGGACGAAGGCATGGCGTCACCCGAAATGTCGCGGTAAAAGACGATGTCGGGTGGCACCGCGTAGTCTCAGGGCGCCGAGCTACGCCCTCCTGGAATTCGGCCGATCAGCCGATCTTGACCACCAGCTTGCCGACGTTCTTGCCGTCGAACAGCATGTTGATCGCCGTCGGCAGCTGCTCGAACCCCTCGACGACGGTCTCGAGCAGCGTGAGCTTTCCCGACTCGATCAGGCCGGCGATCTCGCCGATCGCTTCCGGCGCGCGCCCGAAGTGGTCGAGGACGATGAAGCCCTGCACCGTGGCGCGCTGGATGAGCAGGTTCCCGAATGCGCGCGGACCCGGTGGGGGATCTTCCGCGTTGTAGCCGGAGATCAGGCCGCAGAGCGCGACGCGGGCGCCGATGTTGAGGCGCGCGAAGATGGCGTCCATCAGGACGCCGCCGACGTTCTCGAAGTCGACGTCGATGCCGTTGGGCGTCGCCGCAGCCAGCTGGGCGGCCCAATCGTCGGCGCGGTGGTCGACCGCCGCGTCGAAGCCCAGCCGGTCGGTGAGCAGCGCGCACTTCTCGGGGCCTCCGGCGATCCCGACGACACGAGCGCCGGCCGCCTTGGCGAGTTGCCCCGCGACCGAACCGACCGCGCCGGCCGCGGCCGAGACGACGACGGTCTCACCGGGCCTGGGCTTGCCGATGTCGCGGATCCCGACCCACGCGGTCAGCCCGGTCATCCCGAGCGCGCCCAGGTAGGCGCTCGGCGCGATACCGGGTGCCACGTCCACCGGGTTCACCATCGACGTGTCCGTGAGGACCGCGTACTCCTGCCAGCCGAGCAGGCCCTGCACCTGCTGCCCGACCGCGTAGGTAGGGCTCTTGGACGCGACCACCTCGCCTATCCCGGCGGCGCGCATGACCTCACCGATCCCGACGGGGGGGAGGTAGGTCGGGGTGTCGTTGATCCACGTGCGGTTGGTCGGGTCGAGCGAAATCCAGTCGACGCGCACCAGCGCCTCGCCGTCGCCGAGCTCGGGGATCGCCTCTTCGCTCAGTTCGAATGTGTCGGGGCCGATGCGGCCGGTGGGGCGTTCGCGAAGCAGGAAACGACGGTTTCGATCGGCCATAGGCGCACCGTACTCTTCAACAAGGGGCCGCCCGAACGAAGGGTTTTGCGCGGTGAACGTGATGTCGCGAATAGTCGCTGTCCCTATCACCGCGCTCACGGTCGCGGCCCTATCGCCGCCCTGGTCGGCCGACGGGGACCCGCCGCCCACCCAGCAGATCACCGTCGTGGCGGTTGGCCCCGATGGCGAACCGATAAACGGTTACCAGGTCGCGTCCGGGCCGGGCAACGTTGGCCAGGCCAGCGACTGCAGCACCCCGTCGCCGTCGGCGGTGGCCGACAACGTGTACTCCTGCTCGCCGAGCGCGGCCGGTGCCGGCACCTGTTGGCCCTCGACGCCCGGATCGCTGTTGTGCGTGGACAACCCCTGGGACAGGAGCATGCATCGCGTGACGTATGACCGCCCGCTTGGACCCGTGACCGCGCCGGCAACGCCGGACCCGTTCGCGCTGACGCTCGACGACGGCACCCGTTGCCGGCTCCGCAACGGCGGGGCCTGGGGCTGGCGCGCCGACGGCTATGAGGGCGTGTACTGGTGCGGCGACCCGCACGCAAACCTGTCCGTGCTGTGGCTGCCCAGCCAGGGCGCCGGGAGCTGCATCGACCGCTCCTCGGCGGCGTGGACCGTCAAGCTCGGTCAGCTCAGCACGGGGGAGGCAGGCCTGCCGCCGCCCCAAACCCGGACGGTGTCGGAAGCGTGGTTCGCGGGAGGCAAGGCCGGTCAATAGGCCGGCGCGGCTGCTGCTATAACCCACATATGTCGGCCCCCAGACACACGATCACCCACGTTTCCGACACCGCCCGCTGGACCGCGCTGCACCGGGCGACCGAAACCGCGCGCCCGGACGCGCTTTTCAGCGACCCGCTGGCCGAGCGCCTGGCGGGCGAACACGGCCGTGAGATCGTCGCCAACGTGCCGCGGTCCACCCGCAACGGCTGGTGGCTCGTTGCGCGCACCAAGATCATCGACGACGCCGTCGCCGAAGCGATCGCCGCCGGTTGTGACCGGGTGCTGAACCTGGCCGCCGGCCTGGACACGCGCCCCTACCGACTCGACCTCCCGGCCGACTTCACCTGGGTCGAAGCGGACCTGCCGAAACTCCTCGCGGAGAAGACGCAACTGCTGGCCGACGAGACGCCGCGGTGCCGGCTGACCCGCATGGCCGTCGACCTGGCCGACCCCGCGGCCCGCGAGGGCTTCCTCGACGAGGCCCTGGCCGGCGCAACCAAGGCGCTGGTGCTGACTGAGGGCCTGTTGATGTACCTGGAGGACAGCGACGTCGTCGCGCTTTCAGCGGCGATCACGCGACCCGAGGTCAGGTGGTGGATGCTCGACTTCGCCGGCCCCGGACTCAAGAAGATGATGAACAAGAAGATGGCCGGCATGCTGCAGAACGCGCCGTTCAAGTTTGCACCCGAGGACGGGTTGGCGTACTTCGAAAACCTGGGCTGGCGCACCGTCGACGTGCAGGCGCTCTATCTCGCCGCTCACCGGCTCCATCGCCTGCCGGTGTGGATGCGCCCACTCACCTGGCTGCCCCAGCCGAACCCACGGCACCCGGGCCGCAGGGTGTGGAGTGCCACCGCCCTGCTCACGCGCTGAGCGCGGTTACCAGACGCGGATCCAGTCGACAAGCATGTCGGCGGGATAGGTCCCCGGCCCGGGATCGCCGCCACCGGAACCCGCCACCGCCAGGTTGAACACCGGGTAGACCGTGTAGCCGGGCCCGTTGAACGGCCAATCGGGCAGGGAACTGGCCGGCACGTCGAAGTAGGGCTGCGCGCCGTCGGCGTAGTCCTTCCAGAACCGGATGCCCGTGTCGTCCCACTGGGTGCGCCAGGTGTGCCACCCGCCGTCCATCGCGATGTTGTGGGTCTTCCACTCTCCACCGTTGGCTTTGGCGTGGACCGTGGTGGCCGAGGGCCAGCTGCCGTTGCCGTACCACTCCATGACGTCGATCTCGCCCTGGTCGTCGTTGCCCAGCCAGTAGGCCGGCCAAGCGCCCGCGGTCAGGCAGTTGAGCTTGATGCGGGCCTCCCAGGTGTGGCCGACGCCGCCCCGCCAGAGGCTTTGAACCTTGCCGCTGTAGTAGGTGGGTCCGTCCTTGGCCGCCCGGAGCACCAGGTTGGAGTTGCCGTCGACGAAGACATTGCGGCGATCGTCACGGTACTGCCCGATGCGCTCGGGCTGCTCCCAGTACGTCGGGTCTTTGATCGTCTCGCGGGCCTTGGCCACCGTCCACTTCGAGGCGTCGGGCGCCGAGCCGGCGGGGCCGTCGAATTCGTCTTGGAAAATGTAGGTGCCGGTTTGGCCGCTGGGCGCCTCGGGAGCCGGCGGACGATCCGCCGACAGGCCCTGCCCCGAGGGGCGGGCCCGGGCTTCCGGCGCAGGCAGCGCGGCTGCCAGCACGCCGATCCCGGTTGTCAACATCATGCGGCGGCGATCCATCTTGGGCATACGCAAGGGACCATAGCAGCCGCGCGCCCTCGGGCCGAAGCGGGAATTGTTGTCGGTGGCTGCCGCTAACGTTTCGAATCGCCGGCGGGCCAGCGCGGACGGCGGCGTGAAGCGGCTGAAGGATTAGTCAGAATTCATGGCTAATTCTCAACTTTGTGGGTGGTTTGGTCTCAGGATCGTCCGGGCATTCTGGGATCACAAGCCGATAACCACAAGTCGTAGAGCTTTTTGCGGGTTGCGCTGAGAGGAGTTAACGATCGTGGCTAATACACCGGGAGCGACGGTTATTTTCCTTCAGTCCCACCCGCGATGGGCCGCGGCCCAGCGCCACGAACGCGAGCGCCGGGAGGCGATGCGCCGCCATCCCGCTTTCCGCGCCCGTCAGCGCGCCGCGGTGTCCGGCGGCGAGGTCGTCCCGCTCGTCCGCGACTTCAAGATGTACTCGAGCACAAACACCCCGGCCTGAGAATTCCCGGGCGCAAATTGCGCGAATAGTGCTGTGCAGACTTTACTCACGCGCCGGTGCTAATCGTCCCGCAAAACGAGCCGATAACTGCCCGTGTCCCGAAGCCCGACCTATCGGGTCGGCTCGAGCCCGCCACGTCCGTGGTTTTTTGGCATTCCGGCCGCCGCCTTTTCCGGGTACCGAAGCCGAGTCGGTCGCGAGAAGCGATGGGCAACAATTGGTTCCGCCCCGCACACCGGCCGCGCGCCGGTGTGTCGCCTAACGGATCAGAGCTTGCCGGCGACGAAGTCGGCGGCCTGGTTGGCCATTCCGGCATCGATGTACGCCCCGGCCAGGTGTTGGGGCCAGTTGGCCTTCCAGGTGTTCGGGTCCGCCGGGTTGCAGATCGGATCGGCGCCGTGGCACAGCTCGATGGTCCGGTCGTTGTAGACCGGGCTGAAGTTGGTGATCGGGCCCACCCACTGGCTGCCGTTGCCGAACAACGCCACGGCGGCAATGTGCTGGTCGGCTCCCGGCGGGAGGGGGCTGTCGAAGCCGAACGCGCCGATCGGCGCGGCGAGCACCACGTCGGTCACCGCGGCGCCGAGCGAGTAGCCGCCCAGCACCAGCCGGGTGTTCGGGCAATCGGTGATCATGTCCTGAACGTGGCGGCTCATGTCGTTGGCGCCCTGAGCGACCTCGGTGTCGGCGGGGTAGTTGACGGCATAGACACCGATGGTCTTGTTGACCTTGGACCGCAGCGCGCTGATGAACGCGTTGCCCAGCGCTCCCGGCCCCGGCGATTCCAGTCGGCCGCGGGCGAACACGACCTGCACCGGGGGACAGTTGGCGGCCGCCGCGTGAGGAATCGTGGGCGATGGCAGCACCGCGGGCAGCGCCAGCGCGGCCGCGGTCAGAACCGCCGCCAGGCCGATGTCACCGAGTTTGCGGGCGAACACAGCATGATCGTAGAGCGATCCCGACTCGGCCGCTGGTCAATGTGCCGGCCGCCGACGGACCACCCCGATCGGCCGTGGCCGGGGACCGATAGGTTCTTCGGTGTGAGTCGCACCGACGTCGGTTCAACCGAGCGCCTGTTTGCATTGGCGGAGCAGGTGCCGGGTTTCCTGCCGGCCGACGAGGGGCGCGCGCTCTACGACGCCGCGCTGCGGTATCTCGGCGGCGGCATCGGGGTCGAGATCGGCACGTATTGCGGCAAATCCACGCTGTTGCTCGGTGCGGCCGCGCAACGAACCGCAAGCGTGCTCTACACCGTCGACCACCACCACGGCTCCGAGGAACACCAGGCCGGCTGGGAGTACCACGACGCCTCGCTGGTCGACGAGGTCACGGGTTTGTTCGACACCCTGCCGACGTTCCGCCGCACGCTCGACGCCGCGGGGCTGGACGACCACGTCGTCGCCATCGTCGGCAAGTCGCCGGTCGTGGCCGCCGGATGGCAAACGCCGCTGCGGTTCCTGTTCATCGACGGCGGCCACAGCGAGGCCGCGGCGAACCAGGATTTCGACGGCTGGGCGAAGTGGGTCGCCGTCGGTGGGGCGCTCGCCATCCATGACGTGTTCCCGGATCCCCGGGACGGGGGGCGGCCCCCGTACTACATCTACTGCCGGGCCATCGATTCCGGTCAGTTCCGGGAGGTCGCGGCGACCGGATCCCTGAGGGTGCTCGAACGCGTCAGCGGTGAATCGGGCGCGCTGGTCTAAGTCACCAGCCGGGGCCGGTGGCAACGCATTCGCAGTCGAAGTCCGTCTGCAGGCCCATCGGTAGACCCTCACCGCGGAAGATCCCGGCGCCCGCGGTGGTGTTCGACAGCGCGTCCGCGGCCAGGATCATCGCCGCGCCCGTCCACGTGGTGCGCTCCTCGGGCCACCGCTTCCCGTCCGCGAACACCAATCCGGTCCAGTACGAGCCGTCCCCCTCACGGAGATGCTGCATCGCGCCGAACTGCCGATGGGCGGCCGACCGCTGACCGATGGCGTCCAGCGCCATCACCAACTCGCACGTCTCCGCGCCGGTCACCCATGGCCGGTCGGCGACGCAGCGAATGCCAAGCCCGCCGACCACGAAGTCGTCCCACCGCTGTTGGATTCTCGCGGCCGCCTCGGGTCCGCGCAGCGCGCTGCCGAGGATGGGGTAGTACCAGTCCATCGAGTAGCGATCCTTCTCGGTGAAGGCCTCGGGGTGTGCGGCTATCGCATGGGCGAGCCGGCCCAGCGCCAGTTCCCACTCCGGCTGCGGCTCGCCAACCAGGGCGGCGAGCGCCAGGGCGCATCTGATGCTGTGAAACACGCTCGCGCAACCGGTCAGCAGCGCTTCCGGCAGCGGGCCGGCTTCGCTTCGGGCCCAACAGATCTCGCCATACCCGACCTGCAAGTCGATGACGAAGTCGATCGCCTTGCACACCACCGGCCACATCCGAGCGGCGAAGCGCCGGTCACCGGTGACGAGCACGTGGTGCCACACACCGGTGGCGATGTAGGCGCAGAAGTTGCTGTCGCTGTTGCCGTCTTCGACGACACCGGCGCGGAGCTGGATCGGCCAGGAGCCGTCGGCCCGCTGGGTCCGGCGGCTCCAGTCGAACGCGGCGCGCGCCGGCTCCAGCAGGCCGGCGGCGGTGAGCGCCATCGCGCACTCGACGTGGTCCCACGGGTCGGTATGGCCGCCCTCGGACCACGGAATGGCTCCCGACGGTTCCTGGACGGCCGCGATGGACATGGCGGTTTGACGGCATTGCTCGGCGGAAAGGACGCCCGCGACCGAGGGTGGATTAGACCGACGCAACTGAATATCCGACCGTCGCCCGGCTTTCGGCCGCCGGGTGCTTGACGAAGTACATGGCCACGCTCTTGCCGACCAGCGGATTGAGCAGCGATTCGGCCAGCTGGGTGATCTTCGGTCGCCGCATCAGGTCCCACACCAGGAGCTTGTGGTAGGCGGACACCGCTCGGTGCTCGGTGTTCGACACTCCAACGGCGCATTTCAACCACCAGAAGGGGGAGTGCAACGCATGCGCGTAGTGGGCGTGCGTCATTTCCATCCCGCCGTCGAGGATCTTGGCGCGCAATTCATTGGCGCGGTAGATGCGCACGTGACCGCCCTCGTTGCTGTGGTATTCGTCGGACAGCAACCAACACACCCGCTCCGGAAGCCAACGCGGCACACTGACCGCCAAGGTGCCGCCCACCTTGAGCACCCGGATCAGTTCGGCGATGGCGTCGTCGTCGCGCGGGATGTGCTCCAGGATTTCGGACGCGATCACGCAGTCGAACGTCTCGTCGGCGTACGGCAACTTCAGCGCGTCACCGACCACCACCTTCGCCGACGCCCCGACGGGCGCCTCACCGGTTTCCGCCATCGCGCGCAAAATCGTGTCCACCGAACGCAATTCGGCCTCGTCCCGGTCGAACGCGACCACGTCGGCGCCGCGCCGATACGCCTCGAAGGCGTGCCGGCCGGCCCCGCAACCGACGTCGATCACCTTGGTGGCCGGCCCGATCCGCAGCCGGTCGAAATCCACCGTCAGCATCGGGCTTCTCCCTCGGCCGCCGGCGAAGCGGCGGTACGGGCGATCGCGCGCTCATACACTCGAACCGTTTGAGCCGCCACGGCCTCCCAGCTGAAGACGTTGACCGCACGGGTGCGCCCCGCCGTGCCCAGGCTCCGCCGCTTCTCCGGCGAATCCAGCAGATCCCCGAGCGCGCGGGTCAGCGCGTCGACGTCGGCGGGCGGCACCAGCTCGGCACACGCGCCGTCGGTACCCAGCACTTCGGGCAGCGCGCCCACCCGGCTGGCCACGATCGGCGTCCCACTGGCCATGGCCTCGACCGCGGGTAGCGAAAACCCTTCGTAGAGCGACGGAATGCAGGCGACTTCGGCCGAAGCGAACAGGGCCGCGAGCTCGCCGTCGGAGAGCCCACTGGTGATGTGGACGATGTCGGAGATGCCGAGCTCGGCGATGAGTTTATGGGTGGGACCGTTGGGCTCCACCTTGGCGACGAGGCGCAGCTCGAGATCCCTGCTCATGCGCAGCCGGGCCACCGCGTGCAGCAAGGTGCGCACACCTTTCAGCGGGGTGTCGGCGCTGGCGATCGCGATGATCCGTCCGGCCCGCCGGGGCGACCCGGGCTTGAACAGCTCGGTGTTCACGCCCAGCGGCACGACGTGCAGCTGCTCTGGGGAGACGCCGAAGTCGCTAACGATGTCCGCGGCCGACGAGGAGGAGACCGTCAGCAGGTCGGGAATCTCGCGCGCCACCTGCTGCTGCATGTCGAGGAATCCATACCATCGCTGCACCAACGGTTTTCGCCACCACCGCGCGGCGGCCAGGTCGAGCACGCGGTCACGGGTGATGGGGTGGTGCACCGTGGCCACCACCGGCAGGCCCGCGCCCGCGATCGTGAGGAGTCCGGTGCCCAGGCTCTGGTTGTCGTGGACGACGTCGAAATCGCCGGTGCGGGCCGCCAGCAACCGAGCCGCGCGCATGGTGAACGTCTTCGGTTCCGGGAACCCCGCGGTCCACGTGGTGAGCAGTTCCAACAGGTCGATCGAGTCGCGAATCTCGCTGGGCCGCGGCACGCGGAACGGATCGGGCTCGCGATAGAGGTCCAGGCTGGGCACCTTGGTCAGCCGCACCCGCGGGTCGAGCAGGTCGGGGTAGGGCTGGCCGGAGAACACCTCGACGTCGTGTCCGAGTTCCACCAGCCCGTGGCTGAGATGGCGCACGTATACGCCCTGTCCGCCGCAATGGGTTTTACTACGGTAGGACAGCAGGGCAATTCGCATACTCAACTCTTCTTTGCTGGTGAATGACCGCGGAATAGCGCCGAATCCATCGCGGTCAACGGACTCCCGAACTCCGTGACAGCAAACTGGACATGTGTCCAGACTATAGTTCGATCGCCTAATCGAGCGCAACGAGCTCGGACATCACCGCATGCCGCGTAAACGGTCTCACGGAAATCCGGCACCCAAAGATCATGCCACCCTGGTACGAGAGCGGGTTGAACCGTTCGGCCCACCGAGCTGTGCGACCGGTTGTGCGGCGGGTCGCCGGGGCGGTCGGCGCCGCCGGGCTGGGGCATAACCCCGACGTCAAGGCCGGGTTTTGCCGGGCAGGTCGCCGACTCGCGTGCGCTCGCACCGGCGGTGCGGATCCACCCCCATCCCGCCGACCAGGGGTTCGCACGCGCACGTGACGGCAAATGCGCCGGAGCGGGGAGTGCGTCTTTCCGTACCCGCCGGTCGGCCGCCGGAGCGGCCGAAGCGCCGACCGCCGTGGCGCAGCGCCCCGGTTGATCCAAGCCGGACACCGGTGCTGAGCTGTTTGTTACCATCGCGCGGTGCAGGGTTCGGCCGCATCAGGCGAATGCCGCGGGCGGCGATCGGCGTCGCGACGCGACGTCCTCAAACTCGCCATCGCGCCGGCTTTTCTCAGTTTCGTGACGTCGGCCGCCAACTCCGTCGCGCCAACGGCATTCGCCGCCGACATCCGGCTGATCGATTTCGCCGAGCGCAGGATTTCCCCGGACGACATCAAATCGGCGGGCTATGCCGGGGTGGTGAATTACGTTTCGGAGTCTCGGCCGGGCGCGAATTTCGAGGCGAAGCCGATCACCCGCGAGTACGCGGACGCGCTGCGAGCCGCCGGCTTGCAGATCGTCAGCAATTTCCAATACGGCAAACCCGGCTGGCCGGACCCGTCGGACTACACCCGCGGCCATGACGGCGGGGTGGCCGATGCCCAGACGGCGCAACGGTTGCACGCCGCGGCCGGGGGCCCGGCGTCGGCACCGATATTCTTCAGCGTCGACGACGACATCGACGAGAACACCTGGAACAGCATTGCGGTGCAATGGTTTCGGGGCATCAACTCCGCACTGGGCGTAGGCCGCACCGGCATCTACGGGCATGCCAACGCGTGCGGCTGGGCGATCCGAGACGGCGTCGTCGGCAACTCGACCACGCCCGGGCACCGATGGGCGTGGCAGACGAAGTCGTGGTCGCACGGCGCGCGCGAACCCGCGGCGGTGCTCTATCAGTCCGTGGTCAACAGCCCGGCCAACCCCAGCCCGCTTCTCGGCGGCATCAACGTGGACATCGACGAGGTGTTGGCCGCCGACTACGGCCAGTGGAGCCTGGATCGGTGAGCCGCGCGGGCGGCTGATGGCTGATCGCGGCCTACGCGTACGCACCGTGCAGGTTTCTGTTTGAAGCACGGCGCCCCGCGAGCCGCTGGCCCGCGGGGCGCCGCTTGAAATCCCGATCTTACTTCAGATCGAACCGGTCGCTGTTCATGACCTTGACCCACGCCGCGACGAAGTCCTCCACGAACTTCCCCTGGTTGTCATCCTGGGCGTAAACCTCGGCCAGCCCGCGCAACACCGAATTCGACCCGAACACAAGGTCATTCGCAGTCGCCGTCCACTTGACCGCCCCCGAGGCCCGGTCGCGGCCCTCGTAGACGTTCTCGGCGGTCTCCGACGGCTTCCACTCCGTGCCCATGTCGAGCAGGTTGACGAAGAAGTCGTTGGTCAACGCGCCGGTCCGGTCGGTGAACACCCCGTGCTTGGTGCCGCCGTGGTTGGCGCCGAGGGCACGCAGGCCGCCGATGAGCACCGTCATCTCCGGCGCGGTCACGCCCAGTAGGTACGCCCGCTCGATCAGCAGGTGTTCCAACGGAGCCTTCTCACCCGGCCGGATGTAGTTGCGGAAGCCGTCGGCCCGCGGTTCGAGCACCGCGAACGACTCCACATCGGTGTTCTCCTGGGAGGCGTCGGTGCGTCCCGGCGCGAAGTGCACGGAGATCTCGTAGCCGGCATCCTTGGCCGCCTTCTCGACCGCCGCGGACCCCGCCAGCACGATCAGGTCGGCCAACGAGATCTTCTTGCCGCCCGAGGCCGAGCCGTTGAACTCCTGCTGGATCTTTTCCAGCACGGGCAACACCTGGTCGAGCTCCGAGGGTTCGTTGCACTCCCAGTTCCGCTGCGGCTCCAAACGCAGGCGGGCGCCGTTGGCGCCGCCCCGCTTGTCCGTGTTGCGGTAGCTGCCGGCTGCCGACCAGGCGGTCTTGACCAGCTGGGGAACCGACAGGCCCGACTCGAGAACCTTGCTCTTCAGGGCCGCGACGTCATTGTCGTCCACCAACTCGTGGTCGACGCGCGGAACCGGGTCCTGCCAAAGCTGCGGTTCGGGAACCCACGGCCCGAGGTAGCGGCTGATCGGTCCCATGTCGCGATGCAGCAGCTTGTACCAGGCCTTGGCGAACGCCTCGGTCAGCTCTTCGGGATGGTCCAGCCAACGGCGCGTGATGTCCCGGTAGATCGGGGACTCCCGCATCGAGATGTCGGTGACCAGCATCGTCGGAGCGCGTCCCGGCCCACCGAAGGGGTCGGGGATGGTTCCTGCACCGGCGCCGTCCTTGGCGACGAATTGCCAGGCATCGCCGGGGCTCTTGGTCAGCTCCCATTCGTAGCCGTACAGCGTCTCCAGGAAGGTGTTGTCCCACTTGGTCGGCGTCGGCGTCCACACCACCTCGAGGCCGCTGGTGATGGCGTCCTTGCCCACGCCGGTGCCATACGAGCTCTTCCAGCCCAGTCCCTGCTGTTCGATCGGGGCGGCCTCCGGCTCGGGACCGACCAGGTCGCCGGGACCCGCGCCGTGCGTCTTGCCGAAGCTGTGGCCGCCGACGATGAGCGCCGCGGTCTCCTCGTCGTTCATCGCCATGCGGCCGAACGTCTCGCGGATGTCGATGGCCGCCGCGATGGGATCCGGCTTGCCCTCGGGGCCTTCAGGATTGACGTAGATCAGACCCATCGTGGTCGCCCCATAGGGCTGGGCGAGGTCCCGCTCGCCGGAGTACCGCTTGTCGGTGCCCAGCCAGGTGTCCTCCTCGCCCCAGAGGATCTCCTCTGGTTCCCAGACGTCCTCGCGGCCGAAGGCGAAGCCGAAGGTCTTGAAGCCCATCGACTCCAGGGCGCAGTTACCGGCGAAGATGATCAGGTCGGCCCAGGAGATCTTGTTGCCGTACTTCTTCTTGACCGGCCACAGCAGCCGGCGGGCCTTGTCCAGGCTGACGTTGTCGGGCCAGCTGTTGAGTGGGGCGAACCGCTGCATGCCCTGGCCGCCACCGCCGCGGCCGTCGAAGATGCGGTAGGTCCCCGCGGCGTGCCAGCTCATCCGGATGAATAGGCCGCCGTAGTGGCCGTAGTCGGCGGGCCACCAGTCCTGGGAGGTGGTCATCACCGAGATCACGTCGCGCTTCAGCGCCTCGACGTCGAGCTTGGCGAACTCTTCGGCGTAGTTCCAGTCTTCGCCATAGGGGGTCGATTTCGGATTGTGCGGCTGCAGCTTCGACGGGTCGACCTGATCCGGCCACCAGTCCCGGTTGGTCAGCGGCGCATTCGATTTCGGCTTGGGGGAGGGGATTGCGGGGTTTTCGCTCTCGCTGGCGCTGGCCGTCTTGCTGTCCTCGTGGGGCGGCCTGCTTTGGGAGATATCGGATGACACAGCATTCCTTTCTTAGGGGTGATTGGGCTGCGATCGTTAGGAATCTGCGGTCGAACAGCTGGGGCACACGCCCCAGTAGATGACCTCGGCCTCGTCCAGGACGAAGCCATCCAGAACGTCATTGGCGTCGGATGGGCTGAGGCAGGGCGCCTCACCGACCGCGCAGTCGACGTCGGCGATCACGCCGCAAACGCGGCACACCACGTGGTGGTGGTTGTCGCCGACGCGGGACTCGTAGCGGGCCACCGACCCCGAGGGCTGGATCCTGCGCACCAATCCGACCGTGCTCAGCGCGTTCAGGACGTCGTATACCGCCTGGCGGGACACCTCGGGCAGGCCCATGCGGACCGCGGAGAAGATCGTCTCGGTGTCGGAATGCGGATGGGCGTCCACCGCCTCGAGCACCGCGATCCTGGGCCGGGTCACCCGGAGATCGGCCATGCGCAGTCGTTCCGCGTAATCGGCCGTCGATGACACCGCACCAATATGACGCACTTATCTGGAACGAGTCAAGACTTTACTGTGAAGTAAGGCACAACCGACGGTGACGAATGAGCTGCGTCACGTCTGCGGCTTCAGCGCGCTGCCCTTCCGCCAGTCGTCCCAGCTGAGCGTCCAGTCGCCGTTCTGCGCCAGCGTCAACGGCGGGCCGCCGCTGTTGCGGACCTCGACCACGTCGCCGGGTACGGAGAAGTCGTAGAACCATTTCGCGTTGTCGGCGTTGAGGTTCAGGCATCCGTGGGAGGTGTCCTGATGCCCCTGAGCCCACACCGTGGCGTCCAGCTCGTGCAAGTAGATGCCGTCCGTGCTGATCTTGGTGGCCCAATTGATGGTCTCGCGGTAGCCCAGGCGGGAGTTCTTCGGCAGCCCGAACGTGGAGGAGTCCATGACGACGGGGTTGCCCTTGTCGAGCACGGTGTAGATGCCTGGGGGAGTCCAGAGCGAGATGCTCTTGCCGCCGACGTTTTCGGTCCCGCCCATCCCCATCGAGGTGGGCATGGTGCGGACCAAGGCCCCGTTGTCGAAGACGCTGACCTGATGGGTCGCGTCGTCGGCGATGGAGACGTGGGAGTCGCCGACCCGGAACGACACCTTGGTGTCGTCCTGGCCGAATAGGCCGTCACCCAACGAGATTCCGTAGATCTTGGCCTCGGCCGTGACAGTCGTGCCCGGTGCATAGTAGTGCTCGGGGCGCCAGTGGGCGTTCTGGTCGTCGACCCAGTACCACGAACCCTCCACTTTGGGGTTGGTGCTCACCGCCAGCTGACGCTCGGCGGCGGCGCGATCGGCGATCTGTTCGTCGAAGTGCGCGACGATCACCGTCCCGACCCCGTAGGTGCCGCCATCTTTGAGTGCGGCCTCCGACGTGGTGGTGAACGACACCTTGGTCTGGTTGGACGGCTTCACCGTCGAAAAGGACGAAACCTGGTTTGATGCAACACCATTGGGCCCACGGCTGGTGACCGTCAGGGTATAGGTGCGACCGTAGCCCAGGGGGACGGTGGGCTTCCATACCGTGTTGTCGGGCGTCATCACGCCCTGCACCGACTTGCCGCTTTCGTTGACCATCCGGACGTCGGTCAGCGTTCCGGAGTCGGCCTTGACCATCACGGGGGCGACCGGATCGACATCGTGGGCGCCGAGCCCCGGCGTGATCGTCACCTGCGCCGGGCCCGAGGTTTTGGACGAGGCGCCGCGGTGGCCGCACCCATCGCCGAAGCAACCGAGGGACGCCGCGATCAGGGCGGCACCGACGAGCGCGACGACCACCACCACGGCGAGCTGTAACCGGCGATCCCGCAGAATCCGCTGAACGGGCCGACCACTGGTCTTGGACATCATTGAGCTGAAGGATCCTTGCGCTTCTGTTGGTGCCGGGTCGAAGTCGCTGCCCGGCGCGACGATGTTGTTCCTTCAAGTGCCACGGAGGTGCGGTTTTTAAACCGACGGCGCCGCGCGCCAGGGATCATGGCGTCATGGCCGACGACGAACTCGACAGTCTTTATTGGGCGCCGCCGAAGGAATTCACGGCGGAGCGCGCCAGGTTGACCGCGGCGGCCAAACGTCGCGGGGACGACGCGGCGGCCAAGCGAATTTCCGCCTGCAACAAGCCAACTACGGCGGCGTGGATCGTCAACCGGCTCGCGCTGCGGCACCGAGATACCGGGCAGCGCCTGGCGGAGCTGGGCGATGAGCTGCGCGCCGCGCATGCCGCCATGGACGGCGCGCGCATCCGGGACTTGTCGGCCCGGCAACACCGCCTCATCGACGAGCTCACGCGGGCCGCGTTCCAAGCGGCCGACGTCGTACAGCCGTCCTCGACCGTGCGCGACGACATCACCAGCACACTGCAAGCCGCGATCGCCGAGCCCGAGGTCAGGCAGCGGCTCGGCCGGTTGGCCCGTCCCGAGCAGTGGTCGGGTTTTGGCGACTTCGGCGCCGCGACCACGGTATCGACAGCCTCCGCCCGCACCGCAACGGCGAAGGAGCGGGCGAAGCGCCGGCAACAGCCCGCCAAGCGATCCGCGGCGTCCGACACCGCCGAGCGGCGGCGTCTCGAGAAACTGAGGGCGGCCGTGACGGCCGCCGAGCGCAAGGGGGCCGACGCCGACGCCGCGCTGTCCGAGCGCCGCGCCGAGCGCGACGCGGCCCGGGCGCGTCGCGACGAGGCGCTGGCGGCGTTGCGGACCGCCGAGCGCGAACTCGAGCGCGCCGAAGCGGGCTACGGCCGGGCCAAGCGAAGCAGCCGCGCCGCGGAAGATTCGCTCAGGGAGGCGAAAGCGCAGCTGAGGCGGGCGTGACGCCGCCCGCCGGGCCGCGTCGGTGTTTCCCCGGGGTCGGCAGGGGTATTAGCCCACCCGTGACGTCGTTATGGTTCACCAACCGAGGCGAACAGCCTTGGGCCGCAAGCCAGCTTGACCAGGTCCCCCGCTCCGCGGATGTCATTGTCGTAGGTGCCGGCATCACCGGGCTGATGACCGCGGTGCTGTTGGCCCGCGCCGGCAAGAATGTGCTGGTGCTCGAGGCTCGCACGGTCGGGGCGTGCGCCACCGGAAATACCACCGCGAAAATCAGCCTGCTGCAAGGTACCCACCTGTCAAAGATCCTGCCCAGGCATGGCGGGGACCTGACGCGCGCATACGTGGACGGGAACCGCGAAGGCCAGGACTGGGTGGTCGATTACTGCGAGTCGCATGGCATCGCGGTGCAGCGTGAGGACGCCTACACCTACGCCCAGTCCGCCAAGGGCGTGCCGTCCGCGCGACTGGAGCTCAAGGCCTGCCAGGCGGTTGGTCTCCCCGCGGTCTGGGACGACGACGCCGACGTGCCGTTCCCCTACCACGGCGGAGTTCGGTTGCCCGATCAGGCGCAGTTCGATCCCATGCCGTTCCTTGACGCGCTGGCGACCGAGCTGCTCGGCCGCGGCGGCCGGCTCGTCGAGCACACCCGGGTCCGGCGGGTGTCCAGCCGCGGCGACCGCGTGCGCGTCTACGTCAACGACGCCGCCCAACGAGACGTGCAACTCGAGGCCCAGCAGTTGGTGCTCGCCACCGGCATCCCGATCCTGGACCGCGGGGGATATTTCGCGCGCGTGAAGCCGAGCCGGTCCTACTGCTTCGCGTTCAAGGTCCCCGGCAACATCACCCGGCCGATGATGATCTCGAGCGACTCGCCGACCCGCTCCGTGCGCTACGCGCCGGTCGCGGACGGCGAGTTGCTGATCGTGGGCGGGGGCGGCCACACGGTGGGCCGCAAGAAGAGCCCCACGCAGGCGCTCGAGGAACTGGCGTCGTGGGCCCGCACGCACTACCCGGGTGCCCAGCAGACCCATTTCTGGTCGGCGCAGGATTACACCCCCATCGATCAGCTGCCCTACGTCGGGCCCATCCTGCCGAACACCCAAACTATTTTTGTCGCAACCGGATTCAACAAATGGGGCATGACCAACGGCGCCGCCGCGGCGTTGGCGCTGTCGAGCCGCATCCTGGGCGGGCGGATGGATTGGGCCAAAGCGTTCGCCAGCTGGAGCCCGCACGAGCTGTCCGGGCTGCCGACCGCCGTGCAGTTCAACGCCGAAGTGGGATTCGATCTGGCCAAGGGCTGGATCACCCCGCTGTTGCGCACGAGCCGACGAAGCCCCGAAGCGGACGAGGGCGGCGTGGTCAGCGGACCGCCGTGGCATCTTCAGGCGCGTTGCCGCGTCGACGGCACGGAGCATCGGGTTTCACCGGTGTGCCCCCACCTCGGCGGGATCGTGAACTGGAACGACGCCGACAAGGCGTGGGAATGCCCGTTGCACGGGTCGCGCTTCGCCCCGGACGGCACCCTGCTGGAGGGGCCGGCCACCCGCGACCTGTCCGCCTAGAAACGAAGGCTCAGACCGTCTTGCGGTAGACGAGCCAGCGCAACTCGATCGGCGAGTGCTCGCGGTCGACGTCGAACACGTCGAGGCCACTGGCCCACCCCTCGAACCAACCGGTGGGCGGCCAGGCGCCCGCGGGCAGGTGGGCCTTTTCATATTCGTAGGCGGAGTCGTCGGCGACGAGTTCCAGGGGGAGTCCCGCCACCGCACCCGCCATCTGGTCACGGGTGTAGATCATGGTGTTGCACTGCTGACCGAATTGCAGCGCGGATTCGTCGGGCACATAACCGTCCCGGGGCAGGAAGGTGTTGAACAGCAATTGTCCCGCGGGAGCCAGGCATTCGGCGGCCAGTTCGAACACGCCTCGCAGCTCCTGGGCCGTGCGGAAGTCGGGCACCACCTCGGACAGCACAATCAGCTGGTATTCGTCGTGGACGCTTTCCATCGCGGTGAAGACGTCGCTCTGAATCACCCGCACGGCCAGTGATTCGTTCCGCGCCTCCGCGCGCATGATGTCGGCCAGTTTCGCGGCCATCTCGACCGCATCCACCGGGTGGCCGCGGCGGGCCAGCGCCAGGGCGTTGCGCCCGGTTCCAGCCCCGACATCCAGCACGTGGTACGTCGTCGGGTCGGCGGCTTCCGCAGCCAACGCCAATACCCGCGCGTCGGGCTCGGTGCCGAACAGCGGCGCCGGCCGCACGTCCACCCATTCGTCGTAGTCGGCTTCGAGCGTCCGCCACTCGGCTTTGACGCGGATGTTGACGCTCGTCCCGAAGGGGGCGCCGAACGAGATGACGATGTCCGAGCGGGGGGAGGCCTTGAAGCCCTTCGCCAGCTCCGTCGCGAGCGAGCTCCGCAGCTGAGCGGACTGTTCGGGCGTGTGCCAGACGCCCAAGGTGGCGCAGATGTTGCCGCACAACTGGAGGTACTCGTCGATCAGGCCCGGGACGGCCGGCACTCTGATGTGCCCCTCGGCCGACGTCCGGCGATACCAGCGCCTGATCATCGCCTCGTAGAGGTTCGACGGATCGAGAGGCTCAGAAGGCGGACCCTGCACCAGAACCTTCTACACGACCCGGCGGATTTGCACCACCGATCGAAACCACTCGTCGATCATCCTGAGCGGGCGGCGTCCTCGAGGAGATCGGCGGCCTTGGCAACGCTTTCGGCGGGTTTGGTCATCCGAGCGGCCACCTCTGCGGCAGCCGTGGCGTACTCGGCGGCGAGCAGGGCGCGCAGATCCGCGACCAGTGAGTCATAGGTCGATTCCGAGAAGGCCCTCGCGATGCCGACTCCCAACTGGCTTACCGCGGATGCCCAGATCGGCTGATCGAGCCAGAGCCAGAGCACCAGCGTGGGGACTCCGGCTCGCATGCCCGCGGCGGTCGTGCCCGCGCCGCCGTGGTGCACGACCGCGCGGCATGCCGGGAAGACGGCGGCGTGATTGACCGCCTCCACGATCTTGGTATGACCCGACCGGGTCAGGCGGGCGAAATCGTTCGGCCCGCTGCAGATAAGGGCTCGTTCGCCCAACTGCTCGCACGCCCCGCTGATCACCGCGACGGTCTCGGGGGGCGAGGTGATCGGAGTGCTGCCGAACCCGAAATAGATGGGCGGCGGTCCGTCGGCGATCCACGACAGCACCTCGTCGTCGACGTCGGTCGGCATTTCCAGCGTGAGCGAACCGACGAAGGGCCGTCGGTACCCCGATCCCACCCAATCGCCCGCCAGCCCGGGCACGCAGAACTCTTCGTAAGCCTGAATTTCCAGCACTGGCCTCGTCGGCGCCCGACCGGCTTCCGGCAAGCCGAGCGCCAAGCGTTGCGCGCCCTCGGCCACGCTCGTGACGTGCGCCTGGGACACGCCGAGGTCCAACGCACGCGCGGGAAAGAAATGCAGCGCGGCCAACGGCGTGCCGAAGGACTCCGCGACATTGGCCGCCAGCCGCTGTTCGTTCATGCCGGCCACCAGCAGGTCGGCGCCCGCTGCCAACGCCGCCAGCGCAGCGCTCTTCTCCGCCCACACCTGGGTGAATCGCTCCGTGAGTTGTGGCAGCGCGCTCATCGGATTCTGGACGCGGCGAACGAACTCCGTGGCGTCGTGTATTTGCTCTCGCGTGTCCGGGCCGTAGGCGGCAGCTTTGAGTCCGGCCGATTCGACGAATCGGCACCTGTCAGGAGGGACGGCCAGGTGCGCGTCGTGACCTCGGCGGAGCAGCTCGCGGCCGACGGCGACACAGGGTTCCACGTCGCCCCGGCTTCCGTAAGCTGCCAGCACAAATTTCATGAACGACCTAACTCGCGGTGATGAAGGCGATCCAAGCAGACCAAGGGACGTCGGACCGGTCCGCGCCGACTGGCTGAGCTGGCACGGAAAGCCCCGGGGCCGCTCCGTGGCGTTAGCAGGCTCCGTTGCGCTGCGAAGGTAATTTATCGGTGTTCTTGGGGGCCGACACGGCGGGGTGAGGGGCGACACTCGGTTGTCCGCCTGCACCGGACCTGTACTACTAGTAAAGAACAAGATTTGTTTGCTGGCCGTTGGGCAATCCCCCTATCGCCTGCAACCAGCCGTTAACGCGGTGGCCGCCTATTAATTCGTCCGGAGGGAGCGACGACATGGACTTCGCAGCACTGCCTCCGGAGATCAACTCCGCGCGGATGTACACCGGTCCCGGAGCCGCGCCACTGCTGACCGCCGCGATGGCCTGGGACGCGCTGGCCGCCGCGCTGCATTCCGCGGCGGCTTCGTACCAGTCGGAGGTCACGGCGCTGGCGGGCGGACCGTGGCTGGGGCCATCGGCGCAGGCGATGGCGGCCGCGGCGGCCCCGTACGTGACCTGGACGCGCACCGCCGCGGCGCGGGCCGAACAGACCGCCAACCAGGCCAAAGCCGCGGCGGCGGCTTACGAGGCGGCGTTCGCCGAAACGGTCCCGCCGCCGGTGATCGCGGCCAACCGCAGCCTGCTCATGTCCCTGATCGCGACGAACATCCTCGGTCAGAACACGCCGGCGATCGCGACCACGGAGGCGCAGTATTCGGAGATGTGGGCCCAAGACGCCGGGGCCATGTACGCCTATGCGGCGGCGTCGGCGTCGGCAACGAGGCTGACGCCGTTCACCCCGCCAGACGCGAGCACCGATCCGGGCGCGCCGGAGCGGCAAGCCGGCGCACTCACCCAAGCCGCCGGCACCTCGGCCGGCCAGGTTCAGAGCGGCCTGTCGTTGGCACCGGCTGCGCTCCCAGCGGCCGCTGCTGCGGACCCGCCGGACGCATTGGGCCTGGCGGCCGACCTGATCACCGTCTTCATCGACGCACCCGCCGGCTTGGCCGGGCTGGGCGTCGATTCGCCGTCGGCGGTGATCGCTCTGCCCTACGACATTGCCGGTGCGTTGACCGGTTTCCACACCGACGACATCGTCAGCGGCTGGGCCGGGGTTCAGTCTTGGCCCGGCTCGGCGCCCGTTCCCCCGACGCCTTTCCCGGTCATCACCAACCTCGCGGGAGGCTCGGCGACGGCTGCCCTGGGCGAGGCCAACACGGTCGGCGCATTGTCGGTGCCGCCGGGCTGGGCGGCGGCCGCCCCCGCCGTACGCCCGGCCGCTCTGGCCCTACCCGCCACCACCGTCGGCGCGGCCGCTCCGGCCGCGTCCGCGGGTACCGGGAGCTTGTTCGGCGAGATGGCCGCGGCGAGCATGGCCGGGCGCGCCATTGCCGGCACGGGCGGCGCGGGTCGCGCGGAGCGGCTCAAGACATCCCCGCAGAAGGGAGGTCAGGGCGGGGCCGCGGCGCCGCAAGTCCCGGCCGGTGGCCCGATCACCAGCATCGCCGCCGAGCTGCGCGAGCTGGCCTCCCTGCGGGACGCGGGGATCATCACGGAGGACGAATTCGTCGAGCAGAAACAGCGGCTGCTCCCGCACTGAGGCGTCGCGCACCGATCGAGTGCGCTTTTTTCAGGATGACACAACGGCGCCCAATCGACAGATGCCACGGGCAATTGTTTCGCATATTTTTTGTATACCGGTGCGTCATTTCGGCATCGATGACCCTCGGTTGCCAATTATTCAGCCGATAACGCCAGCGTCACCCATACGGCATCCTTTGGCTATAACGGCGCCGAAGTTCTGACCTTTCCAGGCGTACCAATGCCTTTGGCTTTGAAACACTCAGCGACTGGGTTCACCTGCGGGGCACTGCCATCGAAAGGCGCATTCAGTGCGCCGAAAAAGTGGCCCCGCGGCCGGCCGAGCGAGGGCATAGTAATTTTTTTAGTTTTAATACTGGTCCGTACCGCTCGCTCATATACTGACCCCACCTCAACACCGACGAAAAGAAGGGCGCGAAATGCTTCCACAGCGTTGGCTGGCCAAACTGACAATTCCCGTGCTGGTTGGCGCTGCCCTGACCGCGAGCGCCGCGATCGCCTCGGCCGACAGCACCGACGACGCCTACTTGGCGAAATTGCACAACCTCGGGTTCACGTGGCCATCGTCGAGCGATTCCGACATGATCGCGCTGGGGCACGCGGTGTGCTCCGATCGGATGGCCGGTAAGACGCCGGATGCGATTGCCGCCGACCTGCATTCCGGTATGAGCTCGAAGGGCTTCTCGTTCGCTGACATGACCGGCTGGGTCAGCGCGGCGGAGTCGACTTACTGCCCCGGCTGATCGGTTTCCTACCTCCCCCTGGGTTTCGCGTCCTGCCCGCATAGTCTGAATCAGACAGTGCCGGCAGGATCGCTGAGTGGGGATGGCCAGTGGAGCAGCCGACGGCCTTTTCAGGCCAAGCCGTGGGCGAGATGCGGGTCCAGAACCTGCTCCGCTACCCCGTGAAGTCGATGCTCGGCGAAACCGTACAGAGCATGTTCGTCGACGAGCACGGCGCCGAAGGGGACCGGCGGCTGGCACTGCTCGACGCCGCCACCGGGCATGTGGCCAGCGCCAAGAATGCCCGGCTCTGGCGCGGGCTGCTGACGTGCACCGCCAATCGCCACGCCGGCGGGGTGAACATCGAACTGCCCGACGGGACGAGTGTGGCGGCCGACGACCCAGGGATCGATGATCGGCTTTCGCAGCTGTTGGGGCGATCCGTCCGCCTGGTCACCCAGCGCCCTGACGGCGCGACGTTGGTGCGCCCGGACCCCGAGCAGCTGCTAGAGCTGGGCCTGGACGCCGAAGTCGGCGGGCGCATCTTGGAGATCGCGCAGGCGACGCCCGGCGAGTCTTTCACCGACGAAGCACCGCTGCACGCGATCACGACGGCCACCCTCGAACACATCGGCGTCGAGGCCCTGCGGTATCGCCCGAACCTCGTGTTCGCGACGCCGCCCGGTTGCCCGCCCTATGTCGAGAACGACTGGGTTGGCGGCGAGATCACAGCCGGCGAGGTGCGGCTGCGCGTCTTGACCGCCACGTCGCGCTGCGTCGTACCCACGCTCGAGCACGGCCCACTGCCACGCGCTCCGCAGGCTCTCCGCACACCCGCCGCTGAAAACCGCTGGGATACGGGCGGTCACGGCGCTCAGCCGTGCGCGGGTGCATATCTGGCGGTGGTGACCGACGGCGTCATCCACGTCGGCGACCGCGTGACAATCGACCGGTAAGGCGTTAGCCGTTCAATCGGCGACCGCCACAAAGTCCACCCAGAGATGGCGTGGCCCGCGGAACACCTGATTGTGCCGGTATGGCGGCGGGTCGACCACAAGCTTCGGAGAGTCGACGCGCCGCACGAAGGTCTCCAGCGCCAGGTTTACCTCCAGCCGCGCCAGCGGGCCGCCCATGCAGGTGTGAATGCCGCTGCCCCAACCGAAATGCTCATTGTCGGACCGCAGCGGATCAAAGCGATCCGGGTTGTCGAAGCGGCGCGGGTCGCGGTTGGCCGCGGCATAGATCAAGTACACCGCCGAACCCGCGGGGATCACGGTTTCGCCGACCTCGATGTCGGCGGTGGCACTGCGGCTGGGAAAGAACTGCACCGCCGACTGCAGCCGTTGCACCTCCTCGATGACGCGCGGAATGAGCTCGGGGCGTTGCCGAACCAGATCCCACGAGCCGGGGTTGCGCAGCAGCGTCATCACGCAATTGCTGATGGTGTTGACCGTGGAGTCGTGACCGGCCACGAGCAGCAGCATCGCGTTGGACGTCGCCTCCTTCAACGGCATCGGGCCGTCCGGCCCGTCGTCGTGTAACAGCTTGGACAGCAAGCCCTCACCCGGGGACGCCGCATACTTCTGCACTAGGTCGCCCAGATACGCCAGCAAGGCGGCGGTGCCTGCGCGGCCTCGCTCCGCCAGGGCGCGCCCTTCCTCGGTGGCGCCCTGGGGCCCCAGGTCGAGGCCCATCATGAAGTCGAAGATCCAGGCGTGAAACATCGGCTCGTCTTCGACGGGGACACCAAGGATTTTGCAGATGGCGGCGACGGGGATGGGGTAGGCGAATTCCTCCACCACGTCCATGCGGGTGGCTCCGCGGGCGTTCGCCTTGTCGAGGAGGTCGTTGGCCAGCCGCACGACAAGCGGTTCCATGTCGGGGATCACGTCGGGGGAGTGCGGCGGGCCGAAGTGGCGCATGACCTGGCGCCGGGCCCGGTCGTGATCGGGCGGGTCGGAGACGATGATGCTCGGCTCGCGGCCGTAGGCCTGCATGTGTCCGCTGCCGGGTTCGGGGTTGGGCTTTTCAACGCCGAAATCCGCTGGGCTGCGGCGAATGTCGGAGCTGATTCGCGGATCGTGGGCCAGGGTGAGCAACTCGGGGTAGCCGGTGACCACGTAGGTCTTGTCGGCGACCTTGGCCACCGGAGTCTTGCGCAGTTGCTCGAAATACGGGTAGGGGTCCGGCCGGTTCTCGAACTTCATCGCTTCGGCCCAGGCGGTCGCGGCGTCCAATGTCGTCTCCCGTCAGCGGATCCGGGGCCGGAATTCGGCGCCCCGCGAGGTCGGGTCGTGCCCGGTGAGCACCACGTCGGGGATGTCCGTGCGTTCGCGGGGATCGGGGAATCGGGCTGGCATCGGCTCGAAGATGGCGGGCCGGTCGTAGCCCGGCGCCGGTGGCGGAAACGGTGCGGATCGCTCGATGAGCGAGGCGTAATACGGCAGCCACTTGCCGTGGTTGAACGTCACCGCGCCGACGACGCGGCCGCGGTGGCCGTAGGCTGCCGCGAAGCGGCGTTGCTCGACCGACCCTTGGGTGAAGACGATCTCGTCACCGAAAGAGCACACGCCGACGCTCTTGATGTTGACGCCGAACTGTCCGGACCAGAACGAGGGCAGTGGCAGGTGCGGTCGCCGACCCGTCTCCACGCTGATCATGTTGTTGGCGGCTACCTCGGCACCGAAAACGGCGTTGTCCCAATGCTCTTGCGACATGAACTGGTACTCGTAGAGCACATGCGGGGCACGCGCCACGTCGCCGGCAACGAAGATGTTGTCGGTCACTACGCCGTTGATGTCGAACGCGCGACAGCCGGCGTCGCACGCAACTCCCCAGAACCCACTCGCGAGTTGCGCCCCGTCGAGCCATTCCACGTTGCGGATCGAGCCGAGCGAGGCCACCACGACGTCGACCTCGAGGACCGTGCCGTCGGACAGGCGGGCCGCGCGGACGTGGCCGTCGGCGTCGCCGTCGAGGCCGTCGACCGCGACACCGGTGCGCAGGTCGACTCCCGCCTCGATCTGCATCTGCGCGGCGATGTCGCCGATCACGCCGCCCAGCGCGCCGGTTAGCGGCGCCTTGCCGCGCTCGGCGACGGTGACCGGAAGGTCGAGGTCGCGGCACACCGACGCGATCTCCGATCCCACGAAACCCGAGCCGACGATGAGCACCCGGCGCGGCCGCCCCTGCAGCGCGGCGGCCAGCTTCGCCGCGTCGTCGCAGGTGCGGACGGCGAACAGCCCCTCCAGCGCTGCCTCCTCGGGGTTGAACCAGGGACGCGCCCTGGTGCCGGTGGCGATCAGCAGCCGGTCGTAGTCGACCCTTTCGCCGTTGGCCAGCAACACCTGGCGGTTGGACCGGTCCAGCCCCACCGCCGCCACGCCGAGCCGCCAGTGCGCGTCGACGGGCCGCAGGCGGGGCAGCTTGGTGTGGTCGGCGGGCACCCAGCCCTTCAGCACCTGTTTGGACAGCGGCGGTCGGTCGTAGGGTTCATGGGGCTCGTCGCCGATGATCGTCAGTTGGCCCCGAAAGCCCTTTTCCCGCAGCGCTTCCGCAGCGCGCAAGCCGGCCAGGGAGGCGCCCACGATGACGATCCGGCCCTCCGCCCTGAAGGTGTCGACCAGCTGGCTGACCAGCGAACCCGTGCTCATTCGGTGTCCCGGTCCGCCGGGGGCTCCACTTCGAGGATGATCGCCTGCACCGGGCAGGAAGCCGCCGCGCGCAATACCCGCTGTCGCGCGGAATCATCGGGATTGGGGTCGTAGGCGAGCGCTTCCTCACCGACGAGTTGCAGTACGTCGGGCGCCAGCGGGACGCACTGCGCGTAGCCCTGGCATTTGTTGAGATCGACGACCAGCCGCATGCCCCGACCTTCCGCCCGTCGGCTACCACCCTTGCCTGAGGGCAGACTACTTCGCCGCGGGTGTCCATCACAGGGTTGACGAAAGATTCGCCCCCCGTGCGTGCGTCAGTCAGGCACCCAGGTTGCGGAACGCCGTGTCGAGCTCCTCGGCCTGCTCGGTCAGCTCACGCTCGGAGAGCTGCGAACCCCCGGCGCGCTCCAGCACCTCCTGGCGCGTCGCGATCTGCAGGGCGCCACGGTAATCCGGTGATTCCAGTTCCGCCGCCGACGCGACGTCGATGCGGCCCTCGATGGCGACGAGCACGGCGTCCTCGTCCTGGCGGTCCAGCAGCCGCTGGACATCCTCGGCGCTGACGCTCATGTCAAGACGCCCCAACCAGTTTCATCACGAGCAGCACCGCAACCGCAAGGAACACCACGGCGAAAACGCAGACGCCGATCACCGTGAGTACGGAGCTGGGGGTGAACCGCCGGGTCGCGGGGGGTTGGTGTTCGCCCACGCCCGCGGTTTGCGGGGCGGCGGGGGGAGTGGTTCCCGGCGGGACGCCCCCACCGGGCTCCAAGCCGGGGGTTTGCACCGGGTCGGGGTTTGGGGGTTGCGCGGTCATCGCTGACACCCGTCCTTTCATGGACTTTCACTGTGGCTTTCACCGTCGGATGCGCCGGCTTTCATACCGGGCCGCAGCGCCACCCGGACGCAGTCGTCCTTCTTGTTCTTGAACAGGTCGTAGGCGCGCACCCCGTCCTCAAGCGGCATGACATGGCTGATCAGCTTGGCGGGATTCAGGTCGCCCTGCTCGACGTAGTCGAACAGCCGGGACATGTAGCGCTGACCGTGCTGTTGGGCCGTCTTGAGCGTCAGTCCCTTGTTGGTCAGCACGCCTGTCGGGAATTTGTCGGTCAGCCCGTAGACACCGAGGACTGAGACGACCCCGCCCTTGCGGCAAGCCAGGATCGCCTGCCGCAGCGCGTTGGCACGGTCGGTCTCCATCCGCAGGAATTGCTTGGCACGGTCATAGAGCTGCTGCACGCCGGTGCCGTGGCCTTCCATGCCGACCGCATCGATGCAGGCGTCCGGGCCTCTCCCGCCGGTCATCTCGCGTAGCGTCTCATGCACGCTCTCGACCGCCGTGTAGTCGATCGTCTCCAATCCGAATTCGTTCTGCGCCAAGGCCAGTCGCTCGGGGATTCGGTCGACGACAATCGCGCGTTCCGCCCCGAGCAGCAGCGCGCTGCGCGCGGCCATCAAGCCCACGCCACCGGAACCCCAGACCGCGACGGTGTCTCCTCCGGCGATGTCGCAGAAGTCGGCGCCCATGAACCCGGTCGGCGCCGCGTCGGAGAGGAAGAGCGCCTGTTCGTCGCTGATATCTCCCGGAATGGCAAAGCAATTCGCGTCGGCGAACGGTACGCGAACGTACTGCGCGTGCGAGCCCGCGTACCCGCCGAACGGATGGGTGTAGCCGTAGATTCCGCCCGAGGGATAACCCAGCAGGGGCTGCTGCAGTTCTGCGTTGGGGTTTGTGGTGTCGCAGCACGAATACAGCTCGTGTTCGCAATACCAGCACTGGTTACAGGCGATGAATGACGGCACCACCACCCGGTCGCGGACCTTGGTCTCGCGCACCTCCGGTCCCGTCTCCACCACGACACCCATGAATTCGTGTCCGAAGACGTCGCCTTCGCGCATCCCGGGCAGATAACCGTCAATGAAGTGCAGATCCGATCCGCACGTGGTGGTGAGCCGGACTTCGACGATAGCGTCGTGCGGATTGAGGATCTTGGAGTCGTCGACCGTCTCCACCGAGAGATCGTTGACGCCGTTCCAGCACAGTGCGCGCATGCTCGCTGCCTTTCGCTTACCGCGCGGACTTCCGCGCGCTCGGGTTGACGCGGAGGGTCGGCACCTCACCGGTTTGCATCAGCGCGCGCAGCCGGTACAGGACCGTGTAGGTCGCCGCGCCCGCCAGCAAGCTGGGTGCCGGTGCGCTGACGCGCAGGGTCACCTCGGTGCCCAACTTGCCCGTGGCGGGCCGGTAGGTGACCGTTATCTGGTTCTTGTCCCGGGTGCCGACGAACCGAAGCCCCTCGGGTTCCGGGATCAACTCCGACTCCCACACCACTTTCGGCCCGGTCAGTGACCGCCAGCTGTAGCGCGCGGGCCCGCTGCGCTTGACCTCGGCAATATCACCCAGCACCACCGACATCTGCTCGGGGTCTCGCCAAAACTGTTCGATCCGCTCGACGGGGCACGCGATGGTGACCGTCTGCCCGGTGGCGTGGCGGGGCCGCGCCGCGGTGACCGTCTTGACCGCTCCCAACACCTGTTCCTTGGCGAAATCCAGATAGCTCACGCCGCTCCCTTCGTTGGGCCGTTGCATTCCCGCCCAGAACGGGCCCAAACAAGGTGCCGGGGTTACCGCGCCGATTGGCGGCACATCCCGCCGCGATCGCGTTGCGGGTGAGTGGTATTGAGGCCCAACGGGGCCGTTGTCTAGGCTTCGGTGCGCGGAGTGGGGCTCTGCGCCGATTCCCATTTCGCCTCGAGTGACCTGGTCACCGTCGTGCCTGCGGCCATGTCGAGTTGGAAGGTTTCCCCGTCGCCGGCCTCGAACGTCACGAGGTAGCCGCCTTCGGTGGCGTCCTTGAACACCACTTTGTAGGGCTTTTCGCCAGAGCCGCGGTCGACGGCGATGATGTCGCCAGGGGTGACGTCGTCGATGGGGTCGTTACCGGAGACCTTGGACATGCCTTCGACGGTAGCCGATCACCAACTCGCAGCGCGGGGCGATCCCCATCCCGAGCCCGACTTCCTTTGAAGCGCTGAGTAATTCATGTATTCGACGACGTCAAGGCGGACCACCCCACGCGGTGACCCAGATCACAGGCGTGTTTGGGCGGCCGTATCTGTGGAATCACTGGGCGTGACAGGAACGAACGCAATTCTTGGCTAACGCCGCAAGGAGAGTTTCGATGAGCGAGCACAACAAAGCCGACGAAGCGCGCAGGGGCCTGATCGATTCGGTCAAAGGCAAAGCCAAAGAGGTCGTCGGCGCCGTGACTGGCAACGAATCGCTGACTGCCGAGGGACAGCTCGAGCAGACCCAGGCGCACGAGCGCAAGGAGGCCAACGCGGCGGAGGCCGTCGCCGAGGCCCAGGCCCAGCGGGCACAGGACGCCGCGGCCGAAGCCAAGGTGGAAGGGGCTCAACAGCGGGTCGCCGCGAACGCCCAGGCCGTCGCGGCCAAGGAGTCGATCGAGGCCCAAGAGGCGGCTCAGAAGCGGGCGGCCGAGGAAGCCGCGCGGCAGCGGGCGACCGCCGAGATCACCCAGGCCGAACTGGACGCACAGCAAGAAGCGCAACGGGCGAAGGCCGAAGAACGCACCGAGATCCGGGAAGCGTCCGAGGAGGTTGTCGACGCCGTCGCCGAGCACCAGACGTCGGTGCAGGTGGCCCGCAACGAAGAGTCGGAGGCCGACCGCCTGCGGCGCCAAGCTCAGGACGTGACCGACGAAGCCGACCTGCCCTGACGGCGGGCCAGACATAGGAGAAGTCGATGAAGATATCCGAAGTTCCGTTGGCAGTTCTACGGTTTCACTACCAACTGGCCCGCTTCCCGTTGCAGGTGATCGAGGACCGAGTCGTCACCCGAATTCCGTCCGAAGCGCCCGCGCGCCTGCTGTTCGAGCGCTCGCTGGGCATGCTCGACGCCACCGTCGGTAACGCGCTGGCCGACCCGAACCTGGTCGAGCGAGGGACGGCGCTCGTCGAACGCAGCGACGCGCTGGGCCGTGCCGCGCAGTTGGACGCGAAGGCCGCGGCCAGGAAGGAACAGGCCGACGCGAAGCTGAAGGGCGCCCGCGACGAGGCGATCGCCGAGCGCCAAGAAGCCCAGGCGGCCACCCAGCAGGAGATCAAAGAGGCGCGCGAGACCGCCGAACAACGCAAACGCGCGGCAACGCAGTCGGCCCAGCAGCAGAGCGCGGCGGCCAAACGTCGCGCCGACGAGGCGGCTGACCGGCAGAAGCGGACGGTCGAGTCGGCCAAACGCCAGGTGGAGACCCGGACCCAGGCCACCGAGAAGGCCGTGTCGAAGGCCGCCGCAGCGAAAATCGACGAGGCCGAGGACAAGCTGGGCGACGCCGCCGCCAAGCGCGCCGAGGCGGACCGCGTCGCCGAGCTGGCGGACGCAGAGAAGCAGAAGCGCCAAGAGGAGCGGGCGAAAGACTGACTCCCGCAACTCAGGTGCGCGCCGGCGTGCCCTGATTGATCTTGTTGGCGGCGAACGTCGCGGCCTGGTTGGTCATCCCGGCCTCGATGTAGGAGACGTGCGCCATGATGTTGCCGCCGCCGGAACAGATGGGATCGTCGGGGGCACACAGGCTGAGGGTCTTGGATCCATACGCCGGATTGATCGTCGGAAGCGGCTGGCCGCCCCACAGCATGGACGAAAACCCGCTGGTGGGCTCCCCGAAGAGCGCGACGGCGGCGACATGATCGGCGACCGAGGGCGGCATCGCGTTGGTGGCCAGATCGATCACCGTGGAGCCCTGCGAGTATCCGCCCAGCACGATCCTCGAGTTCGGGCAGCTGGCGACGGTGTCCTGGATGTGTGTGCTCGCGTCGTTGGACCCGGCGTTCGCGCTGTTGTGGTAGTCGTCGTTGGCCGGGTAGTTCACCGCGTAGACATCGACGGACTTGCCGCCGAGTTGCGATGTCAGGGAATCCACGAACGCCTGCCCGATGTTGCCCAGACCTGGCTCCTGGTGAGTGCCGCGGGCGAAGACCACCGAGACGTCGGAGCAAGCGTCCGCCGCGGCGGTGGGGAGGGCCGATGGTTCCCAGACGGGGACGCTCAGCGCTGCCCAGGTCGTCGCCACCGAGACACCGACAATGCGACCAAATCTGCGTGCACTCATGGCGAAATCCTTTCACACCGCGGGTCACCGCGGTCCCGGCGGTTGGCGCCGCGGCGCCGACCCGGCCTCGGCACGCCGAATCATCCTGCGTCGGAGGGCTTGTCCGCCGGTGGCAGCCGGATGCGAATGGGCCCCGTCCACTCGTCGTCGGCATCTACGACCTCGCCGCGCTGCGTGATCTGCACGTCGCCCGATTTCGCCAGCTTCCGCGCGGCGTCCCGGGCGTCGGCCATCAAGTCGCGCCAGTTCTCGCCGCCCACGGCCCGGGCGGCGTCCGACGGGCAGATGCTGCTCCGCGGGCCGCGATGCTCGGTCAACGCGCGGATCGACGATTCCAGCCGTTGGCCGATCGGCCCATCCCCGAGAGCGATCTCGGCGTGGTCGGCACCGGGTCCGCCACCATCACGGACGCGGCCGAGTTCGGCGCGCAATCGGGACATCACCGGCTAACGGCCGCGCCACTGCGGCTTGCGCTTCTCTGCCCACGCCCGAAGCCCCTCGGCGACGTCCTCCGTCGCTCCGGCGACCTTGCGCATGGTCTCGCCGAAGCGCACCGCCTCGATCCAGCCCATGTCCGTCGTTCGCCACGCGACCTCCTTGGTGGCGCGTTGAGCGAGGGGAGCGGCCTCGGTGAGCGTCCGCGCCCACGCCCGGGCTTCGGCCTGCAGGTCGTCGGGGTCCACGAGTTTCCAGACCAGACCGACCTCCTTGGCCCGCGCCGCGCTCATCGGCTTGCCGGTCAGCAGCAGCTCCATGGCATTGGCCCAGCCGATCCGCTGGGGCAGCCGGATGGCCCCGACGATGGTCGGCACGCCGATCGATACCTCGGGGAAGCAGAAGCTGGCCTCGGTGCTGGCGATGACGAAGTCGCAGAACAGGACCCCGGTCACGCCGTAGCCGATGCAGGGCCCGTGCACCGCCGCGATGGTGGGTTTGAACAGCTCCATCCCGGATTCGAAGGAGTTGATCGTCGGCTTCTCCCAAAAGGTGCCGCCGAAGGTACCGACCGAACCTTCCCCGTCCTTGAGGTCGCCGCCCGCGCAGTAGACGCTGCCGTTGGCGGTCAGGATCGCGACCCACGCGTCCAGGTCGTCGCGGAACCGCTCCCACGCCGCGTTCAAGTCCTGGCGAAGGGCGCCGTTGATGGCGTTGCGAGCCTCGGGTCGGTTCAGGGTGATGGTTGCGATGTGGTCGGCCAGCTCATAGGTGACGAGGCTCATGGGTTCACCCTAGGGCGCCGATCGCGGGCCTGACGCAGCACAACACGGGTGCACTCGTCGACGGGGCCCGGCGTTCAACGCACCCGGTCAGGGCATGGCGGTGGCGGGGACGCCGGGAGTTTCCAGCCGGCCCGCGAGCCATGGCAGCGTCACGGCGAAAGCGGTTGTGGCAGAGGGCCAATCGTGCTTGCCGGGCAGTTCGACGATGGTGCACTCGAGGCCGTGGGCGGCGCCGAGACCGCAGAGCGACTCCGCGGCCGCCTGTCCGACAGCCCGCGAACGCCCACCCCTTGTTCCGTCCGGGCCCCCGGCACCGCCCGGAACCGCGAAGAGACCGGACACACCGGAGTACGTGCCGTGGCGAGTGATGACCGAGCTGGGATCGAACGACGACCAGGCCTGCGCATCACCGCCGAACAACCGGTCCACGGTTTGAGAATGCGTGCCCGCGTTGGGCGCGATGTCACCCCCGATGTCGACGAAGGCGCCGAACGTACCGGGATGCATGACCGCCAGGTCGACCGCGCACGTGCCGCCGGAGGAGAAGCCGACGACCCCCCATTTCGCGGCCGCGAATTGGGCGGTGACGGCGGGGACGACGTCGGCGGTGAGATGGTCGGCGGCATTGCCGCGCGGCCCGTTGACGCACTCGGTGTCCACGGCGAACCCGCCGGTCGCGTCCGCGAAAACGGCTATCGGCGCGTTGCCGGCGTGCGCCGCGGCAAAGGCGTCGAGGGTGCTGATCGCGTCGCCGGCGCGAATCCAGTCGGCCGGAGTGTTGAACTCGCCACCGAGCATGAGCAACGCCGGCAACCGGGGAGGCGGGGTGCTGAACCAGGCCGGCGGCAGGTACACCCATTCTTTCCGGTGCCGGAAGCCCGACGCCTCGTCGCCCGAATCCACTGCGACGACGACACCGCGCGAGGGCCTGATCGCTTGGCGCTGCAGCGCCTGAACGTCGCTCCAGGAGGCTTGGCCGGGCAGCGGCGCATTGGTCAGTTGGCCCCACGCGGTGTAGACGGTCGGGAAGTAACCCAGCCAGCCGTTGATGGTCAGCCCCGCACTCAGCAGGCAAAACGACACCGTGAACACCGACGCGTTGCGCCGCCACCAGCTGGCGCCGCCCCAGCCGGCCACGGCGATCACCGCGGCGAACCCGGTGGCCGACACCCACAGCCACATCGGCCACGGAGCCGGTTCGCTGGCCAGCCCCAGCATTTCGTAATACCAGTGCGCGACGACACCGAACAGCACGCCCGCGGCCGCCGCCGTCGGTACCCACAACCACCGCCAGCGGCGGCCCCGCCATCCGATTGCGTACACCAGCGCCAGCACCGTGATCACCTCGACGGCCATCGGAACGACGCCCCGCATCAGCGATGTCCGCCACAGGGGGTTGGTGTATTCGGCCGCCCGCACGGCGGCCGCGATCGGATAGTGCATAGCCGCTCTGGACTACCCCCGCCGCTCGGGGGCGAATCCCGTGTGACCTCGCCCGACCGTCGACGAGCCGCGCGCCTATCCTGGCCACAGTGTCCGAATTGTCCGTCGCGGAACTGCACGCCCGCCTCGACGGTCTGACCACTCGCGACGCCGCGCGCCTGGGCGGGCGTCTGCGGAATCTGCGCGGCGCGAAACCCGAGACCCTGCGGCAGCTCGCCGAGCAGATCACGCGGGCCGAGGCGCTCGTCATGACCCGGCGGGCCGCGGTGCCGGCGATCGCCTACCCCGACTTGCCGGTCAGCGAGCGGCGGCAGGAGATCGCCGACGCGGTGCGCGCGAACCAGGTCGTCGTCGTCGCCGGCGAAACCGGTTCGGGCAAGACCACCCAGCTGCCCAAAATCTGCCTGGACGCGGGCCGGGGAATCCTGGGAACCATCGGCCACACCCAGCCCCGGCGGCTGGCCGCGCGCACCGTCGCGCAGCGCATCGCTGACGAACTGGGCAGCCCGCTCGGCGAAACCGTCGGCTACACCGTCCGATTCACCGACCAGGTCAGCGACCGCACCCTGATCAAGTTGATGACCGACGGCATCCTGCTCGCCGAGATCCAGCGCGACCGCCGGCTGTTGCGCTACGACACGCTGATCCTCGACGAGGCCCACGAGCGCAGCCTGAACATCGACTTCCTGCTGGGGTACCTGCGCGAGCTGCTGCCGCGCCGTCCCGACCTGAAGGTGATCGTCACCTCGGCGACCATCGAGCCGCGACGGTTCGCGGACCACTTCGGCGGCGCGCCGATCGTCGAGGTCTCCGGGCGGACGTATCCGGTCGAGATCCGCTACCGGCCGTTGGAAGTGCCGGTGTCGAGCGGCCCAGACGACGACCCGGACGACCCCGACCATGAGATCGTGCGCACCGAGACCCGCGACGAGGTCGAGGCGATCGTCGACGCGGTCGGGGAACTGGAGGCCGAGCCTCCCGGGGACGTCCTGGTGTTCCTCTCGGGTGAACGCGAAATCCGGGACACCGCAGAGGCTTTGGGCGGACTGAAGGACACCGAGGTGCTTCCCCTGTACGCCCGGCTGCCCACCGCCGAGCAGCAGAAGGTCTTCGCGCCCCACACCGGGCGCCGGGTCGTGCTGGCGACCAACGTGGCCGAGACGTCGCTGACCGTGCCCGGCATCCGCTACGTCGTCGACCCCGGCAACGCGCGCATCTCGCGGTACAGCCGCCGCCTGAAGGTGCAGCGGCTGCCGATCGAACCCATCTCGCAGGCGTCCGCCGCGCAACGGGCGGGCCGCTGCGGCCGCGTCGCGGCCGGCGTATGCATCCGCCTGTATTCCGAGGACGATTTCGCGGCCCGTCCGCGCTACACCGAGCCCGAGATCCTGCGGACCAACCTCGCCGCGGTGCTGCTACAGATGGCCGCGCTGCGGCTCGGCCCGCCGCCTGGCTATGTGGAGAACTTTCCGTTCCTCGATCCGCCGGACCGGCGCAGCGTCCGCGACGGTGTGCAGTTGCTGCAGGAGTTGGGGGCGTTCGACGCCCACGGCGCCATCACTGAAACCGGCCGTCGGCTGGCGCGGCTGCCCGTCGACCCCCGGCTCGGCAGGATGATCCTGCAGGCGCAGACCGAGGGATGCGTGCGGGAGGTGCTGGTGCTGGCCGCCGCGCTGACCATTCCCGACCCGCGGGAGCGTCCCACTGACCGCGAGGAGGCGGCGCGCGCAAAGCACGCCCGCTTCACCGACGACCATTCGGACTTCCTGTCCTACCTCAACCTCTGGCGCTACTTGCGGGAGCGACGAAAAGCGCTCACCGGCAATGGCTTTCGCCGGATGTGCCGAGACGAATTCCTGCATTACCTGCGCATCCGCGAGTGGCAGGACCTGGTCGGGCAACTGCGCAGCATCGCCCGCGACCTGGGCATCGTCGAAGACGCCGAATCCGCGGAGCCGGCCGACCCGGCGCGGGTGCATGCGGCGTTGCTGGCCGGCTTGCTGTCGCATGTGGGCATGCGCCGAGAGGACGGGCGTGAGTATCTGGGCGCGCGAAACTCCCGCTTCGTCCTCGCGCCGGGATCCGCGCTCGCCAAGCGGCCGCCGCGCTGGGTGGTCGTGGCGGAGCTGGTCGAAACCAGCCGCCTCTACGGGCGTACCGCCGCGCGGATCCAGCCCGAGGTGGTCGAGCGCGTCGCGGGCGACCTGGTGCAGCGCACCTACAGTGAGCCGCATTGGGACGCCAAACGGGGCGAGGTGATGGCCTACGAGCGGGTGACGCTGTATGGCCTGCCGCTGATCGCGCGCCGCCGCGTGGGGTACGCCCGGGTGGAGCCGGCGGTGGCGCGGGAACTGTTCATCCGGCACGCGCTGGTGGAGGCGGACTGGCAGACCCGCCATCACTTCTTCCGCGACAACGCGCGGCTACGCGCCGAGCTCGAGGAGCTCGAGGAGCGGGCCCGCCGCCGCGACCTGGTGGTCGGCGACGACGAGGTCTACGCGTTCTACGACGCACGCGTGCCCGCGAATGTCGTCTCGGCGCGCCACTTCGACGCGTGGTGGCGCAAGCAACGCCACAAGACACCGGAGCTGCTCACCTTCACCCGCGAAGACCTGTTGCGCACCGGCGGAACGGCCGACGCCGAGCGGCCGACCGCCTGGCATTCCGGCGATGTCACGCTGCCCCTGACCTACCGGTTCGAGCCGGGCGCCGCCGACGACGGCGTCACGGTGCATGTGCCGATCGACGTGCTCGCCCGGCTGGGCGGTGACGAGTTCGCCTGGCAGGTGCCGGCGCTGCGCGAGGAGCTGGTGACCGCGCTCATCCGCTCACTGCCAAAGGACCTGCGCCGCAACTTCGTTCCCGCTCCCGACACTGCGCGCGCCGTGCTGGCCGGGATCGACCCGGCGGGGGAGCCGCTGCTGGAGGCGTTGCAGCGCGAATTGCGCCGTCGGACCGGCATTTTGATTCCCGTCGACGCCTTCGACCTGGATAAGCTTCCGGCGCACCTGCGGGTGACGTTCGCCGTCGAGTCTGGTGACGGCACCGAGGTCGCCCGCGGAAAGGATTTGGCGGCGTTGCAGCAACGGCTGGCCGCGCCGGCGCGCCGGGCCGTCGCCCGCGCGGTCGCCGGCGAGCTGGAACGAACCGGGCTGCGCGCCTGGCCTGACGACCTCGACGCCCTGCCGCAGGTCGTCGAGCGAACGGTCGACGGACGCGCCGTGCGTGGCTTTCCCGGTTTCGTCGACGCGGGCGGCGCCGTCGACCTGCGGGTGTTCGCGACCCCGGCGGAGCGGGACGGCGCCATCGGGCCCGGCATGCGCCGGTTGGTACGGCTGAGCGTGCCGTCTCCGGTCAAAGCCGTTGAGCGGCAATTGAGTCCACGGACTCGGCTCTCGCTCGGCGCGAACCCGGACGGTTCCCTGACCGCGCTGCTCGAGGACTGCGCCGACGCCGCGACGGACGCGCTGCTGCCCGGGCCGGTGTGGAACCGGGACGAGTTCGCCGCGCTGCGCGACCGCGTGGCCGCGGCCCTGGTGCCGACGACCGCCGACGTCGTGACCCGCGTGGAGCAGGTGCTGGCCGCCGCGCAGGAAGTGCGGCTGCTGCTGCCCGGCCGCCCCCCACCTACGCAGACCGACGCGATCGCCGACGTCCGCGCTCAGCTGGATCGACTCTTGCCGCCGGGGTTCGTCACCGCCACGGGTCGCGCCCACCTGGCCGACCTCGCGCGCTACTTGACCGCAATCCGCCGGCGCCTCGAGCGGCTGCCCTACGGGATCGAGGCGGACCGCGATCGGATGCAGCGGGTGCACGCCGTGCAGCGCGCCTACGAGGAATTGGCACAGGCACTTTCACCCGCGCGGCGCGCGGCGGACGACGTGCGCGACGTTGCGCGGCAGATCGAGGAACTGCGGGTGAGCCTGTGGGCGCAGCAGCTGGGTACGCCACGGCCGGTGAGCGAACAGCGGATCTACCGCGCCATCGACGCCCTGCGCGACTGACGCTGCTGAGGCCCGCGCTCGGTGTGATCGCGGCGCCCGACCCGGTGTTGATACGGCCGGACGGACATGTCGCCTGGTTCGGCGCCCCGCCTGCTTTCTAGGCGTCAGTCGGGTGGCTCCTCCTTGGAGCCTCGAGTGGGGGCGCGCTCGCGGTCGCTGGGCTTGCCGGCGACGCCTTCGGCCTCACGATCGTCGGCGACCTTCTCCTCCAGCTGGTCAACGATGTCTTCCAGCTCCTCCGAGTGACCCCGTAGGTCCTTGTCCGGTTTCGTCATATCGCTTTCCATCGACTGTGCTGGGTACCGCCCGCCGGTACCCAATACCCCGTTAGCCGGGGGGTAACCGGTAGGTAAGTGTGATACTTCCGTTCCGGGCCCGCAAACGCCGCGTCGAACGCGCCAAAGAGTGACGGACGCGACATAACGCCCCGGCGATGGAATCATCGCAAGAGTGGCCGACAAGAAACCGCAGACCATCTCGTACCCGGCGGCCGGCGGGCGTCCGCGCCGCCACGAAACCGAGCCGCTCGACCCGCACGTCATCGTCCTTTTCGGCGCGACTGGGGATCTGGCGAAACGCAAGCTGATCCCCGGGCTGGCCTACCTGGACCAGTCCGAGCTCGCACCGGACATTCAGATCGTCGCAACGTCGTTGGAAGACATCAGTGACGACGAGTTCCGGGAGATCGCAAAAGAGGCGATCGATTCGTTCGCTACCCGCCAGCTCTCGGACGAACAGTGGGCCAACTTCGCGAAGATCATCACCTACGTTCCGCAGGGGCGGGGGCCGGAAGCGCTGGCCGAGGCCGTTGCCCAAGCCGAAGCCAACCTGGGTTCCAATGTCAGGCGGTTGCACTACCTGTCGGTGCCGCCGAAGGCCGCGCGGGAAGTCATCTCCATGTTGCGCGAGGCGAAGCTCGTCGACCGCTCGCGAGTGGTGATGGAGAAGCCGTTCGGGACCGATCTGGCCAGCGCGGTCGCGCTCAACGATTTCGTGCACAAGACGTTCGAGGAATCCCAGATCTTTCGGATCGACCACTTCCTGGGCAAGGAGGCGGCCCAGAACATCCTGGCGTTCCGCTTCGCCAACGGTCTGTTCGAGCCGATCTGGAACCGCAACTTCATCGACCATATTCAGATCGACATCCCCGAGGCGCTGGGGCTGGATCAGCGGGCCAACTTCTACGAGGAAACCGGCGCGTACAAGGACATGGTGGTGACCCACCTCTTCCAGGTGATGGCGTTCGTGGTGATGGAGCCGCCGACGGCGCTCGAGCCCTTCGCCATCAGTGAGGAAAAGAACAAGGTGTTCCGGTCGATGCTGCCGGTCAAGCCTTCAAACGTGGTGCGCGGCCAATACGGCGGATACCGCGACGAGAAAGGCGTGGCAAAGGATTCCGACACCGAGACGTTCATCGCGCTCAAGGTCGGCATCGACAATTGGCGCTGGGCCGGCGTGCCCATCTATCTGCGCACCGGCAAGAAGATGGCCGAGGGCATCCGCATCATCTCGATCGCGTTCAGAGAAGCTCCGCGGACGATGTTCCCGCCGGGCTCGGGGGTGGGCACTCAAGGCCCCGACCACCTCACGTTCGACCTCGCCGACAACTCCAAGGTGTCGCTGTCGTTCTACGGCAAGCGGCCGGGCCCCGGCATGAAGCTGGACAAGGTGTCCATGCAGTTCTCCTCCCAGGAGATCGAAACCGCCGTCGATGTGCTCGAGGCGTACGAACGGCTGATCCTGGACGCGATGCGCGGTGACCACACGCTGTTCACCACCGCCGAGGGCATCGAATCGCTGTGGGAGCGTTCGCAGGAGCTGCTCGACGACCCACCGCCGGCCAAGATGTACCAGCCGGGCACGTGGGGCCCCAACGCCATTCACCAATTGATCGCGCCGAACGCGTGGCGGCTACCGTTCGAGCGGGAATGGCGCGATCGCAAACCCGACCGCTAGCAGCGCTCAGCCCAGCTCGGCGCTGATGTAGGTGATGGCGTGCCGGAACCGCTTGATGATCTCGTTGTCCGGAACGACGAAGCCGTGCTCGGCGTATAGCTGCTCATTGGGGTAGAGGGTGACCACCCAGCCGGTGGCCGCCAGGTGGTCCCCGGCGGGCTGGCGCTCCCCGTGCCACACCAGATCGGCGACGTCGATGTCCAGTCCGTGCTTGCGCCAGGCAGCCCGCATCGCCCGGGCTCGCTCGTCGCTGAACACGGCCATGTCGGTGATGTTCTCGGTGGCCAGCCGACTGCCCGGCGCGCTCAGCGCGGTGATGCTGTCCAACAACCGGTCCTGCGCCTGCGGCGGCAGGTAGGGGAGCAGACCTTCGGCGATCCAAGCGGTGGGCGCCGACGTGTCAAAGCCACTGCCGCACAGCGCCTTCGGCCAATCTTCGCGTAGATCGATACCCACGGTCCGGCGTTCGGCGGTCGGTTCGGCGCCGATCCGGGCCAGCGTTTCGCGCTTGAAGGCGATGACCTCGGGCTGATCGACCTCGTAAACCACCGTGCCCGGGGACCAGGCCAACCGGTAGGCGCGGGCGTCCAGCCCGGCGGCCAGGATGACGGCCTGACGTATCCCGGCCCCGCTCGCCGCCATGAGGAAATCGTCGAAAAACCTGGTGCGCACGGCGATTTGCTCGCGACGCTGCTGCAGGGTGAAGGGCATATCGTCGCTGTCGAGCGGGACTTCCCCGTCCAGCATGCGCACGAAGAAGGGATGCCCGACCGCGCGTACCAGCGGCTCGGCGAAGCGGTCGTCGAGCAGTGGATCCGGTTCGCGTGAGGCCAGCGCCCGGGAGGCGGCGACCATCGTCGCGGTCGCCCCGACGCTGGAAGCCAAGTCCCAGCTGTCGCCCTCGGTGCGCGCCGAACCAAGTGATGACACTCGCCGCTCCCTTCTGGAATTCGGCCGCCGCGGCGGCCACTTCGCCAACAGGTGTTCGCCGCCGACGGGCCGTGCGACCACACCCTTGCCAAAGGGTACTTTCTGCCTATGCCGCGCTCACCACGCACCCGCTGAGCCCGACGACAGGAAGCGAATCACTCGATGGCACCAACCCTGCGCCCGCGCCGCTCCGCGTTGTACCTGCCCGGCAACAAGCCGCGGGCCCTGGAGAAGGGGAAATCGCTGCCCGCGGACGTGGTCGTCTTCGACCTCGAGGACGCCGTCGGGCCCGACGCCAAAGCCGATTCGAGGGCGACGGTGTGCGAAGCGATCTCGTCGGACGGCTACGCGCCCCGCGAGGTCGTGGTGCGCATCAACGGATTGGACACCGAGTGGCATGACGATGACCTGGCGGCCGTTGCCGGTTCGACCGCAGACGGCGTGCTGGTGCCCAAAGTCGAGTCGGGCGAGCAGGTCCGGGCGCTGGCCGCCACGTTGGGCAAGCTGGGCGCGCCGGAGTCGTTGCAGCTGTGGGTGATGATCGAGACGCCGAGATCCTTCCTACGGGCCGAAGAGATCGCCTCGGCCAGTGACCGATTGGCCGCGCTGGTGATCGGCACCAACGACCTGGTGAACGACCTGCACGCCTTGCACGTGCCGGGTCGGGCGCCCGTCGTACCCGCGTTGTCCTTGGCTGTTCTGGGAGCCAGGGCGGCCGGGAAGGTGATCCTGGACGGCGTATTCAACGACATCACCGATGAGGACGGCTTTCGGGCCGAGGCGCGCCAGGGCCGCGAAATGGGTTTCGACGGCAAGAGTTTGATCCACCCGTCCCAGATCGGGCCCGCGAACGACCTGTTCGGTCCCTCGGAGCGGGAACTCACCGACGCGCGCAAGGTGGTGGCCGCCTACCGGGAGGCGCGGGCCGCGGGGACGAGTGTGATCACGGTGGACGGTCGCATGATCGAGAGCCTGCACGTCCGCAACGCCGAACGGATCCTCGGCCTCGCCGAGATCATCGAGGAACTGACATCCGCCTCTTAGGCGTCCTGGCTCATTGCTCGTCGGCCTTGCCGAGCTTGTCGTTCGTTTCCTTGCTCTTCGATCCGGTGGCCCTTAGGGCGCGGTCGAGGTCCGCTGACGTTGCTGCCGCCGCACGCGGCAACCAGGATTCCGATGGCGGGCGGCGGACATCGCATAGTTGGCGCCTGTGTTGCCCACCCTTCTGGGTCGCACCGAGCCGTCGAGCGGGCCCATCCCACAGCAAATTGCGGAGTTCATCGCAAAGTAGTCATCGGTTCAACCATCCAACCGCGGTGTTCCGCGCTGGGGGCATCCGAACACCGCGACATTTCACGTCGCAAATCGGAGTTGTCGGCCACGGGTGTAACAAAACCGTTCGCAGGTCAAGGGTTTCCCAGGTCAACAAATGGGCGGTCATCACCCGGCCCCTTTCCCGCACGGTGTGGCGGCGAGGCGAAATAAGGCGTACAAACCGCTTCAATCCAATATCCGCGACCGGTAGGGTGCATACAGCAAACACGACCGTCGGGGGACAAAGGAGTGTCCGATGCGGCGAGCCCGAACTACCTGCGCAGGACTGGTCGCCATCGCGATAATCACGGCGGGATGCTCGAACGACTCGTCGCCGTCGGCGTCTTCATCCGGCCAATCGCCGACCTCGAGCTCGCAGCCGCCCGCCCCGTCACCGTCGCCGACGCCGCCGGCGTCGTCTCCCGCGCAAGCCCAGTCCTTCGACCAATCCACCTGCTTGGATATCTCGTTCGCCAAGGACAACCTGATGGTGGCCAACAACCCCGAGAAAGCGCGCAAGTACGCCGACACGCTCGAGAACTACGGCCCACCCGACACCGTGAAGGCCGCGATCGAGCACTTCGTCACCACGGGCGGCGCACAGCCCAACGATGCCGATCTCAACAGCAACAGGGACCTGATCACCAACTGGATCAAACAGGCCTGCCCCAACGTGAACCCGTGACGGCGACCGCGTCTGCCTAGCCCTCGATCGGCTAAGCCCTGCGCCTTTTGCCGGGCCGAACCCGGTTGCGCCAACGGGCGCCTGGATCCGAAGTGCTCTACCGTGATGGCAGCGGAGGACGGGCGCCGTCTTGCGGCGCGAGTCCCGCAGCCCGGGCCAGCGGGTCAACGGTGGCCACGCGGTAGGTTAATCCGGTCCCGAGTGATTCGAGAGGAGATACCGTGCGCCAAACCACGGCCATGGCCGAGGCCGACCGCACGTGGATGGTCGACACGCTGCTCGCGCTGCTGCAGACGCCAAGTCCGGCGGGCCGGACGGACGCGGTGATGCAGCTCATCGGTGACATCTTCGATGATTTCGGCGTGCCGTTTTCGCTGACGCGGCGTGGGGCGCTGACCGCCGAACTCCCTGGCAAGTCGGCGACGACGGACCGCGCGCTGGTGGTCCACGCCGACACCATCGGGTGCATGGTCCGTCGGCTCAAGGACAACGGGCGTCTCGAGGTGATTCCGGTCGGCACCTTTTCGGCCCGGTTCGCGGCCGGCGCGCGGGTGCGGATCTTTTCCGACGACCCCGACGAGTTCATCACCGGCACGATCCTGCCGCTCAAGGCCAGCGGGCACGCGTTCGGTGACGAGATCGACCTGCAGCCCACGGACTGGGAACACGTCGAGGTCCGCGTCGACCGCCAGGTGCACTCGCGGGAGGACCTGGTCCGTCTCGGCCTGCAGATCGGTGATTTCGTCGCGCTGATCGCCAGCCCGGAACTGACCGCCGACGGCTACATCGTCTCCCGCCACCTTGATGGCAAGGCGGGCGTCGCGATCGCGCTGGCGTTGGCGAAGAATTTCGCGGAGAACAAGGTGGTGCTCCCGCACCGCACGATGGTCATGATCACCATCACCGAGGAAGTCGGCCACGGGGCGAGCCACGGCTTGCCGGCCGACGTCGCCGAACTGGTCTCGGTGGACAACGCGGTGTGCGCGCCGGGTCAGCACTCCATCGAGGACGGCGTGACGATACCGATGGCCGACCTGCACGGTCCGTTTGACTACCACCTGACGCGCAAGCTGTGCCGGCTGGCCCAAGAGCAGGACATCCGTTGCGCGCGAGACGTGTTCCGGTTCTATCGCTCCGACGCCGCGGCGGCGATCGAGGCGGGAGCGGGCACCCGCGCGGCCCTCGTCGGCTTCGGGCTCGACGGAAGCCACGGTTGGGAGCGCACCCACCTGGATTCGTTACAGGCGGTCTACTGCCTGTTGCACTCCTGGCTGCAGACACCACTGACCTTCGCCAAATGGGACGCCAAGCCCTCGGGCAAGCTGCGGGACTTCCCCTCGTCCAAGCAGCCTGCCCCCAGCGAGCGGTGGGTGCCGCTCGCCCGTGGGGAACATGATCCGCCCGGCGAGGCGTGGCCGGGATCGCACTGGCCCCCGTCGGAGGGCCCCCAGGCCTGAGGCGCTGACCCCTATCGGCCGGCGCGGGCAATGCGGTCCGCGCGCCAGCAGCGCGACTTCATCGGGACGTCGATCGCTTCGGCGCCGGAGAAGCGCTCGGTCAAGGCGGCGCGGGCATTGGCCAGTCGCGCGGCGCGCTCAGCTTCAGGTGCGATGATCACCCTGCTGTATGTGCCGACCATCGCGACGACATCGTCGATGGTCATGGTCCGCACGAATGTGAACGTCTCGCGGCACGCGTTGTGGAAGATCTGCGGATCGGGGAGCACGACGTTTTCGTGGCGCCGGCGGAAGCGGTCGGGGGATTCCGACTCGGGCGTGTCCTCGCCCGGAAGCAGGTCCAGGTCGCGAACCCAGTCCACCTCACGATCCCGACTGGTCCAGATCAGGCCGAATCGCCCGTTGTCGCGCAGCACCCGGCCGATCTCGGGAACGGCGCGCTGAGGATCCATCCAGTGCCACGCCGAAGAGACGAACACCGCGTCGACGGTCGCATCGGGAAGCGGAATGTTCTCACCCGTGCCTTCGACGGCCCGCACCTCGGGCGACCGCCCGGTGAGCACCGCCCGCATACGCGCGTCGGGCTCCACGGCGATGACCTCTGCCGCCCTGCTCCGCAGCGCCCGGGTGAACAGACCGGTACCCGCACCCACGTCGACCGCGACCTCGCACCGGGACGGCACCAGCCAGTCCACCGCTTCGTCCGGAGGTCGCGGGCGAAAGCCGTCGTAGTCCTCGGCGATCGAGCCGAAGGACATGGCGCGTTCTTGGCGATCGGTCACAACCGCCAAGGTAATCCAGCTCGCTGGGCAAGAGATGAGAAAGAGTTGTGGGTCACTACAGCGCGCTGTGATTGACGAGCGCGTCGGCCACCAACCCGATTCCGAAGACCAGGAACAACAGCCGCACCGACATCGGGCCGTAGCGGGTGAGGACACGTACGAGGCGCCGCTGAATGCGCTTGGCCCGCATGGTTTTTCTCATCGACAGGCCAAGGATCAGCAACGGCGGCGACAGCGCGATCGCCCAGTAGACGATGATGGCCAAGGGCCAGAGCGCCGGTCTCGGGTGCAAGGCCGCGAGCATGGCCAGGCCGGTGAGATAGGGAATGGCGGTTGGCGCTTGGCCACTCCCGACCGCCAGCCCGAGGAACCCGAGCAGCCAGGGACGCTCACGCATCGCCGCCAGCGCCCAACCCGGAGCCGACGATTGGGCCGTCAACGGAAAATACGCCAGGCCGGTCAGCACCAGGCCGAGCGCCAGCTCGCCGCCGAACCGGACGGCCGGCGTCAGGTGGAAGCCGACGACACGGGTCAAGAAGCTGAGACCCAGAACCGTGCACAGTCCGAATGTGGTTGTCACGGCGAACACGCCCGCAATGAAGCTCAGGGCGCCCGGAACCGGCGAGCGGCGGCTCAACCGGCTGTCAAAGACCACCGCCGAGACCACACCCACGTTGAGGACGTTCAACGAATCGAGAAGCGCCAGGCCCGCAAGCGCCACCACAAGAGCACCCACGTGGTCGAACCCGGCCTACCGCGCGAACTTGCCGGGCGTGGACATCGAGGCGGCGATCATGCTGCCGAGAATACGAGCCGGAGACCGGCGTGTCTGGTTGAGGCGGCGTCAACCCAGGCTGGTGGGTGCATCACCGGGGCGGCTCGTATCGATCTCGATCCGGTCACACGGCATGGGGCACCGCGGCTTTGGCCAGTGCACGTTTGACAATGCGGGACATGAGCCTGACGCGGGAGCCCGGCAATGGCGCGTGAAATATCGCGCCAGACGTTTCTGCGGGGAGCCGCCGGAGCGTTGGTTGCTGGCACGGTACTCGGGCCGGCCCGCGCCACCGCCGCGCCGAATCCGACCGGCTGGGAGGGCCTGTCCACCGCCATCGGCGGGCAGGTGCTGTTACCGGACAACGGCGCTTTCGGCTCGGCCAAGCAGGTGTTCAACACCAACTACAACGGCTCGACGCCAGCCGCTATCGTCACCCCGACGTCTCCGGCGGACGTGCAGAAGGCCATGGCGTTCGCCGCAGCCCACAATTTGAAGGTCGCTCCGCGCAGCGGGGGGCATTCGTACATCGGGGCGTCCACGGCGAATGGTGTCATGGTGCTCGACTTGCGTCAGCTGCCCGGGGGAGTCAACTACGACGCCGCCACCGGGCAGGTGACGGTGACTCCCGCGACGAGCCTGTATGCGATGCACCAGACGCTGGCCGGCGCCGGCCGGGGCATCCCCACGGGCACGTGCCCGTCGGTCGGCGCCTCAGGCCACACCCTGGGCGGGGGGTTGGGCGCCAACTCCCGGCACGCGGGCCTGCTGTGCGACCAGCTGGTGTCGGCGTCGGTGGTGCTGCCCGGCGGCCAGGCGGTGACCGCGTCCAACGCGAGCAACCCCGACCTGTTTTGGGCGTTGCGCGGTGGCGGCGGCGGCAACTTCGGCGTGACGACGTCGCTGACCTTCGCGACGTTTCCGACCACCGATCTCGACGTGGTCAACCTCAACTTCCCGGCGGAGGCGTTTGCGCAGGTGTTGGTCGGCTGGCAGAACTGGCTGCGCACCGCCGACCGGAACAGCTGGGCGTTGGCGGACGCCACCGTCGACCCGATGGGAACCCATTGCCGCATCATGGCGACGTGCCCGGTCGGTTCCGGCGCCGCGGTCGGGGCCAACATCACCAAAATCGTTGGCCTGCAACCGACGGGGACCGAGAACCACACGTTCAACTACCTGGACCTGGTGCGGTACCTGGCCGTCGGGAACCTCAACCCGGCACCGTTGGGGTACGTCGGTGGATCCGACGTGCTGCCCGTCGTCGACGCGGCCACTGCGCAGGGAATCGCCCAGGCCGTCAACGCCTTTCCCCGTGGAGCCGGGCGCATGTTGGCCATCATGCACGCGCTTGACGGCGCCCTCGCCGATGTGGCGCCGGGGGCGACCGCCTTCCCGTGGCGCCGGCAGTATGCGCTGGTCCAGTGGTACGTCGAGACCGGCGACGCGGCGGCGGCGACGAACTGGCTCAACACCGCGCACCAAGCGGTGCAACCGCACTCGGTCGGTGGATACGTGAACTACATCGAGGCGAATCAACAGCCATCGCGGTATTTCAGCTCGAACCTGTCCAAGCTGGCCGCCGTGCGGCAGAAGTACGATCCTGGCCGAATCATGTTCTCGGGGCTCAACTTTTAGTGCATGGCGGGCCGGCTCGGTCCGCGCGGAGTTGTGCGGCCGCGGCGAGCCGCGCGGCCCCATGTATGCCTGCCGCTCGAGCGACCGAACGTCAAGGCCGGCTGGGGATGTAGTCGGCGAGTTCGTCGAGTAAGGCGTGATTCAACCCGAATGCCAATTTGACCTCGTCGACGACGCGGCCGATGTCGCGCGTGCTCGGGCGGAGCGCGTCAAGGCGGGCGCGATAGGAGTCTTTGTACGGCTTGGGCCGCACGGGGAATTCGTAGAATGCGAGCCCGATGCCGCGAAGATCAAACGTGCGATCGAGGGCATTGTGGATGACCCGGCCCCCGGAGAGGTCCCCGAGATAGCGCGTGTAGTGATGGGCCACCAGCGAGCCACCCCAGGTCAGCGTTTCGATCCGCTCGCGGTATGCCGTCACCGCAGGGGAGTCGACCTCGCGCGTGCCGTCGGTGCGCCAGTGCATCAGATCGGCGTCGATGGCCGGAAGGCGCTCCAACGCCGGGTCGTACACGGCGGCGACCAGGGGGTCAGTGCGGCGGGCCCGGATGGCGTCCTCGAGGGCGGCGTACACCCCACGTAGCCGAAGCAGGTATTCCGAATAGCCGCGAGCGGTCACCCGGCCGGCCAACAGTTCGGAAATGAAGGGGCTCTGCTCGGCGGCGACGTGTTCTGCCGCCGAGCCTTCCTTCATCGCGATCGACAAACGGCCGCGTATGGGACTGTCGATCGGGCGCATGTCCCGCTCAGATTACATTGGCGATCGCCGGCGAGATGGTGATCGAGGGAACCGTACCGCGCCGAGCACCCTCACCCGCTGGCCCCGGACACCGGTCGTTCGCGGACGCGACGCGGCGCGCGCGGAACTCGAAAAACACAACACACTTTCGACGGAGCTAGCCCGACGCGCTCAGGATCTTGATCGCGAAGACCAGCGAGTCGCCCGGCCGGATGCCGGCGCTGGGCTGACCGTTCGGGTAGCCGTCCGCCGAGGTCATCGCGACGGCGACCGTGGACCCCACCTTCTGTCCCGCAATGGCCTTCTGGAAGCCGGGCACAACGCCGTTGAGCGGGAAGTCGATGGAGGTGCCGCGTTGATAGCTGCTGTCGAACACCGACCCGTCGCGTCCATTGACGCCCATGTAGCAGACGGAGACCGTGGCCGTGGGCGGGACCACCGGTCCATCTCCGCTGTGCAGCGTATGCACCTGGGTCTGGGTCACGGCGAACGGTGCGGTCACGTCCACGCGCGGCGCCGTCGTATCGGTGGATCCGGTGACCGCGACGCTGCCGGTGGTCCCGGTCAGCGTCCAGTCGGGCGTTCCGCCGCTTTGCGGTGGCGCCGTCGGGCATGAGCCGGCCGCCGCCGCGTTGCCCGGCGTGACGATCGCCAGCACGGTCGCGGCGACGCAGACCGCGACGGAGGAATTCACCAGGGAGGACTTCACCGCCGTGACGCTACAGACCCCTTAACCGTCGGTTAGCGAGTGGCCCGAATTCGGGCCGCCGGGCAAAGAACTGATCGCAAGACAGGCAGGCACGGATGCCGGTGCCAAAGCTGATACGAACTACACCGAGCCCGGTATCCACACTTTCGTTATTCTTCATCCGTGCTGCTTTGAGCCCCGCGAACCCTGGCGCCCAGCAGAAAGGGATGAATCGCATGCCCTCACCCCCCTGGCTTGCCGCACTGAGCATTCCCCTGATGGCTGGGGCTGCCCTCGTGACCAGCACCGCCATTGCGACTGCGAACACCCCCCAAGACGACGCCTACCTCGCGCAGCTGCGCGCCGTAGGACTCAGTTGGCCTCCGCAGACGGAGGAGGCGCTGATCGGGGAAGCCCACCTGATTTGTTACGACCTCACGTGGGGTTGGACGCCACAACAGATCGCCGACGACGTGCACGCCCATTTGAACGCGCGGGGAGTCACCCTGTTGGACGTCGGAACCATGGTGGATGCGGCCCACTCCATCTATTGCCCAGGCAACGTGTGCGACGCCCCATCCCTGTGCACGTGACTCTACGCACCCCTGGCCCAATTTCTTCCGCGGCCCGGTGCCCTCTTCCGAAATCCACTGCGTCGCTGCGAATTCGGCACTTGCCGCACAGTAGGGGTGGCGCCCTAGGTGTTCAGCTCACGACCGATCGCTTGAGCGAGGCAGCGAGTGGACGAGTAATCCTCAGAGTATCGTTCACCGTTCATGGTTGACTCCGCTTGTTGGGCCGTAGGCGGCCGCGATGGCGGGGGAGTCCAGCCACCCCGAGTACATCGGCCGTGCGGGCCAGCCTTCGGGCGAATCGAGCCAGTCCTCTTGGCGGCCCCACGGCAGGATGTCGATGAGGCCGAATGTGTGGCTCAGTTGCTCGGTTCCTCGGCCGTTGGTATGCCAGGTGCGGTAGACGGTCTCGCCGTCGCGCAGGAACACGTTGACGCCGAACCCGCCGCCGGGGGGCGCGTCCATGTCGGCCGCGAACGGGCTCTGGGACGACGAATACCAGTCCATGCGGTTGCCGACCTTGCGCTTGTAGGCGAGCGCCTCGTCGATCGGTCCGTTGGTCACGATGACGAACCGGGCGTCGTAGTTGCCCAGGAATTCCAGGCGGGTGAATTGCGATGTGAAACCTGTGCACCCGCTGCACTGCCACTCCGCGCCGTCGGACCACATGTGGTGGTAGACGATCAACTGCGAGCGGCCGTCGAACACCTCCGCCAGGCGGATGGGCCCGTCGGCGCCCATTAGGGTGTAGTCAGGCAACTCGACCATCGGCAACCGGCGGCGTTGGGCGGCGATCGCATCCAACTCGCGGGTGGCGGCCTTCTCCCGTTTGCGCAGTTCGTCCAGCGCCGCGCGCCACGTTGGGTGATCGACGACGGGCGGCAGGGCCGTGTATGCGGACATGGGATCCACCTTTGCTCGAAATTCGTTGGTCCGACAGGTCTGACTGGTCGAGCGCGCAAAATTCATCGCCGCACGTGGCGGAGTTCGGCCCACCCGCTCCGTCCGTTATCCGGGTCGGCCCGCATTCCGCGCCAAATTGGCTGTCGCCGAACGTAATTGATCGGCGGACTGCAGCGGTTCCGGAAATCCGACGCGGGTGTAGGCCACCCCCCGTGGCGTGTGCACCCGCAGGTCCATCCCGTATCGGTCGATATCGGTACACACCGCGGCGTCGGCGTCCGGATAGCCGCCGAACGCGCGGGCCATCGCGGTCAGGGCATCGCTGTGGTCGGCGTTGAGGTGCGCCAGGGCCCTGGGCGCGGCCGGCGCGACCGGATCCGGCGAGGCGGCCGCGTATTCGTCGCCTGTGGCCGAGTCCATCCGACCGTATCCACCCACCCAGCGCACCCTGTGCACGTTCAGCACCCAGAGGGTGAAGTCGGTGAAGTCGACGTAATGACGGGCTTCGGGCAGTGCGTCGAGGTACGCGGCCCGCGCCCGGTCCCGCTCGTCGGCCAGTGGGTGATCGACCATGCCCGCCAACGTGATCCGCGCGCCCGCCAGCGGGTCAGGCTCGGTGGCGCCCGCAACGATGGAAAGGCTCGCCCGCGGGTCGGCGGCCAGGTTGCGACCATGCTCGGCCAGGTTGGACACGCACAGCACCGGGGCCCCGCCCAGCAATCCATACGCGACCAGCGAGGCCCAGGGGTCGCCGTCGGGGGTCAAGGAGGCCAGCGTGGCGGTGTTCGTGGCCGCCGCAATGGTGCGGGCCTGTTCCGCGGCGGATGGGCGCGTGGAATTGGCCGGTGGCCGGAGCGGCGGTGGCGCGGAGGGCGCGCCGCCGGGGTCGCCATGGTCGCGCAGTGACACGCCCGCGAGGCTACCCGCCGACGCGTGGGCGAATCAGTCGATGGGCCGCCAACCGCCGACGACGGCGTCGCGATACCAGCCCAATCGATTGCGGACCTGGACCCCGAGGCGGTTCTGGGCGTTGACTCGGCTGTCGATGACGTGGCCGTCGTCGACATAGATGACGACGTGCGAGGCGCGGCTCGCATTTCCATTGGGGTGCAGATAGATCAGATCGCCGGGCCGGAAAGGACCTTCTTGGGGGATGCGGCGGCCCATCGGCCCTGCGGTGCCGTCGGCCTGCTCGTGGACGTCGCCGCCGAACTTGATGCCCAGACCGTAGTTGTAGACCCAGGCGGTGAAATTCGAACAGTCCAGACCGCGTCCGGGATCCCAGGCGGTCAGCCCCTGTTGGCCGTCGGGGTCGGGATTCTCTCCGAGCGCGCCGGCATAGGTCGAAGTCGGCGGCTGCCAGCCGGGGATGTGATGGTGGCGGTATTGCAGGCCGAGCGGGTTGCCGGGGGAGTAGACGTAGCGCATGGCCACGGCGAGGATGCGTTCCTGTCTCCAGGTGGTGGCATCGCAATGCGCGCCTTGCGGGATGTCCGGCGGTGGCAGGGCGACGGACCCCGGGCCCCATCCCCGGTTGAGGTAATGCCCCTCGGCATCCGTGCGGTACCAGTCGCCCGGGGGATCCTGGGTTTGCGGCAGCTCGTCGCGACTGGCGAAATCCGCTGTCAGAGCAGCCCGGTCGCATGAGAACGGGTAGGAAAACTCACCGTCGTCGGCGCGAGATCGTCCGTCCGCCAAAGGATTAGCGAGCGCTGGAACCGCGATGCAGAGCACGAACAGCAGCGCCCGGGCGTACCTCACGCAGTCACGCTACAACAGCGCAGCCGGGAAGTTTTCCCTTCCGGCGTGCGTGGCAGCGCGTTACCGACCGAAGCGATCCGGCTTGCGGCCATAGCGGGTATTGACCTTCAACCCCGGCGTCGTTCGATAATGCACTTATCACGAGAGGAGGCCCACGATGAGGACGGTCTTTCGCCATCTTGTGGTCATCGCCATGATGACGTTCGCGTCGATGGCGGCCGTGACGATCGCGACGCCTGCCGTGAGTTCGGCCGACTGCGCGGACGGTGAATGGTGGGACCCGACGGGTAAGGTCTGCCGGCCCCTGGGGGTCGGGCCACAACCGCTGGCATGCGACCCCGGCCAGTGGTGGGACCCGACGGCTAACGTGTGCAGGCCACTCGGGGTCGGGCCACAACCGCTCGCCTGCGACAACGGGTGGTGGTGGGATCCTGGCGCCAACGAATGCCGCCCACCGGTGGTACCGCCCGCCGGCTAGCGCCGCCCTCGCGCCTTTTGCAACGAACGCGGGTATGCGGCGGGTAATTTTTGCGGCATGGACGACGCCGTTGTTGTGCGGGTCAAGCCGGGCAGTCGCAAGGGACCCCTGGTGGAGGTGGGTCCCAACGGTGAGCTCACGATTTTCGTCCGTGAGCCGGCCGTTGGCGGCAAGGCAAACGACGCGGTCGTTCGGCTGCTGGCGGCCCATCTTGAATTGCACAGGAGCCGGGTCGAATTGGTTTCCGGAACGACCTCGCGACTCAAACGCTTCCGCGTGAATCCCTGAGGCCGTTCGGCCGCGCGTCACATATCGCTGTCCTGTCCCGTCTAGCCACCAGAGAGTTAGGACGGAACGTCGGGAGGACGGCACGATGAATCGCTTGAGTAGGCCTGCGGGGGTATACCTGATCGCGGTGACGGCGGCCGTGGGGTCGGTCGTGGCCGGGATCGGGATCTGGTGCCTCGTCGATCCGACGTCCTTCGCGGATTCCGTTGGTTTTGCTCCGCACCGCCACTTCTTGCATGACGTGGGTGCGTTCCAGCTGGGCCTGGGCGTCACACTGCTACTCGCGCTGGTCTGGGCGGACGCCCTGGCGACGGCGCTCGCCGGATTTCTCGTGGCGAACACCGTGCACACGGTCAACCACGTCGTCGACCTCGACGTCGGTGGTTCCGCCACGCAAGCGTGGGTGCTGGGCGGGGCGTCGGTCGCCCTGGTCGCGGCGTTCGTGCTGAGGTTGCGCCAACTCGGCTACGTGCTGGGCTCCGTGGGCACGGCAACCAGTCCGAGGCTGGCGCCTTTTGTGCGCCAAAAGACGATCAGCCTCACCACCTTTCGCAAGGACGGTAGGCCGGGGTCCAGCCCCGTCAGCATTGTGGTGGACGGGGATCGCGCTTACTTTCGCAGTTTCGAACGGGCGGTCAAAGTGCACCGCATTCGCCGTAACCCGAGTGTCGAATTCGGCCCGGCGACTGCGTCGGGCACGCCGACGGGATCCGCACTGCCTGGCCACGTGCGTCTGCTGGAAGGGGCCGAATACCGGCGGGCGGCACGTCTGCTCCGGCGGAAATATCCGTTCCTGCATGGCGTGCTGGTGCCCTCGGCGCACCGACTGATGCGGTCCAAGTTCGGCCGAACGATCCACGCAGAGTTGACTCCGATTTCCGATCCCGCTGCCGGCCAATGAGTTCGAGTGTCACCCTGAGCACGGCTCAGCGGGAAACCTCTTAGCGCCGCAGGGACCTGCCGGGGGCGGCGTCCGATGTCCGCGGGTCCGCCTCTGTCACAGGCGTAAACGTGTGGCAGGCAACTGGACTCCGTGCGCCGGTCATACCAAATTCGATCGTTGCGGATTGTGTCGGTCCTGAGGCTTGGCGTGGTCGCGGGAATGTTCACCGCAATTCCTGTCGGCGTGACCAGGCACTGGCGTGCGCAACTGTTGCTCCTGATCGGTTGCCTTGCGATCGCCGTGCACGCCGCGGCCAGGGTATTCCGGGTCGGCAAGCAACCCGAGACGCTACCCGCTCAATTCGGGCTGGTCATAGTCGACGTGGTGGTGATTCGGGACGTCCGCGGGCGTAACGCCACGGCGAAAAATTGCGCGGAATCTCGCCGTGTGAGCCGAACTCACAGCCCGATGTAGACCGCCTTGGTGTTGAAGTAGGCCTCGATACCCTTGCGGCCCCGCTCGCCGCCCCAACCCGACTGCTTGTGTCCGCTGATCGGCATCGACGGGTCGGCCGCGAGCGCGGAGTTCACCCAAATCTGGCCCGCGCGAAGCTCGTTCACCATGCGGTGTGCGCGTGACAGGTTTTCGGTCCAGATGGAACCGGCCAGCCCGTAATGCGTGTCGTTGGCGGCGGCGATGACCTCGTCCTCGTCGTCGAACGGGATCACCGAGCCAACCGGGCCGAAAATCTCCTCCTTGATGAGCCGCATGTCGGGCGTGGTGTTGGTGACGATCGTGGCCTCGTAGAAGTAGCCCTTGCGGTCTATCGGCTTGCCGCCGGTGATCACCCGCGCGCCGGCGGCCACGCCGTCGTTGACGATGCCCTCCACGCGTTTGCGTTGCTTGTCGCTGATCAAAGGTCCCAGCACCGAATCCGGGTCGTCGCTGCCGCCCATCGGCAGCATCTGCGCGAACCCGGCGAGGCCCTCGACCACCTTGTCGTAGATGCCGCGCTGTACGTAGATGCGCGAGGTGCACGAGCAGTTCTGCCCCGAGCCGGCCAGCAGGCCCATGCCCGCACCCAGGATCGCTTTGTCCAGGTTGGCGTCGTCGAACATGATCAGCGGCGACTTTCCGCCCAGCTCGAGGGTGAGCCGCTTGAGGTTGCCCGCCGCCGCTTTGACGATCAGGCGCCCGACCTCCGTCGACCCGGTGAACGAGATCTTGTCGACGTCCGGGTGGGCGGTCAGTGCGGCGCCGGTGGTCTCGCCGTAGCCGGTGATGACATTCAGCACGCCGTCGGGCAGGCCCGCCTCGCGGAAGATCTCTTCCAGCTTCAGCGCGGTCAGGGGCGTCTCCTCGGCAGGCTTGAGCACCGCGCTGCAACCCGCGGCCAGGGCGGGCGCCACCTTGAGCATCGCGACGAAGAAGGGCCCGTTCCACGGGATGATCAGGCCGACGACGCCGACCGGTTCCAGCTGCGTGAAGGTGTGGTAGGTCTCCCAGGTGCCCAGCAAGCCGTCGGAGACCAGGTTGGCGGACTCGCCGTGGATCTTGCCGACCCAGCCGGCGTAGTACTTCAGCATCTCGACCGATACTGGGATGATGTGGCCGGCGGCCGTCAGGTTCATGCCGTTGTCCTGGGACTCGAGCGCGGCCAGCTCGTCTTTGCGTTCCTCGATGATGCGCGCCGCCCGGAACAGCACATTCGCCCGGTGTGACGCGGGCGCCTTGCGCCACACCCCCGATTCAAAGGTCTCGCGGGCGCGGGCAACCGCCGCGTCGACGGTGGCCTGGTCAGAATCGGGAACCTCCGCGATCAGCTCCTCGGTGGACGGGTTGAAGACCGGAATCATGGTGCTCGTCAAGGTGGGCCCTTCGTCGCCAGAATGCATCGTTGCGCGTCGGAGGTTACGCGCGTAACTGATGGGTGTCCAGTATCGGGGTGGGGCCTCTCGGTAGGACTTAGGCCGACTGGCGGACGATCAACGTCGCAATGTCGCCAGCGGGCGGGCTCGGCGCGTCGGTGACGCCCAATTCCGTCAGCACGGCGGCCAGCGCCACTTCGGCGATCGCCGCGCGGTCGAACTCCACAGTCGTCAGCGCGGGAACGCTGAAGGGGGACAACGGCGTTGCGTCCACGCCGATGACCGCGAGATCCTCGGGGCAACGCAGCCCGGCTCGTCGGATCCCGTCGAGCACCATAAAGGCCACGTCGTCGCTCTGCGCGCAGACCGCGGTTACGCCCGCCGCGTGCAGGTCGCGGGCGACCGCGGCGCTGTCGTCTGGCTTTGGCGCCGCGACAGCGACGTCGGGCAGCCCGTGCTGGCGCGCCGCGCGCCGGACGCCGTCGATCCAGTAATCGCCAAGGGCCTTCCAGCGGCGATCGCCCGAGTACGCGAACGCCAAATTGCGGTGACCCCGCGCGACGAGATGATCGACGCGCATCTGTCCGACCGAATACTGCGGATTCCCCAGCCCCGGTAGCGTGTGGACACAGATGTGGGGGATGGCAGCGGCCCGTATCGCACGAGACGCCTTGCGGCCCAGGGGAAATAAACTTGTCACCGCGATCGGCTGAAGTAGGTTGATGGCGTCGGCGACAGTATCGTCGTGCGCGGTCTCGAAGAGCTGAACCTGCATGATGCCGCGTCGAGTCAGTTCTGTGGTCATGTGTGTGCCCACCTGCATGGGCATCTCACCGCCGGCCAGCCGCGGCACGATGTACAAGATCACGCCGCTCTTCCCGCGGGCCAGGTTGCGAGCTGCAAGATTAGGGCGGTATCCCAGTTCGGCGGCCGCATTGTGAACCGCGGCACGGGTCTGGGCCGAGATGGTGCGTCCGGCAGAGTTATTGAGGACGTAGCTGACCGTCGCCGTCGAGACGTTCGCCATCCGCGCGACGTCGGCCTTGGTGGGCCTGCCCTTCACGCTCAGATCGACCTCCCGCGCAGCCTGCGACCACTAGATCCGGGTCACTTTACTTGCAGTAGGCCGCGGCTGAGGGCGGACCGCGGTGGCCGTGCCCGGCGGACGGTGGCCGGTAGCCCGAGACGTTCTGCCCGCGAACGTCAATGCGAGTTACAGCTCCAGCTCCGCGACTCAGCGCGACGGTTTCCCTTTGCCGGTGAATTGCTTGACGAGCAGTTCGAGACGTTCCGCGGCGTGGCCGGGGCGCAGTCGTCCGGTACGGGTGAGGGTGACGAGTCCGTGCAGCGCAGCCCACAACACTTCCGTGAGCGAGTCCGCATCCTGTTCGTCGGCGACCAGGCGCACCGATTCCCGTAGTTCGGCGAAGCCTGCGGTCAGCTCCGGGGGAGTCTCGTGGTCGGCGAAGCGCAAGGCGGTCGCGCGGGTGAACATGGCGTCGTATACCGCCGGGTTGTCGCGGGCGAAGTCGAGGTATGCCTGCGCAATTCGGGTGAGAACGTCGCGAGGCGCGCCGGCGCCCGACCGGGCGGCCCGAATCGCGTCGGCGAGCTCGCCGAACCCGTCCACGGCGACGGCGTCGGCGATTTGTTCCATGCCGGCGAAGTGCTTGTACAGCACCGGCTGGCTGTACTCGATTTCGGTCGACAGTCGACGAGTGGTGACGGCATCCCACCCCTCGGCTTCGGCCAACCTGCGAGCCGTTGTCACGATCAGCGCCCTCCGGGCGGCCCGCTCCCGCTGGCGGCGATCCTCAAAAGCCATACCTTATGGTAGCACGACTAGAAAATCTAGCGGCGCTATTGACATGCGATGCGGCGAGGGTTAGCGTTGCTAGCAGTCGTCGCGGAGGGAGTTAAGGCATGTTCCAGCTCAGGATCTACACCCTGCGATCACCGGGTGCGCTGCAGCGCTACGCAACGGTCCACTGGGCCCGCCATCTGGCGACGTTCCAGACATTCGGGGTCCGCACCCACGGTGTGTGGACCGAGCGGAGCGGTACCGCTAACCGGCTCGTCGCGCTGATCCGCTACCCAGCGGGCACCGACCCCGAGCAGCTCGCGCAACGCATCATGAGCAGCCCGGAATTCGTCGCCGACATGGCCGGCTTCGACGTCGGTGAAATCGTCGACGTCGAGACGAAATTGCTTGATGCAACGAGATTTTCACCAATCCACTAGAAGGGGTACTCGACATGACTGTCACCATCATCGGCTATACGCTCGCCGGACTGCTCGCCGCAGCCATCGTCTTCATCGGGGCGCGCTTTCTGCTCGCACCGCGGGTCGCCGCCGCCGGTTACGGGGTCCTGCCCGATCTCGACCAGCCGGGCGCGGGCGCCTACTTGAGCGTCAAGGGTATTCGCGACATTGCGATGGGGCTGATCGTCAGCATCCTGATGGTGGCGGGCGCGACCCATCTGGTTGGCTGGGTTATGTTGGCGGCCACCATCATTCCCTGCGCCGATGCGGCCATTGTGTTGCGCAATGGCGGCTCCAAGTCGATCGCCTGGGGTATTCACGGCGGCACCGCCGCCGTCATGCTCGTTACGACCGCGCTCTTGCTCGTTTCCTAGAAGCTCACCACATCGAACAAGGACGGAACCCCGATGAGAGCCGAGCTGTTGTCACACCCGGGGAGCGCCGGGTATCGGGCCGCGACCAATCCGCACAACGCAACGGTGGTACAGCGCCCGGCGGCGGTGGCTCACCCGCGCAGCGCCGAAGAGGCCGCCCAGGCCGTGCAGTGGGCCGCAGAGCGCAATTTCGGGGTCGCGGTCCAGGCCAGTGGGCACGGGGCGGGCGCGCCGATCGAGCCCGACCGGTTGTTGGTGGACACCTCCGGGTTGAACGCGGTGCGCGTGGATGCGCAAGCCCGGGTGGCCAGAGTCGGTGCCGGCGCAACCTGGGCAGCAGTCAACGCGATTGCCGAACGCGACGGGCTGTTCGGACTGGCCGGCACCTCGCCCACGGTGGCCGTCGCCGGTTACACGTTCGGGGGAGGAGTCGGGTTTTTGACCCGCCCGTACGGGATGGCCAGTTCGGCGCTGCTGGCCGTCGACTATGTCGACGGCAACGGGCGGATCCGACGGGCGGCGGAGGACGCACCTGACGCTGTCGATCGCGAGGCGCTGTGGGCGTTTCGCGGTGGGGGCGGAGTCGGCGTGGCCACTGCGTTGACGGTCGAACTTGTTGCACCCCAAGATCCGTGGGCTGGCTACCGCCTGTGGGGCATTGACGCGCTTGGACCGGTCGCCGATGCCTGGGTCAGCGCCATGAGCCAGATCGGTGATGCACTCTCGACCAGCCTCAGCGTGCTGCGCACCCCGGCGGGTGCACCGGCGTTCCCTCCTGCGCTGCAAGGCGTTCCGGTCGTGCATCTGGCGTTCGCCTCACCGCAGGGCCACGACGCGGCCGCGCCACTCCTGCGGGCTCTAGAAGGGGCGCCGGCGCCCGCAGTGGACAGCCGCTGGGCGCGCGCCGATGCGGCCCGGCTTGCCCAAATCCACCTCGATCCGCCCAATCCGGTTCCGGCGCTTGGAATCGGGCGGTGGCTGGGACCTCGCGCAGTGGACGTCGCCACCGATGCGCTGACCACCGCGGCCGCAGCCGATTCTCCGGTAGCGGTGGTCGAGTTACGGAATCTGGGCAACGACGCGCCCACTCGCGAGGGAGCGATGACCGCGGTGCCCGGACCCTTCCTGCTGCACGCGGTCGGTCTCGCTACCGACGACGCCTCAGGCTCTCGCACCGAGCACGGGTTGGCACAGGTTCGCGCCACCGCGATGCCGGCGGACATCGGTCTTGCCGCAGCGTCATTCGCTGACGGCCGTGCCGCGGTCGCTGATGGGCTGGACCAGTCGGGGTTGCAGCGTCTGATCCGGATTCACAGCGCCGTGGACCCCGATCGGCGACTGGTACCGTCGCGACTGCTCGCTGGCGCGAATGATGTGCGACAGCGCCGGTGAGACAAAGTAAGTTTCGCCATCGTTCAGCACACGCCCGCGTGACGGGGAGCCCCTGAGCCGTGCGGCGTTACCCCGCTGCGACACCCAGCGGTGGTCCTACCGTGACTGCCGGGACGCATCCGGTCGCTGTAACCGCGGTGAATGCGAGGATCGCCGCAACGACGACCTTCGTGACTAGACGTGACATGACGGCCTCCGCTCATCCGACCCCCTGTCAGGACTATAAGTCGACCAACCCACTATTTCAATCAGTGTTGAAATATATGCCGGTTCCGAGCATAGTTTCTATGCGGCTTCGATGGATCGCAGACGAGCGCTGAGGTGAAGGGATCTCGACGCCGTCCGAAGTAGTAGTGGTAGGACGGCCGTTCCTCTCGCAGTCGACTCTCGCAGGTGCTCCGGCGATCGAGTCCGGCAACTCTAAGACACCGCAATCAGGACTGCGCTACAGCCAACTGGACTGAGAATGGAGAGCCGGAAAGTACTGCGCTGCAGCGAAACTCGGAGTCAATGCCACAAGGTCTCTGCCGAATCGGTGGGGCAGGCGCGTGCCAGGGTGGCCATCTCGGCGCCGAACTCCTGGTTAACCCGGGCCAGTGCTTTCGCCGACGGTGGCAGTTCCGATTTCAGCGGGTCTTGCCTGCCTATGTCGTCGTTCATCTGGTTGGCGTCGTTCATGAATTCACGGGCCAACGCCGCCGCTCGCTGCGCGTGGGCCGAGAGGCCAGGCTTGGTTACCTCGTCGGCTCGCCGCTGCAGGCCATCGAGCCAGGCCTGATAGTCGGCGGTAGTGGGCACCGAGCTTTGTTCGTAGGAGCCCGGCGGTGCAAACCGCGTCTTGGCCTTCAACGAGTCCTGGATGTCGCGGTTGAATTCGATGAATTGCCGCACACTCCGACACGGTTGCGCCCGCTCATCGATGCGCCACGCGACGAACAGACCCGCGGCGGACGCGGCCACGCACCATACCGTCAGCAACCATCGGGCGGTCCTGCGTGTACGAAGACTGTTCGCGGCCACGCGATCAACCTAATCGACGATCGGGCCCATTACAGCACCCAGCAGTCGGCGCCCATCACGCGTGGGGGCAGAAAATTCCCAGGATCTGTTGGCAGTTGTCGCGGTTGATGAGCGCCGGCGGCGGTGGGGGCGGAGGTGCCGGCGGGTTGTCGCCGTCCCAAATGTTTTGGGCGACATTGCCCTGCCCGAAGTAGACGTAGTAGTAGGTGTGGCAGATGTTGTTGTCCCAAATGACCGGATTGGTGACGTGGTTACCCGTCGGCGGCAAGGGTTCGCCTGGACACCAGCGGTGCGGCCCGCCATCGGCATTGGCGGTGCCCGCGCCGAGCCCAAGACCCGCGACTCCCAATCCGCCGGCCACCAGGGCGGTGGTCGCCAACTGCGCGATCCGTCGCATCATGCTTTTCCTATTCCGTCGGGCGGCCCCCTGGTGGGGCGCTCTGGAGTCGAAGTCAACTGTGCGCCCACCGCTACCAATCCCAAACTTGGTCGGGGGTAGCTGGGCCGGCTGCGCGACTTGGCGCGCGGGAGGCCGGCGTCGTCACTGCCGGTAACCGGGCGTCGTCGGCCGAGCATGACGGACGCGAGGCACGACTCCGTGCTGTGACCGTTAAGGATAGTTACCGCAATCGTGATATTCGCGCTCTTATCATCGACTTTGGGAAAATCCCGACGCTTTCGACCTCACGCCGATCGGCGTCCGCGAGCCTGGGGGCTTTTATGACCATCGCAATCGCTGCGCACGAGCCAGTCAAGAAACCCGCGTCTGACGCGCACGACGACGTGATTTCGGCGGTCGCAAGGATGAACGCTCTGCCCTGGCTAGGGGACACCGTTCCCGCAGAAATGAGGTTGCGCTGGCGCCCCACAGAAGAAGAAGTCGTGCGCGCGGCTATCACAGTCATTTTGGTAGCCCTCGTGGCGGTGATCAGCGTCGCCGCGGGCGCGATCTTGACCATGGGCTAGTAGCGGGTAACGGACGCAAAGGTCGGGGGCAATCGTCAACGTCAGTTCCGGCATAACCTGGTGCTCACCAGCATCGCCCCCACAGAACTCGCCGACGCCACTTCCTTGTCGCTGATGTTCCCGTCGACCATCCGCACTGAACTCGTCATCTCCGTCCGTGGTGATGTGGCCGGCGCCCAGCACCTGGAAGCAAGCAGCGGGTTAACCTCTGACACGGCGGATAACGTGGCCCGCGCGATCCTCAGCCTCATTCGCAGCAGTGCCGAACGGGCCGATCGCGTTCCCGTAGAGGCCGGCCGAACCTTGACGTCATGACCTGGACGACGGAGCAGCTTCGCGGATTTGAGGGTGCCCCCGAACTCGAGATTGCCGTCCGCCGCGACGACGGGACACTCGGTCCTTGGACACCGATCTGGGTGGTACGCAACGCCAATGACGTGTATGTCCGTTCGTGGTACCGCCGAGACACCGGATGGTTCGGCCTGATCGTGCGGACGAAGCGAGCACGGGTCCGCGTCCCGGGCGTGGAAGTCGACGTGCGTGTCGAGGACGTCGGCGCTGGGCCGCCCATCCTGAGAGCTCAGGTTGACGACGCCTACCGCGACAAGTACGGAAGTCATCCAGCTAGATCCATGGTCTGCGACCAAGCCGCGGCGACGACTCTTCGCTTGCTGCCCACGTGATGCTCATACAGCCGCCTGGGTAAGTGCTTAGTCGTAGAGCACGGCATTTCCATTGCGTCTGAGTTCTTCTAGGCCGGCGCGGAACTTCTGCAGGTATTCAGGAGAATGCCCGACCCAGTCGGTGATCTCGCCGACGATCTTCACGGGGTTTCGGCTGCGGTAAGAGTGCGTGGGGTTGCCGGGAAACTTCTTGTCAGTCACGTTCGGGTCATCCTCGACGTGGTCCTGCGGCTCCACGATGTAGACGCGACACCGGCCGTCCCCGGCAGCCATCTCCGCCGCCAGGACTGCACCGTCGAGCACCTTGGTCATATAGACGTGGTTCGCGACGTGTCCCGGCCGATAATTCGACGGGTATCCGGGCATCAGAAAATCCCCGACCCGAAGATCAGCCTTGGTGCCGTGGAAGTACGCCCCGGACTCATGCGCTATGAACCGTTCCGGTGTGTCCGCCATCTCCGTCATCAACAACCTCCCGTCGAGTGAGTTGCGGAGCGATTCTGCACCCCGGTGGGGGCCTTGCCGCAAGACCCCCTCTCCGCCATAAGATGAGAATGGATACACGCGCAGCAATCCGTGGTGCGGCACAGCGCGTGACGCCAGAACCAGAGGACCGTTCATCCGAGGAGCGGTGTGCGCCGTGCTGTCAAGGCGTCGAGCCGAGCCTGCATGGCTGGCCGGGCGCGCTCAGCGAAGACATCTGGGGACTCCTCCGCACCGGCAATCATTTCGGGCATCACCGCGGTGATGCGTTTGGTGGGCAGTGGTAGGTAAGGCAGCAGCCCGACCACGCCGAAGTCTCCTCAGTCATGCCGAAATCCGTTGAACTCCAACGTGCGACGCGATTGCCCGCAGACTCCTTGGCGGTACCGGAAGGATCTCACGTGGGGTCGACGGCGTCGGGTGCAATGGGGGTGGGCCAGTCGACGGGCGATTCGCGCAGTGACGAGATGTCGGGCAGCGGCTTGCGGCACAACGTGCTGGCTTGCTTGGGCGTCATGCCGAGCGTCCTCAGGAGGCGTTCGGTGACCGCGTCGACGGTGGCGTCGGTGTCACGTTCGGGACGCTCACGCAGCAGCGTGGTCAGGCCGATGAACATGCCCCCGGCGATGGCCAAGCCCAGTTCGGGATCGCCGATCGTGAACCGGCCCTGGTCGATCGCTGCGGCGATGTCGCGTAGCGCCCGCGGAGACAGTCCGCGGTCGGACAGGATGAGCGAGTCTGCGTGCGCCAGCAGCAGCGCGGCCTCCAGAGGGCGGTAGCGGAACAGTCGCCCGCTCAGGCGATAGTTGGCGGCAAAGGCTTCGGCTGGGTCCGAGATCGACCCGGTGAAGCCGTCGAGCAGGGCGCCGAGATCATCGAGGGCGTCGGTCACGGCCGCGGCGAACAGCTCCTCCTTGCTCGAGAAGTGGTTGTAGAAGGACCCCATACCGACGTCGGCGGCCTGGGTGATCTCCAGGATGGGAACGCTGAGTTTACCTTGCGCGATAAACCCTTTCGCGGCCCGCACCAGGGCATTGCGGGTGCGCATCTTGCGCCGTTCCAGGCGGTTGACCGGCGTGTTCGACGACTCGGTGGCATCGCGCTCGAGCATATCCATGGTCCACAGGTTATCAGTTCGACTCATTTCTGAGGATATCGTCAGAATACTTGACTGAGCCTTTGTACGTATGTGACGATTTCGTCAGCTCGAAGTGGAGGAGGCAGGGCGTGGCACAGACAGTGACGCCGATGAGCGACGGGCACACGGGTCTGCACAGCGATCAGGGTGCGTTGCGCGGCGAGCATCCCGGCCGGTCGCCGGATCCGATCATTCGGGTGGCCGACATCGCCTGGCTGGAGTTCGACAAGCCCGACCTGGTCCGCGCGGAGGCGTTCGCCCGGGCCTTCGGGTTCGGCGTCGCCCTGCGTGATCCCCAGCAGCTGCATCTGCGCGGCACCAACGCCGGTTCGGCGTGCGTCGTGCTGCGTCGTGGGCCGCGCTCCCGTTTCGCCGGGCTCACCTTGCGCGCGGCCGACGAGGTCGACCTGCTGCGGCTAGCGGACAAAACCGGCGCCTCGCTGCAGCCGCTTCCGGAATCGATCGGCGGCGTGGCGGTGCATCTGACCGATCCCAGCGGCATGGCGGTCAAGGTCGTCGCCGGTCTTCACGAGTTGCCGGCCCTACCCGCTCAGGCCCCGCAGGTCTTCAACACCAGGCCCAATGACGCGCGGATCAATGCCACCGTGCGGCCGCCTCGCGTCCCCGCTCGCGTGCAACGCCTCGGTCACGTCGTGCTGCAGTCCACCACCTACCTGCGCACACTCAACTGGTATCTGGACACCTTCGGGATGATCGTCAGCGACTTTCTGTTCTTCCCCGGCCAGCGCGCCCGCGGGCCGGCAATGAGCTTCGTCCGCTGCGACCGCGGCACCACCCCCGCCGACCATCACACCCTCGCCCTGGCGCTCGGTCCGGCGAACCGCTACATCCACTCCGCCTACGAAGTCAGCGATCTCGATGCACTGGCAGCCGGTGGCGAGTATCTGCGTGAACGCGGCTACTACCGGTCCTGGGGTATCGGTCGCCACATCCAGGGCAGCCAGCTGTTCGACTACTGGCGCGACCCGGACGGCTTCCTCGTCGAACACTTCACCGACGGGGACATGTTCGACAACACCCTCGAACCTGGCTGGGCCCCGTTCACCGCATCCGGCCTGGCGCAGTGGGGGCCACCGGCGACCAAAGACTTCCTCGACACCGACCCCCGCGCGGCCCGTCATCAGGTGGCCTCGGTGCTCACCGCCCTGCGCGGGAACAACGAATTCGACCTCAACCGTCTTATCGGTTTACTGAAAGTAGCTATCTCGTGACCATTTCCGTCCTCCGCACCACCGACGGCTGGTGGGTGCAAAGCCCCACCGGCGCCGCCCGCATCGACACCAGCGCCGCCACCACAGCCGAACTCCTCGCCGACAGAGCCGCCATCGACGCGGCCGCCGCCACCGCAGGCACCGTCGCCCTCGACGAACTGCACCTGTTATCACCGGTGACCACTCCGTGCCGCGTCGTCGCCCAGATGACCAACTTCGAATCTCACGTCGTCGACGCCGGCATGGACCCAAAGACGGTGCCGCTGACCTTTTTTCGGAAGTCGTCGGCCTCCATCACCGGACCCTTCGGCGAGATCGTCCGGCCGCCACATGTGCAGCTGTTGGACTACGAGGTCGAAATCGGACTCGTGATCGGGCGCGACATCCCGGTGGGTACCGCCATCACCGACGCGAACCTGGCCGAGTACATCGCCGGTCTGACCATCACCAACGATGTGTCCGCTCGCGACATCCAACTCCCGCAAACGCAGTTCTACGAGGCGAAGTCGTACCCGACGTTCACCCCGGTGGGGCCGGCGCTGGTGCTCGTCGACCCGTCCGAGTTGGCCCGATTCGGAGACCTGCGGCTGCGGCTGAGCGTCAATGGTGAGGAACGCCAGAATTCGGTTGTCGACGGCGACATGCTCTACCGGCCGCTACAAGCGCTGCAATCGCTGACACGATTCCAGGACCTCGCGCCCGGCGATCTGATCCTCACCGGCACCCCGGCCGGCACCGCGCTGACCGCTCCGCCCAAGCCGATCGAGATCATCGGCAACCTGCTACCGCCGGCCGTCAAGTGGAAAGCTTTCTTCTCTCGTCAGGCGAAGAACCCGAAGTATTTGCGGCACGGCGACGTCGTCAAGGCCTCGATTGCTACCGACGACGGCGCCATCGATCTCGGTGCCCAACGGTTGGCGGTGCGTCACACATGAACACCCCCGATGGCGCGCCCACCGAGCACATCTCGGTGGCTATTGTGGGCGGCGGACCCACCGGTATTACCGCGGCGACCTTGCTCGCGCAGTACGGGGTGGACACCCTGGTGCTGGACCGGTGGCCGCAGGTCTATCCGCAGCCGCGCGCCGTGCACCTCGATGACGAGGTCTACCGCATCTTGGCCCGGCTCGGCATCGCCGAAGACTTCGCCGCGATCTCCCGTCCAGCCCGCGGTCTGCGTTTGGTGGACCGAAACCTGACGGTACTGGCCGAATTCCGGCGCGACACCCCCGTGACGCAGAACGGCTTTCCAGCGGCAAGCATGTTCGACCAACCCGAACTCGAGGAGTTGCTCCGCCGCAACCTCGCCGGTTATCCGCACGCCCGGTTCCGCGGTGACGTCGAGGTCCTCGGGGTTACCGCAAGCGCGGCGGCGGGTCCGCTACACCTTCGGATCCGCGACCGCATCACCAACCTCGAGTCGGTGATCAGCGCCGACTACGTGCTGGGCTGCGATGGTGCCAACAGCACGGTGCGCGGCGCCATCGGCGCGTCGATGCGCAACCTGAAATTCGACCAGCGCTGGCTGGTCGTTGACATCACCACCGCTGCCGACCTGCGGCAATGGGACGGCGTGCATCAGGTCTGCGACGGGGAGCGGGCGGGAACCTACATGCGGATCGGCCCCTCGAGGTACCGCTGGGAATTCGCGCTCCTCGATCACGAATCGGTCAACGACTACGCCACCCTGGCTACCCTGCGGCCGCTGATCGCACCGTGGACGCGTCACGTTGCCGACGCGGACCTGCACGTCATGCGGGCCGCCGAGTACACCTTCCGCGCTCAGATCGCCGACCGCTGGCGGCGCGGGAACATCTTCCTACTCGGCGACGCCGCCCACCTCACCCCGCCGTTCATCGGCCAGGGCATGGGTGCCGGACTGCGCGACGCGATGAACTTGGCGTGGAAGATCGCCGCCGTCCACCACCGAGATCTTGCTCCCAGCGTGCTCGACAGCTACGAAGGCGAACGACGGCCGCACGCCCGGGCCATGATCGCCCTGGCGCTCAACATCGGACGTGCCATGACCTTCGGCGGCCGACTCGGTGCGGCTGTGCGCAGCGTCGTGCTGCCCCGCGTGCACCTGGTGCCCGGGCTCCGGGCTAAGGTCACCGATTCGCAGACCCCGCCGCTACGATCCTCGGCGCTGGTCCAGCGCACACCGACGACCCGCCGTATCACCGGGCGGCTCTGCCCAAACGCATTGCTGGACAACGGCTTGCGGCTCGACGAGGCGTTGGGTTCAGGCTTCGGAGTGATCACCACCGTCGAGCTGACCCCGCCGCAGCAGGACATCTTGGCGGCACGCGGTGGCCGCGCGGTCCACGCCCCCGCAGGGTCGGAGTTGGCGCACTGGCTGAACCGCCATCACGTCAAGGCCGCAGTGATCCGACCCGACCGCACCGTGATGATCGCCGGCCGCAATCTCACCACTCTGTGCTGCGCCGTCCCACTGTTCCTGGTGGACCAGGCGTCGGAGTCCTCATCGCGTACCGGCCCGGACCACTACGAATAGGAATCATCCCGTGTTTCGTCGCCCCTCGGCTGTGCCGGTGTACAGGCCCGACATCTACACCCGCTCAGCCATTCTCGACCCCCACCCGCACTACCGTGCCCTACGCGATTTGGGGCCCGTCGTGTGGCTGGCCCGCCAACGCCTCTACGCCCTGCCGCGCTACGCCGCATGCAAGGCGACCTTGCGCGACGACGGCCTATTCCTGTCCGGGCACGGAGTAGCAGCCAACCCGCTGACCAACCGACTGTCGCGCGGCACCACCCTCAACAGCGACGGCGCCGACCATGACCGGCGCCGAAAGCTCCTGGCACACCGCATGTTGCCTCGTGCCCTGCGCGCGCTCGGCGACGGCGTCGACGCCCAAGCCCGCTCCATCGTCGAGGACGCCGTGCGGCGGGAACACGTGGACGCGGTCGCCGATCTCGCCACGGCCCTGCCGCTGGCTGTAGTGCCCGATCTGGTGGGGTGGCCGCGCGATCAACGGGCCCGCCTACTCGACTGGGGCGCGGCCACATTCGACATCCTCGGACCGGCGAACCTGCAGGCGCTCAGGGCGCTACCGCGCAGCCTACAAATGCTGCGCTTCGCCCGTCGCGTCGTACGCGACCGCAACGTGCTACCCGGCAGCATGGCCCACGAACTCCTGACTGCGGTCGACGAGGGCAAGCTCGCCGTCGAGGAAGTGCCGCCGCTGATGATCGATTACATCGCCCCGTCCCTGGACACCACCATCAGCGCCATCTCGAACGCCATCTACCTGTTTGCCCGACACCCCGACCAGTGGGAAATGCTCAAGAGCGATCCCTCATTGATCCCCAATGCGGTCAACGAAGTCATACGCTACGAATCCCCGCTCCGCGCGTTCACCCGAAAGGCATTGCACAGCACCGAGATCGAGGGCTTTCCCATCGCTGCTGGCGCCCGGCTGCTGGTCATTTACGCCTCTGCCAACCGTGACGAACGCGAGTGGGATGCTCCCGACGTCTTCGACATCCGCAAAGACGCCGGACGCCACGTCGGGTTCGGCAACGGCGCCCACGCCTGCGCCGGCCAAGCCCTCGCGCGGCTCGAGACCACCGCAATGCTCAAAGCCCTGACGGAAACCGTTGAGCGCATTGAGGTAGCCGCGGAGCCCACCTGGGCAATCAACAACATCATCCATCGCCACGAACACCTGCCGGTGCGGCTGATCGCGGCCTGACTCGGCGGCCGCGCCGCCCGCGCGGCCATTCCATCGTACGGGACGCTAGTACCCCGGTGTACTGGGATGCCAGGCGGGGGAGTGCCACTCATGCCTAACATGTCCGTGCCGCGGAGTCGTGATATAGCAAAATGATTCGTCCGGTGAAGCCGTCTGCTGCCGAACGCAATGGTCCTCGTGGATTAGCACCAGTACCGCCAACACTATTGCAAATTTGTGGCGGTGCCGGCGTGACCCGAATTTGGCATTTGTCCGCCGGGCGGCCGTTATTTCCGTGTGCCGGTAAGTGCGCGAGCCGACACCCACGGACCGCCGTACCAGTAGTTGAAGCCGAGGCCCCGGCACTCAAGGTTGGCGATCGCATCCCTGAGCACCTTTGCATAGTGGTCCGTATGCATGATGTCGACCAATACGAGTTGGCCACCGGGCTTGAGCACACGGACCATCTCGGCTACCGCTTGCTCGCGGCGACGAGCATCGGGGATGTTGTGTACCGCCAGCGCCGAGGTGACGACGTCGAAGGATTCGTTCGGAAACGGCAATTCGGTCATGTCGGCGGTGTGGAGCCGTATCCGGTCGGCAACCCCGCAGATGCGTGCGTTCGCCAATGTGCGTGCCGGATCGTTACCGGATTGGTCGATACTGCGCCACAGGTCGACACCTACAGCCGCCCCGCGCGGGAGCCGTTGGGCGGCGGCGATGAGTACTGCCCCGCTACCGCACCCAACGTCGAGAAGGTGCTCATCGCCGGTCAATTCGAGTCGGTCCAACTCGCGGCGCCAGACGACGTGTTTTCCGCGCAACGTGGTGTGCAGGTACAGCGCTGCTTGACCGAAGAACGCCGCTGCCGCTACAAGCCACCATCGACTGAACCAGCGAGCGAGCATCAGCAGCAGCGCACTGGCTAGACCATATCCTGCCGGCCAGTAGGGTGCTTCTATCCCATATCTTCGCGTGAACCCTACATCCATATCAGCTACCCTCATTCCGCATCTAGCTGCCAATTGCCTTGTGCTGGGCCCTGTTCGAGCCGCATTGAATTTTCCTGGCGCAGCCGGGCAAGCAAGGCCCCGGCGAACGCGTCACAGTCGGTGACGAATCCGACATGCCCTCCGGGTAGTTCGAGTGCATCGCGCCGGAGTAGGTGGCTCAGCCGCTGGCTGACCGAATAATTGGGATAGCCGCGGCATTCTCGGGCGAACGCGGGGATGATGCGCTCCGCCCATCGCTGCAGCGCGCCGGCGTCGAAATCAACCGAGGTGTATTGGCGAAGCTCGTGCTCGAACCAATAGATCGCGTTAGCCAGAAGGTGCGGTGCCCCCGAGCTCCTTGCCCGTTGCATGGCCGCATGATCGACGGGCGGGAAAGTGGATTCACGGAACCTTGTCAATGCGGGATCGACTCCCTGGCTTCGATAGAGGTCGTAGACGTGGTGAAAGAAGTCGATCCAGCGCTGGCCGTCAGGCTGAAGACGCATGGCGCAAGGCTCAAACGGCACGACGGTGTCGATGAGGTGGGGATGATCAAGTAAGAGGCGCAGCGCAACCACAGCTCCAGAACTGGTGCCAAAGACGTTGGCCGCCTTGCCACCACCAACGAGCTCGATCAGGTCTCGCGCATCGGCGGCATCAGTTTGCAGCCGCCGCGAGTAGTCCTGCGGACCGTCGAGCCGACTGCGAGAAAAACCGCGGCGATCGTAGATCACCACCATGTAGTGGGTGGACAACCTCTCCGCGAGTAACTCGAATACGGTCGCATCACCATTGGCACCCGGAATCAGCAATATCAAAGGCCCCGCGCCGTGCGTTTCGTAATAAAGCTGCGCCCCCGCCACATCCAATGTGCTCATACCGGTGTCGCTGAGTGGCCGTCGGCAACGAACGGGTGAGCGCGTAGCAGCGCCGCATGTTTGAACGTGACTTGGGTGCCCTCGGCGAGGAATCGTGCGATCGCCTCAAGCTGGTGTGCGTCGAACTCCGCCAACAGTGTCCTCAGGTCGTCACGAAGCGGCTCAAAAACATCGTGGACCTGCTGAACGCGCGCTTCGACAGGGTGCAGGATTTGTTTGCGTCGATCCAGCGGGTGCGGCTCCCGATGAACATAACCCGCGTTCTCTAACCGAGCCACCACCCCCGTCACCGCTCCAGTCGTCAGTCCCGTCACTGCGGCCAGTTCGCTTCCCGTCATCGCCGGCCGCTCGCGTAGGAGGTCGAGGCACTTTGTGTCAGTGGGGCCCAGACCGAGGTGCTCGGCGACCGCATGGTGGAAAAGAACTGCCGCTGTGCTGTATCGACGCGCAAGCGAGTCGAGCAGCACGTTAATGAGACTGACTCGGCTCTGCTTTGACGCCGACGCCATCGAGCACCCTCTCTCATCTCTCGGACCGATCGCTTAGATACTAAGCGATAAATCGAGCGATATGCAAGGCAAGGGAAGCAATGATCCGAACCACCCACAACCACGAACTCCGCAAAGTGACGTCCGAACTAGTGTCCTGAGTCATTAATTCGTCGGCAGTAGTTGGCGACGGATTCGAGGATTTGGTCGGCGGTTTTGGTCCAGACGTAGGGGCGGGGGTTGTCGTTCCAGGTTTGGATCCAGGCACGGATGTCGGTGTTGAGTTGGCGCACCGAGGTGTGGGTGCCGCGGCGCAGTTTCTTGGTGGTCAGTTCGGCGAACCACCGTTCGACCAGGTTCAGCCACGATGAGCTGGTCGGGGTGAAGTGCAGGACGAATCGCGGATGTGCTGTGAGCCAACGCTTCACCGCTGGGGTCTTGTGCGTGGAGGCGTTATCCAAGACCAGGTGCACGTCGAGATCGGTGGGTACTTCGGCGTCGATCTTGCGGAGAAACGCCAAGAACTCGGTGGCCCGGTGCCGCGAATGAAGGGCTCCGATGACCTTTCCGGTGGTGAGGTCGAGTGCGGCATACAGGCTGGAGGTGCCGTGACGAACGTAGTCGTGGCTGGCGCGCGCGGGGGTGCCCGGCAGCATCGGGAACACTGGCTGGGTCCGGTTCAAGGCTTGGATCTGAGTCTTTTCATCCACGCACAGCACCAGGGCCCGCTCGGGTGGATTTAGATACAGCCCGACGACGTCGCGGACCTTGGCCACGAACAACGGGTCCTTGGACAGTTTCCACGAATCCTGTTTGTGCGGAGCCAATCCGAACGCTCGCCATACCCGCGAGACCATCGACTGGCTCAGCCCGAGATGCTCGGCCATCGATCGGGTCGACCAGTGCGTGGCATCCGCTGGGGTGGTCTCCAACGTCGCAGTGATCAACGCTTCGATCTGCTCATCGCCCACCAGCCGTGGCCGGCCAGGACGCGGCTCATCGAGCAACCCGTCAAGCCGGTCGGTCACAAACCGCGTCCGCCACTTACGAGCACTGGAAATGTTGATATCGAGCTTGTCAGCGATCGCGGTATTGCTCAGCCCATCGGCAGCGGCCAGCACGATCCGCGACCGCATTGCCAACGCATTGGCACTGTTGGATCGCCTCGACCACGACAACAACTCAGACCGCTCGTCTTCGGTCAGATCCACCACGGGTGCGACAGGATTCGGCACCCACCAAGCTTAAACGCTAATGATGAATTAACGACTCACGACACTAGGAGAAACCCCGCAGCACATCTACGACGCGGTGAAACTTCTGCCTGAGTACCTCACCACCTGGCCGGACCCCCTGAGGTGATCCACGGCGAATGAGAGTGAGAGGTTGACGCCGTGTACGGGGTCGTCAATCCTTTTCGGCGGTGCCTTCCAGCTTGGCACGTGCGATCACGCGCCCACTCATGGCATGGAGTGTCTGGGTGAGTGTGAACTTTGGGGGGAGGTCGAGTCTTCTGTCGAGTGCGAAGATTTGGAAGACGTAGCTGTGCGGGCCGTGGGATCGGATGGGCATGGCACCGAACCAGCCTCGGCGAGGGCCGGCCTTGCCGAGCTTGGCTGCGCCACTCGCGCGGGAGTCGGTGAGGCCGTCTGTCGGAATGCCGCCGAGGGCTGGGTCGATGCCGGCCGCCAGTCCGTGGGTGTTGGGCCTTCCGAAGGGCGAGTCGGCGTCTTCGACGATGAGTACCAGTTCGACGGTGGCCTGAGGTGGCGGTGTCCAGCGAAGGGCTGGGGAGGTGTTGTGACCGAAGAGTCGGCCGCGGTACTGCTTCGGTATAGGGCCCTTGTGGCTGAAAGCGGGGCTGGTGAGGGCGAACGTCTCGGGCGCTTGCAGGTCGGGGCGGGCCCAGACCAAGCTGGCGTGTCCTACACGCTTGTTGCGCAGTGCGAGGCCAAGAGGATTCGGCGGCATGGTGGTTCGTGGCTCCGGGTTGTGACTGGTGGGATGATGAGGGCTCACACCGTGAACTGCTAGGCGGCGCCTTTTCGTTCATTGGGCGCGGACACCGCGCAAGGACAGCGGCGAGGTTTTCACCCGCGACCGAATCCGCTGCGGTATAAGCGATTCAGAATCGCGGCCTGGGAGGCGTACCGCGACGGCTGGTCGGTAGCGCGGAGAGGCGCGTGGTGCTTTAGATGCGCATCACCTGCTCGGCGTTGCGGTGGGCGATCGCGTGGTGCTGGTCATCGGTCAGGTCGGCTTGTTCGAGGAATATCGATACCTCTTCGCGTACGGCGTAGGGGAAATCCTCGGAGTGGATGATGCGTTCGGCGCCGAGTTCGGCGAGGATGAAGTTCAGTTGGTTGCGGTTGTACATTCCTGACGGCGTTACCCATACGTGGTTGCGGTAGTAGTCGCTGATCGGGCGGTCCAGATGGTCGGTGTAGCCGAATGATGAGTCGAGCCTGTTAAGCCAGAAGGCCATCAATTCGCCCCAGTGCCCGCTGAGCAGTTTGAGGTTTGGGTGGCGGTCGAGCGCTCCGGACAAGATGAGCCGCAATACGTGGATCCCGGCTTCGGCGTGCCACCCGAACGCCCCCCTCGAGAAGATGAATTGCACGGTAGCGGGCCAATTTCCGGTGTAGTAGGCGGTGGTGACCTGTTTGGACGGTGGTCCTGGGTGGAGGTAGATGGGCAGGTCAACCTCTTCGGCTGCGGCCAGCACCGAGGAGAAGCGTCGGTTATCAAGGAACAGGCCGCCGCAGGTTCCCATCACTAGAGTGCCGACGAAGCCCAGTTCGTTGACGCAGCGTCGCATCTCCTCGGCTGCCGCCTCGGGGTTGTGCAAGGGAATGGTGGCAAACCCGCGGAATCGGTCAGGATGCTGTGTGATCTGCGCGGCGAGCGCGTCGTTGACCATGCGGCACAATTCAATTGCGTCGGGGTGGTCGAGGTTGCCGGGGCTGTTTGCGCCGTGTGATACCACCTGGATGTCGATGCCAGCACGGTCCATGTGCTCTAGACGGCTGCCGCCGAGCTGTTCGGCTGAGTTCGTGTCATATGTGAAGCGATGTGGTAGATGGTCGGATTCGATGCGGACGGATGACGCCGGGCCGCTTAGCTCTAAGACGCGCGCAACCGCCTCGGGGTGGTGGAAGTGTTCTTCGACGGTGATGACACGCATCTGATCTCCTAGCGTTGTGGCGCGGTGGTGGTGGTCGGCGACATCCGGGCCATCGCCGCCACCACGGGGATAATGACCCAGGCCGGCTAGGTGGTCACCCGGGGGATTACCTCGTCGCCGAGCCGTTTGACCCATCCTGCCGGGTCCGGGTTGCCTGGCCAGGGTGCCGTATTGATCGTGTCGATTCCCAAGGCGGCGTACTGGTCGAGTGTGCGCAGGTAGTCGTCGACGGCGGTGAACGGATCATCGAAGTTACCTGCGGTCAACCGGATCTCAGAGAAGTCGCGCCCAACGGTGTCACAGTGCCGGCGGAGCACGTCGAGCTTATGCGGCAGTTCGTCTAGCGAGCAGGTGCCATTCCAGACGTCGGCGTACTGGGCAACCAGGCGTAGTGTCTTCTTCTCACCGGTGCCACCGATGAGGATGGGTGGCCGCCGGATCGGCTGAGGTTGGCAGATGGTTTCGGCGAGCTGGTAGTGCTTGCCGTGATATGCCCCGTCGTCCTCACTCCACATTTGAAGACAAATTTCCAGCGTCTCCTCAAGCATCTCGAACCGGTCCTTGAGCGGCGGATACGAAATGCCGAGCGCATGGTGCTCACGGTCATACCATGCGGCCCCGATACCGAACATCGAACGGCCGCCTGACAGCACGTCGAGCGTGGTGACGATTTTGGCCAACACACCGGGATAACGGTAGGTCACGCCGGTGACCATCATCGACAGGGTGATCCGTTCGGTCAGCGCGGCGAGGTACCCCATCGAGGTGTAGCCCTCCAAAAACGGATCTGTAGCGCTTCCAAAGGTCTCCATCTGGAAGAAGTGGTCAGCGAGAGTGAACATGTCGACACCGCCGTCTTCGGCGGCCTTGACCGTCGCGGCAAGTGTCGAAGCCAATTTCTCGGGCTGGCCAGGCAGAAAATCGATGTAGTGAATTCCGAACTTCATAATTTTCAAATACCTTTCGTCAATCGGTGAGTCGTTCCAGCAAGACCAGCGCCTCGTTGATGATGTGACGTTCAGCATCGGTGTAGCGGTCCTGCATGGTCTCGGCCAGCCACTCCTGCCGTACCTGGCGGCGGTGCGCGGCCCGGGCACGGCCCGACGCTGTCAACGAAATCACCTGACGTCGCCCGTCATGGGGATCGGGTGAACGCGCCAGATACCCGAGCCGATCGAGCCCGGCAAGGGTCGCCGTCATCGACTGGGAACGCACACGTTCGGCACCGGCAAGCTCACTGGTCGATGCGGGCCCGTCTTTGTACAGGCGAATGAGCACCGACGTCTGCGACGGTGTCAGGTCCGCCGCGGTATCGACTTCTCGAAGTCGATTACGCAACCTGCTGAACAACACTCGCAGATTGGTAGCCGCGACGGTAGCGGACGCAGTGGTCATATACGTAGCCTAGGCTACGTAGCCTGGACTGTCTATCTGGCCCTGAACACCTGAACAACTTGCCCGTTCACGGCAGTGGCAATCCACGTCCGCGGTGCTCTACGTTGCAGCTCTGCGGCGTCCTTCGAGTTGGGCATCGGGCAGCGTCGTTGAGCGCCGGTGTTGACCCGCGACGCGGCGGGTCCCAGGACGAATTGGTTTAGGGACAGGATGGATGCGGGTGCTCCTCGTAGATATCTGACCAGGTAGGGGCGTCGCTGTGGATTGCGTGCTCGGTGCTGTCGGCTTGCCGTCCTCAGGACGTAGGTGCCGCCACCAGCAAGAGATGTAGAGCAGCATCGAGAGCGCCAAGATGACAATCACCCAGACAACGACCGTGACGTCGACCCACCATCCCATTGGGGGAGCGTCAGGAAGCCCATTTCGCAGCGGCATCACCGAAAAGAGCATCGCCGCGTACCAGGTTGTCATGGGCGGCTGGAACTTTCGCTTGCCACGTGCCGTCTGAACGGCGACGAAGAGCCCGACCCCGGCAATCAAAATCAAAACACCGAGGATGAGGGCGGCCAACGCGCCCGTGCTCGGCGACCGCTGCACATTCACGCGATACGACGCAGGTGCAGCCGACTTGCTGGCGACCACCTTCCATCCGCGCAGGCGGTCAACGAAGGTGACCGAGGTCTGTTCGGGCCGTTGTGTAGCGCCGCGGAAGAGTTCGACCGTAATTGGCCGCGCGCGGTAATGATCGAACGGGTATTCCGCGGGATCGCCGGTTATGGACATGGAAACTGGAACGACGCCCGGCGCCTCACCTCTGGGCCAGCTGCGCTTGGTGGGAGTCACAACGGATGCGACGGTGACACCGAGATCTTGCTTGAGGACGTGGGTTTGCGGGTCCAGCAGTTCCGGCCCGGGAGAAACGATGAGGTTGCCCGTGAGGACGCCGTTGATTGGCTGAACCTCGAGGAGGTCGATGGTCACCGAAGTGCCGTCGGCGGCCGGCTCACCCTCAGTAACTTGACTGGGGCGACCTAACCCGGTGCTGGCATATAGCGCAACGGTCACGACATATGCGGCAATGAACGCAACGACGCCACCGACGACCACTTTCATAAGCGACTGTCCTTACAAGGGTTTCGGGCACAATGTGTCTTCCGCTGAGAATGTTATGACCTCATCAGGCGAATCACTCTCAACAACTCGGGTTACCGTCGACGGCCTGCCGGATCACCTCGCGCCCGGGCGGGCAGCACCGTTGGGTGCGAGGTATGCGGGCCGCGGACCTTACCGGTTGAGTCACCGTCGGCTGCGACAGCAACCAGACAAGTGATGCAGTGCGGTGGTCGCGTCTCGGTTGTCACGGCAGAAGGGCCGACGAGTGGTGTTTTCGTCGACGCTGACCCGCGACCAGTCAAGCGACCCGAATTCGCCGCCGCGCTCGGGCGCCGCGACACCCGCCCGCCTCACGGCCGGACGAAACGGCTGCGGCACAGGCAGTTCAGCGGGACTCGTAGCGCCGGTGCATATCGGTCTCGCGAGCGTCGGAAATCCGCTTCTGCTTGGCGATGTAGAGCTCGGCGTCCGCCGCGGCGTGCAGCGTAGCGAGATCGGCGTTCTTGCCGCCGGCCGACGCGGTCCCGATGCTGGTGCCCGGCGTATGTAGCCGCGCGGCCGCCACGAACTGCTCCGCCGCCATCGGCTTGCGGCCCGCACGGTCGGCGATGCACACCGCGAACTCGTCGCCGCCGAGCCTGGCCAGGACGGCGTTGGTGGGGGCCACTTCTCGCCAGAACTCCGCGCGACTGATCAAGTGCCGATCGCCGGCGACATGTCCGTCGGTGTCGTTGATCTGTTTGAAGTTGTCGATGTCCAGCGCGACGACGGTGACGGTGGTCCCGGTCGAACGGGCTCGTGCCAGCAGGTCGGCGGTGGCAATCTCCCATCCGGCACGGTTGAGCAGCCCCGTGAGCGGATCGGTACACGCCGCGGCGACCAGGGTTCGCGTCAACAGCCCGAACGACTCGGCGGCGCCGACAATCGCGATCACGAAGATCAGGTAGTCGATGTACAACTTGGGCATGGGTGCGAGCGCGAGCGCGACGACACACGCCACGGTGAGCGCGCCGACCAGCACGGCGCCCCGGCGCGGCGAGTAGAACCCACGGAGGTACATCGCCAGAAACATCGGGGCGATCAGGCAGACGAACTCGGCGACGATCGCGACGTGGAAGGCCATCACCAGGGGTGTCGCGACGATCGCCACGGCCGTCGCCGGCCCGGGTTTGGCGGGCCGGATGGCCAGCCACGCCAACGCCGCGGCGCCGAGCACGATCGCCGCGATGCCTCCTGTCGGGTTCCCTGGCTTCAACCCGGGGTGAATTCGGATGAAGGTGCTGAACACCACCCCCCAGGTGTAAAGAAACGTGGTGGCGCCCAAATAGATCCGCAGCAGCCGAACCTGATGCTTGCCGTAAAAGCCGCTGCCGGCGTCAGCGCGCAACCGCAACCGATTCCGGCCTGCCCGACGGCCGAAGGGGCCTCGGAGGCTAAGACCCATCCGGTCAACTCTCCCGGTCATGTGCTGACGCCGGCCAATTCTGACATCGCATTCTGACGAGCGCGCATTTATGAATATCTGAAACGGTACTAAAGCACGCCGCGACACGCGGAAGGAAGTCGCAAACTTCCGAGTCGGCGCGCCGCCGGGCCACGACGCAGTTCGAGGAAATAATCGTTACGGCCTGGCCCCTTGCGACAGGGGATTGCGAGTCCTAGCGTCGTCGCACTTCAACCCATTACGCACCGGAGAGCTTGCGGGGAGTGAATCGGTGCGTCGCCAACCGCGTGCACAGCAACCGTTGCCAGTCCCCGCCCCGCCCTGGCCGGACAGCTGCCTTCCAGCCCTATGCTGGGCGACCCCCAAAAGCCTTAAGGGCGGTGCGCATGGGTCCACATTGCGAAATTATTATCCGCAGGCACATCAACTTTATGACAGCCCCCGGGCGCCTGGTGATTGTTAGCCTTTCCAGACGACCTTGTCCGTACCGCCGGCGTCCCGGTACACCACGCTGTCCGGGTTCGTCCCGTTGCGAACGTCGAAGTAAATGCGCCCGGTGACAGGGCTACCCAGGGGGAGTGGTCCCTCGGGAAGGCCGTCGGTCTGGTTGCCCTTCATTACCGCGAACGTCGAGCTGTTGACGGCGCGAGCGTTGAAGTCGGCAATGTTCGGAGTTGCGTTTCCACTCACCCCTTTGGCCGTGACGTCGGAGTACCAGACGCCGTCGTTATGGCCGCTAGGCTGCAGGTTGCTGACGGTGTAGTCGATCGTGCCGCCCATACTGGAAATCTCCGCCGTCTGGCCGAACTGCAGCACTTGTGGGTCGGCCCATGCCGGTGTCGCCGCGAAGATTCCGACCGCAGCGATTGCAGCTGTCGCTGCCGTCGTTTTCGACGCTATGTGTGAGAATGCCACGTCGGGGCTCCCTTCATGAGGTGCCGGCTATCCAGCAGCGGCGGCTGCATTGATGTCTATCCAAAGCCCGGAATTTCAAACCTCCCGTTTCAGCGTCTATCGCTTGTCAATCCCGTTCGTTGACCGGCGGCCAGAACCATTGTTTGCTGGACTTGCTTACCGCTTGGGGGAGCGACGATGTTTAGCTCATGCTTATCTCGCGCGTCGAAGATCGAGGGATTTCGTAAACTCGGCCGCCGAGCTCGTGGTGGATTTGATCTAGCATCGATGTCCTTACTCCTCGCTTTTGCGACTTCGGCGCCGGTCGGATGCCTAGGTTCCTCAACGACCTGGTCGAGGGGAAGTGATCCCGACTTGCGATCGGCCTTTCGAGGCGGTGGTCTCGATAAAATGGTCGGGTACAGTCTGTTGAATTGGCGACTGGCGCGGGTGGGACACCACCGGGAAGCCAAAGGTTCGGACGCATCGACCGCCTGGGTGCTCCTCGATCTTCGAGGAGTGAAGCTGTGCCCACGACGACGCTCACCGACGAGCTGCCCCTCGCTGATACCGTTGGCCTGCGCCACCGGGTGATCACGATTCCGGCCACGCCGTGATGTCCCCGCACCGCCTCAAGGCGCCGCGATGGTCCGACGGCGATGGTGGCCGCGAGTACCTCCGAAGCCTGCCGGTATTGACCGGCACTGCCCCCGCTTTCGACACCGACGACACGCCAGCAGAACCTGTTACGTTGTTCATCAAATGGTTGCAGGACGCAGTCGAGGCCGCCCTTCCCGAACCTCATGCGATGACTCTGTCGACCGTTGATTCTCGAGGCTTCCCACAGGCCCGGGTACTGATTATCAAAGCCGTCGACGAACGGGGCTGGCACTTCGCAGTCAACGCGTCAAGTCAGAAAGGCCGTGAACTGTCGGCCAATCCTGTCGCGGCTCTGACCTTCTACTGGCCCGGGCTGGTTCGACAAGTGCGGATAAGCGGCGCGGTCATCAATGACGGGGCTCAAGCCAACGCGCAAGACTTCTTGGCCCGTCCCCTGGAGTCCCGCGCGATGGCATTGACGATGAAGCAAAGTCAACCACTGACCAATGGAGCAGAGCTGGATGCGGAGATCGCCCACGCTCACCGCAAGCTGGACAAGAATCCCAAAATCATCCCACCCGAATGGATTTCATACGCTGTGCGGGCTGAGTACGTGGAGTTCTGGCAGGGCGCTGCCGACCGGCGCCACCAGCGGCTGCGCTACGAGCGCAACGACGAGCGTTGGGATCGCCGTCGATTATGGCCATGAAGGCCGCGCTCCGTTGTACCACGTTATTTGATCTGGTTAGCGCGCCCCGAGGTTGCCCTTATCTGCTCGACCAGGATGTCTGCGTGGCCTGCGTGGCGGGCGATCTCTGCGATGAGACCGAGGTAGATGAAGCGCAGGCTCACTGCACCGACGAGGGTGTGGTTAGCGGTATCGTCGAGATCGTGGCGGGCGGCGATGTCATCGGAGATCGCGCATGCGGCTTGGTATTCGGCCACGACTTCGGGCAAAGTTTCACGATCGCCGACGTGGAAGCTCGCGTTACCCCCGACGGCTTGGCCGGTGCAGTCGTCAGCGCGCCAGCCGGCCAGGGTGCGTTGAAACCAAATCCGTTCCGCTGCAGCGCAATGCTTCACCAAGGAGAGCGGTGTCGTCAGCGATGGCACCAAGCGCATGCGGGCCTCAGCGTCCGATAGACCGCTGACCGCGGCGACGAGCTGTGAGCGCTGGAGTTGCAAGGTGTCCTGCAGCAGTTGCCGTTCGGAACCGGTGAATGGGCGGCCGGGAGTCAATGCGGCGGTCATCTGTCCTTCTTTCGGGTGATGTCTCGGTCCCGGGTGGACCGAGCTAGGGGATGTGCCGGGCTACGCTCGACGATCCGCGACGAGGCAATCGGGATACGACAACCGGGGCGACAGGGCCAGGAGGGGGAGGTCACGGGGATTGCGCGTCAGGTTTTGGCGACGTCTACTGGTCGGGCCGAGGCCGGCTCGACATCAAACACAGGACGCGAGGGCGAATACGATCCACGCTATCAGGCGGCATGATCGGGTGATGCGAATCTTCACGGTCGATTGCTTCACCGACCGCCCGTTTTCCGGCAATCCTAATGCGGTGTGCGTATTCAGTTCGGCGTGGCCGCAGGATGAGTGGCTCCAGCAGCTAGCCGCGGAGGTGAATCTGCCTGCCACCACTTTCGTCCGCCAGGTCGAGCCCCTTCCGGAATTGCGGTGGTTCAGCCCGCATTCTGAACTGAAACTTTGTGGCAGCGGGACTCTGGGCGCCGCCCATGTCCTCGACGAACTCGGCACGTATTCCACCACCATGGCTTTCGCGACGTGCGCTGGCCAGCTCGGCGCACGCCGAGATCCTGACCATCGCATCACCCTGGATTTTCCCGCCGACGACCCAAAACCGGTTACCGTTTCGCCCACCATTTCGGCTGCGGTTGGCGCTAAGGCGCTCGCGGCGGCACGCGGGCGATTAGACCTTCTGGCCGAACTGGACTCACCTGATGCGGTCCGCGACCTCACACCCGATCTCGCTGCGGTGTCCGCTTTGGATGCACGTGGTCTCATCGTTACCGCGCCAGGCGGTGCGGACTGCGACTTCGTATCGCGCTATTTCGCACCGGCAGCGGGCATCAGCGAGGACCCAGTCACCGCCTCAGCACACTGCACTTTGGGGGCGTACTGGTCACCGAAACTGAACAAGACCGCCATGACCGGCCTTCAACTCTCGACACGTGGAGGCCGCGTCGACGTGCGCCTGCGTGACAGCCGTGTCGACCTCAGCGGACGGGCCGTAACCATCACGCGCGGAGAGCTAGTCCTCTAAACGGCGAACGAACACTCGCAAGTCAACCGCCGGGGTAACTGTTCAGCGCTCATCTGGCCACAATCGGCCAGCCACGCTGCAATTTCATTGCGCAAGACGCTCCCGATTTCCGGACTGTACCGGCGGGGCATCTGGCCGTACGATCTTGAAATGTCGCAGCGGCGAACCCGACCGGCCGGAGATGTTGAGCACCTCGCCGAAGCCCTGTTGCCTTTCCGTAAGAGCTAAAAGCTGATGGCACGAGTCGCGGTGATCACCGGAGCCAGCCGGGGAATCGGCGCAGCCACCGCACGGGTCCTTGCCGAACGCGGATTCCGGGTGGTGGTCAATTACCGGTCGAGCGGTGCAGAGGCCGACGAGGTGGTTGCTGCCATCGAAGCGGCCCGCGGCGAGGCGGTGTCGGTCAAGGCTGACGTCACCGAATCCGATGACGTCAGCGCGCTGATCGGTGATACCGAGCGGCGTTGGGGCCAAGTCGATGTGCTCGTGCATAACGCGCTGATCCCTTACGACATCACCTCGTTCGCCGATCTGACGTGGGAACAGTTGGGCGGGAAGCTGGATCGCGAGCTGCACGCGGCCTTTCTTCTCACTAAAGCCGTTGTCCCAGGTATGTTTTCGCGCGGATATGGGCGTTTGATCTACCTCACCGCTGCGCCGTCACGGCATCCGCGCGCCGGCATGATCAACCTCGGCGTCGCCAAGGCGGCGATGAACAGTTTCGTTCGCTACGTCGCACTCGAGCTGGCGCCGCACGGCATCACCGCCAACCTCGTCGCGCCGGCAACCGTGCAGGGCACTGCGATGAACCAGAAGCTGACATCGGAGCAGTTGCGCAGCCTCGGGTCGGCCGCGCCGATGGGACGACTCGTGACGCCCGACGAGGTGGCCAAGACGTGCGCCTTTCTGGCGAGCGAAGAGTCCCAATTCACCACCGGCCACTATCTTCCCGTCGACGGCGGCCTGACGATGGATTGACCGCGACAGGTCACTCAGCTCCCGGAAGGACCTTTCAGCGATGCACACGATCGACCTTGCCTACGTCGGCCGCGGTATCCATGAGGAGCTGGTCGCCTACGTCGCCGACCAAGAGGGCTACTTCGAAGACGAGGGCCTGCACGTCGCCCTTCGAGACGGAACCCGTTGGGACATCTCGCGGGTCCGCGACTGCGCGACGATCGGGCTCGGCCGGGCCGCACTGTCGCGGCTGACCGACGGCTTTGAATGGGCCGTGTTGAGTGTCAACACAGACCGACCACTGTTCTGGTTCCTCGGCAACGCGACCGTGACGTCGATGGCGGACCTGCGCGGCCGCCGGCTGGCCGTGCATGCGCCGCAGAGCCCGCCCGGCTGCTTCGCCCGCATCGTGCTGCGTCGGCACGGCCTGGACCCTGACCGCGACGTGCAGTGCGTGGTACGGCATCCGGGCGACTACCAGATGGACCTGCGCCACCTACGCGACGGCTCCGTCGACGCCGCCTACGTCGGCAGCACCCTGGGACCCGAGCAGGTCGCCGAGGAAGAGGGTTTCCATGTGCTGGCCTGGGTGGGCGACCACTTCCAGATCCCGACCGTGGGCATCGCGGTGGACCCGACCCGCAATCCCGTCAAGAGCCCGGCGGTGCAAGCGTTGGTGCGAGCCAACCAGCGGGCCCTGAAGACGATGGCTGAGCACCCCGACCTAACCGCTGACTACATCTCGTCGTTCCTGGATCGGATGACAAATCAGGAGGTGCAGCACTACCACGAGCACTACATCCGCCCCTACTACAGCTGCGACGGTCGGGTGGATCTCAAGGCCGCGCAGCACGCGGTGGATGCGGTCGCCGCCGAACTCGGCGTCGCGTCGGCGCGCGCTGACGCCATCTACCTTGCATCCCCGTGAACCGATTAGGACAACAGCCATGGCCCCCGCAACCGACCTCAACCAGCACAGGTTCCCGCTGAACAACGGCACCGGCCAGATCCCCGCGCTCTACGGTGGGCCACGACCCATCAACCGAGAGTCGTGTAGCGCCCGGACCACTATCGGGTCCGACGGATGTGTTGTCCGGCGCAGCCTAAGTGGACATCGGAGGTGCTTTGCTTACTGAAGCCATCGAGCACATCCTGGGGCGCCGCTCAGCCGGATTGAGTGCTGGAGCAGACCCGGAGTTGGGGCGGCCGTCGTGATCGGCTGAGAGGATGTCGAGTGTGACGGAATACTGCGCCGACTGCGATTTCACCTATGAGCTCGACCAGGTTTTGAGTGCGCCTGAGAGCATTCGACAGCTTGCCGGCCAGGTGGCCGCGATCCTGCAAAGCGATGCGGTCAACCTACGTTGCCGGCCTGATCTCGCAACGTGGTCACCGCTGGAATACGGATGCCACATCCGCGATGTGCTACTCGTCCAGCGCGAACGCGTCCTCGCTGGCCGCCGCTGCGCCGGCGCAGAGTGCTTACCGATGGGCCGCGAAGAACGCGTTGAGCACGACGGGTACAACGAGCAAAACCCCGCCGATGTCGCGCGCCAGCTCCTCGATGCAGCCTTACTGTTCGCCAACGTTCTAGCAAGGCTGACGGCTGAGGACTGGGACCGCACCGTCGTCTACAACTACCCCGAGATCCGCACACGTTCGCTCAAGTGGCTCGCAGTCCACACTCTCCACGATGTGCAACACCACTTCTATGACATCCGTCGCCAAATTGCTTGAGCCACCAACTCGTGCTGCGACCGCAGGCTACCGTTACGCTGCAAACGAAATCACCAAAACCGGCTCTGGATGCGCGAGACCGCTCGGCGATGCTCAAATACCTATTGCGGTCGACTTACTCGGGGATCGACGACGTCATAGGAATGCTTGACCTGGTCTCATACCCAGTCGAAAGCGGCCTTGGGCAAGGCGGACTGAGGTCTCGATGAACTCGTGGTCTCCCAGGTAGTCGCTCGCTGGTGCTGCATGGAACATCCCGCCGCCCGATGCCTGGAGGCAACCCTCTTCTCAGGCCAAAATTGGTGTGCAGAAGGAGGTTTGATTGCCGCCGCCGTGTTTAGCGGTGTACATCGCGGTGTCGGCGGCACGAATCAAAGCTTCCATCGCTGAGGCGGGGTCCTCAACACCGCTCCAGCGCACGACAGCAGCGCCCACGCTGGCGGTGACCGGTTGGGGCAACTCGGCGATAGCCGCGCACAATCGAGGCGGCAATGCGTGAGCCGCGTCGTTGGGCAGTGCGTCGATCACGATGAACTCTTCGCCACCGAACCGACCGACGATGGCAGTGGCGCTGGCCCGCCGCAGGGCCCAGCCGACGGACGCCAACACCTGGTCACCGGCGATGTGACCGTAGTTGTCATTCACCATTTTGAAGTTGTCGAGGTCGATCATCACCACCAACAGGTGTAAGTCGGCGGATGGTGTGGTCAACAACGTAGTGGCCCGTTCGTAGAAGGCGCGCCGGTTTAACAGCCCAGTCACGGGGTCGTGATCGGAGCGGACGACGTCAGCGCCTAGCGTGCGCACCACCGCCTGGATCGCCAGGGGGAAAGCCACATTGAGCTCGAGGATCAACCACAAACCCACCGCCGTGACCGCGAGGGTGTGGCTTTGGGTCATACGTGCCGCGCACAGCGCGCCGGTGATTACTGCCAGCGCCACATTCAACGCAATGGCCTTGCTGTTGTGAAAGAACGCCAAATAACCGCCGGTCACGGCCAATCCCGTGCATCCCATCAATGCAATCACTGGGTCGGCATGCAGTAAAGATCCGACCGCAATCAGGCCGCCGCCGACCAAAGCCATTGACAGTGACTGCACTCGGCTAGGCCAGCGGCGACACCACAGCACGGCATAGGTCAGCCCGGTGGTGACGGCGATGATGCTGGCGACAGCCGCAATTAACGGGGAGCGGGGCGCCGAGAAGAGCAGGCCCACTGGCATCAGTGCCAGCGCCGCCGAGATGAGAGTCATCAAAACCCGCATCGGCGGCCCTAGCCCGCGGGCCCGCAAATAGCCGGTGAGCCAGTCGAACTGGTCGGGTTGGTACCACCACCGCAGGAAAAACAACCGCGCCGGTCGCCCACCGCGATCACTATTCGTACTCACCATGCGCGCCTTTGCGACTTCCTCACCACGGTTGCCTGTTCCGGGGTCCATCGTGGCTAGGCCGCTGACCCAACGAATGGTGATCGAGCAGCGAACCGACCCAGTGCGCCTGATCCTTACACGATTGTGTCCGACCATCGATAAGACACGCGACCACCAGGTCCGCCACCGCTCCCGCCGCGCACGTTATCGCCAGCAACCCTTCAGCGACGCTGCGTGCGCGAAGACTGTATGCGGCCACGCGACCAAACCTAGTTGCTGGCTGGGCCGCGGGGAATCGCTTATGCGAGCTTCACAGGGGGAGAAGGCCGATTTCTCCGGGGTCGGCGCGCAGCGCGCAAGGGCTCGACACTATGGCGCTCTCCAATCAGCCCAGGTCTGCACTTTACGATGACGTGCCAGACGGGCGCTGACGGCACATGCGGTTTCTGGGTCAGAACGGGTTAGATTGAGGCTTATGCCTCGCCGTCGACTAGATCGAGCAGCTAGCCTGACCGCCCAGACGTGTGCCATCCAGCGAGCCGCAGAGTCGCTGCAACCGCCTCGTCGCCGGTTGCTCGACGACCCAGACTCGAGGCTGTTCACCGGCCGATACGCACCGCTGCTGGCCAGACCGGCCGTTGCGCGCGCGATGTTGCGTGCCCTGGACGGTTACCTGCCCGGCTTACATATCTACATCGTCTTGCGCGTCCGCTACACGGATGACGTTCTCCGGCAGGCTATCTCGGCGGGTACCGACCAGATCGTCCTGCTGGGCGCGGGATTCGACACCACCAGCTTGCGCACGCCCATCAACGATGCCGGGCCCACCATTTTCGAGGTCGACGCACCCACCACCCAACAGGAAAAGCGGCGACTCCTGGAACGTGCACACCGAGCTGTCGACCCGCGGATTAACTGGGTTTCATGTGATTTCGAATCCGATCGTTTGCCCGAGCGTCTGCACCAAGCGGGATTCGACCCGACCCGACCGTGCCTCGTGGTGTGGATCGGTGTATCTGTCTACCTCACGCGGACCGCGATTGATCGCACTCTGGCCGATCTCAATAGCATCTGCACACCCGGAAGTCTTCTCGTCACCGATTACGGCGACCCCGAGATCGTTACCGGGACACACCCACTCGTGGGTGCACGCCGCACTGCGCGCCTGGTACGTCGCCGCGGCGAACCTTGGCGTACTGCCTTGTCGCTGACCGAACTAACACGGGCACTCGACTTGGTTGGCTTCAGCGTCCGAGACCACGCGCGAGTCCCCGAACTCGCCAAGCGATACGCCCCAAACGGACAACCGTGGTGTTCCACCGACGACTGGCTGGGCGTGCTCACTGCCGAACGCCGCCCTTGACCGGCGCGGCTGTAAGAATCCGATCTAGACAGCGGCCACACAGATTGCGATAACCGCAAGAATCAAGCGAGTCGCGAACGGCCGCCTCGTCGCGTAGATCGGCGATGGCGACGTCGGCGCCCCGCGGGATTGCGCTCGCAGTTAAATGCCTGCCCCACAGCGCATCTGGTGTGCTGTCCGGTCAGTCGTTAGCGTCGGCGGGCCAGTGCGCGGTGAGCGCGGTCGGGGTCCATGTCGGCCAGGCGGGGGAGCCGACCATGAATCCTCCGCTGAGTTGAGCGACGATGCGCGGACCGCGTGCGGCGCTGTTGTCGTAGAACGTGGCGGCGTCGGCACGCAGCGCGGCGGTGGCCACCAGGCCCCAAAGGCGTCGGTAGCGTTCGCGAATCTTGACTTTAGGGACGTCGTGTCCACCGGCGGCGACGCGGTGGCGGACACGCTGCACAGCCAGGTCCTCGGGGATGAGCACGGCATGCAGGATGACCGTGTAGCCGGCGGCCTGGGCGGTGTCGATGAGCTCCAGCTTGGACGGATGGGAGAACACCGTTTCAGCGATGAAAGGTTCTCCGAGCTCAATGAGCTGCGCGCGGGTCTGAGCGGCGATACGCGCGGCCTCGTAGGAATGTTTGGCGGGCGCCTGGGGCCAGCGGTGTTTGGCGATCTCGTCGGCGTTGACGACGGCGCTGCCGGGCAGCAGCGGGGCCAGGGTCAGTTCAATGAAGGTCGATTTCCCGGCGCCGTTGGATCCGACGACCAGATCGAGGCGGTTCAAGGCAACAACAGGTGGCCGAACGTCGTGGGGGAGCCGGTCATTTCTGTTTCAGGAGTGCCGTGCTGCCGTCCGGACGGTACTGGACAATGTCACCGTTGTCATTGACTGCGACGGTGGTGATACCGCGCGCCGCCAGCGTCTTGCCGTAGTGGGTGTTGGCGAGGCTTTCTTCGACGGCGGCGGCGATCTCGGCGTTGAACACCACGCCCTCCGCGGCCGACAGATCACGCAACGGCATCTCGCCGGCCAGCGCGGCTTCTACTTTGCGTCGGGCGGCGCTGTGCTGGCTGGACACCGCGCGGCCTACGCGGGCCCAATGGTCGAGCTGCTGCTTCGCCGAGCGGCTCTGGCGGGATCCTTCGACCGCGGCGCTGTCCATGAGGTCCGCGGCGACACGCGTCACCCGATCAGCGGTGTCCCTCATGACGACCTCCTGTAGCAGTCTGCAACAAGCGTAGCAGAATGCTACACGCGACGGGCTCGTTCCTCCGTCGCTGCCGGCGGCAGGGTTGCACCCGAAGCTGGGGGCTCAGACGACGAGGTAGCCGAAGTGTGCTCCGGAACTTGACGAACTCTGATCGCATGACGTCGCGCAGTCGTGATCGGTTTGCTGGGAGCGTGGCGAAAAGTGGTGAAACGACAGAGCAATACGGCGGAGTTTACTTGACATAATGTCGCTTATCGGCACAAATGAATGCCGAGTTCAAGCGATTGTGGCCGGTGACCTGGCCTTTTATCCAGTCGCCCGGGCCTCCGTGCAGCCTTGCCTGCCGCGCCGCGCCGCGCCGCCGCGCAAGTAGCCGTGAGGCGATGACGAGTAGCTAGTTCGGCACCGAACGCCGAGTTCAACCGATTGTGGCCGGTGACCTGGTCTTTTATCCAGTCGCCCGGGCCTCCGTGCAGCCGCACCTGCCGCGCCGCCGCGCAAGTAGCCGTGAGGCGATGACGAGTAGCTAGTTCGGCACCGACCACCGGGCGTCCCAAGTACGCGTGCAACAAGTGGCCGCTTACCACTCCCGCCTCCTAGCGGTCACAGAGGCCAATACGTCACTGTGACGCATTGGCCTGGCTCACAGGCGCTTTTGAGGTGTCGCCCATACCCACCCCGGCGGGCGCCCAGTGGTGTGCGGCGCCGACCGTCGGGCATTGGCGACGGCCCAATGCCCAACACCAGAAGGCTCGGGCGCCCCCGCCCCCTCCCCGCTCATCACTGTCGATACGTCACTGTGACGAATACTGTTGCGGCGCAGGGTTATTGCAGCGCGAGTTATTGAGATGCGGCGCCGGCCGGTGCTAGCTCGCCCTGTGGCCCCAGGGCCTGGGGCGCGTGCGGCGGTGCGTGTCGGTCGACCAGAGATGGCCGCAATCCGAGCACTGCAGGTGCACCAGGGTGCCCTTGTTGCTCAGGAGGTACTGCCAGTGCGTATCGCAGTTGCGAGTGCTTCGACAATCACCACACCTGGCGCGGTGATCGCAGCGCGGGCAGGGCAACCATGCACGGCGGCCGCGATCGGCGGTCGGATCAATCGGTAGCACGAGCAGCCGTCCGTTCTGGCAGGATGCCGGCGCGGACTAACTCGTCGTAGACCCGTTGCTGCTCGTCATCCAGATTCGAGTACAGCATGTCGTACGCCCGCTCCTCGTCGCGCAGCACGGCGATCGGGTCCCAGTCATCACCCATCGCTTCGAGCATCGCGCCGCGCCTGCGCGCCTCGTCGAGGGTCAGGTCGTAGGCAAAGTCGAGGTCGGCCATCGCGCTCCCAGCCATTGGATAGATATTCAAACGAGCCGTCAGGATTCCCGAGCTGACTCCGATCAAGCTATGAGCTACGTCACTGTCTACCGTTGACGTTCGTCACACTCGGCGTCGAGCACCGACCACCCCCGGCCACGGGGCGACGCTACGGCGATGGCACGCGCCATTAGGCTCCCCAAGTCCGAGGCGGCCCCGGAAAACCCCTGCCCCACTTATCGCCCGTAATACGTCACTGTGACGAATATTCATCTAGGACAACGCTTTTGACGAACTTCAGGCGGTGTGCGGCGGAAAGTAAATCTCTTGCGTTACCGTGCACACCAGTCCGCCGTCGCGGTTGAACATCGTCCCACTCGCCAACGCCAGCGAACCGGCGCTACTCGGTGATGCGCGGTCGTAGAGAAGCCAATTCGACAACGCGCGCCGAAAAAGTCCGGCCTTCCTGGAGGTCGACAACTTCGAAGTTCACCGACCGACGCGAATCACCTGGGCGCAGGAAATACGTGTGGACGCTGTGCGGCACACGACCTGGTGTGGTGTAGCTTGCCGCCAGCAAAGCCTGGGCCGAGATATGGCCGCCGAGAATATGATTGGCGGGCGCAGCCAGCTGCTGCCCAACGAAGATGCCCTTGCCGACTCTATCGAGCTCCAACGTGGCGAGCACGTCGTTCAACGAGGATGACATCACGACTTATATTGCCGGATCGTTTGTTCACGCACTCAGGCGCCGGTAGCGGTCAAGTCGCCGCAGGGCCTGTGCCGGCGCCCGCCCAGGGACAGGCTGCAGCGCGCTTTCGACTCGCGCACGCACAACGTCGACGTCGAGATCCATTCCGATCGCCACAAGACGATTGGCCAGGGCTCCCCGCGGTGCAGGCCCGATGTGGATTGCGCTACCCACCAGATTGACGACATAGCTATGAACGGTCGCGCGGCGGCGCACTGCCACGATCCCTTTCAGCCTGAACACCTGCCGCGGCGGATCCTCGAGAAGGTCGCACAAGGCATCGGGGTCGACGCATCCGGAGCTGCGGACGGTGACGGCGTCGGCGTGGACGCGGTCATGGTCATGGTTGTGCTCGGGCGCCAGATCCAGGAACGAGAGCTGTCCGACCTGGCCAGACGTGGCGGACGCGTCGAAGAGTAGCTCCGGGGCTATCTTGCCGCCCGTTGTGGCCACGACGTGTATGCGCGGATTGCGTTGCGCCGCACGCTGTGTGACGCGTTGGACCATCGCCACCCGGTCGCTTTCGGGCACCTGGTCGAGCTTGTTGACGACGATCAGCGACGCCGCGCCGTAGCGCACAGGCGGCAGGGCGCCGCAATCGACAGTGTCGAAGTGGTTCACGGCGTCGACGATGTCGACAATCCCGCCCGGGCGAACCCCGCGGATCTCACTGAAGCCGATGAGCCGCGCAACAGCCACCGGGTCGGCTAGACCGCTGGCCTCGACGACGATGGCATCGAGACGCCGAGCCGGGTCGGCGAGCTTGATGAGCGCGTCGTCGAGCCCACCGCCGTCGGGTAGGCAACAGATGCACCCTCCCGCAATCGACGCTGGCTCGTCGACCTGGCCGGCCACCAGGCTGGCGTCGATGTTGATGTCGCCGAAATCGTTAACCACCACACCGATTCGCGTACCAGGATGACGTAACAGATGGTTGAGCAACGTCGTCTTGCCGGCGCCCAGATGACCAGTGAGCGCGATGACGGGTATCGCAGTCACGCCTCACCCTCCACATCGACGCCCGGACGTCCGATGCTAACCAGCGCGGCATGCACACCCTGCTGCAGCCCATCCGCCCGTTCAGTCGCCGGGTGCCGACCAGTGCACCACCTTCATGGCGGTCATCTCGTCGAGTAGCTCGGGCCCGAAGCCGAAGCCCGTGCCGCTGGCACGGCGGGGTTCGGAGGCTCCCCCCGGGGCCCCGCCGAAGACGTTGTTGATCTTGACGGTGCCGACCGGAAGGCTGCGCCACGCCTCCTGGGCATGCGCCATGCTGCCGGTCAGCACGGTGGCGGCCAAGCCGTACCGGTCGTCGGCGGCTTCGGCTAACGCGGCGGCGAAGTCCGGCACCACCTGGACCGGCGCGATGGGACCGAATGTTTCCTCGCGCATGATGAGCATGTCGGGCGTGCAGTCGGTCAACACCGTCGGCGGGTAGAACGAACCTGGCCCGGGTCGCGGCTCACCGCCGACCAGAACGTGGGCTCCGGCGCGGGTGGCGTCTTCGACGTGCGAGTGCACATGCTCGCGGTGGCGCTCGTCGACCAGCGGTCCGATGCGGTCGGCCCACGCGATCGCCTCGTCGATCAGAGCGTTCAGGAACGCATCGGCGATCGATTGCACGACGTAGACCCGCTCCACCGAGACACAGATCTGTCCGGCGTTCGCGAAGGCACCGAGCGCCGCCTGGCCGGCCGCCCAAGCCGGATCCACATCGGCGTCGACGATCAAAGCATCGTTTCCACCGTTCTCCAGCAGGGCCTTGGCGCCTCGTTCGGCACAGGCCCGCGCGATCGCTCGGCCAGTCGCGCTGCTGCCGACGTGCGCGACGACATCCACCAGCTCCGCGGCCGCCAACCGCTCCCCGACAGTGCCGTCACCGTCCACAATCTCGAGGACACCGTCAGGCAACCGGGCGGCCAGCAGTTCGGCGAACCGCCGCCCGGTCCGGGGGCAGCGCTCGCTGGGCTTGTGCACCACCGTGTTCCCGGTGACCAGGGCCGCGCCGAGCAGGCCGGCCGCCACCGCCACGGGATCGTTCCACGGCGTGATCACCGCGACCACGCCGCGCGGCTGGGGAATCATCAGGTCGGTTGTGGACCAGCCGCCCTGCAGGGCGCTCCCGCGGTGCAGCGGACCGAGTTGGGCGTACTGAAGAAGCGTTTCGATGCCCGCGTCCACGCCGCCGCGCGCGTCGCCGCCCAGCTTGCCGGTCTCCCGCTCGTTCAGTTCGGCGAGTTCGTCGGCCGCAGCCCGGACGTCTGCCGCCGCAGCCGCCACGGCGGCGGCACGTTCGGCCGGCGAGGTGCGGGCCCAGTCGCTAGCCTTGGCCGCCGCGCGCCTGACCGCTTCATCACAGTCGGCCGGCTCGGTGATCGGCACCTGGGTGACGGTGTCGCCGGTGCGGGGATCCAGGACGCTGATGATTTTGGTAAGGGTCGAAGCCACGACAGCGAATACCCTGCGGCGGGCCCGACCAATCAGACACCGTCAAGAATCGCTGGTCAGCGCGGTAAAGACGCCTCGGGACAGGATGCCGGTCCGGTATGGTCAGCGTGTCCGCCGGCGGAAGGGATTGAGGGCTTCGATGGCAAAACGGTTCCCCGACAACGCCTTTACCTCGTCGCAGGCGGTGGACCCCGGACTGCGCAAGGTTGCCCGGTTTCTTCCACGTGGGTATGCCCTGCAGCGTGGGCTCAAAGTCCAGCGGGCGATCATGAACTTCCTGGGGACCCAGGGGCGGTTGCGCGACGTGCCGGAAGCGACGGTCAACGAGCACGTCACGGTCCGTCTGCATCGACCGGTCGATCTTGCCGACGCCGCCCCGGCCATGTTGTGGATCCACGGCGGCGGAACCATCATGGGTCGCGCCGCCCACGACGATAAGTTCCTGCGCAAGCTGTCAACCCGCACCGGTGTCGCGATCGCGGCGGTGGAATATCGCGTGGCCCCCGAACATCCCTATCCGATCCCGGTCGAGGACTGTTACGCGGCGCTGCGCTGGCTCGCGCGCCAGCCATGGGTTGACTCCGATCGGCTCGCCGTAGGTGGAGCCAGTGCTGGCGGCCTATTCGCGGCCGCGGTTGCACACCGGGCTCACGACCGCGGTGACGTCAAACTCGCCTTCCAGATGCTGGTTTATCCCATGCTCGACGATCGGACCGGTGCCGAACGCAGCGGTCGGAGGCGCATCATGTGGACCGAAACCGACAACCAATTGGCGTGGCGCTGGTATCTCAGCGGCGCCGACGCCAACGACGCGGCCCCAGCGCGGCGGGTCGATTTGTCCGGGCTGCCGCCGGCGTGGATCGGGGTCGGAACGTTGGACCTCTTCTACGAGGAGTGCGTGCAATACGCGCGGCGCCTGCGGGAGGCGGGCGTCCCCGTGCACGAGGAGATCGCCCCCGGCGCCTTCCACGCCTTCGACCAGATAGCGGACAAGGCGCCCGTATCGGTGAAATTCTTTGCCAGCCAGTGCGATCACCTTCGGAACGCGCTCGCCGCGTCCGCTGCATAGCCAGCACGCCCAAAACGGCCGAACCGGCCCGCCCACGAACGTGTTTGGCCCCGACGCAGCTCAGGCGACGTGATTCCCGAAACAAGGTCGGTCGGCGAATGCCGTCACTTTTAACTGCAAAGTGTGCAGTATGTGCAACTATGGACGCCGTGGGCGTCAATCAGATGGGTCTACGCGAGCGCCGCCGCCGCCAAACGAGCGCGGACATCCGCGACGCCGCGGTGCGCCTCGCGGTGGAACGCGGCTACGACAAGGTCACCATCGACGAGATCTGCGCCGAAGCCGGTGTCTCGACGCGCACCTTCTTCAATTACTTCCCCAACAAAGAATCGGCGATCGCCTACGGCCCCTCGGACATCCCCCCCGAACTGGTAGCGGACTTCGTCGCCGCGGGTCCGGCCCCGTACTCGGTTGTGCTGGCGGAGCTGATCACGCTGGCCGCCCACCATCTCCGCGACGTGCCTCCGCGCCGCGAACACGCGGCCCACATGCTCGAACTCGCCAAGACCTCGCCGGCGGTGTTGGCGGCGTTCCTCGCCGATCTGGAACGGTTTCAGACTCACCTGACCGACGTGATCGCCCGCCGCCAGGGCATGCGACCCGACGACGAGATCGTTGCGTTGATCGCCGCGCTGGCGCTAACCGCGGTGCGTTCTGGCATCGAGCGGTGGTCGAGGGGCGAGGGAGACGCCGACGACACGCCGATGCCCCACGTCGAGCGCGCCGCCGCGCTGGTCAACAGCATTTTCACGGAGTGATCTGAAACACTGATCGCAATCGTTGCATGCTGTGCAACAAATGCACAGTATGTACTATGCTCTCCTTGCGGTACTCGAGAACGCTTTCGCGTCCCAAGGCACGGGTCGCACTGGGGGCGACAATCGGTGTTCTCGGAAGATCGCTAGCTCGAACCATCGAACCTGTACGGAACCGATGCGACCGTCGAAACCGTTGCGGCGCAGCGTGATCCGTCGCGCGCGACTGACCACATCATGATCGGGCGATGAGGAAGGGAATTCCCTAGGTGCAGATCTCGAAGGTTGTGCGCAACGCTTGGTTGCCACTTCTGATCGTCGCGGTCCTTGTGGTCGGTGGCTTCGCGGTGGCCCGGGTCAAGTCGTTCTTCGGAGCCCACGACACGGGCATCATGACGAGTCCGCGGCTGGACGATTCCAAGCCGTTCAAGCCAAAGGTCGTCAAGTACGAGGTGTTCGGCTCGGCCAGCACAGCCAACGTGAACTACTTGGACTTGTCCGCCGACCCGAAGCGGGTCGACGGCGCGCCTTTGCCGTGGACGCTGGTGCTCAGCACGACTGCCCCATCGGTCTTCCCGAACCTTTCGGCCCAAAGCGACGGTAATTCTTTGGGTTGTCGCATCACCATCGACGACGAAGTCAAGGCCGAGAACCAAACCAACGGCGTGCACGCCCTGACCTTCTGCTTGGTGAAATCCGCATGAGCGCACACTTCGATGACGCCCGCACTGACACCCTTCCCGTAGCCGACGAACCGGTACGGGACAAGATTCCGCGGATCATCCGGACCTTCGCGGTTCCCATCATCATCGGCTGGATCGCGCTGATCGCAGTGCTGAACACCGTCGTCCCCCAGCTGGACGAGGTCGGGAAGATGCGCTCGGTGGAGATGACGCCCGATGACGCGCAGTCGGTCGTCGCGACCAAGCGCATGGGCGCAATCTTCAAGGAGTACAAGTCCAACAGCTCGGTCATGATCGTGCTCGAGGGGCAAAATCCCCTCGGCGCCGACGCTCACGCGTACTACGACCAGATGGTCAAGAAGCTCGACGCGGACACCAAACACGTCGAGCACGTTCAGGATATGTGGAGCGACCCACTGACCGGGGCGGGCGCCCAGAGTAACGACGGCAAGGCGGCTTACGTCCAGGTGTACCTGGCCGGTAACCAGGGCGAGGCACTGGCCAACGAATCGGTCGAGTCCGTCCAGAACATCGTCAAGAGCCTGACCCCGCCTCACGGGGTGAAGGCGTACGTCACGGGCCCCGCCGCGCTGTCCGCGGATCAGAACACGGCCGGTGACCGCAGCCTGCAACTCATCACCGCAGCCACCTTCACGGTCATCATCGGCATGCTGCTGCTGGTCTACCGGTCGGTCGTCACCGTGTTGCTGACGCTGTTGATGGTGGTGCTCGAGCTGTCCGCTGCGCGGGGCATGGTCGCTTTCCTCGGCTACTTCAACATCATTGGGCTGTCCACGTTCGCCACGAACCTGTTGGTCACGTTGGCGATCGCGGCTGCCACCGACTACGCGATCTTCCTGATCGGCCGATATCAGGAAGCGCGCGCGGTCGGCGAGTCACGCGAAGACGCGTTTTACACGATGTACAAGGGCACCGCTCACGTGGTGCTCGGGTCGGGCCTGACCATTGCCGGCGCGACCTTCTGTCTGCACTTCACCAACCTGCCCTACTTCCAGACGCTGGGCATCCCGCTGGCCATCGGCATGGTGGTCGTCGTGGCCGCGGCGCTCACTCTTGGGCCCGCGGTTATTTCGGTGGCGACTCGCTTCCGTAGGACGCTCGAACCCCGTCGGACACAACGCATTCGCGGGTGGCGCAAGATCGGCGCCGTCGTGGTCCGCTGGCCCGGACCGATCCTGGTGGTGACGATCGGGATCGCCCTCGTCGGCTTGCTGACCCTGCCCGGATACCGCACCAACTACAACGACCGCAACTACCTGCCGGCCGACCTGCCCGCCAACGAGGGTTACGCGGCCGCGGATCGGCACTTCTCCCAAGCGCGGATGAATCCCGAAGTGCTGATGATCGAAAGCGACCATGATCTGCGCAACTCCGCCGACTTCCTGGTGATCGACAAGATCGCCAAGACGGTCTTCCGCGTGCCCGGAATCGGCCGCGTGCAGGCCATCACCCGCCCGCAGGGCACGCCGATCGAGCACACCTCGATCCCGTTCCAGATCAGCATGCAGGGCGTCACCCAGCAGATGAACCAGAAGTACCAGGAAGATCAGATGGCCGACATGCTGCACCAGGCCGACATGATGCAGACGACCATCGACAGCATGGAAAAGATGTCGAGCATCACCGCGCAGATGGCCAACGACATGCATCAGATGGTCAAGAAGATGCACGACATGACCATCGACATCAACGAATTACGCCAGCACATGGCCGATTTCGAGGACTTCTTCCGGCCGATCCGCAGCTACCTGTACTGGGAACGGCACTGCTACGACATCCCGGTCTGCTGGTCACTCCGTTCCGTCTTCGACGGCCTGGACGGCATCGACATCATGACCGACGACATCCAGAGCCTGCTGCCGATCATGGACCACCTGGACACGCTGATGCCCCAAATGGTGGCGCTGATGCCGTCGATGATCGAAAACATGAAGGCCATGAAAACGACGATGCTGACCATGTATTCGACCCAGAAGGGTCTGCAGGATCAGCAGAACGAGGCGCAGAAGAACTCCAACGCCATGGGTAAGGCGTTCGACGCGTCCAAGAACGACGACTCGTTCTACCTGCCGCCGGAAACCTTCAACAACGCCGAGTTCAAGAAGGGGATGAAGAACTTCATCTCCCCCGACGGCCATGCCGTGCGCTTCATCATCAGCCATGACGGCGATCCGATGTCGCAGGAGGGCATTTCGCACATCGCTGCCATCAAGAAGGCCGCCTACGAAGCGCTCAAGGGCACGCCGCTGGAGGGCTCGAGGATCTATCTCGCGGGCACCGCCTCGGTCTACAAAGACCTCAGTGACGGCAACACCTATGACTTGCTGATCGCCGGGATCTCGTCCCTGTGCTTGATCTTCATCATCATGTTGCTCATCACGCGGGGCGTGGTGGCGTCGGCGGTCATCGTGGGCACGGTCTTGCTTTCGCTGGGGGCGTCGTTCGGCCTGTCGGTGTTGATCTGGCAGCATCTCATCGGCATCGAGCTGCACTGGATGGTGCTCGCGATGTCGGTCATCATCCTGCTTGCCGTGGGTGCGGACTACAACCTGCTATTGGTAGCGCGGTTCAAGGAGGAAATCTACGCCGGCCTCAACACCGGGATCATCCGGTCGATGGGCGGCACCGGTTCGGTCGTCACCTCGGCGGGACTGGTGTTCGCGTTCACAATGATGACGATGGCGGTCAGTGAGCTGACGGTCATCGGCCAGGTCGGTACCACCATCGGATTGGGTCTGCTGTTCGACACCCTGGTCGTCCGGTCGCTGATGACGCCGTCCATCGCCGCGTTGCTGGGCAAGTGGTTCTGGTGGCCGCAACGGGTGCGGCAGCGCCCGGTTCCATCGCCGTGGCCCAAGCCGAGTGAGAATGCCGCCCATGAGGACGCCGAATCCCTCGCTCCTGCAAGATAACCCAGTCCGACTGCTCCGCTGACAACCAAGTGCTAACCCGCCATATTTGACTCGCGCAAGGCGGCGTTTTCCGATCAGGCGCGGTCGTGCAGCGTGATGTGGTAGCCGTCGGGGTCGGCGAAGGTGAACGTCCGACCGAAGGGGCCGTCGATCGGTGCGGAGACGATGGTGTGACCGTCGGCGACGAGAGCATCGTGGATGGCCTGGACATCGGTGGCATGCAGCCAGATCGCGGCGCCGATGCCGGGCTGAGCAACGGCTGCGAGGTCGGTGCCGGGGACGACGTCGCGCAGTGCGAACGTAATCGGCTTCGTCTCGAAGACGACGGCGTGCGGAGGCCCGGCCTGCGAGCGGACGAGGCCGAGGTAGCGCTCATAGAACGCCTGCGAAGCGTCGAGGTCACGCGCCTGGAGGGAGATGAAGTCGGGGCCGGTGACGGGCATGATGCTCCTTTGTCATGTGTCAGTTTTCTGACATAGGTCACCATATGTCAGAATACTGACATGAGTCAAGACGGTGTCGGCGTCGACCTGAAGACATCACTGGGCTACCTGTTGAAAGAGGCGTCGAGCGCCCTTCGCGCAGCCATGGAGGAGGTGCTGCGGCCGCTCGGGATGAGCGTGACGCACTACTCATGCCTCGAGCTGCTGGCTCAGCGACCGGGCTTGTCGAACTCCGAGCTCGCGCGGGGCGCGTTCGTGACACGGCAGTCGATGAACGTCCTGCTCCAGGCTCTGGAACGAGACGGCTACGTGACCAGGCCCGCGTCAGCACCCGTCGGAAAAGTCCTTCCGGCCCGGCTCACACCCCGCGGCCGACGGAGCCTCGAGAAAGCGTCGGCGGCGGTCCGCTCCGTCGAGGTCAGAATGCTGGCCGGCCTTACCGAGGCCGAGCAGTCCGATGCGTTCCGGATCCTGCAGAGCATGGTCCAGTCCCTGCGCGAGGGCAACGATGGCGCATAGCTCGTTCCCCGGCGCACCTCTCGTCGCGCCAGGACAGGGACGCGGCCGGGCCTGAATTCAGTGGCAGCGCTGGCAAGTGGTCCTGGTGGCCGCAACGCGTCCGGCAGCGCCCGGTCCCCTCGCCGTTGCCCAATCCCTCGCTGCCGTTAGGTAACCCAGTCCGGCTGCCCGCCGGTGTCCACTGCGGAGAAGTCCTTGTGGCCCAGGCCGGCGGTGGTGCCGCCGTCGACGACGAACTCCGAGCCCGTCGAATAGCTCGAGTCGTCGCTGGCGAGATAGACAACAAGGTTGGAGACTTCCTCGGGTTGGGCGATGCGGCCCAGCGCGGTCTGAAAGATGTCCTCGGGGACCCACTCGGTCATCGGCGTCTTGATCAGCCCGGGATGGATCGAGTTGACCCGGATCCCGCTGGGCCCCAACTCCAACGCGGCCGACTTGGTCAGCCCCCGGACGGCGAACTTGGTCGCGGTGTAGCCGTGGCAGGCGATCGTGCCGGCGAGTCCCTCGATCGAGGAGATGTTGATGATCGACCCCCGCCCGGCATCCTTCATCGGCTTCACCACGGCGCGGATGCCCAGGAACACGCCCGTCAGGTTGATGTCGAGGATGCGCTGCCACTCCGAGAGCGCGTAATCCTCGAATGTGCCGATGTTGATGATGCCCGCGTTGTTGACGAGCACGTCGAGGTGGCCGAACTCGCTCAGCGCGGTGGCCACCGCGGCGTCCCAGTCCTCGGGTTTCGTTACGTCGAGGTGGATATAGCGGGCGGCGTCCCCCACTTCAGCCGCGACCGCCTTGCCCTCGTCGTCGAGGATGTCACCGAACACCACCTTGGCCCCCTCGCCCACCAGCGTTCGCACGTGCGAGGCCCCCATCCCCCGCGCGCCCCCGCTGATCAGCGCGACCTTTCCGGCCAACCGTCCTGCCACTGTGATTCTCCTGTCGTGTGGGCCCTAAGCACCATACGTACCGCAGGCAATGTATGGCCATTGGCCTATTTTTTGTCCGACCATCGAAAAACCATCAGGCAGGCGATCAGGCCGCCCACGCTCCACGCGGTCAGCACGACAAACGTCGGCCAGTGCTCCCAGCTGCCGGCCGGCTCGAAGGCGGCCATGTTCGGCGGCAGGAGCACCGATCGGAACCCTTGGGCCATCCACTTCACCGGAAAAACAGAGCCGAGGGTCAACATCCACGCCGGCAACGCGGCCAGCGGCACGTAGGTGCCCGACACGAACTGCAGTGCAACCCCCGGCCCGTTGGTGATCACGGCCGCTGAAACCGCGCTGCTTGCGAAATTGCTGACGAAAATGCCCAATAACGAACAGCTGATGATGCCCATGATGAACACCCAGGTCAGTGTGAACCATCCGAAGGCATCGGTCGGTAGCTGAAGTTTGAAGACGAGCACACCCACCGATAGCAGAACGACGGCCTCGGCCAGGCTGGCGACGGCAACCAGGGCGATCTTTCCGATGAAATACGACGACGCGGTCGTAGACGTCCCCCGGAGCCGTCGCAGTGCGCCGCTCTCTCGGTCGGCGGCAACGCTGATGCCGAGGTTGATAAAGGATGTGGACAGGATGCCGTACGCGAGGATGCTCGCCGCGAGAACGGCGCCGGTGCTGGTGTCGCTGTGCGGCATCTTCGTCGAGAAGATTGAACCCAACAGAATGCCGATTACAGCAGGCATCGAAAACGTGAGCACCAACTGCTCTGGCCGGCGGTAGAACATTTTCAGCTCGGGCACGATCCTCGACACCCCGATGCGAAGTGGACTCGGGAGCGCCGCCTCGCCGTGGCGCTGCGGTGCCGGACCCCGCACTTGGTCGACGCCCGTCACGTCTCGCCGATCAACTGCAGGTAGGCGTCTTCCAGCGTCGGCCGCGAGACCGTCAGCTGGGCCAGTTCTGCCCCGTCCTTCGACCGCTGCCTGATCAAGTCGGTCGGCCGATCCGTCTCCTGCACGTGGACACGGCCCGCCTCCACCCAACGGACCGTAGCGGCGGAATTGACGTACTCGGTCAGTTTTTCCGGTGAGTCGACCGCCACCACCCTGCCGCCGGCCAAGACTGCGACCCGGTCCGCCAGTGCGGCGGCCTCTTCCAGGTAGTGGGTCGTCAATACGATGGTCGTGCCATCGCTGGCCAACAATCTGATGAGATCCCAGAACCGTCGCCGGGCGTCGGGATCGAAACCGGTCGTCGGTTCATCCAGGAAGAGCAATTCGGGCATGCCGATGATGCCGAGGGCGACGTCCAGGCGACGACGCTGCCCACCTGACAGCGTCCTCACCCGGGAGTCGGCTACCGAGGTCAGGCCGACGAGTTCAAGGGTCTCCCCCGGATTTCGCGCCCGCCCATAGCATTTCGTCAGCATCCCAACGGTTTCCGCCACGGTCAGCATTCCGGCGTCGCTGACTTCTTGCAGCACGATGCCGATCTTGGCGCGCCAGCTGCGGCCGGCGGTTCCCGGATCTTCGCCCAGTACCCGCACGTAGCCGGCGTCCCGTTGTCGATGGCCCTCGAGGATTTCGATCGTCGTCGACTTTCCCGCGCCGTTGGGACCGAGGATGGCGAAGATCTCGCCATGGCCGACGTCCAAATCCACCTCGCGCACCGCCGGTATTTGCCCGTAGGCCTTTGACAGACCTCGAACGTGCACGGCGGGGGACGGCTCCGGAGCCATCACTGGGGTTGGCTCCGCCTTCTCAGCCAGCCGCTCGGGTCGCGCCGACGGTGCCCGCCCGGGAGAACTCACGCCCGCGATCCCCCCGAATCCCGCTCGCCGACCGGCGTTTCGAGATCGACCAGAAGTGCCCGCAGTTCGTCCTCGGACAACTGCTCCACCAAGCGGTCGATCTCGGAGGCTGCGGTGCGTTCCGGCGGCTGTTCGGTGACGACGGATGGGTCGGTGCCTCTCAGTTGAAGCCGGCCAAGTACCCGAGCGGCCAGCTCGTTGACGCTCACGCCCCTGAGCAGTTCCAGAACGGGAAGATCGACGGCGAACTGTGCGTGGATCCTGGCCCTGAAATCCATTGCCATCATGGAGTCCAGGCCGAGGTCGTCGAGGGCGTCGTCGAGTCCGATGTCGGCCGGGGCGAGGTCGAAGACCGCGGCGCCGATTTGTCGAACCATGCGAGCGACCATGTCCACCCTGTCGGCTTCGGGGCATGCCGCAAGGGAATCCAACACGGACGTCTCACCATCGGTTTCGGTGGGCGACGGTTCGCTCTCCCCCAGTTCGGAGAACATCGCCGGTAACTGTCCGACGAGGCCGACGCGACGGGCCCGCGTCCAGTCGGCGGTGATGGCGACGACGTTGGCAACTGGCTGATTGATGAGCCGATCGAGGATCTGGGCACCCGCGACGGGCGTGATCAGCTCGATCCCCCGCTGTGCGTAGATCTTTTCGAGCTTGAGCTCTTCGACCATGCCAACCGACCACGGACCCCAAGCGATGGTCAGCGCCGGCAGACCCGCGGCCCGTCGATGATGCGCGAAGGCGTCGAGGAACGCGTTGGCGGCGGCGTAGTTGCCCTGACCGGGTGATGCGATGACCGACCCCGCGGACCCGAACATCACAAAGAAGTCCAGCTGCTGCCCCTTGAAAACGTTGTGCAACACGCGAGTACCGAGGACCTTGGGCGCCATCACCTTGGCGAAGTCCGCCTCGGTCATGTTGACCAAGAGTTGGTCGTGGACACATCCGGCGGCGTGAACGATTCCACGCACCGGCCGGCCGTCGTCGCGGATGTGCTCACTCAACCAAGCCTGCACCTGTTTGGCGTCGGTGATGTCGACGCTGGCGCTCGTCACTCGGGCGCCGAGGCGCTCGATCTGCCGGATCGCGTCGACAGTTGACCGGTGCTTGTCGCCGTGGGGCAGCGACGGCCAGCGACTCCTTGGCGGCACGGCGCTTCGGCTTAGCAGGACGATGTGCCGCGCTCCCCGCTCGGCAAGGTATGTCGCGACGACGCGACCGAGGGCTCCCGCTCCACCCGTGACAACGTAGGTGGCATCGGTTGCGAGCTTGGTCGGGAAGGCTTTCGAGAGGCTGCTGCTCGAGCGAAGGCGCGGGACGAACGTGGTGTGGCCGCGGATGGCGATCTGATCCTCGGCGTCGTCGTCGAGCACGTGGTCGCAGATGCGCGCTGCAGCCTCGAAGCGATCGTCGGCGGCGTCGATATCGATCAGCCCGCCCCATTGCTTGACCAATTCCTGGTGTCCCACGACGCGACCGAGCCCCCAGAGGGCCGCTTGTTCGACCGCGAGCGCTTCGGTCCCCGGTGCCGGTTGCGCGTTTGCGGTGATCAAGTAGAGGCGCGGCTGGACGGCGTCTTGCTGCGCGAGGAATTTCACGACGTGGAGCGCCGTGAAAACGCCCATGCGAGCGGCGGGTTCGGCCAGATCGATGTCATCGCCGTCCGGTTCGCCGTCCGGATGTGCGGGCATATCCAACGGCCAACAGTCGATGATCCCGGCAAGGTTGCCTTCGTTGGCGCAGTGGGTTTCGAGCAACTGATGTAGCTGGCGCGGTTGGCTGGGATCGACCGCGTAGCCGCCGTCGGATGCGGCGAGCGTTTCGACGGGTCGGTGTTCGACCACGCGGACGTGCTGGCCCTTGCGGCGCAGCTGCTCCGCGAGCGCTGAGCCGACACCACCCGCATCGACGAAGACAAGCCACGACATGCTCTCGGCGGTGATCGAGTTCTCCCGCTCATCGTATGGAACACCGGTACGCGCAACCCACTGGAGCTCGTAGAGCCCCTTGTCCACACGCTCAGGCGACATGTGAGACGACGCAGCGAGCGATTGCACGGTGAAGCCGTTGAAGACAGCGAGCGGCTGCCCGGCGGCGCCGGTGACGGTTATGTCGCTCTCGATCTCGTCGGCGGTGGCTGACACGACCCGTACGTGGACGGTCATGTCTTCCTGCGCTGAGCCGTATACGGCGATTTGCCGGATTCGAACGGGAAGATAGGGACTTTCGCTGGCCTCACGCCCGAAAAGCGGCGCACCAAGAAGTGTCTGGAAGGCGCCGTCGACGAGGACCGGATGGAATCGGTATCGGTCGACTTCGTCGCGTAGCACTGCCGGAACGACGATTCGCGCTCTCGCCCAACCATCTCCGGCAGTCGCCCCGGAGATGGTCTGGAACGCTTGGCCATACGTCAAGCCCACGCCTTGGGTACGGGCGTAGAAATCCTCGCCGCCGATCGTCGTGGTCTCGCCCGCGCCGATGAGGCTGTCGCAACGCTCAGGCGATCTCGGAAGTGTGTTGAGCTCAGCGGTCGCCGTCAGCGTCCACTTCAGTTCCCCGCCCGCGGTCGCAGTGAACGCGGTGAATTCCAGTGCGCCAGTGTCCTGGTCGAGGGTCGTCCTGAGTATGGGGTCACAAGTGTCGTCGAGAAGGAGAGCCCGTCTCAGCGTCAGATTCTCAACGCTGTGATCCGCCGTTCCGTAGGTTTCCTGACCGGCCGCCAGGGCCATTTCGATGAATACCGCTCCGGGTACCATGACACTGCCCTGAACCCGGTGATCCGCGAGGAAAGGCAACATCGCGGTGCTCAACTCCACTTCCCAGGTGGGACGCACCGCGCCGCCCACCGGTTGTCCGAGCAGGGGATGCACCGGGTTGTAATGCAGGTCCTCCGCGGCTTCCTGGGTCTCGTTCCAATACCGTTTGGACTGCCATGGATACAGGGGGAGTTTCAGCGGCCGCGCCCCTTCCCTCGGGTATAGCGCTTCCCACCTCACCGGGCGGCCCTCGCAATGCAGCGCGCCAACGCAATTCATTAACGAGCGGCCATCGTCGGCGTCGCGCCGCTGCGTCGGCAAGACCACCACGTCGGCCTTATGGGCTGAGGCGATCTCGACGATGGACGTCGCGAGGACGGGATGCGGCCCGAGTTCGACGAAGTGGGTGTATCCGTCGACGAGCATACGGCTGACCGCGGGTTCGAAAAGTACTGTGGCTCGGGTATTCTGCCACCAGTAGGCGTCGCCGGCGGCGTAGCCGTCCAGGCGCTCGCCCGTCACTGTGGAATACAGCGGGATGGTCGCCGGACCCGAAGAAAGCCCTTGCAACGCGCTGCAGAGGTCTTCTCGCACCATGTCCATGTAGTGCGTGTGATACGGCACCTGCACGTTGAGGAACCGGTTGAAGATTCTGATCTCGTCGAGTTGGCGGGCGATGCGGTCCAGGGCGTCACCGTCGCCTGCGAGGGTGACCGCCGAGGGGCTGTTGACCGCGGCGATGGATACACCGGTCCCGAGGCCATCGACCGCCGCGTTCTCGGTGAGCGATTCGGCACCCAGACCGACGGCCAGCATGCGGCCCAACCCTCGGGTGCGCTGTTGCAGGCGACTTCGGTGGAAGATGACGCGGATCGCCTGTTCGAAGGTGAGAACACCCGCCAGATAGTGGGCGGCCACCTCGCCGGCGCTGTGCCCCACCACGGCGTCGGGGATGATGCCGAGTTCTTTGAGCTGCTCGGCCAGCGCGACCTGGATCGCGAAGTTGGCGGGCTGGGCCACGTCAGTTTCCGCCATGCGGGATCGCGATTCGTCCGCGCGGAGTTCGTCGATCAAAGACCAATCGGCATAACGGGATAGCTCGCGATCGCTTCGGGCGATGCTGTCGGCGAAGGCGGGATAGGCGTCGAGCAGCCCTCGGCACATCTTCCACCACTGGGGCCCCATGCCTGTACAGACGAACGCCAACTTCGGCGTGGCCGGAGGCGTGCGGCCAACCGGGCTTTGTCCCTCCGCCAGGGCTTGGAGTTGACTCACGGCGTCGGCGACACCGTCGGCGACGATCGCGCGGCGATGCGTCAGGTGGGTGCGACGCCGGCTGAGCGTGTAACCGAGGTCGCGCAAGGTGATGTCGGGGCGGGCGTCGACGTGCTTCGCGAGCCGATGCGCCGTCGCGGCTAACGCTTCTTGGGACCTCGCCGAGATCGGCAGCAGGGCCAGCGGCAAATGCTGCGACGGTGTCCGGTCGGCCCGGGCGGGGATGGGCGGCTCGGCAAGCACGACGTGTGCGTTGGTGCCGCCGAAGCCGAAGGAGTTCACTCCCGCGACGCGTCGCCGGCTGCCGGGAAACGGACGACCGGTCGCCGGTATCTCGATGCCCGAATTCGCAAGCGGTATGGGCGCATTGAGGTGCAGACTCGCCGGGATGTACCCGTGTCTGAGCACCAGCGCCGCCTTGATCAATCCGGCAACCCCGGCGCCGGCCTCCAAATGGCCGATATTGGTCTTGACCGAGCCGATCAGCAGTGGGTCGGCCGGTGAGCGGTCCGCGGCCAGCACGTGGCCGAGCGCCCCAGCCTCGACCGGATCGCCGACGGGGGTGCCAGTGCCGTGCGCCTCCACATAGCCGACCTCGTCCGGACGGATACCCGCCCGGCGCAGCGCCGTGATGATGGCCGCCTCCTGCGCCGCGGCGCGGGGCACGGTGATGCCGTCGGTGCGGCCATCCTGCGAGACCGCGGACCCGAGGATCTGAGCGTAAATCTCATCACCGTCGGCCAGCGCCCGTTCGAGCGGCTTGATGACGACCACCGCGCCACCTTCTCCGCGCGCGTAGCCGTCGGCGGAGCGGTCGAAGGCCTTGCAGCGCCCGTCCGGACTGAGGAATCCGCTTTTCGATTCGGCGATGGCGGTGTTGGGTCCGATCATGACATTGACCCCACCGGCCAGCGCGAGATCGCATTCACCGTTCCAAATGCTGAGCGCCGCAAGGTGAACGGCGACCAGTGAGCTCGAGCACGCCGTGTCGATCGTCATGCTGGGTCCCCGGAAATCGAAGGCGAACGAGATCCGGTTGGCCAGCATGGTCATCATCATTCCGGTGGCGGAATGGGCCTTGAAGCGGTACCGACTGACGCGACCCTGATTCTGCAGAAGTTGGTAGTCGAGGGTGAAACCGCCGACGAAGACGCCTACTTCGGTTCCTGCCAGGCTGTCCGCGGATATTCCACCGTCTTCCAGCGCCTCCCATGTGGCCCGCAACAGCAGGCGTTGCTGCGGATCGATCAGGTGCGCCTCGCGGGGAGAGATCCCGAAGAATTGAGGGTCGAATTGGTCTATCTCGCTGAGGAACCCGCCTCGACGGGTGACCATCTTGCCGACCTTGGCGGGGTTCGGATCGTAGTATTTTGCGGCGTTCCAACGCGATTCGGGAACGGTCCCGGTGGCGTCGGTTTCGCTGCAGAGCAAGCGCCAGTAGCTCTCCGGGTCCTCGGCACCACCTGGAAACTGACACCCGATTCCGACGATCGCCAAGGGGTCGCGGCTCGCGGTTGCGGCGCGCATGTTCATCCTTTCGCCGCGAGACGTTGCACCGGTCCACGCCGGGTCGAGGAGTGCGTTGCATAGGAAGTCCGTGCCCGTTGTTCGCGCCGACGGGTGACCCGTGCCCGTCCCCACGTAGGCGCTGGCCCGCTGCCGGCGAGTTCACTGATCTCAACCGGGAGAACCGGGTCGTGCGCGAATCGTTTTCGGATCAACGTGGTTCTAGTACGGGTGCGGCGCCGAGAATCCACTCTCGGCTGATCGGATTGATTTCCTGCTCGCGGCGGTAGACGGATCGCAGCTCCCGCAAAAGGGAGTCGCGTTGCCACGCCTGTACCTGCTTCATGACGCCGTCTTCGGAGAACCGGTCGCACTTGTGTGAAACCACCGTCTCCGCGAGCTGGCCTGCCAGCTGCTGTAACAGCCTGGTGTTCGCCTCGAACTGTGCGGCGAAGTCCGGACTTTCTCCGATCATCGCGGTGTGCAAGCTGACCATGAAGTTCAACGGTGAGTACAAATCGACGAACCCCGCCGATGGAGGCTCCCCCTCGATTGCGGCCCATTCTCGGAAGAACCTCTGCATGCGGTTGCTGAGCTTGATCAACCCTTCCAGGTGAGGCACGACCTGCGGATCGTCGGCGACCGTGACGAATCGCCCATTCCGGTAGAGCAAGCCGATAAAGCCCCAGTAGAAGGCGATATCCCAAATCACCTTGGCGGACATCACGGCCGGTGAGCCCATGAGCACGTACTGATCGCAGTACACGGCAAGCCACATGTCGGTCAGGGATCGGAACAGCGAGTCACTGATTCCGGACCGCGCGACGACATCTTCACCGTCGAGTTCGCGGACGATCATGTCGGTGATGAGACCATTACCGATTGCCACGAGGTCCAGTCCCGACGAGTACAACGGATCCAGGAAGATCGCCGAATCTCCGGTGAGACACCACCGGTCGCGGCCGTCGTACACCTTGGTGGCGCCGTGACTGTAGTTCTTCATTACCCGGAAGTCCTTGATCAGGTGTTCGTGTTCTGCCAGGACTGCCGCGCACTGCGGCTCGTACTCGGTGAGCCACGACCGAGCTTTGGTGAGGGTGTTGAATCGGTCGAACCGGTGAAACGCCGGGTCGGCGACGATGCCGACGCTCGTGGATCCGGAAGCGAGCCGGATCAGCCAAACCCAATAGCCCTCCCCCATCAGATGATTCGTGGAGAGTGCGCGATCGCCCTCGACGATGCGGGCCTGCCAGGCCGGGTCGTCGCTCCACCGGCCGATGTCGATTTCAGCGGCGACACGCAACCACACCGCATTGCAGTTGTGTTCGTTGCCGCGCCGTAAACCCAGTTGGCGGGCCAACGCACGATTCCGTCCGGATGAGTCCACCACCCAACGCGACGTCGTTCGGGTGATGCTGTCCCCGTTCTGGATGGAAACGCTGTGCGGCTGTCCCCCGGCGCCGCACTCGACCGTTGCCGCGCGGCCGCGGCGGATCTCGATGCCCGCCGATCGGCAACGTCGGTAGAGCTCGTTCTCCAGCCTGCCGCGGTCGATTTGATACGTCACCTGAGGGATGAAGGAGGAACTGCCGAGTTCCAACCGCTCGGTGATATCCGTGTTTGCACCGTGGGAGAAAAACATTCGCAGGCCCATTTTGCGGATCTGCGAGGTTTGCAGGTGGTTGGCCAACCCAATGCGTTCGCGGAGGTAGTGGGCGGAAACCTCGACCGTCGACTCGCCGACGGTGTGGGTGATCTCAGGCACCGGATGCGAGTGGGGCGAGATGACGGCGATTCGGGTTCGAGGCCTGGCGGTGCGAATCTCCAGCGCCAGGGTCAGTCCGGCCGCACCACCTCCGACGATGGTGACGTCATGGTCAGGGCGACTCTGGTCGACATCCAATCGGGCCTTGAGCCTTCGCACCAGGGAGTCGCGCGCCTGGGGGCTCAACTGCGACAGTTGCGCGCGCACGTCCATACGTCCACCTCTTGCAAACCCGGAGAGATTAAGTTACTTAATAGTTAAGTACGTTACACGAAACGAGGACTCTCGCAAGCCTGGAAGCACACGGCGCCGGTGGGTCGGGCCGCTGACGGGCGCGAGGCCAGATGCGCTGCGGCAAAGACGATCTCAACCGCTGGTCAAGCTTTATGCCGGGCCGAAGCCGGCACAGGCGCCCTCCGACGAAAGGTGCAAACGAAGCCGGGGTAGTTGACGGCCGGGGACGAGACGCCCGCCGGGGCCAACACCGAAGTCAACCGGTGCCGCCGATCGGGCACTTCCACGCGACAACGCTCCGAAAAACCATCGACAACCTGACCTCAGGACCTCTTCATGCCTGCAGCAACTGCCGTACATTTTTTCCTCGAGTTGGCCGTCATTCTCGGAACATGCCGGCTCGTCGGGCTGGTCGCCCAACGCATGGGACAACCGCAAGTCGTCGGCGAGATGATTGCCGGGGTACTTCTCGGCCCCTCACTCCTGGGCCGGGTCGCGCCCGGTGTGCAACACGACTTGTTTCCGCCGGGGCCGGCGAACGTGGTGCTGTACACGGCAGCGCAGATCGGCCTGGTGCTTTACATGTTCCTCGTTGGGCTCAGCTTCGACGTCAACCTGATCAAACACCGCGCCGGAACCGCGGCGGCCGTGTCGGCCGCGGGCATCCTCACACCGCTTGCGCTGGGAGCGCTTGTCGCCCTGCCACTGCTGAACAGCGGATTGCTGTTCGGAAAAGGCGTCTCGCTCGGCTTGGCGATGATGTTCTTGGGCGCGTCGATCGCAACCACCGCGTTTCCTATGCTCGCGCGCATTATTTTCGAACAGCGCCTGTCCGGAACCTCGCTGGGTGCGCTCGCCCTGATCTGCGGGGCGATCGACGATGCGCTCTCCTGGTGCATCCTCGCGGTGGTGCTCGCCATCCATCGAGGCACTCCTACGACGGCCGCGACGGCAATAGTCGGGGGCGTTTTGTACACCGCGTTGTTCCTGATGTTCGGCCGTAAAGCCTTGGCCATCCTCGCCGCGAGATCCGAACGCCGGAGCGCTGTCAGCGCATCGACCTTCAGCGCGGTCTTGGTGTTGCTGATGACGTGCGCATGGTTCACCGACGCCATCGGCGTCTACGCGATATTCGGCGCGTTCGTTGTGGGCGCGGCAATGCCGTCCGGGTTTTTCGCTCACCAGCTCACTGCCAGGCTCGAGCCCTTGGTGACAACGTTGTTGCTGCCGCTGTTCTTTGTCTACTCGGGCCTGAACACCCAGATCGGCCTGGTCAACACCCCGAAGCTGTGGGCGGTCACGGTGGGAATGCTCCTGCTGTCGATTCTGGGCAAGGGCGTTTCGTGCACCGTGGTCGCGTGGCTGAGGAAAGTCCCTTTTCGTGAATCCGTTGCACTGGGTTCACTGATGAACGCCCGCGGACTGATCGAACTCATTCTGCTCAATATCGGACTCCAGGCCGGCATCATCACCCCGACGCTCTTCAGCATCCTGGTGTTGGTAGCCGTCGTCACGACCCTCATGGCCACCCCGATATTCGCGTTCGTCTATGGGCGGCACCGGGCGAGCGAGTCATCCACCACCCCTCGGTCAGGGACTCACGACGTCCAAGACCGCCGCGGCGGAAGTGACGGCCTTGTCCCCATTTCCCTCGTCGTGCAGCAACATGCGCACACCGACACGGCCGGTCCCGCCGCGGTGCGCGACTCCCTCGACCCGGAAGGGGCCCACTTTGCCGCGCGACATGAACATGACATGCCAGCTGACCACCTGGAGCTTTCGGGTCCCGGCGACGCCGGCGGCGAGATCGATAGCCGCCGTTTCTAGGACGAGGTGCTGCGGACCGATGTGCAGCGCGGCGTCCGGGGAAGCGAGTTCGGTGCTGAGCTCGGGCAGCACCCAATGGCCGTCATCCCGCCTGCTGGCCCCGAAGGCCTGCCACAGCGGCGGCAGGTCCGGCGAATCCTCGATCACCAGTTCCGTGCCCGAAACGTCCATCCTGCCGAGGCCTTCCGGCGGAATGCCGATGATCGCTCCCTGTCCCTCGTTGAAGGCGATCACCCGGTCCGGGTTGTCGGCGTCGACGATCTTGCACCGCCCGTATCCCATCGTGCGGCCCTGGTGGACGATGCCGGAGCCGACGATCTCGACGCGCTTGACGTCGTAGCCCGGATCGATGATCTGCACCGACGCGATGACCGGATTGGGCACCGCGACCATGTCGGTCTGGCATCCTTCCGGGGACGAAATGGCTAACGGCGCCACCATGATTCCCCCGGCCTCGTTACGCATGTCACGGCGAATGGTGACGGTGTCGTCGACCTCACCGAGGTCCATCGAGGAGTGCTTTCGGCCGATGTAGCGGTAGCTGAGCAGACCGGTCCAGCGCCGATATAGTTCGTCGCGGTAGGCCTCGGAGTCTCCCGCCAACTCTCGGATATCTCGAAGCTGGTCGTTCAATTCCCGCCTCCTTCAGGCTTTTCCGTGCCGTACCTGGTTGAACGGCACGCCGCGGTCGGCAGCGTACTCGCGCGGAAAGTTCAGGACGCGCTCGCCGATTACGTTGCGCGCCATCTCCGTGGTTCCGCCACCGATGCTGGCGATCTGGCGGCCCAGGTAGCGCGTGCCGATGTCGAGCAAACCCGTCTCGTCGTCGACCGCGGCCACCGGTCCCGCAACCGCCAGCGCGGTGTCGATTTCGACGTCGTGCACCTCGGCCATGTCGAGTCGGATGATCGATCCCGCGGCGGGGGGCAGCGAACCGTCGGCCACGGCGTGAAAGACGTGCTCGCTGAGTTGTCCGTGCACGGCCCGGTGCACCAGAGCCCGCCCGATCATCTCCCGAACACCTTCTCTCCCGGCCTGTTTCGCCTTCTCGGCCACCGACAGCAGGTCGACAGAGACATCCTCGGCCTCGGCGATTCCGGGCCCGCTGGTGTATTCCGACCCGTCGCCCATGCTGCGGCGTTCATGGTAGAGCTGGCGCGACGCGACGTCCCATCCTTTGCCCGGCTCACCGACGACGGCGTCGTCACCGACGTCGACGTCGTCGAAGAACTCCTCGCAGAACTCGACCGAGCCGTTGACCTGCTTGATGCGGTTGATCGTGACACCGGGATGCCGAAGCGGCACCAGGAACATCGTCAGCCCCTCGTGTTTGGGCGCGTTCCAGTCGGTGCGGGCCAGGCACAGGCCGTAATCGGCGGCGAACGCCCACGTGCTCCACGTCTTGGCGCCGTTGATGACCCATCGTCCGTCCTTGCGGTCCGCGCGGGTGAGGACGCCCGCAAGATCGGATCCCCCGCTGGGTTCCGACAGCAACTGCACCAGCACTTCGTCGCCGCGGAGCGCGGCGGCGATGTGCGTGCGCTTCTGTTCCTCGCTGCCCATGTCGAGGATCGTCGCGCAACAGATGGCGAACGACGGGACGTTGAGCATGAGCGGCGTCTCGTAGGCCAGGGCCTCGGCGTCGAACGCCTTCTTGTATTCGTAGCCCAACCCGAGGCCGCCGTACTCGCGCGGGAAGCAGATGCCGGCGAACCCGCCGTCGTACAGCTTCCTCTGTAGTTCACGCGCGCGCCGCCACGAGGGCAGCTCGTCGCGCTGCAGGGCCATTGCTTCGTTGGAATCAAGCCGCGGCAGGTTTCCGGCCAGCCAGGCCTTGGCCCGGCTCCGGAATTCTGCGACCGACTCCGAAGTCACCGGATGGCCTCTCATTCGAGCGTCAAGCTTGTGCTGGGCGACTGTACAGCAGTGGAGCCGAGGCAGTCGAGACCCGCGCCCTCGGCACGGCGTCGCGCCCACCGCCGGTAGTCTGCGAACGACTCATGACGCACCCCTTCGACGACGCCATCGGGCTCGAGACCATCGACGCCTACACCAGGCGCGGCCGGACCCATCCGGAATGGGCCAACATGGTGGGGCCCTTTGGTGGCATCACCGCCGCGGTGATGCTGCACGCCGCCGAGGCGCACCCCGATCGCATCGGCGACCCGCTGGCGCTAACGGTCAACTACGCCGCCCCCATCGCCGACGGTGACTTCGACATCTCGCTGCGACCGGCACGCACCAACCGCAGCAACCAGCACTGGATTGCCGAGCTCAGCCAGGATGGAGACGTCAAGACGACGGCGACCGCGTTGTTCGCCCTGCGCCGCGACGGATGGGACGACACCGAAAGCCAGCCACCGAGCGCCCCGGACCCCGAGCGGCTGCCGGCCACCGATCCCGGCCTGGTTCGCTGGACCAGCCTCTACGACATGCGCTTCGTCGAAGGCCCGATGCCCGGCAAGAACGGGCAACCCAGCCCCTCGTCGACCACCACCCTGTGGGTGCGCGACGGCGCGCAACGCCCCGCCGATTACCCGGCGCTAGCCGCGCTGTGCGACATCTTCTACCCGCGGGTGTTCCTGCGACGCGGCGGCTTTGTTCCGTCCGGGACGATCTCGTTGACGACGTATTTCCACGCCGACCAGCACCAACTCGAGGATCTGGGAAACGACTTTGTGCTGTGCACCGCCCACGCCAACCGATTCGCTCGTGGCTACTTCGACCAGAGCGCGCAGGTGTGGACGCGGGAAGGCACGCTGTTGGCTACCACGCATCAGGTCGTCTACTTCAAAGGCTGACAGGTTTACACTTCGCCAGTGATACGTCACGCCGGGGCGCAGACCGAAGGAATCGAGCCGCTATGACACAGCCCGCGCAGGACGCAGTCGCGGCCACACTGCTTGAGATCGAATCGATCAAGCAGCTCAAGGCCCGCTATTGCCGATACCTCGACAATAAGGACTGGTCCGCGTGGCGAACGGTCTTCACCGATGACTTCGTCAGCGACACGGCCGAGGCGGGCGGCAAGGTAATCGAGGGTGCGGACGAGTTTGTGACATTCACGCGCAAGGCCCTCGGGCGGCCGGCCCAGGCCACCGCGCACCAGGTGCACGCCCCCGAAATCACGCTCACGTCGGCGACCACCGCCCGCGGCGTGTGGGCGTTGCAAGACGTCGTCAGATTCGGGGCGGGCGTGACGTTGATGGGCTACGGGCACTACCACGAGACCTACGAGAACGTTGCCGGGCAGTGGTTTATCAAGAGCTCCAAGCTAACTCGGCTGCGAGAGGATATCGTCACGCCCGTGTTCTCGCTCTATGTCTCCGACCGGACCCGCCGGGCGATCGGCCGTGCCGCGAAGAGGGTGATGGGATGACCGCAGCCATCGTTTTGGTCACCGGTGCGTTCGGCCAAGTCGGCAAGCGTTGCACGCAGATCCTGCTCGAGCGGGGACGCACCGTCGTCGCGATGGACCTGCGCAACGACAACACCGTCGCCGTCGAACGCGAGCTGGCGACAGGCGGATACCCGGGGACGCTCGTTCCGGCCTACACCGATCTGCTGGACGCCGAAGCGGTGCGCAAGCTCGTCGGGACCCATCAGCCCGACGCGGTCGTGCACCTCGCCGCGGTCGTATCCCCGCTGTCGTATCGCAAGCCCGCATTGGCCCGCAAGGTGAACGTGGGTGGCACCGAAAACCTCTTGGCCGCCTGCGCCGTCCTGCGCCGCCCGCCGCTTTTCCTGATGGCCTCGAGCGCCGCGGTATACGGATCGCGCAACCCCTACCGCCAGCCGGAGCGGATCACCCCGGACACCCCCGTGAACCCCATCGATCAATACGGTCAGGACAAGATCCTTGCCGAGGCGGCGATCCGCGCCAGCGGCCTCCCGTACGCGCTGTACCGCCTGGGCGGGGTGATCTCGCCGGATACCCACACGACGGTCAACAGCGACTCGCTGCTGCTGATGCGGTCGCTGCCCAGCGATAACCGCATGCACGCAGTGGATGCGCGCGACGTCGCGCTCGCCTTCGCCAACGGCGTCGACCGGGAGTCGACGATCGCGGGCAAGGTGATTCTCATCGGCGGCAACGAGTCGTATGTGCTCACCCAACGCGAGCTGGAGGACGGACTCATGGAGGCCGTCGGTGTGGGTGGCTTAGGCCCGTCCGCCAGCCTGCCCGGCGACCCCGCCGACGACCGCGGCTGGAGCTTCACCGGCTGGTATGACACCTCCGAAGCGCAGGAGCTGTTGAACTTCCAGGAGCACGACTGGTCCGACACCCTGGCCTGGATCGCCGAAACGCAGGGCCGCATGCGGACCGTAGTGCGAATGCTGAGCCCGATATTGCGCCCGGCGCTGCGTGCCGTCCTGATGGTGCAACGCCGCCTCGAGAGGCGCGGGCCCTACGCCGACCCGTGGGCGCTGATCGAAAAGAAATACGGGACGGCGGCGCTCGCCAGCGTTGACTAGTGGCGATCGCAAGTGCGGCGTAGCCGGGCGCGGCGGGTCGCCACCATCGAGCTAGCCCTGGGACGCGAAGAAGATGGCCGCCTTGCGGATCGAGTCCTCGACGGGCTGGGGCGTCCACCGGAGTTCGCGTTCGGCCTTGCCGTGGTCGAGCGGAGACATCAGCTCGGCCATGCGGATTCCGGCGTAGGCGAACGGCAGGTCCCGGCCCAGGAACGCCGCGGCCGCGTCGTTGACCCGCGCAGCGGCGCGCAGCACGGACATCGGGATGCCGATGCGCGGCGGGCGCCTGCCGACGGCCGTGGCCGCGATCTCGTGCAGCTCGCGGACGCTCATGTAGCGGTCGGAGACGATGTAGCGCTCGCCGTTGCGGCCGCGTTCCGCAGCGAGAAGCATTGCTCTGGCGGCATCTTCGATGCCGACCACTTCGGCCGAGTATCCGAAATAGAACGGGAACCTTCCGGTGGCGACGAGCGAAAGCAAGGAGCCGTGCGGGGTCGGCGCAAAGTCGCCGGGGCCATAGGTGGTGGATATGCACATCGCCACCGCGGGCAACCCCTTGTCCCGCGCGTACGACAGCAGCAGGTCTTCCCCGGCCACCCGCGCCTCGATGTACGGACCGCCCTGATCCCAATTGTGGGGATCGTCCTCGGTGACCGGCCTACTGTCGTTGATCGCCAAAGTGCCTGCGGTGCTGGTGTAGACGAACCTCTTGAGGTCGGCGCCCAACGCCGCATCGAGGACGTGGTGCAGCCCTTCGACGTTCGTGCGGAACAGCTGCGCTGGGTCCCGCAGCCACATCCGGGCGTCGACGACGCAGTAGTAGACGACGTCACACCCGGCCATGGCCGCGCGCAGCGCCTGGTCGTCGAAAACGTCCCCGTAACAGCGCTCGACATCGAGATCGTCGATTCCCTTGGTAGAGCTGGTGGCCCGCAACATGACTCGCACATCGGCACCCGCGGCGACCAGCTGCCGGGTGACATGCGAGCCCAGGAAACCGCTCGCCCCGATCACCAGTTTCTTCGCGGAGCGCATTAACGGTCGATCCACTTCATCTGGGCCTCGGCGTGATGACCCCCGACCGCCGGGGTGAGCCGGTCGAGCCGGGACAACTGGTCCGCGGTCAGCTCGACGGCGTCTGCACCGACGTTTTCTTCCAGTCGCGTCACGCGCTTCGTTCCCGGAATTGGCACGATATCGGGACCTTTCGCCAACAGCCAAGCGAGGGCCACCTGTGCGGGGGTAGCACCGATTTCAGCGCTGATGCCGCGCAATTCGTCCGCGCTGTTCAAGTTGTGCTGGAAGTTCTCGTCGAAGAAGCGCGGGTTGGTCTTACGGTAGTCGCTGTCCGGCAATTTCTCGGTGGAGCGGATCGCACCAGTGAGGAAGCCACGCCCCAACGGCGAGTAGGCGACGAACCCGATACCCAATTCGCGCAGCAGCGGCAGGATCTCGTCTTCTTGATCGCGCGTCCACAACGAGTATTCGGATTGCACGGCGGTGATCCGATGCACCGCGTGCGCACGCCGGATGGTGTTCACACCGACCTCCGAAAGGCCGATGTACCGGATCTTTCCAGCCGCGACCAGTTCCGCCAATGCCCCGACCGTGTCTTCAATGGGGGTCTCCCGGTCGAGACGATGCTGATAGTAGAGATCGATGTGATCGGTTCCGAGCCTTTGCAGCGAACCGTCCACCGCGATGCGGATGTTGGCGGGGCTGCTGTCCAGGCCGCCGCGCCCCGTGTGGGAGATGAGGCCAAACTTCGTGGCCAACACAACCTGATCCCGCCGACCCTGCAGCGCACGGGCGAGCAGTTCCTCGTTGACATACGGACCGTAGACCTCAGCGGTGTCGATCAGTGTCACGCCCAGGTCGATGGCGCGCTGAACGGTACGGATCGACTCGGCGTCATCGGTGCCGGCTCCGGCGTACGCCACGGACATTCCCATCGCGCCCAGGCCAAGGCGGCCGACCTCGAGGTCGGCGAGGCGAGCTTGTTTCATGGGGTCATTGTGCGCCCGACGACTTCACCGGACCTGGCGGGTACCGTTGCGCGAGTGCACCGCATCGATCTCGCCGCGATCCGATGGACGACGTAGGAACCGCGCGACCGGCGCGCAATCTGGCGGTCGACTACTACCGTGCGTCGGGTGTGGTCCTCATCGTGCTGGGCCATTGGCTGGCCGGTTCTGTGACCTACCACGACGGGCAATTCGGCCGCGAGAACCCGCTGCTCGACATGCCATGGACCCAGTGGCTGACCTGGATTTTCCAGGCGGTTCCGGTGTTCTTCTTCGTGGCCGGCTATGCCGGGGCGGTGTCATGGGCTCACCGCCGCGACGCGGAAAGCTTCTCGCGCCAGGCCTGGATCCGGCACCGGCTCGCCCGGGTGCTGGGACCGACCGCGGTCTACGTCGCGCTGGTTTCGGTGATCGTGGTGATGCTCGAGGGTCGGCGTCTACCCGGCACGGTGTTGGAATACGCGGGCTGGGCGGTGGCCATGCACCTGTGGTTCCTCGCCGTCTACGTGCTGGTCGTTTCACTGACGCCGATTGCCGTTGCGGCGCATCGGCGTTGGGGTCTTTTGGTCCCGGTGGCGCTGGGTGCGGGAGTCATTCTGGTCGACAGCGTCTCGCTCGCGGGCCACGTCCCGTATGTCGGCACGCTGAATTATCTGCTGTGCTGGGGCCTGCTCTACCAGCTCGGGATCGCCTGGCAGGGTGGCCTGTTGGCCGGCCGGCGACCGGTGCTGCTCGCCGCCGGTTCGGCCGTCGCCCTGGTGCTGCTGATCCGGGTGGGGTCCTATCCGGTGAGCATGATCGGTGTTCCGGGCGAAGCGATCGAGAACACGACGCCGCCGACGGTGGCGATGATGGCCTTCGGGTGCACGCAGGCGGGGCTTGCGATGGCATTAGCGCCGGCACTGGACCGGGTCCTGCACCACCGATCGGTGCATCGCGTGTTGTCCACCGCCAACGCCAACGTGATGGCTCTCTACCTTTGGCACATGGTTCCGGTGGTCATCGTCGCGATCGTCGCCTATCCGGCCGGGCTGATCCCGCAACCGCACGAGGGTTCGGTGGCGTGGTGGCTGGTCCGGCTCGAATGGATCACGATCCTCAGCGTGGTGACCGCCGCCGAACTGCTGCTGCTGTGGTGGCAGCGTCGGGTCTTCGCGGTTCCGCTGCCCACGTTCGGGCTGCCGCTCGGGGACCGCTTTGCCGAGGCGGTCATGCTGACGGGCGCCGTCTTGGCCGCCGCTGGGCTGCATCTGTTGGCGCAGGGCGGCTTCGCACCGAACGGGCGATTCTCGTGGCCGACCGCAGCCCTGTTCGCCGCTGGGGTCGTGATGGTGGCGGTGCGGCCCAAAACCCAGGATACGGTCCCCCCGAGCAAGCGACTTACGGCCCCGTGAGATGGGCCCTAGTGCCCTGGTCGGTCTCCGAAGTGGAGAGGAATGTTTCCGCCAAGGCTTCCCAGTATCGAATCGGTCGAGCCTAGGCTACAGGGAGACATCCTCGCTAAGGGAGTACACAGATGTCACACGCCACGCTCCACACCAGCCAGGTCCCCCACCAGCGCGCGCAGGACGCCGAGCTACTACGAAAGTCGGGGGTGCACAAGCTCGTCGTGGCGGATCGCGACGGCAACTGCTTGGCGTTCCTATTGGCCTGGGACAGCTTCGACTACGACGCCGAGACGGACACCTATGTGTGCGTCGTCGACAGCGATGGCAGAGACCTCATGACCGTGTACACCGCCGGTGAGATCAAGCCCGCGGCCAAGGCGAACACCTATGTCGTCACCGCGCCCGATCGGTTGAATGGCCACAGGGCGTTGTAGACGCCCCCCGCTACGGCGCAAGCGGCTTCTGACGCGCCAGGCACCGCCTGATCCCGCGTGCAGAACGCCTGTCGCCCCGGCGGCGCGGCGGGACGGATCTTGACATCGCCAAGCTTATGATGGACCGTTCGTACGGTTAGTTTGAGCCGAAGGGTGGACGATGCCTCGACCTGGTAGGCGTGGCGAGATCCTCGACGCGTTTGTCCGCTATGTCGCCGAACGCGGCTACGACAGAACGAATATGGGCGACATCGCTGACGAGCTCGGCATGTCGAAGGGCACCATCGTTCATCACTTCGGCACCAAGGCGCAGATGTTGCGGGAGCTCGAGGAAAACCACCTCGCCCGCCAACTCGATGCGGTGCAGATGGCATGGTCCCGACTCGATACGCCACAGGAACGCATCGCCGCAATCATCTACACCTCCGCACTGCTGCAGGTGGTCGCCCGTGAAGCGACGGTGGCAAGCCAGCGCGAGGTGGTTCAGTTGTCCGACGACCCGGCGATGCAGCACGTGCGCAAGCTGCGGAACCAACTGCAAAGCTTGGCAATTGATGAGATCCGCAGCGGTATCGAACGCGGAGTCTTCCGCACCGTCGACGTCGAACTGGCGGCACTGCAGCTGTGGGGATCGCTCGAGTGGATGTGGGTATGGTTCGGCCCCGCCGACTCCCGCACTCCCGAACAGGTCGGGGCCGCCTTCGTCGATGTGTTCCTCGGCGGGTTGCTGCTCGACCGACTCGGGCTCGGCAAGTGGGCAAGTCCGTCCGCCGACGTGGTATCGGTAGTGCGTGAATGCCTCGCCGCGGTTACGGGTCCGTCCGAATAGCCGCTAATACCTTTGCACCGGGCCGTCATTGGTCCTAAGAAGGCTCAGGCGGAGCCGGCAAATCATCGCTGGTCCGACGCGCGAATAACAATGGTCGATACTGTACGCGCGGTCGATTTCTTGGCGAACGCTCCAAGCCGGTGTACCTGGCGGCCTGCGTCCAGTCGTACCGATTCGCGGCCAAAAATCCTTGTAATCCGTGGAATCAGTCAAATCGGCGTCCGGCATAGCGGGTCGCCGACATCACGAAGACGCGGACATTCCGTCAGTTATTGACTGACCGTACGGTCTAATGCCATAGTGGTGCGTGGCGCAAACTAAGGCGGCATGCAGCCGAAGGGCGGGATCTCAGAGTGTCGGTCGGCGGTGCGACTGGCGTCGGGAATCAGCCGGCGCGGCACGCTACCAGTTTGAGCCGCCGCCGTCGCGTCACGACTTGCGGCGGACAAGTCGGGACCGCTCCCCCGCCCAGTCTCGTTCGAAACACGTTGCTGTGCAGCGCTTTGCGCTGACCGGCGCCGCGACGATCCGGCCCGCTAACCAGGATCACGGTCACCGCCGCGAAGGGAGTACCGCGACCACGCCTCGCCCACTCCAGGAAGCATCGGAGCGGCGACGCCTCGATGCCTGGTCACGTCCCGGGGGGCCCGGATGACCACCTCACACCTGACTGCCAGCAAATTGAGCAGACGGATCCGGCCTGGGACCGAAGTGGCCGGGGGGTTCTTCCGCATGTGCGTACTGACGGGGAAAGCGCTGAGGCAGCCGTTCGAATGGCGCGAGTTCATCTGGAACGGCTGGTTTCTCATGCGGGTATCGCTGCTGCCCACCATCGCCGTGTCCATCCCGGAAACGGTGCTGCTCATCTTCACCCTCAACCTCTTGCTGGCAGAGATCGGGGCCGCCGACGTGTCCGGGGCCGGCGCCGCGATCGGCGCCGTCACTCAGCTCGGGCCGATCGTGACGGTGCTGGTGGTCGCCGGCGCGGGCGGCACCGCCATCTGCGCCGACCTCGGCGCGCGCACCATCCGCGAGGAAATCGACGCGCTCGAGGTGCTCGGCATCGACCCGATCCACCGCCTGGTGGTGCCCCGGGTCGTCGCCTCCACCCTCGTCGCGGTGCTGCTCAACGGCCTCGTGGTCGCCGTCGGCCTCGGGGGCGGCTACCTGTTCAGCGTCTACCTGCAGAACGTCTCGAGCGGTGCCTACCTATCCACGCTGACGGCGCTCACCGGGCTGCCCGAGGTGTTGATCGCGTTCATCAAAGCCGCGACCTTTGGACTGATCGCCGGCCTGGTCGGCTGTTATCGCGGGCTGATCGTCCGCGGCGGATCTAAGGGCCTGGGCACAGCCGTCAACGAGACGGTGGTGCTGTGCTTCATCGCGCTGTTCGCGGTCAATGCGGCGCTGACCACCATCGGCGTCCGGTTCGGGACGGGGCGCTGACATGTCCACCGCTGCAGCCCTCCGCGTCCGCTTCCCGCGGACGAGCGCCTTCGTCATCCGATACGGGGATGCCCCGTCCCGGCCACTGGTCGAGATCGGGCAGATGGTCTGGTTCGCACTGAGCGCAGTCGGACAAATCCCATTCGCCGTGCACCGGTACCGCAAAGAGCTGCTCCGCATGGTGGCCCAGATGGGAATGGGCACGGGCGCGATGGCGGTGGTCGGTGGCACCGCCGCCATCGTCGGTTTCATCACCCTGTCCGCGGGCTCGCTGGTCGCCATTCAGGGGTACGCGACGCTGGGCAACATCGGTGTCGAGGCGTTCACCGGTTTCCTGGCCGCACTGGTGAATGTGCGGTTCGTGGCGCCGGTGGCCGCGGGTCAGGCGCTCGCGGCCACGGTCGGCGCGGGCGCCACGGCCGAATTGGGCGCGATGCGCATCAGCGAAGAAATCGACGCGCTCGAGGTCATGAGCATCCGGTCGGTCCCCTTCCTGGCATCCACCCGGGTGGTGGCCGGACTGATCGTCATCGTCCCGCTCTACGGCTTGGCGATGACGATGGCGTTCCTGTCCCAGCAGGTCACCACCGTCCTGCTGTACGGGCAGTCCATCGGCACGTACAACCACTACTTCCACACGTTCCTGCGCCTCAACGACGTCGGCTGGTCGTTCGCGGAGGTCATCCTGGTCGCGGTGGTCGTGATGACCACCCACTGTTACTACGGCTACACCGCCACCGGCGGGCCGGTTGGCGTCGGCGAAGCGGTCGGCCGGTCGATGCGGCTGTCATTGATCACGATCGTCGTGGTGGTCGTACTGACCGCGATGGCGGTCTACGGCAAGACCCCGAACTTCAACCTCACCGTGTAGCCGCCCATGACGACCCCCGTGAAAGAGAACCCGCAACGCATTCCGCCCTACCGGACGACGGCGTCGGTGTTCTTGATCGTCTCGGCGGTGGTGCTGGGATTCGTATGGTTGCAGTTTCGGGGCCAGCTCACGCCGACGACACGGTTGACGATGTTGGCGCCCAGGGCCGGCTTGGTGATGGATCCGGGTTCCAAGGTCACCTACAACGGCGTGGAAATCGGCCGGGTGGCCAGCATTTCGGAGATCGAGCGTGACGGCATACCGGCCGCCCAGTTCGTCTTGAACGTGAATCCGAAGTGGATCGACCTGATCCCGGCCAATGTGGACGCCAATATCAAGGCCACCACCGTCTTCGGTAACAAGTACGTGTCGCTGACCTCGCCGAGAAAGCCTGCGCCGCAACGCATAACTCCACAGCATGTGATCGATGCGAGGTCGGTGACAACGGAGTTCAACACGCTGTTCGAGACGCTCACCTCGATCACCGATAAGCTGGATCCGGTCAAGGTCAACCTGACACTGGCTGCGGCCGCGCAGGCGTTGACCGGGCTGGGCGACAAATTCGGGCAATCGATCGTCAACGCCAACGCCATCCTCGACGACATCAACCCGCAAATGCCGCAGATCCGGCATGACATCCAACAGCTCGCGGCGCTGGGCGACGTCTACGCCAACGCCGCACCGGACCTGCTCAACGCGCTGAACAACTCCGTGGTTACGGCTCGCACCCTGCACCGGCAGGAAGCCGACCTGGACTCCGCGTTGTTGTCGGCGGCGGGGTTGGGCAACACCGGCGAAGACATTCTCAACCGCGGTGGGCCCTACCTGCAGCGCGGCGCCGCCGACCTGGTGCCCACCGCCCAGCTGTTCGACACCTACAGCCCCGAGATCTTCTGCACCATCCGCAATTACTACGACGAGGAACCGGCGGCCTATGCGACCACCGGCGGCGGCAACGGCTATGCGCTGAGAACGATGAGCGAGCTGACGTCGGGGTTGGGCGGCATGTTGACACTTCCCGGGCTGGCCGGCACCGCGGCCACCATGGGCCTCCTGACCCTGGCCGGGCTGGTCGGCGGGGCGCCGAATCCCTTTGTGTACCCGGACAATCTGCCGCGTGTGAACGCGCGCGGCGGGCCCGGCGGCGCGCCCGGTTGCTGGCAGGCGATCACCCATGACCTGTGGCCGGCGCCGAGTCTGGTGGTCGACACCGGGGCCAGCCTCGCGCCCTACAACCATCTGGAAACCGGCTCACCGTACGCCATCGAGTACGTCTGGGGCCGCCAAGTCGGGGACAACACGATCAACCCATGAAAATCACCGGCTCCGCCATCAAGCTCGGCATCGTTTCGCTGTTGCTGTTGCTGATCACCGTGTCGATCGTCGTGGTGTTCGCCCAGCTGCGCTTCAACAGCACCAACAGCTATTCTGCGGAGTTCAAGAACGCCACCGGGCTCAAAAACGGCCAGTTCGTCCGCGCCGCCGGAGTGGAGATCGGCAAGGTCAAAGCGGTGCGGCTGATCGAAGGCGGCCAGCGCGTAATGGTGGACTTCAGTGTCGACCGCTCGATACCGCTCTACCAGTCGACGACCGCGCAGATCCGCTATCTCAATCTGTTCGCCGACCGCTACCTGGAGCTCAAGCGTGGCGAGGGCGACGGCAGCGACAAGTTGCTGCCGCCGGGCGGATTCATCCCCCTGTCTCGAACGGCGCCCGCGCTCGATCTCGACGCCCTGATCGGTGGATTCAAGCCACTGTTTCGGGCGCTCGATCCGGAAAAGGTCAACACCATCGCGTCGGCCATCATCACCGTGTTCCAGGGCCAGGGCGGCACCATCAACGACATCCTGGACCAGACCGCCCAGCTGACGGCGCACATCGCCGAGCGCGACCAAGCGATCGGCGAGGTGATCAAGAACCTGAATGTTGTGCTCGACACCACGGTCGGGCACCGCAAGGAATTCGACCAGACCGTCGACAACTTCGAAAGACTGATCACCGGCCTGCAGAATCACGCGGACCCGTTGGCGGCCGGGATCGCGAACATCAGCAACGCCGCCGGAACGGTAGCCGACCTGCTCGCGGACAACCGCGCTCTACTGCACAAGGCCATCAATTACCTGCAGGCTCTGCAACAGCCCCTCGTCGACCAACGCGATCAACTCGGGGATCTGATCCACAAGACGCCGACCGCCCTTAACCTGATCGGGCGCAGCATCGGCCTCTACGGAGACTGGGTGAACTTCTACCTGTGCGACCTCAGCATCAGGTGGAACGGGTTGCAGCCCGGCGGCCCGGTCCGCACGGTCCGGATTTGGCAGCAGCCCACCGGTAGGTGCACGCCGCAATGAGAACGCTGACGGAGTTCAACCGCAACAGGGTCGGGCTGATGGGCATCACCGTGCTGGTGCTCGTCGTCGCCGTCGGCCAAAGCTTAACCAGCATCCCAATGATGTTCGCCAGCCCCAGCTACTACGGGCAATTCACCGACACCGGTCAACTCAACAAGGGCGACAAGGTGCGCATCTCCGGGGTGAACGTCGGCAAGGTGGAGGCGTTCGAAATCGACGGCGACCACGTCCGGATCAAGTTCAACATCGGCGCCAACACGATTGGCAGCGAGAGCCGGCTCGCGATCAAGACCGACACCATCCTCGGCAAGAAGGTGCTCGAGATCGAGCCGCGGGGAACGCAGACATTGCGACCGGGTGCCGTGCTGCCGCTGGGCCAAAGCACCACCCCCTATCAGCTCTACGATGCCGCCTTCGATGTCACCAAGGCCGCCACCGGCTGGGACATCGACACGGTCAAGCAATCGCTGAATATCCTGTCGCAGACCATCGATCAGACCTACCCGCATCTGAGTGCCACGCTCGACGGGTTAACCAGGTTCTCCGACACCATCGGTAAACGCGACGAGCAGATCAAGCACCTTCTCGCTCAGGCTCATCAAGTGGCCAGCGTGCTCGGGGACCGCAGCGAACAGATCAACCGGCTACTGGTCAACGCGAAGGCGCTACTGGTCGCGTTCAACGAACGTAGCCGCGCTATCGGCTCGCTCCTGCAGAATATTTCGGCCTTCTCGGCCCAAGTGCAGGGATTCATCAACGACAATCCGAACCTCAATCCGGTGCTGGAGCAGTTGCGCGCCATCAGCGACGTACTGGTGGCGCGAAAGGACGACCTGGCTCAAACCCTCACGTATGTCAGCCAATTCGCCGCGTCGTTAGGGGAATCGGTCGCGTCGGGGCCGTACTTCAAGATCGTCCTGTCCAATCTGCTGCCGTACTGGATTTTGCAACCGTTCGTCGACGCCGCCTTCAAGAAGCGCGGTATCGACCCGGAGGACTTCTGGCGCAGCGCTGGGCTTCCCGAATTCCGCTGGCCCGACCCCAACGGCACCCGGTTCCCCAACGGAGCACCGCCGCCCGCTCCCCCGGTGCTGGAAGGCACCCCTGATCACCCAGGGCCGGCGGTGCCGCCGGGAACGGCGTGCTCGTACACGCCACCGGCTGACGCGCTGCCGCGACCGTGGAACCCGTTGCCCTGCGCGGGTGTTGACGTCGGCGCCTTCGGCGGCAGTTTCCCGGCGCCGATCGACGTCGCGACGTCACCACCGAACCCGAACGGCCTGCCGCCGACGCCGGGCATCCCGATCGCCGCGCGGCCGGGCGAGTCGCCTCCCGACGTCCCGGGCGTACCGGTGCCACTGCCCATCCAGGCACCGCCGGGCGCGCGCACCGAGAACCTACAACCCGCGGGCCCCACCCCACCGCCGTCGGTGTTCGCCCCCGGACTCCCGCCCGGGCCGCCGGCGCCGCCGGGACCCGGACAGCAGTTGCCGGCGCCGCTCATCAACCCCGGCGGCACGGGGGGCAGCGGCATCACCGGAGGTAACCAGAATTGAGCAGCGTCTTGCAGATCCGCAAACCGCAGCCCCGGACCGTCGTCGGGGCGCTGGTGGTGCTGCTGGCCCTTGTCGCCGGAATCGCCGGCTGGCGGCTCTACCAGAAATTGACCACCAACACCGTAATCGCCTACCTCCCAACGGCGAATGCGCTCTATTCCGGAGACAAGGTCCAGATCATGGGCGTGCGCGTGGGTTCGGTCGACAAGATCGAGCCGGCCGGCGACAAGATGAAGGTGACGTTTCACTACGACAACAAATACAAGGTGCCCGCCAACGCGTCCGCCGTGGTCGTCAACCCAACCCTGGTGGCGTCGCGGAGCATTCAGCTGGAGCCCCCCTACAAGGGAGGGCCGGTGATGGGCAACAACGCGGTGATTCCGATCGAGCGCACGCAGATGCCGACGGAGTGGGACGAACTGCGTGAAAGCGTCGCCAACATCATCTCCAAACTCGGCCCGACGCCCGAGCAACCCAAGGGCCCGTTCGGTGAGGCCATCGAGTCGTTCGCGGACGGATTGTCCGGCAAGGGCAAGCAAATCAACACCACACTGAACAGCCTGTCGCGGTCGCTCACCGCGCTGAACGAGGGCCGCGGCGACTTCTTCGCGGTGGTGCGCAGCCTGGCGCAGTTCGTCAACGCCCTGCACAAAGACGACCAGCAATTCGTCGCTCTGAACAAGAACCTGGCCCAATTCACCGACAAGCTGACCGGGTCCGACCGCGACCTCTCCAATGCGATCCAGCAGTTCGACAGCCTGCTCGCCACGCTGCGTCCGTTCTTGGACAAGAACCGCGAGGTGCTCGCCCACGACGTCGACAACCTCGCCAACCTGACCACCACGCTGGTCCAGCCCGACCCGCTGAACGGCTTGGAGACCGCTCTGCACGTCCTACCGACGCTCGAGACGAACCTCAGCCAGATCTACCACCCGTCACACGGCGCCGTCATGTCCATCCCGGCGATCCCCAACTTCGCCAACCCAATGCAGTTCATGTGCAGCATGATTCAGGCCGGCAGCCGGCTGGGCTACCAGGAATCCGCCGAACTGTGCGCGCAATACCTGGCGCCGATCCTCGATGCCATCAAGTTCAACTACTTGCCGTTCGGGCTGAACCTGTTCAGCACCGCCGAGGCGTTGCCCAAGGAGATCGCCTACTCCGAACCCCGGCTGCAACCGCCCAACGGGTACAAAGACACGACGGTGCCCGGGATCTGGGTGCCCGACACCCCGTTCTCGCACCGCAACACCCAGCCCGGCTGGGTCGCCGCCCCGGGCATGCAAGGCACCCAGGTGGGACCGATCACGGGGGGCCTGATGGCCCCGGAATCTCTGGCCGAACTGATGGGCGGCCCCGACGCCCCGCCCCCGCCCCCGGGCTTGCAAACCCCGCCGGGGCCGCCGAACGCCTACGACGAGAACCCGGTCGTGCCACCGATCGGCCTGCGGGCGCCGCAGGTGCCGATCCCGCCACCGCCGCCGGGGCCGGGAGTGGTGCCGGGTCCGGTCGCGCCGACGCCGGCCGCCGCTACGGGGGCGGGATCATGATGCGCGCCCTAGTGATTCGTGTCCGGCACCTGACCTGGAAGGGGCTCGTCGTGTTGAGCGCCGCGGCGGTGCTGACGTCGTGCGCGAAGTGGCATGGGATCGCGAATGTGCCGATGCCCGGCGGTCCTGGCTCTGGACCCGGCTCCTACACCGTCTACGTCCAAATGCCGGACACGCTGGCCCTCAACGACAACAGCCGGGTGCGAGTGGCCGACGTCTTCGTCGGCACGGTCCGCGCGATCGAGCTCAAGAACTGGGTCGCGACGCTGACGCTGCAGCTGGGCAGGAACGTCAAGCTACCCAGGAACGCCACCGCCAAGATCGGTCAGACCAGCCTGCTGGGTTCCCAGCATGTTGAGCTGGCGGCGCCACCCAACCCCTCCCCGGAGCCGCTGCGGGACGGCGACACCATCCCGCTGAAGAATGCGTCCACCTACCCCACCACCGAGCAGACGCTGGCGAGTCTTGCCATCGTGCTACACGGGGGCGGCATCCCCAACCTCGAAGTGCTGCAGAACGAGGTCTACAACATCGTCAACGGCCGGGCAGACCAGATCCGCGCCTTCCTCGGCAAGTTGGACACCTTCACCGCCCGGCTAGACGAGCAGCGCGCCGACATCACCCGGGCCATCGATTCGACCAACCGGTTGCTCGCGTACGTGGGCCCCCGCTCTGACGTCCTGGATCGTGTCCTCACCGAATTCCCGCCGCTGCTCAAGCATTTCGCCGACAAACAGAATCTTCTGATCAACGCGGTCGACGCGACGGGGCGGCTCGGCGGGGTTGCCGACCAATACCTGTCGGCCGCCCGGGGCGACATCCACCAAGACCTGCAGTCGCTGCAGTGCCCGCTGCGGGAACTCGGCCGGGCGGCGCCCTACCTGATTCGCGCCCTCAAGCTGATCCTCGTCCGGCCGTTCGACATCGACGCCGTGCCCAAGGCATTCCGCGGCGACTACTTCAATCTGTCGCTGACGCTCGACCTGACCATGAGCGCGGTCGACAACGCGGTCCTCACCGGGACCGGGTTCTCCGGAGCGCTGCGCGCGCTCGAACAATCGTGGGGCCGCGACCCCGAAACGATGATCCCCGATGTCCGGTACACGCCGAACCCCAATGACGTTCCGGGCGGCCCGCTGGTCGAAAGGGCCGACAGGCAATGCTGACCCGCTTCATCAAACGCCAGCTGGTCGCGTTCGCCATCCTGACCGCGATCACGGCGGTCGCGCTGGGCTGGTACTACTTGCAGATTCCCAGCGCGGTTGGCATCGGGCAGTACACGCTGAAGGCGGACTTACCCGCGTCGGGCGGACTGTACAAGACCTCCAACGTGACCTATCGCGGTGAAACCATCGGCACGGTCACCGCGGTCGACCCGACCGCGACGGGCGCGCGGGTGACCATGAGCATCGGCGACCGCTACCGGATCCCGATCGATGCGTCGGCGAACGTGCATTCGGTGTCGGCCGTCGGTGAGCAGTATTTGGACCTGGTCTCGGTCGGTAACCCGCGCCAATACTTCTCGCCCGGTCAGACCATCACGAAGGGGACCATACCCACCGAGATCGGGCCGGCGCTGGACGCGGCCAACCGCGGGCTGGCCGTGCTGCCGAAGGACAAGATCGCCTCGCTGCTCGACGAAACAGCCCAAGCCGTCGGCGGTTTGGGCCCCGCGCTGCAACGCCTGGTCGACGCGACGCAGGCCATCGCCGGCGACTTCAAGACCAACCTCTCCGATATCAACGACATCGTCCAAAATTCCGGGCCGGTCATCGACAGCCAGGTCAACTCCGGCGACTCGATCGAGCGCTGGTCGCACAACTTGGACATCCTGGCTGCCCAGAGCGCCGAAAACGACCAGCACGTGAAGAGCATCCTGACCCAGGCCGCCCCGACCGCCGATCAGGTCAACGAGGTGTTCGGCGACATCCGCGAGTCGCTGCCGCAGACGCTGGCGAATCTCGAGATCGTGCTGGACATGCTCAAGCGCTACCACAAGGGCGTCGAGCAACTCCTGGTCGCCTACCCGCAGGGCGCCTCGGAGGGCCAGACCGTGACGTCGGCCTTCCCGGGGTACGCATCACTGGGCACCTCGCTGACGATCAACCAGCCTCCGCCGTGTCTGACCGGGTTTCTCCCGGCACCACAGTGGCGGTCTCCCGCGGACACCAGCCTCGCGCCGATGCCGTCCGGAACCTATTGCAAGATCCCGCAGGACACTCCCTCCAACGCGGTGCGCGGGGCGCGCAACCTGCCATGCGTCGACGTCCCGGGTAAACGCGCCGCGACACCCCGGGAGTGCCGCGACCCCAAACCGTACGTTCCGTTGGGAACCAACCCGTGGTACGGCGATCCCAACCAGATCGTGACCTGCCCGGCGCCGGCGGCGCGCTGCGACCAGCCCGTCAAACCGGGGCTGGTGATGCCCGCGCCATCGGTCAACAACGGCCTCAATCCGGCGCCCGCCGACAGGGTCGCGGGGACGCCACCACCGACCAGCGACCCGCTGCAACGGCCGGGATCGGGCACCGTCGAATGCAATGGGCAGCAACCGAATCCGTGCGTCTACACGCCCGGCGGCCCTCCCCCGGCGGTTTACCTCCCGCAGAGCGGCGAACTGGTGGGGCCGGACGGGGTCAAGTACGCGGTCGAGAACTCGAGCAAGACCGGAGACGAGGGCTGGAAGGACATGCTGGCGCCGCCGGCCGGCCGGTAAAGATGGGAGCGACATGCCGGAATCCATTGGCCTCGGCCAACTTCGAAGCGACGCCTGCACGTATCTCGAACGGGTTGCCGGCGGCGAGACGATCGACGTCGTCCGCCGGGGCAAGCTGGTGGCGCGGATCCTGCCCGTCGGTGACTGGCGGGTCGCCCCGATCCCGGCGCGTTCGGTGAAGCTCGCTGCGGCGGAGGGGGGTGGCTGGGTGAGCCTCGACGAACTGCGCACCCGCGCCGGCCGGTGCTTCGACCGGGTGGCGGCCGGCGAAACGCTGAACGTCGTGCGGGGTGGCAGGTTGTTGGCGGAGATCGTGTCCGCCGGTGACGCGACGAGCAGCCCCGCTCCGGCGGCTACCCAAGGCGGGATCAAGCTCGACGAGCTACGTAAGCGCGCAGGGCGCTATTTCGATGAGGTCGCGGCGGGGCAGACGATCGAGGTCATCCGCGGCGGCAAGCTGGTAGCCCGCATCGTGTCGGTCGCCTAGGAAACCACCCCTGCCGCGGATCCCGCGCGAGGCGCTGCCGTAGCGGGTCGAGTGTGCGGCTGGCCGCACACCCGGCGGAGGACGCCGCGCGGCTAGACCAGCTCGGGCAAACACCGGCGGACACTGCCGGAAGCTTTCCGCTGGTCACGTTGTTACCCCACACATGACCGTGACGGGCTTCCACGAAGGAGAGACCGCAACACAGCGCCGCGCGGGTGTCGAGGCCGAGGCCAAGCGCCTCGAGGGCATGCTCGACCCGTCGGGCCTGTCCGGCGGCGCCGCGGCCTTTCTCGCAGCACAGCGATTCGCCGCCCTGACCGGACGCGACCACGACGGCGTTCTGTGGGTCTCGCCGCTGACCGGCCCGCCGGGGTTCCTGCGCGGCCAGAATGATGTCTTGCACGCGTCGGCCTCGCCCCGCGACGGTGACCCGCTGCACCGGCTCCCGGCAGGCCAACAGATCGGCCTGATCGCCATCGACTTCCTCACCCGCCGCCGGCTACGGGTGAACGGCGAGCTCGTCGGCTCGGACCACGCGGGCTTGACCGTGCGCGTCGACCAGGCATACGGCAACTGCCCCAAGTACATTCACCGCCATGCCATCGACACCGCCACCCTCGCCGCTGCGGCTTCGGTGCGCGCGAGACGCGCGACGCTGGACCCCTCCGATCAGGCGATGATCGCCAGGTCCGACACGTTCTTCCTGGGCACAAGCCACCCCACGCGGGGTAGTGACGCGTCACACCGGGGCGGCCCGCCCGGATTCGTCAGAGTTGACTCCCCCGACCGACTCTGGTGGCCGGACTTTCCGGGCAACAACATGTTCAACAGCTACGGCAACCTGGCCGTCGACGACGAAGCCGCTTTGCTCTTCCTGGATTTTGATACCGGCGCCAGCTTGCACCTCACCGGGACCGCGCACGTGCGGTGGACGACGCCCGGTGCCCCCGGGGACGACGGCGGCGTGGGCCGCAACGTCGCATTCTCGGTCGGCGCGGTGGCCACCGCGGGGAACCGCAAACGGTGAGACGGCGAACGACTTCGACGCCCTGGACACCTTGCGCCCCCTCAATCAGCGCCTGGACCAGCCGTGTGAGAACGGGGTTCGCGTTGATCAGCGCCGCTCGCCCGAGTGCGGCCGACGAGGCGGCGCTGCGTCAGCGCAATCCGGACGGCCGGGCGACGATGACGGGTATCCGCACCGAGTGCAAGACCGCGTTGCTGACCGATCCCAAGAGGATGCCGGACAAGCCGCCCCGGCCGTGACTGCCCACGACGAGAAGCTGGGCGAATTCCGACTTCTCGGTGAGCTCTCGGGCCGGCCCGTCGCGCTCGACCAACCGCTGCACCGCCACATCGGGATAGCGCTCCTGCCAACCCGCCAGGTTCTCGGCGAGGCTGCGCTGCGCCTCTCCCTCCAGTGACGACCAATCCGCTTCGGGGAGGTCGCTGATCGCAATGTCGCTCCACGCGTGCAGTGCCATCAGGTCGACCCCGCGGCGGGAAGCCTCGTCGAAAGCGACGGCGGTTGCGAGCTCGGACGCCGGCGAGCCGTCGATCCCCACCAGAACGGGAGCGTCCCGCTTGTCCGGCAGGTCGTCACCATGGATGACGGCGACGGGACAGTTCGCGTGCCGCACCACCGCCGCACTGACCGAGCCCAGCACGCCGCGGGCCAGCAATCCCCGCCCGGCCGTGCCCACCACGATCAGCTGCGCTTCGTCCGACATCCTGATCAGGGCCAGCGCGGGGCTGGAGTACACCAGTTCCCTGTTGATGGCGACGTCGCGGTCCGCCGGCAGCGCCTCCTCGGCGAGTTTGATCGCGTGCATGATCGCCTTCTTGCCCTCATCTTCCAGCCGCACCGCTAAAGAGTCGGGGTAGGGCACCGGCGGCCAGGTGGCGGTCGGGGTCGTGACCGCGTGGACGACGGTCAGTGGAACGTTCCGCATGGCCGCCTCGTGCGCGGCCCAGCTTGCCGCGGCGTTCGACGCCTGCGAGCCGTCGACCGCGACGACGATGCCGCGCTGTTGATCAGATGCTGACATTTCGTTCTCCCTCCATCACGAACGACGCTATAAACACGCGGCGGCATCGGTCGTGAGGCTTAAGTCCCTAACCAACGGGACGGAGGGCTGTTACGGGCGCGCGTTAAGGCGCCCGTAACGCTATGGTCACTCGCCGGCTAGATGCGGTGGCGCTGCAACTGCGCGATGACCCAAAACGGCAACGCCACAAACAATGTGCCCCCGATCAGATTGCCCACGGTGGTGACGCCGAGGTTGGTGAGCAGGCCGTGGTCGCCGAATCCCCAACCGATCGTTCCGCGGGGAGCGGTCGGGTGAAACAGGTTGATCAGCAAGGGAAGACCGAGGAAGCCGACGTTGGCGATCACGTGCTGGGTGCCGCCGATGACGAACGCGAACGGCCCATAGAACGCGAATGTCATTCGGGCGACGTCGCTGCGCGCCTTGAAGAACATGCACATCGAGGTCTGCAGGAACCAGGTGCACACCACCGCGAGGAGCAGTGCGGTCCAGAACGGCTGGCCCGCCTTCTGCGTGCCCACGGTGGCCGCCCGCTCGGCGAAGGCGCCCAGATACGGGCCTCCTGCGGCGCCGCAGACGGTGACGAACAGCAGGGCGCCCAGCACGTTGCCGACGAGGCCCACGACAACCAGAAAGACATAGCTACCGACGCTCATGGTGCGGTTGAGGACGGCGAGAAATCCCGCGGCCATGTCGGCGGTGATCAATGACATGCCCGACACCAGGATCAGGACGAAGGACATGCCGAACGCCAGACCCATCAACAAACTCGCGATGCCCGGGGTCTTGACCCCGGTGCTCACCATCAGCGCCAGCAGCGCTCCGAACGCGACCATCACGCCACCGACCAGGGAACGCATCAGGAACGCCCATGGGTGCGTCGCCTTTTCGACCGCCATGGCGGCCACCCGGTCCACCATGGCGCCGACGCTGAGCGGCTCGAACGGATCGTCGGGGACCTTCGCCGTGGCGCCAGAGGGCAAGCCCGCGACAAGCTTTGGTTGCGGCGCCTGTCCATCGAGTGGCGGCGCCTGGCCATCGAGTTGCGGCGCTTGCGCGTTGATCGTCATCGGTGTTCGCCTTTCCGTAAACCGTTGATCGCGTTGATGACCCCCGAGATGTGCTCCTCGCTGAGCCTCTCCCCCTCGAAGACGTGGCTGAGCAGAATCTTGAGATCGAGCATCTGTTGCAGGTAGACCAGGCATGGGGGGCACTCGTCGAGGTGCTTGGCGACGATGGGGCCCCACTGTCGGGGGTCTGAGTCGACGAGTTCATCGACGAGTCGGACGAAGTCGACGCAGTCGATAGCGGGAACTGTGTTGTCGTGGACGGTCATCGGCGGTACCGCTTTTCCAATTCGTTGCGAAGATTTCCCCGGGCGCGGTAGAGCAGCGCGCGCTGTCCTTCGGCGGTCAGCTCGAGAAGTTCGGCCGCCTCTTCGGCCGAGGTGCCGACCAGATCGCGCAGGATGACCAATTGCCGTTGCCGCTCCGGCAGCGCGTCCAGTGCCGCACGGACGTAGCCGACGAGCTCGTTTTCCACGGTACGGTCCTCCGGCAGGAAGCGCCGGGAGGGCGGAAGACTCCAGTGTCCGGCGTCGGGGTGGCCGGCGGGATGCATGCGGCCCGCCAATGGGTCGCCATCGTGCGCGGACAGCACCTCGTGGTCGCGGATGCGGGATTCCCGGCGACGGTGCCGCGAGGCGGTGTTCTTGACGATCCCGAACAGCCACGTCCCCACCGACGAGCGGCCCTCGAAGGACTCGGCGGACTGGAGTACCTGCACCCACGCCTCTTGCACGGCCTCTTCGGCCACCGTCGCCGAATCCACCATGGTGCGGGCGAAATTGACCATCGGCCGGTGAAAGTCGCGCACCAGATTGGCCAGCGGAATGCCGCCGACCACCAATCCGGAATCGGTGCCCCCCGGCGGCACCGCCACCGGGGTCACCATCGTCTCGCACTCAGCCGCATGCGGCCAATTCCCAACGCAACTGCCCTTCGGACGGGGACTGGACGGGGATGAACGCCGCCTCCCGGTAGCGGCGGCTCGCCGACGTCCTGCTCGCATAACCCTTGCCGCCGGCGGTGCGGATTTCGAGATCGGCACTGGCGCTGGACAGTTCGGCTGCGGCAAGACGCAGGGACAACAGCTCCCTCTTGGTGGGCGACTCATCCCCGCCCACCGCAGCGGCCAGATCCGCCAGTGTGGCCTCCGCGGTGGCCAGTTTCTCGGCGACGGCCTCGACTTGGGCACTGAACACCGAGTTGACGCCGCTGAGGCCGTCTTTGGCCTGTTCCACCGCGGTCCGCGTCAGACCGAGACACATGGCGGACTGCAGGACCAGGAACGTCGGGCGGACCGCTTGCAGGAAACCACCGAAATCGCCCGACAACACTTGGGCCGAGGGGACGTAGGCGTCGGTCAGGTTGAGGTAGGACGAGGCGGTGCTGCCCATGGCCAGCAGGTCGAAGTGATCCCCCACGGCCACGCCCGGTGTGTTCAGCGGCAGGGCCACGATCAGTCGCTCACCCGCGTCGGTGCGCACTGCGGTCACCATGGTCGAATCGGGGTAAAGGTTGCTCGCCCACCTGATCGGACCGGACACCCGGTAGCCGCCGTCGATCGGCGTGGCCGTCAGCTCGATGCGGCCGCACCCCGCCGCCTCCTTGAACGCCGACGCCATTCCGGTGACCCCCAGCGTGGTGCCGGCGAGCAGTGGCTCGGCGGCACCGGCGCTGAAAGGCGTTGCGGCCGTGAGCAAGTATTCCACCGCCATCCGGTGGGCCCACAACGAGAATCCGGTGCTCATGCATTCCCCGGAGATCAGCCGGATCACCTCGGCCATCTCGGGGAGCCTGCCGTCGGCGTTGGCTGGTGCGCCCACCCCGAGCAGGCCGGCCGCACCCAGCGCGGCGAAGCTGCGGCGGGACTGATGCTCGCCGCGGTCCAGCGCCCCGGCGTGAGCCCGGATGTCCTCCAACAGTCCGACATCCAACTGGCCGGCCGCCGGATTCATCGTCGCCGTCATGAGACCTCCTGAGCCGAGTGCTGCCATGCGTAGTCGAGGAACTTGCCGTCGAAAGTGACGACCACTCTGTCGCCTTCGGGGTGTGGGCGCCGCCGCACGCTCAGCTGAAAGTTGATCGCGCTCATGATGCCGTCACCGAATTCCTCGTGGATGAGTTCCTTGATCGCGGGGCCGTAGACGGCCAGCGCCTCATGGAATCGGTAGATCGTCGGGTCTGCCGCAATTTTCGCATCGGCGCCCCGATAGGGCATCAGTTGCAGGACCGCGACCGCCTCGTCGTCGAGGCCCAGGAGCGATGCGACCGTTGACGCGTCGCCGGCCGTCAGCGGGTGCTGCCCGAGCAGCGCCGCCACGGTCCATACCGGGTCCTTGCCGATGGCCGCGGCGATTTTCGCCCAGCTCAGCCCCCGCTCGGCGCGGGCCCGCCTGACGACCTCGGCGAGATCGGTCTTCGTCAATGAAGTTGCCACAGCACCCTTCCCCTCCCCATGCTTATTCGGCGAACAGCGTCGAGTCGACGGTGACCGGGTTGCGGAACGTGTTCACCACGGGCGACCAGGCGATGGCGTTGTCGTGGATTTCCTTGAGTGTCGCCTCGTCGGCGTCTCCGGCCAGCGTCACCTTGCAGCGGACTGCGCTGAAGCCGAGGCGTTTTCCGTCGGGGGTGTCCCCCACACCCCACACGGCGGAGATGTCGATGTCGCCTTCCATCTCGACCTCGATCTTGGTCAGGGTCACCCCGCGATGCGTCGCATTCGCCAGCAAGCCGACCGAGACGCACGATCCCAGCGCGGCCAGGGCGGTCTCGGAGGGATTGGGGGCGGAGTCGTCACCGAGCAAGGCGGGCGGCTCGCCCACCAGCATCGGCGCCAGGTCGCGCACGTAGGTCATGTTGCGGAACCCGGTCTCGCAGACCGTCTTGGCTTTCAGGGTCTTCTTGCCCGTCTCCGGGTTGGCCCTGGCGTTACACGACAGCTTGTCGAGGCCTTCGGCGTCGATGACTAGCGCGTCGGTCATGTGATCCCTCCGTTTCTGCTGATCTTGCGGCTTCACGGAGTTAGTGCTCGGCGGCGCCCGATGCGTGACGGCGGACGGCATTGATTTACCTGACCGACACGATTCCTCACACAGCCGAAACGCGCCCCACCGAACGGCGGCCGGCGCTCGGCGAGATTTGCTTAACCGAAAAGGCTTTGCCCGATGTAGTGGCCTTCGGCGGGCGCGGGCGGCACCGCGAAGATTGCTGAGCCGATGTGGCGGACGTATTCGTTGAGGAGGTCGTGGGCGCCCAACCGGTTCTGCAGGCGAATAAAATCTTGCGGATCTTTTTGGTACGAGACGAACAGCAGCCCGGCGTTGAGTTGGCCGTTGGGGTCGAGGCCATCGGTGTAGTTGTAGGATCTGCGCCGAATCATGATGCCGTCGTTGTTCTCGCGGGCGGCCAGGGCGACGTGAGACATCGGATCGATGAGCGGGTTGCCGTCGGCGCCCTTGGCGGCGAAGTCGGGAGCATCGAACTCGCCCCCGCCGCTCAGGGGTGCGCCCTCTTCTTTGGTGCGGCCGAAGATCCTCTGCTGATTGCCGATGCGGTCGACGTCCCAGGTCTCGAGGAGCATCCGGATCTTGCGCACCACCTGATACGTTCCGCCGTTCATCCACGGCTGGTCGCTGTCCCGGACCCAGACGAATCGGTCGTAGTCTGCCTCCGTGGCGACGTTGCGCGTTCCGTCCTTGAATCCCAGCAGGTTTCGCGGGGTGTGCTGGCCGGGGCCGGCGGAGGCCCGTCCGAATCCCAGCACCGCCCAGGACGGCGAGACGATGTCGCGGCCCAGGCGGGCCAGGTTGCGTACGGCGTGGTAGCAGACCTGCGGGTCGTCGGCGCACGCTTGGACGGACAGATCGCCGCCGCGCAGGCGGGGGTCGAGGTTGTCCCCGTTGAGCGGCGGCAGGTCGGTGAACGCGGCAGGCCGCCGCGGGGCGAGCCCGAACCGATCGCCGAACAGGGGCGGCCCCAAGCCGATGGTGACGGTCAGGCCGGCCGGACTCAGGCCGAATGCCTCGCCGGTATCGGCGGGTGGCTGCACATCGACCCGGGGCTGCACGGTGCCGACGGGCTTTCCCTGCTGCAAGATCGCGGCCGCGGCCGACCAGCGCGCCAGCAGCGTTTGCAACTCCCTGCGCTGAGCTCCGGCGGCCAGCGAAAAGGACATGAACTCGGCGTAACGCTGTGGCGGTGTGGCGATTCCACCCTGATGCGGCTGGCCGTAGAAGGGGTAGCTACGCCGCAAGTCGACGTCGTCATCGCCGCCGACCGCGCCGCTGCCCTCGCGTCCGGCGGCCAGCGCATGACCGGCCATCCCGCCCCCGACGGCGCCGGTGAATCCGGCCAACACGGCGCCAGCGATCATGCTCCGACGCGAAACCGGCTCGCCTCCATCGGGTTTGGCGGTACGCTCGCTCACGGTCAGCCCGCCGACACCACTTTTGGGGCGACCGCCGACAGGCTCTGGTGCAGGGGTTGAATCACCGCCGTCAGCTTGGCCGCGTCGGTGGCTTGCAGCGCAGGTGTGTAAGTCCGGAAGCCACCCAACGCGGACGGGTCGCGGTATCCATCCAACGTGGCCAGCACCGCGCGGAATTGGTGGTCGATCTGGCCGACGAGATTGCCGTCGATTTTCTCCAGGCCCGGCCGCAGCGATGCGTAGGCCTGCCGAGCGCCTTCCACGTTGGCGGAGAAGTCGACGAGATCGATGTGGCTGAAGGCCTCCTCTTCGCCAGTGATCTTGGTGTTCTGGATCTCTTCGACGAGGTCGCTGGCGCCGTTGGCCAAATCCTCGGGCTTGTACTGCAAGAGGGCGGCGATGCCGGTCAACTTGCCAACGTTGCCGACCAATTCGGAGCTGAGGGCCTTCGTGCCGGACGTGATCGCTGCGCCCTGCCACAGGTCGCGTTCGATGGCGTGAAACCCCTTCCAGCCGACCTTCACATCGACGGGAGTGGATTGGCGCATGTCGATCAGGTAGTCGAGGCGGCCCGCGTTGTCGCCGACGGCGAATCCCAGCAAGATGAAGCCCTCGACGGCGGACTCCGAACGCTCCCAGAAGGAGCGCGCTTTGGCGTAAGCGGCTTTCGCGGCGTCGATGTTGCCCGCCCGCACGGCCGCGTCGAGTGCCTTGACCCCGTCGCCGAGCTGACCGATCTGCGCGACGACGTACGCCGCGTAGTCCTTGGTGCCCCGGTTGAGGGAGTCCGCGACGCCGCCGGTCGGCCCCACCGCGGCCCGGCCCGCGACCGTCACCGTCTGGTATTCGTTGCTCGCGCCGGGGCAATACAGCTGATACGAGCCGCCGTCGAGAGTCACAGTGAACGACACCGGGTCCAGCCCGGGGGCGAGGTCCTCCTTCTCGCCGACGATCCGCTCGCCCTTGAGTAGCTCGACTTCACTGATGCCCGGCGCGTTTCTGTTGGCGAGCGTAAACGTCACCGGGCCGGCGGCGACGTTCGTGGTGTCCAGCGCGCAGGCGTCTTTGCCACCGTGGTTCGCCAGGGTCACCCTCACTGCGTTCGGGCCCCCGGGTTTCCCGCGGCTCAGCTCGCGACCGGTCGAACCACAGGCGGTCGCCGCGACGACCAAGGCCGCTGCGGCAAGCGGTAATCCGCGACAGCGTCGTCTCCCGGCCGGGCGCCGGCCGGTCACGGGACCGGCTGCGTCACGAAGTCGATCAGCTCCTCGACCCGGCCGATCAACGCCGGTTCGAGGTCGTTCCAATCGCGCACCCGGGAACGGATTTGACGCCAGGCGCTCGCGATGTCCGCCTGGTTCGCGTGCGGCAAGCCGAGCGCTTGACACGCGCCACGTTTCCACTCGATGTGGCGCGGCACGTCCGGCCAGCGCGCCAGGCCGAGCCGCTCGGGCTTGACTGCCTGCCAGATGTCGACGTAGGGGTGACCGACCACCAGGGTGTGGCCGCCACCCGGCCCCCGCCGCACGGCGTCGGCGATTCGCGCCTCCTTGGAACCGGCGACGAGGTGATCGACGAGGACACCGAGCCGGCACCCCGGGCCGGGCGCGAATTCCGCCACAATTTCCACTAAATCGTCGACGCCGCCGAGCTGCTCGACGACAACCCCTTCGATCCGCAGGTCCTCTCCCCACACCTGCGCGATGAGTTCGGCGTCGTGGCGGCCCTCGACATAGATCCGGCTGGCGCGGGCGACCCGGGCGCGGGCGCCCCGCACGGCCACTGAGCCCGACGCCGTTCGGGTGGGGCCGGAGTGCGCCGCACGGCGTGGCGCCGTGAGGATCACCGGACGGCCCTCGAGCAAATAGCCGGGGCCCAAAGGGAAACCGCGCACGTGCCCGCGGCGGTCTTCCAGGTCGACCCGCCCGTACTCGACTCGCACCACCGCACCGACGTACCCCGTCTGCGCGTCCTCGACCACCAGGCCGAGCTCGGCTGGGTGCTCGGTCGAGCGGGGCTTGCGCCGGCCCGCGGCAAGGACATCGGTTCCATAGCGATCAGCCACGCGGCCATAGTAGAAAGCCTTTGCGGTCAAACGTCGTTACGGCGCGCCCGCGTGGGCACATCGTGGCGAAGATCGCTCGTCACTTCCGGACGTCCGTGGGCGTGTAAAAAGTGCGTTTTAACTGTGTGGCGTTACAGAGCTGATGACGTTGCCGATGGTACGTTGCTAGTCGTAAGAACTGCCGCTAATTCTCAAGCGGCGGTGAGCGAGGTGGGATTATGGACCTGGCCCTGTGGGTGTCGAGCATCGTGGCTTTCGTGCGGGCCGGATACCCCGCCGGCATGCCGACGACCGGATATTCGCCCTTGGCTGCCCTGGCTCGCCGACGACTTACCGATGACGAGATCCGCGCCATCGCAACCAAACTCATGAGGCGCCAATTCTGGCCGATCAACCCCGTTGATATCGGGGTAGAAATCACCCGGGTCACCAACCAATTGCCGTCGCCGACTGACGTCGAGCGGGTCGAGCACCGCCTCCACGAGATCCGCTGCGCGCGCGGATAGCCGTCACCGCGGGATTTGCCCCTGCGCATTCGCGCCTTTCGCCGGGCCGCCGCACGCCGCCAGGTAATTCGGGTAGCTCCAAGTCCGCAGAAATTGCTGACCCGCCTGCACCCCGCGTTGGTACAGGGCGTCGCGTTGCTCGGCGGTGATATCGAAGTCGATCGGGCTGACCTCGTCGGCGGGAACGAAGATGGTACGGCGAACGGTGCACGGATCGTCGATGTAGGCGTTGTCCTGATTGCTCACCAGCGTCTCGATCGCGGCGATTCCCAACGAGACTGGACCGTGAACCGGATGCGTGGGCGGGATTCCCGGACGCGCGGACAGCCGGATCCCGAATGTCGGCCAGCGCGGATCGGCCCCCGGGCGGTCGAACAGCTCCACCGGGAAATCGGACAGCAACCCGCCGTCGACCCAGGTAGCTCCGCCCACCCGGACGGGTTGGAAAACATAGGGAATCGCCGACGAGGCGTGCACGGCACGGGCCACCGGGAAGTCGTCGGGGTCGATGCCGTAGGAATCGAGGTCCCACGGAATGCGCACCAGCCTGCGGCGGGACAGGTCACTGGCCGTCACGACGAGGGCCCATGCGAACTGCTCCGGCTCTTCACCGGTGCGCAAGTCGCCGAAGGTCCGCACCCCCAAGTCGGCAAGCAACCCCTCCAGCAACCGCTCCAAATAGGCCCCGCGGTAGGCACCGTCCGACACCAGCAGCGACAGCGCTCCGCCGATCAGCGGCACGCGCCCGATCATGCTGGTATCCAGAAACTTCCGGTAGTCGATCGACCGCATGACTTCCACAAGTCGGCTCAGCGGTTCGCCCGCGACCTGCAGCGCGGCCACCAGCGACGCGACGATCGAGCCCGCGCTGCTGCCCGCGACGCGCGGGAACCGGTAACCTGCCTGGGCCAGCGCGTCGACCGCGCCGACCAGCCCGATGCCGCGGACGCCCCCGCCTTCGCAAACCAGATCGGCGCGGGATGTGCTCACGTCGGCCATTGCCGTGTCCCCTCAGCAGATTCGTCGACCGTCGACCCCGAAGAAGTGTAGGTGCCCCGGTTCCGGGTGCAGGCGCACCCGGCTGCCCTTTTCCGGAGGCCGGCGCCCGTCGGCACGCGCCACTACAGGCTGATCGATGACCTTGCCGGAGCCGGTGATTCGGCCGTACAGGTAGGCGTCCGCTCCGAGCTCCTCGACCACGTCGACCTCCATCTCGACGCCCTGACCGCCCAGCTCGAAATGCTCCGGGCGCACCCCCACGACCACCTCACTCGCCGTATCGGTGAGCTCGCGCGGTATCGGGATGTGCCAATCCCCCAGCGGCACAGCGGAATCGACGATCGGCAAGGTGAACAGGTTCATCGCCGGCGACCCGATGAACCCGGCGACGAAGACGTTGACCGGGTTGCGGTACAGCTCGCGTGGGGCGGCGAACTGTTGCAGCACGCCATCGCGCAGAACCGCGACGCGGTCCCCCATGGTCATCGCCTCGACCTGGTCGTGGGTGACGTAGACGGTGGTGGTGCCCAGCCGCCGCTGCAGCGCCGCGATCTGGTTGCGGGTCTGCACGCGCAACTTGGCGTCGAGGTTGGACAGCGGCTCGTCCATCAAGAAGACCTGCGGCCGACGCACGATCGCCCGCCCCATCGCCACCCGTTGACGCTGCCCTCCGGACAGGTCCTTGGGCTTGCGGTCCAGATACGGCTGCAGGTCAAGCAGTTTGGCCGCGTCCAGGACGCGGTCGCGGATTTCGGCCTTCGGTGTCTTGGCGATCTTCAGGGCGAAGCCCATGTTCTGCGCGACGGTCATGTGCGGGTAGAGCGCATAGTTCTGGAAGACCATCGCCACGTCACGATCCTTGGGATCGACGGTGGTGACGTCGCGGTCACCGATCCTGATGCGCCCGGAGTCCAGCGTTTCCAGCCCCGCCACCATCCGCAGGGAAGTCGTCTTGCCGCATCCGGACGGGCCGACCAGGACGACGAATTCTCCGTTACCGACTTCCAGATCGAGGCTGTCCAAGGCCGGGCGATCCGTCCCGGCGTAGCGCCGCGTCGCTTGCTCGAAAGTTACTGAGGCCATGCCTTATCCGTTGAGTCCAGTGACGGCGATGCCCCTGACGAAGGACCGCTGCGCGATGGCGTAGATGAGCACCAACGGCAGCATGATCAGCATCGACGTCGCCATGATGATCGGCCAGCGCGCGACGTATTCGCCCCGCAGTCGTACCAGGCCGAGGGTCAGCGTGGCCAGGCTGTTGCGCTGCAGCATCAGCAGCGGCCACAGGAAATCGTTCCAGACGTTGACCCAGGTGAGCACCGCGAGCACCATGACCGCGGGACGGGCGTGGGGCAATAGGATTCGCCAGTAGATCTGCCACGGCGAACAACCGTCGAGTATCGCCGCCTCCTCCAGGTCGGTCGGGAGCGTCCGAAAGAACTGACGCATCAGGTAGGTACCGAAAGCGCTGCCGAACAGGCCCGGCACGATCATGGACCAGGGTGTGTCGACCCACCCGACCGTCCGCATCAGGATGAACTGCGGGATCACAGTCACGGTCAGCGGCACCATCAGCGTGCCCAGATACAGCACGAACAGCGTGTCGCGTCCGCGGAAGTCCAATCGCGCGAACGCGTATCCGGCCAACGAGCAGAAGAAGACCTGACCCGCGGTCACACACCCGGCGTACAGCACGGTGTTGAAGAACATCCGCGCGAAGGGCATCAGGGTGAACACCTCAGTGTAGTTCGACCACCGCGGGTGCGCCGGCAGCAGCTTCGGCTCGGTGATCTCGCCTTCCCTCTTCAACGAGCCGGACACCGCCCAGGCGATCGGGAACAACCAGCACCAGGCGATCGCGATCAGCGCGGTATAGACCAGCACTCCCCGCACGACGTTGCGCGTGAACAATCGCTCAGCTGAGACCACGAGAAGTCTCCCAGGACCGCTGCCGAGTGATCCGAAGTTGCACCACGGTCAGCACCAGCAAGATGGCGAACATCACCCACGCCAGCGCGGACGCATACCCGAACTCCAGGAAGGAGAAGGCGTGCTGGAACAGCATGATGCCCAGGACATACGTGGCGGTTTCGGGCCCGCCGTTCGCGCCGTTGAGGACGTACACCATGTCAAAAGCCTGGAACGCGTGGATGATCGAGATGACGCCGACAAATGTTATCGACCCACGGATCAGCGGCACCGTGATGGACGTGAACTGCCGTATCTCCCCCGCCCCGTCGATTCTGGCCGCCTCGTAGACGGTCTCAGGAACTCCCTGCATCGCCGCGAGCAGGATGACGGTGGCGAACGGCACGCTGCGCCACACGCTGACGATGCACAGTGAGGCCATGGCCCACCGGGGTTCGACAAGCCACGGCACCGGACCGATCCCGACCCAGCCCAGCATGATGTTGAGCAGCCCGTTGTCCGTGTTGAAGACGAACTGCCAGACGACCGCCATCACCACCGATGAGATGGCCAGCGGCAGAAACACGATGGTACGGAAAATCCCGATGCCCTTGACCTTGCGGTTCAGCACCCCGGCCACCACGAGGCTGACGACGATCGTCGGAACGACCGTGCCGAGCGTGAAGATGACGGTGTTGCGAATGGCGATGAGGAAGAGCGGGTCGGAGGTGAAGAGCTCCTGAAAGTTCTTCAGACCCACGAACTTCGGGGGCCTGAAGACGTCCCACCGCTGAAAGCTCATGTACAACGAGAATCCCAGGGGGAAAAGCATGAACACCGCGACGGCCGCCAGGTTCGGCGCCACAAAGAGGCGGCCGGCCCGGGCGCGCCGTCGCCAAGGGCCCGCACCCTTGGCGGGTTGGCGGGTGGCGGAGCTGACGTCGACCGATGTCATGGGGTGCGCAACACCTCGTCGATGGCGGGCGACAGACCGGTCAGCGATGACGCGGGTCGCGATCCGCGCAGCACCGGCCCGAAGCTGCGGTCCATCAACGCGACGATCTTCTCCCACGCCGGGGTGACCGGCAACCCTTCGGAACAGGCCGGGCCCTGCGTCAGCACGGCAAGGTTTCCGACGTTGCGGTGTGCCGCGGCGAATCCCGGCGAGTCGAGCGCGGATCGCAGTACCGGAACGAAGAGGCTGGATTCACCGATCAACGCCTGCCCCACGGGGCCGGCCGCGAATTTCACGAATTCCCATGCCTGTTCCTTGCGTTGACTGCTCGCGGAGATGGCCAGTCCCGTGGAGCCGATGTTGGAGTGCGCGGCCTGTCCCTGCCGTCGCGGCCCCACCGGCAACGCGGTGACATCGAAGTCCAGGCCCTCGGCCCGGATGAAGGTCTGGTATCGCCAGTGGCCGCCCATCGCCATCGCCGCCTTGTTCGTCGCGAACAGGTCCGGCGTCGACATCGACTGCACCTCAGAGGCGTTGGGCGCGACCTTATGCTTGTTGGCCAGGTCGGCGTAGAACTGCACCGCCTCCGTGAAGGCGTCTTCACCGAAATTGAAGTGGGTCGGGTTCTTCAGCGGGGTGGACCACGGCACGCCATTGTTCATGGCGAACAGCCCGGCCGAGTAGTACGAGACGAACATGTTCACGAACCCCCATTGGGTGGCTCGCCCCGTTCCGTTTCGCTTGGTGAGCGCGGTGGCGGTGTTCAGGAATTCGGCGAAACTCCACGGCCGTTGCCACGAGGTGGGCGGCGCGGGAACGCCCGCCTCGGCGAACAGCCGCTTGTTGTAGAACAGGTAGTTGCCGGACCATTGCTCCGGAAGCGCGTACTGGCCCCCGTTGTACGTGAAGGTGTCGTACAGCGGCCCGATGCAATCGGACTTCAACTCGGCCGCGAAGGCCTGGTCGCGGGACAGCATCGTGTTCAGGTCGAGCAGCACGCCGCGGGCGGCCAACTCGGCGTAGCTCAGATCCCACGCCATCAACACGTCCGGGCACTTGCCGCCCGCGCAGAACGTCGACAGCTGTTGCATCACGCCCGGCGCGGAGAGCACCGGGCGGACCTTGATGTCAGGGTGGCGCCGCATGAACTCGTCGACGATGCGAATCCGGGCATCGCGTTCGTCGGGATTGGCGGCGAAGAAGAACGTCAACGCGTCTTCTTCCGGAGCGCAGCCGGCGGCCCATGGCGCCATCGATGCCGCCGTGAGCGCGCCGGCGCCACGCAGCAGGCCGCGCCGCGCGAACGGCTTATCGAGCATGGTCCTTCCGTTCTCGCCCAGTTGCCGGCCACCAAGCCGGCGGCGGCTGTTGTCCTTGGTACCCGACGCGGCTGTGGTGTTGCTGGATTGGACCGCGCGGGAGTGCCAGCGTGGCCGCCCGTATCCGGGCGGGATCCCCAATGATGTCGATCGCGCGGATGCGGTCATCGGTTCCAAGGGTGATCAGCAGCAGCACCTCGGCATGCCCCTTCGGCGCGATCACGATGCCCGGCGCCCCTTCGACGAGCATGACCACGCCGGCGCGGGCCCGTTGCGCAAACCGGCGCGTCTCCTCGGCGACCTGCCGGGCCCCGCGCAGCTCGATCGGCACGTCGTCGGGCACCAGCGCGCGATCGACGGTGCGCACCACGTCCGGGGCGAGCAGCTCAAGCAATCCCGCGATGTCACCGCCGCGGGACGCGGCGAGAAACGCTTCCACGATCTCCAGGTGCTTTGCCGCGGGCTCCGGTTCGCCGCCCGGGTCGGCCTGCAGCCGCCCGCGCGCCCGGCTCGCCAACTTCTTCGCCGCTTCCGGCGAGCGGTCCAGCAGGTCGGCGATCCTCTCGAACGGCACCGCGAACACGTCGTGCAGCACGAACGCGGCGCGCTGCGCCGGCGAAAGCCGGTCGAGCACCACGAGCAGTGCGTTGCTCACCGACTCGGTCAGGAGCGTCTCCTCGTCCGCCGGAGCCGAGGCGGCCGCGGTGATCTGGTCCAACTCCTCGGTCGTGGCGAGCGGCTGCTCGGCGCGCCTTTTGCGGGCGCGGAGCTGGTCGTAGGCTTCGCGAGCGGTGATCGTGGTGAACCATCCGGTGAGGTTGTCGACCGCGCCGTAGTCCGCACGGCTGGCCCTGAGCCACGCCGACTGCACCGCGTCCTCGGCGTCGGCCGCGGAGCCCAGCAGTCCGAACGCGACCGACCTCAGATGCCGCCGGTCCGCGTCGAAACGCTGCGCGAGCTCGGCCAGATTTTCATGCGCGCTCATGGGTCACCTTTTCCGCAGAGGAACCGTCAAGAGAATGACCGCGTCCATCGAGCCCTCTGTTGCGAAGGAGGCCAGCACCATGACCTTATCGATTGTGCGCCGCGGAACGCGCGGCGGCCGTTCGGCTCGCCGTCGCAAAACCGGCTGCCCGGCAAGGGTTTGGCTCCCATGACCATCCCATCCGTTGTGATCACCCTGTTCACCGCCGCGATCACCGCCGGGATCGCCGTGGCCGACCTCGTCCCCGCGAGGTTTGTCCTCGCGAACTCGGCCGAAGTCGGGGTGCCGCGGTCGTGGCTGCCAGCGCTGGGGTTGGCCAAGCTGGCCGGGGCGGCCGGACTGGTCGTGGGAGTGCTGGGCCTGCGCGCCTTGGGAATCGCGGCCGCGATCGGCCTGGTGCTGTTCTTCGTCGGCGCGGTCGTGACACACCTGCGGGCCCACGTGCTGTACAACATCGCGTTCCCCGGGGCATACCTGTGCCTGTCGGCGGCATCGCTGGCGTTCATGGTGTTGCGTTGACGGGCGGCGTCAGGCGGGGAAGTAGCGGATCCGGCCGATGGCGTCCCCCCGCATGTCCGCGAACATGATTGCGCGCCCGTGGCCGGAAGTGAGCGACATCGTGACGCTGGGTCCCGCGCTGATCGTCTTGGTCGAACTGGCGCCGCCGACTCGTTCGGCGAGCTCAGCGAGGTCGAGCGTGTCGCGGTCGCCGAGAGTTATTGTGGCGCCTGGGGTTAACGCCCGCGCGGCGGCCGCCCGATCCGCGCGCGCGGCGGCGTCGAGGAACGCCCGCGCCAACTTCTGCTGCCGCGCGCCGACCCGCCGGAATCCCGTCATGAAGCCCACCGTGCCGCGCAGCCGCTGATTGCTCAATAAGGCTCGCGACAGTTGCAGGCCGGGCGACACCGCGCGTGGTCCGGCTCGAACGAATTGCTGAATCATGGCCGACAGCTCCCAGTACGCCCGCAATTCGGCAATGCGCAAGTCGCCGTTCGCCTCCCGCAGGTCGTAGCGCAAGAACGCGGGGATGTACATCGTTACGCCGGCGCCCATGGCGACCTCGAGCTCAAGGTCGCGCAGAACCGCGGTGCCGAAAACGATGTCGAGATCGCGGTGAAATTTGATGTCGCGCGGAGCGATGAAGGTGTCATAAAACCGGCCGATCTGTTCGCGCCCGACGTGCGGCCGCGAGCCGACCGGGTCCTCGACGCGGCCATCATCGGTGAACACCCCCACCCAGCCGGCGCGGTCGTGCGCGCCGGCCGCCCGCGGCGAGCGTTCGACGGCTGCGAGGAGGCGTTCGCGGCCCGCTGCCACGCCCATCACGGTCCCCCGACCAGCTCGATGCCCGCGGACCGCAGCTCCGCCAGCGCTTGCGCGGCCGAATCCGCGGCGACGGCCGCGGTCAGGTCCACCAGCACCCTGGTGGACAGGCCCGCCCGCGCGGCGTCCTCGGCCGTCGCCCGCACGCACTGGTCCGTGGCGATGCCGACCACGTCGACCTCGTCCACCCCGCGCCGCCGCAACCAGTCCAGCAGCGGGGTCCCGGTCCGGTCGACGCCCTCGAACCCGCTGTACGCCGCGCCGTAGGCGCCCTTACGGAAAACCGCCTCGATCCGGCTGGTGTCGAGGTCGGGCCGAAACTCCGCGCCCGGGCTGCCGGCGATGCAGTGCGGCGGCCACGTCGATGAGTAATCCGGCCGGTCGGAGAAGTGGTCACCCGGCCGAACGTGGGAATCCTGGGTTGCTACGACATGCTGATAGCCCGGCTCGCCGGTCAGATAGTCATTGATGGCGGCTGCCAGGGCGGCGCCGCCGGGCACCGGTAGCGAGCCGCCCTCGCAGAAGTCGTTTTGCACGTCGACGATGATCAACGCCCTCACACTTTTTACCCTACGGGGCCCGGTCGGCACGGCGCTTCAGCTGGGCATATGGACCGGACGGTTTGTCAGCCAATCAGTCGGGTAATCCCCCGGCCATGGTGATCCGGAGAATCGCGCGCCCATTGCTTTCAGTTGCCTTCATCGGCCAAGGAGTCAACTCGCTGCTCAACCCGAAGTCGGCGGCGGCGGCCGCCGCGCCGGCGGTGGATGGTTTGCAGGCACTGCCGAATTCGGTGAGCGGCAGCATCCCGAGCGACCCCGAGACGTTCGCGCAAATCAACGCCGCCGTCCAGATCGGCGGGGGCCTGCTGCTGGCCACCGGCAAGCTGCCGCGCGTCGCATCGGCGGCGCTCGCCTTGACGGTGCTGCCGGCCAATCTCGGCGCGCACTCGTTCTGGAACGAGAGCGACCCCCAAGCCAAAGCGCAGAAGCGCCAGCAGTTCCTCACCGACCTAAGCCTGGTGGGCGGGTTGCTGATCGCGTCGGCCGACACCGCGGGCAAGCCGTCACTCGGATGGCGCGGCCGCCGCGCGGCCGAGCGGCTCTCCGAGCGCGTGTCGTCGGCGCTGCCGGGCTCCGATGACGGCTTCGACACGGACTTCTCGGAATTGGGCGAGAAGATCGTGCATGGCCTGCAAATCGGTGCCGAGCGGGGCCGCGAATTGGCGAGCACCGCCGCGGAACGAGGGGCGCCGTACGCCGAGGCCGCGCTCGAACGCGGCCGCGAATTCGCCAGCACCGCCGCCGATCGCAGCAAGCCGCTGGCCAAGAAGGCCCGCAAGCGCGGCGAAGAGCTCGCCGAAGAGGCGGCCGAACGCGCGGCGCCGCTGGCCAAGAAGGCGCGCAAGCGCGGCGAAGAGCTCGCCGACGAAGCCGCCGACTGGGCCGCGCCCCTGGCGAAGAAGGCGCGTAAGCGCAGCGAGAAGCTGGCCAAGAAGGCGCGTAAGCGCGGCGAAGACCTGGCCAGCACGGCGTTGGATCGCGGCGAGGACCTCGCCGACACCGCCCGGGCGCGTGGGACCTACCTGGCCGAGACGGCCCGCGCACGGGGCGGCTACCTGGCCGACACCGCCCGCGACCGACTCGGTGAGCAGGTCCAGGCCGGGCGTCGCAAGCTGTCCTGACCGTCAACCGCCCTTGTTGAGGAAGGCGTCGATGATCGCGTCGACGCCCTGACCGATGTCGACGGTCGCGCCGGCCTCGTCGGCGCCGAGCGGCTCCAGCGCGTCGAACTGCGAGCGCAGCAGCGCGGGCGGCATGAAGTGACCCGTGCGGGCGGCCAGCCGACCGCTGATGAGTGCGGGTGAGCCGGCGAGGTGCAGGAATTCGACCTCCGGGCAGTGCGTGCGCAACTGGTCGCGGTACTTGCGCTTCAACGCCGAGCAGCTGACCACACCGCCGTCGCGGTGGCCGGCCAGCCATTCGCCGACCTTGTCCAGCCATGGGCGGCGATCGTCGTCGTCGAGCGGTTCGCCCGCGGCCATCTTGGCGATGTTGGCCGGCGGGTGCAGGGCGTCGGCGTCCACGAACGGGACCCCCAAGCGTTGCGCGAGCGCCACTCCCACGGTCGACTTGCCCGATCCTGAGACGCCCATCACCACGACGGGCGCCGGTCCGCTCATTCGGACCGTTCGCCGAGATTGCGGTTCCACTCCATCCAGCCGGCCCCCCGTCGGCCGTCGGCCGTCTCGACGGTGACCCAGGCCCGTGGGAATTGGCTCACGCGCCCGTCCGCGGCGGTCAGGAGCACCGGCGCGTGGCCGTGGACCTCGACGTCCGCGGCGATCCCGCCGGGATTGAGGCTCAGCGTGACGTCGTGGGGTAACCCATTGGCGCCGAAGGACTCTCGCGATTCCACGGTTTCCAGATCGGTGACCGTTCCGTCGGCATCCTGGGCGTACCCGATGCTGAAGGCCGGCGCCCCGGGGATCCGGATGTTCACCCCGTGCAGATGCGTGCCGTCGTCGAGGTGCAGGGCGCTCCACAGCCAGTCCATGCTCCACCAGTCGCGCACGCCCCAGGAGTGATCGCGCTGGCCGGGGACCGATTCGAGGCGGTAGCTGGCGTCGCCGACGGTGACTGTGCCCGAGACCGTGCAGGGGATTTCGTACCGCGTCGTCAGGCGGTACTTGTACGGGACGCCGTCGGTGGCCCACACCAGGCTCATCGTCACGTCGACGGGAGCACCCGGTTCCCCGCGCAACAGCGCCGACGGATCGGGATAAGCCTCGGCCCGCGCGCGCAGGTCGACGCGGTAAGCCTGCAGCGGCGTGGTCGCGGAGTGGCCGAGTTCGAAGGCGTCGGTGTGCAATTCCCACGGGTCCGCCGGCAGTGGTACTTGCGCGTCGACGGCGACGGTCGCCATGTCGGGGCCGCACAGCAGCGCGTGCACCCACGCCTTCCGCTCGTTGGCGATCAGGCCGAGGCGGAACCAGCCGCCCAATCCCTGTGCGACGTCGGCAAAGTCGGCATACCAGCTCTCACTCCACAGCGGTTCTGCGGTCGCCGCGTGTGCGAGTTCGTCCTCCTCCGAGGGGCGCAGGGGTTCGGGCGTCTGGGCGGCCGGCAGGGTCGCCAAAGCATCGGTGTCCCGCACGTGGTCGCAGTGCCGTTGCAGCATGGTCATGAACATCCGGTCGCCGCGCTCGGTGCGTTCCACCAGCATCGACGAGACGATCGCCATCATCACGCCGAAAAAGCTTTGCCTGCGTACCCCTTCGGTGACGTCGGCGAGCGTCAGGGGCGCCGCGGGCCCCAGCGCCTGGTGGTAGGCACGCAGCAACGCTGCGTAGTGCTCGCGGCGATCCCGCGTCGGCAGGGCACAGCCGAGGAAGTAGGAGAGATCGGTCAACGCCGGGCCCCACGAAACCGTCTGCCAGTCAACAACCGTCAACGGGCGGTCCGCGCCTGCGGTGCCGAACAGCAGGTTGTCCAGCCGGTAATCGCCGTGCATCAGGCCCTGGATGCGGTCCGGCGCCCCTTCCTGGGTCAGGTATCCGTCGAAGGAGGCGACGAGGCGTTCACACACTGTGCGGTGTTCCGGCGCGATCTGCTCGCCGTAGCGGTCGACGAAGCCCGCGTAGAGGGGGGCGATCATCGCCTGGTTGAGCGGCGATTCACGGTTGAGCCACGGCGCTTCGGCCAGCGCGGTGTCGCCGAGCAACGGTCCGTGCAGCCGACCGAGCTCGGCCACGCCGAGGTGGGCCTGTTCGACTGTCGCGCCGGCGATTTCGTCCCCGACGACTGCGGGCCCGGCATCGCCGAGCAAGAGATCGAAGGCACCCGTCGAGGTATCGACGGCGGCGTGGAAGCACGGCGCTATCGGACCGCCCAGGCGCGGCGCTATGTCGGCGTAGAAACGCACCTCGCGCTCGTAGAGGCCCAGCGCCAGCCCGGTTTGCCGACTCACCGGGTCGGTGGCCGCCACCTTGAGCACCACCGACTCCGGCCTGCCGGGTGCCGCCGGGGCGTCGGCGTAGCTGAGCCGGATGCGATAGCACTCGCTCATCTGCCCGGTGCCGATGCGTTCCACGGCGAAATCGGCGATGGGCCCGGCGCCGATCGCCGATTCCAGCCATGCGGCAGTGAGGTCCCCGGGTCGTTCGATGACTTGCGCGGTGTCGGCCTGCATGAGGGTCAGCGTGCCAGGTCAGCGCGACAGAGAGAAGCCATCCCAGGCAATCCGGCGGTGCGGATGAGGATCGAACTCGACGCGGCTCTTGCGGTCGAACACCATGACGGCGCGGTCGGCGGTGTTGTAGGTGGGCCAGTCGTCACCCGGGGAACCCGTGCGGCTGAAGTCTCGCCACCGCCGTTGCACCTGGTTACTGACCCGCAGGGCGGCGCGCCGGTCGGCGGCGGCGGTCAAGAGGGCCCCGAATCGGGTGCGATACACGTCGAAGACGGCCAGCAGCTCGGTGGCATGGGTGGCGCCCAGCCCCGACCAGCGCAGGGTGCGGGGGGCGTAGTCGTACCGGTAGAGGTAGGTGGGCGCGTGCGTGCTGTGCGCCTCGGCGATCTGCCAGGCCGCCGAACCGAAGGCGAAGTCGCCGCCGAGCTGGATGCACGCCGACGGCGCGGGGTAATCCGGATACGCGGACGTAATGCGTTCGCGCGCAGCCGGTTCCGCGTCGGCCAGCAACTCCTCGATCATGGCTTCATTGGTCGGCAACATCTTCAGGAAGCGGGTGAACAGGCGACCCTCTTCCGCGTTGGTGCCCACAATCAGCGGCACCCGGTGCGCGTGCCCACCCCGCATCGCCTCGACCGGATCGATGGGCACGACGTCGTCGCCGGCGACCGGGCCGATCGGAAAGGCACCCAGCCTGTCCTCCATGCCCTGATCGATCAGCCGGTGCTGGGCGTCCACCAGTTGCGCCGGAGATGCCTGCATCAGCACCTCGGCGGCGTTCTCCGGGCGCGCACCCAGCAGCGCGGCGAAGCGGGTCGCGAATTCCGCCGCGGTCTCTCGCGATCGGACCATGCCGGCGGCCGGGCTTTCCGAAATGGCCCGGGCGAACAACCCTTCGGCGGCGGGCACCGCCAGTAGGGTGGCGGTGATGTGCGCTCCGGCGCTCTCCCCGAAGATGGTGACGTTGTCCGGGTCGCCGCCGAACGCGGAGATGTTGTCCTTCACCCAGCGCAACGCCATCACCAGGTCGCGCAGGAACAAGTTGCTGTCGATGGTGATGTCGGGGGTCGAAAGGGAAGACAGGTCAAGGCATCCCAACGCGCCCAGCCGGTAGTTCACCGATACGTACACGCAACCGCGGCGAGCCAATGCGGCGCCGTCGTAGAGCGGCGTGGCCGAGCTGCCCAGGATGTAGCCACCGCCATGGATGAAGACCATGACGGGCAGCGGCTCTTCGACCTGGCCCTCGGGGGTGACGACGTTGAGGGTCAGGCAGTCCTCCCCCATCGGCTGATAGCGGCCGACACCGAGCATGGTGTATCGGCGCTGCTGGGGCGCGCAGTTGGCGAAGCCATGGCAGTGCCGCACACCCGACCACGGTTGGGCCGGCCGGGGCGCCCGCAGGCGCAGCGCCCCCACCGGCGGCCGGGCATACGGGACGGATCGCCAGCGGTGGACACCGTCGCGGGTGAAACCTTCCACGGTGCCGATCGTCGTGCGTGCGCGGACGGTGCGCTGATGCATAACCCGACGTTAGCCGACATGACGCGCGTAACGCGCGCGCAGCGCCTTATTTTGCGGGCATGGCGGTTTAGCCTGACTGCATGCGGATCGTCGCGCTGCTTGCAGCGTCGTTGCTGATCGCCGGCTGCTCTCACACGGTCGGCGGCCAGTCCCAGCAAACGCAGGCATCGGGAAGCGCCGCCTCCACCCCGTCCGGCAGCAAACCTGTGGCGCCCTCGGCCGCCCCGCCGGGCGGGGCCTCGATTTCCGACGTCATCGCGTGGATCGAGGCCGGCCATCCCGCGGACCCCGGTCGCTATCGCAATGCGATTCGCGACGGCGCGGCCACGCCCCTCGGCAACGACATCGCCTTCACCGCCGCCGCCGGCAAGGCATCATGCACGACCGATTCCAAGCACACGGGGCCCGCCCTGCTATGCCTGGTGAGCCTGACGAACCCACCGCCCGAACCCACGACCTCCTACGGCGATTGGCAGGGCGGTTGGGTGACCTTCGACGGGGTGAACCTGCAGGTGGGTGCGTCGCGCGCCGATCCAGGTCCATTCATCAACGGCAACGGTGCGGAGCTGGCGAACGGTGACTCGCTGTCATTCGGCGACGATCGCTGCCGGGCCGACCCAACCGCGGTGTACTGCGTCAACTATGCCCACCAATCCGCCGCACGGCTGGGTCCCGCGGGCGTCGAGCCGTTCGGCTGCCTCAAGCCGGCGCCGGCGCCGGACGGCGTCGGCACGGCGTTCAGCTGCTGACCCCCTGCGAGGCGATGGTGGCGAACAGCTCGGCCATCTCGTCTGCGGGCCCGCGCGGAACCGTGTAGCCGGCTTCGTCGCGGATCTCGTCGAGATGGTCGCGCACACCCTCGATCGACAGCCCCGGATCGTAGAAACCCGTTGTCCTGCCGATGAAGAAGCGCGCGACATGTCCGGCGCCCGCCGTGTAGATCTCCCCGGATACCGGGCAATCGCGGTGCGTGAGGAAGGCGGCCACCGGCGCGACCTGAGCCGGGTCCAACTTCTGAAGATATTGGCCCACAAGGTCATTGAGCACCTCCCGCGCCGCCGGGTCGTCTTGCGGGCCTGCTCCGTCGAGTGAGTGCGTCAGCATCCGGGTGTAGGCGATCGGCGCGATGGCATTGACCTTGATGCCGTAATCGGCCCCCTCGGCGGCCAGCACGCGGGTCAAGCCGATCAGCCCGGTCTTCGCCGCGCCGTAGTTGCTCATCCGTTCGGCGCCAAGGATTCCGGCGGCCGAGCAGGTGTTGAGCACCCGGCCATACCGCCGCTCCCGCATCACCCGCCAAGCGGGGCGGGTGACGTAGAACGCGCCCTTCAGGTGCACGTCGATCAGGGGTTCGAGCCGATCGGCGGTCATCTCCTCGAACGGCGTGTCGCCGACGATGCCCGCGTTGTTGATCAGGATGTCCACGCGGCCCCAGGCGACCAGGGCGGTGTCGATGATCGCCCCCGCGCCTTCGGGACTCGCGACGCTGTGCGTGTCGGCGACGGCCTCACCACCCAGCCGGTGGATCTCGTCGGCGACCGAGTCCGCCACCGCGGCGTCGGAACTGTCGCCCGTCACCGAGCCGCCGACGTCGTTGACCACGACGCGCGCGCCACGCGAGGCGAGCAGCAACGCGTACTGCCGGCCCAGGCCGCCGCCCGCACCGGTGATAACGGCGACCTGTCCGTCGAATCGGAGCCGGTTCGTCACCAGCTCACCGGAAGTTCTTTCATGCCATAGATGTTGGCGTCTTTGAACCTAAGTTCCGCCGGCGATACCGCAAGTTTGAGCCCGGGTAAGCGGCGCGCCAGCGTGGCGAACGCCACCTGCATCTCGACACGGGCCAGGTTGGCTCCGATGCACTGATGCACCCCATAGCCGAAGCCCAAGTGCCCGCGGGTGTTTCGGTCGACATCGAAAGATTCGGGACGGTCGACGAACTCGGCGTCCCAGTTCCCGGCGAGCAGGCTCATCATGACGTACTCCCCCGCGCGAATCAGCTGACCACCGATCATCAGATCTTCGGTCGCCACGCGATCGACCTGGCTGTGCACGATGGTCAGGTAGCGCATCAGCTCTTCAACGGTGTTCGCGACGACGGCGGCGTCGTCGGTTTGGCCGAGCCGCTCGAACACGTCGGGATGATCCAGCAGCGCAACCGTTCCCAACGAGATCATGTTGGCGGTGGTCTCGTGCCCGGCCTGCATCATGATCACGCTGTTCATCGCAGTGGTGGCATGGTCAAGTTGGCCCGTCGCGACGTATTCGGTGAGCAGGCGGCTGATCAAGTCGTCGCCCGGCTCGCGCGCCTTGCGCTCCACCAACTCCTCGATGTAGGCGTACATCGCCCCGAATGCCTCGCCCCTTTCCGCGTCGGTGGATCTCTGGTCGAGCCCGGCGGTGGTGTTGCGCTGGAAAAGTTCGAGATCTTCGGGCGGCACGCCCAGCAGGAGCGCGATCACCATCGACGGCACCGGCAAGGCGAATTCGCGCACCAGATCGGCGGGTGCGCCGTGGTCGATCATCTGGCCGAGATAGTGGTCGACCCATTCCTGGATGTGCGGCCGCATCGCTTCGCAACGCCGAAAAGTGAAGTTGCTGGTCATCATGCGCCTGATTCGATGGTGATCGGGATCGTCGGTGCGGGCGAACATCACCGGGACCCTGTTGTCATGGTCCTTGGGCATCATCGAATCCGGAATGGTCTTCGCGGACAGGCGCGGATCGACGAGCGCCGTCCTGATGTCCTGGTAGCGGCTGACCACCCAAACCGGGTTGCCCTGGAACATCGCCCGCCGCAGTCCGGGTTGGTCCCGCCAGTCCTTGAACTCGGGCGGGGGTGCGAGCGGGCAGCGGGCGGGGCGCGCGATGGGCAGCACGGGGAGATCGGCGTCGACTTCGGAAGTTGTTGACATGGCCCCTATTTCCGAGTAAGTGACAGATTCCTGTCACTTACATGAGCGTAAGGCCGCCCTAGTTGGCAGTCAACCGTCAGTTAGGCTGTCGAATATGGCCTCGGTCGAGGACCGGCCGTTGCGGGCGGATGCGGCGCGCAACGTCGAGCGCATCCTGCGCGCGGCGCGAGACGTCTATGGCGAGCTCGGGCCGGACGCGCCGGTCGAGGCCGTCGCCCGCCGCGCGGGCGTCGGTGAGCGAACCCTGTACCGCAGGTTTCCGACGAAGGCCGACCTGGTTGCGGCCGCCCTCGACCAAAGCATCGCCGAGGATCTCACCCCGGCGATCGACAGGGCCCGCCGCGCCGACGACCCGCTGCGCGGGCTCACCCAGCTGGTCGAAGCTGCGATCGCGCTGGGGGCGCGCGAGCACAACCTACTGACCGCCGCACGCCGTGCCGGTTCCTTGTCTTCGGACATCTCAGCCTCGCTCAACGAGGCGCTCGGCGAGCTGACGCGAAAAGGTCAGCGCGCCGGCCGGGTCCGCTCCGACCTCGTCCCCGACGACCTACCCCGCCTGATCGCGATGCTTTTCGGCGTGCTGTCCACGATGGATGCCGGCAGCGACGGCTGGCGGCGCTATGTTGCGCTGATGATTGACGCGATAGCGGTCAACGAGCGGCTGCCATTGCCACCGGCGGCGGCGCTGCGTTACGAGGTCGACCCGAACAGCTGGCCGCTGTAGCGCCTCAGTTGATGGTCACCCCGGCGTCGACCTTGAACTGCAGCCCCGTCACATAACGTGACTCGTCGGAGAGCAGGAACAAAACCGCGTGACTGACTTCCGCGGGTTCGATGGCCGGTGTGGGCATCGCGTTGACGAAGATGGGAATCAGGTCGGACCGCCGTTCGCCCAGGAGAGGGCCGAACGACGGCGGGATCATTCCTGTCGGAACACCGGTCGGCAGCACAGCGTTGACGCGCACGTTCTGTGCCGCCAATTCGTTGGCCAGCGCCAGTGTCACGCCGACCACGCCGTATTTGGCCGCCGTGTAGGGCGTCTGCAGCGGGAAGCCTTTGATGGCGCCGGCGGAGCTCACGTTGACCAGGCTGCCGCCGCCCTGGTCGAGCAAGTGGGGTATCGCGGCCGCGCAGGTGTTCCACACCCCGATGAGATTGATGTCGACGACCGTGCGCCACTGCTCGGCGGTCGTCTCATCCCAGGACGCCACCGTGAGTACGCCGGCGTTGGCGACCGCGCCGTCGAGACCGCCCAGCTCGACGACGCCCGCGTCGACCGCGGACCGCAGTTTTTCCTCGTCGCGGACGTCGACGATGCGGCTGACGCAGCGCGCCCCGAAATCTTTTACCAGCCTTCCCGTTTCGGCCAGGTCGTCTTCGGTGGCCAGGGGATACTCGATCTGGGGCAGGGATTGGCAGATGTCGACCAGGATGAGGTCCGCTCCCTCTTCGGCGAGGCGCAACGCGTGGCTGCGACCCAACCCGCGCGCGGCGCCGGTAACCAGAATGCGCTTACCGGCGACGCGCCCGTTTACTGCTCGCTCCACATCAGGCCGCGCATCGTCGCGGAGAGCGGAATGTCCTCGACGCCGATCAGTCCTTGCGGGGCGCGGCATACCCAATCGATCGCATTGACGACCCGGCCGGCCGTCGAGATGCAGCCCGCGTCAGTGGAATCGAACAGGGGATGCGAAACGTGGGTGTTGATTTCCACCCGCGGCTCGCCTTGCACGACGACGCGGTGCACACCCGTGTGACCGTCGGGTGGGAATTCCCAGTCGGGTGCGGCGGCCTGGGTGAGCCTGGTGACGTGCTCGAGGGTGATGACCGGATTGCCGTCGCGGACGCCCTCGGTGGCAAACCGCACGGCGGCCATCCGTCCGGGTTCCACCGTCATCATGGTGCACTCGATACGCTCCGGTGTGTACCAGGGTTCGACGCGCTGGCGCACGTCGTCGAGTTTGATGTCCAGATTGTCCGCCAGGCTGCGGATCTGACCGCCCCACATCGACACGACCACCCCGGGCAGGAACATCATCGGCGAATCGTCATCGGGTGTCGTCCCGAATCCCATTGCCGCGCCGGTGAACTCGGCGTCGTCAAAGTTTCCGTAGTCGAAGATCTCCTGCACGGTGATCGACCCTATCCGGGTGGTCAGGCTGGCCGCCGCGTGCACCAGCGTGTCGCCGGAGAACCCGGGGTCGATGCCGTTGACGTAGAGCGAGGAGTTGCCGGCCGCGCACGCGCGCTCCAGCGGCTCCCGCAGCCAGTCGTCGGCGTGGTGCGGTGTGACCAGCCAGACCATCGACGTGCCGACGACATTCGTGCCGGCCGCGAGGAACTTGGCCATCTGTTCGATCGCTTCCATCGGCCGCGTCTCGCCCTGCGACGTGTACACCGCGCAGTCGGCCCCGAGGGCCACCAGTGCGTCGATGTCGTCGGTGGCGACGATGCCGGTCGGCGTGTCCAGCCCGCACAACTGCGCGGCATCCCGCCCGATCTTCTCGGGGCTGGCCGCATGCACGCCGACGAGTTCCAGATCCGGCCTGCCGATGATCGCCCGCAACGAATGCTTGCCGACGTTGCCGGTAGAGAATTGTATGACTCTGCGCACGACTATCTCGTCCTCCCAGCGGCCGTTAGCTGCACCATCATGACGCGTTTGCGCGCCGCGCATGTTCAGTAATCGGGTATTGGCAGCGGCGAATTGCTCGAATCGATACCGCCGTCGACGTGGAAGGTCGCGTTGGTCGCGTAACAATCACGCGTTGACAGGTACACCGCAAGGCGCCCGAGATCCTCGACGTCGCCCAACCGATGCAACGGTGTGGCCTCTTGCATCTTCTCCAGCGACCCGGGCATCAGGTCCAAGCTGCCCTTCAGCCCATCAGTGGCGAACGACCCCAAGGCGATCGCGTTGACCCGAATCTTGGGAGCGAGTTCCTGTGCCATGGCGCGGGTGAGCGCTTCGAGGCCGCCCTTCGCCACGCAGTAGGCGGTCAGCGCCCGGATGCCGAATCGCGCCGAGCCCGACGAGATGTTGATGATGGAGCCGTGTCCCGCGTCGATCATATGGGGGGCTACGAGCTGGCTCATGATGAATGCTGAGGTCACGCACCAGTCGAAGGTGTGCCGGAAGTCCTCGTCGGTGATGTCGAGGAACCGCGCATAGGTCGAACCGCCGACGTTGTTCACCAGAATGTCAATGCGCCCAAAGCTTTCCATGGCCGTGCTGACGACCCGCTCTCCGTCTGGACGACTCATCGCGTCGGCGACGAGCGCCAGCCCCTTGCCGCCCGCCGCCTCGATACCCTTGATCGTGCCAACGATATCCGCCTCGGTGCGCGCGGTTCCGACCACCGTAGCCCCTGCCTCCGCCAAGACCCGCGCGATACCCGCCCCGACGCCCTTGCCGGCACCCGTGACGATCGCGACCTGTCCATCGAGCCGGAATTGCTCCAGTGCCATGCCAAGCTCCTTTGATCACCGTGGCGTGCGCCGTTCAATCTATGAACATCATTGACTAAAGTCAATGACTTCATCGCTTTTGAAGACTGCCCTCGCGGATGCAATCCGAGAATCTCAAGGTTGTACAAGCCTTTCTGGCTCACAGACGGCATAATGGTTGGGTCAGCCTCGAAGTTCTGGCTCAAGTCAGGTCAACCGTGAGGAACGAAATGCCTGTGACAGACCGCCTGTCAGCGCGCGAAGCCAAGCGCCTACAGACCAGGGAGCGTTTGATGGGCGCCGCGATTGCGGAGTTCGCCCGCGCCGGAATGGCCGAGGCCGATGTGAGTGCCATCGTGGCCGCCGCCGGAGTCGCACACGGCACCTTCTTTTTCCACTTCCCCACCAAGGAGCATGTGCTGCTGGAGCTGGAGCGCCGGGAAGAAGACCGCATCGCCAAACAATTCGCTCAATTCCTGAAGTCGAAGCACGACCTGGCTTCCGCTCTGAACGAGGCGGTCCGCCTGGTCGTCGGCCTGGAACGTCGACTCGGCGATCTGCTTTTCAATGACTTTCTGGCACTGCACTTTTCCCAGACCCGTCCGCAGACCGAAGACGGCACGGATCACCCGCTTATCGTCCTGGTTGCCCAGGAAATCGCCCAAGCCCAGGAGCACGGCGACATCGACCCCGATGTCAATGCCATGAACAGTGCGGTGTTCTTCCTACTGGGCCTCTATGCCCTGTTGATCACGACGAATCACTGGCCGACCGGCCACAGCCTGCTGGAAGACTACGTCACGCGGACGTTGCGGAGTTTGAAGCCCTGACCCAGCGCGTCAGGGGCGTATCACGCCGCGCAGCGGCATGAGCCCAAGCTCGTTGTGGGACATGAAGCCGGGCGCGGCGTCGCAGACGGCCGGGATGGCATTCGCCGGACCCATGGCGGTCCAGGTGTAGCCGGGCAATGCGTAACCACCGTCGGGGTCCTGCGCTCCTTGCATGATCAGCTCCGTGGACGAATCGCCCTCGATGACGATGCGGTAGTGATAGTGCTGAGGCCAATCTTCCTGTGGCTCAATGGCATCATAGGTGTCCATTGTATAGATCTCGTGAAAGACGATGAGCGGGCGGCCATGGACCCACGCCGTCCATTTGTGATGCTGGCGCGCCACGGTGCCCGCCTTGATCACTCCCTTGAAGCCCGGCATGTCACTGCTTTCCCCGCCCTCGAAGGGGATGTCCCGCGTGGCGACCCCGAGTTTCACCTCGGTCGTGTACCTTTCGACCGTTTCGCCCATGTTCTCGACGATCATTGCCATCGACTGGGCGAACAACGGCCAGGCTTGGCCCAGCAGGTTGGGGCCGTCCTCGAAGCCTGCTGGGTCGCTGCCCATCCCCATCTCGAACAAGTACTTCAAGGTGTCCCGGCCAAAGTTCACGACCTCGTAGATGTGAATGGTGTCGATTTGGCTGACGATCCGGGCGAGCGTGAGGACAAGGAGATCGCCCGCGAAACCAGGGTTGACCCCACCTGCGTGAAATGATGTGCCGCCTTCGAGGCAGGCGGCGTGGATCTTGTCGATATCCGCCTGACTGTGCTCGGTCCGATACCACCACGCGCCGCCCGACGCGACGACGTTCTTTCCGCCGCGCAGCAAGCGGCACACCTCGTCCGGATCGGACCATAGCGGCGCATAAAACACGCAATCGGCATCCAGAGCCTCGATGGCGGCCTTGTCGTCGGTCGCAAGCACTCCGGTCGGTGGCTTGCCGCACAACTCGCCAGCGTCCTTGCCGACCTTTTCGGGACGATTGCAGAGCACTCCGACCAGCTCGTAGGCCGGGTTGTGGGCGAAGTGGCGCAGCGCTACCGTTCCGACATTGCCGACACCCCATTGAATAACACGATACTTCCGCTCCGCCGGCGACTTTGGCGTCTCGGCCTTCTCTTCGGTGAGCGTCATTGCTACTCCCTTGCGTGCCCGACAAGTAATGACGAACGGGCGTTCGTCCCACCAGCACATCGGGCTGACGGGCGTGGCCAGTTCGCCAATCCCGAGCGGCTGACCCGCTCGCTGAGCGTAGGCACCCCGTCAGCATCGTGTCAACGACTTTTACCTGACTCCTGTCAGTAGCAGGGTCGGCGCTACGCACTGCGCCAGTGGCGGGCGGTCGAGCGATATCGGTCGTCATTCTGCGCCGGGCGCGAGACGTGCCTGGACAGCTGACCTTGCTGTTGCATCAGCCAAGTAACCTCGAGACTTGCGTGGCACCGTCCGAAACCTCCGGCGGAACACTCCGGGAGATTTTGCTCGACCTTCGCTTGACGAAGCAGTACTTTCACTGAGTACAGTCAGTAACTATCTTCGACCGATCGTCGGCGAATGAGAGGGTTCCGGGCATGCTTCAAGACCGAAAGGTCCTGGTGACGGGTGGTACGGGCCAGATTGCGGGCCCGATTGCCGAGGACTTCGCCAAAGACAACGAAGTGTGGGTTGCGGCGCGCTTCAGCAACCCCGACCGTCGAGCAGAACTAGAGGCTCTTGGAATCAAGACGTGCGTGTGGGATATGGACACCGGCGACAATTCGGCGCTACCGGATGACTTTACCCATGTGGTTCATTCGGCGTTGAACCTCAGCCCCGACTATGACCAGGCCATTACCAACAACGCCGAGGGCTCGGCACTGCTGATGCAGCACTGCCGCAAGGCAAAAGCTTTCCTTCATGTGTCGAGCACATGTGTTTACAAGCCGCATGCCGATCATCCCAACCACGCCTACGCCGAGACCGACCCACTCGGTGGTCTGGCCAGCTATGCCGAGGTCTATCCGGTCGCAAAGCTGACGTCGGAGGGCAGTGTTCGCGCCGCCGCCCGCATGCTGAATCTTCCGACCACCATCGCCCGGATGAATGTCGGGTACAGCTGGACGGGACATGGCGGGCTGCCCGTCATGCAATACCACACCTTCAAGGGTGGGCAACCTTGGCTCAAGCCGGTGGGCTACCACAACATCGGATCACCTATCGGCGGCGTTGATATCGCCGAACAAGCACACACGCTGCTCGAAGTTGCCACTGTCCCTGCGACTGTCGTCAACTGGGGAGGCGACGATCCGGTGACCGACCAGGAGATGGGCGAATACGTCGCCGGACTTACGGGCGTCACTGCCAGCTTCATAGAGTCGCCCGTCAGTTTCGACAGCTTCTGGTCCGATAACACCCGCCGCGAGCAGCTGATCGGCAAGTGCTCTCAGCACTGGAAAGACGGCGTTCGCGACACCTTCTCCAAGCTCGGTCTGATCGACGCCGGTTAGCGGCTCCATCTCTCAGCCGCGCACGGGAAAACGATTGCTAACCAGGAGTGGTGAAACGGAGGCTTGGCAGTGCGTAAGGTGATTCAGTTCTCGACAGGCAATGTCGGCCGGCATTCCCTGAAGACGATAATCGAAAGGCCGGACCTCGAGTTGGTCGGCGTACATGCCGCCAGCCCTGGCAAAGTCGGCCGCGACGCCGCCGAACTCTGTGGGATCGACAAGGCGACGGGTGTCATCGCCACGGATGACGTCGACGCGCTCGTCGACCTCGGCGCGGACTGCGTGGTCTTCGCCGCGCAGGCAGAGACCCGCCCAGTCGAGGTAATCGATCAGATGGCGAAATTTCTTGCTGCGGGGACCAATGTGGTGAGCACTTCCTTGGTCTGGCTGGTCGCACCCAGTCATGCGCAAGATTGGATACGAGACCCGTTGGCCCAGGCCTGCGAGAAGGGCAACTCGTCGCTCTACGTCAATGGGGTGGATCCGGGCTTCTCGGCCGATACCCTGACCCACACGGCGCTGAGTCTGGCCACCCTGGCGCGGTCGATAACCGTCCAGGAGATATTCGACTACGGAAGCTACGACGATGCCGAGTTCACCGGGGAGGGAATGGGCTTCAACAAAAGGCCGGACGACGACCCGCCGCTGCTGTTCCAACCGGGCATCGTCGATTTCATGTGGGGAGGGCAAGTACGACGGCTGGCCGACTTGATGGGGCTGAAACTGGATGAGACGCGTCAGCGGACTGAAAGCTGGTATACCCCAGAAAAAATCGAATGCACCATGATGACGGTCGAACCGGGAGGACGCGCGGCTGTTCGGTTCGCGGTCGAGGGGGTCATCGACGGCGAACCGGTCATCACCATTGAGCACGTCACACGGTTGACAAACGCCGCAGGGCCCGATTGGGTCTACCCTCCGGAAGGGCTTACCGGGGTGCATCGCGTGGTGGTCGAGGGCGACCCTCGGATCGAAATCAACACGCACGTCTCTCATCCGTTGCTCGACTCCACCGACGCCGCATGCATGTCAACCGCGGCGCGCGTGCTGAACGCAATCAACTGGGTATGCGACGCGCCTGCGGGTTTGATTGCCCTGGAAGACATCCCGCCCGCGCATATGCTGCCGCACCTAGTGCGTTGATGACGTAGTCCGTGCCGCTCGCCTGACGGGCACGTGTGAGTATCCGTTGACATTCGTCATCGAAACGCGCAGCAATTTGTCGGTGGTGACGGCGAACTCAGGTAGCACATCCAGCAGGTGTTCGAGAGCAACAGCACTTTCCATCCGGGCCAATGCCGCGCCCAGGCAGCTGTGGATGCCGTAGCCAAATCCCAGAGACGGTACCCGGTCGCGGCCACGGTCGATGTCGAAGACATCGGCATCAGGAAATACGCGTTCGTCGCGATTCGCCGATGCGACGAGGAGCATCACCGCACCGCGGGCCGGGATGGTAACGCCATGTACACACGTTTCCGCCAGGCTGTAGCGGCAGTTGTACTGCACTGGACCGTCGTAGCGCAGGACCTCCTCGACAGCCGCCGGGATCTTGTTTCGGTGGTCGCCAAGCTCTCGCCACTGATCGGGGTGCTGTGAAAAAAGCACCACCGCGCTGCCGATCAGCTTTGTCACCGTCTCGGAACCCGCAGCGCCCAGTTGCATACAAAAGCCCGCGATTTCGTCGTCCTCGAGGCGAGTGCTGATGCCGTCGCCACGGTCGACTTCTACGGCGATCAGCGCGGATATCATGTCTTCCTGTGGGTCGGCGCGCCGTCGGGCCACCAGGTCGCGGTAATACTTTTGGTTGTCTTGCATGGCACGCCTGCCACTGTCACTCATGTCGCCCTGGCCGGCCGCACGGTCGAGTATCGCGTCTTGCCAATGTCGTATTTGTTGCCGATCCTCTTGCGGCACACCGAGCATCGTCGCGATTATTTCCACTGGAAACAATGCGGAGAAATCCGTGACGACGTCGAACCCGTCCGCATCGAGCGCACCAACGTATCGGCTGATCGTCGAACGCACCATGGCTTCCTGGGCGCCGATGGCGCGAGGGGTGAACACCTTGTTGATCAGACCGCGCATGCGCCGATGTTCCGGCGGATCCATCATCTGCAGAATATGTCCGGGGACGACTGCGCCGGCCTTGACGAGGTCTAACGTGATCCCTCGTGACGAGGAGAAAGTCTCGAAATCTTTGATCGCCGAAGCCACATGTTCGTAGCGGCTCAGTACATAGACCTCGTGCGCTGCGCTGTAGTAGACCGGCGCCTCGGCGCGCAGCCTCTGGTAGACGGGGTAAGGGTCACTGAAGAACTGTGGCGAGTACGGGTCGAAGACGATTGTCGACAGCGGTTGCGGTTCGGAATCGGTTCTCGCCATTCTTGTTCCATCCCGTGATCAGTGACTACGGCCGATGTTGGGATCGACTGTACCGTACCAGCCCGCGGTCATTGACTTTAGTCAATTATCGCCGTTAGATGTGTCTGTGGGGCTGGGGTCGTCCCGCGGAGCACTGGTGCGGGCTAGCCGCGATGCTGGTGCAATGCTCGCGGCCGATAACTAGTTGGTGCGGCCCAATCCCCGACCGGCCTTTCGTGGCTTCGGACAATCGGTGCACCACGCGCACGGAAGGAGAAGTGGAGATGGTGACGATCGATCAACCGAGGGTATCTGCCAGGTTCATCGTCAAGACCCAGCTTCTTTGTTTGTGGACCGTGCCCGTCATGGGCCTGTTCCTAGTGATTGCGTTCCTGATGTTCCCGGGCTTTTTTCCACCGATGTCACCGACGATGTCGGCGCAACATGTCGCTGAGTTCTATCGAAACCACGCGGCCGAAGTCCGCTTCAGCATGGTGACCTTCAACATCTTCGGCATCATGCTGCTGCCGTTCTACTCGGTGATCGTCGTACAAATGCACCGGATGGCTACGCCCAGCAAGGTACTCGGGTACTGCTACCTGACGGCGGCCACCAGCGGCGCGACGGTATTCGCCATGGCCGATATCATGTGGCTGCTGGCGGCTTTCCGGACGGATCGCAGTCCCGAATTGATCCAGTTGCTCAACGACATGGCATGGATGATCTTCATCGCACCCGTCGGAATGATCTTTGTGCAAAACCTCTGCCTGGCGTTCGCGGTTTTCCTGGACTCCAAGCAACAGCCGATCCTGCCGCGTTGGGTAGCACCTTTCAGCGTGGTGATCGCCGCCAGCATCGCACCGTCGGCGGCCGCCGCGACGGTGACGACCGGTCCGTTTGCCTGGAACGGTGCGGTGTCGTTTTGGCTTCGGTTGGCGGCATTGACCCTGTACGTCGCAGTGATGTTCTTCGTCTTGCGTGCCGCGGTCCTGCAACAAGCGCGCGATTCCTCCACCGATCAGCAAGATGATGCGGGGTATGTCGCGTGACCCGCACTGCTCCCCCGCTCGCCCCATCGATCGCCACGGATTCGCGCCGGCGCGGGTGGCTTGCCAGCCCGAAGATCGACCTCTGGGTGGTGTGGTGGACTATCCCGATCTTCTATGCGCTGCAAGGCGTTATCTATGTCCCGTTGACGCGGTTGATGCCGCCGCGACGGCCCGACCTCACCCCGGAGCAGGTCGCCGCGTTCTTCGATCACCAGTCGCTCGGCATCAAGATCGGGTTTGGGTCGCTGATGGTGATCGCGGGCTTTGTCGGGCCGGCGAACGGGCTCATCGCCTACCAGATCCGACGCATGTCGGTGCACCCCGTCTTCTCTTACGCGTTCATCGCGACCCTGTCAGTCGGTGCTACGCCGGGATTCCTCTGGGGTGCCTTCGCGTTTCTCACGGCGGTATTGCGGCCCGGACGGTCGCCGGAAACACTGATGTTGCTATACGACATGGCATTTCTGTCGTACATCGGATCCCTCGGTTGCTTCGCCGCGGCGTGGGCAGTGCTGGGAGCGGCGATCCTGCTCGACAGAAACAAGGTCTACCCGAAGTGGTTCGCCTACGCCACGATCTGGCAGATCGTCACCGAGTTCATGGCCGCGGTGGTGTTCAATTTCCACTCCGGCGCCTTCGCGTGGAACGGCTTGGTGGCGTTCTACATTGACACCGCAGTGTACGTCTTCTGGCAGGTGTGCCAATTCTACGTCTTGTACCGGGCGATCCAACGGCAACCGATCGAGAGCGTGCATCAGGAGCCGTGCCATGAGTGATGCGCAGCAAATCGAATTGACGTCACCCAAAACCGATTCGAAGTCGGCGGAGACTGGCCGAGTTCCGTATCTTCCCGGTGACGGGGCGATGTGGTTCTTCGTGCTGGGCGACATGATCATCTTCGGTCTGTACTTCGTCGCCTTCACGATCTTCCGAGCTCGCGACGTCGCCGCTTTCACCGCCGCGCAGCGGAATCTCTACCTCGACTTGGGCGTGGTCAATACGTTGCTGCTGTTGTTCAGTTCGTGGCTCGCCGCACGGGCAGTTTGGGCGGCGCGCGGCGGCGACGGTAGACGTACCACCCGGTTACTTACCGCTGCCGGAGCGTGCGGCGTCGGCTTCATCGTATTGAAACTCACTGAGTGGTGGCTGGAAATACAAGGGGGCCACACGTTTCCGAGTAGCGTATTCATGTCGTTCTACTATGTCTTGACCGGTGTGCACATGCTGCACGTCGTCATGGGGCTGAGCATTCTGGCGGTCGTCATCGTCTACACCCGCACGAAGGCTAGTCCGAAGGCGCAGGTGGTCGAGCAGGCCACCACGTTCTGGCACATGGTAGACCTCCTGTGGGTGATCATCTTTGCGCTGCTCTACGTGATGAGGTAACCAATGACGAACATCCGAAGAATCACCTATGTGTGGATTGCCTTGTCGGCGATCACCATCGTGACTTGGCTATTGGGCCACGCCGAACAAGGGTACGGGCACAACGCGACCACGGCGGTGGCTCTGGTGGTGCTGGCGATCGCGTTCGGCAAGGTGTACTTGATAATTCGGCACTTCATGGAGGTGCGCTCGGGCCCACGGTGGCTCCGCGTCTTCACCGATGCGTGGATCGTGTTAATGGCCGCCGCGGTACTTGCGACTTATCGGTGGTGAAGTACCCGCTGACTCAAGTCAGTGTTATAGTGCACAAGCATACTCGAATCAGCCTCGACGACGGGAGGGGTTCGTGAGCCTGCCGAAGCTGCACGATGACCGCGGCATCGCCACGGAACTGACCATCGACGAGCACATGAAACGATCTCAGCTCGCGCAGCGTCGGGCCGACAAGTGGTTGATCTCCGGCAGCCTGCTGATCGGGACCACGGCCCTGGGCGTTTTCGGGCTGCCGTTGTTCCTCCGGGGTGTCCAGTTGCTGCGCGGGGCGCAGCGCGACGGGCTGTCCGTCCGGCCGATGCTGGTCACGTTGCTCGGCTATCTCGTCATCATCGACGCCGCGATCAACACCGTCGGGTGGGCACTTGACCTGGTCGCCAACCACACGCTGCTGGCCCGCGTGTTGCTCAACGGCTGGGGCAACATGTTCGACGCCGGCTATTTCTGGCACTACAACGAGCTGTGGGTCGGTGGGGCGGCCGGTCCGGGTGAAAAGGCCTGGGAGGTCGGCCTCATTCTGACCGTCTTCACGATGCGCATCGCTGCCGCCATCGGCTTCCTGCAGATGAAACGCTGGGGCCATCAGTGGATGGTCGTCACCTGTTGGATGGGCGTGGTGATCTGGATCGGCTATGTCTTCAACATGACGATGTTCGCCGACGTGCGCTTCGCCGGCGTCGTGCTACCGGTCGTGGGCTGGTGGCTCTACGACATCTTCTACATCACCCCGTTCCTCGCCATCCCCTACCTGCACACCGTCAACCGCGAGCTCTTCACCGACTGAAGATGCGCGCGCCGAAAGTCCTTACGTCACTGAGGAGGTCACATCGTGGGTTATCTATGGGAGATCCTTCGCTACGTCGCCGCGTGGGGCGGCACCGGACTGATCATCTGGTTCTGGTACTGGCTGTTCTCCAACATCGGCACGTTCTGAACCGCGGATCGGACAGGTGGGCGACGCGAGATTCGGCCGATGACTGAGTATTCCGATGCGCATGCGATGGCGCTGGAACGCAGTTGCGCCGTCACGGCAGTCGCGCTGAGCGAGCAACGCCGCGAAGGCGTCCGACTCGTCACGGGTGAACGGCGATGCTTCGGGCTGAACGCGGCGCTGACGTTCGTTCACCTCCCCTACCCAGCGCCGGCCGAGTGGACCCGCCGCACCCTCACCTGCGGTGTGGCCCTTCAATGTGCACCGTCGAAAGAACGCATCACCTCCTACCGCCTGAACGAACTCGCCGCCCGGGAACTCCGAGCGCTCACGCTGGTCGAGGCCGGCGTCGCGCTGGGCTGGATCGCCTCGCGCTGGCCCGGCCTGCTCCATGATGCCCGGCGGCTTCTCCCCGACATACGGATCGAAGCCGGCGACATGAGCGCCGCGGAGATGCTCGACCGGGCGATCGCGTTGGCCAACACCGGTCAAGAACTGACGATTCATCCGCTGCTCGGCGCCTTGCCGCTGGCGTACACGGCGCCGCACGGATTGACCGACAAGTTGCGCCGCGGCTTTGGCCGGATGCCATGGACGACAAAGCAAAAACGTATTCCGCGACCGTACTCGGTTCCCGTCGGCGGCGACGGCGGCGTGCGCAATCCCAACCTGCCACCGCCGAGCCGGCCGCAGGACAACGATCTCGACGTGACCCCGCAACACCGGCCTGGGATCCCCTATCCCGAATGGAACATGTGGACCCAGCGGTTCATGCGCGACCACGTCGCCTTGATAGAGCTGGTCGAACATGCCGACGGCACGGGCACGCGCCGCCCGGTTCCGGTGGCCGTCGACGTGCGCAAGTGGTTCGAAGAACACACCCATCGGGCGATGACCAACCGTCTCGAAGATGGATCGGATCTCGATGTTGACCAGTACGTCAGCCACTACATCGACCTGTCTACCGGCGAGGCCAAGGAACCGAGGGTGTTTCGCGACCTCCTGCCCAGCAGCCGCGATGTGACCACCGCCTTACTGCTCGACGGCAGCTCGTCGTTGGGCGCGCACGGCGGTCGAGTCTTCCAGCTGGAATTGGCTTGTGCCGATGCGCTTTCGCGCGCCATGACGCTGGCGCGCGAGCGACACGGTGTCTTCGTGTTCACCGGCAACACGCGTCATCGCGTCGAGGTGCGGTGTTTGAAGGACTTCGAAGATCGTCGCTTCGTGCCGCCGAGCGGGCTGGGCCTGTCCACCCGCGGATACACCAGACTCGGTGCGCCGCTGCGTCATTTGACAAGCCGGCTACTGGCTCAACCGTCGGAACGTCGCCTGCTGATCGTCATCGGTGACGGACTGATCTCCGACGAGGGCTACGAGGGCCGTTACGCCTGGGCCGACGCCGCGCACGCCGTCGAGGAAGCCAACGAGGCCGGCGTGTCGATTTACTACGTCGGCGTCGGACCCACCCGGGTCGATCCGCTACCGGAGGTCTTCGGGCCCCGCCGATCACAACGCATCCGACGCGTAGAGGAGCTGCCACGAGTGTTGGCCCACGTCCATCGTGAACTGGTCGCCGCATGACCACCGAAACCTATTTCGCCAACGGCAACGAAGTCCAGCTGTTCGAGCAGGCCTTCCACCGGCGCATCCCGGTCATGCTCACGGGACCGACCGGGTGCGGCAAGACCCGGTTCGTCGAGCACATGGGCTCGCTGTTGCAGCGCCCCGTGGTCACGATCAGCTGCCACGACGATCTCACCAGCTCCGACCTCGTCGGTCGCTTCATGGTGACCGGCGGCGACGTGGTCTGGACCGACGGCCCGCTGACCCGTGCTGTCAAGGCCGGCGCGATCTGTTACCTCGACGAGGTCGTCGAAGCGCGCCACGACTCACTGGCGATCCTGCATTCGCTCACCGATCACCGGCGCGCGCTGTACCTCGACCGCGCGGGTGAGGTCGTGACGGCGCCCGAGGACTTCATGCTGGTGTGCTCGTACAACCCGGCGTACCGCAGCTCGCTCAAGGAGCTCAAACCCTCGTTCCGGCAACGGTTCGTCACGCTGGCGATGCGCTACCTGCCGCCCGACCGCGAGGCGGAGGTGATCGTCGCCGAATCAGGCATCCCGTTGGCCACCGCGCGGCGGCTGGTCGGCTGCGCGGTCGCGATCCGCACGGCAGACGAGGCGTTCCACTTCGAGCCGCCGTCGACTCGGGTCCTGGTCACCGCCGCACAGTTGATCGCCGCGGGCGCGACGGAATTGGACGCGGCCGACGCGTGCATCCTCGCGCCGCTGAGCACGGACGGCGCGGTCACCGACGGGCTTCGTGAAGTCGCGGCGGCCAGCCTGTCCTCGTCAAGTAGTTAGCCCTAACGAGAGGAGCAACGGCATGGACCGACAAGAGGAGAAGCGCAAACGGGCGCTGATCATCTTCCAGATCTTCATCTACGGCTACCTGCTGGCCATGTTCGGGGTTCAGCTCTACATGTCGTTCGCCCGAGGGTGGTGGGACCTGTGACCCTGTCCGCCGCGCACGCGCATTCGCTGGGCCTGGAGGAACACCACGACGAGTCGCGCGAGGCGCAGCGCCGCGCCGACAAGTGGATGATCGTCGGCGCCGCGTTGATGGGCATGTGGGCGCCCGGCCTGATCGGCTTCCCCATCTTCATGCGGGGCGTGTGGCTGCAGCGCCAGGCCCTGCGTTCCGGCCTGTCGGTACGGCCGATGATCGTAACCCTGATCGGCTATCTGACCCTGATCGACGGCATGCTCAACAGCCTGGGCTGGGCCCTGGACCTGGTCGCCAACCACACCCTGATCAACCGGGTGCTGATGGTGGGCTGGGGCAACATGTTCGACGCCGGCTACTTCTGGCACTACAACGAGCTCTGGGTCGGGGGCGCCGCGGGGCCGGGCGAAAAAGCCTACGTGGCAGGCTTGATCATGACGGTCTTCTCCATGCGGGTGGCCGCCGCCATCGGCTTCCTACAGATGAAGCGCTGGGGTCATCAGTGGATGGTCGTCACCTGCTGGATGGGCGTGGTGATCTGGACCGCCTACGTGTTCAACATGACCATGTTCGCCGACGTCCGCTACGCCGGCGTCGTGTTCCCCGTCATCGGCTGGTGGCTCTACGACATCTTCTACATCACCCCCTTCCTCGCCATCCCCTACCTGCACACCGTCAACCGCGAAATCTTCGCCGACTAAAGGAGCGAAGCAGTGACTGCACCGTCGACCACCGAAGACAAAGACCCGGCAACCGATCTCGAGCCCGGAACGACGCCGTACTACGCACGAATGCACAAATGGATCAAACGCGCCGTGCTGGTTTGCTTGGTGGCGCTGGTGATCGAGGGCGCCTTCACGCTGCCGTTCATGGCGGTCTACTACGGGTACCCAACGCTGAGTCTCACCGAAATCTGCAGCGAACTCTTGAAGATTCGGTACTCGAACGACACCCTGGAGTGCAAGTACCCATACCCGCCGTTCGGTCCACCGGAGGGCGCCGAAGGCAAGGCCACCGCTCAGGACGTGTGGGGCATCCAGCCTATCCCGAAGTACCACCGGCTCGGGTTCCGTGAACTGGTCCGGATCCACGAGGAACGGCTGGCTCGCCAAGCGGCCCAACAACATGCGGCGTCGCACCCGTGACCTTTCGGGTGGTTCAGTGGACGACCGGCAACGTCGGCAAGAAGTCGGTCCACGCGATCGCCGCGAATTCGTTATTGGAACTCGTCGGCTGCTACGCGTGGTCTCCCGACAAGGTTGGCCGGGATGTCGGTGAGCTGTGCGGCATCGAACCACTTGGCGTACGTGCGACCGACGACGTCGACGCACTCCTGAACTTGAAGCCCGATTGCGCTGTCTACAATCCGATGTTCGCAAATGTCGACGAGGTGACCCGCATTCTCGAAGCCGGGATCAACATCGTCACCACTTCGGAGTTCATCACCGGGCACCAACTGGGCCGCGACCGTGAGCGGATCAGCGACGCGTGTGCGCGCGGCGGCTCGACGATTTTCGGTAGCGGCATCAACCCGGGATTCATCCAGCTCTTCGCGATTGTCACGGCCGGAATCTCGGATCGAGTTGACCGAATCTCCATCGTCGAATCCTTCGACACCACGATCTACAACTCGCCCGCAACGGAGATCCCGATGGGTTTCGGCTATCCGATCGACCAGCCCGACCTGCACACGATCACCGAGAAAGGATCCGGCATTTTCCGCGAGGCGGTGCTCCTGGTGGCCGACGCCCTCGGAGTCCAGCTCGACGAGGTGCGCTGCGTTGCCGAATATGCGGTAGCCACAAAAGATTTGCCGCTGCCCGGTGACTGGACGATCAAGCAGGGTTGCGTCGCCGGCATCGACGTCCGGTGGAAGGGAATTTCTGGTGCGCGCGAAGTGGTCGAGGTTCGCGGTGTATGGACGAAAGGCCAATCTCTGGTCCCGGCTTGGTCGACGAGCTTCGGTTACACCATCACCGTGGACGGCCGACCGACTATCAAGAGCACATTGAGTTTCGAGCCCCCAGCGGATTTTCACGGCGAATCGATCGATGACTACGTCATGCTCGGGTTGACCATCACCGCCATGCCCGCGATCACGGCAATACCCGCTGTCGTCTCGGCGCCGCCCGGCATCGCCACTTACAACGACCTGCCCCTGCTTCTTCCGCGCGGAGTGCTGGCGCGGAACTGAGAGGACGCAAGTGACCACCACCACCCACGCGCCCAGCGTCTTCGAGGCGGGACTTCCGTCCCTCGAGTATCACGTCACCGAACCACCGCACGCGGTCTGCGAGCGGATTCGGGCCGCACAGGGGCAGGCGCCCATCGCGATCGGTCCACTCGGCCCCGAAGTGCTCTCCTATGAACTCGCCCGAAACATCCTGCGCGACACCCGATTCGTGATCCCCCCCGGTCTTCATCTGAGCGCACAAGGGGTGACCTCGGGACCGCTCTGGGACAGGGTCGTCGGGAGCATCATCTGCGCGGAAGGCGCCGAACACCATCGGCTGCGCAGCCTGGTATCGAGGGCGTTCACGCCGCGGGCAATCGCGCGTCTGGACGAAACGATCGGCGAAGTGATGAACGACCTGATCGACGGCGTTGCCCCGGCGCGCCGCTGTGACATCGTCACTGATGTCGCCAGGCACTATCCGATTCCCATCATCTGCGCTCTCCTCGGCGCGCCCCGCGCGGACTGGACACACTTCGAGAGGTGGGCGGAAGCCATCTTCAAGATGGTCAACTTCTCGGTCAACCTTATTGAAGAGATGCCCTCCGTCCTTCGCGGCTGGGCCGAGCTCGACGCATATGTCGACGAGATGGTAGCCGAACGACGAGACCATTTGACTGACGATCTGCTTTCCAATCTCATTCGCGCCGAGGACCCTGCTTTTGCAGGCGACCGTCTCAGCCCTGACGAACTGCGCATGACCGTGGCCGGTTTGTTGCTCGCGGGAACAGATACCACCCGCAATCAGGTGGCCGCCTCCATGCAGGTGCTGTTGGATCACCCCGACCAGTGGGCGTTATTGCGCGATCATCCAGAACTGGCGATGTCCGCGGTCGAGGAGAGCATGCGCCACTCGCCCGCTGTGTGCAATACCGTTCGTACCGTGAACGAGGACGTCGAGTTAGGTGGATACACCTTCCCGAAGGACACGTATATTTTCGTGAATTCCTTTGCCGCGAATCGTGATCCCGCCACCTACTCCGATCCCGACCGCCTCGACATCACGCGCAAAGGGGCGCCGGCGGTATTGACCTTCGGCGGCGGCGTGCACTACTGCCTCGGCGCAAACCTCGCCAGGCTCGAGCTGGCCGAAGGACTCAAGATACTGGCGCGCCGAATGCCCGACGCACGCCGCGTCGGGCCGGCTCCATGGAAGCCGATGCTCGGCATGAGTGGGCCGACAAGCCTCCCCGTAGAATTCGGCAGCCAATGACCCAGCTACCGGACCTACCGCGCCACCCCTCGTCCGCCGATCTCGACCGGAGCTCAGCCATGAACGACTTCCCATCCCGGTTGCATCACGTCGTCTTCGCGGTGACACGTGAGCGACATGACGCTGTGGGGCAGCTCTTTTCGGAACTGGGCTTCAGCTTCGACGAGATCAATCTCGACGAGCTCGGGATCCGGGTGCTGTTGGACTGGAACCGCGGCATCGAGCTGATCAGTCCCAACCCCGGATCCACCGGCGAGGTTGCCGTATCGGTGGCGGAATTCCTGGCCAGTCATGGCGACGGTGTGTTCACGGTGGTGGTGCAAGTCCCCGGGGCGTCAGCGGCAGAAGACATCGCCAAGCGCTACGGTTCGACCACCCGGTTCCGGCAAGGCTTCGAAGGTGAGGGCAATTACCTCGAGGAGATCGACTTATCGGTGTTCGGCTTGCCCCTTACCTTCCTCTCGACCAACCTGCCCTGAGCGGTCACGAAGAGGGGATGCCATGAGCGAACTTCGGTTCGATGGCCGCGTCGCCGTCGTCACCGGGGCGGGCGGCCAGCACCCGAGCCTGGGCCGGTCCCACGCCACCCTGCTCGCCGAGCGAGGTGCCAAGGTGGTGGTCAATGACCTCGGCGTGGGCCCGGACGGGCGGGGAATCACGCGGGCCAACGCGGAGCAGGTCGTCGATGAGATCCGCGCGGCCGGCGGAGAGGCGGTCGCCGATCGGCACAGCGTCGCCGAGGAAGACGGCGCCCACGGTGTCGTAGCGACGGCGCTAGACACCTGGGGCCGAGTCGACATCGTGGTGAACAATGCCGGGGTTTGCTTCATGGCGCACTTCGATGAGATCTCCAGCGCCGACATCCGCAGCATCGTCGACGTCCACTTGATGGGAACGGTATGGATGTGCCGAGCGGCGTGGCCGCACATGCGTGAGGCGGGATACGGGCGGATTGTGAACACCACGTCGGGGGCGATGTTCGGAATCGAGCACCTGTCCATCTACGGTGCTGCCAAGAGCGGCATCTTCGGATTGACGCGCGGACTGGCGGTCGAGGGCAAGGCATTCGGCATCAAGGTCAACGCCTTGGGACCGGCCGCCAACACCACCGCCATCCACCACTTCAATGAGGCGTCGCCCTTCACCTCGCTGATGCAAGAGCACTTTCCCACCAGCCTGGTGTCGCCCGTTGTCGCATACCTCGCTCATGAGAGCTGCGCGCTGTCTGGCGCCAACCTCGAAGCGGCCGCCGGCAACGTCGGCCTACGCGTGTTCGGCCAAACCGCCGGATACACCGATACCAATCTCACGGTCGAGAAGGTGCGGGACAACCTCTCGACCATCACGGACCAACGCACGGCGACGATGATCCCCGACCCTGGGGAGGTCCCCGCCGGGCCCACGGGTGCGGTTCAACTGGGCGCCGTTCTGAAGCCCTATCAACCGATTTAACCAAATGACAAGCTGCACCCCTAGGAGACATCGTGACCGTCGGCGCGATAAAGCCCAGTGTCTTTGACGCCGGTTTGCCGGTGCTCGACTATGACGTCACCGACACACCGCAGGAGATCTACCCGCAGTTTCGCGCGGCGCAAGAGTTGGCCCCGATCGCTCTGGGTCCGGTTGGGCCCGAGGTGATCTCCTATGAGCTTGCTCGCACCGTGCTCGGCGACCCGCGGTTCGGCATTCCCCCCGGCATCCACCTCACCGCACACGGCGTGACGTCGGGTGAGCTCTGGGACCGGGTCGTGCGCAGCATCCTGTGCATGGAAGGAGCCGAACATCGCCGACTACGCGGCCTGGTGTCGAAGGCTTTCACACCGCGAGCAACCGCTCGCATGGATGCAACGATCCACGCCGTAATCAACGAGCTCGTTGATGCCGTTGTCGCGGAAGGGAGTTGCGAGTTCGTCGAGGCGGTCGCACGGCCCTATCCGATCCCGGTGATCTGCGCCTTGCTGGGTGCGCCGCGGCAGGACTGGCAGCTGTTCTCGAAATGGGCCGAGGACATCTTTAAAATTGTCAGCTTCGACTGCAATCTCGCCGAGGAAGAGCCCAAGGTCCTCAAGGCCTGGGACGCGTTCGACGACTACATCGACGGGATGATCGCCGATCGGCGCAACACCCTGACGGAGGACCTACTCTCCGAACTCATCCGCGCCGAGGACCCGGCTTTTCCAGGCGACCGACTCGATGCCGGCGAAGTCCGGATGCTGGCATTCAGCATTCTGGTAGCCGGAACCGACACCACGCGTACGCAATTAGCAGCCTCGATGCAAGTCCTATGCGAACATCCGGATCAGTGGGCGCTACTTCGGAACCGTCCCGAACTCGGAATGAGAACCGTCGAGGAAACCATGCGCCACTCACCCTCGATGTGCAGCACCCTTCGCAGTGCCACCGACGACGTCACGATCGGCGACTACATGTTCCCAGCCGGCACGTTCATCATCGTGAACACCTACGCCGCCAATCGGGATCCGTGCATCTACGACGGCCCCGCGCGTTTCGACATCACCCGTAACGATCCGCCGCCCATCCTGACTTTCGGCGGCGGCGCCCACTACTGCCTCGGCGCGAACCTCGCCAGGCGCGAACTTTCCGAAGCACTCAAGATCCTCGCGCGCCGCCTGCCGCATCCGCGATGCGTCGAAACCCCGCCGTGGCGGCCGCTTCTCGGCATGAGCGGACCCACTCAGCTTCGCCTCGATCTCGGTGGACCATCGTGACGCCGTCATTGCCCCGACGAGACCGCACCGACCGCGCTCAGGGAGCTTGACGCATGAAGATCAACGCTCGGTCGAACCTGCGCCAACCGCCATCGCTGTAGCGGGTACGGTGCGCCGCGCCGTACCGGCACTGGAAAATCGCTTTCTGCCCGGCCTACTTCGGCGTCGAGATGCCGCACATGACCGTGTCTATCAGACCGTAGTAGCGTTCGGCCGTTTCCTCCGCCGACGTCGTCACGCTGAGCATCCGGTAGAGCGGGGCTCCAATCAGTGCGTCGGCGGCAGCTTCGACGTCGGCATCCCCGCGAACCTGGCCCATCGAGATTCCGACGCGCAACCGATCCGACACCGCATCGTGGAAACGGCCGGTGAGTTGCTGATACAGGGTGTCGCGGTCGCTCAGGTCTTCGGCAGCGGCGGCGGCGAGAGCGCGGATGAGGGCGACATTCTCGGCAGACGAACCGATTTCGGCGTACGCGCGCATCCACGTTCTCAAGTCTTCGACCGTGTCTCCGGTATTCGGAAGCGGGAAGTCGGTTTGGTCGTAGGCCCGCATGACCGCCTCGGCGACCAAGGGACCTTTCGACGGCCACCGTCGGTACACCGTTTGCGTACCCACGCCGGCGATCGCGGCGACCTTATCCATCGAGACGCCGCCGTAGCCCGCTTCCACGAGGAGCGACCGAGTGGCGCTGAGGATCGCCTCGTGCGCGGCCGCGCTCCGCGGTCGTCCCCGCCGTGATTCGCTCACATGCAAAACCTAGAGCAATGGCTCGATGTCCCGCCTAGGCAACAGCGACCAAATGTGTCACCATTAACGAGAAATTATTTCTCGTTAATGGTGACCGGACGCGGGGTACGGCGTCCGGCCGTGAAGGTGGATACATGCGCGAGGTGTGCGTCATCACCGGAGCCGCCGGCGGCATGGGACTGGCCGCGGCCAAGATCGTCGGGCAAGACCGACTGGTCGTCGTCAGCGATGTCAACCCGAGGCGGCTGGAGGCGGCGTCAGCCGAATTGCAGACCCTCGGCATCGACTGCGTGGCGGTCGACTGCGACGTGACCGACCGCTCGTCGGTCACCGAGCTGTTCGCCGCCGCAGCGACATCGGGCTCGGTGACCTCGGTGATCCACACGGCCGGCGTCAGTCCGAGCATGGGCGATGCCGAATACATTCTACGGATCAACGCGCTCGGCACGGTCCACGTCAACGAGGCCTTTCTTCCCTTGGCGTCTGAGGGGTTCGCGATTGTCAACGTCGCATCCATGGCCGCGCATCTGTTCCCTCGGTTGTTCATCCCCAAGCGACGGTTCAAGGACGCGCTAAGCAACGAGGACCGATTCATGGCCAGGATGACCGCCGCCTGCAAAAGAGTGCCCACCGGAATTCGCCCCGGTTTGGCGTACTCCATCAGCAAGAACTTCGTGATGTGGTACAGCGCATCCCAGGCGGCCCGATTCGGCAGCCGCGGTGCCCGCATCGTCTCGGTGTCTCCGGGCAGCATCGACACCGAGATGGGCAGGTTGGAGGAGCGAGCCGGATCGGGAGCGATGGTGAAAATCGCTGCCCTGAAGCGCTTTGGAAAGCCCGAGGAAGTCGCCGAAGTCTTGGCTTTCTGCGCTTCGACCAAACCCGGCTACCTCACCGGTGTGGACATCGCCTGCGACGGCGGCGTTCTGGCGGCGTTCACGCTCAAGAACATGATTCCGCTAGCTGCCAGCAACACATAGCCCCGGAAAGAAGGACGATATCGCCATGGCGGACATCGACGCCCGCGGCGCACGTACACGTCGGGCGCTCGGCCTACTGGCCGGCCTGATCGGCGTTGCGCACTTCCTCGTTCCGCGGATCTTCGATCCCTTCAATCGCCTCGGTTTCCCCAACCACGCTCGCACTTTCACCTACGTCAACGGCGCGATCGAAACGGCGCTCGGCGTCCTCATGCTGCGCGCAGACACGCGTAGACCAACGGCCCTCTTGTCCGCTTGCTACATCAGCTACTTGACGATCAGCCTCCTTCGCACCCAACTCCGCACGCGCCGCGGCGACAGTCACCCTGTTCAGGGCGCCGGTTAGGAACCACGGTGTCAATCACACAGACCGCCCAGAGAGCAGCCAAAAACCTCGGGCCAGTCGCTAGCTTCGCGCGGATGAACGTCGCGGCCGCCATCCGGACCCGCCGACGCGGCTACGACGGTTGGACCGGCGCGATCAACAGCGACTACGACCCGCAGAACCCGGTCACCGCCGCGGACCCGTATGACGCGTACCGCGCCCTGCACCGAACCGGCCGTGTGCACTACAACCCCAGGCGCGCGACCTTCATCGTCAGCCGGCTTGACGACGTGCGGGCCGCGTTGCGCGACACCGACCAGGTCACCAGCACCCAAGGGGTGACCCGACTGAGGATCTCGGCCCCGCTGGCAGTGGTCACCGACGGCGAAGAACACGCCCGGCTACGCAAGCAAGTCCAGCCGGGATTCAGCAAGGGCGCCATGAAGTCCTGGCAGGAGATGATTGAGAAGCTAGCCATCGACCTCGTCACCGACGTGTTGAACGACCCCGGCTGCGATGTAGTGCAGCGCTTGGCCATTCCGATGCCGATACGCTTGATCGCCCAGATCCTGGGCGTGCCCGAGACCGACGTCGGCGACTTTCGTCGTTGGTCCGAACGCGCCGTGGGAGTCATGGAACTGAGGTCCACGCTGTCCGGGGTCGTCGACGCGGCCAAGTCGATGTCGGCGATGGTGTCGTTACAACGTTATTTCACAAGCCAATTCGCAGCTGGTGGACTCAAGGGGTCCAACACCGTGCTCGGGCGCCTTCTCGAGCACAACACCGACGGCGGCCTCACCGACCGTCAGCTTCTGCTGATCGCCGTCCACCTGCTGATCGCCGGCAACGAGACCACGACCAACCTGCTGGGCGGAATGTTCGACACCCTGGCCCGCCGGCCCGACCAATACGACCTGATCCGCGCCAACCCCGACCTCATCCCCCTCGCCGTGGAGGAACAGCTCCGCTTCACGACGCCCATCCAGAACCTCTACCGCTACACCCGGGCCAACTACCGCATCGCCGACGTCACCATCCCCACCGGCTCACGTGTGCTGCTGTCCTTCGGCGCGGCCAACCGTGACCCCACCGCGTTCGAGGACCCCGATGAGTACCGCGCCGACCGCGATCCGCGCACGCACGTCGCCTTCGGCTACGGCGCGCACATGTGCCTGGGCGCACCGCTGGCCCGCATGGAAGCCCAAGCCGTACTGCGGCAACTCGTCACCCGCGTCGCACGGATCACTGCAGCGGGTCCGACGCAATGGTCGAGCCACAGCTCGCTACGCGGACCCACCCGCTTGCCGATCCGCCTCACCCCCGCCTGAGTAGGGGTTGCGGGAGGCGACCACACGCGCTTCGATTCACCCGCAAAGATCCGCGGCCACCTGGACTTTCGGGGGCGGTGCCCACTACGGCACTGGGGTTGGCGCGCTTAAGTGGCCACTTCCAGCACGTGGATTTCCCCGGTCGTGCCGTCGACCTCGACAAGCGCGCCGGGCGGCAAAGTCTTGGTCGCGCCCGCAACGTCCACCACACACGGGAATCCGAACTCGCGGGCCACCACCGCCGCGTGCGACATCGGACCGCCGAGTTCGGTCACCACCGCGGCGGCGTAGCAGAAAGCCGCGGTATACCCGACATCGGTGACCTCCGCGACGAGCACCTCGCCGGGCTGCAGCTCGTCGATCGTTTCCGGCCGCACGATACGCACCCGCCCGCGCACCTTGGCCCCGCACACGCCGACACCGCGCAGAGTCTCCCCGCTGGTGAGCGCCGCCGGCGTTGTCGTGGTCGGTTGCCAGCTCCCGCTGAACACCGTCGGCGGAACCACCGCGGCCAGCCGGCGCTGTTCGGCACGGCGCCGGGCCACCAGCTCCCTGACATCTGTTGGCAGCGCGTCGAGCTCGTCGACGAGCAGGTAGAACACGTCGTCGGCGGTGGCGAAGACTCCGGCGTCAACCAACCGCCGCCCGTACTCGCGCATCAGCTTGCGCAGCACCCAGTTGGCGCGCACCACCTTGTCGCGACGGACTTCGCGGTCGCGGAGCTGGTGAGCGGCCAACTGCGCCACGGGCTTGGCGTGCAGCGGAATACGTGGCCGCTGCGGCTGAGGCGCGCCGGCGGCGCTCATCGCTTTGGTCACCATCCGGACGAGCAACTCGGGATCATCGGAGTAGCTGATCGACAGCATCTCGAGTTCGGCGGGCCCGCGATGCCCGATCAGCGCCAGCTCGGCCAACACGGCGGCGTGAAACTCGGGCGCCTCGACGGCCAGCTTGCCCAACCGCTCCCCCGGCTCGGCCAGCAGCGCTGTCACTTTCGGGTCGCGCTGAGCGGCGACCACCAGCCGCTGCATGGCCTCGACCGAACGCGCACTGACCAACTCCGGTCCCGCCGGCGCGGCGGTGTCGCGCCCACACAAGCCGCGCAGCAGCACGTTGAATGCAGCACACAGCATGAACGACGCCGACGCCAGCACCCAGCCGTGCACCACGTCGTCGCGCGCCAACGTGATGAGGCTAAGCAGCCGACGATCGTCCAGCCGGGTGACGTCGTCGGCCAGGCGTTCGAGGCGATCGACATCGGCGACGAACTCGTGGGTGTCCTTCGACGAGCCCGCGGACAGGCCGATGAGGTTGACACCGAACACCCCGATGTTGCGAATGGTCCTCAGTTGCTTGCGGATCCGGCCGGTTTCTGAGCGCGGACGCTCCGCACCGAAGATCGGCAACGACGCCATGCTGGGACCGAAGAATCCACTGTTGCTGACGATGGTCGTGGGCTTGGCAAACGGCACCGTCTCGGCCATGTAATGCGCCGAGGTGATGGCCCCGTACAGCCGGTGGGCGAAGACGGCAACGGTCCGCGTGGCGATTTCGCGCTGGACGATGCCGCCGGGACGCAGTCGCTCGGCGATGGCCACGCCGCCGGCGCGCAACCCGCGCACAGTCGCCGAGGCCGACGCGGGCGAGAACGGGCCGGGCAGCGCTTCCGACAGGTTGGTGGCCAGGAAAGTCGGAAAGCGTGGATCGATCGGGGTATCGAATTCGCCGTTGTCGCCGGCCGGGCCGGCCAAATCCGGCTTCACCCCGTCCTCAGTCGGCGCATCGACGGACGGAAGGTCACCGATGGTGGCCATCCGCCACGGTAACGACACCACCCGCTTGCCCACGGTGACGCGGCCGCGCACCGCAAGCGCGAAATCTTCGGCACATTCACTGGAGTTCCAGGCCGGCCGGAATCCCCACTGCTCACGCAACCGCGCGGTATCCATGAAGGCGGCGCCGTGCACCAGTTGCAGCTCGGCCAGTTCGAAGCCCAAGCGCACGACGGGACGTCCCAGTGCCGCGGCGATCCGACGGAACGTCAGCTCGCCCGGGGCGGCGAGATTGACGGGGCCGCTGCCGATTTCGGTATCCAGGACCGCCCGGTTGAATAGCCGAAGGGCGTCGTCGGAGTGGACGACCTGCATGAGACGGTCGGCCGATCCGTCTGGGAATACGGGCAGCGCCAGCAGCCGGCGCACCCAGTTGTCGACACTCCGGCCGATGATCAGCGCAGAGCGGATCGCGACCCATTCCAGGCCAGAATCCTCGAGCATCTGCTCGACCATTGCCTGGTATCGACCGTCGGCGCTGACCGGCGCTCTCGCGTCGTGCTCGGTCCTCGGTGCGTCCCCGCCGCCGTAAACATGTGCCGACGACGCGAAGACGATCCTTCTGCCGCCGGTCTCGGCCATTGCGGCCAGCACATTGCGGGTGCCGTCGATGTTGACCTGCCGGGCGAGGCGGTCGTCGTCTCCCGGCGTCGCCGCCCACGCGCAGTGGGCGACAACGTGCGCGCCGGCCAAGGCGCGGCTTACCGCGGCGGTGTCCCGGATGTCGGCCGCCACGAATTCGGCCGCGCTCGGCCAGCTTTCGGGCCGGCGCCGGGCGAATCCGATGACATCGTGGCCCTGGCTGAGCAAGCGCGCGGTGAGCCCCCGGCCGAGCACACCGCTGGCCCCGGTGACCGCGATTCTCACTGATTGCCCTTGCGCGAGCCCATGACTACTCGTCGTCGTCCATCAGCGCCGCGTTGACCAGATCCTCGAGATCCATGTCCGCGATGTTCTTCTCCGGGCTCGCCGCGGCGGCCGGCGACTGCCCGTCGCTTCGGCCGCCGTCGGCTTCGTTCGCCAAGGCGAGCAACAGTTCCAGCACCCCGGCCTGCCGCAGGCGCTTGACCGGAATCGATCCCACGGCGCGCTGGATCTCCGCCTCCCCTGGTGCGGCGGCGGGGGGCTGCTGTTCGGCTGCGCCGACGAGTTCGCGGTGCATGTAACCGGCCAGCGCGGCGGAGTTCGGGTAGTCGAAGATCAGCGTGGGTGACAACGCCAGGCCGGTAGCGGATTTCAGCCGGTTGCGCATCTCGACGGCGGTCAGCGAGTCGAAACCCAGTTCCTGGAAGGCGCGGTCGGGGTCGATCGACTCCGGGCTGGAATTGCCGAGCACCGTGGCGATGTTGGCCCGCACCAAGTCCAGCAGAACCGCCTGCTGCTCGTCCTCCGGAAGCCCTTCGAGGCGCTGCAGCAGAGCGGATTTCGACTTCGCCGCGGCCAGCGAATCGTCGACCTGACGCCGGGTCGGCGCGTTGATCAGATCGACGAACATCGGCGGCAGCGTCCCGCTATCGAACTTGACCCGCAACGCGGCGAGGTCGATGTGGGCGGGCAACAGGAACGGCTCGTCGACGATGAGCGCGGTGTCCATCAATTCCAGTGCCTCGTCGGAGGACATCGCGACGATTCCGTCGCGGCCGAACCGGGCACGGTCGGCCGCACCGAGCGCGCCGGTCATGGCGCTGGCCTGATCCCACAGACCCCATGCCAGCGACATGGCCGGCAAGCCGTGCGTGCGCCGGTGCACGGCCAATCCGTCCAGGAACGAGTTGGCCGCCGCGTAGTTGGCCTGACCCGAGGCGCCCGCCAAGCCCGCCATCGACGAAAACATCACGAACGCAGACACATCCAGGTCCCGGGTCAGCTCGTGCAGGTTCCAGGCCGCATCGACCTTGGCCCGCAACACCGACGCCACCCGCTCCGGAGTCAGCGACGAGATCACCGCGTCGTCGAGCACGCCGGCCGCGTGGATCACCCCCGACAGCGGCCGCTGCACCGGGATGTCGGCGATCACCTTCGCCAGCGCCTCGCGGTCGGCGGCGTCACAGGCCACCACCTGCACCTGAGCGCCCGCGCCGCTGAGCTCCGTCACCAATTCAGCGGCACCCGGCGCGTCCAGACCACGCCGGCTCACCAAGACCAGATTCCGCGCGTCGTGGCGCGTCACCACATGGCGGGCCAGCGCCGAACCCGCCATGCCGGTGGCGCCGGTGATCAACACCGTGCCGGCAGCCCAGGCGTCCGGCATGGTCATGACGACCTTGCCGACGTGCCGGGCCTGGCTCAGATACCGCAACGCGGCGGGCGCGCGCCGCACGTCAAACCTGGTCACCGGCAACGGCCGCAGCACGTCGTCGGCGAACATCGCGGCCAGCTCGTCGAGTATCTGCGCGATGCGGTCCGGCCCGGCCTCGAAGAGGTCGAAGGCGCGGTAGCGCACGCCGGGGTGCTCCCGGGCGACCGCGTCGGGCTCGCGCATGTCGGTCTTGCCCATTTCCAGGAACGCACCGCCGGGGGCAACCAATCGCAGCGAGGCGTCGACGAAGTCGCCGGACAGCGAGTCCAGCACCAGGTCCATGCCCCGCCCACCGGTGACGGACCGGAACTTGTCCTCGAACTCCAGGCTGCGCGAGTCCGAGATGTGTTCGGAGTCAAAGCCCATGGCCCGCAGCGTGTCCCACTTGCCTCGGCTGGCGGTGGCGAACACCTCCAGACCCAGGTGTCGGGCCAGCTGCACGGCGGCCATTCCGACGCCGCCGGCGGCGGCGTGCACCAACACCCGCTGACCTCGCTTGGCGGCGGCCAGATCCACCAACGCGTAGAAGGCGGTGGCGAACACCACGGTGGTGGTGGCCGCCGCGGTGTGCGACCATCCGACCGGCACCTTGGCGAGCAGGCGCTGGTCCGTTCTCGCGACCGTGCCGGTGCCGTCGGGGAACAAGCCCATGACGCGGTCGCCGACCGCGAAACGCGCAGTGGCCGGGCCCGTTTCGATGACCACGCCCGAGGCCTCGATGCCCATCACGGCGTCCGGATCCGGGTACAGGCCCAGCGCGATCATCACGTCGCGGAAGTTGGCGGCCAGGGCCGACAGCGCAACCCGAACCTGACCGGCCTCCAGCGGGGCGTCGGCGTCCGGGATGCGCTCCAACCGCAGATTCTCGAAGGTCCCGTGACTGCTCATGCCGAGCCGCCACGGTCCGTCGCTCGGGGGCACCAACAGGCCGCCGACGGCGCGGCTGCCATGGACCCGGGCGGTGTACACCGCGCCGGCGCGCAGCAGTACCTGCGGTTCACCGACCGCAAGGAGCGCGGCCACGGACTCGTCGTCCAGCGGACCGTCGGTGTCGACGAGCACGATGCGACCCGGGTGCTCGGTCTGCGCCGACCGCACCAGTCCCCACACCGCCGCGCCCGCCAGGTCGGTGACGTCCTCCCCCGGCAACGCCATTGCGCCGCGGGTCGCGACGACCAGCGTGCCCGCCCCGTCGCGGGCCAGCCACGACTGCAGGACCGGCAGCACCGCGCGGGTGGCGGCGTAGACATCCGCAACGACGTCGTCGACGACGGGCGCCGACTCGAAGACCACTGCCGACTGCTGCGCGCCCGCGTCGTCCACTTCTGATGCGCCCCAGGCGGATACCGAGACGGGCTGCACCGAGGTCGAACGCTGAGCGGACCAGATGACCTCGAAGAGGCGGTCGGGCCCCGAATTCGACACCGCGGCCAACAGCTGCTGGTCGGTCACCGGCCGGGCCACCATCGAGGCCACCGAGAGCACCGGCAGGCCCAATCCGTCCGCGAGTTCGATCGACACAGCCGAATCGCTCACCGGCACGATCCTTGCCCGCACCGCCGTCGCGCCCGCGGCGTGCAGGGACACCTGCTGCCACGAGAACGGCACCAGCATCGAACCTTCCGGAAGCTCGTCACCGCCGGAGGTCAAGATCACCGCGTGCAGTGCCGCATCCAGCATCACCGGGTGGACCCCGAACCCGGACGCCGAGACACCCGCGTCCGCGGGCAGGTTCACTTCGGCGAAGACTTCGTCGCCGCGACGCCACATCGACGTCAGACCGCGGAACGCGGGCCCGTAGCCATACCCGCGCTCGGCCAGCCGCTCATAGCCGTCGGCGACATCGACCGGCGTCGCGCCGATCGGCGGCCACGCCGACAGGTCCGCGCCCGGCTGCACCTCGCCCGCACGTAGGACACCCTCGGCATGCAGCGACCAGCCCGCACCGGAGTCGGCGCGCGAAAACACCGAGACCGCCCGGGCCCCCGTGTCGTCGGCGCCGCCGACCACGACCTGGACCGCAACGGACCCCGACGCCGGAAGCACCAGCGGCGCGGCCAGATTCAGCTCGTCGACCAAGCCGCAACCGACTTCGTCGCCGGCCCGGATGGCCAGCTCCACGAATCCGGCACCGGGGAACAACACCACGCCGCCGACGGCGTGGTCGGCCAGCCAGCTCTGCGCACCGGGCGACAACCGGCCCGTCAGCACCACCCCGCCGGAGGCCGGCAGCTCCACCACCGCACCGAGCAGCGCATGCTCGCCGGGCGCCAAACCCAAGCCGGCGGCGTCGACGGCGGCGCCGTCACCGGACAGCCAGAACCTCCGTCGCTCGAACGCGTAGGTGGGCAGCTCGACGCAATCGGCTTCGAAACCCGCACTGCCGATCGCGCCGCGCCAGTCCACGTCCATCCCGGCGACATACCCCTGCGCGACCGCGTTGGTCAGCGTCAGCGGTTCCGGGCGATCCTTGCGCAGCGCCGACATGGCGATCACCGGAACGTCCGGCAGCGATTCTTCGATCGATGCCGTCAGCCCGCTGCCGGGGCCGACTTCGAGGAATCGGTTTCCGCCGGCCGAGTGCGCGAAGCGCACACTGTCGGCGAATCGCACCGTTTCGCGAATGTGCCGCTTCCAGTAGGCGGGTGAAGCGAAGTCATCGCCTGCCAGTTGCCCTGTCACGTTCGACACGATCGGGATCGTGGGTTTGCCGATGGCCAGACCCGCTGCGACCGTGCCGAATTCGTCGAGCATCGGAGCCATCAACGGCGAGTGGAACGCGTGAGACACCGCCAATTGGTGGACGCGGCGGCCATCGGCGCGGAGTCGGGCCGCGATGGCGGCCACCTCGTCCTCGGCGCCCGAAATGACCACGGAGGTTGGCCCGTTGACGGCGGCGATGTCCACGCCGTTGGGCTCCAGCAGCGGCCGTACTTCGGATTCGCCGGCTTGCACCGCGATCATCGCCCCACCCTCCGGCAGGGCTTGCATGAAGCGGCCGCGGGCGGCAACCAGTACCGCCGCGTTCTCCAGCGACAGGACGCCGGCGACGTGCGCGGCGGACAACTCGCCGATCGAGTGGCCCAGCACGAAGTCGGGTCGGACACCCCAGGATTGGAGCAACCGGAATAAGGCGACTTCTACCGCGAACAACGCCGGCTGGGCGAATTCGGTGGTGTTCAACAGGGTCTCGTCGTGTCCCCACATGACGTCGCGCAGCGGGCGCAGCAGGTGGCGGTCCAGCTCGGCCACCACGGCGTCGAAAGCTTCGGCGAACACCGGGTAGGCGGCGTGCAGGCCCATTCCCATGCCGAGCGTCTGTGCGCCCTGGCCGGGGAAGACGAAGACGGTCTTGCCCCCGGGCATGGCGGTGCCCTGGATCACCGATCCAATTTGACCGGTGGCCAACTCGTCGAGGCCGGCCAGCAGCTGATCGCGGTCAGCGCCGACCACCACGGCCCGATGCTCGAAGTTCGACCGGCCGGCCAGCGACCACGCCACGTCGCCGGCGTCGAGCTCGCTGCGCCCGCGCAGGTGCTCGGCGAGCCGCGCAGCCTGGGAGCCCAACGCGGGCAACGACTTCGCCGACACCGCCCACGGCAACACCGGCGGCTTGGCGCGTTCCACGGCGCGCGGGGGCTCGGCGGGCGCGGCCTCGATGATCACGTGCGCGTTGGTGCCACTGATCCCGAACGACGACACACCGGCCCGGCGCGGATGATCCGCCTTCCAGGGCCGCGGTTCGGTCAGCAGCGACACTGACCCCACCGACCAATCGACGTGCGGGCTGGGCTGGTCGACGTGCAGTGTCGCAGGCAACAGGTCGTGCCGCATCGCCAGCACCATCTTGATCACCCCGGCCACCCCGGCGGCGGCCTGCGTGTGGCCCATGTTCGACTTGATCGATCCCAGCAGGAGCGGCTCGTCGCGGCCCTGCCCGTACGTGGCCAACAACGCCTGAGCCTCGATGGGATCGCCCAATGTCGTTCCCGTGCCATGGCCTTCGACCACGTCGACCTCGGCCGCGGACAGGCCCGCATTGGCCAGCGCGGCGCGCACCACCCGCTGCTGGGACGGCCCGTTGGGCGCGGTGAGACCGTTGGATGCCCCGTCCTGGTTGATCGCCGAACCGCGCACCACCGCCAGCACCCGGTGCCCGAGGCGTTGCGCATCCGATAACCGCTCGACGACGAGCATCCCGCCGCCTTCGGAGAATCCAGTGCCGTCGGCGGCCCCGGCGTACGCCTTGCACCGGCCATCGGCGGACAGCCCGCGCATGCGACTGAACTCGACGAAGATGTCGGGTGTGGCGTTGACGGTGACGCCGCCGGCCAGCGCCAGGTCGCATTCGCCCGAGCGCAGCGACTGCGCGGCCATGTGCAGGGCCACCAGCGACGACGAGCACGCCGTGTCCACGGACACGGCGGGGCCCTCCAGGCCCAGCGCATACGACACCCGGCCCGACGCCACACTCGACGACTGCCCGGTCAGCCGGAAGCCCTCGGCTGCCGGGGCGGCGCCCATGCCATAACCCTGCGTGTACACACCGGCGAAGACGCCGGTCGCGCTGCCGCGCAACGCGCCGGGCTCGATTCCGGCGCGCTCCAAGGCTTCCCAGGACAGCTCGAGGAACATCCGCTGCTGCGGGTCCATCGCCAGCGCCTCGCTGGGTGCGATACCGAAGAAGGCGGGGTCGAAGTCCGCCACACCCTCCACGAAGCCGCCGGTGCGGGTGTAGCAGGTTCCCGGGACGTCGGGGTCCGGGTGGTAGATGCCGGCCAGGTCCCAGCCGCGGTCGGTGGGGAAACCCGAAAGCACGTCGCGCTGGTCGACGAGCATCTGCCACAGCTCGTCGGGGGAATTGATCCCGCCCGGATACCGGCAGGCCATGCCGACGATCACGATCGGGTCGTCGCCGACGGCGGGAACGACCGGGGCGGGCGCGACTTCCTGCGGCGCTCCCGCAAGCTCGCCGCGGATGTAGCCCGCCAGGCCGTTCGGGGTCGGGTAGTCGAAGATGAGTGTGGGTGAAAGCGCAAGTCCGGTCGCGGTTTTCAGCCGGTTACGCATTTCGACCGCCGTGAGCGAGTCGAAGCCCAGGTCCTGGAACGCCTTGTCGGGGTCGATCGCCTCCGGCGTGGTGTTGCCCAACACGGTCGCGATGTGCGAGCGGACCAGGTCCAGCAACACGGCGTGCTGTTCGGGTTCGGGCAGGCCGTGCAGCCGGTGCGCCAGCGCCGATTTCGACTTGGCGGCCGCCAGCGAGTCGTCGACCTGGCGCCGTGTGGGCGCGTTGACCAGGTCGGCGAACATGGGCGGCACGACGGCGGCGTGGGCGCGCAGCGCGTTCAGGTCGATGCGGGCGGGCGCCAGGAACGGCTCGTCGATAATCAGTGCGGTGTCGAACAATTCCATCGCCTCGTGCGACGACAAGGCCTGGATCCCGTCGCGACCGAGCCGCGCGCGGTCCGCGGCGTCCAGCCCACCGGTCATCGCGCTGGCTTGGTCCCACAGCCCCCAGCCCAGCGAGATCGCGGGCAATCCCAGGGCCCGCCGGTGTGCGGCCAGCGCGTCGAGGAAGGAGTTGGCCGCGGCGTAGTTGGCCTGGCCCGACGACCCCACCAACCCGGCCATCGACGAAAACATCACGAACGCAGAGAGATCGAGGTCGCGGGTGAGCTCGTGCAGGTTCCAGGCGGCATCGACTTTGGCACGCAACACCGCGTCCACTCGCTGCGGAGTCAGCGACGTGACCACCGCGTCGTCGAGCACGCCCGCGGCATGGATCACCCCGCTCAGCGGGTGCTCCGCCGCAATGTCGGCGATCACCGAGGCCAACGCCTCGCGGTCGGCCGCGTCGCACGCGACGGCGCGCACCCGGGCGCCGGCCTCCGCCAACTCCGCGATCAGCTCGGCTGATCCGGGAGCGTCGGGACCGCTGCGGCTGAGCAACACCATGTTTCGCACTCCGTGGTGCGTCACCAGGTGGCGGGCCAGCGTCGAACCCGCCATCCCGGTTCCACCGGTGATGAGCACCGTGCCCGTCGCCAGCGCACCCGGAATGGTCATCACGACCTTGCCGATGTGGCGGGCCTGGCTCAGGTACCGCAGCGCTGCACGGCCGCGCCGAATATCGAAGGTGGTCACCGGCAACGGCCGCAGCACACCGGCTTCGAAGAGCCCGGCCAACTCGATCATCCACTGGTGCATCCGGGGACGGCCGGGCTCGAAGAGATCGAAGGCGCGGTAGCGCACGCCGGGGTATTGCTGGGCGATCACGCCCGGGTCGCGGATGTCGGTCTTGCCCATCTCCAGGAACACGCCGCCGGGGGCCACCAGGCGCAGGGAGGCGTCCACGAAGTCGCCCGCCAGCGAATCCAGCACCACGTCCATCCCGCGGCCGGCGGTCACGCTCTTGAACTTGTCCTCGAACTCGAGGCTGCGGGAATCCGCGATGTGATCCTCGTCGAATCCCATGGCCCGCAACGTGTCCCATTTACCGCGACTGGCCGTCGCGAAGATTTCGAGACCCAAGTACCGGCCGAGCTGGACCGCCGCCATGCCGACGCCGCCGGCCGCCGCGTGCACCAGCACGCGCTGCCCCGGCTTGACCTCCGCCAGGTGCACGAACGCCATGTAGGCGGTGGTGAAGACCGCCGAGATCGCGGCGGCCTCGGCGTAGGACCAGTCCGTCGGCATCGGCTGCAGCAGGCGGACGTCGCCGGCGACCAGCGTGCCGCTGCCGTCGGGGAAGAACCCGTAAACGGAGTCCCCGACGGCGAACTCGGTGACACCGGGGCCGACTTCGACCACCACGCCCGCGCCCTCACCGCCGAGCAACGCGTCATGGGTGAACATGCCCAGGGTGATCATGATGTCGCGGAAGTTGGCCGCGATGGCACGCAGCGCCACCCGCACCTGACCCGGCCCCAGCGGCGCGTCGGCGCTGGGAACCGGCTCGAGCCGAAGGTTTTCGAAGGTGCCGGCGCTGCCGATGCCCAGTCGCCAGGGCCCCTCGCCCGGAGGCACCAACAGATCGTCGACCGCGCGGCTGGGCCGCACCCGCGGCGTGTAGACCTGGCCGGCGCGCAGCAACACCTGCGGCTCGCCGCTGGCGAGCGCCGATGCGGCCGCCCGATCATCAAGTGGCACATCGGAATCCACCAGGACGATGCGGCCGGGATGCTCCGTTTGCGCCGAGCGGACCAACCCCCATACGGCCGCGCCGGCCAGATCGCTGATGTCCTCCCCCGGCAACCCGACCGCGCCCCGGGTGGCCACGATGAGCACGCCCGAGTCATGCTCCGTCAGCCATGCCTGCACGGCCGGCAGCACCTGGCGGGTGCGCTCATAGGTTGCGGTGACCGGATCCTGCCCGCTGGCAACGGATTCCAGAATTTTGTGGGGGGGTGCCTGGTCCGCGGCCGTCGCCGTGGACGCCGGCGACCAGGCGACCTCGAACATCCGCTCCGGGCCGGAGCTGGACACCGCCGCGCGCAGTTGCCGCTCGCTCACCGGCCGGGCGACCATCGCCCCGACCGACAGCACCGGCAAGCCCAGCCCGTCGGCGAGCTCGATCGAGACCGAGGTCGGGCCCGCACCCCCCTGTTGGCCAGGGTCGGTCGGCGCGATCCGTGCGCGGACCGCGGTCGCGCCCGCGGCATGCAACGACACGTCCTGCCAAGAAAAGGGCAGCAGCAGTTCGACGGGCCGGCCCGCCGCCTGGTGCGCCATGATGACGCCGTGCATCGCCGCGTCGAGCAGCGCAGGGTGCACCCCGAACCCGCTGACGCCACCGGCCGCGTCCGGCAGCCGCACCTCGGCGAACACCTCGTCGCCCCGCACCCACGTCGCGGTCAAACCCCGAAACGCCGGGCCGTACCCGTACCCGTGCGCCGCCAGGTGGTCGTAGCCGTCGGCCACGTCCACGGCGACCGCGCCCGCAGGCGGCCACACCGACAGATCGGCGCCGGGCTCAATCGACCGCGAGCTCAGCACTCCCTCCGCGTGGCACACCCAGCCCGAACCGGCGTCGGCGCGGGAGAACACCGACACGGAGCGGCGGCCCGATTCTTCGCTGGGACCGACGACCACTTGCACGGCAACGGAACCGTCGGCGGGCAGCATGAGTGGCGCCTGCAATGTGAGTTCGTCGACCACCGAGCAGCCGACTTCGTCGCCGGCCCGGATCGCCAACTCGATGAACCCCGCACCCGGGAACACCGCGGCACCGGAGACGGCGTGGTCGGCCAGCCAGCCCTGCAGGTTGGGCGACAGCCGGCCCGTGAGTAGCACCCCATCCGATGCCGGCAGCTCGACCACCGCGCTGAGCAACGCGTGCTCGCTGGTGCCCAAACCCAGGCCGGCGGCGTCTGCTCCCACGCCCTCGCCGGAGAGCCAAAACCGGCGCCGGTCAAAGGCGTACGTCGGCAGCTCCACGAAACGCGCCCCGGCCAACACACCACGCCAGTCGACGCTCACTCCCGCCACGAATGCGGCGGCGGCCGATGTCAGGAACCGCTCCAAGCCGCCGTCGTCGCGCCCCAGGGTGGGTACCACGATGGCCTCGGAGTCGCCCGCAGAGCTTTTCAGGCAGTCGCTGGCCGTCCCCTCTATCCCGGCGATCAGCGCGGGATGCGGACTCGATTCGATGAACGTGCGGTACCCGTGCTCACACGCGGCGCGCACCGCCTGGTCGAACTGCACGGTCTGCCGGATGTTGCGGTACCAATACGCCGCGTCAAGACCGCCCGTGACCAAACGGCCTCCGGTCACCGTGGAGAAGAAGGCGACACGCGAGGAACGCGGCTCGATACCGGCCAGGGCCTCGGCCAGCTCGTCACGAATGGCTTCGACCTCGACCGAGTGCGACGCGTAGTCCACGTCGATCCGGCGGGCGCGCAGCTCCAGGTCGGTGCAGAAGCCGGCGAGTTCGTCGAGCGCGGCCACTTCACCCGAAACGACCACCGCCGACGGGCCGTTGACGGCGGCGATACTGACGCGGTTGCCGTACGGCGCCAACAACTCCCGCGCGCGTTCGGTGCTGCAGGCGATGGACAGCATGCCTCCGGAGTGGGCCAGCGACCGCAATAGCTTGCTGCGCAACGTGACCACCCGAGCGGCGTCGCGCAGCGACAGCGCGCCGGCGACGTACGCGGCGGCGATCTCGCCCTGCGAATGGCCGATCACCGCATCGGGGTTGACACCGACCGACTTCCACAATTCGGCCAGCGAAACCATCAGGGCGAACAGCACCGGCTGCACCACGTCGACCCGGTCCAGACCCGGGGCGTCCGGATTGCCACGCAGCACGTCAGTCAACGACCAGTCGACGAACTCCGCGAAAGCTTCCGCGCACGCATCGATCTGCTGGGCGAATACCGGTGCGGCGTCGAGCAAGTCGATCCCCATGCCCAGCCATTGCGATCCCTGGCCGGGGAAGACGAAGACGTTCTTGCCCGCGGGCGGCGCGCTGCCCCGGATGACCAAACCGGTCGGGTCGTCAATATCGGAGGCGGCCAACTCATCCAGTCCGGCCAGCAGCCGGTCCCGATCGCCGCCGACGACGACGGCCCGGTGCTCGAAGGTGGCGCGGCCCGCCAGCGACCAGGCCACGTCGGCGCCGTCGAGCTCGTCATGGCCGCGCAGGTACCCGGCAAGCCGGGTGGCCTGAGACCTCAACGCAGACAGTGATTTTGCCGAAAACACCCACGGCACCGTCACGGGCTTCGGGCGGTCCTCCGACGGTTCGGCCGCGGGCGCCGCCTCGACGATCACGTGGGCGTTGGTGCCGCTGATACCGAACGACGAGACGCCTGCTCGGCGCGGGCGGCTCGCCGGCCACGGCTGCGGCTCGGTCAGCAACGACACCGACCCCGCCGACCAATCGACGTGCGGGCTGGGCGCGTCCACATGCAGTGTCGCGGGCAGGGTTTCGTGGCGCATGGCCTGGACCATCTTGATGACGCCCGCCACGCCCGCGGCTGCCTGGGTGTGACCCATGTTCGACTTGATCGAGCCCAACCACAGGGGCTCGGAACGGTCCTGGCCGTACGTCGCCAACAAAGCCTGGGCCTCGATCGGGTCGCCCAGCGTGGTGCCGGTCCCGTGGCCCTCCACCACGTCGACGTCGGCCGTCGACAGACCCGCGTTGGCCAGCGCCGCGCGCACCACCCGCTGCTGCGACGGGCCGTTGGGCGCGGTCAACCCGTTGGACGCGCCGTCCTGATTGACCGCCGAGCCGCGGACCACCGCCAGCACCGGATGGCCCAGCCGCCGCGCGTCCGAGAGCCGCTCGACGACCAGCATCGCGCCGCCCTCCGACCAACCGACGCCGTCGGCCGCTCCGGCGTACGCCTTGCACCGGCCGTCCGGCGCCAGTCCCCGATGCCGGCTGAATTCGACGAAGACCGTCGGGGTGGCGTTGACGGTCGCGCCGCCCGCCAGCGCCAGATCGCACTCACCGGAGCGCAGCGACTGCACCGCCATGTGCAGCGCCACCAACGACGACGAGCACGCCGTGTCCACCGACACCGCCGGGCCCTCCAGCCCCAGCACGTAGGACACTCGCCCGGAGGCGACGCTGGAAGTCATGCCGGTGAGGCGGTAGCCCTCGATCTCCTCGGCGAGCATGCCGTAGCCCTGGACGATGAGGCCCGCGAACACACCGGTCGCGCTGCCCCGCAGGCCGCTCGGGTCGATGCCGCCGCGCTCCAGCGCCTCCCACGACAGTTCCAGCAGCATCCGATGTTGCGGGTCCATCGCGAGCGCTTCGCTCGGGGCGATGCCGAAGAAGGCCGGGTCGAAGTCGGCGACACCGTCCACGAAGCCACCAGTCCGCGCGTAGGTCTTGTGGCGCGCGTCCGGATCGGGGTCGAAGAGGCTCGCCAGGTCCCATCCACGGTCGGTGGGGAACTCCGTGATCACGTCGCGGCCGTCGGCCACCATCTGCCACAGGTCTTCGGGGGTCTCGATTCCGCCCGGGAAGCGGCACGACATACCGACGATCGCGATCGGCTCGCTCGACCGCTCCAGCAGCGCACGGTTGGTGCGTTTCAGGCGTTCGACCTGGACCAGCGCTTTTCGGAGCGCTTCGGTCGCATGCTGGAGTTGATCCACCATCAATACCTCTCGCCTAACTTGGCCGTCAGCTGCCCCGATGCGACTCTCGCCGAGTCACGGAATTTGCTGCACGATGCGATGTCGTGCTGCTCTCCGGCCCAAGAATGTCGCTGGTGAGTATCGCCAACTCCGACGGGATTTCAAAACGTCCGATGCTCCCGGCTGCTACAGGAGGATCGGCTTCGGCGCGAGGAACGCCTTGTCCTGGGGGTCCGGAACGCGTCGTCGCGCCCTTGGGTATCGGGGCCTCTCATCCCCGGGAAGACAACTGACGCGCCGTCCATGGCGCGACTGTACCCGGCTGTGCATCGGTAGTGGTCAGGGACGGTCAGACACCCACCCGCCGCCAGCCGTCGGCCGCGCGGGCGGCCCGGATCAACACGTCGCACAGCTCACGCAGTTCGCTCGCCCGCGCTCCTTCGTCGAGGGCGGTGACGACGTCTTCGGCCGCGCACCGCACCTGGTAGACCCGGTCGGACAGGTCGGCCGCGTCATCGGCGGACAGGACCACCGCGTCCGGGGGCAAAGCCAGCGCAGCGCCGCGCGTCAGTGAGGCGCGTTGTTCGTACGCCCGCTGCCGGCACGACTGCCTGCAGTACTGGCGGCGACGTCCCATCCCGGCATCGGACACGTCTCGACCGCACCAGCGGCAGGGCTGCGGATGGGTGCGACGGCTCACGCCTGCCGACTTTAATCGGGATTCCGCGGCGATCCCGGTATCATTGAAGGTCGCGTCGCGTTCGCCGGCTACCGAAAACGGGAACTAGGCAGAGCGCCGCAACGTTTGGCAGACGGACAGAAATGCACGACAGCAGCCCGACAGCTCAGAGGACCTAGAGGAGTAGCAACATGGCTGATCGCGTCCTTAGGGGCAGTCGCCTCGGAGCCGTGAGCTACGAGACCGACCGCAACCACGACCTCGCGCCACGTCAGATCGCGCGGTACCGCACCGAGAACGGCGAGGAGTTCGAGGTTCCGTTCGCCGACGACGCCGAGATCCCCGGCACCTGGCTGTGCCGCAACGGCATGGAGGGCACCCTGATCGAGGGAGACCTGCCCGAGCCGAAGAAGGTGAAGCCGCCGCGCACGCACTGGGACATGTTGCTGGAACGGCGCAGCGTCGAAGAACTCGAAGAGCTCCTCAAGGAGCGGCTGGAGATCATCCGGACACGCCGCCGCGGCTGAGCGGCGGTTTAGCTGCGGTTTTTGGCGCGCTGGCTGCCGGCGCCGCTCTTGCGGCCCTCGATCCCCCAGCGGGTGACCTTGACCAGGGCCTCGCGGATGTTCGATCCACTCATCTTGGAGACGCCGAGTTCACGCTCGGTGAAGGTGATCGGCACTTCCGCGATGGAGAACCCGTTGCACACGGTGCGCCAGGTCAGATCGATCTGGAAGCAGTAGCCCTTGGAGTCCACCGCCTCGAGACCGATCGTCTCGAGGACTTCCCGGCGGTAGGCGCGGTAGCCCGCGGTGATGTCATGGACACCGATCCCCAGCGCAACCCGCGCGTACGTGTTCGCCGTCCAAGACAGCGCCCAGCGCCGCCACGGCCAGTTCCGCACCGACCCGCCCTCGACGTAGCGGGACCCGATCGCCAGATCAGCACCGGCGTCGACCGCGTCCAGCAGCCGGTACAGCTGCTCGGGCGCGTGGCTGCCGTCGGCGTCCATTTCCACCAGCACCGAGTAGTCGCGGCTCAGGCCCCACCCGAAGCCGGCCAGATACGCCGCGCCCAGGCCGTCCTTGGCGGTGCGGTGCATCACGTGGGTGCGGCCCGCGTCGGCGGCCGCCAGCTCCTCGGCGAGCTCGCCGGTGCCGTCGGGGCTGCCGTCGTCGACGATCAGCAGGTGCACGTGGGGGCACGCGTCCTTCAGCCGCCGGTGGATCACCGGCAGGTTCTCCCGCTCGTTGTAGGTGGGGATGATCACCAGGACGCGCTCGCTGGGACGATTCCCCGGGCCGCGGGGCGCCGGCTGGCCGGTGGTCATGTAGCTCCTCTGTGTCGCCCGAAATTGCGCGACGCTCGTCGGCCGCCCTCGTCGGGCGAAGTGTAGTCACCGCCGTCTCCCGGCGGCGCCTGGTCCCCGCCCTCGGCGGGCGCACTGTCCTCGTCTTGCGGGGTTTCGCCCGAGGGCGCAGCCGCGTCTGAGGATTCGTTCGGGGCCTCGGACCTCCGACGAACCGGACGCGCGAACCAACCATTGTGCCGTATCCCGGCCAGGATCGCCGCCGCGGCCGCCGCGACCAGGAGCCACTGCAGCATCGGTCCCCACCGCGTCGCCGGCGTCAGTTTCGTCTTCAGGCGCACCTGAATGTCCAAGTAATCCGGCTGGAAGAAGTCGGTGCGCACCAGCTCGGCGCCGTCGGGGGCGATCACGGCGCTGATCCCGGTGGTGCCGGCGACCAGCACGTAGCGATCATGCTCGACGGCCCGCACCTTGGCGAAGCCGAGCTGTTGTTCGCTCATCGTTTTGTTGAAGGTGGCGTTGTTGCTCGGCACGGCCAGCAATTGGGCGCCATTGAGCACCGCTTTGCGCGGGACGCGGTCGAAGATCACTTCCCAGCAGGTGGCCACCCCGATCGGCACCCCCGCGATGTGCACGACGGCCCTGCCCGGTCGGGGCACCATGTTCCCGGCGCGGTTGGCGTAGCCGGAGAGGTGCTTGAACAGCCACGGCATCGGCAGGTATTCGCCGAACGGCTGCACGATCTCTTTGTCGTGCCGCTCGGCCGGCCCGGTGGACGGATTCCACACGATCATCGTGTTGGTGTATTGGGGGTTCTGCGGGGGGCTGCCGGGCAGTTCCGCGACCGTGCCGATCAGGATCGGCGCGCCGATCGCGGTGGCGGCCTGAGAGATTTCCAGCGCGGCGTCGACGTTGGCCAGCGGGTCGATGTCAGAGGAATCCTCGGGCCAGATGACGAACTGAGGTTGTGGCGCCTGTCCCGCGCGCACGTCCTCGGCCAGCCGCAGCGTCTGACGGACGTGGTTGTCGAGTACCGCCCGGCGTTGCGCGTTGAAGTCGAGCCCGAGGCGCGGCACGTTGCCCTGCACCAGGGCGACGGTGACCGAGGGCTCGCCGCCGGACCCGGTGCCGGCGTGCCGAACCTGCGGCCAGACGACGACGGACGCCAACAGCACCAGGCAGATGCAGACGCCCGGGAGCACCACCGCCGGCGGTGTCGCATCGGCCTTCGCCGCTTCGTTCCCGCCGGCGCCGCGCCACGCCCGCTGGCCGGTGCGCCACCACTTGACGATCTCCAGCTCGATGGCCGTCGCGCTGAACCCGATCAGGACGATTGCCGTCGACAGCAGCGCGGGGCCCCCCAATTTCGCTAACGGCAAGAAGGGGCCCTGCGCTTGCCCGAACGCCACCACTCCCCACGGGAAGCCGCCGAACGGGACGATCGATTTCAGCCACTCCTGGGCCGCCCACACCAGCGCGAACCAGACCGGCCAGCCCGGCAGTCCACGCACGAGCACGGCGCACAGGCCGAAAAGCGCGGGAAACAGCGCACACGTCATCGCCAGCACCATCCAGGGCACGGCGCCGACGAGCGTGCTGACCCAGGGCAGCAGCGGCAGATAGAACGCCAGCCCGAACAGGAACCCGTAGCCCAGGCCACCGGCCGCGGACGTCGACGGGTGCTGGAGCACCCAGGCCAACAGCGCGGCCGCGACGACCGCGGCCCACCACCAGTTCAGCGACGGGAAGCTGGTGAACAGCAGTACGCCGGCCGCGATGGCGCATGCCAAGCGCGTCAGCCGCGGCAACATGGCGGCCCGGACGACCGGCAGCCGCGCGAGCGCCCCCGCCCCGAGCCCCGCGACCGCCCGGCGGGCCACCCCACCCAGACGGTGCGTCAGAGGAGGGCCGCCGGGTTCGCCGGAGCCGTCACCGCCTCCAGATTCCGGGGCGATGTCGGAGGGCTCCTCGTCGTGATCGGATTCAGCTTCGTCGCTGATCGGGTCGGTGTCCGAGTGTGCCCCCAGGTCGTCGGGCGCCGGGTCGGGTTCGTCGGGTTGGCCGGGAAGGTCTTTTCGCCCGAACCACTCCCTACCCATGGATGACAGCGCCCCGATGTACCGTTCGCCGGCACCGCGGCAGGGGGTCGGTCGGGCCCACGCGCGGTAGGGCCGGGACGCGGGCCCGCGGGTCGGTCGACCAGCGCTGGACGGCGTCGCTGGGTGCGCGGACGTCCAGGGACCCGGCGTCCCAGACGGCGTAGGAGGCCGGCGCGCCGGGCACCAGAGTTCCCGTCCTGCCGTCGTGGATGCCGGCGGCGCGCCAACCGCCGCGGGTTGCGGCGGCGAACGCGGCCCGCGCGGAGACCGCGCTGCCGGGGGTCTGGTGGTTGACCGCTGCGCGCACGCTCGCCCACGGGTCGAGACCCGTGACCGGCGCATCGGAACCTAGCGCGAGGGGCACGCCTTGGGATGCTAACAGCGCAAACGGATTGAGCCGACTGCCCCGATCGGCGCCGAGGCGCCGCGCGTACATGCCGTCGGCGCCGCCCCACAGCGCGTCGAAGTTGGGCTGCACGCTGGCGATGACGCCCCACTGGCCGAGTTGGGCGGCCTGCTCGGCGGTGACCATTTCGAGGTGTTCCAGACGGTGCCCGCACCGGGCGACGGCCACCGCGCCGAGCTCGGCGACGACCCGGTCGAGGGCGGCCACCACCGCCGACACCGCCGCATCGCCGATGACATGGAAGCCGGCGGTCACCTGAGCCTCGGTGCACGCGCGCACGTGCGCCTCGACGGCATCGGGTTCCAGGTAGCAGGTACCGCACCGGCCGGCCGCGTCGGCGTACGGCTCGTGCAGCCAGGCGGTGCGCGACCCGAGCGCGCCGTCGACGAACAGATCGCCGGCCAGCCCGCGGGCCCCGGTTTCCTCGAGGAGCGCCCGCGCCCGCGCCGGGGTGCTCACGGCCTCACCCCAGTAGCCGATCACCTCGACGCCCTGATCGAGCGACCGCAGCTGCAGCCAGTCGTCGAGGCCGCCGATCTCGGGTCCGGCGCATTCGTGCACCGCGACGATGCCCGCCGCCGCGGCGGCCCGCAAGGCGGCGGTGCGGGCTTCGGCCAGCTGCTCGGGCGTGAGCAGGTCACGGGCGACGGCGCGGACCAGGTGGTGCGCGTCGGCGGTGAGCGGCCGGTCGGGGTCGAAGCCGGCCGCCGCCGGCAGGTCCGCCACCCGGCGGCGCAGGGCCGTCGAGGCCAGCGCGGAGTGAACGTCGACCCTGGACAGGTAGGCGGGCAGGTCTCCCATGACGGCGTCGAGATCGGCGGTGCTCGGCGCGCTGTTCTCCGGCCACGACGACTCGTCCCACCCGTGCCCCCAGACGGGCCGGCCGGGTTGGGCCGCCGCGTAGTCGGCGAGCAACTGAAGGCACTGCGATCGTGAGCCGGCCGTGCGCAGGTCGAGGCCGCTGAGCGTGAGGCCGGTGGCGGTCAGGTGGATATGGCTGTCCACGAATCCCGGCGCCACGAAGCCGCCGTCCAGGTCTTCGATTGCGGCTTCGAGAAAGAGGCTGCGGCCGACCTCGTCGCTACCGAGCCATGCGACGACGTCGCCGCGCACCGCCATGGCGGTGGCGTCCGGATGGGTCGGGCTGTGCACCCGGCCGTTGACCAGCAGCGTGGTGGGCGTGTGGCTCACAGGGCAAAACTACGTGGGCGTCGGGGCGGGCGATCAGTCCCAGGCGGGCCGGCCCGGAAATCCGCCGCGCACCGGCTCGTTCTCGAGGGCGGGCGGCCGGTAATCACGGACGTCGACGACCTCGCCGTCGATGTAGCCGTCGGGCGCGGGGCCGCCGGCCTGGCGCGCGCCGACGCCGAACAGCGCGCTGTCGGCAAGCAGCGGCATCCGCCGACGCACGCCGCGCACCGCGATCGCGGCCAAACCGGGTCCGACGACCGACCGTACGGGTCGAACCATCAGCAGCAGCCCGAGCGCGGTGGTCACCAGTCCGGGTACCAGGACCAGCAGGGCGGCCAGCGAGACCAGCGCCGCGTCCCGCACCGCGGTGCGCGATTCGGCGAGACCGGAGCGGAGGTCGCCGACCTGGCGCAGCAGCTGCGAGCCCATCACCGGCACCAGCAGGCCCCATCCCAGCAGGAGGGTGCCCATCAGCGCCAGCAGCGTCCAACCCCACCCGATCGCCGAAGCCAGGGCGATGGTCGCCGCCAGTTCGACGAGGGCGTAGCCGAGAAACAGCCGTGACAGCATGTCAGGGCAACGTCCGTCGACCGCGTAGAAGTTCCCATGGTGGTGTCCGGGGCGATTGCAGTTAGATGACGCTATGACCACGATTGAGATCGACACGCCCGACGGACCGATCGACGCGCTGCTGGACCTTCCCCCGGGTCAGGGCCCGTGGCCGGGCGTCGTCGTCATTCATGACTTGATCGGCTACACCCGCGACAAGGAGTCGACGAACAAGCGCATCGCCCAGGCCGGCTATGTGGCGATCACCCCCAACATGTACGCGCGCGGTGGCCGTATCCGCTGCGTCACCCGGGTGATGAAGGAGCTGCAGACGCAGCGTGGCCGCGCCCTATCCGACATCCTCGCGGCGCGCGATCACCTGAAAGCCCTGCCGGAATGTTCCGGCCAGGTCGGCGTCGCGGGGTTCTGCATGGGCGGCCAGTTCGCATTGGTCATGTCTGGAAAAGGTTTCGGCGCCTCCGCCCCGTTCTATGGCACTCCCCTGCCCCGCAACCTCGAGAGGACGCTGGACGGGGCGTGCCCGATCGTGGCCAGCTTCGGCGCGAAGGACCCGCTGGGACGGGGCGCGCCCGAGAAACTGCGCGAGACCATCGCCAAGAAGAACATCGCCGCCGACGTGAAGGTCTACCCCGGTGTGGGGCACAGCTTTGCCAACGAGCTGCCCGCCCAATCACTGGCACGGATCACCGGTTTCGGTTACGACCGGGACGCCACCGAGGACGCCTGGCGCCGCGTCTTCGCGTTCTTCGGCGAACATTTGACGGCGGGCGCGACGACGTAGTTGCGTCAGTTGAGCTTCCGCGACAAGACCGTCGCGAACGTGTGGGTATCTCCGGGCCAGCGCGCCGACACGTAGTCACCGTCGTCGACGACGAACGCGGGCCGCGGGTCGGTGGCCGTGTCGCGCGCCATGCCGGAGGATTTGCGCCGCCAGCCGGGTGAACCGCGCACCACGTCGCGGAAATCCGTCGGATCTTTAAGCGCGCGAGTCACTTCCGCCTCCACCGACATGTAACCCGGCGCCTGCCCGGGTTGCTCGGTGTAGGTGCGATAGTAGTTCCGGTCCCAGAACCGGGTGACACGCGTCAACCGCCACGCCAGGCGCTCCATCGCCCACGTCAGGGCCGTGGTCTGGTGCCCGTAGAGCACCGATCGGCCCGTTTCGGGGTCGACGCTGCGCGCCGCGAGCAGCACGCCGTGACAGATGGCGGCGACGACCACGCCGCGTTTGAAGGCGTCCACCACGAGCCGATGCAGGATGTCGCTGTCGATGTAGCTGCGCATTCCGCGGGCCCGATGCCCGCCGGGCAGCAGCAGCGCGTCGATGCCGTCGAGGGTGGCCTCGGCCCATGCGACAGGGTGCTGGAACTCGTTTGCCGTCAACATGTCCCGATAGGCGCTGCGCCCGTCTTTGTTCGCGCGCAACATCAGCCCGACGACCGGAAGCGCGCCCAGCACCGGCAGGGCGGACCACACGTCCAGGCCGCGGCCGCTCACCATGATGTCGTCCGCCGCGCCGGGCGCTCCACTCTCGGTAGCGAACACCACCCGATGCCCGTTGTCGGTCAGGACGCGCCAGCTGACGGCGACCTCGGTTGGGTCGAAGTCGCGGTCCGGGATCGGGACGAGAACGGTGCCCATGGCTTTTACGTCGGGGACACCTTGAGCTCGAGGCCGACGTTGTTGTCCATGCCGCCGCGCAGCTTGCTGAAGAAGTTGAAGACCTTGCCCACCACGCCGTAACGCCGCCCGATCGCGTCGTACACCGCGGCGGTCTGCGACTTGTCGAGGATGGCGGCGGTGCCTTCGACGGCCTCGCTGGTCGGCTTGCCCTGCATGGTGCAGGTGGCCAGCGTGACCCGCGGGGTGTTGCGGATCCGCTTGACCTTCCACGACTTTGCCCCGGTGATGACCAGCAGCCGATCCTGGTCGGCGGCGGCCCAGATCGGCGTCGGCTTGGGCTTGCCGTCCTTGGTGAACGTGGTCAGCAGGATGTATTGCGCCTTGGCGAGATCGGCGAAGGTGGGCGTCACGGTGTCAACCTACGCCCGCTAGCCCGCCCGTGCCCAGTGTGCGGCCAGCCGCACGTTCGCTGCCGAGTGTGCGGCCAGCCGCACGTTCGCTGCCGAGTGTGCGGCCAGCCGCACACTCGCGTCAGGAGTCAGCCCTCCAGGTCGCCCTCCGTTTCCAACAACGCCTGGCGCAGGCCATCGAGGGTGTCCGGTTGGGGCCGTTCCCACATGCCGCGGCCGGCGGCCTCCAGCAGTCGTTCGGCCATGCCGTGCAGCGCCCAGGGATTGGACTCCGCCATGAATTTCCGGTTTTCGGGGTCCAGCACGTAACTGTGGGTGAGCTGCTCGTACATCCAGTCGGCCATCACCCCGGCGGTCGCGTCGTAGCCGAACAGGTAGTCCACCGTCGCCGCCATCTCGAACGCGCCCTTGTAGCCGTGCCGGCGCATCGCCGCCATCCAGCGCGGATTGACAACGCGGGCGCGGAACACGCGCGTGGTCTCCTCGGACAGCGTCCGCGTCCGGATCGCATCCGGCCTGGTGTTGTCGCCGATATAGGCTGCGGGCGCCTGCCCGGTCAGCGCCCGGACCGTGGCCACCATGCCGCCGTGGTACTGGAAATAGTCGTCGGAGTCGGCGATGTCGTGTTCGCGGGTGTCGGTGTTCTTGGCGGCCACCGCGATGCGCCGGTACTGGCGGTTCATGTCGTCGACCGCCTCGCGGCCGTCCAGGCCGCGGCCGTAAGCGAAGCCGCCCCACGCGGTGTACACCTGCGCCAGGTCGCCGTCATCGCGCCAGTTGCGGCTGTCGATCAGCTGGAGCAGCCCCGCGCCGTAGGTTCCCGGCTTGGAGCCGAAAATCCGTGTGGTGGAACGGCGTTGGTTACCGTGCTGAGCGAGGTCTGCTTGGGCGTGGGCGCGCACGTAGTTGTCCTCGGCGGGCTCGTCGAGCTCGGCGACCAATTGCACCGCGTCGTCGAGCATGGTCACGACGTGCGGGAAGGCGTCTCGGAAGAAGCCCGAAATCCGCACGGTCACGTCGATGCGGGGGCGGCCCAGTTCGGCCAGCGGAATGGGGATCAGGCCGGTGACGCGCCGCGACGCATCGTCCCAGACCGGCCGGACGCCAAGCAGCGCAAGGACTTCGGCGATGTCGTCGCCGGCGGTGCGCATCGCCGACGTGCCCCACACCGACAGCCCGACCGATTGCGGCCATCGCCCGTGGTCGGTCCGGTACCGGGCCAGCAGCGAATCCGCCAGCGCCACACCGGCATCCCACGCCAGCCGGGACGGCACCGCTTTCGGGTCGACCGAGTAGAAGTTGCGGCCGGTGGGCAGCACGTTGACCAGGCCGCGCAGCGGTGAGCCCGACGGGCCGGCCGCGACGAACCGGCCGTCCAACGCGTTGAGCACCTGGTCGATCTCGGCCGCGGTGCCGGCCAGCCGCGGCACCACCTCGGTGGCCGCGAACCGCAGCACCGCGGCCACCTCGGGGTTGTCGGTGATGCGTTCGGCGGCATCGGGGTCCCAGCCGCTGGCCTGCAGCGCAGCCACGAGTCCGCGCGCCGCGGCCTCGGCCGAATCGACCGAGGCGCGTTCATCGGTCCCGTCCTCCGCGAGACCCAACGCCTGCCGCAGACCCGGGATGGCCTGCTCTCCCCCGAACAGCTGACGGGCGCGCAGGATCGCCAGCACGAGGTCGAGTTGGGTTTCGCCCGAGGGCTGTTGGCCCAGTACGTGCAGGCCGTCGCGGATCTGCACGTCCTTGATCTCGCAGAGCCAACCGTCGACGTGCAGCAGCATGTCGTCGAACGAGTCCTCCGGGGGCCGCTCGGTCAGCCCGAGATCGTGGTCCATCTTGGCGGCCCGGATCAGAGTCCAGATCTGTTGGCGGATGGCGGGCAGCTTGCCGGGATCCAGCGCGGCAACGTTGGCGTGCTCGTCGAGCAATTGCTCCAGCCGGGCGATGTCGCCGTAGGTTTCCGCGCGCGCCATCGGCGGAATGAGGTGGTCGACCAGCACCGCGTGCGCCCGCCGCTTGGCCTGCGTGCCCTCGCCGGGGTCGTTGACCAGGAAGGGGTAGATCAGGGGCAGGTTCCCGAGGGCCGCGTCGGATCCGCAGGCGGCCGACATGCCCAGCGTCTTGCCGGGCAGCCATTCCAGGTTGCCGTGCTTGCCCAGGTGCACCACCGCGTGCGAACCGAATCCGGTGTCCATCCAGTGGTAGGCGGCCAGGTAGTGGTGGCTGGGCGGCAGGTCGGGATCGTGGTAGATCGCCACCGGGTTCTCACCGAAGCCGCGGGGCGGCTGCACCATCAGCACCACGTTGCCGGCTTGCATTGCGGCGATGACGATTTCACCGTCTGGGTCGTTCGTGCGATCCACGAAGAGGTCGCCGGGCGGCGGACCCCAATGCTGCGTGACCGCGTCGGTCAGTTCGGCGGGCAGCGTGGCGAACCAGGAGCGGTAGTCTCTGGCGGACAGCCGGATCGGGTTGCCGGCCAATTGCCCGTCGGTGAGCCAGTCCGGGTCCTGGCCGCCGCGTTCGATCAAGGCGTGAATCAGGGCGTCACCGTCGTCGGCGTCCAGCCCGGGCACCTCGCCCACCCGGTAGCCGCGCTCGCGCATCGCGCGCAGCAGCGCGACCGCGCTGGCCGGCGTGTCCAGGCCCACCGCGTTCCCGATCCGGGCGTGCTTGGTCGGATACGCCGAAAACACCAGGACCACCCGCTTGTCGGGCGGGGCGACGTGGCGCAGCCGCGCGTGCCGGACCGCCAGGCCCGCGACCCGCGCGCACCGTTCCGGGTCGGCGACATAGGAGATCAGCCCGTCGTCGTCGATCTCTTTGAAGGAGAACGGGACCGTGATGATGCGGCCGTCGAACTCGGGCACCGCCACCTGGGTGGCCACGTCGAGCGGGCTGAGCCCGTCGTCGTTTTCGCTCCACTGAGCCCGGGAACTGGTCAGGCACAATCCCTGCAGGATCGGAATATCCAGGGCCGCAAGGTGTTCGACGTTCCAGCTGTCGTCGTCACCCCCGGCGGACGCCGTGGCCGGCTTCAGTCCCCCGGCGGCCAGGACGGTGACCACCATGGCGTCGGCGTCGCCAAGCCGGTGCAGCAGTTCGGGTTCGGCGGTCCGCAGCGAAGCACAGTAGACCGGCAGCGCTCGCGCGCCGGTGTCCTCGATGGCGCGGCAGAGCGCCTCGACGTAGCCGGTGTTGCCGGCCAGCTGCTGGGCGCGGTAGTAGAGGACGGCGATGGTGGGGCCGTCGGTTGCGGCGGCGTTCGGCCGCTCCAGCTCGCCCCAGGTCGGTGTCACGACGGGCGGGCTGAACCCGAATCCCGTCATCAGCACGGTGTCGGACAGGAAGGCGTGCAGCTGGCGGAGATTTTCGACTCCGCCATACGCCAGGTAGACGTGCGCCTGCACCGCGATGCCCGCGGCGAGCGTGGACAGCCCGGTCAACTCGGCGTCGGCGGCCTGCTCACCGCTGACCAACACCGTCGGCACACCGCTGGCGATCACCGTATCGACGCCGCTCTGCCAGGCGCGGTATCCCCCGAGGATGCGGACCACCACGATCGAGGCGCCGGTCAGCAAGTCCGCCAGCTCGCTCTCATCCAGGCGCGAAGGGTTGGCCCACCGATAGTTCTTCCCGCTGGCGCGGGCGCTGATCAGGTCCGTGTCGGACGTCGACAGCAAAAGGATGGTCGGCTCAGCCACCCCTCATTCGTACCGTAGGGCCGCCGCGATCCGGGCGGCGACCTCTCCGGCGACCCGCAGCGCCTCCTCGCTCTTGCCCGGCTCGTAGCGGTCCGCGACGGCGTCGTAGTCGGCGCCCGCGATGGACCCGTGGTCGGCCGCCAGCTCCACCAACTCCACCGGCCAGCCGGCCCGGTGCAGGGCGGCAGCGAAGTCCCTGCTGGCGGTCACCGGGACGACATCGTCGGCCAGGCCGTGCAGCAACGTGAAGGGTGTGCCGGCGCGCTCGGCCGTCAACGCCTCGGTCGGCACCCGCCCGGTCACCGGGTCGGGCACCATGAATGCCCCGGCGAGGCAGACGGTGTGTGCCAAGGGAACGTCGCCGCGCAGGGTCAGGCCCGCCGCGGCGCACCCACCCATGGACCACCCGACCAGCACAATGGCGTCGGGGTCGCCGGCGCGTTCCCGGGTGAAGTCGAGCGACCGCGACAGATCCGCGCGGCCGCCGTCGTCGGCGTGGGAGTTCCAGTCCGGCGCCACCACGGCCGCGCCACGCTCGGCGAGCATGCCGGCGAGCGGGCCGAAGGCCGCACGCGCATCGGTCTGCATGCCGTGCCACAACAGGACCGCCGGCTGGGCCGGATCACCGTAGACGTCGGCCAATCGGCCCGGGGCGTATTCCACCGTCTCCACGGGCACGAGGATGCCCCGAGTGGCGCGGCCACAAACGGCCGATCAGGCCACGCCTTTACGCCGCAGGACGGGCAGCACGCCCTCGGCGAACCAGTACGCCTCTTCCAGGTGGGGGTAGCCGGACAGGATGAATTCATCGAAGCCCAGCGAGTGGTATTCGGCGATCAGATTGGCGACCTCCTCGTGGCTGCCTACCAGCGCCGTGCCCGCGCCGCCGCGCACCAGTCCTACCCCGGCCCACAGATTGGGGTAGATCTCCAGCTGGTCGAGGCGACCGCCATGCAGCGCCGTCATCCGCCGCTGACCCTCCGACTCCGAACGCGCGTGTAGCTCAGTCGCATTCGCGATCTGTTCGGGGCTGAGCTCGTTGACCAGTTCCTCGGCGACGGCCCACGCGGCGGCCGAGGTGTCGCGGCTGATCGTGTGCAACCTGATGCCGAACCGCAGGTCGCGGCCATACTCGTGGGCCAACGCTCGCACCTTCTGGATCTTCTCCGCCGCGGCCTGCGGTGGCTCCCCCCAGGTGAGGTACACATCGACGAACTCGGCGGCGATCGCCAGGGCGGGCGGTGATGAGCCGCCGAAGTAGATCTGCGGCAACGGGTCAGGGGGTGCCGACACGCGCGCATCTTCGACGTGGAAGTACTTGCCGGCGAAGTCGACGGCGTCCTGGCGCCACACCGAATTGACGATCTGAAGGAACTCACCGGTGCGGGCGTAGCGCTCGTCGTGGTCGAGCCAGTCGCCGAAGCGGCGCTGCTCACGATCGTCGCTGCCGCTGACGACGTTCAGCAGCACGCGGCCGTCCGAGAACCGTTGCAGGGTCGCGGCCTGCTGCGCAGCAAGGGTCGGGGGCACCAGCCCGGGGCGGAAGGCCACCAAGAACTTCAACCGCTCCGTTTCGGCGAGCAGCGCCGCCGCGGTCAACCACGCGTCCTCACACCATGTTCCGGTGGGCGTGAGCACACCTTCGTAGCCGAGCCGGTCGGCGGCACGGGCCACCTCTGCCAGGTATCGCCGGCTGGGCTCGCGATGGCTTGCCGGGACGACGTGGTGCGAAGACGCGTGCGAACCCCCGACGATGGACCGGCTGTCGCCGGTGGTGGGCAGGAACCAGAAGAACTTCGCCGACATGCATCTCCTTCAATCAGCTGGTGAGGCTAGGCCGCAGCGCCTCATTGAATCGACGGTCGACCCAGTCGGCGAACTTGGGTGACGATTGCAGCTGACCGGCCGCCGCAAACAGATCGGCCAGCCGCTGCTCCGAGGCGATCACGTCATCGCCGAGGTCTGTCGGCAGGCGCAGGCTGCGGCCCTGCGCCACCGCCGCGACCTGCGGATCCAACCCGACTGCGGCGGCATAGTTTTGGGCCCATTGCTGCGGGTGGCCCTTTGCCCACTGCACCGCCTTCTCGAAACGCACCAGCAGATCCGATAACGCGGTGTTGCGCTTCGGGTCGGCCAGCGCCTGATCTGACGCGACCCCGAGCCAGTCGCCGTTGGTGACGCCCTGCGCCTCGGCGATGCTGCGCACCGGGATCTGTTGCTCGGCCTGTGCCGTGTAGGGATCCCAGATGGCCCACGCGTCGGCCTGCCGTTGGCTGAACGCCGAGAGCGCGTCGGCGGGTTGCAGGTAAACGAATTTGATGTCCGACGCCTTAAGACCGGCCTTGTCCAGCTGCGCCAGCAGGTTCGCGTGCGACGAGCTGCCTTTGCCCACCGCGACGGCCTTGCCGCGCAAGTCGGCCACCGTCTTGATGGGTGAATCAGCATGGACAAGAATGCGATTGCCCGCGCCGCCGCCACCGTAGGCGGAGACCACCTTGATCTTGGCGTTGCTGGCCGCCCCGAAGATCGGTGGCGTGTTTCCGGTGATCGCGAAGTCGATCTTGCCGGCCGTGGCCGCCTCCACCTGCGGCGGCCCGGAGGTAAAGGTCGAGAACGCCACCCGGTACGGCAGATTGTCCAGCTGGCCTGCGGCGCGCAGCAGCGATTCCGTACCGCCCTTCTGGTCGCCCACCTGCAGCGTGAGATCCGACAGCTCCGACAACGGCACGGCCGCCGGCGCCGTCGATGGCCCCGAATTCGCCTTGCGCGCAACACATCCGGCCAGCAGGAGACACACGGCCGCGGCCAGCGCGACGACGGCCCGCCACCGGGTCAAAGCCGCACCCCCAGCCGGTGCAGCAGCTCGGCGCGGTGGTGCTCGGTGTGTCGACCGGGATCCCCGGGAGCGCGGCGGGGCTCGTCGATGGCCACGGTGTGGACGACGCGGCCTTCCTCGAGCACGAGCACGCGATCGGCCAGCGCGACCGCTTCGTCGACGTCGTGGGTGATCAGCAGCACACCGAACCCGTGTTGACGCCACAGATTGAGCAACAGCGCGTGCATGGTCAGTCGGGTCAGCGCGTCCAACGCCCCGAAGGGCTCGTCGAGCAGCAGTAACTGCGGTTCGGCGACGAGGGCGCGCGCGAGTGAAACCCGTTGCGCCTGACCGCCCGACAATGTCAGCGGCCACGCGTCGGCGCGGTCGGCGAGCCCGACGTCGGCCAGCGCCCGCTCGGCGCGGCGCCGCACCTGGTCCTTCGGTAGCCCGCCGCGGGTGAGGCCGTAGCCGACGTTGGTCCGCACGTCGCGCCAGGGAAACAGCCGTGGCTCCTGGAAAGCCAGCGCCGGCGCGCCGGCCACCACCCGGTCGCCGGTGTGGTCGCGCGAGAGCCCGGCCAGCACCCGCAGCACGGTCGACTTGCCCGAGCCGCTCCGGCCGAGGAGCGCGACGATCTCACCGGCGGCCACGCGCAGCGAAACGTCTTTGAGCACGTGCGTGCTGCCGTACCACTTGTCGACGTGGCTCAGCTCGCCGGCGATCCGAGGTCGCGCGTGCGCCGTCTCCCCGGGTTCCGCGATGAGTGTCAAACTTGCCCTTTCAGTTCTGGTAGCGCGATGCGCGGCGTTCGATGAGGCGGACGACCGCGTCGGTGGCGATGCCAAGCAGCGCGTAGACCGTCAGCCCGAAGATGATCACGTCGATCCGCAGAAAATCGCGAGCGTTGTTGATCAGGAAGCCGATCCCCTTGTCCGCGTTGATCTGTTCGGCGACGATCAGCGTCAGCCACGCGATCGCCAACGACTGCCGCAAACCCACGAGCACCTGTGGTGCGGCGCTGGGCACGATGATGCGGGTCAACCGCTGACGGAACGAAAAGCCCAGTACATCAGCCGTTTCGAACAACTTCGGGTCAACCTGCCGGATCGCCGAGAAGGTGTTGAGATACAGCGGGAAAACCACGCCCAGCGCGACCAGCAAGACCTTTGGCAGTTCACCGATTCCGAACCACAGGATGAACAGCGGAATCAGGCCCAAGTGCGGCAAGGCGCGGATCATCTGCATCGGGGGGTCGACCGTCGACTCCAGCCAGCGGGACAGGCCGACGGCCGCGCCCGCCGCGACGCCGATCGCCCCGCCCAGCGCGAGTCCCTCCAGAACCCGGATGCCGGATATGTGCAGCGCGGCGGCGAGCTGGCCATTGCGGACCAGCTCCAGGCCCGCGTCGACAATCAGGGAAGGAGCCGGGAGAACGTCCTGCGGGATCACGCCGAGAGCGCTGCCCAGCTGCCACAGCGCGAGCAACGCCAGCGGCGACGCGATGCGCACGAATTCCCATTTGCGGCGGGCCCACAAGCCGGCCTGACCGGGTGTCGGAGCGCTACCCGTGTCGGTCGACGAAGCAGCGAGCGTGGTGGCGATGCTCACTATGTCGACGCTAAGGCCGGTCGAGCCGGTCGGGTAAGGGTTTTCATCTGCCTGACGACAACCTCGACCACCACGGCGAGCCGGTGGCCGTACCGTGGACCAGTGGCCAGGATGCGCGACGCCGACGCATGCCCGGGTGCGCTGCAGGTGCACCGGGCCGCCGATGGGGCCTTGGCGCGGGTCCGGCTGCCCGGCGGCATGCTGACCGCCGCCCAGCTGGCGGCGCTGGCGCGGGTGTCGACCGAACATGGCTCGGGGACGCTGGAGCTCACCGCGCGCGGCAACGTGCAGCTGCGCGGAATCAGCGATGTCACCGCGGCGGCCGAGGCGATCGCCGGTGCCGGGCTGTTGCCGTCGGCGACCCACGAGCGGGTACGCAACATCGTCGCGTCGCCCCTGTCCGGTCGGGCCGGCGGGAGTGTCGACGTGCGACCGTGGGTTACCGAGCTGGACGCGGCGATTTGTGCCGAGCCGCGCCTCGTCGAGCTGGGCGGCCGGTTCTGGTTCGGCTTCGACGACGGGCGCGCCGACGTCTCGGGCCTGCGCGCCGACGTCGGCGTGCACGCGATGCCCGACGGCTGGGCGCTGCTGCTCGCCGGCCGTGACACCGGCGTCCGGCTGGCCGTCGGCGAGGTGGTCGAGACGCTGGTTGTCATCGCCACACGATTTGCGACGACGCGCGGAAGCGCTTGGCGCGTCAAGGAATTGGACAATATCGAAAGCCTGCTGCCGGGCGTCGAACTCGCCGACGAATTCCTTCCCGCGGTCACCAGGCCACCCGTGGGCTGGATCGACCAGGAAGACGGCAGGGTGGCGCTCGGTGCCGCGGCGCCCCTGGGAGTGCTGTCCGCGAGCGTCGCCGAATACCTGGCGGCGATCGAGGCGCCGCTGGTGATCACCCCCTGGCGCTCGGTACTGGTATGTGATCTCGACGAGGGCGTCGCCGACGTCGCGCTGCGGGTGCTGGCCCCGTTGGGCCTCGTCTTCGACGAGCACTCCCCCTGGCTGAACGTCAGCGCCTGCACTGGCAGCCCCGGATGCGCGCATTCGCTCGCCGATGTCCGGGCCGACGCGGCCGCGGCGCTGGGCGCGGATGCGGGAGTGCATCGCCACTTCGTCGGCTGCGACCGCGCGTGCGGCAGCCCGCTGACCGGTGAGGTGCTGCTGGCGACTGGCGACGGATACCGCCAGCTTCGCGGTGACCGCAAGCGCGGCGAAGCCGGGCGCGGCGGGTCGCCGCCCGGACCTCGCGGTGACCGCAAGCGCGGCGAAGCCGGGCGCGGCGGGTCGCCGCCAGCACCTTAGGGTAATCGGGTGCTCGACTACATCCGCGACGCAGCTGAGATCTATCGGCAGTCGTTCGCGGCCATTCGGGCCGAGGCCGATCTGACCCGCTTCCCGGACGACATCGCGCGGGTGGTCGTGCGGTTGATCCACACCTGCGGGCAGGTCGATGTCGCCGAGCATGTCGCCTACACCGACGACGTCGCCACGCGCGTCGGGGCCGCCCTGCGTGGCGGTGCGCCGGTGCTGTGCGACTCGTCGATGGTGGCCGCCGGGATCACCGGCGCGCGGCTGCCGGCCGGCAACGACGTGGTGTCGCTGGTGGCAGATCCCCGCGCCGCGGAGCTGGCCGCGCGCCGGCACACCACCCGATCGGCCGCGGGGGTTGAGCTATGGGCAGACCGGCTGCCCGGCGCCGTGCTCGCCATCGGCAACGCGCCCACCGCCCTGTTCCGGCTGCTTGAGCTGATCGACGAAGGGGTTCCGCCGCCGGCTGGGGTCCTGGGCGGGCCGGTCGGATTCGTCGGGTCGGCCCAGTCCAAGCAGGAGCTCATCGACCGTCCGCGCGGGATGTCCTATCTGGTGGTCCGGGGCCGCCGCGGTGGCAGCGCCATGGCCGCCGCCGCCGTGAATGCGATCGCGAGCGACCGCGAATGACCGAGCGGGGCACGCTCTGGGGCGTCGGGCTGGGGCCCGGCGACCCGGAACTGGTCACCGTCAAGGCCGCCCGGCTGATCGGCGAGGCCGACGTGGTGGCCTACCACAGCGCCCGGCACGGCCGCAGCATCGCGCGGGGTATCGCGGAACCGTACCTGCGGCCCGGGCAGATCGAGGAGCACCTGATCTATCCGGTGACCACCGAGGTGACCGACCATCCCGGCGGCTACGCCGGCGCGCTCGAGGACTTCTACGTGGAAGCGAGCGCGCGCATCGCCGCTCATCTTGACGCGGGCCGCAACGTGGCGCTGCTCGCCGAGGGCGACCCGCTGTTCTACAGCTCGTACATGCATTTGCACACCCGGCTGACGCAGCGGTTCGACGCCGTCATCGTGCCGGGGGTGACGTCGGTGAGCGCCGCCTCGGCGGCCATCGCGACCCCGTTGGTAGCCGGCGACGAGGTGCTCTCGGTGCTGCCGGGCACCCTGCCGGTCGCCGAGCTCACCCGCCGCCTGGCCGACACCGATGCCGCGGTGGTACTGAAGTTGGGTCGCTCCTACCACGCTGTGCGCGAAGCACTTTCGGCTTCGGGGCAGCTCGACGACGCGTACTATGTCGAGCGGGCCAGCACCGCCGGGCAGCGGATCCTGCCCGCAGCGGACGTCGACGAGGCCGGCGTGCCCTACTTCTCGCTGGCGATGCTGCCGGGTGGGCGCCGCGGACGGCAGTCACCGGCGACGGGCACCGTCGCGGTGGTCGGCCTCGGGCCCGGTGACCGCGACTGGATGACCCCACAGAGCCGGCGCGAGCTGGCCGGCGCTACCGACCTGATCGGCTACGCCGGCTACCTGGCCCGCGTCCCGGTGCGCGACGGGCAACGGCGGCACCCCAGCGACAACACCGACGAACCCGCGCGCGCCCGACTGGCCTGCGCGCTGGCCGAAGAAGGGCGGGCCGTCGCGGTGGTGTCCTCGGGGGACCCCGGCGTGTTCGCGATGGCCACCGCGGTGCTGGAAGAGGCCAAGGAATGGCCGGGGGTGGCGATCCGGGTGATTCCGGCGATGACGGCCGCCCAGGCCGTCGCCAGTCGGGTCGGTGCTCCGCTGGGCCACGACTATGCGGTGATCTCGCTGTCCGACCGGCTCAAGCCGTGGGACATCATCGCCGAGCGGCTGGCCGCGGCGGCCGCGGCCGACCTGGTGCTGGCGATCTACAACCCGGCGTCCAAAACCCGAACGTGGCAAGTCGGCGCGATGCGCGACCTGCTGCTGGAACACCGCGAACCCGGGACGCCGGTGGTGATCGGCCGGAACGTCTCCAGACCCGACGAGGACGTCCGGGTGGTGCGGCTGGCCGATCTCGACCCAGCCGAGGTCGACATGCGGTGCCTGCTGATCGTCGGATCTTCCCAAACGCAGTGGCATGCAAGCGATTTCGGCGACCGGGTGTTCACACCCCGACGCTACCCGCTCGGTTAGTCGTCGCTGGCCCAGCTGCTGGGCATCATCGGCACGGTGGGGCCGTCACCGAAGCCTTCGCGGGTCAGCGTCGCCAAACCGGTGGGCTGCGCGAGACCGGATCTCGCTGCCGCACCGGCGAATCCGAGCGGCCCCCCGCCCTGATCGGAGGCGCGCACGGCGTCCAAATCTTCGTCGTCCGCGCTCGAATCCTGATCGAGGTCCATGAACTCGTAGCGGTACGCGCGGTCGGTGGCCGTTCCGGCGCGGCGCCGCCGGGCCCGCGCCTTCCTCTTCGCTGCGGCCGCCGCGTCGGCCGCGGCGGGTGCGTCGACGTCGTCGGGCGCCGGCTCCTCCGACTTGCGGCGCGCCCGGCCGTTGGCGCTGCCGCGGGCCGCCAGCCCGGACAGTCCCACGGCATACAGGGCGTCGGACATGCCCGCGCCGATGCCGTCCGTGGCCGTGGGACTGAAGCCGGCGCCCGGCCCGCCGCCGACCGGTCCGCCACCGGCCGGGCTGGCCACCGTCGACGCCGGGGCGCTGGACATCGTCGGGGCGTTGCTCACGCTGGCTGGCGCGGTGCCGATCGCCGGCGCCGGCGCGGTCACCATCGGTGCCGGAGCGGCCGCGGGCGCCGGCAGCGGCGCGGCGGCCGACAGCGGGGCTGCGACGCTGATCGCGGTTACGGCGGCCGCCGCTCCGCCGGCCGCGGCGGCGCCCAAGACGGACACCACCATCGGCGCCAGCACCACCGCCATCTGGATGGCGGCCTGCATGAACGGCCAGAAGATCATCAGGGTGTGGAAAATCGCCCAGCCCAGGGCGCTGGAAAGCGCGGGCGAGAAGCCCAACTGGCCGAAGAACGAGGCGAGGCCGTTGACGAACGGCACCGGCGGAAACGGCCAGCCACCGGGGTTGAGGTCTTTGGAAACCGGCCACGCGAAGTTCTTGGTGTACTGCTGCAGCCACGCGGTCAGCTGGTCCTGCCAGGACGGATAGGTCCGTGCGGCCTGCTGTTGGGTGTCGGCGGCTTGCACCGTCGCGACGCTCGCCTCCGCGCCAGGGGTGACGATCGCGGGCGCGGGCGTGGTGGTGGGCACCGCGGCAAGCGCGGATTCGGCGGTCACCTGGTAGGTGGTCATCGTCGTGGCGGCTTGCACCCACATGCGCGCATAGTCCGCCTCGTTCACAGCGATCGGAATGGTGTTGATGCCGAAGAAGTTCGTCGCCACCAGCGCCGCATGCGTCGCGTGGTTGGCCGCGAGTTCCGGCATCGTCGGCATGGCGGCCAGCGCCGCGGTGTAAGCCCCGGCCGCCGTCTCGTGCAGCGCCGCGGACGTTGCGCTCTTGGCGGAGCCCTCCATCAGCCAGGCCAGATACGGGGCGTGCGCCGCGACGTACTGCTCGGCGCTGGGCCCCTCCCATGCGCCACCCTGGACGGCGCCCAGGAGCCCGGTGAGTTCCTCGGCGGCCTCGGCGTATTGGCTGCTCATCGATGACCACGTCGCGGCGGCGGCGAGCAGTGGCCCGGGTCCGGGGCCGGCGCTCAGCAGGGTCGAGTGCACCTCGGGTGGGAAGGCGATCCAGATCGGGGCGGTCATCGTCGGGGGTTTCCGGGCAGAAACACGAATACCTCTTCGGTGAATGTCGGGCTGTTGACGTCCAGTGGTCGGTTCGCCGGACGGATTAGTTCCCGCCGTTTGACTTTCGAGTGCTCTTTGCGCCCGGACCGGGCATGCGCAACGATGCAGGGATGCGGTGTGACGCGGCGCGTGAGGCGCTTTCGGCTCGACTGGACGGCGAGCGCCCCCAAGCGCTCGCGCAGCAGGTGGATGCCCATCTCGAATCGTGCCGGCGGTGCCGCACCTGGCTGATCGGCGCCGCCGCGCAGACCCGTCGGCTCGCCTCGGTCGAGCCGGTTGACGGGCCCGACCTGGTCTCCCGAATCATGGCGAACATCGGCGAGGAGTCCTCCGGGTACCAGCGCAGGATGCGTTGGCTGCGTTCGCATTACCGGCGCTGGGGCCTGATCGCGGTCGGGCTATTCCAGGTGGCAATCGCCGCCGCGCAGATCAGCGGCATCGATTTCGGCATGGTGTCCAGCCACATGCACGGTGCGATGTCCGGGGAGCATCTGATGCACGAGTCCACCGCCTGGCTGCTGGCATTGGGCCTGGCGATGGTGGCCGCCGGCGTCTGGCCGGTCACCGCCATTGGAGTGGCTGCGATCACGGGCGTCTATTCGGTCGCGCTGCTCGGTTACGTGATCCTCGACGCGTTCGCCGGCGAGGTCACGGCAACACGTGTCGCCAGCCACATGCCCTTGCTGTTGGGCCTGGCGTTCGCGTTCTTGGTGGCGCGGCAACGAGTGAGGTCGGATCGGATGGGCACCTCCGATGCCGCGGACGACGCGGCTTGGCCAGCCGAAAACCCCACCGCGCGGCGCCGCGCCCACCTATGGCCCATCAACAGGTCCGCCGTCGACCCCGCCGCAGCCGCTACGACAGGCCGTCGTAGACTCACTGAGCCCGCGAAACAAAGGTGGTTCGCCATGATCGCGTCCAGCGATGACGAGGCCGTTACCGAGCTCGCATTGGCCGCCGCGCGTGGAAATGACCGGGCCCTCGAGGCATTCATCAAGGCCACCCAGCAGGACGTGTGGCGGTTCGTCACCTACCTGTCGGACGCCGGCAGCGCCGACGACCTGACTCAGGAGACTTTCCTGCGCGCGATCGGCGCCATCGGACGGTTCTCCGGGCGCTCGAGTGCCCGCACCTGGCTGCTTTCCATCGCGCGCCGCGTGGTGGCCGATCACATCCGCCATGTCCAGTCGCGGCCCCGCGCCGCCCTGAGCGCCGACCCCGAACACGTGATGCGCGGCGATCGCCACGCCCGCGGGTTCGAAGACTTGGTCGAGGTCACGACGATGATCGCGGGGCTCACCCCCGAGCAGCGGGAAGCCTTGTTGCTCACCCAGTTGTTGGGCCTGCCCTACGCCGACGCCGCGGCGGTGTGCGGCTGCCCGGTGGGCACCATCCGATCCCGCGTCGCGCGGGCCCGTGACGCGCTGCTGGCCGCAGACGTCGAGCGTGACGACCTGACGGGCTAGTCGAGCCGGGTCACCCATTCGACGGCCTCTTCGAGGCTGCCCACCGCCGTCACCCCGGGTGGTAGCGGCGGCCGGGCGACCATCACCACCGGGATGCCCAACGCCGCAGCCGCATCCAGCTTCGCCCGCGTCATCTCCCCTCCGCTGTTCTTGGTCACCAGGACGTCGATCCGGTGTTCTCGCATCAGCGCGACTTCGCCGTCGTAGCGATACGGGCCGCGCGACAGCACGAGCTGGCGGCGGCGCGGCAGCGAGGCCGGCTCCGGTTCGGTGACCGCGCGGATCAGAAACCACGCGTCGCTGTCCGCGAAGGCCTTGGTCCCCGAGCGCCCGGTGGTGAGAAACACCCGCGAAAACTCCTGTTGCGCAACGGTTTCTGCCGCCCGCATGTCGGATTCCACGACGATCGCGGAGCCGGGATCCCAGGCCGGGCGGGCCAGCAGGAGATGCGGCATCCGCAGTTCGCCGCAGGCCTGGGCCGCGTGCGATGTCATGGTCGCCGCGAAGGGGTGGGTCGCATCGATCACCGCGTCGATGCGTTCGTCGACCAGCCAGCGCCGCAGCCCGTCAACGCCGCCGAAGCCGCCGATGCGGACGGGACCGACCGGTAGCGCGGGGTCGGGCACGCGCCCCGCCAGTGAGCTGACGATGTCGATGTCCGGGTGTAGCGCCTTCGCCAGCGCGCGACCTTCGGCCGTGCCGCCGAGGAGCAGCACTCGCATCAGTGCCTGCTCCCCCGCGCCCGCGCGGACGAATACAGGTAGCTGTCGGTGAAACCCTCGGCGGCCAGCACGTCGCCGACGACGATCACCGCGGTCTTGGTGATGCCGGCCCGGTGCATCTGGCCGGCGAGGTCGCCGAGCGTGCCCCGCAGCAGCACCTCTTGCGGCCAACTCGCGAAAGCGACGACCGCAGCGGGTGTTTCGGATCGATAGCCGCCCTCAAGGAGTTGCGGAACAATGGCGTCGATCTGGGCCGCCGCCAGGTGCAGAACCAGCGTCGCGCCGGAACGAGCGAGGCTGGCGAGGTCTTCACCGGGCGGCATGGCGGTCGACAGCGTGGCGACCCGGCTCAGCGTCACCGTCTGCGCGACGCCGGGGACGGTGAGCTCACGCTTGAGCGCGGCCGCCGCCGCGGCGAAAGCCGGCACCCCGGGCACGATTTCGTAGTCGATGCCAAGCGCGTCGAGCCGGCGGCATTGTTCGGCGAGCGCACTGTAGAGCGACGGATCACCCGAATGCAGCCGCGCCACGTCGTGGCCGGCAGCGTGGGCGTCGGCCAGCTCGGTGATGATCTGCTCCAGCGTCAGCGGTCCGGTGTCAACGACTTTTGCGCCGGGGGGGCATAGCGCCAGCAAGTCGTCGGGCATGATCGACCCCGCGTACAGGCACACCGCGCAGGTCTCGAGCAGCCGCTGGCCGCGGACGGTGATCAGGTCGGCGGCGCCCGGACCCGCGCCGATGAAATAGACCGTCATTTCGTCATCGCCCACTGGGTGACCGGCATCTGCGGCCGCCAGCCGGTGAAGCCGCCGAGCGGCTCGCCGTGATAGTGCTGGAACCGGCGCAGTTGGCCGGCGAAGCGCGAATACGACTCCGTCAGGGCGGCTTCGGATTCCGCGGTAACCGCATTTGCCACGAGGCGTCCACCGGCCTGCAGCGCGTCCAGACAGGCGTCGAGCAGGCCCGGTTGGGTGAGACCGCCGCCGATGAAGATCGCCGACGGCGGTTGGAGCCCGCCGAACGCGTCGGGGGCGTCGCCGCGTATGTCGATGGGGGCGCCGAAAGCCGCGGCGTTGGATGCGATGTTGTGGCGGCGTCGTTCGTCACGCTCGAAAGCGACTGCGGTGCAGCCTTTTCCGTTTAGACACCATCCGACGCTGATGCTACCCGAACCCGCGCCGACATCCCAGAGGCGTTCGCCCGGGCGCGGCGCCAGCGCCGCGAGAGTTACCGCGCGGATCCCGTGCTTGGTGATCTGCCCGTCGTGGACGAACGCCTCGTCGGGCGGCGACGACAACCGTTCGTCAGGCAGGTATCGGATGGCGATGACGTTGAGGTCGTCGACATCCGTCGGCGCGCTGTCCGCCCAGTTGCGTGCGCTGCCGTCCCGGCGGCGTTCGGTTGAGCCGCCGAGATTTTCCAACACGGTGAACTCCGAGTCGCCGCGGCCGTGCGCGTCGAGGAGTGCGGCGAGTTCCTTCGGTGTGGCGGCGTTCTTCGACAGCACAATGGCTTGGCCGCCGCGGCGTACCGCGGTGTGCGGTGGCGCGGTGACGAGACTGATCACCTCCGTGTCGTGAAGGTTCCAGCCCATTCGAGCGCACGCGAGCGTCACCGAGGACACGTGCGGCAGCACCCGGACGCGATCGGGGCCGTAGAGTCGGATCAGCGTGCCCCCGATGCCGTGAAGGAGCGGGTCGCCGCTGGCCACCACGTGCACGTCATCGGCGTGGTCGTTGAGCAACGTCTGCAGTGCGGGCAACATCGGCGTGGGCCATTGCTGGCGGGGCGCGGGCACGGTGTCGTCGAGCAGGTCGAGTTGCCGCTTCGAGCCGTAAATTATTGTCGCCTTTTGTAATTCGTTGCGGGACGCTTCAGCAAGCCCGGCCACGCCGTCGGCGCCGATGCCCACCACGATAATCATGAACGCCGTTCTCCCCCGCCAGCCTCCACCGCATCATCACCGGCGCGGATCATCGCGGCATCCTGCGCCACACGGGCTGCGGCACCAGCCGCATCACGGCAGCCGCCGGTCCCAGCGCCCACGGGATCCACACGGTGCGTCGGCCCTTGGCCAACGCCTGCGCAGTCGCTTTGGCCACCTGCGCGGGCGTGCTGGACAGCGGCGCGGGATCCATGCCTTGCGTCATGCGTCCGATCACGAAACCCGGTCGGGCGATCAGCAGTTTCACGCCGGTGCCGTGCAGGGCGTCGGCCAGCCCGCTGGCGAAGCCGTCCAGGCCGGCCTTGGCCGAGCCGTAGACGTAATTCGCGCGGCGCACGCGCGCGCCGGCGATCGAGGAGAACACCACCAGTTGTCCGCTGCCGGCTTCGCGCATCGCGGTCGCCAGGTGGGTGAGCATGCTGACCTGGGCGACGTAGTCGGTGTGCACGACGGCGACCGCGTGGGCGGCGTCGGTCTCGGCGCGGGCCTGGTCGCCGAGGATTCCGAAGGCCAGCACCGCCGTGGCGATGGGTCCGTGGTCGGCGACGACCGCGGCGACCAGTGGGCCGTGGGACTCCAGGTCGTCGGCGTCGAACTCCAGGGTATGCACCGATTCGGCCCCGGCGGCTTTGAGTGCGGCCACCTGCTGGTCGAGTTGGTCGGCCCTGCGCGCCGCCAGCACCACCGTCGCCCCGGGCGCCAGGAGGCGGGCCAGCTCTATGCCGATCTCGCTGCGCCCGCCCAGGACTAGCACTGGTCCCGCGCCCGTGTCATCCACGGCTGCGATTATGTCCTGCGCTAGCGTGGGTGGTGATGGCGAATACCACTACCCGGCTCACCGACGATGCGTTGGCGTTTCTGTCCGAACGGCATCTGGCCATGCTGACCACGCTGCGAGCCGACAATTCGCCGCACGTCGTGGCGGTCGGGTTCACCTTCGACCCCAAGACGCACATCGCCCGGGTCATCACCACCGGCGGCTCGCAGAAGGCGGTAAACGCCGACCGCGGCGGGGTGGCGGTGCTCAGTCAGGTCGACGGTGCGCGGTGGCTTTCGCTGGAGGGCCGCTCCAAGGTCAACAGTGACGTCGACGCCGTGCGTGACGCCGAACTGCGCTACGCCCAGCGCTACCGCACCCCGCGACCCAACCCGCGGCGGGTGGTCATCGAGGTGCACGTGGAGCGGGTGCTCGGGTCGTCGGGCTTACTGGACCGGGGCGAGACGTAGGGCCAGGCGTATTCGGCAGAAATCGCGGCCGGTCGGACTCGACCATCCGCGGCCACAAGCGTCAGAATCGTGCTTTTAGTGGCTTTTCCGACGTGGGTCAAATTCAGTACCTGAAATGTCATCCCAGAACTTGGGAGACACATCTGCCACTCGATTTTCCGGAGCAACAGCGTTAATCTTCTCTTCGAATTCGTCAAAGATTCTTTCTGCCTCTGCCAGCTCCTCTTCTGTCGGCGGAGTCACGCCCGCCTCTTCGGGGGTAGAGAACGTCTTGCCAGCAATCCTCTCGCTCACTTCGTACCTCCTACCTTGTTGCTTTAGTTTCACACGTCCGGATCTAGCGTTCTACCATGCGAATGACCGTTCGGCCAGTCAAGGGGTCAATCACCTTACTGACGATGAAGAATTTGGTTCCGGCCGAAAACAGAACTTCCCGTTCAGCCGGGAACACCGAGAATGACGAGACTTCTCGTCCAGTCTTGGAAAGGATTCGGAACTCGACATTCCCTGCGAACGTTGGCGACCGCGCCACTCCTAAATCCGTCGACGTGCTCAGGAAAGCGTCTTCTGTAATAACTTCGCCCGGCCGATACCGAGCAAGCACCTCCGGCGGCAAATTTGTCCCTCGAATTACTGGACCCTGATAAGGTGGCAGCTTAGCTAACGCATTCTTTAGTGCCTGCACGCGAGCCTGTTGAGACGCGTCCATTAAACGGCTCCTTAACGCGTTATTCAGGTCTTGGTAGCCCGGCCCAGTGTAGTCGGCGAGTGCCCCAAGATCATGTGGGCCCAAATGGCCACCGGGGTTCCCAGGATCGGCTTCGGCGCCCAGCTCGGAACGATCGCCGTCCGGCGAACTCCCTTTGCCAGTCGTTTGAGCGTTGGCATCGAGCGGGGCGCTTGACCGACCGTCCGTAGGACCACTTTCCCCTGGCCCTTTTGGACCGGACGCTGATCCTGGCAAGTCGGTCTCGCGACCTGCTGACGCAGGCGCCCGCGGCGCGGACTTAACAGCAAAGGCAGATTGCGGTGAGTTCGTGACGATGGGCACGGGTTCAGTCGGAGGGCGGCCGATCGGTTCCGGCCCACGCGGGGGAGCATCTTCAGCCGGTAGGGGAAGCGTCGACGGCGTTCTGTCACCCAACGCAGCGCCAGGAGCCACAGGTGTCCCGGTTGCGGGAGCAGAAACGGGTTCGTGGGAACCTTCCATCGGTAACCGAGGCAACTCCCGCGGACCAAATTCAGGTGTTGGCCCATGTGGACCCGCTGACGGCGCCGACGTAGGCCCAGGCGGACGCTCCACCGGCAAGCGCTGGGCGGCATCTGCAGCGGCCGGCGGCATGGACGCTGGCTCATGCGGACCGCTCCCAGAGGTTGGCTGATGGGTTGCCTCTGCCGGCGCCGAGACGGGCTGATGCGGGACCAGATCCTGCGGGGGCTCCGCTGACACTGGATCGCGCGGACCGCTCACTGGAAGAGGTGGTTGTGATGGCTCTTCAGGTGCAACCCCACTTTCATGCGGAGCTGAAGCAGCCGGAGTCTCCGCTGGTGCCACGAGAGGCGGATCATGAGAACCACCGCTATCCGTTGGGGCCCTCGGAGCCGTCGAAGGCTGTGAGACTGCATCGTGCGGACCACCATCGGCCGCGGGCGGCGGAGCATCCGGGGGGTTCGGCCCCAGCCCGCCGGCCCGCCCTTCGACCGGGCCCGGCACCCCCTCGGGCGCGTGCGGCGCCGCCTCGAGCGGCTCGCCGGCGGGCAAACCCCTGGGAGCGCCAGGTGCTTTGATCTCCGGCAGATCAGCCGTAGCACCTTCGAGGTTCTTGGTCACGTCGCCGCCGGCCTTGGTGATGTCGGTCAGCGCGCCGCGCGCTCCCGCCGCGCCTTCCCCGCCGGCGCGCCCAGCAGCCCCACCCGCGGCTTCCGCCTCTTCCTCTGCGCCACGCGCAGCGGCTCCCACGCCATCGGCCGCCGCGCCTGCCTCACCGAATCCCGGAGCGATCAGTGTGACGGCGTCGAACGCAACTTCACCGGCGCCCAATCCCGGCCGAGCCCGACTCCAATCCTCGGCATGCACAAGGCCTTTCAGCTCCTGCAGCCGCGCTTGCGAGAATTCTTCGGGATTGACCGCGGCATTGATGAGACTTTCTTTCCAGCTGTTTTTCACCAAGCCGGTCCAGGTGGCGGCCGCACCGTGTGGGTCGGCGACGATCCAGTGCGGGCTCAGGTCGACGAGACCCAGCCCCATGCCGACGGCACCTTTGAGGACACCCTCATGGGCGTTGATCCAGGTGTCGGCTACGGTGGCGACCGCGTTACCGACGTCCTGACCGAGAAATTTGACGAGGCCACGGCGCGCGTACTTTTCGCATGTGACGACCGCGCGATCGGCCGCTTGCATGAGGAACCTGATCGCCTCCTCGCAGGCCCTGGCTTCCTGCCCGAGATGCTGCAGCACCGCGTTGATGTCCTTGACGATCTGCTTGATCTCATCCCAAGCGTCACCGTCGATGATGAGCATGACGTCGTGACCGAGGTCGCCCAGCGACTCGATGCGATGCAGCAGATCCCGTATCGCGCGTTGAGCGTGGTCGACGCCGCTGGCGAACGTGTCGATGGTACGGGCCAGTGCGTCACAAAGCTGACCGATAGCCGCTGTGCTGTGACCAATTTCGGTCAAGGCCCTGTCGATATGGTCGCCCTCAGGAATGTGTTGGCTGTCGAACAGCGTCTTCGATGCGTTCAGAGTTCCCCGCACACCTTTGGCCGCCGCACCGAAGGCGCGCCAACGACACGCGACCGCACGCAGACCCGCTACGTCGCCATCGGGCCATGCCTCGAGGAGAAACGACTGCACGAGCGACCACAGCGGCGGAGGCGGCTGGCCGGGTCCCCACGTCCCGGGCGGTGCCGGTTCGGCAAGCTCGGCCGGCGGGCACGGTGGCTCCAAGGCTCCGCGTCCGCCGCCCAGCGTCGAAGCCGCGTCGGCGATGGAGTAATTCGACGCGCCCTGCTGGATGACGGCCCCGCTTTTCCGGCAAGCGTTGACGGCGGCAGCGGCCGCCTTCAGTATCGATTCGGCCTTCTCTTGATACGCCAAGCCGAACACCTCGCCGGCCCGGTCAACACCGGTGTGCGCCGAAAAGCCGGCGGTCAGCACGGTCAGGTTTGCCGCCAACCCCTCGCCGGTGGCCGCCACCGCGCTACCCGCGGCGTACAACGCCTCCGGGTCGACCGTTAACGGAGCCACGCGCGAATTCTCGTCGAGACCGCACGCAGACGCTATTCACCCAATGCTGGCTTTTGCCAAGCTAGCCGCGGCCGCTTAGCAGCCACAACTCATTCATTAACAGCCCCCGCGGCCAGCGTGATGCGGTGCCGTCCCACCGTCACTGCCATGGTCGGTTCGGCCGGCTCACCGTCGAGTTGGACACTGACCCCGGCGGGCAGGCCGCTCAGCGCGATTTGCGCGGCGGCGTCGGTGGCCACCGTGATCGTCGACGCCGGTAACGCGGCAAGTCCGGCGCGCTGGACATCTACCGTGATCGCGGCGACGCCGGTGAGCCGCAGCGTGAGATACGGCAACGGACCCACGGGCGGCCCTACCCGCCAATCCAACTCGCTGTAGACGCCCGGGGTCGGGTCGAAGTTCAGGACGAACCCGCGATGATGCCGAACGGTGTGTGTCGGGTCCGGGCGCGCATACGAACGCGCGTCGACTTCGGCGATCGCGCCGCGCCGCGCCGTCACCGCGGGGTCCGCGGTCAGGTCCGACAGCCACCAGACCCGGTGCGGCCCGATGCCGAGATCGTCGCGCACCAGTTGCGGATGCCACGCGAACGTGATGTGGCCCGGATCAGCTTGCCGCAGGCCGGTTTCCATGTGGGCGATCGGGTCTTCGAACTTGTCTTGCAGCACCCAGGCGATGTGATCCTCGAGCGGATACACCGTGAAGCGATGCCGGTAGCCCAGCCGGTCGAGTTCGAGGACCTGCTCGGCGGCCGACGCGAACGGCACTAGCTCGTCGACCAGCCCGTGTGCGATGACATAGGGCAGCCAGCGGGCGTTCACCAGCAGCTTCCAGGTATCGCCCTCGCGTGCGCAGGGTGAATCCGGGTCGAGGTCGGCCGGGATGTCGATGTCGGGCAGCAGACGCACCCCGCAGGTGGGCGGCCCCGCGAGCACGACCGCCTGCGAAAACACTTGCGGATAGGTCAATCCCAGCTTGTAAGCGGCATAGCCACCCATCGAGTAACCGGAGATCACGGTGCGATTGGGATCAGTGCCCAGTTGTTCGGCGACGCGAGCCCACACCTCCCAGACATCGAGTTCTCCGGTGTCGAAGTACCACGTCGACGGGCCCCGGGCCAGCGGCGTGACCACCACCGAGTCGCGCCCCTCGCACACCTGGTGCAGCAGCCGGGGGTCGATCGCGGCGAACTGGCTCTGCCCGAGCGCCAGCGAATGCAGCAGCAGGGTCAACGGCAGCATCCGGCCCGGCTTGAAAGTCGACGGCAGGCATACCGAATACGGCTGCACCCGACCGAGGAACTGCGGCTTGGTGCTCAAGATGTCATCGGAGGTCACTCCCTGGCCCAGCTCGACCGAGGACACGTACCACCGCGTCGACGGACCGGTTATCACCGGCTCTTCCTCGGTCTTGCCGGCCGCCAACCGGTCCCAGTCCACGGTCAGGGCGAACTTCGACACGTCGCCATGAGTCAAGGCGTCGGCCTGGGCGGCGTCCGACCAGAAATTGAGGTGCGGGGCCTCCTGCTCGGTGGTGCGGAACGCGACGTTGTAGACGTTGGGTTGCCCCGGCAGCGCGCCACGCTCGGCGGGCACGTCGGCGAACCCGTCACCCGCCGCGTTGGCCAAACCCGCTGCCAGCCGGACCGTCCAGCTGCCGCGCGGCTCCAGCACCGTCCGCGGCACCTGCGCGAGAAACGATCGGGAACCCATGTCGACGCTGTGCTGCACCGGCGTCGTCGACTGGGTGGTCAAGTCGATCAGCGTGGCGCCGTTGCCCGAAACCAGCAGGGCCATATCGATCCCGGCCGAGCGCACCCCGGCGCCGGCGGGCCACTGCTCCGGCGCGGTCCGGGCGGGACCGGTGTCCAGGGCGAACAGCGCAATCGGCACCGACGCGTCCAACAAGGTGTTCCAGTCAATCCGCCACCATGTGTGAGTCGCGGTGAGCCCGATCGCGACGCGGAAGATGTCGGCGCCGTTGCGGGCGGCGGGGCCGTCGGGATAGATGTAGGTGCCGCGCGGCGGCGCCTGCACTTTCAGGTCGCCGATCGGCAGGCCGGTGGCGCCGTGGTCGTCGTACAGGAAGTCCGTCCAGAACAGGGCGCCGCCGGCCAGGCGGCCCGCGCCGCAGGTGCGTGGAAAGTCCTCCCCGAACGGCCAACCCGACGGCACCGGTAACTGCGGCTCCGGGCGCAGCGCCGCCGGCGGCACCCCTTCGGGCATGCCGTCCACCACGACGAGTTCGGCTGGCGGTGCGGGCGCAGTCGCGGCGGGGTGCAGCAGCGTGTCGACGATGTGGCCTGCGATGCGGATCGGAAGGAGGGTCAAATCCAGGAGTGACATCAAGGCCCAACGTACGCGCCGGTGGGCCCCGGCTGCTACGGCGCGGGCACCACGATGAGCTCGTGGGGCCGGTTGTTGACGGGCAGCGCGCCGTCTTTCGTCACGACGACGATGTCCTCGATGCGGGCGCCCCAGCGGCCCGGAAAATAGATTCCCGGCTCGATCGAGAAGGCCATGCCCGCGGCCAGCGGCAGGTCGCTGCCCGCCACGATGTAGGGCTCCTCGTGTACGGATAGCCCGATGCCGTGGCCGGTGCGGTGCACGAAAACCTCCGCGAGTCCGGCGGCGGCCAGCACATCGCGTGCCGCCGCGTCGACCTGTTCGGCCGTCACACCCGGGCGCACCGCATCCACGGCCGCCTGTTGCGCCCGCTGCAGCACCGAATATTGCTGTGCCACTTCGGGTTTGGGCTCACCAATGCTGTAGGTGCGTGTCGAGTCGGAATGGTATCCGGGCTCGTAGGCGCCGCCGATGTCGACGACGACGATGTCACCTGTCTGCAGCTCGCGGTCCGAATAGCCGTGGTGCGGGTCGGCGCTGTGCGGGCCGGAGCCGACAATGATGAATGCCACCTCCGAATGCCCTTCGGCCACAATCGCTTCCGCGATATCGGCGGCCACGTCGGCCTCGGTGCGGCCGGGGACCAGAAACTCCGGCACCCGGGCGTGCACGCGATCGATGGCGGCGCCGGCTTTGCGCAGCGCGTCGATCTCGCATTCCTCCTTGACCATCCGCAGCCCCCGCATCACGCCGGTGGCCAGGATCGGCAGGACGCCGAGGACACCGGCCAGCGGCAGCAGGTGCAGGGCCGGCATGGAGTCGGTGACGGCGGTCGCGGCGGGACCGCCCAACGCGGCGCTCACCAATTGGTAGGGGTCGTCCCCGTCGACCCAATCCCGCACCGCCAGTCCCAGTCCCGCAATCGCCGACCCCTTGAGCGAGGCCAGCTCCAGCCGCGGCACCACCACCGTCGGGTCGCCGGATGCCGGCAACACCAGCGCCGTGAACCGCTCGAGCGTCTGGGCGCGCGACCCCACGAGGTAGCGCAGGTCATACCCGGGGGTGATCACCAGGCCGGACAACCCCGCTTCGGCGGTCGCGGCGGCCGCCGCCGCCAACCGCCGCGCATACACCCCGGTGTCGAACCGATGAGATTCCATGGCAGCCAGGCTAACCGCTGGGCCGAGCGTCGAGTCGTTGCGGCGATTCCCGCGCTGCGTCGAGAACAAGTCGACGTTCGGCGCCGTGAGACGATACCGGGATGCGATCGGCCCCAGGTACCAGCGGCGACCCGGCACGCGCGGCTTCGCCGCTATTGCTGTTGGACGGGGCCAGCATGTGGTTCCGGTCGTATTTCGGGGTGCCCTCGTCGATCACCTCCCCCGACGGCAGGCCCGTCAACGCCGTCCGCGGATTCATCGACTCGATGGCGGTCGTGATCAGCCAGCAGCGCCCCAGCCGGCTGGTGGTCTGCCTGGACCTGGATTGGCGACCGCAGTTCCGGGTGGACCTCGTCCCGTCCTATAAGGCGCATCGCGTCGCGGAGGCCGAGCCCGAGGGCGAACCCGACGTCGAGGAGGTCCCCGACGACCTGACGCCGCAGATCGACATGATCATGGAGCTGCTGGACGCTTTCGGCATCCCGACGGCGGGCGCCGAAGGTTTCGAGGCCGACGATGTGCTCGGCACGCTGGCCGCGCGCGAACGGCGTGACCCCGTCGTGGTGGTCAGCGGAGACCGCGACCTGCTGCAGGTGGTGTCCGACGATCCCGTGCCGGTCCGAGTGCTCTACCTGGGCCGCGGGCTGACTAAAGCCACCCTGTTCGGGCCCGCGGAGGTCGCCGAGCACTACGGCGTGCCGAAGCATCGGGCGGGCCCGGCCTACGCCGAGTTCGCGCTGATGCGCGGCGATCCGTCCGACGGCCTGCCGGGCGTTCCGGGTGTCGGGGAGAAGACGGCCGCGACCCTGCTGGCCCAGCACGGCTCGCTGGAACAGATCCTGGCGGCCGCCCACGATCCGAAATCGAAGATGGCCAAGGGTTTGCGCGCGAAACTGCTGGGCGCGACGGACTACATCGACGCCGCGGAACAAGTGGTGCGGGTGGCCACCGACGCACCGGTCAGCCTGTCGACCCCGACCGACGCCCTGCCGCTGGCGGCCGACGACCCGCACCGCACGGCCAAACTGGCGACCGAACTGGGCGTCGGGTCGTCGATAGCGCGGTTGCAGAAAGCGCTCGACGCGCTGCCGCAGTGACCGGCTACTGCGGCCGGCCCACCTCGTAGGTGCCCTTGTTGTCCTGGAAGGTCACCGTGACGTGCTTGGGGGCGCCGTCGATGCTGACGTCGCAGTCGAACGTGGCGCCCTTCTTGACGGTCGGGTTCTGGCCGTGGTTGCACTTCACGTTTTGGACATTCTTGGCGCCGTAGCCGTTGGTCTCGTCGGAAAGGACTTGCTGCACACCGGCCTGCGCCTTGTTGACGTCCAGCTTGGTGGTGACGAAGAACCCGGGCTGCCAAAAGCCGAGCACCAGCACGACGGCGATGAGCAAAAAGGCGATCACCCCGCCCACGCCGGCGATCAGGGCGACCGACCGCTTCTTGGCCGGCTGCTGCTCGTACGGCGGGTACTGCTGCGGGTACTGGCCCGGCTGACCGTACTGGCCGGGCTGGCCGTACTGCCCCGGCTGACCGTACTGGCCGGGCTGGCCGTACTGGCCAGGCTGCCCGTACTGCCCCGGCTGCCCGTACTGGCCGGGCTGCGCGTACCCCGGCTGCCCGTAACCGGGCTGCTGCGGGTATTGCTGCGGATACGCCTGTTCGGCCGGCTGCTGGTACTGCGGGTACTCGGCGGGCGGCGTGTAAGCCGGAGCCTGCCACGTCGCTTCCTGGCCCGGCTGCTGCTGCCACGGCGAACCGACCTGGGTCGGCTCGGAGGACTGATCGCTACCTTGGCCGGGCGGTTGCCACTGCTGCTCCGGTCCCTGCGGTCCGCTCATCGTCTCTCCTCAGCCCCTTAGTTCTTGGCACGCACTCTCGGCGTTGTGATTGATGGATCTACGGTAGCTTCGGCACAGCCTACCCGGCGTCAACAGCGACGACGCCGCGCCGAACGTCATTGATCGCGCGCTTGGCAGTAGCGCGCAACTCAGGATCCGGGGCGGCGTTGCGGACCTGGTCCAACAGATCCAGCACCTGGCGGCACCAGCGCACGAAGTCCCCCGCCAGCAGCGGCGAGCCGGTGCCGGCCGGGTCGGCGGCCGCCAGGGCGGCGGCGAGGTCTCCGGTCTTGGCCCAGCGATAGATGACGTTGACGAAGCCGTCGTCGGGCTCCCGGCTCGGCGCGATCCGGTGGGTCTGCTCGTCGGCGCGCAACGCATACGACAGCCGCGACGTTTGCTGCAGCGCCTGTCGGACCCGCTGGGTGGGCGCCTCGGCGGCGAACGCCGCCCGCGGGCCTTCACCACCCCGGCTCTCGTAGAGGACCGCCGAAACCACCGCCGCCAACTCGGGCGGCTTCAGATCGGCCCACGCGCCGGTGCGTAGGCACTCGGCGACCAAGAGGTCGCTCTCGCTGTAGATGCGGGCCAGCAGCCGGCCGTCGTCGGTGACGTGGGGATCGGTGTCCGGACCCTCGACGAAGCCGCGCTCGGTGAGCAGGCCGACGATCCGGTCGAACGTCCGCGCCAGCGAATTGGTCGCCGCGGCAACCTTTTTCTCCAGTTGCGCATTGTCCCGCTCGATGCGCAGGTAGCGCTCGGCCTGCCGGACCTTCGCCTCGAGCCCGGCGCTGTTGTGCGACGGGTGCCGACGCAGCTCCTGTCGCAACGACGCCAGCTCCGGGTCCTGATAATCACCGTAGGCACCGTCGTGGTCCCCGCGGCCGCCGCGGCGCCTGGCCGGAACGGCCAGCCCGGCCGCGGCCGACCGCAGCGCGGACGCGAGGTCACGCCTTACCCGCGGCTGGCGGTGCTCGACCCGCTTGGGCAACGGCATCGATCCCACCGGCGCCGACGCGCCCGAGTAGTCGGCGGTGGAAATACGCCCCGCCCACCGGTTTTCGGTGAGCACCAACGGGCGGGGGTCGTCGCCGTCGCGGGCGGATTCCAGCACCACGGCCAGCCCGCCGCGCCGGCCGTGGGTGATGTTGATGATGTCGCCGCGGCGCAGCGCGGCCAGCGCGTCGCTGGCCGCCTGGCGGCGTTGCAGCCGCGACGCGCGGGATTGCGCGCGCTCCATCTCGGAGATGCGGGCGCGCAGCCGCGCGTACTCGAGTATCGAGGCCTGCGGGCCGCCCAGCTCGGCGGCGATCTCGGCGAGCATCGCGTTGCCGCGCTCGATTCCGCGGACCAGGCCGACCACGGAGCGGTCGGCCTGGTATTGGGCGAACGACTGCTCCAGCAGCCGGTGGGCCTGCTCGGGACCCATCTGCTGCACCAGGTTGATCGTCATGTTGTACGACGGGGCGAACGAGCTACGCAGCGGGAAGGTGCGGGTGGAGGCCAGACCCGCCACCGCCGCCGGCTCGGTGTTCTCGTCGGTGGGATTCCACAGCACCACCGCGTGGCCCTCGATGTCGATGCCGCGCCGCCCGGCGCGGCCGGTCAGCTGGGTGTACTCCCCCGGTGTCAGTGGCATGTGCTGCTCGCCGTTGAACTTGACCAGCCGCTCGAGCACCACCGTGCGGGCGGGCATGTTGATGCCCAACGCCAGCGTCTCGGTGGCGAACACCGCCTTGACCAGACCGGCGGTGAACAACTCCTCGACGGTGTGCCGGAACACCGGCAACATCCCGGCGTGGTGGGCGGCCAGGCCGCGCAGCAGCCCCTCCCGCCACTCGTAGTAACCGAGCACCGCCAGGTCGGTGTCGGCGAGATCGCCGCAGCGGTGGTCGATCACCTCGGCGATCTGCGCCCGTTCCTCCTCGGTGGTCAACCGGAGCGGCGAGCGCAGGCACTGCTGGACGGCGGCGTCGCAGCCGGCGCGGGAGAACACGAACGTGATCGCCGGCAGCAGCCCCTCGGCGTCCAGCGTCGCAATGACATCCGCGCGCCCGGGCGGTCGGTAGAACCGCGGCCGATCGGGCGCACCGCGCCCGCTGCGCCCTCTGCGCGGCTGCCAGTCGGACATCCGGTCCGCCTCCCGGCGATGCGCGATGTGGCGCACCAAGTCCGGGCTGACGCGCGACTCCTGGCCGGCGACGGGCTGGCGGCCGGCTTCCGAGCCGCGGTAATCGAACAGGTCGAAGAGCCGCTTGCCCACCAAGACGTGCTGCCACAACGGCACCGGCCGGTGCTCGTCGACCACCACGGTGGTATCGCCCCGCACCGTCTGGATCCAGCCGCCGAATTCCTCGGCGTTGCTCACCGTGGCCGACAGGCTGACCACCCGCACCTCGTCGGGCAGGTGCAGGATCACTTCCTCCCACACCGGGCCGCGCATCCGGTCGGCTAAGAAATGCACCTCGTCCATCACGACGTAGGAAAGTCCCTGCAGCGCAGTCGAATTAGCGTAGAGCATGTTGCGCAGCACCTCGGTGGTCATCACCACCACGGGGGCGTCGGCGTTCACCGACATGTCACCGGTCAGCAGGCCGATCCGGTCGCGGCCGTAGCGCGCGGTCAGATCGGTGTGCTTCTGGTTGCTCAGCGCCTTGAGCGGCGTGGTGTAGAAACACTTGCCGCCGGCGGCCAGGGCCAGGTGGACGGCGAACTCGCCCACCACGGTCTTGCCGGCGCCGGTCGGCGCGCAGACCAGCACGCCATGGCCTCGTTCCAGCGCCGCGCATGCGTGCTGCTGGAAACCGTCGAGCGCGAAGGGCAATTCAGCGGTGAATCGGGTCAGCTCGACGAGCTCCGTCGCATCCTGCGGCACCGACGGTTTAGGTGACATCGTCATGCTGACCCGCGGTGAACGACGGCTCCCGCGCCGGCTCGTGTATCGGTGCAGGCGCCTCAATCACCGAGGCCTCGTCGTCTGGGATCGCGGCCTGCGCTTCCCGCTTGGCCTTGCGCCTGTCGTGCAGGCGGGCGATTTGGATGGCGAACTCGAGGAGCACCGACAACGCCACGCCCAACGCGGTCATCGAGAACGGGTCGGACCCGGGCGTGAAAACCGCGGCGAACACGAACATCCCGAAGATCAGGCCGCGCCGCCAGGACTTGAGCCGCTCGTAGGTCAGCACGCCCGTCATGTTGAGCATGACGATGAGCAACGGGAATTCGAAGCTGACGCCGAACACCACCAACAGGTTGATCAGAAAACCGAAGTACCGATCCCCGGACAGCGCGGTCACCTGCACGTCGCTGCCGACCGTCAGCAAGAAGCCCAGCGCCTTCGACAGCACGAAGTAGGCCAGGATCGCCCCCGTGACGAACAGCACCGCCGCGGGGATCACGAACCCGACCGCGAAGCGACGCTCCTTTTGGTACAGACCCGGCGTGATGAACGCCCACAGCTCGTAGAACCACACCGGGCAGGCCAGCACCACCCCGGCGGTCAGCCCGACCTTGAGCCGCAACATGAACTGGTCGAACGGCGCCGTCGCCAGCAGCCGGCATTGACCGTCGGCGCTGATGCTGGCGCGCGCCGACTGGGGCAGGGAACAGTACGGGTGGCGCAGCCATTCGCCGAGACTTTCCAGCCCGAAGATCGAGTGCGAATACCAGAAGAACCCGAAGATCGTGGTGATCAGGATGGCGGCCAGCGAGAGCAGCAATCGGGTGCGCAGCTCGGTTAGATGATCGACGAGCGACATCGTCGCGTCGGGGTTGGTTCGGCTGCGCCTGTTACGCGGATTGAGGCGCTTCAGCACGCCGCCAGTGCGCGCTGAAACCTTGAAAACTTTCACGACGCTCGTTCAGTAGCGCTCGGGCACCGCGACGATGACGGCGGCTACGCCGGGCGTGCTTCGGAGTGCCCCTGCTCGGCCGCCGGAGCGTCTACACGCTGCGATTGCACGGGGGTGGGATTCGCCGCGGAGGGAGCGCTGTTGGTCGCGCCGTTGGTCTCCAAAGCCGACGACTCCGCTTTGTTCTCGGTCTGCATTTCGCGCAGCTCAGACTTGAAGATGCGCATCGACTTGCCCAACGAACGTGCTGCATCGGGGAGCTTCTTGGCACCGAAGAGCAGGATCACCACCACAGCGAGGATCGCCCAGTGCCACGGACTAAGACTGCCCACTTTGATTACCTCCAGACGTCTACCCGATGCTACCGCAGTGCGGCGATACACCGGACCGACCGCGCCGTGGCCTCAGGGGGTGAGCGCGCGGTAGGACTCGAGGGCCGCCGCCGCCGCATCCCGGACACGTACGGCCAGGGATTCCGGTTCAAGCACCCGCACGGCCGACCCGAAGCCCAGCACCAGCCGGGTCATCCAGTCCTCGGACGCGTAGGTCATCACCGCCTCGCAGGATCCGTCCGGCAGCTCACGCACGTCGCGCATCGGGTAGTACTCGAACATCCAGGACGCCGACGGCGCGATCCGCAGCTTCGCCGACGGCAGCGACGGGTCGCCGTCGAACAGGGATGTGTCCGGTGGCGCCTGCAGCGCCAACTCGGGCGGCGCCGCCGGATCGTCCAACTCGGTGGCGTCAACGATCCGGTCGAAGCGGAACAGCCGCACCCCTTCGGCCTCGCGCGACCAGGCCTCCAGGTAGCTGTGGCCGCCGATCAGCAGCACGCGGATGGGGTCGACGATCCGGCTGGTCAGGGTGTCGTGCGACGCGGAGTAATAGTCGATGGCCAGCGCGTGTTTGGACTGCACCGCCGCGCGCACCGCGGCCGCGGCGCGGCTTTCCGCGGGCGCCTGCTCGTCGACGGCCGCCGCCGACCCGGTGGCGTCCTGCCCGACGGAGCCGGCCGCGGCTTCGATCTTGGCGATCGCGCTGCGCGCCGCCTCCGGGTCCACCACGCCGGGAACGTCGGCGAGCGCGCGCAGGGCCACGAGCAGGCCGGTGGCCTCCGGCGAGGTGAGCTTGAGCGGCCGGTCGATGCCCGCCGAGAAGGTGACCTCGATGGTGTCGCCGGCGAACTGGAAGTCGATCAAATCGCCCGGGTAGTAGCCGGGCAGCCCGCACATCCACAGCTGGTTGAGGTCTTCTTCCAGCTGCTTGGCGGACACCCCGAGGTCGGCGGCGGCCTTGGCCCGGGTGACCCGCGGGTTGGCCTGGAAATACGGCACCATGTTGAGCAGCCGGATCAGGCGCCTGGATATGGCGGTCATGCCACCCCTCCCCCGTCCAGGTGAGAGCGCAGCCGCGCCAGCACGTCCTCGCGCAGCTGCTGCGGTTCGAGCACGACCGCGTCGGCCCCATAACCGGCGATATCACTCGCCAACCGATCGCTGGACCCGATGTCCAGTTCGATCACCTCGCCGTCTCGGTCGCCCAATTGTCGCGCGCCGGTGGACCTCCCGGCGCGCCGCAGCGCGGTGGCCCGTCCGTCGGCGACCCAGACCCGCGCCTGCCCACCGGTCGGCGTCTCGGCGACCGTCCTGGCCACGATCTGGCGCAGGTCCACACCCGCGGGCACCATCACCGCCCCGGGCGGCCCGATCGGCCGGACCTCGGCGCCGATCCGCGACAGCCGGAAGGTGCGGGTGGCGTCGCGGTCGCGATCGTGCCCCACCAAATACCAGCGGCCCTTCTGGGTGACGACGCCCCACGGCTCCACGGTGCGCACGCTGTACGGCTCGGCGCGCGACGGCCGGTGCGGGAACTGCACCGCCTGCCGGGCATCGATTGCCGACAGCAGGATTCCGAGAACCTCTTCCGAACCGCGCAGCCCGGGGACGCCGGCCGGTGAGGCGATGGCCACCGGCGCGTCTGGGTCGACGTCAACGCCGGCGGCGCGCAGCTTGAGCAGCGCCCCCTGGGTGGCGGTGATCAATTCGGGCGACTCCCACAGTTGGGTCGCGACGGCTACCGCGGCCGCCTCGTCGGGAGTCAGCTCGACCGCAGGCAGCGCGTAGGCGTCCCGGTTGATCCGGTACCCCTCGGTGGGATCCATCGCCGACGCCCGGCCGACCTCGAGCGGGATGCCGAGGTCGCGCAGCTCGTTCTTGTCCCGTTCGAACATGCGCGAGAAGGCCTCGGCGCTCGGGCTGTCCGCGTAACCGGCCACGCTGGACCTGATCTTCTCCGCGCTGATGTAGCCGCGGGTGGACAGCAGGGCGATGACGAGATTGACCAGCCGCTCGACTTTCGAGGTCGCCATTCGCACCAGGTTATAACCGGCGCCCATCGGGCGCCTGCACCGGCTGGCGAGTCGCAATTTTCACAATCGGCACATAAGTCACGGGTTCGCGGGGATCACCGGCTCGCCGAATGTGATAGCGCCCGCGATATCAAATTTGTGGCTCGAGCATCGGTACCGACGCGTTACCGGTGTGACCGCTGTGACCGCAAGCGGTCGAGCTACATGCTGGCGATCAGCCGCTTGACCCGCTCGTCGACCGCCCGGAAGGGATCCTTGCACAGCACGGTCCGCTGGGCCTGGTCGTTGAGCTTCAGGTGCACCCAGTCGACGGTGAAGTCGCGGCCGGCGGCCTGGGCGGCGCTGATGAATTCGCCGCGCAGCCGGGCCCGGGTGGTCTGCGGCGGGTGGTCGACGGCCTCCGCGATTTCCTCGTCGGTGGTGACGCGCGCCGCCAGCCCTTTGCGCTGCAGCAGGTCGAACACGCCGCGCCCACGCTTGATGTCGTGGTAGGCGAGGTCCAGCTGGGCGATCTTGGGGTCGGACAGCTCCATGCTGTAGCGGTCCTGGTAGCGCTGGAACAGCTTGCGCTTGATCACCCAGTCGATCTCGGTGTCCACCTTGGCGAAGTCCTGGCTCTCGACGGCGTCGAGCTGGCGGCCCCACAGGTCGACGACCTGCTCGATCTGGGCGTTGGGCTCGCGGGTCTGCAGGTGCTCGACGGCGCGGCTGTAGTACTCACGCTGGATGTCCAGGGCGCTGGCCTGACGCCCGCCGGCCAGCCGCACGGGCCGCCGGCCGGTGACGTCGTGGCTGACCTCGCGGATGGCGCGGATCGGGTTGTCCAACGAGAAGTCGCGGAAGGGAACGCCCGCCTCGATCATCTCCAGCACCAGCGCGGCGGTGCCCACCTTGAGCATGGTGGTGGTCTCGCACATGTTGGAGTCGCCGACGATCACGTGCAGCCGCCGGTACTTCTCGGCGTCGGCGTGCGGCTCGTCGCGGGTGTTGATGATGGGCCGGCTGCGGGTGGTGGCCGAGGAGACGCCCTCCCAGATGTGCTCGGCGCGCTGGGACAGGCAGAACGTCGCCGCCTTGGGCGTCTGCAACACCTTGCCGGCTCCGCAGATCAGCTGGCGCGTGACCAAAAATGGCAGCAGCACGTCGGAGATCCGGGAGAATTCACCGGCCCGCACGATCAGGTAGTTCTCGTGACACCCGTAGGAGTTGCCCGCCGAGTCGGTGTTGTTCTTGAACAGGTAGATGTCGCCACCAATGCCCTCGTCGGCGAGCCGCTGCTCGGCGTCGATCAGCAGGTCTTCCAGCACCCATTCGCCGGCCCGGTCATGGGTGACCAGCTGGACCAGGCTGTCGCACTCGGCCGTCGCATACTCGGGGTGGCTGCCCACGTCGAGGTACAGGCGGGCGCCGTTGCGAAGGAAGACGTTGGAGCTGCGCCCCCACGACACGACGCGCCGGAAGAGATAGCGGGCAACCTCGTCCGGGGACAGCCGCCGATGACCGTGGAAGGTGCAGGTGACACCGAACTCGGTCTCGATGCCCATAATTCGTCGCTGCACGTAATCGAGGGTACTGGTTGTCCGACCGCCACGTTGCGGAAGCCGCGCCTACGGGTCCTGACGAGTTTCGCGTGGCCCGCCAGCACGTCCCTCGGCGACCGTAACGCCGACGTCGCCAGCTTGGACACCAGCGGCCCCAGTGTTCAGCCCGCAGCGAACAGCCGGCCCGGTTGGGCCCAGTCAGCCCGCGGAGTCGCCGTTGGATTCCGGCGCTTCGCCGTTGGTTTCCGGCTGATTCGAATCGCCCTCCTGCAGCAGACCTTCCAACGTGGCCCGGTTGATCCGCCGGAACGCCCGTCGCGGCCGGTTGACGTCCAGGATGGCGACCTCCAGGCTGCCCACGTCCGGGGAGGGCTGGTCCCCGCCGGAACCGTCGGCGCTGCCGGCCCGCAGCGCCTTGACGGCGATCCTGGTCGCGTCGCGCAGGTCGGCGTTCTCGGCGTAGGACTCCTTGAGCGCGTTAGCGATCGGCTCGGTGGTGCCGCCCATCACCACGAAATGCGGCTCGTCGGCGATCGACCCGTCGTAGGTGATGCGATACAGCTCAGGTGGTTTCGTCTCGCCGTAGTGGGCGACCTCGGCGACGCACAACTCCACCTCGTACGGCTTGGCCTGCTCGGTGAAGATGGTGCCCAGGGTTTGCGCGTAGACGTTGGCCAGCTGGCGTCCGGTGACGTCGCGGCGGTCATAGGCGTAGCCCCGGGTGTCGGCGAACTGAATTCCACCGCGGCGCAGGTTGTCGAATTCGTTGAACTTGCCCGCGGCCGCGAACCCCACGCGGTCGTAGAGCTCACTGATCTTCTGCAGGGACCGCGACGGGTTCTCCGCCACGAACAGCACACCGCCGGCGTAGACCAACGCGACCACGCTCTTGCCACGCGCGATGCCTTTGCGCGCGAGCTCGCTGCGCTCGCGCATCGCCTGCTCGGGCGAAATGAAATACGGAAAGCTCACTTCTCACCGCCGTCGGGGCCGAAAGTGTCTGCGCGTGAGCGGCTTTCGATCACCTCGCGCGCCAGCTCGGCGATCCGGCTCTCGGGCACCTCGGCCGCCCCTTCGGCGCCGATCGTGACCGCGGTCGGGTAGATGCCGCGGACCAAGTCGGGCCCACCGGTAGCGGAGTCGTCATCGGCCGCGTCGTAGAGCGCCTCGACGGCCACCCGCACCGCGGAATCGGCGTCGACGACCCGCGAGTACAACTTCTTGATCGAGGACTTGGCGAAGATCGAGCCCGACCCCACCGACTGATAGCCCTCTTCCTCCAAGTTCCAGCCGCCGGCGGCGTCGAACGAGACGATCCGGCCGGCGCCTTCAGGGTCGGGCGCGTCGATGTCGTAGCCCGCCAGCAGCGGCAGAGCTACCAGCCCCTGCATCGCGGCGGCCAGGTTTCCGCGCACCATGATCGCCAGCCGGTTCACCTTGCCGGCAAACGTCAGCGGCACGCCTTCGAGCTTCTCGTAGTGCTCGAGTTCCACGGCGTACAGGCGGGCGAACTCGACGGCGATGGCCGCGGTGCCCGCGATGCCCGTCGCCGTGTAGTCGTCGGTCACGTACACCTTTTTCACGTCGCGCCCGGCGATCATGTTGCCCTGGGTGGAGCGGCGGTCCCCGGCGATGACGACGCCACCGGGATATTTCAGGGCGACGATCGTGGTGCCGTGCGGCAGCTGCGACCCGACCCCTTCAGAGCGGGGGCTGCCACCGAGGCTCGCCGGCAGCAGCTCCGGCGCTTGGCGGCGCAGGAAGTCAGCAAACGACGACAGGTCTACGGCGGGGTTTGCCGGGAATGCGGAGTTAGTGGACAGGCGATCGGAGAAGGGCCAGGTCACTGTCCGCCCTTTTGGACGTATGCCCGGACGAAATCTTCGGCGTTCTCTTCGAGCACGTCATCGATCTCGTCGAGCAGATCGTCGGTGTCCTCGGCTAGCTTCTCGCGACGCTCCTGGCCCGCGGCCGTGCTGTCGCCGAGATCGTCGTCGTCGCCACCACCACCGCCACGCTTGGTCTGCTCTTGAGCCATCGCCGGCCTCCTGCTTCATCTGAACTTGTTCAGCGGCTTGCTTGCCAAATAAGCCACACTGCTCGCTGGTATCTCTACCCTACCGGTCAACCCCGATGTTCCCCGGTTTAACCGGCTCAGCTCGTGAGTTGTTCAACCAGTTCGGCCGCGCTATCCACCGAGTCCAGCAGCGCCCCGACGTGCGCCTTGCTGCCCCGCAGCGGCTCCAGCGTCGGAATGCGCACCAGCGAATCACCGCCGAGATCGAAAATCACCGAGTCCCAGCTGGCCGCGGCGATGTCGGCGCCGAACCTGCGCAGGCACTCACCGCGGAAGTACGCGCGCGTGTCGGTCGGCGGGTTGTCCACCGCCTCCAGCACCTGGTGCTCGCTGACCAACCTCTTCATCGAGCCGCGGGCGACGAGCCGGTTGTACAGGCCCTTGTCCAGCCGGACGTCGGAATACTGCAGGTCGACCAGGTGCAGCCGCGGCGCCGACCAGCTCAGGTTCTCCCGCTGGCGGAAACCCTCCAGCAGGCGCAGCTTGGCGGGCCAGTCGAGCACCTCGGCGCATTCCATGGGGTCGCGCTCAAGCTGGTCGAGCACCTGCGCCCAAGTCTCCACGATGTCGGCCGCGCGCGGATCGGGGTCGCGGCTGTCGACGAGCTTCGCCACCCGATCCAGGTAAATCCGTTGCAACGCAAGGCCCGTCAATTCCCTTCCGTCGGCCAGCGCCACGGCGACTCGCAACGACGGATCGCGGCTGATCGCGTGGACCGCGTGCACCGGCCGGGCCAGCACCAGATCGCTCAGGTCGATCCCGTGCTCCGGGCCGACCTCGATCAAGTCCAGCACCAGCGCCGTCGTGCCCAGCTTCAGGTAGGTCGACGTCTCGGCGAGGTTGGCGTCGCCGATGATGACGTGCAGTCGGCGGTACCGGTCGGCGTCGGCGTGCGGTTCGTCGCGGGTGTTGATGATGCCGCGCTTGAGGGTGGTCTCGAGGCCGACCTCGACCTCGATGTAATCCGAGCGCTGAGACAGCTGGAAGCCGGGCTCGTCACCCGAGGGCCCGATTCCGACGCGGCCGGAGCCGGTCACCACCTGGCGGGACACCAGAAAAGGGGTGAGCCCCGCAATGATCGACGAAAACGGCGTCTGCCGCGACATCAGGTAGTTCTCGTGTGACCCGTATGAGGCGCCCTTGCCGTCGACGTTGTTCTTGTAGAGCTGCAGTTTGGCGGCCCCGGGCACGCTGGCGACGTGCCGGGCGGCGGCCTCCATGACGCGTTCGCCGGCCTTGTCCCAGATCACCGCGTCCAGAGGGTCGGTGCATTCGGGCGCCGAGTACTCCGGGTGGGCGTGGTCGACGTAGAGCCGCGCGCCGTTGGTCAGGATCATGTTGGCCGCGCCAACCTCGTCGGCGTCGACCACCGGCGGCGGGCCGGCCGAACGGCTCAGATCAAAACCGCGGGCGTCCCGTAACGGTGATTCCACCTCGTAGTCCCAGCGGGTGCGCTTCGCGCGCTGGATGCCGGCGGCGGCGGCATAGGCCAGCACTGCCTGGGTCGAGGTGAGGATCGGGTTGGCCGTCGGGTCCGACGGTGATGAAATGCCGTACTCGACCTCCGTCCCGATAATCCGTTGCATGACCTAAGCGTAGGCCCGCCGACGATGCGCCCCGCCCGGCGGGGCGCGGTGGGGGTGCCCCCAGCCGCGCAGCGGCGAGGGGGCGAGGCGGGCAATCGAGCTCACCCGCCGACGATGCGCCCGCGCGCGGGCACGCAATCGGTGGGTGTCCGAGCCGCTCAACGACCAGCGGAAGCGAGGCGGCCGTCGTAGGGTGAGCCGCCATGGACCTCACTCTGCGCCGTGCACCGCACCGCCGCGGTCAGGTGAACGGCGCGGCTGAAAGCTGGTTCCTGGCGCGGGGTTTGCCGTCCGTACTGACGAGGCGCGCCCGGTGGCGGCGGCTCTGGCCGCGTGCGGCACCGGTGCTGGCGGCGTACGCCGCGCTGCAGGCCTGCATCCTGCCGGTGTATTTGATCACCGGCGGCCATGAAGTCGAAATCACCGGCACGCCAACGACTTCTGAGGTGGTCGTGCTCGCCATCGTCGGCCTCAGCCTTCCGCTGATGGCAGGCGTGGGCTGGCTGGTGTCGCGATCACGCAACGGGCGGGTGCGGGCGACGATAGCGACGGCGTCGGTCGTGGTGGTGGCGTCGGTGGGGGTGGCGACCGGAGACGCCGCTCAGCTGCCGCAGCAGGCCGCCGTCATCGCCATCGTGCTGATCCTCACCGGCTTCGGGGTGGGTTCGGTGGTCGGCTGGGCGGTGCGCATGATGTTGTCGCACTTCACCATGGTCGGCGCGCTGGCGGTCCGGGCGTTGCCCGTGGTGCTGCTGACCGCGTTGGTCTTCTTCAACACCTACGTCTGGCTGATGGCCGCGACGATCAGCGGGAACCGGCTGGGGTTGGCGATGGCGTTCCTGGTCTCGATAGCGGCGGCCTTCGTCATCTCCGCGACGGTGGAGCGGGTGCGGCCGATGCTCAAGTCGGCCGCGGCCCTGCCCGAACACACCGAGCACCTCGCCGGCACGCCGTTCGCGACCATGCCGGACACCCCGGGCAGCGCGCCGTTGAAGAAGACCGAACGCCTCAACGTGGTGTTCGTGCTGGCCGCATCCCAGCTGGCACAAATCCTGGTCGTGGCGGTGGTCACCGCCACCATTTACCTGATTCTGGGGTTGATCGTGCTCAGCCCGGAACTGCTGAACGAATGGACCCACACCTACAACAGCACCGCCACGGTGTTGGGGTTCACGCTGCCGGTCCCGGATTCGCTGGTGCACATGAGTCTTTTCCTGGGCGCGCTGACCTTCATGTACATCAGCGCCCGAGCAGCCGGCGACGCCGAGTATCGGTCCACCTTCCTGGACCCGCTGATTGACGACCTGCACGCCACGTTGATCGCCCGCAACCGCTACCGCGGCGCCGTCACGCCGACCGCCCGTGCTGTTGACGGCACCGACGGTGGTGACTAACACTTCACCGTGTGCCCGCCCCTGAGTCCGACCGCGCCCTCGGCAAACACGCACTCGACCTGGCAGGAAAACGCTACGGCGAAGTGCTGCTGGTAACCGCCGGCGAGGCCGGCCCGCAGGCGACGGTTTACAACAGCTTCCCGCTCAACGACTGTCCCGCCGACCTGTGGTCCGCGCTCGATCCGCACGCCATCGCCAGCGAAAACGGCGTGGCCGCAGCCCTGCTCAACGGTCCGCGGTACTGGCTGATGAACGCTATCGAAAAGGAAGTCCAGGGACCCCGCATCACGAAGACCTTCGGCGGGATCGAGATGATCCAGCAGGCCACGGTGCTGCTTTCTTCGATGAATCCCGCGCCGTACGTCCCCAATAGGGTCCATCGCCGCACTGTCTTCGTCTTCAACGCCGGCGAACAGGTCTACGAACTGATCGACCCGCAGGGGCAGCACTGGGTGATGCAGACGCTGAGCCAGGTCGCCGACCCCAACCTGTCGCAAGCGGATCTGCCGCGGCTCGCCGAGCGGCTCGACCTCCCGGCGGGGTGGACCTATCAACCGCGCGTCCTCACCGACGAGTTGCGCGTCGATACCAGGACCCGCGCGGCCCAAGTGTTGCAGGACAACCTGACCAACAGCTATTCGCTGGTGACCGACTGACCCGAAGCGGAACCGCGCCGCGCTCAAACCACGACGTGTGCGTGGCCTGAGGCGCGGCGCGGCTTAGAACCCCTACAGGTACTGGCCCAGGTTGGATTCGGTGTCGATCGCCCGCGATGCGCTCGAGCTCTTGCCGGTGACCAGGGTGCGGATGTAGACGATCCGCTCGCCCTTCTTGCCCGAAATCCGCGCCCAGTCATCTGGGTTGGTGGTGTTGGGCAGGTCCTCGTTCTCGGCGAACTCGTCGACGATCGAGTCCAGCAGGTGCTGGATGCGCAGACCCGGCTGCCCGGTCTCGAGCACCGACTTGATCGCGTTCTTCTTCGCGCGGTCGACGACGTTCTGGATCATCGCCCCGGAGTTGAAGTCCTTGAAGTACATGACTTCCTTGTCACCATTGGCGTAGGTGACCTCCAGGAACCGGTTGTCGTCGATCTCGGCGTACATCCGCTCGACGACCTTTTCGATCATCGCGTGGATGCAGGCCGACCGGTCGCCCCCGAACTCCGCGAGGTCGTCGGCGTGCACCGGCAGCGTATCGACCAGGTACTTCGAGAAGATGTCTTGCGCCGCTTCGGCATCCGGACGTTCGATCTTGATCTTCACGTCCAGGCGGCCGGGCCGCAGGATCGCGGGGTCGATCATGTCCTCACGGTTGGAGGCGCCGATCACGATGACGTTCTCCAGGCCTTCGACGCCGTCGATCTCGCTCAGCAGCTGCGGGACGACGGTGGTCTCGACGTCTGACGAGACGCCGGTGCCGCGGGTGCGGAAGATCGAGTCCATCTCGTCGAAGAACACGATCACCGGCGTTCCCTCGGACGCCTTCTCCCGGGCCCGCTGGAAGATGAGCCGGATGTGCCGCTCGGTCTCACCGACGAACTTGTTCAGCAGCTCGGGGCCCTTGATGTTGAGGAAGTAGGACTTCGCCTCGCGGGCGTCGTCACCCCGGACCTCGGCCATCTTCTTGGCCAACGAATTCGCCACCGCCTTGGCGATCAGCGTCTTTCCGCAGCCGGGCGGGCCGTACAGCAGCACACCCTTGGGCGGGCGCAACGCGTACTCCCGGTACAGCTCCTTGTGCAGGAACGGCAACTCCACGGCGTCGCGGATCTGCTCGATCTGGCGCGTCAGACCACCGATGTCGGAGTAGCTGACGTCGGGCACCTCTTCCAGCACCAGGTCTTCGACCTCGGCCTTGGGGATGCGCTCGAACGCGTAACCGGCCTTGGTGTCCACCAGCAGCGAGTCGCCCGGCCGCAGCTTGCGCGGCCTGGTGTCGTCGTTGAGCGCGTCGGGATGACCCTCCGGCAGGTCCTCGGCCACCAACGGCTCGGCGAGCCACACGATGCGTTCTTCGTCGGCATGACCGACGACCAACGCCCGGTGTCCGTCGGCCAGCAGTTCCCGCAATGTCGAGATCTCGCCGACGGATTCGAACGTGCCGGCCTCGACGACCGTCAGCGCCTCGTTGAGGCGGACCGTCTGGCCCTTCCGCAGCGACCCGACGTCGATGTTGGGTGAACACGTCAGCCGCATCTTGCGACCCGAGGTGAAGACGTCGACCGTCTCGTCGTCATGCGCGCCCAGCAACACGCCGTAGCCACTCGGCGGCTGCCCGAGCCGGTCGACTTCCTCACGCAGCGCGAGTAGTTGCTGGCGCGCCTCTTTGAGCGTCTCCATCAACTTCGAGTTGCGGGCCGCAAGCGAGTCGATCCGAGCTTCGAGCTGATGCACATCGCGCGCAGAGCGGGCGCCGCCTTGCGCCCCGACTGCATGCTCGAGTTGCTCGCGCAGCAACGCTGCCTCGCGGCGTAATTCTTCCAATTCGGCAGCATCGCCGCTGGACATGCCTGACTCTCGGGGGGTACCGAATGATTCAGAACGCTCTGAGCCACCCATGTTGCGCTCCTTTCCCACACCGAATTGGCGCGGTGGATACTTCAAAGCTACCGGCGATTGACCAATGATGTACGGAGTCAAATACCCACGAAAAGTTAAGATTTTCGTCTCGCTGGTAATCTCGGCCACTAATCTCGCTGATCGAAAGGGCCGCCGTGACCGCAAAAAGCCTCGCCACAGGCTTTCTCGGCACGCCCGGCGTCGGCGTGGCGACCGCGAGTGTGAGTTCAGTTGCACCCGTTGGCCCGACCGCGCGGCGGGCGCCCGCTTCGGGAAGCGTCCGACCCCCCACGCCGGCCTGACCCACTGGATGCGCCGAAACCTGTCCGCAGCCTTGAGCGCCGCCACCGTCTTGGCGGCGGTCGGGATCTCGGGATGTTCGTCGCATCAGCAAACCCGCATCGCCTCCTCCGCGCCCGCGGCGGCCCCTGCCACGTCGAGCACGGTTGTCGTACCTCCAACTACCCCGCTGCCGACGCCTGAAGCCCTTACCGACATCTTGACCCGGCTCGCCGACCCGAACGTACCCGGCATCAACAAGGTGAGTTTGGTCGAAGGCGCCACCCCCGAGAGCGCGGACGCCTTGGACAAATTCACCAACGCATTGCGCGACAACGGCTACCTGCCCATGACCTTCGTCGCGCACGACATCGCTTGGTCGGACAAGACCCCCGCCAACGTGGTGGCGAACATCGACGTCAATACCGCGCAGCCAGCCAACGCCACCTTCCACTTCCCCATGGAATTCACGCCGTTCCAAGGCGGTTGGCAGTTGTCGCGGCGAACCGGCGAGATGCTCTTGGCGCTGGGCAAGTCACCCGCGGAGACACCGCCCGCCGCCCCCGCACCGCTTCCCGCGCCTGCCCCTGCACCGCAACCCGGCCCGGCCCCGGCTCCCGCGCCGCCCCCCGAGCCCGGCCCGACTCCGACTCCACCCGGTTGACCCGCGGCATGTGGATCGGCTGGCTCGAGTTCGACGTGCTGCTCGGCGATGTCCGATCGCTCAAAGAGAAGCGCTCGGTGGTCCGCCCCGTCGTCGCCGAGCTGCAACGCAAGTTCAGCGTGTCGGCGGCCGAGACGGGTTCGCACGACCTGTATCGACGCGCCGGCATCGGCGTTGCCACGGTGTCCGGCGACCGCAGCCATGCGGTCGACGTCCTGGATGCGGCCGAACGGCTGGTGGCCGCGCACCCCGAGTTCGAGCTGTTGTCGGTGCGACGGGGCCTGCAGCGCAGCGACGATTGACGCCCCGTCGTGCTTGGCGACCCGCCACTAGCCGTCGCGGCCCTCGCGTTTCCGTCCCAGCGGCGCCGGCGCGACGACGCCGGGCGCGAGCCGCCGCGTGAAGACCAGGAACGCGGTGTGCCCGCGCATGGAGTGCTGCGGCCGAACGGCCAGGCCGACCACGTTCCAGCCGCGTTGCAGCGTCTCCCAGGACCGGGGCTCCGTCCAGCACTGCTGGGCCCGCAGGGCCTCGACGACGCGCGACAACTGGGTCACGGTGGCGACGTAGACCATCAGGACGCCGCCGGGGATCAGCAGACGGGCGACCGCGTCGAGCACCTCCCACGGCGCGAGCATGTCAAGCACCGCCCGGTCGAACGAGCCGTCGGGCCGATCGGACTCGGCGACATCGCTGACGATCAGCTCCCAGTTGTCCGGGAGCCGCCCATAGAACACCGAGACATTGCGGCGAGCATGCTCGGCATGGTCGGCGCGCTGCTCGTAGGAGACCACCCGCCCGTCGGGCCCGACCGCGCGCAGCAGCGAGCAGGTCAGCGCCCCCGACCCGGCCCCGGCCTCCAGCACGCGCGCACCCGGGAAGATGTCGCCCTCGTGCACGATCTGCGCGGCGTCCTTGGGATAGATGACCTGCGGCCCGCGGGGCATCGACATGATGTAGTCGACGAGCAGCGGCCGGAGCACCAAGAAGGGCGCGCCGTTGCTGGACTTGACCACACTGCCCTGTTCCAGCCCGATCAACGCGTCGTGGGCGATCGAGCCGCGATGGGTGTGGAACTCCGCGCCGGGCGTGAGCGCCATCGTGTAGTGCCGGCCTTTGGCGTCGGTGAGTTGGACGCGTTCCCCGACGGTGAATGGGCCGGTTGCGGACACGGCGTCTAGCGTGCCAGCCGACTCGCCGCGGCCGGTGCTCGGGGTTGTCGGCACCCGGTTCTACGCTGCGGACATGACCAACCAGCCGCAGACACTCGCGCGGCCGGCTGCCCGACCGGCTTCGAAACCGGCCCTGTCCCCCTCGCGGGCGGCGGACTTCAAGCAGTGCCCGCTGCTGTACCGGTTCCGGGCGATCGACCGGTTGCCCGAGGCGCCGTCGGCCGCGCAGCTGCGCGGCTCGGTGGTGCACGCCGCCCTGCAGCAGCTCTACGGCCTGCCCGCCCCGCAGCGCGGTCCGGACACCGCGCTGTCATTGGTCGAGCCGGCCTGGGACCAGGTGATCGCCGCGGCGCCCGACCTTGCCAGCGGCTTCGACCCCGAGCGGCGCGGCCAGCTGATCGCCGAGGCCCGGGCGCTGCTTTCGGGCTACTACTGCCTCGAGGACCCGACGCGCTTCGATCCACAGTGCTGCGAGGAGCGCGTGGAGGTCGAGCTCGCCGACGGCACCCTGCTGCGCGGATTCATCGACCGGATCGACATCGCCGCCACCGGGGAGATGCGGGTGGTCGATTACAAAACCGGCAAGGCCCCGCCGGCGGCGCGGGCTTTGGCCGAGTTCAAGGCGATGTTCCAGATGAAGTTCTACGCGGTGGCCCTGCTGCGCACGCGCGGCGTCCCACCCACCCGGCTGCGGCTCATCTACCTTGCCGACGGGCAGGTGTTGGACTATTCGCCCGACCACGACGAGTTGCTGCGCTTCGAGAAAACCCTGATGGCGATCTGGCGTGCGATCCAATCCGCCGGTAAAACCGGCGATTTCCGCCCCAGCCAGTCGCGGTTGTGTGACTGGTGTCCCCACCAGCAACATTGCCCCCTGTTCGGCGGAACCCCGCCGGCCTACCCGGGATGGCCGGATCACGTTCTGGCACAGGGCGTTTCACAACCAACCGAACCGGCGGCTTGACCGCCCGACCGTCCGCCGATGTGACAAGGGTCATTGCTGCGCTGACCGCCGTGACGCACTAGTTCACCGACGAGTGCGGTAGGCTGTTGTCAACGTTGGCGCCGAATGGCTTGCCAGCACGTCGTGATCGATTCGTTATTTCCTCTCAGATCCCCGCGGGGCGCCGAGTCCGAGATGACCAGGTGCGCTCCGCACAGCCTCGAGTCGCGGCGATCGATGTTGCCAGAAGGGCAATCTCGCTACCACCGACGCGTTAGGGACAGTGAAACATGCTTGAAGACACAACTTTTGCTCACCTCGGTGTGAGCCCACCGCTGGTTGACGCGCTCGCCAAGGGCGGCGTTCACCGGCCATTCCCGATCCAGATCGAGACCCTGCCGGACACGCTTGCCGGCCGTGATGTGTTGGGCCGCGGCAAGACCGGCAGCGGCAAGACGCTCGCCTTCTCGATCCCGCTGGTGAGCCGGCTCGACGCCGGTAATCGTCAGCCCGGCAAGCCCACCGGGCTGGTGCTGGCGCCCACCCGCGAACTCGCGACACAGATCGCCGCGACCATCGCTCCGTTGGCCGCGGTTCGGGGCCTGCGCGTGACCACCGTCTTCGGCGGGGTACCGCAGCACAGGCAAGCCGCGGCGCTGAAGTCCGGCGTCGACATCGTCGTCGCCTGCCCGGGCCGGCTGGACGACCTGATGAAGCAGGGCATCGTCAAGCTGAGCGCAGTACAGGTAACCATCATCGACGAGGCCGACCACCTCTCCGATCTGGGCTTTTTGCCCACGGTCACCCGCATCTTGGCGGCCACGCCCGCGACCGGTCAGCGGATGCTGTTCTCGGCCACGCTCGACGCCGCGGTCGACACCCTGGTGAAGCGATTCCTCACCGACCCGGTGACGCGATCGATCGCCGAACCGGTGTCCGTGACTCCCGCGATGACACATCACCTGTTCTGTGTCGACGGGCCGCAGGCCAAGCGGGAGCTCGTGCACCGGTTGGCTGCGGGAGAGTCCCGGCGGATCCTGTTCATGCGGACCAAGCATCAGGCCCGGAAGCTGGCCCGCCAGCTCACGCAGTCGGGCATCGCGTCGGTCGAGCTGCACGGCAACCTCTCCCAGAACGTGCGCGACCGGAACCTGGCGGCGTTCGCGACCGGCCAGGCGCGAGTGCTCGTCGCGACCGACATCGCCGCACGCGGCGTACACGTGGACAACGTCGAGCTCGTGGTCCACGTGGACCCGCCCGCCGAGCACAAGGCCTATCTGCATCGATCCGGCCGCACGGCCCGAGCCGGCGCCTCCGGTGACGTGGTCACCATCGCGCTGCCCGAGCAACGCCGGGACACCGAATCGATGATGCGCAAGGCGGCCATCCGCGCCGTTCCCCAGCAGGTCACCGCGGCGTCCCCCGTCATCCACGCCTTGGCCGGTGAGCCCGCGCCCCGCGAGTCCGTCGCGCCCGCTCCGGCGCAGGTCCGTCGGCCATCGGCCACCCCCGCTGCCCCGCGCGGCGCATCGGCCACGCGTCCCAGGCGGCGGCGGTCCCGTCGCCCCGCCACCGCGTCGCACTAACGCTTATTAGCCGATGGTGGTCGACCCGCCACGCCGCGCTCGCGATCGCCACGAGTCCCACGGTGGCGACCCGCCACGCCCGGCCAACGCCGCGCTCGCGATCGCCACGAGTCCCACGGTGGCGACCCGCCACGCCCGGCCAACGCCGCGCTCGCGATCGCCACTACTGCAGCGGGGTCATCTCCTGCAGCATTGTGGGGATGAGCTCGCTGACGGTGGGGTGGATGTGCATGGTGCGGGCTAGCGTCGTGTAGGGCGCTTTGGCCGACATGATGTCCAGGATCTCGTGAACGGCCTCGTCGCCGCCGACGCCGAAGATGGCCGCCCCCAGGATCTCCTGGGTGTCGGCATCCACCACCACCTTCATGAAGCCTTGCGTCTCACCCTTTTCCACCGCCCGGCCGACCCGCGACATCGGACGCTTGCCGATCAGCGCCTTGCGTCCCGACGCACGAACCTGGTCGACGGTCATCCCGGCCCGCCCCAACGGCGGGTCGATGTAGAGCGCGTAGGTGGTGATGCGGTCGCTGACCCGACGCGGGTCGTCGTCGAGCAGGTTGGCGGCGACGATCTCGAAATCGTTGTAAGAGGTGTGGGTGAAGGCGCCTTTGCCGTTGCAGTCTCCCATCGCCCAGATGTGGTCGACGTTGGTTTTGAGCTGGTCGTCGACGACGATGTAGCCGTGGGCGTCGGTCCGCACACCGGCCGCCTCGAGGCCCAGGTCGTCGGTGTTGGGCCGTCGGCCCACGGCCAGCAGCAGGTGGCTCCCGCCGATCGGGGCGGCGCCGGCGCTCGGGGTTAATTCAAAGCCATTGTCCTTCTTGGAGATTCGCACGCTATCGGCACCGACGACGACGTCGATGCCCTCGTCCTCCAGGATGTCGCGGACGGTGGCCGAGACGTCCTCGTCCTCGCGGGACGCCAACCGCGAGCCCCGCTCGACGACGGTCACCCGGGCCCCGAAGCGCCGGTACATCTGGGCGAACTCCAGCGCGATGTAACTGCCGCCGAGGATGACGAGATGGCTTGGCAACGTGTCGAGTTCGAGGATCGAGACATTGGTCAGGAACTCGACGTCGGATAGACCCGGGATATCCGGCACCACCGCGCGACCACCGACGTTGAGAAAGATCCGGTCGGCATGCAGGACGTCGTGCCCAGCTTCGTAGTCGACACGCACCGTGTGCGGATCCTCGAACCGGGCGTGCCCGCGAAAGACGGTGCAACCGTCCATCCCCGCCAACCAGTCCTCGACGCCCTTACGGTCGTCCAACATGATTTCGTCCTTGCGCGCCTTGACTTTCGCCATGTCCACGCTGACGGGTCCGGTCGCCACCCCGTAATCCGCGGCGCGGCGCGCGAGGTGAGCGGCGTACGCGCTGGCCACCAGGGTCTTGGTCGGGATGCACCCGGTGTTCACGCAGGTGCCGCCGATCAGTTTGCGTTCCACCAGCGCCACCCGCTGGCCGGCCGCCGTCAGCCGCCCCGCCAGCGGTGGGCCGGCCTGCCCGGCCCCGACGACGATCGCGTCGAAATGCTGTGTCACTTAACCGCCGTCAGCAGGTATTCCGTCAACACGTGGCCCGTCGCCGCGGCGATGGCGAACCCGCCCACGATCGCGACCGCGTCCTCCAGCAGCGCGATGGGCAGGTCCCTGCCGGCCACGGCGGCCAGCCGCTTGCGCGCCTGATAACCGCCGAGCGTGCCGAGCACCGCGCCGATGACGCCGGCGCCGAGCGCGGTGAAGGTCCAGTGCGGCCAGGCGCCGAGCGCCGCGCCCGCCAGTCCACCCATGACGATCCGGGCGGCGAAGACCGGCGGCGTTGTGCGGGCCGGCGTCTTGGGCAGCTTGTCGGTGACCAGTTCACCGATCGCGAGAGCGGTGAAGACGATGACCGTGATGATGTTGGCCAGCCACGACGCCCACGTGCCATGCAGGTCGAGCCAGCCAAGGTAGGCCGCCCAGGCGACGACGGCGGGGGCCGTCAGCGAACGCAGCCCGGCGACGACACCAATCAGTAAAGCCAGCAGCAGAATGAGCGCGTGTGTCACGAAGACCCTCCTGGGGATCGAACAGCCCGGCAACGGTTAGGGATGACGGCCCATGGGGATGACACGGGCAAGCGGCCCTAGCGGACGCTAACACAGCCGCGGTCGCGACACCCGCCTCCAGCGTCACGCCAGCGCCACCACCGGCCTCCAGCGTCACGCCAGCGCGACCGCGGGCGTCGAGCGTGAAGCTAAGCCAGCGTGACGCCCGAGCGGCCGGTCAGAACCGGCAGAACCGGATGTCTGAAGCCAGAATTGCTTTGGCGCCGATGGTGGCCAGCTCGTCCATGATCTCGTTCACGCCGCGGCGCGGCACCAGCGCGCGGATCGCGACCCAGTCCGGATCGGCGAGTGGCGCGATGGTCGGCGATTCCAAACCCGGCGTGATCGCCGTGGCCCGGTCCAGGACGGAACGCGGGCAGTCATAGTCGAGCATCAGATATTGCTGCCCGAACACCACCCCCTGGATCCGCGCCACCAGCTGGTCGTGCGCCGCCTGTGTCCCGTTCGGGCGCTCCGGGCCGGCGCGCTCGATCAGCACCGCCTCCGAATCGCACAGCGGATCGCCGAAGGCCACCAGGTCGTGCAGGCTCAGGGTGCGCCCGGACCCGACCACGTCGGCGATGGCGTCCGCCACGCCGAGCTGCACCGAAATCTCCACCGCCCCGTCGAGTCGGATGACGGTCGCTTCAATGCCGCGCTGCGCCAGATCTTTTCGAACGAGATTGGGGTAGGCCGTCGCGATCCGCTTCCCAGCCAGATCCGCCGTCGTCCACTCCCGCCCGGCCGGGCCCGCATAGCGAAAGCTCGACGAACCGAAACCCAATGCCAGCCTCTCGCGCACCGGCGCGTCCGAGTCGCGGACCAGATCGCGTCCGGTGATGCCGAAATCGAGCTGCCCCGAACCCACATAGATCGCAATGTCTTTGGGCCGCAGGAAGAAGAACTCGACCTGGTTGACCGGGTCGATGACGGTGAGGTCTTTGGAATCGGTGCGACGGCGGTAGCCCGCCTCCGCGAGAATTTCGCTGGCCGGTTCGCTCAGCGTGCCCTTGTTGGGAACCGCTACCCGCAGCATCGTCACAGCTTCCGGTAGACGTCGTCGAGCGACAGCCCACGCGCGATCATCAACACCTGCGTCCAGTAGAGCAACTGGCTGATCTCCTCGGCCAGCGCCTCGTCGGGTTCGTGCTCGGCGGCCAGCCACACCTCGCCGGCCTCCTCGAGGATCTTCTTGCCCAACCCGTGGATGCCCCCGTCCAGCGCGGCGACCGTCGCGCTGCCGGACGGCCGGGTACGGGCGCGCTCACCCAATTCGGCGAACAGATCCTCAAACGTCTTCACGGCCAGCGATTGTTTCACGCGGCGGCGAGCAAAGTCACGGCGGTTTCCGCCGGTGACGTTCCGGATCCGCGTGTCAGTCGAACCCCGCGAGCGTCATCCGCAGCGCCTCTTCGAGCTGAACGTGAAACTCCGGGCCGTCGGCAGGCTGGGTGAGCCAGCGATCGATGACGAATTTGGCCGTGGCCAAGCTGGTGTGCACCAACAGCGCGGGCCGAACGTCTGCCGCTGCGTCGACGCCCATGCGGGACGCGACTTGCTCGACGAATTCACGGTGTTCGGTCTCGGTGACCAGCACCGATTGACTCAACAGCCGCGGGGCGGTGGCGACGGCCTGGCGCCAGGTGTCCAGCGTCTGGACTTCGATGACCTCTTGGGCGCGGGCGACGAACAGCCGGATCAACGCCTCGACCGGTGACTCGTCGGGTGGTCGCGCGCTGTAGGACTCGACGACCTGGGCGCTGGCCTCCCGGACGGGACCGACCAGCAGGCTCTCCTTGGTGGGCGCGTACCGGAAATAGGTGCTGATCGATACGCCGGCCGCCGCGGCGATCTCCTCGGTCGTCACCGCGTCGAAGCCGCGTTCGGCGAAAAGCCGTTGGGCGGTCTGCTGGATCTGCGAAACTAGCTCGGCACGGCGGCGGTCTCGCAACGAGCCGGTGTTTGCTGAGGGCATGCCTTCACCTTCGTCTATCCGACATTTCAGCCCCCTGGTGCCGCTCCGCGGCGATCCAGATGAGTGACTCTACACTATTGAAAGTCCCTATCAAGTAGGCTAGTGTGACTCAGCACACGCCTATGAGCTGCAAAATTATGGAACCTGATAACACTATTTTAGTGACGTTAGGCTCCACGGGCTTCGATTCCCTCTGCTCGGCGGTCAGGACGTACTGGTTCGCAATGACGGGTGCCGTAAGTTTGCTACACATACGACAAATAGCCGCGCGATGACGGACGGACACGACGGCGTCACGGCCATTCAGGAGTGGTCCATCGGATACGTCAAGCGTCACCCCGTCGCGTCACTGACCACTGTCGGCGAACAATTCGTCCTCGGCGTGCGCACCGCCCAATATTTCTTCTTCGACCTGGCGACAGGGCGATTCCAATGGCAGGAGTTCGTCCGCCAGGGCGCGTTCATGGCCGGCACCGCCGTGTTGCCGACGATCCTGGTGTCGCTGCCAATCAGCGTGACACTGTCCATCCAGTTCGCCTTGCTCGCCGGCCAGGTCGGTGCCACCTCGCTCGCCGGCGCGGCCAGCGGGCTCGCCGTCATCCGGCAGGGGGCATCCCTGGTGGCCGCGGTCCTGATGGCGTCGGCCGTCGGGTCGGCCATCACCGCCGACCTGGGCTCGCGGACGATGCGCGAAGAGACCGACGCGATGGAGGTGATGGGCGTCTCGGTGATCCGCCGCCTGGTCGTCCCCCGCTTCGCCGCCGCGGTGATGATCGGTGTGGCCCTCACCGGCGTCGTGTGCTTCGCCGGATTCTTCGCCAGCTACATGTTCAACGTCTACTTCCAGAACGGTGCCCCGGGCAGCTTCGTGTCGACGTTCGCCTCGTTCGCGACGACCGACGACATGATCCTGGCGCTGGTGAAGGCGGTCGTATTCGGCGCCATCGTGGCTATCGTGTCGAGCCAGAAAGGCTTGTCCACTAAGGGCGGACCGACGGGCGTGGCGAACTCGGTGAACGCGGCGGTGGTGGAGGCCATCCTGCTGCTGATGATCGTCAACGTCGCCATCAGCCAGCTTTACATCATGTTGTCGCCCAGGACGGGGCTATGACGTGACGGCGTCCGCTTATCAACCTTTCGCACCGATTTCGGTTCCCCTCGTCCGCCTCTACCGCCGGGGTCAAGTCCCGGTCATTCGGCTCGGGCACCTGTTGGTCTTCTTCGTTCGGGCGCTCGTCGCGGTGCCCCTCGCCCTGCGCCAGTACAGGGGCGAGTTCTTGCGGCTGCTGTCCAACATCACCTGGGGCAACGGGTCGATCGTGGTGGGCGGCGGCACCGCCGGCGTTGCGGTCGTGCTCGGCACGACGGTCGGGGCTCTGGTCGGAATAGAGGGCTACAACTTCCTCGATCTGCTCGGCCTGGGGCCGGCAACCGGTTTCGTCTCGTCGTTGGTCAACACCCGCGAGCTGGCTCCCCTGATGGCGTCGCTGGCCTTCGCCATGCAGGGTGGCTGCCGCTTCACCGCCCAGCTGGGGTCCATGCGCATCGCCGAGGAGATCGATGCCATGGAATCGATTGCGATCCGGCCGATTCCGTATTTGGTCACCACCCGGCTGATCGCCTCGGTGGTCGCGATCGTCCCGCTGTACGCCGCGTGCCTGGCGATCGGCTACCTGAGCACGCAAGTGGTAGTGGGTTTGGGCAGCGGCGGCTCGACCGGTTCGTACCTGCACTACTTCACGCTGATGCTGGCCGGGCAGGACATCGTCTACTCCCTGATCAAGGCCGTCATCTTCGTCTGGATCGCCTCCACGATCCAGTGCTACTACGGCTACTACGCGGGCGGCGGACCGGAAGGCGTCGGGGTCGCCGCGGGCCACGGCATGCGGGCCAGCATCACCGTCGTGATCATCGTGAACATGCTGCTCACCATGGCGCTGTGGGGCGTCGACTCCGGCGCAAGGTTCGGCGGGTAGGTCGGTGGAAAATGCCCAACTCCTTTGAGCTGGACGGGCGCGGCCCCTCCGACCGGCAGCTGTTCGGCATCGGCATCGCCGTCGTGGTGGTCAGCGCGCTGTTCACCACCGCGATGTTGGTCAAATCCACTGGCAGACTGAACGATTACGTCCGCGTGGTCGCCGATCTGGTGAACGTGGGCGACGGACTGCCGCAGAGGTCGGACGTCAAATACCACGGCGTCCTGGTCGGCATGGTCAACGGCGTCGTGCCCGCGGCACACGGCAATCCCAACTATGTCCACATCGATCTCAAGGAAGAGTTCGCCGGGTCGATCCCGGCCAACGTGACCGCCCGCGTGGTGCCCAGCAATGTCTTCGCCGTGTCGTCGGTTCAGTTGGTGGGGAACGGCCCCGGCGCGCCGATCCACGGCGGCGCACACATTCCGGAGGACAAGCGGCTTCCGACCGTGCTGTTCCAGACGACCGTGACCAAGTTGCGCGACCTGCTCGCGGCGGCGGGCCGCGACCGGGACGACCGGTCGGTGGGAATTCTGGCCGCACTGGGCGCCGCCACCGACCACCGCCGCGTCAGCCTGCTGAACGCCGGCGCGCAATTGAATCGCCTTCTGGATCAGCTCAATTCGATCGTCAGCACCGACACCGGCCCCTCGACGGTGTCCGCGCTGCTGGATGCGACCCGGGGGCTGGCGCAGACCGCCCCCGATCTGCTCGACGCACTGCACCGGGCCGTCGAACCGATGCGCACCTTCGCCGAGACTCGCGGCCAGCTGGCTACGCTGCTGTCGGGCGCCGACGATACGGTCGGCACCACGCACCAATCGTTGGGCAACCACATCGACCAACTCATCGCCATCACAACCGACTTCACGCCCGTGCTCGGCGTGCTGGCGCAGAAGTCCAACAACTTCGTGCCCGCGGTCGCCAAGCTGGACAACCTGGCCAACCAGTTCATGGAGCAGGTCTGGAACCCGGAGACCAACCTGGGCAACATGCGCGCGATGTTGACGTTCACGCCCAGTTCCACCTACACCCGCGCTGACTGCCCCCATTACGGTGAGCTGAAGGGACCCAGCTGTTTCACCGCGCCGCTGATCCCGGTGCGGCCCGATCTGCCCGACGTCCTGCTGCCGCAGAACTATCAGCCGCCCAAGGATCTGGCCCCACCCCCGGGCACGGTGATCGGCCCGGACGGAAATCTCGTCGCCGTCGGTCCGCCGCTGATCAACCCGAACCCCAACCTGTCCGATCCCAATCCCCCGCTGCCAGCAGGGATCACGCCGTCCCCGCCGGTGCCGGGGAGCGCGAACCCCGACAACCCGTCGCCGGGGGCGCCCGCCACGCCGCAGCCCCACGAACCGTGGGTCGCCCCGGTGGCGCCCAAGGCGCCCTGGATCCCGCAGGCCTCGTTCGGCGGGAACGTGGGACCCGTTGGGAGCCAGTATGAACGGAACATCTTGGGCGTGATCACCGGCGCGCCTGCGACCGCGGCCACCGAGCTGCTGTTGGGCCCGGTCGCGCGGGGCACCACGGTGTCCATCGCCCATGCGCCGGCGCATCCACCCGGGGAGGCCAAATGAGGTTTCGCGGCCCGCTCATCGCACTGACCCTGTTCATGGTCGTCTCGTTGACGTTGACGTGGCTGGTGTATGTGAGCCTGCGGCGCGACGTGGCCGGCAATACCGCCAAGTATTCGGCGGTGTTCACCGACGTGTACGGGCTGCGTGAAGGCGACGACGTCCGGATGGCCGGGGTGCGCGTCGGCCGGGTCGAAAAGATCGAGCTCGACGGGAATCTCGCGAGGGTCTCGTTCGTGGTGCAGCAGGAGCAACGGTTGTTCGGGAACACCCTCGCATCGGTCACCTACCAGAACATCGTCGGGCAGCGTTACCTCGGGCTGTCGTTGGGCAAGGAAGGCAGCCCGCGGCCGCTCCCACCCGGCAGCACGATTCCGCTGGAACGCACCGAACCCTCCTTCGACGTCACCACGCTGCTCAACGGCTACGAACCGTTGTTCAGCCTGCTGAACCCCCACGACGCGGACAACCTCACCAAGGGCATCATCGCCTCGCTGCAAGGCGACACGTCATCGCTGACCACGCTGGTCGGCCAGACCTCTACGCTCACCGAGACATTCGCGGGACGCGACCAGGCCCTCGGCAGCGTGATCACCAATCTCAACAAGGTGATGGCCAACCTCGCCCAGCAGAACGACAACCTCGACGGGGTCATCACTCAGACCCGCAGCGTCGTAGGCGAGCTCGACGTCCGGCGCCCCGACCTGGTGGCCTCGGTGGGTTCGTTGGCCCGGGTGACGGGCCGGCTGTCGGCATCGGCGACGGACGTGTACCCGGCATTGCGCGAATTCATCGACCGCCAACCCGGTGCCACCAAACACATCATGGAGGTTGAACCGCAGGTGGCGTTCTTCGGCGACAACATCCCGCTGCTACTCAAGGGGCTGGCCCGGGTCGGCAACCAGGGCGCCTACGGCAATGCCTACGTGTGCGACGTGAACTTCATGGGGTTCTTCCCGGGCCTCAACGACGTGGTGCCGATCATCGTCAATGCCGCGACGCCGGGCAACAAGGCGTGGCACAGCCCGAGATGCAGGAGCACCGCCGATGGCTGACCCGTCCGTATGGCAGCGGATGAGGAAGCGGCCGCTGGAAAGCTACAACAAGACCTGGCTCGGGTTCATCGCCGTCGCGGTGGTCGCGGTGGTCATCGGAGTCATGCTGCTCGTGCACGCGCTCGGTGCCGGATACCGGCACTACACCGCCGAGTTCCTGCAGGCCGCTTCGCTGCGGGCCGGCAACCCGATCGTCGTCGCCGGCATTCCGGTGGGCAACGTCACCAGCATGAAACTCGTCGGCGACCACGTCGAGGCGGGGCTGAAGGTTCGGGACAACATCGCGCTGGGCAAGGATTCCCGCGCGCAGATCAAGGTCACCACCATCCTGGGTTCGCGGTACCTCTCGCTGGAACCCGCCGGACCGGCGCACCTGCCCAACAACACCTTCGACCTGGCCCACACCGAGGTGCCCTACGACCTGCAAGCCGCGCTGCAGGACGCCACCACCACGTTCGAGCAGGTCGACTCCGACCGGTTCGCACAATCGCTCGCGGTGCTCGGCAAGCAGCTCGACGGCATGCCGGCAGTTGTGCCGCAAGCGATCTCAAACATCCACACGCTGTCGTCGATCATCGCGGTGCGACGCGACCAATTGGGCCAGCTGCTGCGCAGCACCGAGCAGGTGACCAACACCCTTCGGCGCCAGCAGGCCGACATCGGCACCCTGGTCAACCAGGGCCAAGACCTGCTGGGCCAGTTCGTCGCGCGGCGAGCCGTCTTCCACGAGATGATGCAATCCCTGTCGAGCCTCGTCGACACCATGAGCCAGGTCGTGGTCACCGACCGGCCGGCGCTGGACGCGCTGATCAAGGACATGCGGGACTTCACCAACCTGATGTCCGCGCACGACGACCTGCTGCACAGCATGCTGCAAACCAGCCCGATCTTCTTCCGCGAGGCGGCCAACCTCACGGGTGACGGGAACGCGATCAACTTCAATGCCCCCAACGTCCCGCTGATCGACTCGTGGATGTGCGCAATCAGCGGCCGCGCCAAGCAGTTCGGCATGATCCAGTACTTCAAGGACTGCAAGTGAAGGGGCTCGCGTCGAAATCGGTGGCCATCGTCGCCGCCCTCACGGTGATCGCCGCAGTCGCCGGCATCGGCTGGTGGTGCCTCGGCCCCGAGGACGACACGATCACCGTGACCGCGCAATTCGACAGCGCCTCAGGACTTTACGAGGGCAACGAGGTGGCGGTTCTGGGCATGCCGGTCGGCAAGATCACCAAGATCACCGCCAGGGGCGGTTACGTCGAAGTCGAATTCACCGTCGACCGCCACGTCAAAGTTCCCGCCACCGCGCAGGCCGTCACGGTGTCAACCTCCATCCTCACCGACCGGCAGATCGAGCTCACACCCCCGTATCACGGCGGACCGACCCTGGAAGACCACGACACCATCGGACTACCCCGGACCAAGACGCCCGTCGAATTCAGCAGCGTCTTAAACGTTTTGGACAAGGTGACCAAGTCGCTCGAGGGCGACGGCCGCGGCGGCGGGCCGGTCGCCGACGTACTGAACGGCGGAACCCAGGTCGTCAACGGCAACGGGGAACGGATCAAAGCGGCGCTCGGTGAACTGTCCAAGGCACTGCGCCTCTCCAGCGACGGCGGCGCGGCGACCCGCGAGCAGATCACCACGATCGTCAAGAACATCAGCTCCCTGTTCGACGCCGTGGCCGCCAACGACACCAAGTTGCGCGAATTCGCCTCCACCATCCACGAAGTCAGCCAGATCATGGCCGACGAAGACCTCGGCAGCGGCACCACGGGACGCAAACTCGACGAACTGATCCAACGGGCGGGCGACCTGCTCGACGCCAACCGCGACAACATCAAGCAGACCGCCTCCAATGGCAACGCCACGCTGCAGACGGTGACCGACCAGCGGCGCGACCTGGCCGAACTGCTGGATCTGGCTCCGCTGGTGGCCGACAACGCCTACAACATGATCGACCGGGCCAACGGCAGCGTCCGCGCACGATTCCTGACGGATCGGTTGCTCTTCGACAGCCAGTACACCAAAGAGATCTGCAACCTGATGGGCCTTCGACAATTGGGCTGCAGCACCGGGACGATCCAAGATTTCGGCCCTGATTTCGGGTTAACCTACGTGCTGGACGGCATGGCCGCGATGGGGCAGAAATGATCACCGCGGGCCCGCGGGGCGTGCTGGCGGCGGTGGCCGCCGCGATGGTGACCGCCGGATGCGCCACGAACGGCCTTGCCAGCCTGCCGCTTCCGGCCCCGGGCCTGGGTTCGGGAGGTTACTCGCTGAACGCCGTGTTCTCCAACGCGCTCAACCTGCCGATGAATGCCAAGGTGAAACTTGCCGGTGCCGACGTGGGACAGCTCGAGTCGATGGTCGCGCGCAACTACACCGCGGTCACCCGGCTGCGCATCAGGGATGGCGTGCAACTGCCCCGGGGCAGCACCGCCGAGTTGCGGACCGCGACACCGCTGGGCGACGTGTTCGTCGCCCTGAAGCCGCCGGCCGCCGGTGATCCGGACGCGCCCCTGTTGAAAGACGGCGACACCATCGGCCTGGACTCGACCGCGGCCGCCGCGACAGTCGAGTCGGTGTTGAGCTCGGCGGCGATCCTGGTGAACGGCGGGGCGGTGCGCAATTTCACCAACATCATCAACGGTTTCGGCAAGGCGACCGGCGACCAGGGCCAGGCGTTCGGGAACATGATCCGCAAATCCAACGAGCTGCTCGGGACGCTGGACTCGCGGTCCGGTCAGATCTCGACCGCGTTGACCCAATTGTCGCACCTGGCCGACGAACTCGACGCCAAGAACCAAACCATCAGCGACCTGATGGCGGCCGCCGGTCCCGCCACTTCGGCGCTTGCCGACAACACCGCCCAGCTCTCCGACGTGGCCATCCAGGTGGGCGACACGTCCCGACTGCTGGCCCGGTTCCCGTCGATCGGCGGGACCGACACCAGCGGCCGCAGCATCATCCGCGACCTGAACACGGTCGCCGGCGCGGCCAATGACGTTGCCGTGAGCCCGGATACCAGCTGGCTGGCGCTCAACCGGCTGATTCCCCCGTTGGTCAAATCGACCGCCGGGAACTCAATTTCGGTGCACGTGAGCGTGGACAAGATCATGCTCGGATCGCTTCCCGATATCGGATTCCCCGGTGACATCGGACTGCACGGCCCGCACCACTACAACGTGAACCTGCTCGTCGGCACCCTCAAGTACACCCTGTGGCGTCTGCAGGAACGCGTGGTCGGCCGCGGGCCGAATTCGCCGCAGGTTCCAGTCATTCCGGACCCGAACATCCCCGGTCAAATCGACGTCGCTCCCGGACCCCCGGCGGGACCACCACCACCACCACCACTACCACCATCACCACCGAAACCGCCACCGCCTGGACCGCAACCATGACCCGCGCCGTCGACAACGTCGCGAACGTCATCGTGCGGGCCGTGCGCACTGGTCACCGACAACAGGTCTGGCTGTCGGTGGCCGGATTGGCGCTCATTCTGGTCATCGCCACCGCCTACCTGCTTATCGGCGCGCTGCGGGTGAAACCCTTCGCCTCGACCTACCGCGTCACCGTACAGCTGGCGGAATCCGGCGGCTTGCTGCCGAATCAAGATGTCGCGCTGCGCGGAGTGCGCGTCGGCCGGGTCGAGTCGCTGCGGATCACCGACAACGGCGTGAACGCCATCGCCAGCATCACGTCCAACGTACGGATACCGGCGAACAGCGTGGTGCACGTCTCGGCACTGTCGCCGGCCGGCGAGCAATACATCAACTTCGAGGCCGCCTCCGACGCCGGGCCGTACTTGCACGACGGCAGCCTGATCACCTCCGACCGCACCACTGTTCCGGTCAGCCTGGCGCAGCTGCTCGGTGACGCCGACGGACTGCTGGCCCAGGTCGACCCCCACAAGGTCGAGTTGATCAAGAAGGAACTGAGCCTGAGCAAGGAGGGCCCGGCGAAGCTGACCGCCATCGTCGACGGCGGTACGTTTCTGCTTTCCACGCTCGATTCGGTGCTGCCCCAAACCACCAGCATCATCAAGACGAGCCGGGTGGTGCTCACCCTGGCAAGCGACAAGAACGCAGGACTGGGCTCTGCCGCAACGGAACTCGACCGAACCCTGACCGGCGTGGCCAGGATGCAGGCCGGCTATCGCCGCCTGACCGGGCAAACCCCGCGCACGCTTTCGGCGGTCGACAACCTGTTCGCCGACAATTCCGACACGATGGTGCAGCTGCTGGGCAGCATGGCGACCATGTCGCAGTTGCTCTATCTACGCGTTCCGGCGCTCAACGCGCTGTTCCCCGACTACCGTGGGTCCGTGCTGGACGCGGTGACGAGCGCATTTCACGATCACGGCGTCTGGGCGACGGCCGACCTCTATCCGCGCTATGTGTGCGACTACGGGACGCCGTCGCACGCCTCCTCCGCCGCCGACTACTACGAGCCATTCATGTACACCTACTGCCGCGACGACGACCCCGCGGTCTCGATCCGGGGCGCCAAGAACGCGCCGCGGCCGGGCGGCGACGACACCGCCGGTCCCCCGCCGGGTGCAGACCTGGGCCGTCGAACCGATCCGACCCCGCGTGGTCGCTACACCATTCCCACTCCCTACGGCGGCCCAGGCCTGCCGATCGAACCGCCCCACTAGGCCATCAACCCACATCTCGAGGAGCTGATCGTGATCGTGACCACCAAGAAGAACCCGAAGGCCGAGGCGCGCGCCGAGGCGGAGCCGGACGACGAAATTCCCCCGGCCGCAACCGAAGACGCGGAGGATGTGCCCGTCGACGACGAACGGGCCGACGACGAACGGGCCGACGAAGAAGACGGCGTGCTGCTCAAAGGCAAGCGTCGCGACCCCGGGCGCGGCGGGCGGCGCTGGAAGCACTACCTGCGTCGCAGCGCGCTGCCGGCGCTACTCGTCGCCTCACTTGCCGTATCGGGATTCCTCGGCTGGCGGCAGTGGCAGGAGCACCAGATCAAGCTCGCCGGCGCTCAGGCCCAACAGGCCGCCATCGCCTACGCACAGGTGCTGACGAGCATCGATTCGAACAAGGTCGACGACAACTTCAGGCAGGTCCTCGATGGCGCTACGGGCGAGTTCAAGGACATGTACACCCAGTCCAGCGTGAAGCTTCGGCAACTGCTGATCGACAACAAGGCGACCGCCCACGGCGTGGTGGTGGATTCGGCGATTCAGTCCGAGTCGACGAACAAGGTTGTCGTGCTGGTCTTTATCGACCAGACCGTCACCAACACGGCCGCGCCCGACCCGCGCATCGACCGCAGCCGGATCAAGATGACCATGGATAAGGTCGACGGTCGCTGGCGGGCCAGCGAGGTCCAACTGCTCTGAGCCGGGCGGAGGCAGCTTATGCGCAAGAGATTCTGGGCCGCGGTCGTATTCGCGGTGGCGACAACGGTTCCCACCACCGCCACCACCCACGCGTCCGCGCCGTCGTTCTGCGGCGAGCTGGGCGGTGACTGGGACGGCCAGTACTGCCACACGTCGGTGACGTCGGAACGCAAGGCCGTGCGGGACATCAAGGTCGCCTTGCCCGACGACCTGGTCGACAACCCGACAACGGGCCCGGTCATCCGCGACTACCTGCACACCCTGGTCAACAATTGGAAGACCGCCAACTCCCAGATGGCCGCCGACAGCTACGGCGAGGAGAACTTCGAAGTGTTCCGACATCAAAACTTGCTCAGCGCCGTGTTCCACGAGGACTACCACGCCGACGGGCCGAAGTTCAACAACGCCTACCGGACATTCACCTTCGACATGGCCAGCGGCCGGCGGGTGCAGCTGGCGGACCTGACGACGTCGAACCCGCTGACCGCGATTCCGCCACTGGCCCAACCGTTTATCGAGACCGCGCTCGATCAGGCGCCGCCGCCCCATGACCCGGGCACGTACCCGTTCGTGATCGACCGCTGGACGCCGGACAAGGTCTACTCCGGGGCATACAAGGCGTGGGCGGTGACACCCGACGAGTTGATCTTGTACATGCCCGACTACCCGGTGGGACACGACGAGCCCCTCAACTTCGCGCCGGGCCTGATGCAGTGGTATATGGACGGCGGGACTGTGCAGGCTCATATTCCGCTGTCGGCGTTGAGTTCCGTGCTGCGCATCTAGCGACAGCTAGCGACAGCGCCTCTGGCGTTGCCTCAGTTGGCCTTTCGGCGGCGCAGCTCCATCGATATCACATTGTCAGCGTGCTCGCTGAGCGTCACCCGACCGTCGTCCCCGGCGGACGCGCGATTACGGCGGGCCGAGAAACGGACGCTTGTCGCCAGATCACCGTAGTCCCAAGCTAAGTCGCCGACTTCGTGTCTTGTGCGGTCGAGGGCGGTGCATAGGGCTCCGACGATGCGCCGGACGTGCAAGACCGTGACATTAACGGCTTCCACGGCGATGTCGGCAATGCGGTTCAACTCTCGCTCCAGCATCAACATCCCTTCCCCTGAACGTCCCTTTGAGCCTGTGGCTCAGTCCTCCGGGTTGTAGCCGAGGTTGGGGGCGAGCCAGCGCTCCGCTTCGGCGAGAGTCCAGCCCTTGCGCTTCGCGTAATCGGCGACCTGGTCCTGACCCAACCGGCCGACCACGAAGTACTGCGACTGCGGGTGCGAGAAATACCAGCCGCTGACGGCCGCGCCGGGCCACATCGCCATCGACTCGGTGAGCTCGATGCCGGTCCGCTCCTTGACGTCCATCAACTTCCAGAGCGTCACCTTCTCGGTGTGCTCCGGGCAGGCCGGATAACCGGGCGCCGGGCGAATTCCCCGGTACTTCTCCTCGATGAGCGCCTCGTTGTCCAGCTGCTCGTCGGGCTGGAATCCCCAGAACTCCTTGCGGACCCGTTGGTGCATCCGTTCGGCGAACGCCTCCGCCAGCCGGTCGGCGACCGACTCCAGCAGGATTGCGCTGTAGTCATCGAGTGCCGCCTTGAACTCCGCGATCTTCTCCTGGCTGCCCAGCCCCGCGGTGACCGCGAAGGCGCCGATGTAGTCGGCCAGCCCGGTGTCCTTGGGCGCGATAAAGTCGCCGAGGCTCCGATTGGGGATGCCGTCGCGGTGCTCGCCCTGCTGGCGCAGATTGTGCAGCGTGGTCAGCACCTCGGTGCGGGTGTCGTCGGTGTAGACCTCGATGTCTTCGAAACCCGGGCCGACCGCGTTCGCCGGGAAGAACCCGATCACCCCGTTGGCGGTCAGCCACTTCTCCTTGATCAGGGTGTCCAGCATCTGCTGGGCGTCGTCGTAGAGCTTGCGGGCGGCCTCGCCCGAGGCCGGGTTGTTGAGGATGTCGGGGAATCTGCCCTTCATCTCCCAGGCGTTGAAGAACGGCTGCCAGTCGATGTACTCCCGCAGCTCGGCGAGGTCGTAATCCTGAAATTCCCGTATTGCCGCACCTATCGCGGGCACCGGCGGCGTGTAGCCGTCCCACTCGATCGGCGTCCGGTTCGCGCGGGCCTTCTCCAGGGTCAGCATCGGCCGCTCGTTCTTTTGCGCGTGCCGTTCCCGCAGCGACGCGTAGTCCTTCTCGGTGGCCTCCAGCAGGGCCGGACGCTGCTTGTCGTCGAGCAGGGCCGCCGCGACCGGCACCGAACGGGACGCGTCCTTGACCCAGACCACCGGACCGCTGCGACGGGGCGATATCTTCACGGCCGTGTGGGCGCGCGACGTGGTCGCACCGCCGATCAGCAGCGGGATCTGCAGCCCCTCCCGTTCCATCTCGACGGCGAAGTTGGACATCTCGTCCAGCGACGGGGTGATCAGCCCGGACAGCCCGATGATGTCGGCGTCGTGCTCCTTGGCCGCGTCCAGGATCTTCTGGGCGGGCACCATCACGCCGAGGTCGATCACTTCGAAGTTGTTGCACTGCAGGACAACTCCGACGATGTTCTTGCCGATGTCGTGCACGTCGCCCTTCACGGTCGCCATCACGATCGTGCCGTTGGTGTCCTTCGCTGCGGCAGTGCCGTTCTGCTCCTTCTCCGCCTCGATGAACGGCAGCAGGTAGGCGACGGCCTTCTTCATCACGCGGGCCGACTTCACGACTTGGGGCAGGAACATCTTGCCCGAGCCGAAGAGGTCGCCGACGACGTTCATGCCATCCATCAGCGGGCCCTCGATCACCTCGATCGGGCGGCCACCCGCGGCGGCGATTTCGGCCCGCAATTCCTCGGTGTCGTCGTCGACGTGGGCGTCGATGCCCTTGACCAACGCGTGCGTGATCCGCTCGCGCACAGGAAGGTTGCGCCACTCTTGGACGGCAGAGTCGCCGGCCCTATCCTCCGACTTGTTGAACCGCTCGGCGATCTCCAGGAGTCGTTCGGCCGCATCGTCGCGGCGGTTCAGCACGACGTCCTCGATGCGCTCGCGCAGTTCGGGGTCGATCGAGTCGTAGGGCACTAGCGCACCGGCGTTGACGATGCCCATGTCCAGCCCGGCCTTGATGGCGTGGAACAGGAACACCGAGTGGATCGCCTCGCGGACGGGGTTGTTGCCCCGGAACGAGAACGACACATTCGAGATGCCGCCGGAGATGTGCACTCCCGGAAGGTTTTCCTTGATCCAGGCGCAGGCCTCGATGAAGTCGATGCCGTAGGTCGCGTGCTCCTCGATACCGGTCGCCAGCGCGAAGCAGTTCGGGTCGAAGATGATGTCCTCGGGCGGGAAACCGACCTCTTCGGTCAGGATCCGATAGGCGCGCCCGCAGATCTCTTTGCGCCGCTCCAGGTTGTCGGCCTGCCCCTGCTCGTCGAAGGCCATCACGACGACGGCGGCGCCGTACTTGCGGCACAGCCGTGCCTCGCGGATGAACTTCTCCTCGCCCTCCTTCATGGAGATCGAGTTGACGATCGGCTTGCCTTGCACGTTCTTCAGGCCCGCCTCGATGACCTCCCACTTGGAGGAGTCGATCATCACCGGGACGCGGCTGATGTCCGGCTCGGCCGCGATCAGCTTGGTGAACCGGTCCATCGCGGCGACGCCGTCAATCATGCCCTCGTCCATGTTGATGTCGATGACCTGCGCACCGACCTCGACCTGCTGCAGGGCGACCGAGAGCGCGGTGTCGTAATCCTCGGCCTTGATCAGGTTGCGGAACCGGGCCGATCCGGTGATGTTGGTGCGCTCACCGATGTTCACGAACAGCGAGTCGTCGGTGATGTTGAGCGGTTCCAGGCCGGACAGCCGGGTGGCCACCGGGATCTCCGGCACCTCGCGCGGCGGCTTGCCCTCGACGACCTTGGCGATCTCGGCGATGTGCGGCGGCGCGGTTCCGCAGCAACCGCCGACCAGGTTGACCAGGCCGGCGTCGGCGAAGTCGGCGATGTACCCGGCCTGACGCTCCGGGGTTTCGTCGTACTCGCCGAAGGCGTTGGGCAGGCCGGCGTTCGGGTAACAGGAGACGAAGGTATCCGCGATCCGCGACATCTCGGCGATGTAGGGCCGCATCTCCGGCGCGCCAAGGGCGCAGTTGAGGCCGACGGCGAGCGGCTTGGCGTGCCGGATCGAGTTCCAGAACGCCTCGGTGACCTGACCCGACAGCGTCCGCCCGGACGCGTCGGTGATGGTGCCCGAGATGATCACCGGCCAGCGGCGTCCGCGCTCCTCGAACAGCGTTTCGACGGCGAAGACCGCCGCCTTGGCGTTCAGTGAGTCGAAGATCGTTTCGACGATGAGGAGGTCGGCACCGCCGTCGACCAGGCCGTTGGCAGCTTCCAGGTAGGCGGCGACCAGCTGGTCGTAGGAGACGTTGCGGGCTCCGGGGTCGTTGACGTCCGGCGAGATCGACGCGGTGCGCGTGGTCGGACCGATCGCGCCGGCGACGTAGCGGGGCTTCTCCGGGGTGCTGTACTCATCGGCGGCCTTGCGGGCCAGGGCTGCGCCGGCGTAGTTCAGCTCGTAGGCCAGGTCTGCCATGCCGTAGTCGGATAGCGAGATCGCGTTGGCGTTGAACGTGTTGGTTTCCAGGATGTCGGCACCGGCCTCGAGGTACTCGCGATGGATCCCCTCGATGATCTGCGGCTGCGTCAGGTTGAGCAGGTCGTTGTTGCCCTGCAGAGCGGTCGGCCACTCGGTGAAGCGGTCGCCTCGGTAGCCGGCCTCGTCCGGCCGGTCGCGCTGGATCGCCGTGCCCATCGCGCCGTCGATCACCACGATCCGCTCACGGAGAGCGGCCGTAAGTTCTTCGGTGCAGTCGGGACGAATGTCAGGCACGAAGGTCTCTGACTCAACGACGTTCACGTGCATTCCTTCCATAGCGGAAGGCGTCCTTGACTCTGCCGAGCGTGGCGGATACCGGCGGGGACCCGGTCCCCCAATACCCGTTGCAACGCCTCTCGACGGTCAAGAGTCTACGTCGTCCCCCTATCGACGTCTGGACGCCTAACTCATCGCCGACAGCTCGTGGATCCTGCCTGCGACGCAATAGTTACCAAAATTAACCAGTGCGAAGCCGAGCGTATTTCGCTCCGACCGCGTCGACGCCTGCTGTTGATCTCGTCGAGGGTCAGGTCGGCACGCACCCCATAAGGATAGTCGCCCTATGGAATACCTCCGATGGTTGACAGGTCCTTGCCAGGCAAGGCCGAAGATCGGCCGCAAAGGCCGTACGCTGATTCTGTGACCCCATCCGATGGCCCACCGTTTGGGAAAGCGACATTGCCCGAACTGCACGACACCATCGTCGTGGCGGCATTCGAGGGCTGGAACGACGCCGGCGACGCGGCCAGTGACGCCCTCGAGCACCTCGAGGCCATCTGGGAAGCCGACCCCATCCTCGAGATCGACGACGAGGCGTACTACGACTACCAGGTGAATCGGCCCGTCATTCGGCAGGTCGACGGGGTTACCCGGGAGCTGGTCTGGCCGGCCATGCGGATTTCGCACTGTCGGCCGCCGGGCAGCGACCGCGACGTCGTGCTGATGCACGGCGTCGAGCCCAACATGCGCTGGCGCACTTTCTGCGCCGAACTGGTCGCCATCGCCGACAAGCTCAACGTGGACACCGTCGTCATCCTGGGCGCCCTGCTGGCCGATACTCCGCATACCCGGCCGGTCCCGGTCTCCGGCGCTGCCTACTCCCCCGAATCGGCCAAACGCTTTGGCCTGGAAGAGAGCCGCTACGAGGGGCCCACCGGCATCGCCGGGGTGTTCCAGGACGCCTGCGTCGCCGCCGGGATCCCCGCCGTGACGTTCTGGGCGGCGGTGCCGCACTACGTCTCGCAGCCACCCAACCCGAAGGCGACCGTGGCGTTGCTGCGACGCGTCGAGGACGTGCTCGACATCGAGGTGCCGCTGGCCGACCTGCCGACCGACGCCGAGGAGTGGGAGCAGGCCATCACCGAGATGGCCGCCGAGGACGAGGACCTGGCCGAGTACGTGCAGTCGCTCGAACAGCGCGGCGACGCCGAGGTCGACATGAACGAGGCCCTGGGCAAGATCGACGGCGACGCGCTGGCCGCGGAGTTCGAGCGCTACCTGCGTCGACGGCGGCCCGGCTTCGGCCGGTAGAGCTCCTTGCCCTCTGATCCACGCAACATCCGCGGCCCTGGGTCGGCGGACGACCACGATTGGATAGCTGCATGGCGGCGTTGCCTGGTGACGGCAGCCTGATCCCGGCGGCGGCCGGCCCGGGCGACTCGGGCGAGGACGCCGGGTACCGCAAGGGACTCAAGGCCAGGCAGGTGCAGATGATCGGCATCGGGGGTGCGATCGGCTCCGGGCTGTTTTTGGGTGCGGGCGGGCGGCTGGCCAAGGCGGGCCCCGGCATGTTCCTGGTCTACGCCCTGTGCGGTGTCTTCGTCTTTCTCATCCTGCGGGCGCTGGGCGAGTTGGTCCTGCACCGTCCGTCGTCGGGCTCGTTCGTGTCTTACGCGCGCGAGTTCTTCGGCGAGAAGGCCGCATTCGCCATCGGCTGGATGTATTTCCTGGGCTGGTCGATGACGGCCATCGTCGACACCACCGCCATCGCCACCTATCTGCGGCGGTGGACGGCGTTCGGATCGATCCCGCAGTGGGTGCTGGCGCTGATCGCGCTCGTCGCCGTGTTGTCGATGAACCTGATCTCGGTGGAATGGTTTGGGGAGCTGGAATTTTGGGCGGCGCTGGTGAAGGTTTTCGCGCTGGTCGCCTTCCTGGTCGTCGGGATCGTCTTTCTCGCAGGGCGCTACCGGATCGACGGCCACAGCACCGGACTCAATCTGTGGGCCGACCACGGCGGCCTCTTTCCCGCCGGCGTGACAGCGGCGCTGCTGACCACCTCGGGTGTGGTGTTCGCTTATGCGGCCATCGAATTGGTCGGCACAGCCGCCGGTGAAACCCCCGAACCGGAAAAGGTCATGCCCCGCGCGATCAACTCGGTGATCGCGCGGATCGCCGTCTTCTACGTCGGGTCCATCGCGCTGCTCGCGTTGCTGCTGCCTTACACCTCGTACCAGGCCACCGAAAGCCCGTTCGTCACTTTCTTTTCCAAGATCGGTTTCCACGGCGCCGGCGACGTGATGAACGCGGTGGTGCTCACCGCGGCGCTGTCGAGCCTTAACGCGGGGCTCTATTCGACCGGCCGCATCATGCACTCGATGGCGTCCAGCGGCAGCGGGCCCCGGTTCGCGGCCCGGATGTCCAAGAACGGGGTGCCTTACGTCGGTATCACGATGGCCGGCGCGATCTGCCTGTTCGGCATCGTCCTGAACGCCTTCAATCCCGGCGAAGCGTTCGAGATCGTGCTCAACATGGTGGCGCCGGGCATCATCGCGTGCTGGTCCACGATCGTGCTGTGTCAGTTGCGCTTCCATCGGCTGGCCAGGGCCGGAGTTGTCCAGCGGCCGCGGTTTCGCATGCCATGGGCGCCGTATTCGGGCTATCTCACCCTGGCGTTCTTGGCCGCCGTCTTGGTGATGATGGCCTGCGACAAGGAGACCGGCGCCTGGACCATTGGGACGGTGGTGGTCGTTCCGCCGGCGCTGAGCGCCGGATGGTTCCTGGTCCGCGGTCGGGTGGCGGCCGTCGCGTCGCAGCGGGCGGCCCAGGCCGGATCGGCCGCGACCGCCGAACCGGCCACTCGCCCCGACTGACTAATCCGCCGCCGGCGAGGACTTGCCCAATCCCTGGTTGTAGGCGCTGGTCGAGCGCCCGAGCGCGACGACCTGGGCGTCCAGCTGGGGCAGCAGCTCCGCGGTGGGCTTGTGCAGGGGCAGCTCACCGGCTGGGGTGGACAGCACCGGCTTGATCCAGCGGAACAAGGCCACCCAGCGCGGGCAGTAGATCCGATTCCGGCGAGCCTCGATGCCTTTGACGAAGGCGTCCGCGCATTTGTCGACGGTGGTGGTCTTGTTCAACGGCCACGGGAAGCTGGATAGCAGCTTGCCGAAAGCGGGCAGGTCGGCCTCGGTGTCGCGGACCAGGGCGGTGTCGATCCACGACATGTGTGACGAACCGACGCTGACACCGCGGTGGGCGACCTCGAGCCGCAGCGCGTTGGCGAAGATCTCGACGGCGGCCTTCGACGCGTTGTAGGGGGCCAGGCCCGGACACGCGGCGTAGGCCGCCAGCGACGAGACGATGAGCACGTAGCCGCGGCGCTCGATCACCGTGGGCAGCGTGGCGCGCACGGTGTTGAACACGCCGAGCACGTTGATGTCCATGACCCGCTTGAACGCCTCGGGATCGACCTGCAGCACCGACCCGTAGCTGGCGATGCCGGCGTTGGCGACCACGACGTCGATGCCGCCGAAGCGCTCGACGGCCCGGGCGGCGACGGCCTGCATGGCCGGCAGGTCGCGCACGTCGGCGACCGCGGTCAGCACGCGCTCGCGGCCGATTTCGGCCGCCAGCGCGGTCAGCTCGGCGTCGTTGAGGTCGGTGAGCACGAGTTTGGCGCCCTTGTCGCCCAGCCTGCGGGCGACCTCGGCCCCGATTCCGCGGGCCCCGCCCGTGATCAAAACAACCTTGTCCTGCAACGACGTCATGGCCGACAACGTACCGCTTTCACAACTCAACGCCGAGCAGCGCATCGACCGCGGTCGCCACCAGGCGCGGGGCCTCGGCGTCATGACCGCCGTATTCGAGCGCATCGGTTGCCCAACCATCAAGCGCGGCAAGGGCTTTGGGGCTGTTCAGGTCGTCGGCCAGGTATTGGCGCACCCGCGCGATCACGTCGGCGGCGTCGGGCCCGGCGGGCAGCCGCGTCGCGGCGCGCCAGCGCTCCAGGCGGGCCGTGGCCTCGTCGAGCACCTGCTGGCTCCAGAATCGATCCGCGCGGTAATGGCCGGACAGCAGGCCCAGCCGGATGGCCGCCGGCTCGATGCCTTGCGCGCGCAAGGTCGACACCAGCACCAGGTTGCCCCGGCTCTTGGACATCTTGTGCCCGTCCCAGCCGATCATGCCGGCGTGCACGTAGTGGCGGGCGAATCTCCGCTCGCCCCTTACGCATTCGGCGTGTGCGGCGGTGAACTCGTGATGCGGGAAGATCAGGTCGCTGCCGCCGCCCTGGATGTCCAGGCCACTGCCGATTCGGCTGAGCGCGATCGCCGCGCATTCGACATGCCAGCCGGGCCGGCCGGCGCCGAACGGCGACGGCCAACTCGGCTCCCCCGGCCGGGCGGCCCGCCAGAGCAGCGCGTCCAGCTCGTCGGTCTTGCCGGGCCGGTCCGGGTCGCCGCCGCGCTCCCCGAACAGCCGCAGCATGGTTTCGCGGTCGTAGCCGGACTCGTAGCCGAACTGCGGCGTGGCGTCCGCGCGGTAGTAGACGTCCGGGTAGTCGCCGTCGACGACGTACGCCGCGCCCGACGCCAGCATCTTCTCGACGAGCTCGACCACCTCGGGGATCGCCTGCGTGGCCGCGACGTAGTCGCGCGGCGGCAGGACCCGCAGCGCCGCCATGTCCTCGCGAAAGCGCGTGACCTCACGATCGCCCAGCTCGCGCCAGTCCACACCGTCGCGCTGGGCGCGTTCGAACAGCGGATCGTCGACGTCGGTGACGTTCTGCACGTAGTGCACGGCGTGGCCCAGATCCAGCCACTGCCGGTAGACCAGGTCGAAGCTCAGATAGGTGGCCGCGTGACCCAGATGGGTGGAGTCATACGGGGTGATGCCGCAGACATACATCGTCGCCGTCGATCCGGGCGCCACCGGGCGCACTTGCCGGTCGGAGGTGTCGAACAGCCGGAGCTCGGGCCCACGTCCCGGCAATACCGGAACCGGTGGAGACTCCCACGACTGCATGCCAACGAGTCTAAACGCGGGAAGTTAGCGCCACGCGTCGCGGATGGCGGCGAGCAGGATCGGCGCCACCTCCGCGCGACACATCACGAAGTCGGGCAGGTAGGGATCGAGCTGGTTGTAGCGCATCGGCGAGCCGTCCAGCCGCGACGCGTGCATGCCGGCGGCCATCACCACCCCGGCGGGCGCCGCGTTATCCCATTCCCATTGGCCGCCGGCATGCAGGTAGGCGTCGACGTCACCGTCGATGATGGCCATCGCCTTGGCGCCCGCCGAGCCGATCGCCACCGGCTGGATGGCCAACGACTGGCGCATCCGGTGCAACACGAAGGGCGGGCGGGTGGCGCTGACCGCGATGCGAAACGTGTGCGGTATGCCGACGCGCGCGGCCTCGGCGGTGACGGTGTCGGTGCGGTAGACCGTGTTCCCGCGGGCCGGCAACGACACCGCGGCGTCGGTGATCTCCCGCCGCCCGTTCGTGGGGCGCTGCCACAGCGCGATGTGCACCGCCCAATCGTCGCGGCCCGGCGTGGAGAATTCACGGGTGCCGTCCAGCGGGTCGATGATCCAGACCCGGTCGTGCTTGAGCCGGACGAGATCGTCGTAGGCCTCCTCGCTGAGCACCGCGTCGTCGGGCCGCTCGGTGCGCAGCCGCCGCAGGATCAGCTCGTTGGCCAGGCTGTCGCCGGCGTCGCCCAACGCCCACGGATGTCGGAAGCCGATCTCGTCGCGCACCTTCAGCAGCAGTTCGCCGGCGTCCGCGGCGAGTTCGGCGGCCAGAGCGGCATCGGTCAACTCATCCGGGCCCTGGCTCACCGGTTCAGTATCGCCGACGGCCATGCGCGGCTCAGAACGCCGGTCCTAGAAGGCCGGCCACGGAATGGGGCGGTGCCGGTTGGGTCCGGGCATCACCGGGTCGTCGAGCAGCGCGTGCGCGCGCCTGCGCAACGCCGCGATCTCCGCACGCGTGATGTGTTCGGCAAGTTCGTCGCACAGCGAGCCGCCCAGGGCCTCGGTGAGCCCGGCGACCGCCTCCAGCATCTTCTTGTCGACCGGCTTGTGGGCCCAGCCCCACAGCACCGTGCGCAGCTTGTTCTCGACATGCAGGGACACGCCGTGGTCGACGCCGTAGACGTGGCCCTCGACGTCGCGCAGCACGTGGCCGCCCTTGCGGTCGGCGTTGTTGATCAGCACGTCGAAGACAGCCATGCGCCGCAGCCGGATGTCGTCGGCGTGCATCAGGACGACCTCGTCACCGGCGTAGTCGTAGGCCCGCAGCACCGGCAGGTAACCCGGTTCCGGCTTGTTGGCGGGAAACAGGTCGACCAGGTCCGGTCCGGGCCTGGGCTCGGAGTCGGCGGAGTCGCCGGGCTGGTCCACCCACAGCTGCAGCATGCCCGGCCCGGCCGGGCCGTGACGAATCACCGTGTACGGCACGATGTTCCACCCCAGCTGTGTCGACACCAGGTAGGCGGCCAGTTCGCGGCCCGCCAGCGTCCCGTCGGGAAAATCCCACAGCGGGGCCTCACCGGAGATCGGTTTGTAGACGCAGTGGACCGTCGTTTCGTCGAGCGTGGACTCGCACAGAAAGGTGGCGTTGCTGGCCGAGCGGATGCGTCCGAGGACCGTCAGCTCACCGTGGCGCAACACCTCACGGTCGTCAGGCCTCAAGTTCATCGTCAGGCCCGAGCAGCGCGCTGCGCCTATAGCCGTTGGCGCGCGCGCAGATATGGCCTTCGGGATCCAACGGTTCGTCGCACAGCGGGCATGGTGGCCGTCCCGCTGAGATGACGCGGTTGGAGCGGGTGGCGAACTGCCGCGCCGACTCCGGCGTCAAGAACACCCGCACCGCGTCGGGCCCTTCCTCTGTGTCGTCGAGCACCACCGACGCGTCGAACTCGGCGTCGGTGACGGCCAGCAACTCGACCACCACGGTCTGGGCTTCGGAATCCCAGCCCAGGCCCATGGTCCCAACCCGGAACTCGGCATCCACGGGAGTGATCAACGGGTTCAGGTCCTCCACCTCCGCCGGCTCCGGAGGGACCGGTGTCCCGAATCGGCGGTTCACCTCGAGCAGCAGCGCGCCGATGCGCTCGGCCAGGACCGCAACCTGCTGCTTCTCCAAAACCACCGACACCACCCGGGAATCGTGTACCGCCTGGATGTAGAAGGTTCGGTTTCCGGGCTGACCAACGGTCCCGGCCACGAAGCGGTCGGGTGTGCGGAAGACGTGGATTGCGCGGGCCATGGCACCTCCAAAATACCGGCTGTTGGCTTCGCCGTGCGATTCGATTGCCCCGCCGCGCTTGTTTTAAGCGGAATTAATCGGATGAGCCACCGACCACCGCGTCGCTGGCCGGCAGCGCCGCCGGGGACTCGCCGTCGGTCTTGTCGTGCGCCTTGTCGTGGGCCTTATCTTGCGCCTTGTCCTGTGCCTGTTCCTTGGGCGGGGGTCCGGCCCGCAGCGCCGCAGCCAATTTCGCACCGGTGTGGTTGACGTGCAACACAAACGGGCGCAATTCGGTGTACCGGATCACATTCACCGACGCCGGGTCGGCGGTGACCCGCTGGAACGCGTCAAGGTGCATGCCGTAGGCGTCGGCGACGACCGCCTTGATGACATCACCGTGAGTGCAGGCCACCCACAGGGCGTCGCCGCCGTTCTCTCCCCCGTGCTCCTGGGCTAGCCGCCGATCGTGTTCGCGGACGGCGGACACGGCCCGCGCCTGCACCTGTGCCAGCCCCTCTCCGCCCGGGAACACCGCCGCGCTCGGGTGAGCCTGCACGACCCGCCACAGCGGCTCGCCGGCCAGTTCGGCGATCTTGCGGCCGGTCCAGTCCCCGTAATCGACCTCGGCCAGCCGGTCGTCGATCAACGGCTCGAGGCACAGCGCTTCGGCGAGCGGCTCGAGCGTGCGCCGGCAGCGCAGCAGCGGCGAACTGATCAGGGCCCGGATGGGCAGGTCACCGATCCGGTCGATCAGCCCGGCGGCCTGGTCGCGGCCCTTGTCGTCGAGGTCGACGCCCTCGGAGCGGCCGGCCAGGATCCCCGCGGTGTTCGAGCTGGATCGACCGTGCCGCAGCAGGATGACCGTCATGCAGCGGTGTCCAACATCCGACGAGCTGGGGCAACCACGACCACGACGGTACCCGGTGGGAAGGCGCTATCGACTAGTGCGATACCGGCACCGCATGCGCCACCGAGTCGCGCACGGCGGCGACCAGGCTGCGTTCGTCGGTGAGGTCGATATCGACCAGGCTGCGGACCGCCGTGGCGACCACCTCTTCGGCCTGCGGAACTGGCCCGGCGAGGCGCGGTCGGTAAATTTCGACGACGAGCGAGCGGTGCTCGATGTGGAACGAAAAACTACGTCCATCACCGACTTGTCCATACCCGCTGGCGAAGATTCCTGTCGACATATCTTCGACAGCAAACTCTTTCTCCGCGATCTGCCGGTCAACGATGACGGCCATGAGGCGACGATACCTCGCCCACCGGACTTGATGTGCACGACATGGCCATATTGGATGCGAAAGCGTTCCTTAGACTCGGAAGTCCACCGTCGTTACGCGAGGGAAAATAATTGCTGTCACGGCACATGCGTCATCAATTGGCAGCTCAGCGCCGCCTGCTTGCCGTCGCGCTTTTGCTGGCGGCGATCGCGGGTTGTTCGTCCAATACATTCAAATCCGCGCCGCCCACCATCGCAGCGGCCGAACCGGCCGTGTCTCCGCCGGCGTTCCAGCGCCCGGCCGGCGAGGTGCGCCCGCTGGCCGCCGCCGCCATCGCGGCGACCTTCGACGGCGGCACGCACCAGCTGGCGGTGCTGGCGCCCGGCGCCCCGGCGGGAGCGGGGACCGTCACCGTCTTCGGCGATTCGACCGCCGCGCCGCGCGTCATCGCCCTGCCGGGACCGTCGACCGCGTTGACCGATGACGGCCACGGAACGCTCTTCCTGGCCGCCCGCGGCGGCTATTTCGTGGTCGACCTGGCGACCGGCCGCGCGACCCGGGTGGACGTCGCCGACGCCCAACAGGCCGATTTCACCGCGGTCGCCCTGCGCGCCGACGGCAAGCTGGTGCTGGGGAGTGCCGACGGGACCGTCTACATCCTCGCTTCTCCGACACCCGGCTCGCCGACGCCCGGCGCCGTTGCCGCCGCCCCTGTCGGCACCCGCAGCAAGATCTTCGTACGGGTCGATGCGCTTGCCACGCAAGGGAATACGACGGCGGTCCTGGACCGGGGACAGACCTCGGTGACGACGATCGGCGCCGACGGCAAGGCCCAGCAGGCGCTGCGTGCCGGTGAAGGCGCGACCACCATGACCGCGGATCCGCTGGGTCGGGTCCTGGTCGCGGACACCCGTGGCGGCCAGCTGCTGGTGTACGGCGTGGATCCGCTGATCTTGCGGCAGGCCTATCCGGTGCCTGAGGCGCCGTACGGCCTGGCCGGTTCCCGCGCGTTGAGCTGGGTGACGCAGACCGCTTCTAATATTGTGGTTGGTTACGATCTGTCCACCGGAATTCCCGTCGAGAAGGTGCGTTACCCAACCGTGCAGCAACCGAACTCACTGGCGTTCGACGAAGCGTCGAACACCTTGTACGTGGTGTCGGGGTCCGGTGCCGGGGTGCAGGTGATCGAGCACGCAGCGGGCACACGTTGACCGCGCAGCGCAGCAGTCGGCTGCCCGCGGGCTGGGACACCGAGCTGTCCGACGAATACGAGTGGGTGCCGCTGCGCCTGCCGCCGGAGGTCACCCGACTCAGCGCCTCCACCCGGCTGTCCATTGAGGCCGAATATCGCGGGTGGGAGCTGACCCGGGTGCGGCTCTACACCGACGGTAGCAGGCGAGTGTTGTTGCGGCGCAAGAAATCTCGTCTGGACACCCGGCGCCCGGACCAGCCGGAACTGTGACGGGGCCGCAAACCGGCGACGGCGCTTTCTACGGCCTGGTGCGGCGGCTGTTGTTCCTGGTCCCGCCCGAGCGCATCCACACGCTGGTTTTCGCGGTGCTGCGCGGCGCCACCGCCCTGGCCCCGGCGCGGCAGCTGCTGCGGCGGCTGCTCGGCCCGAAAGATCCGGCGCTGGCGAGCACGGTGTTCGGGGTGCGTTTTCCGGCGCCGCTGGGGCTGGCCGCCGGCTTCGACAAAGACGGCAAGGGACTGCTGACCTGGGGCGCGCTCGGCTTCGGCTTCGCCGAGGTTGGAACCGTCACCGCGAACCCGCAGCCCGGCAACCCGCTCCCGCGCATGTTCAGGCTGCCCGCCGACCGCGCGCTGCTGAACCGGATGGGATTCAACAACCTGGGCGCCGGGGCGCTGGCGGTCCAGCTCGCGCGGCACCAACCCGACGTCCCGATCGGGGTCAACATCGGTAAGACGAAAACCACCCCGGCCGCCGACGCCGTCGACGATTACCGGGCCAGCGCGCGTCTGGTCGGGCCGCTGGCGTCGTATCTGGTGGTGAACGTAAGCTCGCCGAACACCCCCGGCCTGCGTGACCTGCAGGCCGTCGAGGCGTTGCGGCCCATCCTGTCGGCCGTCCTCGCCGAAACGTCGAAGCCGGTGCTGGTCAAGATCGCCCCGGACCTGTCCGACGCCGATCTGGACGACGTCGCCGACCTGGCCGTGGACTTGGGCCTGGCGGGCATCGTCGCCACCAACACCACCGTGTCCCGCGACGGCCTGCAGACGCCGGGGGTCGACGCGTTGGGGCCCGGCGGCATTTCCGGGCCACCGGTGGCGGCCCGGGCCGTCGAAGTGCTGAGCCGGCTCTACGGGCGGGTCGGCGACCGCCTGGCGCTGATCAGCGTCGGCGGCATCGAGACGGCCGACGACGCGTGGGAGCGGATTACCGCGGGCGCGTCGCTGTTGCAGGGCTACACCGGCTTCATCTACGGAGGAGGCTTGTGGCCCAAGCGCATTCATGACGGCATCGCGCGCCGGCTGCGCGACGGCGGGTTCGCCTCGCTCAGCGCTGCCGTCGGCTCTGCGGCGCCCAAGGCCGGCGGCGCCGCGGGTTAAGCCGCCCCTTCTTGGTCGTCGTCTTCGGCCAAGATCTTCTCCGGATGATGGAAGTTGTTGACGCGGGGCTGGCCGCGATCGTGGTGTGGCGGCGGGATCCATTCGGTGTCGCCGTTGGCGCGTCTTCGGGTGGTCCAGCCCTTCTCGAGGAGCCGGTGGTGGGGTCCGCAGGCCAGGGTGAGCTGGTTGATATCGGTGCGGTAGGTGCTGGCCCAGTCTTCGACGTGGTGGACTTCGCAGTAGTAGCCCTGCACATCACAACCGGGATGGGAACAGCCGCGATCCTTGGCGTACAGGACAATTCGCTGGCCGGGTGAGGCCAGGCGCTTGCCGTGATACAGCGCCACCGCTTCCCCCTTGTCGAAGACGGCCAGATAGTGATGGGCGTGCCGGGCCAGGCGGATGACGTCGGACATCGGCAAGATGGTGCCCCCGCCGGTCAAGCCCTTGCCGGCGGCCGCTTCCAGCTCGGTCAGCGTGGTCGTCACGACAATGGACGCCGGCAACCCGTTGTGCCGGCCGAGCTCGCCGCTGGCGAGCATCGCGCGCAGGGCGGCGTTGAGGCCGTCGTGGCTGCGCTGTGCGGCCGTGCGGGTGTCCCGCTGCACCGCCTCCTCCGTCGGGCCGCCGTCCACGACCGGCGCCTCGTCGTCGGGGTTGCACATCCCGGGGGCCGCCAATTTGGCCAGCACCGCCTCCCAGGTCGCGCGCGCCTCGGGCGTCAACCACCCGCTCAGCTTCGACATGCCGTCGGCCTGCTGAGCGCCCAGCACCAGGCCGCGAGCCCGCGCCCGGTCCGCGTCGGTGTAGTTGCCATAGGGGTTGAGGCAGTCCATCAGGTGGCGGGCGAGCTTGGCGAGTTGGTCGGGACGATAGTGAGCGGCCTCCGAAGCCAGGTGTTTCTCGGCGTGCTCACGCGTTTCGACGTCGACCGATTCCGGCAGCTGGTGGAAAAGTCGCCGGATCACCGCCACGTGGTCGGAGCCGATTGCCCCGTCGCGCTGGGCCGCCGCGGTGGCGGGCAACACCGGCTCCAACGGCTCACCGGAAAGCGCCCGGCGCGGGCCCAGCTCCGCGGCCTCAGCGACGCGCCGGCTGGCCTCTCCCCGCGTGATGTGCAACCGGTCGGCCAGCGCCCAGCTCAGCTTGCCACCCAGCTCCGCCGAATCAGCCTGCTCCGCAAGCTGATTGATGAGCTGGTGACTTGGCGTCTGGAGTTTGCGTGTTACGCCTTCGAGTTTCTCCAAGATCCCCAAGCGTTCCGGGTTGGTCAGCGCCTCATACGTATGACCCTGAAACCGAGTAGCCACGGCACACAACGCGTCAACGTCGGCCTGAATCTGCTCACGATCCGTCAAAGCCATGTGCGCCGTCCATTCGGCAGTCCGAACGGGCTAGATAACTCGTACGTGAGTGCATCCAGCTGGCCAAGGAGGAACGCGCGCTCTTCCAGGACTTCAACCAGCCTCGAGGGCGTCAACGCCTCATATGAATGCCGCTGGAAGCGCGAGACGACAGCGCTCAACGCGTCGATGTCGGATTGAATCAACTGCCAAGCACTCGAACTCATGTTCGAATGATATTCCTGGCCTCCGACAAAATCCCCGCGCTTGAAACCCCAGGGACGGAAGTGGCCTAAGTGATTTCCGACCTGGCGCCCGCCCTACTTCTGTTCGTAAATGCCGTGGATGACGGCGCGCGCGATCGCGTGCTGGAACAGGTTGAAGCCGAGGTAGGCGGGGCTGGCGTCCTCGCCGAGGTCCAGCTTGTCGACGTCCACGGCGTGCACTGCGATGTAGTAGCGGTGTGGCCCGTGCCCCGGCGGCGGCGCGGCGCCGATGTAGCGGCGCATTCCGGCGTCGTTGACCAGCGTCAGCGCGTCCCCGGGCAGGTCGCTGCCGTCGCCCGCGCCCGCGGGCAGTTCGGTGACGTCCGCAGGCAGGTTCGCCACCGCCCAATGCCAGAACCCGGAGGCAGTCGGCGCATCGGGGTCGTAGACGGTGACCGCGAAGCTGCGGGTCTCCCCCGGAAATCCGGACCAACTCAGCTGCGGGCTGACGTCTTCTCCGCCCGCGCCCATGATTCCGCTGACTTGCGGCTGCGCCAGCGGCTGGCCGTCAGTCACAGACTCCGACGTCAGGGTGAACGTCGGCAGCTTCGGCAGCGCGGCGTACGGGTCGGGCGCGTTGCTCATGGAGAATCCTTTCGTTTTGAGTGTCGATCAGCAGTGTGTCAGGAAGTGAGTCAGCACCTCGGTGCCGAACCTCAGCGCATCCACGGGTACCCGCTCGTCGACACCATGGAACAACGCGGTGAAGTCGAGGTCCGGCGGCAACCGCAGCGGACTGAAACCGAAACAGCGAATACCCAAGCGCGCGAAGGCTTTCGCGTCGGTGCCGCCGGAAAGCATGTACGGCACCGTCCTGGCATCGGGGTCCAGCGCCAGCACGGCGGCGTTCATGGCGTCCACCAGGTCACCGTCGAAACTGGTCTCGTACGACGAGAAGTCTTTGATCCACTCGCGCGTCACGTCTGGGCCCAGCAGCTCGTCGACCTCGGCCTCGAACGCGGCCTTGCGGCCGGGAAGGATCCGGCAGTCGATCACCGCTTCCGCCACCGCCGGGACGACGTTGGCCTTGTACCCGGCCTTGAGCATCGTCGGGTTGGCGGTGTCCTGCAGCACCGCTTTGAGCATGCGGGCCATGGGGCCGAGTTTGTCGACCACCCCGGCCAGGTCGCCCGACTCGACGTCGAAAGCCAGGCCGCTCTCCTCTTCGACGGCGGCCAGGAACTGCGCGACGGCGTCCGTGAGCACGACCGGAAATTGGTGCCGGCCCAGCCGGGCGACCGCCGCGGCGACGGCGGTGACGGCGTTCTGGTCATGCACCATGGATCCGTGCCCGGCCGGACCGCGGGCGGTCAGGCGCATCCACGACAGGCCCTTCTCGGCCGTCTCGATCAGATAGAGCCGACGTTCGCCACCGTCGCGGAGCGGCACCGTCAGCGAGAACCCACCCACTTCGCCGATCGCCTCGGTCACGCCCGCGAACAGGTCGGGCTGATTGTCGACCAGCCACTGAGCCCCGTAGCTGCCACCGTGTTCCTCGTCGGCCAGGAACGCGAACACCAGATCGCGTGGCGGCACGATCCCGGCCTGCTTCAGCCGCCGGGCCACCACGATCATCATGCCGACCATGTCCTTCATGTCGACCGCGCCGCGGCCCCAGACGAAGCCGTCCTTGACCGCGCCGGAGAACGGGTGCACGCTCCACTCGGCCGGCTCGGCGGGCACCACGTCGAGATGCCCGTGGATCAGCAACGCACCGCGCGAACTGTCCGCACCCGCGAGTCGGGCGATCACATTCCCGCGGCCGGGCGCGCCGGACTCCACGTATTGGGGCGAGTAGCCGGCCTGCGCGAGCTGTTCGGCGACCCACTGCGCGCACTCGGCCTCGCCGCGCGTCGTCTCCGGTTCGCCGGTGTTGGTGGTATCGAACCGGATCAACCTGCTGACGACCTCGACGACGTCGTCGCTCGGGTTGGTCGGAAACTCGGTGTGGTCGGTCACAACCACCTTTCCTACCATTGTGGGGGCCCGCTCGGCTCATGCTGACCGGCCCGGCTGGCTTGGGTGCGCGTGCGACAATCCGTTAGCCTTAGCTGCCAACTCTCGTTGGTCTTGTCCGAGTGGCGGAATGGCAGACGCGCTAGCTTGAGGTGCTAGTGCCCTACTAATGGGCGTGGGGGTTCAAGTCCCCCCTCGGACACGCGAGGCGCAGGTCTTCGAATCGGGGCCTGCCCCAGTCCCGCAATCGGGGTCGAGAAATGGCTCCTGCCCGGCAACTTCGACGCACCGCCCGCACGAGCGAATCCGTCCGGCAATCCCGGACACGTAGAGTCGGATGTAGCTCTAGCCAAATCCGATTCCCCGCGTTGACAGGTCAACCGCATGCATGATGACGCCCACGTAGGTGTCGAGATCGACCTCGATGCCTTGTGGGCGGCTGTGTCCTGCCCGACCCTGGTCGTCGACCGGGCGGGAACCGTGCAGGCCCTGAGCGGCTCCGCCGCCTCGCTCTTGCCCGGCGCGGTCCAAGGTGGGCGAATCGACGAAACGGTCGAATGGCTTTCGCGGGCGCACCATCGCCTCGTCCAACTGCATCCCGACTCGCTCGGCCGGGACGCCTCGGATGCGTCGGGAAATACGGCGTCGGGAAACGAGGCGTCGGGAAATGTGGGCGGCCGCAAGTTCGCCGCGCACGCGGCGGTGCTGCCCAGCGGCGAGGTGGCATGGTCGCTGGTCGAGGACACCGGTCAGCTGTTGCGGGAGGCGCAAGAAGCGCTGGCGCGCGAACAGGAGCGCGCGGCGATCCTGCTCGAGGCGTCGTCGGTATTGACGGCCTCGCTGAACGTGGACCGCTGCAGGGAAGCGACCGTGCAGATGGCCGCCCAACACCTCGCGGACGCGGCGGTCCTGGTGGCTCCCGCGGGCCGCGGCCGTCGACTTCCGGTCTTCTACAGCGCCGCGGCCGGGGCGGTGGAGCAGTGCAGTGTCGACGCCGACCCCGCCGTCGTGGCGGGGTTGAGCGAGGCGCTGCATGGGTTCCCGCCGGTCTCCTCGGGCTGGATCGACCCCGTGTCGGTACCGGATTGGCTTGTCCCGCAACACTTCTCAGGTCCGATCGGCTCCGTGATGATCCTGACGCTGCCGGGCCACGGCGTTTCGGCGGGCGCGTTGGTGCTGCTGCGTCGCTCCGGTCGGCCGGTGTACAGCGCGGACGAGGAAATCTTCGCCGGCTTGTTCGCCGCCCGGGCCGGGGCGGCACTGTCGGCGGCCCGGCTCTACGCCGAGCAGGCCGCCATCACCCGCACCCTGATGCGCGACCTGCTGCCCCCGCCGCTGCACGGGCTGCACGGCATCGAATTCGCCGGGGGCTACCGCGCTTCCAAGGATTACGAGGTGGTCGGCGGCGACTTCTACGACTTCCATCCCGCGCAGCGTCCCGAGGACGAGACGCTGGTGGTGCTGGGCGACGTCTGCGGGAAGGGCCTGGAGGCCGCCGTGATGACCGGCAAGATCCGCAACACGCTGCAGGCCCTGACGCCGCTGGCGCAGGACCACGAGGGTGTGCTCACGCTGCTCAACCGCGCCATGTTGTCCTCAGACCACACGCGATTCGCCACGTTGGTGCTGGCTTCGGTCGCGTACCGCGACGGTCAGGTGGTGCTGCGGCTGACCTGCGCCGGGCATCCCCCTCCGCTGATCGTGCGCGACAACGGGCAGGTGGAAGAGGCCAACACCAAGGGCACGCTGGTCGGCGCCCTGGAGCACATCACGGTGCAGTCGTTCGAGACCTCACTGGCGCCGGGCGAGACATGCGTGCTGTACACCGACGGCATCACCGAGGCACGCGGCGGCCCGCTGGGCGACGACTTCTTCGGCGAGCAGCGCCTGGCGGCCGCGCTGACCGGATGCGCCGGCATGCCGGCCGAGGCGGTCGTCGAACGCGTCCTGATGCTGGCCTCGGAGTGGGTGGGGCAGCGCGTGCACGACGACATCGCCGTCGTCGCCATCACCGCCCCGCAGCGCACCCACCTCAGCGCCGTCGACGGCCACACCCGGGGCAGGTACGTGGCATGACGTCCTACGACACCGAGATGACCCGCACAACCGGTGCCACCGGCGATCTGCTTGTCCGCGAACGGCTTTGGGGCGCCCTGACCGACCGTGACGAGTACGCGGCCGCCGCCACCGTGTTCGCAGCGATGGAAGCGGGCATGACGCCCGAGGACGTGCTGCTGGACGTGATCGCCCCCGTCCAGCACAAGGTCGGCACGGAATGGGCCGCCAACCGGATCAGCGTCACGCAGGAGCACGCCGCCACCGCGATCAATGATCGCGTCATCGCCGCGCTCGCCCATCACGCCGCCGGCAAAGTCAGCAGTCACGGCGGTCACGTCACCTTGGCCTGCGTGGACGGCGAGTGGCACGCGTTGCCCGCCCGGCTGCTGGCGGAGGTGCTGCGCTTGCGCGGCTGGCAGGTCGACTTCCTGGGCGCGCAAGTGCCCACCCCGCACCTGGTTGCCCACCTGCACCGGTACGGCCCGGACGTCGTGGCGCTCTCCTGCTCGATCCCCACCCGGTTGCCCAACGCGCACGCCGCGATCGTCGCGTGCCAGTCCGCTGGTTTCCCCGTGCTGGCCGGCGGCGCCGCGTTCGGCCGCGACGGCCGCTTCGCCCGCCAGCTCGGCGCCGACGCGTGGGCGCCGGACGCGCGCACCGCCGACGAGCGGCTGGGCCGCGGGTTCCGCCCCGTTCGGAGGGCGTCCAACCGCCAGCCCGTCGACGACCTGCCGCATCTGGTCGACCAGGAATACACGATGGTGAGCCGGACCGCGGCGCAGCTGGTCAAGTCCACCGTCGCCGACCTGGAGGACCGCTTTCCCGCCATGCGCGCCTACTCACCGCTGCAGCACCAGCGCACCGTCGAGGACATCGCCCACATCGTCGAGTTCCTCACCGTGAGCCTCTACACCGACGACGACGCGTTGTTCACTGACTTCATCAAATGGACCGCCGACATCCTCACCGCGCGCGGCGTTCCAACGGCGTCGCTACACCCGGCTCTGGATTTGCTGACGATCCAGCTCAACGAGTTCCCCCGCAGCCGGCGCCTGCTGACCGCAGCAAACGATGCCCTCACCACCATCGCCGCCCCGGGAGCGACCGCATGAACCTGTTCCTAAACACCACCACGTCCGGGCGGTCGGCCTGCGTGCGACTCTCCGGTGACCTGGTCTACGAGACCGTGGACGCGATGGTCGACGCCGCCGTCCAGCTCCTTGGCCAGCAGCCCGCCCCGCACCTGCATCTCGACCTGGCCGAACTCGCCTTCTGTGATTCCGCCGGCCTGTCCGGCCTGCTGCTGGTCCACCGCCGATGCGCTCGGGCGGGCGTGCGGTTGCACCTCGACCACCGACCGCAATTCCTCGACCGCATCCTGGACGTCACCGGTACGTTCGAGCACCTGGTCACCGCGTCGGTCTCGGAGGCGGGAGGCCAGAACTTCCCGGGAGAAACCCGGGTTCGCTGACCCGCGGCCCGGGCCGAGCCCGTAGGCTGGAACGCGACCGATGGCACCCGACGGATTTCTCCGGCACTCTGCGACGCGCACCTTCCGCGACCGTCGCGAGGCCGGTCGCGCGCTGGCCGAGCAGCTGACGTCCTACCGCGACAGGGACGACGTTCTGGTTTTCGGGCTGGCCCGCGGCGGGGTGCCGGTGGCGTGGGAGATCGCCGCGGCGCTACACGCCCCGCTGGATGTATTCCTGGTCCGCAAGCTCGGTGTGCCCCACTGGTCGGAGCTCGCAATGGGCGCGTTGGCCAGCGGCGGTGGCGTCGTGATGAACGACGACGTGGTATCCAGCCTGCAGATCAGCGACGAGCAGGTCCGCGAGGTAATCCAAAGCGAGACAACCGAACTCGCCCGCCGCGAGCGGGCGTACCGGGGCTCTCGCGCGATGGCCGATCCCCGCGGCAAGGTGGTGATCCTGGTCGACGACGGCATCGCGACCGGGGCCAGCATGCTGGCCGCCGTGCGGGCGGTGCGGGCCGCGGGCCCGAAGTCGGTCGTCGTCGCGGTGCCGGTGGGTCCGCGGTCGACGTGCGGTGAGCTAAGCCTCGCGGCGGACGAGGTGGTCTGCGTGACAATGCCGCCCGGGTTCGAAGCGGTCGGCCAGGTGTACGCCGATTTTCATCAGGTGAGCGACGACGAGGTGCGCGAGACGCTCGCCACGCCCACCGGCTGAGTGTTACTTGGCCGCCTCGTCGCCGCGACCCTCGGCCGACACCGTCGACTGTTCGGTCGCCTCCGCCGATGGCGGCGTGCCGGCTTCCGCCGGGGTTTCGTAGGCGCCCTCGTCGGGCGCCTCCTCGGGGTAGTCGACGGCCTCTTCCTCGGCCTGCTCCTCGTGCTCGTCCGCGGTGCCCGCGTCGCGGCGCTGCCGCTCCTGCAGCGCGTCGATGATCAGCAGGACCACGCCGAGCACGCTGGCGCCGATGCACACCCAGGCCACCAACTCGTTGCTGGTGACGACGGCGAACACCAACGCGACGAGCCCGACCAGGGCCAGTACCAGCGCAATGATCAGCATCGGTCATCCTCCAAGCAGCGAGCGGGACAGCCAGTTCGTGTGCAGGTCTAGCGTGCCAACCGCGCGACTGGGCGAGTGTCCGGCACGCCTGTGAGGCTAGTTGTTACCCCGGTTGAATTGGTCGAACCCGCCGGCGTCGGCGCTGGAGTCCACGGGCGCGGCCGATCCACGCTGGCCGAGCTCCTCCAGCTGCGATTCCAGGTAGGTCTTGAGCCGGGTCCGGTATTCGCGTTCGAAGGTGCGCAGCTGCTCGAGGCGGCCTTCCAGGACGGTGCGCTGCTGGTTGATCGTTCCCATGATCTCGGAGTGCTTGCGTTCGGCGTCGGCCTGCAGGGCGTCGGCCTTCTCCTGGGCCTGGCGCAGCTGGGTCTCGGAACGGCTTTGGGCGTCCGCGAGCATCGCGTCGGCGCGCTGCCGCGCCTCTGTCACCGTGGTCTCGGCGGTCTGCCGGGCCTCGGTGAGGATTTGGTCCGCGTTGGCGCGGGCGTCGGCCAGCATCTTGTCCGACTCCGCCTTGGCCGTGCTGGTCAGCCGGTCGGCGGTGTCCTGGGCCAGGCTGAGCACCCGAGCGGCCTTCATGGCCTGCTCCTCGTTGCTCGACGGCGACGCGGCGGGCGCGGCGACGGGCGCCGCCTTGGGCTCCGGCTCGGGGACGGGGATCGCCTGAGTGGGGGCAGCCGCGGCGGCCGGGGCGGCGCTCGCGCCACCGCCGGAGGCCAGTTCCTGGTCGAGTTCCTCGATGCGCTGACGCAGATCGCTGTTCTCTTCGATCAGCCGCGTCAGCTCGGCTTCCACCAGATCGAGGAAGGCGTCGACCTCGTCTTCGTTGTACCCCCGCTTGCCGATCGGTGGCTTACTGAACGCCACATTGTGGACGTCGGCTGGTGTAAGCGGCATTGTTTCGTCCCCTCAAGTTCCTGTCTAACGTTCTGGAAAGTGTAGAACGCAGTGGTAGCCGTCGTGCAACTGCCGTCCATCCTGTCACACGAGGCGCGACCGTTGCCGTTTCGGCCAATAAATAAGAACCAATTCAAACGCTCAGGGGCAATAAAATACGAAACCTTAGAATTTTTAAATCGCAGCCACCAAACCGAGGCTAAAACGTGGCCGAACCGTCTCCGGGCCGGAAGCAAGGCGCCCGAAGCGAGGCGCCGGAAGCGAGGCTAGGCGGCGGCGCCGAAGGCGAGCTGCATGCCGATGAACGCGACCAGCAGGAGCACCATGATCGACAGGTCGAAGCGGACCGCCCCGATGGTGAGCTGAGGGATTAGCCGGCGCAGCAACTTCACCGGCGGATCGGTGATCGACATGATGATCTCGAGGATCACCACGGTGATGCCGGTCGGATGCCAGTCACGGCTGAACGAGCGGATGAACTCGACGACGACCCGGGCGATGAGCAGCAGCCAGAAGATGAACAGCGCAAACCCAAGGATCTGAAAGAACAGCACCAACTGAAGAGCCCCGACCTTACCGATGAGATGTCATGCGCCGCAGGCGTGCGCGGCGCCTGCCAGCGTACCGACTCCGGGCCCTCGGCCACATCTCAGCCGGGCCCGGCCAGCGAAGGCGGTGGCCGACCGCCGCCACCGAGCCGGGTTTATTGGTAAGCGTAAAAGCCGGTTTCGGCGATCCGGCGGCGCTCCTCCGGGGACACGTCGACGTCGGCGGGCGACAGCAGGAACACCTTGGTGGCCACCTTGTCGAAGGAACCGCGCAACGCGAAGGCCAAGCCGGCCGCAAAGTCGACGAGCCGCTTGGCGTCGGCGTTGTCCATCGACACCAGGTCCATGATGACCGGGGTGCCGTCGCGGAACCGCTCGCCGATGGTGCGTGCCTCGCTGTAGTCCTTGGGCCGCAGCGTCGTGATCTTGGAGAGCGGGTGGCCCTCCTCGAACATCATCGCCATCCGGCGCGGGTCCATCGCCAGCGCGCCGCGGGTCGAGTTGCGCAGCCAGGACCCGAAGCGTGGCCTGCCCATCTCGGGCCGGTCGAACTCGCGGGGGTGGACGGCCCCGTAGCGCGACTCCTCCGCGTAACCGCCGCGGTAGCCGCCCGGCGGCGGGTAGTCGGCGGGCTCGCGCGGGTCGTCGAAGTCGCGACCCTCGTAGCGGCCGTATCCGTCGTCGAAACGGGGGCGCGGAAACCCGCGGGAGGGCGCGTGGTCGTCGTAGTACTCGTCGTCGTAGTCGTCCATCGGGGCCATACCGAAATAGGCCTTGACTTTGTGCAGTGTGCTCATTGCGTTGACCCCTTCTAGCCCTGATGCTTGGTGTCAGTGATGAAGATGTGACTACAGTGACTTAATACGGTGACGGTAGCGGCCGCGGGCCCAATAGCGCGGTACCGACACGCACACATGTCGAACCGTGTTTGACGGCGATTTCGAAATCGTCGGACATGCCCGCGGACAGGCCGACCGCGTTGGGATGGGACTCCAGGACGCGCAGATGCTCCGTTCGCAGACGCCCGAAGGCCGCGTCGGGATCCGAGCCCAGCGGCGGGATGGCCATCAGTCCGGCCAGTTCGAGGTGTTTCGACTCCTCGGCCTGCGCGCACACCCGGTCGACCGCACCGGGCGACGAGATGTCGACGCCGCCGCGCGACTCGTCACCGTCGAGGCTGATCTGGACGTAAATGCGCATCGGGTGAGCGCGGCGGCCCTCCGCGAGGGCGGCCGAGACGCCCCGATCGAGGGCGCTGACCAGCTGCGAGCTGTCCACCGAGTGGGCGGTGTGCGCCCAGCGGGCGACGGAGCGGGCCTTGTTCCGCTGGATGTGGCCCACCATGTGCCAGCGCACGCCCGGGACATCCGCCCGCGATAAAAGTTTGGTGACTTCGCTCACTTTTGCCGACGCTTCCTGGTCCCGCGATTCGCCAACGGCCCGGCAACCCAATCGCGACAAAGTCACCACATCGGTTGCTGGGAAGAATTTGGTAATCGGCAGAAGTTCGATTTCACCGACATTGCGGCCCGCCGCTTCGGCGGCCGCCGCAAGGCGCGAACGCACCGCCGCTAATGCGTGGGTCAATTCCGTTCCGCGGTCACCCCCCGCCGGCATGTCCAGCATCATCGCGGTCATTCCATCCATACCAGCGAGGCCAGCCGCCCGGTGGGCGCGTCCCGGCGGTGACTGAACAACGTCGGGTCGTCGACCGTGCACCGCGGATCGATGTCGATCGCCGTGACACCCAAATCCGTCAGCTGGCAGGCGATTCCGGCCCGAAGATCGAGGCCCGGGGTGCCCGCCGCGGTGGTGGTGCGGCTGCCGGGCAGCGCGGCCTCCACCTCGTCGGCCATGGGCGCGGGCACCTCGTAGTTGCGGCCACTGACGGCCGGGCCCAGCAGGGCCGAGATGTCCCCGGGGCGCGCGCCCAGCCCCACCATCGCCTCGACGGTGCGGGCCACCACCCCGCGCTGGGCGCCCACGCGGCCGGCGTGCACGGCCGCGGCCACTCCCGCCCGCGCGTCGGCGAGCAACACCGGCACACAGTCGGCGGTCACCACCGCCAGCGCCAGCCGGGCGGTGCCGGTCACCAGTGCGTCGGTGTGCTCGACCGGGCCGCCGCGGGGCCCGTCGACCACCTCCACCCGGTCACCGTGGACCTGGTTCATCCACACGACGCGCTCGGGCTTGAGCCCGATGGCGGCGGCCAGCCGCCTTCGGTTGGTTGCCACGGCCGCCGGATCGTCACCGACGTGGTCGCCCAGGTTGAAGGTGTCGAACGGTGGACCCGAGACACCGCCGGCGCGGGTGGTGGTCACCCGCCGGATGCGCACAGTCACTTCTTCAGTATCCGGAGCCGACGGGCCGCCAGCGGGCAGCGCCATCCGGTCCCTAGTTTTCGTGGCCGGTTTGTCGCGCACTGGCAAGCAACTCGAGACCCTCAGCGGCGCATGAACGGCGGCACGTCGACGTCGTCGTCGTCGCCACCGATATTCAGCGTGGCGCCGTTGGTGTGAACCGGCACGCTGACCGCGTCGACCGGTTCGAACAGTGTCGAGGTGAGTTTGCCCGCCTTCGCCGATTCGATGCGGTGCGCGCCGCCCTTTTCGGCGGCGTTGTCCCCGGTGACGGGTCTGCGGCCGGGACCGGCCGCGCTGAAGCCCGCGGCGATGACGGTGACGCGCACCTCGTCGCCCAGCGAGTCGTCGATGACGGTACCGAAGATGATGTTGGCGTCCTGGTGGGCGGCGTCCTGCACCAGCGAGGCCGCCTCGTTGATCTCGAACAGGCCCAGGTCGCTGCCGCCGGCGATCGACATCAGCACGCCCTGTGCGCCCTCCATCGATTGCTCCAGCAGCGGCGAATTGATGGCGATCTCGGCGGCCTTAAGCGAGCGGCCCTCCCCGCGGGCCGAGCCGATGCCCATCAGGGCGGTGCCCGCCCCGGACATGATGCCCTTGACGTCGGCGAAATCAACGTTGATCAGGCCGGGCGTGGTGATCAGGTCGGTGATGCCCTGTACGCCGTTGAGCAGCACCTCGTCGGCGCTGCGGAACGCGTCCATCAGGGACACCGCGGCGTCGCCCATCTGCAGCAACCGGTCGTTGGGGATGACGATCAGGGTGTCGCAGCTTTCCCGCAGCGTGTTGATGCCGCCTTCGGCCTGCGAACCGCGCCGCTTGCCCTCGAAGGAGAACGGCCGGGTGACCACGCCGACGGTCAGCGCACCCAGCTTGCGGGCGATGCTGGCGACGACGGGGGCGCCACCGGTGCCGGTGCCGCCGCCCTCGCCGGCGGTCACGAACACCATGTCCGCGCCGCGCAGCAGCTCCTCGATCTCGTCCTTGGCGTCCTCGGCGGCCTTGCGGCCGACCTCCGGGTCCGCGCCGGCACCCAGACCGCGGGTGGAGTCGCGGCCCACGTCGAGCTTGACGTCGGCATCACTCATCAACAGCGCCTGCGCATCGGTGTTGATCGCGATGAACTCCACGCCTTTGAGGCCCTGTTCGATCATCCGGTTGACGGCGTTGACGCCGCCACCACCGATACCCACAACCTTGATGACGGCCAGGTAGTTATGCGGGGGGGTCATCATCTCGTCTTCCTCCCTGGTGGGGATTCGGTTTCTCCGGTCACTGACGGCTTCCCTGGCAAACCCTCAACCTCAACCATAGAGTTAGAGTTATGTCAAGTAGTTCCGCGCAACCAGAACGGTATGGGCATGGCGCGCCCTAACCCCGCAGGCGCGCCGACGCGCGGCTCGCAAATTTTTTCTGTTACGGCCGTCACACGCCGCGCTACTTCACCGTCGGCAGATCCGGGCTCGAGACGTCGTATGTCCGCCCGGGCTGGGTCAGCAGCGCCGCCAGCTTCTCGGCCTTCTCGTCGGTGCGATCGGTCGTCCCCCAGATGACGACACGGCCATCGCCCAGCGTGAGCGTGATCGAGGCCACCGAAGGGGCCGCGACCCGGCCGACCTGACCCGCGACCTCGGGCCGCAGCGCGGTCAACACCTGCAGCGCGGCCTTGGTCGCCGGGTCGTTGGGCCCCGGGTTGGCGACGTCGAGATACGGCAGCGCCGGGGGCGGCGGACCTGTCGCGAAGTCGACGCCGTCGCGGTCGAACAGGTGCGGGCCGTCGGGAAAGTCCTTTACTGCCACCGGGATTCGCTCGACGATGGTGATGCGCAGGGCGGACGGGTACTGGCGCTGCACTCGCGCGCTGGCCACCCGCCGGATGGCCGCCACCCGGTCGGCCACCTGGCTGGTGTTGATCTGCAGCAGCGGCGTGCCCGGCCGCACTCGGGCGGCATCCAGCACCTCTTCCCGGGTCACCACCCCGGTGCCGACGACGACGATGTTGCGGGCCGACATCGCGGGCGTGAAGTAGAGGATCAACGCGAGCCCGATCCCCAGGGCGACCAACAGCACCGTCACCAGCAGCATCTTCAGGCCGCGGACCACGCCCCGGGCGACGGGTTTGGGCGCGTCGGCCGCGCGGCCGGTGGCCCGGCGTTTGGCCTCCCGGCGGGCCTGCTCGATGGCGGTGGCGCGCGCCTGGGCGGCGCGCCGTTCGGCGCGTTCGCGGCGCGCCCGCCGGCGCGGGCCCTCGAAGTCCTCGCTCTCCGTCGGCGTCCGCACGTCGGGGCCGGCGGCGAAAATGGGTTCGGTGAGCGCGCCGTCCGCCGAATCGGAGGCCGGTTCGCCGGCGACACCCACGGGGTCGTCCGGCTGGGTCATCGCGGCACCCCCGGCCGGCCGGGCGCGCTGCGGTTGTCCCGGATCCGCAGCTCCGTGACGATCTCCGGCCCCAGCAGGGTCACGTCGCCGGCGCCCATCGTGACGATGACGTCGCCGGGGCCGGCCGCCGCGGCCACCTGCTCGGCGACCGCGGAGAAGTTCGGCAGGTAGCGCACCGGCACGCTGACGTGCTCGGCGACGCTGGCCCCGCTGACGCCGGCGAGGGGTTGCTCGCGCGCGCCGTACACGTCGAGGACGAACACCTCGTCGGCGGCGTCCAGCGCGTGACCGAATTCCGCCGCGAATTCCTTTGTGCGCGAATATAAGTGAGGCTGGAACACCACGAGGCTGCGTCCGCCGCCGCTCTGCTCGAGGACCGTACGGACCGCGGCCAGCGTCGCGCCGATCTCGGTGGGGTGGTGAGCGTAGTCGTCGAAAACCCGCACCGACCCGGAGTTGCCGACCAGTTCGAACCGCCGGCGCACCCCCTCGAACCCGGCCAGCCCGTCGAGCACCGCGTCCGCCGGGGCGCCGATCTCGAGCGCGGCGAGCAGGGCGCCCAGTGCGTTGAGCGCCATGTGCCGCCCGGGCACCGACAGCCGCATCACGCGCGGATACTCTTCGCCCGCCAGCCGGATGTGCGCTACCGCCTCGGTGCCCTGCTGCTCCCACGACAGCAGGGTGGCGGCCCGGTCCTCGCCCGGGTCGGATCCATAGCGCAGCACCCGGATTCCCAGCTCGGCGGTCCGGTCCGCCAGCGCGGCCGCGCCCGGGTCGTCGGTGCACACCACCAATGCCCCGCCGGGTGCCAGCCGCTCCACGAAGGCGTCGAACACCCGGACATAGGCGTCGGCGCTGCCGTAGAAGTCCAGGTGGTCGGTCTCGATGTTGGTGACCACGGCGACGTTCGGCGTGTATTCCAGCAGCGAGCCGTCGCTTTCGTCGGCCTCGGCCACGAAGCAGTCCCCGCTGCCGTGGTGCGCGTTGGTGCCGGCCTCCCCCATCTCGCCGCCGACCGCGAACGACGGGTCGCGCCCGCAGTGCTGCAGCGCCACGATCAACATCGACGTCGTCGTCGTCTTGCCGTGCGTGCCTGTGACCATCAGCGTGGTGCGTCCGTCCATCAACTTGGCCAGCACCACCGGGCGCAGGATCACCGGGATGCCGCGCCGCCGCGCCTCGACGAGTTCGGGGTTGGTCTTAGGGATGGCGGCGTGGGTGGTGATGACCGCTGTCGGGCCGCCCGGCAACAGGTCGAGCGACGACGCGTCGTGGCCGATGCGGATCGAGGCGCCCCGGGCCCGCAACGCGTGCACGCCGCGCGATTCCTTGGCGTCGGAGCCCGAGACCAGCGCGCCGCGGTCCAGCAGGATGCGCGCGATGCCCGACATCCCGGCCCCGCCGATGCCCACCATGTGCACCCGCTGCAATTCGGGGGGCAGCTGTTCGGCGTTCACCGTCGCCCTCCCGCCGCTGCCTTCCTGGCGATGTCCAGCGCGGCCTGTGCCACCTGGCGCGCCGCATCGGGGTGCCCCACCCGCGCGGCGGCCGCCGTCATCGCCGCCAACCGGGGCGGGTCGTTGAGCAGGGCGGACACCTCGCGGGCCACCAGCTCCGGCGTCAGGGCGGCGTCGGCGACCACCATGCCGCCCCCGCCGTTGACCACCGGCAGCGCGTTGAGCCGCTGCTCGCCGTTGCCGATCGGCAGGGGCACGTAGATCGCCGGCAGCCCGACCGCCGAGACCTCGGCGACGGTCATGGCGCCGGACCGGCAGATCGCCAGGTCGGCGGCGGCGTAGGCCAGGTCCATCCGGTCGAGGTAGGGCACCGCCACGTAGGGCGGATCGCCGGGTTGGCTCTCCCGCAGCTCGAGGGTGTTCTTCGGCCCGTGCGCGTGCAGCACCGAGACACCGGCGGCCGCCAGGTCGGCGGCGGCCCCGGACACGGCCCGGTTCAGCGACACGGCCCCCTGCGAACCGCCGAACACCAGCAACACCCGGGCGTCGTCGGCGAAGCCGAAGTGCCTGCGCGCCTCGGCGCGCAACGCCGCGCGGTCCAGCGACGTGATCGCCGCCCGCACCGGCACCCCGACCACCTCCGCGCCCGGCAAGCCGCAATCGGGTACGGCGGAGAGCACCCGGTCGGCTCGACGCGCGCCGACCCGGTTGGCCAGGCCGGCGCTGGCGTTGGCCTCGTGGATCAGCACCGGGACGCGGCGCCGACGGCTGAGGCCGCGGGGGATCCCGCGGGCGGCGAGGTAGGCCGGCAGCGCCACGTACCCGCCGAAACCGATGATGACGTCGGCGTCCACCGCGTCGAGCACCGCGCGGGCCTCCCGAACCGCGCGCCACACCCGCGGGGGCAGCCGCGCCAGATCGCCGCTGGGCTTGCGCGGCAGCGGCACCGGCGTAATCAGCTCGAGGTGGTAGCCGCGCTGGGGCACCAGCCTCGTCTCCAGCCCGCGCTGGGTGCCCAGCGCGGTGATGCGCACCTGCGGATCGAGGGCGCTGAGCGCGTCGGCCACCGCCATCGCGGGCTCGACGTGGCCGGCGGTGCCCCCGCCGGCCAGCACGACCGACAGGGGCTTAAAAGCCGACAACGCGGCACCGGCGGGCTGGGGACTTGTCCCCCGCCCGCCGGTCGGCTTGCTGACCGTGTCGTTCACCCGTAACGCTGACCTTCCAGTGCGCGTGCGCGCCGTGCCTGGCGCTGACCGGCGCCGCGAGTGGCGGAGCGCTGGCCAGATCCATGATGCACCGCCCTGCGGGCCGGCCGTGCGGCTGTGCGGGAGAACGCCGGCCGCAGCGGTTCTTGGGCCTTGCGGGCGGGCTTGCGCGCTCCGTTGCGCGGCGGTGTCCCGTTGCCCGGTTGCTTGCCGCCGCGCTTGCGGTCGCGGAACGACTCGAGCCGCGTCGGGACGTAGGGCTGCGGCAGCGGCAGCCGCAGGAACCGGTTCACCTTGTCGTCGCGGCCGGCGCGCAGCGCGGCCACCGCCCCCGGTTCGTGGCGGGCCGCGTTGGCCATGATGCCGATCATGAAAAGCGTTGCGGCCGTAGACGTTCCACCCGCGGAAATCAGCGGCAATTGGATGCCGGTGACCGGCAGGATCCCGATCACGTAACCGATGTTGATGAAGGCCTGACCCAGCACCCACATCGTCGTGGTGGCGGTCAGTAGCCGCAGGAAGGGGTCGGCCGACCGGCGGGCGATGCGCATCCCGGTGTAGGCGAACAACCCAAAGAGCACCAGCAGCCCGAACGCGCCGACGAACCCCAGCTCCTCGCCGATGATCGCGAAGATGAAGTCGTTGTGGGCGTTGGGCAGGTAGTTCCACTTGGCGACGCCCTGGCCCAGGCCGTCGCCGAAAATGCCCCCGTGGGCCAGGGCGAACTTCGCCTGGCGGGCCTGGTAGCCGGTGTCCATGGGATCGTTCTCGGGGTTCATCCACGATTTCACCCGGTCGGATCGGTAACCCGCGGACATGGCCAGGACGGCACCGGCCATGAGGACGGCCAGCAACGAGGTGGCGAAGACGCGCAGCGGCAACCCCGCATACCACAACAGCGCGAGCAGGATGATGCCCAGCGACACCGTCTGCCCCAGGTCGGGCTGGGCGACGATCAGCGCCAGCGCGATGACCGCGGCCGGCACCAGCGGGATCAGCATTTCGCGCAGCGAGGCACGCTCGAGGCGCCGAGCGGCCAGCAGATGCGCGCCCCAGATGGCGAAGGCGATTTTCGCCAGCTCGGAGGGCTGCATGGAGAAGCCGGCGATGACGAACCACTTCCGGGAGCCGTTGGCCAGGTTGCCGATGCCGGGCACCAGCACGAGCACCAGCAGGATGACCGTGACGACGTAGCCGGTGAAGGCGACGCGGCGGATGAACCGCACCGACATCCGCAGCGAGGCGTAGCAGGCGATCAGGCCGATCACCGTCCACAACACCTGCTTGCCGAAGATCACCCAGGCCGACCCGTCGGCGTCGTAGGACCGCACGCCCGAGGCCGATAGCACCATGATCAGACCGAGCGTCGTGAGCAGCCCCGCCACGGCGATGATCAGGTGGAACGAGGTCATGGGCCGGCTCAGCCAGGCGCCGAACCGGTTACGCCCGTCGCCTCCCGCCTGCGGCTTCGTGGGCGGCCGGGCCTCCGAGCTGCCCGCGGCGCTGACGGGACCGGTCGCCGCGTCGGCATCGGCGTCCGGCTGCTCCGCCGCGTCGGTGGTCTCCGTGGCGGTCGTCTCCGTGGCGGTCGTCTCCGTGGCGCCGGCCTCTGCAATGTCCTTGCCCCGGCGTCTGAGCCGGGCCAGCGGGTTACCCATGCCCGCCTACCGGGTCGCCGCGCGAACGGCGGCAGCGAAGGCGTCACCGCGGTCGGCGTACCCGGTGAACTGGTCGAACGAGGCGCCCGCCGGTGCCAGCAGCACCGTGTCTCCGGGCCGGGCCAGGTCGCGGGCCGCGGCCACCGCCGCGGTCATGACGGAAGTACCGAGATCGCCACGGGAATGTTTCACTTCTGTCACATCTGCACCAATAACCACAGCCGTCGCATTCATATCAGCATCCTCGCCTGTCACAACCTGGACGACGGGGACATCCGGCGCGTGTCGCGATAACGCCTCTGCAACCTCTTGGCGATCACGGCCGATGAGTACCGCCCCGACCAGGCGGGACGCCATCCGGGCGACCTCGGCGTCCACCGATGCGCCCTTGAGCAAACCGCCGGCCACCCACACCACGCGGGGGTAGGCCAGCACGGACGCCTCGGCGGCATGCGGGTTGGTCGCCTTGGAGTCGTCGACGTAGGTGATGCCGTCGGCGACCGCGACCACCTCCGCCCGGTGCCGGCCCACGCGGAAGGTCGCGATCGCCTCCGCGATCGCCTCGGCGGGTACATCGACGCTGCGGGCCAGCGCCGCCGCGGCCAAGGCGTCGAGGACGCCGACGGGCCCCGGCACCGGGATCGCGTCGACCGGCAGGAGCACGAGGCCGTCGGCGAAGGCGCGGTCGATCAATCGGCCGTCGCGCACCCCGAGCTCGCCCGCCGCCGGCTCGTCGAGCCGGAAGCCGACGCGTACCGGCGCCGCGGCGGTGTCCAGCAACGCGGCCGCCCGGGCATCGTCGAGCCCCACCACCGCCACCCGGCCGCCCAGCACCCGCGCCTTGGCCGCCGTGTAGTCGGCCATGGTGGAGTGCCAATCCAGATGGTCTTCGGCGATGTTGAGCACCACGCCCGCCTCCGGGCGCACCGAGGGCGCCCAGTGCAGCTGGAAGCTGGACAGCTCGACGGCCAGCAACTCGGCCGGCTGCTCGAGCACATCGAGGACCGGGTCGCCGATATTGCCGCACAGGATGCTGCGCCGCCCGGCGGCGGTCAGCATGGCGTGCAGCATGGAGGTCGTGGTGGTCTTGCCGTTCGTGCCGGTCACCGCCAGCCAGCGGCGCGGTGGCCCGTACTGGCCTGCGGCGTCGAGGCGCCAGGCCAATTCCACGTCGCCCCAGACCGGCACGCCCGCCGCCGAGGCGGCGACCAGCAACGGCGTGTCCGGGGCGAATCCCGGGCTGGTGACGACCAGCGCGTACTGCGCGACGCGCTGCATCGCCGCCGATGCCGTCAGCGTCGCCACGCCGGTCTCGGCGTAACGGCGCAACGTGGCCGCGTCGTCGTCGCACAGGGTCGGCACCGCGCCGAACCGGGTCAGCGCCGCCAGCACCGCCTTGCCGGTGACGCCGCCGCCGGCCACCAGCACGGGTGCGCCCGGCGCCAGAGGCTCGAGCCCGGGCACGTCAGGCACCGATCGCGCCCAGCCATTCACCGTAGAAGAGGGCCACGCCCAGACCACACGTGATCGCCGTGAGTAGCCAGAAGCGAATGATCACCGTCGTTTCGGCCCAGCCCGCCAACTCGAAATGGTGGTGAAACGGCGCCATCCGGAACACCCGGCGGCCGGTGGTGCGAAACGCCAGAATCTGCAGCACCACCGAGGTGACCTCGGCGACGAAGAGCGACCCCAGCACGACGGCGAGGATCTCGGTGCGGCTGGTGACCGACAGGCCCGCGATGATGCCACCGAGCGCCAGCGACCCGGTGTCGCCCATGAAAATCTTTGCGGGCGCGGCGTTCCACCACAAAAAGCCGATGCACGCGCCCGCGGTGGCGGCCGCGACGAGCGCCAGGTCCAGCGGGTCGCGCACGTTGTAGCAGCCCAGGCCCGGAGCCGTCACGCACGCGTTGCGGTACTGCCAGAAGGTGATCAACACGTACGCGGCGGTGACCATCGCCATGCATCCGGCGGCCAGGCCGTCCAGGCCGTCGGTGAAATTGACCGCGTTGGACCAGGCGCTGACCACAACCACGCAGAACAACACGAACAGCGCGGGAGTCAAAGTGACCGTAGCGATCTCGCGCACATAAGACAGGTCGGAGCTGGCCGGGGTCAATCCGCTGCCGTTGCGGAACTGCAAAACGAGCACGCCGAATAGCACGGCGGCGGCCACCTGGCCGATGGTCTTGGCGGTCTTGTTCAACCCGAGGTTGCGCGACCGGCGGACCTTGATCAGGTCGTCGAGGAATCCGACGCCGCCCAGCACGGTCGCCAGGCCCAGTACCAGCAGGCCCGACGCAGAGACGCCCTCGCCGTCGAACGCCAGGCCGGCCAGGTGCGTCCCGAGATAACCCGCCCAGATCCCGGCGAGGATCGCCACGCCGCCCATCGACGGCGTGCCCCGCTTGGCGTGATGGCTGGGCGGCCCGTCCTCGCGGGTGTGATGGCCGAAGCCCTGCCTGGTGAACAACCGAATCAGCGCCGGCGTCAAGAGGATTGACACCGCTAGCGCGACCGCGACGGCGATCAGGATCTGCCTCACGAGCCCGTCCCCCCGTCGGTAATTCGTGACGACCCGCTTCGCCCGGCTTCGCGATCGTCACGGGCCAGCGCGTCGGCCAGCGCTCCCAGCCCCGCCGCGTTGGAGGCCTTGACCAGGACCACGTCGCCGGGCTGCAACTCGGCCCGCAAGAGCGCCAGGGCGGCGTCGGCGTCGGCCACGTTGACGGCCCCCCTATCGCCGGAAGCTCCCCACGAGCCCTCCATGACGGCTCCGTGGTGCATGGCGCTCATCGACCTCCCACTTCCCACGACGACCAGTCGAGACACATCTAAGCGCACCGCCAGCCGGCCGATGCGATCGTGTTCGGCGACCGCGTCGTCGCCGAGCTCGGCCATTTCGCCCAGCACCGCCCAGCTCCTGCGCTTTTTGCTGGGGCCGTGAGCGATCCAGGCGAGCGCCTGCAGGCCGGCCCGCATCGAGTCGGGATTGGCGTTGTAGGCGTCATCGATCACCGTGACCCCGTCCGCCCGGGTGGTCACGTGCATCCGGTGCCGCGACACCGGCCCCGATTGCGCCAGTGCCGCGGCGACCTGGCCGACCGTGGCGCCGCACTGCAGCGCGACCGCGGCGGCACACAGCGCGTTGGTGACCTGATGGTCGCCGAACACGCCGAGCTCGACCTCGACCGCGCCGTCCATCGCGTGCAGGGTAAAGCGCGGCCTGGCCAGTTCGTCCAGCGACACTCCGTCCGCCCAGACGTCGCTGGGGCCCGAATCGGTGCGGCTGGAACGGCTGACCCGCACCACCCTCGCCGCGGTGACGCGGGCCATCGCCGCCACGACCGGGTCGTCGGCGTTCAGGATGACCACACCGGACGACGGAACAGCTTGCGGCAGTTCGGATTTGGTGCGCGCGATGGTTTCCCGCGAGCCGAACTCGCCCAAGTGGGCGGTGCCCACGTTGAGCACCACCCCGATCGCGGGCGGGGCGATTTCGGCCAGCGCGGCGATGTTGCCGGGGTGGCGGGCCGACATCTCGAGAACCAGGTAGTCGGTGTCCCGCGTCGCGCGCAACACCGTCCAGGGATGGCCCAGCTCGTTGTTGAACGACCCGGGCGGGGCGATCACCGCGCCCAGCGGCTCGAGCACGGCCTTGACGAGGTCCTTGGTCGACGTCTTGCCCGACGAACCCGTGATGCCGACGATGGTCAGGCCGCCGGCCACCAGCTCGACGGCCACCGCCTTGGCCAGCTTGGCCAGCGCGGCCAGCACCGCCGCACCGGAGCCGTCGGTGTCGTGTTCGAGCACCCCGGCCAGGCCGCCGGCCCGGCCCGCCCGCGGCTGCGGTGGTACCACGATGGCCGGCACCCCCACCGGACGGGCGGCCAGCACGGCCACCGCGCCGGACGCCGCCGCCGACTTCGCATAGTCGTGCCCGTCGGCGTGGGCCCCCGGCAGCGCGAGGAACAGCCCGCCGGGACCGACTGCGCGCGAATCGAATTCGACCGTTCCGGTGACGCGGAGCTCGGCGGCGGCCCGCGGCGAGATGTCGGCCAAGGTGCCGCCCACCAGCTCGGCGATCTGCGCGACGGTGAGGTCGATCATGACGGCGCCCCGGGGGGCCGCAGGTCCCGCAATGCCTCGGTCAGCTCGACGCGGTCGTCGAACGGCCGGGTCTCCCCGCCCGTGCGCTGCCCCGTCTCATGCCCCTTGCCGGCGACCAGCACCACGTCGCCCGGTTGGGCCCAGGCGGCGGCGTACCGGATGGCCGCGCGCCGGTCGCCGATCTCGACGACCTCGGCCGCACCGCCGCTTTCGGCCGCACCGGCCAGGATCTCGCGGCGGATGGCCGCGGGGTCCTCGCCACGGGGGTTGTCGTCGGTGACGACAACCAGGTCGGCCAGCTCGGCCGCGGTCGCCCCCATTGGCGCCCGCTTGCCCGGGTCGCGTTCGCCGCCTGCGCCGAACACCACCGCCAGCCGGCGACCCGGTCGCGCCAGCGTGGTCAGCACCGCCCGCAGCGCGCCCGGCTTGTGGGCGTAGTCGACCAGCGCGAGGAAATCCTGGCCGCAGTCGATGTCCTCCATGCGGCCCGGCACCCGGGTCTCCAAGAGTCCCGGGGCCGCCTGCTCGGGCGACACCCCCACCGCATCCAGGATCGCCAGGGCGACAAGACAATTGGCGACGTTGTAGTGGCCCGGCAGCCGGAAGCCGACCCGATGGCGCACCCCGGCGGCGTCGATCGCGGTGAACTGCTGTCCCCCGGCCCCCAGCGGCATCACGTCCATCGCGCGCCAGTGCGCGGGCTCGCCGGCGGCGCTGACCGTGATGGCGTCACCGGCCCGCGCGGCCATGGCGCGCCCGGCGTCGTCGTCGACGCAGACCACCACCCGCCGGGCCCGCAGGGGCGATGCGGGATCGAACAGCTTCGCCTTGGCCTCGAAGTAGTCGGCCATGGTGGGGTGAAAGTCGAGGTGGTCGCGGGACAGGTTGGTGAAGCCGCCCACCGCGAATCCGGTGCCGTCCACCCGGCCCAGCGCCAGCGCGTGGCTCGAGACCTCCATGACGACGGTGTCCACCCCGCGCTCGGCCATCGCGGCGAACATCGCCTGCAGCGCGGGCGCCTCCGGCGTGGTCAGCGCGCTTGGCACGTCGGCGCCATCGATTCGGATGCCGATCGTGCCAATCAGTCCGGCCTTTCGGCCCGCGGCTCGCAGCCCGGACTCGACGAGATACGTCGTGGTTGTCTTCCCCGAGGTCCCGGTGATCCCGATGACCGTCGTGCGCTCCGACGGGTTGCCGTACACCGTGGCCGCCAGGGCGCCGAGGACGCTGCGGGGCGCCGGATGTACCAGCGTCGGGACGCTCGAGGCCAACGCACCCAGCTCCGCGACGCCGGCGGCGTCGGTGAGGACCGCGACGGCGCCGCGGTCGATCGCCTCCGCCGCGTACCGGGCCCCGTGCGTCGAGGCCCCCGTCAGCGCGGCGAACAGGTCGCCGGGCCGCACATCCTGGGCACGCAGCGTCACGCCCGTGACGGCCAGGTCGGGAATTGTCGCGTCGCCGTTGGCCGATACCGCGCTCACCTGCGCCGCCAGCGCAGGCAGCCGCACCCCCGCATCGGCGGTCGGGCGCAACGCGGCGGGTACCGGCACTCTGCTCACACCTCCTGCTAGATGATCCCCATGATCAGCCATGACACCCTACCCAGACGCGCCCGGCGGTGACGTTTACCCGCGCCGACCAGGCTGCTGCCCTGGCGGCGACCGGGCCTACTGCGTCCACACGGCCGCGAACATTCCCGCACCCGCGGCTGCCAACACCACGTCGATCAGCAGCGCATAGGTGCGCGGACGAACGCGGCGCACGACGCCGCGCGCAAGAAAGGGCCCGATCATCAGGGCCGCCCCGATCGCGAGCCCACGGATCACCACGGTGTCGGTGAGTGCGCCGAACTCACCGAAGGTGGCCATCTTGCCCGTGTAGAGCACCAGGGAGCTAGCCGCCTCGGACCCGAGAAAGGCACCGCCGCTGAGGCCATAACCCGTGAACACCGGAACGCTGAGAGGTCCGGTCGACAGGATCAGGCCGGTGAGGAATCCGACGACGACACCCGCGATCGTGAGCTGCCACAGGCGCACCCGCCACTGCCGTGCCGCTACGAGCCGGCGCACCGGCACCATTGCGAGAAAGAACACGCCCAGCACGCCGTCGACAACCGCGGGCGAGATCGTCAGTAGCGTGTGCGCGCCGACCACCGCCGCGGGCGTGCCCGGCAGCGCGTAGGCGAGCACCGGCCGCCAGCGAATCTGTCGCCACCACGCCGCGACCCGGCCCACATTGGCCATCACCGCCGCAATACCCATGACGGGCACCGCAATTCGTGGACCGTACATCGTCACCAGGATCGGCAACAGCACCAATGACGATCCGGTGCCGACCAGGCCGCCGAGAGCGCCAGCAGCCAAAGCAACGAGAAACAACACGATGAGAGCGAACATGCGCGGACCTTCTCGGCGACGCGCCGCGCGCCGCCGGAGATCCTCCAGGCTTTTGTCCGTTCAGATGACCGCAACTGTCCCAAAGATGCGGTGGCGCCGCTCGGACCAGTCACGCTCGCGCGCCGGAACCCTAGACGCTATCGGGCCCCACGCTAGCACGCTCGCGAATCGTGGCCGCGTGAGCCGAGTTTCAGGTGGCCTGCAGGATCAGCGGCGGACCGGGGTCTGGCGAAAGCGGCACGTTCTCGCGCTGCATGAGCCAGCCGGCGATGTTGTGGAACAGCGGGGCCGCCGAGTGGCCCGGCGTACCGTCGGCGTTGCGATCGGGGTTGTTCATCATGATGCCGATGACGTAGCGCGGGTTGTCGACGGTGGCCATGCCGGCGAAGGTGATCCAGTAGACGTTGTCGAAGTAGCAGCCGCAGGCCGGGTTGATCTGCTGTGCGGTGCCCGTCTTGCCGGCCATCTGGTAGCCGGTCACCGCCGCGGCGGGCCCGGTGCCCTGCTGGTAGCCCATCGGGTCGCGCTGCACGACGGCGCGCAGCATATTGCGCACGGTCTGGGCCGTCTGCGCCGACACCACCCGCACGCCCTCGGGACGCGCCTCCTCGGTGCGGGTGCCGTCGGGCGCGATGGTGGCCTTGACGATCCGCGGCGGGATGCGCACCCCGTCGTTGGCGATCGTCTGATACATGCCCGCCATCTGCAGCAGCGTCATCGAAAGGCCCTGCCCGATCGGCAGGTTGGAGAAGGTGCTGCCCGACCATTGGTCGATCGGCGGCACCAGCCCGGCGCTCTCACCGGGCAGGCCCACGTTGGTGCGCTGCCCGAGCCCGAATTTGCGGACCATGTCGTAGAAGCGTTCCGGCCCGACGCGCTGGGCGAGCATCAAAGTCCCGACGTTGGAGGACTTTCCGAAGACGCCGGTGGTGGTGTAGGGCATCACGCCGTGCTCCCACGCGTCGTGCACGTTGACGCCGCCCATGTTGATCGAGCCGGGCACCTGCAGCACCTCGTCGGGGTTGGACAGGCCGTACTCGATGACCGAGGACGCGGTGATGACCTTGTTCACCGAACCCGGCTCGAACGGCGAGGACACCGCCAGGTTGCCCAGCTGCTTGTCGCCCTGGCGCCCGATGTCCTGGGACGGGTCAAAGGTGTTGTCGTTGGCCATGGCCAGCACCTCGCCCGTCTTCGAGTCCAGCACGACGGCCGAAACATCATGTGCGCCGGACAGATCCTTGGCCTGCTGAACCTGCTGCTGCACGTAGAACTGGATGTCGTCGTCGAGGGTCAGCTGGACCATCGAGCCGTTGACCGCCCGGTGCCGATTGCGATAGCTGCCGGGGATGACGACGCCGTCGGACCCGCGGTCGTAGGTGACCGAGCCGTCGGTTCCCGACAGCACCGAGTCCAGCGACTCCTCCAACCCGAGCAGCCCGTGACCGTCCCAGTCGATGCCGCCGACGATGTTGGCCGCCAACGACCCGCCGGGGTACTGCCGCAGATCCTGGCGCTCCGAACCGACTTCGGGGTACTTCTCGGAGATCGCGCTGGCGACGGCGGGGTCGACGGCGCGTGCCAGATAGACGAAGTTCTCGTCGCTTTGCAGCTTCTTCAACACCGTCGCGGAGTCCGGCTTGTTGCCCAGCCGGGTGGCGACCTCCTTGGCGATGTCGCGCAGCCGCTGCTGCGGATCGGGGGCCGCCGAGTTCTTGTTCTTGGCCTCGTCGAGCTGCTTGCGAATCCTCTTGGGCTGGAACGTCAAGGCGCGTGACTCGGTGGTGAACGCCAGCTGATCCTTATTGCGGTCGACGATGCTGCCACGCACGGCCTTCTCGACGTCGGTGACCTTGAGTTGGCCCGCCGCCTGGGCGCGCAGCGTCGGCGCGTTGGTCACCTGCAGGACGAACAGCTGGACCGCCGCCACCACGATCAGGAGCCCGATGGCCGCGTTCCCGGCCCGATGCCGGAACACGAACGACGCGCCGCGGTTGCCCGCCTGCACGAGCTTCCGGGTGCGCCGCTCGCGCGCCGAGTGCCCGGTCGCTACGGCGTCCGGGCCGTCGGCCGCGCGGCCCTTCGTGGCTTCCTTGGCTTTCCGGAATCGCTTCGGTTCCCGGACGTCCTGGGTCTGTTGCTTCCCGCGGAGCTTCGGCTGGCGAACACCCTTGGCTTCCTGCGCTTTACGGGGGCCACGGGTCGGCTGCGCCCGGCGGTTGCCCCTGGCGTCGCCGCGGCTCACCGGGGCGCACCCGGCGTCGCAACGGGGCCCGGCGCCGCGGGCTGCGGCCCGAGCACCGGGGCGGCGGGCACGACGGGGGCCACCGGCTGGGGCACCGCGGGGGCCCGTTGCACCGGCACCGGCACCTCAGCGGGCAGCGGTGCGGGCACCTGCCCGGGCGGCGGAACCGGCAAGCCGCCCAACGGCACCGCCACTTCCAGGGGACCGGGAGCGGGAGCGATCACCGCCGGCGCCGGCAACCCCGGGACCGGCCCGCCCGGCACGGGCAGCGCACCGGGGCTCTGCCCGGCTACCGGCGCCCCCGGTGAACCCGGCATGCCGGGCAGTGGCGGCCCGGTCTGCGCCAGGTGCTGGCCGCCCAGCGTCGACGATCCGTCCGGTGCACGCAGCAACGCCTCCGGCCCAGACCGCGCCGGGACGGGCGCCGCGGGATCGGGCTGCAGCCGGACCGGGACCTCGGCGGGCGGCGCGGGTGGCGCCGGCGGGGCCGGCGGGCCCTGGTCGGGGAGCTTGCTGTTCAACGGCGGTGGCGGCACCCCGTCAGCCGGCTTGGGCGTGCCGACGACCACCCAGTTCCCGGAGGGGTCCTGGACCAGATGCGCGGTGTCCCGCGTCGGGATCATGCCCTGTTTGCGGGCCGCCTCCGCCAGCGCCGGCGCGGACTCCGCCTCGCGTACATCGCGTTCCAGCGCCTCCTTCTGCTGTTGCAGCAGCCGGGTCTTCTCGCGGGCGTGGCTCAATTTGTAGGACCGCTCCGCGGAGTCCGTGGACAACCACAGCGTGAGACCCAGCCCGACGCCCAGCGCGCCGATGACCAACACCACAAACGGCACCTTGGCCGCCAGGGTGCGCGGCCGCAGGTCGATCGAGGCCAGCCGCGCCGCCAGGCGCTCGCTCAGACGAGGACGAACAACCTTTGGCGCCTTGGCTTTCCGGGCCTTGGCCCGGGCCTTGGCCTGACTCGTGCTCTTGGCCCGCGCCGGGCGCTCGACCGGTCTGGCTATCGGGCTGGTGTGGGGCCCGGATTTGGGCGCGCGGCTCTCCCGGGCCGGCGCCGCGCTCCGCCCAGGCCGGGTGCGCGCCGAGTCGGGCTCGGCGGCCGAACGCCTGCCGCGCCGGGCGGAGCCGTCGCGCCCGCCACGGCGATTCGGCGTTTCCCGCTTTGCTTTCATGCGTCGCCCTTTCCGGTTGCCTGCTGGACCCGTTGTACGGCGCGGAGTCGCACCGCGGCGCTGCGCGGATTGCGTTCGATTTCGGCGGCGTCCGCGCGCTCGGCGCCGTGGGTGAGCGACCGGAATCGCGGCTCGTGGCCGGGAAGCTCGACCGGTAGATCCACCGGTGTGCGGGAGGCGACCGCGTCGGCGAACAACCGCTTGACGATGCGGTCCTCCAGGGATTGGTAGGCCAGCACCACGATGCGTCCGCCGACGGCGAGCGCGTCCAGGCCGGCCGGGATCGCGCCGCGCAACGAGCCCAGCTCGTCGTTGACCGCGATCCGCAGGGCCTGGAAGGTGCGCTTGGCCGGATGGCCCCCGGTCCTGCGGGCCGGTGCCGGAATCGCCTGGTAGAGCAGGGCCACCAACTCCGCGGTCGACGCGAAGGGTGCGCGGGCGCGCTGGCGCACGATCTGCGCGGCGATGCGGCGCGCGAACCGCTCCTCGCCGTAGCGGTGCAGGATGTCCGAGAGCGCGGCTTCGTCGTAGGTGTTGAGGATGTCGGCCGCCGTCAACGGCGACTGCGGATCCATCCGCATGTCCAGCGGCGCGTCCTGTGCGTAGGCGAATCCCCGCTCGGCGCGGTCGAGCTGCATGGAGGACACGCCGAGGTCGAACAGCATCCCGTCGACCGATCCGACTGTGTCGTAACCGGATTCGGCCAACGCCGTGGCGAGGCCGTCGTAGCGGCTGTGCACCAGCGTCACGCGGTCGGCGAATCGCGCCAACCGGTCGCGGGCGATGTCCAGCGCGCTGGGGTCGCGGTCGAGCCCGATCAGCCGCAGCCCCGGCAGGTCGTCCAGGAAGCGCTCGGCGTGCCCGCCCGCACCCAGGGTGGCGTCGAGCAGGACCGCACCCGAACCGTCGGCGTGGTGACGGGTCAGCGCGGGGGTCAGGAGTTCGACGCAGCGATGCAGCAGGACGGGCACGTGCCCGAAGTCGCCCGAATCGTCAGCCACCGCAACGCCTCCCCGGGTCGGGCGAGACGCCCCTGCATCGAGGTCCCTGTCCGAAGGCGCGAACCTGGCGTTGGGGAAGTACGCCAGGGCCGGTTCGGGCAGAGGCCACGTTGCACGGGCGTGCGCCTCAGATGATGTCGCCGAGTGCTTCATCGCTGGCCGCGGAGAAGTTCTCTTCGTGGGTCTGCTGGTAGTCCTGCCAGGCTTGCGCATCCCAGATTTCGAGGTAGTCGACCGCCCCGATCACCACGCAGTCCTTGGAGAGGTTCGCGTAGCGACGGTGGTCGGCCGACAGTGTGATGCGCCCCTGCGCGTCGGGATGCTGCTCGTCGGTGCCGGCGGCGAGGTTGCGCAGGAACGCCCGGGCGTCGGGGTTGCTCCGCGAGGCCTTGCTCGCCCGGCGCGCGAGTTGCTCGAATTCGCCCCGCGGGTAGACGGCGAGGCTGTGGTCTTGGCTCTTGGTGACCATCAACCCCCCTGCCAGCGCGTCGCGAAACTTGGCGGGCAACGTGAGTCGCCCCTTGTCGTCGAGTTTGGGCGTGTAGGTGCCGAGAAACACCAGCTCACCTCCCGCTCGGGGTCACCCAAACACTGCAGTCACCATACCCCACAATCCCCCACTTCGCCCCATTCCGAGGGTGTCGTGGCGGACTTTCCCGGGTTATCCGCCACCTTTGGACGCATACACCGTTGGACGGTAGTTCCCCGAGTCTCGGTGGCCATCGCAGCGGACGGCAGGAAAGCGCAGCTCAGAACGTCAATACGCGGGATGTGGGGCGAAGTGGGGGGACAGAGTGGGGCGCCGTGGGGCTTAACTTCCCCGCCGAAGCACGATTGCGGCTCGATTCGGCGTCAAAACGGCCCCGAGTTCGCCTACGCCGGCCCGGCCATCCTCGGCCGAGCCGGGTTGAATCCGTGACGATGACGTCGCGCCCGCTACTGCGGGCAAGAAAGGCAAGAAAAAGGGGGAGCCGAATGGCTTCCCCAGATTCGTCGGCGATGCGCTAGTCGTCGAAGCGGCGGCGGAACCGGTCTTCCATCCGGCTGGTGAACGAACCTCCACCGCCCTTGTTGCGGCGCTGGCGCAGCGAGCCCGGCGCCGAGCCGGGGTGGTCGGGGCGGCCTGACAACCGCGGACCGGTGATGGCGAACACCACGCCGCCGAACATCACGATGAACCCGAAGACGCTGAGAATCGGGAAATTTCCGATCATGGTGGCCTTGAACGCCACTCCGGAAACCAGCATTGCGAGGCCGATGACGAACAGCGCCGCGCCCTGCAGGCGGCGGCGCGCGGTGGGTGCGCGCAACCCTCCGCCGCGGACGCTGGACACGAACTTGGGATCTTCGGCGTAGAGAGCGCTCTCGATCTGATCGAGCATCCGCTGCTCATGATCGGAGAGTGGCATTCGTCCCTCCTTGCCGACAGTTGACGCGTAACTATCGATAGCACGCGGATGCCCGTTGTGGGGGCAACTAATTGAAATGATACGAGGTCAATCTGCGCCATACCACTGGTTCGGTCGCGATTCTATCCTGGCCCCGGCCGGGCACCCGTCGGAGCCGGAACGGCCGTGCGCTACAACCGGCTTCCTTTGGCGGGAGTGGTTGGCCGGTTCGTTGCCGCGACCGCTCGCCGGACAACCTCTCCCGGGTCCGATAATGGCGATGGCGGCGCGGGCCGAGCGGCAATACGAATGCAAGCACGCGAGCACAGGATGAGGAGGAAACCGCGAGTGGCGATATTCCTCATCGATCTGCCGCCCACCGACATGGAGCGCCGGCTCGGCGAAGCCCTGAAGGTGTACGTCGACGCGATGCGGTACCCGCGCGGCACCGAGAACCAGCGCGCCGCCATGTGGCTCGAGCACATCCGCCGGCCGGGGTGGCAGGGAGTGGGCGTCGTGGACGCCGAAGGCGCGGACGGGTCGATGCCGTCGGCGGCCCAACTGAGCAACGCCCCGCTGCTCGGCATCGCCTACGGGTACCCGGGGGCACCCGGCCAGTGGTGGCAGCAGCAGGTGGTCCTCGGCCTGCAGCGGGGCGGCCGCCCGGCGCAGGAGATCGCCGGCCTGATGAACAGTTACTTCGAGTTGACCGAGCTGCACATCCACCCGCGCGCGCAGGGCCGCGGCCTCGGCGAGGCGCTGGCCCGGCGGCTGCTCGCCGATCGCGCCGAAGAGAACGTCCTGCTGTCCACGCCGGAGACCGGCGGCGAACCAAACCGGGCCTGGCGGTTGTACCGGCGGCTGGGCTTCACCGACGTCATCCGCCGCTACCACTTCGCCGGTGACCCACGCGCATTCGCGATCCTGGGCCGCAAGCTACCGCTCTGATCGCCGAATCGCGGGCGCGCCAGGGCGGACCCGATCTGGTGGCACGTCGCATCTGGCACGATGACCTGGTGCGCGCCAGCCTCTCCCCGCCCCGAACCCGCGGATTCACCCCTCGGCGTCGCCGCCTGGTGGCCATCGCGATGCTGCTCATGCTGGTGCCGCTGGCCACCGGGTGCCTGCGAGTCAGGGCGTCGCTCACCATCTCCCCCGACGACCTGGTCTCTGGAGAGATCGTCGCCGCCGCTAAACCCAAGACGCCCAAGGACACCGGCCCGCAGCTCGACAGCAACAACCTGCCGTTCAGCCAGAAGGTCGCGGTGTCGAACTACGACAGCGACGGCTACGTGGGATCGCAGGCGGTGTTCTCGGACCTGACGTTCGCCGAGTTGCCGCAGCTGGCCAACATGAACTCCGACGCGCAGGGCGTGAATCTGTCCCTGCGGCGCAACGGCAACCTGGTCATCCTCGAGGGCCGCGCGGACCTGACCTCGCTGACCGACTCCGAGGCCGACGTCGAGCTGACCGTCGCCTTCCCCGGTGTGGTGACGTCCACCAACGGCGACCGGGTCGAGTCGACGGTGGTGTCCTGGAAGCTCAAGCCGGGCGTCGTGAGCACCATGACCGCCCAGGCCCGCTACACCGACCCGAACACGCGGTCCTTCACCGGTGCGGGCGTGTGGCTGGGCATCGCGTCGTTCGCCGCGGCCGGCGTCGTCGCCCTGCTGGCCTGGATGAACCGCGACCGTTCCCCGCGGTTCACCGCGCCCCGCGACCAGCCGCCGAGCTAGCCCTGCCGGGCGGGCGACCAGTACGCCAGCATCTCGGCGAACGTCTGGAAGGCGGGCGCCGACACCCCGTAGGTGGCCTCGAGGTGGATGCTCAGCGGGAACCCGAGCTCGGCCGCCCCGTCGATCACGCGTTTGTAGAGGTCGGTCATGAGCCGGCGCTTCTGGGGCGGTTCGCTGGCGGCCAACCGCTTGACGAACTCCTGCTCGTCGGCCACCGCGGCGTTGCCGGGATCCTGGATCAGCCAGTTGATCAGGCCGACCCGGCTTTCCATCTTGGGGACGAAGCCGAACGACAGCAGGATCTCCGGCCGGTGATCGGTGTTTTCGGCGAACTCGCGCAAAAAGCCCACGATCGCGTCCGAGTACAACAGCTGGGTCATTCCGTAGGTGGCGCCCTGGTCGCACTTGAAGTTGAACCGGCCGTGCTCCCCTTCCCGCGTGGGAATCAGGATGACGCCGCGGTTGGGCACCAGGTCGCGGTAGATCGACAGGGCATCGGTGGGCGCGACGCCGGAGCCTTCGCCGTCGTTCATCGTGCGCGGAACCCCGACGAAGACCACACCCTCCATCCCGGCCCCGCGCAGATCGGTCAGCCGCCGACGCAGCGTCGGCTCGTCGGAGAACGCGGTGACCTGGGTGCACAGGCCGTGGATTCCCGGCAGCTCGGGCTTGACGATCGACCAGAAGTCCAGCACGTCCAGTTTGGGTTTCATGACGATGGGACGGTCGTCGTCCTCGGCGATGATGCCGGGGATCATCACGTGCCCCAGCCGGCCGGCCAGACCGGTTTCCGCCGAGTACTGCACCACCTTTCGCGCGTCCTCGAGCGCCCGCTCCCGGCCTTCATCGGCGTTGGGCGGCACCAGCTCGAGCGCAATGGTGTTGAGGGTCACGCGGCTTCTCTCCATCCGACGAATGCTTGCGGCGTCTCCCGGCCGCACGGCGGGCGGCCCCGACACCCCCGCCAGCATAGGCGTGGGGGTCCCGCCCACACGCGGGGGAATAGTGAGCCCGTCGAAGCAACCACCGCGGTGCCAGGTTGGGAAGGTCCCCGGTGCCGCGCCGAATACACTGGTCGGGCCTGCCACACCACGCACGTCGATCAGAAAGGGGCGCGGCGCTGAGCGTCGAAGCAGCGGCAACCGTCGAGTTGACCGGCGCGATCACCGATCGCCTTCGGCGGTATCTGCACGACCGGCGCGCGGACACCGCCTACATCGGCGGCGACTACGAGGTGCTGGTCGCCGCCCTGGAAAGCTTCGTGCTCAACGGCGGCAAGCGGCTGCGACCCGCGTTCGCCTATTGGGGCTGGCGCGCCGTGGCGAGCGGCGAACCGGATTCCGAAGTGCTGCTGCTGTTTTCCGCGCTGGAGTTGCTGCACGCCTGCGCGCTGGTGCACGACGACGTCATCGACGACTCCTCCACCCGCCGTGGCCGCCCGACCGCCCACGTCCAGTTCGCCGAGCTGCACCGCGGCCGGCGCTGGCGGGGTTCGCCGGAGCAGTTCGGACGCTCGGCCGCGATCCTGCTCGGCGATCTCGCGCTGTCCTGGGCCGACGACATCGTGTTCCGCGCGGACCTGCCGCCCGACGCCGCGCGGCGCGTTCAGCGGGTGTGGGCCGACATCCGCACCGAAGTGTTGGGCGGCCAATACCTGGACATCGTCGCCGAAGCCAGCGCCGCCGAGTCGATCGCCTCGGCGATGAACGTCGACACCTACAAGACCGCCTGTTACACCGTGTCGCGCCCGCTGCAGCTGGGGGCGGCCGCCGGCGCCGACCGGCCCGACGTCCAGGATGTGTTCGGCCGGTTCGGGACGGACGTCGGCGTGGCCTTCCAGCTCCGTGACGACGTGCTGGGTGTGTTCGGGGACCCGGCGGTGACCGGCAAGCCGTCGGGTGACGACCTGCGCTCAGGCAAGCGCACCGTGCTGCTGGCCGAGGCGCTGAAGCTGGCCGATGACTCGGATCCATTGGCGGCCAAGCTGTTACGCGACTCGATCGGGGCGCAGCTGACCGACGAGGAGGTGGACCGGCTGCGCGGGGTCATCGAGTCGGTGGGCGCCCTGGCAGCGGCGGAGCGCCGCATCGCCGAGCTGACCCAACGGGCCTTGGCGGCGCTGGCGGCCGCGCCGGTCAACGCCGCGGCCAAAGCGGGGCTCTCCGAGCTGGCCAGAATGGCCACCGACCGGTCCGCCTGAGCCGATGACGACACCGACGCACACCCCGCCGTCCGACTCGCCGGAAACCAAACCGGCTGGCGCCGGGCGGTTTTCGCAGCTGCGCGCGTTCGCCGGCGCCGCGGAGTCCGGGCCGGCCAAACTGGGCATGCTCGGTTCTGTGCTGATCGCCGTGGGCGGCCTCGGCGCGGGCAGCACCCGCCAACACGACCCGCTGCTGGAGTCGATCCACATGTCCTGGCTGCGTTTTGGCCATGGCCTGGTGTTGTCGTCGGTGCTGCTGTGGGTGGGCGTGGCACTCATGCTGATCGCGTGGCTGGGCCTGGGCCGCCGCGTGCTGGCCGGCGAAGTCACCGAGTTCATGATGAAAGCGACCACCGGCTTCTGGTTGGCGCCGTTGCTGCTGTCGGTACCCGTCTTCAGCCGGGACACCTATTCGTACCTGGCCCAGGGCGCGCTGCTGCGCGACGGCCTGGACCCCTACGCGGTCGGACCGGTCGCCAACCCGAACAGCTTGCTGGACAACGTAAGTCCTATCTGGACGATCACCACCGCGCCCTACGGCCCGGCGTTCATCTTGGTGGCGAAGCTGGTCACCATGGCCGTCGGCAATAACGTGGTGGCCGGAACGGCGCTGCTGCGGCTGTGCATGCTGCCGGGCCTGGCCCTGCTGATCTGGGCCACCCCGCGACTGGCCGGCCACCTGGGCACCGACGGATCGACGGCCCTGTGGATCTGCGTCCTCAACCCGCTCGTGCTCATTCATCTGATGGGCGGGGTGCACAACGAGATGCTGATGGTGGGCCTGATGGCCGCCGGCATCGCGCTGAGTTTCTCCGGCCGGCATGTGCTGGGCACGACGCTGATCACGGTGGCCATCGCGGTCAAGGCCACCGCCGGAATCGCGTTGCCGTTCATGGTGTGGGTGTGGAGCCGGCACCTGCGCGACCACCGCGGATACCGGCCGGCCCGGGCGTTCGCGGCGGCCACGGCGATGTCGCTGCTGATCTTCACCGTCGTGTTCGGCATCCTGTCGGCCGTGGCCGGGGTGGGCCTGGGGTGGCTCACCGCACTGGCCGGGTCGGTGAAGATCATCAACTGGCTGACGGTGCCGACCGCCGCCGCCAACATCATCCACGCCGTGTTCAGCGGGTTCGTCGCGGTGCACTTCTACCCCATGCTGCGCATCACCCGCCTCGTCGGAATCGCGGTCATCGCGGTGTCGCTGCCGCTGCTCTGGTGGCGCTTCCGGCGCGACGACCGCGGCGCGCTGGCCGGCATCGCGCTCTCCATGCTGGTCGTGGTGCTCTTCGTGCCCGCGGCCCTGCCGTGGTACTACTCCTGGCCGCTGGCGGTGGTCGCGCCGCTGGCGCAATCGCGGCGCGCGATCGCGATCATCGCCGGCCTCTCGACGTGGGTGATGGTGATCTTCAAACCCGATGGCTCGCACGGGATGTACTCGTGGCTGCACTTCTCGTTGGCTACGGTCTGCGCGCTGATCGCCTGGTACAGCCTCGACCGCGCGCCCGACCGGCGCGGCGAGACGGCGGATGAGGCCCTGGAAAAGGCTTAGCGCCCGCTCTTAGGCCCGCTCAGTAGGCCATCTCAGTAGGCCATGGCCTGCGCCCGCCGCACGACCTCCCGCGCCTGATGCGCGTGCAGGGCGTCGACGGGGCGAGCATTGCTGATGGCATCCCGGCTGCCGTCGCGGGTGATCGTCAGCGACGGATCCGGGGTGAACAACCACCGCACGATCTCGGTGTCGTGATAGCCGCCGTCGTGCAGGATCGTCAACAGTCCCGGCAGGCTCTTGACCACCTCACCGGACTTGGTGAAGAACACCTGGGGCACCACCACGCCGCCGTCCCGCTTCACCGCGACCAGGTGGCCTTCACGGAGTTGCTGCTGAACCTTGCTGACCGATATCCGGAGCAATTCGGCGACCCGCGGCAGGTCGTAGATGGGCTCGTCGGGATCCAGAACATCGTCGCCGGCAGGAACACTGCTCACGGCGCAAGTGTAGGCCTTGCCACGCGGATTGAACCCACGTTCGGCGTCCAATCACCTGGCCGCACCTACGATGGCCCCGTGGCCGCAGCTGAATCGCCCGGGTCGTCGGGCCGTCCCGGCCCACACCGTCGCCCGGGCGAAGCCGGCGCGGCAGACCCCTTGGACAACGCGTTGCTGGACGGCCGCTACCTGGTGCAGTCCAAGATCGCCAGCGGCGGAACGTCGACGGTGTACCGCGGCCTCGACACGCGGCTCGACCGTCCGGTGGCGGTGAAGGTGATGGATGCCCGCTACGCGGGCGATGAACAGTTCCTGACCCGCTTTCAGCGCGAGGCCCGCTCAGTCGCTCGGCTGAAGGACCCCGGCCTCGTCGCGGTCTACGACCAGGGCCTGGACTCCCGGCACCCGTTCTTGGTGATGGAGCTGATCGAAGGCGGCACGCTGCGCGAGCTGCTGGCCGAGCGCGGGCCGATGCCGCCGTACGCCGTGGCCGCGGTGCTGCGCCCGGTGCTGAGCGGGCTCGCCGCGGCGCACCGGTCCGGGCTGGTACACCGCGACGTCAAGCCCGAGAACGTGCTGATCTCCGACGACGGTGAGGTCAAGATCGCGGATTTCGGCTTGGTCCGCGCCGTGGCGGCCGCCGGAATCACTTCCACGAGCGTCATTTTGGGAACCGCGGCGTACCTGTCACCCGAGCAGGTGCGCGACGGCGACGCCAGCCCGCGCAGCGACGTGTACGCCGCCGGGATCCTCACCTACGAGCTGCTCACGGGGCGCACCCCGTTCACCGGTGACTCGCCGCTGTCGATCGCCTACCAGCGGCTGGACACCGATGTGCCACCACCCAGCGCCGCGATCGACGGCGTGCCCCCGCAGTTCGACGAGTTCGTCCGGCGCGCGACGGCGCGCAACCCCGCCGATCGGTACGCCGACGGGATCGAGATGGGCGCCGAGCTGGCGGCGATCGCCGAAGAGCTTGCGCTGCCGGGCTTTCGAGTCCCCGCGCCGCGCAACTCCGCGCAGCACCGGTCGGCGGCGCTGCACCACAGCCGCGTGAGCCAACGCCCGGTCGCCGCGCCACCGCCCGCGGCGGCTCCGGTCCGCCACCCCACCCGGCAGCTGACCCGCGGCCCCGAGGACTGGTCCGAGCCGCCGCGCGCGCCGCACTCCGACGACGAGCCCGACGACTACGAATATGCGCGTGTCACAGGGGAATTCGCGGGCATTCCGATCAGCGAATTCGCGTTCGCCCGCCAGCGCGGCCGGCGCATGGTGCTGATCTGGGTGGCCCTGGTAACGGCGCTCACCGGGGCGGTCGCCACCGCGGCGTGGACGATCGGGAGCAACCTGAACGGACTGCTGGGCGGCTAGTCGCGCAGCATTTCGGCGACCAGGAACGCCAACTCCAGCGACTGCTGGGTGTTGAGCCGCGGGTCGCAGGCCGTCTCGTAGCGCCCCGCCAGATCCAGGTCCGAAATGTCTTGCGCCCCACCAAGGCACTCGGTGACGTCCTCGCCGGTGATCTCGACGTGGATGCCACCGGGGTGGGTGCCCAGCGCGCGGTGCACCTCGAAGAAGCCCTGCACCTCGTCGACGACGCGGTCGAAGTGCCGGGTCTTGTAGCCGTTGGACGACTCGTGGGTGTTGCCGTGCATGGGGTCGCACTGCCAGATCACCTGATGCCCGGTGGCCTGAACCTTCTCGACGATCGGGGGCAGCAGATCGCGCACCTTGTTGTTGCCCATCCGGCTCACCAACGTCAACCGGCCCGGCTTGTTGTTGGGGTCGAGCCGTTCCACGTATTCGACGGCCAGCTCCGGGGTCATGGTGGGGCCGATCTTCACGCCGATCGGGTTGGCGATCACCTCCGCGAACGCGATGTGCGCGCCGTCGAGCTGGCGCGTGCGCTCGCCGATCCAGACGGTGTGCGCCGACAGGTCGAACAGCTGCGGCTCGCCGTCGTCGCTCTCCGAGAGCCGCAGCATGGCCCGCTCGTAGTCGAGCACCAAAGCCTCGTGACTGGCATAGATTTCGGCGGTCTGCAGGTTGCGGTCGGCCACCCCGCAGGCGCTCATGAACTTCAGGCCCCGGTCGATCTCGTTGGCCAGCGCCTCATACCGGGCGCCCGCCGGCGAGGTCCGGACGAATTCGCGGTTCCAGTCGTGCACCAGGTGCAGCGACGCCAGCCCCGAGGACGTCAGCGCCCGCACCAGGTTCATCGCCGCGCTGGCGTTGGCGTAGGCGCGCACCAGTCGCGACGGGTCGTGCTCACGCGCGGCCGCATCCGGGGCGAAGCCGTTGATCATGTCGCCGCGGTAGGACCGCAGCCCCAGCGCGTCGATGTCCGCCGATCGCGGCTTGGCGTACTGGCCCGCGATGCGGGCCACCTTGACCACCGGCATGCTGGCGCCGTAGGTCAGCACCACTGCCATCTGCAGCAGCGCCCGGATGTTGCCCCGGATGTGGGGTTCGGTGTTGTCGGTGAAGGTCTCCGCGCAGTCGCCGCCCTGCAGCAGGAACGCCTCGCCCCTGGCGACCTGGGCCAGCTGCTCCTGCAGCCGCAGGATCTCCGAGGGCACCGTCACCGGTGGCACGCTCTCGAGGACGGTGCGCATGGCCGTCGCCTGATCGGTCGGCCAGCTGGGTTGCTGGGCGGCCGGCTTGGCCAGTGCGGCGTCCAGCCGCGCCCGCAGGTCGTGCGGCAGCGGGGGCAGCGACGGCAGCTGGTCGATCGGGATGTCGACGGTCCAGTTCATCGGTCCATGGTAACCGGGCCGCGAGGCTGACTGATCAGGGCGAACGCCGGTCGGGCGGGCTCAGGCCGGCGCTCCGCCACCCGAGTCGGCACCGTCCGCGTCCGCCGCGGTGATCAGCCGGTATCGCCGCAGCTGGTCGCGGGCGTCGACCAGGGCGTCGTGGGCATCGCGCGACCGCGGCGGCATCGGCGGGCGCCCACGGTCCTCCCACAATTGCCGCAGGTCCCGGGTGAAGCGGGGCAGCGCCCGTGGCAACTCGGGCATCGTGCCCCACAGCTGGCACAGGGCGACGTGGTCGTAGGCGCCGATCCACGCCCACAGTTCGATCGGGTCGGCGCCGTTGACGTCGAAGAAGTCCTCGAGGTCCGCGCGGATCTGCCTGCGCGAGCGCCACAGCTGCGACGCGGGGGGCGGCAGCTTGGGCAGCACGTTGGCGCGCACCCAAACACCGGCGCGCTCGGGATCGAATTCGGTGGACACGGCGTAATACTCGCGCCCGTCCTCGGCGACCACCCCGATCGAGATCAACTCGATGGTGCGGCCGTCCTCGATGAATTCGGTGTCGTAGAAGTACCGCACCGGCGCAGCCTATCTGCTGATCAGGATGGGCCCCGTCGGCGGCGGCGCCGGGTGCACCTCGTGGTCGAGGTGGGCGTCGATGACCCGTTCGTCGGGCAGTCGGGGGGTGCCGGCGATCGCGCATTGCAGGTACAGCTTGGCCCGCACCACGGGCCGGCGCAGCGTCCGCTCCCGTTGCAGCGCGCGGCGCATCTTCTCCGGCTGGGCGGTGTATCGCCAGCGGGCCCAGGGCGCGTGGGGGCGCGACAGCCGGATCGCCCCGATCACCAACAGGACCACGATGAACATGCCGAGCAACCCGGTCCACACCTTGCCCTTGAGCACCACCACGACGGCCAAGGGCAGCGTCAACGCCAGGCCGCCGGCCACCGCGGCGCGCAGCGGCCACGAATCGGTGCCCTCCCAGATCGGCAGGAAGAACATCAGCGGGTGCAGCCCCATGATCAACAGGCCGGCCACCCCGACCGCGGCGAAGACGGCGTCCACCGATGTGCGCCCGTCCTCCGACCAGTAGACGTCCGACAGATGCAGGATCAACGCGTACTCGTCGAGCACCAGGGCCGCGCCGATTCCGAAAAATATTGCGGATAGGGTGAATTCGGGCTCATGGCCGTCGATTGACAGGGTGACCAACGTCAGCCCGGAGAGCAATACCAACACCACGCCGAACGTCACGTGATGGATGTGGACGCCGCCCACATGGACGTTGCGCGGGTGCCACCATCGGGTCGGCCGGCCGGTGTCGGCGCGGTGCCGGATGAGCCGCACGAACGTCCGCGTCACGAAGAAGGTCAGGATGAACGCCACCAGGCAGCACAGCAGGGGCAACCGGCCACCGCGCAGGATGTCGTTGGCGAACCAGTGTGTCACCCGCAGGACGAACCAGTGGAGCACTCTTGAAACGTACGCCTGTGGGCGCCCACCCGGCGTGCGCCGCGCGGGGACACGTGGCGCGCTCACGCACCCATTACGCTGTTGTGCGACATGAGTAGATCGCTGGCGCCCGGCGCGGGCAGTCACCCCGGGCGCGTCCTGGTGTGGTGCGGCCTGTGGCTGCTGGCGGCGGCCGGGCTGGGCTATGTGGCCTGGCAGCTGTTCGGGCACATCCCCTACCGCATCGACATCGACGTGTATCAGATGGGCGCCCAGGCCTGGATGCACGGGCATTCGCTGTACCGCGGCGATGTGTTGTTCCACACACCGATCGGGCTCAACCTGCCCTTCACCTACCCCCCGCTGGCCGCGATCGTGTTCTGCCCGTTCGCCTGGCTGCACATGCCGGCCGCCAGCGTCGCGATCACGGCGCTGACGCTGGTGTTGCTGGTTGTTTCGACGCTGATCGTGCTGACGCGCCTGGACGTGTGGGCCGCCTCGACGGCGCTGCCCGGCCCGGCGTGGCTGCGCCGCTGGTGGCTGGCCGTCGTCATCACCGCGGCGGCGACGAAGTGGCTGGAACCGATCACGTCGAACTTCGCCTTCGGGCAGATCAACGTCGTGCTGATGACGCTGGTGATCGCCGACTGCGTGCCGCGCCGCACCCCGTGGCCGCGGGGCCTGCTGCTGGGCCTGGGCATCGCGCTCAAACTCACGCCGGCGGTGTTCCTGCTGTACTTCCTGCTGCGTCGGGACAACCGCGCCGCGGTGACCGCGCTGATGTCGTTCGCGGGGGCGACGGCGCTCGGCTTCGTTCTGGCGTGGAGCGATTCATGGGAGTACTGGACGCACACGCTGGCCCACACGGACCGAATCGGCGAGGCGGCGTTGAACACCGATCAGAACATCGCCGGGGCGCTGGCCCGGATCGGGCTGGGCGAGCAACAGCGCTTCCTGCTGTGGGTGGCGGCCTCGCTGGCGGTGCTGGTGCTGACGGTGTGGGCGATGCGCAGGGTGCTGCGGGCCGACGAGCCGGTGCTGGCGGTCATGTGCGTCGCGCTGTTCGGGCTGGTGGTCTCGCCGGTCTCCTGGTCACATCACTGGGTCTGGGGTCTGCCGACGGTCGTGGTGCTGGCCGTGCTGGCCTGGCGGCGCCGCAACGTGGCGCTGGCCGTGGTGGGCGCCGCGGGGGTGGCGCTGATGCGATGGTCGACGATCGACCTGTTGCCCAAGCATCACGAGGCGGCGGCCGTGTGGTGGCGCCAACTGGCGGGGATGTCCTACGTCTGGTGGGCGTTGGCGGTCCTCGTCGTCGCCGGCCTGACGGTCACCGCCCGCACGCCCGCACGGGAAGCGGCGCCGCAGCAATTGACGCCGGTGACAGCCGTCGGCTGATCGCCGACGCGGTTCAGCCCGCGGCGGATTCCGGGATCCGGGCGGCCTCGCCGTTTGATCCCTGACCGGATGAGCCGTTGCGGTTCTCCTTGACGCTGGCGGCGTAGATGTCGACGTACTCCTGGCCGGAGAGACCCATCAGCTCGTAGATCACCTCGTCGATCACGGCGCGCTCGATGAAGCGGTTGCCGGCCAGCCCCTCGAAACGGGAGAAGTCCATCGGCTCGCCGAAGCGGACGGTGACCCGCCCGAAGCGCAACATTTTCGAGCCGGGCGGGTTCACGACGTTGGTCCCGATCATGGCCACCGGGATCACCGGCACCCCGGTGTGCAGGGCCAGCCGCGCCAGGCCGGTCTTGCCCTTGTAGAGCCGGCCATCAGGCGAACGGGTGCCCTCCGGGTACATGCCCAACAACTTGCCCGCCGACAGCAGCCGCTCCGCGGTGTTCAGCGCGGCCTGCGCGCTGTCGGCGTCGGTGCGGTCGATCGGCACCTGGCCGACCGCGGTGAAAAACCAGCGCTGGAACCAGCCCTTCAAGCCGGTTCCGGTGAAGTATTCGGCTTTCGCCAGGAAGGTGATCCGGCGGCGTACCACCAACGGCAGATAGAAACTGTCCATCACCGCCAGGTGGTTGCTGGCCAGGATCGCCGGGCCGGAACTCGGAATGTGTTCCAGGCCTTCAACTTTTGGCCGGCCGAGCAAGGCCAGCAACGGGCCGAGGAGTATGTACTTGAATAGCCAGTACCACATGGCCCTCCCTCTCGCCAGCCCGCCGCGTTCTGCGCCAACTGTACCCATCGCGTGGACGAGGGACCACCTTCGGCGCAGCCCGGTCACTCCTCGATGGTGACGGGGATGGGCTGATACCGGGTCCTGGTCGTGACCCCGGGAGGCTCGGAGTCAGCGCCACCGTCGCCGGGAGGACCCTCGGGCGGCGGTTTCGCCGCGCCATTGATGTCGTCGAGCATGGCGCGCACGACCTCGAGCAGCGCGATGCTGTGGTCGGCGATGACGGTGATCAGCGGATGCTGGTCACCGGTCGCCAACGCGGCCAGCGCGCACACCGGGCACCACACCTGCTGACACTTGCCGGTTCCGACTCCCCGGCCCGCCGTCAGGGCGGCCGCCGCCCGCATCGCCGGGTCGACACCGTCCAGGATCGCCTGGGCGAGCCTGCGCAACTCCGGACCGATCTCCGAATGACCCTGACTCACTTAGGCCACACCTCCGGATCTGGTCGAAATCGCACCGTGAGCTCCGTCCCCCGCAGTTGCGCGTCCATTACCGTGCAACGCCGAAGTACCGAGGCCAAGCGAACCCTGCGCCGCAATCCGCCCGCGCTGATGATCAGGTCGTCATCGACGCGCCCTAACGTCAGCCCCGACGGATCGAGTTGCGGCAACGCTAGCCGCATCCGGTATATCGAACCAAGTCCCGTGCCGGATTCCAGGTCCACCGTCGGCCGCAGCGGTCCCGGCGGCGGCGTTCCGCCGCGCCGGCGCGCGTTCTCGAGCAAAGCCCCCAGCGCCTTGGGGCCGATCGGCTCGCCGGATAAATGCGGGGTCATCACCAGCGCCACCTCACCGATGGTGGCGTCGAGCTCCTCGAGAACACCGCGCTGTTCGGAAATGCGTTCGGCATACCAGTAGAACGCGGGGTGCTCCGGCAGGTTGCGGTATTCGTACGACTCGTCCTCGGTCAGGACCTGGTTGACGATGAGCTCCTCGACGCGCACCCCCATCAGGGCCAGCGAACCGAGCGTCCGGGCCGCTTCGGCGGCGACCACCCGCTCGGGCGTCAACACCAGATGCGCGCTGACCAATTCGCCGTCGGTCAGCAGGGCGCTGAGCCCCTCGACGCTTGCGCTGACACGCTCCAGCAGTTCCACCGCCGCCGCCGACGGGGTGTCGTCGGCGCCGACGGACAGCCGGCGATGCCGCGGCCACGCGCGCTCGACGTAGAGCCCGAAGGTGGCGGGCAAGGTCAGCATGCGCAGTGCATCGGCGGTCGAGGCGCAGTCGACGACGACGCGATCCCAGGCACCGGAGCAGGCCAACTCCCCGACGGCGTGCAGCCCGAGCACCTCCTGAACACCGGGCAGCGCCGAAAGCTCCTCGGGCGCAATGGTACCCAGCTCCGAGACGGGAAACCGCCGATCCAGCGTGTCGACCACGTCGCGCCACCGCTCCTCGAGCAGGGCCAACGTGTCCAAGGCGAGCGCGTCCAGGAACCCACCGCCGGCCTGGGCGTCATCGGCGAGCACCCGAATCAGTTCGTCCTGACTGGCCGGGACGGGGACGCCGAGCACGTCGCCGAGTGAGTGCGCCTGGTCGGTGGACACCACCAGCACGCGCTGACCCGCGCTCGCGGCGCTGACCGCCGTGGCACAAGCCAGCGTGGATTTCCCTACCCCGCCCTTACCAACGAAGAGGCTGATCCGGGCCGGGGTGGGCGCCGGCGATTGGCTGGACTCACTCAGCCCTCAACTCGTTTCTTCAGATCCTTCAACGCGGTGTCAGTCAACCGGCGCTCGGCCTTGCGTTTGAGCAAACCGATCATGGGGACGGCGAGGTCGACCGACAGCTCGTAGGTCACCTCGGTACCAGATCCCTTGGGCGCCAACCGATATGTGCCCTCCAGGGACCGCAGCAGCGAACTGGAGACAAGTGTCCAACTGACCGATTTCCGGTCCTTGGGCCACTGGTAGGCCATGACCAGGGTGTCCTTGAGCACGGCGGCGTCCAGCACCACCCGCGCGACCTTGGGGTTGCCGTCGTCGTCGGTCTCCTGGACCTCGGCCTCGCGGTATTCCGAGATCCACTGCGGGTAGGAATCGATATCCGCGATGACGTCCATCACGGTGTCCGGGTCGGCCTCGATGTAGATGGTCTGCGACGTTTTTTCCGCCACCTGGTGCTGCCCTCTCTCCCGCGAGCGGTCGACGCCGCCGGCGGGGAAACTACCGTGTGGGTATAACCCCCGGGCCTCCGGTCCGAAACGGTACTCTCCCTGCAAACCTGACCCGGCTAAACTACCGGAGAAACTCCGACCGGACGTGACCGTTCCAGTGTCGTCTTGACCTCGAAGGCCATTTTTTTGCCCGCCACCCGACGGCGGTGTGTCATTTTCGCCAGATTGAGCTTGGCCAGCTGCCAAGCCGCGACGCCGGTCGGCTCCGCATGCAGGAAGTAATGCAGCACAACCCCGTCCAGCGACGGCTCCAGCCAGATCTCCATGGTGCCGGTCAACGCGCCGGTGACCGCCCACCGGATGCCTTTGTCGGCCCGGTCCTCGACCACCTGCAGTCGCAGGTCCGGCCACCAGCGACGCCAGCACGCCGGATCGGCGACCGCGGCTCCGACCCGCGCACCGTCGGCGGCGATGAACGTCTCGTCCGCGATCTGGATGCTGTTCACCATCCCAGCTTCACACAGCAATCTCGGACGGCCGCGCCGAGGGCGGGCCACCGCGGGTGGACTGCCGCCATTCCTGCACGAATGCGCGGATTAGGCTGGACGACAACCAGCCGTCCCTCGGGACCATCAGCCAAGCCAAAACGAGGTCAGCAAGAGTGCGTGAGTACAGTGTCCCCGCTCGTTTCACCGTCGGCGAGTACGACAACATCGCGGCCATGGTCTTCGAGCACGAGCGATCAGACCCCGGCTTCGTCATCTTCCGCCGCCAGGTTGACGGCGCCTGGACCGACGTCACCTGCGCCGAGGTCGCCGACCAGGTTCGCTCCGCGGCGCTGGGCCTGATCGCGCTCGGGGTCCAGGCCGGTGACCGGGTCTGCATCTTTTCGGCCACCCGCTACGAGTGGGCGATCATCGACCTCGCGATCCTGTCGGTCGGCGCGGTCACCGTCCCGATCTACGAGACGTCGTCGGCCGAGCAGGTGCGCTGGGTGCTGCAGGACTCCGAGGCGGTGCTGGCCTTCGCCGAGACGGACGCGCACGCCGCGATGGTCACCGAACTCACCGCCGAGCTGCCCGCGCTGCGCCGCGTCCTGCACATCGACGGCTCGGGCCCCAAGGCGTTCGATCAGCTCGTCGAGGCCGGCGAGTCGGTGGAGCCCGCCGAGCTCACCGCCCGCCAGGAGGCGCTGCGCTCCGACGACCCGGCGACGCTGATCTACACGTCCGGCACCACCGGCCGGCCCAAGGGCTGCCAGCTCACTCATTCCAATCTGCTCTACGAGACGCGGGGCGCCAAGGAGTGCTTGCCGACGCTGCTGGACGAGGGGCAGCGGCTGCTGATCTTCCTGCCGCTGGCCCACGTGCTGGCGCGCTCGCTGACGCTCTCGGCGTTCGCCAACAAGGTGACCGTCGGGTTCACCAGCGACATCAAGAACCTGCTGCCGATGTTCGCCGTGTTCAAGCCGACGGTGGTGGTGTCGGTGCCGCGGGTGTTCGAGAAGGTCTACAACACGGCTGAGCAGAACGCGGTGAACGACGGCAAGGGGCGGATCTTCGCGGCCGCCGTGCAGACCGCGGTCGACTGGAGCCAGGCGCAAGACCGCGGGCGCACCGGGCTGGTGCTGCGCGCCAAGCATGCGTTGTTCGACCGGCTGGTCTATCACAAGTTGCGCGCCGCGCTCGGCGGTGAGTGCCACGCGTCGGTCTCGGGCGGCGCCCCGCTGGGCGCGCGGCTGGGCCACTTCTACCGCGGCGTCGGGCTGACCATCCACGAGGGCTACGGCCTGACGGAGACCAGCTCGGCCATCACGGTCAACCAGGTCGGCAACGTGCGGATCGGAACGGTCGGAACGTTGTTGCCGGGCAACAGCATGCGCATCGCCGAGGACGGCGAGCTGCTGGTGCGCGGCGGCGTGGTGTTCAGCGGCTACTGGCGCAACGAGCAGGCCACCGACGACGCGTTCACCGACGGCTGGTTCAAGACCGGTGACCTAGGCGCGCTCGACGAGGACGGCTTCCTGAAGATCACCGGTCGCAAGAAGGAGATCATCGTGACCGCGGGCGGCAAGAACGTCGCCCCGGCGGTGCTCGAGGACCAGTTGCGGGCGCACGCGCTGATCAGCCAGGCCATGGTGGTGGGCGACGCGAAGCCGTTCATCGGCGCGCTGATCACCATCGACCCCGAGGCGTTCGGCGCGTGGAAGGAACGCAACCACAAGGCGGCCGGCGCGTCGGTGGCCGACCTGGTCAACGACCCGGACCTGGTCGCCGAGGTGGACGCCGCCGTCAAGCACGCCAACCAGGCGGTGTCGCACGCCGAGTCCATCCGCAAATTCCGCATCCTGCCGGTCGATTTCACCGAGGACACCGGTGAGCTGACCCCGACGATGAAGGTCAAGCGCAACGTGGTGGCCGAGAAGTTCGCCTCGGACATCGACTGGATCTACGAAAAGGACTAGCGGCCCGCCTCTTCCGCCGCCTCTTCCGCCGCCGAGCGTCACGCCAGCGTGGCGCGGGCCGCCGAGAGTCACGCCAGCGTGGCGCAGGCCGTCGAGCGGCTAGGCCTGCAGCAGCTCGCCCAGCCGCGCCGCGAGCGTGTCCCACCGCCAGTGGGCCAACACCCACTCGCGTCCGGCCGCCCCCATCGCGGCGGCCCGGTCCGGGTCTCCGAGCACCTCGGCGACGGCGTCGGCGACCGCGTCCGCCGACCGCCCATCGACCACTAATCCAGTCTTGTTGTGCCGCACGGCTTCCGGCGCACCGCCGGAGTCACCGGCGATCACCGGCTTGCCGGTCGCGGACGCCTCGAGGAAAACGATGCCCAGCCCCTCGACGTCCATGCCGGCGCCGCGGGTGCGGCACGGCATCGCGAAGACGTCGGCCAGCGCGTGGTGGGCGGGCAGTTCGGCGGCCGGCACGCCCCCGGTGAAGGTCACGTGCTCGGCCACTCCGCAATCGCGGGCCAGCCTGTGCAGCGACTCCAGGTAGGGGCCGCCGCCGACGATCACCAGCGCCGCACCGTCGACGCGCTGCCGAATCGACGGCAGCGCCTTGATCAGGGTGTCCTGGCCCTTGCGTGGCACCAGCCGGGACACGCACACGACCGTGGGGCGCTCGCCCAGCCGGTAGCGCTCGCGCAGCTCCGCGCCGGCCGCCGGGTCGGGCCGGAACCGGTCGGTGTTGACCCCGGGCGGCAGGTATTCCAGCGAGGATTTGGGCCCGAACGCCGGCGCGAACCGCTCGCGCGTGTAGCGGCTGACGAACGTGACGACGTCGGTGGTGTCGGCGATGCGGCGGAGCACCGACCGGGCGACCGGCAGCATCGACCAGCCCACCTCGTGGCCGTGCGTGCTGGCCACCACCCGCCTGGCGCCGGCCTGTCGCGCCCGCGACGCCAGCAGCGCCAGCGGCGCCGCCGCCCCGAACCAGACGGTGTCGATGTCGTTCTCGCCGATCAGCCGTCGCATCCGGGCGTCCACCGCCGGCCCCGGCAGCATCAGCGTGCCCGGGTGACGGAACACCCGGTAACCGGTCGCCTGGGCCGACTCGTCGAACGCGTCGGCGCCCTTCCATTGCGGCGCGTACACCGTCACCGAATGCAACCGGGCGTCGACCAGCCGTCCGACGAAGTCGCTCAGGTAGGACTGGATGCCGCCCGGTCGGGGCGGAAAGTCGTTGGTAATTAGCAGGACCCGACTCACCGCGTCAGGCTAGCCTGCCCGCGTGCGGGGCATCGCCTCAGCCCGAGTGGGTCAGCCAGTCGTGCCAGCGCGCGAGCAGGCCGGCCGAGTCGGTGGCCAGGACGTCGTGGACGGCGGTGGTCACGTCGGCGTGGCCGACACCGCAGGCGGCCAGGTACAGGTCGCGCAGCTTGGCCGCGCCGTAGCTGTCCGCGACGAAACGCGCGAACCACCACGCGCGGTCGTAGGCGAGCGAGCGCTGCGACCCGGGCGCGTCCAGGTCGGCGTCCGAGGGCAATGTCAGCGGCACCGGCAACGCGTCAGCGGGCACCGGCGTGCCCGGCCGGGCGACGAAGTCGGCCACGCCTTCGGCCAGCCATCGGGGCGCGCCCACGGCGGTATCGGCCCGAGCGGCATAGTGAAAAAGCTCATGCGCCAACACAATTCGGAGCGCACCCTCGGTCATCGTGGCCGCGCCGGGCGCGAAGACGATCCGCTCACCCACCGCCGCCCGGTGCGCGGGATCGACGCGGTCGGCGACCGTTACCGCCGCAATGTCGATCCACTGCGCCGCCGGTCCCCCGCCGGCGGCGGCGCGAAACTCCTCGTCGGTGCGGGCAGCGACCAGCGAGACCTCGTGCGACCATTGCCCGCCCCAGAACCCCTCGACCGCGTCGATCGCGGCGCCGATGTCGGCGGCCAGCCGCGACAGCAGGCGGTCACTGGCCGGGCCGCCGAAACCGGTCAGCCGAACGGTGCGGTCACCGACGATCACCGACTTCGTCGTGGCGCTGACCTGGCTACGCGTGGGCGTGACCAGCTGTGCGGGCCGTATCCCGACACCGCGTCCGGCTTCGAGCGGCACGGCCGCCGCGACGACGAGCTCGACCAGGAACACCCAGGCCAGCAGCAGCGTAAGCCGGCGGCTGGGGCCTCTAGTAGCGGCGGGCGTCGTGGACCGGGCCTGCGGCATTCATCGGCACCACCCGCACCGGCTGCCCATAGGTGGAGGAATGGATCACCATGCCGTCACCGACGTAGAGGCCGCTGTGTGACGCGTCGTTATAGAAGGTGATCACGTCCCCGGGCTGCAGGTCCGACAGCGCCACCGGTTGGCCGCCTACGGCCTGCGCCTGGCTGGAGTGCGGCAGTGAAATCCCGGCCTGCTGGAACGCCCACATCACCAGCCCCGAGCAGTCGAATCCGCCGGGCGCGGCACCGCCCCACACATAGGGCGAGCCGACCTGGGTCAGCGCCGCCTGCACGACGGTCGCGCGGTCACCGCCGCCGGCCCCGCCGCCGAACGGTCCGGGCATTCCGCCGGGAGGCGGAGCCTCACCGGGCGCCTGCCCCGCGGGCGGCGGCGCGCCCGGGGGCGCGGCCTCCGGCGCGGGTGCGCCCGGTGCGGGAAGTCCGGCCGGCACGGGGCCGGGATCGGCGAGCGCGGTGCGCTGCTCGGGCGACAGCGAGACGTACTGCGACTTGACGACCGCGATCTGCACCTGGAGCTGACTTTGCTTGGACTGCAGGCTCGCGCGCACGGCGGCGGCCTGCTCCGCCGCGCTCTTGGCGTCGGCGGCGGACTTGGCGGACTCCCGCTCGGCCTTCGCGGCCTGCTCGCCCGCGACCCGGAAGTTCTTCATCTGGTCGGCCATCTGCGTCGCCATCTGGCGCTGCATGGCCAGCTTGTCGATCAGCCCCTGCGGCGATCCGGCGGTCAACATGGCCGTCATGCCGTCGACGCGGCCGCCCATGTAGGTCGCGGCGGCGAGTTTGTTGACGGCGCCCTGGTAGGACGCCAACCGGGCCTTGGCCGCGTCGACGGCGGCCTGGGCGTCGTCGTGCTTCTTGTCCGCCGCACGCTGGGCCGCCAACTTGTCGTTCAGGTCGAGCTGCGCGCTGTGCATCGCCTCGGTGGTCTGCTCGGCCTGACGGGACAACTCGTTGAGTTTCGCCAGCGCGTCGTCGGCCGGGTCGGCCGAGACGTGCGCAGCAAGGACACCCGACAACACAGTGAAGCCCGCTAGCGTCCCGATGGCAGTTCGTGTGATGACACGCGCAAACGGGTATCTAGAGTCAAGCCTCAAGATTTTGCTTCCTTAAACGGCCATCGACGCGCCGGCGCGCCGTCGAGCTGGTTTAGGTCTCAAACAGGTTACGAAACGATATCGACGTTTGTCCAAAGCGGGCGGTTAAGAAATTGGATAGATTTCTGTCATTATCGTGTGAACGATCCCAACCCCCTCGTAAACCTTTGGCACGCAAAGCATCTTAGGCGACGCCCGAATCGTGCTCGCGGCGGATAGGCACCAACCGCAAACGCGGAGCCAGGCCGACATCGGCAAGCACCGCCAACGCAGCGCATTCGTCTTCCAACAAAGTTTCCGGGACCCCGAGTATCACGCTGACGACGCAATCGCGGCATCCGGGCCCGCGCACCGCGCAGTCGTCGCAGTCGATCACCACCGGGGCGCCCCCATCCGGCGCCTTCGCTCCGTAGCTGTCGGGCCTGCTGCTTGGTGCCATCGGGATCGGTCCTCTCGGTCGGGCTGGGTGAACGTCGGGTCGGACTGACCGAACCGTAACCGCAGCCACCGACAACCAGCCGGGCCCGCGTTTCGGCGGCAACAGGCTCGCCTCACCCCGGCGTGGGAGCCCCGCGGGTGTCGGTGGTCGCGCTTAACCTCGCGGCCATGGGTGCCGGCGGTGCGACTCAGCTCAGCTTCGCCGACTTGGGGTCGCCCTTCGCCACTGCGGATGTCTCGCTGCGCGACACCACATTCGTGGTTGTGGACCTGGAAACCACCGGCGGCCGCACGAAGAGCACGAACGGAAACGCCCCCGACGCCATCACCGAGATCGGGGCGGTCAAGGTTCGCGGCGGCGTGGTGCTGGGCGAATTTGCCACGCTCGTCGACCCGGAACGCAGCATCCCGCCGCAGATCGTGCAGTTGACCGGCATCACAACCGCGATGGTGGCCGACGCGCCGACCATCGAGGCGGTGTTGCCCATGTTCCTCGAGTTCGCCGGGGACGCGGTGCTGGTCGCGCACAACGCCGGTTTCGACATCGGGTTCCTGCGCGCCGCGGCGGCGCGGTGCGAAATAGCCTGGCCCCGGCCGCAGGTGCTGTGCACGGTGCGGCTGGCCCGCCGGGTGCTCAGCCGCGAGGAAGCCCCCAGCGTGCGGCTGGCCGCCCTGGCGCGGTTGTTCGCCGTCGCCACGCAGCCCACCCACCGCGCCCTCGACGACGCCCGCGCCACCGTCGACGTGCTGCACGCCCTCATCGAACGGGTGGGCAACCAGGGCGTGCACACCTATGCCGACCTGCGCGCCTACCTGCCGGACGTGACTCCGGCCCAGCGGCGCAAGCGGGTCCTCGCCGAGGGGCTGCCCCGCCGGCCCGGCGTCTACCTGTTCCGCGGGCCGTCGGGCGAGGTGCTCTACGTCGGCACCGCCGTCGATCTGCGCCGCCGGGTCGGCCAGTACTTCACCGGCACGGACCCACGCGGCCGGATGAAGGAGATGGTCAACCTGGCCACCGCGGTCGACCACGTCGAGTGCGCCCACGCGCTGGAGGCCGGTGTCCGCGAGCTGCGGCTGCTGGCCGCGCACGCCCCGCCCTACAACCGCAGGTCGCGGTTCCCGCACAGGTGGTGGTGGGCGGCGCTCACCGACGAGGCGTTCCCGCGGCTCGCGGTCGTGCGCGCGCCCCGCCACGACCGCGCCGTCGGCCCGTTTCGCTCCCGCGCCGACGCCGCCGACACCGCCGCCCTGCTGGCCCGCTTCACCGGCCTACGGACCTGCACCGCCCGGCTGGGCCGCTCGGGCCTGCACGGTCCGTCCTGCGCCGAGGTCGAGGTGTCGCCGTGCCCGGCGGCGCGCGACATCACGGCCACCCAATACGCCGCGGCCGTGGCGCGCGCCGCGGCATTGATCGACGGACTGGACAACGCCGCCCTGGTCGCCGCCGTGGACCAGATCACGGCGCTGGCCGAACGCCGACATTTCGAGAGTGCCGCGCGCCTGCGCGACCGCACCGCCACCGCGGTCGAGATCCTGTGGCGCGGCCAGCGGTTGCGCGCCCTGGCCACGCTGCCCGAGCTGATCGCCGCCGCGCCCGACGGGGAGGGCGGCTACCACCTCGCCGTCGTCCGACACGGCCAGCTCGCCGCGGCGGGCTCCGCTCGGCGCGGGGTGCCCCCGTTGCCGGTGGTCGACGCGATTGTCGCTGGCGCACAGGCGATCCTGCCGAGCGCGGCCCCGCTGGGCGGTGCGTTGGTGGAGGAGTCCGCCCTCATCGCGCGCTGGCTGGCCGGCCCGGGGGTGCGCATCGTCCGCGTCGACGACTCCCCCGACGCGGCGGGCTGGGCGTCACCGTTGCGCTCCGCCGGCGCGTGGGCGGCGTGGGCCGCCTCCGCGCGCTCCGCCCGGTTGGCCTACGAGCAAGCGGCCCAACATGATTCAGAGCTGCTGGCCGAACCGCACCCATCGCGCGAGCAGCTGTTCGGCCGCACCGGAGTCGATCGCCGCGCTGGCGCGCCGCAACCCGTCCTCCCACGCCGGCAACCATTCAGCGCGGCTGGATAGCCCGGCGTGCGCGACGATCGCGCCGGCGGCGTTGAGCACGACGGCGTCCCGGACCGGGCCCTTTCCGCCGGCCAACACCGCACGCACCTCGGCCGCGTTGGCCTGCGCGTCACCACCGAGCAGATCGCCCGGATCCGCGCGGGCGAAACCGAAGCCCGCCGGGTCGAAGGTCAGCCTGTCCACCGTGCCGGCCTGCACGCGCCAAATCGTGCTGGTGGTGGTCGTGGTCAGCTCGTCGAGCCCGTCGTCCCCGTGCACCACCAGCACGCTGGACCGGCGCCCGGCGAACACCCCCGCCATCACCTCGGCCAGGTTGGCGAACGCGCAGCCGATCAAGCCGGCCCGCGGCTTGGCCGGATTGGTAAGCGGCCCAAGCAGATTGAACACCGTCGGTACCCCGATCTCGCGGCGCGCCGCGGACGCGTGCCGGTACGACGGGTGAAACAGCGGCGCGAAGCAGAACCCGATGCCCACCTCCGCGAGGCTCTGCGCGACCTGCTCGGGTTCGAGTTCGATGCGCACCCCGAGCGCCTCGAGGGTGTCGGCACCGCCGGACAGCGACGACGACGCGCGGTTGCCGTGTTTGACCACCGGCACGCCCGCGGCGGCGACCACGATCGCCGCCATGGTGGACAGGTTGACGGTGTTGACGCCGTCACCACCGGTTCCGACGATGTCCACGGCGTCGTCGCGCAGGCCGGCGGGCAGTGGGCGCGCGCGGCTGAGCATGACGTCGGCCAGCTCGCTGACCTCGGCCGAGGTGGGCACCTTCATCTTCATCGCCACCGCGAAGGCGGCGATGAGCGCCGGGCTCGCGTCGCCGGCCATGATCTGCGCCATGGCCCAGGCGGCCTGGCCGCGGGCCAGATCGTGCCCGTCGGTCAACCGGGCCAGGATCCGCGGCCACGACGGCGCCGTCCCTACCGCGTCCGCGGCGGAACCCCCGAGGGCCGAAGCCTCAGATGACAGAGCCACGCGCCGATGGTCCCACGAGGACCGAACCTGCCCCAACCGCCGCGGGGGCCCGCCCGCTCCGGGCGTGGTCGCGACGCGAAAACATCAAATGCCGCCCCGGGTGGAGTTCAACAACTACAAAGCGTCATACTTGCGGATGTGACCAGCGCTGTAGGGACCTCAGGTACTGCAATCACGTCGCGGGTTCATTCGTTGAATCGACCCAACATGGTCAGTGTCGGCACCATCGTTTGGCTCTCCAGCGAGCTGATGTTCTTTGCCGGCCTGTTCGCGATGTACTTCACCGCGCGTGCGCAGTCGGGCGGAAAGTGGCCGCCGCCGCCGACCGAACTCAACCTCTATCAGGCCGTCCCGGTCACGTTGGTGCTGATCGCATCGTCGTTCACTTGCCAGATGGGGGTGTTCGCGGCGGAACGCGGCGACGTCTTCGGGCTGCGCCGCTGGTACGTGATCACCTTCCTGATGGGCCTGTTCTTCGTTTGCGGGCAGGGCTACGAGTACTACCACCTGGCCACCCACGGCACCACGATTCCGGGCAGCGCCTATGGAAGCGTCTTCTACCTGGCGACCGGATTCCACGGGCTGCACGTCACCGGCGGTCTGATCGCGTTCATCTTCCTGCTGGCCCGCACCGCGATGAGCAAGTTCACCCCGGCGCAGGCCACCGCGAGCATCGTCGTGTCCTACTACTGGCATTTCGTCGACATCGTGTGGATCGCGCTGTTCACCGTGATCTATTTCATCCGATGAGCCGACGGCTCCGAATAACGGAATGAACAGGAGTGCTCGGTTGAAGAAGCTGGGGTCCATGCGAAACCGGAAGCCGCGACAAGCGGCGAGTGATCGGTCCCGGCGGCGCCTGCGCCGCCGCCTGTCGGGCGGGCTGCTGCTGCTCATCGCGCTGACCATCGCCGGCGGCCTGGCCGCCGTGCTGACGCCGCGCCCGCAGGTGGCCGTCGCCGACGAGTCGTCCTCGGCGCTGCTGCGGACGGGCAAGCAGCTGTTCGAGACGTCGTGCGTCTCGTGCCACGGCGCCAACCTGCAGGGCGTGCCCGACCGCGGGCCCAGCCTGATCGGGGTCGGCGAGGAGGCCGTCTACTTCCAGGTGTCCACCGGCCGGATGCCCGCGATGACGGGCGAGGCCCAGGCGCCGCGCAAGGAGCCGATCTTCGACGAGGCGCAGGTCGACGCCCTGGGCGCGTACGTCCAGGCCAACGGCGGCGGTCCCACCACGGTCCGCAACCCCGACGGCAGCCTGGCCATGAAGTCGCTGCGCGGAGACGACCTGGGCCGCGGCGGGGACCTGTTCCGGCTGAACTGCTCGTCCTGCCACAACTTCACCGGCCGCGGCGGGGCGCTCTCGTCGGGCAAGTACGCGCCGCCGTTGGAGGCGCCCAATGAACAGCAGATCCTGGCGGCCATGCGGACCGGCCCGCAGAACATGCCGAAGTTCTCCGACCGCCAGCTGTCCTTCGAAGACAAGAAGGACATCATCGGCTACATCAAGGCGGTCACCGAAGAGCGCCAGCCCGGCGGCTACGGACTGGGCGGCTTCGGACCCGCGCCCGAGGGCATGGCGGCGTGGATCATCGGGATGGTCGCCGCCATCGGTTTGGCACTGTGGATTGGGGCACGAGCATCATGACGCACGAGGACGTCCGCGGCTCTGACACCGGCGGTACTGCCCATGGTGTCGGTGAGAGGGAACCCGACGACGCAGCGCTGGCCGCGATGTCGCGCGAGGAGCTGGTGGCGCTGGGCGGCAAGCTCGACGGCGTCGAGACGATCGTCAAGGAACCCCGCTGGCCCGTCGAGGGCACCAAGGCCGAGAAGCGGGCCGAGCGTGGGGTCGCCCTGTGGCTGCTGCTCGGAGGCGGCTTCGGCCTGGCGTTGCTGTTGGTCTTCCTGTTCTGGCCATGGGAGTACAAGCCGAAGAACGCCGCCGGCAGCCTGCTCTACGACCTGGCCACCCCGCTGTACGGGCTGACCTTCGGGATGTCGATCCTGTCGATCGCGATCGGCACCATCCTCTACCAGAAAAGGTTTATCCCCGAAGAGATTTCGATCCAGCAGCGGCACGACGGCGCCTCCCGGGACATCGACCGCAAGACGGTCGTGGCCAACCTGACCGACGCGCTGGAGGGCTCGACGGTCCGCCGCCGCAAGGTGATTGGCGCTTCGCTGGGGCTGGGCCTGGGCGCGTTTGGTCTGTCGACGCTGGTGGCCTTCGCCGGCGGGCTGATCAAGAACCCGTGGAAACCGGTGGTGCCCACCGCCAACGGCAAGAAGGCGGTGCTGTGGACGTCTGGGTGGACTCCGCGGTATGCGGGCGAGACCATCTTCCTCGCGCGGGCCACCGGCTCCGCCGGCGCGTCGCCGTTCATCAAGATGCGGCCCGAAGACATTGACGCCGGCGGCATGGAGACCGTGTTCCCCTGGCGGGAATCCGACGGCGACGGCACCACGCCGGAGTCGCAGGAGAAGCTGCGCGCGATCAACCAGGGCGTCCGCAATCCCGTGATGCTCATCCGCGTCCGGCCGTCGGACATGCCCCGGGTGGTCAAGCGTCAAGGCCAGGAAAGCTTCAACTTCGGCGAGTTGTTCGCCTACACCAAGGTCTGCTCGCACCTGGGTTGCCCCGCGTCGCTGTACGAGGAGCAGTCCTACCGGATCCTGTGCCCCTGCCACCAGTCGCAGTTCGACGCGCTGCACTTCGCCAAGCCGATCTTCGGCCCGGCGGCACGCGCGCTCGCGCAACTGCCCATCACGATCGACTCCAACGGGTATCTGGTCGCCAACGGTGACTTCGTCGAGCCCGTCGGACCGGCATTCTGGGAGAGGACGACAACATGAGTCCCAAACTGAGTCCCCCGAAACCGCCGAAGATCGGCGATGTCCTGGCCCGCCAGGGTGAAGACATCGACACCCGCTATCACCCCTCGGCGGCGGTGCGCAGGCAGCTGAACAAGGTCTTCCCGACGCACTGGTCGTTCCTGCTGGGCGAGATCGCGATGTACAGCTTCATCGTGCTGCTGCTCACCGGCGTGTACCTGACGCTGTTCTTCGACCCGTCCATGGCCGAGGTCACCTACAACGGCGCCTACCAGCCGTTGCGCGGTGTGGACATGTCGAAGGCGTTCGCCTCGACGCTCGACATCTCGTTCGAGGTGCGCGGCGGCCTGTTCGTCCGGCAGGTACACCATTGGGCCGCTTTGATTTTCGCCGCATCCATCATGGTGCACCTGGCCCGCATCTTCTTCACCGGCGCGTTCCGCCGGCCCCGCGAGGCGAACTGGGTGATCGGCTCGCTGCTGCTGATCCTGGCCATGTTCGAGGGGTACTTCGGCTACTCGCTGCCCGACGACCTGTTGTCGGGTATCGGGCTGCGCGCCGCGCTCTCCTCGATCACGCTGGGCATGCCGGTGATCGGCACCTGGCTGCACTGGGCGCTGTTCGGCGGCGACTTCCCTTGCGGCGGTGTGGGTAACGAGTGCGCCACCGTGGGCACGATCATCCCGCGGATGTACGCGCTGCACATCCTGCTGCTTCCGGGGATCATCCTGGCGCTGATCGGGCTGCACCTCGCGATGGTGTGGTTCCAGAAGCACACCCAGTTCCCCGGCCCGGGCCGCACGGAGCAGAACGTCGTGGGAGTGCGCGTGATGCCGATCTTCGCGGTGAAATCCGGCGCGTTCTTCGCCGCGATCGTGGGTGTGCTCGGCCTGATGGGTGGGCTGTTGCAGATCAACCCGATCTGGAACCTGGGCCCCTACAAGCCATCTCACGTGTCGGCGGGCTCGCAGCCCGACTTCTACATGATGTGGACCGAGGGCCTGGCGCGTATCTGGCCCCCGTGGGAGTTCTACTTCTGGCACCACACCATTCCCGCCCCGGTCTGGGTGGCGCTGCTGATGGGCCTGATCTTCATCCTGCTGATCGTCTACCCCTTCTTGGAGAAGCGGTTCAGCGGCGACTACGCCCACCACAACCTGCTGCAACGGCCGCGTGACGCCCCGGTGCGCACGGCGATCGGCGCGATGGCGATCGCGTTCTACATGGTGCTGACCCTCAGCGCGATGAACGACATCATCGCCCTGAAGTTCCAGATCTCGCTGAACGCGACGACCTGGATCGGCCGCATCGGAATGGTCATCCTGCCGCCGGTGGTCTACTTCATCGCCTACCGGTGGTGCGTCGCGCTGCAGCGCAGCGACCGGGAGGTGCTGGCGCACGGCATCGAGACGGGCATCATCAAGCGGCTGCCGCACGGCGCGTACATCGAGCTGCACCAGCCGCTCGGCCCGGTCGACGACCACGGCCACCCGCTCCCGCTCGAGTACCAGGGCGCGGCGCTGCCCAAGCGGATGAACAAGCTGGGCTCGGCCGGTTCGCCCGGGCACGGCAGCTTCCTGTTCGCCGACCCGGCGTCGGAGGACGCGGCGCTGCGCGAGGCGGCACACGGCTCGGAGCAACGCGCCCTGACCGCCCTGCGCGAGCACCAGGAGAGCGTCGTCGGATCAAACGGGAAGAACGGCGAGCACCACTAGCCTCGTGCTGGTTCAGTGACGGCCGTGCCGCACTGCTGGTGAGCGGCCCGCAGGACGGAGCCGGCGGTCAGGAACGCCGGCTTCGTCTGGTCGCGCGTTTCGACGGGCAGGTTGGCCGCGCAGCGCAACACCATCAGGGCGAGCGCGCTGTAGGTGGCGTACGGGATGACCAATAGGTTGACCCGTGCGTCGGCCCCGATGACGGTCATCACGTGCTGCCGTTTCCGTTCCCATCCCGACCAGTTGAGGTCGGGTGGTCGCTGCAGCGGTGGCCAGTTGACGTTGATGGACTCGATGTCCCCGAGCAGCGGGGTCAGGACGGAGACCAGGTCGGGCAGCTCGTTGGTGATGCGGTCCGCGCGGGGCCACCACGCGCCGTCGATGGCCCGGCCGAGTTCCCGCGCCACCGACAGCCGGACGGGGTTGGCACGGCGCCGGCGTTCTGTTGCGGTCATCGACGGACACCGCGGTCGCGGCCGGGCACTGTTGCATCATCCACGGGCGGTTTCCTTCACGTCGGCGTCGTTCGCCCCGGCGAACGCGGGGCGGACGGAGGAATCGCATTGCCCGGGGGCGGCACTTGCACGGATGGCACGGACCACCGCTGACAACGAAACGGCTCGTCGTCGACGCTACGCCCCCGGTGACCTGTCGGGACGGCCAGGGTGACCCCTCGGACTCCGGAAGCGCCCTGGCGCCGCGGCAACCGGGTCGCCCCTGCGGTTGCACTAGAGTGGCAGGTGCCTGACCGTGGCGCTGTCCTGGTGAGCGGGGGGCCGAAACGGTGAGGACGGGCGTAATGGCAGTACAGGACTGGGCCGATGCGCCAGAGGTCCACCCCTCGAAGATCCGCGTCGGTGACATCATCGGCACGCTGCGCCCCACGAAACTGCGCTACACCGTCAAGATGATCAGCGGCCCGCAGACGACTCCCCGGCGCTGGACGTTCTTCGGCCGCGACGACAACGGTGCGCAGCACACGGGCACGTTCGGCGAGGACGAATTGGTTCGCAGGTACACCAAGGCGTCCTGATCGGCGCCTACGCCGCGTCGACGACCCGGCGCAGCTGGCGAACGTGCAGCCATTCGATCGCCGGCATCCCCGCGGTGACGACACCGGCGATTGCGTACGCGACCCAGGACGGGCCGTCGTGGCCCACGGCCATCAGGTAGGTCGCCGTCGCCACCGCGATCAGCGCCGCGCCCATCGCGGTCACCAACAGCACGGTGCCGCGCAACCAGACCCGATCGACCGTCTCCCCCGACCATTCGGAATCGGCCGCCGGAGCCGGCGCCTGGGGCCTCGGTTGCCGCGCCCGCTCGGCCGCCGTCCGCGGCGCCTGCGACATCAGCCGCACCGGGGGCCGGCTGGGCGCGGTCATCCCCCGGGCGGCCGGGTCGGTCTGGGCCATGCGGCGCGCCCTGATCAGCATCGGGATCGCCCCGGCGATGATCAGCGCCGAGACGACGATCACGGCATACAGCACCCACGAGGTGGAATGCGTGTTGCTGGCCGCCTTGTGAAAGCCGCGGCCCAAGTCCGTCAGCGCGACGGCCGCGGCCACGCTCACGCCGAGCAACACCAGCCAGACGGCCGCGCACGCACCGATCAGGATGCGGTCGATGACGTCCGGTGAAATGGTGTCGTCGCCAGGGCGATACGCCGAATAACTGCTGACCATCAGCAGCTCGTCTGCGGTGCGTCGTTGGTGTTCGACGACAGGACCGTCCCGTCGCTGGTGGTGATCGAACAGTTGAGCCGGCTGACCCGGAAGAGGCTGGACGCCTCGACGGAGCCCACGTCGGACTGCGAGATCGGCGTGACGGTCATCGACCACGGGATGTACACGTTGTGCTGCGTACGCCGCCGGCCGGACGCGTCGACGTAGGTCACCGAGATGATGTCCCCGGGCGCCTTGGTGCCGGTGACCGAGTAGGTCACCTGCCGGGGGCCGGCCGGGGTGGTCGGCGGCGGGGGCGCGGCGGCGGTCGAGGTGGCCGGCGGCGGCGCGGGCGCGGGTGCCGGCGGTGGCGGCGGCGGTGCGGGCGTCACCGTCACGGTCTGGGTCTCCGTTGCTGTCGGGGGCGGCGGTTCGGTCGTCGGCGGTGGTGGCGGCGGAGGCGGCGGTGGCGGCTTGGTGGTCGTGATCTCGTCTTGCAGCGGCGGCGTCGACGGCACGGTGGTGGTGGTGTTCGGGTTGGCCAGCTTGGTGGTGTCGGTGCGGGCGAACAGCAGCGACACCGACACCACGAGCGCGATGGCGGCCACGATCGCGGCGACCCCCACCACCCACGGCCAGCGCGGGGCGGCGTGTTCGTCCTCGTCCTCGGCCGGCTCGTCGAAGGTGTCGTAGTCGTAGAGCGCGAGGTCGGCCGGCAGGTACGGGCCGCTGACGAAGTGCTCGGACTCCGGGGCCGAATAGGCCCGCGAATAGGCGTCGGTCTGGCCCGTTTGGTCGGCCTCCGGCTCGGCGCCGTCGTCGAACGGTTCGAGCTCGTCATCGACCCCGGCATCGGGGGCGGCGTCGGCGGGCTCGGCGGGCTCGGCGCCGGAATCCGGTTGGTGGGGAGCCTCGCTCACGGAATCGGGTTCCTCAGGTTCCCATTCCGGGGGTTTCGGCCCACTCATCTCTGCCTGCCCTGTCCGACTGCCTCACCAGCGCGCGGGGCCCCGCGGCCATACCGTTGCGCGCGCGCTTGAGAAATTGTCAATTGCCTGGGCAAAACACTACCGAACGCAGAGGGGCAAAGAAGTCTTGGCGAACCCGCCGCAGATCACGTGATCTGATTGTGACCTTTACGGAAACGAATCAATGCTTCTCGGGGCCGACGTAGTACTCGAAGACCAATCCCGCGACCGACGCGAGGACGAACATCACGCCCGCGGCGATCAGCCACGGCAGCCACAACGCGATACCGACCGCGGAGACCGAGGCCGACAACGCGATCAGGATCGGCCACCAGCTGTGCGGGCTGAAAAAGCCCAATTCACCTGCCCCGTCGCTGATCTCGGCGCCTTCGTAGTCCTCGGGCCGGGTGTCGATGCGGCGGGCGACGAACCGGAAGAAGGTGGCCACGATCAACGCCAGTCCACCGGTCAGCGCCAGCGCGGTAGTGCCGGCCCACTCCTCACCACCGGTGGCGAAAAGCGCTGTCAGCACCCCATAAAGCACCGCCACCAAAATGAAAAACCCGGCGATGAATTCGAAAAGCCTGGCTTCAATATGCATTTGGTGTCCTAACCTACTGGCTTCCGGCCAACTGACCGCGCTTGGTGTCGAACGGGTGGGTGGTCACCGCGAGCGGCGCCTGACCGATCGCCTGCAACGCCTGCGCGTTGGTCTTTCCGTCGATCCGCTGCTGAAGATAAGCCTTGAAGTCGTTGGGCGGCACCACCCGAACCTCGAAGTTCATCATCGAGTGATACGTGCCACAGAACTCGGCGCAGTGCCCGACGAAAGCCCCGGCCTTGCTGATGTCGTCGACCTGGAAGACGTTCACCGAGTTGTTCGCCTCGGCGTTGGGGATCACGTCGCGCTTGAACAGGAACTCGGGCACCCAGAACGTGTGGATGACGTCGGCCGAGGCCAGCCGGAACTGAATGCGCTTGCCGGTGGGCAACACCAGCACCGGGATCTCGTCGCTGGTGCCCAGGATCTCGACCTTGTCGAAGTTCAGGTAGGTGCGGTCGGAGGTGTTGAGCCCGCGGACCGGTCCGACGAGCTCCTCGCCGTGGGCGTCCTTACCCTCCGGCTTGGAAACCATCGCGTTCTTGCGCGCCTGATCGACACCGTCGTAGTTCAGCGTGCCGTCCTTGAAGTCGACGCGCTGGTAGCCGAACTTCCAGTTCCACTGGAAGGCGGTGACGTCGACCACCACCTCCGGGTCCTTGTCGACATGCAGCATCTTCTCCTGCACGACCACCGTGAAGTAGAACAGCACCGAGATGATCAGGAACGGCGTGACCGTGAGCACCAGCTCCAGCGGCATGTTGTAACCGAACTGGCGCGGGAGCTCGGTGTCAGTGGCCTTCTTGCGGTGGAAGGCCGACGCCCAGAAGATCAAGCCCCAGACGATGACCCCGACGACCAGCGAGGCGATCGTCGCCCCGATCCACAGCTCGCGGTTGATGTGGGCCTGCGGGGTGATGCCCTTGGGCCAGCCCAGGGCCAGCGCGTCCGACCAGCTGCATCCGCTCAGGGTGACCGCCAACACGCCGAACGTCGCGGCCAGCGCCAGCGGCCGCAGACGGGACCGACCCCGCCGAAAGCCCCCGGAACGGCGGCCAGAAAGGCTGTCAAACCTGCCCTGCGACAAACGTTGCGAACGGACCTGCTCGCGAGGTGTCACGTTGGCGCCTCCTGCTCGGATATCGAATACTACGCAGCGTAGACCACGCCGCTGAACCGAGCGACGAAACCCCGGCCCGCCGGGCCGGCACGACGTGCCGGGTGCGACCGGTACGGGCTTACCCGAAGTGCGGCATACTGGGGCGCCGTGTGTGGACTGCTGGCGTTCGTCGCTGCCCCGGACAGTGCCAGTGGCGACGCTGCCGCCCGGGCCGACGAGGCCATCGCGCGCTCGTTGCGCCTGATGCGGCACCGCGGGCCCGACGAGCCCGGCGGCCTGGCCGCCGAGGGCAGCGTCGTGTTCGGGTTCAACCGACTGTCGTTCATCGACATCGCCCACTCGCACCAACCGCTGCGGTGGGGGCCGGCGGAGGCTCCCGACCGCTACGTGCTGGTGTTCAACGGCGAGATCTACAACTACCTGGAGCTGCGCGACGAGCTGGCCACCGCGCACGGCGCCGTTTTCGCCACCGACGGTGACGGCGAGGCCATCGTCGCCGGCTACCACTACTGGGGCGCCGGCGTGCTCACCCGGCTGCGCGGCATGTTCGCCTTCGCCCTGTGGGACACCGCCACCCTCGAATTGTTCTGCGCCCGAGACCCCTTCGGCATCAAGCCGCTGTTCATGGCGACCGGCGCCGGAGGCACCGCGGTGGCCAGCGAGAAGAAATGCCTGCTGGACCTCGCCGAGCTGATCGGATTCGACACCGGGATCGATGAGCGGGCTGTGCAGCACTACACCGTCCTGCAGTACGTGCCCGAGCCCGAGACGCTGCACCGCGGCGTGCGCCGGCTCGAATCGGGCTGCTACGCGCGGATCACTCCCGGGCGGCCGCCCGAGACCACCCGCTACTTCGCGCCGCGGTTCGCCGCCACACCGATCACCCGCGGCACCGAACAGGCCCGCTACGACGAGATCACCGCGGTGCTCGAGGACTCGGTGGCCAAGCACATGCGCGCCGACGTCACCGTCGGGGCGTTTCTGTCCGGCGGCATCGACTCCACCGCCATCGCGGCGCTGGCCATCCGGCACAACCCGAAGCTGATCACCTTCACCACCGGCTTCGAGCGGGAGGGCTTCTCCGAGATCGACGTCGCGGTGGCCTCCGCCGAGGCGATCGGCGCCCGCCACATCGCCAAGGTGGTCCACCCGGACGAGTTCGTCGCGGCCCTGCCGGAAATCGTCTGGTATCTCGACGAACCGGTGGCCGATCCCGCGCTGGTGCCGCTGTTCTTCGTCGCCCGCGAGGCCCGCAAGCACGTCAAGGTGGTGCTGTCCGGGGAGGGGGCCGACGAGCTGTTCGGCGGCTACACGATCTACCGGGAACCGTTGTCGCTCAAGCCGTTCGACTACCTACCGCGGCCGCTGCGACGGTCGATGGGCAAGGTGTCCAGGCCGCTGCCGGAGGGGATGCGGGGCAAGAGCTTGCTGCACCGCGGCTCGCTGACGCTCGAGGAGCGTTATTACGGCAACGCCCGCAGCTTCTCCGACGCCCAGTTGCGCGACGTGCTGCCTGGCTTCCGCGAGGGATGGACCCACACCGACGTGACGGCGTCGGTGTACGCGCATTCGAAGGGCTGGGACCCGGTGGCCCGCATGCAGCACATCGACCTGTTCACCTGGTTGCGCGGCGACATCCTGGTCAAGGCGGACAAGATGACGATGGCCAACTCGCTGGAGCTGCGGGTGCCGTTCCTGGATCCGGAGGTGTTCGCCGTGGCGTCGCGGCTGCCGGTCGAGGCCAAGATCACCCGCACCACCACCAAGTACGCGCTGCGACGGGCGCTGGAGCCCATCGTTCCCGCGCACGTGCTGCACCGGCCCAAGCTCGGGTTCCCGGTGCCGATCCGGCATTGGTTGCGCGCCGGCGAACTGCTGGATTGGGCCAACGGGTTGGTGGCGTCCTCGCAGGCCGGCCACCTCGTCGACCTGGCGGCCGTCCGGCGGATGCTCGACGAGCACCGCAACGGCGTCAGCGATCACAGCCGCCGGCTGTGGACGGTGCTGATCTTCATGCTGTGGCACGCGATCTTCGTCGAGCACAGCGTGGTCCCGCAGATCAGCGAGCCGGTGTATCCCGTCCAGCTCTGACGGTTCTGTCCGCCAGCAGACGCCAAACGCGCGCGACCGGGGCGCGCCATGGGATTTCGCGTCTGGTGGACGAGCTCAGGTGAGCACTGCGGCGATCTCGTTGGCCGCGTCGTCGCCGTAGGCGCTGGCCAACCGGCTCACCGCGGTCTCGCGGTTCCAGTCCCAGTTCTGCGTTCCGGTGGATTCCAGCACCAGCACGGCGACCAGCGAGCCCAGCTGCGCGGAGCGCTCCAGGCTGAGGCCGGCGCTGCGTCCGGTAAGGAAGCCCGCGCGGAACGCGTCGCCGACGCCGGTGGGGTCGGTCTGGCTGGTCTCGGGCACGACGTCGACGTGGGTCGTCGTGCCGTCGGGCTCGACAATGTCCACGCCCTTGGGGCCCAGCGTCGTCACCCGCAGCCCGACCTTGCCCTGCACATCGGCGTCCGACCACCCCGTCTTGTTGAGCAGGAGCTCCCACTCGTAGTCGTTGGTGAACAGGTAGGCGGCGCCGTCGATGAGCTTGTCGATCTCGTCGCCGGACAGGCGGGGCAGCTGCTGAGACGGGTCGGCGGCGAAGGCCAGGCCCAGCTTGCGGCACTCCTCGGTGTGCACCACCATCGCGTCCGGGTCGTTGGCCCCGATGATCACCAGGTCCGGCTCACCGATGGACGACACCACGTCGGCGAGCTTGATGTTGCGGGCCTCCGACATTGCGCCGGGGTAGAACGACGCGATCTGGGCCATGTCCTCGTCGGTGGTGCAGGTGAAACGCGCCGTGTGCGCCGTCTCCGAGATGAGCACGTGGTCGCAGTTCACGTTGTGCGACTGCAGCCATTGCCGGTAGTCGTCGAAGTCGTCGCCGGCGGCGCCGACCAGCGCCACGTCACCGCCGAGCACGCCGATGGCGTAGGCGATGTTGCCCGCGACGCCGCCGCGGTGGATCACCAAGTCGTCGACCAGAAAACTGAGCGAGACCTTCTGCAGATGTTCAGCCAGCAGGTGTTCGGAAAACTTGCCGGGGAACCGCATCAAATTGTCGGTCGCAATCGAACCTGTCACCGCGATCGTCACGAATGTCTCCGCCCTTCGTTAGCAAGGTTACCTAGCTTACGCACGCGCCCGGACCGTCGCTGTGTCCACGGTCGGCGCGAAGCGGTGCGCTAGCCTCCCTAGGGAACTCGCTCAAGTCGCCGGGACGCGATGCGCGGTCGGCGTATACCGCACCAGTCCCGTCTACCACCGTAGGAGACCACGATGGCAGGTCCGCATTCGCCGAACGACACTGTCGGCGGCGGCGGAGGAGAACCAGCGGAGTCTCAGCCCCTCGAGTTCCCCGACGATCCCCGCCCCGGCGGCGCGGCTCCCGTCAATTATGCCGGTCAGGCACCGCCGCCGCTGCCGTACCCGCAGCGGCGGTCCAAGCGGCGGCTGGTCATCGGCATCCTGTTGGCGGTAGCGCTGGCGGCCGCCCTGACCGTGGCGATCGTCTACGGCGTGCGCACCAACGGGGCCAATACCGGCGCCACGTTCTCCGAGGGCGCCGCCAAGACGGCGATCCAGGGTTATCTGGACGCGCTGGACCACCGCGACATCGAGGAGATCGAACGCAACGCGCTGTGCGGCATGTACGACGGCGTCCGCGACAAACGGTCCGATCAGGCGCTGGCCAAGTTGAGCAGCGACGCGTTCCGCAAGCAGTTCTCCGAGGTCGAGGTGACCTCGATCGACAAGATCGTCTACCTGTCGCAGTACCAGGCCCAGGCGTTGTTCACCATGAAGGCGTCGCCCGCGGCCGGGGGTCCGATGCGCGGCGAACTGCAGGGCATCGCCCAGCTGCTGTTCCAGCGCGGCCAGATCATGGTGTGCTCGTACGTGCTGCGCACCGGTGGCTCGTACTGAGCGGACGTCACCCGGTCAGTTGAACGAGTCGCCGCAGGCGCACGAGCCGGTGGCGTTCGGGTTGTCGATGGTGAAGCCCTGCTTCTCGATGGTGTCGACGAAGTCGATGGACGCGCCCTCCACGTACGGCGCGCTCATCCGGTCCACCGTCAACGTCACCCCGCCGAAGTCCGCGGTCAGGTCGCCGTCCAGCGTCCGATCGTCGAAGAAGAGGTTGTAGCGCAGGCCCGCGCACCCGCCCGGCTGGACCGCGATCCGCAACGCCAGGTCGTCCCGCCCCTCCTGGTCGAGCAGGGACTTTGCCTTGGTGGCGGCGGCCTCGGTCAGGATCACGCCGTGCGTCTTGGCGTTCGACTCGTTTTGCACCGTCATTGCTTCTCCTACATGCCTCTCGTTGGCTGGGTCTTCAGGCTGGGCCCGAGAAAGTCCACTCCCTCAACGGTACCTTGCAGGACCGCTATTCCCGAGTCGTGCCGCCACCACGGACGCCAGCCCCATGAGCTGATTGGCCGCGTCGGCCTGCGCGAGCCGCACCGAGCCGGCGTGCTCGGCGATGGACAGGGCGGCCATGATGCCCGCCGACCTGACCGTGGCGTTGTCCAGGCCCACCTGGCCGGCCAGCACGATCACCGGCACCCCCCGCGGCCGCGCCGCATCGGCGAGATAGCCCACCACCTTGCCGTGCAGCGACTGCTCGTCGAACCGGCCTTCCCCGGTGACGATCAGTTCCGCCATGTCCAGGTCGTCGGCCAGGCGGGTGTGATGGGCGATGATCGCCGCGCCCGACTCGCACCGGCCGCCCAGTGCCAGCAGTCCGGCACCGATGCCGCCGGCCGCCGCCGCGCCCGGTTCCGAACTCACGTCGCGGCCGGCGACCGCCTCCAAGATCAGCGCCCACGCCTGCAGGCGGACCTCCAGGGCGGCGACGGTGACCGTGTCCGCGCCCTTTTGCGGGCCGAAGACCCTGGCCGCCCCCCACGGCCCGAGCAGGGGGTATTCGGTGTCGGAGGCGGCGATGAGTTCCACGTTGGCCAGCTGGCGGCGGGCGGAGTCCAGGCCGCCGAGTTCGGCGATCATGCCCTGCCCGCCGTCGGTGCACGCGCTGCCGCCCAGCCCGACCACGATCCGCGTCGCACCGGCCCGCAGCGCCTCCGCGATGAGCTGCCCCACTCCCCTGCTGTGGGCCGCCATCGCGGTCTCCGGGGTGGGCGGACCACCCAGCAGGGCCAGGCCGCACGCCTGCGCGCATTCCAGGTAGGCGGTCGTCGTTGCGGGATCGAACACCCACGCGGCCTCGACCATGGTGGACAGCGGCCCGGACACCCGCAGCCGCCGGGCCTTGCCCAGCCGGCTGGCGAGCACCTCGACGAAGCCGGGACCGCCGTCGGACTGCGGGGCGACGATGAACCGATCGCCCGGCCGGCATCGCGTCCACCCGGTCGCGATGGCCGCGGCGGCCTCTACGGCGGTCATGCTGTCGCCATAGCAATCGGGGGCGACCAGGACGAGCATGGCCGGCAGCTGCAGACGGCCGGGAGCGAGGCCCAAAGCAGCATCATCCGAGGCCATGGTGCCATCGTCCATCACAGGCAGCCGTTCATCACTGGTAAGAGTAGGGCCAAGTGACGTGCTGACGCAGGTCTAATAGCGAGGCATTCCAAGCCAATTCCGAAGTGGCCCATCCGCGAAGTAACCTGGCCTCTGTGAAGTTGATGGGCCGCAAGAAGGGCCAGGACGAGGACCTTGACGAGGGTGCGGCGGCGGTCGATGCCGCCGGCGCCGCGGAGACGACGTCTCGCGGCGCCCGCGGGACGAGCCCCAAGGGCCGCCCGACGCCGAAACGCAACGAGGCGCGGCGGACGGCGCGCAAGGGCCCGGTCACGCCCGCACCGATGACCGCGTCGGAGGCGCGCGCCCGCCGCAAGTCGCTGGCCGGTCCCAAGCTCAGCCGCGAGGAGCGCAAGGCCGATCGGGCCGCCAACCGCGCCAAGATGACCGATCGCCGGGAGCGCATGATGGCCGGCGACGAGGCGTACCTGTTGCCGCGCGACAAGGGCCCGGTCCGGCGCTACGCGCGCGACGTGGTGGACGCCCGGCGCAACCTGCTGGGCCTGTTCATGCCGGCGACGTTGTTCTTGATGTTCGCCCTGTTCACTACCCCACAGCTGCAGCTCTACGTCTCCCCGGCGATGCTGCTGCTGATGGCGGTGATGCTGGTCGACGGGCTGCTGTTGGGCCGCAGGGTGAGCAAGCTGGTGGACGCGAAGTTCCCCGACAACACCGAAAGCCGCTGGAAGCTGGGCCTGTACGCCGCCAGCCGGGCGTCGCAGATGCGCCGGCTGCGGACGCCGCGGCCGCAAGTCAAGCGCGGCGCCGATGTCAAGTAGGCCCGCCTGAGCGCGGTGCGCACGCTGGTGCTCGGCGGGATCCGATCGGGCAAATCCCGGTGGGCCGAGGACGCCATCGCCGGGACGCTGCCGGCCGGCCAGCCGGTTTGTTATCTGGCCCCCGGCCCCGCCGGGGACGGCGACGCGGGCTGGGCGGACCGGGTCGCCGAGCACCGCGGCCGCCGGCCCGGTCATTGGTCGACCGTCGAAACCGGCGACATCGCAAGCCAATTGCGTGCGGCGCCGGACACCCCGACGCTCGTCGACGACCTGGGCTCCTGGCTGGCCGGCACGCTTGACCGCCACCACGGGTGGGACGGCGGGTCGGTCGCCGCCCCCGTCGCAGCCATGCTCGCCGCCGTCGGCGACTTCAACTCCACGCTGGTGCTGGTCAGCCCCGAGGTCGGGCTCAGTGTGGTGCCGGCCACCGCATCCGGGCGCCGGTTCGCCGACGAGTTGGGCAGCCTCAACCAGCGCGTCGCCGAGCTTTGTGACCGGGTGGTGCTGGTGGTGGCCGGCCAGGCGGTGCCGATCAAGCCGTCGGGGACGTGATGGAGTTCGCCCCGGTATCGCCGCCCGACGCGGGCGTCGCCGCGGCCGCCCGCGCCCGCCAGGACACCCTGACCAAGCCGCGGGGCGCGCTGGGCCGCCTCGAAGACCTGTCGGTGTGGGTGGCGTCGTGTCAAGGACAGTGTCCGCCAAGGCAATTCGAGCGCGCCCGGGTGGTGGTGTTCGCCGGTGACCACGGCGTCGCACGGTCCGGGGTGTCGGCCTACCCGCCCGAGGTGACCGCGCAGATGGTCGCCAACTTCGAGGCCGGTGGGGCGGCCATCAACGTGATGGCCGACCTCGCCGGCGCGACCGTGCGGGTTGCGGACCTGGCGGTGGCCGGTGACGCGCCGACGGACCGGATCGGCGCCCACAAGGTGCGGCGGGGCAGCGGCGACATCACGGTCGAGGACGCGCTGTCCGACGCCGAGACCGCCGCCGCGATCGCCGCCGGCCGGGCCATCGCCGACGAGGAGGTCGACGCCGGGGCCGACTTGCTGATCGCCGGGGACATGGGCATCGGGAACACCACCCCGGCGGCAGTGCTGGTGGCCGCGCTGACGAACGCCGAGCCGGTCGCGGTGGTGGGCTTCGGCACCGGGATCGACGACGCCGGCTGGGCGCGCAAGACGGCCGCGGTGCGCGACGCCCTGTTCCGGGCCTCACGCGTGCTGCCCGACCCGGTCGCGTTGCTGCGCTGCGGCGGCGGTGCCGACCTGGCCGCGATGGCGGGTTTCTGCGCGCAGGCCGCGGTGCGGCGCACCCCCCTGCTGCTCGACGGGATGGCGGTGACGGCCGCCGCGTTGGTCGCCGAGCGGCTGGCGCCCGACGCTCGGCGGTGGTGGCAGGCCGGTCACCGGTCCACCGAGCCGGGTCACAAGCTGGCGCTCACCGAGCTCGGCCTGGAACCGATCTTGGACCTGCGGATGCGGCTCGGCGAGGGCAGCGGGGCCGCGCTGGCGCTGCCGGTGTTGCGCGCCGCGGTGGCCACCCTCTCGTCGATGGCCACGTTCACACAGGCCGGCGTGTCCGAACGGGCCGCTCCCCCGCTGTGATGCGTTCGCTGGCAACGGCTTTCGCGTTCGGCACGGTGCTTCCCGTGCCACGTTCACACGACGCCCCGGTGGGCCGCGGCGCCATGACGGCCCTGCCCGCGGTGGGCGCCGCCCTGGGGGCGCTCGCCGCCGCCGTGACGTGGGGCGGGGCTCAGGCGTTCGGGCCGTCTTCCGCGCTGTCCGGCCTGCTCGCGGTCGCGGCGCTGCTGCTGGCGACCCGCGGCCTGCACATCGACGGGGTCGCCGACACCGCCGACGGGCTGGGCTGTTACGGGCCGCCCGAGCGCGCCCTGGCGGTGATGCGCGACGGGTCGACCGGCCCGTTCGGCGCGGCGGCCGTCGTCTTGACGATCGCGCTGCAGGGGCTGGCCTTCGCGGCGCTCGGGGCGGCGGCCAGGCCGGGGCTCACCGGCATCGCGGTCGCGGTCGTCGCCGGCCGGGTGGCCGCGGTGCTGGCCAGCCGCCGGTCGGTGCCGGCGGCCGCGGGCAGCGCGCTGGGCGCGCGGGTCGCGGGCAGCCAGCCGGCGATCGTCGCGGCGGCCTGGGTCGCGGCGCTGCTGGTCGCCGCGCTGGCGGCCGGGCCGCGGCCCTGGCAGGGGCCGGCGGCCGTGCTGGCCGGCCTGGGCTGCGGCGCGGTGCTGGTGCGGCACTGCGTGCGCCGATTCGGCGGCATCACCGGCGACGTGCTGGGCGCCGCGATCGAGCTGACCACCACGGTGAGCGCCGTGGCGCTCGCCGGGCTGGTCCGGTTCTAGCCGCGACCTAGCCCAGGCCAACCCGCGAGCGTGAACGTATCTTCACGCTCGCGGCCGAAGGTGAAACCAACTTCACGCTGGGGCCGTGCAGGGGGCTTAGCCCAGCCGCGCCATCCAGCCGTGGGTGTCGGCGAACGTGCCGCGCTGGATCCCGGTGAGGGTGTCGCGCAGCGCCATCGTCACCTCGCCGGGCTGGCCGTCGGCGACGGTGAACTCGGCGTCGCCGTATTTCACGTGCGAGACCGGGGTGATGACGGCGGCGGTACCGCACGCGAACACCTCGGTGATCTCGCCGGCGGCGGCCTTCTTCTGCCACTCGTCGATGTCGATCTTGCGTTCCTCGACGGAGAAGCCGGCGTCAATTGCCAACTGCAGCAACGAATCCCGGGTGATGCCCGGCAGCAGCGAACCCGACAGCTCGGGGGTGACCAACCGCGCCGACCCGCCGCTGCCGAACACGAAGAAGATGTTCATGCCGCCCATCTCCTCGACGAAGCGCCGTTCGACGGCGTCCAGCCACACCACCTGGTCGCACTGGTGGGCGGCGGCCTCGGCCTGCGCCAGCAGGGACGCGGCGTAGTTCCCGCCGAACTTGGCCGCGCCGGTGCCGCCCGGGCTGGCCCGCACGTAATCCGTCGACACCCAGACCGTGACGGGGTTGATGCCGCCCTTGAAGTAGGCGCCGGCCGGTGACGCGATCAGCAGGTAGCGGTACCGCTTGGACGGCCGCACCCCCAGGCCCGGCTCGGTGGCGATGATGAACGGGCGCAGATACAACGCCTCTTCCCCGCCGGCCGCGGGCACCCACTGCTTGTCGACGGCGATGAGCTGGCACAGCGAGCCCATGAACAGCTCGTCGGGCAGCTCGGGCATTGCGAGGCGCCGCGCCGACGACCGCAACCGCGCGGCGTTGGCCTCGGCGCGAAACGACACGATCGAGTCGTCGGCCCAACGGTAGGCCTTGAGCCCTTCGAAAATCTCCTGCGCGTAGTGCAGCACGATCGCCGAGGGGTCCAGTTCGATCGGGCCGTACGGGATGACGCGCGCGTTGTGCCACCCCCGCTCGCCGTCGTAGTCGATCGACACCATGTGGTCGGTGAAGTACTTGCCGAAACCGGGCTCGGCCAGGATGGATCCACGTTCGGCGTCGGTCGCGGGATTGGCCGAACGTGAAACCGTGAACTCGAGGGAGCCGCTGGTCATGGGGCTGATTGTATATCCGCCTGCGACCGGGCTTTTCACCTGAACCGGGGGCACTAACGGGTTTTCGCGTCGACGAAGGGCGGCCGCACGACTTCGCACTCCGCCGCGCGCCCGCGAATGTCGACCGTGACCCGCTGGCCGTCCTCGACTGAAGCGGCCGCGTCGATCAGCGCCAGCGCGATGCCGACTTGCAGCGTCGGGGAGAAGGTTCCCGACGTGGTGACCCCGACCGGCGTCTCACCGTCGAGCACCGTCAGGCCGGGCCGCAGCACACCGCGTCCGACCATCCGCAGGCCACGCAGCAGCCGCCGCGGCCCGGCCGCCTTCTCCGCCAGCAGCGCGTCCCGGCCGAAGAACGCGTCCTTCTTCCAGCCGATCGCCCAGCCGCAACGCGCCTGCAGCGGCGAAATGTCCAGTCCCAGTTCGTGCCCGTGCAGCGGGTAGCCCATCTCGGTGCGCAGCGTGTCGCGGGCGCCCAGGCCGGCGGGCTCGCCGCCGGCGGCGCCCACCGCCGCGGCCAGCGCGTCGAACACCACCCCGGCGGATTCCCACGGCGGCAGCAGCTCGTAGCCGTGCTCACCGGTGTATCCGGTCCGGCACACCCGCACCGGCACCCCCTGGTACGTGGCGTCGGCGTAGCCCATGTAGTCCATGCCCGCCGGCAGGCCCAGCCCGCCGAGCACGTCCGCCGATCGCGGGCCCTGCACCGCCAGCACCGCGTAGGAGCGATGCTCGTTGGTGATGGTGAGGCCCGCCGGGGCCGCATTTTGCAGCGCGCCGACCACCGCGGCGGTGTTGGCAGCGTTGGGCACCAGGAAGATCTCGTCGTCGTCGACGTAGTAGGCGATGAGGTCGTCGATGACCCCGCCGGATTCGTTGCAGCACAACGTGTATTGGGCCTTGCCCGGGCCGATGCGGCTCAAGTCGTTGGTGAGCGTCGAGTTGACGAATTCGGCGGCGCCCGGCCCGCGGATCAGCGCCTTGCCGAGGTGGCTGACGTCGAACAGACCGACCGCGTTGCGGGTGGCGTTGTGTTCGCTGACCGTGCCGGCATACGACACGGGCATGAGCCAGCCGCCGAACTCGGCGAAACTGGCGCCCAACGCGCGGTGGCGGTCTTCCAACGGGCCGTGCTGTAGGTCATCGGTCACGACGGTTCACCCTAATCGCGGGTGCTGGCACACTTGGGTGGGTGGTCGATTCCCCGGACTTCGCGGCGCTTGAGGCCGCGGGAATCGCCAATGCGCGTGAGCGGGCCGACCTCATCAAGTACCTGGACGAGCTCGGCTTCACCGTCGAGGAGATGGTGGAGGCCGAGCAGCGTGGCCGGCTGTTCGGCCTCGCCGGTGACGTCCTGCAATGGTCTGGGCGCCCGATCCACACGATCGCGAGTGCGGCCGAACAATTGGGCCTGTCACCCGAGGAAGTCACCCACGCGTGGGGTTTGCTCGGCCTGACCGTGGCCGGACCCGACGTCCCGGTGCTGAGCCAGGCCGACGTCGACGCGCTGGCCACCTGGGTCGGCTTGAAGGCGGTGGTGGGCGAGGACGGCGCGTTCGGATTGCTGCGGGTGCTCGGCGCCGCGATGGCCAGGCTCGCGGAGGCCGAGTCGACGGCGATCCGGGCCGGGACGCCGGACATCCAGATGACCTACACCAACGACGAACTCGCCACGGCGCAGGCGTACCGCGCGGTCGCGGAGTTCGTCCCCCGGATTTCGGCGCTGATCGACGTCGTCCACCGGCACCATCTGACCAGCGCCCGCACTCATTTCGAGGGCGTCCTGCGCGACACCTCGGCAAGCGTGGTGTGCGGCATCGGTTTCGCGGATCTGTCCGGGTTCACGGTGCTCACCCGCGCGCTCGCCCCCGCGCAACTTTCGTATCTGCTCAACGAGTTCGCCGGCACCGTCGCGGACGTGGTGCATCGCGATGGCGGCCGGGTGGTGAAGTTCATCGGCGACGAGGTGATGTGGGTGAGCGCGTCACCCGAACGCCTCGCCAGGGCGGCGGTGGACCTGGTCGACCATCCACGGGCGCGCGAAGAGGGCCTGCAGGTTCGCGCCGGCCTTGCCTTCGGCTCCGTCCTGGCGATCAACGGGGACTATTTCGGCAGCCCGGTCAACCTGGCGGCGCGGCTGGTGGGGGCCGCCGCACCGTGCCAGATCCTCGCCGATACGGCGTTGCACGAACAGTTGCCGCACTGGCCGGCAACGGCGCGTGGCCCCTTTGATCTCAAGGGTTTTGACAGCCCCACGATCGCCTTCGAGCTGCACGGTGGGGACTCCGCCGGTCTCGACGCCGGTTCCGGCGATTAGGGTAACTGCCCGTGACCACCGATTTGAGCTATGACAGCCCCTCCGTCAACGTCGCCGCATCGCTGCCGAAACGTGCAGTGGCCTCTTCGGTATTGATCGTGCCCGTGGTCTCGACCGGCGACGAGGACAGACCCGGGGCGACGGTCGCCCCGGGCGAATCGTTGCTGCCGGCCGAGGCTGTCACCGAGATCGAATCCGGGTTGCGCGCGCTGGACGCCACCGGCGGCAGCGAGCAAGTCCACCGCCTGGTGGTGGCGTCGCTGCCGGTATCCAGCGTGCTGACGATCGGCCTGGGCAAGCCGCGACCCGAGTGGCCCGCCGACACCGTCCGGCGGGCCGCCGGTGTGGCGGCGCGCTCCCTGGGCACCGCCGAGGCCGTGCTGGTGACGCTGCCCGGCGACTTCAGCGCCGACGTCTGCTCCGCGGCCGTCGAGGGCCTGATCCTGGGCAGCTACCGGTTCACCGACTTCCGCAGCGGCAAAACCGCGCCGAAAGACAAAGGGCTGCGCAAGATCACCGTGCTGTCCGCCGCGAAGGACGCCAAAGCGGCCAGCGCCCACGGCGCCGCCGTGGCGACCGCGGTGGCCACCGCCCGCGATTTCGTCAACACTCCCCCGAGTCACCTCTTTCCTGCCGAATTCGCCCGGCGCGCAAGGGCTTTGGGCGAGTCGGTGGGCCTCGAGGTGGAGGTGCTCGACGAGAAGGCGCTGCAGAAGGCTGGGTATGGCGGCGTGATCGGCGTCGGCCAGGGCTCGTCGCGCCCGCCGCGGCTGGTGCGGCTGACCCACCGGGGTTCGAAGCTGGCCAAAGGCAAGCAGGCGAAGAAGGTGGCGCTGGTCGGCAAGGGCATCACGTTCGACACCGGCGGCATCTCGATCAAGCCCGCGGCATCGATGCACTACATGACCTCGGACATGGGCGGCGCGGCGGCGGTCATCGCCACGGTGGCGCTGGCGGCGCAGCTGCGCTTGCCGATCGACGTGATCGCCACCGTGCCGATGGCCGAGAATATGCCCTCGGGTACGGCGCAGCGGCCCGGTGACGTGCTGACGCAGTACGGCGGCATCACCGTCGAGGTGCAAAACACCGACGCCGAGGGCCGGCTCATCCTGGCCGACGCCATCGTGCGGGCGTGTGAGGACAACCCCGACTACCTGATCGAGACCTCCACGTTGACCGGCGCCCAGACGGTGGCGTTGGGCGCCCGGATCCCCGGGGTGATGGGCAGCGACGAGTTCCGCGACCGGGTCGCCGCCATCTCACAGCGGGTGGGCGAGAACGGCTGGCCGATGCCGCTGCCCGACGAACTGAAGGATGACCTGAAGTCGACGGTGGCCGACTTGTCCAACATCAGCGGCCAGCGCTTCGCCGGCATGCTGGTGGCCGGTGTGTTCCTGCGCGAATTCGTCGCCGACGGCGTGGGCTGGGCGCACATCGACGTGGCCGGCCCGGCGTACAACACCAGCGGCCCGTGGGGATACACGCCCAAGGGCGGCACCGGTGTGCCGACCCGCACCATGTTCGCCGTACTCGAGGACATCGCCGAGAACGGCTAACCACGTCTAACGCACGCCCTCGCGCGCTCGAGCGTCACGCCAGCGTGACGTGCGCGCTCGAGCGTCACGCAGCGTGACGCTCGGCGGTTAGCGCTTACCGGTCATCAGCGAGAACACCGCCCGCTTCACCGTGCGGCGCGGCCAGCCGGTCGCGCCGTCGGCCGCCAACGCGGCATTGGCCGCGTTGCGCCCGCAGGCGCCGTGCACCGAGCCGCCGGGGGTGGCCGACGCGCTGCCCAAATACAGCCCTTGTACCGGGGTTTCGGCCCGGCCCATGCCGGGCACCGGGCGAAAAATCAGCATCTGCTGCAGCTGCGCCGTGCCGCCGTTGAGCGCGCCCATGTGCAGGTTGGCGTCGCTGGCCTCCAGGTCCGACGGGCGTTGGACGAACCGGCCCACGACCGCAGAGCCGAAACCCGGCGCATGTTCCTCGATGACCCGGTCCACCGCGTCGGCGAGCCGATCAGCCGACGCATCGTCGGCCACGTTGCGCGGCAGATGCGTGTAGGCCCAGACACTTTCGGTGCCCTTCGGCGACCTGGTCGGATCGGCCGTGGTGGTCTGGCCCAACAACATGAAGGGATGTTCGGGCACCACGCGGGTGTTCAGGTCGGCCATCCAGCGGACCAACCCGTCGCCGTCGGCGCCCAGATGGACGGTGCCCACGCCCTGCAGGTTCGTCGCCCGCCACGGCACGGGCGCCCTCACGGCGTAGTTGACCTTCACCACCGGTGGATCCCAGATGAAGTGCTCGAGGTCGCGTAACAGCTTGGGCGGCAACGCATCCGGCGGCAACATGTCGCAGAACAACCGGGGGGCCGTCACGTCGGCGACGATCGCCCGCCGCGCCGCGACCGTGCGTCCCCCGGCCGTCGTCACCCCGACCGCGCGGCCACCCCGAACCTGGATGCGGGACACGTTCTGGTTGCATTCGATTCGGGCTCCCGCGGAGCGGGCGCGGCTGACCAGGGCGGCCGTCAACTGCCCGGAGCCCCCGACCGGCACCGGCCAGCCGCAGTCCTGGGCCAGCATCGTCATCAGGAATCCCATGGCTCCGCTGATCGGCGCGTCCGGCGGGACGTCGGCGTGCATTGCGTTGCCCAGCAACAACACTCGCGGCGCCTCGCCGGCGAACAGCTCACTCGCCATGGTGTTGGCCGGCTGGACCAGCAGGCGCGCCACCCGCAGGGCCTCCGACGTGCCGAGCCTGGCCAGCAGCCGCACCAGTGGGCGCACGGGCGGGAAGGGCGCCAACATGGCGTCCAGCAGCGGCGCCTTGATCCGCTCCCACAAGTCGACCAGGCGCCACCAGTTGTCGCCGTCGGCGGGCACCCGGCGGGCGAATTCCGCCGCCGTGCGAGCGGGGTCGTGATAGACGACGGGCGGGTCGTCATCGTCAGCGCTCCGCGGATGTCCCAGCACCACCGGGGCGTGCGACCAGCGCAGGCCGTGATCCTCCAGCCCCAGGGCGGCGATCGCCGGCGAGGCCACCGTCATCGGGTAATAGGAGCTGAACAGGTCGGTGATGTAACCCGGGGTCAGCTCGGCGCTGCGCACCGCGCCGCCGGGTTCGGGCTGGGCCTCGAGCACCAACACGTCCCAACCCGCGTCGGCCAGCATCGAGGCCGCGACCAGTCCGTGGTGTCCCGCCCCGATGACGACGGCGTCGGCGGTGTCCCGCGCGCTCATTTCACCTGGCTGGGCACCTTGCGCTCCGCCAGAGCCCCCAGCCGCCAGAGGCACTCCTTGTTGCGCGGGTAGGCCGCGGCCAACGCGAGCGAATTGGGAACGGCCCCCATCGGGCCTTCAACGGGCACCTCGATCATCTGCACCCGGCAGCCCTGCGGCGCCTCCTGCAGCAGCATCGTGATCCGCGCGGCGCCCAGCGGCCCGAGGCGAGCGCACAGCACCAGCTTGTGGGGCGGTTCGCACTCCTCCACGACCGTCGCGTCGTTGATCACCAGCGGCCAAATCCCGATCGAGTGCCTGATCGACGACCCCGGCTCCGGCCAGTTCGGGTCGACGGCCCGCATGCGGCTGTTGCCCACCACCCACTGGGTGTAGGTCCACCCTTGGGCCAGCACTTCCCACACCCGCTCGCAAGGCACGGCCACGTCCCGCGTCGCAATGAGTACCACGACCTGATTCCCCTCTCGGTTACCGCGGCGGAATACCCACGAACGGGGCGCTGAATCCGGCCGGTCCGGGGTTTACCGGCGCTATCCAGCGGCTAATCTCCCACGGTCGAAAACGTGTACGAAGAAAGGCGAGATCGTGACCGTGCGACGGTTGATCCTGGGTGTGGGCGCCGTGTTGCTGCTGGCCGGCGTGATCGGGCTACTGGTGCCGGTGTCGATTTCTGACGGCAACGGCCATTCGATCGGATGCGGGAACGCGGTCGCCACGGACCTGTCGGCGGCCAGAAGCGCCAACAACACCAGCGTGGCGAACATCCCGATCCTCAATCAGGTCGTCCCGCACACCGACTATGTGGCGCAGTGCCAGTCGTCGGTGGGCAGCCGGCGCACGTGGTCGATTCCGCTGGCGATCATCGGGCTGCTCGCGATCGGCGGCGCGTTGTTGACCGGCCGTCAGGGGGCCGCGCGGGCGGGCACCTAGCAAGCGTCAGATCACCCGCAGCCGCGCGGCGTTGCGTAGCCCTTGCGGCGCCAGGCGCGAAAGGACGTACAGCGCATAGGCTTCCGGCGCGACCGGGCGGATCGGCTTCTTCTTCTGGACCGACGACAGAATCGCGTTGGCGACCTTGTCCGGACCGTAGTGCCGCAGCGCGAACATCTTGCCGAGCTGGCCCCGGCGTCCGTCGACCTGTTCGCCCTTTCCGGCGGGCGCGTCGAAGCGGGTGGTGTTGATGATGTTCGTGTCGATGACGCCCGGGCAGATCGTGGTCAGCCCGACGTCGGCGGCGTCGAGTTCGGCGCGCAGGCAGTCCGAGAACATGTAGGTCGCCGCCTTCGACGTGCAGTAGGCGTTCAGCGACTGCAACGGTGCATAGGCGGCCATCGACGAGACGTTGACGATGTAGCCGCCGGTGCCACGCTCCACCAGCCGCCTCGCAAACGATCGGCAGCCGTTGACCACGCCGCCCAGGTTGACGTCGAGCACCCGGTCGAATTGCTCGGCCGGGGTGTCCAAGAATCCGCCCGCATGCCCGATGCCGGCGTTGTTGACGACGATGTCGGGTACTCCGTGCTCGGCGCTCACGCGCTCGGCGAAAGACTCGACGGCCTCGGCGTCGGACACGTCGAGCACGTAGGCGTGCGCGACGCCGCCACGGGTGGCGACCTCGGCGGCCGTGGCCTTGACGGCCGCTTCGTCGATGTCGCTGATGACCAGCTCGGCGCCCTCGCGCGCGAACGCGAACGCCGTCTCGCGGCCAATTCCGCTGCCCGCGCCTGTGACCGACACCAGGGTGTCGCCGAAGGAGCCGCGGGGGCGGCCGACCTGGGCGCGCAGCAGCGCGCGGCTCGGCGGCTTGCCCTCGGCCCAATCGGCGAACTCACGCACCGCGGCGGCCATCACCTGCGGGTGCGACATCGGGGAGAAATGACCGGCCTTGATATCGCGCCGCCACAGCCGCGGCACGAACCGCGGCGTGTGGTCGTAGCCATACGGCCGCACGTACTTGTCCTTGGTGTTGACGATCAACTGCACCGGCACGTCGACGACGTGGACGCCGTGCCCGCGGCCGGAGAATGAGCGAAAGTAGTTGGCGGGATAGGTTTTCACCGAACGGGCGGCATCGCGGGCCAGCTGGGGCGAGTGGTGGATCTGTTCGACCGGGATGTTGTCGACGGCGTTGCGCCGCAGGGCGGGGATCGACAGCGTCAGGCGAAGGAACAGCGGCGCGAGCAGCGGGATCGAGAAGAACAGCATGTAGCTGAACCGCAGCGCCTGGCTGACCGATCGCAGAAACCGGCGCGGGCGCCACGGTTGCCGCAGGCCGCTGAAGATGTAGTCGACCAACTGTTCCTGGCTCGGGCCGGACACCGACGTGAAGGTGGCCACCCGGTCACCGGCGCCGGGCCGCTTCAGGTAGTGCCACACGCCCACCGAGCCCCAGTCGTGGGCGAGCACGTGCACCGGCCGGCCGGGGCTGAGCTCGCCGGTGACCGCGGCGAAGTCGTCGGCGAACCGGTCCATGGTGTAGGCCGACACCGGCTTGGGCGCCGAAGACAGACCGACGCCGCGGTTGTCGTACCGCAGGATGTGGAACCGATCGGCCAGCAGGGGCACGACACCGTCCCACAGCACGTGCGAGTCGGGAAAGCCGTGCACCAGCACGACGGTCGGGCCGTGCGGGTTCCCCTCTTCGTAGACCGCGATTCGCGCGCCGTCGGCGCTGTCGACGAAATGCTGGGGTCGCTGTTGTGTTGCCGGCATCTTCGACCTCCCCGCTCCAACTGCAGTGGCCACACCGTAGCAAGGGTGTTGGGGCCGTCCCGGCAACCGCGGCGGTCCGCCCTGGATGTGTGCCGGCGCGGACGCAGTGACAGGATAGTTTTGGCTAGCTACTTGCAACGGCTAGCGAGATGTTCGACCCACACCGACCCACGAGCGATCGAGGAGTCAAAGACGATGGCCTTCTCCGTCCAGATGCCCGCACTCGGTGAGAGCGTCACCGAGGGGACGGTCACCCGCTGGCTCAAACAGGAAGGCGACACGGTCGAACTCGACGAACCCCTCGTCGAGGTGTCCACCGACAAGGTCGACACCGAAATCCCGTCGCCCGCCGCCGGTGTCCTGACCAAGATCGTCGCCCAGGAGGACGACACCGTCGAGGTCGGCGGCGAGCTGGCCGTCATCGGCGACTCGTCCGACGGCGGCGATGCGCAGGCGGCCCCCCAGGCGCCCAGCCAGCCTGAGCCGCAGGCCGAGTCCGCCCCGCCTGCCCAACCCGAGCCCGAAGCGGCCGCACCCGCCCAGCCCGAGCCCGAACCCGCGCCGCAGAGTTCCGGCGGCGGCGACGCGACCCCGGTGCTGATGCCCGAGCTGGGTGAGTCGGTGACCGAGGGCACGGTGACCCGCTGGCTGAAGAAGGTCGGCGACTCGGTGGGCGTCGACGAGGCGCTGGTCGAGGTGTCGACCGACAAGGTGGACACCGAGATCCCGTCGCCGGTGGCCGGTGTGCTGGTCAGCATCACCGCCGAGGAGGACGCCACCGTCCCGGTCGGCGGGGAGCTGGCCCGGATCGGCACCGGCTCCGAGGCAGCCTCCGCCCCCACCCCCCCGCCCGCTCCTAAGCCGGAACCCAAGCCGGAACCCAAGCCCGAGCCGGCACCCGAACGGCCCAAGGCCGAACCACCCAAGGCCGAGGCGAAGCCCGAACCGCAGCCGGTGTCCCAGCCGGCGCCCGCGCCCAAAGCCCAACCGGCACAAGCACAACCGGCCGCCGAGCCGGGCGGCTCGAGCCCCGACGGTGCGCCGTACGTGACCCCGCTGGTGCGCAAGCTGGCCACCGAGAACGGCATCGACCTGGCCGAGATCACCGGCACCGGCGTCGGGGGGCGCATCCGTAAGCAGGACGTGCTCGCCGCCGCGGAAAAGAAGCAGCAGGCGCAGAAGGCGCCCGCGCCGGCCCAGGCACCCGCCGCCCCCGCCGCCGACGGCAGGCCCGCCCCGGCGGCCGCAGCCGCCCCTGCGCCGGCATTGGCGCACCTGCGCGGCACCACGCAGAAGGCGAGCCGGATCCGCCAGCTCACCGCGAACAAGACCCGGGAATCGCTGCAGGCCACCGCCCAGCTCACCCAGACGCACGAGGTCGACATGACCCGGATCGTCGGGCTGCGGGCCAGGGCGAAGTCCGCGTTCGCCGAGCGCGAGGGGGTCAACCTCACCTTCCTGCCGTTCATCGCCAGGGCGGTGATCGATGCGCTGAAGATCCACCCCAACATCAACGCCAGCTACAACGAGCAGACCAAGGAGATCACCTACTACGACGCCGAACATCTCGGCTTCGCCGTCGACACCGAGCAGGGGCTGCTCTCCCCGGTCATCCACAACGCCGGCGACCTGTCGCTGGCCGGGCTGGCCCGGGCCATCGCCGACATCGCCGCGCGCGCCCGGTCGGGCGACCTCAAGCCCGACGAGCTGTCCGGTGGCACCTTCACCATCACCAACATCGGCAGCCAGGGCGCGTTGTTCGACACCCCGATCCTGGTTCCGCCGCAGGCCGCCATGCTGGGCACCGGCGCGATCGTGAAGCGGCCCCGGGTGATCGTCGACGAATTCGGCAACGAATCCATCGGGGTCCGGTCCATCTGCTATCTCCCACTGACCTACGACCATCGGCTCATCGACGGCGCCGACGCAGGACGCTTCCTCACCACCATCAAGCACCGGCTCGAAGAGGGCGCGTTCGAGGCCGACTTGGGTCTTTAGGAGGACTGGCGAACCGTGGCCAAGCCCGTCATCGCCATCGCGGGTTCATCCGGCCTGATCGGATCCGCCTTGACCGCCGCCCTGCGGGCGGCCGACCACCGGGTGTTGCGCATCGTGCGCCGCGCGCCGTCGAATTCCGACGAGCTGCACTGGAACCCCGAGAGCGGCGAATTCGACGTCGACGCGATCAGCGATGTCGACGCCGTCGTCAACCTCTGCGGCGTCAACGTCGGCCAGCGTCGCTGGTCGGGCGCCTTCAAGCAGAGCCTGCGCGACAGCCGCATCGCCCCGACCGAAGTCCTGGCGCACGCCGTCGCCGACGCCGGGGTGGCGACGCTGGTCAACGCCAGCGCGGTGGGCTACTACGGGGACACCAAGGACCGGGTGGTCGACGAAAATGACCGCGCGGGAAAGGGTTTCCTGGCCCAGCTGTGCGAGGACTGGGAAGCCGCCACGCTGCCGGCCCAATACAGCGGCGCCCGGGTGGTGCTGGCCCGCACCGGCCTGGTCCTCTCCCCCGCCGGCGGAGCGCTGGGGCGGTTGCGGCCGTTGTTCCGCACGGGCCTGGGGGCTCGGCTGGGCAGCGGCCGTCAATACATGTCCTGGATCACCCTGGAGGACGAGGTGCGGGCGCTGCTGTTCGCGATCTCCAACGCCGCGCTGTCCGGCCCGGTGAACATGACCGGGCCCGCACCCGTCACCAACGCCGAATTCACCACCGCCTTCGGCCGTGCGGTCAACCGCCCGACCCCGTTGATGCTGCCGGGCTTCGCGGTGCGGGCCGCGCTCGGCGAGTTCGCCGACGAGGGCTTGCTCATCGGCCAGCGCGCCATCCCGTCCGCGCTCGAGCGGGCCGGTTTCGAGTTCCACCACAACACCATTGGCGAGGCGCTCGGCTACGCCACCGCCCAGCGCGATCACGACTAGCGCCTGCCCGGCGAGTGTCACGCCAGCGTGGCTGACGCCGCCCAGCGTCACGCCAGCGTGACGCCGCGTCGCGGCTCACTCACCCGGCGAGTACCGTCGCGGAAGTGATCGATTCCATCCGGTCCAGCCGGGCCGCGATCGACGTCCGTCAGCTCGGCACCGTCGAATACCGCACGGCCTGGCAGCTGCAGCGCGAGCTGGCCGACGCCCGGGTCGCCGGCGGCAGCGACACGCTGCTGCTGCTGGAGCACCCGCCGGTCTACACCGCGGGGCGGCGCACCGAACCGCACGAGCGACCGGTGAACGGCACGCCCGTCGTCGACACCGACCGGGGCGGCAAGATCACCTGGCACGGCCCGGGGCAGCTGGTCGGCTATCCGATCATCGGCCTCAGTGAGCCTCTCGACGTGGTGAATTACGTTCGACGCCTCGAGGAGGCGCTGATCAAGGTGTGCGACGAACTGGGATTGGAGGCGTGCCGGGTGCACGGCCGGTCCGGGGTGTGGGTCGCGGCCGGCGCCGGGCGGCCCGACCGCAAGGTCGGCGCCATCGGCGTCCGGGTGTCGCGGGCGACCACTTTGCATGGGTTCGCGCTCAACTGCGACTGCGACCTCGACGCGTTCGGCACCATCGTGCCCTGTGGCATCAGCGACGCCGGCGTGACCTCGTTGTCGGCCGAGTTGGGGCGCCCGGTGCCGGTCGACGACGTCCGTGCCGCCGTCGCCGACGCGGTCTGCGACGCCCTCGACGGGGTCCTGCCGGTCCAGGAACACCCGGGCACGCGCGTAGCATCAGCCATGTGACTGTTGCACCCGAAGGCAGGCGACTGCTGCGCCTCGAGGTCCGCAACGCGCAAACCCCGATCGAGCGCAAGCCGCCGTGGATCAAGGTCCGGGCCCGCATGGGCCCCGAATACACGCAGCTGAAGGGCCTGGTCCGCCGCGAGGGACTGCACACGGTCTGCGAGGAGGCCGGCTGCCCCAACATCTTCGAGTGCTGGGAAGACCGCGAGGCCACCTTCCTGATCGGCGGTGACCAATGCACCCGTCGCTGCGACTTCTGCCAGATCGACACCGGCAAGCCCGCCGACCTGGACCGCGACGAGCCGAGGCGCGTCGCCGAAAGCGTGCTGACCATGGGATTGCGCTACGCGACGGTCACCGGCGTGGCCCGCGACGACCTGCCCGACGGCGGGGCCTGGCTGTACGCGGAGACCGTCCGCGCGATCAAAGAACTCAACCCGTCGACCGGGGTGGAGTTGCTGATCCCCGACTTCAACGGTGAGCCCGCGCGGCTTGCCGAGGTGTTCGAATCACGCCCGGAAGTGTTGGCGCACAACGTCGAAACCGTGCCGCGGATCTTCAAGCGGATCCGGCCCGCCTTCAGCTACCAGCGCAGCCTGGACGTCATTACCGCGGCGCGCGACTTCGGGCTGGTTACCAAGAGCAACCTCATCCTCGGGCTGGGCGAAACCCCCGACGAGGTGCGCACCGCCCTGGCCGACCTGCGGGGCGCCGGCTGCGACATCGTCACCATCACCCAGTACCTGCGTCCGTCGACGCGGCACCACCCGGTCGAGCGCTGGGTGCGGCCCGAGGAGTTCGTCGAGTTCGCCCGCGACGCGGAGGGGCTGGGCTTCTCCGGGGTGCTGGCCGGGCCGCTGGTGCGCTCGTCCTACCGCGCGGGCCGGCTTTACGAGCAAGCGGCGCGCGCCCGCGCCTGAAGCTGCCGCGCCGCCGTGGCGGTGCACGTCGATACGTATTCTTTGACTATGGCTAAACCCCGCACCGCCGCTGAGAACAAGGCCGCCCGGGCACAGGCGCAGGCCGCGCGCAAGGCCGCCGCGAAGGAGCGCCGCGCCCAGCTGTGGCAGGCGTTCAACCTGCAGCGCCGGGAGGACAAGCGGCTGCTGCCCTACATGATCGGCGCCTTCGTCGTCATCGTGGCCATCGCCGTGGCGGTCGGTGTGTGGGCCGGCGGGCTGACGATGATCACCGTGATCCCGCTCGGCGTGGTACTCGGCGCGCTGGCGGCGTTCATCGTCTTCGGCCGTCGCGCCCAGAAGAGCGTCTACAGCAAGGCCGAGGGCCAAACCGGCGCGGCCGCATGGGCTTTGGACAACCTGCGCGGCAAGTGGCGGGTGACGCCGGGGGTGGCCGCGACGGGTCACCTTGACGCGGTGCACCGGGTCATCGGCCGGCCCGGCGTCATCCTGGTCGGCGAAGGGTCGTCGGGCCGGCTCCGGCCGCTGCTGGCGCAGGAGAAGAAGCGCACGGCGCGGCTGATCGGCGACGTGCCGATCTACGACATCGTCGTCGGCAACGGCGACGACGAGGTTCCGCTGGCCAAGTTGGAGCGTCACCTCAACCGCCTGCCGGCCAACATCACCGCCAAACAGATGGACACGCTCGAGTCTCGGTTGGCCGCGCTGGGCACGCGGGCCGGCGCCGCCGTCCTGCCGAAGGGCCCGCTGCCCAACGCCGGCAAGATGCGCGGGGTGCAGCGCACCGTGCGCCGGAAGTAGGCCCCGCGGCGATCGCAAGCGCGGCGAAGCCGGGCGCGGCGGGTCGCCGAGCGGTCAACCCCGCGGCGATCGCAAGCGCGGCGAAGCCGGGCGCGGCGGGTCGCCGAGCGGTCAGCGCCGCACAACCGCCGTCGCCGTCAGCCGATCTTGCATGCCTCGGCCGTCCCAGTCGGTGAACAGCGCCGGGACGACCATTCCGACGAGCACGCCGCGGACCACCGCGCGGACGATGCCGACCGCCCCGCGCCCGTCGACCGTCACCACCAATAGACCCAGCGCCAGCTGACCGGGCGTGAAGCCGAACAGCCGCACCGACACCACGCCCAGCACGAACCAGATCCCCAGCACCGCCGTCGCCAGCGTGTGTTCGGAGAAGACGCCGAACCGCAAGGCCAGCGCCGCCAAGCCATACGAGATCAGCCAGTCGATCATCAGCGCGCCCAACCGGCGACCCATCGGGGCCAGGGAACCCGGTCCGGTCTGCGGCAGTCCCAGCCGCTCGCCGGGATAGGTGGACGGCGAGTTCGGCGTCATCGTCTGCAACCGGGCTTCGACTCGGCCACCAGCGCGTTCGCCAACCCCGACTGAACGCTGCGTCCGGGCACCGGAAGAGATACGATCCAGCGGTCCATGGCCCCACAATAGAACCCGCCGGGGGCGGCGCCTCTTTTGTGAACAACATGGGTCGCGTAACGTGCGCGCAACACGGGGTTGACTGGCGGGCAACATCTGCTCCATAGCGTCAGGCCGCGGATCTCACCAAGTAAAGGAGCATTTCTGTGACGGAAACGACGCCCGACGACGTTTTCAAACTCGTAAAGGACGAGGACGTCGAGTTTGTCGACGTTCGGTTCTGTGACTTGCCAGGCATCATGCAGCACTTCACGATTCCGGTTTCGTTTTTCGACGAGAGCGTCTTCGAGGACGGCCTGGCGTTCGATGGCTCCTCGATTCGCGGATTCCAGTCCATCCACGAATCCGACATGCTGCTCCTGCCCGACCCCGCGACGGCGCAGATCGACCTGTTCACCGAACACAAGACGCTGAACCTGAACTTCTTCGTGCACGACCCGTTCACGCTCGAGCCCTACTCGCGCGACCCGCGCAACATCGCTCGCAAGGCCGAGAACTACCTGATCAGCACCGGCGTCGCCGACACCGCCTACTTCGGCGCCGAGGCGGAGTTCTACATCTTCGACTCGGTCAGCTTCGACTCGCGCACCAACGGCTCCTTCTACGAGGTGGATGCGATCTCGGGCTGGTGGAACACGGGCGAGCCCACCGAGAACGACGGCACCCCTAACCGCGGCTACAAGGTCCGCCCCAAGGGTGGGTACTTCCCGGTCGCGCCCGTCGACCACTACGTCGACTTGCGCGCCCAGATGCTGTCGAACCTCATCAAGGCAGGCTTCAGCCTGGAGAAGGGCCACCACGAGGTGGGCAGCGGCGGGCAGGCCGAGATCAACTACAAGTTCAACACGTTGCTGCACGCCGCCGACGACATGCAGCTGTACAAGTACATCGTCAAGAACACGGCCTGGCAGAACGGCAAGACTGTCACCTTCATGCCCAAGCCGCTGTTCGGTGACAACGGCTCGGGCATGCACACGCACCAGTCGCTGTGGAAGGACGGCAGCCCGTTGATGTACGACGAGACCGGTTACGCCGGCCTGTCGGACACCGCGCGGCACTACATCGGCGGGCTGCTGCACCACGCCCCGTCGTTGCTGGCCTTCACCAACCCGACCGTCAACTCCTACAAGCGACTGGTCCCGGGTTACGAGGCGCCGATCAACCTGGTCTACAGCCAGCGCAACCGCTCGGCGTGTGTGCGTATCCCGATCACCGGCAGCAACCCGAAGGCCAAGCGCCTCGAGTTCCGTTGCCCCGACTCGTCGGGCAACCCGTACCTGGCGTTCTCGGCGATGCTGATGGCCGGGCTGGACGGCATCAAGAACAAGATCGAGCCGCAGGCCCCCGTGGACAAGGACCTCTACGAGCTTCCGCCGGAGGAGGCCGCCAACATCCCGCAGGCTCCCACCCAGCTGTCCGCGGTGATCGACCGTCTCGAAGAGGACCACGAATACCTCACCGAGGGAGGCGTTTTCACGCCCGACCTGATCGAGACGTGGATCAGCTTCAAGCGCGAGAACGAGATCCTGCCGGTGCAGATCCGCCCGCACCCGTACGAGTTCGCGCTCTACTACGACGTGTAATCCGCAAACGAAACCACCCGCGTCGGCAGCCGCCGCGCGGGTGGTTTCGTTTTGGCGGCGGACCCCGGCTTGGCCGCCGGCGCCGGAGAGGCAGGGCGCGTGGGTTTTCGAACGCGATCCGGCGGTAGGTCGCCCGACCGCAAAAGCCGACCGCCGCAATACAAGCCATCAACGCCGCGAGCCCTGTTCGTCGAAGCCGAAAGTTCAGATTTAAACTCTTGCGGCGGCAACCGATCCGGCGTTAGCTTCTCGGTCATGATTATCAGCAGCGCGCAAGCAATGGTCGGTGGCGGTGCCGGCGGGGGCCGGTTCGTCGGTGGGGGTGCCGGCGGGGGCTTCGTGGGTGGCGGTGCCGGCGGGGGCTTCGTCGGCGGCGGTGCCGGCGGAGGCTTCGTCGGCGGCGGTGCCGGCGGGGGCCGCTAACCGATCACACGATCGGCCCGGGCGGCTCCTCGCGTTCGGCGGCGCCACCCAGGTCGAGTTGCATCCACGCGACGTCGTGCCAACGGCCGTGTTTCCATTCGACGCGACGATATAGGCCGACGTCGTGGAACCCGAACGACCGGTGAAATCCGTTGCTGGCCTCGTTCGGTTGAGTGATTCCGGCGAAAGCCTGCCGGTAACCGCGTTCCGTGAGCCGGCGCAGTAGCTCCGCATAGAGTTGGCGGCCGGCACCCGTGCGGTGACGGTCGCGGTCGACATAGATTCCGGTCTCGACCGACCACTGGAAGCTGGGCAAGCGCCAGAACACATGGCCGTAGGCGAAACCCACGACCTGACCGTCCCTTTCGAGCACCAGCCATTCGTGGGCGTCGACGATGCGGGCGGCCATCTCCCCGACGCTGGGTACCTCGATTTCCCAACTGATGGCCGTGTCCTCGACATACGGCCGATAGATGCCCAGGCACGCCTCGGCATCCCGCGCGGACGCCGGACGCACCCGGCCGATTGGCATGCGGATCATTCTTCCAGGCCGGCAAGGGACAAACGGCGATCCCTCGCCATCGAATTCGCGAGACTGAAAGTATGGCGCGCCTCCGCGGCGCGTCGTCGCCATAGGTTATGTGTCGCGGCGAGAAGGTGTGTCGCGGCGAGAATGCGAGAAGGCGAAAAGGCGAGAAGGCGAGACCTAACCGTCGAGCGCCAGGTCCTTGCGGAAGCGCTGCATGCCGTCGATCTTGTCGTCCAACGACGCATCCGGACCCGCGTAAAACATCCACGGCATGGTGATGATCCCGGTGATGCCGGCGTCGGCGGCGCGCCGGTAGTCGGCGGTGGTGAAGGCGTCGGTCAGCGGCGTCAGGACCGTGAAATCGTCCATCGGCAAACCGTTTTCGGCCCTCAGCTCCCGCAGCTTGCCCACCGCCTCAATGGCGCGTTCGGTCTTGATCAGATCGCCGATCCAGCCGTCGTTGCGGGCGGCGCGGCGCAGCGCGATGTCACTGAGCCCGCCGACGTACACCGGTATCGGCGGCGGCGTCGGCTCCATTTCCAGCCGCGGTGTCCGATAGAACGCGCCCTCGAACTCCGTCCAGCCCGGCTGCCACAGCGCCCGCATCAACTCGATGATCTCGTCGGTCCGCTTCCCGCGGGCCTCGAACCGCTCGCCCATCAACGCGAACTCCTCGCGGCACCACCCGACGCCGATGCCGAGCTCCACCCGGCCGGACGCCAAAACGGCCGCCGTGCCAATGGCTTTGGCCGCAGAGTAGGGGTTCCGCATCGCGGGGATGTAGACGGTGTTGACGAATCGCAGCCGCGTGGTGACCTGAGCCAGCGCGCCGATCAGCACCCACGGATCCGGCCAGTCGGTGAACGGCTGCCAGCGTCGCTCGCCGTCCTTGGTGTACGGGTACGGGGTGTCCAGGGTCTCCAGGTTGACGACGTGGTCGGGGATCCCGATGCCGTCGTAGCCGAGTTCGTCGGCGGCTTTGGCGAGTTCGATGATCTCCCGGGTGTTCAGAAAGGCGCTGCTGATGTAGAACTTCATTCCGCGTCCCGCGCCCACGCCGGCTCGATGAACACGCCCTCGGCCTCGACGGTAACCCCGGCGGCATCCGAAATCGTGCCGCGTGCAAACACTTTGCGGCCTTCCTTGCCCTCGACCCACGCGTCGCAACGAAGCGGGCCCAGCGGCGTACCCCGCAGGTACTTCACGGTGATGGTGCCGGTGAAGCGCGCCTTGGACAGCCCCTCACTGGCCGCCTCGCCGAGCATGTGGTCGAGCACCAGGGCGCTGACGCCTCCGTGCACAAGCTTGGGCGGGCCCTCGTACGCCGTCCCGAGCACGAACTCGCTTGAGCAGCGGCCGCCCCCGTCGTGGTGGACGACGATCGGCGGCGCGATCGGGTTGCACACGCCGATGGCGGCGTTGCCCAGTGGCAGCGGACGACCGTTGACGCGGTAGCTCACGCCGACCGGCCGGGTCCGTTGCCGCAAGGACGCGGTGACAGCCTCGATCGCCGATCGCGCCTGGGCGACGACGTCGTCGTCGACCTCCGTGCGGATGGTGGCGTCGACGAGTTCGCGCACGGCAGCGGCCAACGGGGCATACAGGGCGGTCACTCGGTCAGCCTCCGCCGCGTCGAGCACCTCGAATATGGCGTCCAACGCGCCGGCTTCCTGACTCAACTCCCAAACACCTTCCTTACCACGGCTTTTGCCCGCCTCGTCACCCGCAGATAGTTGTCCAAGAACTCCCCGCCGTCGTCCGTGGGCCAGCCCGCGGCCACCGCCACCGCGTTGAGCTGGCGCCCCGGCCCGGGCAGCTGATCGGTCGGCTTGCCGCGGACCAGCACCAGCGCGTTGCGGGCCCGGGTGGCGGTCAGCCACGCCTGCCGCAGCAGGTCGACCTCCTCGGCGGGAACCAGCTCGGCCGCCGCGATCGCGTCCAGGCATTGCAGCGTCGAGGTGTTGTGCAAGGCGGGAATCTCGTGCGCGTGCCGCAGCTGCAGCAGCTGCACGGTCCATTCGACGTCGGCCAATCCCCCACGGCCCAGCTTGGTGTGCGTGTTCGGATCGGCGCCGCGCGGCAACCGCTCGGCGTCCACCCGGGCCTTGATGCGGCGGATCTCCCGCACCGCCTCGGCGGACACCCCGTCGGCCGGGTAGCGCGTCTTGTCGGCCATCAACAAGAACCGCTGGCCCAGGTCCGCGTCGCCGGCGACCGCGTGCGCGCGCAACAGGGCCTGGATCTCCCAGGGCTGCGCCCACTGTGCGTAGTAGGCGGCATAGGAACCCAGCGTGCGCACCAGCGGACCCTGACGGCCCTCGGGGCGCAGGTTGGCGTCCACCTCCAGCGGGGGGTCGACGCTGGGTGTGCCCAGCAGCGTGCGCACCTGCTCGGCGACCGTCGTCGACCACCGGATCGCCACCGAGTCCTCGACACCGGGCGCCGCCTCGCACACGAACATCACGTCGGCATCGGACCCGTACCCCAGCTCGGCGCCGCCCAGCCGGCCCATGCCGATCACCGCGATGGCCGCCGGCGCTTTTCCTTTTTCGGAGCCGTCCCTGGGCAGATTGGCGCGAATGATGGCGTCCAACGCGGCCTGCAGCACGGCCACCCACACCGAGGTGAGTCCCCGGCACACCTCGGTGACCTCGAGGAAGCCGAGCAGATCGGCCGACCCGATGCGGGCCAGTTCGCGGCGGCGCAGCGTGCGGGCGGCGGCGATCGCGCGGACCGCGTCGTGGTGCCTGCCGGCCGAGGCGACCAGCGCCCGGGCCACCGTAGCGGGGTCCGTCTCGAGCAGTTTGGGCCCGGCCGGGCCGTCGCTGTAGTCCTGAATCACCCTGGGCGCGCGCATCAACAGGTCCGGGACGTACGCCGACGTGCCCAGCACGTGCATGAGCCGCTTGGCCACCGCGGGCTTGTCGCGCAGCGTGGACAGATACCAGGTCTCCGCGGCGAGCGCATCCGACAGGCGCCGATAGGCCAACAGCCCGCCGTCGGGGTCGGGGGCGTAGGACATCCAGTTCAGCAGCCTGGGCAACAGCACCGACTGCACCCGGCCCCGCCGACCGCTCTGGTTGACCAGCGCCGACATGTGTTTCAGCGCGGTCTGGGGCCCCTCGTAACCGAGCGCGGCGAGCTGCCGTTCGGCGGCCTCCGCGGTCATGCCGTGTCCGATCTCGAGGCCGGCCGGCCCGATCGACTCCAGCAGGGGCTGGTAGAAGAGCTTGGCGTGCAGCTGGGAGACCCGCAGGTTCTGGTGTCGCAGCTCCTGGCGCAGCACGCCCGCCGCATCGTGGCGGCCATCAGGCCGGATGTGCGCGGCCCGCGCCAGCCAGCGCACCGCTTCCTCGTCGTCGGCCTCGGGCAGAAGGTGGGTGCGCTTGAGCCGCTGCAGCTGCAGCCGGTGCTCGAGGAGGCGCAGGAACTCGTAGGAAGCGGTCAGGTTCGCGGCGTCCTCGCGCCCGACGTAGCCGCCCTGGCCCAGCGCGGCCAGGGCGTCCACCGTCGACGCCACGTGCAGCGACTCGTCGCTGCGGCCGTGCACCAGCTGCAGCAGCTGCACCGCGAACTCCACGTCGCGAAGCCCGCCGCTGCCCAGTTTGATTTCGCGGCCGCGCACGTCGGCGGGCACCAGCTGCTCGACGCGGCGGCGCATGGCTTGCACCTCGGCCACGAAATCCTCACGCTCGCAGGCGACCCAGACCATCGGCATGAGCGCGCTCAGGTACCGCTCGGCCAGTTCCCGATCCCCAACGGCCGCGCGGGCTTTCAGCAGCGCCTGGAACTCCCAGGTCTTCGCCCAGCGCTGGTAGTAGGCGATGTGCGATTCGACGGTGCGGACCAGCTCACCGCTGCGCCCCTCCGGCCGCAGCCCGGCGTCGACCTGGAAGAAGGCCGACGAGGCCACCCGCATCATTTCGCTGGCCAGCCGCGTGGTCAGCGCATCGTTACGCTCACCGACGAAGATGACGTCGACATCGCTGACGTAATTCAGTTCGCGCGCACCGCATTTGCCCATTGCGATGACCGCCAGACGTGGCGGCGCCCCGTCGCCGCACACGGTCGCCTCGGCCAGCCGCAGCGCGGCGGCCAGCGCGGCGTCCGCCAGGTCCGACAGCTGGGCGCCCACCACGGTGAACGGCAGCACGGGTTCGTCCTCGACCGTCGCGGCAAGATCGAGCGCGGCCACGAGCAGCAGGTGGTCCCGGTACAGGGTTTGCAGGCGCTGCACGGCCGACGCGGGGTCGGCCGACACCTCGTCGACGCATGCGGTGAACGACGCACACAGCTCCTCGTGTGAGGGCAGTTTCACCTTGTAGCGCAACAGTTTCCACGACTGCGGGTGCACAGCCAGGTGATCCCCCAGCGCCAGCGACGAGCCGAGCACCGCGAACAGCCGCCCGCGCAACGGGCGCTCGGTCAGCAGCGCGGCGTTGAGCTCGTCCCAGCCGGTCTCGGGGTTCTCCGCCAACCGGATCAGGGCGCGCAGCGCGGCGTCGGGGTCGGGTGCGCGCGACAGCGACCACAGCAGGTCGACGTGGGCCTGGTCGTCGTGGTCATACCAACCCAGCTGCGTCAGCCGATCGCCCGCCGGGGGATCGAGCAAGCCGAGCCGTCCGACGCTGGGCAGCCGCGGGCGCTGCGTCGCGGGTTTGGTCACGACCACGACGGTATCGCAACCCCCGTACCCGGCAGGGGTAAGGCGGGCTCGCGTCGACTACAGCGACAGGTAGGTGCTCAGCTCGTAGGGCGTGACGTGGCTGCGGTAGTTCGCCCACTCCGAGCGTTTGTTGCGCAGGAAGAAGTCGAAAACGTGCTCCCCCAACGTTTCCGCGACGAGCTCGGAGGACTCCATCGCGCGCAGCGCGCTGTCCAGGCTCGTGGGGAGCTCGCGGTAGCCCATCGCGATCCGCTCCTCGGGCGTCAGGTCCCATACGTTGTCCTCGGCCTGAGGCCCCAGCACGTACCCCTTCTCCACCCCGCGCAGCCCGGCGGCGAGCAACACCGCGTAGGCCAGGTACGGGTTGCAGGCCGAGTCCGGGCTGCGCACCTCGATGCGCCGCGACGACGTCTTGTGGGGGGTGTACATGGGCACCCGCACCAGAGCCGACCGGTTCGCCGCGCCCCACGACGCCGCGGTGGGCGCCTCGCCGCCGTGCACCAGCCGCTTGTAGGAGTTGACCCATTGGTTGGTGACCGCGCTGATCTCGGAGGCGTGCTCGAGGATCCCGGCGATGAACGACTTGCCCACGTCGGACAGCTGCAGTGGGTCGTCCGGGCTGTGGAACGCGTTGACGTCCCCCTCGAACAGGCTCATGTGGGTGTGCATCGCCGAACCGGGGTGCTCGGCGAACGGCTTGGGCATGAAGGACGCCCGCGCGCCGTTCTCGATCGCGACCTCCTTGATGACGTAGCGGAACGTCATCACGTTGTCCGCCATCGACAGGGCGTCCGCGAAGCGCAGGTCGATCTCCTGCTGGCCGGGCGCGCCCTCGTGGTGGCTGAACTCCACCGAGATGCCCATGAATTCCAGGGCCTCGATGGCGTGCCGACGGAAGTTGGAGGCCGAGTCGTGCACCGCCTGGTCGAAATAGCCGGCGGCGTCCACCGGAACCGGCCTCGTCCCGTCGTCCGGGCCGGGCTTGAGCAGGAAGAACTCGATTTCGGGGTGCACGTAGCAGGAGAAGCCGAGGTCGTTGGCCTTCTGCAGCTGGCGGCGCAACACGTGCCGCGGGTCCGCCCAGGACGGCGAGCCGTCGGGCATGGTGATGTCGCAGAACATCCGCGCCGAGTGATGGTGACCGGAGGGGGTGGCCCAGGGCAGCACCTGGAAGGTTGACGGGTCGGGGTTGGCCACCGTGTCGGATTCCGAGACCCGCGCGAAGCCCTCGATCGAGGAGCCGTCGAAGCCGATGCCTTCTTCGAAGGCGCCTTCGAGTTCAGCCGGGGCGATGGCCACCGATTTGAGCGTGCCGAGCACATCGGTGAACCACAGCCGAACGAAGCGGATATCCCGCTCCTCCAGGGTGCGGAGGACGAATTCCTTCTGGCGATCCATAACCGAAACAGTAGGCAACAGCTGTTAATTCTGTGTTACCGACTCGCGATCGGAACCGTTGCGAACATTGCAAACAGGCTGCTCAGTGCGGTCAGGGCCGGCAGCGGTAGGCCGGAGGTGGCAACGTGCCCGCGACCAGATAGCGCGTGACGGCGGAGTCCACGCATTGGTCGCCGTTAAACACCGCCGTGTGCTGCGTCCCGTCGTAGGTGATCAGCGGCCCGCCCAGCTGGCGAGCGAGGTTGACCCCGGCCTGGTACGGCGTGGCGGGGTCGTGCGTGGTGGAGACGACGACGACTTTGCCGGGCGCGGCGGGTGAGGCGGCGTGCGGCGTCGACGTGGCCGGCACCGGCCACAGCGCGCACAGGTCGCGGGGCGCGTTCCCGGTGAACTGGCCGTAGCTCAGAAACGGTGCCGCCTGGCGGATGCGCTGGTCGGCGGACACCCAGCTCGCCGAGTCCTTCGGCGTGGGCGCGTCGACGCACCGGATCGCATTGAAAGCATCCTGATCGTTGGTGTAGTGCCCGCTGCGGTCGCGGCCCTCGTAGTCGTCGGCGAGCAGCAGCAGGTCGCCCGCGTCGGTGCCGCGTTGCAGCCCGAGCAGCCCGCTGGTCAGGTACTTCCAGTGCGCCGGGGTGTACAGCGCGTTGATGGTGCCCGTGGTCGCGTCCGCATAGCTCAGGCCGCGGGGGTCCGAGGTGCGGCCCGGCTTGGCCACCAGCGGGTCGACCAGGGCGTGGTAGCGGTTGATGAATTGGGCCGGGTCGGTGCCCAAAGGGCAACCCGGCGAGCGGGCGCAGTCGGCGGCGTAGTCGTTGAAGGCGGTTTGGAATCCCGCCATCTGCTGGATGTTTTCGTCGACCGGGCCGACGGTCGGGTCGATCGCGCCGTCGAGCACCATGGTCCGAACGTGGGCACCGAACTTTTCCAGGTACGCGGTGCCCAGCTCGGTGCCGTAGCTGTAGCCGAGGTAGCTGATCTGGTCGTCGCCCAGCGCCTGGCGCACCATGTCCATGTCGCGGGCCACCGACGCGGTGCCGACGTTGGCCAGAAAACCGGTGCCCATCCGGCTCACACACTGCTGAGCCACCTGTTGGTAGAGCTGTTCGATGTGCGCCACCCCGGCCGGGCTGTAGTCGACCATCGGCTCGCGCCGGTAGGCGTCGAACTCCGCGTCCGTCCGGCAGCGCAGCGCCGGCGTCGAGTGGCCCACCCCCCGCGGATCGAAACCGACCAGGTCGAAGTTGCGCCTGATGGGCGAGGCCTCCAGATCCGACGCCATGCCGGCCACCATGTCGACCGCGGACCCGCCGGGTCCGCCCGGGTTGACCAACAGCGAGCCGATCCGTTGGCCGGTCGCCGGGACGCGGATCACCGCCAACTTGGCCTGTGCCGCACCGGGATTGTCGTAGTCGACCGGAACGGAGACAGTGGTGCACTGCGCGGTGGGGATATCCTTTGTGTCCGTTGCGAATTGACCGCAACTCCCCCATGTGAGCGGCGTCGCGGCGGACGGCTTCGGGGCCGGGGTCTGCCCCGCACCGGGTTCCGGGGTTGCGCCGGCCACCGGCGATGCCACCGCGGATTGGCCGACCAACAGCCCGAATGACAACAGCGCCGAGCTCAAGGATCTCAGGCGCGACATGGCTGTCATCGTGTCAGCCTCGGGTACCCGAAGCGGCGCGAAACGGTTACGCCTTGGTCTCGCCTGCGCCCCTCGTCCGGCGCGTTGGATTGAGCTTCGACCTCAGACCCGTACGCGCGCTAGCACTTTGCCCCGCTGGGCGGCGTGGCGCCGCCGACCAGGTACGCCGTGACGTAATTGTCGATGCACCCGTCGCCCTGGAATACGACCGTGTGCTGGGTGCCGTCGTAGGTGAGCAGCGAACTGCGCAGCTGGTTGGCCAGATCGACCCCGGCCTTGTACGGGGTCGCCGGGTCGTGGGTGGTCGACACCACCACGGTCGGCGCCAGCCCGGGCGCGGAGATGGTGTGCGGCTTGCTGGTTGGCGGTACCGGCCAGAACGCGCAGGTGCCCAGCGGCGCGTCGCCGGTGAAGGTGCCGTAGCTCATGAACGGCGCGATCTCCCGCGAGCGCCGGTCCTCGTCGATCACCTTGGCCCGGTCGGTGATCGGCGGCTGATCGACGCAGTTGATCGCGACCCGAGCGTCGGTTGCGTTGGTGTAGTGACCGTGCGCGTCGCGGCGCATGTACATGTCGGCCAGGGCGAGCAGGGTGTCGCCCCGGTGGTTGACCAGTTCGCTCAGCCCGTCGGTCAGGTGGTGCCACAACGTCGGCGAGTACAGCGCCATGATGGTGCCGACGATGGCGTCGCTATAGCTCAGTCCCCGTGGGTCGTTCGTCGGCGCCGGCCTGCCGACCATCGGGTTGTTGGGGTCGACGAGCGGGTCGACCAGGCTGTGGTAGACGTCGACACCCTTGGCGGGGTCGGTGCCCAGCGGGCAGGTCGGCTGCTTCGCGCACTCGGTGGCGTAGTCGTTGAAGGCGTCCTGAAATCCCTTGGCCTGCCGCAGGTCCGCCTCGATCGGGTCGGCGTTGGGGTCGACGGCACCGTCGAGGATCATCGCCCGCACCTTGTCCGGGTAGGCCTCGGCGTAGGCCGAGCCGATCCGGGTGCCGTAGGAGTAGCCGAGGTAGGTCAGCTTGTCGTCGCCGAGCGCCGCGCGGATCGCGTCCAGATCGCGCGCGACGTTGACCGTGCCGATGTTGGCGAGGAAGTTTTTGCCCATCTTGTCGATGCAGCGGCCGACGAATTCCTTGGTCTCGTCCTCGATGTGGGCCACGCCCGCCGGGCTGTAGTCGACGTTCGGCTCGGTGCGCAGCCGGTCGTTGTCGGCGTCGGAGTTGCACCAGACCGCCGGCCGCGACGACCCGACCCCGCGAGGGTCGAAGCCCACCAAATCGAACCGTTCGCGGACCCGCTTGGGCAGCGACTGCACAACGCCCAGCGCGGCCTCGATGCCGGACTCACCGGGACCGCCGGGGTTGATCACCAGCGAGCCGATCTTGTCCCCGGTCGCCGGGAAGCGAATCATCGCCAGCGTGGCCACGTCCCCGTCGAGGTGGTTGTAGTCGACGGGCACCGCCAGCTTGCCGCACAGCGCGCCGGCCGGAATCTTGGCCTTCGGGTTCGCCGACCGGCAGGGCGTCCATTCGACCGCCTGCCCCAGCTTCGGCTCGGCCAGCACGGCGCGCCCGCCGACGACGCGCACGCAGCCCGCGAGAAGGAGCGCTACGGCAGCAACCGTTGTCCAAACCAGCAGCGTGCGCGCGACCTTGACGCGACGAGACAGACCCATGCCCACATATGCTGCCAGAGGAAACCTGAGATCCTCGTGAGCGGCACCACGGTCCGGCTTCCGGGTGACGGCCGGCAGCTCTTCCATCGCCACCGCAAACTCATCGGCCACCGAGCGCTGCGTGCCCGCATGGTATGTCTCACATCACTCCGACGGTGCGACGGCGCAGCGGAGATGGCAGAATGGCACCGTCAGACGAACCCGGGGACCCGATCAGGGCCACGAGGATCGACCCGACCACCACTAGGGACAATGATGTCTGAGCACAACGTTTATGGTGCAGCCGCGTCCGAGCACATTCCGCCGCTCACGAAAATCCGCACCCACCACCTGCAGAAGATGAAGGCCGAAGGGCACAAGTGGGCCATGCTCACGACCTACGACTATTCGACCGCCCGGATCTTCGACGAGGCCGGCATTCCGGTCCTGCTGGTCGGCGACTCGGCCGCCAATGTCGTCTACGGTTACGACACCACGGTGCCCGTCTCGATCGACGAGATGATTCCGTTGGTCCGCGGCGTCGTGCGCGGCGCCCGGCACGCCCTGGTCGTCGCGGACCTGCCGTTCGGCAGCTACGAGGCGGGACCCGCCGCGGCGTTGGCCTCCGCCACTCGCTTCATGAAGGAGGGTGGCGCGCACGCCGTCAAACTCGAGGGCGGCGAGCGGGTGGCCGAGCAGATCGCCTGCCTCACCGCGGCCGGCATCCCGGTGATGGCCCACATCGGGTTCACGCCGCAGAGCGTGAACAGCCTGGGCGGCTTCCGGGTGCAGGGCCGCGGCGACGGCGCGGAACAAACCGTGCACGACGCGATCGCCGTCGCCGAAGCCGGAGCGTTCTCCGTCGTGATGGAGATGGTGCCGGCCGAGTTGGCCACCCAGATCACCGGGAAGCTGACCATCCCGACCATCGGCATCGGCGCGGGCCCGAACTGCGACGGCCAGGTACTGGTTTGGCAGGACATGGCCGGCGTCAGCAGCGGCAAGGCCGCCCGCTTCGTCAAGCGGTTCGCCGACATCGGTGGGGAATTGCGGCGGGCCGCAATGCAATATGCGCAAGAGGTGGCCGAGGGCGCTTTTCCCGCCGACGAGCACTGCTTCTGAGGAGATCCGGACCCCGCTAACCACCGACATCGAAACTCGTTGTGTGGCAAGCGGGTACGATTGCTCTTGGGTAAGGTCACAACACCGAGAGCAAGGGTGAGCACATCGACCGGGGGACTCGCGGTGACTTCGTGCACCGCCGAACGGTGCTGAAGATACCGCTGCTACTGGCAGGAGGCGCCGCACTGGCCAAAGCACCACGCGCGGGGGCGCAGCCCGCGCCCGGCACATCTCCGCAGGCGGGCCGCTGGTCCGTCGAGCGCGCGAACCGCTGGTATCAGGCGCAGGGCTGGCCGGTGGGCGCCAACTACATCACGTCGAACGCGATCAATCAGCTGGAGATGTTTCAGCAAGAGACGTTCGACCCCCGACGCATTGACACCGAGCTGGGGTGGGCCCGCGCCAACGGGCTGAACGCGGTGCGGGTCTTCCTGCACGACCAACTGTGGGCGCAGGACGGTCGAGGGTTCCAGGCCCGACTCGCCCAGTTCGTCGACATCGCCGCGCGCCACGACATCAAGCCGCTGTTCGTCTTGTTCGACTCCTGCTGGGATCCGCGGCCCGAGGCCGGTCCGCAGCGCGCGCCGACGCCGGGGGTACACAATTCCGGCTGGGTGCAGAGCCCGGGCGCGCAGCGGCTCGGCGACCGCGGCTACGTTCAGACCCTGCGCGGCTACGTCACCGGGGTGCTGACCCAGTTCCGCACCGACGACCGCGTTTTGGGCTGGGACCTGTGGAACGAGCCCGACAATCCGTCGAAGTACTACCGCTCGGTCGAGCGGGACGACAAGCTCGATCTGGTCGCCGACCTGCTCCCCCAGGTGTTCGGCTGGGCCCGCTCGGTCGATCCGTCGCAACCGCTCACGAGCGGCGTCTGGGACGGCGAATGGGCGGACCCCGCGCGCCGCAGCGTGATCAGCGGCATCCAGCTGGACAACTCCGATGTGATCACGTTCCACTCCTACGCCGAGCCGGCGGAGTTCGAGAGCCGCATCGCCGACCTCACACCCCAAGGGCGCCCCATCCTGTGCACCGAATACATGGCTCGGTCGCTGGGCAGCACCGTCGAGGGCATTCTGCCCGTCGCCAAGCGCTACAACGTCGGCGCGTTCAACTGGGGGCTGGTCGCCGGAAAAACCCAGACCGTATTCCCCTGGGACTCATGGGAGCACCCGTATCCCGCGGTGCCCGCCGAGTGGTTCCACGACCTGCTCGCGCCCGACGGACGGCCGTTCCGCGATCCCGAGGTTCAGGCGATTCGCGAGCTGAGCGGGCTGGCGATGCATCTGCGCGAAGGGCCGCCGCCCGGCTGAGCTTCGGGCACCCATTCTGCGAAGTCGGACCCTGGGACACGGCGCCCATCGCCGCCATTCGCTTAACCCCGGTATGGCAGGCTATGGGAGCCCATCACCACCGTCCCCGACGTTCAAGGCCGCGGCGACGCGCCCTCAACGGAGCCGAAAATGCCTGCAAAAGCGCCACAGACCTCCCGCCATTTGGAGGTCGAGCGCAAGTTCGATGTCGGCGAGTCCGCCGTGTCACCTTCCTTCGAAGGGATTGCCGCGGTGGCGCACGTCGACAAGTCGCCGACCCAGACGCTGGACGCGACGTACTTCGACACCCCGAACCAGGACCTGGCCCGCAACAAGGTCACCCTGCGCCGCCGGACCGGTGGCTCCGACGCGGGATGGCACCTGAAGCTGCCGACCGGCCCCGAGGCGCGCACCGAGGTCCGGATGCCGCTGGACGCGTCCGAGCCCGACGCGGTGCCCGAGGAGTTGGTGGACGTCGTGCTCGCGATCGTCCGCGACCGCCCCCTGGTACCGGTCGCGCGCATCACCACCCGGCGCGAGAGCCAGATGTTGTACGCCGCCGACGGCGCGCCGGTGGCGGAGTTCAGCAATGACCACGTCACCGCGTGGTCGGCCCGTACCTCCGAGGACGCGGACCTGGAGCCCACCCAGCAGGAGTGGCGCGAGTGGGAACTCGAACTCGTCGAGTCCAACGGGGCCCCGGACACCGAGCTGCTCAACCGGCTTGGTAACCGGCTGCTAGACGCCGGCGCCGTCCCCGCGGGCCATGCGTCCAAGCTGGCCCGGGTGCTCGGCACGACACCGACACCCGACGCCGATCCAGCCGAGCACCCGCTGCAACGCGCGGTGGCCGAGCAGATCCGCGAACTGCTGGTGTGGGACCGCGCCGTGCGGGCCGACGCCTTCGACTCCATCCACCAGATGCGGGTCACCACCCGCAAGCTGCGCAGCCTGCTGCGCGACTATCAGGAATCGTTCGGATTGCCCGACGACGGATGGGTGCTCGACGAACTGCGCGAGCTGGCAGGCATCCTGGGCATCGCGCGCGACGCCGAGGTGCTCGCGGAGCGTTACGAGCACGAATTGAACGGGCTGGCACCGGATTTGGTGCGTGGGCCGGTGCACGAACGCCTGGTGGGCGGCGCCCAGCGCCGCTACCAGACCGGGCTGCGCCGGTCGCTGATGGCCATGCGGTCCCAGCGCTACTTCCGCCTGCTCGACGCCCTCGATGCGATCGCGGCCCAACCGCCGGGCAGCGCCACGGGCGAAGAGCACGCCCCGGTCACCATCGACGCCGCCTACAAGAAGGTTCGCAAGGCCGCGAAGGCCGCCGCCCAGGTTGACGAAAGCCACCCCGACCATCCCCATGAGCGCGACGAGGCGATCCATCGGATCCGCAAGCGGGCCAAGCGCCTTCGCTACACCGCCGCGGCCACCGGTGAGGACAAGGTGTCCGAACAGGCGAAGGCGGTCCAGTCGCTGCTCGGCGACCACCAGGACAGCGTGGTCAGCCGGGAGCACCTGCGGCACGAATCCGAAGCCGCGCACGCCGCCGGCGAGGACACCTTCACCTACGGCCTGCTGTACCAACAGGAGTCCGACTTGGCCGAGCGGTGCGAGCAACAGCTCGACGACGCGTTGCGCAAACTCGCCAAGGCGGTGCACAAAGCACAGCGCTGACGGGGGCGGACGAGTTGGCCTGTAAGCCGGATTCTGTTCTGCGCGCCGCCGGTAACCGGAGACACGCAGCGGCGACCATCCATCTGGACACACCGTTGCCGGGTGCCTCGAGCGGCCTACCCGCAGGCTCGGGCGAGCAACCCTCGAACGCCTGCGCGGCCGCACCTCACGGCGCGGCCTTCTTGGCCTTGCTTCGGGTGGGGTTTGCCTAGCCACCCCGGTCACCCGGGATGCTGGTGCGCTCTTACCGCACCGTTTCACCCTTACCACCCCGAGGGTGGCGGTCTGTTTTCTGTGGCACTGTCCCGCGAGTCACCTCGGATTGCCGTTAGCAATCACCCTGCTCTGTGAAGTCCGGACTTTCCTCGAACCGCCTTGCGACGGTCCGCGGCCGCCCGGCCAACTCGTCCGCGACGATCCACGGTACTACCCGCGCGATTCCGGGGCCAGCAGCTTTCCCCGCCACGCCGGAGCGGCTTTATCGTGGACCTCGCAGACAGGCACACGGAAGGACGCCGATGTCCCGGTGGAAGAAGCGCGTCGACTCCGGCGACTGGGACGCCATCGCCGCCACGGTCGACGAGTACGGCGGGGCGCTGCTGCCGCGGTTGGTCACCGACGGCGAAGCCGCCCGGCTCCGCAAGCTCTACGACGACGACGGCCTGTTCCGCTCGACCATCGACATGGCGCCCAGGCGTTATGGCGCCGGGCAGTACCGCTACTTCCACGCGCCCTATCCCGACCCGATCTCAGAACTCAAACAGGCGCTCTACCCGCGGCTGCTGCCGATCGCCCGCGACTGGTGGGGCAGGCTGCGCCGCGAAGCGCCGTGGCCGGACAGCCTCGACGATTGGCTGGCCACCTGCCACGCGGCGGGCCAGACCAGGTCCACCGCGCTGATGCTCAGGTACGGCCCGGGCGACTGGAATGCCTTGCATCGAGACCTCTACGGCGACTTGGTTTTTCCGCTGCAGGTGGTGATCAACCTGAGCCACCCCGACACCGATTACACCGGCGGCGAATTCCTGCTCGTCGAGCAGCGGGCGCGCGCGCAATCCCGCGGCACGGCAACCCAATTGCCGCACGGGCACGGGTTTGTGTTCACCACGCGGGAGCGACCGGTGCCCTCGAGCCGCGGCTGGTCCGCGGCGCCGGTGCGCCACGGTGTTTCGGTCGTGCGGTCCGGCGAACGCTACGCCATGGGGCTGATCTTCCACGACGCGGCCTGAGGGAAGGCCTGAGGGACGACCATTGCCCAACGGGGACGTTGGTGCCAGTCTGACCAGATGACAGAAACCGAAGGGTTCGTCGACCAAACGGTGACGGGTCTGGCGGAGCCCCAGCCGATGTACAAGGCCTTGCGGGAATCAAGCCCGGTCTTCCGGTCACCGCAGGCGGTCGTTCTGAGCCGGTTGGCCGACATCGAGATGGCGCTCAAACACACGGAACTGTTCTCGTCGAACATGGACGCGGTCGATCTGGGCAACGTGCGGCCGCTGATCCCGCTGCAGATCGACCCGCCCGAGCATGCGAAGTACCGCCGCATCCTCGACCCGCTGTTCACTCCGCGGGAGATGGCCCGCCGCGAACCCCGCGTCACCGAGCTGGTGAACGAGATGATCGACCGCTTCGCCGACCGGGGTGAATGCGACTTCCACGCCGAGTTCGCGGTGCCCCTGCCCTGCACCGTTTTCCTGCAATTGCTCGGGTTGCCCCTGGAAGACCTCGACAAGTTCCTGAAATGGAAGGACGGCGTGATCCGCCCGGAAGGGGACTCCGGCTTCGGCCGCCGCCACGAAAGCTCCGCCGGGGTCGCGCAACAGATCTACGCCTACTTCGACCGCGCCATCGACGACCACATCGCCGATCCCCGCGACGACGTGCTGTCGGCGATGATCGCGGCCGACGTCGCCGGGCAGCCGCTGTCGCGCGAGGAACTCCTCGACATCTGCTTTCTGTTCCTGATCGCCGGCCTGGACACCGTCACCGACTCGCTCGACTGCTTCTTCGTGTACCTGGCCCGCCACCCCGACCACCGTCACCAGCTGGTCGAGCAGCCCGACGTGCTGCCCAGCGCCGTCGAGGAGTTGTTGCGCTGGGAGACACCGGTGCCCGGCGTCGCCCGAGTCGCCATCCAGGACGTCGAGGTGGGCGGCTGTCCCATCAGCAAGGGCGAGCGGGTCAGCCCGTTGCTCGGGGCGGCCAATACCGACCCCGCCGAGTTCGCCGATCCGGAGCTGGTGGACTTCACCCGCAACCCCAACCGCCACCGCGCGTTCGGCGGCGGTCCGCACCGGTGCCTGGGCTCCCACCTGGCCCGCATGGAGCTGCGGGTGGCGTTGCGCGAATTCCACCGCCGCATACCGGATTACGAGATCAAGCCCGGTACCCAGCTGTCCTACACCGCCGCGCTGCGCTCGGTGGAGTCACTGCCGCTGGTGTTTCCAGCCTCATGACCCGCGTCTCGGTCGACCCCGACCGCTGCACCGGGCACGGCCGCTGCTACACGCTGGCGCCCGGCGTCTTCGACGCCGACGAGGTGGGCCACTCCGTTGTTCTCGTCGGCGAGGTCTCCGGCGACCTCGAGGCGCAGGCGGTCACCGCGGAGCAGAACTGCCCCGAAGCCGCCATCTCCCTATCCCGTTGAGACAGAACGTGACTCCGGTGAGCGCTGCGTCGTCGAACGAGCGCATGATCGCCGGGGTCGCCGCCGCTTCTGTCGCGCTCGGGGTGGCCCAGCTGTTGGGCATCCCGTTCGGCGCGCGGGCCGACGCCCGGGCCGCGATCAGCGCGGCCGTCGTCGACCTGACACCGGGCCCGATCAAAGAGTGGGCGATTCAGACCCTGGGCTCGTTGGACAAACTCTTCCTCGCCGTGGCCGTGCTGGTGGTGATCGCCGCAATCGCCGCCATCGCCGGGACGTTCGAGACGCGGCGCCGCCCCGTCGGCAGCGCCGTGATCGCCGCGGCGGGCGCGCTCGGCTGTGTCGCGGTGCTGTCGCGGCCGGGAACGACGGCGCTCGACACGATCCCTACCATCGCGGGCGCCGCCTGTGGCGTCGTGGCCCTGCGCCTGCTCACCCGTTGTCTCCGATCGGTCCCCGAAGACACCGGTGACCAACCGGATGCCGGCAGGCGCGGGGGGCTGGTCGTGCTCGGTGTGCTCGGATTCGGCGTCGTGAGCGGCGTGGCGGGCGCGGTCATCACGCGGTTGGTGCATTCGGTCGCGGCCGACCGCACCAGCTTCACGCTGCCCAAACCGCTCACCCCGGCGCCCCCGGTGCCCGCCGATGTGCAACCGAAAGGCGTTGCGCTGCCGAGCTTCGTCACGCCCAGCGCCGACTTCTACCGGGTGGACACCGCGCTCACCCTCCCCCAACTCAGCCACTCCGACTGGCGGCTGCGCGTTCACGGCATGGTGAACCGGGAAGCCACCTACAGCTTCGCCGACCTGGCCGGCTTCGAGGTGGTCGAAAAGGTGGCGACGCTCACCTGCGTGTCCAATCCCGTTGGCGGCGACCTCATTTCGACCGGGGTCTGGACGGGCTATCGCCTGGCCGATCTGTTGGCGGCGGCCGGTGTGCGTCCCGAGGCCGACATGGTGCTGTCGACGTCCGTCGACGGGTTCACAGCCGGCACGCCGGTGGATGCGCTCACCGACGGTCGCGACGCGCTGCTGGCGGTCGCCCTCAACGGTGAGCCCCTGCCGATCGAGCATGGCTATCCGGCTCGGCTGGTGGTGCCCGGACTGTACGGGTACGTGTCGGCCACCAAGTGGGTCGTCGACATGGAGCTGACCCGCTTCGACAAGGCGCAGGCGTACTGGACGCGGCAGGGCTGGGCAGCCCGCGCACCCATCAAGACCGAGTCGCGGATCGACGTGCCGAAAAGCGGTCAGCGGGTGCCGGTGGGTCCCGTGGTTTTCGGCGGCGTCGCGTGGGCGCAGAATCGCGGCGTGCGATCCGTGGAAATCCGCATCGACGACGGCACCTGGCAGGCCGCCGAGCTGGGCGCGAACTACTCCAACGAGACGTGGCGGCTGTGGAGCTTTCCCTGGCAGGCGAAAAGTCCTGGGGAGCACACGATCACGGTGCGCGCCACCGACCACACCGGAGCCATCCAAACCTCGGACAGGGCCGCTACCGTCCCCGACGGGGCCACCGGTTGGCACACGGTGGACTTCACCGTCACCGGGACATGAGGCGCTATCTCGACGAGAGCTTCCGCCAGCTGACCACCGCGATCACGGCACCGACCACCGCCGTGATGGGACCGATGACGGACCAGGTCGTGGTGTTGCTCATCGGGCTGCCGCCAAGCACCCCGAATCCCTGCAGCGCCCAGATCAACCCGAACAGCGCGACGATCACCCCGAGGGCGAACGTGACGACGAATGTCCTTCGCATATGCGTCTCCTTAACCCCGGCTACAGGTATCCGGTCTGGTTCACCAGGCGTACCGAAGACGCCCCGTCGGGATAGAACTCGGCGATGCTCAGCGAAGCCAGATCGAGGTGCAGGCGATAGAGGATGCCCGGCCCGGCCTCCAGCGCGAGCCGCAGCAGCATCTTGATCGGCGTCACGTGCGACACCACCAGCACCGTCGCTCCCGGGTGCGCGGCGATGATCCGGTCGCGGGCCCGCACGACCCGCTCGAGGACGGCGTCGAAACTTTCCCCGCCCGGCGGGGTTGTGCCGGTGTCGCGCAGCCAGCGGCCGTGCAGCTCCGGGTCGCGCTCGGCGGCCTCGCCGAAGGTCAATCCCTCCCAGGCACCGAAATCGGTCTCGATCAAATCGTCGTCGACGGTCACGTCCAGGCCGAGCGCCTTGGCCGCCCGGGCCGCGGTGTCGTAGGCCCGCTGCAGCGGCGAGGCGAACACGGACGAGATGCCGCCGCGCTCGGCGAGATAACGCGCCGCGGCGTCGGCCTGCCGGCGGCCCACCTCGGTGAGTGCCGGATTGCCGCGGCCCGAATAGCGGCGCTGCGCCGACAGCTCGGTTTGCCCGTGCCGCAGCAACAGCAGCCTGGTCGGCGTCCCGCGCGCGCCCGTCCAGCCGGGCGCCTGCGGGGATTGTGGCGCAACGCTTTTCGGGGTGTCGGCCAGACGCTCCCCTGGTTCGTCTGCCGGGTCACCGGCGGCCGCCGCGTCCATCGCCTCGTTGGCCAGCCGGTCGGCGTAGGAGTTGCGTTCGCGCGGGATCCACGTGTAGCTGATCCGGTCGAACCGCGCGGCCAGCGCTCGGGCCAGGCTGTGCAGCTCGACCAGGTCAGGGTGCTTGACCTTCCACCGCCCCGACATCTGCTCCACCAGCAGTTTGGAATCCAGGAAGACCGCGGCCTCGGTGGCGCCGAGCGCCAGGGCGTCCTGCAAACCGGCCAGCAGGCCGCGATATTCGGCGACGTTGTTGGTGGCCCGGCCGATTGCCTGCTTGTTCTCAGCCAACGCCGTCGAGCGGTCCTCGGCCCACACCACGGCGCCGTAGCCCGCCGGGCCGGGATTGCCCCGGGAGCCGCCGTCGGCCTCGATCACGACCTTCACTGGTCGAATCCCTTGACCCGCAACAGGATCGCGCCGCATTCGGGGCATCGCACCACGTCGTCGTCCGCCGCGGCCGAGATGCGCGACATCTCGCCGCGGTCGATTTCGAGTCGGCAGGCGCCGCATCGGCGCCCCAGCAACGGTCCGGCGCCCGGCCCCCCGCCGGCGCGCTGGCGTTCGTAGAGAGCTGCCAGGGCGGGGTCCAGCTCGGCGGTCAGGGTCTCCCGGCGCGACGCATGCGCCTGCCGGGCCGCACTGATTTCGGTGAGCGCGGCCTCGAGTGCCTGCCGCGCGCCGGCTAATTCGGCCTCCAGCGCCTCGACCTTGCCCTGGGCATCGTCCAGCTGGGACTGCAGCTCCTCGCGGCGCTCCATCACCTCCAGCAGCGAATCTTCCAGGCTGCCTTGACGGCGCGTCAGAGTCTCCAGCTCGTGCTGCAGGTCCGCCAGTTGCTTGGCGTCGGTGGCACCGGACTGCAGCAGCGACCGGTCGCGGTCTTCGCGCTGCCGGACCGCATCGATTTCGGACTCGAACCGTGACACCTGAACGTCGATGTCCTCCAAGGCGATCCGAATGGCGCCCACCCGGTCAGCGGCGGCGTTGAGCTCATCCTGCAACCGCTCGCAGGCCTGTTGCTCCGCCAGATGGCTGGCCCGGTGTGTGATGCGGGACAGCTCCGCATCCAACTTCGACAGCTCGAGCAGCGAACGCTGCTGAGCGACTTCGGCCTTCATCACGCCTCACCCCCGGTCTCGTCACCGCACTGCCCCAGGGTCCAGGGATCGGTGCGCACGGTGCATACCCGCACCGCCAGCGCCGCGCCAAAACGGGACCGCAACACCTCGGCGGCCTGGTGGCACCACGGAAATTCACTTGCCCAGTGCGCCACGTCCACCAGCGCCACATCCGAGCTCCGGCGATGCTCGTCGGCCGGATGGTGTCGCAGGTCGGCCGTGACGTAGGCCTGCACGCCCGCCGCGGCCGCGCTGGCCAGCAGCGAGTCCCCGGCGCCGCCGCAGACGGCGACCCGGGACACCGGCAGGTCGGGGTCGCCCGCCGCGCGGACCCCCCACGCCGTGGCCGGCAGGGCGGCGTTGACGCGGGACACGAAGTCGCGCAGGGGTTCCGGCCCGGGTAGGGCGCCGACGCGCCCCAACCCGGCGTTGCCCGGCGGCGGCACCAACGCGTACACGTCGAACGCCGGCTCCTCGTAGGGATGGGCGGCGCGCATCGCCGCCAGCACGGCGGCCCGGATCCGCGCGGGCGCGACCACCTCGAACCGGTCTTCGGCCACCCGCTCGACGGTGCCGACGCTACCCACCGCGGGTGACGCCCCTTCGTGCGGCAGGAACTGTCCAATGCCGCCGACGCTCCAGCTGCAGTGCGAGTAGTCGCCGATGTGCCCGGCGCCGGCCTCGAACACGGCCGCCTGCACCGCTTCCGCATTTTCGCGCGGCACGTAGACAACCCACTTGTCGAGGTCGGTCGCGTCCGTCCGCGGTTCCAGGGGCGCCTCGACGACGAGGCCGAGGGCTTCGGCCAGCGCGTCCGAGACGCCGGGGGCGGCCGAGTCGGCGTTGGTGTGCGCGGTGAACAGCGAACGTCCCGTTCGGATCAGGCGATGCACCAGCGCGCCCTTGGGCGTGCTGGCCGCCACCGTGTCGACCCCACGCAAAAGCAAGGGGTGATGGGCCAGCAGCAGCCCACCGTCGGGAACTTCGTCGACGACGGCCGGCGTCGCGTCGACCGCAACGGTCACCGATTCGAGCCTGTCGTCGGGGTCACCGCAGACCAGCCCCACCGAATCCCAGGGTTCGGCCAACCCCGGCGGGTAGACCTCGTCCAGCACGGCGATGACGTCGGCCAGCCGCACGCTCACGGGCGCACCTCCGAGATGGCCTGGATCAGCAGCGGCCATTCCCGGCGCACCGCGGCCCGCAGGTATTGCTCGTCCAGGCCGACGAACGTGTCACAGCGGCGGATAGCGATCCCCTTGAGCTGCAGGGTTTTTCGGATCCGGACCGCATCCGGTCGGTGGAACAGCACGAACGGGGCGTGGCCGCGGACCACCTCGGCGCCGACCGACGTCAGGCCGGCCACCATCTCGGCGCGCAACTCCGCCAGGCGCGCGGCACCGGCCGCCGCTTCGGCGACGGACTGCGGGCCGCAGCACGCGGCGATCGCCGTCAGCTGCAGCGTGCCCACCGGCCAGTGGGCGCGCTGAGCGGTGATCCGATCCAACACCTCCGGTGAGCCCAGGGCGTAGCCCACCCGCAATCCGGCCAGCGCCCAGGTCTTGGTCAGGCTGCGCAGCACCACCACGTCGGGCAGCGAGTCGCCGGCCAGCGACTCCGGTTCGCCCGGGATCGAATCGGCGAACGCCTCGTCGACCACCAGGATACGGCCCGGCCGCCGCAGCGCGAGGAGCTGCTCGCGGGTGTGCAGCACCGAGGTGGGATTGGTCGGGTTGCCCACCACGACCAGGTCGGCGTCGTCGGGGATCCGCACGCCGTCCAGGCCGAAGGGCGGCTCGAGCACGACGTGGTCCACGGGCACCCCGGCGGCGCTCAGCGCCACCGCCGGCTCGGTGAACGAGGGCGCGACGATCGCCGCCCGCGCCGGGCGCAGGTTGCTCAACAACGTGAACCCCTCGGCCGCCCCGGCCAGCGGCAGCACCTCGTCGCGCGCCCGGCCGTGCCGTTCGGCGACCGCGTCCTGCGCCGCGCACACGTCCTGGGCGCTCGGATAGCGCGCCAAATCTGGCAGCCGCGCGGCCAGCCGCCGCACCAGCCACTCGGGCGGCTGGGCGTGACGGACGTTGACGGCGAAATCCAGCATCCCGGGTGCGACGGCCTGATCACCGTGATAGCGCGCCGCAGGCGGGCTCATGTTCAGACTCGCCATCCGAGAAACACTAGTGGGCCGCGCCGAGGCGTGGCACCGACACCGGCACACCCGGCCGCCGGGCATCGAGGACAATGGTGAGGTGACAGGCACAACGTCCACCGATCGCCCTTCGCCGCGCCTGGCGACCGAGCTGGTGATCTTCGACCTCGATGGCACCCTCACCGACTCCGCGGAGGGCATCGTGGCCAGTTTCCTGCACGCGCTCGAGCAGGTCGGCGTCGACGCGCCCGACGGCGACCTGGTGGCCCAGATCGTCGGCCCGCCGATGGACGACACCTTCCATTCGATGCTGGGCGAGGACGCCGTGCGGGCGATCGCGGCCTTCCGCGCCGAATACGCCGACCGCGGCTGGGCGATGAACACCCTGTTCGACGGGGTCGAGCCGCTGCTGGCCGACCTGGAGGCCGCCGGGGTCCGGCTGGCGGTGGCCACGTCGAAGCTCGAGCCGACGGCGCGGCGCATCCTGGCCCATTTCGGGCTCGATCAGCATTTCGAGGTCATCGCCGGCGCGAGCCCGGACGGCTCTCGCAAGACCAAGGTGGAGGTGCTGGCGCACGCGCTGGAACAGCTGCAGCCCCTGCCCGGGCGGGTCCTCATGGTCGGCGACCGCAGCCACGACGTGCACGGCGCGGCCGCGCACGGCATCGACACCGTGGTCGTCGGCTGGGGCTATGGGCGCGACGACTTCCCCGACGGCGCGGCGGTTACCGGGAGCACGGCGGTCACGCACGCCGCGACCGTCGACGAGCTGAGGGCGGTGCTGGGTGTCTGAGCGCGAGCCCCTGCACATCACCTTCGTGTGCACGGGCAACATCTGCCGGTCGGTGATGGCCGAAAAGATGTTCGCCGACCAGCTGCGCCGCCGCGGCCTGGCCGACGCGGTGCGGGTCACCAGCGCGGGCACCGGCAACTGGCACGTCGGCGAATGCGCCGACGACCGAGCGACCGACGTGCTGCGCGCCCACGGTTACTCCACCGACCACCGTGCCGCTCAGGTCGACGAGGACCACCTGGCCGCCGACCTGGTGGTGGCCTTGGGCCGCAACCATCTTCGGATGCTGCGCGAGCTGGGCGTCGACGAGGAGCGGGTGCGGATGCTCCGGTCGTTCGACCCGCGATCGGGCGCCCACGCCCTCGACGTCGAGGACCCGTACTACGGCGACGCGCGGGACTTCGAGGACGTGTTCACCGTCATCGAGGCCTCGTTGCCCGGCCTGCATGCCTGGGTCGACGATCGGCTGGACCGGAACGGATCTGGCTGACATGCGTCGGTTGGCGTTCCTGCTGCGGCCCGGCTGGATCGCGCTGGCGCTGGTGGTCATCGCGTTCGCCTACCTGTGCTTCACGGTGCTGGCGCCTTGGCAGCTGGGCAAGCACAACCGCACGTCGCGGGAGAACCGCCAGATCGAGTATTCCCTCAACACCGAGCCCGTCCCGCTGAAAACACTGCTGCCGCAGCAGGAATCGGTGGCCCCGAACGCGCAGTGGCGCCGCGTGACGGCCACCGGCCACTACCTGCCCGACCTCCAGGTGCTGGCGCGGTTGCGGGTGATCGAGGGCAAGCCCGCGTTCGAGGTGTTGGCACCGTTCGTCGTCGACGACGGACCCACCGTCCTCGTCGACCGGGGGTACGTGCGGCCCGAGCAGGGCTCCCACGTGCCGCCGATCCCCCGCCCACCCCAGGAGCCTGTCACCATCACCGCGCGGCTGCGCGATTCCGAGGCCGCCGCGCCGGGCAAAGACCCGTTCACCCAAGACGGCGTGCAGCAGGTGTATTCGATCAACACCGAACAGGTCGCGGCCCTGACCAAGGTGCCGCTTGCCGGGTCCTATCTCCAGCTGACCGAGGACCAGCCCGGCGGGCTGGGCGTGATCGGCGTGCCGCACCTGGACGCCGGCCCGTTCCTGTCCTACGGCATCCAATGGATCTCGTTCGGCATCGTCGCCCCGCTGGGTTTGGGTTACTTCGTCTACTCCGAGATCCGCGCACGCCGCCGCGAAAAGCCGCCCCCGGCGGCGGATACGCAGGCCCCCGAACCCCCGCAAACCGTCGAGGCGAAACTCGCCGACCGCTACGGCCGCCGCAAGTAACAGAGCAGCCCGGCCAGGACGGCCGCGCCCGCCTGCACCGTCCGCGACAGCGTCACCGCGCGGCGCAGGTCGGCCACCGTCGGCGGGTGGCCGTCGCCCAGGGTGGGCCGGATCTGCAACTCGTGGCGGTATTGGGTGGGCCCGCCGAGGCGCACGCCCAGCGCGCCGGCGAAAGCCGCCTCGACGACGCCGGCGTTCGGGCTGGGGTGCCGACCGGCGTCACGGCGCCAGGCCCGCACCGCACCTGGGGCCGACCCGCTGACGAAAGGGGCGCACAGAATCACCAGCGCCGCCGTCACCCGGGCGGCGGCGTAGTTGGCCGCGTCGTCCAATCGGGCTGCGGCCCAACCGAATCGGGCGTAGCGCGCCGAGCGGTAGCCCACCATCGAGTCCAATGTGTTGATGCCGCGGTACGCCAGGACCGCAGGCACCCCGCCCACGGCGGCGCACAGCATCGGCGCCACGTGGGCGTCGGACGTGTTCTCCGCGACCGATTCCAGCGACGCTCGCGCCAGGCCCGCGGCGTCCAGCGAAGCCGGATCGCGTCCGCACAGCGAGGGCAGCAGGCGGCGCGCGCCCTCGAGGTCGCCACGCTCCAGCAGTTCCGACATTGCCAAGCCGGTGCGCGCCAGCGAGGTCCCGCCGACCGACACCCAGGTGGCCGCGGCGGTGGCCGCGACCGACCAGGGCCAACCGCCGCGCTCGGCGGCCCGTTGCAGCATGGCGCCGAGCACGCCCACCGTTGCCACCAGCACGGCGACGTGTACTGCCCCCGCGAGTCTGGTGTCGCGGTAGGTCACGCGCTCGAACCCGGCGGCCACCCGGCCGAACGCCGCGACCGGATGCCCCCGCGCCGGATCGCCCAGCGCCACGTCGGCGAGGTAACCGCCCAGCACGCCGGCCAGCCGGCTCCGCGTCGCCAACACCCTGGCAGCGTCTCACACGCGGCCGAGACTCCTCCGCCGACCGAGCTAACGCTCTGGGTGTACCCGGCCGGGTACACCTAGGCCATCGCGCAGAGGCCCGCGACGATCACCGCGGCGATCAGCACGACGATCACCCACCACATCAGCGGGGACGAGTCGAACGCGCCCGTCGATGCGGTCACCGGGCGGCGCGGCGAGCCGGCGGCCGGGGCGCCGAATGGGGTGCTCATTTTGCCAGGTGTGCCCGTTTTGGGCCGGTTATAACGTCCGGGTCGTGGTTCACTCGAAGGCTGCTGTCCGCGTTGCGACTGGCAGATCTGTTCCTACCGCACGGGATTTGGATCTTGGGGTATCGGATCTACCTGTGGGACATGCGGTTTCGGGCGCAACTGGGTTGGCGGATCGTCTAGTCCCGCACCGTCGCGAAGAACGCGCGGACGTCGTCGACGAACAGCCCGGGTTGCTCGAACGCGGCGAAATGTCCGCCCCGCTCCATCGTCGTCCAGCGCGTGATGTTGTAGACCGGCTCGCACCAGCTCCTCGGCGCCTTCAGCAGCTCGCCGGGGAAAGCCGCCACGCCGGTGGGCAATTCGACGCGGTCCATTTGCCCCCAGACCCGGAAGCTCTCCCAATACAGGCGGGCCGAAGACGCGCCGGTGTCGGTCACCCAATAGACCATCACGTTGTCGAGGAGCTCGTCGCGGCTGAACGCGTTTTCCGGGTGGCCGTCGCAATCGGCCCAAGCCCAGAACTTCTCGACGATCCACGCAAGTTGCCCCACCGGCGAATCGGCCAGCCCGTAGCCCAGCGTCTGCGGCCGGGTGGACTGCTGCTTGGAATAGCCGGTGCCCCACTTGCGGTGGTCGGCCAGCGCGGCCATCGCCCGCTGCTCTTCTTCGGTCGGGTTCTTCAGGGACTCCGGCGTGGGCCGCCCGATCGGCATGTTGAGGTGGATTCCCGCGCAGTGGCCTACGTTCCGCCCGATTTGCGTGGTCACCGCGGCGCCCCAGTCGCCGCCCTGCGCGCCGTAGCGGTCGTAGCCCAGGCGCAGCATCAGCGTTTCCCAGGCCTCGGCGATCTTCTCCACGCCCCAACCCGTGCGCGTCGGTTTGCCGGAGAACCCGTATCCCGGCAGCGACGGGCAGACCACGTGGAAGGCGTCCTCGGCGCGCCCGGATGCCGGGTTGGTCAGCGGCTCGATCACCTTGTGGAACTCCACGATCGAGCCGGGCCACCCGTGGGTGATCAGCAGCGGGAATGCCTCGTCGTGCGGCGACCGCTGGTGGATGAAATGGATGTCCAGGCCGTCGATTTCGGTGACAAACTGGTCGAAGCGGTTCAGCGCCGCCTCGCGTGACCGCCAGTCGTATTCGTCGGCCCAGTAGCCGGCGAGCTCGCGGGTGTAGGCGAGCGGCATGCCCTGGCTCCAGTCGTCGACGCATTCGGCTGCCGGCCATCGGGTGCGCGCCAGCCGCGCCCGCAGGTCTTCCAGGACGGCGTCGGGGACGTCGATGCGAAACGGGTGCACGCCCGCCCCCCGGGTGGGGCTCCCGTCGACACCGGGTGGATCAGCCTGTCGGCCCATTCCGTTGACCATGCCATAGCCGGTGGTCCGTCACGCCCACCGGTCCTCTCCCTGCCGGTGCCGCCGAGTTCATCCCGCTCGACGCGGCCACGGGTTGCCAAACGGCGCAGCGGATTTCGCCGATGGTCTGGTTGAGAGCATGCCAAAGCCAGGGCCGCCCACGCTGACGTTGCCCCCGCTGCGTCTCCGCCGCGCAGAACGCCGAAGCGTTGCGGCCGGGCGGCCCATGCGCTGCCGTCGCGCCGCCACGCTCGATCGGACCGTCCAGCACCCCTGTGAGGAGGCGAGCGACTATCCGGCGCCGACCCTAGAGGCGCAGACCCCGCAACCGGCCACTCTAACGTCCCTTAATCCTCTTTCTCCGCACGATCGCAGGGTTATAGATAGGCAAGAAGCATTTTTTCAAACCTTTGGTGTACAACTGGCCGAGTTTCCATTACTGTCCGAAACGTTGCACTCATGTCAAGTAGGCGGTGGGGACCCATGAACATCAATCCTTTGGACGACGACGCGGGCAGCTTCTTCGTCTTGGTCAACGACGAAGATCAACACAGCCTGTGGCCGGCTTTCGTCGAAGTTCCTGCTGGTTGGCGCGTTATTTACGGCGAAGCGGCTCGCGATGCCTGTTTGGCATACATCGAGAAGAACTGGACCGACATCCGGCCGAAAAGCCTGCGCGACAGCTTGGCGAAGCGGGCTATCGCCCACAGCGTGCCGGCGCAATACAGCTCCGTCCACGGCCGCGCGGTGCGCAGTCGCGGACACCGGCAAACGACTTAACAGCCTGCGGGTCGGAGGGGTGGGATGAGACTCAACGAAGAGGCGCTTCCGCTGACAAGGGGCCAACTGGATATCTGGCTCGCGGAGGAAATGGGACGCTTCGACGCCAGATGGCATCTAGGCGTGCTGGTGCGGATCGAAGGCGCGGTGGAGCCCTGTTTGCTCAAGTCCGCGATCCGTCAGGTGGTGCACGAAGCCGAACCACTCAGGGCTTCCTTTTTCCAGGTCAACGGTCAGGTCGTCCAGAAGCCGATTGATTACCCCGACGTCGAGCTTGTATGCCATGACCTCACCGGCTCGCCGGATCCCCTACGGGAGGTCCAGCGGGTGACATCGTCGATCCAACGGACCCGGATGCCGCTCAGCGGCCCCCTGTTCAAGTTCGCGTTGTTCCGGACGCGGGTCGACGAATCCTATCTCTTCGCCTGCTGCCACCATATCGTCGTCGACGGAATCAGCATCGCCCTCATTTGTCACCGAATCGCCGATGTCTATTCCGCAATTGCCGCCGGCGGTCCCATCCCAGAAACTTACTTTGGTTCGTTGAAAGACTTGATCGAGTGCGAGTCGGCATACGAGACGTCTTGCGATTACCTCGACGATGAAGCCTACTGGACCAATAACATTCCGTCGGATGAGGAATCTCATTATGGTTCGCCGGCGGTCATCCCGGACGGGCGTGCCCCTGGTGAATCCGTTGCTCCCGTTCAACTCAACCCCTCGGTTGTTGCCGGTATCAGCGAGTTATCGCGGGATCTGGGGATACGCACAACGTCGTTGATCACCGCGGCGTGCGCGCTCCTGGCGCGCGGATGGGCCGCTAACGGCTCGGAGGTTGTGCTCGATTTCCCGGTGAGCAGGCGCGTGCGTCCGGCTGCCGCGACGGTGCCCGGAATGATTTCCGGGGTGGTACCGCTGGTGTTGCAGACGGCGCCAAACTCCACTATCGCGGATTTTTGTGGCCATGTGGACACTCGAATTCGAGAAGCGCTGGCGCACCAGCGATACCCGGTGCAGATCATCGAGAACCGGGAGCGGCTCCGCAATCCTGGTCAGCCGTCCAATCGAATCGTTGTCAATTTCATCCCGACGACCTGCCTGGGGCAATTTGCGGGTTCACCGGGATACGGCACAATGACTCATTCCGCATTGGCCGATCGGTTCGGTCTGTTCTTCTTCCGGGTCGATGACGAACTTTTTCTCGGTACGGCCGGGGCTGAACATCCTTTTTTGAATTGCGATGCCGGCGCCTTGGCAAAGCGGTTGGAACGGCTCCTGGTGACCATGATCACCGACCCGAGCGGACGTCTTTCGGCGGTGGACCTGCTCGACGAGCGCCAGCATGCCCGCCTGGACGGCATGGGCAACCGTGCGGCGTTGACCCAAGCCGCTTCCGCGCCGGTGTCGGTCCCGGAATTGTTCGCCGCCCAACTCGCGCAGACACCCGACGCGGTGGCGATCACCTGCGGCCAACGGGCGTCGACCTATCGAGAACTCGAAGAGTCCGCAAATCGACTGGCGCATCTGATCTCTGGCCATGGCGTCGGCCCCGGCGAGTGTGTGGCACTGCTGCTGGAGCGTTCGGCCGAGGCGATCATCGCGATCCTCGCGGTGCTCAAAACCGGGGCGGCCTACCTGCCGATCGACCCCGCACTACCACCGGCACGCATCGAATTCATGCTCACCGACGCCGCACCGGCCGCCGCGATCACCACCTCAGAGCTCGCCACCTCGCTCGCCGGACACCAGCTGCGCGTCATCCACGTCGACGACCCTGCTCTTGAAGCGCAACCCAGCACCGCACTCCCGGCACCCTGTGCCGAGGACATCGCGTATCTCATCTACACCTCGGGGACCACCGGTGTGCCCAAAGGCGTTGCCATCACCCACCACAACATCACCCAACTGCACGAGGCATTGGACGAGTGCCTGGTGCGCTCAGCGGTCTGGTCGCAGTGCCATTCGTATGTTTTCGACTTCTCGGTGTGGGAAATTTGGGGTGCGTTGTTCCACGGTGGGCGACTGGTGGTGGTCCCCGAGTCGGTGACACGTTCGCCGGAAGACTTTCAAGCTTTGCTGCTCGCCGAACGGATCAACGTTCTCACCCAGACGCCTTCGGCAGCGGCGATGTTGTCGCCGGAGAAGCTGAATGCGGTGGCGCTGCTGGTGGGCGGTGAGCCGTGCCCGCCCGAACTTGTGGACCGGTGGGCGCCGGGGCGGGTGATGATCAACGCCTACGGGCCGACCGAAACCACGGTGTATGCCTCGGTGAGTGCGCCGCTGGCGCCCGGGTCGGGCGCACCACCCGTCGGCTCGCCGGTGTCGGGTGCGGCGTTGTTCGTGCTGGACAGCTGGCTGCGCCCTATGCCGGTGGGGGTAGTCGGTGAGTTGTATGTGGCCGGCCCGCGGGTGGGCTGTGGGTACGTGGGCCGGGCAGGGTTGACCGCGTCGCGGTTTGTGGCCTGTCCGTTCGGCGCGCCGGGGGCACGCATGTATCGCACCGGCGACCTGGTGCGCTGGCGCCCCGACGGCCAACTCGACTACATCGGACGGGCGGACCACCAGGTCAAGATCCGCGGCTACCGCATCGAAATCAGCGAACTACAAACGGCTCTCGCCAACCTAGAGGGCATAGAGTCCGCCGCAGTCATTGCCCGGGAGGACCGCCCCGGCGACAAACGCCTCGTCGGCTACGTCACCGGCACCGCCGACCCCGCGTGGGCCCGCGCCGAGCTGGCCGAGCGACTGCCCGCGCACATGGTCCCCGCCGCCATCGTGGCCTTGGATGCGCTGCCGTTGACGGTCAACGGCAAGCTCGACACCCGAGCCCTTCCCGCACCTGACTACAACGCCGGCCGATACCGCGCCCCTACCACCCTCGCCGAGGAGATGTTGGTGGAGATCTACGCGCAGGTGCTCGACCTCGACCGCGTCGGCGTCGACGATTCTTTCTTTGATCTGGGTGGGGATTCGCTCTCGGCCATGCGCCTGATCGCCGCAATCAATACCACCCTGGGTGCCGGGTTGGCCGTGCGCACCGTCTTCGAGGCCCCGACCATCGCCCAACTCGCGCCACGGCTCACCGAGGGCTCGAGCGCGCGGGAACGGGTGGTGGCAGTCGAGCGGCCGACCGCCATACCCCTGTCGTTCGCCCAAAACCGGCTGTGGTTCATCGACCAACTACAAGGCCCCTCACCGGTTTACAACATGGCCGCGGCGCTCCGGCTCGACGGGCCGCTCGATGCCGCGGCGCTAAGGGCCGCGATCCACGACGTGGTGGTCCGCCATGAAAGCCTGCGCACCGTGTTCGTCGCGGCCGAGGGAACGCCCCAGCAGGTGGTGCTCCCACCGCAGCGGGCCGACTTCGGCTGGGACGTGATCGACGCCAGCGGATGGCCGCACCACCGACTGCACGACGCCCTCGTCGCCGCCGCGGGTCACACCTTCGACCTGGCCGTCGAAATCCCGCTGCGGACAGAACTTTTCCGCCTCGCCGACGACCGACACGTCCTGGCGATCGTGATCCACCACATCGCCGCCGACGGCTGGTCAATCACCCCACTGGTTCGCGACCTCGGCGTGGCCTACGCCAGCCGCCGCGCCGGCCAGGCACCGGATTGGGCGCCGCTACCGGTGCAGTACATCGATTACACACTGTGGCAACGCACCCAGTTCGGTGACCTCGACGACTCCGGCAGTCCGATCGCCGCTCAGCTTGCGTTTTGGGAACAGGCCTTGACGGGAATGCCCGAACGGCTGGAGTTGCCCACCGATCGGCCCTACCCACTGGTGGCCGATCACCGCGGCGCCACCATCGCCGTGGACTGGCCCCCCTCACTCCAACAACAGGTCACCCGGCTGGCCCGCGAACACAACGCCACCAGCTTCATGGTCATCCAAGCCGCCCTGACCGTCCTGCTCTCCAAACTCAGCGCCAACCCCGATGTCGCCGTGGGCTTCCCCATCGCCGGACGCCGCGACCCCGCCCTCGACGACCTCGTCGGCTTCTTCGTCAACACCCTGATCCTGCGCGTCGACCTCACCGCCGACCCCACCATCACCGACCTGCTCACCCAGGTACGCCAACGCGCCCTAGCCGCCTACGAACACCAAGACGTCCCCTTCGAAATGCTGGTGGAACGACTACAACCCACCCGATCCATGGCACACCACCCACTCATCCAGGTGATGCTGGCCTGGCAGAACTTCGCTTGGCAAGGGGGTGACCCCGCCGCTGCCGTGATCCTCGATAACCTGCAGGTGGCGCCGATAGCGCTGGACACCCGCACCTCCCGCATGGACCTGACCTTCTCGCTGGCCGAACGCTGGACCGATACCGGTGAACCCGCCGGCATCGGCGGGACGGTCGAATTCCGCACCGACATCTACGACCCCGCCAGTATCCACACCCTCATCGACCGCCTGCGCCGCGTCGTGGAAGCCCTGAGCACCGACCCGGCCCGCCGGCTCTCCACGATCGATCTGCTCGATGAAGCCGAGCGTGCCCGCCTTGATGCGCTCGGGAACCTCGACGCGTTGGCCCGGCCAGCGCCCGCAGTGTCGATCCCGCAGCTGTTCGCCGCCAGGGTGGCGCGTGCACCCGAGGCTGTGGCGGTGACGTTCCAGGGCCGTTCACTCACCTATCAAGAACTTGACGAAGCGGCTAATGGCTTGGCGCACAGGCTCATTAGTGAGGGCGCGGCTCCGGGTCGTTGCGTGGGACTGCTGCTGCCGCGATCGGCCGACGCGATTATCGCGATACTAGGGACATTGAAGACCGGAGCGGCGTATGTGCCGCTCGATCCGACCGCGCCCGAGACGCGCATAGGAATGCTTCTCGACGACGCCGCACCGACGGCGGTTATCACCAACGCGGCGCTGCGGCCGCGCCTTGATCGCTTCGACGGAGCGGTCATCGACATCGAAGACGCCGCGATAAGCGTTCACCCCGCCGCCGCGCTACCGGCCCCGGACCCTGACGACGTCGCCTACTTGATCTACACCTCCGGCACCACAGGTGTGCCCAAAGGGGTGGCCGTCACCCACCACACCGTGACTCACCTGATGACGTCGTCGCACGCCGACCTGCCGCGTGGTGGGGTGTGGTCGCAGTGGCATTCGCTGGTCTTTGACGTGTCAGTCTTCGAAATCTTCGGCGCACTGCTACGCGGGGGCCGGCTGGTCGTGGTGCCCGAGCCGATCGCGCAGTCACCGGAAGAGTTGCGCGCTTTGCTCATTGACGAACACGTGACCGTGGTGAGTCAGACCCCCTCGGCGGCCGAGATGCTTTCGCCCCAGGGGCTGGAGTCCGCGGCGTTGGTCGTGGCCGGTGAAGCCTGCCCGGCCGAGCTGGTCGACCGCTGGGCACCCGGGCGCCTCATGCTCAACGGCTACGGTCCGACCGAGACTTGGTACGCGTCGATCAGTGCGCCGCTTGTTCCTGGTTCGGGCGCGCCGCCGATCGGGTCGCCGGTGCCCGGGGCGGCATTGTTCGTGCTGGACCGGTATTTGCGTCCGGTGCCCGCGGGCGTGGTCGGTGAGCTATACGTGGCCGGCTCCGGCGTGGCCTGCGGCTACATACGCCGCGCCGCGCTGACCGCGTCCCGGTTTGTGGCCTGCCCCCACGGAGCACCAGGAACCCGCATGTACCGCACCGGCGACCTGGTGCGCTGGCGCCCCGACGGCCAACTGGACTACCTAGGCCGCGCCGACCAGCAAGTCAAAATCCGCGGCTACCGCATCGAACTCGGCGAAATCCAAACCGCCCTGGCCACCCTCGAAGGCGTCAACGCCGCCGCAGTCATCGCCCGCGAAGACCGCCCCGGCGACAAACGCCTCATCGGCTACCTCACCGGCACCGCCGACCCCACCTGGGCCCGCACCCAACTCGCCCAACGACTCCCCGCCTACATGGTCCCCGCCGCCATCGTGGCCCTCGACGCGCTGCCGCTGACCATCAACGGCAAACTCGACACCCGCGCCCTGCCCGCCCCCGACTACACCACCACCGAATACCACCCCCCCACCACCCCCACCCAAGACCTCCTCACCGGCATCTACGCCCAAATCCTCGGCATCGACCGCGTCGGCATCGACGACTCCTTCTTCGACCTCGGCGGCGACTCCCTATCCGCCACGCGCCTCATCGCCGCAATCAACACCACCCTGGGCGCCGGCCTCACCGTGCGCACCGTCTTCGAAGCCCCGACCATCGCCCAACTCGCACCACAGCTCACCGAGGGCTCGAGCGCGCGGGAACGGGTGGTGGCAGTCGAGCGGCCGACGGCCATACCCCTATCGTTTGCCCAAAACCGGCTGTGGTTCATCGACCAACTACAAGGCCCCTCACCGGTTTACAACATGGCTGCGGCGCTCCGCCTCAACGGGCCGCTCGATGCCGCGGCGCTAAGGGCCGCGATCCACGACGTCGTGGTCCGCCATGAAAGCCTGCGCACCGTCTTCGTCGCGGCCGAGGGAACGCCCCAGCAGGTAGTGCTGCCACCCGAGCGGGCCGACTTCGGGTGGGACGAGGTCGACGCCAGCGAGTGGACCAAGCCACGGTTGGAACGGGCTATCGACACCACCGCCGGTCATGCCTTCGACCTGATTGCCGAAATCCCGTTCCAAGCAAGGCTGTTTCGCCTCGGAGGCGGTGAGCACCTACTCGTCGCGGTGCTGCATCACATCGCCGCCGACGGCTGGTCGATCACCCCGCTGGTACGCGATCTGGCCGTCGCGTATGCCAGCCGCCGCGTCGGCCAGGCGCCGGGCTGGGCGCCGCTGCCGGTGCAGTATGTCGATTACACGCTGTGGCAGCGTGCGCGGTTGGGGGCTCTTGATGACCCGGGTAGCCCGATCGCCGGACAGCTGCGGTATTGGGAACACGCGCTGACGGGGATGCCGGAACGGCTGGAGTTGCCCACCGATCGGCCCTACCCGCTGGTGGCCGATCACCGCGGCGCCACCATCGCCGTGGACTGGCCCCCCTCACTCCAACAACAGGTCACCCGGCTGGCCCGCGAACACAACGCCACCAGCTTCATGGTCATCCAAGCCGCCCTGGCCGTCCTGCTCTCCAAACTCAGCGCCAACCCCGATGTCGCCGTGGGCTTCCCCATCGCCGGACGCCGCGACCCCGCCCTCGACGACCTCGTCGGCTTCTTCGTCAACACCCTGATCCTGCGCATCGACCTCACCGCCGACCCCACCATCACCGACCTGCTCACCCAGGTACGCCAACGCGCCCTAGCCGCCTACGAACACCAAGACGTCCCCTTCGAAATGCTGGTGGAACGACTACAACCCACCCGATCCATGGCACACCACCCACTCATCCAGGTGGCATTGGCCTGGCAGAACACTCAACCCGCGAGCCTGAACCTAGGCGACATCCAGGTCACACCCGTGCCGGTGAACACCCGCACCGCCCGCATGGACCTGACTTTCTCGCTGGCCGAACGCTGGACCGATACCGGTGAACCCGCCGGCATCGGCGGGACGGTCGAATTCCGCACCGACATCTACGACCCCGCCAGTATCCACACCCTCATCGACCGCCTGCGCCGCGTCGTGGAAGCCCTGACCGCCGACCCGGCCCGCCGGCTCTCCACGATCGACCTGCTCGACGCGGACGAACACGCCCGCCTCGACCACGTCGGCAACCGCGCGGCATTGACCCAACCCCGCCCCACGCCAGTGTCGGTTCCGGCGTTGTTCGCCGCCCAGGTAGCCCGTGCCCCGCAGGCCGTCGCGATCACCGACCGGGGCGGATCGTGGACCTACCGCGACGTTGACGAGGCGGCGAACCGCCTGGCGCACTTGCTGTCTCGCCGTGGCGTCGGTCCGGGCGGGTGCGTCGCGGTCCTGCTGGAACGCTCCGCTCGGGCCATCATCGCGATCATGGGGGTGTTGAAGACGGGCGCGGCATACGTGCCGATCGACCCGGCAGTACCGACGGCGCGGATCGGCTTCATCCTCGCCGATGCCACCCCGGCCGCAGTCATCACTGACACCGGGGTGGGGTCAGGGCTCGACGGATTTGACGGGGTGGTCGTCGACATCGACGATCCCGAGATCGAGACGCAGCCCGCGACGGCGTTGGCAATGCCTGGCCCCGGCGATTTGGCTCACATCATCTACACATCTGGCACCACGGGCGTCCCCAAGGGCGTGGCGGTAACCCACCACAACGTCACCCGACTATTCGACTCGCTTGAGACGGGACTGGCCCTAACGGCCGATCAGGTATGGAGCCAGTGCCATTCGCTGGCCTTCGACTACTCGGTGTGGGAGATCTGGGGCGCTCTCCTGCATGGTGCGCGGCTGGTGGTGGTGCCCGATGTGGTGGCTCGCGCACCGGAAGATTTGCACGCCTTGCTCGTTGAGCAGCGGGCAACCGTCTTGAGCCAAACGCCGACCGCGGTGGGGATGCTTGCCCAACATGGCCTAGAGGCGGCGGCACTCATCATCGCCGCCGAGGCATGCCCGCCCGAAGTGGTGGACCGCTGGGCGGCGGGGCGGCTGATGATCAACGGCTATGGCCCGACCGAAACCACGGTGTACGCGTCGATCAGTGCGCCGCTTGTTCCTGGTTCGGGCGCGCCGCCGATCGGGTCGCCGGTGCCCGGGGCAGCGTTGTTCGTGCTGGATCGGTATTTGCGTCCGGTGCCCGAGGGCGTGGTCGGTGAGCTATACGTGGCCGGCTCCGGCGTGGCCTGCGGCTACATACGCCGCGCCGGGCTGACCGCGTCCCGGTTTGTGGCCTGCCCGTTCGGCGCGCCAGGAACCCGCATGTACCGCACCGGCGACCTGGTGCGCTGGCGCCCCGACGGCCAACTGGACTACCTAGGCCGCGCCGACCAGCAAGTCAAAATCCGCGGCTACCGCATCGAACTCGGCGAAATCCAAACCGCCCTGGCCACCCTCGAAGGCGTCAACGCCGCCGCAGTCATCGCCCGCGAAGACCGCCCCGGCGACAAACGCCTCATCGGCTACCTCACCGGCACCGCCGACCCCACCTGGGCCCGCACCCAACTCGCCCAACGACTCCCCGCCTACATGGTCCCCGCCGCCATCGTGGCCCTCGACGCGCTGCCGCTGACCATCAACGGCAAACTCGACACCCGCGCCCTGCCCGCCCCCGACTACACCACCACCGAATACCACCCCCCCACCACCCCCACCCAAGACCTCCTCACCGGCATCTACGCCCAAATCCTCGGCATCGACCGCGTCGGCATCGACGACTCCTTCTTCGACCTCGGCGGCGACTCCCTATCCGCCACGCGCCTCATCGCCGCAATCAACACCACCCTGGGTGCCGGCCTCGCCGTGCGCACCGTCTTCGAAGCCCCGACCATCGCCCAACTCGCACCACAGCTCGCCGACGGTCCAGACCCACTGCCGCCCCTCGCCGCGGTCGAACGCCCGACGGCCATACCCCTATCGTTCGCCCAGAACCGGCTGTGGTTCATCGACCAACTACAAGGCCCCTCACCGGTTTACAACATGGCCGCGGCGCTCCGGCTCGACGGGCCACTCGATGCGACGGCATTGGAAGCCGCACTCAACGATGTGGTGGTCCGCCACGAGAGCCTGCGCACCGTGTTCGTCGAAGTCGAGGGAACGCCCCAGCAGGTTGTCATTCCCGCCGACGAGGGCGATTGCGGCTGGCAGGTCATCGACGCCACCGGCTGGCCGGCAAGCCGGTTGGATGAGGCCATCCAGGAAGTGGCGCATTACCCGTTCGAACTGGCCGCCGAGATTCCTTTACGGACAAAGCTTTTCCAGGTTGCCCAGGATCAACACGTTGTGGTGCTTGTGATACACCACATCGCCGCCGACGGCTGGTCAATCGCCCCGCTGATGCGTGACCTCGGCGTGGCCTACGCCTGCCGCCGCGTCGGCCAGGCGCCGGATTGGGCGCCGCTCCCGGTGCAGTATGTCGATTACACGCTGTGGCAACGTGCGCAGCTGGGGGCTCTTGATGACCCGGATAGCCCGATCGCCGGACAGCTGCGGTATTGGGAACAGACCCTGACGGGAATGCCCGAACGGCTCGAGTTGCCCACCGATCGGCCCTACCCACTGGTGGCCGATCACCGCGGCGCCACCATCGCCGTGGACTGGCCCCCCTCACTCCAACAACAGGTCACCCGGCTGGCCCGCGAACACAACGCCACCAGCTTCATGGTCATCCAAGCCGCCCTGACCGTCCTGCTCTCCAAACTCAGCGCCAACCCCGATGTCGCCGTGGGCTTCCCCATCGCCGGACGCCGCGACCCCGCCCTCGACGACCTCGTCGGCTTCTTCGTCAACACCCTGATCCTGCGCATCGACCTCACCGCCGACCCCACCATCACCGACCTGCTCACCCAGGTACGCCAACGCGCCCTAGCCGCCTACGAACACCAAGACGTCCCCTTCGAAATGCTGGTCGAGCGGCTCAACCCCACCCGATCCCTAAGCCACCACCCACTGATCCAGGTGATGCTGGCCTGGCAGAACAACACTCAGGCCGAACTGAATCTGGGCGAACTGCACGTCAGCCCGCTTCCCGTGGACATCGACGTCGCCCGCATGGACCTGACCTTCTCGCTGGCCGAACGCTGGACCGATACCGCTGAACCCGCCGGCATCGGCGGGACGGTCGAATTCCGCACCGACATCTACGACCCCGCCAGCATCCACACCCTCATCGACCGCCTGCGCCGCGTCGTGGAAGCCCTGACCGCCGACCCGGCCCGCCGGCTCTCCACGATCGACCTCCTCGACGCGGACGAACACGCCCGCCTCGACCACGTCGGCAACCGCGCCGCATTGACCCAACCCCGCCACACGCCGGTCTCGGTTCCGGCATTGTTCGCCGCCCAACTCGCGCAGACACCCGACGCGGTGGCGATCACCTGCGGCCAACGGACGTGGACCTATCGAGAACTCGAAGAGTCCGCAAATCGACTGGCGCATCTGATCTCTGGCCATGGCGTCGGCCCCGGCGAGTGTGTGGCACTGCTGCTGGAGCGTTCGGCCGAGGCGATCATCGCGATCCTCGCGGTGCTCAAAACCGGGGCGGCCTACCTGCCGATCGACCCCGCACTGCCGGCGGCACGCATCGATTTCATGCTCACCGACGCCGCCCCGATCGCCGCGATCACCACTCCGGCGCTCGCCGAGGCGCTCGCCGGACATGATCTGCTCGTCATCGACGTCAACGACCCCGCCCTCGGCGCCCACCCCAGCACCGCACTCCCATCGCCGGGCCCGGACAATATCGCCCACATCATCTACACCTCGGGGACCACGGGCAAGCCGAAGGGTGTCGCCATCACCCACCACAACATCACCCAACTGGTGGGGCCGCTGGACTCCGGTCTGCCGCCGGGCGGCGTGTGGATTCAGTGTCACTCGTACGCATTCGACTTCTCGGTTTGGGAGATCTGGCGTCCGCTTCTGCATGGTGGGCGGCTCGTGGTGGCACCCGACTCGGTGACGCGGTCCCCCAGAGACTTCCACGCCTTGCTGGTTGCTGAGCAGGTCAGCGTTCTCACCCAAACCCCGTCGGCGGTCGAGATGCTTTGGCCCCAGGGGCTGGAGTCCGCGGCGTTGGTCGTGGCCGGTGAAGCCTGCCCGCCGGAGGTGGTGGATCGGTGGGCGCCGGGGCGGCTGATGATCAATCAATACGGCCCGAGCGAAACGACTATGTACGTGGCGTGGAGCCCATCGTTGACGGTGGGTTCCGGGGCGCCGCCGATCGGGTCGCCGGTGCCCGGGGCGGCATTGTTCGTGCTGGATCGGTATTTGCGTCCGGTGCCCGAGGGCGTGGTCGGTGAGCTATACGTGGCCGGCTCCGGCGTGGCCTGCGGCTACATACGCCGCGCCGGGCTGACCGCGTCCCGGTTTGTGGCCTGCCCACACGGAGCACCAGGAACCCGCATGTACCGCACCGGCGACCTGGTGCGCTGGCGCCCCGACGGCCAACTGGACTACCTAGGCCGCGCCGACCAGCAAGTCAAAATCCGCGGCTACCGCATCGAACTCGGCGAAATCCAAACCGCCCTGGCCACCCTCGAAGGCGTCAACGCCGCCGCAGTCATCGCCCGCGAAGACCGCCCCGGCGACAAACGCCTCATCGGCTACCTCACCGGCACCGCCGACCCCACCTGGGCCCGCACCCAACTCGCCCAACGACTCCCCGCCTACATGGTCCCCGCCGCCATCGTGGCCCTCGACGCGCTGCCGCTGACCGTCAACGGCAAACTCGACACCCGCGCCCTGCCCGCCCCCGACTACACCACCACCGAATACCACCCCCCCACCACCCCCACCCAAGACCTCCTCGCCGGCATCTACGCCCAAATCCTCGGCATCGACCGCGTCGGCATCGACGACTCCTTCTTCGACCTCGGCGGCGACTCCCTATCCGCCATGCGCCTGATCGCCGCAATCAACACCGGTTTGAACGCTCAACTCGGGGTACGGACGTTGTTCGAAGCACCGACGATCGCCCAGTTGGCGCCACGCCTCACCGAAGGCGCAGACCGGCTGGCGCCGGTCGTGGCGAACGGGCGGCCGACGGTCGTGCCGTTGTCGTTCGCCCAAAACCGGCTCTGGTTCATCGACCAATTACAAGGTGCTTCAGCGGTTTACAATCTATCCGCGGCCTTGCGGCTGGACGGGCCACTCGATGCCGCAGCGCTGAGGGCCGCGATCCACGACGTCGTGGTCCGCCATGAAAGCCTGCGCACCGTGTTCGTCGCGGCCGAGGGAACGCCCCAGCAGGTAGTGCTGCCACCCGAGCGGGCCGACTTCGGCTGGGACGTGATCGACGCCAGCGGATGGCCGCACCACCGACTGCACGACGCCCTCGTCGCCGCCGCGGGTCACACCTTCGACCTGGCCGCTGAAATCCCGCTGCGGACAGAACTTTTCCGCCTCGCCGACGACCGACACGTCCTGGCGATCGTGATCCACCACATCGCCGCCGACGGCTGGTCAATCACCCCGCTGGTACGCGACCTCGGCGTGGCCTACGCCAGCCGCCGCGCCGGCCAGGCGCCGGGCTGGGCGCCGCTACCGGTGCAGTACATCGATTACACACTGTGGCAACGCACCCAACTTGGCGACGTCCGAGACCCGGAAAGCCTGGTCGCCCAACAACTCACCTACTGGGAGGACGTGCTGGGCGGGATGCCGGAACGGCTCGAGTTGCCCACCGATCGGCCCTACCCACTGGTGGCCGATCACCGCGGCGCCACCATCGCCGTGGACTGGCCCCCCTCACTCCAACAACAGGTCACCCGGCTGGCCCGCGAACACAACGCCACCAGCTTCATGGTCATCCAAGCCGCCCTGACCGTCCTGCTCTCCAAACTCAGCGCCAACCCCGATGTCGCCGTGGGCTTCCCCATCGCCGGACGCCGCGACCCCGCCCTCGACGACCTCGTCGGCTTCTTCGTCAACACCCTGATCCTGCGCATCGACCTCACCGCCGACCCCACCATCACCGACCTGCTCACCCAAGTACGCCAACGCGCCCTAGCCGCCTACGAACACCAAGACGTCCCCTTCGAAATGCTGGTGGAACGACTACAACCCACCCGATCCCTAAGCCACCACCCACTGATCCAGGTGATGCTGGCCTGGCAGAACAACACTCAGGCCGAACTGAATCTGGGCGAACTGCACGTCAGCCCGCTTCCCGTGGACATCGACGTCGCCCGCATGGACCTGACCTTCTCGCTGGCCGAACGCTGGACCGACGACGGCCAGGCCGCCGGCATCGGCGGGACCGTCGAATTCCGCACCGACATCTACGACACCGCCAGCATCCACACCATCATCGACCGCCTGCGCCGCGTGGTGGAAGCCCTGACCACCGACCCGGCCCGCCGGCTCTCCACGATCGACCTCCTCGACGCGAATGAACACGCCCGCCTCGACCACGTCGGCAACCGCGCGGCATTGACCCAACCCCGGCAGACGCCGGTGTCGGTTCCGGCGTTGTTCGCCGCCCAGGTAGCCCGGACACCGGAGGCAACGGCACTGACCTCCCAAGGCCGATCATTCACCTACCGCGAACTCGACGGGTCGGCAAATCGGTTGGCGCAGGCACTCTCTGGCTATGGCGCTGGTCCCAGCGAGTGTGTGGCACTGCTGCTGGAGCGTTCGGCCGAGGCGATCATCGCGATCCTCGCGGTGCTCAAAACCGGGGCGGCCTACCTGCCGATCGACCCCGCACTGCCGGCGGCACGCATCGATTTCATGCTCACCGACGCCGCCCCGATCGCCGCGATCTCCTCCAGCGAACTCGCCGACCGGCTCGTCGGACATGGCCTAGCGGTCATCGACGTCAACGACCCCGCTCTTGAAGCGCAACCAACCACTGCACTCCCCGCGCCGTCCCCCGAGGATGTCGCTTACATCATCTACACCTCGGGAACCACCGGGACCCCCAAAGGCGTCGCCATCACACACCACAACATCACCCAACTGCACCAGTTGGTGGACGTCGGCCTGTCGCGCTCCGGCGTGTGGTCGCAGTGGCATTCGCTGGTCTTTGATGTGTCTGTCTGGGAGATCTTCGGCGCACTGCTGCACGGGGGCCGGCTGGTGGTGGTGCCGGAGTCGGTGTCCCGCTCGCCAGAAGAGTTGCGCGCTTTGCTCATTGACGAACACGTGACCGTGGTGAGTCAGACCCCCTCGGCGGCCGAGATGCTTTCGCCCCAGGGGCTGGAGTCCGCGGCGTTGGTCGTGGCCGGTGAAGCCTGCCCGGCCGAGCTGGTCGACCGCTGGGCACCCGGGCGGCTGATGATCAACGCCTACGGGCCGACCGAAACCACGGTGTACGCGGCAATGAGTGCGCCGCTTGTTCCTGGTTCGGGCGCGCCGCCGATCGGGTCGCCGGTGCCCGGGGCAGCGTTGTTCGTGCTGGACCGGTATTTGCGTCCGGTGCCCGCGGGCGTGGTCGGAGAGCTATACGTGGCCGGCTCCGGCGTGGCCTGCGGCTACATACGCCGCGCCGCGCTGACCGCGTCCCGGTTTGTGGCCTGCCCCCACGGAGCACCAGGAACCCGCATGTACCGCACCGGCGACCTGGTGCGCTGGCGCCCCGACGGCCAACTGGACTACCTAGGCCGCGCCGACCAGCAAGTCAAAATCCGCGGCTACCGCATCGAACTCGGCGAAATCCAAACCGCCCTGGCCACCCTCGAAGGCGTCAACGCCGCCGCAGTCATCGCCCGCGAAGACCGCCCCGGCGACAAACGCCTCATCGGCTACCTCACCGGCACCGCCGACCCCACCTGGGCCCGCACCCAACTCGCCCAACGACTCCCCGCCTACATGGTCCCCGCCGCCATCGTGGCCCTCGACGCGCTGCCGCTGACCATCAACGGCAAACTCGACACCCGCGCCCTGCCCGCCCCCGACTACACCACCACCGAATACCACCCCCCCACCACCCCCACCCAAGACCTCCTCACCGGCATCTACGCCCAAATCCTCGGCATCGACCGCGTCGGCATCGACGACTCCTTCTTCGACCTCGGCGGCGACTCCCTATCCGCCACGCGCCTCATCGCCGCAATCAACACCACCCTGGGCGCCGGCCTCACCGTGCGCACCGTCTTCGACGCGCCCACGGTCGCGCAGTTGGCCCCGCGGCTCACCGAGGGCTCGGACCCGCTGGCGCCGGTCGTGACGAACGGGCGGCCAGCGGTCATCCCGTTGTCGTTCGCCCAAAACCGGCTCTGGTTCATCGACCAACTACAAGGCCCCTCACCGGTTTACAACATGGCGGTTGCGCTGCGGCTGCACGGGCGGCTCGATGGCCCGGACGCGTTGGGCGCGGCATTGGCCGACGTGCTGGCCCGCCACGAGAGCCTGCGCACGGTGTTCGTCGCGCCCGAGGGAACGCCTCAGCAAATCGTCATTCCGGCCGACCAGGCCGATTGCGGCTGGCAGGTCATCGACGCCACCGGCTGGCCGGCAATCCGGTTGGATGAGGCCATCCACGAAGTGGCGCACTACCCGTTCGATCTGGCCGCCGAGATCCCATTGCAGGCAAGGCTTTTCCGGGTCGCCCAGGACGAACACGTGCTGGTGGCCGTGGTTCACCATATCGCCGCCGACGGCGTGTCACTCACCCCACTGATGCGCGATTTGGGTGTGTCCTATGCCAGCCGGCGCGCCGGCCAGGCGCCGGATTGGGTGCCGCTGCCCGTCCAATATGCCGATTACACGCTGTGGCAGCGTGGGCAGCTCGGGGACTTCGACGATAGCCACAGCCGTATTGCCGCGGAGCTGGCTTATTGGGAGGACGTGCTGGGCGGGATGCCGGAACGGCTCGAGTTGCCCACCGATCGGCCCTACCCACTGGTGGCCGATCACCGCGGCGCCACCATCGCCGTGGACTGGCCCCCCTCACTCCAACAACAGGTCACCCGGCTGGCCCGCGAACACAACGCCACCAGCTTCATGGTCATCCAAGCCGCCCTGACCGTCCTGCTCTCCAAACTCAGCGCCAACCCCGATGTCGCCGTGGGCTTCCCCATCGCCGGACGCCGCGACCCCGCCCTCGACGACCTCGTCGGCTTCTTCGTCAACACCCTGATCCTGCGCATCGACCTCACCGCCGACCCCACCATCACCGACCTGCTCACCCAAGTACGCCAACGCGCCCTAGCCGCCTACGAACACCAAGACGTCCCCTTCGAAATGCTGGTCGAGCGGCTCAACCCCACCCGATCCCTAAGCCACCACCCACTGATCCAGGTGATGCTGGCCTGGCAGAACTTCGGCGACCAAGAGGACGACTCCGCCGTCGGGCCAGTCCTGGGCGACTTGCAGGTGACCTCCATACCGTTGGACACCCAGACGGCCCGCATGGACCTGACCTTCTCCCTGGCCGAACGCTGGACCCAGGACGGCGGACCCGCCGGCATCGGCGGCCGGGTGGAATTCCGCACCGACGTGTTTGATGCGGAAAGCATTGAAGCGCTGGTCGATCGGCTGCAGCGGGTACTGGCGGCGCTGACCGCCGACCCGACCCAGCGGTTGTCGTCGATCGGTTTGCTGCGTGCCGGTGAGCCCGCCCTGCTCGATGAGTGGAGCAACCGGCCGGCATTGACTGCGCCGACGGGTATGGGTCCCTCAATCCCGGTGGTGTTCGCCGAGCACGTGCAGCGCACCCCGGAAGCGGTGGCTGTGACCTATTCGGGCCAGTCACTGACGTATCGGGAACTCGACGACGCTTCGACCCGGTTGGCGCATCTGCTGGCCAGCCACGGCGCGCGTCCGGGCGAGTGTGTGGCGCTGCTGTTTCCGCGGTGCGCCGACGGGATCGTTGCAATGCTCGGGGTGCTCAAGACCGGGGCCGCGTACGTGCCCATCGACCCGGCACACTCGACGGCACGCATGGACTTCGTGCTCGCCGACGCCGCCCCGATCGCGGTGATCACCACGGCGGAGTTGCGCACGCGGCTCGACGGACGCGATCTGCCGGTTGTCGAGGTGCGCGACGCAGACGTGGACAGCCGGTCCAGCACCGCATTGCCTGCGCCGGCCGCCTTCAACATCGCCTACATCATTTACACATCGGGCACCACGGGCGTCCCGAAAGGTGTTGGTATTCCTCAGCACAACGTCACCTGGCTCACCGAGTCACTCGACAAAGGCCTGCCGCCGGGGCAGGTGTGGACGCAGTGCCACTCCTCGGCCTTCGACTACTCGGTATGGGAGATCTTCGGCGCGCTGTTGACCGGTCGGCGGCTGGTGGTGGTGCCCGAGTCGGTGGCCGCATCCCCCGACGATTTCCATGATTTGCTCATTGCGGAGAAAGTCGACGTGTGGACGCAGACGCCGGCTTCGGTGGCAATGGTGTCGGCGGACGGTTTGGAGTCGACAGCGTTGGTGGTGGCCGGCGAAGCGTGCCCGCCGGAGACGGTGGATCGCTGGGCGGCGTCCGGACGCGTGATGATCGACGCCTACGGCCCGACGGAGACGACGGTGTGCGCGTCGATGACCACCCCGCTGGTGCCGGGGTCGGACGTGGTGCCGATCGGGTCGCCCATCTCGGGCGCCGCAATGTTCGTGCTGGACAAGTGGTTACAGCCGGCGCCCGTCGGCGTGGTGGGCGAGTTGTACCTGGCGGGTCGCGGCGTCGGGACCGGGTATATGCGCCGGCCCGGTTTGACGGCGTCACGGTTCGTGGCTTGCCCGTTCGGGGCGGCCGGAACGCGCATGTACCGCACCGGGGACCTGGTCTGTTGGGGTGCTGACGGTCAGCTGCGGTATCAGGGTCGCGCCGATGAGCAGGTGAAGATCCGTGGCTATCGCATTGAGCTCGGCGAAGTTCAGGCAGCTCTGAGCGGGCTGGACGGCGTGGAACAAGCGGCGGTGATCGCACGCGAGGATCGCCCGGGCGACAAACGCCTGGTCGGTTACATCACCGGCACCGCCGACCCGGCCGACATCCGGAGCCGGTTGGCCGACCGGCTTCCGCCGTACATGGTCCCCGCGGCGGTAGTGCCGCTGGATGCGCTGCCATTGACCGTCAACGGCAAGCTTGATACCCGGGCGTTACCGGCGCCCGAATACACCGGCGGCGAATATCGCGCCCCGGCAACCGCTATCGAGGAGATTGTCGCCGGCATCTACGCGCAAGTCCTGGATGTCGAGCGCGTAGGCGTCGACGATTCGTTCTTCGACCTGGGCGGGGATTCGATGTCGTCGATGCGTGCGATCGCCGCGATCAACCAGGCCCTTGACGTCTCGCTTCCGGTGCGCACCTTGTTCGACGCGCCTTCGGTGAGAAGCCTGCGCCAGCGGTTGGAGAGCGATGCCGGCTCGGCGGACACAGCCCAGGCGGGAGCCAGCTTTGCGTCCGTGCACGGCCGTGACGCCACCGAGGTGCACGCCTCGGACCTCACGTTGGACAAGTTCATCGACGCCACGACGCTGACCCTGGCCCCGACGCTGCCCGGCCCCAGCGCCGAGGTACGGACGGTCTTGCTGACCGGCGCTACCGGTTTCCTCGGCCGCTACCTGGCGCTGCAATGGCTCGAGCGGCTGAAATCGGTTGGCGGAAAACTGGTTTGCTTGGTGCGGGCCACGTCCGACGAGGACGCGCGGGAGCGCTTCGACAGGACCTTCGACAGCGGCGACCCCGAGCTGCTGCGGCATTACCGAGAACTGGCCGCCGACCATTTGGAGGTCGTCGCCGGCGACAAGGGTAAAGCGAACCTGGGTCTCGACGACGAGACCTGGCAGCGGCTGGCACACGACGTCGACCTGATCCTCGACTCCGCAGCCCTGGTCAACAGCGTCCTGCCCTACCGCGAGCTGTTCGGCCCCAATGTCGCGGGCACCGCCGAGCTGATCCGGTTCGCGGTCACCGCCAGGCTCAAGCCCTACGCTTACGTGTCGACGGCCAATGTGGGCGACCAGGTCGATCGGTCAGCCTTCACCGAGGACGCCGACATCCGGGCGATCAGCCCCACCCGAACGATCGGCGGAGGCTACGCGAACGGCTACGGCACCAGTAAGTGGGCCGGCGAGGTGCTGCTGCGCGAAGCCAACGACCTGTGCGGTTTGCCCGTTGCGGTGTTCCGCTGCGACATGATTTTGGCCGACACCACGTATCGGGGTCAGCTCAACGTGTCGGACATCTTCACCCGAATGGCGTTGAGCCTGCTGGCCACCGGCGTCGCGCCTCGCTCCTTCTACCAACTCGACGCCGAGGGAAACCGGCAACGCGCGCACTTTGACGGGCTGCCAGTGGAATTCGTTGCCGAGGCGATCACGACGCTGGGTGCCCAGGTGGTGGGCGGGTTCGAGACCTACCACGTCATGAATCCGCACGATGACGGCATCGGGATCGATGAGTACGTCGACTGGCTGATCGAAGCCGGGTACCCGATCCAACGCATCGACGACTTCGGCGATTGGTCGAAACGGTTCGAGGCCGCCCTGCGCGCGCTGCCGGATCGACAGCGTCAGCACTCGCTGCTATGGGTGCTCCCATTGCGTAGTTCCAACTATCTGCAGCCCACGGAGCCGACCCACGGAGCTTTCGCGCCCACCGATCGATTCCGCGCCGCCGTGCAAAAGGCCAAGATCGGCCCCGATAAAGACAATCCGGACATCCCGCACGTGTCGGCGCCGGTCATCATCAAATACGCCACAGACTTGCACCTGCTCGGACTGCTCTAGCGGCGGTGTGACCGGTAACTCCGCGGGCACCAGCTGATTAGCAATCGAGATCCGCCAGCGCGGCATCGGCCACGCGGAACACTTCCTCGGGGTCGTAGAGGTCACGGGCGAACGTGACATTGGCGGAAAGGCAGCCGCTCAATACGGCGATGGTAAAGAAAACAGTTTGCGTTTTGGTGGTGCCGTAGCCCGATTCAACTCCCCACTCCGCGGGAGCGGTGACCACGCCCACGTTGGAAACCGCGCAGGAAACGTTCTGGAATGGCCCGCGCCGGTGGAAGGGAAGCGCCGCGGTCTGCGTCAATTTCTTCAGCAGCCCTTCCTCCGGGGAAGTGGCGGCGATGAGCCGGGTAGACCAGTAGTCGACGCCGCGACGCAGCCAGCGGAACTGACGTGCGATCTGCGATTCCAATGGTGCTCCACGCCGCACTTGCACCACCATGGTGCCGGTGTAATTGCCCGGAACAGAGCGCGGCAACTCGGGCAGGTAACGGGCAATATCAGTGGGGACCAGAATGCAGACGCGCGATTTTTCGGGTTGCGCGGAAAGCATTGCCTCGGCAACCACGAGACACATGTACTGCTGAAGCGAAAGATCGAGGCCGCGGGCTTTGTCGAGAACGCGACTGGTCTGCGCCTCAGAGAACAAATACGTCCGGGACGCATAGCCGTTCTTGTGGGGAATCGGCGTCTTGCCATGAGTGAGGTCGACCGTGTTGTCGGTCGCCTTCCGGCCCGCCCGCGCCCGAAAGTTGAGCAGGTACAACGGCAATAGCGCAAGTCCACTTCGGGGGGCGATGGAATCGAACCGCCCCGTCGTCGGACCGGGCGGGACGGATTGGCCGTTGGCGGCGGCGATCCAGCAGATGATCCAATAAACGCCGCCACGGCCATTGGACAAAGCGTGGCTCATTTGGAAACAGACCTCCCTCTCGCCCAGCCGTGAAATCCGGACTGGGAGCGGGGGCGTCAGAGCATGAACGGGTGAAAGCAATTCCTCGAATGAGAATGTCCGGGTGAAATGCTGGCGCTGGCAATCGAGAGCCTTGTCCAAATCCGACGAGTCGATCGGCGCCCATGCCAAAGATTGGCCGGACGGCTGGAGAATTACTTGCAATCCGGGGTTTTCTCGCACCATCGATTCGTAAGCAGACCACAAACGTTCGGGATCGTATTTGTCGCGGAATGTCACCACGAATGCCATATCGTCGCCGAGGAGCATCGGCTCCAGCGCGCGCGCGAAAACACTGCCAACACGGCCTATATCCACAGCGGTCTCCACATGGGTTGGAAACACCCCCGACAGCTTTGAATCGTACTGGCTGCGGGATGTGCGCCGGACGATTTTCGACGGGGCTTCACGGCTTCGTTCACGCTAAAGTTTTGGCGTGGTCGCGGCTGGCTGCCCGAGGGGACGCGTCCGACGTCAACAAAATTGGCGATTTCGCCGCCGATCGGCCCTACGCACATCTGCGTCGCGGTCGCGACCCTCGAAGCGACGTGGTGGGCGCGGACGGTATCGAACCGCCGACCGCTGGTGTGTAAAGGGATCGGAACGTGTGAAACGGTGTCCGGCGGCGTTGGATATGTCCAGCTCAACGCCGGTCCGCTTGTCCGCCTTGTCTACTGCGTCCACCCCGTTCGGCCCTGTCTTGGCAACTTGGCGGCAACACGGCGGACGGGTGTACGGCCTGGTCAGGCGGATGCCGGCGGTTTGACCGCTCTAGTCATAGCAGCCAGGTTCGACTACGGGACCGGGGATCGGCGTCGCAAGGTAATTCCGGCCGCCAAATTTGTACAGGTAGATGCGGCCCGCATAGTGCAAGGCGAGCAGACGCTCACATATCTGCGCCACACCGCCCGGAACACGATTGCGGATTGACGCCCACGCCACGACTTGGCGATCTTTCCCCCATGCCCGCTCGCACGCTTTCATAATCGCGGCGTCGATCTCGTCATCGCTGACCTGGGGGGCGGGCGGTTTGGTGGCGGCCGGTCTGGTAGCCGTGGTCACGGTGGGTGCGGTGGTCATGTCGGGCATCTCTCATCATCGGGGGGTGGTGGGTCATGTCATGAGGCCGTCGTGGTTGTCGTTGTGGGTGGATCGGATCGGATCAGACGGTCGCCGCAGTCGATCGTGTGACCTTGAGGTTTTCCGGTGGCGTGCCGCTTCGGATTAGCGACAAATGGAAGCCGTTGTCGCGCTGGGGGATGCGCAGCGCCGCGCAGACGTCGGCGTGCCGTACTTCGCTGTTGCTCCACAGTTGAGCGGCGAGCTTGGCGACCGACGGCCAGCAGCGTTCAAGCAGCGGCACGATAGCGGCCCCGGTCACCGAGCCGCCGGCGCGTGACAGCTCGCGATCGTCGCAAACGTTGCGATCGAGCGCGGTGAACATTTCGCGTTGGGTCGGCCGCCGCCCAGCACCAAGGCGGGCCTCGGCCCACGGCCCGGCGTACAAGATCGACGGCCAGCTGCCTGCGGCAACCTCGTCGTGAACCGTCTTGCCAAGCATGCCGAACGTCCGGCCCTCGGAGACCACCGCCACCCGAATGCGTCCGCCCAGCAGCGTCGCTGCGATCGCGTGCCCGGCCTCATGGAATGCCGTCGCCGCGCGCTCGCGCTCGGCGACGGTGAGATCGGCCAGCGTGAGCGGGCGTTTCTTCGTCGCGGTCATGGTGTCGATGTCCTTTCGGGTCGAGCGGGATCGTGCTAGCCGGGACTGTCACGTGATCGGTGTCCAAGCCGAGGCGGCACATAGCGCAGTCCCCCGGCTCGACGCCGATCTCTGGCGTCATCGTCAAGGCGGTCGCGCGGTTGTCATCACTTGCCTCTCAGCCTGTTTCGGTCAGGGGGCGGTGGTCACGGTGACCGCGCCGATGATCTCTTCGTAGGCCAGGGCCACGCTGCGTTCGGCGATCGCGATGAACTCGTTGGTCGGGTAGTGCGCCGTCGTGCGCAGCGCCGGCTCATCGCGCCACCCGAAGACGGGGGCCGACGTGGCGACCAGGGTGGTGCCCAGCCCGTCGACATACCCGCCGCCGAACGCCAGACTGTGCCCGAGCTGCGTCTTGATCGAGCTGCCATTGCGGACCCACAGCCCACCTTGCCCCCCTTGAGCCGCACCGATCGACGCCCACTGCGCGCTCGCGTGCACGATGCCGACGGTGTTGGTCTCGGCCAGCAGACCCTCCAAGTAGCTGATCGCCGAGGGCAACGTGGCGCGCTCGACGGTGACCGCCGCGCTGTCGGCCAATAGCCGGATCGCCAGGTCGCGCTCGACGGCGACCTGTTCGAGCAACCGGAGATTCTGTTGTGCGCGGGTCATCGCCTCGTTTTGGCCGTAGTCGGTCATGTCGCAGGTGCCCGAGGCCCACACCGTGATCGGTGGGAACGGATCGGTGTCCGGTGGCCGGTCGCCCTCTTTGCGCACCGGCTGCGTCTTGGCACCCGCCTGCGGCCCCGTCAAGGCGCTGCCATCGACCGAGGACGGCTGCCGGCTGGTGTGGCTGACCAGGTAGACACCGGGGCTCGGCGAGCTGACGTGTGCGCCGCCCGGCTCGACGTTGGGCAGGGCGTCGATCGCGGTCTGTAGGTCAGCGACCGGCACGTTGAACCCCAGTGGAGCGGCGACGGTTTCGCCGCCCCACGTGTAGGACCAGGTACCGCCGGTGCCGCTGATCGTGATGCGCTCGACTTCGCCGCACCACGGCGCATCCCAGACGCCGAACGCGCCGGCACCGCCGTAGTTGTAATGGCGCACCCACACGCCCTCGCCCAGGAATCGCACCGGGTCATCGGGCGCGAGGTCGGTCCAGTCGACCAGCGAATACAGCCCATTCGGCGCTGGGTTGACCAGCGGGGCCATGAATGGGATCGCGGGCAGCACTCCCGGCGGCGCCGGCTCGCGCGTGGTCGGCATCGTCGGCGCGGTCGGTGTCGTCACAGCTTCACTCCCATCGCGGCCAGCTCGGCACGGGCCTGTTCGGTGCGCTCGGTATCGGTCGGCCGAGCCGGTGCCGTCGGGGCCGACTGCGCCCAATCAAGGCGTCGTTCCAGCGCCAAGGCGGCCCGGTCAATCGTGTTGCGCAGCAGCTCGTTTAACCGCTCGGAGCGCGAGGGCCGGCCACGCAGCGCCTCGTGATCTGGGGGCCACGACCGGGCGAGCAAGCCAGCCAGCGGCTCAGCAGAGGGGGCGGCCATCTCGATCAGCAGCGCCGCCCAGCTGCCCGAAGCCAGCACGTCGTCGGTCATGTCGGGCAGCGTCGGCCGCTGAGCGAGGTCGCACAGCGTCCGAACGGCCTTGCGTCGGGTGCCAGGCTCGCCGGCCAGGTGTTTGGTGCGGGCGAGGGCGTCAGTCTCGGCCAACCAGCCCACCACGGTCGACACCAGCTCATGCGTCGCGTCGGCCAGCTCAATCACATGAGGTCGGAAAGCAAGGGGTTGCGGGCCGGCGGCGACGCGGGCGGCCAGCGGCTCGGCGATCGCGGCGACCTCGGCGGCCAGGTCGAAAGCGCCGTCATAAGCGAGGGGCATGCTCGCGCGCCGCCGGCGGCGTTGTTCGGTCTGGTCGGCCTGGCGGGAATGCTTGCGGTCGTGCATCGGGTGCCGTCCTCTCATCAGCGCTTTGAGGGTTTGGGAGGGGCCAGCTTCGCGGGCCGCTTGATCGGCTGCGGTGTCGCCGGAACCACCGCGCCCTTTTTGCGGCCGAAGAGTTTAAGTGCGGCGGGCAGCCTCATATGTAAGCCCGCCGCACGGTCTATGGGCCGGGCGGCGATCACTGCGCCGCCTCCCGGCCGGCGAGCATCTGATCAATCAGCGCGTCGGCGCGCTCACTCGACATGCTCATCTCGCGCGTCAAAAACGTGCGCAACCGCCAGTTGCCCAGCGCGGCCGTGCATTCGTCCACGCGCGGCCCGTCGACCTCGCCGCGACTGGCGAGCACAGCCTTACGGCCACGCCAGCTTTCGGGCGATCGATCGCGCCAGTCGACGCTCAGAGTCGTTGGGCTACTGCCGGTGTCACTGGTTGTCACATCGCGAGCTAAGCACTAGGGCATGCAGCTACACCGGACCTGAGTGATACGAGCGTGTCTTGAATCCCTACCGAGATCGGTATTGTCACAAGCGCATTCGGCTGGTCAGCCGCGCGAGGCATGCCGTTAAAGCAGTTCCAAGACCCCGCCGGAAACGAGATGCTCATAGAGACCGAACCAGCCAGACTGGCCGTTGTCGAACTCCACTTTCGCGTTGGTGTCGTTGACTTCTGCGACGACGCCTTCCCAGCCGGATCGATTGCGCACGCGGTCGCCGACCTTGAGCCCCATGTCGAAGCCTTCCATCGTGATCTCGAAGCCTTCGGCGATGCCATTCTCCACCCGCTGTTGCCAGACAACGCTTCGACCCGAGGGAACAGTCGGATCGTGAATCGAGATGTAGTAGACGCCGATCTCCAGGGAATGAAGCTGTGGGTCACCCGTGAAGGTCTGGACCATCCCGTCCGACCTGACGGTGATCGACTTCTGCTTCGCAGGTTCAACCATGCAATCCAACCTACGCCGAACTCCCGGTTAGGCTGGGCCAGTCAGCCAGGTGGCGGTACAGCGTCGCGCGGTCGACGTCGAGCGAGCGGCGATCAGCGGCACTGGCTCGCCACTGTAGCGCAGTCAACGCAGCAGAGCGGCCTCCCCGGTGAGGCAACAACTACCGAAGCCGGTGTCTCTCAACGGAATTGCGCTAGTCAGACAGACAAGGGTCGCTGTTGCGAATTGCGGCTGCTCATTCCAGGTCGGCCGCGTCACCCGCTTTGTTGGCCTCTTCTTCTGGAAGCTCGGCGTCAGTCGCCTTGGACACTACGTCGAACGCCTCTTTGGGGAGGTAGTCCGCATACTTCGCCCGCATCGCTGCTAACCCCGAGTCGCGGTCTGATTCGTATTGCAACGATCTTTGGACAAATTTCAGCCGGTGTTGCGCGTCACCGATTATCTCAGCCCAGGTGCGAACGATGATCCGATATTTCTTGCTGTGCTGAGCAACCCCGAATGGCAGGTGTTCTTGATTCCGGAGGTCGTCAACAGTGTCGGTAGTCTCATTGCCGACGAGCCAGAATTCCCACGACGAATTTGGCTGGTCGAAACGCTCATCCTTGGTTATGGCATTTGCATAGCTGCGCAGCTGAGCGACGTCTTCATCATTCAATTTGTGGTTGGGCCGTTTAAGTTCGACGACAAGGTGTGTGAATTGATTTTCGCTGGTTTCCAGCTGCCTCCCGAGTACAAGGTCGGGGATCGCTACACTGCCATCTTCGCGCAAAATCGGCTCGTCGCCGGCCATCTCGACGTCAACGCCGAGTTTATCCAGGTAATTCTTCAACACCACATTTAGGCGGTCGTCATCGCCAGTGAGCGACCACCCTTCGCCGAAGATCCACGTTTCGTGTGCGAGTATCCGATGCAACTGCCGCCGCTCCAATAGTCGCCGCTTGGTAGCTTTATCAAACAAGAGCGCATTCAGCCCATTGATGAATTCGATGCGGCCACCGATTTCTTTGCCGACCGAAATCAGATGCGTCAATGTAGTATGCTCAAGAATCTCCCTTAATTCGTCGATCCGAGCAGAGTTTAGCTTCGAGAACTGCTGCAAAATCGGGAGCAGTGATTCAGGATTATTCTCAAAGGTCTCTTTTAGTAGGCTCAGAGCGAGCGCCTTCGATGACAACGATTTCGCTTCATTTACTGTCCGCGACGCCGCCATGGCCACGACCCTGAAGGTGTCGCGCGTCGCTTTGTCGACCTCGGTCTTGGGTTCGTCTTTGTACGGATAGACGCCCTCGTCCTGCCACTGCTTAACCGTCTCGGCTTCGCGCCGGCGCGCGGCCGCGAGGAGGTGGTCACGTAAAGCTGCGCGGCCTGCCTGCAACACCTTCCCGGCTGGGGTGTCGTTGTCTCCCTCAAGCAGAAGTCCGTGATCGTGGGTGAACCCTGCCCACTGGAGGTAGGCGGTGAATTCTGCTCCCACAGCCTGGATACCGGCATTCAGCTCGTCCACGATTGCGCCGTCGGAGTCGCACAGGTATAGGCGTCGCTTGACGTCCTGCAGCTTCCACTCGATGACCGTCAGCGTCGCCGGTCCGGTAACCCCTTCGGGTAGTTCGATCTCGAAGGTGCTGCGGGTTTCAATCACCGCATCGGGCTCGATAGTGGCACCCAAGAATTCGATTCGGAAATCTGGATGCCGTTCGAGATGTAGCGCAAATTCGGTCAGGAGACGTTCGCGGATCGAGCTAGCTTCATCGAAGGCGGCGGCAGCCTTCTCGGTCACCACCGTGATGACCACACGAGTGCCGGTGGTCGAACTCTCGGTCGGTAATTCCTCGATCTCGAATCGATCCAGGCTGGAATGATTGCCGGAGACTTGGATAGTGGCCAGTTCGCCGCCCTCGACGGCCTCGCTGGTGGAGACCCAGTTGACGGAATTACCCAGCGAGAATGCCGTATAGCGTCCGCGGCCGTACTTGCCGTGAACGAGACGACCGCCCTGACTCTTGGTTCCGGCCGTCAGCTTCCAGCTGTCGCCGACTTTCGAGAATGATGCCTCTGCCCGCTGTCGGTTCATGCCGTTGCCGTCGTCTTCAACGGTGATGGCTTCGACACCGCCGAGGTCGTTCGTCTCCACGCGGACACGAACGACTTTTGCGTCTTCGTCGAACGCGTTCCACACCAGCTCACAGACACCAACCTCCGGTGTCTTGACGAGCGCCTCCAGCATGGTTTTGCCGGCGCCGACCTGGATCTCCGTCACAGCTGCATCTTCGCACGGGCGTCTGACGGCCAGCGACGAAAGTCACGGTCAGGCGCACGTCGGTCAGCTTCGGCGGCATTCATCGCCGGTCGCTGATCCTGCGCCGCATCCATTGGGGAGGGGGTGGCACCAGTCCCTCGCGTGCGCGCCGAGCGGTCTCGGTGAAGCTGGCGATGTGCACCTGGCCGCCGTGGGTGAGCACGTCATGGGCCACGGTCAGGGCCGCGATGCAGTCGGGTTGATGCTGGCCGGCCTGCCACCGCGTGGCCTGTCCCTCGAAGCCGGGGAGGTGCCCGACCAGGCGCACGGTGCCGGTTTCCAGCCCTTGGACGAGCTTGGCGGAGCGGGCCAGGGCGTCGCCCCGCCCGCGCCCGCTGCGGTCGTTTCGGGGGGGCCACGACGTGACGCGGATCGGGTGCGGTGGCCGGTAGCGGCGCAACGTGGTGTTGAGGACCGACAGGTATCCCTCTCTCGCCGCGAACGTTTCAACCGCTATCTCACTAGCGCCGGTGTCGATGGCGAGTTCGACCGCCGCGCGCGCCCACGCTTCGGGCGTCATCGGCTCGCTGATGTCACGGTGCACGGCCACTACGCCCTCGGTGGTCAGACTGGCGGCGACCAGACCCGCCGCGTCGCCCTGGCCGCTGTCGGAGGGGTCGACGCCGACGACCGTGCGCACCGGGTTGGCGGGCATCGCGGACAAACGCCAGGCGTCCAGCCAGGCGCGCTGGATGACGTTGCCCTCGGGTGAGGCCGGCACGCCTTGGAACTCCGCCCACCACATACGTTCGCCGAGCGACCTGCGCAGGTCAGCAAAGTGCTCCGGCGTCCGGCCCACGGCGGAAACCATCACCTCACCGGGAGCGCGACCGAGGGAATCGGGCACTCCGGCGTCGGCGACGGCCGGCACGCTGATGAGCCGCCAACGCTCGGGCTCCTCGGCGAGCAGCACGCCGATCAAATCCTCTGTGTGCCAACGTGTTCCGATGACGACGACCGACGCACCCGGCTCAGTACGCGTCAGCAAAGTGCTCCGAAACTCAGCGACCACGCGCCGGCGGTAGGTCGGTGAGTCGGCCTCGGTCATGTTCTTAACCACGTCGTCCACGATCAGCAGCTCATCGGTCCCGTGGCCGGTCAAGCCGGACAACAGGCAGGACGCGAGCAGTCCGCCACGGTGCCCGTCAAGGGTCCATTGGCCAGCACTGGACTTGTCGGGAGACAGCGCCAGGCCGAGCAGGTCGCCGTGTTCGGCGATGAGCTGGCGGGCCTCGCGCGAATGCTTCTCTGCCAGCTCATCGGCATAGCTCGCCAGAATGATCCTCGCGTCAGGGTTGCGGCGCAGCGCGGCCAAAGTGCCCAGCACAGCGGCGGTCGTTGACTTCGATTCCCTCGGCGGCAGGGTGATGATGAGCCGTTGATCGGGCTCGCGGATCGCGCGGTCGATCTCCTGCCCGATCAGCGCAACCGCCGGCGTGATCCGGTAGCCCGGCATGATGCGCTGGCCGAGTTCGTGAGGCGTGTACGGCACCCGGCGAGCGCGCATCTGCCCCAGATGCTCGGCCTCGGCGAGCGCGTGCGCGGCCTGCTCGATGCTGCCGGACGCGAAAGTGTCTGACCTGGCCTTTTGTGCCGTCGTCGGTGGCCCGCTTGCCCTGTTCACCAGTGGTAACCGGATCTATGGTTAACGCTTAGCATTGATTTACACTGCGTAAATAGATTCTCTGGCAAACACTTGCCGCAGCTGGATGGGGCGTGAGGTTGCCGAGGTGTTGCCAGGTGACGGCTGCGGCGAGGGTCAATCGGTCGGCCACAACACCTCCCCCGGCGTGTAGCCGCCGCGCCTAAGAGCGGCGTCGCTCTGCCGCTCGGCGTCGGTGGCCGGCGTCAGCCGGTTGCGGAACAGCGCCGCCGGCCCGGCGTAGCCGCGCGCAGCCATCAGCTCCTCGAAAGACATACGCACGCGGTATTGCGAGCCGAACAAGTGTGTCCGGCGCGGCTCGGGCTCGGCGACAGGATCGCCGGCGCGCACGGCCTCGGTGACCGGCCTAGTGGCAGGCACGGGCTCGGATGCGGCCAGCTTGTCGCGGATGCGGGCGAGCAACGAGCGTCGTCGGTTATCAGTCATCGGCCTCGCCCTCTCGTTGGCGGCGGTATCGCTCGATGACAGCCAGCGCCGCGGCCTCGGCCTCGACCAGAACCTCGCGCGGAACGTCGGCGAGGTCGTCGTCGTCCACTGCGTCCACTGCGTCCACTGCGTCCACTGTGTCCGCTTCTGGCACAACAGGTTTCGGCTCGGCATCGCCGTCAGCGTCAGCACCGCCGGAATCAGGGCTGTGTCGGCCGGAGAGCGACGAAACGGAGCCGCGCGGGTAATCCACTGCTGGGCCGGAATTTTCACGGCTACGGGCGACAGCGAGCCACTGGGCGAGTTCGCTTGCCGGCAGTCCCCCGTGACCGAGGACCGCACGGCAGAGGTCGACGTGGACCGGCCACAACGGATCGGTGGGACCGTCGCACTGGCCGAATACGTCGCGGCAGCGTTGCACCGCACGGTCGGCCATCGTGGCAGCGGTCAGGCGGCCCTCGGAAACCTCGGTCATCAGCACCGCCACCGCCTCGGCGGCAACGACGTCGGGCACCGGACGGGGTGGCGTGGTCACGGGATGACCTCCGCGTCGATGACCTCGGCCGCCGACGCGAGCGCGGCGGGCTGGCCGCCGCTCACCGCAGCGGCGCGGGCTGCGACCTGGCGCAACCATTCGGCTCCGACCGCCGAGGGCGCGGTGTCCACCGACACGTTGACGTTGGTCGGCGCGAAGGCACCGCTCAGTTTCGCGCGCTGGTCACGGTTCGCGGTGCGGGCCTTGGTGTACGCCAGCACGGTCTCGTCATCGCCGCGCGTGGCCGCTGCCTCTTGACCCTCGCGCAGCACCCGAGCGTCGTAGCGGGCATCTTCCAACAGGAACCGGCGGGCCTCCTCGGGGGTCTCGGGTGCGGTGCGGTCCAGGTAACGCTTCACAGCGGTCCTGGCGGCACCGCGCGACCTGAAACCCAGCGCCGCCGCAATTTCGTCCCAGGTGTGTTCGCGGGCACGCATGGTCGTCGCCTTCGCCGCCCTCTCGCGGCTGCTGTGGAGGGGTCTGTCTCGCGCCATGTTCCCAGTCTGTTCCCAGACCGTGCACCGCCGATCAGGCGCGCCGGCGCGCGGCGGAGTTAGGGCGGTACCGACCGCCGGACAATGCCTAGCAGTGTCGGCAATATGGTTGTGCCGGCGGCGGTTTGGGCGTTTTGGTCACCGCCTGCGCGGCCTCCACAGCCTTCTATCGCTCGGGCGTCGGGCGTCGGGCGTCGTGTGGGCTGTGCGTCGGTGACACAGCTCGCAGACACCGCCCCAACACCCGACCGTGACACTGCCCGTCCGACACCGCTCATTAACCTTTTCGTCCCCTATCCGCCCTATCCGCCCCTCTATTAAGGGGAGGGGCAGATAGGTTTGGGTGATGTGCCCCTATATGCCCCTTTACAGCGGCGGATAGAAACCGCAGGCAGAGGGCTGTTTTCACGACTATCCGCCCCTAGCCGCCCCTTGGCGGGGGCGGATAAATTCAGGGCCTATCTGCCCCTCAAAGGGGGGCAGGTAGAACGCCCAGGTCGGGGGTGGTTTCCGGTTCGGCAGCGTATCCGCCCCTGATCAGCCGTCAGTGGGCGCACCGGGCGGCCCGGCGACCGGCTGGCCGCCGGTCTCGATGTCGCTGTCGGTGCTCTCGTCGTCTATGTGCAGCGGGTCCATCGCCGCCGGTTTGATCCAGTACCGATTAGCGCGGCCCTGGCGCTTGAGCACCACCAGGTTGCGATCCTTGGACGCCGCGAGCGCCAGCGCCTCGTCGGTGGTCTCATTCTTGCCCTTGACCGCGTTGCGAATCTCGGTCTGGGTCATGCCCTTGTCGTCGTCGCCAGGGTGTTTGACGCGGTGATCGGCCAGCACGTTCAGCACCTCGTTCAGCCGCTTCTCCACGGCGGCGCTGGCGGCAGTGGCGCTGCGGTCGCCCCCGGCGTAGGTCAGACGTCCGGTGGCCTTATCGAACGACAGCAGCCCCTCGGGTGCGGGGGTGTCGGCGTCACGCACCTTGTCGGCGGCAAAGTAGCGGTCAGCGTCAGCACCCGGCTCGGGCTTCACCAGCTTGAGGTTGACGTCGGTCCAGCCCAGCAGCATCGAATCGCCGCGCGGACGCTCGTTCTGGTGGCCGGTGTGGTGGTACACCAGCACGTCGGACACGCCAGCCTCGCCCAGCATGGCGTCGAACGGGGTCAGGAACTTACCCATCTCGTTGTTCTCGTTGAGACCCATCACGTCGAGCACCGGCTTGAGGCAGTCGAACGTCACCCACTCGATGCCGTTATCGCGTATTCGGCGCATCCACATGTCGCGTAGCTTGTCCTTACTTATGTCGAACAGGTGGGCCTTGCTGCGCAGGTTGACCACATCGACCACCGCAGCCGTGTTGCGCACGCCTTGGCGGCGCAACCAGCGCCGCATCATGCTCGGGGTCATCTCTAGGTCGATCACCATGATTCGGCTGATCGTCTCGTGCACCTCAAACGCGCCGAGAAACGGATCTCCGTCGACCAACGAGCGCAGCAGGTTGCCGTTGAGTGTGGTTTTGCCCGCCCCGGCCATCGCCGCGCACGACCCCTTGCCACCGCCCGACGGCCACACCTGCTCTATGCGCATCCGCACCGGTTCGTCGTCGTCGGCCAGCAGCTCGTCCAGGCTGACGACGGGCGGCAGCGTGACCTCGGCGACCTCGGCGACCGCCAGGCGCTTGCGCGCTTCGTCTTGGGCGCGCAGGTTCTCCTCCGCCGCCCACTGCCTAAGCAGCCGTAGCGACGCCAGGCGCGTCTCAGGGGTCATCGCCGGCAGCGCGACCAGATCGGCGACCGCTGCGCCGTAGGCGTGGAGGTTGGTCAGGGTGAACGAGTAAACCTTGGCCTTCACCGCCATGTCCAGGTTGTCAGCGGCGGCTTTCGCGATGGCGCGCTGCGCCCATGACACGCCCTCGGCGGCCCGAGCGTCGATCGTCGTCACCGCGATTTTGCGCGTGGCGTCGAGCCCCCTGGTGGCGGCCTTGAGCCCGGCCCGGTCGACGCTGGCTTTCGTCGGCAACTCCCATGTGCGCTCGCCGCGTTCTCGGTACCACCGCACCACGTCGGCCTCGGAGGGAATGCGGTCAATCAGCTTGGCCGCCCTGGCGTCGTCCGCCGAGATCCCTTCCAGCGCGGCCACGGCCGCATAACCGGCGTCGGTCAGCTTGGCCTTGCCGTGCTCGGCGACGTACAGCCCGCCCACCAGGGTCGCAGCTGCGGCGGAACCATACGCCCGCTGCTCGGCGCGCTTCGCGTTGGCCGCCCGCGTGTCGAACGGGTTGTGCCCCTCGTCGCCCGGCTGCCGCCCGTTCATGTCCGCCTGATCGCCGGCGTCGACATGATGCCCGTTGTGGCCGTTGGTACCGGCCGACCCGGCGCGATTGCCGACCTTGGCGGTATTCTCTTTGTGAGTCACTTGCTTTCCTTGCGGTGGTAGCTGGTGGTTTGGTGGTGGAGATGCCGCTCGGTCAGGCCAAGAAACCGGGCGGCATCGCCGTCTCTCAGGTCAGTTCGCTTGGGCCAGTGCAAATCCCGACGTCAAGGCGGCTCCTCGTCGTCGGCTGCCGCGACGTCTTTGGGTTCCACGCGCGTCAGCAGCGCATCGACGTCGCTGACCTTGACCCGCAGTGCTGACGTCGGGCTGGTTCGGTAGGCGGGCAACAGGCCGTCGCGCACCCGGCCGCGGATTGACCAATAGGACAAGCCGACTCGCTCACCCGCTGCGCGCAGGCTCACGAAACGATCGCCGTCGGCGGTGTCGGTGGCGGTCATGACGTCCTCCCGGTGTGCTTGCGGCTGTGGGCAACTCTTGCAAAGCGGGGTGCACGCACCTGCTGACGCGGATCGAAAACACCGACCTTGAGAGGCATTGCCACCGTTAGCGATTCGCCGATCTCGCGACCGGCAGATTGCGCGGCAAACCGAGCGCGATCGGGTGGCGCAGCGGCGCGTCCAACCTGACGACGGTGTGCACTCCGCCGCAGCGCGGACCGCACGGGGTCAATTCGGCCTCGGCCTGGCGCGCGTCTTCGCGGGTCGGCCAGTAGGTCGCCGCGACGCCTCGGCCTTCGGGGTCATGACAGATCAGAGCGAATCGGCGAGTGGACGGACCGCCGGCACCGGCGGCCAGCGGATCGGCTTCGTGGTGGCGCTGGCCGCCGGTGGTCTCGGTGGTGGTCATCGGCTCACTCGGAGCCGCCAAGCATCTTGAGGAGCGCCAGCGCGGGCACCCGCACCCGACGCTCACCCAGCTTGATTGTGGGCAGTTGGCCGTCGCGCGCCATCTGGTAGCCGTAGGCGCGACTGACACCGAGGTAGCGCGCGGCTTGCTCGACGCTGATAGTCGGTGGCCCACTGCGCAATTCGTCCAGGGTGGGCGTGGCCTTGGTGACTGTGGTTGTTTCCATTCTTCGGAGTATTGCCCCGTAGTAACGCATCGTCTACGGTAGGAAACTATGAGCGGGTCCAAACCGGGTTATTCACCGCGCCGAGCGGGCGAGGTGGTCGGGGTCGAGGTGCGCGCCGACGGCGAGCGCCCGGTCACGATCACCTGTCATGGGCACGCGCACTCCTACGAAATCGCCTGGCGCGACACCGCTGACGGCCCGGTCATTACCGACCTACGGGTGACCTCGCCCGAAGCTGTGCCGATCACGGCCGACAGCTTGCGCCGCATCAACACGGATCGGCTGGCGCGCACGGCGGCGATGTATGACACCGCTGACACCGCCGACGTCGCCCGCGCGCTGCGCCAGCGCATCGACGCGGCGACGGGCACCAGCGAAGGCCACGACTGGATCGAGGAGTTCCGGTTCACCGACGGCGTTGTCGACGCGATGGCCCGGCACGCACCGCCGGGCGCGACACCGCCGAAGCCACGCGCACGCCGAACTGGTCGACCACCGCTATCGCCGGAGTTCCTGGCGCAGGTGGCGGCGTGGGCGCGAGAGGCACGCTGGCAAGGCCACTCGGTCTACCCCTACGTCGCCGAGCGTGCCGCAAATGCCCTTGGCCGTGAAGTGTCCGACGAGACCGTGAAGGTGTGGGTACGTCGGTGCAAGCAGGCCGGTCTGCTCGACTCCGACGAACTCCGCCAGCCCCGCAAGCCCCGCACCGATCAGGAGAGCGACCGATGACCACCGACGACACAACGCAGTCCGCCAAGCGCACGCGCCGGGCTGAGCCGATCAACACGCACACGGCGCGCAACGGCACCGTGACCTATTGGTTTCAGGTCGACGTCGGTGCCCGGTCGGACGGCAAGCGGGACCGGCGCAAGTTCACCTATCGCACCAAAAAAGAGGCACAGCGCGAGCTGCGCCGCATCAGCTCCGAGGTTGCGGCGGGCACCTACAACCGCCCGACCGCCATCACGGTCGCCGACGCGTGCGAGGCGTGGCTGGCCGGTCGGCGCGGCATCCGGCGCGTGACGATTTACGGCTACGACATGGACCTGCGCCCTGTCGTCCGCCACCTCGGCAGCCGCAAGTTGCAGGCGCTCACCAAATCCGACGTGGACGGCCTGGTGTCGTGGATGCTCACCGAGGCCCGCACCGATCACCGCCACTACCGCGCCGACAGCCTGGCCGGCCGGGTGGTCGCGCTGGTGGCCGAGCACCCCGAAGGAATCGCCGCCGCCGAGCTGTGCGCGGCGCTGCCCGGCGACGTCCACACGGCCCTGTCAGCATTGCTGCGCGCTGGCCGGATCACCCGCCTGCGACGCGGTGTCTACGCGCCAGCCGCCGAGCTAGTACCCGCCGCCAAGCGCGGCTTAGCCCCGCAAACGGTCCGGTCCACCCTGACCACGCTCGGCATGGTCGTGCAAAGCTACGTTGACCAGGGCGTGCTCGCGCGCAATGTCGTTGCGCTAGTGGACCGTCCGAAGGACCGCGACGCCGACGCCGCCGACGGCCAGGACGACGACGACAGCGACGCCGAGCGCGCGTGGTCGCTGGCCGAGGCCGAGACGTTCCGCGCGGCGGTGGCCGGTGACAGGCTCTATGCCTGCTGGCTGCTTTCGTGCTACGGCCTGCGTCGAAGTGAGGTGGTTGGGCTGCGGTGGAGCGCAATCAATCTCGACACCGGCCTCTTGTCGGTCCGGCGCGGTCGGGTCGCCGTCGGCGGCGAGGTCAGCGAGGGCGACCCGAAGTCGAAGCGCAGCCGCCGCAATCTGCCCCTACCGGCCGACGTCGTTACCGCGCTGCGGGCGCTCAAGACAGCACAGAAGCGCGAGGCGATGGCCCTCGGTGTCAAGTGGTCAGATGAGCGGCTGGCGGCTGTGCGCGAGGACGGCACATCCGTTCGGCCGGAATGGTATTCGGACACGTTCCAGCGGTTGCGCGAGCGCGCTGGGCTGCGGCCTATCACTCTGCACGAACTGCGGCACACCAGCGTCAGCCTGATGTTTGACCGTGGCGTCGCGCCCCATGTGGTCGCCGCCTGGCACGGCCACAGCCCCGAGGTCGCGTTGCGCATCTATACCCACGTCAAGGCCGCCGAGCTACACGCGGCCGGGGCGGCGCTGTTCGGCTAAGCCATTCGGAGATCCAGTTGAATTGGATGAAGGGCGGCTTAGATATAGCCGCCCTTCATCTTCCGATCAGTCGAGTGTTCTACCGCTGAACTACGGCCCCATGCGTGGAGCCGACGGGATTCGAACCCGTGTTGCTCGATTGGTTCCAGCATACCGGACGCTCCAGTTCCCCAGCCTTGAGCGCCCACCATGCGGCTGGGTGGAACCGTCTGGCGGGCCAGCACCGAGCTAAGGCAACCTCTTGGCAACTTGGCGCTGGAACGCCAGTGTGTCCAGCCGGTGCGGCAACCGCCATTATCTCGTTGAGCTGGGGTTTCGATGGTGGGCGCGGACGGTATCGAACCGCCGACCGCTGGTGTGTAAAACCAGAGCTCTACCACTGAGCTACGCGCCCCATGCCCGCCGGGCAGGCTACACGCACCAGGCCCAAGTACCCAAAATTTTCAGTCCCGCAAAGCCGCCAAGGCTTCGGTCCACAACCGCTGGTTGCGGGATTCACCGGGCTGTTTCATCTCCGCGAACCGGATGATGCCGGCCTTGTCGACGACGAAGGTGCCCCGATTGGGATATCCGGCCTCGTCGTTGAACACGCCGTAGGCCTGGCTGACCTCGCCGTGTGGCCAGAAATCCGACAACACCGGGAAGGTGAACCCGCTTTCCAGCGACCAGATCCGGTGCGTGGGCGGTGGTCCCACCGAGATGGCCAGCGTCGCGCTGTTGTCGTTCTCGTAGTCGGGCAGGTGGTCGCGCAGCTGGTCCAGCTCGCCCTGGCAGATGCCGGTGAAGGCCAGCGGGAAGAACACCAGCAGCACGTTCTTGGCGCCGCGGTAGGAACTCAGGGTGACCCGCTGCTGGTTCTGGTCGCGCAGTGTGAAATCCGGGGCGGTGGCGCCAACGGGCAGCATCAACGCTTCCCGGTTCGGGACTTCGGCTGCACCAGTCGGCTGGCGCTCCAGTCGCCCAGGTTGACCGACGACGTCGGCATCAGCCCGGCGGTCGGGGCCGCCTCGGCGATTTCGGCCGGCAGGACGTGGCCGGGCTTGCCGGTCTTGGGCGTCAGCACCCAGATCACGCCGTCCTCGGCCAGCGGCCCGATCGCGTCCATCAGGGTGTCCACCAGGTCGCCATCACCGTCACGCCACCACAACAGCACGACGTCGACCACCTCGTCGGTGTCCTCGTCGAGCAGCTCAGCGCCACACGCTTCCTCGACGTCGGCCCGGATTTCGTCGTCGGTGTCCTCGTCCCAGCCCCATTCCTGGACAACTTGGTCTCGTTGGATGCCCAGTTTGCGAGCGTAGCTCGGGGCGTGATCCGCCGCGACCACCGTGGAGCCTCCTTATGCCGTCCCGCGCCGTGCGATGGGGATTATCGTCGCACAGCCGCAACCGCGTCGATACCCGCGCCTCAGAAGGATGCCAGGCACAGTTTCAGCGCCTTCGTCTTGGCGTCGTTGAGCCGGTCCACACGCCGGTTGAACTCCCCCGTCGCGGCGTGGGTGCCGATCGCGTTGGCCACCCCGCGAGCCGCGTCGATATACGTGTTGAACGCGTCCTTCAGCTGCTGGGACAGCGCATCGTTGAAGCTGTTGCCGACCGTGTCGGCACTGTTGTTCAGCGCGTCGATGGCCGGGCCCTCCGTGGGGCCGGTGTTGCGGCCTGCGTTGAACGCGCCGACGAAGATGTTCACCTTGTCGATCGCATCCTTACTGGTGGTCGCCAGGTTGTCGCAGGAGGTGCGCACCGCCCGCGTGGTCAGCGACTGCTGGCGCTGGGACTCGCGGACGCGCGAGGTCGCCGACGACGCGGACACCGACGCGGACACCGACTGCCGATACGCCGGGGCGACCTGAGTGTCGGGGGTGGCGGTGCCGTTGGTGACGGTGGTACACCCCACGATCCCCATCAGCGTCGCCGCGATACAACCGAGCGCCAGAGCGCCTCGCCTGGGGGAACCCCCCGCAAGGACGGCACGCCATCCACTGAGCACGGCTCATGACGTTACCGGGTGACCTCTCCGATCGTTCCGCTACGCATGGGTTCGTGTCCTCCGGGTGAACCCGCGTGAGCTTCCCGATGTCGGCTGGCCCCGCGAAACGCCGGTGCGGCACGATAGAGGGATACGGTGCACGGCACCCCGAGGGCACAAGCCCCGCCAACTACAGGAGAGTGCGTTGACAACCGAGTTCGCGCGCCACGATCTGGCCAAAACCCCTAGCAGCGCAAGCGAACCCGACCGCGTTCGGGTGATCCGCGAAGGCGTGGCGTCGTACCTGCCCGACATCGACCCCGAAGAGACCTCGGAGTGGCTGGAGTCCTTCGACGAGTTGCTGGAGCGTTCCGGGCCGGCGCGGGCCCGGTATTTGATGCTGCGGCTGCTGGAACGGGCCGGCGAGCAGCGCGTCGCCATTCCATCGCTCACGTCAACCGATTACGTCAACACGATCCCGACCGAACTGGAGCCGTGGTTCCCCGGCGACGAGGACGTGGAGCGGCGCTTCCGGGCCTGGATCCGCTGGAACGCCGCGATCATGGTGCACCGCGCGCAGCGCCCGGGAGTCGGAGTCGGCGGCCACATTTCGACCTACGCGTCGTCGGCGGCGCTGTACGAGGTCGGCTTCAACCACTTCTTCCGCGGCAAATCGCATCCCGGAGGCGGCGACCAGGTTTTCATCCAGGGCCACGCGTCGCCCGGGATCTATGCGCGCGCCTTCCTCGAAGGCCGGCTCAGCGAGGACCGGCTCGACGGCTTCCGCCAGGAACACAGCCACGCCGCCGGCGGGCTGCCGTCCTACCCGCACCCCCGGCTGATGCCCGACTTCTGGGAGTTCCCCACCGTGTCGATGGGCCTGGGCCCGCTCAACGCCATCTACCAGGCGCGGTTCAACCACTACCTGCACGACCGCGGCATCAAGGACACCTCGGACCAGCACGTGTGGTGCTTCCTGGGCGACGGCGAGATGGACGAGCCGGAGAGCCGCGGGCTGGCGCACGTCGGCGCGCTGGAGGGCCTGGACAACCTGACGTTCGTGATCAACTGCAACCTGCAGCGCCTCGACGGCCCGGTGCGCGGCAACGGCAAGATCATCCAGGAGTTGGAGTCGTTCTTCCGCGGCGCCGGCTGGAACGTCATCAAAGTGGTCTGGGGCCGCGAGTGGGACGCCCTGCTGCACGCCGATCGCGACGGCGCGTTGGTCAACCTGATGAACACCACCCCCGACGGCGACTACCAGACGTACAAGGCCAACGACGGCGCCTACGTGCGCGACCACTTCTTCGGCCGCGACCCGCGCACCAAGGCGCTGGTCGAGAACATGACCGACGCCGAGATCTGGAACCTCAAGCGCGGCGGTCACGACTACCGCAAGGTGTACGCCGCCTACCGGGCCGCCCTCGACCACAAGGGCCAGCCGACGGTGATCCTGGCCAAGACCATCAAGGGCTACTCGCTGGGCGCACACTTCCAGGGCCGCAACGCCACCCACCAGATGAAAAAGCTTGCGCTGGAAGACCTTAAGCACTTCCGGGATTCCATGCGGATCCCGATCAGCGACGCCCAGCTGGACGAGAATCCGTACCTGCCGCCCTACTACCACCCCGGGGCGGACGCCCCGGAGATCCGCTACATGCTCGACCGCCGGCGCACCCTCGGCGGCTTTTTGCCCGAGCGCCGCACCAAGGCCAAGGCGCTCAAGCTGCCCGGCCGAGAGATCTACGCACCGCTGAAGAAGGGATCGGGCACCCAGGAGGTCGCCACCACGATGGCGACCGTGCGCACCTTCAAGGAAGTGTTGCGGGACAAGGAAGTTGGGCCACGCATTGTGCCGATCATTCCCGACGAGGCGCGCACGTTCGGGATGGACTCGTGGTTCCCGTCGCTGAAGATCTACAACCGGCTCGGCCAGCTCTACACCGCCGTCGACGCGGAGCTGATGCTGGCGTACAAGGAAAGCGAAGTCGGGCAGATCCTGCACGAGGGCATCAACGAGGCCGGGTCGGTGGGCTCGTTCATCGCGGCCGGCACCTCGTACGCGACGCACAACGAGCCGATGATCCCGATCTACATCTTCTATTCGATGTTCGGTTTCCAGCGCACCGGAGACGGGCTGTGGGCCGCCGCCGACCAGATGGCCCGCGGCTTCCTGCTCGGGGCCACCGCGGGGCGCACCACGCTGACCGGCGAGGGACTGCAGCACGCCGACGGCCACTCGCTGCTGCTGGCCAGCACGAATCCCGCAGTGGTCGCCTACGATCCGGCGTTCGCTTACGAGATCGCCTACATCGTGGAGAGCGGGCTGGCGCGGATGTTCGGGGAGAACCCCGAGGACGTGTACTTCTACATGACGGTCTACAACGAGCCGTACGTGCAGCCGCCGGAGCCGGAGAACTTCGATCCCGAGGGCGTGCTGCGCGGTATCTACCGCTACCGCGCGGCCACCGAGCAGCGCGCCAACACGGCGCACATCCTGGCCTCGGGGGTGGCGATGCCGTCGGCGCTGCAGGCGGCCGAGATGCTGGCCGAGTGGGACGTCGCCGCCGACGTATGGTCGGTGACCAGCTGGGGCGAACTGAACCGCGACGGCCTGTCCATCGAGAAGGCGAAGCTGCGCCACCCGGACCGGCCCGCCGGAACCGCTTATGTGACCCAGGCCCTGTCGAACGCCAGCGGGCCGGTGATCGCCGTGTCCGACTGGATGCGCGCCGTGCCCGAGCAGATCCGGCCGTGGGTGCCCAACACGTTCGTCACGCTGGGCACCGACGGCTTCGGCTTCTCCGACACCCGGCCCGCCGCGCGGCGCTACTTCAACACCGACGCCGAGTCGCAGGTGGTGGCGGTGCTGGAGGCGTTGGCGCGCGACGGTGAGATCGACCCGTCGGTGCCCGTCGCGGCGGCCCGCGAGTACAAGATCGACGACGTCGCGGCCGCGCCCGAGCAGACGTCCGACCCCGGGGTGGCCTGAGCGCCCGCGAGCCTGCCCGGCTTGCCGGGCCACCGCCGCGCCCCCTCCCCCGCTTCCCGGGCCGGTGTGCGGCCAGCCGCACACTCGACCCTCGCAGCCCCCAGCGTGAAGCCGGCTTCACGCTCGCGCCGCACCTCAAAGGCCAGGGACGCCGCAAAACGCCCACCTCTTTGGCGGATACTTCCAAAATGTGGCGTAGGTTTTAGGGGTGAATGACAACCCGTTCGCCGGCCCGTTCGCCAAGCAGCCCCGGTCGCCGCTGGAGATGCTCAACACGGTGCCCGACTCCGTGCTGCGCCGGCTGAAGCAGCACTCCGGTCGCCTGGCCACCGAGGCGGTCTCGGTCATGCAGGACCGGTTGCCCTTCTTCGCCGACCTGGAAGCCTCGCAGCGGGCCAGCGTGGCGCTCGTGGTGCAGACGGCCATCAACAACTTCGTCGAGTGGATGCAGGACCCGCACAGCAACGTTAGCTACACCGCCCAGGCCTTCGAGCTGGTGCCCCAGGATTTGGCCCGGCGGATCGCGCTGCGGAACAGCGTTGACATGGTGCGCGTCACCATGGAGTTTTTCGAGGAGGTGCTGCCGCTGGTCGCCCGCTCCGAGGAGCAGCTGACCGCCCTGACGGTGGGCGTCCTCAAGTACAGCCGCGACCTAGCGTTCACCGCCGCCTCGGCCTACGCCAACGCCGCCGAGGCGCGCGGCTCGTGGGACAGCCGGATGGAGGCCAGCGTCGTCGACGCCGTGGTCCGCGGCGACACCGGCCCCGAGCTGCTGTCCCGGGCCGCGGCGCTGAACTGGGACACCACGGCCCCGGCGACCGTCGTGGTGGGGGTCCCCGCGCCCGGGCGGAACGGTTCGACCGGGCCGGGCGACGACCAGCGGGCCAGTCAGCACGTCCGCGACATCGCCGCCCAGCACGGCCGCGCCGCCCTCACCGACGTCCACGGCACCTGGCTGGTCGCTATCGTGTCCGGCCAACTGTCGCCAACCGACAAATTCCTCGGCGACCTGCTGCAGGCCTTCTCCGACGGCCCGGTGGTCATCGGGCCCACGGCGCCGATGCTGACGGCCGCCTATCACAGCGCCAGCGAGGCGATTTCCGGAATGAACGCCGTCGGCGGCTGGCGGGGCGCGCCGAGGCCCGTTCAGGCCCGGGAACTCCTGCCGGAACGCGCCCTGATGGGCGACGCGTCGGCGATCGTCGCGCTGCACACCGACGTGATGGGGCCGCTGGCCGACGCGGGACCGACGCTCATCGAGACTCTTGACGCTTACTTAGATTGTGGCGGCGCGATTGAGGCTTGTGCCAGAAAGTTGTTCGTTCATCCAAATACGGTGCGCTACCGGCTCAAGCGGATCACCGACTTCACCGGACGCGATCCCACTCAGCCCCGCGACGCCTACGTGCTGCGGGTGGCGGCGACGGTGGGCCAGCTCAACTACCCCACTCCGAGCGCGAGCGTCCGCACCAATCCCATGCCTCCTGTTCCGCTGCCGGTCAGGGCGGCTATCGTGGGTCAATCCGAGTGATAGTGACCCAGGCAACAGATCAAGGGACGGTATCGAACACGTAGCTTACGGAGCGGTTTTGTGGGGAGTACACAAAAACCTAAGACCAGGTTCATAATCTGTTACACCCGCCAAAACCGTTTCCACAGTGTTCTCTTAAACACGTGATTGCATTGCTTGCGCCCGGACAGGGTTCGCAGACCGAGGGGATGCTCTCGCCGTGGCTCGACCTTCCGGGCGCCGCGGACCAGCTCGACCTGTGGTCGAAGGCCAGCGGCCTCGACCTGGTCCGGCTGGGTACCACCGCGTCGACCGAAGAGATCACCGACACCGCGGTCACTCAGCCCCTGGTCGTCGCCGCCACCCTGCTGGCCCACCAGGAACTCACCAAGCGTGGCCTGCTGGCCGACAAGGACCTTATCGTCGCCGGCCACTCCGTCGGCGAGATCGCGGCCTACGCGATCGCCGGTGTGATGGCCGCCGATGACGCCGTCGCCCTGGCCGCCACCCGTGGCGCCGAGATGGCCAAGGCGTGCGCCGTCGAGCCGACCGGCATGTCCGCGGTGCTCGGCGGTGACGAGGCCGAGGTGCTGGCCCGGCTCGAGCAGCTCGACCTGTTTCCCGCCAACCGCAACGCCGCGGGCCAGATCGTCGCCGCCGGCCCGCTGACGGCGCTGGAGAAGCTGGCCGAGGACCCGCCGGCCAAGGCCCGGGTGCGCGCCCTCGGCGTGGCCGGGGCGTTCCACACCAAGTACATGGCTCCGGCCCTCGACCGCTACGCCGCCGCGGCGGCCGCGGTCGCGACCGCCGAGCCCACCGCCACGCTGCTGTCGAACCGCGACGGCCAACCCGTCGCCTCCGCGGCGGCGGCGATGGAGGCGCTGGTCGCCCAGCTCACCCAGCCGGTGCGCTGGGACCTGTGCACGGCGACCATGCGTGACCGGGAGATCACGGCGGCGGTGGAGTTCCCCCCTGCGGGCACTCTGACCGGCATTGCCAAACGCGAACTTCGGGGGGTTACCACCCGCGCCGTCAAGGCACCCGCAGACCTGGACGCACTGGCTGACCTGTAGAAAGCCGCATCCAGTACAACCACATAACGCTCTATAGAACGCTCTGTTCGACTAACACAACACATCACGAAGGGAAGACGCTGTGGCCGTCAGCCAGGAAGAAATCATCGCCGGTATCGCGGAGATCATCGAAGAGGTCACCGGTATCGAGCCGTCCGAGGTCACCCCGGAGAAGTCGTTCGTCGACGACCTGGACATCGACTCGCTGTCGATGGTTGAGATCGCGGTTCAGACCGAGGACAAGTACGGCGTGAAGATCCCGGACGAGGACCTCGCCGGTCTGCGCACCGTCGGTGACGTCGTCTCCTACATCCAGAAGCTCGAGGAAGAGAACCCCGAGGCTGCCGAGGCCCTGCGCGCCAAGCTGGAGACGGAGAACCCCGACGCCGTCGCCAACGTCAAGGCGAGGATGGAAGCGGACAAGTGAGCAAGCCTTCCACTGCTAATGGCGGTTACCCCAGCGTTGTGGTAACCGCCGTCACGGCGACGACGTCGATCGCGCCGGACATCGAGAGCACGTGGAAGGGTTTGTTGGCCGGCGAAAGCGGCATCCACGTGCTCGAGGACGAGTTCGTCACCAAGTGGGACCTGCCCGTCAAGATCGGCGGGCACCTCAAGGAGCCCATCGACGAGCACATGAGCCGGCTCGACCTGCGGCGTATGTCTTACGTCCAGCGGTTGGCCAAGCTGCTCAGCACTCAGCTGTGGGAGTCCGCCGGCAGCCCGGAGGTCGACCCCGACCGGTTCTCGGTCGTGGTCGGCACCGGGCTCGGTGGCGCCGAGCGGATCGTCGAGAGCTACGACCTGATGAACGAGGGCGGTCCCCGCAAGGTGTCGCCGCTCGCCGTCCAGATGATCATGCCCAACGGCGCCGCGGCGGTGGTGGGTCTGCAGCTGGGCGCTCGCGCCGGGGTCATCACCCCGGTGTCGGCATGCTCGTCGGGCTCGGAGGCGATCGCGCACGCGTGGCGCCAGATCGCAATGGGTGACGCCGACTTCGCCGTCTGCGGCGGTGTCGAGGGTCCCATCGAGGCGCTGCCCATCGCGGCGTTCTCGATGATGCGGGCCATGTCCACTCGCAACGATGAGCCCGAACGCGCCTCGCGGCCGTTCGACAAGGACCGTGACGGCTTCGTGTTCGGCGAGGCGGGGGCCCTGATGATCATCGAGACCGAGGAGCACGCCAAGGCTCGCGGCGCCAAGCCGCTGGCCCGGTTGATGGGTGCGGGCATCACCTCGGACGCGTTCCACATGGTGGCGCCGGCCGCGGACGGCGTGCGCGCCGGGCGGGCGATGCAACGGTCGCTCGAGTTGGCTGGCTTGTCCCCCAAGGACATCGACCACGTCAACGCGCACGGCACGGCGACACCGATCGGCGACACGGCCGAGGCCAACGCCATCCGGGTCGCGGGCTGCGAGCAGGCGGCGGTGTACGCACCGAAGTCCGCTCTTGGCCACTCCATTGGCGCGGTAGGCGCGCTGGAATCTGTTCTCACGGTATTGAGCCTTCGGGACGGCGTGATACCGCCGACGTTGAACTACGAAACCCCTGATCCCGAGATCGACCTCGATGTTGTCGCGGGCGAACCTCGCTACGGCGATTTCCGTTACGCAATCAACAACTCGTTCGGATTCGGTGGCCACAACGTGGCGCTTGCCTTCGGGCGGTACTGAGCAGGATAAGTACGGAAGGAACGTTCGCAAGACCTATGACTGAGCTGGTTACCGGGAAAACGCTCCCGAATGTGGTCGTCACCGGCATCGCCATGACGACCGCACTGGCCACTGACGCCGAGAACACCTGGAAACTGTTGCAAGACGGCCAAAGTGGTATCCGCAGACTCGAGGACCCATTCGTCGAGGAGTTCGACCTGCCGGTGAAGATCGGTGGGCACCTGTTAGAGGAATTCGACAGCCAGATGACCCGTGTCGAGCTGCGGCGCACGGGTTACCTGCAACGGATGTCGACCATCTTGAGCCGGCGGGTCTGGGAGAACGCCGGCTCGCCCGAGGTCGACTCCGACCGGTTGATGGTGTCCATCGGCACCGGCCTGGGTTCGTCGGAGGAAATGGTCTTCAGCTACGACGACATGCGCGCCCGTGGCATGAAGGCCGTTTCTCCGCTCGGTGTTCAGAAGTACATGCCAAACGGCGCCGCGGCGGCGGTGGGCCTGGAACGGCACGCCAAGGCCGGCGTGATCACGCCGGTGTCGGCGTGCGCGTCCGGTTCCGAGGGTGTGGCCCAGGCGTGGCGCAACATCGTCTTCGGTGAGGCCGACATCGCCATCTGCGGTGGTGTCGAGACCAAGATCGAGGCGGTGCCGATCGCGGCGTTCGCCCAGATGCGCATCGTCATGTCGACGAAGAACGACGACCCGGTGGGTGCCTGCCGCCCGTTCGACCGGGACCGCACCGGCTTCGTGTTCGGCGAGGCGGGCGCGCTCATGGTGATCGAGACCGAGGAGCACGCCAAGGCTCGCGGGGCCAACATCCTGGCCCGCATCATGGGGGCCGCCATCACCTCGGACGGCTACCACATGGTCGCGCCGGACCCCAACGGGTTGCGGGCCGGGCATGCGATGAGCCGGGCGATCCAGCTGGCCGGCCTCACCCCGGGCGACATCCACCACGTGAACGCGCACGCCACCGGCACGTCAGTGGGCGACGTGGCGGAGAGCAAGGCGATCAACAACGCGCTAGGTCCCCACGGCGGCAACGCGGCCGTCTACGCGCCGAAGGCGGCCTTGGGCCACTCGGTGGGCGCGGTGGGCGCGGTCGAGTCGATCCTGACCGTCCTCGCGCTGCGGGACCAGGTGATTCCACCGACGCTGAACCTCGAAAACCTCGATCCAGAAGTCGACTTGGACGTGGTGTCGGGCAAGCCGCGGCCGGGCAAGTACGAGTACGCGATCAACAACTCGTTCGGTTTCGGCGGCCACAACGTAGCGATCGCCTTCGGGCGGTACTGAACCGCTCTCACCAGAGAGCACACCCGAGAACAGGAGACCTGCGATGACAATCATGGCCCCCGCGTCGGTCGGCGAATCGCTCGACCCCAGGGATCCGTTGCTGCGTCTGAGCAACTTCTTCGACGAGGGCAGCATCGAGCTGCTGCACGAGCGTGACCGCTCCGGTGTGCTTTCCGCGTCGGGCACCGTGAACGGTGTGCGCACCATCGCCTTCTGCACCGACGGCACCGTGATGGGCGGCGCCATGGGTATCGAGGGCTGTGCGCACATCGTCAACGCCTACGACACCGCCATCGGGGAGCAGAGCCCGATCGTCGGGATCTGGCACTCCGGCGGTGCGCGATTGGCCGAGGGCGTGAAGGCGTTGCACGCCGTGGGGACGGTCTTCGAGGCCATGATCCGGGCGTCCGGCTACATCCCGCAGATCTCGGTGGTCGTCGGTTTCGCCGCCGGCGGCGCCGCCTACGGGCCGGCCTTGACCGACGTCATCGTGATGGCCCCGGAAAGCCGGGTGTTCGTCACCGGTCCCGACGTGGTGCGTAGCGTGACCGGCGAGGACGTCGACATGGCGTCCCTCGGCGGCCCCGAGACCCACCACAAGAAGTCCGGCGTGTGCCACATCGTCGCCGACGACGAGCTCGACGCCTACGAGCGCGGCCGTCGCCTGGTCGGATTGTTCTGCCAGCAAGGGCATTTCGACCGCACCAAGGCCGAGGCCGGTGACACCGACATCCACGCCCTGCTGCCGGAATCGGCGCGGCGCGCCTACGACGTGCGTCCGATCGTGACCGCGATCCTGGACGCCGAAACCCCGTTCGACGAGTTCCAGGCCAACTGGGCGCCGTCGATGGTGATCGGCCTGGGCCGACTGTCCGGCCGCACGGTGGGCGTCCTGGCGAACAACCCGCTGCGCCTGGGCGGCTGCCTGAACTCCGAAAGCGCCGAGAAGGCGGCACGTTTCGTGCGCCTGTGCGACGCGTTCGGCATCCCGCTCGTGGTGATCGTCGATGTGCCGGGCTACCTGCCCGGTGTCGACCAGGAGTGGGGCGGCGTGGTGCGCCGCGGCGCGAAGCTGCTGCATGCGTTCGGCGAGTGCACCGTTCCGCGGGTCACGCTGGTCACCCGAAAGACCTACGGCGGGGCCTACATTGCGATGAACTCCCGCTCGCTGAACGCGACCAAGGTGTACGCCTGGCCGGACGCCGAGGTCGCGGTGATGGGCGCCAAGGCCGCCGTCGGCATCCTGCACAAGAAGAAGCTGGCCGCCGCGGCCGATCACGAGCGCGAGGCGCTGCACGACCAGCTCGCCGCCGAGCACGAGAAGATCGCCGGTGGGGTGGACAGCGCCATCGAGATCGGCGTGGTCGACGAGAAGATCGACCCCGCACACACCCGCAGCAAGCTCACCGAGGCGCTGGCGCAGGCGCCGGCGCGCCGCGGTCGGCACAAGAACATCCCGCTGTAGGTCGCGTGTCGTTGGGGCTCAGCAGTCGAGGAACTGCTGAACTGCCTCGGTGAGGATGCTCCCGCCGTCGGTGTTGAGATGAATGCCGTCGATGTGGAATCGCCAGCCGTTGCGCCGCGCGATCTCGTCAAAGCTTTGGCGCAGCACCATTTCCCGCCACAGGTAGTCGCGGTAGAGCGACGCGAAGGAGAAACGGGTGAACGGCTTGGTCGCCGCCGCCCGGGTGAGGCGCTCCTGGAACGCTTCGTAGAACGGAATGTAGTCCGTGGACTCCCGCACCGCAGCTTCGCGGATGATGCCGTTGTAAGTGCCGAACAGGTCGTTGAGCCGCGCCTGAACCGGATGTCCTGAACCGGGCGCTTCCCCAACCGGGGCAAGGGAACTCAGCGCGATCCTCGCGCCGGTCTCCCGTTGCAGCCGGCGCACGATGACGGCCAGGTTCTCGTCGAACCGCGCCGGTGTAGGTTCTTCGCGGAGCCCCTTGAAAGTGCGAACGAATCGCCGGAAGTTGGGAAAGACGCTCGCCATGATGTCGTTGCTCCCGATCAGCACGATGACCCGGTCCGGCCGGCGCGCTATCAACCGGTCGAGGCGCCGGACGGCGTTGACCGACAAATCCCCGCCAACGCCGAGGTTGACGAAGCGAAATCGGTTGTTGCGGGGCCGCTTTTCCAGCTCGTCGATCCATTTGTAGGTGCCCCTGGACGCTGTGGTGCTCGACCCGAGGCAGGCCACCGTTTCGGAAGGCGGCGGGTCGGTCATGGCGTGCGGCCGAGGATGTGGCACAGCACCCGACCGAGCTCGTCACCTGGCGAGCGCGGGAGCTCGTCGGCGCGCCAGGCGACGAAGTCGTCGGGTCGCACCAACAACGCCCCGTCGGGCGCCAGCCCTGCGTCGGCGGACCACGATCCGTCCAGGTCAACCGCGGTACCGATGCGCCGCAACGTGATTGGGACATGGGCGGCCTTCGATGCGCAGGCCACGGCGTCAGACCATGCGGCGTCGTCGTCACCGGTAAGCAGCGTGAAGCCCGGCCCGAGCAGGTCGAGCGTGGAGACCCGCTTTCCGCCGTCGATAACCCATGCGTGCGGCACGCGGGTGCCGGGCTGCCCGCGCAATTCGTCGATCAGCGACACGGCATCGGGATCTACCGGCCCGGCAGCATCGGAAACCACTGCACCCGAGCGGTATTGGTAACCGATAAGCAACGCGAACATCGGCGCCTCCTCGTCCGGCGGTAATAGGGGCCGGTCGTCGTCCAACCGCAGAAAGCTTAGCGACGGCCCGGTAAGCGACTGGCGCGCGTTGAAGCGCCCGACCGGGTGTCGCTCGGCATGGTAGGTGGACAGCAGGGCCGCGCCGGCGGTCCCGTTCACGACGGCGGCCAGTTTCCAGGCCAGGTTATGCGCGCTCTGGATGGCGGTGTTGGCCCCGCCGCCCTTGAACGGCGGCATGGTGTGGGCCGAGTCACCGACGAGAAACACTCGGCCGCATTGGAATTGGTCGGCCACCCGCTCGTAGGGCTGCCAGGGTGCGACGTCGATGACTTCCACGTCCATCGGCTCACCGATCGCTTTGGTCAGCATCTCGCGGCACCGCTGGGCGGTGAACTGTTCGGCGGTTTGCCCGCGGGCGGGAAAGTACGTGGTGATGAACATGCCCAAGTCCTCGCGCACCGACAGAAAGATGCCCTCCACATCCGGGTTGCTGACTTGGATGCCGTCACCGTCGCCCAGGCCCGGAGCGAATTTTCGCCAGGGCGCGCGAAAGTAGACGAACACGACATATATGGGCAATGCCCCGTGGCCGGAGGTGGTCACGCCAAGCGCGTCGCGGACCGGGCTGTACACGCCGTCGGCGGCGACGAGATAGTCGGCGCGCACCGTCTCGGTCGCGCCCGACTCGCGATCGCGAATAACCGCGGTGACGCCGCTCGCGTCCTGTTCGAACGAGCAAAACTCCGTGTTGTAGCGCACCTGGCTGCCGCGCCGGCGGATGTGGGTGAGCAGGATCGGCTCGAAGGCGCTCTGCGGGCAGTACTGGCCGCCGGGCTCGGGGCTCAAATCCTCGAACGGCGCGAAAATCGCGTTGACGTCGATCGCCTGACGCTCTTCGGCGCTGTTGAGCGTCGGCTTGCTCAGCATGTCGGAAACGCCGTCGGCGATCGCGTGGACCTCGTCGGCCAATCCGAGACCACGCAGGATCTCCAGGCTGCGGAAGCTCAGGTTGCGGGCTTTCGGGTAGATGAAGACCTCGCGCCGCTTCTCGACCAGCAGCGAGCGCACCCCGTGTTTGGCCAGCAACGCCGACGTGGCGAGGCCGGCGGCGCCGGCGCCGACGATGAGGACGGGAACCTGTGTGGTCGTCATACGACAAAATGATAGTCTCTATCAATAGATATTGACAGTCATAATCGCCCCCAGACGCGCCCTAGCGCAGGCGCGCCAGGAACTCCTCGGCCGCCGGTATCGCCCGCTCGCGGTCGGCTTCGACCAGGCCGATGCGGGTCCGCCGGTCCACGATGTCGGAGACGTCCAGCGCGCCCTCATGGGTGACGGCGTACTCGAATTCCGCCCGCGTGACGTCGATGCCCTCGGCGACCGGGTCGGTCGGCCGCTTGCACGTGGCGCTGGCCACGACCTTGGCCGCCTCGGCGCCGTACCGCTGCACCAGGGACAGCGGCAACCCGGCGACCGGGCCGGAGCCCGGCGGTCCAGGGTTGGCGGGCGCCCCGATCAGCGGCAGGTCGTGGGTCCGGCACTTCGCGGCGCGCAGGTGCCGCAGGCTGACGGCACGGTCCAGCACGTCTTGTGCCATGTAGCGGTATTCGGTCAGCTTGCCGCCGATGACGCTGATGATCCCGGATGCCGACTCCACGACGGCGTGTTCGCGCGAGACGTCGGCGGTGCGGCCCTCGCCGGCGTCGATCAGCGGGCGCAGCCCCGCGTAGGCGCCGATGACGTCGGCCGGTCCGAGCGTGACCCCCAACGCGGTGTTGACCGTGTCGAGCAGGAACGTGACCTCGTCGGCCGACGGCGCCGGCACGTCCGGGATCGGCCCGGGCGCGGCTTCGTCGGTCAGCCCCAGATAGACCCGGCCCAGCTGCTCGGGCATGGCGAACACGAATCGGTTGAGCTCACCGGGAATCGGAATCGTCAGGGCCGCAATCGGATTCCCGAACGCTTGGGCGTCGAACACCAGATGCGTGCCGCGGCTGGGCCGCAACCGCAACAGGCCGTCGATCTCCGCGGCCCACACCCCGGCCGCGTTGATGACCGCCCGGGCCGCCACGTCGAATGACTGCCCCGTGCGCTGGTCGGTCAGCCGCACCGAGGTGCCGGTTGCCTTCGACGCCGACACGTAGGTCAAGATCCGCGCGCCGTGCTGCGCCGCGGTGCGCGCGACCGCGGTGACCAGGCGGGCGTCGTCGATCAGCTGCCCGTCGTAGGCCAGCAGGCCGCCGTCCAGTCCCGCGCGCTCCACCGTGGGCGCCAGCTGCACGACGCGCTCCGGTGGGATCCGGCGCGACCGCGGCAGCGTCGACGGCGGCGTGCCCGCGAGCTTGCGCAGCGCGTCGCCGGCCAGGAAACCCGCGCGCACTAGCGCGCGCTTGCCGCGGCTCATGGACGGCAGCAGGGGGACCACTTGCGGCATGGCGTGAACCAAATGAGGGGCGTTGCGGCTCATCAGTATTTCGCGCTCGAGCGCGCTGCGGTGGGCGATCCCGACATTGCCGGTCGCCAGGTAGCGCAGCCCACCGTGCACCAATTTCGAGCTCCACCGGCTGGTGCCGAAGGCCAGGTCGTGCTTCTCCACCAGCGCCACCCGCAGCCCCCGCGACGCGGCGTCCAGGGCGATGCCGGCGCCGGTGATGCCGCCGCCGATCACGACGACGTCCAGCGGCTCGCCGTCGGCCAGGGCTGCAAGGTCGGCCTCGCGGCGGGCGGCGTTCAGCGCGGTGGGGTCGGGTATCACGACAGGTACCCGTTCAGCGAGTAGGCGAGTTCGGCGGCCAACGTGTCGGCGTCGAGGAGCGGTTCGACGATCTGCGCCGACTGGATGGTCGACTGCGCGATCAGCAACACCATCGTGGCCAACTGGACGGGGTCACCGGCGCGCACGCTGCCGTTGCGCTGGGCCACGCGCAGCCGGCCGGCCAGCGCGTCGATCAGCATGTGCTGGCTGGTGCCCAGCCGCTCGGTGATGTAAATCGGCGCGAGTTCGGAGTGCAGCACCGACATGACGAGCCGGTCGCGGCGCAGTAGGTTGGCCACCGTAACAATCTGCCGCACAAGGGATTCGCGGTCGTCACCGAGCAGCGGGGCGTCCCGCATCATCTCGGTGATGTGGCGGGTCAACAGCGCCGCCACGATCGACGGCGTGTCCGGCCAGCGCCGGTACACCGTGGGCCTGCTGACGCCGGCGCGTCGCGCGATCTCGGCCAGGGTCACCCGGTCCACCCCGAAGTCGACCACACAACTGGCCGCCGCCGCCAGGATGCGCTCCCCGGTGTCCGCCGGAACGCGTGCGTTACTGATTGACAGCATGTGTAATACTGTAACGCATGACGCAACCCGAGGGCCTGCTCCCCCCGATGAAGTGGAACGCGTGGGGGGATCCCGCCGCGGCCAAGCCGCTCTCCGAGGGGATCCGAACGCTGCTGAAACAGGCTGTCGGCGTGCAGGATTCCGGAGCAGCCGAGCTGCAACCCGAACAGGTGCGCCTCCGCCCGTCGGCGTTGTCGCCGGCGCACCGCGACGCGCTGGCCGAACTCGTCGGCGCCGCCTACTGCCGCACCGACGATCGAGACCGGCTGCTGCACGCCGGCGGCAAGTCCACCCTCGACCTGCTGCGCCGCAAGGACACCGGCGAGCAGGACGCGCCCGACGCGATCCTGTTGCCCGGCGACGAGGACGCGGTCGCCACGGTTCTGCGCTATTGCTCCCACCATCGCATCGCCGTCGTTCCGTTCGGCGGGGGCACCAGCGTGGTCGGCGGCTTGGACCCCATTCGCGGCGAGTTCCCCGCGGTGGTGTCCCTCGACCTGCGCCGCCTCGACCGACTGTTCTCCCTCGACGAGGTGTCCGGTCAGGCCGTGTTCGGGGCCGGCGTCACCGGGCCGGACGCGGAGCGCACCCTTGGCGCCCAAGGCTTTTCGCTCGGGCATTTCCCGCAGAGCTTCGAATACGCGACGATCGGCGGCTTCGCCGCGACGCGCTCGTCCGGGCAGGACTCGGCGGGCTACGGCCGGTTCAACGACATGGTGCGGGGCCTGCGCGTGGTCACGCCGGTGGGCACCCTGGACCTGGGCCGCGCGCCCGAGTCCGCCGCGGGCCCGGACCTGCGTCAGCTGATGATCGGGTCGGAGGGCGTCTTCGGTGTCATCACCCGGGTCCGGCTGCGCGTGCACCGGGTGCCCGAGGCCATCCGCTACGAGGCGTGGTCCTTCCCCGACTTCCAGACGGGCGCCGCGGCCCTGCGCGCCGTCACGCAAACCGCCACCGGCCCAACGGTCATCCGGCTTTCCGACGAGGCCGAGACCGGGGTCAACCTGGCCACCACCGAATCCATCGGCGAGAGCCAGATCACCGGCGGCTGCCTGGGCATCACGGTGTTCGAGGGCACCAAGGAACACGTCGAAAGTCGGCACGCCGAAACCAGCGCCTTGCTGGCGGCCCAGGGCGGAACGTCGCTGGGTGAAGCGCCGGCGCGGGCGTGGGAGCACGGGCGGTTCGGTGCGCCGTACCTGCGCGACTCGCTGCTGTCGGCGGGCGCGCTGTGCGAGACGCTCGAGACGGCCACCGACTGGTCCAACGTTCCCGCGCTCAAAGCCGCTGTGACGCAAGCGCTTACCGATGCGCTGGCCGCAAGTGGCACGCCCGCGCTGGTGATGTGCCACATCTCGCACGTCTACCCCACCGGGGCGTCGTTGTATTTCACCGTCGTCGCCGGGCAGCGGGGCAACCCGATCGAACAGTGGCGGGCCGCCAAGAAGGCCGCCTGCGACGCCATCATGGCCACCGGGGGGACCATCACGCACCACCATGCGGTCGGCGCCGATCACCGGCCCTGGATGGGCGACGAGGTTGGCGAGCTGGGTGTGCAGGTGTTGCGGGCGGTCAAGGCGACCCTGGACCCGGCCGGAATCCTCAACCCGGGCAAGCTGATTCCATGACTCGCCGCGAGATCGCGAAGGTGATCGCGCTGACCAACCCCGTCTCTGGGCACGGCACGGCGATCCGGGCGGCACAGCTCGCGATCGCGCGGCTGCACCACCGCGGGGTCGAGGTCGTCGAGATCATCGGCGACGACGCGCGAGACGCGCGGTACCTGGTACGCGCCGCGCTGGACAAGGGCGCCGACGCGGTGATGGTGACCGGCGGTGACGGCGTCGTGTCCAACGCGCTGCAGGTGCTGGCGGGCACCGACGTGCCGATGGGCATCGTGGCGGCCGGGACGGGCAACGACCACGCCCGCGAATTCGGGCTGCCCACCAGGGATCCCGAGGCCGCGGCGGACGTCATCGTGGACGGCTTCACCGAGACGATCGATCTGGGTCGGATCCGCGACAGCGACGGGGCCACCAAGTGGTTCGGCACCGTGGCGGCCACCGGATTCGACTCCCTGGTGACCGACCGGGCCAACCGGATGCGTTGGCCGCACGGGCGGTTGCGGTACTACCTCGCGATGCTCGCCGAGCTATCGCAGCTGCGGCTCCTGCCGTTCCGCCTGGTACTCGACGGCACGCGCGAGATCGACGCCGACATCACGCTGGCCGCGTTCGGCAACACCCGCAGCTACGGCGGCGGCATGCTGATCTGCCCGCACGCAGATCCCACCGACGGCCTGCTCGACATCACGATGGTGCACGAGGCGTCGCGCACCAAGCTGGTCCGCCTGTTCCCCACCGTCATGAAGGGCACCCACATCAATCTCGACGAGGTGAGCACGACGCGAGCCCAATCCATTCACGTCGAGTGCCCCGGCATCAACGTCTACGCCGACGGCGACTTCGCCTGCCCGCTGCCCGCGGAGATCAGCGCGGTTCCTGGCGCGCTGCGCATCCTGTGCCGAGGCACGACCACGAGCGGCTCGAATCCGGCAGAGACCTAGCCGACGCCGCGGCTGAGCCAGGTCACCTCGCCGACCTCGCCGCCGTCGCGGTACGCCTCCAGGGCGTCATCCCACGCCGTTCCGAGCACCGTGTCCAGCTCGGCGGCCAGGGTGTCGGCGCCCTGCGACATCAGCGCCCGCAGCCGCATCTCCCCGACCATGACGTCGCCGTTGGCGCTCATCGCCCCGCTCCACAGGCCGAGCTGCGGGGTGTGGCTGAACCGCTGGCCGTCGACTCCGGGGCTGGGGTCCTCGGTGACCTCGAACCGCAGCACCGACCACGACCGCAGGGCGTTGGCCAGCCTGGCGCCGGTGCCCACCGGCCCGACCCAGTTGGTGACCGCGCGCAGCTGACCGGGCATGGCCGGCTGCGGCGTCCATGTGAGGTTCGCCTTCGCCCCAAGGGTCGACGACAACGCCCACTCGACATGCGGGCATACCGCCGCGGGCGAGGCGTGCACGTACACCACGCCAGTCGTCACGTCGGCGAATTGATTCGACGCACGCATTTCCTGCTCCTTCGGTTCCGCGAGGGACGTCTTCCCCAACGACCTGGCGGGACCTGGCAAGCAGGATGTCTAACTATTTGTGTGTCGTGCGTGTCTATTGTGCCTTGTGATACCGGTGTTGCGCTAGTGTGCATTTTTTCTCAGCCGTATTCGGCGATCACGGCGTCGGAAAACGCCGGCCACGGCTGCAGCGCCCACTCCCCGAAATCGCGGTTGGTCAGGGCCACCACCGCCAGCTCCCGTTCGGGATCTGCCCAGATGAATCCACCCGCCTGCCCGAAATGGCCATAGGTCCGCGGCGAATTGCGCGCCCCCGTCCAGTGCGGCGATTTGGCGTCCCGAATCTCGAAACCCAGCCCCCAGTCGTTCGGCCGCTGCACGCCATAACCGGGGAGCACGCCATCCAGGCCGGGAAATTGCACGGTCGTCGCCTCGGCGTGCAGCTGGGCGGAAACCGTCGTCGGGCGCAGCAAATCCCCGGCGAATTTCGCCAGGTCAGTCACCGTGGACACCGCCCCGAACCCCGCGGCGGCCGCGCCGCCGTCCAGCCGGGTGCAGGCCATTCCCAGCGGCTGGAACACCGCATCGGCCAGGTAGCGGCCGAATTCGATCCCGGACTCGCGCTCCACGGTCTGGGCCAGCACGGCGAAGCCGTGGTTGGAGTAGATGCGCCGCGCGCCGGGGGCGGCCAGCACACGATCGTTCTGCAGCGCCAGGCCCGACGCGTGCGCCAGCAGGTGGCGGACGGTGGCTCCGGGCGGCCCCGCGGCGGTGTCCAGGTCGACGACGCCCTCTTCGACGGCGACCTGCACGGCCCGGGCCACCAGCGGCTTAGTGACCGACGCCAGCGCGAACGCCCGCTCGGTGTCGCCGTGGCAGGCCAGCACCCCGTCGGGTCCGATCACCGCCGCGGCGGCGGCCTTTACGGGCCAGTCATCGAGAGCGTCGAGGGCGGCCATCACTTTCTGGCGATGTAGTAGTTGTTGATCGGGTCGGACTCGATCTCCGCGACCCGCACGTCGCCGAATCCGGCGTCGGCCAGCATTGCGGTGGCCAGCTGCGTCCCCCATGCGGTGCCGAGCCCGGCGCCGTCCAGCGCCAGCGATACGGTCATGCAGTGCATCAGCGACGTGGTGTACAGGTAGGTGCTCATCGGAACGCCGACGTTGTCCTCGAGCCGGCTCGACGCCTTGATGTCGGCCATCAGCAACACGCCGCCGGGCCGCAGTGCGCGGTAGATGTTCTCCAGCACCTTCGCGGGCTGGGCCTGGTCGTGGATGGCGTCGAACACGGTGATGACGTCGTAGGCCGCAGCCTTGTCCAGCTCGGCCAGGTTGTGGCTTTCGAAGGCCGCGTTCTTTAGGCCGAGGTCGGCCGCCTCGCGGGCGCCGACGGCGATCGCCTCGTCGGAGAAGTCAATGCCGGTGAAGCGGCTGGCGGGAAAGGCGCGCGCCATCACGTTGATCGCGTGGCCGCTGCCGCAGCCGAAATCCGCTACGTCGGCCCCGGCCCGCAGGCGTTCGACGAGGCCGTCGACAAGCGGCAGCACCACGTCGACCAACGCGGTGTCGTACACCACCCCGCTCTGCTCGGCCATCAGCGCGTGGAAGCGGGGGAATTCGCGGTAGTGCAGGCCGCCGCCGTCGCGGAAGCAGCCGATGATCTTCTGTTCGACTTCGGCGAGCAGCGGGACGAACAGGGTCACCAGCGCCAGGTTGTCCGGGCCGGCCGCCCGGGTCAGCACGCCGGCGCGGTACGCGGGCAGCGAGTAGGTGCCGGCGTCGGCGTCGTAGTCGACGACGCGCCCGGTCGTCATGCCGGCGAGCCACTCCCGCACGTAGCGCTCGTTGAGTCCGGCCGCCTCGGCGATCTGCGCGCTGGTGGCCGGCGCGAGGCCGGCCATCGTGTCGAGCAGACCGGTCTGGTGCCCGATGCTCAGCAGCAGGGTCAGGCTGGCGCCGTCGATGGCCGCGGTGATTCGTTCGCTGAATTCTTCGCTGGTTTCTTCCCTGGTTTCCGAGGCGGTCTCGGGTGCCGTCATGGTCAGCGACGGTACACCGTAGTTTGGTGGCCATGAGTCAGACAGTGCGCGGTGTGATTTCACGCAAGAAGGGCGAGCCCGTCGAGCTGGTGGACATCGTTGTTCCCGATCCCGGGCCGGGTGAGGCCTTGGTGGATGTCATCGCTTGCGGGGTGTGCCATACCGACCTGACCTACCGTGAGGGCGGCATCAACGACGAGTATCCGTTCCTGCTCGGGCACGAGGCCGCCGGCCGCGTCGAGGCCGTCGGGCCGGGCGTGACCGCGGTCGAGCCGGGCGACTTCGTGATCTTGAACTGGCGCGCGGTCTGCGGGGAGTGCCGGGCCTGCAAGCGCGGCCGCCCGCAGCTGTGCTTCGACACCTTCAACGCCACCCAGAAGATGACGCTGACCGACGGCACGGAACTGACGCCGGCGCTGGGCATCGGGGCGTTCGCCGACAAGACGCTGGTGGCCGCCGGGCAGTGCACCAAGGTCGACCCGGCCGCCGACCCGGCGGTCGCGGGCCTGCTGGGCTGCGGGGTGATGGCCGGCATCGGCGCGGCGATCAACACCGGCGCCGTCACCCGCGACGACACCGTCGCGGTGATCGGCTGCGGCGGCGTCGGGGACGCCGCGATTGCCGGCGCCGCGCTGGTCGGGGCCCGGCGGATCATCGCGGTCGACACCGACGACACCAAGCTGGACTGGGCGCGCAAGTTCGGCGCCACCCACACCATCAACGCCCGCCAGGCCGACGTGGTCGAGGCGATCCAGGATCTGACCGACGGGTTCGGGGTCAACGTGGCGATCGACGCGGTCGGGCGGCCCGAGACGTGGAAGCAGGCCTTCTACGCCCGCGACCTAGCGGGCACCGTGGTGCTCGTGGGGGTTCCCACGCCCGACATGAAGCTCGACATGCCGATGATCGACTTCTTCTCCCACGGCGGGTCGCTGAAGTCGTCGTGGTACGGCGATTGCCTGCCCGAACGCGACTTCCCGACGCTGATCGATTTGTACCTGCAGGGCCGGCTGCCGTTGGAGCAGTTCGTCTCCGAGCGCATCGGCCTGGGCGACGTCGAGGAGGCCTTCCACAAGATGCACGGGGGCGCGGTGTTGCGTTCGGTGGTGGAGCTCTAAATGGTCGAGATTCAGAAGGTGGTCACCCACGGCACGTTCGAACTCGACGGCGGCAGTTGGGAAGTCGACAACAACATCTGGTTGATCGGCGACAACTCCAACGTCGTGGTGTTCGACGCCGCGCACACGGCCGAGCCGATCATCGAGGCCGTGGATGGCCGTCACGTCGTCGCGGTGGTGTGCACGCACGGCCACAACGACCACGTGACGGTCGCACCGCAACTGGGCGAGGCGCTCGACGCGCCGGTGCTGCTGCACCCGGCCGACGAGGTGCTGTGGCAAATGACCCACCCCGACAAACCGTTCCGCTCGGTCTCCGACGGCGAAACGGTCAGCATCGGCGGAACCGAGCTGCGCGCGCTGCACACCCCGGGCCACTCCCCCGGATCGGTGTGCTGGTATTCCCACGACCTGGGCGTGGTGTTCAGCGGCGACACCCTGTTCTCCGGCGGCCCGGGCGCCACGGGCCGCTCGTATTCGGATTTCCCGACGATCCTGCAGTCGATCTCCGAGCGGCTGGGCAAGCTGCCCGGCGAGACCCTGGTCCACACCGGCCACGGCGACAGCACCACCATCGGCGACGAAATCGTGCACTACGAGGAATGGGTGGCCAGGGGGCACTGAGCGCGGGGGCACTGAGCGCGGGGGCACTGAGCCCGGCGGCCCGTGCGAAGGCCCCATCCGTCACACGCGTAGCGGTTTTCCTACCACTATGCGCTCCTCGAATTTGATATCACCGGCGATATCAAATTCGAAAGTCGCCTATTGGCGGGAGACAGCGGCTACCGCCCCTCGAGGATCCGGCGCTTCTCGGCCTCGAACTCCTCCGCAGTCAGCGTCCCCGAATCACGCAGCGCGGCAAGGGTTTTGAGCCGCTCCAGGCGCACTCCCTCGTCGGTCGGCTCGACCGGCGCCGCGGGCACGACCGGCGGACGGTAGTACGGGTTGGCCGCCACCACCGCCCTGCGGCGGGTGCGGCCCAGCCACCAGCCCGACACAAGCGAGCCGGCCAGCCCGACCACGAAGGCGGCGACGAACAACCACACCAAAAAGCCGTGGGAACTGTTGCGCCCGAAGGCCAGCCGCGGATTGATGTAACCGTTGACCTGCCCGTCGGTCGTGATGTTGTAGGTGCCGCTCGACGCGACGTGAGCGACCCACACCCGCACGTGCGCGTCGTTGTTGACCGTCGTCGTGGTCCCGATGTTCTCGGTCACCACGGGCTGCGCCACCCCGTCGGGCGGCGCGATCGTGACGCCCAGCGGCGGCACCGGCAGCCCGCGGTCGGGGCCGCTGATGACGATGGTGTGCAGGCTGATGGTGACGTCACCGGCGGGCAGGTTGAGGCTGCCCGAACCGGGGACGGGCACCTCGCCGTAGGCGTTGTATTTGTCCAGGAAGAAGGCGTTGAGCACCAGGGCGGCGATGAAGCCGCCCACCGATACGACCATCACGACGATGGCGGCGGCCAGCGAAATCTTCGCGAGCCGTCGGCTGCTCATGCAGGCAGTGTGTCACCGTGACGCGAAGCGGCGCACACTGGGAGCCGGGTCAAACCGGTAAGGAGTGATACGCATGGCCAACGATCTCGTCGCCACGGTCCCCGACTTGTCGGGCAAGCTGGCAATCGTCACCGGCGCCAACAGCGGCCTGGGGTTCGGCCTGGCCCGCCGCCTCGCGGCCGCCGGCGCCGACGTCGTGATGGCGATCCGCAACCGCGCCAAGGGCGAAGGGGCGATCGAGGAAATCCGCAAGACGGTGCCCGACGCCAAGCTGACCATCGCGGCGCTTGACCTGTCGTCGCTGGCCTCGGTCGCCGCGCTGGGTGAGCAACTCAACGCCCAGGGCCGCCCGATCGACATCCTGATCAACAACGCCGGCGTCATGACGCCGCCGGAGCGCGACACCACCGCCGACGGCTTCGAATTGCAGTTCGGCAGCAACCATCTCGGGCATTTCGCGCTCACCGGGCACGTGCTGCCGCTGCTGCGGGCCGCCGGCAAAGCACGCGTCGTCTCACTGAGCAGCCTGGCGGCCCGCCAAAGCGGCAAGATCCACTTCGACGACCCGAATTTCGAGAAGTCCTACGCGGCGATGTCGGCTTATGGCCAGTCCAAGCTGGCGGTGCTGATGTTCGCCCTCGAGCTGGACCGGCGCAGCCGCGCGGGCGGCTGGGGCATCGTCTCCAACGCTGCGCACCCGGGCCTGACGAAGACCAACCTGCAGATCACCGGGCCCTCGCACGGCCGGGAGAAGCCCGCCCTCATGGAGCGGCTGTACAAGGCGTCCTGGCGCTTCACCCCGTTCCTCTGGCAGGAGATCGACGAAGGGATCCTGCCGGCGCTGTACGCCGCCGTTGCCCCACACGCCCAAGGCGGCGCGTTCTACGGGCCCCGCGGGTTCCAGGAGCTGGCCGGCGGCGGCGTGCGATCGGCCAAGGTGCCCGCGCCGGCCCGCAACGAGGCTGACTGCCAACGACTTTGGGAGCTTTCCGAGCAGCTCACCGGCGTGACCTACCCGAAGCCGAACTGACGACTATCGTTGGGACATGCGGCCTCAGCCCAGGATGCCCGAATCGAGCATTGTGGTTCGGCCCGAGCCCGTTTACACCCGGTCGTCGCGCCTGCAGGCCGCCGGGCTGGCGCCGGCCATCGCGATGTTCGAGCGCGCCGCCGAGCGGGTAGCGCTGCCCAGGCCGCCGCAACCCATCGTCATCGCCGACTACGGCGCCGCAAACGGGCACAATTCGCTCAAGCCCCTGTCGGCGGCCATCGCGGTGCTGCGCCGCCGCACCCGGCACGACCACGCGATCCTGGTGGCGCACACCGACATACCGGACAACGACTTCTCGGCGCTGTTCCACACCCTGGAAGACGACCCGGAGAGCTACCTGCAGCTCGACAACGCGACGTTCGCGTCGTCGATCGGCCGCTCGTTCTACGGGCAGATCGTGCCGTCCAAGACGGTCAACCTCGGCTGGTCGTCGTGGGCGACGCAGTGGCTGAGCGCGATGCCTACAGAGGTGCACGATCATGTGCACGTCGCCTACAGCAACGACCACGCGGTGCGCTCGGCGTACGCCGAGCGGGCGGCGCTGGACTGGCACAACTTCGTCGCGTTCCGCGGCCGCGAACTGGCCCCCGAGGGTCGGTTGGTGGTGATGACCATCGCGCTTGACGAAGACGGCACGACGGGGTTCGCGACGCTGATCGACGCGATGCTCGAGGGGCTGCGGGAGCGCGTGCGCGACGGCTTGGTGCGCGAGGAGGAGGTGCGGCGGATGACCATTCCCACCTTCGCCCGCGGCGAGAAGGACTTCCGCGCCCCGTTCGCGCCCAGCGGACGATTCGAAGGCCTGACGATCGACCACCTCGAGATGTTCAACGCCGAGGACCGATTCTGGGCCCGCTTTCAAGCCGACCGCGACGCCGAGGCCTTCGGCGCGCAGTGGGCGGCCTTCGCCCGCACGGCGCTGTTTCCCGCGCTGGTGCGCGGCCTTGACGGCGGGATGCACGACGGCCGGGCCCGCGAGTTCCTCGATCAGCTCCAGGGAGCGGTCGCCGAGCAGCTGTCAATCGCACCCGAGCCGATGCGGATTCCGCTGGCCCTGGTCGAGCTGGTCAAGAGCGAACGGTCCGGCGTGTGAGAGTTTCGACACAACGCCGCAACGGGTAACCCCCACAGATCTGACCTGCGATTGCGAGGGGGTTATTGCATGAGCGTGCAGGACGATAAGTCGGCTGACCAGGACACCGATCGCAAGTCGGCTGATGAGGACACCGATCAGAAGCTGACGGAAAAGCCAGAGCCCGACGAGGACGACAAAAAGAAGGCCGCCGAGATGATGGAGGCCTACAAGGAAAAGCCGACCATCGTGTTGCCCGGTACCGGCGGGAGCGTTTCGGGGACCGCCGTCAACGACTGGCTCGACGACGACGGCAATCCCAAGCACGAAGTCCCCGAGGGCACCGACTCGAAGGCCGAGAAGTCCGACGACGAGCGCGACGAGCAGGCGCTGAAGGAACAGATCGAGAAGGACAAGGCCCTCAACGAGAAGCTCAAAGAGGCCGCGGCCGCGGAGAACAAGGGCGAAAAGGGTTGAACGCTTGGCCCATTCGGAGTTAAGGGCCTAGTTGCGGAATGCCGCTGATACCCAGGTCGCCCGCGATTCCTTGAACGATCTGATTGACGCGGTCCAACCCCGGAATGGGTTCGTTGAGACCGGGCACCGGGGGGATGGGCGGTGCCTCCGGGATCCGCGGGGCCGCCGGACGGGCGGGACCGGCCGCCAGCGGCGGAGCCTGCTGCGGTTTGGCTGACGGGACACTGGTGGACGGCGTCTCGGTGTTGGCGGGCGGGTTGGTATCCGTGGTCGACGGCGGCGGAGCCTCTTGGGTCGGCGGCGCCTGCTGCGCCGTCGCGGTGTTGGGCGCCGGCGCGGGCACCCGGCTGCTGGTCACGCCCGGAGGCGGAGTCGTCGCCGATTTCTCCGAGGTCAGACCGATCGTGACCGCCGTGCCCACGAGCGCCAACGCGGCCGCCGCGCCGACGACCCCCGCCAGCACCGGCAGCCGAAACAGTCGGCTCTTGCGCTTGGCGACCGGCTGCTCGGCCGGCTCGTCGCCGGCGGCCGGCCGCTCCGGAGCCGCTGGAGCGGCCTGCGCCGTCGCCGTGACGGGCGCGGCCGGCGCCGACGCCGTGGCCGCCGCGGCGAAGGCTTCCCCGGGCCCGTGTGCCGCCCGCAGCGCGGCCCCCGTGGCGGCCGTCAGCTCCGGGCGCGCCGTCGTGATGACCGGGACGCGGAAGTACTGCGACAGCGTGGTGGTGATCGACGGGATGTGCGCGCCGCCGCCGGCGGAGACCACCGCGACCAAATCCTGAATCCCGTTGCGGGCCAATGCGCTTTCCAGCACCGCCACGAACCGGTCCAGCGGGGTGCGGATCGCGTCGTCGAGCTCCTCGCGGGTGACCCGGATTTCGCCGGTCAGCCCGTCGGTCAGCGTGGTGACCGTGTTCGATGACAGCTCTTCTTTGGCGCTTCGGCAGGCGGTGCGCAGCCGGCTGAGCGAGCCGATCGCCACGGTGCCGGCCGGGTCGAAGGACGCGGTGCTCGGCAGGTTGGAGACGACGGCGCTCAGCAGCGCCTGGTCGATCAGGTCGCCGGAGAAGTCGTGCAGCCGCAGGGTGGGGGCCAGCGCCTGGTAGTCGCCGTCGGCGCGCATGAACGTGACGCCGGTGCCGGTGCCGCCGAAGTCGCACACGGCGACCGTGCCGCGGCTGGGTAGGCCGGCGTTGTTGCGCGCGGCGACCAACGTGGCGGCGGCGTCGGGGATCAGCAGCAGGGGTCGGGCCCGGTTGGACCATTCGGCCACCGAGCTCAGCGCGGTGCCCACCGTGTCCACCGCCGCGGACGGCCAGTGGGCGGGATAGGTGACGGCGACGCTGTCGGGCAGGGGCCGCCCGCCGGTGACGGCGTAGGCGAGGGCGCGCATGGCGTCGGCGATCAGTTGCTCGCTGCGGTGCACCGAGCCGTCGGGCGCGACGATGCCGCGCGGGTCACAGACCCGGTTGACGAACCCGGTCAGCACCAGCCCGGGCTGGTCGAGCCGCGGGTTCTCCGCGGGGATGCCGACCTCGGGCGCGCGTTCGGGGTAGAGCGTCAGGACGGGCTTGCGGGTGATGGCCTGGTCGGCGGCGACGGCCGCCAGGTTGGTGGCCCCGATCGACAGTCCCAGCGCGGTCCCAGCTCCATCAGCCATATATCCCAACCCCAACTTCAGCGACTCGCAAACCGGCTAGCCGTTATTGTGCCGCCGAAACCTGTACCGCGTCTCAGCGGAACCTAGGTGCCCGCTGTGCGCGGTATCAGCGGATGTTGCCGGCCCCCGCGATCAGCGGCAGGTCCAGCGGCGTGATCCAGCCCGGCCGCAGGTCGTTGACCGCGGGCACCGCGTTGAGGGCGCGCATCCCGGTCGCCAGGCACCCGGCCGTGGCCGCGTCGCGGCCCGAGCCGTCGGTGAACCGGAAGGCGGTCTCCTGGAAGATGCTGGGCGTGCCCTCGATGTCCACCCGATAGACGTCGTTGTCGTGGCCGGACGGCCAGTCGGGGGCGGCGTCCAGCCCGATGCGGTTGACGTGCTCGAGCTGAATCCTGGTGTCGCCCTTGTAGATTCCATTGATGGTGAATCGGACGGCGGCGACGTGCCCGGCCTTGATGACGCCCTTGACGGTGTGCCGCTCGGTGGGCGTCACCCATTTGTCCCAGGTGGTGGTGATCTCGTCGAGCATGATGCCGGCGGCGTGGGCGATCATCGGGACCGTGGCGCCCCACGCGAAGATGAGCATGTTGGAGTCTTCGAGCATGGGGCTGTATTCGGGTTCGCGGCCGATGCCCATCTCCACTTCGTAGTCGCCCTCGTAGTTGGTGTAGTCGAGCAGTTCCGAGGCGCGCACCCGGCGCACCTCCGAGCACAAGCCCATCAGCGTCATCGGGAACAGGTCGTTGGCGAAGCCCGGGTCGATGCCGGTGGTGAAGCAGGACGACTCGCCCAGTTCGCAGGCCTCGGTGATGGGGGCGATCCAGTTCGGCGGGTTCAGGTGCATCGTCGGCCACACCCACGGGGTCATCGCTGTTGAGCACACGTCGATCCCGGCGCGCAGGAAGCGGGTGATCAGCGCGATGTTGTCCTTGGCGTGCATCGCGGTCGGGCCGTAGTGCACCAGCGCGTCGGGCTGCAGCCCGATCAGGGCGTCGACGTCGTCGGTCGCGATGATGCCCGTCGGCTCGGGCAGCCCGCAGATCTCGCCGACGTCGCGGCCGACCTTGTCGGGATTGCTGACGCCGACGCCGACCAACTCGAACAGCGGATGCTTGACGATCTCGGCGATCACCATCTTGCCGACGAAGCCGGTGCCCCAGACCACCACACGTTTTGGACCGTGTTCCGACATACTCACCTTCCCGTGCCAGCCCCCGTGCGACTCACCCTAGACCGGGCCGCCCCGTGCCTTGGCCGGAAACCTTCCCTAGCACCGTGCGTGGTGACACGATGCAAAATATGACCAAGCATGTGCGCGGGCTCTCGATCCTGTTCGGTGTCGGCATCGCGGCGGCCCCGGGCGTGGCGCACGCCCTCCCCCAGATGCCCCAGGCCCGTTACGAGGTGACCGGTACCGGCGTCGCGCAGTACATCTCGTACCAGACCGATGCCGGCCAGCTGCACCAGGTGAACGCGCCGCTGCCGTGGTCGACGGAATTCACCGCCTTCGGGGGGCAGGTGTTCGTGATCAGCGCGCAGGGGGTCGGACCCATCCGCTGCCGGATCCTGCTCGACGGCAACGTCGTCGCCGACGCGCAGTCGGCGGGCGGCCGGACGGTTTGCACCCACTGACGGAGGTCCTTGGTGAGCCTGAAGACGGGTATCGCGGCGCGAACCAACGGGGCGCCTCCGCCGGAGGTTCCGCTCTCCGACATCCACCTGGATTCGCTCGACTTCTGGGGTCTGGACGACGACTTTCGCGACGGCGCGTTCGCCACGCTGCGCCGCGAGGCCCCGCTGTCGTTCTGGCCCGCGCTCAAGATGGAGGGATTCACGGCGGGCCAGGGCTATTGGTCGCTCACCCGCCACGACGACGTGCATTTCGCCAGCCGTCACCCGGAGATCTTCAGCAGCAGCCCGAACATCACGGTGAATGACAACGCGCCGGAGATCGCGGAGTACTTCGGGTCGATGATCGTGCTCGACGATCCGCGCCACCAGCGGTTGCGCTCGATCGTCAGCCGGGCCTTCACCCCGAAGGTGGTGGCGCGCATCGAGGCGTCGGTGCGCGAGCGCGCCCGCCGACTGGTCGCGTCGCTGGTCGCCGACCACCCCGACGGCGAAGCCGATCTGGTGACCGAACTCGCCGGTCCGCTGCCGCTGCAGGTTATTTGCGACATGATGGGCATCCCCGAGGAAGACCATCAGCGAATCTTCCACTGGACCAACGTGATTCTCGGGTTCGGCGACCCCGACCTGACGACCGACTTCGACGAGTTCCTGAAGGTCTCGATGGACATCGGCGCGTACGCCACCGCGCTCGCCGAGGACCGCCGCGTCAATCACCACGACGACCTGACCACCAGCCTGGTCGAAGCCGAGGTCGACGGCGAACGGCTGACGTCGGCGGAGATCGCGTCGTTCTTCATCCTGCTGGTGGTCGCCGGCAACGAGACCACGCGCAACGCGATCAGCCACGGGGTGCTGGCGCTGTCCCGCTACCCCGACGAGCGGGTCAAGTGGTGGGCCAACTTCGACCGGCTGACGCCCACGGCCGTCGAGGAGATCGTGCGGTGGGCCTCGCCGGTCGTCTACATGCGGCGCACCCTGACCCGCGACTTCAAGCTGAGCGGAACCAAGCTGGCCGAGGGCGACAAGACCGCGCTGTGGTACAACTCGGCCAACCGCGACGAGTCAAAGTTCGCCAATCCCTGGCTGTTCGACGTGGCGCGCACCCCCAACCCGCATTTCGGGTTCGGCGGCGGCGGGGCGCATTTCTGCCTGGGCGCCAACCTCGCCCGCCGCGAGATCCGGGTCGTCTTCGACGAATTGCGCCGCGAGATACCCGACATCGTCGCGACCGACGAGCCCGCGCGGCTGCTGTCGCAGTTCATCCACGGCATCAAGGCCCTGCCGGTCGCCTGGACCCCGCCCCGGTAGCGCTCGGTCTGCAAGCATGTGCGCACTCGAAATTTGATAGCGCCCGCGGTATCAAATTCCGCCTAACCTAGTCGCCATGACGATTCCCGCGTTCCCCTCCGCGGAGGTGCTGGCCGCCCGCGAGAAGCTGGTGCTCGACCATTTCCACGACGAGGTCCGCCAGGACTGGGACGACGTGCTGGCGACGTTCCCGCATCCGCGCTACGAGCTGATCCCGCAGATGGTGGTGCACGACGGCGACACGGCGGTGCGCGACTACTACACCTACACGCGCACCGCGTTTCCCGATCAGGACCACCAGATCATCGCGCTGCGGCACAGCGCCGACGCGGTGATCGTCGAGTTCTGGTTGATGGGCACCCATCGCGGCTACCTGGGCAAGGTGCCGCCCACGGGCAGCCGGTTCCGGGTCCGCATGACGGCCTACTTCGTCTTCGACAACACCGAAACCCTTGTCTGCGAACGCATTTACTTCGACACGCTGACCATGATCAAGCAGCTCCTCGGCGGGCTGGACATGAAGAGGCCGGCGAACTGGTTGCTGGCCGCGCGCTGCGCGCGCGGCTTCCTGTCGATGTCGTCGGAACAGCCCGACCCGGCGCTCACGGGTGCCTAAGCCTGCCGTCGCTGGTTCAGCGCCCGAGTTGCTCCGCCAGGTCGCCGAAATCGGACGCGTTGACGTCGAACTCGTCGGAATAGGCGACGTCGGCCTCGCCGTCGACGCCGAACTCCAGCGGGCGCGCGACGAAGGCGGTCCGGAACCCGAGCTCGGCCGCGGCGCGGATGTCGTACTTGTGGCTGGCGACCATCATGATCTCGGCGGGTTCGAGGCCGAGGTAGGTTGCGGCCATCCGATAGATCGCCGGGTCGGGCTTGAACACCCCGGCCATCTCGGCGGCGAAAATCGCATCCCAGGGCAGGCCCGCCCGCTTGGACAGCTCGACGACGGCCGAGACGTCTGCGTTCGACAGGGTGGCCAGCGTGTAGCCACCCTTCAGTCGCGTCAGCCCGGGCACCGCGTCCGGCCAGGGCTTGAGCCGCCGCCAGGCGGCGGTGAGTTCGTCCCGTTCGGCGTCAGAGAACACGATGCCACGCTCGTCCAGCACGGCGTCGAGGGCCCGGCGATACACCGACTGCACCGACACCCACCCGCTGGAGCGGGGCGCCTGCTCCAGCGCCATGAAGTAGCCTGCGCGCCAACGCCTTACCACCTCGGGCCAGTCGGCGCCCGGGTGCCGCCCAGCGCTGATCCGCCGCGCCTCGTCGCACACGGTCGAATGAAAGTCCGTCGCCGTACCTTGCACGTCAAACAACAAAGCCTTGACCACACGCGCAATCATGCATCCGCGGACGCGCACGAATCTACGGTGTCCCGGCGGCCGCCCGCGCGGTTAGCGGTCGCTCGCCTGGGCGGCAGCCGTGGGGTGCGGGTTCGATTGGGCGACCGAATGCGCGGGCGCGTTGATGCCCCCCAGCACGAAGGCAGAGGTGATCGCGAAGCAAGCGCATCCAAGGCACAGTGTTTCCATTGGGCCACATCTTCTTTCGCATCGGTTGCGGACAGCGTCCGCCGTTTGTGCTTCAGAACGATTACCCCGCGGCGGGGCCAGCAAACGGCCCCTTCCGGGGCCGGGGCTGGTGTGGCAGATGTGGCGTCAGGCGATCATGTAGTCGCTGAGCGGGAAGGTCGACGCTTCCCGCACCGAGTTCAACGTCGACGTCGGCCGCAGCAGCGACGCCTCGCCGCTGGGGCTGAAGTAGTAGGACCGCGACGTCGCACAGTTGCCGGCGTAGAACACCGTGTTGTCCAGCCGCTTGGTCATCCGCTCCATGAACCGGTCGTTGGCCTCTTCGGTCACCTCGAAGGTCGTCGCACCGCGGCGCTTGACCTCGCCGAGCAGCCGGTCCATGTGCCGCATCTGGTACTCGATGGTGTGGAAGAAGGACAGCCCGGAGAAGGCGAACGGGCTGGCCAGGCTCAGGTAGTTCGGGAAGTAGGGCATCGAGACGCCCTGGTAGGACTGGAAGCGGGTCTCTCGCCACCACTTGCCCAGGTTGCGGCCCTTGCGACCGACCACCTCGATGGCCGGGAAATTGGCCTCCCACAGGTCGAAGCCGGTCGCCAACACCAGGGTGTCAATCACGGTCTTGCGCCCGTCGACGGTGACGATCCCGTCCGCCTCGATCCGCGCGATCGAGCTGGTCTCCAGGTGCACGTGCGGCTTGGCGAACGTCGGGTAGAAGCTGTTGGACATCGTGGGCCGCTTGCAGCCGCAGTCGTAGTCCGGCGTGAACTGTGCGCGCAGTTCCTTGTTGCGGATCCAGCGGAATCGGTTGATCTTGGCCAGGTCGGCGGCCGAGATGTTCCCGCGACCCCGGGACTCCCTGAAGTGCAGCGCCCCGACGACCATGATGATCTCCAGGATCACGTCGGTCACCCACCGCAACGCGCGCTGCGCCACCGGGACCCGCGCGAACAGGCGGCGAACCGCCGGCGGGAACTCGAAGTCCGGCTTGGGCATCACATGCGTCGCGGTGCGCTGGTAGACGGTCAGGTCGGCGGCCTCTTTGGCCAGCTCCGGGATTAGCTGAACCGCCGACGCCCCGGTCCCGATGACGGCGATCCGGCGGCCCGTGTAGTCGTAGTCGTGGTCCCAGGCGGTGGTGTGGACGATCTTGCCCTCGAAGCTCGCGATCCCCGCGATATCCGGCAGGCGCGGCTGGGACAGGAAGCCCGTCGCGGTGATCAGGAAGCGGCTGGTCAGCGTGTCGCCGCCGGCCAGCGCCACCCGCCAGACCTCGCGGTCCTCGTCCCACTGGGCGCCTTCGACGGTGGTGTTGAACCGCATGTGGCGGCGCACGTCGTACTTGTCGGCGACGTCCGCGGCGTACTGCTTGACCTCGGCGCCGGGCGCAAACAGCCGCGACCAGGTCGGATTGGGTTCGAACCAGTACGAGTAGGTGGTCGACGGGATGTCGACGGCGATCCCCGGGTAGTGGTTGACGTGCCAGGTGCCGCCCAGGTCATCCTCGCGCTCGAGAATGACGAAGTTGTCATACCCGAGACGCTTGAGCTGGATCGCAGCGCCGATGCCGCCAAAGCCGGCGCCGACGATGACGGCGTCCAAACGGTCCGTGTTCACAACCTCGCTCCGTGCTTCCCCGCCCCACGCTTACTTAGGAAAAACTGTCATTACCCTTACGTAACTCTAATAAAGGACGGCGCACGGCGCACCCGTGGTTGCCAGCATGTGACCTTGCTGACATCAGAACCGGACCCGGCGACGCGTGGGCGGTCGCCCCGGGCGACCGCCCACGCCAAAGCCTCTGTCCCCGAGCCAAACCTGCGGGTTACCGGGTGGCCGGGCCGGCCGCGGCCGTTCCCTGCAGCTGGCCCAGCAACTCATGACAGCGCCGCGCGCGCTCGGAGTCCTGCTCCATCACCTCATTGAAGAACGCCGCAACATCCTCCAAGCCGGCGTTTTTCGCGTCACGCACGTACTGGCCGTAATCGTGCCCGGCCTTCAGCGAGTGGTACTGAACGGAGATCAGATCGAACGTCACATCGTCGAAACCCGTTTCACCCGTGGCCATGTCATCACCCTTCTGTGTGTCCAGCGTGTTTCGTCGACCGGCTACCCGTGGCCTCCAACACCAAACGACAGCTGGCAGGGGATTTCGTAAGATGGCGGTCCGGAGGCGTGCAAAATGGATTCATTTGGCGCGTCGACACGCGGCCCTCATCCGACGCTGGCGGCCGCGCCTCGGTATACAGGAAACGATGACGAATTTTCTCGGGCATTGACAGTTTGGGAGGCGTCCGCATGGGCATCAGTCGCGGCATGATCGCACGTCACTTCATCCGTTCCCTCGCGCCCGCAGTGGTTGCGGTGTCAGGCCTTAGCGTGTCGGCCCTCGCCGGCTCGGTCATCCCCTCCGCGTCCGCCCAATGTCCGGACGTGCAGGTGGTATTCGCCCGCGGCACCGGTGAAGACCCCGGTGTCGGCCCCACCGGCCAAGCCTTCGTCGACGCCCTCCACTCGCGCATCGGCGCGCGATCATTCGACGTCTACCCGGTGAACTACCCCGCCAGCGACCAATGGGCCACCGGCATCGACGGCGTCAGAGACGCTGGCACCCACGTCGTTTCGATGGCCCACGACTGCCCCAACACCAAAATGGTGCTCGGCGGCTACTCCCAAGGCGCGGCCGTGATGGGCTTCGTCACCTCACCCTCGGTGCCCGACGGCATCGACCCCAACACCGTGCCCAAACCCCTGGACCCCTCGGTGGCCAGCCACGTGTCCTCGGTCGTGCTCTTCGGCATGCCCAACGTGCGGGCCATGAACTTCCTCGGCGAACCCCCCGTCGTCATCGGCCCCACCTTCGCCGACAAGACCATCAAGGTCTGCGCCACCGAAGACCCGGTCTGCTCCGACGGCATGAACTTCGCCGCCCACAACACCTACGCCGACGACGGCGCCATGATCGACAAGGGCGTCTCCTTCGCCTCCAGCCACCTCGGCATCGGCGGCCCGGCGACCCAGGTGTCGGCCCCTGCCGAAAACTTCGGCGGCTAAGCGATTTGCTCAGCCGGCCTTGGCATTCAGGAACGCCACGATGCCCTGGGTGACCGCGTTGGCATAGCGGGCGCGGCCGTCCGGGCTTTCCATCCGCGCGGCGTCCTCGGCGTTCTTCATGTTGCCGAGTTCGACCAGGATCGCCGGGTACTGCGCGAGGTTCAGCCCCGCGAGGTCGTCGCGTCCGAAGAGGCCGTTCGCGCCGATGTAGTTGGCCGGCTGGAAACCCGCCTGCGACAAGGCATCCCGCATCGTGGTGGCCAACTGGACGGCGGGGCCGGCCTGCACGTCGTTCAGCGGCGGGCTGGAGTAGTTGACGTGGAATCCGCTGCCGGACGCGGGTCCGCCGTCGGCGTGGATGCTGACGATCGCGTCGGGGCGCATCGCGTTGGCCGCCGCGGCGCGGGCATCCACGCAGGGGCCGACGGAGCCGTCGTCACCGCGCGACAGCTGGGTACGCACGCCCAGCTGGTTCAGCGACTGGTTGATCAGCGCCACGACCGCCCAGGTGAACGCGTGCTCGGGATAGCCGTCGTTGGTGGCCGCGCCCGACGTCTGGCACGCCTTCGTGCCGCCGCGGCCGTTGGGGACCTGCTGGTTGATCGACGCGTCGTTGACGGCGTTGTGGCCCGGGTCCAGGAAGACGGCCGACCCGGCGACGGCGGCGGTAGCGCGGGGCGCGGCCACCAGGCTCCCGGCACCGAGCAGCACGGGCGCCAATTTCAGCACGTCGCGCCGCGTCAGGGCTCCTAGCCGGCCGGGGTGGTCGCTCACCGCGCGATGGTAACAATCGCGGTTCGTGTCGGGCTCAGACGTCGGTCAACGCCCGGGCCGCTGCGCGGAACATGGTCTGCTTGATGGCGCCGAGCGTGCCGGGGTCCTTGCCGCCGAGCGGGCGCAGCAGGTCGGTGGCCGCGGCGGTCACCTCGGCCTCGGCTGCAGTCGCGTCGACGATGCCGAGTTCGGCGGCCTCTTCCCCACCGAACCGCCGCCCGGTGGTCATGGAGGCCACCGCGGCGCGGGGGGTGAGCTTGGCTTGGATCAGCGCGGCCATGCCGTCGGTGAACGGGATGCGGATGTCGACCTCGGGGAAGCAGAAGAACCCGCGGTCGGCGCGCATCACCCGCACGTCATGGGCCATCGCGAGCATGGCGCCGGCGCCGAAGGCATGGCCGGTCACCGCGGCGGCGGTCGGCATCGGGAAGGTCAGGACGCGGGCCAGCAGGGCCTGCACCCGCGCGACGTAGGACTGGGTCTGGTCGGCGTGCGCGCCCAGCCAGTCCAGATCCAGCCCGTTGGTGTAGAACTTGCCGGCCGCGGTGGTGACCAGGCCCTGCGCGCCGGCCTGCTGGATTTCGTCGAGCTGCCCGTTGATCGCGTCGAGAAACTCTGGGGAGAACCGGTTCTCGTCCTCGCCGAGGCGCAGAATCGCGATCTTGTCGTCCCAGCTGAATGTCGGTGTCATGTGGTGGCCCTTTCTGTGGTCCTGCGCCGGGGTGCCCCGACGTCGAGCACGGCGATGACGGCCGCGCGCAGCCGTTCGCGTGCGTCCGGGTCGTCGATCCGGTTGCGGCGCAACAGGATCGCGGTCGGCAGGTCGACGATGCAGGTCGTGATCACATCGACGGCCGCGGCGTCCTTGCGGTCCCACAGGCGGCGGGCCAGCCGGATCATCGTCTCGACCAGCAGCCGGTCCAGGTCGCGCAATTGCGCGGCGATGTCGGGCGGTGTCTCGGGGCCCAGCAGCTCGTCGCGGCGCACCGTCAGCAGGAGTTGCGATGACTCCGGGTGGGTTTCGGCGAAGACGGCCGGCGCCTCGGCGGCCGCCACCACCGCGTCGACGCCGTCCCCGTCCGCGGAGTCGATCAATTCGCTTTGCGCGCTGAGGAATCGGTGCCCGGCCCGCAGCCACGCGCGCCCGACGAGGCCCGCCCGCGAACCGAACGTGTGGTACAGCGCGCCGTTGGATACGCCGATTGCGTCGCCGACGGCTCGTATCGTCACCGATGCCGGCCCGGATTGCACGGCCAGCCGTTCGACGGCGTCCAGGATCTGATCCTGGTCGTGCACCCTGGGCCGCGGCATGCGGGCCATAGTAACAGAGCGATCGCTCTGTTACTAAATTAGGGCGGTTCACGCTGTCTTAACGCGACAGCGGTCGAAACCCGTTTGACCACGCGGGGCCATCGGGAACCCCATGCTCATGGGTAAGGTCACGCAGGTCAACGAAGAAGCGCTGTTGGCGGACCTCGGCCGGCAACTCATCGGTGAGTTCCCGCGAATCCCGGCGGAGGTCGTCGACGCCCTCATCCGCGAAGAGCATGCCCGGTTCGCGCATAGCCGCGTGCGGGACTTCGTTCCGTTGTTCGTGGAAAAGCACACACGCGAGCAGCTGAGGGCGCGTTCCAACTAGCGGTCGCAGCCGCCGGGACGGGACGGCGTGCCGCGCAAACTTATTTCCCGCTTACCGGCCCGGGCCAACGGCGTCTGGGCTTACGCTCAGCAAATGATCGGGCGGACCCTCGTGGTCGTCATCGCCGTTGCCGCCGTTGCCGCGGCGCCGATCGCACGCGCGGACACCATGGACTTTCAATCCCCGTCCGGGAACATCTACTGCGTCCTGGGTAGCTTCGGCGCCGCGTGCGACATCAGCGACTTCGATTACCAGCCACCGCCGCCGCCGGAATCCGGCAAGCACCTCGCCTGGGGTAACCGTTTCGTCCTCGACCAGGGCCAGCCGGCCGCCATCCACTGCCACGGCGAGACGTTGCGCGTCGCCGGCGAGCCCACTCTGGATTACGGCCGGACCATGTCCGCGGGGACCCTCTCGTGCGACAGCGAGCCAGCGGGCATGACGTGCACCGACAGCAGCACCGGCCATTACTTCCGCGTCTCGCGGGATTCCTACGACCTCGGCTGAGACTCGTTCCGCTCGAACCGGTTACGCCCGTACCCGGTGAATTCCTCCCGAACACGCGGCGAACCCGGGGGTGCGCCTACGGCATACGTGTAATGTCCGAGTTTGCTAGCCGAGAAATTCCTGTTAACTCTTGGCCGCTTTGCTCGGCCAAAGGACCAGGGGGTGCCGTGACCGAGGTGTCTGAGCTGTCGGCGGCGATCGATGCCGACGAGGTCGTGGTGTCGTTCCAGGACGAGTCCCTGCTGCTGGGCGGTGACCCCGCCGCCGTCGAGTCCTACCTGACCCGGCTGCGTGCGACCGCCGGGAACGGCGTGCGGGTCACCGGCATCGACGGCGCCTGCCTCGCGAACGCGGCCATCGCCGGGCTGGCCTCGCTGCTGGCCGACTCCGGCAAGTACGTCCAGCTGCATCGCGACATTGTCGACGTGTTGAAGGAAGGCAAGCTGGTTCCCGTCGCCGACGGCTTCTTCCGGCTGACGACGGGCACCGACGACGTCCTTGCCCACCTGCAATGGCGACCCGAATTGCTCGGCCCGGAGGTGATGCTCTCGGCGCAGATGATCGCGGTGCAGATGGCATTGAAGTCCGCGGTCGCCGAGGTGGAGGACGCCGTCCGGCGGGTGGAGGACAAGGTCGAGGCGGTGCTCGAGGTGGCCCGGGCGCAGCGTGCCGGCGACGTCCTGGGCAACAGCCTGACGGTCTCGCGGATGGTCGACTCGCTGGAGAAGTACGGGTCGCTGCCCGACGCGTACTGGGATTCGGTGGCCGCGCTGGGGCCGGCGCTCAACGTCGCGGTCGAGCAACTGCGCAACCACGTCAGCCGCATCCTGGTGTCCTTCGACCACACGCTGGCCGTGCAGCAGCGCGCCGCGAAGCTGCGAAATGCCATCGACGACAACCGGCTTGGCGACACCCTGAGCCTGCTGGTGATCGCCGAGGAAGCGCTGCACAAGTGGCAGCGGCTGAACCTCGCGCGCATCGAGGCCAAGGAGCCCGAGCAGCTGCTGCGGGCGATCGACGAGGCGCGCGGGCTGGTCGACCACCATCTGCGCGAGGACCTCGACATGTACCGCAGCGCGAAGGAAGTGCTCGACCGCTTCGGGCGGTCGAAGGCGGTTGACGGCTTCCGATTCTGGGCGGTGCGCGAGCTGGCCAAGCAGCGCGTCGCGCTGCGCGACGAGTTCGACCGCTTCGCGAAGGCCCGCCAGCACCAGGTCGAGACGTGGGAGGACTTCCATATTCCGAGCGTGCTCGACGCCGCCGTCGCCACGCTGGGAGCCGTCGCGACGACGACCGGCCATGCGCTCGGGGCGGTGGGCCGCGGGATGGTCTGGGTGGGCTCACAGGTGGCCGGGCCATTCCGGGGCAAAGGCACCGAAGAAGAGCCAGACATGGGCAACGGCAAGGATTTTGAACGCCAGCCCGAGGTAGACGGTGCGGCATCAACGCCCGCGGCGCATTGAGCCGTCAGTGACCGCGGTCGAGGCTGTCTCAATACCCGGATACTTGCGGCTAATACGCTGAAATTCATCGTCGGTGCTGTACTCGGACAGCTGCCACTGCGGGTAGTCGTACAGGTCGTCGGCAATCTGTCCAATGACGTCGGCAAGCTCTAGCGGCTCAAGCCATTGCGAGGAGATAGCCCGCACGCCGACCATTGCGCCAAGTAGATTGCCCGCGATCGATCCCGTCGAGTCTGAATCGCCGTCGTGATTGACCGCGAGAATTATGCCGTCGCTGAACGACTCGGCCACCAGCGCGCAATAGACGCCAATCGCCAACGCCTCGTCAGCCACCCAACCCTGACCTAGCTTGGCGACGGCATCGCAGCGGGGAGCGTCACGGTGTGTCGCCGCTTCGGCGGACTCGACTGCGCGCAACGTTTCGTCGTGATCGCGAAACTCGGCGAGAACGTGCTTCGCCGCTAGCAATGCCTCAGCCAGCGTTATGCCCTGGGCCAGCTGATAGACGAGGGCGGCCAACATCCCAGCGGACAACGAACCGGAGGGGTGACCGTGGGTCAGCGCCGCAAGTTCACTGCCAATTTCGAACGCTTGCCGCATCGTCCCGTTCGGGAGCCGGGCGACGAAGAGGCCGACCGGGGCCATGCGCATCACACCACCGCAGCCCTTGCTGGCGTTGCTGGCGGGCTCGCCGAGACCACGCATCTGCCGAAGCGCCGACACGCAGGTGTTGCCCGGAGCGCGCCGGCTGTGCAACTGGCTTTGCTCGTATAGCCAGCCCGGCTCACCTTCGCCGAACGGCGCGCCAACTCCGATGTCGTGCGCCGGCACTTCGCCTTGTGTCCGCAGCCATCGGAGATACGCGTTTGCAGTTACACCGGAGTACGTCGATACACCCTTCAGGCATCCCCTAACCCGATAGCGGAGAAGACCCTCCGCGGTGAAAAGCGTCATCTGAGTGTCGTCGGTGATCCTGCCGAGACCGCCGTAGGCGGGCGCGTAGGAGGTGATTCCTTCGCGGCCAAACTGCGCAAGAACCTGCTCCCGCGTGTGGAATTCGACAGGCGCACCCAACGCGTCGCCCACGGCTCCACCCAACAGGCAGCCACGGAATCGCTCTCGGCCATCGATCGCCATAGCCGCACGCTACCGCCATCGTGTAAACGCGATTGGACAATTCCGGCCGAGCGCTCTCCGTGTAGTACAAATAAGTAGTACACTGGCCGACATGTCCGAGGTGCCGGTGCGCGAGCTGAACCAAAATACCGCCGGGGTGCTCGCGCGCGTAAAGCGCGGCGAGCAAATCGACATCACCGAACGCGGGGCCGTTGTGGCCCGCCTCGTCCCGGCCCAGGAAAATCCCCTAGCCGAAATGATCAGCGCGGGAAGGCTTCATCCCGCCACGCTCAGCGGGCCGGCGCCGCGTCTCTCCGGACCGGTGAAGACGGACCACGAGGCCGGCCAACTGCTGCGCGAGCTCCGCGACGACGAGCGCTATTGATGCTTTATCTCGACACGTCGGCGCTGATGAAACTGATCCGGCGTGAACCCGAAAGCGATACCCTCGCCGACTGGCTCGACGCACAAACAGCGGCGCCGTGGGTGTCGTCGACGCTGATCGAGGTGGAACTTCCACGCGCGCTGCGCCGGGTAGATCCCTCCCTGCTCGCCGATGTGCCCGCGACCGTGGCTCGAGTGGCACGCTATGAAGTCGACGAGGTGGTCCGGGCGGCCGCTGCGGCCTATCCGGACAACACATTACGGTCACTCGACGCGATCCACCTCGCGACCGCCAACGCGGTGTTCGGCACCCAGTTGACGGCGTTCGTCACCTACGACGAACGCCTCCGTGCGGCCGCCGCGGCAGCCGGCCTGCCCACCGTTGCTCCGGGCCGCCGAGAGCCGTAAGAATTCGTCGGATTGGAGGTCGGCCGTGATCGATTTCGGACTATCAGGCAAACGCGCCGTCGTGTCGGGCGCGGGGTATATCCGGGAGCGCGCGGGCCATGGCTGGTTCACGTCGCTGGTCCTGGCCCAAGCGGGCGCCTCGGTCGCCTGCATCGACATCGACGAGCAGCGTGCGGAGCAAGTTGCCGGCGAGATCGTCGGCCGCGGAGGGAATGCCATCCCGATCGTCGCCGACATGACCGACCCCGAGCAGGTCGGTCGGGCGATCGACGACGTCGAGGCTGCGCTGGGCGGCATCGACGTGTGCGTCGACATCATCGGTGGCGCGACCTGGTCGAAGGTCGAGGACTTCACCCCCCAATTGTGGGACGCAACAATTCATTACAACCTGACCCAGGTCTACTACCTTTTTCAAGCCGCGGCACGGTACATGATCGCCCAGCGCACCGGCGGATCGCTGGTCGCTGTCGCTTCGGTCGACGGCATCGCGGCGGCGACCTACCACGCCGCCTACGGTGCCGCCAAGGCCGGCGTCATCTCGTTGGTCAAGACCTTCGCGGATGAGCTCGGGCGGTACGGCATTCGCGCCAACGCGGTCGCGCCCGGCAATGTGGGCTCGGGCAACGAGGATCAGCCGCCAAACGAGTACGCCGTCAACGGGATTAACCCGCTGGCGGCGCCGCGCGCGCACGACATCGCCAACGCCGCGCTGTTCCTGTCGTCGGAGCTGTCCGCCCGCATCACCGGTCAGACGCTCGTCGTCGACGGCGGCGCCACCATTCGGCAGCTGTGGGGTTTGGGCGAGTCGATGATCCCGGCCGATCCCGAGGCGGCGCTGCCGGACTTCATGAGGCCCGGGCCGTCGGGCGGCTAGCGCTGGTGGGTGAGCGGCAGGCCGGCCACCGAGCTTCTGCCCTTGAGCACGTACGGGGTGGCGATGGAGCCGATGTAGATGTCGCGCCTGTCGTGCCCGCCCCAGGCGATGCTGGTCGGGCTTTGTAGAAGCGCCCCGTCGGGGTCTTCGATCACGGTTGTCGCCGTGCCGTCTGGGCTGATCGCCACGATCCTGTTGGCGAGAACCAGTGTGACCCAGAGGTTTCCCTCGGCGTCGAACGCGCATCCGTCGGCCATCCCCCATCTTTGGCCGACCTCCGGCTCGGTCAGGAGTCGGCTAGCGTCGGGGCCGTACTCGTCGGGTCGCCGACCGCCCAGCGGCGGGCCGAATTGCTCTGGCGGCCCCAGAGTTTCGCTTCGGATCGGAAACCGGACCACATCGGCGGCCACCGTACGGACCACATAGAGGTAGTCCTCGTTGCGGTCCAGCGCCATGCAGTTCGGAAAGCCCACACCATCGGCAACCATGTGGGCCGACTGGCGGTCCGGCGCGATCCGAAAGAGGAACCCATCGGCAGTGCCGCGCGCGAGGGTTTCCATAAGATCTTCAGCCATCGTGCTCACCGAACACCACAGCGCACCAACGGAATCCACCAGGACGAAGTTCAGCCATCGCAGCGGGCGTCCATCGAGTTGCTCGCTTAAGACCGCCGTGATCGCGCCGGTCTGCGGGTCGAGATCCTGCAGCACACCCCGGCCCCAATTGGCGATCAGAAAGTGGCCGTCGCGATCGATCGCGATCCCGTTCGGTTCGCCGCCCGCCTGCCCGATCGGCCGAACGGTGTTCTCGTCAACGAGCTCCGCGACAGCTGAGGCCTTGTCGGAGGCGAACACCCGGCCATCGCCGGCCACCACCACGTGTTCCGGCCGTTCCACGCCGCGCCCGATGGCGTGCAGACCGATCACCTCGAAGGGAATCGGCATTTTTCGCCCATCTGTATCCCGTCAGATCCTGGAAGTTCGCATGAAATCTGCCTACAAAGGCTTGCCGCATTTGGATGGTAAAGGACGTCCACATAGCGCCGCAGCGCCTCGGCTCCGCACTCGACACCCCAGTCCGGAAATCTCGACATTTTGCCCCGCGGATGTGGCACAGACGTGTCTCGGCTGCAGCGCCGTCTAAAGGCTTCAGAACGTGCCAGCGGTGTCGGGGTGCTGCATTTGTTCCAGAGCAAAATCGCGGGTCGGGCCGTACCGCCTAAATCCATCGTTACTTGGGCGAACCCTTCCAAAGTGGTGTCAACTGGATGGACACTGATCGCAGCGAAGAGAAGGAAGTGTGCTGTGAGGTCACTGGTCGGCAGTGCGTTTGGGCGCTACGAGATCAGGCGAATGCTCGGCCAAGGCGGGATGGGGGAGGTTTACGAGGCGTACGACACGAAAAAGGGGAGAACCGTAGCGCTCAAGTTACTCACAGACCGGTACGCCCAGGACGACACCTACCGTGCGCGGTTCCTACGTGAGTCTCGCGCAGCTGCAGTTCTGCAGGAGCCGCACGTCATTCCAATCCACGACTGGGGAGAAGTTAACGGCGTCCTGTACATCGACATGCGGTTGGTTCGAGGGGAAACCCTGCACGACATGCTCAAGAAGGGCCCCCTGGAACCACAACGAGCGACCGACATCATCGGCCAAATCGCGGCGGCATTGGACGCCGCGCACGCTGAAGGACTCATCCATCGAGACGTCAAGCCGCAGAACATCATTGTGACGCCCGACGACTTCGCGTACTTGGTCGACTTCGGTATCGCCGAAGCCAAAGGAGATACTCACCTCACCATGGCGGGCTATCAAGTCGGCACCTTCGATTACATGGCTCCGGAACGCTTAGGCGATGAGGAAGTGACGACATCGGTCGACGTCTACTCGCTGGCCTGCGTCCTGTACGAGGCGCTGACGGGCGCTAAACCGTTCCCACTACATAGCGCCGAGCAGATCATCGGCGCACACATCTCGTCACCACCTCCCAGGCCGAGCAGCGTCAATCCACGTGTGCCTACGGCTTTCGACGACGTCATCGCTCGCGGCATGGCAAAGCACCCCGACGACCGCTACGGCAGTGCTGGCGCATTGGGGCGCGCCGCCAAGCGTGCGTTGTCGACGAGATCGTCGACCCCGCCTCAAGCGGACACGTTGCTAGCGCCCCAATATGTAAGCGGGCCACAGAGTTATCCACCCTTTAACGCCTCGTACGCTTACCCTGCAACTGGTCCGACACCAGTCGTCACCAGCGACACCGGGCGCTCTAGGCAGTTCATAGTAGGAGTCTCTATCGGGATCACAGTGGCGTTGGTGGGCGGCGCCGGTGTGGTGATCGGACTCCTCGCTCACCGCGACTCGAACAGCTCCGAGCCCTCGACGGCGCCGCTCGTCCCCTATACCAATCCCGTACCCACCGCCCCTCCGTCGGAGTCGGCATCGGCGTCACCGTCGACTCAGATCCGCACCACGGCGACCGCTACACCCCAAGATCCTGCGCAGGAGCTTCGACAGATCGCGGCTGACGACCGGCCTTGGGTCAGCTCGCAACTGGCTGACCGCTGGGTGCCCCAACTCAGTTCCAAGCGTCCCGGGGTCGTCGACAACGGCCAGGTGTGGGACGACGCAATGACGCTCCAAGAGCACCTTCAGCTGCGCCAGCGCTTCTCGAACGTGAGGCTGCTCTGGTCCGGTGACTGGTCGACCTTCTCATCTCCCGACTTCTGGGTCACGGTTGCCGGCATCACGTTCACCGACTCAGCGGGTGCGTTGGCATGGTGCAGGACTCAGGGGTTCGATCGGGACCACTGCGCGGCCAAAATCGTCAGCACGACGCATCCTGTGGAGGGCAGTACGGCGTACAACCGATGAGGGATACAAGGCTTTCCCTCAGCAGGCCCATTGCCTCGGAATCAGGCGCGTAGCGGCAGCGCAGAAAGCCACCCATCCGAAAGCAACTCCAGCAACTGCCCATCAGGATCCCGGATCATCGCCATCGCCTCCGTCACCGTCGCGCCGACTACCGCTCCCCCGAACTCCTTGACCTTCTCCAACGCGTCGGCAAGATCGGACACCGAGAAGGAAATGTGCGTCAGCCCAATCTGATCCATGACGCGTTCGGACCCGGTGTGAACTTGGCGCTTCGAGTAGTCCATGAGTTCGAGCACAAAGCCGTCGCGGACAAGATAAGTCGCATGCACGCCGAGCGGCTCGGGTAGCTGCACCAGCTGGGCGGTAGGGCCGTCGGGCGGATCAAGCTCCCACCAGAACTGAAACCCCAGCACATTTTCGTAGAACCGCCGCGACCGCTCGCGATCGGAGACGCACAATCCGACATGGTTGAAGGTCGTCCGGTGACTACTCATCGCGGCCTTTCTCGACGGAACCCACGAGCGTAATAATGCAAAGATAGTGCAAAAAGCAGCTGGGTCGCCGTGGAGGATCAGATGACAACCCGACCCGACGTCGCCGAAGACGCCATTGTCGACTTCGACCATCACTCCGACGCGTTCAACCTCAACGAGTTGGCCATCAACGCCGAGCTGAGACAGAAATGCCCAGTCGCGTGGAACGAGAACTACGGCGGGTTCTGGTTCCTCAGCAGCTACGCCGCGGTGAGCCAGGCCGCCCGTGACGGTGACACGTTCGCCCACAATTACGAGCCCAACGCCGCGGACGGCGTCGACTACCAGGGCGAGATGGGCGTCCCAAGACCGGAAGGCCAGCCGGCCCTGGGCATCGGCGAGGTCGACGGCCCCCACCACCAGGCCCTACGCCACGCCCTCGCGCCGTTCTTCTCCCCCGGCGCCGTCCAAAAGCTCAAGCCGTTCATGGAGCACAAGGCGCACGAGTTCCTCGACCAGAAAATTGAGGACGGTCAGATGGACCTCGTCCTCGACTACGCCAGCCCCGTCCCGGCCATCCTCACGATGAAGCTGATGGGCCTGCCCCTCGACAACTGGCACCTCTACGCCAACCTCTTCCACTCCGTCATGGCCGTCCCGCAGGACAGCCCGGAGTACCTCGAAGCCATCGCCAAAGTGCCGGAAATGATGCAAGGCGTCCTCGAGTACGCGGCCGCCAGACGGGCCAAACCGGAGGACGACCTCACCAGCTTCCTCATCCAGTTCGAATTCGACGGCCAGCGCCTCACCGACGAACAGCTGCTCAACATCCTGTGGAACCTCATCGGCGGCGGGGTCGACACCACCACCTCCCAAACCGCACTGACACTGCTGCACCTGGGCACCCACCCTCAGCTGCGCCAACAACTCATCGACCACCCGGAGCTCTACCGCACCGCCACCGACGAATTCCTGCGCTACTTCTCGGTCAACCAAACCCTGAGCCGCACCGTCACGAAAGACGTCGAGCTCGACGGCCAACGCCTCCGCAAGAACGACAGGGTCGTCATCAGTTGGCTCTCGGCCAACCACGACGAAAAAGAATTCGAAAAGCCCGACCAGATCGTCCTGGATCGCGCGCCCAACCGGCACGTCGCCTTCGGGCTCGGGCCGCACCGCTGCATAGGCTCGCACCTGGCGCGCCTGATGGCCGAAGTTATGGTGAAGGCCGTCCTCGACCGCATCCCCGACTACCAGGTCGACGTCGCAAACGTCCACCAATACCTGGGCAACCCGAGCATGACCGGGCTCGGCACGCTGCCGGTCACCTTCACGCCAGGACGAAAGAGGCTCGGGCCGTGGTGACTACGACGCCGTGGCGTATTGCAGCACCGGCTCCGACGAATCGACGTGGCTGCCGCTGATGATCCGCAGCCGGTTCGGGCGCACCTCGTAGACGACGCCGTCGACCGGGTTGGTGACATCGAACCCGTCGCCCGCGCGCTCGGCGTTGGACAGCTCGATGTGCGCGCCGTCGCTGATGCGCTCGCCGCGGTAGTAGTAACTGCCGCTGAGGTTTTGGCACACCACGGCTAGCGACTTGGCGGTGCGCACCACGGCGGCCGGCGGATTGCCCGGATCGCAGCGGGCCGTCTCGCCGACGAATCCCAGCCCGTCGGCGCCCCGCACCGGGGCCGACAGCGTCGGCGTCTTCGGCGGCGGCGGGCTCGACGGCGCGGGCGATGGCACCTGAGCCGTCCGAGCGGGCGGCGGACCTCCGCTCGTCAACGCCGACACCAGCGCCACGATCAGCCCGATCACCACCAGCGCCACCGCCGCCCCGATCGCCACCCGCGGCCCCCGACCGCCAAACGGCCGAGACGGCGTCGCAGGCTCGGGGTCGACAACCGGATACGGGCTGTAGCCGGTGTCGTCGGGGTTGGGATAGATCGCCTCGAACGGCCGGGTGCCAAGGCGTCCCGCCGCGGCACCGACCGCGACCGGCTCGTACGCCGCGTTCACGGCCTCGCTGGCGGCGCGCGCGAGTTCGCCTGCGGAGGCGAATCGCGCCGTGCGTTGTTTAGCCATGCCGAGGGCGATGACGTCGTCGAAGGCCCGGCCCACGCCGCGGCGCATGATGCTGGGTCGCGGCGCCGGCGAGAGTAGGTGGGCGCTCCTCAGCTCGGCCGGGTCGGACGCCTCGAACGGAGGCTGACCGGTCAGGCACTCGTAGAGCAGGCACGCCAGGGAGTACACGTCAGTTTGCGGCCCGACCCGGCCGGTGGTGAAGCGCTCGGGCGCCATAAACACCCGCGACGGGTCGCCGTGCCCGAGACCGAAGTCGACGAGATACGCGAAATGGTCCGGGGTCAGCAGCACGTTTTCGGGCCGAACAGCCAAATGCACCAGCCCGGCGGCGTGCGAGGCGTCCAGCGCCCGCGCCACCTGCGCGACGATCGACGCGGCGCGCGACGCCTCCAGTGGCCCCCGCTCGCGCAGCAGATCCCTGAGGCTGCCGCCGTCGACCAGCTGCATGTCGACATAACAAGCCCCGTTGATCGAACCGAAGTCGTGCACCGGGACGACATGCGGCTCCTCCAACCGCGCGGCAACACCGCAGTCCTGTCGAAAGCGTTGCTGGAAGCCGGGTTCCGCGGCGATGTCGGCGGATACCAGCTTGACCGCGACCGTCCGGTCCCTAACCGTGTCGTGCGCGCGGTACACCTCGCCCGTCGCACCCGCCCCGATTAGCGATCGCAGCTCGTAGGGCCCGAACCGCGTGCCAAGCCGCGAGGTCAATGGGCAGTCCTTTCACTAGGTCGAGCAGGTCCAGCCCGCCGGATTCCCGAATTGGCCGCCGGCCTAACGTGCGGCGGCTCACGCGTGCGGCGGCACCGGGCACCAAAACAGGCCGCAGTTGAAGTTGGGCGGTCCGGCCGGCGTCCGTGGGGTGGCATTGATCGGACCGTCCGGCCAGCCGTAGACGGCCCCGCTGTCGGCGTCGACCACGCCACGATAGTCGTAGTAATAGAGGTGGCACACCCCCATGTCCCAGTTGATGAAGTTGTCCGGGACGCGCTCGCCCGGGCACCACTTGCCGCAGGTGTGCCCAGCCGGGCAGTTCCCCCCGACGTGTCCATAGGGGTCGGCTTGCGCCACGCCCGCGGCCAACCCCACGCCAATACCGGCCGTCAGCAACGCGCCGGCCATCCACTTCTTGTTCATGCCGCAAGGTCACAACGGCCGGCCGGCTACCGATCCCATATCGAGGTCAGCCGCCGTGGCCGCCCTTGTGGTTCGCCTCTGTGCTTGTTGCCCGGGCGCCGCGGGTATAGCGCTGGCTCGCTCTCAACGGTCGAACTACTGCCCGCCTTTCAATGACTCGGCCACTTTTTCGCCCTCGGGTGTCAATTGGAACCAGACGGCCAAGTCCCACAGGGTGGGCTCGTCGTAGTGGCCGACGAAAAGGTCGCGAAGGCGCTCCATCGCGGCATCGATCGAGAGATCCCAAGGCACCACTCGTTCATCGGAAGCACCGAGTATGTCTCCGATCTTCATGAGGCCGTCGTCGAGCAGGGATCGAATCGTGCGCAGCACCAAGTTTTGCTCGTCCTCGACCGTATCGGCGAGGCGGTGACGTCTCATGACGGATGTGACCTGCGCCATCGGGACACACATTGCCTGCCCGTCGAGCAGGAGCTCCTTGCGCAGGAAGTCTTCGGCATTCATTCCCGGCTTGTTGTGCCCCAAATGCCGGTCATCGGGCTGAGTCATCATTTTCTCCGACGTAGCAGTTCTTTATGTTGTTAGCTTCGGTCGTCATTCCTGTGGGCCTTCGAATTCTTCGGGAATCTCGCCGAGAAGCGGCCACTTGTGGTCCAAAGTATGCGGAATATGGATGGGATGCGGGCCTGTTGCGGGGGAGTTTGGGGGCAGCCCGCCGAAACCTGGCATTGCTCCCCCACCCTCCGGGATGCCTGGGGCGGGTTTAAGAGCGGGCGGGGCTTCGACGGGCGCACGGACTGGTGCCTGCGGGGTGACAGCAGGTTCTCCGGACACAGGCGGGCCAGCGGGACGCGGCGGGGAGGGCGCTATTTCCGGTACACCACCTCTCGGATTGATGTGAACTTTTGTATAGCCACCTTGACCCGGAATGTTGATGTCAACAACCCGTTTTCCGTTGGACTCCGCGGTCCAGCGCTGCCCGATCGTCGTGCCGTCAGGTAACGCGTATCGAATCCCTTTGCTGGGGTCGCCGTACCCGTTCGGCATTTCGACTCCGTGCTGTTTGGCCCAATTCCACAAGTTCTCGAGATCTTTCGGAGAACGCACTTCCCTGACATCTGGTCGATCGCCGACAGGCAGTTTGTCAAGCACCCGACGGATATCGTCACCGCTGGGTGCGCCGGTAGGCCCAGGGTTCGGTTCGCCGTTGCCACCGTCTTGTTTCCAGACGCGATCGACGGCGTAGATATGGCCATTGCGGGCTGGCGGAGGGGCGATAGAGGCGGGAGGTTGCGGGAACGTGTCGCGGATTCCGGCCACGGCGGCGGTGATTTTGCTGGCGACTTGCTGGTCCAGCCCAACCAGTTGCGCGGCGCTTTGACGGACTTCGCCGGCGAATGCCTGTGCTGCGGCGCGCCGGGCGGCCCGCTCCGCGGCTGACCCACCACCCACACGGTCGGTGACCGAAAGGTCCTCGCCCACTTCGAATCCCGCTGAACGAGCGTCGTCTACCGCGTAGCGAACTCTGGATCGGGCCGCATACAGATCCGAGGCCCCGCTTCGAGCGACCCGGGCTGCCGCCTGCAGTTGGTCGACTGCCGCACTCGTGGCTTGTAGGTCGGCATGCGTCGCGCTACGTAACTTGTCGGCGGCTTCGCCGCGCCAATCGACCGAGGCGCCTTCTCGCCAGACCTGGTGGAGCACCGCATAGCTGCGCTCGCCAACGGCCTCCCAGTGAGCGGCCGCCTCGGTGAGATGGTCGGTGGGCCAAGCCAACAGCGCCGACAGACTAGGAGCCACTCCCATCGCCATCGCTACACGCTGGTCACCGAGGGAATTACCGCAGCGAAGTCCGTGGCAGATTCAGCTTCTTGGGCAATGTAGCGGGTATCGGCTTGACCGACGCCGAGGGCGCGTGCGCGCACCTGCGCGGCCAGCTCCGCGGTGAACGCCGCAACATCAAAGTGGGCACCGTTGACGGCGGCCGCGCTGGGCTGACATGACAACCCAAGCCCCGTCGGCGCGGCCGTGCCGCCCAGACCGTCCACCAATACGCCCCAGCGGGCCGCCATAGCTCTGAGACCGGCGCCGTCCACATGCATCGTTTGCTGCACGGTGCGAGCGTAGGTTGCACGTCACGCGCCTGCCAGTCACCCAGATGCCCCTGAAACCCGGCCAAAATCAGCCGCCGTGGCCGCCTTTGTGCTTAGGGCCCCCGTGACCGGGCGGACCCGGTGGGGGCGCCGGCTGCGGGGTGCTGCTCGGTGTGGTGGTGGCGGTGGTCGTCGGTGGCGGCGTCGGCGTGGTGGTCGTCGTCGTGGGAGTCCGCGGTGGCGCCGAGAACGGCGGATCAATGGCAAAGAGCAGCAGCGCCAGCACGAACGCGGCAGCAATCGCCGCGATCCACCACTTGCGCCGCGGGCTATCCGGCTCCAGCCGCGCGGGCGTATACGTCAGCACCGCGGGCGGCGGCGCCTCCATCACCCGGGTGCCGGTGGGCATCACCGGCGGTGGGGCGCCGACCAGCGCGGCCCGCATCGCGGCAGCCTGGTCGAACCGCACGGCGGGGTCGCGCGCCATCGCGCGCTCGATCGCGGCGGCGAGCGGCGGCGGCACATCCGGGCGTAGGGCGGCCAGCGGTGGCGGCGACTCCTGCAGGATCGCGCGCGCCAGCGCGCCGAGGTCCTCCTGCGGGAACGGCCGCCGCCCGGTCAGCGCCTCGTAACCCACCACGCCGACGGCATACAGGTCGTCGAGCACCGTGGCCGGCTTGGACGTCAGCCGCTCGGGGCTCAGGTAGGCCATGCTGCCGACGACTTCGCCCGCCCTGGTGTAGGCGGCACCGGACGTCTTGGCGATGCCGAAGTCGGCGAGCTTGGGTTCACCCGCGGCGGTGAACAAAATATTGCCGGGCTTGACGTCGCGGTGCAGGATGCCGGCGTGATGCGCCTCGGCCAGGGCGTCCAGGACGCCGTCGAGGACGGCGTGTACGAAAGGCACTGGCAGTGGCCCGCGGGCGATGTGGTCGGCCAGCGTCACCCCCGGCAGTCGCTCCATGACGATGAACGGCAACCCGTAATGCTCGCCGACGTCGTGGACCACCACGACGTGCCGCCCGGTCAGCCGCGCGGCGACGCGCGCCTCGGTGTCGAACCGCGAGCGGTTGTCCGGCCGGTCGGCCACGCCGGGATAGAGCAGCTTGATGGCGACGGGCCGGTTCAGCTTGCGGTCCCACCCTTCGCGCACCTCGGCCATCGCGCCGCGGCCCAGGACGCCGCGCAGTTCGTAACGACCGTCGCCGAGGAGACCGCCTGGCACCAGGAGCACCCCGTTACTGCCCTGGCCGCGGTAGGACTGAGTTCCTTGGAGGTCCGTGGCGATCTCCTGTCAGAAAGCTGACTGCCCTGCTGGTTTCGAATAACCACACGATCCCAGATCGAAACCCGCTACTCGACAGGCGTTAAACAGTTGCGGGCTTCTGAACCGCCCCCGCATACTCGCCGACGAAGCCGTTCCGCAGCCACCACCTGGGCTCCGCGTACTCGAAGATCTCCTCGGTCAGGGTGCGAGTCCGCACCGACTTCTTGACGGGAAAAGGATTCAACCCCGACTTGTATTCGACCCCGACCATGGCGGGGGCGTCCGGGCGGCCTCTTCGGGGCAACAGCTCGAAACCGGCCTGCGTGAGCAGGGTGTTCAACTCCGCGGGGCGCGGGAATCGCCGAAAGTCGTGGTTCGGCCTGTGCAGGCCGAACACGAACATCGGTCCGACGGTAACGAAACACAGCCACGTGAACACGTTGCGGTCCGGTGCGACGTAGAACATCCGGCCGCCCGGCCGCAGCGCGCCGAAGACGCTGTCCATCAGGCGGCGGTGCTCGGTGCAGTGATCGAGCACCCCGTGCAGATAGAACAGGTCGAATCGATTGATGCCCAACACCTCTGGGTCACGCGCATCGCCGACGACGAAGGTCACCCCGTCCACGTCGGCGAAGCGCTTGCGGGCCGCGTCGATGGATTTGTAGTCGACGTCGATGCCCACGATCTCCCACTGCCGCAACTCCGGATACCGTCTGAGCAATCCGTCGATCGCCCCGCCGGTGCCGCAACCGACCACCGCCATCCGCGGGCGCTGACCCTCGGCGGAGGGAAGATAGTCGCGCAGGAATTCCCAGGCGGCATAGTCGAGTTCGCCGACGAGATCGGCGGTGAAGCGCCACTGTTCGCTGACGTCGGCGTTGGAGAAGTAGCGGACCCCGCGCTCGATCGTGCCGTTGCTGATCCGCATGAGCGCGCGGTCGATGATCGAATAGCGATATTCGGGCTCGCCTGTTGCATCGTTGGTCCGCTCGCGATCGAGGAACTCGAAGTAGCGCCGCTCCTCGGGCCCGATCGGCGGCTCCCACGACAGGGCATGCACGAGGACGCGTTCGCGGATCCACGAGTCGATCACGCGGCCGTAGACGACCGTGTCGAACAGCATGAGTTGATGGCCGCCGCCGGGCATCATGAAGAAGTCCTTGGTCCCGCCGATCCGCTCGAAGCACGCCCGGCAATGCTCCGCGCTGACGATCTCGTCGTGTTCCCCGCAGGTGACCAGGACGGGTTTAGTATTGGCGCCGGCGGGTTTTGGTGGCACATAGTTGAACACCGAGTGGTAGCTCTTGAGCCCGTACCGCCAGACGTAGAACGGGTCTTTCTTCTTCGTGTCCAGCAGCCCAGGGTCTTCCTGATAGGCCGCATTGAAGTCGATGACCCGTGTTAATGGCACGCGCAGCCGATCGCCAAAAATCTTGACCGCCCAGTTCGCCAGGCGAGACTGGAATAACCGGATCGCCGGGCTCATCGGTACCTCGTGGTTCAGCAGGATGTTCATGCACACGCCGGCCTTGACGGCCGGGCACGCGTCCAGGGCGTGGAACGCGACCTCCCCACCCTGGCTCGCGCCGTGCAGGACGACGGGAAGCGACGTGCGCCGCGCCGCGTAATCCGTGACGGCCCTGGTGTCTTCGAGGAAATCTTCGAAGCTGAACACGCCCCGCCGGCCTTCGGTGCGGCCGTGCCCGGTCAGGTCGAACGAATAGACGGCCGCCCGGTGGTTTCGGCGCATGTGTTCGGCGAACGCGTCGTAACCCTCGCTGTTGCCGGCGGTGCCGTGCACCAACACCAAAACATAGTCGGCGCGGGGATTGTCGTAGCGGCGCACGAAGATTCGTTTGCCGCCGGATCCGGCCACGGCGTCTTCGACCATCGGCCGAGCGATGACGTTCGTCATCGCCGGGGTTCCAATCCTTCGGTTATGCGGGAGGCGAGCAATTGGGCAAACACGTCGAAGTCGCGGCGGAAGTCCGACGTGTCCGAAACGAACGGTCGCTGCATGGACATGCCCAGCAGCACGGTCTCGAAGAGCCGCACCGACTCGTCAATCACCCGCTGCGGCACGCCGTCACCGGCGATGCGGCGCAGCCCCAGGCCGAACTGCCGACGCTGAGTATCGCGATAGTCGACATACGCGGTGCGCAGGAACTCGTTGTGGTTGGCCGCCGCGGCGAACTCCACCATGAAGGTGACCGCGTCGAGGTTGTCGATGAACAAGGCGTACATCAGGTCGGCCGCCCCGGTCAGGCCCTCCCGCACCGACAGCCGGTGCAGTAGGTGGCTCGCCGCTGTGGCGAAAATGCGCTTGGCCATGTCGTCGATCGCGGCCTGGAAAAGCTTTTCTTTGGTTTCGAAGTGGTAGTGCAGCAGCGTCTGCGAGACGCCCGCCTTCGTCGAGATCAGCTTCATCGAGGACTTTTCGTATCCGTGCGCGCAGAAGCATTGGATTGTCGTCTGCAGGATGCGTTGCCGGGCGTCCCCGGCAGGCACCTCGGGCTTGGTCACCGCCGCGGTCAACATCGCCCCGTCTCCTCATATCCGCTTTCGGCCAAACGTACTGCCTGATCGATCAGTCAGGCAAGGTACGCTGTCAGCTGATGCGACCGAAAATCACCCTGACCTTTGACAACGGCCCAACCGCCGGTGTCACGGACGTGGTTCTCGACATTCTTGCCGAGCGCCAAGCGCACGCCATCTTCTTCGTCGTCGGCGAGAACGCCTCCACGCCGGCGGGGCGTCGGCTGCTCGAGCGGACCGTGCGCGACGGGCACCGGATCGGCAATCACTCCTTCACCCACGGCCGGCCCCTTGGCGAACTCTCTGCGGACGAGACCCTGCGCGAAATGCGCGCCACCCAAGAGCTTTTGGACGAGTTCGGCGATGCCGATCGCTACTTCAGGCCGTGGGGAACGGGGGGCGCACTCGAACGACGCTGCCTGAATCCGACGGCGATCGACCACCTCATCGCGGAAAAGTACACCTGCGTCCTATGGAACAGCGTCCCCCGCGACTGGACCGACCCGAGTGGCTGGGTTAGCCGGGCGCTCGCCGATGCCCGCAACCACCAGCACACCGTGGTCGTCCTGCACGACCTGCCCACCGGCGCGATGGAGCAGCTGCCCACCTTTCTCGACGAACTCGACGACTACGGCGTCCAGGTCACCACCGAGATCCCCGACGAGTGTGTGCCGATCGTCCGCGGCCAAACGCGAGTACCCGTCGATCACCTGACCCCGGCGATAGGCTGAATCTTCATGAGCGACATGACCGCGCGGTTCGCCGAGATCGTCGGCCAGCACAACCTGCTGACCGGTGACGCCATCCCCGAGGACTACTGGCACGACGAGGTGTTGACCAAGCCGCCGCAACGGCCGGCGTTCGTCGCCAAACCGGCTTCCGCGGAAGCGGTTTCGCAGCTGCTGAAGGCCGCCTCGGATAACCAGGTGCCGGTGACGGCCCGCGGCTCGGGCACCGGCCTGTCGGGCGCGGCGATCCCGCGGGCCGACGGGCTGCTGATCTCCTTCGAACGCATGAACGCCGTCCTCGAGGTGGACACCACCAACCAGGTCGCCGTCGTCCAGCCCGGGATCACGCTCACCGAGCTGGACGCCGCGACCGCCGACACCGGCCTGCGCTACATGGTGCACCCCGGGGAGCTGTCCTCCAGCGTCGGCGGCAACGTCGGCACCAACGCCGGCGGCATGAACGCGGTCAAGTACGGCATCGCCCGCCAGAACGTGCTCGGGCTGCAGGCGGCGCTGCCGACCGGAGAACTCATCCGCACCGGCGGCAAAATCGCCAAGATCTCCACCGGCTACGACCTAACCCAACTCATCGTCGGCTCCGAGGGCACCCTGGCGCTGGCCACCGAGGTGACCGTCAAGCTGCACCCGCGGCTCGACCACAACGCCGCCGTGCTCGCCCCGTTCGCCGACTTCGATCAGGTCATGGCGGCGGTCCCCAAGATCGTGGGAAGCGGCCTCGCGCCCTACATCCTGGAGTACATCGACAACGTGACGATGGCCGCGCTGGTGCACACCCAGAACCTGGAGCTGGGCATCCCCGACAGCGTCCGCGACAGCTGCGACGCGTATCTGGTTGTTGCGGTTGAGGATCGCACCGCCGACCGGCTGGACGAGGACGTCGAGAAGGCCGGCGAGCTGCTGGCCGAACTGGGCGCGGTGGACGCCTACGTGCTGGAAGGCGGTTCGGCGCGCAAGCTGATCGAGGCGCGCGAGAAGGCGTTCTGGACGTTGAAGGCCGTCGGCGCCGACGACCTGATCGACACCGTGGTGCCGCGCGGCGCGATGCCCAAGTTTCTCTCGGCCACGCGCGGCCTGGCCGCGGCCGCCGGTGGCGCCGCGGCGGGCTGCGGGCACGCCGGCGACGGCAACGTGCACCTGGCGATCTTCTGCAAGGACCCCGACGCCCGCAAGAAGCTGATGACCGACATCTTCGCGCTGGCAACCGAATTGGGCGGAGCGATCTCCGGCGAGCACGGCCTGGGGCGGGCGAAGACGCCCTACTTCCTCGAGCTGGAAGACCCGGTCAAGGTCGACCTGATGCGCCGCATCAAACACAGCTTCGACCCGGCAGGCATCCTCAACCCCGACGTGGTGTTCGCGGGTGCTTAACCGATAACCGGCAGTGGGCGGGTTTCGGCGCGGCCCACTTCCCGGCGATTCCGAGGGAAACCGCGGCTCGGTGAAGCCGCACACACAACCGGTGGTTGTGCCCTCACAACGGCGCGACCTCTACTCCCCTACGCCTAACCCCTGCACTATGAAGCCATGAGACGTGGGCGCAACGGAGCGCCCGCTCTCACCTCTGACTGACAACATCATCGCGTCGATGCCGCGGCCAGCAGCCCACAGCCCGAGCACCGCGAAGGAGACACCAATGACCACAGCACGTCCCGCCAAGACCCGCAGCGAGGGCCAGTGGGCGCTGGGTGACCGCGAACCGCTCAACGACACCGAGAAGATAAAGAACGACGACGCGCCGCTCAACGTCCGCGACCGCATCGTCAACGTGTACGCCAAGCAGGGCTTCGACAGCATCGACCACTCCGACCTGCGCGGCCGGTTCCGCTGGATGGGCCTGTACACCCAACGCGAGCAGGGCTACGACGGCAGCTGGACCGGCGACGACAACACCGACAAGATCGAAGCCAAGTACTTCATGATGCGCGTCCGCACCGACGGCAAGCCGTTGACGGCGCACTCGATGCGCACGCTGGGCCAGATCTCGACCGAATTCGCCCGCGACACCGCCGACATCAGCGACCGGGAAAACCTGCAGCTGCACTGGATCCGCATCGAGGACGTCCCCGAGATCTGGCGCCGCCTGGACAAAGTGGGGCTGCAGACCACCGAGGCCTGCGGCGACTGCCCGCGCGGCATCCACGGTTCGCCGCTGGCCGGCGACTCGCTCGACGAGGTGCTCGACCCCACGCCGGCGATTGACGAGATCGTCAGGCGCTCCCTGAACAACCCCGAGTACGCGAACCTGCCGCGCAAGTACAAGACTGCGGTGTCCGGCCTGCAGGACGTCTCCCACGAGACCCACGACGTCGCGTTCGTCGGCGTCAACCACCCCGAGCACGGCCCCGGCCTAGACCTTTGGGTGGGCGGCGGCCTGTCGACCAACCCGATGCTGGCCCGGCGGGTCGGCGTGTGGGTCCCGCTGGACGAGGTGCCCGACGTTTGGGAGGCCGTGACCCGGCTGTTCCGCGATTACGGTTACCGGCGGATGCGGGCGAAGGCGCGATTGAAGTTCCTGATCAAAGACTGGGGCGTCGAGAAGTTCCGCGAGGTGCTGGAAACCGAGTACCTCAACCGCCGACTCATCGACGGCCCCGCGCCCGCGCCGGTCAAGCAGACCATCGACCACGTCGGCGTGCAGAAGATCAAGAACGGGCTCAACGCGATTGGCGTGGCCCCGATCGCCGGACGCGTGTCGGGCGCGACGCTGTCGGCGGTGGCCGACCTGATGGAGAAGGCCGGCTCCGACCGCGCCCGGCTGACCCCGTTCCAGAAGCTGGTCATCCTCGACGTGCCTGACGCCTTGGTCGACGAGACGGTCGACGCGCTGGACGCGCTGGGCCTGCCGTCGCGCCCGTCCGCGTGGCGCAAGAACACCATGGCCTGCACCGGCATCGAGTTCTGCAAGCTGTCTTTCGCCGAAACCCGGGTGCGCACACAGACTTTGGTGCCCGAGCTGGAACAGCGCCTGGCCGACGTCGATTCCAAGCTCGACGTCCCGATCAGCGTCCACCTCAACGGGTGCCCAAACTCGTGCGCGCGCATCCAGGTCGCCGACATCGGCTTCAAGGGCCAGTGGATCGACGACGGCCACGGCAACTCCGTCGAGGGCTTCCAGGTCCACCTGGGCGGCGGCCTTGGCGAGGCCAGCGGGTTCGGCCGAAAGTTGCGCCAGCACAAGGTGACCAGCGACGAGCTCGGCGACTACATCGACCGGGTGACGCGCAAGTTCCTCGAGCAGCGCGACGGCGGTGAGCGCTTCGCGTCCTGGGCCCTGCGCGCCGACGAGGCCGACCTGCGATAGGAGCTGATGACCACGCCATGGTCGCGATGAACTTCACCGAAGAGCAGCTGCGCAAACTGGAGCGCAACGTGCTGGTCAATCCGCTGGTTGAGGAGGGCTACCCGTCGATCGGCTGCGCGCCCCGCACCAGCAAGCCGGCCGAGGGTGACGATCCTCGCAGCGGGCGCTGGCGGGGACGAAACAAGATCGAATGCGGGTTGCACGCATCATGAGCACACTCGTACTCACCGCTCACGGCAGCCGGGACCCGCGCTCGGGCGCCAACGCGCGGGCACTGGCCGACCGGCTGGCCTCGATGCGCCCCGACCTCGACGTGCGGCTGGCGTTCCTCGAGCTCAACGAACCGAACTTCGTCGACGTCCTGGCCGGCCTCCCGGACAGCCGCCGCGCGGTGGTCGCCCCGTTCCTGCTGGCCAGCGCCTACCACGCCCGCCTGGACATCCCGAAGCAGATCGCCGAGGCCGGAGCCCACGGCGTCCGCCAGGCCGACGTGCTCGGCGAGGACGAGCGGCTGGTGTCCGTGCTGCGCGAACGCCTGGCCGAGGTGGGCGTCTCGCCCGATGACGACGACCTCGGCGTGATGGTCGTTGCGATCGGCTCGTCCAACGCCGCGGCGAACGTGCGTACGGCGAAGGTGGCGTCCAGGCTGGCCATCGGCACCCGCTGGGTCGGGGCCACCACGGCCTTCGCCACCCGGCCCGAGGCGTCGGTCGCCCGCGCCGCCGACCACCTGCGCCGCCGCGGCGCGCGCCGGCTGGTCATCGCGCCGTGGTTCCTGGCGCCGGGACTGCTTACCGACGGCGTCTCAACCTTCGCGCGGGACAACGGAATTCCGTTGGCCGCGCCGCTGGGCGCGCACCGGCTGGTCGCCGAGACCGTGCTGGACCGTTACCACGAGGCGCTGGAAGCCGACGCCGCCGCCTGAACGCCGACTTGTTGCGGGTAAACACACCGCGAATCGCGGAACCGTTTACGCCTTCACCCGGCTGACGATGTGGCTCACCATGTCTCGCACCGCCCCGGCCGGCGGGGTGCGCCCGCCCACCCAGATGGCACGAAACTTGCGGCGCAGGTCCAACTTCGGGATGGTCACCGTGCTCAGCCGGCCGACCGCCAGGTCGTCGGCCACCGCCAGCCGGCTCATCGCCGCCGGCCCCGCCCCGGCGAGCACGGCCGCGCGCATCGCGGCGGCCGACGTCAGCTCCAGCACCGGCGCGGCTTGTTCCATGTCCTCGCCCAGCACCCGGCGCAGCGCCACCGTCAGCGAATCCCGAATGCCCGAATGCGGTTCGCGGGCAACGAGCGGGGTCTGCGCCAGTTCGCGGGCGGTCACCGCCCGTCTCGTCCACTTGTGACCCGGCGGCACCACGATCACCAACTCGTCCTGGCCCACCACGCACGTGCCCAAACCCTTTGGTGTGCCGGGGTTTTCGACGAAACCCAGATCGACGCTGCCGTCACGGACCGCCGCGATGGCGTGCTCGCTGTTGGTGGCCGTCAGAATCACCTGCGGTGCGGAGCCGCCGCGCCGCGTCGCCTCGGCCTGCAGGGACAGCAGCCAGTGCGGCATCAGCTGCTCGGAGATCGTCTGACTGGCCGCCACCCGGACCCGCTCGCGACCCTCCTTGCGCAGCGAGCCCATGCCCACGTCGATCTCGGTGGCGACCTCGAGCAACCGTCTCGCCCAGTCCGCGACGACCAGACCCGCCGGCGTCAGCTGCGAGCCACGCGTCGTGCGCACGGCCAGCGTGACCCCGATCTGCGCCTCCATCGACGCGAGCCGGCGCGAAATGGCCTGCTGCGTCAGCCCGAGTTCACGTGCCGCGCGGCCGAGGCTGCCGGTCTCGGCGATCGCCAGAAACACCTCGAACGAGGCGAGCTCGGGCATCCTGGGGCTGAGCGGCATGGCTGATCACATCACAATCAATTCGTGTGACACAACGATAGCTTGTGACTCCACAACGCCGCGGGCCCTACCCGCGGCCGGTCGCGGCAAGAACCATCGAAGGGATGACCCTGGCCGGTAGCGCATCGGCCGCGCTAAATTAGCCAGCCGGACAAGGAAGGACAACGCTCGTGGCCTACGTGATCGCCGAACCCTGCGTCGACATCAAGGACAAGGCGTGCATCGAGGAATGTCCCGTCGACTGCATCTACGAGGGCGCGCGGATGCTCTACATCCACCCCGACGAGTGTGTCGACTGCGGAGCGTGCGAGCCGGTGTGCCCGGTTGAGTCGATCTACTACGAGGACGACGTGCCCGCCGAGTACAGCGAGTACACCCAGATCAACGCCGACTTCTTCACCGAGCTCGGCTCCCCCGGCGGCGCGGCCAAGCTCGGGCTGACCGAGAACGATCCCGCCCCGGTAAAAAACCTCGAAAGCCGCGCCGAGGCCACCTAGGCTCCCAACACCGGGACCGCCCCGGCCGTCGTCGGCCTAGTGTCCTGAGTCGTTAATTCGTCGGCAGTAGTTGGCGATGCTGTCCAGGATTTGGTCGGCGGTCTTGGTCCACACGTAGGGGCGTGGATTGTCATTCCAGGTGTCGATCCAGGCGCGGATGTCGGCGTTGAGTTGTCGTACCGAAGTGTGGGTGCCGCGTCGTAGCTTCTTGGTGGTCAGTTCGGCGAACCAGCGTTCAACGAGGTTGAGCCATGACGAGCTGGTGGGGGTGAAATGCAAGATGAATCGGGGGTGATTGATCAGCCAGCGCTGGACCGCCGGGGTCTTGTGCGTGGAGGCGTTGTCGAGCACGACGTGGCAGTCCAGATCGGCGGGGACCTCGGTGTCGATCTTTTTCAAGAACGCCAGGAACTCCTGGGACCGGTGACGCGAGTGCAGTGATCCGATCACCTTGCCGGTAGCCAGATTGAGCGCGGCGTACAGGCTCGAAGTGCCGTGGCGGACGTAATCATGGGTGGCGCGTGTCGGAGTGCCGGGCAGCATCGGAAACACCGGCGCGGTGCGGTTGAGCGCCTGGATCTGGGTCTTCTCATCGACGCACAGCACGATGGCCCGCTCGGGGGGATCCAGGTAGAGACCGACGATGTCGCGAACCTTGGCCACGAACAACGGGTCCTTGGACAACTTCCACGAATCCTGTTTGTGCGGTGCCAAACCGAACGCCCGCCAGACCCGCGACACCATCGACTGGGATAGTCCTAGATGGTCGGCCATCGACCGCGTCGACCAGTGCGTGGCATCCGTGGGTGCCGTCTCTAGCGTTGCGGTGATCAACGCTTCGATCTGCTCATCGCCGACCACACGAGGCCGGCCCGGTCTCGGTTCATCGAGCAATCCGTCGCAGCGCTTCTCGGCGAACCGGTTGCGCCACTTACGAATCGTGCCCCGGTCGAGTTCGAGCCGTTCGGCGACCTCGACATTACTGCCGCCATCAGCGCACGCCAGCACGATTCGGGCACGCAGAGCCAACCCGGCAGCACTGTTCCGTCGCCGAACCCAGCCTTCCAACTCAATACGTTCATCGTCGGTCAACACGATCGTGGCAGCATGCGGCGACGGCATCACCCATACTAACAAGAGCGGGCGAATTAACGACTCAGGACACTAGCCGCCACACCTCGTAAGGTGAGCCCATGCAGACAGGTCGAATCATGCATGTCGTCCGGCAGATAGCGTCGCTCGTGGTCACGGCGGTGACCGCGGTGTCCACGCTCAACGCCTACCGGCCGTTGGCGCGCAGCGGATACGCCTCGCTCTTCTCGTTCATCTTCGGCGTGGTCGTCACCGAGTTGCCGCTGCAGACACTCGCCAGCCAGCTCGGGGGTTTGGCGTTGACCGGCCGACGCCTCACCCGGCCGGTGCGCTTCGCAGCGTGGACGGTGGCGGGCGCGTCCGCGCTGGGACTGCTGAACTTCAGCCGCGCCGGGCACCAGGCCAACATTCCACTGACTGAGGCGTTGGACGAGGGCCTGGGCGCGTCTCGTCTCACCGAATCCGGAGACCTGTGGCGCCGGCCGGCCGGAGGTGGAACCGCCAAAACGCCGGGCCTGCTGCGGATGATGCGCATCTATCGTGACTACGCCCACGACTCCAACATCAGCTACGGCGAATACGGCAGCGCCAACCACCTGGACATCTGGCGTCGTCCCGATCTGGACGCCACCGGCAAGGCCCCGGTGCTCTTCCAGATCCCGGGCGGCGCCTGGACGACCGGAAACAAACGCGGACAAGCCCATCCGTTGATGAGCCACCTCGCGGAGTTGGGCTGGATCTGCGTGTCGATCAACTACCGGCACAGCCCGCGCAACACGTGGCCCGCCCACATCGTCGACGTCAAACGCGCGCTGGCCTGGGTCAAGACGCACATCGCCGAGTACGGCGGCGACCCCGAATTCATCGCCATCACCGGCGGTTCGGCCGGCGGCCACCTCTCGTCGCTCGCCGCGCTCACGCCCAACTTCCCGGAATTTCAGCCCGGGTTCGAGGACGCCGACACCCGAGTACAGGCGGCCGTGCCCTTCTACGGCATCTACGACTTCACCCGGTTCAACGATGCGATGCATCCGATGATGCCGGCGCTGCTGGTCAAATCCGTTGTCAAGCAACGGCCGTCGACCAACATGCAGCCGTTCATCACCGCTTCACCCATCAACCACGTCTCCGCCGACGCTCCCCCGTTCTTCGTCCTGCACGGCAGCAACGATTCGTTGGTGCCCGTCGAGCAGGCGCGTGCGTTCGTCGAACAACTGCGGAAGGTCAGCGCCCAGCCCGTGGTGTACGCCGAATTGCCGTTCACCCAACACGCTTTCGACATCTTCGGTTCGGCCCGCGCGGTGCACACCGCGGTCGCCGTCGAGCAGTTCCTGGCCGAGGTGTACGCGACGCGCCGTCAGGCCAATGTGGCTTAGCCGCCCAACATTTGGGCCACCACGCCGGCGATGATGGCCTCCGGCTCCTGCGCGATGCCGACGCTGTGCAGCTCGCCGCCGATGGCCAGGGACGCGACGCCGTGCACCAGCGACCACAGCGGCGCGGCGAGTTCGCGCGGGTCCTGACCACCGACGGCGCCCGCCGCCTGGCACGCCGCGATCGCGTCCAGTAGGTCGCCGAACGCCTGCTCGCCGGCGACGGCGAGGTCGGGATGGTCGGCCTTCGACAGTTCGGCGCCGAACATCACCCGGTAGTGGTCCGGGTGCGCGACGGCCCAGCGCACGTAGGCGCGGCCGAGGTCGGCCACCCGCTCCTTGGGCTCCTTGGCGGAGGAGGCCGCGGCCAGTTCGGCGTGCAGGTCGCGAAAGCCCTGCTCGGCCACGGTCGCCAGCAGCGCGGCCTTATCCGCGAAGTGCCGGTACGGGGCGGCGGCACTGACCCCGGCGCGCCGCGCCGCCTCGGTGAGCGTGAAACCCTTCGGCCCCTTCTCCGCCACCAGCGACAGCGCGGCGCTGGTCAGCGCCCGTTTCAGGTCGCCGTGGTGGTAGCTGTCCCGACGCTTCACGCCGGTCGGCGACTTTCGCTCACGTGCCATGTTGACGAGATTAACATTACGGACTATGTTAAAGCCATTCACATCGCACGAAGGGGACGAAATGGACCAGCAACTCATGACCCCCCGCGCGGGCGACCGCGATCGGGAAAGGGCGGCCGCACGCCTCGGCCAGGCGCTCGCGCAGGGCTACCTGGATCTCGGTGAGTACGACCAGCGGGTGCAGGCAGTGTTCGGTGCGCACACCACGGGCGAACTCCGGGAGCTCCTCGCCGACCTGCCGGTCGAGCGGATCCGGCGAGCGGACCCGCGCCGCCGCGCCGCCCGCGTCGAGGCCGCCCGCCGCAGCGTGCGGATTCACCTCGCCGGCTACCTCGCCATGACCGTCATCGTGCTCACCGTGTGGGCGGCCGTCGCCGCGACCACCGGCGCCACGTACTTCTGGCCGATCTGGCCCATCCTGGGCGCCGGCATCGGACTCGTCAGCCACGCGCTGGGCATCCACCCCGCCGTGAAAACCGTTGCGAAGTAAGGGGTAGCCATGTCGTTGGCCGTCATCACCGGCGCCAGCTCCGGGTTGGGCGCAATTTTCGCCGACCAGCTGGCACAGCGAGGCATGTCTTTGGTGCTCGCCGGGCGCGACGAAGCCCGGCTGAACGCGGTGGCGCGGCGCGTCGGGCAGCAGGTCGAGCTGGTCGTCGGCGACCTGGGCACGCAGGCCGACGTCGGCGCCCTGGTGGCCCGGCTGGACGGGCAGGAGGTCGACGTGTTGGTCAACAACGCCGGCTTCGGTACTTACGGGCCGTTCGCGGAGGTCGACGCCGGGCGCGAGCATGAGCTGGTGGCGGTCAACGTCGACGCGTTGGTGCGGCTGACTCACGCGGTGTTGCCCGGCATGCTCGCCCGCCGCCGGGGCGGCATCCTGAATGTGGCCTCCACCATCGCCTTTCAGCCCGGGCCGTATCAGGCCACCTACGGCGCGTCGAAGGCGTTCGTCTTGTCGCTGAGCCAGGCGCTATGGGCCGAGACCCGCGGAACGGGTGTGACGGTCACGGCGCTGTGCCCTGGGCCCACCCGCACCGGCTTCGTCGACGCGCTGGGCTCGGACGTCTCGCACACCGCGATCTATCGCCGGCTCGCGGCTCCCGAACCCGTCGTGGCCGCCGGGCTACGCGCACTGGACCGGGGCCGCGCCGTCGTCGTGCCCGGGTGGCGCTATCGGGCGATGGTCACCGGGTCGCAGTTGCTGCCCGGGTGGGTGTCGGCGCTCGTCGGCGGGCGCATGCTGCGGCCCGCCGCGGCGTAGCGAAAACTGTCGAGCCCCTAGTCCTTGGGGCGCACGCCGACCGCCCGGTACACGAACACGGGTTGCACCGGAAAACGCAGCGTCGTGGTCGGCAACTTTTCCAGCACCTCGTCGGGGATCGTCTTGCGGTAGTTGAGCTTCATCGACCCGCTGAAGGCGGGATCGACGCCGTGCAAGTCGATTTCGAGCTTGAGGCCCTTGCCGGTGATCGTGGCCCTGGCCGGCCCCTTGCTGGTGTCCCACGGGCAATCGATCGATCGCAGGTTGGAGTCCCCGCGCGCGGGAAGCGTGGCGAGGATCCGTGCGGTGGTGAACGCGAACGCGCCCGTGTAGCGGGACACACCCGAGGCCGAATAGACGCCGGGCACGTGGCCGCCGAAATGCCGGTTCACCCCGACTTTGCCCGCGCTGAAGATCATGCCCTCGGCTTCGAGTTCTTCGCGCAGCGGCGCGGGCAGTTTGCCGATCTCGGACAAGTTGCGGAGAAAGCCGAACACGACCAAGACCGTAGCCCGAGCGCGACGCGCTCGCATTGGTTTGCCAGAGCGTTTACTGCACCGTGACGTTCGCCGTGTACGTGCACGACGGTTTGGTGTCCTTGTCGACGAAGCTGGTGTAGGCGGTGCCGAGTGTGGTGCTCCCCGGCTTCAACGCCGCAAATTTCCACACCTCGGTGCCGGGGGCTCCCAGCGCGTCGGAGCTCGGCGGCACGAACTCGTGGCTCTCCTGCTTGAGGACGCCGGGGTCGCCGATCTTCATCTCCGGCGCCCACCGGTACGGGGTGGTGTAGTTCGAGCCCAGCTTCACGACGAGCGTGTTGCCGACGGCCAGGACGATGCTCTGCGTGACGACGCTTTGGGTGAGCACCTCGTTCATCGGCACCTCGAGCGTCTTGGTCGACGGGGGGTTCCTGGACCCGAAATGGCAGCCCACCAGCATCGGCGAAACAAGCATCGCGACGGTCACCAAGAGCTTGATCTTCCCGACAGTCATCGAGCCAATTATGGCCTGGAGCTTCGTTGGCTTGCCGCCGCCCAACTCAGCCCCGATTGGCGCAAGTCGCGGCGCGGCGGCGACGGGACGGATTGCTGGTGCTGCGATTGCTGCTGAGTCTGCGACCGGTCCAGGCTTCTCGAATTTGATATCACCGGTGCTATCACTTTCGGGAGCCACCGCATACCTCCCGTGTGCGTGAGACCGCCCGCACGACGGGCTGACCTCGGGGGCCGGCCAAACCCCACGCCGCGCAATCCCATCATGTCCGGCAGTATGGGCAGGTGTTTGGCCTCGTCCTGATCGTTGCGCTCGTCTCGACCGTCATCCTCGGGACGGTTCTCGGCAGGCGCTATCGCGTGGGTCCCCCGGTGCTGCTCATCTCGCTCGGCGCCTTGCTGGGTCTCATCCCCAGCTTCGGCCACGTGCACGTCGACGGCGAGGTCGTGCTGCTGCTGTTCCTGCCCGCGATCCTCTACTGGGAGGGCATGAACACCAGCTTCCGCGAGATCCGCGCCAACGTCCGCGTCATCGTCTTGCTCAGCATCGCGCTGGTGATCGCCACCGCGGCCGCGGTCTCGTGGACGGCGCGCTCGCTCGGCATGGACCCCCACGCGGCGGGCGTCCTGGGCGCCGTGTTGTCCCCCACCGACGCCGCCGCCGTGGCCGGCCTGGCGAAAAAGCTGCCGCGCCGGCAGCTGACCGTCCTGAAGGCCGAGAGCCTCATCAACGATGGCACCGCGCTGGTGCTGTTCGCCGGCAGCGTCACCGTGGCCGTCGGCGGGTCCGCCATCACGCCGCTCGAAGTGAGCAGCCGGTTCGTCCTTTCCTACCTCGGCGGCATCGCCGCCGGGCTGCTGGTCGGTGGGTTGGTAGTGCTGGCGCGCAAGCGAATCGACGCGCCGCAGGAGGAAGGGGCCATGAGCCTGCTGACGCCGTTCGCGGCGTTCCTGCTGGCCCAGGCATTCGACTGCAGCGGGGTGGTCGCGGTGATGGTGTCGGCCCTGGTCCTCACCTACGCCGGGCCGGTGGTGATCCGAGCCCGCTCCCGCCTGACGGCCTTCGCGTTCTGGGACATCGCGACCTTCCTGCTCAACGGCTCGCTGTGGGTGTTCGTCGGCGTGCAGATCCCGGGCGCGCTGCACGGCACCTCCCAGGTCGACGGGGGCCTACGTCACGCCGCCTACATCGCCCTGGCCGTCACCGGTGTGGTGATCGTCTCCCGCATCGTGTGGGGCGAAGTCACCACCGGCCTGATTCGCCTCATCGACCGCCGCGAGACCCAGCGTGAGCGCCGCGCCCCTTGGCGCCAGCGCTTCGTGATCGCGTGGGCGGGATTCCGCGGGGCCGTGTCGCTCGCCGCGGCGCTGGCCGTCCCGGCCACCAGACTGAACGGCACGCCCTTCCCCGACCGCAGCCTGCTCATCTTCATCGTGACCTTCGTAATCTTGGTCACCGTCTTGGTCCAGGGCAGCACGCTGCCCGCCGTGGTCCGCTGGGCCAAGATGCCCGACGACCTCACGTACGTCCAGGAACTGGAAATGGCCCGCTGCCGGGGCAGTCAAGCGGCGCTGGACGCGCTCCCAACCGTCGCCGACGAGGTCGGCATCAGCGAGCAGTTGCTGGCGCGGCTGCGAAAGGAATACGAAGAAAAGGCCGCATTGGTCAAGGCCACCGAAGACGGGTCTACCAACCACAAACTGGTCAAGGGCAAGGAGAAGGTGCGACAGGTGCGCCTGGGCGTGCTCGAACACAAGCGACGCGAGATCACCGCGCTGCGCAACCAGAACCTGATCGACGACATCGTCCTGCGCGAGCTGCAGAACGAGATGGACCTCGAGGAAGTGCAATTGCTCGACGCGGCGGACGAGGAGTAAGCCCGTCGGTCGTCGACCGTACAGTCGGCCCCATGTTGCAGACGGTGGCGATCCGCGGCTATCGCTCGCTGCGCGAGGTGATCCTGCCGCTGGGTCGGCTTTCGGTGGTCACCGGCGCCAACGGCGCGGGCAAGTCGTCGCTGTACCGCGCGCTGCGGCTGCTGGCCGATTGCGGCCGCGGGGAGGTGATCGCCTCACTCGCCCGGGAGGGGGGCCTGCAGTCCGCGCTGTGGGCCGGCCCCGAGGAGCTCAAGGGAGCCCGCCGCACCGGCAAGGCCGAGGCCACTGTCCGCACCCGGCCCGTGTCGCTCGAATTGGGCTTCGCCTCAGACGATTTCGGCTATCTGGTCGACCTGGGCATCCCGCAGATGGCGGGGATCAAGTCGGCGTTCGGCCGCGATCCCGAGATCAAGCGGGAGGCGCTGTTCGCCGGGCCGGTGCTGCGCGTCAGCACGACGTTGGTGCGCCGCACGCGCGACTTCGCCGAGGTGAGCGCGGAGTCCGGCCGCGGGTTCGACGAGCTGTCCCGCTCGTTGCCGTCGTACCGCAGCGTGCTGGCCGAATACGCCCACCCGCACGCGCTTCCCGAACTCGCGGCCGTGCGCGAACGGCTGCGTGGCTGGCGGTTCTACGACGGCTTCCGCGTCGACGCCGGCGCGCCGTCGCGGCACCCGCAGGTGGGCACCCGCACCCCGGTGCTCTCCGATGACGGCAGCGACCTGGCCGCCGCGATCCAGACGATCATCGAGGCCGGCTTCGACGACCTGAGCCGCGCCGTCGCCGACGCGTTCGACGGCGCGACCATGTCGGTCGCGGCTCATGACGGGCTGTTCGACCTGCAGCTGCGCCAACGCGGCATGCTTCGCCCGTTGCGCTCGGCCGAATTATCAGATGGCACACTGCGATTCCTGCTCTGGGCGGCGGCGCTGTCCAGCCCGCAGGCGCCGTCGCTGATGGTGCTCAACGAACCGGAGACCTCCCTGCATCCGGACCTGGTGCGGCCGCTCGCGGGGCTGATTCGCACCGCCGCCGCGCGGACGCAGGTCCTGGTGGTCACCCATTCCCGGGCGCTGCTCGAATTCCTGGACACCGTGCCGGTGGCCGACGCCGACGGGGGTGAGCGAGCCGTCGAAATCGAGCTGTACAAGGAGTGGGGTGAGACGCGCGTCGCCGGTCAGGGCCTGCTGACCGCGCCGCCGTGGGACTGGGGCAAGCGCTAACGACCGTTCGCGCCCCGGCGCACAGGGGCGCCTTGGTCTCTAAATTTGCCCGATGGGCATTATTGCCCACTATGCAACTTTTGCGTAGGGTGGTCGTCGTGACCGAACAGCCGCGCGGTTTGCGCGAGCGCAAGAAGGCCGACACTCGGCGCGCCCTCAGCGACGCCGCGCTCAACCTCGCCTTCGAACGCGGACTGGACAACGTCACACGCGAGGAAATCGCGAACTTGGCCGGAGTCTCGTTGCGCACCTTCAACAATTACTTCGCCGGCAAGTATGAGGCACTCGCCTACCGACAGACCGAACGCATGCGCCGCAGCCTCGCCGCGCTGCGGCAGCGCCCCCGGGACGAACCGCTGTGGACGTCGATCACCCACGCCGTCCTCGCTCCTCTGCAGGAGGACATGAGCGACGAAGACCTGATCCCCAGCCGCCAGGAGCTCGTCGAAGTGCGAAAACTTCTGATGAACCCGCAGGTGCGTAAGGCGTTGCCACAGCAGCTCTTCGACGAATGGCTCGAGGTGATCGCCGAACGCACCGGCACCGATCCCGAACGCGACCTGTATCCCCGGCTGGTGGTGGCCGTCGTGCGCGCCGTCGGCGACGCGGCGGCCGAGACCTACGTGCGGGCGGACCCGCCGGTTGCCATCACGAAGTTGATCCGCGACGGCCTGGCCGCCGTCGCCGCGGGACTGCCCGAGCCCGCTAAGCGCAAGGAGACCCGCCATGACTAACGAACACGCGGACATCGTCATCGCGGGTGCCGGTCCCAACGGGCTGATGCTGGCCTGCGAGCTGGCGCTGGCCGGCATCCGGCCCGTAGTGCTGGACCCGTTGCACGGGCCCAGCTCCGAGCCCAAGGCCAACGGCCTTGTCGGACAGGTGGTTCGGACGCTCGACATGCGCGGCCTGTATGAGATGGTCACCGGCGACCCTAACCCGCCGCAGCCGGTCTACGGGTGGATCTTCGCGGCCATGACGCTGAACTTCTTCGGCATGCCCGACAACCCGATGTACGCGCTGGCAATCCAGCAACCCAGGCTGGTGCGGCTGCTGGAGAAGCGGGCGCGTGATCTCGGAGTCGACCTGCGGTGGGGGCACGCACTCGCCGGCCTGCGCCCGGAGCCGAATTCCGTTGAGATCACCGTGTCCTCGGCGGAGAGCGAGTACCGCGTCGCCGCCGGGTATCTGGTGGGCGCCGACGGCGGGCGCAGCCTGGTCCGCAAGGCGGTGGGCATCGAGTTTCCCGGCTACACATCGCAGACCGTCGGCAGGCTCGCCCACGTGCACATCCCTGACGGGCTCCGCCGGGCCGACGGCGGCCTCGACGTCCCCGGATTCGGCCGGATCGGGTTCGGCCACAACCGGTTCGACAGCGGCGGCGTCATCTTCGCCGAGTTCGAACCCGGCCGCTCGCTGTTCGGCACCATCGAGTTCGCGCCGCCGGTCGAGGACAAACCGATGACCTTGGCCGAACTGCGCGACAGCGCACGTCGCATCCTCGGCGTGGATCTGCCGTTCGAGGAACCGAAAGGCCCAGGGCCGCATGCCCTTCGCCGCATCAATGGCCAGAATACCCGGCACGCCGAGCACTACCGCGACGGACGGGTCCTGCTGATCGGCGACGCCGCCCACGTCCACAGCGCCATGGGCGGCCCAGGCCTGAACCTGGGCCTGCAGGACACGATGAATCTGGGCTGGAAGCTCGCGGCCCACCTCAACGGCTGGGCGCCCGCCGGATTGCTCGACACCTATGAGTCCGAACGGCACCCCGTCGGCGAGCGGGTCATGATGCACTCGCTGTCGCAGACCGCCCTGATGGCGCCGGGACCCGAAGTGGCCGCGCTCCGCGCGCTCTTGGGCGAACTTTTCGCCCTGCCCGACGTGGCCAGGCACATGGCGGCGTTGCTGGCCGGCACCGACGTGCGCTACGACGTGGGTGACGACCACCCCTTGTCGGGGTGGCCCGTGCCCGAGCTGACGCTCGCGGACGGCCGGCGGGTCACCGAATTGCTGCACGCGGCGCGCCCGGTGCTGCTCGACCTCGATGGCGGCGTGGGAGCCACGGCGTCGGGCTGGGCCGACCGGGTGGACATGGTGACCGCGACGATCGACGACGCACCCGCCGCGGCGCTGCTGATCCGGCCCGACGGATACGTCGCCTGGGCGGCGAGCGATTTCGGGCCGGCCGACCAAGCGGGCCTGCACGCGGCGTTGCGGCGCTGGTTCGGGCCCGAGTCCAGCGGGTAGGGCGCGCCTTTAGCGATTAGGTCTCCGCCGTTGCGCGTGCGCCTGTGGCGGCGTCGCTCGGCGTGTCGCCGCCCAGGACGCACGCCCAATGCCCTCAGCGCACGCCCGGTCGGATCGCAACACACCGCGACCCGTGCTTGGCTGGATGGATGGCCCCCACGAATCCCGATGACGCCGTACGCAGCGCGCAGCAGGTCGTTGACGTCCTGTCGGCGCAGGGCGTGCAATACGTCTTCGGTGTCCCCGGCGCGAAGATCGACGCCGTCTACGACGCGCTAGTGGACTCCGGCCCGCAACTGGTGGTGTGCCGCCACGAACAGAACGCCGCCTTCATGGCCGGGGCGATCGGGCGCATGACCGGCACCCCCGGCGTGGTGCTGGTGACGTCCGGCCCCGGCACCACCAACCTGGCCACCGGCCTGTTGACCGCCAACACCGAACAGGATCCGGTGGTGGCGCTGTGCGGCGCGGTGCGCCGGGTGGATCGCCTCAAGCGCACGCATCAGTCCATGGATGCGGCCGCCATGCTCAGGACGGTCACCAAGTTCACGGGCGAGGTCAATGACCCCGACAACGCCGCCGAGGCCACCATCGGGGCGTTTCGCGCCGCGCTCGGCGAGCCCCGCGGCGCGGCCGCCGTCGTCCTGCCCGCCGATGTCTTGGCCGCGCCGACGACCGCGCGCATCCCGGGCCGGCAGCCGATGCCCCCGTTGGCCGCCGCCCCCGCCGCCTCCATCGCCGAGGCGAACGAGCTGATCCGCGCCGCGCGGCGACCCGCTTTGTTGGTCGGCATGCGCGGCGCCGACCCCGACAGCTGCCTGGCGCTGCGCGCCCTCGTCGCCACGACCGCGCTGCCCGTCGTGGAGACCTTCCAGGCCGCCGGGGTGATCTCCCGCGCGCTGGAGGACAACTTCTTGGGCCGGGTGGGCCTGTTCCGCAACCAACCCGGCGACGTCGTCCTGGCCCACGCCGACGTCCTGATCGCCGTCGGATACGACCCGGTCGAATACGACCCCGTGCTGTGGAACGACGACCCCGGGCGCACCGTCGTGCACATCGATTCGGTCCCCGCCGACATCGACAACCACTACCAACCCACCCTGGAGCTGCTGGGCAACATCGCGGCGACGCTCACCTCGCTGACCGACAAGTTGGCCGGCCTGGCCCTGACCGACGCTTATCAGCGTGAGATCGCCACGCAGCGAAAAGCGTTGAGCGACATCGACACCACGGCCGCCAGGACGGCACCCGACGGTCCAGGCCTCAACCCTGTGGCCGTCGTGCTCCGGCTGCGGGAAGAACTCGACGACACCGCCACCGTCACCTGCGACGTCGGCTCCGTGTACATCTACCTGGCCCGCCATTTCCGCGTGTACGAGCCGCGGCGTCTATTGTTTTCCAACGGTCAACAGACGCTTGGGGTCGCGCTGCCCTGGGCGATGGCCGCGTGCCTGGTGCGGCCCGGAACGCCCGTCGTGTCCGTCTCCGGCGACGGCGGATTCCTTTTCTCCGCGCAGGAACTCGCGACCGCCGCCCATCTCGGGCTCACGTTCACCCACATCGTGTTCCGGGACAACACCTATGACATGGTCGGCTTCCAGGAAACCCTCAAATACGGCCGCAAATCCGGTGTGCAACTGAGTGATTACGACCTCGTCTCCTACGCGGCGGCCTTCGGCGCCCGCGGCTACCGGGTGACGACACTCGGAGAATTCACCGCCACCCTGCGCCAAGCGCTCGCCGAGGACGGGCCGTCGCTTATCGACGTTCCCGTCGACTACAGCCACAACACCGATCTCGCCGCCCAGCTGCACGACGACCCCTTCGAATAAGGATCATGGACACACATTCGGGTGCCTACGAGCGCTTCCGCCGCTGGGCGACAACGCTTCTCACACATCAACGCGCGGACGACGCCGAGGTCTATCAGTTCTCGACGATCGGCGCGCTCCTGGAGGGTGTCTACGACGGCGACGTCACCGTCGCCGAAATCCTGCGCCACGGCGACTTCGGCCTGGGCACCTTCAATCACCTCGACGGCGAGATGGTCATCCTCGACGGCATCTGCTACCGATTGCGCGCCGACGGAACCGCCAGCCGGGCCGCACCGACCGATCGCAGCCCCTTCGCGGCGATCACCCGATTTCACACCGACTTCGAGATCGCGATCCAGACGCGCACCGGGCGCACGGATGTGACCGCCGCGATCGACCGCCAGATCGCCAGCGCCAACCTGATCTACGCCATCCGGATCACCGGGCACTTCGCCGAGCTGCACACCCGCACCGTGATGGCGCAGAAGCCGCCCTACCCGCCGCTGACCCAGGCCACCGAAGAGCAGGCCGAGAAGGCGTTCACGGACGTCTCGGGCACCGTGGTCGGGTTCCGCACCCCCGACTTCGAGCAGGGCATCTCGGTCGCGGGTTATCACCTGCACTTCCTCAACCAAGACCGCACCGGCGGCGGTCACATCCTCGATTTCACCCTCGAGCGCGGGGACGTCGCGGTCAGTGGGGCGTCCCAACTGCATTTGAGCCTGCCCACGTCCGGGGACTTCCTCGGCGCCCAGCTGTCCGGCGCCGACATCGCCGAGCGGATCAACAAAGCCGAAGGGCCCAAGGGCGGGGATTCCACTCAGCGGTAGATTGACGCACTCCGGTAGCCCAAGGCGCGTTGCTACACCCCTTGAAGTCAAGGCGGGATCCGTCGCCATGGCCCGCGATCGTCGCGACTCGGGGTCCCGGCCGGACAACTGTGGTCATCGCAACGACTCCGTCACAGTGCGCAGCCGGCGCAGCTGCTCGATGAATCCGTCCGGGCCGAGGACGGCTATTCGGCACACCAGATGCCGCGCGCCCGCGTCGATGTAGCTCGCCAGCCGTGCGGTCACGGCGTCGGGCGTACCTGCGGCGTACGTCTGGACCTGCTCCATGACATCGATGCCGAAACCGTATGTCCGGGTGGCGAAATGATCCATAGCTGCCCGCCCGTCGTCGGGATCATCGGATATCAGCACGGTCACGAACAGGGCCGGCGTCACCGCGTCGGCGGTGCGGCTCGCGCCCTGGGCCGCGGCACGCACCTCGGCAAGCCCAGACGAATATGCCTGCGGCGCAGGAGGATAGGGGAGCCATCCATCGTAGAAGCGGCCGGTCCGTGCCCGCGCGCCCGGCGTGTCGGCGGCCAGCCAGACCGGCGGGTCGGACGCGCCGAACGGCGTGATGCCGGCCGGGATGTCGTTGAGATGCAGCACGGCCCCGTGAAACGAGCTGGTTTCCTTGGTGTTCCACAGCTGGCGCCATAGTGCGACGGTGTCGTCGAGGCGCGCGAAGCGTCGGCGCCATGGAACCTCCGAGGCGGCGTACTCGACCTCGGACAGGCCGGGGAAGCCGGCGCCGACCGCCACCGCCAACCGCCCACCCGACAGCCGATCGATGGAGGCCAGGACCCGCGCGGTCTGCACCGGCCGCCGCAGCACCGGCTGCAAGGCGGCGGTCCCCAGGGTGATCCGGTCGGTGACCGCGGCCGCCGCCGACAGAAACGTCAGGACTTCGATGCGCGGGCGCACCAACGAGTCGTTTGCCCACAGCGAGTCGAACCCCAGATCCTCGACGGCGCGGGCGAAGTCGAGGAGGCGGCGCAGATCGGCACCGGCCCAGGGCTCGGCGGCCAGGGGCGGCATCACACCGAGGCGGAGTGGCTGATTCATACGGCGATCGTGTCGCGCACGCTGGGGCGCGGCAATTCCCTCGAAGGAATAGCGGCCAGCGCCGCCAGCGGGTTGACTGTTTGCATGTCGGTTTCGGTGCAGGGCGACTTCGGCACGGCGCTGCGGGAGTGGCGTAATCGGCGACGGCTCAGCCAGATCGACCTGGCCAACGATGCCGGCACCACCCAACGGCACCTGAGCTACTTGGAGCAGGGTCGATCGGTGCCGGGGCGCGACATCGTCAGCCGCCTGGCCGACTCGCTGCAGCTGTCGCTGCGGCAACGCAACTCGTTGCTTTCCGCGGCGGGGTTCGCGCCCGCGTATCCGGAGTCAGCGCCGGACGCGCCACTGTTGCAACCGGTGCGCCAGGCGCTGCAGCATGTGCTCGACGGCCATCTGCCTTATCCGGCGATGGTGATGGATGGCTTCGGCGAGTTGGTCGCCGCCAACTGCGCGTTTGGACTGCTGACCGATGGGGTGGCGGAGTGGTTGCTGAGGGCGCCGGTCAACGTGTTGCGCATCGCGCTGCATCCAGAGGGCATGGCGGCGCGCATCGTGAACCTCGATGATTGGCGGCGCCACATCCTGCATGGGCTGCGCGAGCGCGGTCCACACCCGCGCATCGATGCGCTGATCGAGGAACTCGAGGGATACGGCTTGCCGGTGCCGGGCGGGCGGCCGATCGAATCGCTCGGGTTCGCGGTGCCGCTGCACCTGCGCTCCCCCGACGGTGACGTGCGCCTGATAGCGACGATCTCGACGTTCGTCACGGCGCTCGATGTCACCGTGTCGGAGCTGCGCCTCGAGGCGTTCCTGCCCGCCGACCGGGAAACCGCCGCGATTCTCGCCCGCCGTCACGTCAGGTGAGGCGAATTCATGGACTGTTCAGGCCAGCGTCAAGTCCACATTGTTGAGTGCACATGCGGGCCGCGTGTCCTCACGTTATGCGTGTTGTACAGGTCGCCAACTTCTACGGCCCTCGCTCGGGCGGCCTTCGCACCGCGGTCGATCGGCTGGGCGCCGAATATTGCGCCGGCGGCCACGAGGTCTTCCTGATCGTTCCCGGCCAGCGTGCCGAGCGCAGCCAGCTGCGCACCGGCGTGGTCCGAATCACCCTGCCCGCGCGCCTGATTCCCCTCACCGGCGGCTATCGCGCCGTGATGCCGGGGCCGGTCAAGGCGCTCCTGGAGGCCCTGCGGCCCGACGCGTTGGAGGTGTCCGACCGACTCACGCTGCGGTCGCTGGGCCGGTGGGGCCGCGACCACGGCGCCACGACCGTGATGATCTCCCATGAGCGGCTGGATCGTCTTGTGGGGCAAGTACTTCCCCATCGCGCCGCGGTGAGGTTCGCCGATTTGGCCAACGCGCGCACCGCCGCCGACTATGACACGGTGGTGTGCACCACCGGTTTCGCGCGTGAGGAATTCGACCGCATCGGCGCGACGAACACCGTGACCGTCCCGTTGGGTGTGGACCTGCAGACCTTTCACCCGCGCCGGCATTCGTACCTGCTGCGGCGCCGCTGGGCCGAACCGACGCAGCTGCTGCTGGTCCATTGCGGTCGGCTGTCGGTGGAAAAGCGCGTCGACCGCAGCATCGACGCCATCGGCGAGTTGTGCCACGCCGGGGTCGATGCCCGGCTCGTCGTCGTGGGTGAGGGTCCGTTGCGGGCCAGGCTGGAACGCCAGGCGGCGCGGCTGCCGGTGGACTTCACGGGTTTCATCTCCGACCGACACACGGTGGCCGGGCTGCTGGCGTCCGCCGACGTGACGCTGGCGCCCGGGCCGCACGAGACGTTCGGGCTGGCCGCGCTGGAATCGCTGGCGTGCGGGACGCCCGCCGTCGTCTCGCGCACCTCGGCGCTGACCGAGATCATCACTCCGGACAGCGGCGCCTCGGCGGACAATCACCCGGCCGCCATCGCGCGGGCGGTCGGCGCCGTCACCAGCCGTCCGGAGCATCACCGTCGCGTGTCCGCACGACGCCGCGCCGAGGACTTCACCTGGCATCGGGCGGCGACGGGCATGCTGGCCTCGTTGGGGGCGTTTACGGCGGACGAGGACGACGCCGAGCACACGGCGTAACGCTAGTAGGTTCGCGGCAGCGCGGAAACCAGCGTTTCGGCCTCCGCTCGCGTCAGCGTCGTGACGCTTCCGTCCGGTACGCGGTACTCCTCAACAGGACGCTACGCCGCTGCTTTGCTGAGCGGGACGGCTTTTGCCACCCGCTAGGCTGAATCGGTGGAGCCGCGGGACCAGGTTTTGATCACCGTCACGGAGTTGGCCGGCCTCATCGAGGCCCCTGCTCCGATGACCATCCTCGACGTGCGCTGGCGGCTCGACGAGCCCGACGGGCGGCCCGCCTACCTGGAGGGCCACATACCGGGCGCCGTGTATGCCTCGCTCGAGGATGAGCTCAGCGACCACTCGGTCACCGGTCGCGGCCGCCACCCGCTGCCGTCGGGCAGCAACCTGCAGGCCGCCGCCCGCCGATGGGGCGTCCGGCACGACTCGCTGGTGGTGGTCTATGACGACTGGAATCGCGCCGGTTCGGCGCGCGCGTGGTGGGTGCTGACCGCGGCCGGCCTGCCGAATGTCCGCATTCTGGACGGCGGTCTGGCCGCCTGGCGGGCGTCCGGCCGGAGCCTCGAAACCGGCCCTGTCGCACCGCAACCCGGGAATGTCACTGTGCCACAGGACGATCTCTACGCCGGGAGCCGCCCCACGCTGACGGCCGAGCAAGCGGGCGCCGGCGGCGTGACGTTGCTGGACGCGCGGGCGCCAGAACGCTTCCGCGGTGAGGTCGAACCGCTCGACCCCGCGGCCGGGCACATCCCCGGCGCGACGAACCTGCCGAGCACCGCCGTCCTGGCCGCCGATGGCACGTTCGTCGGGGACCACGCACTCGCCCAACTGCTCGCCGAGCGCGGGATCGAACGTGATGGCGCCTTGGGCGCCTACTGCGGCTCCGGCGTGACGGCCAGCGTCACGATCGCCGCGCTCGCGGCGGCGGGCCTGGAGGCGGCGCTGTTTCCCGGGTCGTGGTCGCAGTGGTGCTCGGATCCGGGGCGCGCGGTGGCCGTCGGCCCCGACTGACGGTCAAGCACCGCCCCAGCTTTGCAGGAAGGCGGCGGTCACCCGGGCGGCGTTGTTCGCCGCGATCCGCTTGTAGCAGAAGAACTGAAACGGAAAGCCCGGCAGGTGAAGCGGGTCGCCCGGCCCATCCGTGATCCCGCGGATGCCGAGGAACGGGACACCGCGCGCATCAGCCACCGTTTTTGCGGCCGCCGTCTCCATGTCGGTCGCGTCGAAGGCCGGGTCCGCCGCCGAGACGATGTTCAGGTTGCTGATCAGGGCGCTTCGCACCCACCGGCCCGCCGCCTCCCGGAAGTTGCCGGTGTATCGGAATGAGCGGTCGGGGGCCCTGCGCGGTTGGCAGCCGAAGACGGCCCCGCCGTTCGGGATGCAGGGGAACGCCACGCCGTTGTTGTTGTCCCAGCTGCGACCGTCGCCGCCGACGACGACTTGCGGCCGGCGGCGCAGATCGATCCCGTGGGTTCCGCTTTCCAGTGCGACAGACAGCCTTTCGGCCGCGGCCAGCATGGTGGGATCAACCGGGCTAAACGTGTTGCCGTTGTCCAGTGTCCAGCGCGCCGGTATGGCAACATCCGCGATCCTGGTCCGCGCCGCCCCACCGGCGACGCCCGAAAACACCACCGCGCCAATCCCGAATCGGGTCAACGCGGCCTCGGTGGTGTCGACCGCGTTCACCAGGCCGATGCCGGTCATCGCCACGACCACGTTGCCGCCGGCGATCGAGCCGAGGTAGAAGTGCCGCCTGTCGACAATCACCACTGGATCGGGATCGAGCGTGGTACGCCACAGGATCGCGTCGGCCTCGGCCGGAAAGGCCGAGAGCACCAGCGTGCGTCGCTCACCACCTCCGCCCATCGCACCAGTAAACGCCACGAGACACCGCGGCTTCACCGATTCCGGTGCGCCACGCGCAGGTCAGCGACTAATCTCAGCGGCGTTGCAGCCACCCCGGGGGGCGCGGCCCGACGAGGAGTCACGCTTATGCTCGAAGTGATCGAAAAAACGCCGGGCGGCGAAACGCACAAGCCGCCGGTGCTATTCGTGCACGGCGCCTGGCATGGCGCCTGGTGTTGGGACGAGCATTTTCTGGACTACTTCGCGGGCAAGGGTCACCGAGCCCTGGCCGTCAGCCTGCGCGGTCACGGAAAAAGCCCGGCCCCCAAGTCGAAGCGACTGTGCTCGATCGCGGACTTCGTTGCCGACGTCGCCGCTGTTGCCGACGGCCTGCCCGTACGACCGGTCGTGGTCGGTCACTCCCTGGGTGGCTTCGTGGTGCAGAAGTATCTCGAATCGCACCACGCCGCCGCCGCAGTACTGCTCGCCTCCGCACCCCCGAGCGGCATCCTGGGATTCTTGGCCCGCCGGCTGAAGCGACATCCCTGGTACACCGCCAGCGGCCTGGCCATCACCAAGTCGCTGCGCGGTGTCGGCGGCACACCAGAGTTGGCCCGCGAAACCTTCTTCTCGCGGTCGCACTCCGAAACCGATGTGGCGCGCTATACCGCGGAACTCTGCGAAGAGTATGCCCTGAGGATCGCGATCGACATGTTGTGGCATGACCTGCCCCGGCCGCACCTCGTCAGCTCCCCGCTGCTCGTGCTGGGGGCCGGGGACGACGTCTGCTTCACGCCGCAGGAAGTAAGGGCCACCGCGGCCGCCTACCACACCGACGCCGAAATCTTCCCTAAGATGAGCCACGACATGATGCTCGACCCGGGGTGGCTCGCCGTCGCCGAACGAATCCATGCATGGCTCGAAACGTCCGTGCCCGCAATATGATTGCGCAATGACGGGCCGGCTCGACGGCAAGGTCGCGATCATCACCGGGGCCAGCACCGGCTTGGGACCCGTGCTCGGTTCGGTGTTCGTGCGCGAAGGCGCCCGGGTACTGCTGGCCGCCCGCCGCGAAGAGCTCGTGCGCGAAGCCGCCCGGGCGGCGGGTCCCGGTGCCGTCGCGATGCGCGCCGACGTGACCGACGAGCGCGACGTAGCGGCCATGGTGGCGCGCGCCGTCGACGAATTCGGCCATGTCGACATCCTGTGCAACAACGCCGCCGCGCCCGGACAGGACCGGTGGATCTGGGAGCAGACCCTGGACAACTGGAACGCCACGATCGCCATCGACCTCACCGCGGCTATGCTGTGCACCCGCGAAGTGCTCAACCAATCGATGCTCGGGCGCCGGCGCGGAGTGATCATCAACTTCTCCTCCACGGCAGGCTATTCCGGCGTCGCCCGCAAGAGCCACTACGTCACCGCCAAGGCGTCGCTGCGGGCCTTCACCAAGGCGGTGGCGCTGGAGGTCGGCCCACACGGCATCCGGTGCAATTGCGTCGTGCCAGGGGCCATCGACACCGAGCTGTGGCGTCGGTGGGTGCAACGCACCGCGGACGAGCAGGGGGTCGACTTCGCCACCCAGCGGACGAAGGCACTCAAAGGCGTTGCGCTGCAAGATATATCGACCACCGATGATGTGGCCAACTTGGCGTTGTTCCTGGCCAGCGACGAAAGCCGCACCATCACCGGCCAATCGATCCCGGTCGACGCCGGAGGATACATGCAGGGATGATCCCACGACTCTCGGTGGCCACACCCGTGGTGACCATGTTCCCGAAGGCCAGCGGCGAGTGGGAAAAACACGCCTCCATCGAGGAGCTGGCCCGCATCGCCGAAGCCGCGGACCGGCTCGGCTACCACCATTTGACCTGCAGCGAGCACATCGCGCTGCCCGCCCGCGAGACCGACCGCCGCGGCGCCCGTTACTGGGATCCGCTGGCCACCTTCGGTTACCTGGCCGCGCGCACCCGACGAATCCGGTTGGCCACCAACGTCCTGGTGCTCGGGTACCACCATCCGCTCGAGATCGCCAAGCGTTACGGCACGTTGGACAAAGTCAGCAACGGCAGGCTCATCCTCGGTGTCGGCGTGGGCAGCCTCAAAGAAGAGTTCGACCTCATCGGCGCGCCCTTCGACGACCGCGGATCGCGCGGCGATGACGCCCTCAAGGCGCTACGCGCGTCGCTGTCGGTCCCCCAACCCGCCTACCATGGCGAGTTCTATGCGTTCGACGGCATGGTCGTGGACCCGTGCGCCGTACAGGAGCGTGTCCCGCTCTGGGTCGGCGGCCGCACGGTGCGATCGCTGCGCCGCGCCGTGACGTTGGCCGACGGCTGGGCGCCCTTCAGCGTAGGCCTGCGCCAAGCGCGAGACTGGTTGGGCCGCTTCGAGCTTCGCCCGGGATTCGAGGTCGTCCTGTCGCCACCGACACCGCTGGACCCGATCAACGAGCCGGAACGCGCCCGCGACGCCATCGGGCAAGCCGCCGCACACGGCGCCACGATCGTGCCCGCCGCCTTCCTGCACACCTCCTTGCAGCATTACCTGGACCACCTGCACGCGCTCGCCGAACTGCATGATCCCGGGGGCGCCCCGTGATACGCGTCAGGGCAGGCGTATTCAGCCTCACCGCCGCCGCGCCGCCCGGCGACGACGGCAGCTACCTGCGTTGGCACCTGCTGGATCACATGCCGGAGCAGTATCAGCTGCCGGGCATCGTGTACGGGCTGCGCTGGATCGCCGACGGCGACTACCCGCGGCACCGCGTGGCCGGAAACGGCCCCCTGGCCGAGATCGCCAACACGGTGCATTACCTGGTCGGTGATTCCGTCGAGGAAACGTTCGACGACTTCGTCACGCTCGGCCGGGCGCTGCGCGAGAACGGCCGATTCCCCGTCGTCCGGCCGTCGCTGCAAGTCGCCGGCCTGCGGCTGCTGCAGTGGCAATCGGCACCGCACGCGCTCATTTCCGCCGAGGTGGTGCCGTTTCGACCGCATCGCGGCGTCGCCCTCATCGTCGAAGAACCCGTTGACGGGCGCCGCCCGGACGAGTGGCTGCAATGGCTGCACGCCGAGCACCATCCCGCGCTGCTCGCCACGCCGGGCACGGCTGGCGCGTGGACGTTTGGCTCCAGCACCGGATGGAGCCACCTGCCGCGAGGATGGCACACGGACTTCCAGTACATCACCGTGGTTTACCTGGATGCCGATCCGCTGACCACCACCGACGCGCTGGCAACCCGCCTGGAGGACCGTTGGCGATCGGGCGCCGTTAGGCCATTGTTTGCCGGACCGCTGCGCAGCATGGTCGGATGGGAAGCCTGGCAATAAACCGTAGGGGTCAGTTCAATCACCGGGCCGGGACCCCGCGATGCTTCGACTTCTGCGAAAGGCGTGCGTGTGAACCAGATCCGAGTTGGACTAAGCACCCAGCTCCTCAATTCCCGGTATTCCGCGACCATGCTCCCTCGCACCACCGTCCGGATGGCCGCGGCCGGCGGTGTGGATTCCTACTGGGTGGCCGATCACATGAATTCGCTGTACCCGCGCTCGATCGCGACGCCGGACTACCTTGGTGTCGCCAAATTCGTGCCTAAGGTCGACGCCCAACTCGAACCGTGGACGATGCTCGGATACCTTGCCTCCCGCAAAGGCTTTGGACGGCTGCGGCTAGGTGTCGGCGTTACCGACGCCAATCGACGTCACCCCGCAGTCACCGCGCAGGCTGCGGCCACGTTGCACTTGATGAGCCGCGGCCGCGCCATCCTGGGCATCGGTGTCGGAGAGCGAGAGGGCAATGAGCCCTACGGGGTGGACTGGACCAAACCGGTGGCGCGCTTTGAAGAGGCGATCGCCACCATCCGTGCGCTCTGGAACTCCGGCGGCGAACTCATCTCGCGTGAGTCGCCGTACTTCCCGCTGCGTAACGCCGTGTTCGACCTGCCGCCCTACCGTGGCAAATGGCCCGAGATATGGATCGCCGCCAAGGGGCCGCGAATGCTGCGAGCGACCGGAAGATACGCCGACGCTTGGTTTCCCGGGCTGATTTCGCGACCGGCAGACTACGCATCAGGTCTCGAAGCGGTGCGAACGGCGGCGTCCAACGTCGGGCGCGACCCTGGATCCATCACGCCGGCGTTGTCGATCTTTGTCGTCACCGGGCGTAGCCGCGACGACGTGGAGGAGACCCTGAACTCGGATGCCGCGAAAGCCTTCGCGCTCATCATTCCGGGCCAGGTATGGGCCGACCATGGCGTGCGACATCCCCTCGGACATGATTTCTCAGGCGCTCAGGACCTGATCCCGCAAACGTTGGACCAGCAGACGGTGTTGTCGTACATCAAAGACGTCCCGGCATCGATGCTCAAAGAGGTGCTGCTGGCCGGGACGCCCGACGAGGTCATCGATCGGGCCGCGCAATGGCGCGACCACGGCGTGCGCTACCTGGTCGTCAACAACGTGAGTATCCTGCAGCCGACCCTTCGGAAAGGCCTCGCCACTTACGCGCCCTTCGTGAAGATTCTCCGCGGGCTGAAGAAGCTGTGAATCGTCCCCCGAGCGAACGGAACCTCGTCGGCGTTGGGGTCGGAACGCCGAAACCCGCTTGCTTCACGAGGTTTGCTGCGACACCGCGGGAACGCGGTAGCCGTAGCGGTCAATGACTTCTCCCCAGCGGTCGTCGAGGACCGCGCGCTGCTCGGCGGTCAGCTCGTAGGTGTTCGTTGCGTAGTGCTCATGGTCGGCGAGATACTGTCGCAGGCGCGGCAGGTACTGCTCGAAATTCCCCAGTCCCAAGTGCTCGTACAGCCGGCGCAGCTGCCCCTCGGGGTCGGCGATCAACTCCTCATAGCGCAGTTCGTAAAAGCGCGAGGGGTCAACCAGTGCTCGCCCTTCGTCCACTTTGCGATACAGGTCTACATACGTCGCGAGAACTCTCTCGTCCAGACCCTCGAATGTCGGTTTCTGCAGGCTGTGTACACGGGATAACGACTTGAGGAGATGAATGCTCGACGGATAAACCACATACGGGTCTCGGACGATATGAATGAACTTCGCCAGCGGAAAGACGTCCAACAGCACCTTCATTCGGAAGCTGTGGTTTGGATTTTTCAGGATCACCGTCTTGCGGTGGCGGAAGTACAGCTGCTGGACGAACCGGTAGAGGGGCCGTTTCCAGGCTTCTAGTTCTTGCGCCGTCAACTGCTCCAAATCCAGATACCGCTCATGCTCCGGCGGCCGGTTCGGGAACGCCAGCGTCAGGTACGGCGACGGCTGCCCCTGCATGACCCAGACGAACTCGTCTTCCTGTGGGTGATTCAGACTCGAATCCATGTTGTCCATGGCACGATGCTTCGAGACCATGAACCCCACCAACGGCGCGAACCGCTCGGTCACCAAAAAGTGTTGGGGTGCAACGCATTCGTAGCCCGTGGGACCGATGTGTCGATCGTCGAGAACCAACAGCTCGTGCAACAACGTAGTGCCGGTGCGCCAGTGGCCGATGATGAAGATGGGCGGGTCGGCGATCGGCGTGTTGGCCACTCGCCTAGCGAACAGAATATTCTGCAAAAGCCCCAGACACGAATTCACAACGCTGACAAGGGTGTAAAAAACCGCGTAGTGCCAGCGACTCCAGTGCACGGCGAAACGGTTGCGGATCAGCAGGCGCATCCATGCCGAGAAATTGCAACCGATCCACACCGGCGCCGCCCACTCACGCCACCTGACGAATAGCGACGCCGAGCTGGGATGTCTCATGGGTGGCGAGGTATCGCTATACGGTTTGGCGAGGCGTCACGGCGATCCGTAGCCGGGTCAGGCCACGAAGGTTGGCATTGGTCGTCCACTCCGGCGGGCCGAGCACCTCTATCCGGTCGATGTTGGCGACGATCTCGCCCAGCACCGCCTGGCCTTCCATCCGCGCCAGCTGGCTCCCGGGACACGAGTGGATACCCGAGCCGAATGCGAGATTCCCGGTCGGATTGCGGTCGGCGCGAAACACATCGGGATCGTCGTATTGCCGCGGGTCACGATTGGCTGCGGCCCACGCAAGCATCACCAGGGAGCCTGCCGGGATGACGACATCGCCGATGGTGTAGTCGATGCGCGTTGTGCGGCAAACGTTTTGGACCGGCGACATGAATCGAAGTTGCTCCTCGATCGCCGACGGGATCAGATCTGGTCGCTGCGCAAGAAGCCTGAATTGGTCTGGGAAGTCGGCCAGCGTGAGAAACAAGGTACTGATCATATTCGCCGTGGTCTCATATCCTGCAACCAGCAACAACACGGCAAACAAGGACAATTCGCTGTCGCTGAGCCGACCGTGCTCGGCGTGCTCGACGAGCTGCCCGAGAATGGTGGACTCGCTCAGTAACCCGTTGTCACGCCGATGGGTGAAGAGCGCACGCAATTGCCGAAATCCGGCGAACCCCCGCACCAACGAAATCAGGCCCGGACCCGACAGATTGACGTCGGTGATGCAAATCGCCCGGTTGGACAAACGGCGGAAAGCGGCCTCGTCGCCGCCCGCTACACCGAGAACGTTGGTGATGGTGCGCATCGCCATCGGTGTGGCCACGGCGGAGACGACGTCCGCGGTTTGCTGTGCCACCAGCCCGCCGACCAACTCCCGGGCAAGGTGGTTGACCGTCGGGCGCCAGGCCTCCAGCGCGCCGCGCGTCAAGCCCGGCGCCAGCTGCTTACGCATCCCGGTGTGCACGGGCGGATCGGACGTGGGGAGGAAAGGGGGCGATCCCTGTGAGAAGGTCACTCCTCGGGCGCTGGACAACGCGTCATGGTTACGGGCAGCCTCGCGGACGTCGGCGTGTCGACTCAAGATGTAGACGTCGCGTTTGGGGTTGTACTGCACCCGCTCGCCCGCCAAAAGCTTTCGGTAATGCGGGTACGGGTCGCGGGCTATCGCGGGGTTCAGCGGGTCAAACTCGGTGAATTGCACATGCTTCGGGTCAGGGTTGCCGGCCCGTCTCGACCTGGCCTTCCCTGCGGCGGCCGCAAGTGCCTTCGCCACCATGGGCGCGCACGCCCGTGCGAGCTGTGCGTCACGCCGCATCGTTGCGGCCGCGGGATAGCCACGCCGAGTTGGCACGCGCCGATTCGCGAGCCCGTCAGTCGGCGCGGTCGCGTCGTATGTGGGACGCGCAGAGTTTGACGTGCTGCCATGGAAGGGGCACTGCCCGTGCGGTGCCCAATCCTGTGCTGCTTGGGAACCGGATGCTGTCCCCATCAGCGGCTCCCCCGATGTCAGGTGGTGAGATTACGACAGTGTGCAAGGCTACCGGCGCGCATCCTTGCACGCGCGCCGTTCGCCGTTTGTTCACCGTATGTGAAGCCGACGCTGCTCGCAGTGCAAGCACACTCGGCGGGATGGATCGAGGCCCCTACGCACGCTCCTGACCAGCAAGAATGCGCCGCAGCACGCGGTCATGAGGGTCTTCACGTTAAACTGCTGGGCCGAGCCGGGGATGCGGCGCCCGTGGCGCCCACTTCATTTCGCACAACCGCGCACCGGAAGTGATACGCGAGGACACGCAATGAAATTTGTGCTTGCGAGCTGGGGGAGTCGCGGCGATGTGGAGCCCTGCGCCGCCGTCGGCCGTGAGCTGCTGCGCAGAGGGCACGACGTGCACATGGCAGTCCCGCCCGACATGGTTGGTTTCGTCGAGTCGACTGGGCTTACGGCGGTCGCGTATGGGCTGGATACCGAGGCTTGCGTGGAAGCGCTGCGCAACTTTTGGGCATGTTTATTCGACGGCTTCTGGCGGATCCGAAGCCTGATCACGTTGTGGCGCCAAGCTCGGGAGCTGGCTATGCGGTGCCGGAGCGAGCTGAGCACGACGCTGACGTCTCTGGCGGACGGGGCCGACTTGCTATTCACCGGCCTGGTTTTCGAGCAGCCCGCCGCCAACGTCGCGGAATATTACGACATTCCGTTGGCCACGCTGCATTACTTTCCGGCGCGTGCGAACGGCCAACTCGTTCCGATCCTGCCGGCGCGGTTGATCCGATCCGGAACGACGGTGTGCGAGTGGCTCGTCTGGCGCATGATGAAGAAGGCCGATTGCGCGGAGCGCCGGAAACTGGGCCTGCCGAAGGCAACAGGCCCCACGCCGCGGCGGATCGCCGAACGCGGATCCCTGGAAATTCAGGCCTACGACGAGGTTTGCTTCCCCGGGTTGGCCGTCGAATGGGCGGCGTGGGATGGGCGACGTCCTTTTGTCGGTGCGCTGACGATGGAGCTGACGGCGGATGCCGATGATGCCGTCGCTTCGTGGATCGCCGCAGGCACACCGCCGATTTGCTTCAGTTTTGGCAGCATGCCGGCGTGCTCCGCCCTCGAATCACTCGCCGACACGGTCGGCATGATCAGCGCCGCCTGCGAGCAGTTGGGCGAGCGGGCGTTGGTTTGCTCCGGCTGGGCGGATTCCAGCGATCTCCCACATTTCGACCACGTCAAGGTGGTGGGAGCGGTGAATTTCGCGACGGCCTTTCCCCGCTGCCGTGCGGCTGTCCATCACGGCGGTGCGGGCACCACGGCAGCAGGCCTGCGCGCCGGAATCCCAACGCTCATCCTCTGGACGTTGCCCGATCAGCCGATGTGGGGCGCTCAGCTCAAACGACTGAAGGTGGGTAGTGCCCGGCGCTTTTCGGCAACTACCGTCGAGACGCTGGTCGCCGACCTGCGCCAGATCCTGGCCCCCGACTACGTTCACCGAGCCCGTGAGCTAGCCAGCCAGATGACCAAACCCGCCGAGAGCGTTGGCCGGGCCGCCGACCTCGTCGAAAACTTCGCACGCTTGAGGCGTGTTGGCTCATACTGACCCACTGTCCGATAAACCCGACAGTCGACTGGTCGCCAGCGAGACGAGACCTTCCCGAAAGGAATGGGACCTATAGTCCTCGCTGACATAGGAGTGAGATGACGAATCGATACATCCTCACGGCCGCTGGCATCGTGTTGGCCGCCGATCTGTCCGGCTGTTCCGGCAAGGCCGCGCAGCCGGCGCCCGCCCCCAGTTCCAGCCCGGCTTCACCGACCACGACCGTCATGATCGACGGAAACAAGCACACCATGACCGCGCGAGTCGAGTGCAGCAGTTCGGCGGCGCAACCGGATGCGTCGCCGCCGGAATCGGGCGATCTCACCACCCGGATCGGCGTACACGACGATACGGCTTCGGTGTCGCTGGCCGTCTCGGACGAGAACCCACCCACGGTGGACGGATTCGCGCTGTCGCTGACGCTGGCAACCGGCCAGTACCAACTCCCCTATCAGGCCACCAAGTCGGCCAATCAGGTCCAGGCGACCAAGCAGGGCAAGAGTTACACGATCACCGGGACCGGCCAGGCGTCGACCCCGGGCCAAAGCGGCACGCGCCCGGTGACTTTCGGGGTGCACGTCACCTGCCCGTGATCGCGGCGCCGCGGACAGGGTCGTCGTCACCTTCCGTAGCGAAGTGGTTGTCTGCCGCGACCCCCTCTGCGATGCTGGCAGCTTGGACATCTTCGCGGAGTGGCAAAGCGGCGATACGGAACTGCGTTGGCGGTCGACGACCGCCGTCAACGACGGGCACGAGGTCGCGGTGTTCAGTCGCCGCTGCGGCACACCCGGGGCGCCCGCCCTGGTGCTCGTGCACGGCTTCCCGACGTCGAGCATCGACTTTTTCGCCCTGGCCGGCGAACTGGGGTCGGAGTTCGACATCTACCTGCTGGACTTTCCGGGTTACGGCCTGTCGGACAAACCGGCTGAGCCGTACGTCTATTCGCTCTACGACGACGCTCGCCTGCTCGTGTACGCGATCACGCAGGTGTGGAACCTGACCGGCTACCGCATGCTCACCCATGACCGTGGCAGCAGCGTCGGCATGATCGCGGTGGAGATGCTGGCGGCCCTGGATCCGCCGGCCGTACCGGTCGACCTCATCGTGACGAACGCCAACATCTACCTGCCGCTGGCCAACCTCACCGTCTTCCAGACCGCGCTGCTCGATCCCGCGACCGGGCGGCCCACCGCGGCGGCGACGACGCCGGAGATGCTGGCCGCCGGCCTGGGAGCCAGCACCTTCATGCCGCGGCGAAACCTGGACGACCCCGAGATCGCAGCGTTGGCGAAGTGCTTCGCCCACAACGATGGAATCCGCGTGCTGCCCGACACCATCCAATACCTCAACGAGCGCGCCGCGGACGAAACAGGTTGGCTGGAAGCGCTTTCCAAGAGTCCGATCGACACCACCGTGGTGTGGGGGTTGCACGACAACGTCGCGCCGCTGCGCGTCGCCAACCATGTCTGGCAGGCGTATCTGAAGACCAAGCCCGGCCGTAACCGCTACTGGGTGGTCCCCGGCGCCGATCACTACCTGCAATGCGACGCCCCGGGGCAGCTGGCCCAGATCGTTCGTCTCACCGCTCAGGGCGGAGACATCCCGTTGCAGACGCTCGGCAACCAGCCCGACGGCGCGGTGTTGATCGACCAAAGCGCTTAATAGCTTGCCTTCTCCGCCGAGCGTCACGCCAGCGTGACGCTCGACCACCAGTGTCACGCTGGTGTGACGCTCGCGGTCAGCGACGAGCGGTCAGCCCGTGACGACGGGTAGACGCGCCCATCCGCGCACGCTTGCGGTGTGCGCACGCTGGGCGTTGGCGTAGTCGACTTCCCAGTCGGGCCAGCGCTTGAGGACCTCTTCGAGAGCCACCCGGCCTTCCATCCGGGCCAGCGCCGAGCCGAGGCAGAAGTGCAGGCCCTGCCCGAAACTCAGGTGGGCGCCCTGGCGGTGGATGTCATAGCGATCCGGGTCGTCGAAGTGGCGCTCGTCGCGGTTGGCGGAACCGTTGAGCAGCAACATGTATGAGCCTTCGGGCACGAAGGTGCCATAGAGCTCGGCGTCCCGCGCGACATACCGGGCCTGCACCGGCGATGGCGGCTCGTAACGCAGAGTCTCCTCGACGGCGCCGGGGATCAAGGACGGATTCGCGACGAGTTCGCGTCGCTGATCCGGATGATCCGACAGCAGCTGCCCCATGTAACCGATCAGCCGCGCGGTGGTCTCGTTCCCGGCGCCGGCAATCATGGCCGTGTAGGCCAACACCTCGGTGCGCGACAAGGGCCGCCGCGTGCCGTCCGGCTCGTCGATCTTGGCCCGCAGCAGGTCGGTCATCAGGTCATCGGACGGGTGATCGGCCCGCCACTCGATGTACTCGGCGAACACGACCATGCTCTCCTCGAACAACTTCGCATTCACCGCGGCGGGGTCGCGCTCCTCGGACAACTCGAGGTTCGCCCCGCCCCGATCGCGGATCTTTTCCTGATCCTGTTCGGGGATGCCCAGCAGGTACCCGATAGTCCGCATCGGCATCATCGCCCCGAGGTCGGCGATGAAATCGAACCCGCCGGCGCCGACCAACGGATCCAGCTCCCGCACGCAGAAGCCGCGGACCAGGTCCTCGACAGCCAGCATGCGCCGCGGCGTGAACACCCGGGACAGCAGGCGGCGGTGCAGGTCGTGCAGCGGAGGATCCTCGAACAACAGAATGCCCGGCGGGACTTCGATATTGGCGAACAGGATGTCGGCCGTGGTCCCGCGACCGGACCGGTAGGTCTGCCAGTTCGGCAGTTCGCGCGCCACGTCCTCGTAGCGGCTCAACGCGTAGAAGTTGTACTTCTCGTTGTAGTAGAGCGGCGCTTCGTCGCGCATGCGCTTCCACACCGGGTACGGGTTGTCGTCGATATCGGAGTCGAACGGGTCGTAGTACAAGTCGACCACGCTGGTGCCTGACATTCTCAATCCCTTCGCTCAGTCGTTTCGGTGCAGGAAGCCGTGCAGGATCGCCTGGACCAGTTCTTCGACGATGACCTCTCGCGACGGCGGCCTGGCGCCGAAATAGGCGGAGCGCAACGCGGCCATGCCGGCGATCATCGCCACCGTCGAGTGCGCGGGCAGGTCGGGATGGTCCGACCGCAGGCCCCGCAGGTGCATACCCTCCGCGCTGATCTGACCGAGCGCCCGGATCGCCTGCCTGACCTCCGCGATGCCCGCGTCGGCCTTTTCCTCCTCGCTGAGCGCCTCCGACGCCATCAGCGTCAACAGCAGGCCCCGGTGTTCGACGAACACGTCGTAGAGCTGCCCGACGAAGTGCCGCGCCAGCTCCTTCTCGTCCGTTTCCTCGGGGACCACCGACTGCCAGGTTCGGCCGAACTCGTCGACGAAGGTGGTGAAGGGTAGGACCAGCGCCTCCCGGAACAGGGCCGCCTTCGAACCGAAGTGCCGAAACAGCAGGTGCTCGGTAACGCCTGCGGCCTGGGCGATTTCACGCGTCGTCGTGCTGCGGTAGTCCTGGCGGGCGAAGCGGGCCCGCGCCGCGTCGAGCAGCAATCCCCGCGGGGCACCGCGGGGCCGGCGCGACGCCCCGGCCGGTGCGCCGCGCTTCGTGGGTGGCCCCTGGGGCATGGTCGTTGCTCCTGTCCGGGTGGTTGACTGCCTTTAGGATAGTGTGCACTATCTAACGAGTCGAGTGTTGAAAGGGGTGCGACGGTGGGCGCTGTCATCATGCTGGGCACGTTGTTCGGGTTGATCGCCCTGATCTTCGGGCTGGTGCTGCGCTTCGACCCGCAGGCGCGCCGCACCCCGGGGGATGACCGGGGACTTCCCAGATGACGCCCGTGATGCAGGCGGCCAGCGGCTTCGCGCTCGTCGGCGGCATCGCGTTCACCGCCCTCGGCGTGTTCCTGAGCGTTCGCCAGCGCCGCCTGCACCCGCTGCTGCTGTTGTGCATTTCGGCGATCTCGTTCTCGTGGATCGAGGCCCCCTACGACTGGGCGATGTACGCGCAGTTCCCACCAGCCATCCCACGCATGCCGTCCTGGTGGCCGCTGAACGTGACGTGGGGCGGACTGCCCCTGTTCGTCCCCATCGGCTACATCTCGTATTTCGTGCTGCCGGCCGTGACGGGCACGGCGCTCGGGCGATGGCTGAGCGCACGGTTCGGATGGCGCAGGCCGCCAACATTATTAGTGGTCGGCCTAGTCGTCGGCTTCTGCTGGGCGCTCTTTTTCAACGGGTTCCTGGGCGCCAAGCTCGGCGTCTTCTACTACGGCAGGGTTATCCCCGGGCTGGCGATCCGCGAGGGAACCGCGCATCAGTACCCGCTCTACGACTCACTCGCGATGGCGATCCAGATGATGGTCTTCACCTATCTGCTCGGCCGCACCGACTCGCAGGGACGAAACGTCATCGAGCTGTGGGCCGACAACAAGTCGAAGAGCCGCCTGAGTGCGTCGCTGCTGTCCGTCGCTGCGGTGATTGTTATCGGAAACGTGCTTTACGGCGCGGTTTTCGCGCCGCACCTGGTGACGAATCTGGGCGGTTGGGTGACGGCGGGACCGACCGAACAACTGTTCCCGGGCGTGCCGAACCAGCCCGAATAGGGTTGCGACGCCCAGCGTCGGGTTGTTGGGCCGAAGTGCGGAATTCAGCTCGACAACTCGACGTTCGGCGAAGTCAGCCCAGAGCCTCGGGCAGCACCACCTCGCCCACGCGCTTGAGGTACTGCCACGCGACCTCCGGCGGCAGCCCGCCGCACAACGGCGACAGGTTGAGCACCTGACCCGCGCGGACCCGCGAAACCGCTTCCGGCACGGAGATGATGATGTGTGAGCCGGGCTTCTCACGTAACTCGTCCACGGTGTTCACGTGCGAGAAGCCGGCCGTCGTCTCGTCACCGGGGTTCCACGCGGCGTAGGTACGCACGTCGTGCAGCAGGTGCTCGCCGATCTCCTTCCACGCCCCATCCACGTCGTCGGCAACGAACACGACAGAGGGCGTGTCGCGGCTGGGAAACATCGTCGGCCCGGGCTGATGGCCGTGCGCGCGGCAGGCCTCCTCGTACGCCTCCTGCATGCCCGGTGCGTTGGCGTTGCCCAGCATGCCCAGGCCATACCTGCCGGCCCGGCGCGCAGCGGCCAACGTTCCCCCGCCCCACATCATCGATGGGCCGCCCTCGGTGAGCGGGGCCGGCGTCACCTTAATCCGGCGTCCGTCGTGATCAACCGTTTCGCCGGCGAGCAGCCGGCGCAACAGTCCCAGCTTCTCATCGGCAAGGCGACCGCGCTTGCTTATTTCCAGCCCGAAGTGCTCGAACTCCTCGGGCCGGTAGCCGAGGGCGAGCGTGTAGGAGGCGCGACCGCCGCTGACGATGTCGAGGACCGCCATGTCCTCGGCCAGCCGGACCGGGTCGTAGAACGGCAGGATCAGGATCAGGTTCATCGGCAACCGCTGGGTGCGCGCCGCGATGGCCGGCGCCAGGATCAGCGGAGACGGCAGGTAGCCGTCCTCGGACCCGTGGTGCTCACAGAGCACGGCGGCCAGACCGCCATGTTGCTCTGCCCAGGAGCACATTTCGGGTACCGCGGCATACAGGGCGGCGGGTGGCGCGCCCCATGACGGGGCACGCATATCGAAGCGCAGTGTAAACAAAGCGACTCCTAGCTGACCTAATCGTTGTGCGACGTACGCTACGCGCTCAGCCGAATGCTGCCGAGCAACATGCCGTGGCGCAACCTAAGATTTGTTCTCTAAGATAGTGCGCGCTCTCTTAAACCCTTGACCGCACGGCCCCGCGCTGTTAGCTTCCGAATCGAACCTTGAGCGATACCGACTGCCCGCCGGCGTAAGGGCAACGGCCGCCTCAGCTTTCATCGCACGCATGCCACCGAGGAGGACGACATGACGGCTCACCGCGTGGTGGTGTGGGCGACGGGCGGCATCGGGTCGATCGCCATCCGGACCATTCAGCGCCGCCCAGACTTGGACTTGGTCGGCGTGTGGGTGCACTCGCCGGAGAAGGACGGCGCAGACGCGGGCGAACTCGCCAACGGCGAGCCGATCGGTCTGGCCGCCACCACCGATGCGGACGCACTGATCGGCCTGAAGCCCGACTGCGTCATCTACGCCGCGAGCGGCCCGGAGCGCGATGCGCTGGCCGTCCCTGACTACGTCCGGCTGCTCGAGTCCGGCATCAACGTCGTCACGACCAGCACCACCAGGCTGGTCAACCCGCACGCCTACGAACCCGCGGAGTGGCGCGACCAGCTGGTCGCCGCGGCCAAGCAGGGCCAGGTCTCGCTGTACGCGTCGGGAATCGAGCCCGGCTTCGCCGCCGATTACCTGCCGCTGGTGTTGTCGACCCAGTCGTCGTTCATCGAAAAGATCCACGCGTTCGAGATCGGCCTGTACGACGACTACGGCGTCCCCGACATCATGAGCGATGCATTGGGTTTCGGCCGGCCGCTCGACTACCAGCCGTGGATCGGCTTTCCGGGCGCGATCGCCGGCGAATGGCAGGGCCAGATCCGGTTGGTTGCCGACGCACTCGGCGTCGAAATCCAAGAGGTCCGCGAATATTTCGACCGCGCAGTCACCAACCGAACGCTGGACGTCGCGATGGGCACGGTCGAGGCGGGAACCTGCGGCGCGCTGCGCATGCGGGCGATCGGCGTGGTCGACGGTCGCGAGGCCATCGTCATCGAGCACGTCACCCGGCTCGCCCACGACGTCGCCCCGGACTGGCCGACGGGCATCGGGGACCTGTCCTACCGGGTGATGATCAGCGGCGACCCCGACATCGATTGCACCCTCGCGGCTACGCTCAAGGATCCGCGCAAGGCCGGGGTGGCAGGAATGACCTCCGGCGCCGGCGCGATGGTCGCCACCGCGATGCGCGTGGTCAACGCCGTGCCGTATGTCGTTGCCGCGGAACCCGGGCTGCTGAGTTCGGTCGACCTGCCCCTCACGATTCCAAAGCACGCGTTCGCCACTTAGTCTGCCCGAGTGACGTCGAACCCACTCGAGGAACTCACGCTGCCACAGCTACGACTGCGCACCAGCATGAAGTGGCGCGCGCACCCGGACGACGTGCTGCCGCTGTGGGTCGCCGAGATGGACGTCAGCCTCGCCCCTACCGTGGCCGACGCCCTGCGCCGGGCCATCGACATCGGTGACACCGGATACCCGTGCGGCACCGCGTTCGCCGAAGCGGTCAGTGAATTCGCCTCGCGCCGTTGGCAATGGAACGACGTGGAGGTCGGCCACACGGCAATCGTCCCGGACGTCATGCTCGGCGCCGTCGAGCTGCTGCGCTTGGTCACCGACCGGGGCGACGCCGTGATCGTCAACCCGCCGGTGTATGCGCCGTTCTACGCGTTCGTGTCGCACGACGGGCGCCGGATCATCGAGGCGCCACTGGGCGAAGGGGGCCGAATCGATCCCGACGCCCTGGCGCAAGCATTCGACCGCGCCCGCGCGACGGGCGGGAGAGCCGCGTACCTGCTGTGCAATCCGCACAACCCGACCGGGACGGTGCACACGGCCGAGGAACTCGGTGCCGTCGCCGAGCTGGCCCGCCGGTTCGGTGTCCGGGTGGTGTCGGACGAGATTCACGCGCCCGTCGTCCTGCCGGGCGCGCGGTTCATCCCATTCCTGACGGTGCCCGGCGCGGAGAACGCCTTCGCCCTGACGTCCGCCTCCAAGGCCTGGAACCTGTCCGGGCTCAAGGCGGCGCTGGCCATCGCAGGACCGGAGGCGGTCGCCGACCTGCACCGGATGCCCGAGGAGGTCAGTCACGGACCGAGCCACTTCGGCGTCATCGCCCATACCGAGGCGTTCCGAACCGGCGGCGATTGGCTCGACGCACTGCTGCGCGGCCTGGACGAAAACCGAACCTTGCTCAGTGATCTGGTGGCTCAGCACCTACCGGGCGTGAACTATCAACGGCCGCAGGGAACTTACCTCGCCTGGCTGGATTGCCGGGAGCTCGGATTCGCCGAAGAGGCGGCCGCGGGGCCGGCGGTGGTCGCCGACCTGTCCGGGCCCGCCCGCTGGTTCCTCGATCACGCTCGGGTGGCGCTCAGTTCCGGCCACGTCTTCGGAACCGGCGGCACCGGCCACGTCAGGTTGAACTTCGCGACGTCGCGGGCCATCCTCACCGAGGCCGTGTCACGGATGGGCCGGGCCCTCGCCGACGCCCGCTAGGCGGAAATCTCTTCGGCGCCGCGGCCCAGGTCGCGGAAACCCGCGGTGGGTTCCTTGAAGCCAAGCCCAACTCCGGCTTCATCGTCGCCTCGTGGGCCGCTGATGTCCGCGATGAGCAGGGACCGCGCGCCGAATCGCCACGAACAGGCCAGTTTAATGTCCACCAGACGTCGAGCCCGATGAAATCTTCCACTAGACGAACTCGCGTTGTCGCGAGAGGCTAGCAGAGGCGCCCGGCCACCGGAGGAGCTGAATATGCATGTGCTACGAACCCCGGACTCCCGATTCGAAAACCTGGAGGACTATCCGTTCGTAGCGAATTACGTTGACGTCGCGGCAAGCGACACCCAGCCGCTCCGCATGCACTTTCTGGACGAGGGCCCCGACGACGGGCCGCCGATCGTGCTGCTGCACGGGGAGCCCACCTGGAGCTACCTGTACCGGACGATGATCCAGCCGCTGGCCGACGCCGGGAACCGCGTGCTCGCGCCCGACCTGGTCGGCTTCGGCCGCTCCGACAAGCCCGCCCGGGTCGGGGATTACACCTATCAGCGGCACGTCGAATGGGTGACGTCGTGGTTCGAACGGCTGAACCTCAAGGACGTGACGCTGTTCGTGCAGGACTGGGGGTCGCTGATCGGGCTGCGCATCGCCGCCGAACAGGGTGACCGCATCGCACGGCTCGTGGTGGCCAATGGCTTCTTGCCGACCGCGGAGCGACCCACCCCGCCCGCCTTCTACGCCTGGCGCGCGTTCGCGCGCTACTCCCCCGTGCTGCCCGCCGGCCGCATCGTCGCGGTGGGGACCGTACGCCGAGTTTCCGCCAGGGTGCGCGCCGGGTATGACGCGCCATTCCCCGACAAGACCTACCAGGCCGGCGCCCGGGCCTTCCCGCAGTTGGTGCCGACCTCACCGGACGATCCGGCGATCCCCGCCAACAGAGCCGCGTGGAAGGCCCTGGGCCAATGGGAGAAACCCTGCCTCGCCATTTTCGGGTCCCGCGATCCGATCCTCGGCCAGGCGGACCGTCCCCTGATCAAGCACATCCCCGGCGCGGCGGGCCAGCCGCACGCCCGCATCAATGCCAGTCATTTCATCCAGGAAGACTCCGGACCCGAACTGGCCGAACGCATTCTGTCGTGGCAGCAGGCGCTGCGCTGACCTCCTCAGCGGGTGTTGACGAGCCGCACGACGCCCCGCATGACCGCTCTGCTCGCGACGTGCCTGATCTGGTCGAGCGCCGAGCCCGACTGTGGCTGCGGGGCCGCCCCCAGCCGCGGGAACAGCGCCAGCGCGTTGCCGCGCTCGATCGCCCCTCGGGCGCGCCCGTCGAGCCCCGGATAGGTCTCCAACCCTGCGGCGAACAGCTTGGCGGCCGCCGCGGGCGCGAAGGGCCAGTCGGAGCCGAAGGTGACGTGCCCGGGCCTGGCGAAGGCGAGCAGGCTGGGCAGCGCCGCGGCGCTGGAGGACAACGCCGTGTCGAAGTAGAAGCCCGCGAAGTCGTCGAGGGTGTCCGCCAGGCTGCGCCCGGTGTCGGCCATGATGGCGAGGGCCATGCGGTGCGCGGCGTACGGCACGAACCCGCCCGCATGGCTCAGGATGAACCTGATGTTGGGATACCTGCGGCAAATGCCGTTGCGCACAAGCAGATACGCCGCGCGCGTGGTGTCGAGCAGGAAGTCGGCCGCGAACGGTGGAACGCCATCGACCGCGGGCCCGGGCAGTTCGCCGGGGTGGATGAACACCACCGCCGAACGCGCCTCGAGCGCGGCGAACAGCTTCTCCTGGTTGGGCAGGCCGAGGTAGGTCCCGGCGCCGTTGGCGAGCAGGACGACGCCGTCGGCGCCCAGCTCGTCGAGCGATCTCGCGATCTCGTCGACGGACTCGCTGAGGTGCGGCATGGGGATGGTCGCGAAGAAACCGAACCGGTCGGGCCGGGACGCGGCGAGCCCGGCAAGGTAATCGTTGAGGTCACGCGCGAGCGCGGCGGCGTCGGCTGCGGCCGGCAGGAACGCGGTGCCCGGCGTCGACACCGACAGGATCGCGGTGGCGACGTCCAGTTCGCCCATGGTTCGCAACGATCCCTCGGGGCTCCACTGCGGCACCTCGCGGCCGACCGCTTCGTCGAATCCCTTCTTGCGCAAGAGTTCTCGATAGAACGGCGGGATGGCGTGATGGTGGGTGTCGATCCGCAACATTGCTCCCTTCGATCAGTGATCGGGAATGCCCGCACCTGCCAGCGCGGGCACCACATCCTCGTTGTGTAGCAGCGACGCGGCGCCCGCCTTGAACTGGGTGCCGAACCCGCAGTCAGGAACTACAACGTGGAAACCCTTGCCCACCAATGGGACAACGTGGCGGTAGTCCGTGTGGTCACCGGGCCACGCAAGCAGCAGTATCACCGGGCGCCCGCCGGTCCCCTGACGTTCGTAGGCCAGCCGAAACCGCTCACCCGGAGAACTCGTCAGCATCTCTCAAACGTAGTCGCGAATCTGACCCGGGAAGTGACCACCAGCGTGTGGGGCGAAATTACTCGACGCTGGGCACCTTCGTGACGGCCAGTACGGCTTCCGCCAACTCGGGCCGGCAGACCACCAAGTCCGGCAACTTGGGATCCGACCGGTTGTAGGCAAGGGCGGAGCCGTCGATGCGGGAAGTATGCAGGCCTGCGGCTCGCGCCACGGCCACCGGCGCGGCCGAGTCCCATTCGAATTGGCCGCCGGCGTGCACGTACACGTCTGACAGCCCCTGGACGAGCGAAGCCACCTTCGCCCCGGCCGAGCCCATTTCCACCAGCACGCCGTCCAGGGCGTCCCGGACGGTCAACGCAATGGCGGGGGGCCGGGTGCGCGACACCACGATGCGCGGCTTGCCCGGCGCGGCGGGAGGCGAGTCGACCTCAGGGGTGGCCAAGGTGATCCCCTGCGCCGGCAGTGCCACCGCCCCGGCGACCAGCTCACCGGCCTCCCACAGCGCGACGTGCACCGCCCAGTCGTCACGCCCGAGCTCGGAGAATTCCCGCGTCCCGTCCAGCGGATCCACGATCCACACCCGCTCCGAGCGCAGCCGTACCGGATTGTCGACGCCCTCCTCGGACAGCACCGCGTCGTCGGGCCGCTCGTCGGCGAGCGCCGCCATCAGAAAATCGTGGGATCGCTTGTCCCCCGCGGCCTTCCGCTCGCTGGCTTCCGCGTCGGCGAACTCTTCCCGGACCGTGAGCAGCAGCCGCCCCGCGTCAGTGGCCAACTGCGCGGCCAGTTCGTGGTCATCCGTCAGCTGCAGGGCCATCGCAATCCTTAAGTTGGCAGTGTTGACCAACTTTACCCTGCCATCGCGGTGCGGGCGGACACCACCCCTCGAGGACCGTTCCGGCCGTAATCTGTTGATCGTGAGCGGGGGCAACGTTCCTTTCTTGAGTCGGTTGGGACGCATTCCACGGGGGCGCCTGACCGTAATCGGCATCGTCTCGGCGGTCGCGCTGGGCGGCATCCTCACCTTCGTGGCGCTGAAGCTGAGCCCGGGTGACCAAGGCGCCAGACCGCCCACCGCCCAGCCGGCACCACCGCAGAGCTTCGCGATCCCGGGCTGCTACAACCTGTCGGTGCCGCCGGTCGAGCGGCCGAAGCGGCTGAACGTGCTGGGCTGCGCCAGCGTCGCCGTTGCGCTGCAAGACATGTCGTGGAGTTCGTGGGGACCGCAGGGCGCCGACGGCACCGGCACGGCGGTCTTCAAGGTCTGCGACCCGAATTGCGCGGCCGGCTATCAGCTCACCGAGCCGGTAATCGTCCACGCCTGGAATCCGCAGCCGCCGCGGCGCGAGGCCATCTGCCAGGTCGGCTTGAACATCTTCGCCGACATGATCCTGGCCTTCCCCAAAGGTGTTCCACCGCCGACCGTGCAGAAGATGAACACCGAGTACAACGGGCAGCCGGCGGTGCATTTCGCCAACTACTCGAGCGGCGACACGCGCGGCACCCAATTCATCGGCTACACGTACTGCAACTAGCGGGTTCGATCGCGGCGACCCGTCCCCCAAGCGGAGGTGCCCCCGTAGCCCGGCTTCGCCGCGCTCGCGATCGAAGCTAGACCTCGATCACGACGGCGCCGCCCTGGCCGCCACCGGCGCACATCGCCGCGACGCCGATCCCGCCGCCGCGGCGGGCCAGCTCGTAGACCAGCGTGGTCACCATGCGCGCACCGGAGGCCGCGATCGGGTGGCCGAGGCTGCAGCCGCTACCGGAGAAGTTCACCTTCTCCTCGTCGAGGCCGTACTCGCGGCACGCCGCGATCGGCACCGACGCGAACGCCTCATTGATCTCCCACAGGGCGACGTCGCTGGCTGACAGACCGGCCCGCTGCAGCACCTTGCCGATGACCTTGACGGCCCCCAGCCCGGTGTCCCGGGGGGCCACGCCCGCGGCGGCCCACGCCCGGACCGTGCCCATCACGTTGAGGTTCTCGGCGGCGGCGTAGTCACGGTCGACGAGGGCCACGGCCGCGGCCGCGTCGTTGGTGCCGCTGCTGTTGCCCGCCGTGATCGAGAAGCCCTCGATCTCCGGGTGCAGCACCTTGAGCCCGGCGAGCTTCTCCACGGTGGTGTCCCGGCGGGGATGCTCGTCGACGGAGAACTCGGTGACCGAACCGTCGAACTGAGTGACCTTCAGCGGGATGATCTCGTCCACGAACTTGCCGGCGTCCATGGCCGCGATGGCGCGCTGATGCGAGCGGGCGGCCCAGGCATCCATCTCCTCGCGCGTAATCCCGACCGCCTGCGCGGTGTTCCAGCCCACGGTGATCGACATGTCCTTCGCGGGCGCGTCCGGCGTCTCGACGTGGGTCGGCGGCATCCAGCGCTCCTCGAACTTCAGCTCGGGGCCGGGGATCCGCCAGTTGGTCAGCGGAGTCATGGACAGCGACTGCACGCCGCCGGCGATGAGCACGCGCTCCATCCCGGAGCCGATCTGGGCGGCGGCGTTGCCGATGGCGGTCAGGCTGCCGGCGCAGTGCCGGTTCACCGACTGGCCGGGAATGTCCTCCATACCGGTCGCGGTGGCGGCGTACCTCGCCAAATCCCCGCCGCCGTAGTGCGATTCGGCGAAGATGATGTCGTCGATCGCGGACGGGTCGACGCCTGACCGGCGCACCACCTCCGGAAGCACCGTGGTGATCAGCGTCTCGGGGGGTGTGTTGACGAGCGTGCCCTTGAAGGAGCGGCCGATCGCCGTCCGAACCGCTCCGACAATGACGGGTGTAGCCATGTTCTCAACCTCGAACGGTCTGGCTGCGGTCGGCAGCGCGGATTTCAGTAGTTGACGCGAATCGTAACAAATACCGTATGGCCAATAGTAAACGGGCTGAGTTCACCGCGAGGTGCTGGAGGGCCGCAACGTCCGTGGCATCATCCGCTACCCCGACACCGACCGCGCGTGACAGGACACAATGGGCCGATGACAACCAGACCAGTCGCCGAGCGTGACACCACCGAGCTGACCGCGTATCGCGTCGCGGCGATGCTCCTGGGTGTGGGAACGCTGCACTTCGTGGCGCCCAAGCCGTTCGACACTATCGTCCCGGCCGAGTTGCCGGGCAACGCCCGGTTCTACACGTATGCGTCGGGAGTGGCGGAGGTGGGTGTCGGGGCGGCGTTGTTGCCGCGACGCACGCGGCGACTGGCCGCGCTCGCCGCGGCCGTGTTGTTCGTCGGCGTGTTTCCGGCCAACGTCAACATGTGCCGGTTGTGGTGGAACAAGCCCTGGCCGATGCGGATCGCCGCGCTCGCCCGACTGCCCCTGCAGGTGCCCATGATCACCACCGCGCTCAAGATCAGTCGCAACAGCTGAGACCCCGCGTGTTCGCCACCCCGCCACGGCCGTTGCTGGCACCGGGAGATGCACGAGGGCCCGCCTCTCAGCGACACGCGCGTGTGGGGTTTGCTTCGTATGCGAGATCGAGGACGGCAGAATTCACCGCGCCCGCGAGTACTGGGACGCCGCCAGCATGTCGAGCCGGTTGGGAATGCCTGAGCAGCAACAAAATTCAGGCCACTGACAAAGCAGCGCCTAACCCGTCATGCGCTGCCGTCGACTGAGCGACCGAGGTAGGCCATGATCCGCGCGGTCGGCGTGGCATCCGCCGGCGCGGAATGGGCCGGACCGAAGCCACCCGGTCGCCGCAACAGCGGCTCCGGCACCGACTCCACCAGCCCGCGGCTCAGCGCCAGCAGGTCCTCGGGCAGCTCGATCAGCCGCCCTTGTGAACGTTGGATGTCCCAGGCGTGCATGGCCAAATCCGAGACCGGAAACATCAGCGCCCGGCGCAACGGGACCTGACCTTCCGGCGATTTCCGCATCCCGTCGAGGTCGGCGCCCGGCAGCGCGCCGTGTAGTCGCGTTGCGAGCTCGCGAAGCCGTGCCGCCGGGTCGTCGCATGCCCATTGGGAAGGCTGAGAGGGACCTTCCCAGATGTCGCCGTCCTCCACGAGCGTCACGACTTTGGCAGCGCTGCCGGTGACGTGACCCACCAGGTCGCGCACGCTCCACCCCGCGAGGTTGGACGGCTGGTCCCAGCTGTCGGGTGAAATGTCGTCGACGGCATCGATGAGGAGATCGAACGCCTCGGTAGCCATCGCGCCGATTCGGGAGGTCGGGTCGTCCATCTCATGTATCTCCTTGGAGGAAGCCGCCTTCGGGTGCAGTGAGTCAGCTTGCGTCGGCGGTTCGTTCGGCGCCTCATCGCGATGCAGCCACACGAACCTGTTCTGGCCCGCTCCGCCCGCCAGGAAAGGCCGCACCAGGCGCGGGTGCGCCCTCACCGCTTCCGCGCGGGGAATCAATTCGGGCCTGCCCAGCGAGTACTCGCTGCCGTTCCAGGTCAACTCGCATCTGCCGGCGTCCAACACATTCTCCAGCCAGTCAACATGGGGGTATGCCGCCGCAAGCACGAAACCATCACCGAGCGGGTAGGCGCTCAGCGGCGTCACATATGTTCGGCCGCTGCGCCGACCGACGTGCTGCAAGGCGCTCAGGTTGAAGTAGAGCATTCCCAGTCGGGTTCCTGCGATCGTGCGCAGATAGGGATTAATCCGCTTGGTCAGCTGGCGCGTCGAGTCGCTGACACGTGGTATTCGCAGCAGCATTTCCCAGCCGAGCAAGAGCAGATAAAGCACCGCGACGACAGCGGCCGCGACCGCGGGCGGCGCCAGCAGCGCGTGCCGAAGTCTTCGGCTTCTCATGCGCCATGCCTCCTAAGGTTTTCGCGGGAAAGCTCTCGCTACCATCGGCCACGCACCGCCCAGGCGGCTAGGGCCGCAAGTCCTCGTATCGAGTCGCCCGGTTGAACTCACCAACCGCGGGCGTAAGACTTGACATTGGCTAACTACACAGGAGGGCCCGCTTGGGCAGAACGGATATCGCGGCGATCCTCGCGGTCGCGTCCGCGCTGATGGTCGGTATCGGAGATGTCATCCAGCAGCGATCCGCCCAAAAGGTCACCGACAAGCCGGTCGGCACTCTGGCCCTGTTCCGCCGGCTTCTGCGCGATCGCCAATGGTGGACGGGCAGCCTGGTGGCCGCCGCCGGGTTCGGGTTGCAGGCCGCGGCGCTGGACCTGGGTTCGGTGGTGCTGGTGCAGGCGCTGCTGGTGACATCGTTGCTGTTCGCGTTGCTGATCAGCGCACGGGTGGATCACCGGAGAATCACGCCGCGGCAAGGCATTTGGGCTGTGCTGCTGGCGGCAGCGGTCGCGGTGGTGGTGACGGTCGGCGACCCCCAGGAGGGGACGCCGCGAGGGTCCGTGCACACCTGGACCATCGTGGCGCTGGTCATGGGTCCGGCGTTGATCCTGTGCGTGATCGGCGCCCGCATGTTCCCCGGCACGGTCGGCGCGCTGCTGCTGGGTCTGATGTCGGGCTCGCTGTGGGGATTGTTTTCGGTCCTGACCAAAGGTGTGGTCGACGAGCTGGACCGCGGCATTCCCGCCCTGCTGCGCCTGCCCGAGGTGTACGTGTGGGTGGTGGTCGCCATCGCGGCGACGGCCTGGGAACAGTCCGCGTTCCGGGCCGGCCCGCTCACCGCGTCGCTTCCGGCCGTGACCGTCGCCGAGCCCGTCGTCGGATCGGTGCTCGGCGTCACCGTGCTCGGTGAGACGCTGCGCACCAACGGCATCGGCTTGGTGGCGCTGGGCGTGTCTGTCGCGGTGATGGCGGCGGCGACGGTGGCGCTGGCCCACAGCCAGGCCACCGGGGCCCCTCCGACCGGCGAAAAGCCCGCGGCAGCCTGATCAGATGCGGGAGCCAACCCGGTGCGCCGTGCCGTCCGGATCGACATAGGCGAACTCGCGCAGACCATAGGGGGTGTCCTGCGGTGGGATCAGGCGGCCCTCGAGGTCTTGCAGCGCCGCCCACTCCGCATAGAGGGCATCGGCATCGCTGACATAGAGGTACACGCTTGCCGCGGTTCGCAACGGGTCGTGCTCGTCCCATTCGGTGAGGTGGATGGACACCGCTCCGCGGTCGGCGAAGCCGTAACGGTCCGGTCCGTCGTATGCGCGCGCGGCAAAACCCAGTCGTCGGTAGCGATCAAGGGCGACGTCGAGATTTCGTACCGGGACGATTGGCGCTACCGAGGTGAAGTCGACTGCGGTCACGCCCGCGAACATATCGCTTAGCTTCGAATCCGCTCGCGACACCCGGGGCTGACGTACGCTGCATCGGAACAACTTCTGAATAGGGGACCGCGCTGGGGGTGCGCGAAAAGGCTTGCCTAGGCAGGAAAGGCACTCGACATGCGCCAGCTGACAGCTTCATTCGCCATCGCCGCCGCCGCAACACTGCTCGTCGGCTGCAGCCACGATAGCGGGGGCGCCTCCTCCTCGTCGTCGTCCACCAGCACCACGGCCGCGGCTAAAGGTCCCCTGACGAAGCCCCAGCTGCCCGACCTCATGCTCAGCCCGAGCGACATCGACTCGCTGCTGGGGGTCACGGGCACAACCAGCGACCCACCGAAGACCGCGCTGGAAGAAGACACGGCCAAGCGCAGCGATTACACGCTTCCCGCTGAATGCAAGTACGCCATCCACGCGGCCCTGGCACCCGTCTATGCGGACAGCGGCTATACGGCGGTTTACGGCTATCACGACCTCGCCCCCACTCCCCCCGGCGCGGATGATTTGGAAAGCCCCGACGTGTACCAGTTTGTGGTGTTGTTCCCGGCGCCGGACCAAGCGAACGCGTTTTTCACCACCTCGTCCCAGCAATGGCCTGCCTGCGCCAACCGCTTGGACACCGTGCCCGCCGACGGCACCCATCCCGAACTTCAGTGGAAGGTGGGTCCGGTTTCCAACGCCAACGGGGTTTTGAGCACAACCGTGACGCTGACCTTCAGCCGAAACGGCGTGAACCTGACCGTCCCCTGTCAGCGGGCGTTGACCGTCCGCAGCAACGTCGTCGTCGACGTCGACGCGTGCCGCAAGGACGCGGGAGACCTTGGCGTCAACATCGCCAATCAGATCGCCGGCAAAATCGGCAAGCAATAGGACCTCAATGGCCGCCCGCCGTTCACCTGTCGGCGGTAGTTGCTGGCCGCTCCCCCGGCGTACGATCTTGCGGCCGAACCCGGTCAAGCGACGACACTTGCACCACCACCGATCCTGGCGGTAAGCCGTAGCTGCACCCGACGTCGCGACGCCGTTTCGTGCAGTCTGCTCGAAGGGTCGGTGGCGGGGTGTCGAGGAGGAACGAATGGGCGCATCGGAGACGGCCGCCCAACGCGGCGGGGGGCGGCCGGTGATCCACCTCTCGCAGCTGCTGCGCGCCCCAGTGCTGGCTCGTGCCGGGGAAACGGTGGGCCGGGTCGAGGACGTGATCGTGCGGCTGCGGGGCGCCGACGCGTACCCGCTGGTCACCGGGATCGTGGCCGGGGTCGGCGGGCGGCGGGTGTTCATCGGTGACAAATCGATCGATGAGTTCGCCGCGGACCGAGTCCTGTTGACTAAGAACAAGGTTGACCTTCGCGGCTTCGAGCGCCGTGACGGCGAGGTGCTGCTGCGCGCCGACGTGCTGGGCCACCGGCTGATCGACGTGGCCAACGTCGAGCTGATCCGCGCCTACGACGTGGAGCTGGAAGACACCGGCGCCGGATGGATGCTGACGCGCGTGGACACTCGGCGGCCACCACGGCTGTTCGGGCTGATCAAGCAGTCGGGAGGACACGCGGCCCGCGATTGGAAGGCGTTCGAGCCGCTGATCGGCGATGCCCGCTCGGACGCGGTGCGGCGCCTGTCGGACCGCTTCGGCGAGTTCAAGGCCGCCGAGATAGCCGACCTTCTCGAGGAGGCGGACAAGGCCGAGGGCGGCGAGATCCTCGACCGCGTGCGCAGCGACCCCGAACTGGAAGCCGACGTGTTCGAAGAGCTGGAGCCGGAAAAGGCCAGCCGGCTTCTCGACGGCATGCCAGACAACGAGGTTGCCGCGCTGCTAGGCCGGATGCGGGCCGATGACGCCGCCGACGCGATCGCCGACCTGCGCCAGTCGCGGCGCCGGCGCGTGCTGGAGCTGATGCCGGGACCGCAGCGCACCAAGGTCATCACCCTGATGGGCTTCAACCCCGAAAGCGCCGGCGGGCTGATGAACGTCGACTTCGTCTCGTGCGCCGCCACCACCACGGCGGCCGAAGCCCTGGCCCTGATCGCGTCCGCCAGCACCATACAGCCGGAGGCGCTGATCAAGGTGCACGTGATCGACGACGAAAGACGGCTCGACGGCGTCGTCTCGGTGATCACCTTGTTGCAGGCTCCGGCCGGCGAAACCCTTGCGCGGCTGATGGATTCCGATCCGGTACGGGTGACGCCGGACGCCGACCTGACCGACGTCGCGCTATTGATGGCCGACTTCAACCTCTACTCCATCCCGGTGGTCGACGACCACGATCGCGTGCTCGGTGTAGTCACCGTCGACGACGTGCTCGAGGCGACCATCCCCGAGGATTGGCGCCGGCGAGAGCCCGCGCCGCGGCCCGTCCGCGAGATCCCCGGCGAGAGCGCCCGCGTGCCCGGGGGTAATGCGCTGTGACCACGGGTCGCGAAGAGACCCGCCGGCCCAGCGCGGTGCTCGATGCCGCGCATCTGGGCGACATCGAGGGCGCGTTCGGTCGGATCAGCGTCGGTGAAACCGAACATGCCCGCACCTGGAAGACGCGGTTGCTGACCCTGCTCGCGATCGTCGGTCCCGGAATCATCGTGATGGTCGGCGACAACGACGCCGGCGGCGTCGCCACCTACGCGCAGGCCGGACAGAACTACGGCTACTCCCTGCTGTGGGTGCTGCTGCTGTTGATACCGGTCCTGATCGTCAACCAGGAGATGGTCGTGCGGCTCGGCGCGGTCACCGGCGTCGGACACGCGCGGCTGATCAACGAACGCTTCGGCCGCGGCTGGGGCTGGTTCTCGGTCGGCGACCTGTTCCTGCTCAACTTCCTGACCATCGTCACCGAATTCATCGGTATCAGCCTGGCCGCCGAGTTCATCGGCGTCTCCAAATACGTTGTGGTGCCGGTCTCGGCGGTGGCGCTGGTCGCGATCATGGCGAGCGGGAGCTTCCGCCGCTGGGAGCGCGCCATGTTCATTTTCATCGCCGTGACGCTGCTGCAGATCCCGATGCTGCTGATGTCCCATCCGCAATGGCGTCAGGCCGCGAAATCGCTGGTGATACCCAGCATTTCGGGCGGGGTGAGCTCGGACGCGGTGCTGCTCATCATCGCCATCGTCGGCACCACCGTGGCGCCCTGGCAATTGTTCTTCCAGCAGTCCAACGTCGTCGACAAGCGCATCACCCCGCGCTTCATCGGGTACGAACGCGCCGACACCGTGCTGGGTGCCTTCGTCGTGGTCATCGGCGCGGCAGCGCTGGTGATGACCGGTGAATGGGCGGCACGCTCCACCCACAGCGTGGGGGGCTTCACCGACGCCGGCGCCACCGCGCACCTGCTCGGCGAACACCGCGGGACGCTGGGCTGGATTTTCGCGATCGTGCTGATGGACGCCTCGATCATCGGGGCCGCCGCGGTCACCCTGGCCACCAGTTACGCCTTCGGTGACGTGTTCGGGCTGAAGCACTCGCTGCACCGCGGATTCGCCGACGCCAAGCAGTTCTACCTGTCCTACACGGCGATGGTGGTGGTGGCCGCGGCCATCGTGCTGATTCCCGGCGCCCCGCTCGGGCTGATCACCACCGCCGTGCAGGCCCTCGCCGGTCTACTGCTGCCCAGCGCCAGCGTCTTCCTGCTGCTGCTGTGCAACGACCGGGAAGTGTTGGGCCCATGGGTCAATCGGCCCTGGCTCAACTGGGTTGCCGGGTTGATCGTCGGCACGCTGCTGCTGCTGTCGGGAATCCTGATGGCCACCACGTTGTTTCGCGACCTCAACGTCGTGGCGGTGGCCGGCTACCTGGCGCTGGCCCTCGTGATACTGGCCGCCGCGGCGGTGCCGGTGCTGCGCTGGATGGCCCGCCGTCAACCCGCGGCGCCTGCGGCACGACTGCCGGCGCGCGGGGTCGACCGCAACACGTGGCGGATGCCGCCCCTGACGCTGCTCGAGCCGGTCACCTGGTCACCGGGCACCCGGCTCGGCATGATCGCGCTGCGCGCCTACCTGATCGTCGGCGCACTGCTCCTGGTGGTCAAGGCAATACAACTCAGTCACTGACCGGCTTGCCGGATGCGGCGGGCCACCTCGCCGTACCGCTCGAACCGCTCCGGATCGCCCACGGCGTTGTAAAGCACCAGGCGCGTGGCCTTGCCGGCGTATTTGTCGATCAGCGCGTCGGCGAGTCCGTCCCACGTCGACTCGGTGGCGAATGCGGCGATGTGGTCGTCGCTGACCTGGGCCGCCATGCCGGCGATGTCACCGGCCTTCTGCCGCTCGCGGATCCGGGCGGTCGTGCCCTCGAACCCGGCCTGGTCCCAGATGAACGCGTAATTGGGGGTGCTGCCGTAGAAAGCCATGCTGGCGCGCACGCCTTCTCGTTGCTTGTCGCGCTCCTCGTCGGTGTCACCGACGATGGTCATCACCGGCACGATCACCGCGATGTCCGCCGGCGAACGCCCCGCCTTCGCCGCCCCTTCGGCGACGGTCGGCAACACGTGGCGGGCGATGTAGCCGGGCTCGCCGATCGGGTGCACATGCACCCCGTCGGCCACCTCGCCCGCCATCCGCAGCATCCACGGATTGACCGCTGCGATATCGACTTTCGGGTCGGGCGCGTCGATCGGACCCGGGCTCCATTGCGGCGTGATGAAGTCAAGGTCGTAGAAATCACCGTGATGATCAAGCGTCCCGGAGCGGAACGCCGCGAAGCACGCTTTGACCGCGAATAGGTAGTCGCGCAGGCGCGGTCCGGGCCGCTCGAACGCGACGCCGTAGCGCCGGACGACGTGGGTGCGCACCTGGGTGCCCAGACCCAGCCGGAACTTCCCGCCGGTCGCTTCCTGAAGTTCCCAGGCCGTGGCGGCCGTGACAAAGGGGCTGCGCGGGAAGGCCACCGCGACGCCGGTGGACAGCTCGAGGCCGGGCGCGGCCTGCGAGGCCACGGCGGCATTGAGGTAGGCCGTGCGGCCCGTCTCGGTGAACAAGAGACCGGAGAAACCGGCGGCCTGCGTTCGCCGGCCCAGGTCGCCGATCTGGCGCAGCGGCTGCGGGACCGTCATCGCATCGACGTGCATGAGCGGAGCCTACGGGGGCCTGACCCTTGCCGGGCGACCGCGTCACGGTGTTAGCTCTTTAGTCGTCAGCAACCAACGCCGCTTCGCTAACCGGAGGCTCGCCAATATGGTTCGTGGATTGCTCATCGCTGGAGCAATCGTCGTGGGGATTGCGGGAACAACCGGCTACCGGCCCGGCCACTGATGGCCGCCCTAAACCCGCGACTGGTCGCCGCCATCGCCATCGCGTGTGCCGGCCTCGTGGCCTGCGGCTCGCAGCCCGCCGCTTCCAGTTCGAGCACGACGAAGCCGTCGGCGCCGCCCAGCTCGACCACCCCGTCCAGCGCGTCGCCTACCACCAGCACGCCGGCGTGCGTCGGGCTATCGATATGCCCGCCACCGCCGCCGGACGCCGAGGGAAATCCGGCGTGCTACTACGCGGACGGGTGGCGCGGCGATTCCTCGGGCGCCGGGATCGAGGTGTGGTACTTCCGTGACCCGCAGAGCCCGCCCAAGCCGGACAAGGTCACCGCGCTGGTGCGCAAGAAGGACGGGACCACCGAGTGGCAGGACGCCGACGTCGCCGCCGCCGACCAGCAGGTGCATCGGTTCGGATTCCCCACCGTCGCGCCGTCGGCGGTTCAAGAGGTGCTGTTCACCAGCGGCAGCGGCCGTTGCTTCGTCGTCGGACCGTAACCGGATCAGCGCCTCGGGGGGCGGTGGCTCACCGGGGCGGTGAACCCCTGCGTGTCGTCGAAGTTGGCCCACTGGCCGTCGTCGTTGACCTCCATGCGCCAGCCGAGCTCGGTGTTGCCGCCGATCGAGTGGATGAACCACGCGTGTGCGGACTCCGCGCTGGCAAAATCCTTCGTCGCGACGACCCGCCCACGCGGGTCGATGACGCGAAACTCAGCCATCGGATGTGATTATCCCTGCCAGCGGGTTTTCAATCCGGCTCATCTCCGATTGCGGGGCAAGCCGACCGCGAACGCCCGCAGCGCGGCCCTGGCAAATCCCGGGCTACACCGTGCGGGTCAACCGGTCGGCGAGCAGCTCGGCGAACCGCGCCGGGTCGTCGAGCGCACCCCCCTCCGCGAGAAGCGCTGTGCCGTAGAGCAATTCGGCGGTTTCGGCGACCCGGGCGAGCGCGTCGTCGTCCTGCGCCTTCTTTTGGGCCTCACGCAAGCCGGTGACCAGCGGGTGGTTCGGATTCAGCTCGAGAATCCGCTTGCCGACCGGGATGTCCTGACCAGACGCGCGGTAGAGTCGCGCGAGCGCCGGGGTGATGCCGAAGGCGTCGGTGATCAGGCAGGCCGGCGACTCCGTCAGGCGGCTGGAAAGCCGCACTTCCTTGACGTGGTCGCTCAACGTCTCCTTCATCCAGGTCAGCAGGTCGGCGAAGTCCTTCTGTTGCTCCTCGCGCTCGGCCGCGCTCTCTTCGCCTTCGGAGCTCAGGTCCACCTCGCCCTTGGCCACCGACTGCAGCGGCTTACCGTCGAACTCGGTCACCGTTCCCACCCAGACCTCGTCGACCGGGTCCGTGAGCAGCAGGACCTCGTAACCCTTGGCTTTGAAGGCCTCCAAATGCGGCGACTTCAGGATCTGCTGTCGCGTCTCCCCGGTGGCGAAGAAGATCTGCTCCTGCCCCTCCTTCATCCGCTCCACGTACTCCGCGAGGGTGGTCGCCTCCTCCTCGCTGTGCGTCGAGGCGAACGAACATATTTGCAACAAGGTCTCGCGGTTGTCGAAGTCCGACAGCAACCCCTCTTTGACGACTCGGCCGAATTGAGTCCAGAAGCTGCGGTAGTCGTCGGGCCGCTCGGACTGCAGCTCCTTGATGGTGGACAGCACTTTCTTGGTGAGCCGCCGGCGGATGGCCTTGATCTGCCGATCCTGCTGCAAGATCTCTCGCGAGACGTTCAGCGACATGTCCTGTGCGTCGACGACGCCCTTGACGAAGCGCAGGTATTCGGGCATCAGCTGGTCGCAATCGCCCATGATGAACACCCGCTTGACGTACAGCTGAATCCCGGTCTGGGCGTCGCGGTTGAACAGATCGAACGGCGCGTGGGACGGAATGAACAGCAGCGCCTGGTATTCGAAGGTGCCCTCGGCCTTCATCGCGATGACTTCCAGCGGGTCGTCCCAGGCGTGCGCGATGTGCTTGTAGAACTCCTTGTACTCCTCCTCGGAGACCTCTTCCTTGGGCCTGGCCCACAGCGCCTTCATCGAGTTGAGGGTCTCGGTTTCGACCGTGACGGTCTCTTCGCCGCCCTCCTCCTCAGCGGGCGTCCGTCGTTCGACCTCCATCCGGATGGGCCAGGCGATGAAGTCGGAGTACTTCTTGACCAGGCTCCGGATCTTCCATTCCGAGGTGTAGTCGTGCAGCTCGTCCTCGGCGTCCTCGGGCTTGAGGTGCAGCGTGACGGACGTCCCCTGGGGGGCTTCCCCAACAGATGAGTCGACGGCCTCGATGGTGTAGGTGCCTTCGCCGCTGGATTCCCACCTGGTGGCTTCGCTCTCACCGGCCTTGCGGGTGAACAGCTCGACCTTCTCGGCGACCATGAAGCTCGAGTAGAAGCCGATGCCGAACTGGCCGATCAGTTCCTCCGAGGCGGCCTCGTTCTGGGCCTCCCTCAACTGCTGACGCAGCTCGGCGGTGCCCGACTTGGCCAGGGTGCCGATCAGCCCCACCACCTCATCGCGGCTCATGCCGATGCCGTTGTCACGGATGATCAGCGTCCGTGCGTCTTTGTCCACCTCGATCTCGATGTGCAAGTCGGAGGTGTCGACGTCGAGGTCTTTGTTGCGGAAGGCTTCCAGCCGCAGCTTGTCCAGTGCGTCGGAAGCGTTCGAGATCAGCTCCCGCAGAAACGAATCCTTGTTGGAGTAGACGGAGTGGACCATCAGGTCCAGCAGTTGCCGTGCTTCCGCCTGAAACTCCAGCTGCTCGACACGCGCGTTCATGACATTCCCTACGTCTCTTCCCAGGTCCCCGTCGAGGACATTTGACGCTCCAAATTTACCGAGACGCTCCAAGCGCGTCGCTTGGGCCCGTCACGTCCGGCCTAGGCTGGACGGATGTCTGTAGCTCAACGCGAACGAGCCGCCCTGGTGGACACCATGCGCGCCACCGGACCCGAGGCGCCCACCTTGTGCGAAGGATGGAAGACGCGCGATCTCGCCGCCCACCTCGTCATCCGGGAGTACCGCCCCGACGCGGCTCCGGGCATCCTGATCCCGTTCTTCGCCGCTCATACCGAGAAGGTGCAGAACCAGGTGGCCGAGCGGGCCGACTGGGACGAGCTGGTTGACAAGGTGGCGTCCGGTCCGCCGCTTTACTCCCCGTTCAAGCTGCTCGACGCGGTGGCCAACGTCGCGGAAATGTTCATCCATCACGAGGATGTCCGCCGCGCGCAGCCGGGCTGGGAGCCGCGCGAGCTCGAACCGGCCCTGAGCGGCGTGCTGCGCCGCACCCTGCCGCTGATGGCGCGGCTCACGCTGGCCAAGGTGCCGGGCCGGGTGGCGCTGCGCACGCCCGAGGGCAAAACGGTGCTGACCGCGGGACAAGGGCCGGCCGTCACGGTGACCGGTCCGCCCGAGGAGCTGCTGCTGTTCGCGGTCGGGCGTTCGGCGCGAGTGACGTTCGACGGCGACGCGGCGGCGGTGCGGGCCGTCCGCGAGGCGCCCAAGGGGCTGTAGCCCGTCTTCACCCGAAGGCTTCGCGGAGATCTTTCTTGATCACCTTGCCGAATTGGTTGCGCGGCAAGGCCTCAACGATCACCAGGCGCTCTGGGTGTTTGTAGCGGCTCAACCCGCTCGAATGGCAATGCCGCACCAGCGATTCCAACGAGACGCCGTCGGCCGCCGCGGGCACCACCACCGCGCATACGCGCTCGCCGGTGCGCGGGTCGGGAACGCCGATGACTGCCACGTCGGCGACCGCGGCATGGGTGGCCAGCACGTTTTCGACTTCGAGGGCCGAAACGTTCTCCGCGTTGCGGATGATCGCATCCTTGATGCGCCCCGTCACGCGTACGTTGCCGTCCCGGTCGACCAGCCCGAGATCTCCCGTGCGGAGCCAGCCGTCCTCGTCGAATGCGTCCGCGTCCAGAGCCGGGTCGGCGTAGCCGAGAAAGCACTGGGGGCCCTTGAGCCGTAGCTCCCCCTCCCGGCCGAGGGGCAGTTCGGCTTCGTCGCCGCCCACCACCCGGACGGTTACCCCCCGGGTCGGCCTACCGACGGTGTGGTCCAACGATTCTGGCGTGTCGGTGAGCGACGGTGAAGCCGCCACGGGAAATTCGGTGAGCCCCCAAGCGTTGGCGATGCCGGGCAGGCCGAAGGCCTCCCGGATCTGACGGCCGAGCTCGGCGGTGATTGGTGCGCCGCCGGCCAGGCAGCCCCGCAGGAGCGGGAACAGCGGCTGGTCGCCGTGGGCTCGCTGGGCTTCGAGGAAGCCGACGAAAAACGGGGTCGCCGTGCCCAGGAAGGTCGGGTTGTGGGCCGCGATGGAGAACGGCGTCGTCGGCGGGTCGAATACCTGGAACAGCGCCAACCGCATGCCGGTCTGCAGCGCGGCGGCGAGCATCACCGCGCCGCCGATGTGCGCGACGGGAAAGGCGATGGGATCGACGTCGTCTCCGGTGATGCCGATCGCCTCCACCATCCCGGTCGCACCGGCCATCACCGATGCGTCGGTATGACGAATTCCTTTGGGCGCCGCGGTGGTTCCCGACGAGTAGTAGACCCATCGCGCATCGCTCGCCGACGCAGGCGCCGGCGGGAGCTCACAGGCGTCGGCCAGGGGCAGCCGAAGCTCGTCGCCCGCCGGCGGCGTCGCCAGATCGACGGTGATGACGTCGAACCCCCGAGCCGCGGCCAGGCCGCGCGCCAGGGCGCCATGATCGAAGCCGCGCCAAACCTCGGCCACCACAAGGTATTCGGAGGACAGCTGCGCAGTGATGAAACCGACCTCGTGCTCCCGCAGGATCGGGATGATCGGGTTTTGCACCGCGCCGAGCCGGGCCAGCGCCGCCATGACGACCACGGTCTCCAGCGTGGTCGGCAACTGCCACGACACCATCGTTCCCGCGCGGATCCCCCGCGCCGCGAAGGCGGCGGCCGTCGCGCAGGCGGCATCGTGGAACTGCCGCGCGGTCAGCGTGCGCCCGTGGTCGTCGGCGAGCAGCGGCCGGGGCGATCCCGCCCGCGCCGCGTCGGCGATCAGCCTCCAGAAGGTGACGTCGCTTTCGATGCTCATTCGTTCGTCGGATTGACCTGCGGTCGGAATCCGGAGTGCGCTATCGCCACCGAGACGCCGCTGCCGATGGGACCCCCGCGGTCGACGAGTACGGCCGAACCGGTGGCCACCCCGTCGTGGCTGTAATGGGTCAGCGAGGCCATGCCGATGTGCGGCCCCTCCGGCAGTCGGCTCAGCGTGAGCGTGTAGTCGGCGTTGATGAATTGCAAACCGTTTGTGCCCCAATTGGCAAGGGAGGCGGTGATATCGGCCGCCATGGCGGCACGGGTAAAGGGAGTCAGCGCTTCACCGTCGATGAGCGAGCGTGTCTCATGAAGCCAGGTGTATTTCTGGCCGGAGGTGTCCACCCATTCAGGGTCGCGATTCTGCAACTCGGTGCCCCAGCCGTAGGTGCGCATGAACAGCGTGGGTTGGGCGCCATCCTCGATGGGCAGCGGCGGCATCTGCGGGTTCGGCGACCACACCTGCCCTGCAGGCTGCGGTCCGCGCCGCAGGAACAACGCGCTGCCTCGCGCGACCGGGGCGCCATGCTGGGTGAGGACGACCTCGACGAGCCGCAGTCGCCGCCGGTCGTGGTGCACGGTGGTGTGCACCTCCATGGGTTCCAGCGCGACCGGTGCGGGAAGGTCGACGGTCAGCCGGGCGGGTTGCAGTTCTGGGTCGTCGACCGCGCGTTCGACCGCCCATCCGAGGAGTCCGCCGACGACGTGCCCGCTGAGCGACGGGCCCCACCCACCGCGCGCGATCTGGTTTGGCACGAAACGGGTTTCGTCGCGCAGCAAATATGGCGCCTGCGCCACCGAGCCGACGTCACCCGGCACGAGATTCGTTTCGGTCAATGCGCGGCGCTCCGCCCGGAGTTGGGATCCCTCATGTGAGGATGGCAACAGTAGATATTACAGTTACCAGTCCCAGTTGGCCGGGGTCCACCCGATTCAGGTCGGTATGCGGACCACCGCTCAGGCGATCGCTGCGCCCACCAGGTGGCCGATCACGTAGGTGATCGCCAGTGCGAGAACGCCCCCGACGACGTTGCGGATCACCGCGCCGGCCTTGGGTGCTCCCCCCAAACCGGCCGACACCGCCCCGGTGATCACCAGTGCGACGAGCACCGCCACGACGGTGACCGGGATTCTCCACGCCGCCGGCGGAACAAGGATCGCGATCAACGGCAGGAGGGCGCCGATCGCGAACGACAACGCCGAAGAAGAGGCCGCCTGCCAGGGGTTGGTCAGCTCCTCGGGATTAATGCCGAGTTCGACTTCGGCATGGGCGAGGAGCGGATTGTGGTCGGTGAGTTCCTCGGCGACGGTGCGGGCGGTCGCCGCCGTCAGGCCTTTCGCCTCATACAGGGCGGCGAGCTCGTCCAATTCGGCGGCCGGGTCGTCGCGCAGCTCCTGGCCTTCCTTGTGCAGCAGCGCCTTCTCGGTGTCACGTTGGGTACTGACCGAGACGTATTCGCCCAGCGCCATGGACACCGCGCCGGCGACCAGCCCCGCGGCTCCGGCCGTCAAAACCGGAGCGCGTTGCACCGTCGCGGCCGCGACTCCCACCACGATGCCCGCCGTGGACACGATCCCGTCGTTGGCACCCAAAACTCCGGCGCGCAGCCAGTTCAACTTCGACGACACCGAACCCAGATGCGGTTCGGACTGATGAGGATGCGACCGGCTCGACACGGCCGCAACGATATCGACCAAAGACTCCCAGGACTAGCAAACATAGCCTTGCCAAAGGGGCGGGCCCGGCTCGTCCGGCCACCCAAAGGTGCCGCCCCGGGCTGGCGCCGAGCCGCGACACGTAAACGCCTGCGACGACACGCCGGCGCGGGTCGCAGTGAGTGATGTCTCGCGGTTCCGAGGCCGGCCTTCCACCGGCCCAAGTTGCCGCGGGCGCGGCCCAAAAGGTCCGCATGGGTTCCTCACAGCCGTTACATAGGGAAGCTATTTAGGGTCGGTCTGTGTAAGGGGGGATTCTGAGGAATTCACTAGCGGTTAGACAGGTGAAGGACTATGAAACTTAAGCAATTTCTTGGGGGGATGACCGTCGCCGGCGCTCTGAGCGCTGCGGCATTGGGTATGGGGACCGGTGCGGCCAGCGCCGCTCCGGTCGGGCCGCCTGGCCCGGCGGGCAACCATGGCGCACCCGCTCCCGGCGGCATTCACCCGCCCAACGCACCCGGTGATCCCGGCGGCCCGGGTGGTCCCGGCGGGCCGGGCGGCCCCGGCGGACCTGGCGGACCTGGTGGCCCAGGCGGGCCCGACCATGGCGGGCCCAATGGTCCGGGCGGACCCGGTGGACCCGGTGGACCCGGCGGACCTGGTGGACCCGACCACCCAGGCGGACCCGGCGGACCCGACCACCCGGGCGGACCCGGCGGACCCGACCACCCGGGCGGACCCGGTGGACCCGGCGGTCCGGGTGGGCCTGGCGGCCCCGGCGGCCCGTGGCACGGAGACCCCCACCGCGGCTACTTCCGCGGCGCCCCGTGGGGTGACGGGCCGGCGCCCTGGGGACCGGGCGAGCCACCACGACCAAACTGGGACCGGCCGCTCCCGCCGCCCGGTGGGCAGTGGGGATACGGCCCAATCAACTACTGGGGCTATGAGGAGACTCCCGTGTGGGACCCCGGCTTCAATCAGTGGGGCTTCTGGTTCTTCGGAGTCTGGATTCCGCTGTAAACAGCAGTAAGGACGACGCCCGCTTCGCCACCCGGCGAGGCGGGCGTCGTGCTGTCAGCCCGTAGCGGGCATAACGAACCAGACTGCACCGCGAGAGCTTTACGCCATCCCGGGGTGCGGCCACGACAAACCGCGGTGGGGGCTTTGTCCCCTGCCGAGGCCATACGCTAAGTGCCCATGTATCGACCCTCGCGCGTCGTGCATGTGGGCCGCTGCGAGCACTTCTCGCGATCCGCACCTAGCGGCGCGAGCAAGCTGGCCGCCTGACGGTCGCTCAGCTTTTGGTGCCGACAGTGATCAGGTCGGAGATGACGCGGGTCCAGACCGGTCGCGGGATCCGGCGCTGCTCGCTGATGACGAACCCGGCGTCTTCGAACATCGCCCGCATTTCCGCCGGCGACGCATTGTGTTGGGGCTTCCACCTATTGGCCGAAGGGACTTGCAATCGCGGTTGCCGCGCGCTTAGGGCCGCAACGGCCACCAGTCCACCGGGCGCCAGCACGCGATGAAATTCGCGCAACGCCGCCGGCTGGTCGAAGAAGTGGAACGCCGACGTGGTCACCACGGCATCGACAGCCCCGTCATCGAACGGCAGCCGCTCCGCCGGGCCGCGCAACCACTGCACTGCCTCGGTCCTGGCGCGTGCCTGGCCGAGCATGCCTTCGGACATGTCGACACCGTAGATCTCATCGGGCCGGAGCTCGCGGGCGATCCGATCACTGAGAATGCCCGTGCCGCAGGCGACATCAGCTATCTTGCGGGCGTGGTGCGCGCGCAATTGGGCTATCACCTCGTCGTGCGGCGGACGGTACACCCACTGCTGCAGGAACGGCAGGTCGTAGACCGGGGCCAGGAAGCTCCACAGGCGCGTGACCGCGTCGTTGAGCCCTCGGCGACTCGGCTCCGTCATCCGTCCAAGACCGAGCTGTAGTAGATCGTGTCGGCAACGGACACCGAGTCGTTGGTCTGAGGGATCGCCGCCAACCCGCTGCTGGCCAGCAGTTCACTCATCTGCTTGCCGACCGTCCGCCAACCGAGGTTTTTCAGGTAGTCGGCGACGTCGTTGCGCTCACCCTCGAAACCCAGCTCCTCCCAGTCCAACTCGAAGCCGTGGTCACGCCATTTGGCGGTGGCCCTGCGCATCATCTCGCGGGCCTTCTCGACGTCGTGCTGCGGCCGGTCCGGGATGGCCTCGACGGCGAGCCTGCTGCCCCGGGCACTGAGCGCGGAGATGTTGTCCAGCAAGCGGTCCTGCGCCTCGGGCGGCAGGTACCCGAAAAGACCCTCGGCGATCCACGCGGTCGGGCGGCTCTGGTCAAAGCCCGCATCCACCAGTGCTTTTGGCCAGTCCCGACGCAAATCAATGGCGACGGTGCGCAGGTCGGCCTGCGGGGCGGCACCCAACTTCGCCAGGGTGGTGGTCTTGAACTCGATCACCTCCGGCTGGTCGATCTCGAAGACCGTCATGTCGGCGGGCCATGCCAACCGGTAGGCGCGCGCGTCCAGCCCGGACGCCAGAATCACGGCCTGACGGATCCCGGCCTCCGCGGCGTCGTGAAAGAAGGCGTCGAAGAACCTGGTGCGGGCGGCCATCGCCAAGGGCATATGCTCCAGCTTCCAGCCGGATTCGTGGTCGTCGACGTCAGCGGCGGCGAGGTCGCCGTCGACCCACCGCGTGAAGAAGTCCACTCCGACGGCGCGAACCAGCGGTTCGGCGAAGCGGTCGTCGATCAGCGGGTCCTCAGCCTTGGTCGCGATCGCTCGGGCCGCGGCCACCATCGTGGCCGTTGCGCCCACGCTGGTGGCCAGATCCCAGCTGTCGTCGTTTGTGCGTGGCATGTGTCTTCCCCCTGGCAGTCAAAGCGATACTTAGCAACCATAACGACCACGGGAGGCGAAGAGTTCCCCGGCGTTTTGTGGCAGCTCGACGCGGTGAGCGCTGGGTCGCCAAGGCGCCAAATGCCCAACCCCAGACCACACGCTTCATCGCGGCGGTTGTCATGTGGGTCGCCTCCAGCTGGCGGTCCTGTTATTCGGTAAGCAGCTCGAACACGGGGATGACGCGGTCGGTGCGCTCCTGGTACTCACCGAACCCCGGCGCCCGCTCGACGACGATCCGATAGACGGAATCGCGCTCGTCGCGCGGCAATTCGCGCACGGATGCCGGCTTGGGCCCCTGTGAGCCGATCTCCACCGTCACCCGCGGGTTGGCGCGGATGTTGTGCACCCATGCGGGGTTCTTGTCCCGGCCCGCGGCGGATCCGACGATATAGATCCTGCCGTCGACGTCGAAGTATGCAACCGGATTTACCCGCTGCGCACCGCTTCGCGCCCCGGTCGAGGTCAACAACAGCAACGGGAAACCCTCGAACTGTCCACCGACCTTGCCGCCGTTGCGGCGGAACTCCTCGATGTTGCGCTCGTTGAACTCGCGCTCCGAATGCATGTCGTCATCGCCCATCACCCCATCCTGGCACGGAACCGACGGGCCGGGTCCGCGCGGATTGATCCGAGCCGAATGCGGGTATCACCAGGCAATCCCGTCGGGGGGTATCCGCTTCCGCAGCGACGAAGTGAGCACGAGATGGTCGGCTGGCTGGACAGGCTGCAGCGACGAAACCGCGTCGCCGGCGTGGTGATCGGGGTCGTATACAAGTATCTCGACGACCAAGGCGGTTACCTATCCGCCCTGATCACCTATTACGCGTTCGTGTCCCTGTTCCCGTTATTACTGCTCTTGACCACCGGCCTGGGAGTGGTGCTCGCCGGGCGCCCCGACTTGCAGGAGCAGGTGCTGCACAGCACGCTCAGCCAGTTCCCGGTCATCGGCGATCAGCTGCATCAGCCCGCGGGTCTCAGCGGGGGAACCGTCGCCGTGGTCGTCGGCATTGCGGGCGCGCTTTACGGCGGGCTGGGCGTGGGCCAGGCGGTGCAGAATGCGATGGACTCGGTATGGGCCGTGCCGAGGAATAAACGCCCCGACCCGATCCGTTCACGGCTGCGCAGCCTGATGTTGCTCTTGGTCCTCGGCTCGGCGGCCATCGCCGCCACGGTTCTGTCGGCGGCCGGCCAGGCGACCACCGCGCTGGGCGTCTTCGGAAAGATCGGCGTCGCATTGGTCGCCGTGGCGATCAACGCGATGATCTGCCTGGTGGCGTTTCGCGTCACCACCGCCCGAGAACTCACCTATCGCCAGGTGCTGCCCGGATCGCTTGGAGCAGCGGTCATTTGGCAGATTCTGCAGTGGGGCGGCGCCGGATACATTCGGCATACGGTGAAGTCGGCCAGCGCGACCAACAGCGTCTTCGCCTTGGTGCTGGGTTTACTGGCCTTCCTGTTCCTGGTGTCGTCCACGCTGGTTCTCTGCGCCGAGATCAATGTCGTTCTGGTGGAACACCTTTACCCGCGGGCGTTGCTCACCCCCTTCACGGACGACGCGGAACTCACCACGGCGGACCGCAAAACCTACACCAAGAAGGCGAAAGCCGAACGCGTCAAAGGCTTCCAGCGCGTCAGCGTCAGATTCGGAGACCTCGGCCGTAAGGCAAGCCCGCCCCGGACGCCGACGCCGACGCCGACCATCCGGGGCCGGCCCAGCGGGTGATCAGTTGCCGCGGCCGGTCTGCTGCTGCAACTCGTCGATGAGTTCGGACGCCTGCGCCTTGGTCAAGTCGTCAGGAACATCCCGCCCGGCTTCCTGAGCCAACGTGTGCAGGTAGCTGCGCTGCGGACCGGTCATCGGCTCGTCACCGGTCACCCACTCGGACGTGTCCTTCTCCGGGTTCTCACTCGGTGCCTGTCGCGTGTCGTCAGTCATGTTTTCCCACCTCCGCGAGGAGGGATAGCCGTCGCACGTACGTTCGAAACCTAGGAATCGGATGCGGACTCGGCGCCGGTGTCGGTCAGCCGTTTGCAAGAATCGGTTGCTATGTCGCGATCCTTCGACATCCGCATCGAATCGCCCGACAGCGTCGAACAAATCCATGCGGCGTTTGGCCGCGAGGAATACTGGCTGGCCCGACTGAAGGCCAGCAACGCCCCCACCACGCTGGATTCGCTGGAAGTCGAGGCCGACGGCACGGTGAGCATGCGCGCAACGCAACACGTATCCCGGCAGTTAATGCCCGCGCTGATCGCCAAGGTCGTCCCCGGGGAGCTGAAGATCGTTCACAGCGAGACGTGGCGACCCGTCGCCGACGGGGAAGTCCGCGGCCAGATCAACGTCGTGTCCTCCGGGGGCCTGGGGTCAGGGCGCGCGGAAGCGTTCATGGCACCCGCCGGGAACGGGGCGCGGCTGCGCTTCGCCGTGGAGGTGGCGATGAGGATCCCGTTGGTGGGCCGCAAACTCGAGAAATCGATGCAAGCCGACCTGACCGAAAGCCTCCCCGCGTTGCAGCGTTTCACCAGCACCTGGATCGCCGAGAACACCTGACGCCCGGCCGGTCGTCATCAGTCCGCCGAAGGCGCGGGTTCGACGGCCACCAATTCGGTAAGTCCGCTGATCGTCAGGATCGGCATCAGGATCGGGTGGGCGATCAGGTTGATGTGGTTGGCGTGGGAGAACAAGGCATTGATCGCGGCGCTGTCGAGGTACTCGACGCCGCTGAGGTCGACAGTCAGCGGCCCGCCGGTCGCGGCCTTTCCGCTGACGGTGGTAAGGGCCTGAACAAAGGCGTCGATGTTGCTCAGATCGATCTCCCCGGCCGCGACCAGCATCAGTTCCCCATCGTCGCGGCGCGCGGTGTCGAGGGTGAGCGACGTGGGCATCATGTGATCCTCGCGGATAGGTGAACCGTGGTTCCGGCGGCATCGGGATTGATGGTGACGTCATTCATGAGCCCCCGCATGAGGGCAATACCCCGTCCCCGGTGGGGATAACTCGCCGGTTGCGGAGGTTTCCACGAGCCGGTGTCGGTGATGGTCAACTGCACCTGGTCGACCAGTGCGGTCGCGCCCAGGCTGATGGTGCCTTCGGGCTGGTCCCGGTGACCGTGCTCGATGGCGTTGGCGACCGCCTCCCCAGCGGCGACGAGCACGTTCATCGCTTGTTCCGGGTCCAGTCGGGTGCGAGTCAGCCAGGTGCGCAGCGCGGTCCGGGCCGGGGCCAAGTGACTGACATCGGCCGGGAATGTCAGCTCCAGCGGCGCGGGATGACGGTAAAGCAGTACGACAACGTCGTCCTGATAGCCGCCGCTGGGCGCCAGACCGGACATGAGGTGGTTCGCCAGTTCGTCGAGGGTCGACCCGCGGCCGTCCCGCACGAACTCGGCGGCCCGGGAGATGCCCTGCCCCAGCGCGGTACGGCGACGTTCGACCAAGCCGTCGGTATAGAGCAGCAGGGTGGCGCGCGCCGGCACAGTCACTTGGGCCTCGGGGCGAGACCAGTTGGGCCGTACGCCCAGTGCGATGGTGTGGCCGTCGTCGAGCATTTGAGCGGTGCCATCAGCGTGGACCAGGATGGGCGGCGGGTGCCCGGCGCTGGAATACACCAGCTCGCCGGTCTCGGGGTTGAGCACCGCGCAGACGGCGGTGGTGCATTGCGCGCCGGGCAGCCGGGCGGCAAAGCGATCCATCCCGGCGAGGGCCGCCCCGGGGCTGGGGTTTTCGAACAGCAACGCGCGGCACGCGCTGCGCACCTGCCCCATCACGGTCGCGGCGGCCAGACCATGCCCCACGCAATCGCCAACGACCATCGCGATGCGCCCGTCCTCGAGGTCGACGATGTCGTACCAGTCACCGCCCACTTGCAGCGGCCGGCTGGCGGCCTGGTACCGCACCGCGAATCCGAGCGGCAGGTCGGCCGGACCCAGGATCGCGTGCTGCAGCGCCAAGGCGGTTTCGCGCTGCTGGTCGACCTGATGGACCCGCTGCAGGCCCTGGCCGAGCCGGCCCGCCAACACGGTGAGCAGGGTTTGGTCTTCGAGGGTGAACGGCCGACGCTCGGCCAGATCGATCCAGACGACGAGCACGCCCTCGGGGTGTTGCAGCGCGATGCCCGCCGTCCCGGGCTCCCCCGTGCTGGGGGTGAGTAGGTCGCCCTCGCGCAATGCGCTGAGCATGCGCTGAGTGTGTGGCGGAAGGTCTTCCCATTGCACCGGCTCGCCTACCGACACGACTCGTGGTGGGCCAAAGGCGGTTCCGGTGGATGAACTTTGAGCCGGGAAGGTGGCGGCGACGACGCGGCGGGCCCGCCACAACCGGCGCAATTCTTCCGCCGCGGCGTTCACCGCGTCGTCGACGCTGTCCGCTTGGGCGAGTTCCTGGTTGAGCGCGTGTTCGCGACCTGCCGCCAGCGCCAGGGCGATGGCGGCGTGCCGAGCGAAGTCGCTGACCAGCTCGAGGTAATCGTCGCCGAAGGGCGATTGCTGCGGGTCGCGGGCGACGGCGATGACGCCGAGCACCGCGCCGTCGGCGATCAGCGGCATCACTATCGCGGAGCGTTCGCCGACGTCGGTGAACCCCTCGATCGGATACTGGAAGGACTCGGTGATGAGCGGCTGGCCGCGCCGCGCCACGCCGCCCGTGGTCGAGCCGTCCATCGGCACCTGGCGACCGATCACCTCGGAGGAGTATCTGCCCGCCGTGGCGGCCACGACCAAGGTGTCGACGTCATCGGCGGGCACGTCCGGCTCCTTCGGAACCAGCAGAATCGCCTGTTCGGCGCCGGCCAATTCGAGCGCCCGATTCACGATCAGCTGGAGCGGTCCGGTCTGGGGGTCGCCGGACAGCAGCGCGGTGGTGATCTCGCGGCTGGCCTTCGTCCACTTGGCGGATTCGCGTTCCCGCTCGAACAGGCGCGCGTTGTCGATGGCCGCCGCCGCGGCGGTCGCCAGTGCCCGCACAGCGGCCGCCTGGGAGTCAGAGAACGCTCGGCCGGCCACGTCGCCGGCGAGGTAGAGGCTGCCGAAGTCCGCTCCCCGAACCGTGATCGGAATCCCGAGGAGCGCGCGCACCTGCGGATCGTGCGCTTGCAGCGCGCCGGCCTGTGGGTGGGCGCTGACGTCGGCGAGCCGCAGTCCCTCCCCCACCGGCAGATCACCGAGCAGCCGCGCGGTGTCGTCGTCGGTCCCCGCGCGCACGAAGGAGGCGAAGGCGCCGTCGGGGGCGCGGATACCGAGGGCTGCGTAGCGGCAGCCGGTCAGCTCCATCGCCCCCTTGACGATCCGGTGCAGGGTCACGTCGAGGTCGAGGTCCGAACCGATTTCGCTGATGACCCGGACCAGTTGTTCCATCTGGTCGCGGGCTGCCACCAGCTCGTCGAGCTGCTCATGGATCTGGCTGACCAGCTCACGCCGGCCCTGCCAGGTGAACGCCGATCCACCTCCCCCCTCGATGCCCATGGCTACAAACCTAACGGTTCACACGGGCAGGCCCTAGGGTGGCGGTGATCTTCGGGGCGCCGAGAGCTTTACTCGATCTTGACCATGCATTGAATCGCCTCACCGACGATGTTCGATGTGAGTACGCTTCCATCGGTGGAACTGGGGGTTTTGGGACCTCTGCAGGTTCGGCAAGGCGGAGCGCCCGTCATCATCCCGGGCGCCAAACCTCGCGCGATCCTCTCGATGCTCGGGCTGCGCGGCGGTTCCGTCGTGGCGGCCGACACGCTCGTCGAACTGCTCTGGGGCGAGGACCCACCACGCACCGCGGCCAAGGCGCTGCAAACCCACATCTCCTCGTTACGTCGCACACTGGGTGACGGCTTCGTCCTGACGGCGGGCGCGGGTTGGACGCTGGCCGAGACCCAGGTGGATGCCGCGCGGTACAAGTCGGCCGCCCGGCTGGGACGCGACGCGGCCGCCGCCGGTGACGTGGGCCAGGCGGTGGCCCGCTTCGAGGAGGCGCTCGCCCTCTGGCGCGGGATCCCCGAGCTGCCCGACAGCCGGCGGGGAACCTCCGAGAAAACGCGGTGGATCGAGGGTCACGCCGCGTTGGTGGAAGATCGGGCCGATGCGCTGCTCGCGACGGGCCGCGCTGCGGAGATCATCGGTGAGCTCGAGGCCGCGGTAGCCGATGCGCCGCTACGGGAGCGGCGGTGGGGCCAGCTCATGCTCGCGCTCTATCGCGCCGGCAGACAGGGCGAAGCGCTTGGCGCATACCAGCGTGCGCGTGCGCTGCTGGCCGACGAATTGGGCGTCGACCCGGGCCCCGAGCTCCGCCGGCTGGAAGCCGCGATCGTCGCGCAGGACTCTTCGCTGGAAACGCCTGCAGCGCAGCAGGTTTCGTCGGTGACCCGGGCCGTCACTTTTCTGCTGACCGATATCGAAGGGTCGACGGCCGCGTGGGAGGCGGACGCCGCGGCCATGGCGGCGGCGCTGGCCCGACACGACGAGCTCGTCGAACAAGTCGTGACGTCGCGCGGGGGGCGGCTGATCAAGACGCGCGGTGAGGGCGACGCGACCTTCTCGGTTTTCGATCGACCCTCGGCGGCGGCCGCCGCGGCCATCGAGCTCCAAGAGGCGATCGTGCACGAGCCGTGGGCGCTACGGGAGCCCATGCGTATCCGCGTCGCCCTGCACACCGGGGAGGTCGAGCTCCGCGACGGCGACTACTTCGGTCGCGCCGTCAACCGCGCCGCTCGCCTGCGGTCGCTGGCCAGCGGCGGCCAGATCCTGTGCTCGGGCGCGACGGCGGAGCTCGTCATCGACTCGCTGCCCGACGACGTTGTGCTCGCCGACCTGGGAACGCGCCAGCTGCGCAACCTGGCGCGACCGGAACACGTTTTCGAGCTTCAACTGCTCGGCGCCGACGACCCCGGGCCGGAGGCTGTCCCCGAGCCGACGCTGGAACGCCCGAGCCTGCCCGCGGTGCTCGCCGGGCGCGGGCCGTTCGTCGGGCGGGGCCACGAGCTCGAGCGACTGGCTTCGGGGTGGCAGGCGGCGCTGGCCGGGGGGACCAACGCGATGCTGATCGCCGGGGAACCGGGGGTCGGCAAGACACGCCTGGCCGGTGAGTGGTCCCGGCAGGCCTACGACCAGGGCGCACTCGTGATTTACGGCCGGTGCGACGAGGATCTCGGCGCGCCGTACCAGCCCTTCGCGGAAGCTCTGCGGTCGCTGGTGCCGTGCTTGGGTGCCAGCGCACTCCGTGGGCTGCGCGGCGTGGAGGCGCTACTCGCGCTCATTCCCGGGCTGGCCGACGTCCTGCCCGACCTGGCCGCACCGACGCGGGCCGACCCGGACACCGAACGCTACGCGCTGTTCGACGCGGTCGTCGCGCTGTTGGCGCTGGCCTCCGCGGGCGCGCCGGTCGTCCTGATCCTCGATGACCTGCACTGGGCGGCCAAGCCCACGCTGCTGCTGTTGCGGCATGTGTTGCGTTTCGGGGAGCAGGCCCGACTGCAGATCATCGGCACCTATCGCAGCACCGATCTCGACCGCTCCCACCCGCTGGCGGCCATGCTCGCCGACTTGAACCGCGACGGCATCGCCAGCCGCCTGGCGCTCAGCGGGCTCGACGAAGACGACGTGACGGCGTACGTCGCCGAGGCCGGCTACAACGACGAAGAGCTGGCCCGGGCATTGGCGGCAGTCACCGGCGGCAACCCGTTCTTCCTCATCGAGGCCCTGCGCCACGTCGACGAAAGCGGCGGCCGCTGGGACCAGAGCACCCTGCCCCAGGGGGTGCGCGAGGCGGTGAGTCGCCGTCTTTCGCGGCTTCCCGCGCAGGCCAACAAGGCGCTCGCCGCCGCCGCTGTCGTCGGGAGCCGGTTCGCGCTGGAACTCGTCGAACGCGTGGTTGGAGACGATCTGGTCGATGCTTTCGACGAGGCGGGCAAGGCCGGCATCGTCATCGAAGAGCCCGGCGGCCGTTACCGGTTCAACCACGCGATCGTTCGCCAGTCGTTGCTCGCCGAGCTGCCGTCGGTGCGGCGCATGCGGCTACACCAGCGCATCGCCACCACCTTGGAAGGCGAGCCCGGCGCCGACGACGAGCTGCTCGCCGAACTGGCGTATCACTATTTCGAATGCGCGTGGGCGGGCAACGCGGCGAAGGCCGTCGAATACTGCCGGCGCGCGGCGGACCAGGCGATGGCGCGACTGGCCTACGAGGGCGCCGCCGACCTTTACGACCGCGCCCTGCATGCGCTGGAGGAGATCGACGACGAACTGCCCGACCGTGACGACCAAGTTGCCGCGCTGCTGATCGCGAGGTGCGAGGCCCTGCTGGCCGCGGGCGACGTGGCCTCGGCAAGCAGCGCCGTCGCTCAATTGCAAACGGCCACAGTTGATTCTGCCCAACTCGCCGCATGGGCGACATGCTTCGACGGCCAACTGTCGATGCTGATTCACCCCGAGCGGCTGGACGAGGTCGAGACCGCGGTGGGCGCCGCCGCCAACAAACTGGCCGAGTTGGGCGATGCCGCCGGAGAGGCGAAGGCACACACCGTGCGTGCCGGCTGCCTGGCCCGGCTGGGCAGGATCGGCGACTGCGAGATCGCCCTCGACGACGCTCTCACCGCCGCTCGGCGCGCGCGTGAACACCGCCGGGTGAACGCGGTGCTGGCGCAGGCGCCACTGGCCGCGCTTTGGGGCCCCAACCCGGTGCCGCGCGCCGGCGGGCGGTGCCTGGACGTGGTGCGGCTGCTGCGCATCACCACCGACTCCCCGGCGGTCGAAGCGACGTCGACGCGGTGCCAGGCGGTGTTGGAAGCCTTCCGCGGCCGGGCGGCGGCGGCGCGACGGATGATCGACTCGGCGCGGCGCACGGTCACCGAGCTCGGCCTGCGCCATGCCCTTGTCGAGGTCGAACAGTTCGCCGGGATTGTCGAGCTGGTGGTCGACGAGCCCGCTGCGGCCGAGGAATATCTACGCAAGGCCTACAACGGTTTTCGCCGCATGGGTCTCGACGCCGACACCGCCGAAACCGCTGCGCTGCTGGGCCGGACCTGCCTGGCGCTCGATCGCGATGCGGAAGCAGACGAACTGTGCGCGGAGAGTCAGCGTCTGGCCGGTCACGCGTTGAAGGCGTCGATCGCCTGGCGCACGCTTCGGGCGCGGCTGCTGTCCCGCGGCGGTGAACACGACCAGGCGCGGCGAGTCGCCGAGGAGGCCTTGGCGCTGGCCGAGCGCACGGACGCGCTGGTCGACCATGGCGACGCATGTCTTTCCCTGGCAACGGTATTGGCGGCCGCCGGCGACGCCGCGGGGGCGCGATCCGCCGCCGCGCGGGCGATCGAATTATACGAGCGTAAAGGCGCTGCTGCGCTTACCGAAAGGGCGCGCGGCCTGGTTGGCGAGCGGGCCGTTCCGCCCATACCGCCACCACCTGAGGCGCGGGTTGTCGAACTCGAAAATGCGTGCGTTCGAGCGGGTGAACGTGTGACTGCCGCAATAAATCTTAAGGCTTGGGACGAGTTCGAGCAGCTGTTCGCGCCGGATGGATTCATCGAGAGCCGCCGGAAGATTGTCGGCTTTGGGCCGATCGACGTCCCACCGGGCGGGTTCCCACAGATGAACAGGCGCGTTCTGGAAACAGTCCCTATGCGAGTGACCCAAGTGGTTGTCGCGGTGCGAGGAGAGCGTCTAGCGCTTGCTCGATTGGTGATAGGCGCGGACGACGTCAGCCCTGGGGCGCCGCAAGACGAATTTCTCCTGCTTTACGGCATCGATGAGGATGGTCAGATATCGCTGCAGGTGTGGTTCGACATCGATGACATCGACGCCGCAATGGCGGAGCTCGAAGCCCGATTCGAGGCGGAGCAAACACCGGGGCGACGGCTGGAAAACACGGCGGCGCTGGTGTTCGAGCACGTCTGGTCGCACTACGCGGCTCGCGACTGGGATGCGTTGGGAGACAACGTCGCCGAGGACTATGTGGGTATCGATCACCGGCGGGTCGTAAGTGCCGAAGCCCAACACAGTCGAAGTGCCGTGGTGCGGGATTTGCAGGCGGCCGCCGAAGTCGGCTTCACGATCTCGATGGTGAGCGCCCTGGCGATTCGCGGGGAACGCCTCGTGCTCGCCCGCGTCCGCGCTTCCGGCCGCGACCCCGCCGCCATCCAAAACGACGCCCTCAACGTCGTTGAGATCGATGCCGACGACCGGATCGCGAACGTCGACACGTACGACGTCGAGGACTTCGAGGCCGCCATTGCCCAGCTCGACGCTCGTTTCCTCGCCGGCGAAGCGGCCGACCACGCGCGCACGTGGTCGGTAATCGCCGAGTCCTTTAAGTCGATCAGTCGAGGTCGACTTTTTCCAGCCACCCCGGACTGTGTGAGCATCGACCACCGCCGCGCGGCGGCCTTTGCACCTGGTGAACTGCTCGCATATGTGCGCGCCGGGTTCGAGCTCGATCAGCAGATCACTCCTTACTTCGAGAGGGTATATCGGCTGAACAACCTGGGCGCTGTCGTTGCTCATGCCGCCCGCGGAACGTCGGGTGATGGCTTTGAGGCCGAGTGGCGTGGAGTGAATATCGCTACGGTCGAAGGCGACATGATCAGCCGTTGCGAGATCTTCGACGAGGCGGATCTCGACACCGCGCTCGCGAGGTTCGATGATCTAAGCCGCCCGGCAAAGCAGTTGGAAAACGCGGCAAGCCAAACCCACAAGCGCCTAGAAACGCTCTTTGCCGCACGCGATTGGGACGCGATGTCCGACGTTCTGGCCGACGACATTCGCAACGACGATCGTCGCCGGACCGTCAATTCCGGTATACGGCCAGGCCGTAAAGCCACTCTTGAAGAGATGCTGGCAACGGTCGAGATCGGCGTCAAGGCCATGACGTCTGACGTCATCGCTGTGCGAGGTGACCGCCTGGCACTGTGCCGCACCCAAACCTGGGGCCGCGACAAGGGGCCGGAGGCTTTCCACACCGATGTCTTCGATGTCTTTGAACTAAACTCCGACGGGAAGGTGTCGGCGCGGGTCGTCTTCGACCTCGATGACTTTGGTGCCGCCATGGCGGAGCTCGACGCGCGCTACCTCGCAGGCGAAGCGGCGGGGCACGCGCGGACCTGGTCGGCTATCACCCACAGCTTTGCGTCGATCAATCGGCGCGAAATGCCGGCGACGACACAGTATTGGGTGAATATTGACCACCGGCGCGGAACGTCGATAGCACCCGGTGGAATGGCTGCTTTGATGGGCGCCGCATGGAGTTCAAAGTCTGATCTCGGGTGCTTCATCGAATCGGTGCACTGTCTGAATGACTGCGGTGTGGTCATCACGCACGTCGCACGAGAACTCTCGCCCGACGGTTTCCATGCCGAATGGCGGGTGATCAGCGTGATTACGGTCGAGGGCGACCTGATCAGTCGGACCGAGGTATTCGACGAGGCAGAGCTCGACGCCGCGCTGGCACGGTTTGGTCAGCTCAGCCAGCCGGCGCGCCTGGTGGAAAACGCCGCAACACAAACCGGTCAGCGGTACCTGGCGTTGTTCGCCGCCGGCGACTGGGACGCGATGGCGACGATGCTGGACGACAACCTCGTATACGACGATCGCCGTCGTGTAATAGGCGCGGGGGCCCAACATGGTCGAGACGCTCAGATCGCCGACATGAGGACAGTCGCCGGTCTCTGGCCCGCGACCGTGGTGGCAACCGTGGTGGCGACTCGTGGTACGCGTCTTGCCCTCATGCGCCTGCGCTTCGCCGATCGCAATCACGGGATGGACGCATTTCTCACCGATGTCGTCGGCGTGCTCGAACTCAATTCCGACGGGCTGATGACCGCAGTCGTCTTCTTCGATACCGACGACATCCACGGTGCCTTGGCAGAGCTCGATTCCCGTTACCTTGCAGGCGAAGCGGCCGCTCATTCCGGGGCATGGTCGATCATTGCGAGTAGTTATGCGGCGCTGAACCGAGGTGAGCCGCCACTGACTACGCCCGATTGCGTCAACGTCGACCACCGCCGCGAGACCGCGTTTGGACCGGGTGACCTGACCGCATATCTCCGGGCCGGGTTGAAACTCGACCCGAGCAACCATGTCTATGTGAGGGAAGTTCATCGGCTGAACGCTTCCGGAGCAGTGATCACGTATGCGGCCTATGAAACGTCCCAAGGTGGGCTCGACGCTGAGTGGTCCGGGATCGCCGTCTTCACGATCGAAGGCGACTTGATCAACCGCACTGAGGTATTCGGCGAAGTCGACATTGACGCTGCGGTCGCACGATTCGAACTACTCAGCCAGCCGAAGCGGCGGCAGGAAAATGCGGCAAGCCGAGTAACTCAGCGATTCCTGTTGAGCTTCGCTGACGGTGACTGGGATGCGGTAGCAAAATTCCTGGCCGAAGACTTCTCCCAACACGATCGTCGTCGCGTGGTGGGCGCGGGGATTCGACACGGTCGAACCGCTGAGATCGCAGACTTGCAGGCCATATCACAACTGGGGATCGCCGATGTGAAATCGACCCTCATCGCTTCCCGGGGGGAGCGCCTCGCCCTCATGCGAGTCGGCTTCTCGTTCCGCGATAATGGGCCCGAAGGATTCTTCGGAGAGATGCTCGGCATCAGCGAGATCAACGCCGACCAAAGCATCGTCGCCGCCGTCTCGTTCGATCTTGACGACATCGACGCTGCCTTCGAGGAATTGGACACCCGATACGTCGCCAATGAAGCAGCCGGCCATGCGCGCACGTGGTCGGTGATCACCGACGTTTACGCCATGTTCAACAGGCACGAACTTCCCGCGGTAGATTGGGTCATCGTCGACCACCGGCGGGGCACGCCATTCGCGTCCGGCGACTTGCCCCCAGCTCTTGAGAACTTCTTTGATCTCACCCCGGAGTTCAGAGTCGGGATCGAAACAGTGCATCGGCTCAACAACATTGGAGCTGTGGTCACCATCGATTCGCGAGGATCTTCACGCGACGGTTCAGACGCCGAATGGCGCATGATTCAACTGCTCGTCGTCGAAGGCGACCGACTCACGCGTTGCGAGCTGTTCGACGAGGGGGACTTGGACGCCGCGATCGAGCTGTTCGATCAGCTCAGCCAGCCGACACTCCCCGCGGAGAATGCGGCAAGCCGGGTGGTCCAGCAGTTCCTGACGCATTTCCGCAGCCAGAACTGGGAGGCGATGGCGGAACTACTCGCAGACGACTTCTGCTCAGACGACCGCCGCTCCGTCATCAACGCCGGAATCCGACGCGGTCGAGATGTCGAGATGGCGAATTGGCGTGCCACCGCTGAAGTCTGGATGAGCGATGTGCGTGCGGCCGTGGTCGCGACCCGCGGGGAGCGCCTCGCGCTGTTACGGTTCACCTTCGCAAGCCAGGATTCACTACCCGCGCCGTTTCAAGCGGCGGCGATTAGCGTCGTCGAAGTCAACGATGACAACCGATGCGCGGCGACGGTCGTGTTTGGCCCTGACGACATCGATACCGCCTTGGCAGAGCTTGACGCCCGTTATGTCGCCGCTGAGACCCCTGCCCACGCGCGTGTCTGGTCGCTCATGGTGCAGACCTACGCCGCGCTCAACCGCCGCGAAACACTCTCCACCGCATCAAACTTCGTCAACATCGACCACCGGCGCGGGATCACGTTCGAGCCGGGCAACATCATCACGGATGCCCACCCGACGTGGGATGTCGCGCCTAACCTGACGATGTACGTCGAGACCGTGCACGGGCTGACCGACACGGGAGCCGTCATCACCCATGCCGCCTACGGCCCCTTGGACGAGGGCTTGGATGCCGAGCGCAGAGAGACCGTCCTTTTCACCTACGAAGGCGACAGCATCAACCGCTGCGAGGTGTTTGACGAAGCGGATCTCGGTGCGGCGCTTGCCCATCTGGAGGAATTGAGCAAGCCGAGGCCGAGGCTGGAAAACGCAGCAAGCCGCGCAGAAGACCGGCTTTTCGCGTACGGGGCGGCACGTGATTGGGCAGGGGCGGCCGAGATCCTGGCCGAGACCAGCTTCGTCGAAGATCGCCGTCGAGTGGTGAACGTCGGGTTCTGGGATGGTCGCGATGCCGTGACGGCAAACATGCAGGCTTTGGCCGAGGGCCTTGCGCAGGTAACGCTGACAGCAATTGCGACCCGCGGGGAGCGCCTCGCTCTCATCCTTGTCCGCTCTTTCAACCCCGACTCACAGCGTGGAGAATTCGTCGTCGAGATGTTGGGAGTCGCGGAAATCGACGGCGACGGGCGGATCGCCGCCCACGTCTTTTTCGACGCCGCCGACTTTGACGCCGCCTTTGCAGAGCTCGAATCCCGGTATCTCGCCGGTGAGGCTGCCGCCCACGCGCGGACGTGGTCGGCCATCGCACAGGCCTATGCCGCGGTTAACCGTTACGAGCTACCGCCGACGACTCCGGGCTGGGCCAACATCGACCACCGCCGAGGAATAGCATTCGCGCCGGGCGATTTGGAGGCATTCCTCGAAGCCTCGTGGGACCTGCTCGCGCCGGGGCTCAACGCCTACATCGAAACCGTGCATCGGTTGACCGAGCTGGGCGCGGTAGTCACCCGGGTTGTGAAGGGGACGTCGCGCGACGGCTTCCAGGCCGAATGGCGAGAAATCGGCATCTCGACCGTCGAAGGTGATCTGATCAACCGCTCCGAGATCTTCGACGAAACGGAACTCGACGCCGCCCTCGCCCGCTTCGACGAATTGCAAGTCCGCCCGCACCGCCTGGAGAACGCGGCAAGCCAAGTGAGTGAACGGTTTTGGACCTGCCTCACGGCGCAAGACTGGACAGCGATGGCCGACTTACTCGCCGAGAACGCTGTGTCGCATGACAACCGTCGGGTCATCAACTCCGGCGTATTACGCGGACGCGCTACGAATATCGCCAACTTGCGGGCAGTCGCTGAAGTCGGATTCGAGCGTCTTGTCTCGACGGTCCTTGCGATTCGTGGGCAACGCCTTGCCCTCACTCGTATTTGGTCCTCCGCCCAGGGATGTGAGCCTGGGGAGGTCAGCGCGGACATGGTCGGCGTCGTGGAGGTCGACGGGGACAACCGGATGATTGCTCACTGCATCTTCGACGCCGACGACTTCGAAGCCGCCGTTGCCGAGCTCGAAGCCCGGTACATCGCCGGCGAAGCGGCCACCCACGCGCACGTCTGGTCGCTGGTCACACAGGGCCACGCCCAGTTCAACCGACACGAAGTTCCGCCGATGATGCCCGACGTCGTTTACATCGACCGCCGACGGAGCGTGACAATCGAGGGTGCCGATCTGGCCAAATCCGTTCGTGCCGTGTGGGAGCTTCTCCCACAGGTACACGTCTACGTAGAGGCTGTGCACCGGCTAACCGAAGTCGGAGCCGTCGTCACCCAAGTGGTGAAGGGGACCTCACAAGAGGGCTTCGACGCCGAGTGGCAGACGATCACTATTTGCACCTTCGAAGGTGACCTGCTCAGCCGATACGAAGTCTTCGACGAGGCGGAGCTCGACGCCGCCCTCGCCCGGTTCGACGAACTACACAGGCCAGCGCCGCAGGTTGAGAACGATGCAGTGCGAGCTTGGGCGCCGGTCGTCGACGCAATCAACCGCCGCGACATCGAAGGTCTGCTCGCCCGTGGGAATGCTGCCGGATTCTTTGAGGACCGGCGCAGGGGCCTTCGCGACGTGGTCGACGGGCTCGGGCGTCGGAAGATCGTACAAACAATGTTCGAGACCGTTCCCAGCGGCTGGCGACTAGAGATCGAGCCCATCGCCGTCAGGGGCTCACGCCTTGCGCTGACCAGCGGGCGGTACCGCGACTTCGATGAGGCCGAGCGCCCAATCGCCGTCGCGTTGCTGCACGTCACTGAACTCGGTGATGACGGCCTCATCAAGCACACCGTGAACTTCGATGCCGAGGACTTCGAGGCTGCATTCGAGGAACTGGACGCCCGCTACATGGCCGGCGAAGCAGCTCCGCACGCGCATACTTGGTCGCTGATGGCGCAGACCTATGCCGCACTCAACCGGCACGAAATCCCCACAACCACAACCGATTTCTGCAACGTTGACCACCGGCGCGGGATAACGTTCGAGCCCGGCGAACTGATCCGATATGTCCTTTCGACGTGGGACGTCGCGCCCGACCTCAAGATGTGCATCGAGACGGTGCACCGGCTGACAAACGCTGGAGCCGTGATTACGCATACGGGATACGGAACCTCCCAAGACGGCTTCGATGCGGAGTGGCGAGAAATCGTCTTATTCACATTTGAGGACGACAAGGTCAACCGCTGCGAAATGTTCGATGATGCGGACCTCGACTCCGCCCTTGCCCGGTTCGACGAGATCACCGCCGCCAGGCCCGTCGGTGACTGATACTGCGCCCCAACGACAACCGCTCTATCTCCTAGCGGACAGTCAGCTGCTCTTTTGGAAACAGCGAAACCGGCTGCTCCTCGAGGCGGCCGTCGAGCGATTACCGAGAGCCAACCCGTTGAGCGCCGCTTACATCGGCGCCTCCAACGGAGACCGTCTGGAGTTCTACGAGATCTTCGAAGCGGCGATGGATGCGATTGGAATCACCGATCGCCGCATGATCCATTCCTCGTTCGGCCCAGACGACCGCACTTTCCTGGCGAGCGCCCAGTTGATTGTTCTCGCGGGCGGTGACGTGCGTCTCGGCTGGAACAGGTTCGAGGAAACCGGCATGAAGGACGTGATTCTGGGCCGGTACCAAGAGGGCGCGCTCTTGGTGGGCGTTTCGGCCGGTGCAGTCCAGCTGGGACGCTACGGCGTCGTCGAGACGCCGCAACCTTGCGCACCTGAGCTGTTCGGCGTGTTCGACCTGGTTCCGATGGTCATCGACGCGCACGACGAGGGCGGCGATTGGGCACTGCTGTCGCGGACGATCGAATCCCTACAGGGAGCCGCCAGCGGGCTTGGGATTCCGTCCGGTGGCGGAGTCGTCGTGCATCCAGACACCGCTATTGAGCCCCTGCGTCGTCCCGCGCATCAAATCCGTTTCCAGAGCGGTCGGATCGCCCGCTCGCTGTTGCCCGCCGACGGACCCAGCCGAATTTCGGGTGACGGTTGGCCGCGCCAGTAGTGACTTTCGGCCCGAGTGAAGGACCTCCGTCCGGGTCCAGAGTTAACACCATGCCAACTGCAGTTCGACTGACGTTGAACAGGGCGGCCCTCTTCCTCGCAGGTTTGACCCCGCGCCGGCTAGTGGTCGGGGCGATCGGTGCGGGCGCGATTAGCGGCACGCTGATGTGCGCTGCCACGGGAACCGCCTCGGCCGATCCGACGTCTCGACCCGGCAACTGCACGGCGGCCGACGTCGCCGGCGTCGCGGCCGGTGTGGCCGCGGCCCTTTCGACTTACCTGTTCACACATCCGGACTTGAACGGCTTCTATACCGACCTGCAGGACCGGCCCAAAGATCAGATCCGCGACGATGTGCAGCAGTACTTCAACGCCAACCCCCAGGAGCAGGCCGATCTTGAAAACATCCGTCAACCGCTGGCCGACATCCGGCAGCGTTGCCAGTGGACGCCGCTACTAGGGCAGGCCGACGCGACTCCCTGAGCGGCCGGCTCGGGGGTGCCTAACCGTTACCGCCGTCGATTCGCTGCCGGTCAGAACGAGGAGATCACGATGAACGTGAGGGTACGGTCTTGGACCGTAGGTGCGGTCGCACTGTTGGCCGTTGCCGCGATCCCCGAAATGTGTGCCGTCGTGCGGCCATCCGGTGTGGCCAACGCAGATGTGTGCGCAAGCGTCGGCCGGCGCGTTTCAGTGAGCGGGTGCACGAACGTTGCCGACACGGTCAACGCCAATGTCCCGCCACCGGACGCCTATGCCCCGCTGCCCCAGGACTTTCCGCCCCCACCGCCGGTGAATGTCTGCGTCGGAGGCGGCCGCCGGGTCCATGTGAGCGGGTGCTTCTGAAACGACCGGTGATAGCACCCCCTAGCGTCTAGCCGCGGTGCCACCACCTCGACGGCGGTGCGCCGCGAGCACGTCGGCGTTCGCCAGCGTTTGCGCCTCAGCTGCCAGCGTGGACGCCCGGTTCGCGTAGGCGACGGCCTCGGCGGCATTGGTCATTTCCTTCGCGTGCGCCGCCGCCAAATAACGCTTCGCCTCTTGCATTCGGGCCTGCGCCTCGGCGCCGACCCTCTCGCCATGCCTGGTGACGTAGTCGGTGATCTGACGCAGCCGGGTGTTCGCGGTCGACAACGCGTCCCCTTCGCGCGCCTCGATGCCCGGCTGGCCGCCGCGGCGGGCGGCGCGGCGGCGGCGCACCCGATAGAGCGTGAGGAACACCACGACGACGACCACGACGACGGCGAGGCTGATCGCGATCGACAGCCAGATCGGCTTCGCCGAGCTCGTCGACTTGTTCAATCCGTCCGCCGCAGCGACCGCGGCGCCGCTCCAATCCTTGGCGCCCACCGCGGGTTCAATTCGCTTGCTGCGCAGGCTGTCCAGCTCGGCATCCGTGAGGCCCGACACCTGTGGCGGCACCGATAAGGCGTACAGCTTAGTGTTGGTGGCCACGGACAGCAGCACGTCACGGCCGCCCAATCCGCTCGCGTTGCGGGTCCGGTCGGCCCAATTCTCCGGTTTGAACCGGGAGAAGTTGTCGACGTAGACCACCCACAGCTGAATCTGCCGATCGCGGTAGAGCCGGTCGATTGCCGAGCTCACCGCCGCCCGACTGGAATCCGTCAAGACTCCGGCGCTGTCGGTGATGTGATCCGTGAGCCGGGACGGCGGCTGTGCGTCGGCGGGGCCAGCCAGCACCAGCCCCACTGTGAGGATGGCCAGGACAGCATGAACCAGGCGAACGCCGCGCATACGGGTAATTTAGCCGTCACCTTCGAAAGGGCCGATACTGCCGCTCGCGGAAATAATCAGTCCGAAGAAATCGCTGGGCAACGGCCGCATGCGCTGGCATGGTGGCGGTTCGTGCGGGTGTGGCTGAGTGGCTAGGCAGCGGCCTGCAAAGCCGTATACACGGGTTCGAGTCCCGTCACTCGCTCAAGAATGCCTGGAGGCGCCTCGAGATCAGCAGCGGGCACGCCGTCGGCTACGCCTGTTCCGCCATCGCGTCGAGGTAGAACCATCGGCCGGCGCGGCGCTCGAACCGACTGCGTTCGCATAGGCTGCCGGCGCGGCCACCGGACTCGAACCGGGCGGTGAATTCCACCTCTCCCCGATCGTCTTCCGGGCCGCCCGCGACCGTGTCGATCACATCGAGACCGATCCAGGTGATGCCCGGGTCAATGGTCACGTCGGACGGCCGCGTGCGCGGGTGCCACGTGCGGAACAGGTAGTCGGCGTCACCGTGGGCGAACGCTGAATACCGCGATCGCATCAATTCCTCCGCCGTTCGGGCCTGTACGTCGCCCTGGTGAAGCGGCCCGCAACACGCGCCGTAACGTTCGCCGCCACCGCAGGGACACGGTTCGTCCATGTCATAAGCGTGCCAGCCGGTTACGGCGGAGCGGCGGCCGCGGCGTCCTGCAGTACCCGCTGCAACTTCTCGAGTGGATCACCACCACCCGGGTCGAGTCGCCGGGGTGGGATCTCCCGGCCGTCGGGCGTGACGCCGGTGACCGGTGGCAGCGGAGGCGGTGCCGCCACCGGGGCCGGCGGCGGAAGGGGTGGTGGGACATCGGGCGGCGGATTGGTCAGCGCCGCCCTTTTGGCCGCCAACCGGGTCGCGGCGTCCTGTCGGATGGCCCGCCGCTGCGGGTCCGCGTCGTTGTTGCCGAAGAAGCAGGCGTCAGGGGCGGCTTCGACGATCGACAGCGCGCTCGCATAGCGTTCGTCGGCGTGTGTGCGATCACCCGCCGACGCGGCCCGGTCGCCCTGAGTTTCACGGACCAGTTCGAGGTTCACCCGCACCCGACAGGCATCCGCGACGTCGGTGCGGGCAAGCGCGTGCGAGAAGTGAGTGTCGGCGTCATCGAGCCGGCCGTCGAGCACGGCGGCGACACCTGCGACGAATGGCGCCTTCGCCGGCTCGACCACGTTGACCATGCCGAGGATCGACGCGTCCGCGCGCTCCGCGCTCCCGTCACCCTGGGCGAAGTGGGACACGGCGGAATCGCCGGCAACGACAACGGAAAGCAACTTGACCGCAGCCAACAGTGCGACCAGCGTCGCCGGGGCCGAGTAGGTCAGCAGCCGCCGCCGCAGCCGCAGACGCGCCGGTCTCAGCGTCATGATGCCAAGTCCCGCCGGGCGATGCGGCCGCGTCGGAACTCGCGAACCGAAAAGTAGATTTCGCTGAGCAGCAGTCCCGCCGCGACCCAGGCTGGCAACCAGTAGAGTTCGATCCGAGCGCCGGCCTCGGTCCTGTGCGGCGCATCGGGCAGGCCAAGCTGCAACGGCTGACCGGGGTCCCGATGCACGTACCCCACATTGAGTTGACCCGCGATCTCCCGTAATTCGGGTTCGTTGATCGCGTCGCTGCGGCCGTAACCGAGCACCGCTCCCCCAGCCACCGACGCCCGCGTATGGTCGACCCCGCCCTGCGACGTGGGCGACCCGGGGGCGCCAGAGCCGAAGTACAGCACCACGTTTCGCGAACCAGGATATTGCTGCGCCGCCTGCATGAGCTGGTAACGCAACAGGTTGTTTGCTGCGGCGACGTCAGAAGTACCCTGTTCGGAACCCAAAGCCGCAATGGTCGGACGTAGACTCCAAACATCCTCGGACAATGGCCAATCCAGTGCTGCCTGCCCTGCTGAGCTGACAAGCGCATACCTCGCACCAGGGTACTGATTCAACACTGTCCCGATGTCGTCACGCATCCCCGCAATCCGTGGCCGGCCGGTGCCGTAATCTTCGACATCCGAGTCGGCCGACCGATCGACGATCAAGAACACGTTGAGACCCGCGCCAGGTGCGGCCTTTGCCCCTCGGAGGCCTTCGTCGTGGCGAAGCGCCGGGCGCGTGGTCGCGGCGATGAGCAGCAACACCGCGAGGGTTACCCCGCCCCACCGCAGCACGGCGCCGACACGCCGGTTCCCGGCCGACAGCAGCACCCGCCACAATGCCACCGCGCGCGCCAGGACAAGCGCGGCGATGACGACCGCGAGGATCGCCCAGGGCAGCACAGGCTGAAAGGTCATCGGCGCAATACCAATAGGGCCACCGAGAGCACGGCTGCCGACAACAGGGCGATCGCCAGGGGTTGCACCGGCGCATCCGAAAAGTCCGCTGTCACGGTGGTCCCGTCTGCCCGACGCGCCGGCGGGGTGTGTGCCCGAATATCGTTGAGGGCCGAGGTCACGGATTGCGGTCCCAATGCGCGGTACTGCCCGCGGGTCTTCTCGGCAAGGGCGACAAGCGAACCGCTCGCAGCTGACGGGGCCGTGTCGACCACGTTGATTTGGGCGCCGGCTCGGCCGGCCATGGCCCGTACACCGTCGTCGGTGAACAGCGCGGCGCGCCGCTCGCCACCGGCGGGGAGATTTGAGGGGCCGAGATAGATGACCGAGCGCCGGTGCGCGTTGTATAGATCCTCCGGGGGGAACCCTGAGAGACACAGCGCTAGAACGTCATTCACGTTCGGGGTGTAGTCCGTGTAGGGCACCGGCGGGGCGAACGACGCCAACTGGGCTTCATGGACGCCGGCGAACTCCTCGAACCGCGCCGCCGCGTACTGCTGATCGCGCGTCAGGGGCACAACCCGGCGGTTAGTGGATGTCAGGCCGATGTGTTGAGCCGGAGGGGATGTGGCGGCCTTACGCGCGAAGTAGTCGAGCAGTTCAACCGTCGACGCATCGGTCACCGGCTGCCCGACGCACAGCATGACGTCCTCGGGATGTTTGGCGTCGAAATCCTTGCTGGCCGTTGTCGGGCGGGCCGCCGCCCAGGTGGATGCACCGAACATGACCGTCAGCACGATCAAGGTCACAACCGTCGACAGCGAACGCAGCCGCGCGATCCTGGCGTACTCGGGCAACCGGGTCAACCGTGCCACGTTGGCCAACGGGCGCAACCGCCTGCGGGCAGCAGTCATGGGCAGCAACGCCGCGAGCGTAATCACCGCGGAGAAGCAGGCCAATCCGACGACGGCTACCGGCCACCACTTCAGGTCCACGATCGGATCAACTCCTGCGCCTCCACGCTCACGTCAGCGACATCCACTCGCGTCCGGGGGTTGAACTGCGCGTCACCCAGCCGGGTCAGCAGCGGCGCGGCCGTGGCCAAATCGCCGTCGGCGATCGCGCCCACCTGTAAGTACTGCGCTCGCACTCCGGTCGCTTGGTGCAGAAAGCTGCGCACCGTCCGGCTGATCGCCGCGGACGCCGCCGGAGCCGGCATCCGCCCGGCGTCGTGTTCGTCGGCGACGGCTCGCACGCGGCGGGCGAACCGGTTGCGGAGCAGCCACGCGTGCACCCGACGCACCACCGGGATGTGACGCAACCGCTGCGATGGCAGCGTCCAGATGAAAACAACGGCGTACCAAAACGTGACGGCGAAGATCAGGAGCATGGCCCACCACAGCCACCACGATGAATATGGCTGCGGACCAATCACATGGCGCAGTAGATCATCCGGCACGGGCGGCAACCTCGGTCAGGCGGACAAGCTCCCGCCGGATTTCCGTGCTGCCACCGAACGTCGCATGCGGAATCGCGTGAGCTGTGAAGAACGCACCGAGGCGCTCGCGCCGGGCCTGCTCGGCGCGACGGTACGCGGTGACCACCCGCGGGCCCAGGTCTGCGCCGTTGAGGACGAAGCGGCCGGTCGCCACGTCGTACCCGTCGGTGTTGTCGGGACCCACGGCGGGCATGTCTGAAGTCATCGACCACATGACGTCGTGGCGCCCGCGCAGCCGGGTGAGCACTTCGCCGAGGCGGTCATCGACATCGGGTTCGTCGGACACCACGATGATTAGCATTGCGTGTCGATAATGTGTTGCGACGTAGTCGAGTTGGACGGTGATCGCACTGGCGCCCGGGTCGGCGGTGGCGTGTTGATACCAGCGGTGCAGGAGCCCCTCGATGTGCGATTCGCCGCGTTGCTGCCGGATGTTGACACAGCCCCGACGGTCGCCATAGACCATGCCGATCTGATCGGAGCGGCGTAGGCCGATCAGCCCGACCGCACCCATAATGTGCGCGGCGATGTCGCGCTTGTACTCCCCGCTCGGGGCCAGCGCCGACATGTTGCGACCGGCATCGGCCACGAGCAGGATCTTGTGGTGCTTCTCCGAAACGAACCGCTTGATAAGCACGGCGCCCGAACGTGCGGAAGCTTTCCAGTCGATATCCCGTACGTCGTCACCTCGCACATACGGGCGCAGATCGTCGAATTCCATGCTGCGCGTGTGCAATAAGGCGTAACGACCACCTTCGAGCAGTCCGCGGGTGTCGGTGCCGAAGTGTGCCTTCGCTCGGTTGAGGTGCTTACCCACGACTGGCCCGCTGGCACCTCAAGGGACCCGGACGACCCGGAGCACCGCGTCGACCACGATCTCCGGGGTGACGTTGGCGCTGGCCGCTTCGAATCCGAGAATGAGCCGGTGCCGCAGCACTCGGTGCGCGAGCTGTGAGATGTCCTCGGGTAGCACGTGTGCACGACCGGACAGCACCGCCTGCGCCCGGGCCGCCTTGCAGAACGCGATCGTGGCGCGCGGGCTGGCACCGTATTCGATCAGGCGCGCGATCTGCTTGGGCAGCGCCCGCTCCGGGTGGCGGGTCGCGTCCACCAGTTGGCTCGCGTAGAGCATCAGCGCGCGGTCCATGTGGACATGGCGCACCACCTCCTGCACGTGCAAGACCTCGTCAAGGCTGACCACAGGCTCCGTGGGCTGACCCTTGTCGTAGATGCCCGCGTCGATCCGCGACATCACCTCCACCTCTTCCTGCGGGGAGGGGTAGCGCACAATCTCCTTGAGCAGGAACCGGTCGGTCTGGGCCTCGGACAGCGGATAGGTGCCTTCCTGGTCGACGGGGTTCTGAGTCGCGACGACTAGAAACGGGTCCGCCAGAGGGTGCACCTGCCCGGCGATGGTGGTTTGCCGCTCCTCCATCGCCTCGAGCATCGCGCTCTGGGTCTTGGCGCTGGACCGGTTGATCTCGTCGAGCAGCACGATGTTGGCGTGCACGGGCCCCAGTTGGGTGACGAACGAGCTACTCGCCGAGTCGTAGATCTGCGTACCGATGATGTCACTGGGAAGCAGGTCGGGCGTGCATTGGATGCGTTGAAAACGACCCTGAATCGCCTCGGCGAGCACTTTTGCGGCGGTGGTCTTGGCCAGGCCGGGAACGCTTTCGAGCAGAATGTGGCCACCCGCGAGCAAGCCGATCAGCAGCGACTCGCGCAGGTCGCGCTGCCCGACGATCTTCGCTGCAAAGGCATCGGAGATGGCGTCGACGACCCCCCGCACGCCATCGATCTCACGTTGATCTGGTTGTGGATCTGGTTGTGCCCGCGCTGTAGTCATACGCCCGCTGGGGTACCCGGACCGCGGTTTTCCACACGTGGGCCGAACTCCTCGACCCGCCAAGGGCGCCGGCCGATGGGGCTCTCGAGGCCGCCCGGGCGCGTCCCGACTGGGTGTGGCAGGCGAGTGGCCGCTGTTCGCGGTCGAAAACTGATGCCGAGGGGCTTGCTCGGTGATCCCATCAATTTCCGATGGGCGGTCGAGGTTCGCCGGCCACCGGGGGCAATGGGCCCTCGCCCGCCTCCGGCACTACTGCCTCATCGGATACCGCGTCCTTGGAGTCGGCGGCGTCGGCGGTGTCGTTAGCCGCATCGTTCTCATCGGGTCGGGTCATCGGCATGTCCTTCCTAGACGATGCGGAACCCATACCCACGCTCGACGTCAGTACAACCTCACAGACGCGATCCGACGACGCGTGGAGGCGTCCAGGAGGATGAGCGTGCGAATTCAGCTGCACGGCTTCCGCCAGTTACGCGGCGCCGGTTCCGCCGCTGAATACCTCCGCCTGCCTTACAGGCCCGGCAAGCAGATAGGCGATCCGCCGCACGTGTTCGCCGGGGAAGGATCTCCCTCGAGGATGTGCGCGCCGACCGGAATGCCGCCCTCCGTACCCGGATGACCGAGGCTGCCGCCGTAGTAATGGTGACACCTGTTCATGTCCCACACCACGTCCGGCATCGGCAGAGGGCTGCCGGGGCACCAGATGTAGCTGCACATCGCCAACTGGTTGCAGATGCCCGTCGAGGGATCCGCCTGGGCGGCGCCTGCGCCGAATCCCAAACTGGCCAGTGTCACGGTGCCCGACAGCACCGCTCCGGCAAAGATGCGCCTCATGTCGTCTTCTCCTGTTCGTCGTGTCGCCTATGGTGGCGATGCTCGGCCATTCCATAGACTCCGATTTGCTACCGATCCCAACCTCTGTGGGGGTGCTGCCCGTCGACGGGACGGGTTTACTTTGTGCGGGGGCAGGAATAGTAGTCCGGCGATACCTACGGACCGTTACTATCGTCGGTTGCTCATGCCGAACTCATAGGAACGAATGGCGAGTAAGTCGCCGGCGCGCACACCGCAGAATGACCGCGAAGGACGGCGGCTAGCTACCGGGGAAGGAACCCGTCGAGGCGGTAGTGATCGACCGCAGCCCACGAAGGGCCGCGTCAAAGCTCGGACGTTGGTAGGTCGGGGACTGTTCAAACGCGTTGCGATGTAACACTGTCGGGCCGATTGCCTGTGAACACAGACGACTCGACCGGTGACTAACACCCGAACCACCACATCTCACCGGTCCTGATTACCGCTCCGGTCGCCACCTGAGTGGCACGCGAAGAGGAAACCAGCCGTCGAAAATATCGCTGGGCGAAGGGCTGTAGGGTTTGGGATACCACGCTTTGGGCACGTCGCCGCCATTCCAGTCAAACCAAAAGAACGGGACCTTGGCGAGCCACACGTCAAAGAACACGCCCAGCAGATCCCGGGCCAGGTGCGATGCCGGGCACCGGTGCGGCCCTCCCCCGAAACTCCAATTCCGCTGCGGGCCATCGAGTTTGATGCTATGACCGGACATGTCGTCGGCTTCGTCGCGGTGAACGAATCCGACACACAACTCGACAGGCGACCCAGCTGGGATCGTCGTTTCGCCGATTGTCACGCTGCGGCTCGTGATTCGGGAGACGGTTTTCGCCCCGCCATCCAACCGCAGCAGCTCTTCGATGAACCTGCGTTGCAGGTCCGGGTTTTCGCGTAGTTCGCGCTGCAGCGTCGGGTTGCGCGCCAATACCGCCAGTCCGGCCCTGATAGCGAACGACGCGAAGATGAGGCCCCGGCCCACCGAGGCCATCAGCCCCAGCACTTCTTCGTCGGAAAGCGGTTCGGTCGCCAGGATGCTGAGCACATCGGGGCCGCCCTGCGGCGCTCGGCGGATCGCGGCCACCAGCTCCGCGTTGACCGCGGCGGGAGCGGTATCCGTCGGCAGCCCGCAGACCGTGACGAATGCTGCGCGCCAGACAACCTCGGCGACACCCGCACCGTCGCAGCGCTCTAGCTGCGCCGCCACGGCGTCGACACATCGTTCGACGATCACACGCACGGGCTTGAGCATGTCCCGCGAATTGCCCGGGGTGAAGAGCTGCTCGACCATGATCTTCCGGTACGGACCGAACGGCGGATTGCCGGGCATTAGCTCGCCTTGGCGGCTGGCGAAAACCTCGCCGTCACGGATGGCGGCGAGGACGTCGTCGCGCCGCCACAACACGTAGGTGCCGTCCGGCTGCCGCAGCACTCGTTGACCGGAGCGCTCAGCGGCGGCCAGCCACTCCCGATAACCGTTGGCCGCTTCCTCGTCGGAACGCATGACTTCCAGCGCGGCGGGAGGGGCGTCGCTACCCGGCTCGATCACCACGCACCACCGACTCTCACGTTCGGCGGTCGCCGCGAACCAAGCATTGACGGCGCCGCCTGGAACTCCGACGCCGAAATTCTATCTTTGAGACCGACCAACTGGCTCTGCGGCGCTAGGTGTGGACTTTCCAGCCCGCTAATGGGGTGGGCGCCGCCGGAGCGTTGGGGTCATTGAACTCGATGTACACATCACCCTGGTTGATCGTGTCGTAGGCGATGTAGCCGTGGGCGGTCTGGCCGTTGGCGACACTGCCCGAGCGCAGGGGCGGCGTCTTGTTGATCTTCTGATAGTCAACCGTCAACGAGCCGCGTTCGACGTCGCGGTAAGGGTCTTGCCTCCACGGCGAAGACGCGGCGGTCACGTAGGCCTCGCCGTAGCTGAATGGCGTGTCGGACTTGCCGACGATGGTGAGCTCGATGACGTTGCAGCCCCCGCCGCTTAGGGTGCACCCCGAAACCCAACTGACATTGTTGAGCGTGACGTCGGCGGTCGCGGCGCTGTATTCCGTGACATGGATGGTAGTGCCGGCTTTCCCCGTCGGAAACGGCGACTGTTGGGGTGTCGGATCGGCGGCGCCGAGCGGCGCCGGTGCGAAAGCCGTCATCGCAAGCAATGTCGCGACCGCTGCGTTCACTGGAGTCGATATGGCCACCCGCAGACGATAGCGCGCGTTGCGCCAGTAACTGGCCCCTATGAGGCCGATAGACCGGTCACACGCTATGGGAGCGTTGGTTTGAAGACTCGGACAACTCGGCAACCGATTGACTACCTACAGTCCATTCACAACGTCCCGAGCGCCGGCCCATGTGCTGAGGGCCGCCGGCGCAGATAAACGGCCCGTTTGCTCGTCACGAAGCTAGGCCGTTCCCACTGGTTTCCAGCATCGCTCGCCGAGTCCCAACGAGCGAGCACCAAATTCGTCGTCGACGGCTTGATGGGCACGCTCACGAAACTGGACCGACACCTGGGCGAAGACCTGTCCGCGCCGCACGCTGGCTACACCGGCAACCTCATCCGGGCCACGCTGCGTGACCTGGTGGTGGCTCAGATGGCGTGGCTCGAACCCCCAGGACTCCTCCCGGGACCGCAACGCGCTGATCGAAGTGATCGCCACCTACGTCGAATCACACGGCGGCTGAACGGTACGGCAGATCGGTCAGTAGGAGGGTCGGCGGTAGGCCCAGCACCGAGATCTCGATCTCATCCAGCTTGTACCCGTCGCCACCTCGGTGCCGATGGAACAGCGTCTTGACGCCCTACCGCTGCGCCGCCCGCTCGGCGACCGAGGTGTCAGTCACCGACGGGGATCACCACCGAATACACGCCGGCGCCGTTCTGCTCTAGGAACCACGCGACGGATTCGTCTCGTCAGCTTCGGACGGCAGTGGGCTCACCAGCTCGACGCCGTCGTCCGAGCCCAGCAGCATCGGCAGGCCTACGTCCTCGAGCGCGATGGTCTGTACCGAAACCCTAAGTCCCAGAAGGACTACGACGCTTCAGCTGGCTCGTCCTGAGGCACCGCCAAAACCACGTGATGGACGCTGTCGCAATGCGCGCGCCTTCGGCCAGGCGAAAACACTATGTCCGTAGCTGCTTTTCGACAGGGAAGGCCATCAAGATTCCGTTAATGAAGACGTCACCAACATTCGCCTTGGGCTAGGAATGAGCCATGACTGGCCAAACCGACCAGCAGGCGATAAGCCCGTCGGTTCCCGACGTCTGCAAACGCCTCTTGCTCGGGGAACCGAAGATAACCAGCGACTTGGAACACGAGAAGCTGTCAAATGCCGTGGCGCTCGGTGCTCTTTCGCCGGACGCAATCTCGTCGACCGCTTATGGCCCCGAGCAGATCATGGTGGAACTGCTGCCCGCCGCGGGCATGGCCGCCTTCACCTTATTGCTTCCAATCACCGGCGTGATTCTGGTGATTCTTGCGTTGGTCGCTGCGTCGTACCGCCAAGTCGTCATGACCTACACGAGGGCCGGCGGCTCGTACATCGTCGCCAGAGACAACTTCGGGCCGCGGGTGGCGCAGGTCGCCGCGGCCGCGCTGCTGATCGACTACGTGGTCACCGTCGCGATCCAGTGCGCGGCGGGCACGGTCGCGGTAGTGTCCGCGATACCGGTGTTGGGGCCCTACAGTCTAGAAATTACGGTCGCCGCGGTACTGATCTTCTCTCTAGCCAACCTGCGCGGGTTACGCGAGGCGGGCCGAACGTTCGCGGTGCCGACCTACGCTTTCATCTTCATGCTGTCGCTGATGGTCGTCGCCGGCATTGTTCGCGAGATCTTCTGGGGCTTACCTATTTACGACCCGCATCGGCTTGACGGTGCAGTGCCGGTCCACCACGGCAACGGACTGATCATGGGCGCTACCGTGCTCGTGATACTGCGAGCATTTGCCAATGGCGGCTCGTCCCTGACGGGCGTCGAAGCAATTTCGAACACTGTCAACCTGTTTCACCCGCCGCAGGGCATCAACGCCCGCCGAGCCCTCACCATTATGGCTTGGATTCTGGGTTTCTTGCTGGCTGGAGTCGCGTGGCTTGCTTACATCACGCACGCCACTCCGTTCGTTGCCGGATATCCGTCAATGCTTTCCGAGATCGGCCGTGCGGTCTTCGGCAACGGAACGGTCGGGCATGTCCTGTACTTCCTGTTGCAAGCCGCGAGCGCGGCCATCCTTTACAACGGCGCCAACACCAGCTTCAACGGATTTCCTGCACTCGCCAATTTCGTTGCCGAAGATCGATTCTTACCGCGACCGCTAATGAAACGTGGTCACCGTCTGGTGTTTTCGAATGCGATCATCGTCTTGACGGCCCTCGCACTCATCCTCCTGCTGGCAACGGGCGGATCGGTCAACGCGCTGGTGCCGCTGTTCGCGATGGGCGTATTCAGTGCCTTTGCAATGGCTGGATTCGGAATGACCAGGCACCATCTGAAGCGCCGCGATCGCGGTTGGCGCCGCAAGCTAGCGGTCAACGTGTCCGCGGGAATCCTGTCCACCCTCGTCGTGGGAATTTTTGCGGTGGTGAAGTTCAACGAGGGTGCCTGGCTCATCGTCGTTGTGTTCCCCGTCCTGGTGATCACACTGATCCGACTCAATCGCCAGTACCGCGCCGAAGCCGCGGTCCTAGACTTGTGTGTCACCGAACAGCCCTGCTTTGACAGGTATCCGCAACATCGGGTGTTCGTGTTCGTCGATTCGATCGACCTGGCCGAAATCGAAGCGATGCGCTACGCGAAGAGTCTGCACGCCGAGGTGCTGACCGCAGTGCATTTCGTCCTGGATCCGAGTCGTGCCGAACTGTTGCAACAGTTTTGGGACCGCTTCGAACACGACGCGACACTGCAGATGATCGAGTGCCCAGACCGCCGGCTGGGTTCGGCAGCCTACAGGTTGGTATCGCAGACTCTCGATGACCATCCGGACTCCAAAGTGACTGTGCTGCTGCCGCGCAGGACATACTCCGCCCTGGTGGGCCGGCTGCTCCACGATCGCACCGCCGACAAGATCGCACGAGTAATCAGCCAGATTTCGCGGGCGAGCGCACAGATCGTGGCCTTCGACGTCGAATCCCAAATAACACGCGCGGCTCGGGCGAGGCGGGTGAAATCGCTACCGTTATCTGGCCCTCCTCGGCCGACCGCGCCTACGCCGAGCCAGCCACGGTTAGCCGGTTCGGCCACGCCGGCACCTCCGATGGTCGAGGACAGGATAACCCGGTGAAAAGCCATGTCATTTACAGAGATTCATGAGATCCGCCACCGGCCGCCGCATCTTCTAAGAACGCCGGTGCTGTGATGTTCGGCTCCGCTTATCTAGAGGCCGATTGGCGTCGAGAGGCCTTGAGGACAAATCTGTGGGTTGTCCCGGTACTGGAAACATTGGTGATCTCAGTCCTTTTCGTCGCGACCTACGCAGCGGACCGCGCTGCCTACAACGGCACAATTCACTTCCCGGAATGGGTGTTGAACGGAACGGCCGATACTGCACGAGTCATCTTGACCACGATTGCCGCGGCAATCATCACCGTCATTGGCATCGTGTTCTCGATTACGATCGTCGTCCTGACTCTCGCTTCGACTCAATTCGGGCCGAGGATGCTACGCAATTGCGTGCGCGATTTGGGAACACAACTGGCGCTGGGGGCATTCGTCGCAACGTTCTGTTACACCATGATCACCCTGGTCGCGGTCGGCGGTGGTGGCGACAAGGGCGACTTTGTTCCGCATCTGTCGATCACCGTGGCGTTGGTGCTAACCATGGCGAATGTAGGTGTACTGATTTACTTTCTCAACCACGTCGCCGTGATGATTCAGCTGCCAGTCGTCATTGCAGCAATCGCCAAAACGCTGAACTTCGAGATCGAGGCACAAAATCGTGGTGCAACAACGGCCGGCGGGCGCGCCGTCGGACCGCCTTGCCAGGAGTTGTTGTCGCGGCTTGCCGAGTCTGGCGCCCCTATCCGCACGCCGCGCAGCGGCTATCTGCAGGTGATCAGGATGGAAAAGTTGGTGAAGGTGGCGTCGAAGGCCAACGCGGTCATCGAGTTACCTTATCGTCCAGGGCATTTCTTTGTCGCCGGTCAGGTGATGGCGCGAGTGTGGCCGGCCAGTGCCGCGAACGCGGTGCAGGAAAGCCTGGCGTTCGGTCACATCGCAGGCGCGTATCGGACACTTCCCCAGGATATTTCGTTCGGTGTCGATCAACTGGTTGAAATCGCGCTACGCGCATTGTCGCCCGCGGTGAACGACACCTTCACTGGTATGACGTGCGTCGACTGGATCGCCGACGGGCTCTGCCGGATTTCTCGCTCTTGGCATCCACAACGGATCCGCCGCGATACCCAGGGCCAGATACGCGTCATCGCCTACCAGCCCGATTTCGAGCGGCTCGTGCAGAGAGCGTTCGACACAATCCGCCAGGCGGCAGTAGGAATGCCCGCGATCATGATTCGCCAACTCGACGCCTTGGCCAAGATCATTGAACAAACATCGGACCGCAGCCGGCGAACGGTGCTCGTGCGGCAGGCGGACGCAATCCAGAAATTGAACCTTGAAACGGTGCCCGACTCGGGAGATCGCAATGACGTTACCCGCCGATACGAGGCTATAGTTGCTTTGATCCACGCAGATACGAAGCCGTTGCACTCCGAAATCCTGGCGAACTGACGGCGTCCCGCGTTACGCCAGCAGGAAATAACGTACCCAGAGGTAACCCGCCGAGGTCGCCAACGACACGGCGGTCACCACCACCCCTTTTTGGGCGAAGTCCCAGAAAGAGATCGGAGTTCCGGCGCGCTTGGCGATCCCTGTGACGACGACATTTGCACTGGCGCCGAGCGCAGTAAGGTTGCCTCCGAGGACGGTCCCCAGGATCAGCGCCCACCACAGCACCGTGGGATTGTGCAGCTGGTGCTCCGAGGCAGTCAGGTGAGCGACGATCGGCGTCATCGTGGCCGCGTAAGGGACGTTGTCTACGGTCCCGCTGATCAGGAAGGACACGACGAGGACGGCCATAACCGTTACTAGGCCATTGTTGCCGATCGCATCGCCTGCCGCGTGGGCCAATTTGTCCATGACTCCGGTCCTCACCAACGCCCCGACCATCACGAATAGTCCTGCGAAGAAGAGCAACGTCTCCCACTCCACACTGGAGAGGTAGAACTCACGACCCAGTCTGGATATCACGATCAGAATGCCCGCCCCGGTCATCGCGACTAAGGACGGCTCCATGTGGATCTGTTTGTGCGCAACAAAACCGGCGAATACCACGATGAGGACGATCCCGCACTGGACCAGCAGGCGACGATTGCGGATCGCCTCGTTCTCGTCGAGCGACATGACATCGGCGATGCGGTCGGCATCGACGGAGAATGCCTGCGGGAACAAGCGCGGGACGAGAGCGACCAGTGCGCAAAGGACGAGGATTACCGCGGGGGCCATATTCGCCAGGAAGGAGACGAAGCTGAGTTCTGCTGCGGTGCCGATGATCATCGACGTCGGGTCACCGACGAGCGTCGCGGCGCCACCAATGTTGGCGGCGAACGCTTCGGCGAGAAGAAATGGCGCTGGGCCGATGTCCAGCCGTTCGCACACCAACAGGGTGACGGGTGCGATCAAGAGGACCGTCGTGACGTTGTCCAGGAAGGCGGAGCCGACAGCGGTCACAAGCAACAGGAACACCATGATCCGCAGCGGAGAACCCCTGGCGCGCTTGGCCGCCCAGATCGCCACGTATTCGAACACCCCGGTCTGGCGCACAACGCTGACGATGATCATCATCCCCAGGAGCAAAAATATGACGTCCCAGTCAACGCCGGTTTCTTCCGAGTAGAAAACCTCGTGCGAATTGATCACCGGCAGTACGAACATCGCAGTCGCGCCACCGAGCGCGACCAGCGTCTTGTTGAGGCGTTCGGTGGCGATCAACACAAATGCGACCACAAATATTGTGGTCGCATAAACGGCGTAGGCGGTGGTCATCGAGCGGCGATCACAACTTCAGGACCGCAGCGAGCAGGCGGGATGCGGTGATTACTCCCAACAGCTTGCCGTGCTCGACGACCGGAATCAGCGGGGTGTGCAGGCGCGCCATCTTTGCGGCCACCTCGAGGATGGTGTCGTCGAAATCGGCAGGTGGTACGTCGACCAGATGTTCCGGGAGCATGGCGCCAACCACCCTGCCGTTCAACCGCTCTGCGACGTGGTCGGCAACCGATTCGCTCAGTACCCCTGCTAGCAATGGATCGTCCTGCACGTAGCGGGGCACGATAAACCGCACGACCTGCGAGGCAGGCAACACGGCAAAGGGGCCGCCCGACCCATCAACGACCAAGATCCCGGGCAACCTTTGTTCGGCAATCATGCGGACGGCCTCGAGCGAGTCTGCGTCGGTGGTGATCACCGGGAACTCTTCGACGATATCCGCGGCGTGCATATGCAGACTTTACAAAGCGCCGCTTTCCGAGCGCAGTGGCCCTTACGGTCCCTTGACGGCGGCCACAACCCTTAGTCGCCCCACACGGAGCTGTAGTAGACCGTGTTCGCCACCGACACTGAACCGTCATCCTGCTCGATCGCCGCAAGCCCGCCGATGGCCAGAAGTTGACGCATCGCGGTACCGACCGGCTGCCATCCCAGGTTCCCTAGGTGGGCCGCGACTTCGCTGCACTCGGCCTCGAAGCCGAGGTCGGTGATGTCCAAATCGAACCCATGCTCGCGCCATTTGGCGCTGGCCTTGCATCAGCTCGCAGGCGCGGACTTCGAAGCACCCGAAGCCGTCGAGCTGGACTCCGATCTGCGCGACATCGCCCTATTACGCGGGCCGGGATTAAGCCGCGCAAACCGTGGTCGCGCAAGGCGGCATTGTCGTCAACCGCTTTCGGCGGTCAGTAACTCGACACCTCCGTCGGTAACTTTGACACTTACGCAGGACAGATCGGTTACGACGACGTCGGCGTCCGCCAGTTCGGCGGCGCGGTGAGTGGTCGTGACGGCGAGCACTTGCGCCCCTGCGGCTCGGCCGGCACCGACGCCCGCGGGCGCATCCTCGACAACCAGGCACTCCCGCGCCTCGACGCCCAACGCGGCGGCGGCTTTGAGGTAGCTCTCGGGGTTTGGCTTGCCGTTTGATACATCTTCCGCGGCGATCAGCAATGTCGGAGCGGGGAGCCGCGCCGCCGCCAGACGAGCAGCCATCAGCGAGCGTGGCCCGGAAGTCACCGCGGCCCAATAATTATGCGGCAGGGCATCCAGCAGCCGGCGCGCTCCGGGTAGCTCCAAGACACCGTCGAGATCAGCCAACTCTTGCAGAGCGAGCTGACGAGCTGTCGCTGCGACCAGGTCGTGCGGTGCGACGAATTGCGCGACAGTGTCCTCGGTCCGCCTGCCGTGGCAGACCTCTCGTACCGCTTCGTAGTCGACGCCATATTCGTTGGCCCAAGTACGCCAAGACTGTTCGACCGTGGCCGTTGAGTCAATCAAGGTGCCGTCGATGTCGAACAAGATTCGCTTGCCGCGCAGCACCACCATAGGCAGCCACCCTAACGGGATCGCGGTTCAAGCACCGGGAGGTGTGTCGCTGCCCACATCTGCCCCGCAGACACGCAACCGACGAGCAGGAGTTCGCCAGGCGCATAGCCGATTTCAGGTTTGCCCGAGATGAGGATGCCCGGCGATGGTGCGTCCACAGTGAGCGGGCCACTTGCACCCCTCTGCAGTCAGAACTGCACGTCAGCAGTCTCCGCCAATCAGCGTCGAAGAGAAGGGGCGTGGCGCCATCGCGTATCGGATCTTTGCTAATACGCGGGTCCGGCGGCGTTGTAAAGGAGAACCGGAAAAGTTTAACTAGTTTTAGCACATGTCGTCAATTTGCATCGTGCTGATATCATCTGTTTAATCAAATGCTTTGCCTCCGCCTGTCGCTACCCAACGACGCCGCGCCAGGCGTACGGAGTGTGCGCGACGAAAGGATTGTTGGTGTCAACCACCAAACGAGCGCAATACGAGTTCATCCATAAGATTTTGCAGCACGAAACCGCAGCCCTGAACTTCACTTTGTCAGTGTTGGAAAGAAGTTACAAATCCCACTTTCCTCGTCACTCCAGCAATGTACGTGCCGTCTTAGAGGACGTGTGCAAGTATTTGCTAGCAGCTGATAATGGGCGCGAGCTCTATCAAGCAGCTGAAGAGGTGCACGCACGATTCTTCACTTCCGAGGGTGACGGGTCATGGTTCAGCGAGGGCTACTCGGCATATAAGGCGCAGCGGAAGCCGGTACAGGACTTCAACAATCTCGCCGACGCCATTAACGGTAGCAAAGTCCTCGACTTCGGCAGCGGTCGCGGTCATTTAGCTGCGCTGATCGCGCGCGCCGGTTACGACTGCTACACCACCGATGTCATGGACTACCGCGGCCCGGAAGCTGGTCATCTACCCTTCCGGCAGATGGCCTCCCCTGTCGACGTCCCGTATGCGGACGACACGTTCGACAGTGCGATCGTCAAAACCGTGCTTCATCACGTCGATGAGCCAGATCTGATTCCGCTCTTGATCAATTTGCGGCGCGTTGCCCGGCGGTTGATCATCGAGGAAGACACGTACGCCGTGGCCGGAGCGCCCCTGGGTGCTGCGGCGGGACAGATTGAACTTACCGAATTCAATAAATTGGTCGAAAGCGATCAATTTCACGCGCTTGTGCTCATTGATTTCTTTGGTAATGCCGTCGCTCAGGGTCTTGTCGATATGAATTTCGGCTGCCAATTCAAACCGGTTAGCGAGTGGCATGCACTGTTCGGGAGCCTCGGCTTCCGGGTCGTAGATACCGACGTCGTGGGCTTCCGCCCCGGCAATATCCACAAAGCCTGCCAGGTCCGCTTCGTCGTCGATCGCGACGAGGTCTAAGGGAAGACGCTATTTGGCCGGCCGTTCGAGCCCAAGCTGATCGCGCAGTGTGGGCCCGGCGTACTCGGTGCGGAATCGGGCGCGGCGCTGCAGGACGGGAACGACATGATCGACGAACGTCGTAAGCTCGTCCGGCAACGTCGATCCCATGATGGTGAACCCGTCGACTGCGCCTGCGTCCTGCCAGGCGGTCACATGGTCGGCCAGCTGCTCCGGCGTGCCGATGAAATGCGTCTGTCCTGCCAGCCCGCCCGTCACCTGCTTGGCGATCTCCCTCAAGGAAGCTTCAGGCCGCGCGCGCGAGGCCGCAAAGAGCTGCTCGGCGCGGCTCGACGGCGCCGACCGCTCGGTCCAGAGTTCGGCGGGCAGCGGAGCATCGGGATCGAAACCGTCCGGGTCAAGCCCCGCCGTGTAAAGCGTGTTCTGCCAACGAAACTCGGGGTTCTCCAAGTCTTCGAGGCGCTGCGCGCGTGCTCGAGCCTCGGCTTCGGTGCCGCCGAGTGTGATCATCAGCGCCGGCAGCACCAGCACCTGATCGGGCTTCCGGCCTAGCGCCGCGGCCTGTTCGTGCAGGCTGGCGCGGAAAGCGACCGCCGCCTCAAGCGAGGGTGGCCCGGAGAAGACCACCTCGGCGTATCGCGCGGCCAGCCCGACGCCCGCGGCCGATTGTCCCGCTTGAACGAGTACCGGATGCCCCTGCGGGCTGCGCGGAAAAGGTTGGACACCCTCGACGTCGTAGTACTTGCCGTGGAAGCGCGGCGCATGCAATTTGGCGCGGTCCGCCCAGACGCCGCGTTCCCGGTCACCGATGACCGCGTCGTCCTCCCAGCTGTCCCAGACCTGGGTGACGGCGTCGACGAATTCGTGGGCCTGCGCGTAGCGGTCGGCGTGCTCCGGGTGAAACGGCTCGCCGAACGCGGCCGCGGCCAGCGGCGTGACGGTGGTGACGATGTTCCAGCCGGCGCGACCGCCGCTGAGGTGATCGAGCGTCGCGAAGCGGCGAGCCAGCTCCCACGGCTTGCTGTAGGTCGTCGACCCGGTCCCGATCAGCCCGATGTGATCGGTGACTGCCGCCTGCGCCGAGAGCACGGCGATCGGGTCGAACTGCGTCTGAGGCAGGTACGTGGCGCGATATTCGGCGATGGCGATGTTGTCGGCCAAGAAGATCGAGTCCATCAACCCGCGTTCGGCGATGCGCGCGATATCCGTGTAATAGGACAGGCCCAAGACATTGCGCACGTCACCGTCGACGACGCGCCACGCGGCCTCGTGATAGCCGTTCGGCCAAATGAAAGCGTTGAAGTGCAGAGACGGCGAGCTCACAGGTTCGACTCCTTCGTGCGCGTGAATGCTTGCGAGGGAGGCGTCGTGGCGACGTCAGTTCCTCAAGGCAATGTCACAGCCCTAGGCATTCTGTTGAGGCAACACGGCCGGCGGTGGAAATAGTCCTTCGCCGGGGGGATAGCTGATGTTGGTATGACGCTGCCGCAGTCAATTACGGTCAACCCCTCGAGCCGCTCTTGAACGCCAGGTTCGCGGGTGCCGAGATCCCTGACGAACCCCAATGGCCGTACGCGCACACCTTGGACGCCAGTCCGGACAAGGTCTATGTTCGAGGCGACGGACAGCCGTACCGCATCGACAGCATTACCATCTACGGACTGCTCCATTGGGAGCAACAGCGAACTCTGCATCTAGTGATGGAGAAAGTACCTCCAGGTCAGGCGTTCGCCGGCGCTCTTGTAGGCACCAGCACTATTCCCGGTCAGACGTGGGCCTTCATTTTCTCTGCGCTCGTTTAGGCGCTTTGGCACAACTGGCACAACGGGACACAACGTAGCATCGATCTCATACACTCAGGCCAGGAGCAGGGCGACGGTGTGGTGAACCGTCATCGTCCTGCCTCCTTCGCTTCCTACCCGCCACGGCACACGCAACGCGCCCCGGACCTCAACTGCTATAGGTCGGATCGACCGGCTGGGCGCTCAACCTGCGAAGTCCAACGTGTAGTGCCCTGGCCCGGTTTGGTAGCAGAAGGAATGACGCGTGCCAACGGCGTTCGCCTGCTGGGCCGCCGCCTCGCCGCCTGATTCGTCCCGTGTCGCTTGTCTGTGTGAACGAAGTTCCCCGATGCGGTGACCTTGGCCCCTATCGAGCAAAGGCCGCGACGTCAAGCATGAGGCTAAGCGCACCGACGATTTGGCTTCGGGGGGAGGAACTTTGGTGAACGATTAGGCGCTTGCTGTGGTTGCCGGTCACCACCAAGGTGCTCTGCGGCAGACCATCCAAACACGGGAAGGACAACCCAATGACACCGGCCGAATCGGCGAACGGAAGCTCAGGACCAATCATCCACGATGCCGAGTACTACATCCTCGATGCCCAGCACGGCGAGCGGTGGGCGGCCGAGGACAACGACCTCGACACGAGGCTGGCCGCGCTGAAAGAGAAGTTCCGTACGCCGCCCAACATCATCCACGTGATGTGGGACGACACCCCGGTGGGCGATGTAGGCATTCCGGCGCTGCAGAAGGTGCGTGGGTACGAGACGCCGAACATGAACCGGATGGCTGCCGAGGGCATCAATTTCATGCGTATGTACAGCGAGCCATCGTGCACACCGACCCGCGCGGCGTGCCTGACCGGGCGGCACCCGGTACGCAACGGAATGCACACGGCAGGTGTTCCGTTCGAGTACGGCGGCTTGCCTTCGGCGGAATCCACCATGGGTCAGGTGCTGTCCGACGCCGGTTATGCGACCGCATTCTACGGCAAGGCTCATCTGGGCGACATCGAGTCCGGCTACCTTACCGAGAGGGGCTTCGATGAGGCGCTGTGGATGCCCTACAACCAACTGACGAGCCTGTACAACCCGATGGCGCAGATGATGGGACTGACACCGGGAGTGCTGCATCCCGAGATGTTTCCGCCCGACCCTTACGACATCGACACCGGCTGGCGCCCAAAGGGATTTGTCTTCGCGCTCGAGGGCATCAAGGGTGGCCCGGTCACCGAGTTCGGGGCTGCGCCCGATCACAACGACTACATGAAGATCGAAGGCGAATGCCAGAAACGCACGATGGCGTTCATCCGAAACAATGCTGCCGCGAAGAAGCCGTTCTACTGCGCGTACTGGCCTGTCGGCACGTCTTTCCTCGGGTTCCCGAATCGGGTCACCAGTAACGGCGCGCTGCTGCCTGAGGCGCTCGCGCGCATAGACCGTTTCATCGGCGAGCTGATGGCCGAGTTGACCCGGCTGGAGATCGCGGAGAACACCCTGGTGCTCATCATGGCCGACAACGGCCCGATGACCCACGAAACCAATGCCGGTACGGGATTCAACGCGACGCTCTACCGTGGCGGCAAAGGCGACTACCTCGAAGGCGCGGTGCGGGTGCCCGCGCTGGCCTGGTGGCCCGGCACGATCAATCCGGGGCAGGCGGTCGGCGACATCATCCACGCCACCGACCTGTTCACCACATTCGCCCGCCTCGGCGGCGCGACCGACAACATTCCCACCGACCGCGTCATCGACGGTGTAGACCAGACCGCGCTGCTGCTCAACGGTGACACTCACAGCCGCCGCGACTACGTCTACATCTACACCGGACCGATCCTGGCGGCGACCGTCAAGGGCCGCTACAAACGGGTGTGGGTCGGGGACAATCCGGGCTTATCCGGCGCAATGTTCTATGACCTCTACAACGACACCCGTGAAGAAAAGGGCATCATGGTGCCGATGTTTCCCGCTAAGGGCATGTTCAACATGATGAAGGCCCGCCACGAACTGTGGATGGAGCGATACCCGAACACCCCGGAAGAACGGCACTGGCCTTTAACCGGCATCACCGACGCCCGCGCGGAAACCACGAACGCTGGGCAGCCGCGTGTCGACCTCACCAAACTACCGTTCGACCCTATGGACTTCCTTGGCAGACTCCCCGACTGGGAAGGCGTCGAGTTCGACCGTGAAGGCTGAGCCGACTCCGATCACCACAGATGGGGACCGCACGCCGCCAGGCGTCCATTCGTCGGCGAGCTACCCATGATCTTCCCGTCGACAGGCGGGCACCTGGCGGGACCCTAACAACTTCGGCAGCAGTGGCGCACGGTACGCGCGGATCTAGGCGTACCGGACATAACCACGCACAGCTTCCGGAAGACGGTCACCACGCTCATAGATGACGCGGAGCCTGTCTGCCCGTGGGGGAGCTGACCAGCTCGGTCATAGCAAGGTGTCGATGACGCAGACCAATATGGCTAGGGGACGCGTCCACCCTGAGCTTGCTGAGCTACTGGACCGCGCTATAAACGATGAATAAAGGATGGGTCGCGACCCACGGACCAGAAAAATAGCCTCTGAAGTAGGGCTGTTCAGCGTCGGTTGATTCTTGACGTTTCTGTGTCGGTTGATCCTTGACACTCGTGTTTGTTGTTTAGGTCCCGGTGCTGGTGCGTAGGGCCCGTTTGTTTCGTACCTCGCCGCGGCTGGTCCGGGCGGCAGTTTTGACGAGTTGGTCGCCGATCCAGAACCGCAGCAGCTCGCCGTCGACGTAGACGTCGCAGCGGGCACCGGCATGGTGTCGCCCGATGCTGACTTGCTGCCAGGACACGCACACGATGCCGTTGGAACACACTCGCCGGCTGACCCAGTCATCGCCGGTGCGATCCATGCCGGCCTGCTCGGGCGTCGCCAGGGTCGGTGCGATGGTGGCCGGGGTGAACCGCTGAGCGGGGGTCGCCATGTCCAGCGATTGATGCGGCCGGGCGGTGTTGTAATAGTCCACCCACTCATCTAGGGCCTGCTGTGCCACCTTCAGGTTGGCGAAAGGTGGCCTGTTGCTGAGGAACTCGGCGCGCATACTGCGGTGAAAACGCTCAATCTTGCCGGTGGTGGTCGGGCTGCGCGGCTGGGTCAACAGGTGCTCGATCCCGTGTTCGCGGCAGATCCGATCAAAGAGCACCTCCACCACCGGGTGGTTGAACCGGCCAGTGAACACCTTGCCGTTATCGGTCAAGATCTGCTCAGGTGCCCCATGAGTGGCCAGCGCCGCGCGCAAGCCATCACACACCGCGCGGGTGCGCTCGCGGGCCATCAGCCGCGCGCAGACACACATCCGGCAATGATCATCGATTCCGGTCAACGCTTTGGCGCTGGTGCCATCGGCCAACGGAAATCCGCCCACGATGTCCATTTGCCACAACTCCATCGGGGCGCCGCGTTCCCAACGTTTCCACTTCCTCAAGCGCCGATCCCGCACCGCCGGGTCGATCATGCCCGCGCGCAACAACGCCCGATAAGCCCCCGATTCGGAGGGCAGCGGCCCTATGCGGCGCTTGGCCAGCTCAAACACCAGCCGCCGCGGCCCCCAATATGGCCGCGACCGACGCAACTCCAACAGCGCCGCCTCCACCACAGCCGACATTTGATGCGGACACGACACCGGCCGATGCGACCGATCTACCAGCCCTTCAAGACCCGCTGCCTCGTAACGGGCTAACCAGGAGTGCAGCGTCTGACGCGACACCCCAACTTTCTCGGCGACCTGCGAAATCGACAGACCCTCACTGATCACTGCCAACACGGCCTGATACCGCTGCTCGGCCACGCTCAACTCCCTCATCCAGGGAGTGTCAAGGATCAGCCGAAGCAACTGTCAAGCATCAACCGAAACACTGTCAGGCATCACCCGAAGGTGAAATGTCCAGCATCAGCCGAAGTCACACACCTCTGAAGTAGGGCGGGCGGGGCTCGAACCCGCGACCAACGGATTATGAGTCCGCGGCTCTAACCAACTGAGCTACCGCCCCTAGCGATGTTCCGTAGGAAACCGTAGCCCAAAGCCGGGTCGCCGTCGGCCGGGCATGCGGGAAGCCCGCGCGCCTTGAGGGGCGGCGGGCTTCCAGGACCTCACGCAGGCGCCGGCTGGCCGGGCGCTTGCCGCGCGGCCTGATCCTTGAGCCTCGGGATCAAGTCCGGCGCGTAGACGTAGACGGCCGACTCGACCTCCCACTCGGCCTGGGCTTGGCTCATCGGCGTCGTGCGGGTGATCATGTTCACCAGCTCCTGGGCCTCCCCGAACGGATTGGGGTTGGCCCGTACCTGGCTGGCGAACCACCGGCCTTCGGCCGCCTCACTGCAATCGTTGAAGTCGGCATTGTGGACCATCTTGTTCTGCGCCAGCAGCTTGATGTACTCGTCGTCGGCCGGGGACATACTGCACGACGCCGACGCGTGCGGCGCTCCCAGCACGGAACCCCCGAACATCGCTGCCCCCAGCGCAACGCCGGCGACCCCCACCGCCAGCAGTTGTCCGCGCGATCGTGTCATATTCACTTCTCCAGACCCCCTATCGTGGAATTTGCTAGCTGTACTTTCGCGCTACGAGTCGGGTACCACCGTCGCCAAACACGGCAAACGACGCGCTCATCGAACAATGGGTGAACAGCGGTTTGCCAAAATCTGGGCGAGGCAAAAGTTTCGACTCAACAGGGGAGTTTCAAGCAATGACCGGCCACCGCCGCTAGGCAATCACACGCGCCGGGCCGATCACCGGTACAGAGAGTACCGGTGACCTGGTTCGAGTTAGCTGGTAACGCCGGGTCGCTACTCTTTGGGCCAGTCGGCGGTCGCGGCCTGGTCCTTGATCTTGGGGATCACGTCCGGCGCATAAACATAGATCGCCGACTCGACCTCCCACTCGGCCTGCGCTTGGCTCATCGAGGTCGTGTTGGTGATCATGTTGACCAACTCTTGGGCTTCCCCGAAGGGGTTGGGGTGGTTGCGCACTTGGTCGGCGAACCACCGTCCCTCGGCGGCCTCGGTGCAATCGCTGAAGTCGGCGTTATGCACCATCTTGTTCTGAGCGAGGAGCTGGATGTATTGGTCGTCTTTCGGACTCAGATTGCACGACGCCGAAGCTTGCGGTGCGGACAGCACGGCGCCCCCGAGCATCGAGGCCCCCAGCGTGACGCCGGCAGCCCAGACCGATGACGCTCGCATGTGCGACCGCGAACGGGTGATTGTCATTCCGGTCCTCCCTCTGCGCGGAAGCGATGTCGCTCCCCGACGCAAGCCAAGCCTTCGTGTGTGGTAACTGCTAGCCGAGACAACGTGCCACGGCTTTCAGTCACGCAGTCGATAGTCGTCTACTCAGGCGGCGCTGCCATCTGAGATCACCAGCACATATGAGTTCACATATGAGTTTCGGTGTCGGGTCATAAATTTAGCCAGTACCAGCGGCCTGAGCGACGAACTTTTGCTTGCGTGACCGTGTACGGATGGTTAACATTCGCTACTTCGCACCGGGCCAAGGCCGTGGACCGGCCCACGCAAGCGAGGCAGCGTGCCAGCGCCAAAAGATCCTTGACCAGCGACTAAGCTCCCGGACCGGCCGCCTGCGGGCACCCCGCTCCGTGTGCGGCCGTCAGCTGAATACGGTTTGTCCGTCGGTATCGAGCAGATAACGCTCGGTCCCCTGCTCGACGCGGGGCGCATCGGCACCCAAAGCGACGGCGACTTTATTGCTTGCATTCCGCATGATGTCAAAGGTGAGCTCGACGGCCTCGGCTTCCGAGAACCGGGAGCGCACCTCGGCGACATCGTCGGCGGCGAGGTGCGCAGGGGTCCAAATTAACGCATCGGTGTAGCGCAGCGCTGCTTTGACGCGGTCGTCGAGCAACCGCGAGGCTTCGAAGCGACCGATCTCGTCGTAGAGCGTCTCCGAACCGCCGGCGTCGAGCGCCGTGCCCTCACGCAGCGACTTACACAACCGGCAGTTGTGCTGAGCCGCCCCGCGCAGCCGGACCAGCTCGGAGGTGACCGGGTCGAGCGCGCGCATCCGGGCCACGGCGGGCAAGAAGTCGTTGAACACCAGATTCGCCGGGTTGGTCGAGTGATCCCAGGCGACGCCGTTCACCCAGCCCACGTACTGCGAGCCGACGCCGAGTGCCTCCAGCCCGGCGCGCACCCGCGGGACGAAGTCGGCGATATACATCGAGACCACCACGCCAAAGGCCCCGTCACCCAATTGCCTGACCAGCCGGGACCGCTGCGCGCCGGTGATCGCGGAGACATCGGCGCTGAACTGCTCGGCGAATTCGGCGACGGCGACCTCGGTCTGCGATTCGGGTGCACCAACCTCGAGGGGCGCCGGCAACGGCGGCAGCGACAACGTTTGCGCACATACCCGCCGAATCAAGGCCGCGACGCGAGCCTCCGGCGCGGAGCCCGGAAACAGGGCCACCAATCGCGCGAGCTGATCTGCTTGGACCGAAGCCGGAGCTGTCATTCGTCACACGCTAGAACGCCGCCGGCCCAGCGGCAATCGCCTATTGGGCCTGGCTCACCGACGACATATGGAAGTCCGGTATCCGCAGCGAGGGCATGGCCGTGCGGGTAGCCCAGTCCGCCCATTCCCGGGGCAGGGTCTTCTCACTGATCCCGGCCTCGGTGGCCCGCCGCAGCAGATCCAGCGGACTCTCGTTGAAGCGGAAGTTGTTGACCGCGCCGGTTACCTCGCCGTCCTCGATCAGATAGACACCGTCGCGGGTGAGCCCGGTGAGCAACAGCGTGGTGGGGTCGACCTCGCGGATGTACCACAGCGTGGTCAGCAGCAGGCCGCGTTCGGTGGCGGCGATCATGTCGGCCAGCTCGGCTGACCCGCCCGTCATCACCAGGTTGTCGGCGGCCACCGCGACGTCGGCGTCGAATTTGGCGGCCGTCGCGCGCGGGTAGGCCAGCGTGTTGATCACCCCGTTGCGGATCCAGTCCACCTGGCCGATCTCCATGCCGTTGTCGAACACCGACATCGTTTCCGACGAGCTGCTCACCGCGACGAACGGTGTGCACGCCAGACCCGGCGCCATCGGGTCGGAGAACAGCGTCAGCGGCAATTCGGTGAGCCGCTCCCCCACCCGCGTTCCCCCGCCCGGCGCCGAAAACGCGGTGCGGCCCTCGCGCGCACCACGGCCGGCCATCGACCACGCGAGGTAAAGCATCATGTCGGCCACGGTGGACGGCGGCATGATCGTCTCGTAACGACCCGCGGGCAGCGCCACGCTGCGCTCGGCCCAGCCGAGGCGCATCGACAGCTCGCCGAGCAACGAATCCATCGGCACATCAACAAAGTCGGGCGTGCCGATACCCGCCCACGCGCTCGCGTCGCCGCGTTTGCCGTTGATCTCCACCGCCCCGGCGGGTTGGGTATAGCGTCGGCGCACTCCCGTCGACGATGCGAGGAACGTCGTCGAAACGCTGTGGTGCGCAAAGCCATACAGCCGGTCCGTGCCTTCGAAGCCGCGGCTCAACGAGTCGGCGACTCCGGCGAACACCAGGGGCCCCGTGCCGGGCACCGGCGCATCCCAATCGGCCGGCACCCCGGTATCGGCCAGCAGCGGCGCGGCATCGCCTGCCTCGGGCGCCGAGCGGGCCGCTTCCTGGGACGCCGCCACCAGCTCGGGGATCACCCGCGGATCAACCTCGGCGGACACCATCGTGCCGATGCGGGCGCCCGATCCTTGCCGGACAATCGAGATCACCGTAATGCTGCGATTGACCGCGACCCCGTTGGTGGTCATCGAGTTACCCGCCCACCGCAACGTCGCCTCGACCTTGTCGGTAACGAGCACCATGGTCTCGCTCGCTCCGCCGAGCTTGGCGGCCTCCTCGAGAACGAGATTGACGACATGCTGCGCGCGAATCATCGACCACCCTCGGTCCGGGTGTTGAGCACGTTCACACCGCGGAACAACGCCGACGGACAGCCGTGGCTGACCGGGGCGACCTGACCCGGCTGGGCCTTCCCGCAGTTGAATGCGCCGCCCAGCCGCCAGGTCGACGGGCCGCCGACGGCTTCCATGGAGTTCCAGAAATCGGTGGTGGTGGCCTGATAGGCGACGTCTCGGAGCTGACCGTCCAGCCGGCCGTCACGGATGCGGAAGAACCGCTGACCGGTGAACTGAAAGTTGTAGCGCTGCATGTCGATTGACCACGATTTGTCGCCGATGATGTAGATGCCGTCCTCGACACGGCTGATCAGGTCGGCGGTGCTGACGTCCTCGGGGGCCGGCTGCAGCGACACGTTGGCCATCCGTTGGATCGGCACGTGATGCGGCGAGTCGGCATACGAGCATCCGTTGGACCGCGGTTGTCCGAGCCGGGGAGCGAACACCCGGTCGAGCTGGTAGCCGACAAAGATGCCCTCGCGCACCAGATCCCAGCTTTGCGCCGCGACGCCTTCGTCGTCGTAGCCGATGGTGGCCAGGCCGTGGTCGACGGTGCGGTCGGCGGTCACGTTCATCACCGGTGAGCCGTACCGCATGGTGCCCAGTTTGTCGGGCGTGGCGAACGATGTCCCGGCGTAGGCCGCCTCGTAGCCGATGGCCCGGTCGTATTCGGTTGCGTGCCCGATGGACTCGTGAATCGTCAGCCACAAGTTGGTGGGGTCGATCACCAGGTCCGTGCGCCCCGCGGTCACGCTGGGCGCCTTGACTTTTTCGGCGAGCAGCGACGGCAATTGCGCCAGCTCGTCGGTCCAGTTCCACACCTCGTCGCCGGCCAGCACTTCCCAGCCGCGCCCGGTCGGCGGGGCCAGCGTGCGCATCGAGTCGAAGCTGCCCGCCGCCGCGTCGACGGTCACCGCCTCCAGCGACGGCTGCACCCGCACCCGCTGCTGGGTGATCGACGACCCGAAGGTGTCGGCGTAGAAAGACTGTTCCTTGACGGCCGTGAGGATGGCCGACACGTGGTCGACACCATCGGCGCTCAGGAGGCGACCCGAGTAGTCCTCCAGCACGTCGATCTTGTCGGACACCGGGATGGTGAAGGGGTCGGTTTGGTAGTTCGAGACCCAGGTGGCGTCGGCGTATACCGGCTCGGGCGCCAGCTCGACGCGCTCGCGGTTCAGCGTCGCCAGGGTGGTGGCCACCTGCACGGCGTGTCGCGCGGTCTCGGCCGCGACCGACGGCGCCAGCTCCGCGTGCGAGGCGAATCCCCACGTGCCGTCGACGATCACCCGCACGGCCAGCCCGACCTCGCGGTTGACGACCGCGGTCTCCAGCTCGCCGTCGCGCAGTTGGATGATCTCGGTCACGATGCGGTGAACCCGCAGGTCGGCGTAGCTGGCGCCGGCCGCGGTGGCCGACGACAGCGCGGCTTCGGCCAGCTCGTGGCGCGGCAGGTTGAGGAAGTCGGCATCGATCCCCCGGTTCGGTGTCACGCTTCCACCGTAACGGCCGTTCACCCCAAACCCGGGCGCCGCCCGCTTTAATTACCTCCATGGCCAGCGGCGTCGGAAGGACACAGCCCCGCTCCACGGCGCTGGGCTATGCCCTGCTGGCGCCCAGCCTGTTCGGTGTCCTCGCGTTCTTGCTGCTGCCCATCCTCGTGGTGGTCTGGCTGAGCCTGTACCGGTGGGACCTGCTCGGGCCGCTGCACTATGTGGGCCTGGCCAACTGGCGGTCGGTGCTGACCGACCGCAACTTCGCCAACTCGCTGCTCGTCACCGCCGTGTTCGTGGCGATCGTGGTCCCGGCGCAGACGGTGCTGGGCCTGCTGGCCGCGTCGATGTTGGCCCGCCAGCTTCCCGGCACCGGCCTGTTCCGCACCGTCTACGTGCTGCCGTGGATCTGCGCTCCGCTGGCGATCGCGGTGCTGTGGCGCTGGATTCTGGCTCCCACCGACGGCGCCGTGAGCACCCTGCTGGGCCACAGCATCGAGTGGCTGTCGGATCCCAGCTTCGCGCTGCCGCTCGTCTCGGCCGTCGTCGTATGGACGAACGTCGGATACGTCTCACTATCGTTTTTGGCGGGCCTACTGGCGATCCCCGACGACATTCACGCCGCCGCGCGCACCGACGGCGCCACCGCGTGGCAACGGTTCTGGCGCATCACCCTGCCCATGCTGCGGCCGACCACGTTCTTCGTCCTGGTGACGGGAATCGTCAGCACCGCACAGGTTTTCGACATGGTCTACGCGCTGACCGGCGGCGGGCCCGGCAACAGCACGGATCTGGTGGCCCACCGCATCTACGCCGAGGCTTTCGGTTCCGCGGCCATCGGGCGCGCGTCGGTGATGGCGGTGGTGTTGTTCGTCATCCTGATCGGCGTCACCATGGTGCAGCAACTGTATTTCCGGCGGCGAATCAGCTATGACCTCACTTAGTCGGCTCGCCATCTACGCCGGGCTGATCATCGGTGCGCTGATCACGTTGGCGCCGTTCGCCCTTGGCCTGCTCACCTCGTTCACCTCGGCGCACCAGTTTGCGACGGGCACGCCCCTGCAGCTCCCGCGGCCGTTCACCCTCGCTAACTACGCCGACCTGGGGGGAGCCGGATTCGGCCGGGCGGCGGCCGTGACCGCGCTGATGACCGCCGTGATCCTGCTGGGCCAGCTGACCTTCTCGGTGCTGGCCGGATACGCGTTCGCGCGGTTAAACTTTCCCGGGCGCGACGCGCTGTTCTGGGTGTACACCGCGACGTTGATGGTGCCGGGGACGGTCACCGTGGTGCCGCTGTATCTCATGATGGCCCAGCTCGGCCTGCGAAACACGTTCTGGGCGTTGGTGCTGCCCTTCATGTTTGGCTCACCGTACGCGATCTTCCTGCTGCGCGAGCACTTTCGAATCATCCCGAACGACTTGGTCAACGCCGCCCACCTGGACGGTGCCAACACACTGGACGTGATCGTGCACGTGGTCATCCCGTCCAGCCGGCCGGTGCTGGCGGCCTTGACGCTGATCACCGTGGTCTCGCAGTGGAATAACTTCATGTGGCCGTTGGTGATCACCAGTGGGCACAAGTGGCGGGTGCTCACGGTGGCGACGGCCGACTTGCAGTCGCGGTTCAACGCCCAGTGGACGTTGGTGATGGCGGCGACGACGGTCGCCATCGTCCCGTTGATCGCGCTGTTCGTGGTCTTCCAGCGCCACATCGTCGCTTCGATCGTCGTCTCGGGGCTCAAATGAGCTATTCGCGCGCCGAGATTGCCGTCACGGCTGTGATCCCAAGTGATCAACGACCATCACGGCGATTCCGGTGCGGTCCATGAGCCGGCCTCGCATTTCGACGCTGATGGCCGCGGCGCTAGTCCTGGTGGCGGTGCTCTTGGGCGCGACCGCGGTGTTGCTCGACTATTCCGGCCAGCCGCCCGGCGGCAAGATCGTCGTGACGGTGCGGGTCTGGGCCGACCAGATCGCCGCCGCCTACCGGCAGTCCTTCGAGGCGTTCAACCGCGCGCACCCCGGTATCGCCGTGCACACCAGCGTGGTGTCCTATTCGACGTACTTCGACACGCTGCGCACCGATGTCGCCGGCGGCAGCGCCGACGACATCTTCTGGCTGTCCAACGCCTATTTGGCCCCCTATGCCGACAGTGGCCGGCTGATGAACATCGGTCCCACCCTTGAACCGGGCTCCGCCGCGGACTGGGACGCGGCGGTCGTCGACCAGTTCACGCGCGGGGGCGTGCTGTGGGGTGTGCCGCAGCTGACCGACGCCGGGATCGCGCTGTATTACAACGCTGACCTGCTCGCCGCGGCCGGCGTCGACCCCGCACAGCTGAACGATTTGCGCTGGAGCGCCGACAGCGGCGACACGCTGCGCCCCATACTGGCCCGGCTCACCGTCGACGCCGACGGACATGCCGGGAACGCAGCCGGATTCGATGCCGGACGGGTTCGGCAGTGGGGCTACAACGCCGCCAACGACCCGCAGGGCATCTACCTGAACTACATCGGTTCGGCGGGCGGGGTTTTCCAGCGCGGCGACCAGTTCGCTTTCGACAATCCCGGTGCGGTGCAGGCCTTCCGCTACCTGGTCGGTCTGATCAACGACGACCACGTCGCACCGCCCGCCTCGGACACCAACGACAACGGGGACTTCTCCCGCAACCAGTTCCTGGCCGGCAGGATGGCGCTCTTCCAATCCGGCACTTACAACCTGGCGCCGGTAGCCCGCGACGCCCGGTTCCGCTGGGGCGTGACGATGATGCCGGCCGGCCCAGTGGGCCGGGTGAGCGTCACCAATGGCATTGCGGCGGTGGGCAATGCGGCCGCGAAGCATCCCGACGCGGTCCGTCAGGTCCTGGCCTGGATGGGCAGCAGGGCGGGCAACGAGTTCCTCGGTCGCGAAGGCGCGGCCATCCCGGCGGTCCTGTCGGCCCAACGCGTTTACTTCGACTACTGGTCCGCCCGCGGCGTCGACGTGACGCCGTTCTTCGCCGTGCTCAACGGGCCGCGCATCGCGGCCCCGGGCGGCGCCGGCTTCGCGGCCGGCAACGACGCCCTGCGGCCATACTTCGATGAAATGTTCCTGGGCCGTGGCGATGTCGCGGCCACCCTGGCCAGGGCACAAGCGGCCGCGAACGCCGCGGCCGCGCGCTAGTGTCCTGAGTCATTAATTCGTCGGCAGTAGTTGGCGACGGATTCGAGGATTTGGTCGGCGGTTTTGGTCCAGACGTAGGGGCGGGGGTTGTCGTTCCAGGTTTGGATCCAGGCACGGATGTCGGTGTTGAGTTGGCGCACCGAGGTGTGGGTGCCGCGGCGCAGTTTCTTGGTGGTCAGTTCGGCGAACCACCGTTCGACCAGGTTCAGCCACGATGAGCTGGTCGGGGTGAAGTGCAGGACGAATCGCGGATGTGCTGTGAGCCAACGCTTCACCGCTGGGGTCTTGTGCGTGGAGGCGTTATCCAAGACCAGGTGCACGTCGAGATCGGTGGGTACTTCGGCGTCGATCTTGCGGAGAAACGCCAAGAACTCGGTGGCCCGGTGCCGCGAATGAAGGGCTCCGATGACGTTTCCGGTGGTGAGGTCGAGTGCGGCATACAGGCTGGAGGTGCCGTGACGAACGTAGTCGTGGCTGGCGCGCGCGGGGGTGCCCGGCAGCATCGGGAACACTGGCTGGGTCCGGTTCAAGGCTTGGATCTGAGTCTTTTCATCCACGCACAGCACCAGGGCCCGCTCGGGTGGATTTAGATACAGCCCGACGACGTCGCGGACCTTGGCCACGAACAACGGGTCCTTGGACAGTTTCCACGAATCCTGTTTGTGCGGAGCCAATCCGAACGCTCGCCATACCCGCGAGACCATCGACTGGCTCAGCCCGAGATGCTCGGCCATCGATCGGGTCGACCAGTGCGTGGCATCCGCTGGGGTGGTCTCCAACGTCGCAGTGATCAACGCTTCGATCTGCTCATCGCCCACCAGCCGTGGCCGGCCAGGACGCGGCTCATCGAGCAACCCGTCAAGCCGGTCGGTCACAAACCGCGTCCGCCACTTACGAGCACTGGAAATGTTGATATCGAGCTTGTCAGCGATCGCGGTATTGCTCAGCCCATCGGCAGCGGCCAGCACGATCCGCGACCGCATTGCCAACGCATTGGCACTGTTGGATCGCCTCGACCACGACAACAACTCAGACCGCTCGTCTTCGGTCAGATCCACCACGGGTGCGACAGGATTCGGCACCCACCAAGCTTAAACGCTAATGATGAATTAACGACTCACGACACTAGCCGGGCAGCACCAGCACCGGCACGGGGCTCTCGCGGATGATCTTGGTGCTGCGGGACCCGAGGAAGACCCGCCGGATGTCACCGCGGGGCCGGGTGCCCAGTGCCAGGATCTCGCCCTCCTGCCAATCCGCCTTCGCCAGCGCCTCTTTCCAGCTGCGACCGGTAACGACCTGCAGCGCAACGTCTTCGCTCACGATGTGGCCGGTTTTGAGCTCCTCGAGGATGTCTCGCACTTGGGAGGCCCAGGCCTGCAGCACCTGATCCTCGACCTCGAGCCCGACCTCCGGGGGATACATCGTCTTGCCGCGGACCGCGAAGGTGATCACCCGCACCGGCACCCCGAATCGCCGGCCGAAGTCATAGCAGCGCTTCACCACGTCGACCGAGTCCGGGGTGGCCGAGTAGGCACACGTGAGCCGGGACAACTTGCCTTGGTGTGAGCGGTAATTCCGCGGGCTGATGGCAATCGGCACGGGCGACGCGTGCAGCAGCCAGTCGGCGGTCGAGCCGATCAGCACTTGTCCGCGCCCCCCGCTGGGCAACGAGCCCAACACGAGCACATCGGCGTTCACCTCATGAATGATTTCGAGGAGACCGCCGGACACCGATCCGTGCGCGCGGTGCAGGTAGGTGACCTCGATCCCGTCGGCCACCGTGTCCAGGAAACGGGCGGCCTCCTTCGCCGACTCCGCGGCCATGGTGTCGGCCCACAATTCGTACTCGGCGTCGATGCGACCGCGCGACGGTGTCAGCCACGGCTTGGGCACGATGGTCGCCACGGAGAGCGAGGTGCCGTGGGTCCGCGCGATACGCACGCCCAAGTGCAATCCGGAGAGCCCGACCTTGCCGGCCCGGTACCCCACGACGACGGTCACAGCGCGTCCCGCTCGAGCGTTGCGGCGTTGAGCGCGCTGTGATGTCGGCCCCACACGAAGTAGAAGACTAACGCGAGCGCGATCCAGCCACTGAAGGCAATCCAGGTGTACCAATGCAAGCTGGCCAGGATGTACCCACACGCCAACACCGAAAGGACGGGCGTGACGGGATAACCGGGCACCTTGAATCCCCGCGGCAGGTCGGGCTCGCGCACGCGCAAGATGATCACTCCCGCGGACACGACGACGAACGCGGTCAGCGTCCCGATGGACACCATGTCCGCGAGCTTGTCCAACGGGATGAAGGCGGCCAGCGCTGAGGCCGCGATGCCGACGATCACCGTGTTGCCCACCGGCGTCATGGTCCGCGTGTTCACCCGCGCGAATCGGTTGGGCAGCAGCCCGTCGCGGCCCATCGCGAACAGGATCCGCGTCTGCCCGTACATGGTGACCAGCGTGACGGAGAAGATCGAAATGACCGCGCCCGCGGCCAGGATAGTGCTCGCCCAGCTGCCGCCCGTGACGTTGTCGAGGATGGTCGCCAGCCCGGCCTCCTGCTGCCCGGCAAAGTCCCGCCAGGGCTGGGTGCCCAGCGCGGCCACCGCGACCAACACGTAAACGCTCGTCACGGTCACCAGCGCCGCAATCAGCGCGCGCGGCATGGTTTTTTGCGGATCCTTCACCTCGTCGCCCGCGGTGGACACGGCATCGAGCCCGATATAGGAGAAGAAGATGGTCCCGGCGGCCGAGCCGATTCCCGCAACGCCGAAGGGCGCGAAGTCGCGGAGATGGTCCGCGTCGAACGCCGTGAACGCCACGATCACGAAGATGATCAGCACGCCCAGCTTGACCAGGACCATGATCGTGTTGACCCTGGCCGATTCGCTGGCGCCGCGGATAAGCAGCAACGCGCACATCGCGATCAAGATGATCGCGGGCACATTCACATAGCCGGGCCGCGCGTCCCACGGCGCGGCCGACAGCGCGTGCGGCAACTGGAAGCCGAAGACGTTGCTGAGCAACTTATTCAGGTAACCGCTCCAGTTGACCGCGACCGCAGCGGTCGACACCCCGTATTCGAGCAGCAGGCAGGCCGCCACCCCCATCGCCACGACCTCGCCCAGGGTGGTGTACGCATACGAGTACGACGACCCGGAAACCGGCACCGCCGAGGCCAATTCGGCGTAGCAGATAGCCGCAAGCCCGGCGGCCAGCCCGGCAATGAGAAAGGACAGGATCACTCCCGGGCCGGCTTCGGGCACGGCCTGAGACATGACGAAGAAGATGCCCGTCCCGACCGTCGAGCCGACCCCGAACATGGTCAGCTGGAAGGTGCCGATGCTCCGCTTGAGGTGGTCCGCGGCCCCGTACGCGACGGGCGTGCCGACAACGGGACGGCGCCGCAGCATCTGCTCTTTCAGGCTGATCGACGTGGGTGGCAATGACCCCTCCTTGCTCGATCAGCTGATTATGGGCCAGCCTCCCGCAACGCAGAAGCGAACTGCTCAATCGCCCAGTCGATCTCCCGCTCGCTGATCACCAGCGGTGGCGCGAACCGCAACGTCGAGCCGTGCGTGTCCTTCACCAACACGCCCCGGTCGGCCAACCGAAGGCTCATCTGCTTGCCCGTCCCGAGCCGCGGGTCGACGTCGACGCCCGCCCACAACCCCAGGCCGCGCACCGCCAGCACGCCGTGACCCAGCAGTGCGCGCAGCCGCGCGTGCAGGTGTGCGCCCAAAAGCGCCGAGCGGGCTTGGAATTCTCCGCGGCCCAGCATGGACACCACCGTGGTGCCGATGGCGGCAGCCAACGGGTTGCCGCCGAAGGTGGAGCCGTGTTCGCCGGGATGCAGCACGCCCAGGATTTCGCGGTCGGCGACCACCGCCGACAGGGGGACCACGCCGCCGCCCAGCGCCTTACCGAGCAGGTAGACGTCGGGCACCACGCCCCAGTGGTCGCAGGCGAAGGTGTGGCCCGTGCGCGCCAGGCCGGACTGGACCTCGTCAGCGATCAGCAACACGTTGCGCTCGGTGCACAGGGCGCGAACCGCCGGCAGGTAGCCGTCGGGAGGAACGACGATGCCTGCCTCGCCCTGAATCGGTTCCAGCAGCACCGCGACGGTGTCGTCGTCGATCGCACGCGCCAGCGCGTCGGCGTCGCCGAAGGGCACCGAGCGGAACCCCGGCGTGAACGGCCCGAACCCGTCCCGCGCCGCCGAATCCGAGGAGAAGCTGACGATGCTGATCGTGCGGCCGTGAAAGTTGTTGTCGGCCACGATGATGTTCGCCCGACCGTCGTGGACGCCCTTGACGTCGGTACCCCACTTGCGGGCGACCTTGAGACCGCTCTCCACGGCCTCAGCACCCGAATTCATGGGCAGAACCATGTCTTTGCCGCACAGCCGGGCCAGACCGGCGCAGAACGGGCCGAGGGTGTCGGAATGGAAAGCGCGGCTCACCAGCGTGACGACATCGAGCTGGGCGTGGGCCGCCGCCGTGATTTCCGGGTTGCGGTGGCCGAAGTTGACCGCCGAGTAGGCGGCCAGACAATCCAGGTAGCGCCGGCCCTCCACGTCGGTGATCCAAGCACCCTCCGCGCTGGCCGCCACCACCGGTAACGGCGAATAGTTGTGCGCCGCATGGCGGTCTACCAGCTCGACGGCGGCCTCGGTTGCGGTCGCAGTGCGGGCGTCGAGGATGGTCATGGGAATACCTCCAATGTGCAGCACTTGACCGAACCGCCACCCTTGAGCAGTTCGGAGAGGTCGACGCCGACGGGCTCGAAGCCCGCGGCGCGCAGTTGCGCGGCGAATCCGGTTGCCTTGGCGGGCAGGACGACGTGCCGCCCGTCGGACACGACGTTGAGGCCGAGCACGAATGCGTCGGCGCTTCCGACGACGATCGCGTCGGGAAACAGCGCCTGCAGTTGGTCCTGCGCGGTGGCGCTGAACGCCGGCGGGTAGAACGCGATCGTGTGATCGTCAAGCACGGCCAGCGCGGTGTCGAGGTGATAGAAGCGCGGATCCACCAATTCGAGTGAAACGACGGGCAGGCGAAGCGCCGCGGAGATTTCCGGGTGTGCGCGCCGGTCGGTGCGAAATCCGTAGCCCGCCAAGACCGTTTGCCCGACCATCAGCAGGTCGCCCTGCCCCTCGTTGACATGGCGGGTGGACACGGGCTGATACCCGATGGATGACATCCAGGCGGCATAGGCGCGCGATTCACCGGCCCGCTCGGCGAATCGAAACTTCGCGACGATCGCCACGTCACCGGCGACGAAACCGCCGTTAGCGGCGTACACCATGTCCGGGAGCCCGGCCGCAGGCTCGATCACATCCACGTGGTGGCCCAGGCGGAGGTAGGTCGCGCGCAACGCCTCCCATTGGGCGTGTGCGAGGCCGACGTCGACGGGTGTTGCGGTGTCCATCCACGGGTTGATCGCGTACTCGACAGCGAAGAACGTCGGCGGCGTCATCGCGTAGCGGCGGGCGGTGGGGGTACGAATGTGGGCGGTAGACGCCGGAGTGGGCGAGGGCGCTGCGACGTACTGTTCCGTCATAAATCAACGGTATTTGGCATATCCTGCACAATCAAACGCTAGCTGTTGCGTGTCTAGGCATGGTTTATTGCGTTAGACTCGGCTTTGTATCGATCTATTGCGCGGGCCGACATCGGGGGTGAGATGGAGCGACTCGACGAGACCGACGCCCGCATCCTGACCGAACTGACCGAGCATGCGCGGGCAACGTTCGCCGATATCGGCGAGAAGGTGAATCTTTCTGCCCCGGCGGTCAAGCGCCGCGTCGACCGGATGCTCGACGCCGGCGTCATCAAAGGCTTCACCACCGTCGTCGACCGCAACGCACTCGGCTGGAACACCGAGGCCTACGTGCAGGTGTTCTGCCACGGCACGATCGCGCCCGACCGGCTGCGCGCCGCCTGGGTGGACATCCCCGAGGTGGCCAGCGCCGCGACGGTGACCGGCACGTCGGACGCGATCCTGCACGTGCTGGCGCGCGACATGCGTCATCTGGAAGCCGCCCTCGAGCGCATCCGGTCGAGCGCGGACATCGAGCGCAGCGAAAGCATCGTGGTGTTGTCGAACCTCATCGACCGGATGCGCACCTAGCGCGAGCGCTCGGCATCAATGACGCGATTTACGAATGCGATATCGCGTTGGCGGTTCGCGCGACGACGCCGCAACGTGCCCATTTTGCCGCACTTCGTCGGGTCCGTCGGGACGTCAATGGATGTGTGTGATGGCTAGAAAACGCCCAGCGCGCGGTGCAAGATGATTCCTCAAGTGGTAATGCGGGAGGTCGAGGCGATGACAACCGAACCAACCACCGCCGAGGCTGGGACGACGCCGGCGCAGTTGCGCGCGGTGGTGGCCGACGACGAGACCCTGCTACGCGAGGGCCTGGCCAGCCTGCTGGACCGATCCGGATTCAGCGTGGTCGGGCAGGTCGGCAACGCCGTCGAGTTACTCGCGTTGGTACGAAAAGCCAATCCCGATGTGGTCGTCGTAGACATCCGGATGCCGCCCACCCATACCACCGAGGGCCTCGAGGCCGCTCGCGCGATCCGGGAGGAGTTACCCGGCACGGGGATCCTGGTGCTGTCCGCCTATGTCGACGTCGAGCATGCGATGGAGCTGTTGGCCAGTGGCAGCGGCATCGGATATCTGCTCAAGAGCCGCGTCACCGACGTCGCCGATTTTGTCGACACCCTGCAACGGATCGCCAAGGGCGCGTCGGTGGTTGACCCGGCGGTTGTTCAAGAACTGGTGTCCGGACAGCGCCGGAACGACCCGTTGGCGGCGCTGTCGCCGCGGGAGCTGGAGGTCCTCGAGCTGATGGCCGAGGGCCGTTCGAACGCCGGAATCGCGCGACGGCTATGGGTCACCGAGGGCACGGTGGAGAAGCATGTGCGCAGTATTCTCACCAAATTGGGCCTATCGGAAACCGATGACGATCACCGTCGCGTGCGGGCAGTGATCACGTTCCTGGACTCCCGCTGAAGCGGGCCTGTCCTGAATGATGCCGGCGCGCAACGACTCACGCGATCTGAGCTTGCCGCCCGGTGTCACCGTGGCCTGTGCTGCAGTCCTCCTCGGCGAGTAACCACCGCAGTCGGTGCCGTCCGCGATGGAGACGCGACACCACTGTTCCAATTGGAGTGCCCATCAACGCCGCGATTTCCCGGCAGCTCAGACCCGCGATGTCCGCGTAATAGACCGCCAACCTGGACTGCTCGGGAAGGGCCCGCATTGCGGCGACGACCTCAGGGTGGCCGAGGCGCCTCAGCACCTGGTCCTCCGCTGACGGCATACCCTTCGATGAATGGGCCGCGCTCGTCATCAGTTGCGCATCCGTGATGCGATCCGTCGACTGCAATGTCGGACGCCGTTGGACCTTTCGATAGTTACTGATGTGGGTGTTGATCAGGATCCGATACAGCCAAGCGCCTATGTCTGTCCCCGACTGAAACGAGTCGAACGCCGCGAAGGCCTTGACCAAGGTGTCCTGGACGAGGTCTTCAGCGTCGGCATGCTGAGTTGTCAGCCGCATGGCCCGGCGGTACAGGTCAGCAACCCGCGGCGTTACCCGTTGTTCGAATTCGGCGGTCGAGAGGGCTCCGGCGGTCGATTGCTCTGGCAGAGTCATCATGCAACCTTTCCTGTCGCGGCTCACGCCTGTCCGGCGCCATGTCCACCTTTGCCGCTGAACCGGGTCCCGTCTGCACCGGTGGCAGCCGTCGCGGGTTCCGGTTATCACCCACCCACGCGTGCCAGGTGACCGGAAGCGCGAGCCGGAGGGGAACGGATTTTCCTGCTAGCTTCCATGCGACGGGTCGGCGACTGACGCACACTGAACTCGTGCATACTGACCGGCGGACGAGCTGCGTGATTGTCGACGACAGTCGGGATTTCCTCGAGGCGGCGGCGCAATTGCTTGATCGCCAGGGAATAAGCGTGGTGGCGGTGGCCACGTCTTTCACAGAGGGGCTGCGGCGCGTTCAGGAGTTGAGGCCCGACGTGGCACTCATCGATATCGATCTCGGCGAGTCGAGCGGTTTCGACATCGTCGAATGCCTGCACCGGGATGAGTCGGGCGCGCAGGTGCCAACGATCTTGATCTCCACGCATGCCGAGGAGGATTTCGCCGAGTTGGTCTCCACCAGTTCGGCTCTGGCCTTCATTCCGAAGGCCGACTTGTCTGGTGATGCCATCCGCGGCGCCCTCGGGCTCGCGGGCTAGCGGCAGCTTCGCGCCCTGCCACTCTCCGCAACGGCTGTTGCGGCGCCTAGGCGAGCCTTCCGTTGAGGTCCCCCGTGCCAACTTGATGGGCCGATCCCGTTCGCCAAAAGTATTCCTGCTAGCCGGAATCCCGGTGGGCCGCTAGCGCCGACGACACCAGCCGGTACCACGACGATGCTAGGTGTTGAGGTCGCCAGTCGGTGATTTCGCAGCCGGACCGAATAACGCACTGGGAGTTTCGATGTCGTTCGTCACCACACAGCCGGAGGATTTGTCGGTGGCCGCAGAACATCTGACCGCAGTCGGTATGGCGGTGACCGCCATGAATGCCGCGGTGTCCGATCCCACGATCGGGCTGATACCCGCTGCGGCCGATGAGGTTTCCGCGCTGGTTGCGGACGCGTTCGCGGCCCACGGGGCGCTCTTCCAGGACCTCGGCGCGCAGGCAGCCGTGATTCACCAGATGTTCGTCGCCACCTTGCAAGCGTCTGCCGGCTCGTACGCCCTCACCGAGGTCGCCAATGCGGCCGCAGCTCGCTGAAAACGGTATCCCGTATGGACTTTCAAGCGCTGCCGCCCGAGATCAACAGCGGCCGCATGTACGCGGGAGCCGGGTCGGGGCCGCTGCTCGAAGCCGCGACCGCATGGGAGACAGCAGCCGCTGAGCTTCATTCCGGGGCGGTCTCATACGCCTCGATCATAGCCGGGCTCACCGAAAAAGGTTGGCGCGGACCGTCATCGCTGTCGATGGCCACCGCCGCGGCGACATACGTGACCTGGATGCGCGCCGCCGCATCGGAGGCCGAACAGGCGGCCACCCAGGCCCGCGCCGCGGCGTCGGCGTTCGAGGCGGCGTTCGCGGCCACCGTCCCCCCGCCGGTGATCGCGGCGAACCGAGCGCAGCTGGCGATGCTTGTCGCCACCAACTTCTTGGGCGTCAACACCCCCGCAATCATGACCACCGAGGCGTACTACGCCGAAATGTGGGCACAGGACGCGGCTGCGATGTACGGCTACGCCGGGTCGTCGGCCGCCGCCATGAGACTTAAGCCGTTCACGCCACCGCAACAAAACACCAATCCGGCCGGTTTGGGGGCACAAACCGCCGCGGTGGCCAACTCCACCGCGAATTCGACCGGTCCCTCGACCGACACGATCATCCAGCAGATTCTCGCCAACATAAACAAGGCCCTGGAACCCGATACCGTGAACTCCGGGATCAGCGCGTTCGCAACGGTCCCATCCACCATCTTGTCGGCGGCCTCCCTATTCACGCATTCAAGTGCGGCAGCAGCGGACTCGACGGCGACAGCATTGACCGAAATGGGCGCCAACCTGAGCAAAGTGGCAGCCACGCTGGGGTCAGCGCTTGGCCCCTATCCGATCGCGGGTGCGGTGTCTGCGGGTGTCGGGCGCGCGGCCACCGTCGGAGCCCTGTCGGTGCCGTCTGCCTGGGGGAGCCCACCCTCCGCAAATGCTCTGCTCCCCAGAGCGTTACCGGTGAACGTCGTCAGCGAGACCGACCTCAGCGGGGTGGCCCCACCGCTCGGTGTCGCGAGCGCACCGGCAAACCTGGCCCCCTGGTCGGCGCCGCGAGGCAAGGCTGTGACGGCGGAAGGGACGACACTGCAGTCCTTGATGCGGCCGAACATGCTTCCGCCTCAGAAATACATCGGGTAGCGACGGTCTCGAGCGCATTCATTTGGATGGTCGCCTGCACCCGGGCCGCCGCACTGACCGGACGACGCTGTCACGCGAACCGATTCGACTGACGGGCGTGTCAGTTCAGCGGGAACTGCCGGTCCACGATGCCGTCCCGCAGCGCACGCCGATACCGCGACCACACCGGAACGTAGAGGCCCAGTTCCTTGCGTACCGCCTGAACCACGTCCCTGCGGTCGATCCGCATTTCCTCGAAAGATTTCAGTGCGGCTCGCTGAGCTTCGGGCATGTTGTCCAGCCACACCTGAAGCCGCTCCGTCATATGTTTGTCGGCTTCGACCTGTCGCACCCACTCGCCGAGTTGCACGGACTGTTGGTAGGCGTAGGCGATCGCGAGGTCGGCGGTGCGGTAGTTGCCGGTCAACGCGAGCTCGCTGATCACCCTGTCGATCGCCTCGGCCTTCTCGGTCAGCACTTCCCTGCGGACCTCCGGCGGAAGCGGCTTGAGAATTTCCAAGTCCCGCCCGATCCGCAGGGCCTCAACGTAAAGCGCTTTCATTTCCTCGTAGTGGAAGCGCTTGTGCTCCGAACGCCGATCGAGTGCACCCGTGCCGAACGCAATGACTCCCGCGAGGACGACGAAGGCGCCGCCGAGCAGCGTCCCTTGCCCGGGTGTCAGGTTGTGCCAGAAAGCGATCCAGTCACTCATTTCCGTCTCCCAGCCCACGGGGTCGTGGGACTCGCGCTCGCCGATCAGAGCTCGGCGAGCGCGAGGCCCGTGAGACCGTAGCCCAACTGCAGCAGCTCGGTGTCGACGCCGGTGTCGAGATTGACGTAGCGGATGCTGCCACCGAGGTCGCCGACGTAGAACTCCGAGTCGGACAACGCCGCGATGCCGATCGCCTCGTGGTATCCCCCCGACAGGATTTCCGGGGTGCCGACCACCGGCTGTACCCTCGCCCGGTTGAGGGTGTTTCCGTCGGGTTCGGCGCCGCGGTCAGTCCACACCAGCGTGGTGGCTTCCGACAGGTGCAGGTCGATCGGCTCGGGCAGGTCCTTCCAAAGCAGTTCGATGTCGTCACGGTGCCCGGGGCTGACTCCGGCCGGCAGGTCGAGCGGGGCCCGGAATATCCTGCCTTCCCCGGCCTTTGGGGCACCCTTTTGAGTCCAATACAGCAGGCGGTTATCGAGGTCGACGGCGACGCCCACGCAGTGGTTGGCGATGGTGCGCGCCGCATCCTCGCCGACCGCCGGCACCACGAGCGCACGCAGGTCGCTGCCGTCGAGGTTGCAGGTCAACACCTGCATGCCCTCGCGGTCGCACCAGTACAGCACGCCCGCGTCGAAATCGGCGGCGAGCTGCTTGCCCGTCGTGAACGCCCCGCGCGGAACGATCGTGACGCGGTTGCCCCCGTCGAGGTCGGCGCGTTCCAGTGACCCGTTGCGGACGTATGCAGCCTCCGAACGCGGGCCGCCGCCGGGATCGGCGGCGCCCATGTTCGTCCAGTAGATGTGGCCACGGGACTCGTCGACGATGAGGCCGTCGGGCCTCTCGTCGAGCCCGGTGACGAGGGTCCGCACGCGGCTGCCGTCCAGCGACACCGCCTGGATTTCCTGCTTGCCGTCGTTGAGCACCAACAAGTCGGTCATCGGCCGTCCCCTTCGGCTTCGATCTCCCGGCCGGCGGAAAATGACGGCACCGCGTCGCACAGAGCCCGAATCTCCTTACCCGCCTGCATGACCGCGCCATCGGGTCGCACGATGGCCCCGGTTGCCCGGCCTTGCTTCAGCCAGCGACCGAGTTGGCTCTCGCGCGAGACGGAGACCACGACGGCCCCGCGGCTGTCGAGCTCCTTATGTTGCGCGGGGCTCAACCACGCCGACGTCACCAGCGCGAAGCGGTTGCCGACGAGCTGGTCGAGGCGCAGGCCGTCGCGCAGCACCGGGTTGGGGCACAGCGTGCCCGCCAACCCCCCCGGCACACGGGACTTGACGACCATCTCCGACCGGTGCAACCCGGGCGCTACGCCGTCGGCGGCGCTGGTGCGGGTGCCCGGCAGGCGTAGGTTCTGCAGCCGCGGGAACACCACCTTGCGGACGAGGTCGCCGGTCGTCCCGCCGCCCGTCATCGCCGCTCCGACCGACACGGCCATCATGATCATGGCGGCCGCGTGCGCCTTGCGTTCCTGCTCGTAGGTGTCCAGCACACTTTCCGGCAGCGAACTGCCAAGCACCCCAGCCACTTTCCAGGTCAAGTTCAGCGCATCGCGCAGGCCAGCCGCCATGCCCTGGCCGACGAACGGCGGTGTCAGGTGGGCGGCGTCACCGAGCACGAACACGTTACGGTCGCGCCAGCTGCTGGCGACCTGCGCGCGGAAGGTGTACGCGGTGACGCGCACCAGGCGCAACTGGTCCGCCGGCACGCCGCCCAGCCACGGCTTGATCAACGGCTCGATCTGCTCGATGGTCTGGTAGTCCGCGGCGCTCTCCCCATCGAGAAGCCGGAACTCCCAGCGGTACCGGGTCTCGCCGACCCGCATGTAGGTGCCGGCGCGCTCCAGACTGCACAGCTGATGGCAGCCCTCCCACTGGTCGAGGTCGGCGTCGGTGTCGACGTCGATGACGATCCACTCCTGCTGGAACGGCAGCCCGTACATGTGCGAGCCGATTGACGCGCGGACCGTGCTGTTGGCGCCGTCACAGCCCAGCACGTACTGTGCCTCGACCGACTGTTCGCCGCCGCGCACCCGGTCGAGAAAGCTCACCCGCACGCGGCCGTGCTTGTTCTGGGTGACGCTGGTGACCTCGACGTCACCGTGCAGCGTGACGCGCGGGTAGCGCTTGAGGTTGGTGCGCATCATCGCTTCCAGCTCCGGCTGGTCGAACATGTTCATCTGAGGGTAGCCGTTGGCGCTGGGCTCGGTGCTGCGCTTCAGCTCCGCCAGCACCCGAAACTCCTTGTCCAGCAGACGGAGACCGTGCGCGGGGCGCCGGTGGGCGGCGAACTCGTCACCCACGCCCAGGCGAGCCAGAATCCGGTAGATCTCGTCGTCGGCGTGCACCGCGCGGGGCAACGGGTAGACGGATTCGTGCCGGTCGAGCACCAGCACCGGGATGCCGTACTGGCCCAGCAAGGTGGCCGCCGTGATGCCGGTCGGGCCGGCGCCGACGATGATCACCGGCACGAAGTCCGGCAGGGACGCCGCGGCGCCGTTGGACTGCGCGTTCATGCGTAAACCACCTTGTTGCGTTGCGTCCCGAGGTCGATGGCGCCGTCGTCGGTGGCCACCGTGGCCTCCACGACGTCCCCGTGATGCAGGTAGTTGGGATTCTTTGCCTGCGCGGCAAGGAAGGTCGCGATGTCGGCTTGGTGCGGGTTCTCGACGCCGCGCGCGGTGATCGCGGTGCCGACCGGCGTGCCGGTCAGCACGATGTCGCCGGCGTCGAGCTTCTGGAACTTCGTCAGCGCCTGCAGCGCCTGCACCGGCGAGAAGAGCATGTCGCCCTCGACGACCATGTTCTGCCGCACTTCGCCGTTGACCTTCAACGTTACCCGCAGATCGCCGAAGCGCTTGAGTTCGTCGGCGTCGACCAGCACCAGCGCGGGCCCGACTGGAGTGAAGGTCGGATACGACTTCGACTCGTAAAACTGGGCTTTGGTCATCTGGACGTCGCGTGCCGAGACGTCATTGGTCACCAGCAGCCCGTGGACGAACTCGGCCAGGTTGGCCTCGGTCACCTCGGTGCCCACCGGCAGCTCACGCCCGATCAGCAGGCCGATCTCCACCTCGTAGTCGAGCAGCTTGACGTGGGGCGGCTTGACGATGTCGTCGAACGGGCCCGCGACGGAGCCGGAGGCCTTGCGGAAGAAGGTCAGCGGAGTCTTCGCCGGGTCACGGCCGACGTCGCGCACGTGCGAGGCGTAGTTGGTGGCCTGGGCCACCACGCGGCACGGAGTCGTGACCGGCGAGACCACCTTCAGGCCTTCAACTGGCACGGTGTCGGTCGAACGGACGGCCAGGTCGATGGCCGCGCGGTCCGCCAGCAGCTCGCCGGTGGTCGCCGCGTCGGTGCGGATGCGGGCGGCACCAGTGGGCGTCTGCACCCACCATGAGTCGTCGGTGCGCAGGATGGAGATCGTCATCGGAAAATTCCTAACTTTCAGTGGGTTGGGTTGTGGGTATTACGAATTGGCTACGCTGAACAGCCCGCGCAGCGCCGACAGGTCAAACTCGTTGTCGTGGCGCAACGCGTCGAGCATCAAAGCCACCTCGCGCGCGGTCTCTTTCGGTGTGCCGACGCCAAGGAAGTCCTTACTCGGCGGCGGGCCCCACTGGTACAGGCCTGAGGCCGTCAGCGGCGCCCAGCCCGGCTCCAACGTGTTGTCGAACATGTCACCGTCGGCGTAGTGCTCGACCAGGAAGTCACCCTCCGGATCGCGCCAGTAGTCGAACAGTTGACTGCCCTGGATGTGCCGGCCGATGCCCCAGGAACGGAAATACCCTTGCTCGCGCAGGAATTCGCCGCCGGCGGCCAGCGCGTCCAGGTCGCACACTTGGTAGGCCGAGTGGACGTAGCGATGGGTCGGACCCAACGCCATGGCCAGCGTGTGGTGGTCGGCCGGGACCGAGCCGCGGTCGCAGCGGATGAAGCTCATGACCGGTCCGCGCTCACGCTGCCCCGGGTAGTAGCAGAAGTCGCTGACGATCAGCCCCAGGTGGTCCAGGTACCAGTTCAGCGCCTCGATGTACTTCGGGGTCTGCAACACGATGTGCCCGAGCCGCTGCACCGTGGCGGGCACGCGCGGGGGCCGCTGGGTGGAGTTGGCGCGGACGGTCTGGCGGCTGGGGCCGAAGTTGAACACGTGCGGCTGATGCGAGGGCAACTCCTCGAACTCGTGGACCCCCGAAACCACCTTCACGGGAATGCCGCTCGGGTCGACGAGGTCGATCGCCACCCCACCGAGGGTCACGGGCAGCGGCCGCACCGTCGTCCCGGTCGCGCCGGCCAACCGCAGCAGGTCGGAGTAATCGGCCGCCACGAAGGCGGGGCCGACGAACCGCGACCGCGCGCCGCGGCGGATCAGCACACACGGCGCACCGGCGTCACTGCCGCGCAGGTGCAACTCGTCGTCGGTGCGCAGCGCGACGCTGAACCCGAATGCCACCGCGAATTCCTCGGCCTTCTTCAGGTCGGGCTTCTCGAACTCCAGCCAGATGACGTCGTGGACCTTGATGACCGGGTTGGCGCAGCGTCCGGGGTGTTCACCCGGCAGGGCGCCCTGCTCTGTGTGCAGCCCGTTATGGGCACCGATGAGTTGGTCGGTCATTGCTCGCTCCTCAGGCAAGATGAAAGGCATGGATTGGCAAGGTTTTTGCGGCGCAAACGTCGATGTGCCGCACTCGCCATCAAGCATGGCGTTGTCGTGACCGCTTGTCCTTGCCGCTGACGGCAATCGGCATACCCTGCTAGCGGGTATTCGCGGTTTCCGACTATTCGTCACCTTTGGGATGGATTACAACGCACCCCATTGGGACACGAGCCGATGCCCCCGAGAAACGCCGTTAGATTGCGCAACTAAATCTGGTAGCGCTCATTGTTTTTTAGCGTTTACTATGCACACACACAACCGAATCTGACGGTCGAGCAAAGGTCGAAAAGACCCGCCTTGGAGGCTTGCCTCCAATAGTGCGCACGTGGTGAACGATCCGGAGGAGGATCGGCATGAGCGCTAGACGCAAAGGGCGAAACAACACAGGCGTCCTCGAGAAGCTTTGGCGGCCCCTCGTCATTATCGGCGTCCTCGCGGTCGTCGCCTACGGCGTCAACACCGTCCGAACCAACAGCGAAGCCATCAGCCATCCGGCCACGACGAATTCCCTGCCGGCCACGGTCGTCGAAATCAACCCCAAGAACGTCACCTACGAGGCGTTCGGCACGCTCGGCGGGGGCGGCAAGGTGGTGTACGCCAACCTCGACAGCCAGCCGATCGAAGTCCGGCTGACAGCGCTGCCCTGGTCGGTTTCGGAGACGACGATGTCGCCCTCGGCGACGCTGAGCCTCGTCATGCAGGTCGACGGGGACTCCGCCGGGTGTCGCATCCTCGTCGACGGCAAGGTCCGTGATGAGCACCTCGTGTCCCACCAGAGCGCCGCTGTCGCGTGCACGGTGACCGCGGCATGAACGACGACGCACCCACCGGGCCCATCGAGACCGAAGAACCGGTCCCGGCCTACGAACCGGTCAAGCGACCCCTCCTTGCGAGGCTGTGCCGCCAGTTCGCAGTGCCGATCGTCGCGTTCTGGGTGCTGCTGGGCATCGTGGTGAACGTGTTCGTCCCCTCCATCGAGGAGAACACCAAGGCCAATGCTAAGGCGTTGGTCCCCCGGGACTCCCCATCGTCGCAGGCCGCGCTCGTGCAGGGCAGCGCGTTCAAGGAGTCCGACTACACGAGCGCGGTCGTCATTCTTTTCGAGACCCGGGGCCGCAAGCTTGGCGACCAGGACCGTCAGTTCTACGACGAAGTGGTCCGCCGCCTGCGCAACGACAAACAGCACGTCCAGTCCCTGCTGGACCTGTGGGGCAAGCCGGTGACGAAGTCGGGACAGCAGAGCGCCGACGCCGAGGCGGCCACGCTGACCGTCCGCCCGACGGGCGACACCGGCGATGCCACCTCGAGCCGGTCGATCGACGCCATCCGGGACATCGTGGCCAAGGTCCCGAAACCGCAAGGCCTCAACACCTACGTGACCGGACCGGCCGCACTCAACACCGACACGCTCGACGCCGCCGACGCCAGCATGTTCACGCTCACGATCGTGTCGGTGATCGTCATCATCGTCATGCTGCTGCTCGCCTACCGTTCGTTCGCCCGAGCCCTCATCCCGCTGGTGGGTGTGCTCCTCATCCTGGCGACGGCGCGCGGCGTCGTCTCGTTCCTCGTCGGTCTGCACGTCCTGGGCATTTCGTCGTTCGCGATGAACATGCTGGTGGCCCTGGTACTGGGCGTCGCCACCGACTACGGGATCTTTTTCATCGGTCGATACAACGAGGCACGCCGGGCGGGTCACGACAAGGAATCTGCCTACTACGAGTCGGTCGCGAACACGCAGCACGTCATCCTCGGTTCGGGCATGGCGATCTCCGGGTCGACGCTTTGCCTCAGCCTGACCAAACTCAACTACTTCCGCACCCTAGGGCCGCCCTGCTTCGTGGGGATGGTCGTGGCGGTCGTTGCCGCCCTCACCCTGGGGCCCGCGATGCTTGCGCTGGGGGGCCGCATCAAATGGTTGCAGCGAATCAGCCCGACCAGCCCGATGTGGCGCCGACTCGGGACCGCCATCACCCGGTGGCCTGCCGCATTCATCTTCGTCGCCGTCCTCGTCGTCCCGCTCTGCGTGATGAATCTCGCCACCTACAAGGTGAGTTACAACGACCGGGACTTCGCGCCCGCGACGGTCGAGTCGGTGGAAGGCTACGCGGCCTCAGACCGGCACTTCCCGAAGAGCCAGTTGTCCGTCGACAACCTCTACGTCAGCGCGGATCACGACATGCGCAACACGACCGACCTGATCTCCCTGGACCGGATCGCCAAGACCATCCTGCGGGTTCCCGGCATCTCCATGGTGCAGGGCATCACCCGGCCCAACGGCCGGCCCCTTGAACACGCTTCACTTCCCTACTCCATGGGGTCGGTGGGAACCAAGGTCGGCGAGAACCTCGCCTTCTTCAAGGATCGGGTCGCCGACATCGACACGACGGCGGATCACATGGGCAAGCTCATCGACGAAACCACCCAGCTTGAACAGCTCACCGGCCGGCTTACGGATCTCACCAGCCAGCTGACCGGTGGCACTCACATCTCCCGCGAGGCGACCGAACAAATGCGAGCGATCACCGACGAAGTCCGAGACAACCTCGCGAACGTCGACGACTTCTTCCGGCCGCTGCGCGGCTACCTGTACTGGGAGAGGCACTGTTACGACATCCCGATCTGCTGGGCCCTCCGGTCGTTGACCGAGACGGTCGACAACGTCGACCAGGTGAGCGAGCAGCTCGGCAACTTGGTGAAGGGCCTCGCCATCATCGACACGGTCACTCCGCAGATGGTTCCCCTGATGCACGCCATGGCCGAACACATGGGAACGATGGTCAACGAAATGCGGGCGATGCAGTCGCTGACACTGAGTACGCAAAGCACTCTGCACGCCATGATTCCGCAGATGGAAGTCATGATTCATCCGATGATCGACATGGCGCAGGCATTCGACAACGCGAAGAACGACGACTTCTTCTTTCTGCCGCCAGAGTCGCTCGAAACCGAGAATTTCAAGGTCGGTCTCGAGTTCTTCATGACTCCGGACGGAAAAGGCGCGCGCTTCATGGTTTTCCACGAGGGCGAGGCGATGAGCCCGGCCGGAATTCAGCAGTCGAGGAATGCAACGGCCGCCGCACACGAGGCCATCAAGCAAACGGCGCTGTCGAACGCGAAATTGGACATGGCGGGTGCCTCACCGACCTACCGCGACGTCGAGGACTTCTCCCACAACGACCTCATCCTGATGATGCTGGCGACGTTCGGGCTGGTGTTCGTCATCGTGCTGGTCATCACCAGGGCACTGGTCGGTTCGATATTGGTGCTGATCATCGTCGTGCTGTCGTTCGCTGGTTCATTGGGCTTGGCGTCCCTGATCTGGGAGACGTTGCTCGGCACCCAACTGCATTGGCTGAACGTCCCCATCGCGTTCATTGTGCTTGTGGGCGTGGGTTGCGACTACAACCTGCTGCTGCTGTCCCGGTACCGGGAAGAGCTCGACGCCGGTATCGCGACCGGCATGATCCGCGCGATCGCGGGCTCCCTGAGCGTGGCGGTCACTGCGGCTCTGGTCCTCGCCGGCACGATGCTGGCGCTGCTTTCCAGCGACGTGAAGAACATCGGGCAGGCCGGGTCGACCATCGCGATCGGACTGGTCTTCGACATGTTCATCATGCGGCTGTGCCTCGTCATGCCGATCGCCCGAATCCTTGGCCCATGGTTCTGGTGGCCGCAGCGGGTGCTGAGCCGGCCCAGGGCCGCGGCCGGAGCTCGGCCGGCGGCCGTTCCGCCGCTGTGAAGCAGCCGTGATGCGGCCGCCGGAGCTCACGCCGCCCAAGGCTCACAGGGGCCGGAAATGGATGCACTGTTCGGCGGTCTTGAAATTCTGCCCGCAGTAGATGCATTTCATTCGGCCGGAGCGGGCGATTCTGGCCGAACAGGCCCGCACCCACTTGCGGTAGTGGACGGTGCACACCGGCTGATGACCACCGCAGGGCCGGTGACGCAGTGCGAGCCAACTCGCCGGCCGCTCGCACCCGTACGCGCTTTCACATCGCACCTGCTCGGCCCATGTCGACACCACGGCGTCGAACGAGTCGGCCGTTTCGGCCGTTTCGGGCTGGACGGCATCCGACGCATCGGGACGCGGGGTCATGCCGATGCATGTACCCTCCGTCGCTGTCGTCAACCACCGCGGCGGCATCCGTTCGCGCGGCGGATACCCGAATCAGCCGCGCTCCGATGGGTTCGCACTAGCCGGTAGGAGCCACCGCCGGTTTTCCGCAGGCGGTCATGGGTGCTGGCGGTGATGCGTTTTGCATCGTGCATCTCGATCATTGACCCAGAGCGGACGCGATCCTTGTCGCCGAGTGTGCGGCCGGCCGCGCATTCAAGCTCGAGTGTGCGGCGGGCCGCACAAGAAATGGCGGCAGAAAATGTACCGAAGGAAGTGAAGTGCCAATGGAACAACAGCATCGCGTTGTCGTGATCGGTTCCGGGTTCGGCGGGCTGACCGCCGTCAAGGCGCTCAAACACGCTTCCGTCGACGTCACGATGATCGCGCGCACCCAGCACCACCTGTTCCAGCCCCTGCTGTACCAAGTGGCGACCGGCATCATCTCGGAGGGCGAAATCGCCCCCGCCACCCGGGTGATCCTGCGGGGGCAGAAGAACGCCAAAGTGTTGTTGGGCAACGTGGTCCACATCGACCTCGAAGGCCGCCGCGTGCTTTCCGAGGTGCTGGGGCGTCGCTACATGTGCGAGTACGACACGTTGATCGTCGCGGCGGGGGCGGGCCAATCCTACTTCGGCAACGACCATTTCGCCGAGTTCGCCCCCGGCATGAAGACCATCGACGACGCGCTGGAGTTGCGTGGCCGCATCCTCGGGGCGTTTGAACAGGCGGAGCTAACCAGCGATCCGGCGCACCGGCAGCGGCTGTTGACCTTCACCGTCGTGGGTGGCGGTCCGACGGGTGTGGAGATGGCGGGTCAGATCGCCGAATTGGCCCGCGAGACGCTGAAAGGCTCGTTCCGCAACGTCGACTCCGCCACGGCGCGAGTGATCCTGCTGGACGCCGGCGATGCGCTGCTTCGACCGATGGGACCCAAACTGAGCAGGAAGGCCCAAGACCGGCTGCAGAAGATGGGGGTCGAGGTTCAGTTGGGCACGGTCGTTACCGACGTCGACCACAGTGGCCTGATGGTCAAGGACGCTGATGGGACCGTTCGGCGCATCGAATCGCAATGCAAGGTGTGGTCGGCGGGCGTATCCGCCAGCCCGTTGGGCCGAGACATCGCCGACCAGTCCGCGACCGAGATCGACCGCGCCGGACGCGTCAAGGTCTTGCCGGACTTGTCGATTCCGGGTCATCCGAACGTGTTCGTGATCGGCGACATGGCCTGCGTGGAAGGTGTGCCGGGCATGGCCCAGGGTGCGATCCAGGGCGCCAAGTACGTGGCGAAAGTGATCAAAGCGGAACTCAAGGGCGCCAATCCCGCCGGACGCCGACCGTTCACCTACTTCGACAAAGGATCGATGGCCACGGTGTCGCGGTGCTCGGCGGTGGCCAAGGTCGGCCCGATCGAGTTCGGCGGGTTCGTCGCCTGGTTGGCTTGGCTGTTCCTGCACCTGGTGTACCTGGTGGACTTCAAAAGCCGGACGACGACACTGGTCTCGTGGATCCTGACGTTCCTGAGCACGCGTCGCGGCCAACTGACGATCACCGAGCGGCAGGCCACCGCCAGCGTGACGTCTCAGCATCTGGAAGACCTGGTTGCGGCGACTTGAGACGGGCAGATTTCCTGCCTCTGCCGTTCAGAATCCTTGCTTCGCAGCGCTTTACACTCATTCGGCTTGGTTGGTGTGGCGCGGGATGGTGATGTCGAGGGCCGTGCCCCCTCCCACGGGGCTGGCGACACGCATCCAGCCGCCCAGCACCTCGATGCGGTCCTTGAGGCCGATCAGCCCGGAGCCCTTACCCGAGTCTGCCCCGCCGACGCCGTCGTCCGAGATGAGCAAGGTGAGGTTGGTGTCGTCGGCGTGCGCCCGCACCCTCACCTCGGATGCTTGAGCGTGCTTGGCGGCGTTGGTCAAAGCCTCCGCGACCACGTAGTACACGGCGACCTCGACCGACTCCGGCAACCGGTGGTCAATCGCGACGTCGAGGTCGACGGGCACCGACGAGCGACGGGCCAGCGTCTTGAGCGCCGCAGACAGGCCGCCGGTCGACAGCACCGCCGGATGGATGCCCCGGGAAATCTCCTGCAGCTCGGTGAATACGTCGGTCAAACCCGAAACCGCTTCGGATAGATCGTGTTTGAGGGCATCGGATTCGGGTGGCACCGACTCCTGCGCGAGACGGAGTTTCATGCCCAGGGCGACGAGCCGTTGCTGTGCTCCGTCGTGGATGTCTCGTTCCAGGCGGCGACGGGCGTCGTCGGCGGCCGCCACGATCCGGGCCCGCGAGGCGATCAGCTCCGCGCGGGTGGTCGCGGCCGCGATCGCCGTCGCCACCAGTTCGGCGAACTCAACGATGCGCGCCTCGGTATCGGGCGGCAGCGGATCACCTTCGGTGGTGGCCACCACGGCCAGCCCCCACAGCCGCTCATCCACCACGATCGGGGCTCCGACGCGGGACCGGACACCCAACTCGCGGACGCGTTCGGCAATGGGGCCGGTGGCGCCCACCCAGCTGTCCATCCGCGCCGCGAGCCGCGTATGCAACACCCTCGCGGCGACGTTGTCACCCTCGGTGCTCAGGCGCTCCCCCGCCTCCAGATGTGCCACTCCGGGCGCCGCATGGGAGGCGGCGACGACGATCGCCGCGCCGTCGTCCTCGAAACGGAGCACCTCGGCGCTGCCGACGTTCAAGCACTCGGCCATCTCCTCGGCCACCGCCGAGAACACCTCCGTCGGGCTGACCCCTTGCGCGACCAACGTCGCCACGCGCCGCAACGCGGCCTGCTGCCTGGCCAGCACGCTCAGGTTGTCGGCGAGCTCGCGCAGGCTGTCGCGGCTCGCCTGCAACGCAGATCTGGTGGCGGCGTTGGCAATCGAGGTGCCCACCAGATCCGCGAAGTCCGCCATGCGCGATTCGGTGTCGGGCGGCAATGGTTCCGTTCGCGACGCCACGCCGACCGCACCCCAGACATGTCCACCGACGACGACGGGGACCGCGACCATGGATTGGATGCCGAGCTCACGGATGAACGCGGCCGTCGAGCCGGCGGCGCTGTCGTGGGTGTCCATGCGGGCGGGCCTGCCGGTGCGCAGCACCATCGGCGCAACGTGGTCCCCACCCAGCGAGAAACGCTGGCCGGCCGTCGGCGCGCTCATGTCCAACTCCTCCACGCGCCCGACTGCCTCCACGACGATGTCATCACCGTCGAAACGAATCACGGTCGTGTTGTAGACGTCCAGGCATTCCCCCAGCTGCTCGGCGACCGCGTTGAAGACCTCGGCGGGCGGCGCCTCGCGGGCGACGAGTTCGGCCACCATGCGCAACGCCGTCTGCTGTCGAGCGAGGTCGCGCAGGCTGTCACGGCTGGCGTGAAGCTCAAACCTGGTGGCGGCGTTCGCAATCGACGTGGCGACCAAATCCGCGAAATCGGCCATGCGCGCCTCGGTGTCGGGCGGCAGCGGCTCATCGCGCGACGCCGCGGCAAGCACGCCCCACACCTGTGCCCCGACGGTGATGGGTACGCCCACCATGCACCGCACCCCGGCATCGCGAATGCGTGCGGCCGTCTCGCCCGCCGCATGGTCGTGGCTGTCCATTCGCGCGGGCCGACCGGTGCGGCGGATGACTGGCCCGATGTGGTCGCCGGTCACGGGGAACCGCTCACCGATCGCCGGCGGGTTCGGCAGTTCCGGCTCGGCGCGGCCAAGAGCCTCGATGACGATGGCATCGTCATCGAACCGGCCGACGGTCGTGTTGTGGACGTCCAGGCAGCCCGCGGTTTCCTCGGCCACCGCCCGGAACACCTGGCGAGGTGGCGCCTCGCGCGCCACCAGTTCGGCCACCCGCCGCAGCGCCGTCTGGTGTCGGGCGAGGTCGCGCAAATTGTCGCGGCTTGCCCGAAGCTGGTCCCTGGTAGCCGCGTTGGCGATCGCGGTGGCGACCAGGTCGGCGAAATCGGCCATGCGGGCTTCGGTTTCGGGAGGCATGGGCGTCGTCCGCGACGCGACCGCCAGCACTCCCCACACATGTGAGCCAACAACGATGGGCACACCAACGACTGATTGAAGGCCGCCCGCACGGATCCGCTCGGCCCACGCGCCCGAAGCGTGCTCATAGTCATCGATTCGCGCCGGCCGACCGTCTCGCCGAACCATCAGGGCGATGTTGTCCCCCTCCATCACGAACCGTTCCCCGACCACCGGAAGGTTCGGCATCCCAGAGTCAGCGCGCGCGACGGCCTCCACGATGGTCGCGTCGCCGTCGTAGCGGACCACCGTCGCATTGTGGACGTCGAGAATGCTGGCGATCTCCTCCGCGACCGCGTGAAACACTGCTGCCGGCTGCGCCTCGCGCGCGACCAGTTCCGCCACCCGGCGCAACGCCGATTGGCGTCGAGCGAGCTCGCGCAAGCTGCCGCGGCTCAAATTCAGTTGTTCACGCGCCGCCGCAGTGGCGATCGCGGTCGTAACCAGATCGGCGAAGTCGGCGATGCCCACCTCGGTGTCGGCCGGCAGTGGATCGGACCGCGAGGCGACGGCGGCCACCCCCCACAGTTGTTCACCGACCATGATCGGGACGCCAACCATCGATCGGATCCCCATCTGCCGCAGGCGTGCCGCCGAAGCACCCACCGCGTGCTCGTGGCTGTCCACCCGAGCGGGCCGTCCCGTGCGCCGGATGATCGCAGCGACGTCGTCGCCGTCCAGCGGAAACCGCTCGCCCACCGCCGGCGGATTGGGCAGGTCGATCTCCGGACGTCCAAGCGCCGCAATGACGACGTCATCGCCTTCGTAGCGACCCACCGTCGCGTTGTAGACGCCCAGAACATTGGCCATCTCCTCGGCCACGGCGTTGAACACGTCAGCAGGCTCCGCATCGCCGGCGACCAGTTCGGCCACCCGACGCAGCGCCGTCTGATGCCGGGCGAGCCGGCGCAGGCGGTCCCGGCTGGCACGCAGCCGCTCCTGGCTGGCCTCGAGCATCGTCCGGATTTCGCGGAGTTGCTCTTCTTCCTCGCGTTGCACAGTGACATCGCGGCCAACGGCGTAATACAACCCGTGGTGCGGCGCGACACTCCATTCGATCCACCGCGAAGAACCATCGCGGCTGATCGCCCGGTTTTCGAAACGAACCGGCCCACGGCCATCGGTCAGCTCTTTTATCGGCTCGCGGAGCCGATCCATGTCTTCCGGCGGCACCAATTGGAATGGGGCAGCGACCAATTCGTCCATCGTGTAACCCAGCGTCTTTTCGAAGGCCGGATTGACCTTGAGCAATTTGCCCTGATCGGAGATGACCATGAGATCTGAAGTAAGTTCGAAGAACTGTTCCACTCGGTGAGGGCTCTCGTCCGATCCGTTGCTGACTCTCCCGCGACCGGTTGCGGCGGCGACGGCGGCGACGGCGGCGCCGATGAGGACCAGGCACAACAAAACCGCGTAGATCGTCCCGGTCGGGTCCTCCGGCGCCACTTGCTTGAGGAGAACGACCAGCGCTGCCGCGACGACGGAGCAGCCAGCCGCGGCGGTGACCGCAACCGCGGGCGGCGGAACTGCCCTCAGCCAAACTGACGCTCTCGAAGGCGTAACCGATGACGTGCGGGCGGCGCGCCGACGTCTGGGCGACATCTGTTCAGTATGTATCGTTCGGGCGTTCAGCAAAGGCCCCACCGTTGCTTTTTTCCAGTTCGCTTATCGCGCCTCGCCCTTGCCACCACGCAGCGGCGAAGCCGACCAGCACACCTGGCAGAGTTCTCCGAAAATGCCGCGGCGTTATCGCATGCCCCTGCGCGATGCCGAAGATGTGATGACGGCTAACGCCTACGGCAGTACGCTCGTCCGGTGGCGGAAACGTCGTACGCGCCCTGCGGCGATTTGAGCCTTGCGCATCAAGTGGTTCGGCGATGGGCCCAACCGGCTCGTCTTGATCCCCCTTTTGTCAGCCATGTCGAGCTGTTCTGGACGCTGCCCGAGTTCAGGGCGTTCTTCGAGCGTCTCGGCACCTGTGCCGCGTCGCGATGTTCGACTGCCTGACCCGGGGCGTCGACCGCAAGTGAGCACAGATGGTAAGTGATTCCCGCCGTCCCGGTTTCGTCGACGTCCACGCCCATTTCGTCACGGACTGGTACACCGACCTGGCCAGCGCCGCCGGACATCGCCTGCCCGACGGCATGCCGAGCTGGCCTAGCTGGTCGGCGGAAACGCACCTGCAGCTGATGGATCGTTCCGGCATCGACACGGCGATACTGTCCGTCTCTTCGCCCGGTGTGCACTTCGGTGACGACGCCGCCGCGCGCGTATTGGCGCGCCGGCTCAACGAATACGCGTCGGACGTTGTGCGCGACCATCCCGGCCGCTTTGGCTTGTTCGCCACCCTCCCGCTGCCTGACGTCGACGGTGGACTAGCCGAAATGACCTACGCTTTCGACTCTTTGGGCGCCGACGGCATCATCCTCGAGACCAACTTCGCCGGCCTCTACCTCGGTGACGCGCGCCTGGAGCCCATCTTCGCCGAACTCGACCGCCGCGGCGCCGTCGTCCTGATCCATCCCACCTCGCCGGCGTGCTGGCAGCAGACCGCGCTCGGCCGGCCGCGCCCCATGATCGAGTTCATCTTCGACACCGCACGCACGATCACCGACATGTTGTTCGCCGGCACCTTCGAGCGCCACTCCCGGCTTCAGGTGATCGTTCCCCACTGCGGCGGTGCGCTGCCGGTGGTCGCCGACCGGGTCAATGGGTTCATGAAGCTGGCTGGACACGTCGACAATGGTTCGAGCGACGCGATCACGCTGCTGCGGCGTCTTTACTACGACACCGCCGGCAGCGCGTTTCCCCGCCAGATTCCGGCGTTGTTGAGCCTGATCGACACCGATCGCCTTCTGTATGGCAGCGACTACCCGTGGACACCGGCGCCCATCGCGGAGCTTCACACGGCCGCCTTCACAAACATGCCCGGACCCGCCGGCACAGCCAGCTGGCCGGCGGTGACGACCGCGAACGCGCACCGGCTGCTGCCACGGCTCATCCACTGAGCCAGTCGGCGCGCCGCACCATAATGATGCTCGGCTCAAAGCCCCACGCGCACAGACCTTTCAGTCACGGGGAGATCAATTGACGCAGATGGTCCCACTGAGGTGAGTACCGTCCCCGGTGAGGCATCCATTCGGGGGATCCTTGGGCAGACCGGGCGGCAGGCAGTTCTGCCGGTAGTTGTCCCAGTACCAACCCTGGGGGCAGTCGGCGAGACTCGGACCCGCCGAGGCTCCCAGCAGCGGGGCCAGGCCAAGACCGGCCAACGCCAACCAGGCCGCGGACAAAGCGATTCTGAGGTTCTTCATGTTCCGTCCGTCCTTTCACGTTTGGACACGCTTGCCACAAGTGTGGCGATGATCGACGCCGAAGCGCTGTACGCCAGCCGCCAACCCGCATACCGGCCAGCCACCAAACATGCTCCCGACACGGCCTTTTCGGGCACGCGTCCAAACACGTTGTAAACCAACGCAATACTGACGGTCCGTCAGAAAGCCACCGCAACGGCCAACTTTACTGCTGGCAGGTATATCCATTTGCCGGTGGCGTGAACGACAAGGCCCTGCGGCGCCCGCATTCTGAGATCAACCACGCGACAGCAAAACCTGCGCGTAATCGCGTGCAGAAAAAGAAGTTACCAACCCGGGCAGCGGTCAGGAGCCGCTCGCAGACAATTGGAAGGGCACACCATGGCATACCGGACCGTCAACCCGTTCAACAACGAGGTCGTCGCCACCTTCGACGACCTGACCGATGCCGAGGCGATGAACCTGCTCGACCAGGCGCAGAAGACGTTTGAGTCCTGGAGCCAGACTTCCTACGCCCAGCGGGCCGCGCTGTGCAAGCGTGCGGCGGCCATCCTCACGGAACGGCCCGACGAGTTCGCCCGCCTGCTCACGCTGGAGATGGGCAAGCTCTACAAGGAGAGCCTGGGCGAGGTGGCGCTCAGCGCGCACATCTTCGCCTACTACGCCGACAACGCCGAGAAGTTCCTGGCGCCCGAACGCATCGACACCATCAGCGTCAACGACAACGCGATGCTCGTCAGCGAGCCGCTCGGCGTGATCCTGGGCGTGCAGCCGTGGAACTTCCCCTTCTACCAGCTGGCGCGTGTGGCGGCGCCAAACCTGATGGCCGGCAACGTCGTCATGGTCAAGCACGCCTCCAACGTCCCGCAGGCCGCGGCGGCGTTCGAGCGGCTGCTGCTCGAGGCCGGCTTCCCGGAAGGCGCCTACACCAACCTCTTTGCGACCAAAGAGCAGATCAACACGCTGATCGACGACCCGCGGGTGCGGGGCGTGTCGCTGACCGGCAGCGAGGGCGCCGGTAGCGTCGTCGCGGCACGGGCCGGCAAGAACCTCAAGAAGTCCACCATGGAGCTGGGCGGCTCGGACGCGCTGATCGTGCTGGACGACGCCGACCTGGACAAGACCGTGCCGTGGGCGGTGTGGGGCCGGATGAACAACGGCGGTCAATGCTGCGTGGCCTCCAAACGGATCATCGTCGCCGAGGAGCTCGCCGACGAATTTCTGGAGAGGTTCTCCGCCGCACTGGCCGAGCTCAAGGCCGGGGACCCCTTCGACGAGGCCACCACCCTGCCGCCGATGTCGAGCCAGGGTGCCGCCGACGAGCTGAACGCGAAGATCAAGGCCGCGGTCGAAGCGGGGGCGACGGCCATCCCGCTCGGCGAACCGGTGCCCACCACGGGTGCCTTCGTGCAGCCGACGATCCTGACCGATCTCACCCCCGACAACCCGGCTTACTACCAGGAATTCTTCGGCCCGGTCGCGCTGTTCTTCCGCGCCACCAGCGAGGACGACGCCGTGCGGATCGCCAACGACTCGCACTTCGGGCTCGGCGGCTCGGTGTTCACCCAGGACCCCGAGCGCGGAGTCGAGGTCGCCAAGCGGATCGAGACCGGCATGGTGTTCGTCAACCACCCCACCTGGACCAAGCCGGACCTGCCCTTCGGTGGGGTCAAGCTGTCGGGCTATGGGCACGAACTGTCGGGCATCGGCATCGCGGAGTTCGTCAACAAGAAGCTGATCAACGTCGTGCCGATCGACGCGCCCGAGTAATCCAAATCCCCAGTGACTCAACGCAAAAGGAACACAATCATGGCTGACTTCACCGTGGGTAAGTACCTGGCGGCCCGGTTCGAGCAGATCGGGCTCAAGCACTACTTCATGGTCCCCGGGGACTACAACCTCGTGCTGCTCGACGAGCTGCTGGAAAACGAGAACGTCCAGCAGATCGGCTGCTGCAACGAGCTCAACGCCGCCTACGCGGCCGAGGGCTACGCCCGGGTGAACGGCGTCGGCGCCGTGCTCACCACGTTCAACGTCGGGGCGTACTCGGCGCTGAACGGGGTGGCGGGCGCCCACGCCGAACGCCTGCCGGTGATCATGGTGTCCTCGAGCCCCAACACCAACGACGCGGGTGAGAACCACATCCTGCACCACACGGTCGGCACGCACGACTTCACCGCGCAATACGAGGTCTTCCGCCAGGTGACCTGCGCGGCGGTGCGCATCCAGCACCCCGACAACGCGCCCGCCATGATCGATTACGCGATCAGCACCGCGTTGCGCGAGCGCAAGCCCGCCTACATCGAGATTCCGTGCAACCTGTCGGCTGCGCGGTGTGCGGCACCGGCGCCGTTCTCGGAACTGCCGGCGTGGGAGCCGAGCAACGCGCGGACGTTGGCCGACGCGGTCGCGCGGGCCACCGACCTCATCGGCCAGGCGAAGAAGCCGATCCTGCTGGCGGGCGTGCACCTGCGCGCATACGGCGCGATCGACGCCTTCCGGGAACTGGCCGAGGCACTGGGCTGCGCGGTGGCGGTCATGCCGAACGCCAAAGGCTTCTTCCCCGAGGACCACCCGCAATACGCCGGGATCTACTGGGGCGAGGTGAGCAGTCCGCAGTGCCAGGCCATCGTCGACTGGTCCGACCTGGTCGTGGCCGCCGGTCCGGTGTTCAACGACTACACGACGGTCGGCTACAGCGCGATGCCGCCGCGCAACCGGATGATCAACGCCGAGCCCCGGGTGGTGCGGTTCCCCGACGCCGAGTTCACCGGAGTCGCGCTGGCCGACTTTTTGAGCGACCTCGCGAAGAAGGTGCAGGCCAACGACGCCACCCTGACGCAGTACAAGCGCCTGCGGGGCACGGCATCGGCGGCGCCGCGTCCGGGGCCCGCCGACCCTTCGGCGCCGCTGAGCCGGGTCGAAATGTGGCGCCAGATCGAGGACGAACTGGACTCCAGCACCACCCTGTTGGTGGAGACCGGCGACTCTTGGCTGAACGGCATGTACACCCGGCTGCCGGGCGGCGCACGGTTCGAGATCGAGATGCAGTGGGGCTCGATCGGCTGGTCGGTTCCCGCCAGTTTCGGCTACGCAATGGGCCTGGAGGACGACCGCCGGCTGGTGTCGGTGATCGGTGACGGGTCGTTTCAGTTGACGGCCCAAGAGGTTTCGAACATGATCCGCCACCACCAGGAAACCCTTATGTTCCTGGTCAACAACCGCGGCTACGTGATCGAGTCGGCGATCCACGACGGTCCCTACAACTACTACAAGAACTGGGACTATGCCGGGCTGGTCGACGCGTTCAACGCCGAGGACGGCGGCGGTCTAGGGCTGAGGGCAACCACCGCAGCGGAATTGGCCGACGCGATCGAGAAGGCCCACGCTCACAAGGGCGGCCCGGTGCTGATCGAGTGCCAGATCCCCAACGACGACGCCAGCCCCGAGTTGATCTCCTGGGGATCAAAGGTGGCACGGGTCAATTCGCGCCCGGATCCGCGGTTCTGACGGAAGATACTCCGTCGATAGGTGGGCCGACCGGCAGCGCGCCACGACGCGCATGATGCTGCCGGTACCCTCCCCTCGCGTACGCCTGGCTCGCTGCCAATCATCACGGCGTAACCGTGCGGGCGAGCTCGATTACGTTGGCAGGCCGCGGGATTCACTGGTCTCCGCGGTGCCCGGGTGAGACACCAGCACATAGCCCGCGCAGCCCCACACAATCGGGACGATCGCGAACAGGCCATACATCGCTGTCATGACGTCATCTCCCGTTAGGTGCAAGAGCCTTGCGCATCTTGCTCGATGTTTTCAGACTCGCCCTCGACGACGGCGCTGTCGCCGCGGCTAGCCCCCATCAACGGGGCCCACTAGCCGGGAAATTCGCTACCTGCCAGCAGGCATGGCGGAGGATCTCCTGGCTGGTGCGTGCCGGACGTCGTGCGGCATTCCCACCACGAGCCAAGTCACGACTGAGCTATCGCCGGCGATATTGACTTCATCGACCGCCTCATCCTCCAGGCCGGGCCGAGGTGGCTGGCGCGACTCAGCGACCGAGCACGGCCGTCACGTCGGACGATCAGCGAGTCAGGTGGAATATCGTCTCGACCGCGACCGCGGCACCGCCCACCGCGATGGTCACCGCGAGCGTCAACCAGTCGGCCATTTTCGGCCGGGCCGGGGCGGCCGATAGTTGGCCGATGCCGCCGCGGGCGGTGATCGCGTCACCCATCTCGTCGGCACGGCGCAACGTCACCACGACGGCGGCGGCGACCAAATCGATCGAGTTGCCGGCCGTCTGCTTGACCCGCGCCTTGCGAGTCGGTGCCATATGGTTGGGCCGCAATCGACGAGCGGCGTAGAGCACCTGAAATTCCTCGATCAGCAACGGGAAGGCGCGCAGCGCCAGAGCGAGGGCCACCGCCCACTCGTCAACCGGGATCCGCACCAGCTTGAGCGGGCGGCCCAAAACCGCTAGCGCCGGGGCGATTTCGGCGACATTGGTGGTCCAGGACACCATCGCCCCCAGCCCAAGCAAAACGAGGGACAACGCGGTGATCCGCAGGAAGTTCAATGCCCCGCCGAGCCCCAAGTGGACCCCGGCGATCGTCACGACCGGACTACCGCCGGCCACCGCGGCCGTCACGAAACCCAACGCGATGAGGATCCACAGCCAGCGCGGGATCGACGGAAGCGCACCGCGGGGAATGTGGGCGATCCAGATCGCCGTCATCACCAACGCGGCCACCGAACCAATCGTGACCCAACCGGGGTAGAAGGTCAGCAACACGGCGACACCGAACACCACGAGCAGCTTGGTGCCGGCCCACAAGCTGTGGATCGCGGACCCGCCGGGCACCGGAACCAACAGCACCACCGGGCGAGCAGTGCGCCGCTCCTTGCTGCGCGTGGAGGACGAGGGTGCGGTCATGACCCGCCCCCCGCCGAGGCGGTGGCAGACACCGTCTGCAGCGCGCCGTTCTGCACGTGCAGGGTTCGCGGGCAGACGGCTTCCAACCCCACGAAGTCGTGCGAGATGACGACTACGGTCAGACCCCGGTGACGGCGCAGGTCCGCCAGCAGACGCAGCAGGCCGCGCTGGCTCCCGACGTCCAGCCCGGCCAGCGGCTCGTCGAGGATCAGGACGCGCGGCGAGCACGCCAGCAGTCCGGCGAGCACCACCCGTCTCATCTGGCCGCCGCTGAGCTGGTCGATGCGTCGCTTGCCCATCGTGGGCTCCAGCCCGACCGCAGCCAGGGCGGCGGTCACCCGACCTTCGTCACGGGGCGAAAAGCCCGCCACGGAAGCAACTTCCAGGCCGACGTGGCTGCGCATCAATTGCAGCCTGGCGGTCTGAAACGACAACGCCACCGCGCCGACGTGATCCCGGATCGGCTCTCCGTCGAGCAGGCAGGCGCCGACCGTGGGAACCGTGAGTCCGGCCATGATCCACGCCAGCGTCGATTTGCCCGAGCCGTTGCCACCATGAATCAGAATTCCGTCGCCTTGTTCCACGACGAAGTTGATGTCGCGCAGCGCGGCCTTCGCCCACGGCGTCCCGCTGTTGTATTCGTGGCTGACCCCAACGATTTCCAGCACGGGCTTGCTCGGCCCGCGCCTGACCGCGGTGGCCGGCAGCGGGGCCGGCACCGTCTCCACCATGCCGGTGTTATCCGGGGAATCGCTGAGGTTGATGGTCCGGTCCGCCGACGCGGCCTCGTTGTCGAAATGCGTGATGTGTACCAGGGCGGTCCGATGCCGCTTGGGAAGGCCGGACAGCACGTTCAACAGGACCTCACGGCCCCTCTGATCGACCATGCTGGTGAACTCGTCGGCGATCAGGAGCGCCGGTTCCCGCGCCAGCGCCGCGGCCAGAGCGAGGCGTTGCAGTTCGCCGCCGGACAGGCCGCCGGTATCGCGCTCGGCGAAACCGCCAAGACCGACTTCCCGCAGCAAATGCTCGACGTCGACCTCGGTTCCCGGGGGCAGGCCCCACACCACATCATCGGCGACGCGGGTTCCCAAGACCTGGCTCTTCGGGTGCTGCAGGACCAGCGCCGTGCCGCCCACCATGCCGAGACCCACCGCACCCGGGCGCTGCACGGTGCCCGACGTCGGTTGCCTGCCCGCCAAGATGAGCGTCAACGTGGTCTTGCCCGAGCCGTTGGCGCCGATCACGGCGACATGTTCGCCGACCTGGAGTTCCAGACTCAGCTCACGCAAGGCGTCTTGCTTGGCATTGGGGTAGCGGAACCGCACCTTGTCCAGCCGCACCGGAACGGGGCCGATGGCGGCGTCGGGAGGCTCGTCCGGTGCGTCGAGCTTGTGCACATCCGGAACCCTGCCCATCCGGTCCAGCAGGCGAGAAAGGGCCCACCAACCGATCAACGACGACACGATGACCCCATAGGTGACGTAGCCGAGCATCAGCCACGGCCAGTAATGCAGCCCGAATTCGAAGCACCGCTTTACGTCGGCGCCGAGCCAGCGCAGATTCACCCTGCCCAGGAAGGCGACCAGACCATCCACGTTGGCCGACATCACCTCAAAGATCAGATGCCGCAACCGATTCAGCACCGACAACGCACCGACGGTGGCGCCGGCGACGGCGACCCCGACGATCAGGGATAAGACGAGGACGGTGGGTGTGCCCCTGCCCCTGCGCTTGACGAAACCGGTCAAGCCGCCGATGTAGGAGCAGTTGACGACCGTCACGAAGCCGCCGACCCCGGAGATGAGAAAGGCGATCATTCCGGCCGCAAACGTCGCGGCCAGCAGCACACGCAGTCGGTAACGGTACGAGAGCAGGCCCATCGGCACCGTGCCCAGCAGCGCCAATCCTTGGGCGAACGGGATAACGCCGGCGATGATCGCGATCACCGCGCAAAGCGCCCCCATGACCGAGGCCTGTGCTAGTTCGGCCGGGTGTAAAGGTCCGCCCCGACGGCGCGCACGGACGGGGCGGCGGACTTTCACTTCACTGATTCTGCCAGGCCGCGGCCTCAACTCGGTTCGTCACACTCGACACTCCCGCGCCGATCGGACCCGGCCGTCACTCGCCTCGCTTAGCAAAGCTATGGAACTATGGACACATGGACAGAGTTGTCGACACCGCAAACATCGAGGCCCAGCAGCTGGGAGCGGATCTGCTCGCCGTGGTGGCGCGGCTCAACCGGCTGGCCACCCAGCGCATCCAGATGCCGCTGCCGGCGGCGCAGGCCAGGCTGCTCGCCTCCATCGAAGCCCACGGCGAGGCCCGGATCGGCGACCTCGCCGCGGTCGATCACTGCTCACAGCCGACCATGACGACGCAGGTGCGCCGGCTCGAGGACGCCGGCCTGGTCACCCGAACCGTCGACCCGGGGGACGCCCGCGCCGTCCGGATCCGCATCACCCCGCAGGGCAAGCGCACGCTCAACGCGGTTCGCGCCGACCGCGCCGCCGCCATCGAACCGCAACTCGCGTTGCTCGAGCCCGGCGACCGCCAGGTGCTGACCGACGCGGTCGAGGTGTTACGCCGGCTTCTCGACAATGCGTCGCTGGCGGGGCGGCGCAACGCGCTCTGACGGGCGCACCCACGTGGATGGACGAGGGCCGGCGGGTAGACACTAAGTCGATTCGACCGGTGTGAGGAAAGGTGGCGGCCATGCGGCCCGAGGCTTCCGGTTTCAGAGCCTCCCCGTTGACCGTGTGGGTCGGGTCTGCGCGCTTCGACTTCTCCCCCGGTCGCGACGTGATCGTCGGCTACGGCCCGGGCAGCGATATCGCCCTGGAGCGCCTCGGAACCACCGCCTCACCGCCCCCGGCGCCCCGCCCCGAAGTGGTGCTGCGATTCGCGGGCACCCAGTGGATGGCGATCGACCTGAGCCACAACGGCATCTTCGTGGATGGCGCACGCGCCTCGACGGTCACCATCCACAATGGTCAGGCGATCAGCATCGGTGATCCGCAGCGCGGTCCCCGGCTGGTTTTCGAAATCGCCCAGCCGGCCGGTCCGCCCCGGCAGGCGCCGCCTCGACCGCCTGCCTACCCGCCGCGGCAGTCCCCGCCTCCTCCTCCCGCCCCGCCGCAACCCGCTCGCCCGAGCGATCCGAACCTGCGGGCCCCGACCGAGCGCGACACGCAGCGCATGCGGGTGCTGCCGCCGCAGCCGCCGGCGGCCGAACCTGCCGCCCATCCACAGCCGGCACCGCCGGTTCAGCCGCCCGTCCAGCCGGTCCCAGTGGCGGATGCACAGGCGAAGGGTCCGGGCCTCATCGAGCGGATGATCACCTCGAAATTCCGCGTCCCGCGTCCGGCCGTCGGCGCAGCGGAAACCGGGAACTCCACCTATCGATTGCCGCTCAAAGCCGAGGCCCGCACCCTCGGGGTGACCGCATACCAACTCGGACTGACGGTCGACGGGCGCGACATCGTGTCGGGCATCTCATTCTCGGCGCGTCCGGGCATGTTCACCGCCGTCGTCGGGCCGTCGGCCACCCGCAACTCCGCCCTGCTCGGGTTGCTCGCCGGGACCAGGCAACCCAGCTCCGGGCGCGTCACCGTCGACGGCCACGACGTGCACGCGGACCCGGCGTCCATGCGCACCCGCATCGGCATCGTCTCGCCCGAGGACCGCTTGCACCGGCAGCTCACCGTAGAAAGGGCGTTGGGGTACACCGCCGAACTGCGCCTGCCGCAGGACATCTCACCCGAGCAGCGCGACCGCGTGGTCAGTCAGGTCCTCGAGGAACTGGATCTCTCGGATCACCGGTCCACCCGGATCGGCAAGCTTTCACCCGAGCTGCGACGGTGCGCCGCGCTGGCCGTCGAGCTCCTCACCCGGCCGACGCTGCTCGTCGTCGACGAGCCAACCGCCGGCCTGGATGCGGAGCAACAACGTCACGTCATGGCGATGCTGCGGCGCCAGGCCGAGATCGGCTGCGTGGTGGTGGCGGCCATGTCATCGCAAACCTCGTTGGCGAACCTCGACCTGTGCGACGAGGTGCTGGTGCTGACCTCAGCCGGCACGACTGCGTTCCTGGGGCCGCCCGCGCAGGTCGAATCCCGGCTGGGCACCGCCGACTGGTCGCAAGTGCTGGAACGGGTGAATGCCGACCCCCACGGAACCCACCGCGCGTTTCGAGCCCAGCCACCGGCGGCTCGCACGCCGCCCGAGATCGCCCCACCGGCGCCGCCCCCGGCCGAAGCCCCGCTGGGACGGCAGGTCCGGCTGCTGGCCCGCCGCGACGCCCGGCTGCTCCTGGCCGACCGACTCTACGTTGTGTTCCTGGTGCTCCTGCCGTTCGTGCTGGCGGGCCTGGCGCTGCTCATTCCTGGCGATTCGGGGCTGACCCGGCCCCATGCCGGCGACCCTCACCCCCACGAAGCCATCGAGATCCTCGCCGCGATCAACATCGCCGCGGTGATCATCGGCACCGCGCTCACGATCCGCGCCGTGGTGCGCGAGCGTCGCATCTTCCGCCGCGAGCAGGCGCTCGGCCTGTCGAGCGCGGCCTATCTGGCCGCCAAGATCCTGGTGTTCAGCCTCGCGGCGGCGATCCTGACGGCCATCGTGTTCGCCATCGTCATCGCCGCCAAGGGCGGACCGGCGGGTGGCGCCGCCCTGCTGCACAACGCCACCGTCGAGCTCTATGTGAGCGTGGCGGTGACGGCCATGGTGTCCGCGGTCGTCGGGCTCGCCTTGTCGAGCCTGGGCAAGTCGCTGAGCGAGGTCCTGCCGCTGCTGTTGCCGGTGATCCTGGCCTCCGCGCTCTTCAACGGAAGCCTCGTTCAACTGGTGAGTAAGTGGGGCTTGCAGCAGATCTCCTGGCTCGTGCCCGCCCGCTGGGGCTTCGCCGCGTCGGCGTCCACGGCCAACCTGCGCCGGGTCGACCCCTTGGCCGCCGACTGCCAGTCGTGGACGCACTACAGCGGCTGGTGGTTGTTCGACATGGGGATGCTCGTTCTGCTCGGCACCGTGGCGGCCGGCTTTACCCTCTACCGGTTGCGGCCTCCGCAACGCCAAGCCGCGCAGTCAGCGCAGCAGGAACAACAGGAACTGGGTCGTCGCTGACCGGCACCGCCGATTGGGATCGGGTTGTTATACCGGCGACGAGAACCGCGAGATACCGTCGGGTTATGGCGCCAGAGACCACCACCATTGCCGACCAGCTGCGCAACGCTCTCGACGGGCGTTGGCGCGACACGAGGAACATGCTGCGCTCCACCATGAGCGAGGAGCTCTTCCGGCCGCACTACACCCCTAACACCGTGATTGCGCGCACCAAGGTGGCCGAGCAGATGAGGATCATGGCCGCCTTCGGTGCCGCGGCCGACAACTTCCGCAAGGAGCACGGCGGCACCGGTGACATCGGCGCGGCGATCACGATGATCGAGATGCTCGCCATGTCGGATCTGTCGCTGATGGTGAAGGCCGGTGTCCAGTGGGGGCTGTTCGGCGGTGCCGTCGAAAATCTGGGCACCGAGCGCCACCACGAGGCATACGTGAAGAAAATCATCAGCCTCGAATTGCGGGGCTGCTTTGCGATGACCGAGACCGGACACGGCAGCGACGTTCAGTCACTGGAGACCACCGCCACCTACGACCCTGCCACGGAGGAGTTCATCATCGACTCCCCGACCCCGACGGCCCGCAAGGATTACATCGGCGGCGCGGCCGAAACGGCCACCATGGCAGCGGTGTTCGCCCAGTTGATCACGACCGAGGACGGCAAACCGGTCAACCACGGCGTGCACTGCCTGCTGGTGCCGATTCGCGACGCGGAGGGCAACGACATGCCCGGCGTGACAACGTCGGACTGCGAGTACAAAGGCGGCCTGCCCGGTGTGGACAACGGCCGCATCGTCTTCGACCACGTCCGGGTCCCGCGGGTGAACCTGCTCAACAAATACGGCGACGTGGCGCCGGACGGCACCTACAGCTCGCCCATCGAGAACACCAACCGCCGGTTCTTCACCATGCTGGGCACATTGGTGCGCGGGCGGATCACGGTGGGCGGCAGCGCCGGCGCCGCCGCCCGCGTCGCGCTTGATATCGCGACGCGATATGCGTTGCAGCGTAAGCAGTTCAGCGCGCCCAATGACGAGTCCGAGGTGCTGATCATGGACTACCTGGTGCACCAGCGCCGGCTGTTCCCGTTGATCGCGAAGTCGTACGCGCTGCAGTTCGCCCAGAACGAACTGGTCGGCAGGTGCCACGACATCCAGACCGCGGACGCGGTGGACGCCGACGAGCAGCGCGAGTTGGAGGCGCGTGCCGCCGGGCTGAAGGCGGCCAACACCTGGCACGCCTCGCGGGCGATTCAGGAGGCGCGCGAGGCCTGCGGCGGCGCGGGGTACATGGCCGAGAACCGATTGGTCGCGCTGCGCGGCGACACCGACGTGTTCACCACGTTCGAGGGCGACAACCACGTGCTGACGCAGTTGGTGGCCAAGGAGCTGCTGACGGCCTACGCCGACGACATCCGCAGCATGAGCCCGGTCGAGTGGGTGCGTTTCGCCGCCAACACCGTGGGCGAGCGCGTCGTGAAACGGACTGCGGCAGAGACGATTATCCAAACGATCGTGGATGCCCGGCAGGACAGTGAGGAAGAGGGCAGTCTTTTCAACCGCGGTACGCAGATCAAGATGTTCGAGGACCGCGAGGAATATCTGCTGGCGTCCGTGGCCCGTCGGCTGCAGGCCAAGTCCAAAGAGATGTCGGAGTTCGACGCGTTCAACGCGGTGCAGGACCACGTCTTACACGCGGCGTCCGCGCACATCGACCGGGTGGTGCTCGAGGCGTTCGTCGCCGGCATCGACGCCTGCCCGCACGAGGAGACTCGCGAACTGCTCGGCGTCCTTTGCGATCTGTACGCGCTGTCGGTCATCGAGGACGACAAGGCGTGGTACATCGAACACCGGTACCTGTCCACTGAGCGGGCCAAGGCAGTCACCCGCGGCATCAACGACCGGTGCCGCGCGCTGCGACCGCACGCGGAGACGCTCGTCGACGGTTTCGGGATACCGGAGCAGCTGCGCTACGCCGAGATGCTGCATCCGGAGAACCTGACCGACGCCGTCGCGGACTGAGGCGCCGCTCGTTCACGCTGTGACACAACCCTATTGATTCGGGATCGGGCCGAGCGCCTTCAGCTTGCCGTCCGGGCCGATCCCGAATTTCACCGTGCCGCTACCGCTGGGACAGCACGGCTGGTCGTTGCCCTTCAGCCATTGATATTGAACCGCAACGGTGTCGTCGGCCGGCGGTAAGACGGTGATGTACGGCTTGGGATTTGGGGTGGCCGCGCCGAGCGGCGTGTTGTGATCGAAGAACAGCAACTGCTGCCCGGTGGACTCGCTGGCGATGGTCGGGATGATCTGCACCCAGTACAGCCGGCACTTCTTGGCATGTCCCCGAGCGATTTCCACCCAACTGCTGCCAGCGACGGAGATGGGCACGGATGCGATGGCCCGCTGGACGGTGTCGGGCGTCGGCCCGTCGGAGTCCTTGCACTTCTCGGATGAGGCCGGCGGCGAACTGGTTTGGTGCCCGCCGCAACCGGAGGCCAGCAGGACCACCAGGATCACAATCAGCTGACGCACTCGGTGAGCTTAGCGAAGGCTGTGAATGTCCCGTTTGTTTGGTCCGAGACCCCGTTCTGATGGGTAAAGCATCGGGCCCCACGGGTAGCCTTGACCCGGGCCGGCGGGTCGACGATGACCCGCTCTGACCTGGGGTTATACGGCATTTCCGACAGTTCACGGACACGCTTGGGCCGGTGAGAGGAAGCCGTAAAACGCGGGAAACTCCCGATACCCGGTGCTGAAACATCCTCGTCGCACCATTCACATAAACCCGTTGTGCTCAATGGAGGGAAGTAGGCGTGTCCACCGAGTCCATGGCGTCAAACAACGATGCCGTGAACACCGTGTGCGCGTACTGCGGCGTCGGCTGCGGAATGGTGTTGCAGGTCACAACCGATCCCGAGAGCGGCCGGCGCCACATCGGGAAGTCGGTTGGGAGCAAACAACATCCGGCCAACTTCGGCCGGTTGTGCACCAAGGGCACCACCACGTCGGACTTGTTGAAGGCACCCGGACGGCTGGAATCGGCGCACCTGCGCGCCGACCGTGGCGAGCCCCTGGAGCCCGTCGATATCGAGCGCGCGATCGCTCAGACCGCCCGGCGGTTACGCGCCATCATCGACGAGCATGGCCCGGATTCCTTTGCCATGTATGTGTCGGGGCAGATGTCCATCGAGGCGCAGTACCTGGCGAACAAGCTGACCAAGGGCTTCATCGGCACCAACCAGATCGAGTCGAACTCACGGCTGTGCATGGCCAGTGCGGGTTCGGGCTACAAGCTCTCGCTGGGCGCCGACGGACCGCCGGGCTCGTACCAAGACTTCGAACGCGCCGACGTCTTCTTCGTCATCGGCGCGAACATGGCCGACTGCCATCCCATCCTCTTCTTGCGGATGATGGAACGCGCCAAGGCCGGGGCCAAACTGATCGTGGTCGATCCGCGCCGCACCGCGACCGCGGAAAAGGCCGACCTATTCCTCCAGATCGCCCCCGGTTCCGATCTCGCCCTGCTCAACGGGCTGCTGCACCTAATCGTCGAGAATGGGCACACCGATCCCGGCTTCATCGCCGAGTTCACCGAGGGGTGGGAGGTGATGCCCAGCTTCCTTCAGCAGTACACCCCCGACACGGTCAGCGAGATCACCGGCATTCCCCAGGACGACATCCGCGCGGCGGCCAGGATGATCGGCGAGGCCGAGAATTTCATGAGCTGCTGGACCATGGGCCTCAACCAGAGCACGCACGGCACCTGGAATACCAACGCGATCTGCAATCTGCACCTGGCCACCGGCACGATCTGCAAACCCGGCAGCGGCCCCTTCTCACTCACCGGCCAGCCCAATGCGATGGGCGGCCGCGAAATGGGTTACATGGGACCGGGATTGCCCGGGCAGCGCTCCGTGCTGTCCGCGGCCGACCGCGCCTTCACCGAAGACCAGTGGGGCATCCCGCGGGGAACGCTGCGCACCGACGTCGGCACCGGCACCGTCGACATGTTCTCTCGGATGGCCGACGGCGACATCAAGGCGTGCTGGATCGTCTGCACCAATCCCGTTGCCTCCGTTGCCAATCGCAAGACGGTGCTGGCCGGTCTGGAGCGCGCCGAGTTGGTGATCGCCCAGGACGCCTTCGCAGAAACCGAGACCAACGAATACGCCGACGTGCTCCTGCCTGCGGCCCTGTGGTCGGAAGCCGAGGGCGTGATGGTCAACTCCGAGCGCAACATGACGCTGTTCCAACCCGCGGTCACCGCGCCCGGCGATGCGATGCCCGACTGGCAGCTCATCGCGCGGATCGCGTGCGCGATGGGGTTTTCGGACGCTTTCAGCTACAACTGCGCCGAGGAAGTCTTCGAGGAGATCAAACGGTTCTCGAACCCGAAGACGGGCTACGACCTGCGGGGCGTCAGCTACGAGCGGCTGCGTCGGGGCCCGCTGCAGTGGCCGTGCGCGCCCGATAGCGCCAGCGATCGCAACCCCATTCGCTACCTCAACGACGGCGTCAGTCAGGCCCGGCTGGTCCGCGACGACGGCAGCAGTCCGCGGTTGGCCTTCCCCACCGAGAGCGGCCGCGCGGTGTTCTTCGCCCGCCCGCACCTGCCGCCCGAAGAGATGCCCGACGACGACTACCCGTTCCTGTTGAACACCGGTCGCCTGCCGCACCAGTGGCACACGATGACCAAGACCGGCAAGGTCGCCAAGCTCAACAAGCTCAACCCCGGGCCGTTCGTCGAAGTGCACCCCGACGACGCGGCACGGCTGCAGATCGCCGAGGGTGACGCGATCGAAATCGCTTCCCGGCGCGGTCGCGCCGTGCTGCCCGCCGCGATCAGCGACCGGGTGCGGCCCGGCAACTGCTTCGCGCCGTTCCACTGGAACGACGTCTTCGGCGAATACCTGGCGATCAACGCGGTCACCAACGACGCGGTGGACCCGATCTCGAACCAACCGGAATTCAAAGCGTGCGCCGTCGCATTGGCGAAAGTCGCCGTGCCCGTGGCACCTCAGGCCACTGCTCCGAAGCCGTCGGCGGATGCCCAAGCACCAGCTCCCGCGCCCACGGAGGTACCGGAAATCAGCGTCTCACAGGTCGATGCCCTCGCCGAGTTGCTCGGCGTGGCAACAAAGCCCGTGCCGGAATTCGATGAGCTCGGCCGCTCCTATCTCGCCGGGATGCTGACCGCGCTTCGGTCGGATGCGGGTCGACGCGCGTCCGGCGTGCCGACCCTGCCCTCGAGCGCCCCCTTCGACTCGGGCACCCGGCTGTGGGTGGATGGCCTGCTCGCGGGCTTGTTCTCGCGCGAGGACGCGCCCCGGGCAACGCCGGCCCCGGCGGTCAAGGAACCGAATACCGGACCGCCGGAAGCCAACCCCGCCGAACGGTCGCCCGTCGTCGTGCTGTGGGCATCGCAGACCGGCAACGCGGAGGAGCTCGCCGCCGAGGTCGCGGCGCGGCTGGGCGAGAAGAACCTGCCCGTCGCACTGCACAGCATGGACGACTTCCCGGTGACCGAACTGCCGACGACGCGGCAGCTGCTGCTAGTCACCAGCACCACCGGCGACGGCGAGCCGCCCGACAACGGCACCGGTCTCTGGCGGGCGCTCACCTCAGACACCGCACCACGATTCACCGCCACCCGCTACGCGGTGCTGGCGCTGGGTGACTCCAACTATGACGACTTCTGCGGTCATGGGCGCAAGCTCGACGAGCGGCTGGCCCAGCTCGGCGCGACCCGCATCGTCGAGCGGGTCGACTGCGAACCCGACTACCACGACGCCGCGGCGAGGTGGCTCGACGGTGTCATCGAGGCGCTGTCCCACACGCCCGCACCGGTGGGCCACGACGGGGCCGCCCCGGTGGCGGCCACCTCCGTGGTCGCCGCCCCAATCCGGCCGGCCGACGGGTCCAAGACGGCCGGGTACAGCAAGAAGCATCCCCTGATCACCGACATGGCCCGGAACATCAAGCTGGGCCGGCCGGAGTCGGCGAAGGACGTGCGACAGCTGGTGTTTCGCCTGCCCGAGGGCACGATCACCTATGAGGCCGGTGATGCACTCGGGGTGTGGCCGCGCAACAGCGACCAACTGGTCGATGAATGGCTGTCCGTAACGGGCCTGGACGGTCAGACCCCGGTCGAGGTCGGCGAGCACGGTCTGATGTCGTTGCGCTCGGCACTCACCGAGCGAATCGAGATCGCCCACATCAGCCGCGATCTGGTGCGGTTCGTCCAGGAGCGCACCGGCGACCGGAAGCTCGCCGAGCTGCTGAGGCCGGAAAACAAGGCCGCTCTGAACAATTGGACGTGGGGCCGGCAGGCGATCGACCTGTTGGCGCAGCATCCGGTCTCCGCCTCGGCCCACGAGTGGCTCAGGGTCCTCAAACGCCTTCAGCCGCGGCTGTATTCGATCTCGTCGAGCCCCAAGGAATGTCCTCAAGAGGTCCACCTGACCGTCTCGCCGGTGCGCTACAACTTCCAGGGCGTCCCGCGCCGGGGGGTGTGCTCGACCTACCTCGCCGACCGCTCCCCCGGCGATCGCGTCGCCGTTTATCTGCAGCCGTCGAGGCATTTCCGGCCTCCGCGCGACCCCGATACGCCGATGATCATGATCGGGCCGGGCACCGGCATCGCGCCGTTCCGCGGGTTCCTGCAGGAACGACGCGCGCTCGGGCACACCGGTCCCAACTGGCTGTTCTTCGGCGAGCAGCACGCCGCCACCGACTACTACTACCGCGACGAGATCGAGCAGATGCGCGCCGACGGGCTGCTCACCGAGCTGGACCTGGCGTTCTCGCGGGACCAGCGCGACAAGATCTACGTGCAACACCTGATGCGCAACCGCGGCGCGGAGCTGTGGCGCTGGCTGCAGGACGGGGCGCAGCTCTACGTCTGCGGGACCGCCGATCCGATGGCCAAAGACGTCGACCGCGCGCTCTGCGAGCTGGCGGCCGAACACGGCGGCCTCGACCTCGACGCGGCGAAGGAGTACGTCCGGTCGTTGAGCGCCGACAAGCGCTACCACCGCGACGTCTACTAGGCCCCCCGGGGTTTCGCCCGACTCGTAATACGACGGAAACGTCACGCACCTGCCACTGAAACAACCTCGCTGGACGATTCAGTCATTGGTCGCGCCGAGGAGGGAAGCAGTGGCTCTGGATTTTGACGGGCCCCTCGAAAACGCCGTGCGGGCCTCCTGCCCGCTGCAGTGCCGGCTGCGGCGCGGCGTGGGCGACGATCAACCGGGCGACCAGGTCGACTGGGCCGGGTTGCCGATCAACTTGGACTTCGCGTTCTCGCCGCAGCAACGCGACAAGGTGTACAAGCAGCACTTGATGCGCAAGCGCGGCACACAGCTTCGCTGGTCGCAGGACCGGGGCCAATGGTGCGCCTGCGACTTCGCGGCCGACGGGCGACGGGTCTATCCGGGCGACGCCGACTCGATGTCCAGTCGGTAGAGCGCCCGCGCGCTGTGCGGCCGCAAACGTGCTGCGAATAGAAATCACCGCGGTCGAAAATACTGCGGAATGCCACGTTCAAAGAGTTTGCGGCACGCGTTCGGCGCAGGCGCCGTCCTGACGCCGTGAAACGGTGCGTAAACCCGCTGGACGCGCGGCGTCGTGGCTTCGAACTTGTCAACCGCCGCCAAAGGGGACGCCTCGCATCACGTTTAGGCGGGTTTGCTGGCGGCTACGTTTGGGGGGTCAGTTCTAGGCCCAAATGGAGGCGATTCGAAGCACCATGGTGGACGTCTCGATTATCGAAACCTCAGGGTTGGGCGATCGCAGTTATCTGGTGAGCGACGGCGCGGTCGCCGTCGTGATCGACCCGCAGCGCGACATCGACCGCGTACTGCAACTCGCCGGCGATCTGCGCATCACCCATGTGCTAGAGACCCACATCCACAATGATTACGTCACCGGTGGCTTGGCGCTCGCCGACGCCACCGGCGCCCAATACGTAATTCCCGCCGGCGAAGAGGTCGACTTCCCGCATCAGCGCATCAACGACGGGGACCACATCAATACCGGCGGTCTCCACCTGGAGGCGTTGTCCACGCCCGGGCACACCCACCACCACACCAGCTACGCGCTCCGGGACGAGGCGGGCCAAACCGTCGGCGTCTTCACCGGCGGATCGTTGCTGTTCGGCAGCACGGGCAGGACGGACCTGTCCGGCGAAGAGCATGCCGCGGAACTCACTCGCCTGCAGTATCGTTCGGTCCGCCGACTCGCCGATGAGCTGCCCGCGACGACGGCGGTCTACCCCACCCACGGTTTCGGAAGCTTCTGTTCGCCCGCAGCCACTGACAGCGACGAGTCGACCATCGGCGATGAACGCGACATCAACCCGGCGCTGACCCAGAGCGAGCAGGACTATGTCGACGAACTGCTTGCCGAACTCTCGGCGTACCCCGCCTATTACGCGCACATGGGCGTGATCAACCGGGCCGGTCCCACCGCTGCGGACTTGTCGCCCATCGCGCCCGTAAACCCCGAGGAGCTCCGCGCTCGGATCGACGCCGGCGAATGGGTTGTGGACTTGCGCAAGCGAACGGCCTTCGCCGCAGGGCACCTGGCGGGAACGTATGGCTTCGAGTTCTCCGGGTCTTTCGTCAATTACCTTGGCTGGCTTTACACGTGGGGTGCGCCGTTGACCCTGATCGGCGAGGATGCCGGACAGGTGGCGGAGGCCCAGCGTGAACTGTCCCGCATCGGCGTCGATCGGCTGACCGGGAGCGCCACCGGCGACATCCGTGCGCTCGCTGCCGGAACTGGGCTGCGGAGCTATCGCGTCGCGAGCTTCGAGGACCTCGTCGATACGCTCGACGACGGCCGCGTCATCGTGCTCGACGTGCGCCAGCCCGGCGAGTTCAACAGCGGCCACGTCCGCGCCGCGATCAACATCGCCTTGCACGACCTGCCTCGGCGCATCGGCGAGCTTCCCCAGGACCGCGAGTTATGGATCCATTGCGCCAGCGGGTACCGCGCGTCGATCGCGGCCGCGCTGGTCGACCGCCAAGATCGGGACGTCGTACTCATCGATGACGAGTACGGCAACGCCGAAAAGCTCGGGATCACAACGCCCTGACATCACTCAGCACCGGGAGTAGATCATGAACGCACCGACCACCGACGCGATCACCTCGACCGAGTTGCGCAGGCTGATCGAGTCATCCAACGCCCCACGGCTGGTCGACGTCCGGACCCCCGCGGAGTTCGAGACCGCGCACATCGCCGGGTCCCTCAACGTCCCCCTCGACGTATTGGATCGGCACGGCGAGGAAGTCGCCCGGCGTCTCGGGCAAGACGACGTCGTGCTGGTGTGCCGTTCCGGACAACGTTCGACCAAAGCGCAGGCGCTATTGCGCAACGCCGGATTGACCAGCGGGCGGGTCCTCGAAAAGGGGATCACCGATTGGGAGGGCCAAGGCTTCGACGTCGACCGCGGCAAGCAGCGGTGGGACCTCGAGCGTCAGGTTCGTCTGCTCGCCGGATCGGTGGTGCTGTCGTCCGTCCTGGGCAGCGTCGCGGTGCCACGGCTCAAGTGGGTAGCCGCCGCGATCGGCGGGGGCCTGACGTTCGCCGCGCTCAGCGACACGTGCGCCATGGCAACGGCGCTGTCAAAACTGCCGTATAACCGCGGCGCGACCTCCAACGTCAACAAGGTGCTGTCCCAGCTCCGGGACTGACTGGCCCGCGCGTCTCATTGCACCTCGATGGAGATCGTCTGAATCGCGTTGCCGCCGTAGCTGATTCGCCACGAAGACCGCCGGGAGACCCGTCATCGAAGGGGTGCCGGTTGTCCGTACATCGCCACCACCACGCTGCGGTCCATGCTGTTCTCCGACCACACCCCCATGGAGCTGTTCGCGCAGTCGCGGATGATCGCCATATCGTCGGGGTTGTAATACCACTGGTTGACCAGTTCCAGGCTGCTGATGGCGATGGCCGGGTTGATCGCGATGGTTTCGGACGCTTTGCCGCGGAACCCGGCGGCGTTGGCCCGGTCCTGCGGCGTCGACCCATCGGACCCGGTGTCGTCATTGATGTTTCGGTTGTTCATCATGTCGTCGGCATGCCACTGAGCGGCCAGTGTCAGCGCGTTGTCCCTGATGACGTCGTTAGTGCAGCCCGCCTGGTGTTGCAGTGTGTAGACGGCGGAGACGACGGCGCTGTTGAGCCGCTTGTTGTCGGCGTGCGCGCTTGCGGGCGCCAGCAGCACCGGCACGACGAGAAGCACAGCCGCGGGGAGCGCGCGTATCCATCCGATCATGACCACTGCGCTCACACCGGGTCGAAATGCGAAACCAGCCATCGGCCGTTGACTTTCTCCAACGCCACCCGGATGACCGGCTGTGTGTCGGTGGGAGCGCCCTCCCCGATCGTGACGGTCTGGTTGACGTACAACAAGACCACGGCGTGGTTGGCCGTCACGGAAACCGGCGCTGCGGCACTGACCTTGGCGACCGCGCTGATGTGCTTTTCCTTGGCCCCCGGAATGACCACCTGGCGGGTGAGCTCCGTGTAGGCGTCCTTGAACTCCCCCGTCAATCGCTCGCGTGCGGCGGCCAGATCCTTATCCACCGAATCCGCCTTGTACGAAAGCAGGGCGACGGCGTCTTCGCTCGCGGCCCGCACCGATTCCGCTCGCACTCGCGCGTGGTCATCGGACGAAGCCACCACCCACTTGAGGTAGCCCGCGCCGAGCGCCAGCAGGAACGCCAAGGCGGGCAGCACCGCGAACGCGACAACGCGGGACCACGCGATCGGTGGCCTTGCCCGCGTCGTGCCGGGGTCGTCGTCAGAGCCCTCCTCGATGGCGACAGCGTCTGATTCCTCGGGCGTCGCCGAGTCCTGGGCGTCGACCAGTTCCTCGTCGTGCGTTTGGGTTTCACTCAACGTCGTCATGGCACGAACACCACGTTCGACACCTTGGCGTCGTCACCGGCCGACCGGACCTCGATCCGCATGCGCCACTCCCGCGGCGCCTCCTCGCCCGCGGCGGTCCGCGACTTCACCGCCACCGCGACCAGGACCTGGGCCGCATCGCCGCGCTGCGACTCGAGGCCGGCATCGGTCACGGTGCCTTCTGATTTCGATTGCGCCGCCTTGACGACCTCGATGAACGGCTTGGACCGCTGCTCGAAGTCTTCTCGGAAGGCTCCGGTGGCCAGATCGATGATGCGCTGCACGTCGGCATCGACCTCCGTGTAGTTGATGGTGGTGAGGTTTACCGCACCCTGACGCGCCACCTGAACGAACAGATCGCGCCGCGCTTGTACCTCGTGCTTCTGGTAGGCCCGGAAGCCGAGCCAACCGGTCAATCCCGCCAGCACCGTCACGACGAGGGCGCCGGCCACCAACGCCTGCCCAGTGTGCGATAGCCGCGGGATTACCCGCTGCCGTATGCGGGCGAGCCGGTTCCGCGCACCCGCTAGGTCCTCAGCGGTGCCGTCGGCCTGGTCGGCCTGTTCGGCGATATCGCCGTCGTCGGCCGCCGTCGATTCGCTGAATTCCTCGGTGACATCGGCGGCTTCGTGCTTCTTGGCATCTTCAGCCATCTTTCTCCTTCTGCTTAGGCCGGCGGCACTAGAAGTGACTGCCAGTTCTTGGCACGCGGGTGCGCCAGGTCGAATTCTGTGTAGCGACGCCCGTCAGGGCCTATGTAGTCGCCGTTGGCCGGGTCATACGTCGCGACGGCGAGCGGCGGCGGCGCGGGCGCCGGCGGCGCAGTGCCCCGCGGGGGTGGAAGTCGCGGATCCTGTCCCGGCGGATACATCGGAACGCCCTGCCCGCTGTAGGTGGCGTTCGGGTCACCCTTCCAGTTGTAGCCATCGTTGAGCGGCACGTATTCTTCGTCGCTCTCGCACAATTCGACCGTGGGCGCGCGTTTCCACGGCTTGCTCTCACACGGGATGTTGCGGACCCCGCGAACGTTGAACTCCGAATCCTGCGGCACGCGGCAGAAGAGATCCGCGGCGGGCCGGTCGGGCGCGTCCACGTTGGCCGGCGACCGGCGCTGAGTCGGCGGCAGGTATCCCGTCGTGCACGGCGGTGGCAGATTGATGTTGAGGTTGAAGTCCAGCTGTGCGCCCCGGTACTCCTGTTTGGTGTTCGAGCTGGGCACGACGATTGCGGCCATCGCCGCGATGCCCTGGGGGAACAGCACCAGAAGTTGTTCGATGTCATGCCGGTAGACGACGGCGATGTCGCCCAGGCTGACCAGGTTCGCAAACAGCACCGGAAGGGCCGGCGACACCCGATCGAGCAACGCACGGCTTTCCTCGACCCCATTGGTCCCCTGCGTCAACAGATCCCGGACGGCGGCGTCCTGCGCCTTGAACTGGGCGGTGATCGCCGCGGTTCGACTCGCCCACCGGGCAATCGAATACGACGTTTGGATCTGAGAGTCGAGAACCGGAGGCGTCTGGTCGATCAATGCGGCAAGCGGCCCGACCGTCTGCCCCCCGGCGATGGCCAGGGCCGCCGACCCGTCGACGATTCGAGACAGTTCGGGCCCGAGGCCACCGACCGCCCGATCCGTCTCGTTCACCACGGTGCGCAGGTTGTCGCGCGGAATCGCCTGCAGCGCACGGTTGGTCACATCGAGCAGGTGTCCGATGTCGACGGGAACGTCGACTCGGCCGGCCGGGATGACATCACCCGCTCGCAGCGCGCGACCGTGATCGCCGCCCTTACCGGGCTGGGGGGTCAGCTCGATGTATTGCTCGCCGATGGCCGAGCGGCTGTGCACCGACGCCTGGACGTCGGCGGGCACCTTGACGCCGGACCGGATCGCGAGCACCGCGCGAACCCCGGTCGCGGTCACATCGACCGACTTGACCTGACCGACATCGGTGCCGCGGTAGGTGACCACGGAGGTCTGGTACAGCCCGCCCGACTCGGGCAGGTCGACGGTGACGACGTACTCCCCGATCCCGAAAAGCGTTTCGGGCAGCTTCATGTAATTGAAAGCCATTGCGCCACAAGACAGGACCGTCACCAGCGACAGGATCGACAGCTGTATCCACGTTCGACGATTCAGACGCAGCATTCAGTACCCCCCGAAGTGGTATGGATAGGTCAGGGGGTTGCCCGCGGTGGCGGGGCTGGGCTGCATCCCGATCGTCCGTCCCCACTGCAGCTCGAGCTGGGTGAGGTTGCCCTCCCACCGGGAACCGGTGAAGAAACCGGTGTCGAGGCGGCTCAACGTGAGATCGACGATCAGGGTGAGGTTGGCGTAGTCACCGCGGAACCAATTCCTCGCCGTCGACGCCGGCCACGGGTAGGCCACCAAACCATCAAGCCCTTTGGTCAGCGACGGTCCCGCGTCCGCAAGCGACCGCAGCACCGGCGCGATATTGCGCAAGTTGTTGACCAGCGATTCCTTGCTCTGGCGCACGGTGTCGGCCGCGATGGCGCTGAACTTGCCGAGCTGGTCGATCGCGTCGGCGATTTTCGTGCGTTCGTCGGCCAGCACCTTCAGCGCTTTCGGCACGGTCGTCAGCGCCTTGTCGACTACCGGATCCTTGTCGGCGAACTGACCGACCAGCGAATTGAGGTTCTCGGCCGCGGTGATGATGTCGTCGGTCTGGTCGTTGGTCCGGGCGATGAACTCGTCCAGTTGGCGCAACAGGCTGCGCATGTCGTTCTCGCGCCCGGCGAACGCCTTCGCGATCGCCTGCGTGATCTCCTGCAGCTGCCCAATTCCGCCGCCGTTGAGCAGGATCGAGACGGACGCCAGGGTTTGCTCGGTGGTTGGGTACATGCTCGCGTGTGACAGCGGGATGAGCGCACCGTCTTTCAGTTGGCCGACCGGCGGTTCGTCCTTGGGCGCCGCGAGTTCGATATGCATCGAGCCGAGCAGGCTGGTCTGCCCCAGCTTGGCGGTCGCGTTGGCCGGCAGGTGAACATCACCGTTGATGCGCATGGTGACAAGCGCGTGCCAATCCTGCAACTGGATCTTGGTCACATTGCCGACGTTGACGTCATCGACCCGAACCCGGGTGTTCTCCTGAATCGTGACGACATCGGGCATTTGGGCCTGGATCGTGTAGGCGCCGGGGCCGTGGCCGGACGTGCCCGGAAGGGTGAACGAGTTCAGCCCCTTCCAGCCACATCCGGACAGCACGGCGAGGCAGGCCGGGATGAGCGCCGCGACCATCACGCGCCTCATGAGGCGCCCGCCGGGAGCATCAGATCCCGCAACACTTGCGTCGAGTTGACCGTGCCGCTCGGCGCGGGCGGTGGCGGCGGCGCTTCCGCGGGTGGTGCTTCGGCGGCCGGAGGCGTCGGCGCGGCGGGCGGCGGCGGCGGAGGCGCGTCGGGCGGCGGCGCCGGAGGCGTATAGCCGGGCCGGAGCCAATCCTCGCTGTAGGTGATCTCACTGGGGCGTGCCTGGGTGCCGACAAATGGGTTGAGCCCCGCCGGAATGTAGTTGTACAACCGGTTTTTGATGATCGGGTTGATGTACTGCAAGCACAGCTTGGACACCCGGTCCAGCCGGGCCCGGGACGCCGCTTCGATCGAGCTGCAGATCCACTGCGGGATGTCGGCGAAGTTGTTCAGCGCGATGATGCCGGTCATCGCGCTTTGCGCAGGCTGGTAGATGTTCAGGAAGTTCTGGAACACCGTCGGGGCGATGTGCAGGATTTGCTTGATGTCCATGCGGCTGTCGTTCAACGCGGTCGTGACGGAGGCCAGCCGATCGAACGTCACGCCCATGGCTTCCCGATTCTCGGCCAGGAAGTCGCGCAAATCGGTCAGCGCGCCGTCGAGACCCTTCACCGCATTGGCGATTTCATTGGGTGTGTTCGTGAGCAGCGTCGTGACGGTGGACAGATTCTGGTTGAACGAGGCCAGAAGATCACTGCTGGACGACAGGGCGGAGACCAGCAGCTGCAAATTACGCACGGTGCTGAAGATGTCGTCGGCGTGATCGCCGAGTGCGGAGATCGCGGCGGACAGCTTGATCACGGTGTCGCGGGCGGTGTCGCCCTGGCCTCGCACGTTGTCGGCGGTGGAGTTGATGACTTCGCCGAGGGAATTCACCCCGTCCGGGGAGGTCGGCTGCAACGCCTCGGTCAGTTTCTCCAACTGCTTGCGAAAGTCATCCCATTCGACCGGTACGGCGGTGCGGCCGAGCGGGATCGACGCGCCGGGGCTCAGCTTGGGACCGCCCGCATAGGCGGGAACGAGTTGGACGGCCCGCGGAGTAACCAGCGACGGGGACAGGATCGCCGCGCGTGCGTCGGCGGGGACGGCGTATTGCTTGTCGACGGAGAAGGTCACCTTTGAGCTGTCGGGTTGCGGCTCGATCTTGTCGATCACGCCTACGGTGACGCCGAGGATGCGCACGTCGTCGCCGACGAACAAGCCGTTGGCTTCCGTGAAATACGCCGTGTAGGTATTCCTTTCGACCTGCTTCCACAGCTTCGAGCCGACCAGGAACGAAGCCACGGCGAGGGTGCCGACCAGGCTGAGAGCGGTCAGTCGTTGCAGAGTGCGGCGGCTGATGTTCACTGTCCCCCTAGTTGGCCATTCGCGGGCGCCGGCTCGGGCGCGGGCGGCGGGCCCGGCGCCGGACCCGGCGACGGGGGCTGGGACCAAATCGGGTGCGGCGCTTGCTCCGGCGGCACGGGCGGCGTACCGGTCGGCGGGTCCACCGACTCCGAAGGCAGCTTCTGCTCGGGGTCCAGGAACCGGTTGTACATGCGGGCGTCGATCGTCGGCCCGCTGATCTGACCCGGGATCAGGTTCGCCACATAGGCCTTGAAAAACGGGCCCGAGCCCAGGCATTCGCCGAAGGACATCGCGTAGCGTTTGAACTTGGGCAGGCTCGCCTGAATGTCCTGTTTGCGATTGTCGAGGACCTCGAGCACGCCGTTCAGCTTGTCGAGGGCGGGCTTTAGCTGCGACCTGTTGTCGTTGACGAGCCCCGAAACCTGATGTGACACCGCGGTGAGGTTGTTCATCAGCGCGTCGATGGAATCGCGTTCGTCCAACAGCGCGGCCAGCAGCGCGTTCGAGTCCGCCACCAGCGCCGCGATCTGTTGGCTGCGTCGGCCCAGCACCGTCGAGACCTTGTTCGCGTTCCCCAGTAAGCTGCGCAACTGGACATCGCGGTTGTTCAGCGTTTCGGAGAATCGGGCCACGCCTTCCAGCGCGGGCCTGACCTGCGACGGCGTCTGCCTGAAGGTATCCGCCAAAGTGGTTAACGCAGAGGATAACTGCGCGGTGTCCAGCCCGCTGATTTCGGTCGTCAAATCCCCGAGCGCATCGGGAAGGTCATAGGGCGAATGGGTCCGTTCCAGCGGGATGGTGCCAGACAGTTTCCCCTCCCCCCGCGATGTCAGCTCGAGCATCTTTGCGCCCAATATGGTTTCGGTCTTGATCGCGGCTTCCGTGCGGTCCCCCAACGTGATGAAGTTGCGGACGGTGAAGCTGACTCGAACCTTGGTGCCTTCTAATTTGATGCCGGTGACCCTCCCGACGCCCATGCCGGAAACCCGCACCGAGTTACCCGCCCGGATGCCGCCGGCCTCCGAGAAGTAGGCCGCGTAATCGTTGGTGTTCTTGATGAATGGCAACTTTTCGTAGTTGAAGGCCGCGACGGTAACGCACGCCAAGATGAAGACACCCATCGCGCCGATCTTCCAAGGGCTTCGCCTGCCGGCTTTGGTTTTGGACTTGGTCATTGGGGCGTGCACCGCCCGCTCGGCTGGCCGAACAGCTTGATGAAGATCGGGTTGCCCCCCTTTCCGTTGACTTTCATCAAGACCTCGCAGAAGTAGAAGCCGAAGTAGTCGCCGTTGAGGCCTTGTCGGGCCAGAACTTGGTAGATATCGGGAAGCTGTTTGAGCAGGTTGTCGACATAATCACGGTCGGACAGCACCTGCGCGGACATGCGATCCGTCTCGTGCACGACGTCCTTGATCGGCTGGCGGGCCTGGACGAGCAGATCAGTGACCGATCCCGCCGCCGCATTGACGTAGGCCAGTCCGGTGGAGATGTCATCTTTGCGCTGCGCCAAGCCATTCACGAACTGGGACAGCTTGTCCAGACCGTCGGAGAACTCGCGGTCGCGGACGGCAAAGGTGTGCAACACGGTGTTCAAGTTCGTGATCAGCTCGGTGATGAGCTCGCTGCGCCCGGCCAATGTCGAAGTCAGCACCGAGGTCTGGGCGAGTACCGAGGCGACGGTTCCGCCTTGACCCTGAAATATGCGGAGCAGCTGACCGGACAGCGCGTTGACCTGATCGGGGTCCAACGCCCGAAACAACGGCCGGAACCCGCCGATCAGCGCATCGATGTCCAGCGCCGGGGACGTCCGCGCCAACGGGATCGTCGCACCCGGCGGAAGCCGGCGCGCGCCAGGGCCCTCTTCGAGGGCGAGGTAACGATCGCCGATCAGGTTCTCGTAGCGCACAGCGACTTTCGTCCCCTCGGTGAGGCGCACGCCCTTGTCCACCGAGAAACCGATGGTGACGGTGCCGTCGCGCTGCAGGTGCAGATCACCGACCTTGCCGACCTCGACCCCCGCGATGCGGACGAAGTTGCCGGACTTCAGACCCGAGATGTTCGTGAACACCGCCTGGTAACCGGTGCGGTCCTCGAATCGAAACTGGCCGAAGACGGCGACCAGCGTGAACGTGAACATCGCGCACACCGCGGTGAAGGCCACGATGCGCACGACGATGGCGGACATCTTTCGTCTTTTCACGGCGGCGGTTGTCCCCCACGGTAGAAGTAGCGCGGCGCTTCCGGCGGGTTCTTCGTGGTCGGGAACCAGTTCGCCCACCATGGATTGCCGGTCGCCATGTTGGTGCGGATCTCGTTCGGGGCGGCACCCCACCCGGTGTCGGTGACCAGCGCTCGCACCGGGAAGTTGGCACTCGGGTCGGGCAGCGACCCACAGCTGGGCTTGCCGCCCGGGCCACCAGTGGCATTGGTCTTCGGCAGGTGTTTGGGGTACCGGTACGGATCGTCACCGAACAGTAGCCCGGCATCCAAGATCACCGAATATCCGTTGCCGCCCAATGCATCCCGCCCGCCGTGGTCCACGTACCATTGCGAGCCCTGGAACAAGCAGGTGAAGGTCGGCGAATATTTGTTCAGCAGCGCCGTCGTCGGGTCGAGAAGGTTGATCGACCGCACAATGTTGGATTCGTTCCTGCCGATGACGTTGATGCCGGTCTGGCTCAAGCCGACCGCCGACAACAACAGCGCGTCAAGCGACCGTTGGTTTTCGGTCAGCGTGTTGCTGGTCGTCGCCGCCGAGTCCAGGATCGACAAAATATTCTGGGCCACACCGGAATAGATCGCCGTCGTCTTGCCGAACAGCCTCCAGTCCTTGTCGATGGTGTCCATGCGGGGATTGACAGTCAGCAACACATCGTTCGCCCCGGTGATGGCCTGGCCGAGCCGCTCGCCCTTGCCGCGCAACGCTTCCGAGAAGGCCGACAAGATCGCATTGAGCTTCGCCGGATCGATCGCGTGGACCACCGATTGGAGGTTCTCGAACACGGTGTTGACCTCGACCGTCACATTGCGTGAGCGCAGCACCGCGCCGGGTTTCAGCGGTGTCGGGCTGGGGTGTTCGGGCACGATCAAGTCGACGTACTTGGACCCAAAGGCCGTCGTCGACTTGATCTCCGCCTCGAGGTTGCTCGGCAGATATTTGAACGGGCCGGGCTGCATCTTGAGCTGCAGCTGAGCCGCTTTCACGTCGGTGCCGATCGAGGCCACCTGGCCGACCTGCACGCCGCGCAGCTTGACCTTGGCGCCCTGCTCCATCACGAGCCCGGCCCGCTCCGACACCAGAGTCAGCGGGATCGACTCCTGGAATTTGCCGGAGAACGCCCCCGCGGTCAACGCGATAATCGCCGCCACGAGGATGAACAGGGTCGGCGCCCACCAGATCGGGTCGATCCTGCTGCGCCGGACCCGATTCCGTTGCCCCAGCCCGCTCTCCCTGTGATTGCTCATGCCGTCATCCCGACAGGTTGAAGTTGCCGGACTGTCCGTAGACGGACAACGAAATCGCCAGGCAGACAAACGCCGTGACGATCATCGATGACCGCACCGAACGCCCGACAGCCTCCCCCACCCCCGCGGGACCACCTGTCGCGGTGAAACCGTAATACGTGTGCACAACCATGACGCCCGTCGCCATGGTGAGCGCCGCCAGAAACGACCAGAACAAGTCGGTGGGACGCAAGAACGTGGAAAAGTAGTGCTCGTACACCCCGCGCGACTGGCCGTAGCTGTAGATCGTCAGGAACTTGGCCGCGATGAACGACATCAGCACCGCGACGGCGTAGAGCGGGATGACGACCAGGATGCCGGCGATGATCCGCGTCGACGACAAATACGTGATGGCGCGGATACCCATCACCTCCAGCGCATCGATCTCCTCGTTGATCCGCATCGCCCCCAGTTGTGCGGTCGCGCCGGCGCCGATCGTGGCCGCCAGGGCCAGGCCGGCGGTGCACGGCGCGATCATCCGAACGTTGAGGAAGGCCGACAGGAACCCGGTCAGCGCCTCGACTCCGACGTTGGACAGCGTGTCGTAGCCCTGCACCGCGACCAGGGCGCCGGTGGTCAGGGTGAGGAAGCCGATGATGCCAACGGTGCCCCCGATGACCGCCAAAGCCCCTGTGCCCATGCCCATCTCGGCAATCAGCCGGAGTAGCTCGCCCGGATAGCGTCGTACCGCGTCGATGATGTTGGCCAGGGATTGCCCGTAGAACGCGGTCTGTTCACCGAGCTTGCGTGCGTAGTCGGTTAGCCGTGGGCCAAAGTTGACGATCCACGAGGGGTCCCGCGGTGCGTCGGTCATTTCGCGGTGACCTTCACGCCGAGCGCCGTGAGGATGATGTTGATGAAAAACAGCGCCATGAAGGAAAAGACCACGGTCTCGTTCACGGCATTGCCGACGCCGGTGGGACCGCCGCCCACCGACAGGCCCTTGTAGCAGGCGATCAGCCCCGCCGACAATCCGAACAGGGTTGCCTTGATCAGCGACGTCACCACCTGGGGCAGCCCCGTGACGAGCGTCATTCCCGCGACGAACGCCCCGGGCGTGACGTGCTGAACGAAGACCACGAAGACGTAGCTGCCGGCCAGCCCGGTGACCGCGACCACCGAGTAGAGCAGGACCGCGACGAATGTTGCGGCGATGATGCGGGGAACCACCAGGGCCTGAATGGGATCGACGCCGATTACCTTCATCGCGTCGATTTCCTCGCGGATGGTGCGGGCGCCCAGGTCGGCGCACATCGCTGTCGACCCAGCCCCAGAGACGACCATCGCCGTGACGACGGGCCCGACCTGCGTCACCGACGCCAAACCCGCACCGGCGCCGGACAGATCACCGGCTCCGATTTCGACCAGCAAGATGTTCAGGACGAACACGATGAGGACCGTGTACGGGATCGACAGCATGATCGTCGGGAAGATGGACACCCGCGCGACGAACCAGATCTGCTCCAGCAACTCCCGCCACGCCCACGGACCCCGCACCGCGGCGATCAGCGCTTGGGCGCTGAGTAGGAAGAACTCGCCCAACGCATTCATGGGCTTCGCGATCGTGGAGCCGTTCACAAGGTTCGCTCCGCCCGACCGACGTCCATCTGGCCCAATCCTGTGTTCCATTCTCGTAATGCAATTAATGCGCCGGCAATGAGCCGACGCGAAAGCACCGGTTGTTTTTACACGCCGACTGCGGTGTCAGTTTGCGCACCTAGATCACGCGGGAATTTACGGGCAAACCCAATACCGCGTCAGGGTTGGAATCAACACGAAGCTAAATTGGCCAGCGCGAGTAACGCTCGCGGAGGACTCGTGCCGTCTGCACACCCGGCACGCGAGAATCGAAGAAACCCCAGGATGGCGCTGAATGTCGTTCGCTCAGCGACTCAGTTCGAACCCGGGGTTCCGGGCCGGTGGCGCGCGGCGGCGGCCCGGCCAGCATGCGTTGCATGTCACGAATTTCGTCGGACGACTCGACAGCGGGGACGCGGAATGGCCGCTCGTCGCTTGACGAGTTTTCCGTTGCCAACAACTCAGTTGAACGCCCACGGCCACCGTCCCGGTCGGCTATCGCCGCCAGACGACACGGTTCGGATTATCGGCGCTCAAAGCAAGGGTTAGCTTCAGCATGAGGCTAAAAGCACCGATAGCAACGGCATTTCCGCCCGGATACGCTTACTCGGGTGACCGATACCCCGTCTTCCTACCTGGTGTTGGCGTCCCAACGGAGCGGCAGCACGCTGCTGGTCGAGTCGCTGCGCGCGACCGGTGTCGCCGGCGAACCGCAGGAGTTCTTTCAATACCTGCCGGCCACCAGCCAGGCCCCACAGCCGCGCGAGTGGTTCGCCGGGGTGGAGGACGAATCGATACTGAGCCTGCTCGACCCGCTTGACCCCGGGACACCGGACCTCGCGCCGCCCGAGATCTGGCGCGACTACATCCGGACGGTCGGCAGGACACCGAACGGCGTGTGGGGCGGCAAGCTGATGTGGAACCAGACGCCACTCTTGCTCAACCGCGCGAAGAATCTCCCAAATCGCAGCGGCGACGGTCTTCTGGCCGCCATCACCGACGTGGTGGGCGAAGAGCCGCTCTTCATCTATGTGCATCGGCCCGATGTGATTTCGCAGGCGGTGTCGTTCTGGCGAGCGGTGCAGACGCGGGTGTGGCGAGGCAGGCCGGACCCGGCTCGCGATGCGCGCGCCACCTATCACGCCGGCGCGATCGCGCACGTCGTCACCATGCTGCGCGCCCAAAATGAGGGCTGGCGGAATTGGTTCGCCGACGAGGGCGTCAAACCGATGGAGATCCCGTACCCGGTGTTGTGGCGCAACCTGACTCAGGTCGTGGCCTCCATACTCGAGGCTCTCGGACTCGACCCACGACTGGCCCCCGAGCCGGTACTGGAACGCCAGGCCGACCAGCGCTCGGACGAGTGGGCGGACCGGTACCGTGCAGATGCCGAGAATCTCGGCCTGCCGACCTGACCACGGCAGGACTCAGGCACCTAGATTCAGGACGAGCCAATCACTTGGTCGCCACGCGGCGAGAAGTCACTATTCAGCAGAATGTGGCATCCATGGCCGCCGTAGTGGACGAGGAGCAATCATCGTGGGTGAGGGCGGTCCGAATGACGGACGCGAGGAAGAAGCGGGACAGCGACCCGGCTGGCCCGCGCGGCTGGGCTCGATATCGGTGGACTGGTGGGCGACCGCGGTGGCCGGCGTGATCGTCGCGCTGGCGGTGGCCAACGTGCTCCCGAAGATTCCGTGGTGATCGCGTGAGCACAATTCGCGCCGAGCCCGACGAAACGTCCGTCGAGGCCACTTTCACCAGCACCCGCCCGGTCGACTATGTGCCGGGCATCCTCCTTCTGATCGGGGTCGGACTGCTGGGTAAGTACGCCCAGGTCTGGTGGAACGGGCTGGCCAAGCACCACCACTGGACCGTCCCCGACATCGAATATGTCTTGTGGGCCATCGTGATTGGGCTGCTGATCACCAACACCATCGGCCTGCACCCGATCTTTCGGCCCGGTGTGCTGACCTACGAATTCTGGCTCAAGGTCGGGATCGTGGCGCTGGGTTCGCGTTTCGTGTTGGGCGTCATCGCCAAACTGGGCGGCATCAGCCTGGTCCAGATTCTGGTGGACATGACGATCGCTGGAACAATCATCATCGTCGTGGCGCGCGCGTTCGGGCTGTCGGGCAAGCTCGGCTCACTGCTGGCAATCGGAACGTCCATCTGCGGGGTATCGGCCATTGTGGCGGCCAAGGGCGCTATCCGGGCCCGCAACTCCGATGTCAGCTACGCGATCGCGGCGATCCTGGCCTTGGGCGCGGTGTCGCTGTTCGTGCTGCCTCCGCTAGGGCATGCGATCGGACTGACGGATCACGAATTCGGCCTCTGGGCCGGCCTTTCGGTGGACAACACCGCCGAGACCACGGCCACCGGCTACCTGTACTCCGACCATGCCGGCAAGATCGCGGTGCTGGTGAAGTCGACCCGTAACGCGCTGATCGGATTCGTGGTCCTGGGCTTCGCCCTGTACTGGGCCGCGCGTGGCCAGGCCGATGAGATCGCGCCCGGCGCAAAGGCCAAAGCCGCGTTCGTCTGGGCGAAGTTCCCCAAGTTCGTGCTCGGGTTCCTGGTGGTCTCCGCGATCGCGACCGCAGGCTGGCTGACCAAAGGCCAGACCGCGAACCTCGCCAACGTGTCGAAATGGGCGTTCCTGCTGACCTTCGCCGGCGTGGGACTTAACACCGACATCCGCCAGATCGCGCGCACCGGCTGGCGACCGCTGGTGGTGGCGGTCATCGGACTCACCGTCGTCGCCGCGGTCTCGCTGGGCATCGTATTGCTGACATCGCGCGTGTTGGGTTGGTACACGGGCACTTAGGCCCTGGGTGGGCCGTCAGCCGACGTTGGTGCCGCCCTCGGCGATCCTGCGCACCGCGCTGAGGAAGACGTCGATCTCCTCGAACGTGTTGTAGAACGCGAACGACGGGCGGACGGTGGCCTCCAGCCCCAACCGCCGGAGCGCGGGCTGGGCGCAGTGATGCCCGGCGCGGACCGCGATACCTTCCGCGTTGAGCGCCTTGCCCACTTCGAGCGGCTCGTGTCCCGCGAGCACGAAGGACAGCACGCTGGCCTTCTCGGTCGCGGTGCCCACCAACCGGACACCCGGAATGTCGGCGAGGCGCGGCGTCGCGTACTCCAGCAACGAATGCTCGTAGGCGGCGATGCGTTCGATGCCCAACCGCTGCACATAGCGCAGCGCCTCGGTCAGCCCAACCGCGTCGGCGATGTTGCCGGTGCCGGCCTCGAACTTGGTCGGCGGCCCCTGATATAGCGAGCGTTCGATCGTCACGTCGGCAATCATGTGACCGCCGCCCTGCCACGGCGGCGTCTCCGTCAGCGCCTCCTCGGTACCGTAGAGCGCACCAATTCCGGTGGGGCCGTAGATCTTATGTCCGGAGAACACCAGGAAATCGGCGCCGAGCTCGGAAACATCAACGGGCACATGCTGAATCGATTGAGCCGCATCGATCAGCACCCGTGCCCCATAGCGATGACCCAATTCCACGATCTTGTCCACCGGGACCACGGTGCCCAGCGCATTGGACACCTGGCTGGCGGCCACCAGCTTCGTCCGAGGGCCGAGCAGTTCCTCGAATTCGCTCAGCAACAGGTTGCCGGCGTCGTCGATCGGCGCGACCTTCAGGATCGCTCCGGTCTTCTGCGAAATGAGTTGCCAGGGAACGATATTGGCGTGGTGTTCGAGGTGGGTGATGACGATTTCGTCGCCTGGTTGCAGATGCTTTGCGCCCCAGGCGTGCGCCACCAGGTTGATGGCTTCGGTGGTGCCGCGCACGAAAACGATGTTCTCGGAGCTGGGAGCGCCGATGAAATCGGCCACGGTGTCGCGGGCCTCTTCGTACGCATCGGTGGCGCGGGCCGCCAATTCATGTGCCGCGCGGTGGATGTTGGAGTTCTCGTGCGCGTAGAAGTGTGACAGCCGGTCGATCACCACCAGCGGCTTCTGGGTGGTCGCCGCGTTGTCGAACCAGATCAACGGCTTTCCGTTGACGACTTCCTTCAAGATCGGGAAATCTGCCCGGATCGCGTTGACGTCGAACACCTCGTGCTCGTCGGGCAGCCGCGGCACCGTCTCCGCAGCGGTCAAGAAGTAGTAGTTGTGCTCGTCGCCGGCCGGCGTGTGCGGTGTCGCGGGTGCCGCATGAGACCGGCCCCGATCGCCGACCGACGGCACCTCGGGCAACACAAACGGCGCCGCGTACGGCGCGAACGCGCTCGAAGTCTGCTGACTCACCGGGCCGGTCGGCGCGGAGCCGGCCAGCACGCCTGGCACCGTCGGCACGATGCCCTGGGTCGGCACGGCGAAAGCGCTCAGATCACCGATGGGCTGACCGGTCGACGGCGCGGCCGTAGTACCAGGGACGTTGCCGCGGGGCGCCACCGGCACCGTCTGCGGGGGCGCTTCGGGTTCCGGGGACGTCGGGGCGGGCACATAAATGTCCGTGAGGCCCAGTGCCGGCACCGGCGCCGGATAGACGTCCGCGACGCCCGCCGCCGCATGACCCGCCGACGTGCCGGCGGTGGTGTCGGGCGCGTTGCCTCGCGGGGCAACCGGCACCGTCTGCGGCGGCGGCTCGGGTTGATAAGACGTCGGGGCCGGCACGTAGGTGTCAGCGACACCGAGCGCTGGCGCCGGTGTTGGGTAAACGTCTGCGGCGCCCGCCGCGGTCTGCCCCGCCGATGTGGCAGCAGTCGTGTCCGGCACGCTGCCACGCGGCGCGACCGGCACGGACTGCGGAGGGCTGTCCGGACCCGGCCGGATGCTCGCCGCATACAGCTGGCTGGCCAGCGCCGCGATTTCCGCGGCGCTGATGGGCAGGTCGCTTTCGGCGTCTACCGCGCGGTACTCACTTGTACTCATGGAACTGGTCCACGGCGGCGCCATCAAGCACGCCCAGCGCATCGTCGGTGAGCACGGCCAGCGACGTATAGAGGGTGACCAGGTAGGTCGCGATCGCCTGCTGGTTGATGCCGGTGAATCGCACCGAGAGGCCGGGCGCCTGCTCGCCGACCAGGCCCGGCTGGAAAAGACCCACCACGCCCTGGCGTTCTTCCCCGGTGCGAACCAGGATGAACTTGGTCTTGCCGTCTTCCACCGGCACCTTGTCCGACGGGATCAGCGGGATGCCACGCCAGGTGATGAACTGCGCGCCGAACAGGCTCACCACCACCGGGGGAACGCCGCGATAGGTGGCCTCACGGCCGAACGCCGCGATACCCAGCGGGTGAGTCAAGAAGAAGCTCGGCGTCTTCCAGACGCGGGTGATCAAAGCGTCGAGGTCGTCGGGCGTCGGCGCGCCGGCGAGCGTTTGGATCGTCTGCTCCGGTGTCGCCTGCGCGAGTAACCCGTACTCCGGGCTGTTGATCAGCTCGTACTCCTGGCGTTCCTTAATCGTCTCGATCGTCAGCCGCAGCTGCTGGGTGATCTGGTCGTGCGGGCTCGAGTACAGGTCGGAGACCCTGGTGCTGACGTCGAGCAGCGTGGAGATGCTGCGAAGCGTGTACTCGCGCGGGCTGGTCTCGTAGTCGACGAACGTCTCGGGCAACGGTTCGTCCGTCCCCGCACCGGCCTCGGCCTTGACGGCGACGTTCTCGGGGTTCACCACGCGGTTCACCCGGTAAATACCGGCCTCCACGGGCACCCAACTGAGCAGGTGCAGCAGCCAGCGCGGAGTGATGGTGGAGAGTTGCGGAACCGTCTTTGTCGCGTTCGCAAGCTGCCTGGCACCAAGGTCGCCAAGTGCCTGGGACTCGCTCTGAGCCGACGTCATCGTTTTCCTTCCGTCTTGGTCTAAGACCGGGTCGAGGCCGTACCGAGACACAGTGGCCGATGAGGGCTCGGCGCCGAGCCGAGGCAAGTGTAAGACTCACCGAGGTTTTTTCAACCTGGCGAAGTGCCCTTTTCTGGTCGACCAATGTCCCGTCGAATCATGCCCTATAGTGGGGCACATGTACCACGCTGCACAGCTGCGCCTCGCGAACCCGCGCCGCCTTGCCGTGGACTGTTGTCGCTGTTGTTGATTCCTGACCCGGACCCTTTTGACGTTCTAATCGTCGCGCGTTTTTCCCGTCGACGGGTTGCGTTCAGCCCGCACGCACAAATGCGTCACCGACGAATTCATCCAGGAAGCACAACAACCCATGACAGTGTTGTCCATACGCGACCGCGCCCTGACACGGGTGCGGACTCGCCGGCGCATCTCGGTGCGCCCGGTCGCCGAACTCCCCGCCATGACCCGCTATCGCGGCGGGACCTACTCCCACACCGTGGAGCGGATCGTGTTCGCCGACGGCACCGCCGTGCGCACCGATCTGATCCGGCTCCATCCCAATCTGCGGGCCTACTCCTTGGACTTCAGCGGGATTGCGCCACACCTTCCGTCGCGCTACCGCCCAGGGAGCTGGTCGGCACTGCCCCACCTGCGACACCGCGCGTGCGAAGCCCAAGTCGACTGGATCCTCCGCCACTCCTTTCCCATGATCACCGCCGATGAGCTGAGCCGACAGCTGCGTGCAGCCGGCTACCCGCTCGGCGCGGCGAACATCAGCGAGCACGAGGCCATCGCGGCAACCCAGGCCGCGATCTGGTGGTTCACCAATGGCCTGGTTCTGGACACCCAACCGTTGAACGTCCCCGTCGGCGTGAAACGCGGACCCGGACCGGTCCTCACCTTCGAATTCGACGGCGAGCCCCAACTTGGGGGTTACACGTTGTGGACGACCACGAATGACTCGGTCACGGTGAGGCTGCAGAAATCAGCCAATGGGGTTGACTGGCAAGATGTTTCGGGATCACGACTGACCACAAACCCCGGCAAGGGACACTACCGGCGCCCTCTTGGTGTGGGCAGCACCCTGGCGGTCAGCAGTCACGGCCACCGCGGCCGCGGTTACCGCTACTACCGCCTGATCGCGGCGGGGCAGACGGGTACGCCTCCCGTCGGCCATGTCGGGTTCTGGCTGACGGGCGCGCGGCATTACCGGAACTCCGATCGGGTCGTGCATCTGTACAACTATTTGCTCGCGGGTGCGAGCACCGCGTTGCGTGAAATCGATGAGCCGCAGCTGATCGCCGGGCACGCAGTCGCCGACTCGGGTCTCGTCGGCCCCTTTCGAGTGCGAACCCCCATGGAGCTCAACGTGAATGACGGTCAAACGCTCGTCGGCGCGGACGGAGCCCCCATCGAGGGGGAGATCCAACCGGACGTCGACTTCTACCTGCGACCAGCGCCGGGCACCTTCAAGACAACGCTCAGCGCAACGTCACGGCACCTCAACGGGCGCGTGCTGACGGGGGTGGCAGCGGAGGGAGCGCACCATGGATTCACTCCAGTCGCCCTCGCCACACCGACCAACGTTGCAATCCACTTCGACATCCGCTGGGATGGCGTCTGTGAGCATTGCTGAAAACGTCACCCAGCTGATCGGAAACACCCCCCTGGTCCGGCTGAACCGGGTGACTGAAGGGGCGGTCGCCGACGTGGTCGCCAAGCTTGAATTTTTCAACCCGGCCAACAGCGTGAAGGACCGCATCGGCGTGGCGATGATCGATGCGGCCGAGCAGGCCGGCCTGATCAAACCGGACACGATCATCCTCGAGCCGACGAGCGGGAACACCGGCATCGCGCTGGCGATGGTCTGCGCCGCGCGCGGCTACCGGTGCGTGCTGACCATGCCCGACACGATGAGCAACGAGCGACGGATGTTGTTGCGCGCCTTCGGTGCAGAACTCGTCCTGACGCCGGGCGCCGAGGGCATGGCCGGGGCCATCGCCAAGGCCGAGGAACTGGCCAAGAGCGACCAACGCTATTTCGTTCCTCAACAATTCGAGAACCCGGCGAATCCGGCCATCCACCGCAAGACCACCGCAGAAGAGGTGTGGCGCGACACCGAGGGCAAGATCGACTTCTTCGTCGCCGGCGTCGGTACCGGCGGGACCATCACCGGTGTCGCTGAGGTCATCAAGGAACGCAAGCCGTCGGTTCGGTTCGTCGCCGTGGAGCCGTCCGCGTCGCCGGTCCTGTCCGGCGGGCAGAAGGGGCCCCACCCCATCCAGGGCATCGGCGCCGGGTTCATCCCGCCCGTGCTCGAGATGGATCTGGTCGACGAGGTCATCCAAGTCGAGAACGAGGACGCGATCAACCTCGCGCGGCGGTTGGCGCGGGAAGAGGGTCTGCTCGTCGGCATTTCCTCCGGTGCGGCGGTCGCCGCCGCCCTGGAGGTGGCTCGGCGTCCTGAAAACACCGGCAAGCTCGTCGTGGTGGTATTGCCCAGCTTCGGGGAGCGCTACCTGAGCACGCCACTGTTCGCCGATTTGGCGGATTGACCCATGCTTGCAGCCATCCGGCGCGACATACAGGCGGCCAAGGAGCGAGATCCGGCCGCACCTTCCACGCTGCAGGTGGTTTTCGCATACCCGGGTGTGCACGCGATCTGGGGGCACCGGATCAGTCACTGGTTGTGGAACCGCGGGGCCAAGGTGCTGGCGCGGATCCTTGGGGAGCTCACCCGCATCCTGACCGGAGTAGAGATTCACCCCGGTGCCGTCCTAGGCCCAGGACTCTTCATCGACCATGCGACCGGCGTGGTCATCGGAGAGACGGCGGAGGTCGGTGAGGACGTGACCATCTACCACGGCGTCACGCTCGGCGGCAGCGGCAAGGACACAGGTAAACGGCACCCCACGATCGGTGACCGCGTGGTTATCGGCGCGGGCGCCAAGGTTCTGGGCGCGATCAAAATTGGTGACGACAGCCGGATCGGCGCCAACGCCGTAGTGGTGAAAGAGGTTCCCTCGAGCGCCGTGGTCATCGGGGTCCCCGGGCAAGTCATCAGCCGCAGCCGCCCCGGGCGGGGCGGCCCGGACGACTCGATGATGCCGGATCTCGTCGGCGTCAGCCTGCAGTCACTGCTCACCAGGGTGTCCGAACTCGAGGCCCGCGTCCAAGGCTCGGAGACCGGCCGCGTGATCCGCCCCCCCGAAGCCGGAGTTTGGCATGGCGAGGACTTCTCCATTTGAGACAGCTCCATTTGCGACAGCCCATGCAGGATTCGCGGAGTAGCGCATGAGCACGGTGGCGATAGCCGCGACGGCGATCATCGGGACGCTGGCGGGTACCGGCGCGGTCGGCGCTCTGATCAATCGGCGGTCGGGTGTCTTGCGGGAAGCCGCCGCCGACGCGCACGTAGACACCACCGACCTCGGCTTGGCTCAGACGGGACCGACGGTCGTGCACTTCAGCGCGACATGGTGTGGCCCGTGCGCTTCGGTGCGCCGCGTGGTCGAGCAAGTGTGCGCCGATCTTCCGGACGTGTCGCACGTTGAGATCGACATCGACGCCAACCCGGCGGCAGCGAAACGCCTGTCGGTGCTGTCGCTGCCGACCACATTGATCTTCGACGCCCAGGGCCGCCAACGCTACCGTAGCGCCGGGGTGCCCAAGGCCGCGGACTTGCGGACGGCATTGCAGCCGCTATTGGCCTAGCCCTCCAATCACCAAGTCATCGAACGTGTTTCCGCCCGCGCCTGGGGCGTGAGCTCGGCGAAGTATTACTCACGGTGAACTTAATGCGGCCATGGAATGCATTGTCACCCCGAGCGTTGCACAGTGGGTTAGCAACGAATCGGAAGGCGTGCCATGACCGAGCTACATGTGGCCGTGGGGCTGGACGGCTACGGCTGGCACCCACACGCCTGGCGATACGCCTTCGCCCACAACGCCACTGGCGGCGGACACCTCGGCGGTCGGTACTGGGGCGCCCTGGCCGCCGTCGCGGAGCGGGGCCTGCTCGACTTCCTGACCATCGACGACTCGTTCGACGTTCAGCCGGGGCGGCGGCCCGAGATATCCCCGCGGCGGCTCGCCGGACGCGCGGATGCCGTGCTGGTCGCCGCGCGCATCGCGCCGGTCACCACACACATCGGTTTGGTTCCCGTCGCGACCGTCACCCACACCGAACCCTTCCACGTATCGAAAGCGATTGCGACGCTGGACCATATCTCGCACGGCCGGGCGGGCTGGCAGGTGCGGGTGAGCGCCACGGCGCACGAGGCCGCGCTGTTCGGGCGGCGGGCCCGCATCGAGGCCGACGAACTGTTCGACGAGGCCGCCGACGCCGTGGAGGTGGCACGGCGGCTCTGGGACAGCTGGGAGGACGACGCGGTCATCCGTGACGTGGCCACCGGGCGGTACATCGACCGCGACAAGTTGCACTACATCGACTTTGCCGGCAAGTACTTCTCGGTCAAGGGCCCGTCCATCACCCCGAGGCCGCCGCAGGGCCAACCGGTGGTGCTGGCGCTGGCGCACGCGTCACGCGTCTACGAGTTCGCTGCCGCCGGCGCCGACGTCGTGCTGATCACCCCGCACGACGACGACTCGCTGCGCTCAATCTTGCGCGACGTCGCCCAAGCGGAGCGCGCGACGGGTCGTGCGCTCAAGGTGTACGCCGACCTGGTGGTCGCGCTGGCCGAAGACCCACTGACGCCCGCCGCCGCCATCTCCTCCGACGCGCACGTGTTCGCGGGCGGCGCAGGCCAATTGGCTGAACTACTGCTTCGCTGGAAAGACGCCGGCGTCGACGGTGTGCGGCTGCGGCCCGCGGTCAACGCGATCGACCTCCCCCTGATCGTCGACGAGCTGGTGCCGGCCCTGCAACGCGCCGGGGTGTTCCGCACCGCCTACCGCGACGGCGAAACACTGCGCCAGCGGCTCGAATTGGCCCCCGCACCCAACCGCTACGCGGCGGTGGCGCAGTGACCGTCACCCCGCTGTCCATCCTGGACCTGTCCCCGATCAGCGCCGGGTGCGACGCTGCGACGGCGCTGCGCAACACGATCGACCTCGCCCAGCACGCCGAACGATGGGGTTACAAGCGGTACTGGCTCGCCGAACATCACTTCGTCTCGGTGGCCAGCTCGTCCCCGACGGTGCTGATCGGCCAGATCGCCGCGGCCACCGACCACATCCGCGTCGGCTCGGCCGCGGTGCAGATCGGCCACACCACGGCGGTCGCGGTCGTGGAGAGCTTCGGCATTCTCGATGCGCTGTATCCGGGTCGCATCGACATGGGCCTGGGCCGATCGGGGCAGCGGCGCAAGGAAGCCGCAACGTCGCCGCCGCCGGCACCTCCGCCCACGCCACAGCCATGGCGCGAAGTCGACGGTCTGGTCATTCCCCCGCCCTTTGACCCGACGCTGCTGATGAAAAGCGAACGCTTCCGCGCCCAGGCTTCGGTGCTCACCCAGCCATGCGCGGCACCGCCCGACTTCGCCGATCAGCTCACTGACATCGAAGCGCTGCTCGACGGTACGTACACAGTCAATGGGCAAGACCTGCATGCCGTTCCGGGCGAAGACGGCCAGCTGACGCCGTGGATCTTCGGCAGCACCCGGGGGCAGAGCGCCGAGGTCGCCGGAGCACACGGGCTGCCGTTCGTCGCCAGTTACCACATCACCCCGGGCACCGCACTGGACGCAATCGGCGCCTACCGCGAAGCGTTCCGGCCGTCCGCCCGGCTGGCCAGGCCCTACGTGGTGGTCTCGGCCGACGTCGTGGTCGCCGAGGACAGCGCCACCGCGCGCCACCTCGCGTCAAGCTATGGGCACTGGGTCTACTCCATCCGAAGCGGGCAGGGCGCCATCCCCTACCCGGATCCCGACCTCTGCGAACCCCTCACCGACGACGAACGCAAGCTGGTGGCCGACCGCACCGCAACGCAATTCGTCGGCAATCCGGACGAGGTCGCCGATCGGCTGGAATTGCTGCGCCGGGTGACCGGCGCCGACGAACTCGTGATCACATCCGTCACGCACCGGCACGCCGACCGGCTGCGCTCGCACGAGCTGATCGCCAAGCGCTGGGGGCTGACCGGATGAGCGCACGAACTGTTAAGCGCCGCAAGCAGATTATCCTCGGCGCGCACTTTCCCGGGGTCAACAACACCACCGTGTGGTCCGATCCGGACGCCGGCAGCCAGATCGCGTTCGAATCGTTCGTGCACCTGGCCCGAACCGCCGAGCGCGGTCTGTTCGACTTTTTCTTCCTGGCCGAAGGGCTGCGGCTGCGCGAACACCGCGGCAAGATTCACGACCTCGACGTGGTGGGCAGGCCCGACACCTTCACCGTGCTGGCCGCCCTGGCCGCGGTCACCGATCGGCTCGGTCTGGCCGGGACCATCAACACCACCTTCAACGAACCATACGAAGTGGCAAGGCAATTCGCGACCTTGGATCACCTCTCCGACGGCCGCGCGGCGTGGAACATGGTCACCTCTTCCGACGCGTTCACCGGAGAGAACTTCCGCCGCGGAGGGTTCCTCAACCACGCCGACCGCTACAAGCGGGCCGAGGAATTCATCACCGTCGCCCGGCGGTTCTGGGACGGCTGGTCGCCCGACGCGGTGGTCGCCGACGTCGACGCCGGCATCTACGCCGACCCCGCCCGGATCCACCCCGTCGAACACCACGGCGCGCAGTTCGATGTCCGCGGCGTGGCCTCGCTTCCCGCCGGCCCGCAGGGCCATCCGGTGCTGCTGCAGGCCGGTGACTCCACCGATGGCCGCGACTTCGGCGCCCGGCACGCCGATGCCCTGTTCACGCTGCACGGATCGCTGGAGGCGGGTCAGCGCTACTACGCCGACGTCAAGAACCGGGCCGCCGCGTACGGGCGGGACCCCGACCAACTGAAAGTCCTGCCGGGCGCGACGTTCGCGCTCGGCGACACCCCGGAAGAGGCGGAGGACAACGCGCGTCACATCCGCGAGCAACAGGTCAGCGGCCCGACGGCGATCGCGTTCTTGGAGCAGGTCTGGGGAACCGATCTGTCCGCCTACGATCCCGACGGTCCGCTCCCCGACGTTGAGCCGGTCGAAAATCCCGATATCACCCGGGGGCGCGTCCGACATGGTGATCCGAAGACCGTCGCTGCGACGTGGCGGGCCCGCGCGCAGGCCGAGAACCTGTCGATCCGGCAGCTGATCATCGAGGTAACGAGTCGCCAGCAGTTCGTCGGGACACCGGCGCAGGTGGCCGACGAGATCGATCGCCATGTGCAGTTGGATGCCTGCGACGGCTTCATCCTGGTGCCACACCTGACGCCACGCGGCCTCGACGAATTCGTCGACAAGGTGGTGCCACTGTTGCAGGAACGCGGTAGCTTCCGCACCGACTACCGTGGCACGACGCTCCGCGAGCACCTGGGCCTGCGGCCGGTGTCGGGCTGGTCCGGCGGTCGGCCGGGCGTAGCGGTCGGCGGCTGACGACCCGCGCTTCAAACGCTTTTCAAGATGCGTTCACCGCGATCGACGCTACGGTTGGCCTAGAGGGCCCAGTCACCGGAGGTGGGGTAGCGATGTACGACGCGCACGCGCCGCGGATACCGCCGGCGCTGGCGGCGCCGAGCCTGAACCGGGGAGTCGGCTTCACCCATGAGCAGCGGCGGCAGCTGGGGCTGACCGGACGACTTCCGTCGGCGGTGCTGACGCTCGACGAACAGGCAGACCGGGTATGGCATCAATTGCAAAGCCTGGCAACGGATCTGGGCCGCAACCTGTTATTGGAGCAGTTGCATTACCGCCACGAGCTGCTCTACTACAAGGTGCTGGAAGATCATCTGCCCGAGCTGATGCCGGTGGTCTACACGCCGACCGTCGGAGAGGCCATTCAACGGTTCTCGGACGAATACCGCGGACAGCGGGGGCTTTTTCTGAGCATCGACGAGCCCGACGACATCGAGGCTGCCTTCGAAACTTTCGGGCTGGAACCCGACGACGTGGACCTGATCGTGTGCACGGACGCCGAGGCCATCCTGGGCATCGGCGACTGGGGCGTCGGCGGCATCCAGATCGCGGTGGGCAAGTTGGCGCTCTACACCGCCGGCGGTGGCATCGACCCGCGCCGCTGCATCGCGGTCTCCCTCGACGTCGGCACCAACAACGAACAGCTGCTGCAGGACCCGTTCTATCTGGGCAACCGGCACGCGCGAGCCCGCGGCGAGGAGTACGACGGGTTCGTCAACCGCTACATCGAAATCGCGCACCGACTCTTCCCGCGGGCGATCCTGCATTTCGAGGACTTCGGGCCGTTGAACGCGCGACGGATCCTGCACGACTACGGCGAAAAGTACTGCGTGTTCAACGACGACATCCAGGGCACTGGCGCGGTGGTGGTGGCGGCGGTGTACGGCGGGTGCCATCTCACTGGGGTGCCGATGCGCGACCAGCGGGTGATCGTCTTCGGGGCCGGGACCGCCGGGATCGGGGTGGCCGACCAGATCCGCGACGCCATGGTGGCCGACGGTGCGTCCCTCGAGCAGGCCACGGGGCAGATTTGGCCGATCGACAGGCAGGGCCTGCTGTTCGACGACATGGACGATCTGCGGGATTTCCAGGTGCCCTATGCGAAGAACCGTGCCGAGCTCGGTGTGGCTCCCGGGAACCGGGTGGGCTTGGTGGACGCCATCAAGCTGGCCTCCCCCTCCATCCTGCTGGGCTCTTCGACCGTGTTCGGCGCCTTCACCGAGAAGGTCGTGCAGGCCATGACCGCGTCCTGCGATCGCCCGATGATCTTCCCGCTGTCCAATCCGACCTCGCGGATGGAAGCCATGCCGGCCGACGTGCTGCAGTGGTCCGACGGCAAGGCGCTGATCACCACCGGCACCCCCGTCGCGCCGATCGAATTCGACGGCACCACCTACACGATCGGGCAGGCCAACAACGTGCTGGTGTTCCCCGGAATCGGACTGGGCATGATCGTGGCCGGGGCGCGGCTGCTCACCAAGGCAATGCTGCAGGCCGCCGCGAAAGCCGTTGTGGAACAGGCGAGCCCGTCCCATCCGGGGGACTCGTTGCTGCCTGACGTCAAGGACTTGCGCGCCATTTCGACGGCGGTCGCCGAAGCCGTCTATCACGCCGCCGTCACTGACCAGGTGGCGACGCGAACGCACGCCGACCCGCGCCAGGCCGTCCTCGACGCGGTGTGGACCCCGGCGTACGACTAGCGGCCCTCCGGTGTGGCGTCCCCGGGGTCGTTCGGCTGAGGCTGTAACCCCGCGGGCCTGCACTCGCGCTTTGTCTGCAGATTTACCGGCTCGACGCTGGGGATCTTCTAAAACCAGTCACCGCTGCCGCCACCGTCGCCAACGGGGAGCGCCGGACACTGCGTCTCAACCTTGCTCCCCCGCCTGGACTCGAACCAGGAACCTATCGGTTAACAGCCGAACGCTCTGCCAATTGAGCTACAGGGGATCAACACGATCGCGGGACGACTCTAGCGTACTGGCATAACCGCACCCAACTGGACAGGGACGGATCGGGCGCGCACGCACCGGGCCGCGTGAGGCAGGATGGGATGGTCGATAGTCGGGAGGAACGCTTTTGATCCGGTATGTCGTGGTGCTCGGACTGGGTTACGTGCTGGGCTCGAAGGCGGGGCGCCGCCGCTACGAGCAGATCGTCGGCACCTATCGGGCGCTGACCAGCAGTCCCGTGGCCAAGTCGATGATCGAAGGGGGGCGCCGCAAGGTCGCGAATCGGATCTCCCCCGACGCCGGCTTTGTGACCGTCGCCGACATCGACGACCAGACGGCCATCATGGAGCGGGCGGCCGACGAGGCCCTCACATCGTCAGATCGTCGCCGCTAGCCTGTTCCAGCAGGCTGCGCCGGTAGGCCTCCATCGCGACCAGATCGCCGAACAGCGCGTGGTACTCGTCGCCCTGCTCGATCGGCGACATGCGCTGCAGCTTGGACTTCACCTCGGCGATCTGCCGGCCCATCCAGACCTCCTGCAATCGGGCCAGCACGCCCGCGATGTAGCGCGGTAGCTTCTCGTCGTCCACCTGGACGGCCTCCACACCCAGCTCGCTGATCAGCCCCGCGGTCAGGTCCGATCCCGCCCGCTGGCGCACCGCATCGATCCACTGCCCCCCGGTGACGCCGCTCGACGTTCCGCCGGCGGCCTCGATGGCCGCGCGCACGGCGGCATAGCCGGGATGGGTGAAGCTCTCGACCGTCAGCGTGTCGAATACCGGACCGGCCAGTGCCGGGTACTGCAACGCGGACTTGAGCGCCTCGCGCTGCGGCCACAGGGTCGGGTCGCGCGGGTCCGGGCGCGTGGCGGCGGGGCGGGCCGCAGGGGTCGCGGCCGCGGCCCGGGACTGCTGCGCGGGGCGGCGGGGGGCACTGGGGGCCGAGCCCCGGGCCGGGGCCGGGGCCTTCTTGGCCTGGCTGCGCACCCGGTCGACGACCTGGGCCACGTCGTCCCAGCCGACCCAGCCCGCGAGCTGGCGGGCGTACTCGTCGCGCAGCGTGGGGTCTTTGATCTGGCTCACCATCGGCACGCAGCGCCGCAGCGCGGCCACCCTGCCCTCGGCGCTGTCCAGATCCATCTCGGCTATCGCGGTGCGGATCGCGAATTCGAACAAGGGGGTGCGCCGCGCCACCAGGTCGCGCAGCGCGCCGTCGCCCGATCTCAACCGCAGGTCGCAGGGATCCATGCCGTCCGGGGCGACCGCGACGAACGACTGTCCGGCGAGGTTCTGCTCACCGCCGAAGGCCTTGAGCGCCGCCGCGCGCCCGGCCGCGTCACCGTCGAAAACGTAGATCAGCTCGCCGCGGAAGAAACTGTCGTCCATCATCAGCCGGCGCAGCATCGCCAGATGCTCGTCGCCGAACGCGGTGCCGCAGGACGCCACCGCGGTGGTGACTCCGGCCAGATGCATGGCCATCACGTCGGTGTAGCCCTCGACGACGACCGCCTGATGCCCCTTGGCGATGTCGCGCTTGGCCAGATCGATACCGAACATCACCGACGATTTCTTATACAGCAACGTCTCGGGCGTGTTGATGTACTTGGCTTCCATCGGATCGTCGTCGAACAACCGGCGGGCGCCGAACCCGATCACCTCGCCGGCCGCGGTGCGAATCGGCCACAGCAACCGGCGGTGAAAGCGGTCGATCGGGCCGCGGCGGCCCTGCCGCGAGAGGCCGGCCGCTTCCAGCTCCTTGAACTCGAAACCCTTGCGCACCAGATGTTTCGTCAGCGAGTCCCATCCCGACGGGGCGAATCCGCAGCCGAAGCGGCGGGCCGCCTCCGCGTCGAAATTCCGCTCCGTCAGATACTGGCGGGCCGGCGCGGCCTCGTCAGATTCTAGCGCCGCGGCGTAGAACTCCGCCGCGGCCGCGTTGGCCGCGACCAGTCTGCTGCGGCTCCCGCGATCGCGCTGCACGCTGGTCGCCGGCCCGGTGTAGCTGATGGTGTGGCCGATCCGGTCAGCGAGCAGCTCGACCGCCTCGACGAAGGTGACGTGTTCGATCTTCTGGATGAACGCGTAGACGTCGCCGCCTTCGCCGCAGCCGAAGCAGTGAAAGTGTCCGTGGTTGGGGCGAACGTGGAACGACGGCGACTTCTCGTCGTGAAAGGGACACAGCCCCTTGAGGGAATCGGCACCGGCGCGCCGCAATTGGACATAGTCACCGATGACTTCGTCGATGCGGACCCGCTCGCGAATGGCGGCGATGTCCCGATCGGGAATCCGGCCCCGGCCCCTCGGCCGGGCATCATCGTCCCCCGCGCGCGGGTGGTGACCCCACGAACCTGCCGGGCTGGACATCGGCTCAGTCTAGAGCGCGCAGCCGGCCGGCTATCCGGTTCCGATGACGCCGCATGCCACCCGTTCCATGGCGTTGTCGGTGTCTTCGGCGCCGTGCAGCATCAAGGCTTTGCCCTGGCCGCCCACGAGGACGTCCCTGGTGAAGGAATCGGTGGTGGTGACCAGGTAGGCCGAGCCGTCCGAACGCACCTCGAGCGAGGTCAGGTCGCCGCTCTCGGGCTTGCCGGTGTGCCCGGGCGCGTTGTAGTGGCCGCCGGCGGACAGGAAGTTGCCGGGCGGGCCACCGGTCGGGGCGACGGAGTTGGGCTCGCACTTGCCGATCTCGTGGATGTGCAGGCCGTGGAAGCCCGGCGACAGGATGCCGCCGGCCACCGTCTTGACCGTGACGGTGACGTACCCGCCGGTGAAGTCGAACGTCGCCGTGGCGACGGACCGCCCGTCCGGCGTCTTCAATTGCGCGCTGAGCGATTCGCCGTTGGGCGCCGGGGTCGTCGTCTCGCCCGACGACGCCGGCGGGGCGCTCTTGACGGCAGGGGTGGTGCCGGGCTGGGTGCTCGCATGTTGGGGTGAGCTGCAGGCGGTCATGGCGACGACGGGAAGCCCCACCGCGAGGGTGGCGATACCGCTGAATTTGGTCATGAGCGGAGCCTAGTCCGCGGTGGCGACGGCGCTGCCGAGGGATGACTGGCGGCTAACCGGTGGCCTGGCGCGCGTCGATGCGTTCCAGCCGCCCCTCGGTGTACGAGGCGATCTGGTCGACGATGACCCGGAGCCGGGCGCGGTCGTCGGCCGCGGTGGTGAACGCCGCGGCGAAGACCGGGTCGAGCGTCTGCGGCGCCCCGAAATACAGCCATTGCGCCACCCGGCGGATCCGTTCGCGCTGCAGGGCCTGGGTGCCCAGATGGCGCGGATCGGACATGATGAACTGCAGCGCCAGGATTTTCAGGAGGGCGACCTCGGCGCGCACCAGGTCGGGCACCAGCAAGTCGGCGCGGTAGCGCACCAGCGGCCCTGGACCGGCCGCGGCGCGTGTTGTGGCGATGGCCGCCGAGGCGAATCTGCCGACCAGTTCGCTGGTGAGCCGCTTGAGCGCCACCGACGCCGCGAGGGTGGCGTCGTACTTGCCGACCGCGGCGACCACCGGCAGTCCGGAGAGCCGCCCCGCGGCGGCCATGAAGTCGTCGGCGCTGACCCTGGAGAATTCGCTCTCGCCCAGTTTGGCGAGCGCGGCCGCCTCGTCGTCGTCGGCCAGCACGCGCAGATCGATGCGCTGAGAGACGACACCGTCCTCGACATCGTGCACCGAATACGCGATGTCGTCGGCCCAGTCCATCACCTGCGCTTCCAGGCACATTCGGCCCTCCGGCGCGCCGGCGCGCACCCAGGCCGCTGGCTCCCGGTCCTCGTCGTAGAACCCGAACTTGCGCTGTTGTCCACGACGGAACCACGGATATTTGGTGACCGCGTCCAGGGATGCGCGGGTCAGGTTCAGCCCCGCGCTATTGCCTTGCTCGTCAAGCACTTTCGGCTCGAGGCTGGTCAGGATGCGAAAATTCTGGGCGTTGCCCTCAAAACCGCCGTGGTCGGCGGCGACCTCATCGAGAGCCCGCTCGCCGTTGTGCCCGTAGGGCGGATGGCCGATATCGTGGGCCAGGCCGGCCAGCTCAACCAGGTCAAGGTCACAGCCCAAGCCGACCGCCATCCCCCGACCGATCTGGGCGACCTCCAGTGAATGCGTCAACCGGGTCCGCGGCGTGTCACCTTCGCGCGGCCCGACAACCTGAGTCTTGTCGGCCAACCGCCGCAACGCGGCGCTGTGCAGCACCCGGGCACGGTCCCGGGCGAAATCGCTGCGGTGCTGGCCTTCCGTTCCCGGCAAACCGGCAGTCTTCGGCGCTTCGCGTACCCGCCGTTGACGGTCGAAGTCGTCGTATGGGTCTTGCCGATTCGTGGTCACCGACGCACAGTCTGCCAGGGAATGCCGGGCAAAGGACCGCTGCCGTGCACCGCCATTTGGCCGCGTTGTCGCGGGGCTAAATTGGCGTCATGCGCACTGCTCGCCTGCTCGGCGTGATCGCGATGATCCTGGCGATCGGTCTGGGCGGCGGCCTGCTCGTGGCCCCCACGGCCGGCGCGCAACCGCCCTTCCGGTTGGCGGGTTACGTCACCGACAACGCGGGCGTCCTGTCGGACTCCGGGCGCGCCGCGGTGACGTCGGCGGTGGACAGGCTGTATACGGATCGCCACATCAGGCTGTGGGTGGTCTACGTCGACGACTTCTCCGGACAGAGCGCGCTGAACTGGGCACAGAACACGATGCGTTCCAGCGATCTGGGCAACTACGACGCCCTGCTGGCCGTCGCGACCACCGGCCGCGCGTACGCGTTCCTGGTGCCGTCGACCGTCAAGAACGTCACCGCACATCAGGTCGATGACTTGCGGCACAATAAAATCGAACCCGCGCTGCACAACGGCGACTGGAGCGGCGCAGCGGTCGCGGCGGCGAACGGGCTCAACGTGTCGCCCGGCTCGTCGGGGCGGGTGGCCCTGCTGATCACGCTGGCCGCCATTCTCCTCGCCCTGGCGGCCTTGCTGTTGGTCATGCGATACCGCGGTCGCCGACGGCGCGCGGCCGGATTGGCCGCGGCCCGGCGGGTTGACCCCACCGACTCACAAGCGCTGGCCGCCGTGCCCCTGCAAGCCCTCGATGACCTGTCCCGCGAGCTGGTGGTGGATGTCGACAACGCCGTTCGAACCAGCTCGAATGAACTCGACCTGGCGATCGCCGAGTTCGGGGCGGACCGGACCCAGCCGTTCACTAATGCACTGGACAACGCCAAAGCCGCCCTCTCCCAAGCATTCACGGTCCGCCAGCAGCTCGACGACAGCATGCCCGAGACGCCCGGGCAGCGCCGCGAGCTGCTCACCCGGGTAGTCGTGTCGGCGGCGCGCGCGGACCGCGAATTGGAGTCCCAAGCCGAAGCGTTCGAGAACCTGCGCGATCTGGTGATCAACGCATCGTCGCGCCTCGACGGGCTCACCCAGCAATACGTCGAGCTCACCTCCCGCATCGACCCTTCAGAGCAGCGGCTGGCCGAGTTGCATGACCAATTCGATGCTGCCGCATTGACTTCGGTGTCCGGCAACGTCACGGCGGCCAAGGAGCGGCTCGCATTCGCCGACCGCAACATCAGCACAGCAAGGGATCTGGCCGCCCAAGCCGTCAGCGGCCGGCAGGCCGGTTTGGTGGACGCCATCCGTGCCGCCGAGTCCGCGCTCGGACAGGCGCGGGCTCTGCTCGACTCGGTGGACAATGCGGCCACCGACATCCAACACGCCATCGATCGGCTGCCGTCGACCATGGCCGTCATTCAGGCGGACATCAAGCGCGCCAACGAGTTCCTGCAGAAAGCGCGTCCTGCCACGCCCGCGCACACCGGCCTGATCGCGGCGCGCGATGCGGCCGCCCGGGCAGTCGACGTCGCGCGGGCCTTGGCATCCACCGACCCGCTGGGCGCGTTCGCGCAGTTGGCCAAGGCGGATGCCGACCTCAACGGTCTGCTGGTGACTCTGGCCCAAGAGCAGGCCGCCGCGGAGCAGCTCAACCGGTCCTTGGAGCAGGCGTTGTTCACCGCGGAGTCCCGGGTACGGGCGGTCTCCGACTACATCGACACCCGCCGCGGTAGCGTCGGTCCGGAGGCCAGGACCCGGCTCGCCGAAGGTCAGCGGCACCTGCAGGCCGCACGGGACAAGCGGGCAACCAACCCGACCGAAGCGATCTCCCACGCCAACGCGGCGTCGACGCTGGCCGCCCAGGCACAGGCGTTGGCCAACGCCGACGTGCAATCGGCTCAGCGCACCTTCACCCGTGGCAGCGGCAGCGACATGGGCGCGATGCTGGGCGGAATCATCATCGGCAATGTGCTCGGTGGAGGCATGCGGGGAGGGTCCGGCGGCTGGAGTCCGACGTCATTCGGCGGCTCGTCGGGAGGGGGCGGCTTCATGGGTGGCGGCGGCCGATTCTGAGCCGCTCGCGTGCGGCCAGCGGTCAGCCGGCGGCCGGTGAATGCGGTATCACACCGCCGGTGCGTGGGATTTCGAAGTGGGGTTCGGTCTCGCCTTCCCACCGCTGCCAGTCGTTCCACTGATTGGGGTCCGCGACCACGGCCGGAGCCGGGACGTCGGCTACCGTGTCGCCGGCGTCGGCGCTCACATCCGGCTTCGGTGCCCAGTGGTCGTAGTCATCCGGCGGCACGGCCACGCCCCACTTGAGCGGAACCGACAGGCCACCGAGCATCCCCGACTCACCCCGAACCGCCGACACCGAGTCATCTGGTAGCGGCGGACCAAGAGGCAAAAGCATGTTGCCCCCTTCCACAGCCGTTTGTCGGACGCTGTGGCCGAACCCAATAACATCCAAGCAGCCACATCGTAAGCCAAATCTGAAACAAATACCGGAAAAGCGTGCATTTGCTTATGGGGAGCGTACGCCCAGGTCCGGGCCCGAGCCACAGAGGGTGGGCCGACGCGAATAAACGGGCGCTGATGGAAATAAATTCGGTGCCGCCCTAGCCGCCCTTCGTGCGCGGCACCACCTTCGGCCGCGACTGCACTACGTGTGGATTCTCGCCGCCGCGGCGCCCTCGTTTGTCGGTCTTCTTGTCCTCGGCGCCCCGATCTTCCACCGCCATCGCCATGGCAGGGGTGGAACCTGCGGCCGTGGATGACGCGGACGACGTTCCCCCGGTCGCGATCGGCGTCGGCAGCTGGGCGCCCAGGGCCGGCACGGCAAGACTGGTCAGGACCGCCGGCACCGGCATCGACCCCTCCCAGGTCGGCGGGACGGTGATCGACCCTACGAACCGCGCAGTGCCCAACCCAGCGGTCGCAACGCCCAACCCGCCGGCCGACTGCAGCCCTTGGACGCCGCCCGCGACGGCCTGCGGCGCTTCCGCGGCCACCGCGGTGACGCCGGCCGCCGCAGGCGCGACGGGTCCCGCGCTGTGGGCCAGCACCATCATCGGAGACATCAGTGCGCTCGCCGGGTACATCCCGATCGGCGCCAGCGCGGTCATCGTCGTCACCGGCATCGACGACAGCAACGACGTCACCGACGAGAGGCCGGGGAAGAACGCCCCCAGCACCGACTGCAGCTCCGACACGAATGCGGTGCCCAAGGCCCCGAAAGCCTGGGACACGAAGCTCAGCGGCGCCGTCACCAAGCTCGCCAATCCGCTCAGGAGCGTTGGCGGGACGCTGAACGCCGGCAGCGTCGCCGCGACTGTTTGCGCCTCGATGTGATAGCCCACCATGGCGGCCACATCCTGGGCCCACATCTCCATGTACTCGATTTCGGTCATCGCGATCGCCGGGGTGTTCTGGCCGAAGAAATTCGTCGCGATCAGCGCGAGCAACCGGATGCGGTTCGCCAGGACCGCCGGGGTGGGCACCGTGGCCATGAACGCCGCCTCGTAGGCCGCCGCCGCCGCGGACGCCTGGGCGGCCGCCATCTCGGCTTGCCCCGCCGCCGAGATCAGCCACTGCAGATAGGGCGTCGATGCCGCCAGCATCGCCGCCGAAGACGGACCGGTCCAGGGACCGGAGGCCACGCCCGTCACGACCGACTCGAACGACGCCGCGGCGGACGCCAAGTCGGCCGCCAATGCTTCCCAGGCCGCGGCCGCCGTCAACAATGGGCCGGGTCCGGCGCCGCCATACATCAGCGCAGAGTTGATCTCGGGGGGGAAGAAAAGAAAAGCTGGAATCACGACATCCCCAACCCACCGACCGAGTCAACGGCACCCACTACACGCACACGAACCCGACACCCACCCATGCCGACTACACACGTGAGCAACATTCGCTTTACGAGCCTAAGGCAATCGGCTACCCAGAAGCAGCTTTTTATCAAACGTTTAATACGTCGGCGTGGCGGCCGCGCCGACTAGCCGGACAGGTGCCATGAGAATGCGAACAAGCGTGGCGTCGGCGCTGGTTAGCACCCCTTCAGCCGAGCGGCCAGATAGTCGGCCACGGCGTTCATCGGGACGCGCTCTTGTGTCATGTCGTCGCGCTGACGCACAGTGACTGCGTTGTCTTCCAGGGAATCGAAATCCACGGTCACGCAGAACGGCGTCCCGACCTCGTCCTGGCGCCGGTAGCGGCGCCCGATCGCGCCCGCGTCGTCGAAATCGATGTTCCAGCAGGTCCGCAATTCGGCGGCGAGATCACGAGCCTTGGGGCTCAAGTCGGCGTGCCGGGACAGCGGCAGCACCGCGGCTTTGACCGGAGCCAGCCGCGGGTCCAGCCGGAGCAGCGTGCGCTTCTCCATGACGCCCTTGGCGTTCGGGGCCTGGTCCTCGGTGTAGGCGTCGATCAAAAACGCCATGAAGGAGCGCGTCAGGCCGGCGGCCGGTTCGATGACATACGGGGTGTAGCGCGTGTCGGTGACTTGGTCGTAGTAGGACAGGTCGGCGCCGGAATGCTTTGCGTGCGTCGACAAATCGAAATCGGTACGGTTTGCGACGCCTTCCAGCTCGCCCCAGGGGTTGCCGGCGAACCCGAACTTGTACTCGATGTCGACGGTGCGATCGGAGTAATGCGAAAGCTTCTCGGCGGGGTGCTCGAAGAGCCGCAGATTCTCCGGATCGATACCCAGGTCGACATACCATTGCAGCCGGGTGTCGATCCAATACTGGTGCCATTCCTTCGCGGTAGAAGGCTCCACAAAGAACTCCATTTCCATTTGCTCGAATTCGCGCGTTCGGAATATGAAGTTGCCCGGCGTGATCTCGTTGCGAAAGCTCTTGCCGATCTGGCCGATACCGAAGGGGGGCTTCTTACGGGCCGTGGTGACGACGTTGGCGAAGTTGACGAAGATGCCCTGCGCGGTCTCCGGACGCAGATAGTGCAGCCCCTCCTCGGTCTCGATGGGCCCGAGGTGGGTTTTCAGCATCATGTTGAACTCGCGCGGCTCCGTCCACTGCCCCTTGGTGCCGCAATCTGGACAGACGATCTCGGTCATCGGCACCGTGTCGGCGTCGTCGATCCCCTTCTTGGCCGCGTAAGCCTCCCGCAGATGGTCCTGACGATGCCGGTGGTGGCAGTTCAGGCACTCGACCAGCGGGTCATGGAAGACCTCGACATGGCCGGACGCCACCCAGACCTGTCGCGGCAGGATGATCGATGAATCGATTCCCACGACGTCATCTCGGCCGGTCACCACCGACCGCCACCACTGCCGTTTGATGTTCTCCTTGAACTCCACTCCAAGCGGGCCGTAGTCCCACGCCGAGCGGGTGCCGCCGTAGATCTCGCCCGAGGGAAAGACGAAGCCCCGCCGTTTGGCCAGGTTCACTACGGTGTCGATGACGGACGCCACGGCGTGGTGCACTCCCTTTCCGGGTTTGAGCGGCGCGCGCGGCGATCGACCGCCGCACGCAGAGCACCAGTCATGGTAACGATCGGCGCCGCGGTCTTTGACATGCGTCATCACGCATGTGACAGTGGAATTTGGCCGCCCGCGAGACCTCCCGGCCGATCCGCCCACGACCTGGCACTTTTCCGAGGTGATGACTCTCTCCATGACGATGTCCCCCTCCCCCATGCCCACCACCGCTGGTGACATGAGCGTCGTGGCCCACGAGCACGGCGGAACCCGGTCCGGCGCGCTGACCGATTACCCCGTGCCGCCGCCGCGCGAGATCCTCGATGCCGCCGGCGAGCTGCTGCGAGCCCTGGCCGCACCCGTGCGGATCGCCATCGTGCTGCAGCTGCGCGAATCCCACCGCTGCGTGCACGAGCTGGTCGACGCGCTCGGAGTGCCGCAGCCGCTGGTGAGCCAGCACCTGAAGATTCTCAAGGCCGCCGGCGTCGTCGCCGGCGAACGCTCCGGTCGCGAGGTGCTGTACCGGCTTGCCGACCACCACCTGGCGCACATCGTGGTGGACGCGGTTGCGCACGCGAGCGAGGACACGCTTTGACCGGCGCGAGTGTCCGGTCGACCCGGCAGCGCGCGGCGATTTCGACGCTGATGGAGACGCTCGACGACTTCCGCTCGGCGCAGGAATTGCACGACGAGCTGCGCCGTCGCGGTGAGAACATCGGGCTGACCACCGTCTACCGGACACTGCAATCCATGGCGGCGGCGGGACTGGTCGACACGCTGCGGACCGACACCGGTGAGTCGGTCTACCGCAGGTGTTCCGAACACCACCATCACCATCTGGTCTGTCGCAGCTGTGGTTCCACCATCGAAGTCGGCGACCACGAGGTCGAGGAGTGGGCGGCGCAAGTCGCCGCCAAGCACGGCTACTCCGAGGTCAGCCACACCATCGAGATCTTCGGCACTTGTTCACAGTGCGGGGCCTAGGTTGACCCGAGCCGGCCTAACTGTACTGCCCAGGCAGGTTGGTTGAGGAAGTGTGACGACACGCTGTAGCGGTCGTTGATGGGTGAAGGTCTCCTGTCGTGGAGTGGAGCTGCTACCACTGCACCCACAACGAACAGGAGACCTTCGTGGTCCACGCTAATGCCGTTTTGACTCCGCGCGGGCGGTTGTTGCTCGCGCGCCGTGTCGTTGAAGAGGGCTGGCCGATTTCTCGGGCCGCCGAGTATTTTCACGTGTCCTGGCCGACCGCCAAACGCTGGGCATCGCGGTACGCGGCGATGGGTGCCACCGGGATGAGCGATCGGTCCAGCCGGCCTCATCACAGTCCGAATCGCACGTCGCAGGTGATGGTGCGCCGGATTGTGGAGTTGCGGTGGCGGCACCGACTCTCACGATCGCCATCGCCTCAAGGTTGTCGATGTCGGCGTCCACGGTGCACGCGGTGCTAGTGCGCTGCCGGCTGAACCGGTTGTCGCACATCGATATCCGCACTGGCGAGCCGATCCGTCGCTACGAACATGATCTTCCTGGTGCACTGGTCCATGTCGATGTCAAAAAGCTCGGCAACATTCCCACCGGTGGGGGTTGGCGATTCGTTGGCCGTGGCCAAGGCAAGAAGAACCGCGCCGCAACCCCGGATGTGCCCCGCAACCGACACCGTGACGTGCTGTTAGGACATGCCTTTGTCCATACCGTCATCGATGACCACTCCCGGGTCGCTTACGCCGAGATCCACGACGACGAGACCGCACAAACAGCCATCGCGGTGCTACGTCGCGCGGTGGATTGGTTCGCAGCCCGCGGGGTCCTCGTCGCAAGCGTCTTGTCCGACAACGGCTCCTACTACCGCTCTCGCGCCTGGCAGGCCGCCTGCACTGAACTCAACATTCTCCACAAGCGGACGAGGCCCTACCGTCCCCAGACCAACGGCAAAATCGAAAGATTCCACCGCACCATGGCCGCCGAATGGGCCTTTACCAGGCACTACCCCAATGAACGCACCCGCCGCTCAGCCCTACCGGCTTGGCTGCACACCTACAATCACCACCGGCAACACTCAGCGATCGGAAAGGTCCCACCCATCACACGGTTGACCAACCTGCCTGGGCAGTACACCTAACCCGGCACGGCTGAAAAAAGCCGCCAAAAAAGTGTCCGACACGCGCCCGCCGCGTGCTCCTACCCATGAGTGGCCCACGGGCCGAGACAAGCAGGAACTCTAGGGAAGTGAGAGCACCATGCGGAACCACCCATCACCCCATCTGCGGCCGGTACGCGACGTCGAGGCTCCGGCACTGCAATTCCGCACCATCCACGGGTACCGACGCGCCTTCCGGGTCGCCGGGTCGGGACCTGCTCTTCTCCTGATTCACGGCGTCGGTGACAAGTCCACGGCATGGGAGCCGGTACACGCCAAACTCGCACGGCGGTTCACGGTCATCGCGCCGGATCTGCTCGGCCACGGGGAGTCCGACAAACCTCGCGCCGACTACTCGTTGGCGGCCTTCGCGAACGGCATGCGCGACCTGCTTGCCGCGCTCGGCATCGACCGCGTCACCGTGGTCGGGCATTCGTTCGGTGGCGGTGTCGCAATGCAATTCGCCTATCAGTACCCGCAACTGGTAGAGCGCATCGTCCTGGTCAGCAGCGGTGGCGTGGCCCAGGAGGTCAGCGCGGCCCTGCGGTTGGCGGCGATGCCGTTGGGCAGCGAGGCCCTGGCCATGCTGCGCATGCCGGGCGTGATGCCCACGATCCGACTGTTCGGGCGTGCCATGGCCACCGTGCTGGGCCCCACCAACCTCGGGCACGACGTCGTCGACGCGCTGAATCTGCTCGAGGGCTTCCGGGACCCGCGCGCATTGTCGGCGTTCGCGCGCACCTTGCGTTCGGTGGTGGACGGACGCGGTCAATTCGTCACCATGCTGGACCGAAGTTATCTCGCGCAACCCATTCCGGTGCAGGTGATCTGGGGCGAGGACGACTTGGTGATCCCGGTGGAACACGCCCGGATAGCCCACGAGGCGATGCCCGGGTCACGCTTGGACGTCTTCGAAAACGCCGGGCACATGCCGTTCAGGGACGACCCGGATCGCTTCGTCGAGGTCGTCGAGCGGTTCGTGGACTCGACGCGACCGGCGCTGCACGACCAAGGCCTCCTGGCCTCGTTGCTGCAGACCCACGTCGGGGAAAACGCCCGGGGACCGGTAGCCGTCGCGCTAACCGAATCGGCGGTGTCCTAAAGCACTAACCCGTCAATGCGCGACGGATCCCGGCGCCCGAATCCAGCACCAGCAGAACCAGAGTGCGCAGGGCGTCGTCGGTCAGGCCGCCGCCGGGAAAGTTGTAGCGCAGCATCACGTCAGCACTTTTGGCCGCGCCTTTGCCCGAATTGCGTTGCACGGCTTTCTCATTGACCTTCTCGACGAGCGTCACACTGCCGAAGTTGCTCTCACGGGCCTGCCTGGCGACCTGATCGCTGACCTTCTTGGTGAGCGGCAGATCCCACGCCACGACCTGGGTCAGCGACACCAGGTCGAGGTCGTCGGCGATGTTCACCACCCGTAATGAGGCGATGGTCCCCCCGTGACGGACGGTCAGCGCCCCGTCGGTTTCCTCTTCGACCGGAAGGACTTCGCCGAGCACCGACCCCAGACGTTCCTGCAGTGATGGCATCGGATCCTCCTCGTCAGGACCCGATGCGCCCGGCTCCGCCGCGCTTCCGGTCCCCACTATGCGCTCCCGAATCTTCTGTTGCGAGAGGCGTATTCCTCACACGCCGCCCACAGGTCGCGTCGGTCGTAGTCGGGCCACAGTTTGTCCTGGAAGATGTACTCGGCATAGGCGGCCTGCCACAACATGAAATTGCTGGACCGCTGCTCCCCCGAGCTCCGCAAGAATAGGTCGACGTCGGGGATGTCTGGTCGCTGCAGGTGCTGCGCCACCGTCGCCTCGGTGACGCGCTCCGGGTTCAGCCGGCCGGCGGCCGCCAAGCGCGCGATTTCTTTTGTGGCCTCGGCGATTTCGGCGCGGCCACCGTAGTTGACGCAGTAGTTGACGGTGATGACGTCGTTGTCCTTCGTCATCTCTTCCGCGACCGCCAATTCATTGATCACGCTGCGCCACAGGCGTGGACGCGACCCCACCCAACGGATCTTGACCCCGATGGTCTTGAGGTTCACGCGACGCATGCGCACCACGTCGCGGTTGAAACCCATGAGGAAGCGTACTTCATCGGGTGAACGCTTCCAGTTTTCGGTGGAGAAGGCGTAGAGGCTGAGCCACTTGATCCCGATTTCGATGGCGCCACAAACGATGTCGATGACGACCGCTTCACCCGCCTTGTGGCCGTCGGTACGGGTCAATCCGCGTTGAGTGGCCCACCGGCCGTTGCCGTCCATCACGATCGCGACATGGTTGGGCAATCGATCGGCCGGGATCCGGGGCGCCGCCGCTTTCGAGATGTGCTGTGGCGGCCGGCTCGGACCGCCGCCAGGAGCAGGCGGCAGCTCGGGGAACACCACCGGCCAAGTCGACCTGTCGGGGAAGACCGGATAGTCGTCGGGGGCGGGAGGCAGCTGCGGGAAGACGGCGGAGGCCAGCTTCCGCTCGGCCCGGCTAGCCACAGTCCAAATCCTGCTCGATCAGCGCTGCTGCGCGTCGTTCGGCGATGGTGCGGTCGACGTGATACGCGCGTTCCACCAATGGCAACGTTTTGAGCTGCCGCTCCAGGTGCCATTGCAGATGCGCGGCCACCAGCCCGCTGACGTAGCTGCGATGCGATTGCGTGGCCTTTTCGGCGAACTCCCAATCACCATCGTGCAGCGCGGACATCAGGTCCAGCACGCCCGGCGGCGGCGTCGTCGAACCGGCCGGACGGCAGTGACCGCAGACGCTGCCCCCGGCGCCGACATGAAACGCCCGGTGCGGCCCCGGTGTGGCGCACCGCGCGCACTCGTTGAGCGCCGGCGCCCATCCGGCGATGCCCATGGCCCGCAGCAGGTAGGCGTCCAGCAGCAGGTCCCGGGACCGGCGGCCGTCGGCCACCGCCCGCAGCGCGCTCACCGTGAGCCGATGCAGGGCCGGGGCGGGGGCCCGCTCCTCACCGGCGAGGCGTTCAGCGGTTTCCAGCATCGCGCACCCGCAGGTATAGCGGCCGTAGTCGCTGACGATGTCGGTGGCGAACGCGTCGATCGAGACCACCTGGGTGACAATGTCGAGATTGCGGCCGGGATGCAGTTGCGCGTCGATGTGCGCGAACGGCTCCAGCCGTGCGCCGAATTTGCTGCGGGTGCGACGAACACCCTTCGCCACCGCGCGAACCAAGCCGTGATCGCGGGTGAGCAAGGTGACGATCCGGTCGGCTTCGCCGAGCTTGTGCTGGCGCAAAACCACAGCCCGGTCTCGATACAGCCGCATCACCATAGTTTTGCACCCCACCGCGACAATGCTGGTATCCGCGCCGATTAGTCTCGTACCCCGTGATTGGCGCTTCCGAGTCAGGTCCTGGGTCCGTTTTCGGATCCAGCGGCCAGCGCCTGCCGACACTGACTGACCTGCTCTATCAGCTGGCCAGCCGTTCCGTGACATCGGTCACACTGGTGCGCCGGTCCCTGCACGCCATCCACGCGAGCCAACCGACGTTGAACGCCTTCCGCGTGGTGCTCACCGAATCGGCGCTGGCCGCCGCGGCGGCGGCCGACCGGCGGCGGGCGGCCGGGGACACGGCGCCGTTGCTCGGCATCCCGATCGCGGTCAAAGACGACGTCGACGTTGCTGGAGTGCCGACGGCCTACGGCACCGAGGGCTACGTCCCGCCCGCCACCCACGACGCCGAGGTGGTTCGCCGCCTCAAGGCCGCCGGCGCGGTGATCGTCGGCAAGACCAACACCTGTGAGCTTGGCCAGTGGCCGTTCACCAGCGGCCCCGGCTTCGGGCACACCCGCAACCCCTGGTCGCGCCGGCACACCCCGGGCGGCTCGTCCGGGGGCAGCGCGGCCGCGGTGGCGGCGGGGCTGGTCACCGCGGCGCTCGGCTCCGACGGTGCCGGCAGCATCCGCATCCCGGCCGCCTGGACGCACCTGGTGGGCATCAAGCCGCAGCGCGGGCGCATCTCCACCTGGCCGTTGCCCGATGCGTTCAACGGCATCACGGTCAATGGCGTGCTGGCCCGCACGGTGGCCGATGCCGCGTTGGTGCTCGACGCCGCGTCGGGCAACGTCGACGGCGACCGGCACAAGCCGCCCCCGATCACCGCGTCCGACTACGTCGGTATCGCGCCCGGCCCGCTCAACATCGCGCTGTCGACCCGATTCCCCTACACCGGGTTCCGGCCCAAACTGCACCCGGAAATCCTGGCCGCCACGCGGGCCGTGGCCAAGCAACTCGAGTTGCTCGGTCACACGGTCGTCCCCGGCAATCCCGACTACGGCCTGCGGCTGTCGTGGGACTTCCTCGCCCGGTCCACCGCCGGCCTGCGGGACTGGGAGGAGCGATTGGGCGACGGGGTGATCCTCGACCCCCGCACTGTGGCCAACCTGCGCATGGGCCACGTGCTGGGTCAGGCGATCCTGCGCACCGCACGGCGGCACGAGGCGGCCGCCCAGCGTCGGGTGGGTTCGATCTTCGACATCGTCGACGTCGTCCTGGCCCCGACGACCGCCCAACCGCCACCGCTGGCCCGCGCCTTCGACCGGTTGAGCAGCTTCGGCACCGACCGCGCGATGATCGCCGCGTGCCCGCTGACGTTCCCATGGAACGTGCTGGGTTGGCCGTCGATCAACGTGCCGGCCGGGTTCACTTCCGAAGGGTTGCCGATCGGGGTGCAACTGATGGGACCGGCCAACAGCGAGGGCATGCTGATCTCGCTGGCCGCCGAGCTGGAGGCCGTGTGCGGGTGGTCGACCAAACAGCCGACGGTGTGGTGGAACGCCGAAACGGGCACGCCGCCGGTGGCCGGTACCCCGCCGCCACGAAGGTGAAACAGTAAGCCGCACATCGTCGGAAGTTGACTTCGCTTGAGCGGCTTCGGGTTTGTCCACACCCGCGCCGGGTAGTTGACCGCAGTGCAACGATCCGACGGCCTGGACCTGGATGCGGTAGCGCATAGGCACTTCGGCTGGGAACGCCTGACCGACGACCAGCGCGCGGCGATGCGCGCGGTGCTGCACGGCCGCGACGTGCTCGCCGTGCTGCCGACCGGGTCGGGCAAATCGGCGATCTACCAAGTGCCCTCGCTCCTCACAGACGGAGCGACGTTGGTCGTTTCGCCCCTGATCGCGTTGCAGGAAGACCAGATTGCCGCCCTCGAAGCCAGCGGCGCCGGAACGGCCGTCGCCATCAACTCCGCCCTGCGCGCCGGGCAGCTTCGGCGCGGCTGGGAGTCCATCGAACGGGGCGACGCCGATTTCGTCTTCGTCTCCCCCGAACAGCTGGGGAACGACGACGTGGTCAACCGACTATCGGGAGCGCAGGTCTCCATGATCGTCGTCGATGAGGCGCATTGCGTGTCGGCGTGGGGACACGACTTCCGGCCCGATTATCGGCGACTGGCCGACGTTTTCCGGCGGCTGGGCGAGTCGATCCCGATCGTCGCCCTGACGGCGACCGCCTCCGTAGTAGTGCGCCGTGACATCGTCGACCGGCTTGGGTTACGCGATCCGGCGGTCGTCGTCGGGAGTTTCGACCGGCCGAATCTGCGGTTGGTCGTCGAGCGCCACCTCGATGCCGACGCGAAACGGTCGGCGGTGCTCGAGGCCATGCCAGGACTTCCGACCCCAGGCCTGCTGTATGTGGCCACCCGCAAGGAAGCCGAGTCCTACGCAGAAGAGTTGCGCACCAAGGGCATCGTCACTGCGAACTACCATGCCGGAATGAAAACCACCGAGCGTGACGCGGTACACGCCGGGTTCCGCGACGACGAGTATGAGGTCGTGGTGGCGACGTCGGCGTTCGGCATGGGCATCGACAAGCCGAACGTGCGCTTCGTCGCGCATGCGTCGGTGCCCGACTCGTTGGACAGCTACTACCAGCAGATCGGCCGAGCCGGCCGCGACGGTGCCGACGCGCTGGCGCTACTGTTCTACCGTCCCGAAGACCTAGGCCTGGCACGCTTTTTCTCCGCCGGCCACCCCGACGAACAGCAGCTCGCGGCGGTCTATGGCGCGCTGGACGAATCGCACCCGACGCGACTGAAAGACCTGCGGGGCCGGCTCGACGTCCGCGGGCGCGCGTTGACCAACGCAGTCAACCTGCTCGAGGAGGCCGGTACGATCCGCTCCACCCGCAAGGGCTTCCTGCGCACGCGCCTGCCGACCGACGCCGCCGTCGCCGAAGCGGTGCAGGCAGCCGAACTCCGCGAACGGGTTAACCTTAGCCGAATCGAGATGATGCGCGGATACGCCGAAACACGCTCGTGCCGAAGGGTTTTCCTGCTCGCATACTTCGGGGAGCGGTTAGCGGGTCCGTGCGGAAATTGTGACCGATGCCTCGCGGCGGAACGGCCCGACGACGTCGGCGTGGAGCAAGCCGCGTTACCCATGGACGCCGCCGTGCGGCATCGGGAATGGGGACGCGGCGTGGTGATCGGTGGCGACCGCGACCGCGTCACCGTCCTTTTCGACGAATTCGGCTACCGCACATTGTCGATGGCGGCGGTACGCGAACACGGGTTGCTCGAGGTCAGCGGGGCGGTCGCATAGCCGGTAGCAAGGCGGGTACTCCTTCGCCATGGACCAATCTGATGCTCCACTGTTAGATGCGCTGGTCGATTACCGCCAGAAGAACAGATACGGGTTCACGCCGCCTGGTCACCGACAGGGCCGCGGCACCGACGAACGGGTCCTGGCGGTGCTGGGCCGCGAGCCGTTCGCCGACGACGTACTGGCCAGCGGAGGGCTGGACGACCGCAGGACCAGCCAGCAATACCTCAAACGCGCCGAAGACCTGATGGCCGAGGCCGTGGGCGCCGACATCGCCTGGTTCTCCACCTGCGGCAGCTCCCTGTCGGTCAAGGCGGCGATGATGGCCGTGGCCGGTGGCGACGGCAGCCTGCTGGTGGGCCGGGACAGCCACAAGTCGATCGTGGCGGGGCTGATCTTTTCGGGAGTGCAACCCCGGTGGATTACTCCCCGCTGGGACGCCGAGCATCATCTCTCGCATCCACCGTCACCCCAGCAGGTGGAAGAGACCTGGGCAAAGCACCCCGACGCCGCCGGTGCCCTCATCGTCAGCCCCAGCCCGTACGGCACGTGCGCCGACATCGCCGGCATCGCCGAGGTCTGCCACGCGCGCGGCAAACCGTTGATCATCGACGAGGCCTGGGGCGCGCACCTGCCCTTCCACGAGAATCTGCCGACCTGGGCGATGGATGCCGGCGCGGACGTGTGCGTGGTCAGCATCCACAAGATGGGCGCCGGCTTCGAGCAGGGCTCCGTATTTCACGTGCAGGGCGACCTGATCGATCAGGACCGCCTATCGGCATGCGCCGACCTGTTGATGACCACCAGCCCCAACGTGCTGGTGTATGCCGCCATGGACGGGTGGCGGCGCCAAATGGTGCAGCGCGGACACGAATTGCTCGGCAGTGCTTTGGATCTCGCGTGCCAGCTGCGTCAGGACGTTGAAAACATCCCCGACGTGTTGGTGCTCGACGACGAATTGCTCGGCGTACAGGCGTCCCACGACTTGGATCGGATGCAAGTGTTGATGGACGTGTCGGCGACGGGCACCTCCGGTTATCAGGCCCACGACTGGCTGCGCGAGCACGCGCACATCGACACCGGGATGAGCGATCATCGCCGCATTCTGGCGACGTTGTCTATGGCCGACGACAAGGAAACCGCGAGCCGCCTCACGGATGCGCTTGCCGCCTGGCGCAAGGCCGCCGACAACGTCGACCCGCCGCCGCCCATCGATTTGCCGTCGCCCGAGCAGCTGCAGCTGGAAACGGTCTGCCTGCCGCGCGACGCATTCTTCGGGCGCGTCGAGCAGGTTCCCATCGAGAAGGCAGCGGGCCGCGTTGCCGCCGAACAGTGCACGCCGTATCCGCCGGGGATTCCCGCGGTGGTGCCCGGCGAGCGGCTCAACGACGCAGTGCTGGACTACCTGGGTTCCGGTGTACGCGCCGGCATGAACGTTCCCGATGCGGCGGATCAATCGCTGCGAACCATCCGCGTGCTTGCCTAGCGCAGGTCGCCGCCGTTGGTCTAGCGCGGGCGCGACATTATCCGGTTGCCAACGGCTTTGACGCTGTCGGGCAGCAGATGGTTGGCCGCCCCCATGGCCTTGACGAGGACCGAACCGGCGATGATCTTCTGCTCACCGCGCATCAACGCCTCGAACCCTTGCCGCGCGACCTTGGCGGGGTCGTCCTTAGGCCCCTTGCCCATCAGGGACTCCACCATTTTGGCGCGTGCAAAGAAGTTGGTGTCCGTCGGCCCGGGCATCAGCGCCGTGACAGTGATTGCGGTGTCACGCAATTCGTCCTGGAGCGCTTCGGCGAACGATTGAACGAACGACTTCGACGCGTTGTACACCGGCTGATACGAGCCGGGCATCTGGGACGCGATGGACGACGTGAACAGGACCTTGCCCGTGTTGCGGTTTGCCATGTCGCGCAGGACCAGCTTGGCGAGGTGGACCGTCGAGCGCACGTTGAGGTCGACGATGCTCAGGTCGTCGGCGAGCTCGCTCTTGAGGAACATCTCGCCACGTCCGATGCCGGCGTTCAGCGCCGCGGCCGCCAACACGCGATCGCCGTCAATCGTGCTCTGGTACAAGTGCTCCACCCCCTCTGGGGTGCGGAGGTCCACCTGTATCGGCTGCACGGTGGAACTCCACCGGGACAATTTGTCCGGTACATCCCTGATGGCGTCGTCATCGGCGGCGACGACCAGGTCGTAGCCGTGTTGGGCGAACTGCTTGGCCAGTTCGAGCCCAATACCACTGGACGCGCCGGTCACTAACGCTAACTGTGCTTGGGTCATACGCGACGGCTACCCGTCGCCGATGCCATCAAACTCGCACGAGGAAAAGCCAAGTAGCGGTATGTCATTCCGCTACTGCTACCGGCTGACCCTCGTCTGGACTTCGGTCACTTGAAATGTCATGGGCACCGCCTACCCGCTCGCGCTGCGGGAAAACCTTCATGACTTCAGAAGCCAAGCCGACCAAGCTGTTTAGGGTCGCTCTGCCAGTTCTTGGCGACCTTCACCCGCAGGTCCAAGTAGACCTTGGTACCCAGCAACTTCTCGATCTGGCCGCGCGCCGCCGTGCCGACCTGGCGCAGCCGGGTCCCGCCCTTGCCGATGATGATTCCCTTTTGGCTGTCGCGCTCGACGTAGAGCAGCGCGTGCACGTCGATCAGGTCGTCGCGGTCCGCCCGCGGGCTGACCTCGTCGATGACAACGGCCAGCGAATGCGGCAGCTCGTCGCGAATGCCTTCCAGCGCGGCCTCGCGGATGAGCTCCGCCATCAGCACTTCCTCGGGTTCGTCGGTCAGCTCACCGTCGGGGTAGTACGCCGGACCGGCGGGCAGCGCCCCGGCCAGCACGTCGATCAACACGTCCACCTGCGCCCCGGTTGCCGCCGACACCGGGACGATCTCTGCGGAGTCGCCCACCAGGTCACTGACCGCGAGCAGCTGGGCGGCCACCCGGTCTTTGGCCACCTTGTCGATCTTGGTCACGATCGCGACCAGCGTCGTCTTCGGTGCGGTCGAACGGATTTGGTCGACGATCCACCTGTCCCCCGGACCGATCGCCTCATCGGCCGGGATGCACAGGCCGATCACGTCGACTTCGGCGTAGGTGTCGCGCACCAGGTCGTTGAGCCGCTTGCCCAGCAGAGTGCGCGGCCGGTGCAGGCCCGGCGTGTCCACCAGGATGATCTGGAAGTCGTCCCGGTGCACAATGCCGCGAATAGTGTGGCGGGTGGTTTGCGGCCGGGTCGAGGTGATCGCCACCTTGGTGCCGACGAGCGCGTTGGTCAACGTCGACTTGCCGGTGTTCGGCCTTCCGACCAAACACACGAAACCGGAACGGAATTCGGTCATTTTGCCGACCGGGCACGCGCTACTGGACGCGAGCCGCCTGTTTGCGGGGACCGGGCGCTCGGCGTCACGAGGGGTTCTCTCCATCGGAGCCGTTGGACTCCGGCTCGACCGGGCTCAGCAGGACCGTGCCGACCCGGACCCGTCCGCGGTGATCGGTGCCGCCCTCGGCTTGCAGCCGCAGCCCATGCGAGACCACCTCGGCTCCGGGGAGCGGAACCCGGCCCAGCTCCAGGGCGAGCAGGCCGCCCACGGTGTCGACGTCGAGGTCGTCGTCGAACTCCACCCCGTACAGCTCACCGAGGTCTTCGATTGGCAATCGCGCCGACACGCGGAACCGCTTGTCGCCCAACTCTTCTACCGGAGCCGTCTCCGCCTGATCGTACTCGTCGGCGATCTCGCCGACGATCTCCTCCAGCACATCCTCGATGGTCACCAGGCCGGCTATCGCGCCGTACTCGTCGACCAGCAGGGCCATGTGGTTGCGGTCGCGCTGCATCTCGCGCAGCAGCGTATCCAGCGGCTTGGAATCCGGCACGAACACCGCCGGACGCATCACCTGGGCCACGGTGATGCCCCGGCCACCGTCACCCGAGAGAAAGCTCTGCTGGACAAGGTCTTTCAGGTAGACGACCCCGACGATGTCGTCGACGTTCTCCCCGATCACCGGGAGGCGCGAATGCCCGCTGCGCACCGCCAGGTTCAACGCCTGACTGGCCAGCTTGTCGCTTTCGATCCAGATCATCTCGGTGCGCGGCACCATCACCTCGCGGGCCGGGGTGTCACCGAGTTCGAATACGGACTCGATCATCCGGCGCTCGTCGGCGGCGACGACACCGCGCTGTTGGGCCAGGTCGACGACTTCGCGTAGCTCGATCTCGGACGCGAACGGCCCGTTGCGCAAGCCGCGGCCGGGCGTCAGCGCATTACCCAGGACCACCAACAGCCGGCTGAGCGGCATCAATAACCACGACATCAGCCGCAGGGGAACGGCTGTCGTCAACGAGATGGAATACGCGTGCTGACGGCCGAGGGTGCGCGGGCCGACCCCGATGACGACGAAACTGATGACCACCATGGTGGCCGCGGCGCCGAACAGCGCCCAGGTGAGACCGAAGTTGTCGTACAGGAACAGCACCAGCAACACGGTCGCGGTGATTTCGCAGGCAATCCGCAGCAGGACAACCAGATTGATGTAGCGCGGTCGCTCGGCCATCACCTCCGACAGCGACACTGCGCCGGGCCGTTCCTCGCGCACGAGCTCCTGGACCCGGGCGAGCGACACCGTGCTGATGGCCGCGTCGATCGCGGCGAACAGCCCGCCGATAGCGATCAGCGCCATCGCGCCGAGCAGCCAAGACAGACCGGTCAATTGCCGGAAGACCTCGACGTGGTGACAGGTTGTCCTACCTGGTCGTCGCTCCGCTTGCGGTTGAGCGCCCAGGCGGCGAGGCACACCACGACCCCCAGTGCCCCGTAGCCCAGCGCCGAGGGCCACCAGGGCTGGGCGGGTTGGGTGGGCTCCTCGTGCGGTCGGACGGCGAGCACCACCAGGAAGCTGCCGTCGTCGGTCGGGCCGGCGTGCGGCAGCGACTGCGTCTTGGTCACGCTGATCTGGGCGCTACTGCTGCTGGAGTCGTTGGTCTGACCCCAGGCCAACGTGGAGTCGTCGAGCAGGAAGACGTCTTGGCTGCCCCCGGGTTGGCTCTCGTCGCGGCCCACGACCGACACCCGGCCGACCTCCAACGTCTGGTTGACGGCGGGGACCGCGACCAACACGTTCTGGTACACCTTCGGCGGCTGGGGTGGTTTGTAGTCCGGCGGCGGCGGACCGTTGAGGCCTTCCGGTGGCAAGGAGCCTCCGCCGTAGAAGCTGCCCGAGACCACCCATCCGTCACCGACCCCCGTGAAGGGGACCACGCCGACGGTGGCCGCGTCCAGCACGATCCGGGCACCGGGCGGCAGGTACGCCTCCCGGTCGCCGCCGTTGTAGGAGTAGCGGAACGTCATTGCCTGGTTCAGCGGGTTGAACAGGGCCGGCCGGCGGAAGGCGTCGTCGTAGTCGACGTAGTCCCAGTGCCGGGGCCGCACCAGCCGCTGGTTGTCGACCTTCAGGACGTCGACGTTCTCCCGATGGGTGCTGACGACGTTCTGCACCCGCTGGTCGAAGTCGATCTGCTTCGGCGGTTTCGGGGGGTCGGCGGGATTGACCCGGGTCGGCGGTGCGGCCTTGGCCGCCGCGACCGCCTGGGCCGGGACGTCGAGCCCCCGGGGCGGCGCCACCACCGACACATTTCTCGACGCGTCCGGGCCCGGCGGATTGATCGTCGGAACGGTGTTGGCGGGCGGCAGGTTCGGCGGGGGGATGAGCGGCGGGGCCTGCACCGGCACCGTGCTGGGCGGTTCGTACGGCGGGACCACGGGAACCTGCACCGGGCTGGGCGGCGGCTGAACCCGGCGGGGCGGCGCGTCCTGGGAGCACACGTTCGAGGTGTGATACTGCGCCACCAGGTACTGACACCAGTTGCAGCTGGTCGGGTTCGCGCCGCCGCCGGCGCACGGAGCCGCCTCCGCCACACCGATCGTGGTGGCCATCACCGAGATCGGTGTCAGGGCGATGGCGGCCGCAGCCGCGATCCCGAGTAGTTTCTGTGGGCTCAATTGTCGAAATACCTTGACTTGTCCAGCAATTGGCGATCCCGCTCCTGCTGGCGATCCTGGTGGTAGGCCTGGACCTGCTCGGCGACCCATTCTTCGAGCAACCGGTCCTGCAGGGCGAACATCTCTTTTTCCTCGTCCGGCTCGCCGTGGTCGTAACCCAACAGGTGCAGCACACCATGGATGGTCAACAGCGCCAGCTCGTGGCCCAGGGTGTGGCCCGCCGCGTCGGCCTGCCCGGCCGCGAATTCCGGGCACAGCACGATGTCGCCCAGCATCGACGGTCCCGGCTCCGGCGCGTCGGGCCGGCCCCCCGGCTCGAGCTCGTCCATGGGGAAACTCATCACGTCCGTCGGCCCGGGCAGGTCCATCCACCGCATGTGCAGGTCGGCCATCGCCGCGGTGTCCAGCAGCACCATCGACAGCTCGGCGGCCGGGTTTACGTCCATCTTGGCGATGACAAACCGTGCGACGCTGATCAATTCGGTTTCGGAAACGTCGATGCCCGACTCGTTGGATACCTCGATGCTCATAAGACGCCCATCAACCACTCGCAGCCTTCATCACCGGCGTCCACGGGAACCCGACGCCCGACGGGCGGCCCGGTTGGCCAATCCGGGCTCTTCGAATCTCGCGTAGGCGTCCACGATTTCGGAGACCAGCCGGTGGCGCACCACGTCCACACTGGTGAGCTCCGCGATATGGATGTCCTCCACGCTGTCCAGGATCTCGATCGCCGAGCGCAGCCCCGACCGCGCGCCGCCGGGCAGGTCCACCTGGGTGATGTCCCCGGTGATCACCATTTTCGATCCGAAGCCGAGCCGCGTGAGGAACATCTTCATCTGCTCGGCGGTGGTGTTCTGCGCCTCGTCGAGCACGATGAAGGCCGAATTCAGGGTGCGACCGCGCATGTAGGCCAGCGGCGCCACCTCGATGACCCCGGCCGACATCAGCTTCGGGATCAGCTCGGGATCCATCATGTCGTAGAGCGCGTCATACAGCGGCCGCAGATACGGGTCGATCTTCTCACTCAATGTCCCCGGCAGGAAGCCAAGGCGCTCACCGGCTTCCACCGCCGGCCGGGTGAGGATGATGCGGTTCACCTGTTTGGTTTGCAGCGCGCTGACCGCCTTGGCCATCGCCAGGTACGTCTTGCCGGTACCGGCCGGGCCGACCCCGAAGACGATCGTGTTGGCGTCGATCGCGTCGACGTAACGCTTCTGGTTGAGCGTCTTGGGCCGGATCGTCTTGCCGCGCCGCGACAGGATGTCCAGGGTGAGCACTTCGGCCGGGGACTCGTTGTCGGCGCCGGTCAGCATGGCGACGCTGTGGCGGACCACCTCCGGCGTCAGCGGCTGACCGTTGGCGACGATCGCGACCAGCTCGGAAATCGCCCGCTCGGCGAGCGCGACGTCGGCCGGCTCGCCCGAGACCGTCACGGCATTACCACGCACATGCAGATCGGCGTTGAGGCTGCGCTCGAGCGCCCGGAGGTTTTCGTCCGCCGAGCCCAACAAGCCGACGACGACATCGGGCGGAACATCGATGCTGCTGCGTACTTGGGCGTTGGCCTGGAGGCCTCCGGCTGCGTCAACAGCGCTGGTCTCGCGGGGCGTCACGTGGCTCTCGATGCCTGCTTTCTCGGCTTGTCGGTGGTTTGCTCGGCTGCCTAAGTCTACGCCCGGGCCCCCTGATGGTCAGCCTTCTAGTCACCGTCGCTTGCGGTAAGGGCTCGGATCAACCGGTCGATGACCGCGCCGGCTTCCCGGCGCGCCGTGTCACGATCGTCCGCCCTCGCCACGTAGAGGGTGGCCTCGCGCATGGCGCCAAGCATCGTCAGCGCGGTCGCTTCGATGGGTTGCGGCGGTATGCGGCCGGTCTCGACAGCGCTGGCAAGCAGCGCCCGCACCAAGCCGACGTTGTAGCGGTTGCCGATTTCGGTCCACCGCGTCCAACCGAGCACCGCAGGCGCGTCCACCAGGGCGATGCGCTGGATTTCGGGATCGGAGCAGGCGTCCAGCCAGAAAGCGGCGCCCAATCGCATGACCTCGATGGCGTCGGTTTCGCCGGCCGCCGCGATGGCCTCGGCCATGCGGGCGGCGACCTCCGCCTCGACTCGCTCGAACACGGTCGCGAACAGCTCGGTCTTGTCGGCGAAGTGATGGTATAGCGCGCCACGGGTCACGCCCGCCGATCGCACGATCGCCTCGAGAGCCACCTCCGAGAAGCCGTTGGCCGCGAACAAGGGCCGCGCCGCGGCCACCAGCGCCTCCCGTGTCTCCGCGGAGCGCTCCGCCTGGGTGCGACGTTCGTCGTTCAAACTTGTTGCCTTTCATACATACTGTATGTAACTTCATACATACTGTATGAATCTCGCTCTCAAGATAGCAGCGAGATGGCCGAACCACGGAAGGGACACGGTGAGATGAGTTCAGCGATACGGGCCATCGAGGCGGACCGCGCGGCGCTGCTGGCGATTCTCCCCCTCCTAGAAGAATCCGACTGGGCACAAGCGAGCGGCTGCCCGGGCTGGTCGGTGCGAGACGTCGTGTCCCACATGGCGTGCAGTTTCTGGCTGGCCGTCGACCCGTCGCAGTTGCCCGATCCCGGCGGCTTGCCCGCGGAACGGGCTGCGGACCTGTACGTCGAGGCACGGCGCGGGATGACCTCCCGAGAAATCGTCGACGATTACGAGGCGGTCAGCTTGAAGGGCCTCGAGGTCCTCGCCGCGGCCGAAAGCCAGGACTTCGAGGTGCCGCTCGGGGACGTCGGGACCTATCCCGCGTCGGTGATACCCACGGCGTTCGCCTTCGAGCAATACGTACACATCAGGCACGACCTCTTGCAGCCACGCGGCCCGCTGCGGGCGGAGCCGCCGGCCTCCGACGAACTGCGGCTGGAACCCACCGTCGATTGGATCGAGGCGGCGCTGCCCCAGCAAAACGCCGCCCTGCTCGGGCGCATCGATGGCGCGGTGGAGATTCGCCTGACCGGAGGTTGCACGCGCACGCTGCGCTTCGGCGACGGGGACGTGACCGCCGACATCACTTCCGGCGCCGACGCTTTCGTCCGGTGGGTCAGTCAACGCGGAAAGTGGGAAGCCCTCGGGGTGCAAGCGCGCGGAGACCGAGCGACCCTCGAGATCGCGCGCCAGCTAAGCGTTTTCTGAAGCGGCGTCGCCTCCACCACCGTCCAAGCCGGCAACGTCCCATCGGGGCGTGAGCACGCCGATCGCACCCAACGCCACCGCGGCCGCGGTCGACGTCCGCAACACCTGCGGACCCAGCCGGACGGCCACCGCGCCCGCCGCGGTCAACGCGGCGATCTCGTCCGGAGCGATGCCGCCCTCGGGTCCGATCACCAGCAACACCGAATCCGATTGGCCGACATGGTGATCCGCGAGCCGCTCGGTCGCCGACTCGTACAGGCAAAGCACCGACGACCCGGCCGCGACCTCGTCGCGGACCCGTTGGATCAGCGCCGCGGTGGACACCACGCCCGCCACGGGCGGGATGTGCGCCCGGCGCGATTGCCGCGCCGCCGAACGGGCTACGGCGCGCCAGCGGCGCAGGCCCTTGTCCACGCGGGCACCCTGCCAGTTGGCCACGCACCGGTCCGCCTGCCAGGCGACGAACGCGTCGGCGCCCGCTTCGGTGGCCAATTCGATGGCCAGCTCCGAGCGATCGGACTTAGGCAGGGCCTGCACCACGGTCACCGCCGGGCGACCGGGCTCGACGCTCCAGCGCCCCAGCACCCGCGCCCGCAGCCCGTCGCGCCCGGCGTGCTCAACCTCGCAGAGGGCGAGGCCGCCGGTGCCGTCGCCGAGCATCAACTGTTCGCCGGGACGGATCCGGCGCACGGCGGCGGCGTGGAAGCCTTCGTCGCCGTCCACGACGGCCAGCGCGCCGGTTTCGGGCAGTGCGTCGACGTAGAACAGCGTCGCCACCATGTGCGGGGGCCCCGGCGGCTAGCGCCCGGTGAAGGTTTCGCGCAAACGGCTGAACAGCCCGCCACCGGCGTGCGTCGAGCGGACCTCGGGAACGTCGCGGCTGCGCCGGGCCTTCAGCTCACGCAGCAGTTCGGTGTCGTGGTGGTCCAGCCGGGTGGGCACGACCACCTCGACGTGCACGTGCAGGTCGCCCCGGGTGCCCGACCGCAGGTGCGGCATCCCGCGGCCCCGCAGCGTGATGACCGAATTCGGTTGGGTGCCAGGCGGAACGGTAACCTCGCTGAGGCCGTCCAGGATGGCGTCGATGGTGACCGTGGCGCCCAGCGCCGCGTCGATCATCGGCACCGACACCGTGCAGTGCAGATCATCGCCCTCGCGCACGAAGACGTCGTGGGCCTGCTCGTGAACCTCGACATACAGGTCGCCGGCCGGCCCTCCCCCGGGTCCGACCTCACCCTGGGCGGCGAGCCGAACCCGCATGCCGTCGCCGACCCCGGCGGGGATCTTGACGCTGATCTCACGGCGGGCACGGACCCGGCCGTCGCCCATGCACTGATGGCAGGGATCGGGGATGACGACGCCGACGCCGCGGCAGGTGGGACACGGCCGGGAGGTCATCACCTGACCGAGCAGCGACCGCTGCACCGTCTGGACCTCGCCGCGGCCGCCGCACGTGTCGCACGGGACCGGCACCGAGTCGCCGTTGGTGCCCTTGCCCTGGCAGCGGTCACACAACACCGCCGTGTCGACGGTGACCTGCTTGGTCACCCCGGTGGCGCACTCTTCGAGGTCGAGCCGCATCCGCAGCAGCGAGTCCGAGCCCGGCCGCACCCGGCCGATCGGACCGCGCGAGGAAGTGCCGGCGCTGAAGCCGCCGCCGAAGAACGCTTCGAAGACGTCGCCCAGGCCGCCGAAGCCGCCGCCGAACCCGCCGCCCGCGGCGGCGTTTTCCATCGGGTCACCGCCCAGATCGACGATGCGTCGCTTCTCCGGGTCGCTGAGCACCTCGTAGGCGACGCTGATCTCCTTGAACTTCGCCTGCGCGGCCTCGTCCGGGTTCACGTCGGGATGGAGTTCGCGCGCCAGCTTGCGGTATGCGCGCTTGATCTCCGCATCGCTGGCGTTTCTGCTCACCCCGAGCAGCCCGTAATAGTCGCGTGCCACGCCTGACTCTCCTAAACCTGATCCTTATCCCGCGCCTGCGCGCACCGCGGGTGCGCGTTCATCGAGCACCCAGGACTTCGCCGATATAAAGGGCAACCGCGGCGACGCTGGCGATAGTTCCCGGATAGTCCATCCGGGTGGGCCCCAGCACACCCATTCCGCCGAACACGGTGTCGGGGGTGCCGTAGGCGGTGGTCACCATCGAGGTGCCCGCCATTTGCTCGGCGGCCGTCTCATGGCCGATGCGCACCGTCACCTTACCGGCTTCCTGCTGGGCCGCCAGCAACCGCAGCACCACCACCTGCTCCTCGAGCGCCTCCAGGATCGAGCGCAGCGAGCCGCCGAAATCGGCGGCGTTGCGCGTCAGGTTGGCGGTCCCGCCCATCAGCAAGCGTTCTTCGGTGTGTTCCACCAACGACTCCAGCAACACCGTCGCCGAGCGGCCGACGGCGTCGCCCAGGCCGTCCGGCGCGCGGAGTTGCCCGGCCAGGTCGGCGACCGCGATCGAGGCCGCCGAAAGCTTCTTGCCGATCAACGCCTGCCCGAGCATCTCCCGAAGCTGGGACAGCTGGTGGTCGTCGATGACGTCACCGAGTTCGACGATGCGCTGATCCACCCGACCGGTGTCGGTGATGACGACCATCAGCAGGCGGGCCGGCGTCAGCGCGATCACTTCCAGGTGGCGCACGGTGGACGACGTCAGCGTCGGGTACTGCACCACCGCCACCTGGCGGGTCAGCTGGGCCAGCAGCCGCACCGCCCGGCGCAGCGCGTCGTCCAGGTCGACCCCGGATTCCAGGAAGCTCAGGATCGCGCTGCGCTCGGCGGAGGACAGCGGCTTGACGTCGTGCAGGCGGTCGACGAACTCGCGGTAGCCCTTCTCCGTGGGCACGCGCCCGGAACTGGTGTGGGGCTGGGTGATGTAACCCTCGGCCTCCAGCACCGCCATGTCGTTGCGGACGGTCGCGGACGAGACGCCCAGGTTATGGCGCTCCACCAACGTCTTGGAACCGATGGGCTCCTTGGTGGCAACGAAATCGGCGACGATGGCACGCAACACCTCGAAACGCCGATCGTCGGCACTTCCCACTCGCTGTCACCTCCCTGCACCGCGCTGACCGGGTCTATTTTACGGGTCGCGAGCCGCGCTCACGGGTTACCAGCAGCCGGGCGGCGGCGGGCAGTCGGTGGCGCCCGTGGCGATTAGGGGCGCTTCGGTGCTGGCGACGGTTGTTCCGGTTAGCCTGTCCAGCATGAACCGGTCGGGTGATGGCAGCGCATCGGGAAAGATCGGGCCATGATTTTCAAGGGCGTGCGCGAAGGCAAGCCGTACCCCGAGCATGGGCTGTCATACCGGGACTGGGCCCAGATTCCGCCGCAGCAGATCCGGCTCGACGAGTTGGTCACCACGACGACGGTGCTCGCCCTGGACCGCCTGCTGTCGGAGGACTCCACGTTCTACGGCGACCTGTTTCCGCACGCGGTGCGGTGGAGGGGCGTCACCTATCTCGAAGATGGGCTGCACCGGGCGGTCCGCGCGGCACTGCGAAACCGCACGGTGCTGCACGCGCGGGTGTTCGACATGGACATGGCGCCGGGGCCGCCGAGGTAGCCGGTCACGTTTTCGCGCCGCCGGGTGTCGACTTAGTGAGGACGTTGGTTCACACCGCAACTCGCTAGGAGGATCGCCATGTCCCGGTTGCCAGTGGTGTCCGACCGTGATGCCGGTCTGGGCGCCAAGATCGCCTTCTTCTTCACCAAGCGCAAGCTGGCCCAGATGACCGGGCTCGAAACGGCCGGGATGCTGGAACCGCTGCGGATATACGCACACATCCCCCGGCTGCTCAACGCGTACGGCAGGCTTGAGCAGGCCGAGTCGAAGCTGGACATCCTGAGCCCCCGCGACCGCGCGCTCGCGGAGCTCAAGGCTGCGACGACGGTGGGCTGCGAGTACTGCATCGACCTGGGTTCACAGATCGCCCGTCGGTGGGGCATCACCGACGAGGAATTGCTCGCGCTTGCCGACTACCGGAATGCCGCGTGCTTCTCCGAAGTCGACAAGCTGATCCTCGAGTACGCCACCGCGATCAGCCGCACCCCCGTCGAAGTCAGCGACGAGCTTTTCGATGCGCTGCGCGCGCATTTCGACACCGCCCAGCTCGTCGGGCTCACCCACGTCATCACGCTGGGCAACTTGCGGGCCCGCTTCAACCTCGCGCTGGGGATCGGCTCGCCCGGCTTTTCGGGCGACCGGGTCTGTGCCGTGCCCGAGACACCCGGTGCCACGTGACCGTGGATGCGTCGATGACGGCGCGTTTCGAGGCGGCGCGCCCCCAGCTCGGCGCCATCGCCTACCGCATGCTGGGCTCGATCGACGACGCCCAGGACGCCGTGCAGGAGGCGTGGCTGCGGCTGAGCGGCAGGCCGGCCGACGGTATCGCCAACCTCGAAGCCTGGCTGACCACCGTGGTGGCCCGCATCTGCTTGAACATGCTGCGCGACCGCCGGGCCCGGGGACGCGAGGAACCCGCCGCCGTCTTGCCGGACCCGATCGTGGAAGCCGACGGCGAGTTCGACCCCGAACACCGCGCGATGCTGGCCGACGCCGTCGGGCTGGCGTTGTTCGTGGTGCTGGATACGTTGCCGCCGGAGCAGCGCCTGGCGTTCGTGTTGCACGACGCGTTCGCCGTGCCATTCGACCAGATCGCGCCCATCGTCGGCCGGACCCCGGAGGCCACCCGCAAGCTGGCCAGCCGGGCACGGCGGCGCATCGAAGAGGCCGACCCGGCCCCCGACGGCGACGTGACCGCCCAGCGGGAGGCCGTCGACGCGTTCTTCGCGGCGGGCCGCAGCGGCGACTTCGACCGCCTGGTGGCGGTGCTGCATCCCGACGTGGTGCTGCGCGGCGACTTCGGCCGGGGCACCGCCGGCTTCCGCGCCGAGGGAGCACCCGCCGTGGCCAGGCTGGCCCGCGGCTACGCGGGCCCCGACCGCGAGGTGCGCGCCGCGACGGTCAACGGGGCGGCCGGCGCGGTGATCTTCGTCGCCGGGCGGGCGACGGCGATCATGGGTTTCGTCGTGCGCGACGGCGTGGTCGCCTCGATCGACGTGCTGGCCGACCCCGTGCGCATCGCCAAGTCAGACCTGGGTGCGCTGCGTGCCGATCACTGACCGGCGGCCTGCAGCAACTCCATCGCCGACGCCCGCGACAGCACCCAGCCGCCCTGGTTGACGAACGTGACGTTCTGCGTCACCGGGGAGGTCAGCTTCGGACCGGAGACCGCGACGTCAGCGGTGGCCGAACCGGCCGCGGCCGGCTGGATGTTGGTGACGCCGAACGACAGGGGCAGGTCGCCGTTCTTGGCCGCCTTCTGCAGCTTCTTGTCGGCGACGTGCGCCTCCATACCACTGATGCCACCCTGAACCAGGTTGCTCTTGCTGGAGAAAGAGACGCTCGGGTCGGCCAGGCTGTTCAGCACACCGGTCAGCTGATCGGCGGTCGGCAAGTCGGCGGCCGCGACCGGAGCGGGATCCTGCGGTAACGGCGCACCGAACGAGGCCAGCCGCAGCTGATCCATCGAAGGCGCGATGGAGACCGCGCCGGCGGCCGCACCCCCGATGACGGCGAAGGCTGCCGCGCTGGTGGCGAGCAACTTGACGGTTTTCATGGTTCCCCCTTCGACGGGCGCGTCTGGTTAAACGATCCACGCATCGGGCGTGGTGTCAGTGCGCCTGCTACTCCTGTTGTTTCGCCTCTCGGCACGGCTACGTTACGGCCACGCCATGTGAAGACAACAGGCGGAACCTGTGCCCCAGCTGTGTGGCGGCCCAGAATTCGGGCCGGGCTAGTTCGTCGCGGTCGCCGCTTGAATCAGGGCGATAGCGGCGTCGTGCTGCAGGATCCAGTTGCCGCCTTGGTTGACGAAGACCAAGTGCTTCTCGACCGGCCCGGCGAACCTCGGACCGGAGATGGCCACGTCGGCCTGGGCCATGTTCGGGCCGGCCGGCGCGATGTTCGTCACGGCGAACGTCTCTGGAAAGTTGCCGTTGCGGTAGGCCTTTCGCAGATCGTGGTCGGCAACGTGGCCCTCGTCGGGGCTGATGCCGTTTTCGACCAGGTTGTTCTTGGTGGTGTACGAGACGCCCGGGTCGGTGGCCTGGTTGCACAGGTTCGTCAGCTGCTCCGGCGTCGGCAGGGCGCCCGGGGCCGGCGGCGGCGGTGGTGGGTCTTGCGGCAACGGCACACCGAGCGCGGCCAACCGCACCGGGTCCATCGGTGCCGCGACGAAAACGCCACCGGCGGCTCCCCCTACGACGGCGAACGCCGCCACGCCGGTGGCAATACTCTTCATGCTTTTCACGGTTCCCCCTTCGATACGCAAGCACCCTGGTGGGATCTCGACGATCTTGTCCCCCACAGGGTTCCGCGTGACCACGGTGTAGTACGTGTAAGTGTGCATGGTGTGACCGGCAATTGTGTCTCGGGCCGGTCACGGTACGGCGACGCTACGGCCGCGCGCCGCCGCCCGTTACGTGCGTCGCTCGATCGATTCCTTCAGACTCTTCGGCCGGATGTCGGTCCAGTTCTGTTCGATGTACTCGAGACATTCCGCGCGGCTCGCCTCGCCGTAGACCACTTGCCACCCGGCCGGTTTGTCGGCGAAGCTCGGCCACAGGCTGTGTTGTTCCTCGTCATTGACGAGGACGAAGAAGGTGCCGTTCTCGTCATCGAAGGGGTTGATGCTCATCGCGTCTCCTTGTCGTCGTGTGCTTGGAGGGGCCGACCGAACCCACCGTGGATCCCAATACCCGGTCTGACAACAATCCCAAGCAGCTGAGGTTGGGAAATCCCGGCCCCTGCGTCAAACCGGAAAGGTTCGGTAGGAACAACTTGGGTGTGACGTCGCTGACGGCCAGGTCGTAGCCGATCGCCTCCTGCAGGCGGTCGGCGGTCAGCGGTCCGCCGAGGCCCAGCTCAAGCAGGTCCAGCACGTCCTGGCCGAACAACGATGTGAACCACAGTGAGTCGGCGCCGGAACCGTCGATGACGAGGTCGAAACCGTGCACCGTCTCGAGGTGTTCACTGCCCCGGTTGGTCGACAGGGTCAGCCGGATCTGCCCGTCGCGGCCCACCGCGTGGGCCACCCGGCCGCGCAGGTGTCGGATGCGGTCGTCGGCGAGCAGGGCCTCCTGCACGTTCGCCGAGAACACGCCGCGGTCGGTGCGGGCCAACGCGTCGCGGCGTTCGGCCAGCGTCAGTGCGCTCCAGTCGGTGGGGTCGGAGAACAGCGAGTTCTCGAAGAAGCTTTCTCCGCGGGTGAACAGCGTCACCTGCGGCGAGATGACGGTGATGGTCGAAACCCGGTGCCGGAACAGCTCGTTGAGCATCGACGCCGCGGTCTCGCCGCCGCCGATCACGGCCACCCGTTCGGCGTTGATCCGGTCGTGGCCCGCGGCGCGGTCCCAGAACTGAGCGATCGACAGCATGCGGGGATTGCCGGGCAGCAACGATTTCTCGGCCTGGCCGGGCCCGGTGATCATCAAGGCATCGGCTTGCACGGTGGTCTCGTGGGTATGCAGGGCCCATTGCTCGCCGCTGACGGCCAGCCGTTCCACCTCACCGTGCACCACGTTGAGGCCGACCTGGTCGGCTACCCAGCCCAGGTATTGGCTCCACTTGCGATGGGTCGGCGCCGGGCGGCCGCGGTCGATCCACTCGGCGAACGACGCGGTGGCGATCAGGTAGGACTGCCAGCTGTAGCGGGTCATCCGCTCGTCGAGCTCGGCGTTGCGGCGGGGCACCAGCGCCGAGCGGTACGGGAACCCGACGTCCTTTTCCGGGCTGGTGCCCAGCCGGTGCGCCCCGTCGGTCCAACCGCCGCTCGCCTGCCAGTTGGCCGCGACGCCGATGCGTTCGACGGCGATCACCTCAGGGGCATCGACGCCCATGTCGCGCAACGCGGAAGCCTTGGCCGCGACCGCGACCGCTTTGGCCCCCGCGCCGAGGATCGCAAGTGTGCTCATGTGGCCATCTCCCGCAGCGAATCGATCCAAAGGTGTTGCAGCTCAGCCACATCGGCGTCACTGAGAATGTCGGGCAGGGTGCGCCATTGCGCGGCGAGCACCTGTTGTCCGTCGAAGGTCAGCATCGCGGCCACGATGGTGAGCTCGTGGCGGACCGCGAGTTCCGGCTCGGGCTGCGGCGACACCCCGGCCAGCAGCTCGCGCTCCACCGTCAGCGCGGCGCCGCGGTGGGCGTGGACGGTGCCGAGGTAGTTGAGCAGCAGCTGCGGCCCGCGCAGGGGGGCGAGTCGCTCGGCGGTGTCGGTACGCAGGTAGCGCAGCAAACCGTAGTCCAGCCCGTCGCCCGGGATCGCCGCCAGCAACTCCCCCACGGTTCGCGGATCGGCCGACGGCACCCGCAGCGGGTAGATGGAGCTCAGCAGCCCGACGGTGTCGCCGGTGTCGATGGTGTGCGCGCCCCGATCGTCGACGAGAGCGTCGGCGCGCCCGTGTGTTTCGAGCGCCAGCAGGGGCGGTGGCGTGTCCTGATCGCGGGACTGTCGCCACCGCGTGACCGTCGCCGCCGTGGCGGTGATCAGCAGGGTCGGCATCGGCAGGCCAGTGTTCAGCAGCCGGCGAGTGATGTCGGCGTCGGTGGCAATCATGCGGACGTTCAGATCGCGGGCGCGGTCGTGACGCGGATCGACCCGTCGGGCGCCGAGCCGGGGATCGTCGCCGTCGGACTGGGTGGCCCAGAACTGCACGGTGTCCAGCCGTTGAGCGCGCTCGATGAGCGCGGCGGCCCAGCGCCGGTAGGTGGTGTGTTCGCGGATCGGCGCGGGCGAGTGCCCGGTGGTCAAAGCCGCTAGAGCGGCGTCTAATTCGCCGAGGACTACCCGCCAGGACGCCGGATCCATCGCCAGGACGTGGGCGGCCAGCAGCAGGACGCTCGGCCCGGTCGGGCCGCGAAGCCACACCGCGGCCAGCATCCTCCCCCGTTCCGGGTCGAGACGGTCGACGGCCCGCGCGGCGTGTGCGGGGATCACCGCCTGCAGGTCGTCGGAGACCGCAACCTCGTCGATGGGGACGGTGCCGGCGTCCGGTGCCGGAACCAGGGTCGCGGCGGCCCGGTCCAGGCGGGCGCGCAGCACCGCGTGGGCGTTCACGATGCCGGCCAGCGCGGCGTCCAGCTGCTCGCGGGTGACGTTGTCGGGCAACCGGATGGCCTCGGTCTGCGCCAGGCGGCGCGGCTCCCCGAATTCGTAGAGCCAGCGGCCGTTGGGCAGCACCGGCATGGGCCCGGCGTCGTCGTCGACATCGCTTGCGGCAGAGATCGTTTCGGAGTCGATCGCCTCCGCCAACTCGCGGACGTTGGCGCACTCGAGGATGAGCCTGGCGCGCAGCGCAATTCCCCGCGCCCGGGCCGCCTGCACCACTGAAAGGGCCGTGATGCTGTCCAGGCCCAGCTGCAGGAAATCCGCGGCGACGTCGACTCGCGGTTCATGGAGAATCTCCGAGAGAAGGTCGGCCAGTGCTGCTTCGGTCGGCGTGGCAGGGTCGGCCTCGGCGGGTGCCGCCTCGGCGGTGTCGGAGGCGCTGAGCGCGGCCTCGTCCAGCTTGCCGTTGACCGTCAAGGGGATCTCGTCGACCGTGACGATGCGCTGAGGGATCATGTAGCGCGGCAACCGGGCACCGAGCATGCCACGCAGCTCGGCCGCCGACGGCGCCCGCGGCGCCGCATCCGCAACCACCACGTACGCGGTCAACCGGGCGGCCCCTTGGTCCCGGCGCACCAGAACACCCGCATGCCGGACACCGGGATGCGACTCGAGCGCGGCCGCGATCTCGCCCGGCTCGACGCGATATCCGCGGATCTTGACCTGGGCGTCGGCCCGGCCCACGTATCCCAGGGAGCCGTCGACGCCCCGACGCACCAAATCGCCTGTGCGGTACATGCGTTCACCGGTCGCGAACGGATCGGCGACGAACCGGTGGCTGGTCTCGGCGGCACGGCCGAGATAACCGCGGGCCAGCTGGGCGCCGGCCAGATACAGCTCGCCGGTCGCCCCGCATGGCACCGGTCGCAGCGCGGAGTCCAGCACGTAGCCGCGGGTATGCAGGGTCGGCCGCCCGATCGACGGCTCGTGATGGTCCACGATGGCGGCGACCACCGCCTCGACCGTCGTTTCAGTGGGGCCATAGCAGTTGTATGCGGCCATGCCTGTGCGCGCACACTCGGCGCGGATGAGGCTCCAGGCGGGCTTGCCAAGCGCTTCCCCGCCCAGCGCGAGCACCGCGAGGGGCACCGTGCTCAGCAAACCGCAGGCGGTGAGTTGGGCAAACATCGACGGGGTGGTGTCGATCATGTCGATGCCATGGTCGGCGATCGCCTCGACCAGCGCCTCGGCGTCGGTCTGCGTGTGCTCGTCCACGACGTGCACGGCGTGACCGTCGAGCAGCGCGACCAACGGCTGCCAGGCGGCGTCGAACGCGAACGACCACCCGTGCGCGATACGCAGCGGTCGGCCCAGCCGGGCGGCCGCGGGCCGCAACACGTTGTGCAGGTGGTCGTCGGCGTAAGCGCATAGCGCCGCGTGAGTTCCGATGACGCCCTTGGGTTCTCCCGTGGTACCCGAGGTGAAGACGACGTAGGCCGCCTGGCCCGGCGACGCCTCGGCGGGGCGGAAGTCGGCGCCGGGCCGTTCGCCGGGCACCGGCGCCTCTTCGTCGAGCACGATCGCGGCGCCGGATTGACGCAGGATCGATTCCACCCGTTCGGGTGGGGTCCCCGGCTCCATTGGCACGCACGTGCCGCCGGCTTTGAGGACGGCGAGCATCGCGACGATGTAGTGCGGTCCCCGGGGAAGCCGGATGGCCACCGGGGTTTGGGGCCGCACCCCGCGGTCGGCGAGGTGGGCGGCCAGGCCGTTGGCGAGGGCGTCCAGTTCGCGGTAGCTCAGTGTGCCGCCCGCCCAGCTGATCGCGAGACTGTCCGGGTTCTTGGCTGCGACGTGGGCGAACCTGGTGTGGATGCCGATCGCCGACGGGGTGGTCGGGGCCGCGCCGCGCAGCGGGGCCGTTTCGTCGTCGAAGAGCACGCTGACCTGGCGCAGCGGCCGCTCCCAACCCTGCAGCAGCCGTTCGGCGGCGGTCAGCACCCGCCGGCCGAAAGCCGCGGCGGGGACGGCGCCTAGCGCACCGTCGATGACCTCGACCAGCACCACCAGCTCGCCGCGTTCCATGTGTGCGGCGACGGTGATCGGGAAGTGGGACAGGGTTTGCAGGGCCGACGGCCGGAATGTCGCACCGCCGGCGGCCAATTCAGCGCCGGCGGTCAGCCCGTCCAGGGGAAAGTTCTCGTAGACCAGCAGGGTGTCGAACATCTCCCCGACGCCGCCGAGCGCGCGCAGCTGGGCATGCCCGAGATAGCCGTGCTCGCGCAGCAGCGCGGCGTCGCGCTGCACCGTGCGGCATTGCTCGCCGACGCTCGCGGCCGGGTCGAGCCGCACCCGCATGGGAACGGTGTTGATGAACAGCCCGATCATGGTCTCCACGCCGGTCAGTTCGGGTGGCCGCCCGGAGACCGTGACCCCGAAGACCACGTCATGGGCGTCGGTCAGCCTGGACAACACCAGCGCCCACGCCATTTGCATCAAGGTGTTGACGGTGATGCCGTGGGACCGGGTCTCGTTCACCAACCGCGCGGTGGCCGCGGCCGGCAGGCGCAGCTCGGTGGTCCGGGGCAGCCCGGTCCGCCGGTCTTCCGCCGAGCCGAGCGCCGCCGACAGCAGGGTGGGGCCGGGAAGGCCGGCCAGATGTTCGCGCCAGACCTGTTGACTGGCCTTTAGATCGCGGCTCGCCAGCCAGCCGATGTAGTCACGGTATGGCCGCGGCCGGGCGGGCAGCGCGGACGGGTCGCCGCCGGCCTGGTACAGGGTCATCATCTCGTTGACGAACACCGGCATCGACCAGCCGTCGATCACGATGTGGTGGGCGGTGAGCACCAAACGCCATCGCGCACATGGGAGTTCGATGAGCAGGAAGCGGATCGCCGGACCGCGCTCCAGGTCGAACGGGCGCCGGCGTTCACCGGCCTCCAGCGCCTGCACATCCTCGGGTGCCGCGGCGACGATACGCCACGGCAGGTCGACCCGCGACGGCACGATCTGCACCGGACGGGCGATCCCTCGGCTGAAGAAGCTGGCGCGCAGGTTGGGGTGTCGCTCCAACATCTTTGACGCGCAATCGCGTAACAACGCGACGTCGAGCGCACCGGAGATGTCGGCGGCCATGCCGATCACGTATGGATCGTCGGCGTCGCCGTCGGCGAATTCGGCGAGCGTGGTCAGCGAATACAAGCCCTCTTGCAGCGGGCTCAGCGCCATCACGTCCTCGATGTCGGGCGCGACGTCCCTGGTAGCCGTCATGGCGTGCCGTCGCGCGACGACGACCAAAGCTGTGTCACCGCGGCCAAGTCGTCGGCCGAGAGGCCGGAGGTGCTCATCGGCTCGAACCGGGCGTCGGTGTGATCGGTGTCGTTTAGCCCGTCGAGAGCGGCCGCCAGCTGCTGCACCGTCGGGTTCTCGAAGATCATCCGTGGGCTGACGGCCAGGCCGGCGGCCCGCGCCCGCGAGGCGAGCTGCACCGACAGGATGCTGTCCCCGCCCAGGGCGAAGAAGTCGTCGAAGCGGCCCACCTCGGGCGTCGACAGCAGTTCGGCGAACACCTTGGCCAGTGCCCGCTCGGTGTCGGTGCGCGACGGCTCCGTCTGTCCGCCGGTGGTGACCGCGGGCCGCGGCAACCCCGGCCGATTCAGCTTGCCCGACTCGGTCTTGGGCAGCGCGTCCAGGACGGTCAACGACGACGGAATCATATAGCCGGGCAGCGTCGCGCTGATCGCGGCGCGCACCTCCGATGCGAACGAGGCCTTCTCGGCGTCGTCGACCATCGGCCGTTGCGGCACAACGTATCCGGCGAGCGAGATGCCACCGTGCACCTCCCAGGTACGCGCGGCGGCGGCGGCGACGCCATCGACCCCCGCCAGCGCCGCCTCGACCTCGGCCAACTCCACCCGGAAACCACGCACCTGGACCTGGTGGTCGGAGCGTCCGACGAATTCCAGTTGGCCGTCCTCGGTCCAGCGGGCGAGGTCACCGCTGCGGTACAGACGTGAACCCGGCTCGAACGCAAAGGGGTTGGCCACGAACCGGCTGGCGGTCAGCGCTGGCCGCTTCCAGTAGCCCCGCGCCAACTGATCCCCGGCGTAATAGAGTTCGCCGACGACGCCAACCGGCACCGGCCGCAGGCCGTCGTCGAGCAGGTATGCGTCCGCCCCAGGAACCGGCTTGCCCACCAGTGGATTCGGCGGTGCCAGCCGACCGCGTGATACCGCGCCGGACGTTTCGGTGGAACCGATGTTGTTCAACAGCTCGATGTCCGCGCCGGCGCACACGGTCGCGAGCCGGAGCAGCAGCGACGCGCTCACCGGTTCTCCGCCGCACACCAACCTGGACAGCGCCCGCACCGCGTCGGGCGAGCTGTCCACCAGGACGGAGACCAGGCTTGGCACCGCGGTCACCTGCGCGACCGCGTGACGATTCATCAACTCGCCGAGGGCTTCGGGGTCACGGTGTTCGGCGTCGTCGGCGAGGATCATCGTGGCCCCTGCCGCCAGGCCGGCCAGCATCTCCATGCCGCCCTCAAGGAACGTGATCGAGGCCTGCGCCAGCCGGACGTCGTCCGTCCTCGGCGGGTAGTGCCGCAGCTGCCAGTCCAGCCGGGCGGCCATCGAGCGATGGGTACCCACCGCGCCCTTCGGCTTGCCGGTGGATCCGGACGTGAAGACCAAGAACATCGGGTCGTCGGGGTGCGGCCGAATGAGTTCCCGCCGAGCCACGTCCCCGTTCTCCACTGCGGCCCGCACCTGCGGGTCATCAAGTGAAAGCACCGCGACACCAGGGACTTCGGGGACGGTGGCCGCCGCTTCGGCGGTGGCCAGCACGACCCGTGGCCGCACGTCGTCGAGCATGAACTGTTTGCGCGCCGGCGGATAGCCCGGATCGATGGGGAAGTAACCACCGCCCGCCTTCATGATGGCGACCAGCGCCACCACCAGGTCGATGCCGCGCCGTGTCGACAACCCGACCAATGATCCCGGTCCAACGCCGTGCGCCGCGAGCAGCGCCGCCAAGTTGTCCGAAATGCGGTGCAGCTCAGGGTAATCGGTCTGTTGACCGCCGCAGCGCACCGCGATCCGATCGGTCCCCCAGCCCCGGCTGGGCTCCAGCAGTTCCGGAATGGTGCGTGGCCGGTCGTGCGGCGGCCGCTCGCCGCGGCTCCAATGCTCCAGCAGGCGGCGCCGCTGGGCGGCGTCGGTCAGCTGAACCTCTCGCAAACTCTGATCGACGTTGTCGGCAAAGCCGGCGACCACCCGGGTCAGCCACCCCGCCAACCGCTCGATCGTGGCCCTGCGGTACAACTCGGTGCGGAAGATCAGACTGCCGTTGTATCCGACTCCGCCCGAGCCGTCGGTGCCGAAGAAGTTGACACTGAGGTCGGCGTGCGCCATGTCGAACACCGGGTCCAGCGAGGTGAATACCGTGTCCTGCTCGCCGCCATCGGTGGCTTGCTCGATCACCCGCGTCGCCGGCAGATGGTCACGGACGTGGACCACCACCTGGAACAGCGGGTTGCGCGACAGCGAACGCACCGGGTTGACGCTGTCGACCACGCGGTCGAACGGCAGGTCCTGATGGGCGTAGGCCGCCAGCGCCGTTTCCCTTGCGCGAGCCAGCAACTCGCGCAGGGTCGGGTTACCGGTCAGGTCATTGCGCAGCACCAAGATGTTGACGAAAAACCCGATGAGCTGGTCCAACTCGGCCTCGGTGCGCCCGGCGACCGGGGTGCCCAACGGGATGTCGAGCCCACCACCCGCTTTGTGTAGCACCACGGCGACTGCCGTTTGCAGCAACATGAATTCGGTGATGCCCAGCTCGCGGGACAACTCGGCGAGTCTGGCGCGCGTGGCCGCATCGATACAGAAGTCCACGGAATCGCCCTCACCGCTGGGCACCCGCTGGCGCGGAAAGTCGGGCCGCAGACCGGTGTCCTCGGGCAGCCCGGCTAGCTGGCGGTTCCAGTACTCCCGCTGCTCGGCGGCGAGAGGAGACTCCTGGCCGCTCGTGTCGCCGAGGAACTCCCCCTGCCACGCCGCGTAGTCGGCATACTGCACCCGCAGCGGCGCCCACGCCGGGACTTCCCCGGCCCGCCGCGCCCGGTAGGCGGTCATGACGTCGGCGAACAGCACCCCGGCCGACCAGTGGTCGGAGGCGATGTGGTGGACCACCAGCGACAGCACCTGCTCGGACGCGTCATCGGCGGTGCGCAGTACCGCGACCCGAATTGGCAATTCGCGGTCCAGCTCGAAGCAGTGCCGGCGCTCGGTGTCCAATTCTCGCTGCAGCCAGGCCTGATCGGGCCCGGTTGCGCGGCGTACGGAGACCTGGGCCGCGGACCCGACCACTTGATACGGCACGCCATCCAACTCCACGTAGGAGGTGCGCAGGATCTCGTGCCGGTCGACGACGTCGCCGATGGCGGCGACCAAGGCGTCGATGTCCCAGGGCCCACTCAGTTTCGCGGCAAAGGGGATGTTGTTGACCCAGCCGGGCCCGTCCACGCGGTAGGCGAACCAGCTGCGCAGCTGGGAGGCCGACAGGGGCATGGGCTCGTCGTGGGCGGTCGCGATCAGCTTGGGCCGCGGCTGCCTGAGCTCGCCCGCACTCAGTTGGTCGACCCGCTCGGCCAACGCGCCCACCGTCGCCAGTTCGAAGACGTCGCGGATGCCGACCTCCACGCCAAAGTCGGACCGGATCGCGGCGACCAGTCTCGTGGCCACCAGCGAGTGGCCGCCCAAGTCGAAGAACGAGTCGTCGACCCCCACTCGGTCGTGACCGAGCAGCGCGGAAAACAGTGCGGCGATGCGACGTTCGGTGGGAGTGGCCGGATCGCGGTATGCGGCGGCCGCGGCGATCTGCGGTTGGGGCAGCGCGGCGCGGTCGATCTTGCCGTGCGCCGTGATCGGGATTTCGTCAAGAGCCACATAGGCGGCCGGCGTCATGTAGTCCGGGAGCGCCGCGGCCACCCGGGTGCGGATCCGTTCGACGTCAACGCTTTCCGGGCCGCCGCCCGGCGCCGGCGTGACATATCCCACCAGGCTCTTGCCCAACCGAGGCAGGTCCATGGCCAGCACCACCGCTTGCCCCACGCTGGGGTCGACCGAGATGGCGGCGGCGACCTCGCCCAGCTCGATGCGGAAGCCGCGAATCTTGACCTGTTCGTCGGCACGGCCCACGAACTCGATGTCGCCGTCGGCGTTGCGGCGGGCAAGGTCGCCCGAGCGGTACAACCGGCCGCCCGGGGTGAACGGGTCGGCGACGAATCGCTCGGCGGTCAGCCCAGGCCTGCGGTGGTAACCGTGCGCGACATGCGTTCCCCCGATGTATATCTCGCCGATCACCCCCGCGGGAACCGGGCGCAGCGCGTTGTCGAGCAGGTGGACCTGCGTGTTGATCTTCGGGCGCCCGATGGGCACCACCCGGGTTCCTTGGGCCCCTTCCACCGGGTAGCTGGTGCAGTTGACCACGGTTTCGGTGGGGCCGTAAAAGTTGTACAACAGCGCATCGAAAGTGGCATGGAACTTGTCGGCGATCTCGCCCGGCAACGCCTCCCCGCCGATGGGCACGCGGCGCAGGGTGCGCCACTGGCTGACGCCGGGGAGCGAGAGGAAAAGGCCGAGTAGCGACGGCACGAAATGCATCGAGGTGATGCCTTCGCGGCTCAGCAGATCCGTCAGGTAGCCGATGTCGCGCAGTCCGTCGGGCCGCGGGATCACCAGCCGGGCGCCCATGATCAACGTGCCGAAGATCTCTCCCATCGACACGTCGAAGCTCGGCGACGCGACCTGCAACAGCCGGTCGGTCTCATCGACGCGGTACTCGTCACCGAACCAGACGAAGTACTCGGCGATCGGTGCGTGGGGCACTGGCACGCCCTTGGGCAGCCCGGTCGAACCCGAGGTGTAGATCAGGTAGGCGGTGTTGTCCGGGGTCAGCGGCCGGATCAGCTCGGCGGGCGGGGTGGCCGGGTACCCCAGCAGCCCGGAAACGGGTTCGCGCAGCACGAGTTTGGCGTCGGCATCGCCGAGGATGAAGCTCAGCCGGTCCTCGGGGTAGGTGGGATCCACCGGCAGGTAGACCGCCCCGGCCTTCAGCACGCCCAACGCGGTGACGACCAGTTCGGGTGACTTGTCCAGCAACACCGCGACGCGGTCCTCTGTGCCGACACCCTGCTCGATCAGCCAGTGCGCCAAGCGGTTCGACTCTTCGTCGATCTCGCGGTAGGTGTACTCGCGGCCCTCGTACACGACGGCGGTGGCGCCGGGCGACGACTTGGCGCGGCGGGTGACCAGCGCCGGCAAGGTGCTGGCCGGGGTTTCGAACTTTTCACCGGTCGAGGCTCGGCGCAGCCACTCGGCGTCGTCGGTGCCCATCAGCGCGCACGCCGACAGCGCCGTGTCGGGGTTTGCCAGCGCGTCGTCCAGCAACACGGCGTAGTGCCGCAGCAGCTGGTCCACCAGCTGCCGATCCAGCACCTCGACCAGGTACTCGGCTTCGACCAACCCGCCGGCCGAGCGGTCCAGCTCGACCATGAAACTCAGTGGCAGCTGGTTGAATTGACCGCGCAACTCTGCGCGCGTGCACCGCACCCCGGGCGGGCAGAAGCCCGCGCCGTCGGGCTGACGCTGCCCGAAGCTCAACCGCGTCATCCTGTCGGCGCCATGGCGGCGATCGGGGTTGGATTCGCGCACCAGCCAGTCCAGGTCGGCGCGCGAATGGGCGAAGGCGCCCACCGCGCGGTCCCGAGTTTCGGCCACCAGCTCTCGGAAAGTCTGGTGGGGCCCCGGCCGCAGCCGAATCACCACGGTGTTGCCGTAGTACCCGATCGCCGATTCGGTTCCGACGCCGCGGTTGAGCACCGGAGCGGCGATCAGGAAGTCGGTTGCCTGGGTGTAGCGGTGCACCAGCGCGGCGAAGGCGGCCATCAGCACCATGTACGGGGTGGCGCCGGTCTCGCGCGCCAGCGCGGCCGCCCGGTCGACGGTGGCCGCCGGCAACGGCGTCGTGGCGCGTTGGGCGCGCCACGTGCTTGGCACCACCGATCCGTTGGGGCCCGGAAGCTCAAGGGGATCCGGGAGGTTCGCCATCTGGCTTCGCCAGTAGTCGTAGTCCGCGGCGGGATCCGTGGCGTCGTCCGGCGGTGGGGCCGCCTGCGGGGGCTCGTCGCCGAAGCCGTCCGGATCGACGTATGCGCGTGTCAGGTCGGCGAAAAACGGTGCCCACGAGGCGTCGTCCCAGGCAATGTGGTGGGCGGTGATCAACAGCATCAGCTCGTCGGCCGAAAGCCGGGCCACGGTCACCCGCAGGGGTGAATCGGTGGAAAGGTCGAAGGGCTTGCGAAAGTCGCGTTGCGCCAGCACGTCCAGCCGTAATCGCCGGGCCTGATCCGTCAGCCCCAACAGGTCGTGCTCGGCCCACTCCGGCCGTAATTCCTTGCGGATGACCGGATATGGGTCGCCGTCGGCGCCGGTGTCATACGTCGTGTGTAGTACGGCGTGCCGTGCCGCGACGGCGTCGACCGCGCGCCGCAACCGTTCGGTGTCGACCGTGCCGGTGATGCGGTAGGAGACGCAGACGTTGAGCAGCGCGCTGTCGGGGTCCACCGACTGCACGAACCACATCCGGTGCTGTCCGACGGACATGCGCGGCTGTTCGTGGGTTGCCACCGACGCTCCGGTGGCCGGCCTGGCCAGGCCGCGTTCGGTGATCTTGCGGCGCAACAATTCCAGGCGCTCATCGTCGAGCCGTGCGCCCACTCCGGTGGTTTCCGTCACGCGGGGAGTCCAACCTTTCTGGCTTCGCGAACGTCGGGTCGTGCGCCTTCCGGCGGCTCGGTCGAGCCGGCGCGCAGCGCGTCGATCAGTTCGTTGAGGGTGATGCCGCCGAGCATGCGAGCGACGGGAACGGAGCGTCCGACCGTCCGGCGCAGCCGCTTACGCAGATCGAGTGCGAGCAACGAGTCCACCCCGACGTCGATGAGCGGTGCGCTCGGATCGATCGAGATCGAGTCGTCCAGATGCAGTGTCGCGGCGAGTTCGGCGCGCACCACCTCGGCCAACGGCCTGGTGACGGAATTGCCCTCTCCCCCGCCGCTTTGCGCCGCGCTGAACGGCATTGGCATCCCCTGGCTTTCGAAGAACACCGCGAGCCGGTCGAAGTCCGCGTCGAAGATCAGCGGATCACCGTCATAGCGGTGCAGGGCGGCCTCGATCGCCGCCTCGGGCGTCATCGCGATCAATCCGGAGCGTTCGGTGCGGGTGATCTCGTCGGCGCCCACGACGCCCGCGGCCTGCCAGAGTCCCCACCGGATCGCCACGCAGTCGTGGCCCCGGGCGCGCAGCTGGGCGGCCAACACGTCCAGCATCCGGTTGGAGGCGGCATAAGCGGCGTGGTGGTAACCGCCCCAGACTCCGAAGACCGACGAGCAGGCCAGGATTCGGCACTCCGGACGCAGCGGCCACATCTCGGCCAGCAGGGCCAGGCCACGCACCTTGGCGGCACACACCGCCGCCACGTCGGTTCCGGTCAAGTCGGCGCGGGAGCGTGTCTGGGCGATCCCGGCGGTATGGATCAGCAACGACGCCCCGTCCGCGCCGGCGTGGCTGGCGGCCGCGGCCACCGCGCCCGGGTCGGTGATGTCGCAGCGCAAGACGCGTACCTCGGTGTCGTGACCTTCGGTGAGCCGGCGCAGCGCGGTGTGGTTGAGGCCGTTGCGGCTCAGCAGCGTGACCGTCCGCGCCCCGCGCTCGACGCAGTACCGCGCATACTGCAGGCCGATGGCGCCGCTGCCTCCGGTGATCACCACGTTGTCCAGCGCGGCGACATCCAGCGGCCTTTTAGTCACCGAATCGCGGCAGTCCCGGAATGTTCGGACGTATGGCCGTGGCACTGCACTTCCGCGCAGTGCCATTTCGGCCGCGTCACCCAGCAGCACGTCGACGACGGCGCGCGCCGTCCCCGCGTCGAGGTCCCGGCCCGGCAGGTCGAGATGCCCGAAGGCCTGGTCGGTGAATTCGAAACCGACGCTGCGATGCATCGCGGCCAGCGCCGCCTGCGCCGGCGACGCGTCGACACCGCCGGGATCGACGTTTTCCGCGCTGGCGGTGAGCAACCAGACGGCCCGGCAGCGCGGGCCGATCAGGGCGGCGTAGTCGGGTAGACCCGCGTCCGGCCGGCGAGCGATCTGCTCGATCGCCGCCATGGGATCCCGCTCGTCGAGTCCGGGGGCGATGACGGCGACGATCTCGGCCTCCTGCGGCGCGACCACCCGGCAACCGCCTTGCGCACCAACGGCATCGATCAGGCGCTGCGTCAACGCGTCCTGCGCGCCGGCGCCGAAGAATCCGATGTCGCCGCCCGCCGCGTTCGACGGGGTCGCTGGCTGCCAGGCCTCGACCGCGACGGTGGGCGACGCGGTGGGCGCCGTGTCGATCAGCGGCTCGGGAGCGGCCCAGAGGTGCACCGCCCGCATGGGCGCGTTGGGGAACCCGCGCAGCGGCCTGCGGACACCGCCGGGGATGGTATTCGCCCACTGGCAGCCGGGGTCGGCGGTCGCCACGGTCGCGATGTTCTTCGCCAGCACGTCGGTGATGGCGCCCTCGCGGTGTCCCGAGCCGACGACCACGCTGGTCCGCTCATCGACCAGGTCCGCGAGCGGATACAGCAGCGAGGGATGTGCGGACATTTCGATGAACGTGGTGGCCCCCAGGTGTCGAGCTGTGGTCACCGCCTGATCGAAACGCACCGTGTTGCAAAGGTTTTCATACCAATACTGGGCGAAGCCCACGCCGCTGCCGACCTCACCACCGAAGGTCGAGCCGACGAATCTGACCGGGCTGTCCTGAAACGCCGAGCGGGGAACAAGCTCGGTCAACTGCGCGCGCAACGGCCGCAGGACGCTGGTGTGCCCGGGGTAGTCCACGGACAGCTGGTGGGTGAACATCCCCCGTTGGCGCGCCAGCCGTACGACGGCCGCCGCGGCGTCGTGGTCTCCCGACACCACCGTTGACGAAGGGCCGTTGACAGCCGAAACTTCCAGCCAGCCCGGGGTTTCCCCGATGAGGGACTCGGCCTGGTCGACGCCGGCACCCAGCACCACCATGGCGTATTGACCCGCCAATTGGTCGACGATGGCGGCGCGGGCCCCGACCAGCGCGACGGCGTCGGGCAACGTAATCGTTCCGGCCACGTACGCCGCCACGACCTCGCCGAGGCTGTGGCCGATGGTGATTGCGGGGAGCACGCCGTGGAATCGCCACTCCTGGGCCAGGCTGATCGCGTGGGTGAATTGTGCTCCCTGGATTTCCGTCCGCGACCAGGTGCGGTCGAGGTCTTCGATCAGGTAGGGCAGCGGCGAGGGCAGTCCCGCGTCAAGGAAGGCCCGCGCACATCGGTCGGCCTCGGCCCGGTATGCCGGAAGTCGTTGGTAGGCTTCGGCGCCCATCGATTGCCATTGGTTGCCCTGGCCGGGAAACACGAACGCGATGCACGGGGCAACCCCCGCCGACGACCGGGTGACCAGCGGGTGCTCTTCGCCGCGGGCCAGGGCCGACAGCCCGCCGGCGAGCTCGGCGCGGTCGGCCGCCCGGAGCACCGCGCGGTGCCGCCGCACCCGCCGCAGACGCAGCAGGCTCGACGCTATCGCCGCTGTGTCCGCGTCAGTCCGGCCCAGATAACCCAGGATCGCTTCGGCATCGTTGACGATCAACTCTTCGTCGTGCGCGGTGAGCAACACGGGGATGCGACCGTCGGGCAGTGAAGATGTGAGCATCACGCGACCTCGGGGAGGGACACGATCACGTGTGCGTTGGTGCCGGCGATGCCGAACGCCGAAGTGGCCGCGATCCGTTGCCCGCCGACCGCGGGCCACGGGGTCAGGGTCTTCGCCAAGCGCAATCCTTGGCTTTCCCAGTCGATTTCGGGGCTCGGGTCCGCCGCGTGCAGGGTCGGTGGGATGGCACCGTGTTCGGCCGCGACCATCACCTTGGCCAGCCCGAGCGCCCCGCTGGCTGCCAGGGCGTGCCCAACGTTCGACTTCACCGAGCCGAGCAGCGCTCCCCCACCGGGCGTCGTGTCGCCGTAGGTTTGCGCCAGCGACCGCAGTTCCGTGCGGTCGCCGAGGCGAGTACCGGTGCCGTGGCCCTCGACCATGCCGACCTCGTCCGGCCGAACGCCCGCCAGCGTCATGGCACGCCGGAACAGGCGGAGCTGGGCCTCACCGCTGGGGGCACTGAGCCCGGCGCTGCGGCCGTCCTGGTTGACCGCGGTGGCGCGGACCTCGGCCACCACCTCGTGGCCGGCGCGCAGCGCGGCCGATTTGCGTTGCAGCACAAACATCGCCGCCCCCTCGGCCCATACCGTTCCGCTGGCCTGCGCGCTGTAGGGGCGGCAGTGGCCGTCGTCGGAGAGCGCGTGTTGTTTGGAGAACTCTACGAAGAACCCGGGCGAGCCCAGCACGTTCACCCCGCCGGCCAACGCCAGGTCGCAGTCGCCGTTCTGGACCGATCGCACCGCGACATGGAACGCGGCCAGCGCGGACGCACACGATGAGTCCACCGTCAGGGCGGGCCCGGCCAACCCGAGCGTGTAGGCGACCCGGCCGGAGATCACGCTCAGCGCGGTCCCGGCGAGCAGGTGGCCGCTGTGCTGGGAAAAGTTGGCCATCTGCGGCCCGTACCCGGTGGCTGATGCGCCGACGAAGCAGCCCACGTCGTGCCCGGCCAGGTCGTCCGGATTGATGCCGCTGTTCTCCAGCGCGCGCCAGGAGACGCGGAGCACGACGCGTTGCTGGGGGTCCATGGCGATGGCTTCCCGCGGCGAGATGCCGAAGAACTCAGGGTCGAAGGTTGTTGCGCCCGAGAGGAATCCACCGCGGTCATGGATTTCCTTGAAGCCGCTGCGCCGCGATCCGGCGAGCAGTTCGTTGACCTGCCAGCCGCGGTCGGTGGGGAACGGACCGAGCGCCTCGCGTCCGCGCGCCAACAACTCCCAGTATTTCTCGGCGGTGTCGATGCCGCCGGGCGCTTCGAGGGCCATGCCGACGATCACGACGGGATCGGACGTGCCGTCGCACCGGTTGTCAGACATCGGTGTTCACCCGTTCGGCCACGGCGTCGACGTGTTCGTTGAGATAAAAATGGCCGCCGTCGTATAAGAACAATTCGAAGTCGCCCGCGGTGTGGTTCTGCCAGAGCCGCAGCACGGCCGGATCGACGCGGTGGTCGTCGCGCGCCCCTAATACCCGGATGCCTGCCCGGATGCGCACGCCGGGTGCGCATTCGTAGCGATTGATCGCTTGGTAGTCGGCGCGCACCGCGGTGGTCAACAGCTCGGCGAATTCTTCGTCGGCGAGCAGTTCGGGGTCGGTGCCGCCGAGATCGGCGATGTCGGCGAGCAATCCGTCGTCGGTTGTGGGGAGCTGCGGCATCGCGGCGACCGCGGACGGCGCGGGACCGGCCGAGACCCACAGGCGCTGCACGGCGGTGTCGTGGGATTCGGCGATCCTGGCGAACTCGAACGCCACGACCGCGCCCATGCTGTGGCCGAACAGCCGAAGGGGCGCGACGCGGCTCCACGGCCCCGCGTCGAACAGGCCCTGGGCGAGGTCGTGCACGGTGTCGGGGGCCGGGTGACTGAGCCGGTCCGCGCGCTGCGGGTACTGCACGATGTAGACGTCCCCACCGGAAGCCAGCGCGGCCGCCACCGGGCGATAGCTCGCGGCGGCGGCGCCGGCGTGCGGAAACACGACGGTCGCCTGAGCGGGCCGGCTCACGTTCCGACCGGGCACCCGCTTGATCCAGGATGCGAATTCCGTTGGCATGCTCAGCACGGGGTCGGATGTCATTGCGCTGTCTCGGGTTTAGGGGTGTGGCGACTCGCCGACAGCACCGCGTCGGCGTCCAGGTTGATGACTTCGAGGTACAGCTCGGCAACCTGGTCCAGCCGCGCGTCGTCCCGCTCGCGTTCGGTGAGCAGTCTCGCCAGTGCCGCTACGGTCCTGGTGGCGAAGATGTCGGCGACCATGACATTCGGGGTGTCCAGCCAGGTACGAATACGGCCCACGGCCTGGGTGGCGAGCACTGAATCGCCGCCGAGCGCGAAAAAGTCGTCATCGAGACCCACCCGCTCCGTGCCGAGCAGGTCACCGAGGAGCGTGGCAAGGGCGGATTCCAGCGGCGTCGCCGGGGCGCGGTAGCCGGGCTGCTCGGCCACCGACACCGCCGCGCCCAGGTCTCGTGCGACGGCGCGGCGGTCGATCTTGCCTGCGTTGGTGAACGGGATCCGCTCCACCAACGCGAAGTGACGCGGAATCATGTGTGCGGGCACGAGTTCGGCCATCAGACCCGCGAGCCGCTCAGCGCTCAGCTCGTCACCGCTGGAGCTGTCGGGGCACACGGCGGCGGCCAGGATGTCCGAGCCGCCGGGACCAGGAAGCAGGGCGGCCACCGCTATGCCCACTCCGGGTAGGCGGCGCAACGCGGCCTCGATCTCACCGAGTTCCACGCGATATCCGCTGATTTTGACCCGGTGATCGGCGCGGCCGACGAACTCGAGTGTGCCGTCGGGCCAATACCTGGCCAGGTCGCCGGTGCGGTACCACCTGCGTCCCGCGTGCTCGACGAAGCGCTGCGCGGTGAGATCGGGCCGCCCGCGGTAGCCCCGCGCGACGCCGCGGCCGGATACCCACAGCTCGCCGGCGACCCAGTCCGGGCAGTCGTCACCCGCCTCGTTGACGACGCGGCAGGCGTTGTTGGTCAGCGGGACCCCGTAGGGCAGAGCGGTCCAATGAGTCGGCAGCTCGTCAAGATCGGTCACCTCGAAAATTGTGTTGTGGACCGGGGTTTCGGTCGCGCCGCCCAGACCGGCGAACCGCAGGTTGGGCGCCTCGGCCCGCAGCCGGCGGGCCAACTCCGGGCGCACCCAGTCACCCCCGGTGGGGATCACCCGCACGGAAGACAGCCGGCCGCGGCCCACTTCGACCAGCATCTCCAGCCACCCGGGCATGAAGTGCAGCACGGTGACCTGGTGGAAGTCGATGAGCCGCGCCCAGGCGTCGGGGTCGCGGCGCTGTGCTTCGTCGACCACCACGATCGACCCACCCGTCCTTAAAGTTACGAAGATGTCCATCACCGAGATGTCGCCCTCGAGCGTGGACAGAGCCAGGCATCGATCCGCGGGGCCGATGTCGAAATGGCGGGCGATGAACTCCACGGTGTTCATCGCGGCGTCGTGCGTCACCTCGACTCCCTTGGGCTCCCCGGTCGAGCCCGAGGTGAACAAGACGTAGGCCAATTCGGCGGGATCGACTCGGGCCGCGCTGATCTCGGTGGTGGTGGGGGCGTCGCACAGCACATCGGCAAGGCAGAGCTCGAGCACCGGCAGGCCCAGCCGCTGCCCACCGCACACCACGGCCAGGCGCACGGCGCCGGTGTGCACGATGCGCTCAGCGCGGTCGCGTGGCTGGTCGACGCCGATCGGCAGGTAAACCGCGCCGATGCTCAGGATGCCCAGCAGCGCGGGCACTTGCTCGGCGGACTTGGGGCCCACCACCGCGACCGTGTCGCCGGCGGCCACACCCGCCGCGCGCAATGCGGCGGCCACCGCCAGCGCCTGATCGCGCAGCTGCGCGTAGCTGAGCTCGCCCGAGCTGGCGAATATCGCGGGCGCGTCGGGGCGTTGCTCGGCTTGCCGAAAGAACCCGTCGTGCAACGCTTCTCCACTGGGCTCGGCGGTGCGGCAGTTGGCCGCGTCGCGCACCGCGCGCTGGGCATCCGGCAGCGGCGGCGGCCCAATCGCTTCCCAGCTGTCGTCGGCGGAGGCCAGCCTGAGCAATTCGTCGATGTGGTAGGCGAACATGGCGTCGATGACACCGGGGGCGAAAACCCCTTCGCGGACATCCCAATTCACCAACACACCGCCGTCGAACTCGGTGACCTGAGCGTCGAGCAGCACCTGCGGGCCCTGGGAGATGATCCACGTGGGGTTGCCGAATTGGGCGGTGACGTCGCGGCTGAACAACTCGCCGAGCCCCAGCGCGCTGGTGAAGACCACCGGCGCCAGCACCTGCGTGCCGCGATGGCGGCCGAGGTCCCGCAGGACCGACAGCCCGGGATAGGCGGAGTGGGCGGCGGCGGACCGCATCGCCTGCTGCACCGCCCCCGCGCGCGCCGCCGGGGTGCGCGCGCCGGTGAGGTCGACGTCCAGCAGCAGCGACGAGGTGAAATCGCCGACCAACGCGTCGACGTCGGAGTGCAACGGCTGGCGGCCGAACAGGGGCACGTTGAGCAGGAAGCGTGCGGTGGTCGACCAGCGCGCCAGGGCGTTGGCGAAGGAGGCGGCCAGCGTCATCGCGGGAGTGATGCCGCGGGCCTGCGCGTGGCTGAACAGGGCGTCGCGGGTTTCGGGGTCCAGCCAGTGCCAGACCCGGGTGCTCCTGCGCGAACCACGGTCGCCGGTGGTGGGGAGCGCCGGCGGGTCCGGGAGCTGCGGGATGCGCTGCGCCCACCACTCCCGGGCCGTGTCGCGGGCCGGGTGCGGCCGCGCCTCTTCGGCCTCGATCGCGCGGCGGTACTGCCGGTAGGTGTAATTCAGTGCGGGCAGATCGTGACCGGTGTACAGGGCGGCGAGGTCGGCCATCAGCGTGCGATAGCTCATCGCATCGGCGGCCTGCATGTCCAGATCGACGTGCAGCCGCGAGCGTTGCGCCGGCAGCAGCGTCAGGGAGAGCTCGAGCACCGCGGCGTCGAGCTGCTGGTGCGATTTGGCGTCGCGGATGGCGGCCAGCCGCCGCTCGACCCCCGTGGCGTCCAGGTGGCGCAGGTCCTCGACCGCAACCGGGAACTCGCGACCGGCTGCCCCGATGCGCTGGGTGCCGTCGGGCAGGAACTCCACCCGCAGCATGGGGTGGCGCCGCGCCAGCTCGGTGGCGGCCGCGCGCAGCCGCGCGGGATCGACGGGCCCGCCGTCGAATTCCACATAGAGGTGTCCGGCCACCCCACCCAGCTGCTGGTTGTCCTGGCGGCCGATCCACATCGCGTGCTGCATCGGGGCCAGCGGGAACGGGTCGCCGGTGGCCGTGGCCGCCTCGGGGGAAGCCTCCGGGTCGGCCGGTTCGGCCGGCGCCTCGGCGGTCACCAGCTCGGCCCAGGCCTCGACCGTGGGCGTTTCGGCCAGCGTGGCGAAATCGACGGCGACGCCCTGACGGCGCCAGCGGCCCGCCAGGGTCATCATCCGAATGGAGTCCAGGCCCTGACCGATGAGATTGGTGCTTGGGTGGACGTCGTCGATACCGACGCCCAGCAGTTCGGCTACCTCTGCCCGGACGTTGTCTGCCGAGCGCGCCGAGGCACGCACCACGAAACCCTCCCTGAATTAGCACAGGCTGCCCTAAGTTGTGGAGGTTACCCTATCCTTGCTCACGGATCGCCGCTACTACGCCCCCCGTCTGAGGACCTCGATGACCGCCAACACACGGCAACCCCCGGCCGGGGCCCTCGATGGGTTCGTGCCGTTCCCCGCCGACCGCGCCGCCGCCTATCGGGCGGCCGGCTACTGGGTGGGCAGGACTTTGGACACCATCCTCAGCGACGGCGCGCAGCGCTGGCCCGACCGGATGGCCGTGCTCGACGCCACGGACGGCGCCGGCTTGAGCTATGCGCAGCTCGACGACCACGCCGGACGCGCCGCAGCGGGGCTGCGGGCGCTGGGTATCCGGCGAGGCGACCGGGTGCTGTTGCAACTGCCGAATGGTTGCCAGTTCGCGGTGGCGCTCTTCGGGCTGCTGCGGGCGGGCGCCATCCCGGTGATGTGCCTGCCCGGCCACCGGGCGGCCGAATTGCGGCACTTCGCCAACGTCAGCCAGGCCACCGCGTTGGTGATCACTGACACGGCGAACGGTTTCGATTACCGTGCCATGGCGCGCGAGCTCGTCGCCGACCATCCGACGCTCGAGCACGTCATCGTCGATGGCGATCCGGGGTCATTCACCTTGTGGGCGCGCCTCTGCGATCAAGCCACCGCCCCGCCCCCGGCGCCGCTGGCCGACCCGGGATGGCCTGCCCTGCTTCTCGTTTCAGGCGGCACCACCGGCACTCCCAAGCTCATCCCCCGCACCCACGATGACTACGTGTTCAACGCGACCGCCAGCGCGCAGGTCTGCCGGCTCACCGCCGACGACGTCTGTCTGGTGGTGCTGTCGGCGGGCCACAACTTCCCGCTGGCCTGCCCCGGGCTGCTCGGTGCCATGACGGTGGGCGCCACCACCGTGTTCGGCACCGATCCGAGCCCGGAGGCCGCCTTCGCCGCCATCGAACGCCACGGCGTCACAGTCACCGCTCTGGTGCCGGCCCTGGCCAAACTGTGGGCGCAGGCCTGCGAGTGGGAGCCGGTGACACCTAAGTCCCTGCGGCTCTTGCAAGTTGGCGGGGCAAAACTGGAGCCCGACGACGCCCGCCTGATCCGCGCCGCGTTGACTCCGGGTCTGCAGCAGGTGTTTGGGATGGCGGAGGGGCTGCTCAATTACACCCGTCCGGACGATCCGCCCGAGGTCGTCGACCACACCCAGGGGCGGCCGCTGTGCGTGGCGGACGAGTTGCGAGTGGTCGACGCGGACGGCGAAGCGGTGGCGCCAGGCGAGGAAGGCGAACTGCTGGTGCGCGGACCGTACACGCTCAACGGCTATTACCGCGCCGAGCGCGACAACGAGCGCTGCTTCGACCCCGACGGCTTCTTCCGCAGCGGTGACCTGGTCCGGATCCGACTCGACGGGTACCTGACCGTCACCGGCCGGGTCAAGGATGTGATCTGCCGGGGCGGCGAGACCATCTCCGCCGCGGACCTCGAGGAGCAGATGCTCAGCCACCCGTCTGTCTTCTCCGCGGCAGCGGTGCCGCTGCCCGACTCATACCTGGGCGAAAAAATCTGCGCCGCGGTGGTCTTCACCGAACCGGGGCTGACACTGGCGGAGCTCAACGCGCATCTCGACCAGCGTGGCGTGGCCGCCCATGCCCGGCCCGATGTGCTGGTCGCGATGACAGCACTACCGACCACACCGATCGGCAAGGTAGACAAGAAGGCGATCGCTGAGCGGATCGGCGCAACGAACGCCACCGCAACAGCCGGCCGAACCGACTAGACCGCAGCGGCCGGGCGGTTAGATCTTGACCCGCGCACTGTGATGGGCACGGTTCCCCCCGCTGCGCTTCGCGTCATACATTGCGCTGTCCGCAGTCGTGATGAGTTCTTCGAGACGGGTCGCGACGTCGACTCTGCGGAGGAGGCGCAGCTCGACACTGGCCGTACCGACGCTGGCAGTGACCCGCTGAGAAAGCCCGGCAATCGCCGTGCAGATCCGCGCGGCCAGCGGCGCCACCTCCGACACCGAGCAGGTCATCGCGACCAGAAATTCCTCGCCACCGGCGCGGCAGATTGCCGCGTCGGTGGGCGCGTGTTCGCGCAGCAGCCCCGCGACTTCCCGCAACGCATGGTCGCCCACCGAATGGCCGTGAGTGTCGTTGATGCGTTTGAAGTTGTCCAGGTCGACCATGAGCACAGCCAGATGCGTGTGCATCAGCGGCGGATCGGCCAAGAGGTTGCCGACGGTTTCGGTGAACGCCCGCCGATTCAGCAATCCGGTGAGGGCATCCTCCTCGGCCCGGCGCGCATACATTCCCACGGCGCGCGACATACCCCACACGGCGAGCGGAACGGAACAATTAACAAAAATGATCAGCCAGAATGTGGAAACCGCCACGGCGACGTTCGCCTCGCGGACCAGTCGCAGCACCGCAGTGATGGTGATTGGGATGCCCACCACCGCGTTGAGCAGCATCAGCTTGGCGCGGTGGAATATCGCGATGTAGGCCCCCGTGACGGCCAGGGGCGTGCAGGCCAGCGCGGCCAGGGCCGCTGCAGGCTGGACGAGGCTCCAGCCCCCGATGCACATGACACCGATCACGACGGCGGCCTTGGACTGCCTGCGGCTCGGCCAGCGTGCCAGCCAGAAAATGGTCATCACGAACGTGAACGCGGCGGTGAACCCACCGGCGATCACAGCACCGGTGCTTGGGCGCTTTTCGATGGACAGAACGGTCAGCGGCACCAGCGTCGCCAACCCGGCGACGACAGCCATGATCTTCTGCGCCGTGCGCAGTCCGCCGCGCTGGCGCAGGAAAGTGCTGATCCAATCGTATTGGTCCGGCTGGCGCCACCAAGACATCAGGCGTGACATCAGTCGCCGTACCTCCGAGGAGGGCGTCGCCCTACAAAGGGCGACGAATTGCCGAGTGGTTTGCCTTGGACCCGATCGGCTCAGTAGATCAGATCTGGAATGAAGATGGCAGAAGAAGTGCGATTCCGGTTCGGTCCACGGTAAACCTCTACTGAGGCGTCAATTATCTGGCGGAGGACGCGGGGCACGCCTGCCGGATGCAAGGGCCGGAACGCCGGCCGATGCCTGGCGGAGATTTGGCGCCCGGCGATCACGACCCCGGCTCCCCGGTCACGCCGGCCCGAGGTTGTCGGCGCGTTGTGCCTCGCGCGGCGGCCCCGTGATCCGGGGCGGCGTCCCCGTTCCAGCACCGTCCGCGCCTTTAGTAACCCGGTGCGTTCGACTGCAGGATCGGCCCACGCGTCCGGCCACACGTCCTGCGCACCGCCGCATGATCTCGACCGGATCGGGATGGCCGCAGGCCGGCGCGGCGCTGCCTAACGCGCCACCCGTGTCGACCGCGAGCGTGACCCTCGGGGATCTGCGCTTGCCACGCCAATTGCATTGCAACTGCGAGGGTTGCGACACCAGAAACCAGACCTGTTGGCGCCAGCCCAAACTGGGCGGCCGCGACCGCAGTCCCATGCCGGTCGGCGCGCCGCCTGCTCGCGGGCTGGAGCCCATGCGCTCGGGGCGGTGAGAAGCTATCAACCCACGTTCCTGGGTTTTGGCGGTGACGACCTGGGCCATCTGCTGCGGTCGAACGCAAAGGTGTTGCCGCGCAATGTGACCGCGACGGGCATGGCGACAGTCAGCGTCGAGCGTGAGTTGACTTCGCCGCGGGATTTTAGCAGGGACTTTCGGCGGCGACCATGGGCCCGTTTCGCCTTTCGGATACGTCGTCATCGGCCGGATTATCGGTGCACCAAGATTTTAGTGCCGGTACTGTTCCGCGGTACACGAACCTGAGATATGGTGACCGCGGCGCCTTTTCCCGAAGTCAGGGGTGGCACGAATGCATCGCCAAGATAGCGCTCGCTATCGTGGGATGATTCGACAGATCGGGCCGTGGCGTCGAAGTAAAGCTTGTGTGAGCAGTAGTCGGAGTTAGCCGCGCGCGAATTAGTCGATCTGTGTTGTGGCTACCTCTTGTACGGAAAGACGATGGCGATCGGACGCGATTCTCTTCGATCTTGTCCGATTGTCGCGCCCAAGCGGGAGTGATTATGAGTGCGCCGCACGACGAGCTACGCGTCGGCGATTCGACTTACCTGGCAGAATTCGCTGCGCCCACTCAAACCATGGTGATCCAAATCACTTGTACGCGAACGGCGCAGCTAGCGCCAAGCACAAGTGCGTCGGCACTCGAAGGTACTCGGCAACTCAGGCAGGGGCACGTTAAGGTCATCCGGACCGGCGTCGCCTACAGATGGGAGAAAGGTCGCGCATGTTCCTGGGCACCGTTGACGACTGGACAGCCGAGGGCACGGTCGTATCGTGGTTACCCACCGCTAAGACCTACGAGCAGGCAGCCGAAGCGCAATATCATCCGGCGGCCGTCAGCTACCAACAGTCGCAGCATCTTCGGTATTACCGACGCCAGGTCAGCCGCGGGCGCGATATCCCGCGATTGTGCATAGGAGCCTGGGAGATTCTGGGCGTCTGCGACATCGAGGCGATGACCCATGCCCTGAACAACCATGTGCGGCGGCACGACACCTATCATGACCGATTCGCTTTCGATGACAGCGACGAGGTGGTTCGCTATGTTATTGCCGAACCGGATGACATCACGCTCGCACCAGCGGATCTGGGGGAAATGGCCTCACACCAGATTCGCAAACTGATTCTCGATACGCCCGATCCGCTCCAATGGGACTGCTTTAGCTTTGGAGTCATCCAGGGTGTAGACCGTTTCACCATCTACATTGCCGTCGATCACTTGCGCGCCGACGGCATGTCGGCCGGCGTGATTTTCCTGGACATCCAGACGGCGTACTTCGCCGCGCTGCAGAAGTCGCCAATTGTGCCGATACCCGCACCCAGCCATCGCGAATTCAGCGCGCGGCAACGTGCTTATACCGCGAGCTTGGATACCGATTCGCCCGAAATTCAGCGTTGGCGGGCGTTTCTCGCGGCGAACAATGGGCTGCTGCCCCGGTTTCCCCTGGAATTGGGCGAAACACGCGCCGATACGCCGGGGGCCATTGACGTGTTCGACCTCATCGATGACGACCAAGGCCGGCGATTCGAGGCGGCGTGTCGCGCCGCGGGAGCACGCTTCAGTGGCGGGGTGTTCGCCTGCGCCGCCCTGGCCGAGCATCGGTTGACCGGCGCGCCCACCTACTTTGGGCTCACCCCGTTCGACAACCGCCGGGACCCCGCCCACGCCGCCGCGGTCGGTTGGCTGGCCAGTTTCGTCCCCTTGGCGATCCCTACTGCCGGTGCGTCGTTCGACCAGGTGGTCAGCGCCGCCCAGGCATCGTTCGACGCGAACACGGCGCTCGGCGCGGTGCCCTATTACCACCTGCTCGAGACAACCCACGATCAGATCGAGGTGCCGGACCGACCCGTCCCGATGTTGTCCTTCATCGACATCCGCAAGCTGCCGTTCGGTGATTACTTCGACGGGTTGCGCGCCGGTATCTGGGGAGACAACCGGCTGTCGGAGACGGTGTGCATGTGGGTCAATCGCATGCACGACGGGACACAACTGGTGGTCGCTTACCCGGGGACCGACGTCGCGCGCGAATCCGTCCAGCGCTACGTCGAGACGTTGCGTGCCGAATTCACGCGAGTGTGCGACGCCGGGTTGTACACCCGCGCCTGATGGATTTACGTTCTCCCGCTCGACGTCCCGGCATCGGCAACCGGCAACGCAGACGTGATGGAGGGGTGCACCGCGAGCAAGCCGTGGTTGCGGTGCCGAGGCTGGCATTGCTGGACCAGGCCGCTTTCTTACGGCTGCGGGCAACCGGTCAGGGCAGTACGGTGCAATGCACGTGGGTTTACGAACGCGACGTGAATGCCGACCAATTGCGGATCTTCCAGACCAATCTGGCTGCGGGTGTGCTCGGACGGCGGATCGAGCGCTCGCCGCTGCCGTTCGGGCGTCACCGCTGGGTGGCCGACCGCGGCTCACCCGATATCGCGCTGGAACCGCGCCGACCCCCCTCGGAACTCGGTGCGTGGGTCGAAAAACGGGCGCAGGTGCCCGTCGATCCCGAGTTCGGCCCGACTTTTCACCTGGGTGTGCAGCCGTTTCAGGGTGGCGGTGCGGCGGTCACCTTGGTGGCGTCGCACTGTGTGGTTGACGGGCTCGGCCTCATCGCGGCGATAACGGAGGCGGTCAAGGGGCAGAATCGCAAACTTGACTACCCGCAACCCAATTCACGCAGCCGGCTGCGGACCGCCTTCGAGGACCTGGCCGATGCGGTTAACGCCGTGCCGGCGGTCCTGCGCGCGCTGATCGCGACGCTGGCGATTTTGCTCAAGGCGTCACCTGGCCAAATGGGCCCGCCGGTGGGGCCGCGGTCCGGACCGCGCTCGCCTGCCGAGGACGCGCACACGGCGCTCCCATCGGTCACGCTGCAAACCGACGCCGCGGCATGGGAAGCCCGCGCGCGTGGCCTCAACGGAAGCAGCAACGCGCTGTTCGTCGCGTTCGCGGCGCGGCTGGCTCACCGGATGGGCAGGGTGCTTGCCGACGGAAACTCGGTGACGGTCGTCCTGCCCGTCAGCGATCGCACTCCCGATGACGACCGCGCGAACGCGTTGACCTCCATCACGCTGACCGTCGACGGCGCGGCGGCGGCCGTCGACCTGAGCACCGTGCGTGCGGATGTCAAAAGACAGCTGACGTCGCTGCGGCGGCACCCCAACGAAATGCTCGCCGGATTGCCGCTCATTCCGTTCACGCCACGATGGCTGGTCCGGCGCGCCGAGGGCGTTGCCATGTCGACCGGGCAACTGCCGGTCGGCTGCTCGAACCTGGGTGATCTGGATCCCGCCGTGGGTCGCATCGACGGTGACGACGCGGCCGAGGTCTGCATCCGGCTGGCCGAGCAGGGCGTCACCCACCGCCGCATCGAGCGAAACCAGGGCCAACTGTTCTGCAGCACAGGGACATTCAACGGTAGCCGGTTTATCAACGTCATCGCCTGCCGAAGCGGGGCGGACAGTGCGGCGGCCGCCCGCGAGCTCGCGTGTCGCGCGCTGGCCGACCTGCAGCTGTCCGCCACCACCGTCTACGCCGGCCGGACCGCGCGGTGAACCTGGACGTCGAGCCGAACCGACGCGCATACCGCCACAGGTACGCGGTTGGCGCCGCCGCGATCGCGGTTTGGGCCCTGGTCGTGCTGTGGTTCGCGATCAAGATCGTTCCGCTCGACATGTACTGGATGTCGTACTATGCCGCCGACTACACGCACGGGTTCGTGCGCCGCGGGCTCGCCGGTGAACTGGTTCGCTTGGTCCCTGGGCACTACTTCGCGGTCGCGCTCGGTCTGCGGTGGCTGTCGACGGCGGTCTATCTGTGCGGCCTGGCAGCGGTCGCGGGTGTGGTGCTCTTCGGTCGCCGTCGCTCCGAGCGGCGGCTGATGGTCGCGCTGCTGATCCCGTTGCTGCCCTTCGGTGTCCCGTTCGCCGCGTATTCGGCTCGGCCGGACCTGTTCGGCGGGGCGGCGCTGGCGCTCTTCTCTTCCGCGTTGGTGTTGACGCGTTCCCACAAGATCGCGATGGCATGGTGCGCGGCCTACGGCACCGCGATCGCGGCGTTGACGCTGGTGCACGAGGCGATCGGCCTGCAGTTCGCGCTCGGGGCCGTGCTGGCGATCATCGCCCTGGGCGGTTCACTGGGAAACGGTCGGGGCCTGGGAACCCTCCTGGCGGTGACGCCGGGAGTCTGCACGACGGCTGCCGTGGCGGCATTCGGCCGCCACGACATCGCGGCTCAACTGTGTGCATCGGTTCCCCATCGCGTGATGTCCAACCCGTTTGCCACCGTCACGTCCCCGACCTCGCTGCTGCGCTATGTTGTTGACGGGCAACCCATTCGGACGGACTACCACGACTGGGTATGCCGCAACGTGATGCCGAACTACGACAACGGAATCGGCGACGCCGTCCGCGCCGTCGGCCACATCGGGATGCTCGGTCTCACGGTCTCCCTCATATTCGGCTCCGGTGCGCTCGTGCTGACCATGTGGGGGCTCAGCGCAGTATCGGGCGTGCCGCCGGGAACGTTCATCGAGGCGCTGCGGGGCCGGATGACGTGGGTCGTCGGCGCTCTGCTGTTGATCTGTCCGGTTTTCCTGACCGGCTATGACTGGACCCGCTGGCTGACGATCGTGACGTTCGACGTCGGCGTGGTGTTCATCCTCTTCGCGGCGGGCCGGCCGGAGATCGAGAGCGAGCTCACGCCAAAAGCGTTGCGATCCTTCACTCTTCTCGCCGTCATCCTCGCGCTGATCCCGGTGGGCACGGTCCCGGGCTTCGGCGGTCCCCTGATGGCCTAGCCCCGAGGCCAGAGGCATACTTCTTGATCAGCTCCCGCTTGTACAGCTTGCCGGCATCGCTGCGCGGAAGGTTCGCATCGAAGTACAGCCTGCGGGGACACTTGTAGTGCGCCATGCGATTCCGCAGCCACGCGATCAGCTCGTCGGCGAGTTCCCCGGATGCCAGAGCGGGATCCGCCAATTGCACGACGGCGGTCACCGACTGCCCCATCACCGGGTCGGGCACGCCGAACACGGCGGCGTCGACCACCAGTGGGTGGCCGATGAGACGGTTCTCGGTCTCCTGAGGATAAATGTTCACCCCGCCGGAGATGATCATGTGATTGCGGCGATCGGTGAGATACAGGTAGCCCTCTTCGTCGAGATAACCGACGTCGCCCACGGTGACCCATCCTTGCGCACTGCGCGCGGCGGCCGTCTGCGCTTCGTCGTTGAGGTACTCGAAGGGATAACCGCCCTCGTAATAGATCTCACCGACCTGCCCGGGTGCGAGCTCGCGGCCCTCGTCGTCGAGGATGTGCGGCGTGCCCAGCATGGGCTTGCCCACCGATCCCGGGTGGGCAAGCCACTCGTCGGCGCGGATGAACGAGATACCGGCGCCCTCGGATGACCCGTAGTACTCGTCCACGATCGGGCCCCACCAGTCGATCATCTGGCGCTTGATCTCGGGCGGGCATGGCGCAGCGGCATGGACGACTCGCCGCAACGTGGAGAGGTCGTAGCGCGTCTTGATCTCTTGGGGCAGCCGTAGCATCCGGACAAACATCGTCGGCACAAACTGCGCATGCGTCACGCCGTATTTCTCTATGCATGCGAGGGCCTGCTCGGCGTCGAACTTCTCCATGAGAACCATTGTCGCGCCGACGGCTTGCGCCGCCATGGTCCACATGGCCGGCGCAGTATGGTAGGTGGGGGCGGGACTCAAGTAGACCGAGTCGCGGCTTACCCCGAGCGCTTCGAAGACGGGTGTCGACAAACTCGACAGGCCGGAGTTCGGCGATTTCAGCGGTCGACGGATGCCCTTGGGACGCCCGGTGCTGCCCGCGGAGTATTGCAGGAGCTGGCCGTCACACTCATCGGTGATGGGCGTCGAGGGTTCGGGGGCCACGCATTCGGGGTAGCGCCGCCAGCCGCGGAGGTCGTCGTCGGCCATCAACGCCACTGTTGGGAGGCCGTCCCCGAGCCGGTCGGACAGTTCGCGGCAGGCGTCCCGCATTGCCCGCGAGGAGACGATCGCCTTCGCGCCACTGTCTGCCATCACGTACGCGATCTCGGAGTGATTCAGGTTGGTGTTGACCAGCGTGTAGTACAAACCACTGCGCCTGGCCGCCCACATCGCTGTGTGGATGTGCTCGTTGTTTTCCATGAGGATCGCGACGGTGTCCCCGACCAGCATCCCCGAACGTCGCAAGAAGTGTGCGAGCCTGTTCGCCCCGGCTTCGAGGTCCGCGAAGCTCACAACCGTCCCTGAAGGATGAAGGATAACAGCGGGTTTCGCCGATCTGGCGTGATCACGCAATTGCATGCTGCACCATCGATTCCCGCTTCATCTGACGACGTCGGTGCATCAGCTCGTGACGTCGCGGAACGCCGTCACGAGCGGCGACAGGACCTCGACTGCTTGCTCGCCGTCCTCGGGCACCGTCACCGTGAAGCGGACATCGGTGACACCTGCGGCGACCAGCGCCGGTACCGACGCTACCGATGCGGGGTAGTCGATCGATCCGCCGTCGCCCTTCACGGCGCGTGCGGCACCTTGAACTTGCAGATTGTCGGCGTCACCGCCGAAGGCGGATACCCGGTCCTTCATCATCTTTATCGCGGTGGGAAGGTCGTCAAATGCCGAGCCCCAAGGAATCCAGCCGCTGCCGAATCGCGCGATTCGCCGTGCGACGGCGCCGTTCACCGTCCCACTGATCCAACACGGCACACCACCGGATTGCACCGGTTTCGGCATCTGATGGATCGCGTCGAAGGACAGTTCGGGCGAGTGATATGAAGCGCGCCGCTCGGTCCACAGCGTCTTGCAAACTTCCAACGTGTGATCCAGCAGCCGCCCACGCTGAGCGAAAGACAGTCCGGTGGCCTCGTATTCCTCCCGTTGCCAACCCACCCCGACGCCGAGATCGACGCGTCCGCCGGAGAGCACGTCGAGCGTCGCGAGCTGTTTGGCCAGGACCGCAGGCCGCCGCAGTGCGGCCAGCAGTATTGACGTCCCGAGTCGGATCCGCTCGGTGGTGGCAGCGATCGCCGTCAGGACGATGAGGGGTTCAAGCCAGCTGCCGTCGGGGCCGGTGGGTTGGCGGCCGCCACGCGCACCTCCCACCGAAGGATCGGCGTATGCGTCCAGGCTCTCGCCGAACACCACATGGTCGGAGACGACGACACGGTCGATACCCGCCACGTCCATCGCCCGCGCCGATGCCAGCGTAAGGCGCCAATCATGTTGTGGGCCATCGGTAAAGGTCCGCAGGTACAACGAGATCTCCGGCTTACGCACCGTCACTTCCTTGTCTTACTCCAAGGCCGGTCCCAATGATCGATCGCCGCAACCTCTTCCAGCGGTTTGCGCCGCACCGGGTGGTGTCCGCCCTTGGGCCAACCGACTGTCAGTAGCGTAGCGATTTTCCAGTCGTCGGGAATACCAACCATGGACCGCAGCTGATCCTCACACGACCCGTGCCACAGGGTGATCGCGGCGCCGAGGCCTTGCGCGCGAGCCGCGAGCAAGAAGTTCTGCACGGCGGGAAAAATCGAGCCGCCCTGCTGGAGTTCGGTGGTTCCCCGCTGCGGCTGGACACAGAACAGCACGAGCACGGGTGCGTCGCCGCCGACGCTCATGTGTTCGGCCATCGTTCTCAGCACACGGGACTTGGAGTCGTCGGCCCGCTCGTCGGGCACGGAAATGCGGTAGAAATCGGTCATTATTTCCCACGTCTTACGCGCCGCAGCGGTGATGACGTCGCGCAAGCTGCTCGAGTGCAATACGACGAACTTCCACGGCTGCTGATTGCCTCCGGAGGGCGCCCAGCTCGCCGCCCGCAGGCAGGTTTCGATCATCGCATCCGAGACGGGTTCGTCGCGGTAGCGCCGGACCGCCGACGCGGTGCGCATAACCTCCCATACGTCCTCTGACGTCTGCGCGGTGTTCTCGCTCACGGCTGCCCCTTCGCAGGCAGCACGCCTCGCCAGGTCCCGCCGCGCACCGGGCCGGTCACCAGCGGCAGATCGAGGGTCGACAGCAAGCCGGGCGGCGCGGCCATCACGGCGGGAATAGCGTTCAGTTCGCGCATTACCGTCGCGTAGGTCAGGCCGCGCATGTTGTTCCCGCGGCCATGCATCTCGATGTCCACGGTGTACGTGGGAAGACCGTCGACGACGACCCGGTAGCCGCCGTGCGGCGACGGGTGGCGTGGCCAATCCGGTGCGGCGTCCGCACCCATGCGAGTGACGTGTTCGAGCGTCACACGCTCCTCGCCGCCCACCATTCCGGCCAGTTTGAATCGCATGCCGCCCACGGTGCCAGGCTCGATCCACCCCGACGCCACCTCGTATCGGGTTGTGGCGACCCACTTCTCAATGGTTGTCTCGACGCAATCGAGCGGTAGGCCGACGCCGTCGGCAACGAGGTGCACGATTGGTGCCCACAATGCGGCGAGGCGCTCGGCGTCGAACAGCGGCGCCGGATGGTCGGGGCGGCAGCCGAAACCCATGAAGTCGAACATGATGTCGGGCTGGTTGATGGGCCCATAGTCCAGTATCTCGAGCATGGTGATGCTGTCGACGCGACTGCTGAAGCCTGTCATGGTCAGCGCAATCACGTCGTTGGCCCACCCAGGGTCCACACCACTGTTGAAGAAGCTGGTGCCGCCCTGGGCGCACGCCTCCTCGAGAAGTTCGACCGTTTCCTTGTCCGCGGCGGGCGGATAGCACATCGGCACCAGCGAGGTGCATACCACATCCTTGCCCGAACGCAGGCAGCGCGCGATGTCCTGCGCCGCCTCGTGGTAGCGGTAGTCCCCCGAGGCGAAATAGGCCACCACGTCCGCGTCCGTCGATAAGGCGGCACCGATATCGCGTGTGGCAACGACACCGGTCGCCGGCATTCCACACAGGTCACCCGCGTCCTTGCCGTCCTTGGCTTCGGCGTGGACGACCACGGCGGCCAACTCCAGCCCCGGGTGCGCGATGAGGGCGCGCAGCGCGCCGACACCCACCTGACCCGGCCCCCAAAGAATCACTCGTGGCTTTCGTTGACCGGCCGCCATCGGCACCCCTTCCGGCCGTCATAGGCCAACGCGTGAGAACATATCTTCTCATATAGAGATAACACCATTACCGACTGGATGAGGAGCGGGGCCGGTGCTGCACGATTACGAATTCTTGAAGTGGGAAACCTTCGACGACGGCATGATCGTCCGGATTTCGCTGAACCGCCCCGAACAGCGCAACGCCCAGAACCGCGGCATGCTGGTCGAACTCGACGAGGCGTTTGCACGGGCGGAGGCCGACGACACCGTCCGCGTGGTCATCCTCGCCGGCGAGGGGCCAATGTTCTCGTCCGGTCACGATATCGGTTCGGCGCAAGCGCGCGCTGAGTTCACCCCGGGCCCGGGCCAGCATCCCTCCGTGACGATCAACGGTGGGACCCGCGACGGTGCGGAGAGAACCATGCTGCAGGAATGGCACTATTTCTTTCAGAACAACCTTCGGTGGCGCAACCTCCGCAAAATCACCATCGCGCAGGTGCACGGCGATGTGTTCTCGGCGGGACTCATGCTGATCTGGGCGTGTGACCTCATCGTCGGAAGCGAAGAAGTGCGCTTCGCCGACGTGGTCGGTACGCGGTTGGGCATGTGCGGGATGGAGTACTTCGGCCACCCCTGGGAGTTCGGTCCCCGGCGCACCAAGGAACTCATGCTCACCGGCGATGCGATCGGCATCGAAGAGGCCTACCGCCTCGGCATGGTCAGCAAGATCTTCAAGCGCGACGAGTTGCCCGAGCGAACGCTCGAACTGGCAAGGCGCATCGCCAAAGTGCCCACGATGGCGGCCCTGCTGATCAAGGAATCGGTGAACCAGTCGGTCGACAACATGGGTTTCTACAACGCGCTGCAATCATGTTTCTCGTTGCACCAACTGAATCACTCTCATTGGGCGCAGATCCGCGAGGACAAGATTCCCACTGCTGGCGAGGCTCAAGGCGTACCCAATTGGCGGACCGCTCCCCCGGTTGTCCTGGCGGTCAAGGACCAGGTCCGGTCGGACGCGTGACCGCCGAAGCGTCGTCCGATCAGCCGGCGCCACAACCGATGGGGGTGACCATTCCCGGTCACCTGTTCGCCCAGCTGCCGTTCTACGACGTTGTCGACACCCACGAGTCGGTCGTCGTCGACCTGCACAACCGGCCGGACCTGGTGAACTACCGCGGAGCGCTGCAGGGCGGATTGGTCGCCACACTCATCGACGTGGCCGGGGGCCGACTTGCCGTCAAGCACGCGGGTGACGGTGGCGGTGCGGGCACCGCAGACATGTCGATCCATTTCCTGGCGCCTATCGTCGAGGGGCCCGCCCGTGCGTGTGCCACTCTGCTGCGCGCTGGGAAGCGGATGATCGTGGTCGGTGTCGACGTATTTGACGTCGGTCGGGACCGGCTCGCCGCACGGGCGACCCTTAGCTTCGCAATCCTGGTTCCTCGCGGTCCGGGTCAGCCGGCAGCTGCGCCGTAGCGCGCGTCGGCGACGCGGTCCAATGCGGTCGCGGGATCGCCGAAAACCATTGCCCAGCCGCGGACCCGGCGGTAGTACAACTGGATGTCACTCTCCATACCGAACCCGTATCCGCCGTGGATGTGCAGGCTGCGCCGCGTCGCGTCCCGCGCCGTCTCGTAGGCGAACGCGAAGGCCATGGCGGCCAGTTCGCGAACGCGGTCGGGCTCGTCGGCGAAGGCGCAGGCCGCCTTCAGTCCGAGCAATCTGGCCCCGTCGGCGGCGGTGGCGCTGTCGGCCAGTGGGTGAGACACGGCTTGGAAGGAACCGATTGCGGCGCCGAAGGCGTGGCGTCGTTTGGCGTAGTCGACGCCGATCTCGACGGCCCTCGTGGCGGCGCCGGCCAACGCGACGGCGGTCATCGCCAGCCACAGATCAAGCGCGCGCGAGAACAATTCGCGCGCCCCGGCGCCGTCGGCGAGCACGACGGAATCATCCCCAATCGCGATGTCGGCCAGCGGCATTGACGCCAGGTTGCCCACCGAGGTGCGGTTGTGTGCGACCGGCGCTGCCAGCAGCCGCCCGTTCGACAGGGCGATCACGTAGTCTGCCACCGCCCCCGCCGGCACCAGACTCAACCTCCCGTCGCATGCGGGGCGTGGCGCGAACGTAGCCAGTCGTTCGCCTGCCAGGACCTCGCTCAGCAACCCGGCGCCGGTCTCGCCGGCTTCGGCGAGGGTCCAGGCGGCGACTTGCGCTTCGATGACGGGTGCGGAAGCGAGCGCGCGGCCCCATTGTTCGGCGATCAATGCAAGGTCAAGCACCGAGGCGCCCCATCCTCCGGCAGCCTCGTCGACCGCCATCTCAACCGCACCTACCTCGAGCAGCGCCTTCCACAGCTTGAGATCGAAGCCGGACGGCTCAGCCGCCCGGATGCGCTCGGAGGTCGACTCGCGCGTGAACAGTGCGGCGAAAGAATCCACCAGTTGGCGCTGTTCGCTCGTTAAGCTCAGGTCCACGACGGTCAGTCCCTCACGTGCGGATATGGTTACTCTCAGATTTGAGATTAGCATTACCAATCGCCCGGTCCGGGATGCATACGACGACAGATTGGCCACGCTTTATGCATTTTCACCTCGACGCCGACACCGCGGCGTTCCGCGACGGCGTCCGCAAGCACCTTCGCGACGTGTTGCGCCCCGAGCTCGAGGAGCGCATCTACCGCAGCGGCGTCGCACACGACGACGGGTTCGCCAAGGGCCTCGTCGACCAGGGGTACTTCGCCCCGGGCTGGCCCGTCGAATTGGGCGGACAGAACCGCAACGCGTGGGACGAGCAGGTCCTCAAAGAGGAGCTCATGCGCTATGACGCGCCGGTGTACCTCTCCGAAACGACGCGAATGGTGGCGTCGATCATCCGCGAGATCGGCACCCCTGAGCTGAAGGATCGTATCCTGACCGGGGCCATCAACGGCGACATCACCATCGCGCTCGGCTTCACCGAACCCGAATGTGGGTCGGACGTTGCGGCGGCTGCCACCAAGGCCGTCCGCGACGGATCGGGCGACGAAGCGGAATGGGTGATCAACGGCTCCAAGATGTTCACCACGAACGGTCACATCGCCGATTTCATATTTCTGCTCGCACGCACCAGCCCCGACAAGCCCAAGCACAAAGGCCTGACGATGTTTCTCGTGCCTTGCGCCTCGGATGGCTTTGAGGCACAGGCGGTCTGGACCCTTTCCGGAGAGCGGACCAACATAACGTTCTACAGCGATGTCCGCGTCGGAGACGAGTGGCGAATCGGTGAAATCGACGGCGGCTGGGAGGTGCTCGGACTTTCGCTGCAGTACGAGCACGCATCCGGGTGGGGCCCGCACCTCGTTCGGCTGTTAGATCATGCCGAACACTGGGCCACCAGCACCCGATCCGACGATGGCGCACCGGCCATCGCCAATGCCGATGTCCGGCGCCGACTTGCCCGAATCGCCATGGAGACCGAGGTGTCGATGCTGCTGCAGCGACGGTGCGTATGGATGCACGAACAGGGCGACATACCGGTGGCCGAGGGTCCAATGTCCAAGGTGTTCAGCACCGAGGCGCTCGAACGGGCCAGCCAGGACATGGTCGAACTGGTCGGCGCCGACGGCTTGCGCAGCTATCTCGAGCCGACCGCGCCGGAGCACGGGCGGTTTGAACACTCGCTGCGGTTTTCGCTGGGCACCACGATCTACGCGGGCACCAGCGAGATCCAGAGGTCGATCATCGCGCAGCGAGGACTCGGGTTACCCCGTTAACTTCTTGACCCGGCGCGCCGAGGTCGCCCGTGGCGCCGCTTTGCGCGCCGCCCCGGCCCCGATGCCGTCGACGGGCGGCGTGACGGCCTGTTTGCACCACGCCCACAACTGGTCCTCCGTCAGCTTGGGGCCCTTGCCGCCGCCTAGATGGAAGACCCCGATCTGCGCGAGTGCGGTGAGCGTGGTATTCAGCAATGTGGTCAGCTGCGCGGGGCTCATGTCCGTGCGCACCAGGCCGGCCCGGGCGCACGAGGTGATGATCTTCGTCAGCAGCTTCTGGTGGGGCTCCCACACTTTGGCGAAGTCGTCCGGACGCTCGATCTCCAGGCTGAGGTTGTAGATCGTCATGACCCGGCCACCGACGGCTTCCGAGGATTCCGCGCGAGAAAGCACCCCTCGGCAGAAGGCCTCGAGTTGCTCCATCGGGCCGTCGGCCGCGGCGACCTCCTGCCGGATATTCTCGGTGAACTGACTTGTGACGTTCTCGTAGAGCGCCAACAGGAGTTCTTCTTTACCCGCGAAGTGTTGGTAGAACGCTCGCAAGCTCAGGTTCGACCTGTCGATGAGCGTCTGGATCGTGAAGTCGGCCTTTCCCGATTCCTCCACCAATTCCAAGGCGGTGGCCAGAAACCGCGAGCTGCGGGCGAGGGCGCGGGCCCGCGCTGTGCTGAGGCGCCGTTCGATCGTGCGTTGCTGCCAGGTGCCGGGCACCTCGACGTCGTTGTCAACCAGTTCCAGGCCGCTTTCGATCTGCCGGCCGGCGGGCTTCTTCGTAGGCATAATGCCACCAGAATACCCGCACGCAGAGAAAACGCGCGTCCTACATGCACGTGTATGTTGATTGTCACTTTGCGTAATTACTGGTTTTCGGTCGCCGAGAACCTTGGGCGGGCGCCCACGGCACGATGGCGTAGAAGGCTTTCCGCCCGCCCCGCCCACGCCCGGCTTTCTGGTGCGCCGTATCGGTGCCGCTCGCATAGGTCCACGCTCGCGCAGGCGCAGCCTTCCCTGCGTCCCGGATACCTCGTGCCGAATCGCATGCGGTACCGTGGAAACGATGATTCTCATTTGCGAATCAGTGCGTCGTGATGTGAAGCCGCGGCCCGTCGAAGGAGTGCAGCGTTGAGTGCAGACATTCTGATCGTGTCGCCGGACGACCACCTGGTGGAGCCGGCCGATCTGTGGACAAGCAGGCTGCCGGAGCGCTACCGCGACATCGGGCCACGGATCGTCCGCACCAAGGGGCGCATGGATCCCAGCGTCACTTCCGATGTCGCATTCGTCGAGGACGCCGACGGCCGTGACGCGGATATCTGGCGTTATGAGGATGCGGTCATCCCGATCCCACTGATCAGCGCCGCCGCCGGCTACGACCTCGACGAGCTCAGCACCGACCCGATCACCTACGACGAGATGCGCCCGGGCTGCTTCCGTCCAGCGGACCGGCTCGCGGACATGGACATCGCCGGCATCGAGGCCTCCGCCTGCTTCCCCAACACGCTGGTCCGCTTCTGCGGTCAACGGTTCCTGTACGGCAAAGACAAGGAACTCGCCAGACTGTGCGTCGAGGCCTACAACGACTTCCAGATCGACGAATGGGGCGGTAGCTCGAACGGGCGGCTGATCCCGCTGGGCATCATCCCCTTGTGGGACGTCGAGCTCGCCGCCAGAGAGGTCGAAAGGGTTGCCGCCAAAGGGATGCGCGCGGTGTGCTTCTCGGAGCTACCCAGCCGTCTCGATCTGCCGTCCATCCATAGCGGCTACTGGGACCCGTTCTTCGCCGCCTGTGAGCGCAACCACGTGGGCATCATGCTGCACATCGGGTCGAGTTCGTCGCTCACGAAGTCCTCGCCCGACTCTCCGCACGTGGTCACCAGCGCGCTGATGGCGGTCAACTGCACGATCGCCTTGGTCGACTGGCTGTTCTCCGCCAAGCTCGTCCAGTTTCCGGACCTCAAGATCGCGTTCGCCGAGGCGCAGGCCGGCTGGATCCCCTACTACCTGCAACGCGTCGACGAGGTGTGGGAAGACCGTCGGGCCTGGGGCGGCATCCACCCCCTGCTGACCGAACCGCCGAGCAGCCAGGTGCCCGGGCGGGTTTACTTCTCCACCTTCGGCGACCCGGTCGCGTTCCGCATTCTCGATCTCGTCGGTCCAGAGCAGCTGATGTTCGAGACCGACTACCCCCACAACGACACCAACTGGCCCAGGAGTCTCGAGGTCGCCAACAAGGCGACGGAGGGCCTGGACGAGGAGACGAAGCGGAAGGTGTTGTCCACCAACGCGAAAACCTTCTTCGGCATGGTGTGACGCCTGCCCGGAATTTGGGTCCGGGCCTCGGGGGTATTACAAAGCCTTCCAATCCGGCTTGCGTTTCTCGAGAAAGGCCCGCGGTCCCTCGATGGCATCCTTGGTCAACGCGACCTTCATGCGATAGTTCTCGGCGAGCAGCTCGGCCTCATAGATCGGTAGCGTGAGCCCCTTGCGCACGGCCATTCGCGAACCTCGCACCGCCAGTGGTGCATTGGAATTGACGATGTCGGCGATCTCCCACGCTCGGGCCAGCAATGAGTCGTGTGCCACCAGCTCGGTGAAGATACCCAGGTCGTAGGCGCGCTGGGCGTCGAGTCGCTCGTGCTTGCCCATCAAGATCAACCGCATCGCGACCGGCAGCGGCAGGATCCGGGCAAGCCGCACCCCTTCGCGCCCGGACGTCACGCCGATGCTGACATGCGGATCCATCAACGTCGCGCGCTCCGACGCGACGGTGATGTCCGCCGTCGTCACCAGGTCCAGTCCCGCTCCGCAGGCAATGCCGTTGACGGCACAGATGATTGGCTTGGTCATCTGCAGCCAAGGCGGCGTCGCCTCCTGGGGTGCGTCCCACTGTCGCATCGAGCTAAGGATCGGCTCGCCCTGATTGTCGATTCCTGCCGCGTTCTCCATGTCGTGGTCGGCCGCTTTGTTGACGTCCGCTCCGACGCACAGGGCGCGCCCGGCGCCGGTGATGATCACCGTCCAAATGTCCTGGGATCGTTCGATTTCCGAGTAGGCGATCGATAGTTCGGCGATCATCTCGTCGTTGATCGCATTGAGCACCTCGGGGCGGTTGAGCGTCACGCACGCGGTGTGATCCCGCACCTCGACATCGATCGTTTCGTATTGAGTCACCTCAGCCGACCCCCGCTCTCCAAAGCGGTTGTGGCGTTGGGACGAAATCCGAATATGTCTTGAAATCGGTCGCAGAAGCGAGGCCAGACATCGGGATTCAGCAGCCGTGGCGGCATGCCGCCGTCGAAAATCGCCTGCCACTGCGTGGCCGTGGCAACTGCGATATCGCGCGCAGCCTCGACCGTGATGCCCGCGGTATGTGGTGTCGCAACCACGTTTTCGATATGCAGCAGCGGATTATCCTGGCGCGGTGGTTCCTGGTGGAACACGTCCAGGCCCGCCCCGGCGATGCCTCCGCTGGTGAGCGCCTCGAGCAATGCGGCTTCGTCATGGACGGGTCCGCGCGCCGTGGTGATGAAGAATGCGGACGGCTTCATCGCCGCAAATTGTTCGCTGCCGATCAGCCCCTCGGTCTCGCTGGTCAGCGGGCAGGTCACCTGGACGAAGTCGGCGCGCTCGAGGAGTTCGGCAAGCGCGACGACTCGCACCCCACGTGCTTGCGCGCTCACCTCGTCGAGGTAGGGGTCGAAGACCAGGACCTCCATGTCGAACGGCGCGCACAGCTCAACCAGGCGCCCGCCGATTGCCCCGAGCCCGATGACGCCGAGTGTCTTGCCCGCCAACTGGCTGCCCCGCAACGCCATTCGGTCGCTCAGGGGGCCGGCTCGCAGCATCCGGTCGGCGACCGTGATCTTCTTGGCCAGGTCGAGCATGAAACCGAGCGCATGCTCGGCGACCGCCTCCGCGCCCGGCCCGGAGTTGTTGCACACCGCAACTCCGGCGCGCGTGCACGCGTCCACATCGATGACGTCGTACCCTGCGCCCGCAGAGCACACGGCGAGAAGCTTCTCGCACCGCCGCAGCAAAGCCGGCCCGGCCAGCCACTGTGCACCGTCGGCGTATCCGGCCACGTCGGTGCGGGTGGCCACCTGGTAGCCGTGCGCCGACTCCAAGGCGGCCCAGCTCTGGGCGTCGGGCGCAGTCAAGTCGAGCTTGACCAGGTCGACGTCGGAACCTTCGAGAATCTCGCCGGCGACGGGATCCGTCCACCGCTCGTAAACCAGGCGCGGACGAACGCTCACGTGTTCTGGACTTTGGGCTTCGCCTGAGCCGCCTTGAACATGTCGGCCAGTTCGGCGTTGACGTTCTTGTAGTCGTTGCGGGCGATCGTGCCGTCTCGGCCCTCCACGACGTCGTACCCGAGACGCAGGTCTTTGTTCTCCATGTGGAAATATTCGCGGCCGATCGGCAACCGGCGGTCTTCGCGCGGCACCTCCATCCACGCCCGCAGGAAGCAGCGCGCCTTCTTCGGGTCGTTGCTGCTGACGAAGTCGGACCGTGAATGGCACATCGCGAAATTGTTGGCTACTGCGGCCTCACCGGATTCCAGTCGGAACTCGACCTGCTGCTCGACCAGGATGTTGCGCAGCAAATCCACCGCTTCGACCTCCTCCGGCGTGAACTCGCGGCCCAAGGCGTGCATCGCGGGCAGGATGCTGCTGTAGGTGAAGTTGATGCAGATCCGTCCGTCGATTTGAGAGAAGACGGGAACGTCGTAGGGCGTCACATCGGGCTGGTCGTCGGGCTGTTCACTGCGCCGATGATGCGGAAAGCCCCGGTAGAGCACTTCGAGTAGATCCGGCCGTTCCGCGAGAACCCGGTTGTGTGCCGCGGGGCCGCTGGCGAACTGGCTCTCCCCGCCCTGCGCCGCCGGATACACGCACAGCAGCGCCAGGATGTCGGCGGCGTCGTTGTGCATGGCCAACTCGGCCCGGGACTTGGTTCCACGGGCCGGTTGCACGCCACCTGGCAAGATTTCCTCCTGCACGCGCACCATCCGGTGACCGAAGGAGTTGTTCGAAACGAGATAGCCGAGGTGGGTGCAGAACGCCCAGTAGATTCGTTCGAGTTCCTCGATCGAGTGTTGCTCGACGGGAAACCCGCGGACGCACGCCAGTCCCTTGCCGAACATCACATCCCGGTAGAGCCGGGCCAGATCGTCATCGAGGTCCGGGTGCCGAGCGTCCTCGGGCGTGATGTCATCCCGGTCCTTGTGTGCTGTCTTGGCCAGGATCGATTGCAGCGCAGCCACGTTGCGGGCCGACAGGTCGAAGGCGAAGTCCTCCTTGCTGGTGAAGTCGGCTCCAGTCCACGCCATCGTGTCGGTGACGGGTTCGGTGTAGATGGCTGTCGGCATCCGGTCCTCCTGATGGGTTGGCTCACTTCAGCTGTTGGTCTTTAGTCAAGTCGGTTCCCGCGGTGACTCGTCCAGCCCGCGGAGCGCTTCTGCGCGCTTTGAGGCCGCCTCCGTCATCATCCCGATGTCAGTCCCCGCCGAGATGAATCGCAATCCCAGTCCCACGAACCGACTGAGCAGTTCAAGGGACTTTATTCCGGCCATCCCGAGCGCCACGCCGTGACTACGACAAGCCGCCGCCACCGATTCTACTGCACTATGGAAATGGGGATTCTCATACTGCCCGTGGATGCCCATTTCGGCGGTCAGATCGCTCGGTCCGACGAGGATCATGTCGATACCTTCGACTGCGGCGATGGATTCGGCCGCATCCACGGCTTGCGGGGTCTCGACCATCACGGCAACCACCGTGCGCCGTTCGAGCACCTCCACCAATTCCGACGGCGCAAGTTGCTGGAATCCACTGAGCGCATTCGGACCCGAAATCGACCGATGCCCGATCGGCGGAAACCGCGCGGCGTGGACGATGGCCTCCGCCTCGGATTTTGAATTTATGTGCGGCACAATGACTCCTACCGCCCCACCATCCAATACTCGTGCAATGACGCTAGGGTCGTGCGACGGCACCCGCACCAGGCCCGAGATCCCCGCTCCAAGTGCGCTCATGCAAAGCATCTGTGCGCTTTCCAGCGACGTGGATGTGTGTTCGAGATCGACATACACGGCGTCGTACCCGCATGCCGCCGCAACCGCGGGAACGTCGGGGGTGCGTGAGTTGAGCAGAGCCAGGCACAGCACAAGCGATTCTCCGCGCAGGGCGTCGCGCAGCGCCGTCGTCATAGGCTCACGGTAGCCGAACGAGAATGCGGTTTCCATATTTCTGCGAACTGCCGTTATCGAGGACGTGACGGTGTGATAACCATGAGCTATGCCGTCGAATCGCGTCGCCATCGTGGGCGCAGCCCTTTCCGACTGCGGCCGGGTTCCCGACAAGACCGCCATGGCGCTGATGGCGCAGTCCTCGCGGCGCGCGGTCACCGATGCCGGCCTGACGAAGCAAGACATCGACGGGTTCGGCGCCCACGGGGCGTTACTTCCACCGGTCGAAGTCAGCGAGTATCTCGGCCTGCAACCCGACTGGGTCGACGCGACCAATGTCGGAGGATCCTCGTGGGAAGTGATGGCGAGTCACGCCGCGGCCGCGATCGCGGCGGGCGAAATCGAGGTCGCCCTGCTGACCTACGGGTCCACCGCGCGCTCGGACGTCAAGCGCCGAGCCCGCGCGTCCGCGGCCGTGATGGGCACCGGCGGCGCCCTGCAGTACGAGGCGCCTTACGGGGCGACGTTGATCGCCAAGTACGCCATGGCGGCCAGGCGACACATGATCGAATTCGGCACGACCGTCGAACAATTGGCGGAAGTCGCCGTCGCCGCGCACGAGTGGGCCGCCATGAACGAGGACGCGTTCGAGCGCGACCGCATCACCGTCGCGGACGTCGAGGCCGCGCCTATGCTGGCCGACCCGTTCACCGCCAAGCACGTGTGCCTGCGCACCGACGGCGGCGGCGCGGTCGTCCTTGCGAGCGAACGGGTGGCGATGGATTGTGCGAAAGAGCCGGTCTGGATTCTCGGGGCGGCCGACGCGACATCCCACGTGAGCATGAGCCAGTGGCCCGATTTCACGACGTCGGCCGCCGCCCGCTCGGGTCCTCGGGCATTCGCGCAGGCGGGCGTCAACCCGGCTGACATCGATGTGTGCCAGCTCTACGACTCCTTCACCTCCACCGTCCTGCTGACCGTGGAAGATCTCGGCTTCTGCGCCAAGGGCGAAGGGGGGCCGTTCATCGCGTCCGGAGCGCTGCGCCCGGGCGGGGCGCTCCCAACCAACACCGACGGAGGCGGGCTGGCCTCCTGCCACCCCGGTATGCGAGGGATGTTTCTCATGGTCGAGGCGGTCCGGCAGTTGCGGGGCGAGTGCGGACCGCGCCAAGTGAGCGGGGCCAGTCTGGCCTGCGTCCACGCGATGGGTGGCTTCTTCACCCACAGCGCCACGATGATTCTCGGGAGGCAGTGATGACCGCGCCCGATCGGCCCACGATCGACACCGACGGCCAAGCCTGGTGGACCGCCATACAAGGACGGAGACTGATGGTCAACCATTGCCGCTCATGCGGCCAGGCCTCGCTGTACGCACGGCCCTTCTGCCCGCACTGTTGGTGCGAGGACGTCGAGTTGGCGCCGGCCACCGGGCGCGCGCGGCTGTACACCTGGAGCGTCATCCGCCAGAACGCCGCGCCCTTCGACACCCGCACTCCCTACGTATTGGCCATGGTGGACCTCGAGGAGGGACCACGGCTGATGACGGTCCTGGAGGACTGTGCTGTCGAAGGCCTGCGCGCAGACCTGGATCTGGTGATCGCTTTCCGCGAAGACGACGACGGATTCGTCGTGCCGGTATTCCGGCCCGCAACCGCCTAGGATCCGTTGACCGCGCCCGTCAGCCCGCGGTCGCCAGGCGGTCGGCGATCAGCCGCCGGCGTCCGGCCGATCGTGCGTCGAGCTTGGTGCGGTCGATCTTGCCGTTGGCATTGACGGGCAGCGGCTCGTCCCACAACACCAGCTCCTCTGGCAGTTTGTATTTCGGCAGCCCTTCGGAGAGGAGAGCTTCGGCGACCTCGGCCAGTGTCATCTCGACGTCGGGCTCGAGGACGATCGCCATGGCCAGCCGCTCCCCGGTGGTGTCGTCGGCAACCGCGTAGGCGGCACATTCGCGGACCCCAGCTATCCGCGACACGGCCTCCTCCACTTCGGCCGCCGGGATCTTCAGGCCGTTGCGGATCACGATGTCCTTGATCCGGCCGACGATGCGCACCCGCCCGGCGACGATCTCCGCCACGTCGCCGGTGCGGAACCACTCGCCGTCGAACGCCAGCTCGTCGTCGGCGGCATCGGTATAACCGAGGAAAGTGTGCGGACCCTTGATGCAGCACTCGGTGGGTTCGGCTGCGGATCCGATGCGGACGTCGACGTCCGCGAGCGGCACTCCGTCATCGGCATGGCGCACGATCCGCGGTTCATCCCTCAGACCGGACGTGCTGACCGGCACTTCCGAGGACCCGTACGCGCGCATGACGACGATGCCGAAATCGCGTTCGACGCGTTCGACGATCCGCCGGTCCAGCGTCGTGCCACCCAGATAGACCGCGCGCAGCGGGACGGCGGCATCGCGCGCAGCGGCCTCGTCGAGTATGCGGTCGAGCAATCGGTCCGGGCCGCCGTACCACGTCGCGCCGGAGGTGACCAGGAGGTCGCAGGTCGCTGACGGGTCCCAACGGTCCTCGAGGATCACCGGTATCGCGAGCATCGGACCGATGAACAACCCTTGCACTACCCCGGTGACCGATGCCAGCGGGCTGATCAAAAAGATCCGGTCTTCTGCGCCCAGACCTGCTGCCGCGACGTAGTTCGTCGAAGCCTTGGCCAATGTGCTCAGCGAGTGGATCACACCCTTGGGCCGAGACGTCGTACCCGAGGTGTAGAGCACGAAGGATGGTTCGTCGGCGGGCCGCGCAGGGCGTGGCGAGCCCACGCGGTCACCGTCGCCAAGTTCGATCCAACGACAAAGCCCGGATAGTTCCGGCTGGCTGATCGTGGTCCAGTTGGGCGCCGCGCCGACCCGCGCTCGGGTGCGGGCGATGATGTCGGCGAGTTGCTTGGGCCCCGCGCTGCGCGGTACCAGCAGGACCAGCGCGTCCACCCGCAGCGCCGCGTGGACCGCGACCACCGAGTCCACGTCGTTACCGACCACCAAGACAATCGCGCTGCCCCGGACGGCGCCGGCGTCGGCCATGGCCAGGGCGGCCGAATCAATGCGCTTGTCCAGCTCGCCGTAAGTGAGCTGTGCGCCTCGGTCCACCACGGCGGGGCGGCCCGGATGCCGCGCGGCAACGGACCGCACCATGTCAACCGGGTCCCCGGTCCAGAAGCCGGCCGCGCGGTAGCGGTGCCGCAGCGCTTCGGCACGCCGCTGCGCATGCCGCAGCAATTCAGTCGGGCCGGTCATGGATGTCCCTCCGATGCAAATTACTGCTCTCGATTCAGTAAATGTAACCTCTCACCCATGCAGTCAATGACTTTCGATAATCAGGTTGCCATCGTCACCGGTGCCGGTGGCGGGCTTGGCCGCTGTCACGCCCTCGAGCTCGCCCGGCGTGGCGCCCGAGTCGTGGTGAACGACCTGGGCAGCAGCGTGGACGGCAGCGGCGCGTCGACGTCGGCCGCCCAAGCCGTCGTCAACGAGATCACAGCCGCGGGCGGCACCGCGATCGCCAACGGTGACTCGGTGGCCACCGAGGAGGGCGGCGCGGCGATCGTCGCGGCGGCGATGGACGCCTTCGGTCAGGTGGACATTCTGGTCAACAACGCGGGAATTCTGCGCGACGCAGCGTTCAAGAACATGACCGCCGAGCAGGTCGACGCGGTCATAGCGGTACACCTGGCCGGCGCCTTCAATGTGACACGGGCGGTGTGGCCGATCATGCGGGCGCAGAATTACGGTCGAATCGTTCAGACAACTTCCGGCACCGGGCTTTTCGGCAATTTCGGTCAGGCAAACTACGGCGCCGCGAAGATGGGCCTCGTCGGCATGATGCACGTCCTCGCCATCGAGGGGGCCCGCAATGGCATCGCGATCAACGCCATCGCCCCCATCGCGCGGACGCGGATGACCGAGGACATCATGGGGGAGGCCGGCAAGGCCATGCATCCCGAGCTCGTCACTCCGGTGGTGATCTACCTCTGCCATCGGTCCTGTGACCGAACCGCCCATATCTACTCGGTCGGTGCCGGGAAGGTGTCACGCGTGTTCATCGGCGTGACCAAGGGAATCGAGGACACGTCCTTGACTGCGGAGTCGGTCGCATCGTCGATCGACGAGATCGACGACAGCGCCACGTTCACCATTCGCGGCGGACCCACCGCGGCCTAACACGCGGACGGTCAACGACCGAGAAACTTGGGCTCTCTGCGTTCGGCGAACGACGCAAGGCCCTCTTGGAGGTCCAGGGTGCGTGACACCACCTCCTGTGCCCAGGCCTCCTGCTCGAACGCGCGGTGTCGATCCGACTCCGACGACACCGACAACAACCGTTTGGTCAGGGCCAGCATCACCGTCGGGCCCGCGGCCAGCCGTACCGCGAGTTCTTCGGCGACCGCGTGGGTGTCTTCCGGTGCGGTCACCCGATTGACCAACCCGAGCTTCTCGCAGGTGGCGGCATCGACCGGTTCACCGAGCATCAACAGTTCGGTCGCCTTGCGCAGACCGACAATTCTCGTCAGCAGGTGGACGGCCCCCGAGTCGGGAAGGATCCCCCGGCGCACAAACGCCTCCACAAGCTTGGCCCGCGCTGACATGACGACCAGATCGGCTGCCAGCACCAAGCTGGCGCCGGCACCGGCAGCCGTGCCGTTGACAGCGGCCACCACGGGTTTATCGCAGTCCAATATCGACGCAATCAGTCGCTGCCAGCCTTGCTGCAGCATGCGAGCGATATCGCCGGGCCGCTTGTCCGAGAGGGGTTTTGGTTGTGTGTCAGCGTTCGCCGTCGGGGACGTCAAGCCCGCACCGGCACAGAAATGGCGGTCACCGGTTGCGCTCAACAGCACGGCGCGGACGTCGGGTCGGTCGTTGGCGAGGATCAACGCATCGGTGAGTGCCTCGCGGGCCAAGGGCGACAACGAATTTCCGACATCAGCGCGGTCGATGGTGATTCGCATTACCGCGTCCTCACCGACGGCTGCCACGATGCCTGATGCTTGCTCGCTCATATCCCCATCCCTGCGTTAACGGCGTTTCCGCTTTTCGGGTATCTTAATTTCCATGCCGGAAACCGGTCAGATTACCGACGAGGGGTTGGCCCGGTTGCGTGCCACCATCGGCATCGCGGTTCCGCACACTCAGCCGCCGCACTACCTCAGACCCAATGAAGACTGCTTCCGCCACGTGGCGGAGAGCTACGGCGACGCCAACCCGCTGTGGACCGACCCGGAGTACGCCGCCAAATCCGTGTGGGGTGAGTCGATCGCGCCGCCCGCGCTCGTCGGGGGCGACACCCTGATAGGCGAGGACGAGGTGACCACGCTCTCCGAACAAGACCGAGCGTTGACCAAGGGTGACCCCCTGCGCGGCGTCCATGCCTTCTACGCATCCTCGTCGCGCGAGTGGTGGGCGCCGCTGCGTGCCAATCATCGCGTCTTCCGGCGCAACGCTCTGGTCGCGGCGCTGGACAAGAGCAGCGAATTCGCCGATCGGGCCGTCCACGAGTGGTCGGCGCAGGTGTTCCGCGACGACGAGGGCGTCATTTTGGGCGCGCAGTACCGCAACATGATCCGCACCGAGCGCAGTAAGGCGCGCGGGCGCAAGAAGTACGAGGCCGTCGAGCTGAAGTCGTGGACGCCGGACGAAATCGCGGAATTGGACGACAGATACGCGCGCGAAGCAGCGCGTGGCGCCGAACCGCGATGGTGGGAGGACGTCGACGAGGGTGACGACATCGGCACCTTGACCAAAGGCCCGCTGACGGTCACCGACATGGTCTGCTGGCACGTCGGCATGGGGACCGGGATGTATGGGGTGCGGCCCCTGCGGCTGGCATGGCGCAATCGGCAGCGCATTCCCCGTTTCTACACGCCCAACGAATACGGTGTGCCCGATGCGCAGCAGCGTGTGCACTGGGAACCGGAGGCGGCCCGCAATGCCGGGAACCCCACCACCTTCGACTACGGCCGGATGCGTGAGACGTGGCTTATCCACCTGTGCACCGATTGGATGGGCGACGACGGCTGGCTGTGGAAGCTCGGGTGCGAGTTCCGGCTCTTCAACTACGTGGGCGATCTGCATACCATCACCGGAAAGGTGGTCCGCAAGTATCTCGCCGAGGACAATCGGCCGGCAGTCGATCTCGAGCTGGCGGCGACAAACCACCGTGGCCAGATCACGGCGCCGGGGAACGCCACGATCCTGCTGCCCAGCCGCGAACACGGACCCGTCCGGTTACCCGATCCACCCGGCGGGGCAAGCAACCTCTCAGACCTGCTCACCGCCGTGTCGGCGCGATTCGCCGAAGCCTGAGCACATGACATACGACAGCGTCGCGGGCCTCAGGGCCGAACAAGAAGGCGCGATCTTGCACCTGAGCTTCGAGCGTGCCGATCGCCGCAACGCGGTCAACGACGTAATGCTCGACGCGATGATCGCGCATTTCGCCGCCGCGGGTGTCGACGAGTCAGTCCGTGTCATCAGGGTCGACGCCGCGGGGCCTGACTTCTGCGCCGGGTCCGACCTGATCGCCAACAACACCCGCTCCGAGCGAAAGCCGAGGGTGGGCAGCACACAGCGCCGGCTGCCCAACAAAGCGAATCGGCTCATCCCGTTGATGCTCGAGACTCAGGTGCCCATCGTCTCGGTGGTGCGGGGCTGGGCCGCCGGTCTCGGGTTTCACATTGCGCTGGCTTCCGACTTCTGCGTCGCCGCCGAGGACGCGCGGTTCTGGGAACCCTTCATGGCCCGCGGCTTCACCCCCGACAGCGGCGCGGCCTGGCTTCTGCCGCGGCTCGTCGGCCTGGTCCGCACCCGGGAGCTCCTGATGCTCGGCAAGGAGATCTCCGGATCCACCGCGGCCGAGTGGGGCCTCATTCACGCCGCGGTACCTGTCGGTGAACTGGAAACGGCCGCAAACGAATTGATCGCGGGCCTTGCCGACGCACCCACGGTGGCGCTGGGCCTCACCAAGTGGCTGCTGCAGAGCGGCAACGGGCTCGACCTGGACCGTCACCTGCATAACGAGGCGATGGCGCTCGAGTTGTCCAGTCGTAGTGACGATTTCAAAGAGGGCCTGGCGGCCTTCCGCGACCGACGTGAAGCGAAGTTTCAAGGGCGCTAGATGACCATGACGCCGCTGCCTATCACCGAGGCCACCAGCGCCGCTGAGGCCGTCGCGGCTGTCGAACAATGGGTCGATGCCGAGGTACCGGCCTCCTGGCGCATCGCCGCCGCGGAGGGTCCCGCTGCCCTGCGTGCGGTGCGCAGTCCCGCGGACTACCGGCAGTGGTATCCAGTCTTCGCCGCGAGCGGTCTTGTCGTGCCGACCTGGGCGCGCGAATATGGCGGTCTGGGTATCGGCAACGAGGTCGCCCGGGCGATCGATCGGGTGCTGCGTCCCCTGCGGCTGTCCCGGCTGAATCCCCTGGGACTCAACAACGCCGCCGCAGCGTTGTTCAGCCACGGCACCGAAGAGCAGCGGCTACGGTTCCTGCCGCCGATCGTGCGCAACGAGGAGAAGTGGTGCCAGCTCTTCAGCGAGCCCGGCGCCGGGTCCGACCTCGCCTCGTTGGCAACGCGGGCCGTCCGGGACGCGCACGACTGGGTGATCTCGGGCCAAAAGGTTTGGACCACATGGGCCGACGAGGCTGACTTCGCGATCCTGCTTGCCAGAACCGATCCGGAGGCGCCCAAGCACAAGGGCATCACCTACTTCCTGCTCGACATGCATCAACCCGGCGTCGAGGTGCGACCATTGCGTCAGATCACCGGCGAGGCGGAGTTCAACGAGGTCTTCATTGACAAGGCCCGGGTCCCTGACACGCACCGGGTGGGCGAGGTCAACGACGGGTGGCGGGTCAGCGCATCGACGTTGTCCAGTGAGCGGCAGATGGTTTCGGGCTCCGGGTCGGGAGGCATGGGGCGCCTCGGCGGCTCCGGCACTGATCGCCTGATAGCGCTGGCGCGAGAGACCGGCCGGTGGGATGACCCGGTCATCCGGAACAAGATCATGCGGTTGTGGGCGCAGGAGCAGATCCGCGGCTGGACCAATGATCGTGTCAAGGCGGCACTTTCGGCCGGGCAGTCGCCGGGAGCCGCGTCCTCGATCGGCAAGGTGCATCAGGCCACGCTCAACCAGCAAATCCAGGACCTCATGGTGAACCTGCTGGGCACCGACGCGGTCGCCTGGCAGGCCACGGACGACCCGGACGCCCTGCCGCGAGACGTCCACGGCATGCTGCGCAGCCTCGCGAACGGCACCGAGGGCGGCACCACCGATATCAACAAAAACATCCTCGGCGAGCGCGTGCTGGGGCTACCCAAGGAACCGGATCCCTGGAAGGGGAAGCCCTGGAAGGACATCCCGCGCTCGTGAGCACCAACCAGCGGTTGGTATTGGAGAAGTCCGGCGGTGTCGGCTGGCTCATCCTGAACAGGCCGGACGCGGGCAACGCCTTCGACTCGTTGATGCTCGACGAGCTCGAGAGGGCCTGGGCCGACCTCGAAAACGATCCCGCCGTCCGGGTGATCGTCAACACGGCCAACGGCAATGCGTTCTGCACGGGCATGGACGTGGTGCAGGTGGCGCGCAACAAGGAGGCGATGCGCCGGCATTCACGTCGGACCCGGGATGCCGAGCTGAAGATCTCGTCGTGGCACTGCGGTGTGTGGAAGCCCGTGATCGCGGCCGTGAATGGCGTCTGCGCGGGCGGCGGCCTGCACCTGGTGGCCGACGCCGACATCGTGATCGCGGCCGAGCGCGCCTCGTTCGTCGACCCGCACGTGTCGCTTGGTCAGGCCGTCGCCTACGAGGCGATCACGCTACTTCGCAAGTCGCCGATGGAGGCGATCACCCGAATGGCGTTGAGCGGCAAAGGCGAACGTATCTCGGCGCAACGGGCCTACGAATTGGGCATCTTGTCCGAAGTGGTACCCGCCGATCAGCTCCGCGCGGCGGCGGGTCGGCTCGCCACCGCGATCGCCGCGAATTCCCCGACCGCGTTGCGCGCCAGCAAAAAGGCCCTATGGCGTTGCTTGGAAGTCGGTATGACACAGGCGCGTGAGGATGCCGCTGACGAAATCTGGCGGCTGCGTAATCATCCCGATCACGCCGAGGGCGCCCGGGCGTGGCGCGAGAAGCGCACGCCGCGCTGGCAACCGCCGTCGAACGCCGCGGAGGCTTCATGACATACCGGAGACTGGTCGTCGAGCGGCGCGGGCCGGTGGGCTGGATCATCAACGACCGGCCGGACCGGCTCAATGCCTACGACGTCGTGATGCGTGCGGAATTTCCCAAAGCCTGGGCGGAATTGAATGCCGACCCCGACGTTCGCGTCATCGTGCACACCGGCAACGGGCGAGCATTTCAGGTAGGCGCCGACGTCGAGGAGCTCGACGGTGAGGCCGTGCTGCAGTTCCAGGAGACGATGCGCACACTAGACCTCAAGTTGACGGCGTGGCACTGCAACGTCGAGAAGCCGGTCATCACGGCCGTCAACGGGGTGTGCGCCGGCGGCGGGCTGCACTGGGTGGCCGACGCCGACATCGTCATCGCGTCGTCGAATGCGAGCTTCGTCGATCCGCACGTCTCGATCGGCCAGGTCAGCGCCTTGGAAACCATCGCCCTGATGCGCAAGATGCCGGCCGAGGCGGTACTGCGGATGGCCCTGGTGGGTAGCCACGAACGGCTCAGCGCCCAGCGTGCGTACCAGCTCGGCATGATCAGTCAAGTCGTCGACCCGCCGGAAAAGCTGCGCGAGGTCGCCCAGGAGCTCGCCGAGAAGATCGCCAGGAACTCGCCGGCGGCGATGCGCGCTACCAAGCGTGCGTTGTGGGGCGCACTCGAATCCGGCCTGACCGACGCGTGCCGGCAAGGCGCCAAGCACCTGACGTCGATGTGGGGACACCCTGACCAGAACGAGGGCCCCCTTGCCTTCGCGGAGAAGCGAAGTCCCAAATGGGCTCCGTTGGAGGCGGATTCGTGAATCTCACCGACCTGCTGGGCGGCCTGCCCGAGATCGCGGTGCACATGCTCGGTGCTGAGGTGTCGCGCGACGAGCTGACGGCCAGTGCCGACCAACTCGGCGCGGTGCTCACCCAAGGTGGACTGACAACGGGGCAGGTTGTGGCCGCCATGCTGCCCAATGACGCAACCACCGTCGCCGCGCTGTTCGGCACCTGGCGAGCCGGTGGGGTGTACACACCGCTGAACCCGAGGGCGGCCGACGTCGAGGTCGTGGCCCAGTTGAAGACATTGCGCCCCGTCGCCGTCATCACGACGCCCGGTCTCGCACATCGGTTTTCGACGTTTCAGATCCCCGTCATCATCGGTGACGCGTTGGCATGGTCGACGGCGGGACAATGCGACCAGCCGGCCGATGCGCGGTGCTACGACGCCGATGTGGCGCTGCTGCAGTTCACCTCCGGTACGACGGGTCCCCCGAAGCCGGTGCCACTTCGCCACACCACGGTGCTCGATCTGATCGACCGACTGTTGGCAAAACTGCGTGGCACCAAAACTGCGACGGAAGCCCCGAAGCGCGCACCGATGCCGAACCTTGTGCCGCTGTCGTTATCGTTGTGGGCCGGCATCTACCAGGTGCTGTTCGCGTTCCGGGCGGGTTCGGGCGTGGTGCTGATGGAGCGATTTTCCGCGGCGGATTTCGCCGCGCTGATTCGGCGGCACCAACTGCGATCCACGGTGCTACCGCCCGCGGCGCTCACCATGGTGCTGCACGACGACTCGGTCACGGACTTATCGCCCCTGAGGATCGTGCGGTCGATCACCGCTCCCCTGTCGCCCGTTCAAGCGGCCCGGTTCAGGGACAAGTTCGGTGTGCTCGTGCTCAACTCGTACGGGCAGACCGAGCTCGGCGGCGAGGTGGTGGGCTGGTCGGCCGCCGACGCCCGCGAGTGGGGCGAGAGCAAACTCGGATCCGTGGGACGGCCGCTGCCAGGCATCGACGTGACCATTGCCGACGACGAGGTGATGGTGCGCACGCCGACCACAGCGGCCCGCAACATCGATCCGGCCTTCCTCGACCGGCTGACCGACGACGGCTGGTTCCACACCGGCGACCTGGGCTGGTTTGACGACGACGGGTTTCTGTGGCTGGACGGCCGGGTGTCGGACATGATCAACCGCGGCGGCCTCAAGGTCTTCCCGGGCACCGTAGAAGACGTCATTCTCGGCGCCGGGGGTGTGCGGGAAGCCGCCGTCGTGGGCGTCCCCGACGAGCGGCTCGGCGAGGTGCCGTGGGCGTTCGTCGTGCGCGGTGATGACACAGTGACCGAGGAGAGCCTCACCGCCTGGTGCCGGGAACGGCTGACGCCGTACCGCGTACCCGTGCGATTCGTGTTCATCGACCGGCTGCCCCGCAACGACGTCGGCAAGGTGGTCAAGCGCGAACTCACCGCCATGGCCGACGTGTGAAGCTCAGGCGGGCTCGGAATCGCCGAAGCAAGGTCGGTGGCGGCGACGCCATCCCCTAACTCGTTCCGACTGTCAGGAGTCACAGCTCGGCTGGTCCGGCACCGCTGGACAACGTAAATTCTCGCAATTGATAATGCTGCTAGCATCTTACGGAAATTGATATTTCCGATAGCTGGCCTGCGAAGATGGGAGCACCGGGTGTGATCGAAGAAATCGTGCGGATGGCCGTCACCTGGGGAGCCATGTGCGCACTGGTCGCGTTCTTCTACTGGATGATGTCGAACATCGGCACGTTTTAACCGCCGCGATGGCTTCCCGCCCGGCCAGATGAATCCCGAGCAGGCCGAATGGCGCTTGCAGTGGATCGTCACGGTCGGCATGCCTCGCCGGTATCCGAAGATCAAGGAGGAATCACCCCGGTGGACGAACAGGATCGCCGACGCAGACGCGGGCTCATCGTTTTCCAGGTCTGGATATACGGCCTGTTACTGACGATGTTTCTCATCCAGCTCTCGATGTTGCTGACAAGAGATTGGTAGGCCCATGCGATTGCCCTCTGCAAGGTCACGCCGCAGCGACGGTGGGTCTCACTTCGCGGCAGCGACTTTGAACGAACACGACCAACAGAGCCGTCAGGCACAACGACAAGCGGACCTCTGGCTGATCGCAGGCACGGCCCTGATGGGGACTCTCGTGCTCGGCGTGTTCGGGCTCCCGCTCTTCCTGCGTGGCTTGTACCTGTTGCGCAATGCCCAACGCGAGGGTCTCTCCGTGCGTCCCTTGATGGTCACGCTCATCGGCTACGTCATCATCCTGGACGCGGCCCTGAACAGCATCGGCTGGGCGCTCGACCTATTCGCCAATCACGCCCTGATCACCCGCACCGTGTTCACCGCGTGGGGGAACCTGATGGACGGGGGATATTTCTGGCACTACAACGAACTCTGGATCGGAGGTGCCGGTGCTCCGGGCGAGAAGGCGTGGGTTCTCGTCTGCGTCCTCATCGCCTTTCCCATGCGGATGGCCGCGGCGATCGGTTTCCTGCAGATGAAGCGCTGGGGCCACCAGTGGATGATCGTGACGTGCTGGTTCGGCGTGGTGGTGTGGACCGGCTACATCTTCAACATGACGTTGTACGCCGATGTCCGATATGCGGCCGTCGGCCTGCCCGTGCTGGCCTGGTGGGCCTACAACGTCTTTTACATAACGCCGTTCCTCGCTATCCCCTATCTGCACACGGTCAACCGGGAAATCTTCTCCGACTGACCGATCTCCCGAAAGGACTACGGTGTCTGAATCAATCGCGGACGCAAGCGCATCGGCCGAGTCGCTGCCGCCCGGCACGACATCGACGTGGGCGCGAATGCACAAGTGGCTCAGGCGAGGATTGTTCGTCTGCCTGTTCGGATTGGTGATCGAGGGATCGCTTACCGTACCGGTGATTGCGGTCTGGTACGGGTGGCCCACGCTGTCACTCACCGAGATCTGCAGCGAATTGCTCAAGGTGCGGTACTCCAACGACACCCTCGAGTGCAAGCAGCCCTATCCCCTCGGCGGTCCGCCCTTCGGCGGCGCCCCCGAAGCGGCTGGGCAGCATACCGCGAAGGACGACTGGGGAGTCCAACCTCACCCGCGGTACAACCGAATCGGTTTCCGCGAACTGGTGAAGATCCACGATGAGCGAATCGCACGGCAGGCGAAGGCGTCCTCGGTTCCAACACCGTAGGTCGGTGTAAAACCATGACAGCTCCGCACGTGATCGGGCGCAGTGATGCCATCTCGTGGGCGATCGCAGCACGTCTCAAATCAGTCGTCCACGACGTCGACGAACCGACTCAGCCGACCTCCGACCACGTTGTCATCGTGGTCGGCGTCGATCCGTCACTCGAACCGAGCCCCGTCGGCGCTTTGAGTGCAACAGACTGGCACCGATTCGCGGAGCATCCGATGCGACAGGCGCTGAATGCGTTCCAACGCTCGTATTCCTCGATGCGCCACAAGGGAGGGCGCATCGTCCTGGTGCTGCCGTCCATCGGAATGACCGGGGCGCCAGGCCTCGTCCCCTACACCACCGCACTCGAGGGAATCCGCGCGATGGCCAAGTCCGCTGCTCGCCAATGGGCATCTCAGAACCTCATCGTCAATATGATCGCCGCCCCGCTTCATCTTTTCGCGCCCCGGCTGAGCGCATCGGCCGGCCACGTGACCGCGGCCGCGCGTCAGGACGATGACGCGCTCATCGAATCGATAGTCGAGACGACACGATTCCTCCTCAGGCGGGAAGTCACGGGTCTCGTCGGCGAAACCGTCATTGTCGACGGCGGAGCCGTGATGCTCCCATGACGATCGACGATTACACGGTGTTGGTCACCGGAGCCGGGGGCGGCGTGGGGCACGGAATCGCCCGCGCCCTCGCGCTCGACGGCGCGCATGTCTTCATCGCCACCCGATCGGAAAACGGAAGAGCCATCGCCGCCGAACTCGTGGAGAGCGGACATCGGGCCAGCTGGGTCCGCTGTGATGTCACCGTCCCGGACTCCGTCGTCGGCGCTGTCGAGGCCGCAGTGAACGGCACTGGGCGCCTCGATGCGCTGATCCACAACGCCACAAGCAACGCATCGAGCCAGCCGCACCGCCTCCAGGATGTCGACGAGGCGTTGTGGCAGGACCACATCGGCGTCTCGGTGACCGGTGCCTATCACTGCGCGAGCGCGGCCTTCGGGGCGCTGCGCGAACGGGCGGGGAGCTTCTTGGTGATGACCTCGCCCGCCGGTATCGAGGGGAGCGCCACACTACCGTTGTACGCCACGGTGAAAGGAGCACTGCGGGGCTTCGCCAAAAGCCTGGCACGCGAATGGGGGGCTCACGGCATCACCGTCAACGTCATCTCGCCGCTCGCCTATTCGCCCGCGATGACCGCGGCCATCGAAGCAGAGCCCGCAATGGAGGAGCGGCTCGCACGGCGGATCCCACTGGGCCGCATCGGCGATCCGCAGAACGACATCGGTTCGGCCGTCACGTTCCTCGTGGGCCCGCGTGCCCGATACCTCACCGGCCAGACCATCGGGGTCGACGGCGGCCACTTCACCAACCTCTAGGAACTCGTGGAAATCGGCCTCGTCCTCCCCCACAGCGGCCCACATGCATCGCCGTCCTTCATCCGCGACTTCGCTCAGACTGCCGAGGGCTGCGGTATCGACAGGCTTTGGGCGGTCGACCATCTCGTCCTGCCCCGTCACACCGACTCGCCATATGTGCTCGGCCGTAAGCCAACGCCCGTCGCCGACGGTTGGCTCTCGGAAAATCTCGCCCCAAATTTTGAGCTGATCACCACGCTCAGTTGGGTAGCAGGCTTCACGAACAGCGTCGGGCTCGGATCATCGATTTCCGTGCTCCCCCTTCGTAATCCGATCGTCAACGCCAAGCAGCTCGCGTCGCTCGACGCGTTCTCGGGCGGCCGCCTCGTCTACGGCGTGGGCGTCGGGTGGTTGAAGGAGGAGGCAACGGCGATGGGCATGCCATGGGACCGCCGGGGTGCCCGCAGCGAGGAACACATCGCGGTCTTGCGGACGCTCTGGTGCGCGGCCGATCCCTATGTCGAGTTCCACGGGCGGTTCTATGATTTCGCACCGATGGATCCGCGCCCGCAGCCCGCTCAACGACCCATTCCGATCCTGGTGGGCGGCCACTCCGATACGGCGCTCGACCGGGCAGTGCGTATCGGAGACGGCTGGATTTCTGCGCCGACGTCCGCGGGCCGGCTGGCCGAACTCATCGCGACCCTGAACCGGTTCGCCGACGCACAAGGCAGATCGGCGGCGAGCCTGTACAAGGTCGCTTCGACTGCCTATTCCGACGCTCGATCATTGTCCGAAACGTGTGTCGCCTACCGTCGACTGGGCATCGATCATGTGCAAGTCCTCGTCCCCGGCGACGAACCGCGACTGGTGATCGACCGCCTACAGGAAGTCGCGACCGCGACGCGGGAGTGAATCGGGACATCACTCTCGTCGGCCGGTCACTTATCGAATTTGATCGAGCGTCGGAAGGCTTTCTCTCGCCCTGGATCGTTCCAGCATGCCGTTGCCGCGCCGGCCGTCCCAGGAACCGCTTGCTGGCGGAGGCGGGCCTCTCGGGTCGACCTTGCCATCGGCGGCTGTTCTCAGTAGTTTGGTGCGAGAATGTGCACTCTCTATTTAGGATAGTGGCGTTGTCGTTCGATGCGCTCCCGACAGCTGCGTGGACGTCAACGAAGCTCCAGCCGCGTTTCGGCGACCTTGACAGTGTCTCGAAAGGAACCACAATGCCCCAGCCCAAGGCCTTCGAAGTGTGGGACGCGGACAATCACATGTACGAGACGATCGACGCCTACACGCGATACCTGCCGGAGAAGTATTCCGAAGCATTGAAGTTCGTCGATATCAATGGCCGCAAGAAGCTGCAGATCCTCGGCGTCATCACCGAGACCATACCCAACCCCACCTACGAGGTGATTCCCACTCCCGGCGCCTGGGCCGATTACTACCGCGGGATCAACCCGGAGGGCAAGACGCTGCGCGAGCTGGCCGAGCCGATTCGCTGTCCGGACGAGTTCCGACGTCCCGACCTGCGCCTGGCGTTGATGGACCGCCAGGGCGTTGACGGCGCGCTGATGTTTCCGACCACGGCGGGCATGCTTGAGGAACGGACCAAGTGCGACACCGAGCTCACCCACGCGGTTACCCATGCCTTCAACCGCTGGCTGCTTGAGGACTGGACGTTCAACTTCAAGGACCGTATCTTTCCGGTCCCGGCGATCTCGCTCAACGATCCCACCAGCGGCGTCGCAGAACTCGAGTGGTGCCTGGAAAACGGGGCTAAGACGGTGCTGATCCGACCTGCGCCCGTACCGCGGGAAGACGGCACGTCCCGCTCGCCGGCGCTACCCGAGTTCGACGACTTCTGGCGGCTCGTCGAGTCGTCGGGCATTTCGGTCCAGATGCACAACTCCGACTCCGGTTACGACCGCTACCTTTCCGATTGGGAGGGTGGTGACGAGTTCCAGGGCTTCCAGCTGACGAAGTTTCGCGGATTCATCTACGAGGAGAGCCGCCACATCTTCGACACGCTCGCGGCGTTCATTGCCCACGGGGTGTTCGAGCGATTTCCCGGCCTGCGCATCGGCGTCGTCGAGAACGGTGGGTCGTGGGCTCAGCGCCTGATGGATGCATTCGATCGGGTCTACCGCAAGAAGCCGCGCGAATTCGGCGAGCACCCGGGTGATGTCTTCCGCAGGCACGTGTGGGTGAACCCGTTCCACGAGGAAGACATGTCACACCTCATTGACATCCTCGGTGCGGAGCGGGTGATGTTCGGCTCGGACTACCCGCATCCCGAGGGATTGGCCGCGCCCGGGGACTTCGTTAAGGAGCTCGACAACCTCCCCGCGCCCATCACGGCGCGAGTGATGGGCGGCAACCTCAAGGAGCTCATCGGCGTCTAGGCAACCTCCGTAATCAGGTGGGTGAGTGAAACTCAATTCCGCTGTGCACCTTTTCAATTTGGTCTGTGTCTCATCGGCTCCCGAACCGGCTCCGTAGTGCGGTCTTGAGCACCTTGCCGGTGAGGTTGCGCGGAAGCGCATTGACGATCTCGAGTCTTTCGGGCGTCTTGTGCTTGCTCAGCCCTCGGGCCTGGCAATGTTCGAAAATCGAGGAGAGCGTCACCGCCGCGCCCGGGCGAGTGACGACGACGGCGCAGACCTGTTCACCGGTCCGCTCATCGGGTACGCCGATGACCGCCACGTCGGACACCGCCGGGTGGCTGGCCAGCACGCCTTCGATCTCGAGCGCCGAGATGTTCTCGGCATTGCGGATGATCGCATCCTTGATCCGCCCCGTCACGGTGACGTTGCCTTCGTCATCGATGCGGCCGAGATCGCCTGTGCGGAACCATCCGTCGTCGTCGAACGCCTGGGCATCCAAGGACTCGTCGACGTAGCCCAGGAAACACGGCGGCCCCTTGAGCCGCAGCTCCCCCTCCACGCCACACCCGACTTGCCGCTCGGATTCGTCGACGACGCGTACCGCGACCCCCGCAACCGGTTTGCCCACGGTGTGATCCAACAGCTCCGCAGGACCGTTCGGTGCCTGGGAAGTGGCGACCGGGAACTCTGTTAGGCCCCAGGAATTGGCCACGCCGTTGACTGAAAATACCTGCCGCACCTCACGACCCAACTCGGGGGTGATAGGCGCACCACCGCCGACGCACCCCCGCAGATCGGGAAACAGCGGCTCGGCGCCATGTGCGCGCTGGGCCGCCATGAATGCGACGAAGAACGGGGTCGCACTGCCCAGCAGCGTCGGGCGATGCGCCGCGATGGCGATCGGGGTCTCGACCGGATCGAAGGCGTCGAATAGCACCAGCCGCATGCCGGTACGCAGGGCCGCGGCGAGCATGGCGGCGCCTCCGATATGCGAAACCGGAAACGCGATGGGGTTGACGTCCTTACTGGACGCCCCGACGATGCCGACCACTCCCGCCGAGCCGGCAATCACGGAGCGGTCACAGTGCCGCGCACCTTTTGGTGCGGCCGTCGTGCCCGACGAATAGTAGATCCAGCGCGGGTCCTCGGTGTCACCCGGTGGCGGAGGCAGCAACCGCGGATCGCCGGCCGGTAGCCGAAGCCCGTCGGCGATGGGCGCGTCGTGGTCGACAACCATGACAGACATCGGCCTCTCACGGGCGAGGCGGTGCGCGAGCGCGGCGTGGTCGAAGTTACGCCACATTCCCGGCACGATGAGCACCTCGGTCGCAAGTTGTGCTGTAACGAAACGCAACTCACTCTCGCGCCAGATCGGCAGCACCGGGTTCTGGACCGCACCAAGCCGCGCCAGCGCCGCCATGACGACCATCGTCTCGAGCGTGCTCGGCAGCTGCCATGACACCACGGTGCCCAGGCCGATACCGCGCTCCGCCAGGGCCGCCGCACACGTCAAGGCGGCCTCACGCAGCTGCGCGCTGGACAGCTTCCGCCCGTAGTCGTCGACGAGGACCACCCGGTCGGGGTGCGCCCGAGCGGCGGCCTCGATCAGCGACCAGTACGTATGCGCGACGGGATGGCTGGTCACCGGCTCGGCAAGTGCAGTCTGCGCTTGGCGAGGATGTTGCGCATCATCTCCGAGCTGCCACCCGATATCGTGTACGCGCGCGACCACAGCCAGCATTCGCGCAACCGCTCTTTGGCCTGCCGCACGTCATCGCCTCCCCGACCGATGACCGTCACATCCGCCGCCAGCGCCGCGCCGTACGCCGCGACACGGTGGTAGGTCTCGGCAAAGCTTAACTTCGCGATCGAGCCGTCTCCGGGCTTTTCGTCCCCCGCCGTCAGCCGTTCCACGTGATCGTCGATGAACGCCTTGGCCACTTCGACCTCGACGGCCAACTCGGCGACCTGCTGGCGGATGTCGCCCGAGTCCAGCGCGGGCGCGCCGTCGATGAGCGAGTAATTGGCCACGGTCACCACATCGTCGATCAACAGTTCGAGCAGGATGACGTTGCCGCCAATGCCGAATCGTTCAAAGTCCAGGCCCGCCATGATGATCGACCAGCCCTGCCCCACTTCCCCGATCAGGCTCTGAGCTCCAAGCCTGACTCCCGTCAGGAAGACCTCGTTGACCTCGATGGCGTCACCGATCGTGCGGATCGGGCGGATCTCGACACCGTCCGCGGACAGCGGCACGGCAAACACCGATAGGCCGTGGTGGCGCGACGACGCCGGGTCGGTGCGGATCAGGGCGAGGCCCATGTCGGCCCAGTGCCCGTCGGTGATCCAAGTCTTTTGTCCGTCGATGAGCCAGCCGCCATCGGCTTGGCGCACACCGCGGCTGCGCACTGCGGCGATATCGCTACCGGCATCGGGTTCACTGAGCAGCTGGCACCAGACCTGTTCGCTGCGCCGGATGGGTGGCAGCAGCCGCCGCTTTTGCTCGTCGGATCCGAAGTGCAGGAGCACGTGCGCGGCGAGGTTTACCTGGTCCACCGGACGTGGAGCGCGGGCACGCAGGATTTCCTCGCTCACGATGCGATCGTGCAGCGGGTGGTGGTCGGCGCGACCGCCGTATTCGACCGGCCAGTCCGCGCCGGCTAGCCCCGCCTCGAAGAGGCTGGCGAACCACGCGCGCAGCAGGGCTTCTTGTTCGGGAGTCTCGGGCGCCCGGTGGCCTTCGCGCGCTTCGATCGGCGGTGCATGTTGGGCGATGTGCGCCCTGACCCGGTCTCTGAAGTCGGCCAGCTGCGCATCGGTGGGCCGGTTCCCAAATACGCTCACCAACCCGACACCTCCGCCATCAGCGCCCGACTCGAGCGTGCCGTACCTACCAGATGACCGTTGGTGAAGGCGCGACGCAGCTCGTGGTGCAGCGGATACTCCCACGTAAAGCCGATTCCCCCCGACAATTGCATGCACTCGTCGACGGCGGCGGTGGCCTTCGCCGCGACGAACGCGTGCGCCGCCGCCGTCAGCAAAGTCGCCCTTTCGTCGGCCGAAGCGACTGCCCGCGCCGCCCTCATGATGACTGCGCGCGCCTTGACCTCGAAGACAAGCAGTTCCACGAGCCGGTGCTGAACCGCCTGAAAGCTCGCAATCGGTGCCCCGAACGCGATGCGCTCCTTGAGGTATGCCGTCAACCGTTCAAGGGTCATCGACACCGCACCCACGGAGTCGGCTGCAACAAGCAACCGAGCCACGGCGATCAACTCGTCGGCCCGTTCGAGAGAACCGATCAACGCGCTGGGCGCGCCCGTCACGTCGATTCGCCACGCCGTTCTCGTCACGTCCAGCAGATCGGCGTCCAGCTCGAACCGGTCGCGATCCAGGTCGCACAAGAGGTGAATTCCGTTGTCTCGCAGCATAACGACGATGTCCACCTGGTCGCCGCGAAGGACCCGCGCGGCCTCGCCCAGGGTGGCGAAGCCGGCCGTCGCGGTGCCGGCGAGCAGGCCCGGCAGCCACTGCTCCCTGACGTCCTCCGGCGCGGAGGCGAGTGCCGCGGCACCCATCGTGGTCCCGAACCACGCCGACCCGTCCTGCGATCGCCCGAGCTCCTCGGCCACGACGCAGGCCTCGACCGGACGCCATCCGGCACCGCCCATCGCCTCATCGACGAGCAGCCCGGTCCAGTCCATCGCCGCAAGGTCCTTGACCGTTCCCCTATCGCCGCGTTCGGCCAGAAACTCTCGCGCCGACGCTCTCAACAGGTCGAGGTCGACGTCCTCGTCTGCCATCGGGCTGTTAGCTGCGCGTGAGCAGCTGGTCGGCGTTGTCGCGCATGATCCGCCGCTTGGCGGCATCGTCGAGCGGATCGAGCAGCTTGGCGAACTCGGCCGGCACGGCCAGGCCTTCGGCGTGCGGGTAATCCGAGCCCATCACCAGGCAGTCGTCGTAACCCAGACCCGCGACGACCGCGGGGATGTCGTCCTCGGGATACGGCACGACGCGGACGTGGCGGCGGAAGATCGCCGACGGGCGCTCCGTCAACTTGCCGCCGATCCACGGACCGTTGCGGCCCATGCCGCGGCTCTTGTCCATGTGCCGGACGAAGAACGGCACCCATTCCGCCCCGTGCTCGGCGACGAGGACTTTCAGCCCCGGGAAGCGGCCAAAGAGGTTGTCGAAGATGAGGGCGGACAAGGTCTCTTCGATCGGCCGCTGCCCGTAGATGTTCATCCACTGCCACGCCGACATGTGCCACGAGGCCGGGTCGGGGTTCTGTCCCCACGCGGGCGAGATCGCATTGAAGTACCAGAACGGCATGATGTGAAACACCAGGACGCAGCCGGCCTCCTGCAGGCGTGCATAAACGGGGTCGAAGTACGGGTCGCCCGGCGACCGGCCATAGGCCGGCCCCGTCGGCAGCAGCACGAACTTTGCACCTTGGGCGATGATCGCCTCCGTCTCTGCGATCGCAGAATCCAAGTCGCGCAACGACATCAGCGCAGTCGCGTAGATCCTGTCTTCGTAGTTGAAGCCCCATTCCTCGTCAAACCATCGGTTGAACGAGCGCAGATTCGCATACAGCGCCGGGGTGTCATCGACATAGTGTTCGGCCGCCAGCGCCATACCGCTTGGATAGATGACCATACGCTCGATGTTCTGGTCCGCCATGACGGCCAGGCGTGCGGCGCGCTCGACGAACTCCGGTTGCATGGGCTGCGGCTCGTAGGACTCCTCAGGGTTGCCCGATCCCATCTGCTTGAGCATCTCCTTGAGTGAGCCGGGCCGGTAAGCGACGTCCAGACCCAGACCACCCTCGCTGTTGAAGGTGGCGACACGATGCCCCGCCAGGATCACCTCGACGCCGTCCGCCCCGCGCACGGTGGTGATCGCCCGGTCCCGGAACTTCTCGGGCAGATAGCGGGTGAACGCATCCCGGGTCTCGTAGCAGTGGGTATCGCAGTCAAAGATGCCGTAATCGAGTTTCGTCGTCACCGCGTCGCTTCCCTTCACATGAGAATGCAAATTCTCTATTTTCAAAAAACATACTATCCTGATGCGGCAATGGCTATCCCGGGCCGGATGGCCGAAGCGCTTGAGCAGCAGGTCGCGCCGGCTCCGCCGCGACCGCACCGAGGAGACATGGCACCTTCACAACCCCTGGCGGACAACGGGATCGGGCAGGCGGCAGTGCATCTATCGATCTGCCCCGACTCCCCGACACGGCCGAGCGGGAAGGCCGCCCGTGCCCAGCAGTGAGCTCGACGAGCTGCGCAGCGTCGTGCGCGACTACCTGACGGTCGCATCGCCCAGCGAGACCGTGCGCAAATTGATGGTCACGGACACCGGCTACGACGAGACGTCGTGGCGCCAGATGGCCGGTGAGTTGGGCCTGCATGGCATCGGCGTTCCCGAGCAGTGGGGCGGGGCGGGTGCTGGCCTGGCCGAGTTGGCGGTGGTCTTCGAGGAAATGGGGCGCGCGCTGCTGTGCTCCCCCTTTTTCGCCACCGTGGCCCTGGCGACCCAGGCCGTCCTCGCCAGCGGCGATGATGCCGCGGCGGGAGAGTTCGTCCCCGGGTTCGTCGACGGCTCCACCACCGCGACGCTGGTCCTCAACGGCCGCCTTGACGCCTGGGACCCCGCCGCCGTGGCGCTGCGGGCCGATCGCAGCGGCGCGATCTACCGGATCCACGGTGAGGCAGCACTGGTGATCGATGGTCACACCGCGGACGTCATCCTTGTCGCGGCCAACACCGAGTCCGGCATCTCGTTGCTGGCGATTCAAGCCGGGGCAGAGGGGGTGCACCGCACGCCGCTGGCCGGACTCGACCGCACGCGTAAGGTCGCCCGCCTGGAGTTTCGCGGCGCCCAGGCAGCGTTGATCGGCGCGGAGGGGGCCGCGGGGAACTTCCTGGCGCGCACGTGCGACCTCGCGATCGTGGCGCTGGCGGCAGAACAGGTCGGTGCGGCGCAGCGCTGCCTCGACATGGCCGTCGACTACGCCAAGCATCGAATCCAGTTCGGCCGGCCAATCGGCAGTTTCCAGGCCATCAAGCATCGGTGCGCGGACATGCTGGTTCAGGTTGAGGGTGCGCGGTCGGCGGTGTCGCATGCGGCGGAGGTCGCTCACACCGACGACCTTCCGACCACCGCATCGGTCGCGAAATTGGTGTGTTCGGAAGCCTTTCTGCACGTCGCGCTCGACAACATGCGCATCCACGGCGGTATCGGCTTCACCTGGGAACACGACGCCCATCTTTTCGTCCGCCGCGCCAAGGCCACCCAATTGATCTTTGGTGACCCGGACTATCACGCCCAACGCCTGGCCACGCTCGTCTCCGCAACGAAAGGACCCTCGTGACCGTTTCTTTCTCCCTCGAATTGCCGACCCAGCGCGTCGAGGCGGTAGCCGAATTCGTGACTGCCGATGCCATTGCCGACGTCGCGCGCGCGGCCGAGGCAAGCGGGTTCCACGCGGTCCATGTCACCGACCACCCCGCACCAGACGCGAAGTGGCTCGACCACGGCGGGCACCACGCCCTTGACCCGTTCGTCGCGTTGGCGTTCGCCGCCGCCGCAACGACCGATGTCAAGCTGCTGACCAACGTGTACATCGCCGCCTACCGCAACCCGTTCCTCGGCGCCAAATCGATCCAAAGCCTCGCTGTGCTATCCGGGGGGCGGCTGATCCTCGGCACCGCCGCGGGATACCTGAAGCCCGAATTCAAAGCCCTGGGAGTCGATTTCGACAACCGCGGCGCCCTGCTCGATGAGGCGCTCGATGTGCTGGCCAAGGTGCTCACCGGCGAAGACCTCGCCTATGACGGAACGTCGTTCGCTGCCCGCGGTGTCCGGCTGCGCCCGCTGCCCGCGAGTCCACCCCCGGTTTGGGTCGGCGGCAACAGCAAGGCGGCGGTTCGCCGGGCGGTGTCGCGCGCTCAGGGTTGGGCGCCGTTCAATACGTTCGGCTACGCAGCGGCGTCGCGCACCGCGGAAATCTCGACGATCGACGAGTTGCAGCTCGCCATCGATTGGGCCAAGCAGTACGCAGCCGAGATCGGCCGCACCGCACCGCTGGACATCTGCTTCTCGGCGGGAAACTTGTTGGACGACAGCAAGTCGGCCGACGAACGTCACGCGACCATCGCCCGGCTGGAGGAGGCCGGGGTCACCTGGCTCACCATCGCGCCGGCCGGCACCGACCGGGCCGAACTCATCGACCGCTCCCGGGCCTTCGCCGACGAGTTCATCACGGGGTGACGCGTTGTCAGGCCATCAGGCTGGCGGCGGCGAAGGCGTCCACAATGATCCGGCGATGGGCGAACAACCACCGACCCTTGACGGGTGCCAGTACGTCGCGGTACCGGCCCCAGTGGTCGAGCCCGATGTCGGTGTGGACGGCGAAGTAACTGCTGACCTCGACCCTGTCGCGAGCCACCGACCCGAACCGGATGCTGGAGACGTGGTGGCGGACATGCGTCGGCGCCGGCCGCCCCGGTTGTCCCGGCTGCGTCACAGCGGCGCCGAGACCCGCCTCGATCTCCGCGGGTCCCGTCAGCGGCTGGGCGCCTCCGGTGAATTCCAGCACACCGTCGTCGCCGAAGCATGCCGCCAGGGCGCGAAGATCGAATCTATCTGTGGCCGCTGTGTAGTCAGCCAACGTCTGCCGCACCGACTCCCGAACCTCGAGCTCCCACGCCTCCATCGATCCTCCTGTCGAAAATTTCCTAACGCGACACGATAACGTCTATTCTCATGCCGCAACCAAGCCTGAAAGACCTGATCGATCCCGCCACCACAGCGCTGGTCACCCAGGAATGCCAGGGCGGGGTGATAGGGCCGCAGGCCGGCCTGCCACTGCTCGCCGAAGAAGCCCAACGCGAGGCCGTGCCCAACATCGTCACCTTGGTCGAGGCCGCCAGGACGGCCGGCGTCACGGTCGTGCACTGTCTCATCCAGCGGCGCGCGGACGGTCGCGGCTCCAACACGAACGCGCGGCTGTTCGCGGCCGGCAAGTCCTTCCCCGTCGACCTCACGCCCGGCAGCGCCGGGGCATCGGTGCTGCCCCAGTTGGGCCCCGCCGATACCGACCTCGTGCTCACTCGCATCCACGGCGTCGGCCCCATGTGCGGGACAGATCTCGACTCTGTACTGCGCAACCTGGGTGTCAAGACGATTGTGGGGGTGGGTGTTTCGGTCAACGTGGCTATCACGAATTTTGTCATGGACGCGGTCAACCGGGGGTACCAGTTCGTGTTGCCACGCGATGCGGTCAGCGGATTCCCGCGGGAGTACGCGGATGCGGTCATCGACAACACGCTGTCGCTGTTGGCCACGGTAACCACGTCCGGTGCGGTTGTCGATGCGTGGAAAGCGTTGACCTGACGGATCACACCACCCCGCCTGGATGTTACGCGGCGATGATGATAACGTCGTTCTCACATAGCGTAAATGATCATATTCGCTGCTCAGGAGGAAAGTCCCGTGTCTTCCCGTTCCCTGCCCTATCCGGTTTTCGACATCGACAACCACATGTACGAGACGACGGACGCGCTCACCAAGTACCTCCCGAAGGAGCACCGCGGAAAGGTCGGTTACGTCGAGGTCAATGGCCGTCCCAAGCTCGTCGTCAAGGACCGCATCAGCCACATGATCCCGAACCCGACATTCGCACGGGTGGCCAGGCCGGGCAGCGCCGAGGACTACTTCCTGGGGAAGAACCCCGAAGGTCTGAACTTCCGCGAATTCATCGGCGAGGCAATGGATGTCATCCCCGCCTACCAGTCGCCCGCCCCCCGACTGGAGCTGATGGACGAGCTGGGTCTCGACCAGTGCGTCATGTACCCGACCCTCGCCAGCCTCATCGAGGAGCGCACCACCGACGATGTGGTCCTCACCCACGCCATAATCCACGCCCTCAACGAGTGGATGCACGAACACTGGACGTTCAACTACCACGACCGGATCTTCGCGACCCCCGTGATCTGCCTGCCGATGGTGGACGAGGCGATCAGGGAGCTGCACTGGGGCCTCGAGCGGGGTATGAAAACATTCCTGGTTCGGCCCGCACCGGTGCCCAGCCGCTTCGGCGGCTCGCGATCCATGGGCCTGCCCGAGTTCGATCCATTTTGGGAAGAGGTCGTCAACGCCGGCATCCCAGTCACCATGCACGCCTCCGACAGCGGCTACCAAAAGCACCTGATGGAGTGGGAGGGTGGTGACGAGTACCTGTCCTTCAAGCCAAGCGCGCTACGCGAGGTCGTCATGGGCCACCGGGCCATCGAGGACACCTTGGCCGCGATGATCTGCCATGGCGCCCTGTCACGTTTCCCGGATCTGAAGATCTTCTGCGTCGAAAACGGCAGCGGCTGGGTGCGCAACCTGCTCGAGCAGCTCAACACCGCCTACAAGATCATGCCCAAGGAGTTCGACGAGCATCCCGTCGAGGTGTTCAAGCGCAACATCTACATCCACCCATTCCTCGAGGACGACATCAAGGGCATCATCGACATCATGGGCGAGGACCACGTGATGTTCGGCTCCGACTTCCCCCACCCCGAGGGCATCGGCGACCCGCTGAGCTTTGTCGACCGGCTTGACGGCGTCTCGGAATCGGCCAAGGCGAAGATCATGGGCGGCAACGCTATTGAGCATTTGAAGCTGAAGGTCGCGGCATGACCCAGGCGCCCACGTATCCAAAGGTGTACGACGGGATCGCCGACTTCGAGGCTCACGTGGGCGAACACCTTGGTTACAGCGACTGGCGCCGGGTCACGCAGCAGGAGATCGACCTGTTCGCCGAGGCGACGGGCGACCATCAGTGGATCCATGTCGACCCGCAGAGGGCGGCCACCGGTCCCTACGGCAAGACCATCGCACACGGCTACTTGACGTTGTCGCTGGTGCCCATCCTGGTGCAACAGATCTACAAGGTGACGGGCCTGGCCATGCAGGTGAACTACGGCTCGGACAAGCTACGGTTCCCCGCACCGGTACCGGTCGACTCGCGGATTCGGGCCGGGGCGGAGCTGCTGAAGGTCGAGCGCACCGACAAGGGCGGACGAGCCACGGTGCGTGTCACGGTCGAAGTCGAGGGAACCGATCGGCCGGCATGCGTCGTCGACACGATCGCGGCGATGGTCGACGCCTGACCACACAACGCACGAGGCCACCATCCGGGCAGAGGGCAACGGCACTACGCGTTGAGTAGGCGTTGCCCTATGACGCTTTGCTCGCGCAACGCGGTGATCTCCGCATCGGGCAGTCCAAGCGCTCCAAGCACCTCGGCGTTGTGCTGACCGAGTGTCGGCGCCGCAGTCCGGTGATGGTGCGCAGGGCCCGGCGAAATCTGGAAAGGCCAGCCGGGAAACCTCTGTCGCCCACTGATCGGGTGGGTTAAATCCTGATAGAAACCGCGGGCATCGAGCTGCTCGACGTCATACATCTCGTCGGCCGTAAGCAATCGCTCGGCTGGGACGCGATGCCGGACAAGCGTTGCCACCAGGTCCTCGGCGGGTCGCCCGCACGTCCAACTCGCGACCACCTCGTCGAATTCGTCGTGGTATTGCCGGCGAGCTTCCGAAGTCGCGAATCGCGGGTCGTCTCGCAGTTCGTCGCGATCGATGGCGCCCAGCAACGCAATCCAATCATCGTCGTTGCGCACGGAGATCGCGACCCATTCGTCGGTGAGAGCCGTCGGATAGACGCCTTGGGCGTATACGCGGTGGCGGTTTCCCTCGCGCGGCCGCACCCTGCCCGTCAGCGAATACTCGATCACGGGCTCGGCGGTCACCGCAGCACCAACCTCGATCTGCGCGACCTCGATGAGCTGGCCTTCACCGGTGGACCGCCGGTGCTCGAGCGCGGCAAGCAACGCCACACAGGCATGTACGCCGGCGATGGGATCGGCGGGGCCCTGCAGATTGCACGGCGGGCCATCCGGGTAACCGGTGACGGCCGACATCCCCGACACCTGTTCGATGTTGAGCGCCCAACCCACATAGTCGCGCCACGGTCCGTCCAAGCCGAATCCGGGCATCCGCACCATGATCACGTCGGGATTGATCTTCGCGATGGACTCGTAGTCGAGCCCGAACTGCTCAACCACGCGCGGGGAGAAATTCTCCACTACCACGTCGGCTTCGGCGGCCAGTCGCAGGGCCAACTCGCGGCCGGCGGCAGAAGTGAGGTCAAGGGTGATGTCGCGTTTGTTGAGATTGGTTCCCTGCCACAGTGGTCCGCGTTCGTACCAGTCGTCCCCTTCGCGCAGTAATGATCCGGAGTAGCGGTGGCCGTCGGGGCGCTGGATGGACTCGACCTTCACAACGTCGGCCCCGAAAGCGCCGAGGTAGCAGGTCAGATACGCGCCCGCCCAGAAGGTGCTCAGGTCGAACACCTTCAACCCGGCGAACGGCAGAGCGACATTGGGGACGTCGTCATCCCGGCGGCGTGCGGCGCGCTCGCCCCAGGCGCCCTGGTCGTCTCGTCCCAGGACCGGAGCGGGCAGCGGTGGCGGGACCGGTGTCTTCGAAAACCGAAACGGCGCTCCGGGTCTGGTGAATTGCGATGTGTCGCCGGCCGCCTCGATGAAAAATGCTCGCTCGGCGTATTGCGGACAGGCGAGGATGGTGTCGCCTTCGGTGACCGGGGCGGCGGGTATCCGCATGGCCTGACTCAGCTCGACCAGGTCGGCGACGGTCATCGAATCGAGAAACGGCTGCGCCTTGGCAAAAAAATCTTCGCGCTCGGGCCCACCGAGCATGATCGCGAGTTGATGTTCGCCGAACTCCGGCAGCCCGACCATGGCGCACACGTCCAGCCAGTGCTGACCGGTCAGGCAGTTGATGCCGATCCAGCCATCGGCCGCCCGCACGATCCCCAGCATCGGTGCGGCTTTGGAATTCGTCGGCAGGCCAAGGCTTTTGAGTCGAGCCGCCATCAGCATGGGGTAAGGCAGGGTCGACAGCAACGACTCGAACATCGAGACGTCAACCTCGACGGGCCTGTTCGTTCCGGCCGCCGCGATCCGCAGGGCCGTCAGCGCGCCGAGGGCAGCATACGAGCCCGCGATGTATTCCGGGATCCGGGCACCCGCCTGTACTGGAGCCCGGCCGGGATCGCGCACATTGACCCATCCCGCGGCCGCCTGCAGGGTCAATGGAGTCGTCACGCGATCGCGCAGCGGCCCCTCTTGGCCGAAGCTCGAGATTCGGACGACGACAAGCTTCGGGTTGATCCGGCCAAGGGTCTCCGAGTCAAGGCCCCACTCCAAGCGGCCAGTCGACCCTGCCGGCAAGTCCTCGACGAGCACATCCGCCGTCGAGATCGATTCGTGGACCGTCGCGAGGCCACTTTCGTGGCCGAGATCGGCTGTAATGCCGCGCTTTCCGGCGTTCAGATACTCGAACAGGCCGCTTTGTGCCGGATCCGCTGAGGGGGACGGGCCCCAACGGCGCAACGGGTCGCCCTCCGGCGGCTCGATCTTGCACACGTCGGCGCCCAGGTCAACAAGCAACTTCGTGCAATAGGGCCCCGCGATCTCGGAGGCAAGTTCGACGACGCGCAATCCCGTCAGCGGCCGGTTCACGCGGGTATCCCGATAGCCTTCGGCTCCATGTACGCCCGCAGTCCCATCACACCGCCCTCCCGGCCGATCCCACTCTGCTTGAAGCCACCGAACGGCGCGTCCCCGGGGATCGTGCCGTTGATCGACACCTGCCCCGTCCGGATTCGGCGGGCAATGCCCACCGCACGATCGATGTCGCTTCCCCACACCGCACCACCGAGCCCGTAGGCAGAGTTGTTGGCGATGGCCACCGCGTCGTCGTCATCGCGGTACCGCAGCACCGTGAGGACCGGTCCGAACACCTCCTCCTGTGCGATGTAAGAGTTGGCCGAGACATCGGTCAGGATCGTCGGCTCGAAGTAGAAGCCACTGGTCAGATCCTTCGGACGAGCTCCCCCCGCCACCACTGTCGCACCGTCGCCTTCAGCGCGCTTGACGAAACCCTCGACGCGATCGAGGTGCTCGCGACTGATCAAAGGTCCCATGGTGACGGTCGGATCGACCGGATCGCCGATCACGACGGCCCGCGCCAGCGCGGCGAGTCGGTCCACCACGTCGTCGTAGATCCCGTCAGGCAGCAGCAGCCTGCTATTGAGGATGCAGGCCTGACCGGCGTGCATCGTGCAGCCCTCGAACAGTAGCCGCTCCATCAAGTCGTCGCCGACGTCGACGTCGGGAAGCAGGATGGTCGCCGATTTTCCGCCACACTCGAGCAAGATGCGCTTCATCGTGGTCGCCGCGCCAGCCATCACATCACGGCCGACGACCGAGCTGCCGGTGAAACTGACCATGTCGACCCTGGGATCCAGGGTCAGGATTCTGCTGGCCTCGACGCTGGTCGGTGTCACCACGTTTACTACACCTGGCGGAATGTCGGTGTCTTCGTGAATGATTCGAGCGAGGGCGAGCCCTGCCAGCGGCGTCAGAGGCGACGGCTTGAGCACCAGCGTATTCCCGGCAGCAAGCGCCGCTCCCAATTTCATGACGTTGAGGGTGTGCGGGAAGTTCCACGGCGTCATCGCCGCCACCACCCCGAGCGGTTCGTAGCGCAACAGCGTGGTGCCCGCGGCACCCCACGCCTCCAATGGCGCCTCGCTGGGTTCGAGTGCCAGCTCAGCGGCGTGACCAACCATGAATACCGGGCCGTCCACGTGAATCAGCCGCTCGTTTGCCGAACACCCCCACTCGGCCTGCGCCAGGGCGTAGAGCTCCTCGCCCCTGGCCAGCAATGCGTCGCTGAGCTGTTGCAGGCATCGCGCGCGCTCGGCGGGGTCGGCCGCCGGCCACGGGCCCGTGTCGAAGGCAGTCCTCGCCGCAGCGATCGCCTGCTCGACCTGCGCCACGCTGGCATCGGGCGCCGTTCCGATCACCGCCTCGGTCGCCGGGTTGATGACGTCGTAACGCCCGTTGTCCGGGTCGGTCCACCGCCCGCCGATGTAGTGCCCCTCAGCGTCGAGGAGGGACCGAGACCCAGCCATCATCCGCCTGCCTTCCCTGGCCGCTTGCCCGCGGTACGGCGCGGGCGACGCCTCACGAGAACTTACATACTTTGACTGCGTGTACACAACCCGCCGGATCGGGACAATGACCAATTGACGTCGTTTTTTCAGCACATACGCGCAGATTGACAGACGGCTCGCGTCTGCGGTAGACACCTTGGAAACGGACATTCTTTTCTAATCTGTCCGACCAGCTCTCAGCGTCGAGGAAGGCGTAGTGTGCCCGTAACTACTGTTCCCTTACACTCACCCGATTTCTATGCCGGCGACCCGTACCCGGCCTACCGGGAGCTTCGCAACACAACGCCCGTCGTGTGGAATGACGTCACCAATTTCTGGGCGCTGTTGAAGTACGAGGACATTCGCTATGTCTCGGGCCACCCACTGACCTTCTCGTCCACCAAGGGCATTTCGATCCCGGACCCCGCCCAACCAGAACCGGTTCAGGAGGGGAATCTCATTTTCACCGATCCCCCGCGCCACCGACAGCTTCGCAAGCTCATCAACTCCGGCTTCACCCGCCGCCAGGTGCAGTTGCTCGAACCCAAGGTGCGACAGATCGTCAAGGGCATCATCGACGGTGTGGACCCGTCGCGGGACTACGAGTTTGCGGAGGAAATCGCCGCTCCGCTACCCACTCGGATGATCGCCGAGATGCTTGGAGCGCCCCCCGAAGACTGGGAGCAATTCCGCACCTGGTCGGACGCCGCGGTTGGCACGGCCGACCCCGACATAGAACTCGACTCGATGGTCGCGCTCGCCGAGCTGTACGAGTACTTCACCAAACTCATCGCCGCACGTCGCTCCGGTGAGGTCACCGGGCAGGACGACCTGCTGAGCATCCTGGCCGCGGCCGAGGTCGACGGCGAGCGCCTCACCGACGAGGACCTGCTCAACTTCTCTTTCTTGCTGTTGGTCGCCGGCAACGAAACCACCCGCAACCTCATCGCGCTGGGCACGCTGGCCCTGATCGACCATCCCGATCAGTTCGCGCTGCTGCGATCGGACCCGTCGCTGCTGCCCTGCGCGGTCGAAGAGATGCTGCGATTCACCAGCCCGGTCACGCACATGGCCCGGCAAGCCACTGAGGATGTCGAGATCCGCGGTCAGCGGATCAAGGCCGGCGACACCGTCGTCATGCTCTACGGCTCCGCCAACCGCGACGAAGAAATATTCGGACCCTCCAGCGAGGAGTTCGACATCACCCGTAACCCCAACCCCCACATTGCATTCGGCGCCGGAGAGCACGCCTGCCTGGGTGCGCAACTGGCCCGCCTGGAGGCCAGGGTGATGTTCGAGGTTCTGCTGGGTGCCTTCCCGACGATCGAGCTCACCGGCGACGTGTCGCGGCTGCGCGCCACGATGGTGCCCGGCGTAAAACGCATGCCGATCCGGTTGGGAGCGGGGATCTGATGGATTTCGACTACACACCCGAACAGGAGCAACTTCGCAAGGATTACCGGACCCGACTCGAGGCGGTGATGACCCCCGAGCGCCGCGCCGCCGTCGGCAACCTCGCCGAGGGAGGCGCCGCGATCGCGGAATGCAGGCGCGCGCTCGGTGAGGCCGGCCTGCTCGGCGTCGCGTGGCCGGTCGAGTACGGCGGGGGCGGGCTAAGTGCGCTCGAGCAGTACATCTTCGCCGAGGAAGCGCGCAGGGTCAACGCCCCGCTGCCGATGATCACCCTCAACACCGTCGGTCCCACGCTGATCCAGTACGGCACCGAACAGCAGAAGGCCAAGTTTCTCCCCGCGATCCTCAAAGGCACCGTCGATTTTGCCATCGGCTATTCGGAGCCTGGTGCCGGCAGCGATCTCGCGTCGCTGCGTACCACGGCGGTGCGCGACGGGGATGAGTTCGTCATCAACGGTTCGAAGATGTTCACCAGCGGTGCCGAGTTCGCCGACTACATCTGGCTGGCGGCACGTACCGACCCGAACGCCAAGAAACACAAGGGCATAACACTTTTCATCGTGCCCACCGACTCACCGGGGTTCTCCTGGAAGCCGCTGCACACCATGCCGGGCGTGTCCACCTACTACACCTTCTACGACGACGTCCGCGTCCCCGAGAGCGCCATCGTGCTCGGCGAAAACCAAGGTTGGACGCTGGTGACCAACCAGCTCAACCTGGAACGGGCCGCGCTCGGCAACCTCGGTGCCCTGGAACCGCTGTTCAACAGCACGCTCAAATGGGCGTCGACGACGCCGCTCGACGACGGCATGGTCATCGACCAGCCCTGGGTGCAGCAGGCCCTGGCGCGGGTGGAAGCACAGGTCGCGGCCTATCGACTGCTGAACCTGCGCGTAAACACGACGCTGAGCTCCGGCGCCCTCGGGATGGGCGAGGCCTCCGCGGCGAAAGTATTCGGCACCGAGCTCACCCAACAGGTAGCCCGCGAACTGCTCGACGTTGTTGGGCAGGCCGGTGTCCGCAAAGACTCGGCGGCCCCACTCAAGGGCGAGCTGGAAAGCGCGTACCGCCTCGCGGTCATCAACACGTTCGGCGGCGGAGCCAACGAGCTCCAACGCGACATCATCGCCATGGCCGGTCTCGGGATGCCGCGCGCCCCCCGGGACATGCGGGCCAGCGCATCTGAGAAAGGAAGCTCCAACCGATGACCGAGACCACGAGGGATGAGCTGCGCGAACGCCTCGATGCGCTCATCGGCCAACCGATCAGTTCCGGACAACCGGTCAAGGCGCCAGATCCGGTGAACGCGGCGATGATCCGGCACTGGGCGTACGCGCTCGACGATATGAACCCGGCCTATCTGGACCCGGAGTTCGCCGCCTCCTCTCGCTACGGCGGCATCGTCTCGCCCCCGGTCATGCTGCAATCATGGACAATGGCGCCCCCCACGCTCGCCGGAATCCACGAACGTGGCGGCGTTCCCGTGGTGCTCAAGGAAAACCCACTGCAGTTCCTCGCCGACGCCGGCTACACCGGGACGGTGGCCACCAACTCCGAGTTCGAGATCGAGCGATACCCGCGGGTCGGCGATGACATCACGGCCGAAACGGTGTTCGAGACGATTTCGGACGAGAAGAAGACGGCGATGGGCAATGGTTACTTCGTCACCTGGATCACGACCTATCGCGATCAGAACGGCGAAGTGATCGGCCGCCAGCGGTTCCGCACGCTGCGATTCAAGACGGGTGGGGCCCCCGCCCGAAAGGCAGGGGACTGATGGCGACCAGACTAGCTCCGTCGATAAGTCCGGACACCGAATTCTTCTGGTCGGGCCTCAAAGACCACAAGCTGCTGATTCAGCGGTGCACAGACTGCAAGACGTTGCGGGTTCCGCCCCGCCCCATGTGCGGTAACTGCCAATCACTCAACTGGGATGCCGTCGAATCGACCGGGCGCGGAACGGTTTACAGCTTTGTGATGCCGCAGTATCCCCCACTGCCATTCCTCCAATACCCCTACGTGGTCGCCCTGATCGAGCTCGACGAAGGGGTACGCATCGTGTCGAACCTGTGCGATATCGAGCCCGCCGCCATCAAGGTCGGGCTGCCTGTCGAGGTCTTTTACGAGAAGTTCGAAGCCATCCCGAGCGGTGACGAGCTGGTGTTGCACCAGTTCCGGCCTGCGCCCTGACAGACAAGGCAGCACGCGAGCATGGATTTCTCCTTTACCGAAGAACAAGAGACGGTCGGCAAGGTCGCCCGCCAGCTCTTCGAACACCGCTGCCCCACCGAGCATCTCGCCGATCTGGAATCGGGCGAGGTTCGTTACGACCCAGAGCTGTGGCGCGAGCTGGCATCGTCGGACTTGCTGGGTATCGCGTTGCCCGAGTCCGTCGGCGGCAGCGGCGGCGGATTCCTGGAACTCGGCGTGCTGCTCGCCGAAGTCGGCTGGAGCGTAGCGCCGGTCCCCGTCTACGCGACCCTCGTGCTGGGCGCGGATACCATTGCGCGCCATGGTGATTCAGCGATTCAGCAGCGATACCTGCCGAAGGTCGCGGACGGCGGTGTGATTCTCACCGCCGCCCTCGCCGAACCGGGCAACTCCGACCCGACGGCGCCACGCACGATCGCGCGCGCCGACGGCGACGCCTGGGTCTTGGACGGCAGCAAGGAACTCGTACCCGCGGCGCAGCTTGCCGACGCCATCGTGGTTTCGGCCCAGGCCGATGACGGCCCTGCCCTCTTTGTCGTCGAGACCGCAACGAACGGCCTCACGGTCACGCCCGCAAGTACTACCAATGCTGAGCCCCACGCCGACGTCGAACTCGCCGGCGCCCTTGGCCACCGGCTGAACGGGCCCGGCGCCGCGGACGCAGTCGGTTTGTTGTACACCAGGGCCCTGATCGGGCTGTGCGCGCTACAGGTCGGCGTGACCGAACGAGCCCTGAAGATCGCCGCGTCCTACACCAGCGAACGGGAGCAGTTCGGTAGGCCGATCGGCTCGTTCCAGGCCGTACAGCAACGACTGGCCGATGCGTTCATCGACGTCGAGGCGATCCGCTGGACCACCTGGCATGCCGCGTGGCTGATGGCCGAGGGCCGACCGGCGAGCCGCGAAGCAGCGATCGCGAAGTTCTGGGCGGCTGAAGCCGGAGCGCGGGTCGTCGCGTCCGCCCAGCAAGTCCACGGCGGCATGGGCATCGACATCACGTATCCACTGCACCGTTATTTCCTGTGGGCCAAGCAGATCGAGCTTTTGCTCGGCTCGGCCTCCCAACAACTCGCCCGCCTCGGCGCCGCATACCCGGAAGGAATCGAATGACCTCCACCGTCGACCGCACCACCACGCTGGCGTGGAACTCCATCAACGTCGGCGACGAAGTCACCCCGCTGGAAGTTCCGGTGACCACCACCCTGATCGTCGCCGGCGCCATCGCATCCCGCGATTACATGCCGGTGCACCACGACCGGGATTTCGCGAACTCCCAAGGGTCCAAAGACATCTTTCTGAACATCCTCACGACCAACGGTCTGTGCGTGAAATTCCTGCACGACTGGGCGGGCCCCGAGGCGATGATCAAGAGGCTTTCCATCCGCCTCGGCGTACCGGCATACCCGAACGATCCGCTGCGATTCACGGGTTCCGTCACGGACAAGTCCAAGACCGACGGCGAAGGACTTATCGAGGTTACCTTCAAGGGCACCAACAGCCTTGGCGACCACGTCTCGGGGACCGCGGTGCTCAGCCTGCTCCAAGGTGTGAATGCATGAGCGACGGCATCGGCGGCAAGACGGCGCTCGCCGGGATCGGCCAGACCGAGTTCTCCAAGGAATCGGGTCGGACCGAGATGCAGCTCGCCTGTGAGGCGGTCATCGCCGCGATCCGCGACGCCGGCCTGCGGCCCACCGACATTGACGGCATGGTGACGTTCAGCGTCGACGAGAACGAGGAGATCGAGGTTGCCCGGAATGTCGGCATCCGCGACCTGACGTTCTTCACCCGCGTTCCCCACGGTGGTGGGGCGGCCGCGGGCACGGTGATGCAGGCCGCGATGGCGGTCGCGACGGGAGTGGCGGAAGCGGTGGTGTGCTACCGCGCGTTCAACGAGCGCTCCGGCTTCCGCTTCGGCGGTGCCGGGCGCCAGCCCGGCGTGACACCGCTGTGGATGGCGCCCTATGCGCCCTTCGGCTTCATGACACCGGCCGCCTGGGTCGCCTTGCACGCCCAGCGGTACATGACGACCTATGGGGTGACAAACGCCGATTTCGGCAAGATTTCGGTCATCGACCGCAAGCACGCCGCAAAGAACCCCGACGCCTGGTTCTACGGTAAGCCGATAACCCTTGAGCAGCACCAGCAATCGCGCTGGATCATCGAGCCGGTGCTGCGGCTGCTCGACTGCTGTCAGGAAAGCGACGGCGGCGTTGCGATGGTCGTGACGAGCGTCGAGCGGGCCCGGGACTTGCCCCAGCCCCCCGCCCTCATCACGGCCGCCGCTCAAGGCGCCGCCTATGACGGCGAGGTGATGACGAGTTACTACCGTGAGGAGATCACCGGCCTGCCCGAGATGGGCGTCGTGGGAGACAAGCTGTGGCGGGATTCCGGCCTCAAACCGCAGGACATATCGATGGCGTTCCTCTACGACCACTTCACACCGTTCGTGTTCACGCAACTCGAAGAGCTGGGATTTTGCGGTCGCGGCGAGGCCAAGGATTTCGTCTCGGTCGACGAGCTCTCACTCGGGGGCCGCATGCCTATCAACACCAACGGTGGACTCCTCGGCGAGGCCTATATCCATGGCATGAACGGCATTACCGAGGGCGTCCGTCAGGTGCGCGGAACGTCGCACAACCAAGTGGACAACGTCGAACACGTGCTCGTCACGTCGGGTACCGGCGTTCCGACCAGCGGTTTGATCCTCGCTCCCGACCGCTGAACGCGTAGGGCAGGGCGGCCGATGACACGGGCTAGCGCGGTCGATACCCGCGCGGCTCTCATCTGGGCTGCGTTCGCCTGCTTCCGAACCCGTGGGTTGCGAAAGACGACGATCGTCGATATCGCTCGCGCCGCGAATGTTTCCCGAAGCACGTTCTATGAGTACTTCCGGGACAAGGAGGCGATTGTCGAGACGTGCGCGGAAGCGGCCTCACAGAGCTTTTATCGCAAGTTGGCAACCGCCATCGACAGGGAGGGCGGAAGTACTTTGGAGCAAAAGCTGGTCCGCGCAGCGGTCTTCGTCACCCAGGCCCGCCGAGTCGTGGAACACGAGTCTTATTTCGATGAAGAACAGGTCAACTTGATGTTGACCAAGAACTCATCAACCCTCCTCCGGGAATGTGGCGAATTTTTCACGCCCTACATCTCGGCGGCGAGATTGACCGGTGAGATCCGCAGCGACCTCGACGTTCGATCGGCGTCGGAGTGGTTTGCGCGAATACTGTTCTCATTGTTCACCACACCATCACCTCATCTCGACGGCCACGACGACGCCGTGGCCGAGTTCGTCCGCGCATACGTCGTTCGGGGATTCGTCGGTGACCGAGGCAAACGTAGCAGTGCGTAATTCATGAGATGACGTACCTTGGGCAACGCCATGTTCGCCGGCTAGGACGTCGCCGTGGCGCGGGCGCCGTCGGGAGATGGCACTCTGTGGCCTCCCACCCGATCAATCTCGCGCAGGAGCGGTTGTGCCGCAGCATGAATTTCGCTCATCGTCATGGCGCGTAGCGGGTGGAATCCAAGAATGAGTCGCACCCGCCCCTTCTCGTCCAGGACGGGCGCGGAGACTGTGGCAACCGGGAGCGGATCGCGTGCGCTGTCGCCGGATAGCAGGTTCGCCGAGATGAATTCGACTCGCAGTTGGTCAACGACGGAACGCAGATTGTGGGGCACTGTCTCGGTAGACAACGTTTCGATCGCGTGAGCCGCCTGCGCCAACGCCGGGGTCATCCAATCGACGTCATATCCGCGTTCTCGCGTCTGAGCCAACACTGCGCGAAGACGCTCCGCCAACCCGGTGTCCCCTGCCGCGCCGCGCTGAATCCACGATTCCTGTTCGCTTGGGATATCCCAAGCAGCACAAGCGATCCCGAACGGCGGGGCATACGGGATGCGCTCGAGGGAAGCGACCGGTTTGGCAGATCCGTCGGGAGTTTCGAACGCGGTAATCACCAGTTCCTCTCCAGTGCGCTCAACTACCGAGGCCGGCGCGCCGGTTGCATCAGCGAGACGGCGAATGGCTTCGCGAGCGACAGCCAGAAGTGGGCGCGCGGCTTCCAACCGCTGCGCGATCAGGGCCACAGCGGGGCCAAGGTCGAACTTCTTGGAAATGGGATCCCGCGTGGCCCAACCGCGGTCGCACAGGGTCTTGAGTATGGAGTGTGCCGTGGCCTGAGAAAGACCGAGCTCGCGAGCGACGTCGGAAAAGCGGTGCCCGCCAGTTTCCGGCCTGCTGAGCAATTCAACGACATCGAGGACGCGCTCGGCCGGCGCTGAAGTGACCCCGCGCATCTTGACTCCCCTCGCGCCGCATTCTACGGTCGACTCAATATTCGGATAAACAATTCTCTAATAATAGAGATTATGCCACGAGGATGTGAGTGCGGTGCGCGCCGTAGTGCTGCGAGGCGGTGAGCTGACGGTTCGCGAAACCCCCGATCCCGTTGCCGGGCAGGGTGATTTACTGCTCAAGACCCTCAGCACCGCGATTTGCGCGTCCGATGTGCACTTCATGGACCATCCGGAGTTGGCGATCGATGATGCGACGGGTCGGTCGCTCTACGACCCCGACCGCGACATCGTCATGGGTCACGAATTCGTGGGTGAAGTGATCGGCCACGGCCCCGGGTGCAGCGATGCCTTCCCGATCGGGGCCCGGGTGACGTCGATGCCGATCCGGTTGGTGGACGGTGGCGCCGGGGGTCTACGCATCATCGGACAGCACCCCCAGGCGCAGGGCAGTTTCGGCGAGTTGGTCGTGGTACCCGAGGCAACGGCGAGGGTGATACAAGGTTCGGTGTCCAGCGATGCGGTCGCCGTGGTCGACGCCTTCGCGGTCGGCGAGTTCTACGTCCGCGCCTCGAACCTGCAGCCCGGCGAGATCCCGATCGTCGTCGGCGCGGGTGCCATCGGGCTATCCGCGGTCGCTGCGCTGAGCGCGCGGGGGGTTGATCCGATCATCGTGTCCGACTTCAGCGCCGAGCGCCGGGAACTGGCCCGCTCCGGCTTCGGCGCCCATGTTCTGGTCGACCCCGCACAGCAGTCGGTGTTCGAGGTCTTCCGCAATGTTCGTGCCGAACGCCACCTGGCCGGTTCCGCCGTGGTGTTCGAATGCGTTGGTGCTGCGGGCCTCATCGACAAGCTTGTCGCGGAGGCCGAGTTCTCGTCACGCATCTATTGCGCGGGCGGCTGGTACAGCGGCGACACCCTCGACATCACCACAGCCACCCGAAACGGCCTCACTCTGCAGTTCGGCGGAGGGCCGCTGCCGCAGGACTGGTACGGCGTCCTGGACGCGGTCGTCGAGGGAAAGCTGGACCCGCTGCCCAGCGTCGGCAAGATCATCGGCCTCGACGAGGTGCCCGCCGCACTGGAGGCGGCGCGGCGCTCCGAAGGGCCACCCCGCGTCGTGATTCACCCGAACGGTGACCTCTGATGCCGGACCGCGACGACCTTTTCGACCTCACCGTCCGGTACGCAACCGCAATCGACAGCAAGCAATACTGGCTTCTCACGACAGTGTTCACCGAGGATGCGCGCGTCGACTACGGTGTGGTCGGCCAGTGGACCGGTGGCGCAGAGGTTGCACAGTTTATGGAGGCAGCCCACGTCGGCGCGGCGCACACGATGCATCGAATGACCAACCAGGCCATAGCAGTAGACGGCGACACCGCGACGATGCGCACCTACGTCGACGCGCTGATCCTGATGGAGGACGGCTCGGGCGCGAACCCCGTCGGTTACTACGATGACCACGCCGTCCGCACAGCAGATGGCTGGCGGATCGACAGTCGTACCTACACCTCGGTTCGGCTCGCCGCGGTGACGGGCACTCATGGATACTTTTCAAATCCATGACACGCAACGAAGTGGTTCGCCTGATCATGCAGGCAAGTGCCGAAGTCATGGGTTCCGACGCACGGCAGCGGGGTTAGACACGGCTGTGTTCACCCTTCGATTCGACATGCGAGCACCCTCCATCGGCGCGCCGCCCACCGAGTTGTACGCCGCGGCTATCGAGATGTCGGCATGGGCCGAGCAGCATGGCTGTATCGCCGTCGTGCTGTGCGAACACCACTGCGCAGACGACGGCTATCTGCCGTCGCCATTGCTGCTCGGCGCGGCAATTGCCGCTCGCACGAAGCAACTGATGCTGAACCTGACGATTTTGCTCCCCTTCTACGACCCGGCGCGGCTGGCCGAGGACATCGCCGTACTGGATCACATCAGCGCGGGCAGAGCGACCTACGTGTTCGGAATCGGATATCGCGCTGAGGAATACGCCCACTTCGGACTCTCCATGTCCGATCGCGGCAGGCTGGCCGACGAGAAGCTCGGCCTGCTACGCCGCCTCCTGGCCGGCGAAGAGATCGAACACGGCGGCAGGCGAATGAAGGTCACCCCACGACCGCGCACGCCGGAAGGTCCGATGATGAGCTGGGGCGGTGCCAGCCTGGCAGCAGCCCGGCGCGCTGGACGCAATGGTCTCGGGTTGCTTGCGAATGGCGGAGTGGCCGGAATGCGGGAAGCCTACGAAAAAGCATGCCGCGAGAACGGATTCGAGCCCGGGCTTGTCCTCATCCCCGACCGTGACGCCGCGACCAACTGCTTCGTCGCCGACGACGTCGACGCGGCGTGGGACGAGATCGGCAAGTACCTCCTGCACGACGCAATGGCCTACTCGGAGTGGAACCCCGACAACGCCGTGTCCGCCAACATCACCACCGCCACGACCATCGACGAGCTCCGCAACACGTCGTCGCACGTGATCCTCTCCGCCGACGAAGCGCGGAAGCGCATCGCAGCCGGTGAAATGTTCAACATCTCGCCCCTATGCGGCGGGATACCGCCCGCGATCGCATGGCCCTACTTGAAGAGATTCGCCGAGCTGCAGTAGTCGAAAGGACACGAGATGAGCGTTGACGGGGGCGCGGCGGAAGTAGGCACGTGTTTGGGATCGGTTCACTTCGACCCCTTCTCGGACGAATTCTTCAACGATCCGTTCGAGACTTACCGCCAACTACGCGATCGGGCGCCGGTCTACCACAGCACGCAGTACGACTTCTGGGCCCTTTCCCGCTATGAGGATGTCGCGCCCGCAATGCGTGATCACGAAACGTATTCCTCGGCGAAGGGTGTGACCCTCGATCATTTCATCGATCCTGACGCGATGGTCCCGCACGGGGTGATCATCATGATGGACCCTCCGCAGCACACCAGAATGCGGTCGCTGGTAAACAAGGTTTTTACCCCGCGTGCGATCGCCAAGCTCGAGCCGATGATCCGGAAGGTGATCGACACAATCGCGCAAACCATCAATGTGGCGTCGTTCGACATGGTCGAGGACTTCTCGGCGCTGTTCCCCGTCGAGATCATCACCACGATGTTGGGAGTGCCGCCGGACGGTCGCCAGCAGATCCGGCACTGGCTCGACGCACTGCTGGAACGCGAGCCGGGAAACATCAGCACGACGCCGCACGGCCGCGAGGCGGCGGTGACCATGTGGAGGTACTACTACGACCTTGTCGTCGAGAAACGCGCCAACCCGCAGGACGACATGATTTCGCGGCTCACCCAGGTCGAGGTCGAACGCGACGACGGCACCATGACTCGCCTCGACGACACGGAGATTTCGGCCTTTGCGTCGATGCTCGGCGGTGCGGGCGCCGAGACGGTGACCAAGCTGGTCGCCAGCGCCGCAGTGGTGTTTGCACGACATCAGGACCAATGGCAGGCATTACGGCGCGACCGAAGCCTCATCCCAGCCGCCTTCGAAGAACTGCTGCGTTATGAGGGGCCATCGCAATACGACATCCGTTGGAGCAAAGTCGATGTCGAGCTTCATGGCACGGTGATACCCAAGCACAAGCCGGTGATGCTCATCAATGGTTCGGCCACCAGGGATGAGCGTGCGTTCGTCGATCCGGATCGCTTCGACATCACTCGTCGGCACTCCGGCCACAACCTGGGATTCGGCTACGGAATTCATAGCTGTCTCGGCGCCGCACTGGCGCGCATGGAGGGACGTATTGCCATCGATGCACTGTTGGACTTGATCCCCGAGTTCGAGGTAGACGTCGCGGGCCTGCAACGGGTCAAGATGCCGAATGTCTTCGGCTGGGGACGCGTACCCGTGCGTGCGGTAGCGCAATGATCCGCCGTAACCGTGGAGCACGATGATGTCGTGCTCCTGGCAAAACGACATAGGAGATTGAACGGTGGCAACTGAGAAATCTGGAAGGTATCGCGTTGTTCACGTAGGTACGGGACTGACCGGGAAGGAGGCACTCCGGGCAATCATCGATGATCCGGCACTGGAACTCGTCGGAGTGAAAGTGTCCACGCCCGAGAAGGCTGGAGTCGACGCGGGGCGCCTTTGTGGCGGAACGGATATCGGTATATCGGCAACCGACGATCTCGACGCAGTGCTGGCTCTCGCTCCCGACTGTGTTACCTACTGTGCCACCGCCGTCCGGCGCGAGCACGACGCAATCGCCGACATCGTCACCTATCTTGAGGCGGGGATCAACGTCGTGACGATCTCGACGATCCCGATGGTCTACCCACCCGCGGCGCCGCCGGAGTGGCGCGCGGCCGTGGAAGCCGCAGCAGCGAAGGGTAATTCGACGTTTTACGCCACCGGCGCCGAGCCGGGCTTCATCAGTCTGAACATCCCTACCGCCCTGCTTGCCGGCGCCGGAACCGTCGAGTCCTACCGAATGGACGAATACGCGATCGACCTCGACAAGTCCTATCCCGTCTGGGACGTCCTGCACGAATCCATGGGTTTCGGAAAGCCGAACGGGCACGTGCCCGCTCGAATCGCGTCGGGCAAGGTCAACCACGATTGGGAGACCGTGGTGCGCTACATCGCCGACATTCTCGGCCTGGAGCTAGAGGGAGTTGAGCTTGATTGGGAAACATTGCTCGCACCAACGGATCTCGAAACTGCAATCGGCGTGATTCCGGAGGGAACGATTTGCGCGCACCGGTGGCAGCTCGCCGGCGTCATCAATGGTCGGCGAGTGGTCGCGGTGCAGTATTTTGCAACGGTAAGTTCCACACCCTGGCCGCAGCGATGGCCGAGGCCGTCGAGGGAGAACCAAGGTGGCATGGTCATCCGGGTCGAGGGACAGCCCAGCATGTGTTTGGAGCTGTACTTCGAGCAATCGCCCTCGGATCGGGTCAATCCGGGTGTCGCGGTGACAGCGCTGGCTGCGGTCAACTCCATACCGGAGGTCGTAGACGCGGCACCTGGCGTGCTTGGCTATCCCTTGGCGGGTCCAGCAGTCGTGAGCAGGCAATCACGAACTAGATCTCTCCCTTACACCGCGACCCACTGATGGCGCGGTCGACGACCATATCAACGCGCCAGACCTCAGCCGACAATGCTGCCTTTGCGCAGGAAGTTCAGGGTGTAGGCCTGATACGTCAGGCTGTCGCGATCGAGGCCGATAAGGTCGACGAAGGGGTACCATTCCCGGGAATCGACGAACCAGTCCCAACGAGTGATGTGGCCCTCGTCGTTGGTCCATACGTAATCCCATTCGTGAAGCTGGAGCACCGTGCCGTCGGCCAGCGTTCCCGCGTAGGTGTCGCGGACTGCGAACCCCCAATCGGCAGAGGTGCACTCGAACGGGGTGATGATTCGAAAGTCCGGCATGTGCTTCCACCACATGCGGAATTCGCAAGTGAGCATGTCGCCGTCGGGCGCGTACTCCTGCATGGTCGCGAGAACCTCTTCGGAGGCCAGATCGGCCATCACGTGATCGGCGCCGCCGTTAAACAACGGGCACATCATTACGGCGTCTGGTGCGTAGACCCACTCCTCGCCGTAGCTGATCTTTTTCGTTTCCGGGGCCGTAGCGTACGTCTCCCATTTTGAGTGGGCCAGCCTGTGGTGCAGGGCAACTCGATCGGAGGTCATGCCCCCTGCTTCCTGCGCACGGGCACATTGGACCACCCGCAAACGTTGGCCATCGCCACCCGCCGCAGTCCGCCGCGGTCGACTTCATAGTCAGGGAGGAGATCGAGCAGCGCCTCGAGCGCGATGCGGCTCTCCATCCTCGCCAGCGCAGCCCCCAAGCAACTGTGCACGCCATACCCGAACGCGAGGTTGAAGCCCATCCTTCGCTCCCGGTCGATGTCCAGCCGGTCGGGATCGGGGAACATCCGTTCGTCGCGGGTCGCCGAGCCCGTGACGAGCAGTACTGCGCTGCCTGCGGGAATGGTGCTGCCGTGCAAGGTCACATCGCGGGTGGCAGTGCGTACCTGGTACTGCGAGGGCGCCTCGTAGCGCAACAGTTCTTCGATGGCGGCGGGCACCTTACTGCGATCCTTCTGCAACTTCTGCCACTGATCCGGAAAGTCGGCGAAGGCTACCATGGCGTTGCCGACGAGTTTGGTCACCGTCTCGGCGCCCGCTCCCCCAAGCATGGTCGCAAATCCGGTGATATCAACGTCGGTGAGCTTCTCCACCTGCCCGTCCCGCTCGATCTCCGTCTCGATGAGCCGACTGATCATGTCGTCACGAGGTTCGGCGCGGCGCTGCTGCACGAGGTCGTAATAGTAAAGCCCGGTTTTCATCGAGGCTTCCCGGCCCGCGGCGGTGGTGGCGATCCCACCCGGGTGGCGTTCAAGCAGCAGATCAAGCCAAATGCGGATCTGGTCGCGATCCTGCTTGGGCACTCCGAGCATGGTGGTGATGACCTCATTCGGGAACAACGCCGAGAAATCGGCCACCACGTCGAACGACGACGGATCGAGCGCGTCGACGCGTTCGTAAACCTTCTCGCGCACCATGTCTTCCAACGCCGCGATGGCGCGCGGCGTGAATACGTTGCTCACCAGCCTGCGCATCTTCTGGTGCTCGGGTGGATCCATCGAGATGATCACTTTGGGCACTGGTATCGCGTCATCGTGCGCCTGGACCATATCCAGCGTCGCACCCTTTGCCGACGAATAGGTTTCGTGGTCCTTGGTAGCGGGCGCCACGTCGTCGTAGCGGGTCAGTGCCCAGAAATCCCACTTCGGGTTGTAGTACACGGGGGCACTGTCGCGCAGGCGTCGGTAGGTGTCGTACGCCCCGTTGAAGAAATCTTCAGAGAAGGGATCGAATTCGACGTGGCCTTCCGAGACCTGCTGTGGCGTAGTAGGAGTCACAGAATCGCTCCGGCCTCTTTGTAGGCTTCGATGGTGTCCCAATCCAGGCCCGCTTCCATCAGCACCTCCTCTGTGTGCTGGCCGTGCTCGGGGGCCCCAGAAGGGGTGACGGCCTGTTCGTCGAATTGCACGGGGTTGGTGGGCAGCGCGTACGGCGAACCGTTCATCGTCGTCGTGTTGGCGATATAGCCATTTGCGGTCACCGCCGGGTCGTGGCACACCTCCCCCGGTGTCTGCACCACCCCCCACGCGCCGGAGAGGCCTGCGAGCGCCTCACGCCATTCGGCGAGTGTGCGTTGGGCAAACGCTTCGTCCATCAGCGAGATGAGTTCCGCCCGGTTGGCGAATCGCGTTGCCGCATCGGCAAATCGCGCATCATCGACGAGCTCGGGTAGGCCGATGGCGCGCATCGCTTCCGCATAGAACTTGTCCAATTGCAACATCATCAGCTGGACGTAGCGATCGTCTTTGGTGCGGTAGGTCCCGACCAACGGATTGGGCGCGTCGGCGTGACGCCAGCTCGGCACCGCGCCGCCGCCATGAATCTGGCTCACTGCGATGTCGGGGCTGAGGTTCCAAGCCGCAAGCCCGAGGAGGGAGACATCCACCACCGATCCCTGACCGGTGGTCGCCTTTCGGTACAGCGCGGCCGCGATACCCCCAGCGATCGTCATTCCGCCGAGCAGGTCGCCGAAGGCGGGTCGTGAGCGCACCAATTCCTCGGCGTCCTCGGTAAGCATGGTGGCGATGCCGCCGCGCGCCCAGTAAGAGACGCCGTCATAGCCGGGCTTGTCGGCGTCGGGCCCCTTCGGGCCGTGGCCCGACCCGCGCACGTAGACGATGTTAGGGTTGGCGGCCCTGATGTCGTCCACGTCGATGCCCATTTTCTTGCGGCGGCTTGGTAGGTAGCTGGTGAGGAACACGTCGCACGTGGCCGCGAGCTTGCGGATGACATCTTGGCCACCGGGAGTACTCAGGTCGACGCCGATGGACTTCTTGCCCCGATTGGGTATCTCGATCATGTAGTTGACGGCGCCGCCGCCCTCGTCGACGATGCCCATCGTGACGAGGCCGCGTTGCGGGTCTCCTCCCTCGCGCGGCTCGACCTTGATGACCTCGGCTCCCCATTCCGCCAGCACGGCGCCGGCCGACGGCACGAAGGTCCACGCGGCAACCTCGAGCACGCGGACACCGCTGAGTACTTTGTCGACGGAAATGACGGCCTCCTGGTCGCGATGGGACGGATGCGGGTCTACCGACAGCCTAGCAACGGCGGAAACGCCTGCTTACACAGCCGAGAATGTCAGTTTCCATTGAACTTGTAAACCGCAGGCCGGCCAGGATGACCGAGCCTCACGGGCACGCCGACAGCCGTTCGGGAAGTCCCGGATCGCCGTCGGCCCAAAAGGCCCGCCAGGTCGGCATCCGTTGGGGCATGGCCGCGCGCAACCGAACGTCAGTCGGCCAGCGCATGAACTCGGGCCCCGGGCGCTCCGTCACATCGACGGAGTACCAGGGGTGCTCCCGCCGCTTCACGAAACACCACTGGCCGTTACGGCGCTCATAGACATCGTCGTAGCGCATGGTGATCACATACCATCCGTCGCCGTCCTCGTGTTCGGCGCGGCAGTAAATCGCTCCGGTCGCATGATCGGCGTCGACGAAGTTAAACTGGTGACCGCAGATCAGGTGGATGCTGCGGTAGAACCGCCGGAGCACGCGGTCATACCAGCGCTTCAACGCATCCCTGCCGCGCCCCTCGGCGCCCGCGTCGACATCGTCGACGAACAACGCCACCAATGCGTCGAGATCACGGGCATCGAGGGCCATCGCATACTTGCCGGGTAACTGACTGATTGCGAGGCTCGACTCAACTCGGTCCAACCGGTCGTCGGCGGTAGAACTCTTCAACCCTGTGGCCATCGCGGTATTGTAGGCTAAATCGCCAAATGAGAACCGGTGTTCTCGGTTTTCGGAAAGGCTACTATTCTGCGCTCATGCCCTTTCCGACGATCCTGCCCACGATCCCTGCGCTGGTGAGGTTTTGCGCGGCGCGTTTCGGCGACAGACCATTCCTCATCGCCGACGGGCGGCGATTGTCCTACGCCGATCTCGACCGGCGTTCAGCCGCCTTGGCCGCCGCCCTCTTGGGGCAGGGCGTCAGCAAGGGTGACCATGTCGGAATCCTGATGCCCAACAGCGTCGACTGGGCACTGGCGTGGTTCGCCACTACACGCATCGGTGCGGTCGCTGTTCCGCTTAACACCTTCTACAAGGCGTCCGAACTGGCCTGGACCGCCCGCCATGCGGACCTGAACGCGATCTTGGCGTGGCCGCGGTTCCGCAATCACGACTTTTTGACCCGGCTGGAAGATGCACTGCCGGGGCTCGCCGGTCAAGACCGGCCAGGCCGCATCATGGTCCGCAAGGCCCCCTTCCTGCGGACGGTCGCGGTGTGGGGACCGTCCGATCGGGCCTGGACGACGAGGATCCACGCCGACGGCGCGCTGCCGGCCGCCGACGCAGACTTTCTCGTCGACGTGGAATCGTGTGTGACCCCGGCCGACGAGGTGATGATCATCTACACCTCAGGCAGTACCGGTGACCCGAAAGGACCTGTGCACACCCATGGCACGCTGGTCCGCCACACCTATAACCTCACCTTCAGCTACGGCGTCAGCCACGATTCCGTGATGTTCACGGCTATGCCCTTTTTCTGGGTGGGCGGGTTGATCACCGGCTTGCACGCGGTGATCCACCACGGAGCAACCCTAATCACACAACCGGCATTCGACGCCGCCGAGGCGCTGGAACTCATCGAGCGTCACCGCGCCACCATCACGCTCGGCTGGCCGCAGCAAGGGAAATCACTGGCCGAGCATCCTGACTTCTGCGCACGCGATCTGAGCAGCGTGCAACGCACGAGCATGCCCGCAATGGTGCCGCCCGAACGTCGACCGCGGGGCCCCAACGCGCTGGGAATGACGGAGTTGTGCGGCAACCACATCGGGGTCGACCCTTATCTGCCTCAACCGCCCGATCGATCCGAGACGGGTGGCGTATCAATCGACGGGTTACACCACCTGCTGGTCGACACGGACACCGGACTGCCTGCGCCCCTGGGCTCGTCGGGGGAAATCTGGGTGCGCGGGTACTCGTTGATGCAGCGGCTGCACAAGTGTGAGCGCGAGGACGTGTTCACGCCGGACGGCTACTACCGAACGGGCGACTGCGGCATCGAGTACGACGACGGTTGGATCAAGTTCACCGGACGGTTGGGTGACCTGATCAAGACCGGCGGTGGCACCAACGTCACACCCAGCGAAGTCGAACGGGCACTGGCCGACTGCGACGGTGTGCTCGAGGCTTATGTGGTCGGAGCGGAGAGCACTGAGCACGGAACGGTGGTCGCAGCGGCGGTGGTGCCACGGGGCGAATCCGCACTCGACCCAGAGTCTTTGCGGGTTCAACTGCGCGACCGGCTGTCGGCGTACAAGGTTCCGAAGTACATCTGGGTCACCGCCAAGCGAGACCTTCCGTTCACCGCGACCGGCAAGGTCAAGAAGTCGGAGCTGGCGCAGCAACTCAGCGGACAGTTGCGCTCGGCTAGGGGCTAACCGGCTGCCCGTCGGCCATATTCGTCGTCATCAGTGTCAACGGGATGCCGAATAACGGCTCCAGCTTGACTTCGGTCAACTCGAATCCCTCGCCTTCGTGCCGCTGCCGGAAGTCGGACTTGGCGCCGTACCTCGCGGCGATGTGCTCGCCCGCAGCGCAATCCGCCGTGCGCACGATGACGGAGAACAGTCCGTCGCCGTTGCGCGCGAGGAAGTCCGCCGCGGTGCCAGCGTCCGTTGGCGCCGCGGCCGTGGGGGCGATGAGCTCGAACCCGCGGTCCCAGTCGAGGCGAACCTGCAAACCAAGGTGCTCGAGCTCGAAAGCCTGGAACCTAAAGCCTAGGGCGCTCAGGTAATCGGCAGCACGGTCGAGCCGCTCGAGTCCGATCGCGAACACAACGTGGTGCAACTGAGGCAGCGGGGCTGACATGCCAAAGACTCTACGAGCGCATAAAGGCAGATTTCAGTTATCGGAAATAATTATTCTCATTGGGGTAGATTCGCGGCTGCATACCCACACGTCCCGGCGGAGAGGCGCTTCGTGGCACTCGAACAGTTCAACCTAGAGGGTCAGGTCGCAATTGTCACCGGTGCGGGGCGCGGCGTCGGCGAGGGTATCGCCAAGGTACTCGCCGAAGCCGGTGCCACGGTCGTTGGTACGGCGCGGACCTCGTCTGAAGTCGAGCAGACGTTCGACGAGATCGAGAAGTCGGGCGGCAAAGGCCTCGCGGTCACCGCCGACGCACTGCAACGCGCCGACAGCGAGCGCGTCGTCCAGACCACTGTCGACAAATTTGGCCGCATCGACATCTTGGTCAACAACGTCGGTTTCGCAACTTTTGGCCCATTTCTGGGCCTGACCGACGACAACCTCCGGGAGACGTTCGACTATTGCGTCACTTCCGCGTTCACCATGAGCCAACTGGCCGTGCCGCACATGTTGGCGGTGGGCCGCGGCTCGATCGTCAACATCTCCTCAGGAGCGGGCCGATTCGGGATCCGGGGATTGCTGCCCTACTCGGTTGCCAAGGGTGGGCTCGAGGCCCTGACCCGAGCCATGGCGCAGGAGCTTGCGCCCAAGATTCGGGTCAATGCGATCGCTCTGGGCGCGTTTATGACCACCGGGCTGCAGTCGAGCTTCGACCTGATGCCGGGCTCCGAAGAGAAACTGAAGGAGCTGACGCCGCTGCATCGTATCGGTGACGTCGCAGACCTCGGTCGGCTGACGTTGTACCTGTGCACCCGCGATTGCTACGCGACGAACTCGACCTTCATTGTCGACGGCGGCCTTCAGGGCCCGAATTCCTCTCTGCCCATCCCCGATCTGTAGCCGGACAGGCCCGTCAAAGGAGTACTAGCATGGCAGAGAAGGTTTTACGCGTCGCCGTAATATCAACGGGCGGCGTCGGAAGCATCGCATTGCGAGCCATCCACCGGCGCGCACACCTCGACCTGGTCGGTGTATGGGTACACAGCCCAGAAAAGACAGGTCGCGATGCCGGCGACATTGTCGGGCTGGGCCCTATCGGTGTGACGACCACCGCCGACCTGGACGACATCATCAGGCTCAAGCCCGACTGCGTGGTCTACGCGGCTTTGGGTGCCGACATGGATGCGGCCGCAGTTCCCGACTATGTCCGTCTGCTGAAGGCCGGCATCAATGTCGTTACGACCAACACACCGGGAATGATGTTTCCCGACAGATGGATTCCCGATTTGGCAGACCAAGTGCGAGCGGCAGCGCTGGCCGGAGGCGTCACCATATACACCTCGGGGATCGAACCCGGATTCGCCGGCGATCAGTTCGCCGTCATGCTGTCGACATTGTCCAACACCATCCGGTCGGTCCGCGCGCAGGAGATCTTCGACTACTCGGCCTACCCCAACGAGTACTCGATGTTCGACGCGATGGGCTTCGGTCGTCCGCTGGACTTCACGCCGCTGCTCGAGCTGGAGGGCGCACAGCGGTTCGCGTGGGGTCCACCTATCGGTCTGGTGGCACGAGCCCTTGGCGTCGAACTCGACGAAGTGACAGAACGCTACGAGCGTGTGGTCACGCCACGCGACCTCCACGTCGCGTGCGGGTTGATCCCAGCAGGCACCTGTGGGGCGGTGCGCGCCGAGACGACCGGGGTGGTCAACGGCCATCCGGTGATCATCATCGAACACATCAACCGCATGGCGCCCGATCTGGCACCAGAGTGGGCGTCAGCACCGCACGGCACATACCGCATCGTCATCGAGGGCGAGCCACACATCCATTGCGATCTTCGGTTCGGTACCGAACCGACCGCGCAGTCAGCGAACGACGATGCTATGCAGGCGACGGCCATGCGTGTGGTCAACGCAATCCCGTACGTCATCGATGCGGCACCGGGCATCGCGACGTCGCTGGACCTGCCCATCACCGCGCCCCGCAATGCTTTGGATTTGAGCTAGACGGTGAACATCGGGCCGCGAGGAGCGCCCCGGACCTCGTTGCCGCCGTCGATCGCAAAGCTTTGCCCGGTCATCCAACTCGACTCGGGTCCCGCCAGGTAACGGACGCCAGGGGCGATATCGTCAGACACCCCGAGGCGGCCCAACGGGACGCGTTCGAGGAAGCTGCTGGTCAGCTCTTCCAGGTGAATATAGCCCTGTGTCGTGGCGGCCTCAGTCAAACCCGGCCGCACGGCATTGACGCGAATTCCCTTGGGACCCAGCTCCGATGCCGCGACCCGGATCATCATCTCGAGTGCGGCCTTGCCAGCCGAGTAGTGCCCAAGACCCTCCATCGGGATTTTGGACGAGGTCGACGAGATGAAGACGATCGAACCGCCATTCGTCATCAGCGGGGCGGAGTAGCGCAATGCCAGGAAGTTCGACCGCAAATTACCCATCACGAAGTTGGTGAAGGTTTCGAGGTCTTGCTCGATCAGCGGACCCGTGCCTCCGATGGCCACCGTGCCCAAGACGATGTCCAGTCGGCCCTTGATGTCATGGGCCGCCTGGGCGGCCGCCGCGACGGTGGCCTCGTCTTCGGGATCGCCCTTCTTGACGATAATTTCGGCATCCGGAACTGCGGCGAGGATGCTGTCGCGAGCCGCGTCCAGGCGCTTGCTCGATCTCCCCAGAAGGTACAGCGCCGCGCCGTCGGCGGCGAACAGCTTGGCGCTCGCCTGGGCGATTCCGGCTGACGCCCCCAGGATGAATGCCGTCTGACCGTCAAGTACGCCCATGCGACCCCGCCTCCTTTGAGTGTCGGCAGCAGAATACTAGTTCTCGCGAATGGGTAAAGGAAGTTCTCAGGACCAACGCGGTGATGTACCGTACCCGTGTGGCAGACATGAGCGGCAAGGTTGTACTCATCACCGGGGCCGCTCGGGGCCAAGGCCGGGCTCACGCCGTTCGGTTGAGCGCCGACGGCGCCGACGCCATCCTCGTCGATCTGGCCGGCCCCCTGCCACCAAGTGTTCCCTACGATTCGGCCACTCCCGAGGATCTGGCGGAGACCGCCGAGCTCGTCACCGCCAACGGCAGGCGCGCCGTCACCGCGATCGTCGACACTCGCGACCATGACGCCCTGTGCGCAGCCGTCGACAAAGGGGTAGCCGAACTCGGCAGGCTCGACGTGATCGTCGCCAATGCCGGCATCTGTTGTCCTGCTCCCTGGGACCGCGTCTCCCCCAACGACTTTCAGGACACCATCAACATCAACCTGGTCGGGACCTGGAACACGGTCATGGCCGGCGCGAAGCACATCATCGCCGGCGGACGTGGCGGGTCGATCATCCTCATCGGATCAGTGGCCGGAGTGAAAGTGGAGCCCTTCATGGTGGCGTACACCGCAAGCAAGCACGGCGTGACCGGACTCGCCCGCTCATTTGCGGTCGAACTCGGCCGCTACGACATCCGGGTGAACAGCCTTCATCCCGGATCGGTCGCAACACCCATGGGTAGCGGGCGGATGATCGAAGCGATGCAGGAGGCAGCGGAGTCCTATTCGCATCCCCAGTACGGCTTCAGCAAGCAACTCATTCCGAATGCGGTGACGATGCCCGAGGATGTCGCCAACGCGGTCGCGTGGCTGGCCTCAGACGAGTCGAGATTCGTAACGGCCGCGGCGATTTCCGTCGATGTCGGGGTCGCCCAGGCGTAGCAGGACGGCGCTCAGTTCGGCGGGTCGGGCAAAAAACGGCGAGTGGCCACCGTCCAACTCGATGACGCGAGCCCCGATCCGGTCGACCGCATTGCGTCGGGCCCAGGACTCGCCGACCGCGCGGTCGTCGCGCATGAGCACGTAGTCCGAGGGCGTGTCGGGCCAGCGGTCGATCGGACAACGTTCGATGAACACCGTGAAGGATTGGTGTCGCAATTCATTGAACGCTTTGCGCCCCAGTGCTTCTGGGCAGTCATGATAGAAGCCTTCCCGCACCGCCTCCCAAGACAGCCCGAACGGTCCGCCGCCGTGTTCTTGCGGCTCCGGAAAGGAGATCGCATCGGGGTTGGCGGCCAGGTGGTCGGCGAACGACTGTCCGGGCACGGGCAGTAGGCCACCGACGAAGACCATTCTTCGCACCGGGTGGAGCGTGGCAATGACCGGTGCGCAGAGTCCCGACAGCGAATGTGCCACGACGACAACATCCTCGACGGTGTCGGGGGACGCGGCAAAGACCCGGGCTCCCTCGATCGCGCCGATCGCCACGCGCGCCCATTCCAGGGCACCCGCGGAGTCATCATCGACCGGCAGATCCGGCGCGACGACCCGATGACCACGCCGCTTGAGCTCCACGGCGACCCTGTCCCAGCACGAGCCGTCATGCAGCCCGCCGTGCAGCAGCGCGAACAGCGTCATATGCTGCGGCTCCCTTCGGCTCCCTATCCCCGTGTTCGCAATACTTGTTCGGTGTGGCTCACTTGTAGAAGGGTCCCGGTTTGCCCGACTTCTCGAGATGGCCGTAAGGGTCGTAGACCTTGATGTTCGGATACGGGTTCTGCTCGTACGCGGGCTTGGACAGGCCCGCGGTACGCAGCCCCGCCAGTATCGCCAGCGGTACGGCGAAAGACACGAGCCCCACCGAAACAGATACCAGGAGCTGGCGCGTCATCGTCAGTCTGTCGCGGCCCGGTCGCGCCGGTAGCCTGCGGGCGATCCGGTTGATCAGCACCAGTTCGCCTTCTTGGTCCCGGACGCACATCACGGCGACCATCGCGAATATGAACGAGTCGTAGACCGCCATGATGAGCGGGAAGTGAATGTGGCCGATCTGCACCGTCGGTCCGACCGCCTCGGTGTAGTAGAAGATGCCGAACCTCATCCAGGTGAACTGGACAACTCCGTTGAGCGGTAAGGCGATGACGAACGCTCCGAGAAAGACCGCGGCAAGCCGATGGCGCGCCGGCCAGCTCATGGGCCGGATTATTGGCTTGAGGAGTCGATCGTGCAGTTGCAGAATCCCCAGACCGGTCAGCAAGTAGTACGCCGCGTAACCCCCTAGGAAGGACAGCGCGGGTTCCAGGTTCGGCGAGATGTTCACGTACGGCCATGACATCGGGAAGTGCAACATCCGCGGGTCGAAGTTCGCGAACGTTGCCCAGTTGGCCAATGGATCCAGGGCGCCGGTGATCAGCCCCGCGAACGCGATCACCACCGTCCAATGCACCTTGCGTTGCCTCGCCGACAGCCACACCAGCGTAGCGATCAGTCCGATGGCCATCGGAACGGAGCTCAACGCGACCACGAGCGGCCAGTTGTCGAACCCGAGGAACGGTGGATATGGTGCGCTCCCCGGGTTGGGGTTGGTGGTGCGCGGATCCCCGTGTGTGCCCGATTGCATTGTCGCAACGGTCGCGAGCGCGAACGCCAGGTATCCGACGATGAAGCATGCCCATCCCGCGGTGGACAACGGCGGCGAACCGCCGACCCGAACGGGCTCTGCGGACCCGGAGACGGGGCTGGTGCCAACCGTGTTCGTCATGCCAAACCCTGACATCCTCACAAGTCCGAAAGCCTGATCCGATGAGAATATGCGTTATCGGCGGGCACAAACAGCCTTTGCAAGGGGTTGATCCAACTTCAGCCCGACGCCTCGGCGGGTCTTGCGCTGTTGCCCTTGATGACGGGCATGTTCGTCCACGCGCCACGGTCGTCGCGATACCAACCGGAGGCGGCCAACGCACCACCGTCGGCATGCACCACGGTCCCCGACACCCACGCGGCGAGCGGGCTGGCGAGAAACAGCACGCAGCCAGCGATGTCCTGCGGGGTCCCGAAGCGACCCAGCGGAATCCAGCGCGGAATATTGTGGCGCTGCGATGGGTGAATCATGCGGTCCAGCGGGACCTGGGCACTATCAGTGGTTTCCGGCGCCACGGCGTTCACCCGGATGCCCTCTGGGCCCAGCTCGAGGGCGAGGCTCATCGTAAAGCCGGTCACCGCCGCCTTGAAGGCTCCGTACACCGCGAACTGCGGTATGCCCCGGAAACCCTCGATCGACGAGACGTTCGTGATGCTTGCGCCACCGGCGGCGGCACGCAGCAGGGGCAACATGACACGGCTGACCAGGAAGATGTGCTTGAGGTTCACCCGATATATGTCGTCGATCTGGTCGTCCGTGAGCCGCTCGAAAGGTGTCGGCCGCGTCACGAAGTGACCGACATTGTTCACCAACGCGTCGAGACGCCCGTACCGACTGCCAACGGTGTCGGCGAGCGCCGACACATCGGCCGCCTCGGTGGCGTCGCCCGTGACTACGAGTCCCCGATCGCCGAGTTTGCTGCGCAGTTCCTGCGTTCGCGCCGGGTCGACCTCGAGCGCGACGACCGACGCGCCCAGGTCGGCGAAGGCCGTCGCCGTGGCGAGCCCGATGCCCGCGCCACCGCCGGTGACAAGCACCACCTTGCCCGTGTAGTCGATCATTCCGCCTCCTGTATTTGTTGCCGAAGCGCCGACGTTCCAGCCTCGACGGGAATATTGATTCTCACATGCGAGAATTGCGGCTAACCTTCAGTGACGACGGATTCGGCCAGAGGAAGCGGGCTATGAGCGACCGGCACTCCAACATCGCGGGGACGCGGATGCTGATCATCGGAGCGTCCTCCGGCATCGGACAGGCGCTGGCAATCGCCGCCCACTCCAGGGGAGCTCATGTCGCGCTCGCCGCACGGCGAGTTGACCTCCTCTCGGCACTGGCCGATCGGCTGCACGGGTCGGCATATGAACTGGACGTTTCCGACCCGCGGGCCGTGGAGACCGTCATCGATGATGTCGCCGCGAACTTGGGCAAGCTGGACGCCGTGGTGTTTACCAGCGCCGTGGTGCCCTTCGTGCTGATCGAAGACACCGATGTTGAGACCTGGCTGCATTCGTACGCCGTCAACGCCGTCGGGGCCTCCCATATGCTGCGGGCGGCTCTGCCTCACTTGACTGATAACGCCACGGTCGTCGTCGCATCAAGCCACGATGTCGGCCGCCCCCGCGCCGGTGTGGCGGCCTACCACGCAAGCAAGGCCGCGCTCGATGAGATCTTGCGCTCTTGGCGGGCCGAGCATCCCGAGCTGGCCGTGATCCGGGTTAGCGTTGGTCCCACTTGTGACACTGAGATCCTGCGCGGCGCCGACCGCGATCTGCTGGCCGATCTATACCGGGCCTGGGCGCGCGCGGGCCAGATTCCCGATGAGATGTCAACGGTGGACGATGTGGCCAACGCGATGCTGTCCCTGATCGCCATCTCACGCGCGAACCCCACCGTCGTCAGCGAAATCGTGCATCTTGCTCCGCGAATCGGCAAGAATCGGTGATGATTACCGAACCGCGAAGGGCGGACGACTGAATGGATCTCGGTTTAGAGGGTGCGACGGCGGTCGTGACCGGCGGTAGCAAGGGGATGGGGCTGGCGATCGCGGAGAGCCTTGGGGCCGAGGGTGCATCCGTGGCGATCATGGCCCGCGGCCGGGCGGCGCTGGACTCGGCCGCCGAGCAGATCCGTTGCGCCGGCGCCCCGGAGGTACTCCCGATCAGCGTCGACATGGCCGACGCTGATTCCATTGCGGCGGCGTTCGCAGCCGTTGGTGACGCCTGGCACTCCCTGAACGTCTTGGTGCACACGGTCGGCCCGAACGCGGGCGCATTCGACGACCTCGACGACGAAGATTGGCACGCTGCTTTCGATCTCGGAACGCTGTCCGCCGTGCGCTCAGTCAGGAGCGCATTGCCGCTGCTGAGATCGGCCGAGTGGGCTCGCATCGTCACCCTCTCTGCGCACTCGATCCAACGACAGAGCCCGCGTCTGGTCGCCTACACGGCAGCCAAATCGGCGCTCTCGAGCTTCACCAAGAACCTATCCAAAAGCCTTGGAGCCGAAGGCATTCTTGTGAACTGTGTTTGTCCGGGGACCATTGTGACGGCGAGCTTCACCCAGACCCTGCGCGATGTGCTGGCCGCCGACGGGCTGGACGCGTCGGATCCGAAGGACGTGATGACGTGGGTCGAGAAGACTTACGGCCATCCGTGCGACATCGGTCGCGCCGGCTTGCCCGAGGAGATCGCGTCCGTCACCACTTATCTGGCGTCGCGACGCAATGGCTATGTGACGGGGGCAACCGTCAACGTCGACGGTGGGTCGGATTTCATCTGACGTCACGGCCACGCACCGGACCCTGGACGGAGTTGAGAAGTTGACCGCGAGTTCCCGGCCCCTTCGGGTCATTCAGTGGGCGACCGGCGCCGTGGGCACAGAGATGGTCAAGACGATCCTCGACCACCGGACCGACCTCGAACTTGTCGGAGCGCGGGTGTACTCCGATTCAAAGAACGGCGTCGACGTGGGCACGCTCGTGGGCCGGAACCCGGTCGGCGTAAGGGCAACCACCGATGTCGCTGAGATTCTCGCGATGGACGCCGACGTCGTCCTCTATGCGCCGTCGTTCACCAGCCTCGACGATGTGTGCGCACTCCTGGAGACGGGCAAGAATGTTGCGACCGTGTCATTCCTTTTCCACCCGCAGCGCATCGGCGACGCCAACCGTCGACGGCTGTTGGCCGCCTGCCACAAGGGCAACAGCACAATCCACGCCAGCGGCCTCAACCCGGGCAACCTGTCCGGTGTGTTGCCGCTCGCGCTATCCGGTATGAGTCGCTCCATCGACAGGTTCACTCTGCAGGAGCGCGCCGACTGGTCGCTCTGGGAGAGCACCGAAATAACCTTCGACGGAATGTGGTTCGGACGACCCACCGAGGACATCACCCCGACGGCCAACGAGTTCCTGACGTTCAACACCGCCCTGTTCACCCAGCAGATCTGGTTTATCGCCGACACCTTGAACGCTGCCATCGACGATGTCACGGTCACTGTCGACGCGGTGCCGGCCACCAAGAACTTCGAGATCTTCAACCACCAGGTCCGGGCCGGCACCACGGCGGGCCAGCGGTGGAACTTTGTGGGGAACCGTCGCGGCGAGCCGATCATCGAGTTCGAGACGCTGTGGACGGTCGGCGGCGAGTACCCCAAGCATTGGCCCACACCGGATGACGGCTGGACCCTCACGTTTGAAGGCGATCCGTCTATGCGCGTGCATTTCTTCTGCCTGGCCAGCTTTTCGCGACCGGCCTCGGTCGAAGAGCATGTGCGGGCCGGTCTGGTCGCCGTTGCGCTGCAGGTCGTCAATGCCATACCCGCAATCTGCGCTGCACCAGCGGGTTTCGCCACCATGGCCGATCTGCCGCTAATCCGCAGCTATACGGGTTTCGGTGACGGACCCATAGTCATCACAGATTGACGTCAAGGCCGTTTCGCCGAGGGCCGCCGACCGGACCGGTCAGGGACTCGCCTGCGACTCGACAGGAGCCGCCGCGAAAACACACTCCATTTCGTCAAAGATGCTGCCAGGCACGAACAACCCCGACGGATCGAGGATACGGTCGAGATTGGCCGCGACGTCCTCGGCGTCGAAGGAACCGTCGGGGGCGAACCAGCCACGGGTCACACCGATCTGCAACGCGGCCACCCGGCCACGGAAAGCGCTCAGAACCCGGTGTGTCAGCGTGCAGCTCTCACTGGCCAGGTAGGCCACGACCGGTGCCACTTGATCGAGCCGCAGCGTCTCCAAAAAGGCCCGAGCGTCGGCCGTCCGGCCCGCCTCCCCCATCAGTGCCGTGGCCATCCGCGTGTCGCCCATCGGCATGATGGCGTTGGCATGTATGCCGTACGCCGCACCCTCGAGCGCGGCGACGTTCATCAATCCAAGCATCCCCGTCTTGGCGGTGGCGTATCCCGTCAACCCCGGCTGCCCGAAGACCCCCGCTGCGGAGGAAACGAACACCAGTCGGCCGTATCCGGCGTCCCGCATCACCGCGAAACCCGGTCGGATGACGTGAAAGGCGGCCAACACGTGGTGGCGCAGCAACGCCTCGAAGCGTTCGGTCGGCCAGTCCGGCAGCGGGTCGTCGTGGATGATGCCGGCGTTGGCGACGATCGCGTCCAATCGTCCGAATTCGCGGACGGCCAGGTCGACCGCGTCCTGCCCCCCTTGTTCGGCGCTGGCGTCCGAGGCGCACGCCACCGCCTGTCCCCCCGCGGCGCGAATCGCGGCGGCGACGTCTTTAGCCGGGCCCGGATCGCCTCCACTGCCGTCGGTTTCGGCACCGTTGTCGTGGACCACCACGGCGGCTCCACGATGGGCAAATTCATGGCAATACGCCTCGCCGAGGCCGCGGGCACCGCCGGTCACCAGAACGACGCGATCGGCGAACGAGATCAATGGGGCCTCCTGCAGGCGGCTACGTCGTGGGAACCGCGCCGCGTTCGGTCCAGTGCGCGACAAACGGGGTGATAGTCGAAAGGTCGTATAGCCCCGGCTCAGCCGCGATCACGGCCGGGATTGCGTTGATGGCGTGCATGGCAGTGGCCAGGCAGCCTTGCTCGGCGTGATCCTCCTCATGCGAGCCGATCACGAGATGAAAACTCATATTGGGCGTGCCCTCGAAAGTCACCGCATAACCGATCGCCGTCGGCCAGTCGGGGGCCAGATCGTCGTCCATCCTGGTGAGGTGCTCGACGGCGAGCGTGGTCTCGCCGCAGTCGACCTCCACACCAAATCGCATGGCGCCCACGGTTCCCGCGGGAATCTCGCCGGCCGCCACCGTTAGCGCGCGGGGCGTCGTCACGACTTCCCGGAATCCCTCGACGGAGCGAATCTCAAGCCCGAGGGCCTGCGCAAGCACCGTCGCGCTGCCGATCCATGCGCTTGCCGCGTAGTCGGTGTTGGTCAGCAACGGGGTGGTGTCGTCCGGCGCATGGCCGAAGCCCATCGCGTTGAAAATCAGATCATGGCTGGCGTAGGTCGAGTAGTTCAGCACCTCCCGCACATTGATCCGGTCGGCGCGCTCGGTGAGCCGGGACAAGATCGGTGCCACCGACTCGCCGACGAAGCCCGGATAGAGGCCGAGCCCGAGAAATGACGAACCGCCCGCACGACAAGCGCTTTCAATTCCGTCGGCCAGCGATTCGTGCAGCGAGCGGGGATGCACGAACCGGCTGCCCGTGGCCACCACGTTCTTGCCCGACGCCAAAAGATCGCAGACGTCGGCGAAGCAGCCGGGCGTGTCGGTCTCCACCTTGCCCATGTAGAGCACCACATCGGCGTCGGTAGCGATGACGGCGTCCCGCTCGGCAGAGGTCAGCACGCCCGCATCGGGAGCCCCGCACAGGGTGCCCGCGTCAAGCCCGGCTTTGGCCGGGTCGTACACCCGCACGGCGACCAGTTCCAGGTCCGACCGGCCCAAGACGTGTCGCAGCGACATCATGCCGGTCACCCCGGTTGCCCATTGGATCACTCGAGTCATATCAGGCAAACCTCAATCCCATACCACGTCCAGCCGCGGCGGCGAACGGAACATCGTGCCGCTCACATAGGGCGGCGGGGCGTCGGGATCGAGCCGCAGGCCTGGAAGTTGGTCGAAGATCGCGTTGAAGAACTTGGTGCTCTCCAGCCGCGCCAAGTGCATCCCCAGGCATAAGTGGGCACCGTGTCCGAACCCGATGTGCGGCTTGCGCTCGCGGAAGATGTTGAAGGACTCCGGGTCCGGCCAACGCGTCTCGTCATGATTGGCGCTACCGAGGTTCACCATCATCGTTGATCCTTTCGGGATCTTGAGCCCGAAGAATTTGGTGTCGGTGCTGACCTCCCGGATGAAATTCAGCAGCGGCGTCTCCCACCGGATGCCCTCCTCGATCGCCTGGGACAACAGGCTGCGGTCGGCGCGCACGGCGTCGAGTTGGTCGGTGTGGGTCAACAGGGCCAGCGCGAGGCTCGCTGTCGATCGAGACGTGGTCTCCGCCCCGGCGGGCAGGAGATTGCGCATGAATCCGTAGATCTGCTCGTCCGACATCTTGACGCCGTCGATTTCGGCCTGCGACAAAATGGTCACCATGTCGTCCTTCGGCGACTTGCGCCGGTCGGCCAGCACGCCGATGAAGTACTCCTTCATCTCGGCCGACGCCTTCATCGCGGTTTCCATGTCCCCGCGAAAGCCGAGCAGGTCGATCGCCAGCCGGTGAAACTCGCCGACATCCGATTCCGGCAATCCGAGAAGGGCAGCGATGATCCGCACCGGGATGGGCATGAAGATTGCGTCGACCAAGTCGGCACGCTTGTCGTCGCGGAACTTCGCGATCGTGCGATCGACCAGCGGCCCCACCAGTTCGGAGTCCCAACGTTTCATCGAGGACTTGGCGAAGGCGAATTCGTGCAGGCGGCGGTAGACCGCATGCTCGGGCTCCTGCATCTCCAGGATCGTCGGCCCCTGCAGCGGCCGCACCATATCCTCGTAGATGCGGGTGCTGAAAGTGATGTTGTCGGTGAACACGGCCTTGACGGCATCGAACGCGTACGCCGTGAACGTCTGCTTGCCGTCGGGCCCGTCACGCGGGACGCCCATCTCCGGCCAGCCGGGGTGAACGGGCGCCTTTTGACGCAACTCGCGCAGCAGCGGGTACGGGGTCGCGTCGCCGTCGGCGCCCATCCCAGCGTTGAACTTCTCCTGCGCCTCGCGGATGCGCTGGTCGATGTTGTCTTTAACCGTCGGCTCCGCCACTCGCCACCTCATCAGCCCCATCAACCTACATATTGTCGGTTGCAAAACTACATGATGTAGGTTGAATGAACCAGAAGCTCTGCAACATCGCGAAAGCGCAACCTGGAGCGTCCGATTGGTTATTCGAGTCGTGCAGTGGGCAACCGGCGCCGTGGGCCGGGCCGCCCTGCAAGAGCTTATCGAGAATCCCCGTTATCTGCTGGTGGGAGTCCTGGTCTACGACCCGGCGAAAACAGGGCTCGACGCGGGCGCGCTTTGTGGTCTCCCGCCGACGACCGGCGTGATCGCCACGGCGGACAAGGACGAGATCGTCGCATTGGGCGCCGACGTCGTCGTGCACACGGCCAGCAAGGCACACGCCATCGAGACGAACGCCGCGGACATCTGCCGCCTGTTGGCCGCCGGCAGCACCGTCATCACGACCACGTCGTACAACCACTTGCCCAGTTACGGCGCGGAGACCGAATCGGCGTTCATCGACGCCTGCCGGCGGGGCGGTTCGCGGTTCCACGCCGCGGGCGAGAACCCTGGGTTCATGTTCGAGCGCCTCGTCGCCACGGTGACGGGGTTGAGCAAGACGATCGACCGGATCGACCTCTACGAGGCCACCGACGTGTCAGCCGTCGACAGCCGGCCGATGCTTGTCGACCTGATGGGGATGGGCAGGCCGCCCGAAGACGTCAGCGTCGATTCCCCGATCATCAAAAAGCTCGACATGGCCTACCGCCAGGCACTCAACGCCACCGCCGACGTCCTCGGGATCAGCCTGTCGCGCATCGACGTGACGGTCGACGCGACCACGCTGCCCCATGACATCGAGGTCCTCGCGGGGACGATCGAGGCGGGAACGGTTGTCGGGCAGCGGTTCTCGTGGACCGGTCACTGGTCGGGGCGCCCGCTGCTGGCCATCCACGAGGAGTGGGTGCTCACCCGCGACCTTCCCCAGTGGAATATGGCACCGCTGGCGCCCGGCGAGAAGGCGCCCCTGATCCGCGCGGTCATCAAAGGGCAGCCGAGCTTCGAACTCCAGCTCGACGTGGGGTTCGATGGCTCGGCGCAACCCGGCCAGCACGCCATGCCGGGCCACCTGATGATCGCGATGGGCGCGATTCGCGCGATTCCGTACGTGCTTGCCCAACCGCCCGGCATCGTGACCGCACCGGTATTCGGCGCGATCCAACTAGCGTGAGGCGCGCGCGACCGCGCGGGCGATGTGGTCGCTCGGCGCCGCGTGGAAGACGTGCGCGCTGCCGTCCGGTAACACCCTGCGGGCAACGAGATAATCGGATCCCATCCAGCCCTGCCGGATGAACCGGCCGAACCGCAAGAATGTCCCGGGGGCGCCGCTGGCCGAGGGGATGAGCTTGACCTGCTCGATCCCGTTCTTCACTCCCTCCCCGGTGAGCGGGCGCGCCGCCGCGAGGCCGCGCACGATCACGGTGGCCGCGTCGTGCGACAGCCCGGGCATGGAATGTGCGGGCCGACGGCCGTATCTGGCCTCGAAGCGGTCCAGGAAGGCCTGACCGACGGTGTTGCGCTCGTCGTAGCTGTCCAGACCGATCCAGCCGGACAGCTGTCGACTCCATTCCGCGTTGATGTGCGCCATTTCGAAGGCCGTCGTGGTGTACCGCGGGGGGTCCCAGCCCGCCGCCAGCAGCGCGTCGGTAAACCCCCACAGGCCGTGCCCAAATCCCACGTGCACCAGAGCGTCGGGGGTGGCTGCGCGCAGCGCAGCAACCGCCTCAGACTTGTCGGCCTCCACCTGGGGAATCGCGACGGTGCCAACAATTTTCAGGCCCGCGACATCGTAGGCCCGCTGGGCGAACGCGAGGTACTCCTTGCCGATCAACGACGACTCGTAGGCGATGGCGATCCGCGAGCGGCCATCCCCGATCATCACCGCGGCGAGCATAACCGGCTCCTCGGGCATCGAGCCGTTGTTCAGCGCGAAGCACCACTCGCCCAGCGCACCCTCCGACCCCGACAGGGTGACGATCGGAACGCGAGCGGTGGCCTCGACGTGGGAACGCAGCGGCACCACATTGTCCGATACCCACGGGCCGTAGATGGCCAGACAGCCCTCGGCCACCAGCTCGTCGAAGGCCCTCTCCACCGCGGCGTAGGTACCGTTGGGCAAGCCGACCACGTTGCGCATGCAGAGTTCGATCGGCCGATCGACCAGCCCGGACGAGACGGCTTCGTCCATCACCAGGCGCAGCGCGTCGAGGCTGTCGTTGTCGGTGTCCCCGGTAGTCGGATAGTCGTTCAGCAGGCCGACTTTCAGGGGAGCAACCGACCCGTATGCGCGAACCTCGTCGTCTGGCATAGCGGCAACATACCGGATGAAGGTTGTCCGGGCCGATGCCATCCGTATCCGCGAACCGGAAACGGCGGTTTCCGTAACCGGCATATCTGCCCTTTCGGGGTGTACGTTGCGAGGGGGGCCGCCCGAAGGAGACGCAATGACGCTCGCATCACCGCTGGAATCCCGCACGCAGGCTGTCGAGAAGAAGTATCGCGTGATCCAGTGGGGCATGGGCAATGTCGGGACGCTGGCGCTGCGCCACTTCGCCCATAACCCCCTCTACGAAGTCGTCGGAGTGCTCTGCAATCGTCCGGAAAAGGTCGGCAAAGACGCGGGTGAGCTCGTCGGGGTGGCACCGATCGGCGTGCTGGCAACTACCGACAAGGCAGCACTGGAGGCCCTCGACGCCGACTGCGTGTTCTACGCGCCACTCTGGTCCGACGTCGACGAGATCTGCCGCCTGCTGCGCGGCGGAAAGAGCGTCGTCGCCTCGGGCGGAGCCTGGTGGCATCGGACCGAAACCAACAGTGCGGACATCGAAAAGATCGAGGCGGCGTGCCAAGACGGCGGTACCTCGTTCCACGGAGGCGGAATCCACCCCGGATACGCGGCGGACTTGCTCGTTCTGACGCTGGCGCGGATCGTCGGCAAGACCGACCACATCCACATCTACGAGGCGGTGAACTTCAACAAGGACACGTTGAAGTATTTGGACGAGATGGGTTTCGGCAAGACCCCGGCCGAGTTCGCGGAGGGCAATCTCTTCCAGGACGCGTGGTCGTTGTTCGCGCAGTCCCTGACCATGGTCGTCGAGGGACTGGGCAAAACGGTAGAGAAGTTCACGACGGATGTGGAGCTGGGCACCGCCACCCGCGACATCCCCTACGAGGGGACGCCGGACATGGACATGCCGGGTCTCAAGGGTGTCATCAAGGAGGGCACCGTTGCATCCCAGCACCACCTCTGGACGGCGTGGGTGGACGGCAGGCCGTTCATCACGCTGCACGAGCTCTACTCGTTCATCGAACACGACGCCATCGACCCGAAGCCTGATTGGGAGCCGTATTACCACTACCGCGTGGTGATCGAGGGCGACCCAGGAACCGAGCTGATCCTGCGGGGCAGCCAGCAAGCCCGAGAGCACGCGAAGCCCGGCTACATCGGCTACGCCTGGACCGCGATGGAACCGGTGAACTCCATCCCCGCAATCTGCGACGCCCCGCCGGGCTTCAAGTCCCACGCCGAACTAGGTCTGATGACCGTTCGCGGGATCGTGCGCTGAGACAGCCCCGGCCGGCCTTCAACATTCAAGCTGCAGGTTGCTAAGATCGTCGGCATGGCGAAGCGTGGCGGGGCGGACGAGGATCGACGCGCCCGGGGCGAGCAGACCCGCCGCGACCTGATCGACGCGGGTCGCGACCTGTTCGTTGAACGCGGGTTTTTCAACACGAGCATCAGTGACATCGTGACCAGGTCGGGCGTCGGGACGCGCGGCGCCTTCTATCACCACTTCAAGGACAAGGCCGAGCTGTTTCGAGCCGTATTCGAAGATGTCGAGAACGATCTGACGCTCCGGTCCATCGCCGCCCCCCCGCCGGGCGCGGACGCCTGGGAGCGACTCACGCGCGGATTGCACGGATTTCTCGAAGCCGCACAGGAACCCGCGGTGCAGCGGGTGATACTCGTCGACGGCCCGGTGGTACTGGGCTGGCAGACCCTTCGTGAAATCCAGGAGGGCAACAGCATCGCCCTCATCAACGAGGTGGTCCGCGAAGCGATCGCCGAGGGCATCATCGACGACCAACCCGTCGGGGAGCTGACGCACATGCTTGTCGCCGCGCTCGAGGAGGCCTCGCTTCTGGTCGCGCACTCCGCGAACCCCCATAGGGCGCGTCGTCGGGCCGCCAAGATCCTCGACCGGCTCCTGCTCTCTTTTGCCGTCGACCCTCACACGATGCTGCGGCGCTGATCGTTGAAGCCAACTCATGGAGGCCGCCGCCGTTATGGAAATGCATATTTCCGGAAATCGAAATAGTTCCTCCGCCTAGCTGATAGCCTCGTTCTCAACCTCTGTGCCCAAGGAGACCCATGCAGCCCGAAGACATGATCTTGGTGAGCGTCGACGACCATTTGGTGGAGCCGCCGAACCTGTTCGACGGCAGGCTTCCAAGCAAGTACGCGGACGCGGCGCCCCGGGTCATCCGCCGACCCGATGGCTCGGAAGTATGGACGTTCAACGATGCCATCATCCCCAACATCGGCCTGAACGCTGTGGCGGGTCGCCCACGCGAGGAATACGGCGTCGAGCCGACCGCCTTCGACGAAATGCGCCCGGGATGCTACGACATCCATGAGCGGATCAAGGACATGAACGCCGGCGGTGTGCTGGGATCGATGTGTTTCCCGTCTTTCCCCGGCTTCGCGGGCCGGCTGTTCGCCACCCACCCCGACAAGGACCTCGCCCTCGCCGTCACCCAGGCATATAACGACTGGCACATCGACGACTGGTGCGGCTCGTATCCTGGGCGCTTCTTGCCCATGGGGCTGCCCGTGTTGTGGGATCCCGAATTGTGCGCCAAAGAGATCCGCCGCAACGCCGACAAAGGCTGCCACTCGGTCACCTTCACCGAGAACCCCGCCACGCTCGGCTTCCCGAGCTTCCACGACGAGTACTGGGATCCGATGTGGCGGGCGCTGTCGGACACCAACACGGTGCTCTCGGTCCACTTGGGCTCCTCCGGCAAGATCACCATGACCGCCGACAACGCGCCCGTCGACGTCATGATCACGCTGCAGCCGATGAATGTGTGCTCGGCGGCCGCCGACCTGTTGTGGTCGCGCGTCATCAAGAAGTTCCCGGACGTCCGCTTCGCACTTTCCGAGGGCGGCACCGGCTGGATCCCCTACTTCGTCGACCGACTCGACCGAACCTACGAAATGCATCACCTGTGGACCGGTCAGGACTTCGGAAACAGACTGCCCAGTGAGGTGTTCCGGGAACGCTTTCTGACCTGCTTCATCGCCGATCCGATCGGAATCAAACTCCGCCACGACATCGGCATCGACAACATCGCCTGGGAGTGTGACTACCCGCACTCCGACTCGTCGTGGCCAGCGGCACCCGAGGAGCTTGCCCTGGTCATGGTCGACCTCCCCGACGACGAGATCAACAAGATCACGTATGAGAACGCATGCCGTTGGTACTCATTCGACCCGTTCCAGCACCGCACCCGAGAACGATGCACGGTCGGCGCGCTGCGCGCCGAAGCCGGTGACCACGATGTCGAGATCCGTAGCTTCGACCATGGCCGGTTCGAACGCACCGCGGGCGCGACCCTCGGCACTATGAGCGCCAAGCTCGATGTCTGACAACGAACAACGGCCGTTGCGAGTCGCGGTCGTGGGCGCCTCCTCCGGTCTGGGCCGGTGCATCGGAATCGGGCTCGCACGCCGGGGCGCGCACGTCGCGTTGTTGGCGCGTCGATACGACAAGCTGGTCGACGCGGCCAAGGAAGCGGGCAACGGAGCCGTGGCGGTGGCGTGCGACGTCACCATTTCCGACACCTGCCACGACGCGATGTCCGAAGTGGTCGGCGCGCTGGGCGGTCTTGATGCCCTGGTCTACACCACCGGCATGGGCGTGCTCGCGCCACTGCGCGAGATGACGGCGGGACAATGGGCGCAGCTGTTCGCCACCAACGTGACCGGCGCTTCGCTCGTCACCGCCGCCGCCGCGCCACACCTCGCTGCCTCGGCGGGATCGGCCGTATACCTGTCCTCGCTCAGTGCGTCCTACACGACTCCGTGGCCATTGCTCGGAGCCTACGCCGTGACCAAGGGCGCTCTCGACAAGCTCGTCGAGGCGTGGCGCATCGAACATCCGGAGATCGGCTTCACCCGCCTCGCGGTGGGTGACAGTCTCGGCGGCAGCGGTGACGCGCAGACCGAGTTCAACAAGGCCTGGGATCCCGACGCGTTGGAGACGGCCATCCGATATTGGATGGAGAACAAGTACATGCTTGGCGGGTTGATTGACGTCGAGCATCTGACCGATGTAGTCAACTCCGTGATCCGTTGCGGCAACAGCAGTTTCATCCCCTACCTAACCCTTGCCCCGCGCACCTCCGACGCAGTGAAGGTACTTCGCAAATGGTGAACCACGAACCGCGAATGTTGATCGATGGGAAGCTCGTCGAATCCGAGACCGGGCGGCACTTCGAGAACATCAACCCGGCGACAGAGGAGGTCCTGGGCACCACCAGCGACGGGACACGCGCCGACATGGAGCGTGCGATCGCCGCGGCGCGGCACGCGTTCGACAATACCGAGTGGTCGCGCGACGGCGAGGCGCGGGCCGCCGGCCTCCGGCAGCTGCAGGCGGCGCTGGAAGCCGAACGCGAGGACTTGCGAGCCGAACTGGTCGCCGAAGTCGGCTGTCCCGTGTTATCCACCTATGGACCGCAGCTCGACGTACCCCTCAAGGAGGCCCTCTCCTGGCCTGCCGACATGATCAGCGAATTCACCTGGAAGCGGTCGCTTCCCGACAAGGACGCGTTCGGCATGGGCAGCCTGACCGCCCGGGAGGTGTGGAAGGAACCCATCGGTGTCGTCGGCGTCATCACCCCCTGGAATTTTCCCTTCGAGATCATCCTCAATAAGATCGGTCCCATCCTCGCTATGGGCAACACGTGCGTGCTCAAGCCCGCCCCGGACACACCCTGGAACGCCACCAGGATCGGTCGAATCATCGCCGAGCAGACCGACATCCCGCCCGGCGTCATCAACGTCGTGCCATCGTCTGATCACCTTGTCGGCGAGGTGATTTCGACGTCGCCACTGGTCGATATGGTGGCGTTCACCGGTTCGACGGCCACCGGCAGGCGCATAATGGCCGCCGCCGCCGAAACCGTCAAGCCAACGTTTCTCGAGCTCGGCGGCAAGTCCGTGTACCTGGTTCTCGACGAGGACGGAGACATCAGCGGGCCGGTGGGTGGCAGCGCATTCATCTGCATGCACGCCGGGCAGGGCTGCGCGATGCCCACCCGCCTGCTCGTTCCCAACTCGCGCTACGACGAAGCCGTCGAGATCGTCACGGCTGCAATGGAGAAAAACAAATACGGCGACCCCACCGATCCCTCGGTGCTGCAGGGCCCGTTGGTTTCCAAGAAGCAGCAAGATCGGGTGCTCGGTTACATCGAGAAGGGCAAGCAGGAAGGTGCCCGGCTGGTCACCGGCGGCGGTGTGCCCAAGCATCTTCCGAAGGGCTACTTCGTAGAGCCAACGGTGTTTGCGAATGTCGACAACAAGATGACCATCGCGCAGGAGGAAATCTTCGGGCCGGTGCTGTCGGTCATCGGGTTCGACGGCGACGAGGATGCAGTGCGGATCGCGAACGATTCGATCTATGGCCTGTCCGGCGTCGTGTTCGCCAATGACCTCGACCGCGCGAAGTCCGTGGCGAGCCGCATCAGAACCGGGACGCTCGGAATCAACGGCGGCCTCTGGTACGGCGCCGACGCCCCGTTCGGCGGCTACAAGCAGTCCGGCGTCGGCCGGCAATGCGGCATCGAAGGACTCGAAATCTTCACCGAGACAAAGACCGTCGGCTGGCCGGCCGCCTGACTCCCAACGAAAGAAGCGACAATGAAGTCCAAAGCAGCGGTGTTGCGCGGCGTCGGTATCGATTGGGAAGTCACCGACGTCGAGCTCGATCCTCCACACGCCGGCGAGGTTCTGGTCAAGATGGCCTATGCCGGCATCTGCCATTCTGACGAGCACTTCTATACCGGCGACAGTGTGCCGACGGCCGAGATGGAAGAAATGATGCGGGCGTCCGGCATTTCGGTGCCCGAGTGGTTCCCGATGCTCGGCGGCCACGAGGGCTCCGGCGTGGTCGAAGCGGTCGGTCCCGAGGTGAAGACCCTCAAACCTGGTGACCATGTGGCGATCTCGTTCCTGCCTGCCTGCGGCAGCTGCCGGTGGTGCGCGACCGGGCACACATACCTGTGCGACATTGGCTCCGACATCTACAGCAAGGCAATGACCACCGACGGCACCCGGCGTCGGCACCTCGGTGACGAGGACCTGATGGCGATGATGCAGGTCGGCACCTTCTCCGAGTACGTGGTGGCATCCGAGCGCTCGCTGGTGAAAGTGAATGATTGGATCCCCCTGGAGGCCGCGTCACTGGTGTCCTGCGGTGTGACAACGGGATTCGGCTCGGGATCCGTCGCGGCAGGTACGCGAGCGGGCGACACGGTCGTTGTGATTGGCGTCGGCGGAATCGGCATGAACGCGGTGCAGGGCGCCAAGGTCGCGGGCGCCAAGCACATCGTCGCCATCGACCCCAACGAATTCAAACGTCAGATCGCGCCGACGTTCGGCGCAACCCACACCGCTGTCGATGCCGGTGCGGCAGTGGAACTGGTCAAGGAGATCACCTGGGGAGTCATGGCCGATCGCGTCGTTCTCACCCCCGGGGTGGTGCCCGCAGACCTGATCTTTACGGCGATGATGTTGTTGCGCAAGGGCGGAACCTGCGTGCTAACGGGGATGGCCAAGATCACCGACATGATGGTGCCGATGATGCTCGGCGACATGGTCAACTCCTGCAAGACCTTCAAAGGGGCGCTCTACGGCGAGATGAACCCGCGCGAAGCCATGCCCAAGCTGCTATCCATGTACGAGGCAGGCCTGATCAAACTGGACGAGCTGGTCACTCAGAAGTACAAGCTCGACGACATCAACGAGGCCATGAAAGACCTTCGCGCCGGCAAGAACATTCGCGGCGTCATCGCCTTCGAGTAGACACGGCTATCAACGCACTTCGGGGAGGGTACCGTGATTCGACTCAGCGGTTGGGATGCGTCGATGTTGTACTCGGAGACTCCGACCGTGCACATGCACACTATCAAGGTCGCCGTTCTGGACCTGGCAACCGATGAAGAGCATTACGGCATCGAACAGTTCCGCCAAGTGATCGCCCGACGGCTTTACAAGTTGGATCCGTTCCGGTTCGAACTGATCGACATTCCCTTCAAATTCCATCACCCGATGTGGCGGGAAAATGTCGAAATAGATTTGGACTACCACGTCAGGGCGGTCCAGGTGGCGAGCCCCGGCGGCCGGCGTCAGGTGGACGAGGTGGTCGGCGAAATAGCGAGCACGCCGTTGGATCGCAGCAGACCACTATGGGAGCTCTACCTGCTCGAGGGTCTTGCCGACAACAGGGTGGCGGTCGTCGGAAAGATCCACCACGCACTCGCCGACGGTGTGGCAGCGGCGAACCTCTTGGCAAAGGGGATGGATCCCGGCCTCGCTTTGGATGACGAACGCGACGGTTACCCGACAGAGCCGGTGCCGTCTCGCACGGCGCTCGTCGTGTCGGCGCTGGGTGATCATCTGCGGCAGGTGGGGCGTCTGCCCTCGGCGGTCCGGTACACCGCTGACGGCCTGCGACGGGTTCGCGCGAGCAAGCGGCGATTGTCACCGGAACTGGCGTGGCCATTCACACCTCCCCCCTCCTTCATCAACCACAAGCTCGACGCCACAAGGCGTTTCGCCACGGCGGCGCTACCGTTGCGCGACGTCAAGGAGACGGCTTCTCAGCTCGGCGTGACCATCAACGATCTGGTTCTCGCGATTTCCGCGGGTGGGTTGCGCGCTCTGCGGCAGCGCTACGACGGCGACGCGGACGAGCCGCTGCTGGCGTCGGTGCCGGTGAGCTTCGACGTCTCGCCGGACCGGCTCTTCGGGAATCGGTTCAGCGGCATGCTCGTACCGCTGGCAAGTGATGTCGACGATCCCATCAAGCGGGTGTATGCCGCTCGCGCGGCCGCCAGCACCGCCAAAGAGAACCATCGGCTGCTGGGCCCCGAGCTCGTCTGCCGGTGGTCCGAATACCTGCCGCCCGCTCCAGCAGCCGCGTTGTTTAGGTATCTTGCGCGCCGCAGTTCGCGAAACAAGATCTTCACGCTGCCGATCTCCAATGTGATGGGGCCGCGTGAGCGTGGCCAATTGAACAACAGGATCGTCTCCGAGATCTACTCGGTGGGCCCGCTGACCGTGGGCAGCGGCTTGAACATCACGGTATGGAGTTATGTCGACCAGCTCAGCATCTCGGTGCTCGCCGACGGACTTACCCCCGGGGATCCACATGAACTGACCGAGGCAATGGTTGACGACTTCGTAACCATCCGCTGCGCCGCCGGACTCTCGTCGACGCTTTCCGCAATTCCGGGAGTGATGGCTCCCTAGCAGGCGCCGCTCGCCGTGACGGCATCGGTCCGGCCCCGCGTAAGCGCGAGCCAACGCCTTGACGCACGGAAGGGCGCTCCCGATGCGATCGCAGCGAGTGACGAAACACCCTATTGCTGCGAAATTTTTCGAGCAGTGGGTCCAACGACGGAGTACGGTAGTGACGATGAGGCGAACCCCGCGTCAGTCCCGCAGTAATTCGACCCGCCGTATCGCCGAATTGTTCTTGGTCACGGCACCCACCGCATACTTGACAGCTGTCAGCAAGACCATGCCACGGCTTCCCGGCGTAGGGACACAACTGCAGCCGCTTGCCGACGCCGCCGCAATGGGCGCATGGATGTATCGACAAATTCCCGGATTCCTCGAAGCAGCAACGCGTTCGAAGCCGTCCGACACACCTCGGTTGCGGCAGCGATACTCCCACCAAGACGCGGTAACGGCGTGCGAGACCTCACTCAGCGGCTTGGCACGAGACGACCGAACGGAGTGGCCACTCCCGACGCGCCGACCACCTTTGTTCGACCGACCCGATTTGCGTCGACGATACGTTTACCAGGCCGACGTTTCCTACGGCCCGGATCGTTCCCAGGTGCTCGACGTCTGGCGCGCCCGCGAAGCACCCGTTAGGCCGGCACCCACCTTGATATACGTGCCCGGTGGGGCATGGCTGCACGGCAGCCGACGTTATCAGGGCCATACGTTGTTGGCTCATCTCGCCGAACGCGGTTGGCTGTGCCTGGCCATCGACTACCGCGTCTCACCGCGACACCGCTGGCCGCGTCACATCATGGACGTCAAAGCTGCCATCGCGTGGGCTCGCGCGAACGTGAGCACCTTCGGTGGCGATCCGGGCTTCGTCGCTATTGCCGGCGCCTCGGCGGGCGGCCATCTGGCCACCCTTGCGGCGCTCAGTCCGGGCGATGCCGTATTCGATTGCGAACAAGGCGGAATCGACACAAGAGTCGATGCGGCGGTGTCGTTATACGGACGCTACGACTGGGAGGATCGGTCAACACCGGAACGCGACCGCTTCATGGGGTTCCTGGAGAATCTGATCGTCAGGCAGACGCAACGTAATGCGCCCGCGGTGTTCCGCAACGCATCCCCTATCGCACGGATCGGTGAAGGCGCTCCGCCGATGATGGTCGTTCACGGCAGCGGGGACTCCGTCATCCCGGTCGAGCAGGCGCGTGACTTCATCCGTGAATTGCGTTCGCGATCGTCGTCGTTCACGGGATACCTCGAATTGCCGGGCGCTCAACACGGGTTCGATCTCATCGACGGCGCCCGCACCGGTGTCACCTGTTCCGCGGTCGGTCGGTTCCTGGACGCGATCTACCTGGAGTGCACCAAGTCGCTTGCCGGTTAACGCCGGCCCGCTACACGGATTCGTTGTCCGGGACCGACTCCGGCCATCGGCTGCGTATCGTGCGCCACGGCTCCGCGAAATGCCCTGGCGCTCCGTGATAGGGAGACCGCCGTGCAAGCATCGGCCGAAGGACAGGCACCAGCGCCCGCAGCGGAAAGCGGAGAAGCCCGACCCGGGCGCGAATTTCGTCAAGCATGTGCGGCCACGGGTGGTTCTGAAATGCCAGTGCTTCCTCGGCGGGCTCCGTTTCCATCCAGTCACAGACGAACCATTCGTCGTCGTCATCGGGGTCGCCCACCCGTCCGCGGGGATAGGCACCCCCAAGCCCCAACGCCGCCACCAGCGCCGGCCCGACATCTCCCTGCAGCTGGCGGTGTGATCGGTCACCGGCGATCAAAAGCGTACGGCCCACCACGTCCGCGGTTGTCGCCGACGCGAAGGCGGCGGCGACGTCGCGAACGTCGACCGTGGTGATTCGTCCGTCGACGGGAAAGCTCCACTCCATGAACAACTGATCAGCTCCCACCGTCATCGCGCGCAGATCGGTGGAGATGATTGCGCCCAGCCGGAGTATGACCCACGGCAGTGACGAACTGCGCACTACCGCCTCCGCCTCAATCTTGTGCTGGCCGTAGCAGTCAGAGGCGCGAAGCGGCGTCGAATCGGTGAGTAGGTCGTCACCGCGATGTGGATTACGTGCACCGTAAACGGCCACACTGGAAGCCTGTACAAAGCGGGGGCGGTTAGGAAGTTGCCGGGCGGCATCGACCAACGTCGCTGTCGCACCGACGTTGACCGCCCGTGCGACCCGGACATTTCGATAGCACACCGGCGGAATCACCGCCGCGAGATGCACCACCACGCTCGGCTGGACGGCCGCGACGAGCCTGCCTACGGCAGCGGCGTCGGTCAGGTCGGCAAAGCGGACGTCGACGTCAGCCGCGAACTGCCGAGCGGCCTTGCGGTTCCGCTTGGTGTCGAGGTCGGTGGCCACCACGTCGGCTCCGCGAGAAGACAATTCGTTCACCGTGTAGCGCCCGACGAGGCCCAGCGCTCCGGTGACAAGCACTCTGTCCGGCATAGACAAAACCATCTCCCATCCCGCCCTCCCTCCGCAAGGGTGCACGCCATGCAAGCACATGACACCGGGGGCACGCGACCGGGCGAGGTTCATGCAGCGCTGGCGGATGCATATATTCTCATTAATGAGTATGGTCGTTTCCGCAATCGCCCTGCCGCCCCGTCGTGCCGACGTGGCCTCTTGGAATGCCTGAAAATGGTTTTTTTAGCCGGTGGTTTGGATGCGATCAAGGCCGAGTACCCGAAGCAGCTCGAGGGCCTGCGCGGCGCTGCTGCCCGGCTCAGCAGTATGGACGATGAGTTTCTGACCGACTTCGGGTAGATGGAACATCTCGCAGTCCAACTCGATTTCGCCGATCTCTTGATGGACGAACACTTTGGTCGAGGAACGGCGTACGGACACCTCATGCTCGTCCCACAGTCGGTCGAATTCAGCACTGCCGGCCCGCAGCCGGCGGACCAGTTCGGCGCCGCGCGGGTCGGCGGGATGAGTCGCTACGGCTGCCCGAAGGTTGGCGACGTGGCTGCGGGCCGTCGCCAGATGATCGGCTTGCCTAAACGGGTTGTGACCGGACGGTCCGCGGCAGAAGAAGAGCACATTCACGTTGCGATCGGCGTCCGACAACGCGCTGAAGTCGGTGCCCACCAACGCCTCGGCCGTGGGCGTCCACGCCAGTATGAACCCGAGGTCGTCGACAACGGTGGCGGGCAGGTCGCGAAGACGGTCCAGCAACCGCAGCACACCGGGCCGTACATGGTCGGAGCTGCGGCCTAGCCGCGGCGCCTCCTCGCCGACCAAATGGAACAGGTGATCCCGCTCGTCGTCGGTCAGCCGCAGCGCGCGGGCCAGTGCGGCCAGCAACTGGCGGGACGGGCGAGGACCGCGGGCCTGCTCCAGCCGGGTGTAGTAGTCGCACGACATGCCGGCCAGAGCGGCGATCTCCTCACGTCGCAGGCCTGGCGTCCGACGCCGCCGACCGGCCGGCAGGCCGACAGCCTCTGGCTGCAGTGCGGCCCGTCGGCGGCGCAGGAAGTCGGCCAGGTTCGTAGCGTCCATCGCTCCATCCTGGCCTCGATCCGGCAGCTCAGCCAGGGATCGTCAGTCCCAGCCTCAACAGGTCTCTGCCGCCGGTGATCGATCGACCGCACAGTCGTATGCATGACCACACTGATTACAGGCGCAACAGGCAAAGTAGGTAGTCGATTCGCCAGGCGGATGCATGCGGCGGGCGAGCCCGTTCGGCTGCTCGTGCGCAACAGTGCGAGCCCAATCCCGGTGGGGGCTCACATCGCCGTCGCTGATCTGCGCGACGAGGCGGCCGTGCGCGACTCGCTTGACGGAGTCACCGCTATCGTCCACATCGCCAGCTCATTTCGGACCTTCTCGGCCGAGGAAATGGCAGAGACGGACATCGCCGGCACCGCCGGACTAGCCAACGCAGCGCTGGATGCGGGAATCACTAAATTCGTCTACACCAGCACCAATCAGGTGTATGACGGCTGCGACTATGGCCGGCCGGCGACCGAGGATGACCCGGTGGGCACCGACCTGCACCCCTATCCCGCCGCTAAGGTTGAGGTCGAGAATCGGCTTCGTTCGCTGCACCATCAGCGTGGGTTGGACTTGCGGATCGTCCGGCTGCCGTTCGTTTACGGTGACGGCGACCCGCACGTCGCCGACGCGGCCGCGATGCTCGCGGCCCGGCCGTTGCACCAACGGTTGCCTACCGCTCACCACGCCGACGTGAGCCAGGCACTGCTGCGAGCCCTCCGCGCGGAAGGCGTCGGCGGCCGGACCTACAACCTGTGCGACGACGCTCCGATGACCCTCTACGAGATCTACCAACTGCACAACCTTCGGCTACCCGAGCACGCGGAAAGGCCAGACCAAATAGTGTCGCCCTTCGCGGACCCCTCGCCATGGCAGCACACTGTGAGCACGGCGCGAATCCGCCGTGAGCTTGGCTTTCGCCCTCTCTATCCGACGGTAACCCACGCAGCGGAGGCCGGCGCACTTTAACCCAACCGTGTGCGAAATGTGATGCCCGCCCATATCTTTCCCACCGGCACACCAGGTATCTCGGGAAGATGAAAGACAACGTCTTTCAGTTAGGGCAGAAAGACAATCCGCTGGTCCGCGCCGAGCGTTTCTGTCCATGCGGTGGTGACGTCGCTGAGTGGGATCGTGCGGGTGCGGATGTCGAATGCTCCTGCGGTGATGGCTTGGGCGATCTTAGGGACTTCTTTACGGAAGTCGTGGCCGGGCACTGAGCCGACGCCGCTTCCGACGATCTGCAGGCGCGTGGACCGCAGTGCGGCCGAGGCGATCTCGGTGCTTGACCCGGCCATCGAGCCGACTTCGATCCAGACGAGGTCTTTGCCGCGGTCACGGCGGTGCGTGAGCACGTCGACTATGCCTTTGGCGCTGGGTTGTCCCCAGAGGTAGTCGATGACGACATCGACGTCGCCGGCCGTACAGAGTTGGTCCAGAGTGAGCACGCGGTCGGCGCCGAGCGCAGCGAGTTCACTGAGCCGCTCGACATTGCGGCCAGCTGCAATGACGTGTTTGGCGCCGAAGCGTTTGGCGACCTGGATCGCCGCGCGTCCGGCGTTGCCCGTTGCGCCGAGGATGAGAACGCTCGATCCCCGTTTGAAGCTGATGCGATGTCGCAGCGCGACCCATGACGACATGGCGGGATTCATGGTGGCCGCCACCGCGATTGGATCAGCGTCTTTAGGCAACGCCACGCTGCGGTCTTTTTCGATGACCGTGCGCTGGGCCATCGTGCCGTATATGGTGTCATCGAGCAGGGCGTAGTAGAGCTTGCCCTTCGCGTCGCGGACCACCGCGTCGATGCCCGGCACTAGCGGTAACTTTCCGGTGCTGCTGTAGTGCGATCCATTCGCTTGGGAACGCACGCGCGGATGTAGCGCGGCCGCGACAACGTCGACGACTATTTCACCGTTATGTGCGGCCTCGGGATCAGGGAAGTCGTCGTAGCGGGGAGGGTCATCGAATGCGCTGACAACTGCGGCTTTCATGGTGTTCCTTGCCCTTTCTGATCCGCATGAAGCGGAATGCACACGTAGTCGGGTCTCCATGCGGATCTGCACGGCGGCCGCGGTGACTGCGCTGACCGTCTTTAGATGGTAAGGCGAACTATTATAGTTCGCAATACGAATCTTTATCGTGTAGGGTGCGGACTATGATCCCGGACAGTTCTCCAACCCAGCGTCGTCTCGACGAGCTGCGAGATGCACTGGTGCAAATGTCTTTTGCGTTGATGGCTGTACTTACGGAAGTAGCGGCCGAACACGATCTGTCGCTGACGCAACTGAGGGTCCTGGGCATCCTGCGTGATCGTGAGCCGACGATGGCCGACCTCGCAAACTACACGGGGCTCGAGCGCTCCACGATGAGTGGACTAATCGACCGTGCCGCCCAGCGCGGGCTGGTTGCCAAGGCCTGTGACCCCCTCGACGGCCGCTCGGTGCGGGTGAGTCTGACTGCCCAGTCCCGCCACCTGGAGCGCCAGATCACCGCCTCAGTGGCTGAGCGGATCGCCCCCTTGCTCGCACATTTGAGCATCAACGAGCAGCAACGACTCACCGGGCTGCTGACCAAAGCGCTCGCGCAGCGCCACCACAACTGATCGCACGAAAGGGCAGCGCCGTCTGCTTGGAATCTGCCACGCCACCCCAATACCGTTGAGGTACAGCGTATTTCGCAAGTCCAGCAGCTTAAGCCCGATAGCCATCGCGTGGCGCCAAGGCGGATCGCAACCTTGGTCAACTCACAGGATTCTCGTCTTCGTGGCGGCTCCGCCATGTTGGGTGAAGACCTACACACCGCTCCGGCGGTGCGATCCGGCCGGCCGCAACATCTGACATTGACTAATGTCACCATTTGGGATTGACTGCGTTCCATGGCGGACGGTGTTCCGGCTCGCGGGTCACTGCAGTCCCGTGCGGCGGCGGCGATAAGTGCTTACACTCTGCGGCCGATCACCGGCATGATCCCGCCCGATCGTGCATGGGGTTTGTGGCTGTCGCGCCAGATCATCGCAGGCATCATGGGAGCGTTCGGGCCATCGCTGGCGGGCACGCGCGTCGAATCGGTCGATACCACCCTGCCCGACGGCCGACGGGTCAAGGGTGAATGGGTTTATGGACCGCGAACACCCACCAGCGAGACCGAACGGTCGTCAATCACCGAGGGTGCGATCTACTATCTGCACGGCAGCGGATACGCCGTATGTTCGCCAAAGACGCACCGCCGCTTGACCTCCTGGCTGTCGGCCCTGACCGGGCTGCCGGTATTCAGCATCGATTACCGACTCGCCCCAAAGCATCGCTTCCCCACCGCAGCCGACGACGTCCGCGCGGGCTGGGACTGGCTGGTCAACACCTGCGGTGTGCCACCGAAACAGGTTGTGATCGCCGGTGATTCGGCGGGCGGTCACCTGTCGGTGGACTTGCTGCTGCAGCCAGAGGTCGATCACCCCGCCGCCATGGTGCTGCTCTCTCCGCTGTACGACCTCACGTTCGAGCTGTCAGTGGCGCGCGAACGGATTCGGCCCGATCCCGCCACCCGGGCGGCGAGCGCGGTCCGCCTGGTCGGCCTGTACCACAGCGGCATCGAGCTCACCCACGAACGGCTGACGCTCGATGTCGCCGGCGGCGCCGCGCTCCCGCCTACCCTGATCCAGGCCGGTGGTGCCGAGATGCTGCAGGAGGATGCGCGCCAGCTTGCCGCCGACATCCGCACCGCCGGTGGCCGATGCGAACTGCAAATCTGGCCCCACCAGGTGCACGTCTTCCAGGCGTTGCCGCGGATGACGCCCGAAGCCGCCAAGGCCATGGCCTACGTCGCGCGGTTCATCGCGCACGCCCTGCAGGATGCCCGCGCCGCGACCGAGGAGGTCCACTGACCATGTTCGGCCCCGTAGACAGACTGCTCAACCGGTCGAAGACCAGCCACGGCGCTTCGGCGGTGGTGACCGGCGCCGGAAGCGGTATCGGTGCCGCCTTCGCCGTCGAACTGGGCAAGCGTGGTGGCGCGGTGGTGTGCAGCGACATCGACGAGGCCGCCGCGCAGCGGACGGCCGACGCGATCACCCAACGGGGTGCCAAGGCGGTGGCAATCCGTTGCGATGTCTCAACATTCGAGGATGTACAGGCGCTTGCCGAGCAATCACGCGCCTGGTTTTCGGGGCCGCCCACGCTGGTGATCAACAACGCCGGCGTCGGCGCCGGCGGCGCCGCCATCGGCGATGCGCCCCTCGACGATTGGGTCTGGACCTTGGACATCAACCTATGGGGACCGATCCATGGCTGCCACGTCTTCACCCCCATCCTGCGGGAAGCCGGTCGGTCGCACCCTGCTCGCGGCATCATCAACGTCGCCTCCGCTGCGGCGTTCGGAGCGGCCCCGGGCATGGCCGCCTACAACGTCAGCAAGGCCGGGGTCCTGTCGCTCTCGGAAACCCTCGCCGCCGAATTAGCCGGCACCGGGGTGCGAGTCACCGTGCTGTGTCCGACCTTCGTCAAGACCAACATCGTCGAGTCCGGCCGCATCAGCGAGGAGTCCAGCGAGTTGGCCAACAAGTTGATGCGCTGGACCGGATTCTCGGCTGACAAGGTCGCACGGATCTGCCTCGACACACACGACCGCGGCGACCTGTACTGCATGCCGCAACTCGACGCCAAGATCGGCTGGAACGTCAAGCGCCTTGCACCGCAGTTGTATACGCGTGCCGCCGGTCTGGTGTCCCGCATCAACCTGCCCTGATTACCCGACGACGAAGGAGGGCCGCTGTGGCCATCGATATGGAAGCCATGCTCGCCAAGATCAAAGACCGGCAGTGGGCGCTCGCCGACATCGACTGGGACGCCCCCGGCGCCGAAATGATCACAGATGAACAGCGGCCACAGCTCAAGGCGTTCATGGCCGACCTGTGCTGGATCGAGAACATCGGCGCCAGGGGCTTCGCGGCGCTGGCGAAGAAGGCGCCCACACCGACCATCGCCGAGATCTATCGCTACTTCCACGCCGAGGAGCAGCGCCACGCCAACGCTGAACTGGCGCTGATGAAGCGCTGGGGCATGCTCGAGGACGGTGAGATCCCCGAGCCGAACGTGAACATCCGACTGGCGATCGACTGGTTGGACCGCTGGGCCGACGACATGCCGTTGTCTCTGCTCGGCACCGTCATTCCCATGCTCGAAGTCGCACTAGACGGCGCCCTGTTGAAATTCCTCCTCGACGAGGTGCACGACCCCCTTTGCCACCAGGTTTTCGAGAAGATCAACAATGACGAATCACGCTATCTGGTCGTCGATTTCGAAGTTCTCGACCTGATCGGGCACGCGAAGATCCGGCGGTTACTGATCGACTTCGTCGGCCACAATGCCACACCGGGTCTGATCATCGGCGCGATCATGGGCGCACCACTGATCAATAGGATCCGCAACGAGATCATCGCCATGGGCATGGAGCCAGAGCGGCTTTACCGGGCAGTGAAGCGATTCAAAGAACTTGGTGATCGCGGCGAACGTACCAGGCGGGTACCGACTTATCGTTTCCTGAGGCGCTACGCTGCAGTGGTCACAAATCCACGCCACCCGTATCACTTGCTGGCGAATTCGATGGTGTGGCTGTCCGACCGATATCCACGGCCCCTGCTTCCGTCGGTGCCGAGTTGGGTTGGAGAACTCACCCACGAGCCGGCGGCGTGACCATGGCGAACAACCGCGCTCATGCGGCACTCATCATCGGGGCAGGCTTCACCGGACTGGGAGCGGCGATCCGCCTGGCGGAAGCCGGTATCGACGACATCGTGATGCTGGAGCGCGCCGACCGTGTCGGCGGAACCTGGCGCGACACAACGTATCCGGGTGCCAGCTGCGATGTCCCGTCGCTGCTGTACTCGTACTCCTTCGTCAAGAACCCGACCTGGTCACGCACCTACTCCCCCGCTCCGGAGATATACCGGCACCTCGAGGACATGGCGGACAGGTTCGACATTCGTAGCCGGATCAAGTTCGGCCACGAAGTCAAGGACCTGGCCTTCGACGAGGCAGCCGGCGTCTGGACCGCGACCACAAAGAACCGCAAGAAGTTTCGCGCCCGCACCGTCGTGCTGGCCTCCGGCCCGCTGTCGGACGTCAGCTTCCCCGACATCCGGGGCCTGGACAGCTACCGCGGACACAAGGTCCACAGCGCACGCTGGGACCACAACTACGACTTCACCGGCAAGCGCGTCGCGGTGATCGGCACCGGCGCGAGCGCCATTCAGATCGTGCCCGAGTTGGTGAAGCGCGCCGGGTTCGTCAAGGTGTTCCAGCGCACGGCGTGCTGGGTGCTGCCGAGGTTGGACGTCGCCACCCCGCCGGCCGTGCAATCCTTGTTCGCCAAAGTCCCTGCCACCCAACAGCTTGCGCGCCAAGCGCTGTACTGGGGCCACGAGGCCAGCGCGACGGCGCTGGTGTGGGACACCCCGCTCACGTCGCTGGTCGCCCGGCTCGGCCGCGCCCACCTGCGCGCCCAGGTGAAAGACCCGTGGTTGCGGCGGCAGCTGACGCCGGACTTCCGCCCGGGCTGCAAACGCATGCTGGTGTCCAGCGAGTACTACCCCGCCCTCCAGCGCGACAACTGCAAGTTGATCGACTGGCCGATCGCCACGTTGAGCCCGGCCGGCATCCGCACCAGCGACGGCATCGAACATCACCTCGACTGCATCGTGTTCGCCACCGGTTATGACGTGCACCTGACCGGTCCGCCCTTCCCGGTCACCGGGCTGGGCGGTCGGTCGCTGGCCACCGAATGGGCCGACGGCGCACAGGCTTACAAGAGCATCAGCGTGCACGGCTACCCGAACCTGTTCGTCATGACCGGGCCCAACTCCGGGCCCGGTCACAACTCGCTGCTGGTCTACATCGAGGGTCAGCTGGAGTACGCGGTGCGCGGCATCACCGCCATTCTCGACAACGACCTGCGTTGCCTCGATGTGCGCGAAGAGGTTCAGCGCCGCCACAATGACAGCATTCAGCGCCGCCTCACGAGGACGACGTGGATGTCCGGTTGCCGCAGCTGGTACCTCACCAAGGACGGATACAACGGGTCGATGTACCCCGGCTTCGCGACGCAGTATCTTCGCCAGATGAGGGATTTCCGCTACGGGGACTACCAAGTGGTGGCGCGTGATGCCCAGGCGCTTGCCGCCGCCTCGGGCTGACATGGCACCCGACCGTTCCTCGAGACCCGAACCCGGCAGTATCGCCAGCGTGCTGCACAACGTGCTGCGTGCGCCCAAGCGGGTCCGGCGCCAGTCGCGGGAGTACCGGCAATTGATCGAGACGGCGGTCTCGCAACTGTTCGACGCGGCGGCCCGACACCCGCAAGGCGTTCCGACATCCGGTGAGTACCGGATCGACGACCTCGCCCGGCTGGCGGGCACGACCACGCGCAATATCCGGGTCTACCGCGACCGCGGACTGCTTCCTCCGCCGTTGCGCGTGGGCCGCATCGCGCTGTTCAACGACACCCACCTCACCCGACTGCGGTTGATCACCTCGATGCTCGACCGTGGATACAACATCGCGCACGTGCGGGAAATGCTCAGCGCCTGGGAAGAAGGCAAGAACCTGGGTGACGTGCTGGGCCTGGAGACGGCCATCGTGGGCACCTGGACCACCGAGAAGCCCGAGACCATGCCACTGCTCGACGCGCAGCGACTCGTTGACGACCGGGAGGCGTTCGACCGGCTGGTGGCGCTGCAGGTCATCCGGGTCGATGGCCCGCGCGCCACAGTCACCCGTCCGAAACTGATCGAGGCATTCAACGAAATCCGTGGCTACGGCGTCAAATTGGAGAAGCTCGTTGATCTGCACGAGCAGATCGTGCCCGAGATCGACAAGATCAGCGACATGCTGGTGCGTGCCGGCGCCGAGCACGTGCTGGACCGCATCAGGCCAGGCGAGCCTCTTCCGGCGGACGCCGAAATCGCCGAGCTGATCACGATGCTGGTGCGCTTCCGGACGCAGGCCGTGGCGACGGTCACCGCGACGCTCGCGTCGTCGATCGAGTCGAATATCGAGTCACTGGTGAGCCGGATACTCGCCGACTATCTCGAGTCGACTTCCTCCGCCTAACGAGCGCCCTCGACCTGTCGGTGCCGGATCCATCATTTCCAGGACCGGAGATTACCGCGCATTCCGCTGCGTGACGGCAACAGAGTCGATGTGGGCAGCTACTACTAGACAAAAGTCTAATTAATCCCTAGAGTCCAGACCGGAAGTATGTATTATCCCGTCATTACAGGATGACAGTATGGCAGCAGTTGGACGCTGTTGCCAATCGCTTACAACTGAAGGAGATTGAGCAATGCGCAAGATTGACAGGCGCGTGTTGAAGCGCCTCTTGGTGGCCACTTCGTGCGCCGCATCCATCATGCTCACGACATCTGGCTGCTTCTACAGCACCACGCTTTCCCTCGCTTTTTGACGGTTGACGGGCACCTCGGCGCGGGGTGCCCGCTCGCCGCCAGGACCACGGCATCCCAGGGTTGGGACGGCGCGCAACAGCCCGACTCCAGGTACTTACCGGAGGTACTTACCGGCTAAAGGCCGTGGCCAACTGAGCGCGGCAACCGGCTAGGCGATCAGCCTTGACGACTGAACCACCCGTTGCGCCCCGTGACGGACTTCGCGCACTGGGACTTCTATTCGGTCGCGAAAGCCGTAGATGATGCCTAATTGCGGTGTAGACAAAGCCGCCAGCTTGCCCAGGAAAAGGAACCAATCTTCCTTGAGGCGGTCGATACGTGCGCTAAGCATGGAACTTCCTGATCTTCACGCTATGAGGGGGATCGAGGAATTCCCCGACCACCCTGGTTTCAAACGTTCAGACTCGCCGACGCGGACGGCGGGGGTCGCAACGCGTCGTGACGCACGCCGAGGCCGTGGCCGGCCAGGGGCGAGCGGACCGGGTGAAACTGACGCCGGGAATGACCAGCTGTTCGAAACAGGTGAATGCCGAGCGGGTCACGCCGGTCGGTCATCACGACCTGTTCAGTGGCCGCTCAGCGTCAGCGTGCCTTCGGTTCGAAGCACCTTGCTGGCCGTGATTCTTTCGGTTTTGCGGGCCTCACGCTCGAGATAGCGCTGCTTGGATTCGTCGAACTTGTCGGAGGCCTGCTCGAGCTCCTTGACCAGCACAGCGAGATCGTCGCGCATCCGCGCGGCGTCGCCGGTGAAGTCCTCGCGTTCGAAGATGCGCCACTTCCTGAGCACGGGCATCACCACCTCGTCGAGGTGAATACGTGGGTCGTACACGCCGCCGACGGCAATGATCACCGCCTTGCGCCGGAATTCCGGCACCGTGAAGCCCGGCATCTTGAAGTTGCGCAAGATCTTGTGCACCGACTTCATCGCCTGATTCGGGGCAATGTCCAGGCCCGCCGCGCTGACGTCCCGGTAGAAGATCATGTGCAGGTTCTCGTCGTGCGAGACGCGGGCCATCAGCTGCTCGGCGATGGGTTCTTGCGACGCTTTACCGGTGTTCCGGTGCGAGACGCGCGTCGCCAGCTCCTGAAACGAGACGTACATGACCGAGTCGAACAGGCTTTCGGCAAACATGTCGCCCTGCTGATTCTGCCCGGGGCTGAAGCCCCTGGTCATCTGCTCGAGCCGTAGCCGCTCCAGCGCCACCGGGTCGACGGCGCGGGTGACCACCAGGTAGTCACGCAGCGCCGTGCTGTGCCGAGCCTCCTCGGCCGTCCACCTGTTGACCCACTGACCCCACGGGCCGTCCATGCTGAAGTTCATCGCGATCTCGCGGTGATAAGAGGGCAAATTGTCCTCGGTCAGCAGGTTCTGAACCATCGCCACCTGCGCGACGTCCGGGAGCCGACTCTGCCCAGGTTCCCAGTCCTGACCGTCGGCCGCGAAGAAGTTCTTGCCGTCCGACCACGGGACGTAGTCGTGCGGATTCCACTCTTTGAACATCGCCAGGTGGCGGTTGAGCAGGCCCTCGACCACGGGCTCGAGCTCGTGGAGTAGCTGCAGGTTAGTCAGGTCCTTAGACACGAAGCCCTCCAGTTATGTGTGCCGTCAAGTAACGCGCAATGTATCTGTGTCATTCGGTTACACAAAGATGCCATGCGAGAAACTCGACCAACTAGGGCCAAAGGTCCCCTACGCCAAGGGCCGCTTACAGCGGCACGCGAGGGAGCGGACGGGTATTACTGCCGCGCGACCAGATAGGGCGCGAGGGTCGACAGCTTTTCGCAGGTCTCTTCGAATTCGCGCTCGGGCGTGGACTCTTCGATGATCCCCGCCCCCGCGCGCAACCACGTCTTGCCGTCGCGTTCGTACGCCGCGCGCAGCGTCAGCGCAGCGTCCAGGCCGCCGTCGGCCGAAAACATCACGACCGCCCCCGAATACAGCCCGCGCGGGCCCTCGTCGAGGCGCAGGATCGCTTCGACGCCGCCCGCCTTCGGGATACCCGACGCGGTGACCGCCGGGAAAAGCGCTTCCAGCGCGTCCATCCGGTCATTCGACGGACCTAGCCGCCCGCTGACCGTTGAGCCGAGGTGCTGCACGCTGCCGCGCTCGCGCACCGTCATGAAGTCCGTCACCACCGCGCTGCCGGGTTCGGCGATCTCGGTCATCTCCTGCAGCGAGCTGCGAACCGAAATCGCATGTTCCACAATCTCTTTGGAGTTGGATTCCAGGTCGTCGCGGGCCTGCCGGTCGCGCGCCACACCGCGACCCAGCGCGCGGGTGCCCGCCAACGGCTCGGTCACCACGATGCCGTCATCGTGGACCGCCGCGACAAGTTCGGGGCTGTAACCGACGGCGCGAATTCCGCCCAGCCGCAACAAGAACGACCGCACCGGGGTGTTGTGACGACGACCGAGCCGGTAAGTGGACGGGAAGTCCAGGGGGAAAGGAACTTCCAGAGACCGGGACAGGATCACTTTGTGATAGCGGCCCCCCGCAATCTCCCCAACGGCTGATGCCACCCGGCCGCGATAATTGGACGGGTCGGCGATCACGTCGACGGGGCGCGCCGCGCGCACCTCGGGTAGGCCGTCGGCCAACAAGCCGAGGACCGTGTCGCGGTGCGCCGCGGTCGCGCCCCACAACTGGACCTGTTCCCGCGTCACCACAATGCGAGTGCGCGGCCAGAACACGCGGGCCAACGGGGTTCGCGGGGCCAGCCGTTGCTGCAGCCCATACCGGTAGACGCCGAACTCGAAGGCGATCCAACCGAAGAGCTGATCGGTCTCCAGCAACAGCCTGTCGACGGCTTCACCCAGGACCGGCCCGGGCCGCCCCGACCACTGTTGGCGCTGGATCACGCCGTCCCGGACGACCCGCACCTCGTGGCTGTCGAGCTCGATCATCGCGCGCACACCGCCGGCCAGCACCCATTGCCCGCCGCACTCGTAGACCAGGTACTCCTCGCCGGCCTGTTCCGGCAACCGCCTGGCCAGCTCGGCGACCAGGTCGGCCGGATGCACGTGTGCGGGGAGCGGAATCGGCGCTGACGTGGAGCCGGCAGAACTCGTCTGAACGCTGACCTCGGTCACGGTTAGTAAATGTAGCCTAACCTATCTAAGAACACGCAACCTGTCCCGCGACGGCCGGCAAATCCGGTCGATGATGCTAAAACCTTCGTGGAGCTAAGGCGCCGGCCTGTACCGCTCATGGCGCAGATCGAACCACCATCTCCCGGACCGCTGCTACTTACCGCAGGTAGACGACCCGCAGCGAGCCCGCACCATCGCAGCACACCGTGGCCAGACCGACGTGGCTTCTCCTGAATTCGGGGCCGAGACCGTGCGAATGCGCTGGCCGAGAGATTTAATGGACGCGGTGGCGCTCCCTGCGGCGTGAGTGAAGGAGTGGCGGTGAACTTTGGTGGAGAGGCTCGTGCTTGATCCGAGAGCGACGCCATGTTCGTGATCCGGCTAGCGAACGGCGAAGAGATCCAGGGCAGCGAGAGTGATGAGCTCGAGATCAACCAAGAGACCGGTGTGCTCGCGGTCTCACGGGTAGACGGCCTGGAGGAAATCACCACCTACTACTCGCCGACGGCATGGCTGTCGGTGACGCACCGCAAAAAGGGCGTCGGGGTCAGGCCCTCCGCTATTTCGTCGGCCCGTTGATTCCTGTGCTCACCACACAGCAAATGCACAGCATATTCCCACCAAATCCACGCTCTCCGCGCCAGAGCCGCGCGGCCGGAAGGCCGCGGACAGCGAGCCTCTGACCTGCGGTTTTGCCTGCCGCCGCCACGCCTGCATCGATTCGACACGCCTGCACTTCATACTTTGCATCCGAGTGGCGGTTTGACATCGCCGGGGATAGGTTTTCCACGGTCGTCGGGATGTTCGTGGTGGCTTCGCTTGCGCGACGGTGCTTTCCCTGATCACCGCACTCATCGAGGGAGGCATCAAATGCTGCAAGAGTTTTGGCAGAACTTCACCCACAACCTCTTCAAACCGCTCCTGCTGTTCTTCTACTTCGGCTTTCTCATTCCGATTCTGAAGGTGCGCTTCGAATTCCCGTACGTGATCTATCAGGGTTTGACCATGTACCTGCTGCTGGCCATCGGCTGGCACGGGGGTGAAGAGCTCGCCAAGATCAGCGCGGGCAGCATCGGGGTCATCGTGGGCTTCATGGTCTTGGGCTTCGTGCTCAACTTCGTGATCGGCGGCCTTGCCTACCTGTTGCTGAGTTGGCTGACCTCCCTTCGACGAATCGACCGAGCGACCGTCGCCGGCTATTACGGGTCAGACTCCGCGGGAACCTTCGCCACCTGCGTGGCCGTGCTGACGGCCGTCGGAATGGCCTTCAACGCTTACATGCCGGTCATGTTGGCGGTCATGGAGATTCCCGGCTGCCTGGTGGCCCTATACCTGGTGGCGCGGCTGCGTCACCGCGGCATGGACGCGGCGGGGAACATGGTCGACGAACCGGGCTACACGGCTCCGGTGCGGGTTTCAGTGGGACCCGGCACCGCGGCCAAGCCGCCGCACGGCCAGAGCCTCGAGGCCGAGCACGAACGCGGCATCGAGGAGGAGCTGGAGTTTTCCCTGGAGAAGCTCGACCACCCGGATTGGGAGCCCGCCCCGAGCCCGCCCCGCCCGACGGGCAAGCGAGCGCCGATCTTCTCGCGGGAGCTGTTCCAAGAGGTGTTCCTCAACCCGGGTCTGGTCCTGCTCATCGGGGGAATCATCATCGGCCTGGTCAGTGGGTTGCAGGGGCAGAAGGTGGTCGCCGACGACGACAGGTTCTTCGTCATGGCGTTCCAGGGCGTGCTGTGTTTGTTTTTGCTCGAGATGGGCATGACGGCCTCCAGGAAGTTGAAGGACCTGCGCACCGCGGGAATCGGGTTCATCTTCTTCGGTCTGTTGGCGCCGAATATCTTTGCCCCGCTGGGGATTTTGATCGCCCACAGCTACTCGTCGCTCACCCACGCCGATTTCAAGCCGGGCACCTACGTACTTTTCGCGGTGCTGTGCGGCGCGGCGTCCTACATCGCCGTCCCGGCGGTCCAGCGACTGGCGATCCCGGAGGCCAGCCCCACCCTGCCGCTTGCCGCATCCCTCGGTTTGACGTTCTCCTACAACGTCACCATCGGGATCCCGCTGTACATCGAGGTCAACCGGCTGGTCGCCCACTGGTTTTAGATTCGCCGGCCACGCGGTGACCGGCCCGGCGAATTATCGTGCGTGACAGTTCCTTTGACGGCTCGTCCCCGGGCCCCAATCGGGCCCGTTGTTAATTATTCGTAAAGACGGGTTGAGACGACTCCCTCAAGCCTGCGAGTTTCCACTAGGTTCGGGGACGCCGCGAGTCGCTTGCTGCCACCCGCTGGGCCGAACTGCGTCGCCAGGAGGCGCCCGTGCTTTACGAGATGTGGCAGAACCTCATCCACAATCTGTTCAAGCCGCTCCTGCTGTTCTTCTACTTCGGGTTCCTCATCCCGATCCTCAAGGTGCGGTTCGAATTCCCGTACGTGATCTACCAGGGTTTGACGATGTACCTGCTGGTGGCCATCGGCTGGCAGGGCGGCGAAGAACTGGCCAAAGTGAAGCCGGCCGACATCGACAACATCGCCGGATTCGTCGTACTGGGCTTGGTGTTGAACTTCCTGATCGGTGTGCTCACCTACATCCTGCTGCGGTACCTGACGCGGCTGCGACGAGTCGACAGGGCGACGGTCGCCGGCTATTACGGGTCGGACTCGGCGGGCGCCTTCGCCACCTGCGTCGCCGTCCTGACCAGTGTGAAGATCGCCTTCGACGCCTACATGCCGGTTCTGCTGGCGTTCATGGAGATTCCCGGCTGCCTGGTGGCCCTGTACCTGGTGGCCCGGTTGCGACACCGGGGGATGGACGAAGCCGGGTACATGCCTGACGAGCCGGGATACGCGGCCCCCGCCAGGGTCGGTCCCGGCGCGGCCGCCCAGGCTGAGGGCGTCGGTGACCGGGTCGAGCGCGGACTCGAGGAGGAGCTGGAGTTCTCGCTGGAAAAGCAGGAGCACGCCGAGTGGTACCCGAGCACCCCGCAGCGCGAGAAGGCGCCGTTGATGTCGCGCGCGATATTGCAGGAAGTGTTCCTCAACCCCGGGCTCATCCTGCTCGTCGGCGGGATCGCCATCGGGTTCATCAGCGCGCTGCAGGGCCAGAAGGTTGTGCACGACCAGAACGAGCTTTTCGTCGCCGCGTTCCAGGGCGTGCTCTGCCTGTTCCTCCTCGAGATGGGCATGACGGCGTCGCGCAAGCTACGGGATCTGAAGTTCGCGGGGGGCGGGTTCATCGCCTTCGGCCTGTTGGCGCCCAACCTGTTTGCGACACTGGGCATCCTGGCCGCCTACGCCTACGCCAACCTGACCGACACGCACTTCCAGCCGGGCACCTACGTCCTGTTCGCGGTGCTGTGCAGTGCGGCGTCCTACATCACCCTGCCCGCGGTGCAGCGGCTGGGAATTCCCGAGGCCAGCCCGACCTTGCCGCTGGCGGCCGCACTCGGTCTGACCTTCTCCTACACCGTCACCATCGGGATCCCGCTGTACATCGAGATCAATCGCGCAGTCGCGCATTGGTTCCCAGCCAGCTGAGGACTATCCCAACACGGTGCGCACCACCGCGTCGGCCAGCAACCGGCCGCGCGGCGTCAGGATGAACCGATCGGCATCGGCCACCAGCAATCCGTCGGCGACCGCACCTTCGGCGCGCTCCCCTTCGGCGGAGCTCAGCACATCACGCGGAAGACCCCGGCGCAGACGGGTTTTCAAAAGCACGTCTTCGGTGTGCAAGGCGTCGGAGTCCAGCCGCTCGAATCCCCCGACCGGCAACGCGCCGACGGCCAGCCTTTCCGCGTAAGCGTTGGGGTGCTTGACGTTCCACCACCGGGTGGCGCCGACGTAGCCATGGGCTCCCGGTCCCGCACCCCACCACTGGCCACCGTCCCAGTAGCCGAGGTTGTGTCGGCATTCGCCGCCGGGGCGCGCCCAGTTGGACACCTCGTACCAAGACATTCCGGCTTCAAAGAGCCGGGCGTCGACCAGCTCGTAGCGGTGTGCCAGCACGTCGTCGTCGGGGGCCGCGAGTTCGCCGCGCCGGACTCGTCGGGCCAGCGCGGTGCCTTCCTCGACGACCAGGGCGTAGGCGGACACGTGGTCGACGCCGGTGTCGATCGCCGTGTCGACCGAGCGCAGCAGGTCCTCATCGGATTCGCCCGGCGTGCCATAGATCAGGTCGAGGCTGACGTGCTCGAAGCCGGCGTCCAGCGCTTCGCGGGCGGCGGCCGCCGATCGATTCGGCGTGTGAATGCGGTCGAGAACGCCCAGCACTCGCGGTGAGACCGATTGCATGCCCAGCGAGACCCGCGTGTAACCCGCCGCGCGGATGGCGTCGAAAAAGTCCGGCCAGGCCGACTCCGGGTTGGCCTCGGTGGTGATTTCGGCATCGGCGGCCAGCGCGAAATGCTCGCGCACCATGTCCAACACCGACGCCACGCGGGCCCCACCCAGCAGTGACGGCGTCCCTCCCCCGACGAACACCGTGTTCACCGTCGGCCCGGAAAGCCGCTCGGCCGCCAGCTTCAACTCCGTCCGCAGCGCCGCCAGCCAGGCGTCGGGATTCACTCCGCCCAGCTCGGCCGGGGTGTACGTGTTGAAATCGCAGTAGCCGCAACGGGTTATGCAGAACGGGACGTGGATGTAGATCCCGAACGACCGCCCGGGTACGGGCTGCAGGTCGGGCAGCTCGACGGCTTCCTCGCGAAGTGCCATGCCAAATGATCCCACGGTGCGCGGTACCCGGCCGCGGGGTCGATTTGGGTCACCCCGACCGGCGGCCCGCGGGGGTTTCCTGGGTTTTCTTACCCGGGCGACCAGCTTAATCGGGAATTCCGCTCACCGTGAGCCGATATTTGACCTGGTTACGTGGCCGCCCGGAGGGCATGGCACAATGGGGAACGTGACCGTCGCTCAGCCCAGCCTTCGCATTGCGCTCGTGGCGCGGCGGCACATTGATCTCAAGCGTGTATGCAGCTGTTGCTGTCTCCCTTGATGTCGTAGACCCGCCCACCTGTACGTCCAGCTGGCATCGGATCTGCGCCGCCGATACCACCGGTGAGCTGCGCTTTCATGCCTGCGATGTTCGAAGGAGACCTCCGAGATGACCACAGCCCGTCCCGCCAAGCCCCGTAACGAGGGCCAGTGGGCGCTGGGAGATCGGGAACCGCTCAACCCCAACGAAGAGATGAAGCATGCCGGCGCCCCGCTCGAGGTGCGCGAACGCATCGAGAGCATCTACGCCAAGGCCGGCTTCGACAGTATCGACAAGAGCGATCTGCGCGGCCGCTTCCGCTGGTGGGGGCTCTACACCCAGCGCGAACAGGGCTACGACGGCACGTTCACCGGTGACGAGAACGCCGATCTGCTGGAAGCCAAGTACTTCATGATGCGGGTGCGCTGCGACGGCGGCGCCCTGTCGGCCGCGGCGTTGCGCACGGTCGGCCAGATCTCGACGGAGTTCGGCCGCGACACCGCCGACATCTCCGACCGGCAGAACGTGCAGATGCACTGGATCGAGGTCGAAAACGTCCCCGAGATCTGGCGGCGGCTCGCGGAGGTGGGCCTGCAAACCGCCGAGGCGTGCGGCGACTGCCCCCGCGTGATCCTGGGTTCACCGCTGGCCGGGGAGTCCCGCGACGAGGTGCTCGACCCCACCTGGGCGATCGATGAGATCGTGCGCCGCTACATCGGCAAGCCCGACTTCGCCGACCTGCCGCGCAAGTACAAGACAGCGATCTCCGGCCTGCAGGATGTCGCGCACGAGATCAACGACATCGCCTTCATCGGGGTCAACCATCCCGAGCATGGGCCCGGCCTGGACCTCTGGGTCGGCGGCGGTCTGTCCACCAACCCGATGCTGGCCCAGCGGGTCGGCGCCTGGGTGCCGCTGAACGAGGTACCCGAGGTCTGGGCGGCCGTGACGTCGATATTCCGCGACTACGGTTACCGGCGGCTGCGCTCGAAGGCCCGGCTGAAGTTCCTGATCAAGGACTGGGGCATCGGCAAGTTTCGTGAAATTCTCGAGACCGAGTACCTCAAGCGGCCGCTGATCGACGGCCCGGCCCCCGAACCGCTCAAGCATCCGATCGATCACATCGGGGTGCAGCGGCTCAAGAACGGCCTCAACGCCGTCGGCGCGGCACCGATCGCGGGACGGGTCTCGGGGTCCATCCTCTCGTCGGTGGCCGACCTGATGGACAGGGCCGGCTCGGACCGGATCCGGTTCACCCCGTACCAGAAGCTGGTCATCCTCGACATCGCCGACGACAAACTCGACGAGGTGCTCGCCGGGCTCGAGGCGCTCGGACTGCAGGCCAAACCGTCCCATTGGCGCCGGAACCTGATGGCCTGCACGGGGATCGAGTACTGCAAGTTGTCGTTCGCCGAGACCCGCGGTAAGGCGCAGGTCTTGGTGCCGGAGCTGGAGCGCCGCCTCGAGGACATCAACTCTTCGCTCGACGTGCCGATCACGGTCAACATCAACGGTTGTCCGAACTCGTGCGCGCGAATTCAAGTGGCCGACATCGGCTTCAAGGGCCAAATGGTGGACGACGGTCACGGGGGCTCGGTAGAGGGCTTTCAGGTGCACCTGGGCGGCAGCCTCGGGCTGGACAGCGGATTCGGGCGGAAGTTGCGCCAGCACAAGGTGACCAGCGACGAGCTGGGCGACTACATCGACCGGGTGGTACGGAACTTCATCAAACACCGCAGTGCGGGAGAACGCTTCGCGCAGTGGGCGATTCGGGCGGATGAGGACGATTTGCGATGAGTGGACAGGCGACGAAACGAAGCGAAGCGGAACTGCGGGAGCTTGCGGCGCGTGGCGCCGCGGAGCTTCAGGGCGCCAGCGCCATCGAGGTGTTGCGCTGGACGGATGAGACCTTCGGCGGGGTCAACGGGCCCCGCGGCTGGGCCACCTGCAACTACGTGCTGACCTCCAGCATGCAGGAGGCCGTGTTGATCGACCTGGCCTCGAAGGTCCGGCCCGGAGTCCCGGTGGTCTTCCTCGACACCGGTTACCACTTCGCCGAGACCATCGGAACCCGGGACGCGGTGGAGTCGGTGTACGACATCCACGTGCTCAACATCACCCCGGAACAGACGGTGGCCGAGCAGGACCAGCTGCTGGGCAAGGACCTGTTCTCCCGGGATCCGGGCGAGTGCTGCCGGCTGCGTAAGGTCGTGCCGCTGCGCAGGGCCCTGAGTGGATACTCGGCCTGGGTGACCGGTTTACGGCGAAGCGAGGCGGCGACGCGGGCCAACGCTCCGGTGATCGGTTTCGACGAGGGCTTCAAGCTGGTGAAGATCAATCCGCTGGCGACGTGGACCGACGAGGACATGCAGAACTACATCGACGAGCACGGTGTGCTGGTCAATCCGCTTGTCTACGACGGGTATCCGTCGATCGGCTGCGCCCCGTGCACGGCCAAGCCGCTCGCGGGGGCCGACCCGCGCAGTGGGCGTTGGCAGGGGCTGTCCAAGACCGAGTGCGGGCTGCACGCCTCCTGACCGCAGCCTCGGGTCACGCGGACGTCAGCGTGGTCTTCTGATTCTGGCCGGGACGGCCGGCGCTGTCGGTGGCGTCCTCAGCGGGAAGCGACGGCATCCGCGTGGCGCGCACGTAGACGGTGTCGCCCTCGCGTAGGGCCAGGGCCTCGGCGTCGCCGCGGGTGATCTGAGCGGTGAAGAGGCCCCCGGTGGCGGCGCTGGTCAATTCCACTCGCACCTCGAACCCCAGGACGACAACGCGATCGACCGTGGCGCGCACCACCCCGATCGACTCGGCGGTGCCGTCGCCGCCCGCGATGGCCATCTCGGGGTTGCGGCCCACCCGGATGTCGTGGGGGCGAACCAGATTGCCGTTCAAGGTGGACACCGCTCCGAGGAACGACATGACGAAGGCCGTCTTCGGGGCGTCGTAGACCTCGGTCGGCGATCCCACCTGCTCGATGCGGCCGTGATTCAGCACGGCGATCCGGTCGGCGACGTCCAGCGCCTCCGCCTGGTCGTGGGTGACCAGGACCGTGGTGACGTGCACCTCGTCATGCAGCCGGCGTAACCACGCGCGCAGGTCCTCCCGCACCTTGGCATCCAGCGCACCGAACGGCTCATCGAGCAGCAGCACCTGGGGGTCGACCGCCAGCGCCCGGGCCAGCGCCATCCGCTGTCGCTGACCACCGGACAGCTGATTGGGATAACGGTTCTGAAAGCCGCTCAGCCCCACGACTTCCAGGAGGTTGTCGACCTTGGCCTTGACCTCCGCCTTGGGCCGCTTGCGGATCTTGAGTCCGTACGCCACGTTGTCGCGAACGGTCAGGTGCTTGAACGCCGCGTAGTGCTGGAACACGAACCCGATGCCGCGTCGCTGCGGCGGGACCCGCGTGACGTCATGGCCGTTGATCGTGATCGTCCCGCTGTCGGGCTGGTCGAGCCCCGCGATGGCGCGCAACAGGGTCGACTTGCCCGAGCCGCTGGGACCCAGCAGTGCCGTCAACGAGCCGGACGGTACGACGAAGTCGACGTGGTCTAGCGCCACGAAGTCGCCGTAGCGCTTGTTGGCGTTCCGCACGATGATGGCGTGGTCCGGGTTGTCCCTGTCGGTCATCTACGAGTCTCCATGTCGAGCCTATCTGTCCGCCCGTGCCCGGCGAAGGTCCAGAACCACCTGGAAGATCAGCACCAGCACCGCAACGCCCATCAACAACGTCGACAGCGCGTAGGCGCCGTACTCGGCCCCGCGGTTATACCGATCCGAGACCAGCAGCGTCAACGTCTGGGACTTACCCGGCAGGTTCGACGACACGATGATGACGGCGCCGTATTCGCCGAGAGTGCGGGCGACGGTCAATACGATGCCGTAGGTCAAACCCCACCGGATGGATGGCAGGGTGATTCGCCAAAAGGTCTGCCACCAGCCCGATCCCAGCGTCGCGGCCGCCTCTTCCTGGTCGGTACCCAATTCGTGCAGAACCGGCTCCACCTCGCGCACCACGAACGGCAGGGTGACGAAGATGCTGGCCAACACGATGCCGGGCAGCCCGAAGATGATCTTGAACCCGAGGTCCTTTTCGACGAAGCCGAACGCGCCGGCCGATCCCCACAACAGGATCAGGGCGACACCCACGACGACGGGCGACACCGCGAACGGCAGGTCGATGACCGCCTGCAACACGCCCTTACCGCGAAAACGGTTGCGCGCCAGCACCAAAGCGGTGGGGATGCCGAACACCACGTTCAGTGGCACCACGATGGCGACGACCAGCAAGGTCAGGTTCAGCGCCGAGATCGCCGCCGGCGTGCTGACCCAGTCGAAGAACTGGCCCAAGCCCGGCCGGAAAGTCCGCCATAGGATCAAGGCCACCGGGACGACGAGCAACACGAAAATGTATGCCAGCGCCACGAATCGGATCAGGTAGCGAACCCTGCGCGATGACGTCACGGGGCCAACTCCTCACGCTTGGCCGCGCGCCCGCCCACGATGCGCAGGATGAACAGCACCACGAATGAGATGGACAGCAACACGATGGAGATGGCGGCGGCACCGGTGCGGTCATCGTTCTCGATCAGTGTCCGTATCCATTGCGACGAAACCTCCGTCTTGCCCGGCACCGCGCCCCCGATCAGCACGACCGAACCGAACTCGCCGATCGCACGCGAGAACGCCAGCCCCGCACCGGACAACAACGACGGCGTCAGCGACGGCAACAGCACCGACGTGAAGATCTTCGGTCCGCTGGCGCCGAGCGACGCCGCCGCCTCCTCGGTCTCACGATCGATTTCCAGCAGCACCGGCTGCACCGCGCGCACCACGAAGGGCAGCGTGACGAAGGCCAGCGCCACCGCCACACCCCACGCCGTGTGTTGCAGGTGCAAACCCACCGGGCTGTTGTTGCCGTAGAGGGCCAGCATCACCAGGCTGGCGACAATGGTGGGCAGCGCGAACGGCAGATCGATGATCGCGTCGACGAGCCGCTTGCCGACGAAGTCGTCGCGCACCAGCACCCAGGCGATTACCAGGCCGAACACCAGGTTAGCCAGGGTGACCCCTGCGGAAATGGTCAGCGTCACCCGGAACGACTCCAACGCCGCGTTGGAGGTGACCGCCAACCAGAAGGCGTGCCAGCCGCCGCCGGCGGCCTGCCACGCGATCGCGGCCAGCGGCAGCAGCACGATCACCGACAGCCACAAGGTCGCCACGCCCACCCGGAGCGACGTGGTGCCGCGGGCGCGCCGCGCCTTCACCGGCCCGCGCCCGGCGTCACCGGCGGGCTGGCCGAGCTCGGGCCTGATCGCCTGGGGGTCAGGCGTGATGGCGGCCGTCATCCGGTGGCCTGCGTGTAGATCTTGGTGATGCTGCCGGTGCTCTTGTCGAACAGCTGCGGATCGACGGGCGTCCAGCCGCCGAGGTCGGCGATCGTCCATAGTTTCGCCGGCACCGGGAACTGGTCACGGAATTCGGCGGCGACGGCCGGATCGACGGGCCGAAAACCGGCCTGCGCCCATACCTTCTGCGCGGCGGCGGTGTATTGGAAGTTCTTGAACGCGACCGCGGCGTCGAGGTGGGGACTGGTGGTCACCACCGCCACCGGGTTCTCGATCTTGAACGTCTGCGGCGGGTTGATGTGCTCGACCGGCTTACCCGCTCGCTCGGTGGCGATCGCCTCGTTCTCGTAACTGATCAACACGTCGCCACTGCCCTGGACGAAAACATCGGTGGCTTCCCTGCCCGAACCGGGACGCAGCTTGACGTGTTCATGCACCAGCTTGCTGATGAACTCGACCCCGGCCTGGGCGTTGCTGCCGCCCTCGCTCTTGACCGCGTACGGCGCCAGCAGGTTCCACTTGGCCGATCCCGAGCTCAGCGGACTGGGTGTGATGACCTCCACGCCCGGCCGCAGCAGGTCGTCCCAGTCCCTGATGTTCTTCGGATTGCCCTTGCGCACCACCAGGGTCACCACCGACCCGAACGGAATTCCCTTCGTGGCGTCCGCATTCCAGTCTTTGGAGACCTTGCCCGCCTTCACCAGCCGGGCGATGTCCGGCTCGACCGAAAAGTTCACGACGTCCGCGGGCTTGCCGTCGACGACGCCGCGGGATTGGTCGCCGGAAGCCCCGTAGGAAGTGATCACCTGGACGCTCTTGCCCTCCTCGGCGGCATTGAATGCGGGAATCACCTTGCTCCACCCGGGTTCTGGGACCGAATAGGCGACGAGGGTGATGCTCGTGTGCGCGTTGTTGGGGCCGCTCCCGCCCACGACGTCACTGGGCCCACCGCTACACCCCGCGATGACGGCCACGAGGGCGAAGAGGGTCACCGGTCGCCAGCGCCTTGCGATGTGGTGGAGCATTCGGGCCTTCCAGTACGGGGACTTACGGACGGTGGTCCCGTTGCTGCGGAAAGGCGCCTTTGAACGGAGGGAAAGACCTCACGAACCCATACCAGACCGCACACGGGTTTGGCAGTCAGCGACAACAGCGCATGAAGACATGGCGCTCCACACCAGAGGTCACATGCATGGCGGGAAGCGTAACAAAAATCGGCAGGCCCGCCACCGCGCGAGGGGCGAGCGGGCGGCCCGCGCTCAGTGCGTCACCCACCACGCGACGATCACCAGCACCACGAGCGCGACCAGAATCAATGTCACGTGTGACCGAGGCATGCGGGTTATCCGGGCGCCTCGCCGGCGTGCCGGGCACGGCGCATCAGAGCGATGCTCTTGCCGAGCAGGCCGTCGAGCAGCCCGGCGGTGACCGCCGCCACCACCAGCACGACCGGCATCACCACCATGGCCTGGAGCACGAATGCGAGCCCGGAAAGCCACAGCTCATTGCCGTCCCACCAATTCAGGAACGCCGTCACGCGGCTCACCCTATTCGGCCCTGCAGCGGAATTCCAATGTGCCAAGATCGGCGCATGTCCGCCCCGCCGCAGGCGCGCCGCTGGCTGCCCACCGCGCTGCTCCAGGCCGCGCAACGGGGAATCCATGCCAACGTGATCGCCGCGGCGGTGGCCGGGAACGACGACCGCTCGCCGCGCGGTGTGCGGCTGGTGGGCCGATCCACACCCCTGCGCCGGCTGGTCGGCTACCTCGTCGCAATCGGCCCGTTGCCCGAGCACGCCCCGAGGTTCGCCCGCCGCCGCGGTTGATACAGAGTGGCGCCACGTCGGCGAAAGAATGGACGGGGGACCGCTCAACAGATGATGATGTCGGGATGGTCCTGCACGCCCAGCCCGACGACGCCATGCCCGAGGAGGCATTTGCAACGGCCCCGGCGCCGCTGCCGTCACCCATCGACTTCAGCGCGCCGGCGCCCCTTGCCGCCAGCGCAGCACTGCGGAACCCGTTTCCGCCGATCGCCGACTACGCGTTCCTGTCGGACTGGGAGACGACGTGCCTGATCTCCCCCGCCGGGTCCGTCGAATGGCTGTGCGTGCCCCGGCCGGACTCCCCCAGCGTGTTCGGCGCGATCCTGGACCGCAGCGCCGGCCATTTCCGGCTGGGCCCCTACGGCGTCTCGGTGCCCTCGGCCCGCCGCTACCTGCCGGGCAGCCTGATCATGGAGACCACCTGGCAGACCCACACGGGGTGGCTGATCGTGCGCGACGCGCTGGTGATGGGGCCCTGGCACGACATCGAGCGCCGGTCGAGGACGCATCGCCGCACCCCGATGGACTGGGACGCTGAGCACATCCTGCTGCGCACTGTGCGCTGCGTCAGCGGCACGGTCGAGCTGATGATGAGCTGCGAGCCCGCGTTCGACTACCACCGCGTCGGTGCCACCTGGGAGTACTCGGCGAACGCGTACGGCGAGGCGGTGGCCCGGGCGACCAAGCAGCCCGACGCCCACCCGACGCTGCGGCTCACCACCAACTTGCGGATCGGCCTGGAGGGCCGCGAAGCGCGGGCGCGCACCCGGATGAAAGAGGGCGACGACGTGTTCGTCGCGCTGAGCTGGACGAAGCACCCGGCGCCGCAGACCTACGAAGAGGCCGCCGACAAGATGTGGCAGACCACCGAATGCTGGCGGCAGTGGATCAACATCGGCAACTTCCCCGACCACCCCTGGCGGGCGTACTTGCAGCGCAGCGCGCTCACGCTGAAGGGATTGACGTACTCGCCCACCGGGGCACTGCTGGCGGCCAGCACCACGTCGCTTCCGGAAACCCCTCAGGGGGAACGCAATTGGGACTACCGCTACGCGTGGGTGCGCGACTCCACATTCGCGCTGTGGGGTCTTTACACTCTCGGACTGGACCGCGAGGCCGATGACTTCTTTGCGTTCATCGCCGATGTCTCCGGCGCCAACAGCAACGAGCGGCACCCGCTGCAGGTGATGTACGGCGTGGGCGGCGAACGCAGCCTGGTGGAGGAGGAACTCCATCACCTGTCCGGTTACGACCACGCGCGCCCGGTGCGCATCGGCAACGGCGCTTACGACCAGGTACAGCACGACATCTGGGGTTCCATCCTCGACTCCTTTTACCTGCACGCCAAGTCGCGCGAGCAGGTGCCCGAGACGCTGTGGCCGGTGCTCAAGAAGCAGGTGGAAGAGGCCATCAAGCACTGGCGCGAACCCGACCGGGGCATCTGGGAGGTCCGCGGCGAGCCGCAGCATTTCACCTCGTCGAAGGTGATGTGCTGGGTCGCGCTCGACCGCGGGGCGAAGCTGGCCGAACGGCAGGGCGAGAAGAGCTACGCGCAGCAATGGCGGGCGATCGCCGAGGAGATCAAGGAGGACATCCTGCAGCACGGGGTGGATGCTCGCGGGGTGTTCACCCAGCGCTACGGCAGCGACGCGCTGGACGCCTCGCTGCTGCTGGTGGTGCTGACCCGGTTCCTGCCGCCCGACGATCCGCGGGTGCGCAATACGGTGTTGGCCATCGCCAACGAACTCACCTCGGAAGGGCTGGTGCTGCGCTACCGGGTGGAGGAGACCGACGACGGGCTATCCGGCGAGGAAGGCACGTTCACGATCTGCTCGTTCTGGCTGGTGTCGGCGCTGGTGGAGATCGGCGAGGTGGCGCGGGCGAAGCGGCTGTGCGAGCGCCTGCTGTCCTACGCCAGCCCACTGCACCTCTACGCCGAGGAGATCGAGCCCCGCACCGGCCGGCACCTGGGCAACTTCCCGCAGGCGTTCACCCACCTGGCGCTGATCAACGCGGTGGTGCACGTGATCCGCGCCGAGGAGGAATCCGACGGCTCGGGGGTGTTCCAGCCCGCCAACGCGCCGATGTAAGGCGCGGCGATCGCAAGCGCGGCCGTCAGGCCGGGCGAAGCGGGTCGCCGCCATCAGCCCCGCGGCGGCACGACTCAGCTCAGCGCGCTCACTTTGTCCCGCATGACTTGCGCGATGTCGAGCGCCCTGGCGTTCGCGTCGGCCGGCCCGTCTTGGGCTGCGCTCGAGGTGTCCACGAAATCGACCTCGACTTCGATGAGGCAATTGTCCCGCACCCCGACGGCCCGCTCGGCGGGAAGCGCTGGGGGCGAGAACGACGCCGGCACGTTCCATTGCATCGAAATGGTCGCCGCGACAACAGAACTCGCGCTCTGCACGCGACTGACTTTCACTTCCAGCGGCAGACTGCCGCCCGAGATGGGAACCGCCTTTCCATCGCATTCCTGCCACTGCCCCGAGATCGTCGAGAAGAGGGCGTAGGCCTCGTGCGCGGTGGGCAGGCTGATGGCGGCCTGTTGCACCCGGGTCACCGCCGCGCCGGAAGCGGCGGTGGGCCGCCACGTGGAGAACGCAACGGCTTTGACGTTCGCCGACCGGTAGGCGCCCGCCCGCATCATCACGGCCACCCCGAGGCAGCTTTCGGATCCCTCCGGCCGCGCGACGCCGAACGTCTCGGGGCCGCCGACAAGCGGCGGGAAACCCGGGTCGAGTTCCACGGGCTGCCTGACAATGCGGGATAGCGCGCTCTGGCCGAGGAGCACCCGCTCAAGGGTCTGCCCGTCGAGGAATCGCGGCGTCAGGTTCGCCGGTGGCCGCGCCGCGCCGCCGATCGTGATGGAACAGCTCGTGGCCGAAAGCAGCGTGACCAAAAGCGCTGCGCACCTACGTCGTCGCCGATGGCGGGGTCTACCCGACATCGTGGCGACCAGCGCAGCGGGGGGCACTTCGGTGCGGCAACTACTTCCCATGCGCTTCCGGCTACCTCCCACTCCGCCCGAGCTTAGGCTTGGCGGCGCAGCGAAGCCGTCGCCCACGCTCAAGCACAGCGCAACCCCAGAGAAGTCCCAGGTTTGTGGCAGGTGCCGGTCAGCTCAGCCCGCTGACCTTGTCCATCATCGCGTGCGCGATGTCGATGGCGCTGCGGTGCACATCGCCGGACCCCTCGTCCGACGAGCGCGTCGAATTGAAGAACGCCACCTCGACTTCGACGAGGCAGTTCCCCCGCACGCCGATGGCGCGCGCCTCGGGCCTGGGCCCACTCGACGGTATGCCGGGCAATTGGGTGTCGATCGCCACTGTCGCGGCCAGCACAGATTCGGAGACCCGCACCTCGGAGATGGTGTTCGAGAAGACGATCGCGGGGCGGTCGGTGATGATGCTGGGGCGCCCGATGGTCACGGTCGTACCCTCGCAGTCGCGCCACTGCTGCGCGAACTGTTGGAACAGGGCGGCCGCCCCGCCGGCGCTGGACAGTGCGACCACGCCCTCGGCGACGCTGATCACCTTCGCCGGCCCGCGCTGGTTCCACCACGTCTCCCGCGCCGCATTCTTCACGTCGGCGGATCGGTAGGCGTCCATCACCATCATCGACGTGACACCGATGCAGTTGGCGGGCGATACCGCGCCGAACGCCGGCGGCAACACCTCGGGACCGCCGAACCGCGCCGGGAGTTCATTCTTGCTTCCAAACGACTGCCCCAGCAGCTTCGACAGCTCGGCGTCGTCGAGGAGCACCTGCTTGACTGGTTGCCCGGTGACCGGGTGGGGTTTCAGATTCGGCGCGGGCCGCGCGGTGCCGTCGACCGTGCAGCCGGTGGCGAGCGCGACGGCCAGCAGGCAGACACCAACCACACCGCCGGCACGCGTCCCCGGCACGGCTACTTCTTTCCCTTGTCGCCGGCGGCGTCCGTGGACAGCGCCGCAACGAACGCTTCCTGCGGCACGTCCACCCGCCCGATGGTCTTCATCCGCTTCTTGCCTTCCTTTTGCTTTTCCAGCAGTTTGCGTTTGCGGGTGATGTCGCCGCCGTAACACTTGGACAGCACGTCCTTACGGATAGCCCGGATATTCTCGCGCGCAATGATTTTCGAGCCGATGGCCGCCTGCACCGGCACCTCGAACTGCTGGCGGGGAATCAGCTCTTTGAGCTTGGTGGTCATTTTGTTGCCGTAGGCGAACGCCGAATCCTTGTGCACGATCGCACTGAACGCGTCGACGGCTTCGCCCTGCAACAGGATGTCGACCTTGACCAGCTGGGCCTCCTGCTCGCCGGCCTCCTCGTAGTCGAGGCTGGCGTAGCCGCGCGTGCGCGACTTCAGCGAGTCGAAGAAGTCGAAGATGATCTCGCCGAGCGGCATCGTGTAGCGCAACTCGACCCGCTCGGGCGACAAGTAGTCCATGCCGCCCAACTCGCCGCGGCGCGACTGGCACAGCTCCATGATGGTGCCGATGAATTCGCTGGGCGCGATGATGGTGGTCTTGACGACCGGTTCGTACACCGTGCGCACCTTGCCCTCGGGCCAGTCCGACGGATTGGTCACCACGATCTCGGTGTCATCCTCCTTGATCACCCGGTAGACGACGTTGGGCGACGTGGAGATCAGGTCGAGGTCGAACTCGCGCTCCAGGCGCTCGCGGGTGATCTCCATGTGCAGCAGGCCCAGGAATCCGCATCGGAAGCCAAAACCCAGCGCCACCGACGTTTCCGGCTCGTAGGTCAGCGCCGCGTCGTTGAGCTGCAGCTTGTCCAGGGCGTCGCGCAGAACCGGGTAATCGGAGCCGTCCACCGGATACAGGCCCGAGTAGACCATCGGCTTGGGTTCGCGGTATCCCGTCAGCGCCTCTGTAGCGCCGTGTCGGGCCGTCGTCACCGTGTCACCGACCTTGGACTGGCGGACGTCCTTCACACCCGTGATCAGGTAGCCCACCTCGCCCACGCCCAGTCCCGCGCTGGCCTTCGGTTCGGGCGAGACGATGCCCACCTCGAGCAGCTCGTGGGTGGCGCCGGTCGACATCATCAGGATGCGTTCCCGTGGGACGATCTTGCCGTCCATCACCCGGACGTAGGTCACCACGCCGCGGTAGATGTCGTAGACGGAGTCGAAGATCATCGCGCGGGTGGGCGCGTCGGCGTCGCCTTGCGGATGCGGCACCTCCCGCACGACGTGGTCGAGCAGGTCGGCGACGCCCTCACCGGTCTTGCCGGACACCCGCAGCACGTCGCCGGGCTCACACCCGATGATGTGGGCGATCTCGCCCGCGTAGCGGTCCGGATCGGCCGCCGGCAGGTCGATCTTGTTGAGCACCGGAATGATGTGCAGGTCGCGGTCCAGCGCCAGGTACAGGTTCGCCAGCGTCTGCGCCTCGATGCCCTGGGCGGCGTCGACCAGCAGCACCGCCCCCTCGCACGCCTCCAGCGCCCGCGACACCTCGTAGGTGAAGTCGACGTGCCCCGGGGTGTCGATCAGGTGCAGGACGTATTCCTCGTCACCGACCTTCCAGGGCAACCGGACGTTCTGCGCCTTGATGGTGATCCCGCGCTCGCGCTCGATGTCCATCCGGTCCAGGTACTGTGCACGCATCGATCGCTCGTCGACGACGCCGGTGAGCTGAAGCATCCGGTCCGCCAGCGTGGACTTGCCATGGTCGATGTGGGCGATGATGCAGAAGTTCCGAATCTGCGCCGGCGCGGTGAAGGTCTTGTCGGCGAAACTGCTGATGGGAATCTCCTGGTCTGCACATGCTTGCGGCGGCGTCAACGCCGGCTGAGTTGGTATGTCCAGGGTATCTAGGCGGGCTGCCCGAGACCTAGTTGGACACAATCGCACCCGCGCGCTCGCGTCTATGCTGCGAATATGGCGTCTGCCCGCAAATCCCAGTGGAAGACGTTCCAGCGGTTTGCCGAGAACCTGGTCTTCGATCGGGCCCCACGGCTGGCCCGGCACGTGCAGAACTCGCAGACGGTGCTGCGGGAGCTGCAGCAGGCCGTGAAGATCACCGCGAGCGTCATCGCGGCAGCCGCGCCGCAACCGCCCGCCGTCACCGCGGGCCGCCCGGTGACCAGCACGAGCTTCCCCACCGCCCAGCGGGCGCGCAAGCTGGTCTATGCCCCCGACCTCGACGGTCGAGCCGATCCCGGCGAGATCGTCTGGACGTGGGTGGTCTACGAGGATGACCCCACCCGCGGCAAGGACCGGCCCGTACTTGTCGTGGGGCGGGACCGCCGCGTGTTGCTGGGGTTGATGGTGTCCAGCCAGGAGCGCCACGCGCAGGACCGGGACTGGATCGGGATCGGTTCGGGGGCGTGGGATTACGAGGGCAGGCCGAGCTGGGTTCGGCTGGACCGGGTGCTCGACGTGCCGGAAGAAAGCATCCGCCGCGAGGGCGCGATCCTGGATCGGGAGATCTTCGACCTGGTGGCCGAGCGGTTGCGGGCCGACTACTCGTGGAGCTAACGCCGCGACGAGCGTGCAACAACCAGACAGCGCAGGGCGAATTTGCCCGCTGAGTGCACGTTCGGCGAGGCCGCGCTCAGCCCTGGGTGATGTAGGACTGCAGCTGCTGGTGCTCGGCCTCGAGTTCTTCCATGCGTGTCTTCACCACGTCGCCGATGCTGACGATCCCGATCAGCTTCTTGCCGTCGAGCACCGGGACGTGCCGCACCCGGTTCTTCGTCATCAGCACGCTCAGCGAGTCCACCGTGTCGGTTTTCGTGCAGGTGGCGACGGTGGCGGTCATGATCTTCGAAATCGGCCGCGACAGCACGCTGGCGCCATGGGTGTGCAGCTGCCGCACGACGTCGCGCTCGGAGACGATGCCGACGACACCCTCGTCGCCCACCACGACCATGGCACCGATGTTCTGCTCGGCGAGGCCGGCGAGCAGCTCTTTGACCGTCGCCTCGGGATTGATGGTCACCACCGCCGCGCCCTTGTTCCGCAAGACGTCTGCTATCCGCATCAAGGCCTCCAGCTGGTTGTGATCGGCTTCACACCAGGCTACGGCTAACTCGCGCGGCGGAAAAGCCACGACGAGATCCGGTAGCCGATCCGTGTCCATACCCTGACGTCGGCGTTCGAAACCGGTGCGCGGGGCGGGCGGCGGGTCGATCGCCCGATTGGGCCACTGAGCGGGCTCGCGCCTTGCAAGATAGGGGCGATGATCGAGATCACGCTGCTCGGGACGGGAAGCCCGATCCCCGACCCCAACCGCGCCGGGCCGTCGACTCTGGTGCGGGCCGGCGGACAGGTGTTTCTGGTCGACTGCGGGCGGGGCGTGTTGCAGCGCGCGGCGGCGGTCGGTGTGGGCGCGGCGGGATTGTCGGCGCTGCTGATCACCCACCTGCACAGCGACCACATCGGAGACCTCGGTGATGTGCTGATCACCCGCTGGATCAGCACCTTCGCACCCGACCCCGCGCCGCTGCCGATCATCGGACCGGCCGGGACGGCGGAAACGGTCGAGGCCACGCTGCACGCGTTCCGCCACGACATCTCCTACCGACTCGCCCACCACGCCGACCTGAACGCGCCGCCGGCGGTCGAGGTGCACGAATGCACCGACGGGGCGGTGTGGGACCGCGATGGCGTGTCGATCCGCGTCGCGCCGACCGATCATCGACCGGTGGCGCCGACCGTCGGGTTCCGGCTCGACTACGGCACGGCGTCGGTGGTGCTCGCCGGGGACACCGTGCCCTGCGCCGGCCTCGACGAGCTGGCGACCGGAGCCGGCGCGCTGGTGCATACCGTGATCCGCAAGGACATCGTCCGCAACATCCCGCAACAGCGCCTGCAGGACATCTGCGACTACCACTCCTCGGTCGAAGAAGCGGCGGAAACCGCCGCCCGCGCGGGCGTCGGGACCCTCGTCATGACGCACTACGTGCCGGCGCTGGTGCCGGGCCAAGAGGAACAGTGGCGGGCGCTGGCGGCCTCGCGGTTCGCCGGGCGCATCGAGCTCGGCGACGACCTGCATCGTGTCGAGATCGACGCGCCGTAACTCCTAATGGCGAATGTCGTTGCGCCGCAACGGTAACAGCGCCCCGGCGAGCACCAGCCAAGACAACGCCAGCACCCGCGCGATCGGCAGGATCACGCCCAGATCCGGCCAGATCAACACCCCCACCGCCGCTTCGGCGAGGGCCGCGGTTACCAGGCCGGCCCAGGCGACCGGCCTCGACAGCACCCCCAGGTTCAACGAGGTTGCCGCCATCGCGGCCACCATGAGACCCAGGGCGACGATGTGCCCCGGCCCGCCGACGAGGAACACCAGCAAGTACAGGGCCCGAACGAAGGTCGCATCCCCGGCCACTTCGGGTTGCGACAGCGGCCAGGCCAGCAACCCGCACAACCCCAGCGCCCCGGCGGCCAAGATTCCCCCGGTGAGCGCGGTCGCCGCTCCCGTACCGGCCGCCCCGAGGCGCCGCAACCGGACGCCGACCGTCGCGGCGTAGGCCGCCAACGGGACCGACGACGCGAACGCGGTCACGGCGATGACGCGCACGGCGACCGGCTGCGCCTGGACGTAGGCCACTACGGCGGCCGTTGGGCCGTACGGCAACGGCATCACGCCGCCCAGACCGACCCCCACGGCGATCCCGCCGAAAAGCAGTGCCACGCACAGCGCCGAAAGCAGCGGCAACGAAAATCCCGTGGGCCGGCGCGCGGTGTCGTTCATGCCTGCACGCTATGGCCGCGCGGCTAAGCGAGCCGGGTGACCTCCACGACGACGTCGAGATCGGTCGCGCCCTCACCGGAGTAGATGCCCTTCAGGGGAGGGACGTCGGTGTAGTCGCGGCCGGCGCCCACGCTGACGTACTGCTCGGAGATCTCGGTCTCGTTGGTCGGGTCGTAGCTCCACCACCCCCCGGTCCACGCCTGAATCCAGGCGTGGCTACGCCCGTCGACCGTGTCCCCGACGACGGCGTGGCGCTTGGGGTGCAGGTAACCCGACACGTAGTGCGCCGGAATTCCCATGGCGCGCAACAACATCAGCGACAAGTGCACGAAGTCCTGGCAGACACCTTTGCCCGCGTTCAACGCGTCCAGCCCCGACGAGTGCACGCTGGTGGTGCCCGGCAGGTAGTCCAGCTCGCCGCGCACCCAGTGCGCCGCGGCGGCGACGGCCTCGGCGGGCTGGTGTGACTTAGCGATCTTCTTGGCCACGGAGGCAACCCTTTTGCTTGCCGGGGTGTGCGCGGTGGGGCGCAGCAACTCGTCGAACCGATCGATCACCGCGTCGGATCGCAGATCGTCCCAGCCGATGTCGGTCACCGCCGGTTCCGGCTGCTCGGTCTCGACCACCGAGGACGACGTCACGGTGAGATCGGTGTGCGGTGCGTGTAGATCGAACGCCGTCACTGCGGTGCCCCAATAGTCGATGTAGCGGTAGGACCGGGTCGCCGGGATCGTTTCGACGCGATTGAGGATGACGTTCTGTCTGGTGTTCGACCGTGGGGTCAACCGCGCCTCGTTGTAGGAGGCGGTCACCGCCGACTGGTAGGCGTATCCGGTGGTGTGCACCACCCGCAGCCGCCACATCAGTTGTCCCCCTGCCTGCTGACCAGCCGGCGGTCGGCGGCGTCCGACCACGCCACCCACGGAGTGACGTGAAAATACTGCACCGACAACGCTTCTCCGACGTCGCGACAGGTTCGCTGCAGCCCGGCCAAGCGGCTCTCCAGCGACTCCAGCAGCACGCCCGGTTGCACGAACTCCAGCTCGCTGCGGGCCTGCCCGAGCAGCCGCTGCGCCTCCCCGGTGGCCCCGATCCGGCTCTGCCGGTTGTGCAGCAGTTCGTCGAGGTTGTGTTCGGCCAGCCGCAGCGAATAGAACACCGACCGCGGGAACAGCCGGTCGAGCAGCATGAACTCGACCACGCGGCTTGCGTCCAGCACGCCGCGATACGTGCGCAGGTAGGTGTCGTGCGCGCCCGCGGAACGCAGCAACGTCACCCAAGCCGGGGACGACGCGCTGTCCCCTACCCGCGAAAGCAACAGCCGCACCGTCATGTCGATCCGCTCGATCGCACGGCCCAGCACCATGAAGCGGTACCCGTCGTCGCGTGACAACGTCGAGTCGGCCAGCCCGGCGAACATCGCCGCCCGCCCCTCGATGTAGGACAAGAATTCATGGGGCCCAAGGCGTTTGGCGGCGCGTTCGCGTTCAGCGAGGGCGTGGTAGGTGCCGTTGAGGCACTCCCAGATTTCGCTGGATGTGACCTCCCGCGCCGACTTCGCGTTTTCGCGCGCCGCCGTGATCGCGTCGACGATCGACGAACCGCCCGATGCATTGGTGCTGAAGGCGACCAGGTCGGTCAAAGACCAGACGTCCAGGTCATGGCTCGGGGGATCGATCCCGAGCACCCGCAACAGCAGCCGAGACGCTTGGTCGGGGTCGACGCTGGAATCCTCGAGCAGCTGGTGCAGCACCACGTCGAGGATGCGGGCGGTGTCGTCGGCGCGCTCGACATAGCGACCGATCCAGAACAGCGCTTCGGCGTTGCGGGCCAGCATCAGCGCCTCTTCCGCCGCTGCTGTTGCTGAAGCTGCTGTTCCTGCGGCGATTCCTTGGTCAGCGACTGGGTCTGCGTCAGCCGCGGCGCGCCGTCCACTTCCGGGTCGGGCATCGACTCCGGCAGCGAGCGCACCACTTCCGCGGCGCGGAGCTCGTGGTCGCCGGCCGAGGTCCGCGACGCCAGCACCCAGGTGTCCTTCGAGCCACCGCCCTGGCTGGAGTTGACCACCCGCGAGCCCTCGACCAGGGCCACGCGGGTCAACCCGCCGGGCAATACCCACACGTCGTCGCCGTCGTTGACCGCGAACGGCCGCAGGTCGACGTATCGGGGCGCGAGCGTGTTCCCGATCTGCGTCGGCACGGTCGACAGCTCCATCATCGGCTGGGCGATCCAGCTGCGCGGGTCGTCGCGAACCTTCTTGGCGACGGTGGCCAGCTCCTTCTCGGAGGCTTCCGGCCCGAAGACGATGCCGTAACCGCCGGACCCTTCGACCGGCTTGAGCACCAACTCGTCGATCCGGTCCAGCACCTCTTCGCGTTCGTCGTCGAGCCAGCAGCGGTAGGTCTCGACGTTGGCCAGCAGCGGCTTCTCACCCAGGTAGTACTCGATCATGGTCGGCACGTAGGTGTAGACGAGCTTGTCGTCGCCGACACCGTTGCCGATGGCGCTGGAGACGACGACGTTGCCGGCGCGCGCGGCGTTGACCAGGCCGGCCACGCCGAGCACCGAGTCGGCCCGGAACTGAAGCGGGTCCAGGAAGGCGTCGTCGATGCGCCGGTAGATGACGTCGACCTGCACCTCGCCGTCGGTCGTCCGCATGTACACCTGGTTGTCCCGGCAGAACAGGTCGCGGCCTTCCACGAGCTCGACGCCCATCTGGCGGGCCAGCAGCGAGTGCTCGAAGTAGGCCGAGTTGTACACACCGGGGGTCAGCACCACCACCGTGGGGTCGGCCTCGTTGGTGGCCGCGGAATTGCGCAGGGCACGCAGCAGGTGGGACGCGTAGTCGTCGACCGCACGCACCCGATGGGTGGCGAACAGATTTGGGAAGACGCGGGCCATGGTCCGCCGGTTCTCCATGACGTACGACACCCCGGAGGGCGAACGCAGGTTGTCCTCGAGGACGCGGAAGTTCCCCTTCTCGTCGCGGATCAGGTCGATGCCGGCGACGTGGATGCGCACGCCGTTGGGTGGGACGATGCCCATCGCCTCGCGGTGGAAATGCTCGCAGGAGGTGATCAGGCGGCGCGGGATGATGTCGTCGTTGAGAATCTCCTGGTCGCCGTAGATGTCGTCGAGATACATCTCGAGCGCCTTGACGCGCTGGATGATGCCGCGCTCCAACCGGCTCCATTCGGCGGCGGAGATCACCCGTGGAACCAGGTCGAGCGGAAACGGCCGCTCCTGCCCCGACAGCGAGAACGTGATGCCCTGGTCGATGAACGCGCGGCCCAGCGCGTCGGCGCGCGCCTTGAGCTCCGAGGCGTCCGATGGGGCGAGCTCGGCGTAGATGCCCTTGTAGGGTCCCCGCACGGCGCCCTGCGCATCGAACATCTCGTCGAAGGCCATCGCGTACACATCGGACGACGTGTTGTAGCCGCCGAAAATGCGCTCGGTGCGCGCGGCGCGCAAACTCCCCCTGGTTTCCTCAAGCTGGCTCGGAAGACTCACGTTTTTAGATGCTGCCTCAAATTGACTTTACGGCAGGCCACGGGTTCCCGTTTTGGGAGAAAACGTAACCGACTGATAACCTGGGCAGTCGCCGTGGTGGTATCCGGCACCTAAGCAGACGTCGAATCGCAGAAGGAACTAAAGCGTGGCCAACATCAAGTCGCAGCAGAAGCGCAATCGCACCAACGAGCGCGCTCGACTGCGCAACAAGTCGGTGAAGTCGTCGCTTCGCACCGCCGTCCGCGCGTTCCGCGAGGCCGCCCACGCCGGCGACAAAGACAAGGCCACCGAGTTGCTGGCGGCGACCACCCGCAAGCTGGACAAAGCGGCCAGCAAGGGCGTGATCCACAAGAATCAGGCGGCCAATAAGAAGTCGGCCCTGGCGCGCGCGCTCAACAAGCTCTGAGCCCCGCTCACCGGTTTCGATTGGCGGCCAGCTCGGCCACCGTCCTGACCGCCGACTCCAGCGCGTAGTCGGCGTCCGCCACGGCGCCCTTGACGTTGGCGTTGAGCGTCGCCACCACCTTTATCGCCGCCGCGACGCTGTCGCGCGACCAATGCCGGGCCTGCTTCTGGGCCTTCTGCACCCGCCACGGCGGCATGCCCAGCTGCGACGCGAGCCGATAGGGGTCGCCCGACAGGGGCCCGACCCGCCCGATCGTGTGGATGGCTTCGGCCAGCGCGTCGGCGAGCACCACCAGCGGCTCACCGCGCAGCATCGCCCAGCGCAGCGCCTCGGCGGCACCCGCGACGTCGCCGGCCACCGCCTTGTCCGCGATGTCGAACCCCTTCACCTCGGCCTTGCCGCTGTGGTAACGGCGGACCGCGGCGGCGTCGACGACGCCGCCGGTGTCGGCGACCAACTGCGAACAGGCCGCCGCGAGCTCCCGCACGTCGGAGCCGACCGCGTCCAGCATGGCGGTCACCGTCTCCTCGTCGACCTTGACCCGCAGCGCGCGAAACTCCTTGCGGACGAAGTCGACCCGCTCGCTGACCTTCGTGATCCGCGCGCACGGATGCACGATGGCGCCGAGCGACTGCAGCTCGGTGGCCAGCGCCTTGGCCCGCCCGCCGCCCGAGTGGACCACCACCAGCATCGTGCCCAGCGGAACGTCGGCCGCGGCGGAGGCGATCACCGCGGCCGCCTCCTTGCCCGCTTCCGCGGCCGCCTCCAGCACGACGATCCGCTCGTCGCCGAACAGGGATGGGCTCAGCAGTTCGGCGAGCTCGTAGGTGCTGACGTCGCCCGCCCGCATGCGGCTGACGGGAATGTCCTCGACGCCGGCCCGCTGGCGCGCCGACCGCAACACGTCGGCCACCGCTCGCTCGACCAGCAGTTCCTCGTCTCCCAGGACCAGGTGCAACGGCGAATCCTCGCTCACCCCTCGATGGTGTCACGACCGACCGACTAGACCACCCCGGGATCCAGCAGGCTGGACATCCACCAAGCCAGCGCGCAGACGACGGCCGCGGCGCCGAGCCAGCGCCTTCCCCTTCGCCGGGCGACCACCACGACGATCAGCACGGTCACCCCGGCGACCAGCAGCACCCCCGGCACGCCGGACGGTACGGGCACCGTCGCCGCCGGGGCGCCGGCCGACCACCGGGCCACCCGCACCACCCACCACAGCTCGGGGCCGGTGAAACGGATCAACAACTGGGCCCCGGACGGCCACGGCACGCTCAACACGGCCGCCGCGCTGCCCAGCACGGTGATCGGCGCTATCACCGGTGCCGCCCCGAGATTGGCCGCGACCGCGACCAGGCTGACCCGCCCGGAGATGCCCGCCACCAGCGGGGCGGTCACCACGTGCGCCGCCGCGGCGATCGCCAGCGCGTCGGCCAGCGCCTTGGGGCAGCCTCTCCCCATCAAGCGCCGCGACCAGCCCGGCGCGATGACCACCAGCGCAGCGGTCGCGGCCACCGACAGCGCGAAGCCCACGTCGACGGCCAGTTCTGGGGCCAATGCGAGCAAGCCCAGCACGGTGGCGCACAACGCCGGGATGGCCTGGCGGCGCCGCGAGGTCAGGATGCCGGCCAGCGCGGCGGCGCCCATCACGGCGGCCCGCAGGACGCTCGCCGTCGGTTGCACGACGAACACGAACGCGACGAGGGCCAGGCCGGCGAGGACGACAGCCGCCCGAGGTCCGATCACGCGCGCCGAGAACAACACGGCCCCGCAGACGATGGTCACATTGGCGCCCGAGACCGCCATCAGGTGCGTCATGCCCGCCGCCCGAAAATCGCGGTCGGTCTCGGCGGTGACCGCCGAGGTGTCACCCAGGACCAGGGCGGGCAGCATCGCCGCCTGCTCGGCGGGCAGCGTGCCGTGCACCGCGGCGGCGAAACGGCCACGCACCGTGTGGGCCGCCCGCTGCACGGCCCCCGCCGTGCCCATGACGGGGCGGCCCGACGCGTTGAGCACCGCGACGGTGAGGTCGCGGCGGGTCGGGTGCCCGATCCGCGCGGTGAACCGCACCGGCCGGCCCACCATCAGCCCATCGGCGTTCGATTCGAAATCCTGGGCGCGCGCGAAGACGACCACCCGGCCGGAGATCTGGTCGTCGCGCAGGCGCTGCAGCGTGGCCCGAAACACGAGTCGCCCGCGGCCCAATGACACCGGGCTCTCGCTAGGGGTGACCGTCACCGGGGTGGCAGTCCCGAACGCCGCGGTGATGGGGTGGCGCTCCACCGCTTCGGCGCGCAACGCGACCGCCAAGCCGAATCCCGCGCCGGTGACGCCGACCGCGAGCAGGCCGACGGCGACGGCCCGCAACCGGCCGGATTCTTCCGGTCGAAACGCGGTGCGCCAGACCAGCGCGCCGGCGCCGGCGGCCAACACCAGGCAGCACGCCGCCACCGCCCGGCCTATCGGCCACCAGATGCCGGCGGCGGTCACCACCCAGCAGGTGAACGCCGCCGGCAGCAGGCGCGCATCAATGCGCGCGCCCGATTCAATGGCGCCGGGCCGGTGCACAAGTGTCAGACACGGACGAGGGCGCGCAGCTTCTCCAGGCGCGCCGGGCCGATGCCGTCGACATCGGCGAGCTGGTCGACGCTGGTGAATTTGCCGTTGGCCTGCCGCCAGGCCACGATCGCCGCCGCGGTGACCGGCCCTACGCCGGGCAGCGCGTCCAAGTCCTGGGCCGTCGCGGTGTTCAGGTCGAGGGTCTCGCCGGTCTTCGGCTTGACCGAGCCAGTCCCCGGCCGCGGCGGCTTCGACGTCGGCGTCGAACCCGCGGCCACCGAGCTGCCCAACGCCGTCGGCTGCCCCGGGGCGGGCACCAGCCCCACGACGATCTGCTCGCCATCGCCGAGCGGGCGCGCCATGTTCAGGCCCACGGTGTCCGCCCCGTTCACCGCACCGCCCGCGGCCTGCAGCGCGTCGGCGACCCGCGCGCCCGGTGCCAGGGTGACCAAACCGGGGCTGTGCACCAGGCCCACCACGCTCACCACCACGGGCCGGTCGGGGCCCGGGTTGGGGCCGGCCGACGGCTTGGGGCCGACCGTCGACGCCTTCTCCACCGGCGGCAGCTTGGCCGACATCACCGGCGCGGGCCGGTCCCGCAGCAGCGTGAACACCGTGACCAGGACGGCTAGAGCGGCCACGATCGCCAGACCGATGGCACCGGCTCGCCCCGGGTCCGCGCGCAGCCTGGCGATCCACCCCCGGTCCGGGGCCGCATCGGGCAGCCATCGTGGCAGCAGCGAATTCTGGTCCTCGTCCGCGGCCTCCCCCGGCGACGTCCACTGCGCGCCGTCGGGCTCGGCGTCCGGTTCGGCACCGAGTCGCCGCTGGAGGCGCTCGGCGGGAAGTTCTGTCCGCATGCGCCGACCGTAGGTGTGCCCCGCGCCGGATCGGCGCCGCGGACGGCGCCGCGACCGGCGGCTGTGGATTAAACCGAGGCTGTGCACAACCGCTCCACGCGATGGGTCACTATGGAACCAGGAACGCATCGCCAGAACCGGGCACCCATCCGACGCTGGTAGTCACGTTCACCCCCGACGACAGGAGGCCGCCGTGCAACTGGCGCTCACACCGGAGGAAGCCGCGTTCCGCGACGAACTCCGCACCATCTACACCACGAAGATCCCGGAAGAGCTGCGCGAGCGGGTGCGCAAGGGCTCGGCGGAAGTGAAGCACGACGACATCGTCACCAGCCACAAGATCCTGCACGAGCACGGCCTTGCGGTGCCGAACTGGCCGGTCGAGTGGGGCGGCAAGGACTGGACGCCCACTCAGCACCAGATCTGGGCCGACGAGATGCAACTGGCGTGCGTCCCCGAGCCGCTGAACTTCAACACCAAGATGGTCGGCCCGGTGATCGCCGAATTCGGCTCGGAGGAAGTCAAACAGCGCTTCCTGCCGCCGACGGCCAGCCTCGACATCTGGTGGTGCCAGGGCTTCTCCGAGCCGGAGGCGGGTTCGGACCTGGCGTCGCTGCGCACCACCGCGGTGCGGGACGGCGACAGCTACGTCGTCAACGGCCAGAAGACCTGGACCACGCTGGGTCAGTACGCGGACTGGATCTTCTGCCTGGTGCGCACCGACCCGCAGGCACCCAAGCGTCAGGCCGGCATCTCGTTCCTGCTCTTCGACATGAAGACGCCGGGTGTGACGCTGCGGCCCATCAAGACGATCGACGGCGGCCACGAGGTCAACGAGATCTTCTTCGAAGACGTCCGCGTACCGGCGAATCAGCTTGTCGGAGAAGAGAATAAGGGCTGGACATACGCGAAGTTCCTGCTGGGCAACGAGCGCACCGGCATCGCGGGCGTGGGGCGGACCAAGGTGCGCCTCGCCGAGGTGAAGAAGCACGCCGCCGCCACCGGGGTGCTCGAAGACCCCCTGTTCGCGGCGCGGCTGGCCGAGGCCGAAAACGAGCTGCTGGCACTGGAACTCACCCAGTCGCGGGTGGTCACCGACTCCGCGAACGGACAGCCCAACCCCGCGTCGTCGGTGCTCAAGCTGCGCGGCAGCCAACTGCAACAGGTGGCCACCGAACTGCTCGTCGAGGTGGCCGGGCCGGACGCGCTGCCCGCCGACGGCGAGGACATCTCGTCGCCGTCCTGGGCGCAGCACAGTGCGCCCCATTACCTCAACTACCGCAAGACGTCGATCTACGGCGGCAGCAACGAAGTGCAACGCAACATCATCGCGTCCACCATTCTGGGATTGTGAGGCAGCCATGGATTTTCAGCTGAGCGACGAGCAGGGCCTGCTCCGCGACACAACCCGCGAGCTGCTGGCGCGCGCCTACGACCCGGAAAGCCGCAACAAGATCATCGACACCGATCTCGGGTGGAGCCGTGAGGTGTGGAGTCAGCTCGCCGACACCGGCATCCTCGGCCTCGGCTTCGACCCCGACGAGTCGGGCCAGATCGAGATCGCGGTCGTGCTCACCGAGGTCGGACGCCGACTCGCCCCAGAACCGGTCCTGCATGCCGCGCTCGGGCCCGGCGCGCTGATCGCCGAGCTGGGCAGCGAGGAGCAGAAGCAACTGCTCGACGAGGTCGCGGGCGGGCAGCGGTTGCTGGCGTTCGCCCACCTGGAACCGGGCCGGCGCAAACCCTCCGCCGACGTCACCACCAAGGCTGTGCGGCAAGGTGATTCGTGGACGATCAGCGGCCGGAAGAACCCGGTGCTCGCCGGCGACTCCGCCGACACCTTGGTGGTAAGCGCCGCCCTGCCGGACGGCGGCACCGGCCTGTTCCTGGTCGACGCGGCCGCGGTGACGCGGCACCCCTACCCGACGTTCGACGGACAACGCGGCGCGCAGGTCGACCTGGACTCCGTCGTGGCCGAACCCTTGGGGGAAGCGGCCGACGCGGCGCAGGCCATCCGCGGCGCGATCATCCGCATCCAGTCGGGGCTGTGCGCCGAAGCGGTCGGGGCGATGGAGGAAGCGCTGCGACTGACCACCGATTACCTGAAGACCCGCAAGCAGTTCGGGGTCACGCTCAACAAATTCCAGGCACTCACCCAGCGCGCCGCCGACATGTACGTCTCGCTGGAAATGGCCCGCAGCATGAGCCTCTACGCGTCGATGTCGATCGCCGACGGCAACCTGGACCCGGTGATCGCCTCGCGCGCCAAGTTGCAGATCGGCCGCTCGGGCCGGCACATCGCCCAGGAGTCGATCCAGCTGCACGGCGGAATCGGCGTGACCGCCGAATACCCGGTCGCCCACTACGCGGCCCGGCTCACCGCCATCGAGCACACCTTGGGTACCTCCGGCGACCACCTGCACAATCTGATCGACCACATCGGCGACTACGACTTGGCCCGGCTCTAGCTAATGGCGGCGCTGTCCGACAGAGTCGTTGAGTTCCTGTCAGCCGGCACCCGTACCGGCATGCTCGGTTACGTCGCCGCCGACGGCCGACCGCTGGTGGCGCCGGTGTGGTTCGTCGTCGACGATGGGCAGCTGGCGTTCACCACGGGCCGTGACACATCGAAAGGCCGTGCCCTGGCGCGTGATCCACGAACGGTGATCTGCGTCGACGATCCCCATCCGCCGTATTCGTTCGTTCAGGTGCAGGGCGTCGCCGGGGTCGGTGAGGACCCCGCCGACGTGCTGAAAATCGCCACCCGGACCGGCGCGCGGTACATGGGCGCCGACCGTGCCGAAGAATTCGGCCGCCGCAACGCCGTTCCCGGCGAACTGGTCGTGCGGGTGCGCCCGACCAAGGTCATCGCCGGTTTCGACATCAGCGACTGACCGCCGCACATCAGCTCGGCTCGGGAGCCGCGACCGGTCCCGGACTCGGCTCTGATTCCGCGTCGGGCAGCTGACCCACCAGGTATTCGGCGAGCCCCCCGATGGTCGGATAGTCGAACACCGCGGTCGCGTTGATCGTGAACTTGCCGCCGAACTGACTGTGCAGCCGGTTGCGTAGCTCGATCGCCATCAGCGAATCCGTGCCCAGATCCAGGAACCGGCTGCTTGCGGCCGGCGGTTGCGCCAGCCGCAAAAAGTTCTGCACCTCGCGCTGAAGGAATTCGGTCACGAAGCCGGCGCGCTGCGGCACCGGCACCTCCATCAGCTGCTTGAGCAACTCACTGTCGCCGGTCACCTCCCCGATCGCACTCGGCAAGACGAGGTCGAGGATCGGTGGGCGCGAACCGCCCAGCACCTTCGCGGCGCGCTGCCAATTGGCCTTGATGACGGTGGCCTGGCCGGTTCCATTGGCGACGATCTCGGCGAGTGCACCGAGCGCGGCCGGCGGTTCCAGCGGAATCAGGCCCTGGGCACTGATATTGGCGGTCGCCGCCTCCGAGGACGCCATGCCGCCCTGAGCCCACGGACCGAAGTTGACACCGGTGGCCGGCAGACCTTGCGCCCTTCTCCGCGCGACCAGCCCGTCGAGAAACGCGTTGGCCGTCGCGTAGTTGGACTGACCGGGCGAACCGAACAGGCTCGACACCGAGGAGGACACGATGAAGAAGTCCAGATCGTCGTCCTTGGTCAAGCGGTCCAAATGCCCGGCCCCGAACGCCTTGGGCACCAACGTTGTTCGGAATCGCTCCAGGTTCTGCTGGGACAGCAGCGCATCGTCGAGCACGCCGGCCAGATGCACCACCCCGGCGAGCGGCGGCAATTCCGCACGGATCCGATCCAGCAGCCGCGCCACCTCGGACTCGTCGCCGACGTCAGCGGTGAAGACGTGGACGCGGCACCTGTAGAGCTCGGCGATCTCGTCAATCCGCCGTTGCGCGTCCGCATCGGGCGCGCGTCGGCTGGTCAACACGAGGTCGCCGGCGCCACGCTGGGCCAGGAACGACGCCGTGTGCAGGCCGATGGCACCGAGTCCACCGGTGATCAGGTAGCTTCGATCCACCCGCGGCTGAAGCGGATTCGGCATCTGCAGCACGATCTTGCCGATGTGCCGGGCTTGCTGCATCCGGCGGAACGCCGTCCTGGCCTCGGTCACCGGGTAGATCTCGGCGGGCAGGGGCGTCCAGTCGCCCTTGGCCAACCCGTCGGACACCTCGGTCAGTAACCCGCGGATGCGCTCGGGCTCTTGGAAGGTCACGGTGTCCAGCGCGACGATCTCATAGGCGATGTCGGGACGGGCCTGCGCCATCTGTTCGGGAGTCCAAATGTCGCGCTTGGCGATCTCCGCGAAGCGGCCATTACGGGCGGTGGCCCGTACGGTCGCTTCGATGAAGCCCTCGTTGGTCAGGCTGTTGAGCACCACGTCGACACCTGCGCCGTCGGTGTCTGCGAGGATCTGGTCGGCGAAATCGGTTGTGCGCGAGTCGTAGACGTACTCCACACCCAGTTTGCGTAGCGTCGCTCGCTTGTAGGTGCTGGCGGTGGCGAAGACGACGGCGCCGTGGCGCTGGGCAAGCTGGATGGCAGCCAGCCCCACGCCACCGCTGGCGGCGTGGATGAGCACTCGGTCACCGGGCTTGAGATCTGCCCAGTCGAACGCGAGCCGGACCGTCAGCGCCGCGGCGGGAATCGTGGCCGCGTCGACCGCACTCACTCCGTCCGGAATCCGCGCCAACAACTGGGCCGGCACGTTGAACCGGCTGGAAAACGCGCCCTGCATGAACCCGTACACACGTTGGCCCACCTCGAGTCCGCTGACGCCGCCACCCAACTGCGTGACGATGCCCGCGAAGTCACCACCGATCGGCCCGGGATCGCCCGGGTAGAGGCCCAGAACATTGAGCACATCGCGGAAGTTGAGGCCCGCCGCCTCCACCCGAACCTGCACGTAGCCCTCATCCGGTGGTGGGACGTTCGTCTCGGTCAGCCGAAGGTTGTCGATCGCACCGCGTTCGGTGGGCGCAAGGATGTAGTCGGTCGAACGAGGCACCGCCAGGTGACCGCTGCGCGCCCAGGGCAGGAGGCGGGAAGCCAGCAGTTTTCCTTGTCGCAGCGCGAGTTCCGGCTCGTCCGGCGGGCTGGCCAACAAGCCGGCCAGCACCACAACCGCCTCCTGCGATCCGTCGCAATCGATCAGCCTGCAGCGCAGCGCCGGTTCCTCGTTGATCGTGGTGCGCCCGAAGCCCCACAGCGCGGCCTGCACCGGGTCGACCGGTTCGCCGGACTCGGTCGCTACCGCCCGCTCGGTGACGATCCACAGCCCGTTGGGCAGTTTCACGTCACCGCGTTGCGAAGCGTGTACGGCGCTCAGCAGGTTGGCGATTTCAGTCTCGACGCGCGCGGCGGCGCCAACACTCGACTCTCCTTCATGGCATCCCATGCTGCGCCAGACGACGCCGCAGACGGGCACTCCACGCTCATGCGCCGCAGTGAGGAGTTCCCCTAAGGGCTCCGGATCGGTGCTGCGGTCGAACGGGATGCAGCCGGGCACGTTGGCTGCCAGTTCGTCGAATCCGGCGATCAACCAGGTGCCGTTCTCGGTGCCTTCGGTCGGCTCAGGCGTTGCCACCTCGTGCCAGCCGAGGGTGTAGAGCAGCCGGGTGGCATCGCCGCCGAGGCCACGAAGAAGCGCCTCGCGCGGTGCCCGCTTGACGGTGAACTCGCGAATCCCGCCCAGGTGACGGCCATCCCGATCGACGTAATCGAGATCGAAGACCTGCGTTTCGCTGTCGAGCGCGCTCTCGTGCCACCTTGCGCGGCAGTAGAACCGTCGAGGCATCTTCTCCCGCAGCGCCACCTGCCCGTACCGCAGCGGCAGGAACAGGTCGTTGACGCCCTGTTCGGCTGCCAGAAGTGCCGGGAACGCCGGGAAGGCCACTCCGGTGCACAAGTCCATCAGCACTGGGTGCATCGGCTCGGTCCCAAGGTGTTCGGCGAGCTCTTCTCCGACGACGATGTCGCCGATGGCCTCGCGCTCACCGAGCCACAGTGACTTCAGGGAACCCGACCAGGTGGGCCCCCATGCCAATTCCAAGTCGGCGAAGGTCTCGAACAACTCCTGCGGACGCATGCGGTTCAATCGCTCGATCGCTTCGTCGAGCGGAACCGCTTCATCGCAGACAAGTCCGTCAGTGTCGTCCGCCATGCCGCTCACGACGGTGCCTTCAGCGTTCAAGGACCACTCGGCACCGCGTTCACCGTACGGGCGGCTGTGCACTTGGAACTTGGATTCACCGCCGTCCTGCCGCGGATGCAAGGTCAGCTGCACCTCGCGAGAGCTCTTCTCCGGCAGGATGATCGGCTCGTAGAAAAAGACGTCCTTCACTCGTGCCGGCGCACCGACCGCGGCCAGCGCCATCGCCGCGTATGTCGCTCCGGGTACGACGACGGTGCCATAGATCACGTGGTCGGACAGCCACGGCTGCGACTTGACGGACAATCTGCTGGTGTAGACGGAATCGCCGGAGGCGAGGTCTTTCACATTACCGAGGATTCCGGATACCGCCGGACCGTCCACCGAGACGCTGGACGTCTTGGGCCAGAACCGGCGGCGCTGGAACGGATAGGTGGGCAATTCCAGTCTGCGATGCGGCTGACCATGCACCGCAGCGAAATTGGGGAGGTGGCCGCCGACGTACGCGGCGGCCAAGGCGTCGGCGATCTGACGCCGGTCGCCGACGCCCTTCCGCAGTGAGACGATTGCTCGCGGCGCGGCCAGATGCTCCGGCCAGACCTGCACCGCTGCCGCGGTCAGCACGGGCTGCGGTCCGATCTCCATCAACACGGAGCAGCCAAGTGCCGCCACCGTGCGCACGCTCTCGGCGAACTGGACCGGCTGCCGGGAATGCCGCCGCCAGTATTGAGCGTCGAGCGGCGTCTGGGCGGTGAGCACCGCGCCGGTCCGGTTGCAGACCAGCGGCATCGTCGGGGCGGCGGCCGGCAATTGCGCTGCGTACGACTCGAATTCGTCGAGCACCGGATCCAGCAGTTCTGAGTGGAAGGCGTGGCTCGTCTGCAGCCAGGTGCAACGGATCCCCTCCGCACCGAACGTGGCGACGATAGGTTCCAGATCTTCACCCGGACCCGAAAGCACGGTGTTGGGCCCGTTGTAGGCGGCGACCGACACCCGCGGGAATTCGCCGGCCACCTCCTCGACGCGTTTGGCGTCGGCGAACACCGCCAGCATCCGCCCACCGTCGGGCAGGCTGCCGAACATCCGGCCGCGCTCGGCCATCAGCCGGGCGCCGTCCTCGAGGCTGAACACGCCCGCCACACAAGCGGCCGCGTATTGACCCACGCTGTGCCCCAACACCACATCGGGTTCGATGCCCCAGGACTGCCACAGCCGGGCCAGGCCCATCTCGACCGCGAAAAGCGCTGGCTGCGCAAACGACGTGTGCCGCAGCCTTGCTCCGGCTTCGCCGCCGGTTTCACGATCGGTGGCGAACAGCACCTCGAGCAATGGATGCGGCAGTATGTCACTGACCGCGTCCGCACAACGCGTCACGGTTTCGGCGAAAACGGGCTCGGTGTGGAACAACTCACACGCCATCCCCGGATACTGGCTGCCCTGGCCGGTGAACAACCACGCCGTCGTCGGGTGGTGTGCGTGCTCGCCACGAACGACACCGGGCCGCAGCCGGTTCTCGGCCAATTCGGCCAAGGCCTCGCGCGCACCCTCGACAGAATCCACGACCAGCGCCGCGCGGTGTTCGAAGTGTGAACGGCCCGCTCCTGCGGTAACGCACAACTCGGCGAGGTCCGCATCCGGGTGGTCGCTGAGCCAGTTCTGGTAACGCAGCGCCAGTGCCGCCAGTGCTTCCGGTGACCGCGCGGACAGGGCCAGCACCTCTACCTGTTCGGCCCGAGCTTCCGCCGACTTCGCCGCGACGTCGTCGGCGAGGTCTTCGTCGGCGGGTGTGGCTCGTGTCGGAGCCTCCTCGACCAGCACGTGCGCATTGGTGCCGGTGAATCCGAAGGAGCTCACGCCGGCGCGCCGGGGTCTGCCGTTGGTCTGCCACGGCAGGGCCTTATCCACGACCCGCACGGGCAGTGAGTCCCACGGTATGTGCGGGGACGGCTGCTCGAAGTGCAGGCTTTGCGGCAGCACCCCGTGCTGCAACGACAACACGACCTTGATCAAACCCGCTGCGCCCGAAGCCGATTCCGTGTGCCCGATATTCGTCTTCACCGATCCCATCAGCAGCGGCCGGTCGGCATCACGCCCGACACCGTAGGCGGCCGCGGCCGCCTGCACCTCGATCGGGTCACCCAGCGGCGTACCCGTCCCATGCGCCTCGAGGTAGTCGACGTCACCGCCGGCCCAACCGGCGCGAGTCAGCGCTGTCCCGATGAGCCGTTGCTGCGCACCACCGTTGGGCACCGTCAAACCACTGGAAGCCCCATCTTGGTTGACCGCGCTGCCGGAAATGACCGCGCAGATCCGGTCGCCGTCGCGCTCGGCGTCGCTCAGTCGTTTGAGTACGAGAATCCCACAGCCTTCACTGCGCACGTAACCGTCGGCGGAGGCGTCGAACGTCTTGCATCGCCCGACGGGGGAAAGCATCCGCGCGCGGGAGGCGGCGATGACCGTCACCGGAGAAAGCAGGACGTTCACCCCGCCCGCCAGCGCCATGTCGCAATCACCGGAGCGCAGTGCATGGACGGCCTGATGGACCGCCACCAGCGCCGAGCTGCATGCGGTGTCGACGGCCATGGCCGGCCCCTCGAGCCCCAGCGCGAAGGCAACCCGACCGGAGATGGCATTGAGCGCATTGCCGGTGATGAAGTGCGGCTCGATCTTGTCGATCGACTCCGACGACAGCAGATGCGCATATTCGTTGGCGGCCACGCCGGCGAAGATGCCGGTTCGGCTGCCCCGCAGCGACGCCGGTGAGTAGCCGGCGCGTTCGAGACCCTCCCATACCGTCTCGAGCATCAACCGCTGTTGCGGCTCGATCCAGACAGCCTCCCGCGGGGAGATGCCGAAGAATTCGGGATCGAATCCGTCGATTCCGTCGAGAAATCCGCCGAACCGCGTGTAGGTCTTGCCCGGCGTCTCCGGATCCGGGTCGTAGAACTCGTCGATGTCGAATCGGTCCTCCGGCACCTCCCGGATCGCATCGACTCCCTCGAACAGCAGCTCCCAGAAGGCTTCCGGGTCGGGCGCGCCGGGGAAACGGCATGACACCGCAACCACCGCGATCGGTTCATCGCTGCGTGCTGTCACCGGTGACGCTGGCCGCGGGGCCGGTTTGGCCTGGTCGGTGAGCTCGAGCACGTCCCCGAGCAGGTAGTCGGCCACGTCGGACAACCGCGGGTGATCCATCGCCAGGGTGGCCGGAATGTCCTTGCCCACCCCCTGCTCGATGCGGCGCCGTAATTCCACGGCCATCAGCGAATCCATGCCGAGGTCGAAGAAACCCGCGTCCTCGCGGATCTCCGCGGCGTCGACGCGCGTCACCTCCGCTACGGCGTCACGCAGATAGTCGGTGAGAAGTTTCTTGCGCTGCTGCACCGGGGCGGCGGTAAGCCGCTCGACCAACGGGGTCTGTCCGGCCGGCGCCAAAGCGGGCTCAGGAGAGGGCGCCTCGCGCTCCAACTCCGCCAACAACGCCCGCCTACCCGCCTGCTGGTAGAGCGGCAAGAAGCGCGCCCAGTCGATGCGCGCCACGACTTCCTGTGCGCGGCCATGCGATGCAGTGCCCGCAAGGACGTCGGCCAGACCCGCGAGTGCGTCGGCGGGTGACAACGTCCGGATCCCTCGCTGATCCAGCCGCGCACGCGATTCCGCGTCAGCCATACCCGCCGACCACGGACCGAAATTGACGCTGAAACCGGGGACCCCCTGCTCGCGCAGGCGCCAGGCCAGCCCGTCGAGAAAGGCGTTCGCCGCGCCGTAGGCGGTCTGGCCGAATCCGCCCCACACCGAGGCGATCGAGGACGTGCTGACGAAGAAGTCGAGCGCGAGATCAGCCGCCGCTTCGCTCAAATGCCAAGCGCCCCAGACCTTGCCGGCGAAGACGCGATCCACCTCGGCGTCCTCCAGGTCGCTGAGCGGGGTGGTACCGATCTCGCCCGCAGCGTGAACGATGCCGGCCAGCGTTGGCAGCTCCGCCTGCACACCCGCCAGCAGGCGCGCGACGTCGTGCGCATCGGCAACATCGGCAGCGACCACTCGGACCTGGCAGCCGTGCTGTTCGCACAGTGCGTCGATGCGCTGTTGCGTGGCAGGGCTTGGTGCCCGCCGGCTGGTCAACACCAGATTCCCCGCGCCCTGCGCGGCCAGGTACCCGGCGATCTCCAGCCCGATCGCACCCAGCCCACCGGTTACCAAATACGTTGCGTCGTCGCGTAGTTGAAGCACCGTGGCGCCCGGCGGCTCGGTGCGCCGAACCAACCGGGGAACGTAGACCGCCTGACCACGCAGCGCGAGCTGGTCTTCCCTGATCGCCGAGCCGGGGGGCGTCGTGATCCGGTTGACGAGCTGGGACCATTCGTCGGCGGTGCCTGCGCCCAGATCGGCAAGGCCGCCCCACAAGTGCGGAAACTCCAGCGCCGCGGCACGACCGAATCCCCACAGGCAGCTCTGCTGCGGCGCCACGGTGTCCGCGTCGACAACTCGCTGTGCGCAGCGGGTCACGACCCAGATAGGACTGCGCAGTTGCGCGGAGACCGCGGCCCGAAAGAGGCGCCGCGTTCCCCCAAGGATCCGGTGTTGCATCCGCAGCAGTGACCGCATCGACGGTGTGGTCCCGGCCTCCAGGGCCGCGACATGCACGATCCGAAGCGTCGAATTCTCTGCTGCGGCAGCGCGCAAGACCTGCGCGAGCTGATCTTCGTCCGCGTCCGACATCGGCAGCCCGACGACCCGGTGTTGGTGGTTATGGGCAACCAGCACATCGACCAACGGCCGAACGGCGTCGGTGTCGTCCCCGACGACGACCCAGGTCGATTCCCCGGCCGCCCCAGCGCGGGAAAGCGCGGCGGGCGATTTGTCCCAGCGGATCTCGTAGCGGTCGTCCGCGATGGACGCGCTCGTGCGCTCTTGGTTGTGTTGCGCCGCAAGCTTGGCCAGCACATCCAGGGTCTGCTGATCGGCGCTCGCACCGTCGAGTAGGGCCGCGAGTTCCTCGAGCCGGCCGTCCTCGAGGAGGCGGACGGCCTGGGTGCGCTCGGCACCGGGCCGTGGTTGGCCGGCGTGATCCAAGCCGTCGATGCTGTCGCACGCCCGATCGTCCCGGAACCAATATTGACGGTGCTCGAACGGATAGGTCGGCAGGTCGAGCTTTCGGGCGTGCGGCCGCCGTAAAGCGTCAAAGTCGGGCAGGTGGCCCAAAACATACGCGTCGGCGACGGCTTCGGTGATCTGCCGGTGGTCGGCGGTGTTTCGGCGCAGCGACGTGATTGCCTTCGGCGCGGTGGCCGGGTCGGGCCATGCGGCAAGGGCTGCGGCGGTGAGCACCGGTCGCGGTCCGATCTCGAGCAACACCTTGCAGTCCAGCTCGGCAAGGGTGCGCACACTCTTGGCGAACTCCACCGGTTGCCGCGCGTGGCGGCGCCAATAGGCGCCATCGAGCTTCACGCTGCGTCCGAGCGCGGCACCGGAGCGGTTGTCGATCAAAAGCCGTTGCGGCGTCTCGAAATTGAACCGCCCCGCATACGATTCGAATTCGTCCAGGATCGGGTCCAGCAGCGCCGAATGGAACGCGTGGCTGGTGTCCAGCCAGTCACACCGCACACCGTCGGCCGCCATTCGAGCCACGGCCTGCTCCAGATCCGCAGCGGGTCCGGACAAAACGGTGTTGGCGCCGTTGTAGGCCGCGACCGAGAGGCTCGGAAACTCGTCGGTCAGGCGCTCGACGCGCTCGGCGGCGGTGAACATCGCGACCATCCGCCCCCCGGTAGGCAGAGTTCCGAAGAGACGTCCGCGTTCGGCGATCAGCAGGGCGCCGTCCTCGAGGCTCAAGACGCCAGCGACGCAGGCCGCCGAATACTGGCCGACGCTGTGGCCCAGCACCACATCCGGCTCGAAACCCCACGACTGCCAGAGCCGGGCCAGGCCCATCTCGACCGCGAACAGCGCGGGTTGTGCGTAAGAGGTCAGTTGCAGCGTCGCTTCGCCGTCCGGACTGTCTACGTCGAAAATGACTTCCAGTAACGGCTTTTCGAGAACATCAGCGACCGCGGCAGCGCAACGATTCAGCGTCTGTGCGAACACCGGCTCGGTGTCGAACAGCTCGCGGGCCATCCCGGGATACTGGCTGCCTTGACCGGTGAACAGCCACGCAGTCTTCGGCGCGTCACGAGATTCTCCGCGGAACAGACCCGGTGCCGGGCGGTCGTCCGCGAGTGCGCCGAGTAGCTCCATGGCGGACTCCCTGGAGTCGACCACCAACGCGGCCCGCTGCTCCTGATGCGCTCGCCCGGCCCCGGCGGTGAAGCACACGTCCGCCAGGCTCGCCTCCGGGTGCTCGCTCCACCAGCTGCGGTAGTTGTCGGCGAGGCGGACCAGCGCGGCGGGCGTTCGTGCCGAGAGCGGAAGGATGCTGAACAGCCTTGCGTCCCTGGGCTGCTCGGCCGGAACCGGAGCCGAGGGGGACGTCGGCTCGGGCGCCTCCTCGAGAATGACGTGAGCGTTCGTCCCGGCGAAACCAAACGAGCTGACTCCCGCGATGCGGGGCCGCCCGTTGCGTTCCCAGGCGGTGGCCTCCTTGACGACCTTTACCGCAAGCCGGTCCCACGGAATGTGGGGCGACGGGTTCTCAAAGTGCAGGTGCTGAGGCAGCAACTCGTTCTCGAGCGAGAGGATCACTTTGATCACACCGGCGATGCCCGCGGCGGCTTCCAGGTGCCCGATGTTGGTCTTCACCGAACCCATCAGCAGCGGCTGGGCGGGGTCGCGTCCTGCGCCGAGCACTTCGCCCGCGGCCTGCGCCTCAATGGGGTCGCCCAATGATGTACCGGTGCCGTGCGCTTCCAGATACCCGACGTCGCGGGGTTCGAGGTCGGCACGCTTCAGCGCGTCGGCGATGACCCTTTGCTGCGCAACACCATTGGGCACCGTCAACCCACCCGATGCGCCGTCCTGATTGATCGCGCTGCCGCGGATCACGGCCCGAATCCGGTCGCCGTCGCGAATCGCGTCCTCGAGGCGCTTGATCACGATAACGCCGCATCCCTCGCCGCGCACATAGCCGTCGGCGGCCGCGTCGAAGGTCTTGCACCGGCCGTCCGGCGCGAGCATCTGCGCGCTGGAGAAGGTGATCATGGTCGCCGGGGTGAGCAGCACGTTGGCACCGCCGGCCAGCGCGAGGTCGCATTCGCCGAGCCGAAGCGCTTGGCACGCCTGATGGATCGCCACCAGCGACGAGCTGCACGCCGTGTCGACGGAGACCGCGGGGCCCTGCAGCCCCAAGCGGTAGCTGATCCGGCCCGCGGCCGCGGCGTTAGACGTCCCGATGGCCATGTAGGCCTCGATCTCGGGGTAGGTCAATTCGTCGGATGCCATTCCGAGGTAGTCGTGCGTGGCCAAGCCGACGAAGACACCCGTGTTGGTGTTGGCCAGAGCCGTGGGCGCGATGCCTGAGTGCTCCACCGCGCGCCATGCCGTCTCCAACAAGATCCGGTGCTGCGGGTCCATCATTCTGACCTCGCGCGCCGACATACCGAAGAACGGCGCGTCGAAACCCGTTACGTCGTCGACGAAACCCGCACGACGGGTGACGACCTTGCCGGGCGTCCCGGGTTCCGGGTCGAAGAACTCGTCAACGTCCCACCGGTCCTTCGGCACCTCCGATATCGCGTCCCGGCCCTGCCGCAACACATCCCAGAACTCGTCCGCATCCGCGGCACCCGGAAAACGCGCCGCGTAGCCGACGACCGCAAAACCCCCTGACCGCTGATTTAGACCTTCGACAGATGCCATGCGCTTGTCCTCCTTGGCCGGTCGCGATGGGTTCCTGCGGGAGGCCGGTTGCGCGCTCGAAGAACCATCTCCGAATACCGGCACTGCAGTCGCAGCGCCCGCACCGCGTGACAGCCTTGCAGCCGCCGCCCTAGGTCCCCTCCCGGCCGCTCGATCGAACAACGGCCCACCGGATCCGTCAGAGTGTAGGCCTTGATCGGCGCACCCGGCGACGCCGCTCGCGGAGAGGGTTATCTTGGTGTCGCCAACGTGGTCGGACGGAGCCGGTCAAACCGAGGAGGACGTACTTTTGCGAATCGGGAAGATTACGGTCGGCGCACTCGATGACTGGACGTTGACCGCGGGCTCGGTCACCTCTTGGCACCCAACAGCCGCGGCCAGAGCGAAGGTCCGCCAAGCGCCGGTCAGTTCCGTCCCGGTCAGCTACATGCAACGCCAACATCTTCGTAACTACTGTGAGCGGACGGCCGCGGGGCTCAATTTCTCCCGCCAAATCATCGCGACCTGTCAAGTGCCTGGGAAGTGCGATGTCGCAGCCATGAACCACGCCGTCAATACTTATTTGCGCCGGCATGACACGTTCCGCAGTTGGTTCGAGCACACCGGTGACGGAGAGTTTGTCAGGCACACCACCAGCGATCCCGCGGATATCGAATTCGAGCCGGTCAATTTCGGCCAGATGACGGTTGACGAAGTGCACGCTCACGTCGTCGCCATCCCGAACCCACTGGAGTGGGGCTGCTTCACCTTCGGGATTGTCCAGAGCGAGGCCCATTTCACGTTTTTTGCCGCCATGGATCACGTCCACGGAGACGCGACGTTGATCGGCACCACGATGATGGAGGCCAATGGAATGTACACCGCGTTGAGCGGAGGCGGTGAGGCCCTCGTTCTTCCCGATGCCGGCAGCTTCGACGATTTCTGCATTCGCGAGCGCGAGTACACGTCCACCTTGACCGTGGATTCGCCCGAGGTGCGCGCATGGATTGATTTCGCCGAGAACAACAATGGCGGTTTCCCGGAATTTCCACTCCCACTCGGTAATCCGTTGGAGTCCAGCAGCAGCGCCATGGCCTCCGAACTTCTGATGGACGCGGCGCAGACAGAACGGTTCGAATCAGCCTGTGCGGCGGCCGGCGCGCGCTTCGTCGGCGGTTTGTTCGCGTGCTTCGCCCTGCTCGAGCACGAGTTCACCGGCGCACTCACGTATTACGGGCTTACCCCCAGGGACTCCCGGACAGGCGCCGACAATTTCATGACCCAGGGCTGGTTTACCGGCCTGATTCCGATCACCGTGCCCATAGCCGCGGCCTCGTTCGGCGACGCCGCGTGGGCCGCGCAGACTTCTTTCGATTCCAGTCTGGACATGGCGAGGGTGCCCTACTACCGCGCATTGGAATTAGCGCCGTGGTTGAGCTGGCCGCAGCCAAACTTTCCGGTCTCCAACTTTTTCCACGGCGGCGCCGCCCCACTCAACGCCATTCTGGCCGCAGCCGACCTGGGCCTGGCGGACAATATCGGAATTTATCCCGACGGCCGCTATTCATACCAATTGACCATTTATATATTCCGGTACGGCGAGGGCACGGTCATGGCGATCATGCATCCCGACAACCCGGTCGCCGAGAAATCAGTTTCGCGTTACATGTCGGCGATGAAGTCTGTGTGCGGGCGGGTCGCCGGTAGCGGGCACTGGGGACGCGTCGCGTAGCGTGGAGCCACTCGATGGCTAGGGCCTATCTGCAAGCGCGAGTTCCGGCCGGACACCCGAGGAGTTCGCGCGGCTTGACACAGCGTCGGCGAGCGTCGCCGGCGGGCGCACATGACTGCGCCGACCGGGAACGAGGGCGACATGCGACGGTTGGCTGAATTGGTGGTGCGCTGGCCCTGGGTGGTGGTCGGGCTCTGGGTTGCGGTTGCGGTCGCGCTACCGCTGACATTGCCATCCCTGAGCGAGATGGCCCAGAAGCATCCACTCGCCATCTTGCCCGCCGATGCACCGTCGAGCGTCACCGCCCAAAAGATGACCCAGGCATTCCACGAGTCCGGCTCAGAAGACCTTTTGCTGGTGGTCCTCACCGACGACAAGGGCCTTGGGCCCAGCGACGAAGCCACTTACCGCAAGCTGGTGGAGGCGCTGCACCAGGACACCCGAGATGTTTCGATGGTGCAGGACTTCGTCAGCAGCCCGCCGCTGCGCTCGGTCGTGACCAGCAAGGATCGCAAAGCTTGGGTGTTGCCGGTCGGGGTTGCCGGCGAGTTGGGCACCCCGCAGTCCTACGCCGCATTCAATCGGGTCGGCGACATCGTCAAACGCGAGGTCGCGGGAACGTCGCTGACCGCGAACGTCACCGGCCCCGCCGCCACCGTCGCCGACCTCACGGTGGCGGGCGATCGCGATCGCCTCCCGATCGAGCTTGCCATCGCCGTTCTTGTGCTCATCGTCCTGTTGGTGATCTACCGCAGCGCGGTCACCATGCTGCTCCCGCTGCTGACCATCGGGACGTCCCTGGTGATCGCTCAGGCGGTGGTGGCGGGCTACTCCCAGTTGACCGGCTCGGGCGTCTCAAACCAGTCCATCGTGTTTCTGAGCGCCATCATGGCCGGCGCAGGAACGGACTACGCGGTCTTTCTGATCAGCCGCTATCACGACCATTTGCGGTCCGGCGCGGATCCCGATCAGGCGGTCAAGGGCGCAATGATCTCGATCGGGAAGGTGATCGGCGCATCGGCCGCCACCGTCGGGATCACGTTTCTTCTCATAAGCTTCGCTCGAATGGGGGTCTTCAAAACCGTCGGGGCGTCGTCGGCGATCGGGATCGGCGTAGCATTCCTGGCCGCGGTGACGCTGCTACCGGCAATTTTGGTGCTCGCGGGACCACGTGGGTGGGTCAAGCCACGACGCGAACTCAGCGCCAGGTTCTGGAGGCGCTCGGGCATCCGCATCGTGCGGCGGCCCACGGTCAATCTGCTTGTCAGTGTGCTCGTGTTGATCATCCTGGCCAGCTGCGCCGGCTTGGTGCGCTACAACTACGACGATCGCAAGGCCTTGCGCTCATCCGCTCCGAGCTCCATCGGATATGCCGCGCTGGATCGCCATTTCCCGGTGAACCAGTCCATCCCGGAATACATCCTCGTCCGATCACCGCATGACCTCCGCACGCCGAAGGCCCTTGCGGACTTGGAGCAGATGGCGGATCGAGTCAGCCAACTGCCGAATGTCGCTGCGGTCAGCGGTATTACGCGTCCCACCGGAAACGTGCCAGAACAGTTCAGGGCCACCTATCAGGCCGGCGCGATCGGCGCCCTCCTGGCCGACGGATCCACCCAGATCAACGGCCACGCAGGCGACCTCAACCGGCTGGTCGCCGGGGCCGGCACGCTGGCGAACAGCCTCGGCGATGTCCGCGGCCAGGTCAGCCAGCTGGCTGCCAGCTTGGAGGAATTGCAAAATGCCTTCTCGTCGGCGAAAGCCCAGTACAGCGGCGACGCTCTGGTCAAGCAGGTCGACATCGCGGCCCAACTCGTCGACCATGTCAACTCGCTCAGCAACACGATGGGCTGGAATTTTTCGGCGGCCAAGAACGTGTTCGCCTGGATAGGCCCGGTACTGATGGCGCTGCAGGGCAACCCGATCTGCGATGCCGATCAATCGTGCAGCGCCACCCGGGGGACCTTCGAGCAGCTGGTTGGCTCACGCGACCAAGCAGACCTCGACGCGATCAACGATTTGGCCCATCAACTGCAGGATTATCAGGACAAGCGGGCACTGAAAGCCTCGACGGATCGCGTGCGTGCCGCCTTGGGAAAGCTCACCAAGGTGATGCACTCCATGGGGATGGACAAACCCGGTGGCCTGCAAGCGAACTTGAGCAGCGTGCAGGACGGCGCCGACCGACTCGCCGGTGGGAGCCGGCAAGTGGCCGACGCAGTGGCTCAGCTCGTCGACCAAGTCAAACAGCTCGGTGCGGGGCTCAGTGAGTCCGCGGCGTTTCTGTTATCGCTGAAGCGGGATGCGGCGCAGCCCGCAATGGCCGGCTTCAACATCCCGCCCCAGCTGCTGCATTTGGAGGAGTTCCAGAAGGCGGCCAAGGTCTTCATTTCGCCGGACGGGCACTCGGTGCGGTATCTGGTTCAGACCAAACTCAACCCCTTCAGCACCGAAGCCATGGACCAGGTCAATGCGATCACCTCGGCGGCTCGGGGAGCGCAACCGAACACCGCGTTGGCGGACGCCGACGTATCGATGGCCGGATACACCGTAGGGTTGAAGGACACCCGCGACTACTACCAACATGACATCAGGTTCATCATCGCGGTGACCCTCCTCGTCGTGCTGCTCACGTTGATCGCGCTGCTGCGCGCGATAGTCGCCCCGCTGTATCTGGTCGCTTCGGTGGTTGTTTCGTACTTGTCAGCGGTGGGCATCGGCGTCCTGGTGTTTCAGTACCTCCTCGGCCAACAGCTGCATTGGAGTGTGCCCCCGCTGGCGTTTGTGGTGTTGGTCGCGGTGGGAGCCGACTACAACATGCTGCTCGTTTCGCGAATGCGTGATGAATCGCCAAACAGCATGCGTTACGGCATCATTCGCACTTTGGGTTCCACCGGCGGCGTAATCACCGCGGCAGGTCTTATCTTTGCCGCCTCCATGTGCGGCCTGCTGTTTTCCAGCATCAGCACCGTGGTCCAGGGCGGCTTCGTGATCGGTGCCGGAATTTTGCTGGACACCTTTCTGGTGCGCACCATCACCGTTCCCGCCATCGCTGCGCTGGTGGGATCGGCGAACTGGTGGCCGTCACGAGCGGGGCTACGGCGGGCACCGGTCCGACGCGCCGAGCCGCAGCCCAATTAGCGCGCGCACATGAGGTGTGTGAGACTACGAAACGATTCAAGCGGTCAGGAGTAGGGATGAAGAAACTACTCGCAGGAGTCACGGTGCTGGTAACTGTCGGCGCCACAGGATTTTTCGGCGTTGTCACCGCGACGGCCGACGACACACCGATCGGTGGTCCCCCGACCCCCGGGGCGCCGGGTGACCAAACCGCCTTCGCCCTCGGCGGCGCTCACGTGCTTGGCATCCCTTACGACGAATACATCCGCCAGGAGGGCGCCCAGTGGTTCCCCGGCCAGAAGCGAGAGATCGTCCGCTACCCGGCAGGCCAGGTTCAGGGCCACGTGCTGGAGCGACTCTTCCCGGGCATCGGCAAAGTCGGCGATGATCTGTTCCCCGGCCTGGGCCTCGACGGCCCCAGCGTCGGCGAGTCGGTCGACGTGGGAGTGAACAATCTCGATGCGGCGATCAGAACCGGTCGCCCCGGCACGGCGATCGGCTTATCCGAGGGCGGGTTCGTGGTCGACGGCGAGCAGGCCAGACTGGCCAACGACCCGACAGCTCCCCCGCCGGACAAACTGAACTTCGCCACGTTCGGCGACCCCATCGGGCGTCACGCCTTCGGTCAGAGCTTTTTGACCTCCGTGTTCGGAGTCGGCAGCGTCGTTCCCGCGCTCGACTACACCATGCCACCGCCGTATGAGAGCCAGTACGACACAAACCGGTTCGTGGCCGCGTACGACTCGATCGCGGACTTCCCGGACCGGCCGGACAACATGTTCGCCCTCGCCAACACGCTGCTAGGCCTCGCCACGGGTCACACCGCGGTGGCCTTCACCAACCCGAGCATGGTGCCGCCGCAGAACATCAGGACGACCATCAACTCCCGCGGCGCCAAAGACACCACGATCATGGTCCCCGAACAGCACCTTCCGCTGGTCATGCCGCTGAAATACATCGGGATACCGGAGGACACGTTGAACAAGCTGGACGCAATCCTGATCCCCCGGGTGAACGCGGGTTACTCGCGAAACGACGACCCGGCGACCGCTCCGGTCCAGGTGGACCCGGCGCACGGCTTCGACCCAGCGGAAGTCACCGCGCCGGCCAACCAGGCGACCTTCGGCGGCGGCGCCGACCCGTTTTCCCAAATCCTCAGCGGCGCCACGTCCGTGTTGTCCCACGGCGCCGGCTGACACGCGCCTATGTCTCAACTGTCTCAACCAACGATTCTGTCCATGTTGCACGGACGTGCCAGCATGCGGCCCGACGACGTGGCGTACACCTTCACCCGCTACGAGGACGACTGGGCGGGTGTTCCGGACAGCCTCACCTGGTCGCAACTGGCCCGCCGAACTCTCAATGTGGCGCAAGAACTAGGCCCGCACGGGTCGATCGGAGACCGGGCGGTGATCCTGGCCCCCCAGGGCCTCGATTACATCGCGGCCTTCCTGGGGTCCATGCAGGCCGGGCTCATCGCGGTCCCGCTCCCACTGCCGCATCGCGGTTCGAGTCACGAGCGGATAGCCGCGGTCCTTGCCGATACGTCGCCCTCGGTCGTCCTCACCACGTCCGACGTCGCGGAAGACGTGGCGGAATACGTCGATCAAACGCGCATGGAAGACGTGCCCAAGATCGTCGAAGTCGATTCGATGAATCTCGACGTAGCCGGCGGACGCGGCGTCCCGACCGCTGATCTGCCCAGCATCGCGTACTTGCAGTACAGCTCGGGCTCGACCCGCACACCTACGGGCGTGACCATCTCGCACCGTAACCTGCAGGTAAATTTCGAGCAGTTGATGCGCAGCTTCTTCGCGCCACCACATGCCAAGGCTCCAACGAACGCCACGATGGTGTCGTGGTTGCCGTTTTACCATGACATGGGCTTGGTGCTGGGGGTGTGCGCGCCGATCCTGGGCGGCTATCGCGGCGAGCTGATGAGCCCGGTTGCCTTCCTGGAAAGGCCGGCCAGATGGATGCGATCCCTGGCCGAGAATCCGTCTTCTTGGTCGGCGGCGCCCAACTTCGCCTTCGACCTGGCGGCTCGCAAAACAAGTGACGGGGACCTCGCCGGGCTTGACCTGTCGGGTGTGCTGGGCATCATCAGCGGTGCCGAACGCGTCGAGCCGGCCACTTTGAACCGCTTCGTCGACCGATTTGCTCACTTCAATTTTCGGGACGACATGCTGCGTCCTTCCTACGGCTTGGCCGAAGCAACCGTCTTCGTGGCGAATGGCACCTGGGGTGACTCGTCGACGGTTCATTTCGACCTCGACGAGCTGGCCGCGGGTCGGGCGCGGCGGTGTGCGGGGACAGGCGCCGCGCTGGTGAAGTACAGCGTGCCGCAATCGCCCACGCTGCGAATCGTCGACTGCGACACGAACCGCGAGTGCCCGCCGGGGTCGGTCGGCGAGATCTGGGTGCATGGCGCCAACGTGGCCGAGGGCTACTGGAACAAACCGCCGGAGGAGCAGACCTGCTTCGGCGCAACGCTCGTCGACCCGTCCCCCGGCACTCCCGACGGACCCTGGCTGAAAACCGGCGACCTCGGTTTCATTTATTCCGGTGAGCTGTTCATCGTCGGCCGCATCAAGGATCTGCTCATCATCCGCGGGCGTAACCACTACCCGGAAGACATCGAGGCGACGGTCCAGGAGATCACCGGTGGCCGGGTCGCGGCGATATCGGTTCCGGTGAACAGTACCGAGAAACTCGTCACCGTCATCGAGGTCAAGAAGCCCGGCGACGCCGACGAGGAGGCGATGCGCTGGTTGGACTCCGTCAGGGCCGACGTCACCTCCGCCATCTCCAATGCGCACGGCGTGAATGTCGGGGACCTCGTCCTGGTCCCGCCCGGCTCGATTCCCACCACCACCAGTGGGAAGATCCGGCGCGCTGCCTGCATCGAGCAGTACAGCCAGCACCGATTCGCGCGCTTGGACGCCTAAGCCCGGTCGGGGCTCGCCGGAGAATGGCAATGCTGGTCACTGTCCTGCTGATGGCGGTCGCCGTCAGTCTCGAACCTTTCCGGATCGGCATGACGGTTCTCATGCTGAACAGGCCGAGACCGGTGCTGCAACTGCTTGCGTTTCTGGCCGGCGGCTACGCAATGGGAATGACGGTGGGCGTGGTTGTCCTGTTCGTCTTTCGGCGCACCTTGCTGGGGTCCGCCCACTGCGCGTTGCCTAAGGTTCAAATTCTGATCGGGTTCCTCGCGCTGCTGATCGCGGTCGTCGTGGCTGTCGACGTCCCCGCGCGGTTGGGGGCGCGCGCGACAAGAATGGCGACGCCCGCTCGACGATTGCTCAGCGGACATTCGTTGTCCGCCGCCGGAATCGCCGGTCTGGGGATCGCGTTGCCGTCGGTCGACTATCTCGCCGCGCTGGCCGTCATCCTGGCCTCCGGCACCGCAGTCCTGACGCAACTAGCCGTGCTCTTGCTGTTCAACGTCGTGGCCTTCGCGCTCGTGGAGTTGCCGCTGCTGGCTTATCTACTGGCGCCCAAGGCAACCGCAACTTCGGTGGCGGCGCTGCACAACTGGGTTCGATCGCGTCGCCGCCTTGACGTGGCCGTCGTGCTGGCCGCGGTCGGGTGTGTGGTGCTCGCGCTCGGCGTGGCGGGGCTTTGACCCTTTCTCAGACGGCGCGTAATCGCTGACTAATAATGAGTCCAACCGCAGCGGCAAAGGAGCCAGCATGAGCACCACCAGCACCGAACGTCGGATCCGCGTCATCCAATGGACCACCGGGAACATCGGGCGACGCTCGCTGCACGCCATCATCGGCAGGCCGGACATGGAACTGGTCGGGGTGTATGCACACGGCGCGGACAAGGTCGGAGTGGATGCGGCCGAGCTGGCCGGCTGGCCGGAACCGACGGGCGTGCAGGCGACGAACGACATCGACGCGCTGCTTGCGCTGGGCGCCGACGCCTGTTGCTATAACCCGTTGTGGCCCAACGTCGATGAGCTGGTGCGGTTGCTGGAATCCGGCGTCAACGTCTGCTCCAGCGCGGCCTGGATCACTGGGGGCAAGCAGACGCCCGAGGACCGCGAGCGGATCGCGGACGCCTGCAAGCGAGGCGGTTCGACGATCTTCGGCAGCGGCGCGCACCCGGGCATGACCAACATGGTGGGCATGGTCCTGTCCGGCGCCTGCGAACGCGTCGACGAGATCCGCATCACCGAGTCGGTGGACTGCTCGACGTACGAATCCGCGGAAACCCAAACGGCAATGGGCTTTTCGCAGGACCCTGATACTCCTGGGCTGGCGGAAAGCGTGCGACGCGAAAGCGAGGTCTTCGCCGAATCGGCCGCCATGATGGCCGACGCGATCGGGGCGAAGCTGGACCGGATGACGTTCGACGTCACCTTCACCCCCGCCACCGGGGATTCCGATCTGGGCTTCATGACGATTCCCGCGGGAACGGTGGGCGGCGTCTATGGCTACCACCGCGGCTGGGAGGGTGACCGCAACGTCGTCAGCGTCGGGTTCAACTGGACCATGGGCAGTCATGTGGTGCCGCCCAAACCGTTGGAGCACGGCCACGTCATCCAGGTGTTCGGGCTGCCCAACATGCGCACCGTCCTGCATTGCCTGCCGCCCAAGGATTGGACGGAGCCAGGATTCATGGGATTGGGAATGATCTACACGGCGATGCCGGTCACTAATGCGGTCCCGGCCGTGGTAGCCGCCGAGCCCGGGATCGTCACCCTGGCCGATCTCCCGCCGGTCACCGGCCGCGTGGCCCGCTAGGCCGCACCATATGCGGTTAACCACATCGAAGGGCCCCGGAGGAACGCTTGCGTGCACTAAGGTTTAGAGTGCTTAGCTGAGCAAATAGTCGGGAGACAGCGGTGTCGTCGACGACATAGGTGAGCTTTGCGGCAATGCCCGGACGGCGGGCAATCGGAAGGCGGTCAGGTGGTGGCTAGTCCAGGCTCGGGTCCACGTACTGGCACCGTGACCCGTGTGCTCAAGCGGGCGTGGATACCGCTGGTATTGGTGGTCGTCCTGGCCGTCTCGGCATTGATTGTGTCGCGCCTCCACAAGATTTTCGGCTCTCAAGACCTCAACGCGAACGCCGGCAAGGGGATCGAAATCGTGCAGTTCAACCCGAAGGTCGTCGTCTACGACATCACCGGGCCACCCGGGGCCACCGCGAACATCAACTATTGGGACGAGAATGCCAACACCCACCAGGTGAACGCGGCGCCGCTGCCGTGGTCGACCACCATCTCGACGACCTTGCCGTCGGTCAGCGCGAACATCATGGCGCAAAGCGACAGCGGTGAAATCAGCTGCAAGATCACCGTGGACGGCGTCGTGCGCGAACAGCGGAGTTCCGACGGCCACAACGCCCAGACCTTCTGCCTGGTGAAGTCCGCATGAGCAACACGAGCAACGAAACCCAACGTGACCTGAGCGCCGCCGACACCGGCCCGATCAACAGCAAGGGCCTGTCCAAGGCCGAGCGGGGCCACCGCCCGTACCTGCCGCACGCGATCCGCATCTTCGCTGTGCCGATCATTCTGGTCTGGTTGTTCGTGACGGTCCTGGTGAACGTCATCGTTCCGACACTGGAAAAAGTCGGTGAAGCCCACTCGGCGCCGATGACACCGCTGGACGCGCCGTCGATGAAGGCGATGATGCGCCTGGGCCACAACTTCCACGAATTCGACTCCAACAGCACGGTGATGATCGTGTTGGAGGGCCAGCAACCCCTAGGTCCCGACGCGCACCAGTACTACGACAAGCTGATTCGGCAACTCCGCCAGGACCCCAAGCACATTCAGCACATTCAGGACTTCTGGGGCGACCGACTGACGGCCGCGGGTGCACAGAGCGCCGACGCCAAGAGCGCCTACGTGCAGGTGAACCTCGCCGGTAACCAGGGCACCACGCTGGCCAACGAGTCCGTGGACGCGGTCCGCAAGGTGATCGAGGAGAACAAGGCGCCGCCCGGCGTGAAGGCCTACGTCACGGGCCCCGCCGCGCTGTCCGACGATATGCACATCATCGGTAACGCCAGCCTGGCCAAGATCACGCTGTTCACCCTCGGCGCCATCGCGATCATGTTGCTGCTGGTCTACCGGTCCATCGTCACCACGCTGGTGCAGCTGTTCATGACCTTTGTCGCGCTGGCGTGTTCGCGGGGGGTCGTCGCGGTTCTGGCGTACCACAACGCGTTCGGGCTCACCACCTTCGCCGCCAACATCCTGACCATGTTGGCGATCGCCGCGGGGACGGACTACGGCATCTTCCTGATCGGCCGCTATCAGGAGGCGTTGGCCGCGGGCGAGGACCGAGAAACCGCGTACTACACCACATTCAAAAGTGTCGCACCGGTCGTCTTGGGGTCCGGCCTGACGATCGCGGGTGCGACCTATTGCCTCAGTTTCTCGCGGCTCCCGTGGTTCAACACCATGGGTGCGCCGGTGGCGATCGGCATGATCGTCGTGGTGCTGGCCGGCGTCACGCTGGGGCCCGCGGTGGTCTTCGTCGGCAGCCGCTTCCACCTGTTCGAGAGGCAGGCCAAGCGTGGCCGGCTGTGGCGCCGGGTGGGTACCGCCGTAGTACGTTGGCCGGCACCGGTTTTGGCCGTCAGCGCCGCGGTTGTGCTGGTCGGCATGATCGCCCTGCCAAGCTTCCACACGAGCTACAACGACCGCCATTACCTGCCTTTGTCGGCGCCGTCTAATCAAGGACAAGAGGCCGCGAACCGGCATTTCTCCGAGGCACGGATGAACCCGGACCTGTTGATGGTCGAATCCGACCATGACATGCGAAACCCCGCCGACATGCTGGTGCTGGACCGGGTGGCCAAAAACGAGATGCGCACGCTGGGCATCGCCATGGTCCAGGACATCACCCGGCCACTGGGCATTCCGATCCAGCACAGCTCCATACCGTTTCAGAACAGCGTCCAGAGTCAGACGACGATGCAAAACATGAGCTTCCTCAAGGAACGCATCGCCGACATCCTCCGGATGGCCGACGACCTGCAGACCCAGATCGAAACCACGCAACGCCAATACGAGGTGTCGCTGGACTTGGCCAACGCCGCCGACGACAGCGCGAAGACCACCGCGGTGACGTCGCAGATCACCGACACCCTGCGTGACCACATCGCGGATTTCGACGACACCTTCCGGCCGATACGCAGCATCTTCTACTGGGAGCGGCACTGCTACGACATTCCCGTGTGCATCGGGCTGCGCTCGCTGTTCGACACGTTCGACGGGTTCGACCAGCTCGCCGAGCAATTCCACTATCTGACAGCCGACATCGCGCACACCGCCAAGGCCACCCATGACCTGAATGCGCTGTTCCCCACGCTGATCACCACGCTGAAGACCACCCGGGGCATCACGCTGACGCTGTATCAGACGTTCAAGGCGATGATCGACCAGATGGAGGCGATGAGCAACACCTCGATCGTGATGGGTCAAAGCTTCGACGCATCGAAGAACGACGACTTCTTCTACCTGCCGCCCGAGGCCTTCGACAACCCGGACTTTCAGACCGGCCTTCGAATGTTCTTGTCGCCGGACGGTAAATCGGCGCGATTCTTCATCACGCACCAGGGCGACCCGATGTCGCCCGAGGGCATCGCGCAAGTCGACGCCGAACGCACCGCCGCGCAGGAGGGTCTCAAGCAGTCGTCGCTGTCCGACGCCCGGGTCTATCTGGGCGGGACCGCCGCGACGTTCAAAGACATGGCCGACGGCGAAAAGTACGACCTGATGATCGCCGTGGTGTCCGCCCTGACGCTGATCTTCATGATCATGCTGCTGCTCACCCGCAGCGTGGTGGCCGCGTTGGTCATCGTCGGCACCGCGGCCAGCTCGATCGCGGCGTCGTTCGGTCTGTCCGTGCTGATTTGGCAGGACCTGTTCGGCATCAGGATCCACTGGATCGTGATGGCGCTGTCCGTGATCATCTTGCTGGCCGTCGGATCCGACTACAACCTGTTGCTGGTCTCCCGCTTCAAAGAAGAGATCCATGCCGGCCTCAAGACGGGAATCATCCGGTCGATGGCGGGTACCGGCGGGGTGGTGACCGCGGCGGGTCTGGTGTTCGCGTTCACCATGGCGGCCATGTTGGGCAGCGACTTGCGGGTGCTGGGGCAGTTCGGTTCGACGGTGTGCATCGGTCTGCTGCTCGACACGCTTGTCGTGCGCACGTTGCTGATGCCGTCGATCGCGACGCTGCTGGGCCGTTGGTTCTGGTGGCCGCAAGTCGTGCATCCGCGGGGCGACAACGCGCGGCGGCCGGTGGTGGCAGCCGCCGTCTGAGGCGTCTCAGGCCGTCGGGAGCTGCACGACGACGGCGACGGCTCCCGCGCCGACGTGAAGCGCCAGCACCGGACCCAACGGGGTGATGATCGCGGGCTCGCAGGCCGGTAACCGCCGCGCCAGGGTCGCGGCCACCTCCATGGCGCCGTCCGGGTTGGCGACGTGATGCACCGCCAGGGCGGCGGGGCCGTCGCCGGCGACCTCGCAGACCCGGTCGATCATCGCCTCCGTCGCGTGGCTCACGGTGCGCACCCGTTGCGCCAGTACGAGTTTCCCGTCGTCGATGCGCAGCAACGGCTTGAGCGCCAGCGCGGTGCCCAGCCACGCCTTGGCCCCGCCGATCCGCCCGCTGCGGCGCAGGTTGTCCAATCGATGCACCACCATGAACGCATGGGTCTGGCGCGCAGCCGAATTCGCCGCCTCGGCGACCGCGTCAAGGTCGCCGCCCGCGGCCGCCACCCGCGCGGCCGCCAGCGCGACGAAGCCGGTGCCCATCGCGGTCGACTTCGAGTCGACGACCCGCACGTGAGCGTCCAGGTCCGCGGCCGTCCGTTGGGCGGCGGCGCAGGTGCCCGACAGCGCGGACGAAATGTGCACCGCCACCACGCCGTCTCCGCCGCTGTCGGCCAGCGCCTGCTGATACGCGTCGGCCAGTTCGGCGGGAGTGGCCGCCGCGGTGGTCGCGTAGCGCTGGTAGATGTCGTCGGGGATCTGGTCCACACCGTCACGCAGATCGACGCCGTCGAGCAGAATGTGCAGCGGGACAACGCGAATCGCCCACTTGTCGAGTAGGTCGGCGGGCAAGCGCGCCGACGCGTCGGTCACCACAACGACGGGCATGGTCAGCCGTGCGGTTTCTCGGCCACCACGCCAGCTTCGGCCAGCGCCTTGAGCATCAGTTCGGCAACCGCCTGGTGCGCTTGGAAATTCCAGTGGATGCCGTCGGGATTGCCCCGGCCGGACATGATCTGTTCGGCGACGGCGGCTTTCAAGTCGACGAGGGGCACATCGTGGGTCTGCGCCCACTCGGTGATCGCCGCCGCCGTTCCCGCGCGGCCGTGGTGGGCCCGGCCGTAGGTGTCGGCGATGTGCACCGAGGGCAGCGACGCCACCATCGGAATCCCGGGACGGTTGAAATCGATTGCGGCGCGGGTTAGTTCGAGGTATTCGACGCTCAGGTGCGGCGGCAGCGCCGGCCTGGCGACCGGTGAGAGCCGGGGTTGTAGCCAGCCGTAGCCGTCGCGGACCCAGCGCCGCAAGCGCGGCGGCCGCACGTAGCGGATGAGTTCTCGTAGCGCGGTCGGCAGCACCGACGGCAGCGAATCCATGCCGCCGGTGGCGAAGACGACGGCGCCCGCCCGGGGCAGAGCCGCCCAGGCGCGCGGGTCCTGCGTGGCCGCCCACCAGACGTCACGACAGGTCCAGCCGATGCGACCGATGAGTTCGACATCCCAATCCAATTGGCTGGCAACGATGTTCGGCCAAATGCGGGGATCATCGGCGGGCAGGCCGCCGGTGGGCCCGTAGTACGCCAGGGAGTCGGCGAAGATCAGCAGCGTCGGACGCGCCTCAGAGGACATCGTTGGACACCTGCGCCGAAGCGTTCCACACGTCGAGACGCCAGCGGATGTCGTCCAAACCCGCGGATTGCTCGTCGGAGTGACCGGAAAGCTGAACCCAGCTGGCATTTCCCATGCCGCCCAGCACCGGCCAGTTGGCGACCGGAAGTTTCAGCAGCGCGGCCGACAGCGCGGCGATCAGGCCGCCGTGGGCCACCAGCACCACCGGCCGATCGGCGTGCTGGGGGTCACCCCACTCCGGTTCACCGGACACCAGCTCGGCGACCAGCGGCACGCTGCGGGCGGCCACGTCGACGCGACTCTCGCCGCCGTGCGGCGCCCAGGTGGCGTCCTCGCGCCAGGCCAGCCGGGCGCCCGGAGCCTGCGCGTCGACGTCGGTGTGCGTCAGTCCCTGCCAGTCACCGAGGTGGGTTTCACGCAACCGCTCGTCCACCCGGATCGGCAGGCCGGTCCGCTCCCCCAGCCTGACCGCGGTGTCGTAGGCGCGATGCAGATCCGACGACACGATCAGCAACGGCTGCAGCTTGCCGAGGACCTCGGCGGCGGCTATCGCCTGGGCGCGGCCGAGCTCGCTGAGTTGGGAATCCAGCTGCCCCTGCATCCTGCTACCGGCGTTGTACTCGGTTTGCCCGTGCCGCAACATGATCAGTCGACGAATCGTCATGGCGTGCCCGTCGAGTCGTCGGGTTCGTCGGTCAGGTCCACGTGCACCACGGGGCAGTCTCCCCACAACCGGTCCAGGGCGTAGAAGTCGCGGTCATCCTGGTGCTGGATGTGCACGACGATGTCGCGGTAGTCCAGCAGCGTCCAGCGGCCCTCCCGGGTGCCCTCCCGGCGCGCGGGCTTGTAGCCCGCCTTGCGCATCTTCTCCTCGACCTCGTCGACGATGGCGTTGACCTGCCGCTCGTTGGACCCCGATGCGATCACGAAGCAGTCGGTGATGACCAGCTGGCCCGACACGTCGATCACGATGACGTCGTCGGCCAGCTTCGAGGCGGCCGCGCCGGCGGCCACGGTCGCCATGTCGATGGCCTCCTGCGTGGCGCTCATGTGTTGTTCCCGGCGGGCAGGGTTGATCGGCTCACGGTGTCCTTCGAGTGTTCGCCGGCGCGGTACAGCCGGCGCTTGGAGACGTATTGCACGACTCCGTCGGGCATCAGGTACCACAGGGGCCGGTGCTGTTCGGCGCGCAGCCGGCAATCGGTCGACGAGATGGCCAGCGCGGGGATCTCGACGAGCGTCAGCACATCCTCGGCCAGCTCGCCCAGCACACCGGTGATGTGTTCGCGCCGGAGCTCATATCCGGGCCGGCTGACGCCGACGAATCGCGCCAGGTCGAACATCTCCTGCCAGCCCTGCCACGAGAGGATGGAGGCGAGCGCGTCGGCGCCGGTGATGAAGTACAGCTGCGAATCCGGGTTGAGTGCGTGCAGATCCCGCAGGGTGTCCTTGGTGTAGGTGGGCCCGGCGCGGTCGATGTCGACCCGGCTCACCGAGAAGCGCGGGTTGGACGCGGTGGCGATCACCGTCATCAGGTACCGGTCCTCCGCCGCGGAAACGTGCCGGTCTTTTTGCCAGGGCTGCCCGCTGGGCACGAAGACCACTTCGTCGAGGTCGAACAGGTCGGCGACCTCGCTGGCGGCAACCAGGTGCCCGTAATGGATGGGATCGAATGTCCCACCCATCACACCCAGCCTGCGCAGCTCCTTTTGCACGATTTGCCAGCTTACTTGAGCCGGCGATGGCGCCCCATTCCGTCGCAGCGGCCACAGCAGCCACAGCACACTCCGCCGAGTGTCACGCTGGCGTGACTCTCGCCTCGCGCAGTCACGCTGGCGTGACGCGGGGGAACGCGGGCGACGCGGCAACCGCGCCTAGACCGGCAGCAACTGGTCGATCACTGCGGCCAACTGCTTGGCCGACCGGCATTCGTGCATCGTGATGACCTCTTGGTAGCGCGGCACGGCCGAGTCGCCGCTGCCCCACAGATGCTTGGGCTCGGGATTGAGCCAGTGCGCGTGCCGGCTGGCGGTCACCATGTGGGACAGCAGCTCGGTCTCCGGATTGCGGTAGTTGGTGCGCCCGTCGCCGAGCACCAGCAGCGAGCTGCGTGGCGACAGCACGTTGGGGAACGCCTGCATGAACGACGCGAACGCGTTGCCGTAGTCGGAATGCCCGTCGCGGCTGAACACACCGGCCTCCCGGGTGATCCGCTGGATCGCCACGGCCAGATCGGCATCCGGGGAGAACATGTGCGTCACCTCGTCGGTGGTGTCGATGAAGGCGAAGACCCGGACGCGCGAAAACTGCTGGCGCAGGGCGTTTACCAGCAGCAGGGTGAAGTGGCTGAAACCTGCCACCGATCCGGACACGTCGCACAGCACCACCAGTTCCGGCCGGGCCGGGCGTGGCTTGGCCAGCACCACGTCGATCGGCACGCCGCCGGTCGACATCGACTTGCGCAGTGTCTTGCGCAGGTCGATCACGCCCGCGCGCGACCGCCGCCGCCGGGCCGCGAGCCGGGTGGCCAGCGTGCGGGCCAGCGGCGCAACGACCCGTTGCATCTGGCGCAGCTGTTCGCCCGAGGCGCGCAGGAACTCGACGTTCTCCGAAAGCTGTGGAATGCCGTACATCTGGACGTGATCGCGGCCGAGTTGTTCGGCGGTGCGCCGTTTGGTCTCGGCGTCGACCAGCTTGCGCAACTGCGAAATACGTTGTGCGGCCATGGCTTTGGCAATCTGCTCTTGGGTGGGCGTGGGCTCGTCGCCGTACGGGGCGAGCAGCCCCGCCAGCAGCTTGCCCTCCAATTCGTCCAGCGCCATCGCCTTGAGCGCCTGGTAGGAGGAGAACGAGGGCCCGCGGCTGGAACTGTACTTGCCGTAGGCCTCCACGATGCGGGCGATCATCGCGACGAGGCGCTCGTCCATGTCGGCGAGGTCGGGGTTCTCGTTGAGCAGGTCCAGCAGCATCTGCCGCATCGCCTCGACGTCGTCGGGCGGCAACGAGTCGTCGCCCTGCGGCCCGTCGGCTCCTTCGTCGGTGACCACCGCGCGTGCACCCAGCGCCGCCGGGAACCACAGGTCGAACATGGCGTCGTAAGTGTCGCGGTGGTCGGGTTGGCGCAGCACGGCGCAGGCGATGCCCTCGCGCAGCACCTCACGGTCGCCCAGGCCCAGGGTCGCCATCACCCGACCGGCGTCCACCGTCTCGGACGGTCCTACCGAAATGCCAACCCCGCGAAGAGCTTCGACGAAGCCCACCAGGTGGCCCGGCAGCCCGTGCGGGGCGAGCGGCCGGGTGGGGCGGATGCGGCGGGGGGCCATGGGTTCCTAGTTCAACCGGAGCTCGCCGCTTGCGCGCTGCTGATCGGATTGATGCTTGAGCACGACGCCCAACGTGGCGGCAACGACGGCGTCGTCGATGGTGTCCAGGCCCAGCGCCAGCAGGGTGCGACCCCAGTCGATGGTCTCGGCGATGGACGGCACCTTCTTGAGTTGCATGCCGCGCAGCACGCCGATGATGCGCACCAGCTCATCGGCGAGGTGCTGGGGCAACTCGGGCACGCGCGACAACAGGATGCGGCGCTCCAGTTCGGGACTGGGAAAGTCGATGTGCAAGAACAGGCAGCGACGCTTGAGGGCCTCGGACAACTCCCGGGTCGCGTTAGAGGTCAGCACGACGAACGGCGTCCGCTCCGCGGTGATCGTGCCCAGTTCGGGGACCGTCACCGCGAAGTCGGACAGCACCTCGAGCAGCAGGCCCTCGATCTCGATGTCGGCCTTGTCGGTCTCGTCGATCAGCAGCACGGTGGGCTCGGTGCGCCGAATGGCGGTGAGCAGCGGCCGCTGCAGCAGAAACTCCTCGCTGAACACGTCGTCCTTGGTTTGCTCCCATTCGCCAGAGCCGGCCTGGATGCGCAGGATCTGCTTGGCGTGGTTCCACTCGTACAGGGCGCGTGCCTCGTCCACCCCCTCGTAGCACTGCAGGCGCACCAGCCCCGAATCGGTCGCCTGGGCGACGGCGCGGGCCAGCTCGGTCTTGCCGACACCGGCGGGGCCCTCCACCAGCAACGGCTTGCCGAGCCGGTCGGCCAGGAACACGGCGGTGGCGGTGGCGGTGTCGGGCAGGTAACCGGTCTCGGCCAACCGTCGCGAGACGTCGTCGATGTCGGCGAACAACGGCCTGGGCCGGGCGGGCACACTCACTGTCTGGGTTCTCCTAAAGCATTTTTCTTCGCGTTGTCAGGCGGGCCGGACTTGCCCGTCACCCCACGCAATCCACTTGGTCGAGGTCAACTCCGGCAGGCCCATCGGGCCGCGCGCATGCAATTTCTGGGTGGAGATCCCGATTTCGGCGCCGAAGCCGAATTGCTCACCGTCGGTGAACGCCGTCGAAGCGTTGACCATCACCGCGGCGGCGTCGACGCCCTCGCTAAACCGTTGGGCCGCAGCCATATTGCTGGTCACGATCGCCTCGGTGTGCCCGGTCCCGTACTCGTTGATGTGAGCGATCGCGGCGTCGATGCCGTCCACCACCGCGACGGCGATGTCCATCGACAGGTACTCACGGCGCAGGTCGTCCTCCGCGGCGTCCGCCGAAACCCCGCCGTGTACGGTCACGCCCGCATTCTCGAGAGCGGCCAGCAACCGGGGCAGCGCCTTCTTGGCGATCGCGGCATCCACCAACAGCGTCTCGGCGGCGTTGCAGACGCTAGGTCGGCGGGTCTTGGAGTTCAGCAGGATTCGTTCCGCGAGGTCTAAGTCGGCTCCCTCGTGCACGTACACGTGACAGTTGCCGACACCCGTCTCGATGGTGGGCACCTGCGCGTCGCGAACCACCGCGTTGATCAGGCTCGCTCCACCGCGGGGAATCACCACGTCCACCAGGCCGCGGGCCTGAATCAAGTGCGTCACGGTGGCGCGATCGGCCGCCGAAAGCAGTTGCACCGCATCGGCGGGCAGGTCCTCACTGACCAGCGAGGCGCGCAGCACCTGCACCAGCGCCTGATTCGACCGCGCCGCCGAGGAACTTCCTCGCAACAGCACTGCATTGCCCGACTTGAGCGCCAGACCAAAGGCGTCGACGGTGACGTTGGGCCTGCCCTCATAGATCATGCCGACGACGCCGAGCGGCACGCGCTGTTGCCGCAGATGCAAACCGTTGGGCAGGGTGTAACCGCGCAGCACCTCCCCGACCGGGTCGGGCAAACCGGCGACCTGGCGCAGGCCGGCGGCGATCCCCTCCACGCGTTTGGCGTCCAGCGCCAGCCGGTCGAGCATCGCCGTCGGGGTGCCGGCGGCTTCGGCCGCGCTGAGATCTTCGGCATTGGCGGAGAGAATCAGATCGGTGTGCGCCGCTATCGCGTCGGCCGCGGAGCGTAGCGCCTGGTCCTTGGCCACCGTCGGCAACAATGCCAGGACGCGGGAGGCGACCCGGGCGCGGCGAGCGGCGTTATGGACCTCGCGGCGCAAGTCAGGAAGCGAGGGTGCTTGCAGACTCATTGAACCAGGGTATCGGGCGTTAGCCGGGCGAGCGCGGCGGCCCGGGTATTACGCCAGTCGCTTTCCACGTAACGCGCCACCACCGAAATTTTCCAGCGGCGGCGGGTCAGCGCTGCGGTTTCGCCGGTTCTCGTGGCGCGACGCCGGCATGCCCGAGCCGGTCGCGGCGGGCCACCTCTCGCACCTTGGTCTGCCGCTCCTCGATCAGTCGCCCTAAGTCTTGGAGCAGCAACGGTTTACGCATCACCAGGTGCTCGAGGTGCTCACGGTCGATCTGCAGCGCCGTCACCTCGTCCAGCGCGTACGCGCCGGCCAGGTTGGGTTGACGGGTCAGCGCCGTCAGGCCAAGGAACGATCCTTCGTCGAGGATGCTGGCCGGCACCACCGACCCGTCTTCGGTCGTCGCCGTCAACCGAACCCGGCCGGCGACCAGGAAGGTGATGCCGGAGGACACCTGACCGGCGGACTCGATGATTTCGTCGGCACCGTAGCGGACGAGCTTGGCGTACGGCACCAGCGATTGCTGATCGGTGTGGCTCAGCCGCAGGGCCGGGGCGACCACCGTGCGCAGCGCTTTCTCCACGCGCGGCCTGGTGGAGTAGTTGTCGTCGGCACCATCCAGCCGCAGGCGCGCCCGCCGCGCGGCGTACCAGACCCAGCGCAGGAAGGTGGCTTCGGTGGTTTCCGCGTCGGCGGGCGACATGAGCCGGATGGTGGTGCGGTACTCGGCGCCGCCCAGCGCAACCGTGGTGGGCAACACCTCGGGTTTGCGGGCCGGCAGCGCCCCGGCGACCCGCGTCAGCATGGCGCACACCTTGTCCGGGGAATCGCCGGCGGCGAACTTCGTGGTGATCGCGCAGTCGTATGCGCGCGACGGGCGACTCAGGTTCGTGAACGAGGTGCTGGCCAGCATCGAGTTGGGCATGATGCGGATGCCGCTGCCGGTGTCGATGTGGACGGACCGCCAGTTCACTTCGACGACGCGTCCCCGCGTGGTACCGGTGTCCAGCCAGTCATTGATCCGGAACGGCTGCTCGAACAGCATGAACAAGCCGGAAACGACCTGACCGACCGAGTTCTGCAGCATCAGGCCGATGACCACCGAGGTGATGCCCAGGGCGGTGAACAGGCCGCCGATCCGGACGCCCCAGATGTAGGAGAGCATCACCGCCAGCCCGACGCCGATGACTCCGAAGCGGGCGACGTCGATGAAGATGGCGGGCAACCGCTTGCGCCAGCTTTCTGCGGGGGCGCCCTCGAACACGGTGGCATTCAGCGCGGAGAGCACCAACACCAGCACCAGAACCCCGAACACCGTGGTGAGGATCCGCACGGAGCCTTCCCCGGCCGGAATCTGCGAAGCCTTGACGACCAGGAGCAGCAGCGCACCCAGCGGCAGCAGATAGTTGCGCAGCAGGCTTACCTGCCTGGCCAGGTGGCTTCGCCGTCGGACCAGCGTGCGGTGCAACTCGGTGAGCAGGATCAGGCAGACCGGGAATCCGACCGCGACCCCGATCGCCCAGTAGAACCACGACGATTCGAAGAGGTTCATGATCGCTCCGCCAACCGGTAGATCGCCTGATCGGTACCCCCGACCGAGATGGTGCCTGCAGGAGCGAACTGGCGCACGTCACGCATCGCCTCATACACCTGCGATGTGACGTAGACGCCCGATTGGTCTGAGCCGCTTTGCATTTGGTAGGCGAGGCTCACCGCGGCGCCCCACATGTCATAGACGAGCCCCGAGCGGCCGACCAGCCCGCTGATGACGTTGCCGGTGCTGATCCCCACGCGAAGGCGCAACTCGTGACCGGTTTGGCCGTTGAACCGCTCGATGATGTGGCGCATCTCGAGCGCGAAGTCGACGCTTCGGTGGATGCTGTCCAGCCGCGGGGTCACCACGCCGCAGCTGGCGAGGTAGCCGTTGTGGAAGGTGCGGATACGTTCGACGCCGAGAGATTCGGCGGCCGAGTCGAACTGCCGGAACAGTTCGTCGACGATGCCCACCAGCTCGTCGCCGGACAGGTCGGCGGACACTTCGTCGAGTCCGACGATCTCGGCGAAGATGACGGCCACGTCCTGGTGTTCTTCCGCGATGGTCTCTTGGCCTTCGCGATATCGCTGGACGACGGACTCGGGCATCAGCGCCAGCAGCAAGCGGTCGTTTTCCCGGCGCTGTTCGTTGAGCAACTCCTCCTTGATCGCCAGGTTGCGGCTCATCTCGTTGAAAGCCGCAGTCAATTCCCCGATTTCGTCGCGCGTCTGCACCGGGATGTTGACCTCGTAGTCACCGGAGCTGATCTTCTGCGTGCCGGCCTGCAGCCGACGGATCGGGCGCAGCATCACCTGAGCCAGCACCATCGACGCCACGCAGATGGCGAAGATCATGATCGACACCGCCAGCACGAGCGTCCGGCTGAACCGGCCGAGGCGCGCGAAGGCATCGGAGTTGTCACGGGTCGCCAGGATTGACCAGTGCAGGTCGGAGTTCGGCACGGTCAGCGGGGCGTAGGCCTCCAGCTCCCTGTTGCCCAGATAGTCTGTGGCGCTGACGACTCCGGTCTGTCCGCGTTGGGCGGCGCGAAGACCCGCGGTCGGGACCGGCTGCACCAGCGTCGTGCCACCGAGGCGGATCGCTTCCTCCACGACGTCGGGCGGGGTTCCGGAAGCCACCGCCTCGCGCTTGTACTCAGCTGGATCCTCAAGGAAAAGCCTTGAGTCGGAACGCATCAGGTCATCGGGACCGGCCAGGTACGTCTCCGTTGCCGGGCCCATTCCGGCGGCTTCCCAATGTTTGTCGGCGGTCATGATCTTGTTGATCTTCGAGATCGGCAATGGGAGCGCCATCACGCCGTTGAACTTGCCGTTCATCCCCACCGGTGACACCACCCACGCGGTCGGGGTATCGAGTTGCGGCTGGTACGGCTGGAAGTCGGTGATCCAGACGAAGTTGAGATCGTTGGAGCGCAAGGCCTTTTGGTATGCGTCCCGCAGATTGGATTCGCGATACGGGCCGGTCAGGATGTTGGTGCCCAGGTCTGGGCCCTTGTTCACCGAGAACACGACGTTGCCCTGCATGTCCAGCAACAGCGCATCCGGGTATTCGAACCGGTTGACGATGTCACGCATGTAAAAGCCGTAGCGGGCGTTGGCCGCCGACCACGCGCTGCCGTCGCCCGCGTCCTGCACCCTCCTCGCCTCGGCGATCGACGGGAATTGCGCGGTGTAGTTGGCCTGAAGGTACTTCTGCGCGTTGGAACTCGGGAAAATAGCGTTGCGATCGAGTTCCTCGCCGGTGATGCGTTTGATCGGCTTGATCATGGCGTTGTCGTAATAGTTGACGAGGGACTGCTGCTGGGCCGGCGTGATCGTCGCGTTGGACAACTGCGCGAAGCCGTCGGTGAACGCCGTGGTCGCCTCGACGATGCTGAAGCCGCCGCTGTAGACGATCAGGGAATTGGTGACCTCTTTGAACAGCGACTGCACCTGCCGCCCCTGGGACTCGCGCAGCTCGGTGAGCCGCTCGGATTCGACCTGGCGCAACGCGTTGCGGCCCGACGACGCCCCGATGAAGGCGATCACCCCGATGGACAGGACGCTGCACAACAGCAGCATCAACAGGAGCTTGGATTGCAGCCCGATCCGGAAGAGCCGACGCCGGCGAAACTTCCGGCCGGTGCGGGGCTCGCTCACTTGCGTCACAACCGTTTCGGCCGGGTCGGGCGCCGGTGCGTTCTGCGAAGCCGACTCAGCGTCGCGTAGCTCGCTCGATGTCACTCGACTTCGCCCCTCCTCGGACAGGCAGCATCGCTCACGCAGCACACTAGCGCGCGCGTCTCGCGATATGGGCGATTGCGGCAAAGCGTTCGAGGCGAAGAACGCTCGGACCTTCAGCAACCCGGCGGACTGCACCTATCCTTGGCGTTATGAGCGACCCTTGCGCGGACGGCTATGGTTGCGGCGCCACCGGCGTCGCAACCATCCGGGGAGCCGATCGCGACGCCGAAACCCAGAACCGTCTGTGCGCCGCGCAGTCCGCGGCGATGCTAGTGACGCCGGCCGTCATCGCCGCGTGGCCGGGCGGCTGGCGGCCGGGCCCGACGGTCGGCCGCGGCATCGCCGGTGTCGCGGTCCGCGAGGACGTCCAGGCGTGGCGCGGCGAGGACTGCGGATGCTGATGCCCGCGCCAAAACGGCTGAGCCGCAGCAGGTTTCGTCCGTGCCATCGGCTGACGTCGACGTAATGACGCGAGTCTGTGTGGTCGGCAGCGTGAACCTGGACCTGTCGCTGCGCGTCGATACTCTCCCCCGCCCCGGCCAGACGGTGCTGGCGTCGTCGTTGACCTCCGCACCGGGCGGCAAGGGCGGCAATCAGGCGGTGGCGGCGGCGCGTGCGGGCACGCGGGTGCGATTCGTCGGAGCGGTAGGCGACGACCAGGCCGCCGCGCGGTTACGCACCCACCTGCTCGACAACGGAGTGGATCTGGACGGCACCGCCGCGGTGCCCGGGCCGAGCGGCACGGCGATCGTCGTCGTCGATGCCGACGCCGAGAACACCATCGTGGTCGCGCCGGGGGCGAACGCGCGCCTGACGCTGGACCACGCCGCCGCGCGCAGCGCCATCAGCGACTGCGACGTGTTATTGACGCAGCTGGAAATTCCGGTACGGGCGGCCGCGACCGCGGCACGGCTGGCCCGTTCCGCCGGCGCGGTCGTCGTCGTCAACGCCTCACCTTCCGGGCAGGACCCCAGTTCGCTGTCCGAGCTGGCCGCCCTGGCGGACGTGGTCGTCGCCAATGAGGCCGAGGCCGACGAGTGGCCCTGGCGCCCCGATCACCTGGTGACCACGCTGGGTCGCCGCGGCGCGCGGTATGTGGGCGTCGACGGAGATTTTGCGGTGCCCGCTCCGGAGGTGGCCGCCGTGGACACCACCGGGGCCGGGGACGTATTCGCCGGTGTGCTCGCGGGAAGCTGGCCGCCCCGTCCGGGTTCGCCCGACGAGCGGCTGCGCGCGTTGCGGCGCGCCTGCGCCGCGGGCGCGCTGGCAACCCTGACGCGTGGCGCCGGCGACTGCGCCCCGGACACCGAGGCAATAGACGCGGCGCTCCAATCACTGTCCTGACCTGCGGTTGGCAGCAGTTGGCAGCGTCTGGCGTGGATCTGGCAGTGGTTCGGGGGCAACGTCGGTGGCGATCGCTATCAGCCATCGAGAAAGGAACCTCATGTCCGCCACCACGATTGATCGCACCGGCACCCGGGACGGCCTGCTGCGCCTCGCCATGCGCGCCGACGCCGCCATCAGCGGCCTGGTCGGCCTGGCCGGCATCCCGCTCGCCGGCCGGCTCGCCGAGCTCTCGGGCACCACGAAGGCGTTCGAGTACGCGATGGGCGCGTTCTTGATCGGCTACGGCGTGGTCGTGTTCGGGCTAGCCAGCCTGCCGTCGGTGCGCCGCGCCGGCATGGGCGTCATCATCGCCAACCTGCTCTACACGGTGGCCGCCGTGGTGTTGGTGCTCACGGACGTCTTCCCGTTGACCTCTGCCGGGGTCGCGCTGAACCTGGCGGCCGGGGCGTACACGCTGGTGTTCGCGGAGCTGCAATATCAGGGCTGGCGCCGCGCGAGGGCGTGAGCCGGGCTCGGGCCCGTCCGGGGCATCCCGGGCGGGCCCGCAGCGCGCTATTCCTCGGGCACTTGGCGGTCGATCTCGTCGAGCCAGATGCGCGCGGACATGTCCGAGGGGGCTCGCCAATCACCGCGCGGCGACAGCGCGCCGCCGTGCGACACCTTCGGGCCGTTGGGCAATGCCGAGCGCTTGAATTGGCTGAACGAGTAGAAGCGCTGCACGAAGACGCCGAGCCAATGCCGAATTTCCTTCAGCGAGTACGTCGGTCGCTTGTCCTCGGGGAATCCCGGCGGCCAGTTGCCACGTTCCGGGTCGCTCCACGCGTGCCATGCCAGAAACGCGATCTTCGAGGGCCGGAACCCGTATCGCAGCACGTGAAACAGCGAGAAGTCCTGCAGCGCATAGGGTCCGACCTTGTCCTCGCTGCTCTGCAACTCCTCCTCTTCGCCTTTCGGGACGAGTTCCGGGGAGATCTCGGTGTCCAGCACCGACTGCAGCACGTCGGTGACGTCGGATTCGAACTGACCGGACGAAATCACCCAGCGGATCAGGTGCTGGATCAGCGTCTTGGGGACACCGCCGTTGACGTTGTAGTGCGACATCTGGTCGCCCACCCCGTAGGTCGACCAGCCCAGCCCGATCTCGGAGAGGTCGCCGGTGCCGAGCACGATGCCGCCGCGCTGGTTGGCCAGCCGGAAGAGGTAGTCGGTGCGCAGCCCCGCCTGGACGTTCTCGAAGGTGACGTCGTAGACCTTCTCGCCGCGCCCGAAGGGGTGGCCGATCTCGGAGAACATCACCATCGCGGTCTCGGTGATGTCGATCTCGGAGAATGTGACCCCGAGCGCGCGACACAGCTCGATGGCGTTGCGTTTGGTGCGATCGCCCGTGGCGAAACCCGGCAGCGTGAACGCCAGAATGTCGCTGCGCGGCCGCCCTTCCCGATCCATCGCGCGCGCGGCGACGATCAGCGCGTGCGTCGAGTCCAGGCCGCCGGAGATCCCGATGACGATCTTCGGGTAGTTCAGCGCGCGCAGCCGCTGCTCGAGCCCGGCGACCTGGATGTTGTAGGCCTCGTAGCAATCCTGTTCCAGGCGTTCGCGATTGGCCGGAACGAACGGGAAACGCTCGACGTCGCGGCGCAATCCGAGGTCGCCGTCCGGAGGGTCCAGCCGGAAGTCGACACGCCGGAACGACTCGGCCGCCCCGCGGTGGTGGCGCCGGTTGTCGTCGAATGTCCCCATGCGCAGGCGTTCCGAGCGCAGCAGGTCGAGGTCGACGTCGGCGACGCTGCGTCGCTCCCCTTTCGGGAAGCGCTCGGACGAGGCCAGCAGTTCACCGTTCTCCCACACCATGGTCTGGCCGTCCCAGGCCAGGTCTGTGGTCGACTCGCCCTCGCCCGCGGCGGCGTAGACGTAGGCGGCCAGGCAGCGCGCCGACGCCGAGCGGGCCAGCAGGCAGCGGTCCTCGGCGCGGCCGATGGTGATGGGACTGCCGGACAGGTTGGCCAGCACCGTCGCGCCTGCCAGCGCCGCCTCCGCACTCGGCGGGATCGGCACGAACATGTCCTCACAGATCTCGACATGCAGCACGAAGCCGGGGATGTCGGAGGCGGCAAATAGCAGGTCGGCGCCGAACGGGACGTCGGCGTCGCAGATCCGGATGGTGCCGCGCTCGTCATCGCCAGGGGCGATCTGGCGGCGCTCGTAGAACTCGCGGTAGGTGGGCAGGTAGGACTTCGGCACTACACCCAGCACGGCGCCGCGGTGAATCACCACCGCGGTGTTGTAGATGCGATGCCGGTACCGCAGCGGCGCGCCGACGACCAGGATTGGCAGCAGATCGGTCGAGGACGCGACGATGCTCTCGATGGCGGTCTTCACATCGTCGAGCAAGAGGTCTTGCATCACGATGTCCTCGATCGAATACCCGGACAGCGTCAGCTCGGGGAACACCGCCACCGCGACGCCGTCGTCGTGGCATTCGCGCGCCAGCCCCAGGACGGACTCGGCGTTGGCCGCCGGATCGCCGATCGTAGTGTGATGGGTGCACGCGGCCACCCGGACAAAGCCCTGGCTGTAAGCGTTGTAAAAGTCCATCGCCCTTCCATTGTCGCCTGACCGGTGTCAACCCGCGGCCGCCGGGTATCCCCTCCATCATGAGCGATACTGCCGTGGTGGTGGTCGACATGATGAACACCTATCAGCATCCCGATGCTGAGGAACTAATACCCAATGTCGGCAAGATCATCGACCCGCTGGCCGATTTGGTCCGGCGCGCACGGGAATCCGACGACGTGGACCTGATCTACGTCAACGACAACTACGGCGATTTCGCCGCCCAGTTCTCCGACATCGTCGGCTCCGCGCTCGACGGCGCCCGCCCGGATCTGGTGAAGCCGATCGTGCCGGCCGGGGACTGCCGCGTGTTGACCAAGGTGCGGCACAGCGCCTTCTACGCGACCGCGCTGGCGTATCTGTTGAACCGGCTGGAGACCAAGCGGCTGGTCATCGCCGGTCAGGTCACCGAGCAGTGCATCCTCTACACCGCACTCGACGCCTACGTGCGCCACTTTCCCGTCGTCATCCCGACCGACGCCGTGGCCGGCATCGACGCCCGGCTGGCCGAGGCGGCGTGCAAGATGATGGAAAAGAACATGTCGGCGGAGATCACCACGGCCGCGGACTGCCTGGGTTAGTCGGCGCGCACCCGCAGTGGCGGGATTGTTACCGATCAGGCGGCGCATTTCGGTGGCGGGAGCACCCGTCGGGCCACTCGCGCCGTCAGCCTCGGTGGTGAACCCCACGGCCCGACGTCGCCGCTGTCCCACGCGTAAGCGGGCACGCCGCCGCGGATCAGCGGCGCGAGTTCGGGAATCGACAATTCGCTCGCGGACCAGGAATACAGCGCGTCGAGTCGGGGCGCGATGACACCGAGGTCGAGCAGGCGGCCGAATCCGTTTGCCCGGCCGACGTACCACTCGAGGTCCTCACGCAGCGGATAACGGTCCGGCAGCACCCGCGACAGCTGCAAGAAGATGCCGGTGACCGCCAGGCGGGGGTCGCCCAGCCTCGGTCCAAGCGGTGCCAGCCAACCCAGCGCCAACCGTGGCGCGGCCACCAACGCGTGCGCGAAGAGCACCCGTACCAGTACCAGGTTGATGAAGAAGCGCTCGACGCGCGATTCCCCCTCGGCCAGTTCACGGTTATCCAGGTAGGCCCGCACGACGATCGCGTTGTGAGCCCGGTACCACGTGCGCACCGACGGTTGGCGGATGAAGGTCACCGAGTCGGCGACGCTTGACGAGGATATGGGGCCGCCCAGCCCGAGCACGTGGGCCCGCGCTTCGGCGGAGTCGCGCAAGAGCCGGTCGTTGACCGCCCGCCACCAGGGACTTCCCGGCGCCGCAGCGTCCGCGGGGTTCAGCACTCCGCGGCGCAACTCCCAGCGCATGAAAGCCAGCGCGGCGCGCCGGTAGGGCAGATGCCGGTCGTCCCAGCCGGGCGGCGCCTCGTAGAGGGACCGCAGCAGCGCCCACCGCGCCATCGGGTTCTCCCGCACCGAAGCGACCTGCTCAGCAGCGTGCTCGGCGGCTGTGGCCATGGGACCAATCAACCACATCGCGCCCGGTCGCCGCCTCTCACGGGAAGCGTCTCGATGACCCGTACTCTGAAAGAGATGACCACCCGCTGCGCCGAATCGCCGGAGCTGGTCGCGTTGCTGGCCGGTCGCCGGATCGCGGTGCTGACGGGCGCCGGTCTTTCCACCGACTCCGGCATTCCCGATTACCGCGGGCCCGATTCGCCGCCCAGCAACCCCATGACGATCCGCCAGTTCACCTCGGATCCGGCGTTCCGGCAGCGTTACTGGGCGCGCAACCACGTCGGCTGGCGACACATGGACGACACGCTGCCCAACGCCGGGCACCGCGCGTTGGCCGCGCTCGAGCGCGCTTCGGTGGTGACCGGGTTGATCACCCAGAACGTCGACCTGCTGCACACCAAGGCAGGCAGCGTCAACGTCGTCAACCTGCACGGCACCTATGCGCAGGTGGTGTGCCTGGGCTGCGGACACACCATGAGCCGCGCCGCGCTGGCCGGTGAGCTGGAAGCGCTCAACCCGGGATTCATCGAACGCGCCGAGGCGGTCGGCGGTCTGGCGGTCGCCCCCGACGCCGACGCCGTCGTCGCCGACACCACCTCGTTCCGCTACCTCGACTGCCCGAGCTGCGGCGGCATGCTCAAACCAGACATCGTCTACTTCGGTGAGAGCGTGGCCAAAGCGGTTGTCGACCGAGCGTATTCGCTGGTGGACGAAGCCGACGCGCTACTGGTCGCGGGCTCCTCGCTCACCGTGTTCTCCGGCTACCGGTTCGTGCGCCACGCCGCCACGCGGGGCACGCCGATCGCCATCGTCAACCGCGGCCCCACCCGGGGGGATCATCTGGCCACCGTCAAGGTCGACGGCGGCTGCTCCGAGCTGCTGACGTTGCTCGTTGACGAGTTGTCGCCGCTCGCAGTGCTTTAGAACGTGCACGGCATGCTGCGGATGGCGTGGACGAAATTGCCCGCCACGTAAGCGGGGTCGCCCGCCTGGATGTCCGGCAGCTGCCGCAACAGCTCGGCGAAGATGGCCCGCAGCTGCGCCCTGGCCACATGGGCGCCGAGGCAAAAGTGCAGCCCGCCGCCGCCGAAGCCGACGTGCGGGTTGGGACTGCGGCTCAGGTCCAATCGCTCCGGATGGTCGAACACCTCGGTGTCCCAATTGCCGGACGGATAGAACATCACCACCTTCTCCCCCGCCCGGATCGTCTGGTCGCCGAGCTCGAAATCCGTTGCCGCGGTTCGGCGGAAGGTCATGACGGGACTGGCCCACCGGACGAATTCCTCGACGGCCGTTCCTATCCGGTTGTCGAAATCCTCCAGCAGCCAGGCTCGCTGATCTCCGAAGTCGGTCAGAGCCTTCATCGCGTGACTGGTGGTCTGGCGGGTGGTGTCGTTGGCGGCCACGGAGAGCAGCACAAAGAAAGCGGCCACCTCCGAATCGGTCAGCCGGTCACCGTCGACCTCGGCGTTCACCAGGCTGCTGAACAGGTCGTCGCCGGGATGACCGCGGCGCTCGGCGGCGAGTGCGCCGGCGATTTGGTGCAGGTAGCCCTGGTTTTCGAGCAGAACCTCCAGCGGGTGGCGACCGTCGAGGTAGAGGGGGTCGGCCCAGGACACCAGCGCGTCGGCAGCGTGCGCCACCCGCTCTCGCTCCGATTCCGGGATGCCCACCATGTCCGACAAGGTGCGGATCGGCAGTTGCTTGGCGCAGTGCTCGACGAAGTCCGCGCCGCTGCCGGCGTCGCGCAGCTCCTTGACGATCGCGTTCGCGTTCGCCCGGATGGAATCCTCGACGCGACGGATCTGGCGCGGGGTGAACGCGGCGCTGACCAGCTTGCGCAGCTTGGTGTGCCGCGGCGGGTCCATCGCCAGGAACGACTGGGACGCTTCGAGCAGTTCCACCGGGACGTTCTCGAACATCACGCCCTGGCCCGACAGGAACACCTCGTTGTTACGGCTGACCGTGGCGATATCGGCCCGCCGGGTGACGGCCCAGTAGCCCGGATCGTCGGGATCGGGCATCAGCGCGTCCTCGACCGGCGGGTGCCAGCTAACCGGGCGCTCGGCCCGCAGCACCGCGAACGACCGTTCCCGGTCGGCCGCCGTCGTCGACCAAAACGCGCGGGAGGACAGGTCGATGGGGTCGTAGGGGCGGCCAGGCTTTTCGCTGCCCGACGTCCCGGTCATCACGGTCATGGCGAACCTCCGTTGCATATGACCTCGATCACAGACTGTCAGCGACACTATTCCCAGACATAGTGTCTAGTCAAGTTGTCCAAAAACCCTCTATGCTGGAGAAATGCCGTCCGTCACCCGCAAGCCGCAGGCCAACCGCGAACAGGAGCGGCAGCAGCGGAGGGAACAGATCGAGCGCCGACTGCTGGACGCCACCGAGCGCCTGATGCGCGACGGCGCCAGTTTCACCGAGCTCAGCGTGGACCGGCTCTCGAGCGCGGCCGGCATTTCGCGCGCAAGCTTCTACATCTACTTCGAGGACAAGGGGCACTTACTGCGCCGCCTGGCCAACCAGGTGTTCGCCGACCTCGCCGACAGCGCGGACCGCTGGTGGAGCGTGGCCACCCGGCACGATCCTGGCGACGTCCGCGCCGCGATGGACGGCATCATCGCCAGCTACCGGCGTCACCAACCGGTGTTGGTCGCCCTCAACGAGATGGCCGGGTATGACCCGCTGGTCGCGGCGACCTATCGCAACCTGTTGACCGCTGTCACCGGGCGGATGACCCGGGTGATCGAAAGCGGTCAGGCCGATGGCTCGATTCGGCCGGAGTTGTCCGCGGCCACCACCGCCAGCGCGCTGACGTGGATGGTTGAGCGCGCGTGCCAACAGAACCTGCCGACCGCGTCCGCGGGTTACGACGGCGAACTTGCCGCCACGCTGACCGAAATCGTCTGGGGCGCACTATATCTCAAGCCCATCTCGGATCGGTGATGCACGAATGGCCGGGTGTGACGAACCCGATATAGTTAAGACCCTAACTATTCGCCTACCCTGCAATTATGGCATCGCTGGCCGCGCCGGAGATCGACCCGCTTTCCCTCGAACAGCAGGTCTGTTTCGCGCTGAGCGTGACCAACCGGGCCGTTTTGGCGGTTTACCGGCCGCTACTGGAGCCGTTGGGCCTGACCCACCCCCAGTACCTGGTGATGCTTGCCCTTTGGGACCACCAGAAGGCCGCGGGGGCACGGCCGAAACCGCTGTCGGTCAAGGACATCGCGACCACATTGCAGATGGATTCCGCCACGCTGTCGCCGATGCTCAAGCGCCTGGAAGCGCTCGGCTTGATCACCCGTACCCGAAGCGCGGTCGACGAGCGTTCCACCGAGGTGAGGCTCACCCCGAGCGGCACCGCTTTGCGTCGACGTGCGCTCAAGATTCCGCCCGCCGTGGTCGAGCGCCTGGGCGTCGACATCGGTGAGCTTCAGCACCTGCACCAAGTGCTTACCCGCATCAACACGGCCGCCCTGGCAGCGGGCGCATTACAGTCCTGACCCGTCCGCCCGTAGGAGCCACCATGACCGCCACCAAGCCGAACGTCTGGCAATACATTGCCTACTCGTACGGTCGATGCCTGCCCAGCTCGATGCGCACCTGGGTGGCCAACGACCTGGCCGGCCCGGGAGCCGTGCGCCGGCACATGATTCGGTGGGCCATCCCGCCGCTGTTCGTTCTCGCACCGTTCTGGCTGCTGCCCGCCTCGCTGTACGTGCATTCCGAGATGACGGCGCCGCTCTACATCTGGGCACTGCTGATCTCGCTTGCGCTGAACAAGGTTTGGCGTCGGCACCGGCTGGCGCAGCATGGCCTCGACCCGAATCTGGTCGACGTGATCAAGAACAAGAAGCAAGCGAAGATGCATGAGGACTACGCCCGCCGTTTCGGGCCGCGTCCCGAGTCGGCGGCCTGGCAGGACAACAGCAACCCGTTCAGCTAGGCGCGCTACACCGCCACGAGGTCGTCGGCGTGCACCGCGGGCCGACGGAGTTCGCCGGGCAGCTCCGAGGTCGACCGGCCGATCATGGTCGCCAGTTCGGTGGCGTCATAGGCCACCACGCCCCGGGCCACCATGGCGGCGCCCGGGTCGCGCAATTCGACGACGTCCCCCGCGTAGAACCGGCCCGACACGGCGGTGATACCGGCCGCCAACAGCGAACGACGCTGGTCTACGACCGCGCGCACCGCGCCCTCGTCGAGGGTCAGCGCGCCGGCCGCTTCGGCGGCATACCGCACCCAGAACCGGCGGGCCGACATCCGGGCGGGCCGTGCGGCGAAGACCGTGCCGACCGAGGCGTCGGTGAGCGCGGCGGCGGCGTCGGACGCCGCGGCCAACAGGACGGGCACCCCGGCGTCGGCGGCCAGCAACGCCGACGACATCTTGGACACCATTCCTCCGGTTCCCAGGTCGCTGCCCGGGCCGGCGACCACACCGGACAGATCCGCCGCACCGGAGACTTCCCCGATGAACCGGGCGCCCTTGGTCTTTCGGGGATCGGAGTCGTACAGACCGTCGATGTCGGAGAGCAGCACCAGGGCTTCGGCGCCGACCAGGTGAGCCACCAGCGCCGACAACCGGTCGTTGTCGCCGAACCGAATCTCGTTGGTGGCCACCGTGTCGTTCTCGTTGACGATCGCCACCGCGTGCAAGGCGCGCAACCGGTCCAGGGTGCGCTGGGCGTTGGTGTGCTGCGCCCGCATGGAGATGTCGTGCGCGGTCAGCAGCACCTGTCCCACCGTGCGGCCGTACCGCGCGAACGCCGCGCTCCACGCGTTCACCAAGGCCACCTGACCGACGCTGGCCGCGGCCTGCTTGGTGGCCAAATCCTTGGGGCGGCGGGCCAATCCGAGCGGCTCGATGCCGGCCGCGATGGCGCCCGACGAGACGATGACGACGTCGGTGCCCGCCTTCATGCGCGACTCGATGGCGTCCGCCAGCCCGGCCAACCGGCCGGCATCGAACACCCCGGAATCGGTGGTCAGCGCGTTGGTCCCGATCTTGACCACCAGGCTGCGGGCGGTCCGGATGGCCTCACGATGAGCTGTCACTCTCCCCACTGCATCGTCGCCGCCGGTCACGACTCGTCACCGCGCTCGCGACGCTGACGCCGGGCCGCCTTGCGCTCCGAGGCGCCGGTGCGCTCGCTGCGCTCCAGCCGCACATCGGTGCCTCTCCCCGACATCGCCACGTGTTGTCCCGCGGGAGTTTGCGGCTCCCAGTCGAACGTCATGTCCCCGATGGTCACCGCGCACCCGGGTTGTGCCCCCAGCCGCAGCAGTTCGTCCTCGACGCCGAGGCGGGCCAGGCGGTCGGCGAGATAGCCGACGGCTTCGTCGTTGTCGAAGTTGGTCTGCCGGACCCACCGCTGGGGTCGGGCACCGCTGACTACGAAGCCGCCTTCGCCGTCCGGCTCGACGGAGAAGCCGCTGTCGTCGACGGGGACCGGACGGATCACCGGCCGCCGCGGCACGATCTCCGGCTGGGCGGCTTGGTATTCCGAGATTATCCGCCAAAGGCCGAACACCAAGGGCTGCAGTCCTTCTCGGGATACGGTCGACACCAGGAACACCGGCCAGCCGCGCTCGGCGATCTCGTCGCGAACGAACTCGGCGAGCTCGCGGGCCTCGGGCACGTCGATCTTGTTGAGCACCACCGCCCGTGGCCGCTCGGCGAGGTCGCCCAGCGTCGTATCCCCTTGCAGGGTAGGCCTATAGGCGGCGAGTTCGGCTTCCAGCGCGTCGATGTCGGAAATGGGGTCGCGGCCGGGCTCAGCGGTGGCGCAGTCGACGACGTGCACCAGCACGGCGCAGCGCTCGATGTGCCGAAGGAAATCGAGGCCCAGACCGCGGCCCTGCGATGCACCGGGAATCAGGCCGGGAACGTCGGCGACGGTGAACGTGTGCTCGCCCGCCGACACCACACCTAGGTTGGGCACCAGCGTGGTGAACGGGTAGTCGGCGATCTTGGGCTTGGCCGCCGAGATCGCCGACACCAGTGACGATTTCCCGGCCGAGGGAAACCCGATCAGACCCGCGTCGGCGACGGTCTTGAGTTCCAGCGTCAGGTCCCGGGTTTCGCCCTCCTCGCCGAGCAGCGCGAAGCCGGGGGCCTTGCGGGCTCGTGACGCCAGCGCCGCGTTGCCCAGGCCGCCGCGGCCGCCGGCCGCGGCTTCGAAGCGGGTGCCCGCACCGACCAGATCCGCCAGGAGCCTGCCGTTCTCGTCCAATACGACGGTGCCGTCGGGAACTTTGACTTCCAAGTCCGCGCCCGCCGCCCCGTCGCGGTTGTTGCCCATCCCCTGCTTGCCCGACGGCGCGGTGACGTGCGGATGGAAATGGAAGTCCAGCAAGGTGTGCACCTGCGGGTCGACCACGAACACGATGCTGCCGCCGCGCCCGCCGTTGCCGCCGTCGGGACCGCCCAGCGGCTTGAATTTCTCGCGATGGACCGACGCGCAGCCGTTACCACCGGAACCCGCGCGCGCGTGAATGACGACCCGATCGACAAATCGAGGCATCGGATACCAGCCCTTCGAACTCGCCGAACGTGCTGCTGCGAGATTCGCCTCGAATTATCGCAGTGACCGCACGCTCGCCAAGCTCAGTCGGCCTGCCCGGCCGCGACGATGTTGACGGTTTTGCGGCCGCGCTTGATGCCGAACTCGACGGCTCCGGCAGCCTTGGCGAACAATGTGTCGTCGCCGCCACGCCCAACGTTCAGACCGGGGTGGAACTTGGTGCCGCGCTGGCGAACGATGATCTCGCCCGCCTTGACGATCTGGCCGCCGAACCGCTTCACGCCCAGCCGCTGAGCAGCGGAGTCGCGACCGTTGCGCGAGCTGGACGCACCCTTCTTGTGTGCCATGTCTGTCGCCTCCCGCTACTTGATCCCGGTCACCTTCAGGACCGTCAGCTGCTGACGGTGGCCCTGACGCTTGTGGTAGCCGGTCTTGTTCCTGAATTTGTGGATACGGATCTTGGGTCCCTTGGTGTGCTCGAGCACCTCGCCGGTCACCGCCACCTTGGCCAGCGCCGCGGCGTCGGTGGTCACCTTCGCGCCGTCCACGACCAGCGTGACGGGCAGCGAGACGTTCGCACCCGGGTCGGAGTCGAGCTTCTCGACCTTGACCACGTCCCCGACGGCGACCTTGTACTGCTTGCCGCCCGTCTTGACGATTGCGTAGGTCGCCATCGTTACTCCTGCCTTCTTTCCTCTGCTGAGCCGGTTCTTCGGCTCTTCGCGCGCGAGCCACCGGCGTGCGCGTGGTGGGTCTGGGTTGCGGGTCCGCGCCGACTGCCCGGAAGCCCCGCTGTCGCCGGCCAAAGTCCAAACGGCCTGGCGACAACTGTCCTAGGCTACTTGACCAGCGGCTAAAGGGTCAAACCGCCCGGGTCAGTCCGCATGGATCGGCGGGCCCGCCGGCCTGCCCGCCGCGCGCCGCCGCCGCGGACGGCCGAACCCCGGTCCGGCGCTGACGGGCCCCTCGTCGGAGTCATCGGAGTCGTCCTCGACGTCCAGGTCGTCATCGTCCATTTCCAGCTCGTCGTCCTCGTCGCCGAGGTCTTCCTCGTCGTCGAGGTCCTCGTCGTCGTCCTCGTCGTCCTCGTCGAGGTCGTCGTCAGACTCGTCGTCGGCGTCTTCGTCAGTGTCGTCGTCGGTGTCGTCGTCGGATTCCTCGAAGTCCCCCTGATCGGCGTCCTCGAGGTCGGCCACGTCCCGGTGCTGCCGCTCGTCGGGCTGGTCGACCGCTTCCTCGGCGGACTCGTCGGATTCCTCCTCATCGGGGCCGTTCTGGGTGGACCCGCCGGCGGCCATCGCCTTGAACATCGGGTGCTCGCCGGGAGCGTGCGCGGGCACCTTGGCCACCACCGGCTCTTCGGCGCGGTTCTTCTTGGAGCGCCTGCCCCGGCGGCCACCGGACTCGGACTTGCGCCCGTTCGAGGGGGCCGAGTCCACCGGGTCGGTGTGCAGCAGGATCCCTCGGCCGCCGCAGTGGGTGCACGACGTGGAGAAGGCTTCGATCAACCCGGTTCCCAACCGCTTGCGGGTCAGCTGGACCAAGCCCAGCGACGTCACCTCGGAAACCTGATGGCGGGTGCGGTCGCGGGCGAGCGCCTCGGTCAGCCGTCGCAACACCAGGTCGCGGTTGGACTCGAGGACCATGTCGATGAAGTCGATGACCACGATGCCGCCGATGTCGCGCAAGCGCAGTTGGCGCACGATCTCCTCGGCCGCCTCCAGATTGTTCTTGGTCACGGTCTGCTCGAGGTTTCCGCCGGAGCCGGTGAACTTGCCGGTGTTGACGTCGACCACCGTCATGGCCTCGGTCCGGTCGATCACCAGCGTGCCGCCCGACGGCAGCCACACCTTGCGCTCCATCGCCTTGGCGAGTTGTTCGTCGATGCGATGCACGGCGAACACGTCCGGGCCGGCCTGTCCCTCGGGACCGCTGGGCGGCTCGTACTTACTCAGCTTCGAAACCAGGTCGGGCGCAACGGAATTCACATAGTCGGTGATGGTGGTCCACGCCTCGTCACCGGACACGATCAGGCCGGCGAAGTCCTCGTTGAACAGGTCGCGGATGACCTTGACCAGCACGTCCGGCTCTTCGTAGAGCGCGACGGCGGCGCCGGCGGCCTTCTCGGTGATCTCGGCGGCCTTGGCCTCGATCTGCTTCCAGCGTTCCTGCAGTCGGGTGACGTCGTTGCGGATGTCGTCCTCTTTGACGCCCTCGGACGCGGTGCGGATGATCACCCCGGCATCGGAGGGCACGACCTCGCGCAGGATCTCCTTGAGCCGTTGGCGTTCGGTGTCGGGCAGCTTGCGGCTGATCCCGGTCGAGGACGCGCCGGGCACGTAGACGAGATACCGGCCGGCCAGCGACACCTGGGTGGTCAGCCGGGCGCCCTTGTGGCCGACCGGGTCCTTGCTGACCTGGACCACGACGTAGTCACCCGGTTTGAGGGCCTGCTCGATCTTGCGGTCCGACCCGCCCAGTCCCGCGGCTTCCCAGTTGACCTCGCCGGCGTAGAGCACGCCGTTGCGGCCGCGGCCGATGTCGACGAACGCCGCCTCCATCGACGGCAGGACGTTCTGCACGATCCCGAGGTAAATGTTGCCCACCAACGAGGCGGACGCGGCCGACGTCACGAAGTGCTCGACGACGATGCCGTCTTCGAGGACCGCGATCTGGGTGTACCGGGCCCCCTGATGCGGCGGCTCGGTGCGGACCCGGTCGCGCACGACCATGATCCGCTCGACGGCCTCGCGGCGGGCCAGGAACTCGGCCTCGGTGAGGACCGGTGGGCGGCGCCGGCCGGCGTCGCGGCCGTCCCGGCGGCGTTGCCGCTTGGCTTCCAGTCGGGTGGAGCCGTCGATGCCCTTGATCTCGGCGTTCGACGAGCCGTTGCCGCCGTCGTTCTTGCCGTTGCGCGGCGCTCGCTCGTGCACCACCGTGTTCGGCGGGTCGTCCGGCGATGAGTTTTCGTCACCATCGTCACTCGAGCCCGATTTGCGGCGCCGGCGCCTGCGGCGGCGTCGGCTGGCGCCCTCCGCCGAACCGTCGTCACCGGTGTCCGAGTCGTCCGAGTCGTCCGAGTCGTCGCCATCCTCGTCGTCGGTGTCGGAGGAGTCGCCCCGGCCCGCCTTTTGGCCCCGCTGCTGCGGCTCGTCGTCGTCGCCGGCGTCGTTCTGGCCGTCGGGCCCGCCCTGCTCGCCGCGGCCGCGGCCACGACCGCGACGGCCACGCCGCCGCCGCCGGTTGGCCGGGCGATCGGCCTGTTCGTCGTCTTCGTCGTCGGTGTCGGAATCGTCGGAGTCGGGGTCGGAGTCGACGTTCCCGTCCGCTTCGTCCGCCTGCATCGGCTGCGGCGCGACGAACAGCGGCATGTAATGCGGCCGTTCGGCGGCGTTCTCCGGGGCGGCCAGCATCAACCGGGATTCGGGTTCCTCGGCCTGTTCGCCGGTTGCGGTCGCGTCGGCGGCATCCGCGCCGGGATCGGGTTGGGCCGCCAGCAGGTCGCGGACGCGGACCGCGTCCGCGCGGTCCACGGTGGAATGCGCGCTGCGAATCCGGCCGTCGAGCGCGCTCAGCGCGTCCAGCACCCGTTTACTGGTGGTTCCCAGCGTTCGTGCCAGCGAATGAACTCTCAGACGGTCCGGCAGTTCGTCGTGCCGTGTCGGCTCTTCGGATGACTCTGTGGATGGTGCACCGTCTACCACGTATTCTCCTCAAGCCCCCGGGCGCGTCCTTGCGACGCGGCCACGCGAGGGCTTCGCTATGGGCCCGGGTGGACTTCTCCCGGACTTGTGATGGTCTCGCCCCGAGCGGTTCGCGGGGAACGCACTCGGCGCCGTGCTGAATGACGGCCTGACATGCCGCGCACCAACGCGGGATGGCGATGGTCGCGCTTGTCTAAGTCTTCATTCGGGTGTCCGACACCGGTCCGGCGACGTTCACCCTCCGTCAGTATCCCACATCACTCGGCGAGCCCAACCGCCCCTGAGCAAACGCGCCCCCGTCGAGGCCGCCCGGCGTCGTTAGCTGGGCCGCTAGGCGTCGGGAAACCAGAGCGCGATTTCCCGCTTCGCGGACTCCGTGGAATCGGACCCGTGCACCAGGTTGAACTGCGTCTCCAGCCCGAAATCGCCGCGGATCGTCCCCGGGGTGGCCTTCTCCACCGGGTCGGTACCACCCGCGAGCTGCCGAAACGCGGCGATCGCCCGCGTTCCCTCGACGATCGCGGCCACCACGGGTCCCGAGGTGATGAACTCCAGCAGGGATCCGAAGAAGGGCTTGCCCTCGTGCTCGGCGTAATGCTCGGCGGCCAGGTCCTCGCCGACGCGCCGAAGCTCCAGCGCGGCGATGGTCAGGCCCTTGCGCTCGATGCGGTTGAGGATTTCCCCTATCAGCTGCCGCTCGACGCCGTCCGGCTTGATCAGTACGAGGGTCCGTTCGGTCACGGCGCACAGCGTACAGAACCGGGCGGCGATGGGTCGGGCGACGACCGCGGCGGGCGCTACCGCTGACGGCGCAGCACCTCGGCGCGGAAGTACGCGATCACGGCCCACAAGCCGGTGAACAGCACCCCGATGAATCCCACGCCCGGGTACACCGCGAAGCCGGCGAGCAGGACCACCTGAACACCCAGGTTCGCCCAGATCGCCCAGGGTTTGCGCTGCACCCCGCCGAGCAGGATCAGCAGCGCGGCCACACCGATCAGATAGCCCAGCGAAACCGGTGTCAGCCCGCCGCCCACCGCGCCCACCACCGGAATCGCCAGCAACACGACGACCGCCTCGAGGAAGAGCGTCGCGGCCATCACCGCGCCGAAGCTCTTCCAGGGGTCAGCCCCGTTTCGGTCGGTCATTCCGGATCACGGCCGAACAGGGTCCGCGCCGCCCCGGCGGTGACGACCGAGCCGGTGATGACGATCCCGGTGCCGGAGAACGCCTCCGCGTCCGCGTCCAGCGTCGCGTCGTCGACCAGCGCGGTCGCGGCCTCGATGGCGTCGCGTAGGTTCTCGGCCGAGATGACCCGTTCCGGCCCGAAGCGCTCGGTGGCCGCCAGCGCCAGCGACTCGACGTCGAGCGCTCGCGGCGAACCGTTGTGGGTCACGACGACCGAGTCCAGCACCGGTTCGAGCGCGGCAAGGATGCCGTTGACATCCTTGTCGGCCAGCACGCTGAGCACGCCGACCAGGTAGCGGAAGTCGAACTCGTCGCTCAGCGTGTGCGCCAGCGCGGCCGCGCCGGCGGGATTGTGCGCGGCGTCGATGAACACGGTGGGCGCGCTGCGCATCCGCTCGAGCCGGCCGGGGCTGGTGACGGCGGCGAATCCGGCCCGCACCGCCTCGACGTCGAGCTGGCGCTGAGCGCCGGCGCCGAAGAAGGCCTCCACCGCCGCGAGCGCCACCGCCGCGTTGTGCGCCTGGTGTTCACCGTGCAGCGGTAGGTAAATGTCGGAGTACACCCCACCGAGGCCCTGCAGCTCGAGAACCTGTCCACCGATCGCGACCTGGCGGCCCAGGACCGCGAACTCCGAATCCTCGCGGGCCACCGCGGCGTCGGCGCGCACCGTCTGGGCCAGCAGCACCTCCATCGCCTCGGGCGCCTGGCGCGCGATGACGGCGACGGTATCCGGTGCGCCATCCGGGGCTTTGGTGATGATCCCTGCCTTCTCGCCGGCGATGCCGGCGAGGTCGTTTCCCAGGTATTCGACGTGGTCGATGCCCACCGGGGTGATGACGGCCACCGGCGCGTTGACGACGTTGGTGGCGTCCCACCGTCCGCCCATGCCGACCTCGACGACCGCGACGTCAACGGGCGCGTCGGCGAACGCGGCGAACGCCATCGCGGTCAACACCTCGAACTTGCTCATCGCAGGCCCCCCGGCGGCTTGCGACTGCGCGTCGATCATCTGCACGAAGGGCTCGATCTCCCGGTACGTCGCGACGTACTGCGCCGGGGTGATGGGGCGTCCGTCGATCGCGATGCGCTCCACCGCCGATTGCAGGTGCGGGCTGGTGGTCCGCCCGGTGCGCCGGTGCAGCGCGGTCACCAGCGCGTCGACCATGCGCGCGACCGAGGTCTTGCCGTTGGTGCCGGCGATATGGATCGAGGGATAGGCCAGCTGCGGTGAGCCCAGCAGGTCCAGCACCGCGCTGATCCTGGTCAGGCTCGGCTCGATCTTCGTCTCCGGCCAGCGTTGGTCCAGCAGGTGTTCAACCTGCAACAGCGAGGCGATCTCGTCGGGAGTCGGGGCCAGGCTGGTGGGTTCCCCGGGCTCGGACCAGTCGGAGGACTCGCTCACCGCAGCCCGGCCAGCCGCGCGGTGATCCGGTCGGTTTCGTCCTGGGCCACGCGCTGGCGGTCGCGGATCTTGCCGACGACGTTCGGCGGGGCCTTGGCCAGGAAGTCCTCGTTGGCCAATTTGGCGGTGGTGGAAGCCAATTCCTTCTGCGCCGCGGCGAGGTCTTTCTCCAGGCGGCGACGTTCCGCCGCCACGTCGATGGTGCCCGAGGTGTCGAGTTCGACGACGACCGTGCTGTCCATGTTGGGGCCGAGCCGCACCTCCAGCGACACCGACGGCTCGAAATCGTCGCCCGGCGCGGTGAGCCACGCCAGCGACTTCACCGCGGCCACCTGGGCGCTCAGGTCCGCGTCGTCCACCCCGCCCAGCCGGGCCGGCACTTTCTGCCGGTCTGCCAGGCCCTGGTCGCTGCGGAACCGGCGGACCTCGGTGACCAACCGCTGCATGTCGATGATCCGTTGTACCGCAACGGGATCCAGTTCGATGCCCGACGGCTGGGGCCAGTCGGCCACCACCAGCGACTCCTGGTTGGTCAGCGCTTGCCACAACGCCTCGGTGAGAAACGGGATGACGGGGTGCAGCAAGCGCAACAGGGTGTCCAGGACGGCGGCAAGCACGGCGGTGGTGTGCGTGTTCCCCTCGGCCAGCTGCGTCTTGGCCAATTCGACGTACCAGTCGCAGAATTCGTCCCACGCGAAGTGGTAGAGCGCTTCGCAGGCGCGGCTGAACTCGTAACTGTCGAGCGCCGAATCGACTTCGGCGCGAACCTCTTCCAGCCGTCCCAGGATCCAGCGGTCCGCATCGGTCAGCTCGTCACGCGCCGGCAGCGGCGCGGGCCGAGCACCGTTCAGCAAGGCGTAACGGGTGGCGTTGAACAGCTTGGTGCAGAAGTTGCGCGACGCGCGCACGGCGTCCTCGCCGACGGCCAGATCACCGCCGGGGCTGGCGCCGCGGGCCAGCGTGAACCTCAGCGCATCCGCCCCGAACATGTCCACCCAGTCCAGCGGGTCGATGACATTGCCCTTGGATTTGCTCATCTTGCGGCCGGATTCGTCGCGGATCAGCCCATGCAGGAAAACGTCGGTGAACGGCACCTGCGGGCCTCGTCGGCCGTCGAGGGTGATGGCGTCGTCGCCTCCCACGAATGTGCCGAACATCATCATCCGCGCCACCCAGAAGAACAAGATGTCGTATCCGGTGACCAAAACGCTTGTCGGGTAGAACTTTTCCAGCTCCGGAGTCTTCTCCGGCCAGCCCAGCGTGGAAAACGGCCACAGCGCCGACGAGAACCAGGTGTCCAGCACGTCGGGGTCCTGCTCCCAGCCCTCCGGCGGCGTCTCGTCGGGGCCGACGCACACCTGCTCCCCGTTGGGCCCGTACCAGATCGGGATGCGGTGGCCCCACCACAGCTGCCGCGAGATGCACCAGTCGTGCATGTCGTCGACCCAGGCGAACCAGCGCGGCTCCAGGCTGGCGGGGTGAATCACGGTGTCGCCGTTGCGGACCGCGTCGCCGGCGGCCTTGGCCAGCGATTCCACCCGCACCCACCATTGCAGCGACAGCCGCGGCTCGATCGGCTCGCCGCTGCGCTCGGAATGCCCGACGCTGTGCAGGTAGGGGCGCTTCTCCTCGATCACCCGGCCCTGTGCGGCCAGCGCCTCGCGCACCGCGACCCGGGCCTCGAAGCGGTCCATGCCGTCGAATTGTGTTCCGGTGTCGGATATCCGGCCCTTGGCGTCCATGATGGAGATCATCGGCAGCCGGTGCCGCAGGCCGATCTCGAAGTCGTTCGGGTCGTGGGCGGGCGTGACTTTCACTGCACCGGTGCCGAATTCGGGATCGACGTGCTCGTCGGCGACGATGAGCAGCTGCCGATCCACGAAGGGGTGCGGCAGGGTGGTGCCGACCAGGTGGCGGTAGCGCGCGTCGTCGGGGTGGACCGCGACGGCGGTGTCGCCGAGCATCGTCTCCACCCGGGTGGTGGCGACCACGATGTGGGGTTGCGAGTCGTCGAGCGAGCCGTAGCGGAACGACACCAGTTCGCCTTCGACCTCTTCGTGGATCACCTCGATGTCGGACAGCGCCGTCTGCAGCTCCGGCGACCAGTTGACCAGCCGCTCGGCCCGATAGATCAGCCCGGCGTCGTAGAGCCGCTTGAAGATGGTGCGCACCGCCCGCGACAGGCCCTCGTCCATGGTGAACCGGTCGCGGCTCCAGGCCACCCCGTCGCCGAGCCGGCGCATCTGGCCGCCGATGGCGCCGCCGGACTCGCGCTTCCAGTCCCACACCTTGTCGACGAACAGCTCCCGGCCGAAGTCCTCCTTGGTCTTGCCGTCGACCGCGAGCTGCTTTTCGACCACCGTCTGGGTCGCGATACCCGCGTGGTCCATGCCGGGCTGCCACAGCACCTCGTACCCCTGCATGCGCTTACGGCGCGTCAAGGCGTCCATCATGGTGTGTTCCAGAGCGTGGCCCATGTGCAGGCTGCCGGTGACGTTCGGCGGCGGCAGCACGATGGAGTACCCGGGTTTGGCGCTGGTCGGGTCGGCCTCGAAGTAGCCCGCGTCAAGCCACTTCTGGTAGATCGCGCCTTCGGCCGCAGCGGGATCCCACGACTTCGGCAGGTCGGTGGCGGGGCTGCGGCTGACGGTCACCCGTCAATTCTAGGGAGCGCCGTTCACCACGATGTAAGTGCCCAAATCGCCGGTGAGTCAGCTCACTATGCCAGTCGGTCCACGCGCAGCGTCACACCCGCGGCGGGGAACCTGCCCAGCAGCGCGTCGCCCATGGCGGCCGCGGGGGTGAGTACCCCGCGCAGGTCCGTGAGCTTGTCGCGGTCGAACGCGAGGGCAAGGCCGCACTCCCCCAACAAGACGGAGGTCGCCTTATAACCGGGGTCTCCGCGTTGTTCCATGCGAGCCACGCAACGGGCGCCGCTGGTCGTGGTGGTGTAGGTCTCGACGCGGTAATGGCCGCGCTCGCGGACCGCCGCGCTGGGTCCGGTGCCGGGCTTCGGGATGACGCGCTCCACCAACCGACGCGGCAACAGTTTGAAGTAGCGGCTGCCCAGCTCCATGCTCGCGTTGCCCACGCCGCTCAAGACGGCGGATCCCACCGGCGCCAGCGGCGATGACCCCAGGCTCATGCTTTCGGTGTAGCGGAACCGCCGGCCGTAAGCCCAGTCCAGTAAGGCATTGCTACGCCGGACGATTCGCGTGTTGGCCGGCGCCATCATGAATCCGCCGGTCCACAGGCCGGCCAGTTCGGGAGCGATCTCGCGACCACGGCGCCAGGGCAGATCCGGCTGGCGGCCCAGCTCCGGTTCGGCGGCACGGTCGCTGCTCAGCGTGTAGGGGTCGGCCAGCTGGCGCCGGACGTCGGGATCCCCGGAGGCGGCGTCGAGAACTTCGAGCAACGAGGCGAGGGTGCCGCCGGACAGTCCGCCGGACAGGGAGCGCACGACGAAATCCGTCTGGGCAAGCTCGCCCGCGCCGTCGTCGCGGGCGGCGAGGTACAGCGCGTACACCGTGAGGTCCGAGGGAACGGAATCGAATCCGCACGCGTGCACGATGCGGGCGCCGGTGTCGGCGGCCTGCTTGTGGTACTGGTCGATGCTGTCGCGGATGAAGGGCGGTTCGCCGGTCAGGTCGGCGTAGTCGGTGCCCGCCGCGGCGCAGGCGGCCACCAGCGGCAGCCCGTAGCGGGTGTAAGGGCCGACCGTGGTGATGACGACCTGAGTGCGGGCCGCCATCTCGTTGAGCGTCGACGGCGATGAGGCGTCGGCGGCGATCAGCGGCCACGACCGCGCGTTCTCGCCGAGCGCGTCGCGCACAGCGCGCAGCCGCTCGGTCGACCTGCCGGCCAGCGCCACCCGCGTATCCGGACCCGTACGTGTCAGGTATTCGGCGGTCAACTTCCCGACGAAGCCGGTCGCCCCGTACAACACGACGTCGAACTCGCGCGGCGTTGCGGTCACGGGCCCGACGCTACCGGACCCGCAGATAAGTGATGCCGGGCCCAAGGCCCGGCATCACTTATGAATGCGGTGGTCAGCCGCGGCGGCCGCAGACCGGCCAGGCGCCGATGCCCTGCGAGTGCAGCACATTCTCGGCCACCCGAATCTGCTCCTCACGGCTCGCGCCGGCGGGAGAGCCCGACCCGCCGTTGGAGCGCCAGGTGCTCGGGGTGAACTGCAGGCCACCGGAGAAGCCGTTACCGGTGCTGATTCCCCAGTTGCCACCCGACTCGCACTGCGCGATGGCGTCCCAGTTCACGCTGTACGCCCGGACCGGCGGAGGCGGCGGGGCTTCCGGGCCCGGAGGCGGCGGCAGGTTGGGGTCGAAGCCCGCGGGTGCCGGCGGCGGGGCGTCCGGGGCCGGGGGCGGCGGGGGCGCGTCCGGAGCCGGCGGGGCATCCGGGGCCGGGGGCGGCGGAGCATCCGGCGCCGGGGGCGGGGGCGCGTCCGGGGCCGGGGGCGGCGGGGGCGCGTCCGGGGCCCCGGCGGGCGCCATGTTGGGGTCGAAGCCCGTCGGCTCCGCGGTGGCGGTGGCCGAAGGGATGGTCACGAGGGTGCCCGTGACCGCGGCGAGAACGAGCGTCTTACGGACGTTCTTCAATATCTTTCCTTTCGCGGTGCGCGCGCGCCAAAGCAAGCCCACGGGGTGGGCTGACGGTTTTTGGTTGGTGCGGAAACCTGCTTCGGGGCGTGCCGGCTTGTCCTGGCACGACAGCGGTGGGCTCAAGTCGCCCGGCGGACTGCTGCCGCCGGCCACGGACGCGCCTTGGCCGTCCGCGGCCCCGCTCACACGCGGGTCCGTGATTCTGTTTTTAGTTACTCTTCCGTAACCCGTTTCGGGCTAACAGGGACCGTACGAGACCCAGCCGCATTCGTCATCTTCGGAAAGCGGATATCTCGTTTCGGTAACGGGGTGATCACAGCGCAATCCCCCCGCCATATTGGCAGGTCAGCCAAACGATCCCGGCGGGTACCCCGCAATCGCAATCGCTTTCAAATCGTGAGCCGAATCACGCCCATTTTGTGAACTGGCCCACGTGTTTGCGCCGCCAGGCTTTGAGACATTGCGGCCTTGATGAACTGGCGCCAGTGTCGCGAAGCAGCGCACCCTACAACAAGTTACGGACGTATGTCGCACGCCACGCCGATTCGTCGGATGAATTACGTTGTGCTGCTGGCTAACTGGCGCGGATCCAATAGCGCGCAGCGCGGCCGGTGCAGCAGTCGACGCGCGATCTGAGAATTACTCAGTTCTGTTCCAGCGCAACACTTCACGGCGAATGCCCGGAAAATCGCGGCGCATCAATGGCCACGCCACCGTCATGACCGGGCGGCGCCGCTGCGCCGTACGGTTTCACCCGACCGATTTGCCCACGGCCTATGACATGACGGGGCGGCGTGAATGCGCTGACGCAACCGCCGCCCCCAGAAGTGGCGGCAGCCCAAACGAAACCTGCGGCGCCCCAACAGATCACAAGCGCCTACGGAAATAGCTTCCACCCTCGGACCACCATTGTTTAAGCGGAAAGCAGAACTAGTTCTTTTGTCGAATTCACTGGCGAATTCTCGCGCAATTGAGCCGCTCGCGGCTGGCGCGCGGAGCGGGTCAGCTGCGGGACTGCGCGAGGGCGCGTAGCTCGGCGTCGGTGTTGACGTTGGTCAGCGACCGCGAATCCGACGTCACAATGCGCTGGGCGTCCGACGCGTCCACCAGGGCCCGCATCTTGCGCTCGCCGGCGGCCACCAACGCGTCGGCGCGGTCGGCCAGGTCGGTCCGGTACACCGCGGCAAGGTAGTGGTCCTGGCCGTCCCACGGCAGCACCACCTCCGCGCCGGTTTCCAGCGCCCGGCGGGCGAGATCGTCGATGAGTTCGACTGCCAGGAAAGGCATGTCGACGGCGCAGACGAAGGCGAGCCGGGCCCCGGCGTCGGCAGCCGCCCGCAGCGCCCGCCCCGTGGCCGGCAGCGGCCCGAGCCCACGCAGTTCGTCGCGCATCACCCGAGCCTGCAGTTCGGGCAGGGGCTGACCTTGGGCGGCCATGACGAGCACCGGGTCGCAGCGCTGTCGGAGGACGCCGACGACATGCTCGACCATTGTGGTCGCGCCGGATCCGGCGGATGGGGGGATCGGGAGGTTGGCCTTGTCGCGGCCCATGCGCTGCGAGGCGCCGCCGGCCAGGACGACCCCGGCCAGAGAAATCGTTTCGCTCACGTCAGTCGACGGTCCAGGTGTCGCGGCCACGCAGCAATGATTGCAGAGCGGCGTCGTCGAACGGCTTCGAGGCCCGCGCGGCCTGCACCTGGGAGCGCGCCGCGTCGTCATAGGTGGGCCGGCTGACGTCCCGGAAGATGCCGAGCACGGTGTGGTCGAGATTCTGATCGGACAGCCGGGACAGCGCGAACGCGTAGGCCGAGTCGTCGGTGTGCGCGTCGTGCACCATGATCTCGTCGACGGAGACGTCGGCGGTCTTGGCGAACTCGAGACCGAATCCGGACTTCACGACGCAGTATTCGCCGTCGGCGCCGAAGGTGATCGGCTCACCGTGGCGGATGTTGATCACCCGCTCCTCGGCGCCCTCCTTGCGCAGCACGTCGAAGGATCCGTCGTTGAAAATCGGGCAGTCCTGCAGTATTTCGACCAAGGCGGCACCGCGGTGCTCGGCCGCGGCGCGCAACACCTCGGTGAGGCCGTTGCGGTCGGAGTCCAGGGCGCGGCCGACGAACGTCGCCTCGGCGCCCAACGCCAGCGACACGGGGTTGAACGGGTGGTCCAGCGACCCCATGGGGGTCGACTTGGTGACCTTGCCGACCTCCGACGTGGGCGAGTACTGGCCCTTGGTCAGCCCGTAAATCCGGTTGTTGAACAGCAGGATCGTGATGTTGACGTTGCGGCGCAGCGCGTGGATCAGGTGGTTGCCGCCGATCGACAGCGCGTCGCCATCACCGGTGACCACCCACACCGACAGGTCCTCACGGGCCAGCGCCAGACCGGTGGCAATCGCCGGTGCGCGGCCGTGGATCGAGTGGAAGCCGTAGGTCTCCAGGTAGTAGGGGAAGCGGCTCGAGCAGCCGATGCCGCTGACGAACACGATGTTCTCGCGGCGCAGCCCCAGCTCGGGCAGGAAGTTGCGAATGGTGTTGAGGATGACGTAGTCACCGCACCCGGGGCACCAGCGGACCTCTTGATCACTGGTGAAGTCCTTGCCTTTCTGCGGCTGATCCGTCGTGGGCACGCCGTCGTTCTTCTTCAACCTCGGCGTCAGCCCGAGATCGCTGCCCGCCAGATTTCCCATCAGGTCGGTCATTCGCTAGCTCCCGCTCCAACCGTTGCTGCCGCCATTCTGGCGACCATGGTCTTGTCTTGCTCGATTTCGGCCAGCGTCCCGCCGATCGCCGCGCGGATGACGCGACCGATCTCGTCCGCCAAAAACGCGACACCTTGGACCTTGCTGACCGATTGCACGTCGACCAGGTACTTGCCGCGAAGCAGCAGCGCCAGCTGGCCGAGGTTCATCTCCGGGCACACCACCTTCGGGTAGCGACGCAGCACCTCGCCCAGGTTCGCCGGGAACGGATTCAGGTAGCGCAGGTGCGCGTGCGCCACCTTGACGCCCTTGCGTCGCGCGCGCCGGCACGCCTCACCGATCGGGCCGTACGAACTGCCCCAGCCGATCAGCAGCAACTCCGCGTCCCCGGTCGGGTCGTCGACCTCGAGATCGGGAACCGAGATGCCGTCAATCTTGGCCTGCCGCAACCGGACCATCAGGTCGTGGTTGACCGGCTCGTAGGAGATGGCACCCGAACCGTTCGCCGCTTCCAGGCCGCCGATGCGGTGCTCGAGGCCGGGAGTGCCCGGAACGGCGAATTGGCGAGCGAGCGTCTCGGGGTCACGGTTGTACGGCTGGAAAGGCTCGTCCGGCTTGGCGAAGATGTGCTTGATCGGCTGCAGCGTGCCGACGTCCGGAATCCGCCACGGCTCCGAACCGTTGGCGATCGCGCCGTCGGACAACAGGATCACCGGCGTGTGGTACGAGACCGCGATGCGCACGGCCTCGATCGCGGTTTCGAAGCAGTCGGACGGCGAGCGCGGCGCCAACACGGCAACCGGTGACTCCCCGTTGCGGCCGTACAGCGCCTGCAGCAGGTCGGCCTGCTCGGTCTTGGTGGGTAGGCCCGTCGAGGGGCCGCCGCGCTGAACGTCAATGACCAGCAACGGCAATTCGGTCATCACCGCAAGGCCCAGCGCTTCGGACTTCAGCGAGATCCCGGGACCCGACGTGCTCGTGACGCCGAGCGCACCGCCGTAGGAGGCGCCGATCGCGGCGCAGATGCCGCCGATCTCGTCCTCGGCCTGGAAAGTGATCACGTTGAAGTTCTTGTGCTTGGACAGCTCGTGCAGGATGTCCGACGCCGGCGTGATCGGGTAGCTGCCGAGCACCACCTGGATGCCGGCCAACTGACCCGCCGCGACGATGCCGTAGGCCATCGCGGTGTTGCCGGAGATCTGCCGGTATTCGCCGGAAGGCAGCGTCGCCCGGGAAACCTCGTAGGTGGTGCCGAACGCCTCGGTCGTCTCGCCGTAGTTCCAGCCCGCCTTGAGGGCCAACACATTTGCTTCCGCTACGTCGGGCTTGCGGGCGAACTTCTCCCGGATGAACTTCTCACTGGTCTCGATGGGCCGGCCGTACATCCAGGACAGCAGGCCGAGCGCGAACATGTTCTTGGCGCGCTGGCCGTCCTTCTTCGACGCGCCGATCGCCTCCACCGCGCCGAGCGTCAGGGTGGTCATGGCGACGGAATGCACGACATAGTCGGACAACTCGTCGGACTCGAGGGGGTTCGTGACGTAACCCACCTTGGTCAGATTGCGCTTGGTGAACTCGTCGGAGTTCGCGATCACCATGCCGCCGCGGGGCAGGTCGCCGACGTTGGCCTTGAGGGCGGCCGGGTTCATCGCGACGAGGACGTCCGGGCGGTCACCGGCGGTCAGGATGTCGTAGTCGGCGATCTGGATCTGGAAGGACGAGACCCCGGGCAGGGTGCCTGCAGGGGCGCGGATTTCGGCGGGATAGTTCGGCTGGGTCGCCAGGTCGTTACCGAAAAGCGCTGCCTCGGAGGTGAACCGGTCACCGGTCAGCTGCATGCCGTCGCCGGAGTCCCCGGCGAAGCGGATGACGACTTGTTCCAGGCGCTGACGGTCGGATCCGTTTCGGCGAGCTGACCCTCCCCGGGACGACCCGTTGTGAGAATCAGACCCGGCTCCGCTGCCGTTCGGATCCACGTATCCGCCTTCCATTCGTTATCCGGATAGGCACTTCGCTGGAGTTTTAGGTTACGCGCCAAGAAGTGGCGTCCCGCGCCCTCGAGCTGTGTGTCACTGCAAGTACCAATTATGGCACTTCTCTAAGGGGTGTATGAGCGTCTCCGGTGCATTACAGATGGAAGGTTCAGTGTAAAAAGCCGAAGTCAGGGCGGGAATGATAAGCCTCAGGCAAAAAACTGTGTTATTCGTCACCCCGGCGGGGCGGCGACACCGAGCCCCTTTGCCGCCGTTTCCGGCATCGCGACCAGGTACAAGATCAGGCCGGCGGCCGCGAGCGCTCCCAGGAACGCGAAGGCCGCGTTGTAGCCGGCGGCCACCACGATCCAGCCCGCAACGAGGTTGGACACCGCGGCGCCGATCCCGGTCGCGGCGGTCACCGCGCCCAGGCTGACGTTGAACCGGCCGCTGCCGTGCGTGACGTCCTGGACCACTAAAGGAAACAGCGCCCCGAACACGCCGGCGCCGACGCCGTCCAGCAGCTGCACCCCGACCAACCAGTACGGGTTGCCCGAGACGGTGTAAAGGAATCCGCGGGCGGCCAGCACCGCGAAGCCGATCAGGAAGATCGGCTTGCGCCCCCACGAATCGGCCTTGGCCCCGGCCAGGTAGGCCACCGGCACCATGACCAGCTGCGCGGCCACGATGCAACCGGCCATCAGCGCCGTGCCGACGTCCTTGTTGTGCAGCGCCAGCAGCTGGCCGACCAGCGGCAGCATCGCCGCGTTCGCGAAGTGGAAGGCGACGACGGTCGCGGCGAAGATCATCAGCCTGCGGTTGTGCAGCAGCGCCGCGAGCCGCGACGGTGTCTCGTGCGGCCCGCCCGGTACGTGATCCATGCCGCGGGCGACGTCGTGGTCGATCGCGTCGCCCGGAATCCGCAGCGCCGCAAGCACACTGGTGGCCGCCATGACCGCGAGCACCCAGAACACCACCACCGGCCCGAAGAAGTAGGCCAGTCCGCCGGTGATGGCGGCGGCCGACGCGTTGCCCGCGTGGTTGAACGACTCGTTGCGTCCGATCCGGCGGGAGAAGTTGCGGGGTCCCACGACGCCCAGGGTGATTGCGGCCAGCGCCGGAGCGAAGACGGAGCCGGCGATGCCGGTCAGGGCTTGCAACACCGAGATCGAGTAGAGGCCGGGGAACAACGGCATGGCCAACGAACCGGCGGTGACGGTCAACGCGCCGCCGATGATCAGCGCCCGCTTGGCCGTGCTGCGGTCCACCAACGCGCCGGCCGGCGCCTGCGCGACGATAGCCCCGATCCCCCCGACCGCCATGACGAACCCGATTGACGCCTGGTCCCAGTGGTGGGCCAGCAACAGGTAGATCGACAGGTAGGGTCCCAGCCCGTCGCGCACGTCGGCGAGCAGGAAATTGAGCAGGTCCAGCGCACGAGTCAGCCGGCGCGGTACTGGGCTGTCGGTCTCAGCGGCGGCCGGCATGGGGATCTAGTACCCAAATGCGCGGCCGGCCGAGTGTCAGGCGCTCTTGTCGCGGCGCTCGGTGCGCGACGGCTTGCGCGGCACGATCGTCGGCAGCACGTTGTCCTGCACGGTCTCCTTGGTCACCACGACCTTGGCGACGTCGTCGCGGCTCGGGATGTCATACATCACCGGCAGCAGGACCTCTTCCATGATGGCGCGCAGGCCACGGGCACCCGTACCGCGGTGGATGGCCTGATCGGCGATAGCCTCCAGCGCGTCGTCGGTGAATTCCAGCTCGACGCCGTCCATCTCGAACAGCCGGGTGTACTGCTTGACCAGAGCGTTCTTCGGCTCGGACAGGATCTTGACCAACGATTCCCGGTCCAGATTGGTCACCGAGGCGACCACCGGCAACCGCCCGATGAACTCGGGGATCAGGCCGAACTTGATCAGGTCTTCGGGCATGACCTCGGCGAAATGGTCGGTGGTGTCGATCTCGGCCTTCGAGCGCACCTCGGCGCCGAAGCCCAGCCCCCGCTTGCCGACGCGCTCGTAGATGATCTTCTCCAGGCCGGCGAACGCCCCCGCAACGATGAACAACACGTTGGTCGTGTCGATCTGGATGAACTCCTGGTGCGGGTGCTTGCGTCCGCCCTGCGGGGGAACCGACGCCTGCGTGCCCTCCAGGATTTTCAGCAGGGCCTGTTGGACGCCCTCACCGGAGACGTCACGGGTGATCGAGGGGTTCTCGCTCTTGCGGGCGATCTTGTCCACCTCGTCGATGTAGATGATGCCGGTTTCGGCCCGTTTGACGTCGTAGTCGGCGGCCTGAATCAGTTTGAGCAGAATGTTTTCCACGTCCTCGCCGACATATCCGGCTTCGGTCAGCGCGGTGGCGTCGGCGATGGCGAACGGCACGTTGAGCATCTTGGCGAGCGTCTGGGCCAGGTAGGTTTTGCCGCAGCCGGTGGGGCCGAGCATGAGGATGTTGGACTTGGTCAGCTCGACCGGCTCGTGCCGGGAGTCACGACCCTTCTCCCCCGCCTGGATGCGCTTGTAGTGGTTGTAAACGGCGACGGCCAGGGTCCGCTTGGCGGTGTCCTGCCCAATGACATAGCCCTCCAAGAACTCCCGGATTTCCACCGGCTTGGGCAGTTCATCGAGTTTGACGTCGTCGGCGTCGGCCAACTCCTCTTCGATGATCTCGTTGCAAAGGTCGATGCACTCATCGCAGATGTACACACCGGGACCAGCAATGAGCTTCTTGACCTGCTTTTGGCTCTTCCCGCAGAACGAGCACTTCAGCAGGTCACCGCCGTCTCCGATGCGCGCCATGGTGCTGAGGGCCTACTTCCTTTTCGCCGTTCGTCTAGCTGTGCCGCATGTATCCCCCGACGCTACCCGCTAGATCGGGCCCGACGCGACCATTAAGGCCGAATCGCGTCGGTGGTATTCATGCATGTCCGTCTTGATGAAACATATAGCCAGACGGCGCCCGCCACTCGCGAAAGACGCGCTTTGCGTGTCTTTGGCGTGTCGCGGTCGTAACCCGACCGAGGCTGGTGCGCCGACCGATTCCCACTTCCGCCGGGGATGCCGACCCCACCGAAGCGCGGGCAGATCCCCAAGAAAACACCCTACAGTGGCCGGGTGGGAATGGCTCTGATCAGCGGATCGGTACTGATCAGCGACGGTGGTTTGGCCACCGAGTTGCAGGCGCGCGGTCACGACCTCTCCGACGCGTTGTGGTCGGCGAGGTTGTTGGCGGACGATCCCCGCGAAATCGTCGCCGTGCACGCCGGCTACTACCGCGCCGGCGCCACGATCGCGACGACGGCGAGCTATCAGGCGTCGTTCGAGGGCTTCGCGTCCCGCGGGATCGACCGGAACGGGGCCGCCGGACTGCTGCGCCGCAGCGTCGACCTGGCGAAGACCGCCCGCGACGAGGTCGGCGCGGCCGGGCTGCTGGTCGCCGCCTCGGTCGGCCCGTACGGCGCGGCGCTGGCCGACGGATCGGAATACCGGGGCCGCTACGGCCTCTCGGTGGCGGCTCTGCGGCGGTGGCACCGGCCGCGGCTGGAAGTCCTGGTCGACTCGGGCGCCGACGTGCTCGCGTGTGAGACCGTGCCCGACATCGACGAGGCCGAGGCGCTGGTCGATCTGGTCGCCTCGGTCGGCGCGCCGGCCTGGCTGAGCTACACCATCGACGGCGCCAGGACCCGGGCCGGCCAACCGCTGGCGGAGGCGTTCGCCGTCGCCGCCGGGGTGCCGGAGATCGTCGCGGTCGGCGTCAATTGCTGTGCACCCGAGGACGTGCTGCCCGCGATCGGGATGGCTTCGACCATCGGCAAGCCGGTGATCGTGTATCCGAACAGCGGCGAATCATGGGACGGCCGCGGATGGGTGGGGCCGTCGCGGTTCAGCGCCGACCTTGCGCGGCAATGGGTGGAGGCCGGCGCGCGCGTCGTCGGCGGGTGCTGCCGGGTGGGGCCGGCGGACATCGCGGCGCTAGCGACAGCCCTGCCGCCGAACGTGTAATTACGGCGAAATTTCGGGCGGAAAGTCGCCGTCAGTACACGCTCGGCGACATGTCCTACGCCGTCTGCGCGGACAGCTTCCGGTACTCGAGGACGGTGTCGATGATCCCGTAGTCCTTGGCCTCTTCCGCGGTCAGGATCTTGTCCCGGTCGGTGTCCTTGCGGACCGTCGCGGCGTCCTTACCGGTGTGGCGGGCCAGCGTGGTCTCCATCAGCGTGCGCATCCGCTCGATCTCGGCGGCCTGGATCTCCAGGTCGGAGAACTGGCCCTGGATGACGCCCTGCAGCGACGGCTGGTGGATCAACACCCGGGCGTTGGGCAGCGCCATCCGCTTGCCGGGAGTGCCGGCGGCCAGGAGCACCGCCGCCGCCGAGGCGGCCTGACCCAGGCATACGGTCTGGATGTCGGCGCGCACGTACTGCATGGTGTCGTAGATCGCCATCAGCGAGGTGAAGCCGCCGCCGGGCGAGTTGATGTACATGGTGATGTCGCGGTCGGGGTCCAGCGACTCCAACACCAGCAGCTGCGCCATGATGTCGTTCGCCGAGGCGTCGTCGACCTGGACGCCGAGGAAGATGATGCGCTCCTCGAACAGCTTGTTGTAGGGGTTGGACTCCTTGACGCCGAAGCTCGAGTGCTCGATGAACGACGGCAGGATGTAGCGCGCCTGCGGCTGGATGGGGTGCTGGGTGCTCACTGGGCTTCTCCGTTGGTGATGTGGGCGGCGCGGGTGATGATGTGGTCGACGAACCCGTATTCGAGGGCCTCCTGGGCGGTGAACCAGCGGTCGCGGTCGGAATCGGCCTCGATGCGTTCGATCGACTGCCCGGTGAATTCGGCGTTCAGCCGGAACATCTCCTTCTTGATGACGTGAAACTGCTCGGCCTGGATGGCGATGTCGGCCGCGCTGCCCGTCACCCCGCCCAGCGGCTGGTGCATCAGGATGCGCGCGTGCGGCAGCGCGAAGCGCTTGCCCTTGGTGCCGGCCGCGAGCAGAAACTCGCCCATTGAGGCCGCCATGCCCATCGCGTAGGTGGCGATGTCGCACGGCGCCAGCACCATGGTGTCGTAGATGGCCATGCCGGCGCTGATCGATCCGCCCGGAGAGTTGATGTACAGCGAGATGTCTTTGTCGGAGTCCTCGGCGGCGAGCAACAGGATCTGCGCGCACAGCCGGTTGGCGACCTCGTCGTTCACCTCCGAACCCAGGAAGATGATGCGCTCGGAGAGCAAGCGCTCATAGACCGAGTCCGTGAGGTTGAGCCCCTGCGAGGGCGAACGCATGTCAGACACGACTGGGTTACCTGCTTTCTCGAGTTCTTCTATTCACCGACACTAACCAACCGAGCCCGCTGTTTCGCGCCCACGCTCCCCCTCAATCGGCGCTTTCGCTCACAGCGTCAAGCCGGGTCACTCCGCCTCGTCGTCGGAACCTTCGGTTTCCAGCACGTCGTCGGCGTCCTCGGCCTCGGCGTCCTCCTCCGAGCGCTTGCCGAAGAACTCATCGGTGTCGATGGTGTTGCCGTTGGTGTCGGTGACCGTCGCCGCGCGCACCACCTCGGCGATGGCCAGCCCGCGGCGCACGTCGGCGAACATCGCCGGCAGCTGGTTGTTCTCCTGCAGGTAGCCCAGTAGCTGCTGCGGCTCGATGCCGTACTGCCGAGACGTCGCCACCAACCGCTCGGTCAGGTCGTCCTGCCCCACCTGCACCTCGAGCTCGTCGGCCAGCGCGTCCAGCAGGAGCTGCCTCCTGACGTCCGTCTCCGCGGCGGTGCGCGTCTCGCTCTCGAACTCTTCGCGGGTCTTGCCCTGCCCGGCGAGCGCCTCTTCCAGCTTGGCCTCGTCGTGGTCGAGGCCGTGCAGCGCACCATGAATGGTGCTGTCGTACTGCGCCTGCACGATAGCCTCGGGAAGCGGCACGTCGACCTGCTCGAGGAGCGTGTCCAGCGCGGCGTTGCGGATCTGGTCGGCCTGCTGGGCGCGCTTCACGCGCGCCACCTGGTCGCGCAGGTTGGACCGCAGCTCCTCGATGGTGTCGAACTCGCTGGCCAGTTGGGCGAACTCGTCGTCGGGCTCGGGAAGCTCGCGCTGCTTGATCGACTTGACGGTGACCGTTACCTGCGCGTCCTGCCCGGCATGTTCGCCGGCCGCCAGCTGCGCGGTGAACTCCCGGGACTCGTCCACCGACAAACCGATCAGGGCGTCATCGAGACCCGCGATCAGCCGGCCCGATCCGACCTCGTGGGACAGGCCTTCGGCGGAGGCCCCCGGCACCTCTTCGCCGTCGATGGTGGCCGACAGGTCGATCGAGACGAAATCGCCGTCGGCGACGGGCCGGTCGACCCCGGTCAGGGTGCCGAACCGGGCGCGCAGCGACTCCAACTCGGCGGCGACGTCGTCGTCACTGACCTCGACCGGATCCACCGAGATGGTCAGCGCACTCAGGTCGGGGAGTTCGATCTTCGGGCGGACGTCGACCTCGGCGGTGAACGCCAGCTCCTGGCCGTACTCCTTCTTGGTCACCTCGATCTCGGGCTGGCCGAGGGGCTGCACTTCCGACTCCACGACGGCCTGCCCGTAGCGTGCCGGCAACGCCTCGTTGACGACCTGGTCGAGCAAGGCCTCGCGGCCGAACCGGGCTTCCAGCAACTTCGCCGGCGCCTTGCCGGGGCGGAAGCCGGGCAGCCGCACCTGCTTGGCCAGCTCCCGATAGGCGCGCTGGAAGTCGGGCTCGAGTTCGGCGAACGGCACCTCCACGTTGATGCGGACCCGGGTGGGGCTCAGCTGCTCGATGGTGCTCTTCACGGGGGTGCTCCTCGGTGGTCGTTCCTGGCGTTCGGTGGGCCGTGTGCATGCGGCACGGGTCGTGCTGGTCGGGGTGACAGGATTTGAACCTGCGGCCTTCCGCTCCCAAAGCGGATGCGCTACCAAGCTGCGCTACACCCCGCGCTGACCTCGATGATCCTAAGGCCCCGCAGCGCCGGGTTGGCCACAGGCTTTGCGACGACCTAGCAGACCCTCACGGAGCGATCACAAGACCGCGTCGATTAGATTTGATCTTCGTCGACAGCTACAGTCACGCTCGACTAACACATGCGGGCGTAGCTCAATGGTAGAGCCCTAGTCTTCCAAACTAGCTACGCGGGTTCGATTCCCGTCGCCCGCTCCGGATCAAGGATCTGCTCCAAGGAAAGGCGCCATGAGCGACCTAAAAACGGACGCGGCAATCCAAGGCTCATGCGCGTCGGACTTCGTTGGAGTGCGCCACGCATTCGGGCGCAATTTCTTAGTTGGCGATGAAGTCGGCGCGGCCGTCGCTGTGTGGGTCGACGGCACGCTCGTGGTCAATCTCTGGGGCGGCTGGGCCGACGCCGCCCGCAGGCGGCCCTGGCGGCAAGACACCCTGACCACGGTGTTGTCCGGCACCAAGGGCCTGTCGGCCACCTGCGTCCACCAGCTGGCCGACCGCGGCGAGCTGGACCTGCAGGCCCCGGTGGCCCACTACTGGCCCGAGTTCGGCCAGGCGGGCAAACAGGACATCACGCTGGCGATGGTGATGAGCCACCGCTCGGGCGTCATCGGCCCCCGTACCCGGCTGCGCTGGGAGGACGTCGCCGACTGGGACTTCGTCTGCGCACAGCTGGCCGCCGCCGAACCGTATTGGGAGCCGGGCACCGCGCAGGGCTACCACATGACCACCTTCGGCTTCATCCTCGGCGAGGTGTTCCGGCGGGTGACCGGCCGCACCATCGGCCAGTACTTGCGCACCGAGATCGCCGAACCGGTCGGCGCCGACGTCCACATCGGTTTGTCGCTGGCCGAACAACGCCGGTGCGCCGAGCGCGTCAACAAGCCGCACGCCCGAGATCTGCTGGCCGATGCGCAGGCCCCCGGCTACCCGACCAGCCTGACGGAACACCCCAAGGCCGCGCTGTCGATCTCGATGGGCTTCGCCCCCGACGACGAGCTCGGCTCGCACGACCTGCAGCTGTGGCGCGAACTCGAGTTCCCGGGGACCAACGGGCAGGTCTCGGCCCTGGGCTTGGCGACGTTCTACAACGCGCTGGCGCAGGAGAAGGTGCTCAGCCGCGAGCACATGGACGTGGTGCGGAAATGTCAGGGCGGGCTGGACACCGATCTGGTGTTGGGGCCGCGGGTGGCCGACCACGGGTGGGGCCTGGGCTACATGCTCAACCAGCGGTGCGTCAACGGGCCCAACCCCCGGATCTTCGGCCACGGCGGCCTGGGCGGCTCCTTCGGTTTCGTCGATCTGGAACACCGGATCGGCTACGCCTACGTGATGAACCGCTTCGACGCCACCAAAGCGAACGCCGACCCGCGCAGCCTCGCCCTGAGCAACGAGGTCTACAAGGCGCTCGGGGTCATCTAGCGCTCGTGAAAACGCGCCCCGCCGGTTCGGCGGGGCGCGTTTGACGTGGTGCGGATCAGGGGTGCCAGCCGGGGGGCCCGGGCGGCCCCGGCGGACCCCACGGCCCAGGAGGCGGTGGCGGACCCGGGTGTCCCCAACCCGGGGGTCCGGGTGGCCCGCCACGCCAGTCGTGGCAGCTGTTCCAGTCCCAGTTGTTGCCCCAGCCCGGGTCCCAGTACTCACCCGGGCACCACTGCGGCAAGGGTCCGGGATGCGCTGCCGCTTCGGTTGCGACGCCCAAGCCCGCCAGCCCCAACCCGCCGATCGCGAGGGCCGTTGCGGCCAAACGAGGAATTGTTTTCATAACCTAACCAATACCCCGGTGGCCGGCGTGCCTAAACAGTGGACGCGAACGTTTCTTGAGAAAGAGTCGCGCCGACCGACGCGGCCTCACTTCTGGCAGGTCGGGCACCAGAACACGTTGCGGCCTTCCAAGACGGCCGTGCGGATCGAGTCCCCGCAGACCCGGCAGGCCTCGCCGGCGCGCCGGTACACGTATGTCCGGGGCCGTCCCACGCGATACGACGGCGGGCCGTGGTCGTGCTCGGGCCGTACGACCACGATTTTCCCGCGGCGGAAGCCGACCTTCATCAGCGCCACCAGATCGGTCCACGCCGCATCGAACTCCGCTTCGCCGACGTCTCGGCCCGGGCGGAACGGATCGATGTTGTGGCGGTAGAGCAGCTCGTTGCGGTAGACATTGCCCACCCCCGCGACGACGGTTTGGTCCATCAACAAGGCGCCGATAGGCCTGCGCGACTTCGTGATTCGGTTCCACGCCCAGGACGGGTCGGCATCGTTGCGCAACGGGTCGGGGCCAAGCTTTGCCAGGACGTCGGAGACCCGGCCCTCATCGATCACTTCGCAGACGGTCGGTCCCCGCAAGTCGGTGCCGTAGTCGGCGCCGACCATGCGCATCCGCACCTGCCCGACCGGTTCCGGCAGGACCGCCCCCTCGCGTGGCCATTCGGTGAAGGCGCCGTACAGGCCGAGATGGACGTGCACGATCGGCCCGCCGTCGTAGTGGTGGAAGAGGTGCTTGCCCCACACACTGGTGCGGCGCAGCACGCGGCCGTCCACCACGGCCGAGTCGGCGAAGCGGCCCTGCGGACTCGACACCGCAACGGGCGCGCCGCCGAAGCGGCGTTGGTGCAGCCGGGCCAGCCGGTGCAGGGTATGCCCTTCGGGCATGGCTTACGCGGGCGCGCCAGGCACAGGCGGCGCCTGGTGGGTGCGTTCGTATTCGGCGAGGATGTCGATACGCCGTTGGTGGCGTTCGGCTTTCGACCATTGCGCGCTCAGGAAGGCGTCCACGATGGCCAACGCTTCCTCGACGGTGTGCATGCGGCCGCCGATCCCGATCAGCTGGGCGTTGTTGTGCTCGCGGGCCAGCGTCGCCGTCTCGACACTCCAGGCCAGCGCGCAACGCGCCCCGGGAACCTTGTTGGCCGCGATCTGCTCGCCATTGCCCGACCCGCCCAGCACGATGCCGAGGCTGTCCGGGTCGGCCACCGCGCGCGTCGCGGCGGCGATGCAGAACGCCGGGTAGTCGTCGTCGGCGTCATAGGTGAAGGCGCCGCAATCGATTGGCTCGTGCCCGGACTCTTTGAGGTGGGAAATGATGTGCTGCTTGAGCTCGAATCCGGCGTGGTCAGAGCCGAGGTAGACGCGCATGCCCGCCATCCTTACACAGCCGTGCGCGGCGGGTCGCCGCCAGACGACTCGCGGCGATCGCAAGCGCGGCACAGCCGGGCGCCGCGGGTCGCCGCCAGACGACTCGCGGCGATCGCAAGCGCGGCACAGCCGGGCGCGCGGGTCGCCGCCAGACGACTCGCGGCGATCGCAAGCGCGGCACAGCCGGGCGCGCGGGTCGCCGCCAGACGACTCAGTCGAATTCGGGCTTCTCGGTGCGGGTCCGCTTGAGTTCGAAGAAGTGCGGGTACGACGCGAAGGTTACCGACGCGTCCCACAGCTTGCCGGCCTCTTCGCCGCGCGGGATCTTCGAGAGCACCGGGCCGAAGAACGCCACACCGTTGACGTGGATGGTCGGCGTGCCGACGTCGTCGCCAACCGCGTCCATGCCGGCGTGGTGGCTCTTGCGCAGGGCGTCGTCGTAGGCGTCGCTGGTGGCGGCCTCGGCGAGTTCCGCAGGCAGGCCGGCGTCGGCCAGCGACAGCTTGATGACCTCTTCGAGGTTCTTGTTGTCCTCGTTGTGAATCCGGGTGCCCATCGCCGTGTACAGCGGGTCCAGCACCCCGGCCCCATGGGCCTGCTCGGCGGCGATCGCGACCCGAACCGGACCCCAGGCGTTCTTCATCATCTCGCGATACTTATCGGGCAGCCCTTCGCGGTTCTCGTTGAGGATGGCGAGGCTCATGACGTGGAAGTGCACTTCGATGTCGCGGACCTTCTCCACCTCGAGGATCCAGCGCGATGTGATCCAGCACCACGGGCACAGCGGATCGAACCAGAAATCGGCTTGGTCTTTCCCGGGAGCGTTGTCAGGCATGGCGCAATCCTCTCGTCGGTCAACACACCGTTCAGCACAACCGTAGGCGCCCCGCCCCTGTTCCCGCAGTGCCCGGGATGCGGACCGGGCACGTAAGTTGGACGCGTGGCCCTTCCTAACCTCACCCGGGACCAGGCCGTCGAACGCGCGGCCCTGATCACCGTCGACAGCTACCGGATCCAGCTCGATGTCACCGACGGCAGCGGAAATCCGGGCGAACGCACCTTCCGGTCCACGACCACGGTGGTGTTCGATGCGCTTCCCGGCGCCGACACCTACATAGACCTCGCGGCCGAAACGGTGCGCGCCGCCACGCTCAACGGCCGCCGATTGGATGTGTCCGGATACGACGAATCGACGGGCGTCCCGTTGCTCGGCCTCGAGAACCGCAACGTCCTGGAGGTCGACGCCGACTGCCGCTACTCCAATACCGGCGAGGGCCTGCATCGCTTCGTCGATCCGGTCGACAACGAAACGTACCTGTACTCGCAATTCGAAACCGCCGACGCCAAGCGCATGTTCGCCTGCTTCGACCAGCCCGACCTCAAGGCAACGTTCGACCTGCAGGTGACCGCACCCAAGCACTGGAAGGTGATCTCCAACGGCGCGACGGTGTCCGTTCAGGACGGCACGCACACCTTCGCCACCACTCCGCGGATGAGCACCTACCTGGTGGCCCTGATCGCCGGCCCGTACGCCGAGTGGAAAGACACGTACACCGACGAACACGGGGAGATCCCGCTGGGCATCTTCTGCCGGGAATCCCTGGCGCCCCACATGGACGCCGAGCGGCTCTTCACCCAAACCAAGCAGGGCTTCGGCTTCTACCACAAGAACTTCGGGCTGCCGTACGCGTTCGGCAAATACGATCAGCTCTTCGTTCCCGAATTCAACGCCGGCGCAATGGAAAACGCGGGGGCGGTGACCTTTCTGGAGGACTACGTCTTTCGGAGCAAGGTGACCCGGGCCTCCTACGAGCGGCGCGCCGAGACCGTGCTGCACGAGATGGCGCACATGTGGTTCGGGGACCTGGTCACCATGACCTGGTGGGACGACCTGTGGCTCAACGAGTCGTTCGCGACGTTCGCGTCGGTGCTCTGCCAGGCGGAGGCCACCGAATTCACCGAGGCATGGACGACTTTCGCCACCGTCGAGAAGTCGTGGGCGTACCGCCAGGACCAGTTGCCGTCGACGCATCCGATCGCCGCCGACATCCCTGACCTGGCCGCGGTTGAGGTGAACTTCGACGGCATCACCTACGCCAAGGGCGCCTCCGTGCTCAAGCAGCTCGTGGCCTACGTCGGGCTGGAGCATTTCCTGGCCGGGCTGCGCGACTACTTCCGCAGCCACGCGTTCGGCAACGCCACCTTCGACGACCTGGTGGCCGCGCTCGAGAAGGCGTCGGGCCGGGACCTGTCCGACTGGGGCCAGCAGTGGTTGAAGACGACCGGCTTGAACACGCTGCGGCCGGATTTCGAGGTCGACGCCGAGGGCAGGTTCACCCGGTTCGCGGTGACGCAGAGCGGGGCAGCCCCGGGGGCCGGCGAGACGCGGGTGCATCGGCTGGCGATCGGGATCTACGACGACGACGGGGCCGGCAAGCTGGTGCGGGTGCGGCGCGAAGAGCTCGACGTCGAAGATGCCGTCACGGAAGTGCCTGCGCTGGTTGGTGTTTCACGCGGCCAGCTGGTTCTGGTCAACGATGACGACCTGACATATTGCTCGCTGCGCCTGGACGGCGAGTCGCTGCAGACGGCGCTGGCGCGGATAGCCGATATCGCCGAGCCGCTGCCGCGTTCGCTGGTGTGGTCGGCGGCGTGGGAGATGACGCGTGAAGCCGAGCTGCGCGCCCGCGACTTCGTGGCCCTGGTCTCAGGCGGCGTGCACGCCGAAACCGAGGTCGGGGTTGCGCAGCGGCTGCTGCTGCAGGCGCAGACGGCGCTGGCCTCCTACGCCGAGCCGGGCTGGGCGCACGAGCACGGGTGGCCGCAGTTCGCCGACCGGCTGCTGGAGCTTGCGCGCGCGGCCGAGCCCGGTTCGGATCATCAACTCGCCTTCGTCAACACGCTGTGCTCGTCGGTGCTGTCGACCCGGCACGTCGTGACGCTGGCGGACCTGCTCGACCACGACCCGGCGGATCTCGGGTTGGCAGGCCTCGAGATCGACACCGACCTGCGCTGGCGGATCGTGACGGCGCTCGCCAGTGCCGGCGAGATCGACGCCGACGGGGCGGCGACACCCTTCATCGACGCGGAGGTGCGGCGCGACCCCACCGCCGCCGGCAAGCGGCACGGGGCCCAGGCGGCGACGGCGCGGCCGCAGGCGCAGGTGAAGGAGGAGGCCTGGACCACGGTGATCGAGGACGACACCCTGGCCAACATCACTGCCCGCGCCATCATCGCGGGGTTCGCCCCGCCCGGACAGCACGAGCTGCTCGCACCGTTCACGGATCGCTACTTCGAGGCGATCCCGGGCGTGTGGGCGCGGCGGTCCAGCGAAGTCGCGCAAACGGTGGTGATCGGCCTATACCCGCACTGGAACATCAGCGAGGCCGGCATCGCGGCCGCCGACAAGTTCCTGTCCGACCCGGAGGTGCCCCCGGCGTTACGGCGGCTGGTTCTCGAAGGCCAGGCCGGCGTGAAGCGGGCCCTGCGGGCGCGCACGTTCGACGCGGCCGACTAGACCGACGGCGGCGACCCGCCTCTAGGCGGGGGAGATTCCCGCGCTCATGACGCGGATCGCGCTGATCAGGCCGTCGACCAGGTCACCGCGCTCGAACGCCGAGGACGCGGCTGCCACGCCCAGCGGCGCCGACGACTCGGCGCCGCGGCCGCGGACCTGCGAGCCATAAACCACCTCGATGACCTTCTGGTCGGGCGAGACGGCCAGCAGCACGGCGTCGTCCGGCGTGGGCACCTTGGCCAGGATCTCGCGCGCGCGGGCGGCGGTGTCGGCGCCCAGGTCGCCGAGGTAGATGGCGAACCTCGCCTTCGATGCCCGCGAGCCGAACTTCAGCGCGTCGTCGATGGCGACGAGTTCCTTGATCGAAAACGGGAAATGAACCGACAGCTCGCCGGGCTCGGTGACCCCGGAGAGGCGCCCGCTGGTGGTGATCACCCAGCCGTTGGGCAGCTCGTCGGGCTCGATCGTCGCTACCTCACCACGTGCCACTCGCGCCACCTCCGACTGAGAATTCGTGTCCGCCGTGCCCGCCGTGCGCGTGGCCGACGTCTTCGTCCGTGGCCGCCCACAGGATCGGCGGGTGCGTCCACTTCTCCCCCAGCTTGTAGCTCGCCGGGTGCGGTCCCTTACGGGACCAGATCAGCAGCGACAGGACGACCACCAGGAGCAACGGTATCCCGATGAAGTACAGGTGAATCTGCAGAAGGCTCACGACGAAAACCGTATCTCACGCCGTGATTCGTCGGCACTCGGACACGAGATTGCTCAGGCCGCGCCTTCGCCGAGGTAACGCGCCCAGGCCGGATCGAGCTCCTTGACCGTCGACAGCAGCCGCCAGTGCTGCCCCGTCGGCGGCAGCGGCGTCCGGCGCAGCGCCCAGCCGAGTTCGGTCAGCAGCTTGTCGCCCTTGCGGTGGTTGCAGGTCGAGCAGCACGCGACGCAGTTCTCCCAGGAGTGGTCGCCGCCGCGGCTGCGGGGCACCACGTGATCGACCGTGTCGGCCTTCGCCCCGCAGTAGGCGCAGCAGAACCGGTCCCGGTGCATGAGCGCGGCGCGGGTCATCGGGACCCGGGCCCGGTAGGGGACGCGCACATAAGACCGCAGCTGGATCACCGAGGGCACGACGATCGAGCTGGTGGCCGAGTGGATCACGGGCCCGGCCGGGTCGTGGTGCACCACGTCGGCCTTCCCGCAGATCACCATCACGATGGCCCTGCGCATCGGCAGCGCGGTCAGCGGCTCGTAGGTGGAATTCAGCAGCAACACCCGCCGGCGACTCCACACGGAAGCGGTGTCTTGGCGGGCGGGGGGATGGGTATCGACGCTATGCAGGGACGACGCGGTTGGGGGCCCGGTTAACCCTGCCGCGGCACCGGAACTGCGGTGGCTGCGGCGTCTTTTGCCCTGCGCCATAGATCCTCCGCGGATAGTCCACCATGATTCGCCGCCAATCGCACCCCTATTGCAGGTGAACGGCATGTCGTGCGGGTGAACACCGGGAGCACCGTCGGCCCGGCGCGGCCCGGCGCCGACGCGATGGACCACAATGGAGGCGATGGATTCCGAGCCCCAGTCCTTCTATGACGCCGTCGGCGGTGCCGACACGTTCCGTGCGATCGTGTCCCGCTTTTACGCCCAGGTCGCCGAGGACGAGATCCTGCGCCAGATCTACCCGGAAGACGACCTGGCGGGCGCCGAGGAGCGGTTGCGGATGTTCCTCGAGCAGTACTGGGGCGGCCCGCGCACCTACTCCGACCAGCGCGGCCATCCCCGGTTGCGGATGCGTCACGTCCCCTTCCGGATCACTCCCATCGAGCGCGACGCCTGGCTGCGCTGCATGCACATCGCCGTCGCCTCGATCGACTCGGAGACCCTCGACGACGAGCACCGGCGCCAGTTGCTCGATTACCTTGAGATGGCTGCGCACTCGCTGGTCAACGCGGCTTTGTGATGTCGGCCCACGAAACTGAGCGGGGTGGAATGAACTCCAGGCCGTGGTGGTCAAACGCGGTGTTCTATCAGGTGTATCCGCGGTCTTTCGCCGACAGTGACGGCGACGGTGTCGGCGATCTGGACGGTCTGACGGCTCGACTGGGACACCTGGAGCGGCTCGGCGTCGACGCGATCTGGCTCAACCCGGTCACCGTGTCGCCGATGGCCGACCATGGCTACGACGTCGCGGATCCGCGCGACATCGACCCGCTGTTCGGCGGGATGGCGGCATTCGAGCGGCTGGTGGCGGCGGCCCACGAGCGGGGCATCAAGATCACCATGGACGTGGTGCCCAACCACAGCAGTTCGGCGCATCCGTGGTTTCAGGCCGCGCTGGCGGCCGGCCCGGGCACCGACGCGCGGGAGCGCTACTTCTTCCGCGACGGGCGCGGCGCCCAGGGCGAACTGCCACCGAACAACTGGACGTCGGTGTTCGGCGGGCCGGCCTGGACGCGGGTGGTCGAACCGGACGGCAATCCGGGCCAGTGGTACCTACACCTGTTCGACGCCGAGCAGCCGGACCTGAACTGGGAACACCCGGACGTCTTCGACGACTTCGAGAAGACGTTGCGGTTTTGGCTGGAGCGTGGCGTCGACGGCTTCCGCATCGACGTCGCGCACGGGATGGCCAAGCCGGCCGACCTGCCCGACGCGCGCGACGACATCAAGGTCTTGCACCACAGCGATGACGACCCGCGCTTCAACCACCCGAGCGTGCACGAGATCCACCGCGGCATCCGATCGATCGTCGATGACTACCCCGGGGCGGTGACCATCGGCGAGGTCTGGGTCATGGACAACGTCCGGTGGGCCGAGTACCTGCGACCCGACGAGCTTCATCTCGGCTTCAACTTCCGGCTGACCAAGATCGATTTCGACGCGACCGAAATCCACGACGCCATTCAGAACTCGTTGGCGGCCACCGCGATCGAGAACGCGACACCGACGTGGACGCTGTCCAACCACGACGTGGGGCGCGAGGTGACCCGGTACGGCGGCGGCGAGCTGGGGCTGCGCAGGGCGCGCGCCATGGTGATGGTGATGCTGGCGCTGCCGGGTGCGGTGTTCGTCTACAACGGCGAGGAGCTGGGGCTGCCGGATGTGGTGCTGCCCGACGAGGTGCTGCAGGACCCGACGTGGGAACGCTCCGGGCACACCGAGCGCGGCCGCGACAAGTGCCGGGTACCGATCCCGTGGTCGGGCGACGCGCCGCCATTCGGGTTCTCCTCCACGCCGGACACCTGGTTACCGATGCCCCCGGAATGGGCGGCGCTGACCGTCGAAAAGCAGGTCGCGGACCCCGAATCGACCTTCTCGTTCTTCCAGCACATCATCAGATTGCGCAAGGAGCGCGCCGAATTCGACGGCGGGGAGCTCGAGTGGCTGGACGCGCCGCGCGATGCGCTGATCTTCCGCCGCGGCGGCGGGGCGGTGTGTGCGGTGAACGCCGGCAGCCGACCCATCCCACTGCCGCCGGGAGAACTCCTCGTGGCCAGCGCCCCGCTGGTCGACGGCAAACTGGCACCCGACGCCGCAGCCTGGCTGGCCTGAGCGCCCAAAGGCGCGGCCGGGCAGTCGCTTTCGCATAACGTTCGGGGTGTCGCTCGCGAATGGTATACCCGGTGGGGGTACTGTCGGGCCATGGCCGAGACGGAGCCCACCCGCGAGAGGCGGGTCGGTGGATAACACGTTGCGATGGGTGGTGACGGCGTTGTTCGCCGTCAGCTTTCTTGCCTATGCGTATTTCCTTGTGGTCCAACGCAAGTGCTGGACCGACATGGTCAGCCAGGTGCTACACCTCGCGATGTCGGCCGCGATGATCTTGATGGCCTGGGGCGTGGGGATGACCCTTCCGACCATCGCGGCGACGACGTGCTTCCTGCTTGGCGGCGCCTGGTTTGTCGGCATCGTCGGGCGCGCGCCCCTGGCCGTCGATGGCCGGGTCACGAATTACTACTACGCCGTGATGATGGTGGCGATGGCGTGGATGTACGGGTCGATGAAGGGCAGCCTGCCGGGCGGGTCCGCGCACTCGGGCGGCGAGGCGATGGCCATGCCCGCACATGCGGGCGCGTCCGGCATGCAGCACGCAACGCATCAGATGCCCGACTGGGCCGGCGCGCTGAACTGGACCGCGGCAGTGGGGTTCGCCGCGGTGGCGATCTACTGGGCCTATCGCTGGATGGCCCGACGCTGGACGAGCCTGATGCCGCGCGCGGTTCGACTCACCCACACGCAATTCGCGGCCCAGACGGTCACCGCCGCAGGCACGGCGTTGATGTTCGCCGACATCGTGTGAGCAGACCGCTCGAACGACGGCGCCAAGTTTCCGATGGAGCGCCTGGCCTGTCGCTCCTCTATACCTAGTACATGGCGACCTACTCGTGGACAGTGATCGGAGCCGGACCCGCGGGAATCGCGGCGGTGGGGCGGCTGCTCGATCAGGGCGTACCGCCCGACAAGATCGCCTGGATCGATCCAGCCTTCGCCGTGGGAGACTTGGGCGGCAAGTGGCGGTCGGTGTCCAGCAACACCATCGCCGGAACATTCCTGAGCTTCTTGAACGGTTCTGCGGCCTTTCGGTTTTCGGAAGCCCCGCCTACACCGCTGGCCGAAGTCGACCCCGACGAGACCTGCGCCCTCGCCCTGGTCGCCGACCCGCTGGTGTGGGTCACCGGCCACTTGCGCGAGCGGGTGCACGCCTTCGAAACGACCGCCAGCACCCTGTCGCTGCAACGGCGACAGTGGCGAATCGAGACACAGGACTCGGAAGTCACGTCGGACAACGTGGTCCTCGCGGTCGGCGCGGTGCCCAAGAGCCTGGACTATCCCCTCGACGAGATTCCGGTCGAGGTCGTGCTCGACGCCGATAAGCTCGCCGGGGTGCCGCTCGAAGGCGCGACGGTCGGCGTCTTCGGCTCGTCACACTCGTCGATGATCGCGCTCCCGCACCTGCTGCGCCTTCCGGTCGCCAAAGTGATCAATTTCTACCGCAGCCCCCTCAAGTACGCTGTCTACCTGGATGATTGGATCCTCTTTGACGACACGGGCCTCAAGGGACGAGCCGCCGTGTGGGCCCGGGAAAACATCGACGGGGTGTACCCGGAACGGCTGGAGAGGTGCCGGCTTTCCAGCCCGGAATTCGACGAGAAGCTCGCCGAGTGCGACCGCGTCGTCTACACCGTCGGTTTCGAGCCGCGAAAGCTGCCCCGGACACCCCAGTGGGGACCGCTGCCCTACAACCGGATGAACGGAATCCTGGCCCCCGGCCTGTTCGGGCTGGGCATCGCATTCCCCGAGTACGCCGAAGACCCCTACGGCTACGGGCAATACCGCGTTGGCCTCAAGAAGTTCATGGATTACCTGGACGCGGTTCTGCCGTTGTGGATGGTCTACGGCACCTGACGTCTCACCCGACGACCGCATTTGCCTCAGGATGATTCGGACGGCCGCCGGTCATCCGGGGTCAGCTCAACAGCAGCGCCGGATCGCCGCGGCGCCGGTACACCGAGCCGAACCGGGCGTCGAGGCGCAACCAGGTCGGCAAAATCCGGACGCGGATCATCTCGTCGGCGCCGACGGCCTCGGCCGATTGCGGCAGGAAACCCATTGCGGTCAAGGCGAACACACATCGCATCGGCAGTCCCACGCTGCCACCCGGCGAGCTCACCTGAACGACCTCCTGGTCGAGCAGCGACACCGGCGGACCGTGCGAACTGCCGTGCTGTTTGGCGAGTTGCGCCCCGCGCTGCGCGAGGTCGAGCATCACCCGGGCGGGAATGTCGTCGAGGTGCGTGAAGCCGGAGTCCGGGGGCAGCGCCCCGCGCCATGCGGAATCCATCGCGAAGCCGGGGTCGACGTAGCCCGAGTCGTCCATCGCGGACAGGCCGCGCGCCAGGGCGTCCGCGCCCACCGACAGATCCTCGGGCCGCACCTCGCCACCGACCACCCGGCTGGCCAGGACGTCGAAACCCGTTGCCACCCAGGCCGTCAGCAGGCCGGCCGATCGTGTGCGAAGCCGAATGACGGCGGCGTCGTCCAGGCGCAGCGCGTAGTCGACGAAGGCGGCCAGATCCCTGCGCTGGGCGGCCCGCTCGGCTGGCCCCAACCAGAGCCCGCGGTCAACTACTACCGAATCCACCGTTGCAGATACTCCCGATGGTGCGGGGAGAGCCGCACCAAGCGCTCCTCCTCGATATGAACGGCGGCCAGCTGCGACTCGGCGACGACGGCGGGCTTGGATTCGGGATCGGCGCTGACCGACCGCACTTCGTAGCCCAGCGTGAAGTCCACCGCCCGCAACCGTTTGGTCCACATCGTCACCTGCAGCGGCGAATCGACCAGGCGCAGTTGACCTTTGTAGGTCACCTTGACTTCGGCGATCAGCAGCCCGATGGTCAAGATGTCGACCTCGAACGCTTCGCGCAGGAACTGGACCCGGGCCTCCTCCAGAATCGTGACCATGGTCGCGTGGTTGACGTGCTGGTACATGTCGATGTCCGACCAGCGCACCGGTACGGGGGCTACGAAGCCGACGGTCAACTCGAGGATCCTCTCCCGCTGGTTCGGGTCATGCGCCGGATCTGGCGCGCGGCCACCGAGAGTGTCGCAAGATCCTTCTCCCCGCTTTCTTGGATTTCGAGGAGGGTGCGGCGGGCCCGCTCCACCCTGGACGCCGACAGGTGTTCCCACTCGGCGATCTTCTCCTCGCCGCTCTCGTCGGGCTCCCCCACCGCGAGCACGTCGAAGCACAACGATCGCAGCGAGGCGTAGATGTCGTCGCGAATCGCCAAGCGCGCCAACGAATGCCATCGGTCATTGCGGGGCAGCTCGGAGACCGCCGTCAGCAGGCCGTCGGTGCCCAGCCGGTCCATCAGGGCGAAGTAGGTGTCCGCGACCTCGGCGGCGTCGATGTCGTTGATGTCGGCGATGTCGATGATGTCGAGCAGGCTGAAGCGGTACAGACCCGCGGCGATCATGTAGGCCAAGTCCTCGGGCGCGCCCTGCGACGAGAACTCGGCGGCCTCCTTCTCGACGATCGCCTTATCGTCGCCGCGCAACCACTCCGACATCCGGGGCGTGAGGTCTTTGACCTTCGCGGCGAACCGGTTGATCTCGGCGCCGACGGCCAGCGGCTGCGGGCGGTAGTTGAGCAGCCAGCGGCCGGCGCGGTCGATCAGCCGTCGGGTGTCCAGCGTGAGCCGGTCCGACATGGCGACCGGCAGGTTCGCCGCGCGGATCCGACGCCAGATCTCGCCCACGCCGAAGATCGCGTCGGTGGCGACGTAGGTGCGCACCGCGTCGACCGGGCTCACGCCGACGTCCTCGACGATCCGGAAGGCGTAGCTGATGCCCGCGGTGTCGACCAGGTCGTTGATCAGCATGGTGGTGACGATCTCGCGCCGCAGCTGGTGGGTGCGGATCTCCGGGGTGAACCGTTCCCGCAACGGCGTCGGGAAGTACTGGGGCAAACGGGATGCGAACACGTCCTGCTCGGTCAGCTCGGTGTTCAGCATCTCCTCTTTGAGCCCGAGTTTGACGTGCGCCATCAGGGTGCACAGCTCGGGCGAGGTGAGCCCGATGCCGGCCTCGCACCGACGATCGATTTCCTTCTCTGATGGCAACGCTTCCAGTTCGCGGTTGAGCCCCCGCTCGTCGACCAGGTACTGAATCTGCCTGCCGTGCACCGGCAGCAGGCTGGCGGCGTTGGCGCGGCTGGTGCCGATCAGGTCGTTCTGGTCCTCGTTGTCGGTGAGCACCAACTGCGCGACCTCGTCGGTCATCGACTCCAGCAGCTCTTTGCGCTCGTCGGGGTCGACCCGGCTGGCCGTTACCAGCGAATCGATCAGGATCTTGATGTTGACCTCGTGGTCCGAGCAGTCCACCCCGGCGGAGTTGTCCATTGCGTCGGTGTTGATGCGCCCGCCCGCCAGGTCGAACTCGACGCGTCCCAGGGCCGTCACCCCCAGGTTCCCGCCTTCCCCGATCACCTTGGCGCGCACCTGGCTTGCGTTCACCCGCACGGGATCGTTGGCACGGTCGCCGACGTCGGCGTCGGACTCCGACTCGGCCTTGATGTACGTGCCGATGCCCCCGTTGAACAGCAGGTCGACCGGCGCCTGCAGGATCGCCTTGATCAGATTGGGCGGCGCCATTTCGGTGACGTCGCCGTCGATGCCCAAGGCGTCGCGCACCTGCGGGCTGACCGGGATGGATTTGTGCTCGCGGCTGTACACCCCGCCGCCCTCGCTGATCAGTGACTTGTCGTAGTCGTCCCAGCTGGACCGCGGCAGGTCGAACATCCGCCGACGTTCGTCCCACGAGGCCGCGGGGTCGGGGTCGGGGTCGAGGAACACGTGCCGGTGATCGAAGGCGGCGATCAGCCTGATGTGTTTGGACAGCAGCATGCCGTTGCCGAACACATCGCCGCTCATGTCGCCGACGCCCACGACGGTGAAGTCCTCGGATTGGGTGTCGACGCCCATCTCCCGGAAGTGGCGCTTGACGGCCTCCCACGCGCCCTTGGCGGTGATGCCCATGGCCTTGTGGTCGTAACCCACCGATCCGCCGGAGGCGAACGCGTCACCCAACCAGAATCCGTAAGACTTTGCGACGTCGTTGGCGATGTCGGAGAAGGTGGCGGTGCCCTTGTCCGCGGCCACCACCAGGTAGGCGTCGTCGCCGTCGCGCCGGATCACCTCGGGCGGCGGGCTGACCTTCTTCGTCTTGTGGTCGACGTTGTCGGTGACGTCGAGCAGCCCGGAGATGAACAGCTTGTAGCAGGCGACGCCCTCGGCGCGGGTGGCGTCGCGGTCCTCCGCCTGGTCACCGGTCGCCAGCGGCGGCCTCTTGACGACGAAGCCGCCCTTGGCGCCGACCGGCACGATGACGGCGTTCTTGACCGCCTGCGCCTTGACCAGGCCGAGGATCTCGGTACGGAAATCGTCGCGGCGGTCCGACCACCGCAGCCCGCCGCGTGCCACGGGGCCGAACCGCAGGTGCACGCCCTCGACGCGGGGTGAGTAGACGAAGATCTCGTATTTGGGCCGCGGCAGCGGCAGCTCGTCGATCAGTTGGGCGTCGAGCTTGAGGGCCAGCACGTTTCGGGCGCGGGCCGAACCCTCCCGCGTCACAAAGTAATTGGTACGCAACGTCGCCTGCACCAGCGACGCGAACGCCCGCAGGATGCGGTCGGTGTCCAGGCTCATCAGCGCGTCGATGTCGGCGGCGACGGCGGCCGCCGCCGCTTGTGCGTCACGATTCCTCGACGGACCCGACGGGCGCGGGTCGAAAAGCGCCTCGAACAGCGTGACCAATGATCGCGCGGTGGAGGGGTGCTCGTTGAGCACCGACTCGATGTAGGACTGGCTGTAGGGAAAGCCCGCCTGGCGCAGGTATTTCGCGTAGGCACGCAGCAGCACGACCTGCTGCCAGGTCAGTCGCGCGCGCATGACCAGCTCGTTGAACCGGTCGATTTCGACCCGGCCCTCCCAGATCGCAGTGACGGCATCGGCGAATCGCTGTGCCGTCGCCTCGCGCTCTTCCGCCGTGGTCGCAGGCGCGATGGTGGGGTGGGTCGAGATCTTGAACTGGTAGATCCATACCGGCAGCCCGTCCGGGCGGATCACGGTGAACGGCCGCTCCTCGAGCACCACCACGCCCATGCTCTGCAGCATCGGCAACAGCTGGCTCAGCGAGGCGGTGCGCCCACCCAGGAACCAGGTCAGCTGGGGGGCGCCATCCTCGCCGCGTTCGGAGAACACTAGCTTGACCGAATCGTCTTGCAGCCCTTCGATGATGGCGATGTGGTCGATGGCGTCGGCCGGGGTGACGGCCTGCTTGTAGACCTCGGAGAAGGCCGTCGCGTAGTGCTCGACGTCGGCCTGCTCGACGCCGCTGTCCGCGGCCGCGCCGAGCAACCGGTCGGTCCAGGTCCGCGCGGCCTCGCTCAGCAACCCCTGGATGCGCACCCGGTTGTCCTCGGAGACGTCGACGGGTGCGGCTTCTTCGGGCAGCCGCACCATGAAATGCATCAGGGCCCAAGGTGATTCGCTGACTCGCGCGGTGAACTCGAGCCGGGTGCCACCGAACTCGCGGATCAGGATGTCTTCGATCTGCAGCCGCACCTGGGTGGTGTAGCGGTCGCGGGGCAGATAGACAAGGCAGGACACGAAGTATTGGAGCCGATCGGCGCGCAGGAACAACAACGCCCGCCGTTGGGATCCCAAGTCCACCACCGCTTTGGCCATCGCTAAGAGCCGCTCGGCGCTGAGCGTGAAAAGCTCTGAGCGCGGGACGGTTTGGATGACATCGAGTAACAGTTGGGCGGGATGGATCGGGTCGCTCTCGGCGAGGGCGAGCGCGTCGCGAACCCGGGTCGACACCGTAGGGATCTCCAGAACGTCGGCATTCATGGCGGCGACGGTGAACAGCCCGACGAAGCGATGCTCGACGACTCCGTCGTCGACCTTCTCCCGCACCGCGACCGCGTACGGGTAGGCGCCGTACCGCAGGTAGCTGCCTACGACGGACTGCGCGAGCACCAGCAGCTTGTCGTCATCGGTCAGCCGTGGGCGGGAACCAGTGCGGGTGCGCAGGACACCCAGGCCGGGTGAGCCGTCACCCGAGACCAAGCCCTCGTGCACGCGGCATCGCTGGTAGCCCAGCAGCAGGAAGTTACCGTTGCCCAGCCAGCGCAGCAGGGCCGCGACGTCGTCGCGGTCGGGGGCCGAGAAGTGGCCGTTCGCGTTGGTTTCGACGTCCGCGGCCAGGCCGCTGAGGGCGGCGATCAACGCGCCCGCGTCGGTGGCGACCTGCTGCACGTCCGAGAGGACCTTGGGCAGCAGCCGCTCGACCTCGACGAGGCCCTTGGTGTCGACGGAGGGCAGCAGCTGCACGTGTATCCACGCTTCGCCGACGTATGGCGGTGCGCCGGGAGGTTTGGGTTCGACGCCGACCAGGTCGCCGTCCGGATTGCGGTGCACCTCGAACACCGGCGTCATGATGGCGGCGTAGGGCACGCCGAGCCGGTGCAGCAGCACGGTGACCGAGTCCAACAGCATGCCGCCGTGGTCGGTGACAACCTGCAACGCCGGCCCTAAGCCGGCCGGATCGTCCGGGGGGTAGACCGCGACCCGGCTCTCCCCGGCGGGACGGTGCTGGCCCAGCCGATAGTGGGCGCCCAGCATGGCGGGGGTGACGATGGAGGTCGGCACGGCCAGGTCGATCGGACCGGAATCCGCCGCCCCGGGTTCGTTGCCGTGCGGGCCGCGATAGCTCTCGATGTAAGCCTTTGTGATCCAATCCGGAATGTCGTCCTGGTCGGTGAACGCGGTCCACGGCGTGACGGCGTGCTTGGGTCCGGGATCGATCGTCATGCCGATGGCTCCCAACTCGTGACCGATGCCACTGTGCTCAACCGCCCACTCTCCGGGGATGGCCCCCCAGCGGCCCTCCGGGCCCTGCACTGCGGGGCTGCGAGGCTGACACTAGTCGCGCGTGAGCTTCCGGTGGGTCACTCTGTGTGGTCGCGCCGCGTCGACCCCGAGCCGTGCGACCTTGTTCTCCTCGTAGGCGCCGAAGTTGCCCTCGAACCAGAACCACTTGGCCTCGTTGTCGTCGTCGCCCTCCCAGGCCAGGATGTGCGTGCACGTGCGGTCCAGGAACCAGCGATCGTGGGAGATCACCACCGCGCAGCCCGGGAACTTCTCCAGGGCGTTCTCCAGCGAACCGAGCGTCTCGACGTCGAGGTCGTTCGTGGGCTCGTCGAGCAGAATCAGGTTGCCACCCTCTTTGAGGGTGAGCGCCAGGTTCAGCCGGTTGCGCTCGCCGCCGGAAAGCACGCCGGCGGGCTTCTGCTGGTCGGGCCCCTTGAACCCGAACGCGGAGACGTAGGCGCGCGAGGGGATCTCGTTCTGGCCGACCTCGATGTAGTCGAGGCCGTCGGAGACCACTTCCCACACGGTCTTCTTGGGGTCGATGCCGGCGCGGGACTGGTCGACGTAGCTGAGCTTGACGGTCTCGCCGACCTTCACCGTCCCGCTGTCGGGCTGTTCAAGTCCCACGATCGTCTTGAACAGGGTCGTCTTTCCGACGCCGTTGGGACCGATGACGCCCACGATGCCGTTGCGGGGCAGGGTGAAGGACAGATCCTTGATCAGCGTGCGGCCGCCGAAGCCCTTGTCCAGGTGCTCCACCTCGACAACGACGTTGCCCAGCCGCGGCCCGACCGGGATCTGGATCTCCTCGAAGTCCAGCTTGCGCGTCTTTTCCGCCTCGGCGGCCATCTCCTCATACCGCTGCAGCCGCGCTTTGCTCTTGGCCTGGCGGGCCTTGGCCCCCGACCGCACCCAGGCCAGCTCCTCGGTCAGCCGCTTCTGCAGCTTGGCGTCCTTGCGACCCTGCACCGACAGGCGCTCCGCCTTCTTCTCGAGATAGGTCGAGTAGTTGCCCTCGTAGGGATACGCGCGACCGCGGTCGAGCTCGAGGATCCACTGGGCCACGTTGTCCAGGAAGTACCGGTCGTGGGTCACCGCCAACACCGCGCCGGCGTAGGCGGCCAGGTGCTGTTCGAGCCACTGCACGCTTTCGGCGTCGAGGTGGTTGGTCGGTTCGTCGAGCAACAACAGGTCGGGCTTGGACAACAGCAGCTTGCACAATGCCACGCGGCGCCGCTCACCACCGGACAGGTTCGTCACCGGCTCGTCCGGCGGCGGGCAGCGCAGGGCGTCCATGGCCTGCTCGAGCTGCGAGTCGAGGTCCCACGCGTCGGCGTGGTCGAGCTCCTCCTGCAGCCGGCCCATCTCCTCCATCAACTCGTCGGAGTAGTCCGTGGCCATCAGTTCGGCGACCTCGTTGAACCGGTCCAACTTGACCTTGATCTCGCCGAGCCCCTCCTCGACGTTCCCGCGCACCGTCTTCTCTTCGTTCAGCGGTGGCTCCTGCTGCAGGATGCCGACGGTGGCGCCGGTGGCCAGGAAGGCCTCGCCGTTGTTCGGCTTGTCCAGCCCGGCCATGATCCGCAAGACGCTCGACTTGCCGGCACCGTTGGGGCCGACGACACCGATCTTGGCTCCCGGATAGAAGCTCAACGTGACGTCGTCCAGGATCACCTTGTCGCCGTGCGCCTTGCGGACCTTTTTCATCGTGTAGATGAACTCAGCCATGCCGCGGTCATGCCTTTCTGGTCTCGAGAGAGTTCTCGCGACCATCCTAGGCATCACCCGGGGGGCCCGATTCCGCAGCTAAGCCGACATGGCCAGCGGTCCCGGTTCGGCGGACTCGCCGCTGCCGTCGCGATCGGCCTCCTCACCAGCGGCGCCGGCCGCATCCGCGGGCGGCTTGGTGGCATCGTCGGAAGTGGGGCCGGCGTACCCGGGTCGCTCGATGCGCACGATCGCGCGCGACACATCGGGCCCGACGGAGGTGGCACGCATCTCCAGTGACGAGCGGCGGTTGCCGTCGCGATCTTCGTACTCGCTGGTGTACACGTGGCCCACCACGATCACAGGTGCGCCCTTGCCCAGCGCGGCGCCCACGCCGGTGACCAACTTGCCCCAGCAGTTGACGTTGATGAACAGCGAGTTGCCCGGCTCCCAGCCGCCGTCGGCCGTGCGCCGCCGCGAATTGCTGGCGACGCGGAACTTGATCACCTCCTGCGTGCCGACCTGTCGCCGTTCGGGGTTGGTGACGATGTGTCCGACGACCGTAAGCGGTGTTTCAAACATTGGCTGATCCCTTCTCGGTTGCATTTCTCTGGTGTGGTGACCATTGAGCTCGCCGCAACCGACGGACGGTGCGCAAAAAGGGCCCACACTGGGTCTCGGCTGGCGGCACTGTGGAAAGAGGCGGGACTGTGGAGTAATCCGCCGGGCAGATCCAGCGCGGATCGTGCGTTCGAGACTTGTCGTACCGCGCTGCGATGATGGGGTCATGTCCTCGACAGCATCTTCGGGCTCTGTGGCGGTGAGCCCCAAAGAGCGTTTGGAGGTGGTGTTTGAGGAGTTGGCGGAGTTGGCCGGTCAGCGCAATGCGATTGATGGGCGCATCGTGGACCTGGTCGCCGAGATCGAGCGTGATGAGCTGTGCGGCATGACCGGCGCGCGCTCGGTGGCGGCGTTGGTGGCCTGGAAGCTGGGTTTGTCGTCGACCACCGCGCACACGATTGCCACCGTTGCGCGCCGGGTCGAGGAGTTCCCGCGCTGTGCCCAAGGGATGCGGGAGGGGCGGCTGTCGCTGGATCAGGTCGGTGTCATCGCCGCACGTGCCGGTGAGGGCTCTGATGCGCACTATGCGCAGTTGGCGCAGGTGGCCACGGTCAATCAGCTGCGCACCGCGGTCAAGTTGGAACCGCGACCTGAACCCCAGTCCCGGCCGCAGCCGCACCCCTCGATCACCAAGACCTGTGATGAGGACTTCACCTATTGGCGGATCGCGCTTTCCCACTTAGACGCCGCCAAATTCGACGCCGCCTTAGGGTCTCATCGGGACGCGCTGATCGCCGAGTGGAAACATGACCGCGCCGACGGTGGGTCAGCCAGCGCGCCGCCGCTGCCGGGCACCCTCGAGGCCTTCCTGCGCCTGGTCGAGACCGGCTGGGACGCCGAGGCGGCCCGCCGGCCGCACGGGCAGCACACCACCGTGGTGGTGCACGTCGACGCTGAAACACGCACCGCGGCGCTGCACCTGGGTCCGCTGCTGACCGACGCCGAACGCCGCTACCTGACCTGCGATGCCACCTGTGAAGTGTGGTTCCACCGCGACGGCCAGCCTATTGGCGCCGGCCGAACCACCCGCCTGATCAGCCGACGCCTGCGCCGCGCACTCGAACACCGCGACCGCACGTGCGCGGTGCCCGGCTGTGGTGCCACCCGCGGTCTGCACGCCCACCACATCCGACACTGGGAAGACGGCGGTGCCACCGAGTTGGCCAACCTCGTGCTGGTCTGCCCGTATCACCACCGGCTGCACCACTCCGGCGGCATCACCATCACCGGGCCCGCCGACGCCCTGACCGTCACCGACAGCGCCGGCCGCACACTGAGCGCGGGATCGCTGGCGCGCCCACCCACCCAACCGCCGCCCACCGTCCCCCCGTGCCCGGGACCCCTCGGCGAACGCGCCGACTGGTGGTGGTACGACCCCTTCCAACCCCAACCACCACCGTCCACGAACTAGCAACGGGGCGCCGTCAAGCTGCTCGCGCCTAGCAACTGCAGCACCCGATCACCGCGGCTTGGCATGTCCCGGCGTGTCACGGCGCGCCAGCTCCGCCAGCATCGCGTTGTAGGCGACCAGCTCGGCGTCGTCGTCGCGGTCGGCTGCCCGGTCCAGCCGTCGGGCGGTGCGGTCGTCGCTGCGCGCCCACTGCACCAGCAGCGCCAGCATCACGATCACCAGGGGCAGTTCGCCGGCCGCCCAGGCGATGCCGCCGCCCAGCCGCTGGTCACCCAGCAGGTCGGTATGCCAGGTCAGACCGAGCGAGCGGTAATAGTCGGCGCCGAGCACCCTGCGGGTGCCCATCAGCACCACCCCGAAGAACGCGTGCAGCGGCAACGACGCGAACACCACACCCACCTTGGCCAGCGGCGGAATGGGCCGCGGGGTGGGATCGACGCCGATGACGATCCAGTAGAAGAGGTAGCCGCTGAGCAGGAAGTGGACGTTCATCGCGAGATGGCCCGCGTGACTGCCGACGGCGATGTCGAACAGGTTGGACAAATACAGCCCGTAGAAGCCGGCGACGAACAGCAGGGTGGCGACCACCGGGTTGGTGAGGAACCGCGATAGGCGGCTGTGCAGCGCGGCCAGCAGCCATTCCCGCATGCCGGGCGGGTCGTCTCGGCCGGCGGCGGGCAGCGCGCGCAGGGCCAGGCTCACCGGTGCACCGAGCACCAGCAGGATCGGCACCAGCATCGACAAGCCCATGTGGGCGACCATGTGGACGCTGAACATCGCCGGCATGTAGCGACCGACGCCCGAGGAGGTGACGAACAGCAACGCCAGGCAGCCCAGCAGCCAGGACGCCGTACGGCCCGGCGGCCAGGCGTCGCCGCGGCGGCGCAGACGCACCACGGCGGCCAGGTAGAGCGCCGCGACGACAATCGCGGCGCTGCCGAAGATCAAGTCGAACCGCCAGTCGAACAGGATGCGCACCGCGGTGGGCGGGCCGTTGAAGTCGTAGCCGATCTCCGCTTCGGGAATCGAGGGCAGCCGGCTCGGCGGCGGTGGCGGCGGGGTACGACCCAGCCCGACGGCGACGCCGAAGGTGAGGCCGAAGACCGCGGCCTCGGCGAGCGCCAGCGTCAGCAGGGCGCGGCGCGCCCCGCGATCGGTGGCGTCGGCTTGCAGCCGCGCAACCGCGATGCGCCGCTGACGCCAGCCGATGACCCCGAGCGCGCACAGCGCGACAAACTTGGCGATCACCAAGCGCCCGTACTCGGTGGTGACCAGGTCCCCGAGCGGCACGCGTACCACGGCGTTCATCACACCGCTGAGCGCCATCGCGACCCAGCACCACAGCGCGATCGCGGAGAACCGGCGGGCCGCCAGTGCGATGTGTCCCCCTCCGCGCAGCCCGTAGGCCGCCAATGCGAGCAGGCCGCCGGCCCAGACGCCCGCGGCCACGAGGTGGATAAGCAGGCTGTTGGTCGCCAAATCGTGTGACCCGCCGGCCGATGAGTGGCCGGTCAGTCCCAGCGGCAGCAGGGTGAGCAACGAGCCGGCGAACAGCAGCGGCGTCCACGACCAGCGCAGCACCGACAGGCTCGCGAGCATCACCAGCGCGGCGAGCGCCGCGGTCCAGCGCCACGCGGAGGCGGTGGTGACCAGCCCGGCCACCGACCAGATCCGCGCCGGGTTGAGCAGCGCCACCAACGGTCGACCCGAGACGTCCGAGATGGTCAGCGGCACCAGCAGCGCCGCGCACACCGCCCAAACCCCGGACGCCACCGTCCCCAACCGAAGCGCCCGGTACCCATCGGCGTCCAGGACGCCGCTGCGTTGCGGTGGCACCAGAAAGGCCGCGAACAGGAATGACCCGACGGCCAGCACCGCGGCGATCTCCCCCGCCGCCCTGACGAACGGCAACCCCAACGTGGTCGTCGGGCCCGGGTCAGGCAGCCCGGTGGCGGTCAGCGCATCGGCGAGCGACAGCGCCCCGATGCCGGCCGCCGTGCAGCCCGCCAGCACCGCGACGCCGACCAGCATCGGCCACACCAGCGCGCGGGGTGTGGTCACGGACCGGTCGACCGTCATACAGCCAGGGTATGGGCGTGGACCCGCGACTACCGAGCCAGGCGCTCCTCGCGGGCCTTGGCCTCGCGCGCGACGAACTGGTCGCGCGCGATCCGCCCGATGTAATCGGAGTCCCGCAGGATGGCCCGCAGTTCCTCCCGGAACGCGTTCCGACGTTCGACGAGATCCGGGCCGGGGCCGACCAGATCCTGGTCGGCGATGACTTGATACGCGGTGGCGAACAACAGCGTCGACACGGATTCGCTGCTGCGGACCCTCGTCTGCGCCACGTACTGGCGACCGACGCCCAGCGCCGACTCCGTCAACTCCTTCTGGCCGACGTCGGCGGGCGCGTCGCGCAGCACGTCGGCGACAATCTCGTAGGCCTCGAAGAACACCCGCAGCATCGCGTCAGCCATCAGCGGCCGCTTGGCGAACAACAGCGCGTCGATCTCATCGCCACCCGCCGCGACGTGGGCCTCCCAATCGTCTTGCCAGGCCATCTCTTCGGCGATGTTTTCCCGAAACGCCGCAGAGTCCGCGAAGTAGAAGTCGAACTTCAACAGGTCGCGCAGCCGCATCGCCTGATCCCAGAAGGCCTGCATGCGGTCGCCCTCGACGTGCCGCGCATGCGCCAGCGCCAGCTCGACTATCGAGGTCTCGAGGAACGCGTGGATCAGCGAGTTGCGGTAGAACGCGGCCGCGTGCTGCTCGTCCGGGGCGATGCGCCACACCGGCTCGCGGCCACCGTCGACCCGGGTGATCGGGTGCCCGTTGGACAAGGCGTCGACCGCCGCCCGCACCCCGTCGCGCGAGCGCAGCCGCAACGCACTCGTCGACATCGGGGTGTGCTTGCGTTCCAGATAGTCCAGCGAATCCTGCAGGGTGTGGTGCAGCTGACCGAGCGTCAACGCCGCGCCGCGGGTCGTCAGCAGCAGCGCGCACACCAGACCGGTGGCCGTCACCGGCGTCGCCTGCAATATCCGCCAGGCAACCTCGAACGACATCTTCTGCAGCGCAAGCCTTTTGGCGTCCGGGTCGTGGGCCAGGGGGCCGTTCGTCGGGCCCAGGTACTGGCGCATCGAGACGGCTTCGGGGAAGCGGACGTAGATCTTGCCGTAGTTGCGCTCGCCCTGCGCGCGGATGAAGTTGTAGAGCCAGCCCACGCCTTCGGGCGTCTTCTCACCACCACGGGCGTAGGCCGCGTACTCGGCGGTCTCGTGCAGCTGGTCGAAGCTGATGGACACCGGCTGCAGGAGGATGTCTTCGCTGCGCCCGTCCAGGTACGCGTCGGCGACGTAGGAGAGCAGGCCGAGTTTCGGGGGCAGCATCTTGCCGGTGCGCGAGCGCGTGCCCTCGATGGACCAACTCAGGTTGAACCGCTTTTCGACGATGTAGCCGACGTATTCGCGCAGCACGTATTTGTAGAGCGGGTTGTCGCCGATGTTGCGGCGGATGAAGATGACGCCGGACCGGCGCAACAGCGGACCCATCGCCCCGAATGCCAGGTTGATTCCGGCGAACACGTGCACGGGTGGGAGCCGGTTATCCTGCATCGCCACGGGCACCACGGCGCCGTCGATGTAGGAGCGGTGCGAGAACAGCAGCACCGCGGGGTGGGTTTCCAGGGCGGCGCGCATCGCAGCGACCTGGTATTCGTCGTAGTCGATCTCGGGGTCGAATCCACGGCTGAGCGCCCTCCCCAGGACACCGACCAGGTCGACCGACACCCGGCTCCAGCCGGTGGCGAGTTCGTCGAGCATCGCGCCCGCTTCCTCGACGGTGGCGCCGGGGATCTTTTTCAGCCCGGCGCGAAATCGGCTGGACTCCAAGATCTCCGGCTTCACCAGCCGCGGAGATTTGTACTGCGGCCCCAAGATTCGGTACTCGACGCGTTCCAGCGCCAGCAGCGCGCGGCGGATGACGAACCGGGCGAAGTCACACGAGTTCTCCCCGACGGTGGTCTCGCGCCACTGCTGGCGCAGTTCGGAGACCTTGGCCGGTTCCCCGGCCACCACCCGCGCCCGCTGGGGCGCGTTGCGCATGATCTGCAGTTGCTGACGTTCGTTGGGGTGGTAGGGATCCCGGCCCGGCAGCAGTCCGGCCAGCTTCGCGATCCTGCCGCGATTGGGCGGCGGCAACCAGAACACCCGCACCGGCACGACCGCGCGGTCGTCGTTGGCCGCCTCGAGTTGCTCGATCAGCGCGGCGAGCGCACCGGCCGGCGCGTTGGGCGGCGGCAGTTCCAGGACGTCGAACCTCGCCTCGGGCCGGTCGGCGCGCTGTTGCGCCATCCAGGCCGTCACCAGTTCCCTCTCCACCGGCGACGCCATGGACGCCAATACCAGCGAGTCTTGGCCGGTGAGGACCGCGGTGGTATCCGCGGCCGGTTCGGTCACGGCCGCCCTTCGGGCGGGGATTCCGGCGGCTCGGCACCGGCGGCCGCCTGCGCGGGCCGTTGCGCCTCACCATCTTTGAGGACAGCCTGGGACTCGTGAGGATTCGCCTTGGCCGGCTTCGGTTTCGCGGCGGCCTTCTTTGCCGACGCGCTCTTTGCCGGCGCCTTCGAAACGGCTTTGGCCGCAGTCTTTTTCGCCGGGGTCTTCGCCTTCGCCGCGGCCTTCTTCTCTGCGTAGAGGTCGACCTCGGGCAGCGCGTCGATCGGCCAATTGGCCAGCGTGTCCAGATACAGCTGCCGGACCTCGGCGATGCGCTCGGGCAGGTTCTCGACGGTCCAGTCCTGCACCGAGATGGGCGGGAACACCGCGATATCAACCGTGCCGGGGTTGATGACGGTGGAGTTCCTGGCGGCGACGAGCTCCGCGTTGCGGATCACGATCGGGACGATCGGAATCCCGGCCGCCATGGCGAGGCGGAACGGCCCCTTCTTGAACGGCCCGACTTCGGTGGTGTCGACCCGGGTGCCTTCCGGGGCGATCACGATCGAAAGCCCCTTCCTGGCACGGTCTTCGACCTCGTGCATCGTCTCCATGGCCGCGGCGGGATCGTCCCGGTCGATGAACACCCCGTCGAGCAGCTTGCCGAGCGTGCCCATGATCGGGTCCTTCTGCAGCTCCTTCTTGCCCACGCCGATCCAGTTGTCGCGCACCAGCGCTCCGGCGATCACCGGGTCGACCTGGTTGCGGTGATTGAAGATGAACACCGCCGGCCGCTGCGCGGTCAGGTTCTCCTGGCCGATGACGTTGAGCTGCACGCCGGCGATCGCCAGCGACAGCTGCGAGAAGGTCGAGGTGAAGAAGTTGACACCGCGGCGCCGATTGCGGGTCAGCACGCCGATGCCCACGGCACCGGCGGCGACCGGAAACATCGAACCGAATCCGGCCAGGGTGCGCAGCTGGCGCCGCAGGCCCACCGGGCCGCGGCTGTTGAACCGCAGGATCGGCCAGCCGCGGCGCTTGGCCACCGCCGCCATCTTGCCCTCGGGGTTGGTCGGGCGCGGGTTGCCGACCAAATACATCAGGGCGACGTCCTCGTCCCCGTCGGCGTAGAAGTAGCTGTCCTTCAGGTCGATGCCGTTCTCGGCCGCAAACCGTTGCACCGCAGCGGCTTTGCCGGGACCCCACAGGATCGGTTTCTGCACGCCGCCGGTGAGGATGCCGTCTTCGGTGGTCTCGAATTTGTTGGTGAGCATGTTGGTGATGCCGAGGAACCGCGCCACCGGGTTGACCTGGATCGTCAGCGCCGACGAGCTGAGCACCACGGTGTGCCCGCGCGCCACGTGCGCGCGCACCAGCTCGCGCATCTCCGGGTAGATCCGGGACTCGATCCGCTGCACGAACAGCCGCTCGCCGATCTCCTCGAGGTCGTCGAGCAGGCGACCGGCCAACGCGGCGGCGGCTTTGCCGATGAGGTCCTCGAACTCGATGCGCCCGAGCGTGTGGCTCAGGCCGGCCTGGACCATGCCGAGCAGTTCGCCCACCCCCATGTCGCGGCGCAGCAGCCGCTCCTGGGTGAGGATCACGGCGGTGAACCCGGCCACCAGCGTCCCGTCCAGGTCGAAGAATGCCCCGATCTTGGGCCCCGGTGGGCTGGCCATGATTTCGGCGACCGAACCCGGCAACCTCATGTCCCCGGTCGTTCCGCCGTCGGCTCCCTGGTCTTTCGCGACGCTCATGAGCCCGACGCCGTCCGTGCCGAGGTCGCCGGTTCGGTGAACGAGGCGGGCACCGCACGGGACGCCGAATCACCGGCCAGGGCCAGGATTTCGTCGAAGCCCTCCAGCAGGCATTGGGCGAACAGCGGTTCGTTACGCACCGACGCCCTGTCGTAGCGCACGGTGATGGTGCACCAGCCGCCCCGCGAGATCAGCACCACCATCATCGCGACGCCGGGCAGCGGGCCGATGCCGTACTGCCGCAACACCTTTGCACCGGCGATGTAGGTGTCGCCGGGGTATACCGGGACGTTGCTGGCCTGTACGTCGGAGCCGATCACCGAGCCGGTGATGCCCTCGAGGACGGCGGTGGGCAGGACGCTGAGCAGCGGTGCGACCGAACCGATGATGTTCATCGCCGGCTCGTCGCGGCGCTGCGTCATTTGCGCGCGAATCTTTTTCATCCGCGAGACCGGATCGACCGTGCCGACGGGCGCGGCCAGGTTGACACCGGTGAATCGGTTGCCGCCGGCCGTATCGGCGTCGGCCCGCAGGTTCACCGGGACCGCCATGGGCAAAGTGCTGATCGGCACGCCGAGTGCCTCGTGGTAGCGCCGCAGGGCGCCGCACAGCCCGGCGAGGTAGGCGTCGTTAATCGATCCCCCACCAGCTTTGGCGGCGCGGTGCAGGTCCGACAGCGGGATGTCGATCGCTTCGGTGCGGGTGGCCAGGCTGCGGCGGCGCAACAGCGGCGACGGCTCGGCCGCCCGGTTGAGCACCCGCATCCCCGACATCGCGTAACCGACGATCCCGGACACGGTGGCGCCCGGTTCCAGGATCGCCCGTCCGGCCGCCGAGACCGCGCCGGACACGGCGCTCAGGACGCCGCCGACAACGGCGGTGGGTAGATGGTTAATGCCTTGCCGCATCAGGTCGTTCGACGTGAGATCCTGCGGGATGGGCAGCGGGGGCGTCGGTTTGGCCGGCGGATCACGTTCGAGGTCATAGATTTCGGCGAACATCTGCACCCCGCCTACACCGTCGGTAACGGCGTGGCTGACGTGCAGCAGGGTCGCCGCCTTTCCGTCGGCCAAACCCTCGACCAGGGTGGCCGTCCACAGCGGCCTGGAGATGTCCATCGGCGACTGCAGGATCACCTCGGCGAGGTTGAACACGTCGCGCAGCGTGCCGGGTTCGGCCACCCGGATTCGGCGCACATGAAATTCGAGGTTGAAGTCGGGGTCCACCACCCAGCGCGGTGACGCCGTCGGCAGCGTCGGTACGACCACCTTCTGCCGTAGCCGCAACACCCGTCGGGAGGCGTTTTCGAACCGCGTCAGGAACGTGTCCCAGTCGGGCGTGGTGTCGAGTAGCTCGAGCGCCATGATCCCCGACCGGGTCCGGGGATTCGCTTCACCCCGATGCATCAGATAGTCGACCGGCCCCAGCTGGTCGGACAACTTCACGACCTCGGACTCAGTCATCGCCATCCGCCCGACGCGCCAACCTCGTCACCGTCGATCAAGCCTCCTGCCTAGGTCCCACCCAACCCATTGCCACCACAACGCTAGTCGGGTTGCCGCGCTGGTGAAAGGAGCGGTCGGGGCCGTGAGGCGGTAGCAGCTCAGCTGGCCGACGTGGCGGTCAGCGGCACCGTATCCAGCAGCGAGCTGACGCGGCGGCCATAGATGATGCCCAGGAAATCGGCGACGGCGTCGGCGGCCAGCCGCGATCGAACCGTGGAGACGATGTCGAACGCGTGGTGCGCGTTGGCGAGCTCGGCGTGGGCGACGGTCGCGGCGCCGGCCGCGCGCAGCGCCCCGCAGAAGGCCCGGGCCTGGCCGCTGGGGACCAATTCGTCCTTCTCGCCGTGCAGGACGAAGAACGGCGGCGCTTCGCTGTGCACGTAGGACACCGGCGACGCCGCCTCGAACCGCTCGGGCTGGGCGCCGTAGCGGGCCTTGAGCACGAACTGCTCCAGGAACGGCAGCATCAACGGGTGCATGTTGTCGAAGTCGGTGAAGTCGTAGACGCCGTAGTAGGGCGCGACGGCGTGGACCGTCGTGTCGGCGTCTTCGAATCCGGGCTGAAATGCCGGGTCGTTCGGGGTGAGCGCCGCCAGGGAGGCCAGGTGTCCGCCCGCCGACCCGCCGGTGATCGCGATGAAGTCCGGGTCGCCGCCGTAGTCGGCGATGTTCTGGCGGACCCACGCGATGGCCCTCTTCACGTCGATGAGGTGCGCGGGAAACGTGGAACGCGGGCTCTTGCAGTAGTTGATCGAGACACAGATCCAGCCGAGTTCGGCCATCCGGCTCATCAGCGTGTAGGCCTGCACCCGTTTGTCGCCGACGGTCCACGCCCCGCCGGGGACCTGGATCAACACCGGCGCCCGCCGCCCCGGTGCGAGGTCGTGGCGCCGCCAGACGTCGAGCAGGTTGTCGCGGCCGCCCGGACCGTAGGAGATGTTCGAGGTCTGCGCCGCATACCGACGGTGCGGCCCCGGCCGGCCCAACACGCCGCCGCGGGGGGCGCAGACGGGCGCGGCGGCGCCCGGGTGGCGTACCTGCTCGCGGAAGTCCGGGCCGAAGGACTCCTCGAGCGCGAAGGTGAGGGCCCGATCCGCCCGCTGCGCCGCCCAGCTGGCGCCGACGCGGCCGATGGACGGGTGCGACACCCGCGACAGCGCGTGGCCGGTCAGGACGTGCGGGGGAAACTCCGTGGATAGCCAGCCGGCGAGACACCCCAGCGCGAACGGTGAGCCGCGCAGCAACAGCGTGCCGGCCCGGTACGCATCCATCGCGTCGGCCGCCAGGCGTGCCGCCTGGTTACTAGCCCACGAGCACCGTGAAGTCAGGTGCATGGTCACGCTCATAACGACGCCACCCCTCGACGTTCTGCACACGCCCCGTTGCGGTAAACGGCCGATGACCGGCCGGTGTTGTACGTGTGTCGAGGGTCCCAACCATAGCCGATATATGCGGTGCCGGAACGCTTTTCGCGCGCGCCGCGGCGGCGAGTCGTGTCGCGACACGCCGTTGGAATAGACTGACCTGCACATTGCCTCCGTAGCTCAGGTGGATAGAGCAAGGGCCTTCTAATCCCTAGGTCGCACGTTCGAGTCGTGCCGGGGGCGCTCAGTCTGTGTATGACTTCGGCTGATGCTGGACATTTCACCGTCGGGTGATGCCTGACAGTGTTTCGGTTGATCCTTTACACCGGTTTCGCCTGATCCTTGACACCCTGGATGAGGGAGTTGAGCGACACCGTCGACGTGACCACCCAGCGGCCGGCTACTTGACCATCGTGAACTGACAGACGTTGGTGTAGCCGTCGCGGAAGAGGTCCGAGCAGCCCCGCAGGTAGTGCATGTAGATGTCGTAGGTCTCCTGCCCCTTCAACGCGATCGCCTCTTCCTTGTGCGCCTCGAGCGCGTCGGCCCAGGTCGTCAACGTCGGAACGTAGTTCTTGCCGATGAAGTGATGGCGCTCGATGTTGAAGCCCGCCTCGGTCGCATACCGGTCGATCTGGTGAACCTGGGGCAACCTGCCGCCCGGGAAGATCTCCTTGAGGATGAAGCTGATGAATCTCAACAGGGTCATCGTGGTCTTCAAGCCGAGCGCGTTGACCTCCTCGGTGGTCGGCACCACGATCGTGTGCAGCAACATCCTGCCGTCGTCGGGCAGCAGGTCGTAGAACTTCTTGAAGAAGACGGCGTACCGCTCGTATCCGGCATCGCCCGCGCCGTCGGCGAAGTGCTCGAACGCACCCAGCGACACGATCCGGTCAATCGGTTCGTCGGGAAATTCCTCCCAGCCCTGGATCCGCACCTCCATGCGGCGGGGACTGTCGATCTCGTTGAACTTCTCGACGTCGTGTGCGTACTGGTTCTCACTGAGTGTGAGGCCGATGACGTTGACGTCGTACTCGGTCACCGCGTGCCGCATCGTCGAACCCCAGCCGCAGCCGATGTCGAGCAGCGTCATGCCGGGCTCGAGGTTCAGCTTGTCCAGCGCGAGCTTGCGCTTGGCGTACTGCGCCTCTTCGAGCGTCTTGGTGAGATTCTGCGGGTCCGGATCCTCGTCGAAGTAGGCGCAGCTGTAGGTCATCGACGGGTCGAGCCAGAGCTTGAAGAACTCGTTCGACTTGTCGTAGTGCGACCGGACCTTCTCGACCGGCGGCTTCAGGTGTGCGCTTCCCGCGTTCGGCTGAGCGGACATCGACAACGCCCCTAACTTCCCTGCGGATACGGATGACCAATTTTCCGGTGTCGAAGTGATCCTTACCCACAAAATTCTAGGCAGAAGCGTCTGCCCTCCCGAGGTCGAACTTTCGGCGGCCCGCCAACTGGTCGGAGGCGTTTTGGTGCGGCCGCGCCGCGGGTAACCGTCCAGGGTGCGCGCGAAATCTGTCATTGCCGCACCGGCGGTCGCCGTGGCGATTGCCGCATGCACGTGTCCCATCAGTTCGGCTGACCCCGTACCCGAGAATCCACCGTTTCCGATCGGTCAGCTGGGCGTGCCCGTGCATGTGCGGGCCGCCGACGGCGCGACCGCCGACATCACCATCAACAGCGCATCGTGGTTAGCGCCAGGGTGCGCCTCTCATTTTGCGAATCCGGCGTCCGGTGTCGGGTGCAACGTGGTGGAAATGACTATCACCGCGACGTCCCACCGGTTCTTCGCATTTGACCGGAAATACATGTTCGCCGGATACGGCGGCGGAAACCAGCCGATGACCCAGCCCGACAACGCGCCCGAGCCTGCGACGCTTGCGGTCGACTTCCAGAGGCTCGACATGATGCCCCCGCTGCAAACGGGCGGGCTGCATGACGGCCAGACCACTCATGGATTCGTCGGCTTCGCGATGCCCACGGCCGGGGACCTGTACATCACGGTCAACGATCCCTCGCATCCCGCGCCCTACACCGAAGCGGGCTGGATCATCCACACCTGACGCGGCCAGCTAACCGGCGACTCCGGCCAGTTGGTTCGCCACCGCATCGAATGCGCGCAGCGTGTCCAACATGTGCGGCTCGCGGGAGTGGGCCTGGGTGGACACCTTGGCGGCGACGACCTCCGCGGCGCGATTGACGTAGACCATCTGGCCGCACATGCCAAGGCACAACACAACATTGGCGCCCGGGTACGGGAACCACATCTGGTTGCGGTACATCCCGCCGGGCAGATCGGTGTCGTGGTCGGGGCTGGCGGCGAACGCCTCACGCGAGTCGGGTCCGCCGTCGAAGGTGTCGGCGAGCCACGCCGCCGGCACCACTTGTTGGCCCGTCAACGACACACCGTCGCGCAGGAACAGCGAACCGAACCGGATCAGGTCGGTGAGGCAGGCGTTGACGCCGCCGTCGAAAAAGCCGGTGCCGGCGGAATCGACGGCGATGGTGGCGTCGCGCTCGGCGCCGATGCGGCTCCACAGGAGTTCCGACATCAGGTCCGGCATGCGTTGACCGCCGGCCGCCTCGCAGATCCAGCCCAGCACGTCCGTTTCGCACGAGCGGTATTCGAACGGTCCGCCGTGCGCCGACTTCCGCCGCAAGGTCAGCAGGAAGTCGCGCAGCGTGGCCGGAGCCTCCGGGCTTCGCCTCGGCGCCCACCCCATTGCCTGGTCGAGTAGGTGTATCTCGGCGGCCGGATCGTCGTAGTTTTCGGAGAACTTGATGCCCGACCTCATGTCCAGCAGGTGGCGTGCCGTCGCGCCGGCGTAACCGCAGTTCGCCAACTCGGGAACGTAGGCCGTGACGGGCGCGCCAAGCTCGATCGCGCCGGCCTCATGCAGCGCGCCGACGACGGCGCCCACCAGCGACTTGCTCACCGAGAACAACAGGTGCCGGGTGTCGGCCGCCATGCCGTGCAGGTACTGCTCGACCACCAGTGACCCGTGGTGGGCGACGGCCCACCCGTCGGTGGCCGTGGCGGCCATCACCGCGCCGACGGTGGTGGCCGACCCGTCGGTGCTGGCCACGGCGATCTCCGCGACGGGGGCGCCGGCCGCGGGCAACGCCGCGACCGGCCCGGACCCGCGCGGGATCACGGCCGTCGGCACGAAGTCTTCGACGTGCTGAAACGACCAATGCGAATAGGGCGCCGACAGCCAGTTGTCCAGGGAGATACCGGCCGGGGCGCTCACGCGCGCGCGACGAGCCGAGAGACGATCGGCGCGGCGGGCGTCAGGGGCGTCGAGACGAACTTCGCCTTCATGCCCTTCACCCAACGCTGGCAGCGTTCGCTGAGGTGATAGTCGTCGGTCTGCAGGTGTGAGCGAGTGACCAGCACGCCCAGCTGAGCACCCTCGGAACGTAAGTCGCCGGGCGCCGCGACCCGAAGGTAGAAGGCCTCAGAGCCGTCGAGCAGCGTGGCCCAGTCGTTGGCGGTCCGCGAAAAGGAGACCCGGCCGTCGTCGTCTATGCGCCACACCCCGGTGCGTGGCGTCGCGGTGAAGATCTCGATATCCGGCGACGTCTCCGTGATGATCACCTGGCCCCAGACCTCGTCTTCGCCATAGCCCCGCTCCCAGCGCGAGTTGATTTCGTCGATGTCGAGCTCGTACTCCACATCCATGTACTCGAGCAGGTGGAAGAGGAACAGCGGAATGTCGGCGTAGGCCTCTGTGGTCAGGTTCGTCATCGGGCTGGCGCCGCTCAAGCGCGGGTTCACCTCGCCGAGGTAGAGCTCATCGGAGTCGAGGTCATGCAGAAGGTCCACCTCGAAGTAGCCGAGGTAACCCTCGCGGCGCATCACGTCGCCCAGCTTCGACACCATTGCACGCGCGGCGTGGGTCTGGGCGGGCGGCAGCACCTCGCGCCAGATGTCGTTGCCACACCAGCTGCCCCGGCTCGGAGTCAGCTCCGAATAACCGACAAGGCTCGTCATTGCGGGGCCGACCACGGTGCCATGACGGGTCACGGCGCCCTCGAGGCACACCTCGACATTGCGGATGCGCTTCATGACTTTGATTTCTTGCTGCGAGGTCAGCTCGCCGGCATGCTCGTCCCAGTCGCGCTGACCGTGCACAAAGAACGTCCCGCTGCCGGCGGCGCCGTAGGCGATCGAGATGACGAGGTCGTCACCCAATCCGGCATTCTGCGCGAGCGTCAGCAGTTCGTCGTAAGAGCCGACACGGCCGATCGCGTGCGGCACACTGGGTACGCCCGCCTCGTTGGCCAGGCGCGTCATGACGATCTTTGACCCCAGGCGCTGGCGCAGCTCGATCGGCGGATGCATGACCTCGAGGCCGGCCGCCCGCGCGAGGGCCTGGATTTCCTCGTTCATCATCACAAAGCAGCACTTGCCGCCGGGGCCTTTGCCCGCGATGAACTCAAGAGTTTCCGGGTCGGACAGCAGGTGGCTGCACACCTCGTCCATGGAGTCGAAATCACGGCGGTCACGCCGCCGGGGCACGAACACGCGTGAGTGGGTGCCCTCGAAAGAGTCAAAGTAGGTGAGGTAGAAGAAGTTTCGGATCCAGCGGTCAACGCCGAGCAGGTTGAACGGGGTCGGCGAGATAAAGAACAGGGGCACCTTGTTGGTGTGGAAGAACGCGCGTACGTCCGAAAGGCCGTTCAGCGGGCCGCGCCGCTGCGGCTCCGGCACGATCACGCCACCCGCGCCGACGCCGACGCCTCCGGCAAGGGCGTGGTCGGCGTGCCGGTGTTGCAATCACATACCGTCATTCCCCAAGTGTGGACCCGCGCACGGCCACGCGAAAGTGGAGCGCCCGGGGCGCCCCGTGGAACCGGTACTGCACTAGCCGAGTTCCTTCATTAACTCTTTCGCCAAAGGCCCAGCGGAGGCGGGGTTTTGGCCCGTGAACAGATTGCGGTCTTTCAACGTGTAGGGCTTCCAGAGTTCACCGCGCGAGAAGTCGACACCCATCTTCACCAGCTCGTCCTCGGCGGTCCATGGCGCCTTCGCCCGCAGCCCGACGGCGTCCTCCTCATCGTTGGTGAAGGCCGTGACCTTGTAGCCGGCGAACGGTGAGACCCCGTTTCGCCGAGTGGCCAGCATGGCGACCGGGGCGTGGCAGACGATGGCCAGCGGCTTGCCGGACGCCAGCGCTGCGGTCAGTAAGCGACCGGAGTCCGCGTCCCGCCACAGGTCCTCCATCGGGCCGTGGCCGCCCGGATAGTAAACGGCGTCGTAGTCCTCGAGACGGGCGTTGGCCAACTCGATGGGGCAGCGCAGTTCCTCAGCCGATCGCAGGATCTCCTCGAGCTCCTGGGCGATCTCTTCGCTGCCGGCCATCGATGGGCGCAGACTCATCACATCCACGTGCGGCACAACGCCTTTCGGCGTGGCAACCACGATTTGGTGACCGGCGTCAGTGAGCTCGCGGTACGGAGCCGCGAATTCCTCGGCCCAATAGCCGGTCGGATGCCGCGTGCCGTCCTTGAGGCTCCAGTAACTCGCGCCGGTCACGACAAACAGAACTTTCGCCATCGGGAATCCCCTCGTCAGTGCGCACCGGATCGACTCCGCCCAGCCTCGTCCATCCGATGGCCGGCGTGCAACCGCCAACCGCGATCGAAGCCATGGGCCCCCTAGGCCCGGGATCAGCGTGGGGGGCGGCGCTTAGGGGATTCTCAAAAGTTTCTCGGCGGCCTCTCGCACCGGTGGCGGCGCAGGAAAACACGGCGGCGTAAACGACACTTAACAAATTCAGGGGTGCGCGTTGTTGCCCAGCGTTTGCCAATTAGGCGACTGGGGAATAACAATTGGCGTGTCGTGCGAGCAGATGACGCCTGCAGGGGGATCATGACTTAGGGCGTCTCTATTCGAGGGGTGGTCGATGTGACGTCGGACGACTGGCAACCGGTGGTGCGAGTTGGAGAACCAAGGTTCGTAGCTGGCCTTGGGAATAGGATCAAAGTCGAGGTCAAGACGCGGGGGTGGCTGAGCCGAGATTGGCGTCGGTACTTCGGTCTTCAGGTAGCGCAGCAGCGGCTCGATGCCAGGTACTCGACGTATCCGTGTTGGGATGAGGTCCAGCGCATCGAGGGCACTTGCGCCGTCGATGAGGCGGAGCATTACATCGAAATGATCGATGCCGCAATCCACTACGCGAACACTAGGTTGCGGTACGACAGGTTGCCGGACACGGTGATGCAGGGGACGCTGCGGGACCAACGCGCCTGCGCGGTGCGACGTCGCCAAGCGGCGCTCGATCAGCTGGCGAAGAAGTTGGCGCGACCCGAGGCTGGGTGACCGAAAACCGGCGGCGATTAGAGCGCCGGGGCAGTTTCGCCATGAGCCGCTTAATTATCTGCGTGTAATCAAGCCCCCGCGATTGAAGCTCACCGCCCGACGAAAACGCATTCGCGTTGCAGCACCATTCTTTGGAACTCGACTGGGCAGCGTTAGCAAATCTCCTCGAGGGCAGACGCATTGCGATTTCGTTAATTGACCCGGGCGCCGCAGGGGGCACACCGGCTACCGTCGGTGCGCGCGACGCGCAGTACCCTAACCCTGCCGCGGAGTCACAGCCGACGGCGCAGCTTTCGGGCGTCGCCCGGACCCGTCAAACCCAAGCCGCGGAGGTGCCCGATGGTCCAATCCGACCTGGTCTTGTCAACCGTCGACAATCGCGTCGCGCTCATCACCGTCAACGACCCCGACCGGCGCAACGCGGTGACCGCCGAAATGTCGGCGCGCCTGCGCGCGGCCGTGGAGCGGGCTGAGGCCGATCCCGACGTGCACGCCGTGGTGATCACCGGGGCCGGCAAGGCCTTCTGTGCCGGCGCGGACCTCAGCGCGCTCGGCGCTGCGGGCGGCGAGAAAGCCGAAACGGGCCTACAGCAGCTCTACGACGGATTCATGGCAATCGGCGCCTGCCGGCTGCCCACTATCGCCGCCGTCAACGGCGCGGCCGTCGGGGCGGGCCTGAACCTTGCCTTGGCCGCCGACGTGCGCATCGCGGGCCCGGGCGCCCTGTTCGACGCCCGATTCCAAAAGCTGGGATTGCACCCCGGCGGGGGCGCGACCTGGATGCTGCAGCGGGTGGTGGGCCCCCAGGTCGCCCGCGCAGCCTTGCTCTTCGGCATGCGTTTCGACGCCGAGGCCGCGGTGCACCACGGCTTGGCGCTCACCGTCGCCGACGATCCGGTCGCCGCGGCGCTGGAGTTGGCCGCCGGACCCGCGGCCGCCCCGCGCGAGGTGGTGTTGGCGACGAAGGCGACGATGCGCGCGACCATCAGCCCGGGGTCGCTGGATCACGAGCAGCACGTCTTCGCCATGCGCACGGAGCTCGGTCCGCAGGCGTACTCCATCCAGTCGCCGGAATTCGCTCAGCGTCTGGCCGCGGCGCAACGCCGGTAGCGCCGTCGCAGGTTCCGCCCCCGCCTTCGCGCGCGTCCAGCTTCAATTGCGGCCTGTTCTCGTGCCGCCGCACCCCCGAGCTCTTAGAGGTCGAGCAACGCGGTCATCGGTGACTCGACCAAATCCCGTAGCTCGGTGAGGAACTGGGCCGCCTGGGCGCCGTCGGCGACGCGGTGATCGAAGACGCACGTCAGTGTCATCGTCGGGCGCACCACGACCTGATCATCGACGGCGACCGGGCGAGGTTTGATGGCGCCCATCCCCAGGATGGCGGCTTCGGGATGGTTGATCACCGGGACGCCGTCGTCGGCGCCCAGCGCCCCGAAGTTGGTGACGGTGAAGGTGGAGCCGTGCAACTCCGCCGGCGTCAGCGTGCCCGCCCGGGCACCGCCGACCAATTCAGCCGCGCGACTTGCCAGTTCGCGGGTGCTCTTGTCGTGTGCGTCGGTGATCACCGGGACCAGCAGGCCCCGCGGCGTGGCCACTGCGAACCCCAGATGCACCCGCCGGTGAATGCGAACCTGTGGGCCGGCGGGCGAGTCGACCCATGTCGAGTTGAGAATCTCGTTGCGCCGCAGGGCAATCAGCAACAGCCGCATGGTCAGGACGAACGGCGTGATCTTCTGGCCTGAGGCCGTTAGGTCCGCCAGCCGCAAGAGTTCGGTGCAGTCAACCGCGACGCTGACTTTGGCGGCCGGGATCTCCCTCTGCGACAACGTCATCTTCTCGGCCATTCGGGCCTGCACGCCGCGGACCGGCCGAACGTCGGACCCGTTTTGGTCGGCCGCCGCCAGCACGTCCGCGCGAGTGATGATGCTGTCGGGATCGCGCTGCAGCGAGCGCAGGTCGACCATCAGTTCCTTGGCCAGTTTGCGCGCCGGAGGGGCGGCGCGCGGGCGGCCGGTCCGTCGGCTGGCGTCGATGCCGTCGTCCGCCCCGTAGCCGACAAGCGTGGGCACCGTCGCTGCCGTCGGAGGGACGTCCCCATTGACCGGTGTGGTGTCGATGCGAACCAGCACCGCCCCCACCTCGAGCACATCGCCTTCGGCGCCGCGTGTTTCGATGATTCGCCCGGCGTAGGGGCTGGGGAGCTCGACCTCGGCCTTGGCGGTCTCCACCGAACACAACACCTGGTTGAGTTCGACGTCGTCGCCCGCGGCGACGTTCCAGTGCGTCACCGTCACTTCCTGCAAGCCCTCACCGAGGTCGGGAACCCGGAATTCCTTGATCTCGGCGCTCATGGCAACTCCAGCGCACGCTCGACGCAATCCAGCAGCCGGTCGGGGCCGGGCAACCAGAATCGCTCCAATCGGGCCGGCGGGTAAGGCGTGTCAAATCCGCAGGCGCGCAGCACCGGCGCCTCGAGCTCGTAGAACATGTCCTCTTGAATCCTGGCGGCCAATCCGGCACCGTATCCCAGGCTGCGCGGCCCCTCGTGCATCACCACGCAACGCCCCGTCCGGCGAATCGACGCCGCGACGGTATCGAAGTCCAGCGGCACGAGTGAGCGCAGATCGATGACCTCGAGGCTCCAACCACGTTGCCGCTGAGCCTCTTCCGCGGCGGCCACCGCGGTGCTGACCAAGCTGCCATAGGTCACGACGGTGACATCGGAGCCGGATCGGCGCACCATCGCCCGGCCGATCGGCGGTTCGGGCCGCCCGGTGTCTACCGTGCCCCGCACCTGATAGCGGCGCTTCGGCTCGAGGAACATCACCGGGTCCGGACACGCGATCGCGTGGCGAAGCAGCCAGTACGCGTCCGCCGGGCTGGACGGAACCACCACTTTCAGGCCGGCGGTGTGGGCCCAATACGACTCGGTGGAGTCCGAATGATGTTCGGCCGCACCGATGCCACCGAAAGACGGGATCCGCACCGTCACCGGCATGCTGATCTCGCCGCGGGTGCGGGTGCGGTACTTCGCCAGGTGGCTGACGACCTGATCGAAGGCCGGGTAGGAGAACCCGTCGAACTGGATCTCCGGCACCGGCACGAAGCCGCGAAGCGCCAGCCCCACCGCGATCCCGATGATGGCCGATTCGGCCAGCGGAGTGTCGAAACAGCGCTTCTCGCCGAACGTTTCGCCCAGCCCTTCGGTTACCCGGAACACTCCCCCTTCGACCGCGACGTCCTCGCCGAACACCAGCACCCGGTCGTCGGCGGCCATCGCGTCGCGCAGCGCACGGTTGAGCGCCTGCACCATGGTCAGCGACTGCGCGACGACGCACGCTGGGGCGGTGAGGGTTTCGTCGGAGCTGGCCGGGCGATCGGCGAGCTGAGTCATTCACGCCTCCCCAGTTCGGTTCGCAGCTGTTGGCGTTGCGACTCCAGCCCGGGCGTCATCTCGGCGTAGACCGTGGTGAACACCTCGTCGATGTCGAAATCCGGTGCGCCGAACACCGCGTCACGCAGTTCCGCGCGCATCCGTTGGGCGCGCGCGGCGACCCGGTCCTCCAAGCGGTTCGACCACAGTCCCTGGTGCTGAAGGTAGGTTCGATAGCGCGGGATCGGGTCGAGCGCGGCCCACCGGTCCACCTCCTCCTGGGACCGGTAGCGGCTGGGATCGTCGGAGGTGGTGTGCGGTCCGAGCCGGTAGGTGACCGCCTCGATCAAGGTCGGCCCACCGCCGGTCCGGGCGCGGGCGGCGGCCTCGGCCATCACCGCGTAGCAGGCCAGCACATCGTTGCCGTCCACCCGGATTCCCGGCATGCCGTAGCCGATTGCCTTGTGCGCGATGGAAGGTGCCGCGGTCTGCTTGTGGATGGGCACCGAGATGGCCCACTGGTTGTTCTGCACGAAGAACACGCAGGGCGTGGCGAACACGGCCGCGAAGTTCAGCGCCTCGTGCACGTCCCCGACGCTGGTGGCGCCGTCGCCGAGGAAGGCCACCGTCACCGAATCCTCGCCGAGACGTTGGGCGGCCATCGCGGCGCCGACGGCGTGCAGGGTCTGGGTGCCGATCGGGATCGCGGTCGGGGCGCAGCATTTCTTGGTGAATTCCAGTCCGCCATGCCAGGTTCCGCGCCAGACCGCGCCGACGTGCCCGGGCGGGATGCCGCGCACCAGGTAGGCACCGAGCTCCCGGTATTGCGGAAACAGCCAGTCCGTCTTGCGCAGACAGGCCGTCGCACCCACCTGGGCGGCCTCCTGACCGCGGCACGACGCGAACAGCGCCAACTCCCCCTGGCGTTTCAGGTTGACGAATTCGGTGTCCAGCTCGCGAGTGACCACCATCATTTCGTAGAGCCAGCACAACGTCTCGGCCGGAAGGTCGCGGCCGTACCGGCGTTCTTGGGTCGGTACGCCGTCGGCGGCGACGAGTTGCACGGGATCGAGGTCGACGGTCATCGGCAATTGGGGCACCGTCGCCATAACCGTCTCCCTACCTCGGTGCCGCAGGGTCACAGCAGAAGCTCAGCCGGGACCTATCGCGAGCCGAAGTCGATCGCCAGCTACCCGAAAGGCTTCGCTCGCCGCGACACTGGCGTACTCACCATTATGCGCTCGGATGAGAGGAGACCGCGGTGATCGCGAACGTGTCGCGTGCCCGGCGGCACCGCGGCCCGGCTGGGTTGGCCGCAGACACCGGTAGGCGACTTCCGAATGCCGCCGGTGATAGTGCTTTCGCGGTTTTCATCCGTCGGCGGACCGCCCCGCCCTGCGCACCAGCATTTCCGCGTGCTTGAGCACCGGCGAGTCCACCATCTGACCCTCGAACGCGAATACGCCACGCTCGGTGCGCGCCGCATCCAATACCCTTCGCGCCCAGTCGAGTTTCTCCTCGCTGGGACGGTAGGCGTCGCGCACGACGGGGATCTGGGTCGGGTGGATGCAGACGGTCCCGTGGAAACCCACGGCGACGGCGTCGGTGGCTTCGGCCCGCAAGCCTTCGACATCGTGGATGTCCAGATGCACCGCGTCCAGGGCGGCCCGGCCGAAAGTGGACGCCGCCAGCAGGACCGTCGACCGGACGTGGCGGGCGAAGTCGCGGTAGGTGCCGTCCGCCAGGCGGCTCGAGCTGCCGCCCAGGGCCGCGACGAGGTCCTCGGCACCCCACATCATGGCGACCGTCCCCTGGGCGGCGGCGATCTCGGTGCTGAAGACCGCACCGCGGGGCGTCTCGATCAGCGCGACGACGTTGCGCGGCGCCAGCGCCGAAACCTGCTCGGCCGATTCCGTCTTGGCGAGCATCACGGTCGTGTAGGGAGTCTCGGCCAGGGCGTCCAGGTCGCGGCGGTGCTCCTCGGTGCCGGCCGCGTTGACGCGCACCACGGTGCGCTCGGGATCCAGCGGGGTCTCGCGCAGCGCCTTGCGCGCGGCCGGCTTATCCGCCTCGGCGACGCCGTCCTCGAGGTCGAGGATCACCACGTCGGCCGCGGCCGCGGCCTTGGCGAACCGCTCGGGACGGTCGGCCGGGCAGAACAGCCAGCCCGGGCCGGCGGCGTGCAGGTTCATCGCGACTCCTCCGTGTCTGGCCGCTTCTGCACCAGCGTGGTCCGCACCGCACGCGCCACGACGTCGCCGTGCTGGTTGCGTCCCGTGTGCTCGAGGGTGACGATCCCTTCCCCCGGCCGGCTCTTGGACTCGCGCTTGCCGGTGCAGACGGTCTCGGCGTACAGGGTGTCGCCGTGGAAGACCGGTTTGGGGAACGACACCTCGGAGAAGCCCAGGTTCGCGACGATGGTGCCCAGCGTCAGCTGCGAGACGGACAGCCCGACCAACGTGGACAGGGTGAACATCGAGTTCACCAACCGCTCGCCCCGAAAGCCCGGCTGCTCTGCGGCCCACGCCGCATCCAGGTGCAGTGACTGGGTGTTCATCGTGAGCGTGGTGAACAAGACGTTGTCGGCCTCGGTGACGGTGCGGCCCGGCCGGTGCAGGTAGGCCGTGCCGATCTCGAATTCCTCGAACCACAGGCCCCGCTGGATGATCGACTTGCCTTCGGTCATGACAGCCCCAGCGATCGCGCGATGAGCATCAGCTGCACCTCGGTGGTCCCCTCACCGATCTCGAGGATCTTGCTGTCGCGGTAGTGCCGGGCCACCGGGTACTCGTTCATGAAGCCGTAGCCGCCGTGGATCTGGGTGGCGTCGCGCGCGTTGTCCATGGCCGCTTCCGACGCGATCATCTTCGCGATCGCCGCCTCCTTCTTGAAGGGCTTGCCCGCCAACATCTTTGCGGCCGCATCGTAATACGCGGTGCGGGCGACGTGGGCGCGGGCTTCCATCCGCGCGATCTTGAAGCTGATGGCCTGGTAGGAGCCGATCGGCTGGCCGAAGGACTGGCGTTGCGTGGCGTACTTGACGCTCTCGTCCACGCAGCCCTGGGCGGCGCCGGTCGCGAGCGCGGCGATCGCGATGCGGCCCTCGTCGAGGATGGACAGGAAGTTCGCGTAGCCGGTGCCGCGGGGGCCGAGGAGGTTCTCCTCCGGCACGCGGGCGTCGGCGAAGCTCAATGGGTGGGTGTCCGAGGCGTTCCAGCCGACCTTGCTGTAGACGGGTTCGACGGTGAATCCCGGTGTGCCGTTGGGCACGATGATCGTCGAGATCTCCTTCTTGCCGTCACCGATCGTTCCCGTGACGGCGGTGACGGTGACCAGTTTCGTGATGTCGGTGCCGGAGTTGGTGATGAATTGCTTGCTGCCGTTGATCACCCACTCGCCGTCGTCGAGGCGGGCCGTCGTCCGGGTGGCGCCCGCGTCGGAACCGGCACCCGGCTCGGTGAGCCCGAAGGCGGCCAGGGCCCGGCCGGCCGTCAGATCCGGTAGCCATCTGCTTTTCTGCTCCTCGGAGCCGAATCGGTAGATCGGCATCGCGCCCAGGCTGACGCCGGCCTCCAAGGTGATCGCCACCGACTGGTCGACCTTGCCGAGTTCCTCGAGCGCCAGCGACAGGGCGAAGTAGTCACCGCCCATGCCGCCGTACTCCTCGGGGAACGGCAGGCCGAACAATCCCATCTCGCCCATTTTGGCGACGACTTCGTACGGGAAGCTGTGCTCTTCGTCGTGTTTGGCCGAGACGGGCGCGACCACGGTGCGCGCGAACTCGCCAACCGTGTCGCGAAGATCCTCGTATTCCTTGGGTAACGTTCCCGCGGTAATGGATGTCGTCATGTTTCGTCCTTACTCGCTTCTACTGCTTCTTCGGGCTCTCGCGGCACCAGCCGGGCCAGTACCTGGTCGACGGTGACCTGGTCGCCGACGGACACCAAGACTTCCACTCGTCCCGAAACCGGCGCGGGCAGCGAGTGTTCCATCTTCATCGCCTCCACTACCACCACCACGTCGCCCTCGGACACCTCGGCGCCGGAGGCGGCCTGGACCGCGATCACGCTGCCGGGCATGGGGCTGAGGATCTCGGCCTGCTGCGTGCCGGCCGCGCGGTGAATCTTGTGTTCCTCGGCCTCGCGCAGGTGCCATGCTCCGCGGTCGTCGGCGATCCACAGGTGACGGTCGGCCTCGGCCCAGCGGTATTCGCGACGCACGCCGTCCAGCGTGACGTGCATGCGGTCGCCGTCGACTTGCGCGGCGGCGGATTGGATCTGGCCCGCACCGACCTGCACCCTGGCGTCGGCGGGTGGTCCCCAAACCGACACGGTGTCGCTGGGCAGCGGGGTCTGCATCTCGGTTCGCACGGGCGCGGGCGCACCCCCGACCCGCCATCCGGTCGGCACGGCCCAGGGGTCGCCCGCGGCGCGACGGTCCAGCGCCCACTGGCGGTACAGCCCCCCGGCGGCGAGCACGTCGTCGGGCGCCGGCAGCGGCGCGAAGTCCGCGACCCGCTCGTCCAGCAGCGCCGTGTCAAGGTCGCCGGCGCGGACTCGCTCGTCAGCGAGCAGGAACCGAAGGAATTCGATGTTGGTCTGCACGCCCAGGATTGCGGTCCGCGCCAGGGCCGCATCGAGTTTCGCGAGCGCCTCGTCGCGGTCCTCGCCGTAGGCGATCACCTTGCTCAGCATCGGGTCGTAATCACTACCGACCACCGTGCCCGCCAGCAGGGACGAGTCGACCCGCACGCCGGCGCCCGACGGTTCGGATACCTGCAGTACCGTGCCGCCGGTGGGGAGGAATCCCCGCGCCGGATCCTCGGCGTACACCCGGGCCTCGATCGCGTGGCCCCGCAGTTCGAGGTCGTCCTGCGCGAACCCCAGTTTCTCGCCCGCGGCCACCCGCAGCTGCCACTCCACCAGGTCCAGGCCGGTAATAGCCTCGGTGACAGGGTGTTCCACCTGCAGGCGAGTGTTCATCTCCATGAAGAAGAATTCGTCCGGCCGGTCGGCGGAGACGATGAACTCCACCGTGCCCGCGCCCACGTAATCGACGCTGCGGGCGGTGTTGCACGCCGCCGCCCCGATACGTGCGCGTGTCTGCGGGTCGAGCAAGGGCGACGGCGCCTCCTCGATCACCTTCTGGTGGCGCCGCTGCAGGCTGCACTCGCGCTCGCCCAGGTGCACCACGTTGCCGTGCGTGTCGGCGAGCACCTGCACTTCAATGTGCCTGGGGCGCAGGACAAATCGCTCTAAAAACAGGGTGTCGTCACCGAACGACGCGGCAGCCTCCCGTCGCGCGCCCACCAGCGCGTCGCGCAGCCGGCTCGGGTCGTCCACCAAGCGCATGCCCTTGCCGCCGCCGCCCGCCGAGGGCTTGATCAGCACCGGATAGCCGACTACTTCTGCGGCCGCCACCAACTCGTCGTCGCTCAGCCCCGGCTTGGCCACGCCGGGAACCACCGGCACGTCGAAGGCGGCGACCGCGTTCTTGGCGGTGATCTTGTCGCCCATCACCTGGATGGCGCGCGGCGGCGGCCCGAGGAACACCACACCGGCCCGCTCGCAGGCGGCGGCGAACTCGGCGTTCTCGGAGAGGAATCCGTAGCCAGGATGGATTGCCTGGGCACCGGTGCGCGCCGCCGCATCGAGCACCTTGCCGATGTCAAGGTAGCTCTCCCGCGCGGCGGCGGGGCCCAGGCGAACGGCGGTGTCGGCCTCCAGGACATGGCGGGCGTTGGCGTCGGGGTCGCTGTACACCGCGACCGATCGGATACCCAGCCGGCGCAGGGTGCGCATCACTCGGACCGCGATCTCGCCGCGGTTGGCCACCAAGACGGTCTCGAACATGGTCATCACATCCGGAAGACGCCGTAGGAAACCGGATCTAGCGGTGCGTGGGCGCATACCGAAAGAGCAAGCCCGACAACGGTTCTGGTGTCGGCGGGATCGATGATGCCGTCGTCCCACAGGCGGGCGGTCGAATAGTACGGGTTGCCCTGGTCTTCGTATTGCGCGCGGATGGGCGCCTTGAACGCCTCCTCTTCGTCGGGCGGCCACGGTTTGCCGGCCGCGGCGAGCTGCTCGCCGCGCACCGTCGCCAGCACCGAGGCCGCCTGTTCACCGCCCATGACCGAGATCCGGGCGTTGGGCCACATCCACAGGAAGCGCGGGGAGTACGCTCGCCCGCACATCGAATAGTTGCCCGCGCCATAGGATCCGCCGATGACGACCGTGAGCTTGGGCACCCGGGAGCAGGCCACGGCGGTCACCATCTTGGCGCCGTGCTTGGCGATGCCCCCGGCCTCGTAGTCGCGGCCGACCATGAAGCCGGCGATGTTCTGCAAAAACAGCAGCGGGATCTTGCGTTTGTCGCACAGCTCGATGAAATGAGCGCCCTTCAAGGCGGATTCGCCGAACAGGACGCCGTTGTTGGCGACGATCCCGACCGGGTGTCCGTGGATGCGGGCGAACGCGGTCACCAGCGTCTTGCCGTAGTTGGCCTTGAATTCGCTGAATTCGCCACCGTCCACCAGCCGCACGATGACCTCGTGCACGTCGTAGGGCACCCGCGGATCCGGGGGCACCACATCGTAGAGCTCGCTCTGCGGATGCCTGGGCTCGACCGCGGGCCGGACGTCCCACTGGCTTGGCCCGCGCGGGCCGAAGGTCGCGGCGATGGCCCGCACGATGCGCAGCGCGTGTTCGTCGTCGTCGGCGAGGTGGTCGGTGACCCCGGAAACCCGCGAGTGCAGGTCACCGCCGCCGAGGTCCTCGGCCGAGACGACCTCGCCGGTGGCGGCCTTCACCAGGGGCGGACCGCCGAGGAAGATTGTCCCCTGCTCGCGCACGATGACGGCCTCGTCGCTCATGGCCGGAACGTAGGCACCGCCCGCCGTGCACGAACCGAGGACCGCGGCCACCTGGGGAATCTCCTTGGCGCTCATGGTCGCCTGGTTGTAGAAGATCCGGCCGAAATGCTCGCGATCGGGAAACACCTCGTCCTGGCGGGGCAGGAAAGCGCCACCGGAGTCCACCAGGTAGATGCACGGCAGGCGATTCTGCAGCGCGACTTCCTGTGCGCGCAGGTGCTTCTTGACGGTCATCGGGTAGTAGGTGCCGCCCTTGACCGTCGCGTCGTTGGCGACGATCACGCACTCTCGCCCCGACACCCGCCCGATCCCGGTGATGATTCCGGCGCCCGGGGATTCGTCGTCGTACATGCCGTTGGCGGCCAGCGGGGCCAACTCCAAAAACGGGCTGCCCGGGTCGAGCAGTCGATCCACCCGCTCGCGCGGCAGCAGCTTGCCGCGGCTGACGTGCCGTTCGCGGGCGCGTTCGTTGCCGCCCAGCGCCACCGCCGCCAACTTGGCGTTCAACTCGGCTACCAGCCGGCGATGCTCGTCGGCAAACGATGGCGCGGCCATCACAGCTGAACTCACGAATGCCTCCCGGTCCTCGCCGGCACAAGCGGCGGTGCGGTCTTGTCACGCACCTCGTCGGCCGAGACGCCGGGGGCGGTCCCGACCAAGTGCAAACCGTCATCGCATACGTCGATGACGGCCAACGCGAATTCCTTCTTGTCGCCGAAGTACGAGGCGACGGCGCGGCGAATTCGCTTGTGGTGCAACAGCGCCTCCAGTCCGACGCCGTAGCCGCCGCAGTTGTGGGACACCGTCTCCACGTCGCGGACGCCGGTGTCGACCGGGGCGGCGATCAAGGTTTCGGGAATGCCGCAGAACCCGAAACCCCCGACCGCCAGGGACGACCCGTCGGCTATGTCGGCAACGGCGTCAGCGGCCGCGTTAGGAGAGGCCACCATCTTGTCCATAGCCGCAGCAGCCTCCTTGCCGTCGGGGCGGGGGTTTTGAGTTAATGCTCATTAACTCACGGTGACAATACCATCGTCGATCCCGCCGGTCCAGGGACGACAACATCAGGCCGTCGCCACTATTGAGGCAGGTTAACCGGTTGAAGGGTCATGCTAAGTTAGTGACGATTAACCAACTGGACGGGGATTCGTCATGACAACGTCCACCTCGGACGGCCAGCCGGGCCCCCCGGATGCGCCAAATCGACGCAGCCAGTTGAAATCCGACCGGCGCCTGCAGCTGCTGGCGGCCGCCGAACGCCTGTTCGCCGAGCGCGGCTTCCTTGCCGTGCGGCTGGAAGACATCGGTGCCGCCGCCGGTGTGAGCGGCCCCGCCATCTACCGCCACTTTCCCAACAAGGAGTCGCTGCTGGTCGAGCTGCTGGTGGGCATCAGCGCGCGGCTGCTCGCGGGCGCCCGGGAGGTACGGGCCCGCAGTTCCGACGCGGCCACGGCGCTGGACGGGCTGATCGATTTCCACCTGGACTTCGCGTTCGGTGAGCCCGACCTCATCCGAATCCAGGATCGCGACCTCGCGCACCTGCCCGGAGCGGCCGAAAAGCAGGTGCGCAAAGCGCAACGCCAGTACGTCGAGGTGTGGGTCGCGGTGCTGCGCGAGCTGGACCCGGACCTGGCCGAGGCCGATGCCCGGCTGGCGGCCCATGCGGTCTTCGGCCTCCTCAATTCGACGCCGCACAGCATGAAATCGCCCGACACATCGCGCAGCAAGTCGGCCCGCACCGCTCGGTCACGTGCCGTCATGCGGGCGATGACCGTCGCCGCGCTGGCCGCCGGGAACCAGTGCCCCTGAGTCACCGCTGGTGAGGTGATTCGCCATTCGGGCGCCCGGCGCAGGTACTCTGCAATCCATGAGGTGGACATGAACGATTCACGTCCCACCGAGCGGTTCAGCCCCTCCCTGCCGGGACCGGGGCCGCAGGGCCCGTGGTATTCCCCCGCCGACCCCGCCTATGCCGATCAGGCGCCCTACGCGCCCACCTACGGCGGGCCGGCTCCGCCGTGGGCGGCCCAGATGGGCGACGCCAACACCACCAAAGAGTTGCCGGCGTACTGGCAGCACGAGATGCCGCCGTCGGGACAACCCCCGGGTTCGGCTCCCCCACCGCCGGACGGCCCGAAACCTCCGCCGCGGTGGCTATGGATCGTCGCCGGCGCGGCCGTGCTGCTGGTGGTCGCCCTGGTCATTGCCCTGGTGCTGGTGAACGACGCGATCAAGACTCAGACCGCCGTCCCGCCGCTGCCCGCCATGCCGGAGACGACTCCGGCGGTGCCGAGCCCGTCGACACGCACGTCGACGCCGAGCCTTCCGGCCCCGGTGCCGCCCACCGGCGGCTCTCCGACACCCACCGAGTCCACCGGCCCGGCCGCGATGCAGGACATCGTCTACAGCGTGGCAGGCGACGGCCGGGCGATCAGCATCATGTACATCGACACCGGCGATCTGATCCAAACCGAATTCAACGTCGCGCTGCCCTGGACCAAAGAGGTCAGCCTGGCCAAGACGGCCGCGCACCCGGCCAACGTCACGATCGTCAACATCGGCCACAACGTCACGTGCTCGGTCACCGTCGACGGTGTCCAGATGAGCAAGCGCGTCGGCGTGGGCCTGACGATCTGCGACTCGCGGGGTTGAGCGCCTTACGACCGTTCGGCCACGAGAGCGCCGCGTGCCGGAACCCGGACCGCCAGCATGGCCAGCAGACCGGCGAGTAGCACCACCGAGATACCGCCCAGACCCGCGCGCACGGCGCCGAATATGTCCACGAATACCGAGAACAGCCAAGGCGCGACGAACGCCACCGCCCGCCCGGTCATCGTGTAGAGGCCGAAGGCGACGCCTTCCCTGCCGTGTTTGGCCATCTGCAGCAGCAGGGCGCGCGAGGACGACTGCGACGGTCCGATGAACATGCACAGCAGTAGCCCGCAGATCCAGAACGCCACCGGCCCCGACAGCAGCATCAGACTGATGCCCAGGACGAGGATCGCGGCGAGCGACGCCACGATGACGGGTTTCGACCCGACCCGGTGGTCGACGAACCCGCCCAGCACCGCACCCACCGCCGCCACCACGCTGGCCACCACCCCGAACACCAGCACGTCGCCCTGCGAGATGCCGTACACGTTGACGCCGAGCACAGCGCCGAAGGCGAAGATCGCCGCCAGACCGTCGCGGAAAAGCGCGCTGGCGACCAGGAAGTAGACCAGGTTTCGGTCTCGCCGCCACTCGGCGGAGACCTCGGTCCACAGCTTGCGATAGCCGCCGAGCATGCTCGTCGGCTCGTACACCTCGGCCGAGTCGGGAAGCCGATGCGCGACAAACAGTAGCGGCAGGGCAAAGACCGCCAGCCAAGCCGCCGCGACCAGCATCGCCTCCCGAACGTAGAGGCCGTCGTGAATGGACACCCGCAAGAACCCGCGGGTCGCATCCGGCCCGCCGCCCTTCCCGGAAATGAACCCGCTGTAGACCACGAGCAGCAGCAGGACGCTGCCGACGTAACCGGCCGCCCAGCCCAGCCCGGAAATGCGGCCGGCGGTCTGCGGCGTCGAAAGTTGGCGCAGCATCGCGTTATACGGGACGCTGGCCAGGTCGCCGCAGGCCGCCGTCGCCCCCATCAACACCAGCCCGGCCCACAGGTAGCCGGGGCGCTCGTGGATGAAGAACATCGCGCACGTCAGCGCGACGGCCAACGCGGTCAACACGCTCAAGGCCACCCGCCGGCGATGCGGGGACTCCACCCAGACACCGACGGCCGGTGCCAGCACCGCGACCGTCAAGCCGGCAATCGCGGCGGCGCGCCCCAACCAGCTCGCCGGCGGGGTGCCACCGGAGATGCCCACCCCCACGCTGCTGGTCAGATACACCGAGAAGACGAAGGTTGCCACGATTGCGTTCAGGCCGGTGGAACCGCAGTCCCAGAGCGCCCACGCCACCACCCGGGATGGCACCGGCATGAGTGAACGTGACGACGGCTGGCCCATGCCCGGCACTCTATTTGTTTCGCAGCCGACCCGCCGCGCCCGGCTCCGCCGCGCTCGCGATCGCTGCAATTTGTTTCGCAGCCGACCCGCCGCGCCCGGCTCCGCCGCGCTCGCGATCGCTGCAATTTGTTTCGCAGCCGACCCGCCGCGCCCGGCTCCGCCGCGCTCGCTGTCTACGATTGGCTCATGCCGATCCCCGCTCCCAACCCAGACGCGCGTGCCGTGGTGACCGGAGCCTCGCAGAACATCGGCGAGGCGCTGGCCACCGAACTGGCCGCCCGCGGACACAGCCTGATCGTCACGGCGCGACGCGAAGACCTGCTCAACGAGCTGGCCGACCGGCTGAGCGACAAGTACCGCGTCACAGTCGACGTGCGACCCGCCGACCTTGCCGATCCCGGGGAACGGGCGAAGTTGTGCGAGGAGCTGGCCGCCCGACCCATTTCGATCCTGTGCGCCAATGCCGGCACCGCGACCTTCGGTCCGGTGGCCACGCTGAATCCCGCAGGGGAGAAAGCCCAGCTGCAGCTAAATGTGCTGGGCGTGCATGACCTTACGTTGGCGGTGCTGCCCGGCATGGTCGAACGAAAGGCCGGCGGTATCCTGATTTCCGGCTCGGCGGCCGGCAATTCGCCGATTCCGTACAACGCCACCTATGCGGCCAGCAAGGCGTTCGCGAACACCTTCAGCGAGTCGCTGCGCGGTGAGTTGCGCCACTCGGGTGTGCACGTCACGCTGCTGGCGCCCGGACCAGTGCGCACCGACCTCCCCGACGACGCCGAACGGTCGCTGGTCGAACGGATGGTGCCCGAATTCCTGTGGATCTCCACCGAACACACCGCTCAGGTGTCGCTGGATGCCTTGGCGCGCAACAAGATGCGGGTGGTTCCGGGCCTGACGTCGAAGGCCATGTCGGTGGCCAGCGGCTACGCGCCGCGCGCTATCGTCGCGCCCATCGTCGGCCGCTTCTACAAGAAGCTCGGCGGCAGCTAGCCCTTACTTTCGGCGGCGACGGCCGGTACCGAAGATGTTCTTGGTGATTTCGCGTATTGCCGTGTTGATGCCGCTTTTCACCGTCGGGTTGCTCAGCACCTCCTCCCACATGGCGGGGCCTTTCGGCTCCGCCGGCTGCGGCATCGGCGGTGGCGGCTCGTTCGCCGGGACCGGCGGGTAGTCGGACTGGGCCTGCGGCGGCTGGGTCTGCCGATCCGGCGCGCCGGCCTGGGGCGGGGCCGGTCGCTCAATCGTCTGGCCGTACTTCTGTTGCAGCGGACTGGCTTTCGCCGCGGCCGCGATCTCCTCGTTTCCGATCGAGGCCATCAGCGACCGGGGCACGCGCATGCGCGTCCACGCGACGGGAGTGGGTGCGCCCTTCTCGGACAGCACGGTGACCACGGCCTCCCCGATGCCCAGCGACGTCAGCGCCGATTCCAGCTCGTAGACATCGGTTTTCGGATAGGTCCGCACGGTCTTGCTCAGGGCCTGCTGATCGTCGGGGGTAAACGCCCGCAGCGCGTGCTGGATCCGGGCACCGAGCTGCGAGAGCACATCGTTGGGCAGGTCGGTGGGCAGCTGCGTGCAGAAAAACACCCCGACGCCCTTGGAGCGGATCAGCTTGACGGTCTGCTCGACCTGCTCGAGGAACGCCTTGGAGGCGTCGGCGAACAGCAGGTGCGCCTCGTCGAAGAAGAAGACCAGCTTGGGCTTGTCGATGTCGCCGACTTCGGGCAGCACCGCGAACAAGTCCGCGAGCACCCACATCAGAAACGTGGAGAAGATAACGGGACGCAGCGACTGGCCACTGAACTCGAGCAGCGAGATGATGCCGTGGCCCCGGTCGTCGACGCGCAGCAGGTCCTGGGGATCGAGCTTCGGCTCGCCGAAAAACGTGTCGCCGCCCTCGCCGGCGAGGTTGACGAGCGCCCGCAGGATGACGCCCGCCGTCGTCGGCGAAACGCCGCCCAGGTCTTTCAGATCGGCCTTGCCCTCGTCGCTCGTCAGATGGCTGATCACGCCGCGCAGGTCACCCAGGGTGACCAACGGACGGCTGGCCTGCTGGGCCCAGTGGAAGATCAGCCCCAGCGTCGATTCTTGAGTGGCGTTGAGCCCCAACACTTTCGACAGTAGAACCGGTCCGAAGCTGGCCACCGTCGCGCGGACCGGCACGCCGAGTCCCCCGGTGCCCAGCGACAAGAACTCGACCGGAAATCCGGTGGCCACCCAGTCGTCGCCAGTGTCTTTGGCGCGCGCGGCGGTCTTGTCGTTGGCCTCGCCCGGCCGGGCCAGACCCGACAGGTCGCCCTTGACGTCGGCCATCATCACCGCCACGCCCGCCGCGCTGAGTTGTTCGGCGATCAGCTGCAGCGTCTTGGTCTTCCCGGTTCCGGTCGCACCGGCCACCAGGCCGTGCCGGTTGATGGTGGCCAACGGGATGCGAATCTGCGCCGCGGGGTCGACGGTGCCGTCGACGACGACCGTGCCCAATTCGAGTGCCTGCCCGTCGAAGGCGTACCCGTTGGCGACCCGGCGCGCGGGTGTTTCAGCGGATTCGGTGCTCATGGTGCTGCGCCCCCGTTCCCAGTGGTTTGAGCATGCGGTCCGGCAACGCTCACACTACTTCTCCGGCGCAATTAGGGGCGATGGCCAGCGCGAGCGCCGCGTGGGCCTAGTCTGAGCGCTGTGCGAGACGAGTTGGTGTGGATCGACTGCGAGATGACGGGGCTCGACCTCGGCTCGGACAAGTTGATCGAAATCGCGGCCCTGGTCACCGACGCCGATCTGAACGTTCTGGGCGACGGCGTCGACGTGGTGATCCACGCCGACGACGCGGCATTGTCGTCGATGATCGAGGTGGTCACCGAAATGCACACGCGTTCAGGGCTGATCGACGAGGTGCGGGCGTCGACCGTCGACCTGGCGACCGCCGAGGCGATGGTGCTCGATTACGTCGGCAAGCACGTCAAGCAACCCAAGACGGCGCCGCTGGCGGGCAATTCCATCGCCACCGATCGCGCGTTCATCGCCCGTGACATGCCGGCTCTGGATTCGTTCCTGCATTATCGGATGATCGACGTGAGCTCGATCAAGGAGCTCTGCCGGCGCTGGTATCCGCGGATCTACTTCGGCCAGCCGGTCAAGGGCCTGGCGCACCGCGCGCTGGCCGACATTCACGAATCGATCCGCGAGCTGCAGTTCTACCGGCGGACGGCGTTCGTCTCCCCGCCGGGACCTCCTACCAGCGAGATCGAGGCCGTGGTCGCCGAACTGGAGGGCGACGGCAACGGCCAAGGCCAAATCGATTCGGCCGCCGAGCCACCGACCGGCTAGTATCGACGTCGCCGCTCGATGGCCTCGAGGCCGCCGGCGGCGATGGTGGCTGTAGTTCAGCTGGTAGAGCACCAGGTTGTGATCCTGGGTGTCGCGGGTTCGAGTCCCGTCAGCCACCCCAATCGGCCGGAAGCCATGGCTGCTTCCCGACCGCCGGGTCGTTTCGGCCCACGCAACGCGATTGCACCCTAACCGGGAGGGAAGCGCGCCGTGCCCCCGAAGCGTCATCGCCTCCCCCTGAACGCGGCGATCGCGGGCTGCGCTGCCGTGTTCGCCGGCTGCGGTGGTTCGAATGGCACGGCGACCACCGTCACGTCGACGGTGCCGGCAGAGACCAAGACGGTGACGGTGACCGCCGCGCCGCCGCCCGCGCCGGGTCCGAAGACGACCATCGAGTCGGACGGCACGTTCATGGTCGGCACCGACATCGCACCGGGCACTTACCGCAGCGCGGGGAAATACGGGTGCTATTGGGCGAGGCTGCGCAGCCTGGACACCAACGACATCATCGACAACAACGTCAACGACGGCCCGCAGGTGGTGCAGATCCTGCCCACCGATCGCGCATTCATGACCAGAAACTGTGCGGCCTGGCACAAGGTGGACTGAACCGCACGTCAGGTGTTGGCGTTGCCGGCTTTCCACTGCGGCCAGGGAATGTTCCAGTCGCCGAGGCCCTCGGTGCCCGGCAGTGTCGGCCCCACCGTGTTGATGACCTCGACGATGTCGCCGGCCTTGCTGTGGTCGTAGAACCACTCGGCGTTGCTGGGACTCACGTTCAGGCACCCATGGCTGGTGTTGGTGTGGCCCTGGGCGCCGACCGACCACGGCGCGGAGTGCACGAAGACGCCGCTATAGGACATCTGTGTGGCCCAATCCACTTCGGTGCGATATCCGTTGGGCGAGTTGACCGGAACGCCGTAGGTGGACGAGTCCATGATGATGTGCTTGAACCGGCCGCCGATGATGTAGAAGCCGTTGTCCGTCGGGGTGCTGTCCTTGCCCATCGACGTGGGCATGGTCTTGACCACCTCACCGTTGACGCGCACGGTCACCGTCTTGGTGGTGTCGTCGGCGGTGGAAATGACCTCGTCGCCAATGGTGAAGTGGGTCTTGACGTTGTCCTCACCGAACATTCCGTCACCCAGGTCGACGCCGTAGGTGTTGACCGCCACGTCGATGGCCGTTCCGGATTTCCAGAAATGCTCGGGGCGCCAACGCACTTCGCGATTGTTGAGCCAGTAGAACGCGCCCTCGACGGGCGGGTTGGTGGTGATCTTGATGGCTTTCTGCGCGGCGGCGCGGTCCGCGATGTTCTCGTCGAACCGGATCGCCACCGGCTCGCCGATGCCCACCACCTCGCCGTCGCCCGGGGCGACGTAGGGCATCGTCAGGTGCGCGGGCGAAGAAGTTTGGAAGGTCATCTGCCGACTCGCCGCGCCCCCCATGCCCAGCGCTTTCACGCTCAAGGTGTAGCGCCTGTTGTAGCCGAGTTGCTCGGTGGTCGACCAGCGCAGTCCGTCGGGGCTGAGCTGGCCGCTGATGGACCTGCCGTTCTCGTTGACCATGGTCACCGACGCGAGAACGCCGTCGGCGACGCTGACCGTCACAGGAGCGTCGACCGTGACGCCGACGGCGCCGTCGGTCACCGTGGAGGTCAGCTTCGGGACGAGCAGGTCAGCGAATGGGGTGCCCTTGTCGGAGATCACGTTCGCCGGGGCCGCGGTAGGGTTGCCACCGCAAGCGACGCCGAACACAGCAACCGAAGCGATCGCGGCGGCCAGCCACGATCGTCGTTTGCGCAAAGGCGTCATCGAGTGACTTTCCGTGAGACATTCACCCAGTTGGTCACCGCTGACCAGAACAGTGCATGAATTGTAATAGGTTTTTGGCGGCATGTATGGCGACTCAACCGGCCGCCCCGCCGGTGTCGCGCGGCCGGTTTACGCCACGCTGCGGCGGTGTAATTACGCCGGCTGGCTGAGCTTGTCGTGCAGCTCCGCCTCGACCCGATCGCTGGTATTCACGGCCTCGACGCGGGCGAGCTTGACGATGGCCGCCGCCATCACCAGCACCGCCGCCGCCAGGGCGATCGTCCTCACGCTGCCCGTGTCCAGCGTCTCGCCCAGGACGACGACCCCCAGCGCCACCGCCACCACCGGCTGCGCCACCTGCAGGGTGGGCATCGACGCGGTCAGCGGGCCGGCCCGGAATGCCGCCTGGCTCCACACCACGCCGCCCAGCGTGACGAGGATCGCGGCGTACAGCTCGGGGGTGCGGGCGACGGCCCAGGGGCCGTCGTCGAGTCGAGCGACAACCACCTTGGCGAGCACGGCGAAGACGCCCCACAGGGAACCGGAGACGAAGGCGAATAGCGCCGCGGCCGCGGTGCCACCCCAAATCCGCCCCGCCGCGACGCAGCCGACCAGCAGCGGGCCCAGCACCACGGCCACCAAGGCCCAGGTTGCCAGCGACGCGGACGAGTGACCGGGCCGCGGATTGCCGACGACGACGACCACGGTCACGGCGACGGTCAACAGCCCGGCCCACGTCCACTCCGCGCCGGTCATCTTTCGATGAAACAGCCTGGCGTTGATCGGCAGCGCAAATAGCAGCGAGCACATGAGCAGCGCCTGCACCAAGAGCACCGAACCCTGGCCCAGAGCGGCGGCCTGCAGGCCGACGCTCATGACGAGCAGCGCCGCACCCCACCACCACCGCCCGTTGCGCAGCAGGCTGGCGAACAATCCGACGTGACCAATCGACTTGTCCTCGACGCAATGCGCCGCCCGTTGCTGCAGAACGTCACCGGTCGCGACGCACAGCGCCGAACTCAGCGCCAGCACCGCGGCGATCTCCGTGTGGGCCATGAAAGTTCTCCGTCGATGTCGGAAGTCAGCCGCGAAGGCCGGCGGGCAGCAGCGAAGGTCGTGCGTCAGCCACGGTCAGCCGCTTTGGTCGGCCATCTCCTGATCATCGGTCGTGCCGACTCGGGCGCGTCGGCGGCCCAGCGCCGCCGGCCCACCTCCGCCGCCGCGTCCTCACCGGTGGCCGACCGATTCCGCAGCCACTCCAACGGTCTGGGCGCCCACCAGGTCCACCGGCCGAGTGCGTGAAAGAAGGCCGGCACCAACACCATTCGCACCAGGGTGGCGTCGGCCAGCACCGCGAGCGTCAGGCCGAGGCCAAGCATCCGCATGAACGACACGTGAGCCGGGATCAGTGCGGCGAACGAGATCGACATCACCACCGCGGCGGTGGTGACCACCCGCCCGATCCCCGCGATGCCCAAGGCCGTGCTCTCGTCGGTGGCGGCGCGCGCTTCGGCGGGGCTCGGCGGTGTGTCCTCGATGGCTAACGAGGCAAGCCAGTACTCGTGGATCCGGGACACCAGGAACACCTCGTAATCCATCGCCAGCCCGAACGCGATGCAGAACAACAACACCGGGATGTTGGCGTTCAACGTGCCGTTGGGCGTCGTGCCCAGCGCACCGAGATTCCCGTCTTGAAAGATCCACACCATGGCGCCGAACGCGGCCGTCAACGACAGCACGTTGCACACCAGCGCCTGCAGCGGCAGGACCGCGCTCCCGGTGAGCAAGAACAGAAGCGCGAAGGTGACCAGGGCGATCAAAGCGAAGACCAGGGGCAGCCGCGTGGTTATCGCGTTGACGCTGTCGCGGTTGATCTGAGACAGGCCCGTCATCTCCACGGGATGTCCGGCCGGCCCGGCGACCTGGTGCAATCGGTCCAGCTGAGTGTTGGAGGCCTGCGAATACAGCGGCGCGGAGCTCGTGACGGACAGGAACGCAGCGCCGTTGGCCACCCCGGTCGCCGCGGCGGCCGGACCCACCCGGTTGCCCGCGACGAACGTTCCTGTCGGCGCGCTGACGGCGGACACGTCGGGCACTCGCGACAGGTCGGCGGCGTAACGCTCGAGGTCGGCCGGGGTCACACCGCGCGCGTCGGGAACCACGATGGTGACGCCCGTTCCGAACCCGTTGGCGAAGTCGTGGTCCAACATGTCGGCGACCTGACGGGACGACGCCGACCGGGGCAACACCCGCTCGTCCGGGAAGCCCCACTTCACGCCGAGGAAGGGGACGCCCAACAACAGCAGCAAGGCGACCACGCTCAGACCGACCGGCAGGGCGTGGCGCAACACGAACCTGGTGGACCGGTACCAGAACTGGTCTTGGAGCGGCCGGTGCGCGTGATCACGGAACGACCGCTGCCCATGCAAGACGCGGTGCATCACGCGGCGGGCGTCCATCGCGTCCAGCCGGGGGCCCAGTAGCGCGATCGCGGCTGGGGTGACCACGACGGCCGCCAGCGCGACGATGGCCGCAGTGGCCACGATGGTGTAGGCCGACGACTTCAAGAAGTACATGGGGAACACCGCCATCACCGCCATCGACAGCCCGACGGTGGTCGCCGAGAACAGCACCGTGCGGCCGGCGGTGGCCATGGTGCGGATCAGCGCCCGGTCCCGGTCGCCGCTGCGCGCCAGCTCCTCGCGGAAGCGGCTGATGATCAGCAGGTTGTAGTCGATCGCCAGGGCAAGGCCCATCGCGATGCTGAGATCCAGCGCGTACGTCGACACGTCGGTGGCGAACGTGATCAGCCGCAAGACCGACATGGTGCAGACGATGGCCAGGGCGCCCAGCGTGATCGGCAGCGCCGCCGCGATCACGCCGCCGAGCACCCACACCAGCACCGCGAAGCTCAGCGGAATCGCGATCGACTCCATCAACAGCAGGTCACGCTCGTTCTGGTCATTGATCTGGGCATACGCCACAGCCATGCCGCCCGCGCGCACGGTGACACCCTCGCGGTCGTGCACCAGTTCGTCGGTCAACGCACTGGCGTACTTCTGGGCGTCGTTCTCCCCGCCTTTCAGGCCGGCGACGATCATTCCGGACTTGTGGTCCTTGCTGACCAGCTGGGCGGCGGTTTGGGGCGGCGAGGTCCACGCCGAGGAAACGTTCAGCACCCACGGCGACGTTTTGAGGCGGTTGGCGATGTCGGTCCCGACGTCACGGGCCTGGCTGCTCTGCACGCCAGCCGGGGCGGTGACGACGATGAGCATCTGCTGATCGGTCTCGTTGAACTTGTTTCGCAGGACCTCGGTGGCCCGGGAAGATTCCGAGGTGGGGTCCTGGAAACCGCCCCCCGACAAGCTGTTGATCACCGGCAGACCGAAGGCCGCGGCTGCGACCAGCACCAGGACGGCGATCCCGATGATGCGTCGCGGGGCGGCGATGGCGAGACGGGTGATTGCTTGCAGCATCTGTGGCCCTTTCTGCGCTAGCCCCGGCCCATGCCTATACCCGGCCGGGGGCCGCCTGACGCCCGCCGCACCGAATTGGTGTCGCCTCCGGGAGACGGTCGCGGCTGCGAGTGACCATCGCCACTCACATGCGCATAAGCGCAGGCGTTCTAACACCATTAATCTAGAACTGCGTTTGATGTACCGGTCGTCGGGTATCGGTCGGGAGTGGCGCGGTACTAGGAGAACTCGGTATGCACGGCGCCGGTTCGGTTGGACCAGTGTCGGATTGGATGAGCGATGAACACGACGGACAAAGCCATCGCGATTAGGCACCCAACCGAAGATGACTGGCTGGCTCTGTATGAGAACCAGGCGCGCACGTTCGGCGACCCGGTGGATTCGCGCACAGTCGAAGCCTGGAAGCGCCGAGTTTCGCTGGAAGACATACTGATTGCGGAAGATGTCTCCGATCCGCAGGACCGGTTTCCGGTCGGCACCTCCATCATCTACCCGTCGCGGCTGACCGTTCCGGGCGGCATCAGCCTGCGGGCTGCGTGGTTAACGATGATCTCGGTCGCCTCGACGCATCAGGGCAAGGGAATTTGGGCCCAGCTCAGCGCGCAGGGGCTGGGGATTCTGCTGGATCGCGGTTACCCGATCGTCTGCGGTGTCCCGACCCAGACCGGGATTTACGACGGTTTCGGCGCCGGCGTGGCGACGCACGGCCACACTTACGTGATCGAGCGGCGCGCGGCAAAACTGCGGGCCGCGCCCAGTACCAACCGGGCCCGCGAGGTGAACGCCGCCCGCGCACGACGTCTCCTGCCGGAAATCTATGAGCGCTGGTGCGACGTCACCCCCGGGGCGGTGGCGCGCAACAGCGCTTGGTGGGAGGACTATTTGGAGGACAGGCCGACGCAGCGCGGCGACCGGTCCGCCCTGTATCACACGGTCCACCCGGACGGCTTCCTGACCTATCGGATCGCCGATCAGCCGCACCACACCTTCCAGCCACCCTTCGGCACGGTAATCGTCGAGGACTTCTGCCCGATCACCGACGAAGCGCATACCGAACTGCTTCAGACGTTGCTGTTTCTGGACATGTTCGACCGCATAGAGATCGAGGTACCGCGCGACGACCCGCTGCCGCTCAAGCTGCGCAATCCGCGCGCCGCTCGGACCAAAGGGATCAGCGATTTCCTCTGGGCGCGCATCAACGACGTGCCCGAAGTGCTCAGCGCCCGTGAGTACAGTGCCGATGCCGACGTCGTGCTGGACGTCGCCGACCCGCTCAACCTCGCCGGGGGGCAGTTCCTGCTCCAGACGCGGGACGGCGCGGGCAAGTGCACGCCGCACGACGGGCCCGCTGACATCAAGATCTCACTGGCCGACTTGGCGACGACTTACATGGGCGCTTACCGGGCCCGCGAGCTGTTCCGCGCGGACCGCATCACCGAACTGCGTCCCGGCGCGCTGCGCGAACTCGACGCCGCCTTCGGCACCGACCGGGCGCCGTACTGCGGAACGCTTTTCTAAAGTTGAGTTCAACGGCCGCAGGCCATTTCGCGGGGCAAGTTCGGCGGCACTCCCGTTGACCGGTCCACCACCAGCGGCCGGCCCGCGCGGTCGTGGCTATGCTGGAAAAGATCGGGGGATTTCACTTCGCGACGGGACGCCTGTTATTGTCGCGTACGCGGTCTTGACCGCCGAAAGCGCCGTTAGCTCAGTTGGTAGAGCAGCTGACTCTTAATCAGCGGGTCCGGGGTTCGAAACCCTGACGGCGCACTTCAGAAAAATCCCAGGAAGTTCTTCGCCCGCCAATTGAGCCGGCCCGGCTTTTTTCCGCGTAATTCGGCTGCCGCACGAATGTGGCTGCAGGTAGCTTCTCCTTCACAGCGAGTGCCCCGTGGAACGAGCCGTGCCGAAGGAGCTGCAATGGGGTTCATCCAGCCGAATCTGCCCGTCGTCGACGTGGCCGAATGGAGCAAGCAACCCCGCGCCCAGCGGATCGTTCCGATGGTGCGCCACATCGCCGAGAACGGGTTCGGCACCCCGCTGGTGATGCATGTCATGTACGGCGTGAAGATCGCGCTCTACATCCTCGGCGGGTGGGTGTTCGGGTGGTGCACGACGGGCATCGGCAGCTTCGCCGGCGTGGCCGCGTGGTGGTCGGAACCGATCGTGTTCGAGAAGGCCGTGCTGTACACGATGCTGTTCGAAGTCGTCGGCCTCGGCTGCTGCTTCGGGCCACTGGCCGGCCGCTACTTCCCGCCGATGGGCTCCATCCTGTATTGGTTGCGGCCCGGCACCATCCGGCTGCCCCCATGGCCCGACCGGGTGCCGCTGACCAAGGGCAGCGTCCGCAGCCCGATCGACGCCATCCTCTACGGCGCGCTCCTGGCGCTGCTCTCCGTCGCGCTGGTGTCCGACGGCACCGGCCCAATTCCGGCCCTGCACACCGAGGTTGGTGTGCTGGCGCCATGGCACACCGTCGCGATCCTGGCGGTGCTGGCCGTTATCGGCCTGCGCGACAAGGTGATCTTCCTGGCCGCTCGCGGTGAGGTCTACGCGCCGCTGGCGCTGGTCTTCCTGTTCTCCGGCGCGGACTCCGTCATCGCGGCCAAGGTGGTCTTCATGGTCATCTGGCTGGGGGCGGCCACGTCAAAACTCAACCGGCACTTCCCATTCGTCATCTCGACCATGCTGGCGAACAACCCGTTCATCCCGTCCGGGGCGCTCAAGCGGTCGATGTTCAAGCGCTATCCGGACGACCTACGGCCCAGCGCGCTGGCGGGTTTCATCGCGCACTTCTCCACCGCCGTGGAAGGCCTGGTGCCGCTGGCGCTGCTCTTCTCGCACGGCGGCTGGCCGACGGCCATCGCCGCGTTCGTGATGATCGTCTTCCACCTGAACATCCTGCTGGCCTTCCCGATGGGGGTGCCGCTGGAGTGGAACGTGTTCATGATCTTCGGGGTGCTGTCGCTGTTCGTCGCGCACGCTCGCCTCGGATTGTCCGACCTGGACAACCCGGTGCCGGTGGCGATCCTGTTCGTCGTCATCGCCGGTGTCGTGGTGGTCGGCAACCTTTACCCGCGCAAGGTGTCCTTCCTGCCGGGCATGCGCTATTACGCCGGCAACTGGGACACCACGGTGTGGTGCGTCAAGCCGTCGGTCGACGAGAAGTTCCGCACCGGCTCGCGCGCGCTCGGGCCGATGCAACACCTGCAGCTCGAACGCCTCTACGGCTCCAAGGAGGACACCCTGGTCCCGCTGCACCTGGCGATGGCGTTCCGCGGGATGAACACCCACGGCCGCGCGCTGTTCACCCTGGTGCACCGCGCGCTGGCCGGCTACGACGAGGACGACTACAACCTGTGCGAGGGCGAGGTCCTGTGCTCGATGGTGCTGGGCTGGAACTTCGGCGACGGGCACATGCACAACGAGTGCCTCATCGAGGCGCTACAGCAGCGCTGCCATTTCGAGCCCGGCGATGTGCGCGTGGTGATCCTGGACGCGCAGCCCATCCACATCCAGCGCCAGGAATACCGGCTGGTCGACGCGGCGACTGGCGAATTCGAGCGCGGCTATGTCGACGTCGACGACATGGTCACGGCGCAGCCCTGGGCCGACGACATTCCGGTGCACGTTCAAAGCGGCACCGGCGCCGGCATGACCTGACGGGTCAGCGGTTGCGGACGCGGTGCACCACCACCACCACGACGAGGACACCGACGCCGGCCAGCGACACCGTCACCGCGGGCTTTTTTACGAAGGCGATAACCCGAACCTTGAGGTCATCGGCCAGGCGGCGCGGGTTGGCCCGCACGGCGAGCGAGTCGACGGTAGCCGCCAGCTGGTCGCGGGCGACGTCGATGTCCCGCTTGATGGCCTCGGGGTCCCGGTCCGCCACGTGTCTGTCCTCCCAATCGGCCTGATGCACCTGACGCACTACCCTAGATCAGCTGGCGATAACCCCAACGCTCCGGTAAACAGAAAGGGGCCCAGAAATTGGCCGAGACCACGCGGCTTGCGCCGGGCGACAAAGCGCCCGCCTTCAGCCTGCCCGACGCCGACGGCAACAAGGTGTCGCTGGCCGACTACAAGGGGCGTCGCGTCATCGTGTACTTCTACCCGGCGGCTTCGACACCGGGCTGCACCAAGCAGGCCTGCGACTTCCGCGACAACCTGCACGAACTCAGCGACGCCGGCCTCGACGTCATCGGCATCTCCCCCGACAAGCCGGAGAAGCTGGCCAAGTTCCGCGACGCCGAGAAGCTGACGTTCCCGCTGCTATCGGATCCCGAGCGCAAGGTGCTGGCGGCCTGGGGCGCCTACGGCGAGAAGCAGATGTACGGCAAGACGGTCCAGGGCGTGATCCGCTCCACCTTCGTGGTGGACGAGAAGGGCAAGATCGCGCTCGCGCAGTACAACGTGAAGGCGACCGGCCACGTCGCCAAACTGCGGCGCGACCTGTCGGTCTGACCCGCCGACGCCGGGCGAACTCACCGGCGATTGCACTCCGCACCGGCCACGGCGGATCATTTAGCCGTGGACGCGGACGTATCCCAGCGGGGGTATTGCGGTTGGTCCGGAGCGCCGCTAGGCCAGGTTGGCCAACAGCAGCGCCTCGGCGATCGCGGCGCGTTCCAGCACACCGAGGTGCAGGCTCTCGTTGATGCTGTGTGCCTGGGTGCCGGGATCCTCGACGCCGGTGACCAGGATCTTGGCTTGCGGGAACGCATCGGCGAACTCGGCGATGAATGGGATGGAGCCGCCCATGCCCATGTCGATGGGTTCGGTGCCCCACGCCTGCCGGAAGGCCGCCCGTGCGGCCTCGTAGACCGGCCCGTTGGCGTCGATGGCGTAGGGCTCGCCGACGTCGCCGCGGGTGACGGTGACGTGCGCGCCCCACGGCGCGTGCTCTCGCAGGTGCGACGTCAACGCGTTCAGGTGGGCCTCGGCGTCGCCGCCGGGGGCGACCCGCATGCTGATCTTCGCCCGGGCCCGCGGAATCAGCGTGTTCGATGCCTTCTCGATGGGCGTGGTGTCGATGCCGATGACCGTGATCGCCGGTTTGGCCCACAGCCGCTGCGGCGCCGAGCCCGAACCGATCTCGGATACCCCGTCCAGCAGGCCGGATTCGGCGCGCACCCGCTCGGGCGGGTAATCCACCGCGGCGGCGGTACTTTCGTGCAGACCTGCGACGGCCACGTTGCCGTCGTCGTCGTGCAGACTGGCCAGCAGCCGCACCAGGACGCTCAGCGCGTCGGGCACCACCCCACCCCAGATACCGGAGTGTAGGCCGTGATCGAGCGTGGCGACCTCGACCACGCAGTCGACCAGGCCACGCAGCGAAACCGTCAGCGCCGGAACGTCGGTGCTCCAGTTGTCCGAGTCGGCGATGACGATGACGTCGGCGGCCAGCGCGTCGCGGTGGGCGGCCAGCAACCGGCCCAGGGACGGCGAGCCGGATTCCTCTTCGCCCTCGACGAAGACGGTCACACCGACCGGCGGTTGACCGCCGTGCGCCCTGAAGGCGGCCAAATGCGTTGCGATACCGGCCTTGTCGTCCGCGCTGCCGCGGCCGTAGAGCCGCCCGCCGCGTTCGGTGGGCTCGAAGGGCGGCGACGACCACTGGCCCGCGTCGCCTTCGGGCTGGACGTCGTGGTGGGCATACAGCAGCACGGTGGGCGCGCCCGGCGGCGCGGGATGGCGTGCGATGACGGCCGGCGCGCCGCCCTCGCTGACGATCCGTACATCGCCAAAACCGGCCTGCGCCAACAGGTCCGCCACCGCCCGCGCACTGCGGTGCACCTCGTCGCGGCGGCCCGGGTCGGCCCACACCGATTCGATGCGCACCAGGTCTTCGAGGTCGCGGCGCACCGACGGCAACAGCTCGCGGACGCGCTCGACAAGATCGCTCATGCCGCTGTCCTCGGACGCCGAGCGTGGGGGCTGGGTAGGAAAACCGGCGTGAATTCGTCCATAAGCCCCACGGCCGGCGACGGTGTCATGCTCATGATCTCGAGGCTAGTCGGGTTGCGCCGACCGGGTGCGCCCCCGGGCGTCGAGCTGGGGGCACCTCGCGCTCGCGAGCGTCACACTAGCGTGACCCCCTGCGTCGACAGCCACGCTGGCGTGACGCTCGGCGTAAGCGCTCGGCGTAAGCGCTCAGGCCGTCTCCAGGATCGCCACCGCGGCCGCGGTGTCTCCCTCATGCGTCAGCGACACGTGAATCGTCACATCCGCCAGATGCTTGGCGATGTCGCCGCTCAGCCGCACCCGGGGCCGCCCCCACATGTCGGTCACCACCTCGATGTCGCGGTGGATGTCCTCGGGCAGCACTGGCCGCTGGGCGAACCGGGACCCCGACCACGCCTTGATCACCGCCTCCTTCGCGGCCCAGCGGGCCGCAAGGTGGCGCGCCGCGAACGAACTCTTGTCCGAGGCGTCCCGGCGCTCACCTGGGGTGAATGTCTCGGAGAAGACGGTTCCCGGCTGATCGACCTGCTCGGCGAAATCAGGGATGGAGACGACGTCGATCCCCACACCGACAATTCCCATGGGACGCCAGGCTAACGGACGGTCGAAGACGTCATCCGGCCGAGACCTCGTAGGCCTCACCCTCACCCAATCGGGATGCCGGGTCCAGCAGCATCGCTGCCTCCTGACGCTTCTCCGGAGCGTCATGGCTGAAACGACGGTCCGCCGGCCGCTCGTACAACGGCGCGCCGCCGGCGATGGCCGAGGCCAACCGTCGCTGACCCACCAGCAGCCGCGCCTCCGCACGCCGCTGATAGTCCGCGCGCTGATCGGCATCGAGCGACGCGATGAACGCCTGCGGGTGCACCAGCGCCACCAGGCCGGACACGTGGCCGAATCCGAGGCTGGTCAACAGCCCGGCCTTGAGCGGGAACTTCTCCCCCAGCCGCAGCGTCTCCCGCACCCAGACGAAGTGCGCCGAACCGGCCAGTTCGTCGTCGACGCAGTCCAGGCTGCGGTTGGGCGGGATCACCCCGTCGCGCAGCATCTGGCACAACCCCATCATCTGGAACACCGCCGCGCCGCCCTTGGCGTGGCCGGTGAGGCTCTTCTGCGACACCACGAACAGCGGGGCGCCCGCGGAGCGGCCCAGCGAGTCGGCCAGCCGCTCGTGCAGCTCGGTCTCGTTGGGATCGTTGGCCAGCGTCGAGGTGTCGTGCTTGGAGATCACCGCGATGTCGTCGGCGCCCACGCCGAGCTTGCCGAGGGCCCGCGCCAGCTGCGAGTCTTTCCCGCCCCGACCGGCGCCCAGGGCACCCAGGCCCGGCGCCGGAATCGAACTGTGCACGCCGTCGGCGAACGACTGCGCGTAAGCCACCACGGCCAAGACGGGCAGGCCCATCTTGAGCGCCAGGTCGCCCCGGGCGAGCAGGATGGTGCCGCCGCCCTGCGCCTCGACGAAGCCGAGCCGGCGCCGGTCGTTGGGCCGGGAGAACTTCGAGTCGTGGATGCCCCGGCCCCGCATCATGGACGTGTCGGCGGTCGCGGCCATGTCACCGAAGCCGATGATGGCTTCCAGCGTCAGGTCGTCGAATCCGCCGGCGACCACCAGTTCGGCCTTGCCGAGGCGGATCTTGTCGACGCCCTCCTCGACCGACACCGCCGCGGTGGCGCACGCGCCGACCGGGTGGATCATGGCGCCGTAGCTGCCCACGTAGCTCTGAATGACGTGTGCGGCAACGACGTTGGGCAACACTTCCTGCAGGATGTCATTCGGCTTGTTCCGGCCGAGCAGGTTGCCGTGATACATGGTCTGCATCGACGTCATGCCGCCCATGCCGGTGCCCTGCGTGCTGGCCACCAGGCCCGGGTGCACCCACCGCATCAACTCGGTCGGGGTGAACCCCGACGACAGGAACGCGTCGACGGTCGCGACGATGTTCCACAGCGCCACCCGGTCGGTCGAGCTGGCCATGTCTTGGCTGATGCCGAACACGGTCGGATCGAACCCGGTGGGGACCTGCGCGCCGACGACCCGCGACAGCTTGGTCTTGCGCGGCACCCGAATCTCGGTGCCCGCCTTGCGGATCACCTGCCAGTCGCTGGAGTCGGGCACCGGCCGCACGACCGTGTGCTCGGGGTCGAATTCGACGAAGGCGCGAGCGTCGGCCTCCGAGGACACCACGAAGGAGAAGTCCTTGTCCAAGAACACCGACACCAGCAGCGGCGACGCGTGGTCGGGGTCGATCGCGCCGTCGTCGACGAACTCGCGAATGCCGACCCGCTCGACGACGATGTCGTGGTAGCGCTCGACCAGTTCGGTCTCGTCGACCAGGTCACCGGATTCGGTGTCGTACCAACCGGGTTGGGGGTCGTCCTCCCAGCGAACCAGCCCGGTGGTCCAGGCCAGCTCGAGGACGCCGGCCGCCGACAGCTGGTTGTCGACCTCCATCTCGAACCGGGTGCGTGACGAACCGTACGGGCCGATCTCGGCGCCGCCGACGATGACCACCAGGTCGGCCGGGTCGACGTCCAGGTCGGCCCATTCCGGCGGCGGCGCCGGCTTGACGGCCCGCGGCGGGGACGGCAACGCCGCGATGGTGCCTTCGGCGGCAACGTCTTCCGATAGCTGCTCGCTCGACGTGGCCTGCTCGCGCGCCTTGGCGGCCAGCTCGGCCATGTCGAGGTTGGCCTCGGCGAGGCCACCAGTCAGGTCGGCCTTGATCGGCGCCCCGGCCGCCGCCACCTTGGACTCGACGTCGCAGAGGTCCAGCAGCATGCCCGCCATCTGCTCGGTGGAATACGTGGTGACGCCGGCCTCCTCGACGGCCTCGACGATCGCGTCGTTGTGGCCCATCAGCCCGGTGCCGCGGGTCCAGCCGATCAGCGCGTGCGCGAGGCTGACCCTTGCGGCCCAAGAGGATTCGGCATGCCAGCGAGTCACCAGCGCGTCCAGCGCCGACTTGGCCTCGCCGTAGGCGCCGTCCCCGCCGAACATGCCGCGGTTGGGCGATCCGGGCAACACCACGTGCAGCCGCGACGCGATGTCACGCTCGGCACCGATCTTGGACAGCCCACCGATCAACCGCTGCACCGCCCAGAGCAGAACCTTCATCTCCATCTCGGAGCGCGAACCGGCCTCCGAGAGGTCCCCGGCGACGCGCGGCGCCGCGAACGGGAAGAGCAGCGTCGGGGTCTGCGCGTCCCTGATGTGAATGGATTGTGGTCCAAGGCTTTCGGTCTGCTCGGTGCCGATCCATTCCACCAGTGCGTCAATGTCGGAGTAGGACGCCATGTTGGCGGCGACCACCCACAGCGCCGCGCCGTAACGGGCGTGGTCGCGATACAGGCCGCGGTAGAACGCCAGCCGTTCGTCGTCGAGCTTCGACGTCGTGGCGATGACTGTGGCTCCACCGTCGAGCAGTCGCGCGACGACCGACGCGGCGATCGAGCCCTTCGAAGCGCCCGTCACCACGGCCACTTCGCTGCTGTACGGGCCGAGGTCGGGGTTCTCGGCACCGGCCGCGATGCGGCCATACAGTGAGGCGTGGATCTGGCGGCCGGCGGCCAGCGACTTGCCCTGCCACCAGGTGGCCTGGGTCGCGACGACATGGCCTGCGCCCTCGAACCTTTCGGACAGGCTCTTCCACTGGGCGTCGATCTCACCCTCGTCGGTCAGCCAGAGCTTGACCAGATCCTCCCGGGCGCTGGCCCATCGGTCGTCGAACACGACGGCCTTTTTGGCGTCGAACGCCGGCGCCACCAAACGTGGCCAGTCCGCGCCCAGTTCGGCGGTGACCAGGTCGATCAGCTCGGCGTCGGTGGCCGCCGGCGGCGCACTCACCGGGTCGTCGTGGCCGAGCTGGCCCAGGATCAGGCGGGCCGCAGAGGCGAGCACACCGTCGCGGCCGGTGATCTGGTCGGTGAATTCGCTCAACGCGGCCGCGTCGACGGTCGCACCGCCGCCGCCACCCGAGGAGGGCAGCGCCACGGCGATCCCGCGGCGCGCGGCCACGGAGGCGACGGCGGCGTCGATGACCTTGTCGACCGACGCGGCGTCGGCCAGCGCGCCCTCGTGCAGGTGGCCCATGGCGCCCCCGCGGACGCTGGTGCCCTCGCGGGTGCCCAGCGCCACTTCCACCGTGACGTGCTTGGCCCAGCCGTCACCGAGCTCCCACGTCTTCCTCACCCGCTCGGCGATCGCGCCGGGCCGCTTGCCCGAGGGACCCAGCACGGTGCGCAGCTGGTCGTTGATCGCGTCGGAAAGCACCGGGCCGAAGGGCTTGTAGGTGCGGGCCAGCTTCGTGACCTGCGACCGCAGGCCCGCCAGGTCGGCCTCGGCGGCGCCGTCGATGGCGCCCAGGTTCAACTCCGACCCGAGGTCGACCAGCAACTGGTTGCGCCGCGACGAGGCGCCGTCGGTGATCGACTCGATGGAGTCGAGCTGCTCGATCTGGTCGATGCGCATCTTGGCCGACAGTGCGATCAACGCCAGGGTGGCGTCGGCGGCGTCGAACGCGATGTCGTCGGGCCGGGGGCCCGAAGGTGCGGCCGACGGCGCAGGGGCGGCCGGCGCGGCCGCCGCCGGGGCATCGGAAGCCTGCGGCGCTTCGGCCGGTTCGTCGGCCTCCGCCTCCGGCTCGGGGTCGGTGTCGGTGGCGAACAGCACCGCGGCGTCGCGCTCGGCGTTGAGCACTTCGACTGTGCTGTGGGCGTATTCGGGCAGCTTGAGGGTGTTGGTGGCCAGTCCGGCGACGGTCGGCGCCGACTTCACACCGATCTCGACGAAGCGCTCCACACCCAGACCGCCGGCCGCCTCCTCGGTGAACAGCAGGTCCTGGGTTTCGATCCAACGCACGGGGCTGGCGAACTGCCAGGCCAGCAGCTCGATCAAGACGATGCGCGCCATCTCGTTGCGGCGCTCGGTCAGCCAGGTGTCGTAGTCGGCGAGGATCGGGTCGAGCGGCTCGGCCGGCACCAGATCCCGGATCTCCTGAATGAAGTCACGGTCCAGGGTGAACGGGCGCGGAACCAGGTTCGGGATGTAGCGCCCGATGATGACGTCGGGGTCCTTGTCGCGCGGCATCACCCGCTCCAGCGAGCGGCGGAACTCCGCCACCCCGACGCGCAGCACCCGCGAGTGGAATGGCACGTCGATGCCCGGCACCAGGATGAACGAACGCTTGCCGCCGGTGAGCTCGCGGCGCCGCTCCACCTCGGCCTCCAGCTCCTCGAGGCCGCGGACGGTGCCGGCGATCGCGTACTGCGAACCGCGCAGGTTGAAGTTCACGATCTCCAGGAATTCCCCGGTGCGCTCGGCGATTTCGGCCACGAAGCCGGGCACCTCGTCGTCGGGCAGGTCGATCTGCGACGGCCGGATGGCGGCCAGCCGGTAGTTCGAGCGGCCCAACTCGTCGCGGGGCACGATGTCGTGCATCTTCGAACCCCGGTGAAACACCGTCTCCAGCAACGCTTCCAGCTCGTAGATGCCTGTCACGCAGGCCAGCGCGGTGTACTCCCCGACCGAGTGGCCACAGGCGATCGCACCTTCGACGAAGGCACCCTGCTCGCGCATCTCGGCGACCTGGGCCGCGGCCACGGTCGCCATCGCGACCTGGGTGAACTGCGTCAGATACAACACGCCCTCGGGGTGGTTGTAGTGCACACCGCTGGCGATGATGCTGGTCGGGTTGTCGCGCACCACGTGCAGCACCGAGAAGCCCAGCGTGTCGCGGGTGAACTTGTCCGCCTTGTCCCACACCTTGCGGGCGGCCTTCGACCGGGCACGGACGTCCATGCCCATGCCCTTGTGCTGGATCCCCTGGCCGGGGAAGGCGTACACCGTGTGCGGGGCGGCAAGGCGTGCGGTCGCCGACATCACCAGGTCGGACCCGATTCGGGCCGCGACTTCCAAAACCTCTGCGCCCTGGTCGATTCCGACGCGCTCGACGCGGAAGTCGACCTCGTCACCGGGGCGCACCATGCCCAGGAATCGCGCGGTCCAGCCGATCAGCCGCGCCGGTGGGCGCGCCTGGCCGTCGGTGGCGGTCACCGCGTGCTGCGCCGCGGCCGACAGCCACATGCCGTGCACGATCGGCGATTCCAGGCCGGCCAGCAGGGCCGCCGCGCGGTCGGTGTGGATCGGATTGTGGTCACCGGACACCACGGCGAACGGTCGCATGTCGACCGGGGCGGTCAGCCGGACGTCGCGGCGGCGGCGACGCGGGGTGTCGGTCGCGTTCGGAGACACCGCCCCGCCGGCCCGCACCGGATCGGTGAGCTCGGCCGCGCCCGTGCGGCCCAGGATCGCGAAGCGCTCGTCGAGACGGGCGATGGTCGCGCCGTCGGCACCGGCGATCGTCACCGCGACCCGGAGCACCCGGCCCATGTCCGTGTCGACGGCCGGGGAAGCCGTTGCACTGATTGCCAATTCGGCCGCGACCTTGGGCAGCACGCCGACCAGGTGGGCGGCGTGGTCCAGGTGCACGAGGCTCAGCAGGCCCTCGACGACCGGGATGCCGGCGTCGGTGACCGCCGAGCCGATCGCCGCGAAGACCGCGGGCCAGCACAGGCCGACCAGCGCGTCGGGCACGGTGGTGAGGCCGGGCGCCAGCGGCTCGCCGAAGGTGGCGGTGACCCCGGTGTGATCGGCGACCCGCTCGGGGTCCCAGCCCACCGACGCGGTGGCCGTGCCGTCGACGACCGCGGGCAGGAGTTCCGGCCCGTCGACGCCGGCGGCGATCGCCAGGACGGCGCGCATGGCGGTGGCGGCGTCCTCGGTGGACACCACGGGAGTGCCGCCGTCAACCGTGTTGGCCGGCAGGCTGAACGGGATGTCGATCCAGGTTCCCGATATCGGGACGCTGAGCACCACTCGATCGCCGATGACCTCGAGCCGAGCACCGGTGGACGAGTGTGTGGCGCGGCGGCTTTCGGGCCCTTCGGGGCCTGGATGCACGAGCCAATCGCCCGGGTCGGCGATCCGGTGCACCGGGTTGGTCGCGGTGCGGCCGGCCCACTGCACGTCGGGGGCGTCCAGCACCACGGCGAGCGGTCCGGTCACGTCCTGGCGACCCAGTCGACGCGACGCGACGGCGCGGGGCTGCCCGTTGGAGGACAGCACCTCGTCGATGGCGGCCTGCTCGAAGCGGTCCAGCAACTCGCCGACGGGTTCGTCCATCCGGGTGATGCCGGCCACGGCCGCGGTGCCCGGGATGATGCACACCTGGTCGGCGTCGTAGCGGGCGTCGTGCGCCTGCCACAGCGAGTCGCTGCGCCACCAGCGCCGCACGTCCTTGTCGATGACCGGCACGAAGTTGACCGGCTTACCCGGCGTCTTGCACAGGGTGACGAAGAAGGGGACGTCGGCCGGGTGCAGCTGCACGGTGTCGGCGTCGGGGTAGTGCGCACGCAGCGCGGCGATCGCGTCGTCCGGCCGTTCCAGCAGAGCGGCATCGTTGAACAGGGTCTCGATCGGGCCGGAATCGTTTGCGTGCAAACGGGCTTCGGCGCGCTGCAGCATCTGCTGGAACCGGTCGCGCCAGGTGTCGGCCAGCCAGGGGCTGCCCGGTGCGGCGGTGTCGGCGGTGGAGTTGCCCTCCCCGATGGCCAGTTCGACGTAGCGCCGTAGCCACTGCAGGTAGGTCATGTCGGCGACGTCGCCGAAGTACGGCTTGGCCGTGTTGGCCATCGCCGCGATGATCTCGTCGCGGCGAGCGGCCACGGCCTCCGCGTCACCGGCGACCTCGTCGAGGAGCCGCCCGCACCGCGAGGCGCTGTTGTCGATCTCGTGGATGTCGGCACCCAGTTGACTGCGGCTGGAAGCCATGCCGCCCACGGCTTTTCCGGCGCCCACCCACTGGTCGGTGCCCTGCGTCTCGACCAGCATCCGCTTGACCGAGGGCGACGTGGTGGCCTCCTTGGTCGCCATCGCCGCGGTGCCGACCAGGATGCCGTCGATGGGCATCAGCGGGAATCCGTACGGCTGTGCCCAGCGCCCGGACAGGTACTCGGCCGCCCGCTCGGGGGTGCCGATACCGCCGCCGACGCAGACGGTGATGTTGGGGCGCGCCCGCAGCTCGGAATACGTTGCCAGCAGCAGGTCGTCGAGGTCTTCCCAGGAGTGGTGGCCGCCGGCGCGCCCACCCTCGATGTGCATGATCACCGGCTTGGTGGGCACCTCGGTCGCGATGCGGATGACCGAGCGGATCTGCTCGACCGTGCCGGGCTTGAACACCACGTGACTGATGCCGACGTCGCCCAGCTCCTCGATCAGCTCAACGGCGTCCTCGAGGTCCGGGATGCCGGCGCTGATCACCAGGCCGTCGATCGCCGCCCCGGACTGACGCGCCTTCTGCACCAGGCGCTTTCCGCCGACCTGCAGCTTCCATAGGTACGGGTCGAGGAACAAGGCGTTGAACTGATAGGTGCGGCCCGGCTCGAGCAGCGTGGCTAGCTCGGCGATGCGGGCGGCGAAGATTTCCTCGGTGACCTGCCCGCCACCGGCCAGCTCCGCCCAGTGGCCCGCGTTGGCCGCGGCGGCGACGATCTTGGCGTCGACGGTGGTCGGGGTCATGCCCGCGAGCAGGATCGGCGAACGTCCGGTCAACCGGGTGAACTTCGTCGAGAGCTTGACCCGGCCGTCGGGAAGGCGAACGACGGTGGGCGCGTAGGTGGACCACGCCCGCGCCACCTCGGGGACGGCGCCGACGGTGAAGAGGTTGCGCTGCCCGCCGCGGGTCGCGGCGGGCACGATGCCGACGCCCAGGCCGCGGATCACCGGCGCGGTCAGCCGGGTCAGGATGTCCCCGGGCCCCAAGTCGAGGATCCAGCGCGCGCCGGCGTCGTGCACCCGGCCGATCTCTTCGACCCAGTCGACGCGACGCACCAGGATGGACTCGGTCAGCTCGCGAGCCAGCGTGACGTCGAGCCCCACCTTCTCGGCCCAGCCGCCGACGATGTCGATGCCGTCGGCCAACCGGGGCGTATGGAAGCCGACCTCCACTTGCACCGGGTCGAAGACCGGCGCGAAGACGTCCCCACCGCGCAGCTTGTTCTTGCGGTCGGCCTCTTCCTTTTCGGAGATCTGCTGGCAGTACAGCTCGAACCGGGACAGCTGTTCGGGTGTGCCGGTGATGACGACCGAACGCCGGCCGTTGCGGATGGACAGCACCGGCGGCAATACGGTGCGGACGTCCTGCGCGAAGTCGTCGAGCAAGCGGCCGATGCGCTCGGGGTCGGCGTTGGTCACCGACACCATCGGCGGGCGGTCGCCGAGCACGGAGATCCCGCGCCGACGGGCGACCAGCGTCCCGGCCGCGCCGATCAGCTGGGCCATCGCGAGCAGCTCGGCGTCGCGGGTACCGGCGGCCTTGAGCGCCTCGACCGCGAGCACCCCTTGCGAGTGCCCCGCCACGGCCACCGGCGGGGTGTCGGTCAGGTCCATGCCTTGGCGCGCCAGCGCGCGCACGGCGGCGATCTGGGTGAGCAGCACGCCGGGGATCGACACCGCGGCCGAGGTCAGGTGCTTCTCGGACGGGACGGGGTCCTCCGCCGCGAGCGCCCGCACCCAGGTGAGTGGTTCGAAACCGATCGGGCGCACCACCACCAGCTCTTTGGCCACCGGCTCGAGCAGCAGCTCCACCTCACCGACCAGCGTTGCCAGCTCGGACTCGATCCCGGCCGACGACACCAGCTCTTCGAGGGTCTCCAGCCAGGCGCTGCCCTGGCCGCCGAACGCGACGGCGTACGGCTCGCCGGCCGTCAGACGGTCGACCAGAGCGTGGGCGGTGTGCGGCCCGTTCGGATCGCGCTCTGCGGACACCCGGTCGTGCTCGTGGATCGTCACGTCTGTATCTCCCTCAATGCGTCATGTACGTCTTACGTGTCAGTGCCTTCAGCCGGTCCGAAGGGGACAGGAACTCTAGAGACTCCGTCGATTCCGCATCGAATCGCGGCCGAAAATCCGTCTGACCGGTGTCGTGTCGGGTGGGCGACCGTGGCGAGCGGCGCGGCGGACTGCATCGGCTGTACTAAGAGTGGCATAAGGATCGACCCCCGTTTTGCGTGGTGATTGGTTACTGGTGAGTTCTACGCATGGGTAACCGTGTCGTGGGTAACACCTGCCCGAATCGGCGGCGCGGGCGCGGCGAACAAACCTGCTGCATGCAGGTGGTTACGGTCGAGTAGCTATAACTGCGCTGATCAAAGCAGTTTTGTTATGTAATCGTTATGTAAAAATTTCGAGCCGCCGAGCCGCGCGGAGCCCGGCTGGGCCGTGCCGCTCGGGCGGAATTCGCGCCCGCCGCCGCGAAGAATGAGCGAACGAGTGTTTGCTGGGATCTCTAAGAGACGCGGCCCCGCGGCGACCGGTGAAGGAATGGGTCGGCTAGGACCACTGGCCGAATTGCGGCTTGAGGATCTCGTTGACGTCGACCCCGACCCCGCCGACGCTGCGTTTGTCGATCTCGACCTGATGTAAATGGGCGGCCGGGTGGGTGAATCCCTTGGGTGATCCCCAGTTGTGCTGCCAGAAGTAGGAGCCCAACCCGTCGTGCAGCGCCCAGTCGATCGTCTTCGAATTGGCGTACACACCTGTGCGCTGATGACCGATCACCGACTCCCAGGAGCGCAGATAGGGCGCGATCAGCTGTTTGTACTGGTCGTAAGAGGGGTCGTCGTCGATGGAGGCGTAGATCGGCGCGCTGGCGGGGCCGCCGGCGGCGGCGTGCAGCTGCATCCCGCGCTGCGCGTGCTGGAGCCCCGCGTTGGCTCCGCCGAGCCAGTCCGCGGTGTTGCCCTTGCCGTACTGGTAACAGGAAACGATTTTCAGCCCGTTGCTGTTGAGGTCGCGCGCCTCGGCGACCTGGATCGGCTTGCCCAACATCCAGTTGCCGCCGGGTCGCCGGTCCGACACGTACCTGATCGAACCCACGGCTCCGGCCGCCCAGATCTGGCTGGCCGGAATGACGCCGGCCGCGTAGTCCAACAGGGTGCCGAGCGACGCCGACGCCGGTGCTGATCCCACGGACGCGCCCGCGACGCCCAGGCCCACCAAGGCCGGGGTCGCGGCCGCCAGTCTGAGCAGGTCACGTCGCGAAACCGAGGACACAAGCGACAGAGTACGACAGTAACCCCATCTAACACATTGACCACACTGGTCACATCTGCATCACAGTGCCGCGCTCTGGGTTTGGGGTGGCGTCACCGTGGGCAGCACGATCACGCTCACCGCGTCCAGGCCGCGGTCAGCGGTCAACCGGGCGATCTCGTCAAGGAAGCGGGCGGCGGCCGGGTTGATCGATCCCGCCCAGGCGCGGAATCCCTGCACGATCACCGGGTCGCGCTCCAACGACGGTTGCACGGCGCGCAGCACGCCGACCACGTCGTCGGGCAGCGGGTCGGCGATCTGCTCGTCGATCCAGCGCTGGGCAAGCTGCGTCGCCGCGCCGTGGTCGGCCAACTTGATCACGTCGCCGGCGAGGTTGCGCAACCGGTCGAACAGCACCTGGCGTCCCGGTGTCTCGGCCAATTCCGCCAGCAGCTTGCTGGCCGCCGCCGGCAGGACCATCTGCCCGAAGAGCACCGGAACCGGCAGGTCCCACTCCCGGAACAGGTCGGCGTACATGGCGGTGACGGGCTCGGGCAGCGGCGCGCTGAGCCGCCCGATGACCCCGATGCTGTCGCGGTGGGTGGTCGCCAGCCTGCGCAGGATGTCCTCGTTGACGTCTTCGGCGGGGCAATCGGTGGCGGCGCGGGATCGGTCGATGGCCGCGATCAGCTGGTCCAGCCGGTCGCGCTGACGCACCAACAACGTCCGGTGCTCGTCGAGCACACCAGCCAACGTGGTGCGCCCACCCGCGATCAGCCGCTGGATGTCGTTGATGCTGACGCCGAGACTTCTCATCAAATCGATGCGCAACAGGTCGAGCACCTGCTCCACCCCGAAGACGCGATACCCGTTGGACAGATGCTCGGCGCGCAGCAAGCCGATTTTCTCGTAGTGGCGGATGCGACCGGAAGCGATCCCGGTCAGGGCCGTGACGTCGCCGATCAGCAACTGCTCAGCCACTCCTTGACCTTACAACTGTGGCAAGGTCTGTACTGATCAGATGGAACGCGACCAGCTGATCGATCTCACCCGCCGGGCCTTGAAGTTGGCGCGCGACAAGACCACCGATCTCGCCCCGCAGGAGCACCGGGTCGAGGCGCGGGACTACACCTCGACGGAGCGTCACGAGCGCGACCGCGCCATGGTGATGGCCAGTCCCCAGTTGGTCGGCTATGCCTCGGAGCTGCCCGCCCCCGGCGCGTACTGCACCAAGACGGTGATGGACCGGTCCATCCTGCTGACCCGGACGGCCGACGGATCGGTCAAGGCGTTCAACAACGTCTGCCTGCACCGCCAATCGCAAGTGGCGACGGGATGCGGCAGCGCGAAGCGATTCACCTGCCCGTACCACGCGTGGACCTACGACAACACCGGCCGCTTGGTCGGCCTGCCCGGTCGCGAGGGGTTTCCCAACGCGGCGATCGCAAGCGCGGCGAAGCCGGGCGACGGCCTGACCGAACTCCCGGCCGCCGAGTTCGCCGGATTCCTTTGGATCGCACTGGATCCCGGCACCCCCCTGGACGTCGCCACACACCTGAGCCCGCTGGCCGCCGAGCTCGATTCCTGGGGCATCGGGCGCTGGTCACCTCTGGGCGAGAAGGTGCTCGACTGCCCGATCAATTGGAAGCTCGCGGTCGACACATTCTCGGAGAACTATCATTTCGCCACGGTGCACCAGAAGACCTTCGCCACGATCGCCCGCAGCAATTGCACGGTCTTCGACGCCTTCGGTCCGCACCACCGGTTGATCTTCCCGCTCAACACGATCCTGGGCCTGGACGAGGTCGCCGAAGGGCAGTGGGATCCGTTGCAGAACATGGTCGTCATCTACGCGCTGTTCCCGAACATCGTGCTGTCGGTCACCATCGCCAACGGCGAGCTGTTCCGGATCTACCCCGCCGACCGACCGGGAAGATCGATCACCGTGCATCAGAATTCGACACCGCTGGACCTGTCCGAGGAATCGGTGGCCGCCGGCGCGCAGGCCGTCTTCGACTACGCGCACGCCACCGTGCGCGACGAGGACTACCGGCTGGTCGAGGGTCTGCAGGCCAACCTCGAGTCGGGCGCTCGCGACCACTTGGTGTTCGGCCGCAACGAACCCGGGCTGCAGCATCGCCACATCGCGTGGGCCCGGGCGCTCGCCGGGGACGGCGCCGCGTCGGGGCGGTAAATCCGCGGCCCCTCAACCGGCGACGGAGAGCGCCGCCACAAGGTCGTCCAATAGTGTTGCCAGCGCTTCGCTTTGGGCCGCACGCACCGTGGTCAACAGTCCCACCGCTTCCTGTCGGCGTCCCCGGGCCAACAGCTGCACCAGTAGACCCGCGGCCATCTGCAGGTCCCGGTCGGCGGGTTCCATGTTCGCGACGGTGGTGGCCAGCACGTCGACCAACTCCCAGTCCCGGTACAGGGCCAGCGAGCGCTCGTTGAACGCAAAGCCGGTCACGGGTTTGCCCCATAGGGTCCCGCTGTAGCGGTACGGACCCTCCATGTATTCGATGGGCAGGCCGTGCGCGGGCACGGGCACCAGCGGCTCGCCGACGATGTCCAATTGCATGGTGCGGCAGGTGATCCGGTGGCGGTCCGGCATGTACCGTGCGGCCGCATGCGGCCGCACCAACGGCTGCACCGCCTCCGGCCATCGCACATAGCTGCTGACCGTCACCTCGACGTCTTCGGCACACTCCGGTGGAATGGCCGGGTCGGGATGACTCATCGTCACTCCGGTAAACGGCTGCAGCGCATTGCCATCGGTGCGGTCGAACTGCCGCCAGATGCTCAGATCCACGCCGTTGTCGAAGTTGATCGTGCGCCATTCGTGGGACCGGGCCCGCGGGTCTCCCCCGGTCCCGCCGCCGCCGGCGTACTTCGGGAACCACTGCCGGTCGATGTGCCCGCTGCTGCCGGAAACCTGTTCGACGACGTCGCCCCAGCGCAGCGTGCCCGTCATCGCCATGCCGGTCTGGAAGTACGAGTAGGTCTCGGTCTGGCCGAAGCAACAGATCTTCCCGTTGTACGTCGAGGCACCCACCGGTGTCGGTGCGCGGGTGGGCGTTACGGCCAGATCCAGGCGCATGGGGCGGCCCGACTGGTCCTCGCCGACCAGGCTGACGCGGTAGGTGTAGGGCAGCAACCCCCCGTCGGCATCCCGGCACGTGGTCCACGACGCGGTGCCGGCTCCGCTCGAGTAGTGGATGTCCAGGTAGCCTGGCGCCAGGCTCAGCTTGCGCTGCGCGCCGGGCTCCATGTTGGCCGGCGGCATGTCGTAGTCGGTGTAGGTGCCGTAGTCACCGGTGTCGAGATCGAACAGCGCCAGCGTGTAGAAGTCCGCGACCACGGTGCCGCCGGGCCGGTTCTTGTTGAAGATGGTGAGAAAGGCAAACGACCGACCGGTCTCGGCGGCGTCGAGCTGCCCGGCGATGAACCAGGTGTCCGATTCCTGGTCCGGGTGTTCGCCCTCTGCGGCGGGGAAGTCCAGCTGGCTGTCGCCGGGTACCAACTGGAACGGGTAACTGCGCCAATCGCTGGTCATATCGGGCCTCGCTGCTTTTTTCGCTATGTTAGCGTCAATAGCGAAATCACGGTCACTGTGCCATGTGCGCGCGCCAAACCCCTCGAGGAAGTGCCCGATGACAGCAATTGCCGACCACCGGTCCTACAGCGAACTCTTCATCGGGGGGCAGTGGCGCAAGCCCGTGAACCCTCAACAGCTCGCCGTCATCTCCCCGCACTCCGAAGAACCGGTCGGGCACGTCCAGGTGGCCGGGCCGGAGGACGTCGAAGCGGCCGTCGCCGCCGCGCGACACGCCTTCGACCACGGCCCGTGGCCGCGGATGACCCACGCCGAGCGCATGGCCAAGGTCGAGCAGCTCGCCACGATCTACGCCGGCCACATCGAGGGGATGGCCGACCTGATCACCGACGAGATGGGCTCCCCGCGCAGCTTCAGCCGGCTGGGCCAGGCGGCGGCCGCGGCGACGCTTATCCACCTGTCACTGGCCGCCGCCCGCGACTTTCCGTGGCAGGAACGCCGCCAGGGCGTGCTCGGCGAAGTGCACCTGCGCCGGGCCCCGGTCGGGGTGGTCGGTGCGATCGTCCCGTGGAACGTGCCGCAGTTCCTGATCATGCCCAAGCTGATCCCGGCGTTGATCGCGGGGTGCACCGTGATCATCAAGCCTGCGCCCGAAACACCTTTGGACGCTTTGTGGTTGGCGGAGATGATCGAGCAGCTCGACCTACCTGAAGGGGTGGTCTCGGTGCTGCCCGGCGGCCCGGAGATCGGCGAGGCGCTGGTGCGTCATCGGGGCGTGGACAAGATCGCGTTCACCGGCTCGAGCGCCGTCGGCCGCCGCATCGCCGCCCTGTGCGGCGAGCAACTCAAGCGCGTGAGCCTGGAACTGGGCGGCAAGTCGGCGGCGATCATTCTCGACGACGCCGACATTGGCAAGACCGTCGCCGGACTGAAAACCGCCGGCCTGATGAACAACGGCCAGGCCTGCGTCGCCCAGACCCGCATACTGGTCAGCGACCGGCGACACGACGAGGTCGTCGACGCGTTGGCCGAGATGATGTCGGCCCTCCAGGTGGGCGATCCCGCCGATGACGCCACCGACATCGGACCCCTTGTCGCGCAACGGCAACAACGACGTGTGCAGGACTACATCAGGTCCGGCCAGGCCGAGGGGGCCCGCGTCGTGCTCGGCGGCCAGGACAGCCCGTCGGACCGCGGCTGGTATGTGCGGCCGACGCTGTTCGCCGACGCCACCAACGACATGCGCATCGCCCGGGAGGAGATCTTCGGCCCGGTGTTGACGGTGCTGCGCTACCGCGACGAGGACGACGCGATCCGCATCGCCAACGAGACCGACTACGGTTTGGCCGGTTCGGTGTGGACTTCCGACATCGCACACGGCATGGAGATCGCGGCCGGTGTGCGGACCGGCACCTACGGCATCAACATGTACACGCTCGACATCGGCGCCCCGTTCGGGGGCTTCAAGCAGTCGGGCATCGGTCGCGAGTTCGGCCCCGAGGGCCTTGACGAATACGTCGAGCTCCAAACGTTGGTGTGCAAAGGGCAGCTGCCACCGCTATAACCGCCGTCAGTGCTCTGCCCAAGATCGGGGCATATGGCGATTCCCGTTTGCGATATCACCGGCGATATCAAAATCCGAACCCGTCTTATGGTTGCAGCCATCGCTACGCCGTCTCCGGTCGCCATGCCGGGTCACGGCCGAGCCGCGCGAGAAGCATTGCCTGCATGTCGCTTTCGTCAGGCACAGCCATCGGAACACCGAACATTCCCGAGGAGCTCAAGGCCCGCGGGTCCGCGGGTAGGCAGTCGTACATCCGCCCGCACCATGTGGGATCCAACCGATCATCCGCCCCCACCGCGCGGGCGAGATCCCACGTGTGCACCAGGACATCGCGGGTCAGGTTCGGCATCAACCTGTACTCATCCAGCTGACTCACTCTGCCGGATTCGACGGCCGCCGTCAGCGCGTCGTAGGTCAGTTGCCATCGCGCCTGGGGATCGTCTCGCGGTCGGTCCGGCTTCAGGTTCAAGGGACGCAACACAAGTACGTCATGGAAACCGATCACGTGCTCGAGCACTCCGCGCGCATCCCACTCTTCGCACGGGGAGCGACGATCCCACCTGCCATGCGCCGATCGAACGGCCTTGCCGAACCGTCGGCAGACCGCGAGATGCAGCGCGGCTACCTCGTCATCGGCCACTTGCGGGCACCTGCAGGGTGAGCTCGACCGGGCAGCACAGCGCGCCGTGCTGATTGGTCACCTGAATCTCGATGTCCACGAGGCAACGGGGCGGGTCCACCGAGTCGTCGCGACGCTTGGCCACCGCGCGTCCCCGACCGATCATCGTGTCACCCGCGTAGACCGAACCCGTCAACCGCAGGGAGCGGCGCACCACGCGACTGCTCGAGCCCGCCCAATCGGTCGCGACTCGGTCAGCGAAGCCGGCCAGGTGCATCGTGTTGACGTAGATGGTCGGATTGCCCTGGCGCCGTGCATATTCCGGGTCGAAATGGCCCGGAAAGTAGTCCCACGTCGCTCCGGCATTCTCGACCACACGCTGGTAACTGATGTGGTCGACCACCTCGGGCAGGTCGACAGGGACGGTGATCTCGTCGAAGTCCAGGCCGTCGCCGGTCACGGGGATGCCCCCGGAGTGAAGCGGAACAACGTGTTGCGGCAGGTGGCGACCACCGTCCGGTCCTGACGACGATAGGTCTCCAGCGTCTCGACGAAATGGCCCACGCCCAGCCGCGTCCGCTTCTCCGGCGACACCGACACCAGTTCCTCGACTACGGTGAGTACATCTCCTTCGACGATGGGTTCCAGGAACTCGACGTCGTTGGCCGCGTTGATGAACGTGGTGCCCGGCAACGGCACCCGCAACACCAGGGACGCCGCCGGCGGCCCGCCCTGCGGCTGCCACGGCGGAGGGATCAGCCACCCCATCAACAGGGCCGGCGGCGCCAGCAGCCCGCCCCACGTCCGATTCGCGAACTCGGCGTCCCAGTAAGAACGATTGCGGTCGTGGACCATCGCGGCAAACAACTGGATGCGCGCGCCGCTGACCGCTGTGGCCGCGGTGCGCGGCTCGCTGGTCGCGCCTACCATCCGCAGCGCGTCTTCGTAGGTGCCGAAGGCCAGCTGGTAACTGAGGTCGGGATCCACGCCGCTCACATAACGAGCGGGTGCCTACTGGGCACCGAATCCCATTGCAGGGTACGGGAAGTGAAGTACCAGCCGCCACGCTCGTAGATCAGCGTGTCCCGGAAGATCCCGGTGGCCCGCAGCGTGGTGTCGCCGTACATGGCGGCGAAAAGCACGGCGACGCACTGCTGCGTCGCGTTGACCCCGTCGACGCGGATCTCGTGATCGACGGTGACCAGCCGTTGCCCGTCGCCGCCGTCGAACGCCGCGCGCAGGTCGTCGAACGTGTCGCCGTCGCGGTGGTAGGTCGCCCCGGAGTGGCGGAACGTAGCGATCCAGCGCTCGCGATCGCCGTCGGAGTAAGCCCGGTTGTGCCGGGCATTCAGGTTGAGGATGGCAGCGCGGCCCGTGGCGGCCTGCAGCATTTGCTGTTCCTGATAGGACATGGTCATTGCGGTCTCCAGATTCTTCCGGGAAACGACTGCCAACGAGCGGACGTACGTAACATTAAAGTAACTTTCCGACGATTACGTAACATTAACGTAACTTACCGGCTAACGATATAGCCCTGAGCTTCACGGTCCCACGCCCCCTGAGTCACCCCCCGCTCGCGCAACAGGTCCTTGCGTACCCGCCCGATGACGTTCTTCGGAAGTTCGCTGACGGTCTCCACGAACCGCGGCACACAGAAGTACGGCATCCGGGCCGCGCAGAAGTCGAGTAGCTCGGTGTAATCCACTGCGGCTCCCGGCCGCAGCGTCAGTACCAGCAGGATGTCGTCTTCGCCCAATGCACTGGGCACCCCGACCGCGGCGGCCTCGGCCACGGACGGATGGCTCATGACGACGGCCTCGACTTCGGTCGAGGAAACGTTTTCTCCCCGCCTGCGCAGCGCATCCTTGCGGCGGTCGACGTAGGTCAGGTTGCCTTCGGCGTCGAGCCTGCCGAGGTCGCCGGTGCGGAACCAGTCCTGGTGGGGAACCACCCGGGAGCCTTCGCCGACATAACCTTCGCTCATCACGCCCGGATACCGGGCCCGGCAGGCGATCTCGCCCACCGCGCCGGCGGGCAACGGATCGCCGGCTTCGTCGACGATGCGCACGTCGAAGCTTGGATTCGGCCGGCCCGATGTCCCGGGTACCCCATCGTCGGCCAGGGCCTTGACGGCGATCGGGAACGCCTCGGTCATCCCGTACATCGTGACGATCCGGCAGCCGTAACGCTCTTCGATGGCGCGATACGCCTTGGCATCGATCGGCGCCGCGGAGATGAACCGCAGTGGCAGCTGGGTGTCCCGGGGATCCGGGGGCAGGTTGTGCAGCATCGACACCATGGCGCCGGCGCCGGCGAAGCCGACGGCATTGCGCGCGCGGATGTCGTCCCACACCCGGCCGGGGTGAAACGCCTCCGCCAGCACGGTCGTCGCGCCGAGCAGCATCGGGGCCAACACGCTGGGCGCCGCGCTAAGGTGAAACAGCGGCATCGCCGTCCACAGCACCTCCCCGGCGCGCAATTCCCAGGCCGACGCGACCGTCGCGGCCACGGTGAACAGGTAATGCCACGTCGTTGCGACCGCTTTGGACGGGCCGGTGGTGCCGGACGTGAAGAACAGCGCACCCACCTCCCCCGGCGTGGCGCGCGCCTCGGGGGCCGGCCGTCCAGCCCCGCGGTTCAACGCCACCTTGAGTGAATCGTCTTGCAGCACAAGGGTTGGCGTGACGTCCAGCGCGCCGGCAACCAGCTCGACCCGAGGCCGCCGCTCGGCGTCGGTGAGGATCACCTTGGCCTGCGACAGCCGCAGGGCGTGCAGCAGGAAGTCTCCCTTGTTCGCGGCGTTGACTGCCGCGCTCACCGCGCCGAGGCGCGCCGCGCCCAGCCAGTAGTAGACCCATTCCGGGCATGTCCCGGTGAACAGCGCCACGCAGTCACCGGCGCCAACGCCGAAGTCCGCGAGCAGGTTCGCCGCCGCACAGGACCGTTGCCGCATCTGCTCGAAGGTGACGTCGACGCCGGCGATCGACATCATCACCCGGTCGGGATACTGCTCGGCGCGCCGGTCGAGCACGGCCGGCACGGTGAAACTCTCCACGCCGAAATCGGAGGGCCCAAGAGGTCCGCTCCGGTCGGGGCACATCAGGCCTCCAGGGACTTCCGATTAGGCTTTCGCGGCCGCCGGATCGGGCTCACCGGCTGCGGTGTAACCGAAGTCGGACGGCGACGGTTGCGCGCCCGGGTAGAAGCGGTGCGCCCAGCGGCGAAGGGCCGCGTAGTCGTGCGCCTCTTCGGGAGCCAGGTTCGGCTTCTCCAGGTACTTCATGTTCTCCCACGTGAAGAAGTCCTGTTTGATGACTTCTTGTTGCAGCGCCAGGAATTTCGCCGCGCGACCGGTCGGCACGTCTCCTGGGTCACCCGGCTCGCGGACCGACGCCTGTGTATAGAAGTAATCGGTGTAGTCCTCGTCGACCGGCGTCTGCCCGGTGACCTGGACGGTGGCCACCAGCTCGCTCGGGAACCGGACGACGCCCAGCCCCAGGGAGTAGTTGTCGTAGATGATCTTGGCGTCGACCGGCCCGTTGGGAGTCAGCCAAGTCGACGCGCGGCCACCGCCGAAATGGGCGTTGACGGTTGCGTGCAGGTGGTAGCCGGAGACCTCGAACGACGCGGTGGTTGCCGGATTGGCGGCCTTGTGCACGTATTGCACGTGGTACGGGTCGGCGGCGTTCTCGATGATCATCTGCGGGTGCACCTTCACCCGGTTGACCATCTGCGTGCGCGGGTGCAGCGGGTAATACTCGTTGGTTTCCAGTTCGGGCAGCACGGGCGGCTGCCAGTACGGCGCCCGACCGTGGCGCTCGTGCCAGGCGAGGATGAAGCCGTACCACTCCACGGTCGGGTAGGTGCGGATGCGGACGTTGTTCTTGCAACCGATCTTGCTGTAGGGAATCAGCGCATTGGTGCCGTCACCGCGCCAGCGCCAACCGTGCCAGGGGCAGACGATGTTGTCGCCTTCCACAGTGCCGCCGACGCCCAAATTGGCGCCGAGGTGCTGGCAGTAGGCGTCCATCACATGCACCCGGCCGGACTCGGTGCGGAAAATGACGAGTTCCTCACCGAAGTAGTGGGCACGCTTGACCTGACCGGCGGCGACGTCGGAGCCGAAGGCAACGATGAACCAGCCCGTCGGGAACCGGTAGGTCGACAGCGCGATGCCGGACTGCCCGAACTCGCGTTCCGAGGGATCTCCGGCCGACTCCGCCGCCGGGTCCGAAATTGTATGCGTCACGAGCTCTCCATATCCCGCACGGCCCAGGCGAGCCGAGCGCAATTGGGCCGCCCTTCACTCACCGCGGTTCGACGACAAGGTCTATTTTTACTATTTTAAGCATTGAACGTCAACGCGACACCAAACGCGTCCGGCAGAGCGGGGTTTGAAGATGACGGCTGCGGCAGTGGACCTCTCCGACTTCGCGCTGTGGCGCAACGGCTTTCCGGACGACGTGTTCGCGGAGTTGCGGCACAGCCGGCCGCTGTTCCGACACGAACTGACGCCCGGCGTCGCCAAGACGGTGCGCCGGGATTTCTGGGTGGCGACCAAACACCGGCACGCCGTTCGGCTGCACCGCGACACCGACTCGTTCACTGCGGCCGACGGGCCGCTGATCCAGCCGGTCGCCATGTTCTCGTCGTCGCCGACGATCATCACGCTGGACCCCCCGGACCTGAACAAGCGCCGCAAGCTGATTTCCAACGCGTTCAATCCGCGAGCGATCGCCAAGCTGGAGGCCGGCATCCGCGCGCGTGCGGCGCGGATGATCGATGACCTGCTCGCCGCGCGCGGTGGCGATTGGATCTCCGACGTCGCCGACGCCCTGCCGATGACCGTGATCGGCGACATCATCGGGATCCCGGAGGAGGACCGCCCCCGCGTCTTCGACCTCTTCGACCGAATTTTGAAGGCGCTTGCGCCCGAAGCCCGACCGACCGGGCAGGTGGAACTCGAACTCTTTGCCTCGGTGTTCGACTACGCCATGGAGTTGACCGCCGAGAAGCGCCGTAATCCCACCGACGACATCTGGAGCACCCTGGCGTCGGCGGTGATCACCGGCGACGACGGTGTGGAATTCAGGTTGCCCCCCAACGAACTCGAATTCTTCTTCTTCGTCCTGGCTTTCGCGGGTAGCGACACCACCAAGAACGCCCTGGCGATCGGGCTGCAAGCCTTCCTGGCTAACCCCGAGCAGATCGAGCGGTATCGGGCGGACGAAGGGGTGCGCCCGACCGCGGTCGAGGAGGTGCTGCGCTGGGCGTCCCCGGTGGCCTACTGGACGCGCACGGCCAAGGTCGATGTCGAGATGGACGGCCAGCGCATCGCCAAGGGCGAGCGGGTGGTGTCGATGCTGCGTTCGGCCAACCGCGACGAGGAGGCGTTCTCCTCGCCGTTCACGTTTGACATCGGCCGTCAACCCAATCCGCACGTGGCGTTCGGCGGGGGCGGACCGCACCACTGCCTCGGTGCGATGCTCGCGCGCGCGGAACTCCGCGCGGTGTTCGACGAGCTGTTGCTGCGCTGCGACGACATCGCGATCGGGCCGGCCACGGTGGCGTTTCCGAACCTGGTGACGAACATGTCGATCTACGACGAGATGCCGATCTCGCTGACCGAGCGGCGCTAGGGCTCAGGTCAGTCGATCAGCCGCAGCGCGGCCTTGGGACACTGGTCCACCGCGGCGCGCACGTCGATCTCCAGCCGGGGCGGCACGGGGCCCTCCGCGATCTGCACCACGTCCTCGTCGCCCAGTTCGAAGACTTCCGGCGCCAGCGACTCGCAGAAACCGTTGGCCTCACAGAGGTTTTCGTCAACCGTCACGCGCATCAGATGCCCTCCACTTCTCTACAGGCCCTTGGGTCGGGTCCCGATCACCCCGCTGGTCGCGAGGCGCTTCAGTTCTTCGTCGGTCAGCCCGCACCGATCACGCAGTATGTCCTCATTGTGCTCGCCCAACCGCGGTGGCGGCCGCAGCAGCCACTTTTTTTGGCCGCCCAGCCGCGCGAACGGTGGGCAGGGGTAGAGCCCCGCCCCGGTGCTGGGATGGTGCAGGGTCTCCAAGAAACCCCGGTGACGCAGTTGGGGATTGTCGGTGACCAACGACGGCGACACTACCGGCGCGGCGGGTATGCCTGCGGCGGCCAATCGCTCCACCGTCGGCTCAAGGGGTTGCCGCCCGAACCACTCCGCCAGCCGGCGGTCGATGTCGTCGGCCCGCTGCCGCCGCCCGGCGACGGTGGACACCCCCTCGTCACACCACACCGGCCGATCCATCAGCTCGGCCAGCGCACCCCACTGCCGGTCGTCGCCCACGGTGACGGCGATCCAATCGTCTTCCCCGGCGCAGCGATAGATGTTCTGGATCGCGTCGCCGAAACCGCGATTGCCCCGCCGGGTCAGCGTCGTCCCGAAGACCTCGGATTCGATCGCCTGTATCGCGGTGGCGTTCAGCACCGTCTCGAGCATCGGCAGCTCGACCAGCTGGCCCGAGCCGGTGCGTTCGGCGAAGTTCAGCGCGGCCAGCACCGCGAACGCGGCGTGCACGCCGGCCAGCGGGTCGCACGCCCCGCGCGGTGTGACCGGCGGGGTGTCGGGCAATCCGGTCACCCACGCCAGGCCGGCGATCTGCTCCATGGTGGGCGCGAATCCGACCCGGTCCCGCCACGGGCCGTCCAGCCCGAAGGCGGGCATCCTCGCGACCACGAGCTTGGGGTTGACCTCCAGCAGCACCTCGGCGGTCAGGCCGAACTGTTCCATGACCCGCGGTGAGAAGTTCTCGATCACCACGTCCGCGCCGGCGGCCAGCTCGGTGAACAGGCGCCGCCCGTCGTCGGAGCCCAAATCCAGTGTGACGGAACGCTTGTTGGTGTTCATGGCCTGGAACACCCAGCCGTACTCCCACCAATCGTCGACGTCGGTGCGCATGCCGCCCGAGTACCGAATGCCGTCGGGCCGCTGTATCGATTCGACCTTGACGACGTCGGCGCCGAACGCGGCCAGCAAGTGGGTCGCCGCGGGACCGGCCCAGAATGCGGTCAGGTCGACGATGCGCACGCCGGCCAGGGGCAATTCCGTCGCCGACGACGCGGGAGCAATTTCCCTTGGGGCCCAAGGGCTTTCGTTGTTGGCCTCACCGAGAGCGGGAGTGACGCCCGGTGGGGCGGGCGCGCACGCCGACATCAGCCACGGCGCCCGGGGTTGGTGAAAACCGGCGGGGTTGTCCACAAAAACGCCGCGCTGCGTCACGTACTCCATGTCCCGGATCGTGGATCCGTTGCCCAGCGCCGCGATGGGCAACCGGAACAGTTGGCCGAGCTCGACGATCTCCGCGACGGTCCGTTCGGCCAGCCAGGGACCGATCTGTTCGCGGATCAGGTCGCGGTAGGCCCACCGGCCGATCTGGAAGCGGAGCTGTTCGATCTCCTCGAGCTGCGGGCATTCGACCATCGCGACGAAATCGAGCCACTGCTGGCCGGTGACCATGGTGATCCCGACGTAGCCGTCCCTGGCGGGCTCGATGGACGGCACTTCGAGCGTGCGGCGGATCGGGGGCACCCGCAGCAGCTGCGAGTGCAGCCACTCGCTGCTCTGCATCGCGGTCAACGCCTCGAGCATGGACAGGTCCAGATGCTCGCCGGGCCCGCCGCGTTCGACGCGGCGACACACGGCCAGCACGCCGAACGCGGCATACACGCCGCCCATGTACTCCCCCAGGTCGCCGCCGATGGAGATCGGCGGGCCGGCGGGATCACCGCGGAATCCGGGCGAGCCGGCCCACGCCTGCAGGGTGAATTCGCTGGCGGCCCGACCGGCGTACGGTCCGGTCCAGCCGAAGTCGGAGATCGTGACGATGACCGCGCACGGAGCCGCGGCCAGCAGGAGCTGCGGCTCGACGCCCAGCGACGCGGCCCGCTCGCGCCCGGCCGTGATCACCACCACGTCCGCCGCGGCCAGTTCCGCGGAAAACCGTGCGGAACCGGGCGTGCAGGTCACGCTGCGCTTGCCGGCGTTGAGGTAGGCGAAAAACGGCGAACTCTGCCCGTCCGTCAGCGGCGACCGGGTGGCGGAGTAGGTGCGGAGCCAATCACCCTGCGGCGGTTCGATTTTGCGCACCTGCGCGCCGGCGTCGGCCAGCAGCTTCCCGCAGTAACCGCCGGCGATGCGGTCACTGATCTCGACGACACGCAATCCGTCAAGCGGTGTCGGTCGGCTGTCGGGCTCGCGCCTCACGCGGCTATTTATACCATTACTGCTAAAATAGCTAAGCCAGCGAATTGATTGGTTTCGAGGATCGGATGACCGACTTGGGAATTGGGCGCGACGCCGGTCGCCGATTGTCGGCGCCGCGGATCGCTGAGATCGTAGCCGACGAGTTGCGCCGCCAGATCATCAACGGCGACCTGGCGGACGGCGACCTCTTGCCGCGGCAAGAGGTGCTCGTCGAGCAGTTCAACGTGAGCTTGGTTTCGCTGCGCGAGGCGCTGCGCATTCTCGAGACCGAGGGCCTGGTGTCGGTCCGCCGGGGCAACCGCGGCGGCGCGGTCGTGCACGCGCCGGCGAAGACCAGCGCCGCGTACATGCTCGGGCTCCTGCTGCAGAGCGAGTCGGTCGCGGTCGCCGACCTCGGAATGGCGTTGCAGGAACTCGAGCCCGCCTGCGCCGCGCTGGCCGCCCGGCGGCCAGACCGCGCGGACACCTTGGTCCCGGAACTCAACCGGGTGAACGACGCGATGGCCGAAAACATCGAGGACGGCGCGCTGTTCACCGAAATCGGTCGGGAATTCCACGATCTCGTGGTGCGCGGCTGCGGAAACCACACCATCATCGCGGTGGTCGGCAGCTTGGAGACGCTGTGGACCAGCCACGAACAACAGTGGGCGGACGAAAGCGCGGCACGCGGCACCTACCCCTCGCTGGCTCAACGCCGAGCCGTCCTCGGCACGCACGTCAAGCTGACCGAGACCATCGCGGAGGGCGACGTCGACCGGGCGCGGCGTATCGCGGGTCGCCATCTCGCCGACACTCAGACGTACGTGCTCTCCGATCGGCACGACCAACGTATCCACGCGCTGTCGCCGCAGGCTTTGTCGCGGCAACGGGATTTCCGGCAACCGTAAGAGGCGCCCCTTGAGAACCGCATTGGTCACCGGCGGCAGCGGCGGGATCGGCAAAGCGTGCGGTCGCAAGTTGGTCGAACTCGGTTACGACGTAGTGCTGGCGGCGCGCCGCGAGGCTCCGTTGCGCGCCGCCGCCGAGGAGATCGGCGGACGTCACGTGGTGGCCGATGCCTCGGATCCGGACGGGTTCGCCGCGGCCGCAAGCGCTTTGGAGAGGATCGACCTGGTGGTCCATGCGGCGGGCACGCTGGGCGGAACGTACGCGCGCAAGCAGACCTTCGAGCAGTGGCGCACCATCATCTCGGCCAACCTGGACTCGTGCTTCGTGGTCACCTCCGCCGCGTTGCCGAGGATGCGCGCGGGTTCGCGGTTTGTGTTCATTTCGTCGTCGGCGGCGCACGAACCGATGCTGGCCCGCACCGCCTACTCGGCGTCCAAGGCGGGCATGAACGCGTTCGCCCGCGCCCTGGCGCTGGAGGTCGACCGCGACGGCATCGCCGTGCACCTCGTGACGCCGGGCCCGGTGGAAACCGAGATGCTGCAGGACGTCCCCTTCGAGATGTACGCGATTCGGGTGTCCGACGTCGCGGACGCCGTCGCGTGGCTGGACACCGTCGACCCATCCGTCGACCTGCCGGAGGTCCGGCTCAGCGCGGTGCGGCGCGGGCCGTTCGCCCGGCCGCCGGTCGTCCCTACCGAAGCGCGGCGGCGCCGCCAGGGAACGCCTTGATCACCGATTCACCGAATTCCTGCAGGGATTCGCGCTTCGCGAAGTCGGCGAACCACACGTAGAACCGCTCAACCCCCTGAGCGGCCAGGCCGCCGAAGTGGCCGATCAGCTCGTCGGCGTCGCCGCAGACGAGGCCCGAGCCCAGGTTTCCGAATCTCCGAACGCTCACCTCGCGGACCGCCTCGGGATCGCTGCCAGTCCGGACAAATCCCACCATCTGCTGGATCGATACCCGGGCGGACCCCGCTTCGGGGGCCAGCTTGGGCAGCCGGTCGAGGTGGTTTGCCGGCACATTCCACCAATCCGCATGCCTACGAACGAGTTCCATCATTCTCGGTCCCGTTCCGCCGAGGATCAGGGGTATCGGATGGGACCTGCGCGGGGACTGCGCGTTCTCCCCCGTCCCGTCGCCCCAGTACCCTCGGATCAGCTCCAGATGACGCCCGAGTTGTGCGACCCTGGCCTTCGGATCCTGCTGGCCCACAGCGAATCTGGCGAACTCTGTGGGCCAGGAGCCCGCACCCAGCCCCAGATCGAACCGGCCTTCGGATGCGTCCGACAGGGTGACGGCTTGTTTGGCCAGCACGGCGGGGTGGCGAAACGCGTCACACAGCACCAGGTGGCCGATCCGCAGCCGCTCCGTCCTGGCCGCCACCCAGCTGGCAATGCCCATTGCCTCCCAGATGCTTTCGTCGGGCAGCCCCGGCGCCTCGAGATGGTCGATGAACGCCATGCCGTCGAAGCCGCTGCCCTCCGCGTGGCGGGCCCGCTCGACGATGTCGGCCGCCGACATCCGCACCTGCGGCAGGAACAAATACCACTCGACCATGCACCCACCTCAACGTCTATTCCCGTGCGATTGCGGACCAGGGCCGCTAGTTTACTATTTTTATTATGTTAGGGGTCTTATGGATGTTGGATTGAACGCGGAGCAGCTGTCGCTGCGCGACACCGTGCGCGACATTTTGCGTACCGAGTGCCCGCCCGACTCCGCCCGGCAGGCGATGACGGATCCCGAGCGGTGGCGCACGCTGTGGAAGACCGTCGTCGACCTCGGCTGGACGGAACTGGCCGCCCCGGGGGCGGGCGACTACGGACCGGTTGAGCTCGCGGTGGTGCTCGAGGAATGCGGTGCCGCCATCGCGCCGATCCCGCTGTTGAGCAGTGTCGGCCTGGCCGCCGGCGCATTGCGGGGAGCGGGCCTCGACGCGGTTCTCGACGATATCGCCGGCGGTGTGGTCGCCACCCTGGCCGTGCACGCCAAAGGATCTCGGCTGCCCGGGGCGCCGATGACGCTGCGCGCCGGACGCCTGCGCGGGCGAGCGGTCGCGGTCCCCAACCTGTCGCGCGCCGAGCTGCTCGTCACGCTGGCGCGGGCCGACACCGCTCCCGACGGCACCGTGGTCGCGGTCGCACGCTGCGGCGACGGGGTGACGGTCATCCCCGGCGAGTCGACCGACCCCGCGCAGCCGCTGGCAGACGTCGAAGTCGACGCCGAGCCGTTGGTCGCCGCACCGGTTGATCCCGACCGGGCGTTGACGACGCCGTTGGTGGCCGCGGCCGCCGACCTGGTCGGCACGGCGAGCGCCGCCTTGAACCGGGCCGTCGAACACGCGAAGACACGCCGCCAGTTCGGCTCGCCGATCGGCGCGTTCCAGGGCATCAAGCACGCGCTGGCCGACAACTACGTCGGGTTGGAGCGCGCCCGCGGTCTCACCCACGCCGCGGCCGCTCGGCTGGCCGACCCGACCACGGCGCCCGCGCAGGCGTGGACCACCGCGGCGCTCGCCAAAGCGGCGGCCGGCGACGCGGCCGCCAACTGCGCGAAGGTCGCGGTCCAGGTGCACGGCGCGCTCGGGCAGACCTGGGAGCACGACGCCCACCTTTACGTCCGGCACGCCTGGCAGGCCGCCGCGATGCTGGGCGACAGCCGCGCCCTCTACCACGAGGTCGGCCGGCGGTTCGCGGGAGGCGCGGCATGACCGGGGTGGTCGACGAGTTCGGCAGCTGGCTGACGGGCTTTCTGCCGACCGACTATTACGACAACTACCGCGAATACCGCTGGGACCTGACCCTGCGACGCGATTACCAACGCGCCGCCTTCGAGGCCGGGTGGCTCCAGCCCACCTGGCCCGGAGAACACGGGGGTCGATCGCTGGGCCTGCGCGACGCGATGGAGATCCGGCTCGAGGCGGCGCTGCGCTCGGCGCCCAAGCTGCCGAACATCGCGGGTCCCAACGTCGCCGCGCCCGGCATTCGTCAGTTCGGCACCCCGGCCCAGATCGAGCGATTGCTGGTCCCGCTGCTGCGCGGCGACGAGTGGTGGGCGCTGGGCATGTCGGAACCGGAAGCCGGGTCGGACTTCGCCGGCCTGCGCACCCGCGCCGACCGCGACGGGGACGGCTTTCGGGTCAACGGGCACAAGATCTGGACCACCCAAGCCCATGAGTCGCGGTGGTGCACGCTGTATGCCCGCACCGACCCCGAGGCGCCGAAGCACCGCGGGATTTCCTGCCTGATCCTCGATCTGCACTCGCCGGGGGTGCGGGTCGAACCGATCCGGATGGCGTCGATCTCCGACGAGACGTTCTGCGAGGTCTTTCTCGACGACGTCGAGGTGCCGGCGGACAACCTGCTGGGGCCGTTACACGGCGGGTGGAATGTCGCCCTGTCGTCGCTGCACCATGAACGCCAGATGATCTGGATCATGAACTGGGTCGAGATCAAGCGTGGGCTCGAGTCGGTGCGCAGGGCGCAGCCGACCGCGGACATCTGCACCGAACTCGGCTCCCTGCTTGCCGACGCGGAGGCGTTGCGGGCCACCGGGTACCGTGCCCTGGGCAACGAACTGGCCGGGCGGCCGAGCCCCGAAGCCGACACCATGAAGCTGCTCGGATCCGTTACCTTGCAGCGGGTTTGGGAGCTCGCCGCCGCCGCGCAAGGAATGCAATCGCTGAGCGACCCGGATCTGCTCTTCGAACGCCAGGACGCGCTCGCCGCGACCATCTACGGCGGGACATCGGAGGTCCAGCGCAACATCATCGCCGAGCGGGTGCTCGGGCTGCCGAAGGGATGACAACGATGGATTACGACCTCGGCGACGACGCCGCACAACTGCGCAACCACCTGCGCGAGCTGGTGGCCAACCACATCCCCGCCGATTTCCTGGGCGCCTGCACCGAGAACCCCAGGGATCTGGCCACCACCGAGACGTTCTGCAAACTGCTGGCGGCCGAGGGCCTGCTGGCGCTGGCGTGGCCGAAAGAGCATGGCGGCGGCGGTGGTTCTGTCTGGCAGCAGACGGTGCTGCGCGAGGAGATGTGGGCCCAGCACGAGCCGCGCGGCCCCCAATACATGGGCATCAACTGGGTCGGCCCCGCGCTGATGCGATACGGGACGGCAGATCAGAAGGCCAAGCACCTGGCCGCCATCGCCGCCGGCGACGTGATCTGGTGCCAGGGTTTCTCCGAGCCGGAGGCCGGCACCGACCTTGCCTCGTTGCGCACCCGCGCCGTGCCGGACGGGGACGGTTGGCGCATCACCGGCCAGAAGGTGTGGACCTCCTATGCGCTGATGGCGTCCTGGTGCGTGCTGGCCGCATGCACCGACCCCGAGGCCCCAAAGCCCAAGCGGCTCACCCTATTTCTGATTCCGATGGACCGTCCCGGCTTCACCGTCCGGCCGATCGGGTCCATGCTGGGCCCGCATCACCTCAACGAGATGTTCCTCGACGACGTGCAGGCGTTTCCCGGCGAGGTCCTCGGCGAGGTCGGCGACGGCTGGCGGGTCATGCGCGAGGCGCTGGCATTCGAGCGCGTCGGCATCGCCCGCTACGCGCGCTGCGAATCGTTGCTCGACCGGATGCGCACCGAGCTCGGCGACGACTGGTCCGCGCTGCCCGAGTCGCTGCGCTCCCGGTGGGTTCGGGCGCTCGTCGATCTTCGGGTGGCCCGGATGCTGGCCTACCGGGCGGTGTCGTTGCAAGACGATCCGGCCGCGGGTGCCGCGGCCAGTGCCGCCCGCATCGCCACCACCACGTGCGACCAGCAGGTCGCCGAGCTGCTCTTCGACGTGCTGGGCCCGATAGCGCTGGATAGCGGCAGCGGCGCCGCGCTGCACGGGGCGATCGAAGACCATTGGCGGTACGCCCAGGCCGCCACCGTGGCGTCGGGCACCATCGAAGTGCAGAAGATGTTGGTGGCCCGTGACGTGTTGGGAGAACATCGGTGAAAACTGATCTGCCGCAAGACATCAGCGACTTCGCCGCGGTCGCGGCCAAACGGTTCGCGCGGCTGGGCGGGCCGCAGGCGGCGTTGCGCGCCGAGACCGACGACGGCATCCGGGACGCTGCGCGCGAGGCCCTCCGCGAGGTCGGCGCGTTCGAGCTCGATGTCCGGTCCGCGCCCGACGACCTGCTGGCCGCCGCCGTGTTGTGCCGGGCCGCCGGCGCGGTGGTGTTGCCCTATCCCCTCGTCGAGGAGTTGCTCGCGGTCGACGGCGCCCGCCTTGCCCTGGTCAACCCCGAGGCGCCGCGGATCGACCACGGCGACCTGCCGGGTGACTGGATCGCCGCCGACTTGGACGGGAACCGCTACCACCTAAAGCTGGCGTCGCGGACCAGCGCCAAACTCGGGCCGTTCCTGGTACCCGCTTCTCTCGGCGCACCCGGTGGAACCATCCCCACCGACGACGTTAATCTTCATCTCGTGCTGGGATCATGGCGGATTCTGGGATCGGTGCAGCAGGCGCTGCAGATCGTCACCGATCATGTGCGCGCCCGCGTGCAGTTCGGTAAGCCGCTCGCGGATTTCCAGGCCGTCAGGTTCGCCGTCGCGGAGGCCGTCGTCGCCGTGCGGGGGCTGCACGAGTTGGCCAAATACACCATCTGCCGGCCGGAGTCGCTACCGATACAGGTCCGCTCGGCGGACGCACTCGTGCTGCGGCTCAAGGCTTCCGACACCGCGCGTCAGGTGCTGCGCACCTCCCACCAGCTGCTCGGCGCCCTGGGCTTCTGCGACGAGTCGGACATCAGCGTGCTCGACCGGCACGCGCAACCGCTGATCCGCTTGCCGCTGGGCGCCGAGGCGCTCGCGCTGCGGCTGATTCCCAGTGTCGCGGACGGTTCCCTGGAGACGCTGTTCAGCGGGCCGGTATCAGCGTGACCGAACCCGCGTCGGCCGAAGTGGCGGCCAACCCGTTAGCGGAGGGAATCCCGTTCGGCGCCAAGCTTCGTCAGCTCGCCGAGGAGCGCGGGGCCGACACCGGGGTCACCATCGTCGCCCTCGACGGCACCGCGCAGTCGCTGACGTTCGGTGAGCTCGACGCCCGCGCCAACCAGTGGGGTCGCGCGCTTGCGGCCAACGGCGCCGGAACCGGTTCCCTTGTCGCGCTGGCGATCCCGAACTCGGTACACCTGGTCCTGGCCACGCTGGGCTGCTGGAAGATCGGCGCCGTTCCGGTTCCCATGCACTGGGACCTGCCCGAATGGGAGCGCGACCGGGTACGCGAGGTGATCGACCCCGCCGTCGTCGTCGACGAGGTGAGCCGGTGGCGGCTGGAGGACCAGGCGGGTGCCGAGTCCGCCGACGCAATGCCTGAGGCCGTCTCCCCCAACGTCAACGGAATCTGTAGCAGCGGTTCGACCGGCATCCCGAAAGTCATCCTGAGCCTGGCGCCATCGCTGTGGACCCCACAACACGGCGAGCCCTTCCTGTCCAACTGGACGCCCGTGGCTCAGCCGCAGACCATCATGGTGCCCGCGCCGATGTACCACACCAACGGCTTCGCCACCTTCTCCTTCCTGCTGGCCGGCGACCATCTGGTGATACTCGAAAAGTTCGACGCCGCACTGGCTTTGGATGTCATCGAACGTTTTCGGATCACCAACTTCACGGCCACGCCAACCATGCTGGCGCGCATCGCGGCCCGGCCCGACGTGCGGCAGCGCGACTTGTCCAGCATCGTGTTCATCCTGCAGGGCGCCGCGGTGATGCCGCCGTCGCTCATGCACACCTGGTTCGAGCTGTTGAGCCCAGAGCAGATCGTGTCGGCGTACGGCATGACCGAGAACCTCGGGCTCACCGCGTTGCGGGGCGACGAGTGGCTCGCTCATCCGGGTAGCGTCGGCCGGGGCTTCCGGGAGACCGAGATCCGGATCCTCGACGCCGGAACCACACCGCTCGGCCCCGGCGCGCACGGCGAGATCTACCTGCGCGCACCGATGAGCGCGGGATCGCGCTATGTCGGCGGCGCGGCGCCGCTACCGACCACCGAAGACGGCTTCCGCTCCGCCGGCGACATCGGCTACCTGGACGAGGACGGCTACCTCTACATCGTCGACCGCCGGGTCGACATGATCGTCACGGGCGGCGCGAATGTGTTTCCGGCGGAAGTGGAATCGGCTCTGGCGGGCCATCCCGACATCGCCGATGTCGTCGTCATCGGACTCGCCGACCCGCAGTGGGGACGCCGGGTGCACGCGGTGGTGCAGCCGGCCGACGGCGCGGTGCTCACCGAGGATCAGGTGATCGAGTACGCGAAGAGCCGGCTCGCCCACTACAAGGCGCCCAAGACGGTGGAATTCGTCGACGCGATTCCCCGCACCGCGGCGACCAAGGTCAACCGCTCGGCCATGATCGAGGCCCGCGGCGGCTGAAAGCCGAAAGTCAGCCTACGGCCGTTATCCCGGCGTTGGATATGGTGAAGCCGCGCCCCGAGGTCACGGTGCACGTCACGCCGTCCGTCTCGGACCGGCAGCTGAACGGCCCGGCTCCAGCGGTGTTTCCGTAGCCGAGGCTTGGCGTGCCTTCGGGCGGGTTGGCCAGACAACCCTCACCGCTGCAGCGCGACAGGACGCCGGCGGGATCCATGGTCACCGATTGCGGCGGGGTGATGCTGAAGCAGAATGCCCCGTCGGGGATGCCGTGGCGCTGGTAGTCGATCTCGCAGCTGATGTTGCGCGATGGCGACAGGAAGGCCACGTAGTTGTCCGGTTCGGCGGCAGCCGGCGGGGCGACCGTCGACAGGACCACGGCACCGGTGCAGCCCAACGCGGTTGCCGCTGCGGTCAATCCTTTTCTCAACACACGCCAACCCTGCCATAGCGGGGTCCGCCGGGGGCGATTCTCTGGTCTTCTATCGGTGTTCGTGTGCGTGTCCACGAGAGCCTGAACGCTCACGAATGCTCGTTCTGCACGCCAAGGGTGTTGACGGCCAACGCCAGCAGCAGGTAACCGCCGATGGTGAAGACCAGGTCCATGCGTTGCTGGTCGCTGAACACCCGGCCCAACTCGTCCCACGTGGGCTGGGTGATGGTGTGGTGCTCCATCAACTCGTCGACGGCACCCACGACCGTCCCGTCCACGCCGTCGGCGGCCACGCCGGATCTGATCGCGCTGATGTCCTGTGCACTCAAACCGGCTCGCTCGGCGATCGGAACGTGGTGATCCCAGAGGTATTCGCACTCGCCGCGCGACACCACCCGCAGCAGCGCGACCTCTCGAACCCTAAGCGACAACGTCGAGTCCCTCAGCAGGTAGGCGTTGAAAGGTAGATACGCGCGGGTGAGATCCGGGTGGCGCACCAGGGTCGCCAAGACGTTGCCCGCGCCCCCGGGGTTGGCCCGCTCCGCGGGAATCAACGAGGACAACGACGCCCGGGCGCGATCATCCCACTCCCCGGCCGGCAACGGCGTCAGACGAACTGGGCGCGCTTCCGTCATTGCGCCGCTATTGGATCGGCTCGTCGCCGAGCACGGTCGTGCGCAGCATCTCACGCGGCGAGGCGGGGTCGTAGGGGGCCGCGCGGTGCAACACGCCGCGGTTGTCCCAGATGACGGTGTCCCCCACTGACCAGTGGTGGCTGTACACCTTCTCGGCCACGGTGGCGCGGTCGAGCAGCTGCTGGAGCAGGGCCCTGCCCTCGTCGAGATCCATCCCCACGACGTAGTCCGCCGAGGCGCCCAGCACCAGCGATTTACGGCCACTGCGATGCGTCCAGACCAGCGGGTGTTCATGGGTGCGCCGAGACCGCCAGCGAGCCACCTGCTCCGGGCCGGCTTGGGGGTGGGCGCGGCGCTGAGAGGCCTCCAGCGAATGCACGACCCGAAGCGAGGCGAAGCGCTCCTTCTCTTCGTCGGTCAGTTCTTCGTAGGCGGCATAAGAGTTGGCGAATTCCGTTTCCCCGCCCCATTCGGCGACTTGCACGGCCGACAGCACGGTGGCCTTCTGGGGGCACTCGTCGCCGAGCGGCGTACAACCATCGATGTGCCAGTCGAACGTGGCCTTCAGGATTTCCGCCGAGGAGTTCTTGGCCGGGTTCAACGTGATGGGGTAGATGCCGGCGACCGGGTGATGACCGTCGGCAGAGTGGTCGACCTCGCCCAGCAGCCGACAGAAGCCGACCTGCACCTCCGGGGCGAGCTGCAGACCACGGAAGACCAGAACGCCGTTGTCCTCCAACGCATCCAGGACGGCCTGACCGACCGGGTCGCCAGACGCCAGGCGGGCCGGATCCAGTCCGGTGACTTCCGCGCCGACGGAGGCGGTGAGCTTGTTGATGGTGAGCAGACTCATGGCCTGTCCTTCCTGATGAAAGTGCGTCCTATGCTCAGGGCGCCGGCTCGACCGTGCGGATCATGACCGCGTCGGCGGCGCTGACGGGCGCGGGTTGGTGCATGATCTCCACCGCCATCGCGACCATGATCAACGAATAGATCATGTGCAGCAGGTTCAGTGCGTCATCGGGCAGATTGTCGAGCGGGAACTTGTCGCAGTATTCGATGGCCTCTTCGAGGCGCGGGAAGAACGCGTCGTAGAACTCGTGCATCTCGGGCATCGTGGCGGCCATCCGCGCGTTCCAGCGTTCGGTCTCGGTGGCCAGACACCACCGCTGGGCGTATTTTTCCAATTCGGCAAATGCGCTGGGCAGCATGGCATCTGACATCGGCTCACACCCCCGCCGGTTCGGACGCGCGTTCGCGTTGGTAGGCGGCGACCCAGTCGACGACGACCTTGTGCAGGTGGCGTACCAGGATTTCTTGGTCGTTGAGCGGGAACTCGTCGACGATGCCGTACTCCAGCGCGGCCTGGGTGCCGCCCAGCATCCCCGCGTCCTGCAGGGCGAACTCCTTGAGCACCACGGCCGCCACCTCGTGCTCGATCCGCTCGCGCACACTGCCGGCGGGGTGGAAGTACGTATACGCCTCGAAGCGATGCGTGTTGTGCGAGGTGGGCCAGTACCGATACAGCAGATACCAGCCGCCGTAGATCAAGATCTCGATGTTGGGGAAGATCTGGAAATTGCTGATGCCCCAGGGCTCGATGCCGCCGGGGTTGAGGCCAGGGGGCAGCGGGCCGAGATCCGGTGTGCGCCAGGGTCCGACCAGTCCGCTCTGGGTGGCCCGCTCGATCGGATACATGTACTCCGGCGGCAGCAACCAGCGCCGACGCCCGGCGGTCGATACCAACCGATGCGGACCGTCGAGCTGGAAATGCCCACAGGTGAAACCGGCGTTGGGGTCCCGCACATCGGGGGGCACTTGTTGCGGATGCAGGGAAGGTACGTGGTAGTACTCCTGGAACGCGTCGGCGAAGATCTTCCAGTTGCTGTTGTTGTGTGCTACCCACTCGTAGCGTTCGGTCAGTTTGTGGAAGGGGTATCCGTCAAGCCCCGTGACCATCGGCCCGAGGAACTCTCGCAGGGTCTGGCGCGGTTCGGGGTCGAAGTTGATGAACACGAACCCATTCCAGACGTCACAGGGCACGGGCCGCAGCCCGTACTCCGACCGGTCGAGGTCGAAGAATTCGCCTTCTTGCTGTACGAATTTCAGGGCTCCCTCGAGGTCGTAGCGCCATCCGTGATACTTGCAGGTGAATTGGCGGCAGGTGCCTCGCGTTTCTTGATCGGGAAAGTCGTTCCACACCAGCTTGTTTCCCCGGTGCCGGCAGACGTTGTAGAAGGCGCGGATGCGCTCGTCTCGCCCCTTCACCACGATGACCGACGTGCCGACCACCTCGAGCTCTTTGGTGAGATAGCTGCCCGCGCGGGGCAGCTCCTCGACCCGCGCGACGTTCAGCCAGGCGCGTTTGAAGATTGCCTCGCGTTCGAGGGCGTAGAACTTCGGCGACGTGGAGTCGCTGAACGACACCGGACCGGTGCCCAGGTCGGGATAGTGTTCGGTCCAGGAGCCCTCAGCGGGCCGCCCCGATCGCGTCATCTGTACCTCCTGATCGCCGTCACATCACCGCTCCGCCGTTGACGCCCAGCACCTGCCCGGTGATGAAACGTGCCTCCTCCGTGCACAGGAACCCCACCGCCGCGGCGATGTCCGCCCCCGTGCCCAGGTAGCCCAGCGGGATGTTGGCCGCGATCTGCTCGTTGGAGGGCAGATAGCCGGCGGCCTGACCCTGATGCTGCATCGGCGTTTCGATCCCCGACGGCGGGACGTTGTTGACCGTGATCCCGTAGGGCGCGTACTCGCGGGCAAGTGACTTGGTCAACGTGATCACCCCGCCTTTCGAAGCCGCGTAGTGGGCGGCGAACGGAGAGCCGCGCTGAGCGCTCGATGACGAGATCATCACGATCCTGCCCCAGCTGGCGTCGACCATGTCGGGCAGCGCGATCTGACAGCAATGAAACGTGCCGGTCAGATTGACGTCGATGATCCGCGCCCACGATTCGGCGGTGATCTCGGCGAAGGCGGAGTAAGCGAACTGCCCCGCACTGGTCACCAACACCGTGACCGCACCTAGCTCGCTACGCACCTTGGCGAAAGCCTGCTCCAACGCCGGCCGGTCGGTGACATCGGCGCCGACGCCGATCGCGGTGACACCCTCGGCGCGCAAGTCTTCGGTAACGCGTTGCGCGGCTTGCTCATTGACGTCGAGGACCGCGATCTTGTGCCCGCGCCGGCCCAGTTCGTGGCAGGTGGCCTCGCCCATGCCCGAGGCGCCGCCCGTCACCACGGCCACCCGGCTCATCGACTCCGCTCCATTGCGGTTGTTCTCCCGTCCATTCACTCGTAGACGACGTGCACCGTGCGGCTGGTCGGCAACGCCTGACAGGTGAGCACCCAGCCCTCGTTTACCTCGTCCTCGTCCAGCGCGTCGTTGTTGAGCATCCGGGCGCTTCCCTGCGTCAAGCGGGCCATACACGTTGCGCAGGAACCCGTCTCGCACGACGACGGCGCGGCCAAACCCGCCATGCGGGCGGTCTGCAACAAGGTGTCGCCCGCACTGTAGGGCACCGTGGTGGTGCGCCGGTCCAGCACTATGGTCACTTCCTCGGTCACGACCCCGTCGCCGTTGCGCGGCCCCGCCCCGGCTGCCGCAGTGGGTTCTGACATCTCCCCGACAATATCAACTACTTGCCATTAATATCAAGTACTAGAGATACCCGGACGGCTTTCGTGTCAGTCCTCGACGTGGTCGTTGAAAAGCTCATGGCCGGTGCCCTTTTCAACAACGCGGCCCAACAGTTCACGCAGCGTCTGCTGCTCCTGCTTGCTCAGGACGCCGAACACCTCCTCGTGAGCGGCGATCGCGTCGTTGACGACGGTCGCCGCGACGTTGCGACCCTCCACCGTGAGATAGGCCTGCAGGATGCGGCCGTGCTGGGGATCGCGTTTTCGTTCCACCAGGCCGCGGCGTTCCAGGGCGGTCAGCGCGAGCTGAACCCCTTGGGGGCTGATCAGGAGCCGCCGGGCCAGGTCGGCGCCCGAAAGGCCGGGCTCGTTGGCGAGTTGGCGCAACACGCCGATCTGGGCGGTGCTGACGCCATGCACGCGCATCGCGTCGTTGATGGTGGTCAGCGAGTAATAGAAGGCCTGCTTGAGCAGCCACAGGATGTTATCGGTGAGTTCCATCGCCGCCTCCATGCTTGAAGATCTCGCCGCCCTTCATGACGAACGACACCTCAAGTGTGGCGTCGATGTCCCGGGAGGGATCGCCGGGCACCGCGATGATGTCGGCGAGGTAACCGGGTGCCAGCCGGCCGAGGTCGCCGTCGGCGTCGACGAGTTCCGCGGCCACCACGGTGGCCGCCCGGATCGCCTGCATCGGCGTCATGCCGCGACTCACCAGCGCGCCCAGCTCCTTGGCGTTCTGGCCGTGCGGGATCGCCGGCGCGTCGGTGCCGCACGCGATCCGCACGCCGGCGGCGATCGCCTTGGGCAGCATGGCTTTCGCCCGCGGGAACACCTCTTCGGCTTTCCTGCGCAGCTCCGGTGCGATCCGATCGATCGCCATCGCCTCGGTCAGGTACGTGGTGGAGACCAGGAAGGTGCCGTGGTCGACCATCATCTGGATCGTCTCGTCGCTGGCCAGGAAGCCGTGTTCGATGCAGTCGATCCCGGCACGGATGCAGGCCTGGACCGCGCTGTCGCCGACGGCGTGCGCCGCCACCCGCACCCCGGCCCGGTGGGCTTCGTCGGCAATCGCGACGAACTCGGCGTCGGAGTACTGCTGGGCGCCCGGGGCGGTGCTGTGCGACATGACGCCGCCCGACGCCGATACCTTGATCAGCTTCGCACCGTGACGGATCTGATAGCGGACACAGGCGATCACGTCGGGGACGCCGTTGGCGATCCCCTCCGCTATTGAAAGCGGCATGATGCCGGGCGCGAGCCGTTGAAACACCGTCGGGTCCAGGTGCCCGCCGTAGGGGGTGACGGCGTGGCCGGCGGGATAGATGCGAGGGCCGACGTGCCAGCCCTGGTCGATGGCGCGCTGCAGCGCCACGTCGAGCAGGTAGCCACCGGTCTTGACCATCAGGCCCAGGTTCCGCACAGTGGTGAAACCCGCCTCCAGCGTGGTGCGCGCATTGACCGCACCACGCAGGGTGCGATAGGCCGGGTCGTCTTGGACACCGTGCATCGGTGACGGCAAACCTTCGGGTCCGCCGGGGCCGCCGATCAGCAGGTTGAGTTCCATGTCCATCAGGCCCGGCAGCAGCGTGACGTCGCCCAGGTCGATGAAGGTGGCCCAATCCGGCACGCCGCCTTCGGGATTGATGGCGGCGATGCGCTCGCCCTCGACCACCACGAGCGCCGGTGAGCGAACCTGGCCGTCGACCACGTCGGCCCACCGCGCCGCCCGCAGGACGGTGGTCACGGAACGGGCTCGGACACGCAGTCCAGGGTGGACGCACCGGAGTCGGGCACCCGTGGTTGCTTCCAGCACTCCACCGGAAACGACACCATGATCATCGAATACAGCAGGTGCATGAGATTCAGTACGTCGTCGGGCAGATCGTCGAGGGAGAACTTGTCGCAGTAGGTGAGCGCCTCTTCGGCCCGCGGCGTGATGGCGTCGTAGAAGGCCTTCATCTCGGTCATCGTGCTCGCCAACCTCTTGGCGTAGCGTTCGGGTTCGGAAGGCAGGCACCAGTCCGAGAATTGCTCCAGGTCCGCGAATTCGCTTGGCAGCATGGAGGACATCGCGGTCACACCCCCGCCGTAGCCGTGTGGCGATAGCGATCGATCCACGCCGCCGTCTCTTTGTGCAGATGCCGGATCAGGATTTCCTGATCGCAGAGCAGGAACCGGTCGAGGACCTGGGACTCGATCATGCTCTGTGTCGCCTCGAGCGTGTTGGCGTCCTGCAGGCCGTATTCCTTGAACGAGACGGCCGCGAGTTCCTGGGCGACGCGTTCACTGGGGGTGCGTGGCTGCGGAAAGTACAGCGTGCCCTCGAAGATGTGGGAGTTGTACGAGGTCGGCCAGTAATGGTAGGTCAGGTACCAGCCCTGGCCCCAGAACAGGATCACGAAGTTGGGGAACAGCTGGAAGGAGTCCAGCCCCCACGGGTCGCATTTCGCCGGGTTGAGCCCGGTGGGCATGTCGCCAAGATCCGGCTTGTCCCAAGGGCCGAACAGCCCACTTCGGCAGATGTCCTCGATCGGCTTGCGCATCTCCGCCGACATCTCCCACGCCCGCACACCCGACGTGCTGACCAAACGGTGCGGGCCTTCCAATCGGTAATGCGGGGCCTCAAACCCGGCCTCCGCGGCCGCTTTTGAGTACGCGGTGGGTGACTGGTTCGCGTGCAGCACCGGCGCGTGATAGAACTCCTGGAACGCGTCCATGTAGAGCTTCCAGTTCGCCTTCACTTCCGAGCGGTAGTGCCAGCGCGAGGTCATCTTGTCGAACGGATAGCCCTCGAGTGCGGTGATCATCGGCCCGAGGAATTCGCGTAACGACTGTTCGGGCTCCTTGGCGAAGTTGACGAAGATGAACCCTGCCCACACGTCGCAGTGGACCGGCACCAGCCCGTAGCGACTCTTGTCGAGGTCGAAGAATTCATCCTCCTGCTGCACGAATGTCAGGTTGCCGTCCAGGTCGTACCGCCAGGCGTGGTATTTGCAGGTGAATTGGCGGCACAGCCCGCTGGTCTCCTCGAGCGGCATGTCGTTCCACACCAGTTTGTTTCCGCGGTGACGACATACGTTGTGATAGGCCTTGACCGCCCCCAATTTCGTGCGCACCAGAATGATCGAGGTGTTGACGGCTTTCAGCTCTTTGGTGAAATAGCTACCGGCGCGCGAAAGTTGTTCAACCCGGCCGACATTGAGCCACGCGCGCTTGAAGATGGCCTCGCGTTCCAACTCGTAGATCTCCGGGCTGATGGAGTCTTCGTATGAGACCGGTCCCGTTCCCAGCTCGGGGTAGTGCTGCGTCCAGCTGCCCTCCGGCGGCTTGGGGAATCGAGCCATGACTGCTCCTATTCGATCCGAACTCACACGGGCCGCCGACGGCGGGTTCACTCCGAATGACCGCGCAGGCGCCGGTTTCGGCGATCCCGTAGGGGCTCCGCCCGGCCCGACGGTATATGCTCGACCGCATAATCGCAAGTAGTTGATACTGCCGAAGGGGAGTCCTCGATGAGTCAAGACCTCGGGGCGCGGATCGCGCCGGGCCGCTTCGTGCACTCGCACGCGGAGGCGTTCGAAGTCATCTCCCCGCACACCGAGGAACCCATCGCCGAAGTGGCTGCCGCCGGACCGGCGGACGTCGACGCGGCGATCCGCGCCGCCCGCGCGGCGCTCGAGGGGCCCTGGGGCCGGACGGAGCCGGCCGAGCGGATTGCGGCGGTGCGGCGACTCGCCGACGCCTACGACCAGCGGCGCGGGGAAATGGCCGAGGTCATCACGGCCGAAATCGGCGCTCCCATCACCTTTTCGAAACGCGCCCAGGTCGGGCTGCCGGCGATGATGATGCGCGCGTTCTGCGACCTGGCCGAGCGGCATACGTGGCAGGAGACGCGCCGCGGCTTCTTCGGCACCGACGTGCAGGTCCACAAGCAACCCGTCGGCGTGGTCGCCGCGATCGTGCCGTGGAACATGCCGCAATTCCTCATTGCCACCAAACTGGTGCCCGCACTGCTCGCCGGCTGCGCCGTTGTGCTCAAGCCCGCGCCCGAATCCCCGCTGGACGCAGTCCTTTTGGCCGAGATGCTGGAACAGATCGAGCTACCCCCCGGCGTGGTCAGCGTGTTGCCCGGCGACAGCACCGTCGGTCAAGTCCTGGTATCCCACCACGGGGTGGACAAGGTGTCGTTCACGGGATCGACGGCGGCGGGGCGGGCCGTCGCGGCCGCCTGTGCGGCGAACCTCACGAAGGTGAGCCTCGAGCTGGGGGGCAAATCGGCGGCCATCATCCTCGACGATGCCGCGCCCGAGGTGGTCGCCGCCGGCGTCCGATCGGCCAGCCTGTCGAACAGCGGCCAGATCTGCAATGCCTTGACCCGCGTCCTGGTCCCCCGCCAACACCAAGACGAGTACGTCGACGCGCTCGCCGCCGAGATGACCGCCCTGCGGGTCGGCGATCCCACCGATCCCGGCACCCAGCTGGGCCCGCTCGTCTCACGCCGCCAACAGCAGCGCGTGCGCGATTACATCCGCGCCGGCCAGGACGAAGGCGCGCGGCTGGTCACCGGCGGGACCGAGATGCCCGACGGACTTGACCGCGGCTGGTACGTCGTGCCCACCCTGTTCGCTTCCGCCGACAACACCATGCGGATCGCCCGCGAAGAGATCTTCGGCCCCGTGATTACCGTCATCCCCTACGGCGACGAGGACGATGCGGTCGCGATCGCCAACGACTCCGACTACGGGCTTGCCGGATCGGTGTGGACCAGCGACACCGACCGCGCGTTGTCGATAGCCGCGCGGGTGCGCAGCGGCACCCTTGGGGTAAACCAGGGCTACACCATGGACCCCTTCGCCCCCTTCGGCGGAGTCAAGGGCAGCGGATACGGTCGCGAACTGGGGCCTGAGGGCATCGACAGCTATCTGGAGACGAAATCCATCGCGGTTTCGCCGTAACCGTCAGGCCGATCGTCAACCCGCCGACGGTGCCGAGGCGCGCTCCATTCCTCGAGCGCGCTTGAGCATGCTTTTGGCGGCCCGCATCGACAATGCCGGCGAGAGCCGCTCAAGGTACCAAAACGCCTTCCACCACGCGGGAACCACGATGATCGCGTCTCCACGCAACACGGCGCGTAGCGCGCGCTTGGCAAATTCTTCGGGCGCCAAGGGGTGCAACCGTTCCCACATTCTGTGGATTTCCTCGTTGCTGATGCCCGCCAACTCAATCCGTCCGTACTTGCCGCCCGTGAGGATCGGGGTCCGGATGGACTCGCTCACCGCCATTCCAGCAGCCTAATCCCCGAATCGTGGCTGGTAGAGCAGATTCTTCCAGCAAAGCCGCGGCGACGACGCGCCGCGCCACCGCGCCGGCCGGAAACGTGTGCCGCCCGGTGGCTCTGGCTCCTCCGATGCCCTGCGGGCTCGCGGTAACCTCATTCTCATAGCGCGAGCACCGCGCCGAGGAAGGGGACGAAGCGCTCATGGCAGACCTTGGCGACGACGTCGAAGTGACCCGTGGCGACCGCTTCATCAAGACGGCGGTCGAGATCTTGGGCGAAACCGGACGCACCGATTTCACCGTGCAGGAGGTCGTCGCCCGGTCCAAGACCTCGCTGCGCGCCTTCTACCAGCATTTCAGCACCAAGGACGAGTTGCTGCTGGCGCTGTTCGACCGGACCATCGCCCAATCGGTTCAGGCCTGGCGCGCCGAGACCGACGGGCTGGACAGCACCGCGGCGCTCAAGCTGGTGATCGACCGGATCAGCCAACAGCCCGAATCGAGCACCCAAGACAGTCTCAACCGCGCGCTGACCCTCTACAACCAGCATCTGGCCGAGACCCGTCCCCGCGATTACGCCCGGGTGCTCTCGCCCTTGCATCGACTGATCCACGACATCGTGGGGCAGGGCATCACCGAGGGGGTCTTCAACCCGGGGCTGGACGTCGGGGCGGCGGCCGCCATCGTCATGCAGACCGTGATGGGCGCGCAGCGATTGCATTGGCTGGGAACGGAATTGAACGGTGCGCCGGTCGATGTCGGCCAACTGTATGAGTTCTGCAGTCGCGCCCTGGGCATCCGCGACAGCGACGAAGAATCGAGCTCGCCGTCGCTGGCCGAGCTGTTCGCCCAGATCGGCGTGCGGCCGGGGACCCGCAACGGCGAGTTCGCGATGACGATGCCGGTCAGCCCGGCCGTCGTCAACACTTCCGGCGCGTTGCAGGGCGGCCTGATCGCGACGCTCGTCGATGTGGCGGGCGGCCAGTTCGGGCTGGGCTACCTGCAGGCGGACACCACGATGACGACCGCGGACCTCTTCGTTCGTTACCTGCGGCCGATCCGGCAGGGCTCCGCATACGCGGTGCCCCGGATGCTGCGGTCCGGGCGGCGGGCCATGGTGATGCAGGTCGACATCTACGGCGACGCCGACGACGAGCTGGTCGCGACGGCGACCGTGAACTTCGCCGTCATCAACGGAACGACGCCGGCGCTCCCCGACTGGCCGAACGCCTAGCCGGCCGCACCGGACGTCGCACCAGCGTGGCAGTCGACGTCGAGCGTCACGCCAGCGTGACCGGCGTGGCGAGCGATCCCGGCGGGCGCTACACGCGACGAGGCCAAAGTGGTAACGTCATTACCACCTACTGAGAACCCGAGATTTCTCCCGAGGAGATCGCCATGCCGTCTCGCGAGCTTTCCTTCCCCGTGTTCGACGCGGACAACCACATGTACGAGCCGCAGGAGGCGCTGACCAAGTTCCTGCCGGAGAATCGCAAGCGCGTCATCGATTACGTGCAGGTCCGCGGCCGCACCAAGATCGTGGTGCGCGGCCACATCAGCGAGTACATCCCCAACCCGACGTTCGAGGTGGTGGCGCGGCCCGGGGCCCAGGAGGACTACTTCCGCAACGGCGCGCAGGGCAAGAGCTACCGCGAGATCCTGGGCGAGCCGATGAAGGCCATCCCCGCCTTCCGCGAACCCGGCGCGCGGCTCGAGGTCATGGACGAGCTCGGCATCGACTACGCCCTGATGTTCCCGACCCTGGCCAGCCTGGTCGAGGAGCGCATGAAGGACGACCCGGAGATGACGCACGACGTCATCCACGCGCTCAACCAGTGGATGTACGAGCAGTGGTCGTTCAACTACTCCGACCGCATCTTCGCCACCCCGGTGATCACGCTGCCGATCGTCGACCGCGCGCTCGAAGAACTCGAATGGGTCCTCGAGCGCGGCGCCCGCACCGTCCTGGTGCGCCCGGCGCCGGTGCCCGGATACAAGGGCAGCAGGTCGTTCGGCCTCGAGGAGTTCGACCCGTTCTGGCAGGCGTGCATCCGGGCCGAGATCCCCGTGTCGATGCACGCCTCGGACAGCGGCTACTCCGAATTCGCCAATGTGTGGGAACCGGGCGACGAGTTCCTGCCGTTCAAGCCGACCCCGTTCCGCAGCTTCGTGATGGGCCACCGGCCGATCCTCGACGCGATGGGCGCCCTGGTGTGCCACGGCGCGCTCTCCCGCAACCCCGAGCTGCGGATCCTGTCCATCGAGAACGGCGCCGACTGGGTGCCGGACCTGTTCAAGGGCCTCAAGGGCGTCTACAAGAAGATGCCGCAGGCGTTCAGCGAAGACCCGATCGAGGCGTTCAAGCGCTGTGTCTACATCACCCCGTTCTGGGAGGACCGGTTCACCGAGATCGTCAAGATGGTCGGCACGGACCGGGTGTTGTTCGGCTCCGACTGGCCGCACCCCGAAGGCCTGAAGGACCCGATCTCCTTCGTTGACGAGCTGACCGACTTCGACGAGACGGACATCGCCAAGATCATGGGCGGCAACCTGATGAAACTGATGAAGGTTTCCGCGCCGGCGAAGAAACCCGTCTCCGCCTGATTGGTCACTCGGCGGGGTCACCGTCGGCGATGACGGAGACAACACCCTTGGTCTCGAACAAGGCGAGGCGGACGTGTTCGGGAGTTCGGTGACCGTGTTGGCGCAGTATCGCGTCCAGATCTCCCCGAGTTAGCCTGCACCGCTTGAGGTTTCTCTCGTCCACTTCGCCGTCGCTGATCAACACCCGTACCGGTGGGTCGACGAGGCGGCGCACCCACGGCTTGAAGCGCAGGCGCGCAACCAGGTCGTGGGCGCCGATCAGGGTGAGCAGGGCGGCGACCCCGGTAAGCCATGACGTGTCGGCGGCCGTCGCCGTGCGTCCGACGATGGCGCCGACCGCGACCGCGGTGACCCAGTCGAACGGCGTGAATTCGGCGATGGTGCGTCGCAGCATGAGCCGGAAAGCGGCTGCGGCGGTGATGAACAACGCGAGCGCCTTGAGTGCCGCGTAGGCCGCCGGGCGCCATCCATTGTAAAACTGCAGCAGTAGGTCACCCATCGCACTGCTCCTTGCGTTGACGCGGTCAGCGGGACCGCCCCGCGACCGGCGGTACCCGCGGATGTCGCGTGTAAACGACCGGCGCCGGGTATACGACACGCTGTCGATGTGCGATCGGCGGTGAGACCGATGGGAGCACAGATGAGCGTGGCATCGGAGGACCGGGCGCCGGTCACGATTGACGCCGACGTCGAACTCCTTGCCGACCAGATCCAGGCACTCGAAACGCTGGGGCGGAACGATCCGGTCGACGAGGGCGAGATCTACGACTTCAGCGTCCGCTGGGGTGCGGCACTGGCGGGCCGACTGCCCCGGCTGCTCCATTACAGCTCCCTCGGCCTGCTCGACGACGCGGACCGGCACCGGTTCGAATCGCTGTGCGCGGACCTCCGCAGGGTTTCCGATCTGGCCGAGCGGTTGGGACTGCCGCGCCCTCTGCTATCGGACGATAGGGCCGCGACGGCCAAGGAGCGGCGTCGTCTCAGGATGCGGTCGCGTCCCGCGAAGCGCCGTCATTGAGAAAACCGTTCTCCGGCAACACGATCCCGGTGCGCGGCTTCGAACAATCCGGATTGCGACATGTCAGCGCCACCATGTACGCGTCGTCGTCCTCGTTGAGGAACAGGAATCCAAGGTACAGGGCGTGGCCGACGTCGAAGTCGGTGCCGCCGCACCGATCGCAGTGGCCCCCTTTGGCGGCGACATTTTCCAGCACGCGATGCCGCGCAGCGGAATTCAGCTCGATGAGCTCCGGCCGCACGGTCGGGTCGTGGTCGGTCATGTCAAATCTCCACGTCCTTGTCGTAGTGCACGTGGTCCTCACGCCACCCGCCCAGGCCGTGACCGATGCCGGAATAGTCGTTGACGAACTCGATCCCGTTGATCCACTTCACCATCTTGAAACCGACCTGCGTCTCCACCCGCAGCCGCAGTGGAGCACCATGCTTGATGGGCAACGGCCGGCCGTTCATCTCGTATGCCAGGAGCGTCTGCGGCTTGTAGGCGAGTTCGAGGTCCATCACTTCGTAAAACTGGCCCCCCGGTGTCTCCGCCGCGGGTTCGTCACGCCCGGTGTCCTGCATGCTGAGAAAACAGATGTACTTGGCCTGCGGCAGCGGCTTTACGAGATCCGCCAGCTTAGCCAGCGAAATTCCGCTCCACTCGCCGATGCTGGTCCAGCCCTGCACGCAGTTGTGCATCGTCCGCTGCGTTTGCCGCTCGGCGAGCGTCCGCAGTGCGGCCAGGTCCAAGGTCACCGGGTTCTCCACGAGTCCGCCGACCGGTAGCCGCCAGTCGACGAAGTTGTGGACCGCCATCACCTTGTATTCGGTGCTGGCAGGCGGCTTTCCGTTGACTCGGTGATCTTTGGTCAACTTGCGTACCGGGTAGTCCTGCCGCGAGTTCAGCGGGCGCAGCAAGAGCAGCCGGACGCGGGTGACCACGGCGCCGAGGATGCGATGCACTTGAGTGGGATGGCGAAGGCTCCATCGGGTGGCCGCGACATGGACGGCGATGATCGCGCCGATGATCATCAGCGACAGCGCCGTCGCCCAGTTGATGTTGCGAACGGAGCCGAAGATGATCGACGCCGTCATTCGACCCCAGCCCCAAAAGAAGACCATCGACAGGTGGATCACGATGAACGCCACGAAGGCAAGCAACCCCAGGAAATGCAGGCTTCGGGCCCACTGCCGGCCGCCCCACATCCGGACGTACCACGGGAAGCGCGCCTCGATCGCAGGTGACTGCGCCGCCCCGGTCATGATCTGGAAGGGCGCGAGGATGAAAACGACGCCGGCATAGGTCAGCTTCTGAATGGCGTCGAACGGCTCGCCGGGGAGCAGCGGCGGCAGGTTGAACGACATGTAGGTGACGATGTCGTTGGCGGCTTCGGAAAAGATCGACCATGAATAGGGCCAGTACCGATGCCATTGACCCGTCGCGAAAAGCAGGACGTAGTACGACAGTCCGAGCAGGACCCAGCCGATCACCGAAAAGAAGTGCCAATGGCGCCCCATGCCCAATTTCTTGTGACCGGGCAATGCGATCAACGAGCTGTAGGACTCTTCTTCGTCGAGGGTGTCGTACAGCCGGTGGCGGGGCATCACTTTGCGGGTGAAGCGCGCCCATTCGCTGCCGGGTTTGCTGTCGTCGTGCCAATACAACTTGGGGTGCGTGCTGAGGATCTCGATGCCGCTGCGGATGATCAGCGTGACAAACAGGACGTTGAGCCAGTGGTCGACTCGCAGCCACGCCGGGTAGTCGAGCGTCGTCATGCCTGAGCTCTCCTCAGTCGTACCACTGTTGCCGTTGCGGGTAGGCCACGTTGACCCCCGACAACACGGTCGCGTGCACCGCGAGGAAGGCGGCGGCGAACCCAAAGGCGAATGTGCCCGGGGCGTAATCCCATCGGCCCGTCACCGCGTCGAGCCCGGGCAGGGTGACCCGTCGGCTGATCAGGTAGACGGTGAGAAAGGCCAGGCTGAGCAAACTCCCGACGTACCAGCCAGCCTCTGGCACTCGGGGTTTGAGGGCAAAGACCATCGCCGTCACCGCGGACAGGCAACCGATCACCAGCAGGGCCGCATAGACGGCGAAGTACCAGGGTGCCGCAGGCGAGAGCGTGGCGAAGACGTAGGCGTGGACGGCCACCAAGCCCACCAGCAGCCCGCCACCCAGCGCGGTCACCGTTCGCGGCAGGTCGAAGGCGACCCAACCGTTGAAGGCGAGCACCGGTGCGGACCAGATGCTTCGCCAGAGCGCGGTCAACCGCGCTGGGACGACATTGACCATGGGCGCGTGATACCCCTACTGAGTAAATACAAACAAACCTGGTTTAATTCTTTGACCTCGACCTCAACAGGGAACGACCGCACGCCTGTCTGTCGCTGGTGCAGCTACCCGTCGCCGGTGGGCTCGCCGAGAATCTCGTCGCGGAAGGCTAGGGGCGATCGGAACGCTGGCCGTGCCGCACCTGCTTGAACGGCACACCGCGGTCGGCCGCGAACTCGCGTGGGAAGCCCAGCACCCGCTCGCCGATGACGTTGCGAGCCATCTCCGTGGTGCCACCGCCCATCGCGACGGTCTGGCGGGATAGGTAGCGCAGCCCGGTTTCCAGGCCTTCGCCGGGCTCACCGACAACGCCGGCGCTTCCCGCGATCGCCATGGCGGTGTCGACATTGACGAACACGGTCTCGGCGTGGAACAGCCTGATGAGGGTGCCACCGGCGGGCGGCAGCACGCCGTCCCGGACGCTGCGGTAGACGTGGCCGATCAGCTGCTCGGCCACCGCACGCTGCACCAGCGCCCGGCCGGCCAGCTGCTCCACGCGTTGGTCACCGGCCTGGCCGGTCTTCTCGATCAGGCTCACGAAGTCAACGGGAACGGTGTTGCCGCCCTCGCTGCCGCTTCCGCTGGCGAACTCGGAGCCCTGCCCCACCGCGCGACGCTCGTGGTACAGCTGGCGCGACGCCACCGCCCAACCCCCGTCGACCTCCCCGACGACGGCGTTGTCGCCGACGTCCACCCCGTCGAGGAACTCCTCGCAGAACTCGGTGGAACCGCTCAGCATCGTGATGCGGCGAAGGGTGATTCCCGGGTGAGCGATGGGCACCAGGAACATGGTCAAACCCTCGTGCTTGGGCACGTCCCAATTGGTGCGGGCCAGGCACAGCCCGTAGTCGGCGGCGAACGCGCTCGTGCTCCACGTCTTGGCGCCGTTGAGGACCCAGCGGTCGCCGTGACGTTCGGCCCGGGTGAGGACCCCGGCCAGGTCGGATCCCCCGCTGGGCTCCGACAACAACTGCACCAGCACCTCGTCACCGCGCAGCGCCGCGGCAATATGCCGCTTCTTTTGCTCCTCGCTGCCGGTGTCGAGCAGCGTGGCACAGCAGATCGTGAACGTGGGGGTGTTGAGAATCAGCGGCATCTCGTAGGCGAGGGATTCCGCGTCGAAGGCCTGCTGATACTCGTAGTCAAGCCCGAGGCCACCGTACTCGCGGGGAAAGCAGATCCCGGCGAATCCGCCTTCGTACAACCGCTTTTGGAGTTCGCGGGCCCGAAGCCAGGAGCGTTCGTCGTCGCGCGGGGCGGGCGGGGGCGACTCCGGGTCGATGGGAGGCATGTTGTCCGCCAGCCATACCCTGGCCCGGGCCGCGAAGTCGGCAACGGATTCGGTCGTCATGGGTTGCAACGACCCGCCTTCTCGTGTTCGTACACCCGCAGGTTGTGTTCCTCCGGCGTCCCGAACATGGAGCGGTACAACGTGACCCGGCGCAGATACAGATGCAGGTCGTGCTCCCAGGTGACGCCGATGCCGCCGTGCATCTGCACGCAAGCCTGGACGATCTGGCCGGCCATCTCACCCACGTAGGATTTGGCGATGCTGGCCGACAGGCCCGCCCCGGGTGAATGGGCCGCGACGTCGGCGACCGCGGCGGCCGTGGTGGCGCGGCACGCTTCCAGCCACAGCTTCATGTCGGCGAACTTGTGCTTGAGGGCCTGGTAGGACGCCAGTGGCCGCCCGAAGGTGTGCCGATCCAGCGCCCATTGCACGGTCAGGTCGAACACCGTCTGCAGGATGCCGACCACCTCGGCGCACTGCAGGATCTGCGCGATCTGCCCCTGCCGCTCGACGAGCGCGGCCGTTTCGGCGGCGGTGCCGACCGCCGCGGATCGCTCCACCACGACGCCGTCGAACCGCACCCGGGCGTATTGCTTGACCATGTCGACCGACTGTTGCGGGACGATCGTGACACCCGGCGCATCCGTCGGGACCAGGAATTGGCGGATCTCGTCACCGCAACGCGCCACCACCAGCAGCACCGCGCTCTGCGCGCCCGCCTCGACCCGATCCTTGCTGCCGTCGATCCGGTAGCCGGAATCGGTGGGGGTGGCCGTCACCGACGGGTCCAGCGGAGCCCACCCGCGGCCGGGCTCCGAAACCGCCCACGACGCCACGGTTTCGCCGGACATCAACGCCTCGATGGTGGCGACGTGCGGCTGCCGGTCCGCGCACTCGACGAGGGCGGCCAGCACGACACTAACCGGATACAAGGGTCCCGGCGCCACGGTTTTGCCGAGCTGCTCGGCGACCAGCGCCAGATCCGCCAAACCGCTGTCCGAAACGCTGCCGCCGCCCAACTCCTCGGGGACCAGCAGGCTCGTCCAACCGAGGTCCGCGGCGCGCCGCCACCACGCCGGATCGAAGGACTCCCCCGCGGCGTGCAGCTCGCGCACGCGGCGCAACGGCGCTTCCTTCTCCAGGAAGGCTTGTGTTGTCGAGGTAAACAGCGTCTTTTCGGGAGAGTCGAGTGTCGTCATGGTGCCTCTCGTGGAGGAATCGCCGGCGTTTCGATCCTAGCAACGAGCGCTACGGTAAGAGCTACCGGAGTTCCCTCGATAACGCACCGCTACATGGCGAACACACGGCGCAGCGAGCGCGCGTGCAGCGCCCGGTTCTCCTGAGAAACAACCCAATCGGGAACCAACGAGTCGAAGCCGTTGAATGCCGCTGCGATCACATGCAATTCGGTGTGCACGTAGGCATGCAACAGCCTGTTCGCGTAGTCGATGGCTTCGTCGCGGCACGGATCGATCTCCGCGCAGCTGATGAAGGTGGGCGGTAGGCCCTCGAGGTTGGCCCGGTGTGCGGGTACGTGTTGACCGTTGGCGCTCGCGTGCCCGAGGTAATGACCCCATGCCCGGCTCACCGCCGGCCCGTTGAGACCAGGCGTGCGCTGGAACTCGCGCCGCGACTGGGTGGCGTCGGAGTCGAGCATCGGCTGGTGCAGAATCTGCACCAGGATCGGCGGGCCTTCGTCATCGAACATGCGCTGGCTCAGGCCCGCGACCAGCGCGGCACCGGCGTCGCGTCCCATCACCGCGATGCGGTTGACGTCCACGTTCAGCTCGGCGCAATTGCGGATGGCGTAGTAGAAGCCGGCCTCGACGTCGTCCAACGCCGCCGGGCAGGGATGCTCCGGCGCGAGCCGATAGTCGACCGATATCAGCAGGCAACCGCCTTCCCTGGCCAGCTCCACGCAGTGCGCGTGATCGGTGTCCAGGTTTCCGGTCACGAAGGCTCCGCCGTGGGCGTACAGGACGAGGGGGGAGCCCGCCTCGGCCCGATCGAGGTTGGGACCCCGGTAAAGACGAAGATCGAGCTGGTGACCGCCCGGGCCGGTGATGGTGCGGCTCTCGATGGCCACGTCGGCGGTGTCGACTGCCGCGGCACGCTCGGCGGCGAGCCGGCTGGCGCGTTCGCGTTCGGCGGGCAGCGTCTCGGAGCGGAATTCGACGACGCCCAGTGCGGTGGCGGCCTCCCGGAGCACCGGGTCGATTCGGGTAAGGCCCTGCGGGCGCGTCAGATTCGTCTGTGTCATACCCTCTCAGCTTCCGGGCTCGTCGGCTTGTTCGGTCGCGGCGCGGGACGTGCCGGAAACCTTCTTTTCAAGGTAGACCTGTGATTCGGTGCGGTGAAAAACGAGGTGCGTGTCGCTGGTGCTGGGGCCGTTGGCCCCGACTCAGCGTTCTCCGGGGAGCGCCTTGACCGTCGCCGGTAGCCCATACAGCGCGGTCGCGTTGCCGCGCATGATCCGCTCGCGCTGGTCGGCCGGCAACCGGTTGATCGCGTAGGACGGCGCGTCGTAGCTCCAGTGCGGGTAGTCCGTCGAGAACATCAGGTTGTCGCCTAGGTCCATCATCTCCAGGTACTCCCGGAACTGCACGGTGTCGGTGTCCTCCAGCGGCTGGGTGGTGAACCGAACATGTTCGCGCACATACTCCGACGGGCGGCGGCGCACGTGCGGCAGGTCGCCGCGGCGGGCCTCCCAGATGCGGTCCATCCGCGACATGACCGGCATCGCCCACGTGAAGCCGCCTTCGACGAACACCACCCGCAGGTCGGGGTGACGGTCGAACGCGCCGTCGAACACCATGCTCATCAGGTGCGAGACGTAGAGCAGGGGCCAGGACGCGAAGAAGTCGTGCCAATGTGCCGGATTGCCAACCGGATACAGCGGGATGAGCTCGAAGGGCGTCTGCCCCATCAAATGCGTGGCCACTGGGAATCCGTTGCGCGCTGCTGCTTCGTAGAGCGGGTCGAAATGCGGGTTGCCGAAGGGGATCCCGCGCGTCTGGGGCGTCATCAGCACCTGGGCCATGTACGGGTGCCCCGCCCAGCGTTCGACCTCGCGCGCCGCGTGCTCGGGCGTCTGGGCGCTGACGCTGATCGATCCGCGCCACCGGCCGTGCCGGTTGTTCTTGTCCAGCCAGACGTCGGCGAGCCAGTCGTTGTAGGCGGATTTCAGAGCGTGTTCGGCTTGGGGCAGTTGGGCGTCGCACATCGGTTCCAGCGTCGCGATGCTGACGCCGGCGTCGAGCAGCAACTGCTTGGCGGCGAATTCCGGGTCGCTGCCCGCGACTCCACCGTTGGGCGGCGCGGCGTCCAGCCGCAGCGACATCGTCTTGTACGAGTCGGGTGTGTCGTAAAAATGGGGCACCGGGGCAACGGCGTTGCCGGTTGGCCAAATCTTGTCCACCCATTCGGGCGCCGCGTACGACTTGAGCACCTCGGTCGAGACGGGCAGCGGGTGCACGTCGGTGTCGACGATGGTGACCGCTATTTCGTCTTCTTGACCCCTAAACGAGTCAGCGGAGTCGACCCGCTCGATTGTCGTCATCGGACACGCTCCTTCAATCCGTACAGCTCGCTGGCGTTTCGCCACAGCACCTTGTCGCGCTGAGAGGCGCCGAGGCCGTCGGCGACACTCTCGGGTGGCGACGTGGACCAGTGCGGATACGCCGACCCGTACATCAGCAGGTCGGACTTGCCGGTGAACTCCATCCAGCGCTGCGCGTCGGCGGCGTCGGTCGGCCCGTCGAACGCCGAGGAGCAGAACCGGACGTGGCCGGGCAGGTATTCGCTGGGATAGCGGTCCACCCATGGGGTCTGATCGCGCATCGAAACCCAGAAGGTGTCGAGCCGCCAGATCAACGGGGTGAGGATGTCGTAACCACCGTCGGCGAAAACGAACCGGAGGCCGGGATGCCTGCCGAACACGCCCTCGACGATCAGGGTGGCCAGGTGCACGAAGTAGTTCAGCGGCATGAACGCCGCGTATCCCGGATAAGTGTGGGCGTGCCCGGCGAAAGTCGGCGGATAGTCGACGCCGTTGCCGCCGTTGATGTGCACCGCAACCGGTAGGCCATGGGCGGCGGCGGCCTCCCAGATCGGCTCGAACATCGGTTTGCCGTACGGCTCGCGAGACTGCATCGGGACGCCGACCTGCACCAGTTTGGGGTGATCGGCCAGCCGCTCGATTTCCGCGACGGCGCCCTTGGGGTCTTCCGGGTTGACGCGGATGGTGCCCCGGAACCGGTCCGCGGAGTCCGGCTCGAGCCAACGGTCGAGCAGCCAATCGTTGACCGCCGCGCAGATGCGGCTGTTGAGCAGATAGTCGGCGATGTTGCCGCGGGTCATCGGGTTGAGAATGGCGTACTCGACACCGTGTTCGGACAGGTGCCGGCCGACCGTCTCCGGATCCGATCCCGGGTAGTGCTCCCCGTAGAGGTCGTGCCGGTAGTCGCCGCCGGGCGCCTGGTACCACTGCTGTTCGACGTCGGGAATCGAGCGCAACTGGTGGGCCGGGGGCAGATAGCGCCTGATCTCCGCGTTGTAGCGGAAATGCGGTTGCACATTGGCGTCAATGATCGTGGGGTTCATGCGGTCAGGTACACCTCCCCGTCGGTGACGTCGACCGGGTAGGTGCGGACGCGGCGCGTGGGGTCGGCGAGGTTTTGCCCGGTGGTGATGTCGAATTCCCAGTTGTGCCAAGGGCATCGGACGATTTGACCGTCGCGGACGCGGCGCAGCCCGCCAGGTTCGTCCGGGGCGAACTCGTTGGTGCCGCCGATCAAACCCAGGCACAACGGGGCGCCCTCGTGAGAGCAGTAGTTGACGATCGCGTAAAGCTCGCCGCGCACGTTGTACACGCCGACACCGAATTTGCCGACGTCGACCAGCTTCATCTCGCCGGGCGGCAGCTCGTCCAGCGCGCATACGAATCGCCGCTCGGGCATTTGCCTCACCGCCTTCGACGCCACGCAGCATCAATACTGTGCCCGTTACGGTAACCACGACAAGCCCGTTGGGCTTACTTGCTATTTATACTATGATAGCGATATTCCCGCCGTACCCATCCGCTTACCGGCTGCTCAGGAGGAGCGCTGATGACGCTCAGCACCGATAACGCCAACCAGCCCGTCACCCTCGACTTCACCGGCGAGAGCAGCCCCTACCCGTTCTTCGAGTACATGCGGCGCACGGAACCGGTGTGGCACGGCGCCCTGGCGGACCACTCGCAGATGCCGGAAGAACTGCGACCGAAGGACGAGTGGGTGCTGTTCGGTTACGACCCCCTGTTCCAGGCGTTCCGCGACGACCGGATTTTCAGCTCCCACAAGTACGACGAGACGATCGGCTTGGTGATGGGCCATACCATCCTGGCGATGGGCGGCAAAGAACACCACGATCACCGCAACCTGGTGGCCAAGGCCTTCCGCGCCACCGCACTGGAACGCTGGGAGCCGTCGGTCATCGGACCGGTGTGCGACCAACTGGTCGATGAAATCAAAAACGACGGGCAGGCCGACCTCGTCAAGGCGGTGACGTTCGAGTTCCCCACCCGGATCATCTCCACGCTCCTCGGGCTGCCCCCTGAGGATCTCGACCTCTTCCGACGGTTGTCCCTCGACCTCATCTCCATCCCCACCGACATCGTCGCCGGGCTCAACGCCGCCGCGGAGTTGCACGGCTACTTCCTCGATCAGGTCGAGCAACGGCGGCGCAAGCGCACCGATGACATCATCGGGGACCTGGTGGCCGCCGAAATCGACGGCGAGAAGCTCAGCGACGAGGCCATCATCGCGTTTTTGCGCCTGCTCTTGCCGGCCGGACTGGAGACCACCTACCGTTCGTCGGGCAACCTGCTCTACCTGCTGCTGACCCATCCGGAGCAGTTGGCGCTCGTCTACCAGGACAGGTCGCTGATCCCGATGGCCATCGAAGAGGGCCTGCGCTATGAAACCCCGCTGACCATGGTCATGCGGACCACGACCGAAGAGGTCGAAATCGGCGGCAAGACAATCCCCGCCGACGCGCAGATCGACATGTGCATTGGCTCGGCCAACCGCGACGAGGGCCGCTGGGCCGATCCCAACACCTTCGACATCCGCCGGCCGCGCCAGGCGCACATCGCGTTCGCCGGCGGCATACACATGTGCCTCGGCATGCATCTGGCGCGACTCGAGACGCAGGTCATGCTGAACAGCCTGTTCGATCGCGTCAAGGAGCTGGCCTTCGTGGCCGATGACGGGACCGGTTTGGAGTCCAAGATCGTCGGGCTTACCTTCCGCTCCCCCAACAAACTTCCCGTCACCTTCTCTCCGGCCGCATAGGGGAGCCGCTTGAAAACTAGAGGAGCGATCCTGCACGACGTCGGCGGCCCGTGGTCCGTCGAGGAATTCGAGCTCGACGCGCCCCGGGCGGGGGAAGTTCTGGTCGAGATGGCCGCCGCTGGCCTGTGCCATTCGGACGACCACATCCTCAAGGGCGACATGGCTGCGCCCAACGAGACGCTGCGGAAGCTCGGGCTGCCGACCATGTTCCCGACCATCGGTGGTCACGAGGGCTCGGGCATCGTGCGTCAAGTCGGGGACGGTGTCACCGAATTCGAGCCCGGCGATCACGTCGTGATGTCGTTCGTCGCGGTGTGCGGGCAGTGCCGCTGGTGCGCCAGCGGCATGGAGTACATCTGCGACATGGGGGCCAGCGTCATGACGCCCGGCATGCCGACCGACGGTACCTTCCGCCACCACACCGCCGAGGGCAAGCCGTTGGGCCACATCGCCAAAGTTGGCGCGTTCGCCAAACATACTGTCGTGTCGACAAATTCGCTTGTGAAGATCGAGCCCCATCTGCCACTTGCGCCGAGCGCCCTGTTGTCCTGTGCCATCCCGACCGGGTTCGGCTCGGTGGCCAACCGTTCCAACATGCGGGTGGGCGATACCGTCGTCGTGATCGGGGTCGGCGGCATCGGCACCGGCGCGGTTCAGGGCGCCCGGGTCGGTGGTGCCGCGCAGATCGTCGCGGTGGATCCCGTTGAATTCAAACAGAAGTCGGCTTTGCAGTTCGGCGCCACCCACACCGCCGCGACGGCGGAAGAGGCGCTGGACCTGGTGCGTGGGTTGACCTATGGCGTGATGGCCGATGCGGTCGTGGTTTCGCCGTCGCTGATCACGCCGACGGATGTGCGCGACGCGGTGAAGCTCACCCGCAAGGGCGGGACCTGTGTGCTCACGGGGATGACCTCGCAGATGACCTCGTCAGTCAAGATCGATCTGCAGGACTTCATCCTGATGAACAAGACGCTGGCCGGCACCGTGTTCGGTTCCTGCAACCCGAGGGCCGACGTCTTCCGGCTGGCCCGGCTCTATGAGACCGGGCAGCTCCAGCTCGACGAGATGATCACCCGGCGCTATCGCCTCGACGAAATCAACGACGCCTACGACGATCTCCGGAACGGAAAGATCGTCAGGGGCATCATCGATTACGGGATCGAGTGAAGCATCGCCGGTCGACGCCATTTGCAGGCTCGCGGTGGGTCAGTGGGCTCCGCGGGTGACGTGCCCACCGGATCGATCAACAGCAACTCGAGCACTACCGGAGTCGTTCCGTGATTGCGGCCATCGTGCACATGGGCGGGGCCACTGGGCTCGATGAACGAGTCGCCGGGCCGGTAGATGCCATCGACGGTGCAGTCGTTGCCATTGTGGTACAAGGTACCTTGCTTCACCACCGCGATGACGGTGCCTGGATGCCAGTGCCAACCTATGGCACCACCGGGGGCAATCGTGGTATCGCGAACCACGAATGTTCTTCCCTCGGTTGAGGTTTGCGCTACCACTTCGTAGTCGACGCCGGTGGGTGCTTTTTGCCCGGATCCGATCAGCGCGCAGGCGAGCCATGCCGCGATCGCAAGCAGGGCCGCCGAGGAGATGAGATTCCGGACTATCGCTCCGGCGAATTCGTCCTCATGCCGCTCTGGTCTGCGCCACCCGCGTCGCGTTCCCCGATACACCCGCACCCTCGCTTCTTGTGATCTGGCCCATAACCGCCGATCGAGCAATCGGTATGGTGATACCGTATCATGGTACCTATCGAAAGGACTGCCATGGCATCGTGGAGCGCCGAACTCTCTGAACTGCAAGCGGCCGTACAGGGCCCGGTCGAGACGGAAAGGACCCTGGGCTACGCGCAGGAAGTGGCGGTCTTCAACACGGCGGTGCAGCATCGGCCCGCGGTCGTGGTGGGCGCGGCCAGTGCCGGCGATGTGTCGACGGCGGTGAGGTTCGCGGCGCGCCACGGCCTCAAGATCGCCGTCCTCAATACCGGGCACGGACCATCGCTCGCCGCCGACGGCGACACGCTGATGATCACCACGAGAAGGATGTCCGGCATCGCGATCAACGCCGACACCCGCTTGGCGCGAGTCGACGCCGGAGTGCGGTTCGGCGCGCTGGTGGAAGCCGCCGCCGAGTACGGACTGTCTCCGCTGCCCGGGTCCTCGCCCGGCGTCGGCGTCGTCGGCTACACCCTCAGTGGCGGCGCCAGCCTGACGATGGGACGCAAATACGGTTGGGCCGCCGACCATGTCACCCGCATCGACGTGGTCACCGGCGACGGCCGGCTGCGCCGGGTGTCCCCGCACTCCGAAGCCGACCTATTCGGCGCATTGCTGGGCGGCAAGGGCAACTTCGGGGTCGTGACGGCGATGGAGTTCTCCCTCTTTCCCGTGACGACGCTCTACGCGGGATCCATCTTCTACTCGGGCCGGCACGCCCGGCAGGTACTGGACGCCTACCGGGAGCTCACGGCCACGGCGCCCAACGAGCTGACGACCAGCCTGGCTCTGCTGAATCTGCCTCCCCTGCCCGGCCTTCCGCCCTTCATGCAGGGGCAGCTGACCATCTCACTGCGCGTCTCCTTCGCCGGAGATGGCGCTGTCGGGGCCCGGCTGATCGATCCGATGCGCCGGGTCACGCCCGCGCTGGCGGACACCGTCCGTAGCATGCCCTACACCGAATTCGCGTCGATCAGCAATGATCCAACGGATCCCTCGGCCGCGGTCGAACACTTCGGCCTGCTCCGGGAGCTGACCCAAGACACCGTCGCCGCGATCGTCGATGTCGTCGGCCCGGACTCCGGCAGTCCCATCAACATCGTTGACATCCGACACCTGCAAGGCGCGTTCGGCAGGCCGGCGCCTTTCCCCAACGCCGTTGGTGCGCGGGACGCCGCCTTTGCCCTCTTCGGTCTGACCGTCGTGCCGCCCGGGCGCGAACCGGTGCACCACATGCAGTGTGGTGCCGAGCTTCTCACAGCGCTGAAGCCGTGGCTCCACGAGATGGCTAGCCCCAGTTTTCAGGGCCCCAGCGACGCGACCGAGGAACGCGCGCGGAAGGCCTACGATCCCGAGGTATACGACAGGCTCAGGGTGGTCAAGACGAATTACGACCCGCACAACAGGTTTCGGCTCAACCACAACATCCCGCCCCACGGCGCGGCGTGAATGCGATCGCAAACTGTCGGTATAGCCGTACCATACAGCCATGACTATGCAGCGGCGAACTCGCCGGGCGGGCGGAGCGCGTCGAATCGAGGTGACCGAGACGGTCGCAACCGTTCTGGCCGAACGCGGGTACGAGAACACCCGCTTCGCCGATGTCTCGGCGGCCAGCGGTGTGGCCATCAGCACGCTGCAAAACTACTTCGGGTCGCGTGAGGACATGCTCATCGAGGCCATCAGGCACGCCACCGAAGTAGAGGCGGTCGCGCTTGAGGCCGTCGCCGAGGCGGAGCGGGATCCGTGGAATCGCCTGGTCACCATGATCGATCGAAATCTCAACACTCCGGTGAGCAATCATCAATTGCTGCTTGAGGTCTGGCGGTCCAGCATGCGCGATGCGGAATTGCGTGACTACAGCGAGGAGGGTTGGGCGCGCTACCGCGCGCCGTTCGTCAAAGCGGTGACCGAGGGCCGCGACTCGGGGGCCTTCGCGCCGATCGCCAGCCCCGACGAGGTCGTCGACCTGGTGCTGGTCTGGCTTGCCGGCGCCATGGTGCCTCGGACCTTGCACTTTCGGAACCCGACGGCGGACAAATTTCGGACCGCGCTGCTGCGCCAGGTCACGCTGATGCTGGGTCGGGCCGGCTGAGCCTGCGCAATCGCTGCACTTGGCAGTAGGCGTCGATCGGGCTGTGCAGGCCCAGACCACCGTCGGCGTGCACGACCTGACCGGTCACCCAAGGCAATTCGAGCACACCGACGATGGCCCCGGCCACGTCCGTGGCCGCTCCCAGCCCGCCCAGGGCCGTGCGTTCGGACATGCCCTCGACCCAGCCGGGCAGTTGTTCGGGGTTGGGCAGCATCGGGGTTCGGGTGACGCCGGGCCCCACCGCGTTGACCCGGATGCCGTGGGCACCCCACTCCACTGCTGCGACCTTCACCAGCATGTCCACCCCGGCTTTCGACACGCAGTACGCGCCCATATCGCGATCGGCGATCGTCCCGCTGATGCTGGAGACCGCGACCAGAGAACCGCCCCCTCCCCCGTCGATCATGACTCGGGCGGCCGCCCGAAGCGTCAGCCAGGTACCGGTGAGGTTGACTTCCAGCACTCGTCGCCAGTCGGCGGGCGACTGCTCGGTGAGCAAGCCCGACGCACCGATTCCCGCGCAGGTCACCACCCGCGTCGGCACGCCGTGCTCGCGCACGGTTTGGTCCATCGCCGCCGTCACCGCATCCGAATCGCTGACATCGCAAGCGATGTCGGCATCGGCGAGATCCCACACCACGACGTCGTGACCAACGGCGCGTAACCGAGCAACCACTTCGAATCCGATTCCGGACGCCCCGCCGGTCACCAGGGCGGTGCTCATTTCGCGCGCCCGATCAGCTCGACAAGTACGCCGTCCGGCGCTTCGATCACCGCCATCGCGACGGTCCTTCCGTCCGGGGCCACGACGTCGATGCGCCGCACGCCGTCGGTGAAACCCAATGCGGCCAGAGCGGCGAGCGTCTCGTCGACTTCACGCTGCAGTGAGAGCAACATGAACCCGTGCCGTAACGCGGTCGAGTCCGGCAGTGCCTCAAGGGCACCGGCCAACTCCACCAGTTCGACAAACCCGCCGCCCGATGTCTGCGGATCGCCGAGAAATACCGATCGCAGCCGATCACTCCCGGCGCCGAACAGTTCTGGCCAATCGCCGACGAAGTCGTAATCCATCAACTGGCTCAGTCCCAGGCCGTCGCACCAGAATCGAAGCGACCGTTCGACATCGGAGGTGCAAATTGCCGAATGGTGCACACCTAACATGGGCTTCCTCTCGATCGCGGAGCTTGCCCACCATCATGCAACGTCGATCGTCGACGCGGAACGAATGCCTACATCTTGATCGCAGGGATGAGCCTGCTGAGATTCCAGACCCGATCTCTTCGCGCGCACAGACAGGAGATCGCCAGTGCGGCAGCCGTTATCCCGACCAGCACGATGATCGCCTGCCATAGTCGTGCGTCGATGCCGCCGAGGATGAGCTGGCGGAGCCCGTTGACGCCGTAGGTCATCGGGTCGAAGCGGTGCAGCACCTGGAAGGGCCGTGACGTGGTTTCCACGGGATACAGGCCGCCCGCGCTGACGAGCTGCAGCATCAGCAGGGCCATGATCAGCACACGCCCGACCGCCGGGCCGACCAGCGCGTTGATGGCCTGCGTGGCGGCCACGAAGGCGCCGGAGATCAGCATCATGAACCCCAGCATCGCGACCGGATGCACGGCGTGCACGCCGAGGGCGAACCGGACCACGCAGTAAAGAATGATCGCTTGGAATACCGCGATCGCGGCGGCAGGCAGGTAGCTCGCGAGCACCACGCGAATCGCCAGAACTTCCGCGGCGATCGCGCGACTCTGCAAGGGCCGCAACACCATCCACAGCACCAAGGCACCGAAGAACAAGGCGAGCGTGAGGAAGAACGGCGCCATCCCGGTGCCGAAGTTGGGTGCGGCGTTCTCGTGCGAGGCTTCGAGCTGCACCGGACCGCCGATGGTGTCGGCGACGGCGTCCTTTTGCTCGGTCGTCCAGTTGGGCAGCTGGTTGGCCCCCTGGGCGAGCCTGCCGGCCAGCTCGGCCGACCCCCCCTTGAGTTGGTGTGCCCCGTCGTCGAGCTTGACTATGCCGCTTGCCAACTCGGCGTTGCCGGTGGCCACCTGCTGGGCCCCGTCACGGAGCTGGGTGAGCTTGTTCGTCAGCTCCTGCCCTTTGTTGCCGACCTGGTCGAGGGCCGAACCCAGCGGGCTACCGGGCGTGCGCAGGCCGGAGGTCATCGCGATCGCGGCGTTTTGCGCGTCGGTGAGATGCTGCCGGATTTGTGGCGTGAACTGATGGCCCCGCAGCTGATCCTGGATGCCGCGCAGGTTGTTCGCCAACGGATCCTGACGCGCGGCGAGCTGATCGATCACCGGCGACAGCGCATCCGCTGCGCCGTCCTGTGCCGCGGCGATGGTGCCGATCTGGTCGTTGGCCTGCTGCAGCGCGGTTGCGCCCTGTTGCAGTTGCTGCGTGCTGCCGCCGATTTGCGACACCGCCTTGGCCACCGCGAGCAGCGGGTCGGTGGCCTGGTCGATTCCGTCCGACAGTTGCTTGGCGCCGGCGGCAAGTGATGCCGAGCCGGACCGGGCGTTGTCCAGACCGGACACCAGCTGACCGGCGCCGTCGTCGAGTTGAGCGGCCCCGTCGGCGGCCTGCTTGATACCGGATCCCGACGAAACCACGATCGACAGCACCTGATTGACGGCTTGGCCCGAAATCCGGCTGGATACGGCGTTGAGGACCTGGTCGATGGCGGTGCGACCGATACTCGTCGAGATGTAGTTGTTGGCGTCGTTGTAGACGGCGATCAGGTCGGCCTTCTTGGGTTGCCCGGTCACCGGTGATGCGATTGCCGCGCTGAAGTCCGGCGGCAACTCGACCATGAAGTAGTACTTGCCGTGGTCGACTCCGTTGCGCGCTTCGGCCAAGTCCACGACGTGCCAGTCCAACCCGCCGTCCGCGGTGAGGCTCTTGGCGATCTCCGCGCCGGCATTGAATTGCTGCCCGGACACGACGGCGCCACGGTCGGAGTTGACCAGCGCCACCGGCATCTTGTTGGTGTGGCCGAAGGGATCCCAGAACGCCCAGAGGTACAACGCCCCGTACACCAGGGGCAGTAGCATCAGCACGACGATGGCCACGCGCGTCAGGCGGCTGCGGCCGAAACGCTTGATTTCCGAGCCGAAGGCGAGTCCAGCCAGCATCTTCAGTCCTCTCCGGTCAGAATGCGGTGATCGTGTAGTTCGTGGTCGGGCGCGTCCATGCCGAGCGGGTTGGTCACCCCGACGACCACCGTGCGCTGCTTGGCGATCACACCGAGCCTGTCGGCGGCGAGCGCCCGCCGGGAATTGTCACGAACCTGTTCCAGGTCGCCGACCACCAAGATTGGACGCTTCGACAGCAGCGCCAGGGTGATTCGCAGCAAAAACAGTTCCAGGTCTGACAATTCAACGATGTAGGTGTCGTGGGACGGCGGAGGTATTTCGCCGAACACCTCGGACAGCTCGGTCGAACCCGATTGCGCCGGCACCGATGAATACCACGGCGCCAGCCACCGAAGTTGCTCGGCGAACACCGTTCCCACGGTCACCGATTCCTCGAGGTCGTCGATGTCGTCGAACGCCGCGATCGAGCAGTGCCGGCGGATCGCGCGCGCGGTTGTTTCGCCGAGCACGCTCAGCATGCCGTGGCTCGGTTTGAATCGTCCCGCGAGTGTCAGCAGCAGCGTTGTCTGGCCCGGACCCCCGGGCATCTGAATGGCATGAAACCCCGGCGTCAGGGCCAGGTCGACCCCCGAGAACAGCGGCCCGTGCTCACCGTCGACCCCCAGTCCGGCGGCGACGATTACCGGTGCGATGTTGTCCGGTTCGTCTTTGGTGTCCATGGTGTGGCTTTCCCTAATCGCCGGAAACCGGAATCGATTCCAGCAGTGCGGTGACTAGTTTCGCGAGCAGATCGGGGTTGATGGTTCCCGGGCGCAGCACCTCTTCCATCGCGACGCCCAGGTTGAGGGTGACGACGAGCTGGGCGATGTCGGTCAGCCGCCGGTCGCCCGGCACCGTGTCGGTCGATTCGACGATGTGCAGCGCCTGGTCGGCCGCGGCGCGGCGGCGCTCGATCAGGCGTTCCCGAAGCTGCGGATCGCGCTGGGCGCGCAGCCAGTACTCGACGAGCAGCACGTAGTAGTCGGAATGGTCGCGGACCGAGTCGAGCACCGACCGGCTCACCTCGCGCGCGGCCGCGGCGGTGTCACCGTCGCTGCGGTCCAGCGCTATCGCGATCTGTTCGCCGCGCTGCTCGAACTCTCGGTCGAGCAGGGCCAGGAACAGCTCGTCCTTCGACTCGAAGTTGGAGTAGACCGCGCCCTTGGTGAAGCCCGCGGCCTGACCGATCGCGTCGATGGTGGCGCCGGCGAAACCCTCGGCCGCGAACACCTTGGACGCCGCATCCAGGATCCGGTCGCGAACCTCGTCGCGAGTGGGGCGCGTTCGGCGCGGCTTGACAGGAGACATGTCCAGCAGCATACCCGCCAGTATCGGTTGGATACTACTCAGTATCGAATATCACGTCGGTCAGGGCGTCAGCCGAACTTGGCCGCGGTGCGCTCCCACAGTTCGGCGGCCAATCGCGGATCGTCCGCCAGTCGACTGGCTGTGGCGACCTTGTGTTTCGCGTAGTACTCGCCGGGCGTCCATTCGGCACCCGGCGCGCTGGACGCGAGCCACACCAATTGCTCGGCGCCCTGGTCCGGGGTCGAGATGAAGAGCACCGCGGGGGTGTACCGCTGCATGAATACGAGAAATCGCGAACCCGAGGCAATGCCGATGTTGGAGTTGACGTTGCCGGGATGCACGGCCGCGGCGGAAAGGCCGCCGGCGTGGCAGCGACGGTGTAATTCCTTGGTGAACAACACGATTGCGAGCTTTGACAACGCGTACGCCGCGGCCGGCCGGCGGCTGGCGGTGTTCTCCAGGTCGTCGACGGTGGCACGGAAGATCAGCTTGTGCGACGAGCTGGTGGTGTTGACGATCGTGGCGCGGGACTCCATCAGCACATCCAGCAATTGGGTGGTCAACAAAAACGGCGCCAGGTAGTTGACCTGATAGGTGCGTTCGTAGCCGTCGGGCGTCAGCTCGATCTTGCTGGCCATCCTGCCCGCGTTGTTGAGCAACACGTCGATGCGCGGGTATTGCGAACGCATCTTGTCCGCCAGGGCCCGCACCTGGGACAGGTCGGCGTAATCGACGACGAAGTAGTCCGCGTTCAGTTCGGTGGCCACCGCGGCGGTCTTGGTTTGGGAGCGGCCCACCACGACGATCTGGTCGCCGGTGCGGCTGAGGCGACGAGCCGCAGCCGCGCCGATGCCGTCGCTGGCACCTGTGATGACGATCGTCCTGCGCGTCATTGCGAGACCCTCCACGGGGAGTGTAGCGATCTCGCCGTAAGCGGGCCGCTCTCTCCGGCGTCGACGTCGCCGCAGCCGGCCTCACAGGGGTGGCGAGCTGAACCCCACTCAGACCAGCGAGTAACGCACGGGCAGGTGCTTGAGACCGCCGACGAACGTGGTGGCGACCAACTCCGGATCACCGTTCAGCTCAATGGATTTGAGCCTTGGCAACAGCTCGGTGAAGAAGCTGTTGACCTCCATGCGGGCCAGCGCGGCGCCCATGCAGAAGTGCACGCCGTAGCCAAAGGCCAGGTGCTTGTTGGGGTCGCGCCCCACATCGAAGCGGAACGGGTCGGTGAAGACATCCTCGTCCCGGTTGCCCGACACGTAGGACAGCAGCAGTGAATCCCCGGCCGCGATGGGCACCCCGCGCACGGTGGTGTCTTCGGCCGCCGTGCGCATGAATTCCTTGACGGGGGTGACCCAGCGAATCATCTCCTCGGTGGCCAGCGGCATCAGATCAAGGTTGCCCTGCAGCCGCTCGAGCTGGTCGGGATTTTCGATCAGCGCCTGCAGCCCACCGGAGATGGTTGCGCTGGTGGTGTCGTGACCGGCGGTGGCCACGATCAGGTAGTAGGACACCGTGTCGATGTCCGACAGCGGTTCCCCGTCGACGCGGGCGTTAGCGATCGCGGAGGCGAGGTCCTCGGTCGGATGTTCGCGGCGTGCCTCGGTGACCCCGTTGAAGTAACTGAACATGTCGAGCAGCGCCGGGATCTGGTCCTCGTTGGAGTTGCCGCGCTTGAACTCCGAGTCGTCACTGCCGAACAACTCCTGGGTGAGCTTGAGCATGCGGGCGAAGTCGGCCTCCGGGATCCCCAGCAGCGACATGATCACGTACAGCGGATAGTTGACGGCGACCTGCTGGACGAAGTCACATTCGGGCCCGACGGCCAGCATTTTGTCGACGTAGATCTTGGCCAGCTCGTCGACGCGCATCTTCAACGCGCGCATGGCCTTTGGACGGAACCAATCCGAACCGATCGCGCGCACCACCCGGTGCTGCGGGTCGTCCAGGTGGATCAGGGTGCGGACGCCGGCCGCGGCCTGGAGCTCGTCGCCCTCGGCGGTGGTCAGCACGGGCCGGGGCCAGTTGGTGAACAGCATGTTCTCGCGTTCGATGTCCATGATGTCGGCGTGCTTGGTAATCGCCCAGAACGGCTTGTAGTCCGGCACCTCGACCCGCGACACCGGCGCGGTCGCGCGCAGGTGAGCCAGCGCGGCGTGCAGCCGCTTCTCGTCGGTGTACGCCAGCGGGTCGGCCAACAACTTCCCGGCGTCGTCCATCGTGGTGGTGCTCACTGGCGAAACTCCTTCATCGCGGCCGCAGCGGCAGGGACGGGTCGTAACTGGCTTCGGGCGTCCATCCGCCGTCGTAGCCCATCGGCCGCGCGGACCAGTTGATTGGGATGCCCCCGTCGATCTTGAGGCGAGGACGGTTAGCCATGCGGGTAACTTTACAGTAAGCAATCCAGTATGTGACCCTGCAGATCTGGTGGAGATCACAAGCGCGGCGTTGCCGGGCGCAGCGAGATCGCCACCATCGACCAGGCGCGCGCCTCGAAACCCGCGAAGGTAGGAAAGAAGCATGACGAAACCTCCCGATTGGCAGGAGACGCTCGACGACCTCGACCGTCGGCGCCGGCACGCGTGGGGTATGGGTGGTCCGGAACGGCTCGACAAGCACCGCGGCAAGGGCAAGCTCGACGCCCGGGCGCGCATCGAGCGGCTCCTTGACCCGGGGACCTTTCGCGAAATCGGCACGCTGGTCGGAGGCGACATCGCGGCCGACGGGCTGGTCGTCGGCTCCGGGTTGATCAACGGTTCACCGGTGATGCTGGGGGCGGAGGACTTCACCACCATGGCCGGCAGCATCGGTCCCGGCGGCAACTCGAAGCGCTACCGCATTGCCGAACTCGCGCTGCGCGACAAGGTTCCCCTGGTGATGCTCCTCGAAGGCGCCGGCTTTCGCCCTGGCGGTGGACATTACGGCCGCGCCCCCACCGACCTGCTCGCCCAGGCGCAGTGCTCGGGGCGGGTACCGACCGTCGCCGCCGTGCTCGGCCCGTCGGCCGGACACGGCGCCCTCGTCGCCCCGGTCTGCGACTTCCGGATCATGAGCCACCAGGGCGCGATCTTCACCGCGGGGCCCCCGGTGGTCAAAGAGTCCACCGGAGAAGAGATCTCGAAGGAGGACCTCGGCGGGCCCGGCACCGCCGTGCCGAGCGGGGTGATCCACAACATCGCCGAGGACGACGAAGCAGTGATCGCCGACATTCGGCGCTACCTGTCGTATTTCCCGCCGAGCGCGTGGTCGTACCCGGCGCAGCTGCCGCCGGACGAGGACAGCGAGCCGCGCGCGACGCCCGAACTGCTCGACATCGTCTCCCGCGACAACCGCCGCGTCTACGACATGCGCGCCGTGCTCGACGTGGTCTTCGACCGGCCCGACTGGTTCGAGGTGCAACCGCAGTATGGCAAGGCGATACTCTGCGCGTTGGCCCATCTCGGTGGCCACCCGGTCGCGGTCGTCGCGAATCAGCCCAACGTGCTCGCCGGCTCCATCGACGCCGACGCGGCCGACAAGGCGGCACATTTCATCATGGTGGCCGACTCGTTTCACCTGCCGCTGGTGTTCCTTGCCGACAACCCCGGCATGCTGCCCGGCAGTCGGTCCGAGCGCAGCGGCGTGCTGCGCGCCGGTGCTCGAATGTTCGCCGCGCAGACGGCGGCGACCACGGTCAAGCTGCACGTCACCCTGCGGAAGGCATACGGATTCGGCTCGATGGTCATGTCGCTGTTGGGTTTCGACCACCAGAGCGCGACGTTCGCTTACCCGGGCGCGACCATGGGCGCCATGAGCGCCGCGGCGCTGGGCCGGGCGACGCACGCCGGTGAGGACATCACCGCGAAGCTGCGCGACGCCGAGTTGCAGGCGTCCTATCGCTCGGCCGAGCATCTGGGATTCGACGAACTCATCGATCCCCGCGAGACGCGTGATGCCTTACTCGGTGCTCTGCTTCGCGGGCTGTCCAGCCGGCAGGCCGCGGCGGAGCCGGTGAGCCGGACCGTCATCCTGCCCTAGCGGGCTAAGCGGCGCCGGCCCGGTAGGCCGCGACCACGGGCTCCAGTTCGTCGGGCGTGGCACCGTGCATGATCACCGCGTCGGCCCCGTAGTCGAATTCCGTGCGGATGCGGTCCGCGCATTGCTGGGCGGATCCGGTGGCCGACGGTTCCAGCCACTCGTCGGGGATGAGCGTCGCGATGTGCTCGATCTGCCCGGGCGTGGCCTTGTGGTCGATCCCGCCGGCGATCGACGTCACCACGTGGTCTTCCCGGAAGCGTTGCAGCACAGCCGAATCCCAATCGTTCGTCCGCACCAGCAGATCGCCGTACCCCTGCAGATAGGTGGCCAGGCGCGCGACGGTCTTCTTCAGCCGCAGCTGTTCGGGAAGGTGGTCACCGACCGTGGCGAAGCACGACCACACCCGCACGCTGTCCGGGTCGCGGCCGGCCTTCTCGGCCGCCGACTTGACGGTCTTGACACACCGCTGCAGCGTCTCGGGCGTGAAGTAGGTGTGCAAAATGACGTCGTCGAAGACCCTGCCCCCGAGGTCGAGGGTCTTGGGCCCGAAAGCCACCAGCGCCAACCGGATGTCCTCGTTGAAATCCGGGTCGAGGAACAGGATCGGGTACTTGCCCATCGGCCCGTCGTGGTTGAAGATCAGTTCGCCGTGCCACAGGCGGCGCATGACCTGGGCCCAGTCCTCCATTTGCGCGGTCGTGACGGCCGGGATGCCGAACGCGCCATAGATCGCCGCGATGCCCCGGCCGATTCCGAGCGTGAAGCGCCCGCCGGAGAGCCGGTGCATGGTCGTGGCCCACGATCCGGTGATCAGCGGGTGGCGGGTGTTGTGATTGGTTGCCGCGGTGGCGATCTGCATGCGGGTCGTCACGGCGCACGCGGCCCCCGTCAGCGATGACGCCTCTTTGACGTTCCAGCGTTCGGAGATGAACGCGGTGCCGAAGCCGAGCTGCTCGCCGCGGCGGGCCTCGTCGAGCAGCGTCGCCGGACCCTCCCCGCCGGCGCCGGCCAGCAGGTAGTAGCCCAATTCATCGAGAGTGCGCTCGCTCAAGTCCAAACTCCTTGCTGATAGCCGCAATTCCAGACCTCGGTGATCTTCCCGTCGATGACGCGGAAGACTTCGATGCTGGCGACGTTCGTCTTGGTGCCGTCCTCGGTGGTCATCGACGAGTCGTAGACGATGGCGACGTGCTCGCCGTCGTCGCCGGCGGCGACGACGTTCAGATCGAAGCGCAAGGTGTCGAACATCGCCCAGACGTCCCTGACCCGGCTGACCGCCTGTTCGCGGGTGAGGGTGTGCGCCTCGCCCACCCCGTGCCGAATCACCTTGTCGGCGAACAGCTCCTCGGCCAGGGTCAGGTTCTGCTGGTTCCACACGACCAAGTTGTAGAGCTCGACCACCTCACGCGCCGAGCGCGGAGCCGCCATCAGCCGGCCACCTCGCGCAGGAACCGGTCGGTTACCTTCTGCACCCGCCGGGAGAAGATGTGCCCCACGTGGCTGCCGTCATACCAGTAGAGCTGGCCACCCCAGCGCTGCTGCAATTCGACCGCGGGGTCGCGCATCGCCATCCGGTCGTGCCAGGCCCCGACGATCAGCCGGCGATGCGGCGGCGGTGCCGGATCCACCCGCAACGGGTCGATCACCGAGGTCAGCTTCCCCACCTCCGGGGAGGCCAGCAGGTCGCGGAATCCGGCCCGCGACGATCCCCAGCGCCCCAAGTGTCGCGCGATCATCGCATTCAGCCCCAGGATCGGGGTATACAGCGCCACCGCATCGATCTGCCTCTCCAGGTGGGATACCAGCGCCGCGACCGGAGTGCCCATCGAGACACCGGCCACCACAACCGCACTCGCCTGTGGTTGTGCCCACCGCACCACCGCGCGGATCTCCGACACCGAGCGCATCATGCCGGCGACGTTGCCCAAGGGGTCCATGTCGGGGTAGGCGGGCCATTCCCGGCGCCGGCAACCGTGACCGGGCTGCACCGGCAAGGCGACGTTGAATCCCAACTGGTGATGTATCCGGCCGATGCGAGTCAGCAGCAGGTCTTCGGTGCCGCCTTGACCGGCGCCGTGCACCCAGATCAGCCACGGTCTTGGGCCGTCGGTGTGCCGGCACAAATGCACCACCGCCCTGGCCGGACCGCCCAGGCCCGCGGCTTGCAGCGTTGTCGGCAACGCCGGATCGTGCTCGAACGCCATCCGCTCGTACGCCAAATTGCCGATGCGTCGCCGCTGCAACGAGGTTGCGCGCAGCGGCATCGGTTCCCCGTGCGCCCGGTCGATGCCTAACGCGGCCAACTCCTCGGCTGCGGCCGTGCAGCCGGCCAGCGGTCGCAGCGCCTCCGGACTGCCGCCGAGTAGCGAAAAGCCGCTCAGCACAAGCTCGTCCAGCATGACCTCACCGAACTGCCGCACGCCCCGCGGCGACACCGGGGCCCAGCCGGTCGATTCGTTAAGGCCGGCCACCGTCCGGGGCAACAGCATGCCGAGCTCGCGGGTCGCCTCCCTGGCTATCCCCAGTCCACGCGTCACCCTTGACATGGCACTCACCTAGGCCAGCTTCCAGCTGGTGTACCACCCGTTGCGAGGCCGGTCCATCGGCACCGTCGGCGCGACCAACGGGGCGGTCTGAGTCACTTCACTCCTTGCCGTGCACGGGCCGGACTGCTGAAATCTATACTGTAACGGATTTAGTATCGGGCGATCGGAGTCTTTAGCGTGAAAGTGCCCTTCACCTGGAAGGTCACCGGGTGGTTCATGGTCGGATGGTCTCCCGAGTTCCCCGTCGGCGAGGTGCGGCCGCTGAAATACTTCGGTGAGGACCTGGTCGCGTACCGCGACGACTCCGGCGAGCTGCATGTTCTCGAAGCCCATTGCAAACACCTCGGCGCCCACCTCGGCCACGGCGGCAAGGTGCTGGGCGACTGCGTCGAGTGCCCCTTCCACGGCTGGCGCTGGGGCCCGGACGGCACCAACCGATACATCCCCTATCAACCGGATCGCCCCAACCGCGCGCTGCGGTTGCGGGTGTACCCGGTGCGCGAGCAATACGACTGCGTGTTTATCTGGCATCAGCCGGACGGCAAGGAGCCGCAGTGGGAGATGCCGGACATCTTCAAGAAGTTTCCGCAGTTCGAGACCGACTCCGCGGCCTACTACCGCGCGTACCCGGAGTTCTCCCGGCGCGCGGAGCGCGAACCGGTGCATCCGCAGATTGTCGCGGAGAACGCCCCTGACAGCGCCCATTTCGAATACGTGCACCACGCCACGGTGACCCCGCGGGTGCTGGACTACAAGGTCGTCGATCACGAGTGGCAGTTCGTCGCGGGGTGGCCCGACACGCGCAGCGACAACCCGGAGGATCTGGCGCTGCGGTTCCACAGCCACCTGTTCGGCCTGGGCGGGGCGATCAGCGTCTTCGAGGGGGCGCAGAATCATCGGCTGATCTTCGCCTGCACGCCGGTCGACGACGGGTGTTCGGACTTGTTCTACTCGATCTGGTGGCCGCGGGTCCCCGGCAACACCGGCGACGTACCGCAAGGCAAGCTGCGCGACATCATCGAGAAGCAGTTCCTGTCCACCGTGTTCGACGATCTGCAGATCTGGCGTTATCAGAAATACGTTGAGAATCCGGCGCTATCTAAGGTCGACGCGAAAGGCTATATGGCGCTCCGGAAGTGGGCCAAACAGTTTTACGAAGTGCCGGCATGACACCGAAGTTGGCTAACACCGTCTCGCTGCTCGCGACCATCACCACCCCCGACGCGCTGCTGAGCATGTGGACGCCGCGATGACGGACACCACACCGGGTGTTCGCGGCGGATTTCCCGACATCAGGCCGGCCGAACACGCGCCGCCCGGGCTGGGCCGGTTCGTCGCCGCGACGCGCCGCCTGCAGGATCTGACCCTCGCCAGCAATCCGGACGCCTCGGCATGGACCGGCGCGGCACGGCTCGTCGAAGACGCCTGCGCCCTGCTGGACGGTCACCAGGTGCCCGAGGGCATGGCGCCGGCGGGCCGCGTCATCGAGCTGCCCGGCCTGGGCCATCCGCTCCTGCCACCCTGGAGCATCACGGAATCCGGTCCCGATGGCGTCACAATGGCGGGACACTTCACCCGCGCCCATGTCGGCGGAAACAACGCCGTGCACGGCGGCATGATCCCGCTGTTCTACGACTGGCTGTTCGGCATGGTGGTCTCTACCGCCGGCACTCCCCCGACCCGCACCGCCTACCTGCATGTCGACTACCGCAATATCACGCCGATCAACGAGCCGCTCACCGCCCACGGACACATCACCGACATCGAGGGCAGGAAGATCTTCATCTCCGCTACGATGACGGCCGCTGATGGCACGCTGCTCACCGAGGCCAACGGCCTGATGGTCCGTCTCCTTCCCCACCAGCCCTGAGAGGCCTGATGTCTGACACAGCAACACAATTCACGGTCCCCGCCGTCACGGCGGCCGTTGCGGCCGCGATTCCCGACCGGGAGCTGCTGATCCAGGGTGAACGGCGATACAGCTATGCACGGGTGATCGAGCGGTCGCACCGGCTCGCGTCATACCTGCATTCCCGCGGGCTCGGGTGCCACACCGAACGCTCCGGCCTCCCCGGCCATGAGACCGGCCAGGACCTCCTCGGCATTTACGCCTATAACGGAAACGAATTCGTCGAGGCGCTACTGGGCACCTTCGGAGCCCGAGTCGCCCCGTTCAACGTCAACTTTCGCTACGTCAAGAGCGAGCTGCAATATCTGTTGGCGGATTCGGGGGCGACCGCGCTGATCTACCACGCCGCGTTCGCGCCACGGGTGGCCGAAATCCTGCCGGACCTCCCGCAGCTGCGGGTTCTAATTCAGATCGCCGACGACTCCGGCAACGACTTGATCTACGGCGCAGTGGATTACGAGAGCGCCCTCGCGTCCTGCGTACCCGAACCGCCACCGGTGCAGCATTCACCCGACGACCTCTACGTCCTGTACACCGGCGGGACGACGGGAATGCCCAAAGGCGTGCTGTGGCGCCAGCACGACATCTTCATGACCTCTTTCGGCGGCCGCAACCTGATGACCGGCGAGCCGTTCGGGTCCGTCGACGAGATCGCGGCCAATGTGCTCGCGGGCTCCGGCACCAAGTTGATGATCCTGCCCCCGCTGATGCACGGCGCGGCCCAGTGGAGCGTGATGACGGCGATTACGACCGGGCAATCCGTCGTCTTCCCTTCGGTCGTCGATCGTCTCGACGCCGAGGAGGTGGTCCGCACCATCGAGCGCGAGCGCGTGAGCGTGGTGACTGTGGTCGGTGACGCGATGGCACGCCCGTTGGTCGCCGCGATCGAGAAGGGCATCGCGGACGTGTCGTCGCTTGCCGTGGTGGCCAATGGGGGCGCGTTGCTCACCCCGTTCGTCAAGCAACGGTTGATCGAAGTCCTGCCGAACGCGATCGTGGTCGACGGTGTCGGGTCCTCGGAGACCGGCGCGCAGATGCACCACATGTCCACTTCCGGGGCGGTGTCGACGGGCATCTTCAACGCCGGCCCGGACACGTTCGTGGCGGCCGAGGATCTGACGACCATCCTGGAGCCGGGCCACGACTGCATGGGCTGGCTGGCCCAACGCGGTTACGTCCCACTGGGCTACAAGGGCGATGCGGCCAAGACCGCCAAGACATTTCCCGTCATCGACGGGGTGCGATATGCGATCCCCGGCGACCGGGCACGCCACCATCCCGATGGCAAGATCGAACTGCTCGGCCGCGATTCGGTGACGATCAACTCGGGCGGCGAGAAGATCTTCGTCGAGGAGGTCGAGACCGCGATCGCGTCCCACCCGGCGGTGGCCGACGTGGTGGTCGCCGGGCGGCCCAGCGAGCGGTGGGGCCAGGAGGTCGTCGCCGTGGTCGCCCTGGCCCAGGGCGCACGCGCGGACGCCGACGAGTTGGTCGCCCACGCCGGGCAATCGCTGGCCCGGTACAAGCTCCCCAAGGCGATCGTGTTCCGGGCGGCGATCGAGCGCAGCCCGTCGGGCAAGGCGGACTACCGGTGGGCGCGCGAGCAGGCGGTCAACGGCTGACCGGCGAGGGTTGATGAGGAAGCTACTCTCTGCAGATGTATCTGCGCTGACTTGAGATGATCGATGATTCTCCTGAATTCGTCCCCGACGGACCCCTGTTGGACCCGGTACAGGTCTAGGCTAAGGTCCATGGCCGGCCTCGACGGATTCCATCCCGATCTCGCACCCGATCCCACGCATCGCGTGCCACAAAATCGCGTGCGCCACGTCAAATCAACCGAACTCGATGCGACCACGGCGCAAACCGACGGCATGCAGCGCTTCGCTGCGTTGAGTGGATCCACAGTCGGCAGCCAGAAGCTGTGGATGGGAGAGACCGTCGCCTCGCCCGGCAGCGTCTCGGCCAACCATCACCACGGTGATTCTGAGACGATGATCTACGTCCGCAGCGGGCACCCAGAGTTTGTTTTCTTCGATGGCGAGGGTGAGGTTCGGGTCCGGACTGACCCAGGCGATTACGTGTTCGTCCCACCGCATCTGCCGCATCGTGAGGAGAATCCCGACCCGAACACGCCGGCAGAGTTAGTCATTGCCCGGAGTAGCCAGGAGGCGATCGTCGTTAACCTGCCGGCGTTGTACGCGCTTTGACCGGCGAACTCGAACACTCGACGTTCGCTCCGTTCGGAGAGGTCCTGCGTGAATCACTCGGCGATGGCGTTGCGGGCCCAGCGGCTCGGCGGCTCGTTCTTAATAGGCTCGCACGCTCGGGCTCAGCGTGGAATTTCGTGGTAATGATGCTCCTCGTAGTCAGATTTGAGGTATCCGTTAACAGTCTCGTTGAAATTGGTCCAGTGGGGTGTCTTGCCGTGGGCGGTCAGGCTCTCCTGCGAGGCCCAGTGTTCGACGAGGACGTAGCTGTACGGATCGTGGGCGTTGCGCCATAGTTGATAAAGGCTGCAACCGACTTCCTTATTGGACTCGATCACCATGTGGTTCAACAGTTTCAGGAAGTTGGCTTCGTGCTCCTGAGCCACGTCGAAGAAAACGTTCAAGATGATCATTCCTTACCCGCCCTTCGGGTTGCTATCGGCTGAGTCGATGAATTCGCGCGAACGCAGCACGTGTGTCTCGGGTTGTTCCTCTGCAATCCAGTGGCAAGAGTTTTCGATAGCCCAGACCGTGACAATGTCGCAGACCTTCGAGAACGCGGCCTCGGCATCGGAACCGAGAGCTCGCGTCGCCCGTTCCGGGCACGGGCACGGGCACGGGCACGGGCACCCTGAGATTACCCTTCTCCGCCAGAATGCGCTGATTATCGACCGCGTCCTGCTCAAGGCGGGGAACAGTTAAGGCCGGCACGTATGGTCTCGGGACCGGGGAGTCTGCGACGTATCGTCGCGCGTTCCGATATCGATCGCGTCGTGGTTGGCACTCAGCCGCCTGCAAAACGAGCGTAGACGCGGGAATTCGCTTCCGGCGATGAGTGTCTCGGCGAACCACGCACCAGGCAGGTCGCCAATGAGGTGGAAGGAGATCTTCGGCAATGGCCATCGTCCTCAACACCGACCCGTCGACCAACCAGAACGCTCCGAGTACCTGCATTGGGCGATGAGCGCGGCCATGGTATCCGTGGAGTGACATTGGGTTGACGACGGCCCGGGCGCGACTGCTCATGGGCTGGTTACCCGCTGGGTAACCTGGCCGTATGCGTCGGCGAGACCACCGGCAACCGGGTGGTCCGGACGCCAGCGCCCGGAAGGCAACATAACGGGCAAACGAGTCGGACAGCGATCGATTCCAGCCAGAAAAGCGAGCAGACCTCGGTGGCGGCTCGTACGATCACTGGTGGGATCCGAGACCGGTTCCTAATAGATCCTTTTCGTGGTGGCACCGTCGCGGGGCGCGTCGATCGCGGCGGCGCTGGTGCGCTGAATGGAGGAAAGTTCCGTGCCCTACTCGACCGAACACGATGGGTTCAAGCTCTATTACGAGCGCTCCGGGCAAGGTGTCCCGGTCGTCCTGATTCATGGCAACCCCGGCGACCACCGGGAGTACTCCAAGGTCATCCCCCAGCTCGTGGCGCACGCCGACGTCACAGCCATCGACTTGCGCGGCTACGGCAAGTCGGACAAGCACCTAGAGGACCCAACCGCCTACGCTCTCAGCCGCCAGGTCGGCGGCGTCATCGCCCTGCTCGAAGAGCTGGGTATCAGCAACGCGGTGCTAGGTGGATACGACATCGGCAGCTTCACCGCGCAGACGATCGCTGCGACCCGACCCGACCTGGTGCGGTCACTGGTCATTGCGCCGCCCACCCTCGGTGTTGGGCGACGGATCCTTGAAGAGGACGCGGTGAACGCGTTCGTGCACGCAATCTTTTACAAATCCGAGCTGGTCGAAGAAATCATCGACGGCAAGCCCGAGGCTGTCCGCGCTGCACTTAAGGAGAACCTCGTGAACTGGTCGGCGCCCGGATCGACCGTTGTCGACGACCTCCTGGACCACTTGACCGACAACCATTCAGCACCAGGAGCTTTCCTGGCCGGTGTGCTGTGGTTCCGCAACCCTGAAGGCAACCCGATCACCTACTACGCAAACGAGACAACACCGGCCCGCGACGGCAGGTTCTCCAAGCCCATCACCATCTTGTGGCCCGACCAGGACCCGCTGTTTCCGCAGGCATGGAGCGACACCCTCGATGACTTCTACGCAGACTTCACCCTCGAATACCTCGACAACTGCGGCCATTTCAGCCCACTCGAGTCGCCTGACACCTGGTCCAAGCGCCTGCTGGAACACATCAGCCGGTGACCATCGGCCACACCGAAATCCCGGTTTCGCAGCTCGCATCACTCACGAAAGGGCCATCGTCATGAGATCGTCGGTTCTACTCGCTGAGCCGCACTGAACGTGGTCGACAACGCCCAACCCGGCGACCACCTAGGCCCAAAACACGCTGTCGAACAACCGGATTCGCGCTGGTTCTCCGGGTTCGACGTCGGTACCTTCGATATCGACGGAACGGCCATCTACGCCCGGTGGGGCGGCAACCCTGACGGACCCGCACTACTGCTCGTGCACGGCTACCCCGAGACCCACCTGATGTGGCGCCACATCGCCGACCGGCTGCGGGACCGCTACTTCCTGGTCATACCCGACCTCCGCGGCTACGGCGCCTCCGCCAAACCGGTCGGGTTACCCGATCACAGCAATTACAGCAAGCGGACCATGGCCAACGACCTCGTCGCGGTCGTGGATCAACTGGGCCGAGAGTCGTTTTACCTCTGTGGGCACGACCGCGGGGCGCGCGTTGCGGCCCGCCTGGCGCTGGACCACCCACAGCGAGTCCGGAAGCTGTCTCTAATCGACATAGCCCCTACCCTCGACATGTATAGGGCCACCAACCAAGAGTTCGCGACCGCCTACTTTCACTGGTTCCTGCTCATTCAGGCCGCCCCACTGCCCGAACTTCTCATCGGAGGCAACCCGGCCGCTTACCTCGCCATCGTGCTGCGACAACTATCAGGCGGGAACGACGACTACCTTGAACGCGATGTGATTGCCGAGTACGAACGCGCCTTCTGCACTCCCGAAACGCTACACAGCACCGCCGAGGACTACCGGGCCAGCGCTGGCATCGACCTCGAACACGATCAACGCAGTCGCGATCGCGGACATCGGATCGCCTGCGACACACAGGTTCTGACCGCTGAGAACGGAGCAGTGCACCGCCTTTTCGACGCTCACGTCCTCTGGCAAGCCCAGTGTGCTGCAACTGTCACCACGATGACGCTGCCTTCGGGACATTTCATCCCCGAAACGCTGCCCGACGAGACCGCCGCGGCATTAGTGAGCTTCTTTCGCACCTGACCCGGGTCTGCCACTCCGAATCGGTTGAATCACAGAAAAAGCGAGGGTCCTAGTGAGTGCGGTCGCCTTCATCGGTCTCGGAATCATGGGCAGTCCCATGGCGGTCAATCTCGTCCGCGCGGGTTATCACGTGGTCGGATACAACCGATCGCCTCACCGAGCTTCCGACCTCGTCGCCGCCGGCGGTGTTGCCGCCGAGTCCATCGCCGACGCGGTCCAGCACGCCGACACCGTCGCCCTCATGCTGCCCGACTCCCCCGACGTCGAAGCCGTGCTGACCGACGACGGTGGAGTTTTCGAGAATGCCCAACCGGGTGCGCTGATCATCGACTTTTCCAGCATTCGGCCCGACGTCACGCGCGCGCTATCCAGCCGGGCGCGCCAGCGCGGCCTCCGGATGATCGACGCCCCGGTCTCGGGCGGCCAGGTTGGTGCCATCAACGCCGAACTCTCGATCATGGTGGGCGGCAGCCCCGAGGACTTCGCGGCGGCGCAACCGGTGCTGCAAGCGGTCGGCGCCCACGCCGCACTCGTCGGGCCCTGCGGCTCAGGACAGACGTTGAAAGCCGCCAACCAGCTCATCGTCGCGGGCAACATCCAACTTCTCGCCGAAGCGCTCGTCTTCCTCGAAGCGCATGGTGTGGACACTCACGCGGCGATCGACGTCCTCAGCGCAGGCCTCGCCGGATCAGCGGTACTTGATCAGAAAGCCCACAACATGTTGAGCAGGTCTTTCGCTCCAGGCTTCCGCATAGACCTGCACCACAAAGACCTCGGCATCTTCGCCGAGGCAGCGCGCAACGTCGGCGCCATCAGCCCTGTCGGTTCCCTCGTTGCTCAACTCGTGGCCGCCGCCCGGGCCAACGGTGACGGAAGCCTCGACCACTCCGCACTCCTGCGCGGAGTTGAACGGCTCTGCGGTCGAGAGGTAAGGGATAGCGCCTGAGTCCGCATCCCGGGCACCTCGGCAGTCGCCGCTGACTTCCGCGGGGCCGCATCGGCGGCCCGCCAATATTGCCTACTGTAAGAATTACAGTACGATTTTACGCAAGGCCTGCCCCGTTCCTGCTGGAGATGCTGGAGTGCTACGTGACGACCGACGTTCGCAGCAGTAACGAGACCGTCAGCCTGCGCGATCCCTACCCGTTCTTCGCCCACAAGCGTCACGAATCCGGGGTGTTCCGCGGGACGGTGATGGACTATTCCAAGACGCCCGAGTCGCTGAGGCCCAGGCGGGAGTACTCCGCGGTGTCCTTCGATGCGGTGAACACGGTCTTCCGCGACGGCCGGACTTTCAGCTCCGCGCCATACGACAAGACGATCGGGCTCTTCATGGGGCCGACCATCCTGGCGATGGAAGGCAAGAAGCATCGCGACCACCGCAACCTTGTCTCCGCCGCTTTCAAATCCAAGGCGCTGGCCCGCTGGGAGAACACCATCGTCCGGCCCATCTGCAACGCGCTGATCGACGAGTTCATCGATACCGGCGAAGCCGACCTGGTCCGCAACTTCACCTTCGAATTTCCCACCCGCGTCATCGCACGGCTGCTCGGGTTGCCCGCCGACGACCTGCCGACCTTCCGCAAGCGCGCCGTGCAACTGATCAGCTACCACGTCGACTACGAACGCGCCTTCGAGGCGTCGGCGGCGCTCAAGGACTACTTCGTCGAGCAGATCGAACAACGCAAATCCGAACCCACCGAAGACATCATCGGTGACCTGGTCACCGCGGAGATCGACGGCGAAAAGCTAAGCGACGAAGCCATTTACTCCTTCCTGCGGCTGCTGTTGCCGGCCGGGTTGGAGACCACGTACCGCTCGTCGGGGAACCTGCTCTACCTACTGCTCACCCATCCGGACCAGTTCGTTGCGGTGCAGGACGACCGCGAGCTGCTCCCGCAGGCCATCGAGGAGGGGCTGCGTTACGAGACACCGCTGACCACCGTGCAACGCTTCACCACCGAGGACACCGAACTCGAAGGCGTCGAGATCCCGGCGCGGTCGGTGATCGGCGTGTGCATCGGGTCCGCGAACCGCGACGAGCGGCGCTGGGAGCGTTCGGAGGAATTCGACATCTTCCGCAAGCACGTGCCGCACATTTCGTTCGCCGCCGGTGAGCACACCTGTCTGGGCCTGCACCTCGCGCGGTTGGAAACCCGCGTCGCCCTCGAGTGCCTGCTGGATCGAGTGACCAACGTCAGCTTGCTGACCGAGGGCGACCCCCACATCCACGGCCAGCCGTTCCGTTCGCCGACTTCGCTTCCCGTGACGTTCGACGCAAAGTAGGGTCTGAGAAAATGGTCAAAGTCATGTCGGGCTTCCGGGTCCTGGAACTCGCGCAATTCACGTTCGTCCCGGCGGCGGGGGCGATCCTCGCGGACTGGGGCGCGGACGTCATCAAGGTCGAACACCCGCTGCGCGGCGACACCCAACGCGGCTTCATCAACATGGGTGGCATCCAACTCGATCCGGAGCGGCATCCGCTGATGGAACATCCCAACCGGGGCAAGCGCAGTGTCGGGATCGACGTCTCGACGCCGGGCGGCCAGGAGGTGATCTACGAGCTGGCCAAGACCGCGGACGTGTTCCTCACCAACTACATGCCGGCGCAGCGGCAGAAGCACAGGTTCGACGTGGAGCACATTCGCGCGGTGAACCCGAACATCGTCTACGCGCGAGGTTCGGCGTACGGCGACAAGGGCGCCGAGCGTGACGTGGGTGGCTACGACGGCACGGCGTTCTGGACGCGCAGCGGCATCGGGTACGCGCTGACCCCGGAGGAGCTGGGTGGCGCACTGGGGCAGGGCATTCCAGCGTTCGGTGACTCCATCGGCGGCATGTTCATCGCCGGCGGCATCTCGGCGGCATTGCTGCATCGCGAGCGCACCGGCGAAGCCGTCGAGCTCGACGTGTCATTGCTGAGCACCGCCTGGTGGGCGGCGGGAGCGAGCGTGACGCAGGGCATGGAGACCGGACAGGTGATGCGCACCCCGATGCCGGGCGCCGCGGGCGCGATGTCGGTGAACCCCTTCATGGGCAACTACGAAACCTCCGACGGCGGCACCATCAACCTGTGCATCATCAGCCCGACCGGCTTGATCCGAGACACATTCGAGCATCTCGGCATCCCGGAGGCGGCCGACGATCCCCGCTTCTCCGATGTGCTGCCGCTCATTCAGAACGCCAGCGCGGCGGCCGAGCTGATCGCAAAGGCCGTCGCCGGCAAGCCCTTCGAGTATTGGCGGCAACACCTGAAGACGATGAAGGGCCAGTGGGCGCCGTTCCAGAGCCTGCTCGACCTGGTCGAAGACGAGCAGGCCCTGGCCAACGACATGGTCAGCGAGGTCGAGCTCGCCAGCGGCGGAAAGCCTTTCCGCGTGGTGCGCGGCCCGGTGCAGTTCAACCACGAGCCGCTGGTGACCACGCGGGCACCGCAGGCCTCCGAGCACACCGAGCTGGTGCTGATGGAGCTGGGCATGGATTGGGACCGCATCGAGGAACTGAAGGAGTCGGGAGCCATTGCATGACGGCCTGAAACTTCGCCGAACGTGCACTCACGGCGAAGATTTGGCCGATTTCTCGCACTGAGTGCACGTTCGACGCGCTATCAATCGACTTTCTTGACCGGCGGCGCGTACGCCGGCTTGCCCAAACCCAACATGTACTGCGCGATCATGTTGCGGAATACCTCCAGCGTGCCGCCATAGATGCCGACCAGCGGAGCGAATCGGTAGACGTATTCGGCGCTGCCGTCGTCGGCGGCGCCTTCGGTCCCAAAGGGCAGCGTCGAGGCGGCGCCGAGGATGTCCATGAGTTCCGGGGAGATGTCGCGCATGGTTTGCGCGATGGCGACCCGGCCGAAGATGCTCGGAGTGGCCAGCGCCGTCTCCAGCCGGGCGACGCAGCGGCCCAGCCGGTACGCGACCGACTTGTCGTCGACGAGCCGGCGACCGTCGCCGTCTGGCCGCGCCACGCTCGCCGCCGCCTTATCCACCGCCTGAGATAGAAACCCGGCCTGGTGCATCATGATTGATGTGTCCTGGAGCCCGTCGGGGGCAGCGGCGACGGCGCCGTGTTCGACGTTGAGCGGTTCCCGCAGCACCGTCCAGCCGCCGTTGACCTCGCCCAGCCGGTACTTGTCGTCCACGCGGACGTCGCTGTAGTAGACGATGTTGGTCCGATCGCCGTCCACGGTGCGGAGGCCCTGGATTTCGATGCCCGGCGAATCCAGCGGCACCAGGAACATGGTCAGGCTCTTGTGCTTCGGCGCCTGCGGGTCGGTGTTGGTGATCAAAAAGACGTACTGGCAGTTGTGCGCACCGGTAGTGAACATCTTGGAGCCGTTGATGATCCACCCGTCGCCGTCGCGGACCGCGCGGGTCTTGCAGGTGGCGATGTCGGAGCCGCCTTCGGGCTCGGTGTAGCCGAGGCACAGCCTCACCTCGCCGCTGAAGACCTTCGGCAACACCTCGTCGCGCAACTGCGCCGACCCGAATCTGTCCACCGAACGGGCCACCATCGCGGTGGTTCCCCAGGTCACCCAGGGAACGTGTGCGCGCCGCTTCTCCAACTCCCAGATACGGCGCCGCACCCGGCTGAATCCGCCGTCGGATTCCGGTTTCCACTCGGCCGCCAAATAGCCTGCGGCTCCGAGTTTCAGGTGCAGGCCCTCGTCGAAGTTGTCACCCGTTTCCCGGTCCCGGCGTCTGATCTCCTCGGTCATGTGCGTGGCCAGAAAGTTCCGCGCTTCGTCGCGGAACGCCTCGTCCTCGTCGGACAGTTCGACGCGCGAGAAATCCACTGTGCCGCTCCTTCCTAGGCCGGTTGCGCCGCGCCCTCGCGGGCGGCCACGATCTCCGCCACCCGTTGTGCCGTCGCGCCCGGATCGCCGCCGGCCAGCGGCCAGCCCCGGGCGCGCACCAGATACGCCGTCGCCGCGGCTTCGGCCGAAACGCCTAGGCCGCCTTGAATGTGGACCGCCATCGTCGCCGCCCTGGCGGCCTCCTCGGCCATGAAAACGAATGCGGAGGGCGCCAATTCAGGTCGTTCGTCGGGTTCATTGTCCAGGAACCAGGCGGCGCGTCGCGCCAGATTCCGGCCGCCTTGCACGGTGATGGCCATGTTCGCGAGCGGGTGCGAGATCGCCTGCAAGGTGGAGATGGGCACGCCCAACGTGTAGCGCGTCTTAGCGAACTCGGCCGCGATGGTCATGGTCTCCTCCACCAGCCCGACGAGCGCCGCGGCGGTCAGCAGCCGCCACTCATCGAGGGCCAGCCGGTAAGCGGCCAGCGCTTCGGGCCCCTCGGCAACAACGTCGCGGGTGTCGGCCGCGGCGGGGTCCACCCAGGCCATGGGTAGCCGGCCGATGTTGTCGACCTTCGCCGGCCGGGTGCCGAAGGTCAGGCGCACGACCTGGTCCCCGTCGCGCACAACGACGTGGTCGGCGATCGACCCCGAGGGGATCAACCGCGGGCCCCTACCGTCGTCGATTCGCGGGTCGAGGGCGGCCAACTGTTCGCCCTCGGCTACCCCGGCGACGCCCGCACCCAGCGCACCGAGACGCGCTAGGAGCCGCGCGGTGCAGACGTGGTCGATCCACGGGACCGGCGCGAGGGACCGGCCGATCTCCTCGGCCACCAGGGTGAGATCGACCAGGGTGGCGCCGTCACCGCCGCACGACTCCGGCAACGCCATTGTGGTGGCTCCCATCCCGCACAACCTCTCCCAGAGGCTCTTGTCGAAACCGGATTGCTCTGCGGCACGGACCGTTTCGATCGGGCAGTGGGTCTTGAAGAACTGCTTGTAGGCCGCCTGCAGGGCGACGTGGTCCTCGGACAGGCTGTAATCCAGCCTGCGTAGTTCGAAGCGGTCCATCGTTACTCGTCCTTCCCGAAGAAGAAGTCTCGCGCGTTGTTGTAAAGGTAGTTATCCAGCACCTCGGCGGGTAGATCCAGCGCGTGTGCCTCGGGGATGACCCGGCGCATCGGCAGCACCGGCCAGTCCGACGCGTAGATCACCTTGTTGGGACCCCGGGTGCGCATGTAGTGCAGCAGGCTCTCCGGCAGCCGCTTGGGTGACCACGCCGACGTCATGAGGCGCAGGTTCGCATACTTGAGCAACAACCGGATCGCGACGTCCCACCACGGGTCGGCGCCGTGAATCATGCACAGTCGTAGCTCGGGAAAGCGCACGCACACCCGGTCCAGGTGCATGGGGTGCTGAACCTCGCCGGGTATGGGCGGTCCGGGAATGCCGGTGTTGATGCAGAGGGGCAGGTCCAGTTCCGCGCACTTGGCGTACAGCGGGTAGTACACGGCGTCGCTGGGCGGGTATTGGCCGTCACCCCAAAAGCTGGGCCCCACAACGGCGTACGCGACCGGGAGGTCGGCCGCGGCGGAGGTCAGCTCGCGCAGCGACCGCACTGGGCGCAGCAGGTTGACACCGCCCATGGCCAGCGCGAACCGCTCGGGCTTGGCCTCGACGAATTTGCGCGCGGTAGTTGACGGGTTGGCGAGCGAATCCATGAGGATCGCCTTTTGTACCCCCTGTTCGTCCATCTCGGCGAGCAGCTCGGAGAGGTCGACCGGGGCGAACATCGACTCGGGACCCTTGAAGTAGTCGTCCCTGACCTTGAGCATCCACGTCGGCTGAGATTCAGCTTCCCCGAAGTGGACGTTCACCAGGCAGTCAATCGCTTTGGTGTTCATGACTTCCTTCGGGATCGGATGGGACCAGCGCAGTCGCCGGATCACACTGAGTGGCTCGTTCTTTGGCCCATCGGTAGTTGGGCTTGCCATTGCCGAGGCGTTCGATCCGGTCGACGAAGAGGAAGGCCTTGGGCGCCTTGAAGTGCGCCAGTTGGGTCGCGCACGCGGCGTACAGAGCGTCCCGGCCGAGGTGGGCATCGGGGTGGGTCGCGACGAGCGCGACGACCTCCTCTCCCCACCGCTCGCTGGGCCGCCCCACCACCAGGGCGTCGACGACGCCCGGCTGCGCGCGCAGCACCGCCTCGACCTCTTCGACGAAAACCTTTTCGCCGCCGGTGTTCACGACCAGCGAGTCGCGGCCGAACAAGCGGATGGTGCCGTCGGCCTCCAGCGCTGCGCGGTCACCGGGTACCACCACCCGCCGGCCGTCGATCTCCGGAAAGGTCCGCTGCGTGGCCTCGGGGTCGCCGAAGTAACCGAGCGGGATGCGGCCGGTCCTGGCGGCCCAGCCGACCTCCCGCTCACCCGGTCGCAGAAACCGGCTGCGGTCGGCCGACACGACGGTGGCCCCCTCCCTGGGCTGGAACGTCTCGCTGGCGTTGCCTTCCCGGCTGTGACCGAACGCCATGTTCCCGCTCTCAGAAGACCCGTAGCCCTCGATGATGGTGATGTGTGGCAGGCATTCCATCAGTGCGCGTTTATGTTTCGCGTTGGTGGCGGCCCCGCCGGTGCCGATCGCCTGCAACGAGGAGAGGTCATAGGAACGCGCGCGCAGCTCCTCGATCAGCGGCGCGGCGTACGCGTCGCCCACCATGGTCATCATGCCCACCTTCTCCCGCTCAGCGGTTTCCCACACCGACCGTACGTCGAGCTTGTTGCGGTCGTCGTAGAGCACCACCGGCAGGCCGGCGCAAAGCGCGGCGAAGGCGGTCCACATGCCGGCCGCGTGCATGAGCGGAGAGACGGCGAACCATGGCTGGCCTCCCCCGGCGACCTTGTCGTGGATCTCGGTGACGCTGTCGTGGTCGGCGCCCACCATTGACGACACGTACATGTCGCTCTGTCGCCACAGCACGCCCTTCGGGCGTCCGGTCGTCCCGCCGGTGCACATCATGATGAGGTCGTCCGGGGAACCCGCATCTTCACGGTTGGGGCTGGCGGCGGCCAGGACCTCGTCGAGCGAGATGGCCTTCGGCAGTTGGGGAACGGTGCTGCCGTCGTCGATGGATATCAGCAACTCGGTCCCGATCGGGGGCAACACGTCGGCGAACCGGGCGCCCAGCGAGCGGTGGTAGATGATGCCCCGGGGGCGCACGTAGTCGAGCAGCTCGTGAATCTCCCGAGGGGAGTAGTGGTGATTCACGTTGACCGGGACGGTGCGCGCCTTGAGGCAGCCGACCACCATGTCGGGGTAAAGGTCGTTGTACATGATGAGCGCGATCCGGTCCTGACCGCACTCCCAGCGTTGCAGCTCAGCACGCGGGGCGTAGACGCCGAAACCCTTGTCCTCGAGATAGTTCGCCAATCGGTTGGTGCGGCGTGCTGATTCGGCGAACGTGCTCTTGCGGTCTCCGCACACGGTCATCAGGCGGTCGGGCACGACGTCGGCGATGGCGTCCAGAACGGCGCCCACGGTCCATTCGCTCATAGTTGCTGCGCGGCTAGACGGCCGAGGCGACCGGAACGCCGAGCAAGTCAAGGGCGTTGTCGCGCATCACCTTCCGAATATCAGCTTCGCTGAAGCCGGTGAGCTCCTCGGCGAACGAGAGCGGCGTCTCGAGACCCTCGCCGTGCGGCCAGTCGGAACCGAACAAGATCTTGTCGATACCAATCACACGGGCCAGCTCGCTCAGGTCGTCCTCGTAGTAGGGGGCGATCCAGACGTTGTTGCGCAACTGCTCCACCGGATCCTCGGGAAAGTTGCGGGGCTGGGTGTTGGCCGCCTTCTTCAGCCGCTTGATCAGCCGATGGACGAAGTAGGAGCCGTTCTCGATGCTGACCGCCTTGAGCTTGGGATGGCGGGTGAACACGCCGTGCACGATCATCGAGGCCATCGTGTCGTGGATGGCACGGTCGTCGAGGAGCACGTTGTCCAGTGGATCCTTCGCTCCGAACCCCTCGAACGTGGCCTTGCCGCCCCACGCCGCCGCGATGTGCAGATAGCCGCTGTCGCTGAGGTGGAATCCGACCGGGACTCCGGCCTCGGCCAGCCGCGCCCACACCGGGTCATGGCTGGGATGCCCCAACGAGCGCGGCTTGACCAAGCCGGGCACCGGCGCCGGGCGCACCAGCACCAGCTTGGCGCCGCGGCCCAACACGAACTCCACCTCTTCCAGCGCCTTGTGCGGGTCGGCCAGCGAGATGATCGGCGCGGCGATGATGCGGTGATCGGGCCGGTCGAAACCCCAGTCCTCGTCGAGCCACAGGTTGAACGCGTGGACCGACGCCATCGTCGCCTCGATGTCTCCCTTGAGCGCCTCCTCGACCCCGCACGCGAAAGTCGGCAGCATGAATACGGTTTCGATGTCCTGGGTGTCCATCACCGCGACCCGGGCGTCGCGGTTCTGGTATTCCGGGTGGTCTGCGAGGCGTTCGACCTTCATCAGCGACGCCGGGTCCACACCTTCGGGAATCTCCCCGCGGAACAACAGATCCAGGCAACCCGGCACGATGATCGGATCGAAGGTGGGGTTCGGCACGAAGTGGTTGACCCGACCGCCGATCACGGCCAGTGTGCGCTTGCCCTGGGTGACCATCTGGACGCCGCGGCTCTTGAACGCCCTGTCGAGGTGGCGGGTGAACGCGTCCAGGGGCTCGTAGTAGTGGTTGTCGACGTCGATCGCCTGGTAACCCAAACTGGCCATGATCTTCCTTTCCGGCGTTACCGGCGAGCGCTATGCGTCGGTGGAGTTGAGTGAGGGAAATTGCGGGGCGCGCTTCTCGAGGAAGCTGGTGATGCCTTCGATGACGTCCGGCCGCGGCATCGCTTCGAGCAGCAACGCCTCGGCGCGCGAGGTGGCGTCGACGACGTCGCGAGTCGCGTCGCCGTACACCTGCCGTTTGATCACTTCCATGGAGGCCGGCGAACAGTTGCGGGCGATGTCCTCGGCGTAGTCCAGCGCTCGCTTCATCAAATCCTCGGGCGGGAGCACTTCTTTGACAAGCCCGAGCTCGGCTGCCTCTTCGGCGAGGAAAGTGCGGCCACTGAGCAGCAGATCCAGGGCGACGCCCCACGTGGTGAGGCGCGGCAGGATCCAGGAGATGCCGAACTCGGCGATCAGTCCGCGGCGGGCGAAGACCGCGGCGAATTTCGCGCCGGCGGCCGCGAACCGGATATCGCACATGAGCGCCTCAGTCAGGCCGATGCCGACACACGCGCCGTTGATGGCGGCGATCACGGGCTTGCGCAATGTGGTCACGAAATGCGGTGGGCGTTCGCCGACCAAGTCCGCGAGGTCGGTCTGCTTGGCCTTCTCAATCGTGTCGCCGTAGCTCGGTGCGGAACTCCGCGTGCCCAGATATGCGCCGGCGCAGAATCCCTTGCCCCGCCCGGTCAGCACGATCACCCGGACGGCCGGATCCTGTTCGGCGCGGTCGATCGCGGAGTAGAACCCGGCGGCGATGTCTGGGCCCCAGGCGTTGAGCCGGTCCGGACGGTTGAAGGTCAGAATCGCGACGCCGCTGGCGGTGGCCTCGTAGAGCACTGCGTCCTCGGAAGCGCCGTCGCTGCGGGACATCTACCCCCGTACCTCCTCACGATCGCCAACGAATCCGCGACATTTGTACGCATACTGTATACCTATCGGTACCGTTTTCCACAACCGCCGCCACACCCCCGCGAACCCGGGCCGAACAGCGCGTTTCCACTTACTGAACCGAGTCGTCGACCGCGGTGTGTCCGACCGCGGATGAGCTCGTATCCCGCAGTGTGGCGAGGACCACGTCCCCACCACGTTTCCTGCGGCCCACGATTTGGGAAAGCGAAGAAAGATACCCACTAGCAGGGAGGGAAACGCCATGGTGGACATCAAGAGCGGCCCGATCGAGGCCATCCAGGGCATCGTCGAGGCCGTCTTCGGAAAGGCCAAGGAGATCGTCGGGACGATCATCGGCCGCAACGACCTGGTCAACGAGGGTCAGGCGCAGCAGGACAAGGCCGACGCGCAGCGCAGCGCGGCGAAGAAGGAAGCCGCGGCCGAGAAGGCACGCGGAAAGGCGAAGGCCGCGGAGGCGCGCGAGAAGGCCGAACAAAACTAAGAAGAACGAAGCGGCAAGGCCCGGTCACCGGCTGGTGGCCGGGCCTTGCTCGTCAATCGATTTGAGGCACAATCCTTTTGCCGAAACACTACGCTGCGAGGAGCCCGAGGCGGCGATACGCGTTCTCGATCTGCGACTTGGCTTCGGGCGGCAGCTCCGCTTGCGGCGGCCGCGAACGCGGATAGGCGCCGATCGGCAAACCCAGCAGCGACGCGGCGTACTTGAACGCGCCGCCCCAATGGGTGAAGTAGTCGGGCCGCCCGGGGTAGCACGTCCACCACGATCCGACGTCGAGGTCGAACTGGTCCAGGCCCGAGTCGCGGCCGAAGTCCATCGCCTCCAGCAATTTGTCGCTTTGCACCAGATCCCAATACTGAGAAAACAATCGCCGCTGCGGCGTCTCGAACAGGTAGCCCGTGGTTCCTAGCTGCGCCGGGCAGACGATCCCGTCACGTAGCCATCCCGCGCGGTACACCGTCTTGTCGCACTCCCACAGCACCAGGCCCGGCGCCAGCTGGTGCAGCAGACGGCTGCTGGCCGGCCGGAAGGCGCCCTCTTTGGTGGCGCACACCGCCGGCACCTCGTCGTAGATCCGCGCGCTTTCAGCCGCGGTCAGCACGTAGCCGGAGGACGGCGAGTTGAACATGCCCAGGGCGATGTCGGTGCGCGAAGCGATGTATTTGAAGAATCGCAACACACCCTCGCCGCCGTGCGCCTCCATCATCGGCGTCTGGATATACACGATGTCGGCGCCGGCCTCCTGGGCGTGCAGCGTCAGGTCCAGACAGTCCTTCGCGGACATCGCCGCCGTGCACGCCTGCACGACAACGTCGGGGTTGGCGGCGCGGCCCTCTTCAATTGCCACCTCCAGCAAGCGCTTTCGCTCATCGAGGGTCAATGACCAGAATTCGGACAGCCCGCTGGTGCACCAAAGCATCGGGTGTCCGAGGTCGCCGACGCAGTAGCGGACCAGCGTCCGATATGCCTCCCAGTCGATGTCGTCGCCGTCGGGACCGCAGAACGGGGTGTAGAGGGAGTCGCCGATCCCCCGCAGTGCCCCGCGCGCCCATGCGCGCGCCTCGCTTGCCGTCGCCACAATCGACCCCTTCTCCTCAGCCGAGCGTTTGGATCTGGGTACTGTCATCGGCGAGGCAACGCGACGCCGCCAAACCCATCCCGCGGCTACCACCGACGACAACCGTTGCGGCATTCGCCAGGCCTAGATCCATGGCAAATCCCGTGGACTATCGGATGACTCGGTCAACGGCGTGTGCCCGGTCACCTTCGCGCGCCCAGCCTTCGTTACCAAAAAGCCTACGATAGGTATTACAGTAGCAGATGGAAAAGCGCACGGAAGCCCGGTTGACGGCCATCGTCGAGCGGCGACACGCCCACGTATGCGCAGGTGAGTTGGCACGGCTCTCCGACCGCATGCACAGGATACATCGTGATGGAGGTGCCCGTAGTGGCAAAGCAGGCTACCGCCGACAAGCGTCAACGACGTGAACGCGGATCCATCAATCCCGATGACATCATCACTGGCGCATTCGAACTCGCGGAGCAAGTGTCGATCGACAACTTGAGCATGCCGCTGCTGGGCAAACATCTCGGCGTCGGCGTCACCAGCATCTACTGGTACTTCCGCAAGAAGGACGATCTGCTCAACGCGATGACCGATCGCGCGTTGAGCAAGTATGTGTTCGCCACTCCGTACGTCGAGGCCAGCGATTGGCGCGAGACGTTGCGCAACCATGCACGCCTGATGCGGAAAACGTTCATGGGCAACCCAATTCTGTGCGACCTGATTCTGATTCGCGCCGCGCTCAGCCCGAAGGCGGCGCGGCTGGGCGCCGAGGAGATGGAGAAGGCCATCGCCAACCTGGTCGAAGCCGGCCTGACGCCGGAGGATGCCTTCGACACCTACTCGGCGGTTTCGGTGCACGTGCGCGGATCGGTGGTGCTGCAGCGGCTCTACGAAAAGAACCAGTCCACCGATGAGGGCGCGCGTGCCATCGAGGACGCCGTCGCCATCGACCCCGAGAAGACCCCGCTGCTGGCCCAGGTGAGCCGGATCGGTCACCGGATCGGCGCACCCGACGAGACCAACTTCGAGTACGGCCTTGGCTGCATCCTCGATCACGCCAGCCGGTTGATCGAGGAGGGCAAGGGCGCGAAAGGCGGCAAGGCGGCGCCGTCAAGAGCGCGCAAGGCGGCGAAGGCGCCCGGATCGCGCGCGCGGACCAAGGCGCCGGCCGCCCGCTAGCCCGGCGTCGAATCGGCTTATCAAGCCTCGGGTTCGGGCACGTCGAAGTATTCGTCGCGGAGCCGGAACGCTTCCTTGGTTCCGTGCTGCGCGCGGGTCTTGACGAAGTTGAACTCCCCCGGCCCGAATTGCAGATTGGTGCCGAAGGCGTGAAAGAGATAGCTGGCCACTTCCTCGCCCTGGTATGCCTGACTCTGTTCGACGAGGCGGAACGCCTCCTTGGCGATGACCACTCCGTCGGCGGGCATCTTCGCCGCCTTCTCGGCCCAGTACCGTGCCCGGGCGGGCACCGCGGCGGAATCGCATGTGTCGGTGAAGATTCCGAGATGCTCCAGTTCGCCCGCCTCGATGACGTCACCGGTCAGCAGCAGTCGCCGGGCCAGCACCGGTCCCAGCCGGTGAAAGAACATGTGCAGGCTGCCGAGCGCGGGACCGAGAAAGCGGGTCGCCGGCATCCCGATCTTGGTGTCGCGGGCTATCACCGAGATGTCAGTCATCAGCGCCATCTCGAAGCCGCCGCCCAGCGCATAGCCGGCGATCTCGCCCACCGTGACCTTCGGGAAGCCCATGAAGTTGTGGTAGAACCCAAAAGACTTGCGATCCACCGTGAGTCGCCGGCGCTGGCTGGGGCGACGCTTGGCAGACGCATCGTCACCGTCGGTTGGACCCGGCTTGCCGTACCAGCCGTACGCGTTGTTCATATCGGCCCCGGTGGAGAAAACGCCCCCTCCTCCGCGCAGAAGCACCACCGTCAAGTCGTCGTCTTCGGCCACTCGGTCCAGGCATCGGGCGACCGCCTCTCGCATCGCGGCGTCGTAGGAATTGCGCTGCGCCGGATTGTTCAGCGTGATCGTGGCGATGCGGCGATCGGGGTCCACCTCGAACAGCACGCGATCGTCCGAGGTGTTCAGGGCAGTCATCGATCGGACTCCTTTCGCCGCCTGCCGAATTCAAACCCGGCCAGGTTTTCTGGCCGTGAGGCCAACGTGTTCACCTCACCGGTGCAGAGCACTTCGTCGTCGAGCAGCAGCCGCGCCGTCGATGCGATCCCGCGTTCGATCTGCGAGCGAGCGATGTCGAACCGCAGCTCGGTCAACACCGGTGTCGGCCGGCGAAACGTCACCGCGAGCGACCGGGTTTTCCCGGACAGGCCGGTGACGCAATTGTGGTGCTGAATGACACAGTCGAAGAAAACGCCCAGAAAGCCCCCGTGCACCAATCCCGGCGGGCCCTCGTAGACCAAGGGAAAGTTGACTCGCCCGTTCGCCCTCTCGGCATCGAGGCCGTCGAACCGGTACTCCGGAAAGCACGGGTTGTAGGCGCCGATGTCGGTGGCATGGTTGAGATAGACGCGCCGGGGGTCGTCGGGGAGCTCACCGATCCGTGGCGCGTTGTCCTTCGGCGCCACGGCGGACAACTCGCGCTCCCACTCCGCGAACTTCTCCAGCATGGTGTCGACCGAGGGGTGGGGGTGTTCGATTGAGACCAGCAGTGAGCTGAGGCGCCGCATGGCGCCGGCGGCGGCCACGGTTTGCGCCAGGGGAGCCTCACCGAACCTCGGGTCGCCGGTGCGCGTCGACTCGGCTGCGGCCCGCCGCTGGGGTTCGCCCTCCTGCACGGCCATGCTCGTCTCTTTTCGCTTGGGTTTCCGGGCCGGTTATTTCCGGCGGCAGCGTACCCTGCTAACTTATACAGCGTATCAATCGTATTGCCTACTGTATGGGTAACCGTATCGGCAGAAAGGCCGGAGTCCACGGTGAGTCATGGGGCCGACGCGGCCGGTGCCGACGGTTCGGTGACAGTGCACCGGGACGGCGCCGTGTTGCGACTAACGCTTGATCGTCCGTCCCGTCGTAACTCGTTGAACGAAGCGATGATTGGATCTTTGGTGGACGCGCTGACGGCTGCCGCCACCGACGATGCACTCAGGGCGGTCCACATCCGCGGCGGTGACGACTTCTGCGCCGGCGTGGACTGGGTCGCCACCAACGACCGGGGACGGCCCCGCACCGGCGATCTCGTGCGGCGGATCCCTCACGGCGCCCACCGCGTGATCGAACTCCTCGCGACCATCCAGCTGCCGGTGCTGTGCAGCGTGCGGGGATGGGCCGCGGGGTTCGGCTGCAACCTCGCGCTGGCCGCCGATTTCACGATCGCCGCCACCGACGCGGTGTTCTGGGAGCCGTTCGTGGACCGCGGCTTCAGCCCCGATTCGGGCGCCAGCTGGCTGCTGCCCCGGCTGGTCGGCCTGGCGCGGGCGAGGCGAATGCTGCTGCTGGGCGAGAAGGTCGGCGCCGTCGACGCGGCCGACTGGGGATTGATTCACCAGGCGGTGAGCCCCGACGGGCTGGACGACGCCGCCGGGGAGCTGCTCGAGCGGCTGGCCTCCGGGCCGACGGTGGCGGTGGGACTGGCCAAGCAGGCGCTGAGCTTCGGCCAGCACGCGACGCTGAGCCAATCGATGACCCAGGAGCTGTTCAACCTCGAATTATCCTGCCGGACAGCAGATTTCAAGGAGGGCTTGACAGCCTTTCGGCAGCGACGCGCACCGAAATTCCAGGGCAGATGAGGGAGAAGGATGCCAACTGACTCGTACGACACCATCAACTACGACGTCGACGGGCACACCGCCACCATCACGCTGAACCGCCCGGACGCCCTCAACGCGCTGAGCCCGCACATGATCACCGAACTGCGGGCCGCCTACGACGAGGCCGAGAACGACGACAAGGTATGGCTGACCATCGTGACCGGCACTGGTCGCGCGTTCTGCACGGGCGCCGACGTCAAGGCCATTCCCGAGGACGGCAAGGTGATCTACGAGCGCCCGTACCTGTCGACCTACGACCAATGGGAGGCACCACAGGAGGGCACCCCGCCGTTTCGTACGGCCGCCAAGCCCGTGCTGACCGCGGTCAACGGGCTGTGCTGCGGCGCCGGCATGGACTGGGTCACCACGTCGGACATCGTGATCGCCTCGGAACAAGCCACCTTCTTCGATCCGCACGTGAGCATCGGGCTAGTCGCCGGACGCGAGATGGTGCGGGTGTCGCGCGTGCTGCCCCGATCGATCGCCCTGCGCATGGCGCTGATGGGCAAGCACGAGCGAATGAGCGCGGGGCGCGCCTACGAGCTCGGTTTGATCAGCGAGGTCGTCGAGCACGACCGGCTCCTCGAGCGGGCCCGCGAGATCGCCGACATCGTCAACTCCAATGCGCCGCTGGCGGTTCGGGGGACCCGGCTGGCCATCGTCAAGGGCCTCAATGTTCCGCTGCACGAAGCCGAGATCATGGCCGAGACGTTCCGCGAGCGCGTCTTGCGCACCGAGGACGCCGCCGAAGGGCCCAAGGCCTTCGTGGAGAAACGCAAACCGGATTGGCAATGTCGATGACGTTCGAGACCATCCTGCTCGAGGTCGACGAGGCCGACCGGGTCGCGACCATCACGCTGAACCGCCCCGGGCAGCTGAACGCGTTCAACCGCACCATGTGTGAGGAGATGGCCCACGCCTGGCGCACGGTCAAGCTCGACGACTCGGTTAACGCGGTTGTGCTGAGGGCGGCCGGCGACCGTGCGTTCAGCGCCGGGCTGGATATCAAAACGCCCTACGGCCAGCCCGACAACATCTGGAACCACGAGGATCCCGGCGAGTCGCTCAGCCCCAAGTGGCAGAAGATGTGGAAGCCCGTCGTGTGCGCCGTTCAGGGCATGTGCACCGCGGGGGCGTTCTACTTCATCAACGAATCGGACGTGGTCATCTGCTCGGAGGATGCCACGTTCTTCGACTCGCACGTGTCGGCCGGCCTGGTCTGTGCCCTGGAACCGATCGGTTTGATGAGGCGCATCGGCCTGGGCGAGACCTTGCGCATCGCGCTGATGGGCAACGACGAGCGGGTCGGTGCCGACACCGCGCTGCGAATCGGCTTGGTCTCGGAGGTGGTGCCCCCAGAACGGCTTTGGGACCGCGCGCGAGAGATCGCCGCGGCCATCGCCGCGAAGCCCCCGACCGCGACTCAGGGCACGGTGAAGGCGATTTGGGAGTCGCTCGACAAGCCGTATCGGGCGGCCCTCGAGCAGGGGCTGATCTATACCCGGTTGGGCAATCCGCTCGGCACCGCCGAACTCGCCGCCCACCAGGCGGACGGCGGCGCTGCGGCGCGTACCCCGAAGACCCGCTGATGCCCGCCCACCCGCTCAGCCAACGCATCGCTGATGTCCTCGGCCTGCAGCCCGACGCGCACGCGATCGAGTATGACGGCCAATGGATCTCCTGGGACGCCGTCGGCGCCATGGCTCAGCGCGTTGCCTGCCTGGCCGCCGAGCGCGGGCCCGACATCGGGATGCTGCTGCGCAACCGGCCCGGTCAGGTGGCCGCGTTCCTCGGGGTGCTGCTGGGCGGCGGAACGGTCGTCGTGATCAACCCGGCTCGCGGCGACGAGCGCACCAGGGCCGACGTTGCCGGACTGCGGCTGCCGATGATCGTCGGGGAAAGCGACGATCTGACGACACTGCTGCCCTCGACGAGCGACGCGACGACGGTGCCGATTTCGGGCCGGTTGGGCGGTTCACCGGCCGCTCGCTCGACGACTCCTTTTGCGCCCGAGGGCCACCCGCGGAGCGGGGTCGCGGTGCGGATGTTGACCAGCGGTACGACGGGCCCGCCCAAAAGGATCGACCTCGGCTACGACATGCTGGCACGAAGCGTCATGGGCGCCGCACCCGACCGCGCCCCGGCGCCCACCGAGCTCCGTCGCGGCGTCGCAATCGTCAACTCGCCGCTGGTGCACATCGGCGGGGTGTTCCGCGTGCTGCAATGCATCGCCGACGCACGGCCTTTCGCGCTGCTCGAACGTTTCGAGCTGAACGCCTGGGTCGACGCGGTGCGCAGGCACCGGCCGCGCACCGTCTCACTGGTCCCGGCGGCCCTGCGCACGGTGTTGCATTCGAACGTGCCGCCGGCCGATCTGGAGAGCATCCGTGCCGTCACCTGCGGCACGGCCCCGCTGACGGCCGACGATGCCGACGCCTTCACCGCCAAATACGGGATTCCCGTGCTCACCTCTTACGCGGCAACGGAATTCGGTGGCGGTGTCGCCGGCTGGACGTTGCCGGATTACCAACGGCATTGGGCCGCCAAACGGGGCAGCGTCGGGCGCGCCAACCCGGGTGCGCAGCTGCGGGTGGTCGCGGACGATGGCAGGCCGCTGGGGGCCGACCAGGTCGGCCTACTCGAGGTCAAGCCGGCCCAGCTTGGGCCGTCGGCGCAGTGGATGCGGACCACGGACATGGGGCGTATCGACGCGGACGGCTTCGTCTGGATCGTCGGGCGCGCGGACCAGGCGATCATCCGCGGTGGATTCAAGGTGATGCCCGACGACGTCCGCACCGCCCTGGAGAGCCACCCCGCGGTGGCGGGTGCGGCGGTGGTCGGCCGGTCCGACGACCGTCTCGGGGCGACGCCGGTCGCCATGGTGGAACTGCGCGGGCCCGCGTCCGTCGACGCGCTCATGAAATACCTCCGAACCAGGTTGGCGCGCTATGAGATTCCCACCGAGATAGCAATCGTCGATGCCATCCCGCGGACCCCGTCGGGCAAGGCCGACTTGGGTGCGGTCCGGCGTTTCTTCGGCGCCGCCGCCCCCCACGGTGACCATGCCCGGTGACGGCGCGACGGTCGCCGAGGTCCTGACGCAGCGGGCCCGTGCGCGCCCAGAACATCCGCTGCTCGTCTGCGACCGCGACCGCATCAGTTATGGCCAAGCCGAGGCCCGTTCGGCCAATCTGGCCCGCGGGCTGATCGCGGCCGGCGCGGGCAAGGGCACTCATGTCGGCTTGCTCTACCCCAACGGCTCGGAATTCGTCATCGCGATGCTGGCTGCGGCGCGAATCGGCGCCGTGGTGGTTCCCTTCTCCACCTTCGTGACCGCCCATGAGATGCACCAACAGCTGCTCGAGAGCGATGTCGAAATCCTCTTGAGCGCCTCGTCTTTCCGCACTCACGACTACGTGCAACGGCTCGGGCAGGTGCTGTCGGACCCCGATTTCGAATCCGACTGCCGGCTCATGGTCCCGTCCGCCCCGCAACTGCGGCACGTCGGCATCAGCTACCACCGCGGTGCGGGGCGGCGAGTCCGAGACATCGACCGGTTCTACCGGCTGGCCGATACCGTAAGCCCCCAGCTGCTGGCGGCGACACAAGCTGATGTGCGGGGCTGCGATCCCCTGGCCATCGTGTACACGTCGGGCTCCAGCAGCACCCCCAAGGGTGTCGTGCACACGCACGGCGCGCTGCTGGAACACCAGCGCAACCTCAACGACATTCGTGGTTTGACGGCCGAGGACAAGCTGTTCTGCAATTCGCCGTTCTTCTGGATCGGCGGCCTCGCCTTCGGACTGCTCGCCACCTTGATCGCCGGCTCCACGCTCGTGTGCTCGAACGCCGAGGATGCCGGGCAGACGCTCGACCTGCTGGAAACCGAAAGGCCCACCCTGACCAACGGCTTCAGCGCCGGCATCGCGCACCTGGCCGACCATCCGACCTTCGCGCGCCGAGATCTGTCGTCGATGCGGCGCGGCAACCTCTACCCCATCATGGCGCCCGAGGTTCGACCGGCCGATCCCGAGCTGCGGCACAACATGCTGGGCATGACGGAAGCCGGCAGCGTCGTGCTGATCAGCGACGACGAAACCGATCAACCCGAGACCAGGCGGGGATCGTTCGGCAAGCCGGCGCCCGGCTTCGACACCACGATCGTCGACACCGAAACCGGACGAGCAGTCGGCGCCGACGAGGTCGGGGAACTCTGCATTCGGGGACCGTACGTGATGCAGCGCTACTACCGACGCAGTCGGGAGGACTGCTTCGACGCCGACGGTTGGTTCCACACCGGGGATTTGGTGCGCACCGACGCCGACGGGTTCTTCTATTACGTCGGCCGGCTCAACACGATGATCAAGACGGCGGGCGCCAATGTCTCGGCCGACGAGGTGGAAAGGGCAATCGCCAAAGTCACCGGCGGGTTGACGGCGCACGTCGTGGGCGTCCCGGACCCACGGCGCGGGCAGCTGGTGGGGGCCGTCGTGGTCGTGCCCGACGGCGCCGCCTTCGACGAGGCGGCGCTGCGCGACCGGCTGAAGGCGGAGTTGTCGGCATACAAGATCCCCCGGCGGTTCCTCGCCCTGTCACGGGACAAGTTGCCGCTGCTCTCCAGCGGCAAAGTCGACCGGCGGCAACTGAGGAAGCTGCTCGATGGCTGACGGGACAACCATCGACGAATTGGTGCGTTCACGGGCCGCGCTCTACGGCGACAAGCCCATGGTGATCGACCCGAGCGCGCGGACCGATTACCGCCAACTGGACGCGGCGACAAGGGATCTCGCCGCGGTCTTCATCGAAGCCGGCGTCACCAAGGGCACCCGGGTCGGGCTGATCATGCCCAACGGTGCCCGCTGGGTGGAGGTGGCGCTCGCCCTGACCCGCGTCGGCGCCGTGCTGGTTCCGCTGAGCACCCTGCTCGCCGCGGGCGAACTGGCCGCGCAATTGCGGGTCGCCGCGGTGCAATTCCTGATCAGCGTCGAGGAGTTCCGCGGGCACCGCTACCTCGACGATATGGCGCCGCGGACCGAACTTCCCGCCCTGCGCCAGGTCTGGCCCGCCGGCCGGCTCGCCGATGCCGTCGCCGGCGGTCGGGCCCGCCGGCTCGTCGACGCCATGACGGCCGCGGTCACCGCCGCCGACCCGTTGATCATCATGTTCACCTCCGGCAGCAGCGGGGCGCCCAAGGGAGTCATGCACTCTCACGGCAGCGCCCTGGGAGCCGTGCGGTCCGGTCTGGCCGCGCGTCGCATCACCGCCGACAGCCGGCTGTATCTGCCGATGCCGTTCTTCTGGGTGGGCGGTTTCGGCAGCGGGATCCTGTCGACGCTGCTGGCCGGCGCCACCCTGGTGACCGAGGAGATACCGCGGCCCGAGACCACGTTGCGGCTGCTGGAGGCCGAGCGCGTGACGCTGTTCCGCGGCTGGCCCGACCAGGCCGAGGCGCTTGCCCGGCACACCGCCACCCTCGGCGCCGACCTGTCGGCCCTGCGGCCGGGGAGCCTGCAGGCGCTGCTTCCGCCCGCACAGCGGGCGCAGCCCGGCGCACGGGCCACATTGTTCGGCATGACCGAGGCGTTCGGCCCTTACTGCGGCTACGCCGCCGACACCGACATGCCCGCGCCGGCCTGGGGTAGCTGCGGAAAGCCCTTCCCGGGCATGGAGGTTCGCATCGTCGACGTCGACAGCGGCGAGTGCGTACCCCCGGGCACGGTGGGCATGATCCAGATTCGGGGTCCGCACACACTGCGGGGCATCTGCGGCCGCAGCCGAGAAGAGATATTCACCGTCGACGGCTTCTACCCCACCGGCGACCTGGGCCGCCTCGACGCGGGAGGGTTCCTGTTCTACCACGGGCGCTCCGACGACATGTTCAAGGTCAGCGGCGCCACCGTGTATCCCAGCGAGGTGGAACAGGTGCTGCGCACCATCGAAGGCGTCCGCAGCGCCTTCGTCACCAGTGTGCCGGGACCCACGGGTCAACGGGTGGGCGCGGCCGTGGTGTGTGACCGGGCAGTGTCCGCCGATCACCTGAGTCGTTGTGCGCGAAAGTTGCTGAGCGCGTTCAAGATACCGACGGCATGGCTGTTGCTCGAATCCGATGACCGTGTCCCGCGCGGAGGCACCGGCAAGGTGGACGCCCGCCGACTGCGGGAGATGCTGATCGAGACGCAGCGATCCTAGGAAACCCGCGTCCAGGGTTGACAGTTCTGCGACTCGAACGCCTTGACCGCCGTGTTGATGTTCGCGTACATCGGGCCGATCGAGGTGTTCGTCTGAAGCACATGCTCCTTATTCGCATCGGGCGTGCTGTAGGTGAACCACGAGCACATCGAGTCCTGGGTGGGCACGTTGTTGATCCAGACCCCGAAGGCCGATCCCGAGCCACCCGTGTGGTAGAGGCCCGGTGCGATGTCGGGGCCCACGACAAAGACACCGTTGCCGGGGATCGGGTCGAGTGGGTCGGCGACGGCCGGCGGCGCGAGAGCTATCGCGACCACGGCCACACCGAAGATGGCCGACGTGCGGATCGCTCGGGGCACTGTTCCTCGCTATATGTCGCTATCTGTCGTTGCCCCCTCCCGGCAGAATATGCCGAGGCAGGCGCGGGAAACAACAGTTAGCCCGACGCCGGACCGCCCCCGTCGACGACCACGCCACGCGCGGTGAGGTGGTCGATCAAGGGGACCGCGCCCGCTGCGAGATGCTGTGACATCGCCGCGCGGGCGAGCTCCTCATCGCGTTTCTTCAGCGCGGACAGGATCCGGCGGTGGTCCCTCATCGACTGCTCCGGCCAGCCCTCGATGGCGGGAAACACCGATTCCGGTGCGTAACGGGTGATCTGGGACATCAGCTGAGCCAATTTCGGGGAGTCGGCGGCGACGTTGATGGCCCGGTGGAACTGATGGTTGAGTCGCACCGTCCGCTCGTCGTCGTCACCGGCGTAGGCGTCTTCGAGCTCCGCCTGGATCTGTTTGAGTTCGCGCAGTTGGTCATCGGTGATGTTGATCGCGGCCCGGGCAGCGAGTTCGCCGCCGACGTGGGCCTGCACGTTCGCGACGTCGGTGACGTCGCGCCCGGTCACCGGTAACACCATGAAGCCCCGCCGGGGCCGTTGGTCGATCAGGCCTTCGGCGCGAAGGGCAAACAGCGCTTCCCGCACCGGTGTGACACTGATGCCCAGCTCGGCGGCAAGTTGATCCAGCCGGACGTAAGACCCCGCGACGTAGCTGCCATCGAAGATCCGCTGGCGGATCAAGCGCGCGACGTCGTCAGAGAGTTGCGGCCGCGCGGCGAAATCCGGAACCGTCATGGCTACACCTGGTACTCGGCAAGCAGCCGCTTGCTGATGATGTTCTTCTGAATTTCGCTGGTGCCCTCGCCGATCAGCAGGAACGGCGCATCCCGCATCAGCCGCTCGATCTCGTATTCCTTGGAATAGCCGTAGCCGCCATGGATCCGGAAACTCTGCTGGGTGACCTCGGTGCAGTATTCGCTGCACAGGTATTTGGCCATCCCCGCCGCGACGTCGTTGCGCTCCCCCGAATCCTTCAGCCGCGCCGCGTTGACCATCATCAGGTGCGCCGCCTCGACTTTGGTGGCCATCTCGGCCAGCTGGAATGCGATCGCCTGATGCTCGGCGATGGGCTTGCCAAAGGTGTGTCGCTGTTGCGCGTAGCGGACCGCGAGCTCAAAGGCGCGAATGCCGACGCCGCAGGCACGCGCCGATACGTTGACCCGGCCGACCTCGATGCCGTCCATCATCTGGAAGAAGCCCTGCCCGGTGGTGCCGCCGAGGACGTCGTCGGCGCTGGCGTGGTAGTCGTCGAAAATCATCTCCGTCGTGTCGATGCCTTTGTAGCCCAGCTTGTCGATCTTGCCCGGTATCTGCAGCCCGGGAACGACTTCGCCGAAGCCGACCGGCTTCTCGACCAGGAACGCGGTCAAATTGCGGTGTGCCCTGTCCGAGCCTTCGTCCGTGCGCACCAAAACGGCCACCAACGTGGAGGTGGCGCCGTTGGTCAGCCACATCTTCTGACCGTTGATCGTGTAGTTGCCATCCGGATTGCGCTGGGCCCTGGTGCGGATCGCGGCGACGTCGGAGCCCAGCTCCGGCTCGGACATCGAGAAGGCGCCCCGCGTCTCACCGGTCGCCATGCGCGGCAGGAACCGCTGCTGCTGCGCGTCGGTGCCGTGCTGGCGCAGCATGTACGCCACGATGAAGTGCGTGTTGAGCACGCCGGACACGCTCATCCAGCCGCGGGCCAGCTCTTCGACGCACAGCGCGTAGGTCAGCAGCGACTCCCCCAGGCCGCCGTACTCCTGGGGAATCATCAACCCGAACAGGCCCATCTCGCGCATCTGGTCGACGATGTGCTGCGGGTAGGTGTCACCGCGTTCGAGCTCAGCGGCGTTGGGGATGACCTCCTTCTCGACGAATTGCCGCACTGCGGCGATGATTTCGGTCTGGAATTCGGTCAGCCCGAGAGTCTGTGCGAGTCTGGTCATGCGTCGTCTTTCGGTTTCGGGTTTCTGCGCTAGTCGATCGTGTTCGCGTCCGTGAGCCGTCCGATGTCGGCCGATGTCAAACCCAGGCGGCGCTCGAGAACCTCGACGGTGTCTTGCCCCAGGGCGGGCGCGGGCGCACTGGCGCGGTGTTCGCCGTCGAACGCGACCGGCAGCCCGGCGGCCAAGTAGTCGCCCAGACCGGGTTGGTGTAACCGGGAAAACACGGGGTTGGCGGTCACCTTGGGCCCAGCGGCGACCTCCGCGAACGTCCGGTAGCGCTCGAAGAGCACCGTGGTCTTCGACAGCGTGGTCGTGACCTCGTCGGCCGAGTGATCGCCGAACCAGGTGGCGAACAGGCCGGACAGGACGTCGCGGTACCGGTAACGGTCGCCCTCGGAGTCGAAGTCGACGCCCAGCGCCTCGGCGAGCGCCGACACCGCGGCGCCGGTGCCGGTCACGTCGACCAGATCACGAAAGTGCCTGCGGGTCAGGGTGACCACCATGAACCTGGCGCCGTCGCCACTGGTGAAGTCCTGCCCGTACTGGCCGAAGATGGCGTTGCCCAGGCGTTGCCGCTGGGTGCCGGTCACCTGCGGCTCGGTCAACAGCCCCAGGTTGCCGGCGGTGGCCAGCGCGACATCCTCCAGCGCCAGGGTGATCCGCGCGCCCAACCCGGATTCGTCCCGCCGCCGGACGGCGGTGACGACGGCCAGCGCGGCGTACAGGCCGCAGCACACGTCCCAGGCCGGCAGCACGTGATTGATCGGTCCGGCGTGATCGGGGGGACCGGTGACGAGCGGGAACCCGATGCCGGCGTTGACCGTGTAATCCACGCCGGTGGAACCGTCGCCGCGACCGAGCAGCTGGACGTGGATGACGTCGGGACGCTTGGCGGCCAACACGTCGTGGCCGAGCCAGGACAGCCCGGCCGCGTTCGTCACCACCACACCGTCTCCCTCGACGATGAGCCGCTGGACCAGTTCCTGCCCGTCCGGCGAGCGCAAATCGATGGTGGCCGAACTCTTTCCCTTGTTCAGGCCGGTCCAGTAGATCGATGTGCCGTCCGCCGCCAACGGCCAGCGCCGGACGTCGGAGGCACCGCCGATCGGGTCGACTCTGATCACTTCGGCGCCCAGCTGACCCAGCGTCATGCCGCATAGCGGGGCGGCGACGAAGCTGGACACCTCCACGACGGTGAGGCCGCTCAGCGGGCCGGTCACGTCGAGGCGACCCGCTCGAACACCGCGGCGGAACCCTGGCCGCCACCGATGCACATGGTCTCCAACCCGTAGCGCGCCTCGCGGCGGTTGAGCTCGCGCGCAAGCGTGGCCAGCATCCGCCCACCCGTCGCGCCGACCGGGTGACCCAGGGAGATCCCCGATCCGTGTACGTTGGTCCGCTCGTGATCGGCGGCGCCGAAATTCCATTCGCGCATCACCGCGAGCGCTTGCGCGGCAAAGGCTTCGTTGAGTTCGATCAGGTCGATGTCGGACAGCCGCAGGCCGGCCTTGGCCAGGGCCGCCTCGGTGGCCGGCACCGGGCCGATGCCCATGATGTGGGGCGCCACGCCGGCCAGCCCCCACGACACCAGCCGCACCAGAGGCGTAAGGCCGCATTCGCGTGCCTTCTCCGGCGTGGTCACCACACACATCGACGCCGCATCGTTCTGTCCACTGGCGTTGCCTGCGGTGACCGTCGCCTCCGGATCCTCTTCTGCGAGCACGGGTTTGAGCTTGCCCAACGACTCGACCGAGGTGTCGGCGCGCGGATGTTCGTCGGTATCGATCAGCTCCTCGCCATGGCGAGTGCGCACCGGGACCGCAATGATCTCCTCGGCCAACACGCCGTCCTTCTGCGCGGCCACCGCGCGCTGGTGGGACCGCACGGCCAGCTCGTCTTGCTCCAGCCGAGGAATGCCGTACTGGCGGCGCAGATTCTCGGCCGTCTCCAGCATGCCGCCGGGCACCGGGTGGTGCCGGCCACCGGCGGTGGTCCGGCCACGTGCCAGCCCGTCGTGCACCCGGACGCCGGTTCGCGCGCCGCCCCACCGCATGTCGGTGGAATAGAACGCGACATTGCTCATGCTTTCGCAGCCGCCGGCGACGACGAGGTCGTGATCGCCGTTGCCCACTTGCAGGCACGCCTGGATCACCGCCTGCAGGCCCGACCCGCAGCGGCGGTCGACCTGCATTCCGGGGACCGTGACCGGCAGCCCGGCATCCAGCGCCACCACCCGGCCGATCGCCGGCGCCTCACTGCTGGGGTAGCAGTGGCCGAGGATGACGTCCTGCACCGCGTCGGGCGAGATTCCGGTTCGTTCGAGGAGCCCCTTCAGGGCGGCGACGCCCAGGTCGACGGCGGTCAGCGACTTGAACACGCCGCCATAGCGTCCGATCGGGGTCCGGACGGGTTCACAGATGACGGTCTCGCGCATCGCGCTCATAGATGCCGGCCGCCGGTGATCTCCATGACGGTGCCGGTCATGTACGAGGACAGGTCGGACGCCAGGAACAGCGCCACGCTGGCGACCTCGCTCGGTTCGCCGGCCCGACCCATCGGCACCTCGGCAACCTTGGAATCCCAAATGCGTTGCGGCATAGCCTCCGTCATCGCGGAGCGGATCAGACCGGGGGCGATCGCGTTCACCCGGACGCCCAGGTAGGCCAATTCTTTGGCGGCCGCCTTGGTCATGCCGACGATGCCGGCCTTGGCGGCCGAGTAGTTGGTCTGGCCGACCATGCCGACCTTCCCCGACACCGAGGACATGTTGATGATGACGCCCCGCTTGTTTTCCCGCATGACGGCGGCGGCCAGCCGGGTCCCGTTCCAGGTCCCCTTCAGATGCACGGCGATGACCTGATCGAACTGCTCCTCGGTCATTTTGCGCATCGTCGCGTCCCGGGTGATCCCGGCGTTGTTGACCATGATGTCGAGGCCGCCGAAACGCTCGACGGCGGTCTGAATCAGGGTCTCGACGTCGGCCGCCTGCGTGACGTCGCAGCGGACCGCGACCGCGACGTCGTCGCCGCCCAACTGCTTCGCGACCACCTGGGTTTCTTCGAGATTGACGTCGCCCAGGACAACTCGCGCGCCCTCGGCGACAAAGCGTTCCGCGATGGCCAGACCCAGTCCCTGCGCACCGCCGGTGATCACCGCGGTCTGACCTGTCAGCATCGACACCTGATTCCCGCCTCCCTGTGCTTTGGCCCCGGGGACGCCCCGGCCGTCGAATATCATATTTCATATAGGATCTGCTCCGGCGCCGGGTTCCCACCCCGGGCCGGCCGGCCGCACGCGGCTGAGATATCCGCCACTGCCAACAATGGAGCGTTCGCCTATGACCACCGCCGACCCGCCCGAGGTCTCCGACGACGATTTCCGGGAAATCCTGGCCCAGACCCGTCACTTCGTTCGCACGGCCGTGGTCCCCCGCGAACAGGAGATCCTCACCGAGGATCGGGTACCCGACGACCTGCGTGAGCAGGCCAAGAAGATGGGGCTATTCGGGTACGCGGTCCCGCAGCAGTGGGGCGGTCTCGGCCTGAACTTGATGCAAGATGTCGAACTGGCAATGGAATTGGGGTACACCTCGCTGGCATTGCGCTCGATGTTCGGCACCAACAACGGCATCGCCGGCCAGGTGCTGGTCGGCTTCGGCACCGACGAGCAGAAGGCCCGTTGGCTCGAATCGATGGCCTCCGGCGACGTCGTCGCCTCCTTTGCGTTGACCGAGCCGGGCGCCGGATCGAACCCGGCCGGGCTGCGAACCAAAGCCGTTCGCGACCAAGGTGATTGGGTGATTTCCGGGCAGAAGCGGTTCATCACCAACGCGCCCGTCGCCGACCTGTTCGTGGTGTTCGCGCGCACCCGGCCGGCCGACGACCAGGGGCCTGGGATCGCCGTATTCCTGGTCCCCGCGGACGCGCCGGGCGTCGAAGTCGGCACCAAGGACGCCAAGATGGGCCAGGAAGGCGCGTGGACCGCCGACGTCAGCTTCGACGACGTCCGGGTCGAGGGCGGCGCACTGATCGGGGGCAGCGAAGACATCGGCTATCGCGCGGCGATGACCTCGCTGGCGCGGGGCCGGGTGCACATCGCGGCCCTGGCCGTGGGCGCCGCACAACGCGCGCTGGACGAATCCGTCTCCTACGCCGCCACCGCGACGCAGGGCGGCACGCCGATCGGACAGTTCCAGTTGGTTCAGGCGATGCTCGCCGACCAGCAGACCGGGGTGCTCGCCGGCCGCGCGCTGGTGCGCGAGGCCGCGCGGCTCTGGGTCTCCGGCGAGGACCGCAGGGTCGCGCCGTCGGCGGCCAAGCTGTTCTGCACCGAAATGGCCGGCAACGTGGCGGATCTCGCGGTGCAGGTGCACGGCGGCAGCGGCTACATGCACGGCGTCCCCGTCGAGCGCATCTACCGCGACGTGCGGCTGCTGCGGCTCTACGAGGGCACCAGCGAGATTCAGCGTTTGATTATCGGATCAAACCTCGTCAAAGCGGCGCAGCGCACGACCTCAACGAAGGAGCGGTGATGGCAGGAAAGCTCGCAGGCAAAGTCGCATTCATCACCGGGGCCGCCCGCGGTCAGGGCCGCGCGCACGCGGTTCGGCTGGCGCGCGAGGGCGCCGACATCATCGCCGTCGACATCGCCGGCAAGCTGCCGTCCTGCGTGCCCTACGACCCGGCGACTCCCGACGACCTTGACGAGACCGTTCGCCTGGTCGAAGAAACCAACCAGCGGATCATCGCCTCGGTCGTCGATACCCGCGACTTCGAGGCGCTTCGCCGGGCCGTCGACGCGGGTGTCGCCGCGCTGGGGCGACTGGACATCATCGTCGCCAACGCCGGCGTCGCCGCCCCGCAGCCATGGAACGAGATCACGCCGGAGGACTTCCGCGACGTGATGGACATCAACGTGACCGGCACCTGGAACACCGTGATGGCCGGCGCGGACAAGATCATCGAAGGCGGCCGCGGCGGCTCGATCATTTTGATCAGCTCCGCGGCCGGCATGAAGATGCAGCCGTTCATGGTGCACTACACCGCCAGCAAGCACGCCGTCACCGGGATGGCCCGGGCCTTCGCCGCCGAGCTGGGCAAGCATTCGATCCGGGTCAACAGCGTGCACCCCGGGCCGGTGAACACGCCGATGGGCGCGGGCGACATGGCCGCCGCGGTGGGCAAGGCCATGGAGACCAACCCGCAGTTGTCCAACGTGCTCACCCCGTTCCTGCCCGACTGGATTGCCGAGCCGGAGGAGATCGCCGACACCGTGTGCTGGCTGGCCAGCGACGAGTCGCGCAAGATCACCGCTGCCCGGATCCCGGTCGATCAGGGCTCGACCCAGTACTGACCAACGGGGGAATAGATGACCCGGGTTGTGGGATTGCAGGGCACATGAGGCACTTCACCGAAAGCGAACGTCAGGAGTTTCTTGCCGCGCCGCACGTCGCCGTGCTGTCCGTCGACGCCGAGGATGATCGGCCACCGGCCAGCGTGCCGATCTGGTACACCTACACGCCGGGCGGCGACGTGCAGATCATGACAGGCGCATCGACCCGGAAGGCGCGGCTGATCGAACGAGCCGGCAAGGTGACGCTGGTCGTTCAGCGCGAGGAGCCGCCGTATCAGTACGTGGTGGTCGAGGGCACGATCGTCGACACCACCAATCCGGCGCCGACCGACGTCGCGTTGGCCATCGCCATTCGTTACCTCGGCGAGGAGGGGGGCCGCGCCTTCATCCACAGCATGGAGGGCGTCGAAGAGGTGCTGTTCACCATCCGCCCCGATCGCTGGCTCAGCGCGGACTTCACCGGCGACCTGTAGGGGTCTCAGCTGATTAGTTCCAGCGTTCCCAGCTCGCGGATCGCTTGACAGCCGCGGCCGAGCATGGTCAGCACCATGTCGTCGCCACGCTCGGTGGCGGCGGCGAACGCGAAACCCAGCGCCGAGATCAGGGGTGCCTGCAACACCCCGAGCCGGTAATCACGCCAACACGTTTCGCGGTCGTAGCCGGTGACGCCGTACGCCAACAGCGCGCCATGGTAGTCGGCGACGAGCCCTTCCTCGATGCGCGCGCGCAGCTGGGATTTGAGGCTGGTAGCGGTGAAATACGCCAGATCCCTTGCCGGCAGCCCCACGCCGAGCGTCTGCCAGTCGACCACGCTGACCCGGGTTCGGCCCGGATCGAATAGCAGGTTGTCCAGGCGGTAGTCGCCGTGCAGCAGGGCGAAGCGGTCGTACTCGGAGAGTAACCACGGCGTCACCAGAGCCATTGCGGCGCTGAATGTCTCGCGGTCTTCGGCGCTCATCCGGTCGCCCAGCTTGTCGAGCGTGATGTCGGCACTCATCTTCGCCACCTCGCCCATGCCGCCCGCGCCGGCTTCGTCCGGCCTGCCGAATGCGATGCCCGGGAAATCGAGCCAGCACGGATCGCACCAGCTGGGCGCGTGCAGGCCGGCGAGGGCGGTGACGGCCAGGCGCGCCTCGGTTTCACCGCAGCCCGCGAGCTGATCGCCCTGCACAGCCGGCGCCTGATCGGCGAGCAGCAACGCGAAGTCCATTGCGTCGTAGGTGATCTCGGAATAGAAGCACTGTGGCGTCGGCACCTGCACCCGCTCCGCCACGGACGAATAGAAGGCGCACTCGCTGCGATATCCGATGACGACCCGGTCACGCACGGTGTCGTCCTGCGACGGCAGCTTGATGACGAAGGTTTGCGGAAGTTCGCCGGGGTCGGTCGCGTAGCGGGCGGTCACCCGGTAGGTCGCACCGGTCTGCCCCGTGCCGATCGCGGCCACGTTCACGTCGGTGACCACGACGGGGGTGCCCCGTCCGCTCAGCGCGGCTGACAACCATTCCGGGGTTACGTCGGCGGGATACCGCGGAATCGACACCACAGCACTCATGAACAGCGCGCCTCCTGTACCCGGACGGCTCCGTCCGACTGACAAACTGTAAGGCATACCGCAAGAGTTGCGGTCAAACTGCTTCAGATTAGTCGGCGAGAATGCGCCATTCGGCGGCCTCGTGCTGCTGCCGCCAGAACTCGTCGAAACGTCCACCCGCCGCGAGCAATTCGCCGACCGTTCCGTCCTCGATCACCCGACCGTCGTCGAGGAACAGCACTCGGTCCGCGTGACCGATGCTGGCCAACCGGTGCGCGACGATCACCTGGGTCCGCGACCGCGGATCGAGTGTCAGCGCGTCGACCACCGCGGCCTCGTTCTCAGTATCCAAAGCGCTGGTCGCCTCGTCGACCAGCAGTATCGGCGACGGCTTGAGCAGCGCCCGCGCGATGCTGACCCGTTGGCGTTCGCCCCCCGACAGCGCCGAGCCGGCTTCGCCGACGATCGCGTCGGCGCCGTCGGGCAACCGGCCGATGAGCTCGTCGACGCGGGCGAGGGCCACGGCACGCTTGAATTGGTCATCGCCGGCGCCGGGATCGCCGGCGAACACGTTGTCACGGATCGACCCGTGGAACAGGTATGGGTGCTGGAACACGACGCTGCTCGCCGCCCGGCGGGCCTCGGCATCAAGCGTTGCGGCGTCGACGCCGTCGATCAGGACCCGGCCGCGGGTCGGTTCGTGCAGTCCGGCGATCAGCGCCAGGATGGTGCTCTTGCCCGATCCGGACGGTCCGACGATCGCGGTCGTGCTGCCCGGCGCCAGGGTGAAGCTCACCCCGTCGAGCACCGGCGCGGTCGCACCGGCATACCGGAACTCGACGTCGTCGAACTCGATGCGGGGAGCCGCCGCGGTGGCGGGCAGCGTGGCGGCACCGGAGTTCATCAGTGGCGCCGTGAGCACAGAACGGATGCGATCGAGCGTGGCGCGGGTGCTTTCCAAGGCAGGCGCCAATTCGCTGATCGTGGTGAACGGTTCGAGGTAGCGCACGATCACGACGATCAGGGCGACGGCCTCGGGCACCGACACGGCCTTCTCGACCGTCAGCGCCGCGGTCGCCCCCGCCAGCAGGATGAGCGACAGCTGGCTGGCGAGGCTGAACAGCAGCTGACCCGGAACCTGCATGGACAGCAACCGCATGGTCGCCCCGTGTTGCGCGGCCAGCGCATCGCCGACCAGGCTGCGCGCCGGTTCGACCCTTCGTGCGGCCCGCAGCGCCTGCTGGGTGCGGGCGAATTCGATGATCCGCTCGGTGAGCGCGCTGTTGGCTTCGTCGGCCGCGGCGTCGGCACGCCGCGTCAGTCGGGCCGAGCCCCACAGCGCACCCAAAAGCAGCGGCACGCCGCAGAGCGCGGCGGCGGCGAGCTGCCACGAAATCGGGAGTAGGGCGACCGCGATGGCCGCGGGCAGCAGGACAGCGGAGAGCAGCGGCGTCAGCAGATTGACGACGAGGCCGACCAGTTCGGGTCCGGTGGCGGCGATCGCCTGGCGCGCCGTCGCGGTGTGCTCGGCGGTGAACCAGTCCAGCCGCACCCCGGGCAACCGGTCCGCCACGTCGTGCTGGCTGTGGTCCAGGACGGCGAACCCGAGGTCGAAGCCGATCCGCGCCGTCGCGGTGTCGATCACCCATCCGACGATGGTGGCGGCCGTGAGCCAGCCGAGCCAGCCCAGCGCGCGGTGCGGGTCGCCGAACAGGGCGCCCACCAGCGGCACCAGCAGGACGGTGGCCGCCGCCCGCACCGCCACGGACAGCAGGGCGAGCGCGGTGTAGGCGAAGACCTTGGCCCGGTGATCGGCGGGCACCAGGGCAATCCAGGTGCGAATCATCGCGTCCCCTCCTGCACCGAGGTGGCCGAGACCGGGTCCCGCCGGCCGCCTTCCCACAGCCGCCGGTATCGGCCGTCGGTGGCCAGCAACTCGTCGTGCGTGCCGCGTTCGGCGATCCGGCCGTGGTCGAGCACGACGATCTGGTCGGCCCCGGTGATCGTGTGCAGGCGGTGGGCGATCACCAGGACGGTGCGGTCGCGGGTCAGCCGGTTAAGTGCTTGCTGCACAAGGTATTCCGACTCGGGGTCGGCGAACGCGGTGGCCTCGTCGAGGATCAGGATCGGGGTGTCCGCCAGGATTGCCCGGGCGATGGTGAGCCGCTGGCGTTCGCCGCCCGACAACCCCGTTCCCGCGCCCAGCACGGTGTCGTAGCCGTCCGGCAATCGCATGATGCGATCGTGGATCTGAGCCTGGCGCGCCGCCTCCTGGATTTGCGCCGCGGTGGCGTCCGGGACTGCCAGCGCGATGTTCTCCGCGACGGTACCGTGCACCAGTTGCGTCTCCTGCAACACGAAGCCGACCTTCGCGTAGAGCTCGTCGGCGGTCATCGACCGGATATCTTGCCCCCCAACGCGAATCGCACCCTGTTCGACGTCGTGGAAGCGGGCCAGCAAGGCGGCCAACGTGGACTTGCCCGACCCTGACGGGCCGACGAGCGCGGTGACCGTGCCGGGCCGCAGCGTCAGGGACACGTCGCGGATCACCGGCACTCCCGGGCGATAGCCGAAGCTGACTTCCTCGAACACCACCGTGCCCGACGAGTCTTGAAACTGGTCTTGCGGTTGCAGGGCGAGTTCGGGCTCGTCGAGCGTGTTCTGCAGGCGCCGGGCGGCTAACATGCCGGCGCTGATGCCGCCCACCCCGTACGCGATCCCCAGCAAGCGCGCGCCGAATGTGGTGCCCAGCAACAGGAACGGCAGCAGATTGACCGCATCCATCCGCCCGGTGACGATGAGCAGGGTGCCGGTGAGGACGATCAGCCACAAGAAGGTCGACGGCCGGGTGACCAGGTCCATCAGCGTCTTCTTACCCGCCAACGGTCGCTGCCAGGAGACGAGGAAATCGATGTATTCGTCGAGGCGGCGCCGGAAGCTGGATGCGGCCGCGCCGCCGAAGACGCGGATGACCGGCTGACCCTCCAGGTAGGCGCCGGCCTCTCCGCTCATCCTCTCGGCCCAGCGTTGCGATTGCGGGATGCGCGGGCCCGACTGAATCGTGAGCGACGACGTCAACACCAGATACACCAGTACGGGCAGGAACAGCACGAGCGCCACCCGCCAGTCGACGACGAACAGGTAGACCAGCACGGCCACCGGGGCGATGATCGCCGCGACCGCGTCCGGGATGGCGTGGGTGACCAGGTAGTGCAGCGACAGCGTGTCGTCCTGCAACAGCTGCTTGATCGAGCCCGAGCCGCGCGCGGTGAACCAGCCCAGCGGCAAGCGAGATAGCTTGCGCAGCAACCGCGACCGCAGGTCGGCGGCGAACCGCGCGTCGACGACGTGCAGCCACAGCGTGAGCGCAGCGCCGAGGACGGTGCCCGTTCCCAGCAGCGCGACGGCCGCGATCCCGACGTCCCAGAGCCGGGATGCGGGCGCCCCGGCCACCAGCAGGCGGGCCAGCTCGACGAGCAGCACGAACGGCGCCAGCTGGACCACCGTGATCACGGCCTGCAGCACACCGGAAAGGATCAGGGCCCAGCGCAGCGGCCCGAGCAACCGGCCGGCCGCCTGGGCGCGCCAACGGCCGCGTGCGGCGGGGGCGGTCTCCTGGGCGGGAAGTTGCGGCGAAATCGTTTCCTGGGCAACGGCGTTGGTGACTTCCGGTTCGTCGCCGCGGCGGGTGCCCATCGCCCGGCCGGCGCTCCAGTAGGCCTGGGCGTGTATCTCGGACTTGGGGAAGCCGAACTCGTCGCGCAGCCGCGTGCGGACATGCTTGAGAGCCGTTGCCTCGGGGGTGGCCCACGCGTACCAGTTGGACCAGTCGCGGTTCTCGATCGCCGCGGCAAGGGATTTCTCGTCGCGGCGGGCCACCCAGTGCACTCGCAAGCGGGGGTGCGGCGCGATCGGGATCAGGACATCGTGGTCGTCGTGTTGCTCGAGGTACATCTCGATCGGCACGTCGTCGGGGACGACTCCGATGATCCCGTTCATGCCGGGGATCGACGCCGAGTCACCGATCAGCAGGTAGCCGGCCGGCTGCTCGTCGGGCACGTCGAACCGCGACGATCCCATCAGCGCCATGACGGCGATCGTCGCGCCGGGTTCGACGGTGCGTGCCCACTTCGACGCCGGGCCGGCGGGCTCGTGCAGGACGATGTCGACCGCGAAGCGGCCACTGGGGACGTCGGCTTCGGAGATGGTGTAGGCGCGCTGGAACTCGGTGTTGGACCCGTCCGGGTCGGGAAACCAGAACCGCAGCCAGGCGGCGGGTTCGGCATCCACGTCCTCGAACAGTGTCGGCGACGTCATCCGCACCCGTACGAAATGCGGTGCGATTCGCACGGTTTCGAGCACCGTCGCGGCGTGGTCGCGAGCACCGAAGCTTCGCAGCATCACACCGGAGAATCCGCGTGCCATCAACGGTCCTTTCTCGCGTCGTTCACCTCCGCGACGACCTCAGCGAACGGACGGGCGGACGGACCCCTCGCTGAATACGCTACCGCCACAAACTAAGGGTTGCCTTACCAAAGGTCAAACCCGGGTTGCCGGAGCTGGATCGGTAGCCTGGTGAGGTGAGCGGTGAATCGGTTCCGCCGGTATTGCTCTACGACGGGGTCTGCGGCGTGTGCAACGCGGCGGTGCGGACGATACTTCGGTTCGATCCCCATGGCACGCTGCGCTTCGCGGCCCTAGACAGCGACTTCGCGCGGGACGTCTTTGCCCGGCACCCGGCCATCAAAGACGTGGACTCCGTGGTGTTCGTCGACGAACCCGAACAGCCGGGAGAACGCGTTGCCGTCCGATCCGCGGCGGCGCTGCGGGTGGTGGACTACCTTGGCGGCCCGTGGAAACTCCTCAAGGCGGCCCGAGTCATCCCGACTCCCCTGCGCGACTGGCTCTACGACAGGATCGCCGCCGTCCGCTACCGCATCTTCGGCAAGTACGACACGTGTCCGCTACCGCCGCCGGAGGTTCGCGCTCGGTTCGTAGAGGCCTAGTAATCGGCGTCGAGCGCCAGGTCCGCCTCGGATTCTTTTCGCTTGAGCTCGGCCAGCTTGCGGTCGTGGGATGCCGCCTCGCGGTGCTTGGCGGCCGATTTCCGATGTGGCTCCTGATGAGACGCGCCCTGCTCGACCGTTTGGTCTTGGACCTGCGCGACACGTTCGTGCTGCAGGGCCGATTCCTCAAAACTGCGGGCCGCCGACAGGCCGGCCTGCGCGGCGCGTTCGCGCGCCTTTGCGGCTTTACGTTCCGCGTCCTTGACATCGTTCGCGGTGATGGCTTCGTCGTTTCCGGTGGCCATGGTGTCTCCCTCGTGTCCCGTGCACTTGCACGTACCCCGCACGGAGGGTTTAACGCCTGGCGAAGGCCAACCAATGGTGCGGGCGGAGGGACTCGAACCCTGTTCAGCTACCTGGTCGGGGTGCTGATGTCGGACCGCGCTCGCGATCGCGGCCGCCGCTGATCGTCCACCGCGTGTGCGCCAGCGTGCTTGCTGCCGTGTCGCCGACGCACGCGTCGGGCTGCTGCCTGTTACCGATTCGGGTAGTGAATTACTCATGTCGTCCCGTACGTCGCAGGCGAAGATTTACGGGTCCGCTGTTGAAAACGGGTCTTGAAGGAAAGCAGGTTGACGAGTCATGGCAAACGTTGAGTATTGGGACTTCGGATGGACGTCGACGGAGGGCAACGAAATGGCTCCCGGCGAAACGCACAGTTGGTTCGCGTGGCCATTTGACTTCGGAGACGTCGTCGATCTGATGGCGCATGCGGTTTATGGGTCCGGGGAACCAGATCGTGAGCTAATCGTGGAGACCATCTATACGAAGGTCGATGGCGCGACTGGACGACAGGTGTTCTTCAATGTGAAAAATGTTGGGAACAGCTATATACCAGGCTACAACGTAGCATCGAGCGTCATCAGCAAATAGGAGGAAGAATGAAGACTTTCGCGCATCATGACGCAAACGGGAATATTCATGCGTTGGTGACAGTGAACGGCGAGAAGACTGCGATGCTCACACCGAAAGCGGGTCAGTTTGTATCGCAGATCGACCCCGCGATGATGACTTCGGAGACCATGAACGTTGCGGACATTCGGAAGATGGCAAAGGAAACGAAGGTTCCGGTGCCCAAGGTTTCCGGGTAGAAAGGAAAAGGCAGATCGTCGCGTGCGTCTGAGTTAGTTGAGCGGGTCGCCTTTGGGCAACTGTGACTCGCCTAAGTTAGTCGCAAGTGGTAGCCAGTGCGGCCACGGGCCGGCCAGAGAGTTAGCTAGTAAACATGACCACCGCGATCTAGCTGCACAGACACTCCACCCGCATCAGTGCGGGCGGAGGGACTCGAACCCTCACGCTCTCTCGAGCACCGGCACCTAAAGCCGGCGCGTATGCCATTTCGCCACGCCCGCAGCCTGCCGATCGTACCGCTCAGTTCGCGAACCGACCCCGCAGTGGCGCGCCTCGACGAATTCGTCGGACCCAAATCGTGAGCGGTACCGTCAAGGGGTGTCCGTTACGCATCGTCGCAGGCCCGCGCTGATCGCCTTGGTGATCGTCGCGGCCTGCGGTTGCCTGGCGCTGGGCTGGTGGCAGTGGACCCGGTTCCAGTCGGTCTCGGGCACGTTCCAGAACCTCGGCTACGCGCTGCAGTGGCCGCTGTTCGCCTGGTTCTGCGTCTACGCGTACCGCAAATACGTGCGCTACGAAGAGATGCCGCCGGAGCCCCGCCACGACTCGGCCCTCACCGAGATACCCGCCGGCCTGCTGCCCGAGCGGCCCAAGCCGATGCAGCCCCCCTCCGACGACCCGGCGCTGGCGGAGTACAACGCCTACCTGGCCGAGCTTGCCAAACAAGACACCGAACAACAGAACAGGACCATCGCATGACCACACCGGAGACGCCCGGCGCGCCCGCGTCTACATTTCCCGTCGAGAAGATCCGCACCGCGTTGCTGGGCTACCGGATCATGGCGTGGACGACGGGCCTGTGGTTGATCGCGCTGTGCTACGAAATCGTCTCGCACGTCGCCTTCCACCACGAGATCCGCTGGATCGAGGTGGTCCACGGTTGGGTCTACTTCATCTACGTCCTGGCCGCCTTCAATCTGGCGATCAAGGTGCGGTGGCCGATTGCCAAGACGATCGGTGTGTTGCTCGCCGGGACCATCCCGCTGGTGGGCATCATCGTCGAGCACTTCCAGACCAGGGACGTGAAGGTCCGCTTCGGGCTGTAGGGCTCGAGCGCGCGGCGAGCTTCACACTCGCAGCCGGACGTGCGGCCGGCTTCACACTCGGCGGGCCCTAGGGCAGGTCGCGCAGCGCCGGCACCAGCAGCGCCAGCGCGCGACCGCGATGGGAGACCGCATCCTTCTCTTCGGGGCTGAGCTCCGCCGCGGTGCGGTCCGAGCCGTCCGGAAGGAAGACCGGGTCGTAGCCGAAGCCGCCGTCGCCCCGCGGTTCCCGCGCGATGCTTCCGGGCCACTCGCCGCGGACGACGACCTCCCCTCGCGGCCCGGCCAGGGCACAGGCGGACACGAACGCCGCGCCGCGCCGGTCGTCGGGCACGTCGCGCAATTGCGCCAGCAGCAGCGCGGTGTTGGCGGCGTCGTCGCCGTGGTTGCCCGACCAGCGCGCCGAGAGGACGCCGGGCATCCCGTTCAACGCGGCCACCTCCAGACCGGAGTCGTCGGCGACCGAGACCAGACCCGTCGCGGCGAACGCATCGCGCGCCTTGGCCAACGCGTTGTCCTCAAAAGTGGCGCCCGTCTCGGGCGCCTCGTCGAAAGCGGGCACGTCGTCCAGAGACACCAGCGTCAACCCCGTCAGGCCGGCCGCGTCGAGCACCCGGCGCAGCTCGGCCAGTTTCTTGCAGTTCCGGCTGGCGACCAGGAGGCGTGATGACCGCAAGCGCGGCGAAGCCGGGCGCCGCGGGTCATCACCATCTGGCACGGTCAGCTGCCGAACGCCTTCGGCCGCGGAGCGCCCTCGGGCAGCTCGCCCGGGTACGGCAGGGCCAGCGCCTCGCGCTGGGCGGCGAACAACTTGTCGCAGGCGGCCAGCGCCACGTCGAGCAGCTTGTCCAAAGTCGAACGCGGGAAGGTCGCACCCTCGCCGGTTCCCTGCACCTCCACCAGGGTCCCGGTGTCGGTGGCGACGACGTTCATGTCGACCTCGGCCCGCGAGTCTTCCTCGTAGGGCAGGTCCACCCGGATCCGGCCGTCGACCACCCCTACGCTGACCGCCGCGATCGCGCACGACAGCGGCCGGGGGTCGGACAGCTTGCCGGCCGCCGCCAGGTAGGTCACCGCGTCGGAGAGCGCGACGAAGGCGCCCGTGATGGCGGCGGTGCGGGTGCCGCCGTCGGCCTGCAGCACGTCGCAGTCGACGGCGATGGTGTTCTCCCCCAACGCCGCCAGGTCGATGCAGGCCCGCAGCGATCGGCCGATGAGCCGGCTGATCTCCTGGGTGCGGCCGGACAGCCGTCCCTTCACGGCCTCGCGGTCGGAGCGCGTGTGGGTGGCCGACGGCAGCATCGCGTACTCCGCGGTCAGCCACCCCAGACCCGACCCCTTGCGCCAGCGTGGCACGCCCTCGGTGACGCTGGCGGTGCACATGACCTTGGTGTGGCCGAATTCGATCAGCACCGACCCCGCCGGGTGGTCGGTGAACCCGCGGGTGATGACTACGTGGCGAAGCTCGTCGTCGAGGCGGCCGTCTTCTCGTCTGGTCACGACGCCAACCCTAACGCGGGGAGCTCAGACCCTTTCAGAGCGGCGGATGTCGAACGTTTCCCCGCACACGACCGCGTGCACGGGGCCGTCGAACTCGGCCTTGGCCTCGCTGATCACGTCCTCACGCGAGGTCCACGGCGGGATGTGGGTGAGTAGCAGCTCGCGGACACCGGCCTGCGCGGCCGTCCTGCCGGCCTCGGTGCCCGACAGGTGCAAAGCGGGCGGCCGATCCGGCGAGTGCGTCCACGAGGCTTCGCAGAGGAAGACGTCGGCGTCACGAGCCAGCTCGACCAGCTGATCACACATCCCGGTGTCACCGCTGTAGACGAACGAGGCGCCGGTGGAATCGGTGATCCTCATGCCGTAGGACTCCGTCGGGTGCGCCACCACCCGCGGCGTCACCGTGAGCGACCCGAATGTCACCGGTTCGCCGTCGACCCAGTGCCGGACGTCGAAAATGTCCGAGCAGTCGTCGATTTCGCCCCCATACGGTGACGAGGCGGCCCCCAGCCGGGACCAGGTGTCACCGGGGCCGTACAACAACGCCTTGCCGCCGGGGCGCGAGGGGTGATAGCGCCGCCACACGAACAGGCCGGGCAGATCGAGGCAGTGGTCGGCGTGCAGATGCGACAACAGCACGTGCACGGAGGCGGGGTCGGCGAAGCGCTGCAGCGCGCCCAATACGCCGCCGCCGAAGTCGATGACCAACGGCGGAGTGTCCGGTGCCCGGAGCAGATATCCCGACGCAGGCGAATCCGGCCCCACCACGCTGCCCGAGCAGCCGAGCACGGTTATTCGCACGGACACTACTGTGCCATGCCCGATGCGACCGTGACGAAAACATGGCCGCATTCGTGTGATGAGAATCTCGTCATGGGCGCTACTCGATCCGCACGTGGTGGACGGGTTGCACACCGGTCACCGCCGGACCCAGGAATCGGGCCGCCAACTTGGTGAAGGCCTCGGGATCGCCGGTGGCTTCGAAGACCCGAGTCGCGGTCGGCGCGTCATGCGGCCGCAGCAGATCGCGCTCGGTGAGCACCCGCAGTACCTCCTTGGCGGTTTCCTCGGCGCTGGACACCAGCGTCACGTGCTCGCCCATCGCCAGCTGGATCAACCCGGACAGCAGCGGGTAGTGCGTGCACCCGAGCACCAAGGTGTCGACCTGGGCGCGCTGCAGCGGCTCCAGGTAGCCCTCGGCCAGCCCGAGCACCTGGCGGCCACTGGTCACCCCGCGCTCGACGAAGTCGACGAAGCGCGGGCAGGCCACCGCGGTGATCTCGGTGTCGCGGGCGGCGGCGAACGCGTCCTGGTAGGCGTGCGAGTTGATCGTCGCCCGCGTGCCGATGACGCCGATGCGACCGTTGCGCGTCGTGGCGACCGCGCGGCGGACCGCCGGCAGGATCACCTCCACGACCGGCACGTCGTAACGCTCGCGGGCGTCCCGCAGGCAGGCCGCCGACGCCGTGTTGCAGGCGATCACCAACGCCTTGACCCCGCGGCCCACCAGGTCGTCGCCGATGGCCAGCGCATGCGCGCGGACCTCGGGGATGGTGAGCGGACCGTATGGCCCGTGGCCGGTGTCGCCGACGTAGATGATGTCCTCGTCGGGCAGCTGGTCGATGATGGCCCGCGCGACGGTCAGTCCCCCGACGCCGGAGTCGAAGACCCCGACGGGCGCCAACGGCAACGGCGAGCTCATGTCTTGGCGCGCGGCGTCACGGCGCCGGCTTTTCTCTTCGCGCGGGCCTTGCGTTCCGGCGCCGACAACCAATACGCCGCGACGACACCGGCGACCGCGCCGCACAGGTGGCCCTGCCATGACACGCCGCCACACCGGCCCAGTACCGGCATGGCGCCCAGCAGCACGCCGCCGTACGCGAACAACACCACCAATCCGATCGCGATGTCGGCGAACCTGCGCACAAAGATCCCGAACACGAGCAGGAAGGCCAGCCAGCCGAAGATCAGGCCGGAGGCCCCGATGTGGTCGGTCGGCCCGCACGAGCTGCCCACGTTGCCGATCAGCCAGGTGCCGAAACCGCCGAGGATCCACACGATCGCCGTGGCCCAGACGAACCGGCTCAGCCCCGCTAGCGTCATCAGGAAACCCAGCACCAAAAGCGGGATCGTGTTGGCCATCAAATGCTGCCAGTTGGCGTGCAAAACCGGGGCGAAGACGATCCCCCACAGCCCGTCGGCCTCGAGCGGCCTGATCCCGTTTTCGTCGAGCGAATGCCGCGTCAGCTGATCGATGAGCTCGATGACGTAGAGCAGTGCGACGAACGTGAGGACCGTGGCCCCGCCCACCATCCATGGGGGCCGCTTCGCCTGGCCCGCGGGCGCGCCGGGTCGTCCCTTCGGCGTCGTCTTACCCATGGCTGCAGGTTACCGGCGGCGAACTCCTCATCGGGCGAACGCGCCCGGCAATAGGCCGCGATAGGTCGGTATCCCCGCCACTGCGTCCGCGGCGAACACGCCGACCAGCACCGCCCGCGCCACGCAGTCGGCCGCCGCCGCGCCCACCTCGGCCGCGAGCCGCATCTCCGGCGAGAACGAGGCTGGCGAGTCGGCCGCGGGTGGCACCTCGACCGCCCCGGTCGCCAGCGCGAAGACCGTGTCCCCGTCGTACGGGGTGTGTGCCGGGCGGATGGCGCGGGCCAGCCCGTCCTGGGCGGCGACGGCGACGCGGCGGCATGCGCCCGGGCCGAGCGCCGCGTCGGTCGCGACCACCCCGATGACGGTGTTGAGCGGGTTCTCCAGAGGGCTCGCCCCGGTGGGCAACTGCGCGAGGGCGTCGATCTGATCCGCCGGCGGTGGCCGCAGCCCGAACTCCTCAATCAAGTCCGCCATCCACGGCAGGCCGGTGGCCCGGTCGGCGACGTCGCCGGCGGAGTTCACCACGACGACGGCGCCGACGGTCACCCCGCACGGCAGCCTCGTCGAGGCCGTCCCCACGCCGCCCTTGAGCACTCCGGCCCGCGCGCCGACGCCGGCGCCGACGCTGCCGACCGCCGGCGCACCCTCGCCCTCGACGGCCGCTTCACAGGCCAGATAGCCGAACTCCGCGGTGGGGCGACAGCCCCAGCCGCCGACCGGCAGATCGAAGATCACCGCGCCGGGGACGATGGGCACCACCCCGCCGTCCATCGCCACGCCGCGGTCCCGTTCTTCCAGCCAGCGCATGATGCCGTCGCCGGCCGCCAGACCGTAGGCGCTGCCGCCGGCGAGCAACACCGCGTCGATGTACCGGACGGTGTTGGCGGGGTCGAGCAGGTCGGTCTCCCGGGTACCGGGCGCGCCGCCGCGGCAGTCCACCGCGCCGACGGTGCCCGGCGGCGTCAGCACCACCGTGACGCCGGAGGCCCACCCGGTGCCCATGGCCGCGTCGGGGTCGAGTCGTTGGTAGTGCCCGACGCGGATGCCCCCCACGTCGGTAATGGCGTTCATCCTCCAGGCTTCCCCATGAGCACCAGAACGAGGTATTCCTGGAGGACCGTGAGCCACTGGTAGACGTCGAAGTGGACAGCCAGCGGGTGGTCAGTGGGCAGGCGCTCCGGCCCTTCCGGCCCCACGTCGAGCATGACCCCCAAACTCAACCGGATGTCGTTGACCGCCGCGACCCAGGCGTTCGCGTCCTCCTCGCCCAGGTCGAACCGGCCGCCGCCCTCGGGAACGGTATCCAACAACCGCTGCGCGGCAAGGCGTTTGGCGCCGATGATCTCGGGCTCGTGCAGGCTGCGCAGCGCGGCGTTGAGCCTGTCCGCGACGTCGGGGCCCGAGGGGTCATCGTCGTCCGGGTGGAAGAAGTCGGGCAGCAGTCGTCGCAAGGTCGGATCCCTCGGCGGCTCACTGTTTCCGGTCTTGATGCCGGTGATCTCCTCGAGTTCGTCTGCGGGAGATGCAGATTCACGCTCATCGAGCAATCCGACCATGGCCGTAGCCAGGTTTTTCAACAGGGCGGCCTCGTGAGCCGCCAGTGCGGACCGAAAACGGGGACCCGCCGCGGTCTCGACGCGCTTCCATTTGCGCACGGGTAATCGCCGAGGCCCTCGAGGATTACCGATCCTGCTGCAGCGTCGCCCACAAACCGGCGGCGTGCAGCTTGGACACGTCGACTTCCATGGATTCCCTGCTGCCGGCCGACACCACCGCCCTGCCTTCGTTGTGTACCTGCAACATCAACTTGGTGGCGTGCGGCTCGCTATAACCGAACAACTTCTGGAACACATACGTCACGTAGGTCATCAGGTTGACCGGGTCATCCCACACGATCGTGACCCACGGACTCGCCGTGCTGTCTACCGGGGCGGACTCGCGTTGTCCTGTAGTGCCCGGCTTAGTGGGCGCTGACATTACAACCATGGCTTACACGATACCGAGGGTGAGATGAGGTTTCCGAGCCCCCGATGGCAGCCGATACCGTTATGGAATGAATGACCCGGTCGTAACTGGGCTGCTTACCGACAAGTACGAGTTGACGATGCTGGCGGCGGCGCTGCGAGACGGCACCGCCGAGCGCACGACGACCTTCGAACTGTTCGCACGCCGGCTCCCCGAGGGCCGCCGTTACGGCGTGGTGTGCGGCACCGGGCGGCTGCTCGAGGCGTTGCCGCAATTCGGCTTCGGCGAGGAGGCGTGCCAGTTGCTGGGGGAATTCCTCGATCCAGATACGTTGCGCTACTTGCGCGATTTCCGATTCGGCGGCGACATCGACGGCTACGCCGAGGGAGAGCTGTACTTCCCCAATTCGCCGGTGCTGTCCGTGACCGGCACGTTCGCCGAGTGCGTCGTGCTCGAGACGCTGGCGCTGTCGATCTTCAATCACGACACGGCGGTCGCGTCGGCGGCGGCGCGGATGGTGAGCGCGGCCAGGGACCGCCCAGTGATCGAGATGGGGTCGCGGCGAACCCACGAGCACGCGGCCGTCGCCGCGGCACGCGCCGCCTACATCGCCGGCTTCGCCGCGTCCTCCAACCTCGAGGCCCAGCGCCGATACGGCATCCCCGCGGAGGGCACCTCGGCGCACGCGTTCACGATGCTGCACGCCAGCGGCGAACCCGTCGAAGTGACCGAACTGGCGGCATTCCGCGCTCAGGTCGACGCGCTGGGCGCCGGCACCACGCTGCTGGTGGACACCTATGACGTGACGACCGGCGTGGCCAATGCCGTGGCGGCGGCCGGGGAGTCGCTCGGGGCGGTGCGCATCGACTCCGGCGAGTTGGGGGTGCTGACCCGCCAGGTCCGCGATCAGCTCGACGGGCTAGGCGCCACCAGGACCCGCATCGTGGTCTCCGGCGACCTCGACGAGTTCTCCATCGCCGCCTTGGGGGCCGAACCGGTCGACAGCTACGGCGTCGGCACGTCGCTCGTGACGGGTTCGGGCGCGCCGACGGCGAACATGGTCTACAAGCTGGTCGAAGTGGACGGCATGCCGGTGCAGAAGCGCAGCAGCCACAAGGAATCCCGCGGCGGTCGCAAGGAGGCGCTGCGCCTGACGCGCTCGTCGGGCACCGTCACCGAGGAGGTGGTGTATCCGGCGGGCCGCCCGCCCCGGGTCACCGAGCCGTCTCGGGCGTTGACCGTCCCGCTGGTGCGCGGCGGCGAATTGGTGGCCAAACCGAATGTGGCCGCGGCGCGCGAGCTGGTAGCTTCCGGGCTGCGCAGTCTGCCGTGGGAGGGTTTGAACCTGTCGCAGGGCGAGCCCGCGATCTCGACGACGCAGATCCCCGCCCCGTAGCACCGCAGAGCAAAAGAGGTAGCCACGTCCGAAGTGTCCGTGCCGGAGTTGCTGGCCGTCGCCGTGGCCGCGCTCGGCGGCAGCGAGCGCAGCGGCCAACAACAGATGGCCGACGCCGTCGCGCGGGCGTTCGCCACCGGCGAGCATCTGGTCGTGCAGGCCGGTACCGGCACCGGAAAGTCGCTGGCGTATCTGGTGCCGGCGATCCTGCGCGCCATCGACGACGACTCGCCCGTCGTGGTGTCCACCGCCACCATCGCCCTGCAGCGCCAGCTCGTCGACCGCGATCTGCCCCGGCTCATCGATTCGCTCGCCGATGCGCTCCCCCGTCGCCCGCAATTCGCGCTGCTCAAGGGCCGCCGAAACTATCTGTGCCTGAATAAGATTCACAACGGCGGCGCCGAGGCCGAGGACGACGTCGGCGGCCGGCCGCAGGAGGAGCTCTTCGATCCTATGGCGGCGACCGCCTTGGGCCGCGACGTACAACGTCTCACCGCCTGGGCGTCGACGACCGACTCCGGCGACCGCGACGATCTGAAACCCGGTGTGCCAGACCGATCGTGGTCGCAGGTCAGCGTTTCGGCGCGGGAATGCCTGGGCGTCGCGCGTTGCCCCTTCGGCGCCGAGTGCTTCTCCGAGCGGGCGCGGGGCCGGGCGGGGGCCGCCGACATCGTGGTGACCAACCACGCGCTGCTCGCCATCGACGCCGTCGCCGAATCGTCGGTGCTACCCGAGCACGAGTTGCTGGTGGTGGACGAGGCCCACGAGTTGGTCGACCGGGTGACCTCGGTGGCCACCGCCGAGCTGGCGCCGGCCGCCCTGGGCGTGGCGGCGCGCCGGATCGCCCGGTTGGTGAATCCCGAACTGACGCAACGCCTGGAGGCGGCGACGGCCAACTTCGCCGCGGCGATTCACGAGGCCACCCCGGGCCGCATCGACCGCCTCGACGACGAGCTGGCGACCTACCTGACCGCGCTGCGCGACGCGGCGGGAGCGGCACGCTCGGCGATCGACAGCACGAGCGACGCGAAAGCCGCCGCAGCCCGGGCCGAAGCGGTGGCGGCGCTCAGCGAAATTTCCGACACCGCCTCGCGCGTCCTCACGTCGTTCGCCCCGGCGATTCCCGACCGCACCGACGTGGTGTGGCTGGATCACGAGGACAACAGGGGCGCCATGCGCCCGGTGCTACGGGTGGCGCCGCTATCGGTCGCGGCGCTGCTGCGCGACCGGGTGTTCTCCCGTTCCACCACGGTGTTGACGTCGGCGACCCTGGCCATCGGCGGGTCGTTCGACGCGATGGCGGAGGCGTGGGGCCTGACCGCCGCGGACACCGGGGATGCCGGCTTGCGCGGCATCGACGTCGGCTCGCCATTCCACCACGCCAAGTCCGGGATCCTCTACGTCGCCGCCCACCTGCCGCCACCGGGCCGGGACGGCACGGGTTCGGCCGAGCAGCTGACCGAGATCGAAGAGCTGATCACCGCGGCGGGCGGGCGGACCCTGGGATTGTTCTCGTCGATGCGGGCCGCGCGGGCCGCCGCGGAGGCCATGCGTCAGCGGTTGCGGACGCCGGTGCTGTGCCAGGGCGACGACAGCACCTCCGCGCTGGTCGAGCAGTTCAGCGCCGACGCGCAGACCTCGCTGTTTGGCACCCTGTCGCTCTGGCAGGGCGTCGACGTGCCGGGTCCGTCGCTGTCGCTGGTGCTCATCGATCGCATCCCGTTTCCCCGGCCGGACGACCCGCTGTTGGGCGCGCGCCAACGCGCGGTGACTGCGCGCGGCGGCAACGGTTTCATGGCCGTCGCCGCCAGCCACGCCGCTCTGCTGCTGGCACAGGGCTCGGGCCGGCTCCTACGGCGCGTCACCGACCGCGGAGTGGTCGCGGTGCTGGACTCGCGGATGGTGACGGCCGGCTACGGCGGCTACTTGTGCGCGTCGCTGCCGCCGTTCTGGCAGACCACCGACCCGGCCCAGGTCCGCGCCGCGCTGCAGCGGCTGCGCACCGCCTCCGAAAGCCAGCCCGCCTGAGCTCAGCGGGCCAGGGTGACCAGGCCGAGTTCGGCGCTGGACGCGAGCATCGGGTGATGGGGCAGCACCCGGACCGTGTACCCGACCGCCCCGGCCAGCGGCAACGACAGCGTCGTCGAGAACACCTGGTTGCCGCCCTCGGCGGTCCCGGTGTAGGACATTTCGACGGTGACCGGGTCCAGCAGCGCGTCGCTGGCGTCCACCCGGCCCACCACCCCTTGAACCGTGACCTCGTCGGGCGCCAGCCCGTCCAGAGCCACGGTGGCGGTCAGCGTCAGCTTGGAGCCGAGCACCGGCGAGTCGGGCAGCCCGGTGCTGTCCACGTCGGTGATCGTGATCTTCGGCCACGCCTCTTCGGCGCGCCGACGGTAGGTGGCCACCTCGCGCGCGGCGCCGAATGCACCGCCGTCCTCGCCGTCCTCGGCGGGCCCGACGGTCCTGCGCAACGAGTGAGCGGCGTCGGTGTAGTACCGCTCCACGTAGTCGCGCACCATGCGCGAGGCCAGCACCTTGGGTCCGAGCGTTTGCAACGTGTGCCGCACCATCTCGATCCACCGTGGCGGCACGCCGTGTTCGTCGCGTTCGTAGAACTTGGGGGCGACCGCCTGTTCCAACAGGTCGTAGAGCGCGCTGGCCTCCAGGTCGTCGCGGCGGGCCTCGTCGGCCACGCCGTCGGCGGACGGTATCTCCCAACCGTTTTCGCCGTCGTACCATTCGTCCCACCAGCCGTCGCGGATGGACAGGTTCAGCCCGCCGTTGAGCGCGCTCTTCATCCCGGAGGTGCCGCAGGCCTCCAGCGGCCGCAGCGGGTTGTTCAGCCAGACGTCGCATCCCCAATAGAGATGCCGGGCCATGGACATGTCGTAGTCGGGCAAAAAGGCGATGCGATGGCGCACCTGCGGGCGGTCGGCGAAGCGCACCACCTGCTGGATCAACGCCTTACCGCCGTCGTCGGCGGGGTGCGACTTGCCGGCGACGATCAGCTGGATGGGCCGGTCCTCGTCGAGCAGCAGGCGCTCGAGCCGCTCCGGGTCGCGCAGCATCAGCGTCAGCCGCTTGTAGGTCGGCACCCGCCGGGCGAACCCGATGGTGAGCACGTTGGGATCGAATGCCGTTGTGATCCAGCCTAGTTCGGCGTCGGACGCACCGCGTTCGAGCCAGGATTTGCGCAGCCTCCGCCGGACGTCCTCGACCAGCGACGAGCGCAGTTGCGAGCGGATCCACCAGAGATGGCCCGCATCAACCTCATTCAGCCGCAGCCAGACGCCCGGATCGCCGAACGAATCGGAACCGGACAGTTCACGCCCCAACTGCAACCATTGCGGCGCCGCCCAGGTGCGCGCGTGCACTCCGTTGGTGATGGACCCGATCGGCACCTCGTCCGAGTCGAAGCCGGGCCACAGCTCGTTGAACATGGCCCGGCTGACCTCACCGTGCAGCAGCGAGACGCCGTTGGCCCGCTGCGCCAGCCGCAATCCCATGTGCGCCATGTTGAATTTGGTCGGGTCGTCCTCGGCGCCGAGGTCGAGTATGCGGGCGGTCGGAACGCCTGGCAGCAACGCGGGCGCGGTCCTGCCACCGGCTTTCTCCGGCTTCTTCCCCGGGTCGTCCTCGACACGCCCGTCGAAGTAGAGCCGGACCATGTCGATCGGGAACCGGTCGATGCCGGCGGGCACCGGAGTGTGGGTGGTGAACACCGTGCTGGAACGCACGACGGCCAGCGCGGTGTCGAAGTCGAGCCCGGCATCGGTCATCAACTCGCGGATGCGCTCCGCACCGAGGAAGCCGGCGTGCCCCTCGTTCATGTGGAACACCTCGGGCGCGGGCAGTCCTTCAACGGCGGTGAAGGCACGGATCGCCCGCACCCCGCCGATGCCGGCCAGCAGCTCCTGACGCATCCGGTGTTCCTGGTCGCCGCCGTACAGTCGGTCGGTGATGCTGCGCAGGTCGTGCTCGTTCTCCGGGACGTCGGAGTCCAGCAGGAGCAGAGGAACCCGCCCCACCTGGGCGACCCAGATTCGCGCGTGCAGCTGGGCGGAGTCGGGAAGGGTCAGCTCGACCAGCACGGGATCCCCGGTGGCGTCGGTGAGCAGCCGCAACGGCAACCCCTGCGGGTCGAGCGACGGGTAGGTCTCGTTCTGCCACCCGTCCGCGGTCAGCGACTGACGGAAGTACCCGGACCGGTAGTACAGGCCCACCGCCACCAGCGGCACCCCGAGGTCGGAGGCGGACTTCAGGTGGTCCCCGGCGAGGATGCCCAAACCGCCCGAGTAATTCGGCAGCACCTCGGCGACGCCGAACTCCATCGAGAAATAGGCGATGGCCGTCGGCATCGCCACACCGTCGGCCTGCTGTTGCTGATACCACAGCGGCCGGGACAGGTAATCGGTCAGATCGGCGGCCAGCTCGTCGAGCCGGCCGAGGAAGTTTTCGTCGAGCGCCAACTCGTCAAGGCGTGCCGGATTCACCGCGCCCAGCAATGCCACCGGATCGGACCCGCACCGCTCCCACAGGTCCACGTCCACAGTCGCAAACAGGTCCTGGGTCGGCTTGTCCCATGACCATCGCAAGTTGGTCGACAACTGGTCCAGCGCGGCCAGCCGTTCGGGAAGGTGAGCACGGACGGTAAAGCGGCGGAGGGCTTTCACGCATCCTTACCTTACTGAGGATTTCGCCCCGCGCACGACGACGGTCGACGGCTTTTCCGCCGGGGGTGTGACCGGACACTAGGGTGGGTATCGGTTAGTTATTGGGGCCGCAACGGCGCTTCCCCGCAGAGGAAGTCCCCCACGACAGGAAGTTTTCGCCAGACAAAAGGCATGCCGCGACGGAGCACAAACGGTATGCCCGCACACAATCGGAACCAGCCGACTCTCGATGCGGTCCGAGTCCGAGGAAGCGGACCGAGCAGGAGTCGGCTAGTCGGAAACCGCCGGCGACTCCGTGCCCGAGACCTCGGGCCGGGAGGAACGGCAAATCGGAACGGAGTGTTGTGCCTGGTCGTGTCGAGATCGATAACGTCCAACCCGTCGTTTCATGCGGCGCGTATCCCGCCAAGGCCGTGGTGGGTGAGATTGTCCCGGTCAGCGCCGCGGTCTGGCGGGAAGGCCACGAGGCCGTGGCGGCGACGCTGGTCGTGCGTTACCTCGGGCCGCGTTATCCGCAGGTAACGGAAACCCGCCGAATCAAAGCGGTTCAGGCCCCCGTCAAGGCCGCGACGGAAATCGACGGCGTGGTGGATCAGCAGCGGGTGAAACCACTGCTGCTGCCGATGACGTTGGGCCTCGAGCCGTACGTCTTCCACGGGCAATTCACGCCCGACCGGGTCGGCCTGTGGACCTTCCGAGTGGACGGCTGGGGCGACCCCATCGACTCCTGGCGGCATGGCCTGATCGCCAAGCTCGAGGCCGGCCAGGGCGAGACGGAACTGTCCAACGACCTGCTGGTCGGGGCCGCCCTGTTCGAGCGCGCCGCGACGGGGGTTCCGCGCGCGAAGCGCGACCCGCTGCTGGCCGCCGCCGCGGCGTTGCGCACTCCCGGTGACCCCGTCACCCGGACCGCGTTGGCCCTGGGGCCCGAAATCGACGAGGTCCTGGCCGAGTATCCGTTGCGCGATCTGCTCACCCGCGGCGAGCAATACGGCGTCTGGGTGGACCGGCCCCTGGCCCGCTTCGGCTCCTGGTACGAGATGTTCCCCCGCTCGACCGGCGGTTGGGACGCCGACGGCAAGCCCGTGCACGGCACATTCGCCACGGCGGCCGCACAGCTGCCGCGCATTGCGGCGATGGGATTCGACGTCGTATACCTGCCGCCGATCCACCCGATCGGCAAGATACATCGCAAGGGACGCAACAACTCTCCGACCGCCGGGCCTTCAGACGTGGGCTCCCCGTGGGCGATCGGCAGCGACGAAGGCGGCCACGACGCCGTCCACCCGAAGTTGGGCACCATCGAGGATTTCGACGCCTTCGTCGCCGCGGTGCGCGATCTGGGCATGGAGGTCTCTTTGGACCTGGCGCTCCAGTGCGCGCCGGACCACCCGTGGGCGCGCGACCACCGCGAGTGGTTTACAGAGTTGCCCGACGGCACCATCGCCTACGCGGAGAACCCGCCAAAGAAGTATCAGGACATCTATCCGCTGAACTTCGACAACGACCCGGCGGGCCTCTACGACGAGGTGTTGCGCGTCGTCCGGTACTGGGTGGACCACGGCGTCAAGTTCTTTCGTGTGGACAATCCGCACACGAAACCGCCGAACTTTTGGGCCTGGCTGATCGCCCAGGTGAAGGGCGTCGATCCCGACGTGCTGTTCCTTTCGGAAGCGTTCACGCCGCCTGCCCGGCAGTACGGCCTGGCCAAACTCGGGTTCACCCAGTCCTACAGCTACTTCACCTGGCGCACCGCAAAGCAGGAACTCACCGAGTTCGGCAACGCCATCGCCGCCGCCGCGGACTTTCGGCGGCCGAACCTGTTCGTGAACACGCCCGACATCCTGCACGCCATCTTGCAGCACAACGGCCCCGGCATGTTCGCCATCCGCGCGGTGTTGGCGGCGACCATGGGCCCGGCGTGGGGTGTGTATTCGGGGTACGAGCTGTTCGAACACCGCGCGGTGCGGGAAGGCAGCGAGGAGTACCTGGACTCGGAGAAATACGAACTGCGGCCCCGCGACTTCGCGGGTGCGCTGGCCGAGGGACGCTCGCTGGAGCCCTTCATCACGCTGCTCAACTCGATTCGCCGGCTGCATCCGGCGCTGCAGCAGCTGCGCACCATCCACTTCCACGCCGTGGACAACGACGCATTGCTGGCCTACAGCAAGTTCGACCCGGCGACCGGCGACTGCGTGTTGGTAGTGGTGACGCTCAACGCGTTCGGCGCCGAGGAAGCCACGCTGTTTTTGGACATGGCGGCTTTGGGTATGGAGCCCTACGAACGATTTTGGGTGCGCGACGAAATCACCGGCCAAGAATTCCAATGGGGGCAAGCAAACTACGTTCGCATCGACCCTGCGCGGGCGGTCGCGCATGTGATCAACATGCCACTCATCCCGCAGGACTCGCGGATGAAGCTGCTCCGCAGGCCACCGAACGGACCGGAGGGATTGTGACATGAGCCAAGCCGACCAACTGGCCAGGACGCACCTGGCGCCCGAACCGACCGACCTGGCCCGCCTGCTGGCCGGCACGCACCACAACCCGCACGGCATCCTGGGCGCCCACGAGTACGGCGACCACACCGTCATCCGGGCGTTCCGCCCGCATGCGACCGAGGTGGTCGCCCTCGTCGGAGACGACCGGTTTCCGTTGGAGCACATCGAATCCGGCTTGTTCGCCACGGTCCTGCCGTTCACCAACCTGATCGACTACCGGCTGCAGATCCGATACGAGGGCGCCGACCCGTACACGGTCGCCGACGCGTACCGCTTCCTGCCCACGCTGGGCGAGGTCGACCTCTTCCTGTTCGGCGAGGGTCGACACGAGCGGCTCTGGGAAGCCCTTGGCGCGCATCCCCGCTCGTTCACCACGGCCGACGGTGTGGTCAACGGCGTGTCGTTCGCGGTGTGGGCGCCCAACGCCAAGGGCGTCAGCCTGATCGGCGAATTCAACGGCTGGACCGGCAGCGACGCCCCCATGCGCTCGCTTGGCTCGTCGGGGGTGTGGGAGCTGTTCTGGCCGGACTTCCCGGTCGACGGTCTGTACAAGTTTCGCGTGCACGGCGCGGACGGCGTCGTCACCGAGCGGGCCGACCCGATGGCCTTCGCCACCGAAGTGCCACCGCACACCGCCTCCCGCGTCACGCGCAGCACGTACACCTGGCAGGACGCCGAATGGATGGAGCAGCGCGCCCAACGCAATCCGGTGTTCGAGCCGATGAGCACCTACGAGGTGCACCTCGGCTCGTGGCGCCCGGGGCTGGGTTACCGGCAGCTCGCCGAGGAGCTGACGAATTACGTGGTGGAGCACGGCTTCACCCACGTGGAGCTGCTACCCGTCGCCGAGCACCCGTTCGCCGGATCGTGGGGTTATCAGGTGACGTCGTACTACGCGCCGACGTCGCGATTCGGCACACCCGACGAATTCCGGGCGCTGGTCGACGCCCTGCACAACGCCGGCATCGGCGTCATCGTGGACTGGGTGCCGGCACACTTCCCGAAGGATGCCTGGGCGCTGGGACGGTTCGACGGTACCCCGCTCTATGAACACGCCGATCCTAAGCGTGGTGAGCAACTCGACTGGGGCACTTACGTTTTCGACTTCGGACGCGCCGAGGTACGTAACTTCCTGGTGGCCAACGCCTTGTACTGGCTCGAGGAGTATCACATCGACGGGCTACGGGTCGACGCCGTCGCTTCCATGCTGTACCTGGACTACTCGCGTCCCGAGGGCGGTTGGACACCCAATATCTACGGCGGCCGGGAGAACCTGGAGGCGGTGCAGTTCCTGCAGGAGATGAACGCCACGGTGCACAAGAGCGCCCCGGGCATCGTCACCATCGCCGAGGAATCGACGTCGTGGCCGGGGGTCACGCGCCCGACCAACCTTGGCGGCCTGGGCTTTTCGATGAAGTGGAACATGGGCTGGATGCACGACACGCTCGACTACATCAGCCGTGACCCGATCTACCGCAACTACCACCACCACGAGATGACGTTCTCGATGCTGTATGCGTTCAGCGAGAACTACGTGCTGCCGATCAGCCACGACGAGGTGGTGCACGGCAAGGGCACCCTGTGGGGCCGGATGCCGGGCAACAACCACGTCAAGGCCGCCGGGCTGCGCAGCCTGCTCGCCTATCAGTGGGCGCACCCCGGCAAGCAATTGCTGTTCATGGGCCAGGAATTCGGCCAGCGCGCCGAATGGTCCGAGGAACGCGGCTTGGACTGGTGGCAGCTCGACGAGCAAGGGTTCTCGAACGGCGTCGCGCGGCTGGTGCGCGACATCAACGCCATCTACCGCAGCCACCCGGCGCTGTGGAGCCAGGACACCGTCCCCGACGGATATTCCTGGATCGACGCCAACGACTCGGCCAACAATGTGCTCAGCTTCCTGCGGTATGGCAGCGACGGATCCGTCATGGCGTGCATCTTCAACTTCGCGGGCAGCGAGCACAGCGGCTACCGGCTCGGACTGCCGTCCGCCGGTCGCTGGCGCGAGGTGCTCAACACCGACGCCACCGATTACAACGGCACCGGCATTGGCAACATGGGCGGCGTGGACGCCACCGAGGACCCGTGGCATGGGCGTCCCGCCTCGGCGGTGCTGGTGCTGCCGCCCAACTCCGCCCTGTGGCTCGAGCCCGAGTAATCCGGCCTTCGCCTCACCGCGAACGTCAGTAGAGCGCGTTCGCGAGGTTGCGCCGCCCGGCGACAACCTCGGGATCGGCGGGATCGAACAGGTCGAAAAGTTCGATCAGCCGGGTGCGCACCCGGGTGCGCTCGTCCCCGGATGTGCTGCGCACCAACGCGATCAGGCGGCCGAACGCCGCGCTCACGTCCTGGTTGAGGATTTCGACGTCGGCGGCCGCGAATGCCGCGTCGATGTCCTTTGGTGCCGCATCGGCGGTGACCACGACGTCCGGCGGATGCGCGGTCGCGCGCATGAGGAAGTCGATCTGCCGGATCGCGCCCTTAGCTTCGGCGCTGCTCGGATTGGCGTCGAGGATCGCTTGATACGCCCCCCGGGCGCCCTCGAAGTCGCCGGCCTCCAGCTGCTCGCGGGCGGCGGCCAGCTCGGGGTCGACCTCGTCGGCAGCCGCGGAACCGCCTGGGCCCCTGAGCTTCCCGGCCGTCGCGGAAAGAATTTGGTCCAGCCAGCCGCGCAATTGCTCCGGCGGCTGCATGCCCTGGAAACTCGAAATCGGCTGCCCGGCGGCCAAAGCCACGACGGTGGGCACCGCGTCCACACCGAATATCTGGGCCACCCTGGGAGCCACGTCGACGTTGACCGTGCCCAGCGACCACTGTCCGTTGTCCTGGGCGGCTATCCCGGCCAACGTGTCCAACAGCTGGACGCACGCGTCGCTGCGCGGGGACCACAGCAGCACCACCACGGGCACTTCCTCGGACCGCAGCAGGACCTCGGGCTCGAAATTGGCCTCGGTGATCGCGGTGACTCCGGGGCCGCCTTCGGCGGCCGACATTGCGCCGCCACCGGTCCCGCCGCCCGGCGGTTGCTGCTGGGCCCGCTGCTTGAGGCCGGACAGGTCGACAGCGCCGGCCATCGCGGGGCCGATCGAGGGTCGCGGACGCGTCACGCCGTCAAGTTTGTCATGAGCGTCGGTGACCCATCCACCCGGTGGCGCGGACCCGCGGGCACGCCGCGGCGGCCCGAAAATCGCGCGCCGAGGTGGCCGCGAGGTCCGATATGACGAAGATCACAAAACTGCCCACGCGTGCCGTCCCAGCAACGTCGGCGAGGCCTCAGCAAACCCGCTTTCTGGGTCGGCCTCACTTTGCCCGCAGGATCAGTGCGTCGCCCTGCCCGCCCGCGCCGCACAGGGCCGCGACGCCGTAGCCGGACCCACGGCGGGCCAGTTCCAGTGCGGCATGCAGCGTGATCCGCGCGCCCGACATCCCGATGGGGTGCCCGACGGCGATCGCGCCGCCGTTGACGTTGACAATCTCGGGATCGACGCCGAGTTCGCGGGTCGAGGCCAGCGCGACAGCGGAAAACGCCTCGTTGATTTCAACGACGTCGAGCTGGTCCACGGTGATGCCCTCGCGGGCGAGCGCTTTCTTGATCGCGTTGGCCGGCTGCGACTGCAGGGTGGAGTCCGGTCCGGCGACCACGCCGTGTGCACCGATCTCGACCAACCAGGTCAGCCCCAGCTCCTCCGCCTTGGCCTTGTTCATCACCACCACGGCCGCGGCCCCATCGGAGATCTGCGACGCCGAACCGGCGGTGATGGTGCCGTCCTTGCGGAAGGCCGGCTTGAGGCCGGCCAGGGACTCGGCGGTGGTGTTGGCGCGAATCCCCTCGTCCTCGGTGAACTGCAGCGGATCCCCCTTGCGCTGCGGGATGTTGACCGGAACGACCTCGTCGGCGAAGACGCCGTCCTTCCACGCCGCGGCCGCCTTCTGATGCGACCGCGCAGCGAACTCGTCCTGCTCGGCGCGGGTGAACTGGTCGACGTCGTTGCGCTGCTCGGTGAGCGCGCCCATCGGCTGGTCGGTGAACACGTCGTGCAGACCGTCGTAGGCCATGTGGTCGAGCACCGTGACGTCGCCGTACTTGTAGCCCGCCCGGCTGTCCATCAGCAAATGCGGCGCCTTGGTCATCGACTCCTGCCCACCGGCCACCACCACGTCGAACTCACCGGCTCGAATTAGCTGGTCAGCGAGCGCGATGGCATCGATCCCGGAGAGGCACATCTTGTTGATCGTCAGCGCCGGGACGTCCCAGCCAATGCCGGCCGCTACGGCCGCCTGGCGCGCGGGCATCTGGCCGGCGCCGGCCGTCAGCACCTGGCCCATGATCACGTACTCGACCAGTCGCCCGGGCACTTCCTCATTTGGAAAAGCTTTCTCCAGCGCGCCGGCGATCGCGATGGCACCCAGATCGCTGGCCGAAAAGTCCTTCAGCGAACCCATCAACTTGCCGATCGGCGTGCGCGCTCCAGCAACGATCACCGATGTCGTCATAACAACCTCCCAAGGATCCGTGGACGGCCGATCCGGCGTCCCGGAGAAGCGCGATCTTTGCCGCCAGGTTACCTTTATGTGATGACGACCGATCAAGTTGACGCCCGTCAGGTCCTGGCCACCGAGCTGGTGACGGCGATCGATCACGTCGGCATCGCAGTCGCCGACTTGGACGCGGCAATCGCGTGGTATCACGACCACCTCGGCATGATCCTGGTGCACGAGGAAGTCAACGAGGACCAGGGAATCCGCGAAGCCATGCTGGCCGTGCGCGGCGCCCCGACCGGTACCGCGCAAATCCAGCTGATGGCCCCTATCGACGACTCCTCGACCATCGCCAAGTTCCTCGACAAGCGCGGACCCGGCCTCCAGCAGATGGCGGTTCGCGTGAGCGACCTGGACAGCGTGGTCGAGCACCTGCGCTCGCAGGGCATCCGGCTCGTCTACGACGCGCCGCGCCGTGGCACGGCAAACTCGCGGATCAACTTCATCCACCCCAAGGACGCCGGCGGCGTCCTCATCGAGCTGGTCGAACAGGCCGCCTGATCAGGACCACTTGCGGGTCGGACCCCGCGTAGCGCGGTGGTTCCAGCACGGGGTATGCCAGTGCCGCCGATCTTCGACTAGTCCTGGGCCTCCCCCGGTGCTCGTCGGCCACACCACCAGATGTGCGGTGCCGACGCGAATTTCGTGATCACAACCCGGACAGCGGTAGGTCTTGACCGCACGGGCGGCTGCGACTGGGCGGACCTCGTACTCGAGGCCGTCGGGCCCGATCTCCACCCGGCGTGACGCCGGTGGCGGCGACGACTGCCACCGCCGGCGTGGCGGTGTGCGGCGCCGGGCCATGCGTTTCTCCTAGCCGGGCGGCTCAGAACAGCCGGTATTCGTCGCTGTCCATCCCGCGCATCTTGTCGTAGTCCAATGTGACACAACGGATCCCGCGGTCCGTCGCCAATGTGCGCGCCTGCGGCCTGATCTGCTGGGCGGCGAACACGCCCTTCACCGGCGCGAGCACGCTGTCGCGGTTGAGCAACTCGAGGTAGCGGGTCAGCTGCTCGACCCCGTCGATCTCGCCGCGCCGCTTGATCTCCACCGCGACCGAACCGCCCTGTTCGTCCCGGCAGAGCAGGTCGACCGGCCCGATGGCCGTCATGTATTCGCGACGAACCAGCGTGTAGCCCTCGCCGAGCAGTTGCACGTGCTCGGCGAGCAGCGCCTGCAGGTGGGCTTCCACCCCGTCCTTGACCAGCCCCGGGTCCACCCCCAGGTCGTGACTGGAGTCGTGCTCGACATCCTCGACGGTGATGCGCAGTTGTTCGCCGGCCTTGTTCTGCACCACCCACACGGGTGCCTGCTCACCGGGCTCCTCGGTCAGCCAGCACGGCGGGCTCATCCAATTCAACGGCTTGTAGGCGCGGTCATCGGCATGCACGCTGACCGATCCGTCGGCCTTGAACAGCAGCAGCCGCCGGGCCGACGGAAGATGCGCGGTGAGCCGGCCGACGTAGTCCACAGTGCACTGGGCGATCACTAGACGCACCCGACTCACCTTAGAGCGTGGCCCACAAATTAGGCTGACGCCACCATGTCGGCCACGCAGAGCTTGGCGAAACGCATCGGGCGGGTGCTCGAGACGGTCACGCGTCAGAGCGGCCGGCTGCCGGAGACCCCTGAGTACGGCTCCCTGCTGCTGGGGCGGGTCTCCGAAAGCCAGCAGCGTCGTCGCATTCGCATCCAGGTCATCATGACCGTGCTGGTTCTGGGGGCGAACCTCATCGGTATCGCCGCGGTGATGCTGATCGTGGCGGTCGCGGTTCCCGAACCGAGCGTGTTTGAGGACGCACCGGGGTGGCTCACCTTCGGGGTCGTGCCGGCCTACATCGCCCTGGCCCTGGCGGTGGGCACCTACTGGATCACGCGCCGGACGGTGCTCGCGTTGCGATGGGCGATCGACGAGCGCACCCCGACCAGCGAGGACGAGCGCAACACCTTTATGGCCCCGTGGGGGATCGCCCGCTTCGACCTCATCCTCTGGGGCATCGGGACGGTCGTGCTGACGGCCCTCTACGGCCTGATCAATACGATGTTCATCCCGCGCTTCGTCGTCGCCGTGGGTTTCGGCGGGATTCTGGTGGCCACCGCTAGCTATCTGCTGGCCGAGTTCGCGTTGCGGCCGGTGGCCGCTCAGGCACTCGAGGCCGGTCCCCCGCCGCGGCGGTTGTCGGCGGGCATCATGGGCCGGACGATGATGGTCTGGTTCCTGGGTTCGGGTGTGCCCGTCATCGGCATCGCCCTGCTGGCCGCGTTCGAGATCTTGCTGCGGAATCTGACCCAGACCCAGTTCGCCGTCGGCGTGCTCATCGTGTGCTTCGCCACGCTGATCTTCGGTTGCCTCTTGATGTGGATCTTGGCCTGGCTCACCGCAACTCCAGTTCGCGTGGTCCGCGCGGCGTTGCGCCGCGTCGAGCGCGGTGATCTGCGGGGCGATCTCGTCGTCTTTGACGGCACCGAACTCGGTGAGCTGCAACGCGGATTCAACGCGATGGTGGACGGGCTGCGCGAGCGTGAACGCGTGCGCGACCTTTTCGGCCGACACGTCGGACGCGAGGTCGCCCTCGCCGCGGAACGCGAGCGACCGAAGCTGGGCGGCGAAGAACGCCATGTAGCAGTCGTATTCATCGACATCGTCGGTTCCACCCAACTGGTGACCAGCCGGCCTCCGGCCGAAGTCGTTTCGGTGCTCAATCGATTCTTCAGCATCGTGGTCGAGGAAGTGGACCGACACTGCGGTCTGGTCAACAAGTTCGAGGGCGACGCGACCCTGGCCATCTTCGGGGCCCCCAACCATCTCGACCATCCGGAAGACCAGGCGTTGACCGCCGCGCGCGCCATCGCCGAGCGGCTCGCCGACGAAATGCCGGAGTGCCAAGCCGGTATCGGCGTGGCGGCGGGGCAAGTGGTCGCCGGGAACGTCGGCGCCCGGGAACGCTTCGAGTACACCGTCATCGGCGGGCCGGTCAACGAGGCGGCCCGCCTGTGCGAGCTCGCCAAGTCGTACCCGGGTCGGATCCTTGCGACGGCCGATGCCCTGGATGGTGCGAGCGAGAACGAGCGCGACCGTTGGGCTTTGGGCGAGACGGTGACGCTACGCGGACACGAACGCCCCACTCAACTTGCTATGCCCGCCGGGACCGCAGGCGCGTCCTGATGGATTGATTTCCGACCCGAGTGGGTAACGGGACTAAGGACATCGCCCCTCAAAGAGATTGGTGTTGACATGACCGGTAGTGGAACCGCGCGGCGTGTTTCCGTCGCCGCGGGAATCGCCGCGGCGATTGCCTTGAGTTCGTTGACCGCAGGCTGCAGCTCAGGCAACAACAACAAGAACCCGACGTCGACTTCGACCGTCACCACCACCGTCACGACGCCGGCCAGCGTCACCACGACGGCGCCGGCGGCGACGACCCCGGCCGGACCGGGCGGCGGACCCGAGACCGGACCCGGCGGCGCCACCACCGCCGGCCCGGGTGGCTCGGGCGCCGGCGCGGGACCCGGTGGGGCGAGCGCGGGTGTGCCGGGCGCGGGCGCGTCCGCCGGACCCGGCGGCGCGGGGGCCTGCGCCGGTGGCGTCTGCGTCGGAACCCCTCCCGGCCCGTAACCGCGTCTCCCGGACGCTCAATCAACCGTGGCCAACTCGGCAACGAGGTGGTTGTTGGTGCGGGAGCCGCTCTCCCGCACCAACGACGCCACCAGGCATGAACCGGCCACCAGCAGCGCGGCGACGAAACCGACGGTCGCAGGCCAGCCGCCGCCGCCGTACACGAGGCCGCCGAACACGCCGGCCACCGATCCGCCCAGGTAGTAGCTGAACAGATACAGCGCCGACGCCTCCGCGCGGTCGCGCTGTGCCACCGCGCCCACCCAACCGCTGGCTACCGTGTGCGCGGCGAAGAAACCACCGGTGAAGACGCCGACACCCACCACCACCGCGGCCAGGGTGTGCGGGACGGTCAGCAGCAGGCCCGTCACTGTAACCGGCAAGGCGACGCCTAGGGCGAGTGGGCGTCCCTTGCGGTCGGCGAGCCGCCCCGCCACCACCGAGGTCCAGGTGCCGACCAGGTACAGCAGGAACAGCAGGCCCACGACCGACGGTGCCAGGCCGAAAGGCTGCCCGGTCAGTCGGTAGCCGAGGTAGTTGTAGACCGTCACAAATCCACCCATCAGCACAAAACCGACCGCGAAGAGCTTCAGCAGCAACGGGTTTCGCAAATGCGCCGCGAGGTTGCGCGCGCTGGCCGCCACGCTCGTCTTCTTCGGCTGGAAGAACTGAGACCTGGGCACCAGGACGGCGAAAACCGCAGTCCCGGCCAGGGTCGTCAGGGAACACACCAGCAGCGCGACCCGCCAATTACTCGCCTCGATCACCAGCGACGGGACGAGTCGACCGGCCAACCCGCCGATCGTCGTTCCGGCGATGTAGCGGCCCATCGCCGATCCGAGCGAGGAGGCGTGTACCTCCTCGGCCAGGAACGCCATCGCGACGGCGGGGATCCCGGCCAGGGCGGCGCCCTGCACCGCCCGTCCGACGAGCAGCACGCTGAGCGTCGGGCTGAACGGCAACACCAGGCCGATCACGCTCGACGCCACCCCCGAGGTCAACATCACAGTGATGCGCCCGTAGCGCTCGGACAGGATGCTGGCGGGAATGATGCAAACGGCCAGCACCCCCGTGGTCAATGAGACCGTGAGAGCCGCCGCCGCCGGACCGATCCGATAGGACGCCGACAGCGCAGGCAGAAGCGCCTGGGTGCAGTACATCGCGGCAAAACTGGCCAGACCGGCACCGCACAGCGCCGCGGTCAATCGCCGGTACCCGCGGGTCCCGGCCCGGTGTGCGATGGCGGTGGAGGGGCGCTGGGGCATGCAATTCATCCTGCGCGATGCAGCGATACAAAGGAAATGAATTATTCGATGGATTAATATGCTCTCCAGACATAAACGAAGGGCCTTCGCGTGGCGAGCAATGATTACGAGTGGTTCGTCACACTCGCGGAGCTGGAGCACGTCACGGCGGCCGCCGAGCAGCTCCGCATGGCCCAGCCGACGCTCACCCGAATGCTCGCCCGTCTCGAGCGGCGGTTGGGAGTGGCGCTGTTCGATCGCCGGGGCAAGCGCCTGTCCCTCAACACCTATGGCCGGATCTTCTACGAGCACGCCCGGCGGGCACAGCTTGAACTCGACTCCGCCAGGCGGGCGATTGACGACTTGGCGAACCCGGCCGTCAGCGAGATCCGGGTGGGCTTTCTCGGCTCGTTCGGGGCGACGGTGGTGCCGCGCTTGATCGCGCGGTTCAGGGAGTCATCACCGCGCGTCGCCTTCGCGCTGGAAGAGGGCGCCGCCGAATCGATCGGCGATCTGGTGCTGGCCGGGCGTATCGACGTCGGGGTGGTGTCGCCGCGTCCGCGGCGGCCAACTCTGGCCTGGCGCAGCCTGTTTCGACAGCGGCTCGGTGTCGCCGTGCCACGCTCCCATCGATTCGAAGGCAGTGCGGCGGTGTCCATGACCGATCTGGCCGACGAGCCCGTCGTGGCCATGCACCCGGGATTCGGCATGCGGCGGCTGCTCGACGAGCTTTGCGCCGCGGCGCAGTTTCAGCCGCGGATCGTGCTGGAGGCGGCGAACCTCACCACAACCGCGGGCCTGGTGGCCGCCGGGCTGGGCGTCGGCCTGATGCCTATCGACGGCAGCGACTACGCGCCGGGGCTGAGCGTGCTGCCACTGGCCGACGCCGACGCGTACCGCGACGTGGGGATGATCTGGGATTCGGGCCGCCCGCTGTCTCGCCCGGCCCGCGACTTCATCGCGGCCGCCGCAGCAGTGCGGCACGACGGCCCCTAGGACAGCGCCCCACTGCCATGTCGCTTTCCCGCCAGTTTTGTCACCGGGCGGGTGTAAGTCTTACAAGCGTGCACGACGACTTCGAACGCTGCTACCGCGCCGTCCAGTCCAAGGACGCCCGGTTCGACGGCTGGTTCGTCACGGCGGTGCTGACCACCCGCATCTATTGCCGGCCCAGTTGCCCGGTTCGGCCGCCGTTCGCCCGCAACGTGCGCTTCTACCCGACCGCGGCCGCCGCTCAGCGGGCCGGATTCCGGGCGTGTAAGCGGTGCCGCCCCGACGCCTCGCCCGGGTCGCCGGAATGGAATGTGCGGGGCGACGTCGTCGCCCGGACGATGCGGCTGATCGCCGACGGGACCGTGGATCGCGAAGGCGTCGGCGGCCTGGCAGCGCACCTCGGCTACACCACCCGCCAGCTGGAGAGGCTGTTGCAGGCCGAGGTCGGCGCGGGGCCGCTCGCGCTGGCCCGCGCCCAGCGGGCGCAGACGGCCCGCCTGCTTGTCGAGACCACCGGCCTGCCATTCGGGGACATCGCGTTCGCGTCGGGGTTTTCCAGCATCCGGCAGTTCAATGACACCGTTCGGTCGGTCTTCGAGAGCACACCGACGGAGCTGCGCCGTCGGGCGGCGGCCCGGGCCGGGACCGGCACCGCTTCGCCGGGGGCGGTGTGCCTGCGATTGCCGGTCCGCACCCCGTTCGCCTACGAGGGCGTCTTCGGCCACCTGGCCGCCAGCGCCGTGCCAGGGTGTGAGGAGATACGCGATGGTGCGTATCGGCGGAGCCTGCGTCTTCCGTTCGGCAGCGCCGTCGCCACGCTGACGCCGGCCGTCGATCACGTCCGCTGCGTGCTGGTGCTCGACGACTTCCGCGACCTGACCACCGCGATCGCCCGCTGCCGCCGACTCCTGGACCTCGACGCCGATCCCGAGGCGGTGGACGACGCCCTGTCCGGCGACCCGCACCTGCGTCCGGTCGTGGGAAAGGCTCCCGGACAGCGCATTCCACGTACGGTCGACGAGGCGGAGCTCGCCGTGCGCGCAGTGCTCGGCCAGCAGGTGTCGACGAAGGCGGCCAGAACCCACGCTGGTCGCTTGGTCGCGGCCTACGGGCGGCCGATCGCCGATCCCGACGGTGGGCTGACCCGTACCTTCCCGTCCGTCGAGCAGCTCGCCGAGATCGACCCCATCCACCTGGCGGTCCCCAAGGCCAGGCAACGAACCCTGAGCGCATTGGTCGCCGCCCTCGCCGACCGCAGTATCGTCCTGGACAGTGGGAGCGACTGGGAAGCCGCCCGCAGCCGGCTGCTGGAGCTACCCGGTGTGGGCCCTTGGACCGCGGAGGTGATTGCGATGCGCGGCCTCGGCGACCCGGATGCCTTCCCCGTCACGGACCTTGGCCTGCGGTTGGCCGCCAAGCAGTTGGGCTTGCCGACCGAAGAACGGACCCTGGTCGCGCACGGCGCCCGGTGGCGCCCCTGGCGCTCGTATGCCACCCAGTACCTCTGGACCACCCTCGAACATCCGGTTAACCAATGGCCACCACAGGAGGTCGCATGATCGAGTACCGCACCATCGACAGCCCGATCGGGCCGCTGACCCTCGCCGGTCAGGACTCGGTGCTGACCATGCTTCGAATGGTCGACCAGACCTACGAACCCAGCCGCACCAATTGGGCACCGAACGCCGCGGCATTCAACGAGGCCACCGAGCAATTGAACGCCTATTTCGCCGGCGAACGCATCGAGTTCGACTTCGACTTCGAGCTTCGCGGCTCCGAATTCCAACGGCGCGTCTGGAAGGCGCTTCAGACAATTCCGTACGGCGAAACCAGGTCCTACGGAGAGATCGCGGAACAGATCGGGGCCCCGGGTTCCGCGCGCGCCGTCGGACTGGCGAACGGCCACAATCCCATCGCGATTGTCGTTCCCTGTCACCGCGTCATCGGCGCCAACGGAAGCCTTACCGGCTACGGCGGCGGGCTCGACCGCAAGCGAACCCTGCTCGCATTGGAGAAGAAACGCGTATCGGAGAATGCGGCTTTGACATTGTTCGATTAGGAATAGGCGTTGTCCGCAAATGCAAAAACACCCCCGTTGCCGGGGGTGTTTTTGTGTATGTTCGGCGGTGTCCTACTTTTCCACCCGAGAGGGCAGTATCATCGGCGCTGACAGGCTTAGCTTCCGGGTTCGGAATGGGACCGGGCGTTTCCCTGTCGCTGTGGCCGCCGTAACTCTATTTAAATTTGGTTTCGGTGGGGGGTGTGGTGTTCAGAGCGTCCCGCGACAAATAGTCGCTGGGACTGAACAGTGGTTGCGAGTGTGTGTTGGTAAGTTTTCGGCCGGTTAGTGCCAGTTCCCTGCACTCATTACTGAGCTTCCAGGTCTGGCCTATCAATCCCGTGGTCTGCGGGGGGCCTTATCCCTCTAAAAGGGTGAGAAACCTGATCTTGGAGAAGGTTTCCCGCTTAGATGCTTTCAGCGGTTATCCTGTCCGAACGTGGCTATCCAGCGGTGCCCCTGGTGGGACAACTGGTATACCAGAGGTTCGTCCGTCCCGGTCCTCTCGTACTAGGGACAGGTTTCCTCAAGTTTCTGACGCGCGCGGCGGATAGAGACCGAACTGTCTCACGACGTTCTAAACCCAGCTCGCGTGCCGCTTTAATGGGCGAACAGCCCAACCCTTGGGACCTGCTCCAGCCCCAGGATGCGACGAGCCGACATCGAGGTGCCAAACCATCCCGTCGATATGGACTCTTGGGGAAGATCAGCCTGTTATCCCCGGGGTACCTTTTATCCGTTGAGCGACACCCCTTCCACTCGGGGGTGCCGGATCACTAGTCCCGACTTTCGTCCCTGCTTGACTTGTAAGTCTCGCAGTCAAGCTCCCTTGTGCACTTACACTCAACACCTGATTGCCGTCCAGGTTGAGGGAACCTTTGGGCGCCTCCGTTACATTTTAGGAGGCAACCGCCCCAGTTAAACTACCCGCCAGGCACTGTCCGTGAACCCGATAAGGGTTCGACGTTAGGTGTCCAATACGATCAGAGTGGTATTTCAACAACGACTCCGCCCCAACTGGCGTTGGGGTTTCACAGTCTCCCACCTATCCTACACAAACCGTACCGAACACCAATACCAAGTTGTAGTGAAGGTCCCGGGGTCTTTTCGTCCTGCCGCGCGTAACGAGCATCTTTACTCGTAGTGCAATTTCGCCGAGTCTATGGTTGAGACAGTTGGGAAGTCGTTACGCCATTCGTGCAGGTCGGAACTTACCCGACAAGGAATTTCGCTACCTTAGGATGGTTATAGTTACCACCGCCGTTTACTGGGGCTTAAATTCTCCGCTTCACCTTACGGTTAACGGGTCCTCTTAACCTTCCAGCACCGGGCAGGCGTCAGTCCGTATACATCGTCTTGCGACTTCGCACGGACCTGTGTTTTTAGTAAACAGTCGCTACCCACTGGTTTCTGCGGCCGAATCCCGCTCCCACCGCAAGGGTGTTCACGGTATTCCGGCCCCCCTTCTCCCGAAGTTACGGGGGCATTTTGCCGAGTTCCTTAACCATAGTTATCTCGTACGCCTTGGTATGCTCTACCTGACCACCTGTGTCGGTTTGGGGTACGGGCCGTGTGTGTGCTCGCTAGAGGCTTTTCTTGGCAGCAGAGGATCACCGAATTCACCTCAACCGGCTATGCATCACCTCTCAGGATTAATGAGCGACGGATTTGCCTATCGCTCTCCCTACAGGCTTGCCCCAGTATTACCACTGACTGGTACGGCTACCTTCCTGCGTCACCCCATTGCTTGACTACTACCAGCGAAGGTCCCACGCAGCCCCGAAACTCCATGCCCCCGAAGGGGAATGGTCGATCCGGTTTTGGGTGGTTAGTACCGCTGATTCGTCAGGGACGCCCACACACGGGTACGGGAATATCAACCCGTTGTCCATCGACTACGCCTGTCGGCCTCGCCTTAGGTCCCGACTCACCCTGGGCGGACTGGCCTGGCCCAGGAACCCTTGGTCTTACGGCGGGCAAGGTTCTCACTTGCCTTATCGCTACTCATGCCTGCATTCTCACTCCCCCAAACTCCACCACACGGTTACCCGGTGGCTTCGCTGCATGGGGGACGCTCCCCTACCCAACCTTACGGTTGCCGCGGCTTCGGCGGTGTGCTTGAGCCCCGCTACATTATCGGCGCACAATCACTTGACCAGTGAGCTATTACGCACTCTTTCAAGGGTGGCTGCTTCTAAGCCAACCTCCTGGTTGTCTCTGCGACTGCACATCCTTTTCCACTTAGCACACGCTTAGGGGCCTTAGCCGGCGATCTGGGCTGTTTCCCTCTCGACGTACGGAGCTTATCCCCCGCCGTCTCACTGCCACGCTATACACCACGGCATTCGGAGTTTGGCTGACGTCAGTAACCTAGTAGGGCCCATCGGCCATCCAGTAGCTCTACCTCCGTGGTGAAACACGTAACGCTGCACCTAAATGCATTTCGGGGAGAACCAGCTATCACGGAGTTTGATTGGCCTTTCACCCCTACCCACAGCTCATCCCCTCAGTCTTCAACCTAAGTGGGTTCGGGCCTCCACGCGGTCTTACCCGCGCTTCACCCTGGCCATGGGTAGATCACTCCGCTTCGGGTCCAGAACACGCCACTACACCCCAAAGGGGATGCGCCCTATTCAGACTCGCTTTCGCTGCGGCTACCCCGCACGGGTTAACCTCGCGACGTGTCCCTGACTCGCAGGCTCATTCTTCAAAAGGCACGCCATCACCCCATAAGGAGGCTCTGACGGATTGTAGGCACACGGTTTCAGGTACTCTTTCACTCCCCTCCCGGGGTACTTTTCACCATTCCCTCACGGTACTAATCCGCTATCGGTCATCGAGAAGTATTTAGGCTTACCGGGTGGTCCCGGCAGATTCACAGCAGATTCCACGGGCCCGCTGCTACTCGGGTGTTGATATAAGGCAGGTGCCGGGTTTTCGCGTACCGGGCTTTCACCGTCTACGGCGGGCCGTCCCAGGCCACTTCCGCTAACCACGACACTTTCTGACTACCCCTCAGCCAGGTAGAGCTGAGACATATCAATCCCACAACCCCGCACACACAACCCCTACCCGGTTATCCATGCATGCGGTTTAGCCTGTTCCGCGTTCGCTCGCCACTACTGACGGAATCACAATTGTTTTCTTCTCCTACGGGTACTGAGATGTTTCACTTCCCCGCGTTACCTCCCGCACCCTATATATTCAGATACGGGTAACACGACATCACTCGTGCTGGGTTTCCCCATTCGGAAATCCTCGGATCAATGCTCGGTTGACAGCTCCCCGAGGCATATCGCAGCCTCCCACGTCCTTCATCGGCTCTCGATGCCAAGGCATCCACCATGCGCCCTTAAACACTTACTTACACACAAGAGTTATAAAAGAAATTACACATTTCAACGAACACGCCACCGTTGCCGGCAACGCATCCGTCTAGATGCTCGCAACCACTATCCAATACTCAAACACCACACCCCACCACCAAGATGGAGGGACACCACACGGACTGGCCGAGTGTTGTCTCAGGGCCCAATAGTGTGTCTGGCAATCATTTGCTGTTGTGCACCCGGCCCCCGCCCACTACAGGCGAGGACCCCTCACGGCTCGCACCCCACCAATTGGAGTGCTTTTCGTGGTGCTCCTTAGAAAGGAGGTGATCCAGCCGCACCTTCCGGTACGGCTACCTTGTTACGACTTCGTCCCAATCGCCGATCCCACCTTCGACAGCTCCCTCCCAAGGGTTAGGCCACTGGCTTCGGGTGTTACCGACTTTCATGACGTGACGGGCGGTGTGTACAAGGCCCGGGAACGTATTCACCGCAGCGTTGCTGATCTGCGATTACTAGCGACTCCGACTTCACGGGGTCGAGTTGCAGACCCCGATCCGAACTGAGACCGGCTTTAAAAGGATTCGCTTAACCTTGCGGCATCGCAGCCCTTTGTACCGGCCATTGTAGCATGTGTGAAGCCCTGGACATAAGGGGCATGATGACTTGACGTCATCCCCACCTTCCTCCGAGTTGACCCCGGCAGTCTCTCACGAGTCCCCGGCATTACCCGCTGGCAACATGAGACAAGGGTTGCGCTCGTTGCGGGACTTAACCCAACATCTCACGACACGAGCTGACGACAGCCATGCACCACCTGCACACAGGCCACAAGGGAACGCCTATCTCTAGACGCGTCCTGTGCATGTCAAACCCAGGTAAGGTTCTTCGCGTTGCATCGAATTAATCCACATGCTCCGCCGCTTGTGCGGGCCCCCGTCAATTCCTTTGAGTTTTAGCCTTGCGGCCGTACTCCCCAGGCGGGGTACTTAATGCGTTAGCTACGGCACGGATCCCAAGGAAGGAAACCCACACCTAGTACCCACCGTTTACGGCGTGGACTACCAGGGTATCTAATCCTGTTCGCTCCCCACGCTTTCGCTCCTCAGCGTCAGTTACTGCCCAGAGACCCGCCTTCGCCACCGGTGTTCCTCCTGATATCTGCGCATTCCACCGCTACACCAGGAATTCCAGTCTCCCCTGCAGTACTCTAGTCTGCCCGTATCGCCCGCACGCTCACAGTTAAGCCGTGAGATTTCACGAACAACGCGACAAACCACCTACGAGCTCTTTACGCCCAGTAATTCCGGACAACGCTCGCACCCTACGTATTACCGCGGCTGCTGGCACGTAGTTGGCCGGTGCTTCTTCTCCACCTACCGTCAACTCACGAAGTGAGCCTTCGTCGATGGTGAAAGAGGTTTACAACCCGAAGGCCGTCATCCCCCACGCGGCGTCGCTGCATCAGGCTTGCGCCCATTGTGCAATATTCCCCACTGCTGCCTCCCGTAGGAGTCTGGGCCGTATCTCAGTCCCAGTGTGGCCGGACACCCTCTCAGGCCGGCTACCCGTCGTCGCCTTGGTAGGCCATCACCCCACCAACTAGCTGATAGGCCGCGGGCCCATCCCACACCGCAAAAGCTTTCCACCACAAGGCATGCGCCAAGTGGTCCTATCCGGTATTAGACCCAGTTTCCCAGGCTTATCCCGAAGTGCAGGGCAGATTGCCCACGTGTTACTCACCCGTTCGCCACTCGAGTACCCCGAAGGGCCTTTCCGTTCGACTTGCATGTGTTAAGCACGCCGCCAGCGTTCGTCCTGAGCCAGGATCAAACTCTCCAAACAAAATCTCCTCGCAGAACGAGGTGAATTTCAAATCAGAGATACCTGACAAGACGCCAATAACTGGCATCAAAATTGCCATACCCACACACGGGGAGTGCTAGGTATGGCCAAAAAAACAACAACAAATAATAAAGACCAAACACACTATTGAGTTCTCAAACAACACTTGTTTCGCCCGTTTTGGGGCAACCCTGCCAGCTTAATACAGGTCCGGCAGTGGAGTCAACTCCCAGTTTTGGTCTTCTGCAGACCGTTTCGGGAGCAGCCGTGCCAGGCTAGTACCAATCCAGCGAGGGAGTCAAGAGCCCGGGGTGTCGGTCGCCTGGTGTGGCGACCGCCCCTGCGGGGCACTGACTTTGGTTACTCTACCCGCTCGATCTCCGCTCCCAAAATCGCCAGGTTTTCGACGAACAACGGGTAGCCGCGATCGATGTGAAAGACGTCGTGAACCTCGGTGTCGCCGTCGGCGACGAGCCCCGCCAAGACCAGGCCGGCACCGGCCCGGATATCGGAGCACCACACGGGGGCGCTGGACAATTGCGGTAGGCCCCGGACGACGGCATGGTGGCCGTCCGTGCGGGCGTCGGCACCCAGCCGGATCATTTCTTCGACGAAACGGAACCGCGCCTCGAAGACGTTTTCCGTGATCATCGACGTCCCGTCGGCGATCGACGCCAGCGCGATCGCCATCGGTTGCAGGTCGGTGGGAAACCCGGGGAACGGCAAGGTCGCGACGTTGACGGCCTTGGGGCGCTCGTACTGGGTGATCCGGAAGCTGTTGTCCGTTTGGGTGACCGTCGCGCCGGCGTCGTGCAACTTGTGCAGCACCACCTGAAGGTGGGCCGGGTCGACGCCCGTGACGGAGATGTCGCCCCGGGTCATCGCGGCGGCGATGCCCCAGGTGGCGGCGACGATGCGGTCCCCGATCACGCGATGCTCGGTGGGGTGTAGCCGCGGGACGCCGGTGATGGTCATCGTCGGCGAACCGGCGCCATCGACCTGCGCGCCCATCTGATTCAGCATGGTGCACAGGTCCACGACGTCGGGTTCGCGCGCGGCGTTGTGGATCGTGGTGACTCCCTCGGCCAACACGGCGGCCATCAGGATGTTTTCGGTGGCTCCCACCGAGGGGAACTCGAGCTGGATCTCGGCGCCGCGCAACGTGTCGGCCTGGGCGACAACGCAACCGTGCTCGATGTTGCACTGCGCGCCCAGCTGGCGCAGGCCGGCCTGATGCATGTCGAGCGGCCGAGATCCGATCGCGTCACCGCCCGGGAGTGCGACCCGGGCCCGCTTGCACCGGCCGACCAGCGGCCCGAGCACACAGACCGACGCCCGGAACTGGCGCACCGCCGCAAAATCGGCGTCGTATTTCGGCTCGTCCGGCGAGGTGATCCGGGCGACATCGCCGTCGAGCTCGACGGTGGCGCCCAAGCCGCGCAACACCTCGGCCATCAACGGCACATCGAGGATGTCGGGGCAGTTGGTGATGGTGCTGGTGCCTTCGGCCAACAGCGCCGCGGCCATCAGCTTGAGCACGCTGTTCTTGGCGCCCCCCACTGCGACTTCGCCGGACAACCGGTTGCCGCCGGTCACCACGAATCGCTCTGCCACCCGCGTCAGTCTAGTGAAGCGGTATCGGGTTGTCAGTCAGCCGAGCCGAGGCGCCGCGCCGCCGCGCGCCGCAGTACCGTCGTGCTCATGGCGATACACCTGACCCGCATCTATACCCGGACCGGTGACGACGGAACGACCGGATTGAGCGACTTTTCGCGGGTCTCCAAGAACGATCCCCGCCTGGTGGCCTACGCGGATTGTGACGAGGCGAACTCGGCGATCGGCGTGGCGATCGCCTTGGGTCAGCCCGACGAGGAGACGGCCGGCGTGCTGCGACAGATCCAGAACGACCTGTTCGACGCCGGCGCGGACCTGTCGACGCCGGTGGTACCGAACCCCGAGCATCCCCCGCTTCGGGTCACCCAGCCCTACATCGACCGGCTCGAGGCCTGGTGTGACAAATATAACGAAGACCTGCCTGCGCTGAATTCCTTTGTGCTGCCTGGGGGTTCGCCGTTATCGGCGCTGCTGCACGTCGCCCGCACGATCGTCCGTCGCGCGGAACGATCGGCGTGGGCGGCCGTCGATGCCGCGCCGCAGCAGGTCAACGTCCTGCCGGCGAAGTATTTGAACCGCCTCTCGGATCTGCTTTTCATCCTCGCGCGCGCGGCGAACCCCGACGGCGACGTCCTGTGGAAACCGGGCGGCGGCGCGCCGAGTGCGAGTTAGCTTGCCGCCCGAGGCCTAGACGCTGCGACGACGAGCGCGCGGCGACGGGCGGGACTCCAGCCACGACAGGAAGGCCGTCAACGCGCCCTTGTCCAGCGCGATTTCATATCCGGTCCGGCGGTCCTGGGTCGTGTCGCGCAGTTCCACCACGACGATCTCGTCGGTCATGATGTCGAATTCGTCCCCGCGCGGTGCGCGCCGGGCCACGATTTCGACGCCCCTGCGGCTGAGTCGACGGTCCGGCCACAAACGCAGGCTGGAGAGCCGGTAGAACGCGGCCTCACCGCCGCGGTAGCGAATCACGCCGTGCCGCCAGCCGTGGCCACCTACCGCGGGAATGTCGCGCATGATCCCCGCGGTGCCGCCCTGGCGCAGCTTCCACAACCGATAGCTCAGCGCGACAACCGCGCCCGCCAAAACGACAACGAGCACGACCATGCCGACCATGGGCGCGCTCATCGTCTTGTCCGAAGCGCCTAGTCGATCGCGCCGACGGCGCGCAATCTGCCGCGCCCGCGCGCCGCGATGCGGGGGTCGTCGGACTCCGAATCCTCCCGGGCGGCGCTTTCGTCGATCTCGGACTCGAACGCGGCGGACTCCGCCAGTACGGTCACCGTCTCCTCGGTGACCGAAAGGAACCCGCCTTCGATGGCGACCCGCAGATCGTCTTCGCCTTCGCGCTCGACGCGCACCATCGCGTCGTCGACCAACTGGGCCACGACCGGGATGTGCCGGGGCAGGATACCGATCTCGCCGACGGTGGTCCGGGTGAATAAGAACGTTGCCTCACCCGACCAGATCTTGCGGTCGACGGCGACTATTTCGACGTTCAATTCGGCCATGCCACAGAGCCTTTCAGAGCCTTAGCGCTCAGTCCTCAGGAGTCCAACTTGGCGCCGAAGCTTTCGGCTTTCTTCGCCAGGTCGTCCAGGCCGCCGATCAGGAAGAAGGCCTGCTCCGGGATGTGGTCGAAGTCGCCCTTGGTCAGGCGGTCGAACGCCTCGATGGTCTCCTTCAGCGGCACGGTCGAACCCGGCTGGCCGGTGAACTGCTCGGCCGCCATCATGTTCTGCGAGAGGAACCGCTCGATGCGGCGCGCGCGCTGCACCAGCTGCTTGTCCTCTTCTGACAACTCGTCGATACCGAGGATGGCGATGATGTCCTGAAGGTCCTTGTAGCGCTGCAGGATCCGGATGACTTCCTGAGCGACGCGGTAGTGCTCGTCACCGACGACACTCGGGTCCAGGATGGTCGAGCTCGATGCCAGCGGGTCCACCGCGGGGAAGATGCCCTTGGAGAACACCGAACGCGACAGCTCGGTGGTTGCGTCCAGGTGCGCGAAAGTGGTCGCCGGCGCCGGGTCGGTGTAGTCGTCGGCGGGCACGTAGACCGCTTGCATGGACGTGATCGACTTGCCCCGCGTCGAGGTGATGCGCTCCTGCAGCTCACCCATCTCATCAGCCAGCGTGGGCTGGTAGCCCACCGCGGACGGCATCCGGCCGAGCAGCGTGGAGACCTCGGATCCTGCCTGGGTGAATCGGAAGATGTTGTCGATGAACAGCAGTACGTCCTGGCCGGCTTCGTCGCGGAACCACTCGGCCATCGTCAGCGCCGACAGGGCCACCCGCATACGGGTGCCGGGCGGCTCGTCCATCTGACCGAACACCAGCGCGGTGTCCTTGAGCACGTCGGCCTCTTTGAGCTCGACCCACAGGTCGTTGCCCTCGCGGGTGCGCTCCCCCACGCCGGCGAAAACCGAAGTACCACCGAAGTTTCGGGCGATACGGTTGATCATCTCCTGGATCAACACCGTCTTGCCCACGCCGGCGCCACCGAACAGCGCGATCTTTCCGCCTCGCACGTACGGGGTCAGCAAGTCGACAACCTTGAGCCCGGTCTCGAGCATTTCGGTGCGGGGCTCGAGCTCCTCGAAGGCCGGCGGCTTGCGGTGGATCGACCAGTGCTCGAAGTCCTCGCCGTAACCGGGCTTGTCCAGGCAGTCGCCCAGCGCGTTGAAGACGTGACCCTTGACGTCCTGGCCGACCGGCACCGAGATCGGCTTGCCGCTGTCGGTCACCTCGACGCCGCGGACCAGGCCGTCGGTGGGCTGCAACGAGATCGTGCGGACCAGGTTGTCGCCGAGGTGCTGTGCGACCTCGAGCGTCAGGGTCTTCTTCAGTTCCTCGAACGTGATCTCGGCGTTGAGCGCGTTGAACAGTTCCGGCACGGATCCACGCGGGAACTCGACGTCAACCACGGGACCGGTGATCCGCACCACGCGGCCGCTCGTCTCGGAGTTGGTGGACTTCTCGGTCTTCTCTTGGGTTCCGGTAGCAGCAGCCATGTTCTTTTTCTCTTCCTCGTGTGCTACTGAGCGTCGGCGAGTGCGTTTGCACCACCGACGATTTCGCTGATCTCTTGGGTGATCTGAGCCTGCCGCTCGCGGTTCGCCATCAGCGTCAGTTCCTTGATCAGGTCGTCCGCGTTGTCGGTAGCGGACTTCATCGCTCGCTGTCGCGACGCGAGCTCCGATGCCGCCGATTCGAGCAGCGCGGCGTAGACGCGGGTCGTCACGTACCGCGGCAGCAGCGACTCGAAAAGCGTTGTCGCGTCCGGCTCGAACGAATACAACGTGTGCAGTTCCTCGGTGTCCTCGACGTACTCCACGACCAGCGGAGCGATGCGGTGGGCCGCCGCGGCCTGAGACATCATCGACTTGAACTCCGAGTAGACGATGTGCAGTTCGTCGACGCCCTGGTCGTCCGCCGACTCGTCGTCACCGGCGCCCTTCATGAACGCATCGACCAAGGTGTCGGCGATCTCCACGGCGTTCTCGTACTTGGGTTGCTCGGAGAAGCCGGTCCACGAGTCGGTGATGTCCCAGTTGCGGAACCTAAAGTAGTTCTGCGCCTTCCGGCCAACGGTGTAGACGACCGGCGTCTTGCCTTCCTCCCTCAGCAGCGAGAACAGCTCCTCGGCCCGACGGAAGATGCTGGAGTTGTACGCCCCGCACAGTCCGCGGTCGGAGGACACCACCAGCACGCCGGCCCGTTTGGGTTCTTCCCGTTCGACCAACAACGGGTGATCCAGGGCGGCTTCGGACGACAGCGTGGTCAGCATCGCGGTGATCTGAAACGCGTAGGGCCTAGCCGCTTCGAGCCGGGCCTGCGCCTTGCCGATGCGCGATGTCGCAATCATCTCCTGGGCCTTGGTGATCTTCTTGATCGACCCCGCCGAGCGAATCCGCCCGCGTAGTTCGCGAAGTGTGGCAGCCATTGTTAGCTACTTCTTGTCCTTGCCGTTCTTGGAGTCCTTCGTGTCCTTCGGCCTCTCCTTCTTGACCTGGACCGACTCCTTTTCGAGGTCCTCTTCGTTCAAGGGCTCGACATGCTCGTCGGGCACCACCGAGCCACCGCCCGTGGCCGCGAAGCCCTTCTTGAAGTTGTTGATGATCTCGGTGAGCTGGTTTTCGCCCTCCTCGGAGAGCTTGCCGCTGTCGCGGACACCGGCCAGGAAGCTCTCCTCCGAAGCCCGCATGTGGTCCAGCAGTTCGGTTTCGAAGCGCCTGACGTCCTCCACGGGCACGGAGTCGAGGTGACCGCCGGTGCCCAGGAAGATCGAAACCACCTGCTCCTCAACGGGCATGGGCTGGTACTGCGGTTGCTTGAGCAACTCGACCAGCCGCTCCCCGCGCTCCAACTGGGCCTTCGACGTCGCATCCAGGTCCGAGGCGAAGGCCGCGAACGATTCCAGCTCGCGGTATTGCGACAGGTCCAGACGCAGCGAGCCTGCCACCTCTTTCATGGCCTTGATCTGCGCCGCACCACCCACGCGGGACACCGACACGCCGACGTTGATGGCGGGACGCACACCCTGGTTGAACAAATCGGATTCCAGGAAGCACTGCCCGTCGGTGATCGAGATGACGTTGGTTGGGATGTAGGCCGAGATGTCGTTGGCCTTCGTCTCGATGATCGGCAGACCGGTCAGCGAGCCGCCCCCGAGGTCGTCGGAAAGCTTCGCGCAGCGCTCCAGCAGCCGCGAGTGCAGGTAGAACACATCACCGGGGTAGGCCTCGCGGCCCGGCGGGCGGCGCAGCAGCAGCGAGATCGCGCGGTACGCCTCGGCCTGCTTGCTCAGGTCATCGAAGACGATCAGCACGTGCTTGCCGTCGTACATCCAGTGCTGGGCGATCGCCGAACCGGTGTACGGCGCAAGCCATTTGAAGCCGGCGGAATCGGAAGCCGGGGCCGCGACGATGGTGGTGTAGTCCATCGCTCCACCCTCTTCGAGCGCCCGCCGGACCGAGGCGATCGTGGTGCCCTTTTGGCCGATCGCCACGTAGACGCAGCGGACCTGCTTCTTCTCGTCGCCGCTCTCCCAGTTCTCGCGCTGGTTGAGGATCGTATCGACGCAGACGGCGGTCTTGCCGGTTTTGCGGTCACCGATGATCAGCTGCCGCTGGCCGCGACCGATCGGGGTCATCGCGTCGATGGCCTTGATGCCGGTCTGCAGCGGCTCGCTGACGCTTTGCCGCTGCACCACGGACGGCGCCTGGATCTCCAGGGCGCGGCGGATGTCGGTGTCGATGTCTCCGCGACCGTCGATGGGGTGACCGAGTGGGTTGACGACGCGACCCAGGAAGGCGTCGCCGACAGGAACCGACAGCACCTCGCCGGTGCGCTTGACCTGCTGCCCCTCTTCGATTTTCTCGAAGTCACCCAGGATCACCGCGCCGACGCTGTGCTCGTCGAGGTTCAGCGCGACGCCGAGGACTCCGCCCGGGAACTCGAGCAGCTCCTGGGTCATGACGGAGGGCAGGCCTTCGACGTGCGCGATGCCGTCGCCGGCCTCGACGACGGTGCCGACCTCTTCGCGGGAGGTGTCGGAGGTGAAAGAGCCTACGTACTCCTCGATGGCGCTCTGGATGTCATCAGCGGAGATTGTCAACTCGGCCATGGCTTTTCGTCTTCCTACTTGGTCTTGGTATCGCGTATTGGAAAGGGTTTGTGGAAGCGGTCGGGTCAGTCGGGCAATTGGGCCTGGGCTGCGGCGAGGCGAGAAGCGAGTGTCCCGTCAATCACTTCGTCCGCCACGGAGATGAGCAGGCCACCCAGGAGTTCCTCGGAGATCTGCAGCTGCACCGTCACCGGATGACCGTAGATGCGGCCGAGCACGTCGGTGAGGCGAGACCGCTGGGAGTCGCTGAGTTCGGCGGCCGCGCTGACCTGCGCCACGATCTCGCCGCGGCGTGCCACCGCGACTTTCGCCAGGAACTGGATGGCGTCCTCGGCCGACTCGCCCCGAAGCAGTTGGACGGTCTGGGTCAACAGCGCCACGACGATCGGGTCGACCCTGCCGCTGGCGCTGTCAAGCACCTTGCGTAGCAGGTCGATCCGGCCTTCCACGGGCACGCCGTAGTCGCCCAACAGGATGGCGAGTCGTGGCTGCGCGTCCAGGATGCGGGCGAACCGGAAGAGCTGGTCTTCGACGTCGTCGACCCTGTTTTCCCGTTCGGCGACTTCCAGCAACGCCTGCCGCGAGATGTGCTCGATCGCGTCACCCAAATCGGAGTTGGCCGACCAGCGTTCGGATACGGCCAGGCGCAGGACGTCGAGCGTAGCGTCGGAGACCTTGCCCGAGACCAGGCGCTCGATCAGCCGGACGCGGGGGGCCGCGTCTTCGGCGGGCACGGTCAGGTAACGGGTGACGACGATCTCCCGGTCCAGCATTTCGGCTACCGAGACAAGCTCGGACGAGAGGTTGGTAAGCGCTTTGTTGTCAAGGTTTTTAACGATGTCGCCGAACCGCTCGGTCAGGCCGGCCACTGCCACCCGACTGGCGGAGCGCATCTTCGCCAACAGTGGGTACTCGACGTCCGCGGGCGCCGGAGCCATCGCTTCGAGGTCGTCCAGGAATCGATCGACGGTGCCGGACTGCTGCTCCGGGTCGGCGACATAGTTCCGCACCAACTCGCCCGCCTGGCGCACCGCCTCGTGACCGAGCTCGAGGCGGAGCTGGCGGCTGAGCTGCGTCCGCAGCAGGTCGACCTGGCGACCGCCCTGCGTGGTGATGCGTTCGGATTCCGCGTCGGCCTGGATCCGGAACTGCTCGGCAATGCGCCCGGCGTCGGTCTTGGCTTCTTCCACGAGCCGCTCGGCCTCGGACTTGGCGGATTCCACGGCGTTGCTGTGAGCCGTGGTCGACTCTTTGAGCCGATCGGCCGCTGCCGCAGAGTCTTTCAGCTGCTGGCGCACGGCCTCCTGACGAGCGGCCATCAGCCGACGCACCGGCGGCACGACGTACCGCACGACCAGAAGCACGATGGCCGCGAATCCGATCAACTGCCCGATGAATGTCGACATGCGCGATTACCGTCCAGATTTCCCGGTTGCGGACGTGGCCGTGGTGGCCGGGGCCACCTCGACGCCGAGGATCCGGCTGGCCAGCCTCGCCGACATGCCGGCCACATTGGCGCGCAGATCCAGTTCCACGGCGTCTCTCTCCCGCTTCAATTGCTCGGATGCCATTTGCAACGTCGACATCACCTGCTGCTCGGCACGGGCGCGCGCGTCTTCGACCACCTTACGGCCTTCGGCGCGGGCATTGTCGCGCAACGACGACGCCTGAACCCGGGCCTCCGTCAGGGCTTCCTCATAGTCAGCCTTGGCGGCGTCGAACTGCTCGGTCGCCTTCTTGTTGTCGGCGGCCGTCTTGGCAACCATGTTGTCGCGCTCGCGCAACACCCGCATGACCGGCGGCACCACGAAGGTGCCGATGACGGCCAGCACGATCAGGAAGATGGCCAGCACAAAGAAGAACGTGCCGTTGGGGACGAGGAAGTTGTTGCCTCCCTCGGCCATCACCTGGCTGGATGCCAGGACGCTCAGACTCGCGTCACCCATCACAGCGAACTAGGTGCCGACGGGTGTGGCGAAGACGAACAGCGCCATGAAGGCCAGGTTGATGAAGTAGGCGGCCTCGACCAGACCGACGGTGATGAAGAACGGCGTGAACAGCCGACCTTGCGCCTCGGGCTGCCGGGCGATGCCGGAGACCAGGGCGTTACCGGCAATACCGTCACCGATACCGGCGCCGATCGCGCCACCGCCCATGATGAGTCCACCGCCGATGAGCGCAGCGGCAGCGACTTGGGGGTCCAGAGCCATTCTTATCCTCCTTGATAGCTGGTAGCGGTCTACCAGGCCTCTGTAATGGTGTGTGGGACAAAGCGATACATGGTGGTCTCAGTCATGATGTTCCTCGATCTCCATGGCCTGGCTGAAGTACAGGATCGTCAGGATCGAGAAAATGAACGCCTGGATCGCCCCGACGAAGAGGTCGAAGGCCTTCCAGATGGCGTTGGGAGCCCACATGATGTACGGCGGGAAGAGCGCGATCAGCGCGACCAGGATGCCGCCGGCGAAGATGTTGCCGAAAAGTCGGAGCGACAACGAGATCGGCTTGGCGAGCTCCTCGACGAGGTTGATCGGCGCCAGAAACGCCACGTGGCCCTTGAGCACGGCGAGCGGGTGACCGACGATGCCGCGGCGCCAGATGCCCGCCACGTGGTAGCAGACGAATACGAAGAGAGCCAAGGCGAGAACGTAGTTGATGTCTGCGGCCGCCGACTTCAGCAGCTCAGTGGTGTGCCCGGACTTGTCCGTGTATTGCAGCGGAAGCACCGACAGCCAGTTGGAGATCAGGATGAACACGAAAATGGTGACTGCCAAAGGCAATACGAACGGCGCGATCCGCATCCCGACCGCGCTCTCGATCTGATCGCGCATCTGGACGGTGATGGCTTCCCAGAACAACTGCACGCCGCTGGGGACGCCGGTCGACGTGATCTTCGCGCGCAGGAAGAAGGCCAGCGCCAGGACGATCACCGCAGCGATCGCGGTCGACAGGATCGTGTCGGTATTGACGGTCAGCCCGAGCCATTTGGCTTGGTTGTGCTCGCCAACTTCGATCGCCGCGGCCAGGAACGTCGTGTCAGTCATCGGTGCTGTTCTTTCCTTCCGTTCCTTCCGATCCCGCCATCGCGCCGCCCGCGGAGTCGTCCGCCCAGTCGCCGGCGCGCAGCTTCTTCCAGACCGGAAGAGCCGTCGATGCCACCAGCAAGACCTGGAACAGCGCCAAGCCGAACACGACGCCCAGGCCCGCGGGCCGGAAGATGTAGGCGATGATCAGCCCGATCACGGTGATGACGGCCAGCCGGGTGGCCGAATTCAGCGCCATCGTGCTTTTCATCGGATGCTCTTTGGCGGTGATCGACGCGACGGAGCGACGCACCAGAAGGGCGTTGAGCAAACCCAGCAGCAACCCGACACCGAAGAACACCCCGACCATCAGGTGACCGGTCAGCTCGGCGGCGACGACGGCCACCGCGGTGACGGCGATGCTGAGTACCAACAGGCGGACCGGCCGGAACGCAACAGAGGGGAACACCAACGGCGCGTCCTGCGCTGGTGTCGTCACTGCAGCACCTCAATCCCAAGTTGGTAGTGCGGGAGTCCCCCGACCGACTGATCGGTGGCCCGCCGAGCGTATCGCACGTCACAGCGGATCAACCCAAGGGGTATCTCCCGACGCGAGTCCTCAACCGACCCGATCGGAACGGCGTCCGACGGACCGGCAACCTGTGCGGCTTTTTGGGCTTCTACCTGCACCGTACCATACGGCAAACCCCACTACTACTAGCTGTCGTAGCCCTCGTCGTCGTACTCGTCCCGGCGGCGCATGAGCGGGATCGCGGTGGCGATGCCCGCGACCAAGATGGCGCCCAGCATCACCGCGGCGGTGTCGCGCGGATTGAAGAAAATCGTGCTGGCCGCACCGAACGCGACGATGCCCACCCAGAGATAGATCAGCAACACCACCCGCCGGTGGGAATGTCCGATCTGCAGCAAACGGTGGTGCAGGTGCATCTTGTCGGGGCTGAACGCGCTGCGGCCCGCGCGGGTTCGGCGCACGATCGCCAGCAGCAGATCCAGCATCGGCACGAACATCACCGCGACTACCAGTAGGAACGGCGACAACAGGGCGAACACATCGCGCGCACCGTAGGCGTTCTGCGAGACAGGGCCTGCGGCGGTGGTCGAGGCCGCGGCGAGCATCAGCCCGATCAGCATCGAGCCGGAATCGCCCATGAAGATCTTGGCGCGGTGGAAGTTGTGCGGCAGGAAGCCCAGACAGGCCCCCGCGAGCACCACGGAGATCACGGCGGGCGGGTAGAAGAGGACGTCGCCGCCATGGTCGCGCAGCAGGCCGACGGAGAATATGCAGATGGCCAGCGCGGTGATCAGCCCGAGCCCGGCGGCCAGCCCGTCCAGCCCGTCGACGAAGTTCATCGCGTTCACGATGGACACCGTCAGCGCCAGCGTGAGCAGGATCGACGAGGCCTGGTCCAGCACGATGGTGCCGACACCGCCGATCGGGATGTAGAGGACGCTCCAGGCCACGCCCATGGTGACCAGCACGCTGGCCGCGGTGATTTGGCCGGCGAACTTCGTCAGGGCGTCCAGGCCCCACCGGTCGTCGATGAGCCCGATGCCCATGATCACCGCGCCGGCCACCAGCACCGCGGGCATGCCCGTCGAATAGACGAACCCGCGAGTGAGCGCCGGAAGCTGCGACGCCAGGAAGACGGCCGAGATGACGCCGACGAACATCGCCAGCCCGCCCATGCGCGGCGTCGGGGTCACGTGCACGTCGCGTTCCCGCGGGTACGCGACCGCGCCCAGCCGGGTGGCGAGCACCCGCACGGGACCGGTCGCGAAGTAGGTGATGATCGCGGCGGTCAGACCCACGAGGGCGAGCTCGCGCAGTGGGACACCTGCGCCCCGGTCAGCCAGGGCGAGCAGGCCATTGGCGAGGTTTGCTACGTCGCTGGCCGGGTCGCTGGACACGTCGAGACCGTACTGCACCAACCTGGCAATGAGAGAACCGCTCCGGTTAGGCCTGGACGGTCAGACTTTCGGGATCCACCCCGAGCACTTCGGCGATCCGTTCGGCGCTCACCGGACCCGGTCGCAGGATGCGCGGGGCGGCACCGGTCAGGTCGACGATCGTCGAAGCCGCCTGCTGCTCGGCGGTCCCCGCGTCGAGATAGACGTCGACGAGGTCACCGAGCTGATTGCGGGCCTCGTTGGCGTCCACGGCGGGCGGCCGGCCGGAGACGTTCGCACTGGATACCGCCATGGGCCCCACCTCGCGCAACAACTCGATCGCCACCGGGTGCAGCGGCATCCGCAGCATCACGGTGCCGCGGGCGTCGCCGAGGTCCCACTGCAGCGACGGGGCCTGCGTCACCACCAGGCTCAGCGCACCCGGCCAGAACGCACGAATGAGGTCGCGCGCCCCGCTCGGCACGGTGTAGACGAGGCCCTCGATGGTGTGCCAGGAGCCGACCAGCACCCCGACCGGCATGTCCCGGCCGCGTCCCTTCGCCGAGAGGAGGGCCGTCACCGCGGCGCTGTTGAAGGCATCGGCGCCGATGCCGTAGACGGTGTCCGTCGGCATGACGACCAGGCGGCCACCCTTGATGGCGCCCACCGCCGACGCGATTCCGCGCGACCGCTGGTCGGGATCTGCACAGTCGAAGACCTCACTCATGTGCGCCGCTCCTCCTCATCGCCGGCGGGAGGTGCCCCCACCTCATCGCCGCGCTCTGCATCGTCGCGACGCGACTCATGTGCGCCGATCCTGTCTGCGGGCCGTCACGAATCTCGGTCGGCCGGCCAGATCTTTGTGCTCCGTCACATCTTCGAAAAGCTTTGTCCCCCCGACCAATTCGACGGTCTTCGCCGCCGTGGCGTCGTCATGTTCGACGGCGAAGACGCCGCCCGGGCGCAGCCAACGGCCGGCGAGCTCGACGATCGGGGCGATCACCGCCATCCCATCCGGGCCGCCGAACACGGCGTGGAGTGGATCATGTTGGGCCACTTCGGGTTCCACGGGTGCGGCGTCGGGGACATAGGGCGGGTTGGCCACCACCATGTCGACACCGCCGTGCAGTTCGGGCAGCAGGCCGGGCGCGGTGACGTCGGCCCGCACGAGTTCGACCGCGGTTCCCGCCGCGTTGCGGCGCGCGTACTCGAGGGCCTCCTCCGAGTCATCGACGGCGACGATGCGCGCCGCGGGGTGCTGATGGGCCAGCGCCACCGCCAAGGCGCCCGATCCGGTGCACAGGTCGACGATGACGGGCCGGGCCGGGACGCGCTGCTCAGTGACCCATGCCAAGAGGGCTTCGGTTTCCGGGCGCGGTATGAAGACGCCGGGACCGACCCGCAGCATCAGCGGCCCGAACGCGGCCGTGCCGGTGAGATGCTGCAACGGCACCCGCCGCGAGCGCGCGGCCACGATATCGCGGTAGCGACAGAAGAAATCGTCGCCGGGCGAGTCGAGCAAGGCCAGCCGGCCGCGCTCGGTCCCCGAAACGTGCGCAGCCAACTCCTCGGCATCCCAACGGGCGGAGGCGATTCCCGCTTCGGCGAGCGTCGCCGCAGCGGAATCGATCGCGCGCCGAACGGCACTCATGCCTGTTGCAGCCGGGATTGCTTGTCGGCGGCGCTCAACGCGTCGAACATCGCGTCGAGGTCGCCGTCGAGTACCTGATCGAGATTGTGCGCCTTGAAACCGATCCGGTGGTCGGTGATCCGGTTCTCCGGGAAGTTGTAGGTGCGAATCCGTTCGCTGCGGTCCACGGTCCGGATCTGGCTGGCCCGGTCGGCCGACGCGTCGGCCAGCGCCTGTTCTTCGGCCAAGGCCTGCAAGCGAGCGGCCAGCACCTGCAGCGCGCGCGTCTTGTTCTGCAGCTGCGAGCGTTCGTTCTGGCAGGTCACCACGATCCCGGTGGGCAGATGCGTGATCCGGACCGCGGAGTCGGTGGTGTTGACGCCCTGCCCGCCCTTGCCGGACGAGCGGTAGACGTCGATACGCAGATCCGACTCGTCGATCTGCACCTCGCCCACCTCCTCGGGCTCGGGATAGACCAGCACGCCAGCCGCCGAAGTGTGCACCCGGCCTTGGGATTCCGTCACCGGGACGCGCTGCACCCGGTGCACCCCGCCCTCGAACTTCATTCGCGACCACACCCCGTCGGCGGAGTCGCCCTTGCTGGCGATGGACAGCGTCGCGTCCTTGTAGCCGCCGAGATCCGAGGTGGTCTCGTCCAGCACGGTGACGTTCCAGCCGTGCCGCTCGGCGTAGCGGATGTACATCCGGGCCAGATCCGCCGCAAACAGTGCGGATTCCTCGCCGCCCTCACCGGATTTGACCTCGAGCACGATGTCGTCGGCGTCGTGCGGGTCGCGCGGCGCCAGCATGTCGGTCAGTTGGGTGTCCAATTCGGCCACCCGCGACTCGAGTTCGGTCACCTCGTCGGCGAAAGAATCGTCGTCGGCGGCCAATTCGCGCGCGGTCTCCAGATCGCCACGCGCGGACTCCAGCTTGCGATACGTGGCGACGATCGGGGCCAACCGGGCGAACCGGCGACCGGCCTTGCGCGCCTCGGCGGGATTGCTGTGCAGGTCGGGATCCGCCAGCCGTTTTTCGAGTTCGGCGTGTTCGGCCAGCAGCACATCAATCGTCTGTACCGGCTGCGTCACATCTCACCTCCTGCCCGTTCAGCCCCCGTGTCTTTTTGCCGCAAACGCGAACCGACGCCCGGCCTGTGCTCTCGTGCACAGTTCGGGCGTCGGCAATGCAGCTATTTGTCGGTGTTGTCCGCGGCGGCACCCTTGCGCTTGCCGTACCGCTTCTCAAAGCGAGCCACCCGGCCACCGCTGTCCAGAATCTTCTGCTTGCCGGTGTAGAAGGGGTGGCACTGCGAGCAGACCTCGACGACGATGTTGCCGCCGGGCTTCGTGCTGCGGGTCTGGAAGGTGTTTCCGCACCCGCAGTGCACGGTGGTCTCGCCGTAAGCGGGGTGAATGTCAGATTTCATGCTGTCCTCTTCGATCTTGTCGAGCGTCGATTATGCCAGGTCAACCAGTGTCTCCCAAAACAACGGGGTGCCCCTGCACATTCCCGGCGCATGGGCGGCCCCGAAAGGTTGCCGTGGCGCGGTGCCGGCCGCCGAGCAACGTGGATCGGCTAGTCGTTGTCCATCGAGCCCGGGGTGGTCTTGGAGACCTGCACCAGGAACTCGTAGTTGTTCTTCGTCTTGCGCAGCTGGGACATCAGCAGATCGATGGCCTGGTGGGAATCCAGGCCCGACAGCACGCGGCGCAGCTTGTGCACGATCGCGAACTCATCCGGGGAGAGCAGCAGCTCGTCCTTGCGCGTACCGGAGGGGTTCACGTCGACCGCCGGGAAGACGCGTCGCTCGGAGATCTTGCGGTCCAGCTTGAGCTCGGCGTTACCGGTGCCCTTGAACTCCTCGAAGATGACCGTGTCACCGGTGGAGCCGGTCTCGACCATCGCGGTGGCGATGATCGTCAGCGATCCGCCTTCCTCGATGTTTCGTGCCGCACCCAGGAATCGCTTCGGCGGGTACAGCGCGGTGGAGTCGACACCACCGGACAGGATCCGGCCCGAGGCGGGTGACGCGTTGTTGTAGGCACGGCCGAGGCGGGTGATCGAGTCGAGCAGCACCACGACGTCCTTGCCCTGCTCGACGAGCCGCTTGGCGCGTTCGATGGCCAGCTCGGCGACCGAGGTGTGGTCCGACGGCGGCCGGTCGAAGGTCGAGGCGATGACCTCACCCTTGACCGAGCGCGTCATGTCGGTGACCTCCTCCGGGCGCTCGTCGACGAGCACGACCATGAGGTGGCATTCCGGGTTGTTGCGGGTGATCGCGTTGGCGATGTCCTGCAGGATGGTCGTCTTACCCGCCTTGGGCGGCGAGACGATCAGGGCGCGCTGGCCCTTACCGATCGGCATGATCAGGTCGATGACCCGCGTGGTCAGCCGGTCAGGGGTGGTCTCCAGGCGCAGCCGCTGGTTGGGGTACAGGGGCGTCAGCTTGCTGAAGTCGGGACGCTTTTTGGCGTCCTCGACCGGACCGCCGTTGACGCTGTCCAGGCGGACCAGCGGGTTGAACTTCTGCCGCTGGTTGGGCTGTTCGCCGTCCTTGGGTACGCGGACCGCGCCGGTCACCGCGTCGCCGCGGCGCAGGCCGTTCTTGCGCACCATGTTCATCGAGACGTAGACGTCGTGCGGACCGGCCAGGTAGCCGGAGGTGCGGACGAACGCGTAATTGTCGAGCACGTCAAGGATGCCGGCGACCGGCTGCACGACGTCGTCCTCACGCAATTCGGTGTCACCGCCCTCGCCGGACCGCTCACCGCGACGCCTGCGGTCGCGGAAACGGCGCCCGCGGCGGCCCTGACGGCCCTCGCCGTCGTCGTCTTGCTGGTTCGAGCCGCCACGACCTTGCTGGCCGCCCGAGCCCTGTTGATCAGCGCCTTGGTCGCCACCGGAATCCTGGCCGCGCTCCTCGCCTTGCGAGTCGCGCTTGCCGGCTTGGCGGGTGCCCTCCTCCCCGGAGGCCGCGCCCTCGCGATTGCGTGGGCGCTCGCCGTCGGAGTCGTCGCCGCTGCGGGCCGCTCCAGGCTCGCGGGAGGCGCTGCGCCGTTCGCGGCGGGGCGCCTCGGTGGTCGAACCGTTCTGGTGGTCTTCGCCGGCCGGCGCTTCGGCAGTGGCGGCGTCGGACTTGGCGGTGTCGGACTTGGCGGTGTCGGACTTGCCGCTCTGCTGGGGGGCCGCCGGGGCGGAAGTCCCGTTGGACTGTCCCCTGATTTCCTTGATGGCGGCGATGAGTTCGTTCTTGCGCATGCCCGACGTTCCCTTGACGCCGACTTCGTTAGCCAGCGCGCGCAGTTCGGGAAGCACCATGGTGGACAGTGACCCACCAGGGGCATTGGTTTTGCCGTCGGATGTGTCTGGGGTCACGGCGTTCGACACCTCATTGCTGTCGGTGCTCGCGTCAGCCGTGAACAAGTCCGTATCGGTCACGGATTTCCTTTCTTCCCCCGCTGAACAGGTCATCCGGGGGGTTCGTTGCATTCAGCAAATCGCCGAGTGCGCCCAAATATCGACTCTGCAACGGTGATCGCCTTAATCGGCGGAGTAAGCGGCGAACCTCGTTCACGAGAAGAATTGGTGTGTCCTAGCGGCAAGGCAGTATGGATGCAGATGCAGATGCTGCGATTGCTGGACGGAACCGAGGATAGCCCGCATCGTTGTTGGAAGCAAGCAAACCCTCCGGCCGCGCCGTGGATCAACCGGAGACTGTGACGCCCGGGCTCCAGCGAACTCCATCGCCGGCGGTCATCTCAGTGAGGGCAAATCCTTGGGCGACCCCGTACTCCACCACTTCCGTGGGTAACTCCGGCGCTGTGCTGAGCGCAATCAGTGCTGGACCCGCCCCGGAAAGTGTCGCTGACACGTTATTACGCCGGAACAGCCGCAAATATTCCGCGGAGCCGGGCATCGCCGGCGCCCGCTGGGGTTGATGCAGCACATCTTCGGTGGCCGGCATGAGCAGGTCCGGGCGTTCGGTCAGCGCTACCACCAGCAAGGCGGCGCGGCTGACGTTGAACCGGGCGTCGTCGTGGCTCACCTGGGCGGGCAGCAGCACCCGGGTCTCCGCGGTCAGGGAGCGCTCCTGGGGTATGGCGCAGTACAGGCGGATGTCGGGGTGCAGGCGCAGCGGCACCGCCGAATACCGTGGCCGATCACCGGAGGCATCGATCCACGACACCACCGCACCGCCCAGCACAGCGGCGGCGGCGTTGTCGGGATGACCCTCGAACTCCGACGACAGCTGAATCAGCTGGGCGTCGCTCAGAGGTTTCGAATCAGACTGTGCAACAAGGCCGTTCGCTGCTGCCAGGCCACCGACCACGGCCGCCGCCGACGAGCCGAGACCGCGGGAGTGCGGGATCGCGTTGCGGCAGCGGACAACCAGGCCCGGGGCCCGCACGCCCGCGGCCCGCAGCCCGCATTCGACGGCGCGCACCACCAGGTGTTCGGGGCCCCGGGGCACCTGCTCGGCGCCCTCGCCTTCGACGACGACCACTAATCCGGAATCGGTTGTCTCCACGACGATTTCGTCGCTGAGGCTCAATGCCAGCCCGATGCTGTCGAAACCGGGTCCGAGGTTGGCGCTGGACGCCGACACAACGGAGCTTGCCATCAGCCCGGCGGGCAGCAATTGAGCCGTCATTTCTTTACGCGAGCCCAAGCTTCTCGACGACGAGCGCCGGATCGACGGGCAGCGGGGACACGGTTGGCATATCCCTGAGCGCCGTGTCGGAGTCTTTGAGGCCATTGCCGGTCACCGTGCACACCACCGTCGAGCCGCGCGCCACCCAACCGTCGTCGACGGCCTTGAGCAGGCCGGCGATGCTGGCCGCCGATGCGGGCTCGACGAAGACGCCCTCGCTCTCGGCGACCAAGTGGTACGCGGCCAGGATCTCCTCGTCGGTGGCGGCCAAAAACCGCCCGTTGGACTGCTGCTGCGCGTTGACGGCGGCCGCCCAGGACGCGGGAGCACCGATGCGTATCGCGGTCGCGATCGTCTCGGGGTGGCTGACCGGTGCGCCGTGCACCAGCGGCGCGGCGCCGGCCGCTTGGGTGCCCAGCATGCGGGGCAGCTTGTCGATCACGCCGTCGTGGTGATATTCGGTGTAGCCCTTCCAGTACGCGGTGATGTTGCCCGCGTTGCCGACCGGCAGGGCGTGCACGTCCGGCGCGGTGCCCAGCGCGTCGACGATCTCGAACGCCGCCGTCTTCTGCCCCTCGATGCGCACGGGGTTGACGGAGTTGACCAGCGCGATCGTCGGGAAGTCCGCGGCCATCTTGCGGGCCAGCTCCAGGCAGTCGTCGAAGTTGCCGTCGATCTGAATGATCTTGGCGCCGTGCATGACCGCCTGTGCCAGCTTGCCCATCGCGATCTTGCCCTGGGGGATGAGCACCGCGCAGGTGATGCCGGCGCGGGCCGCGTAGGCCGCCGCCGACGCGGAGGTGTTGCCGGTCGACGCACACAACACGGCCTGCTGGCCACGCGCCAGCGCGTCGGTGACCGCCATGGTCATGCCCCGGTCCTTGAACGAGCCGGTGGGGTTGAGGCCCTCGACCTTGAGATGCACCGTGCAGCCGGTCTTTTCGGAAAGGCGCGTCGCTGCGATCAGCGGGGTGCCGCCCTCGAGCAAGGTGACCGGCGTCCAGTCGTCGCCGATTGGCAGGCGGTCGCGGTAGGCGGCGATCAACCCAGGCCAGGGTTGGTGCACGGCGGTGCGCGGGACGCTCATTGGCCGGTCTCTTCCAATCGCAGCACACTAGTGACACCCTGCACGACATCCAGATCCGCCAGCGCATCGACGGTTTCGGACAGCGCGGCATCTGTGGCGGTGTGGGTGACGACCACGACGCGCGCTCCCACCCGCCGCCCGCCTTCGTCCACCACGCCCTCCTGGCGAACCTCGGCGATGCTCACCTCGCGTTTGGCGAATTCGGCCGCCACCGTGGACAGCACACCCGGCTTGTCCGCGACGTTCATGCTGACGTAGTAGCGGGTGGAGATGAAACCCATTGGGGCGACTGGAAGCTGGGCATACTTGGATTCCTTCGGACCGCGGCTGCCCAGTACCCGGTTGCGGGCGGCCATCACCAAGTCGCCGGTGACCGCGGACGCGGTGGGCGCGCCGCCCGCGCCCTGACCGTAAAACATCAGGCGGCCGGCGGCCTCGGCCTCGACCACCACCGCGTTGAACGCACCGTTGACAGTGGCCAACGGGTGCGACAGCGGCACCAGCGCCGGATAGACGCGGGCCGATACCCGTTCCTGACCGTCCTCGGTGGTGACGCGCTCGCAGATGGACAGCAGCTTGATGGTGCAACCCAGCGACCGCGCGGAGGCGAAGTCGGCCGGCGTGATCTTCGTGATGCCCTCGCGGTAGACGTCGTCGGCGGTCACCCGGGTGTGGAAGGCGATCGACGCCAGGATCGCGGCCTTGGCCGCGGCATCGTAGCCTTCGACGTCGGCGGTGGGGTCGGCTTCGGCGTAGCCGAGCGCGCTCGCCTCCGCCAGGGCGGTGTCGTAGTCGGCGCCGGTGCTGTCCATCGCGGACAGGATGTAGTTGGTGGTGCCGTTGACGATGCCGGCAACCCTTAGCACCGTGTCTCCCGCCAGCGACTGGGTGAGCGGGCGAATGACCGGGATGGCGCCCGCGACCGCGGCCTCGAAATACAGGTCGACATGGGCGTTTTCGGCGGCCTGCGCCAGCTCCCCGGTGGAGGTGGCCAGCAGCGCCTTATTCGCCGTGACGACGGACTTGCCGTGCTCGAGCGCGCGCAGGATCGCCTTTCGCGCAGGTTCCACCGGCCCCATCAACTCCACGACGATGTCGACGTCTTCTCGGGAGACGAGTTCCTCGACGTTGTCGGTGAGCAACTCGATCGGAACGCCACGGTCGGCGGCGACCCGCCGGACTCCGGCGCCGCGCAACACCAGGGGCGCGCCGACACGAGCCGCGAGATCGTCGGCGCTGCCCTCGATGATGCGGACAACTTCGCTCCCGACGTTGCCCAACCCGAGCACCGCTACGCCCACAGGCTTTTCATCACCGGGCACCGTTCACCTCACTTCCAGACTCAGTAGATCGTCAACCGTCTCGCGGCGCAGGATCAGGCGGGACCGGCCCCCGCGCACCGCCACTACCGCCGGACGGCAGATCATGTTGTAGCGGCTCGACAGCGAATAGCAGTACGCGCCGGTCGCGGCGATCCCGAGCAGGTCACCCGGCCGCAGATCGTCGGGCACCCACGCGTCGCGGACGACGATGTCACCGCTCTCGCAGTGCTTTCCGACGATCCGTGCCAGTGTCGCCGGCGCGTCGCTGGCCCGTGAGACCAGCCGGGCGTCGTACTGCGCGTCGTAGAGCGCGGTGCGGATGTTGTCGCTCATGCCGCCGTCGATGCTGACATAGCGGCGCTGGGCCGTGCTGCTCACGTCGACGTCCTTGACGGTGCCCACCTCGTACAGCGTGATGGTGCCGGGCCCGGCGATGGCACGTCCGGGCTCCACCACCAGTCGCGGGGTGGGCAGTCCCACGGCCGCCGACTCGTTGGCGACGATGGCCGTCAGTTTGGCCGCCAGCTCGGCCACCGGCGGCGGGTCGTCGGTGCCCAGGTAGGAAATCCCCAGTCCCCCACCGAGATCCACGGTCGAGATCTGGCCCGTCTTGTCGATGCCGAATTCGTCGACGATTTGGTGCAGCAGGCCGATGACGCGGTGCGCGGCGACCTCGAAGCCGTCGACGTCGAAGATCTGCGAGCCGATGTGGCTGTGCAGCCCCACCAGGCGCAGATGATCGGTGGCGAACACGCGGCGCACCGCGGCCATCGCCGCGCCGCTGGCCACCGACAACCCGAACTTCTGATCTTCGTGCGCGGTGGAGATGAATTCGTGCGTGTGCGCTTCGACGCCGACGGTGAGGCGGACGTAGACGTCCTGGACGATGCCCGCCTCCCCCGCGATGGCGTCGAGGCGCTCGATTTCGGTCATCGAGTCCAGGACGACGTGCCCGACACCGGCTTTGACCGCGGTGGTCAGCTCCGCGACCGATTTGTTGTTGCCGTGGAACGTGATCCGCTCGGGGGGGAAGTCGGCGTGCAGGCCGACGGCGAGTTCGCCGCCGGTGGAGACGTCGAGCGACAGGCCCTCCTGGTCAACCCACCTGGCGATCTCGGTGCACAGGAAGGCCTTGGCCGCGTAGCACACGTTCTGTCCGCCGCCGAACGCCGTCGCGAGTTCGCGGCAGCGGGAACGGAAGTCGTCCTCGTCGATGACGAACAGCGGGGTGCCGTACTCCTGCGCGAGCTGGGTGACCGGTATTCCGGCGACGCTGGCCACCCCGGTGTCATCGCGAAGGACGTTGCGCGGCCAGACGTTCGACGCAAGCCGAAGCAGCTCGTCGGGCGATTGCGGCCGCGGCGGGCTATCGGGGTGCCGGGCGTCTTCGGCGTGCCGAGGACCGGCGGGGTGCACGTTCACATTCGCTCCGGAGCGGTGACGCCGAGGATCGCCAGTCCGTTGGCGATGACCTGCCGGGTGGCCTGGCACAGCGCCAGACGGGCGGTGTGCAGGTCGGTGGGCTGCTCGTCCCCCTGCGGCAGCACCCGGCACGAGTCGTAGAACCGGTGGTAGTCGCCGGCGAGGTCTTCCAGGTAACGGCACACTCGGTGTGGTTCCCGCAGGGACGCCGCCGTTTTCAGCACGCGGGGGAATTCCCCGATGCTGCGCAGCAGGGTGCCCTCCTTGTCGTGGCTGAGCAATTCGAGGTGCCCGGTGTCGGGGACCAACCCCAGTTCCGCGGCGTTGCGGGCCAGCGCCGACAACCGGGCGTGCGCGTATTGCACGTAGTAGACCGGGTTTTCGCTCGACGCCGACGACCACAGCGCCAGGTCGATGTCGATCGGGGTGTCGACCGAGGAACGGATCAGGCTGTAGCGCGCCGCGTCGACGCCGATCGCCTCGACCAGGTCGTCGAGCGTGATCACCGTTCCGGCCCGCTTGCTCATCCGCACTGGTTGGCCGTCGCGGACCAGGTTGACCATCTGCCCGATCAGCACCTCGACGTGAGCCGGGTCGTCACCGAACGCGGCGGCCACGGCCTTGAGTCGGGCGATGTAGCCGTGGTGGTCGGCGCCGAGCATGTAGATGCACAGGTCGAATCCGCGCTGCCGCTTGTCCAGGTAGTAGGCGATGTCACCCGCGATGTAGGCCGGCTTGCCGTCGCTCTTGATCACGACGCGGTCCTTATCGTCGCCAAAAGCGCTGGTGCGCAACCAGGTTGCGCCATCCTTCTCGTAGACGTTGCCGGTCTGGCGCAGCCGGGCGATGGCCTGATCGACCCGGCCGCTGGTGTGCATCGAGTCTTCGTGGGTGTAGACGTCGAAGTCGGTGCCGAACTCGTGCAGCGACTCCTTGATGTGGGTGAACATCAGGTCGACACCGATTTCGCGGAACGTCTCGTGCATCTCGGCGCCGGGCAGGCTCAGCGCGTCGGGCGCCTTCTGCAACACCTGCGCGGCGATGTCGTTGATGTAGGCGCCGGCATAGCCGTCCTCCGGCGTCGGTTCCCCCTTGGCGGCGGCGATCAGCGAGTTGGCGAAGCGGTCGATCTGGGCTCCGTGGTCGTTGAAGTAGTACTCGCGCAGGACGTCGGCACCCTGGGTGGTCAGCAGCCGGCCCAGCGCGTCGCCGACCGCGGCCCAGCGGGTGCCGCCGATGTGGATGGGCCCGGTGGGGTTGGCCGAGACGAATTCCAGGTTGATTTTGTGGCCGCCCAGCGCGTCGGAGTGACCAAACTCATCACCGGCGTCGAGGACGTTGTTGACGATCACCGCCTGTGCGGACGCCTCGAGCCGCAGGTTGATGAAGCCGGGCCCGGCCACCTCCGCCGAGGCGACGCCGTCGGCCTGTGCCAGCGCCTCGGCCAGCCAGCCGGCCAGTTCACGGGGGTTGGCGCCGACCTTCTTGCCCAGCTGCAGCGCCAGGTTGCTGGCGTAGTCGCCGTGCTCGGGATTGCGCGGCCGCTCCACCGTGACAGCCGCCGGCAGGGCGGCAGCGTCCAGCCCGCGCTCGACCAGCACCGCGGAAGCGGTGGTCCTGAGCAGCTCAGCGAGGTCAGCGGGGGTCACAAGCGTCCATCCTATTGGCTGACGTGCCCGCGCCCCGAATCCATTGCGGGTGGTCGAGCGGTCACCGCGATGCGTTAGTCTGTCTGGGCCCACTGGCGCATCATGGTCTCCATGCGCCCCCGTAGCTCAGGGGATAGAGCGTCTGCCTCCGGAGCAGAAGGCCGCAGGTTCGAATCCTGCCGGGGGCACCACGTCTAGCAGCGGAAACGTCGATTCCTGAGTCCCGAGCGGGCTGCGCCTGGAACCTGTGTGATGAACGTGTGATCCTCGTGCCAGCCCTACGGCTTCCGCCGTCCAAAGAGCGTGTGCTCTCAACACGTCATGCGGTGAGCGGCTCCGGTGATAGCCGTTGTTGCGACCTGACTTTCGAAGACGGCCTGAGCCCCAAGCCCGCGCTGACCTCGTCGAGCGCGCGGCCCCGGGGCTCGGGCAGCAGGAGCGTCGTCGCGATCGCCGCGATGTAGCAGCCGAACGCCAGCAGCGTGACTGCCCGCAGCCCCGAGGACGCCAGGACAAGCGGCACCACCAACGCTCCCCCGAATGCGCCGACCTTGGCGACACCCGACGACAGGCCGTGCAAGCTGCTGCGGACGGCGGTTGGGTAAGACTCGGCGGCCAGCAGCATGGTGGTGTAGTTCGGACCGAACGCGATGCCGAACAACGAAAGACCGAAGACGATCCCGAAGGGCAGCACGGCGCTGCTCAGGCTCGGCACCGAAGTGATCAGCAGCATGGCCGACGCACACAAGCCGAACCCGACGATTTGGAGTCGACGCCGCGGCCATCGGTCGAGAACGAAGAGCCCGGCGATGGCCCCGACCAGGCTGAAGCAGACGACAAGCACGGCGTTCAGCGCGATGTTGGACAGCGTGGAGCCGTGCGGGCTGATGGTCTTGATCAGCAGCGGCTGGCTCACCGAGTTGCCATATACCGCGACGTTGAAGAAGAACCAGCTTCCGGCGGTCCCCACCAGGGTGATGAGCACCTTGCGATTCGTCAACGCCAACCGCAGCCCACCGACCGAAACCCTGGAAACCGGTGCCGCACTGAAGGTTTCGTTGCCCGCTCCGGCGAACTTCTCGAAGTCCAGGCGCGCCCGACGCTCGTCGCCATGCTCGGCCGTCCAACGGGGCGACTCCGGCATGTGGCGGCGCTGGTAGAGAACGAGCATCGACGGCAGGACACCCAGCCCAAGGATCAGTCGCCAGGCCAGGCCATTGTCGACACCGACCGCGAGCACCAGCAGGCTCACCAGGTAGGCGCAGACCTGGCCGAACACATAGAACAGGAACGTCATCCCGACGAGTTGGCCACGGTTTCGCGCGTTGGCGTACTCGGTCATGATGACGCCGCTGGCGGGGTAGTCACCGCCGATGCCCACGCCGAGGATCAGCCGGCCCACTAGCAATGCCGCGAAGTTCGGCGCGAATGCCGACACCAGGGCCCCGATGATCATCAGCACGGCCTCGAGCCCGTACACGCGCCGGCGGCCGAAGAGGTCGCCCAGCCTGCCGAACACCATCGCGCCCACCGCCACCGCGAGAAGCGTCGAGCTGGTCAGCATCGAGACCTGACCGCTGCCGAGGTGGAATTCGGGTGCGGCGAGCAGCGTCACCGAGCCGATGACGTTGAGGTCGTAGGAGTCGGTGAAGAACCCCGCCCCGGCCGTCGCCGCCGCCTTGAAGTGGAAGACGCCGAGTTGGGCGTCGTCGATGGACGTCCCGACGCTCCGGTTGCTGGCGACGTCAGTCATTGAGGCTCCGATTCCAAGCGCGCCGACTTGTCATTACAAGAACCCTCCGATAAGGGCTGAGCGACTGTCAACAGCGGAACCTACTGGGCAGCAGATGTTCAGATTCCCTTAACCAACAGGATGATTCGTAAGTGCCGCGCTAGACCAACATGTATAGTCAAGTTGTGGCAACAGCATTGCACGAGGTCATCGCCGACAGCCTGAGGGAACAGATCCGCATCGGCGAACTCGTCGTGGGCGCCCCGCTGCCCTCGGAGTCTCGGCTGTGTAAACAGTGGAACGCGTCGCGCGGCCCGGTGCGCCAAGCGCTGGCCACCCTGCGCGCCGAGGGCGTCATCGCCGGCGGCCGCGGCAAACCGCCGGTGGTCTGCTCCGCCGCGACCGGACAGCCATTCGACACGCTGCTGTCGTATTCGGCGTGGGCGCACTCGATCGGCCGTAGGCCAGGACAGCGGACCCTGGAGTTGGCGCTGCGGCGGGCCGACCAGCACGCCGCCTCGGTGTTGCACGTCGACGTCGATGCGCCGGTCGTCGAGGTGCTGCGGCTGCGCTACCTCGACGACGAGCCCGCGATGCTCGAGCGCGCCGTCTTCGTCGAGCACGTCGGCAGGCGCCTGTTCGACTTCGACTGTGATTCGGGATCCCTGTGGGCGTACCTGCTTTCGCAGGGCGTGCAGTTCGCCCGGGCATCGCATGTGATCGATGCGGTAGCCGCCGACGCGTCGGACGCGCAGCACCTCGGTGTGTCCGAGGGGGTTCCGTTGCTGCGTCAGCAGCGAACGACGCGAAGCCCGGACGGCGAGGTCCTTGAATACCACGACGACCGGTATCTGCCGCGACTGGTCAGTTTCACCCTCGAAAACACCCTGGACGCGCGCTGCGCCCTTACCCGCAACGCCAGCCCCAAGGAGTGCAGCTCATGACGATCTTCCCACCCGAACTTGTGGTCCTGGACATGGCGGGGACCACGATCGACGAAGGTCAGCAGGTCTACCGTGTGCTCGCCGAGACCGCGAGAGCCCATGGGGCGGCGCCGTCGGAGGCCGACATTGCCCGCTGGCATGGCGCCTCCAAGCACGAAGCGCTGCGCGAACTACTGGCGTCACGGTCCGGTACGCCCCCGAGCGCGGGGGAGCTGGAAGTGGTGGTCACCGATTTCCATGCCCGGCTCAGCACCGCGTATGCCGATCACCCGCCGCACCCGCTGCCGGGGGTCCTCGAGGCGCTGTCCAAGCTGCGCGAGTGTGGTGTAAAGGTCGCGCTGACAACGGGATTCGACCGCGTCATCGTCGAATCACTGATATCGGCGCTGGGATGGATGGGCGACGCGGTGGCGGACACCGTCGTCTGCGGCAGCGATGTGGCCGCCGGACGCCCCGCGCCCTACATGATATTTCGGGCGATGGAACGGCTGGGCGTGACCGATGTGGCGCGCGTCCTGGTCGCCGGAGATACTCCCCGCGACCTCGAAGCCGGGACCAACTCGGGTGCCGCGATGGTGGTCGGGGTGCTCTCGGGAGCCGGCGACGTCGACGAACTCGGTGCCCACCGGCACACCCACCTGCTGCCGTCGGTGGCCGACCTGCCCGGCCTGCTCGGCGTGCGCCCGGTGGCGATGAGCGCTCCATGAGCGGCACGACCCTCGACCGGCGGATCGTCACCACCGCTGCGGCAGTATGGCGCGGCGGTGACCGGATCGCCGTCGAGCGGGTGGCGGTGCCGCCACTGGGCCCGGCCGACGCGCTCGTCCGGGTGCGCCTGGCCACCGTGTGCGGCAGCGACCGGCACACCGTCAGCGGCCGTCGCGTCCAACCGTGCCCGTCGATCCTCGGCCACGAGGCCGTCGGCGAGATCGTTGCCGTCGGACAGGCAGGCAGGCGCGACTTCGACGGCCATGACCTACACCCCGGTCAACGCGTCATCTGGTCGATCACGCTGCCCTGCCAAACCTGTGACCGCTGCCGCGCCGGGGTCACCGCCAAATGCCGCACCGTCCGCAAGGCAGGCCACGAGGCGGTCGACTCGGACTGGGCGTTGTCCGGCTCGTATGCCGAATATGTGTTCCTGCCAAGCAATTTGGCAATCGCGGTCGTCGACGACGACCTCAGTGACGCCGTCGCCGCTCCCGCCGCATGCGCGACGGCGACGGTCATGGCGGTGATCGAGCGCGCGGGACCGCTGACCGACAGGCGGGTCATCGTCGTAGGGGTCGGCATGCTCGGACTCTGTGCCGTCGCGGCTGCGGCCTTGGCTGGCGCTTCGACGATCACGGCGGTCGATCCCAGCATCGAAAGAAGGGAGCTGGCAAGGCAATTCGGCGCCACCGATGCCGCGGCATCGGCACACGAGGTGGAAAGCTGTGATGTCTTGTTGGAGTTCTCCGGCTCGTCGGCGGCCTTGCAGGTTGGAGTGGCCGCGCTGGACGGCCAGGGCATCGCTGTCCTCGCCGGTTCCGTCGCCCCTGACGGCGTCATCGCGCTCGACCCCGAGCAAGTCGTTCGCCGACAGCTGTCGATCTTTGGGGTTCACAATTACGAGCCGCGGCACCTCAGTGCCGCGCTGCGCTTTCTGCTCGCAACCCGGGACCGGTTTCCGTGGGCGGGCCTGGTTGCCAGGCCCCGGCCGCTCGCGGACGTCGCGAGCCTGCTGGTCGGCTCCCCCGGCCCCTTGCCGCGATATTCGGTCGCCCCCTAGGCCTTGGTTAGATCGTCACCATGCGCCGCGCATAACCGGACTCAGATGGTGCATTTCAGCCCGACGTGGGCGGCGTGGTACCCGAGCCGGGAATAGAACGCCCGAGCCCTTTCGCGAGCCTCGTCCGTGGTCACCTGCGCCAGCTGTGCCCCGTGTGCTCGGCCGTAGTTGTGTGCCCATTCGACGAGTGCAGTACCAAGGCCCTGTCCGCGTTCGGCTTTGGCGACCCGTAATCCCTCGATCTGCAGCCGGGTGGCGCCGCCGCGGGAAAGGCCGGGAATGATGGTCAATTGCACAGTCGCGACGACCATATCGGAACCGTTCAGGACGACTCCGAGATAGTTGGATCGGTTGCGAACGACGATGTCGTAGGCCGCCTCGTAGCGTTCGAGTTGGGCGCCTTCACGATCCTGGCCGAATTCGTCGTCGGAGAGCAGCTCGGCGATCACCCGCACGTGTTCGCGCGTCGCGCGCTGTACACGAAATGTGCGGTCCGCTACCCGCAGCAATCCTCGAACTGAGGACTGCGCCAATGCCTGTAGGCGTGCCACCAACAGGTCCAGCCACGCCCCCACGTTGGTTCGCGCCTCCGCGGTATCTGGGTAGCGGCATCGCAGATGTAGCCCGGCCTCGTCCTGGATGAACCAGAGCATGACGTCGTCGGTGTGAATGCTCGCGCTCACATACTGGGCGTCGAGTCCGACCGAGTCGATGCGCACAGGAAGTCTGCGTTGGTCCAGCCAGGAAATCGCGAACATGCCGGGCGCGATGGGCATTCCACCCCACGGAGCCAGTACGTCGGCCAGTGGCCAGGAGCCAAGCTGCACGGCTTCTTTGACGGCGGCGGCCGCGGCGTGCGGCTCGGCAACCGCCGACTCCAGGACCGAATTGGTGATGAACCAGCCAACCGAGTCGTGCCATTTTTCTTCAAATCGGCTGTGCACGGGGAAGACCGCGCGCAGGGGCGCCCCGGCCAACTCGCGGGTCACCGCAGTCATGGCGACCACCGCGAGTGCCAGCGTCGAGACACCGTCATTGCGGGCCTGCGCGGTGAACGCGGCGCCGTCATCGACATCGAACACGTCACGCACTTCAACGCGTTCCGGATGCGGCCCGGACTCACCCAACGGCAGCGGAAACCGCGGCATCACCCCACCGCTGTCGCTGATGATTTGCGCCCATCGCGCGCGCACGCCGTCCGGTGCCGCGGGACGGTCCAACAGTGCTTGGGTGTGCACGACGAATGCCGGCGGCGGCTGCAGCGACGACGTACGTCCGGTCCGGGCGTCGGCGAGCATCGACAACAGGTCCCGGGCAATCACCAGCATCGACCACATGTCCACGTGCGCGTGGTCGGCAGCGATCACCACTGTCAATCCGGCGGCAGTCTCCAACACACACAACCGATGTGAGGGCCGCTGATACGGCGAGCATGTCGCATTGAGAACTTCCCGCAGTGCGTCGTTGACTGCCTGGCCCGGAGTGATCTCATGCTCTACCCAATTGCCCGGGTGAATTTCGATCTCGTGCAGCTGCGGATCGCCGGCCGCGCCGGGTGTGAATGCCGTTCGTAAGGTGCCGTGGCGAGCGATCACGGCCAGCCACCCATCGGCCAACGACTCGCGGCTGACCCCGGCCGGCAATCGAATGGACAGCGCCATCCAGGAACCGGGTCGTGCGCCCGCGCCGACGTGTATGCGCTGGTCAAACGACACCGGGAGCTGCCGGCCGAGCTCAGACACCGACACGTCGTAGCCCCAGAGTCGTCCGAACGGTAGCCGCAGGTGCGCCACGTTGGTCAGCCGCATGGCGGTACCCTAGCGCCCCAGATAACCTGAATGCTCGGTCAACGCGGTCGGCTCCGGGGCGAGCCGGCCGGTCGTGAAAAGAGTTGCGTGATGTCCACTTTCGTGGTTCCCGGAGCAGAGCTCGCGGTTGAACTGAGCGACGAAGGTGGTCATCCGGTAGTTCAGCTGCACGGGCTTACCTCCAGCCGCTCGCGTGACCGGGTACTCAATCTCGACCTCGGCAGGGGGCTCAGCGGGACCCGATTGCTGCGGTACGACGCACGGGGCCATGGTAAGTCGACGGGGCGCAAGGTCCCGCAAGATTACCGGTGGGAAAGCCTTGCCGAGGATCTTCTGCAACTGCTCGACAAATGGTTTCCCGGCGAACAGGTGCACGGAGTGGGACCATCCATGGGTACCGGCACGCTGCTGCACGCTGCTGCCCGAGAGCCGGACCGTTTTGCCGGCCTCACGCTGATGGTGCCGGCGACCGCGTGGGAAACCCGGCCCGCGCAGGCGGCGAACTACCGTGCTGCGGCCGACTTCATCGAAACCGAGGGCGTCGGGGCATTCATCGCGGCGGCGCGTGGGGTGACTCCGCCGCCGGCCACAGTCGGCGCGCCCGAAACAGTTCCCGATGTGGCCGACGCGCTGCTGCCGTCACTGCTTCGAGGCGCGGCTCTCAGCGACCTGCCCGCTCGCGAAGCGGTCGCACGGATCGATGTGCCGACGACGATCCTGGCCTGGGTCGACGACCCGGCGCATCCGATGTCGACAGCGGAATCGCTTGCAGCACTGATGCCGCGGGCAACGCTCACCGTGGCGCACACCCCGGCCGATGTCGAGACCTGGCCCCAGATCCTGAGCCAAGACGTCGCCCGCAGAGGGTGACGTGTACGCGGACGCCACGTGGGCCCGAATCCCGCTGCGAGGGCAGGTCGGCTCACGACCGTCGTCCGAGGCGGGTTAGATCGTCACATGGGCGAACGTGTCACTTTCCAGGGCTCCACGGGCGCGCAGCTGGCGGGCGTCGTCGAAGCGCCCGACGGAGCGGTGCGGGGCTGGGGCGTGTTCGCGCATGGCTTCACGCTCGGCAAGGACTCGCCCGCCGCGGCCAGAATCTGCAAGCAACTGGCCGCGGACGGCATCGGCATGTTGCGCTTCGACGCGCTGGGTCTGGGCGCATCCGAGGGTGACTGGGGCGACGGGTCGTTCACCGTCAAGGTCGACGACATCGCCAGGGCGTGCGAATTCATGACCAGCCGCGGAACGCCGGCCGACATCCTGATCGGGCACTCGTGGGGCGGTGCGGCGGTGCTCGCTGCGGCCCGGCAGTCGCCGGGGGTGCGGTCGGTGGTCACGGTCGCGGCGCCGGTCGACCCGAGCCACGTGGAAAAGCATTACGACGCAGTCGTCGACCGCTGCCTGAGCGAGGGCAGCGCCGAATGGATGGTCGGCGGGCGCACGCTGACGCTCAAGCGGGCGTTCGTCGAGGATGTGCGGCGAGCCGACCTGCGCGACAAGATCAAGGGCTTGCGCCTGCCGCTGCTGATCCTGCACTCGCCCACCGACAACACGGTCGGCATCGAGAACGCCAGCGAGATCTTCCGCTTGGCCCGGCACCCGCGCAGCTTCGTCTCGCTCGAGGGCTCGGATCACTTCCTCACCGCTCGCGGCCAGGCCCACCGGGCGGGCCGCATCATCGGCGCCTGGGCCGACGCGTATCTAGGCGATGGGGATTAACCCCCAGAATCCCTGCGGGCCAGCTGAATTCAACTCCGCGGCAGGACGAACGCCTCGATGTGACGCTTGCCGGCCCGCACTTCGTACTTGCGCCAACCGGGATAGAGCTCGAGGCCCTTGGCCCAGATCTCGTCGCGCTCGCCCGGCGTGGCGAGCCGCGCCGTCGTATGCCAGGTGTCGCGGCCGATAGTCACCGTCGCTTCGGGGTGAGCCTTCAGGTTGTGATACCAGGCGGGATGCTTGGCGCCGCCAAAGTTGGATGCGATCAGGGCCAGGCCATCGGGATGCGGGATCCCATACACGGCGACGGTGCGCTGCTCGCCGGATTTGGCGCCGGTGGTGGTGAGCATGACCACCGGGATGCCGGTTGCGACGCCGGCGAAGCTGCTTCTGCCGCCCGTGACCCCGGTGACGAACCGGTCCAGGTGGTGCGCCGTGGGGCGTAGCAGCGCCACGCCCACCTTCGTGGAGGCGAAGCGGCGCATCACCCGGTGGAAGGCGTTGGCATCGGCGAAGGTCTGGCCGGACATGGGTGTCATTGTGACGCGACGGAGCATTTCGTGGGGCGTATTCGCCCGACCCTAAGAACCCGCCGAAAACGGCCCGCGGGCGTCGCCCACAACATTAAGCTGCTGGTCGTGGGCGTGAAGGTGTTAGCCAACGGGCGGAGTCGGTGGCTGGCGATCGTGGCCTCGCTCGTCCTGTCGGCCGGCATGGTGTACGCGCAGGGCGCGAAGCCGCGATGCTGCGCGCCGATCCCGCCGGCGGCGCCACCCGCGAGCGCGGCCGCCACCAGCGCGGCCGCCCCGCCGCTCAGCACCAACACCCCACACACCGCCACGCCCGCGGAAGTGGAGATGCTGACCGCAAACGCGCCGCCCGCCGCCGGCCAGCAATTCCAGGTCGCGCTGCCGCACGGCATCGGATCCGAGGACAGGCTGCAGGTCAAGACGATCTGGGCGGAGCGCGCCATCAGCGTGCTGTTTCCGCAGATCACCACCATCTACGGTTACCGGGAAGACCCTCTGCCCTGGCATCCCAACGGGTTGGCGATCGACGTCATGATCCCGAACCACGCCAGCCCTGAAGGCATCGAGCTGGGCAACCAGATCGCCGGCTATGCCCTGGCGAACGCCAAACGCTGGGGAATCAACCACGTGATCTGGCGGCAGAAGATCTACCCGGGTGTCGGTGCGGGCAGCTGGACCGCCGACCTCGGTTCGGAGACGCTGAACCACTACGACCACGTCCACATCGCCACCAATGGCGGCGGGTACCCGACCGGGCACGAGGTCTACTACATCGCCTCGATGACGCCCGCGCCGCAGGAGTAATTCTGGGCGGCAAGGACATTCATGGGGAGCGGACGGCAAACGCCGCCACGGGCATTTCGACGCTTCCCCCGCAGGGGCCGCCGCTGATGTCGGTATGCCAGGTGCCGCGCAACGAGCCGTCCGGCTGCGGCGTGTAGAAGGCCCACGACCGGGCGGGTGCCCAGGCCTTTGGGACGCCGTCACCCATGTCCATGGTGCGGGCTCGACGACGCTTTCCTGACAACGCACCAAGAATTCGTTGAGAACCCGTTAAGCCCCCGTGCTGATTCTGTGATCAACGCACCCAGCGTCCACCAGAAAACAACTCAGCACCAAGGAGACCCCGATGTTCACTCGCCGTTTCACCGCCTCCGTCGTCGGCACCGCCGCCCTGGGCCTGGCCGCCCTCAGCCTCGCCGGCACCGCCGGCGCGAGTTCGGTCGACGACGCGTTCCTCGCCCAGCTGGCGGCCGATGGCATCACCCCGCCGAGCGCCTCGGTCGCCATCAAGGACGCGCACGCCGTCTGCAATGCCCTCGATCAGGGCCACTCGAGCAAGGAGGTCATCAACGCGGTGGCGCAGGCGACCGGCTTGAGCACCAAGGGCTCCAAGACGTTCGCCGTCGACGCCGCCTCGGCCTACTGCCCGCAGTACGTCACCTCGGCCTGACACTTCACACCACGATGCGGGGACCCGGCGGGTCCCCGCATCGTTCATGGTTGGCGCAGGAGAAACAGGGCGTAGGCGGCGACGGACTGCGCGTCGACGATCACCCCGGATCGCATCATCTGCTCGACGTCGGCGCGATCGAACCAGGCGCTGCGCAGGTCCTGTTCCTCGTGCTCGAGATCCGGCTCCCCCTCGTCGATTCCTGTCGCCAGGAATACCCATCCGCGCTGACTGCTCATGCCCGGAGCGACATCGAGCCGGCCCAGCACCTCAAACGACGTCGCAGTCAAGCCGGTCTCCTCGCGCAGCTCACGCTCGGCCAACTCGGCCGGCTCGGTGTGCGCCAAGCCGGGGGCGGTGCCCTGCGGGAATTCCCACCGCCGCTCCCCGAGCGGGTAGCGGAACTGCTCGACGAGGCGAAAGCGGTGCCCATCGAACGGCATCACCAGCGCATAGTCGGGTTTGTCCACCACGCCGTAAATGCCGGGGCTGCCGTCCGGGCGGCGGATGTCGTCTTCGCGGAGCACCATCCACTGGCTCCGATAAATCTCGCGGGACGCGACGCATTCGATGAAGGGCACCAACCCAGTATCGCTATTGGCCCGCGGGACGAGCGGTCACCCGGACGCCGTGAAGCGGTCGTACGTGCGGCGCAGGGCTCCGCGGTCGACGGAGTGCAGCACTCGGGTGAGGGCATCGAACACGTCGACGTAGCCGACGGTGGGGTCCGCCGCCTCACCGCGGGTGTATTGCCACGGTAGGGACCGTCCGCGGCGCAGCACTTCCCCGAGATACCACACGGCGCCATCGACGAACGGCGCGTTGCGTTCTTCGTCGAGGAGCTCCTCAGGGGACGAGCCGTTCTGAATGACGAGCTCCTCCAGCGCGTCGAGGGACTCCGGGGAGAAGTCCCACACGGCGTCACCGCCGTAACGGCCCGCCCACACCGGAAATTGGGCGCCGCGCTCGGCAAGCCAGCACCGCAGGTATTCCTCGTCCGAAAAGCGCTGCGTGGCTTGGTGTTTGGCACGCAGGCGGCGCTTGGTGGCCTCTTCGACCCGGTCGCGGGTCTCGGTCACCCACCGGTATTCCTGCGCACGGTCGCGCCATTTGGCCAGCTCCTCGCGGGCGGCGACGGTGATGGGATTGTCGTCGCCGAAGACCCGCGCCTCGTCGTCGACCAGGGCCTGCCAGGTGGCGACCTTATCGCGGTAGTCGTCCGGTTCGGGCTCCCACAACGCGATGGTGTGCCGAGCGATCAGCGTGTGGCGGTGGTCGTCACCCAGCTTTTCCCGCATGACCTCGACCAGCGTCTCGAGCTCTGCCACCGCGCCGGGGCCGTCCGCCGATTCGCCGCGCCATTGCGCCAGCGCCATACGCATGCCCAGGGTGTCCTCGTGGTGCTCGCCGAGCACCCGGCGGCGGGCCGCGACGACCCGCTCGCCCTCGGCGATGGCGCCCGCGTAGTCCCCGAGCTCCTTGCGCTTCTGCGCCACCCGGTCCCTGGACGTCAGCGCGGTGGGGTGCTCGGGGCCCAGCACCCGTTCTTCGTCGGCCAGCAGTTGTGACCACTCGGCCAACGCGGCTTGGGTTTCGCGTTGCGGGCGGTCCGCGAACATGTGGCGTGCGGTCAACGTGGTGATGTGATCGCGACCCAGCAGCTCATCGAGTTCGGGTACCAACTGCTCGAGGGCGGCGTAGGCGCCCGCCTGGTCGCCCATCTGGAGCTGCAGGTGCACCAGCGCGAGCTTCATGTCCAAGACGTTGGGGTGACGCTCCCCCAAGATCGGCCGGCAGACGGCGACCAGCTCGTTCATCAGCGGCAACGCCCCGGCGAAATCGGCCGCGGCGATGCGCTCCGAGATGAGCCGGGTCAAGGCGGCGAGCGGCCCGGGCAATTCCGGCTGCGTCATATCGCTATCGAATCCCTCGCACGGCCTCGTGGCAATTCACCTCGCCTCCGGCGCGTCCGGTGTGGCGCTGGCATGAAACGGCACGGTGCCCGATAGTCATAGAAACGAAAGCCAACGTCACAGAAGTGGGGCGATGCCGTACGCCCGGAAGGGTGCGTAACCATGCGCGGCCACATCATCGTCAGCGGTGACGACGCGCTGGCGACCACGATCGTCGAGGAACTCAACAACGCCGGCGTGCACATCGTCAAGCTGGCAACCGCCGGCGAGCTCGAGCACGCGGAGGTCGCTCGCGCCCGCGCGGTGATATGCGTCGGCGATGACGACGCGACGAACCTCGAAATCGCGTTGCTGGCAAGGAAAACCAACCCGCGGGTGCGGGTGGTGGCCCGGCTGGGCAATGACGTGTTGCGGACGGCGATGGCCGCTGACAAGCGCCCAGGAGCCATCCTGGACGTCGCCGACCTTGCGGCGCCCTCGGTCGTCGAGGCCTGCCTGGCGCACACCGTGCACCCGTTCGAGGCGGCGGGCATCGAGTTCGTCGTCTCCGGCGCCGAGGCGCCGTACAGCGCGACCCTGCGCGAAATTTACGGTGACCTGGCGCCGGTCGCGGTGATCCATGGCGAGGACTGCGCCACCCCGGGCGAGGTGGTGTCCTGCCCGGGCCGTGATCTGGTGGTACACGCCGGCGACTGGACCGCGATGATCGGCACCGCCGACGAGCTGGGCGCCCGGGGCATCAACGTGCCGCGGCCGACCGTGACGCGCTACCGCCTGTCCCGGCTGCGGCGGGCGCTCGACGGCGTCCGCGCCCTGCGTGACGACGTCAACCCGATGTTCGGGCGGGCCCTGGTAGCCGCGGCGTGCCTGCTGCTCGGGTCGACTGTGGTCCTGCGCTTCTGCTACCAGCCGAATCCGAAGATGACGTGGTTGGACGCGCTGTATTTCAGCACCGAGACGATCGCGACGGTGGGGTATGGCGACTTCAGCTTCCTCCAGCAGCCGACCTGGCTGCGGCTTTACAGCATCATGTTGATGTTCGCGGGCGTGACAACCACCGCGCTTCTGGTCGCTTTCATCGCGGATCTGCTGATATCGCGGCGTTTCGCCCACTCGGTCGGACGCCGCCGGGCCCGCCATCTGCGCAACCACGTCATCGTCGTAGGGCTCGGCTCGTTCGGCAGCCGGGTGGTCGCCGATCTGAGGTCGGCCGGATACGACGTCGCGGTGATCGAGCGCGACGAGAACAACCGCTTCCTGTCGACGGCCGCCGACCTCGATGTGCCGGTGATCTTCGGCGACGCGACCCTGCGCAAGACGCTGGAGGCCGCCCGCGTCGAGCACGCCCGCGCGGTGGCGGTTCTGACGCAGGATGACATGGTGAACATCGAGACCGGGATCGTGCTGCGCGAGATGTTGGGGCCGCGGGTGATGCCCAACGTCGTGCGGCCCGACGTTCCCCTGGTGCTGCGCGTGTACGACCGGAAGCTGGGGGCCGCGGTCGCGCAGCGGTTCGGATTCGAGAATGTCCGGTCCACCGTCGAACTGGCCGCGCCGTGGTTCATCGGCGCGGCGATGGGCCTGCAGGTGCTGGGCACCTTTTCGGTCGGGCAGCGCTCCTTCATGGTCGGCGGAATGCACGTGGCGGCCGGCAGCGAGCTCGACGGGCTGAAGATGTTCGAGTTGTCCACCCAGACCCGCGTCATCGCCATCACCCGGCAGGACGCGCCCGTCGAGCTGCATCCGCGACGGGACGCCTGGCTCCGCGGCGGTGACACCGTCTACCTCGTGGGCCCCTACCGCGAGTTGATGGCGACGCTGCGCAAGGGGCAGCCGCCGCAGCAGCCCGCCGCCGGGGAGGAGCGCGCGTCGGCTTAGTGGCGATCGCAAGCGCGGCGGAGCCGGGCGCGGCGGGTCGCCACCATCGGCCTGACCCGACCCCTAGAGCCGGCCGGCCACGTCCGCCGCGCGACTCAGCTGGTCGAGGTCGGAGCTCGTCGGGATGAGCTGTACCTCGTCGGTGCCGACGGCCTCGAACTTGCGCAGCACCTCCAGCAGCTGTGCCTCGGTGCCCGCCCAGCCGGTGGTCGGCGCCATGGCGTCGACGTATTCCGGCGGTATCCAGTTCATGTAGCGCCGCAGATGACGATGCACTTGGGCCCGGGACTGTTCGGACGACCCGAACGCGAACCAGAACGACGTCACCAGGTGCGGTTTGCCTTTGCCCGCCTGCGCCCACGCGTCGCGGGCGACGTCAAACAACTCGTTCTGCTTGGCGACGTCCAGATCCAGCGTCGTCCCCGCCAGTCCGGCGGCCCAGGACGCGGCGCTGCGGATGGTCTTCGGGCCGATGCTGCCGACGAACAGCGGCGGACCGCCGGGCTGCACCGGCGCGGGCCCGACCGGCAGGACCGACTCGGTGAGCTTTTCGCCGGCCCACACCCGCTTCATCACGGCCACGCGTTCGGCCATGTCGCGCATGGTCTGGGTCGCCGGGTCGGCGCCGACGGCGTGGTAGTCCTCGTGCCGCCCGCCCACACCGACGCCCACGCTCAGCCGGCCGCCGCACAGCATGTCCCCGGTAGCGAGCGCCTTGGCCAGCATGACCGGATCGTGCAGCTGCGGCACGATCACCGTCGTCAGCAGACGCACCCGGCGCGTCCAGGCGGCCAGCGCCCCCAGCAGGGTGAGGTTGTCCGGGTTCTCGAATGCGATGCGCTCGCCCCAGCACAACGACGAGAACGGGCCGTCGTCGATCGCGCGCGCCCAGTCCTGAAGAACTCCGGCGTTCAAGTCCGGCTCCATCACCGGCAGCGTCATCGCAATTCGCACGCGGCGATTCTGGCATGACGCTCAACATTGGGTGGTGCAGGTGGCAGCATGGAGCAGATGGGTTTCACCAGCAGTTCCATCGCGCACGTTCGCCTCACCGTCACCGATATCGAGCAATCTCGGCAGTTCTACGAGAGCGTGTTCGGCTGGCCGGTGCTGCTGGAAGTCCCCGACAACGCCGACGAAGCGACCCGCAAACAGCTGAGCTTCCTGTTCGGTGGCGTCATCTACGACCTCGGTGGCACCCTGCTAGGGCTGCGGCCGGTCGCCACCGACCGCTTCCACGAGGATCGTGCCGGGCTCGACCATATCGCGTTCCGGGTCGCCAGCAAGGACGAACTGGACTCCGCGGCAGCGCATCTCGACGAGCTGAGAATCGCGCACGAGCCGGTGAAGGACATCGGCCCGTCCTACATCCTGCAGTTCCGCGACCCCGACAACATCGCCCTGGAGCTCACCGCGCCGAAATAGGATGGAATCCATGGCCATCAGTTTCAACCACACCATCGTCGCCTCCCGCGACAAGCGGGAGTCCGCGGAGTTTCTCACCGAGTTGTTCGGGCTCCCCGGCCCAAAACCGTTCGGCCACTTCATGGTTGTCCAACTCGAGCACGGCGCCAACCTCGACTACGCGGACGCTCCCGAGGGCGCGGAGATCCCGCGGCAGCATTACGCCTTCCTGGTGTCCGAGGAGGAGTTCGACACCATCTACGGAAAGATCCGGTCACGCGGCCTCGAGCATTGGGCGGACCCCGGCGCCAAGCGACCGGGCGAGATCAACCACAACGACGGCGGGCGCGGGGTGTACTTCCTGGACCCGTCGGGCCATGCCATGGAGATTCTCACCCGACCCTACGGGTCGGGCGGCCAGCGGTAGCGCCTATTCGCCGGCGCGGGGCGTGCCGTGCCGCGCGCTTTCCTGCGTCCGGTAGTCGTCGGCAAATTGCGCGACGTGTTTCGGCAGCGCGTTGGCGGCGACGTCGGCCAGCGTCGTCTCCTCCAGCACCGAGCGCATGCTGGCGCGCAGCGCCCGCCACACGTCAGTGAGTGCCGCGGTGGGCCCCGAGTAGGGCAGGTCGCCCAGACCGATGTCGCGCACGCTCGCCAGCGGCCCGTCGATGCAGCGCAGCACGTCGGCGATGCTGATCTCGCTGCCGGGCCGGGCCAGTTCGTAGCCGCCTTCGCGGCCCCGATGGCTTCTCACCAGGCGGTCGGTGCGCAGATTGGTCAGGATGTCGACGAGGAACTGCGGCGGAATGCCCTGCGCTTGGGCCAAGTCGTCGGTCTTCACCAACGTCCCGGCGGGGACCGTGGCGAGCTGGACCATGGCCCGTACCGCGTACTCCGCCTTCGCCGACATGCGCACTCTGAGGATTGTGCCACCCGGCAGCGGCAATCAGTCGCAGCCGTGCGCTAAGCGCGCGATTCGAGCAGGTCGACGATCCGCTGCGCCTGCTCCTCGACGCTGAGCTCCGGGGTCAGCCGCAGCTCGGGATTCGCCGGCGGTTGATAAGGGCTGTCGATGCCGGTGAAATGTGCGATCTCGCCCGCGCGGGCCTTGGCGTACAGCCCCTTGGGATCACGCTGCTCGCATTCTTCGATCGGGGTGTCGCAGAACACCTCGACGAAGTCGAAACCCGCGGCGGCGTGCACATTACGAGCCATCTCGCGTTGCTCGGTCAGCGGGCTGATCGCCGGCACCAGCACGACATTGCCGCAGTCGGCGAGCAGCGCCGCCACATGTGCCAGCCGGCGCAGGTTCTCGGCGCGGTCGGCCATGCTGAATCCCAGGTCGGCGTTCAAGCCGTGGCGCAGGTTGTCGCCGTCGAGAACGTAAGCGGCGACGCCCTTTTCGAGGAGCTTCTGCTCGACGAGCATGGCCACCGACGACTTGCCGGACCCCGAGAGCCCGGTGAACCACACCGTCTTGCCCCGCGGCCGGGCCTCGGCCACGGCCGACGATCTGTGCCGCACGGTGTTCGGGCTTGCCGTCTGCGCCGAGACGTCGCGCAGCACCATGCCCGCCGCGACCGTGCCGTTGGTGTGCGGGTCGATGAGGATGAACGATCCGGTGCTGGCGTTGCGGGTGTACTCGTCGAGCAGCAGCGGCACCTGGGTGCGCAGCGAGATGCGGCCGAGTTCGTTGAGCTGCAACGCCGTTGCGGCCTTGTCGCGGTGCAAGGTGTTCACGTCGAGCCGGTAGTCCAGCCCGGTCACCCTCGCGCGGGTGGTGCGGGTGGTGTGTTTGATGACGTAGTCCCGCCCGGGCTCGAGCGTCGCGTCGTCGGCCATCCAGCACACGGTCGCGTCGAATTCCTGGGTGACGCGGGGGTGGTTGTTGGTCCGGGCGATGAGATCACCGCGCGAGATGTCGATCTCGTCGGCCAGGCTGATAGATACCGCCATCGGCGGAAAGGCTTCTTCCACAGGACCATTCGGCCCGTCGATGGCGGTGATCCGGGTGGTCTTGCCGATCGGCAGAACGACGACTTCGTCACCGGGGCGCATGACCCCGCTGGCCACGGTGCCCGCATAGCTGCGGTGGTCTTGATGTTCGCGGGTGTGCGGCCGGATGACGTACTGGACGGGGAACCGCACGTCGACCAGGTTGCGGTCGCCGGCGATGTAGACCTCCTCCAGGTGCGACAGCAACGCCGGCCCCTCGTACCAGGGCGTCTGGTCAGACTTGGTCACCACGTTGTCGCCGTGCAGCGCCGACATCGGGATGGTGGCGACGTCGTGCACATCCAGGCGGGCGGCGAAGGCGTGGAATTCGTCGCGGATGGCGTCGAATTTCTCTTTGTCCCAGTCGATCAGGTCCATCTTGTTGACGGCCAGCACGATGTGCTGGATGCCCAGCAGCGATGCCAGGAAGGCGTGCCGGCGGGACTGCTCCAACAGCCCGTGCCGGGCGTCGACGAGAACAATCACCAGCTGGGCGGTCGACGCACCGGTCACCATGTTGCGGGTGTACTGGATGTGGCCCGGGGTGTCGGCGATGATGAATTTCCGCTTGGGCGTGGCGAAATAGCGGTAGGCGACGTCGATGGTGATGCCTTGCTCGCGCTCGGCGCGCAAGCCGTCGGTCACCAGTGCGAGGTCGGTGTAGTCGTGGCCGCGTTCCTTGGACGTCTGCTCCACCGCCGCCCATTGGTCCTCCATGACGGCCTTGGAGTCGTAGAGCAGGCGGCCGATCAGCGTGGACTTGCCGTCGTCGACGGAACCCGCGGTGGCCAGGCGAAGCAGCGTGGTGGGTGTGGCCATCAGAAGTACCCCTGCCGTTTGCGGTCTTCCATCCCGGCTTCCGAGATCCGGTCGTCGGCCCGGGTGGCCCCGCGCTCGGTCAACCGGGACACCGCGGTCTCGGCGATGACCTCCTCCACCGTCGCGGCCGTCGACTCCACACACCCGGTGCAGGTCACGTCTCCGACGGTGCGGAAACGCACCGTCGCTTCGAACACCGGCTCGTCGTCGCGCGGCTGCATGTGCCGGTCGACCGCCAGCAGCATGCCGTCGCGGCGAAACACCTTGCGCCGGTGGGCGTAATAGATGGAGGGCAGCGCGATGTTCTCCGCGCCGATGTAAGACCAGATGTCGAACTCGGTCCAGTTGGACAGCGGAAAGGCCCGGATGTGCTCGCCCTTGTGGTGCCGGCCGTTGTACAGGTTCCACAGCTCGGGGCGCTGCGCCTTCGGGTCCCACTGACCGAACTCGTCACGGAAGCTGAACACCCGCTCCTTGGCGCGCGCCTTCTCCTCGTCCCGGCGGGCCCCGCCGAACGCCGCGTCGAACTTGTTCTCCCGGATGGCGCGCAGCAGCGTCACGGTCTGAATCGAGTTGCGTCCCTGCTTCGGCTCGACCACGCGGCCGGCGTCGATGTCCTCCTGGACCGAGGCGATCACCAGGCGCACCCCATGCTCGGCGACCAGCTCGTCGCGCGTCGCGATCACCTCGTCGAAGTTGTGGCCGGTGTCGACGTGCATCACCGGGAACGGCAACCGCCCGGGGCGAAACGCGCCCAGCGCCAGGTGCAGCATGACGATGGAGTCCTTGCCGCCGGAGAACAACAGCACCGGCCGTTCGAACTCGGCGGCCACCTCCCGGATGATGTGGATCGCCTCGGCCTCGAGCGAGCGCAGGTGGCTCAGCTCGTACTGGCCGGCGGCGGGACCCGCCTTCAGATCGCTGGTCATGGCTTCCTCGGTTAAACCTGGCAGAGTCGGTCAAGTTTGGCAGATTTGCCCTCCATAGCATCAGTTCGGGGCGACGGTTGTCAAGTGGGCGCCCTCATGGCGCCGGCGACGGCCATCCGCCGGCATCGGGTCGAGACCGGCGCCGACCCTTTTGCCGTCGGCGCCCGGTGCGAAAACATGAACGGATGACCTCCGACTCTGCACCGGCCGGCCCGCCTCCGAGCGGCCGCGCCGTCATCGCGCAGTTCCTCCCCCAATCACCGTTCGTCGCGAAGCTGGGCATCGTCGCCGACCGGCTCGACGACCAGGAGGTGCGCCTGCGGCTGCCGTGGGATCCCTCCAACGTGACGATCGGTGACATGGTCCACGGCGGCGCCATCGCCACCCTCGCCGATGTCACCGTCATGGCGGCGGCGTGGTGCGGCGCGCAGGCACCCCCGGAGCTGCGGGGCGTCACCGTCTCGATGGCCCTGGACTTCATGGCGCCGGCCCGGGCCACCGACGTGATCGGCGTGGGCCGGGTGTTGCGGCGGGGGCGGTCGCTGGTGAACTGCGAGGCCGAGATCGTCGACGCTGAAGGCAAACTCGTGGCGAAGGCCCTCGCCACCTACAAGGTCGGCTGAGTGCTAGGCCGTTATTTCCTGAAGCTTCCCAGTGGCGACGTCGAAGACGAACCCGCGCGCGGACTCGTGCTTGGTGACGAACGGGCTGTTCTCGATGCGCCGCAACGACTGCCGGACGTCCTCGGCCACGTCGGGGAAGGCTTCGGCGGCCCACGGCGGCTTGACGCCGGTCTCTTCCTGAATGGTGCGCTTGAAGTCGTCGTCGGTGAAGGTGAGCATCCCGCAGTCGGTGTGGTGGATGAGGATGATTTCCCGCGTCCCCAATAACCGCTGACTGATGGCCAGCGAGCGGATGACGTCGTCGGTGACCACCCCGCCGGCGTTGCGGATGACGTGCGCCTCGCCCTCGTTGAGGCCGAGGGCGCGGTAGACGTCGAGGCGGGCGTCCATGCAGGCGACGACCGCGACGTGTTTGGCGGGCGGCATCGGCAGCGGGCCCTGAAAGGTGCTGGCGTATTGCGCGTTGTTGGCCAGGTAATCCTCGGTAACCGTCACGTCAGCCTCCTCGGGAGTTCGCAGCACCGCGGTGGGATGTTAACAACGGCCCACCGAATATTGAGGCATGAAAATCAGCCGGATCACAAGGATCCGGTCGGCGCACCGGGCCGGTGCCGGCTGGGCTCGTTAACCTGTCCCAATGCGAGACGGGCGGTGCGGTTGGGAATGATTCGTTTCTTGGCGCGCCGGTTGCTCAACTATGTCGTGCTGCTGGCCCTGGCCTCGTTCCTGACGTTCTGCCTGACGTCGGTGGCATTCAGACCGCTGGACAGCCTGTTGCAGCGCAGCCCACGCCCACCGCAGTCGGTCATCGACGCCAAGGCCCGCTCCCTCAACCTGGACAAACCGATCCCGATCCGCTACGCGCAGTGGGCCTCGCACGCCGTGCGTGGCGACTTCGGCAAGACCATCACCGGACAGCCCGTCGGTGCCACCCTCTGGCGCCGGGTCGGGGTCACCCTGCGGCTGCTGGTCGTCGGATCGCTGGCCGGCACCATCCTTGGCATCGCGGCCGGCGCCTGGGGCGCCATCCGCCAGTACCGACTCAGCGACCGCCTCGTCACCATGGTGGCGCTACTCGTGCTCAGCACCCCAACGTTCGTCATCGCCAACCTGTTGATCCTCGCCGCCCTGCGGGTGAACTGGGCTCTGGGCGCGCACCTTTTCGACTACACGGGGGAAACCTCGCCCGGCGTGAGTGGTGGCCCCTGGCACCAGCTGGTAGACCGGTTGCGACATCTGATTCTGCCCACGCTCACGCTGACGTTGGCCGCCGCCGCCGGATACAGCCGTTACCAACGCAACGCGATGCTCGACGTACTGGGCCAGGATTTCATTCGCACCGCACGCGCCAAGGGGCTCACCCGCCGGCGCGCGCTGGTCAAACACGGGCTGCGCACGGCGCTCATCCCGCTGGCCACCCTGTTCGCCTACGGGGTCGCCGGGCTGGTCACCGGCGCGGTGTTCGTGGAGAAGATCTTCGGCTGGCACGGCATGGGCGAATGGCTGGTGCAGGGCATCGCGACGCAGGACACCTACATCATCGCCGCGATCACGCTGTTCTCCGGCACGGTGGTATTGCTAGCGGGTCTGCTCTCGGATGTGTTCTACGCGGCCCTCGATCCCCGGGTGCGGGTGTCATGACGCCCGAGGCTAAAGTCGATGGCGCCCAAGGGATTACGACCCCAAATCCGGCGGGGTTCACGTCGCGCCGCACCCTGGTGCTGCGCAGGTTCGTGCGTAACAGGTTGGCGGTCGCGGCGCTGACGCTGTTGGCGCTGCTGTTCGTCGGCTGCTACGCGCTGCCCGCGGTGCTGCCGTACTCCTATGACGACCTCGATTTCGACGCGTTGTTGCAACCCCCGAACACCCGGCACTGGTTGGGCACCAACGCGCTCGGCCAGGACTTGCTGGCGCAGATCCTGCGGGGCATGCAGAAGTCGATGCTGATCGGTGTCTGCGTGGCCGTCATCTCGACCGGCATCGCCGCCACCGTCGGATCGATCGCGGGCTACTTCGGGGGCTGGCGAGACCGGGCGCTGATGTGGTTGGTCGACCTGCTGCTGGTGGTGCCCAGCTTCATCCTGATCGCGATCGTCACACCGCGAACCAAGAGCTCGGCCAACATCCTGATGCTGGTCCTGCTGCTCGCCGGATTCGGCTGGATGATCAGCTCACGCATGGTCCGCGGCATGACCATGAGCCTGCGCGAGCGTGAATTCATCAGGGCCGCAAGGTACATGGGCGTGTCCAGCCGCCGCATCATCCTGCGCCACGTGGTGCCCAACGTAGCCTCCATCCTGATCATCGACGCCGCCCTCAACGTCGCCTCGGCCATCCTGGCCGAGACTGGGCTCAGCTTCCTCGGTTTCGGCATCCAGCCACCGGACGTCTCGCTGGGCACGTTGATCGCCAACGGCACCCAGTCCGCGACGACATTCCCGTGGGTGTTCCTGTTTCCGGCGGGCGTGCTGGTGTTGATCCTGGTGTGCGCCAACGTGACCGGGGACGGTCTGCGCGACGCGCTGGACCCAGGCAGCAGCATGCTGCGCGGTGGTGCCCGGTGAACGCCCTGCTGGAGGTCACCGACCTGGCCGTCAGCTTTCCGACGGCCGACCAACCGGTGACCGCGGTGCGCGGCATCAGCTACGACGTCGCCCCGGGCGAAGTCGTGGCCATGGTCGGCGAATCCGGTTCGGGTAAATCGGTTTCGGCACTGGCGGCGGTGGGCCTGCTGCCCGAGTACGCACGGGTGCGCGGCTCGGTGCGCTTGCACGGCACCGAGTTGCTCGGCCTGGGCGACGACGCGATGTCTCGCTTCCGCGGCAAGACCGTCGGCATGGTGTTCCAGGACCCGATGTCGGCGCTGACGCCCGTCTACACCGTCGGCAACCAGATCGCCGAGGCGATCGAGATCCACCAGCCGAACGTGGGCAAGAACGCCGCCCGCCGGCGCGCGGTGGAACTGCTCGAGCTGGTCGGCATCGCCCAGCCGGAGCGGCGCGCCCGTGCGTTTCCGCACGAGCTCTCCGGTGGTGAGCGCCAGCGGGTGGTGATCGCGATCGCGATCGCCAACGACCCGGATCTGCTGATCTGCGACGAACCGACCACGGCACTGGACGTCACCGTTCAGGCGCAGATCCTCGAGGTGCTCAAGACCGCTCGCGACATCACCGGCGCCGGGGTGTTGATCATCACCCACGACCTGGGTGTGGTCGCCGAGTTCGCCGACCGGGCACTGGTGATGTATGCCGGCCGGGTCGTCGAATCCGCCGGCGTGCACGATCTCTACCGCGATCGCCAAATGCCCTACACCGTAGGGCTGTTGGGCTCGGTGCCGCGGCTCGACGCGGTGCAGGGCACCCGGTTGGTGCCCATTCCCGGCGCGCCGCCGTCGTTGGTGGGGCTGGAGCCGGGCTGTCCGTTCGCGCCGCGCTGCCCGCTGGCCATCGACGAATGCCGCACCGCCGAACCGGATCTGCTGCCGGTCGGTGTGGATCACCGGGCGGCCTGCATCCGCACCGATCAGGTCAGCGGACGCACCGCCGCCGACATCTACGGCGTCAACACCTCCGCGCGGGGGGAGGTGGCCGGCGATTCGCCGGTGGTCGTCCGCGTGCGCGATCTGGTCAGGACGTTCCAACTGACGAAGGGCGTGGTGTTGCGCCGCACCGTCGGTGAGGTCCGCGCGGTCGACGGCGTCAGCTTCGAGCTGCGGCAGGGTCGCACCCTGGGCATCGTCGGCGAGTCCGGCTCCGGCAAGTCGACCACCCTGCACGAGATCCTGGAACTCGTTGCGCCCCAATCCGGATCGATCGAGGTCCTCGGCGCCGACGTCGCCACGCTGAGCGAGTCGCGCCGACGGTCGTTGCGTCGCGACATCCAGGTTGTGTTCCAAGACCCGGTGGCCTCACTGGATCCACGGCTGCCCGTGTTCGAGCTACTCGCCGAACCGTTGTCGGCCAACGGATTCGGTAAGGACGAGACCAACGCGCGCGTCGCCGAACTGCTCGACATCGTAGGGTTGCGCCGGGCCGACGCGGCCCGGTATCCCGCCGAGTTCTCGGGGGGCCAGAAGCAGCGCATCGGTATCGCGCGCGCACTGGCACTGCAGCCGAAGATCCTGGCGCTCGACGAACCGGTCTCCGCCCTTGACGTCTCCATCCAGGCGGGCATCATCAACCTGCTGCTCGACCTGCAAGAGCGGTTCGGCCTGTCGTATCTCTTCGTTTCCCACGACCTCTCGGTGGTCAAACACCTCGCGCACCAGGTGGTGGTGATGCATGCCGGCACGATCGTGGAACAGGGCGACAGCCAGCAGGTATTCGACAACCCGCAGCACGAGTACACCCGGCGACTGCTGGGGGCCGTGCCCCAACCGAATCCGGGCAAGCGTGTCTAGGCGGGCCGCGACGGCGCTCGTCGTGATGGCGCTTGCCTTCTCCGGATGCTCACCGGCCATCAACTTGGCGCCGCAGAGCGGCCAGAACGCCCAGATCGGCACCACCAGCGACATCAACCCGCAGGACCCGGCCACGCTGCAAGACGGGGGCAGCCTGCGGCTCGCGCTCAGCGACTTCCCGCCCAACTTCAACGTCCTGCACATCGACGGCAATTCGGCCGAAGTCGCCGCGATGATGAAGGCCACCCTGCCGCGTGCGTTCATCCTCGGCGCGGACGGATCGACCACCGTCGATACCGATTACTTCACCCGCGTCGAACTCACCGGCACCGCGCCGCAGGTGGTGACCTACACCATCAACCCCCGGGCCGTGTGGTCCGACGGCACACCGATCACCTGGGAAGACATCGCCAGCCAGATCCACGCGTTGAGCGGGGCCGACAAGACGTTCGAGATCGCAGGTCCCGGCGGCGCCGACCGCGTCGCGTCGGTCACCCCGGGCGTCGACGACCGGCAGGCCGTGGTCACCTTCGCCAAGCCGTACGCCGAGTGGCGCGGCATGTTCGCCGGTAACGGCATGCTGTTCCCCAAGAGCATGACGGCCACCCCGGAGGCATTCAACAAGGCCCAACTCCTGGGGCCGGGTCCGTCGGCCGGCCCCTTCATCGTCACGTCGCTGGACCGCACGACACAGCGGATCGTGTTGTCCCGCAACCCGAAATGGTGGGGCGCACGGCCGCGTCTGGACAACATCACCTACCTGGTGCTCGACGACGCCGCGCGGCTGCCCGCGTTGCAGAACAACACCATCGACGCGTCCGGTGTCGGCACCGTCGACCAGCTGACCATCGCGCAGCGCACGAAGGGAATCTCGATCCGGCGTGCCCCCGCCCCCGCCTGGTCCCATTTCACCTTCAACGGCGCGCCCGGGTCCATCCTGTCCGACAAGGCGCTGCGCCTCGCGGTGTCCAAGGGCATCGACCGGCGCACCATCGCCAAGGTCGTCCAATACGGACTGACGAGTGATCCCGTGGCGTTGGGCAACCACGTCTATGTCGCGGGCCAGAAGGGCTACCAGGACAACAGCGCGGTCGTCCCCTACGACCCGGACGCCGCCAGGCGGGAGCTGGACGCGCTGGGTTGGAAGCTCAACGGGCAGTTCCGCGAGAAGAACGGCCGCCAGCTTGTCATCCGCGATCTGTTCTACGACGCCCAGGGCAGCCGGCAGTTCGCCCAGATCGCGCAGCACAGTCTGGCGCAGATCGGCGTCAAACTGGAACTGGTGGCCCGGTCGGGCAGCGGGTTCTTCACCAACTACATCAACGTCGGGGATTTCGACATGGCCCAATTCGGTTGGCTCGGAGACGCGTTCCCGCTCTCGGCGCTCAGCCAGATCTACCTGTCGACCGGGGAAAGCAACTTCGGCAAGATCGGCAGCCCGCAGATCGACGAGGCGATAGAGCGGACACTCGAGGAGCTCAATCCCGGCAAGGCGCGGGCACTGGCCAACGACCTCGACAAGCTGATCTGGGCCGAGGGGTTCAGCCTGCCGCTGACGCAGTCCCCCGGCGACGTCGCCGTGCGCAGCACGCTGGCAAATTTCGGCGCCGCCGGTCTCGGCGACCTGCGCTACACCGCCATCGGGTTCATGCGTGGCTGATCCGGCGGCGCAGCGGCGCCGGGATCGGCAGGGCGCCCTCCACGGTCGCGGCCACCCCGATCGCCTTCCACAGCAGGCGCAGCTCGGGGCGCGCCGGAAGGGCGTCGAGCGCAGGCGCTGTCGCGCCGAGCCCGTCGATGTCTCCGCGCCACACAGCTAGCGCGATGGCGATCGCGGCAGGCTCGCGGAAATCGAGCGCGCTGTGCGCCATGGTGGGCAGTTTCAAAAGCACCACGTTGGGCAGCAGCGCGGCCTCGCGCTCGGCGACCGCCGGCGGAGTGATGAGATCGCGGCCGCCGGAGACCACCACGGTAGGCCAGCGAAAGTGCGGCATCTCGGCCACCAGGTCATAGGGTTCATCCTCGAAAGTGGCTGTCTGCGTGCGTGCTTCGCGTTCCGCGACGGCGGGATCGAGCGGTAGCCCATCGGGTTCGGCGGCGTAGTTCAGTTCGCGGAACGCGATGCGGCTGACCAGGTCTTCCTCGTAGCGATACGGCAGGTTGCTCAGGGTGGCGAACCGGGACAGGGCCCACCACAACAGCTTTCGGCCGTCCAGCAGCAGGTCGAGTTGCCGCTCGAGCAGCTCGGCGCCGCCGTAGCCATAGATCGTGGCGACGACCTGGGTGGCCGCCGCGGTCATCACCCCCGCGTCGACGAGTTTGCGCATTTTGGGCGCCAGCGCGGCCGTTTCCGGGCTGTCGCCCCTGAGTAACAGCCTGCGAATGGCGCGGCGCACGATCACGATGTCGTGCCGCGACAGCAGCGGCGAATCGAGGATCATGGCGCGCACCCGGCCCGGATGGCGCACGCCGAACCCGGAGGCGATGTAGGTCCCGTACGACGCACCGTAGATGACGGCGGAGTCGACGTGGGCGTCGTCGAGCACGGCGGCGATGTCGTCGACGACCTGGTTCACGGTGATCGCCTCGGGGGGCAGGTCCGCGCCGGAGTCGTCGTGCCGCGACATGCCCACGCCGCGGTGTTCGATCATTATGACGTCCAGGCCGGCCGCGGCGGCGCGGCGCCGCAGCCCCTTGTACATCTGCACCGACGCCACCCCAGGGCCCCCCGGGATGATGACCAGCGGATGTGCCGACTTCCGGCCGGTGCGCACGTAGTACAGGTCGAACTCTTCGCTACTGTCCGGCGAGACCGGCCGGCGCACGGGCCGCACACCGGGCAATGCCGCAAGCTTCTCCTGCACCCGGCGCCGTTTAGCGTTCATGGTCATCGGTGTCGGCCCGCCATCACACCATTCTGCCGGGCCTGCCGACCGGCACCGCGCCCGGCGTGGTCGACGCAACTCAGCGCGGGCGCTAGGCGCTGAGATCGATGCGGTGGGCGCCCTTGACGCCGTCGTACCGGTCGGGACTGCAGGTCAGCACGATGACCTGGCCGTGAGTGCCCACCGTGTCGAAGACCTCGCCCATCTTCGCCAGCCGGTCGGGGTCGGTGAATCCCAGCGCGTCGTCGACGACCACCGGAACGGCGTCCTGCTTGGCGACCAGGGCGGCCCCGGCCAGCCGGGCCAGGATGCCGAGTTGCTCCTTGGCCCCGCCCGACAGGGAGTCGTAGGGCACCGTGACGCCATTGAGCGTGCGGCTGCGAATGCAGAGGTCGCTGTCGATCTCGACCTCGAACGTGGGACCGAACACCGGGCGGCCCAGCCGTTGCAGTTCGGCGCGGTAGGGCTCGACGTACCGCTGTCGGGTGGTGTCGCGGTGACGCGTCATCACGGAACGCAGCAGCCGTGCCGCCCGAGCCCGGCTGCCCACCCGGATGTGCTCGCTGGCGGCGTGTTCGCGTTCGGTTTCCGCGGCGTCGAGCTTGCCCTGCCGGCCCTCGCTGCCCATCACCGAGAGTTCGATGCTGATCTCGCGCAACGCGCGCGCGGACTCTTCGTAGCGCTCGCGCAGTTGGTCGGTCTCGGTGATTGCGGCGCGTAATTCGGCGTTCACCGCGTCCGGGCTTGCCGTCGCGAGTGCTTCCACGAGTTCGGCGTGCCGACGTTCGGCGGTCAGCGCCGCGTGCAGTGCCGCATCCGCCGCCGACGCGAGTTCGTCGTCACCGGCCGACGCCCGCTCCTGGGCCAGCCGGTCGGTGGCGGCGTCGAGCTCGCCGCGCTGGTTCTTCAGCGCGTTCTCGAGAACCGTTGCGCGGGTGACCAACTCGGTGAGCCGGGCAGTGACGGCGGCGGCGTTGCGGCGGCGGTCGTCGCATTCGGCCGTCGCGGCCTGGACGGCCGTCTGAAGCGCGTCGAGCTCGTCGCGGGCGGCTCCGATGTCCGTCGCCGGGCTGTCGGCCTCGACCGGTTGCGCGGCGCGCAGCAGCGCGAGTCGAGAGCGCAGCTCGTCGATTTCCTCATCCCCACACAGGCCGGCCAGCGTGGCGTTCAGTTGGTCGCGGGTGCCCTGCAGTTCGCGGCGATGCTGATCGGCGGTGCGTGCCGCGGCCAGGTCGGCCACCCGTCCCTCGGCTAACGCGGCCGCCAGTTCCTCTTGCGCCGCAGCGTGTTTCGCCTGCACATCGAGGGTGGTTGCGCCCGGGGTGATCTGCGCAGTCAGGACGCCGGGGACCTGGACCGCGGTGGGCCCGGTGGTCGTGATGGACCAGGTCTGGCCCTCGGACAACGCGATCCGTTCGCCACCGATGGACAGCTCGATGTCCGCTGCGGCGGTGAACTCGACCGCCGCCGACGTCGACGCCAGCTGGTCGCCGATGCGATCGACCGCGGCCGCCGTGCCCTCGATTCGGCGCAGCTGCTGCTCGGTGATGGTGATCTCGCCGAGTTCCGCGCACACTCGGTCGCGGTCGCGCTGGATGGCGTCGATCTTGGCCAGTCGGGCGCTCAGCCGGTCGGCCTCCTCACGGTCGGCGAGCTGCGCGACCGTGCGGCGGACGGATTCGGCGCGGCACTGCAGATCCGCGACGGCCTCGGCGGCCTGCTGAGCCGCGGCCTCGGCGGCCTCCGCCTGCTCCCGCGCCGCCGCGCACGCGTCGGCGGCTTCTTGCGCTTGGGCCTGTGCGTCCGCGACAGCCGCTGTACGAGTGTCGATTTCGGCAAGCAACTGCAGGCGTGAGTTGCGGGCCGTGGTCGCCGCGGCGCTCGTCGCCGCCGCCGCTTTGGCCACCAACTCGGCCTCGCGCGCCTGGCCGGTCAGTTCGGCGACCCTTTCCGCGGCCTCCTGCGCGGCGGTGAGCCGGGGGCGCGCGGCGATGCGCTGCTGGGACAAGTCGGCCACCTGCTGCGTCAGGGCCGCGTGCCGACCCACCCGCTCGTCGACCTCGGCGACGGCCGCCGCGCACTCCGCGACCGCGGCCTCGGCGTCGGCCAGGCGGGCGATCGCCGCGGCCCATTCGCCCGTGGGACGCCCCGTGGGGGTGAAGTAGCGTCCGTACTCCGCGTCGATGCGTTCGATCAGCAACGGCTCGGTGCCGGACAACGCCGCGGCGTCCCCGGCCGCCACGTCGAGCGCGCGCGAAAGGGCGTCGCAGCCTGACAGATCCACCGCGGCGGTCGAGGCCGATTGCAATACCCGCTGGGCATGCCACAGATCGCTGTCCACCGTCTCGGCCAGCATCGCGCGGACCCGTTCGTGCGCCTCGTCGCCGGTGAGCTGCTCGCGGTGGGGCGCCTGGATCGTCAGCTCGGTTTCGCACCTCTTGTGAAACCGCTTGCGGTAGGTGAAACGATAAGGGCCGCAGCTCAATTCGGCGCTCACCTCCGACCCGACGTCGCTGTGGGTGGGCTTGACCTGCTTGACTTCTTTTTTCGTCGAGCGGTCCCTGGACTCCAGCAGCAAGTCCAAGGCCTCGATCATCGACGACTTGCCGATCTCGTTGGCGCCGCACAGCACGACGACACCGTGGTCGGGGAATTCGATCTCCCGGTGCGTGATGCCGCGGTAATTCGTCAGGGTCAGGCGATGCAACTTCATGCGGCGCCCCGGTCGGTGAGGCGTAGCAACAGCGCCAGCGCCGCCTGCGCGTCGACAGCGGTGTCGGAGTCTCCCTCGCGGGCGGTCGCCACCAGCTCGTCGACCGCCGCGGCGGCGAATCCCCCGATACCCAGATCGCTGAATTCGCCATCGGCCGGAATGACCGCCAGATCGGTGCGGCGTTCCCACAGGCCGAGCCAGGCATACAACCGCGCGTACTTGTCCAGGCAGGAATCCAGCGCCGCACGGTCGGTGACCGTCAGGGAACCGGTGAGTGCCAGACGCACCACGGTGCGGTCCTTGTCGGTCATCAGGTCCAGGTTCAGGTCGAGGTCGGCGATGTCGCGGCGAGTGTCGACCTGGTGGTGCAGGGTGACGAAGCGCCACCGGCCGACGTGCCGCGATTCCACGGAGGCGGTGCGGTGCGGGTCGGTCTCGTCGATCTCCACGACGAGGACATGACCGGGGTCGGATTCCACGTCGTCGAAGTTGGTGACTTCCGGCGATCCGGAGTACCAGATCCGGCCGCTGGCACCGACATTGGTGCGTGAATGCTTATCCCCCAGCGCGACATAGTGCACCGCGCCGGTGGCCAGCGCCTGGTCCAAGGCGGCAAGCCGGATCAGGGAGGGCTTGTCGCGGTCCGGGTCCAGGACGTCGATCCCGCCGTGCGCGACGAGGATCCGGGTGACCGGTTCGGGCGTGAGGCCTTCGAGAACGTCGGCGACCAGGTCGGTGGTCGGCGCCTTGGATCGCCAAGGCGCCGCGACGATCTCCAGCCCGGGCCGGACCTGATGGACGCCGGCCTGGTCGAGCACGACCACGTTGTCCGGTCGTTCGGCGGTGAACAGCGCGCTGGTGTACACCGAAGACGCATCGAGCGGGTCGTGGTTGCCCGGCAGCAGGTAGACCGGAACCCCGATGGCGCGCATGGCTTCTAACGACTGCCCGACAACCTGCGGGGGAAGCTGGTTGTGTTCGAAGACGTCGCCGGACACCACGACGAATTCGGCGCCCACCTCCGCCGCCAGCGCCCCCAGACCGGACACCGCATCACGTCGGGCAGCCGAGTACCGGGGCTGAGCATCGCCGGCGAGGAAGTGCCGGGTCATGCCGAGCTGCCAGTCGGCGGTGTGCAGGAATCGCATGGCGGCGGCTCCCTTTCGGACTGCGTGATTACCAGGGCATCGCGAGCTTAGATCCGCGCACCGACAAGACGCGGGACCTCGCCCGGCAGGTCTCCGAGCGGCGAATTTGCGCTTTTTGGCGGCGCCACTGCGAGCGCCGGGGGACGCGGGCAGAATCTTTTTTCGCGCCAATTTTTTGAGTGTGCGTCTGTGGCGGTTTTGGGGGCTTTGTTGTCGGTGGGGGTGGCTAGTTTGGCGGTATGAGTCCCAGTGGTCATCCCGACGCCGAGGCGGTGTTTGACGACTTGGATTGCGTGTTGGCCCGTGCCCGCGCGTTGCCGGTGGAGGCGATGACGGTGCAGCAGCAGCTGGCGATGCTGGAACGCTGCGAGCAGGTGCGCCGCCAGTTGCCGGCGCTCGAGCATCCGCTGATCAACAACCTGGCCCATCAAGCCACCCCCGAGGAGTTAGGCGGCACGCTGGCGCACGCGGTCGCCGAGGCGACGTTGATCAGCCGCGCCGAGGCGTCACGGCGGGTCAAGGAAGCGGTGGATTTGGGCCCGCGCCGCGGGTTGACCGGGGAACCGTTGGCGCCGATGCTGCCGGCCACCGCGGCAGCCCAGCGCGCCGGCACCCTGGGCGGCGGTCAGGTGGCGGTGATTCGTCGGTTCTTTCACCGGCTGCCCGGCTGCGTGGACTTCGCCACCCGCCAAGCCGTCGAGGCCGACCTGGCCGCCCACGGAACGCACTATCGGCCCGAGCAATTGGCCGCACTGGCCGACCACGTGGCCGATTGCCTGAATCCCGATGGCAGCTACACCGACGCCGAGCGCGCGCGGCGCCGCGGCCTGATCCTGGGCCGGCAGGGCCCCGATGGCATGTCCGAGCTGCGCGGCCTGCTCACCCCCGAACTGCGCGCCACCCTGGAGGCCGTGCTGGCCAAACTGGCCGCCCCGGGCATGTGCAACCCGCTCGACGACACCCCGGTAGTGGACGGCGCCCCCAGCCAGGAGGCGATCGACCGCGACGCCCGCAGCACCGCCCAGCGCAACCACGACGCACTCAACGCCAGCCTCAGGGCGCTGCTCGCCTCGGGAGAGTTGGGCCGCCACAACGGATTACCCGCCTCGATCGTCATCACCACGACGCTGCAAAATCTCGAGGCCGCCGCCGGCCGTGGTTTGACCGGTGGCGGCAGCATACTGCCGATGAGCGATGTGATCCGGCTGGCCCGCCACGCCCACCACTATCTGGTCGTCTTCGACAACGCGAAACCCTTGGCCCTTTACCACACCAAACGGCTGGCCTCCCCCGGCCAACGCATCGTCCTCTACGCCAACGACCGCGGCTGCTCGGCTCCGGGCTGCACCGTGCCCGGCTACCTGTCCGAAGTTCACCACGTCACCGACTACGCCAAAACCCGGCGCACCGACATCCACGACCTCACCTTCGCCTGCGGACCCCATCACCGCCTGCTCAAACCCGGCGGATGGAGCACCCGCAAGAACGCAAGGGGAGACACCGAATGGATCCCACCCCCGCACCTGGACCGCGGCCAACCCCGCACCAACACCTTCCACCACCCCGAAAAACTGCTCCCCGGCGAAGACGATGACGACGCGGCATAGCGGTAGTCGTTCCTGATTAGTTAGCGTGACCTCCGTGGAAGACCAGCGCACGTTGCTGTTGATGCGTCACGCGAAGTCTGACTACCCGCCCGGCGTCGTCGACCACGAGAGGCCGTTGGCGCCGCGCGGAACCCGCGAAGCCGGCCTCGCCGGCGACTGGCTGCGCGCCAACGCCCCGGCCATCGACGCCGTGCTGTGTTCCACCGCGGCGCGCACCCGGCAGACGTTGGCCACCGCGCGCATCGATGCCCCGGTGCGGTACAGCGAGCGGCTCTACGACGCGACCCCCGGCACGATGATCGAGGAAATCAACACGGTCAGCGACCAAGTCGAGACGCTGCTCGTCATCGGCCACGAGCCGACGATGTCCGCGGTGGCCCTCGGCCTCGGCGGTGCTGGCACCGATGTCGCCGTGGCGGAACGCATTTCCGTCAAGTTTCCGACGTCGGCCATCGCCGTGCTGACGGTCACGTCCGGATGGAAGCGCCTCGAACTCGGCCGCGCCGCGCTGATCGGTTTCGAGGTGCCGCGCTAGCCGCTACGAGTTGGTGGCCAGCGTCAGTTCCATCAGCTTGAGCGCCTGACCGCAGGCGTCGATGCCGGGCGCCTGAGGATTGACCCACCACCCGACCACGCCGGCCGCGTCGCTGGCCACCCCGCAGGCGCCGTTCGGGTCGTCGGGGCGCATCACGATCGAATCGATCCCGGCAATGTTCCGCGTCTCGACCTTGTACTTGAGGAAGTCGGCGACCTTGCGCTCGTTGCTCAGGCTGCCCTGCTCGAACCAGAACCGGGTGATGTCGATCAGGCCGGCCGGGTTGGCCGCCTGCCACCGGCAGATCGCGCCGACGAAGGTGCTCTGAATGTCGAGCGGGTCAGCACCCACCGTCTTGGCGAGGATGTCGCTGGTGAGCACCTCGCACTCCTTGAGCAGGTTGGGGTACTGCTGCTGGGAGTTGTTGTTGCGCGTCGGACCGCCGGCCTTCACGGCGTTGCCCGCGATGGACCTCGAACATCCGGTCAGCACGACCAGCGCGGTGATCAAGACGGCGACAAAGGCGCGGACGCTACTTCGGGTCATTTGGAGTTCGCAATCGACTGACGCGCCAATTCCTTGGCTATGTCGCACGGCGGCGGGAACGGCTTCTGGCTGAAGCTGATCGACCATTCGATGAAGTCATCCTGAAATTGGATGCCCACCTCGCACAGCGAGTCACCCAGGTTGGGCTCGTTCCCGATGGCGATGAAGCCCCCATGGCCGTTGATGTTGATGTCATCGACGCTGGCGCGGGACAGCTCCTCGGTCTTGCGTTCACGCCCGATAGGACTGCCGCGATACCAGGAAAACGAAAAGTGCGGGCCGAGGATGCCGCCGCCGGCCAGCCACTGGCAGCCGACGGAGTTTCGGGCGGTGTTGATCAGGCCAGTCACCTTGGTCAGCTCCGCCACCGTCTGATCGTTGATGCCGCCGCACTGCGGAAACATCGGCCCGTGGTGGCCCTCCGAACTCCCCGGCGCCGTCGACGACGTCGCGCCCGGTTTGTTGCCCCCCGAATCGGAGCACGCCGCAACCGTAGGCATCAGGATCGCCAAGGCTGAAGCCGCCACGGCCAGCGCCCTCGAGTTACGCCGCACCGCTACCCTGCTTCTGCTCAGCCTGCTGCCGGTCCACACGATGCACTGTAGCGGCAGCTCAGCGGGTCAACCACCGACGCGCCTGAGCAGGCGTTTCAGTCCCGCCGCCGCCCGCGGCGCCCGAGTTGACCCATTCGGCGGTTGCTCGCGGCTGCGGGACTCAGCGTGTGCGACAGTTACGAAATGCTTCTGGCACTGCTGCGCCAGTACATCCGGCCGTACCGGCGGCTGGTCGCGGTGCTGATGGTGCTTCAGCTGATCAGCACGCTCGCGTCGCTCTACCTGCCGACGGTCAACGCCGCCATCATCGACGACGGCGTCGCCAAGGGTGACACGGCCACCATCGGCAGGCTCGGCATGGTGATGCTCTCGGTCACGGGTCTGCAGGTGCTGTGCGCGGTCGCGGCGGTGTACTTCGGCTCGAAGACCGGGATGGGCTTCGGTCGCGACCTGCGCGCGGCGATGTTCGACCACGTCACCACCTTCTCCGAACACGAGACGGCCCGCTTCGGGGCGCCGACGCTGTTGACACGCAGCACCAACGACGTCCGCCAGATCCAGTACCTGGTTCAGATCGCGAGCACCGTGCTAATCACCGCGCCCATCATGTGCATCGGCGGGATCGTCATGGCCATCCACCAGGAGGCGGCGCTGACCTGGTTGCTGCTGGTCAGCGTTCCCATCATGGCCGTGACCAATTACTGGGTGATGTCGCACATGCTGCCGCTGTTCCGCAGGATGCAGGGCCTGATCGACGGCATCAACCGGGTGATGCGGGACCAGCTGTCCGGTGTCCGGGTGGTCCGGGCGTTCGCCCGCGAGGGCTACGAGCGGGAGCGGTTCGGCCGGGCCAACGCCGCGCTGTCCAATACGGCGCTGACCGCCGGCAACTGGCAGGCGCTGATGCTGCCGGTGACCACGCTTACGGTCAACGTGTCCAGTGTCGCCCTGATCTGGTTCGGCGGGCTGCGCATCGACCGCGGCCAGATGCAGGTCGGCTCGCTGACCGCGTTCCTGGCCTACTTCACCCAGATCCTGATGGCGGTGTTGATGGCGACCATGACGCTGGTGGTGCTGCCGCGAGCCGCCGTCTGCGCCGAACGGATCACCGAAGTTCTTTCGACACAGGCCGCCGTCGACGACCCACGGAGCCCGGTGTTCCCGCGCGGCGGGATCACCGGAATGGTGCGCTTGGCGGGCGCGACATTCACCTATCCTGGCGCCGATCGGCCTGTGCTGCAAGATATCTCGCTGACCGCAGCGCCCGGCACCACCACCGCCATCGTCGGCAGCACCGGTTCGGGCAAGTCGACACTGGTGTCGCTGATCTGCCGGCTCTACGACGTGACCGGCGGCGCCGTCCTGGTGGACGACGTCGATGTCCGCGACTACCAGACCGAGCGGCTCTGGTCCGCGATCGGGTTGGTCCCCCAGCGTGGCTACCTGTTCTCCGGGACCGTGGCGGACAACCTGCGGTACGGCAAGGCGGACGCGACCGACGACGAGATGTGGGAAGCGTTGCGCGTGGCCGACGCCGACGGGTTCGTGCGCGCACACGACGACGGCCTGGCGATGCGGGTGGCCCAGGGCGGAATCAACTTCTCCGGCGGTCAGCGACAACGACTGGCGATCGCGCGGGCGGTCATCCGCCGCCCGGTGATCTATCTCTTCGACGACTCATTCGGCGCGCTGGACGTGCACACCGACGCGCGGGTACGTGCATCGCTGCGGCAGATATCGGGTCAGGCCACCGTCATCGTTGTGACGCAACGGGTTTCGACCGCCGCCCAGGCTGACCAAGTGATCGTCATCGACGGCGGAAAACTCCTGGGCACGGGCACGCACGAATCGCTGCTCACCGACTGCGCCACCTATGCGGAATTCGCCGACTCGCAATCGATGAGCGCCGTCCGGTCGGGCCACGTCGGAGGCACGCCATGACCGTGACCGCCACTCGCGGCTTGACCCCGGCCCCTGCCGGGCGCTCCCGCGACTTCTGGGGTTCGGCCGCCCGGCTGGTGAAACGGCTCGCGCCGCAACGCCGGCTGAGCGTCGCGGTGATCAGCCTGGGCGTCACCGGGACGGCGATGGGGGTCATCGTCCCAAGAATCCTCGGCCACGCCACCGACCTGCTGTTCAACGGCGTCATCGGGCGGCAGCTGCCCGTGGGGATCACCAAGGCGCAGGCTGTCGCCGCGGCCCGGGCCCGGGGCGAGAACACCTTCGCCGACCTTCTCTCGGGAATGAGGGTGGTGCCGGGCCAAGGAGTGGACTTCGGGGCGGTGGCGCGAACCCTGGCGCTGGCGTTGGGCCTGTACCTCGTTTCCGCGCTGCTGATCTGGGCGCAGGCGCGGCTGCTGAACGTGACCGTGCAGCGCACCATGGTCGCCCTCCGTTCCGACGTCGAGGACAAGGTCCACCGGTTGCCGCTGTCGTACTTCGATGGGCGCCAGCGCGGCGAGCTGCTGAGCCGGGTGACCAACGACATCGACAACGTGCAGTCGTCGCTGTCGATGACCATCAGCCAGCTGGTGACATCGATCTTGACCGTCGTCGCCGTGCTGGCGATGATGCTGTCGATCTCGCCGCTGCTGGCCCTGATCACCGTGGCCACGGTGCCGCTGTCGCTGGTGGCGACGCGTGCTATCGCGCGCCGAGCGCAGCGCCTGTTCGTGGCGCAATGGACGAGCATCGGTCGCCTCAACGCCCACATCGAAGAGACGTATAGCGGTTTCACGGTGGTCAAGACGTTCGGCCACCGGGCCGCCGCGCGCGAGCAGTTCCGCGACCACAACGACGACGTTTACCGGGCCAGCTTCGGCGCCCAGTTCTTCTCCGGGCTGGTCGCACCGGCGACGTCGTTCATCGGCAACCTGGGCTACGTGGCCGTCGCCGTGGTGGGCGGCCTGCAGGTGGCCACCGGCCACATCACCCTGGGCGGTATCCAGGCCTTCATCCAATACGTCCGGCAGTTCAACGCCCCGCTCAGCCAGGTGGCCGGAATGTACAACACCCTGCAGTCCGGCGTTGCCAGCGCGGAGCGGGTGTTCGACCTGCTCGACGAGCCCGAAGAACCTCCGGACCCCGCGCCGGTTCCCGACGGCGGCGCCGGGCAGGGGGCCGGACAAGTCGAGTTCCAACACGTGAGCTTCGGCTACCGCCCGAACACCCCGGTGATCCAGGATCTGTCGATGGTGGCCGAGCCGGGCAGCACGGTGGCGATCGTCGGGCCGACCGGGGCCGGCAAGACCACGCTGGTGAACCTGCTCATGCGGTTCTACGACGTTGACTCCGGCCGGATCCTGGTCGACGGCGTCGACATCACCACGGTGAGCAGGAAGTCGCTGCGGTCTGGGATCGGCATGGTCTTGCAGGACACCTGGCTCTTCGACGGCACGATCGCGGAGAACATCGCCTACGGGCGGCCCGAGGCCACCCCGGACGAGGTGGTGCAGGCCGCGAAGGCGGCGTATGTCGACCGGTTCGTGCACACGCTGCCCGCCGGTTACGAGACCCGCGTCAGCGGCGGCGGCGGCAACATCAGCGCCGGAGAGAAGCAGTTGATCACCATCGCGAGAGCGTTTCTCGCCCGGCCACGGCTGTTGATCCTGGACGAGGCGACCAGCTCCGTCGACACCCGCACCGAGGCGCTCATCGCCCGCGCCATGTCGGAGCTTCGCCGCGATCGCACGAGTTTCATTATCGCGCATCGCCTTTCGACCATCCGGGATGCCGACCGCATCGTCGTGATAGAGGCAGGCCGGATCGTTGAACAGGGCAGCCCCGCCGAGCTGCTGGCCCGAAGGGGCGCCTACTACGCCATGACCAGGGCCTAGCCCAAGGCCTCGGTCTGCGGCCGCCGCCAACGTCACGTTGAGAATTCGTTGAGGTAACGGAAAGGCCAAGATCGGAACCTTCTCTCACAGGGAAAGCCCACCCACGGAGCGGACTGAGAGAAGGACAATCCATGAGAACCATCAACATCGGAAACATCGCCAAAACCGCCGTCTTCGCAATCGCGGCCGGCGCCGTGATGCCGGGGTGGCCGGCCCCGCCGACGCCGCCTCGAACGCCACCTATGGCGACCCCGAAGCGGCCGCCCAGTGGTGGCGCCACCAGAAATACGACGATTGCGTGCTGATGGCGGCCGCGGATGTTGTGGGCCAGGTGACCGGCAAGGAGCCCTCCGAGGAGGCGGTCATCAAGAAGGCCCAGTCCACCCCCAGCACGATTCACCCCGGGTCGATCTACATCAAGCCGGCCGACACCAAGAACCCGATCAACGGCATGGGGACCATGTTCGCCGATGTGCCGGCGCTGCTGGCGCAGTACAAGATCGACGCCGTCTACACCAGCAAGCGGCGCGCCGCCGAAGTCGGCGTCCCGGTCGGAATCGAGGGCATCGAGCAGCAACTGGGCACCGGCCACAAGGTGATCGTCAGCGTCAACGCCGAAATGATTTGGAACATCCCCGTCGACACCAAGGACGAGAACGGCAACCCCATGGGTGACCACGCGGTGGTGGTGACCGGCGTCGACACTGCCTACAACATCGTCCACCTGAACGACAGCGGTCACCCCAAGGGCCGCGACGAGCAGATCCCGCTGGCGCTCTTCCTCAAGGCGTGGGACACGAGCAACGAGCTGATGGTCGTCACGACCTGAGGCGATAACCGCATGTCGATCGCGGCGGGCAGCCCACGGCTGCCCGCCGTATGCGTGTTGCCATGAGCCGCAACCGCGTTCGAGCCGGGCACGACCCGTTCTTCTGGTGGGGAGAGCTTTTCATCCGTCCGCCGTACGGCCAGCGCCCCCGGCCCCGTCCGCGCACTATTCGCGAGTCACTACCGAACTCGCGGCAATTGATATCACAATGACAAGTCAGGACATTCCCAGCTGCGCTGCGCAGGACCGGAAGGACGATAGGCGATGGTGGACAAACGTCTCGAATTCGGTCTGCTCGGACCGTTGGAGATGACTGTCGACGGCGTCCTGGTCGCCTTGGGCACTCCGAAACAGCGCGCGGTGCTGGCCATGCTGCTGATGAACCACAACAGTCCGGTCGGAGTCGACCGGCTCATCACGGCCCTGTGGGACGACGAGCCGCCGTCGGGGGCACGGGCCAGCATCCATTCCTATGTGTCCAATCTGCGTAAGCTGCTCAGCACTGCCGGCTTCGACCCGAAAATGGTGCTGGCGGCCGCGCCACCGGGATACCGGCTCAGTATCGCCGAAAACGCTTACGACCTCGGCCGGTTCATCGCGGAGAAGACTGCGGGCGTGCACGCGGCCGCTACGGGCAAATTCGAAGACGCCAGCCTGCACCTGACGGCCGCGTTGGCGCAATGGCGCGGACCAGTGCTCGAGGACTTACGCGAGTTCCAGTTCGTCGACACCTTCGCCACTTCCCTTGTCGAGGAAAAGATTCTGGTGCACGGCGCGAAAGCTGAGGCCGAAATCGCTTGCGGGCGTGCGTCCGCGGTGATCACGGAACTGGAGGCGCTGACCGCCGAACACCCCTACCGCGAGCCGCTGTGGGCCCAGTTGATCACGGCTTATTACCTCACCGACCGCCAGTCCGACGCGCTAGCCGCCTATCGACGCGTCAAGACAACGCTCGCCGATGAACTGGGGATCGACCCAGGCCCGACGCTGCGGTCACTCAACGAGCGGATCCTGCGGCAGGAACCGCTCGACGTGAAACGCACCGCCAAAACCGCCGCCGTCGACACGGTTACGGTGCTCGAGCAACACACCATGGTGTCCGGGCAGAAGGCGATCGCTTACCTGCACGAGACGTCGGGGCGCAGTTATCCGTTGCGAGCGGCGGCAACCCGGATCGGGCGGCTCCCGGACAACGACATCGTCCTCAACAGCCCCAAAGTCAGCCGCCACCACGCCGTCATCGTCGACACGGGAACCAGCTTCATCATCAACGACCTCCGGTCGTCAAACGGCGTGCACGTGCAGCGGGAGCGAATCCGCTCGGCCGCCACGCTGCGCGACGGCGACCGGGTCCGCATCTGTGACCACGAGTTCACGTTCCAGATCGCCGCGGACACCCAGGTTTAGGCGCCCGGCCGATCACCCGCCCGCGCGGATTGGAGTCGCGGTTGCTGGGTGTGGGGTTGCGGCCAGGTGGTGTGCGCGGCAATTGTGGGGTGTCGGTGCTGTGGTGGTTGGGTGTGAAGGATCAGCGATGAGTGATGAGCAGGCCTCGCGGGTGGGCACGGATTTCGGGCCGTATCACCTAAAACGGCTGTTGGGCCGGGGTGGGATGGGCGAGGTCTATGAGGCCGAGCACACCGTCAAGGAGTGGACGGTGGCGGTCAAGCTGCTCTCGGAGACCTTCAGCAAGGACCCGGTGTTTCGGGAGCGGATGAAACGCGAAGCCCGCACCGCCGGTCGTTTGCAGGAGCCGCACGTGGTGCCCATCCATGACTACGGCGAAATCGACGGGCAGATGTTTTTGGAGATGCGCCTGGTCGAGGGCACCGACTTAGACAGCGTGCTCAAACGCTTCGGCCCGCTGGCCCCGCCACGCGCGGTGGCCATCATCACCCAGATCGCCTCGGCCCTCGACGCCGCCCATGCCGCCGGGGTGATGCACCGCGACGTCAAACCGCAAAACATTCTGGTCACCCGTGATGATTTCGCCTATCTGGTGGACTTCGGCATCGCCAGTGCGACCACCGATGAAAAGCTCACCCAACTGGGCACCGCGGTCGGGACGTGGAAATACATGGCCCCGGAACGCTTTTCCAACGCCGAGGTCACCTACCGCGCCGACATCTACGCCCTGGCCTGCGTGCTCTACGAATGCCTCACCGGCTCCCCGCCCTACACCTCGAGTAGCGCTGGGGCGCTGGTCACCGCCCACACCATGAACCCCATCCCCCAGCCGACCGTGTTGCGCCCCGGCATCCCCAAGGGCTTCGATGCGGTGATCGCTCGTGGGATGGCCAAAAAGCCGGCCGACCGCTACGCCAGCGCCGGCGACCTGGCCCTGGCCGCCCACGAAGCACTCAGCGACCCCGACCAAGACCACGCCGCCACCATCTTGCGCCGCAGCCAAGAAGCCACCCTGCCCGGAACGATCATGGCGCCTCCCCCGCCGTCACCGGGTCCGGCGGCCAGCACGCCGCCACCGTCGTCGCCCAATCCCCCGCCGGGTTCCACCCCGGTGCCCGCCCACGCCACCCCGACCTGGCGGCCCGAAAGCGGCCCCATCCCCGCCGCCACCCCACCCTCGGCCACCCCGCCCTATTACCAAGCCACCGGCCCCAATTGGGGCGGCCCACCACAGGCCCGGCACCAATTCACCGGCACACCCACCTGGAACCAACCCCCACCCAAACGACGCAACCCCTGGCCCATCATCGCCGGCGTCGCCGCACTGGTCGTCGTCCTCGTCATCGCCGCGATCGGTATCGCGATGGTCATGGGAGGCGACGACAGCAACCCTGCGGCCAACCGCACATCCACCACGACGACCACGACAACGAGCAGGACGGACACCACCACGACCACGACCCGGGCCGCCAACCCGCAGAGCAAGCTGCTGAGCGTGCTGCCCGCCGGATATCCCAACGGCGCTTGCACACCCGCCACCCCGAAGGCGAACAGCATCTGGGTGAATGCGCTGGCGATGGTGGACTGCGACCAGAACACCAACCAGGGCGGCCCTTCCCGCGCCGTCTACGGATTGTTCGCCAATGCCGATCTGCTGAAGAAGGCGTTCGACGACGACGTGGCGGCCGTGCAGCTGCTCAACTGCCCCGGCGCCGGTCCGTCGCCCGATGGCTGGCACCACGACAGCACCCCGACGGTGACCGCCGGCTCCATCGCGTGCGGCACCTACAAAAATCACCCGAACATCATCTGGACCAACGACGCCAAACTCCTGCTCTGTGATGTCTACGGTGATCCCCCCGCCATCGAGGACCTGCATACGTGGTGGACCAAATACGGCGGCTGAGTTGATCAAAGCCCAACGCCGACAGGCTTTCACGAGCACCGGTCGGTGGCGGCCTAACCGCGGAACTTCACCATCAGAGGGACGCCGCTGACCGCGGGCGCGGCACACCACAGTTGCACCGACAACAACCGATATCCAACGCAATACACCAGATACGAACAGGCGCGTTGCACGACGACAGCGTATGTACCCGTCATGGTCAGCACCTGCGTTCCCTTCGTGGTGGCTCTGCCGTAAACGGTCCGCCCACCCGCTCGCCGCATTCTTGACGAATCCTCAAAGCGCGCCTCGGCCCGTGCGGATTGCGGCGTTTGTGGTGCGTGCGGGTGGGTGGGGGCTTACGGTCGTGGTTGCTGGGTGTGGGGTTGCGGCCAGGTGGTGTGCGCGGCAATTGTGGGGTGTCGGTGCTGTGGTGGTTGGGTGTGAAGGATCAGCGATGAGTGATGAGCAGGCCTCGCGGGTGGGCACGGATTTCGGGCCGTATCACCTAAAACGGCTGTTGGGCCGGGGTGGGATGGGCGAGGTCTATGAGGCCGAGCACACCGTCAAGGAGTGGACGGTGGCGGTCAAGCTGCTCTCGGAGACCTTCAGCAAGGACCCGGTGTTTCGGGAGCGGATGAAACGCGAAGCCCGCACCGCCGGTCGTTTGCAGGAGCCGCACGTGGTGCCCATCCATGACTACGGCGAAATCGACGGGCAGATGTTTTTGGAGATGCGCCTGGTCGAGGGCACCGACTTAGACAGCGTGCTCAAACGCTTCGGCCCGCTGGCCCCGCCACGCGCGGTGGCCATCATCACCCAGATCGCCTCGGCCCTCGACGCCGCCCATGCCGCCGGGGTGATGCACCGCGACGTCAAACCGCAAAACATTCTGGTCACCCGTGATGATTTCGCCTATCTGGTGGACTTCGGCATCGCCAGTGCGACCACCGATGAAAAGCTCACCCAACTGGGCACCGCGGTCGGGACGTGGAAATACATGGCCCCGGAACGCTTTTCCAACGCCGAGGTCACCTACCGCGCCGACATCTACGCCCTGGCCTGCGTGCTCTACGAATGCCTCACCGGCTCCCCGCCGTATCGGGCCGACAGCGTCAGTGTCCTCGTCACCGCGCACATGATGGATCCGATTCCCCAGCCGACCGTGTTGCGCCCCGGCATCCCCAAGGCTTTCGATGCGGTGATCGCTCGTGGGATGGCCAAAAAGCCGGCCGACCGCTACGCCAGCGCCGGCGACCTGGCCCTGGCCGCCCACGAAGCACTCAGCGACCCCGACCAAGACCACGCCGCCACCATCTTGCGCCGCAGCCAAGAAGCCACCCTGCCCGGAACCGTCACACTCGGCCCGCAGCGAACCCTCGCGGACACCGCGATGGCGCCGCCCCCGACCCCGGCGGCCAATACGCCGCCACCCTCGTCGCCCAATCCCCCGCCGGGTTCCACCCCGGTGCCCGCCCACGCCACCCCGACCTGGCGGCCCGAAAGCGGCCCCATCCCCGCCGCCACCCCACCCTCGGCCACCCCGCCCTATTACCAAGCCACCGGCCCCAATTGGGGCGGCCCACCACAGGCCCGGCACCAATTCACCAACACACCCACCTGGAACCAACCCCCACCCAAACGACGCAACCCCTGGCCCATCATCGCCGGCGTCGCCGCACTGGTCGTCGTCCTCGCCGCCAGCGCCGTGGGCATCTGGTTCGCCGTGCGGCCGAAGCCGGCGCCGGCACCCGACCCGATACCCGCCGAGCGCCTCAGCGCGCTCCTGCTGGGCGCCTCCGACATCAACTCCGTGATGGGATCGTCAACCATGGAACCCGGCAAGCCGATTCAGTCGATGGACAACTCGTCGCTGACGGTGTCCCAGCCGGACTGCCAGGGGGCGCTGTACACCACCCAGAGCCCGGTGTACTCGGGCACCGGTTACTCAGCGGTGAGCGGGCTGGTGTCATCGGAGCCGGGTGACAACTACGACCATTGGGTCAACCAGGCCGTTGTCCTCTTCCCGTCCGCGGACAAGGCGAAGGCTTTCTTGGAGACGTCGGCGGGCAAGTGGAAGGGCTGCGCGGGCAAGACGGTGACCGTGACGAACAAGGGCAAGACTTATCGGTGGACGTTTTCCCAGGTTCAGGGCGACCCGCCGAAGCTTGCCGTTTTGGACACCCAAGAAGGCGCCGACGGCTGGGAGTGCCAACGCGCGATGAGCGCGGCCAACAACGTCGTCGTCGACGTCAACGCGTGCGGATACCACATCAGCGATCAGGGCACCCAGATCGTCGACAAGATCGTCGCCAAAGTCGACAACGCGTAGGGAACCCGAAAGCCTCAGGCGCAGCGTCGTTCTCGCCTACGACTGAAGGTCCGGGCCTTCCGCGCGTAAGTCATCGACGGCCGACATGGCGCTGCGCAGCTTGGCCAGCCATTCCTCGGCGTGCTCGCCGACCAGCTTGACCGACCAGGCGAGAGCGTCGGCGCGCGAGCGGGCAACGCCGGCGTCGACGAGCGTGTCGAGCACTTGCCGTTCCGGCTGCTTCAGGCGCGTCATCACCGGTACCGCGATGTGTGTGAACATGATTCGCTCCTGGCCGGATTTCGAGCCGACCTCCACGCCCCAGGACACCTTGCGGCCGTAGCGATCCTGCGCCTCGTCGGCGATGCGCATCCGCTCCGAACGGGTTTCCTCGCGGAACCGCGAGGCACGTCCTTCGGCGCGGGCCTCGCTCTCCTCTTTCGCCGAGCCCTCGAGCTCAGGCAGCCGTCCGATGACGGTGATCTCTTCGCGGTCGACCACGACCGTCGGATCGCCGTCGAACCAGCTTTCGGGCAGCCGTCCGGCGAACCATTCCGCGGCGTCGCTGGCGTCGGGTTGCTGGGCCTGCTGCCAGCCGCCGGGTCGGCCGTAGCGCCGGCCGTGCGCGTGATGTGATTTCATAATTACATGATTACATCGTTACACTACTAATGGAATGGTGTTCACCCGCGGCGAACCGGCCGCCCCTTCGGGACTCCGGCCATAAGGCGCGTCCGGCTTCCCAAAACCCGTTGATACGGGCTGATCAAAGTTGTATTTTTGGTAGCGAAGCAGGCCCGGAAACGACCAATTCCAAGCGCCGGGAAGTCAGGGTAGAAAACCGGCCGCGTAGGACCCGCGCATGACGGAGTCAAACGCCCCCTAGTGTCGTCCGGGCCTGCCCATGTCGGCAGCATCCCGATCAGACCTCGCCGTTGGACCCGTCGCCGCGACGAATCCGGAACAGCTTCACCTCGTTCTTGATGCCTTTGAGGCGGCGCGCACCGGCGAAGGAGCCGTTGAACTCGCCGGTGTCGCCGATCACCTCCCAGACCGAATCCGCCGCCAGGACCGTTCCCGGTCGGGCGACACTGGTGATCCGGCTCGCCACGTTGACCGGGCTGCCGAACCAGTCCCCCGCCCGGCTCACCGCCATGCCGAAGGCCACGCCCGCCCGCAGCCGCGGGAAGTTGTTGTCGCTGTCGACGGCGTCCACCAGCTTCAGCACCACGTCGAGCATGGGTGGCGGGTCGGGGCAGACGAACATCACCGCGTCGCCAATCGTCTTGATGAACCGCACGGGCGGGACGGTGATGTCTCGGGCCAGCGCCGCGAGCCGGTTGGCCAGCTGCCCCAGTTCCTCCGCCGACACCACTTCTCCGAGCCGGGTGAAACCGACAAGGTCGGCGAAGGCGACGGTGATCGGGCGCGCCCCGGGCAGCGGCTGGCCGGCGGCGCGCTCCGCGGCGTTGACCGCCTCGGTCTCCATCATGTGGCGCAGCTGCATGAACAGCATGTGCTGGATCAGCGGCCCGAGCTCGGGCGCGATCTCGCCCACCAACGCCCTCGACGCCTTGGCGATCTCCAGCTCGGTGGCGCCGGGTCGCATGATCGCCGAAAGCGCCGTGTAGCGCATGACTTCCGCGGCGCGGGACAGGCCTTCGGCCAGAACGCGCGTTACCAGCACCACTTGTTCGGGATCCAGTCCCAGCTCGACGAAGCGTTGGGCGTAGGCGGCGGCTTCACCGTCGGCGCGCATGTGGATGACGGCATCCGGGTCGTCGACGCGGGCCAGACCGATCGCGCGCTGCACTCGTTGCAACAGCCCCAGGTCGATGCCGTAGGTCTCGCTGATCTCGCGCGTGGACACGTAGGTGCCGTCGTCGCCGATGAGGCGGCGGGTGGCCAGCAGCAGTGGCGGATTGGTCGTCCTGATCTCTTCGGGAGTGATGCCCTGCTCGAGGAGCCACTCCACCAATTCCGCGCGCTCGGTACGTGCGCTGCCTTCGAGTCCGTCGAGCAGGTCCTCGATGTGCGGGCCGGCGCCGTCGTGACCGTCGTCCTCCACTTCGCCAACGTACAACGCGCGCCGATCGCGAGCGCGGCAAAGCCGGGCGAAGCGGGTCGGCGCCAAACAACACCGCCGATCGCGAGCGCGGCAAAGCCGGGCGAAGCGGGTCGGCGCCAAACAACACCGCCGATCGCGAGCGCGGCAAAGCCGGGCGAAGCGGGTCGGCGCCAAACAACACCGCCGATCGCGAGCGCGGCAAAGCCGGGCGAAGCGGGTCGGCGCGAAGGGACCCGGCCAGCCATGATGTGAAGCGATGAGCGCACCACTGCTTCGGGGATTCCCACCCGTCATCGACCAGCGCGCCCGGGTCCTGATCCTGGGCTCCTTCCCGAGCGTGCAGTCCCTGGCGGTCGGTCAGTACTACGCCAATCCGCGAAATGCGTTCTGGCCTATCACCGCAGAGCTGTTCGGCTTCGACGCCACGGCGCCGTACGAGACGCGGCTGGCCGCACTGCAATCGGCCGGTGTGGCCCTCTGGGACGTGGTGCAAAGATGCCGCCGAGCCGGCAGCGCGGACGCGGCGATCGAACCGAAAAGCTTGGTGGTCAACGACTTCGGCGAGCTGTACGCCCGATACCCCGCTATCGCACGGGTGTACTTCAACGGCGCCAAGGCCGCCGAGCTGTACCGCAGGCTGGCCCAGGCCGACGACCGGATCCAGTACCGGCGGCTACCGTCGACGAGCCCGGCGCACGCCGTGCCGCCGCACTCGAAGCTGGCCGCCTGGCGCGAAATCGCGTCGATCGCCAGCGCGGCGAAGCCGGGTGATGGGGGCACACCCCCCCGAGTGGAAGGGACCCACACCCGCTTGCGGGGAACGGGTCGGCGCAATCAATGAGGCGCGGCCGCTATGACACCGGCGGTCGCCGGTGCGCCCACGGCCGGGCGGTTTCGATCTGCGCGGCCAGTGACAGCAGGGTCGCCTCGTCGTACGGCCGGCCCACCAGCTGCACGGCGATCGGCAGGCCGTCACCATCGAAGTCCCACGGCACGGCCGCGGCGGGTTGTCCGGTCAGGTTCCAGACCTGTTGGTAGGGCACGCGCTGGGCCACCGCCAGCAGCGTCCACACCGCGCCGCGGCGTTGGTAGGCGCCGATGCGGGAGGGGCCGGTCGCGTTGCCCGGCGTGAGAACGACGTCGACGTCGTCGAAGATCGATTGAATCCGGGCGGTCAGCGCAGGCTCCGCCTCGCGAAGGGCCGTCATGCGGTGGTCCGAGAAGAACGAGCCGGCGCGGGCGAGGTTGCGGGTGCGCCCTTCCAGGCGGTCGGGGTGCGGTAGCGAATCGGCGTCGTCGCTGATGCCCCGAAGATAGCGCGGCAGGTAGTTGGTCATGATGGCCGTCGGTGGATAGTCGGGGTCGGCGTTGATCACCTCGTGGCCCAGGTCGCGCAGTAACGCGCCGGCCTGTTCGACCGCCGTGAGCTGCTCCTTGCCGACCCTGACCGGCAGCGGCGTCGGGGACTTGGTACTGAGGGCGATTCGCAGCCGCCCCGGCGCACGAGTCGCGGCGGCCACAAACTCTCCCTCGGGACCCGGCACCGTCGACGTTGCATCGAGGAACATCGCGGCATCGAGCACCGAGCGGGCTAGCGGACCGTTGACGCTCAGCCCGTGCCAGGCATCGTCGTGTGGTTCCAACGACACCCGGTCTCGTTGCGGTTTGACGCCGAACAGGCCGCACCAGATCGCCGGAATCCGAATCGAGCCGCCGCCGTCGGATCCCAGCGCCAGCGGGGCGAGGCCCGCGGCCACCGCCGCGGCGCTGCCGCCACTGCTGCCGCCCGGGGTGCGCCTGGGGTTCCAGGGGTTGCGGGTCGCACCGAAGGTCAGCGATTCGGTGTAGGGGAACATCATCAGCTCGGGCACATTGGTTTTGCCGATGATGACGGCGCCCGCGGCACGGAGCCGATGCACCACCTCCGCGTCGGACGTCGCGGCCGGCCGGTGTCCGCCACTGCCGTAAGTCGTTACCTCGCCGGCGACGTCGACGTCGTCCTTAATTGCGATCGGCACGCCGAGCAGCGGGAGCCGCTCACCGGCGTCGAGGCGGTCCTGCGCGACGGCGGCCTCGTAGCGCGCGCTGTCGGCGAGCACCACGCGGTAGCAGCGCAACTGGCTGTCGATCCGCGCGATTCGGTCCAGGTAGATCTCGAGCAGCTCGGGAGCTGTCAATTCTCCGTCGGCCAGCATCCTCGCCTGAGCGGCCGCGCCGGCAAAGGCCACGTCCCGAGCGTCCACTGCGGCAGCGTATCCCCCGCATCGCGCCGGCCAGTAGCGTGGGCGACATGTCCTGCGTGTTCTGTGCGATTGTCGCCGGCGAGGCCCCGGCCATCCGGATCTGTGAAGACGACGACTACCTGGCCATCCTCGACATTCGGCCGTTCACCCGCGGCCACACCCTGGTGATTCCCAAGCGGCACAGCGTGGACCTCACCGATACGCCCCCGGAAACACTGGCCGGCATGGTCACTCTTGGCCAGCGGATCGCCCGCGCCGCACGCGCGACGGAATTGGCCGACGCCACCAACATCGCCATCAACGACGGCAGCGCGGCCTTCCAGACGGTGTTCCACATCCATCTGCACGTGCTGCCCCGCCGCAACGGCGACAAGCTGTCGGTCGCCAAGGGAATGCTGCTGCGGCGCGACCCCGATCGGGATGCCACCGCGCAAATCCTGCGTTCGGCCCTGGCCCGCATCGACGCCGGCCAGTAATACTGGGCGGATGGCACTTCCGTCCTGGGTTGAGCAGGGCTTACTGCCCCAAATCCTGCGCCTGCACGACACCGTCTATCGCAAGTCGAACGGCTGGATCGGCCACCGCTTGCTGCTGGTACCGAGCCTGCTGCTCCATACCGTGGGCGCCAAGACGGGACAGCCCCGGACCGCGGCGCTCACCTACGCGCGCGACGGCGACGACTACCTCATCGTCGCCTCCAAGGCGGGCGCCCCCCGGGCACCCGGCTGGTACCACAACCTGCGCAAGCATCCGAACGTGGAGATCAACGTGGGGCCAAAGCGCTTCCCGGTAACCGCCCGGGCAGTGCTGCCCGACGATCCCGACTACCCGCGGCTGTGGCAGATCGTCAACAAGAACAATGGTGACCGATACGCGGCCTACCAGAAGAAGACGGCGCGGCCGATCCCGGTCGTCGTACTCACGCGACGGTGACCCTTAACGTCGCGCGGCGGTTTATTCTCCACTAGCACGCAATGAACAGTTGACTGCTCATTGCAGGTGCGGTATCGGCTGGAGCGGGCATGAAACCCTGGACGGGAAATCCGTGGCGGCGCCTCGGACTGCCCGCGCGCGTCGGCTGGCTTTTCGTCGGCGGCTACGGCTTGGCGGCGATGCTGCTTCTTGCGTCCTGGATCGGTGACTGGGAGGGCCGCTACGCGACACGGCCGGTCGACGAAATAGTAACGGCGGTGTGGCTGCTGGTCGCGGCGGCGTGTGCCGGTTACGCGGCCCGGTCCGCGTCCGCCCGGCAACGGGGCGGATGGCTGGCCATGGTCACGGCCCTGGTGGGCTGGGCGGTCGGTGAGGTGATCTGGGCGGTTTACGAGGTGCGTCCGGAATTGGCCCATGCCAAGCACCCCGCGACCGCCGAGATCGTGCTCCTAAGCTGGCCACTCGGCGCCTTTGCCTCGCTGGTGCTGCTGTCACGCCTGTCCCGTCACAGTCCGCGGCGACTGTGGCTCGACGGGCTCATTGTGGCGACGTCACTGTTCGCGGTGTCATGGGTCTTCGTCATCGACAAGCAGCTGCGCGAGGACAGCGGCTCACAGCTGACAACGCTGCCCGAAGTCTTCAACGACGTCGTCCTGCTGACAATCGCAATACTGATGCTGGCCCGCAGCAGTCGCGGCGACGCGCCGAGCCGCAACCTGCTGGCCGGCGGAGTGGCGACGATCAGCATTGCCGACCTGGCGGCGGTGTTCAGGACGGGGATCGGGAGCTATCACGTCAACGACCCGGTTGAGTTGGGCCGGGTGACCGGCCTGACCATGATCGCGCTGGCCGCGCTTTCGAGCGTCGGGGAGTCCGCGGTGCCCGCATCGCGCGACGACGAAATTCGTTCGCGTACCCGGCTCTGGCTGCCCTATCTGCCCCTGCTGGTGGCATGCGCCGTCGGATTGGACCACGCGGCGGAGCTGCTGGCGCACGGACCGTTGTGGATTGCGCTGGGAATCTTGACAGCCGCGGTGCTCGCCCGGCAGTTCGTGGTGTTGATGGAGAACCAAACCCTGCTGTCCGAGGTCGCGCGGGAGGCGTTTCGCGACAGCCTCACGGGCCTGGTCAATCGCGCCTATTTCCTGCAGCGATTGGAAGAGGCCGTCGCCCGGTGCGATTGCGATGTCGCGAGCATCGGCGTGCTGTGCCTCGACCTCGACAACTTCAAGTCGGTCAACGACGCCCTGGGCCACCCCGCCGGCGACGAGCTGCTGGTCCGAGTCGCCGGGCGGCTGACCGCCACCTTGGGCGACAACTGCGTCATCGCTCGCCTCGGCGGCGACGAATTCGCCGTGCTGCTGGAAGGTTCCGTCGAGGAGTCACAAGCGGCGGCACACCGAGTTCTCGAGGCGTTCAACGCCCCGATTCTGATCGACGGCGTTCCGATAACGGTCCGACCGAGTGTCGGCTTCACCGCGGCCACAGCCGCGTCGGACTGCAACGTCGAGCAACTCCTCCGGCACGCGGATCTGGCCATGTATACCGCGAAACGCGAAGGTGGCCAATGCATTCGCAGTTTTATGCCCGACTTGTCGTTGCCGTACTCGTTCTCGGCCACGCAGCTGGTCGGGGCACCCCCGGTGGCAGTCGCCGGCGCCAAGACAAGCACCGACCCCATTTTCCGGCCGTCACCAGATGCGACGACGCCGAGACGGATGCCATCGCAGGATGGCCCTGACGGCGTTCAGTGGCCACCCACGGGAGTCCGAATCGCTCTGGCTTTCTTGACTATCGGCGTCATCACCCTCACGCTGACCAGCGTCCTCTTCCCGCATGCGAGCCATAGCGTCTTCTTCACCAAAGTCCTATATCCCGCTTTGAACCTGCTGGCGGCCGGGCTGATTTGGTGGCGGACATACCGCTCCGAGACCGACCGGCTCGCGTGGTCTCTGATCGCGGCCGGCATGGCGTTGTCGGCCCTCGGCGACGTCGCCTACGCGTTGTGGGTGCCGAATGCCCAGTCGCCGTCCGTTGCAGATCCCGAGTACCTGGCGTTCTATCCGTTCGTCTATGCCGGGATTCTGCTGTTGTTGCGCTCGCGGCTGAAACGGGTTCCCGTGCCGATCCGGCTCGACTCCCTGGTGTGCGCGTTGGCCGTAGCCGCGCTGGGGGCGGCGCTGCGGGCCGGGCCCATGCACGCCGCCGCGGCGCGGGTACCGGCTACCGTGCTGGTGGGTCTGGTCTACCCGTGGGGTGATCTCGTGCTGCTGGCCCTGGCCGTCGGAATGCTGCCAATCCTGAGCTGGCGCAGCAAGTTTCGCTGGGGATTCCTTGTTGTCGGGCTGGTCGGTTTCGCGCTCGCCGACACCGCATACCTGTTTCAGACGTCAGCTGGCACGTACCAGGTAGGCAACACGCTTGACGCGCTGTGGCCGGCTTCGTCGCTGTTGGTGGCGATTGCCAGCTGGGCGCGTGAATCGTCAGCACCGGCGTCGCGGCGCGGCCTTGGCCTCTACGTCGTCCCGGTGACGTGCACCGTCTTGGCCCTCGGCGTGGTCATCGTGGGCCACGATTCGAGGCTCGGTTCGACGCTCGCCGCGTTCAGCCTCGTCGCGGTCGCCGCGCGGTTCGCGGTGACCTTCAGGGATGTCAGCGCGCTGGCCGAAGCCCACCAGCAGGCGATGACCGACGAAGTGACCACCTTGCCCAATCGGCGGTCCTTGGCGACGGCGCTGACCTCCCTGTCCGATTTGGCGCCTACGGTCAGGGCCTCGTCGCACCGCGCGCTGCTGTTGCTTCACCTCCACAAGCTGCGCGAGATCAACGATTCGGTCGGCCGTCACTTCGGTGACGAGCTGTTGTGGCACATCGCAAATCGCCTCGCGCACTATGTGGGTCGTGATGAGCTGCTCGCGCGTGTCAGTGACGAAGAATTCGCCGTACTGCTCGGCGATGGTTCGGACCTGCTGGCCGCCCGTGCCTACGCGGGCCGGTTGCTCGAGGGGATGAGCGTCCCATTCGAACTCGATGCGATCAGTGTGCAGATCGATGCCTGCATCGCGATTGCTCTCTACCCCGATGACTGTGAGCATCCGCAGCAACTGTTGCATCGCGCCGAGGCGGCGATCCCGCACGCCAAGTCCGCGATCAGCAGGATCGCGGTTTACGAGTCCGCGTTCGAGGTCGATCGCGACCACGATCCCAACCTCGTCGGCGAGCTGCGCGCCGCGCTGATCGACGGTGATCAGTTGGAACTGCACTACCAGCCCAAGGTCAACGCGCACGACGGCGGCGTCCACAGCGTGAAGGCGTTGCTGCGCTGGCAGCATCCCGTCCACGGGTTATTGGCGCCGGAAGAGTTCATCCCAGCCGCCGAGCGTGCCGGGTTGATGCGCGCCGTGGCCAACCGCACCATCAACCTCGCGCTGGAGCAGGTTCGGTCCTGGCGCGACGGGGGAATCCCGCTGACCGTTGCGGTGAATCTGTCGACAACGAACCTGCTCGACCTCGACCTCGCGGTCACCATTGAGCGGCTACTCCGTACCCACGCCCTGCCACCCGAGGCGCTGATCATCGAGATCACCGAGAGCGCCCTTGTCGATTCGGAGCGATCCCGCAAAACCGTCGCCGCCCTGCAACTTCTTGGCGTGCGGATCTCGCTGGACGACTACGGCACCGGCTGGTCGTCGCTGGCCCTGCTGCAGGACGTGTCGGTCGACGAGCTAAAACTGGACAGGCGATTCGTGGCGCGGCTCGCCCAGGATCCCCAAGCGGTCGCCGTCGTGCAGTCCACGGTGGCTTTGGCCGACAACCTGGGCGCCGACGTCGTCGCCGAGGGGGTCGAAGACGAGGTCACCCTGAATGTCCTGCGGGGTTGCGGCTGCACCATCACCGAGGGATTGGTGCATAGCCCCCCGCTGGCGCCCGACGATCTGCGGCGCTGGATCACCGCCAGGGGCGCCTTTGCGGGGTCGTCGGATTCCGAGCCGTCGGCCGTGTCGGACTGACCGACTAGAACAACTCCTTGGCCAGCAGTTCCAGCGTCGCGACCCGTGCCGGCGCGGTGGCCGGGTCGGTGCCGCGGTGGGCCGAGGCGACGGGGTTGACCATCACCTCGTCGACGTCGAACTGCTGCGCCAGCGCCCGCAGCTGTTCGGCGGCCTCGGCGGGCGTACCGAGGACCGCCCGCCGCAGCCCGCTGTCCACGATGTGCTGTTGCTGCGGCGTCAGCTCAGCGCCTTCGGCCTCCTCGACGAGCGGCACCGGGCCGAGTGGCTGGCCGGTGCGCAGCTTCGCCATCATCTGCAGGTTGGGCAGCATCAATGCCGTTGCCTCTTCGCGGGTTTCGGCGACGGCGGCGTTCACCGTCAGGAACGTCACCGGCTCGGCGGCCACGGCGCTCGGCTTGAACCGCGACCGGTAGACCTTCAGCGCCTCTTCGGTCCCCTGGCCGGAGAAGTGGTGCGCGAACACGTACGGCAAGCCCTTGGCGGCGGCCAGGTGCGCCGAGTACATCGACGAGCCCAGCAACCACAGGCGCGGCTCACCGGCGGCGGCCGGAGTGGCCTTGAGCCGGTAGTCCCCCGACCGCAGCGGCACCACCACGCCGCGCGCGCTCATCAGCGCCGCGACGTCGTCGAGGTATTCAGGGAAGTTCTCGATGTCTTCGTCGCCGCGGGACCCGCGCAGCGCATAGGAGGTCACCGGGTCGGAGCCGGGCGCTCGGCCGATGCCGAGGTCGATGCGGCCCGGGGCGGCGGCTTCCAGCAGCGCGAACTGCTCGGCCACCGCCAGCGGCGCGTGATTGGGCAGCATCACGCCGCCGGACCCCAGGCGCAGCTGTGTCGTTTGCGCGGCCAGATAGGCGATCAGGACCGGCGGGCTGGTGGCCCCGACAGACGGCATGTTGTGGTGCTCGGCGAGCCAGTAGCGCGTGAAACCCAGCCGATCCGCGGCCTGCGCCAGCTGCACTGTCGCCGCCAGCGCATCTGCGGTCGTCTGGTCGGTGCGCACCGGGACGAGGTCAAGGACGGAAAGACGCACGCGTGCATCAACGCCTTTTGGCCCGGGAACGTTCCCGGCCGGTCAGTAGTCCTTGAAATCGATTGAATTCACGATCCGGTCGAAAACCTCCTGCGGGATCGGCGCCCCGCCGGGAATGTTGTCGACGACCAGCCACTGGTTCCGCTTGACGTAGTCGTTGAACTCGTTGTGGTAGTTGGTGAAGGCGAGTTCGTAGTCGACCACTCCGTCCTGGGTTGCGGCCTTGAGCTCCCCGGCCAGGATGTAGGCGCCCAGCAGCGCGACGCTGGTCCCCTGTCCCGACAACGGCGAACAGCAATACCCCGCGTCACCAACCAGCGCCACCCTGCCCTTGGACCAGCGGTCCATTTTGATCTGCGACATCTCGTCGAAGTAGAAGTCCGACGCCTCTCGCATGTACTCCAACAATTGGGGGCGCACCCAGCCGTCGTCGGCCATCCGTCGATCCAGTTCGGCGAATTGCGCCTCGGTATCGCGATAGTCGATCCGCAGGTCGGGGTCCATGAAGCCGAGCATGGCCCGGGCCTCGGTGTTGTTGCGCGCGCTGTATACCCCGGCCATGGTGGAGTCCCCGTAATGCCAGGTCTGCCAGTAATCCAAGTCCAAGAAATTGGGCACGGTGAAGATCGCCGCATGGGTGCCCAATCTCTCGATGAACTGCTCCTCGGGACCGAAAACCAGTCCGCGCACGTTGGAATGCAACCCGTCGGCGCCGATAACCAAGTCGAACCTGCGAACGTCGCCCCGATCGAAGGTGGCCGTCACCGCAGTCCCGTCGTCGTCCAACGCCGCGATGCTGTCGTAGAAGAGATATTCGACGCCGAGTTTCGTTGCGTCATAGAGCAATTCGATGAGGTCGTCCCGGAGCAACTCGATGTCGGGACTATCGATCACACCGCCGGTTGGTGTCGATTCGGTGTCTCGGGACAGCTCGTTGCCGTCGCGGTCGACCACGGACGCGCCGCGGATGCGCGTGCGCAAACCATCGGCCGCACCCCGCAACGACATTCGTTCCAACACGGTCAGCGCCGGACCTCGCACGTCGATCGCCTGACCTCCACGCCGGAGGCCCAGGGAGCGCTCCACGACGGCCACCGAACAGCCATGCTGCGTAAGCCAATAGGCCGTGGTCATACCGGCCACACTGGCGCCGGAAATCAGAACGTCAGTCACTTAATCCCTGCCAGCCTTTTCGCGTCCCGGAAAACGTCGTCGAGCATTGCTGGTGTCAACCTACCGGTAAACATGTTTTGTTGGCTGGGGTGGTAACAGCCGAGTAACCGCACACCCGGCGCGAATTGCGCCACGACCCCGTGGCCGAACCGCGGCTTGCGCATCGCGGACGCGCCCGGCAGGCGCAGCGCGATCTGCCACGCGAACCCGCCCAGAGCCACGATGACGCGAACGTGCTCGGACACCAGCCGCCATTCGGCTTCCAGCCAGGGCCAACAGGTGTCCCGTTCCGCCGGCGTAGGGGCGTTTGCCGGAGGAGCGCACCGCACCGGCGCGGCGATCCGAACCCCGTTGGCCCGCAACCCATCCGCGGCATCAACGCTGGTCGGCTGGTTCACCAGCCCGGCCCGGTGCAGGGCCGCGTACAGCTGATCGCCGGACCGGTCTCCGGTGAACATGCGCCCGGTGCGGTTGGCCCCGTGCGCGGCGGGCGCCAACCCGACAATGAGCAGCCGCGGGCGTTGCGAGCCCCAGCCCGGCACCGGCCGGCCCCAATACGGCTGGTCGGCGAAGGCGCGGCGCTTGAGCGCGGCGACGTCCTCGCGCCAGTCGACCAGCCGCGGGCACGCGCGGCAGACGCTGCTCAAGGCGTCGAGTTCCGGGATCGACGCGGCCCGCGCGGCAAACGCGGCGACCTGTGTGGCGTCGGAGGCCACCGGGGTCTGCGGGGTCGCCGGATCACCCGGCCAACCGGTGCCGGGGACCACGGGAGAATCGAACGCCTGGCCGGTACGAGGGTGGACGAGCACATCAACATCCTGCAGTCCGCCGGTGCGTGCCGGCCGAACGCCCCGAATATTCGGTGGTTCGGGCGCGGATCAGCGGCTAAATTCTCCCCGGGATACCCATGAGCCATTCGAGCCGCGGCCCGGCACTGCTGATCCTGTTCGCCACCCTGTTGGCGACGACGGGCACCGGCATCTCGATCATCGCCTTCCCTTGGCTGGCGTTGCAGCACCAGGACCGCGCCCGGGACGCGTCGCTTGTGGCCGCCGCGATGACGTTGCCGCTGGTGCTTTCGACGCTGGTCGCGGGAACCGCGGTCGACCTGGTGGGGCGTCGTCGCGTGTCGTTGGTCTCCGATTCGTTGTCGTGCGCGGCGGTTGCCGCCGTCCCGCTGACCGCCTCGCTGCTGGGGGCCGACGCGATCAACGTCGTCGAGCTGGCGGTGCTGGGGTTCTGCGCGGCGGCCTTCGACCCGGCGGGGACGACCGCACGCCAGTCGATGCTGCCGGAGGCCGCGGCCCGCGCGGACTGGTCGCTGGACCGCACCAACAGCATCTACGAGGCCGTGCTCAATCTCGGATTCATGGTGGGGCCGGGCATCGGCGGCCTCATGATCGCGACGGTTGGCGGCGTCAACACCATGTGGTTCACGGCGGGCTGTTTCGGGTTGTCCCTCCTGGCGATTGGCGCGCTGCGGCTCGAGGGGGCCGGAAGACCGCACCACGCGACCCGCCCGGACGGCCTGGTGTCCGGGATTGCCGAAGGACTGCGGTTCGTGTGGAGGCTGCGGGTGCTGCGGACGCTCGGTCTCATCGACCTGGCCGTGACCGCGCTCTACCTGCCGATGGAAAGCGTGCTGTTCCCAAAGTATTTCGCCGACCGGCACCAACCCGCCCAGCTGGGTTGGGCCTTGATGGCGCTGGCGGTCGGCGGCGTGGCGGGCGCGCTCGGCTACGCGGTGCTGTCGAGACACACCCGTCGGCGTACGGCGGTGCTGACGGCGACCCTCACGTTCGGCGCCGCCACGGTCGGCATCGCCTTCCTGCCGCCCCTGCCGATCATCCTGATGCTGTGCGGTGTGACCGGCCTGGTGTACGGGCCGATCCAACCCATCTACAACTACGTCATGCAGACCCGGGCGCCGCATCACCTGCGCGGCCGCGTGGTCGGGGTGATGGCGGGCCTGACCTACGCCGCGGGGCCGTTGGGCCTGCTGGTGGCCGGTCCGCTCGCCGATGCGGCCGGATTGCAGGTCACGTTCCTGGCGTTGGCGGTGCCGATCCTGCTGATCGGGCTGGTTGCGACCACGTTGCCGTCACTGCGGGAACTGGACCGCGCGCCGGCGTTGGAGACCAGCCGCCAGTCGCCGCCGTGAGTCACTCGCCGAGGATTTTGCGCTTCTCCTGCACGCTGGACGGTACAGCGCAACCGGGCCCTTAAGATCGGTCCCGTGAGCGCCTCGTGACCGCGGACCCGCTGGCCGAGCTGATTGCAGGCCTGCCCGACGGCATGGTCGTCACCGACCCGACCGTCACCGAGGGCTACCGCCAGGACCGCGCCTTCGACCCGTCGGCCGGCAAACCGTTGGCCGTCGTCCGCCCGCGCCGCACGGAAGACGTGCAGACCGCGCTGCGCTGGGCGTGCGCGCACGGAGTCGCGGTGGTGACCCGCGGGGCCGGCAGCGGCCTGTCCGGCGGGGCGACCGCGCTGGACAACGGCATCGTGTTGTCGACGGAGAAGATGCGCGACATCACCGTCGATCCGGTGACCCGCACCGCGGTCTGTCAGCCCGGATTGTTCAACGCCGAGGTCAAGAAGGCGGCCGCCGAGCACGGCCTGTGGTACCCGCCCGATCCGTCGTCGTTCGAGATTTGCAGCATCGGCGGCAACATCGCCACCAACGCCGGTGGGCTGTGCTGCGTGAAGTACGGCGTCACCACCGACTATGTGCTGGGCATGCAGGTGGTGCTGGCCAACGGCACGGCGGTCCGGCTCGGCGGCCCCCGGCTCAAAGACGTGGCGGGGCTTTCGCTGACAAAGCTTTTCGTCGGCAGCGAGGGCACCCTGGGCGTCGTCACCGAGGTCACGCTGCGGCTGGTGCCCAAGCAGAACGCGTCCAGCGTCGTGGTGGCCTCCTTCGCGACGGTCGAGGCGGCCGTCGCGGCGGTTCTCGGGGTCACCGCGCGGCTGCGCCCCTCGATGCTGGAGTTCATGGATTCGGTGGCGATCAACGCCGTCGAGGACACCCTGCGCATGGACCTGGATCGCGGCGCGGCGGCCATGCTGGTGGCCGGCTCCGATGAAAGGGGGCGTGCGGGCAGCGAGGACGCTTCGGTGATGGCCGCCGTGTTCGCGGAATGCGGTGCAGCGGAGGTATTTTCGACCGACGATCCCGACGAGGGCGAGGCGTTCGTCGCGGCCCGCCGGTTCTGCATTCCCGCGGTGGAGGCGAAGGGGTCGCTGCTGCTCGAGGACGTCGGGGTGCCCCTGCCGGCATTGGCCGAACTCGTCACCGGCATCGCGCGGATCGCGACCGAACGTGACCTGACCATCTCGGTGATCGCCCACGCCGGTGACGGCAACACCCACCCCCTGATCGTGTACGACCCCGCAGACGCCGCGATGACCGAGCGGGCCCATCTCGCGTTCGGCGAAATCATGGACCTCGCCGTCGGGCTCGGCGGCACGATCACCGGCGAGCACGGCGTCGGCCGGCTGAAGCGGCCATGGCTGGCCGGCTACCTCGGGCCCGAGGTGATGGATCTCAACCGGCGCATCAAGCAGGCCCTGGATCCGACGGGCATCCTGAATCCGGGCGCGGGCATCTGATGCTCTCACCGGAGCGCCCCGGCTGGCCGGGCAGTCGATGTCGACTTGTAGGTTCTGAACCTTCGTGGCGCACCCACGCGCCCCTCCGTTAGGTGCGTCGCTGAAGTTAGCACTGACCGGGCTAGGCCGACGGGCGCGTCCAGTGCAGTGTGTTGCCTCGGCCCACATAGCTCAGTTCGAGGGAATCGGGGGTGGCTTTTAGCGGCACATACACGAGGTCCATCGGTGACTGGGATTGCCAGTGCAGCCAGAGCACACACTGGTTCTCTTCACCGGCGGGCATGCTGTTTTTGCCGGGTGTTGATGACCACGGCATGTAGCTCCACACACCCGTTCGGCCATTGCTCGACTTGAGGGTGTAGTCGCCGCCGAGAGTGCTGACGACCTCGCCGGAGTCCGTCCAATCCCCGGTGAGTTGTTGAGCGCTGGGTGTCGCGTGTTCGCAGGCGTTGTCCACCCCCGCGGGCACCGCAGTCGAGAATGTCGCTGCTGGTGGGACAGGCGACGCAGACGAGGTGACGAGCGACGAGGAGGTCGCCGCGCTCGGGTGGTTGCTTGTGCTGCATGCGACGAGCAGCGTCGCCGTAGCACACACCGTAAGTACTTTGATCATTCGGTCTCCGTCTTCAATGTGCCAGCAAGCGTAAAGCGTTGTTGTAGAACTGTGTTCGGACAGCTAACCCGTGATCGCCACCGTTGACCATCTCGGTGCTGGCTCCTTCAGTGGTGGGTGAAGCAGAGGGCCCCGACCGCTTTCTCTTCAGCGAACAGCGCAGACATCGTGGCGCTGAACGCCCGCTGCTGATCCGCCAGGCTGTAGTCGGGCCGGGCACCGACGAGATTGTCGCGGGACTGGGCGAACTGGGTGACAGCCTGGTCGGACAGATCGGCAATGCGACGAAGTCCCGGCGCTAGTTTGGGGTCTGAGACTTGTTCGGCGTAGCGATGCAGCTGGGCGGACCAGGCTCGGTAGGCGGCCAGGTCGGGTTCGCCGCGGGTCATGTTCTGCGGGTCGGCCAGCGCCCGCTGGTCATACACCAGGTCCATCATGGCACCGACAGTGTTGCACTGCGGCTGCGAGTACCCGACCAGCCAAACCAATGACATAAAAGCGATAACCAGGACAGCGAGAGTCGCCGAGGTTCGCCCCGTGCGCGCCCGCGGCAATGACGCCGCGTCGATGTCATCGGCTTGAGCCGGGTCCGGAGCGGCCGCACGTAGCGCGAGCATGTTCTCGTCGGTCGTGCGACGCCGGCGCGCGATGGCCAGCAGTCCGAACACCCACCAAAGGCCGACCGCGATGAGAAACCCTCCGAACACGACGGGGAGACGGAAGAGGTTCACGGCTCCCCAGGTGATCAACACCGCGGGCACCAGCCATTGCCCGACGCGCTGGCGCCGGGTCGTCTGGCGTCGGTAAGCCTGGGCCAGGGTGCCGACGCGGATCGCGGCGGCCAGCACGTCAGGATCGTCAGGCACTGTGCCCGTTCGCAATGCTTCGAGCGCACCTAGCGCGCCTGGTTGGTCAAGTCCACCGAGTGCCTGCACGTAGCGTCGGCGCACCGCGCGCTGAAAGTACACCGCCGCCGCGGTTGCGGCCACGCACAGCGCCATCACCGACACAGCCGCCAGCAACCACCCCATCCGGTAGATGAACATCGGATAGAGCACCCACATGACGGCCCCGATCACGATTGCGAAGGTCGAACCGCGGACCAGGACTTGCAGCCAAATCGGGGACAGCCAAAGCCGGTTACGGATCATGTATGTACCGCCTGGGTTTTGATGAACACCAGTGCGGGGCGTCCGGCGCCGACGACGGGTTTGCGGCTGCGGTCGGGATCTGGGGCGTACAGGCCGCAGCGCCGCAGCCGCGATCCTATAGCGCTCTCGCTGACCGACGGGTCGCAGGCCCGCGCCAGCGCCAACACCTCCGCCATGGTGGTGGTCTCGCCGAGCAGCGCATAGGTCAGCTCGGCATCCGTGAACAATCCGGTGTTGATCTTGGCCAACGCTTTTCGGACTATCGCCGAGTGCCCGAACGGCATCTCGTCGGGGACGTGGTTGATGCGTGCCGCACCGGGGGTGTCGGCGGGGATGCGGGCGGCGACGACGATCGACACGGTGTGTCCGCGTTCATCGCGGCCGGGGTCACTGACGACGTCGAGAATGGCGACGCCTCCGACGATGTCGACGCCGACCTTCTCTGACACCACCCGCCGGGCGGCTTGCTCTACAGTTTCTTGATTCCAGGCGGCAAGCAGACCACCGGGCAAGGTCGTTGCGCCGCGGTGGGGTTCGCCAGCGCGGGTGATCAACGCGACCCGGACCGCGTCGGAGTCCTGGGTCAGCGCGACAACGTCGACGGACAACCAGGTGCCGTGGATGGGGTGTTCGCCGTCTTGATAGGCGAGGTTGGTTTCCCGCATGGATCCCATCAGAATTCCCTTCCGGATACTCGCCGCTGATGTAGGCTGGTCTCGTAGCGCAGCGTGTCGCGCACGTCGGCGAACGAGCTCTGCCGCAACAGTTTTCCGTCCTCGTAGACCAGCTGCAGTTCTTGGTCGGCTTCCTGCTCGGCGGTGGCGTGCTCGATCAGGTATGGCCGGCCGTCCACCGCCCGGCGCACCGCCAGGCGACCGGTCGCGGATTTCTTGGTGCCGTCGTCGGTGACCGGATCTTTCTGGATGTCGCGGCCTTGGTCGTTGACCTGCACCCAGGTGGCTTTCATCGCCATCTTGAAGGTGTCGCGGGTCTGGTACTGGTAGGTGTAGCTGCCGTAGCCGAAAACCACTGTGGTGGAGGCGAATCCCTGCTGCATCAGATTGGCCGTGATCGCGTCCGCGCGCTCGAAGGTGATGGAATCGCCGTAGATCGCGCCGATGTGCGGGTCGAGTTCTCGGTAGCCCTTGCCATTGACGACAGTGCCGAACACCTCGGCGAGTAGATTTACAACACCGTGTCGGGCGGGGCTGCCTTGCGGGGCGGCGGGGTCGCCGCACAGGATGAGTTCGGGGTCACCGCTGTCGGGTCGGATCACGAGTTTGCCGTCGCGGGCCAGGATCTTGTCTTTGAGCCTGGGCAGGAAGTCGGTGCAGACCTGCCACAGATCCCAGGTGTCGGACACGACCGCCAGGGTGCCGCTCGGATACAGCTCGAGTAGCCGTGCGAAGGTATCGAACTCGTTGCCTCGGCCGCCGGCGCACATGACGCTGTGTTCGGTCGCCGGGCACGACCCCGCCACGACACCGTTGTCTCCGGGGTAGAAGCGTTCGATGAACCGGATCGCGCGCACGGTGTCGGTACCGGTGAAGCTGAGCAGGTGCCCCGCGCTGCTGGCCGCACCCGCAGCGATGCCGGCCATGCCGCGGCAGGAGAAATCGTGGCCTTGGACGTCGACTGCGGCCGGGTCGCCGGAGGCCTCGGCGCGTTCATCGAGCAGGCTGCGGTTGAGCCAGGCGATGGTGGCGGAGGTGATTGGCTGCCACAGTTCGGCGGACAGTTCGGTCTCAAAGTAGTTGGTCAGCCAGAACACCCGGGGGTCGGTGTTCTCCACGGTGAAATACGGCACCCGCAGCGGCACCAGCGCGCCCTCGCGGAATGCCTTGACCCGTAGGGGCAGGTGTCCGATGTCGTGGAGGACGCGGAAGTGCTCGACGCCGATGTCGTTGGCGCCCAGCAGGTCTGTGACGACCCGGTCGTATTCGGCCAGCACCTCATCTAGGCCCGCGGCTTCGAGGGCGAAAAATTCATCCCATCGTGCGGTGATCTCGGTGAGCAGTGCCTGCAGCCCGAAGAAGACGGTCACATCCACGCCCGGGATGCGGGTGCCGCGGGCGGTGAGGTTGGAAAACACCACCTCGGTGCCGGCGGGGTATTGGCGGCGGTGATCGAGTTTGTACGCGTCGGTGGCCAGCAGGGTGTCTACCACCCGGTCGATGACGGTGTCCATGAGGGATTCCTTTCGAAAGACGTTGCTCATCAGCGCTTCTGGGCTGCTGGGGCTAACCGGGTGTGCTGCTGGGCCAGGTTGGTGGCTGCCTCGACGATCCAAGGGCGCAGGTCAGTGACCTGAATGTGGCTGTCCTGCAGTCCTGCGGCGACCGCCGACCACAGCGAGTTGGTGGTGTAGATGCCGCGGTAGGGCGCGCGGGCATCGGCGGAAAAGTTCGGCTTGGTGAACCCACCGTGGGTGACCCACAGATCGAGCGTCACCGTGTCGGGCACCGCACCAGTCAGCAGCGCGAACGTGCCGCCGCCGTCAAAGATGTCGTCGACGACCAGGTAGGCACCAGGCTCCAGGTCGGCGTCGAAGGAGTAGTTGGTCAGGTGCCCGGTCTTGGGGTCCCGGTTCTTGTTGGCCACGTAGAGCGGAAGGCCCAGCAGTGCGGCGACGTCGCCGGCGCGGTGCACAGCACCCTTGTCGGGGCTGATAACGCCGCGGTGGCGGACCGAGCTGTCAGCTGTCAGTGCGTGCGCGACGATGCCGGGCAAGGGAAGCTCGTGGACAGCGATGTTCGGGTTGGCCGCGCGCAGGGCGGTTAACCACACAGGGCTGTGCGGGTCGATGGTGATCATGTCGGTGATCCCGGTGCCAGCAGCCAGTGTCGCGTTGATGACCGCGGGGCTGGGTGTGTCCTTGTCGCCGCGCGCGCTCGGCAGATACGGCAATACCAGTACCCGCCGGGCGGCGGGCGAGATCTTTTCGCTCAGGACCGCCCATTCCGCGACCAGAGTCCAGTCGACGGCGCTGCGGTGCACAGCCATCACCTGGGCGGTCCCGTCGACGGGTTCAGCGTCGGGCTTGCGGCGCACGGTGATGTCGCCCATCGGGTAGGCGAACACCTCGAAGGCCTGCTCCACGTAGTGCACGTCGGGGTCCAGGACGTGGAAGGTGTATTCGTGATCGCTCATGCCGTGAACATAGCATAATTTCTCGCAAATCAACTTTTATTGGCCGGATGGGCGCCGCCGCACGTTTTGCCAGACTGCGCGTCGGAACAATCAAAACCGCTGCGGACTTCGCATAGAGCCGCTAGGTCGGTCGCTCATTCGACGGCCGGCTGCACACCAGTCACAGCGCGGCGGGGGCCGCGGCGGCCGCTGCGATGACCTCGACCACGACGTCCGGGTTAGAGACCGTGACCGCGTGCGACGAGTTCACCTCAGTAACCTGGGAACGGGCACGATTGGCTTCGAATTTCTGTTCCGCCACCGGAAGCGCGAGATCTTGCAGGGTCCTGATTTGCCAACTTGGCTTGCTCATCCACGCGGCGGCCGTCACCGTCTCGTTCAGCGCTGCCACGTTCATCGGGCGCTGCGTGGCGACCATCAAGGCGGCCTCGCTCGCGGGCACGTCGGCGGCGACCTGGCTGTGGAACTTGTCGGGCTGATAGAGCAGATACGAGCCGCTCGTTCCGCCGGGCAGCCGGTAATCGACTTGCTCGACTGACGTCAGGAAAGAACTGCCTGGGTACCGGCTGAGCAACTGGCTTGCCGCCTCGCCAACCGCCGGCATCACCGCGGCCGCGTATACCAAGCCCTTCACCATGGGGTCATCCGCGCCGGCCTGCGTAATGACGGCTCCGCCGTAGGAATGGGCCACCAGGATCATCGGCCGTTGGATTCTTGCCGTCACGCTGGGCAGGTAGGCGGCATCGACCGCCACCCCCTGCAGCGGGTTGGCGAAGGCGACAACCGGATAGCCCTCGTGCTGGAGCCGCTGAATCACGCGATTCCAGATCGACCCATCTCCGAAGGCCCCGTGCACCAGCACGATCGCGGGCTTCGCTGATTCGCGGCCCATCATGGCTCCTTTCTCACCGGCTGCACCTCAAACGGCCCGTAATGGCCTGTGCCACAGCTAGATAGCGGTGCGGCATCATTCATGGCGGTGCGCTCAGCAGGCCGCTGGCGGCTCTTGCCAAGCAGTACAGCGGGCTATCGATCATTGCCAACGGCCACCTCGACGACCCTCGCGACGCCGCCACGATCGTCGACTCCGGCACCGCCGATGTCGTCGCCCTGGCCAAGCCCGCGCTGGCCAACCGGGACTGGCCGCGCCGCGTGCTAACTGGACAACCGTTGTCGCCTGATGTGCCCGCCGATCTGTTCGGGCCTGTCGCAACGGTCAAAGACTGGGAGGTCGCCGGCGTGCCGAACATGGCCCGGCTGGAAGTCCGTGAGTACAAACCCGTTGACACGACATGAATTAAGTCCCCGCTCATAACGCAATGGCGCCGGGCCCGCGCGAGGCCTGGGACGGCGGGGACCGGTCGAGGCACTACCCATATTCGCCCCCGCTACCGGGACCTTCCCGGCTGATTTCGATCTCTGTTGTGCTGATGTCACGAGCCTCTTACAGTAGACGATATCGTCTACTAGAGAGTCTCCAGCGACTTAAGGAACCACAATGCGCGTGATCACCGTTGAAGAGCATTTCCACCACCCCGATGCCGTCACGCGCGTCCTGGAACTCACCGGGCCGGGGGCCATCGTTCCTGATCAAGGTTTCGGCAAATTCCTGCAGGGGTTCATGCCCGACCAGGATTCCGCCGAACGACTAGGCGGCAACCGACTGGCACACATGGACCGAGCCGGGATTGACATCCAGGTGGTATCCCACGGTGGAAACAGCCCGAGCAGCCTAGACCATCCCGCCGCAGTCGAGCTGTGCCGGAAGGTCAACGACGCACTCGCGCAACAGATCGCTGAGAACCCCACTCGGTTCCGCGGATTCGCCACACTCCCGCTTCACGACCCCGCCGCTGCGGCCGACGAATTGAAGCGCTGCGTCAACGAACTGGGGTTCGTCGGCACCCTCGTCATGGGCACCTGCGGCGGGTTATTCCTCGACCACCCGCGGTTCGACCCCGTACTGACCGCCGCCGAAGACGTCGACCTGCCCATCTACGTCCACCCCGGGATGCCGCCGAACCCGGTGTCAACGACCTACTACGCGGGGAATTGGCCCGCGGCAGCACATTTCCTGTTCGCGGGTCCGGCGTTCGGGTGGCACGCCGAGGCCGGTATCCACATCGTGCGGCTGATCCTGTCCGGAGCGTTGGATCGACACCCCGGCCTCAAGCTCCTCAGCGGGCACTGGGGCGAACTGGTCGGCGGCTGGCTGGACCGACTCGACGAGACCTTCGCCTGGGGTGTCGAACTGGAGCGCCCAGTCAGCGAGTACTACCGCGAACACGTCTGGGCGACGCCGTCGGGCATGTACAACCACAACCAGCTGAACTACATGCTCAACGAGATTGGCGCCGAGCGGATCATCCACTCCGAGGACTTCCCCTACCTCGTACGCGACGACGTCGCGGCCTTCCTTACCGAGGCGGCCCTCACCGAGGAGCAGCGCAACGCCATCGCACACGGCAACGCCGAGCGGCTCATGCGGATCTAAGCCATCACGGCTCAAGGACCTCCCTGCTGAATGGTTGACATCAGCGTTTGATTGTCGTACGAATGAGACATGGCAGCAGTTATGTCTCACGAGGCGCCCGTCACGTTCGAGCTGGCCACCGCCGAGACGTGGGCGGATCCCTGGCCGATGTACCGCGCGCTTCGCGACCACGATCCGGTGCATCACGTCGTCCCGCCCAACCGGCCCGACCACGACTACTACGTGCTGTCCCGGCACGCCGACGTGTGGGCCGCCGCGCGCGATCACGAGACGTTCTCCTCTGCGCAGGGCCTGACGGTCAACTACGGCGACCTGGAAATGATTGGGCTGCAAGACAATCCACCGTTTGTGATGCAGGATCCGCCGGTGCACACCGAGTTTCGCAAACTCGTCTCCCGCGGCTTCACGCCACGCCAGGTGGAGGCGGTGGAGCCCAAGGTGCGCGAGTTCGTCGTCGAGCGCATCGAGCGGCTGCGCGCCGACGGCGGCGGCGACATCGTGACCGAGCTGTTCAAACCGCTCCCCTCGATGGTGGTCGCCCACTACCTCGGTGTCCCCGAGGCGGACCGGGTGCAATTCGACTGGTGGACCGATGTGATCGTCGCGGCCAATACCACCGAGGGCGGCCTGGCCGGGGCGCTGGAAACGGTGGGCGATGCGGTCGGGTCGATGATGGCCTACTTCACTCACCTGATCGAGCGCCGGCGCAGCGAGCCCGAGGATGACACCATCTCGCATCTGGTGGCCGCCGGGGTGGGCGCCGACGGCGACAACGCGGGCGTGCTGTCGGTGCTGGCGTTCACGTTCACCATGGTGACCGGGGGCAACGACACCACCACCGGGATGCTGGGCGGCTCAATGCCTTTGCTGCATCAGCGGCCCGACCAGCGACGGCTTCTCGTCGAGAATCTCGGCCTGATGCCCGACGCCGTGGACGAGCTGCTGCGGCTGACCTCGCCGGTGCAGGGGCTGGCCCGCACGACCACCCGCGACGTGACGATCGGCGACACCACCATCCCCGCCGGTCGCAAGGTGTTGCTGTTGTATGGGTCGGCGAACCGGGACGAGCGTCAATACGGGCAGGACGCCGGCGAACTCGACGTCACCCGCCGCCCGCGCAACATCCTGACCTTCAGCCACGGCGCACATCACTGCCTGGGCGCGGCCGCGGCGCGGATGCAGTCTCGGGTCGCCCTTACCGAATTGCTCACCCGCTGCCCGGATTTCGAGGTGGACGAGTCCGCGATCGTCTGGTCGGGCGGCAGTTACGTCCGGCGCCCGCTGTCCGTACCGGTTCGGGTGAAGTCCTGATGCCCAACGACTGGCTGGGCGCACACCGCAGCGAGGCCGCCGCGGACCGGATCCTCGACGCGGCCGAGCAGCTTTACACCGAACGCGACCAAACTTCGATCGGCATGAACGAGATCGCCAGGGCCGCAGGGTGTTCGCGCGCCACGCTGTACCGGTACTTCGAGAACCGGGAGGCTCTGCGCACCGCCTACGTGCACCGCGAAACACGCCGGCTCAGCCGCGCGATCAAGGAGCAGATCGGCGGCATCGACGACCCCCGGGAACGGCTTGTCGCCAGCATCACCGCCACGCTGCGGATGGTTCGCGGCAGCAGCGCGTTGGCTTCGTGGTTCGCCGTCAGCCGGCCACCGATCGGCGCCGAGGTTGCCGGGCAGTCCGAGGTGATCACCGCGTTGGCCGCCGCGTTCGTCGGTTCGCTCGGGCCCGAAGACCCGGCCGTCGTGGAGCGCCGGGCGCGCTGGGTGGTGCGGGTGATCGCCTCGCTGCTGCAGTTCCCCGGTCGAGACGACGCCGACGAGAAGGCGATGATCGAGGAGTTCGTCGTCCCCATCGTCACCCCGGTTTCCGCCCGGCGCTAGGCGCTGCGGCGGCTCAGGTCCGCACGCGCGTCAAGCGGTGCAGTAGCCAGGCCAGCGGAATCGTCACGACCATCGTCGCCAGGAACAGGTTCAGCATCGAGCCGGTGTAGACGTGGGCGCGAACGATGTAGACCATCGCGAATTCCATGGTGATCAGGTGGATCAGGAAGATCTCGTAGGAGATCTCTCCCAACCACACCATCGGCCGCGTCGCCAGCAGCCGCCAGTACCAGCCCCGATCCCCCAGCGCCAGCGGCGCCACGGCGAGCGCGGCGATGACTGCGTAGAAGCAAGTCTTGAACAAGGCCTCGCTCAGCGTCGCCGGCGACGTGGTGGGCGCGCCGGCGATCGGAGTGGACACGATGAAATAGCAGACGACGGCCAGCGGTATCGCCACAAACGCGTAGCCCCGCACCCCCATCGCCTGCAGGACGGCCAGCAGCATTCCGGCGAGAAACCAGGCCAGGTAGGTCGGCAGCCACAGGCGCGCGCCGTCGGGAAACCAGTGATCGGTGTGCACCAGCACGAGCCAGGCGGGGCTGATCAACATCAGCCCGATCAGCGCCGCCAGCAGGAGTCTCGGCTGCCAGCGCCGGCGGCACACGAGTACCAACAGCACGTAGGCCAGCAGCGGGAGCAGCACGTAGAAGGACGCTTCCACCGCGAGGCTCCACATTTGGGTCAGCCCCTGATGCAGGTACTTGCCCAGGTAGCCGTTGCAGTAGATCTGCGTCAGGGTCAGGTTGCGCGCCAGCCCGAGCCATGTGTGCCCGGGGTTGGGTCCGGCCTCGCGGAAGTGGTAGAGCACATAGGCGAACAGCACGGTGATGACGTAGGCGGGCATGATGCGCCGAACCCGGTGCCAGGCATAGCGACTCAGCGACGGTGGCGGCCCGCCGGTTGCGGCGGATTTCAACCACGGCCGAAACAGCAGGAACCCGGACAGCACGAAGAAGATCGGCACTCCGATCTCCAGCCGGGAGCCGACCAGGCCCCAATAGCCGTGCGTGTACTTGCCGGTGGTGTAGGCCGCGTGCGTGCCGACGACGAGCAGGGCTGCCACGGCACGAATTCCGGTCAGCGACGCCACCCGGTCGACGTGGGCGGTCTGTTCGAGTCCGCCCTGGGCGTCTTGTTCTTCCGACAGGGTCATCCCGGGTATTTCCTGCGGGGCTTCTGTCCGTCACGGCCGCGGGGCTTGGACGCCGAGCGATCCGGCTGAAGGTTGATCAGCACCCCCGAAATGCGTGTGTGTTCAAGTTTTTTCAGCGTCGACTTGGGCAACTTGGCCGGCAACTCCACCAGGGAGAAGTCCGGGCCGATGGCGATGTGGCCGAAATCGCTTCGATGCAGGCCACCCTCGTTGGCGATGGCGCCGACGATCGCGCCAGGGCCGATCTTGTGCCGCTTGCCGACCGCGATCCGATAGGTGGCGAATGACCGGTCCTGCCTTGGCCTTTCGGGACGCTCGCGGCGTTCGGTGTGCCGCTCGCGCCGTTCGCGCGGCGGCTCGGGCGCCATCAGGAATTCCTCGCCGTCGCGGGCCTGCAGCGCCAGCGCCGCCGCTATGTCGGCCAGCGGGACGTCATGCTCGCGTTCGTAGTCCTCGACCAGCTTGCGGAACAGGTCGATGCCCGGCCGGCCCAGCGCGTCGGTGATGGAGTCGGCGAACTTAGCGACTCGCTGGGCATTGACGTCCTCAACGGTCGGCAACTCAGACTCGGTAAGGGTTTGCCGCGTTGCCTTTTCGATCGCCTTGAGCAGGTGGCGCTCCCGCGGCGACACGAAAAGCAGGGCGGTCCCCGACCGCCCGGCCCGGCCGGTGCGTCCGATGCGGTGCACGTAGGACTCGGTGTCGTGGGGGATGTCGTAATTGAGCACGTGCGAGATGCGCTCCACGTCGAGCCCGCGGGCGGCCACGTCGGTGGCCACCAGGATGTCGATGCCGCCGTCCTTGAGCGCGGCGACGGTCCGCTCGCGCTGGCCCTGCGGGATGTCGCCGTTGATGGCGGCCGCGGAAAAGCCTCGGGCCCTCAGCTTTTCGGCGACCTCCTCGGTGGCCTGCTTGGTGCGCACGAAGACGATCATCGCCTCGAACGGCTCGACTTCCAGGACCCGGGTCAGCGCGTCCATCTTGCGCGGACCGGCGACCTGGATGTAGCGCTGCGAAATGTTCTCCGCGGTCGCGGTTTTCGCTTTGGTGGTGACCTCGAGCGGGTCGTGCAGGTACTTGGTGGTGAGCTTGCGGATGGCCGGCGGCATGGTCGCGGAGAACAGGGCGACCTGCTTGTACTCGGGGGTTTCGGAGAGGATCCGTTCGACGTCTTCGGCGAAGCCCATGGTGAGCATCTCGTCGGCCTCGTCGAGCACCAGGTAGTCGACGTGCGACAGGTCCAGCGTCCCGCGCTCGAGGTGGTCGATGACCCGGCCGGGGGTCCCGACCACCACCTGGGCGCCGCGTCTGAGCCCGGCCAGTTGCACGGTGTAGGAGGAGCCGCCGTAAATCGGCAGCACGTTGATCTTGGGCAGATGGGCCCCGTAGCGGCTGAACGCCTCGGCCACCTGCAGCGCCAACTCCCGGGTGGGCGCCAGCACCAGCGCCTGGGTCGCCTTGCTGGTGACGTCGATCCTGGACAGGATCGGGATGGCGAACGCCGCCGTCTTGCCGGTGCCGGTCTGCGCCAGCCCGACGACGTCGGAGCCCGCCATCAGCGCGGGAATCGTCGCGGCCTGGATGCCCGTGGGTGACTCGTAGCCGACGTCGGCGATCGCCCGCAGGACGGAGGGATGGATCTGCAGGTCGGCAAACGTCGTCGAGGCAGCCTCGGGCGAGCTGTCCGGGAGGGTCATCGTCCATGGAGTCTAGTGGTGACCGCGAGCTCAGCGGAGCGAGCGCGGCGGCCGGTGATCATCAGCACAGCCGCGCTGGCCCCGGCCATGCCTGTCACACCCGCGCGCGCGGTGACGGTACGGTGCCCGATGTGTTGTGGTCGCTACCCCGCCGTACCGAGCCACTGACCGGTTCGGCCGCTGTCGCGTTGCTCGCCATCACCTTGACCGGGTGTGGTTCGGGAGACTCCACCGTCGCCAAGACGCCGCAGGCCACGACGACGACCGAGACCCCGTCCATCACCGCCCCGGCCCAGCCGCCCGGCGCCGCCGCGCCGCCCGGCGGTAACGCCCCGCCGGCTGACCCGTGCGCGGTCAACCTCGCCTCCCCGACCATCGCCAAGGTGGTCTCCGAGCTGCCGCGCGATCCGCGCAGCCAGCAACCCTGGAATCCGGAGCCGCTGGCCGGCAACTACAACCAGTGCGCCCAGCTGTCGGCGGTGATCATCAAGGCCAACACCAACGCCGTCAATCCCACCACCCGGGCGGTGCTGTTCCACCTCGGGCAGTTCATTCCGCAGGGGGTGCCCGACACCTACGGGTTCAACGGCGTCGACGCGGCGCAGACCACCGGCGACACGGTCGCATTGACCTATCCCAGCGGCATCAACGGCTTGAACACCGATGTGCGGTTCCACTGGAACGGCAACGGCGTCGAGCTGATCGGCAACGCCCCGGGACACTAGGCGGAGCCCGGTTTTCGTCGGTCCCCTCACCTACAGTTGCTGCTGTGTTCGTCACCGGCGACAGCATCGTCTATAGCGCGTCGGACCTCGCCGCCGCCGCGCGCTGCGAGTACGCGTTGTTGCGGGACTTCGACGCGCGGCTTGGCTGGGCACCGGCCGCCACGGTCTCCGACGACCTGCTCGCCCGCACGTCCGACCTCGGTAGCGAACACGAGCGGCGCGAACTGGACCGGCTGCGCGGCGAGTTCGGCGATGGCGTCGCGGTCATCGGCCGCCCGGCCTACACGCCCGCGGGTCTGATGGCGGCGGCAGAGGCGACGCGGCGCGCCGTCGATGCCGGCGCCCCGGTGATTTATCAGGCCGCCATGTTCGACGGCCGCTTCGTCGGCTTCGCCGACTTTCTGGTGCGTGACGGCGAGCAGTACCGGGTCATCGACACCAAGCTGGCCCGTTCAGCCAAGGTCACCGCGCTGTTGCAGCTGGCCGCCTACGCCGACGCGCTGGCCGCCTCGGGCGTCCCGGTGGCGCCCGAGGCCGAACTGCACCTGGGCGACGAAACCGTCGCGCGTTATCGGGTCCATGACCTGATTCCGGTTTACCGTTCCCAGCGGGCGCGGTTGCAGCTGCTCCTGGACGCGCACCACACCGGCGGCGCCGCGGTTCGCTGGGACGACGAGGGCGTGGGCGCGTGTTTGCGGTGCCCCCTGTGCACGGAGCAGCTGCGTGCCACCGACGACCTGCTCCTGGTCGCGGGCATGCGAGTGGGCCAGCGGGACAAGCTGATCGACGCCGGCATCACCACGGTGACCGGGCTGGCCCGCCACGCCGGCCCCGTGCCGGATCTGGCGCCTGCCGCGGTGGGCAAGTTGACCGCCCAGGCGAGACTTCAAGTCCGCCAACGCGAGACCGGCACGCCGCGGTTCGAGATCGTCGATCCCCAGCCGCTGGCGCTGCTTCCCGAACCGGACCCGGGCGACCTGTTCTTCGACTTCGAGGGCGACCCGCTGTGGACCGTCGACGGCAAGGAATGGGGCCTGGAATACCTGTTCGGTGTCCTCGAGGCCGGGCCCGCCGGCGCGTTTCGGCCGATGTGGGCGCACAACCGGGCGGAGGAACGCAAGGCCCTGACCGATTTCCTGGCGATGGTGGCCAAGCGCCGCAAGCGTCGGCCGAACATGCACATCTACCACTACGCGCCGTACGAGAAGACCGCGTTGCTGCGGCTGGCCGGCCGCTACGGGGTTGGCGAGGACCAGGTTGACGAGCTGCTGCGCAGCGGAACCTTGGTCGACCTTTACCCTCTGGTCCGCAAGAGCATTCGAGTGGGCGCGGAGTCGTTCAGCCTCAAGGCGCTCGAGCCGCTCTACATGGGGGCGCAGCTGCGCTCCGGCGACGTCATCACGGCCACCGGCTCGATCACCTCGTACGCCCGGTACTGCGAGCTGCAAGCCGACGGGCGCGGCGACGACGCCGCCTCCGTGCTCAAGGAGATCGAGGACTACAACCACTACGACTGCCGCTCGACCCAGGAACTGCGGAACTGGTTGATGTTGCGCGCCTACGAATCCGGCGTTGTGCCGATCGGCGCCCAGCCCGTCCGGGGCGGCAATACCGTCGAGGACCGCGACCAGCTGGCGGAGACCCTGTCAACATTCACCGGCGACGCCGCCGCGAGTCAGCGCACGCCCGAGCAGACCGCGGTGGCGCTGCTGGCCGCGGCGCGCGGCTACCACCGGCGCGAGGACAAGCCGTTCTGGTGGTCGCATTTCGATCGGTTGAACTTCCCCGTGGAGGAATGGGCGGACAACACCGACGTGTTCGTCGCGGAGCACGCGTCGGTCAGCGTGGACTGGAATACGCCGCCGCGCGCGCGCAAGCCGCAGCGACGGGTGCGACTGCGCGGTGAACTGGCGCGCGGTGAGCTGATGACCGACGTCTTCGCCCTCTACGACCCGCCGGCCCCGCCGAGCATGTCCGAGGATCCCGACCGGCGCGCCGCCGGACGCGCCACGGTGATCGCCGCCGACGATCCGGCGCTGCCCAGCGAAGTCACCATCGTCGAACGAGTGGGCAACGACGGCAAGCCCTTTCACCAGCTCCCGTTCGCCCTGACTCCCGGCCCGCCGATCCCGACGACCGCGCTGCGGGATTCGATCGAATCCACGGCCGCCGACGTGGCCGCCGGCTTGCCGCGGTTGCCCCACAACGCCGCGGTGGACATCCTGCTGCGCCGCGCGCCGCGCACCCGCAGCGGCTCCGCACTGCCCCGCGGCACCGACACCGTGGCCGATATCACGGCCGCCCTGCTCGACCTGGACTCGTCGTACCTGGCCGTGCACGGGCCGCCCGGCACCGGCAAGACGCACACCGCCGCGCACGTGGTCCAGCGCCTGGCCACCGACCATGGCTGGCGGATCGGCGTTGTAGCGCAATCACATGCCGCGGTGGAGAACCTGCTGGACTGTGTCATCGACGCCGGGCTGGACCCGCAGCGGGTGGCGAAGAAACGCAACGACCACCGCGCCCCGCGCTGGCAGGAGATCGACAGCAGCGCGTACGCGGCGTTCATCGCCGACGCCCCCGGCTGCGTACTGGGCGGAACCGCATGGGATTTCGCGAACGCCACCCGGGTGCCGCCGGGTGCCCTCGACCTGCTGGTGATCGACGAGGCCGGTCAATTCTGTCTGGCCAACACCATTGCCGTGGCCCCGGCCGCCGCCAACCTGCTGTTGCTCGGCGATCCCCAGCAGCTGCCGCAGGTGAGCCAGGGCACCCATCCCGACCCGGTCGACACGTCCGCGCTCGACTGGCTGGTCGACGGCCAGCGCACCCTGCCCGACGAGCGCGGGTATTTCCTGGACCGCTCCTACCGCATGCACCCGGCGGTGTGCGCCGCGGTCTCCGCGCTGTCCTACGAGGGCAGGCTGCGCTCGCACGAGTGCGCCGCAACCCGGTGCCTCGCCGGCTACCCGCCCGGCGTGCGGACGATCACCGTTGAGCACCACGGCAATTCGACCGAGAGCCCGGAGGAGGCCGACGCGATCGCCGACGAGATCGATCGCCTGCTCGGCACGGCCTGGACCGACGAGCGCGGTACCCGACCACTGACCGCCTCCGACGTGTTGGTGCTGGCGCCCTACAACGCGCAGGTGGCGCTGCTGCGCCGGCGGTTGACCACCGCCGGCCTCGACGAAATCCGGGTCGGCACCGTTGACAAATTCCAGGGAGGGCAGGCGCCCGTGGTGTTCATCTCGATGACCGCCTCCACCGCGGACACCGTGCCACGCGGAATCTCGTTCTTGCTCAACAGGAACCGGCTCAACGTTGCCGTCAGCCGCGCGCAGTACGCGGCCGTCATCGTGCGCTCGGAATCGCTGACCGAGTATCTGCCCGGCTCGCCCGCGGGCCTGATCGACTTGGGCGCGTTCCTGGCGTTGACGGAGACCGGCGCGGCGAGCACCTAGTTGCCGGAGGAGTGGCGGCCGTAACCGGTGGGCTCGTCGTCGGGATCGCGGCCGGGGCGCTGAGCCCGCGGCGCGCCGTTCTGCTGCCGCGGCGGTGGCGCTGGCCGATTGCGGGGGGCGGGCGGGTAGGCCCGCGCCGATCGCTCGGTGACCGGACGGAGACGCTGGCGCACGTCGACGTGAGAGCCGTTGTGCGCGAACCCGATCGGCCGCGCGGCGGGTGGGGACGGGCGCGGGCGGGCGACCCGGCCGGCCGGTGTGGGGGTGGCCTCGGGTTCGCGGAGCAGGATGAGTTCGACGTACTCGTCGTCGTCGTAGTCGTCGTCGACCGCGTCACCCGCCTCCGGCGGGCGGCTCGCGGCCGGCGGCGCGAAGCCGACCAGGAAGAGTGCGGCAACGATCCCGAACAGCGCGATGAACGCGGGCAACAGGACCGACTGCGACATCGCGGCCGCGAACGGGGCCCGCAGGAATTCCGGCAGTTGCAGGGTGGCGGGCGCCTCACCGCCGGCGCCAGGCGACGGCTGCGCCGGCATCTCGGCACCGATCCGCCAGGTCATGAACGCGGCCATGCCTGCGCTGCCAAGCACAGCGCCGAGCTGGCGCACGGAGTTGTACACGGCCGAGCCCGCGCCCGCCAGGCTCGGCGGCAGGTTGCGCGTCGCGGTGGCGGTCAGCGGCGACCACACGAACGCCATCCCGACGCCCGTTGCGAAGAACGGCAACACCAGCCGCCAGATCGGCGTCGCCGGCGACATCTCGAACGTGAGCCAGGTCAGCGCGATCGCCAGCACCGAGAAGCCGAAACCGAGGACCGGCCGCGGATGGTATCGGTCGACCATCCTGCCGACGATCGGCGCGAACACACCGTTGGCGATCGCCATCGGCGCGATCAGCAGGGCCGAACGCGTCGGCGAGAGCCCGCAGACGGCCTGCGCGTAGAACGTCAGCGGCAGCATCATCGCCGTCGCGGCGAACGAGATGATGGCCACGCCGACGTTGCACAGGCCGAAGTCGCGGTCTCCGAAGATCACCAGGGGGATCAGCGGCTCGTCGGTGTTCATCGACTGCCAGAACACAAACACCGTCATGAACCCGATGCCGGCGACGATCATCGCCCAGATCCACGGTTGCCAGTGCGCGGCCTGCCCCTGCTGCAGGCCGAACACGATCAGGAACATGCCCGCGCCGGACAGCGCGACTCCCACCACGTCGAACCGGTGCGACTGGGTGGGCAGCGCGGGGACCAGCCAGTACGCCAGGACGAGCCCCAGCACGCCGATGGGGACGTTGACGAAGAAGATCCACTGCCAGCCCAGCCCGTCGACCAGCACGCCGCCGGCCAGCGGGCCCACCAGGCTGGCGACGCCGGCGGTGGCGCCCCACAGGCTCACCGCGACGCCGCGGCGCTCCGGCGGGAAGATCCGGGTGATCGTGGACAGGGTCTGTGGCGTGAGCACCCCGGCGCCCACCCCCTGGACGACCCTGGCGGCGATCAGCATGGCGGCGCTGCCCGACAGCCCGCACCACACCGAGGCGACGGTGAACACCACCAGCCCGATCAGGTACATGTTCTTGGGGCCGAACCTGTCGCCGAGGCGCCCGGCCACCAGCAGGACGACCGCGTAACCCAGCAGGTATGCGCTGGTCACCCAGATCACCGTGTCGTAGCCGATCTGCAAGTTGGTCATGATCGTCGGGTTCGCGATGGCGACGATGGTCGAGTCGACCATGATCATGAAAAAGCCGATCATCATCGCCCAGAGCGCGTTCCAGGGCTTCTGCGATTGCGGCGAGTTCTGGATGAGGAAGTTCCGGCGCTTGGGGTGGGGTGGGTTCGGCGCCGCGCGCCGGGTTCCCCCGGCCGACGGAGGCGTCGCCGTGGCCATCTCCACCTCGTTTCAGCTTCGGACGATGCGTGCCTGCGCGGGCCTTGTGGTCGATCGGCCCCGGACCATCACGGACATCCAGCCTGCATTATTGCCGCTGCGGCGATTGAGGGCAGCCACGGATCCGATCCTGGGTACACCACCCCCGAGCTTTCGTGTTCGGGCGGTGTTCCGCGGCGGGCACGTTAGCCTGGTAGGACGCCATTTAGGAGAGGCAAGATGCGGGCCCGACGGAAGCGGTCTTCGAACCGGTTTTTCAAGATGTCGCACGGGAATGAGACGCCGATGCCCACCAACGGCCGGCCCAAGGCGTCCGCCCGGGCTTTGGCGCAGGTCATCGAGCGGAGCTCGCGGATCCAGGGCCCGGCCGCTGAGGCCTACGTGTCCCGGTTGCGCAACGCGCATCCCAACAGCAGCCCCGCCGACATCCTCGCCAAGCTGGAGAAACGCTACGTGAGCATGGTCACGGCAAGCGGCATGGCGGTGGGCGCGGCGGCGACCATCCCGGGCATCGGCACGTTGAGCGCGCTGTCCGCCGCTGCCGCCGAGACAGTCACCTTCCTGGAGGCCACCGCGTTTTTCGTGCTGGCCGTCGCGGTGGTCTACGAGATTCCCGCCGACCACCGGGAACGGCGCCGCGCCCTGGTGCTGTCCGTGCTGGTCGGGGACAACAGCAAAGAGGCGGTCACCCAGCTGTTCGGGCCGGCCCGCACCAACGGCGGGTGGATTTCCGAGAGCGTGGCCGCGGTGCCGCTGTCATCAATGTCGCGGCTGAACTCGCGGTTGCTCAAGTCGTGGCTCAAGCGGTACACGCTGCGCCGCGGCGCCCTGCTGTTCGGCAAGCTGATGCCGGTGGGCATCGGAATCGTGGTCGGGGCCGTCGGCAACTATTTCGCCGGTCGCAAGATCGTCCGCAACGCCAACCGCGCGTTCGGTACGCCGCCGGTGCGCTGGCCGCGGGCGCTGCACCTGGTCCCGCCGTTCCACGAAGCCGGCTAGCGAACGGCCCCCGCCCTCCTACCCCGTCTCCCTGGCGAATTGCTGGCGAAAGGTTAGCCTTTATAGGGCGGAAACGTTGAGCAGCGCCACTGGTGTGACGTGCTCCACACTCCGGGGTCGACAAACGTGCAGGCGCCGCGCACCGGCTGCGAAAAGCGCTTGCAGGACAGAGGAATTGAGGCGAACAGCGCTCGTGAGCAACATAAGTTCACCATTCGGGCAAAACGAATGGCTGGTCGAGGAGATGTACCGCAAGTTCCGCGACGACCCCTCCTCGGTCGATCCGAGCTGGCACGAGTTCCTCGTCGACTACAACCCCGAGCCGACCGGCGAATCCCCCTCGAGCGCTGCGACCCCCGGTGATGGCCAGGCCGCCGCGAGCGCCCCGCAGGCAGCGCCCGCGCGGCCCACGACCCAGACCGCCGCGCCCGCCAAGCCCGCGGTCAGCTCCGGTAACGGCGCTCCCGTCGCCGCGCCGGCGAAACCCAAGGCCCCGACTCCCCCGCCGGCCGAGGGCGACGAGCTGCAGACGCTGCGCGGCGCGGCGGCCGCCGTCGTCAAGAACATGTCCGCCTCGCTGGACGTGCCGACCGCCACCAGTGTCCGCGCGGTTCCGGCCAAGCTGCTCATCGACAACCGCATCGTCATCAACAACCAGCTCAAGCGCACCCGCGGCGGCAAGATCTCCTTCACGCACCTGCTCGGCTACGCCCTGGTGCAGGCGATCAAGCAGTTCCCGAACATGAACCGGCACTACGCCGAGGTCGACGGCAAACCCACCGCGGTCACCCCCGCGCACACCAACCTCGGCCTGGCCATCGACCTGCAGGGCAAGGACGGCAAGCGCTCCCTGGTGGTGGCCGGCATCAAGGGCTGCGAAACCATGCGGTTCGCGCAATTCGTCACCGCCTACGAGGACATCGTCCGGCGGGCCCGCGACGGTAAGCTGACCGCCGAAGACTTTGCGGGCGTGACGATTTCGCTGACCAACCCCGGGACCATCGGCACCGTGCACTCAGTGCCGCGGCTGATGGCCGGCCAGGGCGCCATCATCGGCGTCGGCGCCATGGAGTACCCCGCCGAATTCCAGGGCGCCAGCGAGGAGCGCATCGCCGAGCTCGGCATCGGCAAGCTGATCACGCTGACCTCCACCTACGACCACCGGATCATCCAGGGCGCGGAGTCCGGCGACTTCCTGCGTGCCATCCACGAGATGCTGCTGTCGGACGATTTCTGGGACGACATCTTCCGCGAGTTGAGCATCCCGTATCTGCCGATCCGCTGGAGCACCGACAACCCGGACTCGATCGTCGACAAGAACGCCCGGGTGATGGAGCTGATCGCGGCCTACCGCAACCGCGGCCACCTGATGGCCGACATCGACCCGTTGCGGTTGGACGGCAGCAGGTTCCGCAGCCACCCCGACCTGGAAATCCTCAACCACGGCCTGACGCTGTGGGACCTGGATCGGGTGTTCAAGGTCAACGGCTTCGCCGGTTGCGAGTACAAGAAGCTGCGCGACATCCTGGGCCTGCTGCGCGACGCCTACTGCCGCCACATCGGCGTGGAATACACCCACATCCTGGACCCCGAGCAACAGGAATGGCTGCAGCAACGCGTCGAGACCAAACACGTCAAACCGACGGTGGCGGAGCAGAAGTTCATCCTGAGCAAATTGAACGCCGCCGAGGCATTCGAGACGTTCCTGCAGACCAAATACGTTGGCCAGAAACGCTTTTCGCTGGAAGGCGCGGAGAGCGTGATCCCCATGATGGACGCGGCGATCGACCAGTGCGCCGAGCACGGCCTCGACGAGGTGGTCATCGGCATGCCGCACCGCGGCCGGCTCAACGTGCTGGCCAACATCGTGGGCAAGCCCTACTCGCAGATCTTCAGCGAGTTCGAGGGCAACCTCAACCCGTCGCAGGCCCACGGCTCCGGTGACGTCAAGTATCACCTCGGCGCCACCGGCGTGTACCTACAGATGTTCGGCGACAACGACATTCAGGTCTCGCTGACCGCAAACCCGTCGCACCTGGAGGCCGTCGACCCGGTGCTGGAGGGCCTGGTGCGGGCCAAGCAGGACCTGCTGAACCACGGCGCCCACGACGACGGCGACGAGAAGGCCTTCTCCGTGGTGCCGATGATGCTGCACGGCGACGCCGCCTTCGCCGGCCAGGGCGTGGTCGCCGAAACGCTGAACCTGACGAACCTGCCCGGCTACCGGGTCGGCGGCACCATCCACATCATCGTCAACAACCAGATCGGCTTCACCACCGCGCCGGAATACTCGCGGTCCAGCGAGTACTGCACCGACGTCGCCAAGATGGTCGGGGCGCCGATCTTCCACGTCAACGGCGACGACCCGGAAGCCTGCGTGTGGGTGGCGAAGCTGGCGGTGGACTTCCGGCAGAAGTTCAAGAAGGACGTCGTCATCGACATGCTGTGCTACCGCAAGCGCGGGCACAACGAAGGCGACGACCCGTCGATGACCAACCCCGCCATGTACGACGTCGTCGACATCAAGCGCGGGGTCCGCAAGAGCTACACCGAAGCGCTGATCGGCCGCGGCGACATCTCGATGAAAGAGGCCGAAGACGCATTGCGCGACTACCAGGGCCAGCTGGAGCGGGTGTTCAACGAGGTGCGGGACCTGGAAAAGCACGGCGCGGCCCCGAGCGAGTCGGTGGAGTCACACCAGATCGTCGCTGCGGGGCTGGCCACCGCCGTCGACAAGGCGCTGCTGTCCCGCATCGGGGACGCGTTCCTCGCCCTGCCGGAAGGCTTCAGCGCACACCCACGCGTGCAGCCGGTGCTGGAAAAGCGCCGGGAAATGGCCTACGAGGGCAAGATCGACTGGGCGTTCGGCGAACTGCTGGCGCTGGGTTCGCTGGTGGCCGAGGGCAAGCTGGTCCGGCTGTCGGGCCAGGACACCCGGCGCGGCACCTTCTCCCAGCGGCATTCGGTGATCATCGACCGCCACACCGGCGCGGAGTTCACGCCGCTGCAACTGCTGGCCACCAACCCCGACGGCACCCCCACCGGCGGCAAGTTCCTCGTCTACGACTCGCCGTTGTCGGAGTACGCCGCCGTCGGCTTCGAATACGGCTACACCGTCGGCAACCCGGACGCACTTGTGTTGTGGGAGGCGCAATTCGGCGACTTCGTCAACGGCGCGCAGTCGATCATCGACGAGTTCATCAGCTCCGGCGAGGCCAAGTGGGGCCAGCTGTCGTCGGTGGTGCTGCTGCTGCCACACGGCCACGAGGGCCAGGGCCCCGACCACACCTCCGGCCGCATCGAACGCTTCCTGCAGCTGTGGGCGGAAGGATCGATGACGATCGCCATGCCGTCGACCCCGTCCAACTATTTCCACCTATTGCGCCGGCACGCCCTCGACGGTGTGCAGCGGCCGCTGATCGTGTTCACGCCCAAGTCGATGCTGCGCAACAAGGCCGCGGTCAGCGACGTCCGGGACTTCACCGAGATCAAGTTCCGTTCTGTGCTCGAGGAGCCGACGTACGAGGACGGCATCGGCGACCGCAGCAAGGTCACCAGGATCCTGCTGACCAGCGGCAAGATCTACTACGAGCTGGTGGCGCGCAAGGCCAAGGACAACCGGGACGACGTCGCGATCGTGCGGATCGAGCAGCTCGCCCCGCTGCCCAAACGCCGGCTCAGCGAGACGCTGGACCGCTACCCGGGCGCCAAAGAGTTCTTCTGGGTGCAGGAGGAGCCGGCCAACCAGGGCGCGTGGCCCTCGATGGGCCTGGCGCTGCCCGAGCTGCTGCCCGACAAGCTGACCGGGCTCAAGCGCGTCTCGCGCCGGGCGATGTCGGCGCCGTCGTCGGGCTCGTCGAAGGTACATGCGGTCGAGCAGCAGGAGATCCTCGACACGGCCTTCCGCTAGCCCGGCGACGACGAGCGCCGGAACGGCGCGAGTAGGAGCCGGGCAATTGGGCCTGAGCGGGGGTTCCTACCCACGCGTACCGGGGACCGCCGGTACCGGCTAGCCTCGACGCAGTTGGGCCGTAAAGGAAGGGTGCTCATGCAGGGGTTCGCCGGCAAGGTCGCAGTGGTGACGGGCGCTGGTTCGGGTATCGGGCAGGCGCTGGCGGTCGAGTTGGCGCGCTCGGGCGCCAAGGTCGCGATCAGCGACGTCGACCTCGAGGGCCTCGCGGAGACCGAGGCACGGCTGAAGGCGATCGGCGCCGAGGTCAAAGCGGACCGGCTCGACGTGACCGAGCGCGAGGCCTTCCTGGCCTACGCCGACGCGGTCCGCGACCACTTCGGCAAGGTCAACCAGATCTACAACAACGCCGGCATCGCCTTCACCGGCGACGTCGAGGTCAGCCAGTTCAAGGACATCGAACGGGTGATGGACGTCGACTTCTGGGGCGTCGTGAACGGCACCAAGGCGTTCCTGCCCCACCTGATCGCCTCCGGCGACGGCCACGTCATCAACGTCTCCAGCGTGTTCGGCCTGTTCGCGGTGCCCGGGCAGGCGGCCTACAACTCGGCTAAGTTCGCGGTCCGGGGATTCACCGAGGCGCTGCGACAGGAAATGGTGGCGGCCGGCCACCCGGTGGCGGTGACCACGGTGCACCCCGGCGGCATCAAGACCGCGATCGCCCGCAACGCCACCGCCGCCGAGGGGCTCGACCCCGAACAACTGGCCAAGCTGTTCGACAAGCGGCTCGCCAAGACCAGCCCGCAACGCGCCGCCGAGGTCATCCTGGACGCCGTCCGCAAGAAGCGGGCCCGGGTGCTGGTCGGCACGGACGCCAAACTCCTGGACGTGATGGTGCGGGTGGCCGGTCCCTACTACCAGCAGCTGTTCGGGCCCGTTATGGGCCGGTTGATGCCCAAGCAGTGATGGATTCCATAGCGGCGGACCGCCATACCGGATAGCCTCGACGCGGTCACGCCGCCACAAGGGAGCACCGCATGCATGAGTTCACCGGCAAGGTCGCGGTCGTGACGGGCGCGGGTTCGGGCATCGGCCAGGCGCTGGCCCTGGAACTGGGCCGCGCGGGTGCCAAGCTCGCAATCAGCGACGTGGACACCGAAGGGCTGGCGCAGACCGAGGAACAACTGAAGGCCATCGGCGCACCGGTCAAAGCCGATCGCCTCAACGTGACCGAGCGCGAGGCCTTTCTCGCTTACGCCGACGCGGTGCGTGAGCACTTCGGCCAGGTCAACCAGCTTTATAACAACGCGGGCATCACGTTCGTCGGGTCCATCGAGGACAGCCGGTTCAAGGACATCGAACGGGTGATGGACGTCGACTACTGGGGCGTCGTGAACGGCACCAAGGCGTTCCTCCCGCACCTGATCGCCTCCGGCGACGGGCACCTCATCAACATTTCCAGCGCGCTCGGCCTGTTCGCGGCGCCGGGGCAGGCGGCGTACGTTTCGGCCAAGTTCGCGGTCCGCGGCTTCACCGAGGCGCTGCGACAGGAGATGGCCCGGGCGGGCCACCCGGTGCGGGTGACGACCGTGCACCCGGGCGGCGTGAAGACGGGGTTCGCCCGCAACGCGATCTTCGCCGAGGGTCTCGACCAGGACGGACTGGCGGAGCTGTTCGAGGAACAGCAAGCCAAGACGACGCCGCAGCGGGCCGCGCAGGTCATCCTGGCGGGCGTGCGCAAGGACAGGGCCCGGGTGTTGGTGGGACCGGACGTCAAGGCCATGGACCTGGTGGTGCGGCTGACCGGTTCGCAACCCGAGCGGCTCTTGAGTGGGCCCGTCATGGGTCGCGTGCAGCGCGTCGTGACCAGGCTGCTCCCCAAGCGCTGACCCCGGTCGATGAGCGCGGATCGCGCGAAGAGAGCCGGGGTCCATACAACCCCGACCCCGGTCGATGAGCGCGGATCGCGCGAAGAGAGCCGGGGTCCATACAACCCCGACCCCGATCGATGAGCGCGGAACAGTCACCGCCCCAGCGGGTGTTCCGCCAACCAGCCCCCCGCCACCGCCTGCGGGTCGGCTCCCCCGGCCACCTGGCGGCGCATGTCCACCAGGGCCGCGGTGTCGAGCACCCCGGCCACTTCATTGATCGCCAGCAGTTGCCGGTCGCTCAGCGCGTTGCGGCGATACAGCGGCACCACGTTCTCGGCCCGGATCAGCGCGGGCTTGCCGTCGACGAGCGTGACCAGGTCGGCGGGCAGGCCGGGGTCGGCGGTGGTCGTCCACGCCGCCGTCAGTTGACCGGCCTTGACCGCGGCGAACATCGTTGTCTCGTCGGGAAACTCGCGCGGGCTCGGCAGGCGGCAGGAACCCACGGCTGAGGGGGCTCGGCGTCCGGTCACAATTCCGACGACCAGGCCGGCGCAGTGTTTCGGCAGGGTGCTCAGGTCGGCGCTGACGTCGCTGCCTCCCCACGCCTTCGCGGTGGCCCCCGTCACCAGGAGCACGGGCTTGTCTTCCGCGGCTGTCGTGTAGTCACCGGCCGCGACGCCCTCGGGTAGAGCGGCCACCATCGCGCGATAGACGTCGGCGTCGGACATCGCCACCGCGCCGGGCTGCAGGCGCTCCAGCTTGCGTCCGGTCAGGGCAGGAACGACCATGAAGGCGCCCGCGTCCAGGCGCGCCATCGGATCGTCCGCGGTTTCGGCGCGCGCCGCGAAGCCGTAGGACCGCAGCGCGGCCACATAGACACCGGCCAGCAGCGCCGACTCCGCATCCGCCCCCGAGCCGACAACGAGTTCCGGGCGGGGTCGGTGCTCACCAGCATCCGTGCCGCAGCCGGCCGCGGCGAGCAGGGCGGCGACCAGCGGCACCGCCAGCCAGCCCCTTCTCACCCCGCGATGTCTGCGGGGTCTGCGGCCAGCGCCACCGCCGTGGCGACCGCATGCCCGACCCGCAGGTCCAGCGGGCTGGGGACGATCCGGTCGGAAGCCAGGTCATCGCTGACGACCGAGAAGATCGCCTCGGCGGCGGCCACCATCATCTTTTCGGTGATGCGGCGCGCGCCGGCATCCAGCGCTCCGCGAAAGACTCCGGGGAAGGCCAGCACGTTGTTGATCTGGTTGGGGAAGTCGCTGCGCCCGGTGGCCACCACGGCGGCGTACCGGGCCGCGATCTGCGGGTGGATCTCCGGGTCGGGGTTGGAGAGCGCGAAGACGATCGCGTTCGGCGCCATGGTGGCGATCATCTCCTCGGGCACCACGCCCCCGGACACGCCGAGAAATACATCCGCGCCCCGCAGCGCTTCGGCAATGCTGCCGGTGAGACGGTCCGGGTTTGTGCGCTGCGCCAGCAGACTCTTCACGCTGTTCATGTCGTCGCGCCCGGTGTGCAGGATCCCCCGCGAGTCGAGCACGGTGATGTCCGAAACCCCCATCGCCAAAAGCAGATTCGTGCACGCGACGCCCGCCGCCCCGGCGCCGGAGACCACCACCCGCAGCGACGTCATGTCGCGGCCGAGCAGCTTGGTGGCGCCCATGAGCGCGGCCAGAGCGACGATCGCCGTGCCGTGCTGGTCGTCGTGCATCACCGGGCAGTCCAGCGCCTCGATCACTCGCCGTTCGATCTCGAAGCAGCGCGGCGCGGAGATGTCCTCCAAGTTGACCGCGCCGAACGTGGGACGCAGCCGCACCAGGGTTTCCACGATCTCATCGGGATCCTTGGTGTCCAGCACGATCGGTATCGCGTTCAGCCCACCGTAGGACTGGAACAGGGCGCACTTGCCCTCCATCACCGGCAGCGACGCCGCGGGTCCGATGTCGCCGAGGCCCAGGACCGCGCTGCCGTCGCTGACGACGGCGACCAGCCGGTTGGCCCACGTGTACCGGGCGGCTTGGGTGGGATCGGCGGCGATCGCGCGACTGACCTGCGCCACACCCGGGGTGTAGGCGATGGACAACGCGCGCTGGGTGTCCAGCGGAGCCGTCGGGCCCACGGAAAGCTTGCCGCCTACGTGTGCCTCGAAGATCTCCGCGTCGGTGATCGCGCCATGCTCGGCGAGCGTCTGTATCGATTCAATCAACTCGGACACGCGCCCCAGGGTACTGACTACCGATTAGTAGGCCTAATGCTTTCGGGAGGGAGTTCGGCGACGGGATCAGATCAAACCGAGCTCGGTCACCGCGTTGCGCTCGTCGACCAGCTCGGCGGTCGACTTGTCGATGCGGCCACGGGAGAAGTCATCGATGTCCAGTCCCTGCACGATCGACCAGTCGCCGTCCTTCGTGGTCACCGGGAACGACGAGACGATGCCCTCCGGCACCCCGTAGGAGCCGTCGGAGAAGACCGCCATCGACACCCAGTCACCGTCCGGGCTGCCCAGCAGCCACGAGCGGGCGGCGTCGATGGTCGCCGACGCGGCCGAAGCGGCCGAGGAGGCGCCGCGCGCATCGATGATCGCCGCACCGCGCTTGGCGACCGTCGGGATGAAGTCGTTCTCAACCCAGTTCTGGTCGTTGACCACCTCGGCGGCGTTCTTGCCGCCGACCTCGGCGTGGAAAATGTCGGGGTACTGGGTGGCGGAGTGGTTGCCCCAGATCGTCATCTTCTTGATGTCGGTCACCTTCGCGCCGGTCTTCTTGGCCAGCTGCGAGATGGCCCGGTTGTGGTCCAGGCGGGTCAGCGCGGAGAACCGCTCCTTGGGGATGTCCGGGGCGTTGCTCAGCGCGATCAGCGCGTTGGTGTTGGCCGGGTTGCCGGTCACGCCGATGCGAACGTCGTCGGCGGCCACGGAGTTCAGCGCCTTGCCCTGCGCGGTGAAGATCGCGCCGTTGGCCTCCAGCAGATCGCTGCGCTCCATGCCCGGGCCGCGCGGCCGCGCGCCGACCAGCAGCGCCAGGTTCACACCGTCGAAGATCTTGTTCGCGTCCGCGCCGATCTCCACCCCGGCCAGCAGCGGGAACGCGCAGTCGTCGAGCTCCATCACGACACCCTCGAGCGCCTTGAGCGCCGGCTCGATCTCGAGCAGCCTGAGCTCGATCGGGCGGTCGGGGCCCAGCAGCGAGCCGCTCGCCAGGCGGAACAACAGGCTGTAGCCGATCTGGCCGGCGGCGCCGGTGACGGCGACCTTGAGTGGACTTGCGCTCACGTCGAAATGCTCCTTGTGGAGTAGTCATGCAGGTTCAGGTCTCGGCACGAAACTAGCGCACCGTTGCGGGCCGCCAACCTCCGGTCCAGTACCCGACCGTTTTCCGCGCAAACGGATCGTCGCCCTTCGGTAAGCCAGGACGCGTACGATGGAGCACCGCCTGGTCAGACCTGCGCTGCGATCGGAGGTGGATGTGTTCCAGGGTTTCGACGCATTGCCCGAGGCGCTTCGGCCGCTCGCCCACGAGCCGCGCCCGCAACCCGAGCCGCAGCCGCACTCCCCGAACGAGACGTTGGTCGACTGCGCCGTGTACGCCGAAGGCCACCGGCTGCCCGGGAAATTCAGCTACGCCGCCGCGCGGGACAAAGTGCGCCAGATCGAGATGCTCGGACACGACGCGTTCGTCTGGGTCGGCCTGCGCGAGCCCGACCTCGCCGAGATGCAGGAAGTCGCGGACCTTTTCGGGATGCACCCGCTGGCCGTCGAGGACGCCGTGTGCGCCCACCAGCGACCCAAGCTGGAGCGCTACGACGATACGGTGTTCCTCGTCCTCAAGACGGTCACCTACGTCCCCCACGAATCGGTGGTGGCAGCCCGTCAGATCGTTGAGACCGGCGAGATCATGGTCTTCGTCGGCAAGGACTTCGTGATCACCGTGCGCCACGGCGAACACGGCGGCCTCTCCGAGGTGCGCAAGCGGATGGACGCGGATCCCGAGCAGTTGCGGCTGGGGCCGTTCGCGGTGATGCACGCCATCGCCGACGACGTGGTGGACCACTATCTCCAGGTGAGCAGCCTCATCGAATCCGACATCGACAGCATCGAGGAAGTGGCGTTCGCGCCGGGCAGCAAGATCGACGTCGAACCGATCTATCTGCTCAAGCGTGAGGTCGTCGAGTTGCGCCGGTGCGTCAGCCCGCTGTCCGTGGCATTCCATCGCATTCAGGTGGAGAACAAGGACCTCATCTCCAAAGAGGTGCGCCGCTACCTGCGCGACGTGTCCGACCACCAATCGCAGGCCGCCGACCAGATCTCCAGTTACGACGACATGCTGAACTCGCTGATACAGGCGGCGCTGGCCCGGGTGGGGATGCAGCAGAACAACGACATGCGCAAGATGGCGGCGTGGGCCGGCATCCTCGCGGTGCCCACGATGGTCGCCGCCATCTACGGGATGAACTTCCACTTCATGCCCGAGCTGAACTGGACATGGGGATACCCCGGAATCATGGCCGCGATGACGCTGGCCTGTCTGGCCCTGTACTTCCAGTTCCGCCGCAACAACTGGCTCTAGCCACCTTTACCGTGCGCCTGGGCATTGAGGGCGCTCAACGCGAACGGTTCAACGCGGTTGCGCGGCGGGGCGATCGGGGTTCAGCACGTCCACCCCGTCGTTTCGCCAGGCCTCGCGCATGGCCTCGGCGCCCTTGAGCCGCACCCAGGCCGCCTCGGTCGCCGTGATGGGAGTGGCCGCGAAGAATTGCACCGGATCGCGCGGCGGCTCTAGCGGCAGTTCTTCGATATCGCTGGGCCCCAACAACACCGCGGTGAACGGCACCCGTCCGGCGGCCCGCGCCCACAGCGGCGTGCCGAGATCGACCAACGCGTCGACGGTCAGCACCAGACCCTCGACCGCCGGCGTTGCGGCCAGGACCGCCAGGCTGCGCGCGATGCCGGTGACGGGTCCCGGATCACGCAGGCGCAGAACGACTTCGGCGCGCGGTCCGCGCGTCTGGTCGTCGACGAGCTGCGTGGGGTCGGTCATCGGGTAGCGTGAACAGCCCAGCGTCACGTAGTGAACCAACCCGTCGCCGCCGCGGAAACGTAACACCTCGATGGGTTCGGCGCCCAGGAATGTCACGCTCGCCGAATCGGGCTCGGCGCCGGCGAAGTGGCGACGCAGGTGCGTTCGCACCTGGTCGAGGATCGGGGTCACCGCTCCTCGGCCGGCGCAACGGTGAGGTTAGCCCCCGAGCCCGCGTCGAAGACGGCCAACTTGGTGGTGTCGAACGCCAACTCGATCGACTGCCCCATCGCCGCCCTGGATTCCGCGGGGACCCTTGCGACGAACTGGTTTTCGTGCGCATCGCCCTCGGCGGCCAGCTCGTCCAATTGCGCGGAATGCGCGGCCCACCCCGCGGTGGAGAAGTACACGAATTTGTCGGCGCCCAGCGACTCGACCAAGTCGACCTTCACCTCGAAGGTGAGCGCCCGGATGCGCTGATACCCGTCGATCAGCGCGGCGTCATGCAAATGCTCGGGCCGCACCCCGACGATGACGTTCTCCGGCGCCGGGTGCCGCGAGATCACTTGCTGGACTTCGGGTACCAGCATCACTTCGCCGAAGGGCAGCTTCAGCCCGATGGCGGTCAACGTGGCCGGGAAGAAGTTCATCGCCGGTGAACCGATGAACCCCGCGACGAACAGGTTGGCGGGGTGTTCGTAGAGCTCGTCCGGGGTGCCGATCTGCTGCGCGACGCCGCCGTGCATCACCACCACCCGATCTCCCAGCGTCATCGCCTCGGTCTGGTCGTGGGTGACGTAGACGGTGGTGGTGCGCAGCCGCTTCTGCAGGCGGGCGATCTCGCCACGCATCTGGACGCGCAGCTTGGCGTCCAGGTTCGACAGCGGCTCGTCCATCAAGAAAGCCTTGGGGTGCCGCACGATCGCCCGGCCCATCGCGACCCGCTGTCGCTGCCCGCCTGAGAGTTGGGAGGGCTTGCGGTCCAGCAGTTCGGTCAGGTCAAGGGTTTTGGCGGTCTCCTCCACCTTCTGGGCGATCTCCGCCTTTTTCATCTTGGCCAGCGTCAACGGGAACGCGATGTTCTGCCGCACGGTCATGTGCGGGTACAGCGCGTAGGACTGGAAGACCATCGCGATGTCGCGGTCCTTGGGCGCCTTCTCGTTCACGCGCTCACCGCCGATGCGCAGCTCTCCGGAGGAGATGTCCTCGAGGCCGGCGATCATGTTCAGCGTCGTCGTCTTGCCGCAGCCCGAAGGTCCTACCAGGATGAGGAATTCGCCGTCGGCGATGGTGATGCTGAGGTCCTTCACCGCCATCGCGCCATCCGGGTAGCTCTTGCTGACATGGTCCAGCACAATCTCGGCCATCGCGCTATCCCTTCACCGCGCCAGACGTCAACCCGGCGATGATTCGCCGTTGGAAGATTAGAACAAACACGATGATCGGGACCGTGATCACGACCGCGCCGGCCGCGATCGATCCGGTCGGCTCCTCGAATTGCGAACTGCCACCGAAGTTCGCGATCGCCACCGGTGCGGTGATCGCCGCCTTGGTGGCGGTCAGCGACAGTGCCAGCAGCAGGTCGTTCCAGGCGAAGATGAACACCAGGATGGCCGCGGTCACCACCCCGGGCGCGGCCAGCGGGACGATTACCTTGCGGAACGCCTGGGCCGGTGTGGCGCCGTCCATTTTGGCGGCCTTCTCCAGGTCCCACGGGATCTCCCGGAAGAACGCCGACAACGTGTAGATGGCAAGCGGCAGGGCGAATGTGATGTACGGCAGGATCAGGCCCGGCCAGGTGTCGAACAGTCCGACGAAGCGTTCGATGTTGAACAGCGGGGTGACCAGCGAGATGGCGGGGAACATGGTGACCAGCAGGGTCGCGCCGATCAGCACGCGCTTGCCTGGAAAGCTGAGCCGGGCGATCGCGTAGGCCGCCATCGCCCCGAGCACCACCGCGATCGCGGTGGTGATCAACCCGATTCCGACGGAGTTGACCAGAGCCGAACTGAACAGGTCGCCGCGGAAGATGCCGCGGTAGTTCTCGAAGGACACCGACGACGGAATCAGTTTGCCGTCCTTGACCATTGACGTGGGCTTGAGCGAGAGACTGAGGATCCACAACACCGGCACAAGTGCGTACACCACCACCACGGCGTCGAGAACGGCCCAGACCGCGGCCCGCCGGGTCGCTCCTGGGTCAACGGCCATCGAGGTCACCGCCGGGCGCGGCCGCGCCGAACACCTTGATGTAAACCAACGCGATGATGCCCACACAGAGGAAGATCAGCACGCTGATCGCCGAGCCCAGTCCGACGTTGAATCCCTTGAACAGGTTGTCGTAACCCAGGATTGACACCGAATCGGTGTTGTTGGCGCCGTCGGTGAGCACGTAGATGTTGTCGAAGATGCGGAAGGCGTCCAGCGTGCGGAACAGCAACGCGACAACGACCGCCGGCTTGATGATGGGCAGGGTGACGCGCATCAGCCGCCGCCACGGCCCGGCGCCGTCGACTTGGGCCGCCTTGAGCAGGTCCTCGGGCACCATCGCCAGCCCGGCCAACAACAGCAGCGACATGAACGGCGTCGTCTTCCAGACCTCGGCGAGGACGACGATGCCCAGCGACGGTATCTGCTGGGTCAAGGGCGCGCTCCCGTGTGGCAGCAGGTTGGCCAGGTAACCGGTGCCCGGCGTCCACGCGTAGTACCAGCTGTACGACGCGACCACGGTGACGATGCCGTACGGCACGAGCACCGCGGTGCGCACCAGCCCTTTGCCGACCAGGGTGCGGTGCATCACCAACGCCAGCGCCAGCCCCAAGACGAACTCGAGCGACACGGAAACCGCTGCGATGCCCAGGGTTACGGCGAGCGCGGTCCACCAATACCGGTCGGTCAGGATGGTCTGGTAGTTGCTCAGCCCGACGAAGGCGGTGTCGTTGGGGGTGGCGAGGTTGTTGCGCTGCAGGCTCAGCCACACCGCGTAGCCGATCGGGTAGGCCGTCACCGCGAGCATCAACAGCGCCGCGGGCGCGACCAGCACGAAGGCAAGACGCCGCTCCGACAACCGGTTCCGGGTGCGGGTCCGCGCCGTGACGGCGGCCTGCGGCGGTTCCACGGCCGTGGCGGTCACGGCAGCAACCCCTTGCCGTCGATGGCCTTCTGCGCCTGCGCGGTGAGCTCGTCGGCGGTCCGCTCCGGGTCGATACGGGTGATGGGGCTCAGCGCCGCGGACAGCCGCAGCGACAACGCCTGATACACCGGCGTCGCCGGCCGCACGGCGGCGTCGGTGAGCTGCCGGCGGATGACGGTGTACATCGGATACTTGGTCTGGAACTGCGGATCCGAGTACAACGACGTCCGCACCGCGGGCAGGCCGCCTTCCATCGAGACGTACTTCTGGCTTTGCAGGCTGCGTAGGCAGCGCACCGCCTCGAATGCCTGCGCGCGGTGGCGGGTGGTGCTGGCCACCGCCAGGTTCAGCCCACCGATGGTGACCTTGGCCGGCCGCGGCGGCGCCACGCTGGGATACGGCGCGAAACCGAAGACCTTCTGGCTGGCGGCGTAGGCGATGCGGAACTGCTCGTCGCTGGGCACGAATGTCCCGACGTCGTTGATGCTGCCGGCCAACGACGGATCAGTGTTCAGCGGCAGGAACGGGACGCCGCCCTTCACCGCATTCTCCAGCATGGAGGCCAGCACATAGGGCCAGTTGACCTCGAGGGCGGCCTTGCCCTGTTCGACCGCCAGCCGTGCCGTGCCTTCGTCCGTCCGGGTGATCGAGGGGTCGGCGCCGGGGGCGGTGGCCACCGCCTTGAGGATGCGCAGCGCGTTGACGGTCGCAGCCCGGTGCGCGGGGGTGTCGGTCAAGGTGACCTGGCGGCCGTCCTCGGAGAGCACCTGGCCGCCACCGCTGACCAGCAGCGTGTTGAACCACACCACCAGGCCCTCACCCTCGTTGGCCTGCACGGCGATCCAGGCGGGCCGGCCCTCCGCATGCAGGCGGGCGGCCTCGGCCACCATCGCGTCCCAGTCTTGCGGTGGCTGCTCCACCAAATCGGGCCGGTACCAAAGCAATTCGGTGTTGGTGATCACGGGCGCGGCATACAGCCGGTGTTTCCAACGCGCCGTCGCCAACGGACCCGGCAGCGTGTCGGCGCTGGCGTCCGCCTCGGCACGCCCTTCGGGGTCGTCGGACAGCGGCAGGGCCCAACCCGCGTCGGCGAACTCCGCGGTCCACACCACGTCCAGCGCCATCACGTCCAGGCCACGGTCATGAGCGCTCAAACGCCGCGCCAGCTGCACCCGTTGTTCGCCGGGTCCCCTGGGCAGGCTCACGTGCTGGATGGCGAACCGGCCCGCCAGTTCCTTCGTGCATTCTTGGGCGACGGCGGTGAAGGCGGCCGAATCGGTGGCCGGCGTGAAGAACGTGATCACCACGCCGTTTCCGGCGTTCCCGCACGCCTGCACCGCCGCGGTGATCGTCAGCGTCGCCAGCGCGATGACACCCGCCCGTCGCAGGCGCCCACGACGATCCGACACTGAATTCACACCTCTCGCGCGCGGCCTCAAATTGCCAAGCGCGCCAACAGGTCCCGCGCCTTTTCCGCGTTCTGCGGATCGCAGAGCACGTCGTAGCGGCCGGCCACCAATTGCATCGTCGAGCTGAAATCCCTTGTGCCGCGGGCCATCGAGTACGGCACGGCGGAGGTGATCAACCCGAAGAAGACCCCGGCAACCAGGCCGGTGGCCAGCGCCGCCCACGGATTGGGGCTGAAGAAGCCGAGCACCAGCCCGATGAACAACCCAAGCCAAGCCCCGCTCAGCACCCCGCCGCCGAGCACCTTGGGCCACGTCAGCCTGCCGGTCACGCGTTCGACCTGCATCAGGTCGACGCCGACGATGGTCACCTGCTGGACCGGGAACTGCTGGTCGGAGAGATAGTCGACGGCTCGCTGCGCCTCGGCGTAGGTGGGGTACGACCCGACCGGCCAGCCCTTGGGCGGCGTCGGCAGTCCGGGAACGCCACGGCGGCCCGCCGCCGCGCCCGGGGGCGTCGCGCCGGGAACTTGACCGGGCTGGAAAGGACTAGTCATCGGTGCTCATTCTCCTCCGCCACGGGCAACGTCACATCTCGGGCCCTCCTAGCCTATCCAGCGACCGCTCACCAACCTGCGAAAACAAGGGCCCCCCGGTCCGGCGGTCGGCGGCGATTCGCGGACGATCCGCCGATTTCGCATCGGCTAGGTTGAACAGCATGACAGCGCCCGGCGATGGCTTCGGCGAACGCGCCCACGACGACCAGGCCAAACCATCCCCAGGCGGCGGCGACGCCCCGCACGCGCCAGAGACCCCGTGGGAATCGCCGGCATCGGGGGCGGCACCCGAATATCCCCCGCCGGCCTATCCTCCGCCGGGCTATCCCACCGAATATCACCCCGGTTACGGCGCCCCATACCCGCCGCCGCCCGGATATGGGCCGCCCCCCGGGTATGACCAGCCGCCGGGTTATGGCGCGCCGCCCTACCAGGCGGGGCCGGCCCAATACGGCGCTCCGCCCGGCGGCTACGGGCCGCCCTACCCGGGCGGCTACTACCCGCCACCGGACTACCTCGGCGGCTACGGATCACCGAGCGGCGTGAAGCCGGGGACGAACAAGTTCGCTATCGCGTCGCTCATTTCGTCGTTCACCGGCGTGTTCTGCTGCTGCATCGGCTCGATCGTGGCCATCGTGCTGGGCGCTGTCGCGATCAATCAGATCAAGCGCACCCAGCAGGACGGCTACGGCCTCGCCGTGGCCGGCATCGTCATCGGCATCGCGACGTTGGTGGTGAGCCTGATCGTCATGATGTTCGCGCTGCATTCGCGTTAGCAGAGTCGCGATAGCCGACCCACTGCCGCCGCCGTCGGGCGCGGCGGCGGCGGCTGCCTAGGCTTTCCCCATGGCATCGGTCAACAGGGTGTACATCGCCCGGCTCTCGCGGATGTTGGTGCTGGGTCCACTGGGCGAATCCTTCGGCCGGGTCCGCGACGTCGTGATCGGCATCAGCATCGTGCGTCAGCAACCGCGCGTCCTCGGGCTGGTCGTCGATCTGGCGACGCGGCGCAGCGTCTTCATCCCGATGCTCCGGGTCGCCGCGATCGAGCCGGAGGCGGTCACCCTCAATACCGGCAGCGTCTCCCTGCGCCACTTCGAACAGCGCCCGGGCGAGGTGCTGGCGATCGGCCAGGTGCTCGACACCCAGGTGAAGGTCAACGATCCCGCGCTGCCCGAGCTGGCCGGCCTGGACGTCGTCATCACGGACCTGGGCATCGAACAGACGCGCACCCGCGACTGGATGGTCAGCCGGGTCGCCGTGCGCAGCCAGCGGCGGCTGCGCCGGCGCGGCCCGGTGCACGTGGTGGATTGGTACCACGTGCAAGGGCTCAGCCCGTCGGCCATGGCGCTGCCGGGCCAGGGGGTGGCGCAGCTGCTGAGCCAGTTCGAGGGCTGGAAGGCGGTGGATGTCGCCGACGCGATCCGCGGCCTGCCGCCCAAGCGGCGCTACGAGGTGCTCAAGGCGCTCGACGACGACCGGCTGGCGGACGTCCTGCAGGAATTGCCCGAGCTGGACCAGGCCGACGTGCTGTCCGAGCTGGGCACCGAGCGCTCGGCCGACGTGCTCGAGGAGATGGATCCCGACGACGCCGCCGATTTGCTGGGTGTGCTGAATCCGACGGACGCCGAGATGCTGCTGACGCGAATGGACCCCGACGATTCGGCGCCGGTGCGCCGGCTGCTGGCGCATTCGCCGGACACCGCGGGCGGCCTGATGACCTCCGACCCGGTGGTGTTGACGCCCGACACGTCGGTCGCCGAGGCGCTGGCCCGGGTCCGCGACCCCGACCTCACCCCCGCCCTGTCGTCCATGGTGTTCGTGGTGCGCCCGCCCACGGCCACGCCCACCGGCCGCTACCTGGGCTGCGTGCAGCTGCAACGGCTGCTTCGCGAACCGCCGGCCGAGCTGGTGGGCGGAATCGTCGACAGCGACCTGCTCACCCTGACCCCGGAGACTCCGTTGGGGGCGGTGACGCGCTACTTGGCGGCCTACAACCTGGTGTGCGGTCCGGTGCTCGACGATCAGAACCATCTGTTGGGCGCGGTGACGGTGGACGATCTGCTCGATCACTTGTTGCCGCACGACTGGCGGGTCGATGTTCAGGCGCTCGACGCCGCCGGCCGGCTGGAGGAACTGGGAGGATCCGCGTGAGCAAGTCCTCGGCCCCGCGCCGGCTCTACACCCCGCGGACGTCGCGCCGGTACTCACCACGCCTGGATCCCGAGGCCGTCGGCCAGATCACCGAATCGATCGCGCGCTTCTTCGGCACCGGCCGCTACCTGCTGGTGCAGACGATCATCGTGTTCGCGTGGATCGCGGTGAACCTGTTCGCTGTGGGGCTGCGCTGGGACCCCTACCCCTTCATCCTGCTCAACCTGGCCTTCTCCACGCAGGCCGCCTACGCGGCGCCGCTGATTCTGCTCGCCCAGAATCGTCAGGAAAACCGGGACCGCGTCGCGCTCGAGCAGGACCGCCATCGCGCCGCCCAGACCAAGGCCGACACCGAGTTCCTGGCCCGCGAGCTCGCGGCGGTCCGGCTGGCGGTCGGCGAGGTCGTGACCCGCGAGTATCTGCGTCACGAGCTCGAAGATCTGCGCGTGCTGCTGGCCGGTTTGGACTCCGAATCCGGGGACTCCGAGGCGGCCTCGGGCGGTGACGGCGCGGACCGCGCGCCTAAGAAATCGGGTTGAGAACCAGTTCCGACCATTGCGCCACTCTGGTCACAAGAGTTATGTATGGTGATCTAGTTCACGGCTGATAAGCAGTTGACCAGCTCACATACTTAGGACGGTCGAGTGCACATTGGGGGACGCCGGGGTGCACGCCCGGCCGCCGCAGTGGAGCGGCAACGGGCTTTTCAGGTGACGCGCACGCGCGCCTTCGGCGTCGCCACCATCACTCCCCTGGTCTTCGCCGGAGCCGTGAGCGGAGCCGCACCCTCCCTCCCCGAGAGACTCCCCCCGGTGCACGCGAACGTCGCCCCGGTGGCCGCGGTCTCCCCCACCGTCCCCGATCTCTCGGGGCCGGCCGTCGTATCCATCGATCGTTCGCCGAACGCGTTCCACGTCGCCGAGCCGGCCCTGTCGGCACCTCCCAAGCCGATGATCGTCAATGCGCCCGGCGCGCTCGGCATTCCGAGCATCGCGCTGGCGGCGTATCGCAACGCCGAACAGAAGATGGCCGTGGCCGCCCCGGGCTGCGGCGTCAGCTGGAACCTGCTGGCCGGGATCGGGCGCATCGAGTCAGGCCATGCCGGCGGCGGCGCGGTTGACGCCCGCGGCACCGCGGTCGTCCCGATCTATGGGCCCGCCCTGGACGGCACGCTGCCGGGCAACGAGATCATCCTTCAGAGCAGCGCAGGCAATCGCCCCACGTACGCCCGCGCGATGGGGCCGATGCAGTTCCTGCCCGGCACCTGGGCGCGCTACGCCTCCGACGGCAAAGGCGACGGCGTTGCCGATCCGCAAAACCTTTTCGACTCCACACTGGCCGCCGCCCGGTACCTGTGCAGCGGCGGCCTCAACCTCCGCGACCCGTCGCAGGTGATGGCCGCGATCTTGCGCTACAACAACTCGATGGCGTATGCGCAGAACGTGCTGGGGTGGGCCTCGGCGTACGCCACCGGCGTAGTTCCGGTCGACCTGCCTCCGATGACCGGGCCGCCGCCTCCGCTCGCCGATGCGCACCTCGAGCATGCCGAGGGACTCGGCCCCAACCTGCCGATGAACATCAACGGTCTGCCGTCAGACGACCCCCTGGCGCGAATGCCGCTGATCGACCTCACCTCGCCGCAGAGCCCCGGTCAGCAGCCGCTGTTCCCGTGGATGACCCCCACGCCTCAGCAGGCTCCGTCGCGCCTGCCCGGCTGCACGGTCATCTGCGTCGGCCCCCAGAGCCCGCCGCCGAACGCCGTCCCGCCATGGGGGCAGCCGCTGGGTGCGCCGCCCGCGCCGCCGCTGGGTGCGCCGCCCGCGCCGCCGATGGGCACGCCTTTGGCCCCGCCGCCGATGGGCGCGCCGCCGGTGGGCACGCCGTTGGCCCCGCCGCTCGGTCCGCCGCCACCCCCTGACCCACAGGCGGCCCCGCCGCCGGCCGCACCCCCGGCCTCCACTTCGCCGGCGCCCAAACCGGCCGGCCCGCCGAACGCGGCGCCGAAGCCGCCGGGTCCCGTTGCGGGCGGCTGACCGGCCCGTCTCGTAGCGCGCCTACACTCGGCGATGATGTCCCCTCATGACACTGCCGACCTGAGCGCAGCAATCCGAACCGCACTGGGGAAGGTGATCGACCCCGAATTACGGCGTCCGATCACCGAACTCGGAATGGTCAAGAGCATCGACGCCGACCCCGACGGCGGCGTGCACGTCGAGGTCTACCTGACCACCGCCGCCTGCCCGAAGAAAACCGAGATCACCGAGCGGGTCACCCAGGCCGTCTCCGACGTCCCGGGCACGGGCGCCGTGAAAGTCACCCTCGACGTCATGAACGACGAGCAGCGCACCGAACTGCGTAAGCAGTTACGCGGCGACGCCCGCGAGCCCGTCATCCCCTTCGCCCAGCCGAACTCGCTGACCCGGGTCTATGCGGTCGCATCCGGCAAGGGCGGGGTGGGAAAGTCCACCGTCACCGTCAACCTGGCCGCCGCGATGGCGGCCCGCGGCCTGTCGGTGGGCGTGCTGGACGCCGATATCCATGGCCACTCCATCCCGCGGATGATGGGCACCACCGACCGGCCCACCCAGGTCGAGTCGATGATCCTGCCGCCCATCGCCCACGAGGTGAAGGTGATTTCGATCGCCCAGTTCACCGAAGGCAACACACCGGTGGTGTGGCGCGGACCGATGCTGCACCGGGCGTTGCAACAGTTCTTGGCCGACGTTTATTGGGGTGACCTGGACGTCCTGTTGCTGGACCTGCCACCGGGCACCGGAGACATCGCCATCTCGGTGGCCCAGCTGATCCCGGGCGCCGAGCTGATGGTGGTGACCACACCGCAACTGGCCGCGGCCGAGGTCGCCGAGCGTGCAGGCAGCATCGCGATGCAAACTCGCCAGCGCCTCGCCGGCGTGGTGGAGAACATGTCGGGCCTCACGCTGCCGGACGGTTCGACGATGCAGGTGTTCGGCGAGGGCGGCGGCCGGCAGGTGGCCGAGCGGTTGTCCCGCGCGGTCGGTGCCGATGTCCCGCTGCTGGGCCAGATCCCGTTGGACCCGGCCCTGGTGGCCGCCGGCGATTCCGGCACCCCGATCGTGCTCAGCGCCCCCGACTCCCCGGCGGGCAAGGAACTGCGCAGCGTGGCCGACAAGCTGTCGGCGCGTCGGCGCGGTTTGGCGGGCGTGTCGCTCGGGCTGGACCCGACCCGACGCTGACAGCGCCAGACGACCCGAGTGCGCACGCAGGGTTTCGACCGTGCGCCACTCAGGTGGCGTCGGCGTCGAACGGCGTCTTGCCGGGGGCGTGGTGTGCCCCGCCAGCGGGTGGTACGCCCTCGGCCGGTGCCGGCGGCTCCGGCGCGGTGGCCGCCGTCCCGTTGACCGGCCGGTCGAAGTTGCCGGTGAAGAAGGAATCGTCGCCGTCCAGCAGGTGCTTGGTCAGCGCGGCGCGCGGGGTCATCCCCCGCAGTCTCTGCAATTCGCTCAACGGAACGCGCAGGTCGTCGAACTCGGGGCCGAGGTCTTCGCGCAGCTGGGTAGTCACCCCGCTCAGGTAGTCGCGGGCCTGCCGCAGCGCAGTCGACGTCCAGCGGATCGCGCCGGGAAGCCGCTCCGGGCCGAGGACCACCAGCCCGACCACGACGAGGACCAGGATGTGCTCCCAGCTCAGGCTGCCGAACATCTAGCTGCCGTCGGGGTCCGGCTTGACGGTCAGGGTGACGTGCCGACCGTCGCGGACCACCTCGATCGGGGCGTCCTGGCCGATGGTCAACTGCCGGACGGCCACGACGAACTCGTCGGCGTCGGCGACCTTGCGATTACCGACCTTGACGATCACGTCGTTCTCCAGAATCCCGCCCTTCTGCGCGGGGCTTCCCGCCTTCACGTTGGCGACCTGCGCGCCGGCGGCGATCGCGTTGCTCACCGACCGGGTGCTGATGCCCAGCGTCGGGTGCACGATCTTGCCGTCTTTGATCAGCGTCTGGGCCACCATCTTGGCCTCGTTGATGGGAATCGCGAAGCCCAACCCGCTTGCGCTGTCGGACAAGGACTTACCCGCGGTGTTGATGCCGATCACCTGCGAATCCATGTCGATCAGCGGGCCGCCGGAGTTGCCGTGGTTGATCGAGGCGTCGGTCTGCAGGGCGTCGATGACGGTGTCGGTGTCCGAGCCCTCCCCCGACAGCGGGACGGGACGGTGCAGCGCGCTGATGATGCCGTGGGTCACGGTGCTGCGCAGTCCCAGCGGCGCGCCCGCCGCGAGGACCTCGTCGCCGACGCTCACCTTGTCCGAGTCACCGAACCGGGCGACGCTCAGGTTGTCGACGTTGTCAACCTTGAGCACCGCCAGGTCGGTCTTCGGGTCGCGGCCGACGAGGTTGGCGGGCACTTCCTTACCGTCGTTGAACACCACGGTCGTCTTGAACTGGCTGGGATTGTTGGCCGCCTCGGAGATCACGTGGTTGTTGGTGATGATGTAGCCGCGCCCGTCGACCACCACGCCCGAGCCCTGCAAGCCCTCCTGGTCACTCTTGGACTCGATGGTGACCACCGCGTTCGCGGTCGCGGCCGCCACCTTGGCGAACCGGCCGGCCGGGCCTTCACCGTTGCCGTTGGTCGACAGGGTCACCTTCGAGGTGGTGAACGCCTCGGCGACCTCGGCCGTCTTGCGGCCGATCACCCCGCCGATGACGCCGATGAGCAGCGCGATCAGCAGCAGGGCGAGCAACGCCAGGTAGGACACCTTGCCGCCGAACAGCACATCGCGCACGCCGAGCTTGCCGCTGTAGCCCTGCGGACCCCGCGGTCCCGCCGGGGCGACCGCCGGGGTGCCCAGCGCCGCGGCGGCCGACGGATCGCGCCAAGGGTCGTCGAGTTCGTCGGGCTCCACGCCGTCTTTCTCGGCCGCCAGCGCGCCGGCGTCGACGGGGTGGCGCTGCAGCGAGTCGGAGCTTCCGACGGGACGGCTGAACGCCTCCTGCAGGACCGGATCGGCCGGCTCGTCGTGCGGGGAAAACTCGGATTGGTCCCGATACTTCCGCGGGCGGACCCGCTCGGCCACGAAGGAGCCGCGCAGTCCATCGGGACGACTGAACAGTTGACGCGATGCGGGGTCCACCGGCGGACGGGAGATGGGGCGCGGCGCTAAGCGGTTGCCGCTGTTTTTGCCGCTGTCGTTGCCTTGATCGGAGGTCACGTTATCCCTTTGGATCCTCTTCTTGAGCGCTCGAGACAGGCCCTGCACCGGGCGATACCCACGACGCCGGCGTGGTCGTGTCCACCCTAGTATCCACGGTTCGGGACCGGTCGCCCATGAGCGCGCGGCCGGGGTGCGCAAAATCGGGACGGATCAACGACGGGGGCTCATCCAGAAGGCGCGCAGCTACGGGCGCTTGCGCTGCTCACGGGCGTCGCGCTCAGCAAAACGGTCGGACGAACGGCTGGTCGCGTCGTCGGGCGAATCGTAGGGAATCTCAGCGAGCATTCCGAGCAGCGCGCTCGGGATACGGATCGGATGCGAATCGCGCAGCGCAGCGCGGGCGCGGCTCTGACCGTCGACCTCGGCGGCGCACTGCGGGCACAGCGATAGGTGATGCGCCGCCCGCAGGTGCGCGTTCATCCGCAGCTCACCGTCGACGAATGCCGCAATGGCTTCGACGGAGAGGTGCTCGGTGGAGCCGAACTGGCGCGGCGCGCCGACCGGGGCATCGCTCTGGGAGGCGAACTGGGCGGGAAGCCAGGAGAACGCGCGACGGAAGAGATGTCCTCGATCGGGCATCACTTAAGTCCTTTCGTCGCGCCTACCCCTCGAATGTAGCGCGATGGGCGCGCAATATCGCGTACAAGACCGCGAAACCGCTGGCTCATGCCCGGGCGGGTGAACCCTAGGCCGGCTCGGCGTGCAGTGCCTCCCGGCCTGTCCCCGGCTGCGGATGAGCGGCCAGGTAGTCGCGCAACGCCTGACGTCCGCGGTGGATGCGGCTGCGCACGGTGCCGAGTTTCACGCCCAGCGTCGCCCCGATCTCCTCGTAGGAAAGGCCCTCGATGTCACACAGGACGACGGCGGCGCGAAATTCCGGCGGCAGCGAATCCAGGGCGGCCTGCAGGTCCGGCCCGAGCCGCGCATCGTGGTAGATCTCCTCGGGGTTCGGCTCGTCGGCGGGCACCCGCTCGTAATCCTCGGGCAGTGCCTCCATCCGGATGCGGGCGCGCCGCCGCACCATGTCGAGGAAGAGGTTGGTGGTGATGCGGTGCAGCCAGCCTTCGAACGTTCCCGGCTGGTAGTTCTGCACCGATCGGAAAACCCGGATGAACGTTTCCTGGGTGAGGTCTTCCGCGTCGTGCTGATTGCCCGAGAGGCGGTAAGCCAGCCGGTACACCCGGTCGGCGTGCTGACGCACCAGCTCGTCCCACGAGGGCATCGTGGACTTGTCCCCGGTGGCGTCGAAAACCGCGGTGCCCTGCAAGCCGTCGGATGGCTCCACCCACTCGTCGGTGGGGCAGTCCTGCGGGTGCGACATGCTGGTCGGGCCCAAGAGCGTGGTGATGATCAAATCCTCCGAATCCGTCCTGTCACAAAGCGACAAGTCGTCACCGGCGGCAACACGCAGCCGCCAGTCCGTATTCCCGGTCCCACCCGCTCCGCGATCCATAGGGACACCGTCGCGTATGGGCGTATGTGCGATATATGAACAGTCTGAGCTCAGCCTGAGAAACCTTTTCGTTACCAGCGCTGCGCACGAGATATCCGGCGCGGGGTGAAGTTAAACGCACCGGCTTTGCCGGGCGTGTCGTCCCGGCGCGGCTTAGGCGCGCCATGCCGGGCCGCGCACCCGAGTGGAATACGCTGCGGGCATGGACGGCACCGACGCAGACACCCCCGGCCAGCCGGCGCCCAGTCGAGCCGAATCCCTCTTCGCGCACGCCGAGGGGTCGATCTCGGAGGACGCGCTGCTGGCGGCCGCCCGCGAGCGCGCCGTGGACATCGGGGCTGGCGCGGTGACACCGGCGGTGGGCGCGCTGCTCAGCCTGCTGGCCAAGCTCAGCGGTGGCAAGGCCGTCGCGGAGGTCGGCACCGGCGCCGGGGTCAGCGGGCTCTGGTTGCTGTCGGGCATGAGCGACGACGGCGTCCTGACGACGATCGACATCGAGCCCGAGTACCTGCGGCTCGCCAAGCAGGCTTTCTCCGAAGCCGGGATCGGGCCGTCGCGCACCCGGTTGATCGGCGGCCGCGCCCAGGAGGTCCTCACCCGGTTGGCCGACGAGTCCTACGACCTGGTGTTCGTCGACGCCGACCCGGTCGACCAGCCCGATTACGTCGTGGAGGGCGTGCGGCTGCTGCGATCCGGCGGCGTCATCGTGGTGCATCGGGCCGCCCTCGGCGGGCGTGCCGGAGACCCCGCCGCCCGCGACGCCGAAGTGGTCGCGGTACGGGAAGCGGCACGGCTCATCGCCGAGGACGAGCGGCTCACGCCCGCGCTGGTGCCCCTGGGCGACGGCATTCTGGCCGCCGTGCGCGACTGACTGGCATGGTGGCGACCCGCCACTAGCCGAAGCTCTTTTACGGATTCTTGACGCGATACCGGCTTGACGCGTGACTGAACGCGCGTTTAGTGTGCTGAACATGCGTTCAGCCGACCTGACCGCAACGGCTCGAATCCGCGACGCGGCGATCGAGCAGTTCGGACAACACGGCTTCGGCGTGGGACTACGGGCCATCGCCGAAGCCGGGGGCGTGAGCGCCGCGCTGGTCATCCATCACTTCGGCTCCAAGGAAGGCCTGCGCAAGGCCTGCGATGACTACGTCGCCGAAGAGATCCGCAGCACCAAATCGGAGGCGATGCGGTCCAACGACCCCGCCACCTGGTTCGCGCAGCTGGCCGAAATCGAGGACTTCGCCCCGCTGACGGCCTACGTGGTGCGCAGCATGCAGACGGGTGGCGATCTGGCGAAGACCTTGTGGCAGAGGATGATTGACAACGCCGAAGAGTACTTGGACGAGGGCGTGCGGGCCGGGACCATAAAGCCCAGCCATGATCCGAAGGCCAGGGCCAGATATCTCGGTATCACCGGCGGCGGCAGCCTCCTGCTCTACATCCAAATGCACGACACACCAACGGATTTGCGTGCGGTCCTGCGCGATTATGCCCGGGACATGATCCTGCCGGCCCTCGAGATCTACAGCGAGGGCCTGATGGTGGACCGCGCCATGTACGACGCATTCCTGGCCGCCGAAGATCAAGGAGGATCACATGCCAGTTGACAATGTCGCGCCCATCGAAATACGCGGTCTGACAAAGAACTTCGGAACTGTACGGGCGCTCGACGGCCTCGACCTGAAGGTGCGCGAAGGCGAGGTCCATGGCTTCCTGGGCCCCAACGGCGCCGGGAAATCGACGACCATCCGCGTCCTGCTCGGCCTGGTCAGGGCGGACGGCGGCCGCGTTCGGCTGCTGGGCGGCGACCCGTGGACCGACGCGGTCGCCTTGCACCGCCAGATCGCCTATGTACCGGGTGATGTCACGCTGTGGCCGACGCTGACCGGCGGCGAGACCATCGACATGCTGGCCCGCATGCGCGGCGGCATCGATGAAAGACGGCGCGCGCAATTGATCGAGCGCTTCGACCTCGACCCCCACAAGAAGGCGCGGACCTATTCGAAGGGCAACCGGCAGAAAGTCTCGCTGATCTCCGCGTTCTCGTCGCGCGCGCGCCTGCTGCTCCTGGACGAGCCGAGCAGCGGCCTGGACCCGTTGATGGAGAACGTTTTTCAGCAATGCGTCGCCGAGGCGCGTGACCGAGGGGCGACCATCCTGTTGTCCAGCCACATCCTGGCCGAGACCGAAGCGCTGTGCGAAAGGGTGACCATCATCCGGGCCGGCAGGACCGTGGAGAGCGGCTCGCTGGACTCGATGCGGCATCTCAGCCGCACCTCGATCAGGGCCGAAATGACCGGCGACCCCGGCGACCTCACCCGAATCAAGGGGGTTGAGGACGTCAGCGTCGAAGGCAACACCGTGCGCGCCCAGGTCGACGGCGAAAGCCTCGGGGAGCTCATCCGGGCGCTGGGCGACGCGGGCGTGCGCAGCCTCGTCAGCCAGCCGCCGACGCTCGAGGAACTCTTCCTGCGCCACTACGACACGGCGGACAAGGTGTCCGCATCATGAGCACCGCAACCTTGGATCGGTCGCAGCGCCCGGCCCACCCGGCCCCGCAACGGCGGCCGAACTTCACGGGAACGCTGCGCATGCTGCGGCTCTACCTCCGGCGCGACCGAATCTCGCTGCCGCTGTGGGTATTGCTGCTCTCAGTGCCGCTGGCAACGGTGTACGTCGGCAGCATCGAAAAGGTCTACCCCACCCAGGCGGCGCGCGCCGGCTTCGCGGCTTCCATCATGGCGAGCCCCGCCCAGCGTGCGCTCTACGGGCAGATCTACAACGACAGCCTTGGGGCGGTGGGCATTTGGAAGGCCGGGATGTTTCACCTGCTGATCTCGGTCGCCGTCATCCTGACCGTCATCCGGCATACCCGCGCCGACGAGGAGGCCGGCCGGACGGAGCTCGTCGACTCGACCGCGGTTGGGCGCTACGCCAGCCTCACCGCCGCCCTGCTATTGGCCTTCGGCGCCAGCGTCGCGACCGGCGTGATCGGCGCGGCGGGGCTGCTCACCACCGACGTCGCCCCCGGGGGGTCGCTCGCGTTCGGCGCGGCGCTGGCCTGCTCCGGCCTGGTGTTCACCGCGGTCGCCGCGGTGGCCGCGCAGCTGTCGCCGAGCGCGCGGTCCGCCCGCGGTGCCGCGTTCGCGGTGCTGGCGGCGGCCTTCACGCTGCGCGCTCTCGGCGACGCCGGTTCGGGCGCGCTGTCCTGGCTCTCGCCGCTGGGGTGGTCGTTGCAGGTCCGGCCGTACGCTGGCGACCGCTGGCCGGTGCTGCTGCTGCATCTGGCGACGATCGTCGTCCTCACCGGGGTGGCCTATCGGCTCCTGGCAGGCCGCGACGTCGGCGCCGGGCTGTTTGCGGAACGCCCCGGCCCCGGCTCCGCCGCCCCGCAACTGGGCAACGTGTTCGGGCTGGCGTGGCGGCTGGACCGCGGTGCCCTCGTCCTGTGGACCGTGGGCCTGTGCCTCTACGGGGTGCTGATGGGCAGCGTGGTGCATGGCATCGGGGACGAACTCGGCGACAGCGCCGCCGCGCGCGACATCGTCGTCCGGATGGGCGGCACCAACGCCCTGGCGGAGGCTTTCATCGCCGTCGCGTTCACCATGCTGGGCATGGCGGCCGCCGCGTTCGCGATTTCGCTGACGCTGCGCCTGCATCAGGAGGAGGCGGCGCAACGCGCCGAGACGACGCTCGCCGGCGCGGTGTCGCGAACCCGCTGGCTGGCCAGCCACGTACTGGCCGCGTTGCTCGGTTCCACGGTCGCAATGCTGCTCAGCGGTCTGGCGGGCGGGCTCGTCTACGGCGCCGCGGTCGGCGACGTCGGTGGCAAGGTGGCCGTCGTGGTGGGAAGCGCGGCGGTGCAGCTGCCCGCCGTCTGGCTGTTGTGCGCGGTGACCGTCGCCGTGTTCGGGCTCGCGCCGCGATTCACGCCCGTGGCGTGGGGCGTTCTGGTCGGGTTCGTCGCCTTGTACCTGATCGGTTCCTTGGCCGGGTTCTCACAGTGGTTGCTCGACCTTGAGCCGTTCGCCCACATTCCGCGCGTCAGCGCCGATTTCACGGTTACGCCACTGTTGTGGTTGCTCGTCATAGATGCCACACTGATCGCCCTGGGAGCCGTGGCTTTTCGACGACGCGATTTGCGAGTTTAGGAGCGTCATGAAGATCGGTGTTCGACTGGCGGCGTCATCGATTCTCGGAATCGCCGCCTACGCTTTGGTCCTCTTCTTGCCGGCCGGCACCTTCCACTATTGGCAGGGCTGGGTTTTCATCGCTCTGTTCACGGTGGTATCGATCGTCCCGACAATCTATTTGGCGCGCAAGCATCCGGCGGCGCTGCAACGGCGCATGCATGCGGGACCTCAGGCGGAGACCCGGACGGCCCAGAAGATCATCAGTGCCGCCGCCTTCGGAACTCTGTTCGTGGTCATGGCGTTCAGCGCGTTCGATCATCGGATGGGCTGGTCGACGGTACCCGTCTGGCTGTGCGTCGTCGGTGACATCCTGATGGCCGCCGGCCTTGCCGTCGCCATGCGCGTCATCATCGAGAACAGTTATGCCGCTGCGACGGTCACGGTGGAGAGCGGCCAGAAAGTCGCCTCCGACGGACTCTACGGGTTCGTCAGGCACCCGATGTACGCCGGGAACGTGATCATGATGGTGGGCATGCCCCTGGCGTTGGGCTCCTATTGGGCGCTTCTGCTGGTCGTCCCGGGCGTCGCGATCCTGGTGCTGCGCATTCTCGATGAGGAGAAGCTGCTCAAAGCGGACCTCCCGGGATACCGCGATTACGCGCAACGGGTCCGCTATCGGCTGCTGCCGAGCGTGTGGTAGCCGCCTAATCTGATCGCGTGGCCCGCACTCCCTCGCCCAGCAGAGATCGGCCGTGGCGTCGCCCCGGCGCCCTTCGCTACGCGCTGAGCCGGATACGCGGCATCGCCAAGCCGCCCGTCACGGTGACCGAGCCACCGGCTGACATCGGCGTGGAACGTGACGTGGCCGTGCCTACCCGCGATGGAACGGCCCTGCGGATCAACGTCTTCCGGCCTCGCGGCGCCGGGCCCCTGCCCGTCGTTCTGAGCATTCATCCCTATGGCAAGGACAATCTGCCGAAGCGCCGCGGCCATGGATGGACGTTTTCCGTCCAGTACCGAATACTGCGCCAGCCGCGACCGGTGACCTTCTCGGCGCTGACGGGTTGGGAGGCGCCCGACCCTGCATGGTGGACCGCGCAGGGCTTCGTCGTGGTGAACGCCGACTCGCGGGGCTGCGGACACTCCGACGGCACCGGAAACCTATTGTCGCGGCGGGAGGCCGAGGACACCTACGACCTGGTGCAGTGGAGCGCCGCGCAGCCGTGGAGCGACGGGCGGGTCGTCATGCTCGGGGTGTCGTACCTGGCGATCAGCCAGTACGCCGCCGCGGCCCTGCGGCCGCCGGCGCTGCGGGCGATCTGCCCATGGGAAGGCTTCACCGACGCCTACCGCGACCTCACTTTTCCCGGCGGCGTGCGGGAACGGGGTTTCACCCGGATGTGGTCACGCAACGTGCGACGTGCCACCCGGCAGGCCTACGACCTGGAACGGATGCAGGACCTCCACCCGCTGCGTGACGAATTCTGGCAATCCCTGGTGCCGGACCTCTCCGCGATCGACGTCCCGATGCTGGTGTGCGGCAGCTTCTCCGACAACAACCTGCACAGTCGCGGCTCCCTCCGCGCGTTCACTCACGCAAGCTCCCGCCACGCCCGCCTCTACACCCATCGCGGCGGCAAGTGGGCGACGTTCTACTCCGAGCCCGCGCTGGCCGAGCAGCTGGCGTTCTTCCGCGCGGCGCTGGACGGGTCGCCCGGTTCGCGCAGCCTCCGCCTTGAAGTCCGCGAAGACCGCGACACCGTCACCGCGGTTCGCGAAGAGGCCGAATGGCCGCTGGCGCGCACCCGTTGGCGGCCAATGTATTTGGCTGGAGGCGGACTGCTGATCGGCCGGCGGCCGTCGGCCGACGGTGGCATTGCATTCGAAACCCGTTCCGGCGCAGTCGCTTTCACCTGGGTGGTGCCGACGGATGTGGAGCTGACCGGGCCGATGGCTGCGCGACTGTGGGTCGAGCTGGATGGCTGCGATGACGCCAATCTGTTCGTCGGCATGGAGAAGTGGCGTGACGGGCGGTTCGTCGGGTTCGAGGGCTCCTACGGCTACGGCCGCGACCGGGTGAGCACCGGGTGGCAGCGGGTCTCGCTGCGGGCGCTGGACCCCGAGCTCTCGCGGCCATGGGAACCCGTCGCGGCGTGCACCGACCCGCAGCCCGTTCCCCCGCACGAGGCGGTCGAGGTCCATGTCGCGCTGGGCCCGTCGGCGACCCTGTTCCGCGCCGGTGAGCAGCTGCGGCTGGTGGTCGCCGGGCGCTGGTTGTGTCCGAGGAACCCGCTCACCGGCCAGCTTCCCGCAGCCTACGCCGGCTCCCCGCCCGGGCGCGTCGCACTGCGCTGGGGTCCGCGCTACGACGCGCACCTGCTGATCCCGGAGATCCCGTAATAGGCGCGAGCTGGGGGCACCACCCGCTTGCGGGGAACCCAAAGCCACGTGAGTTTGCGTCTGCGCGCGAAAAAGTCGTCGCCGGCCTAGATCCAGACGCCCTTGCCGACCGCGACGACGCCGCCGGCGCTGATCGCGAACCGCTCCCGGTCCTTCTCCAAGTCCACGCCCACCATCTCACCCGGGCCCACGACCACGTTCTTGTCCAAAATCGCGTGGCGTACCACCGCACCCCGACCGACCCGGGCGCCCGGCATGATCACGCTGCCCTCGACGATCGCGCCGTCGTCGACCACGACGTTGGACGACAGCACCGAGTTGCGCACCGAGGCGGCCGAGATGATGCTGCCGGCACCGACGACCGATTCCTGCGCCGATCCGCCGTTGACGAACTTGGCCGGCGCCAGGTTCTCCGACTCACCGCGGATCGGCCAGCGCTTGTTGTAGAGGTTGAACACCGGGTGCACCGACACCAGGTCCATGTGGGCGTCGTAGAACGCGTCCAGCGTCCCCACGTCACGCCAATAGGCCCGGTCGCGGTCGGTGGCACCCGGCACCTCGTTGTCGTTGAAGTCGTACACCGCGGCCATCCCGTCGTCGACGAGTCGCGGGATGATGTCACCGCCCATGTCGTGATCGGAGTGGTCGTCGTCGGCGTCGGCGCGGATGGCGTCGATGAGGACCTTCGTGGTGAAGATGTAGTTTCCCATCGACACGAATGTCGACTCGGGGTCGTCCGGCACGCTCGGCGGGTCCAACGGCTTCTCCACGAAATCGCGGATGCGGCCGGAGTCGTCGGCGTCGATGCAGCCGAAGGCGCTAGCCTCGCCGCGCGGCACCCGGATGCCGGCCACCGTTGCCCCTGCGCCGCTTTCGATGTGGTACTGGACCATCTGCTCGGGGTCCATCCGGTAAACGTGGTCGGCGCCGAAAACGACTATGTAGTCAGGGTCTTCGTCATAGATCAGATTGAGCGATTGGTAGATCGCGTCGGCCGAGCCGGTGTACCAGCGCGGGCCCAGGCGCTGCTGCGCGGGCACCGGCGTGATGTATTCGCCGGCCAGACCGGACAACCGCCAGTTCTGCGAAATGTGACGGTCCAGTGAATGTGACTTGTACTGAGTGAGAACGCAGATCCGCAAATAGCGGGCATTGACGAGGTTGGACAGCACGAAGTCGATCAGTCGATAGGCGCCGCCGAAGGGAACCGCGGGCTTGGCCCGGTCCGCGGTGAGCGGATACAGCCGCTTGCCCTCACCCCCGGCCAGGACAATGCCCAGCACGTGTGGCGCTTCCCTCATGGTTCAAACCTATCGGCCGTCGCGAACCGCTGCCAGAGGGATCGCTCTATTGGCGATCTGCGGCGCGGCTGTGAGTCAAAGTGTTTGGTTTCCTCCCCGATTGCCCGGCCCGACTCGCGGGCCTGGCCGACGCCGAACTACGGTGCGGGTATGCGGGTGGCGATGATGACTCGGGAGTACCCACCGGAGGTCTACGGGGGAGCCGGTGTACACGTCACCGAACTGGTCGCCCAACTGCGCCGACTGTGCGCGGTCGACGTGCACTGCATGGGCGCGCCGCGGCCGAACGCCTTCGTGCACCAGCCCGATCCGCGCCTGCAGGGCGCCAACGCGGCGCTGTCGACGTTGTCCTCGGATCTGTTGATGGCCAACGCCGCGTCGGCCGCCAGCGTCGTGCATTCGCACACCTGGTACACCGGCATGGCCGGCCATCTCGCCGCCCTGCTCTACGACATCCCCCACGTCCTGACCGCTCATTCGCTCGAGCCGTTGCGGCCGTGGAAAGCCGAGCAGCTCGGCGGCGGTTACCGCATCTCGACGTGGGTGGAGCACACCGCCGTCCAGGCCGCGGACGCCGTCATCGCGGTGAGCTCCGCGATGCGCGAAGACATCCTGCGGGTCTACCCCGCCTTGGATCCCAGCCTGGTCCACGTCATCCGCAACGGGGTCGACACCGAGGTCTGGCACCCCGCGGGGCCGATGCAAACCGGGTCGCTGCTGGCCGAACTCGGGGTCGACGCGGACCGGCCCATCGTGGCGTTCGTCGGCCGGATCACCCGGCAGAAGGGCGTCGCCCACCTGGTGGCGGCGGCGCACCACTTCGATCCCGAGGTACAGGTGGTGCTGTGCGCGGGCGCGCCCGACACCCCGGAGATCGCCGACGAGATGCGGTCCGCGGTGGCGCGGCTGTCCGATAGCCGACGCGGCGTGTTCTGGGTCCGGGAAATGCTGCCGATCGGCGAGCTGCGCGAGATATTGTCGGCGGCAATGGTATTCGTGTGCCCCTCGGTGTACGAGCCGCTGGGCATCGTGAATCTCGAGGCGATGGCATGCGCGACGGCGGTGGTGGCGTCCGACGTCGGCGGGATACCGGAGGTGGTCGCCGACGGGGTGACCGGATCGCTGGTGCATTACGACCCCAACGATCCGACCGGGTATCAAGCCAGGCTGGCCGAAGCGGTCAATGAGCTGGTCGCGGATCCCGAGAGGGCGAAGCGCTACGGCGAGGCGGGACGCCAGCGCTGCGTCGAGGACTTCTCCTGGTCCCATGTCGCCGAGCAGACCCTGGACATCTACCGAAAGGTATGTGCGTAGCGCAGCCGTCCGTCGGCGCGCGTTCAGCTGGAGCTCGTGACACCCTTGAGTTCGTCACCGAGGGCGGCGGCTTCGTCGGGCGTCAGCTCAACGACCAGTCGTCCGCCTCCCTCAAGTGGTACCCGCATCACGATGCCGCGCCCCTCCTTGGTTGCTTCCAGAGGACCGTCGCCGGTCCGGGGCTTCATCGCCGCCATCGAGTGCTCCCTCCAGGTTCGAGCCGGCCCGCCTTTGCGGACCTGGTCGGCGTCGAGCATGCCCCGCCAGCGATTTTCCAGCCACACCCGACATCGAACTGCCAAATCACCCCCCTATTGTTCCCTATCCAGGTCACGAGTTGAACAAAGACCCGGTTCTGCGGGCTTAGCGGGGCGTCGGCGGCCCGGGCGCTCAACGGGGGGTGGGCACCCAACAACCCCGGATATGGTCGTCGACCATCCCGGTCGCCTGCATCAGCGCGTAGGCGGTGGTGGGCCCGACGAAGCGAAACCCACGCCGCTTGAGCTCACGCGCCATGGCCTTCGATTCCTCGGTGGCCGAGGGAATTTCGGCGCCGTCAGCAGGCCGGGGGCGCGGTTCCGGCGCAAACGACCACAGCAGCTTCGACAGGTCGGCGGGAGTTCCCAGCTCCGCGGCGGCGCGGGCGTTCGCGATCGTCGCGTCGATCTTGGCCCGGTTGCGCACGATTCCCGTGTCCGCCATCAGCCGCTGCACGTCGGCGTCGGTGTACCCGGCGACCCGCTCGAAATCAAAGCCGGCGAAGGCGCGCCGGAAGTTCTCCCGTTTGCGCAGGATGATCAGCCACGACAGCCCGCTCTGGAAGGCCTCCAGGCTCATCCGCTCGAACAGCGCGACCCCGTCGTGCACCGGGCGGCCCCACTCCTGGTCGTGGTAGTCGCGGTACATCTCGAAATCGGGTCCCGGCCGGATGGCCGCCCAGCTACACCGAACCAGCCCGTCATCGCTCACATCTAGTCCTGACGATCCTCGCCGTCCCCGGGTTCCACGGCCTCGGGTTCATCCTGGGCGTCAGCGGGGGCATGCACGGCGGCCAGCTGTCCCCGCAGCGCCTCGAGCTCGCGCGCGAGCCGATCCAGCACCCAGTCCACCTCGCTGGTCTTGTATCCGCGCAGCACCTGGGTGAACTTGACGGCATCGACGTCCGCGCCGGTCACACCGTACGCGGGCAACACCGTCGCGGTCGTCCCGCGCGGCAGGGGCGGCAGCTGCTCACCCCGTCCGAACAGCACACTCGCCGCGCCGAACAGCACGATCGCCACCAGCACCAGCACCACCAGGTAGAGCAACACCAACGCCACGTCGTCGATATTGCCTTATGCCACCGACACCGCGATGACGCAGCGGGGCCTTAGCGCGGCCGCAGCACCTTCATCGGCGGCCGGTCCGCCAGCGACACCGGCGACGTGTGTTGGGTGTAGCCCTGAAAGTCGGAGCCCTCGTCGTCGTCGACGAAGAACTGCGTCAGCCCGACGCCGGAGTCGGGGACGCCGCAGCGCGAGAGCAGTGTCGCGATGACCTGGCGGCTCATGGCGCCCAGCTCGGCCAACGGCCGGTTGCGATGCGCGCGCACACCGAGGTTGACCTGGGCGATCGCCCCCAAGCCGAGCCGGTCGAAGGTGTCAAGCAGCAGGCCGATCTCCACGCCGTAACCCGGCGCGAACGGCACCGACGCCAGCAGTTCGCGGGTGGCCGCGTACTCCCCGCCCAGCGGCTGCAGGATGCCGCCCAGCTCCGGGCGCAGCGCGGCGAGCAGCGGCCGGGCCACCAGCTCCGTGACCCGTCCGCCCCCGGTCTCGCCCGCCACGTTGCCGACGCGCAGCGGGCGTCGGTAGAAGCTCTTGACCAGGTGGATGCCGTCGCCGGTGAGCAGCGGGCCGACCAGCCACGGCACGAACATCGGGTGCGGATCGATCAGGTCGGAGTCGACGAACACGACGATGTCGCCGCTGGTGGCCGCGAGGGAGCGCCACAGCGCCTCGCCCTTGCCCGGCCGGGTCGGCACCTCGGGCAACGCCTGCTCTCGGCTGACGACACGGGCGCCGGCGGCGACGGCGCGGATCTCGGTGTCGTCCGTCGAGCCGGAGTCGAGCACGATGAGCTCGTCGACCAGCCCGTCGACCAGCGGCGAGATACTGTCGATCACCGATGCGATGGTCTCTTCTTCGTCGAGGGCCGGCAGCACCACCGAGACAGTGCGGCCCGCCTTCGCGGCCTCGAGTTCGGCGACCGTCCAGCCCGGACGGTTCCAGCTGCGGTCGGCCAGCCACGTGTCGCCGGGCCGGGCGGCCAGCACCGAATCTTCGGTGAGGTCGCCAGCGAACAGGTCGGATGCCGTCATGCCAGCCCCCTGACCGTGCGCGTCGGCGGGCGTATCCCCTGGATCGCGGCGACCATTTCGAGCACCCGTCGGGTCGCGGCGACCTCGTGGACGCGAAACATCCGCGCACCGGCGGCCGCCGCCAGCGCGGTGGCCGCCAGCGTGCCCTCGAGCCGCTCGGTCAATTCCACCCCCAAAGTCTCCCCGACGAAATCCTTGTTACTCAAAGCCATGAGCACGGGCCATCCGGTATTAACAAGATCACTCAGGTGGCGCAACAGCAGCAGTCCGTGGAACGTGTTCTTGCCGAAGTCGTGGGCCGGGTCGATGAGCACCCGGTCGCGGGCCAGCCCGTGCGCGACGGCGCGCTCGGCGGCGGCGGTGACCTGGCGAATGACGTCGTCGACCACCCCGCGGGTGGTGGTCCCGTAACTCACCCGGAACGGACGCGTGCGGGGCAGCGCCCCGCCGGTGTGCGAACAGACCAGGCCCGCCCCGAACTCCGCGGCGACCTCGGCCAGGTCCGGGTCGATGCCGCCCCAGGTGTCGTTGATCAGGTCCGCCCCTGCCGCGCAGGCCACCTTGGCCACCTCGGAGCGCCAGGTGTCCACGCTGATCAGCTGGTCGGGGTACGCGTCGCGCAGCCACTCGATGAACGGGATCAACCGGGCGAGCTCGGTGTCCGCGTCGACCTCCTGGCCCGGTCCGGCTTTGACGCCGCCGACGTCGATGACGTCGGCGCCCTCGGCGACGGCCCGGTGCGCGGCGGACCGGGCGGCCTCGTCGCTGAACGTCGCACCCTTGTCGTAGAACGAGTCGGGGGTGCGGTTGACGATCGCCATGATCAGCGGGCGATCGCCGGCGACCGGGCGGCCGCAGAAGGTCGACTGCACACGTCTATGGTGCCCGGTGGCCGCGACGGACGCGGCCCGGGGATCGAGTGTGCGGCTACGGCGCGGTGCCGAGGCGTGTCGTCGCCGTGTGCGCACGCGCGTCGCCGTCAGCGCACGCTCAGCCCTTCGGCCGCTTACCGTCGGCCACCTCGTCGGGATAGTCGTCGTAGTACGGCACGTAGCCCTCGTCGCGGCCGGCCAGCACGTACAGCGGATCCTTGATGTCCGGCCCGTAGGCCTGGTCGCGCAGTTCCACCTTGCGGCTCTTGAACGTCGTGGTGTGCTCGAGCGACTCGACCACCCGCACGAACAGCGGCAGCGCGTAGGCGGGCAGCTGGCCATACACCGCGCTCGCCAGCGACTTGCCGTCGAACTCCGCGCCGTCACGCAGCTTGACCGCGGCCATCCCGGCGCGACCGCCGGTGCGGGGGATCTCGACGCCGAAGACCGTGCACTCCTCGACGTGCTCGTCGGACGCCAGCGCGGCCTCCACCTGGGTGGTGGCGACGTTCTCGCCCTTCCACCGGAACGTGTCGCCGAGGCGGTCGACGAACGCGGCGTGCCCCATGCCCTGCGGGCTCATCACGTCACCGGAGTTGAACCACACGTCGCCCTCGCGGAAGGCGTTGCGCACCAACTTCTTCTCGGTCGACTCCTGGTCGGTGTAGCCGTCGAACGGCTGCAAGCGGTTGACGGGGCTGAGCAACAGGCCGGGCTCCCCGGGGGGCACCCGGCGGACCCGCCCGTTGTCGTCGCGCAGCGGGGCACCGGTGTCGGGGTCGTACTCCACGTAGGCCAACGGCATCGGGAAGACGCCGGTGCTGCGCGGCACGTTGAACACGTTGATGAACGCCGTGTTGCCCTCGCTGGAGGCGTAGAACTCGCAGACGCGGGCGATGTTGAACCGATTCGTGAACTCGTCCCAGATCTCGGGCCGCAATCCGTTGCCGGCGATCACCCGCACCCGGTGCGCGCGGTCGGTGGGCTTGCGCGGCTGGTTGAGCAGGTAGCGGCAGATCTCGCCGATGTAGATGAAGGCCGTCGCGTCGGCGGCGATGACCTCGTCCCAGAACTTCGACGCCGAGAACGACTTGCCCAGCGCCAGCGTGGCCCCGGAGTTGATCACCGACGACAACGCGACCGTCAGCGCGTTGTTGTGGTACAGCGGCAGGCAGCTGTACAGCGTGTCGGAGCTCTTCAGCCGCAGCCCGATGCCGCCGAACGCCGCGAGCGCCTTCAGCCACCGCAGGTGGGTCATCACGCTGGCCTTGGGGAATCCCGTCGTGCCCGAGGTGAAGATGTAGAACGCGGTGTCCTTGGCCTGGACAGCCGACGCCGACGCCGGGTTGGTGGCCGGGGCGCTGACGGCGAACCGCTCCAGGTCCTCCACGGTCATCGTCTCGGTGTCGCCGGCGCCCCCGCACTCGGCCACCGCGCTGACCAGATCGGTTTCGGCGATCAGCACCTTGGCCTTCAGCAGGCCCAGGCTGTGCGCCAGCACCTCGCCGCGCTGGTGGTAGTTCAGCATCCCGGCGACGGCGCCGCACTTGACGGCGGCCAGCATCGCCAGCACCGCGTTGGGCGAGTTGCGCAGCATGATCGCAACGACGTCGCCGTGGCCGACACCCCGCGAGGCCAGCACCGCGGCGTACCTGTTGGCGGCGGCGTTCGCGTCGCGGTAGGTCAGTTGCTGATCGCCGAAGCGCAGGAAGATCCGGTCGCCGTAGCGGGCGGCCCGCTCCTGGAACACCGTGCCGATCGACTTTCTCGAACCCGGCTGGGCCAGCAGGCCGGTCATAGCCCCGCGCACGATCACCGGCATATCGGCCAGCAAGCCCGGCGCCCGAGACGCGATATCGGTCAGTTTGACCGCCGTGCGCGCTCCCCCGTCGTGATTCGACACGTCATCCCTCAATTCTGCGTAAACAACCCGGCGCACAGCCTAGTAGGGGTGGCAGGAATGCCGGCGCCCTCAATCGGGTGCGCACGCCTCCACGGCGGCGCTCACCTTGTCGACCAGCATCAACCGGTCCATCGCCCGCTGCGAGACGTAGCCGCTGTCGAGCAGCCCGCACAGCCAGCGCCACAGGCCTTCGTAATGGCCCAGGGGATCGAGCAGGACGATGGGTTTGCCGTGCAGGCCGAGGTAGCCGGTGGTCCACGAGTCGAGCAACTCGTCCAGGGTGCCGACGCCGCCGGGCAGGACGATGAACGCGTCGGCGCGCTCCTCCATGACCTGCTTGCGCTCATGCATGGTCTCGGTGACGATCAGCTCGTCGGCCTCGGTGTCGGCGATTTCGCGGCGCATCAGGATCTGGGGGATGACGCCGACGGTCCGGCCCCCGCGGGCGCGCGCCGCGGTTGCCACCGCGCCCATCGCCGACACCCGGCCGCCGCCCCACACCAGGGTCCAGCCCCGCTCGGCGATGGCGTCGCCGAGTTCGGTAGCGACCGCGAGCAATTCGGGATGTTCGGGCCCGGACGCGCAGTACACACACACCGCCCGCTCGCCTGCTGGCTCGTGTTCCGGGGGCATACAACGAAAGGTAGACCAAGCTTGCTGCGGGCCGCATACCGCGCGCAATAAAATCCGGCGATGCCGATTCGATGGAACGTCCCCCGGCACGCGTCGGCCCTGGAGCGGCTGGCCGCGGCGCTCGCGACCGGCAGGGGTGCGGTCGTCCTGGGACCAGACGGCTGCGGCAAGTCAACCTTGGCCCGGATGGCCGCCGAAGAGTTCGGCCGCGACCACCCGGGCACCCGGGTCCGCTGGGTCACCGGCACCCCGACCGAGCGCGCGGTGCCGTTCGGCGCCTTCGGCCACCTGGTCGAGATCGCCGATATCGGCAAGCCGGCCGCGTTGTTGCGCGCCGCCCGGGCGTCATTGGACGGCCCCGACGAGGGGGACCTGCTGCTGGTGGTCGACGACGCGCATGCCCTGGACATCCTGTCGGCGACCCTGGTGTACCAGCTGGCGCTGGCGGGCCGGGCCAGGCTGATCGTCACCGGTCGCGCCGAGTCGTCTCCCGAGGCCATCGCGGCGCTGTGGACCGATCGCCTGCTTCCCCGGATCGACATCGCACCGACGGGTGGGATGACCACGGTGGCCGAGGTCGACGCGTTCCTCGCCGAAATCCCCGCCGCCGCCCGGTCGGTGCTGGACTACCTCGCCGTCGCGGAGCCGCTGTCGTTCGCCCACCTGAGCGCCCTGACCGGGGCGGACGCGATTCGCGAGGCCACCGATTGCGGGGCGGTGGAGACGCGGGCGCGTGGCGCGGCGTCGGACGAGCCGGTGGTGTACACGGCCCACGCGCTGTTCGCCGAGCGGGCGCTCGCCGCGCTCGGCGGTGAGGGTGCGCGACAACGGCGCACCGAGTTGGTGCGGCTGCTGTCGCAGCAACCGCCGGGGCACCTCAGCGACCGGCTGCGGTTGGCGTCGCTGGCCCTGGACAGCGACGCTCCGCAGCCGACGGCCGAGGTGGTGGCGGCCGCGCAGCAGGCGCTGCGGCTGGGCGATCTGGCCCTGGGCGAACGGCTGGCCTCCTCGGCGCTGGCGCGCTCCGGCGGGTTGGCGGCGCGGTTGGCGCTGGCGCACGCCCTGGGCTGGCAGGGCCGCGGCCGCGAGGCCGACGCGGTCCTGGCCGGCCTGGATCCCGCCGCGTTGACCGAAGCCGCGCTGATGGATTGGGCGCTGCTGCGCGCGGCCAACCAGTTCTGGATGCTCGGGGAGCCCGAGCGGGCCACCGCGTTTTTGCGCACCGTCCGCAACCGCGTCGCGGACGCGGGCGCGCGCACAACCCTCGACGCGCTGAGCGCCACCTTCGCGATGAACGCGGGCAACGTGGGACACGCCGTGAAGGTCGCCGGTGAGGTGTTGGCGGCGCCGGACGCGGACGACCAGGCGGTGGCCTGGGCGGCCAGCGCTGCGGCGCTGTGCGCCGCCCGGCAGGGGCGTTTCGACGACGTCGAGCCGCTGGCCCAGCGCGCCCTGGCCGCCGAACACCCGGGGTTGCTGCGTTTCACCGTCGGGCTGGGGCAGACCACCGCGTTGTTGATGGCGGGCCGGCTCGAGGCGGCCCGCGAGCTCGCCCAGCAGTTCACCGATTTCGCCGAGTTGCAGCAGCCGGGCCGCGCGATCGGCGAGGTGCTGCTGGCGCACGTGCTGCTCGCCGACGGTGAATTCGGCCGAGCCGCAGCGCTATTGGGTCCGGCGGCCGCGACGCTGGAACGCACGGGTTATTCGTGGGGGCCGCTGTCGTTGACGTTGTTGGCCACCGCCCTGGCCCAGCAGGGTGATATCGCGGCCGCGGGAAAGACATTGGGAAGGGCCGAATCCCGACACGGAACCAAGTCGGCGCTGTTCGCGCCGGAGCTCGGCGTCGCGCGGGCGTGGCGGCTGGCCTCGATGCGCGACGGGCATGGTGCGGTGGCCGCCGCCCGCGACGCCGCCCGGATGGCCGAGCGCGGTGGGCAGCGGGCGGTGGCGATGCGCGTGTGGCACGAGGCCGTGCGCCTCGGTGACACCCGTGCGGCCGATCCGCTGGGTCGACTCTGTGACGAGATCGACTGTGCGACGGGCCGGCTCGCGCTCGCCCATGCACAGGCGCTGGCGGCCGGCGACGGTGCGGCGCTGCGGGCGGTGTCGGACGACCTGGCCGCGGTGGGGATGCGCGCGGCGGCCGCGGACGCGGCCGCGCAGGCCCAGCGGTGCGGGAGCTGACCAGCCGCTCGCTCGCGCGTGTCACGCCAGCGTGGCGCTCGACGTCCCGCGCCACGCTGGCGTGACGTTGGGCGACGAGCGGGCGGAAATTCAGCCGCCGAGGTAGCCGCGCAACATGTCCACCGCGGCGGTGATGTTGGCGACCGGGACGCTCTCGTCGCGCCGGTGCGCGAGGTTGGGATCGCCGGGGCCGAAGTTGACGGCCGGGATGCCCAGCGCGGCGAAACGCGCGACGTCGGTCCACCCGTACTTCGCCCGGACCTGTCCCCCTGCGGCCTCGACCAGGGCCTTGGCCGCCGGCTGGGAGAGCCCGGGCAGCGCCCCCGCGGCGGCGTCGGTCTGCTCGATCTGCACGTCGAGCCCGTCGAACACCTCGTGCACGTGCTGCAGCGCCGCGGCCACGGACCGGTCGGGGGCGAAGCGGAAGTTGACCGTGACCGCGGCCGCGTCGGGGATGACGTTGCCCGCCACGCCGCCGTCGATGCGGACGGCGGAGAGGCCCTCGCGGTATTCGCAGCCGTCGATGTCCACGGTGCGCGCGGAGTAGGCGGCCAGCCGGTCCAGGACGGCGCCCAGCTTGTGAATGGCGTTGTCGCCCAGCCACGACCGCGCCGAGTGCGCCCGCGTCCCGGCGGCGCTGATCACGACCCGCAGCGTGCCCTGGCAGCCGGCCTCGATGTAGCCGCCGGTGGGTTCGCCCAGGATGGCCACGTCCGCGGACAGCCAGTCGGGCAGCTCGCGCTCGATGCGGCCCAAACCGTTTGCGGCCGCGTCGATTTCCTCGCAGTCGTAGAACACCAGGGTCAGGTCGTGCAGAGGCTCTGCCACGGTCGCGGCCAGGTGGAGGAAGACCGCGTCACCGGATTTCATGTCCGCGGCGCCGCACCCGTACAGGTCACCGTTCTCGCGGCGGCTGGGCAGGTTGCCGGCGACCGGGACGGTGTCCAGGTGCCCGGCCAGCAGGACCCGCGACGGCCGCTGGCGGCGGGTGCGCGCCAGCACGGCGTTGCCGTTGCGGACGATCTCGAAGCCGGACGTCTGGGCGCGCAGCGCGGCCTCCACCTCGTCGGCCAGGCGCGCCTCGTCTCGTGATTCGCTGGGGATGTCGACCAACGCCGCGGTCAGCTCGATCGGGTCCCCGCGCAAGTCCAGCACGGGTCCAAGGTTATCCGCTGCCGAGCGGCAAGTAACCTGACCGCCGTGACTGGAGCTGTAGGCATCGGGCTGGCAACGCTGGCCGCCGACGGGTCGATCCTCGACACGTGGTTTCCCGCACCGGAACTGACCGAATCGGGCACCGGCGGCACTTCGCGGCTCGCGTTGTCGGACATCCCGCCGGAGCTGGTGGCGCTGATCGGCCGGGACGACGACCGCGGCACCGAGAGCATCGCGGTGCGGACGGTCATCGGCTCGCTCGACGACGTGGCCGCCGACGCCTACGACGCCTACCTGCGGCTGCATCTGTTGTCGCACCGGCTGGTGGCGCCGCATGGGCTGAACGCCGGCGGCCTGTTCGGAGTGTTGACGAATGTCGTGTGGACCAACCGCGGGCCGTGCGCGGTCGACGGGTTCGAGGCCGTCCGGGCGCGGCTGCGCCGGCAGGGGCCGGTGACCGTCTACGGCATCGATAAGTTCCCGCGCATGGTCGACTACGTCGTGCCGACCGGGGTGCGCATCGCCGACGCCGACCGGGTGCGGCTGGGCGCCCACCTGGCGCCCGGCACCACGGTCATGCACGAGGGCTTCGTCAACTACAACGCCGGCACCCTGGGCGCGTCGATGGTCGAGGGCCGCATCTCGGCCGGCGTGGTGGTGGGCGACGGATCCGACATCGGCGGCGGGGCATCCATCATGGGCACGTTGTCCGGCGGCGGCACCGAAGTCATCTCGATCGGCAAGCGGTGCCTGCTCGGCGCCAACGCCGGGCTGGGCATCTCGCTGGGCGACGACTGCGTCGTGGAAGCCGGCCTCTACGTGACCGCGGGCACCAAGGTGGCCACGCCCGACGGCCAGCTGCTGAAGGCGCTGGAGCTGTCCGGCGGCAACAACCTGCTGTTTCGGCGCAACTCGGTGAGCGGGGCCGTCGAGGTGGTGGCCCGCGGCGGTCAGGGCATCGCCCTCAACGAGGACCTGCACGCCAACTGAGCGCGGCTATGCGTCCGCGGCGATTTTCTCCGCGGCCGGCGCGGCGCCGAGCGTCGTTCCTCTGGTTTCGGGCAGCAGATAGACGGACACGAAACTGGCCACCACCAGGGTGGCCATCATGAGCCCGATCGCCCAGCTGCCGTAGGTCGCCAGCAGCGTGCCGGCCATCAGCGGCGGCACCGCCGCGCCGAGGATGCCGGCCAGGTTCATCGCCACCGCCGCGCCGCTGTAGCGGTAGCGGGTGGCGAACAGTTCGGGCACGAACGCCGCGGTGGGACCGTTGGCCACCGCGGCGGCGCCGAACATGCCGACGATGGCGACGACGTACAACACCGGCTTGCGGGTGTCCAGCAGCGGGATGACCGCGAACGCCCACGGCAGGCAGGCCGCCAGCCCGCAGAGCATTACCCGGCGTCGGCCGACGCGGTCGGAGATCCACGCCGAGAACGCGACGAACACCATGCTGGTGAGCCCGCCCAGCGCGCCGATGCCCCAGATGAAGCTCCGCGAGTAGCCCAGATGGTTGTGGGCGTACATGACGAGGAAGGTGTTGCCCAGGTAGACGAAGCCCATACCACCCAGGAAGCTGCCCGCGACGAGGACGATCTCGCGCCGCTGTAACCGCAGCAGCTCCGCGAGCGGCGCCTTGGGCACCAGGTCGCGGGCTTTCTCCTCCACGAACAGCGGGGTCTCTTCGATGTTCAGCCGCACGTACAACGCGATGCCGATCAGCCCGCTGCTGATCAGGAACGGGACCCGCCATCCCCATGCCATGAACGCCGAGCTGTTCTCGCCCATGGTGAGGTTGACGGCGAGGAAGGTCAGGCTGGCGAGGATCCCGGCGGTGCCGCCACCGAGCAGGGTGAACATGCCGTACCAGCCGCGCTTGCCGGTAGGGGCGTACTCGGCGCTGAGCAGCACCGATCCCGCCCACTCGCCGCCGACCGCGAACCCCTGCATCAGCCGCAGCACGATGAGGATCAGCGGCGCCGCGATGCCGATCGACGCCGTGCTGGGGACCAGGCCCACGCTCACCGTCGATGCGCCCATGATCAGCAGCGTGGCGACCAGCGTCTTCTTGCGGCCGAGCCGGTCGCCAAAGTAACCGAAGACGGCCGCCCCCAACGGGCGGGACAGGAACGCCGTCGCGAACGTCGCCATGGCGGCGACGGTGGCCAGCGTCGGGCCGAGGGCCGGGAAGAACACGGTGGGAAACACCAGGGCCGCCGCGGTCCCGTAGATCAGGAAGTCGTAGAACTCGATGGCCGAGCCGACGAGACAGGCGGCGGCGATCCGCCGCATGGGGGTGGTAGGCCGGTTCACGGTTACGACGGTAGGTGAAGCTTCCCGGTCGCGCCCGGCGCTGGAGCTGGCAACTTCCTGCGTGTCAGCCGTCGGACAGCAGCTGCTTTTTCAGCACCTTGCCCATCGCGTTGCGGGGCAGCGCGTCCACCAGGCGCACCTCGCGTGGCCGCTTGTGCACGGAAAGCTGTTGCGCGACGTAGTTGATCAGGTCGTCGGCGTTCAGCCCTTCCTCGCCGACGAGGAACGCGACGATCCGCTGGCCGAGATCCTGGTCCGGCATTCCGACGACCGCGGCCTCGCGCACCCCGGGATGTCCCAGCAGCGCGGCCTCGATCTCGCCTGCACCGATCCGGTAGCCGCCCGACTTGATCAGGTCGACCGATTCGCGGCCGACGATGCGGTGCATGCCGCCGCCGTCGATGACGGCCACATCACCGGTGCGGTACCAGCCGTCGGCGCCGAACGCCTCCGCGGTGGCATCCGGCCGGTTCAGGTAGCCGTCGAACATCATCGGGCCCCGAACCTCAAGGCGCCCAACGGTTTCCCCGTCGTGCGGCACCGGGTCGCCGTTGTCGTCGAGCAACCTCGTCTGCACGCCGGCCAGTGGCAAACCCACCCAGCCCGCACGTCGCTCGCCGTCGGCGCGGGTGGACAGTGTGATCAGCGATTCGGAGGCGCCGTAGCGTTCGACCGGCTCGTGCCCGGTCAGCTCGGCCAGCCGGTCGAACACCGGCACCGGCAGCGGCGCGCTCCCCGAAACGAGCAGCCGCGCCGGGCGCAGCGCCCGGGCGACGGCCTCGTCCGCGACCACCCGCGACCACACGGTCGGCACCGCGAAAAACAGCGTGCCGCCCAAATCCGAGCACGCCTGCGCGTAATTCGCCGGCGTCGGTTTCCCGGTGTGCACGAAGCGGTTTCCCACCCGCAGCGACCCGAGCAACCCCAGCACTAGCCCGTGCACGTGAAACAGCGGCAGGCCGTGCACCAGCACGTCGTCGGGCGTCCACTGCCAGGCGTCGGCCAGGGCGTCGACGTCTGCGGCGATCGCGCGCCGGCTCAGCACCACCCCCTTGGGCGGCCCGGTGGTCCCGGAGGTGTAGATGATCATCGCGGTGGCGTCGGGCGACGGCTCGGGGTAGCGGTGCCAGGACCGGGCGTGCAGCCGCACCGGGATGTGCGGCAGCCCCTGCGACTCGTCCGGGACGGGGCCGAGCCAGGCCCGCACCCCCGAATCGGTGAGCATGTGACGGCGCTCGGCCGCGCCGACGTCGGCGGGCACCGGGACGAACGGCACGCCGGCGATCAGGCAACCGGTGACCGCCAGCACCGTCGACGCGGTCGGCGTGGCCAGGATCGCGACCCGCTGCGCGCCGGCGACCCGCTCGGCCACCGACGTCGCGGCGCCAACCAGGTCGCTGCGGCTCAGCACGGCGCCGTCGATGCGCACCGCGTCGTCGATGTCGGTGGCGTTGACCGCCGCGGGATTCAGGGACGCCAGCAGCACGTCAGCAGGCTACCCGGCCGCGCAGAGGGTCAGTCTTGCTCGTCCCAGATCTTGGTCAGGGTGGACAGGATCTCCTCGCCGCGGCCCAGGCCGCCGAGGTGGCTCTCGCCGGGAAGCACGATGAGTTCACAGTCGGGCAGCAGGGACACGACGTGCTCGCCGTGCGCGAACGGCACGATGTGGTCGCTGTCGCCGTGCCACCAGCGGACCGGGACCTTGACCTCGTCGAGCCGGAATCCCCAGTCCTGGGTGAACAGGATGATGTCGTTGAACGGGGCCGCCAGCTGTTTGCGGCTGCCGTTGAGCAGGTCGTCGAGGAACATCGCACCGAACTCCGGCCGGGTCAGCAGGCGCCGGTCGCCCTCGGGCGATATCGCGGCGTAGAGAAGCAGCCCGGGGTTCGCGACCGGTCGAATCATCCGGATGACCAGACTCGCGCCGATCCGCAGGGGATCGCCGCCCAGCTTCAGCAGGGGCGCGATCCGCTTGCCCAGGTTCATCAGCCCGCTGGTGATGCCCTCGTCGCCGAGGAACGGCGCGACGCCGCCGAGGATGCCGGCGGCCACGACGCGATCGGAGAGCACGGCGGCGGCCGCCAGCGCGTAGGGGCCGCCGCCGGACAGGCCGATGACGGCCATCTTGTCGATGCCCAGTGTGTCGGCGATGGTGCCCAGGTCGTCGGCGAAGGCCCGGATATTCGGATAGCGGTGGGGCGTCGAGGAGCCGGTTCCGGGGCGGTCCAGGCCGATCAGGCGGATGTGGTGGTGCTCGGCATAGACGCGCGCCTCGACCGGGATCTGCCGACGGGCGCCGGGCGTTCCGTGGAACCAGAACATCGCGCGGCCCTGCGGGTCACCGAATTCGGCGAAGCCGATCTGGCGGTCCTCGCCGACGGCGACGTTTCCTTCGAGCTTGGGGCGGGCGATCTCGATGACCATCTCAGCAGCCTCGCATGTGACGGGCAGTTTACAAAAGGCTCACCGACGTCGGGCTCGCATCGGAGCCGTCATGCCGGGATCCCGATGGCCTTCACCTCCATGTACTGGTGCAGCCCGGTGATGCCGCCGCTCTCCCGCCCGAACCCGCTCAGCTTGAACCCGCCGAACGGCGCGTCGCCCGGCCCGATGCCGTTGACGGCGACCTGACCCGTTCGCATCCGCCGCGCGACGGCGAGCGCGCGGTCCACGTCGGCGCCCCACACGGCGCCCGAGAGCCCGTAGCACGAGTTGTTCGCGATCGCGACGGCGTCGTCGTCGTCGCGGTAGCGCAGCACCGACAGCACCGGCCCGAACACTTCCTCCTGCGCGATCGTCGAATCCGGTTGCACGCCGGTGAGAATCGTCGGTTCGAAGTAGTAGCCGACGTCCAGGCCGGCCGGGCGACCGCCGCCGGTGGCCAGCGTCGCGCCGTCGCGGACCGCCCCGTCGACGTGGGCCTGCACCCGGTCGCGTTGCGCGGCGCTGATGAGCGGGCCCATCTGCACCGTCGGGTCCGTGGGGTCGCCGACCTTGACGTCGCAGGCCAGCACCACGAGCCGGTCGACGATGTCGTCGTGCAACGAATCGGGAAGCAGTAGCCGGCTGTGCAGGATGCAGGCCTGCCCGGCGTGCAACGAGCAGCAATCGAACAGCATTTGCCGCAGCATCTCGTCGGTCACCTGGGTGTCGTCGAGGATGATGCTGGCCGACTTTCCGCCACACTCCAACAGCAGCCGCTTCATGGCGTCGCCCGCGGACCGCATGACCTCGCACCCGACGGCGGAGCTGCCGGTGAAGCTGATCATGTCGATGCGCGGATCCGTGGTGAGCAGTTTGGCGGCCTCAAGCCCCGACGGGGTGACGACATTGACCACGCCCGGCGGGATGTCGGTCTCCTCGTCGATGATGCGCGCCAGCGCGAGCCCGGCCAGCGGCGTCAGCGGCGACGGCTTGAGCACGACGGTGTTGCCCGCGGCCAGCGCATTGTTGACCTTCATGACGTTGAGGCAGTGCGGGAAGTTCCACGGCGTCAGGATCGATACGACGCCGAGCGGCTCGTGTCGCAGCAGCGTCGTTCCGGCTCCGATTCCGGTGACCGGCTCGTCGACCAGCTTGGTGGCGAGCTGGGCGGCATGCATGGACATGTAGCCGGCGCCGTCGATTTGCATCACGCGCTCGTTGCTTACGCAGCCCCATTCGATCTGGGACAGCGCGAAGATCTCGTCCGCGTGCGTGAGCAGGGCCGCACCGAGCTGGTTGAGGCACCCGGCCCGCTCGTCGGGGCCCATGCGGCCCCAAGGCCCGTTGTCGAACGCGCGGCGGGCGGCGTCGATGGCCGCGCCGACCTGGGCGACGCTCGCGTCGGGGGCGGTGCCGATGGGTTGCTCGGTGGCCGGGTTGATGTCGTCGTAGCGACCGTCCGCCGGCTCGACCCATCTCCCGTCGATGTAGAGCTGATAGGTGTCGACGAGGGGTCGCGGAGTTTGCAGCTCGGTCATGCGCTTCCTCACCCGAAAGTCGGTCATGTAAACCCTTGGTGTACACCCACGCCTCCGGCGGGGTCAATCATCAACCAGGCAATTGCGCACCGTTTCCGCGCTTCGTACCGGTGTTGACAGGGCCGGGGCGCCAGGGTAAACACAAGGCCGCAAGACACATCACACCAATGTGTCGGATCGCTTGTTCCGGGAGGCCGCGTGCGGACCGCTTTTCACCGCGTTTTCTTGTCGCGCCGAACTTTTCGTTCTCGTGAGCTTCGCGCCACCGCAGACTAGGAGGACACCACCACAGTGACCGACTCGGAAACCGTCAGCGCCAAGGTGCGCGCCCTCGTCGGCCGGCCGACCGGCGGCAGCGGAAAGCCCTCGCTGGCCCCGGATCCGGTCAATCAGCCGATGATCCGGCACTGGGCCTACGCGATGGCCGACATGAACCCCGTCTATCTCGACCCCGAGTTCGCCGAAAAGTCGCGGTTCGGCGGCATCGTGTCGCCGCCGGTGATGCTGCAGACCTGGACGATGCCGTCGCCGATCCTGGAGGGCATCGGCGAGCGTGGCGGCGCGCCCATCGAAATCAAAAGCAACCCAACGCGGTTCCTCGACGAGGCCGGATACACCAGCACGGTGGCCACCAACTCGGAGTTCGAGATCGAGCGTTACCCGCGCCTGGGTGACATCATCAGCGCGACGACGGTGTACGAATCGGTCTCCGAGGAAAAGAAGACGGCGCTGGGCACCGGCTTCTTCTTGACCTGGCTGACCACCTACACCGACCAGAACGGAGAAGTTCTGGGGCGCCAGCGATTCCGCGTGCTGCGGTTCAGGCCGGAGCGCTGATGGCGACTCGGCCGGCACCGGCCATCACCGGAGACTCCGAGTTCTTCTGGAATGGGTTGCGGGACAACAAGCTTTTGATCCAGCGCTGCGGCGGATGCGGACAGCTGCGCCACCCACCCCGCCCGATGTGCCCGCACTGCCGTTCCTTGGACTGGGACACCGTCGAATCGTCGGGGCGCGGCACCGTCTACAGCTACGTGCTGCCGCACGAGCCGAAGTTCCCGTTCTTCGAATATCCCTACGTCGTCGTGCTCGTGGAACTCGAAGAGGGCGTGCGGCTGGTGTCCAACCTCACTGACGTCAACCCGGCCGAGGTGAGAACCGGAATGCCGGTTGAGGCGCATTACCAGGGTTTCGACGGTCCTGGCTTCCAGGACCTGGTGCTGCATCAATTCCGGCCGGCGACCGAGGCGAGCTGATGGACTTCAATTTCACCGAAGAGCCGGAGACCCCTTTCAAGCTCGCCCGCGACCTCGGCGAGGCGTTCCCGGAAGGACGCCCATGACGACGACCACCAGCCGCACCACCACCCTGCGCTGGGCGGACATCTCCGTCGGCGACGAGGTCACCCCGCTCGAAGTCCCGATCACCACGACGATGATCGTCGCCGGGGCGATCGCCACCCGCGACTTCATGCCCGTGCACCACGACCGCGACTACGCCAACAAGCAGGGCTCGCCCAACCTGTTCATGAACATCCTGACCACCAACGGCTACTGCGTGCGGTTCCTCACCGACTGGGCCGGACCCGAGGCGATGGTGAAGAATCTGTCGATTCGCCTTGGCGTGCCGTGCTTTCCGGACGACCCGCTGCGCTTCACCGGCAGCGTCACTCAGAAGACCGAGGGCACCGGGGGTGAGAACTTCGTCGAGGTGGCTTTCAAGGGGTCTAACAGCCTGGGCGACCACGTCTCGGGCACCGCGGTCCTGAGCCTGCTCGACGGGGCGTTCGAAAGGAACCAAGCGTGAGCGGCTCGCTGCCCGGCGCCGCCGCCATCGTCGGGATCGGCCAGACCGAGTTCTCCAAGGAATCCGGCCGCAGCGAACTGCAATTGGCGTGCGAGGCGGTGAGCGCCGCGCTCGACGACGCCGGCCTGAGACCCGGCGACGTCGACGGCATGGTCACCTTCACGATGGATTCCAGCGACGAGATCGAGATCGCGCGCAACGTCGGCATCGGCGACCTGAGCTTCTTCTCCCGCGTGCACCACGGCGGCGGGGCGGCCGCCGGCACCGTCGTGCACGCCGCGATGGCCGTCGCGACGGGCGTCGCCGACGTGGTGGTGTGCTGGCGCGCCTTCAACGAACGCTCCGGCCTGCGGTTCGGCGGCAGCGGGCGCACCGACCTGGGGACCCCGCTGTTCATGGCGCACTACGCGCCGTTCGGATTGCTCACCCCCGCGGCGTGGGTCGCGATGCACGCCCAGCGCTACATGTCCACGTACGGCGTCACCAACGAAAACTTCGGCCGCATCGCGGTCGTGGACCGCACCCACGCGGCCCGCAATCCCGACGCCTGGTTCTACCAGCGCCCGATAACGCTGGAAGACCACCAGAATTCGCGCTGGATCGTCGAACCGGTGCTGCGGCTGCTGGATTGCTGCCAGGAAAGCGACGGCGGCGTCGCGCTCGTGGTCACCAGCGCCGAACGCGCGCGCGACCTCCGACAGCCGCCGGCGATCATCACCGCGGCGGCCCAGGGCGCGGCCGCCAACGGCGAGATGATGACGAGCTACTACCGTGACGACATCACCGGCCTGCCTGAGATGGGCGTGGTCGCCGACAGGCTGTGGCGGGACTCAGGTCTCAAGCCGCAGGACATCCAAACCGCTTTCATCTACGACCATTTCACGCCGTTCGTGTTCACCCAGCTGGAGGAGCTCGGGTTCTGCGGGCGCGGCGAGGCGAAGGACTTCGCCACCGTCGAGCGGCTTTCGTTGGGTGGGGAATTCCCGATCAACACCAACGGCGGGCTGCTGGGCGAGGCCTACATCCACGGCATGAACGGCATCACCGAGGGGGTGCGCCAGGTGCGGGGCACGTCGTACAACCAGGTCGACAACGTCGAGCACGTCCTGGTCACGTCGGGCACCGGGGTGCCCACCAGCGGGCTGATCCTCGCGCCCTCGGACTAGAGGGTGCCGTGATGACGCAGGCGGCCCAGGGCATCGACACCCGCGAGCTGATCGTGGAATCCGCGTACACCTGCTTCGCCAGGCAGGGGCTGCAGAAGGCGACGATCGTCGACATCGCTCGGACGGCAGGCGTTTCCCGCAGCACCATCTACGAGTACTTTTCCGACAAGGGCGCGATCATCGAAGCGTGCGCCGAACACGCCTCCGAGCGGTTCTACCGCGAGATGTCCAAGGCCATGGACAGGGGCGGTTCGCTTGAGGAAAAGCTCAGCCAGGCCGCTGTTTTCGTGACACAGGCGCGTCGGTCCATCGCGTCGGAGAAGTACTTCGACGAGGACGCGGTCAGTCTGCTGCTGACCAAGGACGCCGCCGTGCTGCTGCGTGAGTGCGTCGACTTCTTCGCGCCCTACCTGTCGGCAGCGCGGCTCACCGGTGAGGTGCGCAAGGACCTCGACGTCGAGGCCGCCGCGGAATGGTATGCGCGCATATTGTTCTCGCTCTTCAGCACGCCGTCCTCGATGCGGGACATGGACGATCCCGAGGTGGCCGCCGAGTTCGTGCGGGCACACGTGGTGCGTGGCTTCGCGGGCGACCGGCCGCGGCCGCGCCGCGCATAGCCCTCCGGCATTGTTTCCGCCGCGCGCCCAGCGGCCGCTCTATCACTTCAGCGCCGCTGCCCCGGCCAGACGGTTTCGGTGACGTGAACCGGCCGGCCATGGCCGGGCAAGAGATGCGCAACCGGCAACTCTTCCAAGCGCTTTCGGGTGGCGGCGGCGCTCGCCGGGTCGACGATTTCCGGCGTGTGCCATACCTTGCCGCGCACGGTCAGCACGGCGTCGCCGGACAGCAGCGTCCGGGTCGTGGCATTCCACAGCGCGACGCTGTCGTCGGTGTGTCCGCCCGCGTCGATGACGGTCCACTCCGGTGCGCCGGGCAGCGACTGGCCGTCGGTCAGTCCCCCGCGGGGCGACTCCCCCGTCCAGCGCATGCCGGCCGGCGTGCCGTACCCCGCGATGCGGGCGCCGCCGAGGAACCCGCTGACGCCGACGCGATCGAGCGGCTGGTCCATCAGGGTCGGCCAGATGCGCGCGGCCCGGCCCAGGGTCGGCGTACGCGGTTTCGTTCCGTCGAGGTAAGGAAGCGTGCGGGCGGGCAACCAGATGGGGGCGGGATAGCGGGCGGCCACTGCGGCCGCGCCGGCGACATGGTCGCTGTGCCCATGCGTCGCCACCACGGCGTGCACGGTGCCGCCGAGCCGATTGAGCATCCCCGCCAGATCGCTGGCGACCCGCGGTAACCCGGCATCGACCACCACCGCGCCGTCATCGCCGCGCAGGACGTAGCAGTTGAAGACCCAGCGCGAGACCCGGGTGATGCCCAGATCGGGCATCTCGTCGACGACCAGGCTCATGGCCGACAGGCTACGCCCGGCTCACGCGCAAAACCCCGCGAGCTTCGAGTGTGCGGCCAGGGCGCTGATTGTCGGCGTGTCGCCTCCCTGACGGCACACTGAAAGCCCTCAACGCACACTCAGTGTCCGCGCTGCGCCAGCGCCCGCAGAAAGAAGGTCAGGTTGGCGGGCCGCTCGGCCAGCCGGCGCATGAAGTAGCCGTACCACTGGGTGCCGAACGGCACATACACGCGGACCTGGTTTCCCGCTTCGGCCAGCCGGCGCTGCTCGAGATCGCGGATGCCGTACAGCATCTGGTACTCGAAATCGGCTACGGAACGCCCGGATTCGCGTGCCAGCGCGGGCACCGCCTCGACGATGGCCGGGTCGTGGCTGGCCACCATCGGGTAGCCCGAGCCGGCCATCAACACGCGCAGGCAGCGCAGGTAGGCCTGCGTGACGGCGCCGGGCTCGCGATGGGCGACGGCCGCCGGTTCGTCGTAAGCGCCCTTGCACAACCGAATTCGCGCCCCGGCCGCCGCGAATTCCTCGCAGTCGGCAAGGGTGCGCCGCAGGTAGGCCTGCAATGCCACCCCGAGCCACGGGAAGTCTGCCCGCAGGTCGCCCACGATCGCCAGCGTCGAATCCGTCGTCGTGTGGTCTTCGGCGTCCACCGTCACCCACACACCGGCCCGCTGCGCCGCCTCGCAAATCGCGTGGGCGTTCTCCCGGGCGACCTTCTCCCCGTCGCGCCCCATCGACTGTCCCAGCGCCGACAACTTCAGCGACACCTCGAGCGGACGGACGGGGGTGCCGCCGTCGAACCGGGCGAAGTGGCCGATCAGATCGAGATAGACCCGCACCGCCGCGTCGGCGTCGGCGGGGTCGGTCACGTCTTCGCCCAGGTAATCGACGCTGACCAAGCGGCCCGAAGAGCGAAGCGCCGCAACGCTGTCCAGCGCGCTGTCGACCGTCTCGCCGGGGACGAAGCGGTGCACCACCCGGCGGGTCACCGGCAGCCCTTCGGCGGCGCGGCGCAATCCCGGTCGCCTGCTGGCGGCCATGATCGCCGGCCGGATGGTACTGGCGAACACGCCGGCCATCAGTCGGCCGCCATGTGCGGATACGTGTGGTCGGTCGCCGGGACGAACGTCTCCTTGAGGGTGCGGGCCGACGTCCAGCGCAGCAGGTTGAGCACCGACCCGGCCTTGTCGTTGGTGCCCGAACCGCGCGAGCCACCGAACGGCTGGCGTCCGACGACCGCGCCGGTGGGCTTGTCGTTGACGTAGAAGTTTCCGGCCGCGAAGCGCAGGCGCTCCTGCGCGGTCAGCACGGCGTCGCGGTCGTCGGCAATGACCGCCCCGGTCAGGGCGTACCGCGAGCCGCTGTCGATGACGTCGAGGATTCGTTCGTAGTCGTCGTCGGGGTACACGTGCAACGACAGCAGCGGACCGAAATACTCGGTGGCGAACGACTCGTCGGTGGGGTCGTCGGAGAGCAGCACCGTGGGGCGCACGAAATAGCCGACGCTGTCGTCGTATTCGCCGCCCACCGCGATGGTGACGTGGGCGGCGCTCTTGGCCCGCTCGATGGCGTCGACGTTCTTGGCGAACGCCTTCCTGTCGATCAGCGCGCCGCCGTAGTTGCTCAGGTCGGTGACGTCGCCGTAGCGCAGCGCGGCGGTCTGGCCCAAGAAGTCGTCGCCCATCCTGCGCCACACCGAACGCGGCACGAACGCCCGCGACGCCGCCGAGCATTTCTGCCCCTGGTAGTCGAACGCGCCGCGGATCAGCGCGGTGCGCAGCACATCCGGCCGCGCCGAGGGGTGCGCCACCACGAAGTCCTTGCCGCCGGTCTCGCCCACCAGCCGCGGATAACTCTGGTAGCGGCCGATGTTGGCGCCCACCTGCTGCCACAGGTGAGCGAAGGTGGCCGTCGACCCGGTGAAGTGGATGCCGGCCAGCCGCGGGTCGGCCAGCGCGACGTCGGAGACCGCGAAGCCGTCGCCGGTGACGAGGTTGATCACGCCGGGCGGCAACCCGGCCGCCTCGAGCAACTGCATGGTCAGGTAGGCCGACAGCGTCTGGGTGATCGACGGCTTCCACACCACCGTGTTGCCCATCAGCGCGGGCGCGGTCGGCAGGTTGCCGGCGATCGAGGTGAAGTTGAACGGCGTGATGGCGTAGACGAAGCCGTCCAGCGGGCGGTAGTCGCTGCGGTTCCATTCGCCGGGGCCGCTGATGGGCTGCTGCGCCAGGATCTGGCGCGCGAAGGCCACGTTGAAGCGCCAGAAGTCGATCTGCTCGCAGGGCGAGTCGATTTCGGCCTGGTAGGCGGACTTGGACTGGCCGAGCATCGTCGCAGCGGCGATCTTCTCCCGCCACGGCCCGGCCAGCAGCTCGGCGGCCCGCAAGAACACCGCCGCGCGCTCGTCGAAAGGCATTGCAGCCCAGGCGGCCTTGGCGGCCGTGGCGGCGTCGATCGCCGCCACGGCATCGGCGTGGCCGGCATTCGTCAGGGTGCCCAGCTTGGCGCAATGCCGGTGCGGCTGGACGACGTCGATGCGATCGCCGTCGCCCATTCGGTGTCTGCCGCCGATTACGTGTGGGAGGTCGATCGGGTGGTCGGCGAGCGCGGCCAATTGGCCGCGCAGTCGGCTGCGTTCGGGCGAGTGCGGCGCATAGTCGTGGACCGGCTCGTTGGCCGGCAACGGCACTTCGGTGATCGCGTCCATGGTGCCAGGATCCTCGCGAGGCCGACCCCCCGAGTTAGCCAACCGGACAATATCGGATCCATTCGGTAGTACGATCGGACAATGGCCGGTGTGGGGCTGGGACAGCTGCTGCTGGCCCTGGACGCGACCCTGGTCAGCCTGAAGGAGGCGCCGCGGGGGCTGGACCTCCCGGTGAGCTCGGCGGCTCTGATCGACAGCGACGACGTGCGGCTGGGGCTGGCGGCGGCCGCCGGCTCGGCCGACGTGTTCTTCCTGCTGGGGGTCGCCGACGACGAGGCGTTGCGCTGGATCGCCAAGCAGGCGCGCGAGCGGGTGCCCGCGGCGATCTTCGCGAAGGAGCCGTCGACCGCGTTGGTGAGCGCGGCGGTCGGGGCCGGGGCGGCGGTGGTGTCCGTCGAGCCGCGGGCGCGCTGGGAGCGGCTCTATCAGTTGGTCAACCACGTCCTGGCGCACCACGGCGACCGTGCCGATGCGGCGGAAGACTCGGGCACCGACCTGTTCGGCTTGGCGCAGTCGCTGGCCGATCGCATCCACGGCATGGTCAGCATCGAGAACGCCCAGTCGCAGGTGCTGTCGTATTCGGCCTCCAACGACGAAGCCGACGAACTGCGTCGCCTGTCCATCCTGGGCCGGGCGGGACCGCCCGAGCATCTCGAATGGATCGGCCAGTGGGGCATTTTCGACGCGCTACGGGCCGGGGACGGGGTGATCCGCGTAGCCGAGCGCCCGGAGTTGGGTCTGCGCCCCCGGCTGGCCGTCGGGATCTACCAACCCGACGCGCGGCGGCCGCCGGAGTTCGCCGGCACCATCTGGGTGCAGCAGGGCAGCCTTCCCCTGGCCGACGACGCCGAGGAGATGTTGCGGGGCGCGGCCGTGCTGGCCGCGCGCATCATGGCGCGGCTGGCCGCCCGGCCGTCCACCCACGCGCGGCGGGTGCAGCAGCTGTTGGGCTTGGTCGACGGCGATCCCGACGCGGACGCGGTCGCCCGCGAACTCGGTCTCACCGCCGACGGCGCCGCGGCGCTGGTCGGCTGGGACGCCGGGGACGCCACGCCGCACCAGGTCCGGCTGGCCGACGTGATGGCGCTGAGCGCCAGCGCATTTCGCCGGGACGCCCAGGTGGCCTCTCGCGGGTCGCGCATCTACGTGCTGCTGCCGCAGACGCAGAGCCGCGCCGTCACCTCGTGGGTCCGCGGCACCATCGCGGCGATGCGCACGGAGCTCGGGGTGCAGCTGCGGGCCGCCATCGCCGCGCCGGTTGCGGGCCTTGCCGGAATCGCCGGCGCGCGCGCCGAGCTGGACCGCGTGCTGGACAGCGCTGCGCGGCATCCCATTTCGATTCCACCGGTGACGTCGCTGGCCGAGGCGCGCACCACCGTCCTGCTCGACGAGATCGTCGCCCTGATCGGCCGCGAGCAGCGCTTGACCGACCCGCGGATCGTCGGCCTGCGGGCCGACGATCCCGTCCTCGCCGCTACGCTGCGCGTGTATCTGGACGCCTTCGGCGATATCGCATCGGCCGCACGTGAGTTGCGGGTGCACCCCAACACGGTTCGCTACCGCATCCGGCGCGTCGAGAAGTTGTTGGACACGTCACTGGCCGATCCTGAGGCGAGGCTGCTGTTTTCACTGGCCCTGCGGGTCACCGAAGGCGGCTGACGCGCCTTCGCCGGGCGCTTTGGCGGGATTTTGCCAACCGGCACTCGCAACCCATGCGACAATGTCACCCGTAAGGTGATGACGATGCAGGAAGCCGGTGCGAATCCGGCGCGGTCCCGCCACTGTCATCGGGGAGCGACCCTCAACTGCCACGGCTGACAAGCTGGAAGGCGAGGCGAGCAGCGATCCGAGAGCCAGGACACTCGCGTCATTGCGTCCTGCGACCCGGGGCGGTGCACCCCGAGAGAGCTGTCAATCACCATGTCCCGTCCCCAGGCATGGGTGGCCGTCGACGCCACCACCGAATGGGCGCCCCGACGCTGCGCCCACAACAAGTCCACACCCGACCGCACGATCCCCGCGGCAAGGGCTTTGGCCACCGCCCAAGGCAGCGGTCGATGACCGCCCCGATCTGGATGGCCTCCCCTCCCGAGGTGCATTCGGCGCTACTGGGCAGCGGACCCGGCCCCGGCCCGTTGTTGGCGGCCGCGGCGACCTGGAGCTCGTTGAGCGCCGAGTACGGCCAGGCCGCCGCCGAGTTGACCGCGCTGCTGGGCGCGGTGCAGGCAGGAGCCTGGGGCGGAACGACCGCCGAGGCCTACCTGGCCGCGCACACCCCGTATCTCGCGTGGCTGGCGCGCGCCGGTGTCGACAGCGCGGCCATGGCCGCCCAGCAGCAAGCGGCGGCCGTTGCCTATTGCACCGCCCTGGCCGCCATGCCGACCCTGCCCGAGTTGGCCGCGAACCACGCCACCCACGCCGCGCTGGTGGCGACGAATTTCTTTGGCATCAATACCATCCCAATCGCGCTCAACGAGGCGGACTACGCCCGGATGTGGGTCCAGGCGGCCGGCGTGATGAGCGCCTACGAGGGCGTCGCCACCGCCGCGGTGGCCGCCGCCCCCGAAGCGACGCCGGCCCCACGGGTCATGGCCGCCGACACGCTGGCGGCCGCTTCCTCCGTGTCGTCGCTGCCCCCCGACCGGCAGAACGACGTGCTGGACTGGCTCGAGCGGATCGGCTTCGTCGACTTCTACAACAGATTCATCCAGCCGTTCATCGACCTGCTGATGAACAACCCGTTCTTCAAGGCGCTGTTCTCCGGGTTCGACCCGTGGCTGCCCGTCCTGGGCAACCCGCTGAGCTTCCTGAACCCGTTCAACATCGCGTTCGCCCTCGGCTATCCGATGGATTTCGGTTCGTACTTCGCCTACCTGGCGCAAACCTTTTCGTTCATCGCCGCCGACCTCGCGGCGGCGTTCGCTTCGGGCAATCCCGCGACCATCGCCTGGACATTGTTATTCACTGCGATCGAAGCCATCGGCACGATCATCACCGACACCATCGCGTTGATCAAGACGCTGCTCGAGCAGATGATCGTGCTGATCCCGGCTATCGTGCCCCTGCTGACCATCCCGGTGATTCCGTTGGTGGTGCCCGCCCTGGTCGGTGGTCTGGCCGGCCTGACGGGTTTGGCTGGGCTGCATGCCATCCCGGTGTCTCCGGTTCTGGCGGACCCGTCGTTCGTCCCGGCGGCGCTGGCGCCGACCCCGCCGCCCACGCCCAGCCCGGCTCCGGCGCCCGTGGCCGCGCCGGCGGCGGCGCCCGCCGCGGTACCCGCGCCGCCCACGCCCGGCCCACCGCCGCCGACACCGTCGGTGCCGCCCGGGGCGACGATGCCGGGTCTGGCGTACCTGGTCGGCCAGTTGACGGCCGATGCCCGCGGGTCGGTGAGCGCAAAGGCGCGCGCGAAGCGCTCGGCTGAGTCCGACCTGGTCGAGGTCCCCGCGGCGGCCGAGGCCGAGCGCGAGGTGTCGCAGGCGCGGCGCCGGCGGGCGGATATCAGGCAACTCGGCCGTCGATACGAATACCTCGACGCGGAACCGTCGTCGAGCCCCTCGGATCGGGGCGCGGAAACCCTGGGCTTCACCGGAACCGCACCCGCCAATGGGGCCACCGCGCCGGCCGGACTGACCGCGCTGGGCGACGATGCCTTCGACGGCGCCGCGCGCACACCGATGTTGCCGCACACCTGGGACCACGGCCCGGCCGCACCCTGAACGGCCTGCGGTACACCGGTTCTCGTCGGTGAACCGCGGCCGGGAGCGGCCGGGCGCGCGCGGCGGCCCGCGGCCGGAGGCCGGGCCTGACGCGACCGTGGTCCGCAAACGGCGCAAGAGCGGTAGCCTGACCCGCATGCAGAACGCGTCGGTGGTCTCCCTGCTGCGTGAACGCGCGGGTCTGCAGCCCGACGAGATCGTGTTCCGGTACACCGACTACGACCACGATTTGGCGGGCGTCACCGAGACGTTGACGTGGGCGCAGCTGTACCAGCGGACCCTGAACGTCGCGCACGAGGTGCGGCGGCACGGCGCCGTCGGGGACCGGGCCGTGATCCTGGCCCCGCAGGGCCTGCCCTACATCGTGGCATTCCTGGGCGCGATGCATGCCGGGCTGATCGCGGTGCCGCTGTCCGTCCCGGCGGTGGGCGCACACGACGAACGGGTGAGCGCTGTCCTGGCCGACACCACGCCCACCGTCATCCTCACCACGAAGGCCGTCGCCGCAACCGTCACCGAGTACCTCCAGCAGCCGGGCTCGACCACCACCCCGGCCGTCGTCGAGGTCGATGCGCTGGATTTGGACGACACCTCCGCGCCGAGCATCCGACTCAGCGGTGCCCCCGGCACGGCGTACCTGCAGTACACGTCCGGCTCGACGCGCCTGCCGGCCGGGGTGATGATCTCGCACCGCAACCTGCATGTGAACTTCCAGCAGCTGATGGCCGCCTACTTCGTCGAATTCAACGGCGTACCGCCACGCGAAACCGCCGCCGTCTCCTGGCTGCCCTTCTACCACGACATGGGGTTGGTGCTGGGCGTCATCGCGCCGATCATGGGTGGTTATCGCGGTAACCTGACCAGTCCGGTCGCCTTCCTGCAACGACCGGCACGCTGGATCCAGGCGATGTCGATCGGCGCACCGGTGATGTCGGCGGCCCCGAACTTCGCCTTCGAATTGGCCGTCCGCAAGACGAAGGACGCCGACCTGGAGGGCGTCGACCTGGGACGCGTCCTGGGCATCGTCAGCGGCGCCGAACGCATCCACCCCGCAACGCTGGATCGGTTCGCTAAACGCTTCGCGCCGTACAACTTTGACGAGCGCGCGATGCGCCCGTCCTACGGATTGGCCGAGGCCACCGTCTACGTCACCAGCCGCACCACCCGCGGCGGCCCCCGGGTCGTCCACTTCGAATCCGAGAAACTGTCGGAGGGCGCCGCGCAACGCTGCTCGCCGGAGCGCGGCTCGCCGCTCCTGAGCTACGGCATGCCGACATCGCCGGCGGTGCGCATCGTCGACGCCGAGACCCGCCGGGAATGCCCGGCGGGCACGGTCGGCGAGATCTGGATCCACGGCGAGAACGTTTCCGGTGGGTACTGGCAGAAGCCCGACGAGACCGCACGCACCTTCGGCGGCATCGTGGCCGACCCGTCGCCGGGCACACCCGAGGGACCGTGGCTGCGCACCGGCGACCTCGGGTTCGTCTGCGAGGGCGAGATGTTCATCGTGGGCCGGACGAAGGATCTTCTGATCGTCTACGGCCGCAACCACTATCCCGAGGACATCGAGTCGACGGTGCAGGGCATCACCGGGGGCCGCGTCGCGGCGATCTCCGTGCCGGTGGAGGAGACCGAGAAGCTGGTCGCCATCATCGAAATGAAGAAGCGCGGCGACTCCGACGAGGAGGTGTCGCGCCGGTTCGACGTCGTCAAAAGCGATGTGACCGCGGCGATTTCGAATTCGCACGGTCTCAATGTCGCCGACCTCGTGCTGGTGTCGCCGGGGTCGATTCCCACCACGACGAGCGGCAAGATCCGGCGCGCCGCCTGCGTCGAGCAGTACCGCCGTCAGGAGTTCACCCGGCTCGACGCGTGAGCGCCGGGCCTAGGATTGCGATTCGGCGAGGAAGCGGTCCACCACGTCGGGACCCGTGGAGTGCAGCGCGATGGACAGCTCCAGCAGCCTGTCCTTGACCTTCTTGGGCAGCAACTCGATGGACTTGGTGGTGGCGGAGTCGTATTTCGATCCCGGGAAGCGTTGCAGGACAATGTCCTTCTGCTCTTCCGTGGTGTAGATCTCGAGGAGCTTCATCCCTGCGAAGGCTTCCTTCGCCGAGTCGGCCATTCCCGCTTTCGCCAGCGCCTCGAGCCGTTCCTCGTTGATCCAGACATTGACCTTGATCTTCTTGGCGTCGCCACTCATGATCGGGATCCCTCCAACGGGTTCAGCGTGAACACGGGCAGCCGGTCGGCCAGGTACTCCTCGGTGACGAACGGCGAGCCCTGGCCGTACTTGGCGGCGGCCTCGAGAACCACCTCGAACACCTCGTGCCGCATCACCTGCTGCGTTGGCTTCACCTCGTCGGTCAGGATGCTCCTGATCAGGCTTCCGCTGAAACTCTGCGCCGTGGAATCGTGGCCGCACAGCGCCGAGTTGGTCACTTCCCGGCACTCGGGGCAATACCAGTTCTCGCGCAGGAACACCGGCTTGATGCCCAACTCCGACCGGTGTTCCTGAAGGAGGTTCTGCGAGTCGTACGGGTGGTAGAAGTCGCCGACGCCCGCGTGGTCGCGACCGAACATGTGGTGAGTGCACCCGAGGTTGGTGCGCAGGATGGCGTGGAAGATCGCCTCGCGCGGTCCCGCGTATCGCATGTCCCACAGCGTGAAGGTCACCTTGTGGACGTCCTCCCGGAAATATCCGCTCTTTCTGAGCTCGTCCTGGGTGAGCAGGATCGCCTCGTCGATGTAGTCGCCCACCCGCTTCTGCCCAATGATCGCGTTGACCAGCACGCCCGTGCTCAGGTCGTCGACCGGCTGGTCTTCGTTGGCGGCCAGCCAAGCCTGCTTCATCAGCGCCTCGTGTCCGGTGTGCGGGACGTTGCGGGTCTGATGCGCGACGACGTGCGTCCAGTTCTTCTCCGCGAGCAAGTCCTGGTGCTGCCTGGGCGTGAGCCAGAAGCTCTTGAAGGGCTCGTTGAACACCGGCTCGTTGATCAGCGTGACGTCCCCGGCGACGAACCGGTCCGCGTAGGCCAGCGTCTTCTTGACCCCGGGATGACGGGGATCCGTTGTGCCGTAGGTCTTCTCAGCCAGGCGCTGCAGGTCGTACTCGTAGATTTCGGTGACGTCCAGGATGGCGATCGGAACGTCGGTGTACTCCAGCACCACGCTCGCGCCCTCTTCGACGCCCAGCTTCTCGATGTCGTTGGCGGACAGGTCGAACACGATCGGAATGCTCCACAGCGTCCCGTCCGGCAGCGCCAACTTGTCCAGCGTGGTGTCGACGTCCTGCCGGCCCATGAACCCGGTCAGCGGCGTGAAGAACCCGTAGGAAAGGCTGATGACCTCATGCGCCGTCGCCTTCGAGATGGGCACCCGCGCCAGGCCGTGAATGCGGCCGGCCGCGTTGTCGGTGGCCACCCGCTCCACGATCGGCTTGTCGTTGTGACCCGTATAGCTCATTCGATGCCCCTTGCTTCGTAGTCCAACACTTTCCTGGCCAACAGCCCGGCGCCCGTGCCGATTCCTAAACCCCGACCGCGCCGTCCTGGCTGCGCGCGAGCGCCGGGATGACGCCAACCTTCTCGAGGTGGGCGATCACCTCATCGGCCAGCGTGTCCGCGTCCTTGGCACCGCCCTCGAGCCGCAATTCCGGTTGCACCGGAGCCTCGTACGGGTCGTCGATGCCGGTGAATCCCTTGATCTTGCCGGCACGCGCCTTTTTGTAGAGCCCCTTGGGATCGCGCTGTTCGCAGATCTCGATGGGGGTGTCGATGAAGATCTCCTGAAAGTCGCCTTCGAGCAGCGTTTCGCGCACCGCGTCGCGGTCACGCCGGTAGGGACTGATGAAGGCCGTCAAGGCGATGACACCGGCCTCGCAGAACAACTTCGAGACGGCACCGATGCGCCGGATGTTCTCCTCGCGATCTTCGGCGGAGAAGCCCAGGCCGAACCTCTTGGCGAACGCCACGCCGTGGCGCGGCTCCAGGGTGTCCGGGCCGGCGTTGAGACCGTAGCGGACATTGTCCCCGTCGAGGAGGTAGCTGCGGATGCCCCGCTCGTACAGCTTCTGCTCGACGGTGTTGGCCACCGTGCTCTTGCCGCTGCCGCTGAGCCCCGTGAACCACAGGACGCAGCCTCGGTGCCCGTTGAGCCGTTCCCGGCTGTCGCGGCTGATGTGGTGTTCGTGCCAGGTGATGTTGTTCGACATTTTCGGCTCCTCAACACCGATCTCGGTAGAAGTCCTCCCACGACCTTCACCAGATCGCTCACCAATCAAACCGGGCTGTGACCGGCCGGTTACTTAAGATGGCCAATTTACAGGAGTTTTCCGGGCCGCCGCCACCGTGCCGCGGCCGCCGCGCGGCGGCGTTCGGCCAGCTCCGGGCGCCGCGGGTTGCAGCGGCGCCGGGCGGGACGGGCGGGAGGCGCCGCCGGGCCCGGGCGCCGATGGTTAGCACCACGGTGAGCCGAATGCCTCCGTCGCGCCGGTAGGGGGACGACGATGCCGCGGCCTGCGCGGCGGCCCCGTTTTCTCCGGCAGCGCACCGGTGGTCGTGAGAACCGGCGAAAATCGCCGGCCCGGCTGCGCGGAATACGCGAAACGCGATGAGGCCAGCTCGGTTTGGGGGCAGTCGGGCGGGGGTTACGCTTCGCCGGCGTCTCCGGATTCACCGGAGTCGACCGCCTCCGCGGGGTCCTCGATGACCTGATACGTCGGGTCGACCATCGACATGGGCCGGTTGCCGGTCTGGCGGGGCTTCCCGGTTATCCGCAACAGCTGTCCGGGTTGAATGTCGGCGCCGCCGTGGCCGGGACGGAAGGTGATGGTGATCTCCCCGCTGTTGTCCCCGACGACGACCTCGCGCAGGGTGCGCCCGCGGTCGTTGACGTCCTCGACTTCGCTGACCCGTCCCTCGACGGTGGCCCGTTGCCCAGAGATGAGACCGGCCACCAGGATGACCGACGGCGGCCGCTCCGGGTGCTCGTAGGCGTCCACCTTTTCGTCCTCGCCCCGGGAAACCCACGCCTCGAGCTTCTCGATCTCCTCGGCGATCCGCTGCTCGAAGGTGTCCGGGTAGGCCTCCCTGATGCGCGATTCCACGTCGTAGGGCACGATCGTCGCGGCCGCGTCGGGGATCAGGCTCACCGCGCTGGAAATCTTGTCCGCGGTGCGGTCGTGCAGCAGCCGCCCCAGCAGCCGCCCGTACGTCCGGCGCGGCAGCAGCACCGTCACGTTGGTGCGCGCTTGTTCGTCGCGGGCCTTGGCGACAAACAGCTGTGCGGCCCGGATGATCCGCCGGTCCGGGCAGTCGACAACCCGCAACGGGGTGTCCAGATCGAAGTGGTCCCAACGCTTTCGCAGCATGGCGGCGTGGGCCGGGTCCACCATGAAGTGGACGGCGGTCAGCTCGTCGGCGCGTAACCCCCTGCCGTAGCGCAGCGCTTCGATCACCGCCAGGTCGACGGAGTCGATGAACACGAAAACCCGGTGCCGCGCGTACTTCACCAACTCGGGGCGGTCGGTGCGGAACATCTCGAGAATGGCTGCTTCGGCGCGGTATTCGCGGTTGAGCCGCGTCAATATGAACACCAGCAGCGGGAAGACGATGACCACCAGCCACGCGCCCTCGGTGAACTTCGCCACCGCGAAGATGCCCACCACGATCGTGGAGAGGATCGCCGCGGACAGGTTGATCGCCAGGCGACGGCGCCATCCCGGTTCCCGGTGCGTCAAATGGTGTTTGGTCATCCCGTAGCCGGCCATCGAAAACCCCGTGAAGACGCCGATCGCGTAGAACGGGACCAGCGCGTTGACCGAGCCGCCGGTCACCACCAGCAGCAGCACCGACAGCGCGGTCAGGGTGATGATGCCGTTCGAGAAGACCAGGCGATGACCGCGTTTGGTGAGTTGGCGCGGCAGGAAGCGGTCCTCGGCGACGAAACTGGCCAGCGCCGGGAACCCGTTGAAACTGGTGTTCGCGCCGGTGAACAGGATGGCGGCGGTGGCGGCCTGGACCAGAATGTAGAAGACGTTGCCGAGCACGCCGTTGCCGAAGACGGCGCGACCGATCTGCGATAGCACTGAAGGGTATTCGGTGAGATACGGCGTCGCGTGGGTGACATGGGCCAGATAGGCGACGCCGGCCAGCAAAACGCCCAGGATGGTGGCCATCGCGGTGAGCACTCGGCGGGCGTTGCGGCCCTGCGGCTTTCGGAAGTGGTCGACCGTATTGGAGATGGCCTCCACCCCCGTCAGGGACGAGCCGCCGTTGGCGAAGGCTCGGAGTAACACCAAGATCGTGGCCCCCAGCACCAGCCCGTTGCCTTGGTGAACGGGCACGCTTCCCGCCATGTGCGTGGGATCGTAAATCGGCAGATTCCCCAGGGCCGCTCGGATGACGCCGACCACGATGGTCACGCCGACCATGCCGATGAAGGCATAGGTGGCCAGCGCGAACGGCAGGCCCGCTTCCTTCAAGCCACGCAGGTTTGCGTAGCAGATGGCAAGCACCACACCGACCGTGATTTCCAGGCTGTAGGGGCCCAGCGCGGGGACGGCCGACACCACCGCGACCGTCCCGGCCGCCGACTGCACCGCGACGGTGACCACGTAGTCGATCAACAGCGCGGCGGCGGCGATCTGCGCCACCCGAGGCCCGAAATTCTCGCGGGCGACGATGTAGGAGCCGCCCGCCCGGGTGTAGGCCATGACCACCTGCCGATACGAGGCGGCCACCAGCACCAGGATCAGCAGGATGACACCGGTGATCGGCAACAACAACAGAAAGGCGGCCAACCCCGCGTGCGGCAACAGCTCGATCAAGATCTGCTCGGGACCATAGGCGACCGATGACACCGCGTCTGGCGAAAGCGCGCCCAGCGCAACCGGATTCGACAACTTCTCGGAGGCGATGTCCTCGGTCACCAGCGGCTTGCCCAGGAACACCCGCTTGGCGATGTCCCCGACCGAAAGGGGGATGCGTAGCTTGCCGGCCGAAGTGGTCACGACCACCGTCCTTACCGTGAGCGGGCGAAACACCTCCGATGCATTGTGCACGTTCGCCGCCGCCACGGTGGCAGCCGGGCGGCGCCCGGCTAGCCCAATCGCTGCACCGCGGCGGCGATCCGCTCGTCGGTGGCCGTCAACGCGACGCGCACGTGCTGCGCGCCGCGCGGGCCGTAGAAGTGGCCGGGCGCCACCAGGATGCCGCGCCCCGCCAGCCAGCCGACGCTGTCCGCGCACGATTCGCCGCGCGTGGCCCACAGGTACAGGCCGGCTTCGGAATGGTCGACGGCGAATCCGGCCGCCCGCAGCGCAGGCAGCAACGTGGTGCGCCGCCGTTCGTACCGCTCGCGCTGCGCCCGCTCGTGGGCGTCGTCGTCCAGCGCCGCGACCATGGCCGCCTGCACCGGGGTGGGCACCATCATCCCGGCGTGCTTGCGCACCGCCAGCAGCTCGGCCACCAGGTCCGGGTCACCGGCGACGAAACCGGCGCGGTAACCGGCCAACGACGAGCTCTTCGACAGCGAGTGGATCGCGAGCAGCCCGCGGTGGTCGCCGTCGCACACGGACGGATGCAGGATCGACAGCGGTTGGGCGTCCCAACCCAGGCCCAGGTAACACTCGTCGGAGGCCACCACGCTGCCGCGCTCGCGCGCCCAGCCGACCACTTTGCGCAAGTGGTCGACGCCCAGCACGCGGCCGGTGGGGTTGCTCGGGGAGTTCAGGTAGACCAGCGCCGGCGATTGGGGGCCCGACTGGGTCAGCGAATCGGCGCGCAACACCGGCGCCCCGGCCAGCCGCGCCCCGACCTCGTAAGTCGGATACGCCAGCTCGGGCACCACGATCACGTCGGCGGGTCCCAGCCCCAGCAGCGTCGGCAACCAGGCGATGAGCTCCTTGCTGCCGATCACGGGCAGGACGGCGGCCTCGGTCAGCCCGGTAACGCCGAACCGGCGGGCCAGCGCGGCGACGGCCGCTTCCCGCAGTCGCGGGGTGCCGGCGGTGGCGGGGTACCCGGACGCGGAAGCGCCGGCGGCGAGCGCCTCTTGGATCACCGGCGCGACGGGGTCGACCGGGGTACCGACGGACAGGTCGACGATCCCGTCGGGATGGGAGGCGGCCAGCGCCTTCGCGTCGGCCAGCGTGTCCCACGGGAACTCCGGCAGGGACGCCGACACCCGCCCGCGTGCGGCGCGCGGCCTCACCCCGGGCTGGTCCAGCACCGGCCGGCTCAGTCGCCCTCGCCCTGCGGCGGCAGGTCCTTGACCACCTGGGGGTCGTTCTCGGTCAAGCCGACCTTGGCGGCGCCGCCCGGCGACCCCAGCTCGGTGAAGAAGTCGGCGTTGATCTGGGTGTACTGGCTCCACTGCTCGGGCACGTCGTCTTCGTAGTAGATCGCTTCGACGGGGCAGACCGGCTCGCACGCCCCGCAGTCGACGCACTCGTCGGGGTGGATGTACAGCATCCGCGCGCCCTCGTAGATGCAATCGACCGGGCACTCCTCGATACATGCCTTGTCTTTGATGTCGACACAGGGCTCGGCGATCGTGTAGGTCACAGACGTCTCCTCTATGTACTACTTCGGTGTGGGCTGCTCTTCGGCTCGCGCCCAGTGCTTCCGGCCGCTCCGGGCAAAGCTTTCGGTTACTGATACTAGACGTTGCACATACACGTCAACCACTCGGCACGCCCGTTAACTAGACGATTTAAGACCGTCAGTCTCGGAGCCCGCGACCGGGGCCCGTTTCGCCAAGGGCGAACACCGGCCGGAGGCCGCCGACCTGCGCATAGTCGCAGTCCAGCGGGGTGGTGCGATAACCGTTGAGATGGAAGGACGGTCGTGGTGCCTGGTAACCTCAACCGGAAGACGGCAACCGCTGGGTGAGATGTCGTCGCCTTGATAGCGGTGCATTAACGGGGAAGGTGTCCACACATGAGGCTGTCGTTGACCAAAGTGACCGTCGCGATCGGTAGCGCGGCGGTGGCGTTGACCGCCGGCGCCGGGATCGCATCCGCGGACCCGACGGACGCGATCATCAACACCACGTGCAACTACGGACAGGTGATCGCGGCGCTCAACGCCACCGATCCTGCGGCCGCCGCGCAGCTGAACAGCTCGCCCGTGGCGCAGTCCTACATCCGCAGCTTCCTGGCCTCGCCGCCGCCGAAGCGCCAGCAGATGGCCCAGCAGATCCAGGCGATGCCGTCGGCGCAGAAGTACTACGACGACATCAACCAAGTCGCTGTCACCTGTAACAACTTCTGAGCCCCGGTTCAGTAACCGCTGAGCAGGCCGCGCACGCGGCCCAGCGTCTGCGGTCCGACGCGGCTGCAGATTCGTGACGGGTCCGCGGGCCTACGCCCCCAGAGCAACAGGACCCTCGCGGCCGGGTCGGTTTCCAGCGTCGCGGGGCCCTCGGGTTCGGCCAGTTCGATGGCGGTACGGCCGGCCTCGCCGCTGACAACGACGTCGTCGCCGGCGGGGACCCGCAGCCGCGCCTCGACACGCTCGCCCGGCGCTAACCGCTTGGCCCCCTTGGCCAGCAGCGGCTTTCCGACCGCCAGGACGCTGTGGGTGGTCATCCAGGGCTCGGCCAGGCGCGCCCGCGCCGCCGCGTCATCGCCGGTGATGTCCCAGCCGTGCAGCACGAGCTCCTCGCGCATGTGCTCGGCGAACCACGGCACCTTCATGGTGCGGCCCGTCCACGCGACGTCGGTGTCCTGTGGCACGGCGTCGGCCGCCGCCGCCACGCGGTTCAAGGTGGCCATCCGGTCGAAGAGCGCGTCCCACAGATCCGAGTCGGTCAGGGCGCGCAGTGGTCCCTCACGCTCCTCGAAACCGCGCGTGCCGACGGGTTCTCCCTCCAAGTGCGCGGCCAGCACCCGGGCGATCTCCTCGGCGTTTCCGGCCTGATGGATAACGATGTCGCGGACCGTCCAGGCCTCACACCAGGTGCCGGCGTCGGGCCGCCGCTGCTGCACCGCGTCCACGAATGGGCGCCACTCCGGGAACCGGTCGTCGTCGATCTGTCGGTTCACGGCGTCGTAATACCCGCCCCGTCCGAGCGCTAAGCGGCCCGCGGGGCGTAGGTGGTGGTGCGTTGCCGCGCCGGCCGCCCGATCCCTTCGGCGATCTCGGTCAGCTCCTCGACCGTCTTGGCCGACCCGTGTTCCGAACCGGCCATCCGCGAGATGGTCTCCTCCATCAGCGTGCCGCCCAGATCGTTCGCGCCGCCGTTGAGCATCACCTGGGTCCGCTCGACGCCGAGCTTCACCCAGCTGGTCTGAATCTGGGAGATGCGGCCGTGCAACATGATTCGCGCCAATGCGTGCACGGCCCGGTTGTCCCGGTGAGTGGGTCCGGGGCGGGCCGCGCCGGCCAGGTACAGCGGCGAACTCTGGTGCACGAACGGCAGCGGCACGAACTCGGTGAACCCGCCGGTGCGGTCCTGGATCCCGCGCAGCACGTTGAGGTGGGCGACCCAGTGCCGTGGGCTGTCGACGTGCCCGTACATCATCGTCGACGACGACCGCAGGCCCACCTCGTGCGCGGTGGTCACGATGTCGATCCACTCCGAGGTCGGCAGCTTGCCCTTGGTCAGCACCCAGCGCACCTCGTCGTCCAGGATCTCGGCGGCGGTGCCGGGGATGGTGTCCAGCCCGGCCTCGCGCAGGCTGATCAGCCACTCGCGCACGCTGAGCCCACTCTTGGTGACTCCGTTGGCGATCTCCATGGGCGAGAAGGCATGCACATGCATCGACGGCACCCGAGCCTTGACGGCGCGGACCAGGTCGGCATACCCGGTGACCGGCAGCTCCGGGTCGATCCCGCCCTGCATGCACACCTCGGTGGCGCCCTGGACGTGCGCCTCCCAGGCGCGGTCGGCCACCTCGTCGGTCGACAGCGAGTACGCGTCGGCGTCGCCCTTGCGCTGCGCGAAGGCGCAGAACCGGCAGCCGGTGTAGCAGATGTTGGTGAAGTTGATGTTGCGGTTCACCACGAAGGTCACGTCGTCGCCGACTGTGTCGCGGCGTAGCGAATTAGCAAGGGCGGCAACGGCTTCCAGCGCCGGCCCGTCGGCGGTCGCCAGCGCCAGGTACTCGTTGTCGCTGCAGCCGGCGGGATCGCGCTCGGCCGCCCGCAGCGCGGCAAGCACATCGGTGTCGATCCGCTCGGGGGCGCGTGCGGCCAGTTCGTGCACGTGCGCGCGGATCGACTCCCAGTCGCCGAAGGCGCTGTCCAGATCGCTGCGGGCTTCGGTGGCGCGGCCTTCGGTGTCGATTGCGGCGTTGAGGTCGACGCGCCCCGTGGACGCGACGTCGTCGGGCTCCTGCCAGGGCAGCCCCACCGGGTTGACGTCGCGCGCCAGGCCGGTCGCCGGGTCGGCCAGCGCCAGCACATGCCCGCGCACCCGCGGGTCGATCCACGCGGCCCCCGCCTGTACGTATTTCGGCTGGGCCGTAAGCCGCTGAACCAGTTCGTATCCGGCCCGGGCGGTGATGTCGGCGAGGTCATCCAGCGCGGGCCACGGCCGCTCGGGGTTGACGTGATCGGGCGTGAGCGGTGAGACGCCGCCCCAGTCGTCGACCCCTGCGCCGACCAGCGCCAGGCACTCGTCGGGCGACACCAGGTTGGGCGGCGCCTGGATGCGCATGCCGGGGCCGAGCACCAGCCGGGCGACCGCCACCGTCGCCAGGTAGTCGTCGATCCCCGCATCGGGCACGCCGGCCATCGCGGTGTGCTCCTTGGCCCGGAAGTTCTGCACGATCACTTCCTGAACATGCCCGAACTCCTTGTGCGACTTGCGGATCGCGTGCAGGGTCTCGGCCCGTTCGGTCAGCGTCTCGCCGATGCCGACCAACAGGCCGGTCGTGAACGGAATGGACAACCGGCCCGCGTCGGTCAGGGTGCGAAGCCGGACGGCGGGATCCTTGTCCGGGCTGCCGTAGTGCGCAAGGCCTTTCGTCTCGAACAGCCGCCGCGACGTGGTCTCGAGCATCATGCCCATCGACGGCGCCACCGGCTTGAGCCGGGCCATCTCCGACCAACTCATCACGCCGGGGTTCAGGTGTGGCAGTAGCCCGGTTTCTTCGAGCACCCGGATCGCCATGGCCCGCACGTAGGACAGCGTGGAGTCGTAACCTCGTTCGCCGAGCCACTGCGCCGCCTCCGGCCACCGATCCTCGGGGCGGTCACCGAGGGTGAAAAGCGCTTCCTTGCAACCGAGTTCGGCCCCGCGGCGGGCGATGTCGAGGATCTCGTCCGGCTCGAGATACATGCCCGCGCCCTGCGCGCGCAGCTTGCCCGGGACGGTGACGAAGGTGCAGTAGTGACACGTGTCGCGGCACAGGTGGGTGACGGGGATGAACACCTTGCGCGAATAGGTGATCGGTAATCCGCCGCCGGGGCCGTGCCGGCCGGCCGACGCCAGCCCGGCATCGCGTACCCGCGCCGCGCTGGCGCACAGATCCGCGAGGTCGTCTCCCCGCGCTGTCATCGCGACGGCCGCCTCGTCGACGTTGAGCGCGACGCCGTCTCGGGCGCGACGCAACACCCGCCGCAGCGCAGATGCGCTCGTCTTTGGCGGAACCACAGGATTAGGAAGAGCGGTAGGCTCCTCGCCCGGAGTCAGCGGCACCTTCGTGTAACTTCCCCACGATCGAATTTCATCCGCGTGTCCCAACATGTGAAATTTTCTCTCGGACCCGTGCGGGCCCCGTCTGCGCAACAGTCAACAGTAGCGTCAGGCCCGCACCGGCAGGCGGGGACATCCCTGCCCGCCTGCGCGCGAACGTCAGGCCCGGTGGCCGCGCCGCCACAAGACCCAGAACGGCGGCGCCGCCCCCAGCACGATCAGCAGCAGCGCCCCGTAGGCCATCACGCCGCGGCCGCCCAGGATGATGTCGTCGGCCGGCCCGCCCATGCTGATCACCGCCACGGTGAGCAGCCACGTCCACAGGGGCAGCGCGGCCAGCCGCGACGACGTGGTCCACCGCGCGGCGGCCCACACCAGGGCGGCGTTGACCAATCCTGAAAGCAGTCCGCTGATGGGGAACGGGACCGACCCGATGTAGGAAGGCAGCAGCAGGGCCCCCGCCAGTGCGGAAAGGACCCCGTCGACGGCCAGCAGCGCCAGGACAACGAAACGGATCGCGGGGTCTGTCGCGCCGCCGTCTTCGATCGGGAGGGCGCGCGGCTTCGTGTCGGTCAGGTCGGAACGCTGTCGATGTTGGAGAGTATCGAGCCGATAACCCATTGCAGGCTGTCGAGCCGGTCCTGCCAATGCTGCTGATTAGGGTCCAGGTCGGGGTCCATGCGAAGTCCTTCCGTGGCTGCCTGATTCGCCAGCCTACCGCGCGACGACCGTGCCGAAATCGAGCCCGGCGAGCAGGTCCGTCTCCCAGCCGCGCTCGTCGCGCTCCCCCGCCGTGCCGGCGGCCAGCACGTAGTGTTCGTCCGCCAGGATCGGCAGCGCCATGTTGTTCGACAGGGCGCAGGCCCGCCCGGTCGGTCCGACGACCACCTGGGTGGCGTGCGCGGCCAGTGCTGCCCTCTTGGCCGCCCACGCGGCGACGGCGGGCTCGACGACGGCGTCGATGTCGGCGTCCGCGTACCCGAAGCCGAATTCCTCCTCCGGAGCGATCATCCACCCGGGCCGCAGATCCTCCGGGCCCAGTGCGCGCATGCCCGCCAAGAAGGCACGGGTGGCGAACACCGACCAGTAGAACTTCGGCACGGTCCACGGCTCGCCCGGGAAGTCGTCGGCGCCTGCGGCGGCCACGGCGCGCGTGGTGACGGTGTGGGCGTGGACGTGATCGGGGTGGCCGTAGCCGCCGCCCGGGTCGTAGGTCACGACGACGTGGGGGCGGTGCTCGCGGATGACGGCGACCAACGCGCCGACGGCCTCCCGCTCGTCGGCGTCGATGAACCGCTGGCGCCGCCGTCCCGGTGTGCCGGGCATGCCCGAGTCGCGCCAGCGCCCGGCGCCGCCCAGGTAGTGGGGTTCGTGGACGCCCAGTTCACGCAGTGCGGCGGTGAGCTCGCCGATCCGGTAGCCCCCCAACTGATCCGCGCGATCGACGGCCAGCTCGGCCCAGCGCTCGCCGATGACCTCGCCCTCCTCACCGAGTGTGCAGGTGACGACGCGCACGTCCGCCCCGCGGGCGGCGTAGTGGGCGATGGTGGCGCCGTTGCTGAGGCTCTCGTCATCGGGATGCGCGTGGACGAACAGCAGCCGTGGAGTCTCAGGCATGGACGGCACCCTACCCGCCCGCCACCGGCCGTTGCGGTCTTAGGGCCGCGAATAGGAACGCGTGCGGCTACTATCGAGGAATGCCGCAGCTCACCAAGACCGCCCCGGCCGGCGGCCGGAGCCGCCGACGGGGCGAGGTCCTCGAACGGGCGCTGTATCAGGCCACCCTGGCCGAGCTGGCCGAAGTCGGGTATGGCGGGCTGACGATGGAGGGCATTGCCGCGCGCGCCCACACCGGAAAGGCGGCCCTGTACCGGCGCTGGGCCTCCAAGTGCGAGCTGGTGCACGCCGCACTGGTCCATACCTTGCCGCCGCTGCCCGAGGCGCGGGCCGGCCGGTCGGCGCGGGACAACCTGCTGACGGTCTTCACCGCGCACCGCGACATCTGCGCCGGCAAGACCGCGTTCCCCGGCATGGCCACGGTCAACCAGCTCCTGCACGAACCCGAGATGCGGGCCATCTTCGCCGACGCGGTGGTGGCTCCCCGGCTCCAGATCGTCGAAGCGATCCTGCGGGCCGCCGTGGAGGAGGGCGACCTCGATCCGGAGATCATCACCCCGCTCACCGCGCGCATCGGCCCGGCACTGATCAATCAGCACTTCCTGCTGACCGGATCGCCGCCTAACCGACGGGAGCTGGCGCTGATCGTCGACACCGTGATCCCGCCGCGGACCAGGCGGGCCTGACCGGGAGGCCCGTCAGGGTCCCGTCTTGATCCATTGGCCGGCGTCGCCGACGATGCCGACCGGCACCACGCCCGTCAGGCTGACGTTCTGCACGCTGGGGCCTGCCGCGACGATCGTGGTGTCCTGCAGGATCGGCAACACCGTGGACATGTTCCACAGCCGCGGCTCGACCGCGGTGATCACGTCGTTGATGCTCTTGGTGCCGTTGAGCGCGGCGTCGATGTTCGACTGGACGCTGCGGTCGCAGATGCCGGTGAGGTTCGACGGCGCCTGCACCAGGGCGTTGGGGTCCGGCGGCCGACTGGGCGGGGACGACGTCGGCGTGGTGGCGGAGGCGCTCGACCCGGTGGGCGGCGGCGCGCTCGACGGGGGCGGATTGGTCGTCGGCCCCGTCGACGTCGGCACCTGCGTCGCCTGCAGCGCCGGGCAGCCGTAGCGCGACGCCAGCCGCGTCGCCAGGCTCCCGCCCGCCTGATGCCAGCCGACGATCGCGTCCACCTGGTTGTTGTTCAGCGCGTCGCGATACAGAGTCACCGGGTCCAGCGCCAGCACGCTGGCGGCGATGCCGACGTTGCGCAGCTGGTCGGCGGCGGTGTTGGCCACCGCGACGGAGGTCGGGTCGTTGGCCGCCACGCCGATGACCAGCGACAGCTGTTGACCGTCCTTGCTGATCCGGCCGCGGATGACCTCGGGCGGTGCGGTGTTCGCCGGCGTCGGGGCCGGCGACGTCGTCGCGTTGCCCTCGACCTTGTACCCGGCACCCTCCAGCAGCGCCAGCGCCGCCGGGGTCGTCATCGCGGGCGGCGCGGTCGGCTCGTAGCCGGGGTCGCTGGGCGCGCGGATCTGGGCCTGGTCCAGCGTGACGGTGTTGTCGCTGCCGGCACCCACGGCCGCGAGCAGGTCGACGTCGAGCAGCCCCAGGATCGCCTTGCGCAGCTGGGCGTCGGACAGCTTGGGCTCGTTGGCGCGCAACGTCAGCTGCATGACCCGCGGCGTCACGATCCGCGCGGTGCGCACACCCGGGATGGCGGACAGCTGCGCGAAGGCCGCCGATCCGCCGTGCACCTGCGCCACCTGGGTATCGCCGTTGCGGACCGAATCGGCCAGCGCGGCCGGCGCCCCGGCGCGCCGGAACAGGATGACGGCGGGCTTGGCCGGTGATCCCCAATAGCGGTCGTTGCGGGTTACCAGGATTTCGTCACGCTGCGGATCGATGCTCTCCACCCGGAACTGGCCGCCGGTCACGGGCAGCGCCCGGGCCAGTCCGGCCGCGAAACCGCCCGGCACGTCCTTGACGATGTGCGCCGGAAGGATGTTGCTGAACAGCTCTTTCCACGACGGATACGGCTGGGCGAAGGTGACCACCGCCTGCTTGCCGCCCTCCAGCGACTGCACACCGGTGATGAGGTCGTAGCCGGCGGGATCGACGACGCCGGGCTGACTGACCATCTGCCGCCACAGGTACCAGAAGTCGTCGGCGGCGATGGGGGCGTTGTCGGTCCATTGCGCCTCGGGCCGGATCTTATAGGTCACCGTGAACGGGTTCTGGTTGGTGACGTCGGCGGACTCCAGCAGGGTGGGGTCCATTTCCCAGCGCGAGCCCGTGGGCGTCGCGGGGTCGGGCACCGGCCTGAAGGCGCTGGGCAGCACCAGCGCGCTGATCGCCGCGTTTACCGGCGACAGGTCGGACAGCAGGTGTGGGTTGAAGCCGGCGCCGATCGAGTCGATGCCCATGATGATCTGGGTGGGTCGCGGCGGGGGCGGTGGCGAGGTGTGCGGCGTGTCGGTGCTCTGCGGCGCGGGCGGGGGGTTGACCGTGCACGCCGCCAGCGCCAGCCCGGTCAGCGAGAGGAGCGCGCCGGCCGTCACGAAGAAACGGCGGACTCGTCTCGGCATGCCGATCAGGCTAACGAGCAGCTGCCCAGCAGCCCGCCCAAGCACGCGCGATTAACCCCGGGCCTTGGCCCGCGCCCGGCTGCGGGCCCGGGTCGTGGCGTCCAGCTCGACCTTGCGGACCCGGACGATCTCCGGGGTCACCTCGACGCATTCGTCCTGGGCGCAGAACTCCATGGCCTGTTCCAGGTCCAGCTCGAGCGGCTTGGCCAGGGTCTCGATCACGTCCGCGGTCGACGAGCGCATGTTGGTGAGCTTCTTCTCCCTGGTGACGTTGATGTCGAGATCCTCTGCGCGCGGGTTGATTCCGACGACCATGCCCTCATAGGTGTCCTGTCCGGGCTCGACGAAGAACTGGCCGCGGTCGGCGAGCTGGATCATCGCGAACGGCGTGATGACGCCGGACCGATCGGACACCAGCGAGCCGGTGTGGCGGGCCCGGATCTCCCCCGCCCACGGCCGGTAGCCGTCGAAGACGGCGTTGGCGATGCCGGTGCCGCGGGTGATGGTGAGGAAGTCGGTGCGAAAGCCGATCAGGCCGCGGCTGGGCACGATGAAATCCATCCGGACCCAGCCGGCCGCGTGGTTGGCCATCTCCTCCATGCGGCCCTTGCGGGCGGCCATCAATTGCGTGATGGCGCCGACGAATTCCTCCGGGCAGTCGATCGTCATCGACTCGAACGGCTCGTGCAGCTTGCCGTCGATCGTCTTGGTGACCACCTGCGGCTTGCCGACGGTGAGCTCGAAGCCTTCCCGTCGCATCTGCTCGACCAGCACGGCCAGGGCGAGCTCGCCGCGGCCCTGCACCTCCCAGGCATCGGGCCGGCCGATGTCCACCACCCGGATGGACACGTTGCCGACCAGCTCCTGGTCGAGGCGATTGCGGACCATGCGCGCGGTCAGCTTGTGGCCCGGCAACTTGCCGGCCAGCGGCGAGGTGTTGGTGCCGATGGTCACCGAGATCGCCGGTTCGTCGACGGTGATCCGGGGCAGCGCGTGGGCGTGGTCGGGGTCGGCGAGCGTGTCGCCGATCATGATTTCGGGCAGCCCGGCGACCGCGACGATGTCACCGGCGATCGCCTCGTCGGTGGGGCTGCGCTCGACGCCCTCGGTGGCGAGCAGCTCGGTGATCTTGGCGCTGGTGATGACGGGCACCCCGTCCACCTCACGCATCCACGCGACCTGCTGGCCCTTGCGCAGCTTGCCGTTGTAGATGCGGATCAGGGCCAGCCGGCCGAGGAAGGCGGACGCGTCCAGGTTGGTCACCAGTGCCTGCAGCGGCGCCTCGGGGTCCCCCGACGGGGGCGGGATGTGCTCCATCAGAACGTCGAACAGCGGGTCCAGGTTGTCGCCGGCCGGCACCTCGCCGTCGGCCGGTTGGGTGGTGCTCGCGATGCCCGCGCGGCCGGAGGCGTACAGCGTCGGCAGGCCCAGCGCGTGCTCGGCGGCCTTGGCGGCCTCGTCGTCGAGGTCGGATGCGACGTCGAGCAGCAGGTCGTGACTGGCGTCGACGACCTCGGCGATGCGGGCGTCGGGCCGGTCGGTCTTGTTGACGACGAGGATCACCGGGAGGTGCGCCGCCAGCGCCTTGCGCAGCACGAAGCGCGTCTGCGGCAGCGGCCCCTCCGACGCGTCGACCAGCAGCAGGACGCCGTCCACCATGGACAGGCCGCGCTCCACCTCACCTCCGAAGTCGGCGTGCCCGGGGGTGTCGATGACGTTGATCACCGTGACGGTCCCATCCGGGTTGCGGCGGTGCACGGCGGTGTTCTTGGCCAGGATGGTGATGCCCTTTTCCTTTTCCAGGTCACCGCTGTCCATGATGCGTTCCTGGGTGTCGTCACCGCGGTGGGTCAGGGCGCCCGACTGCCGCAGCATGGCGTCCACCAGGGTGGTCTTGCCGTGGTCGACGTGGGCGACGATGGCGACGTTACGGAATGGCACGTCGGTGATTGTGGCAGCGCGGGGCGGTCAAAGGCGAACCGGCAGGTGCGCCCCGCCGGTCGTCCGGTGTGCGTCCAGGGTGGCCCGCCACGGCGTGTCGCCGCCCAGGACGCACGCCGAAAGCCCGGGACGCACGCCCATTCCGGATCGCCTACCAGCCCCCTGCGGCGAGGCCGTGCCGCCCGATTCGCACTTGGTGTCGCGGCTGCGGGCTCGTTATGAGGCGGCCGTGGACAGCGCCCGCACCAGGTCAGGGACCCAGCCGCGGTCGGCCGGCACCCAGTCGACACCGGGCAGCTCGTCCGCGCTCACCCAGCGCACCGCGCGATGGTCCCGCGCGAGCGGCTCGCCGTCGAGCAACCGCACGCGGTACGCCCGCAGGGTCATGCCCTCCAGCGCGACGTCGTCGCCCAGCCGGTTGCCCACCGCGACGTCGCCGACCTCGAGGCCCAGCTCCTCGGCCAGCTCCCGGGCTAACGCCTCCGGCTCCGTTTCACCCGGCGCGACCTTGCCGCCGGGCAGTTCCCAGCGGCCGGCCAACTCGGGCGGCCGCAGGCGTTGCGCCACCAGCACCGTGGCGCGGCGGATGACGGCGCCCGCGACGACGATCTGGGTCGGCATGGCCAGACGGTATACGGTCGATATATGGCTGTGTTAACGGATGAGCAGGTGGACGCCGCACTGCCCGATCTCGACGGATGGGAGCGCGCCGACGGTGCGCTGCGCCGGTCGATCAAGTTCCCGAGTTTCCTCGCCGGCATCGACGCGGTGCGCCGGGTGGGCGAGCACGCGGAGAGCAAGGACCATCACCCGGACATCGATATTCGTTGGCGGACGGTCACTTTCGCTCTGGTCACGCACTCGGAGGGCGGGATCACCGAGAAGGACGTCGCCATGGCGCACGACATCGACGGGATCGTCGGCAGCTAGTTATTCGTCCGCCCCATCCTCGACCGTCACTCCAGCGTGACGTTCGCCGGTGCCGGCGATCCAGAGCAGCGTCGCGACGGCCGCCACGATGTAGACCAGGCCGGCCCAGGCCAGATACCACGGCCGGCCGATCTGCCAGATGGTCGGCTGCGCGAAGCTCAGCAGCCACGGCACCCCGACGATGGTGAGCGCCAGCCAGCCCCAGCCCACGATCCGCGCGCCGGGGCGCTCGCGGGGCGGCCCGTGAATCGCCCAGACCATCAGCGGCACCAGCCACACCCAGTGGTGGGTCCAGGAGATCGGGGACAGCAGCAGCCCGAACAGCTCGACCACTAGCAACTTGCCCAGCCGGTCGGTCGGGTCGAGCGCTCGCCACGCCAGGGCAACCACCACCGCGGTGGCGCCAATGGCGATCAGCACCGGCGGGCCGAAACCCGCGTCGTGGCCCAGGATCCGGGAGATGCCGCCTCGCCAGGACTGGTTGAAGGAAGTGCCGATGGGCCCCACTCGGTGCGCGTCGCCCAGCAGCCTCGTGAAGTAGTAGCCGGTCTGATCGCCGACCACTAAGGCCGACACGCCGATGGTGGCGAGGAAGGCGACGACGGAGAATGCCGCCGCGGCCCATCGCCGCACCCCGACCAGATAAACGCCCGAGATCGCGGGCGTCAGCTTGATGCCGGCCGCCACGCCGACCAGCAGCCCCGACAGCCACCACCGCGTCGTCAACACCGCCCACAGCACCAAGAGCATCAGCAACACGTTGACCTGCCCGTAGTCGAAGGTGCTGCGCAGCGGCTCGATCCAGATGGTGATCGCCGTCCACAGCGTGGCCATGCGCCGTGCGCCTGCGCCCGGAGCGACGCCGATCAGGCGCTGACTGATCCGGATCGCGCCGTACAACGCAACCATCGTCGCGATCTGCCAGGCGAACGCGACCAGGCCGAACGGCAGCAGGCTCAGCGGATAGAACACGACCGCCGCGAAGGGCGGATAGGTGAACGGCAGCGGGAAGTCCGGCGTCTGGTCGGCGTAGACGTAGCTGTAAAGCGTCCCGGGGTGGTCGATGGCGGCGGCCCCGCCGAGGTAGACGTGCAGGTCGACGAAGTTCGCGCCGTGCGGCGCCAGGTACGTCCAGCCGAGCCGCGCGGCGACGCTGGCGAGCAGCAGCGCGGGCGCGGCCGCCCGAAGCGAACTCGCGAACCGCCGGCGATCCGATGCCGCCGTGGCAGCCGAGGTGGTGTCGATGAGCCGACTTTAGCGAGCCAGGCGGGCGCAGCGGACACCGTCGCGGCCAATGGCCTGGTCGGCGGGGGTTCGGTCACCGCCGTCACTCGTATCAATAACGATCAAATAAATGCCACACGTGTCACTTGAGTCCCACCAGTATCAACGTAGCTTCGGCCTGGACCCCGTAATCCACAACCAGGGAGAGTCATGCCAACCATCTGGACTTACTTGCGTGCAGCGGCCGTCGTAGCCGGTTCGTCCGCAGCCCTACTCACGGGCGGTATCGCCCACGCCGACCCCGTGCCGGCTCCGCCGATCCCGAACATTCCGCAGCAGCTGATCAGTTCGGCGGCCAACGCGCCCCAAATCCTGCAGAACCTCGCCACCGCCCTCGGCGCGACCCCGCCCGCCCCCCCGGCCGCCCCCGGCATCACCTTCCCGGGTGTTCCGTCGGCCGCCACGCCGTCGCCGGCGAATTCCGCGGCGGTCCCGTCGATCCCCGGGCTGGCGCAGGCACCGACGCCTTCCGCCCCGTCGACGACGCAGGGCCTGCAGGGGCTGATCCCCGGCCTGACGCAGCCGGCACCCGCGGCGCCCGCCGCACCGGCCACGTCGTCCATTCCCGGACTGCCGGCCATCCCGGGGTTGTCGACGCCGACCGCCCCCGCCACCCCGCCGACCCCGCAGATTCCTCAGGCGAAGGTCGACATGCCGGCGTTCCTGCCCAACCTGCCGGTCAACGTGCCCGCGCAGATGACCCTGCCGCAGGACCTGCCGGCGCTGGCCGGGGCTCCGGCGGCGCCGGCCGCCCCGGCGGCACCGGCCGCACCGGCCACCGGGGCCAACCCGGTTGCTCCGCTGCTCGCCGCCCTGCCCTGAGTAATTAGCCAGACAGCAACGCCAACCCCCTAATGACCGGAGGACACACCGTGGCAACCACTTGGAATCTGTCCAAAGGATTGGCCGCTGTCGTGACGGCATCGGCTGCCGCGTTCGGGTTCTGCCCGAGCGCGGCAGCCGACCCGGCGACACCGCAACCGAATTCGACCCAAGAACTCCCGGGCCTGCCGGCACTGTCGCAGCTGAGCCCGATCATTCAGCAGGCCGCTACCAACCCCGGGCAGGCGACGCAGCTGCTCATGGCGGCGGCGCAGGCCTTCAGCCACAACCAGGGCGCGCCCGGCGAGTCCCGGAACGTGGCCCAGTCGGTGAACCAATTCCTGACGACGCCCGGCCCAGCCGCCGAGCCAGGCGCGGCGCTCCCCGACGGCGCGCCGGTGCCACACGTCCCCGCGGCGGGCGTCGAACCCGGTGCGCAGGCGCACCTGCCGACCGGCATCGACCCCGCCCACGCGGCCGGCCCCGGACCCGCCGCCGCACCGGCGGGCGTGGAACCGGGCCCCCAGGCGCACTTGCCGGCCGGGATCGACCCCGCCCACGCGGCGGGCCCGGGGCCCGTGGCGGCCCCGCCGGCCGCGGCCCCGTCGGTCGCTGCGCCGCCCGCTTCCGCACCGGCGCCCGGCACCACCGTCGCACCCGTCGCGGCGCCCACACCGGTCGCGGCCCCACCGGTCGCGGCCCCACCGGCCCCGGCTCCGGCGCCGGACGGGGCTCCCGCGCCCGCCGCCGCCCCCGCAGCGGCTCCCGGGTTCGGCCCCGATGCCCCGCCCACGCAGGACTTCATGTATCCCTCGATCGGCACCAATTGCCTGGCGGACGGCACCAGCGCGATCGCCACGGCGCTGTCGGTGGCGGGCCCGGCGAAGATCCCGACGCCCGGGCCCGGCCCCGGGCAGACCGCCTATGTGTTCACGGCGGTCGGCACGCCCGGGCCCGCCGAGGTGCAGAAGCTGCCGTTGAACGTCACCTGGGTCAACCTGACGACGGGTAAGTCGGGGACGGTTGCGCTCAAGCCGCGCACCGACATCAACGCCGACGGGCCGACGACGCTGACCGCGATCGCTGACACCGGGTCCGGCAGCATCATGTCGACTATCTTCGGGCAGGTCACCACCAAGGAAAAGCAGTGCCAGTTCATGCCGACCATCGGCTCCACGGTGGTGCCGTAGGCCGGCACTTGCCCCCGCCCTGAGCGCGCGTGTTCCCCACGGGGGCACGCGCGCTCGCGTCTGGCGAGCGGCTAGTACGCCATGAACAGGATGGCGTCGCGGTCGTACTCGAGACCCGGGTGATCGCTGGCGAGATGAGCCTGGGTCAGCTCGACCAGCTCGTCCTCGTCCTTACCGACGATGGCTTCCCCGCATGGACACGTCAGGTGTGTCTTCACGTTGCCGCCCTTTCCTTCTGGTCACCAACTAGTTCGCCGCCTTGGCAGCTGCCTTCATCTGCTTCTTGTAGGACCGGACCTTGCCCATCGACTTGGCGTCGACGATGTCGGCGACGGAGATGTGGGTGCCGGCCTTGCCGAACTGCCCCGCCGCCTCGCGCCAGCCCTTCGGCGTGACGCCGTACTGCTTGCCCAGCAGTGCCAGGAAGATCTGCGCCTTGACCTCGCCGAACCCGGGCAGGCCCTTGATCCGGCGCAGCAGCTCCGCGCCGTCGGGGTCCCCGGCGGTCCACAACCCGGAGGCGTCGCCGTCGTAACGGTCCACGATGATCTGGGCCAGGGCCTGGATGCGTTTGGCCATCGATCCCGGAAAGCGATGTATGGCAGGCTTTTCCGAGCACAGCGCGGCGAACTTATCGGGGTCGTAGTCGGCGATCTCGGCGGCGCTGAAGCGGCCCATCCGGTCGGCGATCTTCTTCGGACCGCAGAAGGCGGTCTCGAAGGGCACCTGCTGATCGAGAACCATGCCGATGAGCAGGGCCAGCGGGTCCTCGTCCAGCAGCGCGTCGGCCTCGAGATCTTGAGCGAGCCAAAGTTTCACCGTCAACGACCAACCTTTCCGCTAAACACCCTAAGACGGATGAGCCGTTGTTGGGAGACTACTCAACCCACGACCGCGTTATCGTGGCGTGGTGGTGGACGAGGCCCGGTTGGCGCTGATGCTGGCCCGCGACGAACTGCACGCCCTCGTCACCGCCTATTGCCGGGCCGTCGACCGGGCCGACTACGACGCGCTGCGCGACCTCTACCACCCCGAGGCGACCGACTCCCACGGCTCGTTATCAACGGGCGGCGTCGAACAGTTCATCGCGCAGTTACAGGCGGCCGAACCGTACCTGCGGGTGTCCCAACACAACGTCACCACAACGAACTTCGTGGTTGACGGCGACACCGCCCGCGGTGAGGTCTACTGCCTGGTGTTCCACAGCTTCGCCGGCGCCGAACACGACATCGACGTCGTCATCGGCGGTCGGTATCTGGACAGCTATGCCCGCCACGACGGCCGCTGGAAATTCAGCCAACGCACCATCGTGGCGGATTGGGCATACCGGAACGACCCGTCCCGGGTGGACTTCTCCCACCCCAGCACCCGCGGTGCCCTGCGCGGCAAACCGGGCCGGGACGACCCCTCGATCGGCCTGTTCGCGTCAACCACAGGCTGAACGCCGTTGGGCGGCAACGGCTGACGGCCGATCCTCACCCGCTCTTGCGGCGGAACTCGCGGCGGTTCTCCACCGGGCCGTGCGCCCGCGACTGCTTGCCGCCGCTGTCCTTGTGATCGGACCCGCCCGACGACTTGGCCAGCTTGCGGTCCAGGGCCTCGCGGAACTTGCGCTTGGTGTCGTCGTCCGATTCCGGCGCCTCGGAGGACTTCGATTGAGCCATACCGGCAGCGTAGCCTTCGATGTCCGGGCTCGGGCGGCTACCGCACGCCGGGCGGCATGCCGTACACGTGCGAGATCGGCAGGGTCAGCAGCACCCGCCGATCCGTGACCATCGCCCGGCGGTACTCGTCCCAATCCGGGTGTTCCCCGGCGATGTTGCGGTACAACGCAATCAGCGCCTCGACGGTGTCGTCGCCGGGATCGGCCGCGGGCGGGGTCAGCGTGGCCGTGCCCTCGGCCACCGCGTAGGACCACCCGTCGTCGGCGTCGACCAGGATCGACGCCCGCGGGTCGCGGCGCAGGTTGCGGGTCTTGGCCCGCGGCTCGGTGATCGACACCCGCACGGCCAAGTCACGCGGGTCGAAGTGGTAGCTAACGTTGGACAGCTGGGGTCGCCCGTCGCGTTTGATGGTCGCCAGCACGCCGAGGGAATTCCCACTGATCACGGCCAGCAGCTTGTCGTCGAAGACTTGGCGTCCCATCCCAGCAGCCTACGTCGCGCGTCCAGCGACCGGTCCCGGATCGTGCCGCCCCGGGCGGCCCTGGTGGAATCGGACCATGACCAAGTACGCGGCCTTTCTGCGCGGAGTCAACGTCGGCGGCGTCAACCTCAAGATGGCCGACGTGGCGCGCGCGCTGACCGAGGCGGGTTTCAAAAACGTCCGCACCATCCTGGCCAGCGGCAACATCTTGCTGGAGTCGTCCGCCGGCGCGGCCGGGGTGCGCAAGAAGGCCGAAGCCGCGCTGCGTGACAGTTTCGGCTACGACGCGTGGGTGCTGGTCTATGACCTCGAAACCGTGCGCGCCGTCGTGGACGACTACCCCTTCGAACCCGAGGTCGACGGCTACCAGTCCTACGTCACGTTCGTCGCCGACGACGCGGTGCTCGACGAACTCGCCGCCCTGGGCGAGAAAGCCGGCCCCGACGAGAAGATCAGCCAAGGCGACGGCGTGATCTATTGGCAGGTGCCCAAGGGCGCCACCCTGGACAGCGCGATCGGGAAGACCATGGGCAAGCCCCGCTACAAGTCGTCGACGACGACACGCAACCTGCGCACGCTGGCCAAAGTATTGCGCTAAAACGCTGCGCGTCAAGCGAATTGGGCTCAGTCGTCGGGCACGTTGGTGAGGTAGCGCATCGCGTCGGACTTGGTCAGCCCCAGCGCGCGGGCCACCTCGACGTACTCCTTGGCGGCGGCCGCCATCGCCGCGTCGGTCGGGTCGAAGCGGGAGATGAAAGTGCCGAAGCGCCCCCGCGTTTCGACGATCGCGGCCGACTCGAGTTCCCGGTAGGCGCGGGCCACGGTGTTCGCCGCGACCCCGAGCTGGCCGGCCAGTTCGCGGACGGTCGGAAGCCGGGTGCCGGGCGGCAGCGCGCCGGCGCGGACGCCGTCGATGACTTGGGTCCTGAGCTGGTCGAACAGCGGCTTGCCCGCCTTGACGTCGACCTTCAGCAAATCCCGCAGCTCCACGCCTTCAGTATGTCCCACGCACGACTATCTTTGTGGGATGCGAGTAGCGGTGCTGAGCGGCGCGGGGATCTCCGCGGAGAGCGGGGTGCCGACCTTCCGCGACGACCAGAACGGCCTGTGGGCGCGGTTCGACCCGTACGAGCTGTCCAGCACTCAAGGGTGGCGCGACAATCCCGAACGGGTCTGGGGCTGGTACCTGTGGCGTCACTATCTGGTCGCCGATGTCGCGCCCAACACCGGACACCGCGCCATCGCCGCCTGGCAGGACGGTGCCGAGGTCAGCGTCATCACCCAGAACGTCGACGACTTGCACGAACGCGCCGGGAGCGTGCCGGTCCACCACCTGCACGGCAGCCTGTTCGAATTCCGTTGCGACCGTTGCGGTATGCCGTACACCGGCGCGCTGCCCAAGGTGCCCGAACCGACGCTCGAGGTGGAGCCGCCGGTCTGTCATTGCGGCGGCCTGATCCGCCCCGACATCGTGTGGTTCGGTGAGCCGTTGCCCGAGGGGCCGTGGCAGTCGGCCGTCGAGGCGACCGAGGCCGCCGATGTGATGGTGGTGGTCGGGACGTCGGCGATCGTCTACCCGGCCGCCGGGCTCGCCGAGCTGGCGCTGTCCCGCGGCACGGCCGTGATCGAGGTCAACCCGGAGGTCACCCCGCTGTCGCGGCACGCGACGATCAGCATCCGCGAGACGGCCGGCCGGGCACTGCCCGGGCTGCTGCAGCGGCTGCCCGCCCTGCTGAAATAGCCCCGCCGCAATTACGGCCGGCGGGCGCGGCCCAGCAGGAGTTCCGACACCGGCATCGGCGCCCACGCCGGCAAGGTGAACTCGCGCCGGGAAACGTCGACTTCGAATCCGGCGTCGATGATCTCGCGCTCGGTGTCGCGGTGGGTGTGGCAGTTGCCGAACAACCGCGGCCACAGCGTTGCGTCGGCGAACCGTTGCAGGCGGCCGCGGGCGCCGGCGCTCGCCACGTGCTCGAGGTAGCGCAGCTCACCGCCCGGGCGCAGCACCGAGTGGAGCCGCCGCAGCACCGCACCGGGGTCGCGCACCGAGCACAACACCAGCGAACACACCACGGCGTCGAACGGCTCGCCGCCGGTGAAGCCCTCGGCCGTCTCGTCCATCACCACGACGCGGGCCGGCACCACCTCCGCCGCCGCGCGCGCCTGGGCCGCCAGCCGCGGCTCGGGCTCCACCGCGACCACCTCGCGGACCGACTCCGGGTAGTGCGGAAAGTTCGTCCCGATGCCCGCGCCGACTTCCAGCACCCGCCCCGACAACCCGGCCAGATTCTCCCGGCGAAGGGCGCGTATCGCCTCGGTCTCGTGGGTGGCGACGACGGGCCAGATGCGCGCGAAGAACGGGTTGTGCACCGCCGTTGTCATACAGGTCAACCTTCCGACTCTGGGCCAAGAATGGGGTCTTGCCGATAGACCGGTCGGCACGTCAACCGATATTCGGCACCGGCTCCCCCAGCGGTTTGTCGTCGACCGGGACCGGCTCGGGGTGGCCGGCCTGGACCGGTCCGCCCTCGTTGATGCCGAACCGGTCGTGCAGCCATGCCAGGGGCTTGGGCGCCCACCAATTCCACCGGCCCATCACATGCATGAAGGCCGGCACGACAACCATCCGCACCAGCGTGGCGTCGGCGAAGACGGCGAGCACCAGGCCGAGGCCGAACATCCGCATGAACGACACGTGGGCGGCGATCAGCGCGGCGAACGACATCGACATCACCAGCGCGGCCGCGGTGATCACCCGGCCGGTGCGGGCGACGCCGAGCGCGACGCTCTCGTCGTTGGCGGCGTGCGCCTCCTTTGCGGTCGGCCGCGCCGGCCGCGCCGCCCCGGACGCCAGCCAGTACTCGCGGATGCGGGAGAGCAGGAACACCTCGTAGTCCATCGACAGCCCGAAGGCGATGCAAAACAGCAGCACCGGCATGTTGGCCACCAGCGTCCCGCTCGGCGTCGTCCCGAGCGCGCCCAGGTGCCCCTCCTGGAAGATCCAGACCAGCGCGCCGAACGCCGCGGTGAGGGACAAGAAGTTGCAGGCCAGCGCCTTGGCGGGCAACAGCACGCTGCCGGTGAGCAGGAACAGCAGCGCAAAGGTGATGGCGGCCATCAACCCGAGCACCAGCGGAAGACGGTCGGTGACCGCGTCGACGCTGTCGCGGTTGACCTGGGCGACTCCGCCCATCTCGACGGATCGGCCCGCCGGCCCGGGCACCCCGTGTAACCGCTTGAGCTGGTCGTCGTTCGCGGGAGAAAACAGCGGCGCCGTGCTGCTGACGGTCAGGAAGGCGCTGCCGTCGGCCAGCCCGGTCGCCCCGGCCGGCGGGCCCGTCCGGTTTCCGTTGACGAACGTTCCGCCCGGAGCCGACACGTCCGACACGTCGGGAACCCGCGACAAGTCGGCGGCGTAGCGGTCGAGGTCCGCCGGACTCAGCCCACGCGCGTCGGGGACCACGACGGGCACGGACGTCGAGGAGTCGTCGGCGAAATCGTTGCGCAGTCGGTCACCGACCTGGTGCGACGACGCCGACGTCGGCAGCACCCGGTCGTCGGGGAAGCCCCATTTGACGCGGAGGAACGGAGACCCGAGCAAGAGCAGCAGCGCGACGACGCTCAGGCCGATCGGTGCCCAGCGGCGCATCACCAGCTTGGTCGATCGATACCAGAACATCTGCTCGACCGGCTTGTGCACCGGCTCCGGTCGCCGGAAAACCCGGCGCAGCAGCCGGCGCACGTCGAGTGCGTCCAGCCGCGGGCCGAGCAGCACGATGGCGGCCGGGGTGATCACGATCGAAGCGGTCGCGACGAACGCGACGGTTGCCACGCCGGCGTAAGCGAATGACTTGAGGAAGTACATGGGGAAAGCCACGGTCGCCGACATCGACAACGCCACGGTGACCGCGGAGAACAACACGGTGCGCCCGGAGGTGGCCATGGTTCGGATGAGCGCCTGCTCGCGGTCGCTGCCCTGGGCCAACTCGTCGCGGTAGCGGCTGACGATCAGCAGGGTGTAATCGATCGCCAGCGCCAGGCCCAACGCGGTGCTCAGGTTCAGCGCGAAGATCGACACCTCGGTGGTGAAGGTGATCAGCCGCAACACCGTCATCGAGCCGACGACGGCCAGGGCGCCCAGCGCCATCGGCAAGGCCGCCGCCAGTAGCCCGCCGAACACCCAGATCAAGATCAGGAAGCTCAACGGCAGCGCGATCATCTCCATCACCACCAGGTCGGCCTGGTTCTGGGTGTTGATCTGGGCGTACTGCATCGCGGCTCCGCCGGCGCGAACGGTGACGCCGTCGCGGTCGTGGATGAACTGATCCGCGACGGTCTGGGCGTTGCGCTGCACGTAGTTCTCGCCGCCCTTGAGGTTGACCACGAGCAGGCCGGTCTTGCCGTCGCGGCTGACCAGGTCGGCGGCCGCCCGCGGCGGGACGGTCCACGGCGAGGAGACGTTGTAGACCAACGGCGACTTCTGCAATTGGGTGACGAGGTCGGTGCCCACGCTGCGGGCCTGCTCGCTGTTGGTGCCCCCGGGCGCGGTCACCAGGATCAGCATCTGCTGACCGCTCTGCCCGAACTTGTCGGTCAGCACTTGAATCGCGCGGGCGGACTCCGAGTCCGGATCCTGAAACCCTCCCGGCAACAGGTCCTTGGCGACGGGGACGCCGAAAACCGCGGCGGCGATGAAGACCAGGACACCGATCGCGATGATGCGGCGCGGCGCCGCGATGGCCACCCGGGCGATCCCCTGCAGCATTCTTCAGCCCTTCCGCAGCCGGTGCTGATCGCGCTCGCTGCCGGCGTGTCCGCGTCAACGCAACCAACGCTAGTCTTCACGCGTCAAACAGATTTGTTCTTAAGACGGATTCCACCGGGTAGACGGTTCAACGCGGCGCTTTAAACCGCGGCGACGGTAAGAGTCCGGCCAGAAAATTGTGCGGCAAGTAAGCAGGTCACGGGCCTGAACGCCGCGGTAGATCGCCTACAACCTACCGGCCGGTAAATTGCCACGATTTTCCGAATCGTGACTCAAAGATTCCTTAATGGTGGCCCATACGCTCAGTGTCATGTGGATCGACGACACAAGTGCCGACGTCATCAAGGTTGATTTCGAAGCCCTCTACCACGGCGACGTGCTGGTGGAAGGCGAAACCTCGGAGCAGTTCGACGAACTGCAAGCGGCGAGCTGAGCAACGTCATGAGCATGCTCGCACGGCTGTTGATGGCCGAACCCGCTGTCAGTCGATGGTTCCGACGATAAGTTCTTTCTCCTGGACGAAAGCCCCCCGCTACGCGCGGGGGGCTTTCGTGTTCAAGGGCCTCAGCGGGGCGCCATGCGGATGGCGCCGTCCAGGCGGATGACCTCGCCGTTGAGCATCGGGTTCTCGACGATGTGCACCGCGAGCGCGCCGTACTCGTCGGGGTCACCCAGCCGGGCCGGGTGCGGAACCTGCTTGCCGAGCGAGGCCTGGGCCTCCTCGGGCAGCGAGCCCAGCAGCGGGGTCTTGAACAACCCGGGCGCGATGGTCACCACGCGGATCAGCTCGCGCGACAGGTCGCGGGCGATCGGCAACGTCATGCCGACCACGCCGCCCTTCGACGCCGAGTAGGCGGCCTGGCCGATCTGGCCCTCGAACGCGGCCACCGAGGCGGTGTTGATGATCACGCCCCGCTCCTCGCCGAGCGGCTCCGTCTTGGCGATGCGCTCGGCGGCCAGCCGCAGCACGTTGAACGTGCCGATCAGGTTGACCCCCACCACCTTCTTGAAGGCGTCCAGCGGGAACGGCCCGTCCTTGGACAGCGTCTTGATGGCGTTGCCGATGCCCGCGCAGTTGACGTTGATGCGCAGCGGACCCATCGACTCGGCGGTGTCCAACGCCTGGCCGACGGCGGTCTCGTCGGTGACGTCGGCCTGCACGAAACGGGCGCGTTCGCCGAGCTCCTGGACCGCCTCTTCGCCGCGCAGGTCGATCACCACCACCAGCGCGCCGGCGTCGACCAGCCGCTTGGTGGTGGCCAGGCCCAGGCCCGAGGCGCCCCCGGTGACGACGGCGACGGCGTCTTTGATCTTCATGCGAGTCCTTCCTTAGCGAATCCAGCCAACCAGTTGGTCGGCGACTATACCCAGTCGGCGAGCACCGCTTGAACGTCGGGCAGCGGCGCGGCCGGTGGGCGGGGCACGTCCGGGATGGTGCGCGAGAACCGCGGTGCGGGCAACGGCTGCGGGCCGCCGTCCACCTCGTAGAAGGTGTTCCGCTCCGTGATGTGCGGTTCCGTGTGCACCTCGCCGAATGCCAAAACCGGGGTCACGCAGGCGTCGGAATCGGCGAAGACCTTGGCCCAGTGGTCGCGGTCGTGCCCGGCGAAGGCCGCCGTCAGCGCCGCGCGCAGCTCGGGCCAGCGGCCGACGTCGTTCTGCGCCGGCAGGTTCGCCGCATCCAGGCCGAGCCCCGCCAGCATGGCCGCGTAGAACTGCGGCTCGATGGCGCCGACGGCGACATAGCGCCCGTCCGCGCATTCATAGGTGTCGTAGTAGGGCGCGCCGCCATCGAGCATGTTGGTGCCGCGCACGTCCGACCACATGCCCAGCGAGCGCATCGACCACATCATCTGGATCAGCATGCTGGAGCCGTCGACCATGGCGGCGTCGACGACCTGACCCTTGCCGGAGTTCTGCCGCTCCCACAACGCGGACAGGATCCCGACCAGCAGGAACATCGAGCCGCCGCCGAAGTCGCCGACCAGGTTCAGCGGCGGCACCGGCCGCTCGTTCGCCCGGCCGATGGCGTGCAGGATCCCGTTGAGGGAGATGTAGTTGATGTCGTGGCCCGCCTGTTGGCTGCGGGGGCCAGATTGTCCCCAGCCGGTCATCCGGGCGTAGATCAGCCGCTCGTTGACTTCGGCGCAATCCTCGGGACCCAACCCGAGCCGCTCGGTGACACCGGGTCGGAAGCCCTCGATCAACACGTCGGCCTTGGCGACGAGCTGGAGCACGACGGCGCGCCCCTCGTCGGACTTCAAGTCGACGGTCACCACGCGCCGGTTGCGCAGCATGGCGTCCTTGGCGGGCCCGCCCGGGCTGGACCCGTCCCTCGGGGGCCGATCGATGCGCACCACGTCGGCGCCCAGATCCCCCAGGATCATCGCCGCATGCGGGCCCGGTCCGATCCCGGCCAACTCGACGACCCGAAGCCCCTTCAGCGGTCCAGCCACGATCTACCGACCTTTCGTCTGCCCTGACGCCCGTTCTAGTTGGCATCTTCGCAGCCGCGTTCGACGGGCGCGCAGCCCGGTCACTTAGGGTGAGCCCATGCCCCAATCCGCGATCGACACGCTGACGCCCGTCGCAGGCCTTTCCGTCACGTTGTCCGACGGCGTGCTGTCGGTCACCATCGACCGGCCGGACAGCCTCAATTCCCTGACCGTGCCGGTGATTACCGGCATCGCCGACGCGATGGAGCGCGCGGCCACCGACCCGCAGGTGAGGGTCGTGCGCCTGGGCGGTGCGGGCCGCGGGTTCTGTTCGGGGGCGGGCATCAGCGCCGACGACGTGTCCGACACCGGGGTCCCGCCGGACGAGATCGTGCTGGAGATCAACCGGCTGATCCGGGCGATCGCGGCCGTGCCGCATCCCGTGGTCGCCGCGGTTCAGGGCCCGGCAGCCGGTGTCGGTGTCTCCCTGGCGCTCGCGTGTGACGTCGTATTGGCCTCGGACAGCGCATTTTTCATGCTCGCCTTCACCAAGATCGGGCTGATGCCGGACGGCGGCGCCTCGGCGCTGATCGCCGCCGCCGTCGGACGCATCCGGGCCATGCACATGGCGTTGTTGCCCGAACGCCTGCCGGCGGCCGAGGCGCTGTCCTGGGGCCTGGTCAGCGCGGTCTACCCGGCCGACGCGTTCGAGGCCGAGATGGACAAGGTGATCGCGCGGTTGTTGGCGGGCCCCGCGGTGGCATTGGGCAAGACGAAGCTGGCCATCAACGCGGCCACGCTCCCCCAGCTGGATCCGGCCCTGCAGCGCGAATACGAGGGGCAGGCCGTCCTGCTGCGCTCACACGACTTCGTCGAGGGCGCAACCGCTTTCCAACAGCGCCGCACGCCGGACTTCACGGATCGCTGACGCTATGGCGCTTACGGGTGGCCCGAGCCGGTAATCCTCCCCGTCGTCGGGTCCGAATAAGGGGAAGACGACGAACGGAGATTCCATGGCTGGACAGCTGCGCTGTCTCGTGACCGGGGCGACCGGCTACGTCGGCGCCCGGCTGGCCCCGCGACTGCTGGACGAAGGTCATCGGGTCCGCGCCTTGGCCCGAAACCCGGCCAAGTTGGACGACGTGCCGTGGCGGCAACAGGCCGAGGTCGCGCGCGGCGATCTGGGTGACGTCGATTCCCTGGTCGCGGCGTTCGACGGGATCGACGTCGTCTACTACCTGGTCCACTCGATGGGAACGTCGAAGGATTTCGCCGACGAGGAATCCCGCGCGGTCGGCAACGTGGTGACGGCGGCGCGGCGCACCGGCGTGCGGCGCATCGTGTACCTGAGCGGGCTGCATCCCGAGGGCGGCAAGCTCTCGCCGCACCTCGAGTCGCGGGCGGCGGTCGGCGACGCGCTGATCGCCTCGGGCATCGAAACCGTCGTGCTGCAGGCGGGCGTCGTGGTCGGCTCCGGGTCGGCTTCGTTCGAGATGATCCGGCACCTCACCGACCGGTTGCCGGTGATGACCACCCCGAAATGGGTGCACAACAAGATCCAGCCGATCGCGGTGCGCGACGTGCTCTACTACCTGGTCGCCGCGGCCACGGCGCCCGTCGGGTCGTCGCGCACCTGGGACATCGGTGGACCCGACGTGCTGGAGTACGGCGACATGATGCGCGTCTACGCCGACGTGGCGGGGCTGGGCAGGCGCTATCTGGTCGTGCTGCCGTTTCTGACGCCGACGATCGCCAGCCTCTGGGTGGGGACCGTGACGCCGATCCCGCCGGGGCTGGCGCGGCCGCTGATCGAATCGCTGGAGTGCGACGCGGTGATGCGCAACCACGACATCGACGGCATCATCGAGCCGCCGCCGGGCGGCCTGACCGGCTATCGCCGGTCCGTCGAACTGGCGCTCGACCGGGCCGCGCGTGGCATCCCGGAACCCTCGTGGTCGTCGTTGCGCTCCGAACCGGCCGAGGCGCTGCCCAGCGACCCGGACTGGGCGGGCGAGATCGTCTACACCGATGTGCGCACCGCCGACACCGCGGTCGAACCCGCCAACGTGTGGAAGGCGGCGGAGAACGCCGTGAATTCGCGGGCGGGCGGTTGGCGGGTCGAGGAGCGCGCGCCGGGGACCCTGTTGCGGCTGCGCTCCACCAAGCGGGCGCCCGGACAAAAGTGGCTCGAGATCGCGGTCACGCAGCAGGACGGCCGCGGCAGTCGCTACACCCAGCGATCCATCTTTGTGCCGAGGGGCATCCCGGGCCGGGTGTACTGGTTATTCGCGCGGCCGGCGCACAACGCCGCGATGCGCGCGCTGGCCCGCGACGTCGTCGACTCGGCCCGGTAGTCCGGCCTCAGACGCCGAACATCGGGGGCAACACCAGAACCATGATCAGCCCCCACACCAAGTGGGTGAGCACCGGCGCCAGGACGCCGCCGGTCGCCCGGCGCTCGAACGCGCACACCGTCCCGAGGATGACGGCGGCGAAACCGAGCATGGGATTGCCGCTGGCCAGCGTCGCGATCGTGTAGAGGATCGTCGAAATCACGACGGGGTGATACCGGCCCAGGGCCGTGTAGAGCGCGCCGCGAAAGAACACTTCCTCCGCGACGCCGTTGACCAGAGTGATCGCCACGATCACCGGATACCACCCGTGGTGCGCGTATTCCAGCACCCGGGTGATCAGCTCGGCGACGGGCGTGATCTCCCGGGCGATCAGCCCGCCGACCACGAACACCCCGCCCAGCAGCAGGCCGACGCCCGTCCCGGTGAGGACGGGCCGCTGATTGCGGCCACGCCAGCAGATGCCACCCAGGTGCAGCGGCCCGGAGGAGAACCCGCCGACGATCCACACCCCCGCCAGCGCCAGGGTCAGCCAGTAGAAGCTCGAATCGCCCGGGTGGCGCCGCAACGAGAACCCGAGCACCGCGGCCCCGACGACCACGGTGACGGCCACGATGACCCGGCGACGGCGCACGACGGCGGGCGACTCATGGTGCGGCACAGCGACTTTGGTGAGCGCCCGGCGCAGCTCGGACAGCGTGCCGGTGGTGGACGGGGCGGTTGACTGGCTCATGCGGGACGCACCTTCGGGGTCAAGGCGATCAGGAGGTCAAGGCCGGTTCGAAGCGCCCCGGCCAGCGGGCCCGGGACCCGGTTGACAACTCCCAGGGCCGGCCGCACGACCGGTGGGGTGAGCCGCCGCGCGACATGGCGGATGCGCCGCGCGTCACCGCCGGCCCACACGGGATCGGTGTTGGCCAGCTGATGGGGGTCGGCCAGGGCGTTGACCGGGGACGGGCGATGGTGCTGATCGGCCAAGGCTAGGGCAATGGCGTCCTGGACGCCGAGCAACCCACCGGGTGGGTCGGGCACTCGATCCCGAAGGTCACTCTCGGACGCCACCATCGGATGGTCGAGCGACTCGACTAGATCACCGGCCAGCCCCGGCGGCACCGGCAGCGCGACGCCGGTGACCAGCGACGCCAACCCGGTATCGACCCTCCCGACCGGCAGCCCGGCGTGCCACCTCCCGGAGATCCGCGCATACGTTTTGAGCAGCTCCCGGTAGGACGTGGTGTCCGGGCCGGCGATGTCGTACGCCCCCGGCGGCAACAGGTCGGGATCGGCCGCGGCGACCAAGTAGTGCAACACGTCGCGAATGGAGATCGGGTCTATGGGGTTGTCCATCCAGCTCGGGATCGGCAGCAGGGGGAATCGGTCCCCGACGTAGCGCATCATCTCGAACGAGGTCGAGCCCGCGCCGATGATCATCGCGGCGCCCAGCCACACCAGCTCCGGGCCGTCGGGCACGGTCAGGGCCTCGGCCACCTCGGCCCGGCTGGCCAAATGCTCGGACAGCACCTCGTCGGCGGGCACGAATCCGCCCAGGTAAACGATGCGTCGCACACCGGCGTCCCTGGCCGCCGCGGCCAGGTTGGCGGCCGCGGCCCTGTCGGCATCGCGGAAGCCGGGCTGTCCGATCGCGTGCACCAGGTAATACACCACGTCAACGGGGCCGGCGTCGGCGAAGGCCGCCCGGGTCGACACGGGATCGGCGGCGTCGAGCGTCACCGGCGTGACGTCGTCAAACCATCCGAACCGCCTGAGGCGCGCGGGGTTTCGGGTGGCGGCCACGACGTGGTGCCGGTCCGCCAGCAGGGCCGTGACCAGCCGCGATCCGACATATCCGGTGGCCCCGGTGACGAGGATTCGCATACCTTTCAACCTAGCCCGGCGACGATCAACGCAAACCTGGCGGGCACGGGCCGCGGATCGCGCACGTAACGCCTTGGCGCTTTTCGGGCCGGATATTCGCCATGCCGTTACGCTCGCGGCGGTGAACCGGCGCGGCGGCCGCATCGTGAGCCGGGTAAAAGAAGTCCTCTTCGAAGAGATAGTGGAGATATGTATTACCTGCTGGTCCTGGCTGTCGGCATCGAGCGCGTCGTGGAGCTGGTGGTCTCCAAGCGCAACGCTCAGTGGTCTTTTGCCCAGGGCGCCAAGGAGTTTGGACAGGCACACTATCCGGTGATGGTGGTGCTGCACACCGCACTGCTGGTCGGCTGCATTCTCGAGCCGTGGGCGCTGCACCGGCCGTTCATCGGATGGCTGGGCTGGCCGATGCTGGCGGTGGTGGCACTCAGCCAGGGGCTGCGCTGGTGGTGCATCACCACCCTGGGCCGGCGGTGGAACACCCGGGTCATCGTGCTGCCGCGGGCGCCGCTGGTGCGCCAGGGTCCCTATCGCTGGCTGCACCATCCGAACTATGTTGCAGTGGTGGCCGAGGGGTTGGCGCTGCCATTGGTGCACACGGCGTGGCTCACCGCGGCCGCTTTCACCCTCGCCAACGCGGCGTTGCTCAAGGTGCGACTGCAGGTCGAGAACTCCGCGCTGGGCTACACGTGAGCGACTACGACACCGACTTGTTGATCGTCGGCGGCGGGCCGGGCGGCCTGGCCACGGCGTTACACGCTCGGCGGCACGGACTTTCGGTGATCGTGGCCGACCCGCGCGAGGGTCCCATCGACAAGGCGTGCGGCGAGGGCCTGATGCCCGGCGGGCTGGCCGAGCTGACATCCCTCGGCGTCGACCCGGCCGGCATGCCGTTTCGGGGAATCGCCTACGTGAGCGAACACCGCCGCGCCCAGGCGCGGTTTCGCCCCGGCCCGGGCCGGGGTGTGCGTCGCACCACGCTGCACGCGGCGATGGCCGCGCGCGCCAAAGAGCAAGACACCGAATGGCTTCGGGCGCGGGTGACCACCGTGCAACAGGACGCTCACGGGGTGGCGGCCGCCGGCGTGCGGGCGAAATGGTTGGTGGCGGCCGACGGGCTGCACTCACCGGTCAGGCGGTCCGTCGGGATCACGGCGACGGCCGGAACGCCGCGGCGCTACGGCGTGCGCTGGCACTTTGAGGTGCCGGCGTGGTCGGAGTTCGTCGAGGTGCACTGGTCGCGCTGGGGCGAGGCGTACGTGACGCCGGTGGAGCCCGAGCTGGTGGGCGTGGCGATCCTGTCGCGCGGCCGGCCCGACCTCGCCTGGTTCCCCGGCCTGGCCCAGCGGCTGGGCGGCGCCGCCCGCGGCGAGGCGCGCGGCTGCGGCCCGTTGCGGCAGGTGGTCTCCCGCCGGGTCGCGGGGCGCGTGCTGTTGGTGGGCGACGCGGCGGGCTACGAGGACGCGCTGACGGGCGAGGGCATCAGCCTGGCGGTCAAGCAAGCGGCCGCGGCCGTCGCCGCCATCGTCGACGAGGCGCCGTCCTCGTATGAGCTTGCGTGGCAACGGATTACCCGCAGCTATCGACTACTCACCCGCGCGCTGGTATTGGCCAGCGCGCCGCCGATCGGGCGCCGGGCCATCGTGCCGGCGTGCACGCTGCTGCCCGGCGCCTTCCAGCGCGGGGTGAACGTGCTGGCGACCTAGTCCTGAATGTGGCGACCCGCTTCGCCCGGCCGTCGAGCGTCACGCCAGCGTGGCTGGCGGCCCCGAGCGCCACGCTGGCGTGACGCTCGGGGGTTGCCAGGCGTGCAGCAAGCAAGCCGCGCTCGCGATCGCCCTAGTCCTGACTGTGGCGACCCGCTTCGCCCGGCTTCGCCGCGCTCGCGATCGCCACTAACGCGCCTTCCACACCGGTTCGCGCTTCTCGGCGAACGCCAGCGGCCCCTCCTTGGCGTCCTCGGACCTGAGCAGGCTGCGCATCTCGGTCATGGTGCGCGCCCAGCCCACCTCTTCGTCGGCGATGACGCCGTCGTCGACCCCGTAGGCGATGCGCTTGCTGGCCTGCACCGACAGCGGCGCGTTCACCGTCACCCGCGCGGCCAGCGCCAGCGCGGCTTCCAGCACCGCGCCCTCCTCGACCACCTGATTGATCAGGCCCCATCCGAGGGCGTCGGCCGCGGTAATCGGCTCACCGGTCAGCAGCAGCTCCATCGCCACCTTGCGCGGGAGCTGCTGCACGATCCGGAACACGCCGCCCGCGGCGGCGATGAGGCCACGCTTGACCTCCGGCAGCCCGAACCGGGCCCGCTCGTCGGCCACCACCAGGTCGCTGGCCAGCGCCAGCTCGGTGCCGCCGCCCAGTGCGGTGCCGTTGACCGCCGCGATCGTGGGTTTGTCGATGAAGTGGTGCACGTAACCGGCGAAGCCCCACTCGGGATGGTCGGGGTGGTAGATGTTCTCCCGACGCGAGATCGCCTTCAGGTCGGCCCCGGCGCAGAAGGACTTGTCGCCGGCGCCGGTGATCACCACGGCCCGGACCTCGCGGTCCTGCTGGGCCTGTTCCAGCGCGTCGCCGACGCCGATGCTGACGGCACCGTTGATCGCGTTGCGGGCCTCGGGCCGGTTGATGGTGATCACCATGACGTTGCCGCGGCGCTCGGTCAGCGCGCCGGGCGCCGCGGTGTCGACGTCGGTCACAACAATTCCACGATGGTGGCGTTGGCCTGGCCGCCACCTTCACACATGGTCTGCAGGCCGTAGCGAATTCCCTTGTCCCGCATGTGGTACAGCAGCGTCGTCATGATGCGGGCGCCTGAGCCGCCGAGCGGGTGCCCCAGCGCGATCGCGCCGCCGTTGGGATTGAGCTTCTTCTCGTCGGCGCCAATGTCTTTCAGCCACGCCAGCGGCACCGGCGCGAACGCCTCGTTGACCTCGTAGGCGCCGATGTCATCGATGGACAGGCCGGAGCGCTTCAGCACCTTCTGGGTGGCGGGGATCGGCGCGGTCAGCATGATCACCGGGTCGGCGCCGGCCAGGGTCGCGGTGTGCACCTTCGCGATCGGCTTCAGGCCGAGCTCCTTGGCCTTCTCGGCCGACATGAACAGGATCGCGGCCGAGCCGTCGGAGATCTGCGAGGAGTTGCCGGCGTGGATCACCCCGTCTTCCTTGAACGCCGGCTTCAGCGATGCCATCTTCTCCATCGGGGTGCCGCGACGGATGCCCTCATCCTTGAGCACCACGTTCGAGTCCTGGTCCTTGATGCCGACGATCTGATCGTCAAACGCGCCGGAATCCTGTGCGGCAGCGGCCTTTTCGTGTGAGGCAAGCGAGAACTCGTCGAGCGCGGTACGGTCGAATCCCCACCGCTCGGCGATCATCTCGGCACCGATGCCCTGGTTGGGGATCTGGCCCTCGTAGCGGTCCAGGAAGGTCTTCGGGTACGGCCGCCCGCCGTTGGCCAGCGACGAACCCATCGGGGTGCGCGACATCGACTCCACCCCACCGGCGACGACGACGTCGTAATGCCCGGCCACCACACCGGCCGCCGCGAAGTGGATCGACTGCTGGCTCGAGCCGCACTGACGGTCGACGGTCACACCGGGGACGGATTCCGGCCAGCCGGCGGCCAGCAGGGCGGTGCGGCCGATGTCGAGGGCCTGCTCACCGGCCTGCATCACGCAGCCCCAGATGACGTCGTCGACGAGGCCGGGGTCGACGCCCGCCTTGTCCACCAAACCGTTGAGCACCTGCGCCGACAGATCCGCCGGGTGCACACCGGACAATCCGCCGTTGCGCTTCCCGATCGGTGAGCGCACTGCCTCGACGATGACGGCTTCAGCCATGGTGGTGTCTCCTTTGACGCTAGGACCTCAGGTGTTTGGGGAAATTGAACCTTGCCTCGATTGTCAACCAACGCGTTGGCAGGGCGCGGGGCGGGGTGGCCTTGGGGCGACAGACCAACCGGGCGCAACCGCTTGGAGCGGCGGTAGGCTACTGATCCCTGCGACGTAGCCGACGGCGGAGCAGGGGAAGCCCCGGCCCGTCGAGAAGGCCCATGAGCGCGGGGCGGCCACTGACCGTCATCATCAGGGCGGTCGCGGGGCCGCGGACTTCCCGTCCCCTCCCCCACGCCCGATCAATATCGGTGGCATACAGCGAGATGCCCCAGAGCCGACCCAGCGGCACGAAGCCGAACGGCCACGGCCCAGTCAAGAAATCCAAAGCCAGCGCCGCCAGCCGTGGGTCGGGGTCGAACGGCAGATTGAGCGGAATCCGGATATCGCCACTATGGACCAAAATATCCGCGAGCGGGTCGAGCGGCCCGAACAGCGGCGGACTCAAGGGGTGATCTGCGCACCTGCGTAGGGTTGCGGCAATCTCGGCCGCCGGTAGCCGCGCTTGACGGCGCGCAAGGTGGTCGATCGCACGAGCCATACCGCCACGGCGCAGAGCTGTTCCCATGAAAACCCAGAAACTGTCGGCGAAGACGCTGACCAGGTGTGCGGCCACCGTTTCAACATCCCAGCCGGCGCACAGGCTGGGCGTTGCCAGCTGGGCGTCGTCCAGGCGGTCGATCAAGGTCGCGATCTGACGCCGTTGGTCCGCAACGGCGGCAAAGACGTACTGGCAGTCGACGGCCATCAGGAGCACTCTAGCTCGGAACAGATATTTGGTTCAAATATGACTGCGCGCCAGGGGCTCATTTGGCAATAATGGTCAAGTGAAGCGGCTCAACGGCATGGACGCCATGCTGCTGTACAGCGAGACGCCCAATCTGCACACCCACACGTTGAAGGTGGCGCTCGTCGATGCCACCGACTACGCCGGCGACTTCGATTTCCAGCTCTTCCGCCACACCTTTATACGGCGGCTGCACCGCCTGGACCCGTTGCGCTACAAGCTCGTCGACATCCCCTGGCGACTGCACCACCCGATGTGGCTGCAGAACTGCGACATCGACCTCGACTACCACTTGCGGCGCGTCCAAGTGCCCGCCCCCGGCCTGCGCCGGGACCTCGACGGAGTCATCGGGGACATCGCCACCATCCCGCTGGACCGCGGCCACCCGCTGTGGGAGTTTTACTTTGCCGAGGGGCTCGCCGGTCGCCGGTTCGCCATCATCGGGAAGCTGCACCACGCACTGGCCGACGGCGTGGCCTCCGCCAATCTTCTTACCAGGATCATGGATGTGCCGGGCGGGGTGCAGGACGAGCGCGACAACGAGACGACGTGCGTGCCGCCGTCAAAAGGTGAGCTGCTCCGCGCGGCGGGCCGCGACCATGCGCAGCAATTGGCCGCGCTCCCCCGCGTCATGGCGGATGCCGCTTCCGGGGTGCGGCGGCTACGCCAACGCTCCCGGGAACGCGGCGCGCAGCCCGACCTCGCCCGGATGTTGCACGCGCCGGCGACATTCATCAACCACCTTGTCTCGCCGGTGCGGACCTTCGCGACCGCGACGCTCTCGCTGGCGGAAGTCCGGGAGACCAGCAGGAGCCTGGGGATTACGGTCAACGACGTGGTGATGGCGAGCGCCGCCGGCGCGTTGCGCGAATTGCTGTTGCGCTACGACGGCAGCGCAGATCGGCCCCTGGTCGCGTCCGTCCCGGCCAGCACGGACAGGTCGCCGCACCGGATCAGCGGCAATGAGCTCGGTGGCATGGCGGTATCGCTGCCCACGCACATCAGCGACCCGCTAGAGCGGGTGAAGCTGACCGCGACCAGCACCGCGATCGCCAAGGAGAACAACGAGTTGTTCGGGCCCGAGCTGTACGGCCGACTGATCACCTACCTGCCGCCCTTCGCGGCCCCACCCGCCTTCCGATGGTTGGCCCGGCGGGACGCCCGGAACAGGCTGTTCAACCTTCCGGTGTCCAACGTCGCGGGACCGCGCGAGCGAGGCCAATTCGCCGGCGCTCCGGTCAGCGAAATCTATTCCGCCGGTCCACTGATCGCAGGCTGCGGAGTCAACATCACCGTGTGGAGCTACGTCGACCAGCTCAACATCTCGGTTATCGCCGACGACCGCACCTTCGGCGAAACCCACGAGATGACCGACGCCATGGTCTGCGCATTCCGCGAAATCCGCTTCGCGGCTGGACTTTCCGATTCGTAGCCAGGTCGGCTCAGCCCAGGATGGGAAACCGCCGCTGACGGGCCAGCCGGTTCAGGGCGGTCTGCATCCGCGACCGCACTTCCGCGTCGAGGCGGGAGACATCCTGGTCGCGTTCGATTTCGATCGGCCGCAGCACCTGGGTGACGATTTTGGTGGGCAACGGAAGGTTGAACGGCACGATGACGCTGAGGCCAAACGGAACACCCAGCGTCACCGGCAGAATGTCGGACCGAAACCGGGACAGGCCCAGCCGCCTCGCCAGCCAGGTGCCGCGCGTCAGGAACAGCTGGCTCTGCTGACCGCCAATCGACACCGCCGGCACGATGGGAGCGCCGGCGTCGATGGCACACCTGACATATCCAGTACGCCCGTTGAAGTCGATGACGTTCTCGGCCAGCGTTGGCCGATAGGCATCGTAGATACCGCCGGGAAAGACCAGCACAACACCTCCTGACCGCAGCGCACGGGCGGCGTTTTCGGTGCTGGCGTGAATCACGCCCAGGCGGGCCATCCACTCGGCCACCGGGGCGGGGAACAGCCCATCGTGGCCGAGCGTGTACAGCGGTCGGTCGTAGCCGAACGCCGCGTAGAAGGCGGCCGCGAAGATCAGCACATCCGGCGTGAGCATGCCGCCCGAATGGTTGGCCACCACCAGGACGCCGCCGGTCGCCGGTAACGATTCCAGTCCGCGCACTTCGTACCGAAACCACCTCCGGGCAACGGGTTTGACCGCGCCGATCAGCCGCTCGGTAAACTCGGGGTCCCACCCGGCCAGTTCGGTCGTGTTCACGCGACCGGTGTGAACCGAAGGTGCAACTCGGTGAGCCCGCGCATCTGCCACGTGGGTTCGTAGCTATAGCGGCGGCCGCCCGCCGGCCCGTGTCGTGCCTCGGTGATGCCGATGTCGGACATCCGGTCAAGCACACGGTTGAGCGAAATGCGTCCCTCGGCCCGGGCCAGCGGCGCGCCGGGGCAGGAGTGGCTACCTCGCCCGAAGGCCACGTGTTCGCGGACGTTCGGCCGATCGATGCGAAATTCGTCGGGTTGAGCGAACTTACGCGCGTCTCGATTGCTCGCGCCGGGCAGCAGCATCACCGTGCTGCCAGCCGAAATTGGAATGTCACCGATCGTCGTCGAAGTGCGGGCCATGCGGAAGTGACACTTGACCGGGCTTTCCATGCGCAGCGTCTCTTCGATGAAAGCTGGGATCTTGCTACGGTCTTGGCGGAGCAACGCCTGCAGCTCGGGGTCCTCGGCGATCATTCGAACGCCGAAGCTCAGCAACTTCGTCGTGGTCTCCTGGCCGGCGGCGAAAAGAAAGGTGGCGAGCCGCACCACGTCTATGACTTCGGGAGTCGAACCGTCCGGGTACTTGGCCAGAGCGAGCTCGGTCAGCACATCGTCCCGGGGCTCACGGCGGCGTTCGGTGATATGGGTTGTGAACTTTTCGTCGAGATACTCGAGCGGGTTGTGCGCCCGTGTCACCGAGTCGTCCTCGATGCCGCCGGAGACCTTGCCGGAGAAGGCGATCCGAAACTCCTCGTGGTCTTCGGGCGGAACTCCCAGCAGGTCAGCGATCACCAGGCCCGAGAACGGTCGCGCATAGTCGTCGAGAAACTCACACGAGCCGCGAGACACGAATTCGTCGAGCTGCTCATCCGCGAGCCGCCACATGAATTCCTCGTTTTCCTTGAGCCGCTTGGGCGTCAGGAGACGGCTGAGCAGGCCTCGCGTGCGGGCGTGCTCTGGCGGGTCCTGGGTTACGATGTGTTCGCTCATCGGAATCTGCGAGCGGTGTTGTTCGATCAGCGCACCGATGTCGTCACCCTGCGGCTCGAACGGCAACCCCGAGAACGGGCCCGCGACTGAGACGCACGACGAGAACGCCGGGTCCTTGTACACGGAGAGCGCCTCTTGGTGCCCCGTTATGGCCACCACGCCGGCACCGGGTCGCGGCAGCACGGGGCAGCGCTCGCGGAGGTGATCGAAATAGGGATAGGGGTCCGGTATCAGGGCCGGGTCAGTGAAGAAATCGACCGACTCATAATCGCTCAACGGAACTCCTTGGCGTCCAAGCAATCGCCCACCGCGCAGCACCGGGCGGCGGACTCCATTCCCAATCTACGAGCTGAACAAATATTAGGTCAAGACAATCGGCTCGACTCGGCAGCGGAAGAGCTCCCCGGCCGCGACACCAGTTCTTCGGCACTCTGTCATGTGCCGTCCATTTTTCCGCGAGCCTCGGCGACGTAGGGTGCCCCGATGTGAGCACCCTTGCACCGGGCCCCGGTTGGTGGCTGGCATCGGACGGCAAGTGGTATCCCCAGCAGTGGGAGACCACCTTCGTCGCATACACGAACGAATCCCTGCAAGCCGTGCTGGACGAGGCCAACCGTCTGACGCAGGCCTACGGACAACAGGGCTGGGAGATCGTCGGGTCGTCGGTGCAGCGCACCCAGGTCGCCCACCGCTTCAAGGACTATGACAAGGGCGGTGACCACTACTTCGAGTGGAGCATCGTCTGCACGCTGAAGCGGCCCGTCGCGCCTACCTGACACACGCCGAGATTGCCGCCGCGGTCACGGATGAGCCCAAATCCGCAGCCATGACGGCAATCTCGAGGCGCTGATCCCTAAACCGCGGGATAGGCGACCGATTTGATCTCGGTGTACTGGTCGAACCCGGCGACACCGTTCTGCCGGCCCACCCCGCTGTACTTGTAACCGCCGAATGGCGTGTCGGCGCCGTACGGAGCGCCGCCGTTGACGCCCATGAACCCGGCCCGGATCCGGCGGGCCACCGCCAGCGAACGCTCCAGCGAGCCGGACATCACGTTGCCCGCCAGCCCGTACTTGCTGTCGTTGGCGATCCGGATCGCGTCCTCCTCGTCGTCATACGGGATGACGGACAGCACGGGCCCGAAGATCTCCTCCTGGGCGATCGTCATGGAGTTGTCGACGTCGGTGAAAAGCGTTGGCCTGACGTAGAAACCCTTGTCGAAGCCGGTGGGCGCGTCGGGGCCGCCGACCAACGCGGTGGCGCCCTCCTCGACGCCCTTGCGGATGTAGCCCATCACGCGGTTGCGCTGCACCTCCGAGATCACCGGCCCGCACAGGGTTCCGGGATCCTGCGGGTCGCCGCACGTGACGTTCTCGTAGATGCTCTTGAGGATCGCCACACCCTCGTCGTAGCGGGACCGCGGCAACAACATCCGGGTGGGGTTGGCACAGCCCTGCCCGGCGTGCATGCAGGGCGCGATGCCGATCGCGCAGGCCGCGCCGAAGTCGGCGTCCTCCAACACGATCGTCGCCGACTTGCCGCCGAGCTCCAGGAACAGCCGCTTCATCGTCGCGGCACCCTTTTCCATGATCCGCTGGCCGACCACGGTGGAACCGGTGAAGGAGATCAGGTCGACCTTTGGGGAGAGCGTAAGTTCCTCGCCGACAAAGTGATCCGACGCCGTCACGACGTTGACGACGCCCGCGGGAATGTCGGTCTTCTCGGCGATCAGCCTACCGAGCCGGGTCGCGTTGAACGGCGTGTTGGGCGCCGGCTTGAGCACCACGGTGTTGCCGGTGCCCAGCGCCTGGCCGAGCTTGTTGAGGGTGACCTCGAACGGGAAGTTCCATGGCACGATCGCGCCGACCACGCCCACGGGTTCGCGCCAGACCTTGCGGGTGGTCAGCGTGCCGGTCAGGCTGATCACCTTATCGCCGAGGTCGGTTTCCCAGGCGTACTCGTCGATCAGCCTGGCCGGGTACTTCAGTCCATCTTCGAGTGGGGCGTCCAGCTGGGGGCCGAAGGTGATGGCCCGCGGCGAGCCGACCTCGAGGATGAGCTCCTCGCGCAGCTCCTCCTTTTCCGACTCGATGGCCTCGTGCAGCTGCAGGAGGCACCGCTTGCGCAGTTCGCGGTTGGTCGACCAGTCGCTCTCGTCGAAGGCGCGCCGCGCGGCGTCGATCGCCCGGTGCATGTCCTCCTTGGACGCGTCGGCGACCTCCCCGAGCGGCTCCTCGGTCGCCGGATTGATGTTGGTGAAGGTGCCGGCCTGTCCGTCGACGAGCTGGCCGTCGATCATCATCTTCGGCTCGAACCGCACCTTTACAGCCTCGGTCATGTTTGTCACTCTCTTCTGCGTCGTTGAAAGGCTACAGAGAGCCTTACCGGAACCTAGCCGATTGGCAAGCGACGGCCCCCACCGGCCTGGTCATTGGGGGTCGAACAGCACCGGCACCGACGTCGGCGAACGGAAAACCTGCCCGCGGATGTGCGGGTCGTCCGCGTCGGGGTCGAGCCGCAGGTTGGGCAGGCGGTCCAGCAGAAGGTTGATGGCGGTGCGCATTTCCAGCCGCGCCAGATGCATGCCGAGGCAGACGTGCACGCCGTGGCCCCAACCCAGGTGTGCCCTGGGCGAGCGGAAGATGTCGAACCTGTCCGGATCGGGGTAACGGTCTTCCTGGCGGTTGGCGGACCCCAGCATCGGCATCACGGTCGAGCCCTCCGGTATCGGCACCCCACCGAGTTCGGTGTCGCGGGTGGCCACCCGGGTGATCGTCAGCAGGGGCGGTTCCCAGCGCACACCCTCCTCGATGGCCAGTGGCAGTAGTGACCGGTCCGCGCGGATGGCATCCAGCTGCCCGGGGTCGGAGAGCAGCGCGAGCAGCAGGCTGCCCAGGGACCGGTACGTCGTTTCCACCCCGGCGGGCAGGAGCAGCCGGAGAAACGAGTAGATCTCCTCGTCCTCGAGCTTTTCCCCGTCGATCTCGGCCTGGGCCAGCGCGCTGATCAAATCTTCCTTCGGCTCGGCGCGGCGGGCCGCCAGGATGGGTGCGAAGTAGTCGCAGAGCGCGACCGAGGCGGCCAGGCCGCGCTCGGGATTCAGGATCCAACTCAGCAACGAGATCGACCACCGCTGGAACTGGGGATAGTCCTCTACGGGCAGGCCCAGCAGGCCCGCGATGACCTGACTGGGGTAGTCGAAGGTGAATTCCTTGACCAGGTCGGCCTTTCCGTTCGCCGCGAACTTGTCGATCAGGCGGTTGCCCACCCGTCCGACGAGCTCATCTTCCCAGCGCGCCAACGCCTTCTGCGAGAACGCCTTGGACACCAGTGACCGCAGCCGCCCGTGCACCGGTTCGTCCATGCCGAGCATGACGCGCTCCCCCAGCACCGGCCCGAAGGCGGCGATGACGGCCGCCGACGAGAACGTCTCGTTGTCGCGCAGCATCTGCTGGGCTTCCTCGTGGCGGTAGACGATGAAGACCGGCTTGGATTCCTCGTGCGGCATCCCGGAGACGTCCAGGCGCTGAATGGGCTCCTCGCGGCGCAGCCGCGCCAACTCCGTGTACGGGTCGCGCACGTCCCCGGAGACCGCGTCGTCGAAGGCGCCGAAGTCCTCCAGGTCGTCGAATAACTGTTCCATACTTTCCCCTCAGTCCCCTTGAGTTCCCTTGCGCTTCGCCGCCAGCGCGGCCAAGCGTTGCAACACCGGCTGCGGTAGCACGCGCGCCGCGACGACCATCGCCCGCTGGCCCACCGTCAGGGGCCACGCCCCGTCCCGCATCGAACCCTGCCTGGGTATGCCCAGCACCACCCGTGACACATGGTGCATGCCGGACGCCGGCAGGATCCTGTTGGCCGCCAAGAGCATCGACGCATCCGGCCCGACGCCACGGCGGCGGAATGGCACCCGGTCGTCCAGCGCCTGCACCAGGCCGTCGGTGAATTTCTCGGGTGGCCTGGCGAGCTTCATCGCGGCCCGGCCGCGGGTGTTCATGGTGTTGTGCAGCCGGGCGTACGGGCCGCCGAAGTCGCGATCGTCGGTGGTGCCCGCGTCGGTGATGATTTCGGTGTCGTACGCGCCGGCGACCAACACGGTGACGCCCAAGCCGAAGGGCGCGATCTCACACGCCATGGCCTCTCCCCACCGCTCCAGCGCGGCCTTGGCCGCGGAGTACGGCGCGGTGGCCGGCTGGCCGCGCACCCCGGCCGCACTGGAGACCAAGACGATGCGTCCCTGACCGGCCGCCCGCATCGATGGCAGCAACGCCTGGGTAAGCGCAACCGGGCCCAGGACGTTGGTTTCGAACATCCTGTGCCACAACGCCATATCGGTCTCCTCCACCATTCCGGCGGCCGCGATTCCGGCGTTGTGCACCAGAGCGTAGGGAGCGCCGACGGCCCCCTCGATGGCCTTGGCCGCCGCGGAGATCGACGCGGGATCCAACAGGTCGAGTTGCACGCCGACCAGCCAATCGTCGTCGTCGCAGGCGCCGGTGGCCTCGCGCAGCGACGCCATCGCGCGATCGGGCGTCCGCATCGCCGCGATCACGCGCCAGCCTTCGCGGTACAGCCGCACCGCCGAGGCGAAACCCAGACCGCGCGACGCGCCGGTGATGACGACGGAGCGCTGCTCAGCCATGCGCGCTCGGGGTCGCGCAGGGGCCCACACCCGGCGGCGGAGGATCGACATGGGGCCGCCCGTTGGGCTCCCCGCTGGCCCAGGTCGACCAGATGCCGACCGAGTACGGGCCCTGCGCACCAGCCTTTTCGTAATAGCCTTGCGGGTCATACACTTTCGCCTCCGGGTAGGGCCAGGGGCACGCGACCGAGGTCGCCGCGTGGCTGACCTTGATGACCCAGAACCACGCGCCGTAGGCGAAGTAGGACACGTTGATGATGGCGAACATCACCAGGAACGTGCCGAGCACCGGACGGGTGGGGAAGATCCTGGCCTTCGCGGCCAGTTTCTCGGCCACCGATTTACCGGTGTCGTCGCGGTAGCACAGGATCGCCGCCGGAACCATCACGAAGGTCACCGAGAACGATTCCCAGATCAGCGGGAACTGGAAGGTCGTGCCGGTGAACACCGAGCCCCACGGAATCACCTGGGAGTAGATGTACATGCCCCAGTGGATGAGGGTGTTCTCCAAAAACGCATCCATGACAAAGCCGATCACCATGGTGACCAGGCCGAGGCACACCAAGGGGTGCCGCGACACAAAAGCCTCGGGCCCGTATTTGGCCTGTAGCTTCCGCAGAATCCAGACTGCCGGGAAGTAAGGGCCGAAGTAGAACATGACGTAGCCGAACACCACGAACGGCTCGACCGTTGGCGACAACGAGACGAGCGGCCACGACTCCGGCCAGTGAACGAGGTCGGGGTTGTACACCGCGAACGGCGACCAGTTCATGATCGGGTCCTGCCACACGATCAGCGTGGTGCACAGGAACATCAGCATCACCGGGCTGCCCGGATTGCGCCGCCAGCCCCTGATGAACACCAACAGCAGCACGATCAACGCCACCACGGTGGCCCAGTCCAGGAATCCGATGTAGTCCAGCCCGAACGTGAATTTCACCGGACGCGGCCGACCTTGCACGTTTGGGTTGGCGACCCGCGGGTCGAGGGCTACGCGGCAGTTCGCGATGAAGAACAGCGTGAACGCCGCCAAGGCGGCGCCGGCGATCCAGCCGCCCCAGCCGCGCTTGTCAGGTCGGGCCGCCGACTTCTCCTCCGCGACAAGCGGTATGGACTGTTCCGTCGACATCAGCCGTCCTCTCCGAAGCGATCGACCAGGTGCGAATTGGTGCCGTCGGCGTCCAGAGTCCGCGCCACCAGGTAGCCGGCGCCCATCCACGCGCGGCGCGTCCACTTTCCGAAGGAGACGCGCGTGCCGGGGGCGCCCGATGCGGCCGGCATCATCTTCACCCGCTCCAATGCCTCTTTGACCCCGCGCGGGCTGAGTGGGTGGGCATCGGCGAACGCGCGGACGAGTGTGGCGGCAACGTCATGGTTGACCACCGATACGCAATATTCGGGCCGGCTGCCGTCGTACTTCTTCGCGTAACGGTCGAGGAAGTCCTGGCCGAGCCGATTCTCCTCGTCGTACTGGTCGACCCCGACCCACCCCATGAACGCGTCCCACATGATCGGGTTCACCCAGGCGTTCTGGAATGCGGTGGTGGTGAATCGCGGGGGATCCCAATTCACCGCCTGCAGCGCGGGATTGATGAAGACGATGCCGAAGCCGAAGCCCAGATGCACGATCGCCTCGGCCTTGGCCTCGTGCAACGCGCGGACGGCGTCGTTGATGTCTTGCGCGGTCTGCGCGATCGCCGCCTCCGCGACGATGCGAATACCTCTGCGGCGGCAGGCGCTTCGCAGATTCTTCAGATAGCTCTCGCCGATCAGGTTCTGCTCGACGAGGACACCGATTTCGCAGAGCCCGCGCTTGGCGACCAGGTCGGCGATGAAGATCGGCTCATCGGTCATGGAGCCCTGCGGAAACGCGAACGTCCATTCCCCCAGCCAGTCGTCGGTGCCGGTGACGCTGATCGCCGGCACCTTGAACCGCTCTTCGATCGCCTCGCGGGTGGGCACGCAGTTGTCGGTGATGTGTGGCCCGAACACCACCAGGCACCCTTCGTCGACAAGCTCCCCGAACGCGTCGATCACGGCCTTGACCGAACCCTTGGGCAGGCCCTCGACCTCGCGATAGATCATCCGCACGGGGCGGTCGATCACGCCCTGTTCAAGCGCTTCTTCGAAGACCAGGTCGAAGCACCGCGTGAAACTCGCCATCAACTCCTCGGGGAAACCCGGTGGCAGCGTGAAGTCCATCAGGTAGCCGACCTTGATCGGCTCAGCGCTGCTTTCGTAGGACATCGGACCTCCCGAACTTCACGCGCACCGATTCAATGCAAACCTAATTTTTGTTCAGACCCTAGCGGCAGCCGTATGCAGCGTCAATCATTCGACCGCGCCGCCCAGATAGATCTCGATCACCTCGGTCAGGGCCCTGCCCACGGCCACGTCGTCGGTTAGCGGGCCCGCGATCGCGGCTCGAGCCGCCTCCCGCATGGCGAGCCCCTCTGCCACCAGCCTGGCCGCGGCGATCAGCACGCGGGTCGATGCCACCTCGCGCAGCCCACCGGTTTCCAATCGGCGGATGGCCTGCCCCAACCGCACCAGCTCCGCGGCGGTGGCGTCGTCCACGCCTGCCTCGTGCGCGACGATCTCCTCTTCGACATCGGCTGCGGGAAAATCGAATTCGATGGCGACCATTCGCTGCCGGGTCGAATCCTTAAGGTCTTTCAGCACGCTCTGGTAGCCGGGGTTGTAGGACACCACCAGGCCGAACCCGGGCGCCGCGTCCAGGGTAACGCCGAGCCGCTCGATCGGCAGCTGCCGCCGGTGGTCCGCGAGTGGATGTAAGACCACGGTGGTGTCCTGCCGGGCTTCCACCACCTCGTCGAGGTAACAGATCGCGCCTTCGCGCACCGCCCGCGTCAACGGGCCGTCCACCCACACCGTTTCGTCACCCTGCAGCAGGTACCGACCCACCAGGTCGGCCGTAGTGAGGTCGTCATGGCAGGCGACCGTGATCAGCGGCCGGCCCAGATCGTGGGCCATCGCCTCGACGAATCGGGTCTTGCCGCAGCCCGTTGGCCCCTTGAGGACGAGGGCCAAACCCTGGCGGTACGCCGCCTTGAAAATGGCCTCCTCGCCGCCGACCGCCTGGTAGTAGGGGCGCGCGCCCTCGGCCTCGGGCATCGCGCCGTTCCGGTGCACCAGCCCGGACTCGTTGGCCATAGCTTCCCCTCTGCTACCCACGGTGAGTGCAGCCTATCGCGGAACAGATGTTTGTTTCAAGATCTCTGACGAGCACGTTTAGGCTCGACAGTCGATTTTCGTGCCACGTCATGACACTCGGCGCCGGACCTCGGCCGAGCGCAGCGCGGACCGGAACAGCGGGCCGATCACGCCCGCGAGTTGGTCCGGGCGGGCGATCGTGGCGTGCGCGGCGCTACCGAAAACCCGGCGCAGCGACGGCACGTCGGTACCCGCGCCGATGGTCAGGCACACGCAGCCGGTGCCGCGACGGCGAGCTTCGGTCAAGGCGCGGCGCGCATCGGCGGCGCCGTAGGGCCGCTCGTAACCGTGGTCGTAGGCCAGTCCATCGGAGAGCACCACCAGCAACCGCCGCGACGTACCGCCGCGCGCCTCCAGCACCGCCGACCCGTGCCGGATGGCCGCGCCGAGGCGCGAATAAGCACCCGGCTCAAGGCTGTTGAGCCGGCGCATGACTCGGGCGTCGAGGTGGTCGTCGAATCGCTTGACCGGCACCATGTTCACCGCGCGCCGGCCCTGCGAGTAATAGGCGTAGAGCGCGACCCGGTCGCCGAGGTCGTGCAGCGCGACGGTGAGGTTGGCGACCGCCGTGCGCTGTTGCTCGTGCACCGTGCGCCCGACCGTGCCGGGCTCCGCGGCCGAGCCCGAGACGTCGAGCAGAAGTAGCACGGACAGGTCCCGCCGGCGCCGCAGGCTGTCGAGGTACACCGCCTCGTCGGGCACCGAACCCGCGAGCACCTCGACGCGGGCCTCGACCGCCGCGTCGATGTCGATGTCGTCGCCCTGCGGCTGCCGGTGGTGGCGGTGCAGGCCCATGCCGAGCCGGGACAGCGGGCGGCGCACACTGATGGCGGCTTCGATCGCGTGCGTCGCGGACGGTTTGATCTCCGCCTCGATCTCGCGCACGGTGCACCACCCCGGCCGGTACATCCTGCGTCCGGCGTCCCATTCCGGGTAGGTGAAGCCGTCGGTGGGCGCCGACCGGACCTCGCCGTCGCCGCTCGATGTGGTGGCCAGCGACGTCACCGCGTGCAACCCGCGCTTGGCGGAGTTGGTCCGGTGCGTCGGGGCGTCCGCGCCCGGCTGCCCCCCGCGACTGCCGGTCTTGCGGGCCGACGAGAGCATCTTCTTCAGCCACTTGCCGATGAAACCGCCCCCTCCCACCGGGCTGGTGAACATGTCGGGATTGTCGGAATCGTCGATTTCGCCCTCGTCAAGTTCTTTCAGATCGTTGGTACCGCTGGTTTTCGGGATGTGGCCGGGTTGCCCCTTGTCCCCCTGTTCGGCCGCCCGGGCGGACGCGGCCAGCACCTTCGCCGCGCGAAGCACGCCGAATTCCGGTGCGGGGGCGCCGATTGCCGAGCGCCCGACGGCGATCCGCAGCGAAGCGGCGGGCGAGTCGCTGCGTCCCGCGGTGTCGGGGTCGGCCAGGGACGCCAGAACACCGGGCAACAGGCCGGCGTTGGCGACGAGCGCGCGATGACCCTCCACCGCCAGGTAGCGCTTGGCCACCCGAGGATGGCGCAGCAGGCGGCGCATCACGTCCGGATCCAGGCTGCCGGCCGCGATCATCGACGCCTGCACGGCAACAGCTTCGAGCTGCCGGCGACGGCTCGCACCCGCATCGATGTGAATGATCTGGCCGTCGGTCCATGACGGTTCGCCCGGACGCAGTTCGGCCACCGCCACGGCGCGGCCCGCGAGCGCGGATGCGAGCAAGCCTAGGCCCGGCAGCCGGTCACCACGAACGTCGGTGGACACGTTCAATCTCCGAACCGCCTGGACCTCGTTGACCAAATATCTGTTTCACCGTAGAGTCCGGTGCCACCGCAGTCAATCGGGTGGGCGCCGCCGCCGTTGTTGACCGGCAATCCGGTCAACCGTAGAGTCCGGCTAGGTCGCATATTCACCAGGAAATCAAGGAAAAGTGGACTTTTCATACCCGGCGGAAGTGGAACAGTTCCGCGTCGAGCTGCGCGACTGGCTATCGACGAACCTGACCGACGAGCTGGTGGCCGCCCGCCGGCCCGCCGGACGCGATGACGCCGCCTTCGAGAGGCTGCGCGCGTGGAGCGCGACGATGGCCGACGCGGGCTGGGCCGCGGTGTCGTGGCCGCGCGAATACGGCGGCCGCGGCGCGACGGTTCTCGAGCAACTCGTCTACACCGAGGAAACCACACGTGCCCGAGCACCGATGCCGCTCAACATCATTGGGCTGAACAACATCGCGCCGGCCATCATGCAATACGGAACCCAGTCGCAGAAGCTCACGCTCCTCCCCCGCATGATGCGGGCCGACGACATCTGGTGTCAGGGAATGTCGGAACCGGAAGCGGGGTCCGACCTTGCCGCACTGCGTACCCGCGCGGTGCGCGACGGTGACGACTTCGTCGTCAACGGCCAGAAGATCTGGACGTCGCTCGGGCACCGGGCGGACTGGTGCCAGCTCTACGTGCGCACCGACCCCGAAGCGCCCAAGCACAAGGGCATCTCCTGCCTGATCGTTGACATGACACTGCCGGGCATCGAAGTCCGTCCGCTGGTGACCCTCAACGGCGATGCCGATTTCGCCGAGGTCTTCTTCCACGACGTGCGCGTGCCGGCGGACGCGTTGCTCGGCCCGCTGAACGGGGGATGGCAGGTGGCCACCACGACGCTCAGTCACGAGCGGGCCGGGGCCGCCCGGCTGTACGCGGAGATGCAGGTGCGGCTCGAGGAATTGACCGACGACATCGCCGCGCACACCGACGCGCTCGAAGACCCCGTGACGCTGCGACGCCTCGGCGAAATCGCGCTGCGCATCAAGTATCTGGAGGTCCTGTGCCAGCGGTCGATCTCGGCCACGCTGCATGGCGGTGACGCCTTCGGATCGGCGAGCCTCGCCAAGACCGTGTGGGGTGAGATCGGACAGGACATGGCCGCGCTGGCCTTCGACGTGCTGGGCACGAGCGGCGCGGGCGCGCCATGGGCGAACTACCGCCTGACGTCGCGCTCGCTGACCATCGCGGGCGGTACCAGTCAGATCAACAAGAACATCACCGCCCAGCGGGTACTCGGGTTGCCGCGCAAATGAACCTCGAACTCTCCGACGAGCAGGTCGCCCTGCGCGACACCACCCGACGTTATCTCGCCGAAAAGGCTTCCGTCGCCGACCATGTGCGCCCGCTGCTCGACGACCCGACCGGGGTCACCGACGCTGTGTGGCGCGGCCTGGCCGGCCTCGGGACCACCGGTCTGCTGGTGCCGGAGGCTTTCGGCGGCGCCGGCATGACGATGGTCGAGGCCGGAATCGTGGCCGAAGAGCTCGGTGCCGCTTTGCACCCGGGGCCATGGTTGTCGACCGCGGTCGCCGCCGCCCGAGCCCTGACGCGGCTCCGGCCCACCGACGCCGCGGCCGAGCTGCTGAGCGGGATCTCCGACGGCACCACGGTCGCCACCGTCGGCTTCCTCGATGCCCAAACCGCTTCGGTGGCCGCGAGCCGGCAGGGGGGCGACGTGGTCGTGCGGGGCGAGATCACCGCCGTCCCCGACGTCGCAGCCGCGGACGTGTTGTTGGCACTCGCCGGGGACGACGGCGGTCAAGGGCTTTTCGCGGTCCGCACCGCCTCGCCGGGTGTCTCGGTCGCGCCGGAGCGCGGTATCGACCGGACCCGCAAGCGTTTCCGGGTCACGCTCGACTCAGCGCCCGCGCAGCGGTTGGCCGCGGCCGACCCGGAGGACGTCGCCGCCGTGATCGACGACGTGCTGATCGCGACGGCAGCCGACGCGCTCGGCGCCGCGCGAGCCGTCATGACGGCGGCCGTCGAATACGCCAAAACCAGAACGCAATTCGGGCAGCCGATCGGCTCGTTCCAGGCGGTGCAGCACCTGTGCGTCGACATGTTCGAGACCGTGGAGTTGGCCCGCAGCGGCGTGATCCACGCGCTGTGGGCCGCCGACAACGCCGACGCCGACGAGCGGCACCAATCCGCCGTACGGACGAAGGCGTTCGCCGGTCGACTGGCCACGGTGGGCGACACGGCCATCCAGGTGTTCGGTGGGATCGGCTACACCTGGGAACACGACGCACACCTCTATCTCAAACGCCTGCTCAGCTGGAGCGCGTTCCTGGGTGGACCCGATCGATACCTCACCGAACTCGGTGCGCGCCTTGCGAGCCGGGGGCACCGGTGATGGGTATCGAGTACCTGCTCACTGCCGCCCGCCCGGCCCCCAAAACACTCGACCTGGACGCGCCGGGCAGACATTGCGGCGCGGCTGCCGACGGCCGATCGGCGCGTGTGACCGTTGGGACGACCCGCCGCTTTAGAATGGTGTGGCACCGCCGCTATGCAGCGCGTTCGATACGCCGGGTCTGATAGCCTCTAACAAAGATTTGGTTCGGTGAGAGGGACGAATGCGAATGGGTGCCAGTCCGCAGTCGTCCGGGCGCGCGCACGGCTGATCATGCCGAGAGCGGAGCCATCGGGAGCCGGCGCCACAGCCGATTTGGGGACGCGCCGCAACGAGATCCTCACCACCGCGGCCTCGTTGATCGCGCAGTCGGGATTGCGGACCTCCCTGCAGGAGATCGCCGACGCCGCAGGCATTCTGCCGGGCAGCCTCTATCACCATTTCGAATCCAAAGAGGCGATCCTCATCGAGTTGATCCACCGCTATCAGGAGGATCTGGACCGAATCGGGCAAGCCGCGCAAGCGAAGCTGGACAAAGCCGACCCGCGCCCGGTCCCCGAGCAGATCGCCGAGCTGGGCTCGGCCATCGCCAACTGCGCCGTGCAGCATCGCGCCGCGCTGCAGATGTCCTTCTACGAGGGTCCGAGCACGGACCCGGAGTTGATGAAGCTGACGCAGCAACGGCCGGTGGCGATTCAGGAGGCGATGCTGCAGACGCTGCGGGCGGGCAGGTGGAGCGGCTACATCAAACCCGACATCGATCTGCCCACGCTGGCCGATCGCATCTGCCAAACCATGCTGCAGGTCGGCCTCGACGTCATGCGGCATAAGTCGCCTGCGGACCAGGTGGCCGCGTTGCTTTGCCGAATCATGTTGCAAGGGCTGGCGACCCGTCCACCGACCGACTCGGCATTGGACCGGTCCAGCGCCTTCGCGGCCGCCAGAGACGTCATCGAGACCTGGTCGGACGACAGCGAGGCCGACCCCAGTGACAAGGCGGCGCACGTCCGTGCGGTGGCACGAACGGAATTCGGCCGCAAGGGCTACGAGGCCACCACTATCCGCGACATCGCCTCCGCGGCCGGCCTGGGCACGGGCACCGTCTACCGGGTCATCGGCTCAAAGGACGAACTCCTCGCGTCGATCATGGAATCGTTCGGCCGCAAGGTCGAGGCGGGCTGGGTCAGCGTGCTGCGCTCGGATGCCACGCCCATCGAGAAGCTCGATGCGCTGAGCTGGGTAAACGTCAATGCCCTCGATCGGTTCTCCGACGAATTCCGCATCCAACTCGCCTGGATGCGTCAATCACCGCCGGACACCCCCAACCCGGGCTGGCTATACGCGACCCGACTGCGGCAGATGAAAACGCTTCTCTCCGAAGGCATCCGGTCGGGGGAAATCAGTGTGGACGCCGCGTCCACCGCGATGCTGGCACGCTGCGTCATCGGCCTGCAGTGGATACCGGAGAGCATCCTCGCCGAGATCGGCAAGCGCGCGGCGCTGGTGCACGTCCGCGACACCGTTCTGCGCGGCGTCGCGGTTCGCACCGGGTAGGTATTGAACCAAAAAACTGTTACCCATACAGTTGGGCGATTAGAACCGCGTTGGCAGTGAACGAGAAGGGGATTTCCATGACTATTGTCGATCGGTTGCGCTACGACGGCAAGCGGGCTCTCGTCGTCGGTGGCGCCACCGGCATGGGCGCGGCCGCGGCCAAGTCAGCGGCCGAACTCGGCGCCGAAGTGATCGTGATGGACTACGCGCCGGTGAACTACGACGTCGCCAAGTCCATCCAGGTGGACCTGCGCGATCCCGCATCGATCGACTCCGCAATCGAGCAGCTGGACGGTCCGATCCACGCCCTGTTCTCGGCCGCCGGCATCGCCGACGGGACAACCGACCTGATGGCGATCAACTTCATCGGCCACCGCCACCTCATCGACCGGCTCCTCGAGAAAAACCAGCTGCCCTCGGGCTCGGCGATCTGTTTCATCTCCTCGGTCGCCGGCATGGGCTGGGAGAACGACCTGGACCTGCTGACGGAGTTCCTCGCAACGCCGGACTTCGCCTCCGCACAGGAGTGGGTCAAGGCGCACGAACCCGAAGGCATCATCCACTACGGCTTCTCCAAGAAGGTCGTCAACGCCTACGTCGCGACCCAGGGCTACCCGCTGCTGAAGAAGGGGATCCGGATCAACGCGATCTGCCCCGGCCCCACCGACACCCCCCTGGCTCAGGCCAACGCCGACCTCTGGCTCACCTTCGCGCAGGACTACCGCGAAGAGACCGGTTCGAAGGTGCACACCCCGGAGCAGATGGGCGACGTGATGGCGTTCCTCAACAGCGCCGCGGCCTTCGGCATCAGCGGCATCACGCTGCTGGTGGACTACGGCCACACGATGGCCTCGCTGACCAACGCCTACCCGCCGGGCAAGCCGATCATCGACATCATCATGGGGCGCGTAAAGCTCTAGCGGGGGTCCGCCACCACCGGCGTAGCTCCGCGCAGCCGCGAGCGCCCGGCTGGCCGGGCGCCCGGCGCCGGTAACGTCGGGGCATGGCACGGATCATCATCATCGGCGGCCACGGCAAGGTCGCGCTGCAGCTCGCCCGCATCCTGAGCGACCGCGGCGACGAGGTGAGCTCGGTGTTCCGCAACCCAGACCACACCGACGACGTCGCCGCCACCGGCGCCACGCCCGTCGTGGCCGACATCGAGCGACTCGACACCGATGCCCTGGCCGGCCTGCTCGCCGGGCACGACGCCGTCGTCTTCTCGGCCGGGGCCGGTGGTGGCGACCCGGCGCGTACCTACGCCGTCGACCGCGACGCCGCCATCCGGGTGATCGACGCCGCAGCCCAGGCGGGTGTGAGGCGGTTTGTCATGGTCTCCTACTTCGGCGCAGGGCCGGATCACGGTGTACCACAGGACGATCCGTTCTTCCCCTACGCGGAGGCCAAGGCGGCGGCCGACGCCCACCTGCGCGGGAGCGGCCTGAACTGGACGGTGCTTGGACCGGGACGGCTCACGCTCGAACCGGCCACCGGCCGCATCGAGTTGGGCAGGGGCAAGGGGGAAGTGTCTCGCGCCGACGTCGCCCTCGTGGCGGCCGCCGCGCTGGCCGACGACTCGACCGTCGGACGAACCATCGACTTCAACAACGGCTTGGACGAGACCGGGGTGCCCATCGCCGAGGCGCTGAAAAGCTGACCGCCGCGCAGACGCGTGAAGGTTGCCGACTGTCCGGGCTTTTTCGACGAGGCGGGAACCGACCGGGGCGTGGGTCTTTGTGGCTGCCCAAGCTGCCGCCAGTGCCGAGGGCCTAGTGACGAGGGCGCACAGTGCTTAAGGTTGCGCGGGAGCGGGCGCAGGCGCCTTTCCCGACAGGCACTGTTGAAGCTCCGGACTACCGGGGGCGAAGTCGAAGCCGCAGTTGCAATCGTGAGCGTCCTTGGGCGGGAGGCCATTGCAGAAGTCCGTGCCGGCCGAGGCCGGTGGCGCGGTCCACATGACGCCAGCGGCCAAAATCGCCACCGCAGCGCCGAGCGTGGACCTCAATAACTCTCGTCTTCATGTTGGGATTCCTTTTCTGGCGGTGAAGCATTTGTACCAGTGCGGACGGTTCCGCGCTGTGTATGACGGGTGCGCTAACCGGCCGCCCGCCACCGCTTGGCCGTGACGGTCTGTAAGCTCCGCTACGCAGCTGGTCTGCCGTCGCCGCCCACCGCGGCTTCGGCATCGAGCGAGGCGGGTTAGTAACGCTTCGCGAGAGGGAACCCGGTGAGAGCCCGGGACTGTCCCGCAGCGGTATGCAGGAACGACCGCCGTCACCGAGCACTGGTCGCAAGACTGGGAAGCGACGGCCAGTAGGAGCACCAGCCGGTGCGCGCCTGCGAGTCCGAAGACCTGCCAGCTGTGCCGGGCGCGCCGCGCCCGGCGGCTCATCGCCTCGTGGAATGGGCGTTTGGCTGCGCCGGTTGCGGTTTATGTACCTACAGGTGCCACCGCGACCGGATTGGCTTGCGTCCGTTGGCGGTGACCACCCCGTCGATTGAAGGACGAAAGATATCGTGACCCCTCAACCATTTACCGCAACGGTCGTCGGCTCCCCGCGCATCGGCCCGAAGCGCCAACTCAAACGCGCGACCGAGGGCTACTGGGCCGGACGAACCAGCCGTTCGGAGCTGGAATCCGTCGCCGCCACGTTGCGGCGCGACATGTGGGCCGGCCTCGCCGCCGCCGGGCTGGACTCCGTCCCGGTGAACACCTTCTCCTATTACGACCAGATGCTGGACACGGCGGTAATGCTCGGCGCCCTGCCGGCGCGGGCGGCGCAGGTGCCCGACGACCTGGATCGCTACTTCGCCGCCGCCCGCGGCAACTCCGATGTGGCGCCGCTGGAGATGACCAAGTGGTTCGACACCAATTACCACTACTTGGTTCCCGAGATCGAGCCCGCGACCACGTTCGCGCTCAACCCCGGCAAGGTGCTCTCGGAACTGAAAGAGGCTCTCGAGCAGGGCATTCCCGCGCGGCCGGTCGTGATCGGGCCGATCACGTTCCTGCTGTTGAGCAAGGCGGTCAACGGCGGTAGCGCGCCGATCGAGCGGCTCGAGGAGCTGGTGGGAATCTACTCGGAGCTGTTGCCCCTGCTCGCGGACAACGGCGCGCAGTGGGTTCAGTTCGACGAGCCGGCATTGGTTACCGACATCTCCCCCGATGCCCCCGCGCTCGCCGAGGCCGCCTACAACGCCCTGGGCAAGGTGGGCAACCGGCCCGGCATCTACGTCGCGACCTACTTCGGTGATCCCGGCGCCTCCCTGGCCGGGCTGGCCCGCACCCCGGTCGAGGCGATCGGCGTCGACCTGGTCTATGGCCCCGACGCGGCGGTGGCGGGCATCCCGGAGTTGTCCGGCAAAACCCTGGTCGCTGGCGTCGTCGACGGGCGCAACATCTGGCGCACCGACCTGCAGGCGGCGCTCGGCAAACTGGACACCCTGACGGGTTCGGCTGGCGCCGTGGCGGTTTCGACCTCATGCTCCACGATGCACGTGCCGTATTCGCTGGAACCCGAAACCGATCTGGACGACGCGCTGCGCAGCTGGCTGGCGTTCGGGCAGGAGAAGGTGGCCGAGGTGGTGACGCTCGCGCGCGCCCTGCGCGACGGGCGCGAGGCCGTCGCCGACGAGATCGCGGCGTCCAATGCGGCGGTGTCGTCCCGCAGGAGCGATCCCCGGTTGGACAACGACGAGTTGCGGGACCGCATCGACTCGATCGTGGCCACCGGGACCCACCGCGGCGACGCTGCGCAGCGCCGCGCCAGCCAGGAAGCGCGGCTGCACCTGCCGCCGCTGCCGACGACGACCATCGGCTCCTACCCGCAGACCTCGGCGATCCGCAAGGCGCGCGCCGCGCTGCGGGCCGGCGAGATCGACCAGGCGGAGTACGAGAAGCGGATGCGCAAGGAGATCGCCGACGTCATCACGCTGCAGGAGGAGCTGGGTCTCGACGTCCTGGTGCATGGCGAGCCGGAGCGCAACGACATGGTGCAATACTTCGCCGAGCAGTTGGAGGGCTTCTTCGCGACGTCCAACGGATGGGTGCAATCGTACGGCAGCCGCTGCGTGCGTCCGCCGATCCTCTACGGCGACGTCATCCGTACCCACCCGATGACCGTCGAGTGGATCAAGTACGCGCAGTCACTGACCGACAAGCCGGTGAAGGGCATGCTGACCGGTCCGGTCACGATCCTGGCCTGGTCGTTCGTCCGTGACGATCAGCCGCTGGCCGACACCGCCAACCAGGTGGCGCTGGCCATCCGCGACGAGACCGTGGACCTGCAGTCCGCGGGCATCGCCGTCATTCAGGTCGACGAACCGGCGCTGCGGGAGCTGCTGCCGCTGCGCCGGGCGGATCAGGAGGACTACTTGCGTTGGGCGGTAGGGTCTTTCCGCCTGGCCACCTCCGGCGTCGCGGACTCCACGCAGATCCACACCCACCTGTGCTATTCCGAATTCGGTGAGGTGATCGGGGCCATTGCCGACCTCGACGCCGACGTCACGTCCATCGAGGCGGCGCGCTCACACATGGAGGTGCTGGACGACCTCAACGCGATCGGCTTCTCCAACAGCGTCGGGCCGGGCGTCTACGACATCCACTCGCCGAGGGTGCCGAGCACCGCCGAGATGGCGGAGTCGTTGCGCGCGGCACTGAGAGCCGTTCCCGCGGAACGGCTTTGGGTCAACCCCGATTGCGGACTCAAGACCCGCAACCCCGACGAGGTGACCGCGTCGCTGAAGAACATGGTCGCCGCGGCGCAGGAGGTGCGCGCCGGGGCCTAGCCGCGTGTCACGCCAGCGTGGCGCTCCGCGCCGAACGTCACGCTGGCGTGGCTTCGTCTGTAAGCACCTCGACGGGAACGTCGTCGGCCCACGGTTGCCGGGTCACCATGTCCGCGACCCGGACGGTGCCGCGCTCGAACTCGCCGGTCGCCGCGTCCACCAGCCGGTACGCCTGCGTCTGCTTGTGGATGGGCTGCGCGTCGAGCAACACCACTCGCACCTCGCCCGGCTCGAAGTGGCAACGCTCCTGCAGTGCGGCGATCAGTTGCTCGTTGTGCATGTGGCCGTCGCCGAAGTTCCAGCCGATGGCGGTGCTGCAGATGCGTTCGCCGTCGGTCAGCACGTAGTCGTCCTCGTTCTGGCCCGCCATCGCGCGATGCGCCAGGGTGAACAGCGCACGACCGTGAGTGTTGAACCCGCGGAACGCATATCCCATGTAGAGCGGGATCTGCGCGGCCTCCGGACTGCCATAGAACCGCTCCAGCTGGGCCTGCGGCATGCTGGCGATCGCCACGATGCCCCTGGCGATCTTGTCGCTCGCCGATCCCTTGATGCACCACAGGGTGGTGTCCCAGTTACCGGCGTAGTACCGCATCCCCGGCAGAAACGAGATCTTGCGGGGGAACATGTTGCCCAGCACGACGATTCCCGCGATGACGACGAACAGTATCGCCACCACCACGGGGTGCCTCAGGTCGCGCAGCCCCAGGCGGGCGTGCGCGACGAACAACGACAGCACACCGAAGATCATGAAGACGTTCCACTCCAGCGGCACGCCCATCGGGATCGACACCAGGATCCCTAGGTGGAAGCACACCATGACGATGGCGGCCACGGTGATGGGCCAGCCGCTGTGGCAGAAGAACAACGGCAGCGGCACCAGCATCTCGATGGCGGTGCTCACGTGCGCCAGCCATCGCGACAACCGCCCGGGCCGCAGGTCGTCCGGGAAGTTCTCGAAGAATCGCCGCTTCAGCGAGCGGGGCCGCACCAGCGGGTTGTTGGACATCATCGTGGAGATCACGAACGGGAAGTGTTTGTTGAGCTTCGACGTGGCGGCGCCCATCCAGATAACCAGGAACACCACCTTGGACCCGACGATCATGTCCACCCCGCCGAAGAGGAACGTCACCGCCATGGTGGCGTAGACCTCGCCGCGCGCGGCCAGGAAGATCACCTTGTCCCGCAGGCCGAGGACGCCGAGCAGCAGCAGGATGAGCACGATCTTCCAGGCCGGCAGCAACCCGATTCTCGTGCCGAGCTCTGGCATCGGGCCCGTGCCGTCGGCGAACAGCGCGCTCAGCGTCACCAGCAGGAACAGCGCGTACAGCGCCACGTCGATCGGCTTGCGCTTGGTGCCCTCGGTCAGCGGGACCCGGTCCGGCCACGGTGGCAGCCGGATGGTGCCGAACCGCATCCAGTACAGGATCGAGCCCATGGGCGGGAAGAACCGGTTGTTCAGCGGGCCGAAGCCGCAACCCAGCCCGATCACCTCGAACAGCATCGTGTACAGCACGACCTTCTCGAACACGATCGGCTCCGACCACCAATGCGCGACGTTCGTGAAGCCGCCGAGTCCCCTGGTGGCCGAGGCGAACACCCACGCGCCGAGGATGTAGAGCAGGATTTTGGCGACGTAGAAGAGGTGCAGCGCGACCGGCGTGCCGAAGCCCACCTCGGCCCAGTGCTTGGCCATCGGCCGGATCTTCTCGCTACGGCTGCCCTTGTTCCACTCGGCCATGTCGAGCTGTGGCAGCTCAGGCTTGAGAAATCCCATGGTGGTCAGATTAAAACGTGTTCTAGCTCGGCGGCACTCGAGCCGCGCAAGAAATCTTTGCCTCTGACCCGGCCCCCGGATACCGTGAAACCGGATCGGCGCGGCCGATAGGAGGCGTCCACCATGAGCAGGCTTCGAATCGTCATATCGGCCACGGCGCTGGCGCCGTTCGCCGCCCTCTCGCCCGTTGCGGTCGCCGGTGCCGACACCCCGGGTCCCGGCGATTCCTGCACGGTGTTGCACGCGACCACCCAGGACGCCAACGGGCGGACGATGTGGTGCAATCCCACGATGACCGGCGCGCACAACCTGGTGTGGCAGTACGGTGGGCCCGCCTAACCGGCGGTCCCCCCGTCGAAAGTGTGCGCCGAAGGCATCCAGTGTGTGCTGAGGGCGAGAAACCGCCGGGATTCCAGCCCTGGACGCACACGCAAAGCCGTGGACGCACACGCGATTTCACTCACTGAAGATGCCCGGTGCGATCGCCGGCGCCCGCTCGAGCACCCCGCGGTCGACCCGAAGATTCAACGCCCCGAGCTCGCCCGCCCGCATGTCGGCCAACGCGGCCACCGCGGCCAAAAACCTCTCCCGCTCAGCCGGTTCCACGACGGTGCCGGCCAGCTCGGTGAACTTCTGGACGTACTGCGGACGCCGGAACGGCCGCGCACCCAACGGATGGGCGTCCGCGACGGCCAGCTCGTCGACGATCACTTCCCCGCTGTTCAGCGTGACCTCGGCCCGCGCCCCGAACGCCTGCTCCGCCGGATCCGGCGAGTGATAGCGGCGGGTCCACCCTGGATCCTCGACCGTCGAAATCTTGTGCCACAGTTCGACCGTGTCCGGCCGGTGGGCCCGCTCGGCGGCATAAGACCGCTCGTGGTGCCAGCTCCCATCCTGCAGCGCGACGGCGAAGATGTAGGGCAGCGAATGGTCGAGCGTTTCCCGCGACGCGTCCGGGTCGAATTTCTGCGGATCCCCCGAGCCCGTCCCGATCACGACATGGGTGTGGTGGCTGGTGCGCAGCACGATGGTCGAGATGTCGCGGAGGTCGTCGATCCGGTCGCGGAGCCGCCGCGCCAGGTCAATCGGCGCCTGGCTCTGGTATTCCGCCGAGTGCTCCTTGGTGTAGCTGTCCAGGATCGCGCGCTTGGGCTCGCCGGGAGCGGGCAGCGGCACCCGGTACTCGCGGTCGGGGCCGCCCAGCAGCCAGGCGATCACCCCGTCCTCGCCCTCCCAGATGGGCGCCGGCGATCCCTCGCCGCGCATCGCCCGATCCACTGCCTCGATGGCAACCTTGCCCGCGTGCGCGGGGGCGAAGGCTTTCCAGCTGGAGATCAGCCCCTTGCGCGACTGGCGGGTGCTGGTGGTCAGGTGCAGCGCCTGCCCGACGGCCTGGTAAATCGTGTCGGTATCCAGCCGCAGCATGGTCCCGATGCCGGCGGCCACGGACGGTCCCAGATGCGCGACGTGGTCAATCTTGTGTTCGTGCAAGCAGATTCCGCGGGCCAGGTCGATCTGGATTTCGTAAGCGGTGACCACGCCGCGGATCAGGTCGGTGCCCGGCAGTCCCAGCTGTTGGGCCACCGCGACCAGCGGGGGAATGTTGTCGGCGGGGTGGGAGTATTCGGCGGCCAAAAACGTGTCGTGGAAGTCGAGTTCGCGCACGGCGACGCTGTTGGCCCAGGCCGCCCACTCCGCCGAATAGGTTCCGTCGACGCCGAGAACACTGGCCCCGCGCGGCGCCGGATGGGCCAGCGCCTGCTGCCGTGCCACCGTGACGGGCCGGCGCAGCACGGCGGCGGCGCTGACGGCCGCGTTGTCGATGATTCGGTTCGCCACCATCTCCGCGGTTGCCGGCTCGACGGCAACCGGGTCGGCGGCGACCTCGGCGATCTTGGCCGCCAGGTGCTCGTCGCGGGGAAAGTCGTCGGAGCTGCGCCGTGCGCGAACCGTATGCGTCAACACAAATCCGCACCTTATGGCCGGCAAGAAGGCGCGCAGAAATCTGAGTTAACCGACCACCACCGGAACCGCCCGCGGTGTAGTTTGCTGCTGGGGCGGAACACAGGTTGAGGAGACGGCCGTGTCAGACGTCGATTACTGCGTGGTCGGAGCGGGTTTCGCCGGTCTGACGGCCGCCCTGCGGCTGAAACGGGCCGGCCATTCGGTGGCCTTGCTGGAGGCGCGCGACAGGGTCGGCGGCCGCACCTTCACCGAATACCGTCCCGACGGCACGTGGATCGATCGCGGCGGCGCGTGGATCGGACCGGGCCAGGACCGGATCTACGCGCTGATGGGCGAATTCGGCGTCGCCGAGTACAAGCAGCACAACGACGGCGACGCGATGATGATCGTCGACGGCAAGAAGCACCGCTATGGCGGCACCGTCCCCTGGACGATGAGCCCGTGGGCCGTCGCCAACCTCGGTGTTGGTTTGTTGTCCATCGAGAAGATGGCCAAAACGCTTCCGCGGGAAGCCCCCTGGGATGCCAAGCAGGCGGCCGAGTGGGACCGCATCAGCGTCGGGGAGTGGATCGAACAGAGCACCATGTCCAAGCAGGCCCGCGAGATGCTGGACATGGCGTTTGCCGGCCTCTACACCTCGGCGGCGTCAGAGACGTCGTTGCTGTGGGGGTTGCTGCAGACGGCGTCGGCGGGCGGGCTGACGTTCGCGATCTCGGGCAAGGGCGGCTCCCAGGACGCCCGCCCGGTCGGCGGAATGGGCGCCATCTACGGTCCCATCGCGGCCGAACTGGGCGACGCGCTGCACTTTTCGCAACCGGTCCGCCATATCGCCCAAGACGCCGACGGCGTGACGGTGACAGCGGCCGACCTGACGATCCGCGCCCGGCGGGTCATCGTGGCGATACCGCTGGCGGTCGCCCCCTCGATCGTCTACGACCCGATGCTGCCGGTGGACCGGGCGATGCTGCACCAGCGCATGCCGAGCGGCGCGGTCATCAAGACGTCGATCGTCTACGACGAGCCCTTCTGGCGCGCGGACGGGCTGTCCGGCCAGTCCGCCGCACCGGGTTCCCCAGCCACCCTGACGATCGACGCCTGCACCGACACCGGCGACCCCGGCGTCATGTGTGTCATCACCGAAGGGCGCGCGGCGCGGCGGCTGACGAAGCTCAACGAGGCCGAGCGAAGGGCGGCGCTCGTCGGCGAGTTGATCGACCGGTTCGGCGAGAAGGCGAGGTCGCCGCGGGAGTACCACGAGCAGAACTGGACCATCGAGCAATACTCTGGCGGCGGGATGATCGGGCACGCACCGACCGGCGTGCTGACCGAATTCGGCTATACCCTGCGCGAGCCGTGTGGGCGTATCCACTGGGCCGGCACCGAGAGCTCGGCCATCATGTGTGGGTGGATCGACGGCGCGATCCGCTCCGGTGAGCGTGCGGCCGCTGAGGTCCGGGAGGCCGAGACCGCCGCGGTCGCCTAGGGCCCGTCCGAATCACTTGCGTCAATTCCCTGGCGGCGCGGGTCAGTTTCGAACATGCGTCCGACGAGGAGGATCCCTAGCTAACCAGCCTGCTTAGCGGGCGGCCGGTAGAAGATCACCAACTGGCCGATCGCGCCGGCGAGGCCGAGAACCAACGAGATCAACAGGCCGCGCCAGCCGTCCATCCAGTTGTGGCCGAAGACGACGTAGTCGAGGCTGAGCTTGCCGGCGCCCAGGGTGGCCACGGCGATCGCGCTGACGGCCAGGACCAAGTTGTATTCCCAGCCCTCCTTGACGATGAAAAACCCGTTGGCCCGGTGCACCGTCCAGGCTGCTACCAGCATCAACGACACGAAGCCCGCCGCCGGGATCGGTGTCAGCAGACCGGCGGCCAGGCCCAGCCCGGCCGCCATCTCGGTCGTGGCGGCCACGGTGGCGTGGAACTTGCCCGGCTTCATGCCGATGCTCTCGAACCACCGCGCGGTACCCGGGATGCGCCCGCCGCCGAAAAACTTGTTGTAGCCATGCGCGGCCAACGTCACGCCCAGTACCAGCCGCAGGATGAGTAACCCGACGTCGTAGGGAGTCATACCTGCAAACTTAGATCATGGGGGCGGGCCGGATAACATGACCGCCGATCAGCTAACTCCGTCGGCCCATGTGGGAACATTGCGGGCGTTCCGACGTTGGCCTTTCGACAGCTGATCACAAGGGGGTGCACCACGGCTCGTATCGCACGCGGTGCCCGCCGTCACACGTCAGGGGCCGCTTCTGACGGGCAATCCGTGGTGTTACTGGACGGCACAGCGAGTCACCCGCGGGAGCTGTTGGGCAACAAGGGCCACGGCATCGAGGCGATGCGCCGCCACGGTCTGCCGGTGCCGCCCGCGTTTTGTATCACCACAGAGGTGGGCCTGCGGTACCTCGCCGATCCCCGGGCGGCGATGGACGCCATTTGGGACGACGTGCTCGACCGGATGGGTTGGCTGGAAGCGCAGACCTCGCGCGCGTTCGGGCGGGGCCCGCATCCACTGCTGGTCAGCGTGCGCTCCGGGGCAACCCAGTCGATGCCGGGCATGATGGACACGATCCTTGACCTCGGCATGAACGATGAAGCCGAGCAGGCGCTGGCCGCCACGGCCCCGGCATTCGCCCGCGATACCCGCCGGCGGTTCGACCGGATGTATCGGCGCATCGTGGGCACAGCCGAGCACGAGGCGGTGCCCCCCGACCCCTACGTCCAGCTGCGCGCGGGCATCGAGGCCGTGTTCGCCTCGTGGAACTCACCCCGCGCGGTCGCCTACCGCGCCCATTCCGGCGTCGACGAGCAGAGCGGCACGGCGGTCGTCGTGCAAGCGATGGTGTTCGGCAACCGCGGTCCCGATTCCGGTGCGGGCGTGCTGATTTCACGCAACCCGATTACCGGGGACAACGAGCCGTTGGGCGAATGGCTGCCCGGGGGCCAGGGCGATGACGTGGTGTCCGGATCGGTCGACGTCGAACCCATCAGCGCCCTTCGCGACGAGCAGCCGGCTGTCTACGACGAGTTGATGGACGCCGCACGAAGATTGGAGCGGCTCGAGTCCGACGTCCAAGAGATCGAGTTCACCGTCGAGGACGGCAAGCTGTGGCTGCTGCAAACTCGGGGCGCGGAGCGGTCGGCGCAGGCCGCCGTGCGCCTGGCGCTGCAGCTGCGGCACGAGGGGCTGATCGACGACGCCGAGACGCTGCGGCGCGTGACGCCGGCGCACGTGCAGACCCTGCTGATGCCCGCGCTGCAGCCGGGAACGCGCTTGGCGGCGAAGGTTTTGGCCACAGGGTTGCCGGCCTGTCCGGGCGTGGCGTCGGGCAAGGCCTACACCGACGTCGACGAGGCGCTCGATGCCGCCGAACGGGGCGAGTCGGTGATCCTGGTGCGCGACCACACCAGGCCCGAAGACGTTTCGGGCATGCTTGCCGCGCAAGGCATCGTCACCGAGGTCGGCGGCGCGGCCAGCCACGCGGCGGTGGTCAGCCGGGAACTCGGGCGTGTGGCCGTGGTGGGTTGCGGCCCCGGAGTGGCCGCCTCGTTGGCCGGTAAACTGATCACCGTCGACGGCGCGAAAGGCGAAGTCCGCGAAGGCAACCTGAGCCTATCCGCATGGTCGGAGAACGACACGCCCGAATTGCGCGAGCTCGCCGACATCGCCCGCCGGATCAGCCCGCTGCGCGCCCACACCGGTGGCGGCCACTTGCGGCTGGAGGACAACACCGAGGCCGCGGTGGCCGCGGCGCTGAAGAACGGGCATACCGACGTCGTCTCGGCCACCCCGCTGATCGTCATGCTGACCGCCCTGCGCCTGGCCGACGGGACGGACCGATGAGCGAATTGGCGGTGCTGCAAGCGGTTCGGCTGAAGGGGCGGGTGCGTCCCGCCGACCTGGCCGCCACCTTGAACTCCGACCTTGCCGACGTCACGACGACCGTCGAACGGCTGACCGCGGCGGGATTGCTCGCCGACGGTGCGACGGTGCGAATCACGCCCGGCGGGCGTGACCGGCTTGCGGCGCTGCTCGACGAGGAGCGCAGGGGCGTCGACCGGGCCGCGATCGCGGCGGCCTATGACGACTTTCGTTCCGTCAACGCCGATTTCAAAGCCGTGGTGACCGATTGGCAGCTCAAGGGCGGCCCCAGCGGCACTCCCAACGCCCACGACGACCCGGAATACGACGCCGCGGTGCTGGCCCGCCTCGACGATGTGCACGCCCGCGTGCAGCCGATCATCACGGCGGCCGCGGCGCAGCTGCCCCGGCTGAACGCCTACTCGACGAAACTTGCTGCGGCGCTGGGCAAAGTGCGGGGCGGGGACACCGCATGGCTGACCAGGCCGCTCATCGACTCCTACCACACCGTGTGGTTCGAGCTGCATGAGGAGCTGATCGCCGCGGTCGGCCTGACGCGTGAGGAAGCGGCCCGCTCCGGCGACGCGCAGTAGCTACAGCGCCGCGTCGAGCAACTCCAGATACGCGTCGATGTCGGGAACGGCCGTCTCGGCGGCGTGCACGCTGATCGCGATGGTGTCGCCGATGCCGTGCACGCCGTGCGTCAGCCCCATCGCCGGCGACAGCGCCGGGTAGCCGGCCGTCAGCACCACCGGGGCACCGCCGAAGGTCAGATCGGCCGCCCCGCGGTTGACGCTGGACACGACGGTGTTGCCGGACACCTGTGTGGGACGAATGTCGGGGTCGAATTGGCTTATGCCCCAGCGCAATAGGGGCGCGGGAACCGCGGCGAAAGCCCGGTCGGCGTAGCGCGTCGCCTGGTGCGCGAAGCGGCGCCGGCCGTCGGCAAGCTCCGTCGCGATCCGCTCGTCGCGGGCCTCGAGCCCCAGCCCCGGGTGCAGGCCCACGACGACATTCCCGAAGTGATTGTGCGCGTACGCCACACCGGGTTTGGCCATCGGAACTTCGGCGCCCAGCGTATCGGCTGCATCGCCCACCAGGTGGGACAGCGCCGTGGAGATCGCCGACAGCGCGCCCACGGTGACGGTGGGACCACGCAAGTCCGTGCGGTGTCGCACCAGCGTGCGCACCGAACGGACCGCGCCGGGGCGCGCGTTCGTCGCCAGCAGGGGCCGCGGACCGGGCCGGGGGGCCAGTAGCCCGGCGCGGGTCTCGGCCACCAGCCGGCGGTGGGCCCGCGCCGCCCGCGCGGCTCGCCAGGGCAGGAACCCCGCACGCAGGCGCTGCACCGCAGGCACCGGATCGGGCCTGCCGAACAGCCAGGCCGCCATGGCCGCTGCTCGCGCGCCGTCGGCCAGCGCATGCGGAACCTGCAATACCGCCACGGAGCCCGCCCCGATCGCGCCAGGGACGCCCCGCACGGGGGTGAAGACGTGCAGCCGCCAGGGCGTCCGGCGCACGTCAAGTTGGTCACCGGCGAGGGCGACGACGGCCGCCAGGCAGCCGGCCCATGTCTGGTCGTCGAGGTCGTGGCGGACCACCCACTCGGGCGTGACGGCCGCCGGCACCCACTGCGGGTAGGTCAGCGGACTGCCCTCGCGGACGCGCAGCGTCAGCGCCGGCTCGGCGCCGGCCCTCCTGCGGACCTGTTCGACGGCGGCCGGGTAGTCCGCGGGCTCGCCGTCGAACGCGTACAGCAAGAACTCGTCGCTGGGAATCTTGGCCGACATCCAGTAGAACTGCGCATCGACGGCGGCCATCCGCTGCGCGGCCATTCAGCCGGGCGAGCCGATGAACCCGAGCACCAGGTCGGCGACCTTGTCAGGCTGTTCGAGCTGCAGGAAGTGCCCCGCATGTTCGACAATGGCCACCTCGCTGCCCGGCGGCAACGCCTTCTCCGCCCAGCGGGCGAAAGCCGGTGTCATACAGCCGTCGTCGCGGCCATGCAGGTACAGGCACGGCCACACGGGCTCTTCGGTCCACAGCTCGTTGAGCTTGGCATACCGCGCGGGCGGCCGGGTGTTGCGGATCGTGGCGCGGTAGGGTCCCAGCGCCGCGCGCCAGCTCTCCGGGGTCCCGATCGCCGCGTCGACGTGGCGCAGATCCTCGTCGGCCCGATATCCCGGCGACCAGCGACGCCACAGCAGCGGCAGCACCCACGACTCGGAACGCTCTGGCAGCCAAGGCAATTGGAAGTACATGATGTACCAGCTGCGCAACAGCTGGCGCGCCAGGTGTGCCACCAGCCGGGCGCGCTCGCCGGCGCCGGCCCGGCGACGAAAGGCCGCCGACGGCGGCACGGACATGATCACCGCCTTGGTGAAGGGGCTGTCGGGCATGGCGGCCAGGCCGGTGGTGGCGATCGCGCCCCAGTCGTGGCCGATCACCACGTCACCGTCGGTGCCCCCCGCCACCGAACGAACCCGCAGGGCGTCGTCGATCATCGCGCCGACGTGATAGCTGCCGTCGGCCGGGATCGAGGACGGCGCGTACCCGCGCATGAAGGGGGCCACCACCCGCCAGCCCGCCTCCACGAGCCGGGGCGCGATCTTGCGAAATCCGTATGGCGTGTCGGGGAAGCCGTGCAGGCACAACGCAAGGGGGGCGTCGCCGGGCCCCCAGGTGAGTGCCTTCAGGTTCCCGGCAGGGCTCGGCACGTCGATCCAGCCCGGTTCACCCATGTTCACTCCCTGCTCGGCGCGTCCGCACGGACCAACCTAACGCGTGTGGGTCCACGACGCACCGACCGCATGCCGGAAGCGGTCAAAACGCAGCTGGGACAGGGAGTTTCGCTATGCCTGCGCGGCTGCGCGATCCAATTCGGCGATAACGATCTTGCGCATGCCATACATCGCTTGCGTGGCCGCCGCCGCGCGCGCCCGGTCGCAACCACCGATCAACTCGTACAGCCGGTCCGGGACGATCTGCCAGCTCAAGCCGAAGCGGTCTTTGCACCAGCCGCATTGCGATTCCTCGCCGCCATCGGTCAGCCGCTCCCAGTAGTAGTCGACTTCCTCCTGATCCTTGCAGTGAATGGTGAAGGACACCGCCTCGGTGAACCGGAAGTGCGGGCCGCCGTTGATTCCGATGAACCGGGTGCCGTCCAGCACGAAGCTGCCGGACAGGACGGTGCCCGGTTCGCCGGGCCCGGCCTCGGTGGTCCGGTTGAAGCCCTCGATGTGGGAGTTCGGGAAAACCGAGGTGTAGAACTTGGCTGCCTCCTCCAAGTCGTGGTCGAACCACAACGACGGGGTGATCGATGGCATGGGCGGCGGCCTCCTTGTTGGCTCTTGGGTGTCGTCCTGGTAGACCCCGGCCAGGACAAAAACTCATCGCGTCGTCGCCCCGGCGAACGGTGCATATACGCGCTATGTAACGTCAGGTCGCATGAGCACCGTCACCAGTACACCCGAGACGGTCGAGTTTTCCGGAGCCGGCGGGATCAGGCTGGTTGCCGACGAATGGAATCGCGGGACCGACGGCGCGCGCCGGCCCAGCGTCCTGATGCTGCACGGTGGCGGCCAGAACCGGCATTCGTGGAAAAACACCGGTCAAAGACTGGCCGACGAGGGCCTGCACGTGGTGGCGCTCGACAGCCGCGGACACGGTGACAGCGATCGCGCGCCCAACGCCGACTACGACGTCGAGACCCTGACCGCCGACGTCCTGCAGGTGATCGAGGCGATCGGCCGGCCGGTGATGATCATCGGGGCGAGCATGGGCGGGCTGACCGGCATCCTCGCCGCCCATCGCGCCGGGCCGGCGAAGGTGACGCGGCTGGTCCTCGTCGACGTGGTGCCGCGATTCGAGAAGGGCGGCAGCGCCCGCATCCGCGATTTCATGATCAGCGGCCTGGACGGTTTCGACTCGCTGGAGGAGGCCGCCGACGCCGTCGCCGCCTACCTGCCGTATCGGGACAAGCCGCGCAGCCCCGAGGGGTTGAAGAAGAACCTGCGCCTGCGCGACGGCCGTTGGTATTGGCATTGGGATCCGGCGTTCATGACCAAGCCCGGCGACGATCCCGAGTTACGCACGGAGAACTTCGAGCAGGCCGCGAAGCACCTGTCGATCCCGGTTTTGCTGATCCGCGGGAAGCTGTCCGACGTCGTGAGCCCCGAGGGCGTTCGGCACTTCCTGGCCACGGTGCCCCGCGCGGAGTTCGTCGAGCTGTCCAACGCCGGACACACCGCGGCCGGCGACGACAACGACGCGTTCAGCGACGCCGTGGTGAAGTTCGTCAAGCGCCACTAGTTGGCCGGCTTCTCGGCGTGCCCGCCGAATTGCTTGCGCATCGCCGACAACGCCTTGTTCGCGAAGTCATCGAGCGACCGCGAGGCGAACCGGGACTGCAGCGCCGTCGTCAGCACCGGCGAAGGCACCCCTTCGTCGATCGCCGCGATGGCGGTCCACCGCCCCTCCCCGGAGTCGGACACCCGCCCGGAGAACTCCTTGAGATCGGGCGAATCGTGCAGCGCGATCGCGGTCAGGTCCAGCAGCCAGGAGCCGATGACGCTGCCCCGGCGCCACACCTCGGCGACCTCGGGGATGTCGAAGTCGTATTGGTAGAACTCGGGATTCGACAGCGGCGCCGTTTCGGCGTCACCCTCCTGCACGTGCTTGCCGATGTCGGCGTTGCGCAGGATGTTCAGCCCCTCGGCGAGCGAGGCCATCATGCCGTACTCGATGCCGTTGTGCACCATCTTGACGAAGTGGCCGGCGCCGGACGGTCCGCAGTGCAGGTAACCCTTCTCCGATCGGGCGACCTCGCCGTCCCGGCCCGGCGTGCGCGGCGCCGCCTCCACCCCGGGAGCGACGCTGGCGAAGATGGGTTCGGCGTGCAGAAAGGCCTCGTCGTCACCGCCGATCATCAGGCAATAGCCGCGTTCCCGGCCCCACACGCCACCGCTGGTGCCACAGTCGAGGAGATGAATTCCCTTCTCGGACAGAATTTTTGCGTGGCTGATGTCGTCGCGATAGTACGAGTTGCCGCCGTCGATGACGATGTCGCCGGACTCCAGCGTCTTGGCCAACTCCTCGATGACGCCCGTCGTGATGGTCCCGGCCGGCACCATCACCCAGACCACCCGCGGTGCGGTCAACTTCTCGGCGAGCTCCTGCAGCGACGACACACCGGTGGTCCGCTCCTCCCCCGCCATCGCCTTGACCGCGTCGGGGTTGTGGTCGTAGACCACGCATTCGTGTCCGTCCTTGGCGACGCGCCGGACGATGTTGGCGCCCATCCGGCCGAGTCCGATCATCCCGAGCTGCATCTCTTCCCGTTCTCCTTACTGTGACGACGTGCGCTTGGGCAGCCACGGCTCTTGCCAGCTGCTATGACCGTGGAGCAGTGACTGCGCCGCCTCCGGCCCCCACGAGCACTGGTCGTAGGGGTGGATGCGGCTCGGCTTGTCCAGCACGGGCTGCACGATCCGCCACGTCTCCTCGATGGCGTCTTCCCGGGCGAACAGCTGCCGGTCCCCGGTGAGCGCGGCGTACAGCAGCCGTTCGTAGGGCCGCACGGCTTCCCCGAGATCCTCGGCGAACGACGAGTCCATATGGACGTCGTGCCATCCATCGCCGACCTGGGCGGACAATTGCAACCGCATCCCGGGGTCGGGATCGATGCGCAACACGATCTGGTTGGGCTCGGGTGGCCGGCGGTTCGGCAGAAACGAGAATCCCGGAACGTGGTGCAGGAACATCCGCACCTCGGTCACCTTCTCCGGCAGCGCCTTTCCCGCGCGCAGGAAGATCGGCACACCGGCCCAGCGCCAATTGTCGATCTCGGTCCGCAGCGCGATGTAGGTCTCGGTTTGCGAATCCTTCGCCACCCCGTCGACGTCGGTGTAGCCGCGGTACTGGCCGCGCACGCACCGCTGCGGATCCAGGGCCGGCATCGCCCGGAACACCTCGGCTTTCTTGTCGTTCAGGTCGTCCGCGCTGGGACCGACCGGGGGTTCCATCGCGACCAGCGCGAGTACCTGCAGCAGATGGTTTTGCACGACGTCGCGCAGGGTGCCCACCGCGTCGTAGAACTTGCCACGGTCCTCGATGCCGAAGTCCTCGGCCATGGTGATGTGGATTTCGGAGACGCTGTCGCGGTCCCACAGCTTGGCCAGGGCGTTGTTGGCGAACCGCAGGTATTGCAGCTCCTCGACGGGTTGCTTGCCCAGGAAGTGGTCCACCCGCAGGATCTGGTCCTCGTCGAGCACCGCGCGCAGCCGGGCGTTGAGGTCGCGCGCCGAGGCCAGGTCGTGGCCGAACGGCTTCTCCACGGCGACACGGCTGCATTCCAGCAGGTCCGCTTTGGCGAGGTTTTCGACGATCGGCGCGAACAGGGACGGCGGCATTTCCAGGTAGTACAGCGGCCGGCAGTCCTTCCCGATCTCCTTCGCGAGCCGGCCGTACAGCTCTTCGTCGGTGACGTCGCCGTGCAGGTAGGACAGCCGGCCGGCGAGCCGGTCGAAGACTGCGTCGTCGAACTCCTCGCCGGAGCCCTGGACGGCCTCGCGGGCGCGCTCGATCAGCTTCTCGAGCGGCATGTCGTCACTGGCCACGCCGACGATCGGGATGTCGAGCAACTTGCGGGCCTCGAGTCGGTATAAGGCGCGGTAGGTCATCTTGCGCGCCAGATCGCCGGTGATGCCGAAGATCACCAGCTTGTTGGAAGAGTTGTCCCCGCCGTCAGCCAAGCCCGCACCTCCGAAGTCGTTGGCTCTTTAGACTCACTACCCGCGGCGGTCGGACCTAACACTAGACACCGCACACAGGCCCGACAACCGCAAGCCGTCGGCGCCTTGGCAGGATGCTTGCGTGGGTGATGCGCTGCATATCACGGTGTACGTCTTGGCCGGTATCGCCGTGATCGAAGCGGTCGCGCTCGCCGTGCTTTCGCGGTTGCTGGTGCGCAGCCGCAAGGAGATCGACGAATTGCGGCACCGGACCGACACCCGCAGCTGGCTCCTGTCGGGCGGGCGGGAGGCCCTCAAGACCGTGTGGAACACCGCCAACGTGGTCCGCAAAGAAGGCTTCGGCGCCGCCGTGCGCGGTTCGATCGAGGATCTCGCCGACTGGGCGGAAGTGGAACGACCCGACCTGGCCAAGGTCACCCCGGACGGCCGGGTGGTGATCCTGTTCTCCGACATCGAGGAATCGACCGCGCTCAACGAGCGGATCGGTGACCGCGCCTGGGTCAAACTCATTGGCGCACATGACAAGCTGGTGTCGGACCTGGTGCAGCGACGGTCCGGTCACGTGGTGAAGAGCCAGGGCGACGGCTTCATGATCGCCTTTTCCCGCGCCGACCAGGCGGTGCGGTGCGGCATCGACCTGCAGCACGCGCTGCGCAAGGACGCAAAACGCAAGCGGCACGAGGAGATTCGCGTTCGAATCGGTATTCACATGGGCCGGTCGGTGCGCCGCGGTGATGATCTGTTCGGCCGCAACGTCGCGATGGCGGCGCGGGTGGCGGCCCAGGCCGCGGGCGGCGAGATCTTGGTGAGTCAGCCTGTGCGGGACGCCCTTTCCGAGTGCGACGACATCCACTTCGACAAGGGCCGCGAGGTAGAACTGAAGGGCTTCTCGGGGACTTATTCGTTGTTCGCCGTGGAGGCGCCGGCCGATCCCGACCTGGACTGAAAGCCCTCCCCGTCGTACTCGGCCAGCCGCTGATGCAGCCGCGACCGGACCTCGTCCGCGGTGTAGGCGCGTCGTTTGCGTTGGTCGCGAGCCACCAGCGCGCCGCCGGCGACGACACCGGCGACGCCGGCCAGCCCAACCCACTTCCACACTCTGCGCATGAATACCAGCGTATGCGGGCTGTGATTAACTTGTGTGCTCTTGCAACCGGACACAGGCATCGACACGCTCATGACGCTGACCCTCGATCAAGCCCTGATTGAGACTCGCACCGGAGATCTTTGGTTGTTTCGCGGCCGCTCCGGGCCCGACCGCGCCATTCAGACGCTGACGAACGCACCGGTGAACCACGTCGGTATGACGGTGGCCATCGACGACCTGCCGCCGTTGATCTGGCACGCCGAGTTGGGCGACAAGCTCGTCGACCTGTGGACGGGCACCAACCACCGGGGCGTGCAGCTCAACGATCTGCGTCAGGCCATCCTGCAGTGGACGCAGCGGTACCAGCAGCGGTGCTGGCTGCGCCAGCTGACGCCCAACCCCACCCGCGAGCAGGAGAACAAGCTGCTGCGGGTGATCGCGCGGATGGACGGAACCGCGTTTCCCACCACCGCGCGGCTCACCGGTCGCTGGTTCCGCGGCCGGCTCCCGACCATCAACGACTGGGTACGGGGAATCCCGTTGGTGGACAGCAAGGTTCGCGAGCAGACCCGGCGTCGCCGGGAGGAACGCAAGATGAGCCTCTCCACCGCCTATTGCGCGGAGGCGGTGGCGATCACCTACGAGGAAATGGGTTTGCTCAACACGGACAAGGACGCGAACTGGTTCGACCCCGGCAAGTTTTGGAGCGGTGACACGCTTCCGCTGGCGACGGGCTACCAACTGGGCGGCGAAATCACCGTGACCGTAGCCGAAGTCGGTTAGCTAGCCGACCGACATCTCGCCCAGTTCCGACCATCCCGTGGCGTCGATGGTCTGGTTGATGATCTTCGGGGTGGACGTGAGGGCCTGCGGCAGCTCCTGCATCGCCCGCTTGAAGTGATCGCTGTTGACGTGCAGCGCCCCCGCCTCGTCGTCACGGAAAGCCTCCACCAAGACGTACTCCGCCGGGTTGTCCAGGCTGCGCGACCACTCGAACCACAGGTTGCCGTCCTCGGCGCGGGTTGCCGCGGTGAACGCGGCGACCAGATCCGTCCAGCGGTCCGTCCACTCGGGCTTGGTCTCGAACTTGACGACGATGAAGATCATGGCCGGTTTCCGCCTCGCTCGCTGGGAGAAGCTGCGCCCGCTCGACACGGGCGCAGCGCCAGCATATCGATCGTCCGCCACAGGCGGGTCAGCAAAGTGTGCCCCGGACGTCTGGATCGACGCCCGAGGCACACTTCGCTTCGTTTCCACACAATTCGCGGGCAGCTCCGACCGGCGCTTCAAGTGGGCTAGGTCACAAATCCGACGACTTCTGAGCTATTTCACTTTGTCGGAGCCCCGAGCCATATACCGCGGAAATAACCTGTGCGCCGAATCGAATCCCTCGCGAATTCAATTCGTTAAGGATTCGCAATTCCGGGATCGCCGGGCGGCAATTCCGGCGCTGGCGGGGGCGGTGCCGGGGCCGCCGCGTCGACCAACACGGGCGGCGCCTCCGGCGGCGGCGGCGGCGCGTCGGGCGGCGGGGGCGGCGCGTCGGGCGGCGGGGGCGGCGCGTCCGGCGGAGGAGGAAGGGCGCCGTCGCCATCGGGCGGCATCGGCAGGAACATGTGGTGGGTGAACCCGGCCTGATAGGCGCCCGCACCACCAATGTGCACGCCACCGCGTTCGCCGCTGGCGACCGGGGTCCCATCCGGCAGCGTCGCGGCCGTGTGACCGCCATTCCATCCGATCACTAGCGCGTTGGGGGCGGTCCCGTACTGGAAACCCCGTGCCAACAACGCCGCTTCTTCGTTTCCGGTGTCGAACCGGTTGCCGAAGACTGGCCTGTCGGATGCTGCGTTGGCAACCCACGAAACGAGTCCTGAGCAATCCGTTCCAGCGGGAGAATCTCCACCCGGAATATAAGGCGTCCCGGAAACCTGATTAATCAATGACATCAATGTTGCAAGTACTACCATGGCCGGGGACGGTAGCAATGGCAACTATTGTTCACCAAAATTTGTGGCCTACATCATTCGCAACGCGGACAATGGCGTCCGCCGCACTTCTAGCAAACGTGGCGCCGCGCCGGGTCCGGCCAGCAGCAAACGCGCGGACTCAGGTGTAGTCGGGTCCGCGTTCGGTTTGCGCCATCTCCCGGTCGATGCTGGCCTGCTCTCGCCGGGCCGTCGCCTCCTTACGCATCGCCTGTTCGTCCAGGCGCTCGAGCCGGCCACGCTCACGCTGTTCGGCCGTGCCCTCGCGTTCGTCCGCGCGCCGCTCCCGCTCGTCCGCTTGACGCTCGCGATCGTCCGCGACGCGGTCTCGCTGGTCGGCGAGCCGGTCCCGTCTACCCGCCAGCCACTCACGCCTTTTGACTTCGGCCTCGCGCTCTTCGAGCCTCTCCTCGCGCTTATCGAGCGCGTCGGCCTCGCGGTCGAATTCTGAGGGTGTTTCGGGGCTGTCCTCAACGGCCACGAGCTAAACCATAACGCCGCGAGGGCACCGCGCGCACGGGTGCGCGAGGCGCATCGGCCGAAGCCTTGTCACCTCACCGGGTGAGTCGCCACGTCGTCATCCAACGCGGTCGCGTGCCAATCACAATCCGAACTTGACGCGGGCCTCCTCGGTCACCGGGGTGAACAGGTTGACGAGGTTCCCGTCCGGATCCCGCAGGAGCAGCGCGCGGTTTCCCCACGGCATGGTGGTCGGCTCGGTCACGACCTCCCCCACGTGTTCGCGCAGCCGCTCGTACTGCGCGTCGACGTCGTCGACCAGGAATTCCACGATCGCGCTGCGGTTGGCAGCGGGTTCGGCGGATCCGGCCGCAAACAGCGGCACCGTCTTGTCGCTGCCGATCGCAAGCGTGCCCACCGGCGTGGCGATCTCGGCGAAAAGCTCGTTGCCCCATACCGCGGGAACCTGGGTGACGATCTCGTAGAAATCGACGAGCCGTCTGACATCGGCGGTGATGATGCGGGTGGAAACGAATTTCATTGGGCCCTCCTGGCTGCGGTGACGTGCGAGCGCGTGCGACGAGGGCATGCTACGAAGCACCACCGACAAGGACGCCGGGTTAGACCGGAGTCCAGATGCCGTTGTTCCAGAATCCCCAGTTGCCGGGCCCGGTCGGGTTCCACATCAGCTTGGCCCCGGGCGCCCACGACGGGGGAGGCGGCGGCGGTGGAGCCCATATCGGCGCCGGCCCCCACGGCCCCGCGCCCGTCGGGAAACTCTGGCCCGCCGGGCCTTGCCAGTCGTGGCACTTACCCCAGTCCCAGTTGTAAACGGTGCCCCAGCTCGGGTCCCAGACAGTGCCCGGGCACCAGTGGGCGGTCGGGGCCGCGTGTGCCACGCCCCCGGCCAGCCCGAGCGCGGCCAACGCCAACGTGCCGCCCGTCAAGGCTTGCCCGAACCCCCGGACGCACGGCCACACACGTTCACCCATCCCTAGAGCATTTCCCGGCACCGAAATCCAAGCAAGCCCCAAACCTTCCGCGGCCGAGCCCAGTATGGTCGGGGCATGCCGCTCAGGTACGTGGACCCGCACAAGCCCCGGGGCCCGCTGTATCGGGCAAGCGTTCGCTTCGGACGTTCGCGAGCGGGACAGTTCATCGCCCGCCACATCGCACGCCATACCGATCCGTACCTGTTCCGCCTCACCGGCGGGCGGGTCAACATGGGCTCGATCATCAACGCGCCGCTCGTCACCACCGGCGCGAAGTCCGGTCAGAGGCGCGAGGTGCAACTCACCTACTTCCATGACGGTCCCGACGTCATCCTGCTGGCCTCCAACTTCGGCGGCACCAAACACCCGCAGTGGTACTACAACTTGAAGGCGCATCCGGACTGCGAATTCGGTGGCGAGCGCTTCACCGCGCGGCAGGTCACCGATCCCGGCGAGTACGCCCGACTATTCGAATTGGCCAACCGGATCTACTCGGGATACGCCGAGTACCGGGACAAGGCGGCGCCCGCGGGCCGCGACCTTCCGATCTTTCGGCTGGAATCGCGCTAGCCGGCGGACGGGCTTCCCGTCCGCCACGTCCGAGCTCGCTCACCGCTCCGCCGCCGATGCTGAAATGCGTTGTGCCCTGCGGGGTTACGGGTGCAGCGAATTCCGTTGCGCCGGGCAATAGTCGGCCTCGGGCAGGATGGGGCGTGTCGGTCCGGCCTGCCCGGGTGCGAGACGAGAACCGCGCGGGCGGCGGCCCTACCTTCGAGGCGGAGCCGGTGCCGCAGGGTACCGGGCAGGCAGGGTTCTCCTCGCCTGCCAGACAACGCCTGGCACGGTGTTCGCCAGGTCTGGCCGACTCCTGGCGAAAGCGTGAATTGCTCGATAGAACGACCAAAGTTGGCGTGGGGTAGGAACTTTCGGTACCCACGCCAACTCCCAGTGGATCCCATTGAGCGGGTCGTCGAAGAACACAGCGTAGTAGCCAGGCCAGTACTGGGGGTATTCCTTCGGCTCGTCGGTGACAGGGACATCCCGTCCGATCAAGAATTCACGATGGAAACGGTCGACCTCTCCCCTACTCCGGGCCCATAACGCGATGTGGTTGATTCCGACCGCTTGGTCGCGGTGTGCCAGCTTCGCTCCGGTACGGGCGGGCTGAATCCCGATGTAGCTGTGCGGGTTGACACCCCGCGTCATGTAATACGTCGACTGATACTCCATGTTCAGCGACGAGAAGCTGCTGTAGCCGAGCCAGCCGAACAGCGAATCGTAGAAAGCGATCGAGTCGTCATAGTCCAACACGGCAATTTCAATATGACAGACGCCACGCCACCGCATCGTGCCCCCTCATCTCCCTCTCGACGGTGCCGTCAAACATGATCGGCCTGACAACCCGTCAGGTAGTCCGCGAGATTGCTCAACGACGACCGCAGACCGTCGACGTGATCGTCCGCCGAGATGCCTGGTGGGACGTCATCGGCCCGGATGTCGACACGGGTGCTCTCAGCGCCCAGCGCTGTAACCGCCCACGTCATGGTCATCGTCCCCGCGTAAGCGGGGTCGTCGGATTCGAAGTCGACGGCCCGCACGACCCGATCATCGGGCAGGATCTCGACGAACCGAGCAACCACGACATCCGACTCGTCGCTTGACTTGCCGCCCGCATCGGGCGGCTCGGCATAGGTCAACGTCATCCGGTAAGACCCTCCGGGCCGCGCGTCGAAATGGTCGAACTTCCCGCACATCCCTTGCGGCGAAAGCCATTCGACAAGTGACTTGGGTTCCACCAGCGCTCTGTAAACCCGACTCAGCGGGGCAGCGATCACCAACGAGGCGGTGTCAGTTCGTCCCATAGGGCCAAGGCTCCCGAAGCGGTCCTCGGTCTAACCAGCAGCGGGCTGTCCGAGACAAGAAGAGCCGGAATTTCATCGGCCTGATCATCGGTTCACAGTCGACAGGGCGGCAACTACGTCCGCCGTACTGTAGTGCCGCACCCCAATACGGGCGAGATCCGCAAGCCTCTCATCACTGATCTGCGACACCGCATCGGTGGCGAGCGCCGTTCGGAAATCTCGCTCGCTGGCATCGAACAATGTCGCACGCGGGCAGTTCGGTAGGTTGCAGCCGGCGACGAGCACCGTGTCGCAGCCCTCCCCGCGAAGCCACTGCTCGAGCTGAGTGCGGTGAAATGCGCTCCAGCGAGGCTTGAACATGATCACCTCTCTGCTCCCGACGTGCTGTAGGCGTCCGTCGGCAAGAAGCGCCGCGTCAAGAGAGACCGCAGGTGGCAGGACCCCGTCTGCTGGCTCAGCGCCACTCGAACCCGGCACGGCGAGCCGGGCACCTTCCTCTACGGCGCGACGTCGAGGGAGGTCCACGTCTGACCCGCCTGGCTCATAGAGACGGACAACGTGAACGATAGGCCGCCCAGCCGATCGAAAAGCTCCGGCCAGCTCGATGACATTCGGGACGACGGACGACGTGCCGGGCACGGGAAAAACACCGTCATCAAGGAAATCGCGTTGGAGGTCAATCACCACGAGCGCCGCTGTGCCCCAATGCGGCTCGGTGTAATCGTCCATCAACAACCTCCCACGCCTCGCGACCGGCGTTTCACCATCGGCTACATCGTCGCAGACGGGAAGCGGCCGCCGGCACCACCCACTTCAGGCGTTTGATCAGAACACGGCTACACGTTGAACCGGAACTCCACGAAGTTCGGCTTCCGTTCAGCGTCTGGACCGGGATCGGTGGAGATGCTTCTGTGGCGGCATGAAGATCGAACGAATCGCCCCCATCCTGAGTGTCGAAGACGTCTCCATCGGAATAAAGGAACACGCCGCCGTGCTTGGCATGCGAGTTGTGATGGATATGGGATGGATCGCTTTCCTCGCCGACCACGCCGGCCGTCAGATCGGTCTGATGACCACTGATGCGACGGCCCCGGTCAACCCTGACGTCTCGGTCTTCGTTGACGACGTCGTGGCCGCCCACGCGGCAGCCGTCGCGGCCGGTCTTGACATCGTGCACCCGTTGTCCTCGGAGGAGTGGGGTGTACGCCGCTTCTTCTACCGCGATTCGTCCGGGCGGGTGATAAACGTCGGCACCCACACCTGATTGCCGAGGGACCGCGAGTCGGCTACAGATCGAACCGGAACTCCACCGCACTCAGTCACCGAGCAACGTCTCGTTGAGACAGGTAGCGCAGGTGCGCCGTGCCGTCGTCGAAAACGCTGTGCCCGGCGAGACTCAGGTCCTGGCGCACACCGTCAGGTAGGGCACGTAGGCCTGCGCCCACCATCTTCGGCACCACGAAGAACTGGAACTCATCGATCAGGCCAGCTCGGATCGCAGCGGCCGCGGTGGTGGGTCCGAAGATCTCGACTATGCCCTCGGACTGCGCGACGATCCGCTTCAATTCGGCCAAGGGCAGTTCGGGTACCAGACGGACACGGTCCGACTCGACCGCTTCGCGCGTCAGCGTCGACGAAACCACCACTTTGTGGATGCCCCGCCAGCGCTGGGCGAACTCCTGTTCCGCCGAGCCCCACTCTTCGTTCTCTGGATCGGTCTCCCAGTACTGCATCAGCGCAAAAGTCTTCCGCCCTAACACTTCGGTCGACACCTCAGCCATGCGGTCGACATGGGCGGCGAACACCGGATCGCTCGGGGCCGACCACTGGAAGTCGCCGCTGGCGTCGGCAGCGTAGCCGTCGAGAGATACCGTCGCGGTGTAACAGAGGATTCCCACGGTATTAGAGACCTGCGTGATCGGCAGAACTCATCGAGCCTTAGACATTGAACCGGAACTCCACCACGTCGCCGTCGGCCCGCGGACTACTGCTGTCCTTCCAGCAGATGGGCATACGGGTCAGCGTCGCCACCAACCGATTCCGGCATCGGATAGTAGGTCTTGATGAGCAGGTTTCCGTCGTCGTCCCAGGCGAAGGTCTCGATGCTGTATGCAACGCCGACGTTCGGTTCGGTGCCGAAGTGGTTCTCGCACACCCACGCCATCTCGTTCCCATTGACCTGAACCGTGATCATCTTGATCCTGAGGATCGACTGAAACATGTCGAAAGCGTCCGACGTGGCGGTGGCAAAACCGTGCTTCTCCTCGGTGCCGACCGGGTCGAACATGCGGACCTCGCCGGGACAGATGGTGCGCCATGACGCCACCCACTCGTCCTTCTTGCCCGCATTCCACAGATCGGCGTGCTTGGACGCGTGCGCTAAGCGAGCCTCCCGGCTCGGAACCTTGCTCATCTCTGCCCCATCTCCCTTCCATCAGCGTGAGGTCACGATAACTGGACACCTGTCCAGCCGGAAGGGCCTATGCCTTGGCTTTCGATGTAGACGTTGATCCAAACCGGAATTCGACCACGTCCCCGTCGGCCATGACGTAGTCCTTGCCCTCCATCCGGACCTTGCCGGCGGCCTTGGCCGCAGCCATGGAACCGGCGGCGATCAGGTCGTCGTAGGACACGATCTCGGCCTTGATGAAGCCCTTTTCGAAATCGGTGTGGATAACACCCGCCGCCTTCGGCGCGGTGTCGCCCTGGTGAATCACCCACGCGCGGGCCTCTTTTGGGCCCGCGGTGAGGAAGGTCTGCAGCCTGAGGGTGTGAAAGCCCGCGCGGGCCAGGGCGTCGAGCCCGCGTTCGGTCTGCCCGATGGACTCCAGCAGTTCGGCGGCGGACTCGTCGTCGAGCTCCTGCAGTTCGGCCTCGATTTTCGCGTCTAGGAACACCGCGTCCGCGGGCGCGACCATCGCGGACAGATCGGCCTTGCGGGCATCGTCCGTCAACACGGACTCGTCGGCGTTGAACACGTACAGAAACGGCTTGGTGGTCATCAGGTTCAGCTCGCGCAGCAGCGCGGCGTCGACGCCGGCCGCAAACAGTGTCTTGCCCGAATCCAGCACCGCCTCCGCGGCGACGGCGGCCTCGTGCACCGGCTTGCGTTCCTTGTTGTTGCGGGCTTCCTTCTCCAGCCGCGGCACGACCTTCTCGAGGGTCTGCATGTCGGCGAGGATCAGCTCGGTCTCGATCACCTCGATGTCGGCGCGCGGATCGACCTTGCCGTCCACGTGCACCACGTCGTCGTCGGCGAACACCCGAACCACCTGGCAGATCGCGTCGCACTCCCGGATGTTGGCGAGGAACTTGTTCCCCAGACCGGCCCCCTCCGAGGCGCCCTTCACGATTCCGGCGATGTCGACGAACGTCACAGGCGCCGGCACGGTGCGCTCGGACCCGAACAGCTCGGCCAGCTTGTCCAGCCGCGGATCGGGCAGCGGAACGACGCCCTCGTTCGGTTCGATCGTCGCGAACGGATAGTTGGCCGCCACCACGTCGTTGCGGGTCAGCGCGTTGAACAGAGTCGACTTGCCGACGTTCGGCAGACCCACGATTCCCAGGCTCAGGCTCACAGGGAGCCAAGTCTAGGGGTCGGCGGGTAACGAGGGTCGTCGTGGACCTTTCGAGCGCCTCGCGGCCTCCGGGGCGTGGCACGCCCGGGATCGCTACAGGGTATTTACGGGGCTTTCGGCCCATTGCCGGTACGGTCAACATGTGTCAGGACAGCGGGCAACGTCGACGGTGGAAGCCTCCCACCGGTCGATCCACCCAAATATCCCAGGTGTGCCGTGGTATGCCGCTCTGCTCCTCGCCGTCACCGCCACCGCGATCGGATACGGAATCGACGCCGGCCACAAGGAGCTGACCCACGTCTTCGCCGGCTTCTATATAGCCGGCTGCGTGGCGGCGGTGCTCGCGGTACGCCAGGACGGGCTGTTCACCGCGGTCATCCAGCCCCCGCTGATCCTCTTCTGCGCGGTGCCCGCCGCGTATTGGTTGTTCCACGACGCCAAGGTCGGCCATCTCAAAGATCTGCTGATCAACTGCGGCTATCCCCTGATCGAGCGCTTCCCGCTGATGCTGGGAACCGCCGGCATCGTGCTGCTGATCGGGCTGGTCAGATGGTATTTCGGGATGTCACACCGGCCGACCGCGGAAGAAGCGCACACTTCCGACGACGCGGAATCCGGCACGTCGGTCCTCGGCGGCCTCGTCGCCAAACTGCAGTCGCTCCTGCGTCCGGAAGCCGGGGAGGACGACGCCGAGGAGGCGACGCCCGCCAAGGCGCGGCGCAGCCGCGGGGCCGGTTCCTCGGCGCGGGCCCGCCGGACCGCGCGCGGCGAGCGGTCCACCACCCGCTCCGCCCGAGCCCACTCCCGGCGCACGCGGGAACCGCTGGACGACGCGGCGGAACCAGGCGAGCGGCGCAGTCGGAAGGGCTCGGCGGCCGCCCGAGACTACGACGCCGCGGAATCGCCCCGCCGGTCGCGCCGCCGGCCCCGGCCGGAGGCCGACCCGGACCCACGGGGTCAATCGCCCCGTGAAGGCCGGCGGGAGCCGCGCACCCGGCGCAACCCCTACGAGCGGCCTTACGAGCGGCCCGCGCCGCGGAGCAGCCGTTTCGGGGAGCCGTACGACCAGCCCGGGGAGTCGTTCGGCCGATTCGACAGCTACGACCGCTACGAGCCCGCCTACGAGCCGAGGCGACGCCGCGCCGCACCGAACGGCAACGGCGGGACGCATCACCCCATCTCGCAGGTCCGTTACCGGCGCGCGGGCGACGAGCCCGCGGCCGAACGTCGCCCGGAGCGCCGGAACCGGTCGCGGACGTATGGCCGGTCTCAGCGGCCACCGACGGAGTCCTGGGAATACGACGGCTGAGCGCCCTGCGGCGCCCGAGGTGTCAGAGCAGAGACCGGATCTCGCGCGGCAGGGCGAACACCAGCGTCTCCTGCGCGGTCGTAACGGGCTGCACCACGTCGTAGCCGTAATCGGCCAGCCGCTCCAGCACGCCGCGCACCAAGACCTCGGGGACTGACGCACCGGAGGTGACGCCCACGGTGGTCACCCCTTCCAGCCACGCCGGGTCGATGTCGTCTGCCCAGTCGACGAGGTGGGCGGCCGCGGCGCCGCCGCCCAGCGCCACCTCGACCAGGCGCACCGAGTTCGACGAATTCCGCGACCCGACGACGATCACCAGCTGGCACTCGGGGGCCATCGCCTTGACGGCGACCTGCCGGTTCTGCGTCGCGTAACAGATGTCGTCGCTAGGCGGATCCTGCAGCTTGGGGAACCGCTGCCGCAGCCGGTCAACGATTTCCATCGTCTCGTCGACCGACAGCGTCGTCTGGGAGAGCCAAATCACCTTGTTCTCGTCTCGCACCGTCACGTTGTCCACCGCGGCGACCCCGTCCACCAGCTGGACGTGGTCGGGGGCTTCCCCGGCGGTGCCGATGACCTCCTCGTGGCCCTCGTGGCCGATCAGCAGGATGTCGTAGTCGTTGCGGGCGAACCGCCTGGCCTCGTTGTGCACCTTGGTCACCAGCGGGCAGGTGGCGTCGATGGTGTGCAGGTTGCGTTCGGCCGCCGCGGCGTGCACCGTCGGCGCCACGCCGTGCGCGGAGAACACCACGATGGAGCCCTCGGGCACCTCGTCGGTCTCCTCGACGAACACGGCGCCGGCCTGCTCCAGCGTGTTCACCACGTGCCGGTTGTGCACGATCTCGTGGCGCACATACACCGGGGCGCCGTGCTTTTCCAGCGCACGTTCGACGGTCTCAACGGCCCGATCCACGCCCGCGCAGTAACCACGCGGCTCGGCCAGAAGCACTCGCTTGCGGGCTGGATCGCTGGCTACCGAGCTGGACGCGCCGGGAATCCCCATGTCAACAGTCGGCGGCATGACACCAGGGTACGTTCTGCCGGCACGGGCTTGCCAGCTCGCGCCGGCGGGCTTGGAGTTAGCGGTCGCTTAAGGCAATCTTGGACCCATGGCTACTGCACCGTATGGAGTTCGGCTACTGGTCGGCGCGGCGACAGTCGCCGTCGAGGAGACCATGAAGCTGCCGAAAACCATCCTGATGTACCCCATGACGTTAGCCAGTCAGGCGGCGCACCTTGTGATGCGATTTCAGCAGAACCTCGCCGAGCTGGCGATCAAGGGCGACAGCACCCTGGAGAACATCTTTCCGCCGAAGGACGAGCAGCCGGAATGGGCGACCTTCGACGAGGACCTGGCCGGTGAAGTCGAAGCGCCCGGCCCGGCCCAGGGCGGTGTCGGCGACGGCGATCGCCGTACCGAGGGACGGTTCGCGCTGTACTCCCTCGCCGACGCCGCGTCCGATGCCGCCCCGTTGAAACAGGGCAGGAAATCGGCGGACACGCCGTCGGTTCCGCAACCATCGGTGGTGGCCGAGCTGGACTATACGGCGCTGACGCTGGCGCAGCTGCGGGCCCGCCTGCAATCGCTGAGCGTCGACGAACTCGAGGCCCTGCTGGCCTACGAGCAGGCCACGAAGGCGCGCGCGCCTTTTCAGACGCTGCTCGCCAACAGGATCACCCGCGCGAACGCGAAGTGACCCCGGCCGCACAGTCCGAACCGAACTCCGCCGAGAACCCGTTTCCGGTGCGCGCGGTGGCCATTCGCGTCGCGGGCTGGATCGACAGGCTCGGCACGGTATGGGTCGAGGGCCAGCTGGCCCAGATCAGCGCGCGGCCCGACTCCAAGACGGTGTTCATGGTGTTGCGTGACCCGGCCGCCGACATGTCGCTGTCCGTGACGTGTTCGCGCGACCTGGTGGCCAACGCGCCGGTGAAATTGGCCGAGGGCACGCAGGTGGTGGTGTGTGGCAAGCCATCGTTCTACACCGGTCGCGGCACGTTTTCATTGCGGCTCAGCGAGATTCGCGCCGTCGGTGTCGGTGAACTGCTGGCACGCATCGATCGGCTGCGTCGGCTGCTGGATGCCGAAGGGCTCTTCGACCCCCGGCTCAAACGACCAATCCCCTTCCTGCCCAACATGATCGGCCTCATCACGGGCCGAGCGAGCGCCGCCGAGCGCGACGTGACGACGGTGGCCACCGCACGCTGGCCCGGCGTCCGGTTCGCGCTGCGCAACACCGCGGTCCAGGGCCCCAACGCGGTGGCGCAGATCGTCGGCGCGCTGCACGAACTCGACAACCACGCCGAGGTCGACGTCATCGTGGTGGCCCGCGGCGGTGGCAGCGTGGAGGACCTGTTGCCGTTCTCCGACGAGACGCTGTGCCGCGCCATCGCGGCGTGCCGGACCCCGGTGATCAGCGCCGTCGGCCACGAACCCGACAACCCGTTGTGCGACCTGGTCGCCGACCTGCGTGCCGCCACCCCGACCGACGCGGCCAAGAAGGTGGTTCCCGATACCGCCGCCGAACTCCGGCTGATCGACGAACTGCGCCGGCGCAGCGCGCAGGCGCTGCGCAGCTGGGTGTCTCGCGAGCAACGCACGCTGGCCCAGATCCGCAGCCGGCCGGCGCTCGCCGAGCCGCTGACGGCACTGACCGCGCGCGCCGACGAGATCCACCGCGCCCGGTCGGCGATCCGCCGCGACGTCACCCGCCTGGCCGCCGCCGAGACAGAGCGCGTCGGCCACCTGAGCGCGCGGTTGGCGACGCTGGGCCCCGCCGCCACGCTGGCCCGCGGCTACGCGGTGGTGCAGACGGTGCCCGACTCAGGGCCGCCGGCGGTGCTGCGGTCGGTCTCCGGCGCGCCGGCGGGCAGCCGGCTGCGGGTGCGGGTGGCCGACGGCGCGGTCGCCGCGGTGAGCGAAGGGCAGACCGATGGCCGCTGAAGACAAGCAGTCGGTTACACCTATTAGTCAACTCGGATACGAGGCGTGCCGGGACGAACTGATCGAAGTGGTGCGGCTGTTGGAGCAGGGCGGCCTGGATCTCGACGCGTCGCTGAAGCTGTGGGAAAGAGGTGAAGAGCTGGCTCGACGGTGCGAGGAGCATTTAGCTGGTGCCCGCAAGCGCATCGAGGATGCGTTGGCCGCCGGCCAAGCGGACGACGCCTGAATTCGGCCACTCTATGAATGCCGCGACCATGCCCATTTTCGAAATTGAAACACGTTTCAGTTATGCTTTCGTCCATGGCTGACGCAGCACTGACCACCGAACTCGGCCGCGTCCTGGTCACCGGCGGCTCCGGCTTCGTCGGCGCCAACCTGGTGACCACCCTCCTGGACCGCGGGTGCCGGGTGCGTTCGTTCGACCGCGCGCCCTCGCCGCTTCCCCAGCACCCGCAGCTGGAGGTGCTCGAGGGCGACATCACCGACACCGCCGTTTGCGCGGAAGCGGTGGACGGCATCGACACCGTGTTTCATACCGCGGCCATCATCGAGCTGATGGGCGGTGCGTCGGTGACCGACGCCTACCGGCAGCGCAGCTTCGCGGTGAACGTCGGCGGCACCGAGAATCTGGTGCACGCCGGACAGACGGCAGGGGTGAAGCGATTCGTCTACACGTCGTCCAACAGCGTCGTGATGGGCGGCCAGAACATTCCCGGTGGCGACGAGACGCTCCCCTACACCAACCGATTCAACGACCTCTACACCGAAACGAAGGTGGTAGCCGAGCGATTCATGCTGTCGCAGAACGGTATTGGGGGCATGCTGACGTGTGCGATTCGGCCCAGCGGGATCTGGGGGCGCGGCGACCAGACCATGTTCCGCAAACTATTCGAAAGCGTGATCGCCGGCCACGTCAAGGTGCTCATCGGCCGCAAATCGGCCCGCCTGGATAACTCCTACGTGCACAACCTGATTCACGGTTTCATCCTGGCCGCCAGGCACCTGGTCCCAGGCGGAACCGCGCCCGGTCAGGCGTACTTCATCAACGACGGCGAACCAATCAACATGTTCGAGTTCGCCCGGCCGGTGGTCGAGGCCTGCGGCGTGAACTGGCCCCGGGTGCGGGTGAACGGCCCCATGGTCCGCATGGCGATGACCGGTTGGCAGCGGCTGCATTTCCGCTTCGGCATCCCGGCGCCGCTGCTCGAGCCGCTGGCCGTCGAGCGGCTTTATCTGGACAACTACTTTTCGATCGCCAAGGCGCGCCGCGACCTCGGCTACGAACCTCCGTTCACCACCGAAGAAGCGATGTCGCAATGCCTCCCGTATTACGTCGACATGTTCCAGCGCATGAAAAGCCAAGCGGAGGTTGGGTCCGCGAAGGCGTCGGCCAGCGGGGGGCAGTGAGGCCGGCAGCTACCGGAAACCCACCATCTGGCTGCCCCACGCGGCGCGGATCTTCCCGTCGACGTCCTGCGCGACGGTGTCGGTCGCGTTGATGAGGAGGCAGGCGCGGTCGTTCTGCCGGTACGGCCTCCAGTCCGGCTCGCCGGCGGGGCCCGCCGGCGTTGACCACGCGGCGAAGTTCGTCCATCGGGTCCGCATTCGCTTGGAAACCGCCTTGGCGGTCTTGCTGCCGCCCAGTTTCAGCGTGGGATCCTTCGGCGCCCCGAGATTGCCCCACACGTAAGGCAATTCGGTGGCATGGGCAGCCCCTAACAGCAGCAACTTCAGCAGCGGCGTCGCATAGTCGAACCGGTACAGGTACACCGGCGCCACCGCACTGTGTCCCTCGGCCAACCACACCGACGGCATCCGGAACCCGACGTCGGTCGCGATGCTCATGCTGAGCGCCCTGCGACGCAGGCGCGAATGCGAGTACGCCGAGCCGATCTCTTCCGGCGTCGGCAACTGCAGGTCGGGCTGCTCGGCGGCGATCTGGGAGAACACGGACGTGATCGCGTGCGGTGTGATCGGCATCAGCCGCGACCTCATCAGTCGGAACAACGCCGCCTCATGCTTGTTGGTGCCGATGATCAACGGGACGGGGTGCGAGCGGCCATCCTGCGCCACCTTGACCGGGTAGTCGTGTAACAGCTCACCGTCGACGATCGGCACGAAAGCGAGCGTGCCCGGGTGGCGCACGGGCACCTCGTCGAACACCTGTTGGGAGGCGGACAGGATCGCGGCGTCGGGCACCTCGGCCAACCGCTGGGCCTCGGACTCGGCGATGCCGAGCTTGTCAAGCAGGCTCGCTGCGACCCTGCGGGCCCGCTTGCGGTCGTAAACCGATGTGGCCGGGGAACTCTGGGCGATCGCGGCACAGAACAGGCCCGCGGCTGCCGGGATGGCGAGCAGCGTCGTGACGAGGCCCGCGCCGGCGGATTCACCGAAGATCGTAACCCTGCCCGGGTCGCCGCCGAACGCCGCGATGTTGTCGCGCACCCAGCGCAGCGCGGCCAGGACATCGTGCAGCCCGACATTCGAGTCGAAGCGCCGACGGCCAGTATCCAGCAGCGATAGGTCCAGGAAGCCGAGCGCCCCCAGCCGATAGTTGAGCGTCACCACGATGACGTCGCCGCCGGCGACCAACCGGCGGCCGTCGTAGAACACCTGGCTGCCCGATCCCAGCACGTAGGCGCCGCCGTGTAGCCACACCATCACGGGCTTTCGGTCACCCGGCTGTGTGCCAGACGACGCCCAGATGTTCAGCCGCAGGCAGTCTTCGCCCTGCGGTGCGCCCAGGTCGAGCGGCATGTTGGGGAACACGGGCTGCGGGCAGGCCGGCCCGTAGCGGCTGGCGTCGGCGACCTCGGTCCACCGCTCGGGGGGTTGCGGCGCCCGGAAGCGCAGGGCACCGACGGGTGGGGCGGCGTAGCGGACGCCCTTCCACGAGCTGACGCGGCCGTCGTCGACCCCGCGAACGGGCCCGAAGGTGGTTTCGACCACCCGGTCACCGGTCGTAGTAGTCATGCGCGTGGGGCTTTCCTAAGTAAGGCGCTGGGTGAGGAACTCGACGATCCGCTTGCGGGCCTCATACGCCGGATGGCCGTCCACTTCGCGGACCTCGTCCGTCAGCACCGAGTGGGCCGTCTTGCGGAAACCACCCTCGTTGCCCGGGCTCGAATCGATTTCGATCACCTCGAACGCGTCGCCGAGCCGCTCCTTGAGCGTGACGAACCGGTCCGCAGGCGACATCTTGTCTTCGCTGAACCGCAGACCGATGGCGCATAACCCGTCGTTGGCGCACCGATCGGCCACGGTGGTCAATTCCGCCTCGGTCAGCCCGGGGTTACGGCGTCGCGTGGACCCTAAAGCCACCGGGATGGTCGGTTGGGAAATCACCGGAGCCAGCACGCTGGGGTCGACCGCGGCGGCCAGGGCGAAACCTCCGGTGAAGCACTGGCCGATGACGCCGATGCCCTTGCCCGGCGTCGACGCGTCGAGGTCACGGGCCAGCGCGCGCAGGAACACCGAAACCGGGCGCTGCTTGTTGGTGGCAAACCCCGCGAATTCCCTTGTGACGCAAGCCCGGGCGAGGGTGGCAAGGGCGTAGCCCAGCGTTGACGGCTTCCCGGGCTGACCGAACAGCGACGGTATGGCGACGGTAAAGCCGTTATCCACCAGGTGGTTACCCAAGGCGAGGACGCACGGATGGATCCCGGGAATCTCGGGGATCAACAACACCCCCGGCCCGGCGCCCTTCCGATAGACGTCATGCGTATAGCCCCCGCCGTTGAACGGCGCCGCCGACCACCCGGACAGATCTGCTCGGGGTGCGCTCAAGCGAGTCCTCTTCTATCGGCTGGTCGGTAGCGGCGGCTGGGATTGCGTCGCCGAGGCAAGGGTACGGAATTGATCAGCATCACCGGCGCCCGTTATCGCAATTTGGGCGGCCCCGGACGGAGCACTGAGCCGGGCGGTCCATATCGGCTCGGCGTCCGCCCCGCTTTGTCCGCCGCCGTTGTAGACGACCCAGGTGGTGCCGGCGACGTCGACCGTTCCCGTCGGATAAGCCGTCGGGTGGATCGACCCCACCAGCTTGTCCTCGTCGGCGTCGCTCTGCGTCAGGCTCAGATACATCCCGGTCGGGCTGATGTAGCCGACGATCGAGGTGGCCGCGTTCACCCGCTGACCGGTCGAACGGTCGATCCGTCCGCCCTGGATTCCGCCGCGGCCGCCGGAGTTGGCCTGCCAGCCCGCCGGCAGGTGGGGCAATCGGATGGGAAAGCCGAGCGTTGAGGCGTCAGCCCGCAAGGCGGCCGGCGCGTCGTAGGAGGGGATTGCGCCCTGGTGACTGCCGGGCTGAAACGAGCACATCCCCACCAGGCCGGCCAGCAAGATGCAGCCGAGCACCAGCGGCATCAGCGACCAGAACATGTCGCGGCCGTCCTGCAGCAACCGCGGTTTGGCCGGCCTGGCAGCGGGTCCGGCCGCCGGGGCCGGCTCGCCGGCTACCTCGGCATTCAGCGGCGGCTCTTCGGTCATCCCCCGAGTATCCCAGTTCCGGCAGACTGATCCGCTTCTGGGACAATCACCAACCATGACAGTTGAGGGCGACCGCCCGGCCGGGCGGCCACGTCGTGAAGCCCCGGACCGCAACCTGGCTTTGGAACTGGTGCGCGTCACCGAGGCCGGGGCCATGGCTGCGGGCCGCTGGGTGGGCCGCGGCGACAAAGAGGGTGGCGACGGTGCGGCCGTCGACGCGATGCGTGAGCTGGTCAACACGGTGTCGATGCGCGGCGTCGTCGTCATCGGCGAGGGCGAGAAGGACCACGCGCCGATGCTCTACAACGGCGAGGAGGTCGGCAACGGCGACGGCCCCGAGTGCGACTTCGCCGTCGACCCGATCGACGGCACCACGCTGATGAGCAAGGGCATGCCCAACGCCATCTCCGTGCTGGCGGTGGCCGACCGCGGCGCGATGTTCGACCCGTCGGCGGTGTTCTACATGAACAAGATCGCCGTGGGGCCCGAGGCCGCCGATGTGCTCGACATCACCGCGCCCATCGCCGAGAACATCAAGGCCGTCGCCAAGGTCAAGGCGCTGTCGGTGCGCGACATGACCGTGTGCATCCTGGACCGGCCCCGGCACGCCAAGCTGATCGAGGACGTCCGCGCCACCGGGGCCCGCATTCGGTTGATCACCGACGGCGACGTCGCCGGCGCCATCTCGGCCTGCCGGTACCTGTCGGGCACCGACATGCTGGCCGGGATCGGCGGCACCCCGGAGGGCATCATCGCCGCGGCCGCGATCCGCTGCATGGGCGGCGCCATCCAGGCGCAGCTCGCCCCGAAGGACGACGACGAACGCCAGAAGGCCATCGACGCCGGCTACGACCTGGACCAGGTGCTGACCACCGAGGACCTGGTGTCCGGCGAGAACGTGTTCTTCTGCGCCACCGGGGTCACCAGCGGCGACCTGCTCAAGGGCGTGCAGTACTACCCCGGCGGCTGCACCACCCAGTCGATCGTGATGCGCTCGAAGTCGGGCACCGTGCGGATGATCGAGGCCTACCACCGGCTCTCGAAGCTCAACGAGTACTCCGCCATCGACTTCACCGGCGACAGCACCGCCGCCTACCCCCTGCCCTGAACCGACACCAGCGAGGACTGCTACCTATGGCCGACAGCGCCACCGACACCGAATACCGCATCGAGCACGACACCATGGGCGAGGTCCGGGTGCCCGCAAAGGCGTTGTGGCGCGCGCAGACCCAGCGCGCGGTGGAGAACTTCCCCATCTCGGGCCGGGGCCTCGAGCGCACCCAGATCCGCGCGCTGGGCCTGCTGAAGGGGGCCTGCGCGCAGGTCAATAAGGACCTCGGGCTGCTGGCACCGGAGAAGGCCGACGCGATCATCGCCGCGGCGGCCGAGATCGCCGACGGCCAACACGACGACCAGTTCCCCATCGACGTCTTCCAGACCGGTTCGGGCACCAGCTCCAACATGAACACCAACGAGGTGATCGCGAGCATCGCGGCTGCCCACGGTGTCACGGTGCACCCCAACGACGACGTGAACATGTCGCAGTCGTCCAACGACACCTTCCCGACCGCCACCCACATCGCGGCGACCGAGGCCGCGGTGCGCCATCTGATCCCGGCGCTCGAGGTGCTGCACGAAGCGCTGGCGAGCAAGGCCCGCGAGTGGCAGACGGTGGTCAAGTCCGGCCGCACGCACCTGATGGACGCCGTCCCGGTGACGCTCGGCCAGGAATTCAGTGGGTACGCCCGCCAGATCAAGGCCGGCATCGAGCGGGTGCGCGCCACGCTGCCGCGGCTGGGCGAGCTGGCGATCGGCGGCACCGCGGTGGGCACCGGCCTCAACGCGCCCGACGGCTTCGGCGCCAAGGTGGTCGAGACGTTGATCGCCTCCACCGGCCTCAACGAGTTGCGCACGGCCACCAACTCTTTCGAAGCGCAAGCGGCGCGCGACGGCCTGGTGGAAGCGTCCGGCGCGCTACGCACCATCGCGGTGTCGCTCACCAAGATCGCCAACGACATCCGCTGGATGGGCTCAGGCCCGCTGACCGGCCTGGCCGAGATCCAGCTGCCGGACCTGCAGCCGGGTAGCTCAATCATGCCGGGCAAGGTGAATCCCGTTCTGCCCGAAGCGGTTACGCAGGTGGCCGCGCAGGTGATCGGCAACGACGCGGCCGTCGCCGTTGGCGGCTTGTCGGGCGCCTTCGAGCTCAACGTCTACATCCCGATGATGGCCCGCAACATCCTGGAGTCGTTCAAGCTGCTGACGAACGTGTCGAGGCTGTTCGCGGAGCGCTGCATCGTCGGGCTCAAGGCAAACGTCGACCACCTGCGGGAGCTGGCCGAGTCGTCGCCGTCGATCGTGACGCCGCTGAACTCGGCGATCGGCTACGAGGAGGCCGCCGCGGTGGCCAAGCAGGCCCTCAAGGAGCGCAAGACGATCCGCCAGACCGTGATCGACCGAGGCCTGATCGGGGAGAAGCTCTCGGAAGAAGAACTGGACCGCCGCCTCGACGTCTTGGCGATGGCCAAGGTCAAGCCGGCGAAGTAGGCGGGTGTTGCAGCGATGACGACTCCCCCGGGCGGTCCCTACGGCCAGGGGCCCTACGGAAACCCCTACGGGCAACAACCCTATTGGGGCGGCCCGCCGCAGGGTGGCCCGCCGCAGGGCGGCCCGCAACCGTATCCGCCGACCGGCCCCTACCCCTACCCGCCTCAGGGGTATCCGCCACCGGGACAGCCGTTCCCGCCCGGACCTTATCCACCTGGGCCCCCGCCGCGCGGGCCCGGCTCCAAGCTGCCCTGGCTGATCATCGGTGGCCTCGTCATCCTGGCCGTCATCGCACTGGTGGCGACGCTGATCGTGATGCGGGGTGGCGGCCACGGCAAGTCCCAGACCGCCGCCCCGTCGACGTCGAGCAGCACCAGCAGCGCACCGAGGGGTCAGCAGACCGCCACCGACTGCACCCCGAACGTGTCCGGCGGTGAGATGCCGCGGACGGACTCGATCGCCGCCGGCAAGCTCTCGTTCCCGGCCAGCTCGGTGCCGCCCAACTGGACGGTGTTCTCCGACGACCAGAACCCGAACCTGATCGGCGCCGTCGGCGTCGCCCAGGAAGTGCCCGGGGCCAGCCAGTGGATGATGACGGCCGAGGTTGGCGTCACCAACTTCGTCTCCAGCATGGACGTCACCGCGCAGGCGTCGAAGCTGTTGCAGTGCCTCGCCAACGGGCCCGGCTACGCGAACGCGCAGCCGACGCTCGGCCCGGCGAAGTCCTCGTCGATCACCGTCGACGGAACCAAGGCCGCTCGGGTCGACGCCGACATCACGATCGCCGACACCAGCCGCAACGTCAAGGGCGACTCCGTCACCGTGATCACCGTCGACACCAAGCCCGTCACCGCCTTCGTCGGCAGCACCCCGATCGGTGACGCCGCGTCGGCGGCCATCATCGGCAAGATCATCGACGCGCTCAAGGTCAACAAGTCCTGACGCGGCTTCCCGGGCGCTAGCTCGACGCCGGCGCCGAGACCTGGGTGGCTTCCGAGCGTCCCCGCAGGACCGTGGAATAGCACTCGGCCCAATGCGTCTGCTCGGCTTCCCCGGCCCGCTCGATCGCACCTGCCGCGCACAGGATCCGTCGGTCGGCGGTCTTGGCGAGATCGGCCAACCGCGCGGCCTCGTTGACCGCGTCGCCGATCACCGTGTACTCGTAGCGGTTCTCGGCGCCGATGTTGCCGGCGAAGACTCGGCCCGCCGAGACGCCGATGCCGAAATCGACCGGCAGGCGCCGCAATTGGGCGCCCAGGGCGCGGGCGGTCGCCAGGGCGGCCGAGGCGGGCTCGCTGATGGGCAACGGCACTCCGAAGACGGCCAGCGCGGCGTCGCCGACGAACTTGTTGATCAGCCCTTGGTGTTCGTCGACGGCGTTCACGACGATGCGGAAGAAGTCGTTGAGGATCTCGGCAACCTCTTGGGGCGGACGGCTTTCCGCCAGCTGCGTGGAACCCACCAGGTCGATGTAGAGGACCGCCGCCTCGACCACGTCTCCCGACAGCGAGGCGCCCTCGGTGATGGCACGCTGGGCGACGTCCGCCCCGACGTGGCGCCCGAACAGGTCGCGCAGCCGGTCGCGCTCGGCCAGCCCGGCCACCATGCGATTGAAACCCGTTTGCAGCCGCCCGATCTGGGAGCGTTCGTAGGCCCCGACGTAGGTTCCGATGCGGCCGTGCTCGACCTCCGCCATCGCGTCGACGACCTCGCCGAGCGGATCCGAGATGGATCGGGAGGTCAAGATCATGGTCGGCAGCCCCAGCACCAGCGCCGCCAGCGAGACCACCAGGATAGGGACATCCAGCGATGTCGACTTCTCGATCAGCCAGCCGTAGGAGCGCAGGACGACCAGCGTCGCGATCACCCCGATGGGGAAGGCGCTGCACAGAAACCACAGCAGGACCAGCCGGGCGTACACGCCCGGCACGGCCATCCGCGGCTCGCAGCCCAGCGTGGCCGCGCGCATGATCGGCCGCAGGACACGCTGCGCCAACAGCATCGCCGTGCCGGCGGCCGCCGGCCCGCCCAGCAGGACGCCCAGCGCAATGGGCAACAGCAGCTGCGCGCCGCCGCCCAGGTTCCGCAACATGAAGATGCCGCCGCTCACGGCCCAGGCCCCGAACAGGATCGCCGACTGCCGCCCCGGCAGCTTCATCGCGGCGTCCCGCTGCGCCTGGTCGGGTTCGGCGCCGGCGACATACCAGCGCAGCGTCGGGGCCACGCTCAGCATCCCGGCCACCGCGACGCCGACGATGCCCGACAGGACGAGCCCCACGACGGCCGCCGTGTTGGTTTGCGCGAAGTCGGAGTTGGCGCCGACGGACGTGTGGCCCCGCAGCGGGATCAAGATGGCGGCCGCCTCGACGACGGCCAGGACGTAGGACAGGGCGAGGTAACTGCCGTATTCAATTGCCAAGCGGCGGAAGGACTCTCGCTGCCCTGTCGCCGCCGCCCTGGGACGCCGACTGGTACGGAGCCAGGTGGCCGCGCGCGCCCCCGAGTGTGGCCTAGGCACCGTTGTTCGGGCCGCCCGAGTTCTGGCCCGGGATGTCGGTGATCGGGAAGTTGGGCATCGGCTTCGGCGACGGCGTGTTCGGCAGGGTGGGGATGTCGCTCGCCGGGATGTCGTGCAGTTGGTTGACGGGTGGCCCGTTCTCGCGGCTGCCGTAGCTGCTACCGGGCGCCCGCGGACCGAGCAGTTCGCTGACCGTCACCATCCGGTAGCCGTTGGCCTTGAGCACAGGGAGGAACTGATAGACCAAATCGACGGTGCTCGAGTAGGTGTTGTGGAACAACACCACCGAACCCGGCTTGATGTACGTCATCAGCATGTAGCGCGTCGCGGCCGTGTTCGAATCGTTGGCCCAATCGAAAGGGATGACATCCCAGAGGATTTCGGCGAGACCGAACTTCGCCGCGGTCTGCCGGACGGCGTCGGTGGACAACCCGCCCGCGGGGCGATACAACGTCGGCGTCCGCCCCGTCGCGGCGGTGATCGCGTCGTTGGCCTTGGCGAATTGGGGGGCGATGTCTTCCGGTGGGATGGTCGCCATGTTGGGGTGCTCCCATGTGTGGCTGCCGATCTCCATGCCCGCATCGGCGATCCGCTTGGCGCCCGCCGGGTTGGCGGCGACCTTGTTGCCGATCAGGAAGAACGTCGCTTTCGCGTCGTTGTCCTTCAGGACCTGCAGCAGTCGCTCGTCGAACGGCCCGGGCCCGTCGTCAAACGTCAGCGCGACGCACTTGACCACCGAGCAGCTCAGGTTGTCGGCGCGGGTCACATGGCCGGTGAGCCCGCCGATGACCAGCACCGCGACGGCCGCGAGGACACCGACCACCATGCGCCCATAGCGCCAGGCCTGGTTGTCGGGTCGTTTCGGCACCGTCGAAGTTTACCTGCCGATGGATGCGCGATCGGGGCGTCAACCGTGGGTGCGGCCTTCAGGGTGAGTCGACCTTGGGCGCCGTCACTGCGGGCCGGCGATCTCCTCGAGCATCTCGGTGACCAGCGCGGCGATCGGCGACCGCTCGCTGCGCAACAGCGTGATGTGGGCGAACAGCGGGTGACCCTTGAGCTTCTCGATCACCGCGGCGACGCCGTCGTGCCGGCCGACCCGCAGGTTGTCGCGCTGGGCGATGTCGTGGGTCAGCACCACCCGCGACCCGGCACCCAGCCTGGACAGCACCGTCAGCAGGACGTTGCGCTCCAGCGACTGCGCCTCGTCGACGATCACGAACGAGTCGTGCAGTGAGCGGCCCCGGATGTGGGTCAGCGGCAGCACCTCGAGCATGCCGCGGGAGAGCACTTCCTCCAGCACGGCGGGGCTGGCCAGCCCTTCGAGCGTGTCGAAGACCGCCTGCGCCCAGGGCCCCATCTTCTCGCTCTCGCTGCCGGGCAGGTAGCCCAGCTCCTGGCCGCCGACGGCGTAGAGCGGGCGGAAGACCACCACCTTGCGCTGGGTCCGCCGTTCCAGCACCGCCTCCAGACCGGCGCACAGCGCCAGCGCCGACTTGCCTGTGCCCGCCTTGCCGCCCAGCGACACGATGCCCACGGACTCGTCGAGCAGCAGGTCGAGCGCCACTCGCTGCTCGGCCGACCGGCCGCGCAGGCCGAACGCCTCGCGGTCGCCGCGCACCAGCTGGACACGCTTGTCCGCGTTGACCCGGCCCAGCGCGTGCGAGCTTCCGCCGAGCAGCCGGATACCGGTGTGGCAGGGGAGATCCCGCGCCTCGGCCAGGTCTATCTCACCCTCGGCGAACAGCGCGTCGATGTCCTCGGTGGCGGTCTCGATCTCGCGCATGCCCGACCACCCCGAGGCCACCACATCCTGAGCGTGATACTCGTCGGCGGCCAAGCCGACCGCGGCGGCCTTGACGCGAAGCGGAATGTCCTTGCTCACCAACGTGACTCGCTTGCCCTCGGCAGCGAGGTTTGCGGCGCAACTCAAAATCCGGCAGTCGTTGTTGTCGCTGCGGAAACCCGCGGGCAGCACCGCCGGATCGGTGTGGTTGAGCTCAACGTGAAGCGTACCGCCCTGCGCCCCAACAGGAATGGGCTGATCGAGGCGTCCGTGCACCAGCCGGAGATCATCGAATAGCCGCAACGCCTGACGGGCAAACCACCCCAACTCGTGGTGATGCCGTTTGGCCTCCAGTTCGCTGATCACCACCAGCGGGACCACCACCTCGTGCTCGGCGAACCGGCTACATGCCCACGGGTCGGACAGCAGCACGGAAGTGTCGATCACGTAGGTCCGGATTTCGGTCACGTAGCGCTCCTCGAGCGGGGTAAGCCCGCGCGGACCCGCACAGGCATGTCGGCGGGAACTGCGACACCAGGACCGGGGCCGGTCCTTCCGTTGTGATGACGGGAGGTGCCGCCCTGGCAGCTGAGCATGACGCTGACCATCGAGAACGACGCTACTCTCGTCGCCGCTTCGCAGCAGCGCAGGCGCGCCGACGTCTACGCGCTCACGCGCGAGAATCGGCTAGCCGATGACGAACTGCTTGAGGGCGGGCTCGTCGGCCACACCCCACTCGGTAATGCGATCCGAGATCGCCTGCCGTAGCTGCTGTTGGTCGAAGATGCCCGCATCGGCGACGTTGCGCAGCTTGTCCTGGTAGGAGTCGATGTCCGCGCCGGGCACCTGCAGGTCGGCGGCGCGTGCCGCGATGGCGGCGATCGTCTCGTCGCGGGTGTATTGCAGGCAGTGCTCGACCAGGTTGGAGAAGAACAGCTCGTGCCGCCGCTCGTCTCGCGCGATGCGGTCGATGAGCCCGGCCAGGATGGGCTCCTCGAGCTTCGCGGCCAGGTTCTCGCAGAAGACGGCGTAGGTGCGCTCGGAGAAGGCCATGTACACCAAGGTTTCCACCTGCGTGTAGGTGTCCGCGCGGTAGCCCTTCATGACGTAGGCGACCCGGGCCTCCTCGTTGGCGGTCGGGTCGACCTCGCGGGTGACCACCAGGTATTCGCGCAGCGCGATGGCGTGCAGGTGCTCCTCCGCGGTCCACCGGCCCAGCCAGCGGCCCCACCAGTCTTCGAGGATGAAGTGCTCGACGAGTTCGCGGTGATGCCCCGCCAGGTTGTCCTTGAGCAGCAGCAGGATCTCGCAGGCATCGGTGTACTCGCGCGGCAGCGTCGCGTCGGACGGTTCCCAGTCCCGTCCACCGAGGAAGGCGAAATTCTCGCCCCGGTCGAACGGCACGTAGTCGTGGGCAAACCAGAGTTCCTCGGTGTTGAGGTGGCGGTCCATGTTGGCCTCGCACACCGGCTCCAGTTCCAGGGTCAGCGCGTTAGCTACAGGTTTCTGTGCCATGCGGTTACTGTAACTCCCATACACAGGTTCGTGAAATCGCCCGGCCCGTGTCGCGACAACTGGTGACTTTGGTCCCTGCTCCGCGTCAGCGGTCGACCAGCGTCCACTCCTCGAGGCCGTCGTACAGCGGGAAGTCACGGGCGAGCCGGGTCACCCGCTGCCGCAGGGCGGACAGGTCGGCCGCGGTGCCGGCCGCCAGTGCGGTGGCGATGACGTCGGCGACCTCGGTGAACTCCGCATCCCCGAAACCCCGGGTCGCCAGCGCGGGCGTCCCCACCCGCAGGCCCGAGGTCACCATCGGCGGGCGCGGGTCGTTGGGGACCGCGTTGCGGTTGACCGTGATGCCGATTTCGTGCAGCAGGTCCTCGGCGGCCTTGCCATCGAGCGGGGAGTTGCGCAGGTCGACCAGCACCAGGTGGACGTCGGTGCCGCCGCTGACCACCGACACGCCGGCCTTGGCGACGTCGGGCGCGGTCAGCCGGTCGGCGATGATGCGGGCGCCGGACAGGGTGCGCTGCTGGCGGTCGGCGAACTCGGGGGTGCCGGCGATCTTGAGCGCGACGGCCTTGCCCGCGATGACGTGCATCAGCGGTCCGCCCTGCTGGCCGGGGAACACCGCGGAGTTGATGGACTTGGCGTACTCCTGCTTGCCCAGGATCAGGCCGGAACGCGGGCCGCCCAGCGTCTTGTGCACCGTCGTGGACACCACGTCGGCGTGCGGCACCGGCGAGGGGTGCAGTCCGACGGCGACCAGCCCCGCGAAGTGTGCCATGTCCACCCAGAGCTTCGCGTCGACCTCGTCGGCGATCGAGCGGAACGCCGCAAAGTCGAGGATCCGCGGGTAGGCCGACCATCCCGCGATGATGACCTTGGGGCGGAACTCGAGGGCCTTGGCCCGCACCGCGTCCATGTCGACCAGATGCGTCGTGGGATCCACGCCGTAGAAACCGGTTTCGTAGAGCTTGCCGGAGAAGTTCAGCTTCATTCCGTGCGTCAAATGGCCGCCGTTGGCCAGGTCGAGGCCCAGCAGGCGCTCCCCCGGCGTCATCAACGCGTGCAGGACGGCCGCGTTGGCCTGCGCGCCCGAATGCGGCTGCACGTTGGCGAAGTCGGCACCGAAGAGCGCCTTGGCCCGGTCGCGGGCGATGTTCTCCACGACGTCCACGTACTCGCAGCCGCCGTAGTACCGCCGGCCGGGGAGACCCTCGGCGTATTTGTTCGTGAGCACGCTGCCCTGGGCCTGCAGCACCGAGCGCGGCACGAAGTTCTCCGAGGCGATCATCTCCAGCGTGTCGCGCTGGCGGCCCAGTTCCTTGCCGAGCAGCTCGGCGATATCGGGGTCGACCTCGGCGAGCGGGGAGGACATGAGGGAGGCTGTGCCGGAGCGAGCGGGACGGGCGTCGGGTGCAGCAGTCACGGGGCCAGTCTATCCAGCGACGGTTTAGCCAGCCCAGCCGTCGGGCGCGCGTCCGCCCCTGCAACACTTGCACCATGCCGCGGCTTAGCGAGCCGAGCCCCTATGTGGAGTTCGACCGAAAGCAATGGCGCGCGCTTCGCATGTCGACGCCGCTGGCCCTGACCGAAGAGGAACTGGTGGGCCTGCGCGGCCTCGGCGAGCAGCTTGACCTCCTCGAAGTGGAAGAGGTCTACCTGCCGCTGGCCCGGCTCATCCACCTTCAGGTCGCCGCCCGCCAGCGGTTGTTCGCCGCCACCGCGGAGTTCCTCGGCGAGCCGCAGCAGAATCCGGGCCGGCCGGTGCCGTTTGTGATCGGCGTGGCCGGCAGCGTCGCGGTAGGAAAATCCACCACCGCCCGCGTGCTGCAGGCCCTGCTGGCCCGCTGGGATCACCACCCGAGGGTCGACCTGGTGACCACCGACGGCTTCCTGTACCCGAACGCCGAACTCGACCGGCGAAACCTGATGCACCGCAAAGGTTTTCCGGAAAGCTACAACCGCCGGGCGCTGATGCGGTTCGTGACGTCGGTCAAGTCCGGCTCCGACTACGCGTGCGCGCCGGTCTACTCGCACCTGAAATACGACATCATTCCCGGGGCCAAGCACGTGGTCCGCCATCCCGACATCTTGATCCTGGAGGGCCTCAACGTGCTGCAGACCGGGCCGACCCTGATGGTGTCGGACCTGTTCGACTTCTCGCTGTACGTGGACGCCCGCATCGAGGACATCGAGCAGTGGTACGTATCGCGGTTTCTGTCGTTGCGCAGCACGGCCTTCGCGGACCCGGAATCGCACTTCCACCACTACTCCGCCCTCAACGACACCAAGGCCGTCGTCGCGGCGCGCGAAATCTGGCGATCCATCAACCGGCCAAACCTGGTCGAGAACATCCTGCCCACGCGGCCCCGGGCCACCCTGGTGCTGCGCAAGGACGCCGACCATTCGATCAACCGGCTCCGGCTGCGCAAGCTCTAGCGGTCACGCCGTCTCGAGCCGGCGCACCCCCAGGTACTGCAGCCCGGCGAACGCCGCGGTGTACAGGCCGATGGCCAGCGTCGCGGCAATCCCGGTCGCCGACAGCGACAGCACGCCCGCGGCCACGATCGCCGCCAGCGTGAACACGATGTTGGCCACGATGACACCGATGCCGACGCGGCGCAGGTTCGGCGCCGCCGCAACGAGGAAAACGGCCAGGCCGCTGAGCACGAAGAGGGCGCCAAGGCTGTATTCCTGCAACGACGTCAGCCCCGTCAGCGATGCAAGCGGATCGGCGAGAAAGGCGATGGCCAAACCACACAGTCCCGTCAGGGTGGCGTCGGCGCGCATCGCGAAACGCAGCAGCGAATCAGTCGCGTCGTACAGGGGTCGGGTTGCCAGACCGGGTGCGCCAGATGCATACATCATGTGATTACTCCTCGCGATGGCGATTGGGGTCGAACATCAGCGTGCCGCCGGCCCACTGCTATATCGACTCGTGGCACTGCCAACTACTGCCACGCAAACACAGACCAGCGAGTTCACCTGGCTATTCCCGGTTGCGGGCCCGAATCCCGATTGTTATTCGACAGACGCCAGCCTGGCATTCACCAGCCCCAACAGTCACAGAGGGGCGCGACGCTAGTCGCTGGTCACCGGGATGCGGGCCCGCAGGTCGGCGGCGATCAGCCGGGCGGCGGCATTCTGCCAGTTGTGCAGCGAGCGTTGCGGCACCTCGGTGACCAGCCACTGCCAGGCCTGGCGGGCGACAGGATCCAATCCCGAGGCGGTGGCGTTTTGCGCATACGCGCGCACACCCACGACGTACGGGAAGTAGAGCGAGTTGTAGTGGCGCCACTGATCGGTGGTCCCGAAGTCACCCGCGTCGCGCGGTTTGAGCCGTCCGATCGCCTCGGCGAGAACCGCCTTGAGCTCGTTGGCCCGTTCCAGCGGATGGTCGGGTGCGCCCCGGGCGGCGAGCCGCTCGTCGATGATGGGCAACGCGGTCAACGGGCTGGCGACCAGCTTGCTCAGGTCCGCGTAGTGCGTCAGGGCGCGGCGGGTGAGCCTGGCGAACGTGGCGTCGTCCACGTGGTCGAGCGGATGCACCGAGCGCAACGGCAGCGCCGCGCCGGTGTTGCGCAGCGCGGCCCGATCCTCGCGCAGCGCAGGCGATTTCGAGAATGCCAGCCGGTCGAGGACTCCGGCCAGCGGATCCGCGAGCACCTGCACGGCGATCGCGACCCCCAGGCTGGTGAACAACAGCGCGGTCAACGCGGTCTGCGCGGCGCGGTCGTCACGGGTCAGCGCGAGGCCGATCAGCGCCTGGGCGCCGAACAACACCGCCACCGCCACCGAGCCGGCGAACGAGCGGAGCATGTCGGCGCGCAGCGCCTGGCCCTCGTCGAACGCGTCCCACAGCGCGACGGCGATCCCGAGGGAAAGGACGTCGATGCTCGTCGACGCCAGGGCCACCCAGCTGGGCACCAGGCCTAGCGGAATGATCAGGATGGCGTTGCCCAGTGCGAAGAACAGGGTCGCGACGACGGCGAGCCCGACGGCCGACCGCGGCCGGCGGGGCTGCCGCAACGCGACGGCCATCGCGCCGAAGGTGGATACCGAGATCGCCGCGAACATCAGCCAATGGCCCGCGCGCAGCGGCCCGTCGACGCTGCCGGCCAGCGTCGCCCCGACCAGCGTCAGCGCCGCAACCCCGGCCACCAGCAACACCTCTCGGGTGCGCGCCCTCGAACCGTCGCTGGGCCGGCACAGCTCGGCGAGCACGGCGAACCATGCCACGCCGGGGATCGCCACCAGGTAGATCTCGATGCGACTGAGCAGGTGCGCGTCCGCGGGGCTGACGGTCCGCACGGCGTCCAACCCCACCACGAGTGCGAAGCCGCACAGCCCGATCGCCGCCAGCACCAGAACCGGCTTGCGTGGATCGCGAGCCAGCAGGTACAACCCGAGCCAGCCGCTCAGCGTGAACACCACCGCCGACAGCGCAGCCATGAACTTAGTTTGTCACTTCCCATTCGTGCCGACCCGCCGCGCCCGGCTCCGCCGCGCTTGCGATCGTCACATCCGATTCGTGCCGACCCGCCGCGCCCGGCTCCGCCGCGCTTGCGATCGTCACATCCGATTCGTGCCGACCCGCCGCGCCCGGCTCCGCCGCGCTTGCGATCGTCACTTGCCGTACCTGCGGTGCCGCTGACTGTAGTCACGCAAGGCACGCAGAAAATCGACCCGGCGGAATGCGGGCCAGTGCGCCTCCGTGAACCACATCTCCGAATACGCGCTCTGCCACAACAGGAACCCCGAGAGGCGCTGCTCCCCCGAGGTGCGGATGACCAGGTCGGGATCGGGTTGCCCTGAGGTGTAGAGGTTTTCGGAGATGCCGTCGACGGTGACCGCGTCGATGAGCTCCTCGGCGGACGCACCGTTGGCGAGCTCCTTGCTCAGCAGCGCCCGCACCGCGCCGACGATCTCGCGACGGCCGCCGTAACCCACCGCGACGTTGACGTGGAACGGCGCCACGACGGGCGTCGACTCCACCGCGCCGCGCAACCGCCGGGCCGGTTCCTCACCGAGCAACTCCAGATCGCCGACGGTGCGCACGCTCCAGCGGTTGGCCGGTGCGCAGATCTCCTCGACGACATCGGTGATGATCTCGATGAGGCCGGCCAGCTCCTCGGGATCGCGCTGCAGATTCTCGGTGGACAGCAGGTAGACCGTGGTCATCTCGATGCCGGCCTCCTGGCACCAGCGCAGCATCTCGGCGATTTTCGTGGCTCCCATGCGGTAGCCGTAGCTGACGTCGGTGTAGCCGGCGTCGCGCGCCCATCTCCGGTTGCCGTCGCACAGGACCGCGATGTGGCGGGGCAGGTGGGATTTGGACGACGCCAGGCCCTGCCGCAACCGCAGCTCGTAGACGCGATACAGCGGCTCTTTGAGACGCGGCGGGATAATTTCCACGGAGACTGAGCCTACTGTGAGCTACACCAATTTCCCCCCTGCCAATCCGGCGATCTCACCGCGGTGCCGACACAACTGGACGGCGGTTGCCGATTACTGTGGCGGGTAAGCAGCCACTGGCAGTTTCCCGACCTGTACGACGAGGCCCCAGGAGATATGAGCAGCCAGACGAGCACACCCGCCAGCCCAGAACGCGGAGCCGAGGCCATCACGCCCGGCAACACGGTCGAACAGCTTGTCGAAAGCGCGGCCAACGTCCTAACCAAGCCCCGCATGCGCGGCTGGATCCACTTCTACTCGGCGTGGTTGGCCGTGGTCACCGGCGCGACACTGGTGTCGGTGTCGTGGGCGGTCTCCTCGCCGCGCGCTGGGCACTCGACGCTGGTGTATGCGGCGGCCACGGTGGCGATGTTCGCCGTCAGCGCCACCTACCACCGGGTGCAGTGGAAGTCCGCGGCCGCCCGCAACCTGATGAAGCGGCTCGACCACTCGATGATCTTCGTCTTCATCGCCGGCAGCTACACGCCGTTCGCCCGCCTGGCGATGCCGCAGCAGACGGGGATGCTGGTCGAGTGCATCGTCTGGGGCGGTGCGGCGGCGGGCATCCTGCTCAAGGTGTGCTGGCCGACGTCGCCGCGCTGGCTGGGTGTACCCCTCTATATCGTGCTCGGGTGGGTGGCCGTGTGGTTCTGTCCCACGATCCTCCACGAGGCGGGTGTGGCCGCGATGGTGCTGCTGGCCACCGGCGGCGTGTTCTACAGCGTCGGCGGAATCTTCTACGCGCTGCGCTGGCCCGACCCGTGGCCCAGCACGTTCGGCTACCACGAGATCTTCCACGCCTTCACCGCCGTCGCGGCGATCCTGCACTACATCGCCATGTGGTTCGCGGTCTTCTACACCGGGACCGGCGCCTGGCTGGCGGCTACAGGTGGGTGACGTCGGCCGCTGACCAGTAGGCCCTCATGTGAGCGACCTTGCCGTCCTCGTCGAACGCCATCACGTCGATCGGCTCGATCACCATGCGGTGCTCCCCCGCGACGATCGTCAGGCGGAAATGAAAGGCCGCCTCGTTGCCGGCCACCCGCAGCGTCACCAGCTCGCATTCGCGCTGGACGTCGTTGACCGCCGAGTAGAAGCCGTGGATCGCCTGGCGGCCGATGTGCACCTCGCCGCCGACGGGATCCTCGACCGTGGCGTCATCGGCGTAGAGCTCGACCAGCTCGTCGGCGCCGCCCTTGGCGACCAGTTCGATGTAGCGGTTGACCGTGTCGGTGATGTGTTCGGCGCTCGGCATGAAACGTCACGCTACCGCGGCGCCGCCAGCGCCACCGCGAGGTCTGCGGCGGTGGTCACCGGCAGGTCGCACACCCGGCCGCGGCACACGTAGGCGGCGTCGGCGCCGGCCACCCGGTCGCGGCCCGTCAGCAGGGCCGACGAGTCCTTCTCGCCGCCCACGACGATCGCCCCGCCGGGCGCCAGCCGCCGCGCCTCGGCGAGCAGCGGCGACCGCGACGGATCGCAGGCGACCGCGATCTGCAGCGGCCCCCGAACCGCCGCCTCCGCCACGGCCACCCAGTGTCCCGCCGAACGTGGCGCGCGCTCCAGCAGCAGGGAGTGCGCGCCGAGCGCCTCGCGCGCGGCCCGCAGGTACCGCTCCGCGCGCTCTCCGTCGACCAGGTGCGCCGCGGTCAGCAGCGCCTCGGCGACCGAGGACGCGCCCGACGGGGTCGCGCCGTCCAGCGGGTCGGCGGGCCGCACCATCAGCCGCTCGGCGTCGTCGGCGGTATCGAACCAGCGACCCGGTTGCTCCGGGTCGGCGAAGTGCCGCAGCGCGGTGTCGAGCAGCTCGGTCGCCGCCGTCAGCCACGCGGCGTCGGCGTCCAGCTGATAGAGCGAAAGCAGCCCGGTGGCCAGCATCGCGTGGTCCTCGAGGATGGCGGCGCTGTCGCCGACCACCCCGCCCAGGCTGGCCCGCCGCAGCCGCCCGTCGACGAGGTGTGAACCCAGCAGTGCGGTCGCGCAGTCTCGCGCGGCCCGGGCCAGCTCGGGGTCGGCCAACGCGACGCTGGCCTCGGCCAACGCGGTGATCGCCAGGCCGTTCCAGGACGTGACGACCTTATCGTCACGCCCGGGCTGGGGTCGGGTCGAACGGGCGGCCAGCAGGGCGGCCCGCACCCGCTCCAACCGTTGCGGGTCGTCGGGATCGGTGGGGCATTGCAGCACCGAGGTTCCGTGTTCGAAGGTGCCGGTCGCGGTGACTGCGAAAACCGTTGCGGCCCAAAGGCCGTCGTCGGGGCCGAGCGCCTCGGTCAACTGCTCGGGCGTCCAGACATATGTCGAGCCCTCGCGGCCGTCGGCGTCGGCGTCCAGCGACGACGTGAAGACGGCACCGTCGGCCAGGTCGTCGAGCAGAAAGCGCGCGGTCTGGGCGGCGACGCGGCGCGCCAACGGGTCCCCGGTGCGCCGGGCCCAGTGTGCGTAGGCGCGCAGCAGCAACGCGTTGTCGTACAGCATCTTCTCGAAATGCGGTACCACCCAAGCGTTGTCGACACTGTAGCGGGCGAAGCCGCCGGCGAGCTGGTCGTAGATGCCGCCGCGGGCCATCGCGTTGCCGGTGCGCGCAACCGCGTCCAGCGCCGCCTGGGAACCGGTGCGCTCGTGATCGCGCAACAGCGCCTCGAGAATCGCCGAGGGCGGGAACTTGGGCGCGCCCCCGAAGCCGCCGCGCGCGGTGTCCTGGTCGTCGAGGACCGCGGCCACCGCGTGGTCACACAGCGCCGGCGCGACGTCCGGGCCGCCGGAAGGAAGGCCTGCCGCCATCGCACGCAACTCGCCGGCGATCGCGTCGGACGCCTCCTCCACCTCGCCACGGCGCTGGCGCCAGGTGCTGGAGACGGCCGAAAGAAGCTGCAGAAAGCTGTCTTTCGGGTAGTAGGTGCCGCAGAAGAAGGGCCGGCCGTCCGGGGTCAAAAAACACGTCATCGGCCAGCCGCCGTGCCCGGTCAGCGCGACGGTGGCGTTCATGTAGACGGCGTCGAGGTCCGGGCGCTCCTCCCGGTCGACCTTGATGCAGACGAACCCGGCGTTCATCGCGGCGGCCACCTCGTCGTCCTCGAATGATTCGTGGGCCATGACGTGACACCAGTGGCAGGCCGCGTAGCCGATGGAAAGCAGGATCGGCACGTCGCGCTCGGCCGCGGCCGCCAGGGCCTGCGGGGTCCACTGCTGCCAGTGCACCGGATTGTCGGCGTGCTGACGCAAATACGGGCTGGTGGCCAGCCCGAGGGTGTTGGTCGTGATCGCGTCAGCCGGGCTCATCGCCGGACCCCCGGGGCCGCTCCGGAGGGTTCGGTTGGCCCGGAGTGTGCCCGTCATTGACCGCGTCGGTACCCTCGTCGGCGGCCTGGTCGGGCTCGGGGTGCTTGGGGTCGAAGGACTCGGGCACCTTTTTCAGCTGCCGGTTCATCGACCGCAGCAGCAACAGCGTGGCGATGAGCAGCAGCACGACGATCAGCAGCCCGATCGGGCTGGCCTTGCCGAAGTCGGGCCCGGTGTGCTGCGGCGCGCCGTCCGCCACCGCGCTCGTCATCGCCAAGAGGTGGTTCACCCGTCGCTCTCGATTCCGGCGAACAGGTCGTCCTCGGGCAGCCGGACGGGGACCCGCGAGCGCGCCAGCTCGAATTCCTCCGTCGGCCACAGCCGCTGCTGCCATTCGATGGGCGCGGCGAAGAAGTCGTGCTCGGGGTCGATCTGGGTGGTGTGCGCCCGCAGCGCGTCATCGCGCTGGCTGAAGTACTTCGAGCACTCGACGCGCGTCGTCACCCGGGACTCGAAGGGGTCGTGCGCGGCGTCCCAATGCTCGAGCCACTTCTTGAAGGGGGGCTCCTGACCGTGTTTGAGGGCCTCGTCGTGCAGCAATTGCATCCGGGCCCGCAGGAACCCGTGGATGTAATAGAGCTTGGACACCGTCCACGGCTCACCCGCGTCCGGAAAACGCCGATAGTCCCCTGCCGCCTCGAAGGCGCCGACCGAAACCTGGTGGCAGCGAATGTGATCGGGATGCGGGTAGCCGCCGTTCTCGTCGTAGGTCGTCATCACGTGCGGGCGGAACTCGCGGACCACGCGGACCAACGCCTCGACCGACTCCTCCAGGGGCACCAGTGCGAAGCAGCCTTCCGGCAGCGGCGGCGGCGGGTCCCCTTGCGGCAAGCCGGAGTCGACGAAGCCGAGCCAGGTGTGCTCGACCCCCAGGATCTCGGCGGCCTTCGCCATCTCGTCGCGGCGGATCTCGGCGATGTGGCCGTGCACCTCGGGCAGGTCCATCGCCGGGTTGAGGATGTCGCCGCGCTCACCGCCGGTCAGCGTCACCACCAGGACCCGGTGGCCCTCGTCAGCGTATCGGGCGAGGGTGGCCGCTCCCTTGCTGGACTCGTCATCGGGGTGGGCGTGCACCGCCATCAACCGCAGCTCGCTCACGTGCCCCCTTTGTCGGTCAACTGGTCGCCGGTTGCGAACCTATAATTCCAGTTCTTCAGATCGTTGCATGCCGCCGGCCAGAGTCCGGCAGCCGACCATCCAGGCATACCCACAGATGACCGAGACCTCCGCCTCACGTCCCGAGAGCCGCTACGGGCGCTCGCGGGTGCCCCGGCGTTGGGTGATCGTGGGCCTGGGCTCGCTGGTGGTCGCCGCCGGCCTGCTGATCGCCGTCGTCGGCTACCACCGGCTCGGGACCAGCCCCGTGACGGGCACACTGGCCGGCTATCGGCTGATCGACGACCAGACCGCGTCGGTAACGATCAGCGTGACGCGATCCGATCCGTCGCGGCCGGTGGACTGCATCGTGCGGGTCCGGGCGAAGGACGGCAGCGAGACGGGCCGGCGGGAGGTGCTGGTCCCGCCGGCCGAGGCGCCCACCGTGCAGCTGACCACCACGGTGAAGTCCAGCAAACCGCCGGCGATGGCCGACATCTACGGGTGCGGCACCGAAGTGCCCCCCTATCTGCGGCCGTCGTGAGCCCCTGACAATAGCCGAACTGCGAATTTGGGGTCATCGGATGTTTGCGCGGTGGTAACATGGGTGAATGCACGGTTCCTGATGGGACCGTGTATTGCTGCATTAAGGCCGTGAGCACAACGGATCGGCAGCACTCGGGGAGAGAACCCGGATACCTCCGTCGGCGGGGTTTAACAGGCTTACGCGCTTACGCGGAACGACAACAACACGAGGAGCACGACGAGATGACGGACACTTCGGTGACGTGGCTGACCCAGGAGTCACATGACCGGCTGAAGGCGGAGCTCGATCAGTTGATCGCGAATCGTCCGGTCATCGCCGCGGAGATCAACGACCGCCGGGAAGAAGGCGACCTGCGCGAGAACGGCGGCTACCATGCCGCCCGCGAGGAGCAGGGCCAGCAGGAGGCCCGCATTCGTCAGCTGCAGGACCTGCTCAACAACGCCAAGGTCGGCGAAGCGCCCAAGCAGTCCGGCGTCGCGTTGCCCGGTTCGGTGGTCAAGGTCTACTACAACGGCGACGAATCGGACACCGAGACGTTCCTGATCGCCACCCGCCAGGAGGGCGTCAACGACGGCAAGCTCGAGGTGTACTCGCCCAACTCCCCGCTGGGCGGCGCCCTGATCGACGCCAAGGTGGGCGAAACCCGCAGCTACGTCGTGCCCAACGGCAACACCGTCGAGGTCACGCTCGTCAGCGCGGAGCCCTATCACTCGTAGGGGGCGCTGGCCCGGTGGCCGCCTTCGGGCATAACTAGCCCAGGGCCTGTTCCAGGTCGGCCAGCAGGTCTGCGACGTCTTCGATGCCGACCGACAGCCGCACCAGGTCGTCGGGCACTTCCAGTTGCGAACCGGCCGTCGATGCGTGCGTCATGGCGCTGGGGTGCTCGATCAGCGACTCCACGCCCCCGAGCGATTCGGCCAGGATGAACACCTCGGTGCGGGCGCACAGATCCCGGGCGGCCTGTGCGCCGCCGCGCATGCGCACCGACACCATGCCGCCGAACCCGTGCATCTGCCGAGCGGCGACCCGGTGCCCCGGGTGGTCCGACAGGCCGGGATACAGCACGGCGCTCACCGCCGGATGCCCGGCCAGGAATTCCGCGACGGCCGCGGCGTTTTCGCTGTGCCGCTGCATCCGCAGCACCAGGGTCTTCAGGCCCCGCATGGTCAGGTAGGCGTCGAACGGGCCGGGCACCGCGCCGGCGCCGTTCTGCAGGAACGCGAAGGCCGCGTCCAACTCTGCGTCGTTGGTGATCAGCGCGCCGCCCACCACGTCGGAGTGGCCACCGATGTACTTGGTGGTCGAATGCAGCACCACGTCGGCGCCCAGCGCCAGCGGCTGCTGCACCGCGGGCGAGGCAAAAGTGTTGTCCACCAACACCTTCGACGAAGACTGGTTACCGACTTCGGCGAGGGCCACGATGTCGGCGATGGACAGCAGGGGGTTGGTCGGCGTCTCCACCCAGATCAGTCGGGTCCGCGGCGTGATCGCCGCGCGGACGGCGTCCACATCGGACAGCGCGACCGGCGTGTACTGAACGCCCCACTGCGTGAACACCTTGTCGATCAGCCGGAAGGTTCCGCCGTAGGCGTCGTTGGGGATGATGACGTGGTCGCCGGGCCGCAGGATGGCCCGCAGGGCGCAGTCGGTGGCGGCCATGCCCGAGCCGAACGCCCGCCCGTAGCGGCCCTCCTCGATGGCCGCGAGCGAGGTCTCCAGCGCGGCGCGCGTCGGGTTTCCGGTGCGCGCGTATTCGAACCCGCCGCGCAGGGCGCCGACGCCGTCCTGGGCGAAGGTGCTGCTGGCGTAGATCGGGGCGTTGACCGCCCCGGTCGCCGGGTCCGGCCGGTACCCGGCGTGGATTGCCTTGGTGGCGAGTCCGGTGAAGTGTCCGGTGCGGTCGGCGCTCATCGACGATCAGCCTAGGCGACGGCCGCCCGGGCTTCCGCGCCCGCACGACTAGCCCGGCTGCTGCTCGCTTCCGTCGAGCGGCAGGCAGACCGTCGTCATGATCTTGTCCGCCAGCGTTTGCCGCTTCGAATCCCACAGCGGGAAAAGGAAACCGATGAAGCAGATGATCGCGTCGACGAAGTGCGCCAGGGAACGCACCACCGACATTCCGAATCCGATCGGCTGCCCGGTGACCTCGCTGACCACCTTGAACTTCAGCACCGACTTGCCGACGCTCGACCCGGTGGTGCCCTGGCGGTAGCCGTAGTTCCAGATCAGATAGAACAGCCCCACCAGCGACGCCAGCCACTGCGCGGCCAGGCCGAGGGTGGAGTTCTGGGTCGCGCAGTACTGGTTGACGGCGTACTGCGTGACGTCGGTGACGCAGGCCGTCTGCTGCGTGGCGACCAGGATCCCGGTGCCGATGCCGTGCACGACGGCGTACGGGAGAATGTCGATCACGAACGCCAGGAACCGGTTGAGCCACGGCGTGTAGGACTCGGTCGGCAACGTGCGGATCGCCGGTCCCGGAGGGGGTGGGGCGTACCCACCGGAGGACGGCGGCGGAGGCGGATAGGAGCCGCCGCCGGGCGGCGGCGGGGGCGGCGGGTAGGAACTGCCGGCCGGTGCCGAGGGCGCGGGCGGGGGCTCCTGACCACCGGGTGATCCGGGCGGTGGCGCAGGCGGGTAGGCGCCGCCGGGCGGCGGTTGATCGGTCATGAGCACCCCTTCCACTGCGAACCAGCTGAGCCAGGCGGCATTACAGTACCCGAGCGCGCAGCGGCCCGGCGAGACATCGTCGCACGCCGGACGGCCGCGTCGTCAGCGTCGCCGCGGCCCGTCGGAGAGGAAGCCGAGCAGGTCATATCGGGTGATCACCCCGACGGGTTTGCCCTCTTCGACGACCATCAACGCGTCCCAGTCACGCAGCGCCTTACCGGCGGCGCCGACCAACTCCCCCGCGCCGATCATTGGCAGCGGCGGGCTCATGTGCAGCGAGACGGCGTCGGCAAGTTTGGCCCGCCCCTCGAAGACCGCCGACAGCAGCTCACGCTCGGAGACGCTGCCGGCGACCTCGCCGGCCATCACCGGCGGCTCGGCGCCGACGACGGGCATCTGGGACACCCCGTACTCGCGCAGGATGCCGATGGCATCGCGCACGGTCTCGGACGGATGCGTGTGCACCAGGTCGGGCAGCTCGCCGGATTTGCGGCGCAGCACGTCACCCACCCTGGCCTGTTCGGTCGACCCGTCGAGGCGGCTGCGCAGGAATCCGTAGGAGGACATCCAGGCGTCGTTGAAGATCTTCGCCATGTAGCCGCGGCCGCCGTCGGGCAGCAGCACGACGATCAGCGCGTCGGGTCCGGCCTCTTCGGCGACCTTGAGCGCGGCCACCACCGCCATCCCGCACGACCCCCCGACGAGCATCGCCTCCTCGCGGGCCAGCCGCCTGGTCATGTCGAACGAGTCCGAGTCGGACACCGCGATGATCTCGTCGGGCACCGTGGGGTCGTACGCGTCCGGCCAGAAATCCTCCCCGACACCCTCGACCAGGTAGGGCCGGCCGGTACCACCCGAATACACCGATCCCTCGGGGTCCGCGCCGATGATCCGCACGGCACCCCCTGACACCTCCTTGAGGTAGCGGCCCGCGCCGGTGATCGTGCCGCCGGTGCCGATGCCGGCGACGAAATGGGTCACCTTGCCGTCGGTGTCCGCCCAGATCTCCGGGCCGGTGGTGGCGTAGTGACTGGCCGGGCCCTCCGGGTTGGCGTATTGGTCGGGCTTCCAGGCGCCGTCGATCTCCCGGGTCAGCCGGTCGGAGACGCTGTAGTAACTGTCCGGGTGCTCGGGCGGCACGGCCGTCGGGCAGACCACCACCTCGGCGCCGTAGGCGAGCAGCACGTTGCGCTTGTCCTCGCCGACCTTGTCGGGGCAGACGAACACGCACTTGTACCCGCGCTGCTGCGCGACCAGCGCCAGGCCCACGCCGGTGTTGCCGGAGGTGGGTTCGACGATGGTGCCGCCGGGCTTGAGGAGGCCGCTCGCCTCGGCGGCGTCGATCATCCGGACCGCGATCCGGTCCTTCGAGCTGCCCCCGGGGTTGAGGTACTCGACCTTGGCCGCCACAATGCCGGCGCCCTCGGGAACGACGGAATTCAGGCGAACGAGCGGCGTGCCGCCGATGAGCTCACTGATGTGCTGGGCGATCCGCATGCGTTCATCGTGTCAGGCAGGTTCCGGCGGTGCACGACGTGCTTCCCCTCGGCGCCCACAGCGGTTGCGTTAGCCGGTGGCCTCGCGGATATAGTCCCCGATCTGGCGCAGCGACCGAACCGCCTCGGGGACCATCGGCGCGGCCAACTGGAAGTCGTGAATCTGGCCGGGCCACACCCGCACCTCGGCCGGCACCCCGACTGCGGCCAACCGGCTCGCCGCCAGCCGCGCGTCGTGCAGCAACACCTCGGATCCGGAGACGTGGATCAGCGTTCGCGGCAGGCCGGGCTTGATGTGCTCGAGCGGCTCGTAGATCTGCTCGGGTTTCCCCGCGACTTTGTGCTTATCGGCCGCGGTGGCGACCAGCTCGGCCAGCGCGTCGAACGCCCGGTGCGAGAACATCGCGTCGGTGTTGATGTTGGGATGAGCTTGTTTGTCTTCCTTAGCCAGCTGCAGCAGCGGCGAGATCATCACCAGCGCCGCGGGCTCCTCGCCTTCCTCCTGGAGGCGTTGCGCCAGCGTGAGCGCCAGGTAGCCGCCGGCGGAGTCGCCGGCCAGCACGATCTGATCCGGCTGGTATCCCCGCAGCCGCAGCCACTGGTAGCCGTCGCGGCAGTCGTGGAGAGCCATCCCGATCGAGTGCTTGGGCAGCAGCCGGTAGTTGACCACCAGGACCGGCGAATCGGCGAACTGAGACAGCGCCTCGACCAGGCGGCCGTGCGAGTTCGCCCCGCACGTCAGGAACGCGCCGCCATGGAAGTAGACGACCACCCGCCGGGTGCCGTCGGCGGGCAGCACTCCGGGCGCTCGCACCAGCTGCGCCGAGGCGTTGGGCAGCTTCACCGTCTCACGGACAGTGGCAGACACCGGCAGCACCACCCGGGCCGCCAGGTCGATCAGGCCCCAGGGCCAGGGGAAGTTGGGGACGTGGCTGCCGACGGACAGGACCGGCCGGATGGTCACCCGCGACGTCAGGTTGGCCAATCGCGCAGCAACGCTGGGCCCGGATTCGAGGACCTCGACCGGCGTGCCGTCGCTCATCGCGTATCGGCGCGTCTCGGCGCGACGCGCCTTGAGAACTTGATAAGGACGAAGGGCGGTCCGGGGTGAGCCGGATACCTGACCGGGTGCGCTCATGCTCAACACTTCCTACGCCGTCGTAGTGCGACACAGCATGTGACGAGGCAGCTGAGCGTCTGGTTCAGCCGTTTGCTCGAGGCGCTCAGCCAACCCCGCGAACTCAGCTTGACAGCCACTTCTTAAGAGAACATTTAAAGAGTCTGATTCGTTACCAACTTCGAGTCGGGCCGTGACCGGATTGTTGGCCGGCCGACCCCGCAAACATGCAAGCCCATCTAAACTGGAGTCCGTGACCATGCGGGTGCCCCGTCGTTCGGCGATCGCCCTGGCCACCGCAGGCGCCCTCGCCTCGACAGGAACTGCCTATCTGGGCGCGCGCAACCTGCTCGTCGGCCAGGCCACGCACGCGCGCACCGTCATCCCCAAATCATGGGACATCCCGCCGCGCGCCGACGGGGTGTACACCCGCGGTGGCGGACCGGTGGAGCGGTGGCACCGCGGCATGCCCGTCGACCTGCATTTGATGATCTTCGGTGATTCCACGGCCGCCGGGTACGGGTGCGTGAGCGCGGAGGAAGTGCCCGGGGTGCGGATCGCGCGGGGCCTCGCCGAGCAGACCGGCAAGCGAATCCGGCTGAGCACCAAGGCCATCGTCGGCGCCACGTCGAAAGGCGTGTGCGGCCAGGTGGATGCGATGTTCGTGGCCGGGGCGCCGCCGGACGCGGCGGTGATCATGGTGGGCGCCAACGACGTGACGGCCCTCAATGGCGTCAGCCAGTCGGCGCAGCGGCTGGGGCTCAGCGTTCGCAAACTGCGCGCCCGCGGGGCCGTGGTGATTGCCGGCACCTGCCCGGACCTGGGTGTCATCACCGCCATCCCCCAACCGCTTCGGTCGCTGGCGCACGAGCGTTGCTCGCAACTGGCGCGCGCCCAGGCCGCAGCGGTTCGGGCCGCCGGCGGCACGCCGGTACCGCTCGGGCAGCTGCTGACACCGCAGTTCCGGTCGACGCCCCAGGTGATGTTCTCGCCCGACGGATTCCATCCGTCCGCCCCCGCGTACGCGATCGCTGCCGACGCGCTGCTGCGGGCGCTGTGCGAGGGGCTGGGCGAAGAGGTCGACATCCCGCCGCTGGAATTGGCGGCGTCGACGACCCCGCCGGTGCTCGGACAGCGGCACACCCGAACCAGCGTGATGTCGCGGCTGTGGCGGCGCCCGGCGCCTGGACCCGCCCCGTCCTCGTGCCCACCGGTCGGCAACGACTAGATTTGTCCCTAGTCCGTCGGCGTCAAGTCAACGGTTTGTCACAGCGAACTCGCCGGAATCCGGAAGGGATTTGAAGGGAACCGTCATGCCTGAAGCCGTTATTGTCTCCGCCGCCCGCTCGCCGATCGGCCGCGCGATGAAGGGGTCGCTGGTTTCCATGCGGCCCGACGACCTGGCCGCCCAGATGGTGCGCGCGGCGCTGGACAAGGTCCCCGCACTCAACCCCCATCAGATCGACGACCTCATCCTGGGCTGCGGCCTGCCCGGCGGCGAGTCCGGCTTCAACATGGCGCGGGTCGTCGCCGTCGAGCTCGGCTACGACTTCCTGCCCGGCACCACCGTCAACCGGTACTGCTCCTCGTCGCTGCAGACCACCCGGATGGCGTTCCACGCCATCAAGGCCGGCGAGGGCGATGCGTTCATCTCCGCCGGCGTGGAGACCGTGTCCCGGTTCGGCAAGGGCAACTCCGACTCATGGCCCGACACCAAGAACCCGTTGTTCGACGAGGCCCAGGAGCGGACCGCCGCCGCGGCGGGCGGCGCCGATGAATGGCACGACCCGCGGGCCGACGGGAACCTGCCCGACGTCTACATCGCGATGGGTCAGACCGCCGAGAACGTCGCCATCCTCACCGGCATCAGCCGCGAGGACCAGGACCACTGGGGCGTGCGCAGCCAGAACAGAGCCGAGGAGGCCATCAAGAGCGGCTTCTTCGAGCGGGAGATCACCCCGGTGACCCTCCCCGACGGCACCACCGTCACCACCGACGACGGCCCGCGCGCCGGCACCACCTACGAGAAGGTCAGCGAGCTCAAGCCGGTGTTCCGGCCCAACGGCACGGTGACCGCGGGCAACGCGTGCCCCTTGAACGACGGCGCGGCAGCGCTGGTGATCACCAGCGACACCAAGGCCAAGGAACTCGGCCTGACGCCGCTGGCGCGCATCGTGTCCACCGGCGTCAGCGGCCTGTCGCCGGAGATCATGGGGCTCGGCCCCATCGAGGCGTCCAAGAAGGCGCTGGCGCGGGCGGGGATGTCGATCAACGACATCGACCTCTACGAGATCAACGAGGCCTTCGCGGTTCAGGTGCTGGGCTCGGCGCGCGAGCTGGGCATGGACGAGGACAAGCTGAACGTGTCCGGCGGGGCGATCGCGCTGGGCCATCCGTTCGGCATGACCGGCGCTCGGATCGCGACCACGTTGATCAACAACCTGCAGACGCACGACAAGACGTTCGGCCTGGAGACCATGTGTGTCGGTGGTGGGCAGGGCATGGCGATGATCATCGAGCGGCTCAGCTGAGCGCCCTATTACCGCGGCTGGTCGTCGCACGTGCGCCCATGGCTGCGACACGCCGAGAAGGCCCGCCGTGAGCGCACGCGCGACGGAGCCCGGCACGAAAAGACCGGCACGCCCATGGCGTGCCGGTCTTTTCGTTTGACGGAGCTAGTCGTTCTGCAGGTAACTGAGCAGACGCAGGATTTCGATGTACAGCCAGACCAGCGTCACGGTCAGGCCCAGCGCGATGCCCCAGGCCGCCTTGTCCGGCGCCCCGGCCCGCACCATCTGGTCGGCCGCGTCGAAGTCGATCAGGAAGCTGAACGCGGCGATCGCGATGCACACCAGCGAGAAGATGATGGCGATCGTGCCGCCGCTGCGCAGGCCCAGGCCGGTGCCGCCGTTGACGTGGAACATGGCCAGCACGAAGTTGCCCAGCATCAGGAACAGCACGCCGAACATGGCGGCGACCAGCATCCGAGTGAACTTCGGCGTCACCCGGATGGCGCCCGTCTTGTAGACGACGAGCATGCCGAAGAACACCCCGAAGGTGCCCAGGACCGCCTCCCCGATCAGCGCGCCGGCGTTGGCGTGCGAGACGGAGAAGTTGGCGAAGACGAACGAGATGGCGCCCAGGAACAGCCCCTCGAGCACGGCGTAGCTCAGCACGATCGCCGGGCTGTCCTGCTTGCGGCCGAAGGTCGCGACCAGCACCAGCCCCAGGCCGCCGAGCGCGCCGACCATGGTCAGCGGCATCGCCAGCGCCAGGTTGGACGCCACCAGGAAGTAGGAGACCACAGCGGACACCGCCAGCACGGCCAGCGTGATGCCGGTCTTGGTGACGACGTCGTCGATGGTCAGCGGACGCGAAGCCCTGGCCTCCTGGTACGGAGCTTGGTAGGGCGCCGCGTAGGGGTCGGCTCCATAGCCATAGCCCTGCGCCGGGGGCGCGCCCCTGCCGAATTGCGCGTACCCGCCCTGCTGCTTGGGCAGCGAACGAAATACCGGGTTGCTTGTCTCCCGCACCGTCGGATCCTCTCTATTGGCATCGAGCTGTGCGAACACAATTTCAACGAGCAGCGTTCCGTCCGGGTTCCCAGCGGAGCTGGGCATTTTCCGGCGCCTCGAGCCTTTGCTGCTGGCGTCCGGTTAAAGATAACCCTTACCCGCAGGTATGGCGCCGGTCGTCACGATCTAGATTTTTCGTCGAGGGTGACCCGGCGATGGGAGGTTAGGGCGTGACCGACGAATCCGATGAGGTTCTCACCCGCATCGACGGCGACGTCGGTCTGATCACGCTCAACCGCCCCAAGGCGATCAACTCGCTGAATCAGCGGATGGTGGACGCGCTGCGCGCCGTCCTCACCGACTGGGCGGACGACGACGCCGTGCGCGCCGTGGTGCTCTCCGGTGCCGGGGAGCGCGGGTTGTGCGCCGGGGGCGACGTGGTCTCCATCTACCACAGCGCGCGCAAGGACGGCGTCGAGGCGCGGCGATTCTGGCGCGACGAGTATCTGCTCGACGCCCAGATCACGGATTTCGCCAAGCCGTACGTGGCGCTGATGGACGGCATCGTGATGGGCGGCGGGGTCGGCGTCAGCGCGCACGCGAACATCCGCGTGGTTACCGACACCTCGAAGATCGCGATGCCCGAGGTCGGCATCGGCTTCGTCCCCGACGTGGGTGGGGCGTTCCTGCTGTCCCGGGCGCCCGGCGGGCTGGGTCTGCACGCCGCGCTGACCGGGACGCCGTTTTCCGGGGCCGACGCGATCGCGATGGGATTCGCCGACCACTACGTGCCGCACGCGGATCTCGAGGCGTTCACCCGGGCGGTCGTCGCCGATGGCGTGCAAAGCGCGCTCGCCAAGCACGCCGTCGAGCCGCCGCCGAGCGAGCTTGCGGCCCAACGCCCGTGGATCGACGATTGCTACGCGGGGGACACGGTCGAAGACATCGTCGCCGCGCTTCGCGGGCACGCCGCCGGCCCGGCCAATGACGCGGCCGACCTGATCTCCACCCGCTCGCCGATCTCGTTGTCGGTGGCGCTGGAGGCCGTCCGGCGCGCCGCCAAACTCGAGACGGTGAAAGACGTTCTGGTTCAAGACTATCGGGTGTCGTCGGCGTCGCTGCGGTCGCACGACCTGGTGGAAGGCATCCGGGCGCAGTTGATCGACAAGGATCGCAACCCGAAGTGGTCGCCGGCGACGCTGGACGCGGTGAGCGCCGCCGACGTCGAGGCGTACTTCACCCCGGTCGACGATGACTTGAGTTTCTAGAAAGGCGATTTGGATGACAGACCCCACTGCCAACAGCTACGAAACCATCCTGGTCGAACGCGACGGGCGAGTCGGCACCATCACCCTGAACCGGCCCAAGGCGCTCAACGCGCTGAACACCCAGGTGATGAACGAAGTCACCAGCGCCGCAACCGAGCTCGACAACGACCCCGGCATCGGGGCGATCATCATCACCGGTTCGGCCAAGGCATTCGCCGCCGGCGCCGACATCAAGGAGATGGCCGGCCTGACGTTCGCCGACGCGTTCGACGCCGACTTCTTCGGCGCCTGGGCCAAACTGGCCGCCGTGCGCACGCCGACCATCGCCGCGGTGGCCGGGCACGCGCTCGGCGGCGGCTGCGAGCTCGCCATGATGTGCGACGTGCTGATCGCCGCCGATACCGCGAAGTTCGGCCAGCCCGAGATCAAACTCGGCGTGCTCCCGGGCATGGGCGGTTCGCAGCGCCTGACCCGCGCCATCGGTAAGGCCAAGGCCATGGACCTCATCCTGACCGGGCGCACCATCGACGCCGCCGAAGCCGAACGCAGCGGCCTGGTTTCCCGCGTGGTGCCGGCCGACGATTTGCTGACCGAGGCCAAGGCCGTCGCCACCACCATTTCGCAGATGTCACGCTCGGCGGCCCGGATGGCCAAGGAGGCCGTCAACCGCGCGTTCGAATCCACCCTGTCCGAGGGCCTTCTCTACGAACGTCGGCTCTTCCACTCGACCTTCGCGACCGAGGACCAGTCCGAGGGCATGACGGCGTTCATCGAGAAGCGCCCGCCGAACTTCACCCACCGCTAGGACGCGCCCGTGAGCGAACCGGTTTCCGCGACACCCACCGAGGCAGACCAGGACCCGGCGAACGTCGTCGAGGAGCCCGCGGCCGCGAAGCCGGGCGTCGCGCCGCGACCGGCACCCGGGTCGCGAGCCGGGCGCGCCCCGACCCTGCCATGGACCGAAAAGCCTTGGTGGGTGCGGCATTACACGTTCACCGGCACCGCTGTCGGGGTGATCTTCATCTGGCTGTCGCTGACGCCGTCGCTACTGCCCCGCGGCCCGCTGTTCCAGGGGCTGGTCAGCGGGCTCTCCGGCGCCATCGGCTACGGGCTGGGTGTCTTTTCGGTCTGGCTGGTGCGGTTCATGCGCGAAAAGGATCACAGCCCACCGGCCCCCTCCTGGGCATGGAAGGTGCTGATCCCGGTCGGCGTGGTGGGCCAGGTCCTCATGGCGATCTGGTTTCACGTCTGGCAGGACGACGTGCGCAACCTGATGGGCGTGGAGCACCTGAAGTGGTACGACTACCCGCTGGCCGCGGTGCTGTCCCTGGTGGTGTTGTTCGCGGTGGTCGAGCTGGGTCAATTCACCCGCTGGCTGGTCGGATTTCTGGTCGGTCAGGTGGACCGGTTCGTGCCGTTTCGGCTCTCGGCGACCATCGTGGTCGTGACCCTGGTGGTCCTGACCATCACCGTGCTCAACGGCGTCGTGCTCAAGTTCGCGATGCGCACCATGAACAACACGTTCGCCTCGGCGAACGATGAGATGAATCCGGACACCGCTCCCCCGAAGACCCCGCTGCGATCGGGCGGCCCGGAGTCGCTGGTGTCGTGGGAGTCGCTGGGCCGCGAGGGCCGCCTCTTCGTCGAGGGCGGTCCGAATGTCGCCGATCTGACCGCGTTCAACGGAGCGCCGGCAACCGAGCCGATCCGGGCCTACGCCGGATTGGACTCGTCGAAGGGCATCACGGCCTCCGCGGAGCTGGCGGCACAGGAGTTGGCGCGCACCGGCGGGCTGCAGCGCGCCGTCGTCGCGGTGGGCACCACCACCGGTACCGGGTGGATCAACGAGGCGGAAGCCTCGGCGCTGGAATACATGTACAACGGCAACACCGCGATCGTGAGCATGCAGTATTCGTTCCTGCCGAGCTGGCTGTCGTTCCTGGTGGACAAGGAAAACGCCCGGCACGCCGGGCAGGCGCTCTTCGAGGCCGTCGACAAGCTGATCCGCCAGATGCCCGAGGGCAACCGGCCCAAGTTGGTCGTGTTCGGCGAGAGCCTGGGATCGTTCGGGGGCGAGGCGCCGTTCCTGAGCCTGAACAACGTGCTGGCGCGCACCGACGGGGCGTTGTTCAGCGGGCCGACCTTCAAAAACACCATCTGGACCGATCTGACGTCGACACGTGACAATGGATCCCCGGAGTGGTTGCCGATCTACCAGGACGGGCGGTATGTCCGATTCGTCGCCCGCGCAAAGGATTTGACCCGCCCCAACGCGCCGTGGGATCACCCGCGGGTGGTGTATCTGCAGCACGCGTCGGACCCCATCGCCTGGTGGACGCCAGACCTGTTGTTCAGCAAGCCGGACTGGCTCAACGAGCCGCGCGGCTATGACGTGCTACCGCAGACGCGCTGGATTCCGGTCGTCACGTTCCTGCAGGTGTCGGCCGACATGGCGGTGGCGGTGGACGTACCCGACGGTCATGGCCACCACTACGTAGCCGACGTCGCCGACGGCTGGGCGGCGGTGCTGCCACCGCCCGGCTGGACGCCGGACAAGACCGCCAAGCTGCGTCCGCTGCTGCATGCCGACTGAGGGCAAACGTCCGCCGCCGGGCTTACATGAAAGTAACAACGACGTGACCGATCGGCCGCCCGTCCGGTGAAACATTTGAACTGCATATGAGCCCTTGAAAGGAGCAGTCAATGACGACTCGGGCCGGCCCTCTCGCCTTCCGTAACGCTGTCCCGAACTTCGTGATGGCGGGCGCGCTGATCGTGGTCCCGCCGGCCGCGCTCTGCGTGCCGGAACACACCGCGCCGAACGCGGTGGCCGGTGCGCTCCGGACGCCCCTCTCGGTGGACACGCCCGCACCTGCCCCCACGCCGACGCCCAGTCCGTCGGTGAGCAGCGGCGGGGCCGACTACTACTGCGGCGGCTGCGACGGTGGCGGCGGCGGAGGAGGTGGAGGCTAAAGCCAACGCCGGCTCGGGGTGCCGGAGTTGGCGAGCACCCCGGGACCGGCTTCCACCGGCGCGGAACCGGAAAGCTGTTCCAGCACACCGGAACCCGCGAGGGCGTGATACCCGCCGATGACGTCGGTGGCGCGGTGCAGGCCGATGTCCAGCAGCGCGGCGGCTGCGAGGCTGGAGGTGTAGCCCTCCGAGCACACGATCACCCATTCGACGTCGTCGCCGACGGCCTCGGGCAGCCTGGCCTTGCTGGTGGGGTCGCACCGCCACTCCAAGACGTTGCGTTCGATCACCAGCGCGCCGGGGATCTCGCCCTCGCGGAAGCGCTGGGCCTGCGGCCGGATGTCGACGAGCACCGCCCCACGCCGCAGCGCGTCGGGCACTTCGGCGGCGGGAAGGCGACGGAGGCGCCGCCGGGCGGATCTCAGCACAACGTCGATGCGGCTCATCACGGTCCTTCCGGTTGATCGGTCAGCTCGGTGCGCTGGCGGCGCAGCCGATTTCGGCCGGTGACCTCGTAGTAGGACATCGCGGTCAGCGGCGGCGAATAGGCGTGCACGCTCAGCGACGGACGCACCGGCCCGCGGTTGGCGCCCGCCAGGCCCGAGACCGGCACAGAAACGGGCCGGGGCGCCCACACCACGTCGTGCACCCAGCCCAGCGGGAACCCGGCCTGGTCGCCGGCGTCCAGCCGCCGCTGCCGCAGGGCGCGGCCGTCCCAGCGGAATTCGTTGAGCGAGCCGGACACCACCGTCAGCGCCCCCAGCGATCCACCGTGATCGTGCAGTTCGGTGTGGTGACCGGGCACCCAGCTGATCAGCCAGACATCCAGTTCCTCGTCGCCGTGGATGCGCGTGAACCAGCGCCGCGTCTGCGGTATCCCGCCCGGGGGCAGCAGGTGGTCACAACGCCCGCTCAGCACGTCGTCGGCGGCCTGGTCGGTGGCGTGCATGAGGTCGGGCACCCGCAGGCGGGTCGGTCCCGACGATGGGGACGAGACGTGGCGCAACGCAGCCGGGGCGGCGAGGGGCACAGACATTGGGGAGCTCCAGAGAAAACGGATCGGACGGGCGGCGGCGTCTTACGGCCGACAACACTCGCAAAATCCGAAGCGCTCCATCACGGCCGCCAGTGTTGCATAGATTGGGAGGGTGCGCCGGTGCGCTTGTCGACCCCTGCTGTGCGGCACGCTCGCCGTGGCGGCCAGTCTGTTGGCGGTCGCGGGATGCTCCGCTGACCACCCGAGCGGCCGGCCCGCGTCCTCGTCGACGCGGCCGGCGACCATTCCCAATGGCCCCGGCGCGGCTCCCCCGGGCGCCGTCGGGCTTTCCCCGGCGGGCGTGACGACCCGGGTCGACGTGCCCGCGGATTCGACCGAGGAAGAGTATTACCAGGCCTGTCACGCCGCGAAAGTCTGGATGGATGCCCAGCCCAGGACCGGTCAGTCGCTGTTCGAGCCCTACCTGGCGATGCTGCAGGCCGCGCCGTCGGGCACCCCGGGCAGCTGGAACGCCCGCTGGGCGGATCTGACGCCGGCCCGGCAGGCGGCCGTGCTCACCGCCGCGCGTGCCGCCGCCAACGACGAATGCGGCTAGCGCGTCCGAATCACCCGGACAATTGAATTCACGGGTAGAAAAAGCCGCCGGCCCGGCCGGTGCGGGCCGGTGCCGCCGCGCAGAATGAAGGGATGCCGGACGGACCCGCCACAGCGGTTGGACGCCGACCGTCGCCGACCCGGGTGGCGTTGGCGCTGGGCAGTGGCGGGGCGCGCGGGTACGCCCACATCGGGGTGATCGAGGCGCTACGCGCCCGGGAGTACGAGATCGTGGGCATCGCGGGCTCGTCGATGGGCGCCCTGGTCGGCGGCCTGGAGGCGGCCGGGCGCCGCGACGAGTTCGCCGATTGGGCGAAGTCCCTGACCCAGCGCACCATCCTGCGGCTGCTTGATTTCTCCATCAGCGCGGCAGGGGTGATGCGCGCCGAGAAGATCCTCGATGCCGTGCGCGACATCCTCGGCCCGGTCGCCATCGAGCAGTTGCCCATCCCCTTCACCGCGGTGGCGACCGACCTGGTGGCCGGCAAGTCGGTGTGGTTTCAGCGCGGCCCGGTCGACACCGCGATCCGCGCCTCCATCGCCATCCCCGGCGTGATCGCCCCGCACGAGGTCGACGGGCGGCTGCTGGCCGACGGCGGCATCCTGGACCCGCTGCCGATGGCGCCCCTGTCGGCGGTCAACGCCGACGTGACCATCGCGGTGAGCCTCAGCGGCAGCGAGGCGATCGCCAACCGCGACACGGAGTCCGGGGTCACCGCCGAGTGGCTGAACCGCATGGTGCGCAGCACCTCGGCGCTGCTCGACACCACGGCCGCGCGTTCGCTGCTCGATCGGGCGAGCGCGCGGGCGGTCCTGGGCAGGTTCGGCGGGTCCACCGGTGACGCGGAAAGCTGGCCGGACGATGCGGACGTCGAAGAGAACGCGGCCGACGACGAGGTGGCCGGTGAATTGGTCGACGCCGCACCGGAAGTCCCTAAACTGGGCAGCTTCGAGGTGATGAACCGGACGATCGACATCGCCCAGGCCGCGCTGGCGCGCCACACGCTGGCCGTCTACCCGCCCGACTTGTTGATCGAGGTTCCGCGGTCGATCTGCCGGGGCCTCGAGTTTCACCGTGCGGCGGAGGTGATCGGCGTGGGTCGCGCGCTGGCGGACGAGGCGTTGGACGCCTTCGAGAACGACCGCGCCGCGCCGCCCGCGATCGAGGGTTGAAAACCGCCCTGCGGCAACGGATTAGACGCCGAGGAAGCGCGCGACGGCAGCGGCCTCGCGGCGGCCCTGCTCGCGTCCGGCCAGTGCCGACGCGACGCGGCAGGCGGGATCCAGCGGATTGGGCCCGAAGGCCGCCAGCGAGCCTGAGTCGGCGAACATCGCGAACGTCGCGCCGGCGAAGGCGGAGATCTCGGCGGCCGGGCCGGCGCCGAACGGCGACGGCGTGTCCGCGCCCGAGGGCACCAGCACCGCCGCCGCGTCGCAATCGGCGGCCACACCGAGGTTGACCAAGCTGGCCACCCCGCCGTCCATGTAGCGGCGGCCGGCGATCGCCACCGGCGGCCACGCCCCTGGCACGGCGCAACTGGCCGCCACCGCGTCGACGAGGTCGACACCGGACTCGCGATCGAAAACGGTCAATTCGCCGGTGGCAACGTCGATTGCGGTGACCCGCAGCGCCCGGTCGGGCCAGTCGTGGGATGGCAAGCGCTGCGCGATGACGCGGCGGCGCACCGGCGGCGGAACGGTTTCGGTCGCGAGCGCCACGGCGCCGATCCGCTGCATCTGCTGCCGGGTCCGGTCCGACGGGTCCGCGCAGGGCTCGGCCAAGGCCTTCAGGAACATTTCGGTGATCGTCTCGACGTCGACTCCGGAGTCGATCTCGGCCGACGCCTCGGCGACCTGCCGGTCGAAGAGCTCAGCAAGCGGGGCGCCACTCCCGATCTGCGCGGCGACCGTCGACCCCGCGGAGGTGCCCACCAGCACCTCGGAATCCAGCAACAGCCCGGCCGCCGCAGGTGATTCGTCGGCAATGCCGCGCAAAATGCCTGTCTCCCAGGCGATTCCCGCTATCCCCCCACCGCCCAGTACAAGCGCCCGTCTGGTTGTCACGCCCACCCACTCTGCCAGGCCGGCATCGGCTAGCGTCGGGCGCCCGGCAGCGCGTGTTGCGCCTCTTGGACCGGTGCGCTCAACTCCGCCCGGCGCAGCAGGTGGGCAGGCGGGTCGGGCAGGATCAGCCGGCGGTCGACGCGCAACGCGGCCCCGACGTGGACCAGCTCACCGGGCTCCAGCAGGCGCCAGCGGGGGTCGTCGTCCATGCGTTCGGTGGCGAACAGCACCGACGGGCGGGTGCACAGATGTTCAGACTGCGCGTGAATGCGGTTGCTGCGCATGTCGAATGTCGGGGCCTGGGTGGGGGCGTCGTCGGACCGGTCCAACATGTAGAGCTCATGGGTTTCGGGGTAGCGCAGCGCCCACATGTCGGTGGCCGTGCTCAGCAGCACGTTGACCGCATAGATCGGCACGTTGGCCGCGAGCCACCTCATCGCATCGGTCAGGCCCGCGGCGACGTCGCCGTCGAGCGCCCGGATCGAGGCGGTGATCAACGCGAACACCCGCTCGGAGTCGGTGTCGCCAAGCACCAAATCCTCGGTGCCGACCTCGCGGAGCCGGTCGTCGAGCACGTCGAGCCCCTCGAGCACGCCGTTGTGCGCGAAGATCCGGCCGTCTTGCAGGAAGGGGTGGGTGTTGCGCACGTCGAGGGAACCGGTCGTCGCGTAACGCACGTGCGCGATGAACGTCGTGCCGGTCAGGTCGCGGGCCTCGGTGGCGAACGCGGCGTCCTGCCAGGCCGCCATGGGCTGCTTGTCCAGCTGCGGCCGGCCGCGACCGTCGAAGACGCCCACGCCCGTGCCGTCCGGGTTTCTCCTGCTCTGCTCGGCCAGGCTGTCGGGGGCGTCCACCAACCAAAACGTCGCGGTGCAGACGTCCGTCCCGGCGTGGAGCCCGAAGAGTCGACACATGGTGTCGACGGTACCGAGCGTCAGCTCGCGAGCTCAGTCGCGGGCCTCGACCACCCAGTAGCCATGCTCGGCGTAGCGAGCCCGGATGGCCTTCTTGTCATACTTGCCCACACTGGTGCGCGGAATCTCCTCGACGAATGCCCACCGCTCGGGCAGCCACCAGCGAACCACTTTCTCCGCGAGGAACTTTCGCAGATCTTCGGCGCTGACCGTGGTGCCTTCCTTGGCCACCACGACGGCCAGCGGCCGTTCCTGCCAGCGCTCGTCGGGCACGCCGACGACCGCGGCCTCGATCACGTGCGGGTGCCCGATCAAGCTGTTCTCCAGCTCGACCGAGGAGATCCACTCGCCGCCGGACTTGATGACGTCCTTGGCCCGGTCGGTCAGGGTGACGAAGCCGCGCTCGTCGATCCGCCCCACGTCACCGGTGCGCAACCAGCCGGAATCGAACTTCGAGTCGTCGGGCGTCAGGTAATAGGAGGCGGCGATCCATGGGCCGCGGACCTCCACCTCGCCGACGGCCTCGCCGTCGTTGGGCAGCACGGTGCCGTCATCGTCGACGATCCGCATCTCCACGCCGCAGATCGGCTGCCCCTGGGTTGCCCGGATCGCCCAATGCTGCTCCTCAGGAGTTCCCGGGGGCGGCCACGCCATGGTGGCCATCGGTGACGTCTCCGTCATGCCCCACAGTTGGCGGATCTGAACGCCGTGGTTCTCCTCGAAGGTGCGCATCAGCGACAGCGGAACGGCCGATCCGCCACAGATCACCAGCCGCAGCGACGACATGTCGTGGTCGGGTTCGTCCTCCAGGCGATGCAACACGTCGTTCCAGATGGTGGGCACTGCGCCCGCCACGGTCGGCCGCAGGTCCTCGACCATGCGGATCAGCGAGCGGGCGTCGAGGTGGCAGTCGGGTAACACCAGATCGGCGCCGGCCATCAGTGCCGCGTAGGGCAGGCCCCACGCGTTGGCGTGGAACATCGGCACGATCGGCAGCACGCTGTCGACGGCGCCGACGCCGATGCCGTTGGTGGTGCAGGCCGCCATCGTGTGCAGGTAGCTCGAACGGTGGCTGTAGACCACGCCTTTCGGGTTGCCGGTGGTGCCGCTCGTGTAGCACATTGCTGCCGCGGACTTCTCGTCGAGCTCCGGCCAGCCGAACTCGGGGGATTCGGCGTCGAGCACATCGGCATATCGCAGCACGGTCTTGCCCGATTCCTCGAACGGGGCGGTGTCGCCCTCCCCCACGACGATCACGGTGTGCACGGTCTTGAGGTCGCCCAGCACCGGCGCGAGCAACCTGGCCAGCGACGCGTCGACCAGCACCACCTGGTCTTCGGCCTCGTTGGCGACGTAGGCGATCTGCTCGGCGAAGAGGCGGATGTTGAGGGTGTGCAGTACGGCCCCCATCGAGGGCACCGCGAGGTAGGTCGCCAAGTGTTCGGCGTTGTTCCACATGAACGTCGCCACCCGCTGGTCGCCCTTGACGCCGAGGCGGCGCAACCCGTTCGCCAGCCGGGCGGCGTCCTGGCCCAGTTCGCGGTAGCTGGCCCGCCGGTAGCTGTCGCCGGTGGCGGTGGCCACCGTGCGGGCGCCGTGCACGCCGCAGCCGTGGCGCATGATCGCGGTGATCGTCAACGGAAAATCCTGCATCGTGCTGTCCATTGAGGTACCGCCTTTGGATGTCGGCGCCGCATCGCCTGAAGTCAACGCACGAGACGCGGGGTGGCCGCATCCCGAACCGGGGGCGCGGGGCCGCCGGCAGCCTCCACCCTAAGCCCGCGTTCGGCGGCGGCGTCGGCAATCAACCTAAGCGAGTACGGGTTCCCGCTGCGCCGGCGCGGGCAGCCGGGCGGTCGACTCGTCGGCCAGTCCCGCGGCGATCGGCGCCACCGTGACCACGCCGGAGTAGTCGCCGATGTAGAGGTATCTGCCGTCGGGGCTTTCCACCACGCAGGACGGGTGCTGCACCGCCGTGATGTCACCCATGACGTCGTGCATGCGCGTGCAGACCACCGCCACGTGGTCGTCGCCGACCAGATAGGCGCGACGCCCGTCGCGGCTGAGCGCCAAGCGGGTGAGCGGACCGGCGACCTCGCTGAGCTTGCGGGTGCCGGTGATCTTGCGGGTTCGGGTGTCGATGACGTCGAGCACCGCGCCGACGACGGGGCCGCAACTGGCCACGTAGGCCGTGCCGCCGTCGTCGCTCAGCGCAATGTCGCGGATGGGTAATCCGAGCTCGTAGGCGCCGGCGACGCGCGAGCGCCGGGTGTCGATCTCGACCAGTTGGCCGCCCGACGGGCCGTTGGTGGCGGCGTAGAGCTGACGCCCGTCGGGGCCGATGCACACACAGTCCACGGTGGTGCCCGGCGCGGAGGCGAGGTCGATCACCTCGAAGTCGCCCGTCGTGGTGTCCAGGACAGTGACGTCGGCTCCCCGGGCGCTGTTGCGGCCGGTGTAGACGAATTGGCCGTCAGCGCTCACGGCGAGGCCGCTCACGCTGTTGGCCAGCGGATGCGTCGCGACGCGCGTATTCGTGGCGAGGTCAACGACGTCGACGGAGTCGTATGCCGCCGTCGCGCTGCTGACGTAGGCGCGGGGGGCGTCCCCACCGCTGAGTGCGATCGTGAAGGGCTCGCCGAGGCCGGTGACGGTCTGCACCACCCGCCGCGCATCGGTGTCGATGATCGAGACGGTGTCGCGGCCGTGATTGGCGACGATCAGCCGGCTGCCGTCCGCGTTGATACCCATGTCGCTGATCGGGCCCTTTCCCCCGGGAATCTGGACCATCGATGCATGGTGGCACTCGAAGGTATCTCGGTCGTTGTGGAAAGCCTTGCGGCCGTTCACATTGCTCACATTGCACCGCCTTTGCTGTTTTGTCGGCGCGGAGGAAAATGTCGCTGGCCCGTGGCACGACAGTTACGGCCCCCGGTCAACCGGATTTCAGCGCCGACCGGCGCTGACGTTGCTGCTCGAAGCGAGTCTAGCCACGGGTTCCCCGACCGAAGTGCGATGAATCGTCCGAGCAGTAACCTGGATCACCCGCTGCCTGAGAATCCGTTAAGGCTCCGATATGCCCTCGGCAGGCACTTTTCCGGCAGCGAACAATAAACAGCTTGGTTGCCAGGATGTTTACCGAGCGCCGCTAACACCGGTAGCTGCGCGTGAAACCGCCTGTGTAAGAGATTCTTAGCTTCGGCGACCTCCAGAGGCAAACATCACACCCACGTCCGGCCGCGCCTCAGAGCGCGTCGTGGTCGCGCTCACCACTGCGGATGCGAATCACACTCTGCACCGGTGAAACCCAGACCTTTCCATCACCGATCTTGCCGGTGCGAGCGACGCCGGTGATGGCCGTAACCAGTCGCTCGACGTGCTCGTCGTCGGTGAGCACCTCGACCCGTATCTTCGGAACGAAGTTCACCGCGTACTCGGCGCCCCGGTACACCTCCGTGTGCCCGCGTTGCCTGCCGTATCCCTGGACTTCGGAAACGGTCATGCCGAGCACCCCGGCCGTTTCGACTGCGTGCCTCACGTCGTCGAGGGTGAAGGGCTGGACGATCGCGGTGATCAGTTTCATGGCGTAGCCGCCTCAGTCGTCGGCCGACTCGGTGGTCCGGGAGCCCACCGACTCGGCCCGCGCTGACGCTAACGGCTCAATTTGCCGTCCGCTGACGAGCGTTTCGTCGGGGTAAGCCTCTTCGTCATGCGCACCCAGGTCGCCTGTGTCAAGAACCTCGTCGGGCAACCGCAACTTCATAAAGAGCCCGAGGACCCGCAGGATGACGAACGTCACCAGCGCATCCCAGACGATGACCGTGCCGGCGGCGCCGGCCTGGATGAGTATCTGTTTGGGATGGTGACCGTACAGCCAACCGGAGAAGGTCACGTCCTGTCCGGTGCTGCCGCCCAGGTATTCGACGATGTGCGGGTCCGCGAGCACTCCGACGAGCAACCCGCCCGCCAAGCCGGCCACACCATGGGTGTGAAACACACCCAGCGTGTCATCGACCTTCCTGAAAAGCCTTGTCCTGCCTAAGTAATTCCACGAGAACCAGACAAGCGTCGAAGCGACCAGGCCGATGATCATCGCACCGAAACTATTGACGAATCCGGCGGCCGGCGTGATGGCGACCAGGCCGGTGATCATCCCGTTGACGGCGCCGAGGAAGGTGGGTTTGCGCTGCTTGCTCGCGAAGATGTCCCAGATCACCCAGGTGAGCAATGCCACCGCTGTCGCCAGGTTGGTGTTGATGACAGCCAGCGACGCATCGGCCCCCGAGAAGTACGGGTCACCGCCGTTGAATCCGTTCCAGCCCAACCACAAAATCCCCGCACCGACCGCGGCCAGGGGAAGGTTGTTCGGCACGGCCCGTTCCCGGTCGCGCACAAGTCTCGGGCCGATCACCGCGGCCGCGACGAACCCGGACGTCCCGGCGGCGAGGTGGATCACGTACCCACCGCTGTAATCCAGGGCCCCGGCGTGTGACCACCAACCGCCGCCCCACAGCAGGAACGCGTTGACCGAGTACGCAAACGTCGACCAGAGCGGGACGAAGACCAGCCAGACTTTGAAGCTCATCCGGCCGATTACGCTGCCGAGAAACAGCAACGGGGTGATCGCGGCGAACACGAATTGGAAGTAGGCCAGCGTGGTCTCGGGGAATCGAAACGACGGCATGGTGCCATCCAGCAGCGGGATATAGGCGATCTGCTGGTTGTTGCTGCTCAGAATCGTCCGCGGCTTCCCGACCGCCGACGCCAGCATGCCTGGGCCCAGCTTCAGCGGCTCGCCGAAGCCCATCTTGAAGCCCCAGAGCACCCACACGACGAGTACCAGGGCGAACCCCGTGAAGGCCATCAACATCGTGTTGACGGCCCACTTCCTCTGCACTATTCCGCCGTACAGGACGGCGATGCCTGGAATGCTCATCAGGCCGACCAGAGTCGCCGCCACCAACTGCCAGGCGTTGTCTCCGGGGTTAACCCAATCTGGATAGGGCAACATGGTTCCGACACACCCCAATTCGAGCCATAGGCTATTTCAGAATCGGCTGCGGTGCGCAATGACGCCGTAGTCGGGTGAAGCGTCGAATGGCAATGTTTCGACTGTGTGTTCCCCAGTTTAAGAATTGATTTCGTAACTGCCGGACTCTAGCTGAACTGCGTCTTCGGCCGCGGCAAAGCCGCACCGTCGACGATGATATTCAGTTTCTCGTTGTAGAAAGCCACCAGACCGGCGATCTGGCCGACCGCGGGCAACGGGTAGTGATAGGTCCAGGCCAGGTCCGGATGCAGCGCTTCGCGGGAGCGCACGGACCAGTATCCCGACGTCACCCCTTTGTACGGACACAGCGTCTGCGTCGCGCTGGGCTCCAGGTGCTCGAAGGAGATGTCGGTGGGGTCGATGTAATACCTTGTCGGTAAACCCGTTTCGAACAGCAGGACTGGAGACCTGGTGTCGGCCAGCACAATTCCGTCCAGCTCGACGCGTACGTGCCGGTGCGACCGCAGGGCGTCCACCCGAGAATAGGGATTGCGCGGGTGGCCGTAGATCGGCTCGTCTTCCTCGAACCAGCGCAACGGATTCCATTCGAATCGCACCGTCCCGGCCACCTGGCCACCACCGTCGGCGTCGAACACCCGCGCGGCGGACGGATAGGTCTGGCCGGATGCCTCCAGGGAGTACAGCCGCGAGGCGCCGAATTGCACCTTCTGCGAATGGTTCTCGTCACGTAGGAACTCCTGCCGGACATCAGCCAGCGGAATGTAGTACTGCGGGTAGTACGGCACCTCCCACACGTAAAGCGCGCAGGTGGTGTCGAAGACCAACGCGTCTTTGAGATAGCCCCGCACCCGGCGCGGCGCGGGCTCGACTCTGCCGCGCGCGACGGCCATCTCGGGGTAATCACGCTCGGCCATCATTTCTGGTCCTTGGCGGCCAGCCCGGCCGGCGCGTGGGAGATCGCCCTTCGGATGGCGTCGGCCAGCGCAAGGGCGCTCTCCTCGGTGAGCTCCAGCGCCACCCGCGCCGACGGCCCGAGTTCCGGATTGATCACGTCGATGTTGACCGTGTGGCCGTAGGGTGCGTGGACCGGGTGGTCGAGGTACACGGTCGCGCGGCTGGCGCCGAACCATCCCGTGGCGCCCTTGCCGCTGCCGTCGATCCCGATGTGTTCGGTGAGATAGGTGCACATGACCGGCGAGACCTAGCCTTTCAGGTTGGTGGCGAAGAAGGCGTCGATGCGCCGCCAGCCGTCGACCGCCGCCTCGGGCCGGTATGCGGGCCGGTCGACGGAGAAGAACGAGTGGCCCGCGCCCTCGTAGGAGTGGAACTCGTGCGGCTTGTTCAGCCTGTTCAGCTCGTCGTCGAGCGCGGCCACCGCGGCCGGCGCCGGGAATCGGTCATCGAGCCCGAACAGGCCCAGCAGCGGGCAACTGAGGTTCGGCGCCAGCTGCAGGATCGGTTTCATGGCCTTGGGCATGCCCTCCGGCGGATCCTCGACGATGAAGGCGCCATAGCAGTCCACGGCGGCATCGAACGGCAGCGAACAGGCAGCCAGGTACGCGTGCCGCCCGCCCGAGCAGTGCCCGATGACGCCGAACTTGCCGTTGGCGCCCGGCAATGAGCGCAGGTGCTCGACCGCGCCCGCGACGTCGCCGACCAGGCGTTCATCCGGCACGCCGCCCGCCGCGCGCGCCGCCGCCGCCGCGTCGTCCGGCGACGCGCCCGGCGCCTCACGCGAATAGAGGTTCGGGGCCGCGGCGTGGTAGCCGCTGACGGCGAGGCGCCGGACGAACTCCTTGGTCTCGCGGTCATAGCCGGGCATGTGATGAATCCACACGACTCCGCCGCGTGCCCCCTCGGCGAGCGGCGTCGCGAGGTAGGCCTCGATCTCGTCGCCGCCGTGGCCGGTGATGGTGATCGTTTCCGCGCGGATGGCGTCTGGGCTGATCGCGTTCATTGCGACTCCTCTTGGGGGCTCCCGCATGGGCCGCACGCGGACGCGGGGCGCGTGCGGCGGGTCCTGGCCCGCCCCGCGGAACCCAACGTATCGGAAGACCCCGGCGCCGTCAGCGCCGCTTGTCGCGCACCTTGTACGTCGAGGGCCACGACTTGCGCGACTCGTCCCCGGTCAACGGGGTGCCCATGCCCCCGACCTTCACGTCGTAGGCCTCCTTCCCCGGGCCGACCTCCCGATTCGCGTGCTCCTGGGCAAGGAAGTACAGCTCGTCGATGGTGGCCTCGTCGTAGGCAACGAAGGAGGTTTCGCGCGCGACGTCGTCGATCCCGGCGAGCATCCGCTCGGGCAGCACCCGCGACGCGAGCGCCGCCAGGCCCAACGCCGTGAAGGGAATGAGCCAGTAGCACACGTACGACGACGGAGTTCTGAAGTCCAGCATGGTCGCGTCACCCCGGACGATCGGTGGGATCGCCGACGACACCGTCATGACGGCCAGAGTCCCCACCCACATCCAGCTCAGGGCGCTGACGGTCCGCCCGAACAGCTCGGTCGTGCGCACGTCTGCGGCCTGCTCCGCGGCGGCGAACGCGCGCACGAACGGCTTACCGGTCAGCGTGCCGACCAGCGCCACCACCAGGAACCCCGCGGTGCTCAGCGGCAGCATCCACCGCTGGGAGAACCAGTCACCGAGCGCAAAAGTCAACCCCGTCAACACCACAAACACTGCGGCGGAACCGATTTCGAGCGTCCGCTCCGGCTTGCCGGTGAGACTTCCGATCGCCAGTGCGATGGCCGCGACGGCCAGCCCGGCCAGCGCGGCGGCAGGCAACGGGACGTTACCGACGAGCACCCAATAGACGATCCACGGTGCAAGACCAAACAGCATACCCACGAGGGGCCAGTGTATGAGCGACGATTCCCGTGGCCCCCGGCGGCCGGGTCGAAAATTTGGTCCGCGGCCTAGGACCCCTGCCGCTTAGGCTTCTGCGGTGCCGATCCCGGTGGCGCCGATTGCTTTCCCCGCCGCACGCACGGGGGAATGGAGAGGGCTTATGGCCCTTGGCTCGCGGCCCCGCGGGGGCCAGTGTTGGAGCCGAACGGATCTGCAAAGCGGTCACCCGGGACAGGGCAAGGCTAGGTTGAGCCATGGGTCGCACGGCAACGCTGGCTGAGGGCGTGGTGGCGGTCGGCGCGTCCGCCGGCGGCATCGAGGCGTTGAGCGAACTGGCGGCGGGTATGCCGCCGGACTTCCCGTATGCGGTCATAATCGTCATCCACATGAGCCGTGCAGCGCCGTCCCTGCTGGCCCAGATCATCGACCGAAACGGCCCGTTGCCCGCGGTCGCGGCGCTCGACGGCGCCGTGCTGGAGGCCGGCCGCATATACGCCGCCGTACCCAACCACCATCTGCTCGCCCGCGATCACCGGGTGGCGCTGGCGGACGGGCCGTGGGAGAGCGGTCGCCGACCCGGGATCGACGCGCTCTTCCGTTCCGTCGCTCTGGACTATGGGCCGCGCGCGATCGGCGTCCTGATGTCGGGACTGCTCGACGACGGCGTGGCCGGCCTGCGCGCCATCCAGGCCAAGGGAGGAGTCACCGTGATTCAGGAACCGAGCGACGCGCTGTTTCCCGACTTGCCGAAGAACGCCATCAAGGCCGGCCTGGCCGATCACACGGCCGCGGCGAAGGAGATCGGCAGCCTGCTCGCGCGGCTCGCCGACCGCGACATCGAGGAGCAGGCGGCGGACCCCGACGGCCGGCTCGAGTTGGAGAATCAGATCGCGATGGACAGCCAGTTCGCCGCGTCCGTCGGCGTGGAAGACCTGGGCCCACCGACCGGGTACACGTGCCCGAGCTGCAACGGCGCTCTGATGTCGGTGGGCGACAACGCCTACCGCTGCCAAGTGGGCCACGCATGGACGGCCCAGGCGCTGCTCGTCGCCTACGGCGACGAACTCGAAGAAGCGATCTGGGGGGCGATCCGCAACCTGAAGGACACGGCGCGGCTGTCCAGCAGTCTCGCCGAGAACGCCGAGAGCGCAGCGGATCTCGAGGGGTACACCGTCGCGGCGAATCGGGCCGCCCACGCCATTGCCGCGTTGCGCCAGGGCCTTCTGACGGCCAAGGCCGAGAATCGGAAAGACTTGAACCGCTAAGCGGTGTGCAGCGCCATCGCCAAAAAGTCGAGACGCCACAGCGACTCGAACAGCTTTTGCCCGAATTCGCGCACTAGACCAGCGTTTTCGGGGCCGACGGCACCGCGCCGGGCGACGTGCTCGATGATCTCCCGGATCGTCTGACGGCCGTCCACCTGCTGAACGAACGGCAGCTGGGCCGGGTTGAGCTTCAGTTTGGCGCCGGGCAGGTGAATGTCGTCCCCGGACAGCAGGCAGGCCGTCCGCAACAGCGGGACGTAGTCGAGCGCCTGGGGCGTCGAGAAATCGATAGCGTAGTGCTCTTTCGGGCGTTCGGGGCGGCACGCCATGAAGAAGTGGGTGGCATTCGCGGGTTGCAGGCGCTCCATCACCGACCACAGTTGGACATCGGGCAGCTGGTTCAGCAGCGCCTGGAACCCGCTCGCCGGCGCGACGACGTCGTGTGGGTAGTACGGCGTCTTGTGAAACCAGCCCTGGAATACCAATCCGGCGGCGCCGACCAGGTCCAGGCATTCCGCAACGGTGTAGCTTCGCTGGCGACTGTGCAGGAACGTGTCGACCAGGGCGCCGTCGGACACCAGATCGCGCGCGCCCTTCAGGTACGAGCGGACGGGGTGATCCGCGGGCAGCACCGCGATCGCCTCTTTGACCATTTGGACCGACGCGTCGTCCTGCCCGAGTCCGAGGTCGCGGAACGCCGACTCGAGCATCTCCACGCCGATCCGGCCGTACTTCGCGTACAGCATGACGCCCAGCGCCCCGTCCGCACGCAGGCAGCCGCCGAGCGCCTTGAGCCCCGTCAACGGATCCGCCATGTGGTGCAGGACGCCCGTGGACACGATGAGGTCGAAGTCGCGCGACAGCGTCGCCACCTCTTCGATGGGCAGCAGGTGCAGTTCCAAGTTGTCCAGGCCGTGCTTGTCTTTCAGGTACTGCTCATGCTTCAACGCCGACCGGCTGACATCGATCGCGACCACCTTGGCGGTGCGGTTCATGAACGCGAAAAGGGCCGCCTGGAACGTTCCGCAGCCCGCGATGAGGATGTCGAGGTCGGGTTGGTACTCCCGGTTCGGCCACAACACCCGGTGCGCCCAGAACGGATCGAACCAATCCCAGTGCGTCGTGGTCCACGCCGCCAGATCGGCCACCGGAGGCGGGTATTCCCAGCGATCGTATTGGCTGGAGACGCCGTCGCTCCGCGGATCGTCGGTCACTTCGGCGCGGCTCCTTCGCGGTTGCGGTCGTGACCAACCTACTGCGCGGTGCGACGGTCGGGTCCAGCTCGTGCTAATCCGTGGGTTCCGTCTTCAACGCCATCGCCAGGAAGTCCAACCGCCACAACGCCTGAAACAGCGTGTGGCCGAATTCCTGAATCTGCGCACCGCCGCCCCGGTCGAAGTCTTTGAGCTGTGCCACGGATTCACATATCTCACGAATCGTCCGGCGACCGTCGACGCGCTGGACGAAGGGCAGCTGGGCCGGGTTGAGCTTCAGTTGCACACCGCGCAGGAAGATTTCGTCGCCGGACAGCCGGCACGCCGTTCGCACCAGCGGAACGTAATCGAGCGCTCCCGGGTCCGAGAAATCGACGGTGTACTGCTCCTTGGGCCGATCAGGGCGGCAGGCAATGAAATAGTGGGTGGCGTTCGTCGTTTGCAGGCGCTCCATCACTGACCACAGTTTTGCGTCCGGCAATTGGCTCAGTACCGATGGAAGTCTGCTCCCCGGCGGGAAAAGGTCATGCGGGTAATACGGCGTTTTGTGAAACCAGCCCTGGAAAGCGAGTCCGGCCGCACTGACGAGGTCCAGGCATTCCGCGACGGTGTAGCTGCGCTGACGGGCGTGCAGGAACGTATCGACGAGGCCGCCGTCCGACAGCAGGTCGCGCGCGACCCTGACATAGCTGCTGGCGGGGTGGTCCGCCGGGAGCACCGCGATCGCGTCTTTGACCAATTGGACCGATGCTTCGTCCTGTGACAGCCCCAGGTCATGAAACACCGATTCGAGGATCTCCACGCCGATCCGCCCATACTTCGCATAAAGCATGACGGCCAGCGCCCCGTCCGTGCGCAGGCATCCGCCGAGAGCTTTCAGTCCGGTCAACGGATCCGCCATGTGGTGCAGCACGCCGCTGCACACGATGAGGTCGAAGTCGAGTGCAAGCTCGCTCACCTTCTCGATCGGAAGCAGGTGCAGTTCGAGGTTGCCGAGTCCGTGCTTGGCTTTCAGGTACTGCTCGTGGTTCAGCGCGGACCGGCTGACGTCGATCGCCACGACCCTCGCGCCTCGGTTCATGAAGGCACACGCTGCCGCCTGGGACGTGCCGCATCCGGCAACCAGAATGTCGAGGTCCGGTTTGTACTCCCGGTCCGGCCAGAAGATTTGATGACTCCAGGAGGGGTCGAACCAATCCCAATGGCCGTTGGCCGCCCACGCCTCGAGGTCTTGGACCGGAGGCGGATACTCCCATCGGTCGTATTGCCGAGAGACGGCGTCAGTCCGCGGATCCTCGGTCACGTCGGCACTGGCTCCTTCGTAAATCGGCGACGGTGCGACCAACTTACGGTGCGACCAACTTACTGCGCCGAGCAGAGCCAGGCCCCAAATCAAATGCCGGCGGCAACGGGGCGGCCCCACGACGCCCATAGGGCCGTTTGGTGCTGGTGCCCCCAGTCGGACTCGAACCGACACTGGGCGGATTTTAAGTCCGCTGCCTCTGCCAATTGGGCTATGGGGGCCCGGCGGCGAATCTAGCGCGCGGGCGCCCAATCTTGGACATCGCATCCCCGTCGAACAAGCGAAATTTCCACCGTGCGGCGCCAATGGCCATGGGCTAGGATCCGCGCCCGCGCGCCTTAACCACGGCTGTACGGCAGATGACAGATGACACGGCTATGTCGCCCGACAGGGCCGTGTTAAAACTGACGACATCATCGTTAAAAAGCCGTAAACGGCTGTCACGCTGACGCTTTCGGTCGGGACCGTGGAGTCGTGGGTCGTTAGTGTTACGCCAACGCACAGGGGCCGTTACGCGAACACACAGGTCGATCCACCGCATGGGGGTCGGCTCGTTCCAACATTAGGAGCAATCGATGGCATTTCTGACAACTCAGACCGAAGAGATGCTCGCTGCCGAGCAGCTGCTGTCGGGGATCAACACCAACCTGGCGGCGCAGAACGCCGGCGCCGCGGCGGCGACCACGGTGATCGCTCCCGCGGGCGCCGACCCGGTGTCGGCCCAGCAGGCGGCCATCTTCACGGCGTACGGCACCCAGTACCAGACCCTCGCGGCCCAGGCCCAGACTTTGCTGGAAAATTACGCGCAGACCCTGGGCATCAGTTCCGGCAGCTACGGCGACACTGAGGCCATCAACGCGAGCCAGGCCGCGCTGTCGAACGCCGCTTCTCCGCTCGCCGCCGCCGCCGCGCAGCCGGGGAACACCCCGCTCGACTGGCTTGCCTACCTGCTCGGCAGTACCGGCAACGGCACCAACCCGAACATGCTCGGCGGGATCTTCGGCCTGTCGGGTAACGGCGCCAACATCGGCAACATCGGGTTCGGCAACTGGGCCTCGGCCGGTTCGGACCTCATCGGTCTGGCGGGTGGCGGTCTGCTGGACACCTCCGCTTCGGACGCCGCCGGTTCGGCCGCCAGCGCGGCGGGCCTGGCCGACACGACGGCACCGATGACGGGCGGCATGGCCGGTGGCGGCATGGCCGGCCTCGGCGCAGCGCCGATGGCCGCCGCGGGCCAGGCCACCATGGTCGGCAAACTCTCCGTGCCGCCGACGTGGGCCGCGCCCGCCACCCCGGTGGTGGGAACCAGCGCCGCGCCGCTGCAGACGGTGGGCTGGACCGCCGCCGCACCGCAGGCCGGCACGGGCACAATCATTCCGGGCATGCCGGGCATGGGTGCGGCCGCGCGCAACAGTGCCGGATTTGGGGCCCCCCGCTACGGCGTCAAGCCGATCGTCATGCCGAAACCGGCGACCGTCTAGCCCTCGGCCACTTCCTCGAAGACTTCAAATTCCAACAGACAAAGGAGCAGGAAACACAATGGTTCTTGACTTTGCAGCGATTCCGCCGGAGATCACCTCGACTCTCATCTACTCCGGCGCGGGCTCCGCGCCGCTCATGGCGGCCGCGGCAGCGTACGCCAACCTCGGTGCCGAGATCAGCACGACGGCGACCCAGTGGGAGTCGATCATCTCGTTGTTGACCAGCGAGCAGTGGACGGGCGGTGGTTCGGCCGCTGCGGCCGCCGCGGCCCAGCCGATCATCACCTACCTGACCCAGACCGCGGCCACGCTGGAACAGGCCAGCGCTCAGGCCACGGCGTCGGCCGCGGCGTTCGAAGCGGTGTATGCCGCCGTGGTGCCGCCACCAGTAGTCGTGGCGAATAGAACTTTGCAAGCGTCGTTGTTGCCGTTGGCGATTCTCCCGGGTGTCGCCGCCGAGATCGCCGCGCTGGATGCGGAGTACGCCGAGATGTGGGCCCAGGACGCCGCGGCGATGGCCGCCTACCAGGCGGCGTCGGCGGCGGCGGGGGTGCTGACCCCGGTGACGCCGCTGGCGTCGACCACCAACCCCGCGGCCGCCGGGGCCGCGGACAGCGCCGCGCTCGCCGCGGATTCGACCGGCGGTACGGTTCAGGCGCTGGCTCCCGCCGCGAACGCGGCGGCCCTGGCCGCCCCCACCCTGCCCTTCCAGACCACGGGAATCCTGGGGTCGATCGACAACTTCATCGGCACCCCGTCGGTGTTCAACGGCATCAACGGCGCCGTCAACACCGCGGCATGGTGGGTGTGCAACACCATCCCGACGGCCGTGTCGCTGGGGCACACCCTTGGCTCCGTGCCGTCGATCCCGTTCGCGCTCACCGACTCCGTCACGCCGCTTGCCGGCGGAATGGTGCCGGGCACGATGGTGGGCTCGGTGTCGGGCGCTGGAGCGTCGGCGGCCCTCGGCGAGGCCTCCGCGGTCGGCGGGCTGTCGGTGCCGGCCGGCTGGAATGCGGCCGCCCCGGCGACGTCGTTGGCTTCCTCCACCGCCCCGCTCGAGGGCTCGGGCTGGACGGCCGCGGCCGAAGCGGAGCCCGTCGCCGCGATGCCCGGCATGCCCGGTATGGCGGCGGCGGCCAAGGGCGCCGGTGCCTACGGCGCCGGGCCGCGATACGGCTTCAAGCCGGTCGTCATGCCCAAGCAGGTTGTCGTCTGATGTCGGAATACCGGTACGGGAAATAAGGGGGTACATGTCACCCGTTTGAGGCGATCAGTTAACCGGTAGGCCGTAATCTGTCCGATACGCAGCCACCGCCGCATCATTTGCAACTGTTAAGTACTTCGAGTTCGAAGGCTTGGAAAAACAAGGAGAAAGAACATGGCAACTCGTTTTATGACCGACCCGCACGAGATGCGGGCGATGGCGGGCCGCTTCGAGGTGCACGCCCAGACCGTTGAGGACGAGGCTCGCAAGATGTGGGCGTCCTCGATGAACATCGCCGGCTCGGGCTGGAGCGGCCAGGCGCAGGCGACCTCGTACGACACCATGGGTCAGGTGAACCAGGCCTTCCGCAACATCGTCAACATGCTCCACGGAGTGCGCGACGGGCTCATCCGCGACGCCAACAACTACGAGCAGCAAGAGCAGGCCTCGCAGCAGATCCTGAGCAGCTAGCAGTCGAAAACCACTGCTGTCCAACACTTTAAGGAGCTAAGCAATGACCATTAACTACCAGTTCGGCGATGTCGATGCCCACGGTGCTTTGATCCGCGCCCAGGCCGCGTCTTTGGAGGCTGAGCACCAGGCCATCGTTCGCGATGTGCTTGCTGCGGGTGACTTCTGGGGCGGCGCGGGTTCGGTGGCCTGCCAGGAGTTCATCACCCAGTTGGGTCGCAACTTCCAGGTGATCTACGAGCAGGCCAACGCCCACGGGCAGAAGGTGCAAAGCGCCGGCAGCAACATGGCCAGCACCGACAGCGCCGTTGGGTCCAGCTGGGCCTGACACCGCTTCTTCGCTCGAAGGGCCCGCACACCACGGTGTGCGGGCCCTTTCGATTTCGCGCTTTACCCGCCACCGGCGAGCGGTGCCGTCGGCCGCCCGGCCATGCCGGTATGAGCGGCGGCTTTTGCTGATCTTATTTTCCCGCGCCGTGCCATTCGGAGTCGGCCGCGAAACACATTCAAAGCCGCAAACTTTGGTGATTGGTTTCGTGCGAGCAGCATTTCGTCGTCCGCTGCACCGAGCGCACGTATTTCGGCCTGACCCCAACCGCGGCAATATCGGCGCGTTGAAATGATCCAAGTCGACCCGGGTGACCCCGCTTTCGGGATGCATCGCCCGCGACTGTGGGCGTGGACAAGCCAACGGCCCTGCGACCCAAAGTTTTTGGCGAACCGGGCCACCGCAAGCTGTCCGACCGAACTCCTAGAGAACCCCTATCTGAGCCGACTTACACGGCGCGGCCATCCCGCGCACATTTGAGAACTCTATGAACTCCGTGACAGTCAGGTGTGGGTCTTGCCAGAATGGAGGAACATGACCGCAATGTCGGACTACGCGGGTGGCCAGCGCCCCCGCCAGGCCATCCTCGGGCAGCTGCCCAGGATTTATCGTGCCGATGGCTCGCCGATCAGGGTCCTGCTGGTCGACGACGAGCCGGCGCTAACCAACTTGGTCAAGATGGCGCTGCACTACGAGGGCTGGGTTGTCGACATCGCCCACAACGGGCGCGAGGCCATGGCCAAGTTCGACAGGGTCAGTCCAGACGTGCTGGTGCTCGACATCATGCTGCCGGACGTCGACGGGCTGCGAATCCTGGAACGCGTCCGCCAATCTGACACCTACACCCCGACGCTCTTCCTCACCGCGCGGGATTCGGTGATGGACCGGGTCACGGGCCTGACGGCGGGCGCCGACGACTACATGACCAAGCCGTTCAGCTTGGAAGAGCTCGTGGCGCGGCTGCGCGGGCTGCTGCGCCGTTCCGGTCAGCAGACGCCGCCCGCGGCGGAGAACCTCAATGTCGGCGACCTGCGGCTGGACACGGCCAGCCGCGAGGTGACGCGGGGCGGCACGCAGATATCGCTCTCCTCAACCGAGTTCGAACTGCTGCGGTTCCTGATGCGTAATCCGCGCCGCGCGCTGAGCCGCAGCGAGATCCTCGACCGCGTGTGGAACTACGACTTCGCCGGGCGCACCAGCATCGTCGACCTCTACATCTCTTATCTGAGGAAGAAGATCGACTCCGGACGGGAACCGATGATTCACACGGTGCGCGGCGTGGGATACATGTTGCGGTCCCCGGAATGACCCGCGACCGGGACGCCCTGTCCGGCGATCTTCCGCGGTGGCTGCCCCGTTCGTTACGCCGCCAGCTGTTGCTGGGCGTGCTCGCCGTGGTCAGTGTGGTGCTGATGACGGTCGGAATCGTCTCCGTGCTGAGCCTGCGCGGCTACGTCACCGCGATGAGCGACGCCGACGTCGCTGAGTCCTTGGACGCGTTGGGCCACTCCTACCACAAATACGTTCGGAGCGAACGCGATCCGGCCGGCGGCGCCAAGCCACTGTCGGAGGCGATGCTGCAGTTCACCGATCAGACGCCGGGAAACCTGATCGTGGTGTTGCACGACGGCACGCTGATCGGGTCGGCTGTGTTCTCGGAAGCCGAAGCGCGCCCGGCGCCCGCCGACGCGGTCCACGCCATCGAGGAGCAGTCATGGACAAACGGCCCGCCACGGTCCGAGAACCTGGGCAGCCTTGGGTATTACCGGCTCAAGAGCCACGTCGATGGACCGGACGTGTTGATCGCCGGCGTGTCACTGAACCTCGCCGACCAAATCATTGCCCGCAAACAGGTCACCGCCACCCTCCTCATCGCGGCGGCGCTGATGGTCACCGCCGGACTCACCGTGTGGGTCGTCGGCTATACCCTGCGGCCGTTGCGCCGGTTGGCGGCTACCGCGGCGGAAGTCGCCGCCATGCCGCTCGCCGACGACGACCACCGGATCAGCGTCCGGGTCCGGCCGCGTGACACCAACCAGCAGAACGAGGTCGGCATCGTCGGCCACACCTTGAACCGGTTGCTGGACAACGTCGATAGCGCGCTGGCGCAACGCGCCGAGTCCGACCTGCGGACGCGGCAATTCATCACCGACGCCAGCCACGAGCTGCGGACCCCGCTCGCCGCGATTCAGGGATACGCCGAACTCACCCGCCAGGACAGTTCGGAGTTGCCGCCGACCACCGAGTACGCGCTGGCCCGCATCGAGTCAGAAGCGCGGCGAATGACGCTGCTCGTCGACGAGCTGCTGCTGCTGTCCCGCCTGGGCGAGGGGCAAGACCTGGAAAGCGAGGACGTCGACCTCGCCGCGCTTGTCGGCAACGCCGTCAACGACGCAGCGGTCGCGGCGCCGACACACCATTGGCTGAAGGACCTGCCCGACGAACCGGTGTGGGTGCGCGGCGATCACGCACGGTTGCACCAGCTGGTCAGCAACCTGCTCAACAATGCCCGGGTGCACAACCCGCCCGGGGTCACCGTCACGACCGCGATCACCTGCCGCCACGACGGTCCCGATGCGCCGTGCGCGGAACTGACCGTCGCCGACGACGGACCGGGCATCGACCCGGAGCTTCTCCCCCGCTTGTTCGAACGCTTCGCCCGCGCCGACAGCTCGAGGCTGAATGGAACCGGAACCGGACTGGGTCTGGCCATCGTCAGTTCGATCGTCAAGGCACACCACGGCTCCGTCACCGCCGAATCCACCGAGGGCAGAACGGTTTTCCGAGTCCGGCTGCCGATGATCGAAAAACCCGGCAGCCGCTGACGCGCGACATGCAGGTACGCTCGCCCGAGGCCGGTCTTTTGCCATGATTGGCTTGTTTCCTCCGACGAGCGCGCTAGTTGTCGGCTCGCTTCCCTAGTCGGGCTGATGATTGGACGGACACCGGAACACCTCGACGCCTGGGGTTGGTGTCAGCGCATCACACACGCTCGTTCTCTTCCATCCGGTCGTAGGCATCCCACCAGATGGCCTCATGCTCGACCGGTGAGATCGCATGAGTTGCCAGCATGCGGTCGGCCTTGATCAGCATGTCGACCAACGTCCGCCATTGGGTGTATCTGCGCAGCTCCTGCAGGTCGGCCGTATTGGGCATGAGGATGATCGACATCGACCTGGCTCGAACACGGGGAGGCCCGGCCCTGAAAAACAGGAGCATGCTGATACTCAGGTAGGCAACCGCAGCGATTGTCAGCACGGTATCAGGTGAATCCATTGCATTGCCAAACACCATGACGCACAACAGCATGAGCGCGGCAGCGGTTAGCGGCCATGCACGCCACAGCCTTGCCAACCGCCGGTCGGTGGTACTGGTTCCGGGCGGATAGATCATCAGGTTGTAGCGGCGAACACCGTACTGGCTGACCGCGGCCCCATACGAGCCCCAAAGGTGGTCACCGTCGAGCAGCCGCGAGGGCCAGCGCGGCGCAGCTGCTCGTCCCTGTGGTGGTTCGGTAACGCCGCGTTCAACGGTCCGGTGTTGGCGATCACGCATGAATTTCGGTCTACGCCGAGAGCACGGCACGCGCCGGGATGACAACGGCATCCATACGCCCGGGGCGCCAATGTTTACGGAACCTTAATCGACCCGGTGCGCAGGATCGGTGAAAGCACCGGCCAAACCTTCTGTGGTGTCGCCGCACTGGCGCGCGAAGAGCTGCGTACCAATTTGTGGCTGGTTCCGGCGAGCCCTCTGCCAACAGCTCACTCGATGAGACCGCTCGTCTCACCGCCTCAAAACCCCTGTCGGTCAACACATTCCGATGCTGGGATGAGAAAGCGTGCCGCCGCCGGTCCGGACGTTGCCGGGCAGGAGTCGCTGGCAGGTTCGAACGAACGTGCGTAAACAAACCGTAAGGGAGCCCTGGACCACCGTAAGAAAAGTGTCAACCAAAGGCCCTATCGAACCTGCCCCAATTAATTTCAAGCTGAACTCGCCTCCGAGAACAGCGCTGCGGCTGACTCGATGAGGTCCTTTCGCATGCACGCGGATCGGCGCGGAACGGAGACAAGATGGGCGTACTGGCCTTTGTCGTGCTCACGGTGGCGGTGTTCGCCGTCCTCGGCCTGGTGCAGAAGTTGGTCGAGCGGCTGTGAGCTACGAAAACATCGTCGGTTTGGTGCTTTCCGTCCTGCTCGCGCTGTTCCTGGGCTGCGCACTGCTGTTCCCGGAGAGGTTCTGATGAGCGGGACGACGGCCGGTCTGGTCTTTGTCGCGGTGCTCGTCCTGGCGCTGGTCGCAGTGCACGTGCCGTTGGGCGACTACATGTACCGCGTCTACACGGCGGACAAGGATTCGTACGTCGAGCGGGCGATCTATCGCCTGATCGGTGTCGATTCCCGCTCTGAGCAGACCTGGGGCGGTTACGCGCGCAGCGTGTTGGCGTTCTCGTCGATCAGCATCCTGTTCCTGTTGGTGTTCCAGCTGGTGCAGGGCAAACTGCCGCTGCACCTGCATGATCCGGCCACCCAGATGACCCCGGGGCTCGCGTGGAACACCGCGGTCAGCTTCGTCACCAACACCAACTGGCAGGCCTACTCGGGCGAGTCCACGCAGGGTCACCTGGTGCAGATGGCCGGGCTGGCGGTGCAGAACTTCGTCTCGGCGGCCGTCGGCATGGCGGTGGCGATCGCGTTGGTGCGCGGGTTCGCGCGGAGGCGCACCGGTGATCTGGGGAATTTCTGGGTCGACCTGGTTCGCGGCACGCTGCGCATCCTGCTGCCGATCTCGATTGTCGGCGCGATCGTGCTCGTCGCCGGTGGGGCGATCCAGAACTTCCACCTGCACGACCAAGTTGTTACCACCCTGGGCGGCGCGCAGCAGACCGTCACCGGCGGCCCGGTGGCCAGCCAGGAGGCGATCAAGGAACTCGGCACCAACGGGGGCGGCTTCTACAACGCGAACTCCGCCCACCCGTTCGAGAACCCGACCAGGTGGACCAACTGGCTGGAGATCTTCCTGCTGCTGGTGATCAGCTTCTCGCTGCCGCGCACCTTCGGGCGCATGGTGGGCAGCACCAAGCAGGGCTACGCGATCGCATCCGTCATGGCCTCGCTGTACGCGATAAGCGTGACCTTCATGATGTGGTTCCAGCTGCAGCACCACGGCACGGTGCCGACCGCGGTCGGCTCTGCCATGGAGGGGGTAGAGCAACGCTTTGGCGTCGCCAACTCGGCAGTGTTCGCCGACTCGACGACACTCACCTCCACCGGCGCCGTCGACTCCTTCCACGACTCCTACACCAGCCTCGGCGGGATGATCACGATGTTCAATATGCAGCTCGGCGAGGTCGCCCCCGGCGGCACCGGCTCGGGTTTGTACGGCATGCTGGTCCTGGCGGTAATCACCGTCTTCGTCGCCGGCCTGATGGTTGGGCGGACACCGGAATACCTCGGCAAGAAGATCAACCCTCGCGAGATCAAGCTTGCCGCAAGCTATTTCCTGGTCACTCCGCTGATCGTGCTGACCGGCACCGCGATCGCGATGGCCCTGCCCGGCGAACGAGCCGGCATGCTCAACTCCGGCCCGCACGGCCTGTCGGAGGTGTTGTACGCGTTCACCTCCGCCGCCAACAACAACGGGTCGGCCTTCGCCGGCATCAGCGTCAACACCAACTGGTACAACACCGCCCTCGGGCTGGCCATGGTCTTCGGCAGATTCCTGCCCATCGTGCTCGTCCTCGCGTTGGCCGGCTCGCTGGCGAAACAAGGGATGACGCCGGAATCAGCCGGGACACTACCCACCCACCGGCCGCAGTTCGTCGGGATGGTCGCGGGCGTCACGCTGATCCTCGTTGCGCTCACCTTCCTGCCCATGCTCGCGCTCGGGCCTCTCGCTGAAGGAATCCACTGATGACCGCTTCCACCATCGAAACGGCTGAGAAGGCTCAGTCCGCGTCGCCGACCAGTACAAAACGCGTTCAGGGCGGCCTGCTTGATCCCAAGATGCTCTGGAAGTCGACGCCGGATGCGCTGCGCAAACTCGACCCGCGCACCCTGTGGCGCAACCCGGTGATGTTCATCGTCGAGATCGGCGCGGCCTGGAGCACGGTGCTCGCAATCATCGACGCGACCTGGTTCGCGTGGTTGACCGTGGCCTGGCTGTGGCTGACTGTGCTGTTCGCGAATCTCGCCGAGGCGGTCGCAGAAGGGCGAGGCAAAGCCCAGGCCGAGTCACTGCGCCGGGCGAAGACCCACACCCCGGCCCGGCGGCTCCGAGACTGGAGACCCGGCGCGCCGATCACCGAAGAAGAGATCGCCGCTCCACTTCTGCAGCAGGGTGACGTCGTCGTGGTCGAGGCCGGGCAGGTGATACCGGGTGATGGCGATGTCGTCGAAGGCATTGCCTCCGTGGACGAATCGGCCATCACCGGTGAGTCGGCGCCGGTGATCCGCGAATCCGGCGGCGACCGCTCGGCGGTCACCGGCGGCACCACCGTGCTGAGCGACCGAATCGTCGTGCGAATCACCCAGAAGCCCGGCGAGAGCTTCATCGACCGGATGATCGCGCTCGTCGAGGGCGCCAATCGGCAGAAGACTCCCAACGAGATCGCGCTGAACATTCTGCTGGCCGCGCTGACCATCATCTTCATCTTCGCCGTCGCCACGCTGCAGCCGCTGGCGATCTATTCGAAGATGAACAATCCCGGAGTCCCGGACACCCAGGCCCTCAACACCAACGGCGTCACCGGCATCGTGATGGTGTCGCTGTTGGTGTGCCTGATTCCCACCACCATCGGCGCGTTGCTGTCCGCGATCGGCATCGCCGGCATGGACCGGCTGGTGCAACGCAACGTGCTCGCCATGTCGGGCCGCGCGGTGGAGGCTGCGGGCGACGTCAACACGCTGCTGCTGGACAAGACCGGCACCATCACCCTGGGCAACCGGCAGGCGGGCGCCTTCGTCCCCCTGGACGGGGTCAGCAGCGAGCAACTCGCCGACGCCGCGCAGTTGTCGAGCCTGGCCGACGAAACGCCGGAGGGACGCTCGATCGTCGTCTACGCCAAGCAGCACTTCGGGCTGCGCGCGCGCACGCCGGGCGAGCTCGCGCACGCCCATTGGGTGGAATTCTCCGCCGCGACGCGGATGTCCGGCGTGGACATCGACGGGCACCAGCTGCGCAAGGGCGCGGCCAGCTCCGTCGCGGAATGGGTACGCGGTCAGGGCGGCAAGGTTCCCCAGCAGCTCGGCGAGCTTGTCGACGGCATCTCCGCCGGCGGCGGCACCCCGCTGGTCGTCGGGGAGATCCGCGACGGTGAGGCGTCGGTGCTGGGCGTCATCCACCTCAAGGACGTCGTCAAGCAGGGCATGCGCGATCGGTTCGACGAGATGCGCAAGATGGGCATCCGGACGGTGATGATCACCGGCGATAACCCGTTGACCGCCAAAGCGATTGCCGACGAGGCCGGCGTCGACGACTTCCTCGCCGAGGCCACACCCGAGGACAAGCTTGCACTGATCAAGCGGGAACAGGAGGGCGGCAAGCTGGTCGCGATGACCGGCGACGGCACCAACGACGCGCCGGCGCTGGCTCAGGCCGACGTCGGCGTGGCGATGAACACCGGCACGTCGGCCGCCAAAGAGGCCGGCAACATGGTCGACCTCGACTCCGACCCCACCAAGCTCATCGAGATCGTCGAGATCGGCAAGCAGCTGCTGATCACCCGCGGCGCGTTGACCACCTTCTCGATCGCCAACGACATCGCCAAGTACTTCGCGATCATCCCGGCCATGTTCGTCGCGCTGTTTCCCGGGCTGGACATGATCAACATCATGCGATTGCACAGCCCGCAGTCGGCGATCCTGTCAGCGGTGATCTTCAACGCGATCGTCATCGTGGCGCTGATCCCGCTGTCGCTGCGTGGGGTTCGCTACACACCCAGCAGCGCGTCAAAACTGTTGAGCCGCAATCTCTACGTATACGGCCTCGGCGGGATCGTCGCCCCGTTCATCGGAATCAAGGCGATCGACCTGATCATCCAATTCGTCCCCGGGATGTCCTGACATGAAGTTCTCGAGTTTTGTTCGCATGCACTGGGCGGCCTTTCGCGCCCTGCTCGTGCTGACCGTGATCACCGGCGTCGCCTACCCGCTGTTCATTTGGCTGGTGGCGCAGATACCGGGACTACATGACAAGGCCGAGGGATCGATCCTGACCGCCAACGGCAAACCGGTCGGGAGCCGGCTGATCGGCCAGCTGTTCACCGACAAGGACGGAAACCCGTTGCCCCAGTACTTTCAAAGCCGCCCGTCGGCGGCCGGCAACGGCTACGACCCGCTGGCGTCGAGCGCGAGCAATCTGGGGCCCGAGAGCATCGTCGACACGCCCGCCGATCCGGCCCTTATGGCGTCGGGCAAGTCCGCCTCGGATGCGGGATTCAAGCCGAGCCTGCTGACCACCGTGTGTTCGCGCAGCGCAGCGGTGGGCCAGCTCGAAGGTGTCGACGGGTCGCGACCGTTTTGCACCGGTGGCGGTGTGGGCGCCGTGCTGTCGGTGATCGGGCCCCGCGACGCCCGCGGCAACGTCACCCATCCGACGCGGGTGGTCAGCGTCAACGAGCCGTGTCAGGCCACCCCGGCGCCGTTCGTGACGCTTTACGAGGGCGTGCGGGTCGAATGCGCGAAGTACGGCGAGGACTACACGATCGGTCAGATCGTGCCCATCCGCGGTGCCGCACCAGCAAACCCCGCCGTGCCCGCCGACGCCGTCACCGCGAGCGGCAGCGGACTCGACCCGAACATCTCACCGGCCTACGCCGACCTTCAGGTCGCCAGGGTGGCCAAGGCGCGACACGTCACCGCGGATCAGATCCGCCAAGTGTTGGCGCAGAATCAAAGCGGCCGCACCCTGGGATTTTTCGGTGAACCGTGTGTCAACGTGTTGCAACTCAACCTGCAACTCGATCGGCGTTATCCGGTCACCAGTTAGCGCCGAGAGGGATGATGGTTCACATGAGGGGCCGTAACGATCATCCCAAACGCGGAGAGCTACGCATCTATCTCGGCGCGGCGCCGGGTGTAGGCAAGACCTATGCGATGCTCGGTGAAGCACACCGGCGCCTAGAGCGCGGCACAGACGTCGTGGCCGCGGTCATCGAGACGCACGGGCGCCGTAAGACCGCTGAGCTGCTTCAAGGCATCGAGATGATCCCGCCGCGGTACCTCAAATACCGTGGTGCCAGTTTCGCCGAGGTCGACGTGCCGGCCATCCTCGCGCGTCGACCCCAAGTCGTCTTGGTCGATGAGCTCGCGCACACCAACACGCCGGGCAGCAAAAACCCCAAGCGCTGGCAGGACGTGGAGGAATTACTCGACGCGGGGATCACGGTGATATCCACCGTCAACGTCCAGCACCTGGAGAGCCTGAACGACGTCGTCGCGCAGATCACCGGCATAGAACAGAAGGAGACCATACCCGACTCGATCGTGCGGCAGGCGGCGCAGGTCGAGCTCATCGACATCACACCGGAAGCGCTGCGCCGCAGGCTGTCCCACGGCAACATCTACGCGCCCGAACGGATTAATGCGGCGCTGTCCAATTACTTCCGACCCGGAAATCTCACCGCTCTGCGTGAGTTGGCGTTGCTGTGGCTGGCCGATCAGGTGGACACCGCGCTGGTGAAATACCGCGCAGAGAACAAGATCACCGACGTGTGGGAGGCCCGCGAACGGGTCGTGGTCGCGGTCGCCGGCGGTGCAGGATCCGAGACGCTGGTACGGCGGGCATCGCGAATCGCGTCGAAGTCCAGCGCGGAGCTGATGGTGGTGCATGTCATCCGTGGTGACGGGCTGGCCGGGGTGTCAGAAACACGGATGAATAGAATCCGCGAGCTGGCGAGCAGCCTCGACGCCTCCGTGCACACGGTCATCGGCGACGATATACCTACGACCCTGCTCGATTTCGCCCGCGAGATCAACGCCACCCAGTTGGTCGTCGGGACCTCCCGCCGGTCACGGTTGGCACGCATCTTCGATGAAGGCATCGAACAGACCGTGGTCGAGCGGTCGGGCAAGATCGATGTCCACATCGTCACCCATGAGCACGAAGGCAAGCGCGCACGAAGCGCGGTGACGCTGTCGCGCCAGGGGCAACGGGTCGCATCCTGGTTGGCGGCCATCATCGTGCCCTCGGTCGTCTGCGCGATCAACGTTACGGTGCTGGACCGGTACTTGGATACCGCAGGCGAGAGCGCGTTGTTCTTCGTCGGGGTGTTGTTGGTCGGACTCCTGGGAGGTATTGCGCCCGCTGTACTTTCGGCGGTGCTGTCCGGGCTGTTGCTCAACTACTATTTGATACCTCCGCGACACAGCTTCAACATCGATGAACCCAGCAGCGCCATCACCGAACTCGTGCTGCTTCTGATCGCGGTCGCCGTGGCGGTGCTGGTCGACGGCGCGGCCAAGCGCACCCGCGAGGCCCGACGCGCCTCGCAGGAGGCGGAGCTGCTGACGCTGTTCGCGGGCTCGGTGCTGCGCGGGGCGGATCTCGAGACCCTGCTCGAGCGGGTGCGCGAGACCTACTCGCAACGCGCGGTCAGCATGCTGCGCGAACCCGGCGAGGAGGACCATGGCGGCGGCAGGCGGGGCGAGGTCGTCGCCTGCGTAGGCCGGGACCCGTGTGTCACGGTCGATTCGGCCGATACCGCGATCGAGGTCGGCGACGACGAGTTCTGGATGCTGTTGGCGGGCCGAAAGCTTTCGGCCCGCGACCGGCGGGTGCTGGGCGCGGTGGCCAAGCAGGCCGCGGGTCTGATCCGGCAGCGCGAGCTCACCCAGGAAGCCAGCCGGGCCGAGGCGATCGTACGGGCCGACGAGTTGCGGCGTTCCCTGCTGTCGGCCGTCAGCCACGACCTGCGCACGCCGCTGGCGGCGGCCAAGGTCGCGGTGTCCAGCCTGCGCGCCGAGGACGTCGCCTTCTCCCCCGCGGACACGGCGGAACTGCTGGCGACCATCGAGGAGTCCATCGACCAGCTGACCGCGCTGGTGGGAAACCTGCTCGATTCGTCGCGCCTGGCCGCCGGGGTGGTGCACCCCGACGTGCGCCGGGTGTACCTGGAGGAAACGGTGCAACGGGCGCTGATCAGCATCGGCAAGGGGGCCACCGGTTTCTACCGCTCCGCGATCGACCGGGTGAAAGTCGACGTCGGTGACGCCGTGGTGCTGGCCGACGCGGGGCTGCTGGAACGCGTGCTGGCCAACCTGATCGACAACGCGCTGCGGTACGCCCCCGACTGCGTGGTCCGAGTCAACGCGGGGCGCGTCGGCGATCGGGTGCTGATCAACGTCATCGACGAGGGGCCCGGCATCCCGCATGGGGCCGAGGAACAGATCTTCGAGGCGTTTCAGCGCCTCGGTGATCACGACAACACCACGGGGGTGGGCCTGGGCATGTCGGTGGCCCGCGGCTTCGTCGAAGCCATGGGCGGGACCATCACGGCCGGGGACACCCCGGGCGGCGGTCTGACGGTAGTCGTGGAATTGGCCGCGCCCGAGACGGCTGGGGCGCGATGACCCGAGTGTTGGTGATCGACGACGAGCCCCAGATCCTGCGGGCGCTGCGCATCAACCTGTCCGTGCGCGGATACGAGGTGATCACCGCGTCCAGCGGCACCGGCGCGCTGCGCGCCGCCGCGGAGCACAAACCCGACGTGGTGATCCTCGACCTGGGCCTGCCCGACATCTCCGGCATCGACGTGCTGGCCGGCCTGCGGGGGTGGCTCACCGCGCCGGTGATCGTGTTGTCGGCGCGCACCGACTCGTCGGACAAGGTCGAGGCGCTCGATGCCGGGGCCGACGACTATGTCACCAAACCCTTTGGCATGGACGAGTTCCTGGCGCGGCTGCGGGCAGCGATCCGCCGCAACACCACCGCCGCCGAGCTGGAGCAGCCGGTGATCGAGACGGACGCCTTCACCGTCGATCTGGCGGCCAAGAAGGTCACCAAGAACGGCGCCGAGGTCCACCTCACCCCCACCGAATGGGGAATGCTGGAAGTGCTGGTGCGCAACCGCGGCAAGCTGGTCGGCCGTGAAGAGCTCCTCAAAGAGGTGTGGGGACCCGCATACGCCACCGAAACACATTACCTGCGAGTCTATTTGGCGCAGCTACGACGCAAGCTCGAGGACGATCCATCACACCCCAAGCACTTGCTGACCGAGTCGGGCATGGGGTATCGGTTCGAGGTGTGAGTGTGCGCCCGGCGTGCCTGGCGCGCACCCGGGGCGGCGTCGAGCAGACCCGTCATGGTCGTACCCGGACCGGAAGGTAGTACTCGTGTTGGCGGTTGTAGTCAACGGTGTAGGCGATCGCCGTCATCACGCCCTCGTCGTCGAATTCCAACCAGCGCTGGGTGCGTTGACGCTCGAATTCGGTCCAAGAGGCGACGGTGAACCTTTCGAGGAGCGTATCCGGTTGTCCGACGCTGTGATAAAGCCGCCAAGTGTGACCACCCGTTCGCAGCCGCGATCGTCGGACGGCGCGTATCGCCTCGACGAATTCGTCGAGGCGGTCAGCGGGCACGCGGTAACGGACGGTGACGAGAACCGGCCCGTCGTTGGGGCAGGGTTCGAACACCAACGTCGGAGTCGGCCATGCTGTGGATACGCCGACCTTCAGCTTTCCGGTCGACGGCCGCAACGGAAGCACGGCGACGCTCAGAGCAACTGCGCCCAGCATCACCGCGGAACCGAGCAGCGCCGTGCGCAGATCCGTCCGCGTGGCTATCGCGCCCCAGGCATACGAGCCGAGTGCCTGAGAGCCCGTCGCGACCAGTAGATAGAGGGCCAGCCCGCGTGCCATGACCCATCGCGGCAACGAGAGCTGCGCGGCGGCGTTCAACGTTGTCAACGTGATCAGCCACGCCATCCCAGACAGCATCAGGAATGGCGTCGCCGCGGCGAACGGCAGCCAGATCACCGCAAGCGGCGCGAGGCCGTACGCGGCCGCCGACGCCGCCAGCAGAACATTGTCGGAAATTCGCTCGCGCAACCGCCCGGCAACGACGACGGCGAGGATGGCACCGAATCCCATAGCCGCCAGCGCGACACCGTAGCCACTGGCCGTTAGGTGCCACTTGCGCGCGGCGGCCACCGGCAGCAAAGCGAATACCGCCGAGGCGGGAAACAGGAACAGCGCCGCCCGCAACAGGATCCGACGAATATTGGGACCGTTACGAACGAATCGCAGGCCGGCGATCACGGCTTGGGCGAGGTGTTCTCGCTCGATGGGGCTGAGCTGTTTCGGTCGCTTCCAGGCCAACAGCACAGCGATTATTCCGGCGAACGAGATGGCGTTGATTGCAAAGACCGCGGCAGGGCCCGCCAAAGCCACGACAACGCCGCCGAGTGCCGGTCCGATCGCCCGGGCCGCATTTCCCGCGACGCTACCCAGGGTCGCTGCGGCCGTGATCTGCTCACGCGGAACAATTTCGGGCTGAATCGCCTGCCAGGCCGGGGCGGTAAGGGCGGCCGCACAGCCAATCGCCGCGGTAAATAGCAGCAGCGAGGTAGGGCTGAGCCGGCCGAGGAAGGTCAGAACCGCCAGCGCCAGCGCGACCAGCACCGCATACGTGTTCAGAAGAATCAGCAACCGACGTCGGTCGAACAGATCGGCGAGTGCGCCGGCGAACAATCCGAAAAGCAAGGTCGGTGCAAGGGTCGCCGTCTGGACAAGTGCCACGATGACGTCGCTGCTGTGCTTCTCGACCAAAAACCATTGAGCCGCAACGGTTTGCATCCACGTCCCAATGTTGGAGCCCAGCTGCGCCATCAACAACCCGCGGTAGACGTGATTACGCAACGGCGCCCATGCCGACGGTCGCCCGTCGGCATGGCCGTCGCCCGACATCACCGCAGAGCTGATAACCGGCCACCCGTCTGTTCGACGCACTTGCGACGCTCGGCCTGGCTGGCGCCGTGTACCGCCGCAGCAACCGGAATGCCCGTCATGATCACGGGCGGCCGGGCGGACAGATCTGGCATAACACGCCTTCCACGTCGTGCAGAAGTTGAAGTCTAGAGCAACTGCCCAGGTTCGGCGCGCGCCGAAATGACTGCGCCCAACGCCGCGATATTTGGGGGCGGGCTATTGCGCGATCGAGAACACGATGCCGTCCAGGATGTCGTGCTCGCTGACCGTCAGCTCGTCGATGCCGGCACGGGCGCGCAGTTCGCGGGCCAACTCCTCGACCACGATCGCGCCGCCGCCAATGACGTCGGCACGCCCCTCGTGCATCGGCGGCAACGCCGCGCGCTCGGATCGTGGCATGGCGATCAGCCGCTCGCACACCGCCAGGAGATATTCGCACGAAACACGCGAAAGGTGAATGGCCGCAGAGTCATACGTCGTCATGTTGTGGGCCAGCGCGGACAGCGTCGTCATCGTCCCGGCCAGCCCCACCCAGGTTCGCGCCCCCTCGACGGGCACCGCGCCCAGCGCGACATCGAGCCGCTCGCGCACCAGCGCCCGGGCCGCCGCCACCTCCCCGGGTGTCGGCGGATCCGAGTGCAGGCAGCGTTCGGTCAGCCGGACGCAGCCGATGTCGGCCGAGTAGCTCGCCACCACGGCGTCTGCGCCGAGCACGATCTCGGTGGAGCCGCCACCCAGGTCGACGACGACGAAAGGGCCTGAGGCAGGGTCTAATTCGCCGACCGCCCCGCGAAACGAAAGCGCGGCCTCCTCGGCGCCGGTGATCACCTCGGCCACCGCGCCCGGCACCACGGCACCCAGCACCTCGGCCGTCATCGCAAAGAAGACATCGCGATTGGCGACGTCGCGGGCCGCCGACGTGGCCACCATCCGCACCCGCTCGACGCCGTGCCGCTTGAGCAGCCCGGCATAATCGGCGAGCGCGCCCCGCGTCCGGGCGATCGCCTCCGGCGCGAACTCGCCCGTCGCATCGACACCCTGCCCCAGCCGCACGATCCGCGTCTCGCGATGCACGTCGCGCAACCGGCCGTCGCGCACGTCGGCGATCAGTAACCGGATAGAGTTTGTCCCGCAGTCGATTCCGGCGAGCCTGCTCACCATTGCCCCCTCACCAGGATGCCGGCCATGGCGGGGTCGGGAGCCAGGATCGCCAGCGCCTCATCGCCGAGCGGGTTGCACCCCGGCCCCTTGGCCAGCGAGTGCGCGATCAGCACGTGCAGGCACTTGACCCGGTCCGGCATCCCGCCGCCGGAGAACGTCGTCCCCAGCGGCTCGATCGCGTCCCGTTCCGCCAAGTACGATCCGTGCGCACGCCGATACGCGGCCGCCAGTTCGGGGTCACGCCGCAATCGCTCGGACATCTCGCGCATCAACCCGGTCGTCTCCAGCCTGCTCGCGGCCGCGGTGAGCACCGGATGCGTCAGGTAGTACAACGTCGGAAACGGTGTGCCGTCAGGAAGTTTCGGTGCGGTCTTCACAACACCGGGTTCGCCGCTGGGGCAGCGGTAGGCGATCTCGAGCACGCCTCGCGGCTCGCGCCCGAGCTGACGCGCCACGGCCTCCAGGTCGGCAGGATCAACCACCGGGCGCCGCCGGGCTGGGCGGCGGACCAAGACCGGCGGGACCGGGCTCGGGCGGCGGCACATTGGCCGGGGGCAGGTGCGGCGCGTCGGCGATGGTGTGCCACAGCGACGTGTACCAGGGATCAGTGCTGGCGGGTTTTGCCGCCTGGCCTCCCGGCTCGCTGGGAGCCGCCGTCGGCGGAAGCTGAACCTGGAACGGGATGTCGCCCGGTTTCACGAAGCCGAGCCGCTCGCGGGCCTGCGCCGCGATATAGGCCGGGTCACCCAGTTTGGCCTTGCGCTGCTCCAGGTCGGCGATCTGGCGGCGCAGCGCGGCTTCGCTTGCCGTCAACTGATTCATCTCGGTGCGCTGCGCGAAGTAAGTGCGTACCGGGCCGGCGATGGTCAGCGTCAGCACGCAGACGACCGCCGCCAGCACCGCCGCGCGCCGGGCGGTGAAGCCCAGCCGTTGCTCGGACCGCTGTTCCACCGAATCCGCGGCCTGCCGCTTGATCGGCTCGACCACATGCTCGAAAACCGTTCGGGGGCTGGCCTGCTTCGCGGTGGCGGACGGCTTGGAAGACGGCTTGGAAGACGGCTTGGCCGTGCGGCGCCGCCGAACCGGATCACCGGCCTTCCCCGGACGCGATGCCGGGGAGCGCCGTTTTGGATCCGGCTTGCCGGGCAAGCTATTTGGCCTCCGGCGCGTAACGCGGGAACGCCAGGTCGCCGGCGTACCGGGCGGCATCGCCCAGCGCCTCCTCGATCCGCAGCAGCTGGTTGTACTTGGCGACGCGCTCGCTGCGGGCCGGCGCTCCGGTCTTGATCTGCCCGCTGCCGACGGCCACCGCGAGGTCGGCGATCGTGGTGTCCTCGGTCTCGCCGCTGCGGTGGCTCATCATCGTCCGGTACCCGCTGTGGTGGGCCAGCGCGACGGCGTCGAGCGTCTCGGTGAGCGTGCCGATTTGATTCACCTTGACCAGCAAGGCATTTGCGACGCCCTTTTCGATGCCTTCCTCGAGGCGTTCGGGATTGGTGACGAAGATGTCGTCGCCGACGATCTGCACACGGTCACCGATCGACGTCGTCAGGGCCGCCCAGCCCTCCCAGTCGTCCTCGGAGAGCGGGTCTTCGATGGAGACCAGCGGGTAGGAGCCGAGCAGCCCGGCGTAGAACTCCGCCATCTGCTCGGCAGTGCGGGTGCTGCCCTCGAAGGCGTATCCGGTGCCGTCGGTGTAGAACTCGGTGGCCGCCGCGTCCAGGGCCAGCGCCACGTCGACCCCCAGCTTGAACCCGGCGGCCTCGATGGCGCTGCCGATCAGGTCCAGCGCCGCGGTGGTGCCGGCTACGTCCGGGGCGAAACCGCCCTCGTCCCCCAGGCCGGTGCTCAGGCCCTGCTTCTTGAGCACCGACTTGAGCGAGTGGTACACCTCGGCACCCCAGCGCAGCGCCTCACTGAAGCTGGGGGCGCCGATCGGGGCCACCATGAATTCCTGGATGTCGACCGCGGTGTCGGCGTGGGCGCCGCCGTTGAGGATGTTCATCATCGGCACCGGCAGGATGTGCGCGTTCGGTCCCCCGATGTAGCGGAACAGCGGCAGCTCGGCGGAATCGGCGGCGGCCTTGGCGACCGCCAGCGACACGCCCAGGATCGCGTTGCCGCCCAGCCGGGACTTGTCGGGGGTGCCGTCCAGATCGACCAGCGCCTGGTCCACCAACCGCTGGTCGTCGGCGTTGAGCCCGATCACCGCCGGGCCGATCTCGTCGAGGACGGCTTGCACGGCCTTGTGCACTCCCTTGCCGCCGTACCGCTCACCGCCGTCGCGCAGCTCGACGGCCTCGTGCTCGCCGGTCGACGCCCCCGACGGCACCGCCGCGCGGGCGAACGTCCCGTCGATCAGGGCGATCTCGACCTCGACCGTCGGGTTGCCGCGGGAATCGAGGATTTCGCGGGCCCCGACCTGCTCGATAATCGGCACTGAGTTTCTCCTTGTGTTCCTAGCTGGTGCCGGCCTCGGGCCGCCGTTAGGTAAAGCCCGTTACATCCTGCTACAGCGGGTGGCCCGCCGCATAAGCGGTCGCCCAGTCGCGCACCGCACGCGCGTAGACGCCCGAGTTGTTGTAGGCCCGCAGCGCGGTGATCCAGCCGCGCGGGGTCGCCAGATCCTTTCCCCGCCAACACAGGTAACCGGCCGCCGCGAGCGCCGCGTCGTCGATGTTGTCCGGGCTGACGCGGCCGTCGTTGTGGGCGTCGACACCGTACAACCGCCAGGTCTCCGGGATGAACTGCATCGGCCCCATGGCCCGCACCACCCCGTCGTCGTCGGTCACCTGTTCCGCGCTGTCGACGATGCGCAGGGTGCCGCCGCTGCCGTCCAGGCGGACGCCGCGGATGGGCGGGCTCACGTCCCCGTTGGGCGCCAGTCGGGCGCCGCGGTAGGTGCCGTGATGGCTCTCGACCTGGCCGATGCCGGCCAAGGTGGTCCACGCGATATGGCACTTGGGGTTTTCGACCTCGGCGACCCGGGCCGCGTACGCGTACGCCTCCAGTGCGATCACCGGGATCTCGAGGGTCGCCGACCGCTGTTCCGCCCAGGCCCGAAGCTGGTCCGCGGGGCGGCCGCTGGCGTGGGTGTCCACCGGCGGCACCGGCGCTCCCGCGGGCGGTGGCACGCCCTCCGGAATGAATAGGCTGAGCTGCCACGTGCAGCTGGAGGCCATCAGCATCGCGGTCGCGCCGATCACGGCAGCCGCGCGCAACCAACGCCTCGGCGACACCATGCTGGTTAAAGCTCCCTCAAACTCCCCTGCACCAACTTCGCACAACCATCGTCCCATGTGTTGCCGTGTTGCCCGGCCGCGTCGGGTCCTCCGGCGCAGGATTTCGATAATTATCAGTTAGCTCCAAGCAGCTTTCGCGGTCACGCGTCGCCCCCCGCGGCGTCCGCCGCAGCCGCATCGGGCGCCTCGTTCGACGGCCAGTGCGCACGCCACTCCTCCTCGGTGACCTCCCCGAGGGGCGCAACGTCGAACTCGTCCGGGACGCGGATGCCGCGGCGCGCAGCGGCAATCGCCCGTTCGACTTCCCGAACCGTGTCGACGAACTCCAGAACCGCCGAGCGCAGCGCGCCTTCCGCGTCGCCATCGGCCGACACCGAGACAGAGGTGATGTCGGCGGGTACGAGGTCGGCGGGCACGCCGGCCTTCTCGGCACGCTGAATCACCTTCTGCGCCAGCGCCAAAGCCGGCTGCCCGGTATGCACGTCGTCCATCACCGATTTCCGGGGCTTTTCGGCGGCCTTGCGCTCTTCCCATTGGGCCAGCTGCTCTTCCAGCGAAATGGTCTGGCCCGCAAGCACGCCCGGCACCCGGTTGCCCAGCTTGCGCATCAGCGTGACGGCAACGTCGTCGATGGTGAAGGGAAGCTGCGGCGCGTCCTCGGCGATGCGCGCGTGAAAGAGCACCTGCAGCAACACGTCGCCGAGTTCTTCGCGCAGCTGGTCGGCGCTGCCGCTGCGGACCGCGTCCAACAGTTCGTAGGTCTCCTCGAGCAAAAACCGGCGCAACGAGTCGTGGGTCTGCTCGCTCTCCCAGGGCCCGGCGGTGCGCAGTTTGTCCATCATCGCGACGGCATCGACCAGTCGTTCGCCGCGTTGGGTCTCCGGCGCGGCGATCAGCCGGGCCCCCGCGGCCAGGCGCGCGGTGACGGCGGGATGGTCGGGGTCGGACGAAAGAAGCACCGGCGCCGGATCATCGGGGTCCCCGGCGTGCACCGGACGCGCCGCCGGAAGCGACCAGGGCACCGCGACGGGCATCTCCTCGGTGTACTGCACCTGGCCGCTGAGATGTTCGATCGCTTCCACCGGGACCAGCGATGGGCGACGCGGGTCGAACAAGACGACGATCATCAGCGCCGCTCCTTTCGCCCGCTTAGCTTGGCATCGTCGCCGGCGCGGATCATCGCGCTTGTCGCTCCTCACCGGACATCGCTGCAGGTGACGCACTCGTTATATCAATGTCAGTCTGGGGTTTTCCTTGCAGCGCCGTCACCAGATTGGCCACCAGCTGCACCAGCTCGACGTCGCGGATGCGTGCCGCCCCCACACCGCCGGCCCGCGGGATGGGAACCTGCACGGTCGAGGTCGTGGCGCGGTAGCTCGCCGACGGATACATCCGCTTGAGCCGCACCTGAGCCGAATCGGGCAGCGTCATCGGCGACAGCCGCACGGTGGCCGCCGACGGGGCGGACACCTCGGTGATGCCGGCGGCGCGGCACAGCAGCCGCAACCGCGCCACCGCCACCAGGCGCAGGGCCGGTTCCGGCAGCGCGCCGTAGCGGTCGACGAGTTCCTCCACGACGGCGTCGACGGCCGCGTCGTCGGAAGCCGCCGCCAGCCGCCGGTAGGCCTCCAGCCGCAACCGGTCGCTGGCGATGTAGTCCGGCGGCAGGTGCGCGTCCACCGGCAGGTCGATCCGCACGTCCTTGGGCTCCTCGGCGGTGGTCACCGTCTGCCCGTCGGCGGCCGCGCGGTAGGCCTCCACGGCCTCGCCCACCAGCCGCACGTACAGGTCGAACCCGACCCCGGCGACGTGCCCGGACTGCTCGACGCCCAGCACGTTACCGGCGCCGCGGATCTCGAGGTCCTTGAGCGCGACCGCCATGCCGGCGCCCAGCTCGTTGTTCTGCGCGATGGTCGCCAGCCGGTCGTAGGCCGTCTCGGTGAGCGGCGCGTGCGGCGGATACAGGAAGTAGGCGTACCCGCGCTCGCGGCTGCGGCCAACCCGGCCGCGCAGCTGGTGCAGCTGGGAGAGCCCGAAGGTGTCGGCGCGCTCGACGATCAACGTGTTGGCGTTGGAGATGTCCAGGCCGGTCTCCACGATCGTCGTGCAGACCAGGATGTCGTACTCGCGGTTCCAGAACCCCTGCACGGTGCGTTCCAGCCGGTCCTCGGGCATCTGCCCGTGCGCGACGACCACCCGCGCCTCTGGGACCAGCTCGCGAACGTGCGCAGCGGCGCGGTCGATCGAGCTGACCCGGTTGTGCACGTAGAACGCCTGCCCGTCGCGCAGCAGCTCGCGCCGCAGGGCGGCCGCGACCTGCTTGTCGTCGTGCGGGCCGACGTAGGTCAGCACGGGATAACGCTCTTCGGGCGGCGTCAGGATGGTCGACATCTCGCGGATCCCGGCCAGGCTCATCTCCAGCGTCCGCGGGATGGGCGTGGCGCTCATGGTCAACACGTCGACGTGGGTCCGCAGCGACTTGATGTGCTCCTTGTGCTCGACGCCGAACCGCTGCTCCTCGTCGACGACGACCAGCCCCAGGTCCTTCCAGCGCACCCCGGTCTGCAGCAGCCGGTGCGTGCCGATCACGACGTCCACCGAGCCGTCGGCCAGTCCCTCGATCACGGCGCGGGACTCGGAGTTGTCTGTGAATCGCGAGAGCCCCTTGACGGTCACGGGGAAGCCGGCCATCCGGTCGGTGAAGGTCTGCAGGTGCTGGTCGGCCAGCAGCGTCGTGGGCACCAGCACCGCCACCTGCTTGCCGTCCTGGACCGCCTTGAACGCCGCCCGCACCGCGATCTCGGTCTTGCCGTAGCCGACGTCGCCGCAGATCACCCGGTCCATCGGGATCGGCTTTTCCATGTCGGCCTTGACCTCGGTGATGGCGGTGAGCTGGTCGACGGTCTCGGTGAAGCCGAACGCGTCCTCCATCTCGGCCTGCCACGGCGTGTCGGGGGAAAACGCGTGTCCGGGGCTGGCCTGCCGCTTGGCGTAGAGCGCGACGAGCTCGCCGGCGATCTCGCGCACCGCGCGGCGGGCCTTGGTCTTGGTGTTGGCCCAGTCGCTGCCCCCGAGCTTGCTCAATGCGGGCGCCTGGCCGCCGACATAGCGGGACAGCTGGTCAAGCGAGTCCATCGGGACGTACAGCTTGTCGGACCCGCCCCCGCGCTTGGCCGAGGCGTACTCCAGCACCAGATACTCGCGCCGCGCCCCGCCGACCGTGCGCTCCGTCATCTCGACGAACCGCCCGATGCCGTGCTGGTCGTGCACCACCAGGTCACCTGCCGTCAGCGCCAGCGGGTCGACGGTGTTGCGCCGCTTGGCCGCCAGCCGCTTGCCCTCGACGGCGGTGACCCGGCTGCCGGTCAGATCGGTTTCGGTGATGACGACCAGGTTGGCGGGATGGCCCGGAATTATCAGGCCGTCGTGGAGCGGACCCTTGAGCACGCTGACGATCCCTGGCTTGAGCCCGGTGTCCGCCGCGTCCGGTTCCAGCATGGCGGCGGGGGTGTCGGAGTCGGCGAGCCGCTCGACGACCCGGTGGGCGGTCCCAGCGCCCGGGGCGACGACGGCGGCGTAGCCACCGGTCGAGACGTGCGCGCGCAGCATCGCGAAGATGCCGTCGATGTCCTGCTGGTGCCCGCGGGCCGACGGCGCCGCCCGAATGTCCAACTCCACCGCCGACTCGTCGGACAACTGGCTCAGCGTCCACCACGGGTGACCGGACTTCGCCGCCGCGGCGCGCACGTCGTCCAGTTCGGCGAACCCCGATCCGCCGAATTGCGCCACGTCGACGGGCGCGTCGGTGCCGAGGGCGGCGACCGACCACGACGCCTCGAGGAATTCGCTGCCCGTCTTGATCAGGTCGGCGGCGCGAGTGCGCACCTTCTCGGGGTCACACACCAGCACCGGCGTGCCCTCGGCCAGTTGATCGGTCAGCAGCACGTGTTCGCCGGGGCGCAGCACCGGCAGCAGCGCCTCCATGCCGTCGACGGCGATGCCCTCGGCCAGCTTGGCCAGCATGTCGGTGACGCTGCCGGTGATGGCGGGCTCGGTCCCCGAGTGCCGGGCGGCGAGCGCGGCCGCCCGCTCGCGCACCTCGTCGGTCAGCAGCAACTCCCGGCAGGCGACCGCGATCACCGTTTCGACCTCGATGTCGGGTATCGAGCGCTGGTCGGCGACGGCGAACATCCGCATCTCGCTGACCTCGTCACCCCAGAACTCGATGCGCACCGGGTGTTCGGCGGTCGGCGGGAAGACGTCGAGGATCCCGCCGCGCACCGCGAACTCGCCGCGCCGCCCCACCATGTCGACCCGGGTGTAGGCCAGCTCCACCAGTCGCGCGACGACGTCGGAGAAGGCGATCTCCTCGCCGACCTTGAACGTGACCGGCTCGACCAGGCCCAGCTCCGGCGTCATCGGTTGCATCAGCGAGCGCACGGCGGTCACCACGACGCGTAGCGGCGGGCCCAATCGCTCGTCGTCGGGATGCGCCAGCCTGCGCAGCACCGTCAACCGGGTGCCGACGGTGTCGACGCCCGGCGACAATCGCTCGTGCGGCAGGGTCTCCCAGGACGGAAAAGCCGCGACGGCATCGCCGAAGACGCCGCGCAATTCGGCGGTCAGGTCGTCGGCTTCGCGCCCCGTCGCGGTGACCACGAGCAAAGGCCCCAACCGCGCCAGCGCGCTGGCCACGAAAAGCCGTGCGCTGGCTGGACCCACCAGGTGAAGCTCGGCCGGTCGTTCGGTCGCGCTTTCGATCAGTTGCTGGAAGGTCGGCGCGGTGAGCGCCAATTCAACGAGCCCCGCGATCGGGGGTTCTGGGCGAGCAGGCCCCGGTGCGGTCATGATGAATCCATTCTAGGGGCGCCAGGATTCGTCAATATTGAGCCCGGCGCCGTCAAGGGTTCGTAAGGAAGACGGCCCTTGGCTTCGCGCGGGCTCACGTTGGTTTCATGACATTGCTCGACATCGTGCCGTCGCTTGGTCACGCGGCCCCGCCGCGGTTCGATCCCGCGATCTGGCCCATCACCGCCCACCCCGACGAGCAAGGCAGGCTCTGCGTCGGCGGTGTGGCCCTGGCGGATATCGCCGACGAGTTCGGAACCCCGGCCTACGTCGTCGACGAGGCCGACTTCCGGCGCCGGGCCCGCCGCTATCGCAAGGTGCTGCGCGGCGTCCAGGTCGCCTACGCCGGGAAATCGCTGCTGACCACCGCCGTGGCTCGCTGGGCCCGCGACGAGGGCCTCGGCATAGACGTCTGCTCAGCCGGTGAGCTGGCCGTCGCCCTGGCCGGCGGGGTGGACCCGGTGCGGATCATCATGCACGGCAATGCGAAGTCTCCCGACGAGCTGCGCGAGGCCGTGCGCGCCGGGGTCGGGCGGGTGGTGCTGGATTCCTACATGGAGATCGCCTACCTCGCCGGCCTGGCGCGCGGGCGCCAACCGGTCCTCATCCGGGTGACCCCGGACATCGACATTCACGGACACCGCGCCGTGACGACCGGGGTCAGCGATCAGAAGTTCGGCTTCACCCTCGCCGGTGGCCACGCCGCCGAGGCGGTGAAACGGGTGCTGGCGCACCCGATCCTCGACCTGGTCGGCCTGCACTGCCACATCGGTTCGCAGGTCACCGACCCGGCGCTGTACGGCGAAGCGATTCACCGGCTGATCGCCGCGATGTCCGACATCCGGGCCCGGCATGGCGTCATCCTGACCGAGCTCAACCTCGGCGGCGGGCACGCCATCCCTTACGTTGCCGGCGACCGCGAACTCGACCTCGACATGCTGGCCCGCGTCATCGAGGACGCGCTCGACGAGGCCTGCGCCGCCGAGCAGTTCCCCCGCCCGAGCGTGGTGGTGGAGCCCGGCCGGGCCATCAGCGGCCGCGCCGGGGTCACCCTGTACCGGGTGTGCTCGGTGAAGGCGCAGTCCGGCGGGCGCACCTTCGTCGCCGTCGACGGCGGCATGAGCGACAACCCCCGGGTGTCGCTGTACGGCGCCCGGTACACCATCGCACTGGCGAACCGGAAACCGCTGGGCCTCAAGCAGCTCGTCACCGTGGTCGGCCGGCACTGCGAAGCCGGCGACGAAATCGCCCGGGACATCGAGCTACCCGCCGACCTGCGGCCGGGGGACCTGCTGGCCGTGGCCTGCACCGGCGCGTACCACCACAGCATGGCATCGAACTACAACATGGTCGGCCGGCCGGCCGTCGTCGGGGTCAACGGCGGTCGCGCGCGCGAGCTGGTCCGCCGCGAAACGGTCGCCGACCTCCTGGCCCGCGACCGCGGCTAGTGGCGAGCCACCCTCGGCATCAACTGTCTTGCAGCCTGGGGTCCGCCTCCAGATGGGTCAGCCCGTTCCACATCAGGTTGACCAGGTGCGCGGCGACCACTTCCTTCTTGGGCTCCCGGGTGTCGAGCCACCACTGCGCCGTCATCGACACCGAGCCCACCAGCGCCTGGGCATACAGCGGCGCCAGCTCGGGATCCAGGCCGCGGCGGGCGAAGTCGCCGGCCAGGATCGAGCTGACCTGATTGACGGCGTCGTTGAGCAGGCTGGAGTAGGTGCCCGAGCTGATCGCGGCCGGCGAGTCGCGGATCATGATCCGGAAGCCGTCGGTGCGCTCCTCGACATAGGTGAGCAACGCCAGCGCGACGCGCTCGACGCGGACCCGGGACCGGTTGTTGGTCAGCGACGAGGTGATGCCGTCCAGCAGCGCCGACATCTCGCGGTCGACGACCACGGCGTAGAGCCCCTCCTTGCCGCCGAAGTGTTCGTAGACGACCGGCTTGGAGACGTTGGCGCGCAGCGCGATCTCCTCGATCGAGGTGCCCTCGTATCCGCGTTCGGCGAACAGCGAGCGCGCGATGCCGATGAGTTGTTGTCGGCGTTCGGTACCGGTCATCCGGGCACGCGGCGCGCGTGTCTCCTTATCCGGCTCCTTGTCGAGAACAGCCACGTCAATCAGCGTATAGCTTCGCCGGGACCGAACCGCCCGTCTTTCCCTCGGCGCCGCGATCGCGCCGCGAACCGTCTAAAGTCTCTTGGTGGCGCGGGCCGATGGGCTTCGCGGTCCGTCGTGGTGTAATCGGCAGCACATCAGATTTTGGTTCTGAGAGTTCAGGTTCGAGTCCTGGCGACGGAGCTTTGCTCCTTGGGTCCAGGGGTGGGCCTATTCGGGACGGTCCCCGTACGTGGGGCCTGCGGTCGCGCGTTGGACCGATGCGGTCTTTGCGTCGACATCAGGTGTGGTGCCACGCTTAACGGCGTGTCGTCGCAAGAAGACGACGTTCAAGCCGGGTGAGGAGAGTTGATGGCGTCTCGTGGTGATACCGCGGTCCTGGTGCTCGCGGCCGGGCCGGGCACCCGGATGCGGTCGGACATTCCCAAGGTGCTGCACACGATCGCCGGGCGCAGCATGTTGTCCCACCTGCTGCACGCGATCAGCAAGGTCGCCCCGCAACACCTGGTCGTGGTCCTCGGGCACGACCACGAGCGCGTCGCGCCGTTGGTCGACGAGTCGGCCGACAGCCTGGGCCGCCCCATCGAGGTCGCCCTGCAGGACCGGCCGCTGGGCACCGGTCACGCGGTCCTCTGCGGCCTGTCCGCGCTGCCCGAGGACTACGCCGGCGTGGTCGTCGTCACCTCCGGGGACACGCCGCTGCTCGACTCCGACACCCTGGCCGAGTTGATCGCGACACATAACGCGGGATCGGCCGCCGCGACGGTGCTCACCACGACGCTCGACGATCCCACCGGTTACGGCCGCATCCTGCGCACCCAGGACAACGAGGCCACCGCGATCGTGGAACACGCCGACGCGACGCCGTCCCAGCGGGAAATACGCGAGGTCAACGCCGGGGTTTACGCCTTCGACGTCGCGGCGCTGCGCTCAGCGTTGAGCCGGCTGAGCTCCAACAACGCCCAGCACGAGCTGTACCTGACCGATGTGATCTCCATCCTGCGCGGTGACGGGCGGGCCATCCACGCCCAGCGCGTCGATGACAGCGCGTTGGTGACCGGCGTCAATAACCGCGTGCAGCTCGCGCAATTGGGCGCCGAACTCAACCGCCGGATCGTCGCGGCCCACCAGATGGCCGGGGTGACGGTGGTCGACCCGGCGACCACCTGGATCGACGTCGACGTCACGATCGGTCGCGACAGCGTCATCCACCCCGGCACGCAGCTCCTGGGCCGCACCCAACTTGGGGGCCACTGCGTCGTCGGCCCGGACACCACACTCACCGACGTCACCGTCGGCGACGGCGCGTCGGTGGTGCGCACCCACGGCACGTCGTCGTCCATCGGTGCCGGCGCCACCGTCGGGCCCTTCACCTACCTGCGGCCCGGCACGGTGTTGGGCGACGACGGCAAGCTCGGCGCGTTCGTCGAGACCAAGAACTCCACGATCGGCACCGGCACCAAGGTTCCGCACCTGACCTACGTCGGCGACGCCGACATCGGCGAACACAGCAACATCGGAGCGTCCAGCGTCTTCGTCAACTACGACGGCACGTCCAAGTCCCGCACCACCGTCGGCTCGCACGTGCGCACCGGGTCGGACACCATGTTCGTCGCCCCGGTGACGGTCGGCGACGGGGCATACACCGGCGCGGGAACCGTGGTCCGCGACGACGTCCCGCCGGGCGCGCTCGCGGTGTCCGCCGGGCCCCAACGCAACATCGAAGGCTGGGTGCAGCGCAAACGGCCCGGCAGCGCGGCGGCGGAAGCGGCCGAAAAGGCGACGAAGACCAACCACGAGACGTCCGAGCCCGAACAGACACTGTGACTTTGCTACCTGGTAACCCGGCCGCATTTCCGTACCATTCGCTACGTACGATTGGCCATCCACTTTTGATCCGAACGGCGAGGGCAGTGCGTTGAGCCACGACTGGACCGACAACCGCAAAAACCTGATGCTCTTCTCCGGCCGTGCGCACCCGGAGTTGGCCGAGCAGGTCGCGAAGGAGCTTGACGTCCACGTCACCGCTCAGACGGCGCGCGAGTTCGCCAACGGCGAGATTTTCGTCCGGTTCCACGAGTCGGTCCGCGGGTGCGACGCCTTCGTCCTGCAGTCGGCCCCGGCGCCGGTGAACGACTGGCTGATGGAACAGCTGATCATGATCGACGCGCTGAAGCGGGGCAGCGCCAAGCGGATCACCGCCGTCATGCCGTTCTACCCCTACGCCCGGCAGGACAAGAAGCATCGCGGCCGCGAGCCGATCTCGGCGCGGCTGGTCGCCGACCTGCTCAAAACCGCCGGCGCCGACCGGATCGTGACCGTCGACCTGCACACCGACCAGATCCAGGGCTTCTTCGACGGGCCGGTCGACCACATGCGCGGGCAGAACCTGCTGACCGGGTACATCCGGGACAACTACCCGGACGGAAACATGGTCGTGGTCTCCCCCGATTCGGGTCGGGTGCGGATCGCCGAGAAGTGGGCCGACGCGCTGGGCGGCGTCCCGCTGGCCTTCATCCACAAGACCCGCGACCCGCGGGTGCCCAACCAGGTGGTGTCCAACCGGGTCGTCGGCGAGGTGCAGGGCAGGACCTGCGTGCTGATCGACGACATGATCGACACCGGCGGCACCATAGCCGGCGCGGTCAAGTTGCTGCGCGACGAGGGCGCCGGTGACGTGATCATCGCGGCCACCCACGGCGTGCTGTCCGACCCGGCCGCCGAGCGGCTGGCGGCCTCCGGCGCCCGCGAGGTGATCGTCACCAACACGCTGCCGATCGGCGAGGAGAAGCGCTTCCCCCAGCTCACGGTCTTGTCCATCGCGCCGCTGCTGGCCAGCACCATTCGCGCCGTCTTCGAAAACGGCTCCGTCACGGGGCTGTTCGACGGAGACGCCTAGATGGGCGATACCGTCATCTACCACAACCCCCGGTGCAGCACGTCCCGCAAGACGCTGGACTTGTTGCGCGACAACGGCGTCGAGCCGACGATCGTCGAGTACCTGAAGAACCCGCCGTCGCGTGGCGAGCTGGTGAAGATGATCAACGACGCCGGGATCGACGTGCGGACGGCGGTGCGCAAGCGCGAATCGCTTTACGCCGAGCTGAATCTCGCCGATGCGACCGATGACGAGTTGCTCGACGCCATGGTCGAACACCCGATTCTGATCGAGCGGCCGTTCGTCGTCACACCGAAGTGCACCCGGCTGGCCCGGCCGGTCGACGCGGTCCGCGAGATTCTGTGAGACGTGGGTCCGCCGCCGCTGCTGCCATTGCGCTGACCCTGTCCGCGGTCGCGTGTGGACCCAAACCGCCTGATTACCAATCGGTCTGGTCGACGACTCCGACGACCACGACTACCACGACGCGGGTCGAAAAGCCCGTGCCCCTGTCGCAATATCTGCAGAACATCGGCGTCACCGGCCAGCAAGTGGCGCCAGGCAACCTGCCCGACTTGACGGTGTCGATCCCGACGCCCCCGGGCTGGTCGGTGGCCAGCAATCCGCACATCTCGCCGCAGACCGTGATGATCTCCAAGGGCAACAAGTATCCGACCGCCAGGCTGGTGGTGTTCAAGCTGAATGGCGATTTCGATCCCGCGCAGGTGATCCAGCACGGCAACGACGACGCCCAGCTGTTCGAGAACTTCAGGCAGCTCGACGCCTCGACGACGCCCTACAACGGCTTTCCCTCGTCGATGATCCAGGGCAGCTACGACCTGGACGGCACGCGGCTGCACAGCTTCAACCGGATCGTCATCGCCACCGGGTCGCCGCCCGCCAAGCAGCGGTACCTGGTTCAGCTCACCATCACCGACCTGGCCAACGAGGCGGTGGCGCAGTCCACCGACATCGAGGCGATCATGCGAGGGTTCGTCGTCGCGGCGAAATGAGTTCGGGCCCCGCCGAGATTGCCGTCATGGTCGTGATGGGCGCCCGAACCACAGTCCCGATCACCGATCGAGCCCTATTAGGCTCGTCAGCCATGACGAACTGGACCGCCGCAGACCTGCCCTCGTTCGCCGGGCGCACCGTGATCGTCACCGGGGCCAACAGCGGGCTGGGCGCCGTGACCGCCCGCGCGCTCGCCGGCCGGGGCGCCACGCTGGTCATGGCGGTCCGCGACGTCCGCAAGGGCGAGAAGGCCGCGCTGCAGATACGGGGCACCCAGACCGGCCCGGTCGAGGTGCGCCCACTCGACCTGCAGAACCTGTCGTCGGTGCGCGAATTCGCCGACGGCATCGACACGGTCGACGTGCTGATCAACAACGCGGGGATCATGGCCGCGCCTTACGCGCAGACCATCGACCACTTCGAGAGCCAGATCGGCACCAACCACCTGGGGCATTTCGCGCTCACCAACCTGTTGCTACCCAAACTCACCGATCGGGTGGTCACCGTGTCATCGATGGCGCACTGGGCGGGCCGGATCAGCCTCGACGACCTGAACTGGAAGAGGCGGCGGTACTCGCCCTGGCTGGCCTACAGCCAGTCCAAGCTCGCCAACCTGCTGTTCACCAGCGAGCTGCAGCGGCGCCTGGATTCGGCCGGTGCGACGCTGCGCGCGCTGGCCGCCCACCCCGGCTATTCGCACACCAACCTGCAGGGGGCCTCGGGCCGCAAGCTCGGCGACGCGATGATGTCGGCGGTCACCCGGGTGGTGGCCACCGACGCGGACTTCGGCGCCCGCCAGACGCTGTACGCGGCGTCGCAGGACCTGCCGGGCGACACGTTCGTCGGGCCGCGGTTCGGCCAGCTGGGCCGCACCCAACCCGTGGCGCGCAGCCGGCGGGCGCAGGACCCGGCGACGGCCCGGGCGCTCTGGGAGTTGTCCGAGCAGCTCACCGGCACCACATTCCCGCTCTGATACCCGTCGGCGCCCCTGCCGGCCGGGCACGCAGACCTCCGCAATTTCCGCTCCGAGCTGCGGATGCGCTAACCTGACCGGGCGTCACGGCGAGGGTGGCTGGCCAGCCAGCACCGTTATCGACGGAGACCGACGAATTGTCGCGACCCTGGCCGTGCCCCCACCGACCAGCATTAGGAGCGACACGATGGCCAAGTCCGCAGGCAACCAGCTCACCGCCACGGTGCGAACCGAGACCGGCAAGGGCGCGTCCCGCCGAGCCCGCCGCGAAGGCAAAATCCCCGCCGTCCTCTACGGCCACGGCTCCGACCCGCAGCACCTGGAGCTGCCCGGCCACGACTTTGCGGCCGTGCTGCGCCACGCGGGCACCAACGCCGTGCTGACCCTGGACATCGACGGCAAGGAACAGCTGGCGCTGACCAAGGCGCTCGACATCCACCCGATCCGCCGCACGATCGAGCACGCCGACCTGCTGGTCGTGCGCCGCGGCGAGAAGGTCGTCGTCGAGGTCACCGTCATCGTCGAGGGGGACCCCGTTCCCGGTGCACTGGTCACCCAGGAGGCCAACGCCATCGAGATCGAGGCCGAGGCCCTGTCCATCCCCGAGCAGCTGACCGTGTCGGTCGAGGGCGTCGAGGAGGGCACTCAGATCACCGCGGGCCAGATCGAACTGCCGCGCGGGGTGAACCTGATCTCGGACCCGGAGACGCTGGTGGTCAACGTGGTGACCGCCCCGACAGCCGAGGACCTCGAGGGCGAGGCCGCGCAGGAGGAAGCCGAGACCGCCGAGGCCGAAGACGCCGGCGAGCCCCAAGAGACCGAGTAGGCGGACCGCAACGTGGCCGAGCCGTTGCTGGTGGTCGGCCTGGGCAACCCCGGAGACAACTACGCCCGCACCCGGCACAACCTCGGGTTCATGGTGGCCGACCTGCTCGCCGACCGATTGGGCTCAAAATTCAAGGTGCACAAGCGTTCCGGCGCCGAGGTGGTCAGCGGCCGGTTGGCCGGGCACTCGGTCCTGGTCGCCAAGCCGCGCTGCTACATGAACGAGTCCGGCCGCCAGGTCGGGCCGCTGGCGAAGTTCTACTCGGTGCCGCCGGCCGACATCATCGTCGTGCACGACGACCTCGACCTGGACTTCGGCCGCATCCGGCTGAAGATCGGCGGCGGCGAGGGGGGCCACAACGGGCTGCGCTCGGTGGCGGCCGCGTTGGGCACCAAGGACTTTCAGCGCGTCCGCATCGGGATCGGCCGACCGCCCGGACGCAAAGACCCCGCGGCCTTCGTGCTGGAGAACTTCTCGGCAGCCGAACGCGGCGAGGTGCCCACCATTTGCGAGCAGGCCGCGGACGCGACGGAGTTGCTGGTCGAGCTGGGGCTAGAGCCGGCGCAGAACCGCGTCCACGCCTGGTAGGTGCCCCGGCCGCCAAAGGTGGGCCTTCTGGACGAAGGCGCCCGAAAACCCTAGCTGACGAGGCTGACGGAGTTGGACCGGCGCAGCTTGCCCGACGGCGTCTTCGGGATGGTGCCCGGCCCGAGCACCACCACGTTGCGCGGCCGCATATCGACCTCGGACACCACCTCGCGCGCGACCTGGTGCTCGATGCGGCGCACCTCGGCCGGGTCCTGCCAGGCGTTGGACTCGACGGCGACGGCGAACGTCTCGCGGGAGTGCCCGGCGTCCAGGCGCACCGCGACCGCGCACCCCGGCCGCACCCCCTCGACGCGGCAGGCGGCCCGCTCGATGTCGGTGGGATAGATGTTGCGGCCGGCCATGATGATGACGTCCTTGACGCGGCCGCACACCACGATGTGGCCCTCCTCGGTCATGTAGCCGAGGTCACCGGTGTCATACCAACCGTTCTCGTCCTGCGCCGGGATGAAGCCACCCATCGTCAAATAGCCCGGGGTCAACGACTCCCCGCGCAGCTCGATCACGCCGACGCCGCGGGCAGGCATCACGTCGCCGTTCTCGTCGATGATGCGCGCCTCGAGGTCCTGCAGCAGCGGGCCGAGCGTGGCCAGCCGGCGGGTGTTGCCCTTGGTGGCGGGCACCGCGCGGCGCAGCGCCGCCAGCAGGTCCGCGTCGACCTCGTCGACGACCAGGCCGGCGTTGCACTCCGAGAACGACACGGCCAGCGTGGTCTCGGCCATGCCGTAGGCCGGCAGGATCGCCGACGGGCTCAGGCCGAAGGGCTTGCCCGCATCCAGCAGATCCTCCACATCGGCGGGTTCGACCGGCTCGGCACCGGACAGCGCGAAGCGCAGGGTCGACAGGTCGAAGTCGCCAGGCTTGGCGTTGCGGCGCAGCCGCTTGGCCAGCAGCGCGTAGGCGAAGTTGGGCGCCGCGGTCATGGTGCCCTTGTACTTGTCGATGAGCTTGGCCCACAGCAGCGTGTCGCGCAGGAAGTCCATCGGCGTGACCTTGACGAGTTCGGCGCCGAAGTACATCGGGATGGTCAGGAACCCGACCATGCCCATGTCGTGGAAGCACGGCAGCCAGCTGACCATGACGTCCTTGTTGACGTCGTATTGGGCGCCGATGAACATCGCCTCGGCGTTGGAGTAGATGTTGCGGTGGGTGATCTGGACGGCCTTCGGGGAACCGGTGGACCCGGACGTCAGCTGCATCAGCGCCAGGTCGTCCTCGCCGACCTCGACGGGGTCGATCGGCTCCGACGCCAGCAGGTCGGCGACGGTGAGCACCTTGATGCCCTTCTCCTCGAGCACGGGGATGGCCACCAGGAAGGGCTCCGAGACGATGACGGCCTTGGCCTCGATCATCCCGATGACGTTCATCGTGTCTTCGGCCCACACCGCCAGGTCGGTGCGCGGGGTGGGCTGGTGCAGCATCGTCAGGCTGGCGCCGCGCATCCACAGGCCCTGCGCGGTCGGGGCGATCTCCACCGGGAAGCCGGCAAGGACACCGACGGCGTCGCCAAGGCCGATGCCGGCGGCGGCGAGGCCGCCCGCGATGCGGCGGGCGCGTTCGTGGACCTCGCCCCACGTGTGGCGGACCGGTTCGTGCGGTTCACCGGTGACCATGCCCGTCGTCACGGTGCGGGCATTGCGGTACATCTTCTCGGTAAACCTGCTCACACAAACCTCCTCGGTTCCGGCGCTCGCCCCAACGCCCGAGATTTCATATTCCGCCCACCGGGAAGCACTTCGCAGCAGGCTCGCAAACACAGTCGCGCAGCGGTTAGATCTCGAATCGGCGATGGGCCGGCGACCCCGCGTCCGGTCGCCCGACAAGCGCGGCCCGGGCCCGAAAAGCGCTGGTAGGCCCGCAGCATCAGTCGTCCGCCGGGGACTCCGGCGGACGACGAAAATAAGTGGTCTTGCTCAGTGCTACCCGTCACCGCGCATCATCTTAAACTCCTCTTAGGGTTCAGCCCAAACGAATGCGCGTTTTGGGGTGATTTTCACACTTCGGTGGGAGCCGGAACCACGCGCGCCCCGGCCACCGGCCCGCTGGCGACCCGCACCGTGCGGCAGACGCCCGCCCCGGACACCTCGGTACCCACGTCGACGGCCGAGGCCGCCGAGGAGCACAGGAAGGCGCACGTCGGGCCCGATCCGGACACGATGCCCGCCAGGGCGCCGGCCTGGACGCCCGCGCGCAGCGTGCGACGCAGCTTGGGGTTCAGGCTCACCGCGGCGGCCTGCATCTCGTTGCCCAGCAGCGACGCCAGCTGCTCCGGGTCGCCCGCGGCCAAGGCCGCCAGCACCGGGCCCGGCCCGGCGAGCCGGGGCGGGTCGCCCGCCCCCCGCAGGCGGTCGAGTTCGGCGAACACCGCCGGGGTGAGCAACTCGCCGTCGGCGAACGCCAGCACCCAGTGGAAGGTGTTGCGGGACAACACGGTGGCCAGCTCCTCGCCACGGCCGGTGCCCAGCGCGGTGCCGCCGTGCAGCGCGAAGGGGACGTCGCTGCCCAACCGCGCGGCCAGCATGCGCAGGTCGCGGCGCGGCACGTTGAGTTCCCACAGCGAGTTCATGGCAACCAGGACCGCCGCCGCGTCCGCGCTGCCGCCGGCCATCCCCCCGGCCACGGGGATGGCTTTGTCGATCATGATCGAGACGTCGGGCGCCCGGCCGACGTGTTCGGCCATCAGCTCGGCGGCCTGCCAGGCGAGGTTGCGTTCGTCGGTGGGCAGTTTGTCGGCGCCCTCGCCGACGAGCTCGAGCGACAGCACGTCGGCGTTGCGCACGGTCACCTCGTCGAGCAGGGAGACGGCCTGGAAGACGGTCGTCAGCTCGTGATACCCGTCCTCGCGGCGCTCGCCCACCTCGAGGTAGAGGTTGACCTTCCCGGGCACCCGCACGGTGACCGACCCGGTGGGCACCCACTGCGCGGCAGTATTGCCGTCAGACGCGGACATCGCAGCAGACTATCGCTGCCGCCGGCCAACCACACGCAGCGGCGCCCGCGGCGCCGCGCTTCAGCTCGGCGACGCCTGCTGGTGGGTCGCGGTGTCGGCCCGCTCGCTCGATCGCCGCAACAGCCGGACGAAGTCGTCGATGGACAGGGTCTCACCGCGGCGCGCCGGGTCGATGCTGGCGGCCAACAGCCGGCTCGCCGACTCGTTGCCCGAGCCGGCCCACTCGACGAACGCGTTGCGGGTCGTCTTGCGCCGCTGCGCGAACGCGATGTCCACCAGCTCGAACACCTGGCGACGGAAGGCCTCGTCGGTGGGCCACTGCGGGGTGGCGTAGCGGTCGATGCGCACGAGCCCGGAATACACACGGGGAATCGGCCAGAAGACCGTCGGTGACACCGTGCCGCACCGGCGCACCGACCCGAAGTAGCGGACTTTGACGCTTGGCACGCCGTAGTCCTTACCGCCCGGCTCGGCGGCAAGACGTTCGGCCACCTCTGCCTGCACCATGACGGTCACCGTCTGAATCGAGGGGAATTCGGCGAGCAGATGCAGCAGCGCGGGCACCGCGACGTTGTAGGGCAGGTTGGCGACGACCGCGTTGGGCTGCGCCGCCAACTCGTCCCGGCGAAGGGTCAAGACGTCGCGGTTGAGGACGGTGAACCGCTGCACTTCGCTGTTCGAATGCTCGGCGACGGTCTGCGGCAGCCGATCGGCCAGCACCGGGTCTATTTCGACGGCCGTGACGGTGGCGCCGCGGTCCAGCAGCGCCAGCGTCAGCGAGCCCAGACCCGGTCCGACCTCCAGGACGTCGTCGGACCGGCCGACCCCGGAAGTGGAGACGATCCGGCGGACCGTATTGGCATCGTGGACGAAGTTTTGACCGAGGGATTTCCGTGGCCGAAGGTCAAGTTCTTTGGCAAGCCGCCTGATCTCGGTGCGACCGAGCAGCCGGATCGTCAGCTCGCACCAGCTCTTCCGCTGCACACGGGCCACGCGCCCCAGCCCTGACGCTCGCGCGTCACCTCGGCGACGGCGATCTGCTCTTCCCGGGTTGCCAGGTCCGCGCGTGAGGCGAACCGCAGCCCGCCGTTGCGCTCCCAGGTGCCCTGGTCGAACTGCACACCGCCGTAGTAGCCGTTGCCGGTGTTGATCGCCCAGTTCCCGCCCGCCTCGCAGCCGGCGATGGCGTCCCAGATGGAGCCGTTGGTGACCGGTGGCACGTCGGTGCCGGGCTTGGTGCCCACCCGCACGACCGCCTCGCGAGCCGGGGTGATCACCGTGTTGGCGATCGGCAGTCGGCCGGTCTCAACACCATTGACGGTGGCCACCGCGAACGTGACGTCCTGGGTGCCGGGGGCGCCCGGGTCTTCGACCACCTGGCGGCTCATGTTCATGTCCGGATCCTCGACCCGACGGGCGTTCGGCTGCAACGGCATCCGCTCGGTCACCCGCTCGATCCGGTTGCGGGTCACCTGGATTTCCATGCCGTCGACGATCGGCGACGACGCGCTCGGCGTCGCCTGGTCACCCTCGAGCAACGGGGCGCCGGCGGCGCTCAGCAGCCCACCGACGTTGGGCGCGGGCAGGTGCACCGTGCGGGTCGCGCCGCCATCGGTGATGCGGACCGTCTTCGCGCTGACGACGGGCAGCGCCATACCGGCCAGCGGGACCCGGCTAGCGCGAGAGGCCGCGGCCGGGGCCGTGTCGGTCATGGCGAGTTGGGCCAGGGCCTCGTCGACGGTCGATGCCGTCGTCCACACCTGCTTGGTGTCGTGGCCGTCCAGCGAGATCTGCAGGGGCCGGCTGCGGCGCAACACGATGTTGGCGGCGTCGTGAACCTTGACGTCCCCGGCGGGGTACAGGTCGTCACGCTCGTCGACGGCGAAGCCGTTCTCCTGCACGATGTCGATGACCCGCGACTTCATGGTCGTGACCCGCATCGCGATGCCGTCGACGGTCAGCGTCACCGTCTTGCACGCGGAGACCGCGAATCCACCTGCGAACGCCAGAACTAGGAGCAATCCTCCGACGATAAGCCGCAACGTCGGCGACGGTGTCTGATGAAGTTTTGTTAATACAGTCAACGCGCGTCTATCCCGAACACAGCAAGTACTCCAACGACCTAATCAGCACCAAGCGACAAATTAGGGCCCGTAGGCCCCACCCTTTCGATCACAAGACGGTAACGAACCGGCCAAAGTTGGGCAACTCCGGCGCGAATTTGTTAACGGAATCGTCCGGTGCAGCGAGTTAACCGGGAGCCAGCCCATAGACCCGCCGAGCGTTGCTCGTCGTGGCCTGCGCCAGCTCTTCGGCGGGACGGCCCACCAGTTCGGCGACCGCTCGGACAGTATAGGGAAGGCAATACGGCTCGTTCGGCGCGCCGCGGTATGGATGGGGCGTCAAGAAGGGCGCGTCGGTTTCCACCAGCAGTTGTTCGGGTGGGATCAGCGGGACGGCTTCCCGCAGGTCGCGGGCGTTTCGAAAGCTCGCCGTCCCCGACAGGCTGAGCAACCACCCCGCGTCCACGCAGCGGCGGGCCATCGCGGCGTCCGACGAGAAGCAGTGGAAGATCACCGTGTCGGGAGGACCTTCGGCCGCCAGCACGTCCAGCACCTCGGCGTCGGCCTCCCGGTTGTGGATCATCAACGGTTTGCCGCACCGCTTGGCCAGGTCGATGTGCCAGGCGAAGGCTTCCCGCTGGGTGTCCGGTTGCGCGCACCCGTCGAGGCGGCCGGGCCAGTACAGGTCCAGGCCGGTCTCACCGACGGCCACCACCCGGGGGTGCGCCACCAGCCGCTCGATTTCGCCGCGGGCGGCCTCGTCCAGCACGTCGGCGCGGGTCGGGTGCAGGGCCACCGCCGCGTACACCCGCGGATCCCATTCGGCGGCGCGGGTCACCCACGCCGCCGACGCCAGGTCGTCGGCGATGGTGACCACCGCCCCCACCCCGACCGCCGCGGCGCGATCCACGATGGCACGCACGTCGCCAGCGTCCCGCGCGCCGCACGCGTCGAGGTGGGTGTGCGCGTCGACCAGGGGCGCCAACGGCTCGGGTGCGGGCGGCGCTTCTCGTTCTCGTCGGTTGGAGCTCACGCGCACACAATAAGGTGGACTCTCGATGAGGCCCTTCTACGTCACCACCGCGATCACCTACCCCAATGGCAATCCGCACGTCGGGCACGCCTACGAGTACATCGCCACCGACGCCATCGCGCGGTTCAAGCGGCTCGACGGGTTCGACGTGCGATTCCTGACCGGCACCGACGAGCACGGCCTCAAGATGCTCGAGACGGCGGCGGCGGAGGGCCTCCCGACCGCGGAGCTGGCGCGGCGGAATTCCGACGTGTTCCAGCGCCTGCAGGAGAAGCTCAACATCTCCTTCGACCGCTTCATCCGCACCACCGATGCCGACCATCACGAGGCGTCTAAGGAGATCTGGCGGCGGATGGACGCCGCCGGGGACATCTACCTGGACAGCTACGCCGGTTGGTACTCGGTGCGCGACGAGCGGTTCTTCGTCGAATCGGAGACCGCCATCGTCGACGGGACCAGGGTCGCCGTGGAGACCGGAACACCGGTGACGTGGACCGAGGAGCAGACCTACTTCTTCCGGCTGTCGGCGTACACCGACAAGCTGCTGGCCCATTACGAGGCCAACCCGGACTTCATCGCCCCCGAAGTGCGCCGCAACGAAGTGGTCAGCTTCGTCTCCGGCGGCCTGCGCGACCTGTCGATCTCGCGCACCTCGTTCGACTGGGGCGTCAAAGTGCCCGACCATCCCGATCACGTCATGTACGTCTGGGTCGACGCGCTGACCAATTACCTGACCGGGGTTGGCTACCCCGACACCGACTCGCCGATGTTCCGTCGTTACTGGCCCGCCGACCTGCACATGATCGGCAAGGACATCATCCGATTCCACACCGTCTACTGGCCGGCGTTTCTGATGTCGGCCGGGATCGACCTGCCGCGCCGGGTTTTCGCGCACGGGTTCCTGCTCAATCGGGGCGAGAAGATGAGCAAGTCGGTGGGCAACATCGTCGACCCGGTGGCGCTGACCGAGACGTTCGGCGTGGACCAGTTGCGCTATTTCCTGCTGCGGGAAGTGCCCTTCGGCCAGGACGGCAGCTACAGCGAAGACGCCATCGTCACGCGCATCAACACCGACCTCGCCAACGAGCTGGGCAACCTGGCGCAGCGGTCGCTGTCCATGGTGGCCAAGAACCTGGACGGGGTGGTGCCGACGCCCGGGGAATTCACCGCCGACGACGCCGAACTGCTGGCGACGGCCGACGGCCTGCTGGACCGCGTGCGCGCCGCCTTCGACGGGCAGGCGATGCACTTGGCGTTGGAGGCGATCTGGCTGATGCTGGGCGCCGCCAACCGATATTTCTCCGCCCAGCAGCCGTGGGTGTTGCGCAAGAGCGACTCGGAGGCGGACCAGAAGCGTTTCGCGACTGTGCTTTACACGACGTGCGAGGCGGTTCGCATCGCGGCGCTGCTGATCCAACCGGTGATGCCCGAGTCGGCCGCTAAGCTGCTGGACTTATTGGGACAGGGGGAAGACCGGCGCGCATTCAGCGCCATCGGCACCCGGTTGGCCCCCGGCACGGTGTTGCCGCCGCCCACCGGCGTCTTCCCCCGCTACCAAATCGAGTGATGCGCGATCGAGCTCGAAGATCGAAGAGAACAGAGCATCAAGCACCTAAGTCGAGGCGCAATGTGTTGTGCCCCAACGGGTTCCACTGACCATTAATCATTTGACATCTGGCGCTAAATCATTGGCGGCTCGAGGATCCGCCGGAGGCTGGGCATAGCGCAAAGTCCCGCGAACCAGAAATTGCTGGAAGTAGGGAAGCGAGACGTCGGTAACCATTCCGGCCAGCAAGATTTGCCATACTTGAGCTGTCCGCCGGACGAGGTCAGCCGAAAGGTCCGCGGTGGGAATCGCGTTAGACAGCAACCGCGTTCCGAGGACGGCGCCGACGATGGACTCGCTCACCGCTGTCGCATCGAGGTCTGGCCGTAGATCCCCTTCGGCGCTTGCCCGCGATGCTTCGGCGGCCATCAGCTCTACACAGGCTTCGTAGAATCGGGTGGCCGCGTCGTTGAATCCGGTCAACGCGAAAGCCAATTGCTCGGCGGCGCGGGCCATCTTGTCCGAACTGAGCACGTTAGCAATCGTGAACGTGCCGTGGATCATGTTTTCGAGCGCCGGTGATGACGAGCCACATACGTTACGGAACGCCATGAGAAGCGAATCCGAACCCGCCTCGATGATGGCGGACGCGAGTGATTCCTTCGAATCGAAATGGTGGTACATCGCTCCTTTGGTCATCCCGGTCCGCTCGATGATCGTGCCCCAAGCGGCGGCCGCGTATCCGACCTCGCCGAATACCTCGATCGCGGCATCCAAAATCTTTTGCCGCGTTGCTTCCGATCGAACCTGACGCGCCATCGCTACCGCACCTCCGGGGTGAGTTCGATTGGACCTAACCGCATTCGGCACTGCTCCTTCGAGCAGTCGGCCAAGAATATGCAGCCTAGCAACTATCCTTCATGGCAATCCTCACTGTCCTGACGATAGGACTGTCACATGAAGTCCTCACCGGTCGGCACCGCACCGATCGCCAGCGCTGTGCGCCGCCTGATGAATTGGCTGAAATAGTCGATCCGATCGGGTTCTAGCACGCCGGTCAGCATGAGGTGCCAGAGCTTCTCGAGCTCGAGCAGGAACCGCTCAGGTTCGTCAAGGTTGCTTGTTCGCCGCAGCCCCATATGAAGCGACACGACGAGGCGTCCCACATCCTGTGGATTACATTGCTTGCGGAGGTCACCATCGGCAATCGCCTTCTTGGCAACCGCTGCGAGCGCCTTGATCCATCCGTCTAACAGCGCCTCCTCCAGCCCCGCCGAGCGACCGACGGACTCGAGCAGGTTCAGCCCGGCCCTGACCAGATCGACACGGAGGTCCTGGCAGGCCAGCTGGTAGGAGAAGTCGATCAACGTTTCCAGCCCGGACATGTTTCGAGAGAGCAACTCTTCCAACGCGACGCTACCCGCGGCGGTCCCCGTCTCGATGATCGCGACCGCAAGCGCGTGCTTGGAACGAAAATGGAAATACATTGCGCCTTTGGTCAGATCGGCCTCGGTGAGAATCTCGTCGAGACCGACATCATGGTATGGCCGTCGGGCGAACTGCTGTGCAGCCGCCCGCAGGATCTGCCGCCGCGTCGTATCCGAGCGGCCGTCAGTCGGTCGAGTCGTCATCGCCAACGTCGGGACGAGGCGGCCGTCATTCTGTCGTCGAGCCTCGGGTTGGCTATTGCTACGACCGTCGAGCGGTCGCTCGCGTTCACCTTCACGTATGCCTCCTCGAGCGGGGCGCCCTTTCCGTGTGGGCAGTTGCCCACCGGCTTGCCCGGAGGCCAAGTTGATGAGCTCGCGTGGTTCGCACCCGAGTTCTCAACGCCGATGACCAGTACCCGCGCAACAAAACCTTAAGTCCTTGAAATACATTTTTATCATACTCGCAGTATGGGCGGTATTGTACTCAAGTCGAATTCATTCGACAGTGACCTCCGCGGGCACGCCGGTTCATCCGACTCATCGGTCGGAGGCGGTAATTCGATACCAACTGCCGATGGCCTCATGAGTCGCGCGGGACGTCCAGCGTTGCGATTGGATACAAGCCGGCCCCGTCGCGGCCGTCGCGGGCCAGCGCCATCGGCGCGTAGTTCACCACGTGCGAGGCGCCCGGCTTGTGCTGCTGCCATTCCACGGACGCCCGCAGTGTGTAATGCCCGGGCACCAGGCCCGTCACGTCGACGCGCACCGATTCCGTCGAGGACTCAGGAACGGCCTCCTCGCGTGACGGGCTGGAGTCGTCGTGGACCAGCGACTTGAGGTTGACGGTCCCCGCGATGGTGCGGACCACCGCTCCCGAGAAATCGACCAGCTTGTACCCCGGAGTCCACTGTTCGGTGGCCGCCGCGGAGCCGTAGTTGGTCCAGACGACGGAGATGGCGGCGATCTTGCCCTGGATCGACTGTGATCCGGGCTTGGCCTCCACCGAATACCGGTAACCGGCGGCGGTGTTCGCCTTGACCCACAAGAGATAGAGCTTGGGATCCATCGCCGACGCCGCGTCCCGGTCCGGGAAGTTCGCGCTCGACGTCATTGAGACGTGATACCGGACCACGTCGTGCAGGGCCTTCTCGTAGTAGGACCGCGGGTCGGTCCCGTTCGGCAGTCGACACCACTGGCTGATCACCAGCGCCGAGGTGAGCCGCTGCTTGATCGCATTGACGGCCGCGTCGTTGATCCGCACATAGTGCGAGTCGCTGGACTCGGCCCATTCCGGCAGGGGTGACTGCACGCCGAGACAATCGGCGCGGATGCCGACCGGCGCGGACAGCTTCCTCGTCACGTCGTCGGCGAACAACTCGCGGACGATCTCCGGATTCTCGGCGGTCGTCACCAATTGGGTGTGCGGGAACGCGCCCACGTTGGCGGCCACCAGCTGCGCAATGGACGCTTTGGTGATGGTCTGATCGCGAAACTGGCTGTAATAGCCCAACTTCGGCTGACTATCGTCCGGCGTGGGCCCTGGCGCGCCGAGCGCGTCACGCAAGTACGCGAGGCTGTTCTCACCGAAGTCGCCGTACCCGGAGAACTCGAAGACGCTGAGCCGCTCGTCGCCGTCGTAGCGCCGCCCGAGCGCGGCGAGCAGCTGACCGAAGTTGTTGAGGTAGTCGGCGTCGTTCCAGTTCGGCACCACCTGCGCGACTCCCGGTGCGGAACTGGTGGGCGGCGCGGGATAGCTGGTGGCCGCCGAGCGGATCCAGTCCGGAATCGCGATGTTGGTGTTGCCCGGATAGGAATCGTTGCAACACGATTTGTAGGCGTACACCCCCAGGATCAGCCGCATGTTGCGGCTGCCCAGCTTTGTCAGCGCGTCGTCGATCGCGCTGAAGTCGAACTTGAGGTCGTCGGGAGCGTCGGGCGGCAGCGTGCGCGGGTCGACGGGCTGCAATTGCCGCCACGAGACCCGCAAACTGGCGTCATACGATGCCGGCCACGCCGCGTACCGCTGCGCGGAATTTCCTTGTGGGAAAAGCGGATTCATGCCCTCTTCGTATTGGCCGCGCAGTGGGTTTCCGATTTCCTGGGCGGTCGGGGGAATGGCCGGACTGACCATGGCCGACAGTGGCCCGGGGTCGCTTCTGCCGCCGCATCCGCTCAGCAGCATCGCCGCGCACACGACAGCGACCAGCGCGCTCTTCCTCGACTTCACGGTTACTTCTCCCAAGACACGCCGATGCTCACTGAAGTGGCCCCATACTGCCTGGGTTATCTGGTGCGGGTCTCCGACGCGGGGCAGGTCACGAATTGGCGTAGCGCAGCCTAGCACGCAGCACCCGGCCGTCCCCCGGTCTCACGGCCGTCGCAGTGAGACCGGTCACAATATCTGTGGCCCTGTCACGTTCGAGGAAGCCGCGGTGTCTCGAGGGCATCAGGCCCGTGAGAACAGGAGACAGCAATGACCGAGGTGGCCGCCCAGAAATTTCATGTCGTCGTGGTCGGAGGCGGATACGCCGGGACCCTGGCCGCGAACCATCTTCGCCAGCGTCCGGACATCGACATCACGCTGGTGAACGCCCGCCCCGTGTTCGTGGAGCGGATCCGCCTGCACCAGTTGGTCGCCGACACCGGCGCCGCGACCGCCGACTACGCCACGCTGCTCGGCGACGGCATCCGGTTGGTCGTCGACACCGTCGAGCGCATCGACGCCACCGCCCGGCGCGTCCTGTTGTCTTCTGGCGCCGAGCTCGACTACGACTACCTGATCTACGCCGTCGGCAGCACCGGCGCGACCCCTTCGACAGTGCCCGGGGTAGCCGACTTCGCCTATCCGATAGCCGACCTGGAGGGCGCCCAGCGGTTGCGCTACGCGCTCGCCGACCTGCCGGCGGCCGCGCCGCTCACCGTCGTCGGCGGCGGGCTGACCGGCATCGAAACGGCCGCCGAACTGGCCGAACAAGGCCGGCAGGTGACCCTGGTCTGCGGTGGGGCGCTCGGCCCATCGCTGAGCAGGCGCGGCCGCCGGTCGGTCGCCAAGCGACTGCGCGGCTTCGGGGTGAACGTGCTGGAATCGGCGACGGTGACCGAGGTGCGCTGGGACGCGGTCGTGCTGACCGACGGCGCGGTGCTGCCGAGCGCGGCGACGATCTGGACCGCGGGGTTCGCCGTCCCGGACCTGGCCGCCCGCAGCGGCCTGAGCACCGACGCGCTGGGCCGGCTGCTCACCGACGAGACGTTGACCAGCGTCGACAACGCCTACGTCGTCGCGGCCGGTGACGCCGCCGCGCCGTCGGGTCAGCCGCTGCGGATGAGCTGCCAGGCCGCCGGGCCGCTGGGCGCGCAAGCGGCCAACACCGTGCTCAGCCGCATCTGTGGAACCGCCCCCGCCACGCTCAGCCAGGCGTTCGTCGGCCAGTGCATCAGCCTCGGCCGGACCTACGGCACGGTCCAGTTGGCCCGCACCGACGACACCCCGGTGAACCTGGCGATCGGCGGCCGGACCGCCGCGTCGATCAAGGAGGCCATCTGCAAGGGCACGCTGTGGGCCATCCGGCGCGAGGCCGCCAAGCCCGGCTCCTACCTCTGGCTCAGGGGCGGCAAGCGGCCCGCGCAGGAACCGGCCCCGATCGCGCTGCGATGACGCGCCCGCCCGCCGGCAGTGAACACGCCGAACGATTCACCGTGCTGCGGCCGCTGCTGTTCACGATCGCCTACGAGATGTTGGGCTCGGCCACCGAGGCCGACGATGTGCTGCAGGACAGCTATCTGCGGTGGGCGGCGGTCGACCTGTCCACGGTCCGCGACACCAAGTCCTACCTGGCCCAGCTGGTGACCCGGCAGGCGCTCAACGCGCTGCGCGCCGGCGCGCGCCGACGCGAGGAGTACGTGGGCCCGTGGCTGCCCGAGCCGCTGCTGCTCGACGAGCAGGATCCCTCTGCGGATGTCGTTCTGGCGGAATCCATTTCGATGGCGATGCTGGTCCTACTGGAAACGCTGAGCCCTGACGAGCGAGCGGTGTTCCTACTGCGCGAGGTGTTCGGCTTCGACTACGGCGAGATCGCGGAGGCGGTGGGCAGGCCGGCGCCGACGGTGCGGCAGGTGGCGCACCGGGCACGCGAACACGTGCGGGCCCGGCGCAAGAGGTTTGACGCGGCCGACCCGCAACGCAACGCGCAGCTCACCGCCCAGTTCCTGCGAACGGCCGCCAGCGGCGACGTCCAAACGCTGATGACGCTGCTCGCCCCGGACGCGACCTGGACGGCGGACAGCGGCGGCAAGGTGAGCGCGGCCCGCAGGCCCGTGGTGGGCGCCGAGCGGGTGGCCCGGGCCATCGTCGGCCTGATCCGCAAGGCGACCGAGCTCGCGGAATTCCACGTGGAAATGGTGACCTGCAACAGCGCGCCGGCCGTGCTGCTCTACCTCGGCGATCAGCTCGAAGGGGTGATCACGCTCGAGATCGCCGGCGACAAGATCACCAACTTCTACGTGACGCGCAACCCGGACAAGCTGGCGGCCCTGGCGACCGCCCGAGACGTCAGCCGCGGGTAACCTCGGCCGTCGACCACGCCCGCAGTGCGAAAACCCGCCCTTCTGTCAAGCTAGGACGGTGCGTATCGACCGACTCGGCGACCTTGGCGCCGCACCCCAGGTGCTGCGCGCCGTCGGTGACGCCACCGCACGCCTCGGCTTGCCGCCGCCGGCCGCGCTGACCGGTGACTGGTTCGGCTCCCTGGCGGTGATCGCCCCGAGCGTGTCGGCACGGCCGGTCGATCTCGACGCGGCTTTCGCCGCCCAGCAGAATCCCCAGACCGTCGACCCGCAGACGGTGGGCGGCGGCTGGATCGGTTACCTCTCCTATCCCGATCCGGGCGCCGACGACCGGCCGAACCGCATCCCCGAAGCCGCCGGCGGCTGGACCGACTGCGTGCTGCGCCGCGACCGGGACGGGCAGTGGTGGTACGAAAGCCTTTCCGGGGCGGCCATCCCGGACTGGCTGGCCGCCGCGCTGGCCACTGCGCCTTCGCCGGTCCGCGACTGCCGAGTCGACTGGGAACCGGCCGACCGCGCCGCCCACCGCGACGGCGTGCTCAACTGCCTGGAGGCCATCCGCGCCGGCGAGGTCTACCAGGCGTGCGTGTGCACGCAGTTCACCGGGACGATCACCGGGGCGCCGCTGGATTTCTTCGCCGACGGCATCGCCCGCACGTCCCCGGCGCGGGGAGCCTACGTCGCCGGGCCGTGGGGCGCGGTGGCGTCGTTGTCTCCGGAGTTGTTCTTGCGGCGGCGCGGGACGCTCGTGACGTCCAGCCCCATCAAGGGCACCCTGCCCCTGGACGCGTGGCCGTCGGCGCTGCGGGCGTCGGCAAAAGAGGTCGCCGAGAACATCATGATCGTCGACCTGGTGCGCAACGACCTCGGCCGGGTGGCGATCGTCGGCACCGTGACCGTGCCCGAGTTGTTGGTGGTGCGGCGTGCCCCGGGCGTATGGCACCTGGTGTCCACCGTGGCGGCGCGGGTGCCCGCCGAACTGCCGACGTCGGCGCTGCTGGACGCCGCCTTCCCGCCGGCCTCGGTCACCGGGACCCCCAAACACCGGGCGCGCCAACTGCTTTCGCAGTGGGAGCCGAATCGCCGCGGAATCTATTGCGGCACAATCGGATTGGCTTCTCCTGTGGCGGGCTGTGAACTGAATGTCGCCATCCGCACGGTCGAGTTCGACGCCGCCGGCGGCGCCGTGCTGGGGGTCGGCGGCGGCATCACCGCCGACTCGGACCCCGACGCGGAGTGGGCCGAATGCCTGCACAAGGCGTCGCCCATCGTCGGGCAGCCCCGCATCGCGGCCGCGTTCTCGGCCGGCTGACCCTCACGCGCGGCGCGACTGCAGCACCGCGTCGTAGAGCTGGCGCGAGCGCACCCCGGCATGCTCGGCGGCCACCTCGCCGCAGGCGTCCTTGACGCGCGCACCGGCGGCGACCAGCTCCTCCACCTGCTCCACCAGCGACGGCAGGTCGGCGCGTGGGGTGGCGCCGGCCAGCACGACGGTGACTTCGCCGAGCACCCCGTCGTCCGCCCACGCCGCCAGCTCCTCGAGCGACCCGCGCACCACCTCCTCGTGCACCTTGGTCAGTTCCCGGCAGATCGCCGCCTGCCGGGCGCCGCCGAGTCGGTCGACGGCGTCGCGCAAACACGCGGCGAGCCGGCGCGGCGATTCGAAGAACACGCAGGTGCGCCGCTCGTCGACCAGCGAGTCCAGCCAGGCGCGCCGCGCGGCCTTCTTGCGGGGGGCGAAACCTTCGAAGCAGAACTTTTCGGCGGGCAGGCCCGACAGGGCCAGCGCGGTCATCACCGCCGAGGGGCCGGGGAGGCACGTCAGCGGGATCCCGGCCTCCACGCACGCCGCGACCAGCCGGAAGCCGGGGTCGCTGATCAGCGGCATCCCGGCATCGCTGACCACCAGCACCGTCGCGCCGGCCTGCAGCGCGCTGATCAGGGGATCCACCCGCGCCGCCTCGACCCGGTCGAACAGGCTGATCACCCGCCCGGTGATGGTGACGCCCAGGGCTTTCGCCAGGATCCGCACCCGCCGGGTGTCCTCGGCCGCCACCACGTCGGCGTGGGCGAGGGCGTCGATCAGGCGGGGCGAGGCGTCCGACGGCTGGCCCAAGGGGGTCGCGCCCAGCAACAGGCGGCCGGTGGTCATGACGGACAGCCTACGATCGACACCGATGTCCGCCCCGCCCCGCGAAGCCTTGGTCGCCGGCCAGGAGCGTGTCGTGCCCGTGGTCAGCCCGGGGCCGATGGTTCCGGTGGCCGACTTCGGTCCCACCGATCAGATTCGTGGCTGGGTCGTGACGGGCGTGATCGCCGTGCTGGCCACGATCAGCCGGTTCCTCAACCTCGGTTCGCCGACCGACGCCGGCACGCCCGTCTTCGACGAGAAGCACTACGCCCCCCAGGCCTGGCAGGCGTTGCACAACCACGGGGTGGAGGACAACCCGGGCTTCGGCCTGGTGGTCCATCCGCCGATCGGCAAGCAGCTGATCGCGGTCGGCGAGGCGGTCTTCGGATACAACGGCGTCGGCTGGCGGTTCACCGGCGCGCTGCTGGGCGTGGTGCTGGTTGTGCTGGTTACGCGCATCGTCCGGCGGATCAGTCGCTCCACGCTGGTCGGCGCGATCGCCGGGATTTTGGTGATCTGCGACGGCGTCAGCTTTGTCACCGCGCGGACCGCCCTGCTCGACGGCATCCTCACCTTCTTCGTGGTCGCCGCGTTCGGCGCGCTGATCGTCGACCGGGACCAGGTGCGCGAGCGCATGCACGTCGCGCTCCTGCAGGGGCGCGCCGCCGAAACGGTGTGGGGTCCACGGCTCGGGGTGCGATGGTGGCGCTTCCTGGCGGGCGTTCTGCTCGGATTGGCTTGCGGGACAAAGTGGTCCGGGCTGTACTTCGTGCTGTTCTTCGGCGCGATGTCACTGGCGTTCGACGTGGCGGCGCGGCGCCAGTACCAGGTGACCCGGCCCTGGGTGGGAGTGTTGCGGCGTGACCTGATCCCAACGGCTTACGCCCTGGTGCTCATCCCGTTCGCGGTGTACCTGGCCAGTTACGCGCCGTGGTTCGCGTCCGAGACGGCGATCGATCGGCACGAGGTGGGCCAGTCGATCGGCCCGCACTCGGCGGTCCCGCTGCCGGATGCCATTCGGTCGCTATGGCATTACACCGCCAAGGCTTTCGACTTCCACAAGAGCCTGACCAACGCCGCCGGCAACTACCACCCGTGGGAGTCCAAACCGTGGGCCTGGCCGATGTCGTTGCGGCCGGTGCTCTATGCGATCGATCAGCAGAACGTCGCCGGGTGCGGTGCGCAGTCGTGCGTCAAGGCGGAGATGCTGGTGGGCACCCCGGCCATGTGGTGGCTGGCGGTGCCGGTCCTGGTCTACGCGTGCTGGCGCGCGTTCGTCCGCCGCGACTGGCGTTACGCCGTTGTGCTGACCGGCTATTGCGCGGGGTGGCTGCCCTGGTTCGCCGACATCGACCGGCAGATGTACTTCTTCTACGCGGCGACGATGGGGCCGTTCCTGGTGATGGGCATCGCCCTGATATGTGGGGACATCCTCTACCCGCCCGGCCGAACCCGCGGGACGAGCTCGGAACGACGCACGCTGGGGCTGATCGCGGTCTGTGGTTACGTGGCCGTGGTCGTGACCAACTTCGCCTGGTTGTTCCCGGTGCTCACCGGATTGCCGATTTCGCAGCAGACGTGGGACATGGAGATCTGGCTGCCCAGCTGGCGCTGACTTTCTGGCGCGCCGTTCGTCGCCTAACGCATCCGATCGCGGGCCACGGGGCAGGACATGCACCGCGGGCCGCCGCGGCCGGTGCCCAGCTCGGAGCCCGCGATGGTGAGCACCTCGATGCCCGCGTCCTGCAGCCGCGCGTTGGTCTGCGCGTTGCGCTCGTAGGCGACGACGACGCCGGGCGCCAACGCCAGTGTGTTGTTGCCGTCGTCCCACTGCTCCCGTTCGGCGACGACGGGGTCCAGCCCCGTGTCGATGACGCGCAGCTGGTCGATCTCCATCGCCTTGGCGGCGGCCTCCAGGAACGGCGCCTCTTCGCTGATGGCAACGCCCTCGGGGGTGCGCTCGATGGTGAACGCCGAGAGCGTGTCGACGACGTTGGCGTACATCACCACGGTGTCGGTGTCGACCATGGTGCACACCGTATCCAGGTGCATCTGCGCGCGACGCTGGGCGATCGGCACGGCGAGCACCTTGCTCGCGAGGTCGTCGTCGAAGAGGCTGCGCGCCAACGCTTCTGCGCCCGCCGGGGTGGTCCGCTCACCGACGCCGACGGCGATCACACCGGGGGCGAGCAACAGGACGTCGCCGCCCTCGACGGGCGCGGTGCGCGACTCGTAGGCGCGCCGCACCCCGGTGAACCGCGGGTGATGGGCGTAGATGAGATCGGTCAGCGACGCCTCGCGCACCCGGGCGCGCAACGCCAGCGTGGGAATCACCACGCGCGGACCGATCCAAATCGACGAGTCGCGGGTGAACACCAGGTTGGGCAACGGCTCGATGACGAAGTCCGCGCCCTGGTGCATGCGCAGCACCAGCGACACGTCGGTCCGGATGTCGGACGGCAACTCGTTGAACGTCATGCCGGCCATCAGCACCTGGGCCAGTCTGTCGGCGTCGAGTCCCCGAAGGTAACCCGAAAGGGCTTGCGCCAGCGGCACTCCCAGCCTGCGGGCGTCGACCGCGGCGGCCACGCCCTGCATCCGGGCGGCCCCGCTGTGAGTCAGCGCCTCGGCCAGCAGGTCCGCCAACAACAACACCTCCACGCCGCGGGAGCGCAGCACCTCGGCGAACTGGTCGTGCTCGTCCTGCGCGCGGGCGACCCAGGGAAGCCCGTCGAAGAGCAGCTGATCCATGTTGCGCGGACTCAGCCGTCGCAGCTCGCCGCCGGGGCGGTGCAGGATGACGACGCGCAGCGCTCCCACCTCGGAATCGGTGCCCAGCTCGATCACACCCACAACCGTAGCCGCGCCGCGGTCGACCTTCCCAGCACACGGCCGCCGCCGCGCGCCCGGCGATCGAACGGGTGTGCGATAGACTGGCTGTCGTGGAGATGGCGGTACAAGGCTCCCTGTTCCAGCACACCGAGCGCAGGCAACTCGGTGACGGCGCCTTTATCGAAATCCGGGCCGGGTGGCTCGCCGAGGCCGACGAGCTGCTCGACGCCCTCCTGACCGCGGTGCCCTGGCGGGAGGAACGCCGCCAGATGTACGACCGGGTGGTCGACGTGCCCCGGCTGGTGAGCTTTCACGACCTCACCGTCGACGAGCCGCCGCATCCCCTGCTGGCCCGGTTGCGGCGCCGGCTCAACGACATCTACGCCGGCGAACTCGGCGAGCCGTTCACGACGGTCGGGTTGTGCTGCTACCGCGACGGCTCCGACAGCGTCGCCTGGCACGGCGACACCATCGGCCGCAGCAGCTCCGAGGACACGATGGTGGCGATCATCAGCCTCGGCGCCACCCGCACGTTCGCCATGCGGCGCCGGGGCGGCGGCCCGTCGTTGCGGCTGCCGCAGGCGCACGGGGATCTCCTGGTGATGGGCGGGTCGTGCCAACGCACCTGGGAGCACGCCGTGCCCAAGACGTCGGCGCCGGTGGGTCCACGCATCAGCATCCAGTTCCGCCCGCGCGGCGTGCGGTAGGCCTTATATTAATCGCGCTAGATCCGACTGCGCGATTCCTTAATCGCGCCGTCCCGGCGCTCACCGTCATCGCGCTAGGTCCGGACGGCCTTCACCGCGTTCACCAGCAAGTCGCGCGCGCGCTGCGTATCGACCGGCGCGACCGGCTGCCCGGGGATCACCAGCGGATTGGCCGTGACGATCACCTGGTAATCGCCGAATTGGGCCGAATAGTCGTAGAGTTCGCCGGTGCGCGGGCCGCCGGCGCCCAACGCCTGCAGCACGCGGTGCACTCCCAGCGTGTGGGTCCCGTCGACCTGCGGCGCGTCGACCACTTCTATGCCACCGCGCAGCTGCGGCCCGGAGAACGCGACCTTCGCGCAGTCCTTCCCGGGTTCGTTGAGGGGCAAGGCTTTTGAGGTTTCCACGGCGATGACCACGAATCGGTTGCCCTTGCCCTCGGCGGACACCGCGGCCATGTTGCCCTGCAGATCCGGCGGCATGTCCGGCCCCGTCGCCGCCTTCGCGCAGTTGGCGGGGTCGAACGTCAGCCCCTCCGGGAGCTTGCGGCCGGACAGCACCTTGGGATCGATCCCCCGTTCGCCGATGTCGGTGACTTTGAAGTCGGGCCCGAAGCTCGACTTCACGTCGGCAACCTTCTTGATGTCGACTTTCGCCGAGGTCGACGCCCCCGACGAGCAGCCGGCGAGCACACCCACCGCCGCGACCGTGACCGCCACCTTGAACACCGTGGCTAATCTACCCAAGGGGCGTGCGTCAGCTGCGCAACGTGGACACCGTTTTGACGAGCAGGTCGGCGGCGAATTGCGGTGGCAGCGCGGGCACTACCGAGCCCGGGTCGGTGATGAGCGTGGTGAACGCGTAAAAGTCGCCCAGATAGGCGGTGAAGGTGTATGTGCGCGAATCTATCTCGGTGCCCGACTCGACCGAGGACCTGACGTCGGCCACCATTCCGACGGTTGGGACGCCGTCGATGTGCGGGGCGTCGGTCAGGTGCACGGTTGCTGTCGTGCGTCCGGCGGTCATCGTCCACTGACCACATGCGGCCACCACGCCGCCGGGCAGGTCGGTGGGCCCCGGCAAAGCCACCACCACCGCGTCGACGATGCCGCCGCTGCCCGACCCGGACACGCCCTGGGCCGTCTGGTCACGCCCGTCGCCTGGGTCGGCGAGCTGCCCGCATTGCGCCGGTTTGGCGTGGGTGTCCAACGCCTCCGGCCCGAGGCCCCAGATCACCCGGGGGGACGCCCCGCTGGGGATCCCCGTGGCCGCCTCGTAGCCGGGCGGCAGCTCGCGGACGACGCGCTTGATGTTGGCCGGGTTGACCGCCTTCGGCGCGGGCGGTTTCGTGGACGCTGGCGAGGGAACGGGTGAGGGCGTGTGGCCGCACGCGGCGACCACCAACGCGAGCGCGGAAACCGGGCCGACCCGGAACGGGTTCAGCCGACCACCTCGATCATCTGGCGAGCGACGTGCTCGATCTGGGCGGCCACCTCACGCCGGAACCCACGGTCGCGGCGACGCGGCACATCGATGACGGTGGTAATGACGCCGATGTCCTCGCGCTGCCAGATCGCCCCGTAATGGTCCATGATGGCCCGCATCGGCAGATTGTCGGAAAGCATTCGTGCGGAGAACCTTTCGACCCCGGCGACCCGGGCGGCGATGGACAGCGCCTCGACCAGGAAGGTACCGATCCCCCGGCCCTGATATGCGTCGGCGACGGTGAAGGCGATCTCGGCGACGCTGCGGTCGGCCTCGTCACGCACGAAACGCGCGTCGGCCACCGGGTCGCTGCCGTCGATCACCACCCAGACGAAGTGGTCGACGTAGTCGACCTCCGACAGGTAGTGCATCAGCGCCGGGGTGGGCATCCGCGGCGTCATGAAGCGCCGGTACAGCGTCTCGCTGGAGAATTGGATGTGTCCGTGCACGGTCCGCTCGCTGTCGCCCGGCAAAACCGGGCGCAGCATCAGGTGTGTGCCGTCGCGGACCCGGATCGGGATCGGCGTGATGAAGCCGGCAAGCCGCTGGCGCACCGTGCGCAGCAGCCGCTGCATCACCCCGGGGATGTGCACCATGCGGACGAACGCGTCGTTGTCGCCGATCCAACCGGTCAGCGGCCCGGCGGTGGTGACCGTCGCGGTCCGCGGGATATGGCGCAGGAGCGCGATCTCCCCGATCAGCATGCCCGCGAAGGCATGCTCAACGATTACTACGCCGTCGTCGCCAACGTGGGTGATCTCGACCAGGCCCGACGAGATGAGCAGGAATGAAACGGCCTGCTCGCCCTGCTTCATCAGCACTTGGCCGGACCCGGTGCGCAGCGGTTGCAGGGACGCCGCCAACGGCGCGAGATCGGGGGTAGGACATCCCTTGAAGATGTCCATGGTCGCCAGCTCGTCGGCGCGCGCGCCGGTCAAGGCCACTGGGATGTCCCGGGTGCCCTAGGCTCACCCACCATGGACCCTTGCGGTGCCCGCAATGCCATGAACCCGCCCTGTCTTCGCGTACCCGCGGCAGGCCTCCCGCCCACCTCGCGGTCCGACCCCGACCCAGGGTATGGCTTCTCGCAGTAGTGCGGCAAGGACGAGACCTCCGTGCATCGATATCGCGCGTTGGACGGTTGACCACCTCCTGCCTCGGGGACGCCACGGCGGGGTCGCCAACTGGAGTGTTGCGACCCGCCTGACCGGAGGTCGCGCAGGCAAACGGCGAACTGCGAAATATTGGCGCGAACGCGGGCAAAGGGCGGGCAAATAACTGTTTGCGTGGTCGCGCCGGGGAAACCCGCCGATCAACACACGTACAATACCAGCTGGTGTAGGAGAGATACGACGAGACGAGACAACCCAATACATATTTGTGGCGACGTCCTCAAAACCGATGAATAACCGCAGTGGCCTAATCATTAATGCCGACAAAGAAGCGGTCTCGCAATCAAATCCGTCAGGGCTGCGGTTTGGGCGAGAAGCAGCACGTGCGCTGACAACTCTGATACGCGGCCCCGGTGGGCCGGTGCGCGCGCCGGGTAAGTTCTCAATGCACCACAGCTGATGCGCGGCGCCTGCTTGCCGCTCGCCTTCATGCGACACAACCAGCTGGACTACCGATCCGCCACGCGCACGGCCTGCAGGTCACAGCCGTCGACGGTCCTGGAGTGCGGCGCCACTGTTGTGTGTAGAGTGGCGCGCCGGCGGCGGAGCCAATTTTGGACATCCTCAGCAGCTGACGAAAACTAACTTGTCACGGCGAGCAACCACATCGACGGGTCGACATTGCCATCCGGCTTTGACCGCCCGGTCGGATATTACCGATAAGTCACAAACGCCGGGGCAGTCGCCGCATTGAGAGCAAAAAGATACTTATTGAACACGTTTTTAGTAGTTGAGTAGCAGCCGATTTGTAATATGATGGCCGAGTTGCGCTGGAAGTTTAGATCCCGCAAGTCTGTGCAACATCCACAAAGAAAGGTCCACGGGACGAACTACAGCGTCCGGCAGGGTCGCGGCCTCGCGAGAGGCATCAATCCAACCCATAGGTACCCCAGGCGCCGGAAATAGAGACGAAGAGTCGGCGCCCCGACACGAAGGATGCCGATGACCGCATTCTCGCAAACCGCTGCGTCCGTCGCAGGATTCCGGCTCCGAGAAAATCTCAGCTGGCACGATCCCGACACCGACTGCACGCTCGTGGTTTCCCAGCCGTCGATCGATCGATGCCTGTGGTCCGACTATGCGCGAGGCGCGCAGCGCAGCTACCGAAAACACGGAGTGGAATGCGCATTGGATGAGGACGCGTTGCGCACCGGCGCCGACACCATCATGTTCTTGGCCGCGATGGATAGCGACGGCAAGATGGTGGCGGGGGTTCGAGCCAAAGGTCCACTGCAGTCGGCCGATGATTCGCATGCGGTCGCCGAGTGGGCGGGGCAACCTAGCCAGCAGGCCGTTCGCGACATGATCAACGACCGCGTGCCGTTCGGCGTCCTGGAGATGAAGTCGGCGTGGGTCAGCGATGATCGTGACCAGAACCGGTGTCTTACCGCCGTGCTCGCGCGCAGCGGTTTCCACATGATGGCTTTGCTCGATGTTCAGTTCTGTATGGCGACAGCAGCCGCCTACGTGTTGAACCGGTGGCGTTCATCCGGGGGCGTCGTTGCAAGCATTCCCGCGACGCCTTATCCCGACGAGCGTTACCAGACCAAAATGATGTGGTGGGATCGGCGCGATTTCGTAAAGCATGCAGAACGAGAACAGGTCGCCAAGATCCTCAGAGAAACAACCCGCGTCACTCAGGATTTCAACCGGCAACACGTCGCCGAAGGCCGCTTTTACGAACGCGCATGATGGCCCCGTCCGGATAGGCGACTGCGCTGCCACAAGGGGCGCAGATGTAATTCACCGGCAAGCCATGGGGAATTCAATCGAGCGATTCGAGAGTCGGCGTCTCTAGAAGTTCATCGGTACGACCCGCTTGGCGAGCAACGAACCCATTGTCGCGCCGTCCAAGGGCCGAGACAGCAGGAAACCCTGTGCGTGCCGGCACCCGAAATTCAGCAACGCCCTTGCCGCGTCTACGGTCTCCACGCCCTCGGCGACAACGTCAAGCCCGAAGGCGTTGGCCAAAGCCACGATTGACTGCACGATCGCCCGGTCGCTCTCATTCGTGCCGAGCTCACGGACGAATCCTTGATCGATCTTCAGCGAGTCCACCGGGAGGGTCTTCAGGTAGGCCAGCGCGCTGTAGCCGGTACCAAAGTCGTCGATGGCGATCTGCACACCAATGTCCTTCAAGCGGGTGAGCGTTTTGCGGGTGGCGTCGATGTCCGCCACCACGACACTCTCCGTGATTTCCAGACATACCGAGCTCGCAGCGAGGCCGAACTCGTCAAGGGTGGCGGCAACGGTTTCAACGATCCCGTCCGCGACCAGTTGGACAGGCGACACATTCACGCGCATCACGGAGCCATGCCCCACACCCTGGGATTGCCAGAGCTCCAACTGCGCGCATGCGGAGCGCATGACCAGGCGGCCGAGTTTCCCGGCCAGGTTGATTGATTCAACGACGCCGATAAACGAATCCGGCATCAGGAGCCCGCGCGTCGGGTGTTGCCACCGGATAAGGGCCTCGGCGCCAAGAACCTCGCCGGTCTGCATGTCGAATTCCGGAAGATAATGCAGCACCAGGTCGCCGCTGCCGCTGTCGATTGTGTCGCGCAACCGCAATTCGACGTCGTTGCGCAAAGTTTCATCCGCGGCCATCTCCGGGCTGAAGGCCGCGACTTCCGCGCCGCCGGAACGCTTTGCCGCCCTGGTGGCCTGGTCGGCGCGGCGCAACAGGTCGGAGGCGGTTTCCTCGCCCGGAAGTCCGGTGGCGATCCCGATGCTGACCGTTCGGGTGAGCATCTCGCCGTCGATCGAGATGTGGGTGTGCAGTTGACTCTGCAACCGATGAGCGAAGGCAGTGGCGTTGTCGATATCCATCGGTGCCGTCGGGACCACGACGAACTCGTCTCCGCCGAAGCGCGCGATAACCGCGGGCACGTCACTGACGTCGCGCAACAGCGCGGCGAAAGCCTCGATGAATCGGTCGCCGGCATTTTGGCCCAGTTGATCGTTGACGACCTTGAAGCGGTCCAGATCGAGGAACATAACCGAGACAGGGCCTGGCTCGCCCTTGGTAAGTCGATCGTCGAGATGAGCGATCAGCGCCCTGCGGTTGACTAGGCCGCTGAGGTCGTCGTGTTCGGCGAGGTAGTGGATCTGTTCCTCGGCGACGACGCGGGCCTGCACTTGCGCGAACAGGGTGGCAATTGCCTGGAGGGCGTTGAGCTCTTCTGGCAACCATTCCCTGTCACCGAACTTGACGAAGCCCAAGATGCCGGTAGTGAGGTCGCCGGACAACAGCGGAACGCAGGCCAGCGAGCTCGCAGGAACGCCCGTGGCGCCCTCGATATTTTGCTGGTAGTCGGCGTTTGCCGGCTCCGGGCGCAACACGTCGGGCTCTTTCATCGTTTCGGCCCTCGCGAAGACCGAGTCGGCACCGGCGAAATACACAACACCGATCGGGTCCGGGTCGGGAACATTTTCCCGCGGTGGCCACGATGCGACGAGTACCGTCGCGCGGATCGTGTGGTCGTTGTGGCGGAGAAAGCCGAAGTCCACGCCGAAATGGGTGACCAATTCAGCGAGCACCCGTTCACTGGCGGCGACGTGGTTGGCTGCCGTGGCCGCCATCAACTCGGCGGCGGCCCCCGTGACCAAATCGTCCAACGAACCGGGCATCCCCCCTACGGTAGCCGCTGTTGCCGTTCGGAGGCCGGGATTTTGCTGTCCGTCAGCGAGTCGCTCGTCGGGACGTGCAATCGGACCGAGGTCCGCCTGGCCGGTCAGGTCACCGGTCGCAGCCGGGTGGTCAGTCTGCCCCTCCGCGAGCACGCGGGCCTGCACCTGAGCAAACAGGGTGGCGATCGCCTGGAGCGCGTTGAGCTCCTCCGATGACCAGGGGCGGTCACCAAGATCGCCGACTCCCAGAACTCCGGTGGTGATGCCTCCGGACAGTAGTGGCACGCAGGCCAGTGAGCCGACAGCGGTGCCCGTCGCCTCCTTGATATTGAGTTGGTAGTCGGCGTCCACGCCATCGGAACGCAAAACGGCTGGCGCTTGGAGGTTTTCGGCTCCCGCGAAGACCGGGTCGGCATCGGCGAAGTAGACCACAGCGATCGGATCGGGGTCAGGGACGTTGTCGCGCGGCGGCCATTCAGCAACGAGCACGGTCGCGCGGATAGTGGGGTCGTTGTGGCGAAGAAAACCGAACTCGACGCCGAAATGGGTGATCAACCCGGCCAATACCCGTTCGCTGATGACGACATGATTGGCCGCTGTGGCCGCCGTCAGATCGGCGGCCGCCGCGGTAACAAGATCGTCCAACACGCTGGGCATTCCCACACCGTAACGGGTATTGACGCTACTGCAAACGGACGCGCTCAATGCTCCGTCGGCTACGGACGGACGCCGGCCCTGCGAAGGCGAATCGCAGCACAAGCGCGACAGAACTGTCCCGCGGTGTGCGGGCAAGCTGCCGAAATCGTCTCCGCAACTCGTCCAGTTCCTCAGCAAACGGCACCGACACCTCGGCCAGCTCATCGACATTTCGCGCGTACAAGAAAACCGGCGAAATGGGCTGAACGGCAAGCCCCTCCCGCTGTGCTTCGATCCACAACGCCTCCGCGGCGGATCCACCGCGGGCGAAGTCCATCAAGTCGCTCCCCGATACCGAGATGACGCCTATCGCAGAACTCGTGGACACGCGAACGCGAGAATCCGCGCCGAGAGCGCTCCCGGCGCTCCACTCGGCAAGACGAGCCATGACGTCAGGGCGCTTCAAAATGCCGATCAGCGCAAGATCACCGCGGTCGAGTTCGAGACTGAGCACGTCGATGCCCGTGTCCGCAGCTGAATCAGTCGGCCATCTAAGCTCGGCAACCATCTCGGCATGCAATCGCGGCGTCAGGTATCGGGCACGGTCCGACGCGGCGAAAATCGCTCCCAACTCGCCGATCTCGTCGGGTTCTGTGAGGAGGTCGAGTCGGGCTCCCTCACGCTCGGCAATGGTGTGCAGAAGTTCGGTCGTCCGGGCGTCGATCGGGCGCCGCGTCCCGATGCGACGGTTGGTTTCACGCTCCAGCATGGATTCGTAGAGGGCGGCGAGTTCAGGATCATCACCGTCGGCCAGTTGCAACGTTGCCTGCAACGGCGCACCGACGTGACCATCTTGCAGGATCACCGGTCCGAGCACCTTCTGCGCGGCAGCGGCAACTCTGGCATTGAAAAGGGCCGCTCCCAACGCGACTGCGCTGGCGCGGAAGCCGATATCCAACATCGACGTGTGTTCCGGGTCCAGCCGGATGGTGACGGCGTCGGGGCCGGCCTCCACCTGCCATGGTTGCGCGTTGGAGGCGGACGGCGCCCGAATGGCCGCGGTAGCGATGATGCCCAAAACCCCTGGCAATTCGAGATTTGACTGGTTGGCCGGCGGGCCGGGAGCCTCGGTGACCATTTGAGGTTCGGCCAGCTGATCGAGTGACCATCCCACGTCGACGCACGTCCGGCCCGACCGCAACTCTTGACCCAATCCAATCCTGCGCACCGCCTCGGCGACCGCAGCGGCGCCCACAACGACGTCACCGCACACCTGTGGCCACGTGGATAGTGTGCGGTCGAGTTCCACCGCCGACGCCAGGATGGGGGCAGACAACTGCTCGGCATCGAGGAATCGCAGCAGGTAGGGAACCATCTCACGACTACTCATGCCCGCCAGCCGCGCAAGATCCAAGTCGCCGAGCAGACCGTGCAGGATTGGCCGATCAGGCTGCGAATCGAAGCGTTCCACGTCGAGCAGTCCGCGATCGCTCGTGGCCATCAGCACCGGTATCCCCCGTGCCCTGGCGCCTTCCCGGACCCTGACTTTCATTTCCAATGAATCGCATTCCTCGACGACAACGTCGAGGCCGTCGAGGAATTCATCGATGGTTTCCACGGTCAGTCCGGCGTCCTGGACGCGGACCAATAGGTACGGATCGAGTTCGGCGATCCTGCGGGCGGCGATTTCGGCTTTGTTCACGCCAAGATCCAGGAGGGTCGCCGGCACCCGGTTGAGATTTGACAATTCGAGACGATCGAAATCCGCCAGCCGAAGCTCGCCACAGAGGCCCTGCGCGGCCAAGGTGTGGGCGATGATATGGCCGACACTCAAACCCGCCACCCCGATACGCAGCTCGGCGAGCCGCGCCTGCTCCTCGGTGGTGATCAGATTCCTGTTGCGGTCCAGTCGCACCGCCCGAAACCCCCTGGGGCCCAGGACCGCCACGACGGCCCTTCGCCATGGGTAGTACGCCCATCGGCAGGGTTCGGCAAGCAAGTCCGGATCGGGAGGCGGGCGAAGCTTCCTCAATTCATCGAGTTGTTGCTCGTGGTGGTCGATGAATTCGACGGCCGGGTCAGCGCGCAGTTGCTCCAATAGTGCGTTGTCCGCAGGATTAGCGGCGTCGAGAATACGAGCGGTGCAGGAAGTTATGGTCGCTCCTCGGTCGTAATCCCGTGACGGATAGGTGACCAAACCGGATGATTCAGTTGGCTAAAAGTCTTCGCCAACTCTACTGCTGACCCGCTGTTCAGGCGCGCCAACCTCGAGCCGTACGGAATGGACGTCGGCGCCCGGCACGCGGCGACCAGACCCGAGCGCGGCGGCGATCGAGGGACTTTAAGCCACTCGTGCTGCAGACGGCACAGACCATTGCGCTGACGTTCGGTTGGTCGAAAACCCGGTCCGATGCCGCCCTCGAACAATGACCGTTACCGCGACGCTTCGAACCATTCAACGATACGATAGCCCCGGCCCGCGCCGCGGGCATCGCCCGTGCAGGAGGACATAAATGTCGGGCAGGCTGGATCGTGTCGTCACCTCCGTTGCCACTCAGCTGATGCTGGCCAACCCGCGCACGGCAAAAGACGTGATCGAACGGGTGTTGGCGCAACTGGTCGAGGAGTTCGACGTCGATGCCGGCTTCTTGCGCCACAACAATCACAAGGCCCGGGTCTCGACGCTGGTCGCGGAATGGCCACCGCGTTACGAGCATCCGAGCCCGGATCCACTGGCCGTCGTCTACTTCCCTGACGCCAATCCGCTGTTTGCGCGCACCGAGCATGCCCGACGGCCTGCGGTGGTGCGTCCAGACCCAGCCAACGACGGCTTCCCATGCCCGGTTGCCAAGGATGGCCAGGAGTTGCCGCCGCCATCGGTGGCCACGGCCCCCTTGGTTTGGGGAGGAGCGATAACCACTGGGTTGCTCGGCCTGGTCAAATTCGGCGACAGGGTTTGGGCTCCGGAGGAGCTCATTCTGCTCGAGGCGGTTGCCGCCTTGTTCGCACAGCTTAAGGCTCATCTTGCTGCCGAAGACAAGCTCCAATACCTGGCTGAGCACGACGATCTGACCGATCTGCACAATCGTCGAGCGTTGATGGGACACCTCCACGAGCGCCTAGCGAAGTCAGGAGCCGGCCCAGTCGCGGTGCTGTACTTAGACGTCGATCGCATGAAATCCATCAACGACTACCTGGGCCATAGCGCCGGCGATTGGTTCATCAGGGTGTTCGCCCAGCGGCTGCGTTTGAAAGTTGGGCCGGGCGTGATCGCCCGCGTCGGCGGAGACGAGTTCGTCTTCGTTCCGAGTGAGTCGATGTCGGCCGACGAGGCGATATCGCTTGCTCGACAGCTACAGCTGACGACTCAGTGCAGCGTTTCGATCGGAGGCGAACTGGTCAGCCGCAGTGTCAGCGTCGGAGTCGCGATCGGCATTCCGGGCCGTGACACCGCAGGCGACCTGGTCAGCCAGGCAGATCAAGCCGCCTTGACGGCCAAGCGGGCCGGAGGCAACGAGGTTGCGGTGTTCACCCAGGACATGTCGCTCAAGACGACTCTGCAGAACGACATTGACCTGCATTTGCGTGGCGTGATCGACAGCGACGCACTCATCCTCCACTATCTGCCCGAGGTGGACATGCGGACGGGCGAGATCTTGGCCGTCGAGGCGCTGGTCCGCTGGCAGCACCCAGCGCATGGGCTGCTGTTACCGGATTCGTTCATCGGTATCGCCGAGTCGACCAATGCCGCGGGGAAACTGGGCCGATGGGTGATCAGAACAGCTTGTGCTGAATTCAGCAAGTGGCAATCACTCGGCCTTGGACCTGATGTCATGCTCCGGCTCAATGTCTCGCCGATCCAGCTGGTCGCTAACGGGTTCGTCCGCACGGTCGCCGACAGCATGGCCGAGTTCAACATCGATGCCGGCTCGGTGTGTCTGGAGATCACTGAACGCATCGTGGTCGGCGACGTCGAGAACACCCAGCGCACTCTCGCCGACCTGAAAGAAGTTGGCGTCCAAATCGCCATCGACGATTTCGGCACTGGATTCGCCGTTCTCTCCCACCTGAAGTCCCTGCCCGTCGACATGCTTAAAATCGACACGACTTTCGTGCGTGAATTAGGCTCCAATTCCAGCGATTTAGCGATCGTCAGGGCGATCATCGGGCTCGCAGAGGCATTCGACCTGCAATTGGTTGCCGAAGGAGTCGAAACCGCGGCCGCCGCTTTGACTTTGATGCGGCACGGGTGCTACCGAGGACAGGGCTTCTTGCTATCGCGTCCCCTTGCGGCGGACGCAATGACTCCACTGTTGGCCGCAGGACGCCTGAGTGTGCCTTTGCTTGCCCACGACGCCGTGTAGATCGGTGAGGTCAAGTTAGGCTCGTCGGTTACGTGGAATGTTTTGGCCGACAGGGAATGTGCCATGCCGATCGGCGACCGGCATGGCACATGGTTGAGCGGCGTGTGATCGGCAATCGCCGAGCAACAGCACACCAGTCCTGAGCCGTCCCGGCCGCATCCGAGAGGGCCTGAAAAGTTAGGCCCAGCTGGAGCCCACCGCGCTGTCCGTGCTGGCCATGTTGCTGCCGGCCGTCTGCACCTTTTGCCCGTGGGCATTGGCCTGCGCGTAAATCACCTGGAAGTTGCGGCCCAACTCGGTGATGAACTGCTGGCACGCCATGGACCCGGCGCCGCCCCAAAAGTCCCCGGCGGCAAGGACATCGCGGATGATGGCCTGGTGCTCGGCCTCCAACGACGCGGCTTGCGCCCGGATCAGGGCACCGTGGGCATCAACGTCGCCGAATTGGTAATTAATGGTCATCTTGTACTCCTAACGTGAAAAGCAACTAGCTGCTCAGGATTTGCTGCGAGGCCTGCTCTTGCTGCTCGTAGTTGTTCGCATCGCGGATCAATCCATCGCGAACCCCGTGCAGCATGTTGACGATGTTGCGGAAGGCCTGGTTGACCTGACCCATGGTGTCGTACGAGGTCGCCTGGGCCTGGCCGCTCCAGCCCGAGCCGGCGATGTTCATCGAGGACGCCCACATCTTGCGGGCCTCGTCCTCCACCGTTTGGGCGTGCACTTCGAAACGTCCTGCCATCGCCCGCATCTCGTGCGGGTCGGTCATAAATCGCATAGGCATCTGACTGCCTCCTTAATTTCTGGATAGTTGGTGGACTGTGACGACTAGACGGCTGCGTGGCCGCATAGCCGTCGGCTAGTAACTCTCAAATGGCCCCCTTCCCTACCCGACGTACACCGGTTCTTGCACCACGGTGGGGCGGTAGCCAGCCTTGAGTGGAGGACGTCCAGGATCGTCGCTGCCGCGTGCCGCGGCGGGTTTCGGGGGCATCGGCATTCCGTTGGGCGTGCCCGGCGACGCTGCCGGGGCGGCCGCCGGTGTCGCGCCGAGGCTGCCGGCCGGGAACGCAGAGCCGACCTGGTTAAACGCCGGGGCTGTCGATGCCCAGCTCTGTGGCACCGAGAGCATGCCGAGTGAGGCCGCCCGGCCCACACCCGCGGTCACTTGCATGCTGCTCATCCCGGACATGCCGAAAACACCGCTCCCCGAGCCGATCCCGTTACCCACGGCGAATCCCAGCGACTGGAGATGGCCACCGAAGAGGCTCGCGCCCGGCCCCAAACCTTGCATGAGCGCGCCCGCGGACATACCCAGAGTGGACATCGACCCGACGGTGCCGGCGCCCGACGCCAAACTCGAGGTAAGCGCCGTGGGCAACGACGCAGCGGTGGCCCACGATGCGGCCGGCGATGTGGACGACGATGTGGAGCCCATCGCCGTGGTAGCCGGCACCACGTTATACGCCGCGGTGCCCAACTGACCGGAGAGCACGGAACCGAGCTGGCCGGACAGCATCGAGCTCATTTGGCTGCTCATCATCGAGCCCATCTGGCCCGACAGCAGAGTGCTCAGCTGACCGGACATGATCGAACTCAGCTGGCCGGAGAGCAGGGAACTGAGCTGGGTAGACAGCACGGAACTCAACTGCGACACCGTTTGAGCCGCGGTGCTGGCGGCGGTCTGTACCGCCTGTTGAGCCGCGCCGGCTTGTGCGGCCAAGGCATCCGCGGCGGTCATCAGCGGAGGAACGGTGAAGGGGGCGAGCGTGCACGCCGCCAGTGCCCCCGCAGCGTAGCCGTACATCGCTGTCGCGTCCTGGGCCCACATTTCCATGTAATGGGCTTCGGTGGCCATGATCGCCGGCGTGTTCTGGCCGAACCAATTTGTCGCGACAAGCATGTGCAAGAGTGCGCGGTTGGCCGCAATCACTGGCGGCGGCACCGTCATGGCAAACGCCGCCTCGTACGCGGCCACTGCCGCCTTGGCCTGCGTGCCGGTTGCCTCGACCAGGTCGGCAGTCGTGGATATCCAAGTCACAAAGGGCGCCGCGGCGGTCTCCATATCTACCGATGACGGTCCGAGCCACAAAGCCGCGAGGTCCGAAATCACCAAACCGTATGCCGAGGCAGTCGCGTACAACTGGGTGGCCAGAACGTCCCACGCCGCCGCAGCCGTCAGCATCGGTCCTGCGCCTGGGCCCGTATACATCAACCCGGAGTTGACTTCCGGGGGTAGCGTTGCGAAATCGATCATCGATCAGCGCTTGGCTGCGTGGACACGAACGACATGCGCTCCTCCATCACGGACATGGACCGACCGAATATGGACCGGCCCGCCGGTGGACCGATCCGCCAACCACCACGCCGCCGCAAAGCGAGCGGCGATGGCCCTGCACTGGCTGCTACAGACGGATAATTCAGCTTTGGGCCCATTCTACATACTATTGGGATGATTGCCATCCCTTCACAGACTTTTGGTTTCTAGCATGGGCTGGCGAGGGCGAGCCGGACCAGCGGACCCCCACCCAAGCCAGATCGAGGTGAGACCTCAGGCTGCCGCTGACGCTTCAGCGAGGCCCAGTGGCATATCCAGGAACGCCCTGATCGTCGCCTACGTCGCCGCATTGCACCCGCTTCCCCTCCCGCTCCCGGCTTCCGCTTCGGACGATGGCGGCGCGAGGCGCCAGGGGGACCGTCGACGTCGGACTGGGGTGTGTAAGCCGGGACCAGGGTCGCCGAGGACATCTGGGATCCCGCGTTCTCTACGTGTGATGACGCCGGCCCCGTGATCAACGACAAATTGGCGCTTTGAAAGAAACCCAACTCGACTAGGGCGACGGCCGCATCATTGTCGTTTGAATATCGAAGATACGTCGGGCGAAAGGGTCTAGGTGAGCGCGACATCGACAAGAGGATAGGACCCATCCGAATTCCGCCCCGTCGTTTGGGCCAAGCGCATCGGGGGATAATTCCAGGTGTACGTGGCGCCGGCTTTGTGTTCGTTCCACGTCACGACGACGGCGATGGTGTAGACGCCAGGCGCCAGCCCCGTCGTGGGGATCGTTATCGCGTCGGTGGAGCTTGCGCCGAGCGGCGGGCCCACACTCGGGTCGCTGGGAAGACCTTGCCCGGGATCAGTGCTGCACTGGGCCGGGTTGAAAAGAGTCCTGAGATTAAACGACGACTCGAGGCTGGAAACGACCGTGCCCGCGTTGTTTCGCAGCTGGTAGACGATCTGCCAATTGTCGTAGGTGGGACACACGTTGTAGTTCGTCCAGGTGACCTCGATCGGCAGGCCGTCGCCCTGCGGGATGCTGGGTGGGGCCGTTACCGATGACACGGCGTAGCGGTAGCCCGAGTACTTGATGGCGAGACCAAGGGAGTCCGTCGTGGCGCCCGCGTTTTGACTGGCCACCAGCGTGACTCCGTAGTTGACCACGTTGACGAGGCAGGAATCATAATCGGTGTAGTCGCCCTGCTCACTTGGAATCGGTGCGATCTGCCACTGCCTCATCATCACTGCGACGAGGGGGTCATTGATCGAGACGTAGTAAGAGGCGGGGTCGATAGCCCACGTTGGCAGCGGCGCCAGGAACCAAGTTCTGGGAGCGCTCAGACCGTCATATCGGAATCCCGGCGGTTTGGCTATCTCCGCCGCCGTGTACGCCGCATATAGCAGTTTGGGGATTGGATAGCATGCTCCTCCGCCAGGACAAATGAGCTGCGTATTCGGGAAGGCGGAAATGTGCGCGTTGACGAGCTGGGTGATTGACGCCAGAGTTATGAGTTGTTGACGGTACCCATCCCAATGACCCAGCGCAGCCATGCTTTCCGCCGGGGAGGCAACTGCTAATCCCAGGTCGTTGATGCTCTGGCTGCAGTGGCCTTCCGACCAATCACCATAAAGCGACACTTCGAACCATGCCAGCCGTTCGTCTTTGTCGTAGCGGGTCCCAAGGGCGGTGATGAATTCACAAGCGGCGGCAAGGTATTCCGGGTCGTTGTAGTTCGGCTCATACCATGTGGCGCCACCGTATCTGTAAGCGGTCACGGCCGATGTGCCCCGCAGGTAGTTGGGCACGCCGTTGGCGCGCCATGGGTTTATCGGCATGACGCAGAGCGCGAGTCGCTGCCCGTTTGACGCCGCCGTCTCAACGTGGTGATCGAGGAACGCCCAGTCGTAGGTGCCGTTGCGGGTCTGGATGTCCGACCAATTGCAGCGCAGATAATATTCCGGGCCGACCGGCCAGCTGGCTGCGGACCCGACCGGGAAATCGATCACGCCGTTCCAGTCGTACATGCCGCGACCTGGATTGGGGATGTCCGGGGCGCTGTACGGGATGACCGACATCTCGGTGGTGATGGCGCCCTCGGTGGACGAGGTCAGACCGCTCCAGTCGGTCGCACGGTCTGCGGCTGCCCGTGCGCTAGGCAACATGCCCGCGGTCGCCAACAGTGAAACGGCGCCACGAAGAAACGTCTGTCGGGGGATCCCGTGGTCGGACGAATGGCCGCGCTTCGTTCTCATGAGCCAGCTTCTGCACCATCTGCCACCTGAACACTCCGCTTCCGGCTCGGTACGACCCGCACCGCTCAGGCGCACACACTGCGGCGGGCGGCGCGGGAAATCTCTGACACATTAGCTCGTGCAGCATGCGGCCGGTTTGTTAGTTCCGGTTCACATCCAACAAGATAGACGCTATGGTGGACTTAACGTACTTCTAGTGAGGTGTTGGATGACTTTCCGTACCTTTGTCCGGACTATGGTCCAACATTGGAAACTCGTGGTGGGCGCGCTACTGGCGTGCGTGGCGGGTGCCGGGGCCCTAACTGCGCTGCAGACGAAGCATTACCAGGCGTCTGCGACCATCATGATGTCGTTCTCCGGCGTGACGTCTCTCAACGATGTGTACAACGCCACTGAGTCCTCGCAGAGGCTCCTGTCCTCGTATGCCGCGGTCGCCAGCGGGTCCACGGTGGCTCAGCGCGCGGTCGACCAGCTCCACATCCCCATGAGCGCGGATGCGCTTGCGGGCCAGACCCACGCGACGTATACGCCGGACTCGATGCTGTTCACCATCACGGTCAATGACGCCGACCCGCAGCGGGCGGCGGACCTGGCCGGCGCGATGGCTGACCAGTTCACCGCAATCGTTCCCACGCTCGGCATGGATCCCGGTGCACGCCCAGCCCAAGACGCCGACACCTCACAGCCTTCGTCAACCCCATCCGCTCCCACTCCCTGGCAGCCGGCACCGGGTCAGCCCCCCTTGCCGCTAGCCAAGGCGACGGTGGTGGAACGGCCCGGCGTACCCGCTGAACCGATTTCGCCGGCGCCCACGCGCAATATGGTCCTCGGCGTCATCGGTGGCCTGCTCCTCGGCATTGCGATGGCCCTGAGCCGCGACGCGGTTGACCGCACCGTACGCACCCGCGAGCAGCTCGAAGAGCTGGCTGTCTTGCCGACTCTGGCTGAACTGCCGGCGCGGCGAGGCAGCGCACCGCGCTTCGGCACCGAGAACGCATTCGACGACGCCGTGCGCGGCCTACGGAACCGACTGCTCAGAGCGATGGGACCCGACGGCCACCGAGTATTGGTGGCGGCGCCGTTCGGCGGCGAAGGCTCCACCACCACGGCGCTGAATCTGGCGCTGTCCTTCATCGAACTCGACGAGAAGGTGCTGCTCATCGAGGGCGATATTCGCCGACCCAAAATCGCCGGCTTGCTGGGCGTCAAGTCGGGGTTGGGGCTCGCCAGCGCCCTCACCGACTGCCCGGTACCTGGCGAAGCGGTGCACGGCACGTCCGTCAAGAACCTGTTTGTCCTGGCATCGCGGACCGCCCGCGCCGACGAGACACTGCCCCGCAGTGCCGACCTGCCGAATGTGCTCGAGGACTTGTCCACTCACTTCAACCGCCTCGTAATCGACGGTCCGCCGGTGCTGGCCACCGCCGACACCGGCCTGCTGGCCGACGCTGTTGAAGCCACCGTGTTGGTTGTGCGCGCCGGTCGCACCACCATCGACGAGGTCCAGGACGCATTGCATGCCCTTCGCTCAACCGGGACCGCCGTCGTCGGCACCGTCTTGACCGACGCGAAGGTATCCCGCCACACCAAGGCTGCTATCCGGACGTACTGGCGACAGCCGACCGGGGCGAAACGCATTGGCGTGTCGTGATCCTTTACGTGCGTGGACGAAGGCGCTTCGTCTACTCCGGGGCGATCATGGCGGCTTTTCTGTTCGCATGCTTCGTATTTGGCGCACTTTCGGTGCGCAACTTTCGTGGGCTCGCGCTGCTCGGCCTGCTGTTCTGCGTGGCGGTGTACCGGATCAAGCCGGAGCTCATGGTGTGGGTCGCGCTCTTCTTGTCGTTCGCGGCGCTTCCCGCGGAATGGCACATGGGCATGGTGTTCGGCCCGGTGGATATCTGGGCCTACCACGCCGCGGTGCTACTGGCGATCGGTTACCTGATCTCGATCGTGAAGCCCCGTCTCTCCGCCTACCTGTTACCGGGCATGTTCCTGTTTGTCGTGGTGTGCGGGACGATAGCGGGGTTCGCGACCGGACATGAAGCCAAAGTCGTGGTGCACGAGGCGCAGTTTCTGTGCGAAGTGATCGGCGGGTTCATGCTGGGGCTGCTGATCGTGTATTGCGGCTACGCCAAGGGAGCGTTGCACGCCGTCGCCGTCACGTTGTGGTTTTCGGCTCCCATGATCGTGGCTGGTTCGTTGCACGTCATACACCTGGCCGGCGCCGAGTTCAGCCTGGCGGGGACGGGCGGAGGATGCAGTGGGATGGCCCAGTGCGCGGGCGCCGCAGCCAGCACCCGCGTGATTACCGCGGCCGACGATCCCGCCATCGCCGTGTTGACCGCACTGGTCGCCGCGGCGATCGTCGGCCGTGTCCGCCTCGGGACCTATCTTGCGTTGGGGCCACCCGCGGCGATCATTACGCTGCTCTCGTTCGCGCGCATCTCCTTGATCGAGATCGGGGTTTCCGCCCTCGTTGCGATCGTCGCCAGCTTGGGCTGGTGGAGCCTGCGCCGGACAGGCGTCCTCGTGCTCGCCGTCGCGGCGGTATTCGCGGTGACAGTACCCGGTGCGCTGTTCCTGTTTCAGCATTCCCCGACCGGGGACTGGCTGGCCGATCAGTACACCGCGTTCAATAACCGGGTCCTCGGCGGTGTTTCGACAAAGGTGCTCGCCGTCGACCACTCGGTGCTGGACAGACTGGCCGAAGACGCCAATCTCAATCGCGCGATCGCCCAAGCGCCCGTGTTCGGCAATGGGTTGGGATACGCCTATCAGCTCCCGTTTGGGAAGCCGGGCTCGTTCACAGCGGGCGAGGGCACCACCTACGCTCACAACTTCTACCTGTGGTGGCTGGCCAAAGCCGGGGCGGTGGGCATGGCCTCATTCGCTTTGTTCGCGCTCATACCGCTGATCCGGGCGCTGCGGTGCGCGTCGGCGCCGGCCAAGATCAGTGTGGCGGTCAGTGTCGCCCTCCTGGTGAGTTGCACCGTCAATCCGATGCCGGAAGGGTATGGCGCGCTGACGCTGGGTCTGGCCCTTGGGGCAGCGATGGGGTTCGGCAGCCGCGGACGCAAGGAGCGACCGGGAGCCGAACAGCCACCGGCCTTGACGGTCGCCGAGCCGGCACCGGCGTTGACGGGCGGGGCGCAGTGACTGCCAGCGTGCGTTCCACCCCGCGCGGCACCGATGCCGGCGCGACACCCAAGCGCCGGCCGGCGCGTCGTTTCATGCACGCTCGCACGAAAGATCAGCGGCTCCGGGTGCTCGTGGTGGGTCCGGCGCCCGCCGGGGCGACCAGCCGTGGTGGCATCGCAACGGTGGCCAGTTTGATGTCCGCCCATCCCGGTGAGCGCGTCGACATCACGGTGGTGCCGACGTTCGTCGACGCCTCGGTATGGCGGCGATTGGGTGTGGGCGTCTACGGAATGCTGCGCGCGACGTGGCTGGTGCTGCGTGGCCATACCGACGTCCTGCACGTTCATCTGACGCACGGCGGCAGTGTGATCCGGAAGGCGCTGCCGTTGTGGGCGGCGCGGCTGGCCGGTGTGCCGGCCGTAGTGCATGGCCACAGCTGCGATTTCGGCGGCTGGTTTGACGCGCTGTCGCCCGCGCGCCAGCGAGCGGTGCGGCGTCTGCTGGTGGCCGATCACTGGGTGGTGTTGGGCGAGCCCCACGTCGAGGAGTATGCGAGCCGACTGCAGTTGACCCGCAGCCGGATCAGTGTCCTGCACAACGCCGTTCGGATTCCGGATACCCCGGTTAGCCAATCGGGCGTCGCACGGATACATGCCGTGGCGCTCGGTCGGCTGGGGGTGCGCAAGGGCAGCTACGACCTGATTGCCGCCGTCGGTGCACTTCCTGAGGAAGTTCGTGACCGTTTGCGCGTAACACTCGCCGGAGACGGCGAAGTCGACGAGGTACGCGCAGCGGTCACCGCGGCGGAGCTGCAGGAGACGATTCACGTGGCGGGGTGGCTGGACCCGGCGGCACGAGACGAATTATTGTGCGGCGCACACGTTTTCGTGCTGGCCAGCCGGGCTGAGGGTCTGCCGATGGCGCTGCTTGAGGCCATGGCGTACGGGTTGGCGCCGGTGACGACCATGGTCGGCAGCATCGGCGAGGCGGTCAGCGATCAGGTAAGCGGCTTGGTTGTAGCGCCCGGCTCTCCCGGCCAGATCGCGCAGGCCCTGACCGCACTGGTGAAGGACGAGGACTTGCGGGTCCGACTGGGGACCGCCGCGCGCAGCCGAGCCGAAGACTTCAAGATCGACCGCTGGCACGAGCGGCTGACGCGGCTCTGGACCGAGCTGGCGAGCCAAGACGGGTGACCTTCGGGTCCAGCCGGCGTTAGGTGGAAAACCATGGCCTCCGGAAGTCGTCATCGTTCTCGTCGCCGCCGTCGGCCCGTCGGTGGGTGCGCATCAATCCGAGAGCGCACCGATCGCGCTGTCCACGAACTCGCCGATCGCCTCGAGATACCGGTCCCGAGTCCACGTTTGGGAGCGTTCCCATGCGGCCAGCGCGATCGACGCGCGGAGCTCTGGATCCGCGTAGAGCCGAGCGATCGCCTCCCGGGCGCCGGAACCGTCGCCCGGCCGGTACACCAATGCGGTCCGGCCGTCCTCGAGATAACCCGCCAAACCCGGAACGTCGCTTGCCACGACCGGCGTTCCAGCGGCGGCCGCCTCCGCCAGGCGCACCTGGCCGGTGCTCACCGCCGCGTCGCGCAGGGCGAGCAGGTACACCGCGGCGCTTCGCATCAGGCGGTCATGTTCCTCGCGGGGGATCTCGCAGAGCACCGTCGCACGGTGATCCCGATTGAGACGGCGCACCGTCGGCTCGTCGCTCCGGGAGCAAACGACCGTCAGCGGCCACGGCTGGCCGTCGGCCGCGGCGAACACCGCCTCCCAATCGCAGGCGGCGCGGCCGGACGCGAGCACCCCGTGGCGACCGTCCTGCGAGGGCATCGGACCCTGGACGGCCGTGCTGAGCCACGGGACGTGCCGGAAACGCTGGGCCGGCAGCCCGAACAGCTGCGCGAAACGCTCCGCCTCCCACTCGGTGGGCGTATGAGCGGCGAGCAGCCGCCGCTGCAGCACCGGCCGGGCGACCAGCCGCCAGAAGGCGGCCGATGCAAGCGCACGCGTGCGGGAATCGGGGCCGCCCCGCCATGCGGCGCGCGCCTGCGCCCCGATCACCGGGATGAATTCGAGCAGAACGAGTTGCGGCGTCGGGCGGCGGGAGAGACGCGCCATCAGCAGCAGCACGCGGTTCGATGCCCCCGCGGGTGTCGTGACGATCACCCGCTTGCGCCGACCCAACCACCAGAGCGCCAGCCCGCGGCCGAGCGGCCCACGGTGCGCAAGCCACCCAACCCAGCCGACAGCCACCGTGTCGAGCGATGGGAGGCCCAACGCCTCCGCGTACCAGGTGTCGGCGATGACGTCGCCTCGGTCGCTCAGCGTCGCCACGCCCGGACGAGAAGCAACATGGCGACGAATTTACCAACAAAGGCCAGCCCCGCCGGGCATTCGGAGAACTGCGCAAGGTCCGGCCAGTGCCGGGCCATGGGCCGGAAGTTGCACAAGCCGTTGCCGTCCTACAACTGCAAATCGAAAGCATTCAGTGCGGTGCAAAGCCGATCGGATGTCGTGCATCCGCTGCGGGCTAGCCCGCTCTGGGGTGCCCAGTCGCCTGACCGGGGCCGCTGTCGCGGTCGGCACCCAACATGGGGGCCTGCGCCCTGTGGGTAACGTGCCGCCAAGCCGACGTGCTGGCCGTGAACGTCGACGACATCATCCCGCGTTCGAGCTGTTGCGATTCGCGGCGGTCGTGACCGGCCCTCAGCGCGCGTCAGGGTTGGGCGACGCGGGCCCGTCTTTATGCGTTGGCCCCCAGCCGCCGCAGGACCTCAGCGATAGGTCGCGCGGCAAGCCGCGAAAACCCTTGCAAAAGGCGCCGTTTGGCGGTTCGGGCCTGTTGGCCATGTGCGCTTGGATAGCGAAGCGACATGCACCAGCGACGCGTGTCGGTCATGTCGCAGCAGCAACGGCCATGGCGCTCGCCATTTCCGTGATGGCCCCGGTCACCGCCTACGCGGACGATCTGACGGTTTTCAGCGACAACTTCGCCATCAAGAACACCTCCCTGTGGACTTGGGGTGCCGGTGCTTCGGTCAGCAATGGCGAACTGGTGCTGGCGTGTGAGAGCGACTACCACGGTCAAATCGTCACGCCCGTCCCCTACGATCTCACCGATTCGGCGTTCACCGCTCAACTGATCACGCCGCCCGCCGTGGGTGGAGGCCACACCGAGACCGGATTGATAGCGTCCGCCAATCCCGGAGACGTCGAGACGGCGAGCGCCTACATGGAGTGGGAAGCCGGGGAACTGATCAACTCCCAAACCATCAATTGGAACACCACCGAATATTTTCACGGAGGCGGTTATGCGCCCGGACTGTGGCTTCGAATAAGACACTCGTCGGGGACGGGTTTGCTCTACTGGGAAAAATCCACTGACGGAACCAAGTGGAGCACGATCTCCAGCGCTGCTCCAGCTTTCAATATCACCAAGGTTTGGCTGACCATACAGTGCGGCTATTGGATGCCGGAAATGCCGAGCTCCGCAATTTATCGCAGTGCGAGCCTCATTCGCATTGCGGCACCGTTGCCGCCGTCTTAGGAATCCTCACGCAGCCTTCGTAAACAGCGGAGCCTACGGTTTGTGTGTCAGCAGTGTCACGCTGAACGCCTGCCGGTAGAGCCAGCCAAGCAGCGGCAACGCCGCGCGGGGGGCGGTGGGGAGACGAAAGGCGATCTTGTCCCGGGAAGCCAGGCGCGCGTCGCACCGCATTCCATGCCGCTGCATAGTCGCGGTGGCGCTGCGCGGGGATCGATAAAAGGTCTCCTCCTCGCTGAATCGGCAAAAGATTTCGGCTCGTTCCCGGAAGGAGAACTCCCGGAAGTAGGGTGCCGCCAGCCCAGCCCTCAGGGCTGCCGTCACGGCCGCACGACGCAGCGGCCCCTTGGGCAGCCAATGAACGAATGGTGACCTGAGATGGGCTTCGATTGGATGCCATCTGGCGGGGAAGATATGCAAGCCGGAGGCTCCCGGCGCCGATATTCGGGCCACTTCCGAGGCGAACGATTCAAGATCCGCCACGTGCTCGATAACCTGGTCGGACAGCACCACGTCGAACATATTGTCCGGGAAGGGGTACGTGAAGTCGCCATTGAGCAGCTGAAGGCGGGCGGGATCGGCGCCTTGCCGGGCAAGGTATTCACGCCCAAGTTGTATGTATTTTGGCGATACGTCGATTCCGTAGGCGTCCCAGCCCTGGGCGCATAACCACGCAACTGTGTCACCGCGGCCACAACCGACGTCGATAATGCGCAAAGTCTCGGGACCCCTTGCCCTGTCCCGCAGCTGCTGAGCCAGGTACCGCTGGACGTATTCCTGCGGAACGATCGGCGTTTCAATGGCATGGTTCTTGGTGTCCTCGTCATGCTCGGCGAAATTGGGGAGCACTTCGTTAGGCGCGAGGTCATCCGAGAGCATGGGCTTGATCATAACGGTACCGGGAACTTCGATCCTGCTTCTAGGCTGTATATCATCCGAAGAGTATGTATAGTATGGGATCGTGTCAATATTGGGTATGTCTCTCGCGCGTCCGTACCCCGGCGCTCGGGCCGGGACGCGCAACGAATCGAGGTCTAGTGCGCTGTCGACTGTGTAACTCGAACCGCATCCTGAGCATCCTTGACCTCGGCGCAACCCCGCCGTGCGAGAAGTTCCTCACCGCCGACGAGCTCGATCTTCCCGAGCCCACGTTCCCGCTTCACCTTCGGCTCTGTGAAGACTGCCTTTTGCTGCAGATCCCGGCGCTGATTACCCCGGAAGACACGTTCACCGAGTACGCGTATTTCTCGTCCTATTCCGATAGCTGGGTGGCGCACGCGAAGGCGTTCGTCGACGGGGCCGTCCAGCGCCTAGGCCTCGGCTCGGACTCGTTTGTGGTGGAGATCGCCAGCAATGACGGGTATCTGCTACAGCACGTGGTGTCCGCGGGCATACCCTGTCTCGGCATCGAGCCTTCCGTGAATGTCGGAGCCGCCGCACGCGACCGAGGGGTCCCGACCGAAACGGCCTTCCTCGACGAGCACCTGGCCGCAGCCGTGCAGGCCGAGCACGGTGCCGCGAACCTGGTGGTCGCCAACAACGTCTACGCGCACATCCCCGATCTTCTTGGTTTCACCAGGTCACTTCGCGGGCTGCTGGCCGACGATGGGTGGTTGAGCATCGAGGTGCATCATGCGCTGAACCTGGTCAGCCTCGGCCAGTTCGACACCATCTACCACGAGCACTTTCAGTACTACACGTTGCTGTCGGCAATGCGGGCGCTTGCCACCGCCGGCTTGGCGGTCGTCGACGCAGAGCTCATTCCCACGCATGGCGGGTCGATTCGGATCTGGGCACGCCCCGAGGAATGCGCGGGACGGCCCACTGCACGCGTAGACGAGGTGCTGCAGATCGAGGACAGAGCCGGGCTCCATCAGGTGGACGGCTACTTGCAGCTCCGGCCGCGGACCGAGGCGGTCCGCCAGGAACTGCTGCGCTTCCTGCTTGACCGCCGCGCCGAGGGCAAGCGGGTGGTTGGCTATGGCGCCCCAGGTAAGGGCAATACGCTGCTCAACTACTGCGGTATCCGTGCCGATCTGGTCGAATACACCGTTGATCGCAACCCCTACAAGCATGGTCGCTTCACTCCGGGCACACGCATTCCGATCCACGATCCGGTACAGATCCTCAAAGACCGACCCGACATCGTGCTCGCGCTGCCCTGGAACCTCGAGACCGAACTGACCGAACAGCTTTCTTACATCAAGGAGTGGGGCGGCCAACTGGTCTTTCCGCTACCGACGCTTCATACCGCCGAAAGTCCTCACTCCGAAACCCGCAATCTGGACGCTGCAGGGGTTCTCGATGCGTCGCCGCAAACCGTTAGTCCAGTCGCGTGAGCAGCGCGGCCCAACTTCCCGCACTGGCGTCGCGGGACGAGATCACCGACACAGGCAGCGGCCAGTCGATCGCGAGATCGGGGTCGTTGTACGCGACGGCCAGGTCTTCGGCGGGATCGTGCGGACGATCGATTCGATAGCAGACGTCGGCGGTGGCGGTGAGCGCCTGGAAGCCGTGCAGGAAGCCCGGCGGTACGTACAAATGCCGAAAGTCATTGTCGTCGAGGAGAAATGCCTGCTGCACACCGAAAGTCGGCGACTCTTTTCGAATGTCGACCAGCACATCATGCACCGCACCGTGAGCACAACGGACCAGCTTCGCCTCCCCGCGCCCCGAACGTCCATGCATGCCGCGGATGACTCCCTGCACCGAACGGGACTGGGAGTCTTGAACGAACGATGCGGAGGTGCCCGGGCGGCCGAGGTAGTCGTCAAAGATGTTCGCGTCGAACGTGCGGGTGAACAGGCCTCGATCGTCGCGGAACGGCTGCGGGACGAGGACGAGGACGTCCGTGAGGGTGGTCTTCTCGATGCGCACCGGGCAATGCTGTCATGAACGGGTGCCGGGCATGTGGAAAATCCGAGATGAGCCGGGTACTTGATCTCGGAAGGATGCCCGCGGCCGACTTCTTCCCTCCCGCTACGGATCCCGTGCGCACGGAGGAGGCGTCGCATGCGTTGGCCATGGACCTGTGCCACGCTTGCGGGTTAGCGCAATTGGCCGACGACGACACGACAACCGACGAGCCGCGCGGCGTAGAGCCGCAAGCGCTGAAGGATCAGGCCGAAGCCGCGATAGCACAAGTTGCCGCGGATGGGTGGTTGCGTGGGGACACGGTGCTCGAGTTCGGTAGCCCACACGGGGGCACCTGGGTCCCGCTGCTCGCCGAGCGCGGATTCACAAGCGTCGCGTCGTCGCCCGCGGACGTGGTGCTGGACTGCTTCGGCATCATGCACGAGCCCAACCAGGGCAGTGCCTTCGAGCGCCGAGCCGAACTCACGCGCGCTGGTGGGGTCCTCCTGCTGCAATACCATTCGCTCGCCACAATCGTTGCGAAGGGTCAGTGGAATGCCTTGCGGCACGGACATTTTGCCTATTACTCACTGACCACGCTCACGCGGTTGCTGGACCAGGTGGGAATGCGGATTGTCACCGCGTGGGAGTTCGACTTATATGGCGGAACGGTGCTGCTTGCAGCCGTACACGGTACTGCCGCTGAGCCCGACGAGTCGGTGCTGCGCATCCTCGCAGCCGAGCATGCGCTGGGCGTGACCGATCCGACTGCGGTCGGCGAACTCCAACACAGCGCCGATCGGCACATCGGATCACTGCGGTGCTGGTTGCAGGAGGAGGCGCAGGCCGGCCACACCGTCCTCGCTTACGGCGCGGCGTCGCGCGCAGTCGCCCTGTTCAGCGGCGCCGGAATCGATTCCCGGCTACTGGCGGCGGTCGCCGACGCCTCCCCCGCCAAGCAAGGCAGGCGGATGCCCGGGACCGACATCCCGATCGTGGCACCTGATGAACTCCTCAGCGCGAAACCCGATTGGGTGCTGCTGACGCTTCCCGATCTTCTCCCCGAGATCAGCGCGCGATTTCCCGAGCTCGACGGACGCTGGAAAGTGGACGGTCAGTGGTTGGCCCGGGACTGACGCACATCAACGCTAGCGGGACTCTTTGGCGTCTTTGCCTCACGCCACAACTCGCCACCCATCCCACCGCCGCTGTCGATCGGCACGCGTGCGGACCAAGCACGAAACCCCGTCCGGAGCACGATCGCCCGCGCGCTGCCGCACCGGGATCCGTCACCCGAAAGGACCGTCTGCGTGAATGAGTTAGCGTCGGAGGCCGAGAGGGTCGGGACCGCGACAATGCGGCTGGCAGGCCGGATCGCTGTCGTGACTGGTGCATCCAGCGGAATAGGCCGGGCCGTCGCCTTGCGGCTGGTGGCCGAAGGCGCGACGGTCACCGCAGTGGGCCGCAATGATGTTGCGCTCGAAGACCTGTCGGCGTCCGCGATGGCCGGGGGCGGACCGGGGCGGATCATTCCTGCGCAGGTGGACCTGACCGATTGCAGCGCCCGCAAGGCTCTTGTCGCGAGCCTGTCGGCCGGCCCCAGAGTGAATCTGCTGATCCACTCGGCGGGCGTTTACAACCGTGGGCAACATGTTGACGCGCCTATTCGCGACCTGGACGCCCTATACGAATCAAACGTGCGCGCACCATATGCGCTCACTCAGGAATTGCTGCCGGCGCTGCGTGCAGGCGGTGGTGACATCGTCGTGCTGAACTCCACACAGGGTCTCCAGGCGGCCGGAGGTGTCGGCCAATACGCGGCCACCCAGCACGCGATGCGGGCGGTCACGGACAGCCTGCGCCAGGAGGTGAACGCGGACGGAATTCGGGTGTGCAGCATTCATTTGGGCCGCACCGCGACTCCACGCCAGGAGGCGATTTACGCTGACGAGGGACGACCGTACTTGCCCGAGTTGCTCGTCCAGCCGGAAGACGTGGCAGAGGTACTAGTGTCCGTAATTGCCCTTCCCAGCAACGCTGAGGTCACAGAGATCCGTCTCCGGGCGGCCAAGAAAAGCTATTGATGGGACACGGTCTCGTGTGGAGTGTGCGGCAGTGAACCCGTCGGCGCGGTTACCGTCTGCCCGGCGCGGCTTGCGGATCGCCCGCGTTGCGGTTCTCGCACCCGTGATCGTTCTGGCACTTACGCTCCTGACCGCGGTCAGGAGCGCCGACGAACGTTCCTACATCCCTTACTTCCCCTACCTCCGCGGCGTCAACGACACTACTTTCAGTTGGCTCGGGGGTTATGGCGACCAGTCCGGCAACCAGTCGGTGGCATCGTATGAGTTTGAGGCCCAGCACGGTGTCGCGGTGGTGCGGCTGGCGATCCCATGGGAGCGCATCCAGCCATCCCTGGGGGGCGAACTCAACCCAGCGGAAGTCGCCCGACTGGAAACGGAGATCTCCCGGGCGCGGGCCGCGGGCGTCGATGTGATCATCGACCTGCACAACGGCTGCACCTTCCAACAGCTCGACGGTTCGGTGGTGACGTGTTCTCGCGGAATCACCAGCGACCAGTTCGCGAATGCGTGGACCAGACTGGCGGCTAAATTCAAGGACACCCCCGGCGTGGTGGCGTACGACCTGATGAACGAGCCGAACAACCTCACCGGAGACAACACCGAAAGCCGCGCCGACGCCGCCATCTGGGAGCAGTTCTCCCAGGCCGCCGTCGATGCGGTGCGGCAGACCGGAGACCGCCACCAGCTGATGATCGAGGGTATCAGCTGGTCGAACGTCGACACGTTCTCCGATAAGCACCCGCGGCCCTGGATCAAGGACCCACGACATGACGTCGTGTACTCGGCCCACCAGTATTTCGACCAAACCGGCGTCTATACCATTGCGGGGCAAACGGCTCCACAACTTCGTTATTCCTACTGGGCCAATACCTTCCAAGCAAACGGCACCACAGGCGGTCAAGCTTTCGACGACTGGAACCTGCACCGGCTCGATAAGTTCGTCGACTGGCTGAGTCGCTATCACGTGCACGGGGCCATCGGCGAGGTGGGCTGGCCCTCATATGAAGAGATGCTGGCGTCCGGAGTGCCGGCCAACGAGGCCGCCGCCGAGGCTGAACACTGGAACACACTGGGCAGCAAATGGTTTGACCGGGCAGACGCCGCCATGCTGACCGTGACCTACTTTTCCGCTAGCGGGATCCACCGCAACATTTACCCTGGTTCACCTCCAGGGCTCCCAGAACCGAACGCCGTGTTCGTCCATGCCGGCGGAAACGGTGAACTCCGAAATGCGCACGGCGACCCCATATTGAGCCCTGCCAACGACTTTCAGCCCGAGGACATCGACACGGCTAACTCTCAATACGCCGTGCTTTCCAAGCACCCCTCGCTGAGTGGGACCTGTGGGGGCCGCAGGGCCGCGAACTCGCCGCCGTATCGGCCGGTCAGCGCCGGTTGCTGACAGCCCGGGAGCGCCAGTCCGAACGAGCTCTGACAGAACCACGACGTCCTAGCGTCGGTGGGCCGCCGATGCGTGCGTGGCCAGCACTTCGGTGAGCACGTTGAGCAGACTATCGGTGGCCCCGTCGACGGCGAAGCGCTGCGCGTAATGGCGCGCTGCCGCGGCTCCGCGCGTTGTCGCAGTGTCTGGGTCGGCCAGGTCGTCAAACGCGGCGGCAAGCCCGGCGACGTCGTCGACACCGACGGGCGGGCACCCCGGCGGCTGGTATTCGGGCAGCCCGCCCGCCGTGGAAACTATCGGCATGACACCCAACTGCAGCGACAACACCTGCACGCCGCTTTGCGAGGCACGCCTGCAGTGAGCGATCGTGCCCTTCGCGGAGGCCAGCGTCGCGACCACGTCGCGGTAACGGTACTTGCCGCGCCGCCACTGGGTGTGCTTCGGCAGGGTGCTGGGCATAGCCTCCCCCTCGCCGATGAATACCAAATTGTCACCGCGCCAGCCCCCGCCGGCAACGTGTCGCCGCCAGGCCTGAAGCACCACATCGACGTTTTTGTACTGGTTGAGCCGGCCGATCATCACGAAGTCGCGCCGCCTTCCGGGGCCGACCAGCGGAGGAACCAGCCCCGCGTCGAGGTCACTGGTAAGCGGCACCACATGTATCGGGGTGCCGCGTACATCCCGCCGGGTGGCGACGGCGCCCGCGACATAGTCGCTGTAGGTAATGGTGGCCGTCGAACGCGCGCCCCAGCGGTCGGATAGGGCAAGCCGGTGGGGAAGCCGGGATGCTTCCCCCTCTTCGGTGGCGTCCTTGGGAGCGTCGTCGTGCACGCACTGAACACGCGGCGCCGAGCCGGCCAATAACATCCAGCGCGGATCGGTGACCCCCTCCGCGATCACGATATCCGGCCGGTATTGGCGAATCCGGCGCCAGGCCGCGAAGTGGGCGGGCCAGGTCCCAGCTCTGCGGAATCGGGGATCGAGAACCAACTCGTAATCACGGGCCGCGTCCGATTCGTGGTGATAACTGTCGGTGGTCACCAACAGAACGTCGACACCCCGTCGGCGCAGCGCTTCGGCACGAACGCGTGCGAAAGTACGCATCCAGGGCGAAAGCCACAGCACCCGAAGCGAATTCACCGCGCGGGTGCCGTGTTGATGCTCGAGCGGCTGCGGATCGTTAGTCTGCATCGGGCCCGGCCCGCGAACGTCCTTGAGGGTCACCGGATCACCGCGACCGACGCCCCATGACACGGCGCAACACTATTCTCTCCTTTTCGTGGTTTTCTCGACGAACAGGTTCTAAGATACCGGTAACCGACATGTTCGTCATTTTACATACCTTTAGGATGACTACGAGGCTCACCAAGACTCTGCACACCGCCGTAGGCGAGGCACCGGCGCCCCCTGCTGCGGCGTGGTTCCTGTCGCCTACACCGACAGCACTCCCGTCGCCTCAACCGAAGCCGTCCACACCTTCGCCAACGGCAGCCGTCAGCCGTCCACCACGCCGGCAGTGTCTCGTCGCAGGAAAGGACGGAATGCAGCACGTTCCAGGCTCGGCAGCTGGCCTTTCACCGCCAAGGTGCAATAGTGTTTTGCATATTCTGACGAGGGCCCCGTCATGAGAAGGCTTAGCGTTGGATATCTAGTTGACGACGAGTCCCAACCGGATTTGGTTGTAGACTTGATCGAAAAAAGTCGGACGGCACAGCATTACTCTGTCGACTACTTGATCGTGCAAAAATTTGCCAGCAGTAAAAACCGGTTTCAGCGTGGCCAGAACCTATTTCGGCAGCATGGCATACGGAGCCTGGTCGCAATTTTATATTTCAAGGCTATCGTCGCCTTGGAGTGGAGATTGTTCGTCAGGGACCCCGAACTGAGGAGCGTTTTCTACACACGTCCACTCGATACGCTCGATGTCCCGAAAATATCCGTCCGCCCACTTCGATCTAAGAACGGGCTGATCTATCGCTACCGTGAAGACGACATACGAACGATCAGAAGCCTGAACATCGATGTGCTTTTGTACAGTGGGAGCGCAACCCCGAGCGGCGAACTCGTGAGCGCCTGCAAATTCGGAGTTGTCTCTATCGAGCACGGCAATCATTCGCGCCGGGATGTACCGCCGGGCTTCTGGGAGGTATTCGACCGAGAACCATCGACGAGCTTCGCGATACGCGCCGTGCCGGATGAGTCAGCCGGTGACGACGCGGAAACGACGTGCGATAATGTCGACCGGTACACGTTCATTCGAGGCTCGATTGCCACGCAAGCTCCTTATGCCAGAAACATTGCGCAGATCCATAAGAAGTCGACTGTCTTTACGCATAGATTCCTCGAAAATCTAGGCAGAACAAGGGTTCTACCGAAGTTCGCCGCGGGGTCGCCGCGCACGCACAGGGTTGGTACGACGTTCTCACTGCGTGTTGTTGTCTTATACCAGTTCAAGACCTTGATCACCATAACTCGACGGCGTTTCAACCGGGTATCTGGCAGATGCCAACGCTGGGGAGTGGCGTATCAGTTCGCCGACCGGATGCAAACCGCGGAGCTCTCCAAGTCCACATTTATCGCCAACCCACCCTATCGGTTCCTCGCCGATCCTTTTGTTCTCAGGCGCGGAGGTTTGGACCTGTGTTTCGTTGAGGATTATGATTTCAGAACCGAACGAGGCAAAATAACTGTTTTCAAAATTGATGGAAACGAATACCATGAGCTCGGGCCGGCCCTCGACGAACCCTTCCACCTGTCGTATCCCTTTATCTTCACAGTCGACGATGAACTTTACATGTGTCCGGAGACCGTCGAAATTAGGGAGATACGGCTGTACAAGTGCATCGAATTTCCGCTCAGGTGGTCTTTGCACAAGATCTTGCTGAAGGATGTCTCGGCGGTCGATACCAACATATTTTGGTTCAAAGACAGGTGGTGGCTGCTGACCACTATTGACAGCTCCGAAACAGCGGAGCTGTGTTCCGAACTGCACGTGTTCTACTCCGATGCTTTCGACTCTGACGAGTGGACGCCTCATCCCAATAACCCTGTGATTTTCGATAGCCAACGAGCCAGAAGCGGCGGTTTACTTCACGAGGGCGAGGCATTGTTACGGGTGTATCAAAAGCAGGGTTTCGATCAATATGGGAAATCAATGGGAATCGCCCGGATCACGGAGCTGAGCCCGCAACTTTATCGTGAGGAAGTTGTTACCGAAATAGAGCCGTGCTTCGCTCCGAAGCTGATTGGAACGCACACCTTTTCCTACGACCACGGCTTATTGGCAGTCGATTTCCTGAGGGTTGAGCGAGTCAGAGCTTCTCGTTGAGCCTGGTGAGGAGAACTCAAGCCGGTGCGGGAAGAAACACGAAGTTGTTGACGTAGATGCCGCGGATCGCCCAGCCGTCTTTCCAGCCGCCGATATTCGCCGGATTCTGGTGGGTAGCAGGGTCGAACTCGTCGATGGGCCGCCGGATTCCGTCGACCTCGAAATATCCCGTATAGCCGAGTCCGGCCAAGAATTCGGCGGTCGCCGCGACGGCGTGCGGGTGATGCCGCTCTTCGGCCTCGATGAAGAGCGTCGGCCGGTTGCGCCGGAGCGTATCGGCGGCGCCGCGCAGCACGGCGAGTTCGTGGCCCTCGACGTCGATCTTGATGAAGCCAACGTCATCCAGCTGCAGATCATCCAGCCGCCGAACCTGGACGTCAATCGTTGCGACTCGACTGCCGTCTTCGTCGGTCAGGGCATTGTGGCTGTCGATCGTGCTACGGCCAGGATCGGACTCCAGCACTCGCATCTTCGTTACGCCGGGCGTATCCGATAACGCCACCGCTTCGACTCGCACCCTGCTGCCCGCCGCATCGAACATCGTCGCGAGCGCACGCGCCTGCGTGGGCTGGGGTTCAAACGCGACCACCGACCGCGACGCCGCCAGCATCGCAATCGTGAATTCGCCGGCGGCGGCCCCGATGTCCAGCGAGATGCGATCCGGATCGCACAGCGACCGAACCAGCTGCACCTCCGGGGAGGATTCGCCGAGGCGCCGCAGGAAGCGATACTTGCGCCGCCAGTACCAGCCCGGCGCGACAGTCCTTGCCAGCGGCGCCAGACGCCGTTTCAGCGATACTGCGACCGACATTTACCTTGGCCTCCTTCGCGGTTTCCCAGCACAACCTAGCCGACGCGAAACCACTGTGTGGACGAACGCGATGCGTTACATTCGGTCTCGTATCGGTCGTTGTCCAGTGGTCCAAAACGCGGACGGATTCCTATGAGCATGTTGCAGTTAGCTGTTAAGAAACCGAGGAAAGCGATTCGGCTCGCATCGAGTATCCCTGTTTATGGGCTGACCTCGTTCCGCTTTGCCGCCGACGCTATCCACAAGCGCAACGCCGTTCAGGACACCTGGGAGCTCATGCGACTCGTCGCTGTCGCGCGCGGCCTCCGTCCCGAAGCAGTGGTAGAGATCGGCTCGCTCTTCGGCGGCACGCTCTACTGCTGGTCGCAAGTTGCCGCTCCGAACGCAACGCTGATTGGGATCGATCTGCCCGGTGGCGACTTCGGCGGGGGCCCGAGCGAGGAGCAGGCTGAGGGGTTCCGAACGATGCTTCGGGAGGGTCAGCAGTTCGACTTCCTGCCTCAGGACTCCCATCAGCCCGCGACTGTGGAGGCGGTGCGTTCCCTGTTGGGCGGCAAGCCAATTGACTTTCTCTTCATTGACGGCGACCACACCTACGAAGGAGTTTCGCAGGACTTCGCCATGTACAGCCCGCTGGTTCGTCCCGGCGGTGTCGTCGCGTTTCATGACATCGTGCCGCACACCGATCCTATCTATGGGGTCGCCCGGTTCTGGAACGAATTGAAGCGCGACTATCAGCACGAGGAGTTCGTCTACAGCTGGTCGCAGGTCGGTCTGGGCATCGGTGTCATCCGCATGCCCTCGTAGGCGGCAAGATTCAAAGCGCGTCATCTAACCGCGCCCACGTACATTCGGAGGAGACGTGGCGCGGCTAGAACATCCCGGCGTCACAACACCTGGTTGATCGCATCGACGTAGGCGTCAGCCATCGCTTCCACGGTGTAGTGCTTGCTCATGCGCTCGAAGCCACGCTGGCCGACCGATGGCAACGCGGCGGGGTCCGCCAAGATCTCGGCTAACCGTGCCCGCCAACCTTCGACCGACAGGTCTTCGACGAGGAAGCCGGCCCTACCGAAATCAAGCATTTCTGGGACGGCGCACACCGCCGACGACACCACCGGCACGCCTCTGGCCATCGCCTCGAGGATCACCATCGGGAAGGTCTCGCAGCGGCTTGGCATGCAGAGCAGGTCGGCATCGGCAAGCGCGGGTTCAGGACCGTCCGACCATCCGCGCCAATGCACGCGGTCGCGCACCGAGGCGGGGGTAAGGGCTTCCAATTTCTCCCGGTCGGGGCCGTCACCGAATATCGATAACTTCCAGGGTAATTCCGTTAGGCCGCTGAGCGCGTCGACCAGTAGGTGCGGGTTTTTGAACTCGACGATCCGCGTGAGCACAACTAGGTGCACCGGATCGTCGGCCGCGCGGGTCCGCGGCCGGGGCGTTCCCGGTACGACGACGCCATTAGGTGCTACGAATCGCCGCCTTGTCAGGCGATGGTGCTCGGCCAGCATATCCCAATGACGTTGCGCCAGAACGATAAATCCGTCCGAGCGGTTCATGGCGGCGACCAGTGGCCGCGAGTAGATCGGCATATCCGGATGAGTATGCGGAGCAACCAGCCATCGCCGGCCCGTGCCCGCCGCCCGCCACACTGTGGCGAACCCCGTCTCGGTGTTGGTGTCGCCGCTGATCACGACCGCCGGCCCCTTGGGTAGGTCGACATGCGGCGCCCACCAAGGTTGGCGCACCACCCGCACGTTGTGCGGAATCTCCTTGATCAGCGGGCCGAACCGCTGCATGCATGCAATGGTGACGGGGTAGCCGCGGCGAGCCAATTCGGTTGCGATCACCGACTTTTGCCGCTCGGCGCCGCCGTAAACCAGGCGGTTGGTGGTAATCACGATTGCCGGCAGGTCGGTTCGCTTCTTTCTCCGCTCCTCTCGGCGCGTGGAGCGCTTCGACCGCTGCAACCGGTCCATGAGCGTTATCCCGGCAAGGTATATATCGGCGTGATGAACGGTGCTTTGGCGTTCGAGGACTAGCGCAGTATTGGCGCGCAGCAGGTCACTATTGCGGCGTCGCTCGTCGGCCGAAACCTCGCCACCATGCGGTGAGTCATCGCGATTCGCACCCTCGGCGGTAATCAGATTGCCGTGGTCGACACCAACTTCGTCAGCGAGCACGATGCGCCAGCCAGCTGCACGCGCACGCGTCTGCCAGTCGACGTCCTCGCCATAGAGAAAGAACTCCTCGTCGAAACAGCCAACCGAGTCCCAGGCCGCGCGGCTGATCGCCAGGCAGGCCCCGGCGATGTACCCATCGATCTCTTCCGATTCCGCGGGCTGTCGGCCGTACAGCTGCGAGATCGGGGTTCCGCGAAGCAAATCCGAGTAGCCGCCTGCAGCCACCAGCGCGCGGATCAGCCTTGTGCGGCGTCGCGCGACGTCCCAAGTGACCTCGGGGGGTGCGGCGCCGTCCCTAACCGCCGGCGAGACCGCCGCGATCCCGGGCCGTTGCAACAGCTCCCGGGTGCGGGTTAACGGCCCGCGCAGCCGGGTGTCGGCGTTCATCAGCAGCAGATCGGTGCCGGGAGGCGTGTGCTCTACCAACGCGTTGAAAGCCGCAGCGAAGCCGACGTTCAGCGGTCCCCCCAACACCCAGTTCACCCCGGGGTGCCGCTTAACGAGTTCTTCGCGACCGGGATATCCTTCGCCACTGTTCTCGTACACGTAGACGGGCAGCTCGGGAAGGTGCTCAGCGACGCTGGCGAGGCACCTCTCGATCAGGTCGTGGCTCTTGTACGTCACGATCAGGACCGCGAGTGGTCGCGCGGGCCGCGGCAGCGTAACCCCGCGCTCCGGACACCTCGTATAAGCCCGATCCATCTGCCGAATCACGCCATCACCTGCTTTCCGCGCATCGCAACCAGAGTCGACCACTTGACCGGGCCGATCACCATGCTGACCGTCAGGTACGTGACCGCCGCAGCGGCCACCGCCACGATCACGTGCTGCCCTGACAGCGCCAGAGCTGTCCCCACGCTTGCCGCGGTAGGCAGCAGTACCCGCAGCAAGAACATCAGCGGCGTGCGGTATCCGCATCGCCGGTGCAGCCACCAACTGGAGACGATGACGCCGAGAAGCTCGGTGCACACGAGCGCGACGGCGGCGCCAACGGCGCCGAACCGCTTGACCAGCAAGAGATTGAGCGCGATGTTGAACGCCAGTTCGAAAATGCCCGCTTGCATCAGGAACCGCTGCTGACCGCACGCGAACAAGCCTTGTCCGAGGGTGGCGGCGACGAATTGCAAAGCGGCTGCGAAGAACAACAACGCCAGCGTCGGCGCCCCGCGAGGTACGAACGCCTTGTCACCGAACAGCCCGATCAACGGTCCGGCCAGCAGCGCACCCACAACCGCGACCGGTACCGCCACAAAGTACATCAGCTCGACGCTGCGGCGTAGAAAGCCCGCGAACGCCGCGACGTCCCGCGAAAAAAGCTCGGTAGCCGTCGACAGGGTCGACCGGAGAAACAGCGTCGCCACCACCGCGGTGTTGGACGTGATCAGCGTGGCCAGCCCGTACACGCCGACCTCGGAGTGGGTGCTGAGCAAGGACAGGATCACGCCGTCTGCGCGCCAGTACACGACCCCGATTACCACAAAAGCCATCAGCGGCAGGCTTTCTCGTAGCAGATCGACGGCCTCGCGCAACGCGAACACCGGCCGTAGCGAGATGTGCTGCGCTGCTGCGCTGCCCTGGATCAGTAACTGGAGGGCAGGCGGAATGAGCTGCGCGACAGCGAACCAGATGACGTCCGCGCGTTCCGCTACGAGACACGCGATCATGATCAGTGTGGCCAGCCGGCCGGCGAGGTCGGAGATGGCCACTGCCGAGAATCGGACGGTGGTAAGAAACACCGGGTCGAATCGTGTTGTCATGGAGGTCATCAGCAGCCCCGCCGACAGCATCACGAGCATTACTCGCACGTCGGGGTCGCGATAGATGAGCAACCCCGTCACGACTGCGAGCGCCGCGAGCGGGACACAGTAAACCAAGGCAAGGCCGCTGTTGACCCGCACCAGGCGCTCGAGGTCGCCACGACCAGAGGTGACCCGGCGCACAATAACGGAGGCCATGCCGAGGTCGACCAGGCTGGTCCACATGCCGATGAAGACGACAGCGATGGTGAGCTGGCCATAGCGTCCGGGGCCCAGATAGCGGGCGGTCATCGCCACCGAAACCACCGAGGCCAGCATCCCCAGTGCCCGGCAGATCAGCTGAGTCGAGAACGCGCGCACAATCCGCTCACGCGGCACTGACGGCGCAACCGCGACCGACTCAGTCATGGCCGCGCCTCACTCAGTAGGCTCCTTCGCTGGCCAAGACCGCTTTCAACGTCTTAGCGATGATCACGAGATCACCGGCCATCGACCAGTTGTCGACGTATGACAGATCCAGCCGGACCGATTCTTCCCACGAAAGGTCGGAACGGCCGCTCACTTGCCACAATCCGGTAACGCCCGGCTTGATCAGCATCCGTCGCTTCACTTCGCCGTCGTACTTCGCCACTTCTCTTCGCAGCGGCGGTCGCGGCCCAACCACGCTGATCTCCTGCTTCAGGACATTGATGAACTGCGGCAGTTCATCAATGCTGAATCGCCGCAGGATTTTGCCTACGGGCGTGACCCTCGGATCGTCGCGGATCTTGAACAGCATGCCGCCCGCGCCTTCATTGATTGCCATAAGGTGGTCGATCTGCTTGTCGGCCCCGTCGACCATCGTCCGGAACTTCAACATCTTGAAGGGCTTGCCGTCCAGGCCGATCCGCTCGGATCCGTAGAACACCGGTCCCTTGCTCGTGAGTTTGATAGCGATGGCAGCCGCAATGAGGAGTGGCGACGTTGCGATCAGCGCCGCCAGCGAGAAGCAGATGTCGAAAGCCCGCTTCTGGAAGCATTTGGCCTCTTGATATTGCGGCTTCTCTACGTGCAGCAGAGAGAAACCCGCGACGGGGCGCAGGGCCAATCGTGCCGCGGCGACATCCATCAGCCCGGGAGCGACCACGAGGTCGACGTCCATGGTTTCCAACTGCCACATCAGCTTTCGGATGCCCTGCACTCCGAAACGCTCCGAGCCGGTCACCGCAACGGTGTCCACGCCGCAACGACCGATCGCGGCCAGCGCCTGAGTTTCGTCCCCGAGGATCGGGATCTCCCGGCCGTGGACCGTAAGCGTCTTGCCGCGGGATGACCCGTATCCGGGGATACCCAACCCGACTACGACGTAGCCGTCTCGGGGATTGCGAGTCAGCTCGTGCGCCAGATGTGAAACCCCGCGGCGGTCGCCGATCGCCAACACCGTGGTCTGAAACTTGCCGCGTGCGCGCATCGCGCCAATGCGGTGACGCCACATGGCACGGCTCGCCAGCAATCCGACGGTGCCCACCGGGAGCGCGACTGCCAAATAGCCTCGCGCCAACTCGATTTTGGCAAGCAGGGTTACCATCGCGATGATGCCGAAAGTCCAGAAAGACGCACTGGTCAGGCGTCGGTACTCATCGATGCCTGCTCCGATAATGCGAGGTGATCTCGTGCGGAAGACGGCGATGGACGACAGCCATAGGGCGGCGAACAGAAGCGAGAACAACGTCATCAACTGACCGGGATAACCGGAAGTGCTTGGGGATTCACCGAAGCGGACGAACTGCGCGAAGAATACTGAAGCGCAGACAATCATCGAGTCCGTGATGCGCAGGCGGCTCGAATACTGACGTTGCCAGCGCCGTGCGGTCTTCTCCGCGGCCGGCGGCATCCAACGCGTCGCGACAGGCACATGTACATGCCCGTTTCGGCTGCGGAGCGTAGTCGTGGTCATGCTCCGAAACAGCCCCTGACTGCGCTCGTCAAAGAGCTGGGCCGAACGCGGCGACCAAGCAAACCGAAAATCGTCATGCTGGGAACTATACATACTCTTTGGACGGTATGGAAGGAAAAGTCAAGGTTATGGTCTTTTCCTCTCTCGCGGGTTCTGCGGAGGCGCAGGCTCGCAACAGTCGGATGGAACATTGGCCCCGCCGCGCCTCGCCGATCGGACACGCCCAGCCTCGGTCGGGCAGCCAACGACTTCGTCCACGAGCGGCCTGGCCTCGAAATTCGCCCGCCGAGTCGGGACAAAATTCGGTAAGTTCGTGCGGCAGACCTTGGTCACAAGCGCCTGAGGGGAGACATGGGCCGCCTGCTCCTAATTGCGTCGTCCGGCGGGCACATCTACGAAATGTTTTGCCTCCGGGACTTCTGGCAGGACAAGGACCGGTACTGGGTGAGCTTCGGGACCGCCGATGCCCGATATCTGCTACGCGAGGAGAAGGAGATCTACTGGGCGGCGCACCCCACAGTCCGCAACGTCCCGAACCTACTGCGCAACCTGGTGCTGGCGCTCCGGCTCCTGATCCGCCACCGGCCCGCCATGATCTTGACCACCGGTTCGGGCGTGGCCGCTCCGTTCCTTTGGGTGGCGTGGCTGCTGCGGGTTCCCACCGTCTTCGTCGAGTCCATCACCCGCATCAGCGAGCTCTCGCTCACCGCCCGAATGGTGAAGCCCTTCGCCTCCCGCTTCCTTGTGCAATGGCCCGAGTTGGTCGACCGGATCCCTCGCACGGAGTACCACGGGAGGATCGTGTGATCTTCGTGATCATGGGGATGGAGGTGCACCCCTTCGACCGGCTGGCGCGTGCGGTCGACGAGCTGGCCCGCACGGGCGCGGTGGAGGAAGACTTCTTCGTGCAGCTGGGATCCTGCAAGTACGAGCCGCGCTACGCCCGGTTCGAACGCTTCTTGTCCTTCGGGGACGTCTGCGAGCAGATCCGCGGTGCCTCGGTGGCCGTCACCCATGCCGGCGCCGGATCGACGCTGGTATGCATCGAGCAGGGCAAGCACCCCGTGATGGTCCCTCGTCGCTCGTCACACGGAGAGCACGTCGACGAGCACCAGCTGCCGTTCGCCGAGAAGCTGGAGGCGGCCGGGCTAGCAACGGTGGTTCGAGAGATGGAGGAGTTGCCGACGGCGATCGCAGGGGCGCGGTCTCGGTCAGCTCCGGCCGATGCGCTGGGCCGGGCCCGCGAGCTCACCGGGTGGCTGGAAACCTACTGGCGGGAACTTACTTGCGGGCGGGGTGATGGGCGGCGAGGCCGCGGCGACGCCGCCCGCTGATCCGACGCGTCGGAGCGATCAGGCCGGCACTCGCCAGAGTTCGTCGATTATCGATTTCGTCTGCTGGATGTTGGCCCGGCTGGACGCGCCAAATACGATCGACTCGATCTGCGGCTGGCTGCAGACGTAATCGATCGCCTCGCGGGCCGGGATTGCTCCCGAAGCGAGCACCGACATCGCGATCAGCCTGACTGGGCGTTCCCGGATGGTTTTCTCGTAAAGCTCTACCCCGCCGCACATCCGGAAGCCGATCTTGTTGAAATTGGCGCAGACGATGGGGTTGTCGATCCCTTGGCTGTTCAGAACGTCGAGGAGTCGGGGGAGGTTCATCGTGATGAAGCCCGGCTCGGCACCGTACCTGAGCTTCACGTGGTCGGCAAAAAACCGGAAGGCATCAACCATTCCGAGTCCGAGAAGCAAGTCGGTCACGACGTTCTGGATGAAGATGACGGGCGTCGAGAGACCGGTGAACATCTTCATCTCGGCATCGACCAACAGCTGCATCACCGGCTCGATGTCCTTGCTGGCGAAGGCGACGCCCCCCTTGAACATCGACTTGACGGCCCCGTCGTCCGGCAGGAACTTCCGGAGCGCTTCGAGCATCCCGAACTCGGTTACGGCATTCGCATACTTGTGCGCGTACGGCATGCACGGGTAGAAGACGTAATCGGGGTATTGAGCCGCGTTCGCCCGGAAATGATCGCAGATTTCACCCACCCGGTCGTGGGTGGTGCAGACGAATGTGCGAATGCCTTCCCGATAGGCGTCGTCCAGCGTCGCCAGCACGGGCGGAAGGTGTTGGAACCGCATCGCCTGTGCGCGGGCCTTCTCCTCGGACATGTGGTTGACGCCAAAGAATTGGTTGTCTCCGAAAAGCACGCGGTCCATGGTCACGATGCCCTCGACGTGGCGAGTCTTCTGATCCGCGCATGGATTTGGCGACGGAACGAGCCGCGTGGGGACCCGTTCGTCGCCGGCCGCAACGGCGTTGCGGGACGTCCGCTGGGCGCTGCCCCGGCGATCATGTTGACCACCCGATCGACGTCGAGTGCGGAGCGAAATGTGTTCTCGCCGTTCAGTCGGTTTTTCTTCACGCTCTGGGCGAAATAGTCGATCTGTGCCGAGTACTCCTCACCGCGAAGGTAGTACCAGACCTCCTCGGTGAGATCTGTGGTGTAACGAATCGTCCATCCCTTTCCGAACTCGGGGAGTTGGGGATGCGTCTCGCGCAGATAGATTTGGCACTCCTGCCGATCCGCGACGATGCGACCGTTTGTTCCCCACACCGACACCTTTGTCGACATCTTGCGGAAGCTCTCGTCGCTCCAGTTCACCGATAGCTGGCCGCTCGCGCCATCGGCATAGCGCATCACGCAGTAGATTTCATCGTCGACGTCACGCGAGAAAACGCTATGGCGGACGACTCCATCGACCGAATCGGGGACGCCCGCGATGAAGTTCATGAGGTCGATGGCGTGGCACGCGTAGTCGTACAGGGCGCCACCGCCCTCCGCCTTCACGCCGCGCCACGTGCTTCCTTTTTCGCGGAGTACGACCGGGCCGTAGGCCTCCGCACGCACATGGTGCACACGACCCAGCGCGCCCGACGCGACGATCCGCTCCGCCTCTTGAAAGGCGCCGACGAAGCGGCAGTGGTAACCGACTTGATTTACCAACCGATTGCTCTCAGCCAGGGCGACCAGGCGCTCGCCATCGCTCACATCGAGAACGAATGGCTTCTCGCAGAAGACATGCGCCCCGCGCATCAGGGCCTTCTGGACCATCGGCGCGTGCAGCTTTGACGGGACGGCGACGACAACCGCATCGGCGTTCGTCTCCACCAGCATCCGGTCGAAGTCGTCGTAGCACGTCAACCCGGTGTACTTGGTAAGGATGTCCCGGACATAGCCGACCGAATCACAGACGCCGACCACGTCGAGGTCGGGATGTGAGCGAAGGATCGCAAGGTGCGACAAGCCCATCTTTCCCGCGCCGACTACGGCCAATCGAATTCTCCCGCTTCGGGAGGAGTGACCATTCGACTGGGCCGATGCCAACGCCACGCTGGGCGCCGTGTTGAGCCGTCGGACATTATCTGGCCCGTCCATTTTCACCGGGCCTCCCGCCACGCCGACTGAGTCACTGGACTTCCTTCCAGAACAGGCGCTCGTCGACCTGTCCGGTCTTGAGCAGGTACTCGATTTGCTTGAGCCGGGTGTGCCCGCGGCCTTGGAAGGTCTCGGGATCCATTGCGATGCTGGTGAACACGCGATGCAGTTGGGCCGCACCTGCTGCCAAGTCCCAGGCAGCGTGAAAATCGCTGAATACCTCGCGGATCTTGGCGAACGCCACTCGGTAGCTGCGGTTGTCGGCGCTGGGCGGACCGAAAGTCAGTTCGCAGCCAGGAAATTCGGCACTGACCGTCTCGGCGATTTCACGAACGGTGTAGTTGTTCTCATCGCTACCTACGTTGACGATCAGGGAATGAACACTCTGCCGGTCGGCACGCAGGGCGCACCGAATCGCCTGCGCAATGTCGAGCGCGTGCACCAACGGTCGCCACGGCGTGCCGTCGCTGGTCATCGCGATGCGGCGTTCGGTCCATGCGAGGCCGGCGAGATTGTTCAGCACAATGTCGAACCGCATCCGTGGTGAGGCACCGAACGCGGTTGCGTTGCGCAGGAACGTCGGCGAGAAGTTGTCATCGGCCATCGCCGCGACGTCTTGTTCGACCAGCGCCTTGCATTTGGCGTAGGGGGTCAGTGGGCTGACCGGGCTAGTTTCGTCGACCGTGCCTTCCGCAATTCCGTACACGCTGCACGACGACATGTAGATGAAGCGGCTGACACCGGCCCGCTTGGCGCATTCAGCCAGGTGCACACTGCCGCGGTGGTTTACCTCGAACGTCACATCACCAATCAAGTCGCCGATCGGGTCGTTGCTCAGCTCGGCCATGTGCACGATGGCGTCGAATCCGCGGAGGTCCGCGTCCGTTACATGGCGGATGTCCTTGACAAGAGTGAAGGGCGTGGCCGGGTAAGTGCTGTCAGCGATGTAGCCGGGGCACAGCCAACCGGACCGGTAGTAGCCGGTATCCAGGCCGACCACCTCGTGGCCGTCGGCGAGAAGAGCCGGCGCGAGCAGGCAACCCAAGTAGCCCTCGGTGCCCGTAACCAAAACGCGCAATGTGGTGTCCCCTACTCTCAGCTCACTCAACGGGATTGAAGGCCCAAGGGGCTTACGACTGCTTTCTCGCAGACGAAGGCTTCGGCGTAGTGAGCCCGGCACTGCACGCCGCGAACTCGCATCAAGCCGAGGAATGCCTCGTCGTCAAACCAGTCGCGCCCTGACTGGGACGGATAGCACCGTGCGAGTAGTTTTGCCTTTTCGTACGCCACATCGTCTGGAATGTCCACGTAGACAGACGGATTCGGCAGATCCGACTCCCATTTGAGGATCTCGTAGCCGAGCACCAAGTGGGCCCGGAACTCGGTCGGGATCAGCTCGGCTACTAGCCGGTGATCTTGATGAAAGTCGTGGCGTTGGGGGCCGAGGACCAGATCCGGTTCGCAACTACGGCGGAACTGCGCAAAATGGCGCTTCACGACTCCCCAGTGTTCGGGCAGGCGGCCATCGGGCAAGTCGGCAACGGTCAACCGGACGTCCGCCTGCGGAAATACGGCCGCGAACGCTCCCTTTTCCTCGACCTCCCGCTCGGTGCCGGCGCCGGTCAGTACCAGCACGTGCACGGCGACATCCGGTCGGTGGCGGGCGATTTGCATCAAGGTCGCCCCAGCGCCGATCAAGATGTCGTCACAATGGGCCCCGATCACGGCAATGGAGCTGATGTCATCGACCTTCAGCGGCATCATGCCGGCCGCGCTGCGCATTGGGCCTTGTCCCACAGCATCCAGGGACGGATTCCTCTGTGGTAGTCGGCGTCAAGTTCGGCGCGCTCTTTGAAGGTGTCGGCCGGCTTCCAGAAACCGCCGTGCCGATAGCCGACCAACCGACCGGTGCCGGCCAGGGCCATGCATGCGTCCCCGACGAGATCACCGTTCTCCGGGATCAGGTCAATGACCTCCCGGTTGAGCACGAAGTAGCCGCCATTCACCCAGATCGGAAAATTGCTCAGCGGGACAATCTCCTTGATGTCGCCGTCCTCACTGGCATCGACACAGTGGAACGACGACGAAGGCGGGACGAGGAGCATCGACGCGGGTAGACCACTGCTCGTGGTCTTTTCGATCATCTCGTCGAGCGGAGCGTCGGTCAGCACATCGGCGTAGTTCGCCAAGAAGTATTCGTCGTCACCAAGGTATTGGCGGACTCGTCGCAACCTCTCACCGATCGGCGACTCCAAGCCGGTGTCTACGAACGTCACACTCCAATCCGAGATGTCGGAGTTGAGCAACTCGACCTGTCCGGCGTGCAAGGTGAAGTCGTTGGATTCCGCCTCGCGGTAACTGAGAAAGAAATCCTTGATCTTCGCCGCACCGTAACCCAGGCAGAGAATGAACTCCGTGTGGCCGTAATGCGCGTAGTAGCGCATCACGTGCCACAGCACCGGTCGTGGTCCGACCATCTGCAACGGTTTCGGCACCAGGTCGCCTTCGGCGCTACGCATTCGCATGCCGTAGCCGCCGCAGAACAGCACGACCTTCATGGCCGTCGACCCATCCGAACACGTGCCGCATGGGAAGCGGCATCATTCCGGTTGCCTGACTTCGTTGCGAAGCCGCCAACCACTGCTCTCATCGACGGGGAAGTCCCCGCGGGGTGACGGCACAAACCGACTATCGCCATACCCGCAACTATACATACTATTGGGATCGAATGGAAGGGTTTCTAATTCCTGCAGTATCTTGCCTTGGCAACCGGCCGCGGGTCAGCGTGGGACGGAGCCGACCAAACGTCACGTCCGTAGACAGCCGCTCAGGCACTGCGGCGCGCTGCCCACATCCCGTCACCGGCTTGGGTCACCGCGCCCGGCGACTGTCGCACCGCATAGCTCATCGCCCGGCGCACGCTTGGCGGCGTGGTGAGACTTCGCCAGGTCAATCGCTGCACCAGCGAACGATCCGGAATCGGATCGTTCGCTGGTGAGGTCACACGCGGTTCAGCGCGGGAGCAATTCGGACAGAACCCGAGTCCGTCCGATGAACCGCGCGCACCTGTCAGGTCTTGGCGGCTTCGTCGCCATTGGTCGGCAGGTACACGATCGCCGGCTGGTAACCCGGGGGCGCGTGTCCGTTTGTCGGGAACGTGGCGGGCACAGGGTATTTCGCGGCGGGCGGGGCCGCCGAAGCAGCCGAGTAGCCAGCCTCTGGCGAGCGCGCCACAACGTTGAGGCGCGGCAGGTACTTGCCGCGAGCAAGACCCGCGGCGGCCCCTATGGCGCCCGCTCCGGCTAGCCCCGGTAGCCCGCCCGCCATCATGGGCAGCCCGGCCGCCATGGGCAGACTGCCGGGCGCGTCCACACTGATGCCCGGCAACGTCAATGGCACGCTGCCGACGCCCGACAGGCCTGAAGCGGCCCAGCCCCAATTCGGCGGCACCGACAACGCGCCGACCGAGGCCGCCTCACCGACGCCCGCGGCAGCGCCAACATCCGCGATTCCGCCCAACCCGGATCCCACCGCACCCTCAGCGGCCGCCGCCCCCGCTGCCGCATCCGCCGCACCTGCGGCCGCACCGTCTGCGGCGACTGCCGGAGCGGCGGATAGTGCGTTGTTAATCGGCGTGGTCATGAGCGTCTGCAGTGGCGAAATGAACGTGCTCATCAGGGAAATGCCAGCCCACCCCGGCATACCGAGATATTGCGAAACCAGACTGGTCGCGACGCCGTTCGAGTCGATCAGTCCCCCGAGGGGGCCTGCCGCGGTGGTGGTGCCTCCGCCGGAGGCACCGCCCGACGCGCCGTCAGCGAGCGCCGATACTCCCGATGTGGGCGTCGAGGAACCCGGTGACGCCAGGTTCTGCAGGGTCGTCGGAACCGACGAGACCAACTTCGACAGCGAGGTGGAGGCCGAATTGCCGGCCGAACCGCCGGTCGCGCCGCCTTGCGCGGCCAGTCCGGCCGCGTTTGTGGTCTCCGGCGCCGGCGTGAACGGCGTGATCCTCGCGCCGATGACGGCCGAAGCCGCAGCGTAGCCGTACATCGCCGCCGCGTCCTGGGCCCACATTTCGCCGTATTGGGTTTCATTAACCGCGATCGCCGGCGTGTTCTGACCGAGAAGGTTCGTCGCGACCAGATTCATCAGCTGGGTGCGATTCGCCGCGATCACCGGTGGCGGCACCATCATCGCGAACGCCGTCTCAAACGCGCTCGCCGCGGCTTGCGCCTGCGCGCCCGTCAATTCCGCCTCTCCGGCCGTCGCGGTGATCCACGCTATGTAGGGTGCGACCGCCGCCGCCATTGCCGCCGACGAAGGCCCGGTCCAGTCGCTGATCAACCCGGCAATCACCGACTGGTAAGAGGTGGCCACGGAAGTCCACTCGGCCGCCAGCGAGTTCCACCCGGCGGCGGCGGTCAGAAATGACTCCGGCCCCGGGCCGGCATACATCAGCCCGGAGTTGAACTCTGGCGGCAAAGCCCCGTAGTCCATCGCTGAACCCGCGTGATCTCTACAGCGCCGCGGCCGAGGCGGCTTCGGTGGCCGCGTACGACTCGGCGCTAGTGGTCAGCGCGTTCACGAACATTTCGTGAATGGCCGTCGCCTGGGCGCTCACGGCCTGGAAGAGTTGCGCCTGCGCGGCGAATTGCGCAGCCGTCAGCGCCGATACCTCGTCAGCCGCAGCCGGAATCACCCCCGTCGTCGGGGCTGCGGCGGCCGCGTCGCCGGCGGCCATTTGCGCACCAATGGTTTCCAATTCCGCGGCAGCGGACGCCAGAAGCGCCGGCTGCGTGGTTACGAAAGACATGCTCTCCTCCTACCGGGAAACCCGGCCGGCCCTTTGGCGGATCGCCCCACGGCCACGCTCGGGTGGATGCTTATATACCGATATGCACTTGATCCCTAAGATTACATACTTATCAGATCTTGAGCAACTGTTATCGTACTTCTGGTCTCAGCGCCGGCCTGGCCGCGACCGCCTCGTCCGCACGGCTCAGGGTCAATCGCGTTCGGCCTTCGAACAGAAAGAGCGGAGCAACTGAGTCGCTCCCCTGATGCTTCGGCTTCTGCTGGATGTCGCCGGTGCGGGCCGCTGGCGAGCCCTTGGTCAGGCTGACGCGAGCGGCGCCGACGAACCCCCTGCGTGGGATGTCTTCCCTGCTGCGGTTCGCCTACTCCCAGCCGAGATTGTCCTCGGCGTGGGAACACCGCGATTGTGGGATATGCGATCGGAGTTTGTGAGTTATCACGAAACTGAAGGCAATAAGAAATATCGATACGCATATGGCTGCCGCTATGAGTAGGACCAATACCCCGATCAGCGTTGCGATCACGTCAACACATTCCTTTCCTCTCGGCACTATCCGCGCGGCCCGCCTCTCGCCCGTTAGCCGTAGCCTGGACCAGGCGGGACCTGTCTCGCGAAGAAATCAAGGCTGGTCCGCGGAGTGGCCAACCTCCCCCGCTATAGGGGCAAGCACATGAGCTCGCTGTAGAGATCGTCGATCTGCTCGGGTTCCAGGCTGGCGCTGCGATACATCTTGGGCCAGGAGTCCAGCGCGAACGACAGGCGCGGTTTGTGCTCGATGACCCGTAACTCGGCCAGGGTTGCCACGAGCCGATGACGAATCAACAGATAACGGGTCAGCGGACGCAGCGCTCGGTGAAACAAGTCAGGATCGCTGACGTGCATGACTATCGCGAGCAGCGGCACATCTTTGTGGCGAAATTCCCGGTACATGACGTGGCAAGAGCTGCGGCCGCGAATTAAAACAAGGTGATGCGCTCCGAGCCCTCGCGCGTGGTCGTGGTAGACCTGCAGCGCCGTGCCTCCGAGCGTCCTTTCGATGACCGCTGGATCGGCACTGATTCTTGTCCAGCGCGGCAGGGTGGGCCACGGCAGGTTCGGAATGAGCGCCGCGGCGGTGTCGAGGTAACGAAACCCCAGCCAATTAAGGATTTCCTGCGGCCCCACGTCAGGCGTGAAAACCGTGAAGTGGTAACCCTCCTGCGCCAGCAGTGTCTTGAGCAATGTGATGCTCCGGGAGCGATATTCGGGCAGCACGCACCATGATGTCATGTTGCAGAACCGCTCCACCCGTCCTGCCACTAACCGCTCGGAGTAAAGAGCCAGTAGGGTGCCAACGACGCGCTGCCCATCGCGAACCATGAAGCCGTGGTTCGGCGCCTCCACCTTCCATGGCGCCGCGAAGCAGGCAACCTCCCACGGAACCCGGTCGTTGAGGTTGGTGTGCAGGAACTCCGCCACTGCGGCTTTGTCCGCATCCGTGATCGGAGCGATCTCGACGACAGTCATCCGCAACTCACCGACCCATAGAGTCGAACTCCCTGCAGCAGAGGATTTTTGGAGCCGATGTGTTGCACTGACCGGCGTCGGCCATACATGTTTCCCGCAGCGCCCATACCCCTGTCTCCCCTTCTCAGCGCGTGCCGTTCCAGCTCATGCCCCGGGATGGACGGCCGGCGATACGCCTGCCTGCTGGAGCGCCGAATCTGGCTCGGCTGTCGCCCGTTTGCGCCTTTTGACGGTCTCGTGAGAGTGCTCCATAGTGGCTTGCGACGGCAGTCGCTCCCCGATGGAATCACCAAAGGTCTCCACCGTGCGGGAAACCGGTTCCGTCCCTCCGTCCGCCCCTGTGGCGGCACCGCACGGGCCAGGTGCGGTGCCGCCATTTGGGGCAGGCGTCACGGACTCGGGGCCAACCGAAAGCGCTGTGTCACAAGGCAGGTCGGAGTTCTTCCGCCACCAGGTCTGACCAACGGTCGGCAGGGTGTCGATTGGGTCGTAAAACGGGTAGACGCGGTTCAACGCGTCCACATCGGCCCCGTCCAACCCGGTGCGGTAATTCTTGGTCCAGTAGGAGATTCCGAGGTCCCGGTCGTAACGCACCACCTGGTGAACCCAGCGCTTGCCCACGTACGGGACATCACAGACGATTCGCGGCGTCGCGAATCCGGGCAGATAGCCCATGATCGCCAACTGCAGCTGCTGTGCCTGCCACAGCGGGGTGCGCCAGTGTTCGGCGTTGGGGATCATGTCGCACATGTAGAAGTAGTAGGGCAAAATGTTCGCTTCGCCCTGCAGCGCAAAGCACAAGTCAAGTAGGTCGTCGGCGGTGGCGTTCACGCCTCGTAACAACACCCCTTGGTTGCGCACGTCGCGCAGTCCTGCGTCCAGCAGCCCGCGTGCCGCCGACGCGACCAGCGGGGTCACCGACTGCACATGGTTGGTGTGGGTGTGCATCGCGAGGTTGACGCCGCGGGCACCGGCGATGTGCGCCACGCGGCTCACGCCCTCCACCACGTCGGGTTGCAGCCAATGCTGCGGCAGCCCGACCAATGCCTTTGTCGCCAAGCGGATGTCGCGAATACTGTCAATCGCGAGCAACTGCATGACGAACGATTCCACCCGCGGCCAGGGGACGTTGGCAAGGTCCCCGCCGGATACCACGACGTCGCGCACCATCGGGGTCGCCCGCAGGTAGTCCAGCATCCGCTCGTAGCGGTCGGCGGGGTGCAGGGATAATCTGGTCTTTCTGACGGTCGGCGTGGAATTGCCGATCAGATCCATTCGCGTGCAGTGCCCGCAGTATTGCGGGCAGGTCGAAAGCATCTCGGCGAGTACCTTGGTCGGGTATCGATGGGTCAGCCCTTCGACCACCCACATGTCGCTCTCGTGCAACGAGTCTCGCTCGGCGTACGGGTGTGAGCACCATTCCGGCTCCCGGTCACTGAGCAAGGGCAGCATGTAGCGCCGGATCGGATCAGAGTAGAAGGCGTCGGTCAGCGCGCGGCTTTCCGGCCGGCAGTTGGGAGCCATGGTGTTGAGCATCTGAGGTGGCAGCAGCATCGACATGGTGGCCCGCTGCTGCTGGTCGGCGGCGAGGTCGGTGTAGAACCGCTCGTCGAGCAGGTCGCCGACCACGGCACGCAATTGAGCGATGTTCTTGACCGTGTGTGCCCGCTGCCACTGCGGGTTTCGCCACTCGGACTCGGTGACCGTCGACCAACCTGGGTAGCGACGCCAATCCGGCTCGGATAACTCCTTGCGCACGTATATATACGGCTGATCGAGGGCGGCGGTGAAGCCAGTGCGCGTGGCGTCGCTGAGCACCGTCATAGCGACACAACCTCTCGCGACGCCGCCGCGGCTTCCGCACCCTGGATCAAGTCGGCCGCGACGCGCAGACCCGACCGGATTGCGCCCTCCATCAGGCCGAAGAACTCCAAGCTGGTTTCGGTGCCCGCCCAGTGAACCCGACCATGCGGTGCAGTCAGTGAAGGGCCGAGCCTGAGCCAGTCACCGGGTCCGAACAGGGCCGCATACCCTCCCCTGCTGTATTCCTCGGTCAACCAGTCGGTTACCGCGTATCGCGTCGGCGGAGGTAACTGCGGGAAGAGCCGGTGCGAGTGGGCGAGCGCCGCGTCCCGCTGGCGGTCCGACGACAGCGCGCTGAACGCCAAGGCGGCAGCTCCGGTGACGAAACCTGTTAATACGCCCGCTGATTCATCGGGCGGTGAATCATCGACCGTGGACAGCAGCGGGCCGTGGGTACTCAGCGACCATCCGGATAAGCCGTGGTCACGCCACATTGGAGCCGGATAGCCAAGATGGACCTTCACCGCGCGTCCGCGGCTGGTATGCGCCGTCGCACGCGGTGCGCGCAGAACAGGCCGGAACTCGATCTCCTGCGCCAATAGCGGCGGTACGGCGACCACCACCCGGTCGGCGCGAAACTGCGAGCGCGTGCCATCCACGTCCGAAACACAATGCACCACGGCGCCGTCGGCGTCCTGATCGATCGCAGACACCGGATGGCGCGTCCGTACCCGGTCACCGAGCCGTTGAGCGAGGGCCGAGCACAGTAGATGCGAGCCGCCATCGATCCGCCACTGCTGGGCTCCGCCCTCGAAGGCGTTGAGATACCGGATCCCTCCACCCGACCGCAGATAAAAGGCCATGTGCAGAGCGGAGATCGCGGCCGGATCGGCAGCCATCATTTCGCCGAGAAACAACGGGAAGAAAGTTTCCGCGTCCGGATGCATGCGCTCGGCGGCAATCCAGTCCGCGGCAGACTGCCGATCCAGGCTTTCCGCCCGACGAGTCGCCCATGGGGCCTCTGGATCGACCTGCTCGACGAGTTCCTCGAGCCGGTCGAAGAGATCGCCGAGCGCAACGCCGCGCAGCGGTGGCATCCGACTCGCAGATGTCGTCCGCTGGTCACTCACCAAGAACGTGCTATCGCCGGTCGTTGCCGTCGACACCAGATCAAGACCGTACTTCCTCAGCAAGGCGAGTAATTCGGTGTGCTGGGCGCCCAGATAGGCAGCACCGCCATCGGCAACCACAGTCGCCGAGACCGGGATTCCGTGCGTACGGCCGCCTACCCGATCGCGCGCCTCTAGGACCGTGACCTCTGCACCGGCGTCCGCCAGCTCATTCGCCGCGGTCAGTCCAGCTAGGCCGGCACCGACGACGACAACTCGCATAGACCCGGCGTTCATGGCACTGCAACAACTACTCTGGCGAACAGCCCTTCCGGCGACGGGTTTTCGACGAAGTCCTCGTACAGCAGCTCCGTCCCGAACTCCCGCGCGATCGCACTGAGCACCCGGGTGGCCAGCAGCGAATCGCCGCCGAGTTCGAAGAAGTCGGAGTCGACGTTCACTTCGGGTGTGTTGAGCACCCGGCGGAAAATCGCAACGATCTGTTCTGCGCTCATAGGCTCTTTCCTCTTGTGTCGTAGTCCGCCGCGGCGCGGACTGTTGCCGCTCGATCAACTTTGCCGCTTGGTGTATAAGCGAGCGCAGCAACGAATTTCACTCGGCTGGGGACGAATTGACTAGGCAGCCGCTCACGCAGGTAGCGCTTCAACTCGGCCGGAGTGGTCTCCCCGGTGGTAGTGACATACGCCGTTAACGACGTGCGCCCGAGGAGCCGTTCGCCGACCACGACGGCGCCGGCAACGGCGGGATGGGTGATCAACTGTGCCTCCACCTCGGCCGGATGGATGCGCACCCCGAGGACTTTCACCTGTTCGTCGGCGCGACCGCGCGAATAGAGCAAGCCGTGTTCGCCGCGGACAACCAGATCGCCGGTGCGGAACCAGCGGGTCCGGCCGCAACCGTGATCGGCAACCGGGAATCCCTTGGCGGTGTGTTCCGGCGACCCGAGGTAACCGTTAGCCAGCGAGGGGCCCGAGATCAGCAGCTCCCCCTCTTCGGTGACGTGGTCGCGCACATGGGGCAGTGGACGACCCAGTGGCGCTTCGGCGTCGCCGCTCGCGACTTCGGCTTCGGTGCCGGGCCCCGCCAACTGCGCCGCGTGGGTCACCATCGTCGTTTCGGTGCACCCGTAGGTGTTGAGCAACCTGACGTGCCCGACGTCGAGGTCACGCCACTGCCGTAACCGGGTCGGATCGACCCGTTCGCCGCCGATGACTACCAGCCGGACACTGTCGGGCAGCGCCGCCCGCTCCTCGTGGAGGAAAAGCACCAGTTCGTGCCAGAACGCCGTGGGTAGGTCGAGCATGGTGACCTCGCGTTCGGCCAACATGCGGACGAAGCGCGGGAACGAGCCGGAATGGGCGGCGTCGTCGAAAACGAGTGCCGCACCGGCGGTCAGCGTGGGCAGGATTTCTTCGAAGCAAGTGTCCCAGCCGAGCGAGGCGAATTGCAGGACGCGGTCGTCGGGGGTTAAGGCGAAGAGGTCTCGTAGCGCACGTACCGTGACGCTCAGGGCCTGCCGCGAGATCACCACCGGCTTCGGCGTTCCGGTGGAACCAGAGGTGCACAGCACATACGCCGGATCGCTACCTTGCGGTAGCGCCCGCGGCAGGTCGTCCACGCTTCCCGGGTTCTCGTTAAACGCCGCGATTCCGTGGGTTTCGGGCTCGCCGACGTCGGCGGCTACCGCGAAAAGACGGTCCACGCCCAGGGCCGCGACGAGCGCCTGTCTGCGGGCGATCGGCAGAGCGGCATCAATCGGGCAGTAGGTGGACCGAGCGTGGAGTATGCCGAGCAAGTACTCGACCACGCCGGGTGTGTGCGAAACCAACGCGCCGATCAGATCGGCCGGCCTATCAGGGCCGAGCCGTCGCACACCGTAGCGCGATGCGTTGATCCGGACTCTATCCGCGAGGTCCGCATATGGGATGACTGCCCCGTTATGCACGATGGCAGGAAGGCCCGGCCACTCTTGTGCGGCGGCGAAAAAATCCGTGACCACGTCCCCGACGGCACCCGTGTCTGCGGCGGCGACGGAGGCGTCGGCCTTGGGAAAAGTTATGCGCGCCATGGGTTCCCAGTCATCTAGCGGATTGGCGGTATTGAGTTGAACCGGTTAACGCGCCTCGACGAAACGACCAAACCGAAGTCCGGGCGAAACCGCGCCCGCGTCGAAGGGAGCAGTCGTCAATTGGACGTCCGGCGCAACCGGGAGCGTCTGCGGCTGTGGTCATGGGCGACGCCATGTACTCCTCCTCACGGAAGCAAGCTGAGCCGCAACGGGTCGGTTTACCCGAGGCGCCCGGTTGGGCCCTCCGATATACCGATGAAGCACCCAGGTGGCCATATTACATACTTATCGACCATCTTGTAAGGATTAATCAAACTTTTCGTCTGATTAGTGGCGGAAGGGCAAGGTTTCGGGTCTGATGCCATCGAGGCGCCGCGTTCACGGACGGTTCCCCCAAGACGCGCTGGCGCCCAGCTGGTCGGCAAGAGATCAGACGGCACCGACCACATCAGAGGTAAGCCGCCAATACCGCGACGCTTTGCACGCAGTGTGTCGCCGGCACACCACGGAGCTTCGGCGAGTACAGACGTCAAGCCATCGGCTCAACGACGTCTGGAGATCGAGCGTGCTAACGCTCGTCCATCCACAGAAGTTCGGTCATATCTTGAAATGTCACCAGCACAAACTGGTCGTCGCGCCGCATCATCGCGGATTTGCTAACCCTTGCCCGCACCGTCCAGCCGTCGCAATGTTTGAGTTCCACAACCAAGTTCGACAGCGCGTCGACATCGAAGAGCCCGAATACGGCGGCCGGGACGGTCCTGAACACATCCGGGAATGTCAGCCCCGCGAGGGCGTCCTGCCGATAGCCCACCATGTTGGCGAATGCTGTATTCGCAAACACCATGATCCCGTCCCGCGTCATGGCGAGAGACGGAACCGGGAGTCGCTCCAGCACGACGAGAGCAGGCAAACGCGTCAGAATGTCCATTGGCGAATCGTCGGGACTGCCCTGGCGCCGGCGTTCGATCAGGCGGCCCCCGTCCAGGCGGGCGCCCTCGTCAGGACCGCCGGAAGGCAACCACACTTCCGACGGGGAGGGCACGGGGGTCAGCATTTCTGACTGCGTGGTCACGACCGACATGTGCTCCTCCTGGTGGAAGCAGGCGGCTACAGCCTCCGTTAGTGCACGTCTGGATGCCATCCGAAGTCTGGAAACCGATATTGTACTTGGAGACACAGAATACATACTTTGCGGCATCTGGCAAACGCCTTTACAAACTGGTAGTCTTTCGGTAACCCTGCTAACCATGGGTATGCGCGGATTGACATGCGCCAGGGAGGCTGCAGCGGAACACTCCGATCAACACGGCACCCTCGCCGCAGGCGGGTCGGCGCCGCCAACTGGCCATTCCCCCCTATCATCGAGGGAGGGCACCGACTCGGCGGCATATCGGCTTCGCGCGAAATCGTCTCGCCGTCTCGCGGTGACTGCCACAAGACAGGACGGGCGATGACCGAGGCCAACGAACGACGAGCCGGCAATACACGCCAACGGCTCATCGTCGCCGCGGCGCGCCAGTTCGCACATCGTCCGTACAGCGTGGTCAGCCTCGATGACGTCCTAGCCGAGGCGCAACTGACCAAAGGGGCGATGTACTTTCACTTCCAGTCCAAGCAAGCGTTGGCCATCGCAATCATCGACGACCTCATTGAGATGAGCAACGCCACTGTCGCCGAGTTGCTTGCCCGCAAAATGTCAGGGTTGGAAACACTCATCGATCTGGTGTACCTACTCGCCGTCCAGGACACGCAAAACGAGGTGGCCCGAGCCGGCGTCCGGTTGCTCGAGACCCTCGACAATGCCACCGACATGCCGGCGACACTCTGGCAATCATGGATTGACTTTGTCACCAGACTGGTTAAAAACGCTATCGCCGAGGGCGACGTGATCGAGCGCTTGGATCCCGCGGACGTTGCAAAAATGTTGGTCGCTCTGTGGGTGGGTATCCGCCGGATCAGCGATGCCGACCGTCCCGAGCAACACCTCGATAACCTCCAGAGAGCGTGGATACTGGCATTGCCGAGTTTCACCAGTAGCGACCGAATCGACTACTTTGTCCAATTCATCAAGCGCCGCCACTCGCTCGCTGTGAAAAAGGTTGCTGCCGAGCCACTCTCAGTGGATCTCCACGCCACCGCCGGAGCCTCGGCAAACGCCGACAATTAGCCCACTACTGCCAGCTCTACGACGGAAACAACCTAGCGAGTGAATTTTTGCCCGGCGAGTCCTTGCGCCACCACCGGGCCACCACTCGGCTGGCTGAGCACTACCGCTCGTCAACCCAGAGCCGCTCCGTCAGATTCTCGAACGTCACCAATACAACCGGGTCGTCCCTGCGCATCAGCGCCGATTTGCTCATTTTGGCGCGCACCGTCCAACCCTCACAGTGCTGCAGCTCAACGACGAGATTCGCCAGTGCGTCGACGGCAGAAAGCGCGCTTTCCACGCTAGACCCACTTTTGAAGACCTCTGGGAACGCCGAGCCCGCCAAGTAGTCCTGTTCGTAACCGACCATCTCGGCAAAGGCCGTATTGGCGAACAAGATGACGCCGTCTCGCCCCATCGCGAGCGTGGGGACCGGGATTCGCTCCAGCACAACCAGCGCAGGCAAATGCGTGAGGACGTCGGTCGGGGATTCGCCGGGGCTCGCGTTACGCCGCCGTTCGACCAGCGGACTCCCGTCGGCGCCAGCTCGGTCGCGCGCGTGGCCGTGTGAGATGTTGCCTAATAACCGCGCATCGGACATGGACGGCACAGTAGCAAGCCAACTGGCTCGACGCAGCGAAACTACGAAAGTCGGAGCCTGTAGGCTACGCCACACTTGATTGGTGCTCACCACCGCAACCGCATACCGGACTGCTGCTGCTTCGTCCCGTAACCGGGTGCACGCCTCTACAGGCAGTTATGCAAGTCCTAGCCGCTAGCCCCTAGCCGTCGCGAGGCGGGCCGGGCAGAGATCGACGATCCCCCGCAGCCAGTCGACCGTTCGTTTGATGCCTTCGTTGAGGTCGATGTCGGGCTTCCAGCCCAACACCCGTCCCGCCAGGGTGGGATCCAAGGCGCTGGCCTGGACCTCACCGGTACGGGCCTCGGCGTAATCGGGCAGGTCCTGGCTGCCGACTGCCGCGGCGATGAGTCGGTGCAGCTCGGTGACCGTCGTTTGCAGACCGGTTCCGATATTGAATATTCCGGTCGTCGCGGCCGGCGCTTCCGCGGCGCACAGGAAAGCAGTGGCAACGTCGTCGACGTAAACGTAGTCGCGTGTTGCGCTGCCATCCCCGTAGATGGTCGTGGGACGTCCGGAGATCATCGCACTGCCGAAGAGCGTGACCACGCCCGCTTCCCCAAAAGGATCTTGGCGCGGCCCATACACGTTGGCCAACGCCAGACAGATGGGCGTGAGCCCGTACATATTGGCGTAGGCGCGCATATAGAACTCGCCGGCAACCTTGGCCGCCGCGTACGGGCAGCGCGGGTCCACGGGAGCGTCCTCGGTTGCGGGCAAGGTGGCCGACGCACCGTAGCGAGAGCCGCCCGATGCCGCGTACACGATTCTCGGCACTCGCGCCCGCCGACTCGCTTCCAGGAGGTTGATGGTGCCCAACACGTTGTTGCGGGCATCGTATTGCGGATCGGCGACGGACCTGCATACATCGATGTGCGCCGCCAAATGGAAGACCACGTCGGGGTTGGACCCCGCGACGATGTCAGACAGCTCGGGGTGCCGGACGTCGGCCGCGACGAAATTGAAGCGACCTGAACGTTCGTGTCGGTGGGCAGACTCCAGATTGGTGGCGGGGGCACCGGCGCTCAGGTTGTCGACCCCCGTAACCTGGTGCCCTTCCTCGAGCAGGCGGTCGACAAGGGTGGAACCGATGAAACCGGCGGCGCCGGTGACCAGAGTACGCATCTATCAGCATCCTGTTTGAAGGTGAATTATGGAGGGCGGCAACCGCTTTGAGGCGTTGTCGGCGATGACTCCCCCTCGGGATCTCAATGTGCCGCTGCGGGCGGTACAACGGGGAACAGCCTGCAAGGGGTCGGTCGCTTCGCGGATGTAGTTACCGATCTGGCGCAACGAGCGATTGGCCTCGGGCACCATCGGCGCGGCGATCTGGAAGACATGCATCTGCCCCGGCCATACGCGCACCTCGACCGCCACTTCGGCCCCGGCCAACCTACGCGCGGCCAACCGGGCGTCGTGCAGCAATACCTCGGAACCGGATACATGGATCAAGGTGGGAGGCAGCCCGGCCTCGACGTGGTCGAGCGGCTCGTAAATCTCCTCGGCGCGCCCGACCGAACTCCGGTGCCGCGCCGCCCTGGCGATCAACTCTGCGAATGCGTCAAAAGCCTTGGCGCAGAACATGGCATCGCTCCGGATGTTCGGATGAGCCTGCTTGGGCGCCTTCGCGATCTGCATCAGGGGTGACATACAAACGATCGCGGCAACCTTCTCTCCTTCGTTCAGGAGCCGTTGGGCCAGCGTCAGCGACAGATAGCCTCCTGCGGAATCGCCGGCCAAAACGATCTGCTCGGGTCGGTAGCCTCTGCCTCGAAGCCACCGGTAACCGTCATCGCAGTCTTCGATCGCTTCGCCGAGTGAATGCTTTGGCAGCATCCGGTAGTTCATTACGAGCACCGGAGCGTCGGCGTACTCGGACAACTTGGTGACGAGTCGGTCATGTGTGTTGACGCCACAGGTCAGGAAGCCGCCGCCGTGCATGTACAACACGATCCGGCGGCTGCCGTCCGCAGGCAGGACGCCCGCAGCGCGGACCAACCGCGCGGTGCTGTGGGGCAACCGGATCGTGGCCCGAACGCTGCCTGGAGCCGGAGCTAGAGCCCGGGCGGCGAAATCGACGAGACCCCACGGCCACGGCGCGTTCGCCAAGTGGCTGCCAATGGCCAGGGCCGGCCGGATGGTGAGGCGGGCGCTAAGCCAGGCCAGGCGGGCGGCAACACTCGGGTCATCCTCGGTGAATTCCTGAAGCGTTTCGAAGTTCAGCCCGGCGGAAGTGCTGGGTATTCCTCGGTGAGCCTTGGCCACGTCCGAACCAACGGCTGCCAGGCCAGGAGCCCGACCACACTCTGCGAGGGTTCGTCGTGCGTTTTTCATGGTCAGCCATCGACACGCTTCTCAGTGGCCGGTGCGGCAACCTCAGGGCAGGGTGGCTTGGTCATCGGTTCACGCTTTTGGCGTCCGGCTGGCCCGGCCGCGCGCGTGCGACCCGCTGAATTCCTGCAGTGGCGCTACGGCGTCAAGCACTGGCGCGACCATGGTGGCCCACCACGTGTGGTGGTTCGGATGGGTGGCGTGCTTGCGCCACAGGCATGCAACGTAGTGCAGCCAGGCCAGTAGGACCGCAACGCGGTCGTCAATGAACGCATGGTGACCAATGCTCGTATCCAGTTGCCCGCGTGCGGCAAGCAGCAGTTGATGCTCTTGGTCTGTAAGGCCGCCTTCCCGTATCCGCTCGGCGACGACCGCGCCGAGATCAGTCCCCTCAACTTGGGATCTCGCGGTCAGGATCATCAGGTATTCGTCGATCAGCGCCGGCTGGCCCGGCCGTGCCCCTCCCCAGTTCACGATGCCCGTGACCGGGCCCTCGGCGCCGGCCACCCGGACGTTGCCCGGCGTGTAGTCGCCATGCGTCCAGCTCACCGGCATGCGCCAGCCAACGAGGGCCTGCCGCACCAGCTTTCCCAGCCGTTCCAGCACGGGAACGAGGGAAGGATCCAGCCGCTGGCACATATGGGTCAGGTCTGCCAGTGGTTCGATGACCCATCGCCGTAACAGGCAGACGTTGTCGACGATGACGGATGTAGCTGTCTGCCGGTGCAGCGGTGCTATCGCGGTCAGGGCCGCGGCGGTCAGTTCGTCTGCACGGCTCGGACACGTCGCGAGCACGTCCGCCAAATCCATCCCCGGCACATAAGACTCGACCGACACGGTCGCTTCCCTGCGGTCGTCGCAGGCCAGGACCCGCGGAAGCAGGTCGCGCCATTCTTCCGTTATTGCTTGGTGGATGGCGAATTCCGCCAGCACGCGCCGTTGCGTTCGCAGTACGCTGGCCGTCAGCGGGCCACGGGCGATCTTCAGAATCGCCGCGGGCGGTCCCTCGTCGGGGCGCAGGAGGACCGCCGCAATGTCGCCGACGAGTTTGGTCGGCGGCGCAGTCAGTTCGATGTCGATCAGATCACCGGGAAGGTCATTGATATCGAGCAGTCGGGTTGACGGGAGCGGCGCTTGCGACCCAATGCGTCCTGTACTCATTGATGCGCCACCCCCGAGGGGGAAAGGCCGATGCGCCCCATGTTGCTCCTAACAAGCCCGATGCAAGTGGCAGCCCCGACTACCTGGGAGACTATCCGCGAACATACCGAAGATTCACTTTCGTCAAACAGTAGATACTTTTCGTCTTATTGTAAACCGTCAGCCCTACTATCGGTCTCACAGCCGCGGCGGCGGGCGCAGACAGCCGGCGGACGGCAGGGCCCCGGGGCGGCTGTTCGCGCAAGACCTGCACGAAGACAAATGGCTCCGGGCTATTGCGCTCTCACCGAGCCGACGTATCGCGTTGGCCACCGAGTCCGATGGTCGCGGGCGGACGGCCCACGCCGACGCCGGCACCTACTGAGCGATTCGAACGACTCACCAAGGCGGCGCTACCAATGCTCACGAAAACCACGGCCAACAGGCCTCCACCCACCACATCACTGAACCAGTGGACGCCAAGACTCAGCCGGCTCAAGGCGACGACCACCATGCCGGCAACCACCGAGGCCGCCGCCAGCGCCCGCGCAACACGGCTGCGGCCGACCATAATGCTCGCAGCGAAGATGCCGAGCAGTGCGCCGATCCCGGCTACGTGCCCGGATGGGAACGAATGATGTACGGCACTCAGGCTCGGTAATGCTCGGATCTCCGCTTCGGTCACTGGCCGGTAGATGACCGCCCTGATCGCGGTGTTGGTGAGCACAGCCCCCGCGACTGTGCCAATCACAACGAGGCCTGGCCTCACCGAACTAGCGCGCCAACTCAGCAGGACCCCGCCGAAGATCGCGGCCGTTGCCACCGTGAAGCGGTTGCCGACCAGCGCTGTCAGCAGCAACGCCTTCTCAATGCTTCGAGATCGGTTGACGTTGTTCTCGACCCAGGCTGCGGTCGGAGCGTCGAACGCCGTGGCCCATCCGTGGGTGTGCACATTCACCGCCAGCCAGGTGAAGACAAGAACAAGCGCGAGCGGAACCAAGGTTGTGGGCACCCGCCGGCCACGAAACAGCGCCTCGATCGCCAATCACCGCTCCGATGTCTCAAATGTCGACGGCTTGAGTTCAAGGGGCGCTGCGGCCCGCCGCCGAGTACTGGCCACTTCACCCCTCTGGCCGCCAAGGATATGTGAGCTCACGACTCGGGAGCCGGATGAATAGTAGGCACTGCCGCCTACCAGGCGGCGAGGCCCATTAGCCTGGCAGCAGGTCGCCGGCGCAAACGTGCAGTGCCGCCGCGCTAACCAAACTTCCACGGAAGCGATGAAATGACCCACGACGCAGTCGAACTGACCCGAGGCCTGTTGACCGAAACCGCCACGCTGCGGCACGGTTTCCTCGACGTGCTGGGCGAGTCGACGAGTTCTCCGGTCCCGACATTCGCCCAGCGCGCCATGAACAGCCCTTTCGTCGCGACGGTCTACGAACGGCTGTGGCGCCCCGCCGCCTTCTATATCGCCAGCGGCGTCACGACCGGCGCCGAACAGCGGCGGGCGGCGTCGGCGCTGAAGTTGTCCGGCGCGCCCAGGCTGCTCGACGTCGCTTGTGGCCCAGGCAATTTCACGGGTGCCCTGGCCGCGCAACTGTCGAAGGGCGGCCTGGCCGTCGGCTTCGACATCTCCGAGCCGATGCTGACGCGCGCCGTCCTGGACAACAGCACCCCGCGCACCTGTTATGTCCGCGGTGACGCCCGCGCGTTGCCGTTCGCCGACGAGACCTTCCACGCGGTCTGCTGCTTCGGCGCGCTGTACCTGATGCCCGAGCCGTTCGGGGTGGCACTCGAAATGGTGCGGGTGCTGCGGCCAGGAGGCCGGATTGCGATACTGACCAGCTACACCCCCGACCTGCCCCCGATCCGATCTGTGATGACCAATGGCGCGCGCGTCATCGGGCTGACCATGTTCGACCGGCACGCTTTCGTCGAGATGTTCTCGTCGGCCGGCCTGGTCGACATCGAGCAGCAGACCCAGCGCGCGTTGCAGTTCGTCGTCGCCGCGAAACCCGCCTGACCGGCTAGGAGGCCACCTTGCCTACGCCGAGCACCCGGACGACCGGCGTCCCCGCCTCGCACTCCAACACCCACGGTTCGCCGCCATCGACGGGTTCCGAGGTGAGCGTGAACATCACCGGCCGACCGCTGCGCTGCGTCATCTGCGTGCATTCGACCCGGAATAGGCGGTAGTCGCCGCCCCGATCGATGGCGAGCGAAAACCCGGGCCGCACAGACTCAACCGGCACCTTCTGCAGGTAGTAGTCAACGTTCATCCGTCGACCGTAGGACCCTCAGCACGGCGCGCCGCGTGCCGCCACGCGGCTCTTAGGCAATGTTCAGGCAAATTTTGGGACGCCATCAGGGTTCGCCGCGCGCGTGCGCACCGGGTTGCATCACGAACTCGACGATGATCGCCGCCATGTCGTCGATCGCGCGGCGCGGCATCACCTCGTAACCGTGGGTGCTCAACGTCGGCACGCACAGCAGGCCCGCGCGCGGCGTCAGGCCGCTGGCCTTGGAGTGCGACGCGTCCGACTCGAAGGCACCCAGCACGGCCGCCTGCGGCGACAGGCCCAAATCGGTGGCGATGCCCATCAGCCGGTCGGCGACGTCCTTGTCGTAGACGCAAAGCGCATCGCTGTAACCGACGATCGGCCCGCCGCTGACTTTGGTGTCGTACTCACGCTCGGTGGGGCCGACCTCCAGCGCGAGGGTGAGCGTGCCGGGCAGTGATCCGCTGGCGTAGGTGCCCCCGACCCCGCCGATCTCCTCGTTGGTGGTGAACACGAGGTAGACGTCATCGACGGGTCGTTGGCCGCGGTCGCGCAGCACGCGCGCGGCGCGCAGTAGGGCGGTCACCGCGGCGCGGTCGTCGAGGAAGTAACAGCCCAGGTAGTCGCCGATCTCGACCAGCGTCCGTTTGCTGCGGTCGACGCACACGCGGGTGCCCGGCCGCACCCCGGCGGCTTCTAACTCGTCGGGGCTCAGGCCGGTGAAGACGTAGACGTGGTCCCAGTCCAGCGCCTTGTCGCCCCGGTCGGGCTTGGTCTGCCAGATCCGTTGGCTCTCCTGGGTGGTGTGCTCTGAGCCCAGGGTGAGGACCGCGGTCAGCGTCTCGTTCTCGCCGAGCACGGCGACCGGCCCGAGACCGAAGTTGCCTGGATACATCGTCCCGAGCTGCGTCAGGTGCAGCGTGCCGTCGGACTCCACCCGCTTGACCAGCATGGAGAGCTCGTCCATGTGCGCCATGACCCGTGTCGCGACGCCGGGTTCGGCCGCAGAGGACACCCGATGACGGTGCCCTCGGGAGCCCTCGGTCGGGGGCTGGGCGCCGATGTACCCGATCAGATTGCCGGCGTCGTCGACCCACATGTCGTCAACGACGGGCCGCAGTTCGCGGGCACACACAGCACGGACGTCGGCTTCCTGGCCGCACGGCCCGTAGGCCCACAGCAGTTCCTGCAACAGCTCGTCGGTGGCATTGTCCTCGCGCGGCGCCATTCGGTCCTTTCGGTTCGTGGCTTGTCGCAAGGATCAGTACCCGCGTCGTGTTGCGGGCAATCGCGCTTACGCGTACGCGAGTTCCAGGCGTTCAAGTCGCCGCACCAGCAGGCTCGGCAGCCACCGCCCCACTTCGGCGGCCGTGACGTTCGATGTCCGCTCGAGGAGTTGGCCCACAACGATGTTGGCCTCCAACCGTGCCAGTGCCGCTCCGACGCAGAAGTGGATTCCCTTGCCGAACTGATCTGGCCCTGGGCCGCCGGGCGGTCACGGCGAAGCTCGCCGGGGTCGTCGAACTGCGATTGGCCGCTCCCCCCAACAGAACTAGCCGTGAACCCGCCTCCAGTTCGGCGCCGCAGAGTTCCGTGTCGTTGACGACATGACGGTAGTGACCCCGGAAGGGCGCCTCGTCGCGCAGCACCTCTTCAAAGAACGGCCCGAGCAGGTCCGGCTGCTCGCGCACCTGCCGTTGGATATCCGGCCGCTTCCCTAAAACCCAAGCGGCGGAACCGATCAGGGAAGCGGTGGACTCACCTCCCGCGCTGAACAGCGTGATCATCGTCGCAAGCGCCGCGATGTCATCCAGATCGCCGGAGGCGCGGGCGGTTGCGAGGGCGGTCTTGCAGCGGTTCCCGGCGCCCGGATTTGCCGAACCATCACCGGTTGGCTGACGCCCGTCATTGACGACCGTCAGCGACAAGTCGTAGGCTGCCCTCGTGCAGCCTCTACAGGCTTCTTCCGGTTCAACGGGCGTGCGGGAGGTTCGGCGCCTGGAAACTCGGGCGCGCCTGTTCGACGCCGCGTTAAGCGAGATCGGGCGGCGCGGGTTGGCCGCGGCAGACGTGAGTGCCATCGCCGCCGCGGCGGGCGTGGTGCGGGGAACGTTTTATTTCCACTTCCCGACGAAGGAGCACGTGCTCGCCGAGCTGGAGCGCGACGAGGAGAGGCGGATCGTCGGCGAACTCGGCGACGCCAAGGGCGATTTGGCCACAATCCTGTCGGACGTCGTATCGCGGATCCTGGATGCCGAAAAGCGTTTGGGTACAGCTGTTTTCCGTGACATGCTCGGTCTGCATTTCTCGCCATCGCGTCCCGTTGAAGAAGAGCTGGCGCAGCACCCAATCGCACAGTTCCTGGCGGGCGTGATCCGCCGGGCGCAGGATGCGGGACAAGTCTCGTCCGACGCGGACGCCACGGAACTGGCGATGTTCTTTCTCACCGGGCTCTTTGCGCTGCTCGCTATCGGATCACACGACCCTGCGCTGTTAAGTCGTTATGTGTCAACGAGTGTCAACGGGATGGAGAAGCGATGAACAACACCGGCATCCAGGGTTATCGGGATTTCCTGGCCAGGCGCGACGGCGAGGCAGACCTGCTCAACAGGCGGCTGGCCAATCGCGAGCAGTTCTTCGCTCAACTCGAGGCCAATCCCGTCCGGTCGGCGCACCCCGTCGATCAACAGACATTCCACCGCAACCTGCGCCGCCGTCGCCCGGAGGCCGGGCTGGACCGAAAGATGCTCTTCCTACTGGCGACGGCCAAACTCAATCAGGCGGAACGATTCGGCGTCGGGCTCGGCGAAACCTACGGGCGAAACAGCGATGAGAACCTGCCGCCCGAAAACGTCTACCTCGAACTCGAAGAGCACTACCACACCCGCCTACTCGCGTATGCGCTCGACATCTTCGATCTGACATTCCAAGTGGTTCCCCCGCCTTTCGTGATGCGACAGTTCGTCAAAACCGGGGTGTTCATGCCCGCGCGGTTGGGCTTTCTGTTCGTCGGGGCCGCAGAGATGGCGGGCTGCATCATGTTCGATGAATTGCGCCGCGCCGGAAGGGAACTGTTCGCCGACGAACCGGACGTCGCCGAGCGAATCGAACTGCTCTACAGCGACATCCTCACCGACGAGATAGGCCACGTCGGTTACTGCGCGTCGCGTTGCACCGCCGGCGAGCGCGCGATCATGCGCCGCATCTATCCGCTCATCGGGCGCCTGCTCGCCCGCCAAACGGCCGAAATCAGCTTGCTGATCGACCCGAAGGCATTGCACGCCCGGCTCGACCGGCCCTTCGACGTCGAGGAGCTCACCGCCGGCCTGGGCAACGAAACGTACCTCGTCGCGCACCCGTGATGCGCATGTACCGAGCCAATAAGCGAAAAATTAGTTCAGAATCTGAACGGTCTTGGGTCTCCGGCTACGCCTAGTGGCTCCCGGCGGAGCACACTCGACGCAGGAGGGGCTGAACCGTGTCCCGTAGGAACAACCCGATGCCGGACCGTACTGCTCAAGAAGAGGGTTGTCACGCGAGGCGTCCCCCCAGTTCAGCCCCTCCCCTCCTGCCGAAGCCGTGCAACGTTTCACCCGCCGCTTGCCGCTGCAAAAACGCGCCGCGTGATCAGGGATACGAGTAATACTCGCGGACTTCCAGTAATGATGACCATTGCGGGAATCCCGCGATAATTTCAGCGTCGGGAAGTTCACCCATATCCGGCGGAGCCTCAGCCAATCCCTCGATACGCCCGATATAAATTCGAGCGGATTGACCCGATACCGACAATCGGCCGAATTGCAAAATGTAGTCCGGTGACGAGCCGACCGCCTCTGCCGGCGAAGACGCACCAACCGCCCACGAATCATCATCGCCGGCGTTCCACGCCGGAAACGGTGCTCCGGCGCTCTCGGGGCGCTTCGGCTCCCAATCGCCGTATTGAGCGTGCCAAGGACGCCGACTCAGCTCGTCGTCGTTCGACCAGCTGACACCACCCACGCCGGTCAGCACGACAAGAGCCGCATTGGAACCCTCGAAGCCACGGCACCATTGAATGGCGCACAGCACGCCGACGCGGGAGCGTTGGGGAGACAGGCGCATATCGATGAACTCGGCCTCGTCCAGCGCGCCCACATAAACCAGGGGGTTCCGTCGCGGTGACGTCGTAGGTTGCACCTCCGGCGTGAATTCGTAAAGCTGACTGACCGGATAAACACTCATTGGAAGTGGTTTCTCCTCACTCCGGCAACGGTATGTGCGCGAAGTCGTCCGATGGTGGAATTGTCCGCCCGGTGAAAGGGTTCACCGTTTGTCCCATGCCATTCATGTACACTACATAACCATTTGGATATTGGGGCGTCGGCTCCATGACGCGGATAGTCGCCACCCGCGGGTCACAGGCCCCCTGCCCCGGCTGGATGGGGAACAGCCAACCCTTCCCGGAATCCGCTGGCCCCGTTGCGCTCTCGCCGGCAGGTACACCTGGCAGCTGCTCCCCATGCGGACCGACGACGGATTCCGGCGGATGCTGATGGAATAAGACGTCGAGATATTGCCGCTTTTCCGCGTTCAGCTGCTCAGCCTCGAAGTTGAAATCGGCTCGTCGCGGATCATTGGGCGGCAGCCGATCAATGACCGGCTTATCGATATTGTTGTGCTCCCAAATCTTCCTGTTGACATCTCGCAGGACCGCCTTGGCTTGCTCGCGTGACATCGCCGGCTGCGGCGCATCTTTGAAGGCGTGGTTGTCGACGCCACGAACGTGGCTGCCAGCCGGGAAGGTATCGCGGATGCCGGCGACCGCGGCGCGGATTTTGCCTGCGGCAGCTTGGTCGACGCTCACGAGTTGCGCGGCCCGCTGACGGATATCACCGGCCAAGGCCTGCGCCTGGGCTTGCCGAGCGGCCCGCTGCGCGGCCGAGCCGCCAACCATCCGGTCGCGAACTGAAAGGTCTTCGCCGACAACGAATCCCGCGTTGCGACCGTCTTCGACGGCGTAACGCACACGGGAGCGTGCCGCAGTGAGATCCGACGCCGCGCGGCGCGCGACGGCGGCCGCCGCTCGGAGTTGGTCGACAACCGCGGTCGTGCTGGTCATATCGGCGTACGCCGCGCCGCGCATCGCGACAGCGGCGTCGCCGTGCCAATCGACCGAGAGCGCGTCCCGCCACACCTGGTGGGCGACGCCATAACTGCGCTCGCTGACGATCTCCCAGTAATCGGCCGCCTCGGTCAGGTGGTCGGTCGGCCAGGCCAACAGCGCTGACAAACCGGGAACCCCCGCGACCCCCGCCATGGCTACACGGCGATACGCGACGGGGCCAGCCCATCGAATTCGGCTACCGACGCGGCTTCGGTGGACGCATAGCGTTGATCCGCTGCAGCGACCGCGGTGGCCCGTGCGTCGACCCGGGCGGACAGCCCGCTCGTGAACAGCGCGACGTCGCCATGGGCCGCGGTGACCGCGCCCGCGCTGGGCTGACAGGACAAACCCGGCCTGGGCGGCGTGGCCGCGTCAGCAAGGTCGCCGGCCAAAGCGCTCCAACGGGTCGCCATCGCCTGCATGGCGCCCGTATCCACACGCAATGTTTGGGACACGGGGTAAGTGTAGGTAGGTGATGGTGCGCCTGCCGGTCACCCGAACCGCGCCGCAAGGCCCGACAGCAAATGTCCTGACCTGCTCAAATTCTGTGGAGCTAAGGGGATTCGAACCCCTGACCTACTCGATGCGAACGAGTCGCGCTACCAACTGCGCCATAGCCCCTGATCGCTAGCAGGCTACCAGCCGTGGGCCGAACCGCCGAAATGCGATCGCTACTCGCCGACGGCCCGCGGCAAGTCCCTGGGCCAGCCGTAGTTGCGCATCGGCATCGCGTACTCCAGGTGCTCGAAGATCGGGTCCTCGTCGTCGATCTCCAGGACCACCGCGCCCGGGCGCCTCAGCCGCGACGGGACCACGTCGTAGTCGCGGTCGTAGGCGTTCTGCACGCCCATGCGCGCCCGCTCCATCCGCTGCATCCGGCGGCGACGGACCTTCTCCTCGATACGGGTCTGGCGGCGCAGGTAAGCCAGGTACAACAACGTCACGGCGGTTGCGCTGCCGCAGGCCCACCAGGCGGTAGGCGAAATCTTGAACGCGGCCGTGGCCGTGCCGACCAGCACGACGGCCATCACCATCAACACGCGCTTGCGGAATGCGTACTTGCGGGCACTGACCGCGGCAGCGGTCTTGGTGTCGAACCGGCGGCGCCGCGAGGCGTTCCGCGGGACCGGCGGCGGCATCTCCTCGTCGCCGTCTTCGGCCTCCGGCTCCAGACCCGACGAGTCCTCGACGTATTCGAAGCCCTCGTCGGACTCGTCGCCTTCGTCGTCTTCGTCACCGGCGTGGGCGACCACGTCGGTGTCGGAGTCCTCGTCGTCCTCGTCGACCTCGGGTTCTTCCTCGACGACGGCCTCGACGCCGGCCGGCAGGGCCTGCGAATCCTCGACGACATCGACGTCGAGGTAGTCGGGCTCGGTGCGCTCGGGCGTCGCGAACTTCATGACGACGGGGCGCGCGGCCCGTAGCTCCTCGGTGTCGTGCTCTTCGTCTTCCTCGCCCTCGGCGAGGTCGAGCTCGCTCTCGGCCGATTCTTCGGGTGGCGTCCAGTTGGGGTCGCTGCGATGACCCGCCGCGGGACCGCTGCGCTTGATCAGGCGAGAGTTCGCGCCGCCGTTGAGCACCCGCGTCGCCAGGGCCACGTCGCTGGTGCGGCGCACGGCGTCGCGCTTGCTGACGAGCATGGGCACCAAGACGAACAGCCAGAGCACTACGAGCGAGATCCACAACAGTGACTGCGGAATGCTTGGCATGACGACCTGCTCTCTTCGGTTCCCATTCCGCGAAGCCCCTCGGAGGCCAGCGCGGCCGGGTCTTGGTGACCAGGACAATTACACACCTGTAATTTGCCTCTCACAAGTACCATGAGTCACTCGTGTCGCGGTAGCCACAGCGGGCCAGGGGGTTGGGACCCGCCGAGGGCGGCGCGGTCACGCCCAGCTGGCGTGCCCGCCTCGGACCAGGGTCGATGCCACCGATCCGGACACCTCTTCGGCCGTGATGGCCATCAACAGGTGGTCCCGCCACGCCTTATCGACCTCGAGGTAGCGCTGCAACAGCCCCTCTTGCCGGAAGCCGACTTTCGCCAACACGGCCCGGCTGGCAGCGTTCTCGGGCCGCACGGTGGCCTCCACGCGGTGCAACATCACCGGACCGAAGCAGTGGTCCAGGCCGAGCGCCAATGCGGCCGTGGCCACCCCGCCACCGGTCGCCGAGCGCGGCACCCAGTAGCCGATCCACGCCGACCGCAACGCCCCGTGGGTGACGTTGCCGATGGTCAGCTGGCCACAGAACCGCCCGTCGAGCTCGATGACGTAGGGCAACATGCGGCCCGCCCGCGCCTCGGCACGCAGGCCGGAGCACAGCGCCGGCCACGCGGCGACCGCGTGCCGGGTCGTCCAATCGGTGTCCGCGCTGGGCTCCCACGGCTCGAGGTGCGCGCGGTCGGCCAACCGGATGCGGCTCCACTGGGCGCCGTCGCGCATCCGCACCGCCCGCAGCCGGACGACGCCCGCCGGAACCCGCAACGGCCCGACGTCCAGCGGCCAACCCGGGTGACGGGCGTTGGTGCGCAACAGGTTCACGAGCTGGCGGAGTCGTTGCACTTAACCGCGCTGAGCCAGGAAGGCGACATCGACGATTTCGCCGGTGCGGATCTGTTCGGCCCCGCTGGGCACCACCACGAGGCAGTTCGCTTCGGCGAGGGTGGCCAGTAGGTGCGAGGACGCCCCGGGCGGCCCGCCGAGTGCCTGCACCAGATATTCACCGGTCTCCTGGTCGCGCATCAGCTGGCCGCGCAGGTAACCCTTGCGCCCGGCGACCGACGTGATCGGCGACAGCGTGCGGGCCTGCACGACGCGGCGCATCGGCTGACGCTTGCCCAGCGAGAGCCGGATCAGCGGCCGCACCATCACCTCGAAGACCACGAGCGCGCTGACCGGGTTGGCGGGCAGCAGAAACGTCGGGACGCCGTCGCGGCCCAGCTGCCCGAAGCCCTGGACGGAGCCGGGGTGCATCGCGACGCGGACGACTTCCATCTCCCCCAGCTCGGAAAGGACGGAGCGCACCGACTCGGCCGCGGCGCCGCCCACCCCGCCGGCGATCACCATCACCTCGGCGCGGTTGATCTGGCCCTCGATGGTGTCGCGGAACTCCTTGGGGTCATTGCTGACGATGCCGAGGCGGTTGACCTCCGCGCCGGCATCGCGGGCCGCGGCCGCCAGCGCATAGGAGTTGACGTCGTATACCTGGCCGTTGCCCGGGGTGCGCGAAATGTCGACCAGTTCACCACCGACGGCCAATACCGTCACCCGGGGCCGCGGATGCACCAGCACCCGCTCGCGACCGACCGCCGCGAGCAGCCCGACCTGGGCCGCGCCGATCACGGTGCCGGCACGCACCGCGACATCACCGGGCTGGACGTCGTCGCCGGTGCGGCGCACGTAGGCGCCCGACGGCGCGCCACGCAGGATCCGCACCCGCTTGCTCCCGCCGTCGGTCCAGCGCAACGGGATCACAGCGTCGGCCAGCGTGGGTAGCGGGGCGCCCGTGTGCACGCGGGCGGCCTGGCGGGGTTGCAGGCGGCTGGGTGTGCGCGCGCCGGCCTCCACGGTTCCCATCACCGGCAGGACCAGACCCTCGCGCCGGTCTTCGTCCAGCTCGGCGTCCCCCGGAGGCTCGGGCAGGCTGTCGGCACCCACTTCACCGATGCCCAGCACGTCGACGCTGCGCACCGCGTAGCCGTCGATCGCGGCCTGATCGAAGCCGGGCATGGGCCGTTCGGTGACCACTTCCTCGGCACACATCAGTCCTTGCGCCTCGGCGATGGCCACCCGGATGGGCCGCGGGGCCACCGCGGCAGCGGTTATCCGGGCCTGCTGCTCTTCAACAGAACGCACAGCGCGCGCCTCTCTGCCCTGGCGGGCCCTGCCCTCTCTATGCCCTGACGGGCGCCGTCGGGCCGGGCGTATCGGCCGGCTACTTCTCGGCCAGGCCTAACCGCGCCACCAACCATCGCCGCAAATCCGGGCCGTAGTCGTCACGATCCAATGCAAAGTCAACCGCAGCCTTGAGGTAGCCGCCGGGATTTCCCAAGTCGTGTCGAGATCCGCGGTGCACGACGACGTGCACCGGGTGGTCCTCCGCGATGAGCAAGGCGATCGCATCGGTGAGCTGGACTTCGCCGCCCACGCCGCGGTGGACTCGGCGCAACGCGTCGAAGATGGCGCGGTCGAGCACGTAGCGGCCCGCCGCGGCGAACAGCGACGGGGCGTCCTCACGCTTGGGCTTCTCCACCATGCCGTTGACCTTCAGCACGTCCGGGCTGCCGTCGCCCGGCACCGGCTCCACGTCGAAAACCCCATAGGCGCTGACCTCTTCGGGCGCCACCTCGATGGCGCACAACACCGTGCCGCCGTACTGCGCCCGCACCTTCGACATCGTCTCGAGGACGCCGGTCGGCAGCACCAGGTCGTCGGGCAGCAGCACCATCACGGCGTCGTCGTCGGACGTCAGCGTGGGTTCCACGCAGCCGATGGCATGTCCCAGGCCGAGCGGTTCGGCTTGCACGACCGACTCGACCTTGATCAGCTGCGGCGCGCGGCGCACCTTGTCGAGCATCGCCTTCTTTCCGCGCGCCTCCAGCGTTCCCTCGAGGACCAGGTCCTCGACGAAGTGCGCGACGACGCCGTCCTTGCCCTCGGAGGTGATGATCACCAGGCGGTCGGCGCCCGCCTCGGCCGCCTCGGCGGCCACCAGCTCGATGCCGGGGGTGTCGACGACCGGCAGCAGCTCCTTGGGCACCGTTTTCGTCGCGGGCAAGAAGCGGGTACCAAGACCGGCGGCGGGCACGATCGCCGTGTGTGGGACCACCACTTTTGGGCTTGACATTATTCACACGATAACCCGACAGCGCTTTGCCGAGTCGATGTGGCGCGGCCAAAGACCCGGCTGCAATGGTTGAGGCATGGCGACCACCGGTAAGGCCGCGTTGCGGGCCCAGCTGCAGGCGGCCCGCCGCCGCGTTGCCGATCAGGTGCGCGCCGAAGAGGCCCGGATGCTCAGCGGGCGATTGGAAGCTGCAGAAAGCATCGTGAGCAGCGGTGACACCGTGTGCGCGTACGTGCCGGTGGGCGCCGAACCCGGGTCGATAGACATGCTCGACGTGTTGCTGCGGCGGTGCGGACGAGTGCTGCTGCCGGTTGCACGTACCGCCGCCGACGGCGCGGCGCTGCCGTTGCGCTGGGGCGAATATCGGCCCGGCACACTGACGTCCGCGCGGTGGGGGTTGCTGGAGCCGCCGGAACCATGGCTATCCGCTTCGGCCATCGCGGAAGCCAGACTGATCCTGGTGCCGGCGTTGGCAGTCGACCGCTCCGGCATCCGGTTGGGCCGCGGTCGCGGGTTCTACGATCGCTCGCTGGGCGACCGGGACCCGCACGCGCGGCTGGTAGCGGTCGTGCGCGACGCGGAATTGGTGGACCACTTGCCCGCCGAGCCGCACGACATTCCGATGACCGACGCCCTTACGCCCCGACGGGGACTAGTCGCCCTCAATCTGGGGTAACAGTTGGGGAATGAGTGACGTCACGTGGCGGTTCTAGCACTTGAGACGCTAGAGTGCTAAACAGACTTTGCAATCATCCGGAGGTTTTCGTGCCGACTTACAGCTATCAGTGCACCGAGTGCGACGATCGCTTCGACATCGTGCAGGCCTTCACCGACGACGCGCTGACCACCTGCAAGCGCTGCTCCGGGCGGCTGCGCAAGCGCTTCAACTCCGTCGGCGTGGTGTTCAAGGGCAGCGGCTTCTACCGCACTGACAGCCGCGAATCCGGCAAGAAGTCCGCGAGCTCGACCAACGGGTCGTCCTCGGGCGACTCCGGATCGAACGGCGCGTCGAGCGAGAAGTCCGGATCGAGCGAGAAGTCGACCAGCAGCTCCACGGCGCCCGCCGCGGCCGCCTCGAGCTGACGGGTTATCCACAAAGGCCGCGCCCGACGACATTCGGCGCTGACCCCCATGCGCCTACCGTTGCGGCGTGGGCGAGTCATCGCTGAACCCAAACCTGTTCGGCCGCCTTCTGCTGCTGCGTCCGGATTGGACGCGCACGGTGCTGGCGCGACGGGTCGGCGCGGGCGGACTTGTCGTGTTGGCCGGCGTGGCGGCGCTGCGGTCCGACCCGGCCGGTGACTATGCCGAGGTGGTGGTCGCCGATCACGACCTGCGGCCCGGCGCCGCGTTGACGCCCGCGGATGTCCGCCTCGAAAAGCGTTTGGCTGCAACCATTCCCGATGGATCACTGGCCGACGTGGGGGCGGTGGCCGGTTCCACACTGGCCGGTCCGGCGCGCCGCGGCGAGGTGCTCACCGATGTCCGGGTGCTGGGCAGCCGGCTGGCCGAGTCGACGGCGGGACCCGGGGCCCGCATCGTGCCGCTGCGCCTGGCCGACAGCGCGCTGATCGACGTTGTCCGCGTCGGCGACGTCGTCGACGTGCTGGCCGCACCGGCGACCGCGGGGGCCGAACCGCCCCAGGCCGTGCCGAAGGTGGTGGCCACCGACGCCGTCGTGGTGCTCGTGTCGGCCAGGCCAAAGGTCCAGGCCGGGGACGGCGACCGCGTAGTGTTGGTTGCGCTGCCGGCTCGCGTGGCGAACACGGTGGCGGGCTCGGCGCTGGGTCAAGCGGTGACCCTCACCCTGCACTGAGTGCCTCGCCGCTGTTCGCCTCGCAGGTGGCAGCAAACTCTGTCCAATCCCAGGAAGGACATCTGAATGTTCAAAGGGTTCAAGGAGTTTCTCTCGCGGGGCAACATCGTCGACCTGGCCGTCGCGGTGGTCATCGGTACCGCCTTCACCGCATTGGTCACGAAATTCACCGAAAGCATCATCACGCCGCTGATCAACCGGATCGGCGTCAAGCAACAGTCGAACGTCGGCATCCTGAAGATCGGCATCGGCGGCGGCCAGACCATCGACTTGAACATCCTGCTGTCGGCCGCGATCAACTTCGTCCTGATCGCCGCCGTGGTGTATTTCTTCGTCGTGCTCCCCTACAACACGCTGCGCAAGCGGGGTGAGGTCGAGCAGGCGGATGACGCCCAGGTGGTCCTGCTCACCGAAATCCGCGACCTGCTCGCGCAGACCAACGGCGACTCGTCCGGTAGACACGGCGGCGCTGGCACCACGACGACGCCGCCGCCGGAGCACGGACCGCGCGCCGACGCCGAGGCGTAGGGCCGGTTAAATCTCCAGGCTCGACAGCTGCCCGATGATCTGGGCGGCGAGCGGATTCAGCGTCGCCATGCCGTCGCGCACCGCGTAACGGGACCCTGCCAGGTTCACCACCAACGTGCTTCCGGACACCCCGGCCAGGCCGCGCGATAGTCCGGCATCGGTGATGCCTGCGGACAGCCCCGAGGCGCGAATGGCTTCGGCGATGCCGAGGATTTCGCGGTCCAGGATTTCGCGGGTGGCCTCGGGGGTGACGTCGCGCGGGGTGACGCCCGTCCCGCCGACGGAGACCACCAGATCCACCCCGCCGATCACCGCGGTGTTGAGCGCATTGCGGATCTCCACCTCGTCGGCCGCGACCGCGACCACGCCGTCGACGACGAAGCCCGCCTCGGTCAGCAATTCGGTGACCAGCGGCCCGCTGTGGTCCTCATCCCCGTGCGCGGTGCGATCGTCGACCACCACGACCAGGGCCCGGCCGACCACCAACTCCGCACCCGTTTCCATGGGAGCCACCGTATAACCGAGCTCGGACAATCCGGCCGCCGAGGGTTCTTCGACTCGCATTACTGATCCGCCTTCCCCAGAGTCACCGGCACGGTACGGCTGCCACCACCAGCGGGATCCTGGAAGGTCAGCGAAATCTTGTCACCGGGCGCCTTGGACCGCACCGCGGCGACCAAGGCGTCGGCGCTGTTGATCGGCCGGTCGTCCACCTTGGTGACGATCACGTTCTTGGGCACTCCGGCGGTCGAGGCCGCACCGCCCGGCACCACGTCGACGACCTTGGCGCCCGGGGAGCCCTTGTCGTTGGTCACCTGAACGCCGAGCGAGGCGTGGGACGCCTTACCGCTGCTGATCAGCTCGTCGGCGATGCGCTTGGCCTGATCGACCGGAATGGCGAAACCGAGGCCGATCGAGCCGCTCTGAGCATCCGGCGAGTCCGCACCCAAGGTGGCGATCGCCGAGTTCACGCCGACCAGCTGGCCATTCATGTTGACCAACGCGCCACCGGAGTTACCCGGGTTGATCGCGGCGTCGGTCTGGATCGCGTCCAGCACGGTGTTCTGGTTGCCCGACTCACCGGTGGTCGACACCGGCCGGTTCAGCGCGCTGACGATCCCGGTGGTCACGGTGCCGGACAGGCCGAGCGGCGACCCGATGGCCACCACCGGTTGGCCGACGCGCAGGTCCGACGAGGAGCCCAGGGAGATGGGCGTCAACCCGGACATGCCCTGCACGCGGATCACCGCGATGTCGCTGGTGGGGTCGGCGCCGACGACCGTGAACGGTGCGGTGCGGCCATCGGCGAACGTCACCGTTGTCTTAGGAGCCGGCCCGGCTGGACCGCCGGAAGGCGCACCGGGAGGCGCACCGGGAACCACCGGCGCCTTCGGTGGCCCCGCGGCCGCCGCGACCACGTGATTGTTGGTCAGGATGAGCCCGTCGGCAGAAAGAATGATGCCGGAGCCCTCCTCGGACTGGCGGCCCAGATCCGTCTCCAGCATGACGACGCTGGGCACCACCTTGGAGGCGACCTGTTCGACGCTGCCCGGCGGCATGTTGGCCGCCGGAACGCTCGGCGCGCCGATGACGGTGTGTCCATTGCTGTTGGTCGAATGCGTACCCAGCTCGACCGCCGTCGCCGCAGCCCCGCCGATGCCGGCCGAAACCACCGCGATGGTCAGCGCGCCGACCGCCAAAAGCCCGGCGCGAGAACGCTTTTGAGGGCCCGGAGGCATCGGAGGCATCATGCCGGGAATCGGTCCGGTGCCGGTGGCCCCGGGAATCGGGCCTACCCCGGTTCCGCCGGGGATCCGGCCGGGACCGGTGCCGCTGAACGGGTCGTACGGCTGGCGGAATTGGCTCGTCTGCGAATGATGCCGCCAGTCAAACTGCTGGCCATACGGTTGCTGATGCCCCTGGCCGTAGGCAGAGGTCCCCGGGTGACTCGGGGTGGGCGCAGGCTGATTCGGCGCGGGGTGGTATCCCGGCTGCTGCGGCGGTGGCGAATACCTCGGGTCATTCGTCATAGCGCTAGGTCGCTCTTCCTCTATCTCAGTATTCGGCTCGTCAGTTCGACAGGGCTCTTCAACAGTAGTAGCTGCAGACCTACGTTGCCCGGCCGGACTGAGAGTCCACTGAGATAACGTTCGCGGGTTCCCGAGAGTTCGACTGGCCGGTCACTGGAACCGTGGGTTCCGTGGCGGATTCTTCCCCGCCGTTGCCGCTCGACGGTGCCGGATACGCCGACGGCGGCATCGGCCGGCCGGGCAGCAGCACGTAGAACGAAGTCCCCGGCGGCTGTCCGCCCGGCACCGTGTCCTCGACACGCAGCAATCCACCGTGATTGAGCACCACCTTCTTGACGATCGCCAGCCCGAGCCCCGAACCCGGCATGGCGCGCGCTGTCGTCGAACGGTAGAACCGCTCGAACACGAGCCGGCGTTCGTGCGGCGGAATGCCCGGGCCTTGATCGGAAACCACCAACTCGGCGTGCGACGGGTCGAGTTGCCGCATGGTGATGCCGACGCGACCGCCCGGCGGGCTCCACTTGGCCGCGTTGTCCATCAGGTTCAGCACGGCGCGCGACAGACCCGCCGCGTCGCCGTACATCTGCCAGGGGGTCACGGCGACGTCGAAGTGAATGTCGTTGCGCCGCCGCCTGACTCGCTCCAGGCAGCGGTCGATTACCTCGGACATGTCGACCGGTTCGTGCACCACCTGGCCGGCGTCATCGCGGGTGAGATCAACGAGATCACCCACCAGCGTGGACAATTCCTCGATCTGCGCCAGCACGTCGGCGCGAAGCTCGACCATCTCCTGGTCGGGCAGCCGTGGCGCACCCGGCTCCATGGAGGCCATCAGCAGTTCGACGTTGGTGCGCAACGACGTCAGCGGGGTGCGCAATTCGTGCCCCGCGTCGGTGACCAGCCGCGCCTGGCGCTCGCGGGATTCGGCCAGTGCCCGCAGCATCAAGTTGAAAGCCTCAGTGAGCCTGGCCAATTCGTCGCTACCGAACACCGGGATGGGCCGCAGGTCGTCGGTGCGCGCGACCCGTTCGGTCGCCTCGGTCAGGCGAGCCACCGGGCGCAGCCCCGCCCTGGTGACCATGCCGCCCGCCACCGCGGCGACCGCGACACCGATGCCGCCGACGATCAGCAGCACCCAGCGCAGCTTGGTCATCACGGCCTCGGTCGGCTTGAGGCTCTTGGAGATCAACAGCGAGCAGCCGTTGGGCAAGTGAATGGCCAGGACTCGTTGATCGGATGCGGTGCGCCGCGACATGAACAGGTCGCCGTGGATCACCGCCTTTTCCGGCGCGCCGACCGGCAGCGTCTGACCCGGCTGTTGCGCCGTGTAGATCGAGTGGCCGGGGTTGACCAGCATCGCATTGACGTCCGAATAGGCGGTGCCTTCGATGGCCTTCCCGGGATCGGCGGCCAGCGAGCCGCTGGCGATCAGCAGTTGCGCCCGGCTCTGCAGCTGGTTGTCGATATCGCTATACAGCGCAGCCGAAATCACCGCGTAGACGGCGAACGCCATCAGCACGACGACCATGGCCACCATCGACATCGCCAGCAGCATGACGCGCCACCGCAGGGACAACGAGCTGGTGGCGCGCAGCGGCACGCGCTGGGGCCGTTGGTACCGGATCATCGCGGGATGTGACTCGTCACGGCGGCGTCTCCCGAAGGACATAGCCCACGCCGCGCACCGTGTGGATCAGCCGCGGCTCACCGTCGGCCTCGGTCTTGCGGCGCAGATAGCCGACGTAAACCTCCAGCGCGTTGCCCGAAGTGGGAAAGTCGAAGCCCCACACCTCTTCCAGGATCCGGCTGCGGGTGAGCACGCGGCGCGGATTGGCGATCAACATCTCCAGCAAGGCGAATTCCGTGCGGGTGAGGCTGATTTGTCGCTGCCCGCGGGTGACTTCGCGGGTTACCGGGTCCAGCGTCAGATCGGAGAACTTCATGGCCACCGATTCGGCGTCATCGTCGTCGGGCTTGGTGCGGCGCAGCAGCGCCCGCATCCGGGCCAACAGTTCCTCTAACGCGAAGGGCTTCGGCAGATAGTCGTCCGCACCCGCGTCCAGCCCGGCGACGCGCTCGGACACCGAATCACGGGCGGTCAGCACCAGGATCGGCAGATCGTCGCCGGTGCTGCGCAGCTGACGGCAGACCTCGAGCCCGTCCAGGCGCGGCATCATCACATCGAGCACGAGCGCGTCGGGCCGGTCGCTGGCGATCATCTCGAGCGCCTCCAGCCCGTCATGGGCCAACTCGACCGAGTAGCCATTGAAGGAAAGCGATCGGCGCAGCGACTCACGCACTGCGCGATCGTCGTCGACGACCAGTATCCGCACGGGCCTAGTGTCGTCCCGACGCCTGAGAGGGGGCTGAGAGGCGCGCCGGTTATTTGCCGAGATTAACTAACGCCGGTCCAGGTCGATCAGACCGAGGCGGGCCGCCTTGAGCAGCCGGCGGGGCACCTTGTGCTTCTGTCCGGCGACCGTCACACCGACGAGCTCGGTCTTGGTGGCCTTCCACTGCGCGCGACGGCTACGGGTGTTCGCGCGCGACATCCTGCGCTTGGGTACGGCCATGGTCGGGCCTAACTCCTCGTGTCGGTGGGCTGCCGCGCGGCATGGCCGGTGCGGCCGAACGTGCGACGATTGCTACCAGGATAGTCGGTGGCCTGCCGGGCACCAAAACGAAGCCCTGTGGGCGCCGCGATTGCCGTGGCGGCCGTGATCCGGCGCTGTCGACGCACGTGGCGGCGATCTCGACGCCCGCGCCGAGGGGCGTCCTTGACGTGACACCGGCGGTACCCGCTAACCTACCGGTTGGTTGGTTGGTTTGCGCTCACCGGTGAAACGCAGATTGGAGGACCGCATGGCCTCAGTTCCTGGTCGCGACGCGGTCCGGATAGCGAACTGCTCCGGGTTCTATGGCGACCGGCTGTCGGCGATGCGCGAGATGCTCACCGGCGGCGACGTCGACTACCTCACCGGCGACTACCTGGCCGAACTGACCATGCTGATCCTGGGCCGCGACCGCATGAAGCATCCGGAACGCGGATACGCCAGGACGTTTCTGACCCAGCTCGAGGACTGTCTCGGTGAGGCCAACGATCGGGGCGTGCGCATCGTCGCCAACGCCGGCGGCCTCAACCCGGCGGGGCTGGCCGACGCTATACGCGCCCTGGCCGAGCGCCTCGGCATCCCGGCCCGGGTCGCCCACGTCGAAGGCGACGACCTGCTGCCCCGCGCCGCCGAGCTCGGGCTGGGCAGCCCGCTGACCGCGAACGCCTACCTGGGCGCCTGGGGCATCGTCGACTGCCTGGCCGACGGCGCCGACGTGGTCGTCACCGGGCGGGTCACCGACGCCTCGGTGATCGTCGGAGCCGCCGCCGCGCACTTCGGCTGGGGCCCCACCGACTACGACCAGCTGGCAGGCGCCGTGGTAGCCGGCCACATCATCGAATGCGGCGTGCAGGCCACCGGCGGCAACTACTCCTTCTTTACCGAGATCCCCGACCTGACCCACGCCGGCTTCCCGCTGGCCGAGGTGCACGCCGACGGCTCATCGGTGATCACCAAGCACGCCGGCACCGGCGGCGCCGTGAGCGTCGACACCGTCACCGCGCAGCTGCTCTACGAGATCACCGGCGCCCGCTACGCCAACCCCGACGTCACCGCCCGGATGGACAGCGTCGAGTTGTGCCTCGACGGCCCCGACCGCGTGCGCGTCGCAGGCGCGCGAGGCGAGGCGCCGCCAGCCACTTACAAGGTGTCGCTGAACAGCATCGGCGGATTCCGCAACTCCATGACGTTCGTGCTGACCGGTCTCGACATCGAGGCCAAAGCCGATCTGGTGCGCCGCCAGCTCGAGGCCGCCCTGACCGTCAAGCCCGCCGAGCTGCAGTGGTCACTCGCCCGCACCGACCACCCCGACGCCGGCACCGAGGAAGCCGCCAGCGCTCTGTTGCACTGCGTGGTCCGCGACCCCGACCCGGCCAACGTCGGGCGCCAATTCTCCTCGGCCGCAGTGGAATTGGCCCTCGCCAGCTATCCCGGCTTTCATGTGACCGCCCCGCCGGGCGACGGTCAGGTCTACGGCGTCTTCACCGCCGGCTACGTCGATGCCAAGGACGTACCCCACGTCGCGGTGCACGCCGACGGCACCCGGGTCGCAATCCCTTGCGCCGCGGATACTTTAGAACTGGTGCCCGTCGAGCCCGCGCCGCTGCCGGAGCCGCTGCCCGACGGCCCGGCGCGCCGCGTGCCGCTGGGCCGCATCGCCGGGGCCCGTAGCGGCGACAAGGGCGGCTCGGCCAACGTCGGAGTCTGGGTCCGCACCGACGAGCAATGGCGCTGGCTCGCCAACACGCTGACCATCGAGCTGCTCAAGGAGCTGCTGCCCGAAGCCGCGGAGTTCGACGTCACCCGCCACGTGCTGCCAAACCTGCGCGCGGTCAACTTCGTCATCGACGGCATCCTGGGCGAGGGCGTCGCCTACCAGGCCCGGTTCGATCCGCAGGCCAAGGGTTTGGGCGAATGGCTGCGCGGCCGGCATGTCGACATCCCCGAAAGGTTGTTATGAATCTTTGGACGACGCCCGAGCGCGAAGCGCTGCGAAAAACGGTGCGCTCCTTCACCGAACGCGAAATCCTGCCCCACGCCGACGAATGGGAGCGCGTCGGCGAGCTGCCGCGCGAGCTGCACCGGCGCGCCGGGGAGGCCGGGCTGCTGGGCGCGAACTTCCCCGAGGCGGTCGGCGGAGGCGGCGGCGACGGTGCCGACGCGGTGATCATCTGCGAAGAGGTGCACCAGACCGGCGCCCCCGGAGGGGTTTTCGCGTCCCTGTTCACCTGCGGCATCGCGGTGCCACACATGATCGCCTCCGGGGACCAGCGGCTGATCGAGGAGTTCGTCCGCCCGACACTGGCCGGCGACAAGATCGGGGCGCTGGCGATCACCGAGCCCTGCGGCGGTTCGGACGTCGGGCACCTGCGAACCACGGCGGTGCTGGACGGGGATCACTACGTGGTCAACGGCGCCAAGACCTACATCACCTCCGGCGTCCGCGCTGACTACGTCGTCACCGCGGTGCGCACGGGCGGCCCCGGGGCGGCGGGCGTTTCGCTGCTGGTGATCGAGAAGGGCACACCGGGTTTCGAGGTGAGCCGCAAGCTGGCCAAGATGGGCTGGCGGTCCTCGGACACCGCCGAGCTGTCCTTCGTCGACGTCCGAGTACCGGCGGCCAACCTCGTCGGCGCCGAGAACAGCGGCTTCGTGCAGATCGCGCAGGCCTTCGTCGCGGAGCGGATCGGCCTTGCCGCGCAGGCATATTCGAGCGCCCAGCGGTGCCTGGACCTGACCGTGCAGTGGTGCCGTGACCGGGAGACTTTCGGCCGGCCGCTGATCTCGCGGCAGTCGGTACAGAACACGCTGGCCGAGATGGCCCGGCGCATCGACGTCGCCCGGGTCTACTCCCGCCACGTGGTGGAACGACAGCTGGCCGGCGAGACGAACCTGATCGCCGAGGTGTGTTTCGCCAAGAACACCGCCGTCGAGGCGGGCGAATGGGTAGCCAACCAGGCCGTCCAGTTGTTCGGGGGCATGGGCTACATGGCCGAATCCGAAGTCGAACGCCAATACCGCGACATGCGGATCCTCGGCATCGGTGGCGGCACCACCGAAATCCTGACCTCATTGGCCGCGAAAACGCTTGGATATCAGTCATGATCGCACCGCCCCCTCATCGCCCCGTCCCCCGCACGCGGGAGGTACCCCCACTGCATCGCCGGCGGTGGCTATGACCGTCCTGCAGTCCACGCTGGACCCGCAGTCGGCCGCCTACACCGACGCGGCGTCGACGGCGACCTCCCGGCTCGAGGAGATAGACGCCGAACTCGCCAAAGCGCTTGCCGGCGGCGGCCCCAAGTACGTCGAGCGCCACCACGGCCGCGGCAAGCTGACCGCCCGGGAACGCATCGAACTGCTCGTCGACCCCGACTCCCCGTTCCTCGAGCTCAGCCCGCTTGCGGCCTACGGCAGCGCGTTCACCGTCGGCGCCAGCACTGTCGCCGGCATCGGAGTGGTGTCCGGGGTGGAATGCCTGATCGTCGCCAATGACCCGACCGTCAAGGGCGGCACCAGCAACCCCTGGACGCTGAAAAAAATCTTGCGGGCCAATCAGATCGCCTTCGAGAACCGGCTGCCGGTCATCTCGCTGGTGGAATCGGGCGGGGCGGACCTGCCCACCCAGAAAGAGATCTTCATTCCCGGCGGGCGGATGTTCCGCGACCTCACCCGCCTGTCGGCGGCCGGCATCCCCACCATCGCCCTGGTCTTCGGCAACTCCACCGCGGGCGGTGCCTACATTCCCGGCATGTCCGACCACGTGGTGATGATCAAGGAACGTTCGAAGGTGTTCCTGGCCGGTCCTCCGCTGGTCAAGATGGCCACCGGCGAGGAGTCCGACGACGAGTCCCTGGGCGGCGCCGAAATGCATTCGCGCGTCTCCGGTTTGGGTGACTACTTCGCCGTCGACGAGCTCGACGCCATCCGCATCGGGCGGCGCATCGTCGCCCGGCTGAACTGGCGCAAAGGGGGCCCCGCGCCCGGGCCGGTCGTCGATCCGTTGTTCGACGCCGAGGAGCTGATCGGCATCGTGCCCGCGGACCTTCGTGTCCCGTTCGACCCGCGAGAGGTGATCGCCCGCATCGTCGACGGCTCCGAGTTCGACGAATTCAAGGCCATGTATGGGTCGTCGCTGGTGACCGGGTGGGCCCGCCTGCACGGCTACCCGCTGGGCATCCTGGCCAACGCGCGCGGCGTGCTGTTCAGCGAGGAGTCGCAGAAGGCGACCCAATTCATCCAGCTGGCCAACCGCTCCGACACCCCGCTGTTGTTCTTGCACAACACCACCGGCTACATGGTGGGCAAGGACTACGAGGAGGGCGGGATGATCAAGCACGGCTCGATGATGATCAACGCCGTCTCCAACTCGACCGTCCCGCACATCTCGCTCTTGATCGGCGCCTCGTACGGAGCCGGGCACTACGGCATGTGCGGCCGCGCCTACGACCCCCGGTTCCTGTTCGCCTGGCCCAGCGCCAAATCCGCGGTGATGGGCGGCGCTCAGCTGGCGGGTGTCTTGTCGATCGTGGCGCGCGCCGCCGCCGAAGCGCGGGGACAGCAGGTCGACGAGGAGGCCGACGCCGCGATGCGGGCCGCCGTCGAGGGCCAGATCGAGGCCGAGTCGCTGCCGCTGGTCCTGTCCGGAATGCTCTACGACGACGGGGTGATCGATCCGCGCGACACCCGCACCGTGTTGGGAATGTGTCTGTCCGCCATCGCCAATGGCCCGATCAAGGGGACGTCGAACTTCGGCGTCTTCCGGATGTGAGCCCCATGGTTACTCGAGTGCTGGTCGCCAACCGCGGCGAGATCGCCCGACGGGTCTTCGCCACCTGCCGGCGGCTGGGCCTGGGCACCGTCGCCGTCCACACCGACCCGGACGCCCACGCGCCCCATGTCGCGGAGGCCGACGCCCGGGTGCGGCTGCCCAACACCAACGACTACCTCAACGCCGAGGCGATCATCGCCGCCGCCCGCGTCTCAGGCGCGGACGCGGTCCATCCCGGATACGGGTTCCTCTCGGAGAACGCCGATTTCGCGGCGGCCGTGCAGGGCGCGGGCCTGACGTGGATCGGACCGCCGGTGGACGCGGTGCGCGCGATGGGTTCGAAGATCGAGTCCAAGAAGCTGATGGCCGCCGCCGGTGTTCCGGTGCTCGACGAGCTCGACCCCGAGACGGTGACCCAGGCGCAGCTGCCGGTGCTGGTCAAGGCCTCCTCCGGCGGCGGCGGCCGGGGCATGCGGGTGGTGCGCGAATTGTCCGCGCTGGCCGGCGAAGTGGAAGCGGCCCGGCGTGAGGCGCAGTCCGCGTTCGGCGACCCGACCGTGTTCTGCGAGCGCTACCTGCCCACGGGGCACCACATCGAGGTCCAGGTCATGGCCGACACGCACGGCACGGTCTGGGCCGTCGGGGAACGGGAATGCTCCATTCAGCGTCGGCATCAGAAGATCATCGAGGAGGCCCCCTCCCCCTTGGTCGAGCGCACACCGGGCATGCGGGCCAAGCTGTTCGATGCCGCCCGGCTGGCCGCCGGGGCGATCGGCTACACGGGCGCCGGGACCGTCGAATTCCTCGCCGACGATCAGGGCGAGTTCTACTTCCTGGAAATGAACACCCGGCTGCAGGTCGAGCACCCGGTGACCGAGGAGACCACCGGGCTCGACCTCGTCGAACTACAGATCGGCGTCGCCGACGGTGACCGTCTCGACCCTGAACCACCTGCCGCGCAAGGGCATTCGATCGAGGCCCGCCTCTACGCGGAGGATCCCGCCCAGGGCTGGCAGCCGCAGGCCGGCCACGTGCACCGCGTCGATGTCCCGGCCGTCCAGTCGCAATTCCGAACGCTGGGACGCCGGACCGGCATCCGGCTCGATTCCGGCATCGTCTCCGGATCCACGGTGTCCATCCACTACGACCCGATGCTGGCCAAAGTCATCTCGTACGCGCCGACGCGCCGCCAGGCGGCGTTGGTGCTCGCCGACGCGCTCGCCCGGACCCGGCTGCATGGCCTGCGCACCAACCGCGAGCTGCTGGTCAACGTGCTGCGCCACCCGGCATTTCTCGACGGCGCCACCGACACCGCGTTTTTCGACACGCACGGCCTGCGGCACCTGTCGGCCCCCCTGGCCGACGGCACCACCGTCCGGTTGTCGGCGATCGCCGCCGCGCTTGCCGACGCCGCGCACAACCGCGCGTCCGCTCCCGTCCTGGGATCGCTGCCCAGCGGCTGGCGCAACCTGGCCTCCGGCTACCAGGTCAAGAGCTACCGCGACGCCGACGGCACCGAGCACCGGGTCGAATACCGGTTCGGCAGAACGGGATTGCTGTTGGCCGACGGCGAGCCGGTCGCGCTCGTCTCGGCCACGCCGGGCGAGGTCGTGCTGGCCGACGGCTCCGGGGTGGCGTGCGCCTTCGCGGTCGCGCGGTACGGCGACGACGTCTACATCGACTCGGCGCGCGGACCCGTCCATCTGGTCGCGCTGCCCCGCTTCCCGGAGCCGGGCTCGGCCGTCGAGCAGGGTTCGCTGGTGGCGCCCATGCCCGGCAACGTGATCCGGGTCGGGGCCGCCGTCGGCGACGCCGTGGACGCCGGCCAGCCGTTGATCTGGCTCGAGGCCATGAAGATGGAACACACCATCACCGCGCCGACCCAGGGCGTGCTCGTCGAACTCAACGTCAAGACCGGCCAGCAAGTCGAAGTGGGCGCCGTTTTAGGAGTGATCGCAAGCGCGGCGCAGCCGGGCGCAGCGGGTCACGACCATCCGAACCTGGCGCGCGTCGAGGCGCCGCAAGCAGAAGGAGATCCAGCATGACCGACACCAGCTTCATCGAGAGTGAGGAGCGGCAGGCTCTGCGGAAGTCGGTGGCCGCCTGGGCCGCCAACTACGGCAGCGAGTACTACCTGAAAAAGGCGCGCGCGCAGGAGCACACCGACGAATTGTGGTCGGAGGCGGGCAAGCTCGGGTTCCTCGGGGTGAATCTGCCCGAGGAGTACGGCGGCGGCGGCGCAGGCATGTACGAGCTGTCGCTGGTGATGGAGGAGATGGCGGCGGCGGGCAGCGCGCTGCTGCTCATGGTGGTCTCGCCGGCGATCAACGGCACCATCATCAGCAAGTTCGGCACCGACGAGCAGAAGAAGCGCTGGATCCCGGGCATCGCCGACGGCACCCTGACGATGGCCTTCGCGATCACCGAGCCCGACGCGGGCTCCAACTCGCACAAGATCACCACCACCGCCCGGCGCGACGGCAGCGACTGGATCCTCAAGGGCCAGAAGGTCTACATCTCCGGCATCGACCAGGCGCAGGCCGTCCTGGTGGTGGGCCGCACGGAGGAGGCTAAGACCGGCAAACTGCGCCCCGCGCTGTTCGTGGTGCCCACGGATGCCCCCGGATTCACTTACACGCCAATCGAAATGGAGCTCATCAGCCCCGAACGGCAGTTCCAGGTCTTCCTCGACGATGTCCGGCTGCCTGCCGACGCGCTCGTGGGTTCGGAAGACGCCGCGATCGCGCAGCTGTTCGCGGGGCTGAACCCCGAGCGGATCATGGGCGCGGCCAGCTCGGTCGGGATGGGACGGTTCGCCCTACAGAAGGCCGCCGACTACGTCAAGACCCGCCAGGTCTGGGGCACGCCGATCGGCGCGCACCAGGGACTGTCGCATCCGTTGGCGCAGTGCCACATCGAGGTGCAGCTGGCCAAGCTGATGATGCAAAAGGCCGCCACGCTCTACGACAGCGGCGACGACGCGGGCGCGGCCGAGGCCGCCAACATGGCGAAATACGCTGCCGCTGAGGCGGCGACCCGCTCGGTCGACCAGGCCGTGCAATCGATGGGCGGCAATGGGCTGACCAAGGAGTACGGCGTGGCCGCCATGCTGACTTCGGCCAGGCTCGGGCGGATCGCCCCCGTCAGCCGCGAGATGGTGCTCAACTTCGTGGCGCAGACGTCGCTGGGCCTGCCCCGGTCGTACTGATGGAGACGCTGGTCGAGTACGCCGGTCCCGCCGACACCGCCGGGCCGTTCGCGCGGCTGACGCTGAACTCGCCGCACAACCGCAACGCGTTGTCGACCGCGCTCGTCGACCAGCTGCATCAGGGTCTGCGCGACGCCGCGGCGGACGCGGGCGTGCGCGCGGTGGTGCTGGGGCACACCGGCAACACCTTCTGCGCCGGGGCGGACCTGAGCGAGGCGCGCGGCGGTGACCCGGGTGGCGATCGCGAGCGCGGGTCGCCACCATCGGCGTACGACATGGCGCTCGCCCGGGCCCGCGAGATGACCGCGGTGATGCGGGCCATCGTCTCCTCGCCGCTGCCGGTGGTCGCGGCCATCGACGGGCACGTCCGCGCGGGCGGGTTCGGACTCGTCGGAGCCTGCGATATCGCCGTCGCCGGTCCGCGCAGCAGCTTCGCCCTGACCGAGGCCCGGATCGGCGTCGCGCCGGCGATCATCTCGCTGACGCTGCTGCCGAAGCTGTCGCCGCGCGCCGCGGCGCGCTACTACCTGACCGGCGAGACATTCGACGCGCAAACGGCGGCGCACATCGGGCTCATCACGATGGCCGCCGACGACGTCGACGCGGCGGTGGGGGCGCTGCTCGCCGGCGTGGGCCGCGGTTCGCCCCAGGGGCTTGCCGCCTCCAAGGCGTTGACCACGGCGGCGGTGCTGGACGGATTCGATCGCGAGGCCGAACGCCTCGCCGAAGAATCGGCCCGGCTCTTCGTGTCCGACGAAGCGCGCGAGGGCATGCTGGCATTCCTGCAGAAGCGCCCACCGAGCTGGGCAAGTTAGCCAGGTGTCAAACAAAAGCCGCCGGTCAACCCCGCCGGCGGGGCGCAAGGTTGCAGTTTGACCAATCGTCTTGCACCAAGACCCGGACGTCGTAGGCTCGTGGGTAATGAGCAACTCTGCGCAACGGGACGCGAAGGACACGCGCGACGAATCGTCGCGTGCGGCCGACACTGATCGCATCCAGCTAGCGCAGTTGCTGGCCTACGCGGCCGAGCAGGGCCGGCTGCAGATGAAGGACTACGAAGACCGCTTGACTAGGGCCTACGCGGCGACAACGTACGAGGAGCTGGATCAGCTGCGCGCCGACCTGCCGGGCTCACAGATCAACCTCCGCCGCGGCGCCAAGCCGAACCCGGCGCCGTCCACGCTGCTGCTGGCGCTGTTGAGCGGCTTCGAACGGCGCGGCCGGTGGAATGTGCCCAAGAAGCTCACCACCTTCGCCTTCTGGGGCAACGGTGTGGTGGATCTGCGCTACGCCGACTTCACCTCGACCGAGGTCGACATCCATGCGATGTCGATCATGGGGGCAACGAAGTTTTTGCTGCCGCCCGAAGTGAACGTCGAGATTCACGGTCGCGGCGTGATGGGCAACTTCGACCGCAGCGTCTTGGGCGAGGGCACCCCGGGCGCACCCAAGGTCAAGATCCGCGGCTTTTCGCTGTGGGGCGCCGTCGGCATCATCCGTAAGGCCCGCCGGCCGCGGGGCTAGCGTCAGCCCGGCACGTAGTCGAACTTGTCGGGGTTGGGCCCGTTCCTGCCCGCTTCACCCTTGTCCAGGGCCGAGATCGCGGCCATGTCGGAGTCGTCCAACTCGAAGTCGAAAATCTCGAAGTTCTCTTTGACCCGCTCCGGGGTGACGGACTTGGGGAACACGATGTTGCCGCGCTGGATGTGCCAGCGCAACACCACCTGCGCCGCCGATTTGCCCCGCGCATCGGCGATGCGGTTGATCACCGGATCGTTGAGCACCTTGCCCTGTGCGATCGGGGCCCACGCCTCGGTGGCGATGCCATGCTCGCGTCCGTACGACCTAACCTCCGTGTTCTGAAAGTACGGATGAAGCTCGATCTGGTTGACCGACGGGACGGTGTCGGTTTCCTTGGCGAGCCGCTCCAGGTGTGCAACTTGGAAATTCGAGACGCCGATGCTGCGGGCGCGCCCGTCGCGGGCGAACTCTTCGAAGACCCTCCAGGTCGAGACGAAGTCGCCGTCGTAGAGCGTGGGCAGCGGCCAGTGAATGAGGAACAGGTCGACGTAGTCGGAGTCCAGGGCCTTCAGCGTCTGGTCGAAGGCGCGGCGCGCGTCGTCGGGCTTGTGGAAGCCGTTGTTCAGCTTGCTGGTGACGAAGACGTCGGCGCGGTCCAGCCCGGCGTCGCGGATGCCTTGTGCGACTTGCTTTTCGTTGCCGTACATCTCGGCGGTGTCGATGTGCCGGTAACCGATCCCCAGCGCGGTCTTGACCGCCGCCGCGGTCTCGTCGGGCTTGATCTGGAAAACGCCGAAGCCCAGCTGCGGAATGCGCACCCCGTCATTCAGTTCGATCGTTGGAACGTTGCTCATGCATCTCCTCCTTCTGGGTCCATGTACCCGCTGAAGCGGGCACCTATCCCTTGATCGACGACGGGCTAACGGCGGCGAGACCGGAGGTAGTCGCCCACCACGGCCGCGCCCAGGCCGTCGAGATCGGGCACCACGACACGTCCCTCGACGCGCCGGGCGACCTGGTCGATGAAGCGCGCCAGGCCGGGGTCGCTGCCCAACCGGAAGATGGTGATCTGCGCGCCGAGTCGCGCCATGTCGTCGAACCCGCGCACGGTGTGGGCGATGGTCCGCGGGTGCGGTGGGTAATCGAAAAACACGGTCGTGCCGTCACCGTCGAAGTCCTCCAGGTGGGCGGTGGGCTCGCCGTCGGTTACCACCAGCACGACGGGCTGCGCGTTGGGATGCCGGCGCAGGTGCCGACCGGCCAACGCCAGCGCGTGATGCAGGTTAGTGCCCTGTTCGTAGACGCCCTCGAGACCCGTCAGCTCGGCCGCGCTCACCGTGCGCGCGTACCGGCCGAACGCGATGATCTGCAACGCGTCCGAGCGAAATCGAGTGCACACCAGGTGGTTTAGCGCCAGCGCGGTCTGCTTCATGGGCAGCCAGCGATTCTCCATCACCATCGAGAACGAGGTGTCGACCAGCAGTGCCACCGCCGCCTGAGTGCGCGTCTCCGTCTCGGAGACCTCGACGTCGTCGACGGTGATCTTCAGCGATCCGGCGGTGTCCAGGCTGGCCGTTCCCGCCTGCCGCAGCACCGCGTTGGTCAGCGTGCGCGAGATGTTCCACGGCTCGGTGTCACCGAACTGCCAGGGCCGGGTGGCGCCGGTGAGTTCACCGGCCGCGCCCGCGCGCCGATGGTCCCGCTCCCCGCGGCGGCCGGAAAGGTGTTGCGCCACATCGCGTAACGCCGTCTCGCCGAGCCTGCGCATGGCCTTCGGCGAGAGCCGCCACTGCCCGTCGGAACCCCGGTCCAAAAAGCCCTGATTGACCAGTGCGCGTTCCAATTCGGCGAGCGTGCGGGCGTCGACGGCGGCCTGGTCACCGAGTTGTCGTGCCAGCGCGTCGAGGTCGACGTCGTCCATGGTGGCGCCGGGATAGCTCTGCGACAGCTGCTCGGCCAGCTGCTCCAGCTCGGCGATGTCCGAAATCGCCTGGGTGCCTTCGCCCATGCCGAACGGGTTGTCGCCGGAGAACTCTTCGGACCCCGTCCAGTCCTCCCCCGGCCGGGCGGCCTGCAGATGCGCGTCGAGCCGGTTCAACGCCTGCATCAGCGATGGCGATCCGAATGCCTGTTGCGCCAATGCATCCAGCTCGGCCCGCTGGTCCGGGCTCAGGCTGTTGCGGAAGCGTTGCGCGGCGGCGGCACGCTTGGCCAGCGAGTCCAGCAGCTCGTCGACATTGCGGGGGTTCTCCGGGAAGAACTCGCCGTGTTTGTCCATGAAGTCCTGGAAGTCCTGCTGGGTGTCCTCACCGCGGGCATGCTTGTCCAGGAGGTCGTTGAGGTCGTTCAGCATGTCGTTGACCCGCTGACGGTCCTCGTCGGTGGCGCCCTCGAGGGCCTCCTTCATGCCGGCGAAACGCTGATCCAGCATTTCGCGGCCAAGCAAATCCTTGATCTGGTCGTACTTTTCGCGCGCCTCGTTGCTGCGCCAGTTGTAGTCGGAGAGCTCCTGCACGGCCTTGGCGGGAGACGACGGCAGAGCGTCGAGCTGCAGTTCACCGAAGCGGGCGTCATCGTCGAGCGCCCGCGCCAGTTCCTTGCGCTCAGCCAGCACCGCCTCGTCGAGCAGCTTCTTGATCTCCTGCAGGGTGCCGTCCAAGTTGTTGCGGCGCAACAGCTCCCGTCGGCGCCGGTTCGCCTCCGCGGCGAGCCGATCGGCGCCGGGCGTGTTCTTGGTGCCGCGGCGTAACAGCTCGGACAGCGCGCGGCGCGGCGAGGTGCCCGCCATCACGTCCTGCCCGATCTGCTCGAGAGCCTCGCGCAGATCCACCGGCGGGGCCAGCGGGTCCGGCCCGCCGGTGTACGCCGAGTACCGCGACGAGTGCCCCGGTGACGATCGCGAGCGCCGCGAAGCCGGGCGCCGCGGGTCGTCACCACCAGACTTAGCCATAGACGGTTTGGCCCTCCCCGGACACCTTGTCGATCCGTTTGGCCAGATACAACGCCTCCAGAGCGAGTTCCAGCGCCGCGGCGCGCTCACCCTCCGACTGGGCATTGACCTTCGCGGCGATCTTGTCGACCACCGGCAGCGTGGGAACCGCGGCCAGCACGTCCTTGGCCGAGACCCGTTCGCCCGTCGTGACCGCCGAACCGCCCTCGACCGCGGACACCAAGGATCCGACGTCGATGCCGCCGAGCACCCGGGAGGCGGTGTCTGCCGTGGCCCGGCGCAGCAGGTGCTCGAGCACGGCCTGCTCGCGGCCCTCCTCACCGGACTCGAATTCCAGCTTGCCGCGCAGGACGTCGATCACCGTGCCGAGGTCGACCACCCGGGCCACCGGATCCGTCTCGCCGAGCACCGCGCCGCGGTGCCGGGCGGCGGCCGCCACGGTTTCGGCCGCGGCGATCGCGAACCGCGCCGACACCCCGGAGCGTTGGTCGACGGAATTGGATTCCCGCAGATACCGGGCGAACCGGGCGATCACCTGCATGAGGTAGTCGGGGACCTGCGCGGACAGGTGCGCCTCCTGGACGATGACGCCGACCTCGGCGTCGAGCTCCAGCGGGTAGTGGGTGCGGATCTCCGCGCCGAACCGGTCCTTGAGCGGGGTGATGATGCGGCCGCGGTTGGTGTAGTCCTCGGGGTTGGCGCTGGCGACCACCAACACGTCCAGCGGCAGGCGCAGGGTGTAGCCGCGCACCTGGATGTCGCGCTCCTCCATGACGTTGAGCATCGACACCTGGATGCGCTCGGCGAGGTCGGGCAGCTCGTTGACCGCGACGATGCCGCGGTGCGCGCGCGGGATCAGGCCGTAGGCGATGGTCTCGGGGTCGCCTAGGCTGCGGCCCTCGGCGACCTTGATCGGATCGATGTCACCGACCAGGTCGGCGACGCTGGTGTCCGGGGTTGCCAGCTTCTCGGTGTAGCGCTCGCTGCGGTGCCTCCACTCGATCGGCAGGTCGTCGCCCAGGGTGGCAGCCTTGCGGATCGACTCCGGGGTGATCGGCGAGTAGGGATGCTCGCCCAGTTCGGCCCCGGCGATCACCGGCGTCCACTCGTCGAGCAGGCCGACCAGGGCGCGCAGCAGCCGCGTCTTGCCCTGACCGCGTTCGCCGAGCAGGACGAAGTCGTGCCCGGCGATGAGCGCGCGCTCCAGCTGGGGCAGTACGGTGTCGTCGAAACCCAGGATGCCCGGCCAGACCTCGTCACCCTCGGCCAACGCGGTCAGCAGGTTTTCCCGAATTTCCTGTTTGACGCCCCGTTCACGATGGCCGGCGGCACGCAGCTCACCAACGGTGCGGGGCAGATTGCTGGGTGATGGCACCACTCCACGCTACGCGTTGCGTGAATGCCTCACGCGCTGAGCGCTCAGTGGGCGAAGTGGCGGGCGCCGGTGAGGTACAACGTGATGCCGGCGTTGGCTGCCGCCGCGGTCACCTCGTCGTCGCGGACCGAGCCGCCGGGGTGCACTATCGCCTTGACCCCGGCCGCGGTCAGCGTTTCGAGGCCGTCGGGGAACGGGAAGAAGGCATCCGAGGCCGCGACCGCGCCCCGGACCCGGTCGCCGCCCCGCTCGACGGCCAGCCGGGCGGCGTCGACCCGGTTCACCTGTCCCATACCGACGCCGATGGTGGCGCCCCCGCCGGCGATCACGATGGCGTTCGACTTGACCGCGCGGCACGCCCGCCAGGCGAAGACCAGGTCGGAAAGCGCGGCCGGGTCGGCCGGCGATCCCGTCGCCAGGGTCCAGTTGGCGGGGTTGTCGCCGTGCGCGTCGAGCTCGTCACGTTGCTGGACCAACAGTCCACCGCTGATCGGCCGCAGCTCCGTGCCGCCGGTCAGCGGCTCGGAGGCCACCAGCACCCGGATGTTCTTCTTGCGCGTCAGGGCTTCCAACGCCTCCGGCGCGTAAGCCGGCGCGACGATGACCTCGGTGAAGATGGTGCTCACGTACTCGGCCATCTCGAGGCTGACTTCGGTGTTGGCCGCGATGACCCCGCCGAAGGCGCTCAGCGGATCGCATTCGTGGGCCTTGCGGTGCGCGTCGGCCACCGATTCCGCCGAGATCGCGATTCCACAGGGGTTGGCGTGCTTGATGATCGCCACGCAGGTCTGTTCGTGGTCGAAGGCGGCCCGCCAGGCCGCGTCCGCGTCGGTGAAGTTGTTGTAGGACATCTCTTTTCCGTGCAGCTGCTCCGCCTGCGCCAGTCCCGGCCACGCGCCGGGGTCGCTGTAAAGCGCCGCCTGCTGGTGCGGGTTCTCGCCGTAGCGCAGCATCGCCGATCGCTGCCAGCTGCGCCCCAACCACTTGGGGAACGCCGTCGGCGGATGCTCGGGTGCCAGCGTCGACTCCATCCAGCCCGCCACGGCGATGTCGTACTCCGCGGTGTGCTGAAACGCGAGCGCCGCCAGCTTCTTTCGCTCGGCGAGGGTGAAACCGCCGCGCCGCACCGCGGCGAGCACGCCGTCATAGCCGCGCGGGTCGACGACCACCGCCACGCTGGGATGGTTTTTCGCGGCCGCACGGACCATCGACGGGCCGCCGATGTCGATCTGCTCGACGCACTCGTCGATGCTGGCGCCCGAGTCGACCGTCTCGCTGAACGGATAGAGATTGACGACGACGAGTTCGAAGGCGGGGACACCGAGTTCCTCGAGCGCCGCGGCGTGTTCGGGCTTGCGGAGGTCGGCGAGCAGACCGGCGTGCACCCGCGGGTGCAGCGTCTTGACCCGTCCGTCGAGCACCTCGGGAAAGCCGGTCAGCTCCTCCACCCGGGTGACCGGAATGCCTTTATCGGCAATGGTCTTCGCCGTCGATCCGGTTGAGACGATCTCGACGCCCGCGTCCGTCAGGCCCCGGGCGAGGTCGACGAGGCCAGTCTTGTCGTAGACGCTGATCAATGCGCGGCGGATCGGCCGCTTCGCCGTCTCCGGCCAGTCGTCGGTGCTCATCGCTTGGTCGCCTTTCGTCCGATCGTCGCTGTTCTTCCGACCAGGGTCAGGCCTCCGGTCGCGATCTCGGCCACCACGTCCACCAGGAGCTTGCGTTCGGTGACCTTGATGCGTTCATGCAGGGTTTCTTCGTTGTCGCCGTCGAGCACCGGCACCGATTGCTGGGCCAAGATCGGCCCGGTGTCCGTCCCGGCGTCCACCAGATGCACCGTACAGCCTGTGACCTTGACGCCGTAGGCCAACGCGTCGGCAACTCCGTGCGCGCCCGGGAACGCCGGCAACAACGCCGGATGGGTGTTGATGATCCGTCCGTAGAACCGCGAAAGGAATTGTGGCCCAAGTATTTTCATGAAACCGGCGGACACCACCAGATCAGGTGTGTGCGCGGCGGTGGCTTCGGTGATGGCCGTGTCCCAGGCGGCGCGGTCGGGGTGGTCGCCGAGCCGGGCGGTGAACGTCGGCAGCGCCGCCCGCGCGGCGATCTCGGTGGCCAGGCAGTCGCGGTCGGCGCCGACGGCAACCACGCGGGCCGGGTACTCGCCGACGGCCGCGTCGAGCAGGGAGCTCAGCAGCGACCCGGTTCCCGATGCCAGTACCACCACCCGTGCCGGCGCACTCGGGGGCACTTGGAGCGGTTCGGCCACAAGCAGAGAGCCTAGTGGCAGCTACTCGTCGGACTCGCGGTTGGTCGCGCTCGGCGCCGCGCCGTCGTCGTCGCCGACCGGCGCGTCGTCGTCGCCGACCGATGCGTCGTCGCTGACCGGCGCGCCATCCGCGTCGAAGTCGTCGTCGGCCGGCGACTCGTCGTCCGGCCCGGCTGCCGGCTCTTCGAAGACCTCCGCAAAGTCCGCCGGTTCCTCCGCGGGGGCCGGCACGGGTTTGCGCCGCGGGGGCCGGGCCCTGATGCCGCCGCTCATCACCAGCGTGATGCCGCCCACGACCGAGAACCAGAAGAACACCCCGATCAACAGTGCGCCCTGGTCGACGCCCACATCGCCAAAATTGCCCAGCCGCCCGCTGCCGCCGTACGCCAGCAGGCACATCGCCAACGCGCCGGCGACCGACGCAACCAGGAGCTTGCCCAGCGCCGGGATCAGCGGCAACGCGCGTCGGGCGCATTGTTGTCCGACAGCCACGCCGGACGAGGCGCCAATGATGAGCAGGGCGACCCACACCGGCCCGAGCGGCGGCCTGGGCGCCGCGGCCAGGATCGGCAGCGTCGGGATGTCCCCACCGAAGACGGTGAACGAACTGAAGGTCGCGAAGCCGAGGTGAGCGCTGGACCCGACCGCCATCGCCGAGGTGCCGACGATGACGTTCGGCGCGTACAACATCGACAGCACGGTGAGGCTGAACTGGCCGAATATCGACTCGGTGATCCCGTAGAGATCCTGCATCGTCGCCCAATGCACCACCAGCGACGCCGCGGTGACCAAGCCGGAGAGCCCGAACAACGCCAGCACCCCGGCGGACGCAGCGCGCAGCGCATCGCCCAGCCACAACGGAAGGGGCGACGACGCCAACGCCCGTCGACCCACCCGCGACCACACGCCGAACGCGGCGCCGATGGTGTGCACCACCAGCACGCTGGCGAACGCGCGCAGGGCGCTGGGCGTTTGCAGCTCGGTGATCACCGACGACGCGTCGTGGATGACCGCCAGGGCGATCGCGGCGATCAGCAGCGGCCCGCCGAGCGCCGACGCGACAACCCAGCGGATCACCAGCCACGAGGAATACGGCGAGATGGCGCGGGCCGTGCTGCGCGCGGTAGCCCAGACCATCAACAGCACGGGCAACAGCGGCATCACGCCCAGTTCACGGCCGCCGATCGAGACCGGCACCTGGTGGACGCCGAGCCACATGCTCGCGATCGCGCCCAGCGCGCCGGTCATGTCGCTGTTGGCGATCAACAACTGCAGCAGCGTGACCGCGGCGATGACGACCAAGGCCACCACCGCGGGACCGAACGCGACCCGGACAAGGTCACGCGCCTGGCGAGCGCCCGCCGGCCGGTTGTTTTCCACGCGTGTCACTCTCGGCGCACGTCCCGACTCAGGCGCGAGGGCCCACGGTTATGCCGGTGCTGGACCAGACGGCGACGAGGGCGGCTGCTGCTCCTGGCCGTAGGACTGCTGGCCCCCGCCTTGGTTCGAGTAATTGGGAGCCGAACCCTCGGAGCCCGAACCGGCCGCCGGCGGCGGGCTGAAGCTGGGGAAGCCGGTGGGCGGCGTGGACGGCCCATGCTGCGCGGCCTGCTGGGGCCCCGATTGCGGCGCGGGCTGGGCGCCGAAACCGCCGGTCGGAACGGCGCTTTGGGTCGGTGCCTGGCTGGGGTAGCCGCCGTACTGCGACCCGTAGCCGGGGTGCTGCGGCGACTGCTGCTGGCCCGGCTGACCGTAGTAGGGCTGCTGTCCGTATTGGCCGTACTGCCCGTATTGGCCGTACTGAGCGTAGGGGTCGTACTTCGGCCGCGGCGCAGGCGCCGTGATCACGCCGGCCTCCAGCAGGACGACGACGACGGCGGCGATCGCCTGGAGCACGGCGCACGCCACGAGGGGCCACATCGCCCAACCGATCGAGACGCCGTTGGGCAGGTTGATGGTCTCGGTGATGGCCAGCAACGCGCCGAGGACCGCGATGACCGCGACGATGCCGGCGTAGTTCTTGGCCTTGGGCACCAGGCTCAGGCCGGCCAACAGTGCGGCCAAGAGCGCGACGATGACCGCGGTGCCCGCATCGCCGGCGCGTCCACCGACGCCCGGGCCGAGGTCGGCGCCGATGGTGAACGTCGGCCCGAAGTTCAGCAGGTACACCGCCAGGCCGAGCACGACCACCGCGATGTTCAGGTAGAGCGGAAGCTTGGTGGCGCCGTCGTCGTCCTTGGTGAACGACGGAGTGGCGCCCGCGTAGGAGCCGCCCTGGGGCGAAGGTTGGTATCCGGGGCTACCGGGCGAGTAGGTCATTGGCTCCTCCTGTTGCTTTGCCTGTGAAGTGCCTTTGCGGGCGCCACGGTTGGGTTGCGACGCTGTGCTTGCGGGCGCGCCGTTCCATAAACGCCGTCCCCGGCGGTTGCGTTGCGACGCGATCGACCAACCACGCTAGCGCACGTCGGAACACCCGTGCCGTGGCCACCGGCTTGGACCGCGATCGGTGCCGGCGGTCTCGCCCGGGACCGCCGGCGCGGCGACAGCTTGCCCAGCGGAGGTAGAACACGTTCTAATTCTCCCCATGGATTACGGGCTTGTGCTTTTTACCAGCGATCGCGGCATTTCTCCGGCGTCGGCCGCGAAGCTTGCCGACGAACACGGCTTCACGACCTTCTACGTGCCGGAACACACGCACATCCCGATCAAGCGTGCGGCGGCCCACCCGACGACGGGCGACGCGTCGCTGCCCGACGACCGCTACATGCGGACGCTAGACCCGTGGGTGAGCCTGGGGGCGGCGTGCGCCGTCACCTCGCGGGTGCGGCTGTCCACGGCGGTCGCGCTGCCCGTCGAACACGACCCGATCACGTTGGCGAAAAGCATTGCTACCCTCGACCACCTGTCGGGCGGGCGGGTCAGCCTCGGCGTCGGGTTCGGCTGGAACACCGACGAGCTCGCCGACCACGGCGTGCCGCCCGCGCGGCGCCGCACCATGCTGCGCGAATACATCGAAGCCATGCGCGAGCTGTGGACCAAGGAGGAAGCCGCCTACGACGGCGAGTTCGTGAAGTTCGGGCCGAGCTGGGCGTGGCCAAAGCCCGCGCAACCACACATCCCCGTGCTGGTGGGCGCGGCCGGAACCGAAAAGAACTTCAAGTGGATCGCCCGCAGCGCCGACGGCTGGATCACCACCCCGCGCGACATCGACATCGACGAACCGGTCAAGTTGCTGCAGGACACGTGGGCCGCCGCCGGCCGCGACGGCGCCCCGCAGATCGTGGCGCTGGACTTCAAGCCGATCCCCGAGAAGCTCGCCAAGTGGGCCGAACTGGGCGTAACCGAGGTGTTGTTCGGCCTGCCGGACAAGTCCGAGGACGAGGTCGCCGCCTACGTCGAACGGCTGGCCGGCAAGCTGGCCGCCCTGGTCTGAATCCCCTTCACATCCGCGAGACATAAACCACGTCGACCGTCCCGGCGTGTCGTCGCAACGGTTTACGTGTAGCGGAGCCGCCGGGGGCGAACTCAGGCCAACGTGCAGCGGTTGCCGTAGTCGAAGGAGCGCACCCGCACCCGGCGCCCCAGCGGGTCGCCGTCGATCAGCAGCGCCACCAATTCGTCGTCTTCGGTGGTGGACAGGAACCGGCTGCCGTCGTCCAGCCGGCCGATGATGATCCCGGTCGGGCGCCCGTCGTCGCGCCTCACCGTGTAGGTCTCGACGGTGCCGACGCCGTCGGCCTGCTCGGTCACCTTCTCGGTCGGCCAGTCGGCGACCTGCCGCTGCGCCTGCGCGCTGCGGTCGGACCGCCATTCCACCGGGCTGGTGGAGTAGACCCCGACGGAGTACTTGCTCAGGATTCCGCCGTTGGCACCGACGAGGCCGAATTCGCCCGGCATCCTTCGCATCTGCGCGACGGTCTCGGCGACGGCGTGCATCGAATAGTTGTTGCCCGCCCCGCCGAAGTACGGCAGGCCGCCGGTCAGGGTCAGGCCGCGCGGATCGTCGGGCGCGATCCCCATGCCGTCGCAGATGTTGAACACCGGCACCGGAAAGCAGCTGTACAGATCGAACGTGGCGACGTCATCGATGCCGATGCCGGCCATCGCTAGCGCCTCCCGCACGGCCAGCACGTGCGACGGCGCGTGCCCGAGATCGGGGCGCTGCAGCAGCGCCTGCTCCTCGAGGTCGGCGTGGCCGTGCAGGTACACCCAGTTCTCCTCGGGCACCCCGAGCCTGCGGGCCGCGTCGACCGACATCAGTAGCGCGGCCGCGCCCTGGTTCACCTGGTCGCGGGCGACCATCAGCCGCGGGTAGGGCTCCGCGATCATCCGGTTGCGGTCGGTCACGGTGATCAGCTCATCGACCGTACGCTCCACCGGCGCGGCGGCGAACGGGTTGCTGGCGGCTAACTTGGTGAAGGGCGCGAACAGCTCACCCATCCGGCGGCGATACTCCGCCGGTCCGAGGCCGGTTCCGGCCCGTCGCGCATTTTCCAGCAGCGCATACTGGATCGGCGCGCTGGTCAGCCCGTGGATGACGGTGTAGCGCGAGACCAGTTTTTCGATGCCCTGTCCGCGGTCCTCCAGGTCACCGTCGACCGTCTCGGTGAAGTCGGGTTTGGCTTCGGCTTTCGCGAAGTAGCGCAGCGTCGACGTCGCGTCCGAACCGAACACCATCGCGACCTGGGAGCGGCCCGCCGCGATATCGCCGGCGAGCTCGCTGATCAGGTGCTGCGGGCCCTGGCCGCCGACGATCTCGAGGATCGCGCGCGCGGGTGAGGCACCGATCCGGTTGGCTACCGATCGCGGGTAGTTGTTGGACCGGCCCAGCGGGGCGTTGATCACGCCGGAGATCTCGAACTGCCGGACACCCGCCACGGTGTCGATGGCCGCGGCGGCCTCTTCGGCTCCGCAGTCGTCGACGGCGGCCCGGGCCGCCGCGGCGGCCAGCTCCACGGGCGACATCCCGCGGTAGTTCGGGTCGCCTATGCGCTCGGCGGCCTGCCCCACGCCGACGACGACCGGGGTATTCGGGTCGAGATTCATAGACCAACTATCTACCGCAGGTCCGGCTCAACACCTAATCGGGGTCGCCCGCAAGCGGGCGCCGATCCGCTTGGCCCGGCTACAGGCTCTGCAGGATTTCCCGCGCCAGGGCCGCCGTCTCCGACGGCGTCTTGCCCACCTTGACGCCGGCCGCCTCCAGGGCTTCCTTCTTGGCGGCGGCGGTGCCCGACGAGCCGGACACGATGGCACCCGCGTGGCCCATCGTCTTGCCTTCCGGCGCGGTGAATCCCGCGACGTAGCCGACGACCGGCTTGGAGACGTTGGCCTTGATGTACTCGGCGGCGCGCTCCTCGGCGTCACCACCGATCTCACCGATCATCACGATGACCTTGGTGTCGGGGTCCTTCTCAAACGCCTCGATGGCATCGATGTGCGTCGTCCCGATCACCGGGTCGCCGCCGATGCCGATGGAGGTGGTGAACCCGAAATCGCGCAGCTCGTACATCATCTGGTAGGTCAGCGTGCCCGACTTGGACACCAGACCGACCGGTCCCGGGCCGGTGATGTTGGCCGGGGTGATACCCGCCAGCGCCTCGCCCGGCGTGATGATGCCCGGACAGTTCGGCCCGATGATGCGGGTCTTCTGGCCTTTGTCGACGTTGTAGGCCCACGCGTAAGCGGTGTCCTGCACCGGAATTCCCTCGGTGATGACGACCAGCAGCGGGATTTCGGCGTCGATGGCCTCGATGATCGCGTCCTTGGCGAACTTCGGCGGCACGAAGACGACGGACACGTCAGCGCCGGTCTCCTTCATCGCTTCCTCGACGGTGGCGAACACCGGCAGCTCCACGTCCTTCCCGACGGGGTCGACGTGCGACACGGTGGTGCCCGCCTTGCGGGCGTTCACCCCGCCCACCACCTGGGTGCCCGCTTTCAGCATGAGTGCGGTGTGCTTGGTGCCCTCGCCGCCGGTAATGCCTTGGACGATGACCTTGGAATCCTTGTTCAGGAAGATCGACATGTCTTGGCTCCCTTACTTGTTCGCCAGCTCGGCGGCTTTATCGGCTCCGGCGTCCATCGTGTCCGCCTGGATCACCAGCGGGTGGTTGGCCTGGGCCAGGATGCGCCGGCCTTCGTCGACGTTGTTGCCGTCCAACCGCACCACGAGCGGCTTGTTGGCCTCGTCGCCGAGCATGTTGAGTGCGGTGACGATGCCGTTGGCGACGGCGTCGCAGGAGGTGATGCCGCCGAACACGTTGACGAACACGCTCTTGACCTGCTTGTCGTTCAGGATGACGTCGAGGCCGGCGGCCATCACCTCGGCCGAGGCGCCACCACCGATGTCGAGGAAGTTCGCCGGCTTGACCCCGCCGTGCTTCTCGCCGGCGTAAGCGACGACGTCGAGGGTGGACATGACCAGGCCCGCGCCGTTGCCGATGATGCCGACCGCGCCGTCGAGCTTGACGTAGTTGAGGTCGTGCTCCTTGGCCTTGAGCTCGAGCGGGTCGGTCGCGTCGCGGTCCTCGAACTCGGCATGGCCAGGCTGCCGAAAGTCGGCGTTGGCGTCCAGGGTGACCTTGCCGTCCAGGGCCAGGATCCGGTCGTCCGGAGTGCGCACCAGCGGGTTGACCTCGACCAGAGTGGCGTCCTCGGCGACGAACAACTCCCAGAGCTTCTGGATGGTTATCGCGGCGGCGTCGAGCACCTCGGCCGGCAGGTGGCCCTTCTCGGCGATGGAACGCGCGGTCGCCAGGTCGACACCCTTGACGGCGTTCACCGGCACCTTGGCCAGCCGCTCGGGCTTGGTGGCGGCCACCTCCTCGATTTCCATGCCGCCCTCGACGGAGCACATGGCGAGGTATGTGCGGTTGGCCCGGTCGAGCAGGAAGGAGATGTAGTACTCCTCGGCGATGTCGCTGGCCTCCGCGACCAGCAGCTTCTTGACGACGTGGCCCTTGATGTCGAGGCCGAGGATGTTCTTGGCGTGTTCGTAGGCGTCGTCGGGGGTGGCCGCGTACTTGACGCCGCCCGCCTTGCCGCGGCCGCCGACCTTCACCTGCGCCTTGACCATCACCGGGGCGCCGACCTCGGTGGCGATTTCCTTCGCGCCCTCGGCGGTGTCCGTCACCCGCCCCGGCGTGGTCGGTACGTTGTGCTTGACGAACAATTCTTTGGCTTGATACTCGAAAAGGTCCATGGACTCTCTGTCTTCGCTCGACTCAACTGCTAGGCCTCTTGGTGGGCGGTGCCGCGATCGGCAACTCGCACGGACGAACTGTATCCACTGGCCAACCGCCCCTTTCGGGCGCGTCCGGCGATGTGGCACAGCTCACGGCCCAGCGGCATACCCGGTTCGTGACCCAAATCACAATTTCGCCCGGGATTGCTCGACCAGGTTGCCAGTTCCGCGAGTTAGCGGATACCGTCTCAGGGTCCAGATAACGTTATGGTCACGATACGAGGACATTTCAGCTTGACCCAGCACCGTTTGGCTCCTTCTACTGCTGAAACAGCAGGTGTGGTGAGGGTTGGTCGCGCGGCCGGCGGCCGGGGTACCGAGCCTCACCGCAACGAAGTCACCGAGATCCTCCCGCTCGACGGCTTCAATTTCGATGACCTCGATTGGCGCGACGAGGCCAGCGATCTGGGCGACCTCGACTACAGCAACGACTCCACCTTCGACAACGAGGCGCAGGTGTTGCTGGCCCCCGAGCTCGACGACCTGAACGAGGCCGACGACCCGACGCCGCTGTGGCTCGCCGCCCCCGCAACCGAGGTGCTGCCGCGGGTGGTCATCGAGCCCGCCGCCGAGCCCCGTCCCCGTCGCGTGCACACCACCGACGTCGTCGCCGTCGCCCGGCACGGCGGAGCGCACCGCAAGGAGCCTACGAGCGCGGCCAGGGGTCGCCTATTGATCTCGGCGATGGCCGCCGGCGCGGCCGCAGCGGCGGCGCACACCGCGACCAGCCATGCCGATACGCCAAAGACCGAGGCCGTGCTGACCGCGAACGCTTCGGCGCTCACCGGCGGTTCGGCAAGCAACACCATTCGCGGCGCCCAGGTGGTCGCGCTCCAGCCGGCGGCGACCGCCGCGGTCCACAACGAGGAGCTCGCCAAGGGGGTCGCGTTCGCCAACGACCGCGCTCAGCGTGAGGCGCGCTTGCAACAGCCGCTGTACGTGATGCCGACGAAGGGCATCTTCACATCCAACTTCGGATACCGCTGGGGGGTGCTGCACGCCGGCATCGATTTGGCCAACTCGATCGGGACACCGATCTACGCGGTGTCCGACGGCGTGGTCATCGACTCGGGCCCCGCCGCGGGCTACGGCATGCTGGTCAAACTGCGCCATGCCGACGGCACGGTCACGCTGTACGGCCACATCAACACCGCGTTGGTCAGCGTTGGCCAGCGTGTGATGGCCGGCGATCAGATCGCCACCATGGGCAACCGGGGTAACTCCACAGGCCCTCACCTGCACTTCGAGGTGCTCCAGGGGGGCACCGAACGAATCGATCCCGTCCCATGGCTGGCTAAGCGGGGTCTTATGGTCGGTAACTACGCTGGTTGAGGTGACCGCGCCTAACCAACCATCACCCGGTCCGCAACCGCCCGAATCCGCGTCCCCGTCGGACTCGAAGACCAGGATCATCCGCCGGGCGCCCACCGGACCCGTCCCCATAGCGCCGGAGACCCCGACCACCCACATCCCCGCACAGCCGCCGCCCTACCAGGGCGCGTCTCGCGCAGAGCTGCGAGGAACTCCAGGCGCGCCGAGCAACCGGACGGCCGTCGCCGCCTGCGCCGTCAGCATCGTCAGCGGGTGGGCCACGTCGGTGGTGGCGACCGACCTGGTCACCGGTTGGTGGCGGTCCGACCGGCTCTTCTGCATCGCGGTCGCGTTCCTGGCTCTGGTGTTCGCCGTGACCACGATTTCGGGCGTGATCATGCTGCTGCAGCACCGGCCGTTTGGGCGCTACCTCATCGTGGTCGGCGCCGTGGTCGCCGTGCTGACGTACCTGGGAGTGTTCATCGCCGGCGCCCGTGTCGCGTGGATCGTGCACCTCCTGCCGGTGCTGCCGATCGCCAGCGTGGTGCTGGCCATGCACCCGCGCACCAAACGCTGGCTGGCCGCCTGACGTCGCGCCATCCGCGGGCTAAAGCTTGCTGATCGGCGCGTGGTTGTGCATAAGCTTGACCCGCCCCGCGCTGCCGAAGTCGATCAGCGACATGGCCGATTCGCCGACGCCGGACACTTCCTCGACGCGGCCGAGCCCGTACTTGTCGTGGGTCACCCGATCGCCGGGCTCGAGCACCAGCAACGGCCGCTTGGCCGCGCCCGAGCGGGTCGGGGCCGCACGCGGCGTACCGAACCTGCCGGCGCCGCTCACCGGCGCGCTGAACGACGGCGCCGGCGCGGTGCGCCGCCACTCAATGAGTTCCTGCGGAATCTCGCGGAGGAAGCGTGATTCCGGGTTTAGCATCGGCTGCCCCCAGGATGACCGCACGATGGCCCTGCTCAGATACAGGCGCTGACGCGCGCGGGTGATACCGACGTAGGCCAGCCGCCGCTCCTCGGACAGCTCGGTCGGGTCGTCCAGCGCCCGCATGTGCGGGAACATGCCGTCCTCCCAGCCGGTGACGAACACCACCGGGAACTCCAGTCCCTTGGCCGTATGCAACGTCATCAGGGTGACCATGCCGGCGCCGTCGTCGGGAATTTCGTCGCTGTCGGAAACCAGGGAGACCCGTTCCAGAAACTCCGCCAGCACACCGGTGTCGGGCACGTCTTCGTCGTCCGGGGCTTGCAACGACTCGTCCAGCGCGGCGGCGTTGGCCCGGTCGGTGCTGAATTCGTGTGCCACGCTGACCAGTTCGTTGAGGTTGTCCAACCGGGCCAGATCCTGCGGGTCGGTGGAGGATTCGAGCTCGCGGCGATAACCGGTGCGCTCCAGGACGGACTCGACCAGATCGCCGAGATCATCGTCGAGGCGACCCCTGAGGTCGTCGAGCAGTTCGACGAAGCCCGCGATCGCCTTCTCCGCGCGCGAATTGAGCATCGGCACTTTGCCCTCGGCGGCGGCCACCAACGCATCGTTGAAACTCGCGCCGGTGTTCTCGGCGTAGACAGCCACGCATGCCTCGGCGCGATCACCGATTCCCCGGCGCGGGGTGTTGAGGATGCGCCGCATGCTGACCGCATCGCCAGGGTTGTCCAGCACCCGCAGATAGGCGACGATGTCGCGGATCTCTTTGCGCTCGTAAAAGCGCACTCCCCCAACGACTTTGTACGGAATGCCCGCGCGAATGAACACCTCTTCGAACGAGCGCGAGGAGTTGTTGGTGCGATAGAACACGGCCACGTCGTTGTAGGTGATTTCGCCGCGGTCGGCGAGCGCATCGATTTCCTCGGCGACAAACCTAGCCTCGTCGTGCTCGTTGTCTGCGACGTAGCCGACGATCAGCTCGCCGGCACCGGCGTCGGTCCACAGCCGTTTCTCGCGCCGGCCGGAGTTGCGGGCGATCACCGAGTTGGCCGCCGACAGGATGTTCTGTGTCGAGCGGTAATTCTGTTCCAGCAGAATGGTTGTTGCGTCCGGGTAGTCGCGTTCGAAGTCCTCGATGTTGCGGATGGTGGCGCCGCGGAAGGCGTAGATCGACTGGTCGGCATCACCCACTACGCACAGTTCCGCCGGTGGCACGTCGTCGGGCGATTCCGGGGCGTCGTGGCCGACCAGCTCTCGAACCAACACGTACTGGGCGTGGTTGGTGTCCTGATACTCGTCGACCAGGACATGACGGAACCGCCGACGGTAATGCTGGGCGATCTGTGGGAAGGCCCGCAGCACTGCGACGGTCTCGCCGATCAGGTCGTCGAAGTCCAGGGCGTTGGCCGCGCGCAGCCGCCGCTGGTATTCGCCATATACGGAGGCCACGGTGCGAACCAGATCGTCGGAGTCATCCGTCAGCTTGGCCACCGCCTCGGCGGGGTCGATCAGCTCGTTCTTCAAATTGGAGATGGCGTTGGCCAGCAGCCGGGGCGAGTAGCGCTTGATGTCGAGCCCCATGTCGCGCCCGATCATCTGCAGCAGACGGCGCGAGTCGTCGGCGTCGTAAATCGAGAAGTTGGAGTTGAGGCCGTCAATCAACGACGCCTGGTTGCGCAGGATGCGCACGCACGTCGAGTGGAAGGTGGACACCCACATGGCGCGGGCCCGGTTGCCCACCAGCCGCACCACGCGTTCGCGCATCTCGGCCGCCGCCTTGTTGGTGAAAGTGATGGCCAGGATCTGGCCCACCCCGACACCGCGCGCCGCGATCAGGTAGGCGATGCGGCGCGTCAACACCGCGGTCTTGCCCGAGCCCGCCCCCGCGACGATCAGCAGCGGCGAGCCCTCGTGCACCACCGCCTGGCGCTGTTGCGGGTTGAGGCCCTCGAGCAGCTGATCCGCCTCGGAGGCCAGATTGGCATCGGTTACATACACACTCATGTTGGTCCAAACTTACCGCCGCCCACCGACGCAACGCGTCAAGGCGTCAGACCAGGCTAGTGCCCCGGATGCCCCGAGCCGGCCAACTCCGCGCCGCCATAAACGGTGTTTCGCAATCCAAGAGGCGACCACATTCGCGATGGAGAACAATTACACCCACGTCTAAAAGCTGCCAATAATCGGACCGGAATTGGCTTCGAGTCAATGCCGCTAAATCGCCACGGCGCTCAATTTCGCCAGGCAATAATGCAATGCACACCCGTAAGCAACCCCGCCCGGGCACCGCCTCAACCGAGTCCCGCTCGGCCACCCGACTCTTAATGGCCAGTACACGCCCACGTTTTTGCGCGGGAGCCGATTTTAGTGGCACACTCGTTTGGTGCTCAACGCGCAGTGCCGTCGGCAGCCGACCACCCCGAACTGCCGCCGATTTTTCTACGGGTACCGGTTCGCGGTCCCCGTGGTCTAGCTGCTTTCGTCAGAGCCCCGTGGTCCGCTTCCTCAAGACCGGGGCTCGTCTCTTTTGTGAGGCCCGAAACCGGATGAGACCACAACCCCCACATCCCGAGAACGCGGAGTTAGCAGAGATGAAGGTTGAGACGGTGGAAACCCCACAGACGGCCGACGCCGAAGAGTTGAGCATCGACGACTTGCGCCACGAGATCGACCGGTTAGACGCCGAGATCCTGGCCGCGGTGAAGCGCCGCACCGAGGTATCCCAGGCGATCGGCAAGGTGCGAATGGCATCCGGCGGCACACGGCTGGTGCACAGCCGCGAGATGAAGGTCATCGAGCGCTACAGCGAGCTCGGTCCCGACGGCAAGGACCTCGCGATTCTGCTGCTGCGGTTGGGCAGGGGCCGGCTCGGCCACTGAGGTCGCCAGCCACGCCTGGCTGGGTCGCTGCGCATCCGCTTCGGCGACATGGTGACGGCCCGCCGCGCCCGGCTACGCCGCACTTGCGACCGTCACTAGGTAGATGGTGACGGCCCGCCGCGCCCGGCTACGCCGCACTTGCGACCGTCACCAAAACATGGTGACGGCCCGCCGCGCCCGGCTACGCCGCACTTGCGACCGTCACCAAAACATGGTGACGGCCCGCCGCGCCCGGCTACGCCGCACTTGCGACCGTCACTAGGGTCGAAGCATGACCTTCGTGCAAAGCCTCCCCGACATCACCGCCACCCCAGCGTGGGACGCCCTGCGCAGGCATCACGAACAAATCGGCGCAAAGCACCTGCGCCAGTTCTTCGAAGAGGATCCCGACCGCGGCCGCGAACTCACCCTTTCGGTCGGCGACCTCTACATCGACTACAGCAAGCACCGCATCACCCGAGAAACGCTGCGGCTACTCATCGATCTGGCGCGCACGGCTAACCTCGAGGAGCGTCGCGACCAGATGTTCGGGGGCGTGCACATCAACGTCTCAGAGGACCGGGCGGTCTTGCACACCGCGTTGCGACTGCCACGCGACGCCGAGCTGATCGTCGACGGCCACAACGTCGTCGAGGACGTCCACGCCGTGCTGGACCGGATGGGCGACTTCACCGACCGGTTACGCAGCGGTGAATGGACCGGGGCCACCGGGAAAAGAATCAGCACCGTGGTCAACATCGGCATCGGCGGGTCGGACCTGGGGCCGGTGATGGTGTATCAGGCGCTGCGCCATTACGTCGACGCGGGGATCTCGGCCCGGTTCGTCTCCAACGTCGACCCGGCCGACCTCGTCGCCAAGCTGGCCGACTTGGACCCTGCCACAACGCTTTTCATCGTCGCATCGAAAACGTTCTCCACGCTGGAGACCCTCACCAATGCGACCGCCGCGCGCCGCTGGCTGACCGACGCGCTCGGCGACGCCGCGGTGGCCAAACATTTCGTGGCGGTCTCCACCAACAAACGCCTGGTCGACGACTTCGGCATCAACACCGACAACATGTTCGGCTTCTGGGATTGGGTCGGCGGACGCTACTCGGTCGATTCCGCGATCGGCCTCTCGGTGATGGCGGCGATCGGCAAGGATGCCTTCGCCGACTTCCTGTCCGGATTCCACATTGTGGACCGGCATTTCCAGACCGCCCCGCTGGAATCCAACGCGCCCGCGCTACTGGGACTGATCGGGCTGTGGTACTCCAACTTCATGGGCGCCCAGACGCGCGCGGTGCTGCCCTATTCCAACGACCTCTCCCGCTTCCCCGCCTATCTGCAACAGCTGACCATGGAATCGAACGGCAAGTCGACGCGCGCCGACGGCACCCGGGTCACCACCGACACCGGCGAAATCTTTTGGGGTGAGCCGGGAACCAACGGACAGCACGCCTTCTACCAGTTACTGCATCAGGGCACCCGGCTGGTGCCGGCCGACTTCGTCGGCTTCAGCCAGCCCCTCGACGACCTGCCCACGGTCGAGGGCACCGGCAGCATGCACGACTTGCTGATGAGCAACTTCTTCGCTCAGACCCAGGTGCTGGCGTTCGGCAAGACCGCCCAGGAGATCGCCGCCGAGGGCACGCCGGCCGACATCGTGCCGCACAAGGTGATGCCCGGCAACCGGCCGTCGACCTCGATCCTGGCCGACCGGCTCACGCCGTCGGTGCTGGGCCAGCTGATCGCGCTCTACGAGCATCAGGTCTTCACCGAGGGCGTCGTCTGGGGCATCGATTCGTTCGACCAGTGGGGCGTGGAGCTGGGCAAGACGCAGGCGAAGGCGCTGCTCCCGGTGATCACGTCGGACAGCTCGCCGGAGCCGCAGTCCGACAGCTCGACGGACGCGCTGGTGCGCCGCTACCGGGCCGAGCGCGGGCGCACCAGCTGACACGCCTGCGATTGGGCCAGCGACGCCGCGCAGTACACGCCGGTTTCACACTGATTCAGGCAAACCACTTTGTGAGCGGGGGCGGCAGCACCCGCATCACCTGCACCAGCGGCGCCCACGGCCACCACGGCACCGTCGCCCTGCCGGGTTCGCGTTCCATGGCGGCGACGAGCGCGTTCACGCCAGTCTCGTTGTCCACCATCAACATCGTGCTGTTCGACTTGGCCGTCATCTCCGACTCGATGTAACCGGGCTCGATGACCGAAACCTTGATGGGGCCCTTGGCGTATTCGGCGCGCAGGGATTCACCCAGCGAGCTCAACCCGGCCTTGCTCGCGGCGTAGGCGGCCTTGACGCCCGGCACGCCCTTGTTGCCCAGCACCGAGGAGATGAGCACCAGATGGCCCGAACCGGCGTTGTTGAAAATCTCCAGCGCCGTCTCGATCTGCACGAGCGCGGCAACGAGGTTGGTCTCGATGGTCGCCTTGTTGGCCCACAGCTTGCCCGAGCCGAGCTTCGCGCCCTTGCCGATGCCGGCGTTGACGATGACCCGATCGATGCCGCCGAGCTCGTCGCCGAGTTCGCCGAACACCTTGGGCACCTGCTCGTGGTCGTTGACGTCCAGCGCCGCCACGGCGATCTTGATGCCCGGATGTTGTTGGGATAGTTCGGCTTTCAGCTCGTCGAGCCGGTCGGTGCGCCGCGCGCACAACGCCAGGTCGCGGCCCTTGGCGGCGAACGCGCGCGCCATGCCTGCGCCCAAGCCGGAGCTGGCACCGGTGATGAGGATCTTCTGACGAGTCATCCGCGCAGCATAGCCAGTGCCCGCCCAACGCCGGGCTGTCGGGCCCGAATCGGGGTTTTCGGCGCAAGTCGACGTTCGCCGCCTACTTGAGCAGCCGCGACATCCGCCGGTCGGCCAGTACCTTGCCGCCGGTCTGGCAGGTCGGACAGTATTGAAAAGACTTGTCCGCGAAGGAGACTTCGCGCACAGTGTCCCCGCACACCGGGCACGGCAGGCCGGTGCGGGCATGCACCCGCAGTCCGGAGCGCTTCTCGCCCTTGAGCGTGGCCGCCCCCTGGCCCACCGACCGGCTCACCGCGTCGCGCAGGACCGACACCATCGCGTCGTGCAGGGTGCTGAGCTGCTCATCGGTCAGCTTGCCGGCGGTGGCGAACGGGGAGATCTTGGCAACGTGCAGAATTTCGTCGCTGTAGGCGTTGCCGATGCCGGCGATCACCTTCTGGTCGGTGATCACCGTCTTGATCCGACCGGTGTTGCCGGCCAACAGGCCGGCAAGATCGTCGACGGAGAGCTCCAGCGCGTCGGGTCCGAGGGCTGCGATGCCGGGAACCGATTGCGGGTCGTCGACGAGCCAGACGGCCAACCGCTTCTGGGTGCCTGCCTCGGTGAGGTCGAAGCCGGGCGCCTCGCCGGGCGTGCCCAGGTGCACACGCAAGGCGATCGGGCCCTTGCCGGGCCGCAGCGGCGCCGCGGCCAGCTTGTCCGACCATCGCAACCATCCCGCCCGCGACAGGTGGGTGATCAAGGACAGGTCGCCCGCTTGCAGCCCGAGGTACTTGCCCCAGCGATGGGCCCCGGTCACGACCTGGCCGTGCAGTGCGCTGAGCGGCGGGTCGAACGTTTTCAACACGGACAGCGCGCCGACATCGACACGGCCGATCGTCAGGCCGACGGCATGGCGGCGCAGATGGTCGGCCAGGGCTTCCACCTCGGGCAGTTCGGGCATGCGTCCAGTGTGCCGCTCAGCCGACCGGACCGACACCACCGCATGGGAATGTCTGCCGGTCGATGCCCTTGGTCATCCTGTGCTGCAGCGATTCGCGGAACAAGCCGAAAGACGAGTTGAGGAAGATCTCGCACGCGTCTTCCGCTGACGTGCCGCGGCAGGCCACGGACTGTAACGCGACAGCTATGACGCGTGGTGTACCTATCGGCTTCGTCGAGCGCGGTGAGTGACACTCGTGACGTCCGCGATCTGAAGCTCTCCGCACTTATGTCCACTCATGTGTTCGGGTATCGGAAGGGCATCGTACCGCCGGCGTCCACGGGCAACTGGACCCCCGTGATGTGACGTGACTCGTCGGATGCCAGAAAAAGCACTGCATTGCTAACGTCAGCTGATTCCAACCAGGGGATGGGCATCGCATGGAGAGGTTGTAGCCGTTGGCGGAATTCCTCGTCGGACAGTGGAACATTGCCGGGAACGAACATTGAACGGGTTGCTTCATTGTCGATCATTGGGGTGTACACGACGCTGGGGTTTACGGTGTTGACCCGGATATGGTGCTGGGCCAGCTCCACCGCTAGTGTTCTCATCAGCCCGGTCACTCCGTGCTTGGCGGCGCTGTAGTGCGCGGCATTGCCCAGACCGGCCAATCCCGCGGTTGAACTTGTGATCACTATGGATCCGCCGGAGCCGCCTTTGAGCATCGCTGGGATTACCGCCCGCGCTGTTTTGAACACACCGGTCAGATTGACGTCGAGCATTTCTTGCCAGACCCTGTCGGGCAGCTCCCAAGAGCGTCCGTAACTGATGATTCCTGCGTTGGCACAAACGATGTCGATGCCGCCGAATTTGGCGACGGCCTCGTCGACCACGCTTTCTAGTGCGACGGTGTCACATACGTCCGCTTGCCGTGCAAGTATTCGTCCGCCAGCGGCGGTCACTAGTCGTACCGTCTCAGCCAGGTCCTGGGTTGTGGCGCCCGGGTAGGCAACGGTGTCCAACGAGGAACAGTTGTCGACCGCGACGATTTGTGCACCTTCTTCGGCGAGCCGCAGAGCATGTGATCGCCCCTGGCCCCGCGCGGCGCCGGTCACGAGAGCGGTCTTTCCCTCAACGCGTCCCATGTGACGTCCTCTTTCTTTTTGGATCTGCTCGAGACGCCCAATTGCTTATTGGTTCAGATTGACTGCAAATCGCAGCGGTTTCGCCGCAGCCTTGACGTGTTTCAGCTGTCAGTTCCAGCGATGCATACGGCATCGTGGCCAGGCCGAGCGGCTGCAGGTCTCGGACGAATTTGGTGCTGAGTTCAGCCGAGATATGTGGAACAGCCCGGTATCCGACATGCTAGGTGGAGGCCGCCAGGGCCTGCCGATCCTCGTCGGCGAATGCATCCTCCAGCTGCAACGGCGAGTAGTCAAGATCGATCTCGCCGATCGGTCGACCGCGCGCGCTCGAGATCGTGCCGAACCGTCGCATCCCCTTTTCGCTCGAGTACTGCACGACCTCGTCGACCACAAGATCGAAGGGAATCTGGTTCCCGTACAGGGAGTAGCCTTCCTGGGTGAGCTGAAGCGCCAAGGGGATAAGCTCGTTCATCCGGCTTTCAAACACGGCCCAATTCGCTTCATCGGCGGCAACATGACGCCGGCAGGTGAAGGTCCCCCACGCCATGTGACGCCGCTCGTCGTCACTGATATGCCGGATCAACTCCTGCATACCAGGAAGAATGTTTCGGTGGACGCAGATCCGGTGCCAGGTGTAGTAGCCCGTGAGCGCCAACATCCCCTCAACGATGTAATTGTAGGTGACCGCAGCCCGGACCTGCGCGGCCGGTGAAGGATCGATCACCAGCGCGTGGAGGCACTCCGGCAACTCTTCATAGAAGATGTGCCGGTAGGCGGGCAGCGGCTCCAGGTAGCTATGCAGGTCGTCAGTCATCCCAACGGCGTCGAGCCACAGCCGAAATGCCTGGGTGTGCTTGGCTTCTTCGAAGGCGAACTGCGTCAGATACATTTCGTCGCCCAGCCTGCCTTCGGCTCGCATCGCCGACATGAACGGCTGAATGTCCTCAGTCACCGCTTCCTCCCCGGCAGCGAACTCGGCACACAGTCGGGTGGCGAAATCACGCTCGTCGTCCGACAGACGTTCCCAGTCGTCCTGGTCGCGCGAGAAGTCGATACCGGCGGGGTCCCAGGACCTCGCATTCCCCCCAGCGAATAGCCGCAACGGCAGGCTCTCCCAGTTGAGCCCCCCAGCGACAAGCGAGCTCAGATTTCTACGTGTCATGCGATCTCCTCGGATCAGATTATTGGTCGGGCGGATTGCCCGTCTCGGGGATGAACATCCGCATCGCGCAAAACATCCCGCTACGATTAGTTAATCGGTGCGCCTGCAAGCGAATAAATGCAGACCAGCACATAGGTGGCCAGCAGCGCGACGGTGGAAAGCAACGACCAAACCGTTACCAGCACGTAGCTATCCAACTCCCCGGCGAAACCACCCTCCGTGTCGTGGTCTGGTTGTCGATTTCCACGGAGGTTGCCCCACAAGGACTTTAGGCGTCCTGGCCTGACGTCTTCGGCGCCTGGGGAGTTGCGCATCTTTATCTCCTTCGCAACGTGAACTCTTGACGTCATCCAGAGTGGGTCCTATACCGCCACAACGCTTGTAGCGAAGCGAACAAGAAATGTCTCGGTACGCACACTGAGCTGAGATGCGGCCGCTTGGCGCCCCCAGCACTGGTCCGTGTGGACTCAACTTTTCCGGAGGCCGTTCTCGGGTCCGGTTATCGAATTCCGTGACGCATGTCCACTGATGGATTCAGCGATACCGGCGTCATTGTGGGAATTTGTTGTACTGATCGTTGAACTTTCGCGCTCTCGCAATCAGTCTGCAGACTGAGGGATTGCGAAGGTACGGGGGCAGAAACGACCTTTGCCGTACGCAACGGAACGATCGCCGCGGAAACGACCAAACCCTCGCCACCGGAGGGTTCGGGCCGTGGCGAAGCGCCGACAGCACTGGATCTCTTTGCCTTGCACTAACTCTCCGACGCCCGTATGCGCTTAACGGCGCGCAGCAGGGCCACTCATTTGTGCACGTAATCTGGCGGCAGCGCACCCATGGAATGCTGCGAGCCGGGCTTGGCGAGACGCGATAAAATTTCTTCGCGCAGTTGACGTTTGAGTACTTTTCCGGCGCCGGAAAGCGGTAACTGGTCTATGACCTCCACGCTGCGCGGAACCTTGTAGTTGGCTAGCCGGGCCCTGACGTGTGTCTGCAACTCGGCTAGATCGATCTGTGTATTAGGCGCGGCCACCACGACGGCGTGCACCCTTTCGCCCCATTGGTCGCTGGGCAAGCCGATCACAGCCGCGGCAGCGACGGAAGGGTGTGTGCTCAGGGCGTTTTCGACCTCGGCGCTGTACACGTTCTCACCGCCGGTAATGATCATGTCTTTGATGCGGTCAACAACGTAAAGGAACCCTTCGGCGTCGAGATATCCCGCATCTCCCGTGCGGTACCAACTGTCGACGAGGACCGAGGCGGTTTCATCGGGCCGGTTCCAGTAGCCGCCCATGACATGATCTCCACGTACGCAGATTTCACCAACGGTTCCGACTGGTGCCACGTCGCCGGATTGATCGATGATCATGATCTGCGTGTGGGGTGCACCGCGGCCCGCGGATTTCAGGCGATGACCGCGGTGGTCTCTATGCGCCAGCACACTGACCACTGGAGCGGCTTCGGTCATGCCGTATACCTGGGTCAGCTTTACATTGGGAAGCAACCGCATGACGCGGGAAACCAGCGCTTCCGAAATTGGCGAGCCGCCGTAGAGGATGTTCTGAAGCGAACTCACGTCGTAATCAGGGCGCTCGGCCGCGTCGATGAGCATCTGAATCATTGTGGGAACCAGCAACAAATCGGTGACTTGGTAATCGTGAACCGCCGCCCAAACGGCGTCGGCCTTAAACGCCGGAATCATCACGTGCGTCCCGCCGAGCAGGACCTGAGTCGCCCACCCGGACAAACCGGCGAGGTGGAACATCGGCGCCGCGTGCAGCAAGACCGATTCCTCTTGCAGTCCCTGTCGTGTCGCGAGGAATCCCAGCGACGAGGTCACAAGATTGCGATGCGAGAGCATCACACCTTTAGGGAAGCCCGTCGTGCCGCCGGTATAAAACAACCCTGCCAGGTCATCGCCGCCACGGCACGCGTCGGAGATTGGCCGGTGCGCCGCGACCAGTTCCTCGTAGTCGACCATCCCGTCGGGCAGCAACTCTTCGCCGCAGTAGACCAACGATCGCAAGTCCGGACAACGTTGCCGCAGCTCTTCGGCAATCGGCACGAACGCATCGTCGACGAGTAAACAGCAGGTGGCCGAATCGTTGATGGCGTAGGCGACTTCGGCAACGCTCCAGCGGACGTTGACCGGATTTAGGACAGCACCCGCCCACGGGACGGCCAGTAGATACTCCGCGTAGCGATCGCTATTTAAGGCCAGGATCCCGACGCGGTCGCCGACCCCCACGCCCAGAGCGTGTAAGCCGCTGGCTAGGCGCGCAACGCGGTCTGCCTGCTGATGAAATGTCCGGATGCGTGCGCCGTGGACAGTGGCTGTCCGATCCGGCGTAATCTGAAGTGATCGGTGCAAACCCTGGGTAAGTTGCATGCGCGCGTGTGCCTTTCTTCGTCGATGCGACACCCCAGGACACCAACGGGTTTGGTGATGCCAGCGGGCAGCTGAGCGGCTGTCATCAGTGTCTGTCTCTCGAGAAGGCTTGCGAGACAATCTCACTGTGACGCACCAGCCGCCCCCTCGAGAATTGCTCAGCTAGTTTCTCGCTGTGGTGAACTATCGCTACAACTGTCACCTGTAGCCGGGCTACTGCGCTTGGACGTGCGCGTCCACAATTTGAATACACGCGCTCTTCCGCGTTCAACTCCTACGCCCAGTGCTCGGCAGGTGGAGATCACTGGTCTTCGGTGGTCAGGTGCTGATTGTCGAACACGGCAGCTACCCAGTAAGCAGGCGACTACCTGCTCGAACAGACTGATCGACCGCGTCCCTGCTGCCGCATACACCACCTGAGGCGGAACGCTGTTCTCGAGGTCTCCGAACCTTCAGGTGGTAGGCTCGCTTATTCCCGTATTCAGGGTATCCGCCGGCATCCGAGATGAGTCGGTGCGGAGGAGGGCTAGCGGTGTGTGGACCCCGCCGTGATCAGGCTGCCGATGCACGCTGCTCAGGATCCGTAAGGTCACTGCCGCCCAACGCCGTTTGGCAACGTTCGCGAACCCACGCCAGCGCGATAGCTTCGTGTGCTAACGTCCACAACTTCACCGGTGCAACGCAATTCGAAGCGTTCAGCCACTGCGTATCAGAGCGACTCATCCCGCTGCAAGTGTCGTGGGCCGATATTGCGGCCTTTCAAGCGAGGGTGCGCTCGGCTAGCCTCGGTCTTGTCCGCGTCAATGAAGTATGGGCCGGGAATGCGTTCCTAGTCCGCAGGACCCCCAAGCTCATCGCGAGGGCCGATGCGGATTATCTGAAGGTGGCTGTGCAGTTGTCCGGTGTGTCTGCGGTCTTGCAGGGCGGCTGCAGCATCACACTCCGGCCCGGGGATTTCATCCTGTCCGACACTGCCCGTCCGTATCAGGTCAGCGGCGGCGCCTCGTTTCGTATGCAAACGCTGATGTTTTCGCGTGACTCGCTTCAACTGTCCTCGTCACAGTTGGACCGCCTCACAACTCGCCCGATAAGTGGCCGGGCGGGCTTGGGCCGCTTTGTGGCGAAATACCTGGCCGGGCTTCCACGGCAGCTCCACACCGTAGGTCCTGAATCGTTCCATTTAGCCGACGCAACTCTGGATCTGCTCATGGCCGCATTTCTTGAACAGTTAGGTCAGACCGGCGACCTTGGCAATGGCGACCCCGGCTTGCTGCTTCGCGTTCGCACATATATTGAGCGTCGGCTCGCTGACCCAGAACTTGACGTAGCCAGCATTGCTGCCGCTCATCATGTATCGGTTCGTTGGCTGCAGAAGCTGTTCGCAAAGCAGGACCAAACGGTAACTGGATGGATTCGTAGCCGCCGACTAGAGCACTGCCGCAAGGACTTGTCGAACCCCGCTCTCGCCGAGACGCCAGTCACTTCGATCGCGGCTGATTGGGGTTTGTTAGATGCGGCCTATTTCTCGCGGCTATTTAAGTCCACGTGGGGCTTGTCTCCCAGCGAGTACAGGGCCAAGGCACTCGCTCAGCTGGCCGAGAGCCAGTGCAAGGATTGATGACTGCGAAACTTCATGGCTCGGGTTTGCGCTCATGAAGCACGCCAAAATAGGTATGCCGCAGGACGTTTCGTTGGAATCGGTAAGCAGTGCGCCACCTCGCGCCGCATGTGGGGTATCCGACCGCCTCAGCCAAGTGTCCATCCTTCCGAAACCTGGACCGAGCGGGACCGAGCAGGGATGCCTGATCTGCCGTGTCCGCCGTTTCCGATCACCGTGCACAGCCGGCATTGCCTGCTGCCGTTGCCCGCTAAGGGTCCGCCGTCGTCGCCCTCGCCGCCTCACGGCCAGATGTCAATTCGCCGCATTGTCAGGAAAGTTGGGTAACACTTCGCAAGCGAACCGCCGTATTTGTTCTCGCATTTCGTCGACGGTGTTACCGACGAACAGCAGGGCCGCCATGTGATCAAGCCCGGCCCGTTGGTAGGCCGCCACCTTCTCGCACACCTCATCCGGTGAACCGACGAGATTCGTCGCCAGATATGTGTCCAGGTCGATGCCCTTGGTCATGCTGTGCTGCAGCGATTTACGGAACAAGTCGAAAGACGAGTTGAGAAAGATTTCGCGCGCGTCTTCCGCTGACTTGCCAAGGCAGACCACGGACTGCAACGCGATGACAATGTCGCGTGGGCTCCGGCCGAACGACTCGGCGTAGGCCGCGATCTTCTTTCGGCCCTCGGCGATAGCCTCGGGGCCTATCTTGGCCGGCAACCAGCCTTGGCAAAACTCGGCGGCTCTGCGCAGCGATCCGTCGGCGTTGCCCCCCGAGTAAATGGGCAGCGGATGCTGGACCGGCTTGGGATAGCTCTCGACGTCCTCGAAATGCACATGTCGTCCGGAGTAGCTCGCGCGCCGTTGATCCCAGATTGCCCGGATAGCCTCGATCGTTTCACGAGTGATTTCGGCGCGGTTGTCGCGGGACTTATCCGGTTTCACCGCCTCGAACTCGTCACGGTACCCACCGACCGCTGTTCCCAACGTAACCCGGCCATTACTCAACTGGTCCAGTGTGGCGATCTGCTTGGCCAACAACACGGGATCCCGCATCGGCAAAACCATGATCCCCGTCGTCAGCCGCAGCACCGAGGTCCGCGCCGCGACGGTAGCCAGGGTGATCAGCGGCTCGAAATAGTCCGGTGGTCTAGGCCATGCCTTTCGGACGAAATCCATAGTGCTGAGGTGGTCGTTTCCACCGACGTCGTAGTACCCGAGTTGCTCGGCTTCGACCGCGGTGTCGACGATCTCACCCGCCGTGGCAAACGGCACTGGATGCATCATTCCCGCGGTACACGTTGGCAGCTCGACTCCGAACCTCATGCCAACGAATGTAGGCCAACATGTGTTGGCAGATCAATGGCCCGGCGCTACGGGGGCGCTCAAATCACCGGTGAGGTAGTGCTGCAGCACCGGAGCGAGGATTTTTGTCAGGGTTTGAGCATCGATCTCCACGACGGCGGGCAGTTCGACGATGTAACGGCAGTACGCCAGGCCCAGTACCTGGGTACTGACCATCGCGGCCCGCCGCCGAGCGTCCGACGCGAAACCGGTCAATTCGCAGACAAACTTCAGCAGCTGACGTTCGAATATTTCCCGAAACTGTTCTGCGGCACCTCTGTTCGTACCCGCCGAGCGCATCAGCAACCTGATGAATTCGTCGGAGAGGTCCCCTTCCCAGCGCGAAATCAGGTGACCGGCAAGCACTTCTCCAATGCGATCCGTTGGCAACTCCGACGGTTGCGGCAGATGCAGGTCCACGTCGACGGCCGCGGCGAACAATCCTTCCTTGCTGCCGTAGTACCGCATCACCATCGAGGGATCGATACCGGCCTCGCCCGCCACGGCACGGATGGTGGTCGCCTCGTAGCCCCTGCTGGCCAGCAGGTTACGGGCCGCCTTCAGGATTGCCGTCCTAGTCGCCTCGGATCGCTCGGTGAACGCCACGCCAACCAGCGTAGGCCAACACCGTTGGCACACCAGACCAAATCGCTGCTTGATTGCCAACAACTGTTGGCCTACAGTCGTTGGCATGAATACTTCGAGTGTTTTGGTGACCGGCACTTCGAGCGGCATCGGACGGGCTACCGCCTTGGCCTTGGCGGCCGAGGGCTTTCAGGTGTTCGCCGGAGTGCGCCGCCGCACAGATGGCGAGGCGCTGGTGAACAGCGCTCGGCAATGTCCAGGCCGGATAGTCCCGGTGAGCATTGATGTCACGGACGCGGCATCGATCGCCCGAGCGGTGACGGCGGTGTCGGACGCCGTCGGCGGCGGCGGACTGGCCGGATTGGTCAACAACGCCGGCATCGGCATGACGTGGCCTGTTGAAGCCATTCCCCTAGCGGAGTTGCGGCGCATTTTTGAGGTGAATGTCTTCGGCCAGGTCGCAGTTATTCAGGCCTTCCTTCCGCTGCTGCGCAGCGGTGCAGGTCGGGTCATCAACATCGGTTCGATCGGCGACCGGCTCAGCCTGCCGTTCGGCGCACCGCTCGTGTCGTCGAAGTGGGCATTCGCGTCGATCACCGAGTCGCTGCGGATGGAGTTGCGACCGTGGGGGATTCACGTCGTCTTGATCGAACCGGCGTCCATCCACACCGACGCCGTCGACAAGGTCGAGGCCGACGCCAAGCGTGTGCTGGGCGAGATGAAGCAGGAGGATCGGCGGCGCTATGCCGCCGCATACCAGTCGATGACCGAACGCGCACTGGCCAGGGAAAGCGGTGGGAGCCACCCGGACGTGGTCGCTCGAACGGTGTTACGGGCACTGACCGCCGGACGGCCCCGAACGCGGTACATCGTCGGCAAACATGGACGCCTTCTGGCGTTCTTGGCCCGGTGGGTTCCCGACCGGCTCTTCGACCGCATCCGCATCAGGCTCTTTGGCCTCCCGGAAAGGTTCGGCAGCGCGGTCGCCGCAGGCAGCCCCATGGTGGGAGCACTGCGATGAAGCTGACAAATCAGGAGACGGTAGCTGCCCTCGATGCCGACTTCTCGGAGATGGCGATCCTGGTCGGCCAGCATGCCTGGGGAATTCCCGACCTGACGATGCGGGAGAAGGCGTTCGTGTTCGTCGCCGCCGACCTGTCCACACACGGGCTCGGGTTTCCGCTCATGACGCACGTCAAAATGGGTATGTCGCAAGGCGTTTCGCTGGACTCGATCAGGGAGGCAGTGCGCCACCTTGCGCCGTATGTGGGGTATCCGACCGCCGCTGAAGCGCTGATGCGACTCGCTGAGCTCGATGATGCATCGGAGCAGCCGCCCGACAGTCGACGCGCTGCGAGTTCCGACGTTGATGCCGCCCCCCTTCGGCGCATCTCGGGGCTCGACGAAGACTTCGCACGGTTTCTCCATGACCAGTTCGTTCAGCGTTGGGGGCGTCCGGACCTGACGGTTCGCGAGCGAGCCCTGTGCACGATTGCCACGGACGTCCTCAACGGCACCCTCGACGAGTCATTCCGTCTGCATGTCGACCTGGCGCTGGACCACGGCGCCGGGATGGCGCAAGTCCGCGCCGTGCTTCTGCTGCTCGCCGAGTTCGGCATCGCCAAGGTGTGGCGGGCCTTCCGCGCGCTCGGGCGGATTGGCTAGGGCGAGCGTTCACCGGCCCTGAGCAAATAGGTGTCCATGATCCAGCCGTGCCGCGCACGGGCCTCCGCCCGCAGCGCCGCGATGCGGCTCCCGACCTCCCCGACGGTGCCGGCCACCAGCAGCTCGTCGGCGGTGCCCAGGTAGGCGCCCCACCAGATGCGGGTGTCGGGCGGGCACGTCCGGAAGGAGCATTCGGCGTCGAGCATCACGACGGCGGACCCGGACAAGCCCTGGCGGCGTAGCTGTCGCCCGGTCGTGATCAGCACCGGTTCCCCGATCTCGTTGAGCGGGATGCGGTGCCGGGCGGTCAGCGCCTGCACCGCGGTGATGCCCGGAATCACGTCGAAGGTGAACGCGAGCTCGGCCTTGACGGCCTCCAGGATCCGCAGGGTGCTGTCGTACAGCGACGGGTCACCCCAAGCCAGGAAAGCGCCGACGCCATCGGGCCCCAGCTCGGCGGCGATCGCATCCGCCCAGATCCGCGCCCGTGCGGCGTGCCAGTCCGAGACGGCCTCGCGATAGTCGGAGCCGGACCGCTTGGGGTCGGGCAGCTCGACGAAGCGGTAGCCGGGCTCGCGGATGAACCGGGAGCAGACCTCCCGCCGCAGCGTCACCAGGTCGCTTTTCGCCTCGCCCTTGTCCATCGCGAAGAACACCTGGGTGTGGTTGAGCGCCTCGATCGCCTGAACCGTCACGTAGTCGGGGTCGCCGGCGCCGATGCCGATGACGTGGATATGCCGGCCCAAAGAAACCCTCCTCGTCGCTTGCATCAGATTGCCGAATCGAAATCCGAAGGGCCTAGTCGGGCCCCAAAGTACCCAGTACCATGGGTACCGTCTGAAGCACCCAATGAAGGGACGCCAGCGCATGACAACTGCGGTGAAGCCAGGCGGGCCGAGTCGTGAAGAGTTCTCAGAGCGCCTGCTCAGGGGCTCGGTCAAGAAGTCCTATGAACCGGTGGTCGACATCGACTGGGACGCCCCGCTGGATCCGGACAAGTTCTTCCTGCCGCCGCGCCTGGTGTCGCTGTACGGCACCCCGATGTGGGACGAGATGACCCGCGAGCAACAGATCGAGCTCTCGCGCCAGGAACTGGTCAACACGCTCTCGGCCGGGATCTGGTTCGAGAACATGCTCAATCAATCGTTGCTGCGCACGATCCTGCACGAGGACCCCACGAGCAAGTCGACCCACTACAAACTGACCGAGCTGGGCGACGAAACACGGCACATGGTCATGTTCGGCAAGGCCATCGAGCGCATCGGCGCAAAACCGGTGCGTCCCCGACTGTTTCACCGGATGATCATCAACGCGCTGCCGCTGGCGTTTCAGCGGGGCTCGATGTTGTGGGTGGCCGCACTGATCGGCGAAGAGATCTTCGATTCGCTGCAGCGGCAGATGATGGACGACCCGGAGTTGCAGCCAATCATCCAGCGCCTCATGCGGATTCACGTCACCGAGGAGGCGCGCCACATCCAATTCGCCCGCGACGGCGCCCGTAAACGCGTGGCCGAAATGCCCCGGGTCAACCGCTGGTTCATGGCCAACATCAACGGGCTAGGCGGTTACTTCTTCAACTACCTGTTCAGCAATCCGATCCCATACGCGCGCACGGGTCTGGACCCGAAGCGGGCGCGACACGTCGCGCGCACCAGCCCGCACCGCCGCGAGGTGCAGGTCGCCGGCTTCGCACCGCTGGCGGCCTTCCTGACCGAGGTGGGTCTCTTGGGCCCGATCGCGCGCCGGAGCTGGAAGCGCAGCAGGTTTCTGTGACGCGGCCGAGCGGCCTCGCTGACTCCCGCCACCCCGTAGCCGTCCTCGGCGCGCGTGCGGGCGCTCGCTCGGCGTTGGTGGCGGCCGGAGTCACCGACTTTGTGGAGCCCGGCGGGCGGGTCCAGTCGGCGTTCGACGACGCGACAGACACCTGGCTGTTGACGACGAGCGGCGGGGAGGTTGTCCGAGCGCGCGCCGTCATCACCGCCGAGCCGCCGTTCGTCCCCTGGCTGCCGGACATCGCGGGCCGCGACGACTTCCCGGGCCCGTCGTTTCACGCGGCCGCCTGGGCACCCGGGTTCGATCCGTCCGGCAAGCACATCGCGGTCGTCGGCACGGACTCCAGCGCCGGCCACCACATCGGCCGGCTGATCGGGATCGCGGCGTCGGTCACCGTCTTCGCCCACTCGCCGCGCCGCGTGGTCACCGAGGTGCCGCTGTGGTCCACCCGCGCCAAACGCCGGCTGCGGCACCCCTTCCGACCGGCCGACGCGCATCGCCCCTCGGTCGCCGGGTCGCCGATAGCGGCGGTGACGGCGTCGGGCATCCGCACCCACGACGGTGCCGACCACCGCGTCGACGCCATCATCTACGGCACCGGATTCTCGGTCCGCGAGGAGCTGGCCGATGAAACGCTCGTCGGCGCCGCCGGGCTGACCATTCGGCAGTCCTGGCACGACGGCATGGAGCCGTTCTACGGTGTGGCGGCTCGCGGCTTTCCCAACTACTTCTTCATCACCGGGCCAGACACCGGCGCGCGGGCGCGCTACATCGCTGAGTGCCTCCGAATGATGGAGCGCACGGCCAGCAGCCGCATCGAAGTGCGCGCCAGTAGCCAGCGGGTTTTCAACGAGCGCGCGCAGCTGTCTCCCGACCAGGCCCCGCCGGTGTCCTCCGCCTTCGACCTGTCGGCCAGCGCACCCGAACGCGACGACACCTATGACGGGGCCGCGACGCTGGAGATCGCCGGCGCCCGCCACCCGGTGCGGGTCCGGCTCACCGGACACCTCGACCCGATCGACGGCCGCTACCACTGGCAGGGGACGGTGTTCGCTTCGCCGTCGCAGCCGCTGGCCGACGAGGCGCTCGGGCAAGCTCGGACCGCGACGTTGACCGTGGGCCGCCGCAGCGCGCCCGCCCGCATCGTGGAAAGGACGCCGTGGGGCACACACTCGGTCGCCGGGGTGGGCGCCCCGCCGTACGCGTCGAGCTGACCCGCCCGCTTCCCTGCTGGATCCGCGGTTTTCCGGCGCCGTCGGGGCGTTTGGGGCCGCGCTGAAGGTGGTAGTCCCGGGGGATGCGCGTGCTGCGCGGCGGAGACGAACAATGTGTTCGGCGCGGTAGAGGCGGGGGCCTCGCACGGGTGGGGACGGGCACGCGCCTCACTCGCACCGCGCTGCCTGTTGCGCGCTCTCGATGTCACGCCCGTGGATTGGACATTTCGGTGGCGTCCAGGCGGCTCTCCCCAAATTCGACTTTTGCCCCCGAGGGCGGATACTCAAGCAGTTGGCCCGGGTGTGATTCGAGGAGCACGGATGGAACCGGACGGCGGAGGCAGCCGGGCGTCCTGGTGCTTCGACACCGGAGGCCGCCGCAGGGAAAGGGGTTGCTGTGGTGAGCTCGGTAGCTGAGTCCTCCAGCTCGCTGGCCGTCGCGACGCGGACGGAAGAGTCCGCGACCGTCCTGACCGTGGACGGTGTTCTCGACGCCACCAACTCCGCGAGGCTGCGCGACCACATCCTGCACGCCACGCTGGACGAGCCGGCCGCCGTCATCGTCAACATCTCCGCGCTCAAGGTGCTCGCCGAATTGGCGTGGTCCACTTTCATCGGCGCGCACTGGCAGGTCCGCGGCAATCCGAACGTTCCGATCGTGTTGGTCTGCGCGCACCGCGGGACGCGCGAGGCCATATCCCGCAGCGGCGTCGCCTACTTCATGCCGGTCTATTCGACCGAGAAGGCGGCGCTCAAGGCGCTCAGCCAGCAGAGCCGGCGTGCCGTGCGCCGCGCCGACGCTCAGCTGCCCGCCGACCTGACCAGCCTGCGCGAGTCGCGCCGCCTGGTCCGCGAGTGGCTCACCGCCTGGTCGCAATCCACGCTGATCCCCGTCGCCCTCGTGGTGGTCAACGTGTTCGTCGAGAACGTCCTCGAGCACACCCCGAGTGTTCCCGTCATGCGGCTCGAGAGCCACGGCGCGACGGCGACCATCGCGGTGTCCGACACCAGCTACGCGCCGGCCGTGCGGTTGCCGTCACCAACGACCGGCATCGACGTCTCGGGCCTGGCGATCGTCGACGCGCTGTCACGCACGTGGGGCAGCACGCCCACGGCAAGCGGCAAGACGGTCTGGGCGGTCATCGGCCCCGAAAACCAGCTCTGACGCCTTATTGTGCCGGGAACCGGGCACGGGTAGAACTAGAACACGTTCTAATCTCGTGTGACGACCGGTTCTCAGGAAGGCAGATGACGTGCGGTTCACCTACGCGGAGGCGATGACCGACCACAGGTACTACATCCCGCTGGCCCAGGCAGCCGAGGCGGCCGGATACCACGCGATGACGATCGCCGACAGCATTGCCTACCCCTTCGAGTCCGACTCGAAGTACCCGTACACCCCCGACGGCGATCGCGAGTTCCTGGACGGCAAGGAGTTCATCGAAACCTTCGTGCTGACAGCCGCTTTGGGCGCGGTGACGACGAAACTGCACTTCAACTTCTTCGTGCTCAAGCTGCCCATCCGGCCGCCGGCGCTGGTGGCCAAGCAGATCGGTTCGCTGGCCGCGCTGACCAACAATCGGGTGGGCTTCGGTGTCGGCACCAGCCCGTGGCCGGAGGACTACGAACTGCTGGGCGTCCCCTTCGCCAAGCGCGGCAAGCGCATGGACGAATGCATCGAGATCATCCAGGGCCTCACCACCGGCGACTACTTCGAGTTCCACGGCGAGTTCTATGACATCCCGAAGACGAAAATGACGCCCGCTCCCACCCAGCCGATCCCGATCCTGATCGGCGGGCATGCCGACGCGGCGCTGCGCCGCGCGGCCCGCCTGGACGGCTGGATGCACGGGGGCGGCGACCCGGAGGAACTCGACGGGCTGATCGCCAAGCTCAAGCGGTACCGCGAAGAGGCGGGCAAGACAGGGCCGTTTCAGATTCACGTCATCTCGGCCGACGCCTACACCGTCGACGGGATCAAACGCCTAGAGGACAAGGGCGTCACCGACGCCATCGTCGGCTTCCGCATCCCCTACGTCAAGGGCAACGACACCGAGCCGCTGGAGAACAAGATTCGCAACCTCGAGATGTTCGCGGAGAACGTCATCGCGAAGGTCTAGCGGCGGTCGCAAGCGCGGCGAAGCCGGGCGCCGCGGGCCGCCGCCACCAGCCAGCGGCGGCCGCCACCATCAGGCAGCGGTCACAGCGGATCCCACTTCGGAGCCCGCTTCTCCATGTGGGCGGTGGCCGCCTCGACCGGGTTGTTGGTGAAGCCGCTGAGGATCTGGGTGCGGTTCTCGATCTCGATGGCGTGCCGCAGGCTGGGCGCGTCCAGCGCCGCGTTGAGCCCGATCTTGGTTTGCCACACGCCGTAGGCGTTGTTCTCGGTGATCGAGCGGGCCACCCGCAGCGCGGCCGGCATCAGGTCGTCGGGGGCCACCACCTCGTGCACCAGGTGAATGCGGTATGCCTCGGCCGCGTCGATGATGCGGCCGGAAAGCATCAGTTCACGCGCCACGCCGGCACCGACGATTTTCGGTAGCAAGTAGCTGGTGCCCATGTCCATCGACGAGAAGCCGGCCTTGATGAACACAGATCCGAACCGGGCGTGCTCGGACGCGACCCGGACGTCGGACACCAGGGTGAACGCCAGTCCTCCCCCGACGGCCACGCCGTTGACGGCCGCGATCACCGGGATGGGCAGCTCGTAGATGCGGGTGAACAGGTCTGCCAGGCGAACCTGGGAGTCGTAGTTGACCTTGAACGACGGGGTCGTCGGCTTGGGTTTGGTCCACGGTTCACCGGTTCCGCTCAGGTCGGCCCCGGCACAGAATCCGCGTCCGGCGCCGGTCAGGACGGCGGCCCTGAACTCGCCGCCACCGAGCCGGTCCAGGGCGCGGTGCACACCGTCGATCAGCGATCCGTCGATGGCGTTGAGGCGCTCGGGGCGGTTCAGTGTGATCCTGGCAATGTCGTCTTCGAGGGTTTCGAATTCCACTGCGGGCATAGGGGGAACCGTAGGCGACGCCGGTGTTCACCGGCGGGGCATACGGTGGTTTGGCCGCCACATCGAAGGAGAAAGCATGGCACGAACCGAGGGTGACAGCTGGGACCTCGCCAACAGCGTGGGAGCGACGGCCACCATGGTCGCCGCCGCCCGGGCCGCCGCGAGCAGGCATCCGCAGCCGGTGGTCACGGACGAATTCGCCGAACCGCTGGTGCGTGCCGTGGGGCTGGACGTGTTCACCAAGCTGGCCAACGGTGAACTGGATCCCGGCGACCTCGAACGGGACGTCGGGTTTCTCCGGATGGTCGACACGTTCGCCGCCCGCGCCCGCTATTTCGACGACTATTTGGCCGCGGCCGGCCAGGCCGGCCTGCTGCAGGTGGTGATCGTGGCGTCGGGGCTGGATTCCCGCGCCTACCGGCTACGCTGGCCGATCGGCACGACGGTGTACGAGATCGATCAGCCCGAGGTGATCGCGTTCAAGATGGCGACGATGGCGGAGATCGGGGCGGCCCCCGCTGCCCAGCTCCGGACCGTGGGCATCGATCTCCGGGAGGACTGGCCTGCGGCACTGCAGGAAGCGGGCTTCGATCCGACCCATCCCACGGCATGGCTCGCCGAAGGTGTCCTTATCGGATGGCTTCCACCGGAGGCCGAGGTTCGGCTGCTGGATTCGATCATCCCGCTATCCGCCGAGGGCAGCCGGTTCGCCGCCGACTTCGGGACCGTGACGGGAAGTTCGCCGCAGGACCGGGAGCAAGCCCGACTGACGGCCGAGGGCTGGCGACGGTGGGGACTCGAGATGGATCTCACCGGCTTGACGTACCCAGGCGAGCACACCGACGTCGCCGCGCTGCTGCACGAGAACGGTTGGGAAACCACGGTATCCCGGCTCACCGACCTGTTCTCCGCGGCCGGCCTGCCGGAGCTGGGGGAGGCTGCGCAACATGTTCCGGCCACCACAATCAAATTCGTTCGGGCCGTGCGGGTCTAGCCGGCCCGAAAACCGTCGCGGCCGTGCGGGTTTAACCGCGAGATCTTTTGGCCAGCCACTCGGCCTGCATCACCAGGAGGGCCATGGCCTCGAGCCGCGGCGTCTGGGGGTCCAGTTCGCGATACCGCTGATAGACGTTGACGACGGCCCGCTCCGCATCCAGCCACGCCGCGTACTCACCGAGGTCGATGGTGTCGGCCGCCTCCGACCACGACAGCCCCTTGCGGTATGCGGCCTCGGCCTGTTCGGAGATATGCGCGAGATACCCACGCACCGAACGGATTCCGTCAGGATCGCTGACGGGGCCGTGTCCGGGCACGACCGTCGGCGCGTCGAGTGCGATCATCGCATCACACGCGGCGATCCAGTTGGCGATCGGGCCGGCCCACACGATCGGGGTGCAGCCGATGAACAGCAGGTCGCCGCCGAAGAGCACCCCCGCGTCGGGCACGTGTACCACCGAATCAGCGGCGGTGTGCGCGGGACCGAGGTTCAACAGCTCGATGCGCCGCCCACCCACGTCGATGGTCAGCTCGCGGTCGAAAGTCTGGTCGGCGTTGCGCACCGTGATGCCGCTGAAGTCGAAGTATCCGAAGCGGTCTCGCGTGTAGGGAGTCGCGACCGGACCGAGGTTGGCGGTTTGCGCCATCGCCAGCATCTCGGGCGCCATGCCGTGCGCGATCTCCTCGGCCGTGCCCGTTGCGGCGACAATCCGCACCGAGGCGCCGAGCAGTTGGTTGCCGTGGGTGTGGTCTCCGTTGGAGTGGGTGATCAGCGCGTCGGTGATGGGCGCCGACGAGGTGATATCCCGCATCGCGGCAAGCATTTCGCGGGTCAACGCCAGGTCGAACAAGGTATCCACGAGCAGCGACGCGCCGTCGCCGGCGACCAGTCCGGCGTTGCTCCACCCGTAGCCCCCGTCCGGCAGCGTCCACGCCCATATCCGATCGGCGACCTCGTGCAGGCCGCGGGTGTAGGGCACTTTGGCGGGCGCCCGATTCACCCGCGCCGCAGGAGGCGCGGCGTCCGGATTGGGCCGGGCCGCCAACGGATGTGGCGCGGGGGTGGCGCGCACGGTTTGCCGCGTCTCCCCGAGTCCCTCGACGCGGAGGGTGACAACGTCGCCGTCGTGCAGCCAGCCGGGGAACGAGTCCAGCGCCGCCGGGTTGAGATGCTCGACGAGCGTGCACGTCGGGACGGTGCCGGAGCCGATGACGTCGCCGGGCGCGAGAGCCACGCCGCGCGACACGTAGGAGATCACTTCGCCGAAGCTCCAATCCATTTGGGCGGTGGACCCCGAACCGATCACGGCGTCGTTGACCAGTGCGGTCACCCGCAGCTCCAGTCGGCCGGTCCGCCGGTACGGCTCCAGCTCGTCGGGTGTCACCAGGTACGGGCCGAGCGTGACGCCGCTGTCCTTGCCCTTGCCCTGGCCGATCCCGAGTTGGCTTTCCATCTGCTGCAGGTCGCGCGCAGACCAGTCGTTGAAAATGGTGTAGCCGATGATGGCCCGTTCGGCTTCGTCGACGGTCAGGTCGCGCCCACCGGTTCCGATGATGGCGGCGATCTCCAGTTCGAAGTCCTGCCAGGCGCTTCCCGGGGCGGTGGGCGCGTCGTCGTAAGGGCCTAAAACCGTTGCCGGACAGGCGAAGTAGAACGCCGGTATGCGGTACCAGGTGTCAGCGAGCGTGCGCCCCGCGCCCAGCGCGGCCTGGCAGTTGCGCATGTGATCCAGAAAGCACAGGGAGTCGCGGATGGATGGCGGCCGCGGGATCGGCGCCAGAAGCCGCACCGCGCCCAGCGGCACGGTCGCCGCGGGGGCACGCAGCGCCTCTTCGCCTGCGGCGCGCAACCCGTCGGCGCCACGGCCGATCAGGTCGAGCAGCGTCACGCCGGCGGGCATCGCGTAGACATTGTCACCGGAGAGCACCCCGGTGCGTTCGCCGCCGGCGTCGAGGTAGGTCACCCATTTCATTCCCGCACCACCTCACTGGGCTCCTTGTCCGGCCGCAGCCCACGCCAACTCGATTGGCGCAACCGGTCATCAGGCGTCCACTCGCTGTAGCGCACCTCCCCCACCAGCACCGGCTCGACGAATGTCACGCCCCTGGCCTCGCTGCGGGGAAGAGGCGGCGTAAAGGGAGATCGGTCGGTGTGCAGGGGCGCCAGGGTCTTCTTCAAGCTCGCCAGGTCACGTTCGGTGAACCCGGTTCCGACCCGCCCCGCGAAGTGCAGGCCGCCGTCGGTCGGGATGCCCATCAGCAGGGAGCCGATGCCGCTGCTGCGTCCGCCCTCGCCGGCCTTCCAGCCGCCGATGACGACTTCCTGGGTGTTCCAATGTTTGTCCTTGATCCACGACGCCGAGCGCCGGCCCGGTTGATAGGTGGAATCGCGCTTCTTGGCGACGACCCCCTCCCAACCGTGCTTGCCTGAGTGCTCCAGCGCCTGTTTCCCGTCACCGGGCAACAACTCGGGCACGATGAGCTCGCTGCCGACGGCCAGCGTTTCCAACAGCTTTCGGCGGTCCTGATAGCGCGCCCGCAGCAGCGAACGGCTGTCGAGGTAGAGCAGGTCGAACGCCCAAAATTGGACGCGACTGCCGCGGCCCCGGTTCTGCATCGCATGAAAGCTGGGCACGCCTGAGGCGTCCAGGACGACGGCCTCCCCGTCGAGCACCACGTGGTGCTCGGCCAGATCGTGTGCCAGCGAACGCAATTGGGGGTATTCGTTGGTGACTTCCCGGCCGCGGCGGGACCGCACCCGCAGGCTGCCGTGGTCGATTTCGACGAGCAGCCGGTAGCCGTCCCATTTGCCTTCGAACGCCCACTGGCTCGCCTTGCACGCCCCGATCGAGCCGTGGCTGGCGAGCATGGGCGCGATCCCGTCGAAGTCGAAGGTCTTCTGCTCCTTCATGCGGTGGGCCAGCCACTGGTTGCCGTTGGTTTGGATCAGCGCGTAGCGACCGGAGATCTTGTGGCCGTGCAGATTGACGATCACCTCGTCGTCGAGAAACTTCTCCGCCTCATAGGTCCCGGCGTCCCAGATGATCACCTTCCCGGCGCCGTACTCTCCTTTGGGTATGTTGCCTTCGAAGGTGGCGTATTCCAGCGGATGGTCCTCGGTGTGCACCGCCAGGTGGTTCACCGATGTGGTTTCGGGCAGGTTCTTCGGGACCGCCCACGAGACCAGCACGCCGTCTTTCTCCAGCCGGAAGTCGTAGTGCAGCCGGCGGGCGTGGTGCTCCTGGATGACGAACGAATTGCCCTGGCCGGTTTCGGGTTTCGCGCGCGGGACCGGCTCCGGGGTCTTCGACGCGTCCCGCATGCTGCGGTACTTGGTCAGCCGGTCGGGGGCGGCGACGTCGATGTCCAGCGCCGCCAGCAGATCGCCGTCGCGCGCCACCCGGTCCAGCACCTCGTCGTAGCGCAACTGACGCAACGACGCCGGGTCGTCGATCTCCTGCCACGTGCGCGGGGCCGCGACCGTCGGGTGTTCGCGCCCGCGCAACGAATAAGGGGCGATCGTGGTCTTGGCGCCGTTGTTCTGGCTCCAGTCGAGGAACACCTTGCCCGCCCGCAGGCTTCTCGTCATGGTCGATGTGACGAGCTTGGGCATAGACTTTTCCAGTTGCTGGGCAACGCGTTTCGCCAATACCGTCGCGCCCTTGCTGCTCACCGGTTCCGCCAGCGGCGCGTAGAGGTGCAGGCCCTTGCTGCCGCTGGTGAGCGGAAAAAGAGTCAGCCCGATCCCGTCGATGAGGTCGCGGACGGCGTGGGCCACCTCAGCCAGCTGGGCCATGGTCACACCGTCGCCGGGGTCGAGGTCGAACACCAATCGGGTCGCCGGACCCGGCTTGAGCTCTTCGGCCTTGCTTCGGGTCCACTCGGCGACGAACCGCCACTGGGGCACGTGCACTTCCAGCGCGGCCTGTTGCGCGATCCACGCCAGCCCGTCGAGGCTGTCGATGATCGGATACGTGGTGGTCCCCGACCGGTGCGTGACACTGGCGCGGGGCAACCATTCCGGCGCCGAGGAAGCCAGCTGCTTCTCGAAAAACGACGACTCCGCAACGCCATTCGGCCAGCGCTTGCGGGTGGCCGGGCGTCCGGCGACATGCGGGATCATCACCTCGGCGATGCGGGTGTAATAGTCGAAGACGTCCCGCTTGGTGGTCCCGGTGGCGGGATAGAGCGCCTTGTCGGCATTGGTGAGCTTCACCCGGGGCGCCATGGTGTCAACCTACGCGTCTGAGCAGCGATGATCGCTACCCACCACGGATTATGTCTCAAACGTAAATTTCTGTGACATCGGTTACGAAGGCGTTAGACCCGCGGCCACCACGGGCACGGGTTAGCAATGCGCATAATGTCCAGACGTCCAGAAGGCGGCGTCCCCCTCAACAATGCCACCCTGCCACTGCACTCCCAGCGAATCGCGGTACCCACATACGAGAGGTCTGCCCTGCGGCGCGGTGTCGTTCACATCGGCGCGGGCAACTTCCACCGGGCACATCAGGCCGTCTACTTCGACGACCTTGCCCGCTCGGGTATTTCGCATCGGTGGGGCGTCACCGGTGTCAGCCTCCACTCCCCGAGCGCCAAAGACTCGCTGTCGGCGCAGGACGGGCTGTACACCGTGGTACAGCGCGGTCACGACGGCCAGACCGCGCGCGTGGTGGGTTCGATCGGCTCCATCCATTTCGCCCCGAACGATGATGCGGCTGTCCGCGCCGCCCTGGCAGATCCGCAAACCCGCATCGTCAGCCTGACCATCACCGACAACGGGTACTTCCTGGATCCGGTCACCGACCAGTTCAACGTTGACCACCCCGACGTGCGCGCCGACCTGGTCGCGTCCGGTGGCTATGCCACCGCGTGGGGTTATCTGGCCGAGGCTCTCGACCGGCGCCGGCGCGCGGGGTTCGCGCCGTTTACCGTGCTCTGCTGCGACAACATCCCCCGCGACACCCGCCCGGCGCGGACCGCGCTGGTTTCGTTCGCCGCGTGCAAGGACCCGGGGCTCGCCCGCTGGATCGAAAGGCATGTCGCCTTTCCGTCGACGATGGTCGACCGCATCACCCCGCAAACCTCGAATTCGGAGCGCAAGTTCGTCGAGCAGACGTTCGGCGTGGCCGACAGGTGCCCGGTCGTGACCGAACCGTATCGCCAATGGGTGATCGAGGATTCGTTCAGCAATGGTCGGCCGCCGCTCGAGGAGGTCGGCGCCGAATTCGTTGCCGATGTCAGCGACCACAAGCTGATCAAGACGCGCCTGCTCAACGGAACCCATATCGCGCTCGCATGCTTGGCGACGCTGGCCGGTTACCAACGCACCGACGAAGCGATGCGCGACCCCGTCATCTTCGACTACGTCGAGACGCTGTTGCGCGAGGAGATTCAGCCATTGCTGCCCGCGGTACCGGGGATGAACACTCCGGAGTACCGGGCCACACTGCTCGACCGGCTCAGCAATCCCAGCATGAGCGACCAGTTGTCGCGGCTCGCCCGGCGGGGGACGACCAAGATCACCTCCTTTGTGCTGCCGTCCCTGCAGGAGGCGGTCACGCAGGGCAGACCGCACACGCTGCTGACTTTGGCTGTCGCCGGATGGGCCCGGTACATGCGCGGCCACGACCTGCAGGGCCGTCGGCTCCGCCTCGAGGACTCGCAGGCGATCCCGATCGCTAAGTTGGCCAACATGGCCCGCAACAACCCTGACCCCCTGCTCCGGCACGCAATGTTCGCCGAGCTACGTGCGGTTCCCGGTTTCGCGCGGCGCCTCGGCGACATGATCGCCGATATCGACACGCGCGGCGTGGTGCCCACGCTGCGTGACGCGATGCGCGACCACGAGCGACAGTTGGTGGCACGATGAACACTCACCTGACCTTTGTGCGCACCTTCGACCCGGCGCCGATCACCACCTTGCTGTGTGACGCCGACGACAACCTGTTCGCCTCGGAGAGGCCGGCGTTTGAAGCGTCGACCGAGGTGATGAATCGTTTCCTGGCCAGGTTCGGCGTGACCGCCCCACTCGACTCGGAGGAGTTGCGTAAGCGGGCCGTCGGAAAGAACTTCCGCGCCATGGCTCTCGACCTGGCCAACCGGTGCCGCCTACCGCTCGATCGCACGTTGGCGCAGGGCTTTCCCGCGGCGGTGGTCGCCTCGGCCGACGACGTGGCGAAGGGCAACGCGGTGTCGGCCGACGAGCTCGAGCAGTGGGTGCGCGAGGAGCGCGAACGGGTCACCGCGCATCTCGCCGTCACGCTGACGCCCGACCCGCGGGTGCTCGAACCACTGCGCGACCTCGCCCGGCACTACGCGCTCGCGGCCGTGAGCTCTAGCGCCACCAAGCGCCTGCGGGCCTGCTTCGCCGCCACCGGCATCGACGCGCTGATACCGGAGGCGGTGACGTTCAGCGCGGAGGATTCGCTTCCGGTGCCGACAAGCAAACCCGACCCGGCGGTGTATCTGCATTCCGGTCAGGTGATGGGTGTCGCGGCAGAAGAAGGGCTGGCCATCGAAGACTCCGTCGCCGGAGTGAGCTCCGCGGTCGCGGCCGGCTATGCCACCGTGGGCAACCTGATGTTCGTGCCACCTGACGAACGAGATTGCCGCCGAGCGGATTTGATTGATGCGGGCGCGGTCGCGATAACCGATTCGTGGCGTGCGCTCGCCGATGTCCTGCTGTCGTCGGCCGTGCCGACCGGGGGCTCCCCGGTCACGTAGGGCATCGGTTGGCCCAAGCCGCCGGGCTTCGGCCCGGCCGTCGTACCGTCGAGAGGTGCTGCGAGCCCGTAACGATCGGGATCGTGGCCCGGTGAGGAGTTGGCCGATGGTGGCTAGCGCGATCGACCTGAACAATGCGTCGCTTTCCGAACTGCCGATCGATGCGCCGAACTATGACCGCGGTGAGGTGACCGTCGGTATCGCGCATATCGGCGCCGGTCATTTCCACCGGGCGCATCAGGCTGCGTATATCAACCTGCTGCTGCAGCAGGGGCTGGCACGCGACTGGGGCATCTGCGGCGTGGGCGTGATGCCCGCCGACTGGACCATGCGCGACGTTCTCAACGATCAAGACGGCCTCTACACGCTGATCTTGGAGAACCCCAACGGCAGCCGGGACGCGCAGGTGATCGGGTCGATCGTGGACTACCGCTACGCCCCGGACGATCCGGAATCAGCGTTAGAGGTGCTTACCGCCGCCTCCACCCGGATCATTTCGCTGACCATCACCGAAGGTGGGTACCGCGACCCCGATGGGCCGGCGTTCGCGTTGATCACCGAGGCGCTCGCCAGGCGGCGCGATCGAGGAGTGCCCGCACCGACGATCGTTTCCTGCGACAACATCGAGAACAACGGCGAGGTCGCCAAGCGCACCGTGCTCGCTAGCGCCGAACGCAGGGATCCCGCGTTGGCCGAGTGGGTGGCGCAGAACGCCCGCTTTCCCAGTTCGATGGTCGATCGCATCACTCCGGCAACGACTTTGGAGATGGCCGCGGAGGTGCGGCGCGATTTCGGCGTCGGTGACCGGTGGCCGGTGGTGGCCGAACCCTTCACCGCCTGGGTGATCGAAGACGACTTCGCCGACGGCAGGCCCCCGCTGGAGCGGGCCGGGGTCCTGATGGTCGACGACGTGCGCCCGTACGAGCTGATGAAGCTGCGGATGCTCAACGCGGGGCATCAGTGCCTGGCCTACTTCGCCCATCTCTGCGGCTTCCAGTTCGTCCACGAGGCGGCGCGCGATCCCCTCTTCGCCGCATTCCTGCTCTCGTACTTCGAAACCGAGGCCATCCCCACCTTGCCGCCGGTGCCGGGAATCGACCTGCACGACTTCGGCCGCACGCTGGTCGAGCGGTTCGCCAACCCGGCCGTACGCGACACCGTCGCGCGCATCTGCGCCTACTCGTCGGACCGCATCCCGAAATGGCTGTTCCCCGTCATCTGCGACAACCTGGCCAACGACGGGCCGGTTCAACTGGCGGCCGCGGCTGTCGCCAGCTGGGCGCGCTACGCCGAGGGCACCGACGAATGGGGTAAGCCGTACGAGGTGGTGGACCAGCTGGCTGATTCGCTCATCCCGATCGCCAGGTCGCAACACCAGAATCCCACCGCGTTCATCGAGGTGACCGCCGTGTTCTGCGATCTGGCCCACCAACCACGGTTTGTCGACGCGTATAGCTGGGCGCTGGATTCGTTGCACACCAAGGGAGCTCGGGCGACGCTGGAGGCCCTGGTGCGATGACGAGCGGATTGGTGATCGGCGAATCGCTGATCGATATCGTCGACGGCGACGAACATGTCGGTGGCAGTCCGCTCAACGTCGCGGTCGGACTCGCCCGGCTGGGCCGCGACATCGATTTCCTGACCTACATCGCCGACGACCCACACGGCCGGCACATCGCCGATTATGTGAAAACTGCTGGCGCACAGCTTGTCCCGGGCAGCATTGCGGCGATGCGGACACCGACCGCGGTAGCGACACTGACCGAGGATGGCTCCGCCACCTACACGTTTGACCTTCAGTGGCGGCTTTCCGGCACACCCGAGGTCCCGCCGCCGGCGGTGGTGCACACCGGGTCGATCGCCTCCGTACGCGAGCCGGGCTGCCTGGCGGTCGCGGCGTTGGTCGACACGTACCGACTCTCGGCCACGGTGTCCTTCGATCCCAACGTCCGGCCGTCGCTGATCGCCGACCGCGATTCGGCCCGCGTGCGTATCGAGCACCTGGCCGAGCGCAGCGACATCGTGAAGGTCAGCGACGAGGACCTGCGCTGGATCGACCCCGAGCACGACCCGGAACAGACGGCCCGGGCATGGCTGGCCTCGGGACCGGCGATCGTCGTGGTGACGATGGGTGCGCGCGGTGCGGTTGCGCTGTGCTCGGCCGGCGAGGCGCGCGTGGCCGCCAGGCCGGTCCGGGTGGTGGACACCGTGGGCGCCGGCGACGCCTTCATGGTCGGCCTGTTGGACGCGCTGTGGGGAATGGAATTGTTGGGCGCCGACCGGCGGCCCGCCCTGCGCCGCATCTCGATCGACGCCCTGACCGGAGCGCTCGAGGCGGCCACGCTGTCGTCTGCGGCGACCGTGGGCCGCGCCGGGGCGCAGCTGCCCGACCGCGCCGAGCTGCGGGCCCAGGCAAACCGGGGGTAGCTTCCCGGCCGGCTTCGATGCGGTCACGAGCTGGGCGCAACGGCCCCGCGTCCTGTTAGCCGGCGAACAGTATGGGCATACTGACTTACATGCGCTCCATCTGGAAGGGCTCGATCGCATTCGGGCTGGTCAACGTCCCGGTCAAGGTGTACAGCGCCACCCAGGACCACGACATCAAGTTCCATCAGGTGCACGCCAAGGACAACGGCCGCATCCGATACCAACGCGTGTGCGAGGTGGACGGCGAGGTCGTTGAATATCGAGACATCGCCCGGGCCTTCGAATCCGACGACGGTCAGATGGTCATCATCACCGACGACGACATCGCCACCTTGCCCGAAGAACGCAGCCGGGAGATCGAGGTGTTGGAATTCGTTCCGGCCGAAGAGGTCGACCCGATGCTGTTCGACCGGAGCTACTTCCTGGAGCCGGATTCCAAGTCGTCGAAATCGTATGTGCTACTGGCAAAGACGCTTGCCGAGACCGATCGGATTGCGATCGTCCACTTCACCCTGCGCAACAAGACCCGGCTGGCGGCGTTGCGCGTCAAGGACTTCGGCAAGCGCGACGTGATGATGGTGCACACCCTGCTGTGGCCCGACGAGATCCGCGACCCGGACTTCCCAGTGCTCGACAAGGAGGTCGAGATCAAGCCCGCGGAACTGAAAATGGCCGGTCAGGTGGTGGAGTCGATGGCCGAAGACTTCAACCCGGACCGATATCACGACACCTACCAGGAGCAGCTGCAGGAGCTGATCGACGCGAAACTCGAAGGCGGCGAAGCGTTTACCACCGAGGAGCAGCCGAAGGAGCTCGACGAGACCGAGGACGTCTCCGACCTGCTCGCCAAGCTGGAGGCCAGCGTAAAGGCGCGTTCGGGCGACGGCGAGGCCTCCGCCAAGAAAGCCCCGGCCAAGAAGAGCACCGCGAAGAAGACCACCGCGAAGAAGACGACGGCGAAGAAAGCACCCGCGAAGAAGGCCGCGTCGAAGTCCTGACCCGGACCGGTCGCGCGCTCAGCGCCGGCGCATCGCCAGGAACCGGGTCGCCGCCGCGATCAGGTTGATCGCGGCGACCATGATGATCAGGCTCAGCGCCGCACCCCAGATGCGCAGGAAGCCGGCGTGCTCGGGGTTGGTGAGCTCGGTGTAGATCAGCAACGGCAGCGATGCCATGTTGCCGTGGAAGATGTCGACGTTGATCGACCGGCTGTAGCCCACCAGCACCAGCACCGGGGCGGTTTCCCCGATGACCCGCGCGACCGACAGCAATACGCCGGAGACGATGCCGGGCATGGCGATCGGGAACACGATCGCCATGATGGTCTTCCACTTGGGAACGCCGAGCGCGTAACTGGCCTCCCGCAGGTCGTCGGGCACCAACCTGAGCATCTCCTCGGCGGAGCGCACCACCACCGGCAGCATCAGCAAAACCAGCGCCAGCGAGACGGCGAAGGAGCTCTGCTGGAATCCCAGCGTGGCGATCCAGAGGCTGAAGACGAACAACGCCGCCACAATCGAGGGGACCCCGGCGAGCACGTCGACCATGAAGGTCGTCAGCCGCACCAGCCGGCCCGAACCGTATTCCACCAGGAAGACCGCGGTCATCAGCCCGAGCGGCACCGACAGCAGCGCGGCTACCCCGGCCTGCACCATCGTTCCGTACAGCGCGTGGTAGATCCCACCGGCGAACTGCTCGGGCAGGATGCCGTGCAGCGAGTGGGTCCACCAGCCCGTCCGGGTGACCGCATACCAGCCCCGGGCGATCACGACCGACAGCACCCAGACCAGCGGCACCAGCGCGATGAGGAACGAGGCGACGAAGAAGATCGTCGCGGCGTCGTTCGTGAGCCGCCGCCGGATGCTGACCGGCCGGAACGCCTGGGTTTTGACGGGCCTATCGAAAACGTTGGCCGTCATCCGTTCACCTTCCCGCCGGCGACGGCGCGAGCCAGTGCGTTGACGACGAACGTCAAGACGAACAGCGCGAACCCGGCGGCGATGTAGGCCCCGGTGGGCAACGGTTCACTGAATTCGGCTGCGGCCGAGGCGATTTTCGAGGCGAATGTGTAGCCGCCGTCGAACAGCGACCAGTTTCCGGGGCGTGCTGCGGAACGCAAGATGATCAGCACCGCCACCGTCTCGCCGAGCGCTCGGCCCAGCCCCAGCATGGACGCCGCGATCACACCGCTGCGGCCGAACGGCAGCACGGTCATCCGCACCACCTCCCACTTGGTGGCCCCCAGCGCCTGCGCGGCTTCCATCTGCATGTGGGGCGTCTGCCGGAACACCTCGCGCGAAACCGACGTGATGATCGGCAGAATCATCGCCGAAAGCACGATGCCCGCGGTGAAGATGGTGCCGCCACCGGCCAGCGACACGTTGCCCTGCTTGAACAGGAAGAACCAGCCCAGGTGACGATTGAGGAACGCGGCGACGGGCTCGATCTTGGGGGCCAGCACGAAGATGCCCCATAAGCCGAAGATGATCGAGGGCACCGCGGCCAGCAGGTCGACGATTGCCCCGAAGGGGCGAGCCAGCCGCTTGGGCGCGTATTGGGTGAGGAACACTGCGATACCCACCGCGATCGGCACCGCCAGCACCAGCGCAGTGAGGGAACTGAGCACCGTGACCATCAACAGATCACGGATGCCGAACGCGAGCCTGCCGGGGTCGGTGGTACTGAACTGGGCGCTGGTGAAGAAGTTCGCGTGGTTGGCCCGCAGGGACGGAACGGCACGAATCAGCAGGAACACCGCGATCAGCACGATCGCGGCCACGATCGTCGAACCGGCAGCGGCGGCCGCTAACTTGAACAGCCGGTCACCCTGTCGGCCTGACGGTGCACCCAACGCCTTGAGCGCGGGCTTTTCCGTGGTCGACGGGCTGGCTACCGCTCCTCGGGTCACGACCACCTCAAATCACGTGATGGCGTTGATCGAAGCCGACAGTCTCGACTTGAACGAATCCGGGATGGGAATGTACCCATTGTCGGCCAGGCCACTCTGCCCGGCACCGATCGTACTTTGCAGGAACGCCTTGACCGCAGTGCCAACCTGGGGGTCGGGATACTTCGAGCAAACGATCTCGTAGGTCGCCAGGACGATCGGGTAGGACCCGGACTGGGTGGGCTTGTAGAAGGAGAGCGTGTCCAGCACCAGGTCGTTGCCCTGCCCGCTGATCTTGGCGCCGGAGATGGTCTTGCCGACCGAGTCGGCGCTGATCGCCACCGCGTCCGGGCCGGCCGACGTGACGACCTTGGCCATATCCAGCTTCTGCGCCTGGGCGAACGACCACTCGTTGTAGGTGATCGACCCCTCGGTCGCCTTGATGGCCGCCGACGTGCCGTCGTTGCCCTTGGCGCCCTCGCCGACACCACCTTTGAACGTCTTCCCGGCGCCCTTGCCCCACGCGCCGTTCGAGGCCGCGTCAAGGTACTTCTGGAAGTTGTCCGTGGTGCCGGATTCGTCGTTGCGGAACACCACATGGATCGGCTCGGCGGGCAACGTGACACCGGAGTTCAGCGCCGCGATTGCCGGGTCGTTCCAGGTCGTGATGGCGCCGTTGAAGATTTTCGCCGCCGTGGGGCCGTCCAAGCTCAGCGAGCTGAGACCCTTGACGTTGTAGGTGATGGCGATCGGGCCGAACACCACCGGCAGGTTCCATGCCGGGGAGCCGCAGCGCTGCTGCGCCGCGGCGTATTCCTTTGCCGCGAGCGGCGAGTCCGAGCCACCGAAATCGGTTTGGTTGCCGTTGAATTCACTGATCCCCGCACCCGACCCATTGGCCGTGTAGTTCAACGTCTGACCCGGGCACGCCTGCTCGAAGGCGTTGACGAAGCGGGTCATGGCGTTGGCCTGCGCGGTCGACCCGCTGGCCTTCAGCGTCTTCTTGCCGCCGCAGCTGACCTTGCCCGACGCCGACCCGCTCGTCCCGTTGCTCCCGCCGCCCACATTGTTGTCGCTTCCGCACCCCGACAACGCCAGCGCAGCAGCGGTCAGGACGCTCAGCGCGGCACCGAATCGGTTGAGTTTCAAGTCACTTCCTAACGGTAGGGATGAAACATGATTGGCGACGTTCTCCTAGCCGCTACCCGGCGATGAGCCGTCTCTCGCAGCAAGGAAGCTAACAGCAAGAAGGTTAACGTTGGGCAAATTGCTGCCGGCCGATTGTGGCTGGCCAACGGGGCTTGCGGGCGGGCCGCACACCGGGGTGGGAGGGCTCACGAAATGGCGTCGATCGCCGCCGACAGCCGGGGCTTGAACGACTCGGGAACTGGGATGTAACCGTTGTCCGCCAGGCCGTTCTGCCCCGCGCCGACGGTGCTTTGCAGGAACGCCTTGACGGCCGCGGCGACCTGGGGATCCGGATACTTCGAACAGACGATCTCGTATGTCGCGAGCACGATCGGGTAGGAACCGGGCTGGGCCGGTTTGTAGAAGGAGAAGGTGTCGACGACCAGGTCGTTGCCCTCCTCGGTGAAGTCCGCACCGGCGATGGTCTTGCCCACCGAATCGGCGCTGATCGCCACCGCGTCCGGGCCGGCCGAGGAGATGATCCGGGCCATGTTGAGCTTTTGCGCCTGGGCGAACGACCACTCGTTATAGGTGATCGACCCCTCGGTGGCCTTGACCGCCGCGGACGTGCCGTCGTTGCCCCTGGCGCCCTCGCCGACGCCGCCGTTGAACGTCTTCCCGATGCCCCTGTCCCAGACGCCGTTGGCCGCGGAATCCAGGTATTTCTGGAAATTGTCCGTGGTGCCGGACTGATCGTTGCGGAAGATCACCCGAATTGGCTCGGCGGGCAAAGGGACGCCCGGGTTCAACGCCGCGATGGCCGGATCGTTCCAGGCGGTGACGTCGCCCTTGAATATCTTGGCCGCCGTCGGACCATCCAGATTCAGCGACGTCACGCCCTTGACGTTGTAGCTGATCGCGATGGGGCCGAACACCACCGGCAAATTCCATGCAGGCGAACCGCAACGCTGACGCGCCGCGAAGTATTCGATGGGAGCCAGCGGTGAGTCGGACCCCGCGAAATCGGTTTGGTTGCCTGTGAATTCACCGATTCCCGCGCCCGATCCGTTGGGTGTGTAGTTCAGGGTCCAGCCCGGGCAGGCCTGCTCGAAGGCCTCGACGAAGCGGGTCATCGCGTTGGCCTGGGCGGTCGACCCGCTCGCCTTCAGCGACTTGGCCCCGCCACAGCTCACCTTGGCGGCCGACGTGCCCGGCGCGGGACGTTGGCCCGCAGCATTGTCATTACTCCCACAGCCGGACACCGCCAGGACGGTCGCGGCGCATAGTGCCGCGGCAAATCGGTTCAGCCCCAATATGATCCCCGACGGGACAGCTCACACACGATCGCCACCATTCAATAGCCGTACGCGCCGACCAAACGGTCAGCACTAAGAGGCTAACGCCGGGTGAATGTTCTCGCAGTGGACGCAAGACGCGCCGGCGCCCGGCCCCGCGTATTGGAAATTTCGACCGGCCGGTTCCGCCGGCCGCGAATGGGGCACGGGCCAATGCAGCGGCCTGGCCGGATGCAAAAGTAGAACCTGTTCCAGAAATGCCGCTCCCGATACGGCGCGGCTTGCTACCGTGTCGCCTGACACCTTGGGCGAAGAGAGGCCGCAATGATCCTTGACAGATTTCGTCTCGACGACAAAGTCGCCGTCATCACCGGCGCCGGCCGCGGCCTCGGTGCGGCCATCGCCTTGGCTTTCGCCGAGGCGGGCGCCGATGTCCTCATCGCCTCGCGCACGGAATCGCAACTAGAAGGCGTCGCCGAGCAGGTCCGCGCCGCGGGTCGGCGGGCGCATATCGTCGCCGGCGACCTCGCCCACCCGGAGGCCACCGCGGAGCTGGCCGGCCAGGCGGTCGAGGCATTCGGGAAACTAGACATCGTCGTCAACAACGTCGGCGGAACCATGCCCAACACGCTGCTGACCACCTCGACCAAGGACCTCAGGGACGCGTTCACCTTCAATGTCGCCACCGCCCACGCGCTGACGGTCGCGGCGGTACCCCTCATGCTCGAGCACTCCGGCGAGGGCAACATCATCAACATCACCTCGACCATGGGCCGGCTGGCGGGCCGCGGGTTCGCCGCCTACGGCACCGCGAAGGCCGCGCTGTCCCACTACACCCGGCTGACCGCCCTGGATTTGTGCCCGCGCATCCGTGTCAACGCAATCGCGCCGGGATCGATCCTCACCTCCGCGCTGGACGTCGTCGCGTCCAACGACGAGCTGCGCGCGCCGATGGAGAAGGCCACGCCCATGCGCCGGCTCGGCGATCCCGTCGACATCGCCGCGGCCGCAGTGTATTTGGCGTCCCCGGCCGGCAGCTTCCTGACCGGCAAAACGCTGGAGGTCGACGGCGGCCTGACCTACCCCAACCTCGACATCCCCGTCCCGGATCTGTGACCACCGCTAAGGAGCCCGTCATGGGAATCCCCGTCGTCCAATTGGGCACCGGCAACGTCGGCGTCCACGCACTGCGAGCGCTCATCACCAACCCGGAGTTCGAGCTCACAGGCGTCTGGGTGTCATCGGACGCCAAGGCCGGTAAGGACGCGGCGGAGCTTGCCGGGCTTCCCGATTCGACCGGCGTGCTGGCCAGCACCGACCTTGACGCCGTGCTCGCCACCGGACCGCAGTGCGCCGTCTACAACGCGCTCGCCGACAACCGGTTGCCCGAGGCGCTGGAGGATTACCGGCGGGTGCTGGCGGCCGGCATCAACATCGTCGGCAGCGGTCCCGTCTTCCTGCAATACCCCTGGGAGGTCATTCCCGAGGAGCTCATCAAGCCCATCGAAGACGCTGCGCGCGAAGGCAATTCGAGCGTATACGTCAACGGCATCGATCCCGGCTTCGCCAACGACCTGTTGCCGATGGCGCTGGCCGGCACCTGTCAGAACATCCAGCAGATCCGCTGCATGGAGATCGTCGACTACGCCACCTATGACAGCGCCGCCGTCATGTTCGACGTGATGGGTTTCGGGAAGCCGCTCGACGAGATCCCGATGCTGCTGCAGCCCGGCGTCCTGAGCCTGGCCTGGGGATCGGTGGTGCGTCAGCTGGCGGCGGCCCTGGGCATCTCGCTCGACGCGGTCGCGCAGGAGTACGTGCGCGTCCCGGCGCCCGAGGACTTCGACATCGCCTCGGGACATATCCCGAAGGGCAGCGCCGCAGCGCTTCGCTTCGAGGTGTTCGGCATGGTCAACGGCGACCCCGTCGTCGTCCTCGAACACGTCACCCGGTTGCGCGAGGACCTGTGCCCCGAGTGGCCACAGCCTGCCCAGCACGGCGGGTCCTACCGCATCGAGATCACCGGCGAACCGTCCTACGCCATGGACATCTGCCTGAGCAGCCGCAAGGGCGACCACAACCATGCAGGTCTGGTCGCCACCGCGATGCGGGTGGTCAACGCGATTCCCGCCGTGGTGGCCGCCGAGCCGGGCATCGTGACGACGCTTGACCTGCCGCTGATCACCGGCAAGGGGCTGTACCTGCCCGAGTAGACCGCCGCACCCCCGGGTATAGGACCGGTCAGGTCTCCGGGCGCTAGGGCCGCGAGGTCGCCGCCGCCGTCTGATACTGGGCTACCTTCGGTGTGCCCCGAGTGTTCGGCTAACCTCACTTTCTTATTCGGCCGTATGAATCGAGGGTGACACGTTGACGCAGAGCCGTCAGGCCACGCTCAAGAGCAGCTGGTATCTGCTCGGGCCTGCCTTCGTCGCCGCGATCGCCTATGTCGATCCGGGCAACGTCGCCGCCAACGTCAGCTCCGGCGCGCAGTTCGGGTACCTGCTGCTGTGGGTCATCGTGGTGGCCAACGCGCTGGCCGGCCTGGTGCAGTACCTGTCGGCCAAGCTCGGCCTGGTGACGGGCCGCTCGTTGCCCGCGGCGATCGGCAAGCGGATGAACCGCCCGGTCCGGCTGGTCTACTGGGCTCAGGCCGAACTGGTGGCGATTGCAACCGACATGGCCGAAATCGTCGGCGGCGCAATAGCCTTGCGAATTCTGTTCGACTTGCCCCTGTTGCTCGGCGGGGTCATCACCGGTGTGGTGTCCCTGTTGCTGCTGGCCATCCAGGACCGGCGCGGGCAGATCATCTTCGAACGCGTCATCACCGGACTGCTGCTGGTCATCGCCGTCGGATTCGCGGCCAGCTTCTTCGTGAAGACACCGCCGCCCGACGCCGTGCTCGGCGGGCTGGTGCCACGATTCCGGGGCACCGAGAGCGTGCTGCTTGCCGCCGCCATCCTGGGCGCCACCGTGATGCCGCATGCGGTGTACATGCATTCCGGCCTGGTGCTCGACAGACACGGGCATCCCGCCGAGGGCGCACATCGACGCCTGCTGCTGCGGGTGACCCGATTGGACGTCGTGCTGGCGATGGCCGTCGCGGGAACGGTGAACGCCGCGATGCTGCTGGTCGCCGCGATCAACCTGCAGCACCGCGACATCAGCGCGTCCATCGAGGGCGCCCACTCCGCGATTCACCACACCCTGGGCCCCACCATCGCGGCGCTGTTCGCCGTCGGGTTGCTGGCGTCCGGGCTGGCCTCGTCGTCGGTGGGCGCCTACGCCGGAGCGATGATCATGCAGGGCCTGCTGCACCGCAGGATTCCGATGCTGGTGCGCCGCTTGATCACGGTGTGCCCCGCGCTGGCGATCCTCGCGTTCGGCTTCGACCCCACGCGCGCCCTGGTGCTGTCCCAGGTCGTGCTGTCGTTCGGGATACCGTTTGCGGTCCTTCCGCTGGTGAAGCTGACCAGCGACCGCGAGCTGATGGGCGACGACACCAACCATCGCGTCACGACGGTTATTGGCTGGGGCGTCGGCGTAATGATTAGTCTGCTTAACGTGGTGCTCATCTGGCTGACGGTGACCGGCTAAATGCCGGCCCGCCGGCATGCCTACTTCGCATATGGCTCGAACCTGTGCGTCAGGCAGATGGCGCTGCGCTGTCCCGACGCCGCCGATCCGCGGCCGGCCGTCCTGTCCGATCACGACTGGCTGATCAACCAGCGCGGCGTGGCCACGGTCGAACCGTGCGCCGGCAATCAGGTGCATGGCGTGATCTGGCAGATCTCCGACGGCGACCTGGCGACCCTCGACAGCGCGGAAGGCGTGCCGGTGCGCTATCGGCGGGACCGGCTGACCGTGCAGGCCGACGACGGGCCGTCGCCGGCGTGGGTCTACATCGACCATCGGGTGACGCCAGGTCCGCCGCGGCCGGGCTACCTGTCCAAGATCATCGACGGTGCCGTGCACCACGGGTTGCCGCAACGCTGGATCGACTTTTTGCGCCGCTGGGATCCCTCGGGCTGGCCGCACCGTGCGTCGGCCTCCGGGCCTGCGCCGCAATCCCTTTCAGCGTTGCTCAGTGAGCCCGGGGTGAGCGAGATCAGTCAACTACGGTCGCGCTTCGGCTTCCTCGCCATCCACGGCGGAGGGCTGGAGGAGATGACCGACGTGATCGCCGAACGCGCCGCCGACGCCGCCGGCGCGTCGGTGTACGTGCTGCGCCACCCCGACCGCTACCCGCACCACCTGCCCTCAGCACGATTCGACCCGGCCGAGTCACCACGGCTCGCCGAATTCCTCGACCACGTCGATGTCGCGGTGTCGCTGCACGGCTACGGCCGCATCGGCCGCAGCACCCAGCTGCTGGCCGGCGGCCGCAACCGTGCGTTGGCCGCGCACCTGGCCCGGCACATTCAGGTGACCGGCTATCAGGTGATCACCGACCTCGAGGACATCCCGCCGGAATTGCGGGGGCTGCATCCGGGCAACCCGGTGAACCGGGTGCGCGACGGCGGTACCCAGCTGGAGCTGTCACCGCGCGTGCGCGGCATCAGCCCGCGCAGCCCGCTGCCCGGGGACGACGGCCTGTCACCGGTCACCAGCGCCCTGGTGCACGGCCTGGCCGAAGCGGCTCGTACATGGTAGTTGTCCTCATCTGTTGAACGGAGTTGTTGGTGGCCAAGGATTTTCGCTTCGGAATGAGCATGCGCTTCATCAAGTCGCGCGAGGCATTCGTGGAGAAGGTGAAGCGCGCCGAGGACGTTGGGTTCGACATTCTCTGTGTGCCCGACCATTTGGGGGCGGCCTCCCCGATCGCCGCGCTGACCGCGGCTGCCATGGTCACCACGAAACTCAAGCTCAGCATGTATGTGCTCAACGCCGCCTTCTACAAGCCCGCGCTGCTCAGCCGGGACCTCGGTGACCTGGACAAGCTGAGCGATGGCCGGCTCGAGATCGGGCTTGGGACCGGTTATGTCAGAGAGGAATTCGAGGCAGCCGAGCTGCCGTATCCCAGCGCCGGCGCCCGGGTCGACTACCTCAAACACATGACGACCTATCTTGAAGAGCATCACCCTAAGACGCCAATACTCATCGCCGGCAACGGCGACCGGGTGCTGACCATCGCCGCCCAGCACGCCCACATCATCGGATTGACCGGTTCGCGGGTGAAGGAAGCCGACGACCCGCTGACCGAACGCATCGAGTTCGTCCGCAACGCCGCCGGCGACCGATTCGACTCGCTGGAGTTGAACCTGGCGATCACCGCTCTGCCGGCCGAAAGTGAGACCCTGCCCGACCTGCGGATGACCCGGCAGTACGCCCCGGACCTGTCCGACGAGGAGTTGCTCGAGCAGACCTCGGTGCTCAGCGGGACGCCACGGGAGATGGCCGACAGGCTGAACTTCTACCGCGAGAAGTACGGCGTCACGTCCGTCACCGTGCAGGACAACCACATCAAGAACTTCGCGAACGTCATCGCGGAGCTGCGCTGAGCCCGTCGGCGCCCAAGCGGCCGGTAAGCTCAGGCGGTCCGCCCTCGTAGCTCAGGGGATAGAGCACGGCTCTCCTAAAGCCGGTGTCGCAGGTTCGAATCCTGCCGGGGGCACTCTTGTGAGATTGTATGACTTCGGCTGATGCTGGACATTTCACCTTCGGGTGATGCCTGACAGTGTTTCGGCTGATGCTTTACACCTACATCGGTTGATCCGTGACACTCCCGGAATGAGGGAGTTGATGTGGCCGAACAGTCGCGGGTTGACCGCGGCGGAGGCCGCCGACAAGACGGGGGTGGCGCGTCAGGCCGTGTTCCTGATGGCCCGATATGAGCCCGGTGGCCGGGAGGGGTTGGATACCGGCGCCAGGGGGTCGCATCGGCCGGTGTCGTGTCCGCATCAGATGCGGATGCCGTGAAGGCGCGCGATGACGTCCACCTTCTCCGGACCTCGACCTCACCAGCTCGCCGATCTGTATCCAGTGGATCGGCGGTTCGTGGTCACTGAGATTCGGGCACGGGGGCGCGCGGCACGCCGAGCCCTTCGGCAAGAGTTTGCAGAGCGATGTTCGCCAGCGGCAGATCCACTCCCACTTCCCCACCAAGCCCCAGCGCAAGGCTGAGGTCCTTTTCTCCCAGATCGCGGGTGTGCAGGAACGGCTGGTAAAGGAAGTGGTCTGGGGCGAGTGGCTTGCTCATGTCATCGCGGAACATCATTGCGCCGGTGCCACCGCTGTGTGCGTCAGTGTGGCGTACAACCCGGCTGAACGCTTGCACGTCAAGACCTGCCGACTCGGCGAGCTTCATTGCTTCGCAGGCGGCCGCAAATGACGTGAAGGTCAGCATGTTGCGCGCCAGCTTCATCCGGGTGCCCGCGCCGGGCTCTCCGGCGTGGACCACCATGGATGCCCACTGCTTGAACGCCGGCTTGACGCGCTCGTAGACCTCGCGTTCGGCACCCACCATGACGGCAAGATCACCCGTCTTCACCGCTTCCACGCCCCCACTGACCGGCGCATCGACGACGTGAATGCCGTTCGGCTCCAGTTCCGCGGCCAGTTCGCTTGCGGTTCGGTGGTCGATCGTCGAGTGGATCGCGATGACGGTGCGGCGCCTGGCCCGGGGGGCGAGCCGCGCCACCACGTCGCGCACTTGCTGGTCGTTGAGCACCATGACACTGATGATGTCGGCGGCTGCCAGCTCATCCACGGTGTCGGCGACCTGCACTCCGGCGTCGGCGAAGGACGTTGTGGCATCTGGCCTTACGTCGAAGACGATCAACCCGCCCGGCCAGCCGACCAACCGCTTGGCCATAGGCGCACCCAGATTGCCCAGCCCGATGAAGCCCAACTGCGGTGTCTGATCATCGGCCATCGAGTCCTCCTCAGAGTCGCATGGTCATTCTGCACGACCGGGCCGTCATGCCCGCCGCAACAACATCGCGGTGGTACCGCTGTTGGCTGCGCCCACGCCGACCGCAGCCAGCCTCGCGCCGTCGACCTGTCGCGCACCCGCCCCGCCGCGAATCTGCAGGCATGCTTCATGCAGATGCCCGAAGCCGTGCAGACGTCCCCCGGAAAGCTGTCCCCCCGCGGTGTTGATCGGCAATTGTCCGCCCAGCGAGATGCGCGCCGGGTCGGCGACCCACGCACCGGATTCGCCGACCGGGCAGAAACCGAAGTCTTCCAGCCAGCACAGCACAAAGACACTGAACCCGTCGTACAACGAGGCCACGTCAACATCGGCGACGGTGAAATCGGTGCGCCCCCAGATCGTGGACCAGCGCGAGCTGATGCGGGTGATGTCGTCTCCCCCCTCCCAGGTGAACCGGTCGTGGTGGGCGCAGTCGAGGGCCTCGACGACCACCCCCGCATGGTCCAGGCCGGCAACGTGCTCGGCACGCGAGATCACGAACGCGGTCGCTCCGTCGCAGGCGATGTCACAGTCGAACATGCACAACGGGTCGGACACCATGCGCGCGCTCAGATAGGCGTCCAGGTCGAGTGGGTCGCGATAGATCGCCGAGGGATTGCGTGCTGCGTGCGCCCGCTGCGCGATCGCTATCGACGCGAGCTGCTCCCGAGTCAGGCCGTACCGCAGCATTCGCGCGCGAATCTGCAGCGCCGCCAGGTTGGCCGCCGTCGCGCCAAATGGCATCTGCCAGCTCAACATTCCGGCGGGGCGGCCGCCGCCAGACCCGTAGCCCTTGCGCCGGCCGGCGCCCTGGGCGGTGCCCTCCCAGATGCTGCGCCAGCACAGGACGTGGTCGGCAAGCCCGCCTGCGACAGCGAGCATTGCGTCCACCACGGCGCCCAGCTGCCCGGGAGATTCCACTCCCCCGGCGACCCAGTTCGGGTTGATCCCCAGCGCGTCATGGATGTCACGAAGGGACGCCCCGGAGAACCCGACGCCGGGTTGCGACGACCCGGGATAGGTTGTGAGACCGTCGATGTCAGCCAACGACAGGCCGGCGTCGGCAACCGCGGCGAGACAGGCCTCGGCGGTGAGCTCCAGCGGGTCCCGCCCCAGCCGGCGGCCGATTGCCGACTGGCCGATGCCGCTGATGATGGCCCGATCGGTCACCGCGTTATTCATCAGCGCTCCGGCTCGAACAATGGGATGAACACCTCGTCGTCGCCGTCGATGCATCGATCGAACGTGACCCTCACTGGCATATTTGCGGTGACTTCGTCGGGATGGACGTTCACCAGGTTGGTCAGCAGGCGCGCCCGCGCGTCCTCGACCGGGTTGACGAATGCGATCAGGTAGGGCGGAGCGAACCCCGAGAACCATTGATGGCGGTTCACCGTCCAGGATTCGACGAACCCGCGGCCACTGAGGTCGACATACTCGGTGGTCCCGTGGTCAATCGGGCACAGCAACGCAGGCGGGTGACACACCCGCCGACAGCAGGTGCAGCGTTGCATGCGCAGCACGCCGTCGGCACCAGAGGTCCAGAAGGGCCGATTCAAGGCGGTCAGCGCCGGGGCCGGCCTGAGAATTTCTGCCATGTGAGTCACTCGTATCGGATGAAATCGACTGCTAGCCAAATACTCCCGGCGATTGCGAGTAGTCCACCGTCGACAATTCGGTCATGCCACCATCGACATGCAGCACCGTACCGGTCACGAACGCCGCGTCATCCCCAGCCAAAAAAGCCACCGCAGGCGCGATCTCCACGGGGCTGGCGCCGCGCTTCATGGGCGAAGCCGCCGCGGTCCGCGTGTAGTTGTCCCACTCGGTGCCGATCAGCTTTTCCTGTGCCTCCGTGAGGGCGAACGGACACACCGCATTGACTCGGATGCGGTGACGAGCCCACTCGTTGGCGGCGACCTTGGTCAGCGCCGCCACCGCGCCTTTGGCTGCCGAATAGGGAGCGGTGTAGGCGATGCCGGCGAGGGCGGAGCCCGACACGAAGTTGATCACCGACGCCCGCCCCGACTCGCGGAGGAACGGAAAACAAAGCTGCATGAACCGGAACGTCGCCTTGGGCCCTGTGGCCTCCGAAAGCTCCCAATCCTTGTCGGTGACCAGTTCGAGCGCCTTCGGCATCGCAAAGAACTGCGCCGCGTTCACCAAGATGTCGATGCGGCCGTTCCCGGTTTCAGCCGCCTCGTGCACGGCGGATTGAATCGCATCACGGTGGGCCACGTTCGCCCTGACGAAAGAGGCCCGCCCGGAGTTGCCACGAATGCGCTCGACGCGCTCAAGACCCTTCTCCCCGTTCAGGTCAACGATTGTGACGTGGGCGCCCAGGCCGGCCAACTCCTCGGCAATGGCTCCTCCCAGCCCCTGAGCTCCGCCGGTAACCAGCGCGTATCTGTCCTCGAGACGAGACAAGGCCACTCCTTGCTGCGATGTAACAATGGAACATCATGCGTTCTATTATTCAATGATCGCAGATCGCCGCAAACCCGCCTACGGCGCCCGCCCCCGAGTCCCTTACCGGCAGCGACGACGCCCATAAGGCACCGGACACAGCCGCCCTCGCCCGGCTGCGGCTGCCAGGCGCGACCACGCACGTCGCGTAGCATGAAGAGCTGAGATCCTGCCCTTCTTGAGCTCGTAGGAGTGAGATGTTGACTGATCCGGTCACCAGCGAAGCGGAGGTCGACCGCCGTGACCAGATTCTCGACGCGGCGAACGAGTGCTTCACGCAGCTGGGCATCCAGCGCACCAGTGTGCAGGACGTGGCGCGCATGGCCAAGGTCTCCCGGGGCACGATCTACCGGTACTTCGTCGATCGTGACGTCCTGATCGAGGCGGCCATCGAGTATGGCGCCCAACGCTTCTACCGCGAGGTCGCCGCGGCGATGGCGAAGAAATCAACGCTGGCCGAACAACTCGGCGCGATGGCCGAGACCCATGCGAAGATCCTGCTGGACCACCGGACTCGCAACCGGCTGATGGCTGACGATGCGGAGTTGATGCGCCACATGGTCGCCGACGGTGACGCGGCCGTCCGCCGCACCACCAAGTTTTTGGAACCTTATGTCCGCGATGCCCAGAAGCGCGGCGAGGTCGGCGCCGGCGTCGACGTCACGGCCGGCAGCGAGTGGCTGGCCCGCATCATCTATTCCTTCTCGACTGTCAATCAGGGTCTGACCTTCGATATGACCAAGCCGGCCACAGTCCGCCGGTACGTCGAGAAGTTCGCGATCAACGGCCTGCGCTGACGCGGTCGAGCTGCGCATGTCCATCACATAGCCGTGCGGCTATCGCGGCCCATCGCCGCGGGCTGGGTCGCGAACTCACGCACCATTGCCTGGATGGTGTATGACGCGGCGAGCCGTCCATCTCGGGCGAAGACCCGGCCGTCGCCCTGCACAAGCCCGCGTCCCGACCAGAAGGCGTGGTTGGTGTAGAGCAGCCAGTCCGCGACGTCGACGTCGTCGTGAAAGGCGATAGTCGCCTTCATGATCCCGGTCGACAAGGTGGCATGCGCGCGCGCCTCGCCGAACCCCGGATGCGGCAACATGCCGGCGGCGATCGTCCAATGTGTCGTCGACTGGGCAAGCAACGCGAGGTTTAGATAGGGGGTCCGCGGCGCATCGCGAAAACGCACCCAGGCGTTGATAATCGGCGGGCCCACCCGGTCGGGATCCGGGTCGTAGGCACCGTCGATCACCCGAATCTCGCGGCCGGTCATCCCAAAGCCGTGGAACGATACCGCCGAATCGGGTCCTGGAACGGCCGGCATGGGCTCCACGGCTCGCATGACGTCGCCGGCTCCCGAGTCCGCGAGCACCAAGGCTGCGCTGCGCAGCACCCCGTTCTGGCTGATGCGTATTTCGGCCGACGAAAACGACCTGCCCCGCCGTAGCACGTCGACGGACAGGTCGACGGGCTCGTCGAACGAAGCCGCTTTCGCGAAGATCATCGATGCCGATGTAACCCGTTGCCCTGGAAGTGCTTTCGATGCGGCCACGATGGCCTCGCCCAGCAGCTGGCCACCCTCGACGACGTTGCGACGAGTTGGCCCATGAGCTGGCCCGATGAACCGGTTCTCGGTGACCTGCTGGACGTCGATGATCCTGCACAGCTCGGTGGCGTCTCCCCACAGTGGGAACGTCGCCGGAACTGTCGAGCCGTCCGGCCAGTCTTCGACGACGACGACACGCAGCGCGTCGTCGTAGAAACAGACGTGTCCCGCGATCGCTGCGACCTCCGGCAGCGGGGTGGGGTAGGCCCACATGACGTTCTCGACGGCGGCGTCCGATTCGCTGAGGCTCCAATAACTTGCCCGGCCCTTGAATGGGCAGACGGTGCTGTGATCCGACGGGCGGAATAGCTCCCACCGCACATCTGACTCCGGAAAGTACAAGCGGTCCTCGTGGTCGGTCTCGGTCACCACCAGGCACCGGTCGCTCTGGGCAACAAGCACATCGCCGAACCACGCCTGGCCCCGGTGCGGACAGAGGGTCGCATCAATGCGGTAGTCGGGGTGATCGGGCCAGGCCGACTCCACTTGTGCCGTCATCACTGCCCTCTCGTCGCCGGCCTCATACCGTCACCGCACGACGCGGCGATGAGGGTGGACGAATCACGAGCTGCTCGAGGCCGACGGCGGGAAAGTTCAACGCGCTCGCGAATGTTCCTGCCAGCATGTCGGCGACATCGTCGGGCGACATCAACGTCTCCTGCAAGAGGCCGCGTGCGACCCAATCCTGCACGACCGCGCCGAGCAGTTCGGGGTCGAACGCCGCGGTGAACTCCGTTGGAACGGTGCCGCCCACGGTGACACAGCAGTAGCGAAAACGCGGATGTTCTGTGCGCCAGGCATTGAGGCTTTCCGACAGCGCAGCCTTGCTGGAGGAGTAGGCGCCCAGCGCGGTTCGGGGCTGTCCGACGGTTTCGGAGGACAGGGCGCAGACGATCGCGGCGGGTGCGAGCATCGGCAGACAGGATCTGATGACGTGATGCACACCAACGACGTTGGTCTGCATCACGTCCATCCAATCGTCGATAGAGGTGTCGGCGAACATTCTCAACGGCGCGTATCCCACCGAAATGAACAGCAGGTCGATTTCGCCAAAGCGCTGGCGGGCCATCTCGGCGAGCCGGGCGCAATCGTCAGCGTTACGCACGTCCGCGCTGATGGCCGCGCCGGAACCGGCTTCGGCGACGACCTCGTCGAGACGGTCTCGTCGGCGCGCCACGACCAGCAGGTCGGCGCCCTCCTTGGCGGCACGGACGGCGAATGCCCGCCCGATTCCGGCCGATGCGCCCACCACCACGACCCGCTTGCCGGCTAACGTCCGTTCGCCCATGCGCTGACCACCGATCGAGAATCCATGCGTAATACCGGTCCGACTTTGGAGAACAATAGTACATCTATTGTTCAGTTGAGCGGCCCCATGCTGGTCGTTCAGCGAAGCCCGTTGATGGCAAAAGTTTCCACATAGCGCCGGACAGTATCCGGCTTTGACATGTCGAACGTCTGGGCCTCATTAACGGTGGAGAATGACCAGACGATCCGGGCCAGCCATTCGCTGGCCGCAGTGACGTCGACGTCGGTGCCCACCTCGCCGCGCTCGCGCGCGGCCCGCACATAGGGTTCGAGGAAATTGGTGGATCGCCGGACCGCCGTGTCACCGTCGGAGATCAAGTGCCGCATCAGCTCGGCGTCGTCGGCCATCAAACGGTTCCGCGTCCGATGGTCGAGGAGAATCCTGGCGTGGGTTTGCGCCATCGCGCCGACTTGCTCCGCCAGCGTGTTTTTCTTGGCCATCGCCGAAGCGACCTCGCGATAGAACCGCTGCGCGCCGAATTCGATCGCGGCATCGATGAGCACGTTGCGGTCTTCGAAGTACCGGTACACCGTGCCCCGTGACACGTTGGCTTTTCGGGCGACGTCCTGCACGCTCGTGCGTTGAATGCCGAGCTGGGTGAAGCATTCGTTCGCCGCCTCGAGAATCTGGTCCCTGCGATCGAATTCCCCATCCGATTCAAGTTCGGCAGGGGCGGGTTTCGTCGACATGCCGCCCTATGCTACGCGACAAATTTGGACATTGTGTTCCGTCCGTGGGCCGATCAGCGGGTGGACCGCGGCCATAAAGTGGTCATTGCGACACTTAGCGTACTGCTGTCTAGTATGGCTGTCGTCGGCGTTGATGCCAGAAACGAGGGCAGGGTGGAGCTTGGTGTGGCGGGGCGCAACTTCGTTCTCGTTGGCGGGACGACCGGTATCGGGTTCGCCGCCGCCCAGCAGCTCGCCGTCAACGGCGCCAACGTGGCGCTGCTGGCTCGTGACGGAGAGCGGGCCCGAGCGCGTGCCGAGCAATTGACCGCAGACTACGGGGTTGGTGCGGTCGGGATCGCCGTCGACGCGTCGGCCCCGGGTGATGGGGTGGATCGCGCTGTCGACCGCGCGGCCGCAAGCCTGGGTCCGCTGCGCGGCCTCGCCGTCACCGCGGGACCGATGAAGCAGCAGGGGCCGTTCCTCGAACACGGCGACGAGTCGTGGGACTGGTATTACCAGTTGATTCTGATGGGAACCGTGCGCTCCTGCCGCGCCGTCATCCCGCACCTCCAACGCAATGGCGGCGGAACCATCGTGACGACGGCCGCGTATTCCGTTCGTGCGCCGAAAGTCCTGATTCCGCCGTACAACGCTCTGAAGGCGGCGGTGTTGACGTTGTCAAAGATCTTGGCGAAAACGCATGGTCCGGACGGCATCAGGGTGAACACCGTGTGCCCGGGACTGTTCGACACCGAGGTGAATGACTTCATCCGCGCCCGGCGGGCAGCAGAGTACGGGGTGGCGCTCGAGGACGCGATCTACACGCACCTGGCAAGCAACCCGGACTGGAATATGCGTGTCGCCCTCGGCCGCGGCGGGCGTCCCGAAGAAGCGGGCGAGCTGATCGCCTTTCTGCTCGGTGACAGGGCGGCTTTCATGACGGGCGCGGCCGTCAACATCGACGGCGGCACGGACTTCTGACCTCTCAGAGCCCGATTTCGTCGGCGAGAAGCCCGCGATGATAGGAGGCATCGCCCAGCAGACGCCCCGACGATTGAGCCCGCTTGAAATACAGATGGGCGGGATGCTCCCAGGTGAATCCGATGCCACCATGAATCTGAATATTGGCTGCGGCGGCCCGGGCATAAGCCTCGGAACTGCACGCCTTGGCCAACGACGCCACCGCCAGCAATTCGGGCGCAGGTTGGGCCGCGGCCCGCACCGCATAATAGGCTGCCCCGCGGGCACATTCGATATCCAGGAAGAGGTCGGCGCATTTGTGGCGGATGGCCTGGAATGAGCCGATGGGCTTGCCGAACTGTCTGCGGGCCTTCGCGTAGGCGACGGCCATCTCGAGGCAGCGTTGCGCGCCGCCGACCTGTTCGGCGGCCAGCGCGGCACAGCCGAGCGCGAGGGTCGACCGCAACACCGCTTCCGCGCCGCCGGCACGACCCACGAGCAACGCTGGCGTAGCACTGAATTCGATGCGAGCCTGCCTTCGGGTTTGGTCCAGGGTCGACAGCGCGCGCCGGGCGACGCTCTCGAAGCGGTCGACGGCGAACAGCGACAATCCGGAGTCGGTGTGGGCGGCTACCAACAGCACGTCGGCGCTACAGCCGTCGAGGACATAAGTTTTGGCTCCATCCACCATCCACCCGTGGGCCGTTTTTCGCGCCCGCGTGCGGATCGCGCCGGCCTCCCAACGGCCAGACTCTTCAGTGACCGCCAGGCTGGCGACCGTGACTCCGGACGCGATGCCCGGCAGGTATCGCTGTTGGGCGGCGAGGTCGCCGGAGCCAAGCAGCGCACTCGACGCCAGTACCGCCGATGCGAAGTACGGGGAGGGAACCAAGGCCCGGCCAAGCTCCTCGGCGACGACGCCGAGTTCGACGAAGGTGAAGCCCTGCCCGCCGAATTCCTCGGGGATCGCGAGCCCTACCAGGCCCAGTTCGCCGGACATTTGCGCCCACAGCGACGGGTCGTAGCCCAGCGGTTGTTCCAAATGGCGGCGGACGTGCGCCTCATCGGCCCTACTCTCCAAGAAACTGCGCACGACGCGGCGCAACTCATTCTGCTCGTCGGTGAATCCGAATCCCACTGCCTGACCGGACATTCAGAACTCCACGATCCCTCGTCCGGTAGGGCTCACCCGCGGGGCTTCGGCACCCCGGCGCAGGCTGCGCAGCCAATCGCCCACGGCGGCGGGGGCCCGGACCGGCGCGTCGAAGCGTCCGGGGTCGGCGGCCCAGAATGCCTCCCACGACGGGAACGCGTCGTGGAATGAACCGTCCTGGCTCGGGCTGCCCGGCCACCGCACCTTCCGCGGACCGATCGGCGGGTCGGTGATATCGCTCCGGTACCAGAACAGCGGGACGCGGCGCGCGAAATACCAATGCCCGTCGCGCCGTTCGTATCGGTCCAGATAGGCCAGCATCTCGATGAACCACGCGCACTCGGTTTCCAAGTCGTTGCGCGAGTAGACGAGTCCGCTCGCCGTGTCGGCGTCATGGACGTCGATGACATGGCCCAGGACGCCGTGCGCGCTGCCCAGCAGCGTCGGACGAACCTCTGCGTCGTACCATTGCCGCATCGCATCGCGGCCCCGCCGCTTACCCGGCACGCCGACATCGTCGACGAAAAGGTTTGCCAGGGTATCGAAGTCGCGCATGTCCAATGCCACCGCGTACCGTGCTGCCAGCTGGCGAATCTCCTCGATGGCCTCCAGTCTGGCGACCCGCGCCTCCAACCCGCTCATGCCAACTCCCCCGACGTCACAAGGTGCACAAGCCGTGGCTTGTCGATCTTGTTCGTGGTGGTGTACGGCAGCCGATCGTCGTCCGGGAGGATAATCCAACGCTTCGGAATCTTATACGCGGCCAGATCCTTTCGGCAGGCGATCGCAAGCTCGTCTTCCGACGTGCGCCGCCCTTGATTGAGTATGACCACGGCGCAGACGACCGCGCCCTTGTCCGCTTCCGGAATACCGACGACATAGGCGATCCGGACGCCGTCGAGGCCACCGATCACCGCCTCGACCTCCACAGGTGCGACGTTGGCGCCCGAGGTCTTGATCATGTCGTCGGTGCGTCCTGTGAAGAAGAGGAAACCGTCGTCGTCCAGGTATCCGGCGTCCTTGGTGTGATACCAGCCGTCGGCGTCGAACAGGTCGCAGTTCTGCCGTCCGACCATGCCGCGCATCATCGCCAAGCCCCGCACGCAGATTTCCCCGATGGTGCCGTTGGGCGCCTCCGCACCGGATTCATCGACGATCTTGTGCTCGTAGCCGGGCGCGGCAACCCCGAGTGAACCGCGTTTGCTTTCGGGCACCGGTTCGTGTGGTGGCCACCAGGTGTGGGAACTGCACGTTTCGGTCATCCCCAACTGAGTTACCAGCAGTGACGGATCGGCCGCGCGCAGTTCCGGCGGTAGCAAAACCTGGTGGTATCCCGCGCGCAGGCTTGACAAATCGGCGGACGCAAAGTCGGGATGATTCGCAAGCGCCCGGCCCACGTGCGGGAAGCCCGTTGCGTAAGTGGCCCGTTCGGCTTCGAGCAGGCGCAGCACATCGCCGGCGTCGAACTTGTGCTCGGTGAGGATGGTGGCGCCGGTCTGCATCGGTCCGAGCAGACCGAAGACCAACCCGGCGACCCAGAAGAACACCATCGGGATGTAGACCCGGTCGTCGGGTTTCCACTCGTGCTGGTTGGCGACGAAGCGCGAGTGTGTGATCGCGGTGCCGTGCGTGTGGATGATGCCCTTCGGGGCGGAGGTGCTTCCCGATGTGTAGATGACGACCAGGTCGTCGGACGGACGGACGGTGGATTCGCACGCGCGAAGGAACGCTTCGGGGACCGGGTCCGGCCATGCGCTGGGCCACGGCCGGTCGGTGGCGCCGAGCCCAAAGATGTTGCGCAACTGCGGCAGCCGTTCGAGGGTCAGCGGCGTGCCCGTGGCCGGGAGCTCACCCGTGGCATCTCCGATTCGCGCCAACATGTCCTTGCCCAGCAGCGAATCGACCGACAGCAGGGTGTGGATGTCGGCGTCACGAAGCAGCCACCTCAACTCCGGCGGCTGAAAGAAGGTGTTGATCGGCACCGCCACGGCGCCGATCCGGGTGGTGGCCAAGAAGGCGACCGCGAAGTCGGGCCCGTTGGGCGCCAAGATTCCGACTCGAACGCCTTTGGTGATCCCCGCCGCCAGCAGCCGTCGCGCCATCTCGGCGGACCTAATATCGGCCTGCGCGTATGTGATTCGCTCGATCGTTCCCCTGCCCATCGTCGAGACGACGAAGTCGTTGTCTCCGTACGCCGCGACCAGGTCGGCCAGCATCGACGGGACGACGGCTACGTACGGCAGCGGGTCGTAGCTGAACGTTCGTGCGGGTTCATCCATGGCGCGTCATTCCACAACTCATTCCACAACCCACCGCGGTTCCCGCTTCTCGGCGAACGCGAGCATCCCTTCCCGGTAGTCGGGATGGGTCAGCTGGTGTTGCAGCACATAGCGATACGCGACGTCGTTGGCCGCGCGCAACCCGACATCGAGGCTGCTCCACATCGCCTTGATCGACGCCTGGACCGTCGCCGGTGAGAGTTTCGCGATGTCCAAGGCGATTTCGCGCGCCCGCTGTTGTAGCCGGTCCGCGGGCACGACCTCGTTGATCAGGCCGATCTCGTAGCCCCGCTGCGCGCTGATCCGGCCCTGCTTCGTCATCAGCCCAAGCTGCATCACCATTGACAGCGGCATTCTGCGCAGCAGCACCGCGGGCTCGAGCGCGAATACGTTGCCCACGGCCAGATGCGTGTCGATCAGCTCGGCATGCTCGGCCGCGATGATGAGGTCGGCGTCGGCAACCTGATGCAGGCCGCCGCCGACGACCATTCCGTTGAGCGCGCAGATCACCGGCTTCCACACGTTGTGGTGCAGCCGCGAGCCGGGAACCTTGTTGCGGATGCCGCCTTCGGCCGTGGCCCGGATGTCCTGGCCCGCGGAGAACGCGCGGTCACCGGCTCCAGTGATGATCGCGACCCGGATGTTGGGGTCGTCCCGCACTTGTGCCCACGCGACGCCGAGTTCGGTGCGGGTCAGGTCGTCGGTGGCGTTGAGCCGCTCCGGTCGATTGATCGTGATGGTGGCGACCTGCTCGCTGACATCGAACAGGATTCTCTTCAGCTCCACGACATCCCCTGGCATCGATTCTTAGCAGTAAACACTACAGCACTATGTGTCTAGTCGTCCGGCATCGCACTCATGGCATCCACTGTCCGCCTGATACCGAAATCAACTGGCCGGTGACGTGTTTGGCTGCGGGTGAACACAAAAATGCCACCACGCTCGCGACATCCTCCGGTTCCCCGATGTTTCCGGTCAACGTCGTCAGGCGCATCTGTGCCAGCTCGTCGGACGTCTTGCGTGACAACAGCCACGGTGTCGCGGTGGTGCCGACAACGATGGTGTTGACCCGGATGGCGTGCGAACCAAGCTGAACGGCCATCAGCCGGCTCAGCCCTTCAACTCCGGCCTTGGCGGCCGCATAGGCGGGCGGCCCGGTGCGCACCCCGTGGGCCGACACCGAGCTGACGTTCACAATGGCCCCGCCGCCGTGGGCCACCATCTGCCTTGCGGCGACCTGCGCCATCACGAAGGTGCCCTTGAGATTGACGTCGACGATGCGGTCCCAGTCCTCGTCCGTCTGCTCGAGGAAGGTTCCGGGCAACGTCATTCCCGCGTTGTTGACCAAGGCCCGAACGGGCCCGTGCAAGTCCGCCAATTCGTCCAGCGCGTCCTCGACCGCGCCACGGTCGGTGATCGACAGGTTCATCGGGACGAGCAATCCCAATTTTGCGGCGTCCGAATCCTGCGCGCGTCCAATGGCCTTCGCATTCACGTCGATCGCGGCCACCCGGTGCCCGCCGCGAATGAGCGCGGCCACAATGGATTCACCGATGCCTCGCGCTCCTCCGGTGACGACCGCGAGGGGACGGGAGTCAACCGACACGCTGCTCACTCCCCCGCCCTGGTCCGGCGGCCGTGCCGGTGCGTTCGATCGCGGCGATCGAGGGCCGCACAAGGTCCACGGATTCGGTCATCAGTTGAGACAAGTCACCCTGACTACCGGCGGCGACCCACGAATCGATCGCGGCGCGGTTGGCGGCGTTGATGAGAGCCGCGGCCAGCCGGGGGCGCAAGTCCGCTTGGGCGTCGCTCCCCAGCCAGCGCGCGACCTCGGTGGTGAGCTGATCGATCCAGTCTTCGTTGATCCGCAGCATGGTCGCGCGCAGTGCCGGCAGGCTGTGATACATCCGCGCGCGGGCCAGGAACATGTCGGGCTGATCGACGATCGCCCGCGCCACGGCCGTCGACGTCTCGGCGAGGGCGTCCCACAGGGAGTCGGATCGCGCGGCGCGGAAGCGGCGGATCGCCTCCTGCAGGCGCTCGGCGTAACCGTCGAACAGGATGTCTTCCTTGGTGGCGAAGTGATGAAAGAACGTGCGCGGTGCGACCCCGGCGGCCGCCGAAATCTGGTCGACGGTGGTCGCCTCGTAACCCTGGGTGGCGAACAGCTCGATCGCCGCATGGATGAGTGCTTGTCGGTTGCGTAACCCGCGGGCCCGTCGTTGGTCCATGCTCACACCCCTGCCAGCGTGGCGGTTCCGGAACTAAGGGCGACGGCGTCACCCTGCAGCGTCCGGAAACGCACCGAATCGTCGGTCCGCCAGATCTCCGTCCGCAGCGGGGCATCGAGCTTCACCTGCTTAGAGAACCGGCAGGCCACGGATGTCAGCGACCCCGGGTCCCCACCGCCGATCCGGTCGATAAGCGCCCGCGCGGCGAACCCCAGTGTGCACAGTCCATGCAGGAAGACGTCGTCGAAGCCGTATTTCCGGGCCGCCTCCGGGTCGATGTGCAGCTGGTTGCGGTCACCCGAGAGTCGGTAGAGGGCGGCCTGCTCGGGCCGGACGACATCGTCGAACACCGCATCCGGCGGCCCGTCGGGGTCCGGTTCCGCAGCGGGTCCACGCTCACCACCGAATCCACCGGCACCGAGGACCATGGTTTGGGACCGGGCGACGAACACCGTCCCGTCCGGGTCGGCGCCGCGGCTGGTCAACTCGACGGCGGCGTGTTTGCCCTTGTCCCACACGGCCGACACCTCGGCCTGCACCGACATTTCCCCGCTGGCGCCGATCGGCCGACGCAGGTCCAGCGACTGCGCAGAGTGGACGATGGGATAGGTCCCCAGGTCGAGCACACCGCGCAGGTCCTTGACGGCCCACCAGTTCGCCACCAACGCAAACGTCGGCAGCACATCGGGGCCGCAGGCTTCGTTGAGCATCCGCAGCTCGGCCGGCGGGCGGGCGCCCACGCCCAGCGCGTAGAGGATCGCGTCAGTCTCGTCCCAGCGAAAGGTGCTCGGCGGCAGTGCATTTCCGACCGCGGAGTCGAGCAGCGCCACGGCACCTCCTACTAGACGGATTGACGATATGTGTTCAATCGTGCAGTATTGTCGCAGTGAGTGCAACTACTTTTCGAAGCGGACAACGGGAGGGACCGACATGAAGTTCGGCGTGTTCATCCTCGGCGACAAGCCCAACCACCTCAGCGAGCGGGAGGTGCTGGCCAACGTGCTGGAGGAGGCGCGCTGGGCGGAGGAACTCGGTTACGACGAGATCTGGCTGGCCGAACATCACTTCTCCCCCTATGGCATGCTCCCGGACCTGCCGCAGGTGGCGACGGCCATCGCCGCGCAGACCGAACGTATCCGCATCGGTACCGCCTGCATGGTGGCGCCCTTCCACGAGCCGATTCAGTTGGCCGAACGGATCGCCTTGGTCGACGTCCTGTCCGGCGGGCGCTTCGACGCCGGCTTCGGGCGCGGCTACCAGGCCCACGAGTTCAAGGGCTTCGGCATATCGATGGACGAGGCCACCGGGCGATACCAGGAGTGCGTGGAAATCGTCAGCCGCCTACTGACCGAAGAGAACGTCAGCTTCCACGGCAAGTACTTCCATCTCGAGGACGTCACGATCTACCCACGGCCGGCGCAGCAGCCGATGCCCGTTTGGGGCACCGTGATGAAGACGCCCTCGAGCTTCGAGTGGCTCGCCGAGAAGGGTTTCGGCGCGATCATCGGCAACCCCTATCAGGTCGACCCGGATCTGCAGGGGGCCCTGGACATCTACCTGAAGGTGCAATCAGAAAAAGGACTCGACGCCGCCACCGGTAACGTGTGGGCGCTGCTCAATGCCTTCTGCCACTCCGACGACGCATTCGCCCGCAGTTACCCGCGTGAGAGTGTCGAGCTCTCCATTCAGACCCATCGCAAGTACTCGAGCCCGTTCGAGCGCGGCGGGGAGGTACCGGCCGACTACAAGGCCTACTCGGACTGGTTCGACAAGCACGACAAGCAGAGCTACGAACAGGTTCTGAATTCCCACCTCACGCTGATGGGCGCCCCGGACCGCATCATCGACAAGATGCGGACGGTCATCGACATGGGCTGGCGGAACATCATTTTGCGGATGTCGCGGGGCGGCGCCATGGACCGCACAAAAGTCTACGAGTCGATGAAGTTGTTCGCCCAAGAGGTGATCCCTGCGGCGACCGAGCTCGCGGCAGCCGCGGCTTGAGCCAACAACTCGCCGACCGCATCCGCGCGGTCCTCGCCCTCGACCCGCGGGCGCCCGCGATCGAGTACGAGGGCCGGTGGTTGGATTGGCAGGAATTGTCAGACGTTGCCGCGGGCGTTCAAAGCTGTTTGAGATCAGCTGGTTTGGGTCCGGGCTCCCCCGTCGGCCTGGTGCTGCGCAATCATCCCGCGATGGTCGGGGCCATGCTCGGCGTATTGCTGACCGGTGGTTGCGTGGTCACGATCAACCCGTCCCAGGGTGACGCCGGGCTGTGCGCGGATATGCGGGACCTGCGGTTGCCGGCGGTGGTAGCCGTGCGGACCGACTGGGAGCGCCCCGGAGTCGTCGACGCCGCCGCCGGATCGCTGGGTCTATGTGTGTCGAGGGACGGGGCCGCCGTCACCGTTGTGGACGGGCTCGAGCGTCCCGGTCAGGGTCCGTTCCGGCCGCCGAGCGACGGCATCGCCGTCGAGATGCTCACCAGCGGCACCACGGGGCCGCCCAAGCGAATACCGCTGTCCTACAGCTCCTTCGAGCACACCGTCGCAGCGGCGACCGCTCATTACAGTGTTGGACCGGGGCATAGCGCGCAACTAAGGCTGCGCTCAGGTGTTGCGATCGTCTCCTCTCCCCTGGTGCATATGTCCGGGCTGTTCCGCACCCTGCTCAACATCTGCGAGGGACGAAAGATCGCGCTCCTAGAGCGATTCCGGGTTCCCGACTTCGTGGATTTGCTACTCCGGCACCGACCGAAGGCTGTGAGTCTGGTGCCGTCGGCGATGGCGATGGTGCTCGACGCCGGCGTGGATCCGGACGTCTTCTCGAGCGTCGAGGTGGTGACCTCGGGAACCGCGCATCTGCCGGTCGACGTGCAGACGAGGTTCGAGTGTCGCTACGGCGTCGCGGTGCTGCCGTCCTACGGGGCAACGGAATTCGCCGGGGGCGTGGCCGGCTGGAATCTCGCCTTGCACCGGCAGTGGGCCACCCTTAAACGCGGAAGCGTGGGGCGCCCGCAGCGCGGAAGGGAGATCCGCGTGATGTCCCTCGAGGAGGACACCGAAGTGCCGCCCGGCGAGCAGGGCCGCATCGAGGTTCGCACCACCGGCGGGGACTGGGTGCGGACCACCGACCTCGGGCGGGTCGACGCCGACGGGTTTGTGTTCATCGACGGGCGCACCGACGACGTGATCATTCGCGGGGGTTTCAAGGTCAACCCGGCCGAGATCGTCGGCGTGCTCCGTGGCCACCCGGCGGTCCGCGATGCCGGCGTGATCGGCCTGCCCGATGAACGGCTCGGCCAGGTGCCGGTCGCGGCGGCCGAGTTGACCGACGGCGCGCGCGCCACACCGGAGGAGCTGCTCGCGTACGCGCGCGAACGATTGAGCCGGTACTACGTCCCGGCGCGCCTGGTCATCGTCGAGGAGTTGCCTCGCACGCCATCGCTCAAGGTAAGCCAACCCGCGCTGCGCAAAATCTTCGAAGGGACAACAAGTTGACGACCCGAGGTGCGGCCGCCATTGTGGGTGTGGCCGACGAGGTTTCGGCGAGCGGGGTGATCGACGTTCCGTTGCGCGAGCTCGAGGCGCGCGTGATCACCGCCGCCCTGGCCGATGCGGGTTTGTCGCTGCGCGACGTCGACGGGCTGTGCACCTGCACCGGGGGAACGCTGATGCATTCGGTGGAGCTGGCCGAGTACCTGGGGATAGCGCCGCGCTTCACCGACGCGACCCAGACCGGTGGCGCCAGCTACGGGTTGTACGTCGAGCACGCCGCCGCGGCGATCGCGGCCGGTGAAGCGGAGACGGTGGTGATCGTCTATGCCTCGACACCGCGCGCCGCGCGCAAGCGTGGCGAAAAAGGCCTCGGAGTGTTCGCCACCCCCGAGCGACTCGAATGGGAGACGCCGTTCGGGGTGATGCTCCCGATCAGCGCATACGCCCTGGCCGCCAACCGGCACATGGCGACGTACGGGACTACGCCCGAACAACTGGCGCAGATCGCCGTCGACACCCGGCGGTGGGCCGCGCTGAACGAGCGGGCTCACCTGCGCGAGGTGATCACCGTGCAGGACGTCCTGGACTCCGGCTTCCTCGCCGAACCGGTGCACAAGCTGGAGTGCTGCCTGGTGACCGACGGCGCCGCGGCGCTGGTGATCACCAGCGCCGAGCGGGCCCGGGACCTGGCCAAGCCGCCGGCCTTTGTCCTGGGCGCGGCGTCTGCGGCATCGCACGCGATGATCTCGCAGATGCCCGACCTCACCGTCACCCCTGGAGCGGTGTCCGGGCCAGCCGCGTTCAGATCCGCGGGCCTGACCCCGGGCGACATCGATGTCGTCGAACTTTACGACTCGTTCACCATCACGGTGCTGCTGGCGCTTGAAGACCTGGGCTTCTGCCCCAAAGGCGAAGGCGGACCCTTCGTTGGTGACGGCGCATTGGGCCCCGGCGGCACGCTGCCCGGTCAAACATCCGGCGGCGGTCTCGCCTACACCCATCCCGGGGCGTTCGGGGCCTTCTTGCTCGTCGAGGCCACGCGGCAATTGCGTGGCGAGTCCGGTGAACGTCAGGTCCCACACGCGAAAACGGCGGTCGCACATGGTACCGGCGGAGTGCTCTCGGCGACGTCGACGGTGATTCTGGGAACGGAGGCCACGCTGTGACCGATACGCTGCCGGTCCCCGAGCCCAGCCCGGCGTCCGCCCCCTTCTGGGACGCGACCCGGCGTCGCGAGCTGACGGTCCAACGTTGCGAGTCGTGCGCACGGCTCGTCTGGTACCCGCGGTTCGTCTGCCCGCACTGCGGCGGGTCGTCGCTGGTGTGGGAGAAAGTGAGCGGCGACGGGGTCGTCCACGCGGTCAGCGTGCACCACCGCGCCGCGCTCCCCGCCCTCGCCGACAGGGTGCCGTATTCGGTGGTGCTCGTCGACCTGGACGAAGGTGTCCGCATGATGTCGAACGTGTTCGGTCCCCCTCCCGCGGTCGGTGATCGCGTCGCCGTGGCGTGGGTGCCGCTCGAGGACGGTCGCAACCTTATGGTGTTCGAGCCGAAGTGAGTTCCGACGCCGCGCTGCGGCGCGCCCGCGAAGAGCTCGTGCTACGACACGTCGCGGCCGAGAATGCGCGCGACCTGGAGGCGGCGATGGCCACCTTCACCCATCCCCGCTACGAGATCATCCCTACGGGAATGGTTTTCGACGGTGACGAGGCGGTCCGCGCAATGTTGGTGCAGCAGTGGACGGATCTCCCCATGCTGCAGTACTCCGCCGAGGCGCTCTACCACGGCGACAACGGGTTGGTCGTCGAAACCCGAACCACGGCACACGGTACACCGATCGACATGCTGAGCATCAACCTCTTCGGCTTCCGCGGGCCCGATCTGATCTTGGAGCGCTGTTATTTCGACCGGATGTTGCTCGCCACGCAACTCGAGTCGATCCGGACGCCTTAGCCGATCGACGCGCGCCGGTCTTCGGTCGCATCGACGACGACCCTGCGGTGCGCAATCCGCCACCGCCCGTCACCGTCGAGCGAATACTTGTCCAGGTAGCGGATGTGCATGACGTGGTTTCGACCGTCGGGCTCGCCACCAAAGTGATTGGCAGTGCAGTAAATTTCGCCGACCGCGGACTTCCCCTCGATGACATACAGGCCCTGGCCGATGAGGTGGGCCGTGCGCGGCCACCGCGCGACGATGCCGATTATCCGTTGGATCTCGTCGTGACCGGTCAGGGTGCCCGGTCCGCGCCCGGGCCTTTCGACGAGCATGGAAGCGTCGGGGGCGAACACCGCCAGGAGCGCGTAGCGGTCTCGGCGATCGACCGCCGCCGCATACCTGCGGGACAGCGCTTCGAGTTCCGCATGGGGAACTGCCCGCGAGATATCCATCTGCTTCCCCTACCGGCCGGCTATAGGCCCGTAGACGATACCGCCCAACGTTGTCGGCTCAGCGGCCGGCGGTTTCGGTGCGCGCCTCGTCGGAGAGTCGCGCGCCGAAGTGCGGCACGGTGACGAACTCACCGCCGTGTGCCTCGTTGACGGCACGCTGCAGCGGTATCAGCAGCGGCACGAAGAGGAGTTGGTCGGCGACCATCGGCGTCAGCAACCGGTTGTGCACGAAGGCGAATGAGCTCTTGGTGGCCGGGTCGGCCCAGCCGATGGTCCCGCCCAGGCCGGCGTGCCCAAAGCCCCGCAATAGCCCCGGCACCGGTGATCCGTGGTAGCCCAGGTGAAATGACATCGGGAAGAAGACGTTGAGGTCCGGCCGGAAACTGCGCCTGCCCGTCAGCGACGCCACCAATTCCTCCGAGAGGAATCGCTGCCCGTCGATACGTCCTCCGTTGGCGAGCGCTCCGTACATCCTGGCCAGGCCCCGCGCGGTTACCACCGCGTTCACCGCGGGAATCTCGCTGTCCAGCAGCGCCATGTCGCCCCGCACAAGAGAGGTGATACCGGGCACATACGTCGCTCCGAGCGGTCCCGGAACTGGCAGTTTGGCCATCAGCGAGATCAGCTGCCCGAGCACCGGCCCGCCCGAGAAGCGTTGCGGGAACATGGTCTGCGCCGCATTCGTAGGCCCGCTCGCCGGCGGCCGTCCCAGGTGGATACCGTCGGTGTCCAGCGGTCGCGCGATCTCCGTGCGGAACAGCTCCCGCATGCCCTTGCCGGTGATCGCGCGGGCCAATCCGGACGCCAACCATCCGAACGTGAACGCGTGATACGCCGCCCGGCCCGCGAGGCGGTCAACCGGCGCCGCGGCCAGCCGCTCTTCCATGAACCGGTGGTCGAGCAACTGCTCGGTGGTGATGGTCCCGAGCCGGGACAGGCCCGTCGTGTGACGCATCATGTCGCGCACGGTGATGTCGGACTTGCCGTTGGCGCCGAACTCGGTCCAGTACTGCGCGATTGGTACGTCGTAGGACAGCAACCCACGGTCGGCGAGCCGGTGCAGCACCGTCGACGCCACGCCCTTGCCCGCGGAGAAGACCATCGCGCCGGTATCGGCCTCCCACGGCGTCTCGCCGTGGCGGTCCGACCAACCCGTCCAAACGTCCACAACCGGGCGGCCGTCGACGTAAACCGACAGCGCCCCGCCGCCATAGCGTGGGCTGGGAAACAATTTGGCAAACGTCTGCACGGCACAGCCGAATCTCGGGTCAGCGGCACCGCGTACCCGCAGGGGCAGCCCGTCGCCGGCTCGTAACGCTATGTGGTCGGCCATGACGGCCGAAGCTCCCCGGTCATCCCGCCCCCTTTTTGTGATCGGACGAATAAACAGCCTTCGTCTTATTGTATACCCACGGCTGACCGCACATCACGAAGGAGCGCTGCAGGGTGAGGTGTCGTCACGAATAGGATCAGACCGCCTCGTAAACCTCGTATTCGAGATTGCCGCCGGTGAACGTCCCCTTTGCTACGCCGAGGATGCGGGTCAGCCATTCGTATCGCTCGTCGCCGGTCTCAAAGTACATCGCCGAATAGACGCCTGCCGTGCTGGCGTTCATTCGGCCGGTATACGTGACGAGGATGATCGCGCCGTCGTCGGTCTGCAAGGTTAGCCTGGCGTCGACCAGCACGCGTCCGGACGGCTCGACAAACGCCCAATCAGCGGCCGCCCGGCCCGTCAGCGAGGCCTTCAGACGCTCGCCTTCGTAACGCGCACTGATGATTTCGCCGATCATTCTGCTGCCGGCTGGGCCGGAGGAGACCGAGATGGGTGCGGCAAGCCCGTAAGTAACATGGCAAAGTGGGCGCAGTTGCGCGCGTAATGACTCAGCTATGGTGGCCTCCTTGTCCGACGGCGAGCAGTTACGGTCGCTCCGTGCTGACGAATTCGAAGACTGCACCGTGGCTGGACTTGGGGTCGGCGATCAACCGATCCGTCTCGCGATCGGCAATTGCCACACCATGACTCGTTAGGTGCGCCTCGGCCGCTGCGAGGTCGCTGGTTTCGAAGATGCACGAGTGGATGATCTCGCCGTTGTCCTCGAGGTCACGCGCAGCGACCGTGTCGGCCGCCGTCGGCCTGATCAGTTCGACAGTGGTGCTGCAGCCCAGCCGCAACCGGCACCGTTGGGCGCCAACCGAATTCTCATCCCCAATGAAGCTGGCGCCCAGGGCGCGATAAATGTCGATCGCGCGTTGGAGATCGCGCACCACGACGCCGACGCGCCAACCGTGTATCGCCAGGGGGTGGTGACGCCACGGCTCCGTCGACCACCCGTCCACAAAGCGTGGATCCTCCCACCGTCCGGGTACACCCAGCGGACCGGGCTTGGATTCGACGAATGGCATGAACTCCAATTGGCCGGCAGTATCTTTCGGGTGAGTGAACACCGGACTCATCGGCTTGTCGACCATCGTTTCTCTGCCTGCACCGGCCAGGCCAAAACACCGCACACCCCGCGCGGTCAACGCATCAAATATCTCTACCGGTGGCGAGTTGACGAAATAGGCCATCGCGTGGAGATGCTGGCCGAACCGTGCCCGAAATCGCCCTAGCGGCAAGTTGTCAGCCTCGGGAGTGGGCTCCATGACGTCGACGGCGAAGTCCGCGATGGTGACCATGGATGCCCAACGCTTCTCGGCGTCGAGCCATTCGTCGGCGAAGACATCCTGTGCCGCGAACACGTCGCGATACCAGTCGCTGACCTCGCGATAGTCGTCGACGATGTGGTTGATGTGCCATTGCCGGCCGATTTCGATCATGAACCCCTCTTCGTCTGGCCTAATCGAGCAGACGAACGGACGTGTCATCTAGACAGATCCTGTATATCTGATTAGTCGCTCCGCATTGTACAAAACTTCTGGTGGAGGCAGGCCAGTCGCGCAAGCTGCGGCCGTCGGCTCACTCGATCGTCATATCGATAGAACGATGAGTGTTGTATTGTTCCTCCGTGGCGATGGGCGCACTTTCTCGGTCCGGCAACCCAGCGCCGGATACCTCCAGCCGCTCCGGCAGGTGCGGCCCACCCGCGGACCTTCAATGTGCTTGCGAACCAAGGTCGTACCAATGCTTGCGGCAACCGCGACCAACATGGCGGCGCGCCCCATGACCATGATTTCGCCGCGTCTGCGTGACGCCATCGGCGTCTGGCACGATCAGGGGCCGCCATCGTTTCCGATCGACAAGTCCGATATCCGCCGATGGGCTATCGCCACCTATTGGCCCGAAGAACCGCCGCGGCTGTTCTGGGACGAGGACCACGCTCGCACGACGCGTTGGGGAGGCATCATCGCGCCCGACGACTTCAATCCCTTCGCCTGGCCCGTGCCGAGAACCGAGCCTGGTCCACTGGCCTACCTACCCCAGCCCGGTGAAGCCGGTCAAAAGCTGCTCAACGGCGGCGTGGAGCTGCGGTTCGACCAGCCCATGCGACCCGGCGACACAATCAGCAGGCGGTGGCGGGTCAAGGACGCCAGCGAGCGCGACGGCCGGCTAGGCCGGATGCTGTATATCCGCATCGAAAGGCAATTTCACAATCAGCACGGCCAACGAGTAAGGACGCAAATCGACACGCTGATCCGCTATTGAGAGATGCAGGTGACGCACCACGTCCCCGTGGCCCGAACCGCAATACATGGAAGCAGGTGCCCTTGTACATCGACGGTGAATGGCAGCCGGCGGCGTCAGGCAAGACGTTTGTCAGTACCAACCCGGCAACTGGCGCCGCGTTGGGCGAGGTTCCCGACGGTGACCGCGCTGACGCCCGCAGAGCTATCAAAGCGGCGGAACGTGCCCTCCCACAATGGCGGGCGCGCACCGCCTACGAACGCGCCGACATCCTTCTGGCAGCACATCGGATCATGTTGGACCGCCGGGACGAATTGGCCACGTTAATGACCAAGGAGCAGGGCAAACCGCTGCGGATGGCGCTCACGGAGGTGGGATATGCGGCCGACTTCCTCATGTGGTTCGCCGAGGAAGCCAAACGTGTCTACGGGGAGGTCATCCCGTCCGCTCGTGCCGATCAACGCTTTCTAGTCCTTCAGCAGCCGGTCGGGGTGTGCGCGGCGATCACGCCGTGGAACTACCCGATCTCGATGATTACCCGCAAGGTGGCACCGGCGCTGGCGGCCGGATGTACGTCGGTGCTCAAGCCGGCCGAGCAGACGCCGCTGTGCGCGGTTGAGACTTTTCGGGTTTTCGCCGATGCGGGCGTGCCCCCGGGTGTGGTCAACTTGGTGACCTGTGCGGACCCCGAGGCAGTAGCCGACGAGATCCTCACTGAGCCTGCGGTGCGCAAGATCAGCTTCACCGGTTCGACCGAAGTCGGCAAGATGATCGCTGCGCGGGCCGGTATGACGATGAAGCGCGTCTCGATGGAACTCGGCGGGCATGCCCCATTTCTGGTGTGTCCCGACGCCGACCCCGAACACGCCGCGAAGGGTGCGGCGTTGGTGAAGTTCCTCAACACCGGCCAAGCCTGTATCTGCCCGAACCGATTCATCGTTCATCGTTCGATCGCGGAACCATTCCTTGCCACGCTGCGCTCTCGCGTCGAAAAGCTGGTGCCTGGCGATGGGCTGGAAAAGGGCACAACCGTGGGGCCGCTGATCGACGACGTCGCACTGAAGAAGATGCAGCGACAGGTCGACGACGCCGTCGACAAGGGCGCGACCGTCGTGATCGGTGGATCACGCTTGTCTGGACAGAAATTCAGCAACGGCGCGTTTTTCGCGCCGACGATTCTCTCCGGCGTCACCCCGGACATGGTGATCTGTTCGGAGGAGACGTTTGGCCCCATCGCTCCGGTCCTCGTCTTTGACGACGAGGACGAGGCGATCGCCATGGCGAATGCCACGAGCTACGGTCTGGCGGGATACGTCTATACGCGCGATATCGGCCGCGCCATCCGCGTCGCCGAGGCGTTGGACTTCGGGATGATCGGCATCAACGACATCAATCCCACCTCGGCGGCGGTGCCGTTCGGTGGCATCAAGGAAAGCGGTCTTGGTCGCGAAGGCGCTCGAGCGGGTATCGCTGAGTACTTAGACACCAAGGTCCTCGGAATAGCTTTGTAGGCGCGCACGATGAGCACCTCTGACTATCAGTCCGTTGAAATCGGCGATAAAATACCAACTTTCGTCCGCACGACCAGTTTCGCCGAGTGGAACCGCTACGCGGCGGTCAATGACGAGTTCATCCCCATTCACATGGACGACGACGCTGGCCGGGCCGCCGGCAACGAAGCGGGTGCGTTCGGCATGGGCAACCTGCGGCTCGGATATGTGGTCAACATGCTGCGCGGCTGGCTGGGTGATGACGGCCAGATCGTGTCGCTGTCCGCCAGGCATCGCCGACTCAACCAGAAGGGCGACGAACTGCGCTGTGAGGGCGAGGTGGTGGGCAAGGAACTGGTCGACGGGCGTGCGCTGGTGCATGTCCAGTTCAACGTCGTGAACCAGCTCGATGAGGCGATCAGTACAGGGGAAGCCACCGTCGCGCTTGCCGACCGATAGGACGACTGAACAGAAGTCGTCTTATTGTATTGTATGCTCGTCGGCGGAGTGCGCATCGCAAAGGAGTGGTGATGGCGACGCAAGTAGACACCGGAACCCGGGCCCTGGGCAGCGACCGTGCCGTCGAGTTGTACCGCCTCATGAGCAAGGTGCACCACAGCGACCAACGCGTCCGAAAAGGTCTGTCTTCCGGTGAGATCGCCATGAGCTACTGGCCGGTGGACGGCCAGGAGGCGATGTCGGCCGGGGCCGCGCTCGCCCTGTCAAGCGCCGACCAACTGGTCACCACCTATCGCGGACTCGGCGACGTGGTGGCCAAGGGCATCGACCTTCCCGGGTATTTCGCCGAGATTTTGGGCCGCGGCACCGGCCTGTCGAAGGGCAAGGCCGGCGCCATGGGCATCTACGATCCCGACCACGGCATCGCGTGGACCACCGGCATCGTCGGTGCGGGCCCGCTGATCGCGAACGGGATCGCATTGGCGGAGGCCATCAAGGGCAGTGACCGCGTGGTGTTGGTGAGCTTCGGCGACGGGGCGACCAGCATCGGCTACGTCCACGAGGCGATGAACATGGCGGCGCTGTGGGCGCTTCCGGTGGTGTTTTTCTGCCAGAACAACGCGTGGGCCGAATGCACGCCCGTCGCCGGCTACACCCGCACGGCGCGATTGTCCGACCGTGCCACGGGCTACGCGATGCCTGGCGTCACGGTCGACGGCACGGACCCGCACGCGGTGTACCGGGCCGTGGCCGAGGCCGCCGAGCGCGCACGGTCCGGAGCCGGCCCGTCGTTCGTGGAAGCGGTCGCCTACCGCCTGCAGGGGCACTACTTCGGCGACCAGATGCCGTACGCCGACCCCGACGAACTGGCCGCGAAGCGCGCCGACCCGCCCTTCGCCCGGTATCGGCGGCGGCTCATCGAAGCAGGTCTGGCCGACGAGGCCGACCTCGATCGCATCGACTCGGATCTCATTGCCGAGATCGACGCGGCCTTCACCGCCGCGCGCGATGCCGACTACCCCGACGCCGACGAACTGACCCGCGACGTGTTCGCCGCGCACGGCGTCGAGATCGCGGCACCGGTCACGGAACGGGCGGCGATTCCCGAGGGTGAAACGGAGACCCTCGGCCTCGTGCAGGCGATTCACCGCACGCTGGACCGCGCGATGGCGGCCGACGATTCGGTCGTGCTCCTCGGCGAGGACATCGCCGACCCGTCGGGCGGCATGTTCAAGATCACCGCCGGGTTGTCCACCAAGTACGGCGCCCACCGGGTACGCGACACTCCGATTGCCGAGTCCTCGATCATCGGCGCTGCCGTGGGTGCGGCCCTGGGCGGCCTGCGTCCCGTGGCGGAGCTCATGTTCGTGGACTTCCTGGGCGTGGCCATGGACCAGATCGCCAATCACGCCGCGAAGATCCGCTACATGTCCGGCGGCCGACAGGGCGCACCGCTCGTCATCCGCGCGATGGTGGGCACGGCAGCCGGCCCGCAGCATTCCCAAGCGTTCGAGGCCTGGGCGATGCACACACCGGGCATCAAGGTCGTCTGGCCCAGCACCGCCGCCGACGCGGTCGGGCTGCTCAATGCCTGCCTGGCAGAGCAAGATCCATGCCTGTTCATCGAATCGATGAAGCTTTACTACGGCGGTGGCAAGGGGCCCGTGCCCACGGCCGACTACGTGATCCCGCTCGGCCAGGCCGACGTCAAACGTGCCGGCACCGACGTCACGATCTGCACCTATGGCAACCTGGTGCACGCCGCGCTCGACGCCGCCGATCAGCTTGCCACCGAAGATGTTTCGGTGGAGGTGGTCGACCTGCGCAGCCTGGTGCCATTGGATCTGGAGACGGTCCTCGACTCGGTACGCAAGACCCGTCGCCTGGTGGTGGCGCACGAGTCCGTCGGCTTCTGCGGGCCCGGCGCCGAAATCGCAGCGGCGGTCGGGACAGAGCTTTTTGGCGTGCTGGCGAGCCCGATTCAGCGCGTAGCGGGAACGTACACGCCCGTTCCCCGGGCGGCGACATTGGAAGCCGCCTGCCGCCCGGACGCCGCGCGGCTTGTCGAAGCGGTCAGGAGGATCGCGTGACGGAGGTGCGGATGCCGAAACCGGGCGACGCGATCACGGAAGCGGAGGTCACTGACCTCTACGTGGCGGACGGCGCCCACGTCTCGGAGGGGGATCCCCTTTACCAGATCGCTACCGACAAGGTCGAGATGGACATCGAGGCACCGGCCAGTGGCATCGTCACATGGAAGATCAGCGCCGGGGCAAGCTACGACGTCGGCGAACTGATCGCAGTGATCGAGGCACGGTGAACGCGTTACCGGGTTCCGTCGACGTCGATCTCTGCGCCCCCGAGCTCGAAGGCAGGATCGACGGCGACACTCTGACCGTCACCATCAACCGGCCAGAGAAGAAGAACGCCGTCACCGCGGACGGTTACCACGGAATCAAACGGGCAGCGATGATCGTCGCCGACGAACCCGACCTGAACTTCCTGTTGATCACCGGGACGGGCGACGTGTTCTGCGCTGGCGGCGACATGAACGCCGTGCGGAATCCAGACCGCAGGTGGGACGCGTTCACCGAGTCTTACGACGGAACACCGTTCGAAACGCTGGGCAAGATACCGAAACTCGTCGTCTGCGCCGTCAACGGCATCGCCATGGGTGGCGGCTTGGTGATGACGTTGTTCGCCGATCTCGTCATCGCCTCCGATCGCGCACGATTCCGGGTCCCCGACCTTACCCGCGGCGTGTACGAGGCCTTCGTCGCCGCCCGATTACCGCAGCGCCTCGGCACGCTGCGCGCCAATCACCTGATTTACGGCAATGATTGGGTCGACGCGCAGGAGGCCGAGCGGCTCGGTCTGGTCGGGAAGGTCGTCGCGCACGACTCCCTGCGGTCGGAGGTCGATGCGTTGCTCGAGCGAGTCCGCAAGACGGGCCCCGCCGCCCGGGCGGCCGTCAAGCGCGAGATGGCACGTGCCCTGCCAGCCGTCGACGTGACGGGCTACTGGTCGTCGATCGGAACCGCCGAACAAATTGAGGCGTTCACCGCCTTCCTGCAGAAGCGGTCTCCGGCTTGGGCGGTCAACCACGATCGAGACGCGTTCGTTCAGACCAGACGATCGGCGTGGCTGGCGCCGCACGACAATGACTGACGGCTGCATGCCCGAGCTACCGCAGGGCACGTCGGAACTGAGCGGATGCGAGGAGATCCTCGTGGCCGCCGACGGTCCCGTCCGAATCGTGACCCTGAACAACCCTGACGACGCCAACGCGGTCAACAACAGGATGCACACGGCATTTACGAGACTGTGGGCGGACCTGGCCGAAGATCCCGACGCGCGGGCGGTGCTGATCACCGGCACGGGTGACTACTTCTCCGCCGGCGGAAATCTGGTGGAGTGGTTGGAAACCCACGTCAACAACCCCGTCACCCGGCGCGCTGGGATGCGCGACGCCCGCCGCATCGTGCGCGACATGATCGACTTTCCGCTGCCCGTCGTCGCGGCCGTCAACGGGCCCGCGGTCGGCTTCGGGTGCAGCATCGCCGTGTTGTGCGACATCGTCCTGATGTCCGATCGGGCTTTCTTCGCCGACACTCATGTCGCCAGCGGCCTGGTCGCCGGCGATGGCGGATCTGTGCTCTGGCCGCTGTTGATGAGCCTGTTGAAGGCTAAGGAATATCTGATGCTCGGCGAACGCATCAAGGCCGACAAGGCGGTCGAGTTGGGCTTGGCCAACCGGGTCGTGCCGCACGCAGAGATCAAGCAAGAGGGGCTGTCGATTGCCCACCGCCTCGCCGCATTGCCACCAAGGGCCGTACAGGACACCAAACGGACGCTGAACCTGCACGCCCAGCGCGCGATCACCGGCATCCTCGAATACGGGATCTCCGCCGAGACCGAGTGTTTCACCACGCCCGAACATCGGGCCGCCATCGACAAGTTCCTCAACCGGTAAGGGTGTTTTCATGGAGAACAACACCGGCGCGGACGCTCAGCTAATTCGCTGTGAACACCAAGACGGCATCGCCGTCCTCTTGCTGAATAGGCCACACCAACGCAACGCCCTCTGTTACGAAACCTGGACCGAGCTGTCGATCGCGCTTGGCGGGGTGGTTGCATATGGCGATCGCGGCCTGGTTTTGGCCGGCGCAGGCGACTTTTTCAGCGCCGGAGGGGATTTGAAGACCGGGCCAGCGCGTGGCAGCGGACCGCTGGGACCAGCGGCCCGCGTCGAACACGCCCAACGGGTAATGGAGCAACTCAAAGCGGTTCCGGTACCGACCATCGCAGCAGTCGAGGGCGCGGCCGTTGGTCTCGGCTGGAGCCTGGCGCTGTCGTGCGACCTAGTCGTATGCGCTTCCGACGCATTCTTCGCTGCCCCGTTCGTCGCGCGTGCGGTGGTGCCCGACGGCGGATTGGCCTGGCGCTTGACGCAGCAGCTGGGCCGCAACCGCGCTGCATCGTTACTGCTACGGGGGACACGGCTGGCGGCCAGCGAGGCGGAGCGGCTTGGGCTGGTGACCGAGGTCGTTGAGCCCGGATCCGCGGTCAGCCGCGCGCTGTCCGTCGCCGACGAACTTTCCCGGGCCGATGCGGGGGCGGTGGAGATGACAAAGCGGCTGATCAATTCCGCCGAGTCCGCTCAGCTGGCCGCCTTTCATCCGCTCGAGCTGGCGATCGCGACCGTGGCGCAACAACGTTCGGCGGCGGCCGCTGCGCGAGCGGGCTACTCCTAACGTCAGCGCGGCATGCCCAAACCGACAGTCGAGATCAGATCGCGTTGGATCTCGCTGGTGCCACCGCCGATCGTGTGGAGCACCGACAGCAAGAGGCCTTCGGAGAAGTGCCCTTCGAGCACGGCGTCGGGATCATCGGGCATGAGTTCCCCTGCTGGACCCAGGATCTGGGCCCCAAGTCCGCGCAGCTCGGCGGTCAGTTCGGAGTGATACAGCTTCGACAACGACGGCAGGGCGGGATCCAGGGCGCCGGAAGCCTGTTGGTGCGCGACCCGATACGACAAGGCGCGGCCCACCTCGACGCGTTCGACGGCACGGGCCAACGCGATGCGGTTGGCCGGATCGGCCAGGGGGTCGTGCGTTGAGCCCTTCTGCGCACGGCACCAGTCGATGAGCTCATCGAGATAACGCTGGGCTTGGGCCGCCCTGGTGACGTTTGACCGTTCGGCGTCGAGTAGCGCCTTCCCGACCGTCCAGCCCTCGCCCTCCACGCCGACGAGATTGGAGGCGGGCACGCGCACACTGTCGAAGAATTCCTCCGCGAACGTCGGATAGCCGGTCATGGATCGGATGGGCCGGCGCGTGATCCCTGGAGTCCGCAGGTCGACGAGGAAGAACGAGATGCCCGCCTGGCGCTTGTCCGCCACGGGCGAGGTGCGGGCCAGGACGAAGATCCAATCGGCCAGCACACCGTTGCTCGTCCAGGTCTTCTGCCCATCGAGAAGGTAGTCGTCGCCGTCTCGCCGGGCCGTCATGCGCAGCGACGCCAGGTCCGAGCCGGCCTCCGGCTCCGAATACCCTTGTGCCCACATCCGTTCCGAGCGCGCAATCGCGGGCAGATGCTCCGCTTTTTGTTCAGGCGTGCCGTATTTGAACAGCACCGGCGCCAACATGTTGACGCCGTTGGTGTTCACCAGCGGTGCGCCCGCATAAGCGAGTTCCTCACGGATGACCACCTGGTCGACGATCCCCCGTCCGCCGCCTTCATACTCGGCGGGCCAATGCGGCACAAACCATCCCTGCTCGTGTAGCGCCTTACAGAAGGCGACTGCACGTTCGTGGGCATCGCGTGCCAGGTAATCGGGATTCGCTGCGGTGCGGCGGAATTCGTCCGTCAGGTTGTGCGCCAGCCACTCGCGGATCGAAGCGCGCAGAGTCTCGGCGCTCTGGTCACCACCGAATTGGATGAGGGGCTTGAGCGGCATCGCTAGATACGCTCGGTGGGTTTGGAGCCCTTCTTCATCAGCTCCGCCATGAACTCCTGAAACTCTTTGCTGCCGGTCACCATAGCCTGCAGGTCGTTGGTCGTCTGTTGGTGGGTGCGGAACCCCATGGTCTCCCACGCGCGGATGATGCCGGACTTGACGGCCTGCAGCGTGATCAGGGGAGCCTTGGCGATCTGTGCGGCCAATTCCTCGACGGTGTCCTCGAGCTGGTCGGCAGGCACCACGCGGTTGACCAGGCCGAACTCGAGCGCTTCCGCCGCGCTCAACCGCTGGGCGGTGTACAGGTATTCGGCCGCCCGCTTGTAGTTCATGAACACCCAGGGCTCGAACATGGTCTCGGCGCCCGGCAGCCCGAAACCCGGCACCAGGGGCATCTGAAACCACGCGTCCTCGGAGCAGACGGTGATCTCAGGGATCAGCGCCCAGGTCGTGCCCCCGCCGATCGCATACCCGTGCACCTGGGCGATCACGGGCTTGGGAAATTCCCACAGTTTGAGCACTGGCCACAGGAACAACTGCGCGGCGGAACGCCAGACCTTGCCCGACGCCTGCAGTTCGGCCATGAATTCCGGGTAGGCACCGGTGGGGATGTGCCCGGAGCAGAACCCCTTACCGTTGGCCTTGATGATGACGACCTTGATGTCATAGTCGTACTGCGCGTCGTCAAGCGCTTCGTTGACGCTGTGGACCATTTCCGAGCTCTGGGCATTGGCGGCGTCCGGGTTGTTGAGGATGATCCGCGCGATCGGGCCGTCCTTCTGGTAGATCACGTGCTCGAGTTCTCGCGTTTCCATCGTTCGTCCTCCTCAACACCGGGCAGACGATCACCGCGCCGTCAGCATGGTGCAACTATACAGATAATGTATTAGTGTTCTTTGGCGGAGGGACGATGCCGATGACGACGATCGAGTTACGTTGGGATCCATTCGACCGCGCGTTGCACCAGAACCCGTACGGGGTCTGGAAACGGCTGCGCGACGAAGCGCCAACTTACTACAACGACCAGTACGGCTTCTATGCTTTGAGCCGGTTCGCTGACGTGATGGAAGCGTCGCTGGATACCGAGACGTTTTCCTCGTCGCACGGGATCACCCTCGACGCGATTACCGACGAGCCCTGGCCGTCGCCCCGGGCGATGATCATGATGGATCCGCCCGACCACACCGCACTGCGAAAGATGGTCAATCGCACGTTCTTTCGCACCCAGATCGCCCGCCTCGAGGACCGGGTCCGCGCGTTGTGCTGCGCCTACCTGGATGCGTTCGTCGGCACCGACGGCTTTGACTACGTGCGCGACTTCTCGATGAAGCTACCGGTGATGGTGATCAGCTCGCTGCTGGGCTTCCCCGAGGAAGACCACGACAACCTGCGCGAGTGGTCGGATGCCCAGCTACACCGCGACGAGGGCACGACCGAGCTGAGTGAGGAGGGCCAGCAGGCCAACGCGAAGCTGCTGGGCTACTACGCCGATCAGATTCAACGACGGCGGGCCGCACCGACCGACGACATCGTCGGCAACCTGATGACATCCGACCTGGTCCAGGCGGGCCGCGAGACCCGTCGCCTGGACGATGGCGAAGTGTTGATGTTCATCGCGATGATCAACGTCGCCGGCAACGAGACGGTTGCGCGTCTGCTGGGATGGGCCGCGCTGACACTGGCGCAGTACCCCGCCCAGCGGGCCAAGCTGGTCGACCGCCCTGACCTGATCGGCAACGCCGTCGAGGAACTGCTCCGTTACGACGCGCCGTCGCCCGTGCAGGGCCGCTACACGGAACGCGACGTCACCTACAACGGGACGCTCATCCCGGCGGGTTCGCGCGTTGCGCTGCTGACGGGGTCGGCGGGCCGAGACGAACGCCAATATGAGAACCCCGACGTGCTTGACGTCGAGCGCACGGGGATCCGGCACATCAGCTTCGGCCATGGTTCCCACTTCTGCCTGGGCGCGGCGCTGGCCCGCCTCGAGGCCCGGGTAGCGCTCGAGGAGACGTTGAAGCGTTTCCCGACCTGGGACGTCGACCGCGGCGCGGTGACGTACGTGCACACCAATTCCGTGCGCGGCCCCGCCAGCGTGCCGATGCGGCTGTGACCCCCGGCCTTACCGTCCGCACGGAAGGCGCCGTGCTCTGGTTGGTCTTGGACCGCCCCGAGGCCGGCAATTCGGTGACGCGGGCGGTGCAGCAGGCCCTCATCGAAAACCTGCGGTCGGCCTCCGACGAGCCAGGTGTCAGGGCGGTGGTCCTGACCGGCCGCGGGGACAAGCATTTCTGTACGGGGCCGAATCTGCGGGACCCGGGAATGCAGCCCAAGAAGGATCGGGTTGCGGGCGACGCCGCCCGCATCCTACGTACCGGTTCTCAGGCGGTGGTGTCCGCGTTGCTCGACTGCGAGAAGCCGGTGCTGTGCGCGCTCAACGGGATCGCCGCCGGCGTGGGCGCAAGCATGGTGCTGGCGTGCGACCTCATCGTGGCCTCCGAAAGCGCGCGGATCATCGAGCTTTTCGCGCGGCGCGGGCTCGCCCCCGACGGGGGTGCCGCCTACCTGCTGGCGCGCAAGGTCCCCTTCAACGTCGCAAAGCAGCTGCTGTTTTTCGGCGAGGAACTGTCGGCGGCGGAGGCCGAGCGCCTCGGCTTGGTCAACAAGGTCGTCGCCGCCGACGACCTGGAAGCCGAGACCGCCGCCTGGGCCCAGCGCCTCGCTGGCGGGCCCACCCGCGCGCTGGCGGCGGCCAAGGCGATGCTGAATCAGGCGTTCGACGTCGACCGCGACGCCGCTTTTCGCACCGAGGCGCTGTTGGTGGAGCAGGTCGCCGCGACCGACGACGTTGCCGAGGGCATGGCGGCTTTCACCGAGCGTCGCGACCCGAACTTTCGTGGATGCTGAGCTCTCGCGGTTGCCCCATGCCGCGATGACTCGATTGGGTAATAGAACACTCAGTGTTAATCTGTCACTCGCCGCGAGCTGGTGGAAGCCCGCTCACCGATGCCGTCCGAGGGCGTGAGGAGAAGCGAATGACGCTGCACCGGAGCGCCGCATCGCTGAACGGCCGGGTCGCCGTCGTCACGGGCGGGGGCGGTGGGATCGGAAGCGCCATCGCCGAGACCCTCACCGAATTCGGCGCACGGGTGGCCATCTGGGAGAAGGACCAGCCGAGTGCCACGGAGGTGGCCGCGCGGGTCGGCGGCCTCGCGTGCGTCACCGACGTACGCGACGCCGAACAGGTCGACGCGGCGCTGGCCACGACCGTCGACGCGCTGGGGGTTCCTACGATCCTGGTGAACAATGCCGGCGGGGTGTTCTGGTCGGACCTGCTGGACACCTCGCCCAACGGCTGGGATGCACTGATCCGGATCAATTTGACGCAGGTGCTGCTCTGTACGCAGCGCTTAGCGCGGGCCTTGGTCGACGCCGGGCGAGGCGGCAGCGTCATCAACATCAGCACCATCGAGGCGGTACGGGCCGCGCCCGGGTTCGCCGCTTACGCCGCGGCCAAAGCGGGGGTGGTCAACTTCACCAAGACGGCCGCGCTGGAACTGGCGCCGCACAACATCCGGGTCAACGGGCTCGCGCCCGACTTCACGCTCACCGAAAGTCTGCAGAAGATGGCGCCCAACGGCGTCGAGAACGCCAAACTCATGGTGCCGATGGGTCGCGCCGGTCACGTCGACGAAATGGCCGGGGCCGCAATCTTCCTCGCCAGTGACCTCAGCGCTTATGTGACCGGGCAGACGCTGCACGTCGACGGCGGGACATCGGCGGCCGGCGGGTGGTATCACCATCCGCAATCGGGGCGCTACATACTCGGCCCGCCGACCCCGGTGCCCTAGCCCGATGCACGACACCGAAATTCGGGACCTGTTGGCGAAGGAGGAGATTCGTCAACTGCCTTACCGTTACGCCGCCGCGATCGAAACGCGGGACGTCGCCGCGATGGCCGAATTGTTCGTCCCGCACGCCCGGTTCGGCGACCACGGACAGGGCCCCAAGGCGTTGCGCCGGCTGATGTTGGCAAGCATCGACGGGAGCGTATTCGCGGTCATCCTTGTCGCTAACCACCTCGTCGAGCTGGACACAGCGGATCGCGCCCGTGGGCAGGTTTGGGCCCAGTGTTTCGCCCAGACCGACGCCGAGGGGTTTGTCGAACAGCTCATCAAGTACGAAGACCGCTACGAGCGGCACTGCGGGCGTTGGCTTTTCCTGCATCGAAGGCATCGCCTATTCTACGGCGTGAGCCGCCGGCCGTCGCCCCTGACACAAGAAGCCGCATCCTGGCCACGAAACCAGACCGGCGTCGGTGACCTGCCGCTGAGCGACCCGGCCTTCACGGCTTGGTGGCAAAGCAAAGGCGACGGGGAAACGCGGCCGTGAGCTCCGGCCGTTGCCTAGCCGGGGGGCTCTCCTTCCCCGAAAGCCCGGTCGTCTACGACGACGGTTCCGTCGTGGTATCGGAGATGGCGGCCGGCAGGATCACCCGCGTCCGCCCCGACGGCGTCACCGAGACGGTCGCCGAGACCGGCGGTGGCCCCAACGGGGTGGCTCGGCTTTCGGACGCTCGGCTGGTGGTCTGCCAGAATGGCGGCTCCACCTTCGGACTCGGGCCGTGGCCCTACGATTTCGTCGGCTGCGCAAGACTTTTCCGGCCGGTGGGGCCGCCCGATCACCCCGTCGTTCCCGCGCTGCAGCTGATCGAGGCCGGCGGTCAGGTCAGCACCCTGTGCACCGAATTCACCGCGCTTTCAGGCAGCACGCTGCCGCTGATGCGGCCCAGCGACATCTGCGTTGACGGCGATAACGGCTTCTACGTCACCGACGGCGGAGTCACGCGGAGCCGCAACCGCGGCATGACCGGCCTGCTCTACGGCACCGTCGACGGTGGGCTTCGCGAGATCGTTTACCCACTCGAGATGCCCAACGGCGTTACCCTGTCCCCGGACGGGGCGTTGCTCTACGTGGCCGAGACGCGAACGCGCCGAGTCTGGGAATTCACGCTCGACGGCCCCGGAGTGGTGTCGCGGGCGCGCGGTCTGGCAACGGTGCCCAGCGGCGGTCCGCTAAATATCGGTGGGGCGGACGGCCTATGTGTGGACGCGGCCGGCCGGATCCTCGTCGCGACCCTCGGGACGGGCGGCGTCACCGTCTTGTCGCCGAGCGGCGAGCTGTTGGGCGCCATTCCGGCGGACGACCCGATGACCACCAACGTCGCCGTGAGCGCCGATGGCGACACGTTGTTCATGACGCTCGCCTCATCGGGGCGACTGGTCATGGTGGAGAACTGGCGGGAATGCCTGGGCGCTGCCCCGGCGTCGCCGTGAAGCCGGTCCGGCAGCGGCTGCGCTCGCCATTCGCTCCCGCCGGAAGACCACTGGTGATATCCGGCGCGGTCATCCCAACACTTGTCGGCGCGGCGGTGATCGCCGCACTGGCCCTGTGGGGTCTCCCGACCGGCACGGCGCTAGCCCAACACCATGTGTTACTGCTCAACATCGCTGTGGCGCTGGGCTATTGCGCCATCAGCCTGCCCTTTGCGGTGATCTGCGGTTACCTGTGGATGAGCCTGCCGGCGGACGCGAGTGACGCCACCGCACGTCGCGTCGTCTTGGCCATACCGAGGAGAATGGCCGTCGTCCACGGGGCGGTGTGGTCCACGGCCAGTGTGGTTTTCGTGCTCATCAATCTCAGCAAACCGTGGCTGGCGGCAACGCTGGGCGTGTCGATGATCCTGGGCGCCATCGTGACAACCGCGCTGTCCTACTGGATGTGCAAGATCGCGCTGCGGCCGACGGCGGCCAGGCTGCTCACCGAAGACCCGCCGACACGGCCACGGGGGCCGGGTCTGCGGCTGCGCGCGGTGAGCGCCTGGGTGATCGGAACCGGCATCCCGACGCTGATGGTCATGCTCGTCGCCGCGAGCGCACTCTTCGTCGAGTACTCCGCGCACCGGCTTGCGCTGGTTGTTCTCGTACTCGGGGGTTGCGCCATGGCCTGTGGCCTGGTGGTCGCCGCATTCAACGCATCAACCATCGCCGATCCCATCGACGAGGTCAGGGACGGCATGCAGTCGGTTCAGCGCGGCGAATTCGACGTGTCAGTAGCCGTTTTCGACGCGTCCGAGCTGGGACTGCTGCAAGCGGGATTCAACACGATGGCGACCGGGCTGCGGGAACGCGAACGGCTGCGCGACCTGTTCGGCCGCCACGTCGGCCACGATGTGGCTCGTCGGGCGGAGCAACTCGCGGGCGCGGGTGACCGGATCGAGTTCGACGGGGTCAACCGCGACGTCGCGGTGTTGTTCGTGGATCTGGTGGGCTCGACACGACTGGCCATCACACTGGAGCCCCACGAGTTGCTCGCTACGCTCAACGAGTTTTTCGCGGTGGTGGTGAACGTCGTCGAACAAAACGGCGGTCTTGTCAACAAGTTCGAAGGGGACGCCGCACTGGCGATTTTCGGCGCTCCCGTCGACGACGTCGAATGCGCCTCGCACGCGCTGGCGACCGCGCGTGAACTCAACAGGCTGCTGAATCCGCCCGGCGCGCCGATAAGGGCCGGCATCGGCGTGTCGGCCGGCATGGCGGTGGCCGGCAACGTCGGCCACCCTGGCCGGTACGAATACACGGTGATCGGCGACCCGGTCAACGAGGCGGCTCGGCTCACCGAGGTCGCCAAGCTGTCGGTCGGCGTCGCCGCGTCGGCCACCGCACTTGTCATGGCGAGTCAGGCGGAGTCAGGGCGGTGGCGGGTCGTCGACTCCAAAGTGTTACGCGGTCGCGCCAATTCGACCGACATCGCCGTACCGGTCGAATGAGGTCAAAGCGCATCAGCCTGTTCGGGCCTCGAGTGCCGTCGGGACGACGTCGCCTAGCCCGTCCGGGTATCGTGATGCCCTTCGATCGTCAGGATCCCTTGTTTGCGTGGCCGGAGCGATCCGATCGCCGGCGTCAGGGGCATGTGTAGTGCATCGACCAGCCCTGGGGCAGCATCACATACCCAGGGAATCGCGTTGATGGCGCGCATACCCGTCGCGAGCAGTCCGTGGTCGGTGGAGTCTTCGGTGGGGTTGAAGCCAGTCTCGAATTCGGCGTCGAAGCTGGGCTCGCCTTCGATGATCACGCGCCAAACCCCATCGATGCCGCCGGCTCGGCTCTTGGGCCAGTCGGGCGCGACGTCGTCTGCCATCCTGTCCACGTGCTCGATCGTGATCACTTCTTCGCCGTCGACGATGCCGATGCAGCGGAACCAGACGCCCGCTACGTTGCCGGGTTCGATCACCCCGGACAGGGTCTGCAGACGCCGGGGCGCCGGCGCGAATTCGTGACTTTCGCGGATCTCGTCGAGCTGGACACCGAGCGATTCGGCGACCATCGTGACCGCGGCGCCCCAGCCATAAGTGATCACGCCGGGAATCGCTATGCCGCCCTGGTAATCCATCGGCTGGCCGAAGCCGAATAGTTCACGCATCTCGTAGACGGTGTTGTCGCGCGAGTAGTCGGTGATCTCCAAGCCCCGGATTGAGTAGATGCGGTTGGACATCGAGGCCATCGCGACAGCCATGAGGTCGCAGCCGAAGCCGGGCTCGATGCCCGACGAATAGATCGAGCTGCCGCCCTTGATCGCCGAGTCGACGATGCGTTGCACGGTCGACGGCTTGATCGAGCCCCGCGGGTAGACCAGACCCGGAACGGACGTGGTGACGATGTTTTTGCCCGCCTCCAGGATTTGGCAGAAGTCGCTGATCGCCTCGCGCGGGCGGCTGGTTGCCGGCCCGGTGTAGATGATGCAATCCGCGTCGCTGGCAAGTATTGCGGCCTGGTCGCGGGTGGCTAGCACACCCAGCGGATCGATGCCGGCGATCTGGCCCGCGTCCTTGCCGTCTTTGGACTCCGAATGCACCCAGACCCCCACCAGGTCGAGGTTGGGGCGGTCGGCGACGGCACGGATGGCCAACCGTCCGACGCGTCCGGTCGCCCACACGACGACCTTGTACGAACGGTTCGGATCATCCAGCGGTCCTGGGCTCATCGGTGAGCCTCCTTTTCTGTTGGGGCTAGAAGGCGGGGACGCCGTCGCCGCGGGGATGCAAGGCGCCCAGCGGTGTAGTGAGCGGCAGGTGCAAGGCGTCAACGATGCCCGGCTCCGCCTCGCACACCCATGGGATGGCATTGACAGCACGCATACCGGTGGCCAAAAGTCCGTGATCGCTGGCACTTTCGCCCTTGCGGTGGCCGACCTCGAATTCGCCGTCGAACGAAGGCTCGCCGTCGATCAGTACTCGCCAGACTCCGTCGGTGGCACCGGTACGTCCCGTGGGCCAGTCCGGGGCCAGATCGTCGGCCATCCGATCGACATGCTCGAGGCTGACCACCTCGTGCCCGTCGACGACGCCCACGCACTTGGCGTAGGTCGCGCCGACGGTACCGGCCGGGATCAGACCGCTGGCGGTGTGCAGATCGCGGGGGGTGGGCAGGAAATCACATGTCTCCCGGATTTCGTCGAAGTCGACTCCCAGGGCGTCGGCAACCATCGTGATCGCTGCGCCCCAGCCCCACTTCAACACACCCGGCTGCCTCAATCCGCCCTGGTAGTCCAGCGGTTGGCCGAACCCGAAAAGTTCGCGCACATCCCACTGCACCGGATACTCGGAATAATTCGTGATCTCGATGCCGCGTACCGAGTAGACCTTGTGCGACATGGTCATCAAGGCGATTGGGAAGAGGTCGCAGCCAAAGCCCGGCTCAATCCCCGAGGAGAAGATCGAACTGCGCCCGCTGGCGGTCGCTTCACGGATGGGATCGAGGAAACGCTTTGAGAGGGAACCTTTTTCGTAGACCAACCCGGGCAGTGAGGTGGTGACCACGTTGGCGCCCGAGGAGAGGATGCGGCAGAAGTCGGCCAGGGCTTCGGCGGGCCGCGGACCGGCCGGTGCGGCGTACATCACGCAGTCGACTCCAGAGGCCAGCAAGGCATCGGCGTCGCGGGTGGCGCGCACTCCGACCGGGTCGATACCTGCGAGGGTGCCGACGTCCTGGCCGTCCTTGGCCTCGGAATGCACCCAAGCCCCGACGAGTTCGAGATTGGGCCGGTCGATGACCGTCCGGATGGCGTAGCGGCCGACGCCGCCGGTGGCCCAGACCGCGACGCGATACCGCTTGTGCTGACGCTCGGCCATCAATTCCTCCTCGCTTCGCCTGAAACCTATCCGCAAAACCATAACAGCTGTAATCTTCTGTCGTGGCCGAATCCGAGGAACGACCGATTCTGCATCACGCCGTGCTTGCCGTCGCGCCAGAACGGTTGGCGCGTATCTCGCAGTTCTTTTCCGAACTCGGGTTTCGTTTCCAGGAGTTCGATCTCGACGACGTCGGATTACACGTCCTGCTGGACTGGGCCCGCGGAGTGGAACTGGTCGCACCCAATGGGGCCGACCCCGACAATCCGGTACGCCGATTCCTCAACGCGCACGGTGATGGGGTGTACAGCCTCGCGCTGCGCGTCGATGACGCGCCGACAGCAGAGCAGATAGCGCGCAAATACGAAGGTGGTACGGATTTCTCGCAGCACCGCGACGGAGACGGCTGGCAGCTCGACGAAATCCAAATGACGGTGCTGGGACTGCCGCTGACGTTTCTCTCCACCGACCTTCCCTGACCAGATTGGAGTTGAGCATGGGAGAACTTGACGGGAAGATCGCTCTTGTGACCGGCACGAGCCGGGGCGTCGGGGTGGGCATTGCCCACGAGCTGCTGCGGGCCGGCGCCACCGTGATCGGTTGCTCACGAACGGCCCTCGATACTCTGCCCGGCACGGACACCAACCCCGAATGGGAGCGGCGGTCAGCCCAAAAGGTCTGTGACCAAGCCGATTACTGTGCCATCGACGAACTGGTGCAGTGGGTCGCCGACACCTATGGCCGGTTGGACGTCCTGGTCAACAACGCGGGCGGAACCGTGCCGTCGCCGTCGGTCGACGCCGTCCCGGCGCTGGTGTCTCGTATCCAAGGCGCGCCGGCCAGTGATGACGACTACGAGCGCAGCGCCCTGTTCCATGCGTTTGCAGTACAGATGAACCTGATCAGTCCGCTATGGTTTGCGATTCGCGCCTATCGGCAGATGAAAACCCAAGATGGCGTGGGTTGCATCATCAATATCTCCAGCGGGGCCGGACATCCCGCGGGGTCCCCGACGCTGGTGTCCTACGGGGCCGCCAAAGCCGGACTCAACCAGATGACGCGTTCGCTGGCCCAGGAGTGGGGTCCTTGCGTTCGGGTGAACTGCGTCGCGCTCGGGCCGACCATCACCGAGAACTTCCGGTCTTTCGTACTCCCCAAAGACGATCCGACCGGCAGCGAGTACTTCGTCAACGTTCCGATGCGTCGCGGCGGAGAACCCGAAGAGGTCGGCCGCACGTGCGTGTTTCTCGCTTCCGGCGCAGCAGATTTCATCAATGGCACCACGATCGAGATCGACGGCGGCATGCTACCTGGCGTGTTGTACGACGCGGGCCTGAAGACCATCACCGACCTGCTCTGAAGGACAGCCATGACACGACGTCGCATCATCCAGTTCTCCACCGGCAACGTCGGTGTACACGCCCTGCGCCTCATCATCGAGCGGCCCGACCTCGAGCTGGTCGGCGTGCACGCGGCCAGCCCGCAGAAGGCGGGCCGCGACGCTTCCGAGCTGTGCGGGCTCGACAAGCCCACCGGCGTGATCGCCAGCGACGATGTCGAGGCGTTGGTGGCCCTGGCCGCCGACTGCGTGGTTTACACCTCGCAGGCCGAGACCCGCCCTGCCGAGGCGATGGAGGAGATCGCACGATTCCTGCGGGCTGGCACCAACGTCGTCGGGTCATCATTCGTCTGGCTGGTCGCACCCGACTTCACCGATGCATGGTTGCGTCAACCACTCGAAAAAGCTTGCCGCGACGGCGATTCAACGCTCTACATCAACGGCATCGACCCCGGCTTCTCAGGGGACACCCTGGTCTACACCGCGCTGAGCCTGGCTGGGCGCGCCACCGCCGTCACGGTCCAGGAGATCTGCGATTACGGCAGCTACGACGACGCCGAGTTCACCGGTGTCAGCTTCGGCTTCGGCACCGACCGGGACCACCAGCCCATCCTGTTTGCGCCAGGCGTACTGGCCTCGATGTGGGGCATCCAGGTCCGCAGCCTGGCCGCCGACCTCGGCATAAAACTTGACGAGGTGCGCGAACGTCACGAGAAATGGGTAACGCCCGAACCGATCTCGTGCACGATGATGAACGTCGACGTGGGCAAGGTCGCGGCCGTGCGCTTCGGAGTGGAAGGAATCCGCGACGGGCACGTCGCAATCACCATGGAGCACGTGAACCGGTTGACCGAGGTGGCGGCACCACACTGGCCCTATCCCCCGGACGGACGTCCGGGGGTACACCGTGTCGTCGTCGAGGGTGATCCCGGTATCGAGATCAACACCCACGTCGGCGGATCAAGCACCGATCACAATGTGGGCGGAGTGGTTGCCACCGCAGCGCGGCCGCTCAACGCCATCGAAACGGTCTGCCGGGCACCGGCCGGCATTCTCGCGGCCCACGACCTGCGTCCGCTCGACTACACCAGCGGCATCATGTGGTGACATAACAGGCATGCCGATCGAACCTCGGCGGCCACCGGGCGGTAATCAATTGCGCGCAGAGCAGACCCGGCAAGCCGTCATCGACGAAACCGTCCGCTACATCCTCGACGAAGGCTTCGCCGCACCGAGTGTCCGCCGTATCACCGAAAGGGCTGGCGTCACATGGGGTGTGGTGCAGTATCACTTCGGCGATCTAGATGGCCTGCTCATCGCCGTGGTGAACCAGGGGTTTGGCCAACTTGTCGACGTCCTCGACGGACTGCCCGCTGTGATCTCGAGCCTCCCAATCGAACAGCGTACCCAAGTGGTCGTCGATGCTGCGTGGGAGGCGTTCTCCAGCCCCACATCGATGGCGGCGCTGGAGATTCTGATCTCCACACGGTCCGGTCGCCAGCAGGCCGTCAACAAACACCTCACGGACGTGATGCGCCAGTTGACCGAATTGGGACGACACCTCGGTGAGGGCCTAGACCCCCAGCACGCCACCGAGATCGGCAACCTAATCTGGGCTACTCTAAGGGGGATCGTTGTGGCACAGCTTGTTTCATCGATGCCATTGGACACTGCACGGGATCGTCAAGCATTGGTCGACGTGCTAACCGCCTACATCTCCTTCCATGGCAACGCAAGGCGATGATCCGGAGGGTCACCACGGCCAGCGCGAGCCGGCTCAGACCTTGTGCGACTTCTGCTCTTCCATCTTGTTCAGGAAGGTCTCCAATCCGATGCCACCGTGGCCCGCCATGACCTCGTCGTAGTCGTATTGTGGCGGGTTGCCGCCGTTGGGACGCCATCCGGCATCCGCGGTGCAGGACTTGAAGCCGTCCTCGGGGAACGCATACCAGCGCCGCGTGTTGAGTTCGACGATTTTGGCGGCCTCCTCGTCGGGCACGTCGGCGAGCATCTCCTCGGCGCGCGCGCGGCTCTTGGGCCAGAACGAGTCAGAGTGCGGGTAGTCGCATTCCCAGGTGATGTTGTCGATGCCAATCTGGTGGCGCATCGACATGCCGACTTCGTCTTCGATGAAGCATCCGGAGATGTTGCGCCGGAACAAGTCCGACGGCGCCACCGTGGGATGGATGTTCTGGTAGAACTTGTGCTTGCGCCACACGTAGTCCGCGCGCTCGACGAGGTACGGCATCCAGCCGACACCGCCTTCGGAGAACGCGACTTTGAGGTTCGGGTGCTTGTGGAACACCGGTGAGAAGATGAGCTCGGTCGCCGCAGCCATCGACGTGGTGCCCATCAACGTGATCATCACCGCGAAGGGCGCCTCGGGTGCGGTCTGGGGTGGGAATCCGCCACTGCCGAAATGCATCACCGCGGTCAGGTTGGTCTCTTCGAGCGCCGACCACACCGGCTCCCAGTACGCGGTGTGGTAGCTGGGCAGCTTCAGGTTGGTCGGGTTGTCCGGCAGCCCGATCGCCCGCGCGCCCTTGGCCGCCACCCGCTCGATCTCGGCGACGATCAGCGCCGGGTCCCACAGCGGCGTGATCGCCATCGGGATGAACCGGGCGGGGTCCGTGGCACACCACTCGTCGAGCGAGAAGTCGTTCCATGCCTGCACGGACAGGTGTGCGAGTTCCTTGTCCTCGCCTTCCAAGAACACGGTGCCACAGAAGCGCGGGAAGGACGGAAAGCACAGCATGGCGTGCACTCCGTCGATGTCCATGTCCGCCAGTCGGGCTTTCGGGTCGTAGCACCCGGGGATCATGTCGGCGTAGCGGATCGGATCGACACCGAACTCCTCGGGCGACTTGCCGGCGACCGCGTTCAGCCCGATGTTCGGATACGGCCGGCCCTCGTAGACCCACTGCTGCACCGGCGGGGCCCCGTCGCGCGGGAAATCGACGATGCGGGGACCGTCGTCGAGGAACTTCTTCGGCAGCCTGTCCGCCCAGACCTGCGGTGGCTCGATCAGGTGGTCGTCGACGGACAGAAGCTTCATCGAAGGTTGCAGCGGCATTGTGGGAGTCGATTCTCGAAGTCGTGCGATACGGTACAAGTGAACAGATTGTGACTAGTTGACTATAGCGCCGATCGTGGCCGGAGCTCAAACGAACAGGCACATCAAGGAGAACCATGACACAACCCGACACCCCACAGTCACGCATCCCGCACGACGACTGGTCAGATCAGGACCTGCTCACGAAAGGTGAGGCGGCCGAACGCCTTGCCGCCGAAATAGCCGAGGTCACTGCCAAACTGGGCGCGTCGGACGACAAAGACGAAACCCTGATGCGACGACTCGCGGGGCTTCAGGAGGCCTACAAGCACCTGACCGGGGGCCCGCAGGGCTGACCGAGCCCGCTCAGGCCCGCGGCAGGCCCAGCACCCGTTGCGCGACGATGTTGCGCTGGATTTGAGCGGTCCCGCCGTAGATGCTGGCGGCGCGCGACCATACGTAGATGTCCCATTCCAGGCCTTCGGTGAGCAGCGGGCCAGTGGCCGACAGGTCCATCATGGCGTGGGCGAAGAACTGGTCGGCGCGCGTCATCAGCAACTTGTCCACCGACCCTTCGGGCCCGGGAAGCTTGCCGTTTTGGCGCTCCGTGAGCGATCTCATGACTTTGATCTGCAGCGCGCGCAACTCCACATAGGCCTGCCCGAGCCGGGCCCGCGCCGACGGCGAGTCTTCGAGCCAGCCGACGCGAACGTCGTCCTCGAGGCGCCGCAGCTGCGTCTTGAGGCGGCCGATCCAGTTGATGTCGCTGGGACCGCGCTCGTAGGCAAGCAGCTGGTTGGCGATGGACCAGCCCTCCCCGCGCTTGCCGAGCAGGTTGCTTGCGGGAACGTCCACGTTGTCGAAGGTGATCTCGGTGAACTCGCGGTTGCGCGCGGCGTTGATGATGGGGCGCACCTCGATACCGGGCGTCGACATCGGCACCAGCAACACGGAGATGCCCGCGTGCTTCGGTGCCTCCGGCTCGGTGCGGCACAGCAGAAAGCACCAGTCGGCGACCGCACCGAAGCTCGTCCAGATCTTGCGGCCATTGACGCGAAACATCTCGCGCCCGCCGGTACCGATGAAATCGGCCCGGGTCTTGAGACCGGCTAGGTCGGATCCGGCCTCGGGTTCGGAGAAGCCCTGACACCAGCGCACGCGGCCGGATAACAGGCCGGGCAGCAGCGTGTCGCGCTGCTCGTTCGTCCCGAACAGGCGCAACGCGTTGCTCAGGTGACCGACGCCCTCGATGGGCGCGGCGCCGGCCCGCCCGAGCTCGTCGTTGAGGATCGCCTCGTAGACCGGCGCCTTACCATGGCCCCCATATTCGACAGGGAAGGACAACCCGATGTATCCGGCTTCGTAAAGGGTCTGATGCCAGGCGTTTTGCGCGTCCGCCCGGGCGGCCGGGTCGTCGGGGACCGCTGCGTCGGCGGCATGCTCGGACAGCCACTGCCTGAGCTCGGCGCGGAACTGCGCTTCGGGTGCGCTGTCGTTGAAGTCCATCGTTAAGCGAGCTCCCGATTCGCCAGCCGCAGCGCGGCGATGGCCTCGTAGTGCAGCGTCTCGTCGCCGAACAACCGCCGGTCCAACAGAGTCCGGCGCAGCCGCAGGTGCGAAACGTGCTCCCAGGTGATCGCGATGCCACCGAAGACCTGAACCGTCGTCTCCACCACCTGCCGACCCGCGGCCGAGGCGTATGCCTTGGCCGTCATCGCCGCCAGGCGGGCCTCGTCGGCCGGCAAGTGGTCGATCGCCCACGCGGCGTGCCAGAGGCAACTCCGGGCGCCCTCCACTTGCACCAGGGCATCGGCGAGCAGATGACCGACGGCCTGAAACGAGCCGATCTTCACCCCGAATTGAGCCCGCTCCCCCGCGTAGCGCACCGCGTCGTCCAGGGCACCCTGCATGATGCCGACCAGGTCGGCGGCGATGGCGCTCATCGCCAACGACTCCACCCGCTGCCACCGTTCGTCATCGATGGCCTCGCCGGTCACCACCGCCGGGGCGGCCGAATCGGCTGGCAAACAACGGAATTCACGGGTCAGGTCCAGTCCGCGCGGGTCAGCAGCGCCCAGCGGTGCGCACATGAGCCGGCGTTGTCCGTCGGTGCGGGTGGCCAGTAGTCCGTGGGTGGCGCCCGCGGCGTCGAATGCCACCCCAGGTCGGTGAGCCGAGCCGAAGCCCATCAAGTCGGGGACCAGTACCGGCGCCAGCCGAAGGCTGCCTTCCGCGATGAGCTCCAGTTCCTTCTCGGCTCCGGCCGCCTCCAAGAGTTCGGTGGCCAGCACCGCCTGGCCCGCCACCGGCACGGCGCTGAGGGTCCTGGCGAGTTCTTCGATGACGATGATGGTTTCGACGCCGCTCGCCTCGAGTCCACACAGGCGCGGCGAACGCAGCGTTGGCACACCGAGATCCACCAGTCGGCGCCACTGGGCGTCGAGCGCCTCGCCGGTCGGGATCGCGTCCGCACTGGTAACCCCAAGGCTCTCCCCCAGCTGCGCGGCGGTGTCGCGGAGCAGTTGCTGCTCGTCGGTGAAGGCGATCTCCATGGTCAGCGCAGGGTCATCTCCACGCTGGTGTATCCGCGCACCGTCGCGGTGAGCACGCGTTCGCGCGCGCCGATGGCGTAATCGGGGAATCTGTCGGCGATGTATTCGAACACCAGTTGCGCCTCCCGGCGCGCCAACCATTGCCCTAGGCAGATGTGGATCCCCCACCCGAAATAAACGTCGGTGCCGCGCGGCCTGTCGATGATGAAGCGGTCGGGATCGTGGTAGCGCCGTTCGTCGCGGTTGGCGCTGCCCAGGAGCAGCAGCACCCAGTCGCCGGCATGCATCGTGACGCCGTGACGCTCGACGGGCCGGGTCAAGGTGCGGGCCACCCAGTGGCTCGGGGTGTCGTAGCGCAGCGCCTCGTTCACCGCGACCGGAACGAGGCTGCGGTCCTTCACGATGCGATGCCACTCCTCGGGGTGCTCGGCCAGCGCGACGAGGCCGTTGGAGATCAGCTTCTGCGTGGTTTCCGAGCCGGCGGCCGACAGGAGATTGCAGAACATCAGCACCTCGTGCGGGGTCAAGGCGCGCTGGCCGCCGGCTTCGGGATCCTCAAAGCTGGCCTGCAGCACGATGCTGATCAGGTCGTCGCCCGGGTCGGTGCGGCGCCGCTCGATCAGGTCACCGATGTACTGGCTGATCAGGCGGTTTGCCTCGATGGCTTGGGCCGGCATCGCGACCTGCCCTTCCTCCCGGGTGAGGAAGGCCTCCCACCAGATGCGTAACTGCGCGCGGTCGCTGTGCGGCACGCCGAGGAGATCACCTATCACGTCCGTGGGGACCGAGAACGCAAAGGCCTCCATCGCGTCGACGGTGGTGCCCGGTCGCAGCCGGCCAAGGTGCGTGTTGACCACCGCCCGCAGGGCAGATTCCATGGCGGCGACCGCTTTTGGCGTGAAGAAACCCTTGAGGACCCCGCGAATGCGGTCGTGGCGGGGCGGGTCCATGGAGATCACCGAGTACTTGCGCCCGTCATCGTCCGGGTTCTCCGGTGCCGGACCGCGTTTGGACGAGAACGTCTCCCAATCCCGAAGGGCCTGCGAAACGTCGTCGAACCTGGACAGCACCCACCACCGATTCTCCGGGTCCCGGTAGACCGGCGCCTCGTCCCGCAATCTCCGGTACACCGGGTATGGATCGTCGAAGATCGCCTTGGAGAACGGCGAATACATCAACTCGCTGGTCGCTGGCACAGCACGACTCTATCATCGCGATGAACAATCGGACGCTGAGTGACTAATTGCTCAGCTGCCCGGCGGCGTGCGCTCGATCAACTCGATCCAGTTGCCGTCGGGGTCGGTGGCCATCAATCCCCTGTTTCCGCCCTCGAATGTGACCGTTCGTTCCGGTCGGACTTGGCCACCCAGGCGCTCGATACGCGCGACGAACGCGTCCGGGTCGTCGACGCGGAAAGACAGGTGCGTGAAGCCCACGGCGTTCATCCGGCGGGGCCGGCGCTTCTCCAGCACGCCCGGTACCGGATAGCTGAGCAACTCGAGGCGAAATCCGTCGCGTTGCAGGTAGACCAGGTCCAGCACCAGCCCTGGGACGCCCAGCAGCTGCGCCGTCTCGGCCCCGTCGACCCGGAGGCGACCGCTTTCGTCGAATCCCAGCGCCGCGCAATAGAATCGGACGGAACTTTCGAGATCGCTGACACAGAGCCCGATATGGGTGAGGCGGTCACCGGGTGTCATGCGGTGTCGTCGTCAAGTTCGTCGAGCAGCGCGTTGTGTTCCCCGAGCAGGGGTGGCCGTACCGGGCTGCCTGCCGGATTGGCGCTGAACAGGTATGGCGTGCCCGGATAGCGGAAGGTCTCCCCCAATTCCGGGTGCTGGACCGGCACGTGAAACCCGCGGGCAGCAACGTGTTCGTCCTCGAAGGCCTCATCGGGTGACAGCACCGCTCCGGCGGGGAATCCGCGTCGCTGGCTTTCCAGGAAGTACTCGTGGGCCGGCATCCGGGAAGCGATCAAGGTGATCGCGTCGCGGGCCGCCGTCAGGATCGCGGTGGTCTCGTCGTCGGCGCCGATCATCGCGATGTCGACCGGCTTGTCGCGAGAGGCGGCCATTTCCAAGAACACCGCCTCGGGAAGCTCGTCGGTCAGGCCGAGGTCCGCGAGCCAGTTCAGCAGGTTCGCGAATTCGGGCGGCTTGCGGGGCAGCACGCCGGTGGTGGCGTAGGCACCGTCCGCGCACCGGACCTGGGTCGGTTGGCTCCGCGTGAAGTACGCGTGACGGCCGGTCTGGCGGACGCACGTCTCGCTGTTGACCAGCCAGTGGTAGGTCGTCTGCTCGGAACTGACGTTGCAGGCCGCGTTGACGCTGACGTCGACGAGCTGACCCTGGCCGGTCTGGTCGCGGTGCGCAAGCGCCACCAGCGCTCCGATCGCGCAATACAGACCGGCGATGTTTGCCGACTGTTCGCCGGCGCCGCGGACCGGCGGCAGGGAGTGGTCGTCGTAACCGCAGTTCCAGACCGGACCGCCGCCGGCGAGCATGGTGAGATCGGTGACCGGTTGGTCGGCCCGCATGCTGTCGAGCCCGAAGGGGGTGACCGCCACCCAGATCAAGGACGGGTGCCGGGCATCGCCGACGGGGCCGGCCCCGGAGATCACGATGTCGGCGCTAGCGATCAGGCGCCCCAATGCGCTGACACCCTTCGCGGAGTCGAGATCGACGGTCACCGACCGCTTGCCCACGTTGCCGCTCCACCATCGCAGGCTGGTGTCCGCACCGATGTTGTCGTGCGCGAACGGCGGTCGCGACCGGTGTGAGGATCCGTCGGGAGGTTCGACGACGACCACCTCGGCGCCGAGTTCGGCGAGCAGCCTTCCCCCGACGGGGGTGAACTGGCCGCTGACCTCGACGACGCGGAGCCCGCTCAGCGCGTTCAGATCACACCCTGCTTCGTCAAGTCGTCCAACTCCTGATCGCTGCGCCCGAGCAGTCCGCCGAGCACGCTCCGGTTGTGTTCGCCCAGACACGGGGCGGCCCGAGAAATGCTCCACGGCGAGGCCGACATTCGCAGAGGAAGGCCCTCGACGCGCACCGTCCCGATCTCGGGATGCGTCACGGTCGGGAAGAGTCCCCATTCGGCGACGTCCGGGTCTTCGTCGATCCGTTCCCGGGGCGACTTGACGACGCTCGCCGGAACGCCGGCCGCGCTGAGTTCGCCTGAGAGCGCGGTTGCTTCGCGCGTTCGGGTGCACGCGCCTACGAGTTCGTCGAGTGCGGCGGCGGCGAGCAACCGCTGCTCCAAGGTGGCGAACCGGTCGTCCGTCAGCCGCGGTTCGTCGAGGACTTTGGACAGCAGCGCGACGTCCCGGTCGTCGCGGCAGGCGATGGCTATCCACCGATCCTCGCCCAGGCAGGGGTAGATCCCGTGCGGGGCCATCTCGCCAAAGTCGGCGTGGTTACCGTCCGGGAGCCCCGGCCGGCGGGCGGACCGCTCGTTGACGGTCCAGTCCAGCACCTCGGCGGGCAGCATCGCGATACCGGCCGGCACCGTGGCCAAATCGATATGCTGGCCCTCGCCGGTGCGCTCGCGCTGATGCAGGGCAGCCAGTATCGCCACGGTCATGTAGTAGGCGGCAATGTGGTCCATATAGGAGTAGCCCCATCCCGCCGGCTCCTCGTCGGGCAGCCCGGCCGTGAAGGTCAACCCGCTCAGCGCCTGGACGATCGGACCCCAGGTCTTGAAGTCCCGGTACGGCCCGGTGTGGCCGAAGCCGCAGTTGGAGACGTAGATGATGCCCGGCTTGATCCGGCGCAGCTCGTCGTAGCCAAAACCCATCCTGTCCAGCACGCCTGCCGCGAAATTCTCGCAGACGAGGTCGGAGACGGCGATCAGCTCACGCAGCAACTCCTTGCCGGCCGCGAGACGCAGGTTGATGGTCACCCCGAGCTTGCCTACGTTGTGGTTGTTGAAGCCGGCGCCCAGATTCACGCCCCGACGCTCGTCGACGAACGGGCCCACGCCGCGCAATGCATCCCACATCCCCCGCGTTGCAGGGTCTTCGACGCGAATGACCTCGGCGCCGAAGGCCGCGAGGATCTTCGTCGCCCCGGCACCGGCCAGTTGACCGCCCAGGTCGCACACGCGAAGGTGGGACAAACCGGCGGTCACCATGCAACAATAAAACATTATTTGTTCTGCTGCCAACGCGATCGGACGGCTCCGGATGTAAGGGCCGTGCTCGCAGATTAACAGTTGATGTTCTATTGTTCAGTCTTATGGTGACGATCACAGCCGCCCGGTTCGACGAACCGGCGTTCTACCTCGGCGACCCGAACGCCACGTTCGCGCAGCTGCGCGAGCACGACCCCGTGCATTGGTACGACGAGGGAAAATTCTGGGTCATCACCAAATACGAAGATATCAAGGGTATCTCGGCTCGACCCGAGAAGTTCAAGTCGGAGCGCGTTGGGATCATGATGGATCTGATCGCGCACCGGGAGGGACGCGACCCTCAGGGGTACGGGAACCGCGGCATCATGTTCATGGATCCGCCGATGCACCGGGTGCACCGGAAGGCTGTCGGCGTGCGGTTCACACCGGCCGCGGTCGCCAAGATGGAGGCGCGGGTGCGCCAGGTGGTCAAAGACGTGCTTGACGACCTCCCGGACGGTGAATTCGACTGGATCCAACGGGTCGCCGAGCCCATCCCCGTGTATGTGTTCGCGTACCTGCTGGGAGTGCCCGAAGAAGACTGGCCCAAGGTGGCGGGGTGGGCGACCACGATCGCCAACGTCGGTGGCGGCTCCGCGAGCGATGAGGACTACGCGTTCATCTTCGAACACATCGGGCCCTATCTGATGGGCCTCGTCGCCGAACGCAAGGAGCGTCCTCAGGACGATCTGCTCACGATGCTCTCCCAGGTGACCATTGACGGAGAACCCTTCAACGACATGCAGGTGATGATCTACGCGCTCACCTTGCTCGCCGCCGGCAGTGAGACGACGCAGAGTCTGATCGCGGGAATCGCCGACTGTCTCGACACTCATCCCGACCAATCGGCGGCGTTGTTCGCCGATCCAGCCCTCAGCGGCAACGCCGTTGAGGAGGTGCTGCGTTACTGGACGCCGGTGATGAGCATGGCCCGGCAGGCGGCCCGCGACGTTCGTCTGGGCGGCGCCGAGGTCAAGGAAGGCGACGGGGTGCTGCTGGCCTATGCGTCCGCAAACCGCGACCAGGAGCACTGGGGCCCGACCGCCGAACAGTTCGACATCCACCGCAAGGACGCCGCCAATCACCTCGGCTTCGGAGTCGGCGAGCACTTCTGCATGGGCGCCGCGCTGGCTCGACGCGAAGCTCGTCTGCTGCTGGAGGAAGTAGCGCGGCGGGCCAAGGGCATTCACGTGGTCGGTGACCGAGTGCCCCGCGTGTCGACATTGGTGCACACGCACGACCACCTGCCTGTCACCCTGGACTATCGCTGACATGGCAGCGAGGCCAGCTTGCCGCGCGCGTCAACCATCGTCTCGCCGGTAAGGATGCGCATGAACAATCCGTTGGCGGGCGTACGCGTCCTCGAGGTTGCGCAGTGGACCTTCGTCCCGGCCGCCGGCGCGGTGCTGGCGGACTGGGGCGCCGACGTACTGAAGATCGAACATCCACGCACCGGTGATGCCCAGCGGGGCCTACGGCAGCTCGGCAACGTGCAGATCGCCGGTGATCGCAACCCCGTCATGGAGCACGCGAACCGCGGCAAACGATCTATCGCCCTGGATATTTCGACGCCAGCCGGCCATGAACTGCTGATGGACATTGCGCGCACGAGCGACGTGTTCCTGACGAACTTCTTGCCCGACGCCCGCGCCAAACTGCGGATCGACGTCGATGATTTGCGGACGGCCAATCCCGACATCGTCTATGTGCGGGGCAGCGCATACGGAACGCTCGGCGACGAGGCGGGCATCGGCGGCTACGACATGACGGGCTTCTGGAGCCGCGGCGGTAGCGCGGCAAGCGTCACCCCGCCCGATATGGCAGGCGTCGTCGCACAACCCGGACCGGCCTACGGAGATTCGATGGGCGGCATGACAATCGCAGGCGGAGTCGCGGCGGCGCTGTTCGCGCGTGAACGAACCGGTGAGGCCAAGGTCGTGGATGTGTCGCTGCTCGGAGTGGGGGTGTGGGCGATGGGGGTGGCCGTCAACGCAGCGCTGATCTCCGGGCAGCCGTGGCGGGCAACCCCCGCAGGGGCCAACGTCGCCCCGCACAATCCGCTGGTGGGCTTCTACCGCACCGGCGACGGTCGCTACATGGGATTGTCGATGATGCAAGCTTTCCGCTATTGGGCGGACTTCTGTGCGCGGGTAGGGGTCCCCGAGCTTGCCGCCGACGAACGCTTTGCAAGCCATGAGCTGTTAACCCGCAATGCGGCGCAGGCAACCGCGATGCTGCGCAAGGTACTCGGGAGTCACACGCTCGAGCACTGGCGCGAAGCGCTGGCCGGTTTCGAAGGGCAGTGGGCGCCCGTACAGAACACGATGGATGTCGCGGCCGACGAGCAGGTCAGGGCGAACGGCGTCATCGTGCCCATTAATGGCAGCGGCGGTGCCCGCGAATTGGTTTCGAGCCCGGTGCTTTTCGATCAAACACCGTTTGCTCTCGGCCCGACACCGGAGTTCGCGGAACATACCGAAGCGCTGTTACTCGAACTGGGCAAGGACTGGGACGACATCATTGCCCTCAAAGACAGCGGAACCATCGCGTGACCAAGACGACCTTCATGGCCTGACGGCGAAAGAGCCACCAACGGAGGAAGCACATGAATCGAGTCAGCGGCAAAGTAGCGGTCGTCACGGGCGCCGCGCGCGGTCAAGGACGCAGTCACGCAGTCCATCTCGCCGACGAGGGCGCTGACATCATTGCCCTGGACATCTGCGAGGACATTGCGACCAACGACTACGCGATGGCACGCAAGGGCGACCTCGACGAGACGGCGAAGTTGGTGGAGAAGGCAGGACGACGCGTCGTCACCGCGGTGGCCGATGTGCGGGATCGGGCGGCCCTGAAGAAGGCGATCGATGACGGCGTTGCCGAACTGGGCGGGCTGCACATCGTCGTCGCCAACGCCGGCATCTGCCCGCACGGAGAGCACAAAGGCTATCCGGCATTCCGCGATGTCTTCGACGTGAACTTTCTCGGCGTCATCAACACCGTCAACGCCGCATTCGACCATCTAGGCACCGGCGCGTCGATCATTGCCACCGGCTCGATCGCCGGCCTCGTCCCCCAACACGACATGTACAACGGCGGCGGCAATGCGGGCCCTGGGGGGCTCGGCTACGGTTTGGCCAAGAAATTCGTCCGCGACTGGGTCAAATCGATGGCTATGACGCTGGCGGCGCGCCAGATTCGCGTTAACGCGGTGCATCCGACGAACGTCAACACCGCGATGATGAACAACCCGATGATGTACAAGACGTTTCGGCCCGACCTCGAGGCTCCGACCCACGACGAGGCCTTTGTGGTCTACCCGATACTTCAGGCGATGCCGGTGCCGTGGGTGCAGCCCGAGGACATCTCGCACGCCGTGGTCTACCTCGCGTCCGACGAGTCGCGTTACGTCACCGGCCTGCAGATGTACGTCGACGCCGGCGCCGCGCTGAAAATGGGCTTTTAGCTCCCGCGATAACCGTGAAACCCGACGAGGCGGTACGAGGCTGGCTGGAAGGCCATATCGGGCCGGTCCGAACCTTCGAACGCCAACCACGTTGGCGCCCAGCCTGGTTCGCCGACGTTGAACGCGACGGCGTAATCGTGCCGCTGTATGTGCGTGGGGACCGCGAAGGCATGGAGTTCTCGTTGTCCACCTATCGCGAGGCAGATGTCCTTGAAGCCCTGGAAAAGCAGGGGATCCCGGTTCCGCACATCCACGGTCGGATCGACACGCCACCGGCCATCGTGATGGATCGCCTGCCGGGCGACACCAATCTGTCGACATCGCCCACAACAGCAGAACGTAATTCGGTCATCGATGAATACATGGAAATACTTGCGCGGATCCATCGGCTGGATCCAAGTGAGTTCTTGGCCGTCGGGCTAAAAATGCCCAACGACCCTCAGCAGCATGCGTTGTCGAGCTTCGAAGAGTCCGTGTCGCGGTACCGGTCTACCAAAAAACGCCCGGAGCCTTTTCTGGAATTCGGCATCGGCTGGATCCGACGCCACGTTCCCGAGCATCGGTTCGACCCTCGTTTCGTACTGGGCGATCCCGGACAGTTCATGTTCGCCGAGGGTCGTGTGACCGGACTGCTCGACGTCGAGCTGGCCTACCTCGGCGACACCGCCCACGACCTGGCAGGGCTGCGCCTGCGCGACATCTCCGAGCCCCTCGGCGACCTAGAGCGGGCGTTTCGGCGCTATGAGGAGGTCTCCGGTGCACAACTGGACCTGCCGGTGGTCGAGTTCCACACCGCCCAGTTCGCGCTGACGACGCCTCTTTCGCTGGTCATGATCCTGCACAATCCTTTTCCGATGAGCGACTTGCTGCAGTATGTGGAGTGGTTCTGGCAATGCTCGCTCAACGCAGTCGAAGCAATGGCCGCCTTCGAGGGCGTCGCCCTCGACGATTACCTACTCCCGCGGGCGGCAGATGTCCGCCAGGGCGGCCTTGTCGACGCCTTGGCGCCCATCATCGAGGACTTGGCGGCCGAGACCGAGATTGAGCGCTTCCGCCGGCATCAGACCGCGCAAACCGCGCGCTACGTTGCCGACCTCTGCCGACACGGTCCCGCCATCGAAGCCGAAAACCTTGACGATATCGAGCGCCTGCTCGGTTCTCGATGCGCCGACTGGCGTGCGGGCGACGAGGCCCTGGAGGCGTTCGTGCTGCGCGCGCCCGAGAACATGGACGCCGAACTCGTTCGGCTGTTTCACCGCCGCATCATGCGGCAAATGCGTCTGCTAGAACCAGTTCTCAATCGCAGTGGCGGCGTGCAGCCGCTAATACCGCTGGCGCAGTTACTCGGCCGCTGACACCCGTGTCGTAGGCCTCTACCGGGCGGCCAGCTCCAGACGCTTCCGTCGCCGGACCAGGATGCTGGGCAACCAATCTCCGACGTCGCACGCGTCGATCCAGGTGGTGCGCTCCAGTAGCATCTTGAACACGATCTGAGCCTCCAACCGGGCCAGGGCCGCCCCGACGCAGAAATGCACGCCCTTGCCGAACGTCACATGCCCCTTCCCGTTGCTGCGGTCGAGAAGGAATTCGTTCGGCGACTCGAAGTGCTCGGGGTCGCGGTTGGCGGCTCCCCATAAAAGAATCAGATGCGCATTCCCCGGCACCTCCACGCCGCCGAGTGTGGTGTCGCGCCACACATGGCGGTAGTGGCCACGAAACGGCGGCTCGTAGCGCAGTGTCTCTTCGATGAAATTGTTCAGTAATTCCGGGTTTTCGCGAATCCGCTCTTGGACCTCGGGGCGGTCAGCGAGAATCCATGCCGCACTGCCCAACAACGAGGCGGTCGACTCGCCGGCGGCACTGAACAGCGTGAGCATGATGCCCATCGCCACGGCCTGGTCCACCTCGCCGGAGGCGTAGCGGGCGGCCATGTCCGGTATCAGCCCGGATTCGTCCGCGGTATCCGCCTTGTCGAAATGTTCCATGACGTACGCGGACAGTTCGAACGCCGCAACCCCGGCCTCTGCGAGCTGCCCCTCGGTGACGACGCCGTCGAGCAGGGTGGTGGTGGCGTAACCCAGCCGGATCAGTTTGTCGACATCGGCATGGGGCAGGCCCAGCAATTTTGCGACCACCATCATCGGGAGCCGGTTCGCCACCGCGCTCATCCATTCGATGCGTCCTTCGTGCAGGTTCTCCTCCCACAGGCGCTCGGCGGTCTCCGCAGCGAATTCCTCGATGATCCGCACCCTGCGCGCGGACAGGTGTGGGAGCAAGATCTTGCGGTGCAGCGCGTGCGTCGGATCATCTGCTGTGGCCAGGGCGTGGCTGGGGCTACCCGCCTCCATCATCGGCAACGCTGCGATGCTGCCGTCCTCGCGGAAAATCATGGTTGCCGTGAGATTGGACGAAAAGTCTTCGACCCGAGTGACGGCCTCGATCAACGCGTCCCAGCCACACACGGCATAGAAGTCGGAATCGGCGATGCGATGCACCGGGGCCGTCGCGCGCATCCGGTCATACATCGGATACGGATCCTGCAAAGCCTCGGCACCGAAGAAATCGACCGGGTCGCTCAAGACCGCCATAGACCCAGGCTGAAGGTGACCGTCGGCGCGGTCAATAGGGCGAGGAAAGGTTGATAAGCCCCCCGCCGCGCCGTCCGTGCACCCCAAACCCCTTGCGAGGGAGGACCAGCGCGTTAGCCTGAGAATTGTTGCCGATAATTCTCAGGCTGAGAGAAGTTTTTGTTGGCTATACGGGAGGGTTGCATGGCACACAACGACTGGCTGGTGGGGCGGGATCGCCGCAGCGCAGCCGCCGAACGGATCTATGCGGCCGCCGCCGACCTCATCTCGCACGTCGGATACGACGAGTTCACCATCGAGAGCCTGGCCGAAGCGGTCCACTGCTCACCGGCGACGATTTACCGGCACGCCGGCGGAAAGGTGGCTATCAGGGACGCGGTGGTTGCCCTCCAGGCAAGCCGCATCGTCGATACCGTGCGCGAGGCCATCAAAGACCTGACCGGCCGCGAACGAGTGGAGACGGCCACCATCCTGGCTTTGCAGCGCATGCGCTCCGATCCGTTGGCTCAGCTCACGCAGACCGCACCGGCGCTGCCGCGCAGCGAGTGGCTCACGAACTCCCCCGCTGTCACCGCGCTCGCCTATGACATGCTCGGATCCGACAATGCAGATCCACTTGCCGCCCAATGGCTTATCCGGGCGTTCCTGGCGCTGTGGTGGTGGCCGCTGAAGGACCCGGCCGACGAACGCGCCGTCGTCGAGCGCTTTCTCGGCCGGTCTTACGAAGAGCCCGGCTGAGGGCCGAATCACCGACCCAGTACGGCCACCACGCAGGACCCACCGCCGCCCATCGCCTGCGCCAGCCCGACGCGGGGATCCGCGGCCTGCCGCGAATCCGCCTCTCCGCGAAGCTGAGTCACCACCTCGGCGACTTGGGCCAGTCCCGTCGCACCGAACGCGTGCCCGCGGGCAAGGCAGCCGCCGTCGGTGTTGGTCGGCAGCCTGCCTTTGGATCCCAAACCGCCCGACTGGACGAGTTCGGCGACGTCCTTGACGTCGACGAGGCCGAGTGCGATCAGCGCGGTGACCTCCTCGCTGGCGCACATGTCATGTAGGGAAACGATTCCGACGTCATTCGCCGCGACCTGCGCCGCGGCGAAAGCCCGCCGTGCCGTCAGGGCTATTTGCGACGGCGGACCGACGCACGGACCGGCCAGCGGCCAGCTCGGGTCGCGGGGCCAACTCGTCTGCTCGATGGCGTTGATCGCCACGGACCGCGGGCGTTGTCCGGACGTCACGACGATCGCGGCGCCGCCGTCGACCGAGGCGTGACACATCATCTTGGTTAGCGGCTCGGCGATCATCCGCGACGACATCACCTGTTCAACGGTCACCTCGTGGTCGTTGCGCCGAGCCGCCAGCGGATTCAGGCGCGCCTGGTTGTACGACTTAGCCGCGACGGCACCGATAACATCCGGCGCGCAGTTCGCCTCGTACAGAAAGCGATTGGCCTCGATCGCGTAGTGGATCTGCGGCGGGAACCGGTCCCAGAAATCGACCGCCGCCGGTACCACCCCGCCGGGCTCGAGCGCGGTCGTCTTCTCATAGCCGATCGCCAACGCCGCCTCGCAGCGGCCCGACGCCACCGCCCACACAGCATGCCGCAGGGCGACCATGCCTCCCGCCGAAGCGCTTTCGATCGCGGTTACCGGGATCCCGCTGCGTCCCAACGCATGCGCGACCTTCAGCCCGGTCTGCGGCGGTGCCATCGACGACGAGCAGAAGACCTCGCCGATGGCGTCATAGCCGAAACCCGCGTCCTCGAGCGCCTGCCGAGCGGCCGTCACCCCGAACTGGGCGATCGCGGTGTCGCCGTGTTTGCCGAACGGGGTGAGCCCGACGCCCGCGACGTGGACGCCCGTCACGCCGGATCCGCCTCGAAGAGCAGCACTTCAGCCTCGCCAAGCTTCCGCTCGACGATTCGGCCAACGGCACCGGGCCCGGGCCGCGGCCCGGACACCAGGAGTTGCACCCGGCCATCGCAGGTGTCGACCCATGCGACGGAGTAGCCCTCCTGGCCGAACTCGGGAATCGGCGACCTCGACGGCACGAACGTCGACGCCCACACCGTCGCAGTCTCATCACTGCGTGGATCAGCCGGCACTTGTCATCCTCTCCTGACGGGCATTCGCGTCTCCCAGGGCCGGCGGCGGCGCCAGCGGGATCGGGCCCTGCCCGGTGAATTGCCACGGGAGACCGACCAGGCGCGCGGTGGTGATATCCGGATCGGGGTGGGTGATCTCCGGGAAGAATCCCCGCGCGGCCAGGTGGGGGTCGTTCACCAGGTCTTCCGCGCGTTGGACGACCGCAGCGCGCAACCCGGCGGCCGTCAGGCGCGCTGCCGCCTCGCCGGCCGGCGCGCCGGCGATCAGCGCGGCGAGCTGGTCGGGTTCCTCGGCCAACTCCGTCAGGCGCGCCCAGTCCGCGGGAGCCGAGAGTTCGACCGCCACCCAGCGGTCATCGGCGCTACGGTAGACGCCGCCCCGCGCGGCGGCCCCACCGTTGGACACCACCCCCTCGGCGGCCGAGGCCGCGGCGACGAATTCGGCCACCGTGGACGCCACCACCTCGGCCATCGACAGATCGATCACCGCCCCGGAGTCGCGGGCAGGCCCGAGCGCCCACGCCGCGATCACGGTGGCGGCCACCACCGAAGACAGCGGGTCGGCGATGACCGTGCCGAGCCGCGCCGGCGACCCGTCGGATCCCGTGGTGAGTCCGGCGAGACCCCCGTAGGACTGAACGTTGTTGGCGTACACGCGGTATCCGGCCATGGGACCCGTCGACCCGAAACCCGAGACCCGCATCACCAACCGGCCCGAGTCGGCTATTTCGACGGGGTCGACGCCGAGCCGGGTCAGCCGTGCCGCGCCGACATTCTCGATCAGCACGTCGGCATCCTCGAGGGCGGCGGCGACGTCCTGCGTCGCCCGGCCAGGATCGATCAGCGCGCTGCGCTTGGAGTGGTTGGCCACCGCGAAATACGCGCCGCGCTCCACGCCGGGCCGCCCTGCGGCGAACGGTCCGGTGCGCCGGTAGATGTCGAGTCGGTCGCGGTCTTCCAGTCGCAGCACCCGGGCACCCATCCCACCGAGCAACGCGCCGACTATCGGCCCGGCCAGGACGTGGGTCAGCTCGGCGACTCGCAGCTCGTTCAGCCGGCCCGTGCGGTGGCGTCCGAATCGCCCGCCCGGGCGCGTCGCCCATGGGGGGGCCAGTACGGACAGGGCAGCACCGCCCAGTCGAGTCACCGAAATCGCTCCGCGAGAAGCGAATTGGGGCGACGCCAGGATTTCCGCGGGTGTATTCACCGGCGTCGAAGGCACGCCGTTGGCCTGCAACAGGGCTGCGCAGTCTTCCTTGAGGCGCGTCGCCGCCCACGCCCCAACGTGGTGGTTGATCAAATCGGCGTGCTCTATCCGGGCGGCTCGTTCGCCTAGGCCCGTGGCCCATGCGGGATGACCCAAGGCCACCAACAGGCCGGTCCACTGATGATTTTCGACGGCGGTGATGCGCACCAGTCCGTCGCGGCAGGCGAACAAGCCCGACGGGGCGAGGTAACGCCCGCTGCCCGCCCTTCCCGGGCAGGAGTACAGCACGTGGGCGCACTCGGGAAGGGCCGCGGTGAATGCGACCGCCTCCTGCACCGACACATCCACGCTCACCGGCGCGCTCGTAGCGTTGCGCCGATCGAGGCCGTGCAAGGCCGCCAGCGCCGTCACCGCGCCCGCCGCCTTGAGCGCGACATAGCCGGGGGCGGGCACCGGCGTCCCGTCGGAGCCCTCGATCGTGGCGAGCATGCCCCCTGCCGCCTGGGCGATCAGTTCACCACCCCGCTCGACGGAGCGCGGTCCGGTCAGGCCGAATGGGCTGACGCTCACCACCACGGCGTTTCTGGCCTGCGGCAGGTCGATCGCGGCGTCGTGGTCGACGATCACGATGTCGTGTGCGTCGATCAATGCCGCTGTGTCGCTTGGTGATTGCAGGACTCGCTTGCCACGATCGAGAACCACGTCAACCAATGGCACCGATGCGGCTCCAACCGTGATCATCGGCCCTACCCGGGGCGGCGGGAAACCGCCGCCGAGCTTACTCACCTCGGCGCCGAGGTTCGCCAGCAGCGACGTGGCCGCCGCACCGGCGATCCCGTCGCCGACCTGAAGGACTTTGACACCCGAGAGGAACGAGTTCACCCGTCACCTCCCGGCTGCTCCACCGGATAGCGCCCCGTTAGCCAGCGCGTGACGATGTCGCGGTGGTGCGCGCGCTGACCGAGATTTCCCGCGGCGCTGGCCGCCCGGCGGAGATGAACGTGGGCATCGTGCTCCCACGTGTACGCGATGCCGCCGAATACCTGGGTGGCGCCCTCGGGGACGGTACGCAGCGCGTCGATGCCCCAGTAGGCGGCGAGGGAGCCCAGTGCGGGGGCCTCGGGATGCCCGTGTTGGCAGGCGTCGGCGGCGCGATTGACGAGCGCACGCCCGATCTCGATCGCGCACCGCTGATCGACCAGGCGGTGCTTGATCGCCTGGAAGGCGCCGATCGGGCGGCCGAACGCGACGCGCAGCTTCGCGTACTCGGTTGCGGCCTCGTTGGCGGCCGCCGCGATGCCAACCAACTCGGCCACCCGGCCGATCAGGCCGCGCAGCGCGGCTTCACCGTGGCGCCGGACCGCACCCGGCCCAGTCTCTAGGACCTGAATCGGCGCATCGCTCAGCGTGATTCGTGCGCCGGGGTTGTGATCCAGCGGCGTCACCGGCTCGCGCACCACGCCCGCCTCCGCCGGGTCGACGACCCCTAGCACGGCAGACTCTCCGTCGCCCGCGCAGACCAACAACTTAGTTGCGACCGCACCGAACGGCACGAGCGGCCACACTCCGGAGACGCCCGCCGCGGTGCGCTCTCCGCGCTCGGGTAGCAGCAGACCGATCCCGTCGGCGCAGCGGTTCTCGCACCATCCCGCGGCCGCCGCCATCGCAAGCGGGGCAGGGGCCGACGCCGCGCCTGCGGCCTCGGTCAGCACGCACAGATCACGGAGCCCGCCCCCTCCGCCCCCGGCGGCCTCGCTAACCAACACGTCGGCCCACCCGGCCTCGACGATCGTCTGCCACAGCTTCGGGTCGAACACCGCGCCGGGGCCATCGAGCAGGCCCCGAAAAGAGCTGGCAGACCACACCTTTCGGAGGGCGTCATCGGCCGACGCCCGCAACTGCTCGAGTTCGGCCGCGCTGCGTGCGAGTTCGCTCAGCGACGACGGGCCATCAGGGGTCACGCGGCAGTCCCAGCAGCTTCTCAGCGATCACGTTGCGCTGAACCTCCGATGTGCCCGCACCGAAGGTCGCCGCCCGCATCAGCAGGTAGCTCCGTGCGACGTTCCCGTTGTTCGTCGCCCCCGCGGACCCGCGCTCCAGGGTGCCACCCGGCCCGGCAAGGTCCAGCCCGAAGTTGGCCATCTCCTGATCGACTTCCGACGTCAGCAGCTTGGCCACCGACGCCTCGGGTCCGGGACTGACACCGCGGACGCCGGCGGCCGTCGCCTGGGCCGAGATCTGACGCAGCGCCTCCACCCGCGCGGCGAAACCGACGATCCGATCGGCCACGTAGTCGTCACCGCAGCCCTCGTGCCCCAGCGCTCCTCGCTCCTGCGCCATCCTGATCAGAATCGTCAGCCGCCGCTCGATCCGATGGGTGCGGCTCTGTCCTACGCGCTCGTAGCCCAGCGTGGATTTGGCCACCCGCCAACCGCCGTGCAGCGGACCGAGCACGTTGGCGAGCGGCACCCGCACCGAATCGAAGAACACCTCGTTGAACTCGGCCTGCCCGGTGATCTGGCGGATCGGGCGCACCTCGATCCCGCTGGTGCGTAAGGGTACGAGGATGTAGCTGATTCCTTGGTGCTTGTCCGCCGTGGGATCCGTGCGTGCCAGGATGTAGATCCAGTCGGCGTATTGCGCCTTGGACGTCCAGACCTTTTGCCCGGTGATGATCAACTCGTCGCCGTGGATCTCGGCCCTGGTCTTCAGGGCGGCGAGATCACTGCCCGCGTCGGGTTCGCTGAACCCCTGACACCACACCTCGTCGCCCGAAAGGATTTTCGGCAGATAGCGTTGGCGTTGCTCGCCGGTACCCCACTGAATGATCGTGGGGCCGAGCTGATTGACGGCGCTGCGGTTGATGGGCTCTGGAGCGTGCGCGGCGGCCATCTCGGCGTTGAAGATGAGCTGCTGCACCGGAGTGGCCGCGCGACCACCGAATTCGGACGGCCATGAGATCGCGGCCAAGTCCGCGTCGTGAAGACGCTTCTGCCACAGGCGCATTCGGCTCAATCGATCCATCTCGTCGCGGCCCTGGCCGCGCACGTCCGAGGTCAACGCCGTTGCAAGAAACCCGCACACCTCGTCGCGGAATCGCCGATCGGCCCCGGTGAGGACGACCCCGTAATCCGGTTCGGTCACGCCCCACCGCGAAGGATCGACGCCATCCGTACCTTCATGTCGCCGTATGTGATCGCGGTAGCGCCCGCCCTGGGCGCGCGGCCGGCGTCCACCTTCGGCGCCGACAGATCCAGGCCGGCGATTCTTTCCCGCAGCGCCGCGACGGTGCAATGTTCCCTGCCCCGTCGCTCGACGCCGGTGTAGCCGAAGGCGCGGGCCGCATTACGCCAGGTGATGGCCTCGACCTCGTCGGGTGTGCAGCCCTCCAACTGGGCGGCGAGTTGCTCGGGCGCGTCCGGCCAGCTGCTGTCCGAATGCGGGTAGTCCATCTCCCAGCAGATGGTCTCCACTCCGATGCGCTCCCGCATCTCGATGCCGACCCGGTCGCGGATGAAGCACGACATGAAGTTGCGGCGATACACGTCGCTGGGGCTCAGCCCGTCACCCAAATCGTCTCCCGTCCAGGCCCGCTGGCGCGAGTAGATGTCCTCGAATCGCTCCAGCAGGAACGGGATCCACCCGATGCCGCCTTCCGACAGCGAGAACTTGATGGACGGGAACTTCTGAACAATGGGTGAGAACAACAGGTCGGCCACGAAGCGTTGGGTGTCGATCGGCAGCATCGAGTTGTAGGCCAGATAGGTGGTCAGGTCCGACGGCACGGGCAATCCGCCGCCCGTGCCGATGTGGATGTTCACGACCGTGTTCTCCGTGCAGATCGCCTCCCACAACGGATCCCAGTGCGGATCCTGCCAGGGCGGCTGCCCGTAGCTCCCGATGTGCTGTGGAGCCGTCACCGCGCGACAGCCCCGCCCCGCCAGGCGCCGCACTTCGGCCGCGGCCAGGCTCGCGTCCCACAACGGCAGGATCCCCATCGGGATGAACCGGTCGGGATGCCGGCCGCACCAGTCCTCGATGTGCCAGTCGTTGTAGGCGCGCACCATCGCCTCGGACACGTCGCGGTCCCCGCGATAGGTGAACAGCGCGCCCGAGATGGTCGGGAACGACGGGAAGCACAGCGACGCAAGCACACCGGAGGCGTCCATGTCGTTCACCCGTGCGTCGACGTCGTAGCACCCTGACCTCATGTCGCTGAATCGCGACGGCTCGAATCCCCATTCGTCGTTGGGCCGGCCCACAACGGCGTTGAGCCCGATGTTCGGCAGCTGCAGACCGTCGTACACCCAGAAACACATGCCGTCGTCGTCCTCGACGATGCGCGGTGCGTCGTCGGCGAAACGGCTCGGCACCCGGCCGACGAACATGTCGGGCGGCTCCACGGTGTGGTCGTCGACGCTGATCAGTACCAGATCGAGAGGATCAATCACCTGAAGAATCCTAAACTATTAGACACTTTCTGTCTAAGTGTTCTATCTGATCTCGCGGGCTATGGCGAAATCCTCAAGCCAGCCCGCCATCAAGCCGTAGACGGACTCGATGGCATCGCGCGCCGCGGCATCATCGCCGATGGGTTCGTAGTCGACGTCCCACATTACGATGGATTCCCCGGCGACATCCGCATTCTCGGAGACGGTGTTCACCGCCACGAAGCGGCTGACCGGCATCGGATTGTTGGCGATCTCGTACGACAGCGCGCGCTCCTCGGGCTTGATCCAGACGAGGGTCTCGATGACCGGCCTCTCAGTGCTCGCGGCGATGAACCGCCGCATGCCGGGCCCTTCGCCCTCGACCCTGACATCGCTGGGTCCGGGGATCCAGTCGACGTTGCCGAAGTCGGCAAGAACGGCCCACACCACGTCCGGTGGCGCGGCGAGCCGCTTGGTGACCGTGAATGTTGGCATTCGCCGACCGTATCACCAGATGTGACAATTGATCGACTACTGTACTTATGTACTGCCAACGCGCGAAGGAGGGCTTATGGCCACCGACTCCGCCGCTGGAGGCGAATTCGAGGTCGATGAGGACTGGGTCCGCTACGAGGTTGTCGAACCGCACATCGCGCAGATCACCATCAACCGGCCCGAACGGCGCAACGCCATCCTGTCTCCCGGAATGCATCGACTCTTCAAGGAGCGGCTGGACCGCGCAGAGGACGATGACCAGGTCAAGGTCGTCGTGTTGCTGGCCGAGGGCAAGGACTTCTGTAGCGGCGACGACGTGCGCCGGCTCCCGGTGGAAGAAGCGGGACTGCGCAAGGGCCAGCGACTGCCGCAGACCGCGCGCCTGGGCAATGCCCGACGGCTGCACCGGCACCTCACCAATTGGCTGGAGTTCCCGAAGACGGTGATCGCCGGCTGCCAGGGCGCCACGCTGGGCGCCGGGATGAATCTGGCGCTGGCCGCCGACATTCTGGTCGTCTCGGATGACATGTACGTTGCCCGCCCCCAGGCGCGCATCGGGTTCGCCGGGTTCTCCACGGCTATGCCGCTCGCGCTGCTCAAGATGGGACCCAACCGCGGCTACGAGGCGATGATCACCGGCCGCAAGGTGACCGCGCACGAACTACGTGAGTGGGGGGTAGCCGCGTCGGCGGTGCCCGCCGAGCGGCTCCGCGACGAGGTGTTGCGGTATGCCCGCGCGATCGCTCACCACTCGGCCGACGGTCTGATGGTGGGAAAGCACGCCCTGATCGCGTTCTGGCACGCCGTCGGGATGGCGCAGTTCGGGGACTGGGTTCCGATGGGCCACACGGTGTTCAGCAACCTCGTGTGGCGCGACGACGAGTTCAATTTCATGAAGGAACGCGGCGCCCGCGGCGGCCCGGAGGCGATGGCCGAGTTGGAGCGCCGCTATGCCGAGTGGGGGTTCGAGTGAACTACTAAACAGCTATACAGATATTGTTTGCATGTTCTGTATGCTCTTTTCTAACGCGAGGCCACGAGGGGTTGGATGACGATGGGTGTGTTGGACGGACGGACCGCGTTGGTGACGGGGGCCGGGCGGGGAATCGGCGCCGCGGTGGCCGAGGGCTTGGCCGCCGAGGGCGCGACGGTCCTGGTCTCCGACGCGGGCGTCGGCGTCGACGGGACCGGACACGACTCCGGTCCGGCCGAAAGCGTCGCGGCGGCGATAACGAGCCGCGGCGGCAAGGCATTCGCCGATACCACCGACATCACCGACTTCGCCGCGTGCGCGGATCTCATCGGCCGTGCCGCCGAGACGCTCGGCGGCTTGGACGTCGTGGTGAACGCCGCGGGGATCCTTCGGGACGGCATGGTCTTCAAGATGAGCGAGCAGGACTGGGACGCGGTGGTGTCGGTGCACCTCAAAGGGACGTTCAACGTCACGCGCCACGCGGCGGCCTGGTGGCGGGAGAATCGCGGCGGGCAGTACCGGCTGATCACCTTCACATCCATGTCGGGCTTGCAGGGCGCGCCGAGCCAGCCGAACTACGCCGCGGCCAAGATGGGCATCGTCGGCCTGACCTTCTCGTGCGCCAACGCACTGCGCAACTACGGGGTGCGCTGCAACGCCGTTGCCCCCATCGCGGGCACCCGGATGACGCAGGGCATCAAAGGCGGCGGCAGCATGGACTACTCGGACGCCAACGTTCGCCTTTCGCCGAAGAATTGCGTGCCGCCGGTCGTGTATCTGGCCAGCGAGCAGTCCGACTGGCTCAACCGGCGCGTGATCTTCGCCGGGAATGGGCGGATCAGCCTGATGTCCAATCCGGTCGTCGAACGCGACATCGTTTCGGCGTCGGGGACGTGGGACATCCCGACCGCATTCGCCGAGATCGAGACGTCGTTCAAGGAAGCGGTGCTGTATCCCAACATCTTTGACAAGCCACCGTCCAGCTGAACCGACGAAAAGTGCGACAATGACCGAGCTTGCCACCGAGCGGGTGCCACAAAAGTTCGCCTGCGGTGAGACTTTCGTGCCCAAGAGCCGGTACATCGACCCGGAATTCCTGAACCTCGAGCTGGAGCGATTGTTCACCCGGGTGTGGCAGCCCGCGTGTCGCGAAGAGGAAGTACCGGACGCCGGCTGCTTCTACGAGTACACGATCGGCCGGCAGTCCATCGCCGTGGTGCGCCAGAAGGACGGCAGCATCAAGGCATTCCACAACACCTGCGCCCACCGCGGCATGAAGGTCGTCCGCGGCAGCGGTTGCTCGGCCAACAAAGAGCTGCGCTGCGAATTCCATGGCTGGCGTTATGAATTGGACGGTCGGTCCTCCTTCGTCCCATGTCGCGACGAATTCGCACCGCGCCCGCGCCAGCAGTGGGGCCTGCGTCCCGTCGCCGTGGGGACGTGGGGTGGCTGGGTTTTCGTGAGCATGGCCGAGGACCCGCCGGATCTGCTCGAGTGGCTGGACCCACTGCCGACCGCGCTGGCTCCATTTCGGTTGCAGGACATGCGCTACCGCTGGCGCAAACGCACGTTCCTGCCGGCGAACTACAAGACCGTGATCGACGCTTTCATCGAGGGCTATCACACGCCCGGGACCCATCCGCAGACGATGCGATCGGCGCAGGGACCGCGGCCGTCAGCGGAGCCCGCAGCGCCGCAAGAATACGTCTACGCTCCCTACACCCCGACCATCACCTATAAGAACCACTCGCGGTTCGTCTACACGCAGCGTCCCGAGCATGTCGGCCGCGACAAGGGTCGCCAAGAGCAGGCGGCGCGACCAGAGGTGTTCGCGAATTCGATGAAATACCAATACCTCGAGGTCGGGTCGCTGGTCACCGAGCGAGATTACCGGGCCGCGCAAAAGCTGGCCGCGATGGAGCCCGGCGACGTCCCACCGTTTGTCCTGTACCACCAGATGTGCGAGGAACTTGCCCGCGCCGAAGGCGTTGACTTCCCGCGGATGTCGATGGAGCAATACTTCGCGGGGAACGGCGACTGGCATGTGTTTCCGACCATGGTGATCCTGGTCGAGAAGTCCTGCCTGCTGGGATACCGCATGTTGCCCGACGCCGAAGACCCGAATCGGTGCACGTTCGAGATGTTCTCGCTGGAGCATTTCGCGCCCGGCGAGGTGCCCGAGACGCAGTGGCAGGTCTTCGAGCGGTGGCAGGACCACGATGGCTGGGGCGAGCTGCCCTCACAGGACCTGAGGAACATCGGCGCCATCCACGCGGGCATGCACTCGGCCGGGTTCGAGGGACTCTGGCTCAACACCGCCCAGGAGATGTCCATTCGCAACGAGCATGCGATCGCCGACAGGTTTCTTTTCGGCTCGAGTGACTAGGACGATATCGGTCGTCGCGATCGTAAGGGCGGTTCTTCCGCGTCGCCATCGGAGACGCGGTCGGGGATTTCGTCGCGGATGGCGGCGTAGACAGCGACACCGGCCGGTTCCGCGTCCGACGATCGAGATCGCCTCCCACCCCTCGTCGATCGTCTCGAGGAGCTAGATCGGGTGGATCCGCAGGCATAGCGCAGGCGCCTGACACACAACATGAGTGTCAAACTCAGCCGACTCTGAACAGGGGCACTTAAGGCCCGTATGACCTCGGCCGATGCGTGACACCTACTTCGGTTGATCCTTGACACTCCCTGGATGAGGGAGTTGATCGTGGCGGAGCAGGGGTCTTCAGAGCCGGAAGATTAGCTGTTCGTCGGAGCGCGCACCGCGGGCAGGATCACGGCGTCGATGACCCGGCGTACGAAATCGGCGTCGACGCTTTGTCCGCGGGCAACCTGCAGCAGACCCATCGCTAGGAGTACGTCGGCCACTAGCGACCAGTCTCGGTCGGCGGATATTTCGCCGCGATCGGCGGCGTGGGTCAAGATCGCAGTGATCGTGCGTTTGCCTTTGCCCAGCATGAGGTCGTCGAGCGCAGAAGCAAGTTCGGGTTCGTGTGCGGCTTCCATTGCGACGCGCAACACCAGGTCGTTGCTGACCAGGCCGCTGTCGTTGCGTTTGACGCGTTCGACGAGGGCGTCCAGATCGCCTTCCAAGCTGCCCGTGTCGGGGACATCGACGCTGAGCAGGTCGGGTCGCCAGTACACCAAAGCGTCGGTCATCAGCGCGGCTTTGGATGACCACCGCCGGTAGATTGCGGCCTTTCCCACGCCGGCGCGCGCGGCGATGTCGTTCATGTTGGTGGCGTGGTAGCCATGCTCGGCCAGGGCGGCCAGGGCAGCGTCGAGGATGGCGGGATCACGAGACCGGTCGAGTCGCCCGTCGGTGCGTTGGCGCAGTTTTGATTCCGGTTCTGTCATGAGCCCCGCTCCGTCAACTGCAACTTGTCGCCGACAGTGTGACAGACGCAGGAAGTGAGTTTCATGGGGCCGTCAGCAAACGATGTTGGTCGACATCGACGGCAGCGTCGTCACGATCGTGTACGACCACGGCAACCGCCCCGCGGCCCTGTACACGACGGCTGAGCGGTTCGCGAGGCAGAGCGCATCGGACTGACGCAGAGCCTGACCGGCGCGGCGACTTCGACAGGGAGTCCGCGCTCCTAGACCGCGCAGCGGATTAGACAGCCCAGACTTGTCGTACCGCGCTGCGATGATGGGGTCATGTCCTCGGCAGCATCTTCGGGCTCTGTGGCGGTGAGCCCCAAAGAGCGTTTGGAGGTGGTGTTTGAGGAGTTGGCGGAGTTGGCCGGTCAGCGCAATGCCATCGATGGGCGCATCGTGGACCTGGTCGCCGAGATCGAGCGTGATGAGCTGTGCGGCATGACCGGCGCGCGCTCGGTCGCGGCGTTGGTGGCCTGGAAACTGGGATTGTCGTCGACCACCGCGCACACGATTGCCACCGTTGCGCGCCGGGTCGAGGAGTTCCCGCGCTGTGCCCAAGGGATGCGGGAGGGGCGGCTGTCGCTGGATCAGGTCGGCGTCGTCGCGGCGCGGGCGGGTGAGGGCTCTGATGAGCATTACGCCCAGCTGGCCGCGGTGGCCACGGTCAATCAGCTGCGCACCGCGGTCAAGCTGGAACCGCGGCCCGAGCCCGATGCCCGTCTCGAGCCGGAGCGCTCGATCAGTAAGACCACCACCGAGGAGGGCAGCTGCTGGCGGATCAAGCTGCCCCGCGACGAGGCGGCGACGTTCGACGCGGCGTTGGCGACTCATCGTGACGCGCTGATCGCCCAGTGGAAGCGCGACCGCGGCGACGGCGAGGCCGCCTGCGATGGTGCGCCGCCGTTCCCCAACACCCTCGATGCCTTCCTGCGCCTGGTCGAGACCGGATGGGACGCCGAGGCGGCCCGCCGCCCGCACGGACAGCACACCACCGTGGTGGTGCACGTCGACGCTGAAACCCACACCGCGGCGCTGCATCTGGGTCCGCTGCTGTCCGACGCCGAACGCCGCTACCTGACCTGCGACGCCACCTGTGAGGTGTGGTTTCACCGCGACGGCCAGCCCATCGGCGCCGGCCGAACCACCCGCCTGATCAGCCGACGCCTGCGCCGCGCACTCGAACACCGCGACCGCACATGCGCGGTGCCCGGCTGTGGCGCGACCCGAGGGTTGCACGCCCACCACATCCGACACTGGGAAGACGGCGGCCCCACCGAGTTGGCCAACCTCGTGCTGGTCTGCCCGTATCACCACCGGCTGCACCACTGCGGGGGCATCACCATCACCGGACCCGCCGACGCCCTGACCGTCACCGACAGCGCCGGCCGACCCCTGAGCGCCGGATCGCTGGCGCGCCCACCCACCCAACCGCCGCCCACCGTCCCCCCGTGCCCGGGACCCCTCGGCGAACGCGCCGACTGGTGGTGGTACGACCCCTTCCAACCCCAACCACCACCAAGCACCAACTAGGGCGATCGCCCGGCCAGCAGTCACCACCGCCGACAGAGGGCATTCAAATCGGCACTCAAGGCCTGAGCCCGTACCCTTCGCCGTCGTCGGCCAGGTAGGTGACGTCGTACCACCGCCTCGGCGGTTCCACGCCGGTGTCGTACTCCTCGGTGGGGGTGGCCCGCTCCAGCCGGACGTCCGTCAATTGCGGATTGTCCGCGCGGACATAGTCTTCCAGCTCAGCGAGCAACGCGTCGCCGGTCAGACTCGTCTCCGCGAGCGCCCTGGCTTCGCGCTTCGCCCAACTCACGCGTATATATTGCCCTGGCCCTTGGGGCCGGCCGCGACGCGCTCGGCTATGTGGCCATCCGCCCGTCGAGCAAGATGCCCAGGCGGACGGCGCCGTCTCTGCGGTGCACACTCTCGATGCGCACTTCGATGTCTGGCCGCCGTGGCTTGCTGGCGGTCGACGTGGCCGGATTTTCGAAGGTGATCATCGCCGATCTCCTCTCTCGCTGGGCCCCCGCTTTCTTCAGGGTGCGCCTGCTTTGCTGACTATTTGGGGTGCGACACGGTCACGATTAGGGCAAGACGGTGTGCATCAGCATCACGTCGTATGCCGACCACAGCGACAGGTTGAAGTAGAGATCCCGGCCCGACGACCACGGGTGGATCATCGGCGCGTAGATGCCGCCTGGCATCGAGAACGACGACACGAGCGGTTGCTCGGGGCTCCACGGTCCCTGCGGGGCCGGCGCGGTCCGCGCCACCACATCGTTGCTACCGCCGTTGGTGTAAAGCACCAGGTACTGCTTCAGATAGCTGTTGTACTGGGCCGACATCTCGCCCACCGGTCCGGGGAAGATCGGCGTCGCCGCGCCCGGGTTGTTGGGCACCCAGCGGCCGCCCTCGTCGCCGTTCCAGTACTGGTACTTGGTGAGGTCCGGCAACTGGCCCGGTGGCACTCGCGAAAGGAACGCCGCGCCGCCGCGACCCGACGGGGTGCCGAACTGGTAGAGGTAACCGTCGTTGCCCTTCATGAACGCACCCATTTGGAAGTTCTCATTGCCGGGAGTGAACCCGGCACCCGGGATGGCGTCCGCGGAGGCCGTTCGGATCGAGGTGGGAAAGATTCCCCAGTTCTGGCCATTGTCATTGGACCTGGCGATCGCCGAGTAGTTCGTCGACCATTCGCCGTCGCGGCCCCACTGCCGGATGGACATGTAGCTCATGTACTGCGTCCGGCCGATCGAGATGCCCGCGGTCGGGATGATCCCCGTCTCGTGCGCGGCCTTGTGGATGGTGTTGACGACCTGCTTGGACAGGCTCGTCGTCCACACCGGTGACCCGGAGTACCGGTCGTTGGGGACGCCGTCGGCGATGTGGATGCCGTGCGACAGGTCGTGATCCGAGCTGCGGAACAACGTGTTGTAGCGCCACTGCTGACCCTTGACCTTGCAGTAGCCGAAGGTGTCCCCGAACGCCATGAGGACCTGGCGGTTCACCGGATCGCCGTTGTCCCAGGCGATTCCGAGGTCGGTACCCGAGATGCTGAATCGCTGCAAAGTCTTGTTCGGGCCGTCGGGGCCGGTCACCCAGTCGACGAGCGACGTAGGCGCGCCCGCGATCGAGGGCGGCGGCGGGGCCGGCTGCGGCTGCGGGACCGGGGCGGCGTTGGGCTGCAGTTGGCCGGCGTTCGGCGGCTGCGGCAGGCCGGGGACGGGAGGATTGGGGCCGGGCGGAAGGACCTCGGCCTGGGGTCTCATCGGGGCGACCTGGCGACCCGGAGTCGTCGGCTTGAGGAATTGGGAGATCAGCGGGCCCAGCCTGGGCAGGGGTGCCTGGTCATTGGTGTGCGTCGGTCGGCGGCCGGTCGGCGGCTGAACGACCGGCTGCGGTGCGGGCATCGCCGGCGGGGCGACGGGCGGCTCCACGTTCGCTTCGGGTGCGCCACACGGGGTGGCAAAGGCCATCGGCGCGGGCCCGACCACGAAGACGAGTCCGACTGCGGCCGCCGACGCCACCGAGAGCGACACACTTCGAAGAATCGCCGACATGTAACACCTTTCGAGCGGCGGGACACCGCATTGACGTCCGCAGTTGGCTCATGTGACGATAGTGATTAGAGCGGTTGTTGTGACTAGTGATGCGACGATAGGTATCCATCCGTGACCGTGTCGCAACGCAGCCCCGAGCAGTGCAATCGCGCGGACCGCCGATTAGCTCCCGTACCTGTTCGGCTAACGGCGAAGCGCCACCCGCCGGATGCCATTTCCCGTCGTGGGCGCCTAGGAATTCCCCGCGATTGGTCGCGGCCGGGCGACGCTTGTTCGTCGTTCGCGGGCGTTCCCAGCCCGGTGTCCGGGGTGATTCTTCCGTGACGCGTTGGGACTCCGGAGCCGACGGCCACATCGGGCGCCCGGGCCACCGCCGCTGACCCCGTGCGCCGAGGGCCCCCGACGAGTACGCTCCCATCCGCCAGCACACCCACTATCGCCGCGGTCCAGCGATATCGCCGGTCTAGGCAAACCCGGTCGGCGCCACGGGTGGGCGGCCGCCAAGGAGGGCGACCGATGAGTGATCGTAAAGGCCTGCGTGGCAATCTATTCGAAACCCAGGCGTACCTGCGCCGCGTGGTCGCCGCCTCGATGGCCGGCACGGTCGTGGAATGGTACGAGTTTTTCCTCTACGGCACCGCCGCCACCCTTGTCTTCAGCAAGGTCTTCTTTCCGCGGGGCGGCAACGAACTCGACGCAATCCTCGCCGCCTTCGTGACCTACGCCGTTGGCTTCGCCGCCCGCCCGCTCGGGGGAATCGTCTTCGGCCAGCTCGGCGACCGGTACGGCCGAAGAAGCTGCTGCAGCTCAGCCTGTTGCTGGTCGGCGTCTCCACGTTCGCGATGGGATGCCTGCCCACCTTTGGTCAGATCGGGTACTGGGCCCCCGCGCTGCTCGTAATGCTGCGGTTCGCGCAAGGATTCGCCGTCGGCGGCGAGTGGGGCGGGGCGGTCCTGCTGGTCGCCGAGCACAGCCCAAAGTCCAGTCGCGGTTTCTGGGCCAGCTGGCCGCAGGCCGGCGTGCCCGGCGGAAACATGCTGGCCACGGTAGTGCTGCTGGTGCTTACGTCGACGCTCACTGACTCGGCGTTCCTGAGCTGGGGCTGGCGCATCGGCTTCTGGCTGTCCGCGATCGTCGTGCTGATCGGCTATTACATCCGCACCAAAGTGACGGACGCGCCGATCTTCTTCGAGGCGCAGCGACAGCTGGAGCGGGTCAGTACCGCCCGCGTCGGCGTGGCCGAGGTGTTAAAGCGTTACCCGCGTGGCGTTTTCACCGCCATGGGCATGCGGCTGGGCGAGAACACCATGTACTACCTCGTCGTCACCTTCTCCATCACCTATCTGAAAGTCCATGTGCACACCGACACCAAGACCATCCTGTGGTGGCTGCTGGTGGCGCACGCGGTGCACTTCGTCATCATTCCGCTGGCCGGGCGCCTCAGTGACCGATTCGGCAGGCGCCCAATCTATTTCATCGGCGCGATCAGCGCCTGCACCTGGGGCTTCTTCGCATTCCCGATGATGAACAGCGGCCGCAACGCGATCATTCTGTCGGCGATCGTCCTCGGCCTGATCATCCACGGCCTCATGTATGCGGTGCAGCCCGCGGCCATGGCCGAAATGTTTCCCACGCGGATGCGCTATTCCGGGGTGTCGCTCGGCTACCAGGTCACCTCGATCGTGGCCGGTTCGCTGGCACCGATCATCGCGGTGCGCCTACTCGAGACCTACAAATCCGCGGTACCCATCTCCTGGTATTTGGCGGCCACCGCCGCGGTGAGCGCCGTGGCCGTCCTCACCGCCGTGGAGACGAAGGGCATCGACCTGGCGACGATCGACTTGGCCGACGCCCGCAAACAGTTGGGCATTGCGGCAGGTCAGCCAGACGGGCCCGACCCCACCGAGCTCGTCGGAGGCGCCGTCTGAGTCGCGCGCCGACGCGACCCCACGACCGGTCGCCCCGCCGAACGGGGCACCAAGGTCGACTCCGCATGTTTGTCGACCGCCATCCGGGGCAATGTTCCATGAGAGGCGAACGCGTCGGCCGGCCTTCGCGTCCGCCTAGGTCCCGTCGGTTCAGCCCGAGAGCCGACGGGGCCGCCCCTCTTCTGGGACACATGTCCACCCGGATAGGCCTCAACGTCGACGCGATCCAGGAGTACCGTGCGGCGTATGGATGGCTCGGCGGCCGTGTGGATCCTGGGCGGCTGGCAAACCGACTTCGCCCGCAACCTGACCAAAGAGGGCCGCGACTTCGCCGCGCTGACCGCCGAGGTCGTCGACGGCACGCTCGAGGCGGCGAAGATGAGTGCCGCCGACATCGAGGTGGTGCACGTCGGGAATGCCTTTGGCGAAATGTTCGCCGCCCAGGGCCACCTCGGTGCGATGCCGGCCACGGTCCGCGCCGACCTCTGGGACACCCCCGCCTCCAGGCACGAGGCGGCGTGCGCGTCGGGCAGCATCGCGACCTTGTCCGCGATGGCGGATCTGCGGTCGGGCGCCTACGACACGGCGCTGGTGCTGGGGGTCGAGCTCGAGAAAACCGTGCCCGGCGACACCGCCGCCCAGCACCTTGGTGCCGCCGCCTGGACGGGTCACGAGGGGGCGGGCGCCCGCTATCTGTGGCCGTCGATGTTCGCTCAGGTCGCCGACGAATACGACCGGCGCTACGGGTTGGACGACGCGCACCTGCGAGCCATCGCGCAGCTGAACTTCGCGAACGCGCGGCGCAACCCCAAGGCCCAGACGCGCGACTGGACGGTCCCCGAACCCATCACGGATGACGACACGACCAACCCCATCACCGAGGGTCGGCTGCGCCGCTTCGACTGCAGCCAAATGACCGATGGCGGCGCGGGATTGGTGCTGGTCGGCGACGCCTACCTGCGCGCTCATCCCGACGCGTGCCCCATCGGCCGCATCGACGGGTGGGGGCACCGCACGGTGGGACTGGGCCTCCGCCAGAAGCTGGACCGAGCCACCGACGACCCGTACGTGCTTCCGCATGTGCGGGCCGCCGTCCAGGACGCGTTGCGGCGCGCGCGCCTGGCCCTCGACGACCTCGACGGATACGAGGTGCACGACTGCTTCACCCCCAGCGAGTACCTGGCGATCGACCACATCGGGTTGACCGGCCCGGGTGAGTCGTGGAAAGCGATCGAGAACGGCGAGATCGAAATCGGCGGCCGGCTGCCGATCAACCCCAGCGGCGGGCTGATCGGCGGCGGCCACCCGGTCGGTGCTTCGGGCGTGCGCATGCTGCTCGACGCGGCCAAACAGGTCAGCGGCGCGGCCGGCGAGTATCAGGTCGACGGCGCCAAGACCTTCGGCACCCTCAATTTCGGCGGCAGCACCGCCACCACGGTGAGTTTCGTTGTCAGCACGGCAGAAGGTGTGTGACATGGACGTCGCGATCGTCGGCAAGTTCTTGTCCACCCTGCCCGAGGACGACGACCACCCGTACCGGACCGGACCGTGGCGTCCCCAGACCACCGAGTGGGACGCCGACGATCTCACCACCGTTCAGGGGGAGATCCCGCGCGACCTGGATGGCATCTACCTGCGCAACACGGAGAACCCGCTGCACCCGGCGCTGAAGACCTATCATCCGTTCGACGGCGACGGCATGCTGCACATGGTCGGCTTCCGCGATGGAAAGGCGTTCTACCGCAACCGTTTCGTGCGGACCGACGGCTTCCTGGCGGAGAACGAGGCCGGCGAGCCGCTGTGGCCGGGGCTCGCCGAGCCGGTGCAACTGGCCAAGAGTGAGAAGGGCTGGGGCGCCCGAACCCGGATGAAGGACGCATCGAGCACCGACGTCATCGTGCACCGGGGCGTCGCGCTGACCAGCTTCTACCAGTGTGGCGACCTCTACCGGATCAATCCGTATTCGGGCGAAACCCTGGGCAAGGAGACCTGGAACGGGCGGTTCCCCACCGATTGGGGCGTGTCCGCGCACCCCAAGGTCGACGCCAAGGCCGGCGAGCTGCTGTTCTTCAGCTACAGCAAGCGCGACCCCTACATGCGCTACGGCGTCGTCGACCAGAGCAACGAGTTGGTCCACTACGTCGACATCCAACTGCCCGGACCGCGGCTGCCCCACGACATGGCGTTCACTGAAAACTACGTCATCCTCAACGATTTCCCGTTGTTCTGGGATCCGGCCCTGCTCGAACACGACGTGCACGTGCCGCGCTTTTATCCCGACATCCCGTCGCGCTTCGCGATCCTCCCCCGCCGGGGTGGCCCGGGCGACATTCGGTGGTTCGAGGCGGACCCGACGTTCGTGCTGCACTTCGTGAACGCGTACGAAGAGGGCGACGAGATCGTGCTCGACGGCTTCTTCGAGGGCGATCCTTCGCCGGCCGACACCGGTGGATCGAAGTGGGACAAGCTGTTTCGCTTCCTGGCGCTGGACCGTCTGCAGTCGCGGCTGCACCGTTGGCGGTTCAACCTGATTACCGGCGCCGTGCGGGAGGAGCGGCTGTCGGACTCCGTCACCGAGTTCGGCACCATCAACCCCGACTACGCCGCGGGCGCCTACCGTTACGCCTACGCCGCCACCGGCAAACCCGGCTGGTTCCTGTTCGACGGGCTGGTCAAACACGACCTGCAGACGGGATGCCAGCAGGAATTCCGCTTCGGCGAGGGTGTCTACGGAAGCGAGACGGCGATGGCGCCGCGGGTCGGCGCCATCGGTGAAGACGACGGCTACCTCGTCACGCTCACCACCGACATGAACACCGACGCCTCCTACTGCGTGGTCTTCGACGCCGGCCGGATCGCCGACGGACCGGTGTGCAAACTTCAACTGCCCGAGCGCATCTCCAGCGGCACGCATTCCACGTGGGCACCCGGGGAACAGCTGCGACACTGGCCCACCGCGGAGTCGGCGGCCGAAGCGGTCGGGCTGTGATGGCCCACCACCCCCGCCGCACCACGCACTGGCCGCCGCAGCTGGCGCCGATCGGCGGCATCCGGTTCGCGCGCCGATCGTCGAACTTCCAAGACACGGTGCGGTTCTACCGCGAGGTCGTCGGGCTGCCGCTCTTCGAGACGTTCGGCGAAAGCTACGGCAGTAACGGCGCCATCTTCGGCCTACCCAGCTGGAACCTGACCCTGGAAATCGTGGAGTCCGTCGAGCCCGTCGCGGTCGACCACCACGAGCAGCTCTGCCTCTACTTCCCCGACCGCCAGGCACAGCAGGCGGCGATCGCGCGGCTGCAGGCCGCGGGACACGAGCCGGTCGAACAGCATCCGTACTGGGAGGCGACGGGCGCCGTCACCTACCGCGACCCGGACGGCCGCGAAATCGTGTTCGCACCCTTCGTGTTCGGCGTCAACGAACCCCGCGAGAGCGCCAGCTCGGGCAAACACGAGTTCCCGTCGCCCTAGATCCTCAGCGGCCGGACCGCCGCGAAGCCACCGCCGTGATGACCGCCGCGATCGAACACGCCACAGCGCACACCGCCGCCACGGCGCCGACGTAGAGGCCGTACTGCGCCGACACCGGCGGATTGACGTTGAGCTTGTAGTACCACGCCGTCAGGGCGACGATCAGCAGCGAGATCAACAGTGCGCCAACCGAAGCCAGCCGCACCGACAGGCCGCGTCCGACCATCGCGCCGGTGACCAGCAGCGCCGAGGACAGCAGCACGATGAGCTGGCCCGCGCCGAACCCACGCGGAAGTTCCAGGTTGCCGTGCGCGCCCCCGATGGCGTTGGCCCAGCCCCCGCCGTTGACGGCCGTCGTCAGCCACGGCAGCCACGCACTGGCCGAGATCACCAACGCGAAAAGCGCCACCAGCCAACCAGGACGCAGCCGGCGAGTCATGCTAGCGAGATTAACCGACTCGGACCCGGCCCTGTGCGATCGAACGTCACGCTAGCGTGGCGCCCGACGACATCCGCCACGCTAGCGTGATGCTCGGCGAGCGGGGCGCTCGACGATCAGCGGCTACCGCTGTCGTGTCCGTTCATGCCGGGGTCGGGCCGGGTGAACACCGTCACGAAGTTCTGCAGTGACGTGTCGATGTCGCCCCGCAGGGCGGCGGCGACGATCATGCCGATCGGCCCGAACAGCGCCGGGCCGCCGAGATGGACGTCGAAGCTGACGATGGAGCCCTCCTCGGCGGGCTGAACCTTCGCCATCAGCTTGACCTTCACGCCGCCGACGCCGTCGCCGTTGAGCGTCATGCCTTCCGGCGGCTTGTACCGCACCACCGTCCACTTGATCCGGTTGTACATGCCCTTGACTTCGACGATCGACTCGACGACCGTGCCCTTGTCGATGTCGTCGGGCAGTTTGCTGCGCCACACCCGGTGGATGGTCAGCCAGTCCTTGTAGCGGGACAGGTCCGAGGCGTGCTTCCAGGCCACCTCGGGTGGCAACGGGACGTCGATGGATCCGGAGAGTTTCGCCATGAGCTCAGTTCTGGTTGTCGCCTTTTGCCGCGGCCTCGGCTGCCTTCTTGGCCTCTTCCTGCACTTTGTGGATGGTGTCGGAGTACTTGCCCTGCGTCTTGTCGTCGACGAATTCGCCGGCCTTGTCGATCGCCGTCTCGACCTTGTCGGCGTTCTGCGACAACAGGTCCTTGGCCTTGTCCAGGAATCCCATACCCCGTCCTTTCCCCGCCGGGAATCCTACTAATCCCGCGGGCCCGCGCTCCGGGTGGTCAGCGCCACAACCGCGGCTGCACGCCCAACATCCGGGCCCGGATCCACCACATCGCCTCGACGGCGGCGGCGCCCAGCACGCCGATCCCCACGGCGGTCGAGGTCACCGCCACGTCGGAGGGGTCGAGCAGGAACGCCTTGCGGGCCAGCGGGATGCTGAAGATCACGACGTAGGCCGCGGCCGAGGCGATGACCAGCGCGACCCGCCACCACTGATAGGGGCGAGCGACCACCGCGAGCACCCACAGCGCCGTCATCAGCAGCGTGATCAGGGCCGCGGTGGACGCCTGCTCCTGTTGCTGAAAGGTCGCGTGCCGGCCGTGGTAGGCCAGCAGGTAGGACGCGAAGGTCACGGCGCCGACGATCAGCCCGGACGGGAGCGCCGAGCTTAGCACCCGCCGGACGAAGCCCGGATAGGCGCGTTCGTTGTTGGGGGCGAGCGAGAGGATGAACGACGGGATTCCGATGGTGAACCACGCCGCGATCGTCACGTGGATCGGCTGAAACGGGTACAGCAGGGGGTCGGCCTTGATCGCCTTCGAGAACAGGCATTCGATGCCGACCAGTAGCGCCAGCAGCACCGAGTAGACGGTCTTGGTCAAGAACAGGTTGGCGACCCGCTCGATGTTGCCGATCACCCGCCGGCCCTCGGCGACGACATACGGCAGGGTGGCGAACCTGTTGTCCAGCAACACGATCTGCGCGACGGCGCGCGACGCCGGGCTGCCGGCGCCCATCGCGACGCCGATGTCGGCATCCTTGAGGGCCAGCACGTCGTTGACGCCGTCGCCGGTCATCGCGACGGTATGCCCGTGCGATTGCAGGGCGTGCACGATCGCCCGCTTCTGGTCGGGCCGCACCCGGCCGAACGTGGTGTAGGCATCCAGCGCGTCGGCCAGTTGCGCGGGCTGCGACGGCAGCCGGCGCGCGTCCATCGTCTCACCGCGCAGGCCGAGCTTGTCGGCGACGGCCCCGACGGACACCGCGTTGTCCCCGGAGATCACCTTCACCGAAACACCCTGCTCGGCAAAGTAGTCCAACGTTTCCGCGGCGTCCGGGCGCACCCTCTGCTCAAGGATCACGAGGGCCTGGGGGGTGACGCGGCCGGGGGCGTCGGCGTGGTCGACGGCCACGTCGCCGGTGCCGACCAGCAACACCCGCAACCCCTGCGCGCCGATGCGCTCGGCCCGCTCCGCCGCCGCCGACGCCGGGTCGAGCAGCACGTCCGGGGCCCCGATCACCCAGTTTCCGTGGTCCCCGTAGGACACCCCGCTCCACTTGGTCGCCGACTTGAACGGCGCGGTCGCCGTGGCGGTCCAGGCGGGTGGCCGTTGATAGGTCTCGGCAATCGCCTGCATGCTGGCGTTGGGACGCGGGTCGGCGGCGGCCAACGCCGCCAGCGCGTCCTCGACGTTGTCCCGTTGCGCCGCTTCGAATTCCTCCACCCCCGCCACGCGCATGCCGCTCTCCGTCAGGGTGCCGGTCTTGTCCGCGCACACCACATCGACCCGGGCGAGGCCCTCGATGGCGGGCAACTCCTGCACCAGGCACCGGTGCTGGCCGAGCCGGACCACCCCCACGGCAAACGCGACCGATGTCAGCAAGACCAGCCCTTCGGGCACCATCGGCACCAGCGCACCCACCGTCCGCAGCACCGACTGCCGCCAGCCCGCATGGGTGGTGAAGAACTGGGTGTAGATCGTCAGCAGGCCGGCAGGCACCAACAGGTAGGTGATGAACTGCAGGATCCGGTTGATGCCGTTGCGCAGTTCGGATTTGACCAGGGTGAACTTGCTGGCCTCCTCGGCCAGCTTGGCGGCGTAGGCCTCCGGCCCGACCTTGGTGGCGCGGTAGGCGCCCGTCCCGGCGACGACGAAGCTGCCGGACAGCACGGCGTCGCCCGCGGCCTTGCCGACCGGGTCGGCCTCCCCGGTCAGCAGCGACTCGTCGACCTCCAGGCTCGTCTCTTCGACAACCTGGCCGTCGACGACGACTTGGTCGCCGGGCCCGAGTTCGATGATGTCATCGAGCACCACCTCGGCGGGCGGCAGAGTCCGCGTCCCGGATCGCCTGCGCACCAACGGTTTCGCCTGTCCCACGATCGCCAGCGCGTCCAGGGTCTGCTTGGCCCGGATTTCCTGCACCATGCCGACGACGCTGTTGGCGACGATGAGCAGGCCGAACATCCCGTTGATCAGCGATCCCGTCGTCAGCACGATCAGCAACAGCACGCCCAGGATCGCGTTGATCCGGGTGAAGACGTTGGCCCGCACGATGTCCGGGATGCTGCGGGTGGCGCGTTCGCGGACAGCGTTGCTCTTGCCCTCGGCGACCCGCTGCGCCACCTCGGCATCGGTCAGACCGGCGATCATCGGGTGAACGTCCCCAGCTTGTCGGTGTCGTAGTACTCCAGGTTCAGAGTGTTGCCGGAGAACACGGCCTTGGAAATCGTTCCCGGCGGAGCGTTTTCGTCGGTCAGACCGAAGGTGAAGGTGTCACCATCCCAATGTGTCAGGGTCACCGACCGGTTCTTCGGTCCCATCACCAGCTGCAGGGCACCGTCACGTTCCCTGACGGCGGCCGGGCCCCAGTAGTCGCTCGCGTACTCGCCGGCGTAGTCGCCGAGCGGTCTGGCCGGGGCGGGGTTCGCCGGTGGTCGCCGGCCGACCAGCGCACCCTCCGGGTTGTTGAGCCAGCCGATCGCCTTCTTGTACAGCGCGCCCCAGTCCTCGCGGATTTGGCCGTACTCAACAAGATCCATGAACTGGGCGGTCAGCGTTTCCGGGATGCCGTAGGGCGCGCCGTTGGTAAGCGCGATGATGGCCAGGTCCTCCGAGGGCAGCACCACGAAGTTCGTCGCCGCGCCCAGGTCGAAAGCGCCCGAGTGGCTGTATTCGGTGCGCCCCGACGAATCGACCGACGCGTTGAAGCCGTATCCGTAGAACCCGGAGCGCGCCCCGGGCGTCTTCGCGGGCGCCGACACCATCTGCGGGCTGGTGGCGGGCAGCAAGGCCTCCGGCGACGCGATCCGCCGCCCGTCGTAAGTTCCCTTGCCCAGCAACATCATCAGCCAGCGGGCCATGTCGTTGACCGACGAACTGACGCCTCCCGCGGGCGACTGAGGATCGGGATCACGCTGAAATCGTGCCTCCCACGTGTCGCCGGCCTTGATGTGGTTGACCGCGCGGTTGGGCCGGGCGAGAAAGTCGGCGAACCGGGAACTGGTCGACGTCATCCCCAGCGGGCGGTAGAGCACCTCATCCGACAGGTCCTCCCATGACTTGCCCGCCGCGGTGGCCACCGCCTCGGCGGCGGCCGTCACCCCATAGTTGGTGTATGCATAGCTGGCCCGAAATGGGGCCAGGGGCAAGAACTTCAGCCGCTGAAGGGTCTGACGTCGGTCGTAGCCCAGGTCCTCGAGTTTGTCGCCCGCGTGGTCGGGCAGCCCGGAACGGTGCGAATAGAGGTCGGCGACGGTCACATGGCTGGTGACGTAGGGATCGCTGAGCGTGAACCACGGCAGCTTGGACGTGACGGGGGTGTCCCAGGCCAGGACGTTGTCACTGACTTCGTGCGCGACCACCGTGGACCCGACCGATTTGGACACCGACGCCAACTGGAAGACGGTGTCGGCGTCCACCCTGTTGCCTTGGCCTTGCCCCTTGCTGACGTCCTTGACGCCGAAGCCCTTGGCGTACAGAACTTTCCCACCGTGCACGATGGCCACGGCCATTCCCGGGACGCCGGTGCTCTTCATCAGGTCGCCGACCAGCCCGTCGACCTTCGCGACCGCGCCGTCGATGCGGCCGGCGGGGATCGCAACGCCGGACACCTCGTTGGGCGGCGCGTCAGAGACCGCGGGCGGGATGGAGGCGGGTTGAGCCGGCCCGCATCCGGTCATGCCGAACAGCACCGTGACGGCGGCCGCGGCCGCGCGTTTCGTCATGGCGGAACTTTAGCGTGGGGAGGTAGCTGGGCCCCCGAATCAGAGCCGCCACCAGGGGTTCGATTTCAGCGGCGTCGTCTGATCGACGCGCTGGCCCGGGGCGGGCACCGCGACGTTGACCCGTTCGGCGTCCGCGGCGGCGAGCAGCCGCTCGACCGGCTCGGCCCACGGGTGGGGGGCCAGCCGGAAGGTGCCCCAGTGGATCGGCACGAGCAGCCCGGCCTCGGTGAGGTCGAGGTGCGCCCGGACCGCCTCCTCGGGGTTCATGTGCACGTCCGGCCAGGCCGAGTTGTAGGCCCCGATGGGCAGCAGGGTCAGGTCGAACGGCCCGTGCTCTTCACCGATGTGCGCGAAGCTCTTGCTGTAGCCGGTGTCGCCACCGAAGTATGCGCGATGATTCCGGCCGACGAAGGCCCATGACGCCCACAGCGTGGTGTTGCGATCCAGGAAGCGACCCGAGAAGTGCCGCGCCGGCAGGCAGGTCACGATGAGCTCGTCGACCTTGCCGCTCTGGTGCCAGTCGAGTTCGACGATGCGATGCTCGGGGATCCCCCACGCCCGCAGGTGGGCACCGACACCGAGCGGGACGAAGAAGGGGGCCCGCTGCGTCTGGGCCAGCGCCGTCACCGTGTCGATGTCGAGGTGGTCGTAGTGGTCATGGCTGATCACCACGGCATCGACGGCGGGCAGCCCTTCCAGTTGCACCGGCGGCGGATGCAGCCGCTGCGGCCCGACGATATCCGACGGTGAGCAGCGGTCGCTCCATACCGGGTCGGTCAGTACCCGGTAACCGTCGATTTCCAGCAGCGCCGTCGAGTGGCCGAACCAGCTGACCGCGAGGCGGCCGGGATCACCGTCGAAGATCGCCGGCGCGGCCAACGGAATCGGCGAGGCCGGCCGGCCGACGCCGCGGTTGCCGATCAGCTCCCAGACGACGAGCCGCAGTTCCTCGCGGTCCAGGGAGTCCGACGCGGGTTCGATGTTGACGAATACGCCGTCGCGGTAGTTCGGTGACCCCTCGGCGACCGCCCGGATCGCGGCGGGGTGCGCGCCCAGGGCCGCCGGTGCGCCGTGCAGCGCCCGCACCACCCAGCTGCCGGCCGCCAGCGACGCCGTGCCCGCGGCCAGCCGCAGCGCCCCCCGCAGCATGACGGTCAGGCCCCCGTGAACTTCGGCGGTCGCTTCTCGATGCGGGCCACCTGGGCTTCGATGACGTCCTGGCTCGCCCACGCTTTGTCGAAGAGCTCCTTGTGCACCGGCAACGAGTCGTTCATGGCACCGTCATCGTTGAGCACCCGCTTGGCGTGTTGGATCGCCAGCGGTGCCAGGCCCGCGATCTCGGCGCCCCAGGCCTGGGCGTCGGCCAGTGTCCCGATGCGGTTGGCCAATCCACACTGCAGGGCCACTTCGGGCGTCAGCTTCTCCGCGGTCAGCAGCATCGCGCTGGCGCGCCCATGACCGACCAGCGAGGACAACCGACGGATGCTCCAATTATCCAGCGCCAGGCCATATTTCGAGGTCGGAAACTGAAAGAATGCTTCCGGCGCGACGACCCGTAGATCGCATCGCATCGCCAGCTGCAGGCCCGCGCCGATCGCTGGGCCGTTGATGGCACCGATCACCGGGATCAGCGTGGCATCCATCAACTTGTGCAGCTCGATGAGCCGGTCGGGGTAGTCGGCGGCGAACGCGTCGCCACTCAGGTCCGCGCCGGCGCAGAACGCGGTGCCCTGGCCGGTCAGCACGATGGCCCGAACGGTGCCGTCGCTGGCCTTCTGGAAGGTTTCCCGCAGCTCCTCGACGAGTTCGGAGTTGAGCGCATTGCGGCGCTCGGGCCGCTGCAGCTCGATCGTCAGCACGGCCTCGGCCTGGGTAACACCGATCATGGCTGCCACCCTATATAGCCTCGTGTCGTGAGTCGTATCACGGCTGCTCAGCTGCGCGACGCGGTGCTCGACGACGGTTCCTTCGTCCGCTGGGACGGAGACCCGCTCGCCATCCCGGTCAGCGAGGCGTATTCGCGGGAGTTGGCCGACGCGCGGGCGGCCACCGGCCTGGACGAATCGGTGCTGACGGGCGAGGGCCGCATTTTCGGGCGGCGGGTGGCGGTCGTGGTGTGTGAGTTCGGCTTCCTCGGCGGCTCGATCGGGGTGGCTGCGGCCGAACGGATCACCGCCGCGGTGCAGCGGGCGACCGCCGAGGGCCTGCCGTTGCTGGCCTCGCCGAGTTCCGGCGGCACCCGCATGCAGGAGGGCACCGTCGCCTTCCTGCAGATGGTGAAGATCGCCGCGGCGGTGCGCCTGCACAAGCAGGCCCACCTGCCCTACCTGGTCTACCTGCGCAACCCGACCACCGGCGGAGTGTTCGCGTCGTGGGGTTCGCTGGGCCACGTCACGGTCGCCGAGCCAGGTGCCCTGATCGGGTTTCTCGGGCCCCGGGTGTACCAGCTGCTCTACGGCGAACCCTTCCCCGAGGGGGTCCAGACGGCGGAGAACCTGCACCGTCATGGCGTGATCGACGGTGTCGCCGCCGTTGACGAGCTGCGCCGGATGCTCAGCCGCGCGCTGACCGTCATCGCCGATCCGCCCGAACCGCTACCGGCGGCGCCGCCGCCCGAACCGATCCCCGACGTGCCGGCATGGGACTCCGTGGTGGCGTCGCGCCGCCCGGACCGCCCGGGGGTCGGTCTGCTGTTGCGCCACGGCGCCACCGATCTGGTGCTGCTGTCGGGGACGGGGCTGGGGGAAGCGGCGACGACCCTGTTGGCCCTGGCCCGCTTCGCCGGTCAGCCCGCGGTGGTCCTGGGACAGCAGCGCGTGACGGGCGGGATGGTGGGCCCCGCGTCGCTGCGGGAGGCCCGGCGCGGCATGGCCCTGGCGGCCGAGCTGCGCCTGCCGCTGGTGCTGGTGATCGACACCGCGGGGCCCGCGTTGTCGGCCGAGGCCGAACAGGGCGGGCTGGCCGGCCAGATCGCCCAGTGCCTGGCCGAGCTGGTCACGCTCGATACCCCGACGGTGTCGGTGTTGCTCGGCCAGGGCAGCGGCGGGCCGGCGCTGGCGATGGTGCCCGCCGATCGGGTGTTGGCCGCGTTGCACGGCTGGCTGGCGCCCCTGCCGCCGGAAGGCGCCAGCGCGATCGTCTTCCGCGACACCGATCACGCGCCCGAACTGGCTGCCGCGCAAGGCATTCGGTCGCGAGATCTGTTGGCGTCGGGGATAGTCGACGCCGTGGTGCCGGAGCACCCCGATGCCGCCGACGAACCGGTCGAGTTCTGCCAGCGACTCTCGCGCGCCATCGCCGCCGAGGTGCACGGGCTGCGCGCGCTACCGGCGGGCGAGCGGCTGGCCACCCGATTGCGGCGTTACCGCCGCATCGGCTTGCCCTGAGATCGCGCCCAGCCCCAGCGCGCCCCGGCGGCCGGCGGTGCGGTCGAGCGGACTCCGGCCCAATCAGCCAAACCCGCACGCACGCGGCACGACTTGCCGCATCCGAGCGAATCCCGATGGACGGCATCCCATTTCGTCCGCACGCCGATACCAGCCGGCAGTTTCGGCGCAGCGTCGAAAGCGTAACCATTTGGGCACCGGCGGACCATCCACGGCACCGTCCCGTCCGACAATCAGGCAAGATGGGCAGCATGGACACTGGTGGGATTTCGCCTCGCGTCTTGGTCGTCGACGACGACTCCGATGTGCTCGCCTCGCTGGAACGCGGCCTGCGGTTGTCCGGATTCGAGGTGTCGACCGCGGTGGACGGCGCCGAAGCCTTGCGCAGCGCCACCGAGACCCGCCCGGACGCGATCGTGCTCGACATCAACATGCCCGTGCTGGACGGCGTCAGCGTCGTCACCGCGCTCCGGGCGATGGACAACGACGTGCCGGTCTGCGTGCTCTCCGCCCGCAGCTCGGTCGACGACCGGGTGGCCGGCCTGGAGGCCGGCGCCGACGACTACTTGGTCAAACCGTTCGTGCTGGCCGAGCTCGTCGCGCGGGTCAAGGCACTGCTGCGCCGCCGCGGCGCGACCGCAACCTCCTCCTCGGAGACCATCACCGTGGGCCCGCTGGAGGTCGACATTCCCGGCCGGCGCGCCCGGGTCAACGGCGTCGACGTCGACCTGACCAAGCGGGAATTCGACCTGCTGGCCGTGCTGGCCGAGCACAAGACCGCGGTACTGTCCCGCGCGCAGCTGTTGGAGCTGGTGTGGGGTTACGACTTCGCCGCCGACACCAACGTCGTCGACGTGTTCATCGGCTATCTGCGCCGCAAGCTCGAGGCCAACGGCGGTCCCCGGCTGCTGCACACGGTCCGCGGAGTTGGGTTCGTCCTGCGCATGCAGTAACCAGGCGGCCATGAATTTTCTGTCCCGGATCCTGACCCGTACACCGTCGCTACGCGCCCGGGTTGTGGTCGCGACGGTCATCGGCGCCGCCATTCCCGTACTCATCGTCGGCGTGGTCGTCTGGGTGGGCATCACCAACGATCGCAAAGAACGGCTGGACCGCCGCCTCGACGAGGCCGCGGGCTTCGCCATCCCCTTTCTGCCGCGCGGCCTCCACGAAATCCCGCGCTCCCCCAACGACAACGACGCCATCATGACCATCCGCCGCGGCGACCTGGTCACGTCGAATTCCAACGTGACGCTGCCCAAGCTGGACGTCGACTACGGCGACGCGTACGTCAACGGGGTGCGGTATCGGGTGCGCACGGTGACGATTCCCGCGCCGGAGCCCACGTCGCTGGCCGTGGGCGCGACCTATGAGGCGACCCTCGCCGAGACCAACAACCTGCACCGGCGGGTGCTGCTGATCTGTGGCTTCGCCATCGGCGCGGCCGCCGTATTCGCCTGGTCGCTGGCCGCGTTCGCCGTGCGGCCGTTCAAACAGCTCGCCCAGCAGACCCGATCGATCGACGCGGGAGACGAGGCACCGCGGGTCGAGGTGCACGGCGCCACCGAGGCCGTTGAGATCGCCGAGGCCATGCGGGGCATGCTGCAGCGCATCTGGAACGAGCAGAACCGGACCAAGGAGGCGCTGGCGTCGGCCCGCGACTTCGCCGCGGTGTCCTCGCACGAACTGCGCACCCCCCTGACCGCGATGCGCACCAACCTCGAGGTGCTGTCCACGCTGGATATGACCGACGACCAACGCAAGGAGGTGCTCAGCGACGTCATCCGCACCCAGTCCCGGATCGAAGCCACCTTGAGCGCCCTGGAACGGTTGGCCCAGGGCGAACTGTCTACCTCCGACGATCACGTGCCCGTCGACATCACCGAGCTGCTTGACCGTGCCGCCCACGACGCGATGCGCATCTACCCCGACCTCGACGTGTCGCTGGTGCCGTCGCCGACGTGCATCATCGTCGGCTTGCCGGCCGGATTGCGCCTGGCGGTGGACAACGCGATCGCCAACGCCGTCAAGCACGGCGGCGCCACCCGTGTCCAGCTCTCGGCGGTCACCTCGCGCGCCGGCGTCGAGATCGCCGTCGACGACAACGGCAGCGGCGTGCCCGAAGACGAACGCGACGTGGTGTTCGAGCGGTTCTCCCGCGGGTCGACCGCCTCGCATTCGGGCTCGGGGCTGGGGCTGGCGTTGGTGGCCCAGCAGGCCCACCTGCACCGCGGGACGGCGGCACTGGAAAGCAGCCCGCTGGGCGGCGCCCGACTGGTGCTGCGGCTCCCCGGCCCGAACTAACGCGACTTCGTCACGGGCACAACACTTTTCATGGGCTCCGCGCGGACGCCTGTCCGCGCGGCCGGCCACGGGTGACCTACCGAGCCGGCCCCTGCCGGGTCGGGCACACTGGAGCGATGGCCAACGGCAAGAAACCGACCGACAACGAAACCCTGGCACACATCCGCGACCTGGTCTCCGAGGAGAAAGCCTTGCGGGCGCAGCTGCAACAACGCGACATCTCCGAATCGGAAGAGCACGAACGCCTGCGGCGGCTCGAGGTCGAGCTGGACCAGTGCTGGGACCTGCTGCGGCAGCGTCGCGCGCTGCGCGACAGCGGCGGTGACCCTCGCGAGGCCGAGGTGCGGCCGCCCGACGAGGTCGAGGGCTACCTGAGCTGAGCCACGCCGCGGATGTCGACGCCGTCGTCATAGGCGGCGGCCACAACGGCCTGGTGGCCGCGGCGTACCTGGCCCGGGCGGGCCTACGGGTGCGGTTGCTGGAGCGGCTCGGGCACGTCGGCGGAGCCGCCGTCTCGGCGCGGGCGTTCGACGGGGTCGGTGTGCGGCTGTCGCGGTACTCCTACCTGGTCAGCCTGTTGCCGCCCCGCATCGGCGACGACCTGGGCGCCGGGGTGCGGTTGGCCCGGCGACGGTACTCCTCCTACACGCCGGATCCCGCCACGGGCGGTCGCCGCGGGCTGCTGATCGGGGCGGCCGGCGACGCGTTTGCCGCGATCGGCGCCGGCCCCGACGAGCACGGGTTCGCCGCCTTTTACGAACGCTGCCGGCTGGTGACCCAGCGGCTCTGGCCGACGCTGCTGGAACCGCTGTGCACTCGCGAACAGGCGCGCCGGCGGGTCGCCGCAGGCGGCGATGCGGCGGCCGCGTGGCACGCGTTGATCGACGAGCCGATCGGGCGTGCCATCGCCGCGGCCGTCGGCAACGACGTCGTCCGCGGCGTGATCGCGACCGATGCGCTGATCGGAACCTTCGCCCGCCTCGACGACCCGTCGCTGATCCAGAACGTCTGCTTCCTGTACCACGTGCTCGGTGGCGGGACCGGGGACTGGGATGTCCCGGTCGGCGGGATGGGCGCGCTGACTGAGGCCCTGGCAGCCGCTGCCGTCGGTCACGGTGCCGAAATCACCACCGGCGTCGAGGTTTACGCCGTCGAACCGGACGGTCTGGTCCGGTTCCGTGCCCGCGACGAGGAGCAGGTCATCCGGGCCCGGTTCGTCCTCGCGGGAGTGACGCCGACGGTGCTGGCCGGCCTGCTCGGGGAACGACCGCCCGCCCCCGCCCAGGGAGCGCAGGTCAAGGTCAACATGGTGCTGCGGCGGCTGCCCCGGTTGCGGGACGACGCGGTGACGGCCGAGCAGGCGTTCACCGGGACCTTTCACGTCAACGAGGCATGGACACAACTGGACACGGCGTACGCGCGGGCTGCCGCCGGGCATGTTCCGGATCCGCTGCCCTGCGAAGCCTATTGCCATTCGCTGACCGACCCGAGCATCTTGTCAGCCGACCTGCGCGAGTCGGGCGCCCACACGATGACGGTGTTCGGCCTGCACACCCCGCACTCGCTGTTCGACGGCACCTATTCCGGCGCGCTGCGCGACCGGCTGACCGAGTCGGTGCTGGCGTCCCTGAATTCCGTTCTGGCCGAACCCATTCAGGAACTGTTGCTGCCCGACGCGCACGGACGCCCCTGCATCGAGACGACGACCACCCTCGACCTGCATCGCACGCTGCGGATGACTGCCGGCAACATCTTCCACGGCGGCCTGGCGTGGCCGTTCGCCGACGATGACGACCCGCTGGACACGCCGGCGCGGCAGTGGGGAGTGGCCACCGCGCACGAGCGGATCATGCTGTGCGGCTCGGGCACCCGCCGCGGGGGTGCGGTCTCGGGCATCGGCGGGCACAACGCCGCCATGTCGGTGCTGGCCTCGCTGTGACTCGACGCGCTCTGACTAGCGCGCGTCGATGGTCTTGTAGTCGCGCTCGGTGTAGCCGGTGTAGATCTGGCGTGGACGGCCGATCTTGCTGTCGCCCTCGTCGTGCATCTCACGCCAGTGCGCGATCCAGCCGGGCAGCCGGCCCAACGCGAACAGCACGGTGAACATCCGGACCGGAAAGCCCAGGGCCCGGTAGATCAGCCCGGTGTAGAAGTCGACGTTCGGGTACAGCTTGCGCTCGACGAAGTAGTCGTCGGTCAGCGCCGCCTCTTCCAGTTCCTTGGCGATGTCCAGCAGCGGGTCGCCGCCGAGCTTGGCCAGGATCTTGTCGGCCTGTTCCTTGACGATGCGGGCGCGGGGGTCGTAGTTCTTGTAGACCCGGTGGCCGAAGCCCATCAGCTTCACGCCCTCTTCGCGGTTCTTCACCTTGCGGACGAACTCGCTGACGTCGTCGCCACTTTCGCGGATCTGCTCGAGCATCTCGAGCACCGCCTGGTTGGCGCCGCCGTGCAGCGGCCCCCACAGGGCGTTGATGCCACCGGAGATCGAGGTGAACAGGTTGGCCCGCGACGACCCCACCAGCCGCACCGTCGACGTCGAACAGTTCTGCTCGTGGTCGGCGTGCAGGATGAGCAGCATGTCCAGCGCCCGCACCACTTCGGGATCGGCCTGATACGGCTCGGCCGGCAGCCCGAACGTCATCCGCAGGAAGTTCTCCACCAGCGACAGGTTGTTGTCCGGGTAGAGGAACGGCTGACCGACGGACTTCTTGTAGGCGTACGCCGCGATGGTGGGCAGCTTCGCGAGCAGCCGGATCGTCGACAGCTCGACCTGGTTGTTATCCATCGGGTCGAGCGCGTCGGGGTAGTACGCGCTCAGCGCGTTCACCACGCTGGACAGCACCGGCATGGGGTGGGCGTTACGGGGGAAGCCGTCGAAGAAGCGCTTGAGGTCCTCGTGCAGCATGGTGTGCAGCTGGATCCGCTTGGTGAACTCGGCGAGTTGGTCGGAGTCGGGCAGCTCGCCGTAGATCAGCAGGTAGCTGACCTCGATGAAGGTCGACTTCTCGGCGAGCTGCTCGATCGGGTAGCCGCGGTACCGCAGAATCCCGGCGTCGCCGTCGATATAGGTGATGGCGCTCTTGCAGGCGGCGGTGTTGACGAAGCCGTTGTCGAAGGTGGTGTGCCCGGTCTTGGACAACAGGGGACCGAGCGCAATGCCGTCAGCACCTTCGGTGGCGTGAACGATTTCGAGATCGATCTCGCCCCCCGGGTACTTCAGAGTTGCGGTGTCGTCGGTGTCGGCCACGAGAACCCCTTTGCGCTCTGGCTGGTATGGCTGCCCTGACTAGGTGCTTATAGGTGAAGGTAGTCGTTGTCGCGTTCGCGCGCCTGCCCGGGGTCGAGTCTGCGGCGTCGCACCGACCCTGGGCTCGGGCTAGGGCTGGAGGCGTTCGACCCGATCGCCGGTGACCCGGATCCGGTTATGCAACCGGTTCTCCCGCCCCTGCCAGAATTCGACCGACTCCGGAGCGAGCAGATAACCGCCCCAGCCGGGCGGAACCGGGATCTGATCCTGGTCGGCGAACCGCGCGGTCACCTCCGCCAGCTGGTCGAGCAGCGCCGCGCGCGACGCGATCGGCCGGGACTGCTGCGAGGCCCAAGCGCCCAGTTGAGAGCCACGCGGCCGCTTGGACCAGTAGTCCAGGGTGTCCTGCGGCGTGACCTTACTCACCGGACCGCGAAGGTGCACCTGCCGTCCCAGTTGGTACCAGGGAAAGGTCACCGCCGCGTACGGCGTCGCGGCCAGGTCGGCGCCCTTGGCCGAGTCATAGTTGGTGAAAAATGTGATCCCGGACTCGTCCACACTCTTGCACAGCACCGATCGGCTCGCCGGCTTGCCGTCGGCGACGGTGGCCAGCACCATCGCGTTGGGTTCGGCAACGCCGGACCGCTCGGCTTCGTCGATCCATTTGCGCAACAAGGCAACCCAGCCGTCGTCGAGCCAATCCGCGTCGAGATCGGGACTGCCGTCCTTTTCCACCGATCCGTACTCCACGCGCATCCTTTGCAGGTGGTCGGGGTCTGGTCCTGCCATCGCGCCAACGCTACCGGGGCTTGCTACCGGCCGGTAGCGTCGGCCCGAGGGTGGGGTGCGAGAATTTTGCCTATGACTGTGGTCCCCGAAGATTTTGTCCCCGGCCTGGAAGGCGTGGTCGCCTTCACGACCGAGATCGCAGAACCGGACAAAGACGGCGGTGCCCTGCGCTACCGCGGCGTCGACATCCAAGACTTGGTGAACCAGCAGGTCACCTTCGGTGACGTGTGGGCCCTGCTGGTCGACGGCAAGTTCGGCCACGGATTGCCGCCCGCCGAGCCGTTCCCGCTCCCCATCCACACCGGCGACGTGCGCGTCGACGTGCAGGCGGGCCTGGCGATGCTGGCGCCGATCTGGGGCTACCGGCCCCTGCTCGACACCGACGACACCACGGCGCGCGATCAGCTGGCCCGGGCGTCGGTGATGGCGCTGTCCTACGTCGCGCAGTCCGCCCGCGGCATCTACCAGCCGGCGGTTCCCCAGCGGGTGATCGACGAATGCTCAACCGTCACAGCGCGTTTCATGACGCGTTGGCAGGGCGAGCCGGACCCGCGGCACGTCGAGGCGATCGACGCCTATTGGGTGTCGGCCGCCGAACACGGCATGAACGCCTCGACCTTCACCGCGCGCGTGATCGCCTCGACCGGGGCCGACGTCGCGGCTGCGTTGTCTGGGGCGATCGGGGCCATGAGCGGACCGTTGCACGGTGGCGCGCCGGCCCGCGTGCTGCCGATGATCGAAGAGGTCGAGCGCACCGGCGACGCCCGCGGCCTGGTCAAGAGGATCCTGGACAGCGGCGACAAGCTGATGGGTTTCGGACACCGCGTCTACCGCGCGGAGGACCCGCGGGCGCGGGTGCTGCGCGCGACCGCCGAGCGGCTCGGCGCGCCGCGCCACGAGGTCGCGGTCGCGCTGGAGCAGGCGGCCCTGGCCGAGCTGCGCGAGCGCCGTCCGGACCGCGCCATCGAGACCAACGTCGAGTTCTGGGCGGCGGTGATCCTGGACTTCGCCCAGGTCCCCGCCAACATGATGCCCGCGATGTTCACCTGCGGGCGCACCGCGGGCTGGTGCGCGCACATCCTCGAGCAGAAGCGGCTGGGCAAGCTGGTTCGCCCGTCGGCCATCTATGTGGGACCCGGACCGCGCAGCCCGGAATCCGTCGAGGGTTGGGACCGCAGCCTTACCCACGCCTGAGGCGCGCCCTGTTGTCGGTGCCCCGCGATTAAATGAGTGTCGCCGCGATGAGTTTGTGTCGCGGGCGCAGTCATAACTCGCGGGCCTGCCCGCCCGAGGCCGGCCTGGGAACCGACAGCAAGGAGAACCACAATGGCGATCAACATCGAACCCGCCCTGTCCCCGCACCTGGTGGTCGGCGACGCGGCCGCGGCGATCGACTTCTACGTCAAGGCCTTTGGCGCCGAGGAGATCGGGCGTGTGCCTCGTCCGGACGGAAAGCTGGTCCACGCCGCGGTGCGCATCAACGGCTTTCTGGTCATGCTCAACGACGACTTCCCCGAGGTGTGTGGCGGCAAGTCGATGACGCCCAAGTCGTTGGGCGGCACCCCGGTCACCATCCACCTGACGGTCACCGACGTCGACGCCAAGTTCCAGCGGGCGCTCGACGCGGGCGCCACCGTGGTCGCTCCGTTGGACGATCAGTTCTGGGGTGACCGCTACGGCGTGGTCGCGGACCCGTTCGGCCACCACTGGTCGATGGGACAGCCGGTCCGCGAGGTCGGCTACGACGAGATCCAGGCGGCGATGGCCGGGCAGGGCGCCGGCTAGCCGAGCAGGCGGTCCAGCAGCCGGCGCCGCGGCGGCGGCCCGGCGGTGGCAGCGGCGGCAAGCATGTCGGCCACCTCGGTGAATTTGGCGCGCGGCCGGCCGTCGGCGCCGCCGCGGGCGATCTCGGCGGCGTCGATGGCGCGCCAGCCACGGGCATCGACGGCGTCGGGCTGGCGGTCGCGCATCAGCTCGGCCAGCGCCTCGGGCTCCCCGACCGGGTCGCCGAGCCTGCCGGCATTGAAGTCGGCGACCAGGGCGTGGACGGTCTGCAGCGAACACGATTTGTTCGTGCCGATGAATCCGCTCGGGCCGCGCTTGATCCAACCCGCGACGTAGGCGCCGGACACCGGCTCCCCGGAGGCGGGGTCGACCACCCGCCCACCGTCGTTGGGAACGACAGCCGCCGACTCGTCGAACGGCAGACCCGCAATCGGCTTGCCGCGGTAGCCAATTGACGTCAGCACCAGGCCCGCGTCCAGCCGGCGCAACTCCTCGCCGCCGGTGACTTCGAACTCCACCCCGGTGGCGCGTTGCCCACCCAGGACCCGCTTCGGGGTGAGCTGGTAGGCCAGCCGGATCCGCGGTCGCCCGTTTCCCTGGGCCGGCGACGAGTCGTCGCCCAGCGCGGTCAGGATCTCCAGCTTGCGTTTCGTCAGGCCGTCCGTCGTGGCAGCGAGGTCGGCCGCCACCAGTTCGTGGTCGGCCGCGCTGAGCACAACATGGGACGAGCCCGTGAGGCCGATCAGTTCGGGCAGCGTGAACGCCGACTGGGCGGGGCCGCGCCGCGCGGCGACCACCACTTCGCGGACCGCCGAAGCGCGCAGCGTCGCCAGCGCACGATCGGAGATGTCGGTGCGGGCCAGGTCGTCGGGGTCCGCCGTCAGCACACGGGCCACGTCTAGTGCGACGTTTCCATTGCCGACGATCACCGCCCGCTCGTGGCTGAGATCGACTGGCAGACCGGCGAACTCGGGATGCCCGTTGATCCACGCAACCAATTCGGTAGCGGTTCCGGTGCCCGGCAGACCCATGCCCTCGATGGCCAGGCGACGGTCGTCGGGGGCCCCGACGGCGTACACCACGGCGTGGTGGTGGGCGAGCAGATCGGCGTGGCTCAGGTGCTTGCCGACTTCGACGTTGAGGTAGAACCGGAAGCGGCGGTGACCGGCGACTCGATCGAATAGCCGCGTGACTCGCTTGGTGTTCTGGTGATCGGGCGCCACCCCGGCGCGCACCAGACCGTAGGGCGTCGGCAGCTTCTCAAAGACGTTGACCCGCACGCCAGGCTGGGTGAGCAGTTCATCGGCGGCGTACATGGCCGCGGGCCCCGACCCGACGATGGCCACGGTCAGCGGCCGGCGGCGAGCACGCACCTGGGCGGCCGGGATCACCGGGGCCAGCTTCGACGTCGGGGGCAATTTCTCGCCCTCGGGTCGCTCCGGGTAGAAGGATGCGTTGATCTCGACGAACGGCAACTGCTTGGTGTCCAGCCGGGTGTCCGGCGCGATCGCGCCGACGGGACAGGCGCTCACGCACGCGCCGCAGTCCACACACGCCACCGGATCGATGTAGAGCATCTCCGCGGTGGCGAAGCCGGGCTCATCGGGCGTGGGGTGAATGCAGTTCACCGGGCAGGCGAAAACACAGGACCCGTCGTTACAGCACGACTGGGTGATGACGTGCGGCATAGGCGATTACCTGAGCGGGGCCTAGGCGGCCGGCGCCGCGGCCAGGTGCTGACGCTGCGGCTCGCTGCGGTAACGCGACGGCTTGCCGTCGATCTTGCACAGCCGCCACATGAGCCGCGCGGAACGCGTCTCCATCAGCCCTGTGTCGTGGGCCAGCATCCGGACATCACCGAACATGTCGCTCAGCCATTTGCGCGATTCCGGCGAACGGAAGAACAGCTCCCGCTTCACCTCGCGCGGGATGTCGAACTCCTGCCAGAATGCTTTGGGCGGCACCACGATCGCGCGGCACAGCACCTTCATCGTCAGCGGCAGGTACAGCGCCGTCCAGAATCGCTGTCGGCGCGTCAGTTGCGGCACCCGCTTGCGCAGGAACTCGTGGGCGAAGGAGATGTGCCGCGCCTCCTCGGCCACGTGGATGGCCATCACCCGCTCCATGATCGGGTGCAGCGACTTACCCTCGCGCAGAACGTTTTTCTGCGTGTGGTCGATCGGCTCCTCGCCGGCGAGCACGCCGATGAAGAACGCCACCGGCAACGGACCGGCCACCAGCGGAACCAACGGCGAGAGCCACTTGAGCACGCGCGGCATGCCCGGGACGTCGGCGCCGACGCGGTTGACCATCTCCTGGAACATCATGGTGTGGTTGCACTCTTCGACCGATTCGTGCAGGCAGTACCGGTATTCCGGGGACCCGTTCGGCACCCAGAACGTGTAGTTCATCAGGCCGCGGATCAGGATCGACTCGAAGTGCAACCCCACCTTGGCGACGTTGGCCTGGCGCCACATGCCGATCTTGATCTTGCGCTCGTCGGACTGCGCCTGGTACCAGGGATGACGACCCAACGGGTCGGTCGCCGGCAGGATCCACCGGGGATCGTTCTCTGTGACGGCGAATTCCGGCGAGTCCCAGTCGATGTCGGTGTAGGGGTTGAAGTTCCGTCGCACCGACCCCTCGGACAGTGTGGCGAGCGTGTTGACGTACTCGGTGTCGTCGCGCACCTCCATATTGCGGCGCCAACGCCGAACCATGCGTGTCCTGGCCATATCCAACCCTCCCCAGCGAGGTTTACATTTGGACGTGCTATGTCCAGACAGTACCGCAGGTACCGCATATCTTCCAGACCCCCTGCGGACACTGTGGCCTGACCAGTGGTCAGGGTTTGAGTGTGCCCTGCCTCACACGGCACGAAACCCCTCACCTCACGCGGCCAGGCGTTTTGCCCCGGCAGCGGCGGCCGACGCTCGGACCGCTGCGTGACCGGTCGTCTGCGCTCACTACCCTGAAGGGCATGGCTGACCAGCTCGAGGTTCCCTCCGACATCAAACCCCGCGACGGCCGCTTCGGATGCGGCCCTTCCAAGGTGCGGCCCGAACAATTGCACGCGTTGACGACCACGGCGGCCCCGCTTTTCGGCACATCGCACCGGCAGTCGCCAGTCAAGAACCTGGTGGGGCGGGTCCGGTCGGGGCTGGCCGAGCTATTCTCCGTGCCGGACGGTTATGAGGTCATCCTCGGCAACGGCGGCGCGACGGCGTTCTGGGACGCGGCGGCGTTCGGGCTGATCGACAAGCGCTCGCTGCACCTGTCCTTCGGCGAGTTCAGCTCGAAGTTCGCCTCTGCGGTCGCGGGCAATCCCTTCGTCGGGGACCCCGTCGTCATCAAGGCGGATGCCGGCAGCGCACCCGAGCCGCAAAGCGACCCCTCGGTCGACGTGATCGCCTGGGCGCACAACGAGACGTCGACCGGTGTGGCGGTGCCGATCCGCCGCCCCGCCGGCTCGGGCGACGCCCTGGTCGCCATCGACGCGACCTCCGGCGCGGGCGGCCTGCCGGTGGACATCGCCGAGACCGATGCCTACTACTTCTCGCCGCAGAAGAATTTCGCCAGCGACGGGGGCCTGTGGCTGGCCATCATGAGCCCGGCCGCCCTGGCGCGGGTGGAGTCCATTGCCGGATCCGGTCGCTGGGTCCCCGACTTCCTGTCGCTGCCGATCGCAGTGGACAACAGCCTGAAGAACCAGACGTACAACACCCCGGCGATCGGCACCCTGGCGCTGATGGCCGAGCAGATCGACTGGATGCTGGGCAACGGCGGACTGGAGTGGGCCGTCAAGCGCACGGCCGACTCGTCCCAACGGTTGTATTCCTGGGCCCAGGAGCGGCCCTACACCACGCCGTTCGTCGCCGATCCCGCCCTGCGTTCCCAGGTGGTGGGCACCATCGATTTCGTCGACGACGTCGACGCCGCGGCGGTCGCGAAGATTTTGCGGGCGAACGGCATCGTCGACGTCGAGCCGTACCGCAAGCTCGGCCGCAACCAGTTGCGGGTCGGAATGTTCCCGGCCGTCGACCCCGACGACGTCAGCGCCCTGACCCAGTGCATCGACTGGGTGGTCGAGAGGCTCTAGCCCGGCACCGTCCACCTCGCAATCGGCACGCAACCGCCCAGCGTGTCAGCACCGGTTGTGGGCGTTAGCTGAACTAGAGTGCGCACGAGACGGGTCCGTCGACCTGCACGGAGCCTGCGAGGAGAAACCATGCGGGAACTCAAAATGGTCGGGGTCGATGCCGACGGCAAACACATCATCTGTGAAGCCGGCGACCGGGGGGGACCGTTCAAGCTCGCGATCGACGATCAGCTGAAAGCCGCCGTGCGCGGCGAGACCGCGTCGCCGGAGCAACCGCAACTCGACATACAGGTCACAAACATGTTGAGCCCTAAAGAGATTCAAGCCAGAATCCGGGCCGGCGCGTCGGTCGAGCAGGTGGCCGCGGCGTCGGGCTCCGACATCTCACGGGTCCGCCGGTTCGCGCATCCGGTGTTGCTGGAACGCGCGCGCGCCGCGGAGTTGGCAACGGCCGCTCATCCGGTGCTCGCCGACGGCCCCGCGGTCCTCACCCTGCTGGAGACGGTGAGCTCCGCCCTGGTGACCCGCGGCTTGGAGCCCGACAGGCTCAGCTGGGACGCCTGGCGCAACGAGGACAGCCGCTGGACCGTGCAGCTGGCCTGGAAGGCCGGCCGGTCCGACAACATCGCACACTTCTCCTATGCCCCCGGCGCGCACGGCGGAACCGTCACCGCCATCGACGACGCGGCCAAGGAGCTGATCGACCCGAACTTCGACCGTCCGCTGCGGCCGCTCGCGCGGGTGTCCCACGTCGACTTCGAGGAGCCGGCGAAGCCGGCCGCCGCTGCTCCGGAAGAGCAGCCCGCTCCCCCGGAGCAGCCGGTGCACACCCGCCGGGGTAAGCCGGTCATCCCCGCCTGGGAGGACGTGCTGCTCGGCGTGCGCTCGGGGGGACAGCGCTAGACCGATGGTGGCGCTACCGCGCCAGCGTCAGCGCGAGCAGCGTCAGCCAGGCTCCCGCCACCCCGATCCCCGCGCCCAGCAGGAACCAGCGCAGCACCAGCTTGTGCCGCCAACCCCATAGCGTGGGCGCCAGCCCGCCCGCCGCGACGACGTTGAGCCCGACCGCCAGCAGCGGATGGATCCGGACCAGTCCCAGGCTCAACACCACGATGGCGGCCCCGGTGACTGCGGCGACGAACCCGGCAACCGTCAAACCCGTTGCCCAGGGCACGGAATCGTCGCTCACGACCCGAGCCTAGCCCGCTCGTAGAACGCCAAAGCGGCCGCAGTGGCGACGTTGAGCGAGTCGGTGCCGCGAGACATCGGGATGCGCGCGTGCACGTCGCTCAAGCGCAAGGCGGCCGGCGTGAGCCCCGGCCCCTCGGCGCCCACCAGCACCGCGACGCGTTCGTCGCCGACGGCCGCCATGGCCTCGGGCAGAGCGCAGGCCTTGCCGTGCGGAGTCATGGCCAGCAGCCGAAATCCGTTGTCTTTCAGCGTCCCCAAGTCCGCGGGCCAGTCGGGCGCCCGCGCGTATGGGACCAACAAGGCGTGGCCCATGGAGACCCGCACGGCGCGACGGTAAAGCGGGTCGGCGCAACCGCTGCCGAACACCACCGCGTCCACGCCCAGGCCGGCCGCGTTGCGAAAGATCGAGCCCAGGTTCTCGTGGTCATTGACGCCCTCGAGCACCGCAACGGTCCGGGCGCGCTCGACCAGCTCGGTGAGGCCGGGCTCCGGCACCCTGCGGGCGGCCGCCAGCACACCCCGATTCAGGTGAAAGCCCACCACCCGGGCCATGACGTCGGCGGAGGCTCGGTAGAACGGCACGGCGCTGCCCGCGAGGTCGTCGGCGAGCTCGCCCAGCCGTCGGTCGGTCCCGAGCAGGGCGTGCGGGGTGAACCGGGACGCCAGCATGCGCTGAACGACGAGCACGCCTTCGGCGATCACCAAACCCTTGCCCGACGGCAGGTCGGGACGGCGGTCGACGCTGTTCAGGTCGCGGAAATCGTCGAGCCGGGGGTCGTCGGGATCGGCGACGTCCTGAACGTTCAGACCATCGATCCCGCGGCTCACGGGCCTTCGTCGACCAAGGCCAGCATCAGGTCGGCCGCGTTGCGCAGGGTGTCGCGCTGTTCGCTGTCCAGCGTCGCCAACCGTTTGGCCAACCACTCCTGACGCGCGCGCCGGGTCGCCTTGACCAGCTCGGCGCCGGACTGGGAGACCGAGACCAGCACCTGCCGTCCGTCGATGGGATGCGGGGCGCGGTCCACCAGGCCCATGTCGGCCAGCGAAGCGATCACGCGGGTCATCGACGGCGGCCGGACGCGTTCGCGAATCGCCAGCGCGCCCGGCGTCATCGGGCCCTCGTTGGCCAGCGTCGCCAACGCCGACAGCTGGGACAACGACACTGGCGACGACGGGTTTCGGAACCGCAGTTGGCGGGCGAGCCGCATGACCGCCAGCGACAGGTCGCTGGCCAGCCGCGCATCGCTGTCAGGCATGGCGCGAGGTTACACGGAACCTCAGGAAATCGGGATACGAAACGGTGAACGACGGGCTCTGATCCTCACCGCTGGGCGCGCCGGATAGCGCCGAACCGCTGGGCGGGCGCTCAACCGGCGCGGCGCAGGCGTTTTGGGTCCGCCCCGCCGCGCATGTGGGTGTTTTGGCGCCGCGCGGCGGCGGCTATGTTAATCGCGATGCCTGCTGAACCCGGCCCACACCGCGAGCCTCCGCCGCTGCCGCCTGCGCTGCTCAACGCGTGGCCGTTCCTCGCCGTCGGCGCGCTGGGTTGGGTGGTCGCGGCGGCCGCCGCCTTCCTTGTGCCGTCCCTGCAGAGCTGGCGTCCGCTGACGCTGGCCGGGCTCGGGGTGACAGTGCTGGGCACGAGCATCTTCGTGTTACAACTCGCGGAAGCCCGTCGGGGCGCACGTGGTGCACAGGTCGGACTCGAAAACTATTTCGACCACGGCTAGTTTTCGCAACCAGGGACACGGGAGGGATCGATGGTAGCCCCGCTACTGCAAGCCCAAATCGACATCGACGCACCGGTTTCCACGGTGTGGGAGCTGATATCCGATCTCCGGCGGATGCCGGAGTGGAGCCCGCAATGTCGTTGGATGAAGACGTTCGGTCCATTGCGGCAGGGCACCCGCACGCTCAACATCAATCGCCGTAACGCAATGTTCTGGCCGACCACTTCGACGGTCGTCGAGGTCATCCCCGAGACCAAGCTGGCGTTTCGCGTCAACACCAACAACACGATCTGGAGCTACGAACTCCAGCCCACCGAAACGGGCACCCGGGTGATCGAGAGCCGCCATGCCGAGAACGGCGTGACCGCGTTTTCCAACCTGTCGGTGAACGCACTGTTCGGCGGGACCACCAACTTCGAACGCGAATTGGTCGACGGCATGAACGCGTCGCTGGCCAAGATCAAGGCCGCCGCCGAAAAGGCCTAGTCCGCCTCGGGCCCCGACTCCGGCGCCTCGGCTTGGGTCTCCTGATCCGGTGCTTCGGCCTCCGGATCCGGCGCTTCGGCCCGGGGTTCGGGCGTCTCCGAAGTTGGTGTCACCGAGTCCGGTTCCGCCTGCGGGCCATCGTGGGGCTCGGACTCTGCGGGCTCGGATTCCGCTTCCTCTGTCGGCGCGTCCGCGGCCGCCGGCTCCGAAGCCTCGGCCGGCTCTGCCGGCGGCTCCAGGACGTCGAGCACGCCATCGTCGTAGGGCTCGTACATCGGTGAACCGGTGCCCGCGGGAGCCGGCGTGTCCGAGTGCGCGCCGCAACCGTACTGCTTGTCGACGATCTGCCCGTCGGCCGACAGCTCGTTGCCGCACACGCCGAACATCGAACCGAGCGATCCCGCCAACGGCAGGTAGAAGCCGCAGTCGCGGCACACCCGTTTGGTCGAGCGCGCCATCGGCGAGTCGGGACCGTGCTCTCCGGTGTGCCATCGTTCGGCCGCCTCCGCGCGGCCGAACGCACTCATGACCCAGCGCCGGCCCAGACCGATCTCGGCGGCGGTCTCGTCCACCTCGGGGTCGCCGCTGGCCGTGTAGCCGGGAACCAGCCGCGGATCGTCGGCCGCGGGCGCCAGCAGGTCCCCGGGGCTCAAGTCCCCGGGCCGCACCCGCTGATCCCACGGGACCCACTCGGGTGCCAGCAACGCCGTCGGGCCCGGAATCAGCACCACCTCACTCACGGTGGCGTGGTCGGCACCGGGATAGGCGGCGACCACGACGGCCCACTGCCAGCCCTGATAGCCAGGCAGATGCGCAAGGAACCGGTGTGTGGCGGCGGCCGGGTCCTCGTAGCTGACGCCCAGGTAATCGCCCACGGTCTCGGCGCCGCTGAACTCGACGACGGCGGCCCTGGCCTGGTCCACCGCACCCTTCAGCACCGCGGCCAACCCTTCGGGCCAGTCGGCCACGGTCGCCCCGGCGGAGTGCTCGCTGGGTCCGGTCAAGGTGTCCTCTTTCTCCATTGCGGTTCCAATACTAGGTTGGCGAGCCACACCCCGTTACCTGCAGACGCTTGCCGTCGGCATAGGGGAGAATCTCCAACGTGTCTGGACGGCGGCGTGATGATCCGGGCCGCGTGGCCTCTACCCCGGGTCACCGGCCCCGCAACGGGGCCGGCAATCAGCATCCGGGCACGGCAAATTACCCCGCCGACGATGCCGCCGATCGGCGTAGGCGCCGGCCACCGCCGATGCCGAGCGCCAATCGCTATCTGCCGCCGATCGGCCAGCATTCGGAGCCCGACCAACACGACACACCGGCCCCCCGCCCTGCCGCCCCCGGTGAACGGATCACCGTCACTCGCGCCGCCGCCCTGCGCAGCCGCGAGATGGGGTCGCGGATGTACTGGATGGTGCAACGCGCCGCCACCGCCGACGGCGCCGACAAGTCCGGCCTGACGGCGCTGACGTGGCCGGTGGTGGCCAACTTCGCGGTGGACGCCGCGATGGCCGTCGCGCTCGCCAACACGCTGTTCTTCGCGGCGGCCACCGGGGAGAGCAAGGGCCGGGTTGCGTTGTATCTGCTGATCACCATCGCCCCGTTCGCGGTCATCGCGCCGCTCATCGGCCCGGCGCTGGACCGTTTGCAGCACGGCCGGCGAGTCGCGCTCGCCGGGTCGTTCGTCCTGCGAACGGCGCTGGCGCTGGTGCTGATCATGAATTACGACGGCGCCACCGGAAGCTACCCGTCGTGGGTGCTTTATCCGTGCGCCCTGGCCATGATGGTGTTCTCCAAATCGTTCAGCGTGCTGCGCAGCGCCGTCACGCCACGCGTCATGCCGCCGACCATCGACCTGGTGCGGGTGAACTCGCGGCTGACCGTGTTCGGTCTGCTCGGCGGCACCATCGCCGGCGGGGCGATCGCCGCGGGCGTGGAGTTCGTCTGCACCCACCTGTTCAAGTTGCCCGGCGCGTTGTTCGTCGTTATCGCGGTCACGGTCGTCGGCGCCTCGCTGTCGATGCGGATCCCGCGCTGGGTCGAGGTGACGGCCGGTGAGGTGCCCGCCACGTTGAGCTACCGCCAGGACGGCGAACCGCAGCGGCGCAGCTGGCACCACGAAGTCAAGAAGGTCAGGGGGACGCTCCGGCAACCGCTGGGCCGCAACATCATTACCTCCTTGTGGGGAAACTGCACCATCAAGGTCATGGTCGGCTTCCTGTTCCTGTACCCGGCGTTCGTCGCCAAGGCGCATCAAGCCAACGGCTGGGTTCAGCTGGGCATGCTCGGGATGATCGGCGCGGCGGCAGGCATCGGTAATTTCGCCGGCAACTTCGCCGCCGCGCGCCTGCAGCTGGGCCGGCCTGCCGTGTTGGTGGTGCGCTGCACGCTGGCGGTCTCGGCGGTCGCGCTGGCGGCCGCGGTGGCGGGCACGCTCGTGGCGGCCGTGATCGCCACGCTGGTCACCTCGGGCTCGAGCGCCATCGCGAAAGCTTCGCTGGACGCCTCACTGCAAAACGATCTGCCCGAGGAATCGCGCGCCTCGGGATTCGGGCGTTCGGAGTCGACGCTGCAGCTGGCCTGGGTGCTCGGCGGCGCCGTGGGCGTCCTGGTGTACACCGAGTTGTGGGTCGGCTTCACCGCCGTCACCGCCCTGCTGATCCTCGGATTGGCGCAGACACTCGTTAGCTACCAAGGGAACTCGCTGATCCCCGGACTCGGAGGTAACCGGCCCGTCATGGTGGAGCAGGAAGGCGTCCGTCCCGGCCGCCCGGCGGTGGTGCCCGAGTGAAACGCAGTGTGGCCGTGCTGCTGGCCGGCCTGATGACTCTGGCGTGCGTGGCCGTCGGTGTGGGTACCTGGCTGCTGGTGCGCCCGTCCGGCCCGCAGCGCCCCGAGATCAGCGCGTATTCGCACGGTCACCTCGCGAGGGTGGGGCCGTACCTCTACTGCAGCGTGCTCAACCTCGAAGACTGCGACACGCCCCAGGCGCAGGGTGAGCTGAAGGTCAGCGAGCGCTACCCGGTGCAACTCTCGGTGCCCGACGCGATTTACCGGGCACCGTGGCGGCTGCTGCAGGTCTACGAGGACCCAACCAACACCACCAGCACCATCTTTCGGCCGGGCACCCGGTTCGCCGTCACCATCCCGCCGGTCGACCCCCACCGCGGGCGCGTGGTCGGGATAGTGGTGCAGTTGCTGACGCTCGTCATGGATCCCTCCGGTGAGTTGCGCGATGTCCCCCACGCGGAATGGTCGGTGCGCCTTACGTATTGAGCATTGGATCGCCGAACGTCGGGTTGTTGGGCGAAACAATGCTTTCACGGCCCAACGAGTTCACGGTGGGCCAGGAAAAGCACTTCGACTCACGCGCCATGCCCGGCGGGTACCCGCTCCCCTTCGACGGGTGGCCCGGGAGGGGTCCCGTCGCCGAAGGGCTTGCCGCCCAGCGCTTCCCGGCCGTGCGGTGACAGCCAGCTCGACAGGTCCGGCCCCGTGGGCACGATGCCGGTGGGATTGATGTCGGTGTGCACGATGTAGTAGTGCTGCTTGATCTGCACGAAGTCGACGGTGTCGCCGAACCCGGGTGTCTGGAACAGGTCGCGCGCGTACGCCCACAACACCGGCAGCTCGCTCAGCTTGCTTCGGTTGCACTTGAAATGGCCATGGTAGACCGGGTCGAAGCGGGCCAGCGTGGTGAACAACCGCACGTCGGCCTCGGTTATGGTGTCGCCCACCAGATATCGTTGGTCGGCCAGGCGATCGCTGACCCAATCCAACGCGGCGAACAGCCGGTCGTAGGCCGCGTCGTAGGCCTGTTGCGAGCCGGCGAAACCGCAGCGGTACACCCCGTTGTTGATCTCGGTGTAGACCCGCTTGTTCACCTCATCGATCTCCGCGCGCAGGCGCTCGGGGTACAACTCCGGTGCCCCGTCGCGGTGGTAGGCGGTCCATTCCGTCGAGAAGTCCAGGGTCATCTGCGCGAAGTCATTGGTGACGACCGCGCCGCTGGGAACGTCGACGATCGCGGGCACCGTGATGCCCTTGGGGTAGCCGGGGAAGCGCTTGAAGTAGGCGTCCTGCAGCCGAGGGATCTTCAAGACGGGGTCCACGCCCCCGGGGTCCAGATCGAACGTCCAGCTGCGTTCGTCGTGCGTGGGTCCGCAAAAGCCAATCGACAGAACGCTTTCCAGGCCCAGCAACCGACGGACGATGATCGCGCGGTTGGCCCACGGGCACGCGCGGGCGACGACCAGCCGGTACCTGCCGGGCTCCACGGGGTAGCCGTCGCGCCCGTCGGCGGTGACGCGGGTGGTGATGTAGTTGGTGTCTCGGTTGAAGTCACCTTTTCCGGCGACGTAGGCGGCCATGGCCACAATTCTGCCCCAGCCCCGCGCCGACGAACGGCGCCCGCGAGCTAGGCGTCGAGCTCGCGGGCGACCGCGCGAACCACCTCGGAAACCCGTCGAGCCGTCTTGCGGTCCGGGTAGCGGCCCTTGCGTAGCTCGGGCTGCACGGCGCTCTCCAGCAACGTGATCATGTCCTCGACCATGCCGTGCAGTTCGTCGGGGCTGTGCTTGTGCTCGGCGGTCGTCTCGCGGCGCCCCTGAGCCTTGGTGAGGCTGGGCGGCGGCTCAATCAGCTTGAGGCTCAGCGCCTGAGGCCCACGCCGCCCGGAGGCGATGCCGAACTCCACGCGCTGGCCCGCTTTGAGCCCCTCGACCCCAGCGGGCAACGCCGACGAGCGGACGTACACGTCCTCGCCGTCCTCTTGCGACAGGAAGCCAAACCCCTTGTCGGCGTCGTACCACTTAACCTTGCCGGTCGGCACTGGTCTCACCTGCTTGTCTAACGGATCAATAGAATGGCCAACACAATAAGCGTCCCGCCTGCGCAGGACGCCGTTTGGTCCTTGATCCTACTCGGATGCTTGCCTAACGAGCACCCCCGTTATCGCCCACTGGGTACGCTGGGCGGTACCGGTGGAGGAGAGATGCGCCTAATCCTGAACATCATCTGGCTCGTGTTCGGCGGCCTGTGGATGGCCGCCGGATACCTGCTCGCGGCGCTCGTCAGCTTCTTGCTGATCATCACCATTCCCTTCGGCTTCGCGTCGCTGCGCATCGCCTCGTACGCGTTGTGGCCGTTCGGCCGCACCATCGTCGACAAGCCGACCGCAGGCACGGGGGCGCTGATCGGAAACGTCATCTGGGTGCTGCTGTTCGGATTGTGGCTGGCGATCGGCCACGTGGTCAGCGCGCTGGCGATGGCCGCCACGATCGTCGGCATTCCGCTGGCGCTGGCCAACCTCAAACTGATCCCCGTGTCGTTGATGCCGCTGGGCAAGCAGATCGTTCCCGCCAGTTCGCCCTCCCAGGTAATGGCCGCATGACGCTGACCGCGCTGGGTGTGCCGACGGTGCCGGGCCGCGCCGCCGCAGCCGCGCGGAACGCCCCGACCACGGGCCCGCTGGTGGACACCTACGGGCGGGTCGCCACCGACCTGCGGGTCTCGCTGACCGACCGCTGCAATCTTCGGTGCAACTACTGCATGCCGGCAGAAGGCCTGGATTGGTTGCCCGGCGAGCAACTGCTGCGGCCCGAGGAGCTGGCCCGGCTGATGCAGATCGCCGTCAGCCGGTTGGGCATCACCAGCGTGCGGTTCACCGGTGGTGAGCCCCTGTTGGCGCGGCACCTCGAAGAGGTCGTCGCCGCGGTGGCGGGCCTGCGCCCCCGCCCGGAGATCTCGTTGACCACCAATGGCGTCGGCTTGGCGCGACGGGCGGCCGGGCTCGCCCGGGCGGGCCTGGACCGCGTCAACGTATCGATGGACAGCGTGGATCGCGGACACTTCGCGGCAATCACCCGCCGGGATCGGCTCGGAGACGTGCTCGACGGCCTGGCCGCGGCCCACGCCGCCGGCCTGACACCGGTCAAGGTCAACGCCGTGCTCGACCCGCTCACCGGGCGGGAGGACGTCGTCGAATTGCTGCGATTCTGTCTCGAGCGCGGCCACCAACTGCGGGTCATCGAGCAGATGCCGCTGGACGCGGGGCACCAATGGCGTCCGGGCGCCGCGCTCAGCGCCGACGACGTGCTCGACACGCTGCGCCCCCACTTCCGGCTCCGTCCCGACCCGGCGCCGCGCGGTTCGGCGCCCGCCGAGCTCTGGCTGGTCGACACGGGTCCGGGCACGCCGAGCGGAAAGTTCGGCGTCATCGCGTCGGTTTCCCACGCCTTCTGTTCGGCGTGCGATCGCACCCGCCTGACCGCCGACGGTCAGGTCCGCAGCTGCCTGTTTTCGACCGAGGAGACCGATCTTCGGAGCCTGCTGCGCACCGGCGCTTCCGACGACGCGATCGAAGCGGCGTGGCGGGTCGCGATGTGGGGCAAGCCGGCCGGTCACGGGATCAACGACCCGAGCTTCGTCCAGCCCGACCGTCCGATGAGCGCGATCGGTGGCTAGCCCCATGGGTCATGCCGTCCAGCAAGACGGGATCCAGGTGACGGTGCGCTATTTCGCGGCCGCACGGGCGGCGGCGGGAGCCGAGTCGGAAACGGTGGTCGTGCGGCCCGGCACCACGGTGGCCGAGCTGGTCGAGCGCCTCGCCGTGCGGGGCTCCCAACTCGCCGCGGTGTTGGGCAGATGTTCTTACCTGTGCGATGGGGTCGCCGTGCGCGACGAGACCACACCGTTACGCGCCGGAAACACGATCGACGTCCTACCCCCCTTCGCCGGCGGGTGAAACTGTGAAATATCTCACGTAACGGAAAGATAACGGCGTAATCACGCTCGGATATCGAGCGCTATGACCTGCGCGGATACCGAATGTCCGGAACGTTTTCCCAGATGGCCGAGAGGGAAACGCCGGGTTTCGCGCAACGTGACGGGGCCGACAGAACCCGCTACCTTTCTCGGAAGGCTCGCCAAGACAACCGAATTGGCGGACCTCCCCTCCTATCGCGCCGAGCTCCATCCAATAGGCGGGGCCCTCTGACCAACGTGGATGGAGACGGGGGACCCACCGGTCCACCGTGATCGGATTGGGGCCGCGTGCGGCCCCTAGGGGTGAAGCCGAGGTCGCTCCCGAGCGGACGCGACAACGGCCGGGTGGCCTCTCCAACCCGAACCCGACAGCTGACCTCGCAGGCGCGTGACGAGAGAGGATTTTTTTCGGCCTATGAGTGGACGTCACCGTAAGCCCAGCACGTCAAACATCAGCGTCGCCAAGATCGCCGTCACCGGCGCGGTCCTCGGTGGCGGCAGCATCGCCCTGGCCGGCCAGGCGGCCGCGGCCACCGACGGCGAATGGGATCAAGTAGCCCGTTGCGAGTCCGGCGGCAACTGGGCAATCAATACCGGCAACGGCTACCACGGTGGCGTGCAGTTCAGCTCGAGCACTTGGGCTTCCCACGGCGGCGGCCAGTACGCGCCGTCGGCCGAACTGGCCACCAAGGAACAACAGATCGCCGTCGCCGAGCGCGTGCTGGCCACCCAGGGCCGCGGAGCGTGGCCGGTGTGTGGTGGCCCGCTTTCCGGCCCGTCCCCGCGCGAGGTTCCGGCGCCGGCCGGCCTGGACGCGCCGCTGGATGCGCCCGGTATCAACGGGCAGCCGGCGCCCCTGGCTCCCCCGCCCGCCGACGCACCCCCGCCAGACGCCCCGCCGCCGCCTGCGCCGCCCGTGCAGCTGACCGGCTTCGACCAGCCGGCTCCTCCGGCGGATCTGCCCCCGGCACCGCCCGCCGACGCCATGCCGCCGGCGCCGCCCGCCGACGTGCCCCCGGCGCCTCCGGCGGACCTGCCCCCGGCACCCCCGGCGGACCTGCCCCCGGCACCCCCGGCCGACGCGCCGGCCGTGGACACCGATTTCCACGGCTTCGTCCCGGCCAACATGCCGCAGGATGTTTCCTCGGCCGGCTACACCAAGCAGCTCTGGGACGCCATCCGGGCTCAGGACATCCGGGGCAACGACGCGCTCGACGCGATCGCCCAGCCGTCGCCGGCCACCTGAGGCGCCCCCACCAGACTGCCCGGCACGCCTCGAACGTTTGCGCTTCGGGGCGTGCCGGCATTCCAATCGCTACGCCGTTACGCCGAGCCCACCCATTCTTCGGTTCCGTCGTCGAAGAACTGGTGCTTCCATACCGGTAGCCGCGCCTTGATCTCGTCGACCAGCAGGGCACAGGTGGCAAACGCCGCCTGACGGTGGTCGGCCGCGACGGCGGCCACCAGCGCGGCCTCCCCGATGCGCAGCACCCCGATCCGGTGACTGGCCGCGACGGCACGCACCCCGCTCGACTGCTCCGCGACGTCGGAGACGACCTCGGCCAAGACTTGTTCAGCCGACGGATGCGCGGAGTACTCCAGCCGAACCACCCGCCGCCCGCCGTCGTGGTCGCGGATCATGCCGACGAAGCCGACGACGGCCCCGGCCGACTGATGGGCCACGAGCTCTTCGTGCTCGGCCAAAAAGATCGGGTGATCGGTCATGGCCGCGCGGACGACGAGCGTCATCGCTGGTGGTCTCCACCGGCGAGCTGATCGAGCGCGTGATCGAGCACGTCGTCGAGCACGCCCAGGCCGTCGCGCACCCCGCCGGGCGAACCCGGCAGGTTGACGATCAGGGTCCGCCCCGCCACACCACACACCCCGCGCGACAGCACCGAGGTCGGCACCTTCGGCAGGCCCGCCCGGCGGATAGCGTCGGCCAGACCCGGGATCATGTAGTCCAGCACCGCGACGGTCTGGTCCGGTGTGCTGTCACTGGGCGAGATGCCGGTACCGCCCGATGTGATGACGACGTCGACGCCGTCATCGACCGCCTTGCGCAGGGCCTCGCCGACCGGCTCCCCGTCGGCGACCACCTCCGGATCGGCGAACGAAAACTCGCGCTCTGTAAGCCATTCCGCGACGATCGGCCCGCAGCGATCGTCATAAACTCCCGCCGACGCGCGGGTCGAGGCGATGATGACGCGCGCGGATCGGGTGCTCATCACCGCACCCACGTCCCCGTCTTGCCGCCTTCCTTGCGCAGCACCCGGATGTCGTCGAGGCGTGCGGCGGGATCCACGGCTTTGATCATGTCGTAGAGCGTCAGGCCGGCCACACTGACGGCGGTCAGGGCCTCCATCTCCACCCCCGTGCGGTCGGTGCTGCGCACCGTCGCGGTGATCTCGATGTCGGCGGCCCCCACGGTGAAATCCACGTCGACTCCGGTGAGCGCCAACTGATGGCAGAGCGGGATCAGCTCACTGGTGCGCTTGGCCGCGAGGATGCCCGCCACGCGGGCGGTGGCCAGCGCGTCGCCCTTGGGCAGACCCCCGGCCGAGATCAGCTCCACCACGTGCGGGGAAGTGTGCAAGGCACCCGCGGCCACGGCGGTCCGTTTCGTGGTTCCCTTGCCGCTGACATCGACCATGTGCGCCGCGCCGCGGTCGTCCAGGTGTGACAGCGCGCCCGGGCCGGATTCTCCCGATGCCCAGGTCGCCGGGGGCTTGGCGGCCTCAGAGGCCTTAGCCATCCTGGCGCCTACCGGTTAACGACCGTGACCGGGTGCAGGTAGGGCAGCTCAGTGGAGGGCAGCGGGAACACCAGCTCGCCGAACGGCGACAACGCGCCCGTCCGGTCTGTGACGAGTTCGCTCACCGCATGGTCGTCCGGGTCCGTCGTCGGCCACCCGTTGTCGACATACCTCGTTTTGCGGGCTTTGCCCTCAGCAGTGTCAGCCACGCCGTCCATTCTGACAGGTCGCTGTTGCGCGTGTCGTGCAAGACCGGCAGTTCGGCCGAGGAGCCGCCGACATCGTTGCCTACGTGCGACCCGCCGACTGTTTTACGCTGGTCAGCAATGACCGACAACACCCCGGACATCCCGCTGGGGTCGTGGCTGGCCGACTTGCCCGACGAGCGGCTGATCCGACTGCTAGAGCTGAGGCCGGACCTCGCCCAGCCCCCGCCCGGCAGCATCGCCGCACTGGCCGCGCGCGCTCAGGCCCGCCAGTCGGTCAAGGCCGCCACCGACGAGCTCGACTTTCTGCGCCTCGCGGTGCTCGACGCGTTGCTGGTGCTCCAGGCCGACACCACGCCGGTCCCGACGACGAAACTGTTGGCATTGATCGGTGAGCGCGCTCGCCAGGCCGACGTGGTAGGCGCGCTGGACGACCTCCGCGACCGGGCGTTGGTCTGGGGCGATGCGGCGCTCCGCATCGCGCCGGACGCCGGCACGGCGCTGCCCTGGTACCCGGGCCAAGTCACCCTCGAGGACGCCTCCCGCACGGGCGAAGAGATCGCAGGCCTCATCGACGACCTGAACCAGGCCCAGCTCGACGTGCTGGAGAAGCTCCTCGAGGGTTCCCCGATGGGCCGCACCCGTGACGCCGCACCCGGGGCCCCCGCGGACCGACCGGTGCCTCAGCTGTTGGCGATGGGACTGCTGCGGCGCATCGACGCCGAGACCGTGATCCTGCCCCGCCACGTCGCGCAGGTGCTGCGCGGCGAACGACCCGGCCCGATGCAGCTGACCGCACCCGATCCGGTGGTGTCGACCACCACCGCCGACGACGCCGACGCGGCGGCGGCGGGGGCCACCATCGACCTGCTGCGAGAACTCGAGGTCCTGATCGAAACGCTGGCGGCCGCACCGGTACCCGAGCTGCGCAGCGGCGGATTGGGGATCCGTGACGTCAAGCGGCTCAGCAAGACGACGGGCATCGAGGAATCGCGGCTGGGCTTGATCCTCGAGTTGGCGGCCGCGGCCGGTTTGATCGCCAGCGGGATGCCCGACCCACCACCGGCCACCGGCCCCAACCTTGATGGACCTTTCTGGGCGCCAACGGTGGCCACCGACCGGTTCACGGCGCTGCCCACCGCCGAGCGCTGGCAGCTGCTGGCCAGCAGTTGGCTGGACCTGCCGAGCCGTCCGGCCCTGATCGGCAGCCGCGGTCCCGACGCCAAACCCTATGGCGCCCTTAACGATGCGCTGTATTCGACGGCCGCGCCGCTGGATCGCCGACTGCTGCTGGGCACACTGGCCCAATTGCCCCCGGGCGCCGGTGTCAACGCGGTCTCCGCGTCGGCGGCACTGATCTGGCGACGCCCCCGCTGGGCCAAGCGGCTCCAGCCCGGACCCGTGGGTGATCTGCTGGCCGAGAGCCACGCGCTGGGCCTGGTAGGTCGCGGGGCGCTCAGCAGCCCCGGCCGCGCGCTGCTCGATGACGACGCCGATTCGAAAGCCGCGGTCGACGCCATGGCGCGGGCGCTGCCGAAACCGATCGATTACTTCCTGGTTCAGGCTGACCTGACCGTCGTCGTGCCGGGGCCACTGGAACGCGATCTCGCCGAGGACCTGGCCGCGGTGGCCACGGTCGAATCGGCCGGCACCGCGATGGTGTACCGCATCAGCGAACAGTCGATCCGGCACGCGCTCGACGTGGGAAAGACCCGCGACTGGATGCATGGCCTGTTTACCAGGCATTCCAAAACGCCTGTCCCGCAGGGGCTCACCTATCTGATCGACGACGTCGCGCGACGGCATGGTCAACTGCGGATCGGCATGGCCGCTTCGTTCGTGCGGTGCGAGGATCCCGCGCTGTTGGCCCAGGCCGTCGCCGCGCCCGCGACGGAAGGGGTGCAACTGCGCGCCCTGGCCCCGACCGTCGCGGTGTCTCCGGCGCCGATCGCCGAGGTGTTGATCGCGCTGCGCGCGGCGGGCTTCGCCCCGGCGGCCGAGGACTCCACCGGCGCCATCGTCGACGTCCGCCCCCGCGGCGCCCGGGTCCCCACGCCCCAGCAGCGCCGGCCCTACCGCCCGATGCCGCGCCCCAACAGCGAGAGCCTCAACGCGGTGGTCGCAGTGCTACGCAAGGTGACCGCCGCACCGTTCGGCAACAATCGCGCCGACCCGGCGGTCACCATGTCGTTGTTGCAGCGCGCGGCCAGGGAACAAGACACCCTGGTGATCGGTTATCTGGATGCCGCGGGTGTCGCCACCCAGCGGGTTGTGTCGCCGATCACCGTTCGGGGCGGTCAGCTGACCGCGTTCGACTCGGCGTCGGGGCGGCTGCGCGACTTCGCCATCCACCGCATCACGTCGGTGGTGTCGGCCAACGGCCGATAATGGGTTGCGGCAGCCGCCCGCGAGACGATGAGAAGGAGTTGGGCCATTGACTGACGGCCCGTTGATCGTGCAGTCCGACAAGACGGTGCTGCTCGAAGTGGACCACGAGCAGGCCGGCGCGGCGCGCGCCGCCATCGCGCCGTTCGCGGAGCTGGAGCGCGCGCCTGAGCACGTGCACACCTACCGCATCACGCCGTTGGCGCTGTGGAACGCCCGCGCCGCGGGCCACGACGCCGAACAGGTCGTCGACGCGCTGGTCAGCTTCTCGCGCTACGCGGTGCCGCAGCCGCTGCTGGTCGACATCGTCGACACCATGGCCCGCTACGGCCGCCTGCAATTGGTCAAACACCCGGCGCACGGCCTGACGCTGGTCAGCCTGGACCGCGCGGTGCTCGAGGAGGTGCTGCGCAACAAGAAGATCGCTCCCATGCTCGGCGCCCGCATCGACGACGACACCGTCGTCGTACACCCCAGCGAGCGCGGCCGGGTCAAGCAGATGTTGCTCAAGATCGGTTGGCCCGCAGAGGATCTCGCGGGCTACGTGGACGGCGAGGCGCACCCGATCAGCCTGGCGCAGGACGGTTGGCATCTGCGCGACTACCAGCAGATGGCTACCGAATCGTTCTGGGCCGGCGGGTCCGGGGTGGTGGTCCTTCCGTGCGGGGCGGGCAAGACGCTGGTGGGCGCGGCCGCGATGGCCAAGGCCAGCGCGACAACGCTGATCCTGGTCACCAACATCGTCGCGGCACGGCAATGGAAGCGCGAACTGGTGGCGCGCACCTCGCTGACCGAGGACGAGATCGGCGAGTATTCGGGAGAGCGCAAGGAGATTCGGCCCGTCACGATCTCGACGTATCAAATGATCACCCGCCGCACCAAGGGTGAGTACCGGCATCTGGAGCTTTTCGACAGCCGCGACTGGGGGCTGATCATCTACGACGAGGTCCACCTGCTGCCCGCGCCCGTGTTCCGGATGACCGCCGACCTGCAATCCAAGCGACGCCTTGGCCTGACCGCCACGCTGGTCCGCGAGGACGGCCGTGAGGGTGACGTGTTCTCCCTGATCGGCCCGAAGCGCTATGACGCGCCGTGGAAGGACATCGAGGCCCAGGGGTGGATCGCGCCCGCGGAGTGCGTCGAGGTGCGGGTGACCATGACCGACAACGAGCGGATGATGTACGCCACCGCCGAACCCGAAGAGCGTTACAAGCTTTGCTCGACGGCGCATTCGAAGATCGCGGTGGTGAAGTCGGTGCTCAGCCGGCACCCCGACGAGCAGACGCTGGTGATCGGCGCCTACCTCGACCAGCTCGACGAGTTGGGCGCCGAGCTGAACGCCCCGGTGATCCAGGGGTCGACCCGGACCAAGGAACGCGAGGAGCTGTTCGACGCGTTCCGCCGGGGCGAGGTGAACACACTGGTGGTGTCCAAGGTCGCCAACTTCTCCATCGATCTGCCGGAAGCCTCTGTGGCGGTGCAGGTTTCGGGAACCTTCGGCTCGCGCCAGGAGGAAGCCCAGCGGCTGGGCCGGCTACTGCGGCCCAAGGCCGACGGCGGTGGCGCCATCTTCTACTCCGTGGTGGCGCGCGACAGCCTGGACGCGGAGTACGCCGCGCACCGGCAGCGCTTCCTCGCCGAGCAGGGCTACGGCTACATCATCCGCGACGCGGACGACCTGCTGGGCCCGGCGATTTAGCCCTCAACTCTCCGGCCCCATGGGCCGGTCGCCCAAATTTGATATCGCCGGGAACAACGCACTCAAGGTTGCTTAGTGCAACTGTTTCCTAGTGCTATAGTAGGTCCAGCTCGCTGCTGAGAGATGGGCCCATGAGAATCGGCATTGTCGGCGCCGGCATCGCCGGCCCCACGCTCGCGTACTGGCTCTCCCGGTACGGCCACGAGCCAACCTTGATCGAGAAGGCGCCGCGACTGCGCACCGGCGGCTATGTCGTGGACTTCTGGGGCGGCGGGTATACCGTCGCCGAACGCATGGGACTGACCGCCGAGTTGCACGCCGCGGGTTATGCGGTGCGCGAGGTGCGACTCGTGGACCGGCATTCGCGGCGTGTGGGCGGCTTTGCGGCCGAATCGTTCCGGCGGAACGTCGGCGGCCGGTTCGTCACGGTGGCCCGCGGTGATCTGTCGGCCATGATCTATCGCTCCATCGACAGCCGGGCCGAAACGTTGTTCGGTGAAAGCGTTTCGGCGATCGAGCAAAACGACCGCGGGATACGGGTCACACTCGACGGCGGCGGGTTACGGCAGTTCGATCTGCTCATCGGTGCGGGTGGCATCCATTCGCCCGTGCGGGGCTTGGTATTCGGCTCCCAATCCCGATTCGAGACCGACCTCGGCTACCGAGTCGCCGCATTCGAAGCCGAGGGTTATCTGCCGCGAGACGAGCTCGTCTACATCGCCTATACGATGCCGGGCCGGATGATCGCCCGATTCGCGATGCGCGGCGAGAAGACCATGTTCCTTTTCGTTTTCACCTCCGATCACATGCGCGGCCCCGATCCACGAGATGTACCGCAAGCCAAGGCAATCCTGCATCAGGTCTTCGGCAACGCGGGCTGGGAATGCGCGGAGATCCTGCGCCAACTCGACGGCGCCTCCGACGTCTACTTCGATCGCACCAGCCAAATTGTCATGGATCGCTGGTCGGACGGTCGAGTGGCGCTCATCGGTGACGCCGCGGCCGCGGTTTCCTTGCTGGCGGGCGAAGGGACGGGGCTGGCGATGGTAGAGGCCTACATATTGGCGGGCGAACTAAACCGCGCCGGAGCAGATCACGCGGCGGCGTTTCGTCGCTACGAGCGACGGCTGCGTCCGATCGTCGAGGCAAGACAGCGGTCGGCGCGCGCATTCGCCTCGATGTTCGCGCCGAAAACGTTGCCGGGCCTATGGATCCGCAATCAGGGGTCAAGGCTGTTGAACATTCCGCGGTTGGCCGACCGGATCGTCCGGAGCGAGTTCCGCGACGACATCGCATTGCCCGAATACGCCGCATAGCCGTGTGCCCAGCGCTCTCGACGATATGACGCTCGCCGGATTTGATATCACCGGCGATATCAAATTCCGGGACGCACGCATGGTCCCGGACCGGCGGCGAAGCGGTGAACTACAGCGACAGGATGGTCGCCGACGCGGTGCCCGGTGCGCCGTAGACCTGCGCCAGGCCGACGCGCGGATTGCCGGGCACCTGACGCTCCCCCGCCTCGCCACGCAGCTGCCGCACCAGCTCGTGCATCTGCCGCAGCCCCGACGCCCCGATCGGCTCGCCGTTCGCGATCAACCCGCCGTCGGTGTTGACCGGCATCGAGCCGTGGATCTCGGTCGCGCCGTCGGCCAGCAGTTTCTCCTGCTCGCCGTCGGCGCACAGGCCCGTCTCCGCCATGTGGATCACCTCGTTGCCGGCGTCGGTGTCCTGCAGTTGGGCCACGTCGACATCCTCGGGCCCGATCCCGGCGGCCTCGTAGGCCGCCTTGGCCGCGTACACCGTCGGGGAGACGTCGCCGTCGAGCGGGGCGAAGGTGGCGTGCACCTCGTAGGCGCCGTAGCGGCGCGTACGGATTTCGCAGGCGCGCACATACACCGGCTTGTCGGTGTACTTGTGCGCGATGTCGGCCCGGCACATGACGACCGCGGCGGCCCCTTCGTCGGGCGCGCAGAACATGTACTGCGTGAGCGGGTAGTTAAGGACCGGTGAGTTGAGGATCTCCTCCTCGGAAATCGGCTTGCGCCGGAAGGCATTCGGGTTCAGCGCACCATTGCGGAAATTCTTCGCGGCCACCTTGGCCAGGGTGGCCTGCGAGATGTTGTGGTCGTGCAGGTATTTGTTGGCCTTCATCCCGAAGAATTTGGTGGTGACGAACTGCCCGTTCTGGGCATACCACTGCGGCAGCGCCAGCTTGGCCGGGTCGTCGGTGAACGCGCCGCGGGGGTGCTTGTCCAGGCCGATGGCGATGCCGATGTCGTACTTGCCCAGCCGGATGGTGTCGGCCGTCTGCTGGATGGCGCTGGCGGCCGTGGCGCACGCGTTGAACACGTTGGTGAACGTGATGCCGGTCAACCCGACCAGGCGGGTGACGGCGTCCGGGTTGGACACCTCGTGGCTGCCGCCGAAGCCGAACTGGATGTCCTTCCAGTCCACCCGGGCGTCGGCCAGCGCGGCTTGGATGGCCTCCGCACCCATCTGCATCGCGGTCTTATCGAACCGGCCGAACGGGTGCAAGCCCACGCCGATAATGGCGACATCGTTGGTCATCTCAGACTCCCTCTTGCTAGGTGGTGGCGACCGGCTGGAAAGCGAAGGTCATGATTTCGCTGCCCTCTTCATCGGTGGTGAGAGGGACCATGGTCAGCTCGACCTCCTGACCGAACTGCAGCTTGGCCGGGTCGTTCTCGGTCAACCGACCCTCGACTCGAATCACGTCGTCGAGCTGGACCAGCCCGACGCCGAACGGGACGAAGTCCTTGCCCGTCGGGCCGGCGTACGGGGCCCCCGGCGGAAAGCCCTGGGTGGTCCACGCGACCAGTGTTCCGCGGCGCGGCAGCAGCACGTCGGTCATCTCCCCCAGGCTGCAGCGCGGGCACCACTGCTGGACCGGGAAGGTGGTGGCCCCGCAACTGCCGCACCGGCTGCCGATCAGCTGTGGGCTCTCATCGGGCCAGGTAGAGATCTCGGGGGCGAGTGCCTTTTGCATCAGGGAATCCTCCGGAAGCGCCAACAGAATGCTGCTCACTGAACGGTATAACAGCGTTCCGAAAACTGGAAACCGCATTCTCATGTTTGGTGGCCGGCCCGGGTGCCGGCCCGGCAGATATGTTGGGATCGCCGTCGCGACCAAGGAGACGACCATGCCAGTCACCGTGATACTCGAACTGCAGTTCAAGCCTGACTCGGTGCCGCAGGCGCGCGACGTTATGGGCCGGGCGTTGCGGGACACCCGGGCCTTCGCCGGAAACCTTCGCACCGACGTGCTGGTCGACGAGGACGACGCGGCCCACTGGCTGATCTACGAGCTGTGGGACACGGTCGAACACGACGAGGCCTACCGCGCCTTCCGCGCCGGCGACGGCCGACTGACCGAGTTGCCGCCGCTGCTCGCCGCGCCCCCCGTCAAGAAGCGGTACGCCACTTCCGACGTCTGACGCGCTAACTCAGGGCGGGAATCACCTCGCGCTCGAACAACTCGATGCCGGAGCGGTCGTAAGCGGCCTCGGGGAAATAGCAGATCGCGTATTCGCAGCCGAGGTCGCGCAGCTCGGCCAACCGCTCGATCACCTGCTCCGGCGTGCCCGTCGCCGAATCGGGTCCGCCGCCGGGGGCGAGCATCGCATTCGCGGCCGCCTCGGGCACATAGCGAGCAAGGCGGTCGCGGACCCGCAGGAGCCGGTCCTTCACATCGGCGTCCGACGTTCCGACAACGGCGTTGAAGTTGGCCGAACGCACGATGGCATCGAAGTCGGTACCCAGCCGCTGACAATGCTGGGCCAGGACTTCGGACTTGTGCGCGAATGCCTCGGGTTCAGAGGTGAAGTTGGTGTACTGCGCGTATTCCGCGGCGATGCGCAGCGTGACCTTCTCGCCTCCGCCGGCAATCCACAGCGGAATCCCGTTGTCCTGCAGGGGTTTGGGGGACACGATCGCGCCGTCGACCTGGTAGTGCTTACCGTCGAAGCTGACCTTGCCGTCGCGCCAGGCGTCCCGCATGATTTGCACGCCCTCGTCCAGCCGGCCCAGCCGGACGCCCGCCGACGGAAACCCGTAACCGTAAGCGCGCCATTCGTGTTCGTACCAGCCGCCGCCGATGCCCATCTGGATGCGCCCGCCGGAGATGATGTCGGCGGTCGCAGCGACCTTGGCCAGGTACACCGGATTGCGGTAGCTCATCGCGGTACACATCTGACCGAGCTTGATCCGCGAGGTGACCGCCGCGTACGCGGCCATCAGCGACCACGCCTCGTGGGTGGCTTCACTGGTCGGCAGCGGGACGGTGTGGAAGTGGTCGTAGACCCATAGCGAATCCCACGCGCTGTGGTCGGCATAGGTCGCCAGGTCCCGCATCACCGCCCAGTGCCGGTCCGGTTCGATGTCGACCAGATCCATTCGCCAGCCTTGCGGGATGAAGAGACCGAAGCGCATAGCACTGGACTTTAGCCGCAACTGTTCACAACGGATCGATAAGTCACGCCCAGCGGCCGCTGAGATTGCAGCCGTAGACCTGATGCATGACAACCGTCGGGCCCACCTTCCGGGCCATCTTCGCGTGCGCCGCGATCGTCGCCGCCCTCGCCTTCGCCACGGATGACACCAATTTCGTCAACGACAACGGTCAGACCTCCGGCGACATCTTCACGCAGAACGCCCAAGACCAGAGCACGGCCTGACGCCGTCCCGAGCGATCGGCAAAGGCCCAACCGCCCGCTAGGCTTACCCATCGTCAAGCTAGCGGGAGGTCGGCATGCGTGTACTGGTCTCCGGTGCCAGCATCGCCGGCCCCGTGCTGGCCTACTGGCTGACCCGTCATGGCTTCGACGTCACCGTCGTCGAGCGCGCGTCCACGCTGCGCAAGACCGGCGGCCACGCCGTCGACCTGTTCCGTCCCGCGATGGAGATCTCGGCCGAGATGGGCGTGTTGCCCCGGATCGAAGCGCTCGCCACCGGAACGAACCGCATGGTCATGCACCGGGAAGGCCGCGCGCGGCCCCTTCAGATCGACCTCAGCAAGATCTACGCCGCCACGTCGGACCGGCACGTGGAGATCATGCGCGACGACCTCAGCGAAATCTATTACGCCGCCGGTCGCGACGACGTCGAGTACCTGTTCGGTGACACGATCACCTCGATCGACCACGACGGGGAGGTGACGTTCCAGCATGCCCCCGTTCGGCGGTTCGACGTCGTCGTCGGTGCCGACGGGCTGCACTCCAACGTCCGGCAGCTGACCTTCGGCGACGAAGCCGCCCTCACCCGGTTCCTCGGTGGCTATCTGGCGGTGGTGTCGGCACCCAAGGCTCTCGCCGGCCGCGGCGAGATGACCTGCCACGTCGGCGTCGGGCGCCTCGCCGCCATCTACACCGCCGAGCACCTCGACGACGCGCGCGCCGTATTCCTGTTCCGCAGCGACCGTGAGCTCGACTACGACCACCGGGATGCGTTGCGGCAGAAGGACTTGTTGCGCGCGGCGTTTGCGAACATGCACGAGCAGGTGGACGGATGGGTGGCCGAAGTCGACCGCACGCCCGCCTTCTACTTCGATTCCATCAGCCAGTTGCGACTGGACCGGTGGTCACGCAGGCGCGTCACCCTCGTCGGCGACGCCGGATACTGCCCGGGCCCCGCGGTGGGCGGCAGCACCAGCCTCGCGGTGCTCGGCGCCTACGTGCTGGCCGGCGAACTCGCCCAGGCGGACGGCGACCTCCTGCGCGCGTTCTCCGCCTATGAATTGCAGATGCGCCAGCCGGTGCATCAGAGCCGCGCGTTCGCCCGCGGCGCCGCCAAGGGAATCATCCCCGGGTCGCGGCTCGGGGTGTGGGCGTTGACCCGGGGAGCGCAACTGGCTTCGGCGATGCCCGGTTCGTTGTCACGGTCGCTGGCCAAACTGAATGCCAAAGGCGTCCGAATGCACGACTCGATGCGGGTACCCGACTACAGCGCGACCGACCTCCAAGCGAACGAAAGAAACAACCGCCGATGGAACTAGCCGGTGTGGGGATCTGGAGCAGTCAGCTGCGATACGGTGATCCGCTCGAATCCGCCGACCACGTGTGCGTGCAAGTGCTGTTGGAGGATCCGAACGCGCTTCCACGCGAGCAATGGCGCCGAATCGCCGCCGCCCTCTAGCCGACGCCTACTGTAAGGCCATGGCTTCCAAGCACACCCTGTTTCGGATTTTCTATCGCATCGGCTTCACCCCCTGGGACGGTCACCCGCTCGCGCAGAGCCTGCGGAACCTGGTCGAGGGAACGGCCGACACGCCGGCGCTCGCCCCGGGCGCGGCCCTGGAAGTCGGGTGCGGAACCGGTGACTGCTCGATCTATCTCGCCCAGCACGGCTGGACGGTCACCGCGGTCGACTTCGTCGCAAAGCCCCTCGAGCAGGCACGCGCCAAGGCCGGCGCCGCCGGCGCGGCGGTCGACTTCGTCCAGGCCGACGTCACACAGTTGAGCCGGATCGGCATCGGCGCGAACTTTGAGCTGATCGTCGACAACGGTTGCCTGCACAACATGAGCGACGCCGATCGCGACGCGTATGTCCGGGAGATCAGCGCCGTGGCAGCCCCCGGAGCGCGGCTGCTGATCGTCGCTTTTGTTCCGGGCGGTCGGGTGGGGGTGCGGGGCGTCGACCACACCGAGATGGAACGACGCTTCGCGCCCACGTGGACAATGCTGTCGGCCGGCGACGAGCGCGAGCTGGATCGCGCCGAGAAGACGCCGGCGCGTTACTACCTCTTCCAACGCCGCGACACATAACCAGTTGCGACGGCAACGCAAAAGCCCCCGAAGACAAGCGCTTCGGGGGCTTTCGCGACCAGTGACCCTACGTCAGCGAGTCCGGCGGGGTGAACCGGTCGCCGTACTTGGCGGCCAACTCGCGCGCCCGCGCCACGAAGGCCTCCTTGCCGATACCGCCCGGACCCTGGTAACCGACGATGAACTGCGCGCTGCCACCGGTGTACGGCGGGAAGCCGATGCCCATGATCGAGCCGATGTTGGCGTCGGCGGTCGAGGTCAACACGCCCTCGTCGAGGCACTTCTGGGTTTCCAGCGCCTCGGCGAACAGCATGCGGTCGATCATGTCCTGCAACGGGATCTCAGCGCTGCCGGAGTTGAACGTCTCCCGTAGGCCCGGCCACAGGCGCGTGCGCTTGCCGTCGACGTACTCGTAGAAGCCCGCGCCCTTCAGCCGCGACGGGCGGCCGATTTCGATCATCTTCTCAACGACCGCCTCCGCTGGATGCGGCTCGTAGGTGCCGCCGGCGTCCTCGACACCCTTGCGGGTGGCCGCGGCGATCTTGTGCATCAGCTCCAGGTTGAGCTCGTCGGAAAGCTGCAGCGGCGGCGCCGGGTAGCCGGCCTGCGAGCCGGCGTGCTCGATGCTCGCGGGCTCCACGCCCTCGCCCAGCATCGCCAGCGCCTCGTTCACGAAGGTGCCGATGACGCGGCTGGTGAAGAAACCGCGGCTGTCGTTGACCACGATCGGGGTCTTGCCGATGGCCAGCGTGTAGTCGAACACGCGGGCCAGCGCCTCGTCGGAAGTCTTCTCGCCCTTGATGATTTCGACCAACGGCATCTTGTCCACCGGTGAGAAGAAGTGGATCCCGATGAAGTCCTCCTGACGCTTGACCCCGGTCGCCAGACCGGTGATCGGCAGCGTCGAGGTGTTCGATCCAAGGAGCGCGTTCGGCTCGACGATGTCCTCGATTTCCTGGAACACCTTGTGCTTGAGTTCCTGGTTCTCGAAAACCGCCTCGATGACGAAGTCGACACCCTTGAAGTCGGCGGGGTCGGCGGACGGCGTGATGCGGTCCAGCAGCGCCTTGGACTTCTCCTCGGTGGTCTTGCCCCGCTCAAGCGCCTTGGCCTCAAGCTTTTCCGAGTAGCCCTTGCCCTTCTGGGCGGCCTCGATGCTGACGTCCTTGAGCACCACGTCGAAGCCGGCCTTGGCCGACACGTACGCGATGCCCGCGCCCATCATGCCGGCGCCCAGCACGCCGATCTTGTTGATCTTGACGGGCTCGATGCCCTCGGGCCGCGACCCGCCGCCGTTGATGTGCTGCAGGTCGAAGAAGAACGCTTGGATCATGTTCTTGGCGACCTGGCCGGTGACCAGCTGGGTGAAGTAGCGGCTCTCGATGCGGGTGGCGGTGTCGAAGTCCACCTGCGCGCCCTCGACGGCCGCGTCCAGGATGGCCCGCGGCGCGGGCATCGGCGCGCCCTTGAGCTGCTTTTTCAGCAGCGCCGGGAACGACGGCAGGATGCCGGCCAGCGCGGGGCTGGACGGGGTGCCGCCGGGCATCTTGTAACCCTTTTTGTCCCAGGGCTGTTCGTGCGAGTCGGGGTTCGCCTTGATCCACGCCTTGGCGGCGGGCACCAGTTCCTCGACGGAGCCGACGAGCTCGTCGACCAGCCCCATCTCCTTCGCCTTTGCGGGCTTGAAGCGGGTGCCCTGCGACAGGATGTTCATGAACGCGTTCTGGATGCCGAACATCCGCACGGTGCGCGTCACCCCGCCGCCGCCGGGCAGCAGGCCCAGCGTCACCTCGGGCAGGCCCAGCTGGCTGCCCTTGACGTCGGCGGCGATGCGGTGGTGACAGGCCAGCGCGATCTCCAGGCCGCCGCCGAGCGCGGCGCCGTTGATGGCGGCCACGACCGGCTTGCCCAAGGTCTCCAGGGTGCGCAGGTCGCGCTTGATGTCCTCGACCTCGGTGAAGACGTCACCGGCGTCCTCGGGTCCGGCGGTGATCATGCTCTTGAGGTCGCCGCCGGCGAAGAACGTCTTCTTGGCGCTGGTGATCACCACGCCGGTGACCGAATCCTTCTCCGCCACAAGGCGTTCGACGGCTTTGTGCATCGATTCCTTGTAGTGCTCGTTCATCACGTTCGCCGACCCGGTGGGGTCGTCGAGCGTCAGCGTGACGATGCCGTCGTCGTCCTTGTCCCAAACGATGGTGTTCTCTGCCATGGTCTTAAACCCTCTCGATGATGGTGGCGACACCCATGCCGCCGCCGATGCACAGCGTGATCAGCGCGCGACGCGCGTTGCGGCGCTCGAGCTCGTCGACCATGGTGCCGGTGATCATGGCGCCGGTGGCGCCCAGCGGGTGGCCCATCGCGATGGCGCCGCCGTTGACGTTCAGCTTCTCGTCGGGGATGTTGAGGTCCTTCTGGAACTTCAGCACCACCGATGCGAACGCCTCGTTCAGCTCGAACAGGTCGATGTCGTCGACGGTCAGCCCGGCGCGGTCGAGCACCTTCCGGGTGGCCGGGGTCGGGCCGGTCAGCATGATGACCGGGTCGGCACCACTGGTCGCGGTGGCGACGATGCGCGCCCTTGGGGTCAGGCCCTGCGACTTGCCCGCGGCCTCGGAGCCGACCAGCACCAGCGCGGCGCCGTCGACGATGCCGGAACTGTTGCCGCCGGTGTGGACGTGGTTGATCTTCTCCACCCAGTGGTACTTCTGCAGCGCCACGTCGTCGAAGCCGCCCATCTCGCCGATGCCGTCGAACGCGGTCTTCAGCTTGGCCAGGCCCTCCATGGTGGTGTCGGGCCGCATGTGCTCGTCGTGGTCCAGGATGACCAGACCGTTCTGGTCACGCACCGGCACCACCGACTTGGCGAAGTAGCCGCCCGACCAGGCCTCGGCGGCCTTCTGCTGCGACCGCAGCGCGTAGGCGTCGACGTCCTCGCGGGAGAAGCCCTCGATGGTCGCGATCAGGTCGGCGCCGATGCCCTGCGGCACGAAGCCGATCCGGTAGTTGGTCTCGGGGTCGGTCGCCCACGCGCCGCCGTCGGAGCCCATCGGAACGCGGCTCATCGACTCGACACCGCCGGCCAGCACCAGGTCGTCCCAGCCGGACCGCACCTTCTGTGCCGCGGTGTTCACGGCTTCCAGGCCGGAGGCGCAGAAGCGGTTGAGCTGCACGCCGCCGGTGGTCTCGGGCAGCCCCGCCACCAGGGCCGCGGTGCGGGCGATGTCGCCGCCCTGGTCGCCGACCGGCGACACCACGCCCAGGATCAGGTCGCTGATCAGGTTCTCGTCGAGGTCGGGGTTACGCCTGCGCAGCTCGTCGACCAGGCCAACCACGAGGTTGACCGGCTTGACCTCGTTGAGCGAACCGTTGCGCTGCTTGCCGCGCGGCGTGCGGATGGCCTCGTAGATGAAGGCTTCTTCGGACATGTCGAGTTCCTCTTCACAAGTGGGTTTCGGATCCGTATCAAAGGTAGGTCCGGATACCGCACCCTAACAAAGTGCCCGGCCAACCTGTTGGTTGGGCCGATCGCCGCTGGTCCCGTCCGCCGAGCCCGGCGATCTCCCGCTCGCGAGCGTCACGCCAGCGTGGCCGCGGCCCGCGGGCGTCACACTGGCGTGACGCTCGAGCAGGACGGCACCCTAAGCTCGACCAGCATGACGGTGTCGCGGCTGCGTCCATACGCGACCACGGTGTTCGCCGAGATGTCGGCGCTGGCCGCGCGCGTCGGTGCGGTCAACCTGGGCCAGGGCTTCCCCGACGAGGACGGCCCCGCGGCCATGTTGAAGGCCGCCCAAGATGCCATCGCCGAGGGGAACAACCAGTACCCCCCGGGCATCGGCGTGGAGTCGCTGCGGCACGCCATCGCCGCCCAGCGGCGACGGCACTTCGGCATCGAGTACGACCCCGACAGCGAGGTGCTGGTGACGGTCGGGGCGACCGAGGCCATCGCGTCCGCGGTGCTGGGCCTGATCGAGCCCGGCTCGGAGGTCCTCCTCGTCGAACCGTTCTACGATTCCTACTCGCCCGTGCTGGCGATGGCCGGCGCGCACCGGGTGGCCGTCCCCCTGGTCCCCCACGGCCGCGGCTTCGCCCTGGACGCCGACGCGCTGCGCCGGGCCGTGACGCCACGCACCCGCGCGCTGATCATCAACTCGCCGCACAACCCGACCGGCACGGTGCTCAGCGCCGCCGAGCTGACCGCCATCGCGGAGGTCGCGGTCGCCGCCGACCTCTTGGTGATCACCGACGAGGTGTACGAACACCTGGTGTTCGACCACCACCGGCACCTGCCGCTGGCCGGCTTCGAAGGCATGGCCGAGCGCACCGTCACCATCTCCAGCGCGGCCAAGATGTTCAACTGCACCGGCTGGAAGATCGGATGGGCTTGCGGCCCAGCACAACTCATCGCCGGGGTGCGGGCGGCCAAACAATATCTGAGCTACGTCGGCGGCGCGCCGTTCCAGCCGGCCGTCGCCCTGGCGCTCGACACCGAGGACGCGTGGGTCGCCGAGCTGCGCGCCTCGTTGCAGGCCCGCCGCGACCGGCTGGCCGCGGGGCTGTCCGAGATCGGCTTCGAGGTGCACGACAGCGCGGGCACGTACTTCCTGTGCGCCGACCCGCGGCCCCTGGGCTACGACGACAGCGCCGCGTTCTGCGCGGCACTTCCGCAGCAGGCGGGGGTGGCCGCCATTCCGCTGTCGCCGTTCTGCGACCCCGCCGCCGCGCACGCCTCGGCCCAAGCCAAAGTGTGGAATCACTTGGTGCGCTTCACCTTCTGCAAGCGCGAGGACACCCTCGACGAGGCGATCAGGCGGTTGGCCGTCCTGCGGTGACCGGCCGGCTACTCGGCCGGGCCGTAGCCCTCGGTCACCCGCTTTCGCAGGCCCTCCAGCGCGGCGTGCAGGATCTTCTTGCGCGCCCGGTTGACCCAGAACTCGGGCAGCGGCGCCCAGGGTTCGACCGTGATGGTGAACCGGACCCGCGTCTTGTCGTCGCTCACGCGGCTCAGGTTGTATTCCCCGTGCTGACCGCGTTGCTGGGCGGTCCTGGCGGCGTCCCACACCATCCAGTCCGGACCCCAGTGGTATTCGAGCAATTCGGTGTCGTGGATGCCGGTCACCGCGATGGTGACCTTCACATGGTGGGGGCGCCCGTCGGGATATTTGTCGACGACCTCCACCCGCTTGTGCACCGACGACCATGACGGCACGGCGTCCATGTCGGCCAGCGCCTCGAGGATCACCTCCGGGGGCGCGTCGATCACAATTTCCGACGATGCTTGAACGGCCACTGCGAATAAGTTAGCAAGCGCTCAGGCGGTCCCGAAAGCAAAATGCGAGCCGCCGACTATTCCGACTCGGCTGCACCATTGACGCGCTTTACCAATTCGCATAATCCCTTTACCGCCGAGTCGAGGACGCTTTCGCTGGCCCGGCGGACGACGAAGGCGGGCATCGGTCTACCGGGTTCCACGGTCACGTCGAAGCGCACCCGCGTCTTGTCGACACCCTCGGGCGTCAGGTTGTACTCGACGTGCTGACCGTGCTGCTGGGAAGTCCCTTTGGCGTCGTAAACAACCCAGTCGGGTCCCCAGTGATATTCCAGAATCTCTTTGTCGACGAGCCCCAAAATCTTGATGGTGGTTTTGACGTGGTGGGGCCGACCGTCGGGATAACGGTCGATCACTTCAATGTTCTTGTGCAGCGGCGACCACGATGACAGGACGCCGACATCGGTCAGCGCCTCCATGACCACTTCGGGCGGCGCGTCAACGACAAATTCGCGTGATGCTTTTACGGCCACTGAGTTCAACCTAGCAACGTCGGCCCGCAGGCGGATCGGTTCGGCGTAAAACGCGGCTTACCAATCTATTTCGGTCAGGAGCGTAGTGGCCGCCGGCGGCCGCCCGACCGGTGCCGCCGGGGTGCGCGAGAAGCGGGGGCCGGGCGCGGCCTGGTCGACGCCGTCGGCGGTGATCAGCGTGGAGCGTGCCCTCAGGTGCTCGTCGGCTGCGGCCTCGCTCCACGTCAGCACCGGGGTGACGCACGCATCCGTGCCGGCGAAGGTGGCCGTCCACTCGTCACGGGTCCGGCCGGCGAAACGTTTCGCGAAGACGTCGTACATCTGCGGGTAGGAGGCGACGTCGAGCTGGCCGGGAACCTCGTCGGCCGACAGGCCGAGCCCGGCCAGCAACGCCGCGAAGAACTGTGGCTCGATGGCGCCGACGGCCATGTACTTGCCGTCGGCGGTCTCGTAGCAGCGGTAGAAGGGGGCGCCCCCGTCGAGCAGAAACGACTCGCGCCGGTCCCGCAGCGCCCCAGTCGACTTCATGGTCCACATCATCTGGGCGAGCAGGCTGACGCCGTCCACCATCGCCGCGTCGATGACCTGCCCCCGGCCCGAACGCTCGCGTTCGTAGAGCGCGACGGCAATTCCGAGCAGCGCCAGCATCGAGCCGCCCCCGAAGTCGGCGACCAGGTTCAGCGGCGGCATCGGGGGCCGGTCGGCGTAACCCAGCGCGGAGAGCGCGCCGGTCCGCGACAGGTAGTTGATGTCGTGGCCCGCGGTCCGGGCCAGCGGCCCGTCCTGCCCCCAGCCGGTGATCCGCGCGAAAATCAGGCGCGGATTGACCGCCGCGCACTCGTCGGGACCGATGCCGAGTCGCTCGCAGGTTCCCGGCCGGAAACAGTCCAGCAGCACGTCGGCCTTCGCGGCGAGATCGAGCAGCGCCGCCGGCTGCGTCTTGACGTCCAGGTCGACGATGCGTTTACCGCGGTGCAGCAGATCCCGGTCCTCGGCCGGCATCGTCGCGACTGCTTGGTGGCGACCCGCTTCGCCCGGCTTCGCCGCACTCGCGATCGCCACGCCTGCTTGGTGGCGACCCGCTTCGCCCGGCTTCGCCGCGCTCGCGATCGCCACGCCGCCGCCGCACCCGCACCACATCGGCGCCTAGGTCGGCAAGCATCATCCCCGCGTGTGGGCCCGGGCCGATTCCGCCGAGCTCGATAACCTTCACCCCGGCCAGGGGGCCGCCGCCGCCCACCGCGACTAGCGCCCCTTCTTCACTTTCAGCACCCGCTCGCGCAGCGCCTTGGTGGCGGAATCGATCGTCCCCTTCACTGCCCGTTTCAGGACGAAGCCGGGCAGTGGCACATTCGGGTCCGCGAGCAGCTCGAACTTGACCAGCGTCGCGTCCCCCTGCGGTATCAGGGTGTACTTGCCGTCCTGCGCCTTCTGCTGCGAGGAGCTCACCAGCGTCCAGCTCACCGCGTCGGCCGCCCAGGTGTAGGCAACCACCTGTTCGTCGGTGATCCCGGCGACCCTGACCTTCATCCTCACTTGGCTGGGCCGCCCGTCGTCAGCGGTCGACAGGATCTCCGCGCTCTGGTGTGGTTCCGACCACTCGGGCATCGCCTCGAAATCGGCAATGACGTCCAGGATCTCCGCCGGACTGGCTTCGATGACGATGTCGCGGGATTCTTTGAGTGCCATGGCCCGCACGATACTGAAGCGGCGTGCCCCCCGGAATGAATTCGACCGAGGTACCGTCGTGCTTGTGCCTGACCACCAGCCCGTCTACACCGTCGGTGACTACCTGTTGGACCGCCTCGCCGAACTCGGCGTCACCGAGATCTTCGGCGTTCCCGGTGACTACAACCTGGAGTTCCTCGACCACATCGTCGCCCACCGCAGGATCCGCTGGGTGGGCAACGCCAACGAGCTGAACGCCGGCTACGCCGCAGACGGCTACGGTCGGCTGCGCGGAATGTCCGCGGTCGTAACGACTTTCGGCGTGGGTGAACTGTCGGCGGCCAACGCGATCGCGGGCAGCTATGCCGAGCAGGTGCCCGTCGTGCATATCGTCGGCGGCCCGTCCAAGGACGCACAGGGCACCCGGCGCGCGCTGCACCACTCGCTCGGCGACGGCGACTTCGAACATTTCCTTCGCGTGAGTCGCGAGATCACCTGTGCCCAGGCCAACCTGATGCCCGCGACCGCCCGCCGCGAGATCGACCGGGTGCTGTCCGAGGTGCGCGAGCAGAAGCGGCCCGGCTACATCCTGCTGTCCACCGACGTGGCCCGCTTCCCCACCGAACCGCCCGGCGCCCCACTGCCCCGCTACACCGGCGGCACCAGTCCGCGCGCGCTGTCGATGTTCGTCGAGGCCGCCTCCGAGCTCATCGATGACCACCAGCTGACCGTGCTGGCCGACTTGCTGGTGCACCGGTTGCAGGTGGTCAAAGAACTCGAGGCGTTGCTGGCGGCCGACGTGGTGCCCTACGCGACGCTGATGTGGGGTAAGAGCCTGCTCGACGAAAGCTCACCCCACTACCTGGGGATCTACGCCGGGTCGGCCAGCGCCCCCGCGGTGCGCACCGCGATCGAAGAGGCGCCGGTGTTGGTGACCGCCGGCGTGGTGTTCACCGACATGGTCAGCGGCTTCTTCAGCCAGCGCATCGACCCGGCGCGCACCGTCGACGTCGGTCAGTATCAGAGCACCGTGGCCGGCGAGGTCTTCGCCCCGCTGGAGATGGGCGCCGCACTCGAGGCGTTGGCCACCATCCTGACCCGGCGCGCGATCACGTCGCCGGCCGTGGCCTCGCCGCCCGCCGAGGCCTTGCCCCCGCCCCCGCCGCATGATCAACCGCTGACGCAGGAGATGCTGTGGGACCGCCTCTGCGTGGCCCTCACACCGGGCAACGTCGTCCTCGCCGACCAGGGCACCTCGTTCTATGGCATGGCCGACCACCGCCTGCCCCAGGGTGTGACGTTCATCGGCCAACCGCTCTGGGGCTCAATCGGATACACGCTGCCCGCGGCGCTGGGGGCTGGGGTGGCACATCCGGACCGGCGCACGGTGTTGCTGATCGGTGACGGCGCCGCGCAGTTGACCGTCCAAGAGCTCGGCAACTTCTCGCGGGAAGGGCTGTCCCCGGTCATCGTGGTGGTCAACAACGATGGCTACACCGTCGAACGGGCCATCCACGGAGAAACCGCGCCCTACAACGACATCGTGAACTGGAAGTGGACCGAGATCCCCAACGCGCTAGGGGTCGCCGATCACCTGGCGTTTCGGGTGCGGACCTACGGTGAGCTCGACGACGCACTGACCGCCGCAGCACAGCACCGGGACAGCATGGTGCTCGTCGAGGTGGTGCTGCCGCGGCTCGAAATCCCGCCGCTGCTGGAGGAACTCGTCCAGCCGATGTCACCGGACGGCAGCGTTCGCCGATAAGGCGCGTCAGGACCGGCTCGGGGCGCCGTTCGGATCCGCTGAGCGCAGCATCGCCTGGACGGTTCGCCGGCAGCGCCCACAGTCGGCGCCGGCCCCGCAGGCCTGGGCGACGTCCTTGGTGGTGCATGCCCCGGCCTGCACCGCCTCGGTCACCGTTTGGCTGGTGACTCCGTTACACAGGCACACGAACATTCCAGCGGGCCGCTCAGTCCGCCTCGATGCGCATCATGTTCGTGAATCGGCCGACGAATAGCGGAGGGTAGGCACCCATTCCCGCGCCGGCCATCCACTCGGCCGCGACATCGGGATGGTCGATCCAGCGTCGCGCGCTCTCTTCGTCGGGCAGCTCCGACATGATGAGCACCTCGTGCTCGTCGTCGAAGGCCTGGAAGATCCACATCTTGCGGATGCCCGCCGCGACGAATCTGTCCGCGGCCGAGGCCATTTCGGCGGTGAGCGTCGACACATCGTGGACCGACGCGATGGCGACGACGACGACGCCGGGCGCCTGCGGACTCGCCGGTGGCTCCGGGACGAACCTGTCGACGATCTCGCCGGCGAACACCGCGGGAATGTCGTCGACGCCGGCCGCATCGAACCATTCGAAGAACACGCGCGAGCGCAGCAGCTCGACGATCGGCTCGCGACTGTGCACGCCGATCATCACCAGCACCCGGCCGTGGTCATGCGTCGAGGTGTAGACCAGCACGTGGTGGGCGCCGATGTCGGCCAGGGCCGCCTTTCTGCGCTCGAGCAACGGCCATACCCGGCTGGGGTCGGGGACACGATAGTCCGATGCGATGACCATCGAATGAATGTCGCCGTCGCTCAACGGAGTTGATCCTTCATCACTTTCCCGGTCGCATTGAGCGGCAGCTCGTCGAGGAACGCGATGGATCTCGGCGCTTTGAAACCAGCCATCCGCTCCCGGCACCATACCAACAGGTCATCCTCGGAAACCTGGGATTTCGCAACCACGAAGGCCTTGCCGACCTGCCCGAGGCGGTCGTCGGGAACCCCGATCACGGCGGCCTGTGCCACAGCCGGGTGCTCCATCAGATAACCCTCGATCTCCGCCGGGTAGGCGTTGAACCCGCCCACGATGAACATGTCCTTCTTGCGGCCGTCGATCCGCAGCCGGCCCGTCGCATCGAGGCGGCCCAGGTCGCCGGTGTGCAACCACCCGTCGGTATCGATCGCCGCGGCGGTGGCCTCCGGGTCGTCGAGGTAGCCCTGCATGACGCCGTAGCCGCGGACCAGCACCTCGCCATCGTCGGCGATGCGCACCTCGACTCCTTCGCAGGGCACGCCCGCGGTGGTGGCGACGTCTTCGAACGAATCCCCGGGCAGCGACAGCGTGACGTTGCCCGCCTCAGTGAGCCCGTATCCGGTCATCAGCGTCTGGAACGGCAATTCGTCGTGGATGCGACGGACCAGTTCGACAGGGATGTCGGCGGCACCGGTCACGCCGGCCCGTAGGGTCGCCAGCTTGGACTTGTCGGCAACGGTCAGCAGGGAGTGGTAGAGCGTCGGCGGTCCGGGAAGCATCGTGACGCGTTCGCGCGCAATAAGTTCCACCACTGTGTCGACATCGAACACCGAGACCGGCAGCATTGTCGCGCCACGCAGAAACGAGGTGATCAGCCCGGCCTTGAGGCCGAAGGTGTGGAAATACGGGTTGATCTGGAGGTAGCGGTCACCCTGGCGCAGGTCGGCGAGCGTCGCCCATTCCTGGTACATCCGCAGCGTTTGGCGATGGTTCATCATCGCGCCCTTCGGGCGGCCGGTCGTGCCCGAGGTGAAGATGATGTCGGCGATGTCGCCGCCGCTCACCGCTCGCTCGAACGGTGAACCGCTGGAAAGGAAGTCGGACTTCAGATCGATGACGGGCGTGCCAGCGGGCGCCGTGTAGTCCTGGCCCAAAAAGCCCTTCTGGACCAGGACGGCCTTGACTTTGCTGCGGGTGATGATGTCGCCCGCTTCCTCTGCCTTGAACCGAGTGTTGACCGGCACCAGCACACCGCCCGCGGTGAGCAGCCCGAAGGCCGCGATGATCCACTCCGCGGAATTCGGCGCCCAAACCGCGATGCGATCACCCTTGTCGACGCCCAGCTCGGCAAAAGCGCCTGCCGCACAACGAATCCGGTGGACAATGTCGGTGAAGGTGAAGCGCAGCGGACCGTCGACGACCGCTTCCGCGTCGCCGAAGCGGTCCGCCGCGCTCAAGACCATCTCGGGGATGGTCTCCCACTGAGGTTCGATTGGCCGACTCCTCCTCATCGCGCTTCGCGCTCTGCATTGTCGCCGGCCGCGTTCGATTGGCCGGTATGTCACACCGTGACGAGTCGACCGAGGTTGCCACCCATGATCTTCGCCTGGTCGTCGACGGACAGGTGTGACAGCGCGTTGACGTAGAACGTCGGCTCCGCCAGCCCCTCCGGGTGCGGCCAGTCAGAGCCGTACAAGACCTGATCCACACCGACGAGGCTGATCAGGTCGTCGATGCCGTCCTCGAAGAACGGGCTGACGTGGATCCGGTTCTTGACTACCTCGACCGGGTCGCTCGGGAAAGCCTCCGGGGCCTTGCGGAAGACCTCGGCCAGGCCGTCAAGCAACGGGGTCATCCACTTCGAACCGGCCTCGACGATCGCGACCTTCAGCTTGGGGTGGCGGTAGAGCGCACCGTGGATGACCCACGAACCCACCGCGTCCTGGATCGGCCGCCACTCGTTGAGAATGCCCATGGCGTTGGTCTGGAACGGCAGCATTTCCTGTTCGGCGCCGTCCCACTCGGAGGTGTAGCGGGAGTAGCCGCTGTCGGACGAGTGCATGCCGACCAGCACGTCGTGCTCGACAACCCGCTCCCAGAACGGATCGAACTCGGGCAAGGCGAACGACCGGGGGCCGCGGAAGCCGGGCACCGGAGCCGGGCGGATCAGGATGGCGCGGGCACCGCGCTTGACCGCCCACTCCAGCTCCTCGATCGCCTTCTCGACGATCGGCAAGGTGATGACCGGGGTGGTGAAGATCCGGTTCTGGTAGTTGAAGCCCCAGACGTCGTCGAGCCACTCATTCAGCGCGTGGATCAGGACGTGGATGGCGACCGGGTCGTCGCGCAATCGCTCCTCGAGCAGACTGGCCAGCGTCGGAAACATCAGGGTGCGGTCCAGGCCCAGCTCGTCCATCTTCTCCAGCCGCGGGCCGGGCTCGAAGAACGCCGGGATCGCGCGCATCGGCTCACCGAACAGCTCGCGCTTGCTTTTGCCGTCCGGGTTCCCGTACTTGAAGTACTCCTCCCAGGCGCCCGGCCGGGCGACGACCTCGAAGGTCGGGTTGGGGATGTAGTTGCTGATGTGGCCGCGGATGGCGATCTTCGTCCGACCGTTGATCTGCACGTACTGGACGTAATCCTTATAGGCCTTGGGCAGGTACTTGGTCAGCGCCTCCGGCGGCTCGTAGAGGTGGTTGTCCGCGTCAAAGATCGGAAACGGGACGTCTTCACGATGCGACAACTGGCCCATGGAATCCTCCTTCTTGATTTACGAGAATACTATTCTCTACGGGCGCCGAATCGCAACGTTGCCCGCCGACGCGCTTTCAAGCGGTCAGCACGTAACGACGATTTTGAAGGTCGCGGTGGCCGGCTCACCGGGTTTGTCGGTCTTGTAGCCGTTGGCCGTGCCACTGAGGGTGAACTTGTCACCGGTCACGCTCAGGTCGGCGTTGCCGCCGTCGCCGCGGGAGTACATTCCGCTGAACCCGCCCAAGTTCTGGATGCGCACGGACTCCGCCGTGGCGGGTTGCGCGTTTTCGTCGATGACGACCTTGGCTCCGGCGAAATTGCCGCCGATCTCGATCGTCCGGGTCCACTGCAACTGGCCGCACTCCACGATGTGGAAGGTCCGGTCGTTACCGTCGACAGTCACCGACGCCGTGCTGGCGATCTGGGTCGGCGGTCGCGACGCGCAACCCGCAAGTACGGCGACGGCCAGCGCCGCCGCGACCCTGGCTACGCTTCGATCCAGCACCGAGCACCCCTGTCTTCGTTGACGATAGCCCTTCGGCCTGCGACGACGATGTTATTGTCGCACCGAGAGGATGCCAATATCGTGCGTTCTCATCCGAGGAGCGAACAACGCATGGTGGACCTGGAGATCGACGACGGGTTGGCGGTGCTGACCATCGATCGCCCGCAAGCGCGCAATGCCATCGCCCTGGACACCATGCAGCAGCTGGAGAAGGCGCTCGACGCGGCGGCGGGCGCCAAAGCCCTGGTGATCAAGGGCGCGGGTGATCGGGCCTTCGTATCGGGTGGCGACCTCAAGGAGCTGCGCGCACTGCGGACCGAAGAGGACGCCGCGGCGATGGCCAAGCGGATGCGGGCGATATGCGACCAATTGGCCAGCTTCCCGGCGCCTGTGATCGCAGCGCTGAACGGCCACGCCTTCGGCGGCGGCGCCGAGGTCGCGGTCGCCGCCGACATCCGGCTGGCCGCCGACGACATCAAGATCGCGTTCAACCAGGTGGAGCTCGAGATCATGCCGGCCTGGGGCGGCGCCGAGCGGCTGGCCGCGCTCGTTGGAAAGAGCAGGGCGCTGTTACTGGCCGGCACCGGAACCGCCCTCACGGCGGCCGAGGCGGAACGAATCGGCCTGGTCGATCGGGTGGTGCCGCGCGCGGAGTTCGACGCAGGGTGGCAATCGGTTGCCAGGTCGCTGGCCCGGCACCCGGCGAGCGAGATAAAGCGCGTAATCAGGGGGGTTTCGGCCGACGAAGCGATAGCATCCTTTGCGCGGCTATGGGTCGCCGATGCACACTGGCGGGCCGCGGAGCGGGTCATGAACCGCACCACGAGTGCGGGACGGGCAGCCGGAGGAGTGAGATGACGGGCAGACGGTTGGGCCTCGGAGGCGCGGCCCTGTCGGCAGTGCTGATCGGTGCGACAGGTTCATTCGTGGGCGCCGGTCACGCCCTGGCCGACCCGGTGATGCACCACGTCAAGTACACCGTCACCGCGCAGAATCCGATCTACACCGATATCTTCTACCTGGACCACGAACCGGCTAAGTTCGCCGACTACAGCCACAACCCCTACTCGTTCACACCGCACGTCGACGTCGACATCGCGCCGGGCAAGCCGTGGAGCTACGAGCTGGACCTATCGAAACCCGACGTCTATGCGATGGTCGTCGCGAGCACCGGTACGGAACCCGGGACGCCGAACCTTCATTGCGACTTGGCGGTAGACGGCGCCGTCGTCGTATCCAAAGACGGCCCGAAAGGCGTGCTCTGCTCGCTGCGCAACTGGTGAACCACCCAGGTCGGCGGGATACCTTCGATGGGTTGCGGCTCGCCTTCTAGGCGACGCAGGTATTTCTCGACCAACTCCACGGTCTCGGCGTGACCGCCGGACATGCCGATCGCCTGCTCGAGCACCAGCATCCGCGACAAGCTGCTCATCAGCACCGTCCAGACCACCGCGGGCACGTCGTCGTTCTCGGCGCCGTAGCGCTGCAACGCCGCGGCTACCGCTTTGCGCTCCTCCTCGCGAAAACGCTCGGCGTAGTAAGCGATTTCGCGACGCATGTCTTTGCGATGGTTGGCCAACGCCATGAATTCCATCGAGATCCGGGTGAACGCCGGGTCGGTGCCGAACCGCCAGAGCGCCCACAATGGTTGCGGCGATTGCAGCAGCTGGGCCTGCGCCTGCAGTCCTTCGTCGGCGCGGCGGCGGAAGACCTCCAGAAACAGCTCCTCCATGGTGCGGAAGTAGTAGTGCACCAATTGCGGTTTCAGCCCGGCCTTGTTCGCGAGACGGCGCGACGTCACGGCGGCATAGCCCTCTTCGAGCATCAGCTGCTCGGCCGCGTCGAGCAACAGGCCGCGATTCTTCGCGTCCGGCGCTCCTATCCGGCGGACCGCAGAAGCAGATGTCATGCCGTCCCTCCATGCTCTCGAGACTCCGGTGTCGACCCAATCAAATCGTAGCCAGGTCAGCGCGGCGCCCGGGCGTTGCGACCTTGACCCTGACATTACCGCCATGCTAAGCAGGTGCTCAGCATATTTCGGTTCGGAAATCGCGCGGCGCCACAGCCTGCCGCCGAACACAGCCGGCAATCCAAGCCCAGGGAGACGCAATCCGATGAGCGACTACGAGTCAATCGACTTCTTCACCGACCCGTCTCTGGTACCCGATCCCCACCCCTACTTCGATTACCTGCGCAGTCAGAACCCGGTGCTGCGGCTGCCTCACTATGGCGTCGTCGCGGTGACGGGCTACGACGAAGCCTGCGAGATCTACAAGGACCCCGACACGTTCTCGAACATCGTCGCGCTCGGCGGCCCCTTCCCGCCGTTGCCCTTCACGCCCGAAGGCGACGACATCAGCCACCAGATCGACGCGCACCGCAGCTCCTTCCCCATGTTCGAGCACATGGTCACCATGGATCCGCCGGATCACACCAAGGCCCGGTCGGTGCTCGCCAAGCTGTTGACCCCGAGCCGGCTGAAGCAGAACGAGGAGTTCATGTGGCGCCTGGCCGACCGGCAGCTCGATGAGTTCCTACAAAACGGCGAGTGCGAGTTCATCGCCGAATACTCGAAGCCGTTCGCCACGCTGGTGATCGCCGACCTACTCGGCGTCCCGGAGGAGGACCACAAGGAGTTCCGCACCGTCCTGGGCGCCGACCGCCCCGAAGCGCGAGTGGGCGCGCTCGACCACCAGTCGGTCGGCATCAACCCATTGGAGTGGCTGGACGATAAGTTCTGCAATTACATCGAGGACCGGCGGCGGGAGCCCCGCAACGACGTGCTGACGTCGCTTGCGTCGGCGAAGTATCCGGACGGCTCGACGCCCCCGGTCATCGAGGTGGTCCGTTCGGCGACGTTCCTCTTCGCCGCCGGCCAGGAGACCACCGCCAAGCTGCTCAGCGCCGCGCTGCAGGTGCTCGGCGACCGGCCGGACATCCAGCAGCAGCTGCGCGAGGACCGCAGCCTGATCCCCGGGTTCATCGAGGAATCGCTGCGGATGGACAGCCCGGTCAAGAGCGACTCGCGGCTGGCGCGCAAGGCCACCACCATCGGGGGCGTCGACATCCCCGCCGGCACCGTGGTGATGGTCCTGCCCGGCGCCGCGAACCGCGACCCTCGGCGGTTCGACAACCCGCACGAATTCGACCTGCGCCGCAAGAACGTTCGCGAGCACATGGCCTTCGCCCGGGGTGTCCACTCCTGCCCGGGCGGTCCGCTCGCCCGCGTCGAGGGCCGCGTCTCGATCGAGCGGATCCTGGACCGGATGCCCCACATCGAGATCGACGAGGCCCATCACGGGCCCGCCGCCGAGCGTCGCTACACCTACGAGCCGACGTACATTCTGCGCGGCCTGAGCGAACTCCACCTCACCTTCACGACTGCGGACGCCGTCGCGTCGGTGGGTTGAGTCAGATCGCCATTCCGGTGAAGTAGCAGCTGAGCAGGGCGACGCCCATCAGCAGCACCCACGCGTCGGTGAGCCTGCACAGCAGCACGGGGGCGTTTCGTACCTCCATGAATTCGCGAAAGATGATGCGCACCTTGACAAGTGCGATCACGATGACGCTGGATGTGACCACCGCGTTGGATTTCAGCGTCCCGGCATGGCCTGCGGAGTGGTCCAGCCATAGGTAGCCGAGGGTCAGAGCCGCCAAGACCGTCCACACCACCAGCAGTCGTTTGTTGAACTTGATCGGAGATCACCTCACCACGTAGAGCAGCGCGAAGATGAGCACCCACAGGAAGTCGACCGTGTGCCAGTAGGTGGCGCAGGTTTCGACGAGCCGCTGGGTTTCTTGTGTGTCGTGGGCATTCCGTGCCGTCGCGCGCAGTTGGTAGACGATGACGCCGAGGGCGACGAAGCCGATCAGAAGGTGCACGAAGTGGATGCCGGTGAGGAAGAAGTAGTAGGTGAAGAAGTCGTTGCTGTCCAGTCCATTGCCCAGGCGCACCAAGCGGGCCCACTCGAACACCTTGAAGAAGAGGAAGACCGCGGCGAGCGCGGCGGTGATGAACACGTCCCGCAGGGCGGCACGGTAGGCGCCCGCCCGAGCCGATTGGACGCACCGCGCCACCGACCAGGAGCTCAGCAGCAAGACCAGCGTGTTGAACACGCCGACCCTCAGGTCGAGCTGCGACTGCGCATGCAGGAACAGCTCGGGGTTTCGGGCGCGGTAGAACAGATAGAAGCCGAAATAGCCGGTGAAGAGCAATGTTTCGAACAGCACGAACGCCCACATGTCCGGCTGTCCGGGCACGAATCTGGACCGTTGCTTCTCGGCCATGTCGGTCATCACGCGGGCACCTTTTCCCGATTGTGTTCTGGGAGGGGCCCGGTGCCGAAGTCCTCGCGCTGGATCATCCGGAACAGCATGACGATGAAAGTGACTTGGTAGACGCCGAACACGACCATGTCCAGCCACCACGCAATCTGACCGTTCCATGCCAGCACGCCGCGCCGGAAGATCCAGCACGGCGCCACCACAACCTCGGTGAGCGCGTTGCATAGGTTGAGATAGCCGAACCATTTGGGGAAGACCCGATTCCGGTCGAGCAGGATCGCGACCATCCAGATCAGGGAACCGATCAGGAAGACGCCCATGGTGCCGTCGAAAGACAGAAACGCGAAATCGTAGAGCCAGCCGAGGGCTTCGGGATTTCGCTGCGGACGCAGCGTGCCCACGATCAGGGCGATGTTCAGCAGCAGCATGCCGGGAACCGCACTGAGCGAGTAGATGATGAGATACGAATACCCGAACGCACGGCTGACCGACATGCGCCGCATCGAATACGCGATGAGAGCGTTGTTAACCGCGATCATGCCGCTGATGGCGAAGATGACGCCGAACCCGACGGGTATGCCGAGGTGGCGTTCGGAAAACCAGTGGGCCTGCGTCGCGAGGTCCCAAGTCGGCGCCGGCGGCGGCTGGACTTGCGCCACGATGAAGAACATCGGGAAGAACAGGCCGTAGAACACCATGAGGATCGCCCACGCCAACCACAGTTCTCGCTTGGGGTCGCGCCGCAGATGCCAGCCGATTCGTTGATGCAGGGGTCCCGAAGGAGGCGTGTCCGGGGATGCCTGCGGCGCGACAACCGCGCTCATGCATCCACCAATTTCTCAGCAGTTCTTGGGTTTTTGGCCCGCTCGCGATAGATCGCCCGGCCCAACACGACGCCCATCACGACGATCCAGACCGCGATCGCGACGTTCTTCACCCAGAACGACAACATGCCGTTCCAGGCGAGCGGGCCCGTCAAGGACACACCTACGAACGCCGCCGGCACCAGCGCGGCGGCCACCAGCAGGTTGAAGTGCGCCACCCAGCGGCTGAAGACCGGACGCGGCTGGGAGTCGAAATAAATTGCCAGCGCCAGGATTACGCTCTGCCCAATCAGGAATGGCACCAGGATGGTGAAGGTGATCCAGGCAAAATCGTTGAGCAGCTGCGTCAGCTCGGGGCTGCGTTCGGGGCGGAAGGCGGCCAGGAGCCAGCACACGTTAGCAACGAGGAAAAGCGTCGGACCGCCTGCGACGCAGCCCAGCATCGCGTAGGAAAAGATCGGCGTCCGGTGCGCCATCCTGCGGATCTGCAAGACGATCAGCGCCAGGATCGGCACCAGGCACACGCCGAACCAGTTGAACAAGATCATGCTGTAGCGGATCTCCGGGAGGTGGGCAGGATCGCGATAGAACGCGGCCACCTGCTCCGCCGGCATCGTCGGCGACATCGGCGGATTGAACCCCGGAAACAGGAAGAATGCGGCGATCCAGAGGATCAAGGCGACCGGCAACGTCCAGAGCAGGATCAACTCGCCGTCGATCCGCCGCGGCGCGGTCCCCCTCAACCCCGGGCGCCGGGCGTCGCCAACCTCGACGTCGGACATCGGCCCCTCCCCTGCGAGATCACCTACTGGACGCGATTAATCTGCGAAGCTAGCCGATCGGCTAGCTTCGGTCAAGAGAGTCGTCTAGTCTCGGTGCGTGGGAGCAGCACGGCGACCGGTGACCGCTGAGCACTTCTGGCTGATCGAACACAGCCCGGCCCGGACGCGGGTCCTCGATGCCGCGTTGGACCTGTTCGCCACGCACGGTGTCAGCGGTACGTCGCTGCAGATGATCGCCGACGCGGTCGGTATCACCAAAGCTGCTGTCTATCACCAGTTCCGGACCAAAGAGCAGATCGTCATCGCGGTGACGGAGCGCGAACTCGGCCGGCTGGAGCCGGCACTCGAGGAGGCCGAAGCGTACGACGATGGCCCGCGAGCACGAGATGCCTTGTTGGTAAGCGTGATTGAGATGGCCGTTCGCGACCGGCGGTTGGTGCGCACGCTGCAATTCGATCCGGTCGTGGTCCGGTTGCTGGCCGAGCACAAGCCTTTTCAAGCCTTCATGGACCGGCTTTACCGGGTGCTGCTGAGCGATGCGGGCCTGGACGGGCGGATCGAGGCGGCCATGTTCTCCGGCGCGCTCAGCACCGCCGTCATGCATCCGCTCGTTGCCGACATCGATGACGAGACGTTGCTCGCCAGGGTCACCGACTTGAGCCGGCGGCTGCTCGGACTGCCCCGGCAGTCCCCCGAATGAGTGCTACGTGTCGGCGCGGACCCAACTCGCTATGCCGTCGTGCGCAATACAAATCAGGAAGAGACCGTCAGGTGCCTGCGCGACGTAGTTCAGATAGTTCTGGCACTCTGCGTTTTCCTCCTTGACCCCCGCCATCGGAGGTGAGCGGAACCATCGGGGCTGGTACCTCCTGGGTGAACCACAGAACATCAGCCGTCCGGGCTCCGAGGCGAACGACACGTATCCGTCGGCGACACCGAAGGCGTAGTAGGTGGTGTTTTCACAAGGCGCACCCAGCACCTGGTGGGGCATGATGCCCGGTGTGCAGGCGGGGTAGTCGCAGACGGTCGGCCCGGCCATGGCTGGCGGCGCCGCCATCACACCGGCGCCGAGCAACGCGGCAACCAGAGCCACGATTGATCGCACCCAATTACTTTGCCACACCCGAAAGGAAAATTCTCCTAGTTGGAGAACCTTACCTGGGCCGACCGGTGGTGGACACCGGGCCGTCTCGAACGCCACTCCGTCCCGTCCCGGGAGGATCAGTTCCGCATCTGAGAGGCACAAGGCAGCGGTCCCATGACGGCGTTGAGCCCAGGTCAAAGTGATAAGCTTCCTCCCCGTGCACGATCCGGTGGGACCCAACACCGACGATTGTGGCGACCCGAGGAATGCGACCGATCCCGGCGAACCACAGTCAAACGCAGGGGCTGAGAGTGGCGACGAAGCGGCCGCATCAGGAGGGAACCCGGAAGACGACGAAGTTGCCAAGGCCGAAGCGCGCGCCGAGGCGGCTCGGGCGCGCCTGGAAAGGCTGCGCGGGGCAGCCGAAACCGGGGATGCGCAGGACGACGCCCACGACGTCGAGCCGCGGTCCGCGGCGCAGACCCGGAAACGGCTCCGTGTGCCGCGACGACCCAGGCGGCCGCGGTGGCTGCGGCGCCCAGGGCGGAAGACCGTAGCCGCCGGCGTCGGCATCGTTCTTTTCTCCACTTCTCTCGCCGCGAGCGGCTACATGCTGCAGCAGCACCACACCGCGGTGCATAATCGCCAACTCGCCGCGGAGTTCAGTGCGGCCGCACGGCAAGGGATTACGGCCTTCATGTCGATTGACCCCGATCACGCCAAGGAGAGTGTCCAGCGCACCATCGATGCCTCCACGGGCGACCAGAAGGATCAGCTCTCCGTGCTGTCGCCCCTGATGGTCAAGAAGGCCGAGGAGACTAAGGTCGGCACCAAGGTCACCATCGAAGCCGTCGCTGTCCAGTCGTTGAGCGACAATTCGGGAGTCGTGCTTGTGGCGGCGAAGACCGATCCCATTGGGCCGGACAACGCCAAACCGCCGCCCGCCTTGTTTCGGCTCAGCGTCAATATGGACCGCGACGGCGGCCAGCTCAAGATGTCGAAAGTCGAATTCGTGCGATGACTGTCGAACCCGGCTCACCGCAGGACGGGACCGAAAAGGCGATTGACGGCGCAGGTACTTCACCCGCCGAGGAGGACGGACTGGCGACCGCTGGAGTGCGACCGGCGCGCTCTCACCGGCTGGCGGAGGTCCGGCGCCGGGCCCGCCGGTACTCGGCAAGGTGGCGTTCGATCGTTGCGACAACGTTGGTTATCGCCGCGCTGGGAGTCGCCGCCGGCGTGTACTTCATCCTGTACCGGCCGGATCAGCAGGTCGGCGATGTGGCAGCGCACCGGGCGATCCAGGCAGCGTCAGATGGTGCCGTCGCGGTGTTGTCGTACTCCTATGACCATTTGAACCGCGATTTCAGTAACGCGAAGTCACATCTCACCGGCGACCTTCTGGCGTATTACAGCAAGTTCAGCGACGATGTCGTCGCGCCGACGGCGCAGAAGGGACAACTGACGGCGTCGGCCAAGGTGGTTCGGGCCGCAGTCTCGGAATTGCATCCCGATTCGGCCGTGGTGCTGGTTTTCGTCGACCAGACGACGAAAAGTGAGCACAAGAAGGATCCTGAAATCACGCAGAGCAGCGTCTTGGTCACGTTGTCGAAAGTCAACGGGTCCTGGCTGATCGCGAAATTCGACCCCTCCGGGTGAGCGCTGCCGATCTTGCACTAACCGTTAACCGGCGGCCCGAAGCGGTGTAACGTCATCGCTCGAGAGTGCCGCAACCGACGGCGAAAAGGTGCCATAGACACTCTCGGATTACGCGGTTCGAGGAGCAGCCGATGCGTCCAGTCAAAACACTCAGCACCGCAACGCTGGTGGCTCTCACCGCCTTCGGCGGTGTGAGCACCGGACCCCCGGCCAAAGCTATAACCAAGGAAGACGTGGCGATCAACGGGACTTACCGTGCCACGTCCATCGGCGACTGGGCCCAGAGAAACGATCAGTACTTCGGCGAACCGACGGTCTACCAGGTATGGACCATCAGCTCGTCTTGCGAGACGACCCAGGAGTGCCACGGCACGGTGACCAGCGACCAGGGTTGGAGCGCGCCCATGTATATGAACGATGGCGAGATGTGGAAGGTGAAACACGAAGTGCCGAACTGGGAACGGTGTGAGGACGGTACCGCGTTCCCCGGGATGCAGGCCTTCTTTTTCTACCCGGTGAACGACAATGGTGGATTCCAAATCGGGTCGCGCGTCTTCGCCGGCAAGGACAAGACGGTAGGCCCAAGCGGCGCATGCGGGCAGAACAATTGGCTTGATATCACGATGCCGTTGCGCCTGGACCAGCTGTCGTGACCCTGCGGCCGTAGCCGCATGCCCGTCCCGCGGGCCGCTTCATGTCGGGGCGAATTCAGGTGGGCAGCATGTCCTTCCACGTCCTGGGTGCTTTCGGGGCAACTAGGTCCGACTGCTGATACAGCTTGCCGTCCGGGCCGACATAACGACCGGTGCGCGGATCGTACTTTGCCACCACGACCGAGGGCGCGGGTTTAGATGCGTTGGCTCCGAACGAGCTTGGCGCAGCCTGGGGTCCTCCGCCGCCGGCTGTGTCTGCCGGTGCCGGATCGGAAGGAACGGGCGGGGCCGGCGGCGGTGCCGGCGCAGCGGGCGGTGCGGGAAGCTCTCCCGGTGAGGGGACGTCGAGTGGCGCGAAGGGCGGGAGCTCCGCCGACATTCTCGACATGGGCGCCAGCGCAGGGGGTCCGGATGACGGCATGGGCGGTACAGCGGCTCCCACCGTGCCCGGTAGGGGATTTTCTCCCCGGGGCCCCGCGGGCGCGCCGCGCGGCACCGCCCCGGGCGGCAGCGGCGTTCCCTCGACCGGCCCGAAAATCCTGTCGTTGGTGGTGATTCGGTCATCGGGCGGGACGCCCTGGGCGAGCAGATTCGGATCCAGGGGGTAGGGGCCGAGGGTGTGCTGACGCATCGCCAGCGGCATGTACGGCTTGTCACTGTTGCAGATTTCGACGGTTGGCGCACGTTTACCCGGGTGACCCATGCACGGATAGTTGCGGGCGCCGCGAACGGCGATCGGTGAATCCTGCGGGAGTTTGCAGTACAACCCGTCCGGTGTGTCGATGTCGGACAGGTCGTCTGGGGACCGCCAGGTGTTGGGCGGCATGAAGCCGACGGTGCAAATGGGTGGGTCGTCGACCGTGGCCGCGAAGTCGCCGTATGCCCTGCCGTCGGGATGATTTTCACCCGCGGCCGCCTGCTCGACCGCGACACCCGACGGGAGCAAGACCAGTAGCTGCTCGATGGAGGGGTGGTAGGTGACGCCGATCTGGCCGATGGTGGTGAGGTTGGCAAGCAACACCGGCAGCGTCGGTTTGATTTGTTCGAGAAGCCGGGAAGCTTCGTTCGCAGTCTCCGGGCCCTTTTGCAGGATGGTGCGGAAGTGAGAATCGTTGGTCACCAGCGTATCCGAGATGCCCGCGAAGCTACGCGCCCACGTTCTTATCGAATCGGTGGTGCGCGCCTGGGTGTCCAGCAACGGCCCGGTGTCTTCGGTGAGGGCTCGGGTGCGATCGACCACGCCGTTGGCGTCGCGGGACAACGTCTGTGAGGAGTCGAGCAGTGACCCCAGGTCGTAACCGGCACCGTTGAAGCCCTGGAACGACTCGTCGAGTAATTGGCCGAGTTTGGTCTTCGGGATGCTTTGGACCAAGGCATTGACCTGCTCGAGCATGGGGGCAACCGGTTGCGGAATTGTCGTGTCGCGCATGGCGATAACCGAGCCGTCGTGCAGGTAGGGCGGCGAATCGTTTCTGGGCCGAAGGTCCACGTACTGTTCACCCACCGCCGAGACACTGAGCACCGCGGCGGTCAAGTCCGCGGGGACCTTGGGTGAAGTGCTAAGCGACAGCGTCGCTTTCGCACCGGTCGGCGTCAACCCCACGGCGGTGACCTTGCCGAGCTGAACTCCACGATAGGTCACGTTGGAGAACCGATACAGGCCGCCGGTGGCCGGCAGCTCCAGCGTCACCGTCATCCGGCCGATGCCCAGTAGCGTCGGCGCTTGGATGTAGAACAGGACCATCGCGATCACGCCGATGGTTCCGGCGATCGTGAAGATGGCCAGCTGGATCCGAACGAAGCGCGTCAGCATCTATCCACCGGCTCCCGTTCCGGGCGCCTCTGCGGGCGCCGGCGTCTGACCAGGACCCGCGTCGGGCGGCGTGGCCGCAGCCGGTGGGGGTCCGGGCAGCGGGACCGCACCAGGCGGGGGCCCCGGCAGCGGGGCCGCACTGGGCGGCGGCCCAGGCGGGGGTCCAAAATTCCCCGGTGGCGATCCCTGTCCCGGTACCGCACCCGGCGGTGGTGGGGGCAGTGGCAACGCGTTGGGATCGACCCACGGTGGCCTTAGCGGGTTATGCAGCGGATCGAGTGTGTAATTCATGCGATACGGGTCGCCGGGTACCGGTGGCACGGGCATATCCAGCTGTCCCCAGTGGGTTCCCAGGAACAAGCCCTTCTTGAGCCGGGGAATCGTGAGGTCGAAATCGAAATGCAGGTTGAAGAAGTCGCCTCGAACCGCTCGGTCGACAAAGTTCTGGGTGAACGGGAACACGAACGACGCCGCGATGGCCGCGCCGAACTCCGGTCCGACGTCGGCGAGCGCCTTGATGGTGGGCTCCAGGTTCTTGAGGTTCGTGACCAAGTCGGCCTGGGCATCGTTGACCAGCCGGGTGGCGGTGTTGCTGAACACGCGAAGGTGGTCCAGGGCGGTCGTCAGACGAGGCCGCTCCTTGATCAACACCTCGAGCGCCGGCGGTATCTTGCGCAGCGCATCGGTAAGAACGTCGCGTTGATCGGCGAAAGTGGCCGACAGCCGATTCAGCGCCTGGATGGAGGCGACGATGTCGTCGCGCTGGTCGTCCAAAGTCCCGACGAACGTGTCCAGGCGGGTAATCAAATCACGCACGGCGCCCTCGTGCCCGGACAGGGCGGCCGAGAAGTTGTGGATGACCTCCCCGATCTGTCCCAGTCCACCGCCGTTGACGACCGCGCCCAGCGACGACAGCGTCTGCTCGGTGGAGGGGTATGCCGATGACCGACTGAGCGGGATGGTGGCGCCCGGCTGCAGCCGTCCGCTTCCCTGCTGACCCGGCGGAGTATTGAGCTCCACATGCATCGAGCCCAGCAAGCTGGTCTGGCCGACGGTGGCGAACACGTTGGCCGGGACCACCACATCGCGCTTGACCGAGATCTCGACGTCCGCGTGCCAGCCTCGCACCCGCATCGCACCAACACTGCCGACGACGACGTCGTCGATCATCACCGGCGAATTCGATTCCATCGTACCGACATTCGGAAGCTCGACGTGGTAGATGTTGGCCCCCGGCCCGCGTCCGACCGCGCCGGGCAGCGGTAGGGAATTCAGGCCGTGGAATGCGCATCCCGTTGCCGTCACCACCACGCAACAGCCAGTGGCGAATACCCGCTTGGCCGCAACCCGCGCGCTCATTGTTGTGGCCCGTCTGCCGGCAACAGCATGCCCGAGGCGCTGGGCACCGGTGGTGGTGGCACCGGTGTCGACGGCGGCGGCGGCAGCGGCATCGCCGCGCCCGGTATCCGCTCCGGCGGCACCGCCCCCGGCGGACCCACCGGATCACCCGGCAGGCCGGTGTAGGCCGACACCGCGGGCGGCATCTCGGGAGGCCCGGGTTTGGGACCCTCGCCGCCGGGCGCCAGGCGCGGTTCGGTGTAGAGAACCTTCGAGGGGTCGACCGACTTGGCTATGAATGGGTCGAGGGGAATTGGGGAATTGTTGTAGTTGGTCTGCCGCAACCCGGGGCCGAGGAACAGTGAGCACAGCTTGCCCGATTCGACCGCGGTGATGTTCTCGATGGCGCCGATTTGCGTGCAGCCCGGCACGGACAGCAGAACCTGACCGCCCCATGTCGGATTCGCCATATTCATGAGCCCGAATCCGCCCACGATGGTTCCGGTGTCGGCGTTGTAGTCGTTGAAGAAGTTGCCGAACGCGTTCGGCGCCGCGTGCAGGATATTTTCCAGGGCCATGTGGTGATCGACCAGGTTCTGCGTGACATCGGCCAGCCTGGCGATTTGCTCGCTGGTTTGGTTGCGCGTCCCGGCGATGAATCGCTGCACCTCGCCGACCGCCGTCGACAGATCAGTCAAAGCCGCGTCCAGTTCGGATTTGCTGTCATTGACCACACTGGTGAGCGTGGCCAGTCGGTCATTGAACTGCACGAGCTGGACGTTGCTGTCGCGCAGCGCGCTGACAAACGTCTGCAGGTTTTTGATGATGTCGACGATGTTGCCGCTGCCGTTGGCGAGGATCCGGCCCACGCCGGACAATTGACCGAGTGTTTGCCGCAGCTTGTCGCCGTTGCCGTCCAGCGCGTTGGCGGCGCTGTCGATGAAGCGGCCCACCGACGTGCCCGATACCCCACTCTTGGGTCCCAAATCCGTTGCCAGCCGCATCAACTGGGTTTTGACCTCGTCCCACTCGACCGGCACCGCGGTCCGTTCGACGGGGATGACCGCCCCGTCACGCATGACCGGTCCGCTGTCGCGGTAGGCCGGTGTGAGCTGGACGTAGCGGGCGGCCACCAGATTCGGGGCGACGATAACCGCCTTGGCGTCCGCCGGAATGGGCACGTCGCGGTCGATCTTGAAGACCATCTTGGCCTGGGTGCCCTGCGGCTGAATGGATTTGATGCTGCCGACCTTGACACCCGAGACCCGCACCTCGTCGTGGGGATAGATCGCGGTGGCGGTGGTGAAGTAGGCGGTGATCGTCCGTGGCCCGAAGAACGTATTACGGACGACCATGGCGGCGCCCGCAACGGCCAGCCCGACCAGGACGACCGCCGTCACGGCCGCCAGCCGCTTGCGCGGAATCCGGGCGGTCATTGTGATCCCCCGATCCGTCCGCCCAGGGTGCAGCCAGGGCACTGTGGAATGGAGTTGTACGGCCAGGGGGTCAGCGCCCGAGGTACCGGTGACGGGAAGCCCGGACCCTTGGACGTATCGAAGGTGCGGAATCCCCAGAGGTAGTCGACCAACTCCTGAAAGAGTTGCGGGACAAGGAAGTTCGGGGCAAACGCCTGGTAGGCGTACATACCAGAGATGGCCTCACCGACCGTGATTTGGAATTTGGCCAGGCCCGGCAGCGCCTTGCCGATATTGTCGCGGTTCTTTTCGAGCACCCCGGTCACCCGATTCAGCCGCTCCAGCGTCGGTGCCAAGGTGCTTTCGTTTTCGTGCACCAACGTAGTCAGCTGTTTGGCCACTGTCGAGGTGTTGGCCAGCAGGTCCACGATTTCCTGCCGGCGTGCGACCAGCACTTGCAGCAGGGAATCGGAGTTGAGGATGAGCTTGTTGACCTGCATGCTGCGTTCGGAAAGTATCCCGGTGACATCACCAGCACTCTTGAACAACTCGCCCAGGTTCTTGTTGCGGCTGTTGAGGGTCCGCGATAACCGGGTGAGCGCGTCGAAGGCCGGACCCATCTGGGGTGCGATCTGGTCGAGCGTGGCCGCCAGCGTGTCCAACGACTGATTCAGCGCGGCGGTGTTGGTTCCAGCCGTGTCCGACGTCAAGTCGCTGACCGCTTCCGTCAGCGAGTACGGAGAAGAGGTGCGCGAGACGGGGATGAGAGCCATCGGGTGCATCGTGCCGGTGCCGGCAGACTCCACCGTCAGCATGCGCTCGCCGAGCAGCGTGCCGGTGCGGATGTGGGCGGAAGTCTCCGAACCGAGCAGGACGCTGCCCTTCATCGCGAACGTCACCAGAGCGTCGCCATGGCGCAGCTTCACATCCGACACCGTGCCGACTTTCATCCCCGACACGATTACCGGATTGCCCGTCGCAAGGCCGCCGGCTTCGGTGAACAGCGCCTGGTACCTGACCATCGTCGCCCATTGGATGAATCGGTCGGGTGACAGGCCGACCAGGATGACCATCACCGCCAGGATGACGCCGATGAAGCCAGGCTTGACGAGCTGAGCGCCGCGGTACTTGAGCATCAGGGTTCCGTGCACCTTCCTGCATCTGACCGATAGATATTGGCGCGCACTGTCTTACCGTTCAGATCCGTGCCGCGGAGTCCGAACTGGCAGAGGTAGTACGGGATGGTGGCGCCGTTCACGCCGAGCCGGACCAGCTTGCGGTAGTTCTTCGGCGCCTTCTGAAGTGCGGCGTCGAGGCGGTCCTTGTCGCCATCGAGTATGGGCGCGAGCCGATTCAGCTGAGCTATCGTGCCAGACAGCGGCGGGCGGGCCTCGGCAAGCAGATCCGCCAACGAAGCGGTTCCCTTATCTAGGGCGTCGATGGCGGACCCGATGGTGTCGCGGTCATTCGACAGGCCGCTGACAAGCCCCTCGAGCCGATCGATCGCGCCAGAGAACTGTTTGCCGTCCTTGGCAACCGTGCCGATCACGATGTTGAGGTTGTCGATCAGTTGCTGCACGGTTTGATCGTTGTCGGCCAACGCATTCGAGAACGACGTCGTCTTGGCGAACAGCGAGTCGAGCGTCCCGCCCTGGCCCTGGAAGACCTGTAACAATCCCGCGGTCAACGCGTTGACGTCACGCGCATTCAGACCTTGGGTGACGGGTTTCAGTCCGCCCAGCAGCAGATCGAGGTCGAGCGCGGGCGCCGTCCGGTTGACCGGGATCTGGCCGCCGGCCGGCAGGTGCTTGGGAGAGCCCGGACCATCGACCAGTTCGAGGTAGCGGTCGCCCACCAGGTTCAGGTAACGCACCGCCGCCCTGGTGCCCTCGGTGAGAACGACGCTGCGGTCGACGTCGAAATCCACCACCACTTTCTTGTCCGGCTGCAGCGAGACGCCGTTGACGGTGCCGACCCGGATACCGGCTACCCGCACCGACTGCCCCGTCTTCAGGCGCGACACGTCGGTGAACACCGCCGAATACCCGGTGGTCGCACCCGTCCGGTACTGGCCGAAGATGAAGAACAGGAAGGCGGTCAGCATCGACATCACAACCGTGAAGATCGCGAATTTGACCAGTGTTGCGCGCGTTCTCATCCCTGCTCGCCGATCTGCGCAGAGTTGCGCGGTGGGCCCGCGATCGGGCCGTACAACAGCTGTTTGAGGAGATCGGAGTTGATCAGCAGCTGCGGATTTCCGTACCCCACCGGGTCCGCGCCGATATCGGCGATCAATTGCGGTGGCGCCGTATTGAACGGCAGCGCCGGCAGACCCACGCAGCGCGGGCCGCCCGTCGCCGCAACCTTGGGCAGGTTCGTCGGATACCGATAACGCTCGGCGCCCCACGTGAGGCTCGCCGAGATGTTGATGCTCGGTTCCGACAACGGCGCCCCGTGCGATAGGCGTACGAGGCCGCCAAGAGCGCAGGTCAGTGCGGGGTTGTACTCATTCGTCAGATCGGTGGTTGGCACCAACAGATGCATGACGTCCGTCAGCGGTTGGCGGTTCGTCGACAAGACGTCGTTGCCGATGTCGGCCAAGCCGATCGCGCTGATCAGCAATGCATCCAGGTTGTGCTGTTCGTCGACAATCGTCTTGCTGATCCGAGTCGCGTTGGCCGCGGTCCTCACCAGGTCGGGCGCCGCGTCGGCATAGGCGTTGGATACCGCCGGTAAGACCGAGAAGTCATGACGGAACGCGGGCAGGCTCGGCTCCAGCTTGGCCAAAAACGAATCCAGGTCACTAAGGGATTGGCCAAGCTGTGGGCCGCGCCCGCTAAGCGCTTGGGCGAGGGCGCCCAGTGACTCGTTGAGCTTCGGCGGGTCGATGTGGCTGAGCACCGACACCAGTTGCTGGAACACGGTATTGATTTCGACCATGACATGCTGGCCTTGCAGCGTCTGGCCACCGTGCAGACGCTGGGCCGAGGGCTGGGCGGGCTCCACCAGCTGGACGGACTTCGCGCCGAATACCGTCGACGACGCGATGTCGACGAGCACGTTGCTGGGAATGAACCGCAATTGCGACGGGTCCATCGCCAGGTGAATGGCGGCCTCGCCGTTGGGCAGCGGCTCGATCGAGGCGACCTTGCCGACTTGCACCCCTCGCAGCTTCACCTTGGCGTCCGGGTTCATGACCAGGCCGGCGCGTTGCGAGACCACGGTCACCGGAACGGTTTCGGTGAAGGAGCCCTGAAACAGGCCGACCGCCACGGCGAAAATCAATCCGATGATGAGGACGGTGGCAAGCCCGAGCAGGGGCGGCAGGTAATTCCGCCCGGCCGGCGGCCGCGCATGGCCGGTACGCGGCGGTTGGCCCGCGACCGCGCCGCGACCCGCCGGAACACTCTGCGTCACTGCCCTACCACCTCCTGAAGCTAACCGGACAGGTTGAAGTTGCCGTTCGTACCGTAAATAGACAGCGAAACCAACAGCGTTACCGACACCACGACGATGAGCGAGGTGCGCACCGCGTTACCGGTCGCATTGCCCACGCCCGCAGGGCCCCCCGAAGCGAAGTAGCCGTAATAGGTGTGGATCAGCAGGATCGTGAGCGCCATCAAAATCGCCTGCAGGAACGACCACAAGAGGTCGATCGGGTTGAGGAACGTGTTGAAGTAGTGCTGGTACAAACCCTGCGACTGTCCGAGCAAGAACGTCGTCGTGAACTGACTGGCCACGAACGACAGGATCACGGCGATGCTGTACAACGGCGTGATCGCCAGCATTCCCGCCAGAATCCTGGTGCTCACCAAGTAGGCGACCGGCCGAATTGCCATGCTCTCCAACGCATCAACTTCCTCGTTGATCCGCATGGCACCCAGCTGGGCGGTCACCCCGGCGCCGAAGGTGGCCGCCAGGCCGATCCCGGCCACCACCGGTGCCGCGATGCGCACGTTGATGAACGCGGCGAGAAAGCCCGTCAGCGCCTCGATGCCGATATTCCCCAGCGACGTGTAGCCCTGAATCGCCAATGTGCCGCCCGCCGCCAGCGTCAGGAACCCGACGATCACCACGGTTCCGCCGATCATCGCCAAAGTGCCCGCACCCATGCTGATCTCGGCGACCAGACGAATGACTTCGCGCGTGTACCGGGTAGCCGCGAACGGCATTCCGGCGAGCGCCTTGCCGTAGAACAGGGTGTGGTCGCCGATCCGGCCCATCAAGGCGACCGGCCTCTCGAGTTGGCGGACCAGCCGCGGATATGTTGCCCTCAGCGCCATCGCCAGTGCCTACTTCGCCGTCATCTTGATGCCGATCGCGGTGACGACCACGTTGACGACAAACAGGGACATGAAGGCGTAGACCACGGTTTCGTTCACCGCGTTGCCGACGGCTTTGGCGCCCCCGCCGGTGATCGACAGGCCCCGATAGCAGGCCACCAAGCCGGCGATGAGGCCGAAAAGTGCCGCCTTGATGCACGAAATGATCACCTCGGGCACGCCAGTAAGCAGGGTGATACCCGCGGCGAACGCCCCGGGATTGACGTCTTGGACGAACACCGAAAAGACATAGCCGCCGAGCACGCCGATGATGACGACCAGGCTGTTGAGCAAGAACGCGACCAGACCGGAAGCCAACATGCGCGGTGTGACCAGCCGTTGCACCGGGTTGATGCCCAGCACCTCCATCGCGTCGATCTCTTCACGAATCGTCCGCGCGCCCAGGTCCGCACACATCGCTGTCGCCCCCGCGCCGGCAACGATCAGGACCGTGACCAGTGGCCCGAGCTGGGTCACCGCGCCGAACGCGGCGCCCGCGCCGGATAGATCCGCCGCACCCAGTTCGCGCAGGAGGATGTTGAGCGTGAAGCTGACGAGCACCGTAAAGGGGATTGCGACCAATAGCGTAGGAGCCAGCGACACCCGCGCGACGAACCAGGACTGCTCCAAGAACTCCCGCCACTGGAAGGGCCGGCGGAACAGATACTTGAAGGCGTCGGCCGACATGGCGAACAGGGCCCCGACGGCCTGCATCGACCCCGACATGTCCCACTTCAGTTTCAGCTGCGGCAATCCCGCTGACCAATGGTCGGCGCCCTTAGTTGCCATCGGCGCCAGCCCCTTCCAACGCTACGAGACTGACAGTCTTGTTGTGCCGCACGGACTGCGGTAGATTCAGCCGAACCGGCGATTCCATCGAGATGCCGCCGACCGCGAAACGCCCAGCAGACAGCCGAAATTCGGCCGGCGTGGTAGCGCTTCTGATCCTCACGCCGGTGCCTCCGTTCAGTCGCGTGAGTTGACGCTGCAAGGCAGAGTGCTCCGCGCCTTGAAGCGTTCGGCGATTATGACTCATGCCGAGTCCAGGTGGAGCAAAAAACGCTTAACCGTTATGCAACAGCCCGTAACCGCAAGCTCATGGCGCCGCGAGCGGGTCGCGGCAACAACGACGGCGGGCTGTAACACCAACATAGACAAGCAGCTCCAGTCTTAAGTGACGGCGCCGGCCGTCTTGAGCTCGATGATGCGATCCCAATCGAGGCCGAGTTCCAGCAGTATTTCGTCGGTCTGCTCAGCGAATCCGGGCGCGGGACCGGTTTGCGGCGCCGTGACATCGAACTGGACCGGGTTGGCCACCAGCTCCAGCTCGCCCGCGCGGACCAGGTATTCGTTGGCCCGGATTTGCGCGTCCTCGGCCGCCTGCAGCGTGTCCTGCACCGGGGCCCACGGTCCCGCCAGGGTGGCGAACCGGTCGCTCCACTCGGCAAGCGTGCGGGTCGCGATGACCTTGGTCAAAAGCTCAACCGCCTCCGCGGTGTTGGCGGCGATGTCCTCGATGGTCGCGAAGCGTGGGTCGTCGGCCAGCTCCGGCAGATCGACGTGCCGGCACACGTCCGCCCAAAACTTGGTGGGCTGCATCATCACGAAGGAGATGTAGCGCCCATCCGATGTCGGGTACAGGCCCACCAACGGATTGTTCGGTGCGCCGTGCACGCCGGGGGGCGGGGTCTCGAGTCGCTGCCCCAGATGGTTCGTCAGCGCGACCGTGTGCCCCATCGACCACAGACCGCTGCCGAGCAGCGACACATCGACAACGGACGGTTCACCCGTGCGTTCGCGCTTGAGCAATGCCGCCGCGATGCCCCCGGCAAGGTTGGTACCGGAGATGGTGTCGCCGTAGGCAGGTCCGGGCGGCGCGATCATCCCCGGCGTCCCGGCCGGGGTGATGGTCGCGGCGGTTCCGGCCCGGCACCAGAAGGCGGTCATGTCGTAGCCGCCCTTCTGCGACTCGGCGCCGCGCGGGCCGAGCGCGCTGCCCCGGGCGTAGACGATGTTCGGGTTGACCGTACGAATGTCGTCGACGTCGATGCCGAACTTCTTCCGGTGACCGGGAAGAAAGCTGGTGAGGAAAACGTCGGCTCGGCGGGCCAACTCGTAGAGCACTTCCTTGCCCTCGGGCACCGACATGTCCAGCCCGATGCTGCGCTTGCCGCGGTTCGCGTGCTCGATGTTGGGGTTGGGGTCCCCTTCCACGCGCAACATTCCGGTCTGCCGCAGGCCGCGTTGGGGGTCGCCGGTCACCGCGTGCTCGACCTTGACGACGTCTGCGCCCCACTCGGCGAGCACGGCGCCCGCCGACGGGACGAACCCGTACATGGCGACTTCCAGGACGCGGATGCCCTCGAGCGGCCTCACGCCGGTGCCCCCAGCGCCGGCACGGCATACGTCTTGCGCTCCAAGAACTCCTCGAGACCGGCCACCCCCATCTCCCGACCCACGCCCGACTGCTTGAAGCCGCCGAACGGGCTGTCCGCGCCGAAGTAGTTGCCGCCGTTGATCGAGAACGAGCCGGTCCGAATCCGGCGCGCCACCGCCAGCGCCCGGTCCTGGTCGCGGCTGAAGACGGCGCCCGCAAGGCCGTAGATCGAGTTGTTGGCGATGCGCACGGCGTCGTCGTCATCGTCGAAGGCGATCACCACCAGTACCGGCCCGAAGATCTCGTCCTGCGCGATCTCGCTGTCGGGATCGACGCCTACGAGCAGCGTGGGCGCATAGAAGTAGCCCGGATCCAACCGCTTGCCACCGGTGACCAGGGTTGCCCCCGCGGCGACGGCCCGCTGGACCATCCCGTCGACCTTGTCCCGCTGGCGCTCGTTGATCAGCGGCCCCATATAGGTCTTGGGATCGGCCGGGTCGCCGTGGCGGACCTTGGCGAAGTTCTGCGCGATCAGTTCGACGATCTCGTCGTGGTGCGACCGGGGCACCAACAGCCGCGAGGTCAACGCGCAGCCCTGGCCCGCATGGGTCACCATGCTGAACGCCGCGAACATAGCCGCCCCGGCGAAGTCGGCATCGTCGAGGACGATCGCCGCGGACTTGCCGCCCAACTCCAGGAACACGCGCTTGACCGTCTCGCTCGCGGCGGCCATGATCTTGCGCCCCACCGCCGTTGAACCGGTGAAGGTGACGACGTCGACGTCGGGACTGGTGGTCAAGGCCTCGCCCGCCTCGGAGCCCGAGGAGCTGAGCACGTTCACCACGCCGCCGGGGATGTCGGTGTGAGTGGCGATCAACTCGCCGAGCGCCAAGGTCACCAGCGGCGTGTCCGGTGCGCCCTTGAGCACCACAGTGCATCCGGCCGCCAGTGCGGGAGCCAGCTTCGCCAGCGCCAGCTGGTTCGGGTAGTTGTAGGCGATGATCGCGGCGACCACCCCCGCGGCCTCTTTCTCCACCCAGCGGTGATGGAGCATGCCGCGCGACTCTCTCTCGCCGAGGTCTTCGGAGAATTCATAGCGCCGAAGCAGGTCGGCGTAGAAGCGCACGATGCCGATGGGTTCGTCGAGCTGGGCGCCCTGTGTCAGCGCTCGGGTGGCGCCGACCTCGGCGATGGTCAGCTCACGCAACTCTTCGGCGTGGTCGATCAGCGCCTGATGCAGTTGCTCGAGACAGCGCACGCGCAACTCGACGTCGGTCGGCCAACCGGTGGTGTCGAACGCGCGCCGGGCCGCCGCGATCGCCGCTTCGGCCTCCGCGACGCCGGCGTCCGGGGCATGCCCGATCACCGCGCCGGTGGCGGGATTCCTGGACGGGAAGGTGCTGCCCGCCGTGACCAGTCGGCCACCGATCAGAAGTCGACGGTCGACGCGTGACTCGGGCGCGGCATCCGCGATGGTCGCTGCGGGTTCTGCCGTGTCCTGGGCAGGCATTCCAACCCCCTCGTGTGGTGACGGTCACGATAATTTCATTCTCTTCCCCGGCGAATCTTACATTCGCATCTCGATAATTCAACAAACTCTCAGGAATGCAACCGAGCCCCTGACCAGCGACGTAAGTGCCAGTGGGTTGCCGGGCCAGGCAGTTCAACGCAGGCCAAACAGTGTTTCCCAGGTTTGTTGCGACGCGCTTTGCCGTGAGAGTAAGGTTCTCATAATTGCAAGCGACATTCTTTGTGGCTGAGACGGTCACCTATCGATTAGAGGTCTCGACGTGAAGACTGCGGTGGTCACCGGCGGTGGATCCGGCATCGGGCTTGCCGTCGCGCAACGCCTGCGCGCCGACGGTCTGGACGTTGCGACCGTCGACCTGCGACCGTCCGACAGCGACCACTCGTTCACCGCCGATGTCACCGATCGAGCCCAGGTGGACGCGGCCTTCGCGGCGATCCGCGCCAAGCTGGGGCCGATCACTGTTCTGGTCAACGCCGCTGGCCTGGACGGATTCAAGCGTTTCAACAACATCACGTTCGACGACTGGCAGCGCGTGATCGACGTCAACCTCAACGGCGTTTTCCACACCATTCAGGCGGTGCTGCCCGACATGGTCGAGGCGAAGTGGGGCCGCATCGTCAACATCTCCTCGTCGAGCACACATTCGGGCGCGCCGTACATGAGTCACTACGTGGCAGCCAAGTCCGCGGTGAACGGACTCACGAAATCGCTCGCCCTCGAGTACGGTCCCAGCGGCATCACGGTGAACGCCGTGCCCCCGGGTTTCATCGACACCCCGATGCTGCGCGCAGCCGCGGAGAAAGGGTTCCTGGGCGACATCGATGAGACCATCGCGCGGACCCCGGTGCGCCGCATGGGCAAGCCGGAAGACATCGCCGCGGCATGCGCCTTCTTGGTCTCTGAGGAAGCGGGCTACATCACCGGCCAGATCTTGGGCGTCAACGGCGGACGAAACACCTGAGCGGCGACAACAGTGATTCACCCGCAACGAACAACCGCAAGGAGACACCGTGAAGGTCTGGGTTGATTCAGAACGCTGCCAGGGCCACACCCTGTGCTCGATGATCGCGCCGGAGTCGTTTCAGCTCAGTGACATCGACGGCAGTTCGTCGGCAGTCAACGAAGTGGTACCCGCCGATCAGCAGGACCAGGTCCGCGAAGCCGCGCAATCGTGCCCCGAGCAGGCCATCATGATCACCGACGACGCCTGAGCCCGGTGCTGACCGACGAAACAGGTAGGGAGACTACAGACTTGAGTGCAGACGACGTGGTCAGCGACGGCGACCGCAAGAAAAACCAGTTCCATTTCGATCGGCATTCCCCGGAATACCGGTCGCAGTTCAAGGCGATCACCAAAGAGATGCATGCCAAGTGCCCCATCGCATGGAGCGAAACGTATGGCGGCCACTGGGTGGCGGCCGGCAGTCACGAGGTATTCGAGCTGGCCCGCTGTCCCGCCGTCTCCAACGATCACGACATCCACGGGGAACGCCGTGGCTACAAAGGAATTTCGATTCCCACCGCCAGCCGAGTCAGCGCCGTGCGCGGCGGCATCCTGGAGATGGACGACCCCGAGCACCGCACCTACCGCAATGTGCTCAACCCCTACCTGTCACCGGCCGCGGTCAAGCGCTGGGAACCGTTCATCGACGACGTCACGCGCGCCTGCCTCGACGAGAAGATCGAGACGGGCAATATCGACTTCGTCGACGACCTGGCCAACATCGTCCCGGCCGTCCTCACGCTCGCGATGCTGGGCATCCCGCTGAAGAAGTGGAACCTATACAGCGAGCCGGTCCACGCCGCCGTGTACACCCCGGAGCATTCGCCGGACATCGAGCGGGTGACCGAGATGCACCGGCAGATGGGGCTCGACATGGTCAACAACATGATCGAGATCCGCGAAAATCCCCGCCCCGGAATTGTCAACGCCCTGCTGCAGATGCGCATCGACGGCGAGCCGGCTCCCGATCTGGAAATCCTGGGCAACCTCGGTTTGGTCATCGGCGGTGGCTTCGACACCACGACCGCTTTGACCGCCCACTCGCTGGAGTGGCTTTCCGAGCACCCCGAACAACGACAGTTGCTCAGTGACCAGCGCAAGACGCTGCTGGACTCCGCGACCGAAGAATTCCTGCGCTACTTCACCCCGGCGCCGGGTGACGGCAGGACCTTCTCCGACGACGTCGAGCTCGACGGCACGCACTTCAAAGAGGGTGAGCGGCTGTGGATTTCGTGGGCCATGGCCAACCGCGACCCGTCGGTGTTCCACGAACCGGACGACATCGTGCTCGACCGCAAAGGTAACCGGCACTTCAGCTTTGGTCTCGGTGTGCACCGCTGCATCGGCTCCAACGTGGCGCGCACCGTGTTCAAGTCCATGCTCACCGCGGTCCTCGACCGGATGCCCGACTACCGCTGCGACCCGGAGGGCACCGTGCACTACGAGACCATCGGCGTGATCCAGGGCATGCGCAAACTGCCGGCCACCTTCACCCCCGGCCGCAAGGTCGGAGCCGGACTGGACGAGACGCTGGCAAAGCTGCAACGCATCTGTGACGAGCAAGAACTCGCGCGGCCGATCACCGAGCGCAAGGAAGCCGCCGTCATCGACTAGAAGGCCTGGACAAAACGGTCGTTGACTCCCGCAATTTTTCCGAGTAGGCCTGTTCAGCGTGACAGCGCCTTATATTCAGGCCAGCACCTGCGCAGGAAGGGAGACGCAACGGTGAAGACTTTCGCAGTGAGCGTTGCGTTCGCCATGGCCGCGCTGACTGTCGTGCCGAGCGCCCACGCTGACATGATCTATTCCAACTACAGGGTGGACACGAACCGGGACTCCGGCCACAGCTGGATCTGGTCGATCAATCCGTGCACCCACCCAGCGCCGGGATGCCTCTCTGTTTACGCAACTCCGCAGCCCAACGGGCAAGCGGCGCCCTGGCGGGCAGACGCACACCTATCCGATGGCCGATACACCTTGACCGTTGATGATCCCTTCGGTGTGCGCTGCGTGGTCCAGTTCTTTCCCTCGCATGACGTCTACTCGTGGGATGCGGTGACGCTGGCGGGTCAGGTCGACTCGACGTTCGACACCGGTTGCGGCGGCGGGCCGGGGGGCTCCAACAGTTGGCCGTTCTCGCTCGTGCGATGGTAGCCGCGTGAGGGGTATGGGAGTCGGTCCATCATGAGGGCGACGGGCAGTGAGCACGATGGCTGAGGCGAAGGAACCGCAAGATTCGGCCACCGCGAAAACCGACGTGATGGCGTTGCTCGAGGAAGCCGAGGCGGAAGCCGCCGAAGCCGAAGCGTTGGCGGCCGCAGCGCGCGCACGCGCCCGTGCCGCCCGGCTCCGGCGTGAGGCTCTGGCCCAAGCCGAGGCGGAGGCCACGACCGAGGCCGCCGAAGGAGGCTCAGACGCCGGCGAGAAGGCGGCCGCCGCCACCGAGCCGGAGAGCGTCGAGCCGGAGAGCGCCGAAGCGGAGAGCGCCGAAGCGGAGAGCGCCGAAGCGGAGACCCACAGCGTCGTCGATGACGATGCAACCGACGAAGATTCGACAGAGGCCGACGAAGCCTCCGACAAAGCCGACGAAGGGGCGGAAGCGGAAGGCACGCGGGTTCGCACGCGGAGACGTCTGCGGTTGCCGTCGTGGTCGGTGGCGTGGAAGGCGTCCGCCATCGTCCTCATCTGTGCTTTCGTCGCGGCCAGCGGATACATGATGTGGAACCGCCATGAAACCGTCGAACGCAACCAGCGCGCCGCGAACTTCGTCGCGGGGGCCCGGCAGGGTGTCGTCAACCTGATCTCCATGGACTTCAACAAGGCCAACGAGGACGTCCAGCGGGTCATCGACAGCTCGACCGGCCAGTTCCACGACGACTTTCAGGCGCGTGCAAAAGATTTCACGACCGTCGTCGAACAGTCCAAAGTGGTCACCCAAGGAACCGTGAATGCGGCAGCCGTGCAAGCCATAAACGGGGACTTCGCGCTGGTGCTCGTCGCAGCCACATCGCATGTCACCAACGCCGCCGGCGCCAAAGACGCGCCCCGCAATTGGCGGCTCAAGGTGACCGTCAAAGACGACGGCGGCCAATACAAAATGTCGAACGTGGAGTTCATTCCATGAGCCAGGACGAGCCCAGCACCGGCACCGCCGACGACTCCGCCGAACAAACCGACCGCAATGAAAGTGGCGCTGCAGGCGGCCGACGCAGGGTGAAAGTCTTTCCCGTGGTCCTGGTGGTGCTGCTGCTGCTTTCCGGCGGCGCGGCGACGTGGCTGTACTTCAAGCAGTACCGCCCGGATAAGCAGACCGACACCAGCGTCGCGAACACGGTCGCCAAGGCGGCCTCCGACGGAACGGTGGCGTTGCTGTCCTATTCGCCCGAGTCGCTCGACAAAGACTTTGCCAACGCCAAGACTCACCTCTCCGGCGACTTTTTGTCGTACTACAACCAGTTCACCGAACAAATCGTGGCTCCGGCAGCCAAACAGAAGGCACTGAAGACCAACGCCCGGGTGCTGGGGGCCGCAGTACAGGAATTACATCCGGATTCGGCGGTCGTGCTCGTTTTGGTCGATCAGAGCACCACCAGCAAGGACAACCCCGACCCCGCGATGGCCTCCAGCAGCGTGTTGGTCAGCCTGTCTCGAGTCAACCAGGCCTGGCTGATCACCAAGTTCGACCCCGTCTAGCAGTCCGGCGAACAGGATTCCGCCGGTAAGGCGACTCGCTACGATTCGCTAGCCCCGCGGGAGGCCGAGCACCCGCTGCGCGATGATATTGCGTTGGATTTCCGACGTGCCTCCGGCGATCGTCCCGGAGAAGCTGCGGGCGTAACGCTCAAACCAGCTGGCGAAGTAGTGGTCCAAGTTCATGTGCGCGTACGGTCCGGTCAGCCCGGGATGCACAAGCCCGTCGGATCCCGCCGACGTCAGCGCCAGCTCCATGCCACGCAGCTCGGCCTCCGAGCCGAGCAGCTTGAGCACGGAGATCGCGGCCACGTCGTCTTCGCCGCGCGCCGCACGGGCCAGGGCCACCGAACCCAACAGGCGCAACGCCTGCTTGTCCATGATCGTGCTGGCGTACTGGTCGCGCTCGACGTCGTTGCCGGGATGGAAGTCGTCGATCATGTTCTCGAGTCGATCGGCGAAACCCAGCCACATCATGGTCCGCTCGTGCCCCAGCGATCCGTTGGCCACCCGCCATCCCTGGTCGAGCTCACCGACCAGGTTTTCCGCCGGCACCCGCACGTCGGTGAAGAACACCTCGTTGAAGTCCAGGTCGTCGGCACCGCAGATAGACGGGAACGGCCGGCGCACCAGCCCCGGGGTGTCGGTGGGGATGATCAGCGCGCTGATTCCCTTGTGTTTCGGCGCATCCGGGTTGGTGCGCACGAAGGTCAGCAGGACGTCGGCGTCGTGGGCGCCCGAGGTCCACACCTTCTGCCCGTTGACCACGAAGTGATCCCCGTCGAGCACCGCGCGGGTGCGCAACGACGCCAGGTCGGAGCCCGCGCTGGGTTCGCTCATCCCGAGCGACGCGGTGATCTCGGCCCGCAGGATCGGCACCGCCCAGCGCCGCTTCTGCTCGTCGCTGCCGAACGACAACAGCGACGCCGCAACGATGTTCACGCCCTGCGGGTTGAAGCTGTGGTAGATGCGACGGCGGCTGAGTTCCTCGAGGTAGACGAACTGCTGGATGACCGTAGCGTTGCGCCCACCGAACTCCGGCGGCTGGCTGGGCAACAGCCACCCGTTGTCGAACAGCAGCCGCTGCCAGTCGCGCGCCCACTGCGGCATGTGCGAAACCGACCTGGGCCGCTCGAGTGTTTCGCTTGCGACAGGCAGGTTCTCGTCGAGGAAGACGGAGAACTCGGCGCGGAACTCCTCGACGTCGGCATCAAAAGTCAGCTGCACGGTACTCCTCCGCGATCCGCGCCCGGTGCTCGGCGGCGCCGCCGAGCATCAGCTCACCCGCCTTGGCCCGTTTCAGCGCGAACTGTAGATCGTTCTCCCACGTGAATCCCATTGCGCCGTGGAGCTGTAGGCCGTGCCGGAACACCAGCGACTGGCACTCCCCCGCCGATGCCTTGGCCATCGCCGCCGCCAGCCGACGCCGGGGATCGTCGGCGGCGATTGTCAGCGCCGCGAAGTACGCCAGCGCCCGGGCGCGTTCCACCGCGACGTGCATGTCGGCGGCCTTGTGCTGGACGGCCTGGAACGAGCCGATCGGCACCCCGAATTGCTGCCGGCTCCCGACATGTTCGAGCACCAGGTCGAGGATGCGCTGGCATGCGCCCACCATGGTGATCGCCATGCCCGTCAGGGCGATCTGGTGCGCGCGTTCGGAGTCGACGGCGAGCCGAGCGGTGTCCGGCACGCGGACTTCGTTGAACGACAGGTCGGCGACGTGCAGGACAGGGTCGAAGACCGCGGCGCGCCGCGCCGACACCTGGTTCGCCCAGATGATGAACACCCCGGCGTCGGTGACCACCGCCAGGCGGTCGACACGGTCGCCGTCGAGCACATGGCGGGCCGTGCCGTCCAACACCCAGCCCTCGGCGTCGCGGTGCGCCGCCACCCCGGCGTGGACGGCGGTGCCCGACTCGTGGGGGTCGAACTGTTCGGCCGCCAACGGTGCGTACTGGCTCATCGTCGCCAGAAAGGGGGTGGGATCGGTCGCCCGCCCCAGTTCTTCGAGCACGATGGCCAGCTCGACGGCGCTCTCGGGATCGCTCAACTCGGTCCAGCCCTGATCCACGTAGGACTTCCACAATGGGGTGGGGTCGACGCCGTCCTCGGCCACGCTGCGCACCAGCGAGGGCGGACATTGCTTGCCGACGGCGTCGCGAACGGTCTTCTGCCACAGCCGTTGATCGGCATCGAACTCCAACAGCATGAAGGCCGCCTCCTGTCACCACCGTCGCTGCGAGAATATCATTCTCGCACGCGGAAGTAATAATCTCGGAAATGGGTTATGAGCTGACCACGGAGGGCTCGCGGGGATCCCCGACTGAAAACCGTGCCCAGGGGAGGCGATGCGAGACTGCGCTCAGACGATGCTCCCACGACGAAGGAGAAGACCATTGGATCGCGAAACTTACCGGCGGGGGCTACAAATCCGCTCCGAGGTGCTGGGCGAGGAGTACGTCAACCACGCCCTGGCCGACGCGGACGACTTCACCAAGCCTCTGCAGGACCTTGTCACCGAGTACTGCTGGGGCGCGGTGTGGGGCCGTGAGGAACTGCCCCGCAAGACGCGCAGCATGCTCAACCTGGCGATGATCTCGGTGCTGAATCGGCCCAACGAATTGCGCACGCATGTCAAGGCGGCGTTGACCAACGGCGTCACCCGCGACGAGATGCGCGAGATCTTTTTGCAGGTCGCCATCTACGCGGGCGTGCCGGCCGCGGTGGACAGCTTCCGCATCGCGCGCGAGGCGTTCGCCGATCTCGAGCGGGACTAGGAGTTCGTCATGGAGGTCGGATTCATCGGCCTGGGAAACATGGGTCTTCCCATGGCGCGCCGCCTGATTCAGCACGGCCACGACGTCATCGCCTTCGATACGCGCAGCACCGCGCTCGAGCGCATCGTGGCCTCGGGGGCACGCGCCGCGTCGTCGCCGAAGGAGGTCGCCGACGGCGCCGAGACCGTCCTGGCCAGCCTCCCGACGCCGATCGCCTCGCTGGAGGTGGCAACGAGCGTGGCCGCGGGCGCGCGGATCAAGCGCTATGTCGACCTGTCCACGGTGGGCAGCGCAACGGCGACGCAGATCCATCAGCGGCTCGCCGAACGAGGCATCGCGGCGATCGACAGCCCGGTCAGCGGCGGCGTGGGTGGGGCCGAGAAGGGTGCGCTCGCGGTCATGGTGTCGGGTCCGCGGGCTGCATACGAGGCCATCCGGCCCGCGCTCGAGGCGATCGGCCGGCCCATCTATGTCGGGGCCAAACCCGGCTCGGCACAAACGATGAAGCTCGCCAACAACATCCTGGCGGCCAACGTGCTTGCCGCCACCGCGGAGGTCGTCGTGATGGGCGTCAAGGCCGGCCTCGATCCCGCCGTGATGATCGAAGTGCTCAACGCCGGCTCGGGCGCGACGAGCGCGAGCCGGGACAAGTTCCCCCGCGCGATCCTCCCGCGGACGTTCGATTACGGGTTCGCCACCGGCCTGATGGTCAAAGACGTGCGGTTGTATCTCGACGAGGCGCAAGAGCTCGGCGTGCCCACGGAGGTCGCCGCAGCGATCGGTCGACTGTGGGAGACCACCGCGCAGGACCAGGGACCCGATTCGGACTTTACGACGGTGATCAGACCGCTGGAGAAGGCCGCCGGGGTGACCGTGGGCCCGTCCCCCGCCTAGCCGCGCATTCCTGGCGGCCCGGGGGTGGATGCCACCCATCAACCGATCGGAGAATGGTATTATCCGGAATTAAGAACCATACTTGCACGAAGCGCCCGAAACCGCCCGTTACCAGCGACAATGAATAAACGAAACGCTTACCGGAAACCCATTGATCGGCCACTGAGAAGAATGTTAGGTTATCTATCCTATGACCCGACCGGGCTCCCTTTGGCTGCCCGAGCCGAAGGGCGGCTTTCGTGATCGAACACGTTGACGGAACCCGCACGCCGCTGATCGACGCGAGCGTGCACATCTTCTTCCGGTCCAACAAGGCGCTGCGGAGCGTGCTGCGCGAGCCGTTCAAGAGCCGCGGTTTCCCCGACTACGAGATGGACTGGTACGGCGCCCCGGGCGGGGAGTACGCACCCAACACGGAGGGACCGGACCGGCAGTACCCCGGCTCCGATCCGGAATTTGTTGCCCACGAACTGTTTTCGAAGCGCGGAGTCGACGTGGCGGTGCTGCATCCGATGGGGCGCGGCATCATGCCCGACCGGCACCTGGGCAGCGCGCTGCACGCGGCGCACAACGAGATGATGGTGTCGGATTGGTTGGAGTCAAGCGAGTTCGGCGAGCGATTCCGCGGGACCATCCGGGTGAATCCCGACGACATCCCCGGCGCCTTGCGCGAGATCGAGAAGTGGCGGGCGCATCCTCGCGTCGTCCAAATCGGCGTGCCCCTGCAATCCCGCGAGCTCTACGGCAAGCCGCAGTTCTGGCCGCTGTGGGAGGCCGCGGCCGACGCGGCCCTTCCGGTGGCCGCGCACATCGAAGTGGGCAACGGCATCATGTTCCCGCCGACGCCGTCCGGCAACACCCGCACGTATGAGCAATACGTCAGCTTCATGGCGCTGAATTACATCTACCACCAGATGAACATGATTGCCGAGGGCGTGTTCGAGCGCTTCGACGGCCTGAAGTTCGTCTGGGCCGACGGCGCCGCCGACTTCCTGACACCGTTCATCTGGCGAATGGACACGTTCGGCCGGCCGCACCTGGAGCAGACGCCCTGGGCGCCGCGCATCCCCAGCGACTACCTCCCGGGGCATGTCTACTTCGTCCAGGGCAGCCTCGATGGGCCCGGTGACGTCGATTTCGCCGGCGAGTGGTTCGGCTTCACCGGCAAGGATGACATGGTGATGTTCGGCTCCAGTTACCCGCATTGGCAGTTCGGTGACGCCAAGAAGCTGCCGAGTGCGCTCTCCGCCGAGCAGCGCGAGAAGGTCTGCTGGCGCAACGCGGCGCAGCTCTACGGCATAGACATCCCCGCCGAAGTGGGCGCACAGTAGAAGCAGGACGCTAGACCGAGGAGTTCCACATGACGTTGACCCATTCGCAGGAGCGGGTTCCCGCGACCGAGCGCATAGCCGTCCGCTGCGTCGACTCGGATGTCCACCCCGCACCCAAGCGGGGTGAGCTGGTTCCCTACATCCCTGAGCCTTGGCGCAGCAAGTACTTCCTCAACCGCAACGTGGGCGAGCTGATCTACTACGACGCGCCCGACTACGCGCACTCCTACGCGATGCGCGTGGACTCGTTCCCCGCCAACGGCGAATTCCCCTGCAGCGACCCGGATATGGCGTTCCGTCAGCTCATCATGGAGGCGGGTTCCGACATCGCGATCCTGGAACCGGCCGCCTACCCGGCACGGCTGCCCGAGGCCCAGCACGCGATGTCGTACGCGCTGAACGACTGGCAGGCCAATCACTGGCTGGACAGCCACAACAACTGGCACGAACGGTGGCGTGGGTCGATCTGTCTCGCCATCGAGGAGCCGGAAGCGTCCGTGCGCGAAATCGAGCGGTGGGCCGGGCATCCGTTCATGGCGCAGATACTGATCAAGGCCGAGCCGAAGCCGTCCTGGGGACATCCCAAATACGACCCGATCTGGGCCGCGGCCACCAAGCACGACATCACCGTCAGTTGCCACCTGTCGCGCAGCCAGTACGACGAGCTACCGATCCCCCCGGTGGGCTTCCCCAGCTACAACCACGACTTCATGGTGACCTACTCGCTGCTGGCCGCGAATCAGGTGATGAGCCTGATCTTCGACGGCGTCTTCGACCGGTTCCCGACGCTGCGAATCGTCTTCGTCGAACACGCATTCAGCTGGATCCTGCCGCTGATGTGGCGCATGGATGCGATCTACGAAGCGCGCAAGTCGTGGGTGGACATCAAGCGCAAGCCGTCGGAGTACGTCAAGGACCACATCAAGTTCACCACCCAGCCGCTGGACTACCCCGAAGACAAGACGGAGCTGACCCGAGCGCTGGAATGGATGGAGTGCGAGAAGATCTTGCTCTTCTCCTCGGACTACCCACACTGGACGTTCGACGACCCCCGCTGGTTGGTCAAGCACCTTCCCAAGCACGCCCGCGACGCGGTGATGTACAAGAACGGCATTGCGACCTACCACCTGCCGGAGACCGTCCCGGTCCTCGAGGGTCAGGCCCGGGTGCTCTGAATTGACCGAACAGACCAAACGGCCCGAGCCCCGTCTCGCCCAGGGCCGTGAGCATGTCGTTGCAACCGTGGACGAGATCCCGCCGGGCAAACACAAGCTGGTTCCCATCGGGCGGCACGGCGTTGGGGTTTACAACGTCAACGGCAGCTTCTACGCGATCGCGAATTACTGTCCGCACCAAGGCGGTCCGTTGTGCTCGGGCCGCGCGAGGGGGCGCACGGTCGTCGACGAAACCGCTCCGGGTGACTCGGTGATGGTGCGCGACCTGGAGTACATCTACTGCCCCTGGCACCAATGGGGTTTCGAGCTGGCCACCGGGACGACCGCGGTCAAACCGGAATGGAGTATCCGCACCTATCCGGTGCGCGTCGTCGGCAACGACGTTCTGGTGCAGGCCTAACACAGGAGAATCGCGTGTCTTCTATCGAGATCAACGGGGGAAACGTCGTCTACGAGATCCTCGGTGACTCAGGCGATCTCATTGCCCTGACGCCGGGCGGCCGGTTCAGCAAGGAGATCGAGGGCTTGCGGCCGCTCGCCGACGCGCTGGCGGCCGGCGGCTACCGCGTGTTGCTGTGGGACCGGCCCAACTGCGGCGCCTCCGACGTGCAGTTCTATGGGCAGAGCGAATCACACATGCGCGCCGAGACATTGCACAAGCTGGTGACGGGGCTGGGCTTCGAGCGCTGCATCCTCGCCGGAGGATCCGGCGGCGCGAGGGATTCCATGCTGACCACGATGCTCTACCCCGAAATGGTCACCAAGCTGGTGGTGTGGAACATCGTCGGCGGCATCTACGGCACGTTCGTACTCGGCTCGTTCTACATCATCCCGAGCATCCTCGCCGTGCGCGGCGCCGGCATGGACGGCGTGGTCAAGGTGGCCGAATGGCGCGACCGCATCGAGGAGAACCCCAACAACAAGCAGCGGTTCCTCGACTTCGACAAAGACGAGTTCCTCAAGGTGATGCTGCGCTGGCTGAACGCGTTCGTCTCCAAGCCGGGACAGACGATCCCGGGCGTCGAGGACGAGATGTTCGACCGAATCAAGGTCCCCACGTTGATCATTCGCGGCGGCGAGAACGACATGGATCACCCGAAGCGGACGTCGCTCGAGGTCAGTTGCCTGATCAAGGGATCGAAGCTCATCGATCCGCCGTGGCCGGAGGATGCGTGGGAACGCGCATCCGAAGACCGCGCGGCGGGCCGGGTGCAGCACTTCAACATGTTCGACACGTGGGTGCAGGCGGCGCCCGCGATCCTCGAGTTCCTGGGCTCGTGAAGGCGTCAGACGGTGCGAATGTGGACCTCGCAGTTGAGCGAGGCCTCCAGAGCCGTGTGGACCCGGCTTTCCGGGATGCGTTCCAGGTCCTGCTCGCGCAGCGTCACGTACACGATGTCGAATCCGTCATCGCCCGCAGCCCGTTCGATATCACCGGTGAGCCCCAAGCCGGACAGCACACCGTGGGCGTCGTCGTCGGTGCCCCGGCTGATGAAGGTGACGACCCCGGGCACGGGGGCGCCGCCGAACACCTTGCCGCACAGTTCCATTGCGACGTGTTTCGCCGCGTCACCGTCTTCGGCGGTGATCAGCAATTCGACTTCCCGGCGGTCCGCGGGCATGGCCGCGAGATCGTTCTCGACCACGCCGGCGCCCGCGTGCGCCGCGAGCTCAAGGAGCGCCGCCATGCCGTCTCGTAGCCGCTCCGCCGTGGACACGCTTTCCGGGTCGACGTTGACGCGCACCACCGCAGTTCGCATGTGCGCAAGCGTAACCAAGGCAATGGCGGGCCGGCCGTGAGCACCGCGCAGTCCACCCCCATCACCACCGCCACCGCGCCCGGCTGTGAACCCCGGCTGCTGTTCGGGGGAACCGGCCAGGCGCACGAGGACCTCGCGGCGTATCGAGAGCGGGGCGGATATCGGCCGCTCGCCGACGCCGCTGGGTTGCTGAGCGAAGTGCAGGCCAGCGGACTGGTCGGTCGGGGCGGTGCGGCCTTTCCGCTCGCGATCAAGTTGCGCGCGGTGCGTGATAACGGTCGGGTTGCCGGCGGCGCCGTCGTCGTCGCGAACGGCGAAGAGGGAGAACCGGCCTCGGTCAAAGACCGGTGGTTGCTGCGCAATCGCCCGCACTTGGTGCTGGACGGCCTGCGGCTGGCGGCGGCGATCGTGGGCACCGACCGCGCCCACGTCTACGTGTCGGACCCCGAATCGGAGCACAGTGTCCAGTCCGCGCTCGGCGAGCTCGACTCAGACGCCGTCGGCGTCACGGTCGGCCTGTCGGCCGTGCAACCCGGGTATGTGGCCGGCGAGGAGACCGCCGCCGTGCGCGCGCTCAACGGCGGTCCGGCCAAGCCGACCGACAAGCCACCACGCCCCTTCGAATCCGGCGTCGACGACCGGCCGACGTTGGTGAGCAACGTCGAGACGCTGGCCAACCTGCCGTTCCTGCAGTGCCACGGCTCGGCGGCGTTCCGTGGGCAAGGCACATCGCTATCCCCGGGGACGTTTCTGGCCACCATCACCGGGGCCGGCCGGCCGCCGGTTCTCTACGAGCTCCCGCTCGGCCTGCCGTTCGTCGAACTCCTTGCCCTACACGGCGTTTCGCCGGACCATGTGCGCGGCGCCCTGATGGGCGGCTATTTCGCCGGCCTGCTCAACCGCTCGGTGCTCGACACAACGCTGGATCATGAGGCGATGCGCCGCCTGGGCAGCGGCCTTGGCTGCGGTGCGGTCTCGGTGATCACCGACGACTGCCCGGTTGCGGTCGCGGCGTCGGTGCTGGCCTACTTCGACCGCGAAAACGCCGGGCAATGCGGGTCATGCTTCAACGGAACGGCGGCGATGGCCGCCGTTGCCTGTGCGTTGCGTGACGGCGCCGCGACGGCGGAAGACCTGCAACGGTTGCGCCGCTGGTCGGTGCTGTTGCGCGGCCGGGGCGCCTGCGCGACGCTGGATGCCGCCACGAATATGGCCGCCAGCCTGCTGGCGCAGTTCCCGGGCGAAGTGACCGCGCACCTGGACGGCGCGTGCCCGGACTGCTCTCGCGGCGCGTTCCGCGCCGACCGTCCCTACGAGGCGGAGGCTGTGAGGCAAGCATGAAAATCCGCTTGGACCGCACCGTGTGCGACGGTTTCGGCATCTGCGCCAAGCACGCGCCGGGTTATTTCTCGCTGGACGATTGGGGCTATGCGTCGCTTATCGGGGACGGGACCGTGGCGGAGGCGGATCGCGACGCGGTCATGCGCGCGCTGCTCGACTGCCCGGTGCACGCCATCGCCGAGATCGGGGAACGCACCTCCCCCGCCCCGCACCCGCCGCTCACCGACTCCGAAGATCCGGCCGAGCATCTCAAAACCGAAGAGAACGAGGCGGAGTGGGGGTTCACCCGCTGAACGTTGCCCCGTCGCGATGATCACAGGGCAGGACAGAGCGACGACAGGAAGTCGTGCGTCCGCCGCCGCGACGCGGCACGGTCGGTTGCGTCCTTGCCAAGGGGGACGATCCGCGCCGCGAGATCCGTGACGCCCGCATCGCGGTACCGGCGCAGCCGCGCGAGGATGGCCGACTCGTCGCCCGCCGCCATGGTGTCGCCGACGTCCTCGGCGTCCCCGTGCTCGAGCAGTCGCACGTAGTTCGGGGAGAATTCCGCATGCCCGAGCACCTCGCTGGCGTACGCGCGGGCGTCGTCGGTCTCGTCGGCCGAGCAGAGCGCGACGGGCACACCCGCCACAATTCGCGGCGCGGGCCGCCCGACCCGGCCGGCCGCCGCGGTGATGCGGGGCGCGATGTGGTCGCTGATCGCCCGCTCGTCCGCCATCCAGAGAATCGTGCCGCCGGCTCGCTCGCCGGCAAGTCGCAGCATCGTCGGCCCGAGCGCGGCTAACAGGACCGGAACCTGTTGCGCGTCAGTCACATCCACCGAAGCGTGGACGTGGTAGGTGTCGTTGTCGATATCGACGGAACCCGGACCGGCGAACGACGCATCGAGCACATCGAGATAGTCGCGCATCACGCGCGCTGGGCGGTCGTACGGCAATCCGAGTTGGCCGTTGACGATCCAGTCGTGCGATGGCCCGATCCCGAGCGTGAACCGCCCGCCGCAGGCGAGCTGGGTCGTCATCGCCTGCTGCGCCATGATCATCGGATGGCGGGTCTGAATCGGCACGACCGCCGTTCCGGTCTCGATACGCTCGGTGGCCTGCCCGATCAGCGTCACCACGGTCAGCGCGTCGAGGTACCCGGGGACTTGGGGCATCCAGAACGTGGTGAAACCCGCCGCCTCGGCGGCGACGGCGTCGCCGACCACCCCGGTTAGCCGCTCGGCCCGCGGGCGCTCCTTGTCGGAGCCGACCATCATGCCGACGCGCATGCGCCCCCACGCCTACGGCACATGGCGGTCCCACTCGAACGGCACCACCGCGAAAAAGGGTGCGGCGAACAGCGGTTCGACACCCGGCGCTTCCCAGCGGTCCGACAGCACCGGCCGCAGCCGCTCCGCGGTGCCGACCGGATCGTCATCGAGGAAGCAATACGTGATCCGCTGTCCCCCAGGAGCGTTGGCCAGATTCGCGTCGACCTGTCGCGACGCGGCCGACCAGACACCGGCGACGCCGGCCACTTCCAGCAGTCGGTCCGGCGATGCCGATCCCCGCTCGAGCAACAGGAACGCGCCCCGCACGGGCAGCCACGGCAGGACGTCCGATCCCACTTTGACTCGCGGCGCCGCCGCCTTGGCCCGCACCTCATAGACGCCGCGCTCCACCGGAGGCAGCAGCGGGATCTTGCGGGCGGCGTTCCCGAGTGCCGTGGACAGCTCGTTGAATCCGCGCAGTCCGGCCGGGTCGGTGAAAAAGTACGTCATCACGTGGTCGACCGCGTCCAACGGTCCCCCGTCGATCGTCCGGGCGGAGCGGCAGGCGGGCGTCGACACCAGGCGCAGCGAGGCGCGCACCGCGGCGAGCCGGTGCTGCTCGGGCCGGTGGTCGAGGGTGTGCCAGCGCAGGTACTCGGCGTCTCGTCCGTCGGGGTGGCGGGTCGCCATGGACACGAACAGCGTGGTGATGTGGCCACGTCCGGCGGCGAGGATCTCGGCGACCTCGTCCGATGGCGTGCCGGGAAGCTGCATGGCTCAGGTCCTCACGATGTCGTCGAATCGTGGTCAGCCAGCGCGATTTCGGGGTGCCGGGCCGCGATCATGCGCCGGAAGCCCTCGCGCCAGGGAACTTTCGTGCGGCCGAGCACCTCGTGCATGCGGGTGACGTCCGGCCATAGCGGCGTGTGCGCCGCGGGCGTGTATTCGAAGAGCGGTTCGATACCCACCAACCGGCCCATGAAGGCGCAGTACTCTTCGACGCTGACCGTGTCGCTGCCGGCCCAGTTCACCACGACGGGCGGCACCGCGGCGACTTCCATGGCGCGGATGCCGAGTTCCACGTAGTCGTCTTCGTAGATCGGGTTGTAATTGTTCGGCTTGTCCGGGTGCAGGCGGATGGGCGTGCCCGCCAATATCGCATCGAGGCGGTCGGCGGGCGCGCCGCCCTCGGGCCCGTACGTGGAGCAGATCCGGATGATGGTCAGCGGGATTCGATAATGCCTGGCGACCCAGGTGCACACGGCCTCCGCCGCAACCTTGGAGAAGCTGTAATTCGCGCGCAGGGGCACGCCGGGCGGGTCGGCCTCGGTCAATGGGCGCTGTCCCTGGTAGGCATAGATCGAGCCGGTCGAACACAACACGAAACCCTTGGCGGTACGGCAGTGGTAGAGCAGCTCGCCGGACATCTGCGCGTTCGTTTCGAGGCAGCGGTTCCAATCGTCCGCACCGGGGTCCACCGCGGCGTGGAAGATGTAGGTGAAATCGTCTGGGAGACCGGCGAAGTCGCCCGCCCCGACATCCAGCGCGAGGGGCTTGATGCCGGCCGCGACCAGCCTCTCGCGACCGGCGGGGTCTTTGAGGCGCGCGGCGCCCCATACCTCGTTCGATGCCGCCAGAGCGCGCCCGATGGGAAACGCGATCTTGCCCGTCGCCCCGGTGATCAGGATCTTCTCCGCTTCGAGCAATCAGCCCTCCGATCTTGATCGAGGCAAAGTGAAGTACTTGATATTCCGTTGGGCAGCATAACGCCCGAATGAAAGGAAATCTCGCGCGCCGCCGGCAGGGTTCTGCGAACCTTTCGACCATGGTCGTGGCGGCTTCAACGGAATAAACTGAACCCGCCAGGATCACGATGGCCTCTCGGGAGGCACACCATGAGGTGGTTTACTGCTCGCCTAACCGCCGTCATAGCGGTCGCGTTCGCGTTCATGGCGGTCACTGCGATGGCGACGCCGGCGATAAGCTCGGCGGATTGCGAATCGAACATGTCGTTCAATCCGACGACGCGGTCGTGCACGCCGCCACCGGCCCTAGCGGACTGGTACACCGCTCCGCCGGTATATGCGCCGCCGTTCGCCGCACAGGATGTGCCGCCGCCGCCACCGCCGCGGCCTTGGTGGTCACCGAACGAACCGATGTGGAATGCCGGCTTTCACCAATGGGGCACCTATTTCACCGGCACCTGGGTGCCCTACTGACGGTGCCACTTCTTTGCCGATGCTGAAGTTAGCTAGGTAGCCGGGCGGGTAGCTTTACCCGATCTTGACCAAGTATTGAATCGCCTCGCCGACGATAGACCACGTGAGTACGCTTCCATCTGTGGAACTGGGGGTTTTAGGGCCTCTGCAGGTCCGGCAAGGCGGAGCGCCCGTCGCGATTCCGGGCGCAAAGCCACGTGCCATTCTCACGCTGCTGGGTTTGCACAGCGGTTCCGTTGTACCGGCCGACACGCTCATCGAGCTGCTCTGGGGCGACGATCCGCCGCGCACCGCCGCAAAGGCCGTGCAGACCCACATTTCCTCGCTTCGCCGGGCGCTGGGCGACGGCTTCGTTTTGACCCAAGGAGCGGGTTGGTCCCTCGCCGACAGTGAGGTTGATGCCTCGCGCTACAAGTCGGCCGCCCGCCTGGCACGCGACGCCGCTGCCGCCGGCGACACCAGCCAAGCCGTCGTCCGGTTCCAGGAGGCGCTTGCACTCTGGCGCGGAATTCCCGAACTGCCCGATAGCCGGCGGGGAACATCCGAGAAAACGCGCTGGATCGAAGCGCATGCGGCGCTAGTGGAGGATCGGGCCGACGCGTTGCTGGCGACGGGGCGCGCCGCGGAGATCATCGGCGAGCTGGAGGCCGCGGTGGGCGATGCGCCGCTGCGTGAGCGGCGTTGGGGCCAATTGATGCTCGCCCTCTACCGCGCCGGCAGGCAGGGTGAAGCCCTTGGCGCTTATCAGCGGGCCCGGGCGCTGCTCGCCGACGAACTCGGAGTCGACCCGGGACGGGAGCTTCGCCGGCTCGAGGCCGCGATCGTCGCTCAGGATGATGCGCTGGAAATACTCGCCGCGCGAGATCTTCCGACGGTAACTCGCACCGTCACGTTCCTGCTGACCGACATCGAAGGATCGACTGCCGCCTGGGAGGCCGACGCGGACGCCATGGCGGTGGCACTCGCGCGTCACGATGAGCTTGTCGAACAGGTTGTCACGTCCCGCGGCGGACGGCTGATCAAGACGCGCGGTGAGGGCGACGCCACCTTTTCCGTCTTCGAACGGGCCTCGGCGGCGGCCAACGCCGCAATCGAATTGCAGGACGCAATCTTCCACGAACCGTGGGCCCTCCAAGCCCCGATGCGTATCCGCGTGGCACTGCATACCGGCGAGGTCGAGCTGCGCGACGGCGACTACTTCGGTCGGGCGGTCAACCGCGCCGCGCGCCTGCGATCGCTGGCAATAGGTGGCCAGATCCTGTGCTCGGGTGCGATCGCCGAACTGGTCATCGACTCACTGCCCGACGATGTTGTGCTCGCCGATCTGGGGATGCGTCAGCTCAAGAACCTGGCGCGCCCGGAGCATGTTTTCGAGCTGCGGCTGGAGACCGCCGCACCGCCGCAAAAGGCAAACGACGCACCGATTGAGCGCCCAGACCTCCCGGCGGTGCTGACCGGCCCCGGACCGTTCGTCGGACGCGGCCCTGAGCTCGCAGGGCTGGTGTCCGCCTGGCAAACCGCGACGGCGGGCGGCACCCATCTGGTGCTTATTGCGGGTGAGCCAGGAGTGGGCAAGACACGGTTGGCCGGCGAGTGGTCGCAGCAGGCCTACCAGTTAGAAGCGATCGTGCTCTACGGCCGCTGCGATGAAGATCTCGGCGCGCCCTACCAGCCTTTCGCGGAGGCGCTGCGTTCGCTCATGCCATGCCTCGGTAGCACCAGGCTCCGCGCAATGCGCGGCGCCGAAGCATTGCTTCCTCTGGTTCCAGGGCTGACCGAACTTCTACCCGATCTCGCCGCGCCAACCCGCGCCGACCCGGAAACCGAGCGCTACGCATTGTTCGACGCCGTCGTCGCACTGTTGGAAGTCGCCTCCGCCGACGCACCCGTCGCGCTGATCCTCGACGACCTGCATTGGGCCGCCAAGCCCACGCTGCTGTTGTTGCGGCATCTGCTGCGGTTCGGCGATCGCGCGCGGGTGCAGATCGTCGGCACATACCGCAGCACCGATCTCGACCGTTCGCATCCCCTGGCGGCGATGCTCGCAGACCTGCACCGCGGCGCCGGTTCTGGCACTTTCAACCGCCTTACGCTCAGTGGCCTCGACGAAGACGACGTGAGCGCGTATGTGACCGAGGCCGGTTACCACGACGAAGAACTGGCCCGGGCGTTGGCGTCGGTCACCGGTGGCAACCCGTTCTTCCTCATCGAAGCGCTACGCCATGTGGACGAGACCGGCGGTGTGTGGGATCCGACCACGTTGCCACAAGGTGTCCGGGAAACCGTGAGCCGCCGCCTTTCTCGGCTTCCGGCAGAGACGAACGATGCGCTTGCGGCGGCGGCGGTCGTCGGCAGCCGATTCTCGGTAGAACTGGTCGAGCGCGTGGTCGAGGATGATCTCGTCAACGCGTTCGACGAAGCCTGCAAGGCCGGCATCGTCATCGAGGAGCCGGGCGGCCGTTACCGGTTCAACCACGCTCTCGTCCGGCAGTCGCTGCTTGCCGAGCTGCCGTCCGTGCGGCGGATGCGGCTGCACCAGCGCATCGCCACGACGCTGGAGACCCAGCCCGGCGCCGACGATGAGCTGCTGGCCGAACTGGCCCACCATTACTTCGAGTGTGCGTGGGCGGGAAACGCGGCCAAGGCCGTCGAATACTGCCGGCGTGCCGGGGACCAGGCGGTGGCCCGACTCGGCTACGAAGGCGCCGCCGATCTCTACGGCCAAGCCCTACACGCGCTGGACGAGATCGACGACGAGTTGCCCGACCGCGACGACCAGGCGGCCGAACTGCTAGTCGCGCGTTGCGAGGCTTTATTGGCGGCTGGTGACGTGACCTCGGCGGCAGGCGCGGTCTCCAAACTGCAGGAAGCGACGGTCAATTCGGCGCGGTTGGCGGCGTGGGCGACGTGCTTCGACGGCCAGCTGTCGATGCTCATCCATCCCGAGCGACTCGACGAAGTTGAAACCGCTTTAGGCTTGGCCGCGCAGAAACTGGCCGAATTAGGCGATGCCGCAGGCGAAGCCAACGCTCATACCGTGCGGGCCGCGTGCCTGGCCCGGCTCGGCAGAATCGGCGACGGCGAGGTCGCGCTGGACGATGCCCTCACGGCGGCGCGGCGTGCGCGTGATCACCGGCGGGTCAACGCGGTGCTGGCGGGCGCACCACTTGCCGCGCTGTGGGGCCCCAACCCGGTTCCGCGTGCGGGTGGGCGGTGTCTCGACGTGGTTCGGCTGTTGCGAATCACGACCGAGTCGCCCGCGGTCGAGGCGACGTCGACGCGGTGCCAGGCCGTGTTGGAGGCCTTCCGGGGACGCGCCGAGGCAGCGCGGCGGATGATCGACTCGGCACGGCGTACCGTCACCGAGCTCGGGCTGCGGCACGCGCTGCTTGAGGTCGAGCAGTTTGCCGGTATCGTCGAGTTGATCGCCGACGATCCGGCCGCAGCCGAACCGCATTTGCGTCAGGCCTACAACGGTTTTCGTCGCATGGGCCTGGACGCCGATACCGCGGAGACGGCCGCGCTGCTGGGCCGCGCGTGTCTAACGCTCGACCGGCACGCCGAGGCCGAGGAATTATGCACGGAGAGTGAGCGACTTGCCGGGCACGCATTGAAGGCATCGATAGCGTGGCGCACTCTTCGCGCGCGGCTGCTTTCGCACGGCGGTGAACACGGCGAGGCTCGGCGCATCGCCGAGGCCGCCGTCGCCCTGGCCGAGCGAACCGACGCATTGGTCGATCACGGCGACGCATGTGCCTCACTGGCAACGGTTTTGGACGCTGGAGGTGATGCTGCGGGTGCGCGCGCTGCTGCCGAGCGGGCCGTTGATCTGTATGAGCGGAAAGGGGCTGCGGCGCTTGCGGACAGAGCGCGGCGTGTCGTCGGTCAGCGTCCTGCGCCGGTAGCTCCTCCCGTAGCGCCGAGTGTCGAGCCAACTAACGCTTGTGTGCAGGCGGGCAGCCGGTTGATCGATGCAGTCAATCGCGCGGCCTGGGACGAGGTAAAGCAGCTGTTAGCCCCATACGTGTCCGTCGAGAGTCGCCGGAAGATTGTCGGCTTCCCACGGATCGACCTCCCGGCGAGCCAGTGGCCCCAGGATATGAGGCGCTATTTGGAGACGGGTATGGTCCGCTACCGTCACACGGCTGTCGCCGTGCGTGGCGAACGTCTCTCTCTCACACGACTAGAGATAAGCACTGAAGATCTGAGTTCTGGCGCGCCACAAGACGAGTTCCTCCATCTCGCAGGCCTGGATACGGAAGGCCGAATAGCGCTGCAGGTGTGGTTCGACCTCGAAGACATGTATGCCGCCGTCGCTGAACTCGACGCGGCGCATGCACGATTCGAGGTGGTACGTTCTCGTGCGCAACTGGAGAACACCGCGACTCGGATAACCGACCAGGCGTTCTCCCTCTTTGCCGACAACCGCTGCGATGAAATCAGCGCGCTGTATGCCCAAGACATCCGCCTCGAAGACAGGCGGCACGGGCTCCGCCGTGAGAGCAACGACCGTGAGACAGCGGTCAACAATGTCCTGGCGATCGCGGCCTTGGGCGTGAATATCACGAATACGCCTCTCGCTCTGCGGGGCGACCGGCTCTGCCTCAGCCGTGTGCGGTTCGAGAAGCGTGACCCGCGGCTCGATGCGTTCGTCGTTGAAACGCTGGAGATGACCGAGGTCGACACCGACGGACTAATGATAGCCAGGGTCGTGTTCGGCCCCGACGACCTTGAAACTGCGATCGCAGAGCTCGAAACTCGTTACCTAGCAGGGGAAGCGGGCACTAACGCGCAGACATGGTCTGCCATCACGCGCATCGTCGCCTCGATCAACCGGCGGGAACTCCCCGCGACGACGCGCGACTGGGTGAATATCGACCACCGTCGGGCAACAGCCGTCGCACCTGATGATGCGTTTGCATACGTCCATGAGTCGTGGGATGGCACCACTGGTGGCATGTATATCGAGACTGTGCACCGGCTGAACAACCTCGGAGCGGTTGCGACCTATGTGGGGTATCGGACCTCGCGAGAGGGCTTCGAAGCCGAGTGGCGGGGCATCAACGTTCTCATGGTCGAGGGCGACTTGGTCAACCGCTGGGAGCTATTCGACGAGGCCGCGATTGACGCCGCGACTGCCACGTTCGAGCAGCTCAGCCGCCCGGCACCGCGGCTGGAAAACGCGGCAAGCCAAGCATCCGAGCGCTACATGGCACACTTCGCTGCCCGCGATTGGGATGAGCTCGCGAAGGTACTGTCCGAGCACATTTGTGTCGACGATCGCCGTCGGGTGGTTAATGCAGGGACCACACACGGTCGGGATGCCGAGATCGCAAACCTGCGCGCGGCCGCCGACGTCGGGATCACCTACTTCACGTCGGTCGTCATCGCAGTCCGTGGGCAGCGACTCGTGCTCGCGCGCGTCTCGGGCGGCGAAGGTGGGTCCTTGGAATTCCGCAACGAGGTGCTGGGCATCATCGAAACCGATTTCCAGAAGCAGATCTCGACAATCGTCGTGTTTGACCCCGACGACTTCGAAGCCGCCATCGCCGAGCTCAACGCCCGATATCTTGCCGGTGAGGCTGCATCGTGCGCACACGTCTTGCAACCCGTCATCGACACGGTGGGGGAGCTCAATCGTCACAAGCCGGGGCCGATGCTCGAGCGGCTTTCGTTTGCCGATCATCGACGCGTCCCGTTTGGGTCGGCGGAAAACTACGGGCGAGCGATCGAGGAGCTGTGGACACTGGTTCCCGATGCCCGCTATTGGATGCGGGCGGTGCATGCGCTGGACACCCACGGGCTCGTCTCTACCCTCGCTATCGAAGGCACCGACGCACACGGAAACGAATTGCAGTGGGGGCGCGCCTTTTTGTATCTTTCCGACGGACCGAAGGTGGAGGTTTACGAAGAGGCAGACCTCAGCGTCGCCCTTGCCCGCTTCGAGGAGCGGCGCCCGCGGGCGCAGCGGCTGGACAACGCGGCAAGCCGAGCGGTCGAGCGCTATTTCGCGCACTTCGCGGCTCGTGACTGGGACGCGCTGGCAGAGGTATTGTCCGGCGACTTTATGGGCGACGATCGTCGCCGGGTGGTGAACTCGGGCATCCGACGCGGTCGCGATGCCGAAATTGCAAACATGCAGGCGATCGCCGAGATCGGCTATGTCGGCATAACGTCGACCCCCATCGCGACCCGCGGGGAGCGCCTTGTCCTCTCACGTCACTCCTTCACTAACCCCGACTGGCCCGAGCCACTCGTCGACGAGAGTATCGTCGTCGGCGAGATCGACTCTCAACAGCGGTTGGTGGCAGCAATCGTGTTCGACTCCAACGACATCGATGCAGCACTGGCCGAACTCGATTCCCGGTACCTCGCAGGCGAAGCTGCCGCCCACGCGCAGACGTGGTCGCTGACCGCGACCAGCTACGCCGCGCTTGGCCGGCACGAACTTCCGCCGATAACGCCGGACTGGGTCAATCTCGATCATCGAGCGGTCGTGGCGATTGAGCCGGGTGATCTTGGCATAGCCCTTCGAGCCATATGGATGCTCGCACCGCAAGCAACCATTTACCTCGAGGCTGTACATCGGCTGAGCAGCTCGGGAGCGGTCGTCACACATGCGGCGCACGGGACCACGCAAGAGGGGTTAAACGCCGAGTGGCGAGACGTCGCTCTTCTCACGTTCGAGCGCGACAGGATCAACCGCTGCGAGGTATTCGACGAGGCGGATCTCGACGACGCGCTGGCAAGGTTCGACGAACTTAACCGCCTGGCACGGCGGCCGGAAAACGGGGCAAGCCGAGTCAACGAACGCGCTTTGGGCCACTTCGTGACCCGCGACTGGGAGGCGATTGGTCAGATACTGGCCGACGACTTCGTCACCGACGATCGCCGTCGGACCGTCAACGCGGGAATCCGGCACGGAAGAGATGCCGAGATCCAAAACTGGCGTGCGGCCGCCGATGTCGGCTTTACGAGCTTGACGCCGAACGTCGTCGCGACCCGCGGCGAACGCCTTGTCCTTGCGCACCTTGAGGCCTCGGGCCCCGACCCCGAGGCGATTCGAGGGGACTTTCTCGTCGTCACCGAGATCGACAGTGACGAGCGGATAGTGGCATTCGTCGTGTTCGAGTCCGACGACTCGGAATCCGCGCGCGCCGAGCTCGACGCGCGGTACGTCGCCGGCGAAGCAGCCGCCCACGCGCACGCGTGGTCGGTCATCACTCGGTCCTATGCCGCGCTCAATAGGCACGAACAGCCGCCGACGACGCCAGATTGGGTGAACATCGACCACCGGCGTGGGGTGTCGTTTGAGCCTGGTCAACTGCCCGCATTACTTGCCTGGTCGGATGTCAGCCACTCCATCGAGAGTGTGCATCGGCTGACTGACCTCGGAGCTGTCGTCACCAACGCGTCGCATGAGACCTCACAAGAAGGCTTCGATGCCGAGTGGCGCGTGGTCACCGTTGGAACGGTGCAAGGTGACATGCTCAACCGCTGCGAGGTATTCGACGAGGCGGACCTCGACGCCGCGCTCGCAAGGTTCGATGAACTCAGCCGTCGGACGCCCCGGCTGGAGAACACCGCAACGCGTGTCCAAGAGCACGTCTTTTCGTACATTGCGGCCGGTGACTGGAGCGCCGTGACTCAAATAACGGCCGAGAATGTTTCCGTCGACGATCGTCGGCGGGTGGTGAACGCCGGGGTGCTGCACGGCCGGGAGGCCAATATCGAAAGCACAAGGGCAACAGTCGATGTCGGCTTCACCATGAAGATGTTGGACGTCCTGGCGACCCGCGGCGAGCGCCTCGCCCTGTTGCGCGTTCGCGTATCCGGCCGTGACGCCGACACGATCCAGAACGACGCCTTCAACGTCGTCGAGATCGACGCCGACGAGCGAATCGCGGGCAATGCCGTGTTCGACCTTGAAGACTTCGATGCCGCCGTGGCGGAACTCGATGCTCGTTACCTCGTCGGCGAAGCCGCCGTCCACGCGGGCACGTGGTCGGTCATCGCAGAGGCCTACGCCGCGCTCAATCGGCACGAACTCCCAGCGGCGACGCAAGACTGGGTGAACGTCGACCACCGACGACTCGCGATGATCGAAGCGGGTGATCTGACGGCATCCATCCGGGCCGCGTGGGACCTCTCACCCGACAGCGGCATCTATATCGAGGCCGTGGATCGGCTGCGCAAACTCGGAGCAGTTGTCACCTGGGCAGGGCATGGGACCTCGCGAGAGGGCTTTGAGGCCGAATCGCGGGGCGTCAGCATCCTGACGGTCGATGGTGAACTCGTCAGTCGCTGCGAACTCTTCGACGAGGAAGACCTCGACGCCGCACTCGCGAGATTCGAAGAGCTGAGCCGTGCGGCAACACAACTGGAAAACACGGCAAGCCGAGTGGATAAGCGCTTTCAGGGGTGTTTCGCCGCCCGCGACTGGGATGCAATGGCCGAGATGTTGTCCGACGGCTTTGCCGTTGACGATCGGCGTCGAGTCGTGAATGCGGGTAACCTGCAGGGTCGAGATGCTGAACGCATCGTGCATGCGTACGCCGCTCTCGGATCCCAGAATGTGACCGCAACGGTGGTGGCTACGCGCGCGCAGCGCCTCGTTTTAAGTCGCTACCGATTTTCGGACGACGACCTGCAGCCTGACGCGTTCGGCATCGAGATGCTTGTGGTCGTCGAGGTCGACGCCGACGAACGGATGGCGGCGGTCGTCGTGTTCGACGCCGACGACCTCGAGGCTGCCATCGTGGAGCTCGACGCCCGGTACCTCGCCGGCGAAGCGGCCGCCCATACGCGGACGTGGTCGAGCATCACGCAGATGTATTCCGCACTCAACCGGCACGAGCTGCCGCGAGTGACATCGAACTGGGTTAACGTGGACCACCGCCGAGGGGCAAACTTCGCTCCCGGTGACCTTCTCGAATATCTCCGTGCGGGTTGGGATATCCACCAAAACATCAATTACTACGTCGAGCTCGTCCATCGCCTGGATGACGTCGGAGCGATCATCACCCACGCGGTGCACGGACGCTCGCGAGAGGGATTCGCCGCCGAGTGGAGGATGATCGAACTCCTAACGGTCGAAGGCGATCTGATCAACCGCGTCGAGCTGTTCGACGAGGCGGATATCGACGCCGCGCTCGCGAGGTTCGAAGAACTCCATTTGCCTGCGCGGTGTCTGGAAAACGCGGCAAGCCGTGTCCACGAGCGGTTCCTGGAGTACTACGCGGCAGGCGACTGGCAGGGGATGGCGCAGATGCTGGCCGACAACTATTCCAGTGACGATCGCCGTCCGGTTATCGGCTCGGGAGTCCGACATGGTCGAGACGCCCACATCGCAGACATGCGGGCGAGGGCCGAGCTGTGGAACACGAATCTGGAATCCACCGTCATGGCGATCCGCGGGGAGCGCCTCGTCCTCATGCGCATCGGTCTGTCGGAGCGCGATGAAGGGCCTGAGCCATTTGCCACAGAGGCGCTCGCTATCGGCGAGATTGATGCCGACGAGCGCGCTGTCGCGACAGTCACATTCGACGTCGACGACATCGACGCCGCCTACGAAGAGCTCGATGCTCGCTACCTCGCCGGTGAAGCCGCCCCGCACGCGCAGACATGGTCGCACGTCAGACGCGCATATGTAGCGCTCAGCAGACGCCAACTCCCAGAGACCACGGTGGACTGGGTGAATATCGATCATCGGCGACTCGCACCCATCGCAGCCGGCGATCTGAGCGCATACCTTCTTGCAACCTGGGAACTGTCGCCGCAATCCAACATCCGCATCGAGGCTGTGCATCGGTTGAGCGAGATCGGCGCAGTCGTCACCCACGTGGTGCAAGGGACCTCACAGGAAGGGTTTGATGCCGAGTGGCGCACGATCGACCTTACGATGTATAGAGGCGGCAAGATCGACCGCTCCGAGCTTTTCGACGAGGCCGACCTCGACGCCGCGCTCGCCCGCTTCGATGAATTGCAACCGCAGCCACCGCCTCTGGAAAACGCGGCAAGTCAAGTGGAGCAATGCTTCTTGGCCTCGTTCGCGGCCCGCGACTGGGATGACGTTGCGGAATTGGTCGCCGACGACATCTGCGTAGATGACCGTCGCCGCACCGTGAACGCCGGCACCCGGCACGGTCGAGATGCGGAGATCGCAAGCCAGAGGGCAATCGCCGCAGTCGGCGTCGTCAACGCAACGTTAACCGTGATCGCGGTGCGTGGGCAGCGCTTGTTCCTCGGTTGTCACAGCGTCTGGGGCCAATGGTCCGAGTCCACGGCGTCTGAGACACTATGCGTGCTTGAAGTCAACGCCGAAAACCAGATCCTGGCACGCGTTCTGTTCGACGCCATTGACCTGGACGCCGCGCTGGCGGAACTCGACGCCCGGTATCTTGCCGGCGAAGGGGCCGCCCACGCGCACGCCTGGTCGGCCATCCTGGCTGGTTACACCGCGACCAACCGGCGCGAGTTACCCCCGACGACGCAAGACTGGGTAAGTATCGACCATCGGCGCGCGATCGCCTTCGCGCCCGGCGAGCTGATCCGTTACATACACGCCACGTGGGAGATGGCCCCGGACGTCTATAGCTACGTCGAGGCTGTGCATCGACTGAACAACCTCGGAGCGGTCGTCACACAGGCAGTGCGGGGGACCTCGCAACAGGGCTTCGACGGAGAGTGGCGGGAGATCATTGTTGTCACGGTCGAAGGCGCCCTGATCAACCGCATCGAAATATTCGACGAAACGGACCTCGACACCGCGCTCGCACGATTCGGCGAGCTCGAAAGGCGGGCGCCTACGGTCTAGATCGTGCCTGCTGGCAGTGATAACGTGATTCTCCGATTCGTATAACGGCCCTACCGGAATGGCCGTGCGACGCACCGGAGGTGACGTGTCAGCAGCACCGGGCCGACCGCTGCCCCTGGTCACGCAGGAAAACGAGTTTTTCTGGACCTCAGGAGCCGACGGCAAGCTCCGACTGCAGGAATGCCAGGCCTGCCAATCGCTGATCCATCCGCCCGCGCCGGTGTGCCGGTACTGCCGCTCACTGGATGTCGGGGTGCGAGCGGTCTCCGGCAGGGCAACGCTGGCCGGGTTCACCATCAACGAACGGTTCAGCCTGCCCGGGCTGGTCGCACCCTACGTGATCGCCCAGGTGGCGATCGCCGAAGATCCGCGAATTCGGTTGACCACCAACATCATCGAATGCGACCCCGATCGGCTCGAACTCGGCCAACAGGTCGAGGTGGTCTTCGAACACGTCGAGGACGTCTGGTTTCCGTTGTTCCGCCCGGTACAGGATGCCAACCCCGGCCCGTTGCCGGCCGACGAGATTGCGCCGGAGCGCTTCGCCGAACACGTGCGCCCCATGCTCACCCAGGAGAAGTTCGAAGACAAGGTCGCGCTGACCGGGATCGGCATGTCGCCGATCGGCCGCCGGCTGATGCAGCCGCCATTGGCGCTGACCGTGCAGGCCTGCGAAGCGGCCATCGCCGACGCAGGCCTGACATTCGCCGACATCGACGGCCTGTCCACCTACCCCGGTGCTCTCAACGTGGCGGGAATGGGTGAGGGGGGCACCACCGCCCTGGAAGCCGCGTTGGGCATCCGGCCGACTTGGCACAACGGCGCGATGGAAACGTTCGGCCCGGGTGGCTCCGTGATCGCCGCGATGCTGGCGATCGCCGGCGGGCTGGCGCGGCACGTGCTGTGCTTCCGAACGGTGTGGGAAGCCACCCACGGCGAGCTCATGAAGCAGGGCAAAATCAGCCCGTCGATGAGCCGGATGTCGGGCTGGCAGATGCCATTCGGGGCCACATCCGCGGCGCACACCCTGGCGATGAACGCGCAGCGGCACTTCCACCGTTACGGCACCACCAAAGAGACCCTGGGCTGGATCGCGTTGAATCAGCGGGCCAATGCCGAACTCAACCCGACCGCCATCTACCGGTCGCCGATGACGATGGACGACTACCTGAACGCGCGGCCCATCACCACGCCGTTCGGCCTCTACGACTGCGACATACCCTGCGACGGCGCGATCGCCGTCATCGTCTCCGCCGTCGACACCGCGCGTGACCTTGCGAAGCCGCCCGTCCTGGTCGAGGCGGTGGGCACGCAGATCATCGAGCGAATCGACTGGGACCAAAGCACTCTCACCCACGAACCGCAGGTGCTGGGCCAGGCGGCACACGTGTGGACGCGGACCTCCCTGCGCCCCGACGACGTCGACGTCGCCGAGCTGTATGACGGCTTCACGATGAACTGTCTGTCCTGGATCGAGGCGCTGGGATTTTGCGGAATCGGTGAGGCCAAGCAGTTCCTGGACGGCGGCAAGAACATCGCCCGCGACGGGCAGCTGCCGCTCAACACGCACGGCGGCCAGCTGTCGCATGGCCGCACCCACGGCATGGGCCTGCTGCACGAGGCCGTGACACAGCTGCGCGGGGAGGCCGGTGACCGCCAAGTCGCCGACGCCCGCGTCGGGGTCGTCAGCAGCGGCGGCCTCACGCCCAGCGGTGTGCTGCTGCTCCGGGCCGATACATGAGTGCCCCCCGGCCCCGGTTGGTGATCGTCGACGGGGTGCCGATGTCGGCGCTGATCGCCGAGGTCGCCCAACCCAAGGCCGTGATCGTGGCCATTCACGGCGGCGGCACCACAGCAACGTATTTCGATTGCCCGGGCCACCCGTCGCTGTCCTTGTTGCGGGCGGGCGCGGCCGCCGGGTTCACCGTGGTGGCGCTCGACCGTCCGGGCTACGGCAGCTCCGCGCCGTATCCGGAGGCGATGACCCTGCCCGAGCAGCGGACCAACCTCGCCTATGGCGCGGTGGATCGCATCCTGGGGGACCGCCCGCGCGGCGCCGGGCTGTTCCTGATGGGCCATTCCGGCGGATGCGAACTCGTGATGCGAATGGGCGCCGACGAACGCGGCGCCGATCTGCTGGGCATCGAACTGGCCGGTACGGGCCGGCGCTACCACCCGGCGGCCCGCGAGATCCTGAAAACCGCGACCCGCGAACGCCGCCCGGCCGGCTTGCGTGAGCTGCTGTGGCATCCGAGCCACCTCTATCCGCCCGAGGTTCTCAGCGGGACGACGGTCTCCCCGACCGCGCCCTCCTACGAGGATCAGATGGTGTCCGACTGGGCGCGCCAGGACTTTCCGGCACTCGCCCCCGCTATCCGCGTCCCGGTGCAGTTCAGCATCGCGGAACACGAAAAGGTCTGGCAGAACGACGCTGCGGCGGTAACCGAGATCGAGAGCTTGTTTTCCGGGGCGCCGCGGTTCACCGTGCATCGGCAGCCCGATGCAGGACACAACATGAGCCTCGGCCACGCCGCTGCCGACTACCACGCGAAGGTCTTCGCGTTCGTCGCGGACTGTGTGGCCGGTCGTGCGGATGCCGCTGAAAATCAAGGCGACCTGGAGGCCGGATGAGAGTCGGATTCATCGGCCTCGGCAGCCAGGGCGGCCCCATGGCCCGCCGGATCGTCGAGGGCGGCTACCAGACGACGCTGTGGGCGCGCCGACCCGCAACCGTCGAGGCGTTCGCCGACACCTCGGCCAAGGTCGCCGGGTCGCCGGCCGAGCTCGCCGCCGCCAGCGACCTGGTCTGCCTCTGCGTCGTGGGCGACGCCGACGTCGACGAGATCACGTCGGGCGACCGTGGCGTGCTGGCCGCGATGAAGCCGGGCGGTGTCATCGCGATCCACAGCACCGTGCACCCCAACACCTGCCGGGAACTCGCGAAGCGCGCTGCGGCAAGCGGGGTTTCGGTCGTCGACGCCCCGGTGAGCGGCGGCGGCTCGGCCGCGTCCGAAGGGCGTCTGCTGGTGATGGTCGGCGGCGACGCCGACGCCGTCGAGCGGTGCCGCCCGGTCTTCGCCACGTATGCCGATCCGGTCGTGCACCTCGGCGAGCTCGGTTCCGGTCAGACCACGAAGCTGCTCAACAATCTGCTCTTCACCGCCCACCTGGCCACCGCCGCCACCACGCTAGCGCTGGCCGGCGCCCTCGGCGTCGACCCGGACCGGCTCACCGAGGTGGTCTCGCGCAGCAGCGGGAACAGCTTCGCGCTCAACGCCCTCGGCGGCATCGGCGGACTGGACCGGCTCGCCGGTGTGGCCGGGACGCTGCTGCAGAAGGACGTCCGCCTCGTGGTCGACTTGGCCGACCGGGCCGGCGCGAACGGCGGCGCCGTGCTGGACGCGGCCGACGCCGCGCTGGGCCTGATGGGCCATCCGAGGTGACGATCGGGTTCGTCGGTGCGGGACGGATGGGACGCCCCATGGTGGCCCGTTTGGTGGCGGCCGGACACGACGTCCGGGTCGTGGGCCGGACCGCCGAAAAGCGAAGCGATCTCGAGCAGCTCGGCGCGCATGCGGTCGCCGAGCCGGCCGAGGCGGGTAGGTGCTCCGACGTCGTGGTGCTGTGCGTGTTCACCGATCGGCAGGTGCGGGAGGTATGCCTGGAAGGTGGATTGCTGGCCGCCATGCCGCCCGGTTCCGTGCTGGTCGTGCACACCACCGCCGGCCCGAACACGGTCGGCGCGCTCGCCGCACACGCCGAAGGCGTCGACGTCGTCGACGCCCCGGTCAGCGGCGGCCCGCATGACATCGCGGCCGGCCGGCTCACGCTGTTCGTCGGCGGCACGGAAGACGCCGTGGCGCGGGTCCGGCCGGTGCTCGCCTGCTACGGAGATCCGGTTCTGCACGTGGGCCCGTGCGGATCCGGCGAGAAGGTGAAGCTGGTCAACAACGCGTTGTTCGCGGGCCATATCGGGCTGCTCTCGGAGGCAGTGCGGTTGGGTGAGCGACTTGGCGTGGCGGAGTCGACGTTGCTGCCGGCGTTGTCGCACGGCAGTGCGACCAGCCGGGTCCTGAGCCTGGCGGCGGCGAGCGGTTCCGTCGCGTCGTTCATCGGGGTCGCCGGTGAATTCGTCCACAAAGACGTCAGCGTGGCGCGTCGCATCGCGCAGGAACTCGGCAGTGAACTGGGCGCCCTGGATGACGCGATCAACGCCGTCGGCGCCTCGAACGGGGTCTGAGATGCCAGCGTTTCGGTCTTTCCGGTTCGTCACGAAGGTATTACCGTTACCGTTACAGTCAACGACTCGGCTGTAACGGTTTCAGCCCCGCCCTCGCCGCTGAGGAGGATTCAGTGACAAAACCGAAGGTCGTCTTCGATCCGTACTCCGAGGACTACTACAACAATCCGTTCGACATCTATCGACGGATGCGCGAGGACGCGCCGCTGTACTACGACGAAAAAGAGGACTTCTACGCGTTGACCCGCCACGTGGACGTCGCGGCGGCATTCAAGGATTTCGAGACCTATTCCTCGGCACGCGGCTGCGACCTGGCGATGGTGCGCAGGGGCATCTCCCCCGAGCAGAAGTCGATCATCTTCATGGATCCGCCGGAGCACCGCCACATGCGCAGCCTGCTCAACAAGGCGTTCACCCCGCGGGCGATCCAATCGCAGCGCGACACCGTCATCGAGGTGATCGACAAGTACCTGGGGGCCGCCGACCCGGAAAACTTCGACGTGGTCCAGGACTTCTCCGGGCCGTTCCCCGTGGAAGTCATCACCCGGATGGCCGGGGTGCCGGAGGAATACCGCCAGCAGGTGCGGCACTGGATCGACACCAGCCTGTCGCACGAACCGGGGCAGATCGAGATCAGCGAAGCCGGCATGCAGGCCAACATCGACACGGCGATGTACTACTTCGGCCTGGTGCAGGAGCGCCGCCAGGAACCACAGGACGACATGATCAGCCGCCTGATCGCGGCCGAGGTCCCGGGCGAAGACGGGCAGCTGCGCAAGCTCGACGACATCGAGATCTGCGGGTTCGCCACCCTTTTGGGCGGGGCGGGCGCCGAGACCGTCACCAAGCTGCTCGGCAACGCGGCGGTGATCTTCGCCCGTCACCCCGACCAGTGGCAGAAGCTACAGGAGGACCGCGACAAAATCCCCGGGGCGGTAGAAGAGCTGCTGCGTTACGAGGGACCGGTGCAGTACAACGTCCGCTACACGCTCAAAGAGGCACACGTCAGCGGTGGCGTGATCCCCGCGGGCAAGCCGGTGTTTCTGTGTGGCGCAGCGGCGAACCGCGATCCGGAGGCCTTCACAAACGCCGACACGTTCGACATCGAGCGTGACCAGACCGAGGCCCAGCACCTCGGGCTCGGGTATGGGATTCACAGTTGCCTTGGCGCCGCGCTGGCACGCATGGAAAGCAGGATCGCGCTCGAGCGGCTCCTCGATTTCATGCCGCGCTACGAGGTGGACTGGGCGGGTTGCCAACGGGTGACCATGCAAAACGTCGCGGGCTGGAAGAACGTGCCCGTCAAGGTATTTCGGTAAAGGGGGTTGCCGTGACGAAGAAGATCGAAGTCGACTGGGGGCTCTGCGAAAGCAACGGCGTCTGTATGGGCATCAACCCGGAGATCTTCGAGCTGGGCGACGACGACATGCTCACCGTGCACCAAGAAGAGGTCACCCCGGAGAACGAGGCGGACGTCCGCGAGGCCGTCCGTCAGTGCCCGCGGCAGGCCATTTCGATCGTGGGCGAGTAGCGATCAGAATCCGGAGAGGATGACGGCATTGCAGTCCGCTGCGGCCTGCCGCAGTTTCGCCGCTTTTTGATAGCCCTCGGACTCGTACCACGCGCGGGCCGCGTCTACCGATTCGAATTCCAGCACGACGGTCTGGTCGCCGTGCCAGGTGCCCTCGATCACCTTGGGGGCGGTGTCCACCGCCAGAATGGTGGCTCCGGCCATAGCGGAACCGGCGGCCTGCGCATAAGCTTTCATGCCGTCCGGATCCTTGATGGCCTCCGTGAGGATGACGTACCCTTTCGCCACTGGATCTCCTTGACTGGATTAGGTTTTGCTGATGGCCTGCTCGGGGCAGCACTCGATGGCCTCTTGGGTGGCCGCTTCGAATTCCGTAGGTACGTCGGACGCTATTGCCTCGGCATAGCCATCGTCGGTGAGGCTGAACACCTCCGGGCACAGCGTCGTGCACACGCCGTGGCCGCGGCAGCGCTGGTCGTCGACTGTGACTTTCATGCCGGCGTGAACTCCAGGTGCAGCTCCGTCAGGCCGCGCAGGATGTACGTCGGGACGTATTGGTAGCGACGGTCATTCGCCGGCCCGTGCGCGTTCTCGTCGATCCGGATATCCGACGTCCGGTCGAGCAGCCGCTCGATCGCCACCCGGGTTTCCGCGCGCGCCAGCGGGGCGCCCGGGCAGCTGTGGATGCCGCGCCCGAACGAGATGTGCTGCCGGGCGTTCTTGCGGCCCGGGTCGAAGGTGGCCGGGTCTTCGAACCGACGGGGATCACGGTTTGCGGCCGCCTGCACCACCATCACCGTGGTTCCCGCCGGCAGGTCGACGCCGCCGACGTTGACGGGCACCCGGTTCAATCGGAAGTCGCCCTTGACCGGGCTCTCGTGTCGCAGCGACTCCTCGATGAAGTTGGGGATCAGGCTGCGGTCCTTGCGCAGCTGCGCCTGGATGTCCGGCCGCTCCCCGAGCGTCTGCAGGGCCGCGCCTAGCAGCCGCACGGTGGTCTCCTGGCCCGCGGAAAACACGTTGCTGGCAACCCGGGCCACGTCTTCGACGTCGGGGGTCGAGCCGTCCGGGTAGGTGGCCGTGGCCAGGCCGGTCAGCACGTCGTCGCGCGGCTCCCGCCGGCGGTCCCGCACGTAGTCGGAGAAGAGGTCGTAGAGGAATTCCAGCGGGCTGTGCGCCAGCGAGCCCTTGGTGCCGCCAACGCCGCCACCCGAGTGGTCGCGGATGCCCTTGACGAACTTGTCGCGGTCCTCGTCGGGCACGCCGAGCAGGTCGGCGATGACCAGCAGCGTGAACGGGCTGGCGAAGCCCTTGATGAAGTCGCCGCGGCCCGGCGCGAGGAACGTGTCGAGCACCTGGTCGGCGAGCACCCACATGGCGTCCTCGTTCTCCTTGAGGCGCTTCGGGGTGATCAGCCGCATCAGCAGCGAGCGGTGGTTGGTGTGGGTCGGCGGGTCGAGGGTGGGCAGCTGGTCGCTGAACGGCAATTCGTCGCGGTGCTTTTCGATCAGCTCGGTGATGTCGTCCCCGTCCAGCGGTACCGGAAAGCCGGGGAACGGACCGGTCACCGAGATGCAGGAGGACCACGTCTCGGCGTCGTTGAGAACCGCGCACGCCTCGTCCCACCCGGTGATCATCGTGACGTCGTGGTGGCTCTCCCGCGTGACGGGGCACCGCTGGCGCAGCGCCTCGTAATAGGGGTACGGGTCCTCGATGAGCTCGCTGCCGCGGAAGAAGTCCATCTCGGAGAATTCGTTAGCCATCTCCTGCTCCTTGAATCTCGGCTAGTGAGAACGTGCCTCTCGAAGATGAGCATTACATTTCCACACGGCCTGGTGGTCGTCAACGAGGGGGCGCATCGAAGCGCGGGGCGACGCCTGCGCGGGGTTAGCCGGCGGGGATCAGGTCGGCGGCGACCGACGGCCACGCCAGCAGCCCGCTGCGAAAGGTCTCGACGGGACCGATCGAGCCGTCGGGAAGAGCGGCGGCGGCCAGCGCCTGGGCCTTGAACGTGCGGGCGGCCATGCTCAGCCGGTGCTGCACCAGGCCGACGCTGTCGTCGAGTTCGGACGGCCATGCCTCCCCCCACAGCGTGACCTCGGTGACGCCATGGTCGAGGGCCTGCAGCACCCCCTGCCGCACCCGCGAGTCGCAGCCGAACAAGTCCGCCGCGGCCGCCAGGGCCTGCGGGCGGGGCCGGGAGTGCGCCGAGGCCAACGCGTCTTCCAGGTCGACCACCCGGGCGCCGAGGATCCGCAGCGGCCGATCGTCGGCGTGGCCGGCCAGGTCGGCCAGCAGCACGGTGACGTCCCATCCCGCCATGGCACGGTCGAAGAGCCAGCCACCGGCGAACCGCACCACGTCGAGCGCGGTGGCGGCGACCACGTCGAGCCGGTATCTCATGTCCTGGCGGGGCTCTTCTGCGGGGCGAAGTCCCGCGCCAGCGTCTCGGCGTACTGCTTGAACACCTCGGTGAGCGGTATCGATGGATCGAGCAACCATGTGGTTTCCATTCCGTGGACGAAGGCGAGGATTTCTATCGCCTTAACGGCGGGGTCTATGTCCGTTCGGTACCGGCCATCGGCCTGCCCGCGGCGGATGAGGTCGGCGACGATGTCCGTCGCGGCGCGATGCCGCGTCAGCATCCGGTCGTGCAGTGGAGCGTCGGGGAGGATGTTCTCGACCAGCAGCACCGTGAACATTCCGACCAGCTCGGGCGCCCGGCTGAACCGGTCGGCGACCTGGGCGATCTGGGCGAAGAGATCGCCGGTTCGGTCGGCGTGGAGGTCGTCGTCGAGGTCGCGGGCGTCGAGGACGGCGTGCAGGAGCTGCTCTTTGGACTCGAAGTGATGCAGCAATCCCGCGGGGGTGACGCCGGCCTCGCCGGCGATCTGGGCGAGGGTGGTGCTCCGCCAGCCGTTGCGCGTGAGCAGCCGTTGCGCGACGTCGAGGATCCGTTGCTTACGGTCCTCGCCTTTGGCGAGCAACGCGTCGTAACGCCGTGCGTCGGGCACCGGACTCCTTTGACCGATCGGCGGGTCGAACCAACCTAGTGAACACACAGTAGGTTAATTTGGCCGCTGCGACAAGGGTCACCCAGCGGTGCCGTTTCGGCGTGCGGTGAACGCCGGAGCTAGCCCACCAGCTCCACCAGGGTGGCGTTGGCGGTGCCGCCCCCCTCGCACATGGTTTGCAGCCCGTAGCGGATTCCGTTGTCGCGCATGTGGTGCGCCATCCGTGTCATCAACACCGCCCCGGACGCGCCCAGCGGGTGACCCAGCGCGATGGCGCCGCCGAGCGGGTTGACCCGGTCGGGGTCGGCCCCGGTCTCGGCCATCCAGGCCAGCGGCACCGGCGCGAAGGCCTCGTTCACTTCGAACGCGCCAACCTCGGACAGGCCGACCCCGGCCTTCTTCAGCACCTTCTCGGTCGCCGGGATGGGCCCGGTGAGCATGAGCACCGGATCGGCCCCGGTCACCGCGCCGGCCAGATAGCGCACCAGCGGGGTGAGCCCCAGCTCGACCGCCATCTCCGCGGTCGTCACGAGCAACGCGGCCGCGCCGTCGGAGATCTGCGAGGAGTTGCCCGCGTGGATGACGCCGTCTTCGGTGAAGGCCGGCTTGAGTCCGCTGAGTTTCTCGACCGTGGTCCCCCGCCGCACGCCCTCGTCGGCGGCGACGACGGTGTCGTCGCCGGTGAACACCGGTACGATCTGGTCGGCGAACGCGCCGGCGTCCTGGGCCGCCGCGGCCCGTTGGTGGGACTGGGTGGAGTAGTCGTCGAGCCGGGTGCGGGAGAAACCCCACTTCTTGGCGATCATCTCCGCCGACAGGCCCTGGTTGAAGGAGAAGTCGTCGTAGCGGGCGAGGACCTCTGGGCCGTACGGCATGCCGGTCGCCCTGGCCGAACCCAGCGGGACGCGGCTCATGACCTCGACGCCGCCGGCAACCACGACGTCCTGTTGGCCGGACATGACCGCCTGCACGGCGAAGTCGAGCGCCTGCTGGCTGGACCCGCACGCGCGGTTCACGGTCGTCCCGGGGATGGTCTCCGGCCAACCGGCGGCCAGGACGGCGTAGCGGCCGATGTTGCTGGACTGGTCGCCGACCTGGGACACACATCCCCAGATCACGTCGTCGACGACTTCCGGGCCGACACCGGCGCGTTCCAGCAACTCGTTGAGGACGACGGCGGACAGGTCGGCGGCGTGCATTCCGGACAGGCCGCCGTTGCGCTTGCCCACCGCGGTGCGCACGGCTTCGACGATGACTGTTTCGCGCATATCGCTACTCCGCCTCCTTGGATTTCGACAATGCCCACCGGCCAGTAAACGACGGCTCGCGCCGCTGCGCGAAGGCGGCATAGGCGGCGGCCGCGTCGGCGGTCGCGAAATTGCCGACCTGGGCGCGGGCCTCGTTGGCCAGCGCGTCGCGCAACGTGCTGTGCGCGCCCTCGTTCAGCAGCGCTTTGGTGTGGGCCAGGGCGACCGGCGGGCCGGCCGCCAGCCGATCGGCGAGATCGTCGACGAAGGCGTCGATCTCCGCTGCCGGCACCAGCCACGTCACCAAGTTCAACGCGTGCGCCTCCTCGGCGCCGATCGTCTCGGCGAGCAGCGCGAGCCGCTTAGCCTGTTGCAGGCCGACAAGTTTCGGCAGCAGCCACGATCCGCCGAGGTCGATCGACAGACCCCGCTTGGAAAAGATTTGGCAGAACGTCGCTTCCGGCGTTGCGACGACGAGGTCGCATCCCAGTGCGAGGTTCCATCCCGCCCCGACGGCCACCCCGGTGACCTTGGCGATCGTCGGTATCGCAAGCTCGTGCAGGGCCAGCGCCACGTCGGTCAGTCGCTGCAGCTTGTAGTTGGGATGAATGTCGTCGGGGACCGAGATGTCGGCTCCGGAGCAGAAGCTGCCGCCGGAGCCGGTGAGCACGAGCGCGCGCACGCCGCGGTCGTGACCGGCGGCATGCAGCGCATCGCGCAGCGCGATCCAGAGTTCGGGGTTGATCGCATTCTTGCGGCGCGGGCGGTTGAGCGTGAGCGTGCGTACTCCGTCGCGGTCCTCGGCCAGCAGCACGGGCTCGTCGGGCGCGGTCAATAGCTCCTCGGCAGTTTCAACACGTTGGATCCCAGGAAGTTCAGGATCATCTCCTGGCTGACCGGCGCGATCTTCATCAGCCGGGCCTCGCGGAAGTACCGCGTGATGTGGTACTCCTCCGCGTAGCCCATGCCCCCGTGAGTCTGCAGCGCCCGGTCCGCTGCGGTGAACCCGGCGTCGGCGCACAGGTATTTCGCGGTATTCGCCTCGCGCCCACAGGGTTTGCCGTTGTCGTACAACCAGGTGGCCTTGCGCAGCATCAACTCGGCGGCGTCGAGGCGTGCCAGCGAGTCGGCGAGCGGGAACTGCAGGCCCTGGTTCATGCCGATGGGCCGGCCGAAGACCTCACGCTCGTTGCCGTATTTCACCGCCTTGTCCAGCGCCACCCGACCGATGCCGAGGGCCTCGGCGGCGATCAGCATCCGCTCCGGGTTCAGCCCGTCCAGGATGTATTGAAATCCCTTGCCCTCCTCGCCGATTCGGTCCTCGACCGGAACCTCGAGATTGTCGATGAACAATTCGTTGGAGCTGACGGCGTTGCGGCCCATCTTGCGAATGGGGCGGATGTCGACCCTGTTGCGGTCGAGGTCGGTGATGAAGAGCGTCATCCCGTCGGTCTTCTTGGTCACTTCCTCATAGCTCTGGGTGCGCGTCAGCAGCAGGATCTTCGACGACTCCATCGCCTTGGAGATCCACACCTTGCGGCCGTTGACGATGTAGCGGTCGCCGTCGCGTTTGGCGAAGGTGGTGATGCGCGAGGTGTCAAGCCCGGCACCGGGTTCCGTCACGCCGAAGCACACGTGGACCTGGCCGGTGGCGACCTTCGGCAGCGTGCGCGCCTTGAGTTCGTCGGAGCCGTGCACTACCACCGGTTGCATGCCGAAGATCGACAGGTGGATCGAGCTGGCGGCGTTCATGGCCCCGCCCGACTTCGCCACCTCTTCCAGCAGGATCGTGGCTTCGGTGATCCCGAGGCCATGGCCGCCGTACTCGGTGGGGATCGTCATGCCCAGCCAGCCGCCGTCGGCGATGGCCTGATAGAACTCGAAAGGGAATTCGTGTGCGGAGTCTTTTTCCATCCAGTATTGGTCGTCGAACTTGCGCGCCAGCTCGGCGACCGACCGGCGGATCAACTCCTGGTCGTCGGTCAGCTCGAAGTTCATTCCGGCGCCGGGCACTGCTGGGTCTCCTCTTCTTCAGCGCGAGCTGGGCACACCGCCCGCTTGCGGGGGAACGCAAACTCGCATCATCGCCACCGGAGTTAAGCGAGTACGCGTCTGCTCGCGGGACCGGCGACGCCCTTAGTCCTTGTTGCCGGTGAGCGCCTTCGCGTTGGCCGCGAAGTCCGCGAACGACGAGCCGCCTCTGGCGTCCTTGTCGTGGCCCTTGGCCTTGATGGACACGTCGTGCCCCTCGGCCGCCTTGCGCAGCGCACCCACCGTCGCCTGTTCGCGCGAGATGTGGGTGAACGGGTCGAACGAATACCAGCGCATGGCGTTCTCGTGCGTCATCTTATTGATCTCGTCGTCGGGAACGTTGTTGAGGGACAACACATCCCAGAGCTCTTCCGGCGCTCCCGGCCACATCGAGTCGCTGTGCGGGTAGTCGGCTTCCCAGCAGATGTTGTCGATGCCGATCATGTTGCGCAGCGCCACGCCGACCTTGTCGCTGATGAAGCAGGTCAGGAAGTGGTCGCGGAAGACCTCGCTGGGCAGCTTGCCCTTGAAGTTCTGGTGCGTCCAGGCGGAGTGCATCTCATAGGTCCGGTCGGCGCGCTCGAGGAAGTAGGGGATCCAGCCCGTTCCGCCTTCGGACAGCGCGATTTTCAGGTCCGGGTACTCCTTGATCGGCCGCGACCACAACAGGTCCGCGGCGGCCTGCACGATGTTCATCGGCTGCAGCGTGATCATCACGTCCATCGGCGCGTCCGGCGCGGTGATGGCCAACCGACCCGAGGACCCGATGTGCACGTTCATCACGGTGTCGGTCTCCACCAGCGCTTTCCACAGCGGGTTCCAGTACTCGTCGTGGAAGCTCGGGTAGCCCATAGCGGCGGGGTTTTCGGTGAAGGTCAGCGCGTGCACGCCTTTCTTCGACACCCGGCGCACCTCGGCGGCGCACGCCTCGGCATCCCAGATCACCGGGATCGCCATCGGGATGAAGCGCGCGGGGTAGGCGCCGCACCACTCGTCGATGTGCCAGTCGTTGTAGGCCTGCACCAGCGCGATCGAGAAGTCGTTGTCGTCGGTGGCGAACAGCCGCCCGGCGAAGCCCGGGAAGGACGGGAAGCAGATTGACGCCAGGATGCCGCCGGCGTTCATGTCCTTGACGCGCTCGTCGACGTTGTAGCAACCCGGCCGGATCTCATCGAGACCCGTCGGCTCGATGCCGTACTCCTCCTTCGGCCGGCCCGCCACCGCGTTCAGCGCGACGTTGGGAATCACCGTGTCGCGGAACTTCCACATGTCCGAACCGTCGGCGTTGTGCACCAGCCGCGGCGCGTCGTCCTGGTACTTCTTCGGCAAGTGGTTCTTGAACATGTCCGGCGGCTCGACGGTGTGGTCGTCGACGCTGATCAGAATCATGTCTTCTTTGTTCATGGCCGTTGCCCTTCCGTCGGGTCCGCCTATCCGGTTCCGCTCCCACGCAGCCTGGGCGAATCGCTGTCCCGTGCCAAGATCACTAAATTGAAAACTATCTTCTCGCCAGGCGAGAATCAACATCCAGCCGACGGCCCGGCCGGCGTTTGCCCGCCCCACCGGCGACGAAACGCGCCCATCCTCGGCCCCGCAGCGGGGCCAGGATGCGCCGGGGTAGCCCGCGTCGTCGCGACCGCGCCCGGGCCGGCTTACGACGTTTCCGCTGGCACACCGCCGTTTCAACACCGGGTCGCGCACGCGGCACCTTGGCCGGGCGCGGCGTCGCCCGCCGGCATTGACCCGCCGCGCGATTCGTGCAACTCTATTGGTTGGAAATGAGAATCTGATTCTCCTAGTCCGAGAGGTGGCCGGGAGGATGGCGAGAGGGGAGCACGGATGCGGTTGCCGCCGCTGCCGGCCGATCAGTGGGACGAAGCGACCCACAAGGCGCTCTCGGCGATGCGTGACCCTGCCGCCAACAACGCGCTCAGCACCTTCGCCCACCACCCGGCGCTGGCCAAGGCGTTTCTGCGGTTCAACGTTCATCTTTTGACCTCGTCCCCGCTGCCCGCGCGCGTCCGCGAACTGGCCATCCTGCGGGTGGCGCACCGTCGCGACTGCGCCTACGAGTGGTCCCACCACGTCCGCATGGCCAAGGACGAGGGCATCACCGACGACCAGATCGCGGCGGTCAAAAATGGGAAGGCTGCCGATCCCTTCGATCGTGCGGTGATCACCGCGGTCGACGAGCTCGAAGAGAAATCGCAGATGTCCGACGAGACCTGGGCGGCGCTCGGCGAGCGCCTCGACGACCAGCAGCGGATGGATTTCGTCTTCACGGTCGGCTGCTACACCACGCTGGCCATGGCCTTCAACACTTTTGGCGTACAGCTCGAGCACGCCGATCAGAACCACTAGGAGAGGTAGAAAGGTGCCCCACTTCCCCAAGCCAGCCGCAGGCAGCTGGACAGAGAACTACCCCGAACTCGGCACGGCGCCTGTCGATTACACCGACTCGATCGATCCGGCGTTCTTCGAAGCCGAGCGCGACGCCGTCTTCAGGAAGACCTGGCTCAACGTCGGCCGCGTCAACCGGCTCCCACGCACCGGCAGCTACTTCACCAAAGAGCTGCCGTCGGCCGGCAAGGGCACGTCGGTGATCATCGTCAAGACCAAGGACGGCACCGTCAAGGCGTACCACAACGTCTGCCGGCACCGCGGAAACAAGTTGGTGTGGAACGACTTTCCCAACGAGGAAACCTCGGGCACCTGCCGACAGTTCACCTGCAAGTACCACGCCTGGCGCTACAGCCTCGACGGTGACCTGACCTTCGTTCAACAGGAAGAGGAGTTCTTCGACCTCGACAAGGGCAACTTCGGCCTGGCCCCCGTGCGGTGCGAGGTGTGGGAAGGCTTCATCTTCATCAACTTCGACTCGGGCGCGGCGCCGCTGATCGACTACCTCGGCCCACTGGCCAAGAGCATCGAGGGTTACCCCTTCGGCGAGATGACCGAGACTTACTCCTACCGCGCCGAGGTCGGCAGCAACTGGAAGCTGTTCATCGACGCGTTCGTCGAGTTCTACCACGCGCCGATCCTGCACCAGGGGCAGTACACCAAGGAGGAGGCCGCCAAGATCCAGAAGTACGGCTACGAGGCGCTGCACTACGAGTTGGCAGGCCCGCACAACCTGCAGTCGACCTGGGGCGGCCAGGCCCCGCCCCCGGACATGTCCATGGTCAAGCCGATGGACCAGGTGTTGCGCAGCGGCCTGTTCGGCCCCTGGGACAAGCCGGAGATCATCGAAAACCTCGAGCTGCCACCGGGTGTCAACGTGAAGCGGGTGCCGCAGTGGGGCATCGACTCGTGGCTCTTCTACCCGAACTTCATGCTGCTGATCTGGGAGCCGGGCTGGTACCTGACCTACCACTACTGGCCGACCGCGGTGGACAAGCACATCTTCGAGTGCACGCTGTATTTCGTCCCGCCGCGCAATGCGCGGGAGCGGCTGGCCCAGGAGTTGGCCGCCGTGACGTTCAAGGAGTACGCGCTGCAGGACGCCAACACGCTGGAGGCCACCCAGACCATGATCGGCACCCGGGCCGTCAAGGAATTCCTGCTGTGCGACCAGGAAGTCTTGATCCGTCACCTGCACAAGACCACGGGCGACTACGTGAAGGAGTATCAGAACAATGGCCACGTCGCTGCTGCCCGCTGAATTCGCCGACCTCGAGCCCTTTTTGGATTGGGACCTGGCCACCGAACCCGAGCGTTACGCCAAGCGGCTGTCCTCGACGATGGCCGAAATGCAGGCCTTCTACGACGTGGCCTTCCCCCGCCTCAACGACGTGATCGCCTACTGTGACAAGTACCCACTCGACGATCTCCCCGAGGACGCAAAGGCTCTCATGCACATGATGCAGTCGCTCGTAATGGTGTCGTTTCCGATCGAGGCGTGGAAACAGCCGAGAGTGCCCGACAGCGGCGCGGCCTGGGTGGAGTGCATCCGGGAGCCGGTGATCTAACCGGTGTTGACGCTCAGGGCCGCCGGGCTGCTTGACGTCGACGCCGGCGAGATCGTCTCCCCCGGCGTCGTCCAGGTCGAGGGCGACCGGATCGTCGGGGTCGGCGGCGAGCCGGAAGGTGAACTCATCGACCTCGGCGACCACATCCTGCTGCCGGGGCTGATGGACATGGAGGTCAACCTGTTGATGGGCGGCCGCGGCGAAAAGCCCGGACTGTCCCAGGTGCAGGATGACCCGCCGACGCGGGTGTTACGCGCTGTCGGCAACGCACGGCGCACGCTGCGCGCCGGATTCACCACCGTGCGCAACCTCGGCTTGTTCGTTAAGACCGGCGGCTACCTGTTGGACGTCGCGCTGGGCAAGGCCATCGACGCGGGCTGGATCGACGGGCCGCGCGTGGTGCCGGCCGGGCATGCGATCACGCCCACCGGCGGCCACCTGGACCCCACGATGTTCGCGGCGTTCGCCCCCCACGCGCTGGAGCTGACGGTCGAGGAGGGCATCGCCAACGGCATCGACGAGATCCGCAAGGCGGTGCGCTACCAGATCAAGCACGGGGCCGAGCTGATCAAGGTCTGTTGCTCCGGCGGGGTGATGTCCCTGACCGGTCCGCCTGGTGCGCAACATTATTCCGATGAGGAACTGCGCGCGATCGTCGACGAGGCGCACCGGCGCGGCCTGCGCGTCGCCGCGCACACGCACGGCGCCGAGGCGGTCAAGCACGCCGTCGACGCCGGCATCGACTGCATCGAGCACGGATTTTTGATCGACGACGAGGCGATCGCCGCCCTGGTCGAGCACGGCACCTTCCTGGTGAGCACCCGGCGCCTGGCCGACGGGGACGCCATGGACGTCGCGCACGCCCCGCCCGAGCTGCAGGCCAAGGCGGCCGAGATGTTCCCGAAGGCGCGCACCTCGATCGTGGCCGCGTACGAGGCGGGCGTGAAGATCGCGGTGGGCACCGACGCGCCCGCGATCCCGCACGGCCGCAATGCCGACGAGCTTGTCACCCTTGTCAACTGGGGGCTGCCGCCATTGGCGGTGTTGCGGGCGGCAACGGTGACCGCGGCCGAGCTGATCAACTCGACCGACCGCGGGCGGCTCGCGGTGGGTCAGCTCGCCGACATCATCGCGGTGCCGGGAGACCCGTTGGAAGACATCACCGTCACCCAGAACGTGAGCTTTGTCATGAAAGGCGGCAAGGTCTATGTCGACAAATCAGCAAACTCGAACTGACGACCTGGTCGAGATCCAGCAGCTGCTCGCCCGCTACGCGGTCACCATCACCCAGGAAGACATCGACGGGCTGATCGGTGTCTTCACCCCGGACGGCACCTACAGCGCCTTCGGCTCAACCTACAAGCTGGACAGGTTCCCCGAGTTGGTCGCGGCGGCCCCAAAGGGCTTGTTCCTCACCGGGACCGCTTTGATCGAGAACATCGACGGTGATTCCGCGAGCGGCACCCAGCCGTTGTGCTTCATCGACCACGCCACCCATGACATGCGGATCGGCTACTACCGCGATACCTACTGCCGCACCCCGGACGGTTGGCGGCTGAAAACCCGTGCGATGACGTTCATTCGGCGCAGCGGCGTGCACGACTCCGGGCGTCCGCACGCCATCGGCCGCCCGACGCCGTGAATGTCGAGGAATTCCGGGCGGGTTTGCGCTCGTGGCTCGACGACAATGACCTGACCCCCGGGTCCGACCACTCGCTGCAGGGCCACATGCGGCAATTCGCCCGGGTCAGCCGCGCGCTCTACGACGCCGATTGGATGCGCTACGGCTGGCCCACCGAGGTCGGTGGATTGGGTGGTCCCGCGGTCCTACGCGCGATCGTGGGCGAGGAGGTCGTCGGTCGCCGCCTCGCCGAACCCGGCCCCTATTCGATGCTCGAAGTGCTCGCACCCACGATGATCGACTACGCCCGGCCGGAGCTCGCCGCCGAAATGGTGCCCCGGCTGCTGAGCGGCGAAGAGCAATGGTGTCAAGGCTTTTCCGAGCCGGGGTCGGGCAGCGACCTGGCATCACTGACCACCCGTGCGACGCAGCGGGGCGACAACTGGATCGTCAACGGGCAGAAGGTCTGGACCAGCTTCGCGCAATTTTCGTCGCGTTGCATCCTGCTCACCCGCACCGCACCCGGCCACGACGGGATCACCGCTTTCTTCGTCGACCTCGACACGCCGGGCATCACCATCCGGCCGCTACGGACGATGCACGGCGTGGACGAATTCTGCGAGGTCTACTACGACGACGTGGTGATCCCGGGCAGCCGGATGCTGGGCCAACCGGGAGACGGCTGGCGCCTCGCCATGGACCTTCTCCCGTATGAGCGGTCCACCTGCTTCTGGCAGCGAATCGCCTACCTGTACTCGCGCTTCGACGAACTCATCGCACAGGCGTCCGACGTCGGTGAGCCGAGCGAATCCGCGCTGGGCGCAGCGTATCTGGCGCTGCACACGCTGCGCTGCCGATCCCGCGACACCCAGCACCGGCTGGGTGACGGGGCACGTCTGGGACCCGACACGTCCATCGACAAGGTACTGCTGGCCGGCGCGGAGCAACGGCTCTACGACACAGTGCGCGACCTGCTGCCCGGAACGCTGGAGCTCGACGACACGCCGTGGCGCCCCGAATACCTGTACTCGCGCGCGGCGACCATCTACGGCGGCACCGCCGAGATTCAGCGCAACATCATCGCCCGCCGGCTGCTCGACCTCGGGAAGGAGTGAACCGTGGACGGCATGACGGATCCCGAGTCGCTGAGCCTGCTGGAGGGGTCACTGCGGACGACGATGGCCGCCGCGTCGGGGGCCAAGCTCGATGCGGCGCTGACCGATCTGGGTTGGCGGGACATGCTGGACGAAATGCCCGATGTCGCCGTCTCTTTGGTATTCCGGCTGCTCGGCGAGACCGGCGCCCACGCCCCGGTCCTCAACGACGTGGTGTTACGCGGGACCGGCGCCGCGCCAAGCGACACCGCGCCGCTACCGTTCGCCGGCGGCTCCTGGGTGATTTGGGAGCGTGGCGAGATCGCCGGTTCGGCGATCGACGAGTTGTTGCCGATACACCGTGTGGCACAAGGGGATTTGTTGGCCCCGGCGGCCTTGGACGCGGCCCGGCGGGCAGTGGGCTGGTGGTTGGTCGGCGCCGGCCGAGCCATGCTGGCGCTGGCGCGCCAGCATGCTCTGGACCGCGTCCAGTTCGGCCGGCACATCAGCTCGTTCCAGGCGATCCGGCACCGGCTGGCTGAGACGCTCGTTGCGATCGAGGGTGCCGAAGCGACGCTGCACGTCGCGGCGCATTCCAACGACAGCCTTGCCTCGCTGCTGGCGAAGGCCGCCGCCGGCCAGGCCGCGCTGACCGCCGCCCGCCACTGCCAGCAGGTACTCGGCGGTATCGGCTTTACCGCCGAGCACCCGCTGCACCACCACGTCAAACGTTCGATGACGCTGGACGGTCTGCTGGGCAACACGCGAGAGCTGACCCGCGAGGCCGGAAAGACGCTGGTACACAGGGGTTTTGCGCCGCGGCTGGCGGAGCTGTGACGCCCCGGGCGTTTCTGCGGAGAAACGTGATCTGACACGGGCGCGTACACTTTCGTCTGTCCACCCGACGATGGGACGTGATGAGTCAGCCCGAGCCTCCTCGAAACGAGATGGGCGTCGCCTCGCTGCTCATCGGCGTGGTCGCGCTCCTCACGTGCTGGATGCTGCTCGGGGTGCCCTTCGGCATCGCGGCGGTGATAACGGGGGATGCGGCGCGCAGACGGGTGCAGCGGGGCGAGGCGAACAATTTCCGGACGGCATTGGCGGGCATGGCGTTAGGCGCCGTGTCGATCGCGGCCGGGCTGGTCGCGATCGGGTACTACGCTTGGCTGGACGCCCGCTAATTCCGGGGGAGTCCAAGTACGCGCTCGGCGATGATGTTCCGCTGGATTTCCGACGTGCCGCCGGCGATCGTCGCGGCGAAGCTGCGTGCGTATCGGTCGAACCAGCTGCGGTAATGACTGTCGAGGTTCAGCGCGGCGAACGGGGCGGTCACCGCGCGGTGCACCAGCCCATCCGTCTGCGCGGCATTCAGCGCGTCCTCGGACGCCCGCTGTAGGGCTTCGGAGCCCAGCAGCTTGAGCACCGATTGGGCCGGGACGTCCTCTTCCCCGCGCGCGGCCCGCGACAACGCCGCCGATCCCAACAGCCGCAACGCGTAGGCGTCCATCACCAGGGTGGCGTAGCGATCCCGCTCCAGCGAGCTCGATGGGGCGAAATCGATGCTCAGTTCGTGCAACAGGTCGACGTAACCCATCCACAGCATCACGCGTTCGTGCCCCAGGGAACCGGTGGCAACCCGCCACCCGCCGTTGAGTTCTCCCACCAGATTCTCGGCCGGCACCCGCGCGTCGGTGAAAAACACCTCGTTGAAGTCGACTTCGTCGCTGTCACACATCGAAGCGAACGGGCGGCGCACCACCCCCGGGGTATCGGTCGGGATCAGCAACACGCTAATACCCTTGTGCTTCGGCGCCTTTGGATCGGTGCGCACGAAGGTCAGCAACACGTCGGCGTCGTGGGCGCCCGACGTCCATACCTTCTGCCCGTTGACCACGAAGTGGTCACCGTCAAGCACCGCACGGGTTTTCAGCGACGCGAGGTCCGAGCCCGCCCCCGGTTCGCTCATCCCCAACGACGCGGTCATCTCGGCCCGCAATATCGGCACCGCCCAATTCCGCTTCTGTTCGGGCGTGCCGAAAGTCAATAGCGAGGCCGCGATGATGCCTACGCCCTGCGGGTTGAAGCTTTGGTAAATGCGCCGCCGCCCGAGTTCCTCCAAATACACGTACTGCTGCAGCAGCGTGGCGTTGCGCCCGCCGAACTCCGGCGGATTCCCGGGGAGCAGCCACCCGCTGTCGAACAGCAGCCGCTGCCAGCGCCGCGCCCATTCCGGGACGTGCGAGCTGGAGCGCGGCCGTTCGAACGCCTCGGCGTCGGAGGGCAGATGCGCGTCCAGGAAGGCGACGAATTCGGAGCGGAACGCCTCCACGTCGGCGTCAAAGGTGAGTTGCACGCGACTCCCCGCAACGGTCCTGAGCACTCGCCCGCGTCGGTAGATCAGGATTTCCGCCGACCGCGCGGTTCGCTCTTACGATTACGCTTCCATACACACGTCTAAGAGAATAGTATTCTCGTGGCGGGAAAGTTACAATCTCCGACACATGATCCGTGAGGGGGTCGAGCGCAGCGATGTCACGGCGTTCTCCGGTAGAGTCCAACCATGTTCTCCCCTCTCGGCAACCAGCTGAGCCGGCCGTGACCAGCCCCAGCGAGGAGCCGGCCTGGAAGCAGCGGGCCGTCGAGCGGTCGATCAAGACCGCCAAACTGCGCGCCGCACAGCGCGTTCAGCGTTTTCTGGACGCCGCCCAGGCGATCATCATCGAGAAGGGCTCCACGGACTTTACCGTGCAGGAGGTCGTCGACCGGTCCCGCCAGTCATTGCGCAGCTTCTACCTGCAGTTCGACGGCAAGCATGAGCTGCTACTGGCGCTGTTCGAAGACGCCTTGAGCCGGTCCGCCGACCAGATCCGCGCCGCCACCGAAAGCCAGGCCGATCCCCTGGAGCGCCTCAAGGTCGCCGTCCAACTCCTGTATGAGGCCTCCCGCCCGGACCCGACCGCGAAGCGCCCGCTGTTCACCGATTTTGCTCCCCGGTTGCTAGTCACGCATCCCGCTGAGGTCAAAGTGGCGCATGCCCCCCTGCTGGCTTTGCTGACCGAGCTGATGGAAGCCGCTTATGATGCCGGCAAGCTGCGGGCGGGCGTGAATGCCAAGCGCATGGCCGCGATGACCATGCAGACCGTCATGTTCATCGCGCAATCCAGCGGCGGCTCCGACGACGCGACCATCCACCCCATCACCAGCGAAGAGGTGTGGGACTTCTGCTCGCGCGGATTCGTCGGCTGACGGCGACGCCCGCAACCGGAGAACCGATCAAATACCGCACCTCATTGGCCGCCGAGAATGAGATTCTCTAATATTTAGAATTACAAATAGCCAAAACGGATTCGGCGTTGACACCCCTGCTGCGGTGGTGACAGAGTGCAAAGACGGCCAGACCCGCGGTCCCCGGGGGGACGCGGTCCCGGCTCTTCTGCGCTGAGGCGTGTGATCCATAGTCAGGAGTTGAGGTAGCCATGACCGGACGTGTTGAGGGCAAAGTCGCTTTCGTCACCGGGGCGGCACGCGGTCAGGGCCGCAGCCACGCGGTGCGGTTGGCGCAAGAGGGTGCCGACATCATCGCCGTCGACATCTGCAAGCCCATCCGCGAGGGCGTGACGGACACCGCCATCCCGGCCTCGACGCCCGAGGACCTCGCCGAAACGGCCGACCTGGTCAAGGGACACAACCGCAGGATCGTCACCGCCGAGGTCGACGTGCGCGACTTCGGCGCGCTGAAGGCGGCGGTGGACAGCGGTGTCGAACAACTCGGACGGCTGGACATCATCGTCGCCAACGCCGGGATCGGCAACGGCGGCGACACTTTGGACAAGACCAGCGAAGAAGACTGGACCGAGATGATCGACATCAACTTGGCCGGGGTGTGGAAAACCGTGAAAGCCGGTGTGCCGCATCTCCTATCGGGCGGCAGGGGCGGTTCTATCATCCTGACCAGCTCGGTCGGCGGGCTGAAGGCCTACCCCCACACCGGCCACTATGTCGCCGCCAAGCACGGTGTGGTCGGGTTGATGCGGGCCTTCGGAGTCGAATTGGGACAGCACATGATTCGCGTCAACTCGGTGCACCCGACCCACGTCAAGACACCGATGCTGCACAACGAGGGCACCTTCAAGATGTTCCGCCCGGATCTGGAGAACCCGGGACCCGATGACATGGCGCCGATCTGCCAGCTGTTCCACACCATGCCGGTCCCGTGGGTGGAGCCGATCGACGTCAGCAATGCGGTGCTGTTCTTCGCCTCCGACGAATCCCGGTACATCACCGGCGTGACCCTGCCGATCGATGCGGGTAGCTGCTTGAAATAGAGTGCCGTCCCATGGACGGGTTTGAGGGTCGTGGAACGGTCGTCACCGGCGGGGCCAGTGGGATCGGTCTGGCCACCGCCACCGAATTCGCCCGCCGGGGCGCCCGCGTGGTGCTGTCCGACGTCGACCAGCCCGGCCTGGAGCAGGCGGTAAACCACCTGCGCGCTCAGGGATTCGACGCGCATGGCGTGACATGTGACGTCCGGCATCTCCACGAGATGGTTCACCTCGCGAAGGAATCTTTCCGCCTGCTCGGCCGCGTCGACGTCGTCTTCAGCAACGCGGGCATCGTGGTCGCGGGTCCGCTCGCGCAGATGACCCACGACGACTGGCGCTGGGTCATCGACATCGACCTGTGGGGCAACATCCACGCCGTCGAGGCCTTCCTGCCGCGCCTGCTCGAGCAGGGCACGGGTGGACACCTCGCGTTCACCGCGTCCTTCGCCGGCCTCGTTCCCAATGCCGGCCTCGGGGCGTACGGCGTCGCCAAGTACGGCGTGGTCGGCCTGGCCGAGACACTGGCCCGGGAGGTCAAGGACAACGGTATCGGCGTTTCGGTGCTGTGCCCGATGGTGGTGGAGACCAAGCTGGTCTCCAATTCGGAACGGATCCGGGGCGCAGACTACGGGCTGTCGTCTTCGCCGGAGGCGGCGGACGGGACGCTCCCGACGCAGGACGAGGGCGTGACCGTCGATGACGTCGCCCGGTTGACGGCGGACGCGATCCTGGCCAACCGCCTGTACGTGCTGCCGCACGAGGCCGCCCGCGCCTCGATACGCCGCAGGTTCGAGCGCATCGACCGCATCTTCTCCGAGCAGGCCGCCGAAGGGTGGAGTCACTAACCGGATGGGCCGAGCCGGTAATCCCCTGTCTGGGGATCGTGATACCAGCCGCTCGCCGCGCGGGTGCCGCCGTCGACGTGCAGGGTCTGGCCGGTCAAATAGGCTGACATATCGGACGCCAGAAACACTGCGACGCCGGCGATCTCGTCGACGTGGCCGGCACGCCCCAGCGGCACGACGTGGCCGATGCCGGTCAGGGCCGCCTCGCCGCCCAGCTGCGCCAGCCCCTCGGTGAGCGTGATGTCGGGCGCGATCGCGTTGACCCGGATGCCGTGTGGCGCCAGCTCGAGCGCCGCGGTCTGGGTGTAGTTGATGACGCCCGCCTTGGCCGCCGCGTAGGCCGCATAACCCGGCGCGGCGCGCACTCCCTCGATCGACGTCACCGAGATGATGCTGCCGCCCCGGCCCACCGACACCAGCTGCCGCGCGACGCGCTGGGTGCACAGCAGCACGTGGCGCAGGTTGGCCCGGTAGAGCGCATCCCAACCGTTTTCACTGGTTTCCAACAGCGGTGACGAGAACACTCCGCCGGCGTTGTTGACCAGGATCGAAGGCACGCCCAGTTCGGCGATCGTGCGACGCAGCGCCTCGTCGACCTGGCCGCTGTCCCGCACATCGGTCGGAATGCCCAGGGCGCCGATTGATTCCGCGGCGTCAGCGCAGCTTTGCGGGTCCCGTTCCCAGATCGCGACCGACGCGCCGAAGGCGGCGAGCCCGGCCGCGATGCCGCGACCGATGCCCGCTCCTCCACCGGTGACCACCGCCACGCGGCCGGTGAGCAGGATGTCGGAAGGATCGATGCCCATCTTCGGTCACATCGCCGGTGCCTGGCCGAGAACGCCTTCGGCTTCCAGCTCGGCGATCTCCGCGTCGCTCAACCCGAGTTCGGTCAGCAATTCGTGGTTGTGCTGCCCGAGCAGGGGCGCGTGCCGGGTATGGAACTTCGACGGCCCGGCGGACGACCTGATCGGCACGGTGCTGAGCCTAGCCGGACCGTTGACCGGATGGTCGACTTCCTCGAAGAACCCGCGGAACGTCAGTTGATCCAGTTCGGTCTGGCGGTGCGGTTGCATGACCTTGGCCACCGGTACGCCGGCGTCCCACAGCGATGCGACGATCTCGTCGCCGCCGCGGCGCTCGCACCACGCCGACAACCGCGCGTCGATCACGTCGTGCCGCTCCTTGCGGCCGGTTGCGGTGGCCAGCGTGGGATCGGCCGCCCACGCGGGCGACCCGATCGCCGCGCGCAGGCTCTCCCACTGCGCGTCGGTGCTCACGGCGATGGCCACCCAGCAGTCGCGTAGACCGAACTCGTCGATATCGGCGCTGCGGTAGAGGTTTTGCGGCGCCGCCGCCGGCCCCCGGTTGCCGTTGCGTTCCAGCAGCGCCCCGTGCGCGGAGTATTCGATGAGCTGTTCGGCGGCGATGCTGAGCGCGGCGTCCACCATCGCCGCTTCGACGAACACGCCCTGACCGGTGCGCCGCCGGTGCGCGAGCGCCAGCAGGACCGCATTCGCGGCGTGCATGCCCGCGTTGGGGTCACCGATCGAGTAGGGATCGTAGGGCGTCCGGTCTGGGTATCCGGTCAGCCAGGTCAGCCCGGACGCCGCCTCGATCACATAGGCGAACGCCGGGTTGTCGCGCCACGGCCCGTCCAGGCCGAACCCTGGCATCCGCACCAGCACCGCATCGGGCTTGATGGCCTGCACGGCACCGAAATCCAGCCCGATCTGATCGAGGACGCGGGGCGTGAAGTTCTCCACGACCACGTCACACGTCGCGATGAGGCGGCGCAGTAGGTCCCGCCCGCGCGCGCTCTGCAGGTCCAGCGTCACGTCTTTCTTGTTGGTGTTGAGGGCCGCGAAAATCGGCGACCTCTCCCACCACTGGGCTTCGGTGACCGCAACGCCGGCGATCAGCCGGGTGCCGTCGGGCCGGCGGGCGGACTCGACGTGGATGACCTCGGCGCCCAGCATCGCCAGGAAATGCGTGCAGCACGGACCGGCCCAGAAGGTCGTCATGTCGAGCACGCGAACCCCGTTCAGCGGCAGCGGATTCGCGGGCCGGCCCGGTCGCGGGCGGGGGGTGAGTTTCGCGGTACGGTAACGCGTCGTGTGCTCCCCCGTCCGCGGCGCCGGTTGCGGCCGGCGCAGCATCGGAGGGTGCAGCCGGTAGGGATGGCCCGGCTGGACGAACCGGCCGCCGGGGTTGCGCACGAACGAGCCGCGTTCGACAAAGTGGTCGAGGGATGCGACGTTGGCGCCGTTGGCAACAGGAGCGTTGGGGATCCGAAACGCCGTCGCGAGTTCTCGGATCTCGTCGACCGTATGGTCTTCGAACCACGCATAGATCTCGTCGGCATTGAGGTTGGCCCGCTCGGTGATCGTCAGGTCCACGTCCTCGTCGATCCATTCCGGCCGGCCGATCATCGCGCACAAGTCGAACCACTGTTGCGCGGTCCCGCAGCCGACGTCCACCAGTCCGTCCTTGGCCCGGGCCACGCCCGGCACGGTGAGGCGCCGTGCGTCGCGCCACGGCCGCCCGAGCATCTCGAAATAGGTGACGGGATAGTAAGTCAGCGACAAGATCTGGGTTTCCAGCATGGACAGGTCCAGGAGCTGGCCGGCGCCGCCACCGACACTGCCGTACCGCGACGCCAGTAGCGCCGCGCTCGCATAGACCCCGGCCACCCACTCGCCGACCTGTCCGCCCACGAAGACCGGTGCGCGGTCCGGTTCGCCACGCCCGAGCCCGATGATGCCGCCCGACCATGCCTGCAGCGTGAATTCGGTTGCCGCACGGTCGCGCCAGGGGCCCTGTAGTCCGAAGGGCGTGATCGACATGACGGTGAGGTGCGGGTGGCGGCGGTGGATCGCTGCTGGCGAAAACCGCGAGTGTTCGGCGAGTTTCGAGCCGCGAGACCATACCACCGCATCCGCGGCCGAGAGCAGCCTGTCGACCAGCTCGACGTCATCGTCGATGCCCGGATCCGCGACGACGCTGTGCTTGGATCCGGCCAAAAAGTCGAACAGAGCCCCGCCGCCGTCGGGCGGTATGGCGGCGCAGGAGGCGGACCAGCAGCGCAGTGCGTCGCCGCCCGGCGGCTCGACTTTGACCACGTCGGCGCCGCCGTCGGCGAGCAACCTGGTGCAGTAGGCCCCCGCTATTCCGGTGGATAGGTCGATCACGGTATCGCCGGCCAACGGGGGTTCGACGGCGGATTCCCCCACTACCGCTTCCGCTTTCGATCGGGGTGCTTCTTGGCGCCCTTGCGGGCCTTCTTACTCAGGCGCCATTCCGGGGGGAACTTGCTGTCGTTGTCTTTCACCGCCCCGCCCAGCCCGCGGCCGATGGCGTCACGGAGCGTGAAGTCGTCGTCGCCGTCGGGTCGGACGGCACCGCCCATCGACTCGAGGAGCCCGCTGAGCATGCTGCCCAGGTATTCGCCCTGAAACTGCTTCATGATCTCGAAGAAGACTTTCTGCATGAACACGGTGTCGGTGGGGCGGTTGCGGGCGCAGGCCAGCGCGTATCGCTGGACTTCGGCTTCGAGTTCCGCTCGGGGGACCACACTGTTGAGGAAATTGCAGTCGTACATCTCCGCGGCGGTGAAAGCCCTTCCGGTAAAGACCATTTCCTGGAACTTGCGGATTCCCATCGTCTGCGCCCACCACCACATCCGGGGTCCCCAGCCGTAGTACCGGAACGACGGATGGCCGAAGAGCGCGTCGTCGCTGGAGATCACCAGATCCGCGTCGGCCGCCTGATAGAAATGCCAGCCGTAGCAGTAGCCCTTGGCCTCGAGGATGCTAATTTTCTTGAAGTCCTGCAGGCCGCGGATGCCCGAGTTCGGGTTGGCGTACCACTGGCCGAGGGTGGCGCCGCGCCGAAAAGAACCCTCGGGCGGAAACGTCACCCCCTCGTCGCCGATCCGGTACTCGGCCAGCCGGTCATTGGGGTCCGCCGAATTCTGCGCCGCCATCTCCTCGAGGAGATCCGCTCCCGAGCCGAGGTCCTCGCCGGCCCCGCGGACCACCAGCACCTTGACCCCGTCATCGATCGAGGCGCGGTGCAACAGGTCGGCGTAGCGCAGCCGCCCGGCGATGGTGGGTGCGTTCAGCTGATCCGGCCGATCGAACGTGATGGTGGCGATGCGCGTCTCGGCGTCCTTGTGGTACCTGATGATGTCCTCGGCCGGGGGATCCGGCTTGTCGGACATGGCTATTCGTGCCACGACGGGCTGGAAGTGAGCACCTTGGGTCCGTCGGCGGAAATCAATACCGCCTCCCGCCCGAACACGGCACCGATTCCCTGCTCCCAGACGTAGCCCGTCACGGCCAGCACCATGCCCGGCTCCAGCCGTTCCCCTTCGGCGGTCGCCGGCAGGTGCTTGGAGATGACGGGTGGGTCGAAACCCATGCCCAGCCCGCGGGCCACCGGCATCGGGGGCGCCGCCTCCCCCGCGGCCTGGTAGGCGCGCAGTAATTCGCCTGCCCCGGCCCCCGGCTGGCAAGCGGCTAAGAGCCTGTCCCACAAGTTGTTCCAGCGCCGATACAGCGCGGCCGCGCCGCGGACCGTGCCTGCCGGCCAGGTGCGCCCGACCTCGCCGACGTAGCCACCGGCCAGCACACCGGCCGAAAACGCCACCAGGTCGCCGTCTTTGACCCGGCCGTCGCTGGCGGCCCGCCGCCACGGGTGGTCGGGTGAGGTCACCCATGCGACGTCCTGGTTTGACGGGGTGCTCACCCCGCCGGCCGCGATGGCCTCCAGCAGCACGCCCGCGAGGGCCTGTTCAGTTATACCGGGCCGCAGTTCGGACACGGCGGCGGCCAGGCCGGCCTCGGCGACCGCGATCGCCTCCCGCAGCGACACCAGTTCCTCGGCCGTCTTGATGCGCCGGGCGGCGCGCATCGCGAGTTCGCCGTCCACGAGTTCGGCGTTGGGAAATGCCGTCGGCAGCAACTGGGCGAACACCGGTGATATCGCGTCGGTTCCGACGCGCCGTGCGGTGGCTGCCCCGTCGATGCGCTGCAGCGCCGACATGGTGTTCATCGGGTTCCACGAGATGCCGTACAGGTTCTCGTGCGGAATGTCGTCGGGGACGCCTTCATCCCAGGTGCTGAGCAGATGGATCGCGCCGGTCTCGCGCATCAGCACACACGTCGGCCCGAACGGCCGGGTGCCGGCGACCCACAGTTGCGGCGCGCCGGTGACGTAGCGGACGTTTGCTTGGCGACCCAGTACCAGGGTGTCGAGGTCGTGGGCCGCCATCTGATCCAGCACTCGCTGGCGGCGACCCGCGCGCAGCGCACGGTCGTCAGGGCAAACTTCAACCGACATGGGAGCCATAGGGGTCATAGGGGTAGTCGGTCAATCGGATCCAGCCCTCCTCGGTGATTACCAAGACCTCTTCGCTGCGGTAGCCGCCGGTGCCGTCCTCCCACACCACGGGCTCCAACACCAGCACCATGCCGGGCTGCAGGACGAAGTTTTCGTCGAAGTCGGCGCCGAGATCGGTTCCGATCATGGGCATTTCGGCGGCATTCACGCCGATGCCGTGGCCCAGGTAGAAATGCGGCAGCCAGGGCTTGCTCCCGCCGTTCGCCTCGATGGCGGCGCGACCCAGATCCGCGGCCGTGGCGCCCGCCTTGGTGACCCCGAGAACGGCGGTCATGATTGCGAACCACCGGTCGAACTGCGCCCGCTGGCGCGGCGTCGGGTCCCTGCCGACGATCCAGGTGCGGCCGAAATCCGAGCAGTAACCGTGGTAGGTGATGCTGACGTCGGTCCACAACACGTCGCCCTCGGCGAGTTCCCGCTCGGTGGTCAGCAGCGGCAACGCCAGGTCGCCGTGCGTGGTCCACACCCCGTCCGCCTTGCTGGGCGGCATCACCTGCCAGATCGGTTCCAGCATGCTGGCGGTGGCACCCAACTCGAAGGCCCGCCGCAGGAAGCTCGCCGACAGCTCGATCTGCCGAATTCCCGGGGCCAACCGCTTGTGCACCTCCACCATCGCCTCGTCGGTGATCCGGATGGCGGTGCGCATGCACGACAACTCATCCGAGGTCTTCACCGCCTTGGCTGCGCTGACGACGGCCGCGGCGTCGACGGGCGCGCCGCCGGGAAACAATGACTTGGCGGCGCGCGACATGGCGCCGGTGCACTCGTCGATCCCGACCACCGCTTGCGGCGGTATCAGTTCGGCCAGCAGGCGTGCGAATTCGCCCACGCCCTCGTCGAATTCGAGATACACCGGCCCGTGCACATGATCGGCAGGCAGGTCCGATTCCAGCGCGGCGCCCTCGCGGAACGGCAGGAACAAGTGCGGCCACTCGTCGGTGGCGAGCACCACGGCGACCGGCCGCTCCACATAGGACAGGCCGGCGTCACCCAGCGGCCAACTGGTGCCGGTCGCATAGACCACCGCGTTGTTGCCCAGCAGGATCAGCGCGTCCACACCGCGTTCGGCCATCGCCGAGCGCAGCCGCGCGCCGGTGTCGCGGCGCATGCGGCCCAGGTCGGGCGTCTCGGGGATCACCAGGCTGCTCATACCCGCGCCCGCTTGCGCGAATGTCGTCATCAGGCCCCCTACAGGCCCAGGAAGGTGGTGATGTTGCCGCTCACGATTTTCGCGGCGTCGGCGGGGCCGACCGCGTCGACGACGGCGGCCAGCGACTTCTCGGAATATCCGTAGGTGCTTTCGTTGTGGGGGTAGTCGCTGGACCACATCACCTTGTCCACGCCGATCTTGTCGATCAGCTGCAGACCGAGCGGGTCGACCATGAACGACGCGCTCATGTGGTTGTCCCAGTAGTACCGCACGTCGTGCTGCAACGGGCGGTTGAACATGTGCTGGTATGACGCGACCAGGTGCTCGGCGTCCTGCAGCGCCCACGGCACCCAGGCGATGCCCCCCTCGAACCAGCCGATCCGCAGGCCCGGATGGTCGTCGAGGATGCCGCCGAAGATGTACTTGGCGAACGTCTCCCGGAAGCCGTCGATGTTGATCATCATCCCGACCACGACGCTGTTGAACTCCGTCGGGCTTTTCGGCGGAGTCTCCCCGATGTGGTGAGTGACGGGAAGACCGGCGGCCTCGATCTCGTCCCACACCGAGCGCATCGAGGTGCTGGAGTAGTCGATCGGGTTGCCGTCGTCGTCCTTGCCGGGATTTAGCGGCATCAGAAAAGTCTTGAGCCCCAGCGACTTCAGCTCGTCCAATGTCCGCCGAGTCCCCTGGGCGTCCCACCAGTTGATCAGCCCGGCGCCGTAGAAGTGGCCGTTCGAGCGCTCCTGCAGCTCGGCGATGTACTCGTTGTAGGTGCGGAAGGCCAACTCGCGCAGCTTCTTGTCCGGGTAGTGGAACAGCGCCAGGATCGCGTTGGGGAACGCCAATTCTTTGTCGACGCCGTCGTCGTGCAGTTCCTGGATGCGAGCCTCGATGTTGGTGCTCGCCGCACCGGGAAGGTCGTCGTACTGCATCAGCACCGCGCTGAAGTCTCCCGGCAAGAAGGACTGGCCCTTGCGGCCGACCTGGTAGGCGCCGTCCTCGTACCAGATCCGAGGCGCCTTGTCCTTGAGGTCGTCCGGAAAGCGTTGGTAGAAGATGTCATCCGCCAGCGAGATGTGGTTGTCCGCGGAGAACACCAAGGTTCCCGGAGGCAGGCCGACATCCGCGCCCGAGGCGTGACCGCGGCGATCCTTCGGCGCGCCGAAGCCGCCAGGCGGGTAGAGCGAAACGGTGCTTGTTTGAGTCGTCATCATTGACCCTCCATTCGGATCGGCGTTGTAAGCGTAGTGACCGGGGCTACCAGGTCACCGGAAGTTCGTAGACGCCGTAGGCGAGTCGGTCGTCTTTGAGGGGCACGTCCTCGACCGGGATGGCCAGTTCGAGCGTGGGGATACGGCGAAAGAGGGTGCGGTACACGATTTGCAGCTCGGCGCGGGCGAGCTGCTGTCCCACGCATTGATGCCGGCCGTACCCGAAGGCGACGTTGCGGTCGGCCCCGGAGCGGTGCAGGTACAACCGGTCGGGCTCGGGGAAGGCGTGCGGATCCCAGTTGGCCGGCGCCAGATCGATGATGATTCCTTCGCCGGCCCGAATCGTCTCCCCGGCGATGTGAATGTCTTCCAGCGCGACGCGACGCTGACCGTTCTGAATGATGCTGAGATAGCGCAATAATTCCTCGACCGCGCTGGCGACGACCTTGGGATCCTCGGCGCCGCGCAGGACCGCCAACTGGTCCGGATTCACCAGCAGCGCGAGCACTCCGAGGCCGATCATGTTCGAGGTGGTCTCGTGCCCGGCGATCAACAGCCCGGTGCCCAGCTGCGCCGCCTCTTTCACGCTCAGCTCGCCGGCCTTCACCCGCTCGGCAAGGTCGGAGACCGCGTCCTCGCCCGGATTCTCCATCTTGGCCTCGACGAGCCGCGCGAGATACCTGTTCAGGCTCATGGCGCCTTTGGCGGTGTCTTCGCCGGTCGCGTACCGCGCGAGGCCGACGTTCGCGAGGTGCTGGAACATGTCGGCGTCCTCGTAGGGAACCCCGAGGAGCTGGCTGATCACCAACGACGGGACGGGCAACGCCAACGCGGTGACCACGTCGGCGGGCCGCGGTCCGGCCAGCATCGCCTCGATGTGGTCATCGGTGATCTGCTGGATGGTCGGGCGAAGACCCTCGACCCGCTTGAAGGTGAACGGTTTTGACAGCATGCGCCGGAACCGGGTGTGCTCCTCGCCGTCCGCGGTGAAGACGGAACGCGGCCGCTTGTGCACCGTGGACAACATGCCGGCGTTCCAGTGCGGAAATCCGGGCAGCCGGTCGTCGACGCTGACGCGGGCATCCGAAAACAGTTCGCGCACCTGCTCGTAGCCGGTGATGAGCCACGGTGTGCTGCCGTCCCAGATCCGCACTCGGGACAGCGGTCGCCTTTCGGCCAGCGCCATGACACCCGGCGGCGGCGCGAAGGGGCAGCCGGCTTGCCTCGGCATCGGGTAATCCGGGATCTCGGCGGCCGCCTGGGCCGCGGAAGTGTTGGTCAGCGTTTCCGACATGTCATTCCTCGATGTGGATGGCCAGTGCGGGGCACGCCGCGGCCGCCCGCCGTGCGCCCTCGGTTTGATCGGGCGATGGACTGGGGTTGAGCAGGACCACGACGCCGTCGTCGTCGCGCTGGTCGAATACTTCGGGCGCATTCAGCACGCAGTTTCCCGACGACGCGCAGACGTCTTGTTCGACAGTCACTTTCATCTGCGGACCTTTCACTCGTACGGCGTGACGGGTGCCAGCCACATACCCACGATGGCGTCGATGAGTCCCGACGCCGCGGCCCGCCAGGAGCGCTGGGGTGGCGAAGCGCCCGCAGCAAGCGCGCGTTCCCGATCCGCGCACGTGTGCATCAACAGGTTGCGGGCCATGATGTTTCGTTCGAAGTGCACTTCGGCCGGCAGGTCGGGCAGGCAGCGGTTGATGCCCTCGACGACCTGAACCAGGGACGGTGAGCTGAGGGCGCCCTTGACGATGATGTTGTAGTAGGCGGGGTCGGTCATCGCCTGCGCCGCGAACCGCGCATACCAGGTCGGGTTGCCGAGCTCCTCCAGGTGATCGGTGAGGGGGCGCACAAGGCAGGCCACCCACTCCCTCATATCGGGGGATTCCTTCGAGTCGTGCAGCTCGGTCACCATCTGCTCGCGTAACTGCTCGACCGGCCGGCGATGTTTGTGTTCGATCGCCCGCACCAGGTCGGCCTTGGTGCCGAAGTGGTAGCCCACCGCGGCGTTATTGCCCTGACCCGCGGCTTCGCTCACCTGCCGGTTCGACACCGCGAACATGCCGTGCTCGGCGTACAACCGCTCGGCCGCAACCAGAATCGCTTCCTGGGTGGAAGTGGCCCGCTCGGTGCGCACGGCCCGGCCGATAGTGGTCACCCAGACAGTCAACCGCGGGCCGAGGATTAAGTCAAGCGATTGATTTAATTCGCCCTGACGGCTTCGCACCTCGCTCTTCTGGGCCACTTGGCCGGCAGCGGGTGACAAAGGTCCCTCGTCCGGGTCGGCCCACCTGGGTCACGATGGCTTCTTGCGCGGCGGCGAGGTGGCGGTGTCAGGACGGTGAACCATTGCAGGGGTAGTCATGTTGTCAGCCAGTCGGGTCTCGGCGATCGAGGCATCCGCGTGGTTCCAATCGAAGTGGTCGCCGTACCTGTTGGCCGACACCGACTTGCGCATCCGTGCGGTCAACTCCGCCTGCGAGCGCGTGTCCGGGCATCCGCGCGAAGAGTTGCTGGGCCACCAGCTGTTCGAAGTCTTCCCGGACAACCCGGCCGATCCCGAGGCGGACGGCGTGGCCAACGTCAGCGCGTCGCTGGATCTGGTGTTCCGACGTGGGGTCCGGCACTGGATGGGGGTCCAGCGCTACGACCTTCCCGACCGGCAGAACCCGGGCGCGTTCGTCTATAAGGTCTGGACACCGATGAACGACCCGATCAAAGACGGCAAGAAGACCGTCGCCGTGCTGCAGCACGCCCAGGACGTCACCCGTGTCGTACCCCCGACGCCGGAGGAGCGCGCGTACCCCAAACTCTTCGAGTTGAGGAGGGCGGCCGAGGTGCTCGGGCGCCAATTTCCCGACCTACCTAGCGAAGCGGTGCTCAGCGTCCTGACGCATTCGCACAGCGTCATCACGGAAAGCATCGGCGCCGAAGACCTTGAGCGCTCGCAGGCGCTGGCCAGGCTACGGCTGGAAACCCATGCCGGACATCCCGCTCAAGAGCCCTGACGCGCTTCCTCACTCGCCTTGCGGGGGCGGATCACCTTGCCGGCTGACGTCCCCCCGTCTACCGGCAGCACGGTCCCGGTGACATAGCGCGACCGCTCGGTGGCGAAGTACAACGCCGCCTCGGCAACGTCGTCGGGGGTACCCTCCCGCTTCAGTGGCCGGTCGTCACGCATCCCTTGCCGAATCTTCGCCTCGAAGCGCGCCAGCTCATCGGGGTCCACGTCGACCGCCGACGACGCCAGGATCGGCGTGGGGATGCTGCCGGGGGCAATCGCGTTGACTCGAATCTCGTGGCGCGCCAACTCGATTGCCGCCGACTTGGTGAACTGGATGACCGCGGCCTTTGACGCGCGGTAGATCATCACCCCGCCCCCCGCCTGGATTCCGCCGATCGACGTCAGGTTGATGATCGATCCGCCGCCACTTTCGGCCATGTGGCGGGCGGCATCCCGGGTACCGGCCATCACCCCCAGGACGTTGACCCCCATCACCCGGTGAAAATCGGCGAGATCGTCGTCGAGCAGTCGGCGCAGGGGGCTGGAAATTCCGGCGTTGTTCACCATCACGTGCAGGCCGCCAAATTCCTCGACGGTGGTGGCGACCAACGCCCCGACCTGGTCGGGGTCGGAGACGTCCGTACGCCGAAACAGCGCCTCGGGGCCCAATGTGGCGGCCAGCTCCTCGCCCCGGTCGGCCTCGATGTCGGCGATGACGACCCGCGAGCCCTCCGCCACAAACCGTTCCGCTATTCCGCGACCGATTCCGGATGCACCGCCGGTGACGATGGCAACCTTGCCAGCCAATTCGTTGACCACCCGACGAGTTAATCCGCGCCGACCACGTTAAGTCAAGCAGTTGATTTAAGCGGCCGGGGTGGGCGGTACGGCACCAGGGTTTCCCTCGGCCCGCGCGCACGCCATGCTGAGGGGGCCAGCGCATCGGGAGACTCGGAGGATCGCTCATGAAGGTTCTAGTCGTCGGCGGCAGCGGCCTCATCGGTTCGCAGGTCGTCGCCCAGCTGAACGAGCTGGGCCACGAGGCGGTCCCCGCCTCGCCGAGGTCGGGGGTCAACGCCGTCACCGGCGAGGGCCTCGCCGAGGCACTCGCCGGTGTGCACACGGTTGTGGACGTCTCCAACTCACCGTCCTGGGCCGACGAGGACGTCCTGAACTTCTTCACCACCTCCACCCGCAATTTGCTCGACGCCGAGCAGGCCGCCGGCGCCCAGCACCACGTCGCACTCTCGATCGTGGGAGCCGATCGCGCGGCCGAAAGCGGCTACATGCGGGCAAAGATCGCCCAGGAAAAGGAGATAGTGAAATCGGGCTTCCCGTACTCCATCGTGCGGGCGACCCAGTTCTTCGAATTCGTTGGTGGCATTGCCGATTCGATGGCCGACGGCGCCACGGTCCGCGCCCCGCATGGCGCGTTCCAGCCCATCGCCGCGTCGGACGTTGCCACGGCCGTGACAAGCGTGGCGAGCGGCGACCCGCTCAACGGAGTCATCAATATTGCCGGCCCGGAAAAGCGAGGCATGGACGACTTCATCCAGACCAGGTTCGCCGCGACCGGCGACGAGCGCCAGGTGATCACCGACGACGGCGTCCGCTACTACGGCGCGTTGCTCGACGATCGCAGCATCGTGCCCATCGATGGTGAAGACGCGACGATCTATCCGACCCGCTTCGAGGACTGGCTGGCTTCCCAGGCGCATAGCGACGGCCGGTAGGGCAGCAATCAGTAGACCGCGCCTCGAGATTGCCGTGCGGGCCGTGGTTGTCCTCGAGGGCACGACCCTGGTGGCCTCTCGGCACCAACCGCATCGGTAGGTGCGCCGAGCCCCGAGCGATCAATGGTGGCCGATAATCCGGGCCTGTGGATGTTGCAGTGCCACAACACCTATCGCCAAGAGGCCGGGATGCAGACTCGGCGGGACTACGTGTTCTGGGCGTTCGAGGCGAGAAAATCGAGCAGTAGCTGGTTCACCGTTGCCGACTGCTCGATCTGCGGGCAGTGACCGGCGTCGTCGACCACGACCGAGCCCGCACCGTCGATCTGCTTGGCGATCTCGGCGGCCCATCCGGCCGGCAGCAGTTTGTCGTCTCCCCCCTCGACAACCAGCGTCGGCACGCTGATGCGCTGGTAAGCCCGCCCGCTCGACGGGGTCGGGGGCCGTGACGAGCCCGGGCGGCGAAAACGGGCCGCCGCCACCGCCTCCCACGCCCCCGGCGCGGTGCTCGACTCGTAGCGCCGGCCCACGTATTCGTCGTCGGCCGGGTAGGTGGGGTTGTGGAACAGGGCTTCGACGATGCGCCGCATGGCCGGAAGCGTCGCGTCGTATTCCTGCAGCGCCTCGAAGTGCTTGTTCTGCAGGATCTCTCCGCCCCCGCAGATGATCGCCAGGCTGCGGACGGGCAGCAGCGGGATGTCCGCGGTGGCGTCGGTGAGCAGATTGATCGCGCCCATCGAGTTGCCGACGAAGTGCGCCGGCCCCATACCGAGCACCTCACAGAACCGCGCCACGTGCCGGATCCGCATCGAGCGCCCGTCGACGAAGTCGATGACCTTCGCCGAGCCCCCGAATCCCAGCTGGTCGGGTGCCAGCACTCGGTAGCTGTCGGCGAGGGCGGCGATGTTGCGTTCCCAGCCGAGTTCGGCGCTGGCACCGAATTCACCGCCGTGCAGCAGGATCACCGGTTCGCCTTCGCCCGCCTCCAGATATGCGGTCGTCAGGCCGTCGACCAACATGGTCTTGCGCGTGAAGTCCATCACTTGATCGCGATCGGGTTGACCGGAGAGCCGACCGCCCCGACCACCCGCAGCGGCGGCGCAATGAGCTGGAACTCGTAGACGCCGTCGGCGGCGCAGTCCTCGGCCAGCGCGGTGAGGTCCCAGTATTCGCCGAAGATCATTCCCATGTCGCGCAGGCAGAGCAGGTGCAGGGGGAACGTGATTCCGTCGATGCCGGACACCAGGTCTTCGACCTGAAGGTTGTCGGCGGCGACGGCCGCGATCTCGTGGTCGTGCAGCCACTGGGCGCATCGCCAGTCCAGCCCGGAGTAGCCTTCCGTTTTGTTTCCGGTCATGAGAAACCTTGTCCACCAGCCCGTCCGGATGAGCACGATGTCGCCCCGCCCGATCGTCACCCCTTGGGCACGAACCACGTCGTCGAGTTCTTCGGGCGAGATCGGGGTCCCGGCTTCGAGGAAGACCTCCGCCCCGCGATGGCGAACCAGGTCCAGCAGCACACCACGGGACGTGATGCCCTTGACGTCGACCTTGTCGATGCCGCAGTGGTAGGCGCCCATGCTGGTCACCGAATCCGCCGCGAAGCCGTTGTAGAGGTGATCGTCGTAGTAAACGTGCGACAGCGCATCCCACTGGCTCGCCGCCTGCAACGGCATGATGATGATGTCGTCGTTGAAACGGAACGGGTTGTCGGCCGTCATGTAACCACTCAGCTGCTGGGCCAACGGGTTACGCGGCCAGCTGGGTCCGTACTTGGCCAGCGTATGCACGTCGCCGCCATCGACGGTCATGATGTGAACCGGGTTGTGCCGAAACTCGAACGCCCCCTGGGGACCCGAGGCACCGAAGTCCACGCCGAGCGGGAACACCTTGCCGTGCCGGACCAGACTCGCGGCCTGGGCGACCTTCTCCGCGGTGATGAAGTTGAGGGTGCCGAGCTCGTCGTCGTCGCCCCACCGCCCCCAGTTGGAGACGTCACGCGCGGCGCGCCGAAAATCAGTCAAATCGGCCACCGGGCCCCTTCCTCCAGTTCGCGAGCGATCGCGGCGCCCACGTTTCCGCCGTCGACCCAGATGATCTGGCCCGTGATGTAGCTGGCTGCACCGCTATTCAAGAAGAGCAGTACCGCGGCCTGCTCGGCGGGGTCCGAGACCCGGCCCAGCGGCTTGGGGATGTCGTCGAGGAAGCCCTGCCCGTACGCCGTCCGCAGCTGGTCGAGAATCGGGGTTTCGGTCACCCCCGGGCCCGTGCAGTTGATGCGGATGCCCCTGGCCCCCAGCGGCGCAGCACTTCGCATGGTGTAGAAGATGATCGCTTCTTTGGACAGTTGGTAACCGTTGCCAAGGATCTCGGGGTTGGCGTGGCACCAGTCGACACCCTCCTGCATCGTCGCGGTGCTCAGCAGTGGGGCCACCGCCGCCGCGTGTTCGCGATAGGCGGCCGCCGCAAGCGAGGAGACGCTCACGATCGACGATCCTGCGGCCATCTTGCCGGCCAGCGCCTCGGTGAAATGCCGCAGGCCGAGAAAGTTGACCGTGGCAACCAGCGCGGGATCACCGATCCCGGACGAAACGCCGGCGACGTTGAAAAGCGCGTCGACCGGCCCGTCGATCGACGCGGTGGCATCGTCGATCGAACCCTGGTCCGACAGGTCTACCTCGTGAAAGTCGTTGAGCTGGAAGTCCGGCCGGCGCTTGTCCAGCCCGACCACGTCGGCACCGAGTTCGGCGAGTTGGCGAACCAGGTGCCCCCCGATGCCCGAGGCGCATCCGGTCACCACCGCGCGTCGGCCGTCGTAGCGCCAGAGTTCGTCGATCGATCCCAAGGCCGTCTCCCGATTCAGCGACCTTCTGGAGTCACTTGTTCTGCTGCTGTTCCTTCAACCGCTGGGCCGCCTGCACGCGACCCTCGTTGATCTCCGCCATGGCTTCGGGGATCTCGCTTGCGGTGAACTTACCGCCTCGACCGGTGGGCAGGCCGCCGAATGAGTAGTCCTCGTCGAACTTCGGCGCGCTGGATTGCGGCCGCCGCGCCTCGATCTTCTCGATGACGGGCTCCAGCCGTTTGGCCTTCTCTGCCACCGCCTTGGCGTCCCGCTCGATGAATTCGGGCAGCACGTCGGAGCCCATGAGTTCGATGGATTCCATCGTGCCCTCGTGGCTGCGCGGGTTGAGCAGCAGGATGATCTCGTCGACGCCGCTTTCCTCGTAGCCGCGCAGGAATTCGCGGACGGTGGCGGGCGAGCCGATCGCGCCGCGCCCGGGACCGTAGGCCAGCGTCGGATCCTTTTCGACTTCTTCCAGATACCGCTTCCACACCCCGGTCCGGCCGGGCGTGTGCACGCCGGTCATGTAGTAGTGCATGATCCCGAACGAGAAGAATCCGCCGCCCTGGCCCAGCCGTTGCAGCGCCTGCTCGTCGGTCTTGGCGACCATCATCGACAGGTCACCGCCGATGGCCAGGACGTTCGGATTGATTCGCGGTGTGACGGGCACGCCGTTCTCTTCGAATTCCTTGTAATAGCCGTTCACCCGCTCGGTCAGGGGCCCGGGCCCGGTGTAGGCGAAGCTCAAAGCGCCGATCGCCTTCTGGGCGGCCATCTGCACGCTCGCCGGCCGCGTGCAGGCGACCCAGACCGGCGGATGGGGCTTTTGCAGCGGCTTGGGGACGACGTTGCGGGCCGGCATCTGGACGTGCTCACCGTTGAAGCCGGAGAACGGCTCCTCGATCATGCAGCGGATCGAGACCTCGAGGGCCTCCTCCCACTGCGCCCGCTTGTCGGCGGGATCGATGTTGAATCCGCCGAGTTCGCCCACGGAGGAGGATTCCCCGGTGCCGAATTCGACCCGGCCGTTGGAGAGCAGGTCGAGAGTGGCGATCCGTTCGGCGACCCGGGCGGGGTGGTTGACCACGGGCGGCAGGTGCATGATGCCGAATCCGAGCCTGATGTTCTTCGTCCGCTGGCTCGCCGCGGCCAGGAAGATCTCCGGCGCCGTTGAGTGGCAATACTCCTCCAGGAAGTGATGCTCGGTCAGCCAGACCGTGGAGAAGCCCGCCTTGTCGGCGGCCTCCACCTCGTCGAGACACTCCTGCATCATGACGTGTTCGTCGTCGGGCCCCCAGGGCCGCGGTAGGGCAAACTCGTAAAACAGCGAGATCTTCATCTGCTACCTCCTATGAGAATTAAGGGTTCGGTTGGCTGCATGGGCGGCAATGTGATTCGCGGCGACGAAGCCGAACGTCATTGCCGGTCCGATGGTCGCGCCTGCGCCGGCGTAGCTGCGGCCCATCACCGGCGCAGAGGTGTTACCCACCGCGTACAGTCCCGGCACCACTGCGGCGTCGTCCCGTAGCACCCGCGCGTATTCGTCGGTGCTCAGGCCCCCCGACGTCCCGAGGTCGCCGAGAACGATCCGGAACGCGTAGTAGGGCGGATCGCCCAACGGATACAGGTTCGGGTTGGGCAGTGTGGGATCGCCGTAGTAGTTGTCGTAAACGCTGTCGCCGCGGTTGAAGTCGTCGTCGTGACCGTTGCGGGCGAGTTCGTTGAAACGGCGGGCGGTTTGGGCAAGCTGGTCCGCCGGCACGCCGATGCGGGCCGCCATCTCGTCCCAGGTCATCGCGGCCTTGACCACGCCCGATTCCAGCCACGCCGCGGGGACCTTGCGGCCGGTGGGCACGGGTGCGCCCGGGATCTTAGGTATCGGCAGGTGGCCTCCGATGACGTAGCGGTTCCACGACCTGTGGTCGGTGATCAGCCAGCAAGGGATGTGGGTGACCCCGCTCCGCTGTCCGTCGATCATGGCGTGGCCGAAGTCCATGTAGGGCGCCGCCTCGTTGATGAAGCGCTTGCCATCGCCGTTGACGATGAACTGCGCCGGCATCATGCGTTCGTTGAGCATGAATTGCATCCGGCCGTCGGGCCATTGGATGGCGGGAAACCACCACGCCTCGTCGAGCAATTCGACTGCGGCGCCGAGATTCTGGGCCGCGCGGATGCCGTCGCCCATCGCGGCGGGGTTGCCGAAGCTCCAGTCCTGGTCCACTTCGGGTAGCAGTTCCTTGCGCCAGGCCAGGTCGTGATCAAAGCCGCCGGAGGCGAGGATGACCCCGAGGCGCGCGCCGATGCGCCGCGTTTCGCCGTGCCTTGCCACCACCACCCCGGTCACTGACCCGTCGGCGTCGGCGAGCAGTTCGATCATCGGTGAGTCCAGCCACAGCGGGATGCCGCGCTCGCGCATGGCCAATCTGAGGCGAGCGGCCAGGGACTGCCCGATCGCCGCCATTCGCTCCCCGAACACCCGCGCCCGCACCATCCGCGCGATCAGTTTGAGCAGCACTCCCTTGCCGGCCCACGACTGCCGGATGCAGTAGAAGGTCCGAAGTTCCTTGGGGCCCAGCCAGATTCCTCTGGGCGCCAGCGCCAGCGGTTTCAGCAGCAGCTGTTCGTCGGGTCCCAGCTTCCGAAGGTCGATCGGCGGGACGTTGATGGTGCTGCCGAGTCCCGACCCGCCGGGAAGTTCCGGATAGTAGTCGGCGTAGCCCGGCTTCCAGACGAACTCGCACCATCCGGAGAGCCGCTCGAGGAACCCCAGCATTTTCGGTGCGGACTCGACGTACTGCCGTATGCGCGCCTCGCTGACCAGTCCGCCGGTGATCTGCCGCAGATATTGGACGACGCCTTCGGGTTCCGGGGCGTAGCCCTCCCTACGTTGCGCGGGCGCGCCCGGCACCCAGATGCCGCCCCCGGACAGGGCGGTGGAGCCGCCGAAGAAGGAGGATTTCTCCACCACCAGCGCGTCCAGGCCGGCGGCCTGCGCGGTCAGTGCGGCCGTCATGCCACCGCCACCCGACCCGACGACGACCACGTCGACGATGTGGTCGAAACCTTCTGCAGCGACGGTCATTTCGGGACTGCCGTTCGAATGGCGAATCCCGCGATCAGCTCCGGGGCGGGCTTGTAGTAGCGCCCGACGGTTTCGTAGGGGCCCTCGGCCGCCAGCGCCCCGAATGCGGCGACCCAGGTTCTGATCTCCTGGGCGGAGCTGCCGCCTTCGTGTGTGACGAACGAGTTGGACCACTGGTCGAGTTCGGTGAGCCAGCCGCCGTCGACGATCTCGAGGAATCGTTGATCCCACACCGGGTTCAGGGGTTGCAGATCGCTCTGACCGGTGGCGAAACTCTTGGCCGCGTCGACCACGGCCGCCTGCCGGGCCTGCCGCTGTTCGGGCGTCATCGGCCGGCCGTGCACGATGCGCTCTAGCACCGGCCCCGGCGCGGTCGCCAGCGTGGGTACCGGGGGGCTGTGCGAAAGCCCACCCGACCCCAGCACCAGGACCCGCTTGTCGAGCGTGGACAGGTAGGTGCCGACGGCGGTACCGAGCGCCCGGCAACGATGTAACGGCCCCAGCGGCACGCCGATGGCGTTGATGAAGATGGGTATCACCGGCCGCGCGGTCGCCGCGCCGAGCAGCTTCTCCAGCGGCTGGACGGTGCCGTGGTCGACATCCATGCAGGCCGAGACCGCGACGTCGACGCCCGCGTCGAGCACGGCTTTCGCGCACTCGGTCGCCAGCTTCTCCGGGACGTCGAGTGGGCCGGCATGGGTGCCGTAGTCCCCGACCCCGTTGGCGCCGGTGCCGACGCAGAAGGGCGGCATCATCTTGTAGAAGAACCCGTTGTAGTGGTCCGGGGAGAAGATGACGACCAGTTCGGGGTCGTAGTCGTTGACGAATCGCCGCGCTTCGGCGATCGCGCCCTCGATGTCGTCAAGCAGGTCCTGCGACGGCCCCGGAAGATTCAGGAGCGGGCTGTGCGACATACAGCACAGAGCCAGTGCCACTTTGCGGATCACCCCCTCGCGGCGTGAGGGTGAGCGCGTCCAGGAGTGCGGCGCTCAGGTCGGGGGCGCGCTGGGCTATGCAGGCGCCGGCGATGCACCGATCGGGGCGCAGGAACAACACCGACTCCTGGTGGGTGTCGAACCAGGACTTGACGGCGCCACTGGGGTCGCCGACGACCACAACGTCGGGATCGTCGTGCCCGGTCCAGTGCAGCTGGGTCACGGGGCGCAACGCAACGAACCTGGCGCCCAGCGCTTTCCAGCTGGCGAAGGCGACGTCGCCGAGAATCTTGCGCGGGTTGTTATTCCAGCACGCCACGGCGAACCAGTCACCGAGGACGTCGTCCAGCAGCACATTCTGTCTCTCGCGGGTGTCGACCCGCGGCTGGATGAACAGCGTGCCCACCGGCGAATCGGCCCGGCCGGGAGCGGCGTGCACGACGGCCCCTTGTTCGTAGCGCGGCATCGGCTTGAACCGCATCTCCAGCACATACCGCTTGAGCGACGGCACGATCGACGCCGACCGCACCAGCAAGTCTCGCGCACCGGCCACCCGCCGGTCGGTCGGCGAGATCACTCGACCCACCATGGTGGAGAGGTCGATCATCGCCCGCGCGTGCTTGCGGCGCTCGACGTCGTAGGTGTCGAGCAGCGCGTCGTCCGCGCGGCCGCTGACCACCGCAGCCAGCTTCCAACCCAGGTTGGCCGCGTCCCGGATGCCGCTGTTGTAGCCCTGGCCCTGCCACACGGGCATCAGGTGCGCGGCGTCTCCGGCCAGCAACAGCCGGCCCCTGCGAAAAGCCCCGGCGATCCGGGAGTGATGCGTGTAGACCCGCCGCCGGATCACGTCGACGCGGTCCGGATGCGGCACCATCCGGGCCAGCATCCGCGCCAGGAACGCCGGATCCTCCGCCTGCTCGTCGGTCTCGTCGGCGTGGATCATGAACTCGAACCGTCGGATTCCGTGCGCGATCGAGATCGACGCATACGGCCGTTCGGGGTCGGCGCCGACCTCGCTGTTGGGGTGGCCGAGCGGGTCGTTGGCGATGTCGACCACCAGCCACCGCGTGGACGACGTAGTCCCGTCGAACGACACGCCCATCATGCGGCGAGTCATGCTTTTGCCCCCGTCGCAGCCGACCACGTAACGCGCTCGCACGCTGGGTGTTTCGTGGTCGTGACCGCGGCCGAGCTCGACGGTCACGCCGTCGGTGTCTTCCCGGCAAGCCGTCATCGGTCGTCCCCACCACACCTCGACGTGCTCGAACCGGTCCAGGCCGGCCAGCAATTCGGCGTCGACAAGGGGTTGCACGAAGCCGTTGCGCTTCGGCCACCCGAAACGCGCGTCGGGCGGGGCTATTTCGGCGAGCACGCGCCGCTTGGCGTCGACGAAACGCAGGATCTGGTTGGGCACCGTGTGCGGCACGACGCGATCGGCCAGCCCAATCGACTGGAACGTCCGCAACGCCTCGTCGTCGAGCCCCACACCGCGCGGATAGTCGATCAGCGTGTCCCGTTCCTCGACCAGCACCGTGCGGATACCTTGCAGGCCAAGGATGTTCGCCAGCGTCAGGCCGACCGGTCCCGCCCCGACCACGACAACGTCGGTCTCGATTCCTGCCGGCTCGCGCCCCGCGTCGACCATCACCGCCCCAGCAGGAAGTCGAGATGCAGACGATTGAAGGTCTTGGCGTCCTCGTATTGCGGCCAGTGACCACAGCCGGGCATCACCTCGAAGCGCGCGTTGGGGATCATCGACGCGATCCGGCGGCCCTCGGTCACGTCGGCGGTCGGGTCATCACTGGTCCACAACACCAGCGTGGGCGCGCTGATCGCACCGTACTCCTCGGGGCCGATGATGTTGCGCGCCCGGATCTCGGGGTCTTGCAGCGCCATGATGTCGCGCATGGCGTCGACGAATCCCGGTTGGCGATAGACGCGTTGCCGGCTGGCGACCAGGTCGTCGTAGTCCTTGGACTTGTCCGCCATCAGCCACTTGATCCGCGCCTGCACCGTTTCCCAGGTCGGGTCTTCGGCGGCGGCCATGGACAGCGTGATGATCCGCTTCATCACGACCGGGTCGGCCTGCGACCCGCCGGCGGTGTTCAGGACGAGCCGGTCCACCACGTCCGGATGGTCGATGGCGGCACGGGCGGCCACCCAGCCGCCCAGTGATTCGCCGCTGATGCAGGCGCGATCGACACCGATGGTGCGCAGGACGGCCATCAGATGCTCGACGTAGTGGCGGACCTCCAGCGGGTGGCCCGGTTTGCCGGTATAGCCGTGGCCGAGCATGTCGATGGACCAGGTCCAGAAATGTTCGGCGTGCGCCCCGAGGTTGCGGACGTATGCCTCGGCGTGGCCGCCCGATCCGTGGAGCAGCACCAGCACCGGCTTGCCGGGGTCGCCGGCGCGCAGGTAGCGCGTGCGCACTCCGCCGGCCTCGAGGTAGCCCTGCTCGAACGCGACGCCCTGCAGATCGCTCCAGATGCTCTCGAACTCCGCCACGGTCCCTCTCTGGCCGATGGGTTGGGAAATCTCGTTCTCGTTTTCGACGTACCACGTGTGCTAATATCGCACACTGATGTGCGTTATATATAGAGCTTCGCTCTCACGTCGGGGTCTGTCAAGGCCGTGACGGGCACGGGAACGGGTTCGCAGACGCTGGCCAGGGGACTGACCGCGCTGCAAACGGTGGCGGATTCCCGCGCCGGTCTCACGGTGCAACAGCTCGCCGACCAGATCGGGGTGCACCGCACCATCGCCTATCGATTGCTGACAACGCTTGCGGAGTTCCGGCTGGTAGCCAAGGGTGAGGACGGCCGCTACCGCCCCGCGGCCGGCCTCGCCACTCTCGGCGCCGCATTCGACCGCAACGTGCGCCAAGTCAGCCTCCCGACGCTGCGAGCGCTGGCCGATGAGCTCGGCACCACGGTCTCGTTGCTCATCGCCGAGGGCGACCAGCAGGTGGCCATCGCGGTGATCGTGCCGAGCCATGTGGCCTATCAACTGTCCTTCCACGAAGGCAGTCGATATCCGCTGGACCGCGGCGCCGCCGGGATCGCCCTGCTCGCGAGCATGCCGCCGCGTCCGCGCGAGCGGGACCTGGTGACTCGCGCCCGCGAGCGCGGCTGGGTGACCACCTACGGGGAGATCGAGCCGAACACCTACGGCCTGGCCGTGCCGGTGCATCGCCCGCCGCAGTCCCCATCAACCTGCATCAACCTCATCTCGCACCGGGAAGACGTCGTGATGCGCGGAAAGGATGCGGTCATCAAGGCCGCGAAACAGTTGTCCGACCTGCTGAGCTGAAGGGATAGCAATCCATGCCGTGGGACATGCAAGCCGACGTCGTCGTGCTCGGCAGCGGAGGCGCCGGGCTCACCGCCGCCCTCACCGCCGCCGCGGCCGGCGCATCGGTGGAGGTTTTCGATAAGGCGCCAACCGTCGGCGGAACCACCGCGGTGTCCGGCGGCGTGGTATGGATCCCGGCCCATAACCGTTCTCCCGACGGCGAATTGACGCCCGACGACGCGCTGCGCTACCTGCGCGCGCAGTCCCTGGGCTCGATGGACGACGAACTCGTCGAGACTTTCGTGCACACCGGTCCCGCGATGCTCGACTTCGTCGAGGCACACAGCGGCCTGCGTTTCGAGATCGCCACCGGGTTCCCGGACTACCGGCCCGAGCTGCCGGGGGGACAGCCCGGCGGGGGCCGGTCGCTGAGTGCGGGACCGTTCGATTTGAACCAGCTCGGTGAGTGGGGCAATCGGATCACCGCGTTCCCCGCCGATTGGTCCAACGTCGGTATCGACGCCGAGACGAGGGCGCGACTGCACGTGACGATCGACGAAGACAGCGACCTGTGCGTCGCCGGCACGGCACTGATTGCCGGTCTGCTCAAGGGAGTGCTGGACGCCGGGGTCACACCACGGACTGACGCAAGAGCCGAAGAGCTCATCGCCGAGGACTCGGAGATCGTCGGGGTGCGTATCGCGTTGCCCGAGCGAACCATCCGGGTGCGCGCGCGCCGCGGAGTCGTCCTGGGTGTCGGTGGTTTCGAATGGGATCCGGGGTTGGTGCGGGCGTTCCTGCGCGGCCCGATGCACGGCGCGGTGTCTCCGCCCAACAACACCGGGGACGGCCTGCGCATGGCAATGGCGCACGGCGCGGACCTGGCCAACATGGGCGAGGCGTGGTGGGTACCGATCGTCCAGATCCCGGGCGACACGATCGACGGCAAGCAACGCAGCCGCAGCGTGCGCCTGGAGCGGACGCGGCCGCGGAGCATCATCGTCAACTCGGCGGGGCGGCGCTTCGTCAACGAGGCATGCGACTACAACTCCATGGCCGGCGCCTTCCACTACCTCGATCCCCGCGGCGGGTACGTCAACGATCGAGGATGGATGGTGTTCGACTCGATTCACCTGCAGCGCTACGGATTCCTCGGCGTCGAGCCGGGACAACCCGTCCCCGACTGGTTTTGCGAGTCCGCCGACCTCGCCGAACTGGCCGCGAAGACCGGCATCGACGCGGATGGCTTGATCCGCACCATCGAGGAGTGGAACCGCCACGTGGCCGCCGGGACCGACCCCGAATTCCGGCGCGGCTCCAGCGCTTACGACGGTTACTGGGGCGACGACAGCGCGACCACACCCGCGGGCAAGACCCTCGGGCCGATCGACACCGCCCCGTTCTATGCGGTGCCGGTGTGCATCGGCGCGATGGGCACCAAGGGCGGTCCCCGCACCGACCGCGACGGGCGGGTCCTGCATGTCGGCGGAGAGCCGATACCGGGCCTCTTCGCCGCCGGTAATGCGATGGGTGGGGTCACCGGGCGCGCATACGGCGGCGCTGGCGGAACATTGGGCCCGGCAATGGTTTTCGGTTACCGCGCGGGCCACGCGGCCGCCACCGGGAAGTCCGTCGACCTCGAGTAGCGCTAACCGAACGCCTTCGTGACGGCCGCCATGTCGAAGTAGTCGCGCCACGCGGTTATCCGGTCGTCTCGCACCTCGAAGACGCCCATCACCGGCACAGGTACTGATCCACCGTCCTTGCGGCGCATGACATCCGTGCGTTCGTTCATCACCAGGCTGCCGTCGGCGACCTGACGGTGAACGTTGAAATCGATTCCGTCGAACGCGGCGACGAATCCCGCGACGAATTCGCGTATCGCCTCGCGGCCATGCACCGGATCCATCGGGATGTTGTGGTAGACCGCGTCTTCGGTGAAATAGGCGGCAATCTCGTCAGCGTCCGGCGATGCCCAACGTTTGCAGAATTCCGTGATCAACTCATCGGCAGAATGTGTCATACCCTTCATGCAACACATCACCCCGGAGCAAATCAATACCGGAGACGGCCAGCGGACCGCGGTCTAGTCGGGGACCGGCAACTCGACACAGATGTGGGTTCCCGCCGCAGTGTCAAGGAAGACGAACGTTCCCCCGGCGGCTTCCACGCGCGCGCGGTGTGACGCCAATCCGATGTGCCCCTCACCGAGCCGGCGCGCCACGGTTTGGTCATCGAATCCCAACCCATCGTCGATCACGTGCAACACACACGTTCCGTCGGTGATGCCGAGCATGACCGAAGCGCTGCGGGCCCGCGAATGCTGCACGATGTTGGACAGCAGCTCGCGCACCACACCGAACACTATCGCGTCGATCTCGCTGCGAACCGGGTAATCGACGTCGGTAGAGATGTCGATGTTCGATCGCTGGGTGGTCAATGTCGCAAGCTGCTCAACCGCCGCCGCCAACCCGACCTGCTCGAGGACGGCGGGGTGCAGCTCGAACGTGGCCTGCCGCAATCGCGCCGATGCGATTTGCAGGCCGGCCAGCGCGCGCGCTACCCGATCGTCGCCCGGCAGTGCCGCCTCCAATTCGACCAACTCTTGGCGCACCGCCAAGATGTCCTGCAGCGGTCCGTCGTGGATGGATTCGGAGATCCGCCGCTGCTCGACGTCGGAAGCGGTCATCGTCTGCGCGAGCAGCTCCTCGCGCAGAGTGCTGAGACCGGCCACCGAGCGTGTGTGCCGCTCTTCCACCCGGACCGCGACAAACGCTGTCACACAGAGGAATCCGTAGAGCAGGAACCGGAATGTGGCCTCGGTGACGCCGATCGATCCGACCATCTCCGGATCCTCGAGCACCGCGATCGCGAAGCCCACCATCGAGAAGAGAAGCACCACGGCCGCCCGCCGGGACGAGATGTCGAGCCCGATCAGGACCGGCAGCGCCGTCATGATGAGCAGCGGGTGGAGGCCGTTGGTCGACAACACCTGGAAGACGGTCAACACGACCACATCGATGACCGTGAATGCAAACGGCTCCAGTCGGCCGACGCGGGATAGCCGTCCCCGCGTGAACCATCGCCGGCTCGGCGAGAAAGCCAGCGTCAGAGCGCAGAGCGCCACCACGCCGTACGCGGCGATCAGCACAGTTTGCTGCATCCACTCCGACCTGCGGGTGCCGCTGAGCATCGCAGCGATCATCAAGCCCACCACGCCGATCCGCAGGACCGACGCAATGCGATACGAGCGCAGCTGATGAAGCTTGCGCACCCGAACCAGTTCCGCGTCACTGGCGACCGCCACGCGAACACAATACTCATCAACGGCGGCTCTCTCGGGGCAAAGCGCCCAGCTGCGGATCAGAGTTTCCGCCGATTGCCGCGGACGCTTTGCGGGCTAGACTCATCGCCATGGCCGGCCCAGCAACGCCCGACAAGGTGCGGGTGGTTGTCGGCGACGATCACCCCCTGTTTCGTGAGGGCGTAGTGCGCGCCCTGTCGTCGAGCGGTTCGGTGAATGTGGTCGGCGAGGCCGACAACGGCTCGGCGGCACTGGAACTGATCAAAAAGCATCGGCCCGATGTCGCCCTCCTCGATTTCCGCATGCCTGGCATGGATGGCGGGCAGGTGGCCGCGGCGGTGCGGAGTCAGGAATTGCCGACCCGTGTGCTGCTGATTTCGGCGCACGACGAGCCGGCCATCGTGTATCAGGCACTGCAGCAGGGCGCCGCCGGGTTCGTGCTGAAGGACTCGACGCGCAGCGAGATCGTCAAGGCCGTGCTGGACTGCGCGCAGGGCCGCGATGTGGTGGCGCCGTCGCTTGTCGGGGGCCTGACCGCGGAGATCCGTCACCGCGCGCAACCGACGGGACCCGTGCTCAGCGCGCGAGAGCGCGAGGTGCTCAACCGAATTGCGCGCGGCCAGAGCATTCCCGTGATGGCCACCGAGCTGTTTGTGGCACCGTCGACGGTCAAGACGCACGTTCAGCGGCTATACGAGAAGCTCGGCGTCAGCGATCGCGCCGCCGCCGTTGCCGAGGCGATGCGGCAAGGCCTACTCAGCTAGCGGCCGGCCGGCGGTCCGATTCGCTGACCGTCGAACCATCCGACCGCAGGAGTGCGGTCGCGACCGCCGCGGCCTCGCCCACCAGTTGGCGAGCCCGCCGCTCCACGTCGTGCAGCTGGCCCGCGGTGACCCCGTTATTGGTCAGCTCTCGGCGGGCGTGAACCAATGGGTCGACTCCCGCGGGGTGGTTGGTCCGGTAGGTCACCGCCTCGACGATTTCGGCGCCGGCGCCGTCGCCGGCGCGTCGCACCGCTTGGCTGATCGAATCACGCGCCGCCGCAACGTCCCTGCCGTCGACCGACGAGAACGGCAATCCATAGCGCTCGCGCGGGCCGCGGCGCACACCGGAAGGGTCGCCGACGCTTTCGATGACGAACACGAGCGGAAGCCACCACGACACCGCGATCCGCGCGGCCGATTGGAACTCGGCGGACTTCGCGGCGTCGTCCCCGATGACGCACAGGGTGACCCCGCCTTCGCCGGCCACCTGCTGCCCATAGGCGTCGCCGATCGCGAACAAGAGGGATTGCCTGACCGGATTCGACGTGCCGAAGATCTGCTTCCACTCGGCGGCGAAGAGGCTTTCCTTCGCCCCGGCCGCAGACCGCCCCGGGGCGGTCAGCTCGGCGATCACCGGGCCCAACGGGCGGCCGAGGCCGACCTCCTGCGCGTGTTGGAAGTGGCGAATCGCGGTGTTCAAGATGTCGCCGGGCCGAAGCGCCGCGACTGTGCCCACGGCCACCGCCTCCTGCCCGAAGGCGGCCTCCACGGGCTCGTTGAGCAGGCCGTCGTTGCGCAGCTCTTCCAGTGCCATGTCAAGGAGCCTCAGGGCCCACATTTGGCGGTACAGCTCCAGCTGCTCGTCAACGCGTGCGGCCGACAGTTCGGGTGTGGGAGCCATGTGCCGGATCTCCTAACTCGTCGTGGGGTCGAGGTGGCGTCGGCCGGAGCTCTGCGACGGACGGGGGCCCGGGCGGTGGCTGAGGTGACTGCCGTTGTACGCAAGATCAACGTAGGGCGGCAGACCCGGCCGGAACTCCGCCGATCGGTCCGGAAAGGGGATGAATCTCCGTTCCCCCGATCGGGGGACAGCGCGGCGGCTTAGTCCTGCTCGCGCGGGGTCGGTGACAGCAATTGCGCAGCCGCCGAGTAGGGATCCTGGTCGCCGTCGACGACACTCTCGGCGAGCCGGTCGAGGTCCGGACGGCTCCGCAGCCGGGTCTGCGCCAGCGACAGAATCTGGGCGCGGGCGCGGGCCAGCCGGCGGGCGCGGCTGTCGGCGCGGTGGTGATCCTCGATGGCGGCCATCAACTCCGCGATGCCCTCGCCGCGCGCCGCGACGAGGCTGACGATGGGTGCGTCCGTTTCGGCCCGCAGGTCCCGCACGGTCTGTTCGGCGCCGTCGCGGTCGGCCTTGTTGACGACCACGATGTCGGCGACTTCGAGCACCCCCGCCTTGGCCGCCTGAATCGCGTCGCCGGCACCGGGGTTGAGGATGACGACGGTGGGGTCGGCGACGGCGGCGACTTCGATTTCCGACTGCCCGACCCCCACGGTCTCCAGCAGGACGACGTGGTAACCGATCGCTCCCAGCAGCCGGATGGCCGCGGGGATCGCAGCGGCCAATCCTCCGAGGTGACCACGGGTTGCCACCGACCTGATCAACACGTCGGAGTCGTTGATATGTGCGGCCATTCGTATGCGATCGCCCAGCAGCGCACCACCGCTGAACGGCGACGACGGATCCACGGCCAGCACCGCCACCCGGGATCCCCGGCCCCGGTAGGCGCCGACCAGGGCGGCGATCGTCGTGGACTTGCCCGCGCCCGGCGGCCCGGTGATGCCTACGACGTTCACCGATGACGGTTGTAGGCGGGCCAGCACCTCGTCGCGGCGGTCGCCCTCGACCAGAGAAAGGAGCCGACCGGCCGCGCGCGGTGATCCGTTGCGCGCGCCGGCAATCAGGTCGGCGATCTCCATTTAGGGGGCGGGGACCTCGATGACGGTGGCAGACCCCATGCCGCCGCCGGCGCACATGGCGGCGACGCCGATCCCGCCTCCGCGACGGCGCAATTCGTGGACGAGCGTGACCAGCATCCGGGCGCCCGTCGCGGCCACCGGGTGACCGAGCGAACACCCGCTGCCGCTGACGTTGACCTTGTCCGGGTCGAGGTCGAGCAGCCTGACGGTGGCCACGCACATCGCGGCGAACGCCTCGTTGATCTCGAACAGGTCCACGTTCTCAACCGAAAGTCCGCCGCGGGCAAGGGCTTTCGGGATCGCCTCGACCGGCGCCAACCCGGTGATCGCCGGGTCGACCCCGACGGACGCCCAGGACCGCACGGTGGCCAGCGCCGGCAGGCCGAGTTCGTCGCTCGCGATCGTGAGCACGGCCGCACCGTCGTTGGCGCCGCACGCGTTCCCGGCAGTAATGGAGAACCCATCGATCTCGGGGTGCAGCGGCTTGAGCGCAGCCAGCTTCTCCATGGTGGTGTCGCGGCGGGGGTGCTCGTCGACCTCGAACACCCCGTGTGGCGTTTCGATCGGGACGATCTCCTCTTTGAAGCGACCCTCGTCGATCGCGGCGATGGCGTTGCGGTGCGACCGCAGTGCCCACGCGTCCATCTCCTCGCGACTGACGCCGGCCTTGACGGCGGCGTTCCAGCCGACGGTGATCGACATGTCCATGTTCGGCGCCTCGGGACTGTCCGGGTGGGTCGGCGGAAACCAGTCGACCCATTCGCCGTCCACCTGCATTCGCGACCGCGGGGAGGTGGAGGCCGAGTTCACGCCGCCGGCGATGACGAGCCGGTCCATTCCCGCCCGCACGCTGGCCGCCGCGCTTTGCACCGCCGCCTGCCCGGCCGCGCAGTGGCGGTTGTTGGCAAGGCCGGGAACCTGGGCCAGGCCCGCCGTGATGGCCGCGTGGCGGGCGACCACGCCGCCGCCGTAGAGGCCCTCCCCCAGGATCACGTCGTCTACTCTCGCGGGGTCCAGGTCCTTCGCCGCTTCGGACACCACGTGGTGGGCGAGGTCGAAGGCGCTGGTGTCGCGCAGGGTGCCCTTTCGGGCAGTTCCGATGGGTGTGCGCAGGGCGGACACGATGACGGCTTCAGGCACGGGTTTCTCCAGTTCGGCGAGCGCGTCGCGAGTGCCCGAGAGCCCCCGCAAGATTATGAGAACAATATTCTCTCATTGGGAGAGTCAGCGTTGCAAGGAGCGCCGAACTCGCGAGCGGACGCTGAATCGCATAAACCGGCATCGTAGGCTGCGATTCTGCGTCTGCTCGCCAATCAGGAGGCATCGTCGGCAATGGACGGAATGGTCGCGGTTCCGGGCGGCAACGTGTGGTTCAACCGGGTCGGTGGCGGACCTGGTCTTCCCCTGCTCGTCGTGCACGGCGGGCCCGGATTACCCCATACCTATCTGCGTTCGCTGGACCGGTTGGCCGACGAGCGCGAAGTCGTCTATTGGGATCAGCTCGGGTGCGGCAACTCCGAGCGCCCGTCGAATCGGGAATTGTGGACCATGCCGCGGTCGGTGGCCGAGATGGACGCCGTCGTAAAGGGGCTCGGGCTCAACCGTTTCCACGTCTTCGGCAACTCGTGGGGCGCGATGATGGCACAGCAGTACGCGCTCGACGTTTCCTCGGGGGCCGCCAGCCTGACCATCTCGAACAGCATCGCCTCCATCCCGCAGTTCTCCCAAATGGTCGCCCGGTTGAAGGCCGAGCTCGACCCGGCGACACAGTCGGCCATCGATCGCCACGAAGCCGCCGGCACGACGCACACGGCCGAATATCAGGACGCCATCCGCACCTGGAACGAAACCTACCTCTGCCGCGTACGTCCCTGGCCCCCAGAGCTTTTGGATGCTTTCGCCAACATGGGAACCGACATCTTCGAGACGATGTTCGGACCGAGTGACTTCCACATCGTCGGGACGATCCGCGACTGGGACGTGTTCGACCGATTGCCGGGGATCACGGTGCCCACGCTCGTTCTTGCCGGCCGCTTCGACGAATGCGTGCCAGAACACATGTGGGACATGCATCAGCGTATCGCCGGCTCGCGCTACGAGCTGTTCGAGTCGAGCGCTCACATGCCCTTCATCGAGGAGCCGGCCAAGTTCGATCGGGTGATGCGAGACTTCCTGCGGCAACACGACTCGGCGTGAGCGGCGGACGGATCAGTTCTTCGCCAGTTTGGTGACGATCGACCGGAAGTCGTCGGTGGTGAACGATTGATGCTCGGCCGACAGGGCATAGTCCAAGCTGGCCAGGACCGCGCGCTCGAGATGAATGTTGAGCACCCGTTTGGTGCTTTCGACCGCCTGCTGAGGCAGCTCCAAAATCTTTTTGGCGCAAGCGGTCGCGTCCGCGACGGGGTCGGCCGACACGTGGTTGGCCAGCCCGAGCTCGACGGCACGCTGGGCACTGATGCGGGTGCCCGTCAACGCGAACTCTTTGGCCAGCAGCAGGCTGATGTGCAGCGGCCAGGTCAGCGGACCGCCGTCGGCGGCCACCAGCCCCACCTGGACATGCGGATCCGCGAGGTAGGCCTCTTCGGCGATGTAGACGATGTCGCTCAGCGCCACCAGGCTGCACCCCAGCCCGACGGCCGGGCCATTTACCGCCGCCACCACAGGAATTCGGCACCGCGCCATGCCCAAGACGATCTCGCGCCCGTCCCGGATGGTCTTGGCGCGTAGCTCGGCATCGGTCGAAAGCTCCTTGAGGTAGTCGAAATCCCCGCCCGCCGAGAACGCCCTGCCGGCCCCGGTGATGACCGCCGCGCGGGCCGTCGGGTCATCGGTCAGTCGCTGCCACAGGCGCGCGAGCCCGACGTGCAGATCGTCGTTGACCGAGTTGAGCGACTCCGGCCGGTTCAAGGTGATGATCCGCAGCGGGCCGTCGGCTTGGACGTCGATTTCGGCAGGCATGTCGTACACGTCAGACTCCTTCTATGGTCGTGACCCGCTTCACCCGGTCTCCGCCCGCGTTCGCGATCACTCCTTCTACAGTCGTGACCCGCTTCACCCGGGCTACGCCCGCGTTCGCGATCACTCCTTCTACAGTCGTGACCCGCTTCACCCGGGCTACGCCCGCGTTCGCGATCACTCCTTCTACAGTCGTGACCCGCTTCACCCGGGCTACGCCCGCGTTCGCGATCACTCCTTCTACAGTCGTGACCCGCTTCACCCGGGCTACGCCCGCGTTCGCGATCACTCCGGCAATCCCAAGATGCGTGAAGCGATGATGTTCTTTTGTATCTGTGAAGTCCCGCCCATCACACTCTGCGCGCGGCTGTACAGGTAGGCGCTGAGCAGGTCCTGGTCGCGGGTCCCGGTCACCGCCAGTGCGGCGTGTCCGACGGATTGTTCGACCCAGGTCATCAGCAGCTTGTCGAGCGACCCCTCCGGCCCGTGCGAGACGCCGTCGAGCTGTTCGGACAGCCGCCGACGGACGTGATGCGTCAGCATCTCCGACTGGACCGCCGCCCACGCGAGCTCCTCGCATACCGGTCCATCGGTGCGCGCGTACAGGCTTCGCACGAGTTTGCCGTAACGGGCGGCGTAGCCGAGCGTGGAGGGTTCACGCTCATGGCCGACGACGGTCATGGCCACCGCCCAGCCGTCCCCCGGCGCGCCGACCATCCGCTCGGCCGGAATCTTCGCGTCGTCGAAGAACACCTGGCCGAACTCGTTGGTCACACCGTTGATCATGCGCAGCGGACGCTGTTGCACGCCGGGCTGTTTCATCTCCAGCACGAACGCCGAGAGGCCGCGGTGGCGTTTGGCGTGCGCGTCGGTGCGCGCCAGCAACAGGCACCAGTCCGCGACGTCGGAATAGCTGGTCCAGATCTTGTGCCCGTTCACCACGTAGGTGTCACCCTCGAGGCGAGCGGTGGTGGTCAACGAGGCCAGGTCCGAGCCGGCGCCCGGCTCGCTGAAGCCCTGACACCACCGCTCCGTGCCGTTGATGATGCCGGGCAGGAAGCGTTGCCGCACTGCGTCATTGGCGTGCCTACCGATCCCGTAGATCAGGTAGCCCACGCTGGGACGGGGTGGGGCGCCCGCCCGGGCGAGTTCCTCGTCGACGATGACGTCATAGACGGGCGGCAGCTCCCGCCCGCCGTACTCGCGAGGGAACGACAGCCCGAAGAATCCCTCTCGGTATAGGGCCTGGTGCCATTCGGCCTGACGGGCCCAGTATTCGTCGCCCGATCCGGAGAACTCTCCGGCGTGCGCGGAAAGCCAGTACCGGAGGCGCTCCCGGAAGGCGGCTTCTTCTGGTGAGTCACGAAAGTCCAAGATCGATCTCCTTCAACGCGACGGGCCACAACTCCGTCGACACCAAGGCGCGTCGCAGATAGACGTGCACCATGCAGTCCCAGGTGTTGCCGATACCGCCGTGCACTTGAATGGCGGTCTCACAGACGGTTCGGGCGGCTCGCGCGCAGTAGACCTTCGCGACCTGGGCCGCGCGGATGGCGTCGGCGGGCGGCAGCTCGTCGACCGCCCACGCGGCATGCCGGGACACGCTGATCGAACCCTCAATCAGCGCAAGGCTTTCCGCTAGCAGGTGGGCGATCGCTTGGTAGGACCCGATCGGCTTGCCGTACTGTTCGCGGATCTTGGCGTAGTCGCACGCGACGGCGTGCGCACCCCGGGCGATCCCCACCAGGTCCGCCGTCGTGGTGACCAGCGCGAGCGCCCGCCATTGCGCGGCAGTGTCGGGAGACACCTCTCCGAGCGCCACCGGCGTTCCCGCGATCGTCGCGTCGGCCCGGGTCAGGTCCGCGCCGTCGGTCAGGTCCCCGACGTCGGCCGCGCGTACCTGGCCGCCGGAGAGGCTCAGGGCCCGCCGGGCGCCGCGCGCGTCGATCGCGCGATCGTCGACCGCGATGGTCGCGCCCGCGCCGTCCGCGCCGACGTGGCGAGTCAGATCGTCGGCGAGCACCGGGCCGAGAAACGGCGAGTCGATCAGCCGTCGTCCGAATTCTTCGGCGACGATGGCCACTTCGACGCCGGACGCCCCGTCGGAGCGCAGCAACCGCCAGCCCGTCGCCGCAAGTTGCTTGTCCAGCCGCGTAATCCGGCTTTGGTCGTCGAGGTCCTGCACCGCCGACGGCCCCAGGTCGTCGGCCAGTTTGGCGGCGGCGTCGCGCAGTTGCTGTTGTTCAGCTGTCAGACGTACATCCATAGCGCTCCTTCAGCACTCGGCGCAGTACCTTGCCCGAGGGCAGGCGAGGAATGTCGGGCACGAACACGACTCGGCTCAGGCGTTTGTAGGAAGCCAGCCGCTGGTCGACCCGGGCGGTGAGTTCGTCGGCGTCCACCGGTGCGCATGTCGCGACCGCGGCGACCACCGCTTCTCCGTTGATCCCGTCGGGGACACCGAACACCGCGCAGTCCTTGACGGCCGGGTGGCCGTGCAGGACAGTCTCGACCTCGGCGGGCGCCACCTGAAACCCGCGCACCTTGATCATTTCTTTGAGGCGGTCGGTGATCCGCAACCAGCCGCCGCCGTCGAGCCAGCCGACGTCACCGGTCCGGTACCAGCCGTCGTGGATCACTTCGCTGGTTGCTTCGGCCGGCAGGTAACCGGCCATCAGCGACGAAGAGCGGGCCTGAATCTCACCCACCTCGCCGCGGCGGACCGGCTTCCCCGTCTCCGGCGAGACCACCCGCACGTCCACGCCGGGCACCGGGCGACCGACGGCGTCCAGCCGGGCGCCCTCGATCGGATTGCAGGCGATGACGGGCAATTCCGTGGTTCCGTACGCAGGAACCCAACCGACGCCGGTGCGCCGGGTCACCGCCTCGGCGACGTCGGCGCTGACCGGCGTCGCCCCCCACATGATGTAGCGCAGCGAGGACAGGTCGTAGGACTCGAGCGTCGGGTGCGAGGCGATGGCCAGCGCGATCGGCGCGACCGCCATTTCCACTGTGATGCGGTCATTTTCGATGTGATGCAGCATCCGGTCGATGTCGAAGCGGGGATGCAGCCGCACGCAGGCGCCGGCCCGCAGCGCCGTGAGGATGTTGAGCAGCCCGAGGATGTGCGACGGCGGCGTGGCGATCTGTATCCGGTCGCGCCCCGTGAGCTGCAGCGCCCCGCGCCAATGCCGCACGGCCTCCTCCAGCGCCGCATGGGTGTGCCGGACGGCCTTCGGCAGCCCGGTGGTGCCGGAACTGAACACCAGCACGGCGTCGGACCATGGCGCCGGCGCCGGCGCCGTTGACTCCCCGTGGGCGATCGGCTCGTCGAGGTGCAGCATCGGCATCGCGCCGGCCAATACCGGGTGGTCGCCGACGGCGTGGGCGGGTTCGGTCAATGCGAGCGCGTGGTCGACCTCGTCACGCTTCCACGCCGGGCTGATCAGCACCGCCGTCGCCGCCAGCCGCCAGATCGCAAGCACGACGGCGACGAACTCCGGGCGGTTGGACGCCATGACCGCGACGCGCTGACCAGCGGCGACACCGTTCTTGGCCAGAATTGCGGCCCAGCCCGCGGCCAGCGCATCGAGCTGCGGCAGGCTGAACCGCCGTTCCTCGAACACGACCGCAGCCGGCTCGGTCACGTCCCGTCCTTCCCTGACAGGCCGGGCCTGACATCCCCACAAGCTTGAGAAGATCCTATCGCTCTGTGAGAATAGTATTCTCTATAGTGAAGAATGCAAGTACGGGAGGGGGCGGTCGAGGTGACAGTCACCCGAAGCATCGAGGAGACCCCACGGGTGACAAATCCGTCAAACGGCTCCGGCGCGGGCACGGTGACCATCCACATGGACCGCAAGAAGGTCTCGGTGCCGCTGGTCCCCGGCGAGACGCTGTTGCAGAGCGCGCGGCGAGCCGGCCTGGATCCGCCGTTCAGTTGCGAGGCGGGTAACTGCGGCACATGCATGGCCAAGTTGGAAGAGGGCCACGCGACCATGCGGGTCAACGACGCTCTCGACGATGACGAGGTCGCCGAGGGCTACATTTTGACGTGCCAGGGTGTGCCGGACACGGATTCGGTCACGGTGCGCTACGAGTAGCGGCCCGATGAGAGGTGGCGACGATGGCCAAGGGAATCATGTACGTGGAAAGCCGGCCCAGTGCGCCTGAGCGCGAACAGGAATACAACACCTGGTACGACGAGGTGCACATACCCCAACTGCTGAGGCTCGACGGAATCGTCGCGGCACGCCGGCTGCGCCCGATCGACGGCCAGGGTCCCTATGTCGCCATCTACGAACTCGAAGGCGACGATCTGCAGGCTGTCTTCGACAACATGATGGCCAACGCCGGGCAGCTGAACATGTCCGATGCGTTGCTGTTGGATCCCGCGCCCATCCCTCGATTGCTCGAGACGACCAGCGAGCGGAGCCGCTGAGCCTGATGAACGTCGACGACCTGATCCTGGTGAGTATCGACGACCATGTGGTCGAGCCGCCGGACATGTTCCTGCGCCACGTGCCGGCCAAATACAAGGCCGAGGCCCCGATCGTTGTGGTCGACGACAACGGCGTCGACCAGTGGATGTACCAGGGCCGCCCGCAGGGCGTCAGCGGGCTCAACGCGGTGGTGTCGTGGCCGGCCGAGGAATGGGGCCGCGACCCCGCCGGTTTCGCCGAAATGCGCCCGGGCGTCTACGACGTCCACGAACGCGTGCGGGACATGAACCGCAACGGCATCCTGGCCTCGATGTGCTTCCCCACCTTCACCGGTTTCTCCGCGCGGCACCTCAACATGACGCGCGAGGACGTCACGCTGGTAATGGTGTCGGCCTACAACGACTGGCACATCGACGAGTGGGCAGGCTCCTACCCCGACCGGTTCATCCCGATCGCCATCCTGCCCACCTGGACCCCCGAGGGCATGTGCGCCGAGATCCGCCGGGTCGCGGCCAAGGGCTGCCGGGCGGTCACGATGCCGGAATTGCCGCATCTGGAAGGGCTTCCGAGCTACCACGACGACGACTACTGGGGACCGGTCTTCCGCACACTGTCCGAGCAGAACGTGGTGATGTGCCTGCACATCGGCACCGGGTTCGGGGCGATCAGCATGGCCCCCAACGCGCCCATTGACAACCTGATCATCCTGGCCACCCAGGTTTCGGCGATGTGCGCTCAGGACCTGCTGTGGGGTCCCGCCATGCGCGATTACCCCGATTTGAAGTTCGCGTTCTCCGAAGGCGGAATCGGGTGGATCCCCTTCTATCTCGATCGCAGCGACCGGCATTACACCAACCAGAAGTGGTTGCGCCGCGACTTCGGCGACAAGCTGCCCAGCGACGTCTTCCGCGAGCATTCGCTCGCGTGTTACGTCACCGACAAGACCTCGCTGAAGTTGCGCCACGAAATCGGCATCGACATCATCGCCTGGGAATGCGACTACCCGCACTCGGACTGCTTCTGGCCGGACGCCCCCGAGCGGGTGCTGGCCGAGCTTGACGCCGCCGGCGCAGACGACTCCGACATCAACAAGATCACCTGGGGCAACGCGTGCCGGTTCTTCAGCTGGGATCCGTTCGCCCGAACACCGCGCGAGCGGGCTACCGTGAAAGCCTTGCGCGCCAAGGCCAATGACGTTGACGTGTCGATCCGGTCACGCGCCGAATGGGCGCGGCTCTATCAGGAGAGGCAACTCGCCAAGCTGCAGTAGCAGGGGCACCCGAATGTGCGGCTGACTTCACACTCGGCCCCGAACGTGCGGCTAGCTCCACACTCGCGCGGCGGCGGCCACTGGTGACCCCTCGTGGCTAGAGTTCGGCCAGCGCGGGGCCCAACTCTTCTAATTGCCCGACGCTCGCGGCGAACTCACCGCCGATCGGCGGCAGCAGCGTGACATGGTCCGCCCCCGCGGCCAGGTGTTCGGCCACCTTGGCCGCGATCTTCTCCGAATCACCATGCGCCACAACCGCGCTGACGAGCCGGTCGCTCACCTCGGCGATCTCGCCGGCCGAGTACCCCAGCTCCGCCAGCCGGTCCGCGTACGACCCAACGGCGAGCCGAGTGGACACCGACTCGCGCGCCACCTGGATGTCGCGGACCACCGAGAGTCCGACGACCAGGAGCTTGTCCGGCCCCAGAAGTAGTCGTGCCTGGGCGGTGAACTCCGGTGGCAGCCCGGCCGGAAACGCGCCGTCGGCCAGATCGCGCGCCAGCGCAAGCATTTTCGGCCCATTGGCGGCGACTATTCGGGGGTACGCCGCGTCGGACGCCGGCGGCCAGGTCGGGCCGTCCATCAGGTCCAGGTAGTCGCGCATCGTCGCCAGCGGGCTGCCGAATTCCCGACCGACACTGGCCGCCTGCTCCGGGTAACCGACACCGAGGCCAAGGACGATCCTGCCCGGATATGCCTGCGCCAGTTGGGCCGCCGCGGCATGCATGGTTTGCGCCGGGCGGGCCCAGATGTTGGCGACGCAGGTACCGAGCACCACTTGCTCGCTGTCGCCGAGCAGCATGGCGAGCTGGACCAGGGCGTCTTTGCCGATGACCTCGTTGGTCCATACGGCGCGGTATCCGGCCTTTCCAGCCGCACGACCGCCTCACGTTGCAGGTGGATCGGCGGTGGAGCTGTGAAGGAGACGGGCAGGCATACGCCCACCCGCCCCAGCGCCTCCCGGGCCGCTTCAACCGCGGTGCCGGCCACGGTGCCGTTCACTCGCCGAAGTAATGGCCGGCGTCGAGGTCCTCGAGCAGGCCTGCCCGTTCGGGGTTCCAGTCGAGTTCCTTCTTGGTCAGCGCGTTCGACGTCGGATTGTCCAACGCCGCGAACAGCGCCAAGAAGCCGAAATGGCCGGCCTCCTGAAGAGGAATGCCGCGTACTGGGACGTCCAGGTGGCGGCCGATGACGGCGGCGATGTCCCGGAACGGCACGCCCTCGTCGGCGACGCCGTGCAAACGTGTTCCCGGCGCGGCCTTTTCGAGCGCCAGCCGGTACAGGCGCGCCGCATCCAGCGTGTGCACCGCGGGCCAGCGGTTCGCGCCGTCGCCGAGGTAGGCGGAGACGCCTGTCGAGCGGGCGGTGCCGATCAGATGCGACATGAAACCGTGGTGATCCAGGTTGCTGTGCACCAACGGGGACAACCGGATGACCGACGATCGCACCCCGCACTCGGCCAACGCGATGACGGCGTTCTCCGAGTCGACCCTCGGCCCGCCGGGCAGCACGTCGTGCTCGGTTGCCAGTCCGCCCTGGCCCAACAGCGAGAGCAGGAGGGTCCCCGACGTGCTGACGAAGGGCCGACCGGAGCCGACGAGCGCCTCCCCGATGGCCTCGACGGCCCGCAAATCCGACTCGGCCGCGGCCACGAAGTTGTCGAAATCGTGTTTGAAGGCCAGGTGGATGACACCATCGGACGCGGCGGCGGCGGACTGCAACCCGTCGAGGTCGTCAAGGTCGCCTCGGTGCACACTCACGCCCTTCGCCGCCAGCGCGGCGGCCGACTCGTCGGAGCGGGCCAGGCCGGTGACCTGATGCCCCGCCCGCGCCAGCTCGTCGACGACGGCCGAGCCGATGTGTCCGCTCGCGCCCGTGACAAAGACATGCATGGAATTCCCTTTCGCTCAGCGGTATTCGCGACTTCCAGTCAACGACCGCGCCGGACCGGCTGTCCAAGACCCGTTTCACATGGCGTGATACTGAATCGATATCACCGCATGTCATCCCGCATTTGGTGAGCCGAGCTGTTCGCGTCCGCGGTTACACTTCCCGCATGACCGATTCGGCATTGCCCGTGATCGACCTCGATCTGCGGCTGGTGGGGTACTTCGTCGTGGTGGCCGAGCACCGGCACTTCGGCCGCGCGGCGACCGCGCTGCGGGTAGCGCAGCCCTCGTTGAGCCGGCAGATCCGCCGGCTCGAGCAACAACTGGGCGCTCGCCTGCTGGATCGCACGCCGCAAGGCACCCGGCTGACCGAGGCGGGGGAGGTCTTCCTGCCGCGGGCCAAGGCCCTGCTGCGTTCGGCCACGCAAGCCGCGGCCCAGGCCCGGGCCGCCGCCCAGCCCAGCCGGATCGCGATCGGATACACGACCGGGATGATCGTCACCCCCGCGGTGCGCGAGATGCGCCGCGAACACCCGGACGCCGACGTGCAAGTCACGCACCTGCATTGGGGCCAGGCTCTGGACGCCTTGCTCGGACATCGGGTGGACGCGGTGGTGACCCGGCTACCGTTCCCGACCGACGGCCTGCACGTGACCATCCTCTACGACGAGCCTCGGGTGCTGGCGATGTCGGTCGACCATCGCCTCGCGGGCCGCGATCTCGTCACGCTGGACGACATCGCCGACGAACCGATGCCCCGGATCCGTGACTCCGATCCGGCGTGGAGTGCCTTCTGGCGCATCGATCCCCGGCCCGACGGTCGCCGCGCGCCCGATGGACCGTTCATCGACGCGCTCGAGGACAAGTTCGAAGTCATCGCCTCCGGGCAGGCGGTGGCCATCACTGCCGGGTTCCATGGCAACGCCCTGCGTCCCGACATCACCACCGTCCCGTTGCAAGGCGTCGAGCCCTGTCACGTGGTGTTGGCGACGCGCGCCGGTGACCGCAGTCGGTTGGTGGCGGCCTTCCGCAAGCTCGCCGAGGCGCACCTGAGGGGGCCGCTAGACCTCGGGTAGCTCGGGCGGCGGGTGGTAGTCAGGGTCGTAGCCCGAGACGTGGATCGGGCTACCGACGAGCCGGAAATCGCCGGCGGCGACGATGATCTCGGGTGTCGCTTCGAGCGCTTCGGGTAGCGATCGGACGGCGGCCGCCGGCACCCCGAGCGGACGCAGCCGGCGTTCCCACCCGGCGGCCGTGTCGGTCGCCAGCATCGCCGTGACCACGGCCAGCACCTCGTCGCGGCGGGACACCCGTTCGGCCATCGTCTCGAACCCGCCGATGCCCGCCTCGGTGGCGAACGACTTCCAGAAGCCGTCGTGCGTGATAAAGAGCGCCAGGTATCCCTCGGCGGTCGGAAAGAGCTGCGCTGGAACGTAATACGAGTGAGCGCCGTACGGGCGCCGCTGCGGCTCGACACCGTCGTTGAGGTAGGCGGACGCGTGATAGTTCAGCTGTGACAGCATCACGTCGCGCAGCGATACGTCGACTTGCCCTCCGGTTCCGGAGATGATCTTGGCCAACAGCCCCAGCGCGGCGGTCATCCCGGTGGAGTTGTCGGCCGACGAGTAACCGGGAAGCGTCGGCGGCCCGTCCGGGTCGCCGGTCAGGGCGGCGGTGCCGACGCCCGCCTGTACGACGTAGTCGAAGGCCGGATCGTCGCCCCCGTAGAGGCCGAATCCGGTGATCGCGACGCACACGATCCGCTCGTTGTGCCGTCGCAAACTCTCATAGGTCAATCCCAGGCGGCGGATCGCCGACGGCTTCAAGTTCACCAGCAGCGCATGGGATGCGGCCACCAGTTCACCGAGCCGTTGCTGTCCGGGCTCGGAGTTCAGGTCGAGACAGACGCTCGACTTGTTGCGGTTGAGACTGGCGAAGTAGCTGGCCCCGACACTGCGGGAGATCTCGCCGCCGCGCGGCTCGATCTTGGTGACCTCGGCGCCCAGATCGGCCAGCAGCATGGTTGCGTACGGTCCCGCCAGCATGGTGCCGACCTCGAGGATACGTATGCCCGCCAGCGGACCATTATTCTTCGCGGTCAACGCAATTCCGTTGCGAGCGCCGCGATCATCTCGCGGGTGCGGCGCTTGGAGGCGACCAGCTCGTCACGGTTGTCGCCGATGGGCAGCAGCCGCACCGACAGGTCGGTCACGCCGGCGTCGGCGAAGCGGCGCATCCGGGTCAGGATCGCCTGCTCGTCACCGGCGGCGCACAGGTCACCGACGTCACGCGCGTCGCCGCGTTCCAGCAGGCGCTGGTAGTTGGGCGACACCTCGGCCTCTCCCAGGATGCGGTTGGCCCGCTCCCTGGCCTCCTCGACTCGCCCCGGCTCACAGAGGCATACCGGGATGCCGGCGACGATCCGGGGCGCGGGGCGCCCGGCACCCGCGGCGGCCTTGGTGATCTTCGGCGCGATGTGGTCGCCGATCGCCCGCTCGTCGGCCATCCACAACACGGTGCCGTCGGCGAGTTCACCGGCCAATTGCAGCATCACCGGCCCCAGCGCGGCGACCAGAACCGGCATCGGGGTGTCGGCGCCGATCGCCAACGGATTGTGCACCGTGAATGAATCGTTGTCGACGTCAACCGGTCCCGGCCCGGCGATGGCGGCGTTGAGCACCTGCAGGTAGTCGCGGGTGTAGGCGGCCGGTTTCTCGTACGGCAAGCCGAGCATGTCGCGAATGATCCAATGGTGCGACGGCCCGACCCCCAGCGCCAGCCGCCCGTCGGCCACGGCGTGTGTCGAGAGGGCTTGGCGCGCAAGGGCGATCGGATGCTGGGCTTGCAGCGGCACCACCGCCGTGCCGAGCTCGATGCGTGAGCTGTGCGCGGCCATCAGCGACACCATGGTCAGGCAGTCGAAGTCGTCGGGAACCTGTGGCATCCACGCGGTATCCAGGCCCGCGGATTCGGCCCACTCGATATCAGAGACCAGCTTGTGCACCTTGCGGGCCATGTCGCCACGCTCGGCGCCGATCATCACTCCGACGCGCACGGTTCCTCCACAACGGGTTCGGGGATTCCGGTCAGCTTGCGGATCTCGCGCACGAGCACGTCGAGCGGTGTGCCGGTGGGGAAAACCGCGGCGGCGCCGGTGGCTAGCAGCTTGGGCACGTCGGCGTGCGGAATGGTTCCGCCGACCACGACGGCGATGTCCGCGGCGTCGGCCGCGCGCAACGCCTCGACGGTGCGGGCGGTGAGTGCGAGGTGAGCGCCGGACAGGATGCTCAAGCCCACGACCGCCACGTCCTCCTGGACGGCGATCGAGGCGATGTCCTCGATGCGCTGCCGGATGCCGGTGTAGATCACCTCGAAACCGGCGTCGCGCAGGGTGCGGGCGACGATCTTGGCGCCCCGGTCGTGTCCGTCCAGGCCCGGCTTGGCGACCAGGATCCGGGGGGCCACTAGAACACCACCGGTTGCTGGAACTCGCCCCACACCGCCTTGAGCGCGGAGACCATTTCCCCGACCGTGCAATACGCGTTGGCGCAGTCGATCAACTTGTGCATCAGATTGTCGTCCCCTTCGGCGGCGCGAGACAGCGCCGCCAGACTGGCTTTGACTGCGGCAGAATCCCTTTCGGCCTTCACCTTGGACAGCCGTTTGAGCTGCAGATCGCGCCCTTCGGCGTCGAGCTCATAGGTGACGACGTCGTGTTCCGGCTCCTCGGTCACGAACCGGTTCACGCCGACGACCGGGCGGGCGCCGGATTCGATGTCCTGGTGGACCTTGAATGCCTCGTCGGCGATCAGGCCCTGCAGATAGCCGTCCTCGATGGCGTGGACCATGCCGCCGTGCCGCTCGAGGTCGGACATGATCTCGATGATGCGCGCCTCGGTGGCGTCGGTCAGCGCCTCCACGAAGTAGGAGCCGCCCAGCGGGTCGGCGACGCTGGCCACGCCGGTTTCGTGCGCGAGGATCTGCTGGGTGCGCAGCGCCAGTGTCGTGGTCTCCTCGGTGGGGAGCGCGAACGGCTCGTCCCAGGCCGCGGTGAACATCGACTGGACGCCGCCCAGCACGGCGGCCATCGCCTCGTAGGCGACCCGGACGATGTTGTTGTGGGCCTGAGGCGCGTACAGCGAGGCGCCCCCGCAGACGCAGCCGAAGCGGAACATCGCCGCCTTATCCGTCGTCGCGCCGTAGCGCTCCTTGACGATGGTGGCCCAACGGCGTCGTCCCGCACGGTATTTGGCGATTTCCTCGAAGAAATCGCCGTGGGTGTAGAAGAAGAACGAGATCTGCGGCGCGAACTGGTCGATCGTCATCCGGCCGCGCTCGACCACGGTGTCGCAGTAGGTCACGCCGTCGGCGAGGGTGAACGCCATCTCCTGAACCGCGTTGGCCCCGGCGTCGCGGAAGTGCGCCCCGGCCACCGAGATGGCATTGAACCTCGGCACCTCGGCCGCGCAGAACTCGATGGTGTCGGCGATCAGCCGCAGCGACGGCTCCGGTGGCCAGATCCAGGTCCCGCGCGAGGCGTATTCCTTGAGGATGTCGTTCTGGATGGTCCCGGTGAGCTTCGCCCGCGGTATCCCTTTTTTCTCGGCGGCGGCGACGTAGAACGCCAGGAGGATCGCCGCCGTTCCGTTGATCGTCATGCTGGTGCTGAGCTTGTCCAGCGGGATGCCGTCGAACAGGATCTCGAAATCGGCCAGCGTGTCGACCGCGACGCCGACCCGGCCGACCTCCTCGCCGAACTCCGGGTCGTCGGAGTCGTACCCGCACTGGGTGGGCAGGTCGAGGGCCACCGACAACCCGGTCCCGCCCTGCTCTAACAGGTAGCGGTACCGGCGATTGGATTCCTCGGCGGTGCCGAACCCCGAGTATTGGCGGAAGGTCCACAGCTTGCCCCGGTAGCCGGACGCGAAGTTACCCCGGGTGAAGGGAAACTCCCCCGGTGCCGGAGGAGGCGCCGTCATGTCCCCCGGGCCGTATACCGGCGCAAGTGGAATGCCGGATGGTGTCTGGGCCGCGTTATCCATCGATGAATAACGTACTTGCAAAAAAAGAGAATGCCAATACCGCATACCTGACCTCGTAAAACGTGGTCGGGCGTCAGCAATCCTCCAGCGATGCGCCCATCGTTTCGGGCAGCAGGTACGTACTTAGGAGGCTGAGCAAGGCGAGAACGGCCATCATGAGCCCGATTGCCCCGCGGCCGTAATGCGTCAGCAGCGGTCCCGCGACGATCGGCGGCAGGGCACCGCCAAAGATCCCCGCCAGGTTCAGGGACAGCCCGGCTCCGGTGTAGCGATACCGCGTCGGGAACAGCTCCGGGATGAACGATGACATGGGCGCATACGCGATCCCCGCGACGGCGTAGATCCCGGCGATCACTCCCGCGAACACGGCGCTGTTGCGGGTGTCGATCAGCGGAATGACCGCGAACGACCACGGCAACCCGACCACCCACGCGCCGATCATCAATGGGCGGCGGCCCAGTCGGTCGCAGAGCATGCCCGACGCGACCACACCCAGGGTCCATGCGGCTCCGCCCAGCATTCCGGCGGCCAGAATCGGGTTGCGCGAGAGGCCGGCGTGGTTATGGGCGTAGCTGGTGAGGTAGGTGCCCGCCATGAAGACGAAGGTGTAGACGGCAACGAAGCTGCCCGACGCGAGCACCAGGCGCCCGGGCTGCAGGCGGATGACCTCGGCAATAGGCGCCCGGGAGCGCTCGCCGGTCGCCAATTGTGTTCGGAACACCGGGGTTTCGTCGATGTTGAGGCGGACGTAGGGGGCGATGACGATGAGCACCGCGCTCAGCAGGAACGGCACACGCCATCCCCACCGCGCGAACGCCGAACTCGCCTCCCCGATCGTGAGGTCCACGACCAAGAAGGTCAGGCTGGTCAGGAACAGCGCGACGCCAACGCCCAACGGGGTGAACATGCCGTACCGGCCGCGCTTGGCGGCGGGCGCGTATTCGGCGCCCAGCAACGCCGACCCGGCCCACTCACCGCCGACGGCGAACCCCTGCAGCACGCGCAGGGTCAGCACGATCAGCGGCGCGGCCACGCCGATCGTGGCGGTGCCGGGAGTCAATCCGACCGCCACGGTCGACAGGCCCATTATCAGCAACGTCGCCACCAGGGTGGCCTTGCGGCCCAGGCGGTCGCCGAAGTGTCCGAACACCAACCCGCCCAGTGGGCGGGACACGAATGCGGCCGCGAAGGTTCCCATCGAGGCGATGGTGGCCACGGTCTGGCTCAGGCCGGGGAAGAACACCGCAGGGAACGTGAGGGCCGCGGCGGTGCCGTAGATGTAGAAGTCGTAGAACTCGACGGCTGTACCCACCATGCAGGCGGCGGCGATGCGTCGCGGGGACGCGACCGGCCCGGCGGGATTGCGGCCTTCGGACTCCGAAGCGCCCTGCTGGCTGCGCATCGGCCGATGCTACAAACCGTTGCGGTCACCCGCAGTCGACGAGCTACGCCCGGCACAGGATCTCGCCGTGCGGGATGGCGATCCAGCCGTCCGGCGCCGCGGCCCATTCCCGCCACGCCGCGGAGATTTCCTCGAGCTGCGCGGTCGTGGCCAGCCCCAGCTCCCGCAGGTCGCTCGCGATTTGCGAGTGCAGGATCCGGTCGGCCCACATCCCGCCCCACCACTCACGCGTTGACGGCGTCGCGTAGCACCACATACTTCCCGATGGCGTGACGTCGTCGAATCCCGCCTGCCGGGCCCAGGACAACAGGCGCCGGCCCGCGTCCGGCTCGCCGCCGTTCGCACGAGCGGCCCGCTCGTAGAGATCGCGCCACAAGTCCAGCCCGGGCAATTGCGGGAACCAGATGAACCCCGCGTAGTCGGCGTCGCGCGCGGCCACCAGGCCACCGGGCGCGCACACCCGCCTCATCTCGCGCAGGGCCGTCACCGGATCGGCGACATGTTGCAGCACCTGATGGGCGTGCACGACGTCGAATGTGCCGTCGGCAAACTCGAGCCGGTGCGCGTCGGCGGTCGCGAACGAAACGTTCGACAGGCCGCGTCGCTCGATCTCGGCGCGGGCCACGCCAAGCACGTCGGCCACCTGGTCGACGGCCGTGACGGGCCCGGGCGCGACGAGGTCTGCGAGGTCGGCGGTGATCGTCCCGGGTCCGCAGCCGATGTCCAGCACGGCCAGCCCGGGCTTCAGGTGGGGCAACAAATAGGCGGCCGAGTCCCCGGCGGTGCGCCGCCGGTGGCTGCGGAGCACCGACTCGTGGTGGCCGTGCGTGTATGTGACTCCGCGCTCGTCGGTCATCCCCCGAGCGTACCCGCTAATCCATATGATGGAATATTCTTCTCACTATATGAGATCAGTCCACGGGCACGTTCAGGATCGGCCGGTCGACCGCGGCGCCTTGGCCGTTGAAGTGCCACCACTCCCCGGAGTACGGCGCCAGCCCCCCGTACTGCATGGCGTTGCGCAGCGTGGCCCGGTTCGCCTGGGCGTCGGCGCTGACGCCATCGGTGGCGAAAGCAGTTGCGCGCGGGGAGAAGTCGTCGAAGTCGGTGCCCATGTCCGCCAGGCAAAGACCCTCCGCGTGCAGCCCGGATGCGCACGGCTGCTGTGCGGTCGTGAACGTCACGTCCACCGAGCGCCCCGACTCGTGGCTGTGCGCGTACTGCCCGGGGCGCGCGACCCACGCCGGGTTGGGGACGATGTTGAACATCTGGACCTGCACCTCGTGGGGCCGATAACAGTCCCAGAACACCAGCAGGTGTCCCTGGGGCCGTAGCGCCGTCGCGGCCGTCGCCAGTCCGGACGCCATCGACTGGTGCACCAGGCATCGGGCGTCGGCCGGATACAGCTGCGTGTGCGTGAAGTTGTTGGTCGTGGCGTAGCGCAGGTCGATGACGGCGTCGGGGACCACGCTGCGGACGTCGACGAATCCGGCCGCCCGGGCCGCATCGCTTACCGGCGGTACGTCGGGACTGGCCTGGGCGGTCCCGGCACCGACCAGACCCGCGGCGACCGCGAGCGCGAGGTTCGAGCGCAAAAGACGCATCCGGTCATTGTCCCCGTTGCTCGCGCTCGGTCGCGTCAGCTCCTACTAGAAGATGTCGCGACGCCGGCCGTCACTGCGGCATGGACGCCGATGTTCATGAACGATGAAGCCTTTTCAGCCCGACCTGAAGAATTCCGAACCCGAGGGCTTGAAAGCGGCGGCGCAGTTCATGCACGTCCTGCCGGTCGGTCGGGTGCGCCCGCCTCCTCGAGCACGCGTTGCTTTTGTTCGGCGATCACCTGATTCAGGTAGGAAGCTTTCGGCCAGCCGTAGTAGGCGGCGAAATGCAGGACCAGTTCGTCCATTTCCTCGAACGAGACGTCGCCGCTTTTCAACGCGGCATAGACGTGGGACATGATCGGATATTGGGCGTCTTGAAATCCGACGCACGCGAGTGTGATCAGGCGTCGCTCCTTCATCCCCAAACCGGGCCGCAGCCACATCTCGCCGAACACGAAGTTGAGGATGCCCGCGCCCGAATACGGGTTGTCGCGCGGCGGCGCGAACGGCAGGCAGTTGATTTCCCGGAACGCGGCCTCGCCGCCGCCCAGGCGGGCTTCGGGATCACTGGGGGTGGCCAGCGGCAGCAACGGCGATGGCGGCGGCCCCCCATCGCCGCGCTTGCGCGCGACCAGTTCCCACTGCGCGTCGACGACCATGTTGAACTGCGACGCTTTTGGCCATCCGGCGTATACCGCGAAATGCAATACCGACTCGCGCATTTCGGTGATCGTGACATCACCGCTATTCAGCGCGGCATAGACGTGCTGCTCCAGCGCGGGCGTGGCGTCGGCGCCCGCGACACACGCCAGCGTGACGAACCGACGGTCGCGGCGACTCAGGCCCGGGCGGGTCCACACCTCGGCGAACACGAAATCGATAAGGCCATCGGCGATCACCGGGCTGCTGTCCGTCGGGGCATCGACGGTCATCACCTCAGCGAACGCCCGCAGGCCGCGCTCGCGCTTCCAATCGTGGCTCCTCATCTGATAGTCACCCCCGCATCGACGGTGAACTGCAGACCCGTGACGTGCCGGGCCTCGTCGGAAATCAGGAACAGCACCGCGTTGCTCACGTCGATCGCCTCCGTCATCAAGACCGGCAGCGCATTCATGAAGATGGGCCCCAAGTCGGGTCGCTTCTCCACGATCAGCTGGTGCATCGACGGCGGCGCCATGCCGGTGGACACCCCGGTGGGATGCACGGTGTTCACCCGAATGTTCTGTGCGGCAAGCTCGTTGGCGAGCGCCAGACTCATTCCGACGATACCGTGCTTGGCAGCGGTGTAGGGGGTGTGCAGCGGGGTGCCCTTGATGCCCGCGGACGAGCTGATGGTGACCAGACTGCCGCCGCCGGCGCCGAGCACGTGCGGCAGCGCCGCCGCGCACGTGTTCCAGGCGCCGATCAGGTTGACGTCCACCACGAGCCGCCACTGCTCGGGCGTGGTGGTGTCCCAGGTGCCCACCGTCAATACGCCGGCGTTGGCGACCGCGGCGTCCAAACCGCCGAGCTCGGCCGCGCCCTGGTCGACGGCGGCCTTGAGCGCTCGCGCGTCTCGCACGTCCACCACCTTGCAGACGGCCGAGCGGCCCAGCTCACCAACGAGTTTGGCCGTCTGGCGCAGATCGTCCTCGGTCGCCAGCGCATACTCCAAACCGTCGGGGGTGTCGCAGATGTCGACCAGCAGGCAATCCGCGCCCTCTTCGGCCAACCGGACCGCATGGCTGCGTCCCATCCCCCGGGCCGCGCCAGTGATCAAAACCCGCTTACCGGCCACCCGGCCCGTCGGCTGAGGCTGCGTCATGGCGGTCACAGTTTGTTGCAGAAGCCGGCGTCCACGGGAAAAGTCACCCCGGTGACGTACTTGGCCTCATCCGAGACGAGGTAGGCAATCGCGGCGCTGATGTCCTCGGGCTCCAGCATCTCCACCGGCATCGGATTCTGAAGGTGCGCACCCCCTTCGGGGAAGCTCTCCAGGAACTCCGTCATCGCCGGGTTGACCGCCATCATCGTGCGGACCGCTGTGGGGTGGACCGTGTTCACCCGAATACTGAAGGGCGCCAACGAATTCGCCAGGGCACGCATCAGCCCCACCACACCGTGTTTAGAGGCGGCATACCCCAACCCGCCGCCCTGTAGGCCACCGAAGCCACGCAGCCCCGCCGTCGAGCTGGTGAACACGATCGCGCCGCCGCGCTGCCCGGCAAGCAGATGCGGGACGGCCGCCCACGCCGTGTGATAGGCGCCGTCCAGGTTGACCCCGATCGCGGCCCGCCACTGCGCCAGCTCCTCCTCGATGCCCAGCTCGCGGAAGGCCACTGGCGCGATCCCCGCGTTCGCGCAGACAATATCGAGACGACCGAAATGACCCACCCCGGCATCCAAAGCGGCCTTCACCTGACCGAAGTCGCGCACATCGGCCACCGTGCCGAGCATCTTGCCGCCCTCGGCCTCCACCAAACCGATCGTTTCGTCCAACTCGTCGCGCCCGGCCATCGCGTAACCGTTCGCCGGGATATCGGCACAGATATCGATCCCGATGATGTCGGCGCCCTCGCGGGCCAACCGGACCGCATGGCTGCGACCCTGCCCGCGGGCCACCCCGGTGATGAACGCCACCTTGCCCTCTAGACCACCCACCGCGCCCTCGCTTGCCGCGCCCGCCGGCGCATCGCGCTTTTACCAAGTAACCGTGTTACTCAGGTTGGCACAGTAACATCGTTATCGTGGTCGGTAAAGCTCAGCGCCGCGACACCTCGCCGGCGGCCGGGGACGAAACACCCGATCCCCTGGTCGACATCGTCGTGGAGCTGATCGACACGCAGGGCTACGAGGCCGTGCAGCTGCGGGAAGTGGCGCGCCGAGCCCGCATGTCGCTCACCACCATCTACAAGCGCTACCCGACCCGAGACGAACTCATTGTTGCCGCGCTGCGGTGGTGGATGGACACCCATCGCTACGCCGCCGTCGCCGCCCACTCGGTGGAAGGCGAGTCACTCTACGACGGGCTGATGTGGATCTTCCGGGCCATCTTCGAACCGTGGGAGAAGCACCCGCGCATGCTGCAGGCCTACGTCCGCGCGCAGGCCGGACCGGGCGGCGACGAACTCACCCAGCACGGCTTCGACGTCGTCGTGCCCGCCGCACGATCGGTCATGCGCGGGTGCGACGAACGCTTCGCGGAGGACCTCAGCCGCATCCTGACGGGCGTCGTCTACGGGGCGTTGGGCCAGTTCGCGTCGGCGTCCATCGAGATCACCGACATCGTGCCGACGATCGAGCGGGCCGTGTACTGGCTGACCAAGGCACACGAGAGCGCCTGCAGCCATAACTAGCTCAGGGCAGAGATTTTCACCGAGTAGGAGACGGCATCAACTGCTTCGCCAAATACGGCGCCGTTCGGCTGTGTTTCGCACCTGCAACCTCATTCGGCGTGCCCGCCGCAACCACCCGGCCACCGTCGCTGCCGGCTCCGGGCCCGAGGTCGATCACCCAGTCCGCACCCGCGACCATCCGCATGTCATGTTCGGCCACCACCACGGTGTTGCCTGCGTCGACCAGGCGGTGCAGCTGGCGATCGAGTAGGTCCACATCGGCGGGATGAAGCCCCGTGGTCGGCTCGTCGAGGACGTACAGGGTATGCCCCCGGCGGGGTCTCTGGAGTTCGGAGGCGAGTTTGATCCGCTGCGCCTCGCCGCCGGACAGCTCGGTCGCGGGCTGTCCGAGCCGCAGATATCCCAGTCCGACCTCCCGCAACGTGGTCAGGCTCCGCGCCGCCTTCGTCACGTCGGCAAGAAAGTCCGAGGCCTCGTCGACGGTCATCGCGAGCACGTCGGCGATCGTGCGATCGCGGTAGCGCACCTCGAGTGTTTCGTCGGAGTAGCGCGCTCCTCGGCACGCCGGGCAGGTGGCGTATGTGCCTGGCAGAAACAATAATTCGACCGATACGAACCCCTCGCCCTGGCAGGTGGGGCAGCGCCCTTCGGCCACGTTGAACGAAAACCTGCCGGCTGTCCAACCGCGGCGACGGGCCTTGGCAGTCGCGGCGAATTCGTGGCGCACGGCGTCGAACAAGCCGGTGTAGGTCGCCAGTGTCGAGCGCGGCGTGCGTCCGATCGGGCGCTGGTCGACCGATACCAGCCGATTGATCGCCTCGACACCTTTTGCCGTCACGCCGACGCTGGCGTCGCGATCGAGATCGACGACCTCAGTGTCGGTTTCGTCGTCATCGGATGCGGCCGGCTCGGCAACGCGTCCGGTGCCCAGCTGGCTGTTCACGACGTCGCCGAGGACCTTGACGACGAGCGTCGACTTGCCTGAGCCGGACACCCCGGTGACCGCGGTGTACACACCAAGTGGCAGGTCCACATCGAGGTCCCGCAGATTGTGAAAGCAGATCCCGCGCAGCCGCAACTGCCCGCGCTGCGTGCGACGTTGACGAGGCGGCGAACCGGCCCCATCGAAAAGGTAGGTGCGAGTGACCGATTCCTCGATGTCGGCGAGGCCCGGCACCGGCCCGCTGTAGAGCACGTTTCCGCCGAGCTCTCCCGCCCCGGGTCCGACGTCGACGACCCAATCGGCGCGGCGTACCACGTCCATGTCGTGTTCGACCACGAAGAGCGAATTGCCGGCGCGCCGTAGGCGATCGAGCACATCGAGGAGCGGTTCGGCGTCCGCGGGGTGCAGTCCGGCCGACGGCTCGTCGAGCACGTACAGGACGCCGAACAAGCCGGCGCGCAGTTGGGTGGCCAGCCGCAACCGCTGCAATTCGCCGGGTGACACTGTCGGAGTGCGGCGATTAAGCGTGAGGTAGCCGAGGCCGAGATCGATGAGTACCTGCAGACGCGCGACAAGATCGGCGGCGATCATCGTGGCCACGTCCGTCAACTCACCGGATTCCGTTGACTCGTATGCGGCGGCGGCATCGGTCCGAGAAGCCGTCGGGCGCAGCGCGTCGGCGAGGTCGGCCAACGGCATACCCACGTAGTCGGCGATGTTGCGCCCCGCGAATGTCACCTTCAGCGCTTCCGGTCGCAGCCCGGAGCCGTCACATACGGGGCACTCGACGGTGTCGACGAATTGCAGCACCCGGCGCCGCATCATCGCGCTATGGGAGTTGGCCAGCGTGTGGCGGACATGACGTTCGGCACTGGAGAACGTGCCGTTGTAATAATAATCGGCTTGCACCGGGTGTTGGGCCGGATTGATTTCGACGGTTGGCTGCTCGTCGGTGAATAAAATCCAATCACGTTGCCGCTTAGGCAATTTCCGCCACGGCTTGTCGATGTCGTACCCCAGCGTGACCAGGATGTCGCGCAGGTTCTGGCCCTGCCACGCACCCGGCCACGCGGCAACGGCGCCTTCACGGATGGTCAGCGACGGGTCTGGAACCAGTGTCTCTTCGGTCACCCGATGGATTCGTCCCAGCCCGTGGCATTCTGGGCACGCCCCCACGGCGGTGTTCGGGGAGAACGCATCGGAATCGAGTCGTTCGGTGGTCCCCGGCGGGTAGGTCCCGGCGCGGGAGAACAGCATCCTCAGCAGGTTCGACAGGGTGGTGACGGTGCCGACCGTCGAGCGCGACGTCGCCGAACCCCGGCGCTGCTGCAATGCGACGGCGGGCGGTAGACCGGTGATGTCGTCGACCTTCGGCGCGCCGGCCGGCAGCAGCAGGCGCCGGGCGTATGGGGCGACCGATTCGAAGTAGCGACGCTGGGCCTCGGCATAGATGGTCCCGAAGGCCAACGACGACTTGCCAGATCCGGAGATCCCGGTGAACGCGACCAGCGCGTCGCGGGGCGCTACGACGTCGACACCCCGCAGATTGTGGACCCGCGTCCCGTAAACGCGCACGCACGAGTCGAGTTCATCCATGCGTCGTTCGGACATTGCCGTCATCGTGTCCACACGAGTACCCGCGCTGCAGCCGCGCAACCATGACCTTTGTTGCTGCACCCCCGGGTCCGGCCCCTACTGCCCCGTCCCGTTATGCCGAATCGCCGTCGGACGGCTTGCGCCGCTGGGCCGAGGCTGTGCCGGTCGGCGGCTGGCAACATCGCGGCCATGAATCAGGACCAGACCCTCGAAATGCCAGTCCCGCGTGGCGCCACCGACGACAAGACCGGCGTCGCTGTCGGCATCGGCTTGGTCAACGTAGACGCCTACATCGACTTCCAATGTCCCTTCTGTCAACAATTCGAACTGGATTCCGGCGACACAATCGACATGCTGCTGGACCGGCAGATAATTCGATTTGTCCGTCACCCGATGAACTTCTTGGACACCGCATCGACGACTCAATATTCGACCCGCGCGCCCGCGGCGGCGGCAGCTGCGTCGGACGCGAGACGATTCCACGAGTACGCCCGCGCGCTGTTCGAATATCAGCCGCCCGAGGGCGGCCCGGGCCTGACAAACGACCAACTCATCACTCTCGGACGAACGATCGGCGTCACCGATCCCTCGTTTGCCGACGAGATCCAGGAGGGCACATACATTCCCTGGACTGGCTTTGTGACTCAGCGCGCGCTCGAGGGCGGCATTGGCGGCACACCGAGCGTCTTTGTTCAGCGCAAACCGGTCCCGGCCCGACCGGATCTGATCCTAGCCGCGGTCGAACGCCTGGCGTGCTGACCTCAGCCGCCGTGCGTGAGCACATCCCATTCGGTCGCATCGAGAAGAATTGTCTCCCAACGATATTGACCAGGAGGTCGCCTACGCGAGCGCTGTGGGCGGCCATGCTCGATAGCCTTTACCGGGCGCTTCGCAGTGGCGACGGATGCTTGTCGTCTAGTTCTTGATAGCAACCCGTCTGCGTAGGGGTGAGGCCAAAGCCGCGGCAGTCAGGCTGGTCAGTGCCGCCGCCGAAGGCTTTGGTGACCAGCGCAGTGCGGACATCGCCCAGCCGAGCGGCTTGTCGAGCTGTGGATCGGACCCGTTGTGGTTCGTGACCGTCTGCGATTGAGCCGCCGGCTCGGCGAAGATGTCGAGCATCGCCGGTAAGAATGCCCTCATGTCCTGTGGCCCCCGACTCGTCACGAGGTTGCGGTCACGCACCACCTCGCGGTCAAGCCAAGTGGCGCCGGCGTTCACCAAGTCGTCGCGGATGCCCGGCCACGAGGTCAACGTGCGCCCAGTGAGCAACCCTGCCGAGGCGAGCACCCAGGGACCGTGACACAACGTGACAATCGGCTTGCCGTCGTGATCGAACGCCCGGACAAAATCCCGCGCCGCAGCCGACTGCCGCAGCAGATCGGGGTTGATGAAGCCACCCGGAAGCAGCAACCCGTCGTACGAACCCGCGTCGGCGTCGGTGACAACCTTATCCACGCCGACCCGGCTGGCCGGCATGTGCAAATTCACCCCGCGGATGCGGCCGCGGCGCAGCGACACGACATCCACTTTCGCACCGGCTAATTGCAACGCGCGCAACGGAACTACCAGCTCCACCTTCTCGAAGCCATCGGCTGCCAACGCTGCTATTTTTCGTCCTGAAAGGCGTCGTGCCTGTGACATCGTGCTCTCCCGTCGGTCATGGCGCTTCCAGCGCCGGTTTACCTATCCCCCGTGTCGGCTGGTTGCTCAACCGACACGGGTGTGCTCGCTCGTGAGCGGCGAGTCCCTCAACGCGCCTGTCCTGCCAAGGCCGGACCGACCCGCGGACGCCGCCACAATTCCCACACCAATCGGCAACCCCCGATACCGGCGAGCAGGCCGAGCGCTGCGAGGGCGGGCATATGCAGCAACGCAGGCAGGGTCGCCGCCGCGACCACTCCGGTCACGGCGCGGTCCGCCGGGGCCTGCCGGTGGTCACGCCATCGATAGGCGACGTCAGCGAGGTAGAACAGCGCCATGCCGCCGCCCAGTGCGATCGCGGACAGCGGGGGCAGTGGGGCGGTGGCGCGCTCGATGGTGGCATGCGCTCCGACCGCGAACAGCATGATGCCGGCAACGAGGGGTAGGTGTAGGTAGCTGTAGGCGTCACGGGCAAGGTGGGCCCGTTCCGTACCGGTGGCCTGCTCCAGCCGTTGTCGCGCTCCGGACGTGAGACCGAAGTAGGTCCACCAGAACGTGGCCATCACGACCACACCCAACACCAGAGCGGTGATGACCTCCCACCGGCCGAGATCCCTTGCGGCCCCGCCCAATCCCACCACGACCTCGCCGAGCGCAATGATGATGATCGAGCCGTGACGCGAGACGAAGTAGGACGGCGAGACGCGGAATCCACCGAGTCCGAGCACGCCCGGTGCGCCGTAGTCGATCACCGCCGCGGCTACCCACAGCAGTTCGCGGCCCGGCGAGTCAACGAAGGCGGCGGCCACGATGCAAGCGGGGGCGGCCACGAATGCCGGCGCTATTCGCCGAGTGCCGCGCCGCAACGCGGTGTCCTCGTGCGACGAGAGGGCGACGAACTTCACCACATGGATCAACCGCACCACCAGCAGGGCGATCGCGAACACCAGCGCACCCGGCCCGAACGCTGCGGGAAGCGCTGCTGCCGCAATGAGCATTGCGGCCATCGCAGCGATGACCACCGCTTCGTGCCACACGTTGGCCGTGTCGAAGGTATTGATGAGCCAGGTGTAGCCCACCCAGGCCCACCACACCGCAAGTAGCGCCAACGCGGCCCGCCCGAAACCCGTCGGCGAAAGATCGCGCACCACAAGTAGCGTGACCTGCGACATGGCAAAGGTGAACACGAGATCAAAGAACAATTCGAGGTTGCCCTCGGAGCGCGGACCCGCGTCGCGAGTCGAGCTTTCGTCGTCACCACCCATGGCATCGGTCCCCCCTTCGTGCATCAACGCGCCGAGCAATCATCGAATCGCTGACCGCACGACTAGACGACCAGCCGCTCCCCACGCACCGGAAGCGCCATCACCCGGAATAACCCGAAAAATCCGAGTCAATCGCGGAGACCCGCTGGGTGTCACCGATTAGTCATCCGGTCAGCCGGCTCTAGACTTCGGCGCCTCCACGCCCCGCGGTCAATCCGCTGATCCACGGAGCGCCAACGTCATCCGAACGACTCTCACGCATCAGCCGACAACACCGTCAGGCGTCACCCAGGACCGAAGTTCAAGCACAAGCCGAGTCGCACTTCTCTGAGTCATGCGGGGGCTGCGGAGAAGGTAGCCGGTCGACCATAGAAATGCCGGAGTGGAAACAATCCGGTCTTCAGCGCGGAGTTGTTCGGTCCAGCCGCGCAGTTATCCCGGGTCGAAACCGATGCTGATGCGGCGGCGCTCGCCAAGGCTACACCTTTCGCAGTCGGTGGCTCGGTGTGGTGCAGCCGAGCCGGATTATTCGGCTAGAAACCGTTGCCAACGCGTAATGACAGCGAATGAAGAGCGAACCGGACCAGAAGAAACCCCAGTGGCCGCGCAGTGTGCTCGGGTCGAAGCGGGGTACGTCATAACGCAAGCCAAAAGGCCGATCCGAACCTTCGCGAAAAGGCGGTCGAACAATGAACAGAACCCCGTCAGTGCCCTTGCGCTCAGGTGAGAAGATCGCCGCCCTCGGGCAGGGAACTTGGCATTTTGCCGAAAATCCGGCGAGGCGGGCCGAGGAGGTGGACTCGATCCGGCTGGGCCTCGACTTGGGGATGACGGTGATCGACACCGCGGAGATGTACGGCAACGGCGCGTCGGAGACCTTGGTGGGCGAGGCGATCGCCGGACGACGCAGCGAAGTGTTCCTCGTCGATAAGGTGCTCCCCCACCATGCGACCCGGGAAGGCACCGTTCGCGCGTGCGAGGCAAGCCTGGCCCGGCTCGGCGTCGACTACATCAACCTTTACCTCCTGCATTGGCGAGGCCCCATCCCGCTGGTCGAGACAGTCGAAGGCTTCGCCGAATTGAAGCAAAACGGGATGATCCGCCACTGGGGCGTAAGCAATTTCGACATCGACGACATGGTCGAACTTGTGGGCGTCCCAGGAGGTGATGAGGTCCAGACCAATCAGGTCCTCTACAACCTGACCCGCCGAGGCCCGGAGTACGCGTTGTTACCGTGGCTGGCTCAACATCAGATCACGCCCATGGCCTACTCGCCGATCGAGCAGGGCCGGCTGCTGGAGCACCCGGCGCTTCAGCCGATTGCGCTGCAACACAATGCGACTCCCGCACAAATCGCGCTAGCCTGGGTGCTTCAACACGACGGCGTCAACGCCATTCCACGCGCCGGGACGCCTGCCCATGTTCGCCAAAACGCCGCCGCCCGCGACATCGAACTGACCCCTGATGAGCTGCATGCGCTCGATCAGGCCTTTCCGCCGCCTACCCGGGCGCGCCGGCTCGAGGTTCTGTGACAGCGTTGTCTCTACCTGTCGCCCTGTGGGCAGGGTGGTGTGCGGTTGGCCCGCGGATTCTCTCGTCGAACGCGGGCGCCCCACGATGCGCCTGCGACCTCCGGTACACGTATGCGCCGTTGTCTCGATCGGCCGGCCGTCATGAACCGTCGCAGGCGACGACAGGGCACGCGTCGATCATGGTTGCGGCAAATGCGCTGGACCGCTCCGGAGGAGCCGGCGGCGCGTTCGAGCCGCCAGAAGCCGACGTCCAGCAAGTCCCATAGTGGCCAGGGGCGGGATCGAACCGCCGACCTTCCGCTTTTCAGGCGGACGCTCGTACCGACTGAGCTACCTGGCCGGAAGGCATGTATTGCCTCGCCGAAGTGGCGACCCTGACGGGACTCGAACCCGCGACCTCCGCCGTGACAGGGCGGCGCGCTAACCAACTGCGCCACAGGGCCTTGCTCTGCTCCGCGTCACCGCGTCGCGTACCCCCAACGGGATTCGAACCCGTGCTACCGCCGTGAAAGGGCGGCGTCCTAGGCCACTAGACGATGGGGGCCAGAACCGAATCACTCCGGGGTACTCACAACGAGGTTTCGTTAGGAGCCACGTCAGCTTAGGTCACCGCGGGCCCAATCCTCAAACGAGCCCCGTTTAGGGCCCAAGTATCCTGAATCTCCGCGGCCCCTATAGCTCAGTTGGTAGAGCTACGGACTTTTAATCCGCAGGTCCCAGGTTCGAGCCCTGGTGGGGGCACCGGCGCGTGGCGGTGGCGTTGAGCCGATCGGGCGCTCATCGCCCGAGCACCGCGCTGCTGTAGGTCACGTCGGCGAAGGCCTGGGCGACCTCGTCGTCGGCGTAGGCGAAGCCGTTGGCCGCGTGCAATTCCGCGACGGTGCGTGACGAAGTCCGCCAACCCCGCTGGCTGAGGTGGTCGACGATGTGGCTGCGCTCACCGTGATAGACGAGGTCGTTGAAGTCGACCTCGAAGCCCAGCTCGCTCATCCGGTCGTGGTGGGCGCGCCAGCGCGGGTCGGTGAAAACGGCGGTGTCGGGCACGAAGTCGAAGGCCAGCCGGCTGCCCGGCGCGCTGAGGGCGGTGATGTTGTCGAACAGCGCGTCCTGGGCCGCCTCGGGCAGATACACCAGCAGCCCCTCGGCGCTCCAGGCTGACGGAGCCCGCGGATCGAATCCCGCCTCGCGCAGCGCCGTCGCCCAGTCGTCGCGCAGGTCGACGGCGACGGTGCGCCGCTGGGCGGTCGGCTCGGCACCCAGATCCTCGAGGGTCAAGGTCTTGAACTCGATCACCTCCGGCATGTCTACCTCGTAGACGAGGGTGCCGGCCGGCCACGGCAGCCGGTAGGCACGCGCGTCGAGCCCCGACGCGAGGATCACCGCCTGACCGGTGCCGCTGCGCGTGGCCTCCAGGAAGAAGTCATCGTAAAACCTTGTACGGCAGGCCATTCCCCGCGCCATTCGCTGCGGGTCGAACTGGGAGGTCCCGCCGGCCGGGATCTCGCCGTTGACCAGCCGGACGTAGACGTCGATCCCAACGGCGCGCACCAGCGGCGCCGCGTAGGGGTCGTCGATCAACTTCGCGTCGGAGGACAGAGCCCGCTGCGCCGCAACCATGGTCGCCGTCGCGCCCACGCTGGTCGCCAGGTCCCAACGATCACGATCGGTGCGCGCCATGGTGCTCCCTCATCCGACGCGAATTAAATAGACAATCTAGTCAGTATCACAGGACCGGCCCCCCGCGCGGGACTACCCTGCGACCTGTGACCGACTTCGCCCAGCGGACGATCGACCTGGCCCGCCGAAACGTCGCGGAGGGCGGTCGCCCGTTCGCCACCGTGATCGTCCAGGACGGCGAGGTGCTCGCCGAGAGCGCCAACAGGGTGGCGCAGACGAACGACCCGACCGCCCATGCAGAGATCCTGGCCATCCGCGAGGCGTGCGTGAAGCTGGGCACCGAGCACCTGGTCGACACCACGATCTACGTCATGGCGCATCCGTGCCCGATGTGCCTGGGGTCGCTGTACTACTGCTCACCGAAGGAAGTCGTCTTTCTGATCACCCGCGAGTCGTACGAGGACTACTACCTCGACGACCGCAAGTACTTCGAGGTGTCCACCTTCTACGACGAATTCGCCAAGAGCTGGGACCAACGGCGCCTGCCCATGCGCTACCAGCCCCACCAGGACGCGGTGGACGTCTACCGGTTCTGGAACCAGCGCAACGGCGGTCAGCGCCGGTCCACGGTGGTCCCCTCACCCTGAGCGCGCGCCGTTGGCAGCGGGCCCAATCTTGATTACTATTTGCGTATGCATGCAGGTAGTAGTGCAGGCCGGTTGCCCGACGATCAGACCAGCCTGGTGGTCGAGGTGTTCCGGATGTTGGCCGACGCCACCCGCGTGCAAGTGCTGTGGGCACTGACCGAGCGCGAGATGTCGGTCAACGAACTCGCCGAGCATGTGGGCAAGCCGGCGCCATCGGTCTCCCAGCACCTGGCGAAGCTGCGGATGGCGCGGCTTGTCCGTACCCGCCGCGAGGGAACCACGATTTTCTACAGCCTGGAGAACGAGCACGTCCGGCAACTCGTCACCGACGCCGTCTTCAACGCCGAGCACGCGGGACCGGGCGTGCCCGGCCATCACCGCAGGGACGGCGGCCTGAAGGCAGTCAGCGAATCAGCGCAACCGCCGACCCGGCGGAACAGCGGCACCAAGTGATTGATCCGAGGAGACACCGATGACCGAGCAGCACGACCACGATCAGCCCCACGCGCACGAGCATGAGCACGGCGACGTGAGTCACGCACATGCGCACACCGCGCACGAGCATGACCATGTCCAGCATGAGCACCAGCACAGTCACGCCGACGGCACCGAGCACAGCCATCAGCACGTACACCAGGCCGGCTTAGAGGACGCGCACGGTCACGTCCACCCCTAGCGGCGCCCAAGACGACACTGGGCAGTAATGCTTTGGGTCGCCGCGTTCGTCCAGCGGCGGCAGATTGCGTGCCGGCGTCTGGGGCAGCGGCGCGTCGGACGGGATCCGCCCGGACGCGCGGTCGAGGCCGGCGCGCGCCCGCGGGTGCTTGCGGTACCTGGGCGGCACAAACGCGAAGACCAGCCGCACCAGATTGCCAAAGCGCCGGTGCAGCCACTCGTCGCGACGGGTCCACTCGAAGCCCAACCGTTCACGAACGGCCGGGTGGTACAAACCGACCGTGAGCCAGATGAAGAACGGCCGCGACCGCTTGGTCAGGCCGCCCCACAGCCACTTCGGGAGCCAGGGAGCGATCGGCAGCTTGTCATAGATGGTCAGATCGAGCACGGCCCGCGTCGCATAATTGTCCTCTAACACGTTGCGGCACATGTGATCCCAGTAGGCCTGAAACTCTTCCCAAGTCTCGGGCACCGGGCGCATGCTCATCCCGTACATGCGGTACCACTGGATGTGTTCGTCGAAGAGTTGGCGCTTGTCGGCCTCCGTCAGGCCGGCGCCGAACCGCTCGGCCACCAGGATGGTGCCCATGAAGAACGTGGAGTGCGCCCAGTAAAAGACGTCGGGGTTCAGTGCGTGGTACCGGCGCCCTTGGCTATCGACGCCCTTGATGTCGGTGTGGTAGTCGCGAACCTCAGCACCCGTCGTCGGAGCACGGTCTCCGTCGAAGACCACCCCGCCGATCGGATACAACGACCGCATCACCCGCGGCAAGGGTTCGCGAAAGAACGTCGAGTGTTGCTCCACCGCGGCGCCCAACTGCGGGTGCATGTTCTGCATGGATCCCGCGAACGGGCCCTGCAGCATGCCGCGCCAATCACCGAAGTACCGCCACGTCAGCGAGTCGGGCCCCAGCGGGACGGGCGGTGCCTCGTACCCCAGCGGGGACACCGGGCAGCCAGCGGCCACGCCGGGCGGGCCCGATTCGCCGCTGGTCGGCGCCCGGGATCCGGACGTATGTTGGGTCACTATCGGTTTCCTGTAGGTATCTGCAAAACTGACTACACGCGTTGTCAGTTCTAGCTTAGGAGCGATGTGCAGTCCGGTCAACGACGGGGCCGGTGGACCGGCGTCCCCCTGGGGGATCGCCTCACCCTCCGTCGCGACAACCTGATCGCCGCGGGTGTGCAATTGCTCGGTAGCGGCAACCGGCCCGCGCTGACCGTGCGTGCGGTGTGCCGCGAGGCCGCCCTGACCGAGCGGTACTTCTACGAGAGCTTCTCGGACCGCGACGAATTCGTGCGCGCGGTCTATGACGACGTGTGTACGCGCGCGATGAACACGCTGACTTCGGCGAATACCCCGCGGGAAGCCGTCGAAAAGTTCGTCGAGCTGATGGTCGACGATCCGGTCCGCGGGCGCGTGCTGTTGCTGGCGCCTGCGGTCGAACCGGTCCTGACCCGGTCGGGTGCGGAATGGATGCCCAACTTCATCGAACTGCTTCAGCGCAAGCTGACGCGGATCGGCGACCCGGTACTGGAGAAGATGATCGCGACCAGCCTCGTCGGCGGCCTGTCGAGCCTCTTCACCGCCTACCTCAACGGGCAGCTCGGCGCCACGCGCAAACAATTCATCGACTACTGCGTCAACATGCTCTACATCACGGCCGCCCCGTATGTGCCCGCCCGCGACTTGGGCTAACGCGACTGCCGGTTTATCGAATGCGCCCCAGCGGCAACCCGTACGGCCTGAGCGGAACGCCTCACTGAAACGCCCCACCGATGTGGGATCTAACCGTTACGCGACGCGCGGCCAGGCAGCTTGATGCTACTGAGGTACACAGATATATTGACTGCTACCCGTCGACACAGATAACTGGAGGGCCTCCCATGTCAGCCGAGCTGACAAACCTACAGCTGCTGCACGAGCTCGAACCGGTGGTCGAGAAATGCCTCAACCGGCACGAGAGCATGCACAAAAACTGGAACCCGCATGACTACATCCCGTGGTCCGACGGCAAGAACTTCTACGCGCTGGGCGGCCAGGACTGGCACCCCGAGGAGAGCAAGCTCTCCGACCTCGCCCAGGTGGCGATGGTGCAGAACCTGATGACCGAAGACAACCTGCCGTCGTACCACCGCGAGATCGCGATGAACTTTGGCCTGGACGGCGCCTGGGGCCAATGGGTCAACCGGTGGACCGCCGAAGAAAACCGACACGGGATCGCGCTGCGCGACTACCTGGTGGTGACCCGCGCCGTGGATCCCGTCGAGCTGGAGAAACTGCGCATCGAGGTGGTGAACCGTGGGTTCAGCCCCGGCCAGAACCAGCAGGTCCGGGCCGACCTGTTCGCCGAGAGCCTGTTCGACTCCGTCATCTACGTGACCTTCCAGGAGCTGGCGACCCGGATTTCGCACCGCAACACCGGTAAGGCCTGCAACGAGACCATCGCCGACCAGTTGCTGCAGAAGATCTCCGCCGACGAGAACCTGCACATGATCTTCTACCGGGACGTCAGCGACGCCGGGTTCTCCGCGGCGCCCAACCAGGCGATGAAGTCGTTGCACAAGGTGCTGCGCAACTTCCAGATGCCTGGCTACCAGGTCCCTGAGTTCCGGCGCAAGGCCGTCTTCATCGCCGTCGGCGGGGTGTACGACCCCCGCATCCACCTCGACGACGTCGTCATGCCGGTCCTGAAGAAATGGCGCATCTTCGAGCGCGAGGACTTCACCGGCGAGGCGGCGGCGATGCGCGACGACCTCGCTTTGCTGATCAAGGAACTCGAGCAGGCCTGCGACAAGTTCGAGGTTTCGAAGCAGCGCCAGCTCGAGCGCGAAGCCCGCACCGGTAAGAGGACGACCGCGTTCGAGCTGCACCAAACCGCCGGCAAGCTGGCTATGAGCCGCCGGTAACCCAGCATTGCGCATCGGTCCCATCACGCTCGCCAGCCCGGTGGTGCTGGCCCCGATGGCGGGCGTCACCAACGTCGCATTTCGGACGCTGTGTCGTGAGCTCGAGCGGTCCAAGGTCGGCACGGTCAGCGGGCTCTACGTCTGCGAGATGGTGACGGCGCGCGCGCTCGTCGAGCGCCATCCGGTCACCATGCACATGACCACGTTCGCGAGCGACGAGTCGCCCCGCTCGCTGCAGCTCTACACGGTCGACCCTTCAACCACGTACGACGCGGCCAGGATGATCGTCGACGAGGGCCTGGCCGACCACATCGACATGAACTTCGGCTGCCCGGTGCCCAAGGTCACCAAGCGCGGTGGCGGCGCCGCGCTGCCATACAAGCGGCGGCTGTTCGGCCAGATCGTGGCGGCGGCCGTGCGCGCCACCGCGGGCTCGCAAGTGCCGGTGACCGTCAAGTTCCGCGTAGGCATCGACGACGAGCACCACACGCACCTCGACGCCGGCCGCATCGCCGAGACCGAGGGCGCCGCCGCGGTCGCGCTACACGCCCGCACGGCGGCGCAGCGCTACTCCGGTACCGCCGACTGGGAACAGATCGCACTGCTCAAGCAACACGTGACGACGATTCCGGTGCTGGGTAACGGCGACATCTACGACGCCAGCGACGCGCTGGCGATGATGGCCAAGACCGGATGCGACGGCGTCGTCATCGGCCGCGGCTGCCTGGGCCGCCCCTGGCTTTTCGCCGAACTCTCGGCCGCCTTCACCGGCAGCCCGGCGCCCACCCCGCCTACGTTGGGTGAAGTCGCCGACATCGTCCGCAGGCACGGGCGGTTGCTCGCCGCGCATTTCGGCGAGGACAAGGGCATGCGTGACATCCGCAAGCACATCGGCTGGTATCTGCATGGCTTTCCGGCCGGTTCGGAGCTGCGCCGGGCGCTGGCGATGGTCAAGACGCTCGATGAACTCGATTCTCTGCTAAGCCAATTGGACGCGACGGTTCCCTTCCCGGAAGCGGCCACCGGCCCCCGCGGCCGGCAGGGTTCACCCGCCCGGGTCGCGCTGCCCGAAGGGTGGCTGACGGACCCCGACGACTGCGCCGTGCCGGCCGGTGCCGACGTGATGCACTCCGGCGGCTGATCGACCGCTCGAAATCGCGTCCGGACCGATAACTCAGTACGATGTGGGCCTTGCTGCATTTGCGCGTTCTGCGGCGGGTCGGTAACACGTCTCCGCCCTAGCGCGACAAAGGAGTGCGACCCGCGGGTGGCACGAGCCGCAGCGCCGACAAAGCCGAGCGCTGGGACGGCATTGCGCACGGACACGCTGACATCCGCATCAGAGCTTCGGAGGCCGGTAGGACATGAGTGACGCCGAGGACGACGCCACTCGCGACGCTCGGCGCGCCGCGCTGGGCGCCGCCCCGTGGGAGCGGTTCTCGGCCCCCCCGGCCGACTACAGCCTGCACCTATGGCAGACCGATACCGCCGTCGAGACCGTCCAGCCGCCAGCGGCCGACGACGAAGGATCCGGGTCCCACACGGGCGGGGGGGTCAGCGTCGCCGAGCTGATCGCCAAGCTCGGCGCCCCGCCGACTGGCGGGTCCAAGCACCGCCGCGCCGCACAGGAGCCCGACCCCGCGCCCGCCGAGGCCGGATCGGAGATCCCGGTCGAGTTGCAAAAAACCCAGGTGATCGAGGACCTGGCCTACTCGCTCGACGCGGTCTCGGAGCTTCCCGACCTCGGGGCCGGCGACCGCCGCAACGGCGACGGACCGGCAACCGAGGGGCCTCCCGACGCTCACGCCCGTAAGCCGCGCCGCCACCACCGGCCGATGCTGCTGGCCGCTCGCTCGGTCGCGGCGCTGTTCGCCGTGCTGGCCGTGGCGTTGACCGGTGGGGCGTGGCAATGGAGCACGTCCAAGAACGCCCGGCTCAACACCGTCAGCGCGCTCGACCAGGGGTCCGATGACATCCGCGATCGCAATGGGCAATACGGCGACGAAGACTTCTTGATTGTCGGCCTGGACTCCCGGGCAGGCGACAACGCCAACATGGGCGCAGGCAGCACCGACGACGCCGACGGCGCCCGCTCGGACACGGTGATGCTGGTCAACATTCCGGCCAACCGCAAACGCGTGGTGGCGGTGTCGTTCCCCCGCGATCTGGCAATCACGCCGATGCAGTGCGAGGCGTGGAACCCCGAGACGGGAAAGTACGGGCCCCTCTACGACGCGAAGACCAAAAGCTGGGGCCCGAAGATGGTCTACACGGAAACCAAGCTGAACTCGGCGTTCGCCTTTGGCGGCCCGAAGTGTCTGGTGAAGGAAATCCAGAAGCTGTCGGGACTGAACATCAACCGCTTCATCGCCGTCGACTTCGCCGGGTTCGCCAAGATGGTCGACGCGCTGGGCGGTGTCGAGGTGTGCTCGAAAACGGCGCTGCACGACTATGAGTTGGGCACGGTGCTCGAACACGGTGGCCGTCAGGTGCTCGACGGCCCGACCGCCCTGAATTATGTGCGGGCCCGCCAGGTCACCACGGAAACCAACGGGGACTACGGCCGCATCAAGCGCCAGCAGCTGTTCCTGTCGTCGCTGCTGCGCTCGCTGATCTCCGCGGACACGTTGCTTGACCTCAACAAGCTCAACAACGTGGTCAACATGTTCATCAGCGACACGGTCGTCGACAACGTGCAATCGAAGGACCTGATCCAACTCGGTCAGTCGTTGCAGGGGATGGCGGCCGGGCACGTCACCTTCGTCACGGTGCCGACCGGCGTGACCGACCAGAACGGCGACGAACCGCCGCGCATGGCGGACATGCGGGCGCTGTTCGACGCCATCATCAATGACGATCCGCTGCCCGAGGAGAACGACCAGAACGCAAAGAGTTTGGGGACCTCCGACAAGTCGGGCCAGACGAAGGCGCCGGTCACCAAGCAATCGCCCGCCCCGACCGCGGCCCCGGAGGCCCGACACGAGCAGGTGACGACGACCACGCCCGGCGATGTCACAGTGCGGGTCTCCAACGCGACGACGCAGAGCGGGCTGGCCGCAACGGCGACCAGCCAACTCAAGCGCAACGGCTTCAACGTAATGACGCCGGACGATTATCCGAGCCCGGTGAACACGACGACGGTGTTGTTCTCGGCGGGCAACGAGCAGGCCGCGGCGACCGTCGCATCCTCGTTCGCCAACGCGAAGGTCCAGCGGGTTTCCGGCTACGGGCAGGTGGTTCAGGTGGTGCTCGGCCCCGACTTCAAGTCGGTCGCCACCCCACAGCCGAGCGGTTCATCGATCAGCCTGCAGATCGAGCGTGGCTCGGGCAGCGCGCCGGCCAAGCTCCCCGAGGACCTGACGGTCACCAACGCCGCCGACACCACCTGCGAGTAAGCGCTTTTGGGCGCTCCACCGCCCGTTTCCGCCCCCAAGAACGTAGGCTTGGCGGTATGCGGACCGCCTACCACGAGCAGCTCGCGGAGTTATCCGAGCAGCTCGGCGAGATGTGCGGGCTGGCGGGTATCGCCATGGAGCGGGCCACCCAAGCCCTGTTGCAGGCCGACCTGGTCTTGGCCGAGCAAGTGATCTCCGACCACGAGAAGATCGCCACGCTGAGCGCCCGCGCCGAGGAGAGCGCGTTTGTGCTGCTGGCCCTGCAGGCGCCGGTCGCCGGTGATCTGCGGTCCATCGTGAGCGCGATTCAGATGGTGGCCGACATCGACCGGATGGGCGCCCTGGCCCTGCACGTCGCAAAGATCGCCCGCCGCAGGCATCCTCAGCACGCGCTCCCCGAAGAGGTCAATGGCTACTTCGCCGAAATGGGCCGCGTCGCAGTCGAATTGGGCAACAGCGCGCAAGAGGTGGTGATGTCCCGCGATCCGGAAAAGGCCGCCCGGATTCGCGAAGAGGACGACGCGATGGACGATCTGCACCGCCACCTGTTCTCGGTGTTGATGGACCGCGAATGGAAGTACGGTGTTGCAGCCGCGGTCGATGTCACCCTGCTGGGCCGGTTCTACGAGCGCTTCGCCGACCACGCCGTCGAAGTGGCCCGGCGCGTCATCTTCCAGGCGACCGGAAAGCTGCCCGAAGAGGAGACTAAACCGGCCCCGCACTAGCCGACCGGGTCAGCCGAAGCGGCCGGAGATGTAATCCTCCGTCGCCTTCTGGCTGGGGTTGGAGAAGATCTTCTCGGTGTCGTCGACCTCGATCAACCTCCCCGGCTTGCCGACGGCCTCCAAGTTGAAGAACGCGGTGTAGTCGCTGACCCGGGCCGCCTGCTGCATGTTGTGGGTGACGATGACGATGGTGTAGTCCTGCTTGAGCTCGCTGATCAGTTCCTCGATGGCCATCGTCGAGATCGGGTCCAGCGCCGAGCACGGCTCGTCCATGAGCAGCACGTCGGGCTGCACGGCGATCGCCCGCGCGATACACAGGCGCTGTTGCTGACCGCCGGAGAGACCGCCGCCCGGCCTGTCCAACCGGTCCTTGACCTCATCCCACAGGTTCGCACCGCGCAAGGAGTACTCGGCCGTCTCGTCGAGCACCTTGCGATTGCGCACGCCCTGCAGCTTCAATCCGGCCACCACGTTGTCACGAATCGACATGGCGGGGAACGGATTCGGCCGCTGGAACACCATTCCGATCGCCCGGCGCACGCCCACCGGGTCGACTCCGGCGCCATAGATGTCCTCGTCGTCGAGGAGCACACTGCCGTCAACCCGTCCGCCGGGGACCACCTCATGCATCCGGTTGAGCGTGCGCAGCACTGTCGTCTTGCCGCAGCCCGACGGGCCGATGAACGCGGTGACGCTGCGCGGCAGGATCGACAGCGTCACGTCCGCGACCGCGTGAAACGAACCGTAATAGATGTTTACGGCTTTGAGGTCCAACCGTTTGGCCACTTACTGCTCCCGCCTATGACTTCTTAGTACCAAGGAATTTCGTTATCACTCGGGCCCCGACATTGATTGTGGCGATCACCAGGATGAGGGTCAGGGCGGCACCCCACAACCGATCCGTGGGGACCGGGCTCACGCCCGCGCCGGCGCTGGTCTGGTTGTACATCATGCCGGGGAGCGTCCCCATGAAGCCACTGAAGATGTCGAAGTTCATAGACTGCGCGTAGCCGACCAGGATCAGCAACGGGGCCGTCTCGCCCATCACCCGGGCCGTCGCCAGCATGACACCGGTGATGATGCCCGACAGCCCGGTGGGGATCACCACCCGCAGGATCGTCTTCCACTTCGGGACGCCCAGCGCGTAGCTGGCCTCCCGCAGATCCACCGGGACGATCCGCAGCATCTCCTCGGTGGCTCGCACGATCACCGGGAGCATCAGCAAGACCAGCGCCAGCGACACCGCGAACTGAGAACGGGGAAGGCCCAGCGTCGCCACGAACAGGGCGTAAATGAACAACGCCGCCACGATCGAGGGCACGCCGCTCAGGATGTCGACCATGAACGTGGCCAGCCTGCCCAGTGCGGTGCCGCCGCCGTATTCGACCAGATAGATGGCGAGCATGAGGCCGACCGGGATGGAGATGAGCGCGCACACCAGTCCCTGCAACACAGTGCCCACGATCGCGTGGTAGGCGCCGCCGCCGGCCACGAAAGCGGTCATGCCCGCCTGCGAGTGCGTCCACCAAACGGTCGAGGCGATCGCCCTAAATCCCTTGGCGACCACCGAGTACAGCACCAACAGCAGGGGCGTCACCGCGATCACCATCGACAGCGAAACCAGCGCCAGCGCAACGTGATCCGCTGCCCGGCGCCGCCGGCTGGGCCGCGAGAACGTGCGCGGCTTCAGCGGGCGGTCCAACATCGAGGTCATCGGGCGCCCCATCGGGTCCGGGCCGCGGCGCCGCGCGCGAGGGCGTCGACGAGGAAGGTGAGCACGAACAGCGCCAACCCCGCGGCGATGTACGCGCCTGCCTTGTATTGATCGTTGAACTGGGCGACGGTGCCCGCGATCTTGGTCGCGACGGTCGAGCCCCCGTCGAACAGCGACCAGCCGAACATGGACTGGGTCCCGCGCAGGATGATCAGCAGCGCGACCGTCTCCCCCAGGGCGCGGCCCAGCCCCAGCACCGCCGCGCTGATATAACCCGACCACCCGAACGGCAGCACGATCGTCTTCACCACCTCCCAGCGGGTGGCGCCGAGCGCCAGCACGGCCTCGATCTGCTCGTGCGGCGTCTGGATGAACACCTCGCGGGTGACGGCGGTGATGATCGGCAGGATCATGACCGACAGGACGATGCCGCCGGTGAAGATGGTGCCGCCGCCGGCCACCGACGTGTTGCCGTCGGCGAACAGGAAGCACCAACCCAGCGATCGGTTCAGCCAGGTGGCGACGGGTCGCAGCTGCGGCGCCAGCACGTATAGGCCCCACGCACCGTAAATGATGGACGGGACCCCGGCCAGCAGATCGACGGCGTAGGCCAACGGGCCGGCCGTGCGCCGCGACGCGTACTGCGTGATGAATATGGCGACACCCAGCGCGACCGGCATAGCCAGCAGCAACGCGAACGCAGATACGAACACGGTGACCTTCAGCAGATCGGAGATGCCGAAGTGCATCGCCGAGGTGTCGGTGGTGACCCAGTTGCCGTCGTAGGTGAAAAAGTTCTCCCGGTTGCGCTGCAACGCCGGTATCGCCCGCAGCAACAGGAATCCGCCGATCGCGCCGATCACCACCACGATCAGCAGGGCCGAACCGTTGGCGAGCCACCGGAACGCCCGATCCCCGACATGGGGCCGGGCCTTCCCCCATGGACTGATCGGGATCAGCGGCGCCTCGGGGAAGGGCAAGGCCACGGTGGCGCCCGAACCGGCGTCGGCGGGGTTAGGCGTGGTCACTGTGATCCCGGCACAGTTCTGTCGCTCCTTAGGCCCGGGTCCGCTTGGTCACTGCAGGGCGTTGATCGCGGCAACCAGCCGCTCTTTGACCTTATCGGGCAGCGGAACATAGCCGGCCGATGGAAGGTCGGCCTGCCCGCTGCCGGCGGCCACCGTGAGGAACGACTTGATCGCCCCGGAGCTGTCCGCGTCGGAGCCCTTCGAGCAGACGATCTCGTACGTCGCCAGAACCAACGGGTAGGACCGCGGGTCCTGGGAGCTGTACATCGGGTTCAGGTCGAGCACCAGGTCGTTGCCGTCGCCGACGAACTTGGCCGCCGTCACGGCGTTTCCGGCGGTCTCGTTGGTGAGCGGGATGACGCCACCCTTATTGGTGCCGATCTGCGCGTAGGGCAGGCCGGCCTGGTCGGCGAAGCCCTTCTCGACGTAGCCGATGGCGCCCGGGGTGGCCCGCACTGCCTGCACGACACCGGCCGACTTGGTGGCCCCCTCGCCGACTCCGCCCTGGAACTCGGTGCCCACGCCCTTGGTCCAGCTCTGCGGTGCGGCGGCCGTCAGAAACTTCTGCACGTTGTCGGTGGTTCCCGACGAGTCCGTCCGGTAGACCGGCGTGATCTTGGTACCGGGCAGCACGACGCCGGGATTGAGGGCCGCCAGGATCGGGTCATTCCACGCCGTGATCCGCCCGCTGAAGATCTTGGCCAGCGCGTCACTGCTGACCACCAGGCCCGGCACCTCGACGAGGTTGTACACCAGGGCGATCGGCCCGAACACGAGCGGCAGGTCCCACGCCGGGTTTCCGTCGCAGCGTGCGGAGGCCGGACCGATCTGGTCCGCGGCCAGCGGGGAATCGGCGCCCGCGAAGTCGACATGGCCGGCGATGAACTGCTCGCGCCCCGCGCCGGAACCGGTCGGGTTGTACGCCACGCTCTTGCCCGGGCAGTACTGGCCCCAGACCTGGTTGAACAACGCCATCGCGTTCTGTTGAGCCGTCGAGCCCTCCGCCGTCAGCTTGTCCTTTCCGCCGCATCCCGCCGTGCCCGTGGGTCCGGAGACGCCCGCCGCCGACGCGCCGCGGCGGTTCTGATCGCTGCCACAGCCCGTCAGCGCGCCGCTGCCGACGGTTACCGCCACGACCAGCGCGGCCAGCGCTCTGCCTCCCCCGTCGAGCCTCACCGATCTCGCTTCCTGACCCGTTGTCGTGCCCGCGTGCCGCCGGCCGTCCCCAAAGAGGTTGCCAGGTCGTGGCGAAATATGCTCCTAGCCGACCCACGGCGACTTCTCGCGAGCAAGCGCAGGTGATCGGCCGGGCGGCCCGCGCTCGCCTGCCCGCGCATCGTCAGCCGGCCGAAGCGACCGCGTAGGCGGTGTCCACGCTGTAAGTGGTGAAGCCCAGGCGCTGGTAGGTGCGCACCGCGGCGCGGTTGTCGGACTCCACGTAGAGCAGCACGGTCGGGTCCGCCGAGCCGGCCAGCCGGTGCGCCAACGACTCGATGCCGATGGCCGTCAGCATCTGGCCCAGGCCGCGGCCCTGCGCGGCCGGGTCCACCCCCACGACGTAGACCTCCCCCAGGCCGGGCTGATCGGGGTGCACCTTGGTCCAGTGGAAGCCCAGCAGCTTGCCCGCCTGGTCGCTATCGGAGTCGTCGAATGCCAGGAACAGACCGGCGGGGTCGAACCACGGCTCGTCGCGCCGCTCGGCCAGCTGGACTTCGGTCCAGCCGCCCTGTTCGGGGTGGTGGACGAAGGCGGCGTTGTTGACGCGCAGCAACTCGGCGTCGTCGGGGGTGCCCGCGTAGGTGCGCACCCGCACACCGGGCACTGGGCGCACCAGGTCATGGGTGTCGCGCAGCGTGCGTCGCATCTGCAGCAGCTCTCGGACCGGAACCAGACCGAGCGCGGCGGCGGTGGCCCGGGCCGGTTCGAGCGTGCCGTGCGCCCAGAACCGGTTGGTCGCGGCGGTCTCGGCCAACGCCGCGCGCGCCAGCGCCGCCCCGAAACCGTGTCGCCGGGCGCGGGGGTGCACCACCAGTTCCGCCATCGGCGCGTCCGGGTCGCGGGACAGGTTGAGGTAGCCGACGACGACCCCGTCGGTCTCGGTGATGAGCAGGTGGGCGGTGCGGTCGTGCGGCAGTTCGCGCAGCACTTGTTCGCCGACAGGCGCGACCCCGTCGAATTCGGTTGCGGCCGTGATGAGTTCGCGCACCTGTCGTTGCTCGTCAGCGGTCAGCGCCGAGCGCCAGGCGGGCGCTGTCACTGACTGCGCAACGGGTCGCCCAGCGGCTGTTGCAGATCCTCGGACTCGGACTCGATGTCGTCGACGGCTTCGTCCTCAGCCGAGCCCGCGATCGGCGCGCGGCCTCGTGCCGGTCGGACGGCCTTGTAGCCGACGTTGCGGACGGTGCCGATCAACGCCTCGTATTCGGGGCCGAGTTTGGCGCGCAGGCGACGCACGTGCACGTCGACGGTGCGGGTGCCGCCGAAGAAGTCGTATCCCCACACCTCGTGCAGAAGCTGTGCGCGGGTGAAGACGCGTCCGGCGTGCTGGGCCAGGTATTTGAGCAACTCGAACTCTTTGTAGGTCAGGTCGAGCGGACGGCCCCGAAGTCTCGCGGTGTACGTTCCCTCGTCGATCACCAGCTCGCCGAGGCTCACCTTGCCGGCGCTTTCCTGGTCGGCCAGCCCGCCCCGGCGACCCACAACCAGTCGCAGCCGGGCGTCGATCTCGGCGGGCCCGGTGCTCGGCAACAGGATCTCGTCCAGCCCCCAGTCGGCGCTGACCGCCACCAGGCCGCCTTCGCTCACAACGGCCAGGACGGGGACGGAACGGCCGGCGGTGCTCAGCAGACGGCAAAGGCCGCGCGCCGACGACAGGTCGGTGCGCGCATCCACCAGCACGGCGTCCGCCGTCCCGGCCTCGAGCAACGAGGACGGTTCCGCCGGCGCCGTCCGGACGGCGTGGGGAAGCAACGACAACGACGGCAGGACCGGGTCGGGATGCAGCTCCGAGGTCAGCAGTAATAGCTCCAAGTAGCCCCTCCAGCTCGGGAGAACGGCATCTTCACAGTTCGCAACGCAACGACGCGTTAGTTGCCAGGTCATCTAACGATAACTTGCCGCCTGCCACATTGGTGCGGCGACGACGCAGTGTGAGCGCCGACACCCGGGTGGTCAGCAGCAGCCAGGGCGGGGGGTTACGCGACAATGTGCGGGTGCGCAAGGTGCTGGTGGCGGCCGCGGCCGTAGGGATCGCCGTGGCCGTCGTGGTGGCCGGCGCGGTCGCCATCGACTATGGGAGCAGCATCTACGCCGAATACCGGCTGTCGTGCAGCGTGCGCAAAGCAGCCGATTTGCGGTCCGACCCGTTCGTGGCGATCGTGGCGTTCCCCTTTATCCCGCAGGCGATGCGCGACCGCTACAACCAGCTGGAGATCAAGGCCAACGCCGTTGACCACGCGACGGTCGGCAAGGCCACCCTCGAAGCCACTATGTACTCCGTCGACCTCAGCCACGCGTCATGGCTGATCGGGCCCGACGCCAAGCTGCCGGTGGGCAAACTGGAGAGCCGCGTCATCATCGACTCGACGCACCTGGGCCGCTACCTGGGCATCAGCGATCTGATGGTCGAGGCGCCGGCCAGGGAAACCAACACCGCCACCGGTGGCGTCACCGCGTCGGGCATCTCCGACAGCCACGGCGTGGTGTTCAGCGGCACCCCGCACTCGGCCAACTTCGAACACCGGGTCAGCGTCTCGGTGGACCTGTCGATCGCCCCGGACGACCAGGCGACGCTGGTGATCACCCCGACGGGCGTCCTGACCGGGGCGGACACCGCGGATCGAACGGTTCCCGACGACAAGCGGGATGCGGTGCTGCGGGCCTTCACCGCCAGGGTGCCCAACCAGCGGCTCCCCTTCGGGGTGGCACCCAAGACCGAGGGGGCGCGCGGCTCCGACCTCATCATCGAGGGCATCAGCTACGGGGTCACGGTCAGCCTCGACGGCTTCAAGCAGTCGTGACCCGCTCGTCGTCGGCGCCCGCGGTATGCGCGGCAACCGCCGCAAATTTGATCACGGTCCGTCATTCGGTAAGCTTGCCGACGTGCTAGCCCGCCTTGAGCCCGTGCTCACCCACCGCCGCGCAGTCGATCTGTGCCGCACCGCGGGCTGTTGCTGTCGCTGTAGCTGCTGAGTCGCCGCGCGCTTTCGCGTAAGCACTCGGAGCAACCCCGGAACGTTACCGAGGCCGTCTCCCGTCGTTCGTTCCCATAGCAACAGGCGTATCCAGGAGTAGTACCGTGCCGAGCAGCAACACCACCGCCCAGCCAGACATCGTCGACGTGCGGGGTCCCAGGTTCGCCGCCTGGGTCACGACCGCGGTCCTGGTGATCACCCTCGCCGTTTCCGCCGTCAGTCCCCTGGCGGCGGCGGTCATTCTGGGCGTGCAAGCCGTCATCTTCGCCATCGGGGCCGTCGGCGGCCCGCGCAAGCACCCGTACGGGCGGATATTTGCCCGCTTCGTGGCGCCCCGCCTGGGGCCCGTCGAGGAACGCGAACCGGTGGCGCCGCTGAAGTTCGCCCAACTCGTGGGCCTGATCTTCGCAATCGTCGGCGTCGTCGCGTTCGCCGCGGGCGCCTTTTTGGTCGGCGTCATCGCCACCGCCGCGGCACTCACCGCCGCCTTCTTGAATGCGGCCTTCGGTATCTGCCTGGGCTGCCAGCTCTACCCGCTGGTCGCGCGCTTCCGAGGCGCCGCGCGCGCCGCTTGACCCGTTTTAAGAAAGCGATCGAAAGGATCACCCCATGGCACGCTCCGACGTCCTGGTCTCCGCGGACTGGGCCGAGAGCAATCTCGACGCCGCCGGTGTCGTCTTCGTGGAAGTCGACGAGGACACCAGCGCATACGACACCGGCCACATCCCCGGCGCTATCAGGCTGGACTGGCGCTCGGATTTGCAAGACCCGGTCAAGCGGGACTTCGTCGACGCGGAGCAATTCTCGAAGTTGCTCAGCGAGCGTGGCGTCGCCAACGACGACACCGTGATCCTCTACGGCGGCAACAACAACTGGTTCGCCGCCTACGCCTACTGGTACTTCAAGCTGTACGGGCACGCCGACGTCAAGCTGCTCGACGGCGGCCGCAAGAAGTGGGAGCTCGACGGGCGCGCGCTGACCCGAGACACCGTCAGCCGGCCGGCCACCTCGTACACCGCGGCCGCGCCCGACAACAGCATCCGCGCGTTCCGCGACGAGGTCATCGCGGCCATCAACACCAAGAACCTGGTCGACGTGCGTTCGCCCGACGAGTTCTCGGGCAAGATTCTGGCGCCGGCGCACCTACCGCAGGAGCAGAGCCAGCGGCCCGGCCACATTCCCGGGGCGATCAACGTGCCGTGGAGCAAGGCCGCCAACGAGGACGGCACGTTCAAGTCCGACGAGGAGCTGGCCAAGTTGTACGCGGACGCCGGCCTGGACGGTGCCAAGGAAACGATCGCGTATTGCCGGATCGGCGAGCGGTCTTCGCATACCTGGTTCGTGCTCCGGGAATTACTCGGCCACAAGAACGTCAAGAACTACGACGGAAGTTGGACGGAATACGGCTCCCTGGTGGGTGCCCCGATCGAGTTGGGAAGCTGATATGTGCTCTGCCCCGAAACAAGGAGTGACGTTGCCCGCCAGCGTCGACTTGGAGAAGGAAACGGTGATCACCGGCCGCGTCGTGGACAGGGATGGCCAGGCGGTGAGCGGCGCGTTCGTCCGCTTGCTCGACTCGTCGGACGAGTTCACCGCGGAGGTCGTCGCGTCGGCCACGGGCGACTTCCGGTTCTTCGCGGCGCCGGGGTCTTGGACGCTGCGCGCACTGTCGGCCTCCGGCAACGGCAGTGCCGTGGTGAGTCCGTCGGGCGCCGGCATCCACGAGGTGGACGTCAAGATCGATTGAGACCCCGGCTGCCCTGACCGGGATCCCGCGCGGCGAATAGACTTGTCCCGTGGTGCTCTTCTTCGAGATCATGCTCGTGGTGGCGGTCGTGGTGATCTCATGGTTCGCGCTGTACACGCTGTACCGGCTTATCACCGACGAATCGTGACCCGCGCCGACGACGATCCAATGGGGGTACCTCCCGCTTGCGGGGGACGCGGCGATGGTGAAGAGTCGCGCACGACCCCTGACGAACCACTGGGTTCTGCGACCTCCGGCGATCGCGCCGTGGCTGCCGCCGCTGAGCGCGCCAAGCTGACCGCCGGCCGCAACATTCCCGCCTTCGACGATCTGCCGCTTCCCGCCGACACCGCCAATTTGCGTGAAGGTGCCAACCTCAACGACGCCTTGTTGGCGCTGCTGCCGCTGGTGGGTGTGTGGCGCGGGCACGGCGAGGGCCGCGGGCATGACGGGGACTACCGGTTCGGCCAGCAGATCGTGGTTTCGCACGACGGCGGCGACTACCTGAATTGGGAGTCCCGCTCGTGGCGGCTCAGCGAGGCGGGCGACTACCAGGAGCGTGGTTTGCGGGAGACCGGGTTCTGGCGTTTCGTCAACGATCCCGACGACCCCAGCGAATCCCAGGCGATCGAGTTGCTGCTGGCCCACTCGGCCGGCTACGTGGAGCTGTTCTATGGCCGGCCGCGCACCCAGTCGTCGTGGGAACTGGTGACCGACGCGCTGGCCCGCAGCCGATCGGGCGTCCTGGTCGGTGGCGCCAAACGGCTCTACGGCATTGTCGAGGGCGGCGACCTGGCCTACGTCGAGGAACGGGTGGATGCCGACGGCGGCCTGGTGCCGCACCTTTCCGCCCGGCTCTCCCGCTACGCCGGATAACCGCCGACCCGTTGCCCGCCTGGGCAACTCGGCGATGCGCGCGGCCCCGGAATCGTTGCCTTCGGCCGATCTTTTGCGTGTACTGTTCGACGTCCGAACAGCCGATACCGCGCGAAGGGAGATCGGCGGATGCCCCCCACCAGGACACCCTCGCCCATCTTGCGCTGGGGCGTAACCGCGGTCGGCCTGCTCCTCATCGTCTATCTGGCCGTTTTGGATCTGCAGCCCGGCATCATCGACGCGCTGCCCCCGGCGCTTTCGTGGTTCGGCCGGCCGGGGTCGATGCCGACGCTGGCGATCGTGGTGACCGTGCTGGTCGCCGCGTCGGTGCTGACCTTCCGCTCGGGCGGAAGCCATCGGATGGTGGGGGTTTCCTTCACTCTGATCGCAGGACTGGTCCCGATGACGGCCGTTCTGGGCCTCACCTCCTACTGGGGTTGCCACGACGCCAACCATCCGGCCTTGTTCACCCCGCTGATGGCGACGGCCAGCCTGGTCAAGGGTGGTACCGGCGACTTCTCGGTGGGCGGCCGAACCTGTCCGAATCCCACGCCGGTCGGCCTGGAGCTGGCCCGCATCGCGGCGCTGTCGGCGATCTTCACCGGGCTGGGCGGCGTCGTCGTCGGCGTCTTCCGATCCCAGGTGGACCGGCTGCGTGCCAACGTGGCCGATTCCGTCACGGCCATCGTCGGTGTCGACGCGGACACGCAGTCGATGATCAGCGCGGTCGCCCGGACGCTGGACCGGCGCGGCACGCTGGTCGTGCTCACCGGCGCCGCCGACGACCGGGTGCAGCGCGCCCGTCGGCAGGGCGCGCGGGTGGTCCTGGTCGACTTCAACAACCCGTCCACGCTGGTGTCGTTGCGGCTGTGGCGCAACCTATCCCGGCTCTACCTGATGGCGCCCGACCCGGCGATCAACCTGCTGTGGCTGGACCTGATCAGCCGTCGGCTCGACGAGGTCGCCCGCAAACGGCGGTTGCCGCTGATCGTGCGGATGGACGACCCGTGGCTGGCCCAGGCCTGGCGGGCCCAACAATTCGGCGGATCGGACACCCGATGGGCGGCCGACGTCGTCGGCAAATACGAGGTGACCGCGGGCAGACTGCTCGACGGCATCATCGCGACCGGCCGAACAAAACGCGTATTCGTCTGCGGCACTTCGCAATTGACACTGGCGCTGTGCGCGGATCTAACGCAGCGCGCGCTGGAGCGCGATTTCTATACCCCGCCCGGCGCGGTACCGTTGCCCGCTCTCACGCTGGTCGAAAAGGACGCCGCGGAGTATTTGGCGGATCACGAGTTCCACCGGCAGCAGGCCGGATTCGCGTCGGAGGGGCCGACGATCGATGCGACCGCGCAAGCACCGACCGTGCCCACCATGCTCAAGCTGATCGGCGACGCCGACCCCACGACCAGCGCCGTGATCTTCGTGGACTCCCACGCCGCGACGACCGCCGCGAGGCTGGCGGCGCGCTTCCCCGAGATGCCCATCTACGCCTCGGACCTGAACACCAGCATCAGCGACGACTCGATCCAGGTGGTCGGGCGGCTGCAGTCCTACTCGTTGGTGCTGGACACCCAGGAGGGCCAGGTGCAGGACGCCTGGGAGCGCGCGGCGAGATTGATCCACGAGCGGTATGTCTCGACGATCGACCCGGAAGCCCCGCGGTCCCCGGCCGCGATGCCCTGGGCCCAGTTGAACGAGTTCTACCGTGGTTCCAACCGGCGTCAGGTGCGCAACGCGCTGTGGATGGTCGAGCAGATCGCGGGGCACACCTGGAACACGTGGGGCAGTCCGCCGGCGCAGCTCTCCGGCCACGAGATGGCGGATCGGCCGCCCTTGGAACAGCTTGCGCTGATGGGCTTCGACCGCGATTCGGCAATGAGCATGGCCCAGGCCGAGCATGAGGATTGGTGCCGCTACTACCGGCGCAACGGCTGGAAATACGGTGCGCCGCGCGACGATTCGCGCAAGATCCACGACAAGCTGGTCGACTGGTCGGCGGTCGAGAGCGATCCAGCCCTACTCAACGCCGCCGTGCGCAGCCTAGCGGGGACGTTGTGGAGCCTGCGCCAGTTGGGCTTCCGGTCGCGGCCGCTGTGGCAATCCTTCACGCGGGTGGGCACGGTGGCCGCCGAACAACGAAGCGCCCCATGGACATGGACGTCGGATTCGGGGCACAGCATGCAGGCCGACGCCGGCGACTGGGCCGTCCAGGAGGACGGCAAGGTGTGGTCGGTGCGCGACGACATCTTCCGGGACACCTACGAGCCCGCCGGCAACGGGCGCTGGCAGCGGAAAGGGCGCGTCCAAGCCCGCCCCGCCTACCCGGGCGAGACCATAAACACTCTGGAAGGCCCGACGACGGCGGCGCAGGGCGACTGGGTGGTCCGCGGATCCACCGGCGAACAATGGCCGGTTCCCGGAGACGAATTCGCCCGCCGCTATGCCGAATTCCACCCGCCCGAGGAGGCTTCAGCGGTGGACGGCGGGCACGGCTGAGTTTTTCTGCGGCGCGGCTTCCGTCGGCTCAGGCGTTGCCACCGCGGGCAAATGGCCGCGAATTTGCGCGGTCCGATACGCCCGGACACTGATACGGTATCGGCGCATGCGCAATAGCCGCGCGCGCCGATACCGCCCGATCGTTTGCTACGCCTCCCGTAGGAGACCGCGATGCCGCTGTTCATCAGCTACTCGAGCCAAGACCGGGCGACGGTCGACGCCCTGACGACCGCGCTACGGCGCGGGCAACAACAAGTTTGGTTCGATCAAGAGCTCGGCGGCGGTGACTCCTGGTGGAACAAAATCCTCGAGCAGATCCGCTCGTGTGACGTGTTCATCGTGGCGCTGTCCAACAACTGGCTCCAGTCCAAGCCCAGTCAGGCCGAGTTGCGGTACGCGAGGGCGCTCAACCGGCCGATCCTTCCGGTTCGGATCGGTGACATCGACAGCATGCGGGTGAATCCCCTTGCCGCGTTGCAGATCATCGACTACCGCGAACCGACCGTCGATGCCGGGATTCAACTCGTGACCGCGGTACACGCCCTGCAGAGCAAGCCGGTGCCGTTGCCCGATCCGCTGCCCGAAGAGCCGCCGGTGCCGTTCGGGTACATCACCCGATTGGGCAATACCCTCGCCGAAAAAGAGCTCAGCCCGCAGCAGCAGACCCAGCTTCTGATCGAGCTGAGGCAGGGATTCGACGAGGACGGGGATGACCCCAGCGCTCGCGGCGACATCGCCCAGCTGCTGCGCATGCTGCGCCTGCGCCACGATGTCACCTACCGGACCCGTACCGAAATCGACAACGTGCTGGCCGAGATCGAGGCCAAGAGCGGTTCGCCGGCGACCGCGGACGGTGGCAAGGCGCAGGCACCGGCGGCGGCCGCGCGACAACCCGCGCCCACGGCGGCCGGCCCGTCGGCCAGCGCCGCGGCACCGGCGTCGGCGGGCGGATCCAACAAGCGCCTGCTCGTCATCGGCGGCGCCGCCGCGGCGGTGATCGCGGTGATCGCGATCGTGGTCGTATTCACCACGCAGGGCGGCAAGACCAAGCCCGCCCCGAAGGCCGGCAGTGGCGCGACGTCGGTTCAGAGCGGCGCGAGCCCGGCTCCGAATGTCCCCACCACGGGCAACGGCGCGAAGCTGGACTCCTATCTGCTCGGCCCCGCCGAAGTCGCCGCCGTAGTGGGCGACCCGAACCTCGTGGTATCCGAGAAAGCCGAACAACTGCGCAACTTGCGGGCGACGCTGTCCAACCCGGACTGCAAGGGCGCATACGAACCCATCGAAGAGTCGGCCTACCGGGGCGCGGACGGCTACACCGCGGTGAGCGCGCAGGCGGTGCACACCGCCGGCGAAAACCCGCCGCATCGGGTCTACGAAGCCGTGACGGAGTTCTCGTCGCCCGAGAAGGCGACCGCGTTCGTGCAGGCATCCGCGGACAAGTGGCGGGCATGCGCAGGGCAGCAGATCACAGTGACCTTCAACGGCAAGAGCAGCGGGTGGATGTTCGGGGACGTCACCGGCACGGTGCCGAGGATCTTCCAGCAGCGCACCGAAGCCGACGGAACGCGGATCTGCCACCACGCGCTGCACGCGGCGTCCAATATTGTCGTCGATCTGTTGCTGTGCGGCCCCGACGCCGAGACCGGTCAGGCGGGCAAGCTCGCCGGGCAGATAGCCGCAAGGGTGAGCCAATAACGGGTGCAGGCATGGAGCGGCCCCCGAGCAAGGCTCCTGGTTGGACAGACCGGAAGCTCGGGGGCCGGGTGACTGCGGGGAATTCGCCAGCGCGCGTAATCGCCGGCTTTTCGCAAGCCACTGCTGCTAGCGCGCAGCCACCTCACATGTCCATGAAGCTATCAATTTCGCGGACCACCTCCCTTCTTGTGTACGGCCGACCGTACCCGCGATTCCGCAAGCCGACAACACAATTCAGCCCTTAGCGATCGCTGACGATCGCCGAGTCGACCAACGCGGCGAATTCCGCGGCCAGCGGAGACCGAGGCAGCGGGCTCCCGTCAAGCGTGTGCACGCGGGCGGCCAACGTCATACTCGACACCAACCAAATGCCTTGCGCGGCATAAAGATCCGCGGGCCGCAGGGCGCGATAGTCGCAGTCGTAGCCCTTGGCCCGCGCCACCTCGAAGAGGGCCTGCTGCGTGGTGCCGCGCAGGATCGGATACCACGGCGGCGGCGTGAGCAGGCACAGGTCCCCACCGACCTCAGTCGCGATCACCACCGTCGAGCGCGGGCCTTCCAGGATGTAGCCGTCCGAGCTGACGAAGATCACATCGCCGGCGCCTTGCCGGGCAGCATGACGCAGGGCGGCCATGTTGACCGCGTAGGACAGGGTCTTGGCGCCGGCGAGCAGCCACGGCATCGCGTCGGCACCGGCCGCGGGCAGTCCGCGGTCCAGTGTCACCGCGGCCAGCCCCTCGCGCCGCACCGCGGCCACCCGTTCGGGGACGGCGTTGACCATCACGTAGGTGGTCGGCACCGTTCCGGCCTCCCGGCCACGGCTGTAGATCAGGCGCATCGCCCCTTCGTCGGCGGTCCGCGCCACCCACTGCCGGGTGGCGGCGTCGATCGCGGCGCGCCAGCTGGGCAGATCCGGTTCGGGCAGGTCCATCAGCCTCGCCGAGTGGGTCAGCCGCTGCAGATGCGACTCGACCAGACACGCCCTGCCGTCGCGGACCAACAGCGTCTCGAAGATGCCGTCGCCGCGAACCGCCGCCAGGTCGTCGGCGTGCAGCAGCGGGGCGTCCGGAGGATGTATCGCGCCGTCCAGCGTGACGATCACACCCGTCTGGCCTGCCATGGGGGTAAAGCCTAGCCGCGGGTGTGCGCCCCGCCGCACGCTCGGCACACCGGGCGCCAGGGTCCGTAGAGTTGACGTGTGTCTGCAGTACCCGCACCCGACGCCGGTCCCGACGCGGGCGCCGTCTGGCATTACGGCGACCCCCTGGGCGAGCAGCGCGCGGCCGAGACCGGAGCGGTCGTGGTGGACCGCTCGCACCGCGCGGTGCTCGCGCTGACCGGCGGCGATCGCCAGAAGTGGCTCCACAGCATCTCCACCCAACACGTCAGCGAGCTGCCCGAGGGCGCCAGCACGGAAAACCTCAGCCTCGACGGGCAGGGCCGCGTCGAAGACCACTGGATCCAAAGCGAACTCGCCGGCACCACCTACCTGGACACCGAGCCGTGGCGGGGCGAGCCGCTACTGGGCTACCTGCGCAAGATGGTCTTCTGGTCGGATGTGAGCCCGGCCGCCGCCGACATGGCGGTGCTGTCGCTGCTCGGACCGCAGCTGGCCGACCGGGCGGTGCTCGACGCGCTGGGCCTGGACGCCCTGCCCGCCGAGTTGGCGGCGGTGCCGGTTCCCGGAGACGGCTTCGTGCGCCGGATGATCGGCACCCCGGCCGGCCAGATCGAACTGGACCTGCTGGTCCCACGAGACCAGGCCCCGAGCCGGCAGCAGCGTCTGGTGCAGGCCGGGCTCCGACCGGCGGGGGTTTGGGCGTACGAGGCACACCGGGCGGCGGCGCTGCGCCCGCGACTGGGCGTCGACACCGATGAGCGGACGATTCCGCATGAGGTTGGGTGGATCGGCGCTGCGGTGCACCTGGACAAGGGCTGCTACCGGGGGCAAGAGACCGTCGCGCGGGTGCACAACCTCGGGAAGCCGCCGCGGATGCTGGTGTTGTTGCACCTCGACGGTTCGGTGGAGCGGCCCTCGACGGGTGATCCGGTGCTCGCCGCCGGGCGCATGGTCGGTCGGCTGGGCACCGTGGTGGACCACGTAGACCTCGGCCCCATCGCCCTCGCACTGCTCAAGCGCGGGGTGCCGGCCGACACCGAACTGGCGACCGGCCCGCAGGCGTCGGTGGCTGCGGTGATCGACGCCGATTCCCTGCCGGCGACGGAACACATCGGTGCGGGACGGCTGGCCGTTGAACGGTTGCGGGGCGGTGCGAGATAATCCTCGATGAAGTCCGCCACAGCGGCAGGGGGCACCGACGCCCGACCGTAAGGCACGGTAAACTGTCGGCAGGACAATAACGACACCAAGAGATCGGAGCCGCCTGATTCGGGCCGCTCCGTTATTGCGCGAGGGGGTTCCCCCATGGGCCGCGGCCGGGCTAAGGCAAAGCAGACCAAGGTTGCTCGAGAACTCAAATACAGTTCCCCGCAAACCGACTTCACGCGGCTTCAGCGCGAGTTGTCAGGAACGGGTGCCGACAATTCCACGGAGCTGGAGGACGACGGCGTCGGTGACTCTTGGGAAGACAGCGACGACTGGCGCCGATAGACAGTGACGTCGCTGCGCCGGTGTAATCCGCTTAGGCACGGCGCCGGTTTAGCTCTCGACCTCTAAAAACGCGGGTGCTGCCCGACGAGCTTTGCCCGCGGGCCCTCTTTACCGCCTTTGCAGACGGTGCCCAGGACCCAGCAGTCCAGGTGCCGGGCCGTCAGGATCGCCAAGGCCCGGTCAGTGTCCTCGGGGGCGACGACGGCGACCATGCCGACGCCCATGTTGAATGTCTTCTCCATCTCTTCGCGCGTGACCCGACCGCGCTGGGCGATCATGGCGAACACCGGTGCGGGCGTCCAGGTTCCGCGGTCGATCTCGGCGACCAGGCCATGCGGGATGACGCGTTGCAGGTTGCCGCCCAGCCCGCCGCCGGTGACGTGGCAGAACGTGCGGACATGGGTCTCGGCCGTCAGCGCCAGGCAGTCTTTGGCGTAGATCCGGGTGGGCTCCAACAGCTCCTCACCCAGGGTGCGGCCGAACTCCTCGACATAACCTGCCAGGTTCATCCGGTCGATCTCGAGCAGCACGGTGCGGGCCAACGAGTACCCGTTGGAATGCAGGCCCGAAGAGCCCATCGCGATGATGGTGTCGCCGGGTTTGACGCGCTCAGGGCCCAACACGTCGTCGGCCTCGACGACGCCCACGCCGGTCGCCGAGATGTCGTAGTGGTCCGGTTCCATCAGACCGGGGTGCTCGGCGGTTTCGCCGCCGAGCAAAGCGCAGCCGGCGCGCACGCACCCCTCTGCGATGCCCGCGACGATCGCGCTGAGGCGTTCGGGCACGGTCCGGCCCACCGCGATGTAGTCCTGCAGGAACAGCGGTTCGGCGCCGCAGACGACCAGGTCATCCACCACCATCGCGACCAGGTCCAGGCCGACGGTGTCGTGCTTGTCCATCGCCTGGGCCACCGCCAGCTTGGTGCCCACGCCATCGGTGGACGCCGCGAGCAGCGGTTCGCGGTAGTCGTTGCGCAGCGCGAACAACCCCGCGAACCCGCCGAGGCCGCCCCGTACCTCGGGTCTGGTGGCCCGCGTCGCCAGCGGCTTGAACATCTCAACGGCTCGGTCGCCGGCTTCGATGTCCACCCCGGCCGACGCGTAGGTAATGCCGTGGCTGCCCGGGTTTCGTCCGGGGCTTTTTCCGGGATCCGTCATCGCGATAAAGGCTACCGGGCGCCGCCGACCGCCGTTATCAAACGTCGTGGAAGGGCCGGTCGGAAGGCCGTCAGTGGACGATCGGCACTTCGTCGGGAGCCAGCTCGTCGAGCCCGGCCCCCCGCGCGGCGTTGGCGAGCATGTGCTCGATGACGTTCTTGCCCAAGGCCGTCTCCTCCGGCAGTTCGATCGGGTACTTGCCGTCGAAGCAGGCGGTGCAGAGCCGCGACGCGGGTTGTTCGGATGCCGCGACCAGCCCGCGCAGCGAGATGTAGCCGAGCGTGTCGGCGCCGATGGCGTGCCGCACCGCTTCGAGCATTTCCTCTTTGTCTTGCACGGCATTGGCGATCAACTCCGCCGGGGAGGGGAAGTCGATGCCATAGAAGCAGGGCCATTTCACCGGCGGCGACGCAATTCGCACGTGCACTTCGACGGCGCCGGCCTCGCGCAGCATCCGCAACAGCGCGCGCTGGGTGTTGCCGCGCACGATCGAGTCGTCGACGACAATGAGTCGCTTGCCGCGGATGACCTCGCGAAGTGGGTTGAGTTTCAGCCGGATGCCGAGCTGGCGGATGGTTTGGGACGGCTGGATGAAGGTTCGCCCGACGTAGGCGTTCTTCATCAGGCCCTGGCCGTAAGGAATGCCGGACTCCTGCGCGTATCCGACCGCGGCGGGGGTGCCCGACTCCGGGACCCCGATCACCAGGTCGGCGTCGACCGGGCATTCACGCGCCAACCGGCGACCGATCTCCACCCGGGTGGCGTGCACGGACCGGCCCGCGATCGTGCTGTCCGGGCGCGCCAGGTAGACGTACTCGAAGACGCAGCCCTTCGGGGTGGGGTTGGCGAATCGGGTGGAGCGCACGCCGTCGGCGTCGATCGCCAGCAATTCACCGGGCTCGATGTCGCGGACGAACGAGGCGCCGACGATGTCGAGAGCGGCCGTTTCGGAGGCCACCACCCAGCCGCGGTCGAGGCGTCCGAGCGAAAGTGGGCGCACGCCATGGGGATCGCGTGCGGCATACAGCGTGTTCTCGTCCATGAACGTCAGGCAGAACGCGCCGCGCACGGTCGGCAGTAGCTCGAGCGCGGACTGCTCGAGGGTGGAATCCGCGGCGCCGTGGGCCAGCAGGGCGCCCAGGATGTCGGAGTCCGTCGTCGCCGGGGCGGGGCAACGCCGGGCGATCAGCCCCGCGTCGCGGGCGCGGGCCGCAAGCTCGGCGGTGTTGACCAGATTGCCGTTGTGCCCCAGCGCAACGCCCGTGCCGGCGGCGGTGTTGCGGAACACCGGCTGGGCGTTCTCCCACGTGGTGTCACCCGTGGTGGAGTAGCGGCAATGCCCGATCGCGACGTGGCCCGGCATCGCCGCGAGGGTCTGCTCGTCGAACACCTGACTGACCAGACCGAGGTCCTTGAAGACGAGGACCTGGGACCCGTCGGCGACGGCGATACCGGCGGCTTCCTGACCGCGATGCTGCAGGGCGTACAAGCCGTAATAGCTGAGTTTTGCGACATCCTCGCCCGGGGCCCAGACCCCAAAAACACCACACTCTTCACGGGGCGAGTTCAGGTCCTGCTCGGGTGCTTCGGCTCCTGCGACGGTCACGATTGGGCGGCTCCCCGGGGAACGGTTGGTGACGTAACGGAGTCTACGGGTCCGACGCCGTCGACTGCGAATTAACAGCGCGTGTTGCGTGCCGAAAATTCCCCCACCCGACCCTAAACCTGCAGTTCAGGGTTATTATTCAGCTGACATCGAACAGGGGCAGACAGTGTTCGATCTCACCTGCGCGAGAGCCGGAAAGGCTCAGCGCACCGGCGTCCTTCGCCCCTGGGAACGACACCATCCCGGTCACCAGCAGCAGCCACGTTCGCGGATCGGTCTCCACCACGTTCGGGGGCGTACCGCGGGTATGCCTGGGTCCCGCGATGCATTGAACCGCGACGAACGGCGGGATCCGCACCTCGACGCTGGCCCCCGGCGCCACCGCGGCCAGGGTGCGTGCCGTGAGCCGCACGGCGGCGCCGAGACTCTCGCGGTCGGGAGCGGGTCCGGACGCGTCGCGCAACCAGTCCGCGACGGCCAACACGGCCTGCCGGGTCTTTGCCGGATCGGCCTTTTGACGGGCGGCCATACCCTAGGGTCTCAAACTCATGGAGCGTCGTCGCTTCCGGCGCGGGCCACCGTACAAGTCCGTTGGCCTCGTGACGCTCGTCATCACGGGGTTGGTCGGGGCGATGCTGTATCTGCAGTTTCGCGGCGAGCTCACGCCGACAACGAGACTGATGATGGTGGCTCCCCGGGCCGGCCTGGTGTTGGACCCCGGCTCCAAGGTCACCTACAACGGCGTCCAGATCGGCCGCGTGGCCGGCATTTCCGAGATCACCCGCGACGGCAGGCCGGCCGCCGAGGTGACGCTGGATATCGCCCCCAGGTACCTCAAGCTGATCCCGGCCAACGCGGCGGCCACGGTCAAGGCGACCACGGTATTCGGCAACAAGTACGTCGCGTTGACGTCGCCACCCAAGCCCGCGGACCAATCGATCACGCCGTCGACCGTGATCGACGCGACCGCGGTCACCACCGAGTTCAACACCGTCTTCGAGACGCTCACCTCGATCACGGAGAAGGTGGATCCGGTCAAGGTCAACCTGACGCTCAGCGCGGCGGCGCAGGCGCTGTCCGGATTGGGCGGACAGTTCGGCGCCTCTTTGGTCAACGGCAACGCGGTCCTCGACGACCTAAACCCGCGGATGCCCGCGATCCGCACCGACGTCGCGCGCTTGGCCGCCCTCGGTGAGAAGTACGCCAGCGCCTCGCCAGACCTCTGGGACGCCCTCGACCACGCGGTGACCGCGGCACGCACGCTGAACCGGCAGCAAGCCGATCTGGACGCGGCGCTGCTGGCGGCGGCCGGGCTGGGCGCCACGGGCGCCGACGTTTTCGGGGGCGGCGGCCCCTACCTCGCGCGCGGCGCCGTCGATCTGGTCAACCCCAGCCAGCTGCTCGATGAGTACAGCCCGGAAATCTTCTGCACCATACGGAATTTCGCCGATGTTGGGCCCAGGATCCACAACGCGCTCGGCGACAACGGCTATTCGCTCGGCGCCCACGCGGCCGGCGGCATCACCGGGGCGCCAAGCCCGTACATCTGGCCGGAGAACCTGCCCCGAACCAACGCCCGGGGCGGTCCCGGCGGCCGGCCGGGCTGTTGGCAGACGATTACCCGGGAACTGTGGCCGGCCCCGCTCCTGGTGATGGACACCGGCGCGAGCATGGCTCCCTACAACCACTTCGAGCTCGGCTCCCCACTTTTCACCGAGCACGTGTGGGGCCGGCAGCTGGGTGACTACACCATCAACCCGTGACGGCGCACGCCCAGTGCCGCGATCGCACCGGCCTCGTTGATGGCCAAGTGCACCAGCATCGGCGCGGCCACGCTGCCGGAACGGTCTGCGAGCCAACCGAAGAGCCAGCCCGCGACGCCCGTCACCAACACGGTGCCCAGCACCGACTCGCCCTCCGCCCGCGCATCCGCGACATGGGAGAGCCCAAAGCTCGCCGCCTGCAACAACCTTGCGCCGGACCTACCGTAGACACCGGAAGCGGCGGAGGTGAGCGCCGCGCGGAAGGCGGCCTCCTCGGCCCATACCGTGCCGACGGGGATGCGCACCAGCAGCCAGCCGGCCACCGACCCGATGGGCTCCCGGCGGGCCATGGACGACCGCACCCGCGGGACCGCCGTCGTCGCGGCGATCGCGCTCGCCACGACCGCGCCGGCCGCGGACCCCAACCGCAGTCCCGCCCACAGCCGCGGCGGAGACAGGCCCAGCGGGGAACGCGTCACAACCACCAGCACCCCGCCCGCCGCGGCCTGGATCGCCACTCGCCATGCCGTGGGCAGCCGGGGCCCGACGAAGCTCCAGCCCACCAGGGCGGCGGCCAACGACAACGGACGTGCGCGACGGAAACCGCTCTCGCCCACCAGGAATTGCCGCTTCGACTCAGCCGAAGAGGCCCGGCAGCACCGCCTCGGACGTCCCGCGCAGTTCGGCCAGCGACACGGTGAACAGGCCCTGCACCTCCACCGCGTCCGAGGCCTGATCGACGACGCCGATGCGCGCCGCCGGTAGCCCGCGCGCCTCACACATCGCCCGGAACCGGCTCTCCTCGGTGCGCGGCACCGCGACCAGGACCCGGCCCGCCGATTCCGAGAACAACGTCACGAACGGATCGGCGCCCTCGGGAAGTACGATGCGGCAACCGGTTTCACCCGCGAGCGCCGCCTCCACGATGGCCTGCGCGAGGCCGCCTTCGGACAGGTCGTGCGCGGCGGACACCAGCCCGTCGCGCGACGCCGCGCTCAGCACTTCGGCCAGCAGCTTTTCGCGCGCCAGGTCGACCGCGGGCGGCACCCCGCCCAGGTGGTCGGCGCTCACCTGCGCCCAGACGGAACCGTCGAATTCGTCGCGGGTATCGCCCAGCAGCATCAGGGTCTCGCCAGGCTCGCCACCCAGGCCCGTCGGAATGCGCCGGGCCACATCGTCGAGGACGCCGAGCACACCGACCACCGGCGTGGGCAGAATCGCCGAAGATCCGGTCTGGTTGTAAAAGCTGACGTTGCCGCCGGTCACCGGAATGCCAAGGGCGGCACAACCGTCGGCCAGCCCCCGCACCGCCTGCGAGAACTGCCACATCACCCCGGGATCTTCCGGGGAGCCGAAGTTGAGGCAGTTGGTGACCGCGACGGGGGTCGCGCCCGTGACGGCGACGTTGCGGTAGGCCTCGGCCAGGGCCAGTTGGGCTCCGACATAAGGATCCAGCAGGGTGTAACGACCCGACGCATCGGTCGACAGCGCAATGCCCCGGCCCGTGGCCTCGTCGACGCGAAGCACGCCGCCGTCGGCATGCTCGGCCAGCACGGTGTTGCCGCGCACGTAGCGGTCGTATTGTTCGGTGATGAACGCGCGGCTGCACAGGTGCGGGCTGCCCAGCAGCGCAAGCAAAGTCGCGCGCAGCTCCTCCCCCGTCTTCGGCCGCGGCAGGCTCGTCGACCGGTCCGCGTTCAGCGCATCCTGCGAATCGGGGCGCGCGACCGGCCGCTGATACACCGGCCCCTCGTGCGCCACCGTGCGCGGGGGCACGTCGACGACGGTCTCGCCACGCCACGTGATCCGCAACCGGTCGCCGTCGGTGACCTCGCCGATCACCGTCGCCAGCACGTCCCACTTGCGGCACACCGCCAGAAACGCGTCCACGTTCTCCGGAGCGACCACGGCGCACATCCGCTCCTGCGACTCGCTGCAGAGCACCTCGGCGGGCGTCATGTCCTTAGCACGCAGCGGGACGGTGTCGAGCTCGATCGCCATCCCGCCGTCGCCGGCCGACGCGAGTTCTGAAGTGGCACATGACAATCCTGCACCGCCGAGGTCCTGGATGCCGATCACCAGGCCACCCGCATACAGCTCGAGGCAGCACTCGATGAGCACTTTCTCCATAAAGGGGTCGCCCACTTGCACCGAAGGCAACTTCTTGCGGGATCCCTCGCTGTCGAACGTGTCCGACGCCAGCACCGACACCCCGCCGATACCGTCCAGACCGGTACGCGCACCGAACAGGATGATCTTGTTCCCAGCGCCCGAAGCGAACGCCAGGTGCAAATCCTCCTGGCGCAAGACGCCCACACACAATGCGTTTACCAACGGATTGCCGGCGTAGCACGCGTCGAAGACGGTCTCGCCGCCGATGTTGGGCAGCCCCAGCGAGTTGCCGTAGCCGCCGATGCCGCGGACCACTCCGTCGACCACCCGGCGCGTGTCGGGTGCGTCGGCGGCGCCGAACCGAAGCTGGTCCATCACCGCGACCGGCCGCGCGCCCATTGCCATGATGTCGCGGACGATGCCGCCGACACCGGTCGCCGCGCCCTGGTAGGGCTCGACGTAAGAAGGGTGATTGTGCGATTCCACCTTGAAGGTGACGGCCCAGCCGTCGCCGATGTCGACCACGCCGGCGTTCTCGCCGATGCCGGCGAGCATGCCGGCGCGCATCTCGTCGGTGGTGGTCTCGCCGAAGTAGCGCAGGTGCACCTTGGACGACTTGTAGGAGCAGTGCTCACTCCACATCACCGAGTACATCGCCAGCTCGGTGTCGGTGGGTCGGCGGCCCAGGATCTCTCGGATTCGCTGGTACTCGTCGTCTTTAAGGCCCAGCTCGGCGAAGGGCTGCGGCTGGTCGGGGCTGGCAGCGGCGCGCTCGACGGTGTCGATCGCCTGGGTGCGGGCGCTCGTCCCGGGGACTGTCACGCCAGACAGTCTAGGGCGGCCCTCCGGTCACCGTCGGGTCGCCGTGGAGGCTACTGGCCGGCCACGCAGAAGACGTTGCCCTCGGGGTCGGCCAGCACCACCCAGCGGAAATTGTCGCCGAACTTGTGCCGGCCGATCTCGGTGGCACCGGCGGCCGTCAGCCGAGAGGCCTCGGCGTCCACGTCGGCGGGACCGAAGTCCAGGTGCACGCGGTTCTTGCCGGGGGTGGGATCGGGCACCTTCTGGAACCCGAGCCGCGGTCCGTCCGGCAATCTCACCACAGTGAACTCGCCGGCGAGCAACTCCTGCGTCGTACCGCCGAACTGCTCGGCCCACCAGCCGCCCAGCCGCGCGGGATCGCTGCAGTCGAAAGTGATCATCTCCACGTTGAGCGCCATACCGCCAGACCTTAGGCCTCGACTCGCTCCGGCGAAAGCAACGCCCGCATCGCCCCCCGGTCAGGACTTAGCCGTTAACCGACGGTCATGAAGTCGGCCATCATGGCCATGTCTTCGTGTTCGAGGTTATGGCAGTGCAGAAGGTAAGAACCGGTGTAGTCGGTGAACCGGGTGAGGACTTCAACGGCTTCGGCCGGGCGCACGTCGACGGTGTCCTTCCATCCCATGTCGAACCCGCGCGGTGCGCGGTTGTTGCGGGAGAGCACCCGAAAGGAATTCAGGTGCACGTGAACGGGATGGTGGAACTCGGTGATGAACCGCCAGATTTCTATGGTGCCGAGCTTAGGGCGGGCCAACGGCCGGCCCGGCTGATAGGACAGGTCGTTGATTGTCCATACGCCGTTTCTGCCCAGGCGGAAGAGGAACGTTCGCGTGGCCGCGGCGAGACGCGGGTCGAGGTCTGGGACGCTTCCGCTGAGCCGGTCGGGGATGGCCGAATCGTCGAAACGGTCGGCTCCGACGATGTCGAATCGCATGACCTCGGCGGCGCTTTCGGTGCCCAACCGGTTGAGCAACCGCACCCGTGTTCCCGCCGGGTAGCGGCTGAAGTCGACAACGACATCGAATCGTTCGGCCGGAGCGATGTCGATGAAGTCGTGGCCTACGGGTCGGGCGAGTAATCCGCCGTCGCTGCCGATCTGCACCAGCGCGGAACCGCCGGACGGTTGCGGGTCCAGCTGCAGCCGGTAGCGGCGGGCGTTGGATGCGTTCAGGAGCCGCAGGCGGTAACGGGCGGGATCGGTGGACAGCACCGGCCATGGCGCACCGTTGACGAGGATGACGTCGCCGAGGACGCCATTCATGTAGTCACCGGTCGCTCCGCCGCCGTCGGCGGCCGGGTAGCGGAAGCAGCCATCGGCGGCGAACGCGCGGTCGGTGATCATCAGCGGGATGTCCCGCCGGCCGCGTGGCAGCGGCAACGCGTCTTCCTCGTCGTCGTGGACCAAGTGGAATCCGGCCAGGCCGCGCCACACCGCGGCGCCGGTGTAACCCATGCGGTGATCGTGGTACCACAACGTGGCGGCCCGTTGATTCATCGGATAGACGTATTCGCGCTCTCCGACAACGCTGTTGCGCGCCATGGCTTCAGCCCCGGACCGGACGCCCGGCGGCAGGATGAAGTCGGTCGGGTACCCGTCGTGGGCTTCTGGTGTGTGGCCGCCATGTAGATGCACCACAACAGGCACGGGCAGGGCGTTGCGGTGCCGCACGATGGTGCGTCGACCGGACCGTGAAGTAATCGTGGGGCCGGGAAAGCTCGTGTTGTAAGTCCATGCCGCCGTGGGCAGCTCGGGCAGTATGCGTAATTGCGTGGTCTGCTGGGTGATCTCGTAGTAGTCGGCGTGGGCGTCGGTGTGAACCGGCGTCAATTGTTCCGGGATCGGCAAGGGGACTTGATAACGCTCCGGCAACCGGGTCTGACTGCGTATCAGCCGTCCTGACTCGGCGGAGCCCAGCAGTGCGCCGGCCAGCGGCCAGCCGGCGCCGACGAAACCGACGCCCGCCGCGGCAGCGCCGAGCCGCAACGCGCCGCGCCGATTCATCGGAGCACGTCCTGCTGTGCCGAGCGCGGGCGCGGGGCCACCGGCAGCCGCCACACCGACGCGGTCAGCTGGGAGATTCCGACGATCAACAGCACTCCGAGCGGAACGTGTAAGCCCGTCAGCCGCAATTCCCCCGATGCGAACTCGGCGACGAAGAGGACGGTCACGAGCGCCCCGACCGCTATCGGCCATCGCGGACCGCCCGTCCTGTTCACGATCACCAACACCAGGACCTGAACGACGGAAAGCATCGTGGTCACCTTCGCGCCGACTGAGTGCAGCATCAGCGCGTCGTATCGCCCGCCCAGAAAACTGCCGGCGAATGCGGCTTGAAGCAGCGCCAGCAATGCCAACGTCGCGCTGGTGGCACGGGCGATCACACGGGGCCAACGCGGGCCGTACCAGTCATCCGCCGCCATCGATCCTCCTCGTCGAGATTGCCCACTCAGGAGATGACGACGAGACGACGCGTCGAAAAGTTACGCGCGCGTGCGTAACTTTTCGCGGCACCGATCCGTCCTTGGATATGGGTTGCCGGTGGCCCGCCCGGACATGCTGGCGGACCCGCAGCTCAACAACGAAATACGCGACAGGAGAAGAAATGTCCCACCCAAGGCCCCCTCGTTGGCTGAAGCCGATGAACAAGTTCATGATCACGCTGCAAAGACTTGGCATACCGACTGGACCACCCATGGTTCTGACGGTGCCGGGCCGCAAAACGGGCCGGCCTCGCAGCACGCCGATGACGCCGTTCACGCTGGACGGGAAGCTCTATGCCGTGGCCGGATTTCCCGGTGCCGATTGGGCCCGCAACGCCCGCGCCGCCGGCACGGGAACGTTGGCCAAGGGCCGAAAGACACGGCGCGTCAGGATAACTGAGCTGACGGCCGAGCAAGCTCGCCCGGTGTTGCGCCAGTATCCGACGAAAGTGCCCGTCGGTGTGGGCTTTTTGAAGCGCTCCGGCCTGGTGCGCCAAGGCAATCCCGAAGAAGTCGAGGCGCTGGCCGGCCGGATCGCCGTGTTCCGACTAGACCCGATACCGGCGAACTGACACCAAGCAATCCCCCACTGACCGACCAGCTATGGAAGCCGCAACATGCACACCGCATACCTCGTCGTGACGATATCTGCCATCGCATTCAACGGCTTCTCCGGCGTGAGCGCACTGGTGCACTTCGCACCCATCATTCCGCCGATGGAACGGGCCGGCGTCCCGGTGTCCTGGTTGACGTTCCCGATCGGCACCCTGAAAACCCTGGGCGCCCTTGGGCTGGTCGTCGGCCTGTGGATCCCGGGGATCGGCGTCGCCGCAGCAGCGGGACTGACCATCTTCTTTATTTGCGCGATGTACACACATGTCCTCGCCCACGACATCTCCGGCCAGTTCGCACTGGCCGGGTTCCTGTTCGCACTCAACGTCGCGACCTTCACGCTCACCGCGGTCGCACACCCGGTGCTCCTCTAGTACGGCCCCATCTCTGGCCTCACCAGGGGTTCGGCGAAAGGAACGCTTGCATCGCCGATGAGTAGGCGGCCACGTCTTGCGCGCCCATCAACTCGCGCGCGGAATGCATGGCCAGCTGCGCGGCGCCGACGTCGACGGTCGGGATGCCGGTCCGCGCCGAGGCCAACGGCCCGATCGTCGATCCGCACGGCAGGTCGGCCCGGTGCTCGTAGCGCTGCAGTCCGACCCCGGCCTGCCGGCAGGCGAGCTCGAAGGCCGCGGCCGTCCGTCCGTCGGTGGCATAGCGCAGGTTGGGGTGCACCTTGAGCACGGGTCCCGCATTGACCTCGATCAGGTGGCTGGGCTCGTGCCGCTCCGAGTAGTTGGGGTGGGTGGCATGGGCCATGTCCGCCGAGGCCAGCAGCGAGTCGGGGAGCCGACGCAGGAAGTCTTCCCGGGTTCCGCCGGCCGCCAGCACGATGCGCTCCAGCACAGTGCCGAGCAGATCGGACTGGGCGCCGTGGTCGGAGGACGACCCCACCTCTTCGTGGTCGAAGACCGCCAGCACGGGCAGGAATCCCCGCGGTTCGGCGGCCACCAGAGCCTCCGTCCCGGCGTAGCAGCTGGCTTGGTTGTCCAGGCGCGGCGCGCTGAGGAGGTCGCCGTCGGCGCCGATCACCGCCGACGGGGTCAGGTCGTGCGTCATCAGGTCGGCGGCCAGCACGCTGGCCGGCGTCACCCCGGCGCGTTCGGCGACGAAGTCGATGAACTGCTTCATGTCCGAACCGGCTCCCCAAACCGCGTTGACGTGACGTTGGGGGTCGAGGGTCAGCGATTTGCGGTCCTCGGCGAGGTGGATCGCCAGCTGGGGCACCCGCAGGATCGGGTCGTCGATCCGGATCAGCCGATGCTCGACCGTGGCGCCGTCATGCACCGACAACCGCCCACTGATGCCCAGGTCGCGATCCAGCCAGGAATTGAGCCACGCCCCGCCATACGGCTCCAGCGCGACCACGCGCCACCCTGCGACCACCCGATCGGGATGCTGCTTGACCCGCAGGTTCGGGCTGTCGGTGTGCGCGCCGACGATCCGGAATGGGCCGTCGGCGCCGACGGAATTCCAGGCCACCAGCGAACCGGCCCGCACCGTGAAGCGGCGGCCCGGCTCCGCCGGCCACCGGTCGGCCTCGCTCAATTCGGTGAAGCCGGCGGCGGTCAGCCGCGCGGCTATCGTCGCGCAGACGTGAAATGGCGACGGCGAAGCGTCGATGAAATCGCAGAGGCCTGCGGCGCTGGCCGACATGTTGATCATCATGGCTGTCGATGACGACCGTCGCCACGCCGGGCTCGATCGCGCGGCTCCTTGCTCGCGCACTTCCTGCGCTCACCGTCGCCACGCTAGGGTCAGCAGAGTGCCTCCCGTCCAACCACAGCCCATCCTCGAGCCGTTGACGCCTGCGGCGGTCTTCCTAGTCGTGACCATCGACGACGGCGGCGAAGCGACGGTGCACGACGCGCTGCCCGACATTTCCGGGTTGGTGCGGGCAATCGGATTTCGTGAGCCGCCGAAACGGTTGTCGGCCATCGCCTCTATCGGCTCGCAGGCCTGGGATCGTTTGTTCTCCGGCCCCCGTCCCGCAGAGTTGCACCCCTTCGTCGAACTGAAGGGCCCTCGGCACACCGCCCCGACCACGCCTGGGGACCTGCTGTTCCATATCCGGGCGGAGAGCCTGGACGTCTGTTTCGAATTGGCCGACCGGATCCTGCGGTCGATGGCCGGCGCTGTCACCGTCGTCGACGAGGTGCACGGATTCCGGTACTTCGACAACCGTGACCTGCTGGGCTTCGTCGACGGCACCGAAAACCCGGACGGGCCGCTCGCCGTCAGCGCCACCACGATCGGCGCCGAGGATCCCGACTTCCAAGGCTCGTGCTACGTGCACGTGCAGAAGTACCTGCACGAAATGTCCGCGTGGAACGCGCTCTCGGTCACCGAGCAGGAGCTGGTGATCGGCCGCACAAAGCTGGAGAACCTCGAGCTCGACGACGAGGAGAAGCCGGCCGACTCCCACATCGCCCTGAACGTCATCACCGACTCGGACGGCACCGAACTGAAGATCGTGCGGCATAACATGCCGTTCGGCCAGCTCGGAAAGGGCGAGTACGGCACCTACTTCATCGGGTACTCCCGCACGCCGCGAGTGACCGAGCAGATGCTACGCAACATGTTTCTCGGCGATCCACCCGGCAATACCGACCGCATCCTCGAATTCTCCACCGCGGTCACCGGCGGCCTGTTCTTCTCGCCCACCGTCGACTTCCTTGACGATCCACCGCCACTGCCCGCAGTGCCGGTGGCGGAAACGCTTGCCGTGCAGGACGGCTCACTTTCGATCGGCAGCCTGAAAGGAACCACTTGATGAACAACCTCTACCGCGAGTTGGCACCGGTCACCGAAGCGGCTTGGAAAGAAATCGAAACCGAGGCGTCCCGAACGTTCAAACGCCATATCGCCGGGCGCCGGGTGGTCGACGTCAGCGAGCCGGGCGGTCCGGTCACCGCGGCGGTCAGCACCGGCCGCCTGGTCGACGTGGCGTCACCCTCCGACGGCGTCGAGGCTCACCTTCGGGCAAGCAAACCCCTTGTCCGGCTGCGTGTTCCGTTCACTCTGTCCCGTTATGAGATCGACAACGTCGAACGCGGCGCGCAGGACTCGGACTGGGACCCGGTCAAGACCGCCGCCAAGAAGCTGGCGTTCGTCGAGGACCGCGCCATCTTCGAGGGCTACCCCGCCGCGTCGATCGACGGAATCCGCACGTGCAGCTCGAACAAGCCGCTGACCTTGCCGGCCGACCCTCGGGAGATCCCGGACGTCATCACACAGGCGATCTCGGAGCTGCGGCTGGCCGGTGTCGACGGTCCGTATTCGGTGCTGCTGTCCGCCGATGTCTATACGAAGGTCAGCGAAACCACCGAACACGGCTATCCGATCCTCGAGCACATCGACCGGCTGGTCCCCGGGGACATCATCTGGGCGCCGGCCATCGACGGTGCTTTCGTGCTCACCACCCGCGGCGGCGACTTCGACTTGCAGCTCGGGACGGACGTGTCGATCGGCTACACCAGCCATGATGCGGACACCGTGCAGCTGTATCTGCAGGAAACGCTGACGTTCCTGTGCTACACCGCCGAGGCATCGGTCCCGCTGAGCTCCTAGGAATAAATGCCGGTGGACTGCTGCTGTCGAGGAGGCAAGTGAACTTCTCTCCTGGAGGCAGGGTTCGATGGCAACAACAATGGCCGGCTCCACCGCGTTGGTGACCGGAGCCACGTCCGGTATCGGCCGCGAGATCGCGCTACAGCTCGCCGAACGCGGGGTGGACGTCGTGGTGCACGGCCGCAGCGCCGAGCGCGGCGCCAAGACGGTCCGTGATATCGAAAATGCCGGTGGTACTGCGCGTTTCGTCGCAGCCGACCTCAACGACGCGGATGACGTGCGCCGCCTGGCGGCCGAGGCGGGGCCGGTCGACATTCTGATCAACAATGCCGGGATCTACAAATTCGGAGCCACCGTAGAGACCGACGATGCGGCGTTCGACGAGCACGTGAATGTGAACCTGCGCGCCCCTTACATTTTGGTCCAGCAGCTGGTGCCGGGAATGGTCGAGCGGGGCGGCGGCTCGGTGGTCAGCGTGAGCACCGTGGCGGCTTCGGTGCCGGCGAGCGGTGCCGGCATCTACGGCGCTACCAAGGCCGGCCTTGAGTTGCTGACGCGCGTGTGGGCCGATGAGTTCGGGCCATCGGGGGTGCGCGTGAACGCGATCGCCGTCGGACCGACCGACACCCCGGGGGTCGCCGCTTTACCCGGTGTCCTGGAGACGGTGGCGGCCAGCACCACACTGGGCCGGCCCGCGGATCCCAGTGAGATCGCCAGCGCCGTCGTCTTCCTCAGTTCCGCCGACGCCAGCTACGTGAACGGCGCCGTCCTGCCCGCAACCGGCGGCCTGCGCGCGATTGCGGCCTGACACAACGGTTCTCGTTACAGGTCCAGAACGAGATCGGTCTGCGGAGCCGCCGAGCAGATGAGCACCGTCCCCTGTTCGGGCGGCTCGAGAGGCTGCTGGACGTAGGTGGTGCTGCCGGCGACGATGCCGGTGACACACAGGTGACAGACGCCGCTGCGGCAAGAGAACCGGGTTGGCACGTCGCAGGCCTCCGCCAGCTCGAGGATGCTTCCGTATGCGGACGACCAGGCGGCCGTCAGGCCGCTGCGCGCGAACGTGATTGGCGGACCCGTCCCCGGCGGGCCCGCCGGGAGGTGCGGCGGCTTGCGCGGGGTGTCGTCGACGATGCCGGGGTTGATCGGCGGCAGGGCGCCGAATAGTTCGCTATGGATCCGCTCGGGGTCCAGGCCGCCGGCGGTGAGTGCGGCGCGCATGTCGCTCATGAACTGGACCGGACCGCACAAGTATGCCGTGGCGTCGGCCGGGATACCTAGCGCCGCGATGGCCGGGCGGTCCAACCGGCCTTGTGTCTGTGTGTAGAACACCAACTGCCGGGCCTTTGACAGGGACTGGATCAGGCTGGCGACTTCCGTTGCGAATGCTTGCGTTTCGCGGTTGCGGACGGTGTGCAACCACCAGATATCGCGGCTGCTGCCGGCCGCCGCGAGCGCATGCAGCATCGCCAAGACGGGAGTGATGCCGATTCCCGCCGACATCAGCAACACCGGACCGCCGCCGTCGACGAGATAGAACTCGCCGCGCGGGGCGGCGGCCTCGACGACCGTGCCCGGTTGGATGTGTTCGTGCAGCCACGAGCTCACTAGTCCGTGCTCTTCCCGCTTGACGCTGATGCGGTAGTGCCCGGCGGCGGGGTCACTGGAGAGGGAGTAACTGCGCAGCGGCGCCGGCGCGCCCGCGCCGGGGATTCGCACCGTCAGATATTGCCCGGGAAGCGGCGCCGGCAGGGCCGAACGGTCCTCGGCCTCCAGTTCGATGGACATCACCTGGGGGCTTTCCCGGTGTATTCCCTTGACCCGCAAGGGCCGGAACCCCTCCCACGCCGGCGTCGCGCTTGGGGGCTCGGGCGCCGATCCCTGCGGGGAGGTGAGCATGTCCCGGAACGACTGCTGCCACCCCGGACTGAGCGCCGCGACATCGACGATCTTGGGAAGTAGCTCGAGGTCACGGCTGGGCAGGTACAGCAGCGCGTCGACGTCGGCGACGCTGAGCTCGTGGCGACCACGGCGGGTGCGCACGATGTCATCGCCGGCGCGAACCCGTCCCTCGGTAATCACCCGAAAGTAGAAGCCCGGCCGATGTTGGGAGACAAGGAGATTCGGCATCCTGGGTTCGTTGAGACGCATTCCGACCCGGAAGCAGGTGACGCGGGGCTGGGTGACCTCGAACTCGGCCTCACCGATCCGGTAGCGGTCACCGATGCACACCTCGGCGTCGGGCAAGCCGCTGATGGTGAAGTTCTCCCCGAAGTGGCCCGGCACGAGGTCGTCGCGACCCAGGTAATTTTTCCAGAAGTCGTATGACTCGGTCTGATACACCATGACGGCGCGCTGCTCGCCGCCGTGGCCACCGAGATCACCCTGGCCGTCGCCGTCGATATTGAGGCGACGCACCAGAACTGGCCCTTCGACCGGGCTCTTCCAGATCCCGGTGTAGACGGTTTTGCCGTGCCACTCGACGTTGCGGGGCAGCCCCACGTTCACCGATATCAGCTTGCCCACCGCGCCACCTCCGGACACCTTGAATTGGAGGGCTGGCTCACCCTATGCCAGCCCGGAGGCAACGGCAACACTTGGCGACGATCTGCGGCGCCGTGACTGTTGCGCTGAGCGCATTCCGATGCATACTGGGTTGTACGACCCAGTAATTGAGTCACCACGGCGTTCGTGAGAATCCGCCGCTTCGCGTTCGAGGAGCCAAATTAGGGAGGAAAGCCATGGCGGCTGTTCATCATCGCTATGCCACCGTCGAAGGTCGCCGCCTCTTCTTCCGCGAAGCCGGCGACGCGAACGCTCCCGCGCTCGTGCTACTGCACGGGTTTCCCACCAGCTCCTACATGTTCCGCCACCTGATTCCGGCGCTCGCCGACCGCTACCACGTCATCGCACCGGATCACCTGGGCTTCGGGCTCTCCGACGCGCCATCCGTGCAGGAGTTCGACTACACCTTCGACGCGCTGACCGACCTCACCGCCGCATTGCTGCGCGCGGTCGGCGTCCGTAGGTACGCGATGTACGTCCAGGACTACGGCGCGCCGATCGGGTGGCGGCTGGCGCTGCGCGACCCGTCGGCGATCACCGCGATCATCACGCAGAACGGCAACGGCTACGACGCGGGATTCGTCGACAGCTTCTGGAAGATCGTGCGGGCTTACCAGGATGAACCAACACCCGAGACTGAAGCCGCGGTCCGGCAATTCCTCACGCTGGACGCCACCCGGTGGCAGTACGTCACCGGAGTTCCAGATGAGACCCTCGTCGATCCCGAATCGTGGCACCACGATTACGCGCTCCTATCGCGACCGGGTAATGATCTGGTGCAGCTGAAGTTGTTGCGTGACTATGCAACCAACGCGCCGCTCTACCCGCGTTTGCACGAATATTTCCGCGCCAGCCAGGTACCGCTACTGGCGGTATGGGGTCGCGGCGACGAGATCTTCGGCCCGGCCGGTGCCCGGGCGTTCGGCGATGACCTGCCGAATGCCGAGATCCGATTGCTCGACGGTGGGCATTTCCTGCTCGAGTCCGCACTCGACGAGGTAGCCGAGCTGATTCTCGGCTTCCTCGGCGGGGCCGGCCTGGCCGACTGACCGGACCCCCGGCACCCCGCCATCAATGGGTTGGATATCCCATAGTTTGGGGCGGCCGCGGGTTAGCCTGACGCGATGGCCCATCCCGATGTTCGCGACGAACAACGGTTGACCGCCAAGGGGCGTGCCACCCGCGATCGCATCGTGGAAGCGGCCGCGCAGTTGATCGTCAGCGAGGGACTGTCCGCGGCGAGCATGGAGAACGTCCGCAGGGCGGCATCGGTCAGCGGTTCCCAACTTGCGCATTACTTCGCCGATAAGGCCGCGCTGATTCGCGCGGTCATCAAGCGCCAGATCGGCGTGGTTCTCGACTTTCACCGCCAGCCCAGGCTCGGAGGTTTGACAACGTTCGACGACTTCGAGCGGTGGGGCGATCTCAACATGCGGTACCTCAGGCGCATTGGGTTTTTCGGCACGCCCACCTACCACGCCCTCGCCGGCCAGGTGGCGAAGTCGGACGAGCCGACCCGGGCAACGCTGGCGGCGGGCTATTGGCAGTGGATCGACCTGCTGGAGGTCGCGATCCAGCGGATGAAAGATGACGGCGTCTTGGTAGCGAACGCAGACCCTCGGCGGTTGGCGACGGTCATCGTCGCCGCGCATCAGGGCGGTGGCACCCTGGCTTTCACCTACCGGGCGGAATGGCCGCATGCCGACGCGGTGCGCTTCGCGATCAACTACCTGCGCATGTTCGCCACCGATCCGAACGAGCGCGCCCCCCGGCCGGCGCGGCGTCCCCGGCGCCGGGCGAGGACCGCCACGTGAATGCCGAAAGCCCGGGCCGATTCACCCAGAAGGGATTGGCGACTCGCGCCCGTATCGTTGACGCGGCCGCACGGCTCATGTTCGAGCGCGGCGTCGCCAACACCAGCATCGAGCAGGTGCGGCGTGCGGCGGGAGTGGGCGGCTCACAGATCGCGCACTACTTCCGGGACAAACGCGAGCTGATCCGTCAGGTCGTTGCCAGTCGCCGCGATGACGTGCGGGCGTTCCACGCCCGGCCACCGCTGGGCGCCCTGGACAGCGTCGCCGCCCTGCAGGCCTGGGCCGACGCCTGCGTCGCCGACGTCGACACCGTGTACCGGGTCGGCGGTTGCGTCTACGGTTCGTTGGCTGGCGAGCTGATCGACTCCGACGACGAAATTCACGACGATCTCTCCGCCGGTTATGACCAGTGGATCGAGCTGTTCGAGACCGGCCTTACGGCGATGCGCCAGCGCGGCGACTTGCGACCTGACGCCGATCCGCGACACCTGGCGGTGTCGTTGGTTGTTGCGCACCAAGGCGGCGCCATGCTGACGTACGCCACCGGGGATGCGGAATCGCTGCGGGCCGCCGTCGACGCCGGAGTCGACTACGTCCGCTCGTTCACGACGCAGAATCCGAAGAGCCGAGCCGCTTCGAAGCGGCGCCCCGACGCCGCCCGATCAGAATGAGGCCACCTCGTCGCTGGACAGAATGGGACAGCTAGCCCATAATAAATGGGTTCGTTAGCCCAGTAGTCACGCCGGCAACGTGCGCCGAATATTCCCCGAGGAGCGGCACGTGTCCACCAATGCACCCGAGCTGCCCACCGCGCCCGCCGTAGTCCGCGAGCAGCCTGGTGGCGAATCCATGCGCGCAATCATCCTGAAGGGGTTCGGCGGCCTGGACAGCTTGGTCTACGACGACATCCCGAAGCCGCTGCCCAGGGACGGCGAAGTGGTGATCGAAGTCAAGGCCTTCGGCATCAATCACGCGGAGCTGCACATGCGTCGGGGCGAATGGGCCGAAGCCGCGGAGGTCAGCGGCATCGAATGCGTCGGCGTCGTCGATTCCTGTCCGGGCGGCGAATTCCCTTTGGGTTCCAAAGTAGCGGCGTTGATGGGCGGCCTGGGCCGAACCATCAATGGGAGCTACGCGCAATACACGCGCGTGCGAGCGGCGAACGTCGCCCCGATCGAGTCCGACCTGCCCTGGGCACAGTTGGCCGCGCTGCCCGAAACCTACGCTGTCGCCTGGACATGTCTCTTCCGCAACCTCGACCTGAAGTCCGGACAGACACTGGTCCTGCGCGGCGCGACCTCGTCGCTCGGCCAGGCCGCGCTCAAGATGGCCGTCGCAGCCGGCGCGCGCGTCATTGCGACCGCGCGAAGCCGCGGCCGGTTTGCCATGCTCGAGGAGCTCGGCGCGTCACGCGTCGAATTGGAAAGGCGTGACTTGGCCGACCATCTCCGCGATGCCAAGCAGGTCGATGCCGTCCTGGACTTGGTCGGCAACAGCACCATCCTGGACTCCCTCGACCTGCTGCGCCGCGGTGGAACGGCCTGTCTGGCGGGATGGCTGGGCGGGCTGGACCCGATCGGAAATTTCAACCCGCTGTTGCGCATGGCCAGCGGGGTCAACTGGAACTTCTTCGGCAGCTTTGTGTTTGGGACGCCCGGCTTTCCGCTGTCGGATGTCCCCCTGCAAGACATCGCACGCCAGGTCGCCGACGGCACGCTGGAGGCTAAGCCGTCCCGCGTCTTCGATTTCGACCAGATCCGCGAAGCGCACCGCGTGATGGAAGCGGGAGAGGCCGGCGGCAAGATGGTCGTCGTGGTGCAGTGAAACCCCTGTCCTACAACGATTTCGCGGAGAAAGGACTCCAGGATGGGACTGGCATGGCAGCAAGGTCCGCTGGCAACCGGATCGGTGGGACGGTTCCTGACCGAGCAGCCGCTACCACGACGGCTGCTGTACGCCGAGCCGCTGCGGCGGCGGATGCGAGTGCTTTTCGCGGACAGGTGGATCGCTGACAGTGACGACGTAGTTCTGTTGCACGAACCGGGCCGCTACCCGGTCGCCTATTTCCCGGATGGTGACGTCGAGGCCGGCGTTGCGCTGGGCGAGAATCGGGTCACGCAACATCAGGACCTGGGCGACACGCAGTGGTTCACCATCAAAGCCGCGGAGCGGGAGGCCAGGCATGCCGCCTGGCGGCACACCGCCCTGCCACCCCATGCATCGATCCTCGAGGGGCGCCTCGCATTCGCCTGGCGCGCCATGGATGCATTCTACGAAGAGGACGAACGGATCGTCGGGCATGCTGCCGATGCCTACCATCGGATCGATATTCGTTCCACTGCAAGGCGTCTCATCGCTCGTGAGGGCGACCGGGTGATTGCCGATACCAAGCACCCGCTAGCCTTGTACGAATCCGGGTTCGCGCCGCGCTGGTACGTGCCGCGCGAGGACATTGACGAATCCGCCCTCGAACTGGTTGACACGCAGACCTTTTGCCCCTACAAGGGGATCTGCTCCTACTACGATATCGGCGACCGCAAGCGCGCGGCGTGGTCGTATCGGAACGCCTGGCGCGAAGTGATACGAGTCAGCGATTTGGTGTCCTTCGAACCGGACAAGATCGACGTCTACCTCGACGGCAACCAGCTGCGGCTGGAGCCCGGCCAGACCGTCATTCCCCACGGCGTCGACCGGGGGCTCGATACCGATGAGGTCTCAAAATTTCGCAATGCCGCAGTGTTGCGGGAACGGAACCACCGACCGCCCGGAGGGGCGTAATGGTCGGGCGCAAAACCAGTCCGGACCGCGTTGGAGCGTTCTCCGACGGCGTGTTCGCGGTGCTGATCACGATCTTGGTGCTCGAACTCAAGCCTCCGACCGCCCCCAGCCTCAGCGCCCTCGTCCCGCTTTGGCCCACCGGCCTGAGCTATGTGGTCAGCTACCTGTTCATCGCGATCGTGTGGGTCAACCATCACCACCTGTTCAGTTACGCGCAGGTGGCGACGCCGCGGTTGGTGTGGTCGAACTTCGCGCACCTGTTCTCGGTCTCGCTCATCCCGATCACCACCGAGTGGATCGCGGACAGTAGGCTTGCCGCCGCGCCCGTGGCCTTGTATGCGTTCGTGTTTGTGCTGGTGAATATCACCTATCTCGCGCTGTGCTGGGAAGTGGTCGACCGACCCGCCGCAGAAGACCTCACCGATCGGATGCGCAGGTTGTTGCAGATGAGGTCGTTCATCACGATCGGCGTCTTCACAGCGGCCGGCGTGGCCGCGCTCTGGTGGCCGTTCGTGGGCATGGCTTTGATTTGTTTGTGCTTGATCGGGTATCTCCGGCCGGACGTTCCGACCCTGAAGAAGGTTGAGGTTTAGATGCCCGTACCGTCCGTCCTGGTTTTCGATGTCAACGAAACGTTGGTCGACATCGAGTCGCTCTCACCGCTTTTCACCGAACTGTTCGGCGATCAGCGGGTGCTGCGCGAGTGGTTCGCCCAGCTGGTCATGTACTCGATGTCGGTGACATTGGCAAACAGTTATGTGGATTTCTCCACGCTGGCCCAAGGTGTGTTCCGCATGGTCGCCGATATCCACCGCGTGGACGTCTCCGACGATGACGTGCACCGCCTGAGGACCGGCTTGCTCACCATGCCGGCTCACCCGGATGTGGCCGACGGGCTTGCCAGGCTGAAAGACAACGGTTTTCGGCTGGTCACGTTGACCAATTCACCGCCCAACCCGGACGGACCGACAGCGCTGCAGAGTTCCGGTCTGGCCGAATTCTTCGAGCACCAATTGAGCGTCGATGCCTGCCAAGCCTTCAAGCCTTCGCCGGCCGTGTACCGCTACACCTGCGAGACGCTCGAAGTGGTCCCGGCCGACTGCATGATGGTGGCGGCCCACGCCTGGGACATCCTCGGCGCCCAGAATGTCGGCTTCAGCGGGGCGCTCATCGCACGGCCCGGCAATCCGCCGCTGCCCGTCGACGGGCTGCCCCAACCGCACCTCGTAGCGAGTGACCTGCGCCAACTTTCCGTGCAGCTCATCGACAACTGAGGGACAACCGGAAGGACCACGGATGACGGCTGCAGACGAAGAACCCGGCTACGACGTCATTGTGCTCGGGGCCGGGCCGATCGGGCAGAACGCCGCGGAGCGCGCCCGCGCGGCGGGCCTGAGCGTCGCGCTGGTCGAGCGTGAACTCGTCGGCGGTGAATGTTCTTACTGGGCGTGCGTGCCCAGTAAAGCCCTGCTGCGTCCAGTGATCGCCGTCTCGGAAGCCCGCCAAGTCGACGGCGCACGGGAGGCGGTCAGCGGCCCCATCGGCGTCGCGGGGGTCTTCGGCCGCCGCAACCGTTACGTCACCGACTGGGACGACACCGGCCAGGCCGACTGGGTCGGCGGAATCGGTGCCACCCTGGTACGCGGACACGGCCGCTTGGATGGCGCCCGACGGGTGGCGGTCACCGCGCCCGACGGAACCACGTCCGTGCTGACCGCGCGGCACGCAGTGGTGATCTGCACTGGAAGCCGGCCCCTCCTACCCGACGTGCCCGGCATCGACGAAGCGAGGCCGTGGACCAACCGCCAAGCCACCGAGAGCAGCTCGGTCCCCGAGCGGCTCGCTGTGGTGGGTGGCGGCGGAGTGGGCGTCGAAATGGCAACCGCCTGGCGAGGATTGGGGTCTCAGGTGACCCTCCTCGCACGCGGGTCAGGCCTCCTGCCCAAGATGGAGCCCTTCGTGGGTGAGCTCATCGCCGCTGGCCTCGCCGACGCGGGCGTGGATGTGCGCGTCGGCGTCTCGGTGCGCGCGTTGCACCGGGCCGACGGCGGGGAGGTGACTCTCGAATTGGACGATGGCTCCGAATTGGTGGTCGACGAAGCGCTTTTCGCGACGGGCCGCGCACCGCTCACCGACGACATCGGCCTGCACACCATCGGGCTGACACCCGGCGACTGGCTCGACGTCGACGACACCTGCCAAGTGCGGGCCATCGAAGACGGTTGGCTGTACGCCGCCGGCGATGTCAATCACCGGGCCCTGCTGACCCATCAGGGGAAGTACCAGGGTCGCATTGCCGGAGCGGCCATCGGAGCGCGGGCGGCGGGCGCCCCGGTGGACACCGCGCCGTGGGGTCGCCACGCAACCACCGCCGACCATTACGCCGTGCCGCAGGCCTTCTTTACCGTCCCCGAAGCCGCCGCGGTGGGCCTGACGACCCAGCAAGCCGAACAGACCGGGCATCGGGTGCGAACCGTCGATGTGCAGATCGGCGACGTCGTGACGGGGGCGAAGCTTTATGCGGACGGGTACCTCGGGCGGGCGCGGATGGTGGTGGATCTCGATCGCGGGTGCTTGCTTGGGGTCACGCTGGTTGGGCCGGGGGTCACCGAGATCCTGCATTCGGCCACCATCGCCGTGGCGGGCGAGGTGCCCGTCGACCGGTTGTGGCACGCCGTGCCCTGCTTCCCCACGGTCAGTGAGCTGTGGCTGCGGCTCCTCGAGGCGTATCGGGATGCGTCGGACCATAATTGAGGCATGGCCACCGCAGACGGATTCCACCCAGACTCGACGAGACAGCACCGCAGGCCAGCCACACCCGGGTGCACCACATCAAGGCGTCTGACATCACCTCCGACACCGCGCAATCGGAGGGGCTGCGCCGCTTCGCCGCGGTCAGTGGAACGTCGGTCGGTGCCGAAAAGCTCTGGATGGGCGAGACGCACGCGTCGCCCTCGACCGTCTCGTCCAACCACCATCACGGCGACTCGGAAACCGCCATCTACGTGCGCAGCGGCCACCCGGAATTCGTCTTTCACGACGGAGCGCACGAGGTGCGCATCTCCACTTCACCCGGTGACTACGTGTTCATCCCCCCGTATCTGCCGCACCGCGAAGAAAACCCCGACCCGAACACGCCGGCGGAGGTGGTCATCGCGCGCAGCACCCAAGAGGCGATCGTGATCAACTTGCCGGCGTTGTATCCCCCTCAGTAGACGGCGATTTCGACAAGATTCCCGTCGACGTCGCGGCAATAGTGTGAGGTCATCGGACCAAGGGCCCCTGTCCTGGTGACGGGCCCGGCAACGATCTCCGCTCCAGAGCGCACCAGGTGGGCGCGCACCTCGTCGGGGCTGCAACGAGCGATGAAGCACAGGTCCTCGCTGCCGGCGGCTTCGACCGCCCCGGTGACCCACCCGGGATCGTCGGCCAGCGCCCCGACGGGCCGCAGGTTCAGCTTTTGCTGCCCGAATCGCAGCGCCACCCGGTTGGTGGGCCCGAACGTCTCGCGCCGCATGCCCAGCACGCGCTCGTACCACGCCGCGGTGGCCTCGACGTCGTTGCAATTCAGCACGATGTGGTCGATCCGTTCCACCGCAAATCCCACGGTCAATCCTCCTGGTTGGTGCGCAGCTGCGCGGTGAGAGCGGCCGCCAGGTGGTCGGCGGCCTGCTCATCGAGCGGTGCATGAGCGAAAACCATTCGATACCACATCATTCCGAAAGCCTGGTCGATGGCGGTCGCAGCGTGCTCGATCTCACCCCGAGCCAGCGCCCGGTCGAGGATGATCGCCAGCTCACTGCGCCGGGCCCCGGTGAACGCCGCGAGACGATCCATGGCCGCGGCATCGGCCAATGCTTCGCGTAACGCTCCCAACAACAGGCGTCGGTTGTCGCACACGGCAGCAAACGTCGACCGCAGAAATGCACGCAGGTCGGCGTGCAGATCACCACTGTCGGGCGTGGGCGCGGTCTGATGAGCCCGGTGGATCATGGCGTCGAGGAGGACCGCGCTCTTGGAGGGCCACCAACGATAGATCGTCTGTTTGCCGACGCCCGCGCGCTCTGCGATCGCGCCGACAGTGATCAAGGCGGAGTCGGCGGCGGCGAGCAGCTCGGCGGCAGCATCCAGAATGGCTCGTTCGGCCGCGCCGTTGCGACGACTGCCGGTGTGGGGCCTTCGGGTCGGCATCACAATCAGCAGGCTAGCGCGCTATTGACGAGACCGTTGGTCTCGACAATGCTAGGGGAATGGCCACCAACGTCAGTGCAACCGAACGCAAACGTCGCCGCGTCGGCTTCTTCCACCGGTACCTCGCCAATCCGGTCACCCGCCGCCTGCCGACCCAGGTTCTCCTCGAGACCAGAGGACGCCGCAGCGGCCTCGCCCGCCGCACACCGATCGGCGGACGCCTCGACGGTGACACCTTCTGGCTGGTGTCCGATCACGGGGAAACGTCGGACTACATACGAAACATCAAGGCCGACAACCGCGTTCGAATCCGCATTCGGGGCCGTTGGCGTGCCGGTACGGCCGTGCTGTTGCCGCATGATGACGCGTATGCCCGCCTGGCGGCGCTGCCGCGGTTCAACAGTTCGCTGGTGCGCGCGCTGGGCACCGACTTGCTGACCGTGCGCATCGATCTGCACGAAGCCTGAAAGGCAGCGCTCCTGCACCGGCGCGCTCAGCCAATTCTCAACAGATTCTTCGGTGACTCATGGCTTGTCTCCCAGCATCCACAAAGGCACTGGCCGCAGCATGTTTTCATGACGAACGAGGCCATGTGCGCGGACCTGGTGGAACGGTACCTGCGCGTGCGCGGGCGGCGCTATTTCCGCGGCCACCACGATGGCGAATACTTCTTCGTCACGCGGGCCAACCCGCGGCGCCTGCACGTCCATCTCGAGATCTCGCCCGCGCACGGCGATGTGCTGATCATCCGCGTCACTCCCGGCTGCTTCTTCCCCGCCACCGAGCGGCCCTGGCTGGTGCACTTCTCGGACACGTGGAACCGCCAGGACCGCGAGGTGACGGCGATCGTGCACGGGTCATCCGATCCGCACCGAATCGGCGTGGTGGCGCGCAGGTCGCATTGGATTCGACGGAACGTCTCGTTCGACGATTTCGCCGCCTTCGTCGACCGCACCATCGCGGACGCGATCGAGTTGTTCGACGATCTGAACCCGGCCGTCGAACTGCCGACGGCGCATCCGTTGTTGCAGGACGCCGGCTGATCCTGCCGGTTATGTCGTCACCCAAACGCGCGGGCTGGCGACGTCCCCGCCGGCGAGCCCGAAATCCCGCGTGGCACCCGACGTCGACGGGCGCCCAGGCCGTGCATAATCCAGCAAACGGATATGACATTCTCATTTTGGAGAGTAGCGTATGCGCGCAGGCACCGAGGTTTGAGATCTGCGTCACACCGGCAATCAATATCCAACGGCATTGACAACGAACGGCGGGGAGCCATGGCGGGCAGCGGCGTTGAGGTGGCCGACAACCACGAGACCACCAAATGGGATCCGGCATTCACCGAGCAGGTCAGCAAGGCCCTCGGGCCGATCGTCAAGCGGTGGTATCGGGCCGAGGTGCGCAACATCGACAACATCCCGCCGTCCGGTGGCGCGCTGGTGGTGTCCAACCATTCGGGGGGCATGCTCACGCCGGACGTGTTGATCTTTTCCCCGGCGTTCTACGACAAGTTCGGCTACGACCGCCCGGTCTACACGCTCGGCCATTACGGCATCTTCATGGGCCCCCTGGACGGCTGGCTCCGCCGGCTCGGGGTCATCGAGGCCAGCCGTGAAAACGCCGCAGCCGCGCTGCATTCGGGTGCGGTGGTGCTGGTCTTCCCGGGCGGGGACTACGACTCCTATCGGCCCACCTTCAGTGCGAACACCATCGACTTCAACGGCCGCACCGGCTACGTCCGCACAGCCATCGAGGCGGGGGTGCCGATCGTGCCCACCGTATCGGTCGGTGGCCAGGAGACACAGCTCTTCCTGACCCGCGGAAACTGGCTGGCGCGCAAGTTGGGCTTGACGAAGGCGCGCATGGACATTTTGCCGGTGAGCTTCGGGTTCCCCTTCGGCCTCAGTGTGATCTTCCCGCCGAACCTGCCGCTACCGGCCAAGATCGTCACCGAAGTACTGGAACCGATCGACGTCACCGCCCGGTTCGGCGACGATCCCGACATCGACGAAGTCGACGCACACGTGCGCGGCGTCATGGAGTCGGCCCTCAAGCGGCTGGCCGGTCAGCGCCGGTTGCCCATCCTCGGCTGATCGACGGTAAGTCGAGGTCGGCATCGTGCGAAATTCATTGCAGCGCAAAGTGTTCCCGCGGCGGCCTGACAGATGAAAAGGCTGAACGGCATGGACGCGATGCTGCTCTACAGCGAGACGCCCAACCTCCACACGCACACTCTGAAAGTGGCGGTCATCGACCCGGCTGACTCGCAGTTCGGGTTCGACGCCTTCCGCCGCCACGTGCGTCGCCGGCTTCACCTGCTGGAACCGTTGCGCTACAAGCTCGTCGACATTCCCTGGCAACTGCATCACCCGATGTGGCAGGAGGACTGCCCGGTCGACCTCGACTACCACCTGCGGCGGGTCCAAGTGCCGGCCCCCGGCGGGCGGCGAGAACTCGACCAAGTGATCGGCCAGGTCGCCTCGACGCCGCTGGACCGCAGTCGCCCGCTGTGGGAATTTCACTTCGCCGAGGGGCTGGCCGGCGGGCGGTACGCGCTGATCGGCAAGGTCCATCACGCGCTGGCCGATGGCGTGGCCTCGGTGAACCTGTTGGCGCGCGCCATGGATCTCGAGGGCGCGCCCACCGACGAGCGGGACAACGACGAAACGGGCCTCACCCCGTCGGCCGCCGACCTGCTGCGCGCCGCCGCCCGCGATCACGCCCGGCAGATCGCCGAACTCCCCGGCCTGCTCAGGGATGCCGCCACCGGGTTGAGCCGGGTGCGCCGCCGGTCCAAAGAGCGCGGGGCTCATCCGGATCTGGCCGAGGCCTTCGACGCCCCACCGACGTTCCTGAATCACGTCGTGTCACCCCAGCGGCGGTTCGCCAGCGCAACGCTGCCGCTGCCCGACGCCAAGGCGACCGCCAAGACGTTGGGCATCACCATCAACGACCTGATACTGGCCACGGTGGCCGGCGGACTGCGCACACTGTTGCTGGCCTATGACGGCGCGGCCGACCGGCCCCTCATCGCCTCGGTACCGACCGCCACCGACAAGTCGGACCGCGTCACCGGCAACGAGATCAGCGGTCTGATGATTTCGTTGCCGGTGCACGTCGCCCATCCCGCCGAGCGCGCGCGGCTGGTGGCGCTGGCAACCCGAATCGCCAAGGAAGACCACGAGATCCTCGGCCCCGAGCTGTACGGCCGGCTGATGGCCTACCTGCCGACCGCCGTCGCCCCGGCCGCCTTCCGGTGGCTGGGGCGGCGCGACGCGCCGAACAAGCTGATGAACGTCGCGGTCTCGAGCGTGGTAGGCCCGCGCGAACGCGGCCACTTCGGCGGCGCGGCGGTCAGCGAGATCTACTCCACCGGGGTGCTATCGCCGGGCGCCCCCGTCAACATCACCGTCTGGAGCTACGTCGACCAGCTGGGCGTCGCCGTGCTCACCGATGACAGGACGTTCAACGACCCACACGAGGCGACCGACGCCATCTGCGCATCGTTCGCCGAATTGCGCGCCGCGGCAGGGGTTTCCGCCTAGACCGAAAGGGCCGCGTCCAGCACCGAATAAAACAGGCCCAAGCCGTCGTCGGACGGGCCCGTCAACGCTTCGATGGCGTGCTCGGGATGCGGCATCAGTCCGACCACACGACCGTTGGCGGAGCTGACGCCCGCGATATCATGCAGCGAACCATTGGGGTTCTCGTGGTATCGGAACACCACCCGGCCCTCGCCCTCGAGCTCCTCGACGACGTCTGCGGGTGCCACGTAGCGGCCCTCGCCGGACTTCAGCGGCACCAGGAGGTCCGCGTCAGGCTCGAAACGCGACGTCCAGGCCGTCGACGTCGACGTCACGCGCAGCCACACATCCCGGCAGACGAAGTGCAGACCAACGTTGCGGGTCAGCGCCCCCGGCAGCAAACCCGCCTCGCAGAGCACCTGAAACCCATTGCAGATGCCCAGCACCGGCATGCCGCGGTTCGCTGCGGCCACCACTTCGCCCATCACGGGGGCGAACCTGGCGATGGCACCCGCCCGCAGATAATCGCCGTAGGAGAACCCGCCGGGCACCACCACCGCATCGACGCCCTTGAGGTCGGCGTCGGCGTGCCACAGGCTGACGGCCTCGGCACCCACCCGCCGCGCCGCCCGGGCGGCGTCGACGTCGTCCAGGGTGCCGGGGAACGTGATGATGCCGATCCGCGCGCTCACTGCGCCTCCCGGCTGATCGTCCAGTCCTCGATCACGGTGTTCGCCAGGAGCGTCTCCGCTATATCGGCGAGCACCGAGTCGTCGACGGTTTCGTCCACTTCGAGTTCGAACCGTTTGCCTTGTCTGACTTCTGAGATCCCCGGATGACCGAGTCGGCCCAGCGCGCCGACAATCGCCTGACCCTGCGGGTCGAGAATCTCCGCTTTGGGCATCACATGAACGACCACCCGGGCCACCGGCGCTCCTCCTCAGATTTGTCTCCGCGCCAACTCTACCGGCGAAACCGCAGCTCGGCGCTTACGGGCACGAGGCGATGTAGGCGTCGCACAGCGGCGCGGTCATCGCGTTCAGCACCGGGTCGTCGGCCATGGCAGGCCAAGCAACCTGCGGCGGCGCCGACGACCAGAGGGTGAGCTCGGTGATCGTGCTGCTCGACGGGTGGGCGACCAGGTACGTGTGCATGACGATGGGACCGCTGATCACCGCCGCCATCCGGTTGGTTTCGTCGCTGGTGATCGATGGGGACTGCAGCGGTGCCCGTTGCTGGCAGGAGCGCAGCGCGGCGACGGCGGTGGTGAACACCGACGACGCGGTCGCGCCGCCGCTGGCCGTATCGCCGCGCCAGTGCAGGATCTGCGCCTGCAGCTGCCACTGGCCGTCGGGATGGGCCACGGTGGCGCGCGCCACGACGGCCGAATCCCGGGCGTCCCGCGACACCGGGGCTGTGGCGCACAGCTCCTCGAACCGGAACCGAGGGCCCGGCGCCGCGCCGGTCACCTGCACCGCGAGTCCCCCCAGCGCAGGCCAGCCGTAAACGGAGTCCAGTGGGACGGCGCGTCGCTGGATCCACGCGGAATCAGGGATCTGGTCGCACACGGGCGGGCAAGCCTGCGGGTCGGCATGTGCGGGCACCGCGACGATCAAAGCCACCGCGAGGCCGCCGACCACCACTACGGTCGCCAGGATCACCCGCATCGGCATCACTCTCCCGTCAGGGCACAATCGTAAACATGCAACTGACGCATTTCGGCCACTCCTGTCTACTTGCAGAATTCGACCACACCCGCGTGCTCTTCGATCCCGGGACTTTCTCGCACGGTTTTGAGGGCATAACGGGGCTGTCGGCCATCCTGATCACCCATCAGCACCCCGACCACGTGGACGCCGCACGCCTGCCTGCGCTGCTCGAGGGCAACCCCGGCGCGGCGCTGTACGCCGACCCGCAGACCACCGCCCAGCTGGGGGCGCCGTGCCAGGCGGTGCGCGTCGGTGCCGAATTGCGGATCGGTGAACTGACGGTGCGCGCCGTCGGCGGCAAACACGCCGTCATCCATCCGGAACTCCCTGTGATAGAGAACATTTCGTTTTTGGTGGGTGACGGCGACCATCGCGCCAGGCTGATGCACCCCGGTGATGCGCTGTTCGTGCCCGACGAGCCGGTGGACGTGTTGGCAACCCCTGCGGCCGCCCCATGGCTGAAGATTTCCGAGGCCGTCGACTACCTGCGCGCGGTCGCGCCCGCGCGCGCCGTGCCCATCCACCAAGGGATCATCGCCCCCGACGCGCGGGGCATCTATTACGGTCGGCTCACCGAGATGACCACCACCGACTTCCAAGTGCTCCCCGAAGAGGACGCGGTGACCTTCTAGCGCTCTTCGCTCGAGCGTCACGCCAGCGTGCCGGTCGCCCGCCCGGATCACGCGGGCGTGACACTCGATCAGCGACCGCGCTAGGCGATATCGTCGCCGACACCGCGCCCTGCGGCCCGCCCGGAGAAGATGCACCCGCCCAGAAATGTGCCCTCCAGGGCGCGGTAACCGTGCACGCCGCCCCCACCGAACCCGGCCACCTCACCCGCGGCGTACAACCCGGTCAGGGGGGTTCCGTCGGCCTTCAGTACTCGGCCGGCCAGGTCGGTCTCTATGCCGCCCAACGTCTTTCGGGTCAGGATGTGTAACTTGACCGCGATCATCGGCCCCGCCTTGGGGTCGGTCAGCCGGTGCGGTGCCACCACCCGGCCCAGCCGGTCACCCAGATAGCCGCGGGCGGCACGGATGGCGGTGATCTGTCCGTCCTTACTGAATTTGTTGGCCACCTCGCGGTCGCGGGCGGTCACCTCGGCCTCCACGGTGGCATAGTCCAGCGGTGCGACGTCGGGCAGCTTGTTCATCGCGGTTACCAACTCCCGCAACGAACTCGCGCTGACAAAGTCCACTCCCCGGTCGACGAATGCCTGCACGGGTCCGGGCAGCCCGGAGCGCACCCGGTTACGCAGCAGCTCGCGCAGGCTCTGTCCGGTCAGGTCGGGATTCTGCTCCTGCCCGGAGAGCGCGAATTCCTTCTCAATGATCTTGGCGTTCAATACGAACCACGTGTAGTCATACCCGGATCTGGTGATGTATTCCAACGTGCCCAGGGTGTCGAAGCCCGGGTACAGCGGTACCGGCAACCGCTTGCCGGTCGCGTCGAGCCACAGCGACGACGGCCCGGGGATGATGCGAATACCGTGCAGCGGCCAGACGGGGTCGTAATTGGTGATGCCCTCGGTGTAGTGCCACATGCGGTCCGGGTTGATCACCCGGGCGCCGGCCTGCTGGGAGATGCCGATCATCCTGCCGTCGACGTGGGCGGGCACTCCGCTGAGTAGCTGCTCGGGTATGCGACCCATGCGCTCGGGCCAGTTCTTACGCACCAGTTCGTGGTTGCCGCCGATGCCGCCGCTGGTAACGATCACCGCGGGCGCGCGGAACTCGAATTGCCCCACCGGTGTTCGTGACGACGCCACGCCCCTGGGTACCGCCGAGGGCTCCAGCACGGTCCCGCGGACGCCGGTCACCGCGCCGCCCTCGACGATCAACTCGTCGACCTGGTGGCGGTGCGCGAAGCGCACGGTGGAGCGGTCCCGCAGCTGACGGGCGAAGATTTCGACCAGGGCCGGGCCGGTGCCCCAGGTGATGTGGAAGCGGGGCACCGAATTGCCGTGTCCCTGTGCGTCATAGCCGCCACGTTCGGCCCAGCCCACCAGCGGGAAGATCTTCAGTCCCCGGTCACGCAGCCAACTGCGCTTCTCCCCCGCCGCGAAATCGACGTAGGCGTGCGCCCATTGGCGCGGCCAGTAGTCCTCGGGCCGATCGAACGCCGCGGTGCCGAGCCAGTCTTGTAGGGCGAGTTCGTGGCTGTCGCGAATCCCCAGCCGGCGCTGCTCGGGGCTGTCGACGAAGAACAGGCCACCGAACGACCAGAAGGCTTGCCCACCGAGGTTGGCGCTGCTCTCCTGGTCGAGGATCAACACCCGCAGGCCCCGGTTCACCAATTCGCAGGCGGCCACCAAGCCCGCGAGTCCCGCCCCGACGATGATGACGTCGGCGCCGAACCCCGCGGCCGAAGATTCGCTCATGTCCGATCAGGGTAGTGCCCGCGCCGAGCGGGTTCGGGAGACGCTTCGTCAGGCCGCGTCGAGAATCGCCTTGTCACGCTGCCAGTGGTACACGGTGGGTGCGCAACCGTGCATCAGCGACAGGTCGACGGCGTCGACCATGGCCTGCAGAGGCCCGGACTTACGCAAGTGGCGGGCGGCAACGGCGACCCGCACGACGCCACCCCGGCGGGCGATCCGCTCGGCGGACAGCACCACCATCCGGCACCACCACGGTTCAGTGAGGAAGCCTTCGCCGATGCCCAATACGCGCGAGCGCACGGTGGTGTGCCGGACCAGGTCGGTGATTCCGTGCAGATCTGCGAGCAGCCGAAAGCCGTTGTCGGGCAAGGCTTTGACCACTCCCGGGGACACCACCCAGCCGGGCGCCGCGAACAGTCGGGTGCGCAGGCCGAGGTGCTCGAGCACGCGGTCGGCGGCCATCAGCCGAAGGTTGGCCTCGTGCGCCCGCAGGATGGCGAATTCACCGCGGCGCTTCTTGGTGGCCGCGTCGTCGTAGCCGTGCAGCACGATCGCGTCGCCACCGGACCTGCGGGCGGTCAGCCATTCGACGGTGCGCGGGTCGCGGTCGAGTCGATAGTCACCGCTGAGCCGGGGAGCCACCAACAGTGACACCGGGACATTGCGGGCATCCATTTGAGCGCAGAACGCCTCAACGTCAGCGAGGGTGCGTTCGCCAATCCCCGAGACCGAGACGATCAATTTTCCAGCCACACCTGCAGTTTGACGATCCCAGGTTTCGGGACGGTGAAGGACACGCAGACGGCAGGCGTATATCGATACCGCTGGAAAGCAGGTCGGGCGGCTGCGCGCCACCCGGAAAGGGTCCCGCGGGCACACGCTGACGGAATCGGTTCGATATGCTAAGCAACGCCATGGATCAGGCTCCGTACGTGGCGGCCGACACACCGCTGCCTTACGACCCCGCCCCGCAGTCGGGCGCGGGCGAGCGGGACTATCCCGACAAGTTGGACGCCGGCCTGTTGCGGATTTCCGGGGTGTGCATCCTGGCCACGGTCATGGCCATCGTGGACGTCACCGTCGTCAGCGTGGCGCAGCGCACCTTCATCGATCAATTCGCGTCTTCGCAGGCCGTCGTCTCCTGGACCATGACCGGCTACACGCTGGCGTTGGCAACGGTCATTCCGATCACCGGGTGGGCGGCCGACCGGTTCGGTACCAAACGGCTTTTCCTGGCCTCCGTGCTGGCCTTCACGCTGGGCTCCCTGCTGTGCGCGGTGGCCGCAAACATCTTGCAGCTCATTGCCTTTCGGGTAGCCCAAGGGATCGGTGGCGGCATGCTGCTGCCCCTGAGTTTCATGATCTTGACGCGTGAAGCGGGCCCGCGGCGACTCGGTCGCCTGATGTCGATCCTGAGCATCCCGATGCTGCTCGCCCCCATCGGCGGCCCAATCCTGGGCGGCTGGCTCATCGACGCGTCGAGCTGGCGGTGGATCTTCTTCATCAACCTGCCGATCGGCCTCGTCACCATCGCGCTAGGGGCGATCATCTTTCCGCGGGACCACCCGTCGCGGTCGGAAACCTTCGACCTTGTCGGCGTGCTGCTGTTGTCGCCCGGCCTGGCCACGTTCCTGTTCGCGGTGTCATCGATCCCGCGATGCGGCACCGTCGCCGACCGGCACGTGCTCATACCGGCCACCATCGGCCTCGCCCTGATCGCCGGGTTCGTCGCGCACGCGTGGCGCCGCGCCGATCACCCGCTCATCGATCTGCGCTTGTTTCGCAACCCGGTGCTCACCCACGCCAACGTGACGATGGTGGTCTTCGCCGGCGCCTTCTTCGGCGCGGGCCTGCTCCTGCCGAGTTACTTCCAGCAGGTTCTGCACCAGACGCCGATGCAGGCAGGCCTGCGCATGATCCCCCAGGGACTCGGCGCCATGCTGACCATGCGTCTGACCGGGCCACTGGTGGACCGACAGGGGCCCGGCAAGATCGTGCTGGTCGGTATCGCCCTGATCACCGCCGGCCTTTCCACGTTCGCCGTCGGCGTGGCCAGGCAGGCGGACTACTTGCCCACACTGCTGATCGGCCTGGCAATCATGGGCCTCGGGATGGGCTGCACCATGATGCCGTTGTCCGTCGCCGCAGTGCAGGCGCTCGCCCCGCACCAGATCGCCCGGGGCACGACGCTGATGAGCGTCGGCCATCAGGTGGGCGGGTCCGTCGGCACGGCCCTGATGTCGATGATCCTGACCAACCAGTTCGATCGCAGCGAGAACATCGTCGCGGCCAACAAGCTCGCGGCGTTACAGCAGCAGGCCGCGGTCGGCGGGGTTCCCGTCGACCAGTCGGCGATACCGCGCCAGACGCTGAGCCCCGGCTTTTGGGACAACGTCGTGCATGACCTTTCCCGCGCCTATACGACGGTATTTGTGATAGCCGTGGTGTTAGTGGTGTTGACGATCATCCCGGCGTCTTTTCTGCCGAAAAAGCCGGCGAGCCAAACGGTGGGCCATTAGCACGCGTGAACGCGCGGCCGCTGCACGTCGCAACTGGGTTAAACCCTCAGGCAGCGGGCCTGGCGCGACGCCGTGCCGATCCAGTTCACGGGCCTGGGTAGGGTGGTGACCCGATATCGAACCAAGCCCAAACGGCAGATTAAGACGGGGCCGAAGCAAACGTCTGAAAGGGTCCGCGTGAGGGTACGGGTACAGATATGCTCGGCAACGCCATGCAGAAGGCCGAATACGTGACTTCCGACCCCCCTGTGCAGAGTGCTGCCACCGGGCAATCAAACGCGGAGGAGCGTCAGTATCCCGACAAGCTAGACGCCGCACTGTTCCGGGTCGCGGCTGTGTGTGGGATGGCCACGATCATGGCGCTGCTCGACACCACCGTTGTCAGCGTGGCGCAACGCACCTTCGCCGCACAGTTCGGATCGACGCTGGCAGTCGTGTCGTGGACCATGGCGGGCTACATGCTGGCGTTAGCAACCGTGATCCCGGTCACCGGTTGGGCAGTCGATCGATTCGGCACCAAACGACTGTTCATGGGCGCGGTTTTTGTTTTCACCCTGGGCTCGCTGCTCTGCGCACTGGCGCCAAACATCTTGGCGCTCATCATTTTCCGGGTAATACAGGGGCTCGGCGGCGGTATGCTCATGCCGCTGAGTTCGATGATCCTGACACGCGAGGCCGGCCCCCAACGACTTGGCCGCTTGATAGCGATAGGCGGCATTCCGCTGATACTTGCGCCAATCGGTGCGCCCATCCTCGGCGGCTGGGTGATCGACACCTACGGCTGGGAGTGGATCTTCCTGATCAACCTGCCGATCGGGATCACCACCATCGGCCTTGCGGCGATCCTGTTCCCCAGAGACCGGCCCGAGCCGAGCGAAGCGCTCGACTTCACCGGCGCGCTGCTGTTATCGCCGGGCGTGGCGATCTTCCTGTGTGGGGTGTCGTCCATTCCCGGACGCCATACGGTAGCCGACCGCTACGTCCTGATACCGGTGATCATCGGCCTCGTCCTGATTACCGCGTTCGTCTGGCACGCCTGGTATCGCACTGATCATCCGCTCATCGACTTGAGGTTGCTCAAGAACCGGGTAGTCACACAGGCCAACCTGACCCTGCTGGTCTTCACGGTCGGCTACGTCGGCGCCGGGCTCACGCTGCCGAGCTACTTCCAGCTGGTGATGAACGAGACCCCGATGCAGTCTGCGATGCGCCTGGTCCCCCAGGCGCTGGGCGCCGCTTTGACCATGCCGCTCGCCGGGATGTACGCGGACAAGCGCGGCCCGGGCAAGGTCGTGTTGATCGGTCTTCCCCTGATCGCAGGAGGCCTGGCCGTTTTTGCCTTCGGCGTGGCCAGGCATGCCGACTATCTACCGACGTTGCTGGTCGGGTTGGCGATCATGGGACTGGGCATCGGCTGCACCACCGCGCCGCTCGGCGCTGCGGTTGTTCAGGCCCTTTCCCCGCAGCAGATCGCACGGGGCACGACATTGGTGAGTGTCAACCTCGAGGTGAGCAGCTCCATCGGAGCCGCCTTGATGGCCGTCATCGTGACAACTCAGATCAACCGCAACGACATCATCGCGGGCAAGGCGGCGTCCGCGGCGTCCAACGTCGCCGGGCACGGGCCGGCGGCTAATGCCTCCGGCGGAGCAGCACGGCAGGCTCTTCCGCCCGACGTCGCAAGCGCGCTGTTGAACAACCTTTCCCACGCCTACACCACAGTCTTCGTGCTGGCGGTCGCGCTGGTCGCGTTCACCATCATCCCGGCGGCTTTCCTGCCGAAGAAGGCGCCGGTCCGACCCACCGACGATTAGGCCGTCATCGGTTGGTGTCTCGCCGCGATCCCGCCGAGATCGGTGCGCTCAGCTCGCCGTGGGACCGTCGTCCTGGCGGCCGCCGCTGTCGGCATTGGCGGCGGCCAACAGCCAGGCATATTGGAAAGCGGTCTCCTGCCACGCCTTGTAGCGACCGCTGACTCCACCGTGTCCGGCGTTCATCTGCGTCTTCAGCAGGATCGGGCTGCCGTTGCCGTTGCCGTTGGCGTGCCGCAACGCCGCCACCCACTTGGCGGGCTCGACGTAGTAGACCCTGGTGTCGTTGAGCGAAGTCATCGCCAGGATGGCGGGATACCGCTTGGCCTCGACATTTTCATACGGCGAATATGACTTCATGTACCAGTAGACATCCTTGTCCTGCAATGGGTTTCCCCATTCGTCCCACTCGGTGACGGTCAGCGGCAAGGACGGGTCGAGGATGGTGGTGAGCGGGTCGACGAACGGGACCTGCGCGAGGATTCCGGCGAAGAGTTCCGGCGCCAGGTTGGCGACCGCCCCCATCAGCAGGCCGCCAGCGCTGCCGCCCAGGGCCACCAGTTGGCGCGGCCGGGTGACGCCGGTGTCCACCAAATGCTTTGCCACCGCGACGAAATCGGTGAAGGTGTTCTTCTTCTCCAGCAGCTTGCCATGCTCGTACCAGGGCCGGCCCATCTCACCGCCCCCGCGGACGTGGGCGATCGCAAACACCATGCCCCGGTCCAGCAGCGACAACCGAGCGATGGAGAAGCTGGGGTCGGTGCATATCTCGTAGGCACCGTAGCCGTACAGCAGAGCCGGTGCGGGAAACTCGACACCGACGCGGTGCACGATGGACACCGGGATGCGGGCGCCGTCGTCGGCGATCGCCCAGTCGCGCCGCTCGACGTAGTCGGTCGTACGGTAACCGCCGAGCACGGGTTGTTCGCGCAGCAGCGTGCGTTCACCGGTGGCGAAGTCGATGTCGTACACCCGCACCGGGACGACCAGCGACCCCGCCCTGATCCGCAGCTTGGGCGCATGCCAGTTCGGGTTGCCGGCAAGACCGGCCGACATCAGCTCGGAGTCGAAGGAAATCTCCTCGGGCTCGCCGTACTCCCCGCCGGTGGCGACGTCCCACACCTGCAACCGGGGCAGCGCCTCTCGCCGGTAGCTCACCACCAGATGGCCGGCGAAGGCGTCCACGCCGTCGAGCCGAACGTCGTCGCGGTGCCCGATGAGCGTGCGTTGCCGTGTCGGGTCGCTGACCGGCGCTTCGGTCAGGGTGAAGTTGACCGCGTCCTCGTTGTGCAGAATCAAAAACCGGTCCTGCCCGCCGACCACCGCGTGTTCGACCGCGTACTCGATGCCTTCGCGCCGTGGCAGTACGACGGTGAACGCTGCGCGCGGGTCGGCGGCGTCCGCGTACCGATACTCGGAGGTGATCGAGGAACCCGACGCGATGAAGACGTAGGCCTCGCTGCGGGTGAGCCCGACCCCAAGCCAAAATCGTTCGTCGGCTTCGTGATACACCAGCTCCGACGGCTCGCCGGAGCCCACGCGATAGCGCCAGACCTTGTCCGGGCGGTGGGCCGCGTCCAGGGTCAGGTAGTACACGGTGTGGTTGTCGGCCGCCCAGGTCGCGCCGGCGCCGATGTCGGCGATCTCGTCTTGATACAGCTCGCCGGTGCGCAAGTCCTTGAAGCGCAACGTATAGCGTTCGTCGCCGACGGTGTCGACGGAGTACGCCAGCAGATTGCCGTCCAGGGTGACGGTGGCGGCACCGAGCGCGAAGAATTCGTGGCCCTGCGCCTCGGCGTTCGAGTCGAGGAGGACCTGCTCGCCGGGCACTTCGGTGCCCTCTTCCAGGACCGGCGGATCCCAGTCATCGGGATTGGCGACCGGGCAACGGCATTGAACCCGGTACTGCTTGCCCTCGAAGGTGCGGGCGTAATACCACCAGTCGCCCTGGCGCGTCGGAACCGACAGATCGGTCTCCTTGGTACGCGCCTTGATCTCGTCAAAGATCTTCTGCCGCAACGGTTCGAGATCAGCCGTCATCTTGTCGGCATAGTCATTTTCCGCCTCGAGGTAGGCGATGACCTCGGGGTCGGCCTTGTCACGCAGCCATTCATAGGGATCGATGAAGACGTCTCCGTGATGCTCACGCCGGGTCTCCTGCCGCTTCGCGACGGGCGGTGCCGGGGCTGCGGCCGAAGTCACGCGCCGATCCAGTCGCCGAAACTCAAACCGGAAATACGTTCGTAGGCATCGATGTAGCGGTCGCGGGTGGCGTAGACGATGTCATCGGGCAGCGGTGGCGGCGGCTGCGAGCCGTGGCGATCCCAGCCCGACTCGGGGCTGGTGAGCCAGTTGCGGACGAACTGCTTGTCGAAGCTCGTCTGCACCACCCCGACCCGGTAGTCCTCGGCCGGCCAGTATCGCGAGGAGTCCGGTGTGAAGATCTCGTCGGCCAGCAGCAGGTTACCGTCGCGGTCGGTGCCGAACTCAAACTTGGTGTCGGCGATGATGATTCCCTTCGTCAGGGCGTGATCGGCGGCCTGAACGTATGTTTGCAGCGTGCGGTCGCGCAGCTGGTTGGCGCGGACGGCGCCCACCAACTCGATCACCCTGTCGAACGAGATGTTTTCGTCGTGGTCCCCCAGCGCGGCTTTGGTGGCCGGGGTAAACAGCGGCTCGGAGAACTTGCTGGCCTCGACCAGGCCGGGCGGCAGCGTGATGCCGCAGACCTTGCCGGTCGCCTGATAGTCCAGCAGGCCGGACCCGGTGAGGTAACCACGCGCGACACATTCCACCGGCAGCATCTCCAGCCGCCGCACCACCAGCGCACGGCCCAGGACCTCCTCCGGGATGCGGGGGTCATCCGGTGGACCGGCCAGGTGGTTGGGCGCGTCGACCAGACCGAAGAAGAAGACGCTCATCGCGGTCAGGATGCGGCCCTTGTCCGGGATCGTGCTGTCGAGGACGTAGTCGTATGCAGAGATCCGGTCGGTCGCGACCAGCAACAGGTGTTCGTCGTCGACGGAAAAGATCTCGCGGACCTTTCCGCTGGCCAGGTGCTGATACTCGGACAATGCGGGGCGCATCGGGTCAGCCTAACGGCCACCCGGATAGGGGTCGCGTCTCGGGAGCTGTGCTGGGATCGAGGGCATGACCCCGCGGTTCTTGCCCTACTCCACCCGACCGGGCCGGCTGATGGCCCAGCTGCTCAGCGACTTCGCCGTCGTTCTGTGGACCGCTATCTGGCTATTCGTGGGCCTGGCGGTTTACGACGCCGTGTCCACCATCGCCGATGCCGGCCGGCAGGTCGAGAGCGGCGCGCATGGTATCGCCGGCAACCTGGCGTCGGCCGGCCACGGTGCCCAGCACATCCCCTTGGTGGGCGACGCGGTCAGCCAGCCGCTGAATTCCGCCAGTCAGGCCGCGCTCGATCTTGCCGGCGCGGGCCACGACCTGGACTCGACGGCCAGCTGGCTGGCGGTCCTGCTGGCGATGGCCATCGCGGCCGTCCCGATCCTCGTCGCGGACGTGCCGTGGCTTCTGCTGCGGCTGCGGTTCTTTCGGCGGAAATTGACGGTGACCGCCCTGGCCGCGACCCAGGCTGGGGAGCAACTGCTCGCCCTGCGGGCGTTGACGAACCGGCCACCGGGCAAGCTCGCCGCTGTCAGCGCGGATCCGGTCGGTGGATGGCGCCGGGAGGATCCGGTCACCATCCGAGCCCTGGCCGCACTCGAGCTGCGGGCGGCCGGCATCTCGATTGGTGGGCGCTAGCGGCGCGCGGCCGAGCGGCGGCAGCCCCGCGACGACCGCAATCACCCACGCCGACGTCGGCGCGTCGGATCGTCACTACCCCTCGAGGAGCTCCACGACCAGGTGACGGATGCCGGTGTGCCGATTACTGCGCGCCCATTCGATCGGCTGGACCACCCGCACCGCACCGAATCGGGAGAACAGCTCCTCGTAGAGCACGCGCAGTTCCAGCCGGGCCAGATTGGCGCCCAGGCAGTAGTGCACGCCCTGACCGAACCCCAAGTGCGGGTTGGGCTTCCTGGTGATGTCGAATTCGTCGGCGCGTTCGAATGCACCGGGGTCGCGGTTCGCCGAGCCCTCCCAGACCTGGACCTTTTGCCCCGAACGGATCGACTGCCCACCGAGCGTGACGTCGCGCGTGGCGGTGCGCCGTTTGGACGGCGACGGCGACGTCCACCGGACGATCTCCTCCACGGCGGTCGGCAGCGCGTCGAGATCCGCGCGCAGGGCGCGCAATTGCTCCGGGTGCCTGGCCAGGGCCAGCAAGCCGCCGGCGACCGCGTTGCGCGTCGTCTCCGCGCCGGCGCTGAACAACAGGCTGAAGAACAGGTAGAGCTCGAGATCCGACAGCGACGGCGCGTCGAGATCGTCGACCGTCGCGTTCGCGACAACCGACAGCATGTCGTCGGTCGGCTCCGCCCGCTTAGCGGCGATCAATTGCCGGCCGTAGGCGTACATCCGCGACCCGGCCTCCTCCACCGACGGTTGCGGTGACAGCTGCGATAATGTGGCCTTGCGCGAACCGCCGAAATCGAACTGCGGCTCGATCGCCTCGAACAGCCAATGCCGTTCGGACTCCGGCACTCCCAGCAGAATGCAGATCATCTGCATCGGCAGCTCGGCGGCGATGTCGACCAGGAAGTCGAACGGTTCACCTGGCACCACCGCATCGAGCAGCCGGCGCGCTCGCGCCCGCAAATCATCCTCGACCAGCCGGATCATTCGCGGGGTCAGACCCGAGCTCACGAGCCGCCGGATCTGCGAGTGGCGCGGGTCGTCCATCATGTTGAGCACCTGGCCGGCGATCGCCAGGTCCTGCAGCAGCGTGCCGCCGTACGGGCGCCCGCCGCCGGTGACCGAGGAGTAGGTCGTCGGGTCCTTCAGCACCTCAAGGGTTTCCGCGTATGTGGCGACGGACCAGAAACCCTCGCCGTCGGGCGTGTTGTCGGTCGGCTCATGCCAGTACACCGGCGCCTCGCGGCGATGAATGGCGAACAGCTCGTGGGGAAAACCGTTGGCGAAGTTGTCCAGATCGGTGAAGTCGATCCCCGCGAGCGCGCCGGCGAGGGTCACAGGATCGCGCCCGGAGCGTACTTGGCGGCGTCCAGGTAGCGGCTCACCAACGCGTCCACCAACGCGGCGACCTCGTCCACCTGGTCGCCGGCGGCGCCGACGAACGCCTTCTTGTCGGCGAGCGCGGCGTCCAGCGCCGCCCGGTCCAGCGGCAGCCGCTCGTCGGCGGCCAACCGGTCCAGCAGGTCGGGCTCCGCGCCGCGTTCCCGCATTGCCAGGGCCGTCGCGACCGCATGTTCGCGGATCACGTGATGCGCGGCCTCGCGGCCCATGCCGGCGCGGACCGCGGCGATGAGCACTTTGGTGGTCGCCAAAAACGGCAGGTAGCGATCCAGCTCGCGGGTGATCACCGCCGGGTAGGCGCCGAACTCGTCGAGCACCGTCAGGAAAGTCTCGATCTGCCCGTCAATGGCAAAGAAGCTGTCCGGCAACGCAACTCGGCGCACTACCGAGCAGAACACGTCACCCTCGTTCCACTGGGCGCCCGCAAGCTCGGCGGCCATCGAGGCGTACCCGCGCAGCACCACCTGCAGCCCGTTGACCCGCTCACAACTTCGGGTGTTCATCTTGTGCGGCATCGCCGAGGACCCCACCTGTCCGGGGGCGAACCCCTCGGTGACGAGCTCGTGCCCGGCCATCAGCCGGATGGTGTGGGCCATCGACGACGGCCCGGCGCCCAGCTGGACCAGAGCCGATAGCACGTCGTGGTCCAGCGAACGCGGGTACACCTGCCCCACGCTGGTCAAAACGCTTGCGAAGCCGAGGAATTCGGCCACCCGCCGCTCCAGTTCGGCCAGCTTGGCAGCGTCGCCGTCAAGCAGGTCCAGCATGTCCTGGGCGGTGCCCATCGGACCCTTGATTCCGCGCAGCGGGTAGCGGTCGATCAGCTCGCGCAGTCGGGTCAGCGCGATCAGCGTCTCTTGCGCCGCGGAGGCGAACCGCTTGCCCAGCGTGGTCGCCTGCGCGGCGACGTTGTGGCTGCGTCCGGCCATCACCAGGTCGCGGTATTCCACCGCCCGCTCGGCGAGCCGACCCGCCACCGCGACGCCGTGCGAGAACACCAGCTCCATCGACCGCCGGATCTGTAGCTGCTCGACGTTCTCGGTCAGGTCGCGGCTGGTCATCCCCTTGTGCACGTGCTCGTGGCCGGCCAGCGCGTTGAACTCTTCGATGCGGGCCTTGACGTCATGGCGCAGCACCCGCTCGCGGTCCGCGATCGAGGCCAGGTCGACGTCCTCGAGCACCCGCTCGTAATCGGCGATCGCGTCCTGCGCAACGTCCACACCCAATTCCGCCTGCGCCCGCAGCACCGCCAGCCACAGTCGGCGTTCGGCGACGACCTTGGCCTCCGGCGACCAGATCGCGACCATCTCCGCGCTGGCGTAGCGCGCGGCCAGCACATTGGGAATGCTCACGAACACACAGCTTACGGTCGGGGCGGGCGCCGCGAGAGTGCGGCTGTCAACGCATCGGCCGAGTTGGTTGCACTTTCGCGGCACAATGTGGCCGATGAACTTCGTCGGCGTCGACCTGGCGTGGGCTGGGCGCAACCCCACAGGGGTGGCGGTCGTCGACGACGGGGGAAACCTGGTGCACATCGGCGCCGCAAGCGACGACACCACGGTGCTCGCCGCGTTGTCGCCGTACGTGGGGGGAAATTGCGTCGTCGCCTTCGACGCCCCGCTGGTGGTCACCAACCCGACCGGCCAGCGTCCCGCCGAAGCGGCGCTCAACCGCGACTTCCGCAGGTTCGAAGCCGGGGCGCACCCGGCCAACACCGCAAAACCGGAGTTCGCCGACGGACCGCGCGCCGCGCGACTGGCCCATGCGCTGGGCCTCGACATGGACCCGCGCTCGTCCGCGCCGCGCCGCGCCATCGAGGTCTATCCGCACCCGGCGACGGTGGTGCTGTTCCGGCTGGAGCGAACGCTCAAGTACAAGGCCAAGCCCGGCCGCGGCGTCGACCAACTCCGATCCGAGCTGCTCTTGCTGATGGAGCGCATCGAAAGGCTCGCGCACGCCGCGGTGCCGTTAGACGTGGCGGCCCACCACGACTGGGGCCGGCTGCGCACCCGTGTCACCACCGCCCAGCGCAAAAGCGAGCTGCGCCGCGCCGAGGATCCGATCGACGCCGTCGTCTGCGCCTACGTGGCGTTGTACGCGCAACGCCGCCCGGCGGATGTGACGATCTACGGCGACTTCCCCACCGGGTACATCGTGACGCCATCGCTGCCCGCCAACCGCACGGGCCGCTGATCGATCGGCGCGAGCACGTCGATGAGGTCGACCACCGTCCCCAGCGCCGCCGCGCGAGGATCGCGACCTTCGACCAAGGCGGACACCACGGAACCGTCGACCGCGCAGATCAGCGTGCACACCAACTCGATGTGCACCGTCCGTCCCGATCTCTCGATGGCCTCGGCCACGGCCTCGGCGCGCTGTCGCAGGCTGCGCCGCATGGTCTCGCGCAGTGCGGGCAGGCGGGTGCACGCGATGTGCCGCTCGTAGCGCGAGATCAACTGGTCGCTGAGTCCCGGGCTGGACACGTCGCCGACAAGCAGGTCGACCAACACCTCGGCGATGGTCTCGGGGCCGCGACGCCGGCGGGAAAGTGCGGTGACTCTCGACCGCAGCTGCGCCACCTCGATCATCGCGATGTGCTCGACGGCGCGCGCGATCAAATCGTCAAGGGACGAGAAGTAATACGTGGTCGACGCCAGCGGGAGTCCGGCGCGCCGAGCGACCGCGCGGTGCCGCACGGCCTCGAAGCCGCCCTCGGCTAGCAGCTCGGCGGCGGCGCTCACGAGCGCGTACCGTCGACGTTCTCCCTTGGGAGTAACTGCTGCCGTCACGAGTAGCCATCGTGCCAGCCAAAGTGGTACTGCATTGCCATTTCCGCCAAACGGTCCGCCAAACGAACATGGCATGATGGCCCGCATGCCCGCCCTGAGCCGCCGTGCCCTGCTGGGCCTCGGAGCCAGCGCGGCCGCGGGTGCAGTCGGCACTTATGCCCTCGACATCCTGTTCAAGCCCCGACCGTCCCAGGCCATGCCGCTGTCGCCGGTCGGCACCCGGGCGCCGCTGGCGCCGCCGCCGCCTCCGCCCCTCGAGCCGGCTCCCCCGGCTCAGCCGGCGCCCACCATGGTGACCGGTTCCTTCGTCTCGGCGGCGCGGGGCGGCATCAACACCAACTGGGCCATCGCACGCCCGCCCGGGCAGACCAAGGCGCTGCGACCGGTGATCGCGCTGCACGGTAAAGGCAGTGATGCGTCGACGGTGATGGCCGGCGGCGTCGAACAGGGTCTGGCGCAGGCCGTCAACGCGGGGCTGCCGCCCTTTGCGGTGGTCGCCGTGGACGGCGGGGGCAGCTACTGGCACAAGAGGGCCTCCGGCGAGGACAGCGGGGCGATGGTGCTCGACGAGCTCATACCCATGCTGGGGAACCAGGGGCTGGACACCTCGCGGGTGGCGTTTTTGGGGTGGTCGATGGGAGGCTACGGCGCGTTGCTGCTCGGCGGTCGGCTGGGTCCGGCGCGCACCGCGGCCATCTGCGCGGTCAGTCCCGCACTATGGCTGTCCTCCGGCGCGGCCGCGCCCGGCGCGTTCGACGGGCCCGACGACTTCGCGGCGAACTCCGTGTTCGGCATGCCGGCGCTGGCGTCGATTCCCATTCGGATCGATTGCGGCGACAGCGACCCGTTTTACGGCGCCACCAAGCAGTTCATCGCCCAACTGCCCCACCCGCCGGCGGGCGGGTTCTCGCCCGGCGGGCACAACGCGGAGTTCTGGAGTTCGCAACTGCCGGCCGAGCTCACCTGGATGGCACCGCTGTTGACGGCCTGAGGCCGGTTCGTCGTAGGCCCGCGTCACGCCAGCGCGGCGCCGGGCACCGAGCGTCACGCCAGCGTTACGCTCGCGAGGGTGACCGCACCATTCGACTGGAATCTCCCCTACGCCTGGCCGCGCAAGCCCATCCTGGCGGAAAACGTTGTGTGCACGTCACAACCGCTGGCGACCCAAGCCGGCCTTCGGATGCTGACCGAGGGCGGGAGCGCGGTAGACGCGGCCGTCGCCACCGCCATCGCCCTGACGGTGGTGGAGCCGGTCTCCAACGGCATCGGGTCGGATGCCTTCGCCGTCGTGTGGGACGGTCGCCAATTGCACGGGCTGAACGCGTCGGGCCGCTCGCCCGCGGCCTGGACCCCGGACTACTTCGGCGGCAAGGCCGTTCCCGCGTTCGGCTGGAATGCGGTGACGGTGCCCGGGGCCGTGTCGGCGTGGACGGAACTGCATGCCAAGTTCGGCAAACTTCCGTTCGAAAGGCTCTTTGCGCCCGCGATCGACTACGCCAACAAGGGCTTCCTGGTCTCGCCCACCGTCGCCGACCAGTGGGCGGCGCAGGTGCCCCTGTTTGCAAAGCAGCCCGGCTTCGCCGCGGCGTTCATGCCCGCCGGCCGCGCACCGAAACCCGGTGAGGTGTTCAGGTTTACCGAGCAGGCCACCACGCTGGAGAAGATCGCCGCGACCGACGGTGAGGCGTTCTACCGCGGGGAGCTGGCCGACCAACTCGAGGCACACGCGCTGGCCAACGGCGGGGCGATGCGGGCCGGCGACCTCGCGGCTCACCGCGCCGACTGGGTGGGCACCATCAGCGGCAGCTACCGCGGGTTCACGGTTCACGAGATTCCGCCGAACGGCCAGGGCATCGTGGCGTTGATCGCGCTCGGGATCCTCCAGCATTTCGACATGTCTTCCCTTCCAGTCGATTCCGCCGAGAGTTTGCACCTGCAGATCGAAGCGCTCAAATTGGCCTTCGCCGATGCGCAGGCCTACGTCTGCGACATCGACCACATGCCGGTCCGTCCGGAGGACCTGTTGGACGCGGAGTATCTGCGGCAGCGGGCCGGCCTGATCGACCGCAATCAAGCGAAGCCGGCGTCGGCGGGGACTCCCCGGGGCGGCACCGTATACCTCACGGCCGCCGATGCTTCGGGGATGATGGTGTCGATGATCCAGTCGAACTACCTGGGATTCGGATCCGGGGTGGTGGTGCCGGGAACCGGCATCTCGCTACAAAACCGCGGGGCGGGTTTCGTCGCGGATCAAGATCATCCAAATCGGGTCGGACCGAGCAAGCGGCCCTTCCAAACGATCATCCCGGGCTTCGTCACCAAGGACGGCGCGCCGGTGATGAGCTTCGGGGTGATGGGCGGCCCGATGCAACCCCAGGGGCATGTGCAGGTCCTGGTCCGCATCGCCGATTACGGCCAGAACCCGCAAGCGGCTTGCGACGGTCCCCGGTTTCGCTGGGTGCAGGGCATGCAGGTCAGCTGCGAGCCGGGGTTTCCCACGTCGACCTTGGACGAATTGTGTCGCCGCGGGCACGAACTGCTCGCGGTGGACGACTACAACCAGTTCGGCAGCTGCCAGGCGATCTGGCGGCTCGACAGCGGATATTTCGCGGTCAGCGACCCCCGCCGCGACGGCCAGGCCGCGGGTTACTGAACGTTGATCTTGCCTTCGGCGGCCAGCAGCGCGATGTCACCGCGAAAGTGGCTGCCGGGCAGTCGAATCGACCCCATCAGCTGGTATGCCTGCGCCCGCGCGGCGGCGAGGTCGGCGCCGGTGCCCACGACCGACAACACCCGCCCACCCGAGGAGACGACCTCCCCGTCGTCGCGGCGCGCCGTGCCCGCGTGCAGCACGCCCTCGGCCTCGGCGCCGGCGACCACGTCGCCGACGCGGGGACGGCCGGGATAGTTCTCCGCCGCGAGCACCACCGTGACGGCCGCACCCGGGTGCCAGCGCAACTCGCCGAAGTCGGCCAGTTTGCCGGTGCCCGCGGCGTACAGCAGCTGGCCGAGTGGGGATTGCAGCAACGCCAGCACGGCCTGAGTCTCGGGGTCGCCGAACCGGCAGTTGAATTCGACCACCGCCGGCCCCGTGCCGGTGATCGCCAGCCCGACGTACAACAAACCGCAGAACGGGCTGCCGCGCCGAACCATCTCAGCCGCAACGGGTTCGACGATGTTGCCGACAATGTCGCGGTACACCTCGTCGGGGAGCCACGGAACCGGCGCGTAGGCGCCCATGCCGCCGGTGTTGGGGCCGGTATCGCCGTCGCCGACACGCTTGAAGTCCTGCGCGGGCAGCAGCGGGACCACCGTTTCACCGTCGAGGACGCAGAACAGCGACACCTCGGGGCCGTCGAGGAACGACTCGAGCAGCACCGGGTGGCCCGCCTCGAGCAACCCGGCGGCGTGTGCGCGCGCGACCCCGCGATCCGCGGTCACCACCACACCCTTGCCCGCGGCCAGCCGGTCGTCCTTCACCACCCAGGCCGGGTCACCAGCCGGAGGCCCGAACCGGTCCAGGGCGGCGTCCAAATGGGCAGGGCTGTCAACGGTTTCGCTGGCCGCGGTGCGCACGCCGGCCGCAGCCATGATCTCCTTGGCGAACGCCTTGGACCCTTCGATGCGCGCGGCATCCTTGCTGGGCCCGAAGCAGACGATGCCGGCGGTTCGCAGGGCGTCGGCCACGCCCAACACCAGCGGGACCTCGGGACCGATGACCACCAGGTCGGCCCGGACTTCGCGCGCCAGGGCGACAACGTCGGAACCCGAGGTGATGTCCACGTCGTGCTGCTCGGCGACCCGGGCGGTACCAGCGTTGCCCGGGGCGACAAACAGCTCCGTGACCTGCGGGTCTTTCCGAAGCGCCAGCAGCAGCGCATGCTCTCGGGCACCCGAACCGATCACCAGGACTCGCACGACAGGTCAGACTAGCCGGGGCAAACGCCATACGCCTACGGCACCCGCATTCACAGAATCTTTTCGAGCAGATTCTTGAGGTCTCTCCGCTGCGCGACAGTGAGGCGCTCGAGACGCTTGTCGAACTCGGCGGACAGCAACGCCAGGCCGTCCGTGGCGGCTTTGCGCCCAGCCGGGGTTAGCAGGAGCCGATGACGCCGCAGATCGGTGGAGTCGATCTCGCGCCGCACGAAGCCTGCCGCCTCAAGCCGTTTGAGGTAAACCGTGACCGTCGCCTTGGGCATGCTCAGCGTCGCCGCGAGTTCGGCCGGGTAGGGATGCTCGTCGATCTCCGCGAGCAGGAACAGCTCCTTGGATTCCAGCCCTAGCGCACAGATGTCAGCCTCGGCGCAGGATATGACCGACAGCAGCACCCGGTAGTTCAACGACCAGACCCTGGCCGCGTCGACCGCCGGCACCCACTTGCCAGATCGTTCAGACATGAACTAGTTTAGGGCTGAACAAACGCATAATCGAACAACTTACCAGAAAGCGGTCACCATGCCTCTGGATCAGTACGTGACACTCGGACGCTCCGGCCTGCGCGTCAGCCCTTTGTGCCTGGGCGCCATGACGTTCGGCGAGGATCTTGGCTGGGGCACCAGTGTCGAAGAGTCTCAACAGATCATCGATCGGTACACCGACCTCGGCGGCAACTTCATCGACACTGCCAACTTCTACACCCGAAGCCACTCCGAGAAGATCATCGGCGACCACATCGGGCGTGACGCCGGCCGCCGGGATCGCCTGGTGATCGCGACCAAGTTCAGCGGCAACCTGTATCCGGGTGATCCCAACGGCGGCGGCTCGGGCCGCAAGTCGGTGATCAATGCCTGCGAAAATTCGCTGCGGCGTCTGCAAACCGACTACATCGACCTGTACTGGCTGCACATCTGGGATGCGAACACACCGATCGACGAGACCATGGCAGCGCTTGACGATCTGGTCCGCGCGGGCAAGGTGCGCTACATCGGCGTCTCGGACACCCCGGCGTGGAAGATCGCCCAGGCCAACCTCATCGCCCGGTTTCGCGGTTGGTCGAGTTTCGTCGGCCTGCAGGTCGAGTACTCGCTGCTGGAACGCTCCATCGAACAGGAGCTGGTTCCGATGGCGGCCGAATTCGGCCTCGGCATCACACCGTGGTCGCCGCTCAAGGGCGGCGTGCTCAGCGGCAAGTACACCCGGGCCAACGCCGGCCGGCAGGACTCCGGTCGCGGCGCGATGGTTGACGCCTTCCTCGACGACAAGGCCTACGCCGTTGTCGAGGAACTCGAGCTCATCGCGAAGGCCCACGGGACGAACGTCGCCAGCGTGGCGCTGGCGTGGGTGCGCGCGCAGCCAGGCGTCTCGTCCGTCATCATCGGGGCGCGCAGGCTCTCGCAACTCAACGACAACGTCCGCGCCGTCGACGTCGGCCTCAGCGTCGACGAACTGGCTCGGCTCGACGCGCTGACCAAGCCGACGTTCGGGTTTCCGAACAACATGCTTCAGATGGCGCCGGGCATTCTCAACGGCGGGACATCAGTCAACGGCGTCTCCGGGCCGATCTCCGAGTACGTGATGCCCGAGGGCGTGCGGCCTTATTAGTCGCGGGCCTCGCCGGAGTGCATCCTCAATGCGGCGTCCACGTTGGCCTTCTTGTCCTCCGCCGCCCCTTTGGCCGCGGCCTTCTTGCGCTTGGCGACGACGGCGTCGACGGCGCCGTTGAGCGCCGAACCCAGCGGGAACCCGAGGTAGTGCGTGAGGAAGACCGCCATCTCCTTCAGTTCGTCCTCGGCGAGTTCCTTGTTGAGCAGCGCCGCGTTGACCTGAATCTCGGCCAGGTCGCGATTGCCGACCGCGGTGACCGCCGTCAGCGTCATGATTCGCTTGTCGCGCATCGACAGCCCCGGGCGGTTCCAGATGGTGCCGAACAAGTGGTCGACGGTCAGGTCGAAATACGCGTCGCCCTCGATGTTGGGCATTTCCCAGCCGTAGACCTCGTTCATCTTCTCGAGGCCCTTGCGGCGCAGTTCGTCCATCACGCCTCTTTCTGTTTGTGCGGCACCCCGAGACCTGGGGCCAATCGCTCGAGTGCCAGTTTAGCCATGGGCAAATCGACCCCCAACGCCTCGGCCAGCGCCAGCGCCAAGCTTAGGTCCTTCTCCCCGAGGCCGCGGGTATGAATGAATGGGTCGTGCAGGAAGTGCTCCGGCTCAAGGTCTTTGGCGTCGTCGCGGTACATGATCGACCCGGCGCCGCCGGTCAGCTTGTCGGTGTGGCGCACGACATTGCCAAGGTCCTGCAGGTTCAATCCGGCAGCATCGGCCAGCTTCCAGACCTCGCCGACGGCGGCAAATTCTGTGAACGTCAGCATGTTGCGCGCCAGCTTCATGCGGGTGCCCGCTCCTGGCGGCCCAGCGTGCACCACCAGCTCCGCCCAGTGCGAGAACGGCCCCTTGATCCGGGCGAAAACATCGTCCTCGGCTCCCACCATGGTGGCGAGCAGGCCCTTGCGCGCGGCCCCTGCTCCGCCGCTCACCGGTGCATCGACGACGTGGATGTCACGCGGTTTGTGTTCGCGCGCAAGCTCTTCCGCGGTGGTATCGCTGATGGTCGAGTGTATCGCGATGACGGTGCCCGCCTTGGCGTGTAACGCGAGCTCTGCGGTGACCTCACGCACCTGCGCGTCGTTCAGCACGGTGACGTGGACGATGTCGGCACTTGCCACATCGGCGACGCTGTCGGCCAGCAACGCACCCTTTTCGGCCAACGGCGTCATGGCCTCGGTGCGGATATCGTAAACTATTACACCGCCGGGCCATTCGGTCATTTTCTTGGCCATTGGCGTGCCTATGTTGCCGAGCCCGATATACCCGAGTTTCACGTGTTCGCTCATGATCGGATGATCTGTCCGCCGTCGACGTTGAAGATCTGCCCGGTGATCCACGAGGCCTCGTCGGAGAGCAGGAACAGGCACATCCCGACCAGGTCCTCGGGAGTCCCCATCCGGGATAGGGGCAGGCCCTTGACGATGTCGGCGACCATCTCCTGCGGGGTGGTCGTCCGGTTGGCCTCGGTGTCGATGGGGCCGGGCGCAATCGCGTTGATCCGGATGTTCTGACCGCCCAACTCGCGCGAGAGTTGTTGCGTCAGCCCGTTCACCCCGACCTTCGCCAGGCCGTAGTAGTTCGAGTACAACCACGCCGCCGTGGACGACTGATTGACGATCGCCCCACCGCCGCGCTTGGCCATCTTCTTGTAGACCGCGCGGGTGCACCACAACGCGCCGTCGAGGTTGACGCTCATGAATTTCTTGTAGTACTCGGGATCGATGGTGAGCAGGAAGTCCAGCTTCATGCCGCCGAAGATCGCCGCGTTGTTGACCAGGTAGTCGATGCCGCCGAACTCCGCCAGCGTGCGGTCGGCCATCGCCTTGGCCGACGCCGGGTCGGACACGTCGACCGGGATGCTGATCGCCGTGCCTCCGTCGGCGGAGATCTGCTTGGCCACCGCTTCGGCCGCCTGCGCGTTGATGTCGGCGACGACGACCGCCGCGCCCTCGCGGGCGAGCGCCTCGGCGTAGGCCTGCCCGATACCGCCGCCGGACCCGGTGACGATACCGACCTTGTTCTCAAACCGCATGCTCTCGAGCTCCTCTGGTTAAATCGCCGTCGCGATGGTCTTGATCTCCAGGTATTCCTCGAAGCCGGCCACACCCATCTCGCGACCGTTTCCGGACTGCTTGTAACCGCCGAAGGGTGCGTCGGCCGAATACCACACGCCGCCGTTGACGTTGATCGTGCCCGCGCGGACCCGCGCGGCGACCCGGGCCGCCCTGTCCGGATCGGCGCCGAAGACGGTGCCCGACAACCCGTATGGCGAGTCGTTGGCAATGCGGACCGCGTCGTCGTCGCCGTCGTGCGGGATCACCGTCAGGACGGGGCCGAAGATCTCCTCGCGTGCGCAGCGCGCGTCGTTGCCCAGCCCGGCGATCACCGTGGGTTCGATGAAGAAACCGACGTCCCGGTCGGCCGGCCGCCCGCCGCCGCAGGCGAACGTCCCGCCCTCCGCAATGGCCGAGTCGAGGTAACCCTGTATCCGGTCCCGCTGGCGCGCCGAAATCACTGGCCCGCAGATGGTTCCGGGATCGGTGGGGTCGCCCGCCTTGATGCCGGCCATCGTGGCGGCCGCTATGGCGACGGCCTCGTCATACTTCGCTCGCGGCACCACCAGCCGGGTGGTGATGGCGCACCCCTGCCCGGCGTGCATGCACACCGAGAAACCGGCCATGCTCACCGCACCGCTCAAGTCGGCGTCGTCGAGGACGATGAACGCCGACTTGCCGCCCAGCTCGAGGAACACTTTCTTGATGGTCGCGGCGCCGTCGGCCATCACGCTGCGGCCCGTGGCGGTGGACCCGGTGAACGAAATCATGTCCACCCGAGGGTCTTTGGCCAGCAACGCGCCAACGCTGTGGTCGCTGGACGTCACGATGTTGATCACACCGGGCGGAAAGTCGGTGTGTTCGGCGATGAGTTCGCCGAGCACGGCGGCACACCACGGGGTGTCGGGCGCCGGCTTCAGGACGACGGTGTTGCCGGCGGCCAGCGCGGGTCCGATCTTGGCGAGGTTGATCTGGTGGGGGAAGTTCCACGGGGTGATTGCGCCGACGACGCCGACGGCCTCCCGGGCGATCGTGCGTCGGGTGGGGATGCCCATCGGTGACGCCTCGCCGAGATCCCGGTTGTATTCGTAGGATTCGGCGGTGTCCGCCGCGAACGCCAGGTCGTTAACGGGCGCTTCGAGCTGGGCGATCGAGGTGAGCATCCGGGGCGCGCCGACCTCGGCGATGGTCAGGTCGCGCAGCTCTTCGAGGTGCCGCTGCATCGCCTCGCGCAGCTGACGCACGCAGCGCACCCGCAGCTCGATGTCGCGCGACCAGTCCGTCTCGTCGAATGCGCGCCGGGCGGCATCGATGGCGCGGCCCATGTCGTCGGCGTCGGCGTCGGCCGCGGCCCCCAGAACTTCCTCGGTCGCCGGATTGATCGTCGGGAAAGTGCCGGCACTGCCGGGCGACATCTTGCCGTCGATGAAAAGTGCACTCACGCCGTCGGCCAGCAAGGCCATCTCCCGCTCCCGTCTATGCGGCCAATCGCGTACGCGGATCGAATGGACAGTTGTCCGATATCGTCCGACCGAACCATAGCCGCCGCGCCGTCTGCGGTGCAAGGGCCGATCTCGCCGTCGGCGGTTGCACCGCGGAAATGAGCACCTTAACCAGCCTTTTCACCGATCGCGCTTGCTTCCGGTGTTGTCGGTCCGATAGCTTGGACATGTGTCCAGCGATGCACTGGTGACGATCACGTCTCAGGCCGAGCGACAGAGCGGTCCACCGGCCCGCAACCGCCGCCAGGAGGAGACGTTCCGCAAGGTGCTCGCCGCCGGCATCGAGACGCTGCGGGAGAAGTCGTACGCGGACCTCACGGTGCGCGCGGTCGCGGCCCGCGCCAAAGTCGCCCCCGCCACCGCGTACACGTACTTCTCGTCGAAGAACCATCTGATCGCCGAGGTCTACCTCGACCTGGTGCGGCAGGTCCCCTACTTCACCGACGTCAACGACCCGATGCCCAACCGCGTCGAACAGGTGTTGCGCCACCTGGCCCTGGTGGTCGCCGACGAACCCGAGGTCAGCGCCGCCTGCACGACGGCGTTGCTCAGCGGCGGCGCCGAGCCCGCGGTGGCCGCAGCGCGCGACCGGATCGGCGCCGAGATCCACCGCCGCATCACGTCCGCCATGGGCCCCGACGCCGACCCCACCGCCGTTTCCGCGCTGGAGATGTCCTTCTTCGGGGCGCTCGTGCAGGCCGGCAGCGGCGAATTCACCTACCGCGAGATTGCCGACCGGCTGGCCTACGTGGTGCGGCTGATCCTCACCGGCGCCGGAGAGACAAGCCAGGAGACGAGCACCGAATGACCGTTCATGTTGGCGACCACGAGCTGATCCTCGATCCCTACGACTACGACTTCCACGAAGATCCGTACCCGTACTACAAGCGACTCCGCGATGAGGCCCCGCTGTATCGCAATCACGACCTGAAGTTCTGGGCGCTGTCGCGGCACCAGGACGTACTGCAGGGATTCCGCAACAGCGCGACGCTGTCCAACAAGTACGGCGTCTCGTTGGATCCGGCATCGCGCGGCCCGCACGCGTCCAAGACGATGTCGTTCTTGGCGATGGACGACCCCGCTCATCTGCGGCTACGGACCCTGGTGTCAAAAGGGTTCACACCCAGAAGGATTCGAGAACTCGAGCCGCGCGTCACCGAGATCGCCACCCAGCACCTCGACGCCATGCTGGAAAGGGCGAAGGACGGCACGGTCGACTACGTCGACGAATTCGCCGGGAAGCTGCCGATGGACGTCATCTCCGAGTTGATGGGCGTTCCCGAGCCGGATCGGGTCCAGGTCCGGGCCTGGGCCGACGGGGTGATGCACCGCGACGAGGGTGTCACCGACGTGCCGCCGGAGGCGGTCGAGGCCTCCATCAACCTGATCGTCTACTACCAGGCCATGGTGGCCGAGCGGCGCAAGAAGCTGACGGACGACCTGACCTCGGCGCTGCTGGAGGCCGAGATCGACGGCGACCGCCTCACCGACGACGAAGTGCTCGGTTTCATGTTCCTGATGGTGATCGCCGGAAACGAGACGACCACCAAACTGCTTGCCAATGCTGCCTTCTGGGGGCACAAGAATCCGGACCAATTGACGCCGGTCTATGCCGACCTTTCCCTGGTGCCGCAATGGGTCGAGGAGACCTTGCGCTACGACACCTCCAGCCAGATCCTGGCCCGCACCGTGTCCGGAGAGCTCACCCTGTACGACACCACCATCCCAGAGGGCGACGTCCTGCTGCTGCTGCCCGGTTCTGGGCATCGCGACGAGCGCGTCTTCGACAACCCCGACGACTACCGGATTGGACGCGAAATCGGGCCCAAACTCTTGAGTTTCGGCAGTGGCGCACACTTCTGCCTCGGCGCGCATCTGGCGCGGATGGAAGCCCGGGTTGCGCTCACCGAGTTGTTCAAGCGAATCCGCGGATACGAGGTGGACGAGGCCAACGCCGTCCGCGTCCACTCCAGCAATGTCCGCGGATTCGCTCACCTACCGATGACCGTGGAGGTCCGCTGAATGCCCCGCTTCGACCCCCTGCCCGAACGACGGCCGGCCATCGTGGCCGGCGCCTCCTCCGGTATCGGGGAGGCCACCGCCATCGAGCTCGCGGCGCACGGCTTTCCGGTCGCGCTCGGCGCCCGCCGGGTGGAGAAGCTCAACGACATCGTCGGCAAGATCAACGCCGAAGGCGGCGAGGCGGTCGGGTTCCATCTGGACGTCACGGACCCCAACTCAGTGAAATCCTTTGTCGCACAGTCCATCGACGCGCTCGGTGACATCGAGGTGCTGGTGGCCGGCGCGGGCGACACCTACTTCGGCAAGCTCGCCGAGATCACAACCGACGAATTCGAGTCACAGCTGCAGATTCACCTGGTCGGCGCCAACCGGCTGGCCGCCGCGGTGCTGCCAGGCATGCTGGAGCGGCAGCGCGGCGATTTGATCTTCGTCGGCTCCGACGTCGCCCTGCGCCAGCGGCCCCACATGGGCGCCTACGGCGCGGCCAAGGCCGCGCTCGTCGCCATGGTCACCAACTTCCAGATGGAGCTCGAGGGCACGGGGGTGCGGGCCTCGATCGTGCACCCCGGACCGACGAAGACTTCGATGGGCTGGAGCCTGCCGGCCGACAAGATCGGCCCGGCCCTGGAGGACTGGGCCAAATGGGGCCAGGCCCGCCATGACTACTTCCTGCGCGCGGCGGACTTGGCGCGCGCCATCACGTTCGTCGCCGAAACCCCGCGCGGTGGCTTCATCGCCAACATGGAGCTTCAGCCCGAAGCCCCGCTGGCCGACAAGAAAGATCGCCAAAAGCTCGCACTCGGCGAAGAAGGGATGCCAGGACATGGCTGACGCAACCACGGCGAACACCGCCGTCGTGCCCCGGGTTTCCGGCGGCGAGGAAGAGCACGGTCACCTCGAGGAATTCCGCACCGACCCAATCGGTTTGATGAAGCGCGTCCGGGAGGAATGCGGCGACGTCGGCTGGTTCCAGCTGGTCGACAAACACGTCATCCTGCTGTCCGGCGCCCAGGCCAATGAATTCTTCTTTCGCTCCGCCGACGAGGACCTCGACCAGGCCGCGGCGTATCCGTTCATGGCGCCGATCTTCGGCAAGGGCGTGGTGTTCGATGCGAGCCCGGAGCGGCGCAAGGAGATGCTGCACAACTCGGCGCTGCGCGGCGAGCAGATGAAGGGCCACGCCGCGACCATCGAGGCTCAGGTCAAGGGGATGATCGCCGACTGGGGCGACGAGGGCGAGATCGAGCTGCTCGACTTCTTCTCCGAGCTGACCATTTACACCTCGACGGCCTGCCTGATCGGCGTCAAGTTCCGCAACCAGCTCGACCACCGGTTCGCCGAGTACTACCACGAGCTGGAGCGCGGCACCGACCCGCTGTGCTACGTCGACCCCTACCTGCCGATCGAGAGCTTCAAGCGCCGCGACGAGGCCCGCGTGAAACTCGTTGCGCTGGTGCAGGAGATCATGAACGAGCGGCTGGCCAACCCGCCGAAGGACAAGGCCGACCGGGACATGCTCGACGTGCTGGTGTCGATCAAGGACGAGGAGGGCAAGCCGCGCTTCTCGGCCGACGAGGTCACCGGAATGTTCATCTCGCTGATGTTCGCGGGGCACCACACCAGTTCCGGGACCTCTGCGTGGACACTGATCGAGCTGATCCGCCACACGGATGTCTATGCCGAGGTGCTGGCCGAGCTCGACGAGCTCTACGCCGACGGGCAAGAGGTGAGTTTTCATGCGCTGCGGTCGATCCCGAAGCTGGACAACGTGGTCAAGGAGACCCTGCGGCTGCACCCCCCGCTGATCATCCTGATGCGCGTGGCGCAGGGCGAATTCGAGGTGCAGGGCTTCGGAATCCACAACGGCGACTTCGTCGCGGCGTCCCCGGCGATCTCGAACCGGATACCCGAGGACTTCCCCGACCCGGACGCGTTCAACCCCGACCGCTACAACAAGCCCGAGCAGGCCGACATCGTCAACCGGTGGACCTGGATTCCGTTCGGCGCCGGGCGACATCGCTGCGTCGGCGCCGCTTTCGCCCAGATGCAGATCAAAGCGATCTTCTCGGTTTTGTTGCGGGAGTACGAGTTCGAAATGGCACAGCCGGCCGACAGTTATCACAACGACCACTCCAAGATGGTCGTCCAGCTCGCCCGCCCGGCGAAGGTGCGCTACCGCAGGCGGAAAGCGTAAACAACATGGGTTTTCGAATCGAAGCGGATCTGGATCTCTGCCAGGGTCATGCGATGTGCGAACTGGAGGCGCCGGATTACTTCCGGGTGCCCAAGCGTGGCAAGGTCGAAATCCTTGATCCCGAGCCGCCCGAGGACGCCCGCGATGAAGTCGAACGCGCGGTCGACATGTGCCCAACGCATGCACTGTTCATCAAAGAAGACAAGGGAGGCTGACTCGAAATGTCTAAGGCGTCACGTGAGGAACTCGAGACATGGGTCGATCGCTGGCTGCAGGCCAACAAGGACTGCGAGAAGGCCGGTGACTGGCGGCCGTTGGCCGCCTTCTACGCCCAGGACGCCACCTATGGCTGGAACATCGGCCCCAAGGAAGACGTGATGTGCGTCGGCGTCGACGAGATCCGCGACATCGCCCTCGGCCTCGAGATGGAGGGCCTGGAGAACTGGGTGTACGAATACCAAAAGGTCCTCATCGACGAGAAGCAGGGTGAGATCGTCGGCTTCTGGAAGCAGATCGTCAACAAGTCAGACGGCACCCAGGACGAAATCTACGGCATCGGCGGCAGTTGGTTCCGCCTGAATGCCGACAACGTCATCGAGTGGCAGCGCGACTTCTTCGACTTCGGCCACGTCGCCAAGATGTTCGCGACCCTGATCGAGTCGGGCGATCTGTCCACCGGCATGCAGAAGCGAATCGAGCGCAGCATCGCCGGCGAGAAGTTGCCCGGCTACTACCCCCTCGGACAGGCTCCGGTACCCATCTGGTGACCTCCCGACCGGTTGGTGGTCCCCCCCTCTTTACAGCCCGGTGACGAAGGTCATAATGGTCTGCGAATGAGAACACGTTCTAACTTGCCGGCCGGCACCGGCCGGCCCCTTTCACCGATACTCGGGTCAGGGCATGCTGATGGAGGTCCTTCATGAAAACAAAAGGCGCACTGATCTGGGAGTTCAACCAGCCCTGGTCCATCGAGGAAATCGAGATCGGCGACCCGCAGGCGCACGAGGTCAAGATCCAGATGGAAGCGGCCGGGATGTGCCATTCGGATCACCATCTAGTTACCGGCGGCATCCCGATGGCCGGCTTCCCGGTGCTCGGCGGGCATGAGGGCGCCGGCATTGTCACCGAGGTCGGCCCGGGCGTCGAAGACATCGCCCCGGGTGACCACGTGGTGCTGTCGTTCATCCCGTCCTGCGGGCAGTGCGCGACCTGTCAGGCCGGCATGCGCAACCTGTGCGACCTGGGCGCCGGTCTGCTCGGTGGTGCCGCCGTCTCCGACGGCACCTTCCGCATCCAGGCGCGTGGCCAAAACGTCTTCCCCATGACGCTGCTGGGCACCTTCTCGCCGTACATGGTGGTGCACCGCAGCTCCGTGGTGAAGATCGACCCGTCCGTCCCGTTCGAGGTGGCCGCCCTGGTCGGCTGCGGCGTCACCACCGGCTACGGCTCGGCGGTCCGCACCGCCGACATCCGGCCGGGCCAGGACGTCGCCATCGTCGGCGTCGGCGGGGTCGGCATGGCCGCGCTGCAGGGCGCCGTCAACGCCGGTGCGCGCTACATCTTCGCGATCGACCCCGTCGAATGGAAGCGCGACCAGGCGCTGAAATTCGGTGCCACCCACGTGTATCCCGACATCAACGCGGCGCTGATGGGCATCATGGAGGTCACCTACGGCCTGATGGCCCATAAGGTCGTGGTCACGGTCGGTGAGCTGAAGGGCGCCGACATCGACAACTACCTCAACATCACCCAAAAGGGCGGCACCTGCGTGCTGACCGCCATCGGCAGCCTGCTGGACACCAACGTCAACCTGAACCTGGCGATGCTCACCCTGATGCAGAAGAACCTGCAGGGCACCATCTTCGGGGGCGGCAACCCGCAGTACGACATCCCGCAGCTGCTGTCGATGTACAAAGCCGGCAAGCTGAACCTGGACGACATGGTGACCACCCAATACCGCCTCGAGCAGATCAACGAGGGTTACCAGGACATGCTGGACGGCAAGAACATTCGCGGGGTCATCCGGTACACGGACGCCGACCGGTAACCTCCCACCCACTGAGTCGCGAGTGACCGGCTTCGGTCACCTGATGGCGCCGGGCCGAATCGGCGCCATGACGGTGCGCAACCGCCTCGTCATGTCTCCGATGGAGACCATGTACGGCACCCCCGAAGGGCTGCCCTCGCAGCGCACCCGCGACTATTTCGCCGCCCGCGCCAGGGGCGGCGTCGGCCTGATCACGGTGGGCGCCACCGGCATCGACCGTCAACACCCCGAGACGCCCGGCGGCCTGCACCTGGCCACCGACGAGGCGGTCGACGCGCATCGGGCCCTGGTGGACGTCGCGCACGAGCACGGAGCCAAGATCCAGCCGCAGATCGTGCATGCCGGCCCCGACGGCCTGGGTCCCGAAATCTTCGGGGTCACGTCATTGGGACCGTCGGTGATCCCGTCCTACCTCACCGGGCGCCCGTCGGTCGAGATCAGCAGGCAACAGCTGTGCGATGTGTTCGATCTGTTCAAGGCCGCGGCGCGGCGGTCCGTCGAGGCCGGCTACGACGGCATCGAGCTGCACGCCGCGCACGGCTACATGCTGCTGGGCTCCTTCCTTGCCCCGCAACGCAATCGGCGCACCGATGACTATCGCGGCGATTCGGCGCGCGGCAGGGCGCGGGTGGTGCTGGAGGCGCTGGCCGCGATCCGCTCCGAGATCGGTGACGCGGTGCCGATCACGTTGCGCATCTCGGGCTACGAACGGGTCGCGGGTGGGCGGCCCATCTTCGAGACGGCGCAGCTGGCACCGGACTTCGTGGCGGCCGGCGTCGACGCGTTCCACGTCAGCGGCGGGGTCATCGATCGGTTGGTGACCGGGATGGTCAACGGCGCCGACGACGGTGACGAGCTCAACGTCGGGGCCGCGGCCGCGGTCAAGCAGGTGGTCGACGTGCCGGTGATCGCCGTCGGCCGCATCCACGACCCGGCGCGCGCTGAACGGATCCTGGCCGACGGGCGCGCGGATTTCATCGCCATGGGGCGTCCCCTGTTGGCCGACCCCGACCTGCCGCGCAAGGTGCGCGACGGGCAGGCACACCGCGTCCGCAAGTGCATCTCTTGCGAAAACTGCATCGACGCAATGGAACAGCGTTTCTCGGTCGACTGTGCCGTCAATCCGCGTACCGGCAAAGAACGCGAACTGGCCGCGGCTCCCGCCGCGCGCGTCAAGCGCGTGGTGGTGATCGGCGGCGGACCGGCCGGGTTGGAGGCCGCGCGCGTCGCGGCCCAACGCGGTCACCGCGTCACTCTTTTCGAACGCGGCGCCGCGCTGGGCGGGGCGCTGCGCTGGGCGTCGGTCCTGCATCCGGAGAACCACCCGTTCCTGCGCTACCTGCGCGACGAGATCAACCTCAGCGGCGCGGAAGTCCGCCTGGGCCGGGCGGTTTCGGCCAAAGACGTGGTCGATGCCGGTCCCGACGCGGTGGTCGTGGCGACCGGCGGCCGGGTGGCCGTGCCGGCGATCCCAGGCTCCGACCTGCCACACGTGTACACCGGACCCGGATTGGGCGAATCACTCGGTGGCCAAGCCCAACCCGGCGCTCCCACCTGGCAGCGGCTCGCGGCTACCGCGGTCGGCGGCTGGCGGCAGCGGCTGCTGCGACCCGCCGCGGTCCGGCTGGCCAGCCGCGCCTGGATGCCGGTCGGGCGTCGAGTCGCGATCATCGGCGGCGACTTGGTCGCCCTGGAATTGGCGGAATTCCTGGCGGGCCGAGGCCGGCTGGTGTCGATACTCGAATCAGGCAAGGACATCGCCCCGGAAGTGGGCCACAAACGCAAGACCGAACACATGGATCGCCTCGACCGGCTCGGCGTCACCGTGCACGTCCGGGCAATCGTGGAACGGATCACCGGCGACGCGGTGGTGTTCACGCCCGCGGCGGGCACCAGCCGGCAGCTCCGAGCCGACACCGTCGTGTTGGCCGGCACGGTCGAGGCCGACACCACTCTGTTCGACGCGCTGGTCGCCGCTCTGCCCGGCGCCCCAGTGCACGCCGCCGGTGACTGCACCGGCCTGGGACTGATCCGCAAGGCAACCGAGGAAGGCGCCCGCGCCGCGTGCGCAATCTAGTGACAGGAGAGATCACCATGACCCAAACCGCTCAATCCCCGGCGCTAACCGCCTCGCAGTCGTCGTGGCGCTGCGCGCAAGCCAAAGACCGGGACGGCTGGCTGGCGCTGATGACCGACGACGTCGTCATCGAGGACCCGATCGGCAAGTCCGTCACCAACCCCGACGGCACCGGCGTGCGCGGCAAAACAGCCGTCGGCGAGTTCTTCGACAACAACATCGCCAAGAATCAGCTGACCATCACGTGTGAAGAGACTTTCCCGTCCAGCTCACCCGACGAGATCGCCCATATTCTGGTGCTGCAGAGCAAGTTTGAGGGCGGTGTCACGAGCAAGGTGCGCGGCGTGTTCACCTATAAGGTCAACGACGAGGGGCTGATCACCAACATGCGCGGGTACTGGAACCTCGACGTCATGGAGTTCGGCAAGCAGGAGTGAACGGCGGTTCGGTCAGCGGCGCCTGAAGATCAGATGCGTGACGCCGCTCGCGCTGGTGACCGACTCCACCGCGAATCGCTGCTGGAAGTCCTCAAGCCCCTCCCACAACGACTCCCCCCGTCCCAAGACGATGGGCACCAACACGACGTGCAGGTGGTCCACCAGGTCGGCGGCGATGAATTGACGGACGGTCGAAGGGCCCCCGCCGAGGCGAATGTCTCGATCCCCCGCCACCTTTCGGGCCAGCCGGACGGCCTGCGGGGGATCGGCGTCGACGAAGTGAAAGGTGGTGCCGCCGTCCATCTCGATCGGCCCCCGGGGGTGGTGGGTGAGCACGAAGACCGGGGTGTGAAAGGGCGGCTCGGCGCCCCACCATCCTTTCCACTCTTCACCGCCAGCCTGGCTTGTCCAGGGGCCGCGCTGCGGCCCAAACTTGTTGCGCCCCATGATTTCGGCACCGATGCCCGGGGCCCATTGGCTGGCCAGCGCGTCGTCGACGCCGGTAGTGCCACCCGACTCGCCGTGCATCGCTTTGAAGGTGCGGGTCCTGAAGAACCACTCATGTAACCGGCCGCCGGCGTGCCCGAAAGGTGCATCCAGGCTTTGACCACTACCAGTGGCAAAGCCGTCGAGGGAAACCGAGAAGTTGTGCACGCGCACCTGTGACATGGTGAAGCTCCTGAGTGATTAACCGGGTCGACGATCCTTGACAGGACTGACCGTCGGCGCGCGTCGAACTCATCGCCCAGGTTGCCGCCACGGTCGTGAGGCCGACCAGGACCATGGCGAAAAGTTCGACTTCCCTATGCTGGGGCCATGGCGTCGATCTTCACCAAGATCATCAACCGAGAGCTACCCGGCCGCTTCGTCTACGAGGACGACGACGTCGTCGCGTTCTTGACGATCGAGCCCATGACCCAGGGCCACACGCTGGTAGTGCCGCGGGCCGAAATCGATCAGTGGCAGGACGTCGACAGCGAGACCTTCGGCCGGATCATGGCCGTCAGTCAGCTCATCGGCAAGGCCGTGTGCAAGGCCTTCAAGACCGAACGCGCGGGGGTGATCATCGCCGGGCTCGAGGTACCGCACCTGCACGTGCATGTCTTTCCCACTCGGCGCCTGAGCGACTTCGGGTTCGCCAACGTCGACCGCAACCCGTCACCGGAATCCTTGGATGAGGCTCAGGCCAAGATCAAGGCGGCGCTGGCTCAATTGGCGTGAACTGGCTCCTGGGCCGGCACCTCGCTGACGCGCGGCAGCGTGACGCGGAAGCAGCAACCCTCCCCGGGCGAGGTCGTCACCCTGACGTTGCCGCCGTGCGCGCGCACCAGTGAGTCGACGATCGACAGCCCAAGCCCGGTGCCACCGCTGGCGCGCGCCCGCGACGAGTCGGTGCGATAGAACCGCTCGAACACCCGTGAGGCATCCTGCTCGGTCATGCCGGGCCCCTTGTCGGCGACTTCGAGCACCGCGTCGGCGCCCTTGGTGCCGACTCGAACGGTGACGTCGGCGTTCTCCGGGGTGTGCTGCAAGGCGTTGGCGACCAAATTGCTCAGCACTTGCCGGATCCGCGGTTCGTCGCCCAGCACCTCCGGGGTGCCCGGGCCGTCGAGCACCTCCATGGTGATGGTCCGTTTCGGATCCATCGCCTGCGCGTCGTGGACGGCGTCGCTGGCCAGCGCGAGCAGGTCGACCCGGTTGTGCTCGAGCGGCCGCTGCACATCGAGGCGGGCCAACAACAGCAGGTCCTCGACCAGCAGACCCATTCGGCTGGCTTCACTTTCGATCCGGGACAGCAACATGGCGACGTCTCGCGCGGCGCCTTGGCGATACAACTCCGCGAAGCCCCGGATGGTCGTCAGCGGGGTCCGCAGCTCGTGACTGGCATCGGTGATGAACCGTCGCATCCGCTCCTCGGAGCCCCGGGCCTTCTCGGCCGACGACTCCGACGACGCGAGCGCCTGCTGGATCTGCGCGAGCATCCCGTTCAGGGCCTGTGACAGGCGACCCACCTCGGTGCGCGGATCGCGTTCGGGCACGCGGCGATCCAGCTGGCCGGCGGCGATCGCCGCGGCGGTCTGCTCGACCTCGGACAGCGGCCGCAGGCTGCGCTGCACCACCGCGAAGCCGGCGATGCCGACCACGACCAGCACCGCGACCCCGATGCCGATCTGCAGCCAGACGAGGGAGCTGACCGTGTGTTGGACGTCGGAGAGGTCGATCGCGACGGTCGTCAGGCCGTGCGGGCCGCGCACCGACACAGCGCGCCACTGGATGTCGGACCCGTTGACCGAGGGCAGCGTGGTCGGGTAGGGGCCCACGTCGTTGTTGGGCGGAAGCGCCGGTTCGGCGTTGCGGTCGTTGATCGCGGTGAACGGGGTGCCGTCGGTGCCGACACCGCGCACGTAGAACTTCGACGGCGGGCGCGCCGGGTCCGGGCCCTCGTAGGGCGGCGGAGACTGTCGCCGCGGGGCCTGCGCCCAGCCCCGGGACGCGTCGAGCAGAGTTTGATCGATACGGGCGACCAGGCTGTGCCGCAGGATCGACGTGACCGCGATGCCCGAGACCGCCAGGCCGCAGGCCACCAGCACCAGGGTGGCGGCGACCAGCCCTACCCGGAGCGGCAACCCACGTCGAACCTGTGTGGCCATGTGCGTGAATCCTCGCTAACGCTGACGACCGAGGACGGGCTCAGCGCGGTTCCCGCAGCACATAACCGACTCCGCGCAACGTATGCAGCAGCCGCTTCTCGCCGGTGTCGATCTTGCGCCGCAGGTACGACACGTAGGACTCGACGACATTCACGTCACCTCCGAAGTCGTATCGCCAGACGTGATCGAGGATCTTGGGCTTGCTCAACACGGTGCCCGCGTTGATCACAAAGTAACGCAGCAACGTGAATTCGGTCGGCGACAGCGAGACCGGTTCGCCGGCCTTCCACACTTCGTGGGTCTCCTCGTCGAGTTCGATATCGGCGAACGTCAGGCGGGCGCTGCGGGGCTCTGCGCCGCCCTTGCCGGCCCGCCGGAGGATGACCCGCAACCGGGCGACCACCTCTTCCAGGCTGAACGGCTTGGTCACGTAGTCGTCGCCGCCGAGGGTGAGACCGGCGATCTTGTCCTGCAACGAATCCCGGGCAGTGAGGAACAGCGCCGGGGCGTCGATGCCGTCGGCGCGCAGGCGCCGCAAGACCCCGAACCCGTCCATGCCCGGCATCATCACGTCGAGGATCACCGCGTCGGGACGTGCCTCACGTGCCCGGTCCAGCGCCTGGGCCCCGTTGCTCGCGGTGTAGACCTCGAAACCCTGGAATTTGAGGCTCACTGAGAGTAACTCGACGATGTTGGCCTCGTCGTCGACCACGAGGACGCGAGCCTCCGGTTTCGTTTCGTTTGGGGATGGCGCGGTCATTGGTTCTTCGCCCCTTAGTTAAAGGTTTCCTGTGCAAAAATTGTGTGTTTGCTGGAAGCTCAGTGCCAACACTCTGATAGTAGTCTGCCAGGAATCATCGCATTGGCTTGGACCTGCGCCGGATGGCACGATCGCGTCGCTAATAGACTCGTGGGATGAATCTCGCCGCACGGATCGTCGCGACCGCGACCGCCCCGGCACGCGTCGGACTTGCCGCCGCGGATGCCAGCCTGACCGTCGCGAGCGCCGCGGTCGGTGTGGCGAAACGGGCTTTGGGTGACGGTGGGACCGCCGGATCGACCGCCGTGACCTCGATGTTCGGAATCGACGACGCGATCGTTCGCGCCAACCGGCTCGCCCGGCTGCTGGACGACGACGCGCCCCTCGGGCGGGCGGTGGCGCCGGACGGGCCGATCGACCGGCTGCTGCGTCCGGGCGGGGTGGTCGACATGTTGACGTCGGAGGGCGGTCTGCTCGACCGCCTGACCGCCGAGGGCGGCGGGTTACACCGCACCCTGCAGCCCGGCGGTCTGGCCGATCAGCTCCTCGCCGAGGACGGGTTGATCGAGCGGCTGCTGGCGGAGGATGGCCTGGCCGATCGGCTGCTCAGCGAGGGCGGCCTGGTCGACAAACTCACGGCGAGGAATGGACCGCTCGACCAGCTCGCGGACGTCGCCGACACCCTGGCGCGGCTGACGCCCGGGATGGAAGCGCTGGAGCCCGCGATCGCCACGCTGCAGGACGCCGTCGTCGCGCTGACCATGGTGGTCAACCCGCTGAGCAACATCGCCGACCGCATCCCGCTGCCGGGCCGGCGGCGTCCCGCGTCCCGGTCGGTGCGCTCCACGCGTGTGATCGACACCGGCGAGTGACCGATTAGGCTTGGACCGGTTTGATCCCGCCTCCTTAGCTCAGTGGTAGAGCACTCGCCTTGTAAGCGAGCGGTCGTCAGTTCAATCCTGACAGGGGGCTCCCACTTTCGGTTCCCGTATCGCCGAGGCTTTTCCGTCGGCGATCTCACCTTGTACGTCAGGCGCGGGTCGCGGCAAGCCGTCCAGTCGCCCGCTCCCCGCGCCGACGATTTTCAGTGGCGCGCCGCTACAGCCCGGACGGTACGACCTTGCCGTTTACCGTCACTTCGACCTCGCCGGTCGTCGGATTCCATTGGATCTTGCCGTGCTCGAATTCCGACACGAGCAGATCTCCGACGCCGTTCACGTCGCTGGTGGGGACGCCCAGCGGACCCGCCGAACCGTTGGTGCCGGTGACCGAGGGCACGCCGGCGGGGTCGCGGGGGACATTCCAGGCCTCCCGGATCTTGCCCAGGATGATGTATGCGGGCGTGCCGGTCGCGCCGTTCTTGGCGGTGATCGCGCCGCCCTGGAACTGCTGGAATACCACGCCGCTCTCCCGTGTGCCCGCGTTGCGGTCACCCGTCAGCGGCTTGCCGAGAGCCTTCTTCTGGTCCTCGGTCGCCGATGAGTACTTGGCGGCGATCGGCCCGGTCAGCGTCACCTCCACATCTCGCTCGCCGAGGAGCTTCACCTCGGTGGGCGGCGCTGGGGCTTGCGAGGTGGAAGTGGTATTCGCCCGTTCCTGAGGCTGTGGCGACGCACCGACGCTCTTGCCATTACTGCAGCCGACAGTGATCAGCGCGATGGCGGCCAGTGCGACGACTGACGCGTGGCGGTACCTGATCATTCTCATAAGCTTTCCCCTACTCGCGTGTTCCTATGGGCCAGGTTGCGGGTCCGAACGAACTTACGACCCGGTCATACACGGCGAGTCAGAGGCCCCGAGTCACGATCACCGGCGCTCGACGCCGCCCATGCCGCGTTGGCCGGCGGGGCGACACACCTCAGGCGAACCTGCTTCGTGCCGGCCGCAGTGGGTAGCCGATGTGATAGCGGTTGGTGTTCAGGGTGGAGGTCGCGCGATGCCAGTTACGGCGGGGCCGGTCCCGGGGGCGACGTCGGGTTTGCGCAGGGTCCCGATGGACCCCGGGCGTTTCCATAGCGGGCGTTGGTTCCTGCTCGCCGAGGGCCTGCTGGTGTCGGCGTTCGGCGTCGCGGGGCTGGTGTCGGCAGCCCTTCATCCGCCCGCCGGCCCGACCGGCGCGCCGGTTCTGGGCCTGGCATCAACGCCGGCGCAAAGCGCTGTACTGCTGGGGCTTGGGGTGGCGGCCAGCGCGGCCGCCGGCCGACGCCGCGCCGCGATCACCGTCACCGCGGTGAGTGCGGTGGCATACACGCTGTTGCTGTTTTTCAGCAGTGTCGCCACCGCGCGTGCACGGCTCACGCCGTTTGGCTTCCACGCGGCCGACATCGTCCTGCACGGTGTCCTGGCGGCGGTCAACTTCGCCCTGCTGATGTGGTTCATTCCCGACGAGTTGGGAGACGAGGTCTGGGCGCCGCGGCGGGGACGCGACCGCGGTCGCGGGCAGGCCCACCAAGCGGACCGCAAGCCGGGGGCTTCGCCACCGGCGCCACCGTCGCCAGGGGCGCCCGCGCAGCCGATTCCATCCGAGCGCTCGGTGGCAGAGGCAACCCGTCCCCCGTCGAGCAGCGCAGCAACGGTCGAGCCCGTGGCCCCTCACGACGAAAATTCCAGACAGTCGACCCACCTCGCCGCCCGGGCGACGGGTCCGCTCCCATCCCGCAGCATTGTGCCCGTGGTGGCGGCGGTCCTGGCGGCCGCCGTCGGCGTCATCGTGTGGTTACGCCGCCGCTGAGACGGTCTTCGTGTGATCCGGTGGACCTCCGGATTTGGGGTTGATCGGGAGTCGTCAGATTCCGGCGCAGATATGGACGAACGGGATCGGCACGCAGATGCTGGCCGGGCAGCCTGCCCGCCGGGAGTGGGGGTCAGGGGTGGCCCGGCAGGTCTCCCAGATCCCCCTGGATGCCTTGTAGATCCCCTTGAATGCCTCGCAACTTTCCCTCGATCGCCTGCAGATCGGAGAGGACGCTCTGATAGGCCGGCTGCATCTCATCCGGCGTTGCGGGTTGAGATCTGGGGCAGTACGCGACGATGGCACCGGCGGTCACTTGCGCGCTCTGGTTTGCATCCCATATCGAGGACCGCTGCACGAACGCCACCGCATCGGCGAAATTGGGTTGGTGCGCCAGGAAGTCACAGACGGCGTGCCCCTGGGTCATGACGTATTCCTGGCTGGGAAACGGTACGCCTTCATGCTTCAAAGCGGCGATGAACGCCATGTCGGCGATCTCGATCCGCGGGGCGGGTGCCGTCGGCGCGATGCGACTGGGCGGCGCAGCCGCCGACGGCGGCGCCGCCGCCGACGGCGCCGTTTCGGTCGGCTGCGCCGATGAATCCCGTTGGTGGACCGCGAACATCACCACCACCGCGGCCACGACGGCCGCCAGCGAGAGCGGCAACGCCGCGAGGACACCCAAGCGGCGCCGCACACCCAGGCGCGCGCGGAGCTTGGTGCCGGACTTGTGAGCACCCCGGGCGTCGGCGACGATCGCGCCGTCAGGCACACTTCCCGTGTTGGGGACGGACGACGTCCCCGCGCTGTGAGCTAGGAGCTCATCGAGCAGTTCGTCGATCTCTCGGGACGACGGCTGACCGCCGCGCTCGCGGACCGATCGACGCCCGAGAGCGATGCGCCGCAATTCTGAATCGATCGTCTCGCGGTCGCGCATATCACCAGTCTGAGAGCGTCACGACAATGGCACAAGTCCCGGAACCTGGCGACGCCTCGAGCACCGGCGAGGCCGCCCCAACGCCCTCGAACGTCCGCCGACATGGGCTGGCCGCTTCCCCCCGGCAGCTTCGCCCGCCAGCGCTCTCGCACGATATGAAAAACCTTATGCTGCATCGGATTACACGTGGCCGATGCCGGGCATGCTACGCTGCCCGGGGATGCCCGTCGGCATCCGTTCGAAAATGAGAGAAGTTGAAGGTATGACACAGGGAACTGTGAAATGGTTTAACAGCGAAAAGGGCTTCGGCTTCATCGCTCCGGACGGCGGCGCAGCAGATGTGTTCGTCCACTACTCGGAGATCCAGGGGAGCGGTTACCGATCCCTCGAGGAGAACCAGAGGGTTGAGTTCAGCATCGAGCAGGGGACCAAGGGTCCGCAGGCGGTCGGAGTAACCGCCGTTTAGCGCGAGTCCTACTCGAAGTGGGCTGGTGGGTGCTTTCCCGCCAGCCCACAGCGCGTTAAGGGGCTAGGTCGGAAGGCGATCAAGCGGCGCGGTCTCCGGGGCGCGTGTAGATTGGTGGCAGCGGTTTTGTACGCGCCGCCCCGCAGCCATTTCCTGTGCAGATGAGCGCAGCTACGAATCGATCCCCCTTCGCTCCACAGACTCGTGTCGGGCCGAAGCCAAACCAAGAGGACCACGGTTTATGACATCATCCGATCTCTTTTCGCATCGCTACGAGCCCGAGGTCGTGTCACACGCCGCCGGTGACGCGGAACCGGTGCAGAACCCGATCTTCTCCGATGGACCTAAGAAGGATTCCGCCTCCACGGCGCAATCCTGATTGGCCAGCCCCGGATAGGTTCAGCCCGCCAGTTTCGTTCTTGCACAGCAGTTTCGGCGTCTCCCGCCGCCGCACTACTGACCCGGAGGAGGCGGTCCGTCCGGCGGAGGCGGTCCGTCCGGCGGGGGCGGTGGTCCGTCCGGCGGAGGCGGTCCGTCCGGCGCGGGCGGTGGTCCGTCCGGCGGGGGCGGCGGAGCCGGTGCCTGATGCGAGCAGTCGGGCACGTAAATCAACGTACGCCCGACCATCGTCCAACCGATCGCGCACCCCGGCGGCAGTTGGGGGAGCGTCTCGGGTACAGCGACCAGTGCGGTCATCGTTGCCGCGATCATCGCCGGAAGCATGAGGCGCGGGACGCGCTTCATCACTGCCCGGCCCGAAGCCCGGCCAGCTCGTTTCGCGAATGATTCAGCCGGTGCGTCAGGCATGCAACTTTTCCACTCTGCCGGGAAGCCGATCCTCAAGTGTGAAATGGCGTGGCGCTGGTCGCAAGTTGAAGCTTTCGCGGCCAAATTCGCCGGCCGGCACCGCGCCGAACGTATCGGTCAACGCATTGATGTCACCCGGTCGGATGCGGAAGACTGGTCAGCGCAATCGACGGAAGTGACCACTGTGAACTGGAACCGGGTAGTCGCTGCGTCCGCGGCGCCGCTGCTGGGTGCGATCATGTTTGCACTCGTCGGCTGCTCGGTGTCGACGGCGAAGCCGGTCGCCACTTCGGCAACCACGGCGACCGCGGCACCTGTCGGGTCCAGAACCGTTGCGGCAGCGCCGAATCCACCCCTCGGCGCGCAGCCCCAACTGGCATCGGACCCGGCTCAGCTGGCCGACAATCTCGTCGCCGACGAGCGCACGCTGCGGGACCCGTCGACGCCGGAACCGGCATTGGTGGCCGCGGCGCACCGCGAACAGGCCGCCTATCGTGCCATCGCGCGGCACCCCGAATGGGACTCGGTCACGCGCTTGCGCATCCCCGCGGAGCTAACCGACGTCTACGACCGCAACCTCGATGCGCGGCGCCAACTCCAGGCGATGACGGCGGCGAAAGACACGCTGCCCGCCTGGCGGATCGAGCCCCCCGTTCCCGCCGACGAACTGATGAACGATTACCACGCGGCTGAAGCGGAGACGGGGGTCGGCTGGAACTACCTGGCCGCGATCAACCTGGTCGAGACCCGATTCGGCAGCATCAACGGCGTGAGCACCGCGGGCGCGCAGGGACCGATGCAGTTCCTGCCGTCGACATTCGCCGCCTACGGCCAGGGCGGTGACGTCCACTCCCCGCGTGACAGCATTATGGCGGCGGGCCGCTTTCTGGCCGCCAATGGCTTCGCCAACGACCCTGCCCGCGCGATCTACGGCTACAACCACGCCCACCAATATGTCCAGGCCGTCGACCAGTACGCCGCCCTGATCGCCAATGATCCCGCCGCCTTCCCCACCTACTATCGGTGGGACGTCTATTACGTCACCACCGCCGGGGACGTGTTGCTACCGATCGGATACGAGGCGGCGTCCCCGATCCCGGTCGAGGACTACCTGGCGACCCATCCGCAGTAACCGCATCGGCCTACAGGTACTTCAGGGCGATGTCCTGCAGGTGCGACCGCACGTCTTGACCCGTGGCCTTCTCCAACCTGATCCCGAGCTCGCCCGCGAGGTTGACGAAGCCCATCAGCAGCATGATTTCGCCGTCGGGCTCGTCGATGACGTTCTCGACGAGGCGGTTCCAGGCGAATTCGTTGCCGCTGTCCGATGTCCACGCCGTCATCACGTCGATGGCGCGGCGGACGTTCTCTCGCACATCCATTCCCGGAGCCTGCCATGGCCCCCGGATCGCCGCCCGCCGACGGGCGCACTCACTGAGCCGAGTGCGCCCGTCAGACCGGTCAGTAGAGCGGAACCCAAACTCCCATGTACCAGAAGCCCCAGCCACCGAACTGCCAGTTGAAGACGGGGATGGCGGTGTAGCTGTCGTACTGGAATGGCCCGAAATCGACCTGCGCGACGGCGACGTCACGCGGCGGCCCGGACCACGGGCGGTTCCAGCCACCCGGAGGCGGCGGACCGTCCCAGCCCCCGGGCGGGGGCGCGCCCACCCAGTGTGGCGGTGGGTGGCCGGGCGCCGGACCGTCGTTCCAACCGTGACCGCGCGGGGGCGGCGGGGGCGGCGCCCCGTGGTCCACGATGCTGAAGCCCGCCCGCGCGTCGCCGGGTCCGCCGACTTGGGCGTTGCCGCTGACGTACGTCCCGCGCGGAACGTAGGGCTGGTGCGGAGGCTGCGTGCTCGGCGGGTTGAGCGCCTGCCTGCCCTGCGGCGGCGGCGGATTGTGACCGTTCGCCGGCGCGTTGGGCTGTCCGCCCGGGCCGTTCTGGCCTTGGTCGCCCGGCTGGTTGGCCGGACCGCCCTGCTGCGGGTTCGGCCCGTGATCGTTGGGCCCCGGCCCATTCTGCCCGCCCTGGGGCGGGTTGTTCGGGCCGCCCTGCTGCGGGTTCGGCCCGTGATCGTTGGGCTCCGGCCCGTTCTGCCCGCCCTGGGGCGGGTTGCCCGGCCCGCCTTGGGGCGGGTTGTTTGGCCCGCCTTGGGGCGGGTTGTTCGGCCCACCCTGCGGGGGATTCTGTCCATGCCCGCCCGGGGGCGGGTTGTTCTGCCCGCCCGGCGCTCCACCGGGTCCGCTCTGCGGGCCGCCGGGACCACCACCATGCTGCCCGCCGGGGCCGCCGGGGTTTCCCCCGCCACCGCCGCCGCCGGGATTGCCCCCGCCACCGCCGCCGTGGCAACCAGGGCACGGCGGCGGGGGGTCGAGCGGGGCCGCGAAGGCCGGGCCCGCGTTCATAGTCACCGCGGAGAAGCTCAAACCCGCCGCGAACGCCGCCGCACTGACGACACGTTTCATAGACATAGCTGCGTCCCCTCTTGGGTGTCGATCGCCTGCACTACGGGCATGTCACGTCCAACTCGAAAGACTTGGTCACCTGCTGCGGTTGCTGCGGGTTGCTCATGTCGAGCCCGGTCGCGGTGCCCTTGATTGCGTAGGTCTTCCCGTTCACCGCGGCCCCGGCGTTGCCACCCTGGTTGGGAGCCGCGTCGGAGAAGCCGAGCGTGATGCCGTTGACGCTGCCGAGCCCGACCGAGTGCACGATGGGCGGGTTGGCGTTGCTGACAACCGCGCCGACGCCGGCCGTCGGGTCGCCGATGCCGATGTTGGTGTTGTCCCCCGCCGGGGTGCAGGTGACCTGGCCGCTCACGTTTTGCGCCTGACCGTCGACGATCACCTGTGGGCCGGACGCTGCGGGCGTCGACGAGCCCGAGGATCCGGTGCTTGACTTGTTGCTCGAACAGCCGGCGCATGCCGCGGCCACCACGGCCACGCCCGCCACGCCGACGACAATCCCACGCTTCACTACTGCTCTCCTTCGTGTCGCTGGTGTCGCACTGCACAACTCATTGGCTTCGTCAACGTAGCGAGGCCTCACCGACGTCGCGGGCTGCGGGGTACCCGGTACCCCGCAGCCGTAAACGCGGTGTTAAATGCCCTGGGTCATCCCTCAAGGGAGGACGTGCAATCCCCACCTGCCCAGCAGTGGATCGACGAGTGTGAAGTCGGTCGTGTAGTCGTCACCATCGGGTGAAGACATCAGCAGGCCTACCGCGCTTACGGTGCCGTCGGGGTTCTTGACGAAACCCGGGCTGCCGCTGTCACCGTTGAGGCTGAACACGCTGGCCGTCACCACGCCATCCTCTACGTGTTTGACGAAACCACAGGTTTCACCGGTAACCGAGCCAAGTTTGCAAAACGGCATACCTTCACGAATCTGGTTCTGGTTCAACACATCCCGAACCACGTACCTGCCGCCGACGTCGCCCGACGGTGCACCCACGCCCGGGTCGAGGAGGATGATCGCGGCGTCCCGCGTTTCGCCCTCCTTCTCGCTGGCGGTAATCCTCCCCAGCGGAACGTCGCTCCCGTATGTCCACAACGAACCATCGTGGGCGTCGCAATGGCCGCTGGTCATCAGGTAGTAACTGCCGTCATTGCCCTGAGCCGCGAAACCGGCTGTGCACGAGCTATTTTCATCTTCGACCTTGCTGCCCGGCGTCACGCGGGCGTCCGCACGCGCCGGGTTCGCCAGCGCCGTCGCGGCGACGATCACAGCACCGACCAAGCCCAACCCTCGCAACCACCGCATGGCCGCCGCCTCTCTTGAAGTGTCGGGCAGCATGTTAACAGCGCCAGCGGGTTTCGGCCCCCTGGCCACTCCGCGGAGACCGGTGGCGACGCCGCACCGTATTGGTGTGGACGACAACAGCCATTGAAGCCTTGTGCGGCAACACGTTTCGTTTGGCAGCCGACGGTCAGGCGCCGACATGCCGGGCGAGGAAGCCCAGCACGGCGTCGGCGAAGATGTCGTTGCGATCGCCGGCGACCATGTGCCCGGCACCGCGGACGTCGGTGAACTCGACCTGCGGGAAGCGCTGCAAAAATTCGTCGGCCCGTTCCTGGCTGACGAGGTCACTCATCTGGCCGCGGATCAACAGCATCGGCACGCCGCCGCGCAGGATCGCGTCGACCGCCGCGTGCATCCGATCGGGGTCGGTGACCTCGAACGGCGGGAAGGCGGCGGTCCCGCTGATGAACTGGGGATCCCAATGCCAATACCAGCGATCGCCGCGACGGCGCAGGTTCGTGGTCAGCCCGTCCAGGTCGGTCGGCCTCGGCCGGTGCGGGTTGTACTCGGCGATCGCGTCGGCGACCTCGTCGAGGGAGGCGAAGCCCGATTCCACCCGCTCGGACATGAAGGCGTGGATCCGATTGGCGCCGGACTCGTCCATGTTCGGGACGATGTCGACCAGAACGACCGCGCTGGCGATTCCCGGCGCGATCTCGCCCGCCAGCAGCATCGAGGTGAACCCGCCCAAAGAGGCGCCGACCAATACCGGCTGCGGCGGCAGCGTGCTCAGGACCTCCTGGACGTCACCGGCGAAGCTGACGACGCGGTAGTCGCCCTCGTCGGACCAATCGGATTCGCCGTGGCCGCGCAGGTCGACGGTGACGGCTTGCCAGCCACGCTGGGCGACGGCGGCAGCGGCCTTGCCCCACGAGCGGCGGGTCTGTCCGCCGCCGTGCAGGAACACCACGGCCCGCGCGTCAGGATCACCCAGTCGGTCCGCGACGATGCGGACGCCGCCGGGCCCCTGGATCGAAAACGGTTCGACTGCCATCGGCATCAGGTGATACTAAGCCGCCCCCATACGATCAGCGGGGCGTCCAGAGGAGAAACCGATGAAGCTTGACGAGTACATGTCCCTCGACGCCACCGCGCTGGCCGAACTGGTAGCGGCCAAGCAGGTCACCGCGCCCGAACTTCTGGCGTTGGCTCGGCAGCGAGCGGACGCGGTCAATCCGCGGTTGAATGCGATCGTCCGCCGGCTGGACGATGTCGCGGACAGGCGAGCCGCCGATCCAGACCTGAGCGGGCCGTTCGCCGGGGTGCCCTTCGTGATCAAGGACCTCGCGCAGGAGTACCGCGGTTTTCCGACCTCGAGCGGTTCCCGGTCGCTGGCCAACGACGTTTCCGACCGGCACGCGTTGGTCACCCAGCGGTTCCTGGACGCCGGACTGGTGATTTTCGCGATGACCAACACCCCCGAGTTCGGCGCCAAGGGCGTGACGGAATCCGAATATTGGGGCCCGGCGCGCAACCCGTGGAACACCGCGCACACCCCCGGTGGCTCTTCGGGTGGGTCCGGGGCGGCGGTCGCGGCCGGGATCGTTCCGGCCGCGGGGGCCAACGACGGAGGCGGATCGATTCGCATCCCCGCCGCCTGCAACGGGCTCGTCGGCATCAAGCTCAGCCGGGGGCTGTCGCCCTACGGGCCACAAACGGGCGAGCCGATGTTCGGGATGGTGACCCAGGGCGTCGTTTCGCGCACCGTACGTGACAGCGCCGCGCTGTGCGACGCGATCGTCGGCCGTGATCCGCACGCAGCATACGAAGTCGCCCTTCCGCAAGGCCCTTTCGCCGATCACATCAAGCGTCGCCCGGACACGCTGCGGATCGGGTACTGCTGGTCCTCGGCGATCAACCCGCAGCCCGACCGGGAATCCGTTGCGGCGGTGGAACGGGCGGCGAGCCTTATGAGCGATCTAGGGCATTCGGTCGAGGAGGTGGCACCCCCGTACGACGACGCCGCCCTGGCCCGCGACTTCCTCACCATCTGGTTCGCGCAGCTCTATCACCACGTCGCGGACGCCAGGAAACGCACCAGCGCACGTGACCGCGATTTCGAGGCCGACACCTTGGCCGTGAGCGAACTCGCCAGGGCCACCGGGGTTTTGGCGCCGATCTTCGCGCTGGAAAATCGGAACGACCACATCCGCTCCCTGGCCACGTTCCATGAGAGCTTCGACTGCTTGTTAACCCCGACCTTGGCCACGCCGCCGCTGAGCGTCGGGGCCACGACGACGCCGCCCCTTCTGCAACGGGTGGCCCGGGCGGCGAGCAAGCTGCGCGCGGGAAAAGTCATGGCGCACAGCGGAATCCTCGATCAATTGATCCAGGAAAGCCTCGGCTGGGTGCCCTACACGCAGCTCGCGAACATCACCGGGCGCCCCGCGATCAGCGTTCCGCTGCATTGGACGGACGCCGGGCTCCCGCTCGGTGTGCAGTTGGTCGGACGGCTCGGCGCGGACGGTGAACTGCTGCGGTTGGCAGCCCAACTCGAAGAAGCGAGCCCGTGGGCTCACCGGTATCCGGCGCCGGCCTGACTAGCCCGACGTGTCGGGTCCGTCTCCCGGCGCACGATCGCCCCGCCACAGCCTGGCGAACCGCTTGGCCACGTCGCCAAGCCGGTTGCCCGACCGTTGGGAAGCCTTGATCCTGCCGAGAGCCTGTTTGCCTTCCGCGGCGTAGTCGTTGACGGTTTCGTCGCCTTCCTCAGCGCGCATCTTCAACCTCCAGTCCTAAGCTTTGTGTCTTCCGCCCCTGACGCTCGGGCGGTTCCGACGGCGTCAAACGTTCCGGCGGCTCGGCCGGTTTGAGCCGTTCAGGTGTTTCGGTCGGCGTGAACCGCTCGGGCGTCTCACTGGGTGTCCCACGCTCCGGCGGCTCGCTGGTGTCCAACATCGAGCCCTCCGTTCGAATCATGGAGGCCTACCCGCCGACTGGGGGAGTCAAAACGCGTGCGACCCGTCGTTCAGGACACCGGTTCCTTCCTGGCTTTGACCGGCATGGTGCTGGGCGGCAGTTTGAGCAGGTTGCCACGCAGACTTCCTCGCGCGGTGCGCACTGCCACCAGCAGCCACGTGAACAGGAGCCCGGCGGACGCAATGGCCGCGGCCACCTGGAACGCGGGCAGGTGGGTGTGGGGGAATGCTCACCGCGGTGAAGAGCCCACCCAGCGTGCCCCCGGTCCAGAGCACCCAATCCAGGTCGACCGCTACGCGCTCACCAATCAGGTCCCTTCCGACCAGCACCGCTCCCCCGCCGACCGTCATCAGCGCCATGGGCGCCGCGCCATAGAAGTGCGCCATCTGTGGGTTGCGCGCGTGGGTGCGCGCGACGGTGGGGTGCCGCAGCCAGTGACCGCCCACCAGGACGATCAACCCCACGAGCAGGACGGCCGCGATCACCCAGACCACTTGGGCGAATGCGCGCAACGCGACCACGTGGACTGGCAGGGTGGCGCCGGCGATGGCCACGATGCCGGTGCCCATCACCGAGGCGAACCAGTTTGGCCCGATGTTGCCCAGTACTTCGACCCGGGTCTGCGGCGACGGCGCGCCATCGGGGTTTGCGGTGGCCATAGCTGAGAAACCCTACTGCGCGTGGCCGAACCGGGCGGGCCTGCCGCTTAGACTCCAACGGTGATGCATCCGGCACCCACGGCGAAGCAAGGTTTGAACAAAGCCGCGGTGAGGCTCGGGCTAGCCGTGCTGGTGGTCCTCACCGTTCTGGCCGCACCCGTCAAACAACGATGCGGGGCGCCGGGCCTCTCGTGCGCGACGGCGGTGGACCCCCAAGGCAACATCCACTACTACTACGAGGTGGAGCCGCTGGGCGTGTACCTCGCCGAGGTCATGACCGGCAGGAACATCACCATCTTCTACGACTCCGGCGACGACCTCGTCAAAGCCGGCTAGCCCCCTCCTACCGGCTCGGTAACGACTTCGAGTCGGTTCGGGCGGGGGTGTGACCTAGTCGAGACCACCGCGCGACGCTCGGAACTGAAAGTGCTGCTCAGTCGCGGATCGGCGCCCGAAATCGACGTCCGGGCGGCCCGGGGCGGGCGGGCGCGGGGGCATTCTCGATTGGGGGCTTCACAGCAAGCTAACGCATACTTGACACCATGCCTGAAACGACGTCGCCGCAAACCGCCGGTGCGGTCCCTGGCGACGCGCTGGGTGTGGGCAGAGGTTTGTGATGGCTCGCTCGGGCGGCGCCCATCGCCGCCACCGAGCCGTCCGTCAGCCCTCCCGTTTCCGCAAAGGGCTGACGCGTACCCTGGGCGCGCTGATCTCGGTGGCGGCGGTCGGGCTGACCGGCGCGGGATACTACGTCGCCCACGGCGCCCTGGGCGGCATCACCGTTTCGAATGCCCTGCAGCCCGACGACCCGCGGTCCAGCGGCGACGACATGAACATCCTGTTGATCGGGCTGGACTCCCGCAAGGATCAGGACGGCAACGACCTGCCCTGGTCGATCTTGAAGCACCTGCACGCCGGCGATTCCGACGACGGCGGCTACAACACCAACACGCTGATCCTGGTGCACGTCAGCGCCGACAACAAAGTCGTCGCCTTCTCCATCCCCCGCGACGACTGGGTGCCGTTCAACGGGGTCCCCGGATACAACCACATCAAGATCAAGGAGGCGTACGGCCTCACCAAGCAGTACGTCGCGAACAAGCTCGCCAATCAGGGCACCAGTAGCCAAAAGGAACTCGAGACCAAGGGCCGCGAAGCCGGCCGGGCGGCGACGTTGCGCGCGGTGCGCAGCCTGACCGGTGTTCCGATCGACTACTTCGCCGAGGTCAACTTGGCCGGGTTCTACGACCTGGCCCAGACGCTCGGCGGGGTGGAGGTCTGCCTCAACCATCCCGTCTACGACTCCTACTCCGGCGCCGACTTCCCGGCGGGGCGGCAAACGTTGGACGCCTCCCAGGCCCTGTCCTTCGTCCGGCAACGCCACGGCCTGGAGAACGGGGACCTGGACCGCACCCATCGCCAGCAGGCGTTCATCTCCTCGGTGATGCAGGAGCTGCAGGCCGCGGGCACCTTCACCAACCTGGACAAGCTCAAGAGCCTGATGGCGGTGGCGCGTAAGGATGTGGTGCTGTCAGCCGGGTGGGACGAGGACATGATCCAGCGGCTGGGCTCGCTTGCCTCCAGCGGCAACGTCGAGTTTCGGACGCTGCCGGTGGTGCGCTACGACAACATCGACGGCCAGGACGTCAACATCATCGACCCGGCCGCGATCAAGGCCGAGGTGGCGACGGCCATCGGCGCCTCGCCCCCCACCACGACGCCCGCCACCACGGCCGCCAAGCCGAGCCCGTCGACCGTCGTCGACGTGATCAATGCCGGGAGCATGAGCGGCCTCGCGACCGAGGTGTCCCACGCGCTGCAGAACCACGGCTACACCACCGGTCAAACCCGCGACCGCAATTCGGGCGAACCCACCGCGAGCACGGTTGCCTACGGCGCGGGCGCCGAGACCGACGCGCGCAACGTGGCCAAGCTGTTGGGCCTCGACGCGCCCAGTCAGCCCGATCCCAATGTTGCGCCCGGGCACATCCGGGTGACGGTCGACACCAACTTTTCGGTGTCGACGGTGGACGACGGCACGACGGATGAAACGTCCAGCACCACGACGTCCAGCAAGGCCAAGCCGTATTACTACAACGGCACCACCACGACCTACCCGACGCCGGATCAGGGGAAGCCGATCGGTGGCGGCGGCGTGCCGTGCGTTAACTAGCAGCGATCGCAAGCGCGGCGAAGCCGGGCGCCGCGGTCGCTCACGCGTGGGTCCCACCGTCGATGCGGATTTCGGTTCCGGTGATGAACGCGCCGTCCTCGGACACCAGCATGGCGATCACCCCGGCGACCACGCCGGGATCGGCCATCCCGGTGCCGCTGGACTCGACCGTGGTCGGCAGGATCGGCATCAGCCTCGAAAAGAGCGCCCAGTCAGCGTCTTTCGGGATGTACCCGCCGGTCGCGTCGGTGATCCCCGACTTGATGCTGCCCGGTGCCACGCACACCGCACGCAGGCCGTCGCGCGCGTATTCGAGCGCCAGTGAATGGGTGAAGGCCTGGATTCCGCCCTTGCTCGCGGCGTATGCCGCCATGTACGGGTGAGCGAACGAGGCCGAGGTTGAACTGAAGTTGACGATCGCGCTGCGCGGGTTCGCCAGCAGCGTCGGAAGCGCTTCGCGGACAACGAGAAACGTGCCGGTCAGGTTGACACCGATGATCTGGTTCCAAAGATCCAGGCTGGTCTCATGGGTATGCGCCGCGCGCAGGATGCCGGCGGCGTTGACCAACGAATCCAGGCCGCCGAGCGTCTCTACGGCCAGGCACACCCCGTCGATCACCGAGTCCTCGTTGCCCACGTCCATCGGCAGGGTGGTGAGGCGGCCGGCGGTGGCGGCCTCGTCCGCCCGGGACCGGGTGGCCTCCAGTCCGGCCTCCGCGACGTCGGAGGCCGCCACGGTGGCCCCCTCCTCGAGCAGCCGCAACACGGTCGCCTGCCCGATGCCCGACGCGGCGCCGGTCACCAGGACCCGCTTGCCCTCGAGTCGCTTCATCTGCCGCTCCCGTCACTAGGCGTGCCCATCATCGTAGGGAGAGGGCCACGCCGCTCCCCGGAAAGGGCACAGTGGAGGCATGGACACCGGATTCATCGGCCTGGGGAAGATGGGCCAAGGCATGGCCACGAACCTCTTGCAGGCCGGCCACCGCGTCACGGTCTACAACCGCTCCCCCGAAAAGGCCGAAGCGCTGGTCCAGGCCGGCGCGTCCGCGGCGCACACCGTCGCCGACGCATGCCACGGCGAGGTCGTCTTCACGATGCTGGCCGACGACTCCGCCGTCGAGGACGTGGCCTTCGGCGACGGCGGCATCATCGCGTCGCTGGCACCGGACGCCACGCACGTCTCGTCGAGCACCATCAGCGTCGCCCTTTCGGAGCGCCTGGCCGCCGCGCACGCCGACGCCGGCCAGCGGTATGCCGCGGCGCCGGTGTTCGGCCGGCCCGAGGCGGCCGCGGCCGCAAAGCTTTTCGTGGTCGCGGCGGGCGAGCCGCGGGTCCTGCAGCCGTTGGCCCCGTTGTTCGACGCGATCGGGCAGCGCACCTTCGTGGTGTCCGAGCAGCCGCACACCGCCAACTTGGTGAAGCTGAGCGGCAACTTCCTGATCGCTTCGGTGATCGAGAGCCTCAGCGAAGCCGTCGCGCTGGTCGCCAAGGCCGGGGTGGACAGGCAGCAATACGTGGACATCCTCACGTCGACGTTGTTCTCCGCGCCCGCCTACCAGACCTACGGCGGGTTGATCGCGCGGCGGCAGTTCGAACCCGCCGGCTTCGCCGCCCAGCTGGGCCTCAAGGACGTTCGCCTGGCCCTGGCCGCCGCCGAGCAGCTGGAAGTGCCCCTGCCGGTGGCCAGCTTGCTGCGCGACCGCTTCCTCACGCTGGTGGCGACGGGCATCGGGCACCTGGACTGGTCTGCGCTCGCCACGCTCGCCGAACGGGACGCCGGGCTGGTGTCAGACGACCCCACGTAGCCCGTCGGCCCCGAACGCGGGTTTGAGCATCGCGGAATAGTCCGGGCCGCGGCGCAGCATCAGCCCCCCGTCCACGTTGATGACCTGCCCGGTGATGTAACAGGCGGCATCGCTGAGCAGGAACATCGCCAGGTTGGCGACGTCCTCGACCTCGCCGGGGCGGGGCAGCGGCGTGCACGCGCGGTAGTCCTCGCTCACCTCCGGCAGGGCGAACACCGGCGCCACCAGATCCGTGCGGATCAGGCCCGGCCGGATGCTGTTGACCCGCACCCAGGACGGGCCGAGCTCGTCGGCGGCCAACTGCATCATGTGGTCCACCGCCGACTTGCTGACCCCGTAAGCGCCGAACCAGCGGTGCGTGTTGCTGGCCGCGATCGACGAGATGCCGACGAACGAACCGCCGCCACCGCGAACCAGCTCGCGCGCGACGTGCTTGAGCACGTACATGGTGCCGTTGACGTTGAGGTCGACGGTGCGCCGCCAGGCTTCCGAGTCGATCTGGGTGATCGGCCCGATCGTCTCCGAGCCGCCCGCGCAATGCACCGCACCGTGTAGCTGACCGTGCCAGGCCGTCGCGGCATCCACCGCACGGGCCGCCTCCTCCTCGTTGGTGACGTCGGTCGGCTCGTAGCGGATCGAACCGCTGCCTTCAAGGGCCTCGATCTCGCTGACGGCCCCCGCCAGCCGGTCGGGGTTGCGGCCGACGATCATGACCGAGGCGCCCGCCGCGACCAGTCCGGCGGCCACGCCCTTGCCGATCCCACTGCCACCGCCGGTGACCAGATACGTCCGGTTTTCGAATGAAAGCTGCACGCGACGCCCTCTCGAACTGGAACAGGTTCTAGATATCGAACCACGCCGAAAACTCGCCGCGGCGACGGGTGCGCCCGCCTTCGGGCGACATCCGGGTGCTTTGGCGGATCGACGAAAGCTACGGCGTGTCGCGGCGCGCGACCTGCGTCGGCTTGGCGTTGCGCCAGTCCTCGACGTCGGGCGGCAGGCCGACCGCGTACCTGTTCTCGTTGTGGGCCGCCCAGTGCGCATGCCCTAGCTCGTGGATGTGGAACGCGTGCCGCAGCGCCTCGGTGAATCCCATGGCGTCGGAGGCCGCGTTGACCGAGTCCTTGACGAGCAGCGCCGCCATGGTGGGCCGATCGGCGATGCGCCGGGCGAATTCCAGTGTCTTGTCGGCCAACTCGTCGACGGGGAACACCTTGGAGACCATGCCGAGCCGGTAGGCCTCGTCGGCGTCCAGCGAGTCACCGGTCAACAGCAGCTCTTTGGCCTTGCGTGGCCCGAATTCCCAAGGGTGGGCGTAATATTCGACGCCCGGCATCCCCAACCGGACCGCGACGACGTCGCTGAACTTGGCGTTGTCGGCGGCCACGATCAGGTCGCACGCCCAGATCAGCATCAGGCCCGCGGAGATCGCATTGCCCTGCACCTGGGCGATGGTGATCTTGCGCAAGTCGCGCCAGCGGCAGGTGTTCTGGAAGAAGTAGTGCCACTCCTGCAGGTAGATCTTCTCCACGATCGGGTCCCGCGTCCCGCCGTTGATGCGGAAGCTCGGCAGCTGGCCGCGCTCGGCGATCGCCAGCTCGGAGCCCAGGTCGTGGCCCGCGGAGAAGTTGCGACCGCGCGCCGCCAGGATCACCACGCGCACGGTGTCGTCGGCCTCGGCGCGCAGAAACGCCTCGTCGAGTTGGATCAGCAGGCCGCGGCTTTGCGCGTTGTGCGCCTCGGGCCGGTTGAGCCAGATCCGCGCGATGCGGCCCTCGTCGAGGGTTTCATAGCTCACCAACTCGTCAGCTTCGGAGTTGCCCGTCTGGGAACCGGCTTGCTCTGAGAGTGTCATTCGGCCCACCTCACTCGTTGTCAGGTTCGACGTCGTTACACATTACGGCCAGTGTGTAAGTGCGCCCAGGTTGGGTGGGCGCTGGGCACTCCGAACATCAAGTCCTCGCCCACCTGCTCATCCTCCCATCACCTACAGTTAAGTCATGGCTACGAAATCCGACCCTGGCGAGATCGGCGACGTCGAACCGGTTGCCGACAGCACCGCCAGCCAGGCCAGGCGAGTCGTCGCGGCGTACGCGAACGACGCCGACGAGTGCCGCGTCTTCCTGTCCATGCTTGGCATTGGGCCCGCAAAACTCGACGCGTAGATGGCTCCCGGGGACGGGCACGACTCAACCTTCGGGGATTCCGACTTCGTGGTGGTCGCCAACCGGCTGCCGGTAGACCAGGAGCGGCTTCCCGACGGCACCCGGGCGTGGAAGCGCAGCCCCGGCGGCCTGGTGACCGCGCTGGAGCCGCTCCTGCGCCGCAGGCGGGGCGCGTGGGTCGGCTGGGCGGGCGTCGCCGAGGAAGAGACCGACTTCAACGACGAGCCCATCGTCCAGGAGGATCTGGAGCTGCGCCCGGTGCGGCTGAGCGCCGACGACATCGCGCAGTACTACGAGGGGTTCTCGAACGCCACGCTGTGGCCGCTGTACCACGACGTCATCGTCAAGCCGATCTACCACCGGGAATGGTGGGAACGGTACGTCGAGGTCAACCGGCGCTTCGCCGAAGCCACCTCCCGCGCCGCCGCGCGGGGCGCGACCGTCTGGGTGCAGGACTACCAGCTGCAACTGGTCCCCAAGATGCTGCGGCAGCTGCGGCCGGACCTGACCATCGGCTTCTTCCTGCACATCCCCTTTCCGCCGGTGGAGCTGTTCATGCAGTTGCCGTGGCGCACCGAGATCATCGAGGGCTTGCTCGGCGCCGACCTGGTGGGCTTCCACCTGGCCGGCGGCGCCCAGAACTTCCTGTTTCTGTCCCGGCGGTTGATCGGGGTCAACACCTCCCGCGGCTCGGTCGGCGTGCGATCGCGGTTCGGTGAGGTCGAACTCGGTTCGCGCGTCGTCCGGGTCGGCGCCTTCCCCATCTCGATCGATTCCGGCTCGCTCGACCAGGCCGCCCGCGACCGCGACGTCAGGCGCCGCGCCCGCGAGATCCGCGCCGAACTGGGCAACCCCCGCAAGGTGCTGCTCGGGGTCGACCGGCTCGACTACACCAAGGGCATCGATGTGCGGCTCAAGGCCTTTTCCGAGCTGCTCGCGGAGGGCCGCGCGAAGCGCGACGACACCGTGCTGATCCAGCTTGCGACGCCGAGCCGCGAACGCGTGGAGAGCTACCAGATCCTGCGCAACGACATCGAACGCCAGGTGGGCCACATCAACGGCGAATACGCGGAGGTCGGCCACCCGGTGGTGCACTACTTGCACCGCCCGGTCCCCCGGAGCGAGTTGATCGCCTTCTTCGTGGCCGCCGACGTCATGCTGGTCACGCCTTTGCGCGATGGCATGAACCTGGTGGCCAAGGAGTACGTCGCCTGCCGCAGCGACCTCGGCGGTGCGCTGGTGCTGTCCGAGTTCACCGGCGCGGCGGCCGAGCTCCGCCAGGCCTATCTGGTCAACCCGCACGACCTCGACGGTGTCAAGGACGCGATCGAAGCGGCGCTCAACCAGAACGCCGAGGAGGGCAGGCGCCGCATGCGGTCGATGCGGCGCCAGGTGCTGGCCCACGACGTGGACCGCTGGGCGCGGTCGTTCCTCGACGCGTTGGCGGATCCGCGCGACGCCGAGTGAGCGGCGCGAACACATGGTGTCGCCGCGCAAACGCTGTGATACTCGTTGGATCGGTGCAGGGACGGTCGGGAAGGGAGGGCATCGTGAAGCTTCGTCGGGGACTGGCCGCCGGTGCAGGCATCATCTCGGCAGTCGCCGTCGGCATCGCGCTGGAATCTGGTGACCCGGCCCACGCGGTGGGGCCGCCGCCGGATGGTAGCTACCACTACAACGAGGCGGGGGTGTCCGGGGTGACCTGGACGATCACGGCGTTGTGCGATCAGCCGTCCGGAACCCGAAACATGAACGACTACTCAGACCCCATCGTGTTTGCGATGAACTGCGCGCTGAACATCGTCAGCTCGACGGCCGAACAGATCAGCGCCGCGGACAAGTTGCAGAACTTCAGCGGCAGGGCCCGGATGGCCAGCATGTTGTGGACATTCAAAGTCGAGAAGTCAGATGGTGTTTCGTGTCCGGGCGGCGGCAGCGCGCCGTCCACCGATACCTATGCGTTCAGCGACGAGAACCTGAGCGGCACCCACACCAGCATGCATGGCGCCGTCTGTGGGCTGCAGCCGGGAATGACGAAGACGCCGTTCTCACTGGCCCTGGCCGGTCCGCCGCCCAGCCCGATCGAACGTTATCCGTTGTACTGCAACGGTATTGCGATGTGCTACTAGATCGGCGTGATGTAGGCGATCAGCCATTGCTTGCCGATCTTCTTGAAGTCCACTCGCAACCGGCTGCCGTCGTAGAGCGGCTGCCGTGTTTTGTCGGTCACCGTGCGGTTCATGTAGACCATCAGCGATGCCGATTCGCGTTTGGCGGACATGACGCCCACGCCCACGACGTTGGCCTGGACGACCACCTCACGCTTCTTGGCCTCCGGAATGATCTGCGCGTTGGCGCTTTTCCGGAATTCCTGGCGATAGTCCGGGGTAAGCAACGGATACGCGTCGCTGAGACTGCGTTCCACCGTCTGATAGTCGTAGGCGAAGACCTCCGGAATCTCCTTGGTGGCCAAGCCGGGCAGCACGGCCCGCGCCGCCTCCTCGCCGCGCGACTGCACCCGCCCCCAGTAGAACCAGCCGGCCGCCGCGGCCAACCCGACGAACACCACGATCATGAGGTAGCCCGCGACGACGAGCAGCCAGCGCCGCCACCGCATCAATTGCCCCCGTTGGGATACTTCAGGTCATAACCCGTCATCCGCCCCTGCTCGTCCTCGTGCACGATGACTCGCAGTCGATAAGGCATGGACGGCTTGTTCACGCCGTCGATGTCGGCCACGGTGACCCGAACCGACACCAGCACCGACGCGTTGTCGGTGACATTGTCGATACCCTCGAGTGCCGCGCCGTTGATGACGGCCTCCGACGTCGCGTTCGTGGAGCGGAATATGCCCTTGAGATTCTCGATGTTGTTGTTGGCGCCGAGCATCCCGCGCAGCGGTCCACTGGTGCCGTTGTAGAAGCGGTTCACGCTCTCGTCGATGTTGTCCTGCTTGTAGCTGAACATGTTGACCACCGTCTGCGTCGCGGTGTCGACGAACCGTTGATCGCGCGCCTGCTGTGCGTTGGCGTGGCGTTGCTGGACGACGAGCACGGCCAGGCAACCGGCCAGCGCGCCGATGGCCAACAGCGCGGCCGCCAGCGAGATCCATGCCACCAGCGACCGGTGCGACTGCCGCCGCGGTGGCGGCTTGAGGGACTTGAGGACCTTGACCGGCTTGGCCGGCGGCGCCGGCGGCGCATCGACCTGCACCGTCGCCGCCTCGGTCGACTCGGCTTTCGCGGGGCCTGCCGGGCGCGACGCCCGACGACGCGCACGCGCGGTGGCCGTTGGCTCGTCTGCCACTACATCGGCCTCGGATCAAGCATCAAGTCCACCCAATTCTCGGCGCTGGACGCGCCGCTAGCACCGGCCGCGAAAATACCAGTGCCGCCGGCGGGGTCCTTGAATGCGCCGGTCTTTTCGTCGTAGGTGGCATACGCCGGCCCGCTGGCCTGCGGTTGACCGCCGGGCGGCGGCCCCCACGGCTTCTCCGGTCCCGGGCCCGCCGGCGGCGGGTTGATCCCTTCCGGCGGGGCCGGCGGCGGCAGCCACTTGGGATACGGCAGCTGCGGCGGCACGGGCGGCACCCCGGGCGGCTGCCACGACGTGAAGGGCGGGGGCGGCCCGTTGTCGTTGGGCGGTGGGGGATCGAAGGCCGGTTGTTTGTTGGGCAACGGCCCCGGCCCGGGCACCACACCCGGTGGGGGCGGCCCGACGATGGGCGTCCCGGGGTCCGGCTCGGCGCCGGGCGGGATGTAGGGGAACTTGTTGGGGGGCAAGACGTTCAGCCCGTTGGTCACCGGGGTGTCGTACGGCACCGGCGGACCGCGCCAGGGGTTGCGGCCGATGGGCACATAGCCGTTGGGGTCGCGGCAGAGCTGCACGGTCGGCGCGCGCTTGCCCGGGAACTCCTGGCACGGGTAGTTGCGCGCGCCACGCACCGTGCTCGGGTCGTTCTGGGCGACCTTGCAGTACATGTCCCTGGGCAGCTCGCGCACCGTTTCGTCGGCCGGCGTGCGCATCAGCGGGGGCGGGAGGAAGCCGACGGCGCACGGCGGCGGGTCGTTCAAGTCGAGCTTGAAGTCGAGCTTGGCGCCCTCGTCCTGGGGCGCACCGCCGGCGGCCGTGGTGATCGCGGCGAACAACGCCGGCAGCACGACCAGCAGTTGCTCGATCGACTTGTGGTAGATGACGCCCACCCGGCCCAGATTGGCCAGACTGGCCGCCAACGCCGGGAACGACGGCCGGATACCGGAGAACGCCGTGCTGGCCTCGTCGGTCGCCCCCGGCGCGGTGGCCAGCGTCGAACGCAGCTCCGGGTCGGCCTGCCGCACCTCCGAGGTGAAGCGCGCCAGCCCGTCGGACAGCGACTTGATGTCGGCCCCGGCACGAATCTGCGCTTCCAGGAACGGGCCGGCCTGATCGATCAACTGCGACGCTTGCGGGTAATTGGCGTTCGCCTCGTCGACCAACAACCGGGCGGACTCGAACAGCCGCGCCAGCTCCGGTCCCGACCCGTTGGTCGCGGTGAACGTCTCGTGCAGCAACTCGCGCAGCCGGGTGTCGCCCAGGCTGTTGGTCAGCGCCTCCGCGCGCTTGAGCAGGTCGGCGACGTCCTGGCCGATCCGGGTGTTCTGCCGCTCGATGCGGAAGCCGTTGCGCAGTTTGGTCGTTGCCGGTGTGCCCGGTGGCACCAGGTCGATGTACTGCTCACCGACCGCCGACACGCTCTTGACGGTGGCGGTGACATTCGACGGGATGGGCGTGCCGCTGTTCAGCCGCATTCCGGCGGTGACGCCGTTGGGGTTGAGGCCCACCGACTCCACCCGGCCGACGGCGACTCCGCGATACGTCACGTTGGCGTTCTTGTACAGGCCGCCGCCGGCGATGAAATCGGCCGTTCCCGCATACGTTCCGAGCCCGAACGTCGACGGCAGTCGCAGGTAGAACACCGCCATCACGGTCAGCGTGATGGCCGTGATCACCGCGAAGATCCACAGCTGGATCCTGGTCAGTTTGTCGTGCATCGCGTCCGGCCCCCTACTGTCCTGAAGCCGTGCCGGGCGGAATCTTAAACGGGTCGGCCGCCTGTCCGGACAGGTTGGCCATCTCGCCGACCAAAAAGTCGGGCGGATTGAGGATCTCGTTCATGTGGGCCATGTTCGGGTCGAAATACGCCGTGGTGAAGAACGTTTCACCGAGCCGGCGCAGCGTGAGGTCGAAGGTGGTGAACACGTTGAGGTAGTCGCCGCGCACCGCGTTCTTGATGCCGAAGTTGGGGAACGGGAACGTCAGCAGGAGCTGCAGCGAGGTGACGAAGTTCTTCCGGTTGTCGTTGAGCGCCTTGGCGGCCGCGTACAGGTCCTTGAGGTCCGCGGCGAAGTCCACCTTGGTCTTGGCGAGTATCTGCGAGGTGACGTTCGCCAACTTGTGGAGCGCGGAGAACGCCTCGACGATGTGGTCGCGGTTCTTGTTGAGCACCCGGATCGCGTCGGGCAACGTGTCCAGCGCGCGGCCCAGGTTGTCCTTGTCACGGGCCAGGCTCGCCGAGAATCGGTTCAGGCCGTCGACCGCGTCGATGATGTCATTGACCTGCCGGTTGAGCCCGGCGGTCAGTTCCGCCAGCCGGGGCACCAGGTCGACGAATTGGTCTTGCCTGCCCGCGACGGCCTGATATGTCTCGTCGGTGATCTCTTCCAAGGCACCGACATTGCCCTTGTTCACCACCACACCCAGGGCCGACAGCACCTCTTCGGTGGTCGGGTAGCGGCCGGTGTTGGACTCGAAAATCTTGGATCCGTCCTTCAGTCGGCCGAGCGCCGGCTTGTCCTTCGGGCGCGCCAGGTCGACGTGCATCGAACCCAACAGCGACGTCTGCGCGATTGTCGCCGTCGAGTTGGCCGGCAGCACGACATTTTTGTCCAACGCCAATTTCACTGCCGCATAAAAGGAACCGTCCGGTCGCTGCACGGCCTGGATCCCGGAGACACTACCGACGGTGACGTCGTCGACCATGACCGGCGAGTTCTGCGGCAGCGTCGCCACGTCGGGCAGATCGACGGTGATCGAGTACGCGCCGCTGCCATGCCCGGCGGTGCCGGGCATCGACACCGAGTTCAACCCGTTGAACTGGCAACCGGCCAGCAGCGTGCCGCCCACCGCGAAAGCGCTGCAGCGCAACCACATTCGATTCATCTAGCCGCCCCCCTGGCCGCCCTGCGGCGGCGCCTGGTTCGGTGGCGGTCCGGGAAGGGGCCCGAAGGCGCTCCCGGGAGTGGGGCCGGGCGCGGGTCCGGCGTTGCCCAAGGCCGGGCGGGGGGCCGGGGCCGGCGCCGTCTGTGGTGCCGTCGGAACCAGCAAGGCCTGTAGGTCCGCCGGGTTCTGGGCGGCGGGAGGGGTCTTGACACCGTTGGCCGGGATCCAGGTCAGTTCCGGCACCGGAGTGGCTGACTTAGCCTGGGTTTGCGGGGTGTCATAGATGATCTGGCCCTTGTAGGCGGTGATGGTGTTGAGCGGGTGGAACATCAGAGGCGGGTAGTTCACGGTGAGCCGGCGCAGCACCGGGCCGAGCCGCTCACGGCAGAGCTCGGCGCGCCGGAAGTAGTCGGGAGCGCGCGGGCCGGCCGCCGTTTCGAAGGACCCACCGCAGATGAACTGCACCGGGTTGGCGAATTCCGGGATCGACAACAGCCCGTTGAGCGTGCCCTGCGCCGGGTCGTAGATGTTGTAGAAGTTCGCGATGCCCGGGCCGGCGACGTGCAGCACCTGCTCGATGTTGTCGCTCTGGTCGCTCAGCGTCTTGGCAAAGTCGTTGAGGTTGTTGACCGTATCGATGATGGTGGAGTTGTTCTCGTGCAGGAACCCCCGGATGTCGGACAGCGCCTTGTTGAGCGTGCCCAGGGTGGTGTCGAGGTGACGCGAGCTGTCGGCGAGCACCTGAGAGACCGAGGCGACGTTTCCGGCGAACTGCACGATCTGTTCGTTGCTGGCCGATAGCGCGTTGACCAGAATCTGGAGATTCTTGACCGTCCCGAAGATGTCGCTGCGCGAATCCCCCAGGCGCCCGGCGGCTTGCGAGAGTTCACGCAGGGCGTTGTGGAAGGACTCACCGTTGCCGTTGAACGTGTCCGCGGCCTGGTTGATCGCCCGGCCCAACGGACCTTGCATCGATCCGGTGGTGGGCCCGAGTTGCACGGCCAGTTTGGTCAGCGACTCTTTGACCTCGTCCCATTCCACCGGCACCCCGGTGCGATCCAGGCCGATGCTCCCGCCGTCGGGCAGCACCGCCCCGCCGGTGTAGGCCGGCGTCAGCTGAATGAAACGGGCCGACACCAGGTTCGGCGACATGATGATGGCCTGCGCGTCCTTCGGGATCTTGACGCCCTTGGACACCGACATGGTGATCTTGACGTCGGAGGGCCGCGGTTCGATCGTGTCGACCTGCCCCACCGGGACACCGAGAACGCGGACCTGGTCCCCCGGGTAGAGCCCGACCGCGGACGTGAAATAGCCGACGATGCTTCGCGTATTGCCGGTCGACGACAGCACGTACACGCCACCCACCAACACCGCGATGAGCGCGATGGCGGTGGTGTAGCGCAGCCCCCGGCTGCCGGCGAGGCGCTTGATCATGGCGACTTCGGCCTAATGATCCAGCGCTCTTGGATGAGGCCGCGCAGGTAGTCGGCGAGGCTGGCCGGCATCTTGCCCGGCTGGTAGAAGAAGTCGAACATCGTCGCGACCAGGGGCGCGGGGATCACACCGAAAACGTTGACGTTGAATCCCGGCCCGGACCCCACGACCTCGCCCAGCTCGGTGGCGTAGGTGGGTAGCCGTTTGAGGGCCTCGGTGATGTAGTCGCGGCGCTCGTTGAGGTTGCTCAGCACGTCGTTGAGCTTGCTCAATGCCGGGCCGAACTCCTTGCGGTTGTCGGCGACGAACCCCGAGATCTGCGCCGACAACCCCTGGATCCCCGAGATGAGCTGTCCGAGGGCTGCCCGGCGCTCGTCGAGCGCGGCGAACAACGCGTTGCCGTCGTCGACCAGCTTATTGACCTGGTCGGCCCGCTGGGACAGCACGCCGGTCACCGACTTCGCGTGCGCCAGAAGGCTTTGCAGCGCCTCGTCGCGGCGGTTCAGGGTGCGCGACAGCGTCGTCACACCGTCGAGTGCGCCGCGCAGCTGGGGGGTGGCGTCGTGCAGCGTGTCGGTCAACACGTTCAGCGCCTGCTCGAACTGGGGCTTGTTCAGGTTGTCGGCGTTCTGGCCCAGGTCCTCCAGCGCGCCGGCCAGGGTATACGGCGTGGTCGTGCGGCTGAGCGGGATCGTGGTCGCCTTGCCGCTGCCGGCCGGGGTCACCGCGATGGAACGCTCACCGAGGATGGTGTCGGTGCGGATGGCGGCCAGCGACTGATCACCAACGGCGACATGGCGATCCACGCTGAAACTGATCTTCGCGCTGTCTCCGGCGAGGCCGACCGAGGTCACCTTGCCCACCTTGAAGCCGGAAACGTACACGGAGTTGCCGGGGTTGATGCCACCGGCGTCGGAGAAATAGGCGTCGTAGATCTTGCCCTGGGGCCAGAACGGCAATCCCGCGTAACCGAAGGCGATGAGCACCACGCACACGACCAGGACCACCCCGAAGATGCCGGTGCGAAGCGGGTCGCGCTCATGCTTTTCGTTACTTGGCAAAAGAGCACCTCCCCTTGCTGGGATCCACCTGGCCGCCCAGCGGCAGCAGGATGTCGCTGCCGGCCGGGCCGTTGATCTTGATCGTCACGGAGCAGAAGTAGATGTTGAAGAACGACCCGTAGGAACCCAGGGCCGCCAGCCGCAGATAGTCCTCGCCCAACTGCTCGACGTCGTTGTCGACCTCGGCCTTGCGGTTGTCCAGTTCGGTCGCCAGCGGCCGGGTGTTCTCCAGGATGCCCTGCAGCGGCCGGCGTGAATTCTTCAGCAGCTCGGTCAAATCCGTCGTCGTCGACGCCAGCGGCGGGATGGCGCCCGCGATGTCGTCCTTGTTCTTGGCCAGCCCGCTGATCAGCTGCTGCAACTGGTCGACACTGGCCGAAAATTGGGCGCTGCGCTGATCGACCGTCTTGAGGACCGTGTTGAGGTTCTCGATGACGTCTCCGATGAGTTGGTCGCGCTGGCCCAGCGCCGAAGAGAACGCGCTGGTGTCGGCCAGCACGTTGGACAACGCGCCGCCCTGCCCCTGCAGCAGCTCGATGACGGCGCTGCTGATCGTGTTGACCTTGTCAGCGTCCAGCCCCTTGAGCACGGGCCGCAGCCCGCCCAGCAGCGCGTCGAGATCCAGCGCGGGCTGGGTGTGCTGGGTGTTGATCGTCCCGCCCGGCGGCAGCTTGCGCAGCTCCCCGGGACCGGAGGTGATCTCCAAATACCGGTCACCGACCAGGTTCTCGTAACGGATCACCGCGCGCGTGGAGGAATAGAGCGTATAGCGCTTGTCGATTCCGAACGCCACGTCGATGGTGTTGTCTTGGTTGAGCTTCACGCCGGACACGGCACCCACCGGAACACCGGCGATGCGCACCTTCTGGCCCGCCTTCAGGCGCGACACATCGGTGAACGTTGCGTGGTAGGTGCTTTCGGGGCCGAACCGGAAGTCTCCGAAGACCACCACAAGTCCCGCGGACACGAGCAGCATGGCCACCGCGAAGATGCTGACCTTGATCATCATCGAGCGGTGCGTCGGCATGGCCCCGGCCGGCATTAGAAGTCGTCCCGTTCCGCGAAGGCGCCGTGGAACAGGAACTGCAGCGTTGAGGGCGCGTCGAACTGCAGTTCCGTGAACGGCTCGTACGGGATGTTGGCGTTGTCGGTGACGAGGAACGGGGCGCGGTAGAACGACCCGCCGGTCTGCTTGGTCGGGATGTCCGGCAGCCCGCGGCAGTTGGGGCCTCCGGACGCATTGACGATGGGCAGGGACTCCGGGAAGGTGTACGCCGGCGCGCCGAGCACGAAGCTCGACGATGTGAAGAGGCCCGCCTTGCGGACACCGATCAGCGGGGCGAATTCCTTGATGCCGCGCTCGATGCCGGCGAACAGGCAGCCAAACTCCGGTGAATAGTCGGCGGCGACCTTCAGCGGGGCCCGCAGCCGGTTGATCGCGTCGATGAAGTTCTGTTCGGCCGGCGCCAACGTCTCGTAGGCGTTGTTGGCCAGACCGATCGTGGCCAACAACGTGTCGTTGAGATTGTTCTGCTGGTCGACGACGGTTTTGTTGATCGTCGGCAGGTTGTCGAAGACGGTGTTGAGATCCGGGGCGGCGTCGGCGTAGGTGTTGACCACCACAGCGGCCTTGCGGAAGTCCTCCTGCAGTGCCGGCAGCTTCGGGTTGGCTTGGCGCGTCAGCGTATTGAGGCCCGACAAGATGCCGCCGAAGTCGTCTCCGTGACCGCGCAGACCTTCGGACAGCGCGCTCAGCGTCCCGTTGAGTTCGACCGGGTCGATCTTGTGCAGCAGGTCGATCAGCGACTGGAACAGGGTGTTGACTTCCAGCTGCACCGCCGACGCCGCGACATGCGCGTTCGGGCGCAGCGACGTCGGCGAAGGATTCTGCGGCGGAAGGAATTCCACCGCCTTGGCACCGAAGATCGTGTTCCCCGCGATGTGCACCATCGCGTTGGAGGGGATGAAATGCATGTCGTCGCTGTTGATGCCGAGCGTCAACCGCGCCTGGTCGTCGGCGTAGTCGATTGCCTCGACCTTGCCGATCTGGATGCCGCGGTACTTCACCTTGGCGCCCTTCTCCATCACCAGCCCGGCCCGGGGCGCCGAGACCGTTACCGTGTCGATCGAGGCGAATGCCGCCGAGTAGGACAGGTAAGTGACAAGGGCGAACGCCACCAACAGGCTGGCAAGCACCGCGGCTGCCACCCGCACGGAGGTACGTCGCGTATCTGTTTCTGCCATATCCCTTTAAGCGGTCCTCTTACCCGGAGAGGTTGAAGTTACCGGACGCGCCGTAGACGGCGAGTGAGATGCACAAGGTGATGACGACAACGACGATCAGTGAGGTTCGCACGGCCTGGCCGACCGCGATGCCGACGCCGACCGGGCCGCCGCGCGCGTTGTAGCCGTAATAGGTATGGACCAGCATCACCGCGATGGACATCACGACCGCCTGCAGGAACGACCACAGCAGGTCCGACGGGATGAGGAACGTATTGAAATAGTGGTCATAGAGACCCTTCGACTGCCCGTTGATGTACACGGTCGTGAATCGGGCGGCGAAGAACGCGGCGAGTACCGACAGTGAATATAGCGGAATGATCGCGATGAGCCCGGCGATCAGCCGGGTGGACACCAGGTAGGACACCGATTCCACCGCCATGCATTCGACGGCGTCGATCTCCTCGGACACCCGCATGGCGCCCAGCTGCGCGGTGGCGCCGGCGCCGATGGTAGCCGCCAGCGCGATGCCGGCGATCACCGGAGCAACCACGCGGACATTGAGGAAGGCCGACAGAAATCCGGTCAGCGCTTCGATGCCGATGTTCCCCAGTGACGAGTAACCCTGCACCGCGATGACACCGCCAGAGGCCAGCGTCAGGAACGCGGCAACACCTACCGTGCCGCCGATCATGACGAGGGCCCCGGCGCCCATCGTCATTTCGGCGATCAGCCGAACCGTCTCTTTGCGGTATTTGGTGATCGCGTGGGGGATGTGACGAACCGTCTGGCCGTAGAACAAGGCCTGCTCACCGAAGTCGTCGACCGGCTCCTGCAGCCGGGAGGCGAGGGTGCGCAGCCGGTAGGTTACGTCGTAGCTCATCGAGTGCTCACTTCGCCGAAATCCGGACGCCGATGGCGGTCATCACCACGTTGATCACGAACAGACAGATGAACGCGTACACGACCGTCTCGTTGACGGCATTGCCGACGCCCTTGGGTCCGCCCTTCACGGTCAGACCGCGGTAACAGCCGACAAGCCCGGCCATCACGCCGAACAGCAACGCCTTGGCCTCGGCGAGAACCAGCTCGCGCAGCCCGGTCAACACCGTCAACCCGTTGATGAACGCACCCGGGTTGACGCCCTGCAGGAAGACGGAGAACACGTAGCCGCCGGAGAGGCCGATGGCGCACACCAGGCCGTTGAGCAGCAGGGCCACGACGGTGGACGCCAGCACCCGGGGCACGACGAGCCGCTGAATCGGATCGATGCCCAGCACCCGCATCGCGTCGATCTCTTCGCGGATGGTGCGCGCACCGAGGTCGGCGCAGATCGCGGTGGCACCCGCACCGGCCACGACGAGCACGGTCACCACCGGACCCAGCTGCGTGATGGTGCCGAACGCCGTTCCGGCGCCGGACAAGTCGGCGGCCCCGATCTCCCGCAGCAGGATGTTGAGCGTGAACGCCACCAACACGGTGAACGGGATGGACACCAGCAGCGTGGGGACGAGCGATACCCGCGCGATCATCCAGGTCTGTTCCAAGAACTCGCCCAGTTGGAACGGCCGGCGAAAAGTCTGCCGGCCGGTGTCGATCATCATTTCGAAGAACCCACCGACGGCGCGAGCGGGAACCGCAAGTTGTTCCCTCAACTTGGCTACCCCCTCGGCTGCTCACGGCGAAGTCTGGTCGTCGCCTTTAGCGGTGTCTTCCGTCGCATGCGGCTCGATTTGAGACGGATCATATTAACCCAGAACAATATAAGGGTGTCAATGAAAAGAATTTCTTTATCTCGAACGTTAATTACCCAGGTCAGACACCGTTACATTTTTGAAAATTGACACACGTTCTACCTGCTAATTCCCCCCCAGGAACTAATCTCACACGGTTATTGTTCCATCAGTGCGACCGCCGAAAAATTGCGCTCGGGATCCCGCCCAGCAAAGTAATTCTGCAGCGTCGCGCTCAGTTGCCCGGGCTCCCAGGCCGGTCCCTCTGCGCTGAATCGATGCTCCGCCGTCGGCGCGGCAACCAGAGTCACCTGCGGCCCGTACACGATGAACACCTGCCCATTGACTTCCGCGGCCGCCGGAGATGACAGGAACTTGACCAGGCTCACGACGTGCTCCGGCGACAGCGGGTCGATCCCGCCGGCCTCCACGTCCGGCGCCGCACCGAAGACGTCGGCCGTCATCGCAGTGCGGGCCCGAGGACAGATGGCGTTGGCGCACACGCCGTAGCGACCCAGCGCCCGCGCGGCCGTCAGGGTAAGCGAGATGATGCCGGCCTTGGCAGCCCCGTAGTTGGCCTGACCCACCGGGCCGACCAACCCCGCCTCGGACGCGGTGTTGACCAGGCGACCGAAGACAGTTCCACCCGTGTCCTTGGCCTTCGACCGCCAGTAGGTGGCGGCGTTGCGGGTCAGCAGGAAGTGGCCGCGCAGGTGCACCGCGATGACCAGATCCCACTCCTCGTCGGACATGTTGAACAGCATCCGGTCGCGCGTGATGCCCGCGTTGTTGACGACGATGTCGAGCCCCCCGAGACCGTCGGCCTGGGCGACCAACTCGTCGGCGGTTGCGCGTTGGCTGATGTCGCCGGCCACCGCGACGGCCTTGGAGCCGGCCGAGTTGATCTCGTCGATCACGTCGGAGGCGTCCAGGGCGGTGGCGATGTCGTTGACAACGACGGTCGCGCCCAGCCGGGCCAGGCCCAGTGCCTCCGCCCTACCCAGTCCCGCGGCGGCACCGGTCACCACCGCGACCTTCCCGGATAGATCGGTCGCGTTCGCGCTGCTAGTCAATTTATGAATACCTCTAGTTTCTCAGGCCGCAGTGGGGCTCGAATTAGTCGCCGCGCAACAGCGCGGCCCGCGGGCATTCGGCGATCGCCTGCTCGGCCAGCTGCTCTTGATCGGCGGGGATCGGGTCCAGCTTCACGACGGCATAGTCCTCGTCGTCCAGGTCGAAGATATCCGGCGCGATTCCCAAGCACACAGCGTTACCTTCACACCGGTCGTGGTCGACGATCACCCGCACAGCACCCTCCTTGCACCTGGCCTTCACACGAGGACATGGCCCCATCAGTATGTAGGACCACCATAGGGCCCGGATACCGCTAGGGAAACGGTCGCTGGAATCTCAGACTAGAACGTGTTACAACCGGGGAGACGAACGGGTAGTGGTCGGCCGAGTAACGTCGGCTAATCGAGGCGAATCACGTTAACAAAGGACGGCTGGGATGCGCATCAGTTACACCCCTGAACAGGAGGAGCTGCGTCGCGAATTGCGGTCGTACTTCACCAGGCTCATGACGCCGGAGCGCCGCGAGGCGCTGACCTCCTCGGGCGGCGGCGAGGTCGGGACCGGCACCGCGTACCGCGACACCGTCGCGCAGATGGGCAAGGACGGCTGGCTGACGCTGAACTGGCCCAAGGAGTACGGCGGCCAGGACCGCTCCCCGATGGATTCGCTGATTTTCACCGATGAGGCCGCGATCGCCGGCGTGCCCGTGCCGTTCCTGACCATCAACAGCGTCGCGCCGACGATCATGGCGTTCGGCACCGAAGAACAGAAGAAGTTCTTCCTGCCCAGGATCGCCGCGGGCGAATTGCACTTCTCCATCGGCTACTCGGAGCCGGGCGCCGGCACCGACCTCGCCAATCTGCGCACCACCGCCGTCCGCGACGGCGACGACTATGTGATCAACGGCCAGAAGATGTGGACCAGCCTGATCGCGTACGCCGACTGGGTGTGGCTCGCGGTGCGCACCAACCCCGAGGCAAAGAAACACCGCGGCATCTCGATGCTGACCGTGCCGACGACGGCCGAAGGTTTCTCGTGGACGCCGGTGCACACCATGGCGGGTGTGGACACCAGCGCCACCTATTACTCCGACGTGCGGGTCCCGGTGACCAACCTGATCGGTGAGGAGAACGGCGGGTGGAAGCTGGTCACCAACCAGCTCAACCACGAACGCGTCGCCCTGGTATCGGCGCAACCGATCTTCCTCGCGCTGCAAGAGGTTCGCGAGTGGGCGCAGAACACCAAGGATTCCAGCGGCGCCCGGCTGATCGATTCGGAGTGGGTGCAGATCAACCTGGCCCGGGTGCACGCCAAGGCCGAGGTGCTCAAGCTGATCAACTGGGAGTTGGCGTCGTCGGACGGCGAATCGCTCAACCCGGCGGACGCGTCGGCGGCCAAGGTGTACGGCACCGAGTTGGCCACCGAGGCCTACCGGCTGCTGATGGAGGTGCTGGGGACGGCGGCCACGGTTCGCCAGAATTCGCCGGGGGCGCTGCTGCGCGGCCGGGTCGAGCGGATGCACCGCGCGTGCCTGATCCTGACCTTCGGCGGCGGCACCAACGAAGTGCAGCGCGACATCATCGGCATGGTCGCGCTGGGACTGCCCCGTAACCGCTGAGCCCCACTTCCCTGAAGGACGAACAACGATGGACTTTTCGACAACCGAAGCGGCCACCGATCTCGGCGGACTGGTCGACACGATCGTGGACTCGGTATGCACACCGGAACACCACCGTGAACTCGACAAGCTCGACCAACGGTTCGACCGTGCGCTGTGGGGCAAACTCGTCGACGCCGGCATCCTGACCAGCGCCTCGGCCACCTCAGTGGGCGGCGACGGATTCGGGGTGCTCGAGCAGGTCGCCATCCTGGTGGCGCTGGGTCACCAGTTGGCGGCCGTGCCGTACCTGGAATCGGTGATGCTGGGCGCCGGAGCCTTGGCGCGGTTCGGCACCGAAGAGCTGCAACAGGATTGGGGTGCACCCGCGGTCAGCGGCGAGAAGATCCTCACCGTCGCGCTCCTCGGCGAGATGGGTGAGGGACCGGTGCAGGCCACCCGCGCCGGTGACGGCTACCGCCTCACCGGCACCCGCACCCAGGTCGGGTTCGGACCGGTGGCCGACGCCGTCCTCGTCCCGGCCGAGACTGATTCCGGCACCGCCGTTTTCCTGGTCGCCGCCGGCGATCCCGGCGTCTCGGTGACCGCGCTGGAGACGACGGGCCTGGGCAGTGTCGGACACCTGGCGCTGGACGGCACGCAGGTGGACGGCGCCCGGCTGGTCGGCGGCGCCGAGGTCGTCGTCTGGCTCGACACCCTCGCGGCGTTGGGCCGCAGCGCTTTCCAGCTGGGCGTGCTCGAACGCGGGTTGCAGCTCACCGCCGAATACGCCAGGGAGCGGGAGCAATTCGACCGCCCGATCGGCAGCTTCCAGGCGGTGTCGCAGCGGCTGGCCGACGGCTACATCGACATCAAGGGCTTGCGGCTCACCCTCACTCAGGCGGCCTGGCGCGTCTCCGAGGATGTTCCCGCCGAGATCGACGTGGCCAGCGCCGCGTTCTGGGCCGCCGACGCCGGACACCGGGTGGCGCACACTATCGTGCACGTGCACGGCGGCGTCGGCGTCGACACCGATCACCCGGTGCACCGCTACTTCCTGGCGGCCAAGGAGGCCGAGTTCGCGCTGGGGGGCGCCACCGGCCAGCTGCGCCGGATCGGCCGCGAGCTGGCGGAAACCCCCGCCTGACCGCCCGGGCGACGATGCAGTCCGTGCAAGGGACTGAGGTGGGGGCATCCCCCGCCGCGAAGCGGGGAGGGGGCGGGCCGGCGCATTGACCTTCGTGCTTCCTCCCGACCCGACGGTCACCAAGCTGCTGGCGCCGCTGGCAGAGATCGACGACCGGGGCGTCTACTTCGAAGACACGTACACCACCTGGCGGGATCACCTGCGTCACGGCGCCGCCATCGCGGCCGCGCTGCGGGACCGTCTCGACCCCGCGAAGCCGCCGCACGTGGGCGTGCTGTTGGAGAACACCCCGTTCTTCTCGGCGATGCTGACGGCGGCCGGCATGTCGGGGATCGTGCCGGTGGGGCTCAACCCGGTGCGCCGCGGCGACGCGCTGGCCCGCGACATCGCGCACGCCGACTGCCAGGTGGTGCTGGCCGACTCCGGTTCGGCTGCCGCACTGGGCGACCTCGACCACGTGAACGTGGACTCCGCCGAGTGGGCCGACGAAGTGGCCGCACATCGCGACGCCGAACCGCACTTCCAATCGGCAACGGCCACGGACCTATTCATGCTGATCTTCACCTCGGGCACCAGCGGCGAACCCAAGGCGGTGAAGTGCAGCCACGGCAAGGTCGCGATCGCGGGCGTGACGATGAGCCAGCGATTCGACCTCGGCCGTGACGACGTCTGTTACGTGTCGATGCCGCTGTTTCATTCCAACGCGGTCTTGGTCGGCTGGGCGGTGGCGGCCGCGTGCCAGGGCTCACTGGCGTTGCGACGCAAGTTCTCGGCCTCCAACTTCCTCGTCGACGTCCGCCGTTTCGGCGCCACCTACGCCAACTATGTCGGCAAGCCCCTGTCCTACGTGCTGGCCACGCCCGAGCAGCCCGACGATGCGGACAACCCGCTGCGAGCGGTGTACGGCAACGAGGGCGTGCCCCGCGACGTCGAACGCTTCGCGCGCCGGTTCGGGTGCGTCGTGCAGGACGGATTCGGCTCCACCGAAGGTGGTGTGGCGATCGCGCGCACCCCGGACACCCCGGATGGTGCGTTGGGCCCGCTTCCCGAGGGCGTCGACATCGTCGACCCCGATACCGGTGAACCCTGCCCCGTGGGCGTGGTCGGCGAGCTGGTCAACACCGCCGGCGCGGGCCGGTTCGAGGGCTACTACAAAGACGAGGCCGCCGAGGCCGAGCGGATGGCGGGCGGCGTCTACCACACCGGCGACCTCGCCTACCGCGACGACGCCGGCTATGCGTACTTCGCTGGGCGGCTGGGCGACTGGATGCGCGTCGACGGTGAAAACCTCGGCGCCGCTCCGATCGAGCGGGTGCTGCTGCGGCACCCCGACGTGACGGAGGTGGCCGTGTACGCGGTGCCCGACCCGGTGGTCGGGGACCAAGTGATGGCCGCGCTGGTGCTGACGCCCGGGGCCGAGTTCGACGCCGAGAAGTTCCGCGCCTTCCTCGCCGAGCAGCCCGACTTGGGACCCAAACAGTGGCCGTCCTACGTCCGGGTCAGCGCGGAACTCCCGCGCACGGTCACCTTCAAGGTGCTCAAGCGCCAGCTGGCGGCGCAGGGCGTCGACTGCGACGATCCTGTAGTGCGGATCCAGCCGCTAACGGGAAGGGGAACGTCGGCTCATGCCGAAAATTCGTGACTTGATCGCCGGGTCGGCCCTCCTCGCGTCGCTCGGCGGCGCGGCGCTCGGTTTCGGCGCCGGCTGCGCCGCCGGCGATCCGGTGCCACCGCCCCCTCCCCTGCCGCCTCCGCCGCCGCTGGTGTTGGAGCAGCCGGAGCGTTCCACCTGGGAACCGCCGCCGCAGGAACCGGGACTTCCGCTGCCGCCGCTGCCGCCGGGCTAGCGACGCGCCGTCCCCCGCGGCGCGCTGTGCGATGGGACCGTCGACGATAATGCTTGACGGCACAGACAGGTCGGGATCGAAGGAGACGCGATGGTTGGTCCGATCAGCGCATGACTTCCCGGCCCCTGGAGACCGCGCTCGAAGCGAGCTTCGATCAGTTGTCCGCCGCGGTGCCAGCGGAGGTGGGCATCGCGATCGCCCGGCAGGACCGCACCTATTCGCTGGGGCGATGGTGGTCGGGTGTCGCGTGGTCGACGATCAAGGTGCCGTTGGCGATTGCGGCGCTGCGCTGCGATTGGTTGCTCGCGAAGGACCTGGCCGTCAAGGCCATCACCGAGTCCGACAATCACGCGTCGGAGCGATTGTGGTCCGGTTTGGGCGATCCCGAGGAAGCGGCGCGCCGCGTGCAGGGCGTGATCGCCGAGGGTGGTGACACCGCCACGGTCGTGGAATCGCGTCGGCTCCGGCACGGCTATACCGCGTTCGGTCAGACGCAATGGACCCTGCAGCGGCAAGCGCGCTTCGCGGCGGAGTTGCCGTCAATACCCGATTCGTCCGATGTCATCAACCTGATGCAGCGCCTCAGCAGCGGTCATCGCTGGGGATTGGCCGCCAAAGGCTTTGCGGCCAAGGGCGGTTGGGGGCCGGGAATGCACGGCGACTATCTGGTGCGGCAATTCGGGATCGTGCCCACGCCGTCGGGGCAGTGGGGCGTGGCCCTGGCCGCCAGGGTTCATGACGGGGTGCTGGAGACGGGCGTCGATGTCCTCAACGCGATGTCGGAGTGGGTCCTCAGCCGACTTCCGGGGTTAGCCCGTTATTGATGGCACCACGGCGTCGATCAGGTGCGGCCCGGGTTCGCTCAGAGCGTGCCGCAGCGCGTCGGTAAGTTCCTCGGCGGTCGTGACGCGGCGGGCCGGCACGCCCATCCCTTCGCTGATCTTGACGAAATCCATGGTGGGCCGGGACAAGTCGAGTAGGTCGAGCGCCTTGGGCCCGGGAGCCGATCCGGCTCCCACCCGCGCCAACTCGATCCGCAAGATGTCGTAAGCGCTGTTGTCGTAGATCACGGTGGTCACGTCGAGGTTTTCCCGCGCCTGAGTCCACAACCCGGAGATCGTGTACATCGCGGACCCGTCGGATTCCAGGCAGAGCACCGGTCGACCGGGGGCGGCGACCGCGGCGCCCACGGCGGCCGGGATGCCGTAGCCGATCGCGCCGCCGGTCAACGTCAGCCAATCATGGGCCGGCGCCCCCGCGGTGGCCTGGGCGAGCAGCACGCCGGAGGTGTTCGACTCGTCGACGACGATCGCGTCCTCCGGCAGCAGCGCCCCGATCACGTCGGCCGCCGATGCGGACGTCAGGGCACCCGTCGGCAGCGGGGGCCGCGCCGCAACGGCAACGGGCGCAACGGTGTCGGGCGCGAGCTCGTCGGCCACCGCGCCGAGCGCCTCGGCGGCACCGCTGTGCCCGGCGAGCAGATGCACCTCACAGCCGGCCGGGACGAGGTCACTGGGCATACCCGGGTAGGCGAAGAAGGACACCGGCGACTTGGCGCCCGCCAGCACCAGATGCTTGGCGCCGTCCAGCTGGGCGGCGGCCGCCTCCGCGAAATAGGCCAACCGCTCGACCGCGGGAACGCCAGCGCCGCGCTCCAGCCGCGTCGGGAACGTCTCGCACAACAGCCGCGCGCCGGTCGCCTGCGCGATCCGGGCTGCGGCGGCAAGGCCCGGCCCGCGAGTGGCGTCGCCGCCGATCATGACGACCGTCGGCTCCCCCGACCGCAGCACCTCGATCACCTCGAACGCCAACCGCGGCTCTGCCCCCGCCGGCTCCGCGGGTGTCGTCGCGACGGGTTGCGCCCCGTCCGACCATGACGTGTCGGCGGGCAGGATCAGCGTCGAAATCAGCGAGCCCGCGCGGCTCGCGGCGATCGCCTCCGCGGCGTCGGAGGCGACGTTCGCGGTGCGTTCGGTGCGGCGCACCCACCCCGAGACGGTTCCGGCGAGCGCGTCGATGTCGGATTCCAGTGGGGCGTCGTACTTTTTGTGGTACGTGGCGTGGTCGCCGACGACCACCACCATCGGCACCTGAGCGCGGCGGGCGTTGTGCAGGTTGGCCAGGCCGTTACCCAAGCCGGGGCCCAGATGCAGCAGCACCGCCGCCGGCCGGCCGGCGATCCGGGCGTAGCCGTCGGCCGCCCCGGTGGCGACGCCCTCGAACAGGGCCAGCACGCCACGCATTTGCGGGACGGTGTCCATTGCTGCCACAAAGTGCATCTCGGAGGTGCCCGGGTTGGCGAAGCACACGTCGACGCCACCGTCGACCAGGGTGTTGATCAGGGCCTGGGCACCGTTCACCTGTTCGCCTCCAATTTGAAAACGCGCTCGGCGTTGCCGTGCAAGAAGTCTCGGCCCTCGTCGGCCAGGTCGAGGTCGGCCAGCCCAGCCAGGGCGTGCGCGTGGGTCATCATCGGATAGTTACTACCGAACAGGACTTTGCGTTGTCCGGTACCGGTTTTCATGAACCGGATCAGCTCGTCCGGAAGCCGCTTGATCGTGTACGCCGACGTGTCGATGTAGACGTTCTCGTGTTTGCGGGCGACCGCGACCATCTCCTCGGTCCACGGATAGCCGACGTGCCCGCAGACGATCACCAGCTCGGGGAAGTCGAGTGCGACCTGGTCGATATAGGGAATGGGGCGGCCGGTCTCCGAGGGCCGCAGCGGACCGGTATGGCCCACCTGGGTGCAAAACGGCACCCCCAGCTCCACACATTCGGCGAACAGCGGATAGTACCGGCGATCGGTGGGCGGCGCGTTCCACAACCACGGCACCACCCGCAAGCCCAGGAAGCCGTCCCGAACGCGTCGGCGCAGTTCGCGCACCGCTTCCATCGGTCGGTCGAGGTCTACCGCGGCCAGGCCGCCAAACCGCTTCGGGTGCAGGTTGATCCACGCGGCGACCTCGTCGTTGGAGATCAGGTCCTGCCCACCGGGGCCGCGCCACGCGCTGAGCAGCCCGAAGCGGACGCCGGCGGCGTCCATTGTCGCGATACTCGCCTCGATCGGGACGTCGGAGTCCGGTATGGAGTCGCCGGTCCAGCGCCGCAGGGATGCCAGCATGTCGCTGCGCAGGAACCGCGCAGTGGGATGCTGCATCCACACATCGACCGTCATCGCGATCAACAGTAGACGCCGTGGCTACAGGGCCAACGCGGCGCGGGCGCAGGCGTGCGTCCGCTGGGCGTGCCCGCCGCCGAACAGCACGACGTGCGCCAGCAGGGGGAACAGCTGGTGCAGCCCGATGCGGTTGCGCCAGCCGGCCCGCAGGGGCCGCACCTGCTGGTAGGCGTCGACGATGGTGTCGTAGTGCGGGCAGCCGAACAGCGCGAGCATCGCCAGGTCGCTCTCGCGGTGGCCGGCGTGCGCGGCCGGGTCGATCAGCACCACCCCGTCGGGCGTCCACATCACGTTGCCGCCCCACAGGTCGCCGTGCAGCCGGGCGGGCCCGTCGTCGTCGTCGAAGTCGCCGGCGCGGCACCGCTGGATGACGGAGTCGACCGCGCCGCGGGTGGCGGCGTCGAGCCGTGCCGCCGCCCGTTCGGCCATCGGCGCCAGCCGCTCCTCGGCGTAGAACTCGCCCCAGTGCTCGCGCGGGCGTAGCGACATCGGCAGCGGCTGGGAAAGCGGGCCGAAGAACCCGGGTCCATCCCATCCTTGCGGCCCAGCGCCAAAGGCGGGGGCGCCGGCATCGTGCGTGACGGCCAACCGGCCACCGAACGCCCGCGCCGCATCGGGCGTCGGCGTCACCGAATCAAGCCTGCGCAGGACCAGGCTCGTCGCGTCGACGGAGACCACGTGGGCACACGGCACGCCGCCGTCGACGCCGGCCAGCCAGCGCAGCCCGGCGGCTTCCCACCCGAAGTAGCCGCTGGGAGCGGCGGGGTGTTGCTTGACGAAGTGGGTCAAGCGGTTACGTGCGCGGCGTGCACGTCGTCGGCGGGCCGCGCCTCCGTTTGCTCCTTGGCCCAGCGGTAGTCGGGTTTGCCGGCCGGCGAGCGCTTGACCTCGTCGACCAGCCAAAGGCTGCGCGGCACTTTGTATCCCGCGATCTCGGAGCGCACGAAGCGGTCCAGTTCGGCGAGCGTCGGCCGGGTACCGGGCCGTGCCTGCACGACGGCGGCCACGTGCTGCCCGTACCGGGGATCGGGCACGCCGACCACCAGGGCGTCGAAGACGTCGGGGTGGCCCTTGAGCGCCGCCTCGACCTCCTCGGGGTAGATCTTTTCGCCGCCGCTGTTGATCGAGACGGAGCCGCGGCCCAGCATCGTGACGGTGCCGTCCTCCTCCACGAGCGCCCAGTCGCCCGGGATCGCGTAGCGGACGCCGTTGATGGTCTTGAACGTCTCGGCAGTCTTCTTCTCGTCCTTGTAGTAGCCGACCGGGATGTTGCCCTTCTTGGCGATGAACCCGCGCACGCCCGAGCCCGGCTTGACCTCGTTGCCGTCCTCGTCGAGCACGACCGTGCGGTGGTCGATGGTCACGCGGGGGCCGCCGCTGTGCGGGGCGTCTTTCGCGACGATGCTGGTGCCGCCGAATCCGGTCTCCGAGGAGCCGATGGAGTCGGTGATGACCCGGTTGGGCAACAACTCGAGGAGCTTCTCCTTGATGCTCGGCGAGAACAGGGCCGCCGTGCTGGCGAGCAGGAACAGCGACGACAGGTCGTATTGGTTCCCCTGCTCCTGGTGCGCGAGCAGCGCGTCGAGCAGGGGCCGTGCCATCGCGTCGCCGGTGAAGAACAGCAGGTTGACCTTGTGCTCGTGGATCGTGCGCCAAACCTCGTCGGCGTTGAATTCCGGTGCGAGCACGGTAGTTTGACCCGAGAAGATCGACATCCAGGTGGCCGACTGGGTGGCGCCGTGGATCATCGGCGGGATCGGGTAGCGGACCATCGGCGGGTTGGCGGCCGCGGCCTTGGCCAGGTCGTACTCGTCTTCGACGAATTGGCCTGTGGCGAAGTCGGTTCCGCCGAACAGCACCCGGTAGATGTCTTCGTGGCGCCACATCACGCCCTTGGGGAATCCGGTGGTGCCGCCGGTGTAGAGCAAGTAGATGTCGTCGGCGCTGCGCTCGCCGAAGTCGCGCTCGGGTGAACCCTGCGCGATCGCCGAGTAGAACTCGACCCCGCCGTAGCGCTGGTAGTCGTTGTCGAAGCCGTCCTCGATGACCAGGATCGTCTTGACGTTGGGCGTGTCCGGCAGCACGTTCGCCACCCGGTCGGAGTACTGGCGCTCGTGCACCAGGGCGACCATGTCGGAGTTGTCGAACAGGTAGCGAAGCTCGCCCTCGACGTAGCGGTAGTTGACGTTGACCAGGATGGCGCCCGCCTTGACGATGCCGAGCATCGCGATGACGATCTCGATGCGGTTGCGGCAGTACAGCCCGACCTTGTCGTCCTTTTTCACCCCCTGGTCGATCAGGTAGTGGGCGAGGCGGTTGGCCTTCTCCTCCAGTTGCGCGTACGTGAGCTTCTCGTCACCGCAGATCAGGGCGACACGGTCCGGCACAGCGTCGATGGCGTGCTCTGCGAGATCGGCAATATTCAGGGCCACGGCCACCAAATTAGAACGTGTTACATTTCCTGACAAGTTCATGCTCATTCTCGAGGGAGAGGCGGTAGCCGTGGCTGAGGCTCCAGCAAACGAGGAAACCGGGCACGACGCGCTGGTGGAACAGCGCGGTCACACCCTGATCGTCACGTTGAACCGGCCGCACGCCCGCAACGCCCTGAGCACCGAAATGATGGAAATCATGGTGCAGGCCTGGGACCGCGTCGACAACGATCCCGACATCCGGTGCTGCATCCTGACCGGGGCCGGTGGCTACTTCTGCGCCGGCATGGACCTCAAGGCGGCAACCAAGAAGCCGCCGGGTGAGTCGTTCAAGGACGGCAGCTACGACCCGTCGCGAATCGACGCTTTGCTGAAGGGTCGCCGGCTGACCAAGCCGCTCATCGCGGCCGTCGAGGGCCCCGCGATCGCCGGCGGCACCGAGATCCTGCAGGGCACCGACATCCGCATCGCCGGCGAGAGCGCCAAGTTCGGCATCTCGGAGGCCAAGTGGAGCCTGTACCCGATGGGCGGGTCGGCCGTGCGGCTGGTGCGGCAGATTCCCTACACGGTCGCGTGTGACCTGCTGCTGACCGGCCGGCACATCACCGCCGCCGAGGCCAAGGAGATGGGCCTGATCGGGCATGTGGTACCCGACGGGCAGGCGCTGTCCAAGGCGCTCGAGGTCGCCGAAATCATTGAGAACAACGGCCCGCTCGCCGTGCAGGCGATCCTGCGGGCGATCCGCGAGACCGAGGGCATGCACGAGAACGAGGCCTTCAAGATCGACACCCAGATCGGCATCAAGGTCTTCCTGTCCGACGACGCCAAGGAAGGTCCCCGGGCGTTCGCCGAGAAGCGCAAGCCCAACTTCCAGAACCGCTGAGGATTCCATTCCGCCGAACGTGCACTCCTTGCGAGTTTCCGGCGGATTTCTCGCGCTGAGTGCACGCTCGACGTGGCTGTCGGATGTCGACGGCACACTCCTGCCATGCAGGTGCCGTTCATTGGCAGCGAGGCCGTCGCGGCCGGCCGTTTGACGCCGTACGCGCTGCGCAGCCGCTTCTCCGCCATCCACCCCGACGTGTACGTCGCCTCGGGGGCAGAACTCACCGCTCGATCCCGCGCCCATGCCGCGTGGCTGTGGTCGCGGCGCCGCGGCATCGTCGCCGGGCAGTCGGCGTCGGCGTTGCATGGCGCCAGCTGGGTCGAAGATCGTGCACCGGCCGAATTGCTGTACGACTACCGACGTCCGCCGAGCGGCATCCGTACGTGGTCAGATCGGGTTGCCGACGACGAGATCCAGCTGATCGGCGGGATACCGGCAACCAACCCGGCACGCACCGCCTTCGACCTGGCCTGCCGCTACCCGGTGGGCGAAGCGGTAGCGGCCATCGACGCGCTGGCGCGCGCAACGGGGCTCGAGGTGGCCGAAGCCCGACTGCTGGCGCAACGCTATGGAGGCCATCGCAACATCCGGCGGGCGCGGCGCGCGTTAGCCCTCGTCGACGCCGGCGCTGAATCGCCTCGGGAGACGTGGCTGCGGCTCCTGCTCATCGACGCCGGCTATCCGCGACCGCGAACGCAGATCCCGGTTTATGGCCACTACGGAGAGCTTGTCGCCGTCCTCGACATGGGGTGGGAGGACGTGAAAATCGCGCTCGAGTACGAAGGGGATCACCATCGGACCGATCGCGGGCAATTCCGCAGGGATATCGCTCGCTTCGAAGCACTGCCAGATCTGGGGTGGATAACCATCCGGGTCACGTCCGGAGACACTCAGGGCGGCATCCTGGGACGCGTCGCCGCAGCCTGGGCCCGCCGAACGTGTACTCAGCGCGAAAAACCCGCCTGATTTTCGCGGTGAGTGCACGCTCGGCGAGTGGGCGCGCGAGGGCGCCTATCGCCTACCCCAGCGGTGCGCTCGGCGTGAACGCCACCGGCATCTTCTCCAGGCCGGAGACGAAGTTGGCCGGCCGCAACGGCAGATCGGCGTCCGACGCCAGCCGCATGTCCGGCAGACGTTGTAGCAGCCGGGTCTGCATGATGGACAGCTCCAGCCGGGCGAGCTGGTTTCCGAGGCAGAAGTGCGTCCCGAAACCGAAGGCCAGGTGGTTGTTCGGGTAGCGCTCGATGTTGAAGGTTTCCGGGTCGTCGAAGACCTTCTCGTCGAAGTTCGCCGACTCGAACAGCAAGATCATCTTCTCGCCCTTGCGCAACTGAGCGCCGTGGAACTCGGTGTCGGCGGTGATGGTGCGCGCCATGTTCTTCACCGGGGCCGTCCAGCGCAGCATCTCCTCGATCGCGTTGGGCAGCAGGCTCAGATCGGCCGCCAGGCGCCGGTGCTGATCGGGATGAAGCAGCAGCTGCCGCGTTCCGCCGGACAGCGTGTGGCGCGTGGTCTCGTCGCCGCCGATCAACAGGAGCAGCACCTCGGTGACGATCTGGTGGTCCTCGAGCCGCGAGCCCTCGACCTCCGCGTGCACCAGGACGCTGACCAGGTCGTCGGTCGGCTCGGTCTTGCGGGCCTCGATCATGCCCATCATGTATTGGCTGTATGCGGCGAAGGCGTCCATGGTGAGCTGGAACTGCGCGGGATCAGCGGTGCTGCTCAAGAAGCTGACCAGGTCGTCGGACCACTTGAGGAACATCTTGCGCTCTTCGGGACGCACCCCGAGCATGTCGCCGATCACCGCCATCGGCAGGGGCGCCGCGAGATCCCAGACGAAGTCACACTCACCGCGTTCGCACACCGCGTCGATCAGCGTGTCACACAGCGAAACGATCTTGGTCTCAAGGTCTTTCACACGCTTGCGGGTGAATCCGGAGTTGACGAGCTTGCGGCGCAACAGATGTTGCGGATCGTCCATCTCGATCATCATCTCGACGCCGTCTTGATCGGGGCGGATGCCGCCGGCGTTCGAGAACAGCTCGGGGTTGCGTTCGGCCTCGATCACCGCCTGATACGTGGAGGCGGCGGCCAACCCGTTGCGGTCCCGGAAGACTGGCTCGTGCTCACGCATCCAGCGGTAAATGGACCGCGAATCGCCGGCGTAGAAGGCGCCGTCGGTCAGATCCACATCGGGCCTGGTCATCGTCATGAGATCTCCTGGGCATCACCGAAGGACATTTGCACGTGCTCGACAGAGCTGGAAACTAACGCGCGCTTCGGAAGGCCGAGCGACGCAAGTTCTTTCGAATACGGGTGATCGCCGAGCCGGACGCTCACCCCGCCGAACCGGGTGCGCACGCCGTCCAGCGTGTGTTCAAAGGCGGTTTCCCGGGTGATTCCGTCGCGGTGCGAGTAGGTGCGTTGCGACTGCTGGCGCGGGGTCAATCGGAAGGGCAGGCCGCGGCGAAACTCCATGCCGATCACCGATTGCCCGTCGATGGTGAGATCGAACCCGAACCGACGCCCGTCCCGGACGGTGAAGTCGGCCATCACCTTGGGATAACCCCAGATCTTGGTCCCCGCCTCCAAGGTGAACGCCTGGTCGACGGGGAGATGGTGGATGAACGCGCCGGCCGACTGCAGGGCGCGGAGTCCACTCGCCTTCTCACCGGGGGGATTCACCATCACGCTGGTGCCGAACTCGTGATACTGGCCCAGGTCGCCGTCGATGTAGTGCATCAGCATCAGGACCACGATGGCGCGGCCGGGAAGGTAGCGGCAGACCTGCAGGCCGCTGTAGTCGATCATCTGCTGCGCCGCATCCGCGTCGACGGAGAACATCGCCATGTGCTGATTCGCGTTGCGGATCTTCACCGGCATGGTGAGCACCGTGCCCGCGATGGTGTGCTCCGATGCTGTCATCCGGTGTCCTGTCCTCGTGGCGACCCACCGCGCTTGCGATCGCCACCGGTCTCCTGTCCTCGTGGCGACCCGCCGCGCCCGGCTTTGCCGCGCTTGCGATCGCCACATTAGAACGCGTTCTATTCGTTGGGCAATACCGCGTCAGATCAGCGTGGCGAGCTCCCTGATCTGCGCCTCATTGCGTCCATTGACCACCATCATGGTGACGCCGGCGGCTTCCCAGACCTTGACCTGCTCACGCACGTAGTTGATGTCGCCGACGATCGCGGCGTCGTCGATCACCTCGTCGGGGATGATCTCGGCGGCCTTGTCTTTCTGGTTGCTGCGGAACAGCCTGGTGACGTCGTCGACCACCTCGGCGTAGCCCATCCGTCGATAGACGTCGGCGTGGAAATTGGTGTCTTCGGCGCCCATCCCGCCCATGTAGAGGGCGATGTAGGGCTTCATGGCTGCGAAAGCCGAGGCGCGGTCGTCGGTGATGACGATGTTGGCGGTCGCGCAGATTTCGAAGTCCTCGCGGCTGCGCCGCGCCCCGGGCCGCGCGAACCCCTCGTCGAGCCATTCGTTGTAGGTGTCCGCCATCCGCGGCGTGTAGAAGATCGGCAGCCAACCGTCGCAGATCTCGGCGGCCAGCGCCACGTTCTTCGGCCCCTCGGCGCCCAACATGATCGGGATGTCGGGGCGCAGCGGGTGGGTGATGGGCTTGAGCGGCTTGCCCAGGCCGGTCGTCTGCTCGCCCGTCAGCGGCAGGGGGTAGTGCGGTCCGTCGCTGGTGACCGGCTTCTCGCGGGCCCACACCTGCCTCATGATGTCGACGTACTCACGGGTGCGGGCCAGCGGCTTGGGGAACGGCCGGCCGTACCAGCCCTCGACCACCTGCGGACCGGATACGCCGAGGCCGATGATGTGCCGGCCCCCGGACAGATGGTCGAGGGTCAGTGCTGCCATCGCGGTCGCCGTCGGTGTGCGCGCGGACAGCTGAATCACCGAGGTGCCCAGCCGCAAGCGGTGCGTCGACGAGCCGAGCCAGGCCAGCGGTGTGTAGGCGTCCGAGCCCCACGCCTCGGCGGTGAAGACGGCGTCGAATCCGCTTTCCTCGGCGGCGGCGACGAGCTGCGCGTGGTTCTCCGGCGGCTGAGCGCCCCAATACCCGAGCTGTAATCCCAGCTTCATCGTCACTCAAACCTTTCCTAGGAACCCGATGTTGAAACCGTTCTTAGAACCTGTTCTACTCGATGGCGTGACAGCCAGTTCGAGCAGCCCGACCTTGACGGATCCCACTGAGCCGCCGCTCTCCGCGCCGCTGACGTTGTCTTTCGACTACACCCGTTCAGTCGGCCCCACGCTGAGCAAGTTCTTCACCGCACTGCGTGAGCGCCACCTGCTGGGGGTGCGCGGATCCGATGGCCGAGTACACGTGCCGCCGGCGGAATATGACCCGGTTACCTACGAGCCGCTCGGCGAGATGGTACCGGTCTCCAGCGTCGGCACCGTCGTTTCCTGGACGTGGCAACCGGATCCGGTAGAGGGTCAGCCGCTGGACCGTCCGTTCGCCTGGGCGCTGATCAAGCTCGACGGCGCCGACACCCCACTGATGCACGCGGTGGATGCGGGCGAGCCCAAGGCCATCAAAACCGGCTCCCGGGTACACGTGCACTGGGCGGACGAGCCGGTGGGCGCGATCACCGACATCGCCTACTTCGAGCTCGGTGAGGAAGCCGAACCGGTGTCCGAACACCCGGCGGGAGAACAGGATCCGGTGACGATGATCGTCACGCCGATCTCGCTGACGATTCAGCACACCGCCTCCCACGAGGAGAGCGCCTACCTGCGCGCCATCGCCCAGGGCAAGCTGCTGGGCGCGCGCACCAGGAGTGCAGACGGGCAAGAAGGAAAGGTCTACTTCCCGCCGCACGGCGCGGACCCGGCCACCGGCCAACCCACCACCGAATTCGTCGAGCTGCCCGACAAGGGCACGGTCACGACGTTCGCGATCATCAACATTCCGTTCCAGGGACAGCGCATCAAACCGCCCTACGTGGCGGCCTACGTACTGCTCGACGGCGCCGACATTCCCTTCCTGCATCTGGTCGCCGACGTCGACGCGCACGAGGTGCGGATGGGTATGCGCGTCGAGGCGGTGTGGAAACCCCGCGAGGAGTGGGGCTTTGGCATCGACAACATCGAGTACTTCCGGCCGACAGGGGAACCCGACGCCGACTACGACACCTACAAGCACCACCTGTAAAGGGCACACCTACCACATGAGCGCTCGCAACGTTGCGGTCGTCGGCTTCGCCCACGCCCCACACGTACGCCGCACCGACGGCACCACCAACGGCGTCGAAATGTTGATGCCGTGCTTCGCCCAGCTCTACTCCGACCTCGGCATCACGAAGGCCGACATCGGCTTCTGGTGCTCGGGATCGTCCGATTACCTTGCCGGACGGGCATTTTCGTTCATCTCGGCGATCGACTCGATCGGCGCCGTGCCGCCGATCAACGAATCGCACGTCGAGATGGACGCGGCCTGGGCGCTGTACGAGGCCTACATCAAGATCCTGACCGGCGAGGTCGACACCGCGCTGGTGTACGGGTTCGGCAAGTCCTCGGCCGGAATCCTGCGCCAGATCCTGTCGCGGCAGACCGATCCCTACACGGTCGCGCCGCTGTGGCCGGACTCGATCTCGATGGCCGGGCTGCAAGCCCGCATGGGGCTCGACAGCGGCAAGTGGACCGAAGAGCAAATGGCGCGCGTCGCGTTCGACTCCTTCGCCAACGCGCGCCGGGTCGACAAAGTCGAGGGGTCGATCAGCGTGGCCGAACTGCTGGAGCGGCCATTCTTCGCCGAACCTTTGCGGCGCCACGACATCGCGCCCATCACCGACGGTGCCGCCGCCATCGTGCTTGCGGCCGACGACCGCGCGCGCGAGCTGCGCGAAAACCCCGCCTGGATCACGGGAATCGAGCACCGCATCGAAACCCCGGCCCTGGGCGCGCGCGACCTCACCGAGTCCCCGTCGACCAAGGCGGCGGCCCAGGTGGCCACGGGCGGCCGGACCGATAACTTGGACGTCGCGGAGATCTGCGCGCCGTTCACCCATCAGCACCTGATCCTCGAGCAAGCCATCCGGATACCGGGGCCCACCAAGGTCAACCCCTCCGGTGGGGCGCTGGCCGCCAACCCCATGTTCGTCGCCGGCCTCGAGCGAATCGGCTTTGCCGCACAACACATCTGGAACGGATCGGCCAAGCGGGTGCTCGCGCACGCCACCAGCGGGCCCGCGTTGCAACAGAACCTGGTCGCGGTCATGGAAGGAAAGAACTGATGGCCGGAGCGGGAGCATACCTGGCCGCGGTACTGGGCACCGGGCAGACCAAGTACGTGGCCAAGCGCAAGGACGTTTCGATGAACGGCCTGGTGCGCGAGGCGATCGACCGCGCGCTGGAAGACTCCGGTTCGACGTTCGACGACATCGACGCCGTCGTCGTCGGTAAGGCGCCCGATTTCTTCGAGGGCGTCATGATGCCCGAGCTGTTCATGGCCGACGCCGTGGGCGCCACCGGCAAGCCGCTGATCCGGGTGCACACCGCGGGTTCGGTCGGTGGGTCCACCGCGGTCGTCGCCGCGAGTCTGGTGCAGTCCGGAAAGTACCGCCGCGTGCTGGCGATGGCCTGGGAGAAGCAATCGGAATCAAACGCCATGTGGGCGTTGTCGATTCCGGTCCCGTTCATCAAGCCCGTCGGCGCCGGCGCGGGCGGCTATTTCGCCCCCCACGTGCGGTCCTACATCCGCCGGTCCGGAGCACCGTTGAACATCGGCGCGATAGTTGCCGTCAAGGACCGGCTCAACGGAGCCCGGAACCCGCTGGCGCACCTGCATCAGCCCGACATCACCGTCGAGAAGGTGATGGAGTCGCCCATGTTGTGGGACCCGATCCGCTACGACGAAACCTGCCCGTCGTCGGACGGTGCCGCCGCGGTGGTGATCGGCAACGAGGAGGCCGCCGAAGCCCGTCTGGCACAGGGACAACCGGTGGCGTGGATCCACGCGACTGCGCTGCGCACCGAGCCGCTGCAGTTCTCGGGACGCGACCAGGTCAGCCCCCAGGCCGGGCGTGACGCCGCCGCGGCGCTGTGGAAGGCGGCCGGCATCACGAGCCCGATCGACGAGATCGACGCCGCGGAGATCTACGTGCCGTTCTCGTGGTTCGAGCCGATGTGGTTGGAAAACCTCGGCTTTGCGCCCGAAGGCGAGGGCTGGAAGCTCACCGAAGCCGGCGAGACGGCGATCGGGGGGCGGCTTCCGGTCAACCCGTCGGGTGGCGTGTTGTCGTCGAACCCGATCGGCGCCTCCGGCCTGATCCGGTTCGCCGAGGCGGCGATCCAGGTGATGGGCAAGGGCGGGGATCACCAAGTGCCCAACGCGCGTAGGGCGTTGGGGCACGCCTACGGCGGCGGCTCGCAGTACTACTCCATGTGGGTGGTCGGCTCTGAAAAGCCGGTCGGGCCGGCGAAGGTGGGCGGGTGAGCGACAACCCGGCCCACGAGGCCGGCCGGCGCTCGCGCGAGGCGGTCATCGCCAGGGACAAAGAAGCGTGGCTGGCGGTCTTCGCCGACGACGCCATTGTCGAGGATCCGATCGGGCCGTCGGCCTTCGACCCCGAAGGCAAGGGCCACCGGGGGGCGCGACGCGATCTCGGCCTTCTGGGACAAGGCCATCGCGCCCACCGCCAAAATCGAGTTCGTCTTCCGCGACACCTACCAATGCGGCAACGAGGAAGCCAACGTCGGCCACATCTTGATCACCCATGGCGACTACCAGGTGACCGCGGAGGGCGTCTTTACGTACAAGGCGAACGACGAGGGCAAGATGACCGCCCTGCGCGCCTATTGGGAGATGGACCGCGCGGCCGCGTCGGCCCGCAAAGTCTAGAGCGGCTCGAGCCCGGCCAAATGCCGCTGAGCCAGTTCGCGGTAGGCCTGCGGATTCGCCTTGACCCACATCTCCGCGCCCGTCCCGGCGACCGGCCCCTTGATCTGCGCCGGCGCACCGACCGCCAGCATGCCCGCCGGAATCTGGGTCCCTGCCGTCACCAGCGAGTGGGCCGCAATCAGGCTGCGCGCACCGATGACCGCGCCGTCGAGCACGGTGGCGTGGTTGGCGATCAGGGCCTCGGACCCCACGTGCGCCCCGTGGATGCAGCACATGTGCGCCACGGTGGCGCCGGGCCCGATGTCTACCGGGATGCCGGGCGGCGCGTGCAGCACCGACCCGTCCTGCACGTTCGCGCCCTCACGCACCACGATCGGTCCGTAGTCGCCGCGCAGCACGGTGTTGAACCACACCGATGCACCGGCCTCGATGACGACGTCGCCGATCAGGGTGGCGGTCGGGGCCACAAACGCGGTGGGATCTACCCGCGGCGCCCGACCCTCGAAAGCAAACAGCGGCATCGTCTAGATATACCCCGAGCGGGCATTGGCCGCGCATTTCCCGTGGCCAGACTCGCTGTCGTTGCGCGCCGCCACCGCAAAACTGTAACGTGTTCTAGTTAGAGGGCCAGTGAGTTGGAGGTGACAGGTGACTACCGACGCCAAGGCGGTCGGCATCCGGGAGATCGATCCCGGTGCTTTGCCGACGAGGTACGCCCGGGGCTGGCATTGCCTGGGCGTCGCGAAGGACTTCCAGGACGGCAAGCCGCACCCGATCGAGGCGTTCGGCACCAAGCTGGTGGTCTTTGCCGACTCACAGGGCGACCTGAAGGTCCTGGACGGCTACTGCCGGCACATGGGTGGCGACCTTTCGGAGGGCACCATCAAGGGCGACGAGGTGGCCTGCCCGTTCCACGACTGGCGCTGGGGCGGTGACGGCCGCTGCAAGCTGGTGCCATACGCCAAGCGCACACCCAAGACGGCGCGCACCCGTTCGTGGACGACCGATGTGCGCGGCGGCCTGTTGTTCGTCTGGCACGACCACGAACAGAACCCGCCCGACCCCGCGGTCCGGATCCCCGAGATCCCGGAAGCCCACAGTGACGAGTGGACCGACTGGCGGTGTCTTGAACGTCTCGGCAGTCTTCTTCTCGTCCTTGTAGTAGCCGACCGGGATGTTGCCCTTCTTGGCGATGAACCCGCGCACGCCCGAGCCCGGCTTGACCTCGTTGCCGTCCTCGTCGAGCACGACCGTGCGGTGGTCGATGGTCACGCGGGGGGCCGCCGCTGTGCGGGGCGTCTTTCGCGACGATGCTGGTGCCGCCGAATCCGGTCTCCGAGGAGCCGATGGAGTCCGGTGATGACCCGGTTGGGCAACAACTCGAGGAGCTTCTCCTTGATGCTCGGCGAGAACAGGGCCGCCGTGCTGGCGAGCAGGAACAGCGACGACAGGTCGTATTGGTTCCCCTGCTCCTGGTGCGCGAGCAGCGCGTCGAGCAGGGGCCGTGCCATCGCGTCGCCGGTGAAGAACAGCAGGTTGACCTTGTGCTCGTGGATCGTGCGCCAAACCTCGTCGGCGTTGAATTCCGGTGCGAGCACGGTAGTTTGACCCGAGAAGATCGACATCCAGGTGGCCGACTGGGTGGCGCCGTGGATCATCGGCGGGATCGGGTAGCGGACCATCGGCGGGTTGGCGGCCGCGGCCTTGGCCAGGTCGTACTCGTCTTCGACGAATTGGCCTGTGGCGAAGTCGGTTCCGCCGAACAGCACCCGGTAGATGTCTTCGTGGCGCCACATCACGCCCTTGGGGAATCCGGTGGTGCCGCCGGTGTAGAGCAAGTAGATGTCGTCGGCGCTGCGCTCGCCGAAGTCGCGCTCGGGTGAACCCTGCGCGATCGCCGAGTAGAACTCGACCCCGCCGTAGCGCTGGTAGTCGTTGTCGAAGCCGTCCTCGATGACCAGGATCGTCTTGACGTTGGGCGTGTCCGGCAGCACGTTCGCCACCCGGTCGGAGTACTGGCGCTCGTGCACCAGGGCGACCATGTCGGAGTTGTCGAACAGGTAGCGAAGCTCGCCCTCGACGTAGCGGTAGTTGACGTTGACCAGGATGGCGCCCGCCTTGACGATGCCGAGCATCGCGATGACGATCTCGATGCGGTTGCGGCAGTACAGCCCGACCTTGTCGTCCTTTTTCACCCCCTGGTCGATCAGGTAGTGGGCGAGGCGGTTGGCCTTCTCCTCCAGTTGCGCGTACGTGAGCTTCTCGTCACCGCAGATCAGGGCGACACGGTCCGGCACAGCGTCGATGGCGTGCTCTGCGAGATCGGCAATATTCAGGGCCACGGCCACCAAATTAGAACGTGTTACATTTCCTGACAAGTTCATGCTCATTCTCGAGGGAGAGGCGGTAGCCGTGGCTGAGGCTCCAGCAAACGAGGAAACCGGGCACGACGCGCTGGTGGAACAGCGCGGTCACACCCTGATCGTCACGTTGAACCGGCCGCACGCCCGCAACGCCCTGAGCACCGAAATGATGGAAATCATGGTGCAGGCCTGGGACCGCGTCGACAACGATCCCGACATCCGGTGCTGCATCCTGACCGGGGCCGGTGGCTACTTCTGCGCCGGCATGGACCTCAAGGCGGCAACCAAGAAGCCGCCGGGTGAGTCGTTCAAGGACGGCAGCTACGACCCGTCGCGAATCGACGCTTTGCTGAAGGGTCGCCGGCTGACCAAGCCGCTCATCGCGGCCGTCGAGGGCCCCGCGATCGCCGGCGGCACCGAGATCCTGCAGGGCACCGACATCCGCATCGCCGGCGAGAGCGCCAAGTTCGGCATCTCGGAGGCCAAGTGGAGCCTGTACCCGATGGGCGGGTCGGCCGTGCGGCTGGTGCGGCAGATTCCCTACACGGTCGCGTGTGACCTGCTGCTGACCGGCCGGCACATCACCGCCGCCGAGGCCAAGGAGATGGGCCTGATCGGGCATGTGGTACCCGACGGGCAGGCGCTGTCCAAGGCGCTCGAGGTCGCCGAAATCATTGAGAACAACGGCCCGCTCGCCGTGCAGGCGATCCTGCGGGCGATCCGCGAGACCGAGGGCATGCACGAGAACGAGGCCTTCAAGATCGACACCCAGATCGGCATCAAGGTCTTCCTGTCCGACGACGCCAAGGAAGGTCCCCGGGCGTTCGCCGAGAAGCGCAAGCCCAACTTCCAGAACCGCTGAGGATTCCATTCCGCCGAACGTGCACTCCTTGCGAGTTTCCGGCGGATTTCTCGCGCTGAGTGCACGCTCGACGTGGCTGTCGGATGTCGACGGCACACTCCTGCCATGCAGGTGCCGTTCATTGGCAGCGAGGCCGTCGCGGCCGGCCGTTTGACGCCGTACGCGCTGCGCAGCCGCTTCTCCGCCATCCACCCCGACGTGTACGTCGCCTCGGGGGCAGAACTCACCGCTCGATCCCGCGCCCATGCCGCGTGGCTGTGGTCGCGGCGCCGCGGCATCGTCGCCGGGCAGTCGGCGTCGGCGTTGCATGGCGCCAGCTGGGTCGAAGATCGTGCACCGGCCGAATTGCTGTACGACTACCGACGTCCGCCGAGCGGCATCCGTACGTGGTCAGATCGGGTTGCCGACGACGAGATCCAGCTGATCGGCGGGATACCGGCAACCAACCCGGCACGCACCGCCTTCGACCTGGCCTGCCGCTACCCGGTGGGCGAAGCGGTAGCGGCCATCGACGCGCTGGCGCGCGCAACGGGGCTCGAGGTGGCCGAAGCCCGACTGCTGGCGCAACGCTATGGAGGCCATCGCAACATCCGGCGGGCGCGGCGCGCGTTAGCCCTCGTCGACGCCGGCGCTGAATCGCCTCGGGAGACGTGGCTGCGGCTCCTGCTCATCGACGCCGGCTATCCGCGACCGCGAACGCAGATCCCGGTTTATGGCCACTACGGAGAGCTTGTCGCCGTCCTCGACATGGGGTGGGAGGACGTGAAAATCGCGCTCGAGTACGAAGGGGATCACCATCGGACCGATCGCGGGCAATTCCGCAGGGATATCGCTCGCTTCGAAGCACTGCCAGATCTGGGGTGGATAACCATCCGGGTCACGTCCGGAGACACTCAGGGCGGCATCCTGGGACGCGTCGCCGCAGCCTGGGCCCGCCGAACGTGTACTCAGCGCGAAAAACCCGCCTGATTTTCGCGGTGAGTGCACGCTCGGCGAGTGGGCGCGCGAGGGCGCCTATCGCCTACCCCAGCGGTGCGCTCGGCGTGAACGCCACCGGCATCTTCTCCAGGCCGGAGACGAAGTTGGCCGGCCGCAACGGCAGATCGGCGTCCGACGCCAGCCGCATGTCCGGCAGACGTTGTAGCAGCCGGGTCTGCATGATGGACAGCTCCAGCCGGGCGAGCTGGTTTCCGAGGCAGAAGTGCGTCCCGAAACCGAAGGCCAGGTGGTTGTTCGGGTAGCGCTCGATGTTGAAGGTTTCCGGGTCGTCGAAGACCTTCTCGTCGAAGTTCGCCGACTCGAACAGCAAGATCATCTTCTCGCCCTTGCGCAACTGAGCGCCGTGGAACTCGGTGTCGGCGGTGATGGTGCGCGCCATGTTCTTCACCGGGGCCGTCCAGCGCAGCATCTCCTCGATCGCGTTGGGCAGCAGGCTCAGATCGGCCGCCAGGCGCCGGTGCTGATCGGGATGAAGCAGCAGCTGCCGCGTTCCGCCGGACAGCGTGTGGCGCGTGGTCTCGTCGCCGCCGATCAACAGGAGCAGCACCTCGGTGACGATCTGGTGGTCCTCGAGCCGCGAGCCCTCGACCTCCGCGTGCACCAGGACGCTGACCAGGTCGTCGGTCGGCTCGGTCTTGCGGGCCTCGATCATGCCCATCATGTATTGGCTGTATGCGGCGAAGGCGTCCATGGTGAGCTGGAACTGCGCGGGATCAGCGGTGCTGCTCAAGAAGCTGACCAGGTCGTCGGACCACTTGAGGAACATCTTGCGCTCTTCGGGACGCACCCCGAGCATGTCGCCGATCACCGCCATCGGCAGGGGCGCCGCGAGATCCCAGACGAAGTCACACTCACCGCGTTCGCACACCGCGTCGATCAGCGTGTCACACAGCGAAACGATCTTGGTCTCAAGGTCTTTCACACGCTTGCGGGTGAATCCGGAGTTGACGAGCTTGCGGCGCAACAGATGTTGCGGATCGTCCATCTCGATCATCATCTCGACGCCGTCTTGATCGGGGCGGATGCCGCCGGCGTTCGAGAACAGCTCGGGGTTGCGTTCGGCCTCGATCACCGCCTGATACGTGGAGGCGGCGGCCAACCCGTTGCGGTCCCGGAAGACTGGCTCGTGCTCACGCATCCAGCGGTAAATGGACCGCGAATCGCCGGCGTAGAAGGCGCCGTCGGTCAGATCCACATCGGGCCTGGTCATCGTCATGAGATCTCCTGGGCATCACCGAAGGACATTTGCACGTGCTCGACAGAGCTGGAAACTAACGCGCGCTTCGGAAGGCCGAGCGACGCAAGTTCTTTCGAATACGGGTGATCGCCGAGCCGGACGCTCACCCCGCCGAACCGGGTGCGCACGCCGTCCAGCGTGTGTTCAAAGGCGGTTTCCCGGGTGATTCCGTCGCGGTGCGAGTAGGTGCGTTGCGACTGCTGGCGCGGGGTCAATCGGAAGGGCAGGCCGCGGCGAAACTCCATGCCGATCACCGATTGCCCGTCGATGGTGAGATCGAACCCGAACCGACGCCCGTCCCGGACGGTGAAGTCGGCCATCACCTTGGGATAACCCCAGATCTTGGTCCCCGCCTCCAAGGTGAACGCCTGGTCGACGGGGAGATGGTGGATGAACGCGCCGGCCGACTGCAGGGCGCGGAGTCCACTCGCCTTCTCACCGGGGGGATTCACCATCACGCTGGTGCCGAACTCGTGATACTGGCCCAGGTCGCCGTCGATGTAGTGCATCAGCATCAGGACCACGATGGCGCGGCCGGGAAGGTAGCGGCAGACCTGCAGGCCGCTGTAGTCGATCATCTGCTGCGCCGCATCCGCGTCGACGGAGAACATCGCCATGTGCTGATTCGCGTTGCGGATCTTCACCGGCATGGTGAGCACCGTGCCCGCGATGGTGTGCTCCGATGCTGTCATCCGGTGTCCTGTCCTCGTGGCGACCCACCGCGCTTGCGATCGCCACCGGTCTCCTGTCCTCGTGGCGACCCGCCGCGCCCGGCTTTGCCGCGCTTGCGATCGCCACATTAGAACGCGTTCTATTCGTTGGGCAATACCGCGTCAGATCAGCGTGGCGAGCTCCCTGATCTGCGCCTCATTGCGTCCATTGACCACCATCATGGTGACGCCGGCGGCTTCCCAGACCTTGACCTGCTCACGCACGTAGTTGATGTCGCCGACGATCGCGGCGTCGTCGATCACCTCGTCGGGGATGATCTCGGCGGCCTTGTCTTTCTGGTTGCTGCGGAACAGCCTGGTGACGTCGTCGACCACCTCGGCGTAGCCCATCCGTCGATAGACGTCGGCGTGGAAATTGGTGTCTTCGGCGCCCATCCCGCCCATGTAGAGGGCGATGTAGGGCTTCATGGCTGCGAAAGCCGAGGCGCGGTCGTCGGTGATGACGATGTTGGCGGTCGCGCAGATTTCGAAGTCCTCGCGGCTGCGCCGCGCCCCGGGCCGCGCGAACCCCTCGTCGAGCCATTCGTTGTAGGTGTCCGCCATCCGCGGCGTGTAGAAGATCGGCAGCCAACCGTCGCAGATCTCGGCGGCCAGCGCCACGTTCTTCGGCCCCTCGGCGCCCAACATGATCGGGATGTCGGGGCGCAGCGGGTGGGTGATGGGCTTGAGCGGCTTGCCCAGGCCGGTCGTCTGCTCGCCCGTCAGCGGCAGGGGGTAGTGCGGTCCGTCGCTGGTGACCGGCTTCTCGCGGGCCCACACCTGCCTCATGATGTCGACGTACTCACGGGTGCGGGCCAGCGGCTTGGGGAACGGCCGGCCGTACCAGCCCTCGACCACCTGCGGACCGGATACGCCGAGGCCGATGATGTGCCGGCCCCCGGACAGATGGTCGAGGGTCAGTGCTGCCATCGCGGTCGCCGTCGGTGTGCGCGCGGACAGCTGAATCACCGAGGTGCCCAGCCGCAAGCGGTGCGTCGACGAGCCGAGCCAGGCCAGCGGTGTGTAGGCGTCCGAGCCCCACGCCTCGGCGGTGAAGACGGCGTCGAATCCGCTTTCCTCGGCGGCGGCGACGAGCTGCGCGTGGTTCTCCGGCGGCTGAGCGCCCCAATACCCGAGCTGTAATCCCAGCTTCATCGTCACTCAAACCTTTCCTAGGAACCCGATGTTGAAACCGTTCTTAGAACCTGTTCTACTCGATGGCGTGACAGCCAGTTCGAGCAGCCCGACCTTGACGGATCCCACTGAGCCGCCGCTCTCCGCGCCGCTGACGTTGTCTTTCGACTACACCCGTTCAGTCGGCCCCACGCTGAGCAAGTTCTTCACCGCACTGCGTGAGCGCCACCTGCTGGGGGTGCGCGGATCCGATGGCCGAGTACACGTGCCGCCGGCGGAATATGACCCGGTTACCTACGAGCCGCTCGGCGAGATGGTACCGGTCTCCAGCGTCGGCACCGTCGTTTCCTGGACGTGGCAACCGGATCCGGTAGAGGGTCAGCCGCTGGACCGTCCGTTCGCCTGGGCGCTGATCAAGCTCGACGGCGCCGACACCCCACTGATGCACGCGGTGGATGCGGGCGAGCCCAAGGCCATCAAAACCGGCTCCCGGGTACACGTGCACTGGGCGGACGAGCCGGTGGGCGCGATCACCGACATCGCCTACTTCGAGCTCGGTGAGGAAGCCGAACCGGTGTCCGAACACCCGGCGGGAGAACAGGATCCGGTGACGATGATCGTCACGCCGATCTCGCTGACGATTCAGCACACCGCCTCCCACGAGGAGAGCGCCTACCTGCGCGCCATCGCCCAGGGCAAGCTGCTGGGCGCGCGCACCAGGAGTGCAGACGGGCAAGAAGGAAAGGTCTACTTCCCGCCGCACGGCGCGGACCCGGCCACCGGCCAACCCACCACCGAATTCGTCGAGCTGCCCGACAAGGGCACGGTCACGACGTTCGCGATCATCAACATTCCGTTCCAGGGACAGCGCATCAAACCGCCCTACGTGGCGGCCTACGTACTGCTCGACGGCGCCGACATTCCCTTCCTGCATCTGGTCGCCGACGTCGACGCGCACGAGGTGCGGATGGGTATGCGCGTCGAGGCGGTGTGGAAACCCCGCGAGGAGTGGGGCTTTGGCATCGACAACATCGAGTACTTCCGGCCGACAGGGGAACCCGACGCCGACTACGACACCTACAAGCACCACCTGTAAAGGGCACACCTACCACATGAGCGCTCGCAACGTTGCGGTCGTCGGCTTCGCCCACGCCCCACACGTACGCCGCACCGACGGCACCACCAACGGCGTCGAAATGTTGATGCCGTGCTTCGCCCAGCTCTACTCCGACCTCGGCATCACGAAGGCCGACATCGGCTTCTGGTGCTCGGGATCGTCCGATTACCTTGCCGGACGGGCATTTTCGTTCATCTCGGCGATCGACTCGATCGGCGCCGTGCCGCCGATCAACGAATCGCACGTCGAGATGGACGCGGCCTGGGCGCTGTACGAGGCCTACATCAAGATCCTGACCGGCGAGGTCGACACCGCGCTGGTGTACGGGTTCGGCAAGTCCTCGGCCGGAATCCTGCGCCAGATCCTGTCGCGGCAGACCGATCCCTACACGGTCGCGCCGCTGTGGCCGGACTCGATCTCGATGGCCGGGCTGCAAGCCCGCATGGGGCTCGACAGCGGCAAGTGGACCGAAGAGCAAATGGCGCGCGTCGCGTTCGACTCCTTCGCCAACGCGCGCCGGGTCGACAAAGTCGAGGGGTCGATCAGCGTGGCCGAACTGCTGGAGCGGCCATTCTTCGCCGAACCTTTGCGGCGCCACGACATCGCGCCCATCACCGACGGTGCCGCCGCCATCGTGCTTGCGGCCGACGACCGCGCGCGCGAGCTGCGCGAAAACCCCGCCTGGATCACGGGAATCGAGCACCGCATCGAAACCCCGGCCCTGGGCGCGCGCGACCTCACCGAGTCCCCGTCGACCAAGGCGGCGGCCCAGGTGGCCACGGGCGGCCGGACCGATAACTTGGACGTCGCGGAGATCTGCGCGCCGTTCACCCATCAGCACCTGATCCTCGAGCAAGCCATCCGGATACCGGGGCCCACCAAGGTCAACCCCTCCGGTGGGGCGCTGGCCGCCAACCCCATGTTCGTCGCCGGCCTCGAGCGAATCGGCTTTGCCGCACAACACATCTGGAACGGATCGGCCAAGCGGGTGCTCGCGCACGCCACCAGCGGGCCCGCGTTGCAACAGAACCTGGTCGCGGTCATGGAAGGAAAGAACTGATGGCCGGAGCGGGAGCATACCTGGCCGCGGTACTGGGCACCGGGCAGACCAAGTACGTGGCCAAGCGCAAGGACGTTTCGATGAACGGCCTGGTGCGCGAGGCGATCGACCGCGCGCTGGAAGACTCCGGTTCGACGTTCGACGACATCGACGCCGTCGTCGTCGGTAAGGCGCCCGATTTCTTCGAGGGCGTCATGATGCCCGAGCTGTTCATGGCCGACGCCGTGGGCGCCACCGGCAAGCCGCTGATCCGGGTGCACACCGCGGGTTCGGTCGGTGGGTCCACCGCGGTCGTCGCCGCGAGTCTGGTGCAGTCCGGAAAGTACCGCCGCGTGCTGGCGATGGCCTGGGAGAAGCAATCGGAATCAAACGCCATGTGGGCGTTGTCGATTCCGGTCCCGTTCATCAAGCCCGTCGGCGCCGGCGCGGGCGGCTATTTCGCCCCCCACGTGCGGTCCTACATCCGCCGGTCCGGAGCACCGTTGAACATCGGCGCGATAGTTGCCGTCAAGGACCGGCTCAACGGAGCCCGGAACCCGCTGGCGCACCTGCATCAGCCCGACATCACCGTCGAGAAGGTGATGGAGTCGCCCATGTTGTGGGACCCGATCCGCTACGACGAAACCTGCCCGTCGTCGGACGGTGCCGCCGCGGTGGTGATCGGCAACGAGGAGGCCGCCGAAGCCCGTCTGGCACAGGGACAACCGGTGGCGTGGATCCACGCGACTGCGCTGCGCACCGAGCCGCTGCAGTTCTCGGGACGCGACCAGGTCAGCCCCCAGGCCGGGCGTGACGCCGCCGCGGCGCTGTGGAAGGCGGCCGGCATCACGAGCCCGATCGACGAGATCGACGCCGCGGAGATCTACGTGCCGTTCTCGTGGTTCGAGCCGATGTGGTTGGAAAACCTCGGCTTTGCGCCCGAAGGCGAGGGCTGGAAGCTCACCGAAGCCGGCGAGACGGCGATCGGGGGGCGGCTTCCGGTCAACCCGTCGGGTGGCGTGTTGTCGTCGAACCCGATCGGCGCCTCCGGCCTGATCCGGTTCGCCGAGGCGGCGATCCAGGTGATGGGCAAGGGCGGGGATCACCAAGTGCCCAACGCGCGTAGGGCGTTGGGGCACGCCTACGGCGGCGGCTCGCAGTACTACTCCATGTGGGTGGTCGGCTCTGAAAAGCCGGTCGGGCCGGCGAAGGTGGGCGGGTGAGCGACAACCCGGCCCACGAGGCCGGCCGGCGCTCGCGCGAGGCGGTCATCGCCAGGGACAAAGAAGCGTGGCTGGCGGTCTTCGCCGACGACGCCATTGTCGAGGATCCGATCGGGCCGTCGGCCTTCGACCCCGAAGGCAAGGGCCACCGGGGGCGCGACGCGATCTCGGCCTTCTGGGACAAGGCCATCGCGCCCACCGCCAAAATCGAGTTCGTCTTCCGCGACACCTACCAATGCGGCAACGAGGAAGCCAACGTCGGCCACATCTTGATCACCCATGGCGACTACCAGGTGACCGCGGAGGGCGTCTTTACGTACAAGGCGAACGACGAGGGCAAGATGACCGCCCTGCGCGCCTATTGGGAGATGGACCGCGCGGCCGCGTCGGCCCGCAAAGTCTAGAGCGGCTCGAGCCCGGCCAAATGCCGCTGAGCCAGTTCGCGGTAGGCCTGCGGATTCGCCTTGACCCACATCTCCGCGCCCGTCCCGGCGACCGGCCCCTTGATCTGCGCCGGCGCACCGACCGCCAGCATGCCCGCCGGAATCTGGGTCCCTGCCGTCACCAGCGAGTGGGCCGCAATCAGGCTGCGCGCACCGATGACCGCGCCGTCGAGCACGGTGGCGTGGTTGGCGATCAGGGCCTCGGACCCCACGTGCGCCCCGTGGATGCAGCACATGTGCGCCACGGTGGCGCCGGGCCCGATGTCTACCGGGATGCCGGGCGGCGCGTGCAGCACCGACCCGTCCTGCACGTTCGCGCCCTCACGCACCACGATCGGTCCGTAGTCGCCGCGCAGCACGGTGTTGAACCACACCGATGCACCGGCCTCGATGACGACGTCGCCGATCAGGGTGGCGGTCGGGGCCACAAACGCGGTGGGATCTACCCGCGGCGCCCGACCCTCGAAAGCAAACAGCGGCATCGTCTAGATATACCCCGAGCGGGCATTGGCCGCGCATTTCCCGTGGCCAGACTCGCTGTCGTTGCGCGCCGCCACCGCAAAACTGTAACGTGTTCTAGTTAGAGGGCCAGTGAGTTGGAGGTGACAGGTGACTACCGACGCCAAGGCGGTCGGCATCCGGGAGATCGATCCCGGTGCTTTGCCGACGAGGTACGCCCGGGGCTGGCATTGCCTGGGCGTCGCGAAGGACTTCCAGGACGGCAAGCCGCACCCGATCGAGGCGTTCGGCACCAAGCTGGTGGTCTTTGCCGACTCACAGGGCGACCTGAAGGTCCTGGACGGCTACTGCCGGCACATGGGTGGCGACCTTTCGGAGGGCACCATCAAGGGCGACGAGGTGGCCTGCCCGTTCCACGACTGGCGCTGGGGCGGTGACGGCCGCTGCAAGCTGGTGCCATACGCCAAGCGCACACCCAAGACGGCGCGCACCCGTTCGTGGACGACCGATGTGCGCGGCGGCCTGTTGTTCGTCTGGCACGACCACGAACAGAACCCGCCCGACCCCGCGGTCCGGATCCCCGAGATCCCGGAAGCCCACAGTGACGAGTGGACCGACTGGCGGTGGAACCGCATCCTCATCGAGGGCTCGAACTGCCGCGACATCATCGACAACGTCACCGACATGGCGCACTTCTTCTACATCCATTTCGGGTTGCCGACTTACTTCAAGAACGTCTTCGAGGGGCACATCGCCTCGCAGTACCTGCACAACGTGGGCCGGCCGGACGTCAACGACCTGGGTACCTCGTACGGTGAAGCGCACCTCGACTCGGAGGCGTCCTACTTCGGGCCGTCGTTCATGATCAACTGGCTGCACAACAGCTACGGCGGCTACAAGGCCGAGTCGATCCTGATCAACTGCCACTACCCGGTGACGCAGAACTCGTTCGTGCTGCAGTGGGGCGTCATCGTCGAAAAGCCCAAGGGCATGGACGAAAAGATGACCGAGAAGCTGTCGAAGGTCTTCACCGAGGGCGTCAGCAAGGGCTTCCTGCAGGACGTCGAGATCTGGAAGCACAAGACCCGCATCGACAACCCGCTGCTGGTCGAGGAGGACGGCGCCGTCTATCAGCTGCGCCGCTGGTATCAGCAGTTCTACGTCGACGTGGCCGACATCCAGCCGGAAATGGTGGAGCGCTTCGAGATCGAGGTGGACACCACCCGCGCCAACGAGTACTGGAACGCCGAGGTCGAACAGAACCTCAAGGCGGCCAACGACGCCAACGACGAAGTGCCCGCGGAGCAACACTGACCCCATGACCCAGGATCAACCGGCGGTTCCCGACGTCGACCGGCTCGCCCGGTCGATGCTGATGCTGCACGGTGACCATCACGACCACGACGACGCGCCCGCCCGCAACGGCGGCTCGGGATCCTGGTCGAAATCAAGGGATTTCGCCAACGACCCGCAGCACGCCGCCGCCGTTGCCGAGGCCAGTCGTGCCGACCGGGAGCGCTACCTCAGCTCGGGGCTGCTGCCGGTGGACTGCCGGTTCTGCCACGTCACGGTCACCGTCCGCAGGCTGGGCCCGGGTCACACCGCGGTGCAATGGAACACCGAGGCGTGGCAGCGCTGCGCCCACTTCACCGAGGTGCGCAACTCCGGCGGTGATACCGCGCGCACCCGGTCGTGCCCGAAGTTGAGCGACAGCATCGAGCACGCGGTCGCGGAGGGTTACCTGGGCGAGCCCGAGGATCCGGACTCCGACTGACCTACAGCCCGGCGAAGCGCTCCTTGACCGTCTCGACGGTCAGCCCGTAATCGGCCAGCGAGTAACGATGTTTCGGCGCCCGCTCGCCGGACTGGCTGTCGGCGTGCGTCTTTTCCATGGCTGCCCTCGCCTCTTCGGTCAGCGTCAGCCCGAAATGCCGGTAGATATCGCCCACCGTGCCGATCGGGTCGGCGATCAGTTCCTTGTAGTCGACGTCGTAGAACTGGGCCGGCGAATACTTGGCGCGGGCGGTGTTGAAGCGCTCGAGGCCACGCGACCAGGTATCCATCGCGTCGGCGCCGATCTGGGCCCCGTCGAACGTCGTCGACCATCCCTCGGCGGTGTGTTGGGCCAGCGAACACATGGAGGCCATGATCGTCTCGACCGGCCGATGGGTCTGAATCACCAGCGCGTCGGGGTAGGTCGCCATCAAGGCGTCCAGCGCGAACAGATGACTGGGATTCTTTAGCACCCAACGCTTTTCAGCGTCATTGAGCCCGATCAGCTGGAGGTTCTTGCGGTGCCGACGGTAGGACGGCGTCCAGTCCTGCTCCGAAAGCCACTGCGCGTAACTGGGCAGGTGCGCCAAGGTCTCGTAGGACACCGAATGCAGCGACTGCCGAAGCAGCTGCCAGCATTCCTCGAGCTCATAGGCGGCCATGAAGTGCAGGCCGGTGTAGCCAGGATTCTCTTGGTGGTGCCGGTTGAATTGCTCGTCGAGCTGGCGATAAAGCGGGTGCGATTCCCAGGTTTCGCGCGGCGGGCGCGGTTGCGGGAACTCGGCCAGCCACATGTGCAGGCCCTGATGCGCCGGGTCGGCGCCCAGTAGCCGGTGCAGCGCGGTGGTGCCGGTGCGCACCAGGCCGGTGACGAAGATCGGGCGCTCGATCGCGACGTCGGCGTGCTGCGGATACTGCTTCCACGACGCCTCCGACAGCAGCCGGGCCACCAGGGCACCGCGCAGGAAGAAGCGATTCATCTTGCTGCCCAACACCGTAAGGCCGGCTTCTCGCCGGTAGGAGTCCAGCAGCACCTCCAGCGCTTCGAGATAGTTGTCGTCGTTGGCGCCGAAGTCATCGAGCCCGGTCAGCTTGCTCGCCGAGGCGTGCAACTCGTCGACGGTGCCGACATCGGTGCGGTCAGCTCCCATGTCGCCATCTCCTCCTCATCGCTTCGTCCCCCGCAAGCGGGCGGTACCCCCACTGCATCGTCGATGGCGGCATTACGTGTGGTACTCCCCGCAGTTGACGTCCAGCGTCTGTCCGGTGATGCCGCTGGACAGGTCGCTGGCCAGGAACAGGATCGCCGAGGCCACCTCGTCTTCGGTGGGCAGGCGCTTGAGGTCGGAGTTCGCCGCGGTCGCGGCGTAGATCTGGTCCACCGTGGTGCCGTACTTGCCCGCCTGGTGCTCGAAGTAGGCCTGCAAGGTGTCGCCCCAGATATAGCCCGGGGCAACGGAATTGACGCGGATCCCCTTCTCACCGAGCTCGGTGGCCAGGGACTGTGACATCGACAGCAGCGCCGACTTGGCCATCTTGTAGGCGCCGTATTTGGCCTGGGAGTGCCGCAGCACCATGGAGTTGACGTTGACGATCGATCCGTGCGACTTCTCCAGCGCGGGGGTGAAGGCCTGGATGAGCCGCAACGCGCCCAGCGCGCTGAGCTCGATCGCGTCGCGGATGTGCTGAAAGCTGGTGGCGGCCAACGGCTTCATGGACGGCACCCGGAACGCGTTGTTGATCAGAACGTCAACCTTGCCGTACGTCGCCATGGTGGTCTCGACGACATAGTTCACCTCGTCGTCGTCGGTAATGTCGGCACGCACCGCCAACGCCTTGCGCCCGGTGTCGTTGACCTGCTTGGCGATGCTTTCCAGCCGCTCCACCGTCCGCGCCGCCAGCACCAAGTCGGCGCCGTCCTGTGAGCACCGATGCGCCAGGGTGGTCCCGAGCCCCGGCCCGACGCCGCTGATGACCACGACCTTTTCGTTGAGTAAGCCTGTCATCGTCACCCCAGCATCCTGGCCGCAATTTGTTGTTGGCGCAGCGCTATTCGCGCCCGCCATTCGTCGTCGGAGATCTTGTTGTGCTCGAAGTACGGCAACCTGGCGGGCACGGCGTCGAAGGCGACCACCTCCACGGTGGGCCCGTCCGCCTCGGTGAGTTGCCGCGACACCCGTTGCCAACGGAACTGCAGGAAGCCCCGCCGATGCGCCAGCGTCTCCACCCAGTTGGTCACTCCCGGGTTCTGGTCGGCGACGACTATGCGCACCTTGCCGTCCGGATCCGCTTGCGCCTGAGTGTTGTTCAGCGATGTCTGGTGGTTGATGTAGTCCAGCGAGATGTACCAGAGGCTGCCCAGCTGGAAGCCCAGGTAGGGCGCGTCGGAAGCCGGGATGGTGATCACCAGCGCCTGATCGGGCGCCAAGTCGTAGTGGCCGACCGACGAATACTGGGTCGCCAGTCCGCCCGGCGTGAGGCGGGGCGCGACCATGGTGTTCACCGGAAGGTCGAGATAGAACCATTGCGGGAACTGAAGCCACGTCTTCACCCGGTTGACGAGCTGCTTTCCCGCTGTGGCGTAACGCTTTTCGATGGTCTCGCGGGTCAGCGGCGGCGGTGCGGTACCCGCGGTGTCCAAACGGGAGATGGCCAGCGTGCCACGTTGTGCCGACCAGTCACCGTAGACCTCGCGAATGACCAGCTGCCCGTTGCTGGTGGGCCGCAGCCGCCACTCGAAACTGCCGTCGGCCGCGATCTCGAGTTCGCGGTCGTCGAACGCCGCCTGGCTGGCGGGCACGTTGTCGTCGGTGTATTCACCGCCGAGCAACTGGAAGCTCAGGTCGGTGGTGGTGCCGCGCCTGCCGGTGACGACGTAGTCGTGATCGGCGTGGACCCGCGTGCCGAAGTAGAGGGTGTCGGGGTTATCCAAGCCCATCTTGGTGAACGGCCCGGTTCCCGATTGCAGGAACGGGTGGTCCCGCTCGTAGTCGAAAGCCAGGTGGATACAGGCCGAAACGCAGCCCGCCAGATATTGCAGCCCTTCGAGCAGGTCTGCCTCGGTCTCGATGAAGGGCGCGTCGGCGACCAGCTTCTCGGCTTCGGCGATCGCTTGGGTGAGCGGGCCTGAAAAAGATTCTGCGAGCACGCCTAGACGCTAGAACGTGTTCTACTTTTTCGTCAATGGCGAACATCCCCGCGCGTCCGCCGCGGCGTTCACCGACGAGGCCGACTCACTACGGTGCGCACTGCTGCGACAGGTCGATCAGATGCTGCCGCACGTCGGGATGCCGGTTCAGGTAGTCGATGACGTTGGGGCCGCCGCCTTCCGCCTCCGACTTGGCCTGCAGCTGCGCATGCAGGTCGGGATGCCGCTGCAGGTACTGGTCGATGGAGTTACCCACGGTCTGGTTGCACTGGGGCGCGGCGTCGGCGACCGGGAGCGCGATCACCGTCGCGGCGGTGGCGGCCAGCAAACTCCCGGCGAGGACGCCGTACAGTCCGCGGTCCCGAGTTTTCCTGGATGTCACGGTCATGCGCCCAGGTTACTCCGGATAGCTTTGCGTGGCCTGTGCGCGCGCAGGCTACTTGGCGGCGGCGCCGCTTTCTTGCTCGCGTTTGATTTCGAGCGCGATGTCGATGAGTTGGTCTTCTTGGCCGCCGATGAGTTTGCGTTGACCGGCGCGGTGCAGCAGTTGGTGGGCGGGCACCCCGTAGCGCTCGGATTGGCGGATGGCGTGCTTGAGGAAGCTCGAGTACACCCCGGAGTAGCCCATGATCAGGGCGTTGCGGTCGAGCAGGCACTCGGCGGGCATGGTCGGGGCCACCACCTCTTCGGCGGCGTCGGCGATGTCGAAGAAGTCGATGCCGGTCTTGACGCCGATCTTGTCGAACACCCCGATCAGCGCCTCGACGGGCGCGTTGCCCGCTCCGGCGCCGAACCGCCGACACGAGCCGTCGATCTGCTTGGCCCCCGCGCGGACGGCCTCCACGGAGTTGGCCACCCCCAGGCCGAGGTTCTCATGGCCGTGGAAGCCCACCTGGGCGTCGTCGCCGAGCTCGGCGACCAGGGCCGCGACCCGGTCGCGCACCCCCTCGAGGACCAGCGCGCCGGCCGAATCGACCACGTAGACGCACTGGCAGCCGGCGTCGGCCATGATGCGGGCCTGGGCGGCCAGCTTCTCCGGGGAGATGGTGTGGCTCATCATCAAGAACCCGACGGTCTCCAGGCCGAGTTCGCGGGCCAGGCCGAAGTGCTGAATGGACACATCGGCTTCGGTGCAATGGGTGGCGATCCGGCAGATCGACCCGCCGTTGTTCTGGGCCTCCTTGATGTCCTCCTTGGTGCCCACCCCGGGCAGCATCAAGAAGGCGATCTTGGCCTCCTTGGCCGTCTGGGCCGCCAGCTTGATCAGCTCCTGCTCGGGCGTCTTGGAGAACCCGTAGTTGAAGCTCGAGCCGCCCAGGCCGTCGCCGTGGGTGACTTCGATGACCGGCACCCCGGCGGTGTCCAGGGCGGCCACGATCGCGCCGACCTCGTCTTTGGTGAACTGGTGGCGCTTGTGATGCGAGCCGTCCCGCAACGACGTGTCGGTCAGCCGCACGTCCCAGATCGGGTTGAAGAAGATCTCCTGTGTGCTCATGCTTGCGCTCCCGGCGCCGTCGCGGATAGGGATTCCTTCGCGATCTCCTCGCCGACCTTGGTGGCCGCGGCGGTCATGATGTCCAGGTTGCCCGCATACGGCGGCAGGTAATCGCCGGCGCCCTCCACCTCGACGAACGTGGTAACGACCGCCTGACCGCCGGAGTGCAGCGACGGCTCGTCGAACTGCGGCTCGTTGAGCAGCCGGTAGCCCGGCACGTAGGTCTGTACCTCGGCCACCACGTCGTGAATGGACTTTGCGATCGCGCCGCGGTCGGCGTCCTCGGGGATCGCGCAGAAGATGGTGTCGCGCATGATCATCGGCGGATCGGCCGGGTTGAGGATGATAATCGCCTTGCCCCGCTTGGCGCCGCCGATGGTCTGCACACCCTTGCTGGTGGTCTTGGTGAACTCATCGATGTTGGCCCGGGTGCCCGGTCCCGCGGAAACCGAGGCCACCGACGCGACGATCTCCGCGTACGGCACCTCCACGACGCGGCTCACCGCGTAGACGATCGGGATGGTGGCCTGTCCGCCGCAGGTGATCATGTTGACGTTCGGGGCATCCAGGTGCTCGCGCAGGTTGGCCGGGGGGATGACCGCCGGGCCGACGGCGGCCGGGGTCAGGTCAATGGCCCGAATCCCGGCGGCTTCGTATTTCGGCGCGGCGTCCCGGTGCACGTAGGCGCTGGTGGCCTCGAACACCAGATCGGGCTTCTCCGACTGGGCCAGCAACCAGTCCACACCCTCGTGTGTGGTCTGAAGACCCAGCTTGCGGGCCCGCGCCAGGCCCTCGCTTTCCGGGTCGATGCCCACCATCCAGCGCGGTTCCAACCACTCCGACCGCAGCAACTTGTAGAGCAGGTCAGTACTGATGTTTCCCGACCCGACAATGGCCACACTCGCCTTAGCGGGCATGTGACGCTCCTTTGCGAAGCTCTCGCTATTTAAGTCCGACGATTTAATTTCGAGACTATTCGAATGACAAATGAACAGATCCCAGGCCCGTGAAGTCGGCAACAAACTCGTCGCCGGCGTGCGCGTCGATCGCGCGCGTGCAGGACCCCGGAAGTACCACGTCGCCTTTGCGTAACCGCACGCCGAAGCCCTCGACCTTGCGGGCCAGCCAGGCCACCGCGGTGACGGGGTTGCCCAGCACCGCGTCGGTACGACCCTTGGCGACGACCTCACCGTTGCAGCTCAGCACCGCATCGATCCCTTTGATGTCGACGTCGTTCGGGGAGACGCGCGCCTTGCCCAGCACGAAGCCCGCCGACGACGCGTTGTCGGCGATGGTGTCGCACAACTCGATCTTCCAGTCGGTGATCCGGGTGTCGATCAACTCGATCGACGGCACCAGCGCCTCGGTGGCCGCCAGCACGTCGTCCTCCGTGCACTCGGCGCCCGGCAGGTCGGCGTTGAGGATGAAACCGACCTCGACCTCGACCCGCGGCCACAGGTAGCGGCTGGCCTTGACCGGGGTGTCTTCGAACAATTGCATCTCGTCGAGCAAATGCCCGTAGTCCGGCTCGTCGACCCCCATCATCTGCTGGATCGCCTTCGACGACAGGCCAACCTTGTGGCCCAGCACCCGGGCCCCCTCGGCCACCCGCTGGCGGATGTTGATCAGCTGGATCTCGTAGGCGTCGACGACGTCGATGTCCGGGTGGGCGGCGGTTAGCGGAGCGATCGGCGAGCGGCTCCGCTCAGCCTGCGCCAAGTCGGCAGCAAGCTCGTCACGTGTCGCGACACTGAGCATTGCAGAAGTCCCCTCGTTCGTGTGACCGGCCCAGTAGCGCCCGGCCCGGCCAATTCTATAACGTGTTCTACATGACAGCACAGGAGCTCGACGTCGTCGTGGTCGGCAGCGGCGGAGCCGGCATGGTGGCTGCCCTTACCGCCGCTCACCGGGGACTTTCCACAGTAGTCATCGAGAAGGCTGCGCACTTCGGCGGCTCGACCGCACGGTCGGGCGGGGGCGTCTGGATTCCGAACAACGAGGTGCTCAAGCGCGACGGCGTCCGGGACGACCCCGAGGCGGCCCGGACCTACTTGCACGGCATCATCGGCAACGTCGTCGAGCCGGAACGCATCGACACTTACCTCGAGCGTGGCCCCGAGATGCTCTCGTTCGTGCTGAAGCACACCCCGCTGAAGATGTGCTGGGTCCCGCGCTACTCCGACTACTACCCGGAGGCGCCCGGCGGTCGCGCGGAAGGACGTTCGATCGAGCCGAAGCCGTTCGACGCGCGCAAGCTGGGCGCCGACATGCCCGGGCTCGAGCCGGCATACGGCAAGGTGCCGCTCAACGTCGTTGTCATGCAACAGGATTACGTGCGGCTGAACCAGCTGAAACGCCACCCGCGCGGCGTGCTGCGCAGCCTGAAGGTCGGCGCCCGCACCATGTGGGCGAAGGCGACCGGCAAGAACCTCGTCGGCATGGGCCGGGCGTTGATCGGCCCGCTGCGGATCGGTTTGCAGCAGGCCGGCGTCCCGGTGCTACTGAACACCGCGCTCACCGATCTGTACGTCGAGGACGGCGTGGTGCGCGGTGTCTACGTGCACGACACCGGCGCCTCGGAATCGTCCGAACCGCGGCTGATCCGGGCCCGGCGCGGTGTGATCCTCGCCTCCGGCGGTTTCGAGCACAACGAGCAGATGCGGGTGAAGTATCAGCGCGCGCCGATCACCACCGAGTGGACCGTCGGCGCCAAGGCCAACACCGGCGATGGCATCGTCGCCGCCGAAAAGCTCGGCGCCGCACTCGAATTGATGGAAGACGCCTGGTGGGGCCCGACGGTGCCCCTGGTGGGCTCGCCGTGGTTCGCGCTCTCGGAGCGCAATTCGCCGGGATCGATCATTGTCAACATGTCGGGCAAGCGGTTCATGAACGAGTCGATGCCTTACGTCGAAGCCTGCCACCACATGTACGGTGGGGAATTCGGCCAGGGCCCCGGTCCGGGCGAGAACATTCCGGCGTGGCTGGTGTTCGACCAGCAATACCGCGACCGCTACATCTTCGCGGGATTGCAGCCGGGACAACGCATTCCGCGCAAGTGGCTGGAGTCAGGGGTCATCATTCAGGCCGACACACTCGAGGAGCTGGCGCAGAAGGCCGGCCTGCCGGTTGCCGATTTCACCGCCACGGTGGCGCGCTTCAACGGCTTCGCCCGCTCCGGCGTCGACGAGGATTTCCACCGCGGCGAGAGCGCGTACGACCGCTACTACGGCGACCCGACCAACAAGCCCAATCCCAACCTGGGCGAGCTCGCCCACGCGCCGTACTACGCGGCCAAGATGGTGCCAGGCGACCTGGGCACCAAGGGCGGTATCCGCACCGACGTCCACGGTCGTGCGCTGCGCGACGACGGCTCGATCATCGAAGGCCTTTACGCCGCAGGCAATGTCAGTGCCCCGGTGATGGGCCACACCTATCCGGGACCGGGCGGCACCATCGGCCCGGCGATGACTTTCGGCTACCTGGCCGCGCTGCACATTGCGGGGGACCGCTGATGCCCATCGACGTAGATGTCGCGCTGGCCGCCGAGCTCGAGCCCATCGATTTCTCTTGGACGAGCAGCGATGTGCAGCTCTACCACTTGGCGTTGGGCGCCGGCAAGGATCCGATGGACCCGCGCGAATTGCGCTACCTGGTGGACGACACCCCGCAGGTGCTGCCGACGTTCGGCAACGTCGCGGCGTCCTTTCACATGACCAAGCCGCCGACCGTGCAATTCCCCGGCATCGACATCGAGCTGGGCAAGGTACTGCACGCCAGCGAGCGGGTGGAGGTGCCCGGCCCGCTGCCGCCGTCGGGTGCGGCGCGCGCCGTCACCCGGTTCACCGACATCTGGGACAAGGGCAAGGCCGCGGTGATCTGGAGTGAGACGACCGTCAGCGCGCCCGACGGCACACTGCTGTGGACGCAGCGACGGTCGATCTTCGCCCGCGGCGAGGGCGGATTCGGCGGTGAGCGTGGGCCTTCGACGTCGGACGCGGCGCCCGACCGGGCGCCCGACGTCGAGGTGGCGGTGCCGATCCTGCCGCAGCAGGCGCTGCTCTACCGACTGTGCGGCGACCGCAACCCGCTGCACTCCGACCCGGAATTCGCTGCGGCCGCAGGCTTTTCACAGCCCATCCTGCACGGCCTGTGCACCTACGGCATGACGTGCAAGGCGATCGTCGACACGCTGCTGGACGGCGACGTCGGCGCGGTGGCCGCCTACGGCGCCCGCTTCGCGGGCGTGGCGTTCCCCGGCGAGACGCTGCGCGTCAACGTGTGGAAAGAGGACGGCCGTTTCGTGGCCGGCGTGGTCGCGCCGTCGCGCGACAACGCCGTGGTCTTGAGCGGCGTCGAACTGGTCCCGGCCTAGGGTCCTTCTTCTCGGGGCCTCCCTCCTCGGGGCCTCCAGTCTCGGGGCCTCCAGCGTGAAGTTAGTTTCACGTTCGCGGTCGAGTGTGAAACTAGCTTCACGCTCGACGGGCACGAGCGGCGCGAACACGCCGAACGATATCGGCTGGGCGGTCACCGGCCACCACCCGGACGATGATCCACCCCAGACGCTCGAGCGTTTCCAATCGCCGGACATCCCAGGTGTATTGCCGCCGGTCGGTGCGGTGTTGTTCGCCGTCGTACTCGACGGCGACCTTCAGCTCCTCCCAACCCATATCCAGATAGGCCACCGGCTCACCGAAGTGATCGAAAACTGGGATCTGCGTCTGAGGCGGCGGTAATCCTGCCTGTACGAGCACAATGCGCAGCCAAGATTCCTTCGGAGACTGCGCCCCACTATCGAAAAGTGCTATAGCCTCCCTCGCCTGCGCGATGCCTCGGCGGCCCGAGTACCGTCCGGCGAGCAGCTCGACATCGGCGGCCTTGATTCGTGTTGCTCGAGCCAATGCGTCGATCCCCGCAACCGCGGCGGTGATCGGATACCAGCAGCCGAGGTCCAGAGCAGTCCTGGGTGGCGAGGTCACGGCCATCCCGTCGATGGCGATGATCTCGTCGTCCTCGATACGGTCGCCATGAGCTCGGATTCCGGGTTGACGATGGCGGTTGTCGTGAATGAGGTCGACCACCATCCCGCTCTCCACCCATTTGCTGCCATGCAGCGCCGCCGCTGAGAATCCGGCGACCACACCCTGGCGGCCGGTCCACAACCATGCGGCTCGCGCGCGCAGCGCGGCAGTGATGTCAGCATCCCGACTGACATACACATCGCGGAAAAGTCGCGTATAGCCGTTGGATAGCTGACCCCTGGTTAGTGCGCCTCGAGCAATAGCCTCGCTACCAAGGAACGGCTCATTCACCACCGCAGCGTCGCACTGCTCGCCCGCCTCGTCACTTCACTCGTCGAGCGTGAAGTTAGTTTCACACTCGACCGCGAACGTGAAACTAACTGCACACTCGGCCGAAAGGGGGAAGGGGAGGGCGAGGGAAAGGCGGAAGAGGCTAGCCGAGGATGAGCCCCGACGTGGGGACACCGGTTCCCGCGGTGACGAGAACGTGCTCGACGTCGGGGACCGGGTTGACCGAGGTCCCACGCAATTGCCGCACACCCTCGGCGATGCCGTTCATGCCGTGGATGTAGGCCTCACCAAGCTGGCCGCCGTGCGTGTTGATGGGCAGCCGACCGCCGACCTCGATCGCGCCGTCGGCGATGAAGTCCTTCGCCTCGCCCTTGCCGCAGAATCCCAACTCCTCCAACTGAATCAGCGTAAAGGGCGTGAAGTGGTCGTAAAGGATGGCGGTCTGGATATCCGACGGCGAGAGGCCGGACTGCTGCCACAGCTGCTGCCCCACCACGCCCATCTCGGGCAGACCCAACTCCGGCCGGTAGTAGCTGACCATCGTGTACTGGTCGGGGCTCGAACCCTGTGCCGCGGCCTCGATGACAGCAGGTCGCTGCTTGAGGTCCCGCGCGCGCTCCGGCGAGGTCACCACGATCGCCACCGCGCCGTCGGTTTCCTGGCAGCAGTCCAGCAGCCGCAGCGGCTCGGCGATCCACCGCGAGTTTTGATGGTCCTCAATGGTTATCGGCTTTTCGTAGAAGTACGCCTTCGGATTCTTGGCGGCGTGTTTACGGTCGGCCACCGAGATGACGCCGAAGTCGCGACTAGTCGCCCCGGACAGGTGCATGTACCGCTGGGCGATCATGGCGACCTGCGCGGCCGGGGTGGAGAGGCCGTGCGGGTACGAGAACGAATTGTCGGCCGCCGTCGAATCCGCTTGCGCGCGAGCGTCTCCCGCCAACCGGGTCTGCACCTGACCGAACCGCATGCCCGACCGCTCGTTGAACGCCCGGTACGCCACCACGACGTCGGCCGCCCCGGTGGCTACGGCTATCGCCGCCTGCTGGACGGTCGCGCACGCGGCGCCTCCGCCGTAACCGATCTGCGAGAAGAACTTCAGATCGCCGATCCCGACCGCTCGGGCCACCGCGGTTTCGTTGTTGGTGTCCATCGTGAAGGTGGTCAGCCCGTCGACGTCCGACGGGGAGAGGCCCGCGTCGTCCAACGCGTCCAGCACCGCCTCGGCCGCCAACCGCAATTCGCTTCGACCGGAGTCCTTCGAGAAGTCGGTGGCACCGATGCCGACGATGGCAGCCTTACCCGACAACATCAAGAGTCTCCCATCGTCAGCGTCACGGTCGCGATGACGTGATCACCAAGGCTGTTGCGGCCGAAGACCTTCACGGTGATCAGGCCGGCCTCCACGGCGGTCACCTCACCGGAGAAGGTCACGGTGTCATACGCGTACCACGGCACGCCGAGGCGCAGGCCGATCGACTTGATCAGCGCCGACGGTCCGGCCCAGTCCGTGACGTAGCGCTGCACCAGACCGGTGTCGGTGAGGATGTTGACGAAGATGTCCTTCGACCCTTTGGCCTGCGCCAGGTCGCGGTCATGGTGGACATCTTGGAAGTCGCGGGTGGCGATGGCGGTCGAGATGATGAAGGTGGGGTCGCCGTAGAGCTTGAGCTCGGGCAGCGTCGTACCCACTTCCACGGTCGGGGCGGTCATGCGTCAGGCTCCCAGGCGTAGAGGGTCCACTCCGGGCCCGTTTCACTGGCGGGGAAGTCGATGTACGTTGTGCGGACCGGCATTCCGATCCTCACTTCGGCTGGGTCCGCCCCTCGCAGCTCGCCCAGCATCCGCACACCCTCCTCGAGCTCGATCAGGGCGATGACGAAGGGCAGCGTGCGGCCGGGCACCTTCGGCGCGTGGTGCACGACGAAGCTGAACACCTCACCGCGGCCGCTGGCGACCACGTAATCGATCGGCGCGGCTTTGTCCTGCCACACCGCGGGCACCGGCGGGTGCTGCAGACTGCCGTCGGGCCGCCGCTGGATTCGCAGCTCGTGCGCCTTGACGCCCTCCCAGAAGAAGGCGGTGTCCCGCGACGAGGCCGGGCGCATCATGGCGTCGGGATCCAGGTCCTCGGGCACGGCGGGCCCGGACGCCGCCTCCCGCGGCCTGAATTTCAGGATGCGCCAGTTCATCTCGGCGACATCCTCGTCACCGACCCGCCAGATGATGTGCTGGTTGATGAAGTAACCCTCGCCCAAACCGGTCTGCTTGGGCCCGACCACGTCACCCATCTCCGAGGTGATGCTGACCTGCTCGCCGGGCCGCAGGTAGCGGTGATAGGTCTGTTCGCAGTTGGTGGCGACGACGCCGATGTAGCCGGCGTTGTCGAACAGTTCCATGATGGGGCCCATCGGGTCGTCCTTCGGACGCTCCCCGTTCAGGCCGAACATGGTCCACACCTGAATCATGGCCGGCGGGGCCACGATTCCCGGATGACCGGCGGCCCTGGCGGCGGCCTCGTCGACGTAGATGGGGTTGCGGTCGCCGATGGCCTCCACCCAGTTGTTGACCATCGGCTGGTTCACCGGGTCGCGGCCGGCGCGCGGCTTGGGGCCACCGGCCGCCTTGATCTCCGCGACGGCTTCGTGGATGTCGGTCATCGGGGCACCCTCGGCACTTTAAGGCCCGCCGCCGCGATCATTTCGCGCATGACTTCGTTGACGCCTCCACCGAAGGTGATGACCAGGTTGCGCTTGGTTTGTGAGTCCAGCCAGTTGAGCAGGTCGGCGGTGTCCGAGTCGGCCGGGTTGCCGTACTTGCCGACGATCTCCTCGGCCAGCCGGCCGATGTACTGAATGCGCTCGGTGCCAAAGACTTTGGTGGCGGCGGCATCGGCCACATTGATGTCTTCACCGGCCGCGGCCACCTGCCAGTTGAGCAGCTCGTTGATCCGCCACATCGCGTGGATCTCGCCGAGCGCCCGCTTGACGTCCTGGTGGTCGATCGGGGTGACCCCGTCACTGCCGGGCTTGGACGCCCAGGCGTGCAAGCGGTCGTAGATGCCCGCCGTGCGGCCGGCGGGGCCGAGCATGACGCGTTCGTTGTTGAGCTGGGTGGTGATGAGCCGCCAGCCGCCGTTCTCCTCGCCGACCAGCATGTCGGCAGGCACCCGCACGTCGTTGTAGTAGGTGGCGTTGGTGTGGTGGGCGCCGTCGGACAGGATGATCGGCGTCCAGGAGTAGCCGGGGTCCTTGGTATCGACGATCAGGATCGAAATCCCCTTGTGCTTCACGGCTTCGGGGTCGGTGCGGCAGGCCAGCCAGATGTAGTCGGCGTCGTGCGCCCCGGTGGTGAAGATCTTCTGGCCGTTGACGATGTACTCGTCGCCCTGGCGCACCGCGGTGGTCCGCAACGATGCCAGGTCTGTCCCCGCCTCGGGTTCGGTGTAACCGATCGCGAAGTGCACCTCGCCCGCCAAGATCGCCGGCAGGAACTTCTTCTTCTGCGCCTCGCTGCCGAACTGCTGCAGCGTCGGACCGACGGTCTGCAGCGTCACCGCGGGTAGCGGAACGTCGGCCCGATGCGCCTCGTTGACGAAGATCGACTGCTCGATGGGCCCGAAGCCCAAGCCGCCGAACTCCTTTGGCCACCCCACCCCGAGCTTGCCGTCGCGGCCCATCCGCCGGATCACCGCACGGTAGGCCTCGTTGTGCCGGTCCTGCTCCATCGCCTTCATCTCGTCCGACGAGATCAGGTTCGAAAAGTACTCCCGCAGTTCCGCTTGCAGCTGGCGCTGCTCTGGAGTCAGGTCTATGAACATTGCGCTCCCACCAAGTCGAGCCGATGAGAAGAACCGCCCAGTAGCCGGGACAGGTCCTTGATCGTGGAGTAGTACCGGTGCATCGGGTAGGTGATGTCCATCCCCATGCCGCCGTGTAGGTGATGGCAGATCTGCATGACCGGCGGTGCCTGCGAAGTGATCCAGTAACCGAGGACGTCGAGGTCGTCGTCGGCGTCGCGGCCTTCGGAAAGCCGCCACACCACCGACTTCGCCGCCAAATCGATGGTGCGCGAGGCGATGTACACCTCGGCCAGCTGTGCGGCCACCGTCTGGAATGTGGACAGCGGCTTGCCGAACTGCTTGCGGTTGGCCACGTAGTCCGCGGTCAGGCGCAGCGCCCCGGCCACCAGCCCGTCCACGTAGGCGCCGACGGCCGCCAAGGCAAGCTGGTTGACCCGATGCGCCCGGGCGTCGGTCAGCACGTCGGAGTCGCCGACGGCGACGTCGGCGAACGTGACGGTGTACTCGTCCGCACCGTTGGATGTCGGCGTCTTGACCAGCGCAACGCCGTCAGCCTTCGGCGACACCACCACCACCGCGCTGTCGGCGGTCACCACCATCCAATCGGCCGAATCGGCATACGGCACAGCCACTTTGGTCCCCGATAGCCGGCCGTTGGCGAACGTGGTCGACGGCCGGTCGGGCAAGGCGGTACCGGGCTCGTTGAGCGCGGCGGTCAGCACGCCGCCCTTGGCCCCTTTGATCAAGCCGGCCAGGAACCGGTCCTGCTGTTCGTCGGACGCCAGGTCAAGCAACGGCACCACGCCGAAGCCGAGGGTGGCCAGCGCCGGCGTGATGGCGCCGTGACGGCCTATCTCGGTGAGCACCGTGGCGACCTCGGGCAGGCCCACACCGTCGCCGCCGAGGCGCTCGGGCACTGGCAGCGCCGTCACGCCGCCGCCGACCAGCGCGTCCCAGCCGAGGTCACGATCCAGAACGGACGTCACCACATCCGCGACGGCCTGTTGCGTCGCAGTGAGATCGAAGTCCATCAGGACGTCACCGCGGTCTTGCCGGTGTAGTCCACCTGCCAATGCTTGATTCCGTTGAGCCAGCCTGACCGCAGCCGCTCGGGCTCACCGATCGGCTTGAGATCCGGCATGTGATCGGCGACCGCGTTGAAGATCAGGTTGATGGTCATGCGGGCCAGGTTCGCGCCGATGCAGTAATGGGCCCCGGTGCCGCCGAATCCGACGTGCGGGTTCGGGTCACGCAAGATGTTGAAGCTGTGCGGATCCTCGAAGACGTCTTCGTCGAAGTTGGCCGACCGGTAGGACATCACCACCCGTTGCCCCTTCTTGATCCGCACGCCGGACAACTCGGTGTCCTCGTTGGCGGTCCGCTGGAACGCCGAGACCGGGGTGGCCCACCGGATGATCTCGTCGGCGGCGGTCGCCGGGCGCTCCTTCTTGAAGAGCTCCCATTGTTCGGGGTTGTTGGCAAAAGCGATCATGCCGTGGGTGATCGAGTTGCGGGTGGTCTCGTTGCCCGCCACCGCGAGCATCACCACGAAGAAACCGAACTCGTCGTCGGAGAGCTTCTCGCCGTCGATGTCGGCCTGCACGAGCGTGGTGACGATGTCGTCGGTGGGGTTCTTGCTCCGCTCCGCGGCCATCGCCATGGCGTAGGTGATCAGCTCCATCGACGACTGCGCGGGGTCGACGTGCGCGTACTCGGGGTCGGTCCCACCGGTCATCTCGTTGGACCAGCGGAAGAGCTTGTCGCGATCCTCCTGGGGAACGCCGAGCAGGCCCGCGATGGCCTGCAGCGGAAGCTCGCACGAGACCTGTTCGACGAAGTCGCCGCTACCCTCCGCAGCGGCGGTCTTGGCGATGTTCTGGGCGCGCTGGGCCAGCTCGGCCTCCAGCCGTCCGATGGCCCGGGGTGTGAACCCGCGCGAGATGATCTTGCGCAGCCGGGTGTGGTGGGGTGCGTCCATGTTGAGCATGACGCTGCGCTGCAGTTCGACCTGCTCGCGCTTCATCTCCGGCGGCCATGTGGGGATGGCGCCGTTCATCCAGCTCGAGAAGATGTCGCTGCGCTTGGACACCTCCTTGACGTCGGCGTGCTTGGTGACGAGCCAATATCCGTGGTCCTCGAATCCACCCGCGCCGTCGGGGATGTCGACCCAGTGGATGGGCTCCGCCTTGCGTAGCTCGGCGAGTTCCGCGACGGGCAGACCTGCGAGGTTGACGTCGGGGTCGAGAAAGTCGAAGTCGGCGGGGATGTTGGGGGGTGCCATGATGTGTGCGCTCCTCAATTGCAACGTGTTCTAGTGCCAGTAAAACACGGCTCCTGCGCAGATAAAAGGCAGGTCACCATCGTCGCTTGTCAGACTAATGAAACGTGTTCTAGCCTGACGGAATGGGTAACCCGGTAATCGTCGAAGCCACCCGCAGCCCGATCGGCAAGCGCAATGGATGGCTGTCAGGGCTGCACGCCACCGAGCTGCTTGGCGCGGTGCAGAGGGCACTGGTTGAGAAGTCTGGCATCGATGCCGGTGACGTCGAACAGGTCATCGGCGGCTGCGTGACGCAGTACGGCGAACAGTCCAACAACATCACGCGGGTCAGCTGGCTGGTGGCTGGGTTGCCGGAGCACGTTGGCGCCATGACCGTGGACTGCCAGTGCGGCAGCGGCCAGCAGGCCAACGGCCTGGTGGCCGGGTTGATCGCGGCGGGCGCAATCGACATCGGGATCGCCTGCGGAATCGAGGCGATGAGCCGCGTGGGTCTCGGCGCCAACGCCGGCCCCGATCGCAGCATCCTGCGGCCCGCATCGTGGGACATCGACCTGCCCGACCAGTTCACCGCGGCCGAGCGGATCGCCAAGCGGCGGGGCATCACCCGCGACGATATCGACGAGTTCGGCTACCAGTCGCAAGCCAAGGCCAAGCGGGCGTGGGAGGAAGGTCGTTTCGACCGCGAGGTGTCCCCGATCGAGGCGCCGGCGCTGGACGAGAACAAGCAACCGACGTCCGAGCGGGTCACCATCTCCCGCGACCAGGGCCTGCGCGAGACCACCCTCTCGGGACTGAGCTCACTGAAGCCGGTCCTCGAGGGCGGAATCCACACGGCGGGAACGTCGTCGCAGATCTCCGACGGGGCCGCGGCCGTGCTGTGGATGGACGAGGACAAGGCCAAGGCGCTCGGGCTGCGGCCGCGGGCCCGCATCGTCAGCCAGGCGCTGGTCGGCGCCGAGCCGTACTACCACCTCGACGGCCCGGTGCAGTCCACCGCCAAGGTGCTCGAGAAGGCCGGCATGAAGATGGGCGACATCGACATCACCGAGATCAACGAGGCCTTCGCGTCGGTGGTGCTGTCCTGGGCGCGGGTGCACAACCCGGACATGGACAAGGTGAACGTCAACGGTGGGGCGATCGCGTTGGGCCACCCGGTCGGCAGCACCGGCAGCCGGCTGATCACCACCGCGCTGCACGAATTGGAGCGCACCGACCAGAGCACCGCGCTGATCACCATGTGCGCGGGCGGTGCCCTGTCGACCGGCACCATCATCGAACGCATCTAGCCTCTCGGTGCTCGTCTCCGAAGAGAGCCGCATCGCCGCGGCGCAGTCCTATATCGACGCGCTCATCAGCCATGACGGTGACTCCGTTCCATTCGCCGCCCGGTGCATCCGTATCGAGCAGGGAATCAAGAACGGGTTCTCCGGAAACCACCTGCGCCGCAGCATCAACCGCGGTCCGCAGTACCGATTCCTCGCGGACACGACGACACCGGATTACTGGATCGACGGGGACCGGGTGCACGCGGCGTACGTCGTGCTGACGAAGGCGGCGTTCGGCGCCCGTCGGCTGGCCGCACGAGTCAACGAGACGTTCGTGATTCCCGCCGAAAGCTCAAGCGGCACGGCCGAAATCCACCACATCAAGGTTCGCTTCCAACCGTTCATCCAGCAGCGCCGGTAACGACGCAGCCCGCGAAGCGGGGTGCGGAGGCGCCGGCCAGATCCAGCAGCCAGATCCAGCACAGAGGAGCATGATGCCCAAACCGAAGCCCCGCTCTTTGAACGCCCCTTGGGTCGGCTTCATCATCAAGTGGATGGCCAAGGGCAACGCGTGGATTTACCGACGCAGCAACGGAAAACTGGGCGGCACCTTCGGCAACGCGCCGGTCGCGTTGCTCACCACGACGGGCCGCAAGACCGGTGAACCGCGGGTGAGCCCGCTGCTGTATCTACGGGAAGGGAACCGGGTGGTACTGGTCGCATCGAAGGGCGGCAGCGACAAGCACCCACTGTGGTACCTCAACCTCAAGGCCAATCCGAGGGTCTCGGTGCAGATCAAGGACGAGGTGCTGCAGCTGCAGGCCCGTGACGCCACCGAGGCCGAGCGCGCGGAATACTGGCCGAAGCTGGATGCCATGTACCCGTCGTTCGGCGACTACCGATCCTGGACCGACCGCGTCATCCCCATCGTCATCTGCGACCCGTAACGTTTCCCCGGAACGTTCCGGATCCGGTTGTCCGATAACTGAATCAGGCCCCGTACACGGGGACCGGCGGGCGCGCCTTGGCGAGCAGGTCGGCGACGACGGGTCCCAGTTCCGCGGGATCCCACCGCGCGCCCTTGTCGATCTGCGGTCCGTGGGCCCAGCCCTCCGCGACCCGAATCTTGCCGCCCTCCACCTCGAACACCTTCCCGGTGACGTCGCGGGATTCGGTACTGCCCAGCCATACCACCAGCGGCGAGATGTTCTCGGGCGCCATGGCGTCGAAATCCTGGTCCTGCGTTGCCATCATCTCGGCGAAGACCGTCTCGGTCATCCGGGTGCGGGCCGATGGCGCGATGGCGTTGACGGTGACGCCGTAGCGGCCCATTTCCGCGGCGCCGACCAGCGTCATCGCCGCGATGCCGGCTTTGGCCGCGCTGTAATTGCCCTGGCCGACGCTGCCCTGCAGGCCGGCACCCGAACTGGTATTGATGATTCGCGCGTCGACGGTCTTGCCCTCTTTGGACAGCCCGCGCCAGTACGACGCGGCGTGCCGCATCGTGGCGAAGTGGCCCTTGAGGTGCACGGCGATGACGGCGTCGAACTCCTCCTCGCTGGTGTTGGCCATCATCCTGTCGCGGACGATGCCCGCGTTGTTCACCAGAACGTCCAGGCCACCAAAGGTGTCGACGGCGGTCTGCACCAGCTCGGCCGCTTGGTTCCAGTCCGCGACGTTGGATCCGTTGGCAACGGCTTCCCCACCGGCGGCGGTGATTTCGTCGACCACGCCCTGGGCGGCGCTGCCGCCACCGGCCGGCGAACCGTCCAGGCCCACGCCGATGTCGTTGACCACCACCCGCGCACCTTCGGCCGCGAAGGCCAGCGCGTGTGCGCGACCGATACCGCCGCCCGCTCCGGTGACGATGACGACGCGGCCGTCAACCACTCCCATTGTTCGTGTCTCCTCTACTTGATCGCGCTGGCGTTCGTTGTGCCCAGATAGTGCGGCGGCTCGCCGCCGCCGTGCACCTCGAGCGAAGCACCACTGATGTAGGACGCCGCATCCGACGCCAGAAACGCTGCGGCCCAGCCGATGTCATCGGGCTTAGCGAGTCGACGCAGCGGTACGTTCTTCGAGATGGCGGCGATGGACTCGGCGTCGCCGTAGAACAGATCGGCCTGTTCGGTCTCGACCATGCCCACCACGCAGGCGTTGACCCGGACCTTCGGCCCCCACTCCACCGCCAGGGTCTGCGTAAGGCTCTCCAGGCCGGCCTTCGCCGCCCCGTAGGCGCCGGTGCCGGGCGACGGCCGTCGACCGGACAGACTGCAGATGTTGATGATCGACCCACCGCGGTCCTGCTGCTGCATCTTGTCGTTCGCGTGTTGCGAAACCGAGAGCGCGCCAATGAGGTTGAGTTCGATGATCTTGCGGTTGAACTTCGCGCTGGACTCGGCGGTCAGCACGTACGGCGAACCGCCGGCATTGTTGACCACGACGTCGAGCCGGCCGTGCTTGTCGGTGACGGCGTCGATGAGCGCCTTCACCGCGTCGTCATCGCGGACGTCGCAGGAATGGAACTCATAGGGCGATCCCTCCACGGGCCGCCGTGCGCAGGTGACGACGGTCGCGCCCTGCCCGGCGAACACCGAGCTGATGCCGGCGCCCACTCCCCGCACCCCGCCGGTGACCAGAACCACCCGCCCGGCCAGCCCGAAGTGCACGGCGTCGGGTGCTTCGGCGCGAGTCACTGTGCTAGCGTACCAAGCAAGTGCTTGCTTAGGTAGTTATCCCACAAGGAAGTGGCACCTTGCCCATCACATCGAAGACCACCGAACCGGGCATCGTCGCGGTCACCGTCGACTTCCCCCCGGTCAACGCCATCCCGTCCCGCGGCTGGTTCGAACTGGCCGACGTCATTACCGCCGCCGGCCATGACCCCGCTACCCACGTGGTCATCCTGCGGGCGGAGGGTCGCGGTTTCAACGCCGGGGTCGACATCAAGGAGATGCAGCGCACCGAGGGATTCACCGCGCTGATCGACGCCAACCGCGGTTGCTTTGCCGCCTTCCGGGCGGTCTATGAGTGCGCGGTTCCCGTCGTCGCCGCCGTGAACGGCTTTTGCGTTGGCGGCGGTATCGGCCTGGTCGGCAACTCCGACGTGATCGTGGCGTCCGAGGACGCCACCTTCGGGTTGCCGGAAGTGGAGCGCGGCGCCCTCGGCGCGGCCACCCACCTGTCCCGGCTGGTGCCGCAACACCTGATGCGACGGCTGTTCTTCACCGCGGCCACCGTGGACGCCGCCACCCTGCACCACTTCGGTTCGGTGCACGAGGTGGTGCCCCGGGATCAACTCGACGAAGCAGCCCTGAAGGTGGCTCGCGACATCGCCGCCAAGGACACCCGGGTCATCCGCGCGGCCAAGGAGGCGCTCAATCTGATCGACGTGCAGCGGGTCAACTCGAGTTACCGGATGGAACAAGGCTTTACGTTCGAGCTCAATCTGGCCGGCGTCGCCGACGAGCACCGCGACGCGTTCGCCGGTACGGCGAAGGGCAAGAAGGAATGACCGACAAGAGAACCACGTTGGACGAGGCCGTCGCGCAGCTGCGCAGCGGCATGACGATCGGCATCGGTGGCTGGGGATCGCGGCGCAAGCCGATGGCGTTCGTGCGCGCGATGTTGCGTTCCGACGTCACGGACCTCACGGTGGTCACCTACGGCGGACCCGACCTGGGGTTGCTGTGCTCGGCCGGCAAGGTCAAGCGCGTCTACTACGGCTTCGTTTCCCTGGACTCCCCGCCGTTCTACGACCCCTGGTTCGCCAAGGCCCGCACCGGCGGCGCCATCGAGGCGCGGGAAATGGACGAGGGCATGCTGCGCTGCGGCCTGCAAGCCGCCTCGCAACGCCTGCCGTTCCTGCCGATTCGGGCCGGGCTGGGCAGCTCGGTCCCCGACTTTTGGGAGGGCGAGTTGCAGACGGTGACCAGCCCCTACCCCGCGCCGGGGGGCGGGCACGAGACGCTGATCGCCATGCCGGCGCTGCGCCTCGACGCCGCCTTCGTGCACCTCAATCTCGGTGACAGCCGCGGCAATGCCGCCTACACCGGGATCGACCCGTACTTCGACGATCTCTTCCTGATGGCCGCCGACAAGCGCTTCCTGTCGGTGGAGCGCATCGTCTCCACCGAGGAGCTGGTAAAGGCCGTCCCCCCGCAGGCCCTGCTGGTGAACCGGATGATGGTCGACTCGGTGGTGGAAGCGCCCGGCGGCGCCCACTTCACCACCGCCGCACCGGATTACGGTCGCGACGAAAAATTCCAGCGGCATTACGCCGAGGCCGCCTCCACCGAAGACGGGTGGCAGGCCTTCGTCCAGACGTACCTGTCGGGCAGCGAGGACGACTACCAGGCGGCGGTTCGCGCATTCGCAGAGGAGGCGGCCAAATGAGCGCCACCCGCGCCGAAGTGTGCGCAGTCGCGTGCGCCGAGTTGTTCAGGGATGCGGGCGAAATCATGGTCAGCCCGATGACGAACATGGCCTCGGTCGGCGCACGGCTGGCGCGGTTGACCTTTTCACCGGACATCCTGCTGACCGACGGCGAGGCGCAACTGCTGGCGGACACCCCGGCCCTGGGCAAGACCGGACCCGTCGAGGGCTGGATGCCGTTCGGGCGGGTGTTCGAGACGCTGGCCTGGGGTCGGCGGCACGTGGTGATGGGCGCCAATCAGGTTGACCGCTTCGGCAACCAGAACATCTCGGCGTTCGGTCCGTTGCAACACCCGACCCGGCAGATGTTCGGCCTGCGGGGCGCGCCCGGCAACGCGATCAACCACGCGACCAGTTATTGGGTGGGCAACCATTCGAAGCGGGTGTTCTGCGAGGCGGTCGACGTGGTCTGCGGCATCGGCTGGGACAAGGTGGACCCGGATAACCCGGCGTTCCGCTTCGCCGACACCCACCGCGTCGTGTCAAACCTCGGGGTGTTCGACTTCGGCGGTCCGGAGCGCACCATGCGTGCGCTGACGCTGCACCCCGGGGTGTCGCCTGCCGACGTGCGCGAGGCCACGTCGTTCGATGTGCATGGTCTCGATGAGGCCGACGAGACTCGGCTGCCGACCGACGATGAGTTGCGCCTGATCCGTGAGGTCATCGATCCGAAGGCGCTGCGGGACAGAGAGATACGCTGATGAAGCTGCGCACGCCGCTGACCGAGCTGGTCGGTGTCGAGCATCCGGTGGTGCAAACCGGAATGGGCTGGGTCGCCGGCGCGCGACTGGTGGCCGCCACGGCCAACGCCGGTGGGCTGGGCATCCTGGCCTCGGCCACCATGACGCTGGACGAATTGGCGACGGCCATCGGCAAGGTCAAGGCGGCCACCGACAGGCCGTTCGGAGTGAACATCCGCGCCGACGCCGCGGACGCCGGTGACCGCGTCGATCTGATGATCCGCGAGGGCGTGAAGGTGGCGTCCTTCGCCCTGGCGCCCAAGCAGGACCTGATCGCGCGGCTGAAAGAGGCCGGCGCGGTGGTAATTCCGTCAATCGGCGCTGCGAAGCACGCAAAGAAGGTGGCGGCCTGGGGCGCCGATGCGATGATCGTGCAGGGCGGCGAGGGCGGCGGACACACCGGACCCGTCGCAACGACGCTGCTGCTGCCGTCGGTGCTGGATGCCGTGCAGGGCACCGGGATCCCGGTGATCGCGGCGGGGGGCTTCTTCGACGGGCGCGGGCTTGCGGCCGCGCTGAGCTACGGGGCCGCCGGCGTGGCGATGGGCACCCGCTTTCTGCTGACCTCCGACTCGACCGTGCCCGACTCGGTGAAGCGGCGCTACTTGGAGGCGGCGCTCGACGGCACGGTGGTCACCACGCGCGTCGACGGCATGCCGCACCGGGTGCTGCGCACCGGCCTGGTCGAAAGACTCGAAAGCGGTTCACCGGTAAGGGGTCTCACCGCGGCGGTGCGCAACGCGGCGAAGTTCAAGCACATGTCGCAGATGACCTGGCGGTCGATGATCCGCGACGGCCTGGCGATGCGCCACGGCAAGGAGCTGACCTGGTCCCAGGTGGTGATGGCGGCCAACACCCCGATGTTGCTGAAGGCCGGGCTGGTCGAAGGCAACACCGAGGCCGGAGTGCTCGCCTCCGGCCAGGTGGCCGGCATCCTCGAGGACCTGCCGTCGTGCGCGGAGCTGATCGACTCGGTCGTGCGGGACGCGATCGCTCACCTGAAGGCCGCGTCGGCGCTCGTGGAGGAACCGTCGGCGGTGGACTGAGGACTCATCAGCGGACCCCGACCGCGCGACCTGATGAAGCTATGTTCTGAATAATTTCTAAATGAAGCTATAGTCTTCATATGGTCAGAGTGAAGGCTGAGCCTTCAATTCGCGCCGCGCTGATCGGCGACGTGGTCGGCTCCCGGCGTGCCAGCGACCGTCCCGCCCTGCATCGACGCGTCGCCACCGCCCTGAGCCAGGTGGGAAACGGTGCGATTGACCCGCCGTCCTTCACGGTGGGGGACGAGTTTCAGGGCAGCTACCCCACTCTCGGCGGCGCCATCGACGCCGCGTTCACCGTGCGCCTGCTACTGGCGCCCGATGTCGACGTCCGCTTCGGGCTGGGGTGGGGCGCGGTGACCGTCCTCGACGCCGACGCGGGAATTCAGGACGGGCCCGGATGGTGGGCCGCCCGGGAGGCCATCCAGCAGACCGCGGAGACACAGCGACAGCCCGGCTTCGCGCTGGTGCGCACCACATTTCGGGCGGCCGCGGAGACGCGCACCGACGTCGGCGCGATCAACGCGGCCCTAATCTGTCGGGACCATCTGCTTGGATCGCTCGATGAGAGATCGTTGCGGATTGTGAGGGGACTAATGACCGGCCGGACCAAAAAGGAACTCGCCGCGGCCGAGGGCGTCAGCCCGTCGGCGGTCTCACAGCGCGCGAGCCGTGACGGTCTGGATCTGATCGTCGTCGCCAGCCAATACCTTCGGGAATTGCCGTGAGCGCCGTCGCCGTCCTGCTCACGGCGCTCGGCATCGCCGACCTGTGCCGGCGAGCGGTCCGTGCGGGGTGGGTGCCGCTGGTGATGGGACCGGTTGTGGTGGCCGCCGCCTTGGTGCTGGGCGCGCTATGGCATGCCGGCGACATCGCGCTGCTCGTCCTGGCCGCAGCGTCGGTCGCCGCATGGGAGTGGCTCTGCGCGCGCAGCGAGCGCAGCGGCGGCCACCAGGCTGCGCCGCTGACGGTGTTCGCCGGGACGCTGACGCTGTTGACGCTGCTGTCCGGTTGGTCGTCGACGGTCGGCGGCGGCATCGCGCGGTGGGTGGTCTGGGTGCACTTGCCGCTCGGCCATGTCACCCCAACCCGGCTGCTCATGGTCATCGGTGTGGTGCTGGTGCAGTTCGCAACCGCGAACCAGCTCGTGCGCCTGGTGCTCGGATCGGTTGGAGCGGTACGCCCCGTCGGTGAGCCGCAACCGTCGGATCGGCTCAAGGGCGGGCGGCTGTTGGGCCCGATGGAACGCCTGCTGATCCTGGGCCTGGGCGTCGGCGGTCAGGTGGCCGCCGCCAGCGCGGTCGTCGCCGCCAAGGGCATCATCCGGTTCCCGGAGCTGACCGCCCAAAAGGGCCGCAACGGTGAGGTCGGCATCGACGAGGTGACCGAGTACTTCCTGGTCGGCAGTTTCACCAGCTGGCTGTTGGCCCTCGGCGGCATCGGCCTGGTGCTGGCAACCCCTTAATCCCGCGCCGAGACTGCAGCTACGCATACCCGAATCGGCGCGTCTTGTGCGTAGTTTCAGTGTCGCGCCAGGCGGCGCAATGGTTACAGCCGCTCGATGATCGTGACGTTGGCCGTGCCGCCGCCCTCGCACATCGTCTGCAGGCCATAGCGGCCGCCGACGCGCTCGAGCTCGTTGAGCATCGTCGCGAACAGCTTGGCGCCGGTGGCGCCCAGCGGGTGACCGAGCGCGATCGCACCACCGTTGGGGTTGACCTTCTCCGGGTCGGCCTTGATCTCCTTGAGCCAGGCCAAAACCACCGGCGCGAACGCCTCGTTGATCTCGACGGTGTCGATGTCGTCGATGGACAGCCCGGTCTTCTCCAGGGCGTAGCGGGTGGCCGGGATGGGCCCGGTCAACATGAACACCGGGTCGGCGGCGCGGGCGCTGATGTGGTGGATGCGGGCCCGAGGCGTCAGGTTGTGGTCCTTGACGGCCTGCTCGGACGCCAGCAGCACCGCGCTGGCGCCGTCGGAGATCTGGCTGGCCATCGCGGCCGTCAACCGGCCGCCCTCGACGAGGGTCTTGAGCCCGGCCATCTTCTCCAGCGACGACTCGCGCGGGCCCTCGTCGACCCGGAACGGTCCGGATTCCGTTTCGACGGTGATGATTTCGTTGTCGAAGTGACCGGCGTGGATCGCGGCGAACGCGCGCTCGTGGCTGGTCAGTGCGTAGCGCTCCATCTCCTCGCGCGACAGGTTCCATTTCTCGGCGATCAACTCCGAGCCGCGGAACTGAGAGATCTCCTGGTCGCCGTACCGGTGCAGCCACTGCTTGGACTCGTTGGTCGGCGAAGTGAACCCGAACTGCTCGCCCACGGTCATGGCCGACGAGATCGGGATCTGGCTCATGTTCTGCACGCCGCCGGCCACGATGAGGTCGGCGGTGCCGGCCATGATCGCCTGCGCGCCAAAGGAAATCGCCTGCTGGCTGGACCCGCACTGCCGGTCCACGGTGACGCCGGGAACCTCCTCGGGATAGCCCGCGGCCAGCCACGAGAGCCGGGCGATGTTGCCCGCCTGCGCGCCGATCGCGTCGACGCAGCCCGCGATCACGTCCTCGACGGCGGCGGGATCGACGTCGACCCGGTCCAGCAGTCCGCGCCATCCCAGCGCGCCGAGGTCCACGGGGTGTATGCCGGACAGCGCGCCGCCCCGCTTGCCAACCGCCGTGCGCACAGCGTCGATGACGTACGCCTCAGCCATGGTGTCGCTCCTCTCCCCCGCAAGCGGGAGGTACCCGCACTGCATCGTCGCCGACACGAGCCATCTTCAGACTCCTTCTTTGGTAATCCCACCGAGAACGATGGCGAGATATTGCTGGCCCACCTGATGAGCGGTCAGCGGTCCACCGGGCTGATACCAGCGCACCGACACCCAGGTGGTGTCACGGATGAAACGGTAGACGAGGTCGACATTGAGGTCGGGCTGGAAGTAGCCCTCGTCGATGCCCTGGTTGATCACCTCGACCCACATCTTGCGCTGCTGCCGGTTCATATCCTCGATGTAGGAGAACCGGGGCTGCGACAACAGCCGCTGGGCTTCGTCCTGATAGATGACGACCTGCGCGTGCCGGTGCTCGATCGCCTCGAATGACGCCATGAACAATCCCTTGAGCCGCTCGAGCGGGTTGGCCTCGCTGTCCACGATCTCGCGATAACGGGCGAACAACCACTCCAGGAAGCTGCGCAGCAGCTCGTCGACCATCTCCTCCTTGGAGGAGAAGTGGTGATACAGGCTGCCGGACAGGATGCCCGCACTGTCGGCGATGTCGCGCACGGTGGTGGCGCGCAGGCCGCGCTCCGCGAACATCGTCGCGGCGAGGTCCAACAACTCGTCGCGGCGGCTGTTCGCCTGACCGGCCACTCGATCCACCGGGCCAGGATATCAACCAAGCGCTTGCTTGGCCAGCTGTGCGCTCATGGGTGCTGGCTGGACACCGAGATGACCTCGCCGGTCAGGTAGCTGGAGTAGTCGCTGGCCAGGAACGCGATGGTGGCCGCCACCTCCCACGGCTCGGCGGCCCGCCCGAACGCCTCGCCGGCGGACAGCCGGTCGAGCAGGTCGGGCGAGCTGGTCTTGTCGAGGAACTTGTGCCGGGCGATGCTGGGTGACACCGCGTTGATCCGCACCCCGTATTCGACCGCTTCCATTGCGCTGCAACGGGTTAACGCCATCACGCCCGCCTTGGCGGCAGCGTAGTGCGACTGCGAGTGCTGTGCCCGCCAGCCCAAAACGCTTGCGTTATTGACGATCACGCCCCCATGGGCGGCCTCGCGGAAGTACCGCAGCGCCGCCCGGGTGGCCCGGAACACCGACGACAAGGTCACGTCCAGGACGCGGTCCCACTCGTCGTCAGTCATGTCCACCACCGGGGTCTGGCCGCCCAGGCCGGCGTTGTTGACCAGCACGTCGAGCCGACCCATCCGTGCGGTGGTGGACGCGATCAGCGCGTCCACCTGCGCGGTGGACGTCACGTCGCACAGCACGCTCTCGACCCGGCCCGACCCCAGCGCGGACAGCTCCTCGGCCGTCTCCCCCAGCCGGCGTTCGTGGTGGTCGGACACCACCACGTCAGCACCCTCGGCCAGCGCGCGCTTGGCGGTCGCCGAGCCGATTCCGGTGCCCGCCGCCGCGGTGACGACGACCACCTTTCCCTGCAAAAGCCCGTGCCCGGCAACCTCTTTCGGAGCTTCGGACAGGCTCATCCCTTTACCTCCCGGGGCAGGCCGAGCACACGCTCGGCGATGATGTTGCGCTGAATCTCGTTGGATCCGCCGTAAATGGTGTCGGCGCGGGTGAACAGGAACAACCGCTGCCACTGGTCGAATTCGCCGTCGGACAGGGTCAGCCCCGGCTTGCCGACCACATCCATCGCCAGCTCCCCCAACGCGCGATGCCAATTGGCCCACAACAACTTCGACACGTTATCTTTCCCGGCGGCCTGGCCGCCTCCTTCGACGTCCATGGTGGCCAGCGCGTAGCTCCGCATCGCGCGCAACCCGGCCCACGCGCGGGTCAGCCGCTCGCGGATGAACGGGTCGTCGGCGGCGCCGTTGCGGCGCGCCAGGTCGGCGAGGTTGGAAAGCTCACGGGCGTAGCGGATCTGCTGCCCCAGCGTCGACACGCCGCGTTCGAACGTCAGGGTGCCCATGGCCACCCGCCAGCCGTCGCCGGGCGCGCCGACCACCAGATTGGCGTCGGTGCGGGCGTCGTCGAAGAAGACCTCGTTGAATTCCGAGTCGCCGGTCAGCTGGATGATCGGGCGGACCTGCACCCCGGGCTGATCCAGCGGCACCAGGAGGTAGGACAGCCCGGCGTGCCGCTTGGAACCCTTCTCCGTGCGAGCGACCACGAAGCACCATTGCGCCCAGTGCGCCAGCGACGTCCACACCTTCTGGCCGTTGATCACCCACTGGTCGCCGTCCAGCTCGGCGGTGGTGGACACGTTGGCCAAATCGCTGCCCGCCCCGGGCTCGGAATAGCCCTGGCACCACAGCTCGCTGACGTCGAGGATCTTGGGCAGGAACCGCTCTTGCTGCTCGGGCGTTCCGAAGGCGATCAGCGTCGGGCCGAGCAGCTCCTCGCCGAAGTGGTTGACCTTGTCGGGCGCGTCGGCTTTGGCGTACTCCTCGTAGAACGCCACCCGGTGCGCGGTCGAGAGCCCGCGGCCGCCGTGCTCGACGGGCCAGCCCAGGCAGGTCAGACCGGCCTTGGCGAGATGCTGGTTCCACGCCCGGCGCTCTTCGAACGCCTCGTGCTCCCGACCCGGCCCGCCAAGACCCTTGAGAGCTGCGAATTCGCCGACCAGATTGTCGGCGAGCCACTGCCGGACCTCCGCCCGGAACTCCTCGACGTCCTGCATGCCCTGTAGGCTAACCTACCAAGCACTTGCTTTGTCGGCTCGGTGACGATGCGCGCCGCGCAGCGGCGTCAGGAGGAACCGAGCAATCCAGGTAGGAGCAGTCTCGATGACCGGCGATGTCCGCACCATCCCCGCGGCGCTGGACCGTTTCGCGAGCCGGTTTCCCGACCATGACGCCCTGATCACCGACGACCGGTCGTTCACGGCGGCCGCCCTGCGCGACGAGGTGCGCCGCGCGGCGGCTGCCTTGATCAGCCTCGGCGTGCGGGCCGGAGACCGGGTGGCCATCTGGTCGCCCAACACCTGGCACTGGGTGGTCGCCTGCCTGGCCATCCACCACGCCGGCGCCGCGATGGTGCCCCTGAACACCCGCTATACCGCCGAGGAGGCCTGCGACATCCTGGCCCGCACCGCGGCGCCCCTGCTGTTCGGGATGGGCACCTTCCTGGGCCACGATCGCGTCGCCGATTTGGATCTGGCAGCCTTGCCCGCGCTGCGGCACATCGTCCGCATTCCGATCGAGGCCAACGACGGGACGTGGGACGACTTCGTCGCGCGCGGCACCGATCCCGAGGCGGTCGCCACCCGCGCCGCCGCCGTCGCGCCCGACGACGTCAGCGACATCCTGTTCACCTCGGGCACCACCGGTCGCAGCAAAGGGGTGCTGTGCGCGCACCGGCAGTCGCTCTCGGCCTCGGCGGCGTGGGCGGCCAACGGCAAGATCACCAGCGACGACCGCTACCTGTGCATCAACCCGTTCTTCCACAACTTCGGCTACAAGGCGGGCATCCTGGCCTGCCTACAGACCGGCGCGACGCTGATCCCGCACCTGACGTTCGACCCGTTGCGCGCACTGGAGGCGATCGAGCGGCACCGCATCACCGTGTTGCCGGGGCCGCCCACCATCTACCAGACCCTGCTGGACCATCCGCGGCGCAACGACTACGACCTTAGTTCGCTGCGGTTCGCGGTGACCGGGGCGGCCACCGTGCCCGTCGTGCTGGTGGAGCGCATGCAGTCCGAGCTCGACATCGACATCGTGCTGACGGCCTACGGGCTCACCGAGGCCAACGGGATGGGCACGATGTGCCGCGCCGACGACGACGCGGTCACCGTCGCCACCACCTGCGGGCGCCCGTTCGCCGACTTCGAATTGCGTATCGACTCAAGCGCTCCCGGCGAGGCGGGCGAGGTCTTGCTGCGCGGTCCGAACGTGATGCTGGGCTACCTCGACGACCCGGCTGCCACGGCGGCGGCCATCGACGCCGACGGTTGGCTGCACACCGGCGACATCGGCGCCGTCGACGCGGCCGGCAACCTGCGCATCACCGACCGGCTCAAGGACATGTACATCTGCGGCGGCTTCAATGTCTACCCCGCCGAAATCGAACAGGTGCTCGCCCGGATGACGGGGATTGCCGACGCCGCGGTGATCGGTGTCCCCGACGAGCGCCTCGGTGAAGTCGGGCGGGCCTTCGTGGTGGCCAGGCCCGGCGCCCACATAGACGAGCAATCCGTGATCGCTTACACCCGTGAACATTTGGCGAACTTCAAGGCGCCGCGTTCGGTGCGGTTCGTCGACGCGTTGCCGCGCAACCCGGGCGGCAAGGTGGTCAAACCACAACTGCGAGAGCTGGCCTGAATGGATCTGGAGTTAGACGAGGAGACCCTGGCGTTTGCGGCCGAGGTCCGTGAGTTCTTGTCCGCCAACGCCGAGTCGATCCCGACGAAGTCCTACGACAACGCCGAAGGTTTCGCGCAGCACCGGCACTGGGACCGTGTGCTGTTCGACGCCGGGCTGTCGGTGATCACCTGGCCGAAGAAATACGGTGGTCGCGACGCGCCGCTGTTGCACTGGGTGGTGTTCGAGGAGGAGTATTTCCGCGCCGGCGCCCCGGGCCGGGCCAGCGCCAACGGCACCTCGATGCTGGCGCCCACGCTGTTCGCGCACGGCACCGAAGAGCAGCTGGACCGCATCCTGCCGAAAATGGCCAGCGGCGAACAGATCTGGGCGCAGGCCTGGTCGGAGCCCGAATCCGGCAGCGACCTGGCATCACTGCGTTCCACCGCGACCAGGACCGACGGCGGCTGGCTGCTCAACGGGCAGAAGATCTGGAGTTCGCGGGCGCCGTTCGCCGAGATGGGCTTCGGGCTGTTCCGCTCGGACCCGGAAGCCGAGCGGCACAACGGCCTGACGTACTTCATGTTCGACCTGAAGGCCGAGGGCGTCACCGTGCGGCCCATCGTGCAGTTGGGCGGCGACACCGGCTTCGGCGAGATCTTCCTCGACGACGTGTTCGTGCCCGATCGCGACGTGATCGGCACCCCGAACGAGGGGTGGCGGGCGGCCATGAGCACATCGAGCAACGAGCGGGGCATGTCGCTGCGCAGCCCGGCGCGGTTCCTGGCGACCGCCGAGCGACTGGTGCGACTGTGGCAGGACAGCGGCTCACCGCCCGCGTTTGCCGACCGGGTGGCCGATGGCTGGATCAAGGCGCAGGCCTACCGGCTGCAAACCTTCGGCACGGTGACCCGGCTGGCCGACGGCGGTGAGCTGGGCGCCGAATCGTCGGTGACCAAGGTGTTCTGGTCCGACCTCGACGTGGACCTGCACCAGACCGCGCTGGACATCCTGGCTGCCGACGGCGAGCTCGCCGGCGGCTGGACGGATGGCCTGCTGTTCGCCCTGGGTGGCCCGATCTACGCCGGCACCAACGAGATTCAGCGCAACATCATCTCGGAGCGGTTGCTGGGCCTGCCCCGCGAGAAGTCCGGGGGCAAGAAGTGAAATTCGCGCTAGACGAACAGCAACGCGACTTCGCGGCCAGCATCGACGCCGCGCTCGGCGCGGCCGACCTGCCCGGCGCGATCCGCGCCTGGGCCGCCGGCGACACCGCGCCCGGCCGCAAGGTGTGGGAGCGGCTGGCCGAACTCGGCGTCACCGCCCTGGCGGTTCCCGAAAAGTTTGACGGCATCGAGGCGCACCCGGTCGACCTGGTGGTCGCGATCGAACGCCTGGGACGCTGGTGTGTGCCCGGACCGGTGGCCGAATCCATTGCCGTCGCACCGGTTTTGCTCGCCTCCGACGAGAGGTGCGCGGCTCTGGCCTCCGGTGAGCTGGTCGCCACCGTCGCGTTCCCGCCGCACACACCGCGCGCGGTGGACGCCGACTCGGCCGGGCTGGTGCTGCTGGCCGCCGACGACGGGGTGAGCGAGGCCGCGCCCGGTGACCGGCACGAGTCGGTCGATCCGAGCCGACCCCTCTACGACGTGACCGCCACCGGCCAACCATGGCAGTCAGACCTCCGGCGCGCCTTCGAGTTCGGGGCGCTGGCCACCGCCGCACAGTTGGTCGGCGCCGCCGAGGCGCTTTTGCGCGACACCGTCGACTACGCCAAGCAGCGCGCGCAGTTCGGCCGGGTGATCGGTTCCTATCAGGCGATCAAGCACAAGCTCGCCGACGTGCACATCGCGATCGAACTCGCCCGGCCGCTGCTCTACGGCGCGGCGCTGTCGCTGGAGCCCCGCGACGTCAGCGCGGCCAAGGCGGCGGCGTCGGAGGCGGGCCTGCTGGCGGCGCGGTCGGCGCTGCAGACCCATGGCGCGATCGGCTTCACCCAGGAAAATGACTTGTCGCTTTGGCTACTGCGCGTGCAAGCATTGCGTTCGGCCTGGGGTACTCCCGAGGCGCATCGGCGGCGAGTGCTGGAGGCGCTGTGAGCCGCGCAGTGATGAACAGGAGCGGCGCTCATGAGTGAAGAACGGGAGATGCTGCGGGAGACCGTCGCGGCCCTGGTGGCCAAGCACGCCAACCCGGCGGCGGTGCGCGCCGCGATGGACTCCGAGCGCGGCTACGACGAGTCGCTGTGGCAGCTGCTGTGTGAGCAGGTGGGGGCCGCCGCTCTGGTCATCCCCGAGGAGCTGGGCGGCGCGGGCGGCGAGTTGGCCGACGCCGCAACGGTTTTGCAGGAGTTGGGCCGGGCGTTGGTGCCGTCCCCGCTGCTGGGCACCACGCTGGCGGAGCTGGCGCTGCTGAGTGCGCCCGAGCCCGATGCCGAGACGCTGGGCGGCCTCGCCGAGGGCACCTCGATCGGCGCGCTGGTTTTCGACCCCGACTACGTGGTCAACGGCGACACCGCCGACGTCGTCGTCGCCGCCACCGACGGTCGGCTGACCCGGTGGACCCGCTTCACCGCGGAGCCGGCCGTCACCATGGACCCGACCCGTCGGCTCGCGCGGGTCACGCCCGGGGACACCGCGACGATCGGCGCCGACCCCGGCCTCGCCGACACCGCGGCCATCCTGCTCGCGGCCGAGCAGATCGGCGCCGCCGAACGCTGCCTCGAGTTGACCGTCGAATACGCCAAGAACAGAGTGCAATTCGGCCGACCAATCGGCAGCTTCCAGGCGCTCAAACACCGGATGGCTGATCTGTACGTCATGATCGCCGCGGCAAAGGCGGTGGTGGCGGAGGCCTGCGCCGACCCCATCCCGACGAATGCGGGCACCGCGCGGCTGGCCGCCACCGAGGCGCTGTGCAGCGCGGCCGCCGAAGGCATCCAACTGCACGGCGGAATCGCGATCACCTGGGAGCACGACATGCACCTGTATTTCAAGCGCGCGCACGGCAGCGCCCACCTGCTCGGCACAACGCAGGAGGTCCTCGCCCGACTGGAATCCGAGGTGCTCGAACCGTCGTGAACGACCATGTCGCGCGGCGCGCCGCCATCCCCCCGTTCTATGTGATGGACGTGTGGCTGGCGGCCGCCGAGCGCCAGCGCAGCCACGGTGATCTGGTGAACCTGTCGGCCGGTCAGCCGAGCGTCGGGGCACCCGAGCCGGTGCGCGCCGCGGCGGCCGCCGCCCTGCATTCCAACGAGCTGGGTTACACCGTGACGCTGGGCATTCCGGAGCTGCGCGCGGCGATCGCCGCCGATTACCAACGGCAGCACGGGCTTCGGGTCGAGCCCGACGACGTGGTGCTGACCACTGGCTCGTCCGGCGGATTCCTGCTCGCGTTCCTGGCGTGCTTCGACGCGGGCGACCGGGTGGCGCTGGCCAGTCCCGGTTACCCGTGCTACCGAAACATCCTGTCGGCCTTGGGGTGTGAGGTCGTCGAGATCCCGTGCGGCCCGCAGACCCGCTTCCAGCCGACCGTGCGGATGCTCGAAGAACTCGATCCGCCGCCCCACGGCGTGATCGTCGCCAGCCCGGCCAATCCCACCGGGACCGTGATAGCGCCGGCGGAGCTGGCCGCGATCGCCTCGTGGTGCGAGGCGTCGGGGGTGCGGCTGATCAGCGACGAGGTTTACCACGGCCTGGTCTACGAGGGGGCACCGCAGACCAGCTGCGCCTGGCAGACATCGCGAGACGCCGTGGTGGTCAACAGCTTTTCCAAGTACTACGCGATGACGGGCTGGCGGCTGGGCTGGATGCTGGTGCCGCCCGCACTGCTGCGCGCCGTGGATCGCCTGACCGGCAACTTCACCATCTGCCCGCCGGTGCTCTCGCAGCTCGCCGCGGTGGCGGCGTTCACGCCGGAGGCGAGGGCCGAGGCCGACGGCAACCTGCACCACTACGCGACCAACCGGGCGCTGCTGCTCGACGGGCTGCGCCGAATCGGCATCGACCGGCTCGCGCCCACCGACGGAGCGTTCTACGTGTATGCCGACGTCTGCGAACTCACCAAGGACTCGACAGAGTTCTGCGCGAAACTGTTGAGCGACACCGGCGTTGCCATCGCGCCGGGTATCGATTTCGACACCACGCACGGCAATTCGTTCGTCCGGCTGTCGTTCGCCGGGCCTACGGGTGACATCGAAGAGGCCGTGCGGCGGATCGGGTCCTGGATCTAGGCGTCCAGGATTTTGTCGAGGCGAGCCTCGAGCGCGCCGCGCTCGCCGACGTCGGACACGTTGATGCCGAACCGGTCCCTGAGGGTGTCCACGACCGCCGCGGCGCCGTCGAGGCGGATCTTCTCGCTGCCGTCGGCGCGGTGAATGGCCAGGTTCCGGCCGGCCAGGTTCAACCGGGCGTCGTCGGTGACGCGCGCGGCGGTCAGCCCCGTGACGAAATGCGACGACGGGTGCGTCGAGACGTACCAGCTGCCCACCGCCAGGTCGATGTCCGGCGCGGTCCGGGTGCTGAACTCGTAGAGCGGCTGCCACTCGCCGCGAATCTGGGCCTGCAGGACCAGGCCGTCGCCGCGGTCCTCTAGCCGGTAGGGCTCGTGCGTCGTCTGCTGCACGGTGCCGGTCTCGATCCGCAGCGGCGAGGTGGGTGTCTGCCCGCCGAAGCCGACGTCGACCAGGTAGGAACCGTGGGAGCCGGGGAACGTCACCGCCAACGCCGTGTGTGTCTGCGGCGGCGGTGACGGCGCGTCGGGCGGACGCATCCACACGACCCGGCCGGCCAGGCGCCGCACCCGGAAGCCGAGTTCGGTGAGCGCGTAGCCCATCAGCCCGTTGTGCTCGTAGCAGAAGCCGCCGCGGCCCCGCCGAACGAGCTTGCGGGCGAGGGCCTCCGGGCCCAGGTCGTCGACCGGCACGCCCATCAGCGGATCGAGGTTCTCGAAGGGAATCGCCTTGGTGTGCGCGCTCACCAACGCCTGCAGGACCTCGAGGCCGGGGGCCGTGGCGCCGCCGTAACCGATCCGTTCGAAGTAGTCGCCCAGCTTCAGCGTCATGAGGCCATTCTGCTGCCACGTGATCGGCAGGCGTGCGACGGCCGGCAACGGGTATGCCGCCCGGTAGCCCAAGCCTTGGACCGAAGGAGAAACCCATGGCCGACGTCGACCTGTATCTCGACCCCGTCTGTCCGTTCTCCTGGGTGACCGCGCGCTGGCTGCTGGACGCCGGGCGGGTGACGGGCACACCGGTCACCCTGCGGCAGATGAGCCTGGCGGTCCTCAACGCGGGGAAGGACACCGATGGGAAAGAGCAACACATGATGGAGCGGTCGACGCGGCTGGGACGCCTGTTCGCCGCCGCCGTCGACGAGCGGGGACCGGCGGCATTCGCGGGCCTCTACGCCTCGATCGGCCGCCGTATCCACGTCGACGGGCAGGACCTGACCACACCCGCGATCCGCGCAGCCCTGGCCGAGAACGGCCTGGCGGAAGGCCTCGCCGAAGCGCAGGACGATCCCCGCTTGGACGAGGCGGTCAAGCAGGCGCACCAAGCCAGCCAGGACGCACTGGGCGACGAGGCCGGCAGCCCGATCATCGCGGTCGACGGCCGTGCGTTCTCCGGACCGGTCCTGACCCGAACGCTCAAGACACCGGACGGCGTTCGGCTGCTGGACGCCGTGCTCACCATGGCCGCCATTCCCGAATTCTCCGCGCTGCAACGACCGTATGACGGCCCCCCGGCCATCGAGGCCTGAGCCACGGCCATCGCCACGGATCACGGCGGCGAACACAAGGTTGCCAGAAAAGCACATCCGTGAGGTTGCTGAGCGCTAATGTTGAGCTCGCCAAGAACATATTTCGCGGAGGGTTGAGCGCCAGCAAATGCCTGAAGAGCCCCGGCCCGACCATGTCGCACCGGTCCCGAGCGGCATCGCCGCGGAGCTGGCGGCCGCGGGATTCGAGGACGCCCGGCAAGTGGCCCGGGGCGGGGCCGGGGTCATTTACTGTTGCTACGAGACGGCTCTGGGGCGCAGTGTTGCGGTGAAGGTGTTGCCGTCGCACATCGACGACGACAGCCGCGAACGGTTCCTTCGCGAGGGGTATGCGATGGGCGGACTTTCCGGGCATCCGAACATCGTCAACATTCTGCGGGTTGGCGTCACGCCGAGCGGCAAGCCGTACATCGTGATGCCTTACCACTCAGCGGATTCGCTGGCGGTCCGGCTGCGGCGGGAGGGCCCGGTGGCCTGGCCCGAGGCGTTGCGTATCGGCGTAAAGCTCTGCGGCGCACTGGAAACCGCGCATCGAACCGGCACGCTGCACCGCGACATCAAGCCCGCCAACATCCTCGTGAACGACTACGGCGAGCCGCAGCTCAGTGATTTCGGGATCGCCCACATCGAAGGCGGATACGAGACGGCGACCGGGTTCTTCTCGGGCACCATCGACTTCACCGCGCCCGAGGTGATGACGGGCAACCCCGCCACGGTGGCCTCCGACATGTACTCGTTGGGTGCCACGCTCTACGCGCTCATCGCCGGCAACGCCGCCCACGAGCGCAAGAAGGGCGAGGACCTGATCGCGCAGTATCTGCGGATCAGCACCACCGGGATTCCGGACATGCGTCCCGACGGCATCCCAAATGCGGTGTGCACGGCGATCGAGAGGGCGATGTCGATCGACCCGGCCGAGCGGCCCGCTTCGGCCGAGGAGTTCGGCCGCGAACTGCAGGCCGCCCAGCGCACCAACGGTCTGAAACCCGACGCGATGGCCATCACCGGGCGCCCGTCGGCCGTCGCGGCCGACGCCCCGTTCGCGGCGCCACCCGGGGGGCACAGCGAGGTGGCGCGGCCGTCCGGCCTGCACACCGCGAGCATGCCGGCACCGACGCGGGGACCGGCCGGGCACGACGACCCAACCTCCGCGATCAGCGCCCCCATCGCGAGCGAACACGCGCTGGAAACCGCGGCGTTTCCGCAGTCGGGCCCCGCCGAGTTGCCGGAGGCGGCCAGCCTGCTGCGCGCCGCACAATCGTCGTCGAGGCAGCCCAGGGCCCGGCCACCGCAAGCAGCCGCGCCGTCGGGTCCGGACGGCGGCGCCCAGGGGCCGCCGCGGGGCCCCCGGGCCCGGGCGGCCGGGTGGTTCGCGGAGCCGGGTAAGAAGCGGAACCGCATCGCGCTGACGGCCGGCGCGCTGGCGGCGGTCCTGCTGTTGGTCGTCGGCGGTGTCTGGTTCGCGCTTTCCCCCGACAACAAGGCCGGTTCCAACGGCGCCTCCGGCCAGCCGACCGCGCAGCCGCCCATGCAGTGGAAGCCGATCACCAACGCCCGGATTTCGCGGGACGCCGCGGCCACCACGCAGGCCGACGGCACGATCTGGATCTTCGGCGGGATCCGCAGCGACGGCGCCCTCACCGGACTGCAAGAGGGCTACGACCCCGTCATCGACAGCTGGAAGGGCGGCGACGATCTCCCCGTGCCGGTCTCGCACGCCATGGCGGTGACGTGGCAGGGCAACCCCGTCGTGCTCGGCGGGTGGAAATCCGAAGGCGGCAAAAACGTTGCGTCCGACCAGGTTTGGCGGGTCATCAACAGCCGCTGGGTGGAGCTTCCGCACCTGCTGCAGCCCCGCGCGGCCGCGGCGGCGGCCGTGGTCGGTGACCGGCTGATCGTCACGGGCGGCGTCGACGCGTCCGGCGCGCTGCTGAACACCACCGAGGTGTTCGACGGCAACACCTGGACCCTCGGTGTGCCGATCCCGACCCCGCGGCAGATGCTGGCGGCCGCCTCGGACGGGAAGCTGGTGTACGCGGCCGGCGGCACCAACGGCACCGCCGACCTGCCGACGGTCGAGGCCTACGACCCGGCCGCGAAGAGCTGGTCGCCGCTGCCCCCGCTGAGCCAGCCGCGCAGCGACCTCGGCGTGGCGATCGTCGACGGGCGCCTGGTCGCCGCGGGCGGCGTATCCGCGGGCCAGGTGCTCAAGAGCGTTTCGGCGTTCGACCTGATGACCAAGGTGTGGTCCGGATTGCCCGACATGACCACCGCGCGGCACGGCATGGCCGTCGACGCGGTGGAGAAGTCCGTATACGCCGTCGGCGGGTCGACCGCCGTCGGCGACGGCCAGCTCACCTCGTCGGCGGAAGCGCTGAAGCTGCCCGCCCGCCGGATCCAGCCGGCGTCGCAGTGGCGCTCGCTGCCGGACGCGCCGACCCCGCGCCTGATGATGGCCTGGGCCGTGCTGGACGACAAGATCTGGATTCTCGGGGGCCTGCGGAACGGCACCGCGTTGCAGACCGTCGAGAGCTACGACCCGCACACCGGCGCATGGCAGACCGGGCCCTCATTGCCCATCCCGCTGCACCACGCGGCCGCGGCGACCTACCGCGGCGAGGTGGTGGTGCTCGGCGGGGCCAGCGATCAGCTCGCCGACGCGTCCGACAAGGTGTTCGCGCTGCGCGGCGGTAACTGGGTTGAGCTACCGCATCTCACCCATCCCCGTGCCGCCCCGGCCGCCGCCGTGGTGGGCGACAAACTCGTCGCGGTGGGCGGGCAGAACGCCAAACAGCTCGTCCCGCAGACCGAGGTCTTCGACGGCAGTTCGTGGACGGACGCCGCCGACATGCCGACGCCCCGCGAGCACCTGGCGGCGGCGTCGGACGGCACCTACGTGTACGCGATCGGCGGCCGGTTCCTGTCCTCGGACAAGAACTCCGCGGCGAACGAGCGGTTCGATCCCCAGTCGGGCACCTGGACCAAGTTGGTGGGCATGCCGACCCCGCGCGGAAGCTACGGCGCGACCTACATCGACGGCCGCATCGTGGTGGCCGGCGGCGAGGAACCGACGAGGGTCTTGAACGTGGTCGAGATGTACGACATCGCCGACGCCAAGTGGAGCACCTTGGCCCCGATGCCCACCGCGCGGCATGCCGAGGTGGTGGCGACGGTCGGCAACACCGTCTACTGCATCGGCGGCGCGAACCGGCCGACCCACGAGGGGCCGATCGCGACGGTCGAGGCGCTGGACTTCAGGTAAGCCCGCTCGACGTAGTTGTTTTATCTCTGTCGAATATGGGGATCCGATTCAGACCCGGCTGCAGCAGCATCCCTGAAAATGACCGGAGCCCGATATGAACAACAACACCATCTGGATCGTGATCGCCGTGATTGCGGCAGCCCTGGTGATCGCCGCGCTGCTCTTCGCGGTCAGCAGGTCAAGAAGCCGGCGGCGGCAGCGGCAGGCCGAGGAGATTCGCGAACAGGCCAGGCTGGAGACCGCGAAGGTCGAACGCCGCGAAGCCCTCGCACAAGAGACGGCCGCCAAGGCCCGCGCCGCCCAGGCCGAGGCGGAGGCCAAAGCGGCGGAGGCCGCTCGGCTGCAGGAGCGGGCGGCCAACCACCACAGCGAGGTCGCCGCGTCGCGCGAACAACTGCAGGAGCAGTTGAAGCGCGCCGACGAACTGCACCCCGACGCCGAGGCGAAGCCGGCGGGTGAGCAGGACGACCCCAACACGGCGTGGTCCTCGGAGGCGCACGAACCGGCGACCGACGCCCAAGCCACACGGCACGAGACGTACCGCGGGACGCCCTAGAGCCAGGTGTCCTGAGTGGTGGCGGTGAGAAACGCCTCCAGGTCGTCGCGCCACTGCGCCGGCGTCGTCTTGTCCGGTTCAATCCCGGTGTACTCCCCGCGATAGAACAGCAGCGGGCGCGGCTTGATCTTGGGTGCCTCCGATAGCGACCGCACCGCGCCGAACACCACGAAATGGTCGCCCCCGTCGTGCACGGATGCCACCGTGCAGTCGATGTAGGCCAGCGACCCGTCGATGATCGGCGAGCCGAGTTCCGAAGCGTGCCAGTCAATTCCGGCGAACTTGTCCGGTTCCTTCGAACCGAAGCGCGCGGAAACGTGCTTCTGTTTCTCGGTCAGCACGTTGACGCAGAACCGGCCGCTGGCCTCGATGGCCTGCCAGGATCGCGACACCTTGGTGGGGCAGAACAGCACCAGCGGCGGGTCCAGCGACAGGGCAGCGAACGACTGGCAGGCGAAGCCGATCGGGACCTCGTCGTGCACCGTGGTGATGATCGTGATGCCGGTGCAAAACTGGCCCAGCACCTGCCGGAAGGCCCGCGGATCGATCGGCGCCGACATGATTACCCGCCGGCGCCGACCGTGAAGTCGTGGCCCCACAAACTCACGGCGGTGCTTTCCCGGGCGACCCAGTCGTCGTCCTCCACTTGCCTTCCCTCACAACCGAATTCGACGTCGAACCCGCCGGGTGTCTTCATGTAGAAGGACAGCATCAGGTCGTTGACGTGGCGACCCAGGGTGGCCGACATGGGCACCTTGCGGCGCAGCGCCCGGTCCAGGCACAGACCCACGTCGTCGGCGTTCTCGACCTCCATCATCAGGTGCACGATGCCACTGGGCGTCGGCAGCGGCAGGAACGCCAGGCTGTGGTGGCGCGGGTTGCAGCCGAAGAACCGCAGCCACGCGGGCGCGCCATCCGCGGGCCGGCCCACCAACTGCGGCGGCATCCGCATCGAGTCACGTAGCTTGAAGCCGAGCACGTTACGGTAGAAGTGCAGCGCCTCGTCGTCGTCGCGGGTGGACAGCACCACGTGTCCCAGGCCCTGTTCGCCGGTGACGAACTTGTGCCCGTAGGGGCTGACCACGCGCCGGTGCTCCAGCGCGACGCCGTGGAACACCTCGAGGCAGTTGCCGGACGGGTCGGCGAACCGGATCATCTCGGCGACCCGCCGGTCCGCCAGCTCGGCGGCGGTGGCCTCCTTGTAGGGCACGCCCTCGACGTCGAGCCGCTTCCTAATTTCTTGCAGCCCTTCGGCGTTGGCGCATTCCCAGCCCGCCTCCATGAGGTGGTCCCGCTCGCCCGGCACGATCACCAGCCGGGCCGGGAAGTCATCCATGCGCAGGTAGAGCGCGCCCTCGGTGTCGCCTTTGCCCTCGACCATGCCGAGCACCTTCAGCCCGTAGTCGCGCCAGGCCGCCATGTCGGTGGCCTCGATGCGCAGATAGCCCAGCGAACGGATGCTCATCACGCGCCTCCCAGGAAATCAACGGTCAACTTGTTGAACTCGTCGAACTTCTCCACCTGCGCCCAGTGCCCACATTGCCCGAAAACGTGGAGCTGCGCACGCGGAATGGTCTTCAGCGCGACCAACGCGCCGTCCAGCGGGTTGACCCGGTCCTCGCGGCCCCAGATCAACAGCACGGGCTGGCGCAGCCGGTGCACCTCGCGCCACATCATGCCGAGCTCGAAATCGGCCCCCGCGAAGGACATTCCCATCGCCCGGGTCGCGGTCAGGGACTCCGGCGTGCTGGCCAGCGCGAACCGCTCGTCGATCAGCTCGGGGGTGATCAGCTTTTGGTCGTAGACCATGACCCGCAGGAACGCCTCGAGGTTTTCCCGGGTGGGTTCGACGGAGAACTTGCCCAGCCGCTTGACGCCCTCGGTCGGGTCGGGGGCGAACAGGTTGATGCTCAGCCCGCCGGGCCCCATCAAGACCAGCCGGCCGGCCCGGTCCGGGTAGTCGAGAGCGAACCGGACCGCGGTGCCCCCGCCGAGCGAATTGCCCACCAGCGGAACGCGTCCCAGCCCGAGTTGGTCGAAGAGCCCCTTGAGCGCCCGCGCGGCGTAGTGGTTGAACTGCCCGTGTTCGGCGCGCTTGTCGGAGAGCCCGTAGCCGGGCTGATCGACGGCCAGCACGTGGAATCGCTGCGCCAGCACCGGAATATTGCGCGCGAAGTTCGTCCAGCTAGCCGCGCCGGGTCCCCCGCCGTGCAGCAGGACGACGGTCCGGTCGTTGCCGACCCCGGCCTCGTGATAATGCAGCTTCAGCGGTCCGTCGACGTCGACTTCGGCGAAGCGCGAGGTCGACTCGAACGTCAGCTCCCCCGTGGCAGTGGTCATCAGACCATCGTGTCGCCCGGCGGCAACCCGAACTCGTTGTTTCCGAAGATCTGGTAAGCCCGCTCGGGGTCATTGGCCGCGTGCACCCGGCCCGCGTGCGCGTCCCGCCAGAACCGTTGCACCGGTTGGTCGTTGGCCAGCGCGGTCGCGCCCGACGCCTCGAACAGCCGGTCGATGGAAGCGATCGCCCGCCCGGTGGCGCGCACCTGGTCGCGGCGGGCGCGGGCACGCAGCTCGAACGGGATCTCCTTGCCGGCCGACAGCAACGCGTATTCGTCGGCGACGTTGCCGCTCAGCTGGCGCCACGCCGCGTCGATGTCGCTGGCCGCCTCGGCGATGCGCACCTTGGCGAACGGGTCGTCCTTGGCCTTCTCCCCGGCGAACGCCGCGCGCACCCGCTTGCCCTGGTGCTCCACGTGCGCGTCGTACGCGCCGTAGGCCATGCCGACGATCGGCGCGGAGATGGTGGTGGGATGCATTGTGCCCCAAGGCATTTTGTAGACCGGCGCGGTGTTGGTCTGGTACCCGCCGGCGGTGCCGTCGTTCATCGCCTTGTAGGACAGGAACCGGTGCCGGGGCACGAAGACGTCCTTGACCACCACCGTGTTACTGCCGGTGCCGCGCAGGCCCACGACATGCCACACGTCGTCGATGCGGTACTCACTGCGCGGGATCAAGAAGCTGCCGAAGTCGACCGGGCGGCCGTCCTTGATCACCGGACCGCCGAGGAAGGCCCACGTGGCGTGGTCACATCCCGATGACCAGTTCCAGGAACCGTTGACCAGATAACCGCCGTCGGTCACCACGCCTGCGCCCATCGGCGCGTAGGACGACGAGACCCGCACGTTCGGGTCGTCGCCCCACACTTCCTCCTGGGCCTGCTGGTCGAACAGCGCCAGATGCCAGTTGTGCACGCCGATGATCGAGCTCACCCAGCCGGTGGACCCGCACGCGCTGGCCAGCCGCCGCACCGCCTCGTAGAACAGGCCCGGATCGCACTGCAGGCCGCCCCATTGCTCGGGCTGCAGCAGGGTGAAGAAGCCGATGTCCTGCAGTTCCTGAACGGTCTCGTCGGGCAGCCGCCGCAAATCCTCCGTCGCCTGCGCACGCTCCCGAATCCGCGGCAGCAGATCGTCGATGCCGGCCAACACCGACTGCGCGTCGCGTTGTTGAATGGACGTCACTTAAGTTTGCCTCCTGGGCCAGACTTACTCAGCGGGCTTACACCAGAGACTAGAACACGTTCCGATTTGTGTCGAGCAGGGTATTCCTGCGGCTGGTAGCGATACGAATCCGCTTTTCTATAACATGTTCTAGTTGCAACGAGAGGAAGGATGGGGTCTTGGCCGAGGCCAACCTCGACGAGCCGCTCGGTGACCATGTCCTTGAACTGCAGATCGCCGAGGTCGTCGCCGAGACGGATGACGCGCGGTCGCTGGTGTTCGCGGTACCCGACGAGCCGGGCGACCCCGAGATCCCGCCCGAACGGCTGCGCTACGCGCCCGGGCAGTTCTTGACGCTGCGGGTTCCCAGCGAGCGCACCGGGTCGGTGGCCCGCTGCTACTCGCTGTGCAGCTCGCCGTTCACCGACGACGCGCTGACCGTCACGATCAAGCGGACCAGCGACGGCTACGCGTCCAACTGGCTGTGCGAGCACGCGCGGGCGGGCATGCGCATCCACGTGCTGGCCCCGTCGGGCAACTTCGTGCCCAAGACGCTCGACGACGACTTCCTGCTGATGGCCGCGGGTAGCGGTATCACCCCGATCATGTCGATCGCCAAGTCGGCCCTCGCCGAGGGCGGCGGCCAGGTGACCCTGCTCTACGCCAACCGTGACGACAAGTCGGTGATCTTCGCCGACGCGCTGCGCGAACTGTCCGCCAAGTACCCCGACCGGCTCACCGTGGTGCACTGGCTGGAATCGCTGCAGGGGATGCCGAGCGTGGCCGCCCTGGCGCGCCTCGCCGCCCCCTATACCGGCCGGCCGGTGTACATCTGCGGGCCCGGACCCTTCATGGACGCGGCCCGCAACGCGCTTGAATCGCTGAAAGTGCCTGCGGCGCAGGTGCATATCGAGGTGTTCAAGTCGCTGGACTCCGACCCGTTCGCGGCGGTGAAGATCGACGACACCGCCCCGGGCGACTCGCCTCCGGCCACCGCGGTGGTGCAGCTGGACGGTGAGACCCACACCGTGTCGTGGCCGCGCAACGCCAAGTTGCTGGACGTCCTGCTGGCGAAGGGCCTCGACGCGCCGTTCTCCTGCCGCGAGGGCCACTGCGGCGCATGCGCCTGCACGCTGAAGGGCGGCAAGGTCAGCATGGAGGTCAACGACGTCCTCGAGCAGCAAGACCTCGACGACGGGCTGATCCTGGCCTGTCAATCTCACCCGGAATCTGATTCGGTAGAGGTCACCTACGACGAATAGTCGCGGGGTTAGGTTCACCTTCAGGGTTGGCGAACCGAAAGGGGAGCAGCATGAAGCGACTGATCACCGGGTTTGCGGTCATCGGATCGGCGTTGACGTTCCTGCCGAACCCGGCCGCGGTCGCGGCCAGCAACACCGCCACCACGTTGTTCCCCCTCGACGGGCCCAACCAGCTCGAGACGCGCACCATCCTGAACTGCTTCAAGGCCGACGGCCACTGCGATTTCACCGCCGGGGCGGACATGCTGACGCCCGACGGGGTGACCGGCTTCCCGAACGGCCTCTGGGCCCGGCAGACCACCGAGATCCGGTCGTCCAACCGCCTGGCCTACCTGGACGCGCACGCCAACGGTGAGCACGAGCGGGTGATGAAGTCGATGGGATCCGACGAGATCACCACGGTCTACTTCGGCGAGGGTCCGCCGGAGAAGTACCAGACGAACGGGCGCATCGACTCCACCGATTGGCAGACCGGTCAGCCCAAGACGGACAACAACGTCATCGTCTGCACCCACATCCAGGTGGTCTATCCCGGGGTCAACATCACCTCGCCCAGCACCTGTGCGCAGACGACGTTCTCCTGAGGCGCTCAGAACGCCGAGCCTGTAAATCTGCAGACAAAGTGCGAGTAAGCGGCTCCGCAATTACAGGCTCGATGATCGGCCACCTGCGGTCATCCCGCTAACGGGGCTTGGGCCACTCCTTCGAGCCGCCAGCCTCGAGCGATGAGCGCCCGCCTGACGCGCGCGATGATGTCCGGTGGCGTGTCCTCGGCGATCACCCGGATGACGACCCAGCCCATGTCCGCAAGCTTTCGTAGCCGCCACTGATCCTTCACGTATTTACGACGATCGCTGCGGTGGTGGTCGCCGTCATACTCGACGGCCACGCCGAACTCGGGCCAGCCCATGTCGAGCACGGCCAGAGGACGGTACCCGTCCACCACCGGTATTTGGGTGATCACGGCGGGCAAGCCGGCATCGTTGAGTAGGAGCCTCAGCCAGGTCTCCTTCGGCGAGGCGGCACCGCGGTCGACAAGGGGCAGGACCGAGCGCAGCCGGCGCAACCCACGGGCAGCGGGATATCGCTCGGCGAGCAGCAGCACATCGTTGCTGGAGTACGGTTTCGCCCGCATCAATGCGTCGAGGCGGGCGACCGCCTGCCCGCGCGGCAGATACCGGCTCAGGTCGTACGCCGTTCGCGTGGACGTGGTCACCGGTAACCCTGCGATACACGTGGTCTCGTCGTCGGCCAGTAGCTGCGCGCGTGCGACCACCCCGCGCGGCGGCCGCGTATTTGACCAGACCAACTCGATGGGGACGTCGTCGTCAACCCAACGGGCGCCGTGCAAGGCCGAAGCCGCGACGCCCGCTATCGTCGCCCTGCGCCGGGACCACAACCAGGCACCTTCCGTTCGGTGCCGCAGCGAAAGCTGTTGATTCCGAGGGGCATACACCCCGGGGAAGACGGTCCTATACGAGCGGCGCAATTCGTGCCGCGTCACGACTCCCCGCGCGACGGCTTCAGCACCGATCAATATCCCAGCCATGGGGTGAATGGTGACCTAGGGCACCGACAGCTGTGCGAGCCTGTAAATCTGCAGACAAAGTGCGGGTAAGGGACTGCAAAATTACAGGCTCGACGAAAGTGAGTCAGCGCGGCAGGCCGAGGAGCCGCTCGGCGGCCACGGTGAGCAGGATCTGCTCGGTGCCGCCGGCGATGGTGAGGCAGCGGGTGTTCAGGAAGTCGTACACCGCGTGGTTGCGGACCAGCCCGCCGCCCTCGGAGACGTCCATCATGTACTCGGCCAGCGCCTGCCGGTAGCGCACGCCGATCAGCTTGCGGACGCTCGACTGGGCCCCCGGGTCCTGCCCGCCAACCGCGAGCTGGGCGATCCGCTGGTCCAGCAGCGCGCCGGTCTGGGCGATGACGATCAACCGCCCGAGCCGGTCCTGCTGCGCTGCATCGAGGTCGAGCTCGCCCAGGACCTTGAGCAGCTCCTCCATCGGGTTGCCCAGCGCGGTGCCGGTGGCCATCGCGACCCGCTCGTTGGCCAGCGTGGTCCGGGCCAGCCGCCAGCCGTCGTTCACCGCGCCGACCACCAGCTCGTCGGGCACGAACACGTTGTCCAGGAAGACCTCGTTGAACAGTGAGTCACCGGTGATCTCGCGCAGCGGGCGGATCTCAATGCCCGGCGAGCGCATGTCCACCAGGAAGTAGGTGATCCCCTTGTGCTTGGGGGCGTCGGGGTCGGTGCGCGCCAGGCACACGCCCCAGCGGGCCTTATGGGCCGCCGAGGTCCACACCTTCTGCCCGGTGAGCAGCCAGCCGCCCTCACCACGAACCGCCTTGGTGCGCAGCGACGCCAGGTCGGATCCTGCTCCCGGCTCGGAAAACAGCTGGCACCAAAGGAATTCACCACGCAGGGTGCCTGGCACGAAGCGTTCGATCTGCTCTGGCGTGCCGTGCTCGAGGATGGTCGGCGCCGCCCACCAACCGATGACCAGATCCGGGCGGGCCACGCCCGCGGCCGCCAGCTCCTGATCGATCAGTAACTGTTCGGCCGGTGCAGCGCCACGCCCGTGCGGCGCCGGCCAGTGCGGCGCCTGCAGTCCGGCCTCGGCGAGCGCCGCCTGCCGCTTCTCTCGCGGCAGCGCGGCGATTTCGGCTACGGTCGCGGCGATCTCCGCGCGCTGGCCCTCGACGTCGGTGAGGTCGATGCCGAGGCGGCGCCGCACACCGCCCTGGGTCAGTTCGGTGACCCGGCGCAACCAGCGCTCGGCGCCGCCGAGGAACCGGCCGATGGCGTGCGCCCGCCGCAGGTACAGATGGGCGTCGTGCTCCCAGGTGCAGCCGATGCCGCCGAGCACCTGGATGCAGTCCTTGAGGTTGGCCTTGGCGGCCGTGATGCCGATGCTCGCGGCCAACGCGGCCGCGATGGAGAACTGGTCTGAATCGGGCTCGGCCGCGGCTCGGGCGGCGTCGGCGGCGGCCACCTCGGTTTGCTCGGCGCGGCACAGCATCTCGGCGCACAAATGCTTGACGGCCTGGAAGCTGCCGATCGGCTTGCCGAACTGCTCGCGGACCTTGGCGTAGTCGACGGCGGTGTCCAGTGCCCAGCGGGTCAGGCCGGCCGCCTCGGCCGCCAGCACGGTGGCCGCCACTTCGTCGACGCGCCGCGAATCGGAGACGGCCGTGGCCGGCGCCGACGTCAGCACCACCCTGGCCAAGGGGCGGGAGAAGTCGGTGGCCTCCAGCGGCTCCAACTGCACGCCGTCGCCTTGGGTGTCGACCAGCAGCCACTTCCCGTCCGCCGGCACCAGCACCACACCGCCGTCGGCTGCGCCCAGTGCGAGCGGCAGCGTGCCGGAGGCCCGCTCACCGTCGAACCGGGCGTCGCCTTCCAGCGCCAACCCGGCGAAGCGTTCGCCGGCCGCCAGCGCCGCCAACAGTTCCGGATCGGTGACGACGAGCGTCGCCAGCGCGGTGGTCGCGACCGGGCCGGGAACCAGCGCCTTGGCCGCCTCCTCGACCATGGCGCACAGGTCCTCCACGCTGCCCCCGGCGCCCCCGTGCTCCTCCGCGATCGCGACGCCGAAGATGCCCAGCTCGGCGAGGCGGGCGAAGACCGGGCGCCACGCGTCGGCGTCCCCCTGCTCGACCGCGCGGATTGCCGTCGTCCCGCCCGGCCCCGACGCCGAATTGCGGGCCCAGTCGCGCACCAGGGCACGCGCGGCGAACTGCTCGTCTGTGACGGTCGCTACCACCCTCGGGACCTCCGCGTCCTTCGACTCGACGTGACTCGGGGCCTACGACCCCTAGCTCTCGATTCTCCTGCTCGGCTCGGGTCGCTGCGCAACCGGCCTCGTCACTGACTAGAACGTGTTCTAATAGTGCCAGCGATCGACCGTCAAGTCGAACGCCATCACAGCAGCACACACGGTTGTCCCGGCGGTACGGAGGTGGGAAATTCACACTCAGCATGCGTATCGTTTGCAAGCGAACCGCCAGGAACAGGAGCAACCCGCCATATGCCAGCCAGTGCCAACTCGAGGGCCAACGCGAGCCGCGCTTCAGACTCGCAGCCGCGCGAGGTGATGAACGTGGCTGTACTGGCGGAGTCCGAACTGGGCTCGGAAGCACAGCGGGAACGCCGCAAGCGCATCCTGGACGCCACCATGGCGATCGCGTCCAAGGGCGGCTACGAGGCGGTCCAGATGCGCGCCGTCGCGGACCGCGCCGACGTGGCGGTGGGCACGTTGTATCGGTACTTCCCGTCGAAAGTGCACCTGCTGGTGTCGGCGCTGGGCCGTGAGTTCAGCCGCATCGACGCCAAGACCGACCGGTCGTCGGTCGCCGGGGGCACGCCGTTTCAGCGGCTGAACTTCATGGTCAGCAAGCTCAACCGCGCGATGCAGCGCAATCCCCTGCTGACCGAGGCCATGACGCGCGCCTACGTGTTCGCCGACGCGTCGGCGGCCAGCGAGGTCGACCAGGTCGAGAAGCTCATCGACTCCATGTTCGCCCGCGCGATGGCCGACGGCGAACCCACCGAGGACCAGTACCACATCGCCCGGGTGATCTCGGATGTGTGGCTGTCCAACCTGCTCGCCTGGCTCACCCGGCGAGCCTCGGCCACCGACGTCAGCAAGCGGTTGGACCTGGCGGTGCGGTTGCTGATCGGCGACCAGGACTCGTAGTCGAAGACAGGACTAAGCCGGCGGACCGGCGGTGCGGCCGCGGATCAGCTCGGTCTCGAGCACCTCGACCACCGGCAAGCCCGACCGCGGCGGACGCAGCAACAACTCCCCCGCCCGGCGGCCCTTTTGCAGGCTTGGCTGCGCCACCGTGGTCAATCCCCGGCCGATCGCATCGGGCACGCCGTCGAAACCGGTGACAGTCATCTGACCGGGCACATAAATGCCATGTGCGCGAAGGTAATCCATGGCGGACAGGGCCAAGATGTCCGCCGTGCACATCAACGCGGTGATCCGGGGATTGGCCTCGAGGGCCACCTTGGCGGCGGTTCCGCCGGACTCCGGGAGGTGCTCGTAGCTCTCCACCACGGTCAGCGCATCGGGGTCCACTCCGGCGGCCGACATCGCCTCCCACACGCCGATGATGCGTTCGCGTTGGACGTCGAACGCCGGCGACCGCAGGCGCTCGGCGTCCACCAGTCCCTGCCGGCGGTCCCGGCCCAGCCGCATCGTCAGCAGCCCGATCTCGCGGTGCCCCAGCCCGAGCACGTAATCGGCCAGCTCCCGCATCGCGGCCCGATCGTCGATGCCCACCCGGGACACACCGGAGAGGCCCTTCGGCTGGTCGACGACCACGACCGGCAACCGTCGTTGCAGCACGACCTGTAGGTATGGGTCGTCGTCGCACACCGAATACACGACGAAGCCGTCCACACCGGCGCCGAGCACCGCGCCCGTCCCGTCCTGGATGCTGCGGCCCGGCCCGACGGCCACCAGTAACAGGCCCTGCCCAAGCTGTTCGCAGGACTGCGCGACTCCGGCGACGAAATCCCGCGCGGCCGGGTCGCTGAAGAAATAGGTCAGCGGCTCGGCCATCACCAGGCCGACCGCGCCGGCCTTGCGGGTGCGCAGGGAGCGCGCCACCGGGTCGGGACCCGCGTACCCCAGCCGCTTGGCGGTAGCGAGCACGCGTTCGCGGAGGTCGGCGGACAGTTGATCCGGCCTATTGAAGGCGTTCGAGATCGTGGTGCGCGAAACCTTCAGTTCGTCCGCCAACGATGCCAGAGTCGCACGCCGGCGCGGTGCGGGACCCACACTCGGTGACGCTACAGCGAATCCGCATGCGCGCCTAAGCGGCTTCCACCCGCGACTTTGTAATGGAAACGATTTTCATTAGTATCATGGGTCGGCCGACCGGCCGGCGAGAGGACATCGGACGTACGCATGGCGCTGACGCGGGGACGAATCGCGGTGACCGGCGAGCCGCGTTGGCTGCCCGCCGTGCTGGTCCTGCTGGCCGCCGTGACCGGCTGCGGCGCCCCGGCCCACCCGCGGGCGGCCGCCGTCGTGGCCTCCACCGGAGTCTGGGGCAGCGTGGCGGGCGCCGTCACCGGCAGCCACCTCGCGGTCGACTCCATCCTCACCAGGGCCGACGCCGACCCGCACTCCTATCAAGCCAGTCCCGCGGACGCCGCGGCCATCACCGACGCCACCCTGGTGGTGTACAACGGCGGCGGTTACGACCCCTGGGTGGACCAGGTGCTGGCCGGCCACCCCGGCGTGAAGGCGATCGGCGCCTATTCCTTCCACAAGGACTCGGCGGAGCAGCCGGCCAACGAGCACGTCTTCTACGACCTGGACGTCGCCAAATCGGTCGCCTTCGCCGTCGCGGACCGGGTCGCCGCCATCGACCCCGCCCACGCCGCCGACTACCGGGCCAACGCCGCCGGGTTCTGCCGCGGGGCCGACGCGATCGCCATCTCCGAACACGCCATCGCCACCGCCTTCCCCGGCACCCCGGTCATCGCGACCGAACCCGTCGGCTACTACCTGCTGGCGGCGTCCGGTCTGGTCAACCGCACCCCGGCCGCCTTCACCGCGGCCAACGAGAACGAGACGGACCCCTCGCCCGCCGACATGGCGTTCGTCCTCGACCTGATCGACCACCACCAGGTGTCCGCGGTGCTGGTCAACCCGCAGACGTCCACCCCCGCGATCAACGGCGTGCGGGACGCCGCGCGGCGCGCGGGCGTGCCGGTGACGGAAGTGAGCGAGACGCTGCCCGACGGCACGGATTACCTGACGTGGCAACGCAACACGGTCAACCAGCTGTTGGCCGCGCTCCGGTCGCGTCGGTCAGCGCAACCGTGAGCCTCGACGCGGTCCGCACCGTCGGCAGCCAACCGGACACCGTCTCGCTGCGCGGTGCGCGGCTGGCGTTCGGTGACCGGGTGCTGTGGGACCATCTCGACCTGTCGGTGTCGCCCGGCGAATTCGTCGCCGTCCTCGGCCCCAACGGCAGCGGCAAGACGTCGTTGCTGAAGGTGCTGCTGGGGCAGTTGCCGCTGTCCGCCGGCGTCGCGTTGGTGGCCGGACAGCCGACGGACTCCGGCAGCGGACGCATCGGCTACGTGCCGCAACACCGGCCGATGGACCACGACGTGATGCTTCGGGGACGCGACCTGGTTCGGCTGGGCGTCGACGGGCACCGCTGGGGCGGCATGCCGCGCAGGCCCGCCGGTCGCGCCCGCCGCCGGGCGTTGGTGGCCGAGGCCCTGCGACAGGTCAACGCCGGACATCTGGCGGACGTCCGCGTGGGCGTGATGTCCGGCGGCGAGCTGCAGCGGATCCGCGTCGCGCAGGCACTGGTCAGCGACCCCATGCTGCTGCTGTGCGACGAGCCGCTGCTGGCCCTGGACCCGGCGAACGCCAAGCTGGTCTCTGCGCTGATCGACCGCCGCCGCCGGGATGCCGCGACCGCCGTCATCGTCGTCACCCATGACCTCAACGCGATCCTGCCGTATGTGGACCGGCTGGTGTATCTGGTCGACGGACGATTCCGGATCGGCACCGTCGAGGAGGTGATGACCACCGAGACCCTCTCGACGCTCTACCAAGCCGACATCGCGGTGGTGAAGGTCAAAGACCGCTACGTGGTGGTCGGCGAACCGACCGACTGGGTCCCCCAGTGAACCACCGGCTCACCGGCGTGCTGGCCCACCTGCTCGACTTCGACGTCACCGCCCACCTACTGCGCCACGACTTCGTCCAGCAAGCCCTGCTCGCCGCCGCGCTGCTGGGCCTGGTGGCCGGCCTCATCGGGCCGTTCATCGTGATGCGGCAGATGTCGTTCGCCGTGCACGGCTCCAGCGAATTGTCTTTGACCGGAGCGGCTTTCGCGCTGCTGGTCGGCGTCGAGGTGGGGGTGGGCGCCTTGGTCGGCAGCGCTTTGGCGGCCGCGCTGTTCGGCGTGCTGGGCCGGCGGGCCCGCGAACGCGACTCGGTCATCGGTGTGGTGCTGGCCTTCGGGCTGGGCCTGGCGGTGCTGTTCATCTACCTTTACCCGGGCCGGACCGCGACCAGCTTCGCCTTGCTCACCGGGCAGATCGTCGGCGTCGGTTACAACGGGCTGGGCATGCTGGCGCTGGTGTGCCTGCTGGTCATGGCCGTCATCGCGGCGTGCTATCGCCCGCTGTTGTTCGCCACCGTCGACCCCGACGTCGCGGCGGCCCGCGGCGTGCCGGTTCGGGCGCTGGGCATCGTGTTCGCCGCGCTGGTCGGCGTGGTGGCCGCGCAGGCCGTGCAGATCGTCGGTGCCCTGCTGGTGATGTCCCTGCTGATCACGCCCGCGGCGGCGGCCGCCCGAGTGGTGGCCTCGCCGGCGGCGGCGATGGTGACCTCGGTCGCCTTCGCCGAGGTTGCCGCCGTCGGTGGCATCGTGCTGTCGCTGGCGCCTGGCGTGCCGGTGTCCGTCTTCGTTGCGGGAATTTCCTTCCTGATCTACCTGGTCTGCTGGTTGCTGGGCCGCCGACACGAGTTCGCCGCCTAAGCTGGTCGGCACAGACGGGCCCGCGTCCGAAAGGCTCTGGTGCGGAGGCAAATCGCGATCGTCCTGCAGGCGGCGGTGTGCGCCCTCACGGCCGGCTGCACCACCATCGTCGGCGGAAGCGCCGCGCCCGCGGACACTCGCGGCCCGCTGTCGCAGGCCCCGGTGGCCGGCACCGCCCTGGACGGGCTGCTGCTCGACGACAGGAAGATCAACGACATCCTGGGTGCGGGAATGCGGATCCGGTACCGCACGCAGGACATGTGGGACTCCAGCCAGACGTTCAGCGAGAAGAGCTGCCTGGCCATGGCCGGGCCCGCCCAGCGGGCCGTATATGCGGACACCGGCTGGACCGCGGTGCGCGGCGAGCGCCTCGACGACAGTTATGACAACCCGAACGTGCGCAACAACTCGGTCAACCAGGCCGTGATCGCCTACCCGACGGCCCGGCAGGCCAACGCCTTCTACGAAGCGTCGGTCCGCAGGTGGTCCGCCTGCGCCAACCGCCGATTCGTCGACCATCCCCCGGGGCAGCCCGAGACGGCGTGGTCGGTGGCCGATTCCCACAAGGTCGGCGGCACGCTCAGCACCTCCGAAGAGCAGGAAGGCAGCGAAGACGGCTGGCGATGCCAGCGCGCGTTGACCGCGCGCAACAACGTCGTCATCGACGTGGCCGCCTGCGGGTCCTTCCTGCCCGGCGCGGCCGCGGTAGACGTCGCCCAGCAGATCGCGGCCGCGATCGTCACCCGGTAGCGACGCCGAAGGCGACCGCCTCTGAACAACGGCGCCCGCCCCGCCCCATAAGCTGGGCGGGTGGCCCGCATCGACCTCAACGCCGACCTGGGCGAGAGCTTCGGTGTCTGGCGTCTGGGGGACGACGACGCCATGCTGCGGATCGTCACCAGCGCCAACGTGGCGTGCGGGTTTCACGCCGGGGACCCCGCCGTCCTGTTGCGGGTCTGCCGGTCGGCCGCCGAGCGCGGTGTCCGCATCGGGGCGCAGGTGAGCTATCGCGACCTGGCCGGGTTCGGCAGGCGCTTCATCGACGTCGCCGCCGAGGACCTGATCGCCGACGTGGTGTATCAGATTGGCGCGCTGCAGGCGATCGCCGGCGCGGCCGGCTCCGCGGTGTCCTACGTCAAACCCCATGGCGCGCTTTACAACACGATTGTGACCAACCGCGACCAGGCGGCCGCGGTCGCCGAGGCGGTGCGCATGGTGGACCCGGCGCTGCCGGTCCTGGGCATGGCGGGTTCGGCGTTCTTCGACGAGGCCTCACAACGCGGCCTGCGCACGGTGGCAGAGGCGTTCGCCGACCGCGCATACCGGGCGGACGGCCGGTTGGTCTCCCGCCGCGAGCCCGGCGCGGTGCTGGAAGACCCGGCGGCGATCGCCGACCGGGTGGTGGCCATGGTGACCTCCGGCCGGGTCAGCGCCATCGACGGCACACCGGTCACCGTCACCGCGGAATCGGTGTGCGTGCATGGCGATTCGCCCGGCGCGGTGCAGACCGCGACGGCCGTGCGCGACGGGCTCGCGGCCGCGGGTGTCGAGATCGGGGCGTTCGGCTGATGCGGCTCAAGCCCGGTCGACCCGACATCGCGCGGTACGCGGATCGGTTCGATGCGCCCCCCGCCGAAGCCGGGGCCCTGTCGGCGACGTGGATGGGCGTGGCGACGCTGTTGATCGACGACGGCTCGTCGGCGCTGCTGACCGACGGCTACTTCTCCCGGCCGAGCCTGGCGCGGGTGGCCGCCGGCAAGGTCGCGCCGTCGCCGGCCCACGTGGACGGCTGCCTGGCGCGGGCCAAGGTGTCAGCGCTGGAGGCGGTCGTCCCGGTGCACACCCACTTCGACCACGCGCTGGATTCCGCGCTCGTCGCCGACCGCACCGGCGCGCGACTGGTGGGCGGACGGTCGGCGGCCAATGTCGGGCGCGGCTACGGGCTGCCCGAGGACCGGCTCGTGATCACGGCCAGCGGCCAGCCGATCACGTTGGGCGCGTACGACGTGACGCTCGTGGAATCCCACCATTGCCCGCCGGACCGGTTTCCCGGCGCGATCGAGGCGCCGCTGAGCCCGCCGGTCAGGGCGTCCGCCTACCGCTGCGGGGAGTCCTGGTCGACGCTGATCCATCACCGGCCGACGGGCCGGCGGCTGCTGATCCAGGGCAGCGCCGGATTCGTCAAGGGCGCGCTGGCCGGACACCGCGCCGAGGCCGCCTACCTGTCCGTCGGGCAGTTGGGACTACAGCCGAGGTCATACCTGACCGACTACTGGACCGAGACCGTGCGCGCGGTGGGGGCACGCCGGGTGATCCTGATCCACTGGGACGATTTCTTCCGCCCGCTGTCAAAACCGCTGCGGGCCTTGCCCTACGCGGCGGATGACCTGGACCTCTCCATCCGCATCCTCAACGAGTTGGCCGCACAGGACGGTGTGGCGCTGCACCTGCCGACGGTATGGCGACGCGAAAACCCCTGGGCCTGAAACGGTTTCAATACATTGACGTTGACCCTTGCGCTGCTGCTGCTCGCTGCCGTCCTCGCCTTCGCCGTCGTGCGCCCGCGGGGCTTGCCGGAGGCGGTGGCTGCGGTTCCCGCGGCCCTCATCCTGATCGCCGTCGGTGCGATATCGGTGCGTCAGGCGGTCGAGGAGGTGGGCGGGCTTTCGGGCGTGGTCGGGTTCCTGGGCGCGGTGCTGGTGCTCGCCAAGCTGTGCGATGACGAGGGCCTGTTCGAGGCGGCGGGTGCGGCGATCACACGCGGGAGCGTCGGGTCGGGCGGCCTGCTGCTGCGGGTGTTCGTCATCGCCTCCTTGATCACCGCGGTGCTGAGCCTGGACACCGCGGTGGTGTTGCTGACCCCGGTGGTGCTGGCCGCCGTCCGCCGCCTGCGGACGCCGGTGCGGCCGTACGCCTACGCCACCGCGCACCTGGCCAACGGCGCCTCCCTACTGCTGCCGGTGTCCAATCTGACCAACCTGCTCGCCTTTCACACCGCCAACCTTTCGTTCGTCCGGTTCACCCTGCTGATGGCGTTGCCGTGGGTGGTCGCGGTGGTCACGTTGTACGCGGTATTCCGTCAGTTCTTCGCAGCTGACCTGCGTGAGCAGCCCCATCCGGAGCAGCCGGGGCCCGCGCCGCGGCCGCCGGTGCTCGTGCTGGTGGTCGTGGGGCTGACACTGGCCGGCTTCGCCGTGGCCCAGTCTGTCGGTGTGGACCCGGCCTGGGTGGCTCTCGCCGGCGCGGCGGTGCTGGCGGTGCGCAGTCTGAGCCGTCGGCATACCTCGGTGATCGACATCGCGCGGTCGGCCCACGTGTCGTTCCTGGTGTTCGTGCTCGCGCTGGGCGTGGTCGTGCGGGCGGTGATGGTCAACGGCATGGACAAGGCGATGTCGGCGGTGCTGCCGTCCGGTTCGACGTTGTCGGCGTTGCTGGCCATCGCCGCGGTGGCCGCCGTGCTGGCCAACGTCGTGAACAACCTGCCCGCCACCCTGGTACTGCTGCCACTGGTGGCGCCGAGCGGGCCGGTCGCCATTCTGGCCGTCCTACTCGGCGTCAACATCGGACCGAACCTGACCTACGTCGGTTCGCTGTCGAACCTGTTGTGGCGGCGGGTGCTTCGCCAGCACGACGTCGAGGCCGGCGTCGGCGAATACACCCGCCTCGGGGTGTGTACCGTGCCGGTGTCCCTGGTGCTCGCGGTGCTCGCATTGTGGGCGTCGGCGCGGGTGTTCGGCGCCTAGCCGATCGCCTCCCGGAATTCCACGCCCTGCTGCATCGCCTGCGCGGCTTCGGTGATGTCCACAACGGGATAGATCTGGTAATCCAGGACCGTGGCGAATTGGCTTGTGGTCTCGACCAAATCGGCCGGGTTGTCGGACTCCACCACCGCGAATCCGCCGCCGCCGTCGATGCGGCCGACGAACTGGTGATACGTCGTGGTCTGCGGCTGCGACCACTTCGAGTAGGCGGCCAAGCCCCGTCGCAGGCTTTCGTCGTTCTCGGCCGCCGTGCCGTTCAGGCGGTATGTCCAAGCCACTACGTACTTCATTGCGCTCTCCTTTTCTCGTCGGGATCGCAACCGTATGGCCGATTTCCGTGGGGCGCACGAGTAGTCGCCTACTCGAATGCCGCGGTGCCTCAGTCGGGCCCCGGCCTCGACCGGATGATCGACGCGAGCTCCTCGCGGGACTGGGCCCCCACCCGCTGACAGGCCCGGTAGACGTGGCCCTCCACGGTGCGCACCGACATCACCAGCTTCTCGGCGATCTGGCGGTTGGACAGACCGGCCACGACGAGTTCGATGACGTCGCGCTGGCGACCCGAGAGTTTGAGCCCCGCCGGAGTGCGCAACGCCGGCGTGCACAAACCGCCGCACTCCTCGGCCAGTTCGCCGGCCAACGCCGACGCATAAAGCCCGCGCTTGTGCTGCTGTCCTTCGATGAACGCCGCGGAGGCTTGCGCCGCCGCGTCGGCGGCCGCGGCCCGGTCACCGATCTCCCGGTAGGCCGCCGAAACCGCCAGGAGGCCCTCGCCGTTGCCGGCCCGCAGTGCTTCGGCGTGCGAAGCGATGGCATCGGCCAGCGGCAGCGCCAGCGCGTCGGCCAGGACGCGGGCCCGCGCGGCCGCAGAGGCGTCCCCCCACTGCGCCGCGGCCTGTATGCAGGCCAGTTCATGGGTCGGCTGGCCGCGGTCGCGGGCGACTCGCGCGGCCTCCCGCGCCGTCGCCACGGCCTCACCCAGGCGACCGCTTGCCGCCAGCGCCCACCCGTCGGCCAACGACAGGCCGGTATGCATGAACAGGTAGTCGGCCGGCACGCAGGACCGCGCGCCCGCGACCGCGTCGTTCGCCTCCGGCGCGTGCCCGAGCTTGCCGTGCGCCTCGGCGAGCGCGAAGTAGCTTGCCGGGCGCAAACCGCTTGTGGTGGCGTGTATTTGCGCCCCGGCAAGCGCTTCGTGCACCAGCCGCACCGCGTCGGCCACCGCCCCGCGGGCCAAGTCGGCGTTCCCGAGCAGCAGGGCCAGGTTCGCATACGCCAGGCCCGGGATGTCGCGCGCCGAGTCGGCCACCCCCTTGGCGAAACCGACGAATTCGTCGATGCGCCCCGTCAACCGGCAGGCCCGGCCGTACACCGCTCCGAACCAGAACCGCATGTGCGACGCCTCGAACGACGTCGTCGCGCGGCGCAGCGCCTGCTCGGCCACGGTTGCCAGGCAGTCGACCCGCCCCAACGCGCCCATGGCCATGATCAATGCCACCGACGCCATCATCGCGTGGAAGTCCGGCAGTTGGTCCGAATCCAATGCGGTCCTTGCCCTTTCGGCGGCCACCTCGCAGCGTGCGGCCACCGCATCCACGCACGCCTGCACCGCCAGTCGCTCGGCCAGCTGGACCGCTGTCTCGTCGACCGCGGCCAGGCCTTCGAGAATCGCCGCGGCGTCCGCCGGCCGACCGAGCATCCAGACCAGGTTGGCCGCGCGCAAGGTCGCCCAGTAGTGGCGATCCGCCGGATCGCTTTCGGTGATCGCGCGCAACGCCCCCTCGGCCTGCTCGCCGCGGCCCAGCAGCATCAGGTTCATCGCCCGCACCCCGGCCGCACCCGGCGCCCCGGCCTGCGCGGCGGCGCCGGCGAGCCGGTCGGCCAAGTCCAGGTCCAGCAGTGTCATCGCGTGCCGCGCCGATTCCAGATACAGCTCGGGTTGCGGCTGAAGGTCCGACTCGAGGCTCAGCAACGCGCGGCGCACCGTGGCCTGCATGTCGGCGTCACCGTCGCGCGCCAGCCTGGTCGCCAACCGGCCCCGCACCTTCGACAAATACATCTCGCCCGCTTCCGCGCGGCGCAGCTCACCGAACAGCGGGTGCGCGAGCCTGGCCATCAACCCGCTGGCGGTGCGTTCGACGTTCACCAGACCCATGGCTTCGGCCGCCACCAACTCCTCGCGAGACACCAAGTCGCACAACAAGTCAACGGGCAACGGCTCACACTGTGACAGCGTGTCGACCACCAGCGCCAGCGGTGGGGTCAGGCGATTAAGCTGGCGTCCCACCGCGTCGGACAAGCTGGCCGAGACCGCGACGTCGCCGTCCCACATCCACACCCCGGCCACCTGCCGCACCCGCCCGGCCGCCATCTGGTCGCTCAGCAGCTGCCGAAGAAACAGCGTGTTCCCACCGGTGAGCCGCCGGAACCGTTCCGCACAGCGCGCGTCGACCGGACCGCCGAGCGTGCGTTCGATCACCTCGCGCGTCGCGGAGGCCGAAAGCGGCTCCAAGTCGAGGCGATAGAGCAAACCGTCCTTCCACAGCGCCGTCACCGCATCGGGCTCTTCGCTGCCGGAGCGCACCGTGACCACCAGCCGGGCCCCACCGGACTGGGCCAGCTGGTGGATCACGAGCGCGGACAACCCATCGAGCAGGTGCGCGTCGTCGACGCCGACCACCACACGGCCGCGACGTTGTCGCGCCACAAACGACTCGATCACGCGTCGGACGTTGGTCAGCGGATCCGACATGCCCTCGCCGAGCAGGCCGATGAACGCCCCAAGGGGCAACGCCTGGGCCGACTGGGTGCCCACAATCCACTGGATGCGTTCGCCCGAGGCCCCGGCGCGCCGCAGTGCTTCGCGGGCCAACCGCGTTTTGCCCACCCCGGCGGCGCCCGCGATCAACACCCCGGAGTGCTGGCCAGCGCCGCTCAGGGCGCGGCGAATGGTTGCCAACTCGCTGTCGCGCCCAATCAGCAGGTCGCCGCTGATCACGCGGCGACTATAGCCGCGCGGCGGCACCGCGCGGGCCGGATTGCCACGGTTTGGCGTGCGCGTCCACCCGCCGGTGTCCAGCGCGCGGCCCCAACTTGCGTACCCGACTACGCTATCGGCCCCCACCGAGCGCTGTGAGCATGACTTTTGTCAGCCAACGGTGAGAAAGGCGGGGTGCATGTCCGACATGAAGGCCAAGACCGGCAGTCACGCGGTGGTGTTGGGGGCGAGCATGGCCGGTTTGCTGGCCGCGCGGTCGCTTTCCGACTTCTTCGACACGGTGACGGTCGTGGAACGTGACCCGCTCCCCGACGCTCACGCCGCTCGCCGGGGCGTGCCGCAGGGCCGGCACCTGCACGCCCTGCTGGCCCGGGGGGCCCAGGTGATCGAGGGGATGTTCCCCGGCGTACTCGACGAGATGGTTCGCGACGGCGCACACTACCTCGACGGTCACGATCTCTCCGAGCTCTACTACGACATCGGCGGCCATCTGCTGGCGCGGCGCGGCAGCGCCACCGGGCTGACCGCCTACACCGCGACCCGGCCCTTCCTCGAAGACCACGTCCGCGCCCGGCTGCGCGACATTCCCAACGTCACCCTGCTCGACGAACACGTCATTCTGGGCCCGGTGTCGACCCTGGACCGCCGCCGCGTCACGGGAGTCCGGGTGGTCAGCGGCCGCACCGGCGAGCCCACCACGTTGGCCGCCGACTTGGTCGTCGATGCCACCGGACGTGCCGCCCGGACCCCGGCCTGGCTGGACCACCTGGGGTACGACCGCCCGCAGGAGGATCGCGTCGACGTCCAGCTGACCTACGCGAGCCAGGTGCTGCGCATGACGTCGGAGGCGCCGCGGGAGCTGGGCTTTCTCACCGGAATCGTGCCGGGCAGGCCGAGGGCCTGCGGCGCGCTGCACTGCGAGAACGACACCTGGCTGTTCACCGTGATCGGGGTCGCCGGGCACGAGCCCGCGGCGCTCGACCTCGCCGTGATGTGTGATTTCGTCGCGGACTGCGCGCCTGCGCATCTGCTTGCCGCGGTGCGAGCCGCCGAACCCATCGGGGAACCGGTGCGCCACCGGATGCCGTGCAGTCGCTGGCGCCGCTACGACAAGCTGCGCCGCTTCCCCGAGGGCCTGCTGGTCATCGGCGACGCGATCTGCAGCTTCAACCCGGTCTACGGCCAGGGCATGACCGTTGCCGCGCTCGAGGCGTCGGCGCTGCACGACTGCTTGTCGGCGGGCACCGACGATTTGGCACGACGCTTCTTCCGCGCCGCGGCGGCACCGATCCGCCAGGCCTGGCAGCTGTCGACCAATCCCGACCTTGCACTGCCCGAAATCCACGGCACCCCACCGCTGGTCGCGCGGCTGTTCAACAAGTACGTCGATCGGGTGCTGACCGCGGCCGAAACCGACACCGCCGCGCTGAACCAGTTCATCAGGGTGACCTCGTTGGTCGACCCCGCGACGCGGCTGTTGCGCCCGAACATGATCTGGCGCGCCGCCCGCGCGCGCCGATCCGACATCGATGCCCGGGTCGCGCCCGCCGCCACTCTGGTGGACGCGGTGCCCTGACGCTAAGTCCGGTGGTAGGCGGGCGGCAGCGGCATCCCGAGTTCGGCCAGCACACCGCGCAACAACGTCGGGTAGTCGGTGATGAGCCCGTCGGCCCCGTCGGCGATCAGCTCCCGCATGGCCGCCGCATCGTCGACGGTCCACGGGATCACCTGCAGCCCAAGGGCGTGCGCGCGATCGACGTACGGTTCGCCGGTGACCAGCTGGTAGGCGGGCGAGACGATGTCCGCGCCCGCCAGCTTCGCCCCGATCACCGGATCACCGATGGCGACGGGGTCCTCACCGGCCAGCCACGGCGAACCGGGCGCCCAGGTCTCCTCGTTGTACAAGGCCACCAACGGGATTGACGGTTCGGCTTGGCGAACCAACGGCAGGGTCCGCCAGTCGAAGCTCTCGATCTCAACCTGGCCGACCTTGCCGGCCGACCTGACGGCCGCAAGTATCACGTCGACGAACTGTTGGGGTTCCGCCGAAGTGCCGGGGCGGTCGGCCGCCACCTTCGTCTCGATGTTGTAGCGCACGGCGGCTCGATAGGAATCGGCGAGCGTAAACACTTCCGGGAGGACGGCTATCTTGTTGCCGCGCACCACCTCGGCGTCGGGAAACTCGGCCAGCCGCCGACCGCAGTCCAGGGTGCGGATCTGTGCCAGGGTGAGCTGGCGCACCAGCTTTCCCACGTAGGGGTACTGCGGATCGCCGGCGAAGGCGGGGCCGGTGTCGGCGCACTTCTCGGCGTCGATCGTCGGATCATGCCACACCAGCGGTTGGTCGTCCCTGGTGATGTTGATGTCGAGTTCGAGTGTGCTGACGCCCAATTCGAGCGATTTCGCGAAGGCCCGCAACGATTCCTCGGTGGTCTCCCCGCGTCCGCCGCGGTGTGCCTGCAGGTCGAACGCCTGCGCCTGGGCGGCCGCGCCGGGCGACGCCAGGACAACGACCGCGGCCAGCGCAGCACCCAGGAGCGCGGGCCAGCGGCGCACCGCGGTCAAACCCGGCGCTGCCGGGCGATCTCGGCGAGCACCACCCCGGCGGCCACCGAGGCGTTCAGCGATTCGGCGTGCCCGGCCATCGGGATCGACACCACCTCGTCGCAGTTCTGCCGAACCAGCCGCGACAGGCCCTTGCCTTCGGAGCCGACGACCACCACCAGCGGGTCGGCGCCGTCCAGGTCGTCGACCACGGTGTCGCCGTCGGCGTCCAGGCCGATCACGCGGATCCCGCGGTCGGCCCAATCCTTGAGCGTTCTATTGAGATTGGTTGCCCGCGCGACCGGGATGCGGGCCGCCGCGCCCGCGCTGGTGCGCCAGGCCACGGCCGTCACCGACGCCGAACGCCGCTGCGGGATCAGCACACCGTGGCCGCCGAAGGCCGCGACGGAACGCACGATCGCGCCCAGGTTGCGCGGATCGGAGATGTTGTCCAACGCGACCAGCAGCGCGGGCGGGGAGTTCATGGCGGTTGCCAGCAGGTCGTCGGGGTGGGCGTAGTTGTACGGCGGGACCTGCAACGCGATGCCCTGATGCAGGTGGTTGCTGGTCATCCGATCCAAGTCGGCACGCGGCACCTCGAGGATCGAGATGCCCGAATCCGCGGCGCGCGCAACGGATTCGGTGACCCGCTCGTCGGCGTCGACGCCCAGCGCCACGTAGAGCGCCGTCGCCGGGACACCGGCGCGCAGGCACTCCAGCACCGGATTGCGGCCGAGCACCGTTTCCGTCTCGTCGGTGGGCCGCTTGGCGGGACGCCGCGGGGGCGACTGGGCGCGCTTGGCGGCGGGATGGTTGGGTCGCAGGTGCGCCGGGGGCGTGGGACCGCGGCCCTCCAGTGCCCGCCGGCGCTGACCGCCCGAGCCCACGGTGGGCCCCTTCTTGGTGCCCGCCTTGCGTATTGCGCCGCGGCGGCGCGAATTGCCGGCCATCTATGGGGTCTGACCGGCCTGCAGTGACCATTGCGGCCCGTCGGCGGTGTCGGTGACCTCGATGCCGGCGAGCTTCAACCGATCCCGGATCTCGTCGGCGAGCGCCCAATTGCGTTGCTGGCGGGCCTTTTCCCGGTTTTCCAGTTCGGCCCGCACCAGTACCTCCACTGCCGCGAGCGCGGCCGACGTCTCGTCGCGGGTTTCCCAGCGCTCGTGGAGCGGGTCGCAGCCCAGGATGCCCATCATGGCGCGGATCGACCGGGCGTGTTGCAGGGCGCCTTCGTGGTCACCGGAGTCGAGGGCCCGGTTGCCCTCCGCCCGGGCGTGGTGCACCTCGGCCAGCGCGGCCGGGACCGCCAAATCGTCGTCGAGCGCCTCGGCGAACCGCGAAGTCCACTCGCCCGGCTCGACGCCGCCCACGCGAACGCGGACACGGTGCAGGAATTCCTCCACGCCCACATAGGCTTTCACCGCATCCTGTAGGGCAGTGTCGGAGAATTCCAGCATCGAGCGGTAGTGCGCGCTGCCCAGGTAGTAGCGCAGCTCCGCCGGACGCACGCGTTGGAGCAGGGCCGGGATGGCCAGCACGTTGCCCAGCGACTTGCTCATCTTCTCGCCGCCCATGGTGACCCAGCCGTTGTGCAGCCAGTAGCGGGCGAATCCGTCGCCGGCCGCGCGGCTCTGCGCGATCTCGTTCTCGTGGTGCGGGAAGATCAAATCCATCCCGCCGCAATGGATGTCGAATTCAGGCCCCAGATAGGTGCGAGCCATCGCGGAGCATTCCAGGTGCCAGCCCGGGCGCCCGCGGCCCCACGGCGACGGCCACGACGGCTCGCCGGGCTTCTCGCCCTTCCAGAGCGTGAAGTCACGCTGGTCGCGCTTTCCCGTCGCCACGCCCTCGCCCTGATGAACGTCGTCGACCTTGTGCCCCGACAACTGTCCGTATTCGGGATAGCTCAGCACGTCGAAGTAGACGTCGCCGCTCGCCGCGTACGCGTGGCCGGTTTCGATCAGGCGGTCCATTAATTCGACCATCTGGGTGATGTGCCCGGTCGCGCGCGGCTCGGCGGACGGCGGCAGGACGTCCAGGGCGTCGTAGGCGGCGCTGAACGCGCGCTCGTAGGTGGCCGCCCACTCCCACCACGGCCGGCCCGCCGCCGCGGCCTTGGCCAGGATTTTGTCCTCGATGTCGGTGACATTGCGGATGAAGGCGACGTCGCAGCCGCGCGCCATCAGCCATCGGCGCAGGATGTCGAAGGCAACGCCGCTGCGGACGTGGCCGATGTGCGGCAGGCCCTGGACCGTCGCGCCGCACAGGTAGATGGAGACGTGGCCCTCGCGCAGCGGGACGAAATCACGCACGGCACCGGCTGCCGTGTCGTGTAGCCGCAAGCGGGCGCGGTCGGTCACGACGTGCCAGCTTACCGGGTGGTTCCCGCCAGCCCGGCGCTGCGCGCCTTACCCGACGGGGACGACCAATGCGGTGGCGATGGCGGCGCGGCCCTCACCGCGACCGGTCAGGCCAAGCCCGTCGGTCGTCGTCGCCGACACCGCGACCGGCGCCGCCAGCAGCTCCGAGAGCACGCGCTGCGCCTCGGCGCGCCGCGGGCCGACCCTCGGCTGGTTACCGACCAGCTGAACGGCGGCGTTTCCGACGCGGAAGCCGTCCCGCGATACCAGCTCCATCACGTGGCGCAGCATGTCGGCGCCGCTAACGCCTTCCCAGCGCGGGTCGTCGACCCCGAAGACGGCGCCGATGTCGCCCAGCCCGGCCGCTGACAGCAGCGCGTCACACAGCGCGTGCGCCCCGACGTCGCCGTCGGAGTGGCCGGCGCAGCCGTCGGCGTCGGGGAAGTGCAGGCCCACCAGCCAGCAGGGCCGCCCCGGCTCGATCGGGTGCACATCGACGCCGAGGCCGACGCGAGGCATACCGTTCACGGGCCCACGATCGCTTCGGCGAGCAACAGGTCGAGCGCAGTGGTGATCTTGAACGCCAGCGGGTCACCCTCGACGACCTGGACCTGGCCTCCGACTTGCTCGACGAGCGACGCGTCGTCGGTGAACGCAGCCGTGCCGGCGCGCTGATACGCGCGCAGCAGCAGGTCCCGGGCGAAGCCCTGCGGTGTCTGCACGGCGCGCAGGCCGGCCCGCTCGGGCGTGCCCAGGACCACACCGTTGGCGTCCACGGCCTTGACGGTGTCATGCAGCGGCAGCGCGGGCACGACGGCGGTGTGCCCGGCCCGCAGGGCGTCCACCACGCGCACGACCAGCGCGGGGGGCGTCAGGGCGCGGGCGGCATCGTGCACCAGGACGAATTCGGGGTCACCGGCGACGGCCGCCAACGCCAGCCTCACCGACGTCGTGCGGTCGGCGCCGCCGGCGACGACGGTCGCCCGTTCACCCAGGGATCGCTTGGCTTCGTCGACGAGGGCGGCCGGGACGGCGACCACTACGTGATCGACGACCTCGGCCGCGAGCAGACCGCCGACCGCGCGGTCCAGCAGGGTGCGCCCGTCGACCTCGCAGAAAGCTTTCGGAATGCCGGCGCCCAGTCGTTCTCCCGACCCTGCGGCCGGAACCACTGCTACGACCGTGCCCGAGGAGACCGTCCCCGTGACCACCGAAGCGTCAGGGCCTTCAGGAAGCGGCGGCCAGAACCTCGTCCAAGATGGTTTCCGCTTTGGCGTCGTCGGTGCTCTCGGCGAGGGCCAACTCACCGACCAGAATCTGGCGGGCCTTGGCCAGCATGCGCTTCTCGCCGGCGGACAGGCCGCGTTCCTGGTCGCGACGCCACAGGTCGCGCACCACCTCGGCCACCTTGTTGACGTCACCGGAGGCCAGCTTCTCGAGGTTGGCCTTGTAGCGGCGCGACCAGTTCGTGGGCTCTTCGGTGTGGGGAGCGCGCAGAACCTGGAAGACCTTGTCGAGGCCTTCCTGGCCCACGACGTCGCGGACGCCCACGTATTCGGCGTTCTCGGCAGGCACTCGAACTGTCAGGTCTCCCTGCGCCACCTTCAAGACGAGATATTCCTTTTGTTCCCCTTTAATGGTGCGGGTTTCAATCGCCTCGACTAACGCAGCACCGTGATGCGGGTAAACAACGGTGTCGCCGACCTTGAAGATCATCTGATTCGAGCCCCTTTCGTTACTTCATCCTAACACGGCCGCCCAATCGCGCGCGGAGCAACGATGCAGGTCAGGGGCACAACACGCGCAGATTAGGGGTTGACAGGGGGAGCAGAACGTGCAGTGATGCACATTACCCCCGCCTTGTTTCGCCCCCGAAAGCGGCCCCTGAGCGCCCTGACGGAGCCCCGGATATGGCCGCTCTGGCTGGTCCTAAGCCCCGCGCTACCGCGCGCGAACCCTTCCTACTACTGTGCATAGTTGCATCCGTCGAACCGGCCCAGCAGGAGGCATTGAGTGAACCGCTTCGAGATCGGCCTCCCCCTCCGCGCGCCGGCGTTCACCGTCCGGGCCGCGTTCGTCGGCCTCATCGCGATGGTCGCGATGCTCCTCAGCGGCTGCGGGGCCGGGCAGGTTTCGCAGATGGCCGTCCAGGAGCCCGCGATCAACGGCAACAAGGTGACCGTCAACAACGTGGCGCTGCGCGACATCCGCATCCAGGCGTCGCAGACCGGCGCCTTCGTGCAGCCCGGGCAGGCGGTGGACCTGGTGCTGGTGGCCATCAACCAGTCGCCGGACGTGCCGGACAGGTTGGTCAGCATCACCAGCGACGTCGGCTCGGTGACCCTGAGCGGCGACGGTCGGCTGCCCGCGGGCGGCATGTTGTTGATCGGCACGCCCGAGGGCCAGAAGGTGGCGCCCGGCCCGATGGGCTCCAGCAATGCGGCCAAGGCGACCGTGACGCTGGCCAAGCCGATCAGCAACGGGCTGCTGTACAACTTCACGTTCAACTTCGAGAAGGCCGGTCAGGCCACCGTCCTGGTGCCCGTTTCGGCCGGGCTGTCCCCGGCGCAGCCAAGCTAGGCGGGGCCAACCGCCTGTCGTCGCCGGGATTTGTCGTACCGGCTCGATACCGTCATGGCGTGGCAAATCCGCGCTCCCAATACCGCTGCTCCGAATGCCAGCACGTCACCGCCAAATGGGTGGGCCGGTGCATGGAGTGCGGCACCTGGGGCGCGGTCGACGAGGTGCCGGTGCTGAGCGCGGTCGGCGGCCGTCGCCCGATCGGCGCGGCCGGTTCGGCTTCACGGCCGGTGCCGATCACTTCCGTCGAGCCCAACGCCAGCCGGCACCGCGCGACCGGGATCGGCGAACTCGATCGAGTGCTCGGGGGCGGCGTGGTGCCCGGTTCGGTCACGCTGCTGGCGGGGGACCCGGGCGTCGGCAAGTCGACGCTGCTGCTCAAGGTGGCTCATCGCTGGGCGCTTTCCGGCCGGCGCGCGCTGTACATCTCCGGCGAGGAGTCGGCGGGGCAGATCCGGCTGCGTGCTGACCGGACCGGCTGCAGCGCCGACGAGGTCTACCTGGCCGCCGAGTCCGACGTGCACACAGTGCTGGACCACATCGCGACGGTGCAGCCCGCGCTGGTGATCGTCGACTCCGTGCAAACCATGTCCACGACCGAGGCCGACGGCGTCGCCGGCGGCGTCACGCAGGTGCGCGCCGTCACCGCCGCCTTGACCGCGGCCGCGAAGGCCAACGGCGTCGCGCTGATCCTGGTCGGCCACGTCACCAAGGACGGGGCTATCGCGGGACCGCGCTCGCTGGAACACCTGGTCGACGTGGTGCTGCATTTCGAGGGCGACCGCAACGGATCGCTGCGGATGGTTCGGGGCGTCAAGAACCGATTCGGCGGGGCCGACGAGGTCGGCTGTTTCCTGTTGCATGACAGCGGGATCGAGGACGTGTCCGATCCGTCGAACCTCTTCCTGGATCAACGGCCGGCGCCGGTCGCCGGGACCGCGATCACCGTGACGCTGGACGGCAAGCGACCGCTCATCGGGGAGGTGCAGGCGCTGCTCGCGACGCCGGGGGGCGGGTCGCCGCGCCGTGCCGTCAGCGGGATCGACCACTCTCGGGCCGCGATGATCAGTGCGGTGCTGGAAAAGCACGGCAGGCTGGCCGTCGGCGTCAACGACATCTACCTGTCCACCGTGGGGGGCATGCGGTTGACCGATCCCTCCTCGGATCTGGCCGTCGCGATGGCGCTGGCGTCGGCCTACGCCGACCTGCCGCTGCCGACGACCGCAGTGATGATCGGCGAGGTGGGGCTGGCGGGCGACCTGCGGCGGGTCGGCGGCATGGAACGGCGGCTGAGCGAGGCCGCGCGGCAGGGATTCAGCATCGCGCTCATCCCCGACGGCGACGACCCGCGCCGCGAGATCGTGCCGAGCGGGATGCGGGCGCTGCGCGCGCCGACCATCGCCGCGGCGCTGCAACACATGAAAGCCATCGCCGGGCCGCGCACTGGCTGGACGCAAAACGCCCTGGGGCCGCACAATGACACGCTGTGACTCGTCCGACACTGCGTGAGACCGTCGCCCGCCTGGCGCCGGGCACCGGGCTGCGCGACGGCCTGGAGCGCATCCTGCGCGGCCGCACCGGTGCGCTGATCGTCCTGGGCAACGACGAGAACGTCGAGGCCATCTGCGACGGCGGCTTCGCCCTCGACGTTCGGTACGCGCCGACCCGGCTGCGGGAGCTGGCGAAGATGGACGGCGCCGTGGTGCTGTCCACCGACGGCAGCCGCATCGTTCGGGCCAACGTGCAGTTGGTGCCGGATCCGTCGATACCCACCGACGAGTCGGGGACGCGGCACCGGTCGGCGGAGCGGGCGGCGATTCAGACCGGTTACCCGGTGATCTCGGTCAGCCATTCGATGAACATCGTGACCGTTTATGTGGGCGGTGAACGCCACGTGGTGGCCGATTCCGCGACCATCCTCTCGCGGGCCAACCAGGCGATCGCGACCCTGGAGCGGTACAAGACCAGGCTCGACGAGGTCAGCAGGCAGCTGTCGCTGGCCGAGATTGAGGATTTCGTCACGCTGCGCGACGTGATGACCGTGGTGCAGCGGCTGGAGCTGGTGCGGCGGATCGGCCTGGTGATCGACGACGACGTCGTCGAGCTCGGCACCGACGGGCGCCAGCTGCGACTGCAGCTGGACGAGCTGCTGGGCGGCAACGACATCGCGCGGGAATTGACCGTGCGCGACTACCACGCCAGCCCTGAGCCGCTGTCCAAGGCGCAGATGACGGCGACCCTGGACGAGTTGGACGCCCTTTCGGACACCGAGCTGCTCGAACTCACGGCGCTGGCAAAGGTTTTCGGCTACCCGACCACGGCCGAGGCGCAGGACTCCGCGGTCAGCCCGCGCGGCTACCGGGCGCTGGCCAGCATCCCGCGACTACAGTTCGCCCACTCCGACCTGCTGGTCCGCTCATTCGGGACGCTGCAGGGCCTGCTGGCGGCCAGCGCCGGCGACCTGCAGTCGGTGGAGGGCATCGGCGCGATGTGGGCCCGTCACGTGCGGGAGGGTCTGTCGCAGCTCGCGGAGTCGACTATCGCCGACCCGTTGAGTTAGCCCGCGGGAACCGGGGCCGGTGGCGCCTCGGGCGGCGGCGCCGCCGCGGGCTGACCCGGCCCGGGGACCGGGCCCGGCGGCGGGGGCGGCTGGTTCATGATGAACGGGACCGGCTGGGAACGCAGGTTGCCAAGCTGCACGACAAGGTTGTAGGTGCCCGGCCCGATCGCCGGCCGCGGCAGCGGGCAGTGCGGCGCCGACCCCATGCCCGTCCACGTCACCGCCGTCGTCACCTGCTCGCCCGGCGTGAAGGTCTTGATCAGCGTCTCGTTGGAGGGCGCGCAGTCGAGGTTCGACCACAGCCGCTTGTTGTCCAGCGAGTACACGTAGGCCGCCAGCACCGCGGCGCCGACGTCACGCTTACAAGACACCAAGCCGATGTTGGTAACGACCATGGTGAACTTCGGCTGGTCGCCGATGAAGTATTGCGGCGCATTGGTCAGGCCCTTGACGGCCAGCGTCGAATCCGGGCAGTCGTCGCCCTCTTTCAGCACCGGCGGTGGCTGCACCGCCGCGGTCGGGGTGGGCATCTCCGGGTTCTGCCCCTGTTGCGGCACCGGGGCGGGCTGCTCGCCGGGCGCGGCCGGCGGAGGCGCCTGGGGCGCGGCCGATCCCGGCTTGCTCTGAGCGGAATTGGGCTTGTCGGCACTGGCGGGCTTGGCACCCGAGCTGTGTCCCATGAAGGCGATGACGGCGGCGACCACGATCCCTACGACGACGACCGCGACGCCCACGGCCAGGCCACGGCGCCGCCAATAGATCTCGGTGGGTAGCGGGCCACGCGGTTCCAGATCCAGCACGTTTGCAGCGTAGGCCCAGGTCACGTCGAGTTGCCTGACCCGCCCCGGCGTGTCGCGGGTTTGCTGGCTGACGGCCGTGTTAGTGACGGCCGCGTCGGACCTAGAGGTCCCGCTCTTCGCCGATGTCGCCGCGCTGGTCTGTCAACTCCGCCCGGCCGTCGCCGAGGTGATAGGTGACGCCCGCGATTCCCAGTTTCCCCGCGGCCAGCGCCTCGGCGATCACCGTGGACCGCGCCGCGAGCTGGGCGACGGTCTCCTGCACGTGGCGCTTCTCGAACTCGGCGATGCCGCTGAGGCCGTCGCGACGTCCGACCAGGATCGACGGGGCCACCCGCTCCACCACATCGCGGATGAAACCCCCGGGTACCGAACCGTCGTCGACCGCGCCCACGGCGGCTTTGACGGCTCCGCAGCTCTCGTGGCCGACGACGACGAGCAGCGGCACGTTGAGCACCGCCACGGCGTACTCGAGCGAGCCGATCACCGCCGAGTCGATGGCCTGCCCGGCGGTGCGAACCACGAACACGTCGCCCAGACCCTGATCGAAGAGCAGCTCGGTGGCGACCCTGCTGTCCGAACAAGCGAAGATCGCCGCGATCGGCTGCTGGCCGCCGGTCAGGCTTTCGCGCCGCTCGACGCTTTGGTGGGGACGCTCGGGCTTGCCGGCAACGAATCGCTCGTTACCCTCTTTGAGTGTTTTCCAGGCTGTCGCCGGAGTGGTGTTGGGCATGGCAGACATTCTGCTGTCCCCCGGTCGCCCATGACTAGCCCGCCCCGAATCGCGGCGGGTGAACTTCTGGGGTGGTACGAACGGTGCCGCCGCGACCTGCCGTGGCGTGAACCGGGCGTCAGCGCCTGGCAAATCCTGGTCAGCGAGTTCATGCTGCAGCAAACGCCGGTGTCGCGGGTGCTGCCGATCTGGTCGGATTGGGTGCGGCGCTGGCCCACCCCCTCGGCGACCGCCGCGGCCAGCGCCGCCGACGTGCTTCGCGCGTGGGGCAAGCTGGGCTATCCCCGGCGGGCCAAGCGTCTGCACGAGTGCGCGACCGTCATCGCCCGCGACTACGGCGACGTGGTGCCCGCGGATGTTGAGACCCTGCTGACGTTGCCGGGCATCGGCAGCTACACCGCCCGCGCCGTCGCGTGTTTCGCATACCGGCAGTCGGTCCCGGTGGTGGACACCAACGTGCGGCGGGTGGTGGCCCGCGTGGTGCACGGGCTGGCCGATGCCGGCTCGCCGTCTGCGGTGCGGGACATGGCCGACGTCGCTGCACTCCTGCCGGAAAACGGAACGGCCCCTTTGTTTTCCGTCGCCCTGATGGAGTTGGGGGCGACGGTGTGCACCGCGCGGGCACCGCGATGCGGGCTGTGCCCGCTCGACCGGTGCTCGTGGCGCGACGCCGGCCATCCGCCGGCGCAGGGCCCGGCCCGGCGCGCGCAAACCTACGCGGGCACCGATCGGCAGGTCCGTGGCCGACTGCTGGATGTGTTGCGCGCCAGCGACTCCCCGGTCACCCGGGCGGAGCTGGACGTGGCGTGGCTGACCGACACTGCCCAGCGCGACCGGGCACTGTTCTCGTTGCTGGCCGACGGCTTGGTTGCCCAGACGTCCGACGGCCGGTTCGCCCTATCCGGCGAGGAATGATTCGACGGCGTCGCGATAGACCTGCGGCGCTTCGTCGTGAACCAGATGACCTGCCGCCGGTACATGCAGATAACTTGCCGCAGAGCCTGTTTGGGCCATCTCGCGCATCTGCCCCGGCGGGGTGACAGAGTTACCGGCCTCGATGAGCAGCGCTGGGGCGCGCACCGCCCGCCATTGCTTCCAGTAGTCGCGGGTGCCCCATTCGGCGGCGATCTCGATCCACCGCGCGGTGTGCCCATGCAGGCGCCAACCCGTGGCGGTGCGGTCGAAGGCCTCCAGAAAATATTGCCCTGCAACAGGGCCGAACTCGTCGAATACCCGCTGCGCGGAATCGAATTCGACCGGCAGGGCGTGCAACCACGGCTCCCACGGGCCGGTGGTGCGCCCGCGGAAGTCCGGCGCCATGTCCTCGATCACCAGCGCGGAGACCAGCTCGGGACGCTGCGCGGCCAGACACCACGAGTGCAGGGCGCCCATCGAATGCCCGACCAGTGTGACCGGCGTCCCCAGCGCGCTCACCGCGTCGGCCAGGTCCGACACGAACCGTTCCGTGCTGATGGGGTGCGGGTCGTCGACGCCGCGGCCCCGATGCCACAACGCGTCGTAGGTGTACACCGCACCCAGCCCGATCAGCCACGGCAGCTGCCGCGACCACGTGGTGCCACGCCCCATCAGGCCGTGCACCAGCACCAACGGCTCGCCCTGCCCCCCGCGGCAAGTCAGCAGATCACCGGCCATGTCACCATCCTGCGTGTCCCGCCCTGCAGTTGGACAGGTCGGGCGAAGGGGTAGCCTAGCGGCATGTCGCCAGTGGTGAAGATCAACGCAATCGAAGTACCCGCCGACGCCGGCCCCGAGCTGGAGAAGCGGTTCGCCCACCGGGCGCACGCGGTCGACAACCAGCCCGGCTTTCTCGGGTTTCAGCTGCTGCGCCCGATCAAGGGCGAGAACCGCTATTTCGTCGTCACGCAGTGGGAGTCCGAAGAGGCGTTTCAGGCGTGGGCGCAAGGGCCCGCCATCCAGGCGCACGCGGGCGAGCGGGCCAACCCGGTGGCGACCGGGGCGTCGCTGCTGGAATTCGAGGTTGTGATGGACGTTGCCGGCAACAAGCAGGGTGGCTAGCGGGTTCTCGGCCCGACGCCGCGCGGTGGCGTTGAGTGCCGCCGCCGCACTGGTAGTCACGTTCGCGCCCGGTTGTTCGACCTCCCCCTCACCGCAGGCGAACGCGGCCAATCCCGGACGGCAGATCGACGTCCGGACGCCGCCCGGGATCCGGGCTCAGCAGACGCTGGACATGCTCAATTCCGACTGGCCCATCGGCCCGGTCGGCGTCGGCACGCTGGCCGCGCCCGACATGGTCAAGTCGGTGCAAACCACGATGGAGGGCCTGTGGTGGGACCGCCCGTTCGCCCTCGACGGCGTGGATCTGCGGGCCAGCGTCGCCACCTTGCACCTGACGTCCTCCTACGGTGCGCGCCAAGACATCCGGATCCACACCGACGACGGCGGATGGGTAGATCGGTTCGACCTCGAGACGCAGACGCCGAAGATCGATTCGTGGCATGACATCGATGCGGTGTTGAGCAACACCGGGGCCCGCTATTCCTATCAGGTCGCCAAGGTCGACAACGGGCGCTGCGACCCCGTGGCAGCTACCAATGCCGCCGAATCCTTGCCGCTGGCTTCGATTTTCAAGTTGTACGTGCTGCACGCGCTCGCGGGCGCAATCAAGGACGGAACGGTGTCCTGGGACGATCAGCTGACCGTCACCGACAAGAGCCGCGCGGTGGGTTCGTCCGGTTTGGCCTTGCCCGCCGGGGCGCAGGTTTCGGTCCGAACGGCCGCCGAGAAGATGATCGCGACCAGTGACAACATGGCCACCGACCTGCTGATCGGAAAGTTGGGCACCCACGCGATCGAACAGGCGCTCGTCACGGCGGGCCACCACGATCCGGCCAGCATGACGCCGTTCCCGACAATGTACGAGCTGTTCTCGGTCGGATGGGGCAAGCCGGACCTGCGCACCCAATGGCAACACGGGTCTCCGGAAGTCCGCGCCCAGCTGCTTGCCCAGGCGAATGCGACTCCCTACGAACCGGATCCGACCCGTGCCCACACGCCGGCGTCGTCCTACGGTGCGGAGTGGTATGGCAACGCGGAGGACATCTGCCGCATCCATGCCGCCCTGCAGGCCGACGCCGTTGGCGCGGCCGCACCCGTCAGGCAGATCCTCTCCGCGGTGTCAGGCATCCAGTTGGACCGCAACGTTTGGCCCTACATCGGCGCGAAAGCCGGTGGCCTGCCCGGTGATCTGACCTTCAGCTGGTACGCCGTCGACAAGACGCAGCAGCCGTACGTGGTCAGCTTTCAGCTCAACTGGCCACGCGACCACGGGCCCAACGTGACCGGGTGGATGTTGCAGGTGGCCAAGCAGGCGTTCGCGCTGATCGCACCGCGCTGATCGTCACCCTCCATAAGTGGGCTACCGGGACGCCATCCTCGACGTCGAAGTGCGACCGGGCGCTGTGGCCGATAGCGGCCGGCCCGGTGGGCGAACTAGTTCGTGGACGGTGGTGGTTGGGGTTGGAAGGGGTCGTACCACCACCAGTCGGCGCGTTCGCCGAGGGGTCCCGGGCACGGGGGGACGGTGGGCGGCGGTTGGGTGGGTGGGCGCGCCAGCGATCCCGCGCTCAGTGTGCGGCCGGCGCTGTCGGTGACGGTCAGGGCGTCGGCGGGCCCGGTGATGGTGATGCCGCCGGAGTGGTGCAGCCGGTGGTGATACGGGCAGACCAGCACGAGGTTGGCCAACTCGGTGGCACCGCCGTCTTCCCAGTGTCGGATGTGGTGGGCGTGCAGACCGCGGGTGGCACCACAGCCGGGCACCGCGCACGTGTGGTCGCGGTGTTCGAGTGCGCGGCGCAGGCGTCGGCCGATCAGGCGGGTGGTTCGGCCGGCGCCAATAGGCTGGCCGTCGCGGTGGAACCACACCTCACAGGTGGCATCGCAGGTCAGGTAGCGGCGTTCGGCGTCGGTCAGCAGCGGACCCAGGTGCAGCGCGGCCGTGCGCTGGGCGACATCGAGATGCACCACCACGGTGGTGTGCTGTCCGTGCGGGCGGCGGGCCGCCTCGGCGTCCCAGCCGGTCTCGACCAGGCGCAGGAAGGCCTCGAGGGTGCCCGGCAGCGGCGGCGCGCTGGCTGACCCACCGTCGGCGCGGTCATGTTTCCACTCGGCGATCAGCGCGTCCCGATGAGACCCTAAGGCGGCATCGAATTTGGCGGCGTCTAAGTGGGAAAGCGCGATCCGCCAATAGGTGAAGTCCTCATCACAGGTCTTGGTGATCGAGGGGTGCGGCTGCGGCCGGGACTGGGGTTCAGGTCGCGGTTCCAACTTGACCGCGGTGCGCAGCTGATTGACCGTGGCCACCTGCGCCAACTGCGCATAGTGCGCGTCAGAGCCCTCACCGGCACGTGCGGCGATGATACCGACCTGATCCAGCGACAGCCGCCCCTCCCGCATCCCTTGGGCACAGCGCGGGAACTCCTCGACCCGGCGCGCAACGGTGGCAATCGTGTGCGCGGTGGTCGACGACAAACCCAGCTTCCAGGCCACCAACGCCGCGACCGAGCGCGCGCCGGTCATGCCGCACAGCTCATCACGCTCGATCTCGGCGACCAGGTCCACGATGCGCCCATCAATGGCATTGCGCTGACCGGCCAACTCCGCCAACTCCTCAAACACCACCTCCAAACGCTCTTTGGGGCTCACCGCCACAGAGCCAAAAGATGCTGCCGAAGACATGACCCCATCATCGCAGCGCGGTACGACAAGTCTCGAAAGCACGATCCGCGTCCGGCAGTTCGACGCGGAGAATCTCAGAGCCGCAGCGTCCAACGGCCGTCGCGCAGGTGCATGACGGTATGACTGACCGGCGCAATGTCGATGCGCCAGAACGATTCCGGCGGTGCCGCCAGGGCGAGCAGGATCGCCGCCCGGATGACGGCGGGATGCGTCACCGCCACGGTCGGCCGGTTCACCGACCGCAGCCATCGCGCCACCCGTTCGATCAGGGCGACGATCGACTCACCCCCGTGGGGCGCCCTGGCAGGATCGGTCAGCCACGCCTCGAGGTCCCGCGGGTCGATCGTCTCCACCGCTTGCCCGCGCCATGTTCCGCAATCGATGTCGGCCAGCCTCGGCTCGACGCTGGCCGCCAGGCCGAGCAGATCCGCGGTTTCACATGCGCGCCGCTCGGGTGCGGTGAGGTGCTTATTGCGTTTGAAGCCAACCTTTTCCACCTGCCCACGTCCGACGTCGCTGAGCGGTTCGTCGAGCGGAAATCGCGCGCAAGCCATGGCGTCGGTCATCGCGTGCGACACCATCGTCAGCCGCAGGACAGCGGTCACGCGCTGATGCTCGGCGCGCGCTCCTCGAGCAACCGCCCCGCGAGCGTCGCGAACAGCACGCCGATGGTCGCCCACAGCACCAACTGCGCGGCCAACGACAGCAGCCTGAAGTCGTAGAGGACGTCGGCCGGAAAGCCCGGATAGATGATCACGCCCGACGCGTCACGCAGCGGCCCGGGGGTCTCGTCCACGTCCGGCAGCAACACCGCCAGCACCGCGACCGCCGCGACGTAGCCGCCCGCGGCGAGCAGCCGCCCGTTCCACGCACCGAGGCGGGCCGTCAGCGACCGCGCCAGCCACCCGGCCGCGATGGTCAGCACCACCGAGGCCAGCACCATGACCAGGTACCAGCCGGTACGCACCCCGATCGTGTCCGCCTGCCCCACCGCCGGTGGGTTCGGCGGATATTTCACGAACGGCACCAGGTACAGCGCGACGAAGGCCCCCGCAGCCAAGATCAGCGAAAGCGCGCGCGGCCCAACGCTTGTCACACGCGCGGCGACTACACAGAACAGCACGCTGAACAGTGCGCCCATCGCGACACCGAAAATGAGCAAACCGAACCCCAACCCGGCGTTTGACTGCACCCCGCGGCTGAACAGCTCGGCGCCGTGCTCGTGCACACCATGGGCGTTCTCCGCGTCGGTCCGGCCCTCCTCGAAGGCGATCGCGCGGCCGATCACCGGCTCCGCGCACAGGCGGGCGAAGGCGAACGCCAGCACCGCGCCGATTGCACCGGCCAGCAAGCCGCGTCCGATCAGACGCCTCTCCACGCGATCAGTGGCAGGGGAAGCCGAGCAGGTGCCGTGCGTCGTGCACGAACTCGTGCACGTGCGAGTCGCTGCCGAACAGCGACACCGCGCCCTGGTCCACGCCGACGAAGTACAGCGCCAACAGAGCCAAGAAGGCGGTCGCCGCCAACCAGATCGCGGCGCTGGTCGCCGACAGATCTACCGCTCGGGTGCGGGTCGTCTCAACGTTCGGCACGATCGACTCCTTCCGGGGATATCCGCGTCCCCGCTGGTGACGACGGGCCTTGGGTCTGACTTTCGACAGTGGCGCGACCGTTCTGGAATTACACCAGATTCCGTTGCCCGTCAGGACGAGTCTCAGTGTAAACCGGCGGTCAATGCTGCGGCGGCGGGGAGCCGTCGCGGCCCTCCGCCAAGATCTCGGTCATGCCTGCCGGCTCGCCGCCGAACATCGCCTCGAACCCGGCGTTGGATCTTCCACTCGGGCAGGTCGTCGGTGGTGACGATCAGCACGGGCGAACCCCTCACATGCGAAACGGGCGGTTAATCCCGTCAGGGATTAACCGCCCGTCTGCTCTCGTGCTAGGGCGTGTCCGGCGCCGCGTGCGCTCCGGCCTTCGCCAGGTCCGGTTCGGCCGGCGGCTTGCGGGTCCCGGTGAAGGTGAACACCGCGTCCTCGCCGGCACTCTCGCCGTCCCAGTTGTCGACGTCGACCGTGACGACCTGTCCAGGACCGACCTCTTCGAAGAGGATCTTCTCGGACAGCTGGTCCTCGATCTCGCGCTGGATGGTGCGCCGCAACGGGCGAGCACCCAGCACCGGGTCGAAGCCCCGCTTGGCCAGCAAGGCCTTGGCCTTGTCGGTCAGCTCCAGAGCCATGTCCTTGGCCTTCAGCTGGCCGGCGACCCGGCCGATCATGAGGTCGACCATCCGGATGATCTCGTCCTTGGTCAGCTGGTGGAAGACGATGATGTCGTCGATGCGGTTGAGGAACTCCGGGCGGAAGTGCTTCTTCAGCTCGTCGTTGACCTTCTGCTTCATCCGCTCGTAGTTGTTCTCACCGCCACCCTGGGTGAAGCCCAGGCCGACCGGCTTGCTGATGTCGGACGTACCGAGGTTCGAGGTGAAGATCAGCACGGTGTTCTTGAAGTCGACCGTGCGGCCCTGACCGTCGGTGAGCCGGCCGTCCTCGAGGACCTGCAACAGGCTGTTGTAGATCTCTTGGTGCGCCTTCTCGATCTCGTCGAACAACACCACGGAGAATGGCTTGCGTCGCACCTTCTCGGTGAGCTGGCCACCCTCTTCGTAGCCGACGTATCCCGGCGGGGCTCCGAACAGCCGCGACGCGGTGAACCGGTCGTGGAACTCGCCCATGTCGATCTGGATGAGCGCGTCGTCGTCGCCGAACAGGAAGTTGGCCAGCGCCTTGGACAGCTCGGTCTTACCGACACCGGATGGGCCGGCGAAGATGAACGAACCCGACGGGCGCTTGGGGTCCTTCAACCCGGCGCGCGTGCGGCGGATCGCCTTGCTGACGGCCTTGACGGCGTCCTCCTGGCCGATGATCCGCTTGTGCAGCTCGTCCTCCATGCGCAGCAGGCGGGTGGTTTCGGCCTCGGTGAGCTTGAACACCGGGATGCCGGTCCAGTTGCCCAGCACCTCGGCGATCTGCTCGTCGTCGACCTCGGCGACCACGTCGAGATCGCCCGAGCGCCATTGCTTTTCCCGCTCGGCCCGCTGAGCGACCAGTTGCTTCTCCCGGTCGCGCAGGCTGGCCGCCTTCTCGAAGTCCTGGGCGTCGATCGCCGATTCCTTCTCCCGCCGCGCGTCGGCGATCTTCTCGTCGAACTCGCGCAGGTCTGGCGGCGCGGTCATCCGGCGGATCCGCATCCGCGCGCCCGCCTCGTCGATCAGGTCGATCGCCTTGTCCGGCAGGAACCGGTCGTTGATGTAACGGTCGGCCAGAGTCGCGGCGGCCACCAGCGCGGAGTCGGTGATCGACACCCGGTGGTGCGCCTCGTAACGGTCGCGCAGCCCCTTGAGGATCTCGATGGTGTGTTCCACCGTCGGCTCCCCCACCTGCACCGGCTGGAAGCGGCGCTCCAGCGCGGCGTCCTTCTCGATGTACTTGCGGTACTCGTCGAGCGTGGTGGCGCCGATGGTCTGCAACTCACCGCGGGCCAGCTTGGGCTTCAGGATCGACGCGGCGTCGATCGCGCCCTCGGCCGCGCCGGCACCCACCAGGGTGTGCAGCTCGTCGATGAACAGGATGATGTCGCCGCGGGTGTTGATCTCCTTGAGCACCTTCTTCAGGCGTTCTTCGAAGTCACCGCGGTAGCGCGAGCCCGCCACCAAGGAACCCAGGTCCAGGGTGTAGAGCTGCTTGTCCTTCAGCGTCTCGGGAACCTGGCCGTGCACGATGGCCTGGGCCAGGCCCTCGACGACGGCCGTCTTGCCGACACCCGGCTCGCCGATCAGCACCGGGTTGTTCTTGGTGCGCCGGCTCAGCACCTGCATGACGCGCTCGATTTCCTTCTCGCGGCCGATGACCGGGTCGAGCTTGCCCTCCATCGCGGCGGCCGTCAGGTTGCGCCCGAACTGGTCGAGCACCAACGAGGTCGACGGGCTGCCGGACTCGCCGCCGCGGCCACCGGTCCCGGCCTCCGCGGCCTCCTTGCCCTGGTAGCCGCTCAGCAGCTGGATGACCTGCTGGCGCACCCGCGTCAGCTCGGCGCCCAGCTTCACCAACACCTGGGCGGCGACGCCCTCACCCTCGCGGATGAGTCCGAGCAGGATGTGCTCGGTACCGATGTAGTTGTGGCCGAGCTGCAGCGCCTCGCGCAGGCTCAGCTCGAGAACCTTCTTCGCGCGCGGGGTGAACGGGATGTGCCCCGACGGCGCCTGCTGGCCCTGGCCGATGATCTCCTCGACCTGGCTGCGAACGCCCTCCAGCGAGATCCCCAGCGACTCCAGCGACTTCGCGGCGACGCCCTCGCCCTCGTGAATCAGACCCAACAGGATGTGCTCGGTGCCGATGTAGTTGTGGTTGAGCATCCGGGCCTCTTCCTGCGCCAGGACGACGACCCTGCGGGCACGGTCGGTAAATCGTTCAAACATCGCCTGCTACCTGCTCTCCCTCACCATCGGTACTTGGCCTCTGTATGGCCCACCGGTCCCCGTTGGGGCCGGAATCTCATACCTGCCATCCACTGTAATGGTCGGCCTGCCAGGGGGCATAACCTTGTGGTTCCTTGCGGTTCAAGACCCGCGGGCCCATATCGGGCGATTTCCCCTGTCATCACAGTGCCGTAACCGAACCAACGTGGCCGGGTGCCGATTCGTTTCCTTAATCCTTGGCCGATTCTTTCGCCGCCAGCGAAATGACAAACCGGCGCCCCGGGCCGCTGCTGGCCCGGGGCGCCGGTCGGAAGTTCGTCAGGTCGCCGCGTGGAAAGCGTCGATGACGTCAGCCGGGATGCGGCCGCGGGTCGAGACGTTGTGGCCGTTGCGGCGGGCCCATTCGCGGATCGCCGCGCTCTGCTCGCGATCGATCGCGCCGCGGCCGCGACCGGAGCCGGACCGCCCACGCCGCCGACCGCCGACGCGGCGACCGGCTTCCACCCACTGCTTCAGGTCGTTGCGGAGTTTTGCGGCATTCTTGGATGAAAGGTCAATCTCATAGGTCACTCCGTCAAGGCCGAATTCGACCGTTTCGTCGGCTGCGCCGGCACCGTCGAAATCATCGACCAAGGTGACGGTCACTTTTTTCGCCATTAGCTTATCCTCGCATTTCGTCCTGAGCAGTTGCTGAGCAGTTTGGGCGAGCCTCCCCGGGCCACCAATCTGCCATAACAAGGCAGCATACTCAATCTGGCCGCAAGGCGCACAGTTGCGTTTTTCAAGTGGAGTGCGGCCGAACAATCGGGAACAAAACTGTCTCGCGAATTGACAGTCCAGTCAAAGTCATCAACAACCGATCGATACCCATTCCCGTTCCGGTGCACGGCGGCATCGCATACTCGAGGGCGGCAAGAAAGTCTTCGTCGAGCACCATGGCCTCGTCGTCGCCCGCCGCCGCCGCGCGGGCTTGGGCGGCGAATCTTTCCCGCTGAACGATGGGGTCGTTCAACTCGGAATACCCGGTGGCCAATTCCACCCCTCGCACGTAGAGGTCCCACTTCTCGGTCACTCCCGGGATGCTGCGGTGCTGACGCGTCAAAGGCGTTGTCTCCACTGGAAAGTCCCGCACGAAGGTGGGCGCCGTCAGCGTGTTTCCGACCGTGTGCTCCCACAGTTCCTCGACGAGCTTGCCGTGCCCGTAGCCGCGGTCGCGTGGAATCTCGACCTTCAGCCGATCCGCGATGGCCCACAGCCGCTCCACCGGCGTCTCGGGGGTGATCTCCTCGCCGAGCGCCGCGGACAGCGACGGGTACATTTGAATCGACGCCCATTCTCCGTCTATGTCGTAGACACTGCCGTCGGGCAGCGGTAGTTGTCTGGTTCCGATCGCCTCATCAGCGACCTCTTGAATAAGCTCACGCGTCACGACTGCCGAATCGTCATAGGTTCCGTAGGCCTGGTAGGTCTCGAGCATGGAAAATTCCGGAGAATGCGTCGAATCCGCGCCTTCGTTTCGGAACACTCGATTTACTTCGAAGACCTTGTCGAAACCACCGACGATGCAGCGCTTGAGGAACAGTTCCGGCGCGATCCGCAGGTACAGATCGATGTCCAGCGCATTGGAATGCGTCACGAACGGCCGCGCCGCCGCCCCGCCCGCCAGCGTCTGCAACATAGGCGTTTCGACTTCGAGAAACCCGCGGCGTTCGAGCGAGTTGCGGATCGCGCGGACCACGGCGATTCGTTGCCGCGCCACCGTGCGGGCCTGGGGGCGGACGATCAGGTCGACGTAGCGCTGCCGCACCCGCGCCTCTTCGCTCATCTCCTTGTGGGCCACGGGCAGCGGCCGCAGCGACTTTGCCGCCATCCGCCAGGAATCGGCGAGCACGGACAATTCGCCGCGCCGTGAGCTGATCACGTTGCCGTGCACGTAGACGATGTCGCCGAGGTCGACGTCGGCCTTCCACGCGTCCAGCGATTCGGCGCCCACCTTGTCGAGGCTGAGCATCACCTGGAGCGTGGTGCCGTCACCCTCCTGGAGTGTCGCGAAGCACAATTTCCCCGAGTTGCGCGCGAAGATCACCCGGCCGGCGACGCCGACGACGTCGTCGGTCGCGGTGTCGACCGGCAGGTCGGGGTGGTCCGCGCGCACCTGCGCGAGGGTGTGGGTGCGTTCGATGGCGACCGGATAGGGATCATGGCCCTCGGCCAACAAGCGAGCGCGCTTGTCCCGGCGGATCCGGAACTGCTCGGGCAGGTCTGCGGCTGCATCCTCGCTGGCGTCACTCACGACGTGCCAGCTTAAATGACCTGGTATGGCCGGCGGTCATGGCATCAGCGTGCGCTCAGGGCTTTGCGCGAGGGCGCACAGTCGACGCGGGTTTTACGTGTCAGCGCGCGGTCTTCAACCGGCCGCGCTGGGCGTCCCGGTTGCGTTCGAAGACCAGCCGCAGGCCGTGCAGGGTCAGATGCTGGTCGTAATGGCTGGGGGTGTGCAGTTCGGGCAGCAGCAGCGGTGCCGTATGCCCGGTCGCCACCACCGCCACGTCGTCGCCGGCAAAGCCCTCGACGTCCTCGCGGATCCGTCCGACCAGGCCGTCGACCAGCCCGGCGAAGCCGAAGACCGCTCCGGACTGCATGCATTCGACGGTGTTCTTGCCGACCACCGAACGGGGGCGGGACAGCTCCACCCGGCGCAGCGCGGCGGAGCGGGCCGCGGCCGCATCCGAGGAAACCTGCACGCCGGGCGCGATCGCGCCGCCGAGGAATTCGCCCTTGGCCGAGACGACGTCCACACAGATCGAGGAACCGAAGTCGATGACGATCGCCGCGCTTTGGAACCGGTGAAAGGCCGCCAGGCAGTTGACGATTCGGTCGGCGCCCACTTCTTTCGGGTTGTCGACCAGCAGCGGGATGCCGGTGCGCACGCCAGGCTCGATCAGCACGTGCGGCACCGACGGCCAGTACTGGTCCAGCATGATCCGCACCTCGTGCAGCACCGACGGGACGGTGGACAGCGCGGCCGCGCCGGTGAGCTGCTCCGAGTCGTCTCCGATCAGACCGTCGATGGTCAGGGCCAGCTCGTCCGCAGTGATCTCGGACTCGGTCCGAATCCGCCACTGCTGCACGACCTTTGCGTGCTCTTTGGATCCGGAGATCAGCCCCACGACGGTGTGGGTGTTACGAACGTCGATCGCCAGGAGCACGACTACCGCACAGTGATTCGGGGGTCGAGGAGCTCGGCGGCGTCCGCGGGAACGAATGCCGGATCGTGGCCCAGGTCGATCGGCTTGTTGTCGGCATCGACGAACACGATCCGCGGCTGGTAGGACCGCGCCTCGGCGTCTTCCATCGTCCCGTACGCGATCAGGATCACCAGATCACCCGGGTGCACGAGATGGGCAGCCGCGCCGTTGATCCCGATCACTCCACTGCCGCGCTCGCCGGTGATCGCGTAGGTGACCAGGCGGGCGCCGTTGTCGATGTCCACGATGGTCACCTGCTCGCCCTCCAGCAGGTCAGCGGCTTCCATCAGATCGGCGTCGATGGTCACCGAGCCGACGTAGTGCAGATCGGCCTGCGTCACGGTGGCGCGGTGGATCTTCGACTTGAGCATGGTCCGTAACATCAATTCCTCCAAGATGATTCACGGGGGTCCCGATTTCCGTCCGGCCCCACGGGTGCCGGCGAAGTTTCGATCTCGATCGCGATGTTGTCCAGCAGCCGGGTGCTGCCCAGCCGGACGGCCACGAGCAGCCGGCCGGACCGGTTGGCCCGCAACGGCCCCAGCTCCGGATCGCGCAACTCGAGGTAGTCGACCGTGAGCTCGGGCACCGCCTCGAGCACCGCGCGCGCCGCGTCCAGCGCGGCCTGCGGCCCGGCATCCGCGGCGTGCGCTCCCGCCGTCAACGCCGCCGACACCGCCACGGCCACCTCGCGTTGCGCCGGATCGAGGTAGCGGTTGCGCGACGACATGGCCAGGCCGTCCGCCTCGCGGATAGTGGGCACGCCCACCACGGTGACGTCGATGTTCAGGTCGGCGACCATCTGCCGGATAAGCACCAGCTGCTGATAGTCCTTCTCGCCGAAGAACACCCGGTCCGGGCGCACGATCTGCAGCAGCTTGCACACGACAGTCAGCACGCCGGCGAAGTGGGTCGGTCGCTGGCCGCCCTCAAGGTCGGCGGCCAGCGGACCTGGCTGCACGGTGGTGCGCAGGCCGTCGGGGTACATCTCCGCGGCCGTCGGCGCGAACACGATTTCCACGCCCTCGCCACGCAGCAGCGCCACGTCGTCGTCGAGGGTCCGGGGGTAGGCGTCAAGGTCTTCCCCGGCGCCGAACTGGAGGGGGTTGACGAAGATCGACACCGCGACCACCGACCCGGGCACCCGCTTGGCGGCGCGCACCAGGGCGAGGTGGCCGTCGTGCAGCGCGCCCATGGTGGGCACCAGCATGACGCGGCGGCCGGTATGGCGCAGCGCGCGGGAGACGTCCGCGACGTCGCGCCGCCGCGAGTAGAGGTTGAGTTCGCCGGCCTTGAAGGCGGGTGGTTTGCCCGGTCTCATCGCGCCAGCACCTGCAGGACGTCGGCGGGAGCATGGGCGCGGCGGGCGGTTCGCAGGGCGTTCACCCGGTACGCCTGCGCCAGCTCGGGGTCGACCCCATTCAGCGCCGCCAGGTGCCCGGCGACCGCGGCCGCGTCACCGCGGGCCACCGGGCCGGTGAGCGCCGCCTGCCCGCGTTGCAGGGTGTTCTCCAGCGCCGCCCGCGCCAGCGGCCCGACGATGCGTTCGGCGATGCCGCCCGGCTGGTCGTCGACGGACTGTTGCCCGAGCAGTTCGCTGCCGCTCAGCGCGGCCCGCAGCGCCTCCAGCGCGTCGGCGAGCACCGTCACCAGATGGTTGCTCGCGTGCGCCAGCGCGGCGTGGTAGAGCACCCGCATTTCCTCAGGCACGGAGAACGGCTCGCCGCCCATCTCGAGGACGAGCGACTGCCCGATCGCGTACCCCACCTCGTCGGCGGCGGTGATGCCGAAGCAGGTGTCCGGCAGCCGGTTGATGTCCTCATCGGAGCCGGTGAATGTCATCGCCGGGTGAATCGCCAGCGGGATGCAGCCGTCCTGGGTCAGCGGCGCGAGAATGCCGACCCCGTTGGCGCCGGAGGTGTGGGCGACGATCGTGCCCGGCCGCACCGACGACGTCGCGGCCAAGCCGGACACCAGGCCGGCCAGCTCGCTGTCGGGAACGGCCAGCAACAGCAGCTCGGCGGCGGCGGCCACGTCCGGCGGCGGCACCACCGGGGTGTCGGGCAGCCGACGCTGCGCCCGCTGGCGCGACGCGTGGGAGATGGCGCTGCACGCGACCACGACGTGGTCGGCGCGCTCCAGCACGACACCGAGCGCGGTGCCCACCCGGCCGGCCGAAATGACTCCGACCTTGAGCCTGGCCGGGCGCAAACCGTCGAACTGCACCATCGCAGACGACCTCACAGATTTCTTTCGTTCGTTCCGGTCCCACCTCGTGGGTACCGTTCGGTCACTTAAACTGTAGTCGATCGGCGGGCCGCGACCAATGCAGGCCCGCTGTGAGGAAGCTCCCAGCTCAGCCGTCGCGGCGCCGACGCCGGCCGCCCTCGGACGGCTGCACCTGCAGCCGCGCCAGCAGCTCGGCAACCGACTGACCGCCCGTCGTGGGGCCTTCACCCGGGCCGTCGGAACCCTGCACCAGCGGGTCCGCGCCGCCGTGCCGGGGCGCTTGGTCCGGCGGTGGCGGCGGGGCGAGCCGCGGCGGTGGTGGCTCCGCTTCGGTGTGGGGCGACGGCGACTGCGGCGGCGATGGCGCAGGGGGCGTGGCCGCGGCGGGACTCGGGCCGGACGCGAAGGTCGGCTCGCTCGGGGGTTCCGGCGCGAAGGTGCCGGCGCCGTAGTCGCGGTACTCGGCGGAGTGGCGCGACCGCGCTCGGGGACCCGGCTCGCCGAACGGCGGCGTGGGCGCCGGCTCGTCGCGGGGGGCGGCCCACGTCTCGCCCGGTTCGGAGTGGCGGGCGCGGCGCCGTCGGCCCGACGTCTGCTCGCCCGGCGTGGCGGACTGGTCGGCACCGGCCCAGTTGCTGCCCGGCGCGCCGGGCGGCAACCACAGCCCGGACGCGCCCGCCGGCTGCTGCCAACCCTGCGGCTGGGTCTCCGGCTGTGGCGCCGACGGCGGCGGCTGACGTGGTTGCAAGCGCGGCTCGGGCTCAGGCGGTGCGGCGTCGGGGAAGGGTTGCGGCGGCGGGGGCTCCTGCGGCGGTTGGTACTGGTAGGGGGTGCGCTCACGGCGGGGCTGCGGCTGGCTCTGCGGCTGACGGGGCGGCAACAACGGTTCCTCGGGCACGTCGATGATCGCCGTCTCGTCGGCGCGGGCCGGTGGGTTGTCCTGGGCGACGGAGGTGACCCGGTCGCTGGCGACCCAGTCGTAGGGCGCGTCACGCGGAGTTTCGCCGTTGCGGTCCCACTCGCTGTACGCGCGCTCGGGTGCCGCCTCCGTTTCGGGCGTCTCCAGGGCCGGCCGCTGGGCGAGGTCGGTGTCGAACAGGATTTCCAGGCTGGTCCGCAGCGCGCTCAACTCCGCGCGCAGCTCGGCCAGGTCGTCGGCGGCTTGTGCGCGCAGCTCGGACGCCAGCTCGCGGCGCAGCTGGGACTCGACGGTCAGCTCGTACTCGCGCCGGGCCGAGATCTCCCGATCCAGCTGCAAGTCGTACACCAGCTTCAGGTCGCGGACGCGGGATTGATCCGCGTCGCTCTGGCGGCGGTACAGCACCGAGACGAAGGCGCCGGCGACTGCGGCCCACAGGGCCAGGATTACAGCGAGCTTGAGGAGTTCCACCCGATTGGTGAAAACCAATGCGGAACTGGCCCCCATCGCGAGGACCAGCAACGCGGTCAAGAGCACCCACCCCGGCCTGCGGCCGCCGCGCCGAACCCGGGCGCCGCGGGACAGAACGGTCATGGCCTGACTGTACCTGCGCGAGGTCAATCCGCGTGTCGCCCTACTCCGGCGATTCTCACGCCGTTGTTGGCCCGGTCACAGCAGCACTAGTTTTCGGCGCCCTCGCCGTGCTCGGTCTGGTCCGGCGGCGACTTGCAGCAATGCTGCAGCCACAGCGCGGCAAGAAGCAGCGCCAGCGCGCTGACCGCCGCGACCACGGTGCCGGTCGTGTCTTCGGCGGCCGCCCGCAGCCAGGACCGTCGCGGCAGGAAATACACCAGGATCCCGACCCAACACCCCAGCATCAGCGCCCCCACCCAGGCCGACGCCTTGGCGATCATCAGGCTGCGGGCCACCGCCAGCGGGTGCAACCAGCCGGGGCCGGCGCCGATCTCGCCGTCGTTGATTTTCGTCCGGACGTAGCGCGCCCACAGGGCTTCGCCGACCGCGACCGCCAGCAGCGACAGACCGGTCCACACCGTTATCGGCGGAAACCACCGGTAGAGGCCGTTGACCAGCAGATAGCCCACCACCGCGGCGGCGACCACCGCGGCCGTGAGGTCACGTTTCCTGGTCGGGCCCATCAGCTTTGATGTTTCCGGTCGGCGTCGGCGCCGCCCGCCCGGTGCAACTTCAGGTCGGTCAGCCGGACGCTTTCCCGGTCGACGGGGTCCAGCTGGGCGAGCAAACCCGAGACCGGCTGAGTATCCCCGGCGACGGTCAATTGGGCGTCGGGGTCGATGGCGAGCCAGGGGATCATCACGAAGGCCCGCAGGTGGGCCAGGGGGTGCGGCAACGTCAGGTTGTTCTCGCGGGAGATCACCTCCGCCTCGCCGTAGCAGGCGATCAGGTCCACGTCGAGGGTGCGCGGGCCCCAGCGCTCGCCGCGCACGCGGCCCGCGGCCCGCTCGAAGTCCTGGGCCCGGCGCAACCAGCACTGCCCGTCGCACGCCGGGTCGTTGGCGATCAGCACCGCGTTGAGAAACGGCGCCTGGTCGACCCGGCCCCAGGGATCGGTCTCGTAGACCGGGGAGACCGCGAGCACCGTCTCGCCGAGCCCGTCGACGACGGACTGCAGCCGGGCGAGGCGGTCGCCCAGGTTGGAGCCGATGGAAAGGACCACCCAAGTCATAGGCGCCGCTCCGCCGGGATCACCGAGCCGCGGCCGCCGCGGCGCGACCGCCGTGCCACCACCGCGACGTCGGCGAACTGATGCGGGATCGGGGCCTGCGGCTTGTGCACCACGACCTCGACGGCATGCACGCGTTCGTCTTGCATCACCCGGTCGGCGATATCACCCCCGACGGCTTCGATGAGGTTGCGCGGCGGCCCGGCCACGATGTCGGCCGCCAGCTGGGCCAGGCGGGCGTAGTCGTAGGTGTCGGCCAGCTCGTCGCTGGCGGCGGCCTCCGCGAGGTCGATCCACACCGTCATGTCGATGACGAAGTCCTGCCCGTCGGCGCGCTCGTGATCGAAAACTCCGTGTCGCCCACGAATCGTCAACCCCCGCAATTCGATTCGATCAGCCATCGTCTCCAGCCAGCTCGGTTTGCCGCGTTTCGGTCTGTGTCCAGGCCCCCACCACCTTGAGGGCGTCGGCCGTGGCCCGCACGTCGTGCACGCGAACGCCCCAGGCCCCGTACAGCGCCGCCAGCGCGGAGATCACCGCGGTCGCCGTCTCGCGGCCGGCGGGCGGTCGCGGCGAGCCATCCGGCCCGGCTAACAACGTACCGAGGAACCGCTTACGCGATGCGCCCAGGAGGACGGGGATTCCGGTGGCCACCAACTGCGGCAACGCCCGCAGCAGCGCCCAATTGTGTTGAGCCGTCTTGGCGAACCCGAGTCCGGGGTCGATCACCAATTTGGCGGGGTCGACGCCCGCGGCCACCGCGGCGTCGACGCTGGTGAGCAGCTCGTCGCGCACTTCGGCCACCACGTCGCCGTAGTGGGGGGCCGCGTGCGGGCGCTCGGCGGACACCGAACGCCAGTGCATCAGTACCCACGGCACGCCGGCTTCGGCCAGCAGCGGCGCCATGGCGGGATCGGCGCGCCCACCCGACACGTCGTTGACGATCCGCGCGCCGTTCTGCAGCGCCGCACGCGCGACGTCGGCGTGCATGGTGTCGATGCTTACCGTAATCCCCTCGGCCACAAGTTCTTTGACGACGGGGATCACGCGAGAGGTCTCGATCTGGGAGTCGATCCGGGTGGCGCCGGGCCGAGTCGACTCACCGCCGACGTCGACGATGTCCGCACCCTCGGCGGCCAGCGTCACCCCGTGCGCAACGGCGTTGCCGGTGTCGAGATAGCGGCCGCCGTCGGAGAACGAGTCGTCAGTGACGTTTACGACTCCCATCACCCGCACAGGCGCCGGCTCACTTACGCAAGATGAGGTCGAGCGCTTCGGCTCGAGAAGCAGCGTTGGACTTGAACTGCCCGCGCACCGCCGAGGTGGTGGTGACGGCGCCGGGCTTGCGGACGCCGCGCATCGCCATGCACAGGTGCTCGGCTTCGATGACGACGATCACCCCGCGCGGGTTGAGCTTCTTCATCAGCGCGTCGGCGATTTGGCTGGTCAGCCTTTCCTGCACCTGTGGGCGCTTGGCGTAGAGGTCGACCAGGCGGGCGATCTTGGACAGCCCGGTGACGCGTCCGTCGGCGCCGGGGATGTACCCGACATGCGCGACACCATGGAACGACACCAAATGGTGCTCGCAGGTCGAGTACAGCGGGATCTCCTTGACCAGCACCAGTTCGTCGTGTTCCTCGTCGAACATGGTGTTCAGCACGCTGTCGGGGTCGGTGTAGAGGCCGGCGAACATCTCTTGGTAGGCGCGGGCGACGCGAGCCGGCGTCTCGCGCAGGCCGTGCCGGTCCGGGTCCTCGCCGATGGCGTACAGCAACTCCCGGACCGCGGCCTCGGCGCGCTCCTGATCGAACACCCGAGTCGATGCAGTGGCGGTGTCCGGGTCGAAACCGGTTACTGCCATCGAATCCTCCGTTCGTCAGCCGTGAGCCGGCGGGTTGGACCGGCTTACGTCGTCGTCCTGCTGGTCGGGAGACCTTGCACCGTCCGGGTCGGGGAGACTCGGCGGCGGGTAGGGCGGGTAGGGCGGGTAGGGCGGGTAGGGCGGCGGCGCCTGACCCTGCTGACCGGGGTAGGCCTGCTGACCCGAGTGTCCTTGCTGACCGGGATAACCCGGGTAGTGCCCCGCCGGCTGCGGCCAGTACGGCTGCTGTGGGGCCTGCGGCGGCGGATACCAGTAATTCTGGTCCTGGGGCGGCCAGCCAGGCGCGTGCCAGCCCGCCGGCGCACCATAGTCCGGCTGCGTGGGGGCGTGCGGGGCTCCCGGACGCTGACCGGAGCCCTGAGAGCCCTGAGAACCATTGCCGCCGTTGCTGTTTCGGTCGGCGTCCGCTCCCGCGGCCGCCTGGCTGGCCCGCGCGATGGCCGCCTTGAACGCCGGCTCGGGGACCGGCGGCGGCCACGGCTCGCCGCGCTCCATCGCCAGCTCGCCGGGCGTCTTGATCGGCGGCTTGTCCGACGGGATGCGGCCACCGAAATCGTCGAACATGGTGAGCCGAGGCCGCTTTTCGACGTCGGCGAAGATGCCCTCCAGCTCGGCGCGGTGCAGCGTTTCCTTTTCCAGCAGCTCGCCGGCCAATGTGTCGAGCACGTCGCGGTATTCGGTGAGGATCTCCCACGCCTCGGTGTGAGCGGCCTCGATCAGCTTGCGGATCTCGTCGTCGATGTCGCGGGCGACCTCGTGGGAGTAGTCGGCCTGCGTCCCCATCGTGCGGCCCAGGAAGGGGTCGCCGTGTTCGGTGCCGTACTTGACCGCGCCCAGCTTGGAGCTCATCCCGAATTCGGTGACCATCGCGCGGGCCACCTTGGTGGCCTGCTCGATGTCGGACACCGCGCCCGTCGTCGGCTCCCGGAACACCAGCTCCTCCGCGGCGCGCCCGCCCATCGCGAACACCAGTTGCGCGATCATCTCCGAGCGGGTTCGCAGGCCCTTGTCTTCCTCGGGCACCGCGACCGCGTGGCCGCCGGTACGCCCGCGCGCGAGGATGGTCACCTTGTAGATCGGCTCGATGTCCGGCATGGCCCAGGCCGCCAGGGTGTGCCCGCCCTCGTGGTAGGCGGTGATCTTCTTTTCCTGCTCGCTGATGATGCGGCCTTTGCGGCGCGGGCCGCCGATCACCCGGTCCACCGCCTCTTCGAGCGCGGCGCTGGTGATGACGGTGCCGTTCTCCCGGGCGGTCAGCAGCGCGGCCTCGTTGATGACGTTGGCCAGGTCGGCGCCGGTCATGCCGACGGTGCGCTTGGCCAGCCCGTCGAGGTCGGCGTCCGGGGCGATGGGCTTGCCCTTGGAGTGCACCTGCAGGACGGCCCGCCGGCCCGCCAGGTCGGGGTTGGACACCGGTATCTGCCGGTCGAAGCGGCCGGGCCGCAGCAGCGCCGGATCCAGGATGTCGGGCCGGTTGGTGGCCGCGATGAGGATGACACCGGCGCGCGGGTCGAAGCCGTCCATCTCCACGAGCAGCTGGTTCAGCGTCTGCTCGCGTTCGTCGTGACCGCCGCCGAGGCCGGCGCCGCGCTGGCGGCCCACCGCGTCGATCTCGTCGACGAAGATGATGCAGGGGTTGTTCTGCTTGGCCTGCTCGAACAGGTCGCGCACCCGTGATGCGCCGACACCGACGAACATCTCGACGAAGTCGGAGCCGGAGATGGTGAAGAACGGGACGCCGGCCTCACCGGCGACCGCGCGCGCCAGCAGCGTCTTGCCCGTCCCCGGCGGGCCGTAGAGCAGCACGCCCTTGGGGATCTTGGCGCCCAGTGCCTGATAACGGCCGGGGTTCTGCAGGAAGTCCTTGATCTCGTAGAGCTCTTCGACCGCCTCGTCGACGCCCGCGACGTCGGCAAACGTCGTCTTGGGCATGTCCTTGTTGAGCAGCTTGGCGCGTGACTTGCCGAACCCGAAGCCCATCCGGGCGCCGCCCTGCATGCGGGAGAACATCACGAACAGGCCCACCAGCAACAGCAGCGGCAACACGTAAACGAGCAGCTCGCCCAGGATGCTGCCCTGGTTGACGACCGTGCTGACCTTCGCGTTCTTGGCGCTCAGCGCGTTGAACAGGTCGACCGCGTACCCGCTCGGGTATTTGGTGATGACCTTGTCGGAGTTGTCGGTGTCGTTGTTGCCCTTCTTCAGGGTCAACCGCACCTGCTGTTCGCGGTCGTCGATCTGCGCGCTCTTGACGTTGTCGCCGTTGATCTGCGCCACCGCCACCGACGTGTCGACGGGTTTATAGCCGCGGGTGTCGTCGCTGAAATAGAAGAACGACCAACCGAGCAGCACCACGACGGCGATCGCCGTGATGGTGCGGATAACGTTTTTCCGGTTCATCAATCATCGGCCTTGGTGGCCAGGTCCTTCCCGAGATACACGCAGCTGGAAAAGTCCAGGTTACCGCTCGTGGCGATCGCCAGCCCCGGCAGAGCCGGGGTGCAGCGGGTCGCCACCATCGGCACCGTGGCGATCGCCAGCCCCGGCAGAGCCGGGGTGCTGAGGGCACCTCGCGCTCGCGCGGGCCGCGTCGCCACCGTTTGGTCGGTACAACGACCGAGGGTTCCCTCGGGGTCACGCCGAGCGTCACGCCAGCGCAACGGTGGGCTGCGGCGGCCACGCCAGCGTGACGTTCGGTGGCGGGCGCACTCGTCGGGGATCACCTCACTCGTAATAGCGGGCCTCGATCACGTTGCCGTCCGGATCGGCGAAATAGAACGCCTGCGGCGCCCAGCCCTGCGCCCCGAAGTTGGGGCCCAACCGCGCCCCGGTGTCGACTCCCTCCGCTCGCAGGCGTTCATCCAATGCGTCGTACTCGGACTTCGACAGCGCAAGGCAAACGTGGTTCACCGGGTGCCCGGCGCTGCCGTCCGTCCGCGTCAGCGCCTCGGTGCCGGCGATATTGGTAATCGGCGACAGGTCGATGATCGAGTCCTCACACACCCGAACACTCGGGAACGGCGCGTCGCCGGCCTCGAACTCTGCAAATCGGACCGGCGCCAACCCGACCACCCTTGTATAGAAATCCATCGACGCCCGCGGATTACTCGTCCAGAGGACGACGTGGTCGAGCCGCCTCATGCCGCGTCCCCCTACTTCCAAGAAATCCGAAGGCTTCACGGCGATATCTACCAGGCGACCAAAGCCATTGGAATGCTATTCGCAATCAGCGCGAATACTTCTCAGCCCCGGAGGGGGTGTGCTTTGGTGACATGGTGCCCAAATCAACCGAACGGTTAGTCGAAACCAACGGTGTACAGCTACGGGTAGTCGAGGCGGGAGAGCGCGGCGCGCCCGTCGTCATTTTGGCCCACGGCTTTCCCGAATTGGCCTATTCGTGGCGCCACCAGATACCGGTCCTCGCCGAGGCCGGCTACCACGTGCTGGCGCCCGACCAGCGCGGCTACGGCGGCTCCTCTCGCCCCGAACCGATCGAGGCCTACGACATCCACCATCTGACGGCCGACCTGGTCGGCCTGCTCGACGACGTCGGCGCCGAGCGTGCCGTATGGATCGGACACGACTGGGGCGCCGCCGTCGTCTGGAATGCCCCGCTGCTGCACCCGGATCGGGTCGCGGCCGTCGCCGCGCTCAGCGTGCCGGCCGTCCCCCGCTCACACGTGGCGCCGACGAGGGCGTGGCGCAAGATGCTCGGCGACAGGTTCTTTTACATCCTTTACTTCCAGGAGCCTGGCGTCGCCGACGCGGAACTCAACGGCGACCCCGCGCGCACGATACGCAGAATGCTGGGCGGCCTGCGCACATCGGGTGACCCGCTCTCCGCGGCCCGCATGGTGGCGCCCGGTGACGAGGGGTTTATCGATCGCCTTCCCGAACCCGACCGGCTGCCGGACTGGCTCAGCCAGGACGAGCTCGACCACTACATCAGCGAGTTCTCCCGCACCGGGTTCACCGGAGGCCTGAACTGGTACCGCAACTTCGACCGCAACTGGGAGACCACGCCGGAGCTGGCCGACGCCAAAATCACCGTGCCCGCGCTCTTTATCGGCGGGACCGCCGATCCGGTGCTGACGTTCACCCGCGCTGACCGCGCGGCGGAATTGATCACCGGCCCCTACCAACAGGTCATGCTCGACGGCGCGGGGCACTGGCTGCAGCAGGAACGACCCGACGAGGTGAACTCGGCTTTGTTGGACTTCCTCAACGGATTGGAGCTGCGATGACTGCCCCCCTGCGGTTCGGTGTCTTCATCACACCGTTTCACCCGATCGGCCAATCGCCAACGGTAGCTTTGGAATACGACATGGAGCGCGTCGTCGCCCTGGACCGGCTCGGCTTTGACGAGGCGTGGTTCGGCGAACACCACTCCGGCGGCTACGAACTGATCGCCTGCCCGGAGGTGTTCATCGCGGCCGTCGCGGAGCGGACGAAGCACATCCGGCTCGGCACCGGAGTGGTCTCGCTGCCGTATCACCATCCGCTCATGGTGGCCGATCGGTGGGTGCTGCTCGACCACCTGACCCGCGGCCGGGTGATGTTCGGCACCGGCCCCGGCGCACTGCCGTCGGACGCCTACATGATGGGCATCGACCCGGTGGATCAACGGCACATGATGCAGGAGTCGCTCGAGGCGATCCTCGCGTTGTTTCGGGCCGGCCCGTCGGAGCGGATCGACCGCCACACCGACTGGTTCACCTTGCGCGAGGCGCAGTTGCACATCCGGCCCTACACCTGGCCCTACCCCGAGATTTCCACGGCAGCAATGATTTCGCCGTCCGGCCCCCGGCTGGCGGGCGCATTGGGCACGTCCTTGCTGTCGCTGTCGATGTCGGTCCCGGGCGGCTTCGCCGCCCTGGAAACCACCTGGGACGTGGTGCGCGAGCAGGCCGCCAAAGTCGGCCGCGACGAGCCGGATCGGGCCGACTGGCGCGTTCTGAGCATCATGCACGTCGCCGACAGTCGCGAGAAGGCGATCGACGACTGCACTTACGGGTTGCAGGATTTCGCCAATTACTTCGGCGCGGCCGGATTCGTCCCGCTGGCCAACTCCGTCGAAGGCACCCAATCACCGCACGAGTTCGTCGAGGACTACGCGGCAAAGGGCAACTGCTGCATCGGCACCCCCGAGGACGCCATCGCCCACATCGAGGACCTGCTCGAGCGCTCCGGCGGTTTCGGCACGTTGCTGATGCTGGGTCACGACTGGGCCTCCCCAGAGGCGACGTATCACTGCTATGACCTGATGGCACGCAAAGTGATTCCCTATTTCAAGCGTCAGTTAGAAGCTTCGCGCTCGTCGCATGACTGGGCCAAGGGCAATCGCGATCAGCTGATCGGCCGAGCCGGTGAGGCCGTGGTAAAGGCCATCTCCGAGCATGTCGACGAACAGAAGGGGGTGAAGAGCTGATGCGCGCCGCGGTATTGCGTAACGGCCGGATGGTCTACCGGGATGATGTGCCGGATCCCGTGCCGGAGGCAGGGCAGGTGCTCGTCGGGGTGCGGGCGTGCGGGATCTGCGGCTCCGACTTGCATTTCGCCGCTCACGGCGCGCAGGTGCTCGAGATGAGCGATCGGGTGGCCGGCGGTAGAGGCGGCATGCACGTGGACCTCGATCACGACGTTTTCATGGGACACGAGTTCAGCGCTGAGGTGCTCGAGGCGGGCCCCGGCACCGAGACCCACCCGCCCGGCACGCTGGTCACCTCGCTTCCGGTGCTGATGTCGGCCACGGGGGCGGAGCCGATCATCTACAGCAACAACACCATCGGCGGCTACGCCGAACGCATGCTGCTGTCGGCGCCGCTGCTGCTGCCCATCCCCAACGGCCTGGACGTCAAACATGCGGCGCTGACCGAACCCATGGCGGTGGGCTTGCACGCCGTCAACAAGTCCGACATCGCCCCCGGCGAGACGGCCCTGGTCATCGGCTGCGGCCCGATCGGCATCGCGATCATCGCGGCCCTGCGTACCCGCGGCGTAGAAAGCATTGTGGCATGCGACTTTTCGCCGAAGCGGCGGGAACTGGCCACCGCGATGGGCGCCCATCGGACGCTGGACGCGGCGCAGGGCTCGCCTTTTGACTCCGTCAAGCCGCATGTGGTGTTCGAGGCGGTCGGTGTGCCGGGAATCATCGACGACGTGCTGCTTCGGGCCCGGCACGGGACTCGCCTGGTGGTGGCCGGCGTTTGCATGCAGCCAGACACGGTGCATCCGTTCTTCGCGATCGCCAAAGAGATCAACATGCAGTTCGTGGTCGCGTACACCCCTGAGGAGTTCACCGACTCGCTGCGTGCGCTGGCCGAGGGTGACATCGACGTCAGCCCGTTGATCACCGGGGAGGTCGGCCTGGACGCGGTCGGCACGGCCTTCGACGACCTCGCCGACCCCGAGCGACACTGCAAGGTTCTCGTCACACCCTAGATACATGGTGGCGACCTCAGGAACACCATAGTCAGTGGCTGGTGACAAAGGTCTACTCTCAACCGCCCGCGGGAGGTTGAGCGACCACCGTGGGCTTGAACCCGTATCGGGGGGTGACGAATTGTCCCGTTGCGCTGCGGCCCATCCCGCCAAGCGGTGTCATCGGCACCCCGCCTACCGCATTCGTGGCAGGTTCGACGGCCCCCGCCGTGCTGAAACCGTTGAGCGCCACGGTGACCGGCGCGGGGACGGGCGTCGCGCTCGCCCACCCTGCCGGCACGGACAAGCCCCCGACCGACGCCGCCTTACCGACGGCTCCGCCGATCGAGCCGAGCGAGCCCAGTCCTGCGCCGCCCGATACCGCGGCGGGCAGCGCCGCTTCGGCGGCCTTGGCGGCGCCCTCGGTGGCGGACTTCGCGGCGGGCATCATGCCCTGAGCGATCCCCTGAATGTCCTTGAACGCCGTGGTGAAAAGCCTTGTCGGCGATATCAATCGGATGAACGCGTCGAACGGCGTGCTGGCATCCAAGGTTTGCGACCCGGTCAGACCCTCCAACAAATCACCCAGCGGGCCGCCGATGACGAGCCCGTCGCCTTCGGGGTTCAGACTGATTCCGCCCAGGAAAAACGTGGGACTGGCAACCGCGGGGTTGTTCGGCAACCCGGCCAGCGACGACAGCGTTTGCGGCACCGCTTCCAGTCCCGGCGAACCGCTGTTCGCGGCCGCTTGGGCCACCGCCGCGGCCTGACCCGCGACCCCGGCCGGGTTGGTGGTGGGGGCCGCCGGCTCGAGCGGCGGCAAGGTCGCCGCGGCGGCGGAGGCGCCCGCATAGCCATACATTGCGGCGGCGTCCTGGGCCCACATTTCGCCGTATTGTGCTTCGGCGGCCGCGATCGCCGCGGTGTTCTGACCGAGGACATTCGTCGCCAGCAGCTCCATCAACAGCGCGCGGTTCGCCGCAATCACCGGCGGCGGCACCGTCTCGGCGAACGCCGACTCGTAGGCGCCCGCTGCCGCCATCGCTTGAGCCGCGGCCTCTTCCGCATGCCCGGCCGTGCCGCGGAGCCACGCCACCTGTGGCGCGGCCGCCGCCAGCATGGCGGCCGCTGCCGGCCCCTGCCACGGCCCGTCGCTGAGACCCGCGATCACCGAGCCATAGGCGGATGCCGCGGCGTGCAGCTCGGCGGCCAGCCCGTCCCACGCCGCCGCGGCGCTTACCAACGGCCCCGAGCCAGGTCCCGAGTACATCAGCGCGGAGTTGACCTCCGGTGGTAGCTGCGCGAAATCCAGCATTACGTTCCCGCCTAACCGACCGCGGCGGTGTTGGCGATCTCCGTGGCGGCATAGGAACCGGCGCTGATACCGAGCGTCGTCGCCAGTTGTTCGCGAACCGCCGCGGCCTCAGCGCTCACCTCCTGGAAGAGCCGCGCATGCCACGAGAACTGCGCCGCGGTCAGTATCGACACCAGATCAGCGGCGGCGGGAACCACCTCGGTCGTCGGTACGGCCATGGCCGAACTCCCCTGCCGCACGGCAGCGTTGATGCCATGCAGCTCCCCGGCGACCGCCTCGAGCATTTCCGGCTGCGCAAGCACGAAAGACATATCCCCTCCTCAAATCAGTCTGTAATCAACAACTTTCAGCGCCAACCGTCGGGCACCTAATCGGACGCCTCGACACGTTAGGGAATCGCGCCCAGGGATTGACAGCCTTGGGCCGGCCATTTCATGACTGAGTCGATAACTGTTCACTTAGCTGATCAGAAATGCTGGGACTTTTGCGTACTGCATGAAAGTCATTTAAAACCAATATGTTTGGAGTCATATATGTACTTATATGTGGTTACCAGATTAACCAGACATGTTTGCCGAAGGAAGCAGACGACCGCCGGCCCCACCGCGCGATCAAGCACGCGGCCCGCCCGCGCGCAACGCCGGCGAACTTCCGGTTTACAAGCAATGCCATTGCCGGACAGCAATATCCGCGCAAGGAATCGGGCGACTCGCCCGACACCGGGCGACCCGTAGCCGCGGCCTGCGCCAACGGTTAGGGTGCCAGCATGCCGGTCGCAAGGAATGCCCCGAGATTTGCCCGCAAGTGCATCACCCTGGCCGTCGCCGGGTTAGCCACCGCCACGGTGTCAGCGTGCGACTCCGCGCCTTCGGCGCCCGCACCCGGCGTCAATCCTCGCCAGGTCACCGTCGTGGGATCGGGGCAAGTCCAGGGCGTTCCGGATACCCTGACCGCCGACGTGGGTATCGAATTCACCGCACCCGATGTGACCTCGGCGATGAACCAGACCAACGACCGCCAGCAAGCGGTCATCAACGCGCTTGCGGGTGCGGGCCTCGACCGCAAGGACATCAGCACCAACGAGGTCACGCTTCAGCCGCAGTTCAACAACCCGGAGCCAAACGGCAGCGCCGCCATCACCGGCTACCGCGCCACCAACGCCATCACTGTCAAAATCCACCCGCCCGACGCCGCGTCACGGATGCTGGCACTCATCGTCGGCACCGGTGGCGACGCCACCCGGATCAAATCGGTGAGCTACTCCATTGCCGACGACTCACAGCTGGTCAAGGATGCCCGTACGCGGGCGTTCAACGACGCCAAGAACCGCGCCGAGCAGTACGCCCAGCTGTCCGGCCTCCGGCTGGGCAGGGTGCTGTCCATCTCGGAGGCGACCGAACCAACGACGGGTGGGCCGCCCGCGCCGCCCAGGGCCATGCCCAGCGCTGTCCCGCTGGAACCCGGCCAGCAGACGGTGAGCTTCTCGGTGACCGCGGTGTGGGAGCTGAACTAGCCCAATGGCGGCGACCCGCCGCGCCCGGCGCCGCCGCGCTTGCGATCGCCGCAGAGCCCAATGGCGGCGACCCGCCGCGCCCGGCGCCGCCGCGTCCGGAGCCGCCGCGCTGCCTACTGCTGGTAGACCCTGGGGTCCAGGGTGCCGATGTAGGACAGGTCGCGGTAACGCTCGTCGTAGTCCAGGCCGTAGCCCACGACGAAGTCGTTGGGGATGTCAAAGCCCACATAGGCGATGTCGACGTTGGCGCCCTTGGCGTCGGGTTTGCGCAGCAGCGTGCACACGCGCAGCGATCGCGGATGGCGGCTGGTGAGGTTGCGCAGCAGCCAGGACAGTGTCAGGCCCGAGTCGACGACGTCCTCCACGATCAGCACGTCGCGGCCCTGGATGTCGCGGTCCAGGTCCTTGAGGATCCGCACCACACCGGACGACGACGTCGAAGACCCGTAGGAGCTGACGGCCATGAACTCGAACTGGGTGGGCACCGGAATCGCCCGCGCCAGGTCGGTGACAAAGATCACAGCGCCCTTGAGTACGGTGATCAGCAGCAGATCCTGGCCGGTCTCGGCGATGACGTCGCTGTAGTGCGCGCCGATCTCCTCGCCGAGTTCGCCGATTCGCGCCTGGATCTGCTCGGCGGTAAGCAGGACCGACTTGATGTCCCCCGGGTACAGCTCCACGGGCTGCGCGGGGGTGATCGCCGAGGAGATCTGGGCCACGCCCACAGAGTGCCACGCCAACGGCCGAATAACCAACGGCGACCCCGGTATTGCGCCTATCGGACCGGTTCCCGCCACAGGGTCAGGACGCCGTCGCGCCGACCCGCGATCAACCGCTCGTCGCGCAGCGCGGACCCGACCGCCACCCCGCCCTGCCCGCGCCAGGTGGTGACGAGCGCGTCGACGCCGCGGATCTGCTTGTCCGTCAAGCCGGTTGCGCCGCCCGCCAGCAGCCAGCCGCGGATCACCCGGCGCCGCACCGCGGCGGGCAGCGCGCCCAGGGCCTGGGCCCGCAGCCCCGCACCGGCCTTCGCGTCGGGCAATGCCTGCGCGGCGAGCGTGTCGATTAGCTCGGTGTCCTCCCGCAGCGCCGTCGCCGTCCGGGCCAGCGCCTCGGCCACGCCGCCGCCCAGCACGTCCTCCAGCAGCGGCAGCACCTCCAGGCGCAGTCGGCTCCGCGTGAAGCGGCGGTCGGCGTTGTGCGGATCCTGCCACGGCGTCAAACCCAGCTCGAGGCACGCGGCGTGGGTCACGCCCCGCCGCACACCCAACAACGGCCGGCCCCACGGCGGGTCGTACGGCCGCATCCCGGCGATCGACCGCACACCCGACCCGCGACCCAACCCCAGCAGCACGGTCTCCGCCTGATCGTCGAGCGTGTGGCCCAGCAGCACCGGCCCGTCGTGGTACGCGCTCAGTGCGGCATAGCGGGCGGCGCGGGCCGCCGCCTCGGGACCGCCTTCGTTGCCGACGTGCACCCGAACTAATTGGGCCGCAACGCATCCCAGGCCGACGGCTTGCGCCCGGGCGGTTTCGGCGACGGCGGCGGAGTCGGGTTGCAGGCCGTGATCGACGATTACGGCGGTGGTGGGCCGCAGCTGGGCGGCCACCGCGGTGAGCGCGAGCGAATCGGGACCGCCGGACAGGGCCACGCACCACTGTTCGACGGTGGCGACGTGGGTCTTGACGAACGCCTGGACAGCCGCGCGCAGCTGCCCTACAGCACCCTGTCGATCCATCGCCCAGGATCCTCGATCTCGGCGGGCAGGGGCAGTGTCTCGGGTCCGGTCCAAATGGCGTTGAACCGCTCCATCCCGACCTTGCCCACCACGTGGTCGACGAACGCCTTGCCGCGCGTGTACTGGCTGAGCTTGGCGTCGAGCCCCAACAGCGCGCGCAGCAGGCGCTGCAGCGGCGGTTGCTTGCGGTTGCGCCGCTCGTCGAATCGGCGGCGGATCGTGGTCACCGACGGCACCACCATCGGCCCGACGGCGTCCATCACGTGGTCGGCGTGGCCCTCCAGCAGCGTGCCGAGCACCAGCAGCTGGTCGAGGGCCTGTCGCTGCGGCTCGGACTGCACCGCGCGCACCAGGCCGACGATTCCCGACGGGCTGTCGGGCGCCTCGCTGCCGCGGTTGCGCACGTATTCCGCGAGCCGGCCCGCCACCTGACCGATGTCCTCGCCGGCGTCGCGCGTCAACAGCGCCAGCGCCCGCGACATGTGCTCCGACAGCCACGGGTTGGCGGTGAACTGCACCCGGTGCGTCACCTCGTGCAGGCAGACCCACAGCCGGAAGTCGGAGGGCTCGACGCGCAGTTGCCGCTCGACGGCGATGACGTTGGGATACACGAGCAGCAGGCAGCCCTGCTTCGCGGCGGCGAACGGGTCGTACTGGCCGAGGATCCCGGACGACACGAACGCCAGCACGGCGCCGGTCTGTGCACCGGTGACGCGGCCGGTGAGAAAGCCCCGCGGCTTCTCGGCCCCGTTCATCATCACCCGCATCGACTCGGCGGCCGCGCCGATCCACTGCGGCCGGTCGACGATCCGGGCGGCGGGAACCGGGCCCTCGGTGACCAGTCCAGTGACCTCACGCACCGGCGGTTCGGCCTTGGCGGCCGAGCTGGTGAGCTCGTCGATCACCTGGCGACGGGTGTAGTCGCTGGACGGCGGGCCGGGACGGGCCAGCCGCCGGCCGACGGTGGCGGCGAATCCCCAGTCGACGGCGGTGCCGAGCGTCAGCTCCGAGGGCGGGCTCATGAGCACCCGCAGGACCACAGCTTGGTGGCCAGGGCATCCATCACGTTGCGGCCGTTCGGGCCGGCGGCGTTGGAGATGAAGGCGAACGTCAGCACCCGTCCGCTGCGGTCGGTGAGCACCCCGGCCAGGGCGTTGATCGCGGTCAGCGATCCGGTCTTGGCGCGCAGCCAGCCGGCGGGGCCCTGATTGGATGCGGCGTCGGTGAAGCGGTCGGCCAGGGTGCCGCTGCCTGCGGCGATCGGCAGCAGGTCCAGGAGCGCCCGCAGCGCCGGCTGGTCGGGTCCGGCGGCGGCCTGCAGCACGCCGTCGAGGGTCTTGGCGGTCAACCGGTCGTCGACGGAAAGCCCGCTGGAATCCATCAGCGTTAAGCCCCCGGTGTCGACGTGCGCGGTGCTCAACCGGTTGGACACCGCGTCGGCGGCGCCGGCGAAGCTGCGCGGTCGGTTGATCGCGGCCGCCACCTCGCGGGCGATGCACTCGGCCATCACGTTGTCGGAGTGGTCCATCATCTCCGACAACCGCTGGACCAGCGGCGCGGACTGCACGACGGCCAGCTGCCGCGCTCCGGACGGGGCCGTCGCGACCGTCACCGCGGCGGGATCGAGGCCCAGCGCCTTGGCCAACTCCCGCCCGGCGTCCAGCGCCGGGGTGCGGGAGCGCCGGGAGTTGACGGTGGTCGGCTGGATGCGCCCGGCGTCGATCATCACCGACTCGATCGGCGCGATGTCCCCGTTGTCGACGTCGGCCGCGTCCCAGCCCTGCGCCATCGTCGGCCCGCTGAACGCCGATGTGTCCACCTGCACCGCGGTTGGCGTCACGCCGCTCCGGCGGATCTGCTCGACGAGGTCGCCGATCCGGGCCGATCCGCGGTACCAGGTGTCGACGCCGGGCGGCGCCGCCGACAGCGCCGGATCACCGGCACCGACCAGCACGACGGGTCCCTGCGCGTTCTGGCTGCCGGCCACCACCCGCGTGCTGATCCGGGCCTGATGGTCCAGGGTGAGCAGGGCCGCGGCCGCCGTCAGCACCTTGTTGGTCGACGCGGGCACCAGCGGCATGTCGTCGGCCACCTGCCAGAGCTCTTTTCCGGTCAGGGCGTCGGTGACCCGCGCCCCCAACCTGCCCAGGTTGGGATCGGCCGCCACGGCCCCGAGCACGGCCGCCACCCCGGCCGCGCTTGGCGTCTCGGCGGTGTCGCTGACCGGGACCATTCCCGGCTTGACGGTCGGCGCGTGCGGGGGCGGTATCGGGGCGCGCGAGTTGTTGCCGCCATGCCCCGCCGAGGTGAAAAACGTTGCCGCCGCCACCACGGCGGCGGCAAACGCCAGCACGGCCAACCCGACGAACACATGGGTGGATTTTTGCCAGCGAGTGGGACCCATCGCTCTCCTGACTGTCTACGCCCATTCTGCCGAATCCGCCGCAAAGGCCTCGACTAGGGTGATCCCCGACGCGACGGGACCACCGCGAAACGCCCAGATCTAAGGAGCGCACAGTGCAATTCGACGTGACCATCGAGATCCTGAAAGGCCAGCGGAACAAGTACGAGATCGACCACGAGACCGGGCGGGTGCGCCTGGACCGCTACCTGTACACCTCGATGGGTTATCCGACCGACTACGGCTTCATCGAGGACACCCTCGGCGAGGACGGCGACCCGCTGGACGCGATGGTGCTGCTGCCGCAGTCGGTCTTTCCCGGAGTGATCGTCGAGGCGCGTCCGGTGGGCATGTTCCGGATGACCGACGAAAAGGGCGGCGACGACAAGGTGCTGTGTGTGCCGGCCGGCGACCACCGCTGGGACCACGTCCAGGACATCGCCGACGTCCCCGAGTTCGAGCTGGACGTGATCAAGCACTTCTTTGTGCACTACAAGGACCTGGAACCGGGCAAGTTCGTCAAGGCCGCCGACTGGGTCGGCCGCGCGGACGCCGAGGCCGAGGTGCAGCGCTCGGTGGAACGGTTCAAGTCCAACGGGCACTGACGCCCGACGATGTGCGGTGACGCTCATGGCGTAACCGCGTGCCGATTTCCGGTGGCATCCTGGCGATGTGACCCCGGTGCTGCATTTCGCCGCCAACTTCTGGTGGTTGGTCTTTCCGCTGGGCGGCGCGATCGGCGGGGGCCTTCGCGCCATTGCCGCCGCCAACGAGCGGCGGGCCGAGCGGCGGCTCGAACGGTATCGGCTCAAGCAGCAGGCCAAGATCGCGGTGGCCGAGGCCTCCGGCCGGGCGCGGACCAACCGGGAGAGCGACCGGCGCGAGATCGCCAAACTCGTTGCGGCGCATGATCGGACCGACGCGCGCTGGTTCGAATACGAAGTCGACATCGCGCGGCTGCTGGACTTCCCGATGATGACCGATATGCGAGCGCCGCTGACCGTCGCGTTTCACAAGGCGAAGCGGCACGCGGACCTGCTGCGGCCGGAACCGCCCGAGGGGCTGCTCGGCGACCGGGACGCCCTGGCGGAATACCGCGACGCCGTCCACGAGTACATCAGTGCGTTCGAGATCGCCGAGGCGGAGGCGATCCGGCGGCGCCGCAGCGACTTTTCGGCGGACGAGCAACAACGGATGGCACGGGCTCAAAGCCTGCTGCACCTGGCGCAGGACGACGCCGCCACCCGCGAGGAGCGACAGCACGCCTACGTGCGGGCGAGCAAGGAACTCGACGGCCTGATCGCGCTGCCGGCCCCCGCGAGGGTGGGCATCGAACGGCGCATCGCGGGCCAGATCGAGGCTTAGACCGCCGACGCCGCGGTGGCCTTGGCCTGGCGCCGATTGCGCAGCACGCTCCAGCTCAGCGCGGCCCCGATGAACAGCACCCCCACCGAGGCGGTGATCGGGTCGGGAACCTCGAATCGGGGTTCGATGGACAGCAGCATGATCACCGCCAGCACCCCGATCGCCCAGTGCGCGCCGTGCTCCAGGTACACGTAGCGGTCCAGCGCGTCCTGCTTGACCAGGAAGATGGTGATGGACCGGACGAACATCGAGCCCACCAACCCCAGGCCCAACGCGATGACGATCGGGTCCGAGGTGATCGCGAAGGCGCCGGTAACCCCGTCAAACGAGAACGCGGCGTCGAGCACCTCGAGATAGAGGAACATGGTCAGGCCGGCCTTGCCGGCCGCCTTCCCCGCCGACGCCGCCTCGATGTCCGGCGGGCGAAACGCCCGGCTCAGACCGTTGACGACCAGGTACGTCACCAGACCCAGCAACCCGGCCGTCAGCACCGTCGCGCGCTCCGCACCGGAATGCGCCAACCGGGTGCCGACCAGGATCAGCACCACGGCGGCCACCGCCACCGGCACCTGGCCCAGCCGCCCGATGCGGGCGAACGGTATCTCGATCCACTTGAGCCACTTGATGTCTCGGTCGTGAAACACGAAATCCAAGAACAACATCAACAGGAACGTCCCACCGAACGCCGCGATCTGCGGGTGCGCGGCGGCGATCAGCTTTTCGTAGCTGGGTGAACCGTCGGGGAATTCCAGGGCGCCATGCGGCGGCGGATGCAGCGCCAACTCCATCGCGCGAACCGGATCGAGGCCCGCGGTCGCCCACACGATCAGCAGCGGGAAGAGCAGCCGCATGCCGAACACCGCGACGACAATCCCGACCGTCAGAAACATCTGCCGCCAAAACGGGCTCATCTGCTTGAGGATCGCGGCGTTGATGATCGCGTTGTCGAACGACAGCGAGATTTCCAGGGTGGCCAGCACCAGCAGCAGGAAGAGGTCCTTCAGGCCGCCGTGGGCATATCCGACCGCGAGGGCCGCCACGGTGACCAACAGCGAGATCCCGAAGATGCGCAAGGCGGCCAAGGTCCTTTCCGACAGCCGCCCACGATAGCGAACACCGGTCGCCGCCGCAGGCCCGTATCCACGGGACTTACTATTTTCAGATTGTGGCGATGCCCGAAGTCGGCGGTACCCCAGCCTCGGGGAGTGCCGGTCCGATCACGCGCGGCAGCGTGGCCCGGGTCGCCGCCGCGACGGCGCTGACCGCGCTGTGCGGCTACGCGGTGATCTACCTGGCCGCCCGCGACCTGGCCCCGGGCGGCTTTTCGGTGTTCGGCGTGTTTTGGGGGGCGTTCGGCCTGGTCACCGGCGCCGCGAACGGCCTGCTCCAAGAGACCACCCGGGAGGTCCGCTCGACCCGGCACCTGCCGGCGCTCCTGCCGGTTGCCGACGAACCGCGGACCCACCCGCTGCGGGTCGCCATGCTGGTCGGCGTGGCCGCGGCCGTGGTGATCGCCGGCAGCTCGCCGCTGTGGAGCGGCCGGGTGTTCGTCGAGGAACGCTGGCTGTCGGTGGCGCTGCTCAGCGTCGGGCTGGCCGGGTTCTGCGTGCACGCCACCCTGCTGGGCATGCTGGCCGGCACCGACCGGTGGACCGGCTACGGGGCGCTGATGGTGACCGACGCCGTCATCCGGGTCGCGGTCGCCGCCGCGACCGTCGTGCTCGGCTGGCGGCTGGTCGGCTTCCTGTGGGCCACGGTGGCGGGCGCGGTCGCGTGGCTGATCATGCTGGTCGCCTCGCCGTCGGCCCGGGCGGCGTCCCGGCTGCTGACGCCGGGCGGGGCGCAGACCTTCCTGCGCGGGGCCGCCCACTCGATCACCGCCGCGGGCGCCAGCGCGATCCTGGTCATGGGGTTTCCGGTGCTGCTGAAGCTGACCAGCACCGAGCTCGGCGCCGAGGGCGGGGTGATCATCCTCGCCGTGACGTTGACGCGGGCGCCGCTGCTGGTGCCGTTGACGGCCATGCAGGGCAACCTGATCGCGCATTTCGTCGACGCGCGCAGCGACCGCATCCGCGCCCTGATCGCCCCCGCCGCAATCATCGGGGGCATCGGCGCGGCCGGGGTGCTGGCGGCCGGGGTGGTGGGTCCGTGGCTGCTGCGGGTCGGGTTCGGGTCGCAGTACCAGGCCAGCGGCGCGCTGCTGGCGTGGCTGACGGCGGCCGCGGTGGCGATCGCCATGTTGACACTCACCGGCGCCGGCGCGGTCGCGGCCGCGCTGCACCGGGCGTACGCGCTGGGCTGGGTGGGCGCGACGGTGGCATCCGGACTGCTGCTGCTCCTGCCGCTGGCGTTGCAGACGCGGACCGTGGTCGGCCTGTTGTGCGGCCCGCTGGTCGGAATCGGCGTTCATCTGGTCGCGCTGGCGCGCGCCGACCGCTTAGCGGGCTGATCCTGGCTAACCTGGTGGGCTAGATGGTTACTGAAGCCAGATACTCGGGCGCCTGGATCGTCATCCCCGCCTTCAACGAAGCTGCCGTCATCGGCGAGGTGGTCGCCGATGTGCGTTCGGTCTTCGACAATGTGGTCTGCGTGGATGACGGCAGCACCGACGACACGGGCGAGATCGCCAGGCGGGCCGGTGCTCACCTGGTGCGTCACCCGATCAACCTGGGACAGGGCGCGGCCATCCAAACCGGCGTCGAGTACGCGCGCAAACAGCCCGGGGCGCGGGTCTTCGCCACGTTCGACGGAGACGGGCAGCACCGGGTCAAGGATCTGGCCGCGATGGTCGACCGGCTCTGCGCGGAGGACGTCGACGTCGTCATCGGGACGCGCTTCGGCTCCAGCGTGGGCGCCCGGCCGCCGTTCGTGAAGCGGCTGGTGTTGCAGACCGCCGCGCGGCTGAGCCGGCGCGGTCGCCGACTTGGCTTGACGGACACCAACAATGGGCTGCGCGTGTTCAACAAGAAGGTCGCCGACGCGCTCGACATCACGATGAGCGGCATGAGCCACGCCAACGAGTTCATCGTGCTGATCGCCGAACACCATTGGCGCGTGGTCGAACAACCGGTCGAGGTGCTCTACACCGATTACTCGAAGTCGAAGGGCCAGCCGCTCCTCAACGGCGTCAACATCATCTTCGACGGATTCCTGCGAGGGAGGACTGCACGATGAACTGGATCCAGGTGCTGCTGATCGGGACGATCATCGCGCTGCTGGTCTACCTGCTGCGGTCCCGCAGGAACGCGCGGTCGCGGGCCTGGGTCAAGGTCGGCTACGTCGTCTTCGTGCTGGCTGGCGTCTATGCCGTGCTGCGGCCCGACGACACCACTGTCGTCGCGAACTGGTTCGGGGTGCGCCGCGGCACCGACCTGATGCTCTACGCGCTCGTCATGGCGTTCTGCTTCACCACGCTCAGCACCTACATGCGGTTCAAGGACCTGGAGCTGCGCTATGCCCGCCTGGCCCGGGCGGTAGCGCTCGAGGGCGCCAGGGAGCCAGACGAGTCGTCGAACGTGTAGTCACTGCGAAAAACCTCGCCGAATTTCGCAGTCAGTGCACGCTCGGCGCAACGTCAAAGAGTGTGCGCCGTGCGGAAGTACTCGACCGTGCGGCGCACGCCTTCGTCGAGCCGGACCTGCGGCCGCCAGCCCAAAACGCGTTCGGCCAAACCGTTGTCGAGGCACGACCGCCTCAGATCGCCCAGCCGGTCCGGGTGGAACTCGGGGTCGTCGGGACCTCCGACGGCGGCGGCAACCGCCGAATGCAATTGCCGGTCCGAGGTTTCGATGCCGGTCCCGATGTTGAAGCGCTGACCGCCACCAGCCTCTCCGGCGGCCTTGACGAAGGCGTCCACCACGTCGTCGACGAACACGTAGTCGCGCGTCTTGCCACCGTCGCCGAACACCTTGGTCGGCTTGCCCGACAGCAACGACTGGGCGAAGATCGCCACCACTCCCGCCTCGCCGTGCGGGTCCTGGCGCGGGCCGTAGACGTTGGCCGGCGCGATGTGCGAGCAGTCCAGGCCGTAGAGGTGACGGAAGGTGTTCAGATAGATCTCGCCGGCCACCTTCCCGGCGGCATACGGCGAGGCGGGGTCTGTCGGCACCGTCTCGGGGGTCGGGAACTGCGTCGGGGCGCCGTAGATCGATCCGCCCGACGAGGTGTGCACGACCTTGCGCACCCCGGTCTGCCGCGCCGCCTCGGCGAGGCGGACCGTGCCGATGACGTTGACCGAGGCGTCGAATTGAGGGTCCACCACCGATTGCCGTACGTCGATCTGGGCGGCAAGGTGGAACACCACCTCGGGACGGTGCTCGGCAAGGATGGCTTGCAGGTCGGCGGTAACAATGTCGGCCTCGACGAAGGAAAACGACGGGTTGTCGGCCAGGTGCTCGAGGTTGGCCGCGCGTCCGCGGGCGAAGTTGTCCAGCCCCACGACCGCGTGGCCGTCGGCCACGAGACGGTCGACTAGCGTCGACCCGATGAATCCGGCTGCCCCGGTTACCAGTGCGCGCACCGGCCCACCATACATAGCGGCCGTGGCCATCGCGCTGGTCGCCATTGGGCTGGGCATCCGCGCGGCGCTGGCGTTCGGGGGCTACTTCTATTGGGACGATCTGATCCTGATCGGCAAGGCCGGCACCCACAACCTGCTGTCACCGACGTACCTGTTCGACGACCACGACGGCCACGTCATGCCGGGCGCCTTCCTGGTCGGCGGCGCCATCATCCGGCTGGCCCCGTTGAACTGGACGGGTCCGGCGATCAGCCTGCTGGTGCTGCAGCTGCTGGCCTCGCTGGCGCTGCTGCGGGCCCTGCACGTCGTGCTGGGCTGGCGGCCGGTGCTGCTGCTCCCGCTGACGTTCGCGCTGTTCACCCCGCTGGCCGTGCCGGGGTTCGCGTGGTGGGCGGCGGCGCTGAACTCGCTGCCGATGCTGGCGGCGCTGGCGTGGGTCTGCGCCGACGCGGTGCTGCTGGTCCGCACAGGCAACCGCCGCTACGCCGCGACCGGCACGCTGGTCTACTTCGGCGGGCTGCTGTTCTTCGAGAAGGCCGCGGTGATCCCGTTCGTCGCGTTCGCGGTGGCCGCGCTGCTCCGCCACGTCCAAGGGGACTCGGCGGCGGCGCTGACGGTGTGGCGGGCCGGGCAGCGGTTGTGGATCGCGACGCTGTCGCTGACCGCCGGCTGGATCGCGCTGTATCTGGCGGTGGTGAACCAGCGGCGGTGGAGTTCGGACCTGGTGATGACCTCGGAGCTGCTGGTGCGATCGATCACGCACGGCATCGTGCCGGGGCTGGCCGGCGGGCCGTGGCACTGGGACCGGTGGGCGCCGGCCTCGCCGTGGGCGACGCCCCCGCCGACGGTGATGGCGCTCGGCTGGCTGGTGCTGGCCGGCACGCTTGCGGTCTCGCTGCTGCGCAAGCAGCGCATCGGGCCGGTGTGGGTCACCGCGGCCGGCTACGCCGTCGCCTGCCAGGTGCCGATCTACCTGATGCGCTCGTCGAAGCAGACCGCCCTCGAACTGGCCCAAACCCTGCGGTATTTCCCGGATCTCGTGTTTGTGCTGGCGCTGCTGGCCGCCGTCGTGTTGTGCGCGCCGAACCGGCCCGCCGCGCCGCGCTGGCTGGACGCCTCGCCCAAGCGCGCGGCGGTGACGCTGGGCCTGGCGGCGTTGTTCGTCGCCAGCAGCCTGTATTCGACGGCGACGTTCTTGACCAGTTGGCGCGACAACCCGGCCCAGCCCTATCTGCGCAACGCTCGGGCCGATTTGGCCGCGGCGCGCGCCGCCTCGACGGCGCCGCTGCTGGATCAGGAGGTCGATCCGCTGGTGCTGCAGCGGGTGGCGGCGCCGGAGAACCTGGCCAGCCACCTGTTCGCCCTGCTGCGGGACAGGCCCGAATTCGCCTCGGCGACAACGCAATTGCGGATGCTGGACCGTTCGGGCCGACTGGTCAGGGCGCGGGTGACCTGGGTGCGGACCATCGTGCCGGGACCGATGCCGCAGTGCGGATATTTCGCGCAGCCGGACAAGCCCGCGCGCCTGGTCCTCGACGGGCCGCTGTTGCCCGCCGACTGGAGCGTCGAGCTCAACTACCTGGCCAACAGCGAGGGAACGATGGCGCTGGCGCTGACGCAGGGGCCCGAGGTCAAGGTGCCCGTGCACCCGGGACTCAACCGCGTGTTCGCCCGCCTGCCGGGCGCCGGAGATGCGATCACCGTGCGCGCCGACACGACCGCGCTGGCGTTGTGCATCGCGTCGGGCCCCATCGGTTTCCTCGCGCCGGCCTAGCCGGACGACGCGTCGTCGTCGCGCTCGCTGGTGGGCTTTTCGTCGTCGCCCTCGGTGGCTTGCGGTGGCTGTTGGTCGCCTTCTGGTGGCGGCTGTTCTGCGGTCGTCACGAAGTTCTCCGTCCCGGCGGGGTGTTTGCGTGTACCTACCCGGGTGGGCGGAGCGGGAAACGGGATCGCAGAACGTACGGCGCCCGCTTGCACGGGACGCTCTCGACAAAAATTTGGAGCCGCCTGGGGGAATCGAACCCCCGACCTATTCATTACGAGTGAATCGCTCTACCGACTGAGCTAAGGCGGCACACCCTCACGCCGGGCGGCACGAGTCTACGGCAGGCGGGCGGGCACCCCCAAGTTAGTCGCGCAGTTCCTGGCCGAAGGTGGCCACCATGGCGTCGACGGCGAACTTAGGCTTGACGTTGATGGCCAACGCCTCGCGGCACGCCAAGACCGCCTCGATGCATCGCAGCAGCCGCTGGGGCGAGGCGTGCGCCGCCAGCGCCGACACCCGCTCGGCCATGTCCGGGTGGTTGTGCCTCACCGACCCGGCGCCTGCGGAGACCATCAGCGCGTCGCGAAAATAGGTAGCCAGGTCGATCAACGCCCGGTCGAGCGCGTCGCGCGAGGCGCGGGTCTGACGCGACTTCTGCCGCCGCTCGAGGTCTTTGATCGCGCCCGCCGCACCCCGCATCGCCCCGGCGGTGCCCTTGCCGGTGCCGCCGGCGCCCAGGGCCGTCCGCAGCTCCTCGGTCTCGGCCTCGGCGCGGTCCGCGGTGAGCACCACCGCCTCCGCTTCGGCCGCTGAGACCAGCTCCTCGGCGGCGGCATAGGCGCGCGACGGCGTCGCGGCGTCGCGCACCAGTGCGAGCGCCCGCTCGCGGCGCTCGCGGGCCTCGGGGTCGGTGGCCAGCCGCCGCGCCCGGCCCACGTGGCCGCCGCTGACCGACGCCGCCCAATCCGCCGTTTCGGGGCTCAGCCCGTCGCTCTCGACCAGCACGCGGGCGATCGCCTCGGTCGGCGGGGTGACCAGCGCGACGTGCCGGCAGCGGGAACGCAGCGTGATCGCGATGTCCTCGGGATCGACCGACGGCGCGCACAGCAGGAAAACCGTTGACGGCGGTGGCTCCTCGACGACCTTGAGCAGCGCGTTTGCGGCGCCCTCGGTGAGGCGGTCGGCGTCCTCGATCACCACGATCTGCCAGTGCCCGGTGGCCGGGCGCCGCGACGCGATCTGCACGATGGCCCGCATGTCGTCCACCCCGATGGACAGCCCCTCCGGGACCACCCGGCGGACATCGGCGTGGGTGCCGGCCATCGTCGTCGTGCAGGCGTGGCATTGACCGCAGCCGGGCTCCCCGTCTTCACCGGCAGAGGTGCACTGCAACGCGGCGGCGAAGCACAGCGCGGCGACCGAGCGCCCCGAGCCGGGGGGACCCGTGATCAGCCAGGCATGTGTCATAGTCCCGCCGCCCGCGGCGCTGTGAACCAGGTCACTACGGGCCGCCCTGGCGGCGGCGATCAGTTCGGCCGTCACCACGTCCTGGCCTACCAGCCGCGTAAACACCCCCGACATCACCGGTAACAGTAGCCACCATCGCCGACAGATACCGATCGGCCACCGGATCGCGACAATCCCGTTACATTTGCCCTCTTTTCGGTCGGCGCGGGGCCGCGTGGAGATCGTTGTAAGTTTCCGACAAGTCCCTGCTGACCGATACGGTGGGATCGTGGCGACACCGGCAGCACTGCCCGGGCGGATCAGCGGATTCGTCCGGTGGGTGGTGCGCACCCCGTGGCCGCTGTTCTCGCTGAGCATGCTGCAGGCCGACATCATCGGCGCCCTCTTCGTGCTCGGCTTCCTGCGGTACGCGCTGCCGCCCGAGGACCGCATCCAGCTGCAGGATCTGCCCGCACTGAACCTGGCGGTCTTCGGGACCGCGCTGGTGGTGCTGTTCCTGGCCGGCTGGATGGTGAACCTGAAGCTGCTGATGCCGGTCTTTCGCTGGCAGCGCCGCGACAACCTGCTGGCCGAGGCCGACCCGGCCGCCACCGAGCTGGCCCGCAGCCGCGCCCTGCGAATGCCCTTCTACCGCACGCTGATCAGCATCCTGGCCTGGCTGATCGGCGGCGTGGTGTTCATCATCGCCAGCTGGTCGGTGGCCCGGTACGCCGCACCCGTCGTGGCGGTCGCCACCGGGCTGGGCGCGGCGGCGACCGCCATCATCGGCTACCTGCAGTCCGAGCGGGTGCTGCGACCGGTCGCCGTCGCGGCCCTGCGCAGCGGTGTCCCCGAGAACGTCCAGGCGCCGGGTGTCATCCTGCGGCAGATCCTGACGTGGATGCTGTCCACCGCCGTCCCGGTGCTGGCCATCGTGCTGGCGGTGGTGGCGGACAAGGCGTCCCTGCTGCACGCCACCCCGGAGAAGCTGTTCACCCCGATCCTGTTGCTGGCGCTGGCGGCGCTGGGCATCGGCTTCGTCAGCACACTGCTGGTCGCCATGTCGATCGCCGATCCGCTGCGCCAGCTGCGCTGGGCGCTGTCGGAGGTGCAGCGCGGAAATTACAACGCACACATGCAGATCTACGACGCCAGTGAGCTGGGCCTGCTGCAGGCCGGCTTCAACGACATGGTGCGCGACCTGTCGGAGCGGCAGCGGCTGCGTGACCTGTTCGGTCGCTACGTCGGCGAAGACGTGGCCCGCCGGGCGCTGGAGCGCGGCACCGAGTTGGGCGGCCAGGAGCGCAACGTCGCGGTCCTGTTCGTCGACCTGGTCGGCTCCACCAAGCTCGCCTCGACCCGACCGCCCGCCGAGGTGGTCCTGCTGCTCAACGAGTTCTTCCGGGTGGTGGTCGAAACCGTCGGCCGGCACGGCGGTTTCGTCAACAAGTTCCAGGGCGACGCCGCGCTGGCCATCTTCGGTGCGCCGATCGAACATCCCGACGCTTCGGGCGGCGCGCTCGCCGCGGCCCGCGAGCTGCACGACGAGCTCCTCCCCGTGATCGGGTCGGCGGAATTCGGGATAGGCGTGTCGGCGGGCAGGGCGATCGCCGGGCACATCGGCGCACAGGCCCGCTTCGAATACACGGTGATCGGCGACCCGGTCAACGAGGCCGCCCGGCTGACCGAGCTGGCCAAGCTGGAGCCCGGCCACGTGTTGGCGTCGGCGATCGCGGTCAGCGGCGCGCTGGACGCCGAGGCCCTGTGCTGGGATGTCGGCGAGGTCGTCGAGCTGCGTGGCCGTACCGCCCCCACCCAGCTGGCCCGGCCGGTGAAGCTGGCCGGATCCACCGACCCCCACCCCGTACGGTCCGCCGACGAGCTGCACAGCGAGTCGATCGGCCCCGGCTACTGAGACCTACGTGCGCTTGGCGGCCTTCTTGGCCGGCGCCTTCTTGCGGGCGGCCTTCTTTGCGGGCCGCTTCACCGGACCCCGCGCCCGCCGGTCGGCCAGCAGTTCGGCGGCGCGCTCGTCGGTGATCGACAGCACGTCATCGCCCTTGCGCAGGCTGGCATTCGTCTCGCCGTCGGTGACGTAGGGCCCGAATCGGCCGTCCTTGATCACCATCGGCTTGCCGGTCGCCGGGTCGGCGCCCAGCTCCCGCAGCGGCGGCGCGGCGGCCCCCTGCCTGCCGCGGCGTTTGGGCTCGGCGTAGATCTTCAGCGCCTCGTCCAGCGTGATATCGAAGATCTGCTCCTCGGTCGCCAGTGAACGAGAATCGGTGCCGCGCTTCAGGTATGGGCCGTATCGACCGTTCTGCGCGGTGATCTCCTCACCGGTCTGCGGGTCGACGCCGACCACCCGGGGCAGCGACAACAGCTTCAGCGCGTCCTCGAGGGTGACGGTCTGCAGGTCCATGCTGCGCAACAGCGAACCGGTGCGTGGCTTGGGCCCGGTGGGTTTCTTCCCCTTCTTCGCCGGGGCGCCGCCCTCCTCGTCGGGCGGCGGCGGCAGGACCTCGGTCACGTACGGCCCGTAGCGGCCATCCTTGGCGACGATTTCGTGTCCCGTCTCCGGATCGACGCCCAGCGTGCGCCCCTCTTGCGGCGTGGCGAACAGCTGCTCGGCCACCTCCAGCGTCAGCTCGTCGGGCGTCAGCGAGTCGTTGAGGTTGGCCCGCTGCGGTTTCAGTTCGCCGCTGGGATCATCGGGGTCGCCGGCGACCATGCGTTCCAGGTAGGGCCCGTTCTTGCCCACCCGGACATAGACCGGCCGGCCCTGCTCGTCGTCAAACAGCTTGATGGAGTTGACTTCTCGGGCGTCGATGCCTTCGAGGTTGACGCCGACGAGCTTCTTGAGGCCGCCGGAGCGCGCCACCGAGTCGGCCACGCCGTGCTCGCCGCCGAAGTAGAAGCGGTTGAGCCAGTCGGTGCGCCGCTCCTGCCCGGAGGCGATCGCGTCGAGCTCGTCTTCCATCGCGGCGGTGAAGCCGTAATCGACGAGCCGGCCGAAATGCTGTTCCAGCAAACCGGTTACGGCGAACGCGACCCACGATGGCACCAGGGCGCTGCCCTTCTTGTGCACGTAACCGCGGTCCTGGATGGTCTTGATGATCGACGAATATGTCGACGGCCGGCCGATGCCCAGCTCCTCGAGCGCCTTGACCAGCGACGCCTCGGTGTAGCGCGCGGGCGGGTTGGTGGCGTGGCCGTCGGGGGTGAGCTCGATGGCGTCCAGCCGCTGGCCCTGCGTCAGCTGCGGCAACCGGCTCTCGGCGTCATCGGCCTCGCCGCCGGCCAATTCGTCGACGGTCTCCACGTAGGCCTTGAGGAAACCGGCGAAGGTGATGGTGCGCCCGCTGGCCGAGAACACCACTTCTCTTCGGGTCCCGGCCGCCGTTGACTGGCCGTTGATCCGCAAGCTCAGCGTCGTCCCGCGCGCGTCGGCCATCTGCGAGGCCACGGTGCGCTGCCAGATCAGCTCGTAGAGCCGGAATTCGTCGCCGTCGAGCTCGCGTCGCACCGCGTCCGGGGTGGCGAACGCCTCGCCGGCGGGCCGGATGGCCTCGTGCGCCTCCTGGGCATTCTTCACCTTGCGGGTGTACTGGCGCGGCGACGGCGACACGTATTCCTCGCCGTAGAGCTGGCGCGCCTGGGTGCGCGCGGCGTCGATCGCCGACTGCGACAGCGTGGTCGAGTCGGTGCGCATATAGGTGATGTAGCCGTTCTCGTAGAGCCGCTGGGCGATGCTCATGGTGCGCTCGGACGAGAACCGCAGCTTGCGGCCCGCTTCCTGCTGCAGCGTCGACGTCATGAACGGCGCGTAGGGCCGGCGGGTGTAGGGCTTCTCCTCCACCGAGGCGACCGACAGCTGGGCACCGCGCAGCCCGGCGGCCAGCTCGGTCGCCTGGGCCTCGTTGAGCACGGTCACCTCGTCGGCCTTGCGTAGCTGGCCCAGCGAATCGAAGTCGCGGCCCGTCGCCACCCGCAGGCCGTCGACGGAGGTCAACCGGGCGGCGAAGGTGGGCGGTGACGCCTGCGGGTCGGACACGCTGGCGTCCAGCTGCGCGACGATGTCCCAGTAGGAGGCGCTGCGGAACGCCATCCGGTCGCGCTCCCGCTGCACGATGATGCGGGTGGCCACCGACTGGACCCGGCCCGCCGAGAGCTTTGGCGCCACCTTTTTCCACAGCACCGGGCTGACCTCGTAGCCGTACAGCCGGTCCAGGATGCGGCGGGTCTCCTGCGCATCGACCAGGTCGATGTCCAGGTCGCGGGGATTTTCGGCGGCCTCGAGGATGGCCGGCTCGGTGATCTCGTGGAACACCATCCGCTTGACCGGGACGTTCGGCTTCAGCGTTTCCAGCAGGTGCCAGGCGATGGCTTCGCCCTCGCGGTCACCATCCGTGGCCAGATAGAGCTCGTCGACCCCTTTGAGCAAGCCCTTCAGTTCGCTGACGGTGCTCTTCTTCTCCGGGCTGATGATGTAGAGCGGTTCGAAGTCGTGGTCGACGTTGACGCCGAGCCTCGCCCACGGCTCCGACTTGTATTTCGCGGGCACGTCGGCCGCGGCGCGGGGGAGGTCGCGGATGTGACCGCGGGAGGATTCCACTATGTAGTTGGAGCCCAGGTAGCCGGCCAATTTGCGCGCCTTGGTCGGCGACTCGACGATGACGAGTCGCCTACGGCTCCCAGCCCGGCCGCTTTCGCGGTCCTTGAGATTCGGGTCGGCCAACTACGCTTACGCTCCATCCTTTATCCCGGCCCCCCTGCGAGGCCGCCCCGCAGAAGAATGACAGGCGAGCGTCAGAAATTCCGCGGAAATTCAGATACGCCAGCGTTCCTTCGCCTTCGGGCACCTGCCAATTTCGCACCCTTGGGCGCGACTGCGCAAACCGACCGCCCACACGACAAATCTTTTTCCGCGGTTATACCCGCGGCCACACGGCTGACGCGTCAGCGCCGTCGGGAGCTTCACCCACGTTCTCTACCAGGCGCGAAAGCCGACGACGGCCGCTGATCCGCAGCGCCGGGCGGCCGCCGCGGGTGCCAATGAGTGTCGGCGCGATTCCGACCCGCATCAAAGCCGACGCCAGCGGGGAATGGGTATCGGGCGCGTGGGGATCGAGGCCCAAGACGAAATGGTCGCCCTCGGGGTGGCCGGCTGCCAGCGTCCAGGCCCGCAATTCACGCGGGCCGGGCAGCCAGCGCGGCGGCACCGTCTTGACCGCCCCGCGCGTCCATTCGCCGGCCAGGCTCACCAACGCCGGGGTCACGGTCGTCCGCACCAACGGGGTGTCCTCGTCGGTCCGGCCGATCTCGGGCTCCAGCCCCGCCTCGCGGATCATCTCGGCCAACGCGGCAGCGCGCCAGGCCTGGTCCACCACCACGGAGAGTCGCGCGCCCTGACCCTCCGGGCCGCCTACCATGACGATCTGACCGGAGGCCGCCAGCACCCCGGAGAGATCGGCGACCCCGGGGGGCACCGACTCCGCCGTGAAGAAGGAAAGCTGGCTCACGCCACCGACAGTAGGCCAGGTCCGCCGCCCGCGTCTTGAGGCAACCGGCGCGGCGGCGGTTTGCAAACCAGCCGCAATACGAAAACCCCCCGGCGGGCCCGCTAGGCGGGACTGCACGGGGGGTTCGTGGAGATTCGGCTCGTCCTTCTACAGGGAGCGGACTCCGGTGGCCTGGGGGCCCTTAGGGCTGTGGCCGATTTCGAACTCGACCTTCTGGTTTTCTTCGAGGGTGCGGAAGCCCGAACCCTGGATCTCCGTGTAGTGGACAAACACGTCGGCGGAGCCGTCTTCGGGGGCAATGAACCCGAAGCCCTTCTCCGCGTTGAACCACTTCACAGTTCCCTGTGGCATCTCTCGATCTTTCCTTTTCTTCTGGGTGCGGGGCATCGCCTTTCGATGCCCCGGGCCTGGTACGACCGCCATACCTCGCTCAGTCGCCGGAACTTCACCCGACCGATTAACCTCGCAGGAACCGCGGCCGCAACACAAGATCCTGCGAAAGTTTGACACGAACACAGAAGCTGCGACCGCAAATAGTCAACCATGTTCGCCGCTTCGGCGACAGACTTGCGCTGTCGCCGAGTCCAAGGAGGGTGCTGATGGCGAGTTTCGGCAGCGAGCTGCTCGCCGCCGCGCTCGCCGGGACCGCCGCCGACGAGCACCCGGTGCGCCACGTCGCCGAGCTGCCGCCGCGAAGCGGCCGCCCGCACCGCTGGCCGGCGTGGGCCGAGCCCGACGTGGTGCGGGCCTTCACCGACCGCGGCGTCAGTTCGCCCTGGTCACACCAGTCGGCGGCCGCGGAATTGGCGCACGCCGGCCGCCACGTGGTGGTGAGCACGGGCACCGCGTCGGGCAAGTCGCTGGCCTATCAGCTGCCGGTCCTCAATGCGCTGGCCACCGATCCGCGCGCCCGGGTGCTGTACCTGTCGCCGACGAAGGCGCTGGGACACGACCAGTTACGGACCGCGCACGCGCTGACGGCCGCCGTGCCGCGCCTGCATGACGTCGCGCCGACCGCCTACGACGGTGACAGCCCGCCGGAAGTCCGGCGCTTCGCGCGCGAGCGTTCCCGGTGGTTGTTTTCCAATCCCGACATGATCCACGTGTCGATCCTGCGCAACCATGCCCGCTGGGCCGTGTTGCTCCGGGGTCTACGATTCGTGATCGTCGACGAATGTCATTACTACCGTGGGGTTTTCGGTTCCAACGTGGCGATGGTGCTGCGCCGGTTGCTGCGGCTGTGCGCGCGGTACTCGGCTCTTCCCGGTTGCGGGCCCACCGTGATATTCGCCAGCGCGACGACGGACGCGCCGGGCGCGACGGCCGCCGAACTCATCGGGCATCCGGTCGAGGAGGTCACCGAGGACGGCTCCCCGCAGGGCGCGCGGACGGTGGCGCTGTGGGAACCGGCGCTGCGGCCCGATCTGCTCGGCGAGAACGGGGCGCCGGTGCGCCGCTCGGCGGGTGCCGAGGCGGCGCGGGTGATGGCCGACCTGGTCGCCGAGGGTGCGCAGACGCTGACGTTCGTGCGGTCGCGCCGCGCCGCGGAGTTGACCGCGCTGGGCACCCAGGCGCGGCTGGACGAGATCGCCCCGGAGCTCGCCGGCAAGGTGGCCTCGTATCGGGCCGGCTATCTCGCCGAGGACCGCACCGCGCTGGAACGCTCCCTCGCCGAGGGCCGGCTGCGCGGGCTGGCCACCACGAACGCCCTGGAACTCGGTGTCGACATCGCGGGGCTGGACGCGGTGGTGCTCGCCGGATTCCCCGGGACGGTCGCCTCGTTCTGGCAGCAGGCCGGCCGGTCGGGCCGACGCGGGCAGGGCGCCCTGGTGGTGTTGATCGCCCGCGACGACCCGCTCGACACCTACCTGGTCCACAATCCCGCCGCGCTGCTGGGCAAGCCCGTCGAGCGCGTGGTGATCGACCCCGCCAACCCCTACCTCCTGGGACCCCAATTGCTCTGCGCCGCAACTGAAATGCCGCTCGACGAGGCGGAAGTGCGGGACTTCGGCGCCACCGAGGTGGCCGAGGGCCTGCTCGACGACGGCCTGCTGCGCCGCCGCAACGGCAAGTACTTCCCCGCGGCCGGCCTGGAACCGCATGGCGCCGTGGACATCCGGGGGTCGGCGGGCGGCCAGATCGTGATCGTGGAGGCCGACACCGGGCGGCTCCTCGGCAGCACGGGCGTCGGTCAAGCGCCGGCCTCGGTCCACCCGGGCGCCGTCTACCTGCACCAGGGCGAGAGCTACGTCGTCGACTCACTGGACCTCGACGACGCGATCGCCTTCGTGCACGCCGAGGACCCCGGTTACGCCACGTTCGCCCGCGAAATCACCGACATCGCCGTCACCGGCACCGGCGAACGCGCGCAGTTCGGGCCCGTCACCCTGGGTCTGGTGCCGGTCACCGTCACCCACCAGGTGGTGGGGTATCTGCGCCGCCGGCTCTCCGGGGAGGTGATCGACTTCATCGAGTTGGACATGCCGGAACAGACGCTGGCCACCACCGCGGTGATGTACACCATCACCCAAGAAGCATTGCTGCGCAAAGGTATTGACGCGCCGCGGATCCCCGGGTCGTTGCATGCCGCCGAGCACGCGGCGATCGGTCTGCTGCCGCTGGTGGCCAGCTGCGATCGTGGCGACATCGGCGGCCTGTCCACCGCGGTGGGACCGGACCCGGCCGGTCTGCCCAGCGTCTTCGTCTACGACGGCTATCCGGGCGGCGCCGGGTTCGCCGAACGCGGCTACCGCAAGGTGGACACGTGGCTGAGTGCGACAGCCGCCGCCATCAAGGCGTGCGAGTGCCCCCGGGGATGTCCGTCCTGCGTGCAGTCCCCCAAGTGCGGCAACGGCAACGACCCGCTCGATAAGGCGGGTGCGGTGCGGGTGCTGGAACTCGTCCTCGCGCAGTTGCCGCGCGCCGAGCAACCCGGCGGATGACGACCGACCCCTCGACGGTCGACCCCGCGGATATGCTCTGGACACCGGTGCCGAGCGCGCATTTCCTGCTGCTTAAGAAATGGCGGCGTGCTGTCGCACGGTCCAACGAACGCTCACCGGTGAGCGGTTGGCGGCCCGGCTAGGCGGGCGCAGCAGCAAACTATCAAAAGCCCCGGCGACATGGCAACTTCATCGGCATCGGCGTCGCGGCCCGAAGGCGTTGGCGCAGACAACGATAGCGCTTCTGCGGTCGGGTCCGACACGGCCGGCGGGCCCGAGGCCCCAAGGACTCGCGCCCTCGCCGTAAAATCTCCCCACATGGGCCACGACTGGTTGCTCGTGGAGACACTGGGGGGTGAACCCACGGTGGTGGCGCAGGGCCGCCAACTCAAAAACCTCGTGCCCATCACCACGTTCTTGCGCCGCAGTCCCTATCTCTCCGCGGTCCGCACCGCGATCGCCGAGACGGTGCAGACCGGGCAGAGCCTGACCAGCATCACGCCTAAGCGCGACCGCGTGATTCGCACCGAGCCGGTGGTGATGTCCGACGGCTTTATCCACGGCGTGCACGTCTGGACCGGCCCCGCCGACGCCGAACCACCGGAGCGGCCGATCCCCGGTCCGCTGAAGTGGGACCTGACCCAGGGCGTCGCCACCGACACCCGGGAGTCGTTAGTGAACAGCGGAAAGAATCCCGAGGTCGAGGTCACCTTCGGCAGAGCGTTCGCGGAGGACCTCCCCTCCCGGGAGCTCAACCCCAACGAGACCAAGGTCCTCGCCATGGCCGTCAAGGCCAAGCCCGACCAAACGATCTGCAGCACTTGGGATCTCACTGACTGGCAGGGCAACCCGATGCGTATCGGCTTTGTGGCGCGCACCGGCTTGGAAGAGGGGCCCGACGGCCGGGACCATCTGGTGGCCCGGGCGATCAATTGGCGCGCCGAACTCAAGGGCCCGGCGGTGTCGACCGACGATCTGGCGCAACGGATCCTGAGCGGACTGGCCCAGGCCGGGGTGCACCGTGCACTGATCGACCTCAAGAACTGGGCGCTGCTGAAATGGCTGGACGAGCCCTGCACCTTCTACGACTGGCGTGGCAGCGAGACGGGCAAACCGAAGGTCCATCCCGACGATCAACACCTGGTGGAGTCGATGACGGAGGAATTCGCTCACGGTGCCACCAGCCGGGTGCTGCGCATGCCCGGCAACCACCAGGATTGGGTGCCGGTACACGTCACGGTCAACAGGGTGGAGCTCGAACCGGATACCTACGCCGGTCTGGTGTCGCTGCGGTTGCCCTCCGATGAGGAACTCGCCGCCGCGGGGCTCTCGGGCGGCCCCGAGCCGCCAGGCTAACCGGCCAGGACGCCTATCACGTCCGGAGGGCGCCGGGCCGCGTCACCCGCTGGCCGGGCCCGCCCGTGCGGCGGCGCTCGCCGCGCCGCCGAAGACCGCCATGCGCACGGTGACGACAACATCGAGCCCGTCCACCGCACACCCGGTGTCGTCGGCCTGCATCCGGCGCGCCACCGCCGTCGCGCGGGCGCAGGCCGCTTCGGCTCCGGACGGCAGCCGGGCGGCGGCGGCCAGCGCGGCCAGATCCGCCGCGGCCTGCGCGCGGTGACGGGCCACCACCGCCGCGCCGAGGTACGCGGCTGCCCCGGTCACGCAGAGCAGCACCGCGACCATCCAGGCCGCAACCAGCGTGGCCGAGCCCCGATCATCCCGACGGCTCCGACGCCGCGACCGCCTTGGCCGCAATGTCGAGCGCCGGCAACAACTTCGAGTGCGCGACGACGGTGGCCACCACGAACTCGCCGTCGCGGTGCACCTCGACCCGCGCCCCGCCCGGGCCGATGCGGCGGGCCGCGCTGAGGGCCGAGCGTTCGTCGCCGCGCGCGGCGAGCCGGGCGGCCTCACGGGCGGCGTCCACGCAGCGGACCTGCATCGAGACGGCCGCGACGCCGGCCAGGCACAGCACCAGCACGACCACCAACGTGGCGACGCCCAGGGCCGCTTCCACGGTGCTGGCGCCCGCATCGCCGGCTAGACCTTGGTGTTGAGCGCGCGACCGATGATGTTGGTCAGCGCCGACACGATCGAGTCTCCGGTCACGACGGTGTACAGGATCGCGCCGAAGGCGGCCGCCGCCACGGTCCCGATGGCGTACTCGACCGTGGACATGCCCGACTCGTCGGACACCACGACCGTCGTGCGGGCGATCATTGCTCGAAACATGTTGTGTAGCAATGCTTCCCTTTCCTTTCACCATAATCCCGATTGCAAGACGTCACCGGCGAGCCCGGCCACCACCGGCACGATCCCCAGGCACACGAACGCCGGGAGGAAGCACAACCCGAGCGGTCCTGCGATCAGCACCCCGGCGCGCTCGGCGGCCGCGGTGGCCGCCTGCGCGGCGTCGTGCCGAGAGTCCTCGGCCAACTCGGCGACGCCCTCGGCCAGCGCCGCCCCCGAGGCTGCCGAACGCCGGGCCAACCGCAGCAGCGCCGCGACCTGCGGGGCGGCCTCCTGCGGCCGCCGATCCGGCGTAATGGTCCAAGCGACAACGGGATCGGCACCCAGCGCCAGCAGGTCGGCGGCGCGCAGCAGCACGCGGGCCAGCGCGGGCGGGGCGGACGCCGCGGCGGCGGATGCGGCGGTGGCCACGGCCATGCCGGCGCCCAGGCACACGGCCAGCACGTCGAGACAGGATGCGACCGCCAACGGGTCGGGGCCGGTCGCCGGGCCGCGCCCCGGGCGCGGCCCGTGTTCGCGGGCTGGTCTCCGCGCCCGCGCACGCACCAGCGCCGGGCCGGGGCCGATCCACGCCGCCATCGCCAGCAGGACCGCCGCCGTGGTCACGTCCCGAGCCGTTCGGTGATGCGGTCGGCCCACAACATGCCCGCGCACGCCAGTGCCGAACCCACGACCAGCAGCCAGCCACCCGCGCGCCCGTCGAGCAGGAAGGCCAGCGGTCGCGCGCCGATCAGCTGGCCCAGCAGCACGCCGAGCGCCGGCAGGCCCGCCAGGATCGTCGCGGTTGCGCGCGCGCCCGCCATATTCGACGTCACCCGCGCCGAAAACCGTTGCCGCTCGGCGATATCGCGCTGCGCGGCACGCATCAGGGTGGCTATCGCCAGGCCGTGCTCGCTGGCCAGTTGCCAGCACAGCGCGAGGCGATCCCAATGCGCGGGCAGGGCCGCCGATTTCGCCGCGGCGCGCAGACCGGCCGCGACGTCGGCCCCCAACCTGGCCCGGGCCGCGACCGCGCGGAACGACTCCGCAACCGCACCGGCGGTTTCACCGGCGGCCACCTCGAACGCGCGCACCGGGTGGGAGCCGACGCGCAGCTCCCCGACGAGCACGTCCAGCGCGCCCTCGAGCGCCTGCCCCTCGCGCTGGGCGCAGCGGATGCGTTGGCGGCGCCGGCGACGCAGGTTCGCGGTCGCGCCCACGATCGCGACGGCGAGCACCGTCGTCGCCGGCAGCAGCACCGCGGCCGCGGCCACGACGCACGCGGCAAGGCCGACCGCCCTACCTGGCCCGCCGAGCTGGTGCCACCGGCGGTTCACCGCACGCGGCGCCAGGCGGCGCCGCGGTGAGGGCGGAAGGACGAAGAGCGCGAGCGCCAGCAGCAGTGCGGCGGTGACTGGGCCGTTCACGCCGGTGCCCGGCTGCGCAGCAAGCGATGCAGGAGCTCGGCGTCGCCGGTCATGCCTTCGTCGGCACGCCAGACGGTGACCGCCCGCACCCGCCCCGCGATCTGGCGCAGCACGGCGACCTCGCCGAGCCGGCGCCGCCCGTTGTGGTCACGCGCGACGTGCAACAGCACCTGCACGGCCGCGGCGAGTTGACTGTGCAGCGCCGCGCGATCGAGACCGCCCAGCGCGCCCAGCGCCTCCAGCCGGGCGGGGACCTCGGCGGGGTTGTTCGCGTGCACGGTGCCCGCTCCCCCGTCGTGGCCCGTGTTCAACGCCGCGAGCAGATCCACCACCTCGGCGCCCCGGACCTCGCCGACCACGATGCGGTCCGGGCGCATCCGCAGGGCCTGACGAACGAGTTGGCGCACCGGAACTTCGCCGACGCCTTCGACATTCGCGCACCGCGCGACGAGCTTCACCAGGTGCGGGTGCCGGGGCGCCAGCTCGGCGGCGTCCTCGACGCAGACGATCCGCTCGGTGGGCGCGACCGCACCGAGCATGGCGGCCAACAGCGTCGTCTTGCCCGCTCCGGTTCCGCCGCACACGAGAAAGGCCAACCGGGCGGCGATGATGTCGGCGACCATTGTGGCGGCCTCGGGCGCCAACGCACCCGCCGCGATCAGTGCCGGCAGGTCCTGACTGGCTGGCCGCAGCACACGCAATGACAGGCACGTGCCCGCGGCCGCCACCGGCGGCAGCACGGCGTGCAGTCGCACCGCGAACCCGGCGCCGATCCCGGTGAGCTGGCCGTCCACCCACGGCTGCGCGTCGTCCAGCCGGCGACCGGCCGCCAGCGCCAGCCGCTGCGCCAGGCGCCGCACCGCCGCCTCGTCGGTGAACCGAACATGGGTGCGCCGCAGGCCGTTTCCGTCGTCGACCCACACCGCGTCGGGCGCGGTGACCAGCACATCGGTGGTGCCGTCCGCGCACAACAACGGCTCGAGGATGCCGGCGCCGGTCAGCTCGGTCTGCAACACGCGCAGGTTGGCCAGCACCTCGGTGTCACCGAGCATGCCGCCGGACTCGGCCCGGATCGCGGCGGCCACGACGTTGGGCCCCAGCGGCGCGGATTCGGCGGCCAGCCGCTCGCGCACCCGGTCGATCAACGAACCACTCACGCGGCCCTGCCTTTTCGTGCCGGTCCCGACGCGCGCGGCAGCACCGCCAGCACCTGCCGGGCCGCCGCCGCCAGCGCCGAACGGCGCCCCAGCCGCAGGCCCCCACGCTCCAGCTGCTCGGCCACCTGCGGCTGCGCTCTCATCGACGCCAGTAACGGCAGCCCGGTGATGTCGGCGATCTCGGCCGCCCGCAACCCGCCCGGCGACGGGCCCCGCACCACCAATCCCACGTTGGGGTTGACCGCGGTGAGCACCGGCGCCAGTGCGCCGGTCGCGGCGCTCGCGGGCACGTCGCAGCGGCTGACCACGACGACGAGGTCGGCGGCATCCAGCGCGGCTTGCGCCGCATCGGTCAGGCGACGCGGCAGGTCGCAGATCACCGTCACCGCGCCGCGGCGGCCGGCGTCGACGATGGCCTGCACGGGCCCAGCCGCCAACTCGAACCCGTGCCGGGCGCCGGAGAGGACGCTGACTCCCCGATGTCGCGGCAACGCCTCCCGCACGGCCGACCAGGTGAGCCGGCCGTCCTGCAGCGCCAGGTCCGGCCAGCGCAGGCCCGGGGCGGTCTCGGCGCCCAGCCGTAAGTCGATCCCGCCACCCCATGGGTCGAGATCGACCAGCAGCGCGTCCGCGGCCGCGTGCGCCAGCCCGACCGCCAGCGTCGAGGCGCCGGCCCCGCCACACCCGCCGATGACGGCGACGGCCGCGCCGCGCGTCCCGTCGTCGCGCGACGATTCCGCCGCCTCGGCCAGAGCGCGGACCATGTCGCGCTCGCGTTCGGGCAGCCGCAACACGTGCTCGGCACCGACCGCGACGGCCGCCGCCCACGTTGCGGTGGCCGGGTCGGCCACCGTCAGGACGGTCACGTGAGCGCGGCGGGGTAGCGCCGACCGCCCGCACCGCTCGGCCGCCGCCTCGTCCAGCACGACGGCCGCGGCGGCCGACCAGGTCTTGCGGCTCGGGGTGCCGCCGGCGTGGACCACCCGGACGCCGACGGCGGCGGCTACGCGCTCCAATTCGCGGCGCAGTTCCGGATCCGCGAGGACCGCGAGGACGCCCGCCGAAGCCGCCGCTTCGGAGTGCGAGGTGCTCGTCACGGGCTCCACTCTGCGGGCCCGCGATATTGGACACCAGTCCCAAACTGGGGATTTGTGGAGAGAGACGCGAGTGTGCACAAACGCGTCGGCCGGCACAGCGGAGGCTAAAAGCCCGCAACCAATCGGACGGTCATGCTATACGGTCCGGTGGGGGCGGAACTGACCCCAGAAAAGGGACGACCCCCGCCAGGGGGGGAGGAGGCGAGGGTCGTCGTGCATCAGCCCCGGGGGGTCGGGCTGATACACCCTCGGCTCAGGCCGAGTAATGCTTACTATACACATGACAAGCCGCGGTAACGCAATAGCTCTTTCTATGAAAGAACACGTTGAGCCGCAAAAACGCTGACGTTACCGCCGGTACCGCTTTGCTGAGCGGCCATTTCGGTCCCAGAACCGCAGCCCCGGCGGATGACCCACCTATGCTAAGGCGGTGACCGTCTTCGACCCGGCCGAGGGGCAGCAGACGTCGGCTACCACGGCTCCCGGCGCCCGCACAGCGGCCTTCTTCGATCTGGACAAGACCATCATCGCCAAGTCCAGCACGCTGGCTTTCAGCAAACCCTTCTTCAACCAAGGACTGCTCAACCGGCGCGCCGTGCTCAAATCCAGCTACGCCCAGTTCATCTATCTGCTCTCCGGTGCCGATCATGACCAGATGGACCGGATGCGCATCCACATGACGAACATGGTCGCCGGTTGGGACGTGGAACAGGTCAAGTCGATCGTCAACGAGACGCTGCACGACATCGTGACCCCGCTGGTGTTCGCCGAAGCCGCGGACCTGATCGCAGCGCACAAGTTGTGCGGCCGCGACGTGGTCGTGGTCTCGGCCTCCGGCGAGGAGATCGTTGCGCCGATCGCCCGCGCGCTCGGCGCCACCCACGCGATGGCGACCCGCATGGTCGTCGAGGACGGTCGGTACACCGGCGAGATAGCGTTCTATTGCTACGGCGAGGGCAAGGTGCAGGCGATCCGCGAGCTGGCCGCCCGCGAGGGCTACCCGCTGGAGCATTGCTATGCCTATTCCGACTCCATCACCGACCTGCCGATGCTCGAAGCCGTCGGCCACCCCAGCGTGGTGAATCCCGACCGTGGGCTGCGCCGGGAAGCCGTCGAGCGCGGTTGGCCGGTGCTCTCGTTCTCCCGGCCGGTGTCGCTGCGCGACCGCATCTCGGCGCCGTCGGGCGCCGCGATTGCCACGACCGCCGCGGTGGGCGTCAGTGCATTGGCCGCCGGCGCGGTCACCTATTCGCTGCTGCGCCGCTTCGCGTTTTAGCCCTCGCGTTTCGCAGCAAACGCATTTCCGCATGGCTTCGCAATTTTCGCAAAATTGGGCCTTGCTGCGCTAAGGGTCTAGTAGTACAAAGGAAACCACGGAAGCCCGGTGAGGCCTAGGTCGGACCGGAAGAGAAGGTTCGATCTCCCGATCCGGGCGCCCAGCACGGTGCTCGGCACCCACGCGGAGTCATAGCCGCGATAATGGCAGAAGTGTTGCGGGCCTGCGTAATTGCGAAATATGGACGGCGTCGACGGCCCTTTGGGTGGGGTTGCAACCGGAAGTATCGCAAGATCGCCGAGGCCAACCCACGCAGCCCAGAAATGCACGCATGGTAACCGAGTCCGTGTTAGCGGGCGGCGGACCGAATCTTTCGGGACGTCGCCCGCTTTGCATTGTCCGGTGGCGTTTTCGAGGGCCGCCGGCTACCGATTCAGCTATCGGCTCGACATCGACTCCGCGATCGCCAACGCCTCCTGCGCACCGGCTCGCATCGCCCGGCAACAGAGCACCAGCCAGCGCCCGACTCCGGTCGGCGTTCCGTCCGCAAAGCCCTGCGCGGCATCGCGATAGTCCGCGGGCTGGCGCATCCAACTCACCTCCGGCACACCCAAGCCGTGGGGATCCAGCCCGCTGGCGATGGTGACCAACCGCGACACCGCGCGGGCCACCACGCCGTCCGCGCTGCCGAACGGCCGCAGCGTCAGCAGCTCGCCGTGCGCGACCGCGGCGACCACCGGCGCAGGAGCCTGGGTGCCGCCGCTCACCAACTCCGCCAGCAACTCCAGCCGGGGCCCGACACCGGCGTCGCCGCGGGGCCGGCCCAGCCGGTCCTCCTCGACCTGATCGGCCGCCGCCAGCATGTGCAGCCGCGCGAGCGCCTGCAGCGGGGCCCGCCGCCAGATCCCGACCAGGGGCCCCTCGCCGCCCTCCAGCGCCTGGGCCACCCGCAGCGCCCCGCCGAAGACCGGATCGCTGACAATCGCCGAATCGGCGAGATCTTCGAGCCGCACCGGGCCGCCGTCCAGCACCGACGACGCGCGGGCGGCCCGCAACGCGGCCTCGGCCGCGGTCACCGGCCAGCCACGCAAGTTCGCCTTGTGGCGATGGGCGCGCCCCAGGGCGTCGCTGGCGCGGTCACTGGCCTCGGCGACGCCCGGCAACTCCATCAGCGGAGCCAGCGGATCGGCGGTCACAGGTTGCCAACCTATCCCGGGTTCATCGATCGGATGCCGGCACCTTCGGGATGGCCGCCAGCAACTGGCGGGTGTATTCGTGCCGGGGCCGGGTGAACAATTCCGCGGTGGCGCCCCGCTCCACCACGCGGCCGGCGCGCATCACCAGGACTTCGTCGGCGATCTGACGGATCACCGCCAGGTCGTGGCTGATGAACAAGTAGGTGAGGCCCAGCTCGGATTGCAGATCGGCCAGCAGGTCCAAGATCTGCGCCTGCACCAGGACGTCGAGCGCGGACACCGCCTCGTCGCAGACCAGTACCTCGGGCCGCAGCGCCAGCGCCCGAGCGATCGCCACCCGCTGCCGTTGACCACCGGACAGCTCGCGGGGCAGCCGCCCCAGCACCGACGACGGCAGGGCCACCTGGTCGACCAGCTCGCGCACCGCGCGCTCCCGCTGCCGGCGGTCACCGACGCGGTGGATGCGCAGCGGCTCCTCGATAGCGCGAAACACCGTGTACATGGGATCCAGGCTGCTGTAAGGGTTTTGGAAGATCGGCTGCACGCGCCGCCGGAAGGCCAGTTGCTGGTCTCGGCTCAACGCGGCGTCGATGCGGGTGCCGTCGAAGACGACGGTGCCCGAACTCGGCGCCAGCAGGCCGAGCACCATCTGCGCCAGCGTGGATTTGCCCGAGCCCGACTCGCCGACGATCGCCAGGGTGCTGGCCCGCCGCAGCCGGAACGAAACCTCGTCCACCGCACGGTATTCCGCACGTCGCCACGGCGCGCCGTGTGAATCGCGGTAGACCTTGGTCAGCTCGGAGGCGACCAGGATGTCGTCGGACGCGCCGTGGTCCGCCGGAGGTGGCCGAGTGGGGCTCTGCACCGCCAGCGACGGCGCCGCGGCGACCAGCCGCCGGGTGTACTCGTGCCGCGGGTCGCCCAGGATGGACCGCGCCGCACCGGCTTCCACCACGACGCCCTCGCGCATCACGACGACGGATTCGGCGCGTTCGGCGGCCAGCGCCAGGTCGTGGGTGATCAGCAGCAGCGCGGTCCCGAGTTCCGCGGTCAGCGCCTGCAGGTGATCGAGCACCTGACGCTGCACGGTGACGTCCAGCGCGGACGTCGGCTCGTCGGCGATCAGCAGCCGTGGACGGCCCGCCAACCCGATCGCGATCAGCGCCCGCTGACACATGCCGCCGGACAGTTGGTGCGGGTAGCGGCCCGCGTGTTTTGCGGGGTCGGACATGCCGGCCTGGCCCAGCAGCTCGACCGCGCGCCGCCGCGTACGGCGATCGGAAGTGTTGGCCCGCAGCGCTTCCGAGACTTGAAAGCCGACCTTCCACACCGGGTTGAGGTTGCTCATCGGGTCCTGCGGGATGTAGCCGATCTCCCGGCCCCGGATCGCGCGCAGCGTCCGACGGTCCGCGCCCGCGATGTCGGACCCGTCGAACAGGATGCGGCCGGCGGTGATCCGTCCGCCGGGGGGAAGCAGCCCGAGGACCGCGGCCGCGGTGGTGGATTTCCCCGATCCCGACTCGCCCACCACCGCGACGGTGTGGCCGGGCAGGACGGTGAGGTCCACGCCGCGGACGGCGGCGCGATCGCCGAAGCTGACTTTGAGGCCCTCGACGGCCAGCAGCGGTGCGCCGGTCACGGCCGCCACGCTCGGGACGCCGGGTCCAGGGCGTCGCGCAGGGCGTCACCCATCATCATGAAGGCCAGCACCGTGATCGCCAGCGCGCCGGCCGGGTAGAACAGGATCGGCGAACCCGCCCGCAGCCGCGTCTGGGCGAGGTTGATGTCGCCGCCCCAGGAGACCACCGTCGGCGGCAGGCCGACACCCAGGTAGGACAGCGTGGCCTCGGTGACGATGAAGATGCCCAGGGCGATGGTGGCCATCGCGATGACCGGGCCCAGCGCGTTCGGCAACGCGTGGCGAAGCAGGATCTGAAACCGACTCAGCCCCAACGCTTTCGCGGCGAGCACGTAATCGCTGGCGCGCACCGCGAGCACCGATCCCCGCGCGATGCGGGCCACCTGCGGCCAGCCGAACAAGGCGAGGATGGCGATCACGGTCCACACCGTGCGGTGGTGCATGACCTGCATGAGCACGATGGCCGCCAACAGCAGCGGCAGGCCGAAGAACACGTCGCTGACGCGGGACACCAGCGCGTCGACCCAACCGCCGTAGAAGCCGGCCAGCGCGCCTAGCGCGCCGCCGAGGGCGAACACCACCACGGCGGCCCCCAAACCGACGGTGACCGATGCCCGCGCGCCATAGACGGTGCGGGCATAGACGTCGTGCCCCTGCAGGTCGGTGCCGAACCAGTGCGCCGACGACGGCGGAAGCAGGCTCTGACTGGGATCGGCATAGCTGGGGTCGGCCCCGGTGAACACCGCCGGAAACATCACCACCGCAACGATGAACAGGATCAGCAGGCCGGCGAAGACGAACTTCGGCCGGCGGCGCAGCCCCCGCCACGTGTCGCGCCAAAAGCCGCTGCGCTCAGCCATACCGGATCCTCGGGTCCAGCGCGGCATACAGCAGGTCCACCGCGAGGTTGGCGATCAGGTAGATCAGCACCAGCACCGTCACGATCGACACCACGGTCGGCGCCTCCTGCCGGGTGACGGCCTGATACAACACGCCGCCGACGCCGTGGATGTTGAAAATGCCTTCCGTCACAATGGCTCCGCCCATCAAAGCCCCCAGGTCCGCGCCCAGGAACGTCACCACCGGGATCAGCGAATTGCGCAGGATGTGCACCGTCACCACGCGGGGCCGGGACAGCCCCTTGGCGGTGGCGGTGCGGACATGGTCGGCGTGCGCGTTGGCGGCCACCGCCGACCTGGTCAAGCGCACCACGTAGGCGAACGACACCGAGCCCAGCACGACGCCGGGCAGCAGCAGACGCCCGATCGTCGACCTCTCGCCCACCGTGACGGGCGCGAGGCCCAGCTTCACCCCGAACACGAACTGGGCCAGAAACCCCAGCACGAAGATGGGGACCGCGATGATGATCAGCCCCGCGATCAGCACGGTCGAGTCGAAGATCCCACCGGCGCGCAGGCCGGCGATCACCCCGAAACCGATGCCCAGCACCGCTTCGACGACCAGGGCGATCAGCGCCAGCCGTAGCGTCACCGGAAAGGCATGGGCCAGAACGTCGCTCACCGGCAGCCCGGAATAGGAGCGGCCCAGGTCACCGTGCACGACGCCGCCGAGGTAGCGCAGGTACTGCACGACGAACGGGTCGTCGAGGTGGTAGCGGGCCCGCAGTTGCGCGGCGACCTCGGGCGTCAACGGACGGTCCCCGGCGATCGCGGCGACCGGGTCGCCGGGCAACAGGAACACCATGCCGTAGATCAGCAGCGTGGCGCCGAGGAAAACGGGCACTATGGCGGCGATCCGGCGCGCGATGTACCAGCCCATGTCATTACGCCTTGACGATGTTCTCGTAGTCGGGCAGACCGTTCCAGGTGAGCTTGACGCCGCTCACCTGCGACGACCACCCGACCACCGCGATGTAGTACCACAGCGGCACGGCGGGCATGTCGCGCAACAGGATTCGCTGGGCCTTATTGACCAGCACATCCGCCTGTTGCAGGTTGGGTGCGGCCTCGGCAGCGACCAGGCCGGCGTCGAAATCTCGGTTCGAGTATCCGACGTCATTGGATCCCGCTCCGGTGGCGTACAGCGGAGCCACGAACTCGATCATCGACGGGTAGTCACCGATCCAGCCCGCGCGGAACGCGGTATCGATGGTGCGGTTGGTGATCTGGGTGCGGAAACCCGCGAACGTGGGTTGCGGCGCGCCGGCGGCGTCGATGCCCAGCACGTTCTTGATGCTGTTGGCCACCGCGTCCACCCACTCTTGATGGCCGCTGTCGGCGTTGTAGGCGATCGAGTACCGCCCGCTCCACGGCGAGATCGCGTTGGCTTGCGCCCAGAGTTGGCGTGCCCGTTCGGGATTGAAGTCCAATGCGTCGTTACCCGGGATGTGCGGATCGAATCCGGGCAACGAGCTGGCGGTGAAGTCGCGGGCCGGGCTGCGGGTACCGTTGAAGATCTGCCGGCAGATCTGCGGCCGGTTGATGGCCGCCGACAACGCCAAGCGGCGCAGTCGGCCTTCTTCGCCACCGAAATGCGGCAGCCGCAACGGCGTGTCGAGCGATTGGCTGACCGCGACGGGCCCACTGGCCGCGTTGCCGCCCAGGTCACGCTTGTAGATCGTCAGCGCGCTGGACGGAATCGTGTCCAGCACGTCGAGATTGCCGGACAGCAGGTCGGCGTAGGCGGTGTCCAGGTTGGCGTAGAACTCGAACCGCAGGCCCTTGTTGTGGGGTTTGCGGTTGCCGTGGTAGCCCGGGTTGGGCTTCAGGTCGATCCTGACGTTGTGTTCCCAGGCCGGGCCGTCGGGACCGTCGGCCAACTCGTATGGTCCGTTGCCGACCGGGTTGCGGCCGAACGCGGCCATGTCCCGAAAAGCGCTGTCCGGCAACGGGTAGAACGCATTGTGTCCCAGCCTCAGCGTGAAGTCGACGGTCGGCGCCTTGAGCCGCACGTCGAACTCGAGATCGCTGACCACCTGCAGCCCGGACATGGTGGTCCGGGCCGGCTTGCCGTCAGAAGTCAGGCCGGCGACCTCGTCATAGCCGACGATCGGGCTGAAAAAGCTCTGTTGCAGTTGGGCATTGGTACTCAGCGCGCCGTAATTCCATGCGTCGACGAACGAATGGGCCGTCACCGGCGAACCGTCGGTGAACTTCCAGCCGGGCTTGAGAACGATCCGGTAGTTGACGTTGTCGGTGGTCTCGACCGACTGCGCCACTTCCGGCGACGGTTTTCCTGCGGCGTCGTAGGACACCAAACCGGCGAAGAGCCGATCCAGGATCCGACCTCCGAGGCTGTCGTTTGTGCCGGTCGGAACCAACGGGTTCGGCGGTTCCCCGCCGTTGACCACCACGAGGTCGGGGCTCAGCGCCCCGCCGCCGCACGCGGTCAGCGCAGCGAGCACCAGGAGGCCAGCGGCGACCACGCTGGTCGCACGGGCCCGCATCCGACGCATGACTCCCGACCCTAGGGCCTGCCGCCGCGCCCGCGGTGAAGTGCCCGGCGCGGTTAAGCCAATTACGCTCTCGCCGTGATCGTCGTGCACCTGGCATCCGATGAATCCGCCGCTGAGCAAGCGGGTCGTCTGATGTTCTTGCTCGGCGTTCCCGCGATCGGGTTGGTGTGTCTGATCGCCGGCTTGCTGGAGCGCTCGCGCAGCCGCCGACAGTCCCCTCCCGTCCCGCCGCCGTACAAGACCGGCTACCGGTACCCGCCGGCGCCGCCACCGCCGATCGGCTATGCGGGCCCGTACCCCGCTCCGCCGCCCTTCCCGGGCTATCCGCCCGCCGTGCCGCCGCGGCGGCCGACGAGCAAGTCGGCCACCACACTGATCACCGTCGGCGCCGTCCTGCTGGGGCTGGGCGGGCTGGACATCCTCTTCCACGCTGCGCGCGCCGTGTCGAGCGACGATCGTGGCTCGCACACGACCGCCCGGCCAACCCCGACGGGCAGAGCCGCGATGCCCGAAATCGGTCAGTGCTTCACCGAATTCGAGGTCGAAATGGGTTCGCTCAGCCAACCGACCGACTGCGGTGATCCTGGGGCGACATATGAGCTAGCCGCCATAGGCGGGCCGACGGCGACGTGCCCTGACAACAAGCGCGGTGACTCTGTCTACGCGCGCCTCACCAACGAATCCCACACGCTGTGTTTTGCCCCCAACCTCAAAGAAGGGCTCTGCTACCTGAGGACGGGCCAGCGTGAGACGACGACGTGGACACCGGCCGATTGCGGTGAAGCACGCTACGCAAAATTAAAGGTCGACAAGCGCATCGACGGCAGCACCGACGAAACGCAGTGTCCGCCGGGGACAAAGGCAAACACCTATCCCACGCCGCCGCGGGTCTACTGCTTGGTGCAAACCGGCTCGTGACGTCGATCAGACGGGCGTCACCGGATGCACCTGCAACGCGCAGGCGTCGATGGTGGCCGGCACGCTCAGCACCACGGTCGTGTCCGGGGGATTGACCAGCAGATCGGTATAGGTCGGGCACGGCTCGCCGTTGGCGTCGATGGCCACCCCCTCCACGACGGCCTGCGCCTGGGTGGACAAGGACAGGATCACGGTGGGCGGCACGTCGGCGCCGCCGGGCAGCCCGCCCATGTAGCCATGCGGGGTGGGCTGGGCGTGGATGAGCGGGCCACCGGACCCCGAGTCGACGCCGGGGTAGCCGGTCAGCGTGCAGGGCTCCGCGCCGCCGGCGAGGCTGAACACCAGCGTGGCCGCGCGGTGGCCCACGGCGGCCTGGGTCGGCGCGGCGGTGACGGCGATCTGGTCCGACCAGCACGGGGTGGGCGCGTCGGCGGTGTCGATCGGCACGGCCCACGCCGGTGATCCCAGCAGGGCGGTGGCCGCGTAAATCGTTGTGGCCGCGGCGAAGCTGGGAACAAGTCGGCGGATGCGCCGCCCCTGGCCGGACACACCGGTGATTATCCGCCATGGGCCCGCGGTTTCGGCCCGAATTTGGCGCTTCCCTTTTCACCTTGCGGCGTTAGGCTCTGACGGTTGACGAGCCTCGACACTAGGAGGAAGCCAGTGACCGCAACCGACGCCGTGGGCCCGTCGTCGTATCCCCCGCCCCCGGCGTTCGCCGAGCAGGCCAACGCGGGTGAGGAGTTGTATCGCGAGGCCGAAGACGACCGGCTGGCTTTCTGGGCCAGACAGGCGAACCGGCTGTCCTGGTCGACGCCGTTCACCGAGGTGCTCGACTGGTCGCAGGCGCCGTTCGCGAAGTGGTTCGCCGATGGCAAGCTCAACGTCGCCTACAACTGCGTGGACCGCCACGTGCAGGCCGGCCTCGGCGACCGGGTCGCCATCCACTGGGAGGGTGAGCCCGGCGACAGCCGCAGCCTGACCTACGCCGAGCTGCAAGCCGAGGTGTGCAAGGCGGCCAACGCGCTGACCGGCCTTGGCCTGGTCGCCGGCGACCGCGTCGCGATCTATATGCCGTTGATCCCCGAAGCGGTGATATCGATGCTCGCCTGCGCCCGGCTGGGCATCATGCACAGCGTCGTGTTCGCCGGCTTCACCGCCAAGGCGCTACGCGCCCGCATCGCCGATGCCCAGGCGAAGTTGGTGATCACCAGCGACGGGCAGTTCCGCCGCGGCAAGCCGGCACCGCTGAAGGACGCCGCCGACGAGGCCGTTGAAAACGCAGACGATCCCGACAGCCCCGTCGAACGCATCCTGGTGGTGCGCCGCACCGGGATCGACGTGTCGTGGAACGAGGACCGCGACCTGTGGTGGCATGACGTGGTCGACACCGCGTCGCCCGAACACACCCCGGAGCCCTTCGACGCCGAGCAGCCGCTGTTCCTGCTGTACACCTCCGGCACCACCGGCAAGCCCAAGGGCATCGTGCACACGAGCGGCGGCTATCTGACCCAGTGCTCCTACACGCACTACTACATCTTCGACATCAAGCCCGAACGCGACGTCTTCTGGTGCACCGCCGACATCGGCTGGGTCACCGGCCACACCTACGGGGTGTACGGTCCGCTGTCCAACGGGGTCACCGAGGTGCTCTACGAGGGCACGCCCGACTCCCCGACCCAGCACCGGCATTTCGAGATCATCGAAAAGTACGGCGTCACAATCTATTACACCGCACCAACGCTGATCCGGACGTTCATGAAGTGGGGGCGCGAGATCCCCGACGCGCACGACCTGTCCAGCCTGCGACTGCTGGGCACGGTGGGCGAGCCGATCAACCCCGAAGCGTGGCGCTGGTACCGCAAGGTGATCGGCGCCGACAGCCTGCCGATCGTGGACACCTGGTGGCAGACCGAGACGGGCGCCGCGATGATCTCCCCGCTGCCCGGGGTCGCCGCGGCCAAACCGGGCTCGGCGATGAGGGCCCTGCCGGGCATCTCCGCCAGCATCGTCGATGACCACGGCGAACACCTGACGCCCACCGTCCATCACGGCGAGCACGTCACCGGCTATCTCGTCTTGGACCAGCCGTGGCCCTCCATGCTGCGCGGCATCTGGGGCGATCCGGAGCGCTACGTCGAGACCTACTGGTCTCGATTCGCCGAGCAGGGCTGGTACTTCGCCGGAGACAGCGCCTACTACGACCGCGACGGCGCCATCTGGGTGGTGGGCCGCATCGACGACGTGATGAACGTGTCGGGGCACCGGCTCTCGAGCGCCGAGTTGGAGTCGGCGCTCGTCGGCCACCACGGGGTGGCCGAGGCCGCGGTGGTCGCGAAGACCGACGAGACCACGGGCCAGGCCGTCTGCGCGTTCGTCGTCCTGTGCGCCGAGTACGAGGTGCACGACGGGATCGTCGACGAGCTGCGCGCCGAGGTGGCCCGGGAGATCTCACCCATCGCCAAGCCGCGCGAGATCCACGTGGTACCAGAACTTCCCAAGACCCGCAGCGGCAAGATCATGCGCAGGCTCCTGCGTGACATCGCCGAGAAGCGGGAGCTCGGAGACACGTCGACGCTGTTGGACCCCGGCGTTTTCGACGCGATCCAGGCTTCGAAGTAGCCGGATCAGGCCGGTAGCGGGGTGAACCCCGCACCCGGCCGGTGTTTGGCGTTGACGTCGGCCAGGATCGCGTTGAACGACTGAACCACGGCCGGGGTGTGCAGCGGGATGTACTTGATGATGCAGGTCGGCAGGTTGTCGCTGAACGCCCCGTGGATCATGCCGACCAGCATGTTGTTCACGGTCACCGGCGCCCCGGAGTCGCCCGGCTGCCCGCACACCTGCATGACGATGGTGCCGGGGTCCTGGCCCGGGCCCCAGGTGACGCCGCACGAGTTTCCGGTGGTGCGGCCCTGCTTGCAGGCGATCTCGCCGAACGCCGGGTCGGGGCCCAGGCCGTTGATCGCGAAACCGTTGTAGTTGGCCGTCGGCGTCACCTTTGCGGGATCGAACTTGATCACCGCGTAGTCGAGGTTGTCGTTGCCGGCCACCATGGTGCCCAAGATGCCCGCGTTCTCCGCGCCCTCGGCGGCGACCTGCGCGCCCGGGCCGCCGCAGTGCGCCGAGGTGAAGCCGATCAGGTCTCCGGCGGAATCGCCCCCGATGGTCGTCAGGGTGCACATGGTGTCCCCGTTGATGACGATGCCGGCCCCACCGCCCATCGGAACCCTGACGTCGGCGGCCGCGGCACGCACGGGATAGCCCAGGAGTACCAGGAGTGCCGCCCCCATTGCCGCCACGAAGCACCGGTGCGCCGTCTGCACAGCACCACTCCCATCGACAGGCCGGACCCGGACCGGCCTGGCCAGTCTAGTCGGCCGGGCGTCTCGGCCGCGCCGCCCGGCGCGGCCGCGCGGACCGCGTCGGGCAAAGGGCCCGGTTCGGCGCGTTCCGACCGGGTATCAGTCGCTCGACGGGCCGCAGATCGCCTGGTCGGCCCGGATCCCGACGCGGCCGTCTTCGGCTGGCCTCGTCTGGCCTGGCGGCGCATGGCAACATGAACCGCGACGACAGCGAGCCGGGCAGCGACGAAAGAGGGGACCGTCTGTGAGCAAAGCCGATGGCAAGAACGGTGTGCCCAGCACCCTGACCACGGTCCCCCTGACCGACCCGCACGCCCGCCCCGCGGAACCCTCGATCGGTGATCTGATCAAGGACGCGACGACGCAGGTCTCCACGCTGGTGCGCGCCGAGGTCGAGCTGGCCCGCGCCGAGATCACCCGCGACGTCAAGAAGGGGCTGACCGGCAGCGTCTTCTTCATCGCGGCGCTGGTGGTGCTGTTCTACTCCACCTTCTTTTTCTTCTTCTTCGTGGCCGAGCTGCTTGACACCTGGCTGTGGCGCTGGGTGGCTTTCCTGATCGTGTTCGGGATCCAGGTGGTGGTCGGGGCCGTGCTGGCCCTGCTGGGCTTCCTCAAGGTGCGCCGGATCCGCGGGCCGCGGGAGACCATCGAGTCGGTCAAGGAGACGCGTACCGCCCTCACCCCGGGCCATGACAAGGCGCAGGGCGCGGCCAAACAGCTCGAGGAGCGCGGGAAGCACGAGACCGACCCATCGGGTTGGTAAGTGGCCCCGCCGGACCCGTCGGTAACCCGCATCGACGGGCCGTGGCGGCATTTGGACGTGCACGCCAACGGCATCCGGTTCCACGTCGTGGAGGCGCTGCGCCCCGACGCTGACCCGACCGCAGCGTCCACGGCCCGACCGCTGGTGATGCTGCTGCACGGTTTCGGTTCGTTCTGGTGGTCGTGGCGCCACCAGTTACGGGGACTGACCGGGGCCCGGGTGGTCGCGGTCGACCTGCGCGGCTACGGCGGCAGCGACAAGCCACCCCGGGGTTACGACGGGTGGACGCTGGCCGGCGACACCGCCGGCCTCATCCGGGCGCTGGGGCACTCCTCGGCGACGCTGGTCGGCCACGCCGACGGCGGGCTGGCGTGCTGGGCCACCGCGCTGCTGCACGCGCGGTTGGTGTCGGCCATCGCCCTGATCAGTTCCCCGCACCCGGCGGCGCTGCGCCGGTCCACGCTGACCCGCCGCGACCAAGGTTATGCGCTGTTGGCGACGCTGCTGCGCTACCAGGTGCCCGTGTGGCCGGAACGGCTGCTGACCCGCGACAACGGGGCCGAGATCGAGCGCCTGGTCCGCAGCCGCAGCTGCGCCAAATGGCTTGCCTCAGAGGACTTTTCCGAAGCAATCCGTTACCAGCGGCTGGCAATCCAGATTCCGTCGGCGGCGCACTGCGCGCTGGAATATCAGCGCTGGGCGGTGCGCAGCCAGCTGCGCGACGAGGGGCGGCGATTCATGAAGTCGATGAGCCAGCAGCTCAGCGTGCCGCTGCTACACCTGCGCGGCGAAGCGGACCCCTACGTGCTGGCCGACCCGGTCGACCGGACGCAGCGTTATGCGCCGCAGGGACGTTATGTATCAATCTCCGGCGCAGGGCATTTCAGCCACGAAGAGGCCCCGGATGAAATCAACCGGCACTTGACGCGGTTCCTGGACTCGGTGGTCAGCTGACGCAGGCGCCGGTGGTGACCTGTTGGGTGTCACCGATCTTGGCGAGCTGACTGTTCACCTCGTCGGCCGTCAACACGAACCCGGTGTCGGGGTCGTCGACCGCCGCACCGAACACCACACCGAGCACCTGACCGTTCAGGTCGATCAACGGCCCGCCCGAATTCCCTTGCTCCACATTGGCTCTGATGGTGTATACGTCGCGGGTGACCGGCGCGGGGTCGCGATAGATGTCGGGGCCGCTGAGTTTGATGACCTCGCGAATGCGGGCCGGGGTCGCGGTGAAGTTACCGCCGCCGGGATAACCGAGCACCACAACGCTGGTACCCGTTTTCGCCTCGGTCTGGGCGAACGCCAAGGGCGGGGGCGGCAGGTTGGGCACGGCGAGGATGGCGATGTCGACCGACGGGTCGTAGGAGACGACGGTGGCGTCCAGCGGATTTCCGCTGGCGTAGATCTGCACACTGTTGGAGCCGGCCACCACGTGGGCGTTGGTCATCACCCGGTCGGGGGCGACCACAAACCCGCTGCCCTCCAACACTTTTTGGCAACTGGGAGCCAGGCTGCGCACCTTCACGACGCTGGGCGCGGTGGACTGCACCACCGGATTGCTGGCCAGCGCGGGGTCCGGCGAGGCGACCGGAATCACCGGAGTGCGGCTGAACGGCTCGAGCACGGCGGGCAGGCCCGAGGTGTTCAGCAGGGCCGAAAGCCGTTTGGGCACCGTCTTCAGCCACGGCGGGGCGACATCGTTGACCTGGGCCAGCACCCGCGAGCCGCGGACCGCGGCGGCCAGCTCCGGCTGGTCCTTGGACTGCGTCAGCGGGGTGGCCAACAGCCAGGCCGCGGTCAGGACCACCACCAGCTGGACCCCGACGCCGATGAACGAGTCGACCGTTCGGATGGTGCGGCTGCGGATCGCGCCGCGCACCGCCCGGCCCAGCACCACCCCGGCGACCTCGCCGATGACCACCAGGGCGAGGATCAAAAACAGGGCGGCGAACAGCTTGGCCCGCGGCGCGGCGATGTGGCTGACCAGGTGGGGCGCCAGCAGTACGCCCGCGATCGCGCCCAGCAACACACCCACGAACGAAAACAGCGACCCCACCGCGCCGGAACGCCAGCCCGAGACGGCCGCGATGAACGCGACCGACAGCACGGCGATGTCCAGCCATTGGGATGGGGTCATCGAATTCATGTTCATCGGTGGGCACCACCCTGGTCGCCGACCAGCGCCATCGCCGCGTCCAATTCGCGGACGTCGGTGGTGTCCCAGGGCTGGGCCCAGCCGGCGACGTCGAGCATCGCACAAATCACCTGGCCAGTGAATCCCCAAACCAGCATCTCGTTCAGCAGAAACGCCGGTCCGGCCCAGCGGCGCCCGAGGTCGCCCCGGTACACCATCAGCCGGTTGGCCGGATTGATGAAGGCGCGCACCGGAACTCGCGCGACGATCGCGGTTTCGGCCTCGTTGACCACGGCCACCGGTCCGGGATCGGGTGAGTAGGCCAGCACCGGGACGACGTGAAACCGCGACGGCGCGATGAACGTGCGCTCCATCGTGACCAGAGGGCGCAACCGGGAGACGTCGATTCCGGTCTCCTCCCGGGCTTCCCGCAACGCGGTGGCCACCGGGCCGTCGTCGGTCGGATCGGAAGCCCCGCCGGGAAAGGCGGCCTGGCCCGCGTGGTGGCGCAGCGTGGAGGCTCGCACGGTGAGCAGCAAGTCGGCGTCGTCGGGGACACCGCCGCCGTCGGTCGCCAACTCCGGCCCCGAGAACAACACCAGGACGGCCGCTTCCCGGCCGCCGCCCCGCAGCGCCGACACCGCCTTGCCGGTGATCATCGCCAGCACATCGGCCGGCAGCCGCCGCCGGTACGCCTCCGGCATCCGCTCGACGTTATCAACCAGGGGGCGCAGCCAAGGCGGGGCGGCGTCGGGCGTCAGGGCAACCGCCCCCCGCGCCGGGTCCCGTGCCGCGCCGCCCGCGGGCGGGGGCGTGCCCCCAACGCTCACCGGGCGCTCCAGTCGGTCCAATTTTCGGCTTATCCCTTGTCTTTTCCGACTGCGGCGGCGATTTCGTCGGCACTGTCGAAAGCCCGCGGCAGCATCTGCGCAACGCTACCGTCCGGCCGCAGAACCACCGTCGCGGGCATGACGTTTGCGACACCCAGCGCCGCCGCGACCCGGCGGCGGCCATCCTGCAGGGTGGGCAGCCGAACGCCCAGTTCGGCGAGCCGCAGCAACGCGGCCGTCTCGTTCTCATCCTGATGCACCGTCACCACCGTCACGTCGGGCCCGGCTCGCCGTTGATACTCCGCCATCGCGGGCAGTTCCGCCGCGCACGGCGCGCACCAATACGCCCACAGGTTGAGGACCACCCGTCGCCCGGCCAGCGCGCGTGCCACGTCGACAACCGAGCCGTCGGCCGCGCACTCGACCGTGATGCCCCGCAGCGCCGGCGGCCCGGGGCCGTCGCCGGCGCCCGGACAGGGCGCCAGATCGGCCCGCTGCCGCGGTCCCGCCAGCGCCCCGGGTGTGTCGGCGTCCCGATGTTCGCGGTCCGGCGCGTTGACCGCGGCGCCGGGCCGAGTCGTCGACGCGGACTGGTCGCGCAGCTGGGCCACCAGGGCCGCGATCAGCGCCGCCACCACCGCGAGGATCGCGATCGTCCAGCGCGTGGTGCGCGTCAAAGCCGTGCTCTACAGGCCGGCCAGCGCCAGCAGGTGCTCGGTCTCCGGTCCGCGCACCAGGGGCGCGGCCAGTAGCGGCTCGGTGGGGCCAAGGCCGAAGGACGGGCAATCCTTGGCCACCACGCAGACCCCGCAAGCCGGCTTGCGCGCATGGCACACCCGACGGCCGTGGAAGATCACGCGGTGGCTCAACATGGTCCACTCGCTGCGCTCGATCAGTTCCCCCGCCGCCCGCTCGATCTTGACCGGGTCCTTGTCGGTGGTCCAGCGCCATCGGTGCAGCAGCCGCGCGAAATGGGTGTCGACGGTGATGCCCGGAACCCCAAAGGCGTTGCCCAGGATGACGTTGGCGGTCTTGCGGCCCACCCCGGGCAGCGTGACCAGTTCTTCCATGGTGGACGGCACCTCGCCGTCGAACCGTTCGACCAGGGCCTGACCGAGGCCGATCAGCGAGGTCGCCTTGTTCCGGAAGAACCCCGTCGGACGGATCAGCGTCTCCAGTTCGTCGCGGTCCGCCTGCGCGTAGTCCAGCGCCGTGGGGTACCGCTTGAACAGGGCCGGCGTCGTCAGATTCACCCGTTTGTCGGTGCTCTGCGCGGACAGGATGGTGGCGACCGTCAGCTCCAGCGGTGTCGTGAAGTCCAGCTCGCAGTGCGCGTCCGGAAACGCCTGCGCGAGCGCCCGATTCATTCGGCGAGCCCGCCGCACCAGGCCGACCCGGGTTTCCTCAGCCCAGCGCCGCGCGGCGTCGCCGCCGGCAGGGGCCGGTGCCGACTTCGAGCGTCCGGACGACTTTGCGGCGGTCACCTACGACAGAGTACTGATTTCGTGATCTCGCCGAGACCTCGTGTTGATTGAAGGCCATGTTTACTCTCCTTGTGTCATGGTTGCTGGTGGCCTGCGTTCCCGGGCTGCTGATGCTGGCGGCGCTCGGCTTGGGACGGCTCGAACGGGGGCTGGCCCGCGAGGACGTCGCGATGATCGCGGTCACCGAGCTTTTCGAGCAGGCGGAGCTCGTGGACCTGCGCACGCTGGCGCGCGAGGGCATGCCGGAGGCCCTGGAATTCCTGCATCGGCGCGAGGCTCGCGAACTCGCCGACGCCGCGCCGGCCGGGCTGACCGCCGCGCCCCGGCACGCGGCGCCGTCGTTTGCCGCCAGCTTCGTCGACCACGCCGAGCTGACATTGCCGACGCGAATTCACGCGCATTCGCGCAGCAATCCGCAGTTTAAGGCCACTAGACACGTCAATCGTGTGTAGCGTTGCACGTTGGACAAAATGACCTACCGCTAGACTCATCACGCGAGCTCGGGATTAACCTGGCCGTATCACAAACATTGAAAATCTGAAGAGGCAATGTGGACGAGATCCTGGCAAGAGCAGGAATCTTCCAGGGGGTTGAGCCGGGCGCGGTCGCCGCGCTGACCAAGCAGCTGCAACCCGTCGACTTTCCCCGTGGGCACACGGTCTTCGCCGAAGGCGAGCCCGGCGATCGGCTCTACATCATCGTCTCCGGGAAGGTGAAAATCGGCCGTCGCTCACCCGATGGCCGGGAAAACCTGCTGACGATCATGGGCCCGTCGGACATGTTCGGCGAACTGTCTATTTTCGACCCCGGCCCGCGGACCTCCAGCGCGACCACCATCACCGAGGTGCGCGCGGTGTCGATGGACCGCGACGCGCTGCGGGCGTGGATCGCCGACCGGCCCGAGATCGCCGAGCAGCTGTTGCGGGTGCTGGCCCGACGGCTGCGCCGCACCAACAACAACCTGGCCGACCTCATCTTCACCGACGTGCCCGGCCGGGTGGCCAAGCAGCTGTTGCAGCTCGCCCAGCGTTTCGGCACCCAGGAGGGTGGCGCCATGCGGGTCACCCACGACCTGACCCAGGAGGAGATCGCCCAGCTGGTGGGCGCCTCGCGGGAGACGGTGAACAAGGCGCTGGCCGATTTCGCCCACCGCGGCTGGATCCGCCTGGAGGGCAAGAGCGTGCTGATTTCGGACTCCGAAAGGCTCGCGCGCCGAGCGAGGTAAGCGCGCGCGAAGCGCGGGCGCAACCGAGCGAGAATCCGAACCCCGAGCGAGGTAAGCGCGCGCGAAGCGCGGGCGCAAATTGTGCGCCGAGCCTGTAATTCCGCGGGCCCTTTTACGCACTTCTCCCGCAGATTTTCAGTCTCGCTGCAAATAGTTCAGCTGCGCCTGAACGGACCATTCGGCCGCGTCCCAGAGTTTCTCGTCGACGTCCACATAGACGTGTTCGACGACCTGGCGCGCGGTGGCGTCCTCGCCGAGGTCGCGCAGCGCCGCGCGCACCTGCTCCAGGCGCTCGTGCCGGTGTGTGAGGTAACCCGATGCGACCGCCTCCAGGTCGGCCAGGTCGGGCCCGTGACCGGGCAGCACCGTACGCGGCCCCAGGCCGCGCAACCGCCGCAGCGATTCCAAATAGTCGGCCAGGCTGCCGTCTTCGGAATCGATGACGGTGGTGCCGCGGCCCAACACGGTGTCCGCGGTCAGCACCGCGTCGTCGACCAGAAACGACAGCGAGTCGGCGGTGTGGCCGGGGGTGGCCATCACCTTGATCTTCAGACCGGCCGCGTCGATCACCTCGCCGTCGGTCAGGTGACCGCCGAGGCCGCGCAAGAACCCGCTGCCCGCCGACCGCACCGTCGCGCCGGTGCGCTCGACGAGCTTGTCGATGCCGTCGGTGTGATCGCCATGCCGATGACTGATGAGCACCAGCGTGATCCGGCCCAGCCCGGCAACCCGGGCGATGTGCTCGTCGTCGTCCGGGCCGGGATCCACCACCACCAGCTCGTCGCTGCCCTTGCCGCGCAGCACCCACGTGTTGGTGCCCTCGAGGGTCAGCAACCCCGGGTTGTCGGCCAGCAGGACCGAGGCGGTCTCGGTGACCGCCCGCAGCCTGCCGTAGGCGGGGTGGCTCAGCGACTCGGGCGCGGCGGTCACGGTCGTGGCCCGACCTCCACGATCAGCTCCACTTCCACCGGCGCATCCAGCGGCAGCTCGGACACGCCGACCGCCGACCGCGCGTGCGCGCCGCCATCGCCGAACACCTCGGCCAGGAACTCGGAGGCCCCGTTGATGACGCTGGGCTGGCCGTTGAAACCGGGGGCCGACGCGACGAAGCCGACGACCTTGACCACCCGCGTCACCGCGTCGATACCTACCAGCGAATCGACGGCGGCCAAGGCGTTGAGCGCGCAGATCCGCGCCAGCGCCTTGCCCGCCTCCGGGCTGACGTGGGCCCCCACCTTGCCCGTCGCGGCCAGCTGCCCGGCGTTCATCGGCAGCTGACCCGCGGTGTAGACCAGGTCGCCCGTGCGCACCGCGGGCACGTAGGCGGCCAACGGGGCCACCACCTCCGGCAGCACGACACCGAGTTCCGCGAGCCGGGCCGAAGCGGTCATCTACTTCGGGCGCTTCAGATACGCGACGTGTTGCTCGCCGGTCGGCCCGGGCAGCACGGACACCAGCTCCCAACCGTCGGCACCCCACTGGTCGAGAATCTGTTTGGTGGCGTGCGTCAGCAGCGGGACCGTGACGTATTCCCATGCGATCGGTTGGCTCATGGCGCGAGCTTATCGGTCGGGTGTGAACGACTCTGGCCTGCCCGGGGGCCGCGCCCCGGCCGGGCTAGCATGCGAAGGTGGCAAACACATCGAGCGGCGGTGGCGCCGTCGGCTGGCCGGCGCGGTTGTCGAAGGCCCGCCTGCATTTCGTCACCGGCAAAGGCGGCACGGGCAAATCGACGATAGCGGCCGCGCTGGCGCTGACCCTGGCGGCGGGGGGCCGCAAGGTCCTCCTCGTTGAAGTCGAAGGACGGCAAGGCATTGCGCAACTCTTCGACGTGCCGCCGCTGCCCTACCAGGAAGTCAAGATCGCGACGGCCGAGCGGGGCGGCCAGGTCAACGCCCTGGCGATCGACATCGAGGCGGCCTTCCTGGAGTACCTGGACATGTTCTACAACCTCGGCATCGCCGGGCGGGCGATGCGCCGCATCGGGGCCATCGAGTTCGCGACGACGATCGCGCCCGGCCTGCGCGACGTGCTGCTGACCGGAAAGATCAAGGAATCGGTGGTGCGGCTGAACAAGGGGTCCAAGAACCCCGTTTACGACGCGGTCGTGGTCGACGCGCCGCCGACGGGACGGATCGCCCGCTTCCTGGACGTCACCAAGGCCGTGTCGGATCTGGCCAAGGGCGGGCCGGTGCACTCGCAGAGCGAGGGCGTGGTGAAACTGCTGCACTCCGAGCAGACCGCAATCCACCTCGTCACCCTGTTGGAGGCCTTGCCGGTGCAGGAAACGCTCGAGGCGATCGAGGAACTCGCCGAGATGGAGCTGCCGATCGGCAGCGTGATCGTGAATCGCAACATCGCGTCGCACCTGCAGCCCGCCGACCTGGCCAAGGCCGCCGAGGGTCACGTCGACGCGGACTCGGTGCGGACCGGGCTGGAAATGGCGGGGATCAAGCTGAACGACACCGACTTCGCGGGTCTGCTGACCGAAACCATCGAACACGCGACGGTCATCGCCGCGCGCGCCGAGATCGCGCAACAGCTGGACGCGTTGAAGGTGCCGCGGCTCGAACTGCCGACGATCTCCGACGGTGTCGACCTGGGCAGCCTCTACGAGCTCTCGGAAGTGCTTGCGCAGCAGGGGGTCCGATGAGTACCACGCCGAATAGGCTTGATATGGCGGCGATCCTGGCCGACACGACGAATCGTGTGGTGGTGTGCTGCGGGGCCGGCGGGGTGGGCAAGACCACCACCGCGGCCGCGATGGCGTTGCGCGCGGCCGAATACGGCCGCAACGTCTGCGTTTTGACGATCGACCCGGCCAAGCGGCTGGCCCAGGCGCTCGGGGTCAACGACCTGGGCAACACCCCACAACGCGTGCCCCTGGCCCCCGAGGTTCCCGGCGAGCTGCACGCAATGATGCTCGACATGCGCCGCACGTTCGACGAAATGGTCGTCCAGTACTCCGGAACCGGTCGCGCCCAAGCGATTCTGGACAACCAGTTCTATCAAACGGTCGCCAGCTCGCTCGCCGGCACGCAGGAGTACATGGCGATGGAAAAGCTCGGCCAACTATTGGCCGAGGACCGTTGGGATTTGGTGGTGGTGGACACCCCGCCGTCGCGCAACGCGCTGGACTTCCTGGACGCGCCCAAGCGGCTGGGCAGCTTCATGGACAGCCGGCTTTGGCGGCTGCTGCTCGCGCCGGGCCGGGGCATCGGCCGATTGGTCACCGGCGCAATGGGTTTGGCGATGAAGGCGATGTCCACCGTGCTCGGCTCACAGATGTTGAGCGACGCGGCCGCCTTCGTGCAATCGCTGGACGCCACCTTCGGCGGTTTTCGGGAGAAGGCCGACCGCACGTACGCGCTCCTGAAGCGGAGGGGCACGCAGTTCGTCGTGGTGTCGGCGGCCGAGCCCGATGCGCTGCGCGAGGCCTCCTTCTTCGTCGACCGGCTGTCCACCGAAGGCATGCCGCTGGCCGGACTGGTCTTGAACCGCACCCATCCGACGTTGTGCTCGCTGCCCGCCGAGCGGGCGATCGACGGAACCGAAACACTCGAGGCCGAGACGGACTCCGAAGCGGCGTCACTGGCGGCGGCCGTACTCAGGATTCACGCCGACCGCGCGCAGACCGCCAAGAGGGAAATCAGGTTGCTGTCGCGGTTCACCGGGGCCAATCCGCACGTGCCCGTCATCGGTGTTCCGTCGCTGCCTTTCGACGTCTCGGATCTGGAAGCGTTGCGCGCCCTCGCCGATCAGATCGCACCGGTCGGCGATGACGCGGCCCGCGCGGCGGCGCAAGGACCCCTGCGCTAGCAGCGGCGCTCGGTCCGCGGGTCAGCCGACGCTGCGGGTCCGCCTCTTGTCGAAGAAGTCCGCCCAGGAAACCACCTCGGGGTGCTGCTTGAGCAGGGCGCGGCGCTGACGCTCGGTCATGCCGCCCCAGACGCCGAACTCGACCTTGTTGTCGAGGGCGTCGGCCCCGCACTCCTGCATCACCGGGCAGTGCCGGCAAATAACGGCCGCTTTGCGCTGCGCGGCCCCACGGACGAAAAGCTCGTCCGGATCGGTGGTTCGACACAGTGCTTTGGAAACCCAGGCGATCCGTTCTTCGGCATCAACGCTGCGGAGTACTCCTTGAGCGGCCGCAATGTTTGTCCTTCGCGCCGCAGGCCGTGTTCCTGACACGAACTGTTCCCTTCCCTACCGGCCGCTCTCACGACCGCCCTCCTGGGGTGCAGATCATCACCTGCGATCTACGCCACACTGTGTACATCGGTGTTACCTGAATCTCACCGTGTGTCTAAGTTAGGTGGTCAGCCACCAATTGCGCAACAGTCCGATAACGCTTTTTTTGGGACGGGCGTGCCGTCTCGTCAAAAACGATAGACGAAGAAGTGATCTTGGACACGCCCACTGCGAGGTGCACTACTGACGCAGGCGTAAGTTTTATCCCTACCGCAGCCGTAAAACGCTGGTCAATGGCAGGGCGAAAAAGTGGGTGAACGCGCAGCGTGGCGGCGTGACAGGGGGCCGCTACTGTAGTAGCCATGTCAGACCGCCCCCGGGCCTTCCTCACCATCCTCAAGCTTGCGGGGTATTGCTTGCTGGCCGGTGTCGTCGCCACCGCGTTGATGTTTCCGTTCGCGGGTGGATTGGGACTGGTGTCCAACCGGGCCTCCGAAGTCGTCGCCAACGGCTCGGCCCAACTCCTCGAGGGTGAGGTGCCCGCGGTGTCGACGATGGTCGACGCGAAGGGCAACACCATCGCCTGGCTGTACTCCCAGCGGCGCTTCGAGGTGCCCAGCGACAAGATCGCCAACACCATGAAGCTGGCGATCGTGTCCATCGAGGACAAGCGGTTCGCCGAGCATGCCGGGGTGGACTGGAAGGGCACGCTGACCGGGCTGGCCGGCTACGCCCGCGGCGACGTCGACACCCGCGGCGGTTCGACCATCGAGCAGCAGTACATCAAGAACTACCAGTTGCTGGTGACGGCGAAGACCGACGCCGAGAAGCGCGCCGCCGTGGAGACCACCCCGGCGCGCAAGCTGCGCGAGATCCGGATGGCGCTCACGCTGGACAAGACCTTCACCAAGCCCGAGATCCTCACCCGCTACCTGAACCTGGTGTCGTTCGGCAACGGGTCGTTCGGAGTGCAGGACGCGGCGCAGACCTACTTCGGCATCAACGCCTCGGACCTGAACTGGCAGCAGGCGGCGCTGCTGGCGGGCATGGTGCAGTCGACCAGCGCGCTCAACCCCTACACCAATCCCGAGGGTGCGCTGGCGCGGCGAAACCTGGTGCTGGACACCATGATCGAGAACATCCCGCAGGAGGCCGACGCGCTGCGGGCCGCCAAGGCCGCCCCGCTGGGCGTGCTGCCGCAGCCCAACGAGCTGCCCCGGGGTTGCATTGCCGCCGGCGATCGCGCGTTCTTCTGCGACTACGTCCAGGAGTACCTGTCGCGCGCCGGGATCAGCAAAGAGCAGGTGGCCCGCGGGGGCTACCTGATCCGCACCACGCTGGACCCCGACGTGCAGGTCCCGGTGAAGTCGGCGATCGACCAGTACGCGAGCCCGACGCTGCCGGGCATCTCCAGCGTGATGAGCGTGATCCAGCCGGGCAAGACCTCGCACAAGGTGATGGCGATGGCCAGCAACCGCACCTACGGGCTGGACAGCGACGCCGGGCAAACCATGCGCCCGCAGCCCTTCTCGCTGGTCGGCGACGGCGCGGGCTCGGTCTTCAAGATCTTCACGACGGCCGCCGCCCTGGACATGGGCATGGGCATCAACGCCACGCTCGACGTGCCGCCGCGCTTCCAGACCAAGGGCATGGGAAGCGGTGGGGCCAAGGGCTGCCCCAAGGACAACTGGTGCGTGGTCAACGCCGGCAACTACCGCGGGTCGATGAACGTGACCGAGGCGCTGGCCACCTCGCCAAACACCGCCTTCGCCAAGCTGATTCAGCAGGTCGGGGTGACCCGCACCGTGGACATGGCGATCAAGCTCGGCCTGCGGTCCTACGCCGATCCCGGCACCGCGCGCGACTACAACCCCGACAGCAACGAAAGCCTCGCCGACTTCGTCAAAAGACAGAACATCGGCTCGTTCACGCTGGGCCCCATCGAGGTCAACGCGCTCGAGCTGTCCAACGTCGCGGCGACGCTGGCCTCCGGCGGCACGTGGTGCCCGCCCAACCCGATCGACAAGCTGATCGACCGGCACGGCAACGAGGTCGCCGTCACCACCGAGACCTGCGACCAGGTGGTGCCCGAAGGCCTGGCCAACACCCTGGCCAACGCGATGAGCAAAGACGCGGTCGGCGGCGGCACGGCCTCCGGTTCGGCCGGCGCCGCGGGCTGGACGCTGCCGATGTCCGGTAAGACCGGCACCACCGAGGCGCACCGCTCCTCCGGCTTCGTGGGCTTCACCAACCACTACGCCGCCGCCAACTACATCTACGACGACTCCCCCTCGCCGACGGACCTGTGCTCCTCGCCGCTGCGCCACTGCAGCGAGGGCGACTTGTACGGCGGTAACGAACCGGCGCGCACCTGGTTCACGGCGATGAAGCCGATCGCCACCAACTTCGGCCCAGTGCAGCTGCCGCCCACCGATCCCCGCTACGTCGACGGCTCACCCGGGTCGCGGGTGCCCAGCGTCGCGGGCCTGGACATCGACGCGGCGCGCGCCCGCCTGAAGGAAGCCGGCTTCCAGGTCGCCGATCAGAACAACTTCGTCAACAGCTCCGCCAAGCAGGGCGAGGTGGTCGGAACCTCGCCGAGCGGCGCGACGATCCCCGGGTCGATCGTCACCATCCAGGTCAGCAACGGCATCCCGCCGGCACCCCCGCCGCCGCCGGAGGGTGCGCCGGTGCCGGTCGGCTCGCAGGTGGTGGAGATCCCGGGTCTGCCCCCGATCACCATTCCGCTCCTGGCGCCGCCGCCTCCGCCGCCGGGGCAGCCGCCCCCGTAGACCGGGCGACCGGTGACGCCGCCGCGCAAGCTATACGTTGCCAAAGCGCAACGGCAGTAGGCTGCCAACATGGCTGACGCAAGTTCAATGGCCCCGCTTTCCCCCTCGCCGCTACGCGGCTGGGGGCGCCCCCACGGTGGTCCGCTGCGCGGACCGCATCGTCGCGGGGCGTTGCCCACGCTGATTCGCGCCAGTGCCGTCGCGCTCGGTTCGGCCGTCGCCGGCATCGGTTACGCCGCCGTCGTCGAGCGCAACGCCTTCGTGCTGCGCGAGATCACCATGCCGGTCCTGACGCCGGGCTCCACGCCGCTGCGGGTGCTGCACATCAGCGACCTGCACATGCTGCCCAACCAGCGCCGCAAACAGGCCTGGCTGCGGGAGCTGAGCAACTGGGAGCCCGACCTCGTAGTCAACACCGGCGACAACCTGGCGCACCCGAAGGCGGTGCCCGCGGTGGTGCAGGCCCTGGGCGACCTGCTGTCGCGGCCCGGTGTTTTCGTCTTCGGCAGCAACGACTACTTCGGCCCGCGCCTGAAGAACCCGCTGAATTACGTGACGAACCCGTCGCACCGGGTCCGCGGTGAACCGCTGCCCTGGCAGGACCTGCGGGCGGCCTTCACCGAGCGCGGTTGGCTCGACCTGACCCACACCCGGCGCGAGTTCGAGGTGGCCGGCCTGCACGTCGCCGCCGGCGGCGTCGACGACCCGCACCTGGACCGGGACCGCTACGAGACGATCGCCGGCCCGGCCAGCCCGGCCGCGAACCTGCGACTCGGGCTGACCCATTCCCCGGAGCCGCGGGTGTTGGACCGCTTCGCCGCCGACGGCTACCAACTGGTGATGGCCGGCCACACCCACGGCGGGCAGGTCTGCCTGCCGCTCTACGGCGCCCTGGTGACCAACTGCGGCCTGGACCGGTCGCGCGCCAAGGGACCGTCCCGGTGGGGCGCGAACATGCAGTTGCACGTCTCCGCCGGGATCGGCACGTCGCCGTTCGCGCCGGTGCGCTTCTGCTGCCGGCCCGAGGCCACCCTGCTGACGTTGATCGCCACGCCGATGGGCGGGCGGGATTCGGCCAGCGACCTGAGCCGTTCGCAGCCAACAGTTTCGGTGCGTTGACCGAGCGGACCCGGGTCGCGGTCCGCAGCCACTCCCGGTTCTGGACGGACAACGCGGTCCGGCTGATCCAGGCCGACGCCCGCCGCAGCGCGGACACGCACCTGCTGCGCTACCCCCTGCCGGAGGCATGGGCTAGAAGCGGTCCAGACGCCGATGTGGCGCTGTACCTCAAGGACGAGACCACCCACATCACAGGCAGCCTGAAGCACCGGCTGGCGCGCTCGCTGTTCCTGTACGCCCTGTGCAACGGGTGGATCAACGAGAACACCACGGTGGTCGAGGCCTCGTCGGGTTCGACGGCGGTATCGGAGGCCTACTTCGCGGCCCTGCTCGGTCTGCCGTTCGTCGCCGTGATGCCCGCGTCGACCAGCTCGTCCAAGGTGGCACTGATCGAAGCCCAGGGCGGCCGTTGCCATTTCGTGCAGAACTCGAGCGAGGTGTACGCCGAGGCCGAGCGCGTCGCCCGCGACACCGGCGGGCATTACCTCGACCAGTTCACCAACGCCGAACGCGCCACCGACTGGCGGGGCAACAACAACATCGCCGAGTCGATCTTCGAGCAGATGGGCGAGGAGGCGCATCCGATTCCGGAGTGGATCGTCGTCGGGGCGGGCACCGGCGGCACCAGCGCCACGATCGGCCGCTACATCCGGTACCGGCGGCACGCGACCCGGTTGTGCGTCGTCGACCCGGAGAACTCCGCATTCTTCCCCGCTTACGCCCAAGGGCGCAACGACCCGGACGACCTGGTGATGCCCGCCTCGTCCCGCATCGAGGGCATCGGCCGGCCGCGGGTGGAGCCGTCGTTTCTGCCCGGCGTGGTCGACCGGATGGTGGCGGTGCCCGACGCGGCGTCCATCGCCGCCGCCCGCCACGTCAGCGCGGTTCTGGGCCGTCGGGTGGGGCCCTCGACGGGCACCAACCTGTGGGGTGCGTTCGGCCTGATCGCCGAGATGGTCGCCGAGCGGCGCAGCGGTTCGGTGGTCACGCTGCTCGCCGACAGCGGCGACCGCTATCACGACACCTACTTCGACGACGGATGGGTCGGCGCACAGGGATTGGATCTGAGCGGTCCGGCCGAGGCGCTGGTGGAGTTCGAGCATTCCTGCCGGTGGCAGTGACCCGGCGCGCAGCGGTTTGGCCAGCCGATGGGCGGGTGCGATAGGCTGTCGGAGCTTCAAGCGGGGTGTGGCGCAGCTTGGTAGCGCGCTTCGTTCGGGACGAAGAGGCCGTGGGTTCAAATCCCGCCACCCCGACCCAGTTCGTGTTAGCTGGCAGAACAGCTGGCCACGGCGTCTGACGCTGCGGGCATGCGGCTTTGCCATTAAGCTCAGCCCGCATGGCGCTGGTAAGGCCGTCGCCCGAGCCAGGGCATCGACGCCAGGGTGGCCGTCCGGTCACCCGATTTGCTGATGCCACGTCGCCTGCCGCTGGCGCACCCGGCCACCCGACCCTGGCGGAGATCGCACAGCGCCGGCGGGAGATCGAGGCGTGGGAAGCGTTGAACGTCGGCGGTTACGGGTTCGCCAAACCCGGCACCATCATCGGGGCGCTGGTCTCCGCCGTGCTGGTGGTTCTCGTGGTGACCCCTCTTCCACCGAACTGGCCCTGGGACATTCCGACGATGATCCTGGCCGTGTTCACCGCGGTGGCCACGGTGACGTGTGGCCTGTTGTGGTTCGACAATCCCCACTCGCTGCCCCGCCCCGAGTCGCTGGCCATCGTGCCCTTCACCCGGGCGGAGAACCTGCGGCTCATGGCGACCCAACCGGTGGAGCCCTACCGCGCGATCTGCGCGTGCCCGGGCTGCGGCGACACCTCCGCGCACTTGATCCGCGAGCCGGGCAAGGACGAACCGGGCTGGGCGATGGTCACGCGCCGCTGCGCCGTGTGCGACCGCGAATGGGCGCAGTCCTGAATTCTGTTGCCCGCCAACGAGGCCCGTGCTCAGGGCGGCGGCGCTAGGCGCAGTCGGCGCAGATCTGCAGGCCCGCGCTAGTGCTGCGCAACCGGCTGCGGTGCTGCACCAAAAAGCAACTCGAGCAGGTGAACTCGTCGGACCGTTGGGGAATCACCGTCACCGAGAGCTCCTCGCCGGACAGGTCGGCGCCGGGCAGCTCGAAAAAGTGGACGTCGTTGGGGTCCTCGTCGACCACCGCGGTGGCGGACCCCTGCAAGGTCGGCGCTAGCTCGCGTATCGGCGACTTGTCCTGAGTGTCCAGATCGGAGACCCGGCGTGCGTCATAGTCGCTTGCGGTCGTCATGGCAGTTCCTTCCTGCTGATGAACCGGGCTGACGCACGTTCCTGTAGTCATCCCGTGGCGCAGGCTGTACCCCATTCAGCCGCGAGTTACACCGGCCGTCCGGAAAAAGTTGCGCCGGCGAAACCTGAGCTGCCTCAGGCGCCGGGCCGCAGCGGGGTAATGCGCCAGCGCCAGGCCCAACCACGGCGCGACGACCGACACGATCAGCGCCCCGATGGCGACCCCTTCGTGCCCCACCAACAGCTCGAACAGGCCGATCGCCAGGCTGATCGCCCAAACCGCCACCGCAGCGAGGCCCAGCAGCGGGAAGTCCCGCTCATCCTCGAGCGGATAGTTTGCTGCTCGCAGTGGGACCGACGCGACCATAAATCCGCTTTTACCCGGTCACCACCGCAATCAAACGTCTGGTCGGCCCCACGCCGGCCGGTGTTGGTTAGCTCACACGGTCAGCTGGGTCGGTGGCGGGGCGGGCCGGCCGGAATTCGCGGCGTGCCAGGCGACTTCGGCGTCGCGGACCTTACGATGGGTGCGCGCCAGCCACACCGCGCTCGCCGCGCCCAGCAGCGCCGCCAGAACCACGGCGGTCAGGCCCGCCGACAAGTGCCGGGTCGCCAGCGCGAACAGACCCACGATCAGGGCGAGCACCGCGACGGCCGAGCCGGCCAGGCCGGGCGCGTTGGCGCCATTGGCGACGGTTTCACCGGCGTGCTGACGAAAGGTCCGTTGGTGATCGACCGGGTCACGGTTGTGGGAATTCAACTGGCCTCCCTCGCGAGAAAGCTTGTCTGTCAGAGTGATTCACGCGGCACGCGGCTCGCCGATCGGGCTGGCGCCCGCGGCAACCGTCCCGCGGCCGGGTAGCCGCAACCGCTTCGCGGGATCACCCACGCCGGTTACCCGCCGCCCCCCGTCCCAAACCGCGCCGCACGTCGGTGTCAGAGGGCCCTAGCGTGGGTATGCCGCGCAGATGAAACCCGCCGTTCTATTCGACGTCGACGGCAGCCTGGTCGACTCCAACTATCTGCACGTCTACGCGTGGCTGCGCGCCTTCGACGACGAGGGACTGCCCGTGGCCGCCTGGCAGATCCACCGCTGCATCGGGATGGACGGCTCCACGCTGGTCCGAACCCTGTCCGACGACGCACCGGACGAGGTTCAGGAGCGACTGAGCGACGGGCACACCCGCTACTACCGGGAGAGCACCCACTTGCTCGCGCCCCTGCCCGGCGCACAGGCGCTGCTGCACAGGGTCGCGGACCTGGGCCTGCAGGTCGTGCTGGCGACGTCGGCGCCCGACGACGAATTAGAGATCCTGCGCAAGGTCCTCGATTGCGAGCAGGTCATTTCGGAGATCACGTCGTCGCGGGACGTCGACACCGCCAAACCCGAGCCGGGCATCGTGCAGGTCGCACTCGACCGCGCCGGGGTGGACGCCGAGCATGCCGTGTTCGTCGGGGATGCCGTGTGGGATGCGCATGCCGCCGCGGGCGCCAAAGTGCCGTGCATCGGGCTGCTCAGCGGCGGCATCGCCCGGGAGGAGCTGCAGGCGGCGGGCGCGTCGCCGGTCTTCGCCGATCCCCAAGACCTGCTGAACCAGCTGGACTCCACCCGCATCAGCGAACTCGCGCTACATGCCGCGAGTGCGCAGCAGCAGCGGTAGCAGCCACCAGAAGAACGTAAACAGCGTCAGCGCACACGCTCCCGCGATCAGGCCCGGGCTACGACCGGCCACGGCGGCGAACACGATGAGCGTCACCCCGGTCAGCGCGAGGCCCAGCAGGGCCAGCCCGGCGTAGGCGCACCGGTGCGCGGCCGACACCAAAACCTGCAGGCGGTGACGGCGGAACAGCATCCTGTGCATGCCGACCGGGGCGATCAGCAGGACCGTCGCACCCACCGAACAACCCACCGTGATGAGGTAGGCGTCGCGCAGGGCGGGCGCCAGGACGTCGAACCGCTGCTGGAACGGCAACGTCAACAGGAAACCGGTCAACAGCTGCACCCCGGTCTGCACCACGCGCAGCTCCTGCAGGAGGCTGTTCCAATTGCGGTCCAGCCGTTGGATTTCTGTTTCGCCGCGCTCGCGGCTGTCCCAGCGCTGGTCGTCTTGCGGTCGATCGACGTCCATAGCGGTGATCATCGCACTTGTCGTATGCGCCAGCGCCGTTTCGCCGCAGAGAATCGCAGTATTAGATTCGAATTGCATTCGGCGGTCCGCCTATTTGCAATCAATCTCGCCAAACATGTTGTCCCGCAAGCGGTGCTGATGCCCGAGCGCCTAGCGGCTGATGTTGTCGTCCCGGACCGCGGTCAGGGCGTCGTCCAGCGTCGGGTGCAGCGGGAAGGTCTTGTCCAGCCCGGTCAGATGAATCGGTCGCCTGGTCGCGGGCCCGCGGGCGACCACGCCGAACCCCGTCGTGTTGCCCAGCCTCTCGTACGTCGCCGCCAGGATTTTCAGCCCCACCGAACCGAGGAACTCCACCGCCGAAAGGTCGATGACCAGTGCCGTGGGGTTCTCCGCCACTACCGCGCTGATGGCCTGCTCCAGGGCCGGCGCCGTGACCAGATCGATTTCGCCGCTGACACTGACCACGGACACGCCATCGTGGTCCTCAACCAACGTGGTAATCGAATCAGGAGCTGACAACGGCGATCCTTTGTCCTGGGCTTTAAGTGTGGTGCAAGCCTAGCCTGCGTTGCGAAACTGCGAGAAGAATATGCCCTCAACACCTGCCCCGCGACAACCCACGCTAGTCTCGCAAAATCGAGCCTGCACCCGGCGGGGCGCGGACCGGTACCCGGGAGGCCACATGTCAGATTCGCCGTCGGAGTTCAGTAGCGCGGGCGCCACCGCCCAGGCGATCAGCATTTCCAGTGAGGGCCTACTGCCCCAGCTCGTCCAGCATCTGCGGCAGAACCGAACGGTGCTACGCGAGGAGTGGGCGCGCAGGATCACCGAGGCCGAACTACTCACCGCGATGACGCCCGAGGAGTTGTTCTCCGAGGCGACCGCCGTCTACGACAACTACGTGGAGGTTCTCGAGACCGGTAGCGTCGAGGCGCTGCAGGCCTACGCGCGCGACCTTTCCGAACGCATCATTCCGCGGGGCGTGGAAACCGACGAGGTCGTCGGCATCGTGTTGCTGCTGCGCGACGTGCTGGCGCGCTCGTTGTTCGAGAAGTACCAGGCCGAATTCGAGATGCTCAACCGGGTGCTGGACGCCTACGAACCGGCGGCCAACCGGATCGCCAACACCGTGGCCGTCAGCTTCGTGCAGGAGCGCGAGCGCATCATCCGCCAGCAGCAGGAGGCGATCCGCGAGCTGTCGACGCCGGTGCTGCAGGTGCGTGAACAGCTGCTGATTCTGCCGATCATCGGTGTGCTCGATTCCCAGCGGGCCCGCCAGGTCACCGAGCAGCTGCTGAGGGCCATCCGCGCGAACCGCGCGAAAGTGGTGGTCATCGACATCACCGGTGTGCCGACCATCGACTCCACGGTGGCCAACCACCTGGTGCAGACGGTCGACGCTTCGGGCCTGATGGGCGCCAGCGTCATCATCACCGGCCTGTCCTCCGAAATCGCCCTGACCCTGGTGACGATCGGCCTGGACCTGTCCAAGATGAACGCGGTCGGCGACCTGCAGGGCGGCATCGAGGAAGCCGAGCGTCTGCTGGGTTACGAGGTTTCCCGCACCGGCGAGCAGCCGGGCTAGACGTCGGGAACGCGAGCGCCCCATGCCGGTACCGATCCTGAAACAGGGTGCGATCCTGATCGCCTCGGTGCAGGCCGCGTTGAGCGATTCCGACGCCGAGCGGCTCCGCTATGACCTGATGGAGCGGGTCAGCCGGTTCCGCGCGCAGGGCATCATCGTCGACGTCACCGCCATCGACGTGATGGATTCCTTCGCGGCGCGGTCGCTGCGCACGATCGCGCACATGACCCGGTTGCGCGGCGCGGACACGGTGATCGTCGGGCTGCAGCCCGAGGTGGCGTTCGCCATGGTCCAGCTGGGATTGGCGTTCGACGACATGAACACCGCGCTCGACCTCGAAGAGGGCCTGGCGCTGCTGAATCGCCAACTGGCGCAACGAAAACCGACGATCGGGCGCGACGGTGGCGGCTGATATCGTCGTCGACATCGACAATTCCGACGACATCGTCGAAGCGCGCAAAGCCGGACACCAACTCGCCCTCGATCTGGGATTCTCCCTCACCGACGTCACGATGATCGCGACGGCGATCTCCGAGATCGCCCGGAACATCACCAGCTACGCCGGCCGGGGCGCCGTCCGGGTGTTCGTGGCCGATCGGGAGGGGCGCAAGGCCCTGGTGGTGCGCGCCGAGGACGAGGGCCCGGGCATTGCCGACATCGACCGCGCGATGGAGGACGGCTATTCGACCGGTCGCGGCCTGGGGATGGGTCTGCCCGGCTCCCGCCGGCTGATGGACAGGCTGTTCGTGGAGTCGGCGCTCGGCAAAGGAACGGTCGTCGAGATGTGGAAATGGGTGCCGCCCCGTGCATAAGAATGGCCGGTTCGGTCCCATCGAGTGGGCGAGGGCGGGGCGCCCCCTCCCCAGCGAGTACACCTCGGGTGACCGGGGTCTCGCACTCGACATCCACGGCGACGCCGCACTATTCGGCGTGGTGGACGGCCTCGGCCACGGTCCGGACGCCGCAACCGCCGCGCTGCGAGCCATCGAAGCCGTCAACCGCTCCAGCACCGAGCGCCTGGAGGTGCTGATCCAGCTGTGCCACCGCGTGCTGGAGGGCACCAGAGGGGTCGCGATGACCTTGGCGCGGGTGGACTTTGCGGCCAACACGCTGACGTGGGCCGGCGTCGGCAACGTCACCGCCCATCTAGTGGCCAAGTCCCCGACCGGCGCGCAGATCCGATCCAGCGCGATTCTGACCGCCGGAATCGTGGGCTACCGCATACCGGAAATCAAGCCGGCGCAAACTGTTTCGATCCGTCCGGGGGACCTTCTGGTGATCAGTACCGACGGGATCTCCGAGAACTACCTGGACCACATCGACTTCTCGGCCACCGCCGTCGTGATCGCCGAGGGCCTGCTCGCCAAGGATGCCAAGGAAACCGACGATGCCATGGTGCTGACCGCCCGCCACCGGGGGGCTTCGACGTGACCGACAGCGACGACTTCCACGCCCAGTACGCCGCGGCGTTGCGCGGCTACATGGAGGCGCGGGACGAGGACAGCCTGGCCATCGCATATGAACTCGGCCGCCGGGCCCTGCAGGAAGAAGTCAGCCTGCTCGCGATCATCGAGCGGCACGTTCAGTTGATCCTCAGTCTGGCCAAGGACATTCAGGTCGACGCACCGATCGCCCTGGAATTCCTGTTGCAGATGCTGGTCCCGCTCGACATCGCCACCCGGGGGTTCCTGGACGGGACCAAGCGCTTCGCGCGCGAACGCGCCCGCGCCGAGGGGCTGGCCGACCGCGACAGATTCCGCACCGCGCTCGTGAATTCGCTGCAGGAGGGATTCTTCGTCGCCGATCACGAGGGCTCGGTGATCGAGATGAACAACGCCCTGACCGAGATCCTGGGCTATCCCGCGGAGGGTCTGCCCTACCGCTGGCCGCACCCGTGGTTGGTCGACCAAAAGGGCGCCACCCAACAACAGGCGCTGGTTCAGAGCGTCGGCGCCGCCGCCTACGAGACACCCATCCGGCACCGCGACGGACACCTGGTCTGGGTGACGGTCAGCATCAACGCCGTTCAGGGCAGCGGCAGCGATCAAGACGTCTTCGTGGGGACGATCCGTGACATCACCGCCGAACGTGCCTTCGCCGCAAGGGAAAGCGCGGTCCTGCGCCTGGCGACCGCGGTGGCGGTCGCCAGGAGCGTGGATGAGCTGCTGTCCATCACGCTGGACGAGTGCAGCACCGCGCTCGACGTCCACCGCGTGGTCGCGATCTCCTGGCCGACCGGCGAGGGGGAACCGACCGTGCAGGAGGCGGGCGAGCCGTCCCAAATACCGTGGCGCGGGCTGGATCCGTGGCTGCGCCGGACGTTCGAGGATGCCCGTTATCAGCTGCCGCTGACCGCGAAAACGGTTGAGCGGCCCGAGAATCCCGGCAAGGCGCAGGGTTTGGTGGCGGTGGTATCCGGCGTGGGTGACCTGGCGTTGTGGTTGGAGCTGCGCTCGCCACGATGGGTCAGCGCCGAGGACCGGCTGCTGGTCACGGTCCTCGTCGGACACCTCAGCCTCGCAATGCAACACGTCCGCCAATTCGAGAGCGCTCGCGAGACGTCGCTGACCTTGCAGCGCGCCCTGCTGCCGACGATGGAGCCGCCACCGGGTTTCGCCGTGCGTTACGAGCCCGCAGTCCCGCCGTTGGAGATCGGCGGCGACTGGTATGACGTGCTGCCGATCGGTGACCACCGCATCGGCATCGTGGTCGGCGACTGCGTGGGCCGCGGTCTGCCGGCGGCCGCGGTCATGGGTCAGCTGCGCAGCTCGGCGCGGGCGCTGCTGATCAACGGTGCCGAGCCCGCGCTGTTGCTCGAACAGCTGGACTCGGCGGCCTCGCTCATTCCGGACGCGTACTGCACGACCGTCTTCCTGGCCATCCTGGACACCGAATCCGGGGTCCTGCAATACAGCAACGCCGGCCACATGCCCGCCCTGCTGGTGGGGCCGGAACCCGGCACGACCGCGATGCTGACCGACGCGGCTTCGGTGCCGCTCGCGGTGCGCCGCGCGGAGGCCCGCCCGCAGGCCAGTCGCGTGCTGCCACCCGGGTCCGCCCTGATGCTGTTCACCGACGGGCTGGTGGAGCGCAAGCACGAGCCCATCGACGACGGAATCGACCGGGCCGCGGCGGTGCTGGCGAAGACGACGACGCTGCCGCTGGATTCGGTCGCCGATGCCGTTTTGCGTGAGTTGGCGCCTCCGGCTGGGTATGACGACGATGTGGCGATGGTGATCTACCGGCACCAGCAGTCCCCCTTGCGGATCGACTCCGAGGCCAGCGCAGAGCGATTGGTCGGCATCCGGCACCGGTTGGCCGACTGGCTGAACAGCGCCGGCGTGCCCGACGAATTGACCGCCGACATCGTGCTCGTGGTCAACGAGGCGTGTACCAACTGCGTCGAACACGCCTACTCCGGGCAACCGACGGGCGCGATGTCCCTCGACGTCGAACTCGCCGACGGCGACTTCCGCGCGCGGATCACCGACCAGGGCTCGTGGAAGACGCCGGCCGCCGACCCGCGCAACGGGGGCCGGGGCCTGTTGCTGATGAGAGCGCTCAGCAACGCGATGGAGATGGACTGCACCCCCACCGGCACCACCGCCGAAATCACCTTTCGCCTGCCCACCGAGCCGGGGCGGGAGTGACGGTGCACCGTTTGTGCCCCCCGGATAGGGGGTAGTCGTGGGCGTGACCCGCGCATCGATCTCGACCGAACCCGCCTTGCCTGCGGCACACGGGCCGCTGTCGACCGCGGTTCGCCGCGCCCTGGCCGGGCCGCCGTCACATGACCATCTGACCCGCATCGGCGCGTCCGTTCGCGACTCGGACCCCTACGGCCTGGATCTGCAGCTGGCGCTGTGCATGTGCTACGAGTTGCACTACCGGGGCTTTGCGGCCGTGGACCCCGGCTGGGAGTGGAATCCGGCCCTGCTGGCGTTGCGCGGCGAACTGGAGCGCGTTTTCCTGGCCGGTGTGCGCCGCGACGTTGGGCCCATCGCTCCGGATCACACCGCGGCCGCTGAAATGGACGCCATTTCGGTCGAACCGGCCGACGGCACCGGCCCGTCGTATTACCTGCGCGACAGCGGCACCTGGCAGCAGATGCGCGAATACTTCGTGCACCGGTCGGTGTATCACCTCAAGGAGGGCGACCCGCATGCGTGGGCGATTCCGCGTCTGATGGGTGTCGCGAAAGCGGCTTTCGTGGCAATCGAATTCGACGAATACGGCGCCGGGCAGGGCCCCCGGCTGCACCAGCAGCTTTTCGCCGATTTGATGGCGGCCGCCAACTTGGACGCCACGTATCTGGCCTACGCGGACGCCGTCCCCGCCGAAGCGCTGGCGGCGGTGAACCTGATGTCACTGCTCGGGCTGCACCGCGAGCTGCGTGGCGCGGCGATCGGGCACTTCGCGTCGACCGAGATCACCTCACCGCCTGGGTCCCGCCGCATGGTGCAGGCGCTGCAGCGCATGGGCGCACCGGCCGCCTGCGTCGAGTTCTACGCCGAGCACGTCGAGGCCGACGCGGTGCACGAGCACGTCGTGCGCATCGATGTGGTCGGGGACCTGGTCGCACGGGAGCCGCAGCTCGATCGCGACATCGTGTTCGGGATCCGCGCGCACGCCGCGATGGAAAACCGGTTGGCCGACGCGGTTATGGCGTCGTGGCAGCAGGGTCGGACGTCGTTGCGGCGGGCGCTGGACTAGCGGTCCGGCTAGCCAGGTTCCGGCATCGGCGATGGCTGGTGTCGCACAGGGGGTACTTCTCGCTGCGCCGACAGGTGCAAATCGCCACCATGAACCGGTCGGACTCGACGACCTCCCCGTTCGGCATCTCGATGCGCACCGGTCCGGCCACCAGCACCGGGCCGCCGGCAACCACCTGCACGCGGGCGGCGGTCATCGTTTGTCCGCCCGGATCACGATCAGTTCCTCTTGCCGGAGCCCGCCCGGTATCAGGCCGATGCTCTCCAGCCAGGCCGCGCGCGCCGCCATCACCGGCCCGAACGGTATCCACTGGGAGGCAACGACTCTCGCGTCCATGCCCGCCCACTTCAGGGAATCCAGTGATTGCTGAACGCCGGCCAGCGCCGAGTGCACGAGCAGCAGGGAACCACCGTCGCACAACAACTTCGGCGCCGCTTCGCACAGCGGATCCAACAACATCCGTCCATCCGGGCCGGCGTTCCATGCCCGCGCCGGGCCCGCACTGGGGCTGATGTACTCCGTGTCGCCGTTCGGCGGGGTCGGCACATACGGGGGGTTCGAAACGACGACGTCGAACGGTGCACAGTCGAGCGCATCGCTCCAGGTACCTTGGCGCACATCGACATTCACGCCTGCGGCGGCCGCATTACCGCGAGCGCAGCCCACGGCGTGCTGGCAGATGTCGAAGGCCGTCACGTCGGCCCCGCCCATCTCGGCGGCGGCGATCGCCACGAATCCGCTGCCAGTACACAAGTCGAGCACCCGCCGCCCCGGAATGAGAGCGCTTTCTCGCATCACATTCACCAGTAATCGGGAATCATCCTGCGGCTGATACACGTTCGAGGCAGCCGAGACAGCGGGTCCTGGATATGTTGTGGTCAACTTTGGCCTTTCGACAGATCGCCGCGGCGATCACTGCTTGGCAGTAATGCCCGCAAACCGCTGCCTTCAAACGGGGTGGGGAAAGGCCGATCTCCGCTAACCAGCGGCTGCATGCCCGAATTGCTTGACAATGGTCGCGCAGAACGCCGGCAAGTCCGACGGGGAGCGACTCGAGATCAAATTGCCGTCGACGACGACCTCCTCATCGACGACGTTCGCGCCCGCGTTGCGCAGGTCGGTGCGAATGGACGGATACGACGTGAGCGTCCGCCCCTCGGCCACACCCGCTTCCACCAGCGTCCACGGACCGTGGCAGATTGCGGCGACCGGCTTTCCGGAAGCGACGAAGTCACGCACGAAGGAGACCGCGGAGCTATCCATGCGCAGCTTGTCCGGGTTCACCGTGCCGCCCGGGAGCACCAGGCCGTCGAATTCGGAAGCCGAGACGTCCGACACCGCGCGGTCGACGCTGAAGGTTCCGGCCGGCTCGAGATCGTGGTTGCGGGCCTGGATTTCCCCGGTCTTCAGCGAAAGAAGCTCGACTTGGGCGCCGGCATCTTTCAGGGCGGCGCGGGGTTGTTCGAGTTCGACCTTCTCCACGCCGTCGGCCGCCAGAATCGCGACCTTCTTGCCTTGCAATTCATTTGCCATGGTTGATTTCCCTTTATCCCCGGATTTTTACGTCGGATTGAGGATCACCTTGGTGCAGCGGTCCTCTTTGTTCTTGAAGATTTCGTAGCCGTGGGGCGCCTGGTCGAGGGTCAAGTGGTGGCTGACGACAATGGTCGGGTCGATGTCACCGTTGCGAATCCGATCCAGTAGCGGGCGCATGTAGCGGTGCACGTGGCACTGACCTGTCTTGATGGTCAACGACCGGTTCATGACCGCGCCGATGGGAAACTTGTCCATCAGGCCGCCGTAGACCCCGATGATCGAAAGGGTGCCGCCGTTGCGGCAACTCATCGCCGCCTCCCGGATGGCGTGCGGGCGTTCGGTTTCCAGGCGGGCGGCCTGCTTGACGCGGTCGTAGGCATCCACGGGGGTGGATCCGCTGCGAGCCTCCATGCCGACGGCGTCGATGCAATGGTCGGGTCCCCGGCCGGCGGTGAGGTCGCGCAATTCCTCCAGCACCGACGTCTCGGCGAAGTTGACCGGAACGGCGCCGATCTTCTGGGCGAGCTCGAGGCGATACGGAACCCGGTCGACGACAATGACTTTCGACGCTCCGAGCAGGTAGGCGCTCATGATCGCGAACAGGCCGACCGGTCCGGCGCCCCACACCGCCACGACGTCGCCAGGGGTGATGCCGCACATGTCGGCACCCATGTAGCCCGTCGGCAGGATGTCCGACAGGAACAGCACCTGCTCGTCGGTCAGGTCGTCTTCGATCTTCAGCGGCCCCACGTCGGCGAATGGCACCCGCGCGTATTCGGCTTGGCCGCCGGCGAAACCGCCCAGCATGTGCGAATAGCCGAACAACCCCGCCGGCGAGTGGCCCATGAATTTCTCGGCGATGCCGGCGTTGGGGTTGGAGTTCTCGCACAGCGAGTACAGGTCGCGTTGGCAGGCCGAGCACGCCCCGCACGCGATCGGGAACGGAACCACCACGCGGTCGCCGACGGCCAGGCTGCTGACCCCCTTGCCGACTTCGACCACCTCACCCATGAATTCGTGCCCGAGCACGTCGCCGTGCTTCACGGTGGGGATGTAACCGTCGTAGAGGTGCAGATCCGAGCCGCAGATCGCCGTGGAGGTGATGCGCACGATGGCGTCCCGATCGTTGAGGATCTTCGGGTCCGGGACCGACTCCACTTGGACGCTGTTGCGGCCCGCCCAGACGGTGGCCTTCATACGCTTGCTCCTTCGTTCGGTTGCGCGGGCTGCTGATGCATCTGCCGGGCCGACGCCGTCCCCTCGGGAGACCCGTCCGAACGCAACACCTGCCCGGTCTCAAGGATTTGCTTGAAGCGTCGGAGGTCGTCGTTGACTTGCTGCTCGGGGGATTCCCCGAACAGGCTCGCGGCCGCCTTGCCGAACAGGCCGCCCGGGATGTGGTAGCCGATCCTGACGCGAATTTCGGTGCCGTCGCCGGTTGCGGTGGGCGTGAATTCGACGCTTCCGCCGTTCTCGATCACCGAGCCGGGCAGCGACTGCCACGCGATCCGCCTGTTGGTGTCGTCCTCGGTCATCTGCGCGTCCCACTCGACCGACCGGCCGGCCGGGGCGTTGGCGACCCAGTGCGACTGCTTGTCGGTGGTCGGCGTGACGGATTTCAGGTGGTGCATGAAGCGGGGCAGGTTTTCCAGGTCCCGCCAGAAGCGGTACACCTCCTCGGGCGTACGCCGGACGGTGACCGCGGCCCGCAAGGTGCGATGCCGGGAACCACTGACGTGCCGGCCGCCGCCATTGACCGTGCGCAGCGCCGTGTAGAGGTCCAGCCCGCCGATGCCGGCGAGCGCGGCGGCCGAGATGGTGCCCCGCCGCCGCCGTCCCGGGCCGCGGGCGGCCACTCCGGCCACCAGCAGCGCCACGTCGAGGACGTCTCCGGCCACCCGGGTCCAGACCAGCTTGTCGGGACCGCCCAGCAGCGCCGCGCCATGGCCGCATTCCCGCGCGCCCAGCGCGCGGATGACCCGGCGCGTCCGGGCCGTGTCGTCGACACCGGCGAGCGCAGCAACTTTCCCGGGGGCCACCAGCTCGGTCAAGCCCAAGCCGAAACTGGCCCCGGCGAGCGCCTTGACCAACGCGGAGGTGGTATTGGCGTTTCGATCGCCCATCGTCAGCTCTTTCTGCCTTGCGGCGAACTCATTTCGGGCAAAGTTGCTGCAAGACAGCTGCTTTGCAGGTCATCAGGCACTCGGCACTGCTTGCCGGTGTCGCGCGGACCAGCAACGCGTACGGCCGACACGCACGATGGAGGCCGGATACCCGGGCAGATACCACCCAAACGTGGGTTACTTTGCCGCGTTACGCAGCGCGGCAAGCAAAGGTTCGGCGGCTTCGTTCAGGAACAGATCCTGCGATTCGCCGCCCACCTGGACGAGCGCGATATCGGTGAAGCCGGCCTCCCAGTAGGGCCGGACGGCGTCGACGATCGCATCGAGGTCCGGCCCGCAGGGGATGGACCCGGCGACGTCTTCGGGACGGACGAACTGGGTCGCGCCGGCGAAGCCGGCCGGCGTCGGCAGGTCGGCGTTGACCTTCCAGCCGCCGGCGAACCAACGGAACTGGTCGTGGGCGCGTTCGATGGCGGCGTCGCGGTCGGGGTCCCAGCACACCGGGATCTGTCCGACCACACGGCCGCCGCCGGCCAGATTGGCGGCCTGCCGCGCCGCGTGCCAGGCGTCGACGAGCTCCCCATCGGGCTCGACCGCCACGAAGTGGTCGGCGAGCCGGGCGAACTTTTCGATGGCCTTGGCGCCACCCATCGCCACCGCGATGCCGATCGGCACATCGGGCACGTCCCACAGGCGCGCGGAATCGACGTGGAAGTACTCGCCGCTGAAGTTCACCAACTGGCCGCCGAACAGCTCGCGGATGATCTTGATGGCCTCGCGCAGCATGTCCTGCCTGCGCTCGACGGTCGGCCAGCCCTTGCCCACGATGTGCTCGTTGAGGTTCTCGCCGCTGCCCAGACCCAGGGTGAACCGGCCGTCGGACAGGATCTGCACGGTGGCGGCCTGTTGGGCGACGATGGCCGGGTGGTAGCGCATCGTCGGGCAGGTCACGTAGGTGTAGAGGTCCACCCGTTCGGTGGCGTGCGCCACCGCGCCCAGCACGGTCCAAGCGTTGGGCGCATGCCCTTGCGAGGTCAGCCAGGGAGAGAAGTGGTCACTGCACACCTCGAAGTCGAACCCGCGCTCTTCGGCCGAAATAGCTTGCCGTACAAGGTCTTTGGGTCCACTCTGCTCGGTCATCAAAGTGTAGCCAAATTTCGTCATGTCCCTATAGTTACCCCGGTCCGCCGCGGGCAAACCGCGCCACGGTCAGCGCGCGGTGGTGATCGAGTCCCCCGTGATGCCGGCCGCGCGGCGCGCCTCAAGCCGACGCTTCTGCGGTTCGATCGTGTACCGAGGATCGCGCGTCGACTCCAGCCCCGCCTCGAAGAAACCGAACCGCAGCATCGCCGACGCGGACAGCAACGCCAGGCCGGACAGCGCTGCGACATCGCGGCGTCCCCCGCCCACCAACGCGCCCAAGCCGCCCACGGCGGCCAGCCGTTCGCTCCAGGCCAACAGCCGGCCGGGCCTGCCGTGGTGCAGCGGTTCCCGTGTCACCGAGTCCATCCGGTATTCGGTGAATCTCGCGGAGATCAGGTCACCGATCGCGCCGATGACGGCCAGCGCGCGGGCGGGACCGGCTTCGGTGACCGGGGTGGTGATCATGGCCAGGCCCGACGCGGCCAGACTCGCCGAGCTGACGAACACGAACGGCAGGTCCCGGTACGCGGCGTTCCACGTCGGGGTCGCGGTGTCGGTGAGCAGCACCGCGGTGTAGACGGCGAGCGGCGGGGAGAACACAGCCGCTTCCAATCCGGCCGGTCCCTCGACGGCGCGCAGGACGGGCCGCAACGGGCCCAACGGGATTCGCTCACCGGTCATCCGGTCGACCTCGGAGATGGCGGCGACGCCGATGCCGGCGCTGAACAAGCTGAGGATCCACGACCCGATGCTCATCGGTGAGGTCAGCTTGACCGTGCGCAGCATGTTGACGAAGCGCTCGGGACGGCCCAGATCTTTCACCAGCGCGACCGCGCCCAACATCACCGCGATCAGAGCGGACAGTCTGGTGTTGCGGCGCAACGTGTCCCGGCCGGTGAGCTGAGCGCCGGCCGCGAGCAGGCCCGAACCCCCCGCGACGCCGCCGAGGAACAGGTAGGCGGCGACTTCGTGACCCCATGGCGCGGGCTTGACCACCGGGCGCCCGTAGTACGAGCCGAATTCGACCTCGGGGACCATCGGCATCTCGCGGGATCCGTCGCCGCCGCCCCGGCGACCCGCGCGCCTGCCTTTGCCGCGTTTGCCACCCGCCGGCTCCGGGGGGCGCAGGCTGTCGTATTCCGATGTGCTCATCGGTTTTTCACCGACCCTTCCAGAAAGCCAGCGCCGCGGCGGCGAACATTCCCGCCGCGGCAACGCCCGCCCTCTTGAACATCTGCGGCAGGTCGGCCGTGCACACCCGGGGGTCGGGCGGCAGGCCGTAAACCTCCGGCTCGTCGAGCAACAGGAAGATCGAGCCGGTGCCACCCACGCCGTCGTGCTCGTTGGCGCCGTAGAGGCGCGCCTCCGTCTGGCCCTGGGCGTGCAGCCGCGCGACCCGCTCCCGGGCCGTGGTCACGAGGTCGTCGTGGTCGCCGAACTTGATCGACGTCGTCGGGCAGGTCTTGGCGCAGGCCGGAATCTGGTCTTCGACGAGCCGGTCGTAACAGAGGGTGCACTTCTGGGCCACGCCGGCCACCGGTTTCTCGGCCGGACGATCCGGCCGCTGCGCCGGAGTGGTGAAAGTGCCGTCGCTGCGGCGCTCGACCACGCCGAACGGGCAGCCGGCGACGCAGGTTCCGCACCCGTTGCAGACGTCGGCCTGCACGACGACGGTGCCGAACTCGGTGCGGAACAATGCGCCCGTCGGGCAGACGTCCAGACAGCCCGCGTGCGTGCAGTGCTTGCACACGTCCGACGACATCAGCCAGCGGAATTCCGGAGTGTCCGGCGGGGTGAGGTCGGGTGCCGGGGCGGTTCCCGGGAGCGCGGGCATGCCCAAATCGGTGAGGGCGCGGCCGGATTCGCGTGCCTCCTCGATCCGGTCGCGGCCCTGCTCGACGAAGGCGACGTGGCGCCAGGTGCTGGCGCCCAACGCTCCGGTGTTGTCGTAGGACGAACCCAGCAGCTCCAGGTCGCCGTCGCGCGGGTTGCGGTTCCACTCCTTGCAGGCGACCTCGCATGCTTTGCAGCCGATGCAGATCGAGGTGTCGGTGAAGAACCCCTTGCGCGGCTTGGGTTCTACCCAACCGGCGTCCCGCGTCGGGTCGGTCGGTCCGCTCAGCTTACCCATCGGCTTGCCCTTCCCAGACGCCGTCGCTGATCCGCACGTTGCCGGTCTCGGTGGTGGCACCCGAGCGGGATTGATACTCGGCGATCAGACGCAGCAGGTCCTCGCCGCGCGGCCGCCGCCCCGGGCGGATGTCGCACGAGCCGGCCTTCGATTCCTGGATCTGCACGTTGGGGTCGAGCGTCACGCCGAGCAGGTCGTTGGCCGCGTCCCCGCTGACCACGGCGTCGCTGCCGACGCCCCAGTGGTATGGCAGCCCGATCTGGTGCACCGTGTGGCCGTTGATCACCAGCGGCGCAACCCGTTTGGTGACCAACACCCTGGCCTCGATTGCCGCGCGCGGCGAGATGATGGTCGCCCACCCGTAGGGTTCCAGACCGCGTTCGGTCGCCAGCTCCGGCGAAACTTCGCAGAACATCTCCGGCTGCAGCTCCGAGAGATAGGGCAGCCACCGGCTCATCCCGCCGGCGGTGTGATGCTCGGTGAGCCGGTAGGTGGTGAACACGTACGGAAACACGTCGGCCCCGGGCTCTCCTGCGCTGGGCGCGCTGAGATTGTCCTTGCGCGGGAAAGTGATTCGCCCCGGATTGCGCTGTTGCGGGTACAACGCGTTCGCGACCGGCGACTCCTGCGGTTCGTAATGGGTGGGCAGCGGCCCGTCGACCATGCCCTTCGGCGCGAACAACCAGCCCTTGCCGTCGGCCTGCATGATGAAGGGGTCGTCGCCGGCCAACGCGTCCGGGCCGCCGATGTCCGGGTCCGGCCGCACGTGCGGGGCGCGGTCGACGGGAAAGTCGGGCACGTCGTCGCCCACCCAGCGGGCGCGCTGTTCGTCCCACCAGATGTAGCGCTTGCGCTCGCTCCACGGCTTACCGTCCGGGTCGGCCGACGCGCGGTTGTACAGGATCCGCCGGTCGGCGGGCCACGCCCAACCCCACTCCGACTGGCTCGGGGTCGGACCGCCCAGCGGCGCCCGGCGGGCGGCCTGGTTGACACCCTCGGCGTACACGCCCGAGTAGATCCAGCACCCGCACGACGTCGAACCGTCGGCGCCCAGCTCGGTGTATCCCGGTACCGGCTGGCCGGCTTTGGGGCCGGTGAGGTAACAGCCGCTGATCTCGGCCAGCACCGCGGTGGCGTCGGGCTCGCCGTGCTCGTCGGTGGGATAGTCCCAAGTCAGATCGAGCAGTGGCCGGTCGCGCTCGTCGGTGGATCCGCCCAGCCGCTGGCGGATTCGCTTGCCCAGCTCGACGAAGAACTGCAATTCGCTTTGGCAGTCACCGGGCGGGTCGACCGCTTTGTGCCGCCACTGCACGAGGCGTTGAGTCTGCGTGAAGGAGCCGGCCTTCTCGACGTGCGTCGCGGCCGGGAAGAAGAACACTTCGGTGTCGATCTCCTCGGTCTTCAGCTCGCCGGAGGCGATTTCGGGTCCGTCCTTCCAGAAGGTGGCCGACTCGATGAGGTTGAGGTCGCGTACCACCAACCATTTCAGGTGCGACATACCCATGCGCTGCAGCCGGCCGTGGGCCGACCCGACGGCCGGGTTCTGGCCGAGCAGGAAGTACCCGTCGACCTCGTCCTCGAGCATCGACATGACCGTCTGATAGGTGCCGTGCGGCCCGGACAGCCGCGGCAGATAGTCGTAGGCCCAGTCGTTGTCCGCCCGGGCCGCGTCACCCCACCATGCCTTGAGCAGGCTGACCATGTACGTGTCCGCGTCGGCCCAGAAACCCTTTTGGTTCTTCGGCCCGACCGCTTCGATGTATTCCCGGAACGTGTCGTGCACACCGGCCTTCGGCATCGACAGGTAGCCGGGTAACAGATTGAACAGCGTCGGAATATCGGTCGACCCTTGGATCGTGGCATGCCCGCGCAGCGCCATGATGCCGCCGCCCGGGCGGCCGACGTTGCCCAGCAGTAGCTGCAGAATCGTTGCGGTGCGGATGAATTGGGCGCCCAGCGTGTGCTGCGTCCATCCGACGGCATACGCGAAACAGGTGGTGCGCTCGCGGCCGGAGTTCGCCGTGACAGCGCGCGCCAGGTAATCGAAGTCCTCGAGGCTGATACCGCACACGTCGCGCACCATCTCGGGCGTGTAGCGGGCGTAATGCCGCTTGACGATTTGGAACACCGTTCGGGGATGCTGCAGGGTCTCGTCGCGAACCACGCGGGCGTGTGGCAAGGGTGGACCACCGCTGCCGTGCACGTCGCCGGCGGCCCGGGCGGAGGCGCTGGCGCCCTGCTCCTGACGGCGAGCGCCCTCTTCCTGTCCGGCGTAGGCCCAGCTCGACGAGTCGTACTGTCCGGTCTCGGGATCGAAACCGGAGAACAAACCATCCAAATCCTCTGAGTCACGGTAGTTCTCGTTGATCAGGGTGGCCGCGTTGGTATAGGCGACGACATATTCCTTGAACCACAGGTCGCCAGAGATGACGTGATTGATCAGGGCGCCGAGCAGGACCACGTCCGAGCCGGCCCTGATCGGGATGTGCTTGTCGGAGACCGCCGAAGTGCGGGTGAAGCGCGGGTCGATGTGAATCACCTTGGCGCCGCGTGCTTTCGCTTCCTCAACCCATTGGAAGCCGACGGGATGACACTCGGCCATGTTGGAGCCCTGAATGACGATGCAGTCGGCATTGGCCATGTCTTGCAGTGATTGGGTGGCGCCACCGCGCCCGAAGGAGGTCCCCAGACCGGGAACCGTGGAGCTGTGTCAAATACGGGCTTGATTCTCGATCTGGATGGCACCGGCGGCGGTGAAGAGCTTTTTGATGACGTAGTTCTCTTCATTGTCCAGTGTGGCGCCGCCGAGTGCAGCGATTTTCATGGTGCGCCGCAGCGGATGGCCCTTCTTGTCGATGTCCTGCCAGGCGTGGCGGCGGGCTTCGACGAAGCGGTCGGCCACCATGTCGATGGCGGTGTCGAGATCCAGCGGCTGCCATTCGGTCGCCCGCGGCGGGCGGTAGAGCACGTGCAGCTGCCGGCCGGGCGAGTTGACCAGCTGTTCGCTGGCAGCGCCCTTGGGGCACAGGCGGCCCCGCGAGATCGGCGAGTCCGGGTCGCCCTCGATCTGGACCACGCGGTCGTCCTTGACGTACACCTTCTGCCCGCAGCCAACCGCGCAGTAGGGACAGATGCTTTGGACCACGCGGTCGGCCGTCGTCGTGCGCGGCGTGACGGCGCGGGTCTGCTTCGAGGTGACGGCCGACCCGCGGCCCAGCTTGTCCGGTGAACGCAGCTGACGCACGACGGGCCACTCGAGGAAGAGCTTGCGCATAGCCATGGCCTCTACCCTAGTGCGCGCGCATGAAACCCCGCCCGCTCACCGGACCACGATCGTGTGCTCGCCGCGCGGCGCCAGCTCGCCGATCACGGTCGCGCCCGGGATCTCGCCGGCGATCAGCAGGCCGCCGGAGGTCTGCGCGTCGGCCAGCAGCAGGGCGTCCTCCTCGCCGACCCCGGACAGGTCGGCGTGCGGGGCCACCCAGTCGAGGTTGCGGCGGGTGCCCCCGCTGACGTAGCCCGCCGCCAGCGCCTCCCGCGCGCCGTCCAGGTAGGGCACCGCCGCCGCGTCGATGATCGCCGTCACCCCGCTGGCCCGCGCCAGCTTGTGCAGGTGCCCGAGCAGCCCGAAACCCGTGATGTCCGTGGCGCATTCGAGGCCGGCCGCCAGCGCCGCGGCGGATGCGTCGGCGTTCAACGTGGTCATCGCGTCGATGGCCTGCTCGAAGCGCTCGCCGGTGGCCTTGTGCCTGCTATTGAGCACCCCGACGCCGAGCGGCTTGGTGAGCGATAGCGGCGCGCCGGGCTTGCCGGAGTCGTTGCGCAGCAACCGGTTCGGGTCCGCGATCCCGGTCACGGCCAGGCCGTATTTGGGTTCCGGGTCGTCGACGCTGTGGCCGCCGGAGAGGTGGCAGCCGGCCAGCCCGCAGACGTCCAGCCCGCCGCGCAGCGTCTCGGCCGCCAGCTCGAACGGCAGCACGTCGCGGGGCCAGCCCAGCAGGTTGACCGCCACCACCGGACGCCCGCCCATCGCGTAGACGTCGGACAGCGCGTTGGTGGCGGCGATGCGTCCCCAGTCGTAGGCGTCGTCCACCACGGGTGTGAAGAAGTCGGTCGTCGCGATCAGCGCCGTGCCGGGCGTGCCAGTTTCGAGGCGCACCACGCACGCGTCGTCGCCGTGGTCCAGGCCCACCAGCAACTCGCCGACCGGGTCGCGCGGCGCGCTCGCCCCCAGCCCGCGCACGATATCTTCCAGCTCGCCGGGCGGGATCTTGCATGCGCAGCCGCCGCCGTGGGCGTACTGGGTCAGTCGATAGGTCACGGATACATAATTGTCGGCATGGTCCGAGGAGGCGTGTCCGGTCTGGTGACCGGCGCGGTCTTCAAAACCGTCGAACGGCAGACGCTGCCGCTGGCGGGTTCGATTCCCGTCCGCCTCCGCCATACTTCGTCGGGCCCGGCATGAGCGACCCGCGCCGGCGGGTGCCGCGCACCGACAGCCTGCTCGCCGACCCTCGCCTGGTCGAAGCGCAGCGGGTGCTGGGCCGTCCGCTGGTGAAGTCGGTGATCGCCGAGGCGCAGCAGCGCGCACGCGCCGGGGAGATCGACCCAGAACAGGTCGCCGAGCACGCCGTCGCGGCCCTCCCGGCCACCGCGTCCAGCCTGCGGCCCGTCATCAATGCCACCGGCGTGGTGGTGCACACCAATCTGGGCCGGGCGCCGCTGTCGCGGGCCGCCGTCGACGCGGTGGTCGCCGCGGCCGGGACCACGGACGTCGAGCTGGACCTGGCGACGGGCCGCCGTGGGCGTCGGGGCCGGGCGGCCCTGACCGCGCTGGCGCGGGCGGTGCCCCCCGCCGGCGGCGTGCACGTGGTGAACAACAACGCCGCCGCGCTGCTGCTGACGGCGCTGACGCTGGCGCCGGGCAAAGAGATCGTGCTCAGCCGCGGCGAGCTGGTCGAGATCGGCGACGGGTTCCGCATTCCCGAGCTGCTGGCATCGGCCGGATCGCGGCTGCGCGAAGTCGGCACCACCAACCGCACCAGCCTGCGCGATTACGCCGAGGCGATCGGGCCGCAGACCGGCTTCGTCCTGAAGGTGCACCCGTCCAACTTCCACGTCACCGGGTTCACCTCGGCGGTGAGCGTCGCGGAGTTGGTGAAGCTGGGTGTGCCCCTGGTGGTCGACATCGGCTCCGGGTTGCTGTCCCCGCATCCCGTGCTGCCGGACGAGCCAGACGCGACGTCGACGCTGCGCGATGGCGCCGACCTGGTTACCGCGAGCGGCGACAAGCTGCTCGGCGGCCCGCAGGCCGGCCTGCTGCTGGGCGACGCCGAGCTCGTCGAGCGGCTGCGCCGCCACCCGGCGGCACGCGCGTTGCGGGTCGACAAACTCACCTTGGCGGCGCTGGAAGCCACCCTGACGGGCCCGCCCCCGCCGGTGGCCGAGGCGTTGGTCGCCGACCTGACCGAGTTGCGGGCCCGCGCCGCGTCGCTGGCCGCCGCGCTGCCGGGCGCCGAGGCGGTGGATTGTGTCGCCGCCGTCGGCGGAGGCGGGGCCCCGGACGTGCGGCTGCCGAGCGCCGCGGTGAGCCTGCCCGAGTCCTACGCCGCCGCCCTGCGCGCCGCCAGCCCGCCCGTCGTCGGGCGGTTGGAGGCGGGCCGCTGCCTGCTCGACCTGCGCACGGTGGCGCCGGAGGACGACGCGCTGCTGGCGGCGGCGGTGCGGGCATGTTCGTCCTAGCCACCGCCGGCCACGTCGACCACGGCAAGTCAACCCTGCTGCACCGGCTCACCGGCATGTGGCCGGACCGGCTGGCCGAGGAGCAGCGCCGCGGCCTGACGATCGACCTCGGCTTCGCGTGGACCGAGATCGGCGGCCGGCAGCTGGCGTTCGTCGACGTGCCCGGGCACGAACGGTTCGTGGCGAACATGCTCGCCGGCGTCGGCGCGGTCCCGGCGGTCGTGTTCGTCGTCGCCGCCACCGAGGGCTGGATGCCGCAGTCCGACGAGCACCTCGCGGCGCTGGACGCCCTCGGGGTCCGCCACGGGCTGCTGGTCATCAGCAAGGCGGACCTCGCTGATCCCGGCCCGGCCATCGAGCAGGCGCGTGAGAGATTCGCCGTCACCTCGCTCGCCGACGCGCCCGTGGCGATCGGCACCGACCTGGAGCGGGTGCGCGCGGAGCTGCTGGCGCTGACCGACCGGCTGCCGGCTCCGGACCCGGACGCCGACGTGCGGCTGTGGGTGGACCGGAGCTTCACCGTTCGGGGCGCGGGCACCGTGGTGACCGGCACCCTGGCCGCGGGCACGGTGCGGGTGGGCGACGAGCTGGAGCACGCCGGCCGGCGGGTGACGGTTCGCGGGGTGCAGTCGCTGGGTCGCGACCAGGTCGCGGTCGGTCCGGTGGCGCGCGTCGCGCTGAACCTGCGCGGAGTCGACCGCCAGCACATCGGTCGCGGTGACACCGTCCGGACACCGGGCGTGTGGCTGGACACGGCGGAGGTGGACGTCGCGCTGCGGTCGGCGGGGGCGCTGCACCGGGAGCTGGTGCTGCACCTCGGGTCGGCGGCCGTGCCGGTGCGGGTGCGTCCGCTCGGGGCGGCGGCGGCCCGGCTGCGGCTGGCGCGGCCCCTGCCGCTGCGCGTCGGGGACGTCGGGTTGCTGCGCGACCCTGGCGAGCATCGGATCGCGGCGGGGATCGAAGTGCTCGACGTCCGGCCCCCGGCGCTGCGCCGCCGGGGCGCCGCGCGGGAGCGGGCCGCGGAGCTGGCGGCCGGCGCGGCCCGCCCGCCGGCGTGCGCGCAGGCGGCCGAACTGCGCGCGATGGGTCTGCCGCCGGTCGGCCGGCGGGTGGGCGACTGGGTGGTGGATCCGCAATGGTGGGCCGAGCGGCGCGAGCGGGCGACCGCGGCGGTGCGGCTCTGGGCGGACGACCACGACGTGGCGGCCGGGATGCCGCTGGAGACGCTGCGGCAGCGGGCCGGGCTGCCGGCAGCCGAGCTCTTGCCGAAGCTGCTCGAGGGCACCGGGCTTCAGGTGGCCGACGGGGTGGTTCGGTCGCCGGGCGGGGGCCTGCCGGCCCGCGTCGACAAGGCTGTGCGCACCGTCGAGGAGTGGCTGGCCGCCGAGCCCTTTCGGGCCCCGGAGGCCGACGAACTGGCCGAGCTCAAGCTCGGCCCCCGGGAGCTGGCCGCGGCGGTGCGCGCCGGGCGGCTCGCCCGGATCGCCGACGGCGTCGTGCTGGGGGCCGGCGCGTTGGAACGGGCGGCCGGCGTCCTCGCGGGGCTGCCACAGCCGTTCACCGTCAGCGACGCGCGCCGCGCCCTCGGCACCACCCGGCGGGTGGCGGTCCCGCTGCTGGAGCAGCTCGACGCCCGGCGCGTGACCAGGCGGGCCCCGGACGGCACCCGGGTGGTGCTGACTACAGCCGCTCCTTGACCGCCGCCGACAGCCGGGCTCCGTCGGCCCTGCCGGCCGCGATCGCGGTGGCGGCCTTCATCACCAGGCCCATCTGCTTCATGCTCGGGCGCTCCCCGATCTCCTCGGCGACCTGGGCGATCGCGGTGTCGGCGACGTCCGCCAGTTCGGCCTCGGTGAGCGGAGTCGGCAGATATTCGTCGATGATCCGGGCCTCGGCGTGCTCGTTGGCGGCGAGCTCCCCGCGACCGTTCTGCGTGTAGATCTCCGCCGACTCGGCCCGCTTTCGGGACTCCCGCGCCAGCACCTTGATCACTTCGTCGTCGGAGAGGTCCCTGGCCTGCTTGCCGGAGACTTCCTCGGTTTGGATCGCAGCGAGCAGTAGGCGCAGGGTCGCCGTGCGCAGCTTGTCCTTGCTCTTCATCGCGTCGGTGAGGTCGGCCCGCAGCCGGGATTTGAGTTCGGCCATGCCAGAGACGCTACGCGCCGACCGCCCGGCCCTGATTGAGAAATGCCCGGACCACCGACAGGATGGAGCCCATGACGAACGACGGGCCCGCCCGCCAACAACGCGGAACACGGTGACCGCGCCACCCCCTGGCTATCCGGTCGGCCCGCCGCCGGGTTACGGCCCGCCACCCGGTTACGGCCCCCCTCCCAGCTACGGGCCCCCGCCCGGCTACGGCCCGCCACCGGGCTATGGCCCGCCACCCGGTTACGGCCCCCCACCCGCTTATGGCCCCCCACCCGGCGGCTACGGGCCCCCGCCCGGCTACGGACCACCGCCAGCGTGGCAGTCCGGGCCGCCCCACCTGGCACCCGTAGCGGTCAAGCCCGGCATCATCCCGCTGCGACCGCTGACGCTGGGCGACATCTTCAACGGCGCGGTCGGCTATGTCCGGGCCAATCCGAAGGCGACGCTGGGCCTGACCGCCATCGTGGTGGTGGCCATCCAGCTCATCACCAAGGCCGCCTTTTTCGGACCGTTGGCGGCCTACGGCAAGCTGACGACCGATCGGGCCGACCAGCTGACCACCGGTGTCATCGGCGCGTGGCTGACGTCGGTGGGCGCCGGCGCGGTGGTGGCCTGGCTGGGCGGCATGCTGCTGTCCGGGATGCTCACCGTCATCGTCGGGCGGGCGGTGTTCGGCACGCCGATCACCATGGGGGAAACCTGGGCCAAGATCCGTGGCCGGCTGCTGCCCCTGCTCGGTCTGGCGGCGCTGGAGGGTGCCGCCCTGGCGGTTATCGCGGGCCTGGTGGCAGTGATCATCGGGGTGCTGGCGGCCATCGGCCGCGCCGCGGCGGTGGTGGTCCTGGGTCTGCCGCTGGCGCTGGCCGTGATCGCGTTGCTGGTGTACCTGTACACCGTGGTGTCGTTCGCGCCCGTGCTGATCGTGTTGGAGCGACTGCCCGTCCTCGACGCCATCACCCGATCGTTTCGACTGGTCCGCAACGGCTTCTGGCGAGTGCTGGGCATCCGGCTGCTCACCTTCCTGGTGACCTCCGTTGTCGGCGGGGCGGTCGCGGTGCCGTTCAACATCGTCAGCCAGTTCTTCATGATCACCTCGTCCACCACCGCCTTCCTGGTGAGCACCGCGATCGCGTCGGTGGGCGGCGCGATCGGCGAAATCATCACCGCGCCGTTCAACGCCGGGGTCATCGCGCTGCTGTACACGGATCGCCGAATGCGAGCCGAGGCATTCGATCTGGTGCTGCAGACCGGGGCCGCCGGCGGGTCGTACGCGGACGCCTCCACCGACAACCTCTGGCTGACCAGGCCGGCCTGAGGACGAGTGGGACAGTGCCCTCCATCGACATCGATCGCGATGCCGCGCATCAGGCCGCCCAGGACGAACTGAACAAGCCGATCTACTCCAAGGGCTCGGCCGGGCATCAGATAGCCGAGTGGCTGAACGAGATCATCTACCGGCTGTTGCAGAAGACCGCCTCGCTCCCCGGCGGCTGGCTCACGGCCACCGTGCTTTTCATCCTGCTGGCAATCGCGTTGGCAGTCGCGATCCACATCGCGCGGCGCACCATGCGCACCAACCGCGGCGGTGACTACCAGCTGTTCGAAGCCGCGCAGCTCACCGCGGCCCAGCATCGCGCGACGGCAGAAGACTATGCGGCGCAAAGGCAATGGGCCGCGGCGATTCGGCACCGGCTGCGGGCGGTCGCCCGCCAGCTCGAGGAGACCGGCGTGCTGAACCCTGCACCCGGCCGAACCGCCAACGAACTGGCCGTCGACGCGGGTGCCGCACTGCCGCATCTTGCCGGTGAATTAACCCAGGCCGCAACGGCTTTCAATGACGTCACCTACGGTGAGCAACCCGGAACCCAGAGCGCATACCGGATGATCGCCGACCTGGATGACCACCTGCGGTCCCGCTCGGCGGCCGTTCCCACGGGGGCGGGGCAACCCGTCGCGCGCGATTCGTGGGCGCAGGTGCGGTGATGGCGACCACCGCGCGGCCCTACACCACGAGCCCGACGGCGTTGCAGCGCTGGCGATCCTGGCGCTGGGTGGTCCTCACCCTGATCGTGCTCGCCGTCATCGCCGGCGTCGATGCCTACCTGACCGCGCCGCGTCCCGGAGCACGGATGGACCCGGCGTCGACGGGCCCCGACGGTGCCCACGCGCTGGTGGCGCTGCTGCGCGGCGGCGGGGTCGACGTCGTCGTGGCCGACAGCATCGCCGACGTCGAACGGGCGGCGCGCCCCGACGCGCTGATCCTGGTGGCGCAGAGCCAATACCTCACCGAGTCGCTGCTGGACCGGCTGTCGCAGGCGCCGGGCGATCTGCTGCTGGTGGAACCGACCTCGCGCACCCGCGAGGCGCTGATGCCCGGCCTGCGCGTCTCGGCGGCCGACACCTTCAACACCGACCCCGATTGCACGCTGCGCGAGGCGATCCGGGCCGGGCCGGTTCGATTCGGCCCCAGCGACACCTACCGCGCCACCGACGACCGGCCGCTAACCCGCTGCTACGACGGCGCGCTCATCCGCTTCCGGGACGGCGGGCGGACCATCACCGCGGTCGGCAGCACCGACTTCCTGACTAACGGCGCCCTGTTGCAGGCGGGCAACGCCGCCCTGGCGATGAACCTCGCGGGCGCCCGGCCCCGGCTCGTCTGGTACGCGCCGCACCGGATCGAGGGCGAAGCGCCGCCGCCCGGCTCGATCGCCGACCTGATCCCGCGGAGCGTGACGTGGATCGTCTGGCAACTGTGCCTGGTCGTGCTGCTGGTCGCCCTGTGGCGCGGCCGGCGGCCCGGCCCGCTGGTGGCCGAGGAACTGCCCGTCGTGGTGCGCGCGTCGGAGACCGTCGAGGGCCGCGGCCGGCTGTACCGGTCCCGCCGGGCGCGTGACCGCGCCGCCGCCGCGCTGCGCACCGCCACACTGCAACGGCTGCTGCCCCGTCTCGGTCTGAACACCGGCGCGTCGGCGCCCGCGGTGGCGGGGGCGGTGGCCGCACGCAGCGGAGCGGATCCGGCGTTCGTGTCCTACCAGCTGTTCGGCCCGCCCCCGGCGACCGACAACGACCTGTTACAACTTGCGCGTGCGCTCGACGACATCGAAAGGCAGGTCACCCGGACGTGACGCAGACCCCTTCCCCCGCAGAGACCACCCCCACCGCCGAGTCGGCACGAGACGCGCTGTTGGCGTTGCGCGGCGAGCTCGCGAAGGCGGTCGTCGGACAGGAGGGGGTGATCAGCGGTTTGGTGATCGCGCTGCTGTGCCGCGGTCACGTGTTGTTGGAAGGCGTTCCAGGAGTGGCGAAGACGCTGTTGGTGCGGGCGATGGCAGCCGCGTTGCGGTTGGAGTTCAAGCGGGTGCAGTTCACCCCCGACCTGATGCCCGGCGACGTCACGGGGTCGCTGGTGTACGACGCACGCACCGCCGCGTTCACGTTCCGACCCGGCCCGGTCTTCACCAATCTGCTCCTTGCCGACGAGATCAACCGCACCCCACCGAAAACGCAGGCCGCGCTCCTCGAGGCCATGGAAGAGCGTCAGGTCAGCGTGGAAGGCGTGGCCCAACCCCTGCCCGACCCGTTCATCGTCGCCGCGACCCAGAACCCCGTCGAATACGAGGGCACCTACCAGTTGCCTGAAGCCCAGCTGGATCGCTTCCTGCTGAAACTGAATGTGACGCTGCCGCCGCGGGATTCGGAGATCGCCATCCTGGGCCGGCACGCCCAGGGCTTCGATCCGCGCGACCTGTCGGCGATCAAACCGGTGGCCGGTCCCGCCGAACTGGCGGCCGGGCGCGACGCCGTGCGGCACGTGCTGGTCGCCGACGAGGTGCTGGGCTACATCGTCGACATCGTCGGGGCCACCCGGTCCTCGCCCGCACTGCAGCTCGGCGTCTCGCCGCGCGGGGCGACGGCCCTGCTGGCCACGGCCCGTTCCTGGGCATGGCTGTCCGGCCGCAACTACGTCACTCCCGACGACGTGAAGGCCATGGCCCGCCCGACGCTGCGGCACCGGGTGATGCTGCGCCCCGAGGCCGAACTCGAAGGGGCCACGCCCGACGGCGTCCTCGACGGAATCTTGGCGTCGGTCCCGGTGCCCCGCTAGTGGTCCTGACCGGACGCACCGGGCTGGTCGCGCTGACGTGCGTCCTGCCCATCGCGCTGTCCCCCTGGCCGGCAAGGACTTTCTGGGCCCTGCTGGTCGCCCTCCTGGCGGTGGTGATCGCGGACATCGCGCTGGCGGCCAACACCCGCAAGTTGCGCTACGTCCGGTCGCCGGATCGCTCCGCCCGACTCGCCCAGCAGGTGGACGTGGGGCTGCTGATCCACAACGACGGCCGGAGGCGGTTCCGCGGCCAGGTTCGCGACGCCTGGCCGCCCAGCGCGGGAGCGCGGCCGCGGATCCATGCCGTCAACATCCCCGCCGGGCAGCACCAGCACGTCCAGTCCCAACTGCGGCCGGTCCGCCGTGGCGAGCAGCGCGCGGCGGTGGTCACCGCCCGATCCATCGGCCCCCTCGGGCTGGCCGGTCGGCAGGGTTCGCAAGCGGTGCCCGGCCTGCTTCGGGTCCTGCCGCCGTTCCTGTCCCGCAAGCACCTGCCGGCGCGGCTGGCCAAACTGCGTGAGATCGACGGGCTGCTCCCCACGCTGATCCGCGGGCAGGGAACGGAATTCGACTCACTGCGCGAGTATGTGGTCGGTGACGACGTGCGGTCGATCGACTGGCGCGCCACCGCGCGTCGCGCCGACGTCGTCGTGCGCACCTGGCGCCCCGAACGCGACCGGCGTGTGGTGATCGTGCTGGACACCGGGCGCACCGCGGCGGGCCGGGTGGGCGTCGACCCGACGGCCGCCGACCCGGCGGGCTGGCCCCGGCTGGACTGGTCGATGGATGCCGCGCTGCTGCTGGCCGCGCTCGCGTCGCGGGCCGGTGACCATGTCGACTTCCTCGCCCACGACCGGGTCACCCGGGCCGGCGTTTTCGGGGCGTCGCGCACCGAACTGCTCGCGCACCTCGTCGAGGCGATGGCTCCCCTACAACCGGCGCTGCTCGAACCGGATTGGACCGCAATGGTTTCCGCCATTGCGCGGCGCGCCCGCCGGCGTTCACTCGTGGTGCTGCTGACCGATCTCAACGCGACCGCCCTCGACGAGGGTCTGCTGCCGGTGCTGCCGCAGCTGTCGGCGAAACACCACCTGATGGTCGCGGCCGTCGCGGACCCGAGGGTCGACCAAATGGCCGCTGGGCGTTCGGATCCCGCCGCCGTCTACGACGCGGCGGCCGCCGAACGATCCCGCAATGACCGCCGCGCGATCGCCACGCGCCTGCGCCGCGGCGGGGTGGAGGTCGTCGACGCCCCGCCCACCGAGCTGGCGCCCGCCCTGGCCGACCGCTACCTGGCGATGAAGGCCACCGGCCGGCTTTAGCCCGCCGACGATGCCCGCCGTGCAACGGCGGGAGGAGAAGGCGGGCGCTCGGCTTCAGCCGGCAATCGGCTTCAGCCGGTGGGGACCACGTCGGGCGCGTCCTCGATGTCGCCGGTCTCGCCGGCCCGCACGGCGCGGCGACCGAAGTACACGATGTAGGCGAGGAACGCCGCCTCGGCGAGGACCCCGACGCCGACCCGAACGAAAGTCGGCAGCGGCGATGGGGTGACCAGCGCCTCGATCAGCCCCGAGACCAACAGCACGCCGGCCAGCCCGATGGCGACCGAGACCACGGCGCGGCCCTGTTCGGCCAGCACCTGCCCGCGCGGCCGGTCGCCGGGCGCGACCACCGACCACCCCAGCCGCATGCCGGCACCACCGGCCAGGAACACCGCCGTGAGCTCCAGCAGCCCGTGCGGTAGCAGCAGCCCGAGTAGCAGGCCGCCCTTGCCGGCCTGGAACATCAGCCCGGAGATCAATCCCAGGTTGGCGGCGTTCTGGTAGAGCACGAACGGAATCGGCAGGCCCAGAAGGACCGACGACGCGATGCACTGCGCGGACACCCAGGAGTTGTTCACCCAGATCTGCAGGGCGAACGCGGCGGCGGGATGTTCACTGTAGTAGGCGGCGATGTCGTGGTTGACCAATTGTTCGATGTCGCTTGGGGTTCCGGCGGCCGACTGCACCTCCGGATTGCCCGCCACCCACAAGGCGATCACCACGGCCACGGCGTAGAACGCCACCGCGGTGCCCAACCACCACCGCCACGACCGGTAGGCGACCGCCGGGAAGGCCACCGTCCAGAACCGCACGAAGGTACTGCTCAACGGCGCATGGGCGCCGGTCACCACGGAACGTGCGCGCGCGACCAGGCTCGAGAGCCGACCGATCAACAGCGAGTCCGACGACGACGAACGCAACGTCGACAGGTGGGTGGACACCCGCTGATACAGCTCCACCAGTTCGTCGACCTCGGCGCCGGTCAGCGACCGGCGTTTCCCGACCAGCCGGTCCAGGCGGTCCCAGGTGCCGCGATGGGCCACCACGAATGCGTCGACGTCCACCCTGCGCAGCCTAATGGCCCTGTACCGTTCGGTGTTATGTCCGAGGTGGTGACCGGCGACGCGGTCGTGCTCGACGTGCAGATCGCCCAGCTGCCGGTGCGGACTTTGAGCGCACTGATCGATATCGCCGTGATGGTCGTCTGCTATCTGCTCGGACTGATGTTGTGGGCCGCCACGCTGACCCAGTACGACTCGGCGCTGAGCACGGCCGTGCTGCTCATCTTCACGGTGCTGGTGCTCGTCGGCTACCCAGTGACGCTCGAAAGGGCAACGCGCGGGCGCTCGGTCGGCAAGATCGCGATGGGCCTGCGCGTGGTGTCCGACGACGGCGGCCCAGAACGGTTCCGGCAGGCCCTGTTTCGCGCCTTGGCCGCGGTGGTGGAGATCTGGATGCTGTTCGGGAGTCCGGCGGTCATCTGCAGCATCCTGTCGCCGAAGGCCAAGCGGATCGGCGACATCTTCGCCGGCACGGTGGTGGTGAACGAACGCGGCCCCCGGCTGGGTCCCCCGCCGGTGATGCCGCCGTCGCTGGCCTGGTGGGCCTCGTCGCTGCAACTTTCCGGCCTGTCTCCCGGCCAGGCCGAGGTTGCACGCCAATTCCTCTCGCGTGCAACGCAACTCGATCGCCAGTTGCGCCACCAGATGGCGTACCGCATCGCCGGCGACGTGGTGTCCCGCATCGCGCCGCCGCCCCCGCCCGGCGCCCCGCCCGAGCTGGTGCTCGCCGCCGTACTCGCCGAACGGCATCGCCGCGAATTGGCACGGCTGCGCCCCACCATGCCGCAGCCGACCCCCGCACCGTGGCCATCCTCGCCGCCGGCGCCACCGCAACAGGCTGTCCCGTGGCCGGATCCGGGTGCGCCGCAGCGGGCGCCATCGAATCCCGCCACGGGCGGTTTCTCGCCGCCGAGCTGACGGGCGCGCTTGCTAGCCGGAGACGCTCAGCGCCATGAGCAGGACGTCGGCGATCAACAGCGCCCACCCGAACAGGGGAACCGCGATGCCGCCGCGCCGCTTGGCGGTGAACAGGGAAATGACGATCACCACGACGGCGACCGCAGGGGCGCCGTAGAACGCGACCCCGAAATTGATCCCACCGTGGCCCAGGTTGGGGCAACTGCGGTCGGCGCAGCCGTCGGCGCTCATCACCGCGCCCAGCGCGAACAGCATCACGATGGCGGCGGCGGGCACGGTGGCCAGCGCCAGCGCCCAGTTGGCCCACGGCCACACGTTGCGGCTGCCATTTCTGCGACCGCTGCCACCCTGCGCGGGACCGGTGGCGCCGGAGGTTCCGCCGCCTACCGCGAGGTTGGAGTTATCAGCGTTCATCCCAAAGTTCCTACCCGCCGCCTGTCAGGCGCAAACCGGACTTGGCATGCCGGTGGCGGCCGGCGCGGTCGCCGAAGCGCAGGTCATGGCGGCTCGCGTCGGCCGATCGGCCTCAGCCGTTGCATCGCGATCGTTTCCGATATATCGTGATACTTCGAAGCGCGCAGACGGTGCGCTACCTCCCGAGAACGTAAGGACAACAACCATGAGCAACCCATTCACTCCACCCATCGGACCGTTCGCTGGTCAGGGCTTCGGCTTCGGCGCCGGCCCGGTGCAACGGCGTGCCCTGCACGGCGCCAGGCGCCAGGCTCGGCGCGAATTCTTCGAAAACCTCCGCGACCACGCGGGCGAGCAGGGATTTGGTCCCGGCTTCGGACCCGGTTTCGGACCGGGATTCGGTCCCGGTTTCGGACCCGGTTTCGGGTTCGGCCCGGGCGGCCGGCGCGGCGGATGGCGACGGGGCGGCCCCGGCCGCGGCAAGCGCGGTGACGTCCGCGCGGCCATCCTGGCCCTGCTGGCCGAGCGGCCGATGCACGGCTACGAGATGATCCAGCAGATCGCCGAACGCAGCAACGGGCTCTGGAAGCCCAGCCCCGGCTCGGTCTACCCGACGCTGCAGTTGCTAACCGACGAGGGCCTGATCAGCGCGAGCGAGAGCGAGGGCAGCAAGAAGCTGTTCGAGCTCACCGACGAGGGCCGCGCGGCGGCCGAGAAGGTCGAGACCCCGCCGTGGGACGAGATCGCCGAAGGGGCCGACCCGGGTCACATGAACCTGCGGGCGGCCGTCGGCCAACTGTTCGGCGCGGTCGCGCAGTCCGCGCACACCGCCACCGCCGAGCAACAGCAGCGCATCGTCGAGATACTCAACAACGCGCGGCGCGAGGTCTACGGCATCCTGGGCGAAGACTGAGCCCTGACACACAGCGGACCCTGGATCAGGTCACGTCGACCCAGTCCAGGGTCCGCTGCACCGCTTTGCGCCAACCCGCATAGCCGGCGGCGCGCTGCTCCTCCGTCCAGTTCGGCGTCCACCGCTTGTCTTCGTGCCAGTTCGCCCGCAGGTCGGACGGATCGGCCCAGAACCCCACCGCCAAACCCGCCGCGTAGGCCGCGCCCAGCGCGGTCGTTTCGGCGACCACCGGCCGCACCACGTCGACCCCGAGCACATCGGCCTGAATCTGCATGCAGAGGTTGTTGGCGGTGATGCCGCCGTCCACCTTTAAAACCTCAAGGCGCACACCGGAATCCGCCGCCATCGCGTCCACCACGTCACGGCTTTGGTAGCAGATCGCCTCCAGCGTCGCGCGGGCGAGGTGCGCGTTCGTGTTGAACCGGGACAGCCCCACGATCGCGCCGCGGGCGTCGGATCGCCAATAGGGCGCGAACAACCCCGAGAACGCCGGGACGAAATACACGCCGCCGTTGTCGGTGACCTGGCGCGCCAACGATTCGCTTTGCGCGGCGCCGCTGATGATGCCCAGCTGGTCGCGCAGCCATTGCACCGCAGCCCCGGTGACCGCGATCGAACCCTCAAGCGCGTAAACGGGTTTGGCGTCGCCGAACTGGTAGCAGACGGTGGTCAGCAGCCCGTTGTCCGATCGCACGATGGTCTCACCGGTGTTGAGCAGCAAGAAGTTTCCGGTGCCGTAGGTGTTCTTCGCCTCGCCCTGCGACAGGCACACCTGGCCCACCATCGCCGCGTGCTGGTCACCGAGGACCCCAGTGATCGGCACCTCGCCGCCGACCGGCCCGGTTTGTGCGGAGACGCCGTACGGCTGCGGCGACGACGACGGGGCGATCGCCGGCAGCATCGCACGCGGGATGGCGAAGAATGACAGCAGCTCGTCGTCCCAGTCGAGGGTTTCGAGGTCCATCAGCATGGTCCGGCTGGCGTTGGTCACGTCGGTGACGTGCACGCCGCCGCGCGGACCGCCGGTCAGATTCCACAGCACCCAGGTGTCCGGGGTGCCGAACAGGGCGTCGCCGCTTTCGGCGGCCTCCCGCACGCCGTCGACGTTGTCCAGGATCCACTGCAGTTTGCCCCCGGAGAAGTACGTCGCCGGCGGCAGGCCCGCCTTGCGGCGGATCACCTCGCCGCGGCCCTCGCGCTCCAGCGCCGACGCGATCCGGTCGGTGCGGGTGTCCTGCCAGACGATGGCGTTGTAATAGGGCCGCCCGGTGCGCCGATTCCACACCAACGTGGTCTCCCGCTGATTCGTGATGCCAAGGGCGGCAATGTCTTCGGCGGCCAGATTGGCGCGGTTCAATACCGACATCAACACCGAGGAGGTACGCTCCCAGATTTCGACCGGGTCGTGCTCGACCCAGCCGGAGCGGGGCAGGATCTGTTCGTGCTCGAGCTGATGGCGAGCCACTTCGGCGCCGTCGTGATCGAAGATCATGCAACGCGTGCTGGTGGTTCCCTGGTCGATGGCGGCGACAAAGTCGGACACGTCAGGAGTCCATCATGGTCTGCCCGACTCGACAAGCTCACCGCGTAGCTTGCGTTGCCGCCCGTTACCCTGTTCCATCGGCGGTGTGGGCGAAGAGGTCAAGCGCACCACGTACGACAGCGCACATCGGCGGGAATACCGGCGCAAGCTCCAGTTATGCCTGGACGCCTTCGCGACGATGCTGGCGCAGTCGCGCTTTGACTCCGACAAGCCGCTCACCGGCATGGAGATCGAGTGCAACCTGGTCGACGCCCATTACCAGCCGGCGATGTCGAACCGCGACGTGCTGGACGCCATCGGGGATCCGGCGTTTCAGCCGGAATTGGGCGCCTACAACATCGAATTCAACGTGCCGCCCCACGCCCTTCCTGGGCACACCGCGCTGGACCTGGAAGGTGAGGTGCGGGCCAGCCTGAACGACGCCGAGATCAAGGCCGGCCTGGGCGGGGCGCACATCGTGATGATCGGAATCCTGCCCACGCTGATGCCCGAGCATCTGGCCACCGGCTGGATGAGCGACTCGCGCCGCTATGCAGCGCTCAACGACTCGATCTTCACCGCCCGCGGCGAGGACATCCCGATCAACATCTCCGGCCCCGAACCGCTGAGCTGGCAGGCGGTGTCCATAGCGCCCGAATCCGCCTGCACCAGCATTCAATTGCATCTGCAGGTCGCGCCGGAGGCGTTCGCCGCCAACTGGAACGCGGCCCAGGCGGTAGCCGGGCCGCAGCTGGCGCTCGGCGCCAACTCGCCGTTCTTCTTCGGCCACCAGTTGTGGTCCGAGACGCGCATCGAGCTGTTCACGCAGTCCACCGACACCCGGCCCGACGAGCTGAAGTCCCAGGGGGTGCGGCCGCGGGTGTGGTTCGGCGAAAGGTGGATCTCCTCGGTGCTCGACCTGTACCAGGAGAACATCCGCTACTTCCCGCCCTTGCTGCCCGAGGTGTCCGACGAGGATCCGCTGGCCGAGCTGGCCTCCGGGCGGGCACCGCGGCTGTCCGAGATGCGGCTGCACAGCGGCACCGTCTACCGGTGGAACCGGCCGGTCTATGACGTGGTCGACGGGCGGCCGCACCTGCGGCTGGAGAATCGGGTGTTGCCGGCCGGCCCGACCGTGGTGGACATGCTGGCGAATTCGGCCTTCTTCTACGGCCTGCTGCGCAGTCTGGCCGAGGACCACGATCCCGTCTGGGCAGGCATGGATTTCGCTGCGGCACAAGCGAATTTCCTCGAGGCGGCACGCAATGGTGTCGACGCCCGGCTGCACTGGCCGGGTTTGGGCGACGTGCTGGCCACCAGGCTGGTCCTCGACACGCTGCTGCCCATCGCCGACGAGGGGCTGCGCCGCTGGGGCGTGGACGCCGAGGTGCGGGATCGATTCCTGGGGGTCATCGAGGGCCGCGCCCGAACCGGCCGCAACGGCGCCAGCTGGCAGGTGTCGACCGTGCGCGCGCTGGAAGACACCGGAATGACCCGTCCAGCGGCACTGGCCGAGATGCTGCGCCGGTACTGCGAGCACATGCACGCCAACGAACCGGTGCACACCTGGGAGCCCTGACCGCGGGGGTACGTTGAAAACCATGCCGGACGATCAGGTCATGGACTGGGACAGCGCATACCGCGAGCAAGCGCACTTCCAGGGCCCGCCGCCGTGGAACATCGGTGAGCCGCAACCGGAGCTGGCCGCATTGGCCGCGGCCGGCAAGTTCCGCAGCGACGTGCTGGACGCCGGCTGCGGAGTCGCCGAGCTGTCGTTGGCGCTCGCCGCCCAGGGCTACACCGTGGTCGGCGTCGACCTGACGCCGACCGCGGTCGCGGCGGCCACCAGGGCCGCCCAGGAGCGCGGCTTGACCACCGCCAGCTTCGTGCAGGCGGACATCACGTCGTTCAGCGGTTATGACGGCCGGTTCGCCACGATCGTCGATTCCACGCTGTTTCATTCATTGCCCGTCGAGGGCCGCGACGGCTACCTGAGCTCCATCCACCGCGCGGCCGCGCCGGGCGCCAGGCTGTTCATCCTGGTGTTCGCCAAGGGCGCCTTTCCAGCCGAGATGCAACCGAAGCCCAACGAAGTCGACGAGGACGAACTGCGCGCCGCGGTGGGCAAGTATTGGGAGGTCGACGAGATCCGCCCTGCCCACATTCTGTCGAACGCCGTCGAGATTGCCGATGCGCCCTTCGAATTCCCGCCGCATGAACGCGACGAGAAGGGCCGGATCAAGATGCCCGCCTACCTGCTGACGGCGCACAAGGCGGGGTAATCCTCACGCCTTCTCAAGCCGACGTCGCCGCGGTCGCGGCGATCAGCGCCTCGGCGAACGTCTCCAGATCGTCGGCAGTGGTGTCGACGTGTGGCGAGATCCGCAGCACCGGTCCGGTCAGCTGCAGGGGCGCCCGCTGCACACCCACGAAGGTGGTCAGGATCCGCCGCTCGGCGAGCAGCCACGATCGCACCGCCTGCGGGTCGGCGCCCCCGACGGGGGCCACCGTGGTGATGGCGCTGGGCTCGTCGACCTCCTCGACCACCGCCCAGCCGGCCACGTCGGCCAGCACCCGGCGGGTGTCGCTGCCCAACGCGGCCAGCCGCGCGCGCACGGCCTCCGGCCCGTGCGCCAGATGCTCGCCCAATGCCAACGAAAACCCAAGGCGTGCCGCAACATTGGCTTCACCGAACTCCAGCTGCTGGGCCACCGAGAACGACCCCGCGAGCCAATCCGGCGCGGCCAGCCGCGGCCGCAGACCCTCCAACAGCTCGTGGCGCACCGCGAGGGCACCGACACCGCGGGGCCCGGCGATCCACTTGCGCGACGACGCGTAGGTCACGTCGGCGCCGACCGCGCAGTCCACCTGGCCCAGCGCCTGAGCGGCGTCGACGACCAGCGGCAGCCCCAATTCCCGGCACAGTTGCGCCACCATCGACAGCGGTTGCACCACACCGCTGTGGCTGCCGACCGCGGTCAGGTGGACCAGATCGGGTGGGTCGTCCTCGAGCGACAGCGCCGCGTCGTCGAGCGCCACCCGGCCATCCTCGAGCGTCGGCAGCAGCTGCCGGTCGAATCCGTGGGCGGCCAGCAGCGCCAGGTTGGGACCGTACTCGCCGGGCAGGCACGCCACCCTGCGGCGGTCCGCCGGCCAGCCGCCGAGCAGCAGATCTAGCGCGTTCAGCGAACCCGTGGTGAATACCACCTCGGCGTCGGGCATGCCGGCCAGCGCGGCGAACGCGAGGCGCCCGGCATCGAGCGCGGGTGCGGCGGCCTCGGCCGCGACGTAGCCACCGACTTCGGACTCGTTGCGCGCGTGCTGGGCGGCGGCGTCGATCACCGCGAGGCTTTGGCGCGAACAGGCCGCGCTGTCCAGGTGCAGGCCGGCCGCCGGCAGGCGGGCCGCCCGCCATCGGTCAGCCAGCGAACCCGCGGGCGTCACTTCACGGCCAGCGACAACCCGAAGTCACCCGCGGCGTCCGTCCACCACCGGGTGGGCCGCAGTCCCACGCCGGTCAATTCAGCGCTTACCCCGTCCGGGCGGAACTTGCACGACACCTCGGTGAGCATCTCCTCGCCGGCCGCGAAATCGACGGTCAGGTCGAGCGCGTCGACGCGGACCCGCTGGGCCTGGCCGGCGCGCAACCACATTTCGATGCGCTCCTCCTCCGCGTTCCAGCGCGCCACGTGCTGGTAGGCCTCGACGTCGAAGTCGGCGTCGAGTTGCCGGTTGATCACCGCCAGCACGTTGCGATTGAACGCCGCGGTCACCCCGGCCGAGTCGTCATAGGCCCGCACCAGTCGGTCGGTGTCCTTGACCAGGTCGGTCCCCAGCAACAGGCTGTCGCCCGGCCGCATTTGGGCGGACAGGCTCGAGAGGAACTCGGCGCGCGGTCCCGGTGTCAGGTTGCCGATCGTGGACCCGAGGAACGCGAACAGCCGACGTCCGCCGGTCGGGATCTCGGTCAGGTGTTCCTCGAAATCACCGCACACAGCGTTGATTTCGACGCCGACGTATTCCCGCTGGATGGCCGCCGCGGCCGTCGAGAGGATTCCGGCGTCGACGTCGAACGGGACAAATCGGCGCAGCGATCCGCGGTCACGCAGCGCGTCGAGCAGCAGCCGGGTCTTCTCCGAGGTTCCGCTGCCGAGTTCCACCAGGGTATCCGCCTCGCTGGCCGCCGCGACTTCGGCCGACCGTTCGCGCAGGATCTCGGCCTCGGCGCGGGTCGGATAATATTCGGGCAGCCGGGTAATCTGATCGAACAGGTGGCTGCCCAGCGAATCGTAGAACCACTTGGGTGGCAACGACTTTGGCGTCTGCTGCAGGCCGTCGAACACGTCACGGCGCAACGCCTGGTACGCGGAGTCGGCGGCCAGGTGGTTAGACAGTGTTAGCGTCATCGATAACCTTCCGAGTGATCCAGCGGGGTCAGCGCGACACCCGTCGCGGTGACCTCGACGAGGTGGCGGTCCGGCACTTCCTCCCAACCGGTGTCGTCGTCGTAGGGCTCGCTGGCCAGGACGACACCGTCGGCGCGGCGCAGAATCGACAGCGTGTCCCCCCAGGTCGTCGCCAACAGGCGAGAACCGTTGGCCGCCAAGATGTTCAGCCGGGCGTTGGGGTCAGCCGCCGCAATCTCGACGATGGTCTGGCCGAGTGCGTCGAGGCCGCGTTCGAAAACGGCGGCCGCGAGAAGCGCGCTATCACAGACCGATTCGGCCCGCGATGCCAGGGGCAACACGGCACGGGCGACGACTCCGTTGTGCGACAACAACCATCGGCCGTCGGTGAACGGCGCCGTCGCACTGATGTCGATCGGCATGCCGACCGTCGCCGAGCGCACAGCGGCCACCACGCAGTGGCTGCGCAGCGCCGGCGCGACGGAGTCGAACGAAGCGTCCCCCCACAGCGGTGCCGCGCTGCGCCAGCGGCGCGGCGCAAGGCCTTCCGCGGAGCGATCGAAAAACCCGACGCCCCAGCCGTCCGCGTTGAGCAGGCCGTGCTTCTGCCGGCGCGGGGCATACGACTGCACCCGCAGGCCGTACGGCGGGTCGAGCACCAGCGAGGAGACGGTGACGTCGGCCCCGAGCCAACCGAGGTGCCGGCACATCAGGTGAAATCCTCGACGTCCCAAGCCAACCGGACGCCGGCGAAGATCTGGCGACGTATCGGGTGGTCCCAGTTACGAAAGCTCGGCCGCAGAATGCTGGACTCCACCGCCCACGAGCCGCCGCGCAGCACCCGGTAGTCACGAAAGAAGAACGGCTGGGAGTAGCGCTCGTAGATCATCGGGACGAAGCCCGGCCAGGGCCGCAGCGGGGATGTGGTCCACTCCCACACGTCGCCAAGCATCTGCTCGGCCCCGTACGCCGAGGCGCCGGCGGGGTAGGCGCCGACGGGTGCCGGACGCAACGCCGCGCCACCCAGGTTGGCCAGGGCGTCGGACGGCGCCTGCGACCCCCACGGATAGCGGCGCCGGCTGTCGGTGGCGGGATCCCACGCGCAGGCCTTTTCCCATTCGATCTCGGTGGGCAACCGCGCGCCCGCCCAGGCGGCGTACGCCTCGGCCTCGAAGTAGGTGACGTGCTGCACCGGCTCATCGGCCGGGATGTCCTCGACGTACCCGAACCGGGTCCGCGTCCGCGCGTCGGGACTCCAGAACTGCGGCGCCGTGAGGCCGGCGCGCTGGCGATGCTCCCAGCCGCGCGCGGACCACCAGCGCGCCTGCCGATATCCCCCGTCTTCGACGAAGTGTCGCCACTCGCCGTTGGTGACGGGCACCCGGCCGATCCGGAATGCGGGCACGTCGACGACGTGGGCGGGACGCTCATTGTCCAGGGAATACGGTTCGCTCGCGGCGTCGACGCCCAGCACGAACGGGCCGGCGGGCACCAACACCGAGGTGCCGGCCACGCCTTGCCGGCCGGTCGGCAAGGCCACGCTGTCGCGCAGGAGCGGGGGCCCGGCGCGCAGGTTTAACGCCTGCAACATGGTTTCGTCGTGCTGGTTCTCGTGGCTGATCACCAACGCGAACGGGAAGCTGTCGGCGTCCTCGGGCAGGTCGTCGAGGGCGTCGAGGGCGGCCGAGCGCACCGTCCGGCAATACGCCCGCGCGCGATCCGGGGACAGCAGCGGCAGCTCGACCCGGCTCGCACGGGAGTGCACGAACGCGTCGTAGAGGCCCTCGACGGCGGGCGGCAACATGCCCGGCCGGCCGGGGTCACCGGCGCGCAGCAGCCAGAACTCCTCCTGCTGACCGATGTGCGCGAGGTCCCACACCAGCGGACTCATCAGGGGGTCGTACTGGCGGTACAGCTCGGCGTCGTCGAACTCGACCAGCCGCAACGTTCGCGCCCGCGCCCGCGCCAAGTCGTCGGCGAGGCCCGCCCGGCATGACGATCGCAACCGCGGCGCAACCGGGCGCAGCGGGTCGGAATCATCCGCTGAAGTCACAGCCCCCCTTGGGCCAGGCGCGCCACCGTGGGCGCGATGCCGTGCTCGATCACCTGATCGGAGAAGTCGTCGCCGGGACATCGGCACCGCTCGACGGCGTCCACCAGCCGTTGCATCGAATCCCGGAGGTCGGGCGGCGCGAGCTCGGCGGCGACGGCCACGCACTTGTTGGCCGCGGCGTACAGCCGCCGGTCACGCAGGCCCACCCGGGCCGCGGTGTCCCAAGCGGTCGCTACCGGTTCGACCACCTCGGCCGCGATTTGGGCCGCGGCCGGGTCGTCGAGCAGGGCCGTCAGGGTGAACACCACGGCCGGCCAGAACTCGTCCGACACGCTGTCGAGATAGCGGATCTCCAGCCACTGCCTCGGGCGCACCGGCGGAAACAGGGTGGTCAGGTGGTATTCCAGGTCGGCCACGGTGGGCCGGCGACCGCCGAGCAACACCCGGCCGTCCACCCAATCGGCAAAGGGGACCCAATGCGTGACCGGGGCGGCGTCCGGGGCGTGCACCAGCATCACCGGGGCTTTGAGCGCGTAGCGCGCCCAGTCGGTGCCGGGTTCGTCGCCGCTGGCGCCGAGGATGGGCCCGCATCGCGCCGAGTCCATCTGGCCCCACACCCACTGCCTGGTGGAGACCCAACCGGTGAACTCGCCCCGCAGCATCGGTGAGTTGGCGGCGATCGCGATCATGGTGGGCCCCAGCGCGTGGGCCAACCGCACGCGCGCCGCCCAGCCGGCCCGCGGCCCGGCGTCGAGGTTGACCTGTATGGACGCGGTGGACGTCATCATCGCCGAGCCGGCGTAGCCCGAACGGCTGGACGCGAAGAACTGCTCCATCGCGCGGTAACGCGCGCCCGGGTTGATGCGCTGGGGCGGCCGCAGCGGATCGGCACCTAGGAAAACCAGACCCAGCCCCGCGTCGGCGAACGCCGACCGCAGCACGGCCTGATCGCGCCGCATCGCGTCGATGGCGCTGAGCACCCCGTCGGCCGGCGGACCGGACAGCTCCACCGCACCGCCGGGCTCCACGGTGATCCGGCTGCCCCCCGGCAGCTCGGGCAGGCGCCCCAACACCTCGCCGATCTCGTCCCAGCCGGGCCTGCGGTGCGGGTCGGCCGGGTCGTGGCAGTGGCCCTCCAACTCGAGGCCCACGCGCCCCAGCGGGGCGTCCACCAGGCAGCCGTCCGCGATGTAGCGGGCGGCGGCTTGGGAATCGGTCATCTCGGCAGTGGCCGGCTCGGAGCCGGAGGTAGTGATAGCGGCGAACGTCATATCACTGTCCCTTCGGCCCTGAGCAAGGCTCAACACGCGCGTCTGCGGACCTGTCTCCACACCCCGGTAACCGCCACCTCTTCATCTAACAGATGGCCCCGACATATTCCCGTTCGCGCCGGTTTTCAAGCCTGTCCGACCCCGGCTCGGAACCCCCGCTCACTGACCCAGCGCGTTCTGCATTGCCCCGGCCAGCACGTTGACCGCCGGCCCGGCGTTGCCAGATTGGCAGACCTTGGCCTGCAGCAACACGTTTTCGCGCAGCCTGGTTTGATTGAAGCACCGCCGATCGGTGCCGGCTTCCTGCTTGGTCCAGCTCGCATCGGCCCCGCCGGGCGGCCCACCGTCGAACGACCACACCTGAGTGGCCCCGTTGTCCAGATGCATCGCGCTGGTCTGGCCCGAGCAGCCCACCGTCCGGTCCACCACGCGGTGGAAGGCGCGGTCGGCGGCGTCGTTGGTGGCGAACACCCCGACGGCCTGCTTGACGAAGTGAGTCTGGTCGTTGGCTGACGTCTGCGCGACGGCACCGTTGAACGACGCTAGGTCGGGGTCGTCGAACACCTCGGGCAACCCGATGTCGGCCCAGTTGTTGCACACGGGAACGTCCACCCAGTCGCCCTGGACCGGTCGGGTGAACACCGACTCCCAGCCCATCGGGCCGCCGACGATGTTGCCGACCGAGCCCTTACCCAGCACGGCGTAATTCACCGCGCCCGGTTCCGACGGGTGGGCGGTCGCAACGGGAAGGGCGACCGCGCACTCGATGGCCAGGCCGATGGTGATCGCGGCGCCGCGAACCCGCATGGTCATTCCAGCGATCATGCCAGGACGCCGGCGCGTTGGTCAGCCCCCGTTGCCGCGCACGCCCTCTTCGACCTTCTTGCCCAGGTCGGGGTCGACGTTGCGCCAGTACTCGAACACCCGCGACAGCACCGGCTCCTTGACGCCCTTGGAGACGTGACCAATGATGTTGTGCGCCAATCGATCCCGGGCCGCGTCATCGAGGACCTCGCGGACCATGGTGCCGGCTTGCCCCCAGTCGTCGTCCTCGGCGTGCAGCGTGTATGCGGCGCGCACCATGTCGCCGTCCGCGTGCCAGCGCACCTCGGCGGCGCGCGCCGGGTCGGCGTGCGGGCCGCCGTAGGAGTTGGGCGCATAGACGGGATCGGAGACGTTCTTCATCCGCATCGCGCCGTCCTTCGAATAGCTGTTCACCTCGACCTTCGGGGTGTTCACGGGAATTTGCCGGTAGTTGGCTCCCAGTCGGGCGCGGTGCGCGTCGGAGTAGGAGAACCCGCGGGCCTGCAGCATCTTGTCCGGGCTCAGCCCGGTGCCCGGCACGGTGTTGTTCGGCTCGAAGGCCGCCTGCTCGATCTCGGTGTGGTAATCGGTGACGTTGCGGTTCAGCGTCATCTTGCCGACATCGATCAACGGGTAGTCGCCGTGCGGCCACACCTTGGTCAGGTCGAACGGGTTGAACCGATAATTCTTGGCCTCCTCGTACGGCATGATCTGCATCTTGAGGGTCCAGCTCGGGTAGTTCCCGCCCTCGATGGCCTCGTAGAGGTCGCGCTGGTGGTAATCGCCATCCTCGCCGGCCAGTCGGTCCGCGTCCTCCTGGGGCAGGAAGTCGATGCCCTGATCGGTGATGAAATGGTATTTCACCCAGAAGATTTCGCCGCCGGCGTTGATCCAGCTGTACGTGTGGCTGCTGTAGCCGTTCATATGCCGCCACGACTTGGGGATGCCCCGATCGCCCATCAGCCAGGTGACCTGATGCGCGGACTCCGGCGAGAGCGTCCAGAAGTCCCACTGCATGTTGTGGTCACGCAAATTCGTTGCCTGCATGCGTTTTTGAGACCGGATGAAGTGCTGGAACTTCATCGGGTCGCGCATGAAGAAGACCGGGGTGTTGTTGCCGACCAGGTCGAAATTGCCTTCGCTGGTGTAGAACTTCAGCGCGAAGCCACGCGGATCACGCCACGTGTCCGGGCTGCCGCGCTCACCGGCGACAGTGGAGAACCGGGCCAGCATGTCCGTCTTGGTGCCCGGCTGAAAGACCGCTGCCCTGGTGTATTTACTGACGTCGTTGGTGACCTCGAAGGTGCCGAAAGCGCCGCCGCCCTTCGCGTGCGGCTGACGTTCCGGGATGCGTTCCCGGTTGAATTGGGCCATCTGCTCGATCAGGTAATGGTCCTGCAGCAGGATCGGCCCGTCGGGACCGATCGTCAACGACTGGTCGTCGCTGGGCGCAGCGATGCCGGCATCTGTGGTGGTGAATCGCTCCGTCATATCGCTATCTCCTCTTTTGGTGGGCTGCCCTCAGCTACTGGCGACGAATACCCCGGTGCGCCAATAACTACGCCTTTTCTGGATCACGTCAAGAAACACATCGGCCGTTACGGACGCGGCGCGGGCGCGGCGGGGGTTGGGCTGACTGCGCTCGCCGGTGGCTGGCCCGGGCCGCTCAGGCCGGGTCCGCCGGCGGGTCCGGCGGGGCCGCCCGGACCGCCGGGCGGCATGGGCACGATCAGCCCCGGGCCGCCGTAGCCCCACTGGCCGCTTGGGCCGGGGCCCCACGGCCCGTTGCCCGGGCCGGGGCCGTACGGTCCGGGGCCACCGGGACCGCCGCCCGGTCGAAACATCGGGCCGTGGTGATGGTGGCAGTGGTGGTAATAGCCGTACACGAACGCACCGACGAAGAACACCGTCGAGATGATGAAGACGATGCCCGCGACGATGATCACCCACGCCGCGGCCGTGTAGAGCGCCGGCGGCTTGACCCGCTCCGCGGGTAGGGGCGCGGGTGCGGCGCCGGCGGCGGGAGTCGGCGGTGGCGTCGTCGGTTCCGGTGTCTCGGTCATGCCTTCATATTGCCCAGGGGCCCTGCGGGCATAACAGGTTCGCCGCAGAAAACTTGCTGTGAATCGATCCGCGGCGACCCATCGCCGGTGGCAAAACGACGTGCAGCCCGGTGCCCTCGCGGGCACCGGGCTGCTGGTTGTTCAGTGTGGGGTTGGACTACGGCGTCCGCGACGGGACGACCGACGTCGGGATCTGGCTCGGGCCGGGGGCGCCGGTCGCCGCGCCGGGTCCGCCCTGCTGGATGCCGGCCGGTCCACCCTGCTGCGCACCCGGGCCACCCGGGCCGCCCATGCGGTGCGGGTGCATCCACGCCGCGTGGTGCTTGTGGTGGTGATGGCCGTGGTGGCCGCCGCGGTGGCCAAGGATGAAGCCGGTGAAGAAGATGACCGCGACGATGAACACGATCCCGGCGACGATGGCGACCCACGCCGCGAGGTGGAAAACGCGTGCCGCCCGGTAGGGGGCTGTTGCTGCCGCGGCGGCTGCCGGAGCAGTTGCGGTCGAGGACCGCGTGGTGGGGGTTTCAGATGTTTCACTCATGAGACAAATGATGAAGGCGTTAACAATAGCTGCGGCTATGCATCACTTATGTAGCAGCTGTGAGTGATTCGGCGCTCAGTCGACGTCGGGCTTGAGCGGGTTGACCGCGAACTGGATCACCCGGTACGGGGCGGCCACGCGCGCCCGGGTGTCCCACTGGCTCACGAAGATTCGCAGCTCGTCGAGCGTGGAACCGGGCGAGATGTAGCCGCCGTACGGTTGCGCGAGCCGGTTGTCATACGGCGGCGGCAGGCTGTCCGCCGGATCGGGCCACTCGTCGTGCTGGACCACGGTGGTGACCGGCGCGTCGCCGAGGGATGTCGGGTCGTCGGCGACGCGGACCTCCATGTTGCCCGTGACGGCGTTGAAGTAGGACAGCACCGCCTTGCCGTCGATTTGCCGGATGCACATCTCGCCCACCGCTTCCGGCCACAGCGGCGTGGGCGGCTTGCCCCAGCCACCGCCCGGCCCGGCCGCCCAACCCTGCCAGCGGGACCGGTCGGTGAACGATTGCGGGGTAGCCCGGTACAGCACGACGGGATCCCTGCGGGTGAAGCTGTCGGCCACGATGTAGACCCAACCGGTCGGCGAATCCGCGGTGGGGATGGGGTCGTAGTACCCGCTGATCTGCGTCTGCGAGCCGCCCTGGTAGGAGGCGGGCCGGCGCGACCCGGGAATGGTCTGCCAACCGGCCCGCGCCGGCTCGGCCGTCACGAGCCGCGAGCTTTGCGGTTCCAGGTTCTTCGCCGTGGTCACCAGCACGTAGTTGCGCCGGTTGATCTGCACCACCCCGGCGGGCAGCTGCGAGGCACCCGGCGGAGGCGGATCGGCCAACAGCGGTTTGCTGATGCCGGTGACGCCGGTGTAGCGCACGCCGGCCGGGTCGTCGACAGACGCGGTGTCCACATGAAGCGCCACCGGTGCGTACCAGCCGCCGAACCCGACGCCCTGGCCGGCGAAGCTGTCGCCGCAGACCTGCAACAGTTCGGCGGGGAATTCGACGAACTCACAGAGGTCGGTCGCACCGATGCCGTAGTCCCCGGTGGGCGTGCCGGTGCCGGCGGTGGGGCCGATCCGTAACACCTGACCGGGCGCGAGCGGCCCCAGGATGGGCTCGGGTTCGGGCGCGGGAGGGTCCGCATGCGCGAGCCAAACCCATTGCGGCGCAATGAGACTCAATGCAAGGGAGCACCGCGCGATCAGTCGGATAGGGGCGGCGCTCACCCGCTTCTCACAGCTGGGCGGCCAGCAGCTCGGCGATCTGGATGGTGTTCAGCGCCGCCCCCTTGCGGAGGTTGTCGCCCGAGACGAACAGGGCCAGGCCGCGCCCGTCGGGCACGCCCGGATCGTGCCGGATGCGGCCGACCAAGGACTCGTCGACCCCCGCCGCGGCCAACGGCGTCGGCACGTCGACCACCTTGACCCCGGGCGCACCGTCGAGCAGCTGCCGGGCGCGCTCGGGCGGCAGCGGCCGGGAGAACTCGGCGTTGATCGACAGCGAGTGCCCGGTGAAGACGGGCACGCGCACGCAGGTTCCGCTCACCGCCAGCTCCGGGATGCCGAGGATCTTTCGGCTCTCGTGCCGCAGCTTCTGGTCCTCGTCGGTCTCGCCGGAACCATCGTCCACCAGCGAGCCGGCCAGCGGCACGACGTTGAACGCGATCGGCGCCACGTAGGTCTTGGGCGGGGGGAACTCGAGCGCGGAGCCGTCGTGCACCAACTGCTCGGCGCCGTCGATGACCGCGCGGGCCTGCCCGGCCAGCTCCTCCACCCCGGCGAGCCCGCTGCCGGACACCGCCTGGTAGCTCGAGACCACCAGGCGCACCAGCCCGGCCTCGTCGTGCAGCACCTTGAGCACCGGCATCGCCGCCATCGTGGTGCAGTTCGGGTTGGCGATGATCCCCTTAGGCCGGCGGTGGGCGTCCCTCTCGAAGTTGACCTCCGACACCACCAGCGGCACGTCGGGATCCTTGCGCCAGGCCGACGAGTTGTCGATGACCGTCACCCCGGCCGCGGCGAAGCGCGGCGCCTGCACCAGCGACATGGTCTTGCCGGCGGAGAACAATGCGATGTCCAGGCCGGACGGGTCCGCCGTCGCGGCGTCCTCGACCTCGATCTCCTGCCCGCGGAATCCCAGCTTGCGGCCCTGCGACCGCGACGACGCGAAAAACCGTACCGAGGTCGCGGGGAAGTCCCGCTCCTCGAGCAACCTTCGCATCACCTGACCCACCTGGCCGGTGGCCCCTACAACACCTATTGACAGCCGATTAGCGCCCATATCTACCTGCCAGTCCCCGCATACACCGTCGCCTTCTCGTCCCCGCCAAGCCCGAACGCCTCATGCAACGCGACGACGGCCTTATCTAGTTCGGTGTCGCGGCACAGGACCGAGATGCGGATTTCTGAGGTGGAGATCAGCTCGATGTTGACGCCGACCGCGGCCAGGGCCTCACAGAAGGTGGCGGTGACGCCGGGGTGGCTGCGCATGCCCGCACCGATCAGCGAGACCTTGCCGATGTGGTCGTCGTAGAGCAACTGGGTGAACCCGATCTCGTGCTTGAGCGCGTCCAGCTTGGCCACCGCCGTGGGCCCGCTGTCCCGCGAGCAGGTGAAGGTGATGTCGGTCTTGCCGTCCTCCACCTTCGAGACGTTCTGCAACACCATGTCGATGTTCACGTCGGCGTCGGCGACGGCCCGGAAGACCCGCGCCGCATAGCCGGGGATGTCGGGGATGCCGACGACGGTCACCTTGGCCTCGCTGCGGTCGTGCGCGACTCCGGTCAGGATGGGGTCTTCCATAGCTACGTCCTTGATCGATCCGACGACGACGGTGCCGGGCTTGTCCGAGTACGACGAGCGGACGTGCACCGGAATGTTGTAGCGGCGGGCGTATTCCACGCAGCGCAGCATCAGCACCTTCGCGCCGCAGGCCGCCATCTCGAGCATCTCCTCGAAGGTCACCTTGTCCAACCGGCGCGCGTTGTGCACGATCCGCGGGTCCGCGGTGAAGATGCCGTCCACGTCGGTGTAGATCTCGCAGACGTCGGCGTGCAAGGCCGCCGCCAGGGCCACCGCGGTGGTGTCCGAACCGCCGCGGCCCAGCGTGGTGACGTCCCGGGTGTCCTGGCTGACGCCCTGAAAGCCGGCGACCAGCACGATGCGGCCCTCGTCGAGCGCGGCCTGCAGCCGCCCGGGGGTGACCTCGATGATTTTCGCGTTGCCATGGGTGCCGGTGGTGATCACCCCGGCCTGCGAGCCGGTGAAGGACCGCGCCTCCGCGCCCAGCGACTCGATCGCCATGGCCACCAGCGCGTTGGAGATGCGTTCGCCCGCGGTCAGCAGCATGTCGAGTTCCCGCGGCGGCGGCGCCGGGCACACCTGCTGGGCCAGGTCCATCAGGTCATCGGTGGTGTCGCCCATCGCGGATACCACCACGACGACGTCGTTCCCCTGCTTCTTGGTCGCGACGATGCGTTCGGCGACGCGACGGATCCGGTCGGCGTCGGCCACCGATGATCCGCCGTACTTCTGCACGACCAGCGCCACGTTATGAATCCCGCAATCTTCCCGCCCTCGGGCACGTCTTATGTCCACAACAGAATACGTGGCCGCACATAACGGTTTACGCCCCGATGCTGAGCGCCACAGCCTGCGGTTTTGTCATGATTTTCGACGATTTTCGTCCCGGGCGCCAATCGCGGTAGAGTTCAGGGCGTGCAGCGGGTGCTCCTCCTCGGACGCCGCGACGGGGTCTGATCCAGACCGGCTTCCCGTCGCGGGTGTTCGCGATGCGCCGGTCTGAGGTTCCTTCTGACACCCCCGGAGCAACTACCGTGACTTCCAATCCCGACGCCTATACGTCAGCCCGTTCGATCGTCAAACCCGCGGGCCCGCCGGGCCCCGGTCAGCCCGCCTGGAATCCGCAACGTGGTTCGGCGATGCCGGTCAACAGGTACCGGTCCTTCGCCGAGGAGGTCGAGCCCATCCGGCTGGCCGACCGCACCTGGCCCGACCGCGTCATCGACCACGCCCCGCTGTGGTGCGCGGTGGACCTGCGCGACGGCAACCAGGCGCTGATCGACCCGATGAGCCCGGCCCGCAAGCGCCGCATGTTCGATCTGCTGGTTCGGATGGGTTACAAGGAGATCGAGGTCGGCTTCCCGTCGGCCAGCCAAACCGACTTCGACTTCGTCCGCGAAATCATCACCGACGGCGCCATCCCGGACGACGTCACGATCCAGGTGCTGACGCAGTGCCGCCCCGAGCTCATCGAGCGCACGTTCCTGGCATGCGAGGGTGCGTCGCGGGTCATCGTGCACTTCTACAACTCGACGTCCATCCTGCAACGCCGCGTGGTTTTTCGCGCCGACCGGGCCGCGGTACAGGCCATCGCGACCGACGGTGCCCGCAAGTGCGTCGAGGAGGCCGCCAAATACCCTGGGACACAATGGCGTTTCGAGTATTCGCCGGAGTCCTACACCGGAACCGAACTCGAATACGCCAGGCAGGTGTGCGACGCCGTCGGCGAAATCATCGCGCCGACACCGCAGAACCCCATCATCTTCAACCTGCCCGCCACGGTCGAGATGGCCACCCCCAACGTCTACGCCGACTCGATCGAGTGGATGAGCCGCAACCTGGCCAACCGGGAATCCGTCATCCTGAGCCTGCACCCCCACAATGACCGCGGAACGGCCGTCGCCGCAGCGGAATTGGGCTTCGCCGCCGGCGCCGACCGCATCGAGGGCTGCCTGTTCGGCAACGGCGAGCGCACCGGCAACGTGTGCCTGGTGACGCTGGGCCTCAACCTGTTCTCCCGCGGCGTCGACCCCCAGATCGACTTCTCCAACATCGACGAGATCCGCCGCACGGTGGAGTACTGCAACCAGCTTCCGGTCCACGAGCGCCATCCCTACGGCGGGGACCTAGTCTACACCGCATTCTCCGGCAGTCATCAGGACGCGATCAACAAAGGCCTGGACCAGATGAAGATCGACGCCGACGCCGCGAACACCGACGTCGAGGACATGCTATGGCAGGTGCCTTATCTCCCGATCGACCCCAAGGACGTCGGGCGCACCTACGAGGCGGTGATCCGGGTCAACTCGCAGTCCGGCAAGGGCGGGGTGGCCTACATCATGAAGTCCGACCATGGCCTGGCCCTGCCGCGGCGGCTGCAGATCGAGTTCTCCCAGGCGATCCAGAAGATCACCGAGGGCGAGGGCGGGGAAGTCTCCCCGAAGGAGATGTGGGACGTGTTCTCCGAGGAGTACCTGGCCCCGGTGTGGCCGCTGGAGCGGATGAAGCAGCGCGTCGAGGCGTCGGAAGACGACAGCGGCGCCACCACGATCGCGGCGACCGTGAAGGTCAACGGGGTGGAGACCGAGATCAGCGGCGCGGGCAACGGTCCGCTCGCGGCCTTCGTCCACGCGCTGGGCTCCGTCGGGTTCGACGTCGCGGTGCTGGACTACTCCGAGCACGCGATGAGCGCCGGGGACGACGCGCAGGCCGCGGCCTACGTGGAGGCGTCGGTAGCCGTGCCGATCGCGAGCGCGGCGCAGCCGGGCGAAGCGGGTCGGCACGCATCCAGCGACCCGATCGCGAGCGCGGCGCAGCCGGGCGAAGCGGGTCGGCACGCGACCAGCCAGCGCCGCACCGTCTGGGGCGTCGGCATCGCGCCGTCGATCACCACCGCGTCGCTGCGGGCCGTCGTGTCGGCGGTCAACCGCGCTTCGCGGGATTAGGGCGCACGGTCAGCTCGCGCGGCCATTGCGCCGAGCCGATACCCAGCGCCGAACGGCGGTTCGCGGCGGCCTCGGGAAATAGGGCATCAGGTGCCGGGTCCGTTCCGTGTCTTCGTTGAGGTCGTGCAGCCGGGCGGTGAGCAGATCCTTCATCAGCAGATGGCCCTGGTCGGTGCCCTCCGGCGACAACACCCGCAGCGGCCTGCCGTCCGATTCGGCGAAAACATTCGCGGCGTGCCGCAATGTGGCCTGGGCGCTTATCGTGCCGCCCGCCGGTACCGCTGACGGCCCGGGACGCGCCACCTCGGCGACCAGAAATGCCTCCAGCGGGTCGGTGGTGTAGTCGCGGGTCAGGTGCATGCCGCTGCGGGCGATCTTTTCGGTGAGCACCGAACGCGCCAGCAACAGAACGGAGATCACGTAGGCGGTGACGGTGGCGATGATCACCGGAAGCATCGCGGGCCACGCGCGGGTGAGCTCCAGGGTGAACATGATGGCCATCAGCGGTGCCCGCATGATGCCGCACACCACGGCGGCCAGGCCCAACATTGCCCAGAAGCCCGGAAACACCGGCGGCAGCCAGTGTCCGACAAAGGCTCCGAGCGCACTGCCGATCATGAACACGGGGGCGAATACGCCGCCCGAAGTCCCGGAGCCGAGTGACAGCGCCCAAATTGCGGTCTTCACCACGAGAATGCCGACAATCAGCGACAGGCCGGCGTGCCCGGAGAGAAGTGCACCGATCACGTTGTAACCCACCCCGAGGGCGCGCGGTTCGATCAACCCGCCAATGCCAATGATGAGTCCGCCGAGCGCCGGCCACCACATCCAATGTATGGGCAGACGCGGGAACGCGCTCTCGGCCCAGTAGACCAAGTGCGTCGCACCGATAGCCACCGCGGCGCCGGCGAGCCCGACCACGACCGCCAAAGCGTCAATGGACCATCGGATTTCGGCTGACCACGTAGTGACGGGGAATATCGGTGCGCTGCCCAGGATGAGCAATCGCACCACGGTGGCGACGGCGACCGAGCCGGCGACGGGTACCAGGCTGCGCGGCCGGAATTCGAACAGCAGCAGCTCGACCGCCAGCAAGATGGCCGCCAGCGGGGCGTTGAAGGTGGCTGCGATGCCACCTGCGGCGCCGGAGGCGAGCAGAATCTTTCGTTCGTCCGCGGTCAGATGCAAAAACTGGGCGACGACCGAACCCGTCGCGCCGCCCGTCATGACGATGGGGCCCTCGGCACCGAACGGCCCGCCCGTGCCGATACTGATTGCCGCCGAGATGGGTTTGAGCACGGCCACTTTCGGCTCGACACGGCTGCTACCGGTGAGGATCACCTCGATCGTCTCGGGCATGCCGTGGCCGCGAACCTGATCAGACCCGTACCGGGCCATGAGACCGATAACCAAGCCCCCTGCGACGGGGGCACCCAGGATCAGCCACCACGGATGCTGATTGGCGGCGGGCGACACCAGGGCATCCGAGACCCGTTGATAGAAGACAAGGTTGGTGACCAGTCCGATCAGCTGGAGAAGGCACCACGCCACCCCCGCCGATAGTGCACCGACGAACAGCGCGATGCCGGTGATCAGCAGTACCCGCCGGTCGACGGCGAAATCGGCCAACGGTCCACTCACTGAAAGCGTTGTCCTCACTGCCGGCGCGCACGACGCCGCCAAGCGGTCATCGCTTTGAGATCGGTCCCCAGAACGGCACGCGCAGGAGGCGTTTGCGCCACACGCTGGCGTGCCGATCGTGACTAGCCTCGGGGCAACGCCTGGAAAGTTCCCGTATTCCAGCTGAGAAGTTTCTGGAATTGACCCGCGGTCGAGCGGGCCCTTGCGGGGGCTAGGCGGGGAAGTACGCGCGCAGCAGCCGGTCCACCAACTCGGCGGGGTCGTTGGTGCCGGGAAGCGTGAGACTGCTGAAGACGTAGCCGTTGAGCAGGCGGCTCAGCTCCTCCGTCTGCTCCGGCTCGGGTGTGTAGCCCGCGGCCTCGAGGATCACCGTCGCGGACTTCACCGCCGCCGCCTGCAGATCCTTGAGCAACGGCCGCAGTTCCGGCCGGCGCGTGCCCTCCATGAACAGCTCGAACCGGGCCAGCGTGTACCGGCGAGTCTGTTCGTCGGGCTCGGAGATCATCCGCGTCAGCAGGGCTCTCACCCCGTCGGGGGTGAGCGGCCCGATCGCGGTCCGCAGCGCCTCGACGCGCCGCCAATGCAGGTCGACGGTCCGGGCCGCCGTGGCTTCGAGCAGGGCTTGGCGGGTCCGGAAGTAGTTCGAAGTCGTGCCCGCGGGCAGTGCCACCCGCTCGTCGACCTGGCGATGCGTCAGGCCCCCGACGCCCACGTCGGCGAGGATGTCGATCGCGGCGTCGAGCAGCTGCGCGCGGCGCTCCGGGTTCGGCGGCATCAGTCCTGGAAGCGCAGTCGCCAGAACATGGTCAGAAACGCCGGGTAGACGACGACCAGGAGCAGGTAGCTGAACCACATCGGAAACCAGGTGACGAACGTGAGGTCCTTGATCACGTAATCGAGGTAGACGTGGAGCGGCACGCTGCCCGCGATGTAGACCACCGATGCGGTGAACAGCGCCCGCTGCCGGTTGCTGGAAAACCGGACCCGCCGCCACACCACGATCCCGGTGATCCCGGCGTAGGTCATCGGGACAAGTAGGAGCCGGTCGTTGGTCAACGTCGCGACGTGCTGCAGGGTGAGGCCGTCACCGAAGATCACGCGGTATAGATGCAGCCCGAATCCCAGCGAGATCGTCAGCATGGCCGTCGGGCGGAAGAAGTAGCCGTGACGGCGATAGGACGCCCACCACGACCCCGTCGGTACTACATCAGTAGTGGTACTCATGCCGCGACGGTATCACTACGTGCGTAGTGGTGCAACATGGCTAGTGTCGTGAGTCAATAATTCACATGTAGTGTTTTAGAATTGGTGGGTGCCGAATCCTGTCGCGCCTGTGGTGGATCTGACCGAGGACGAGCGTTCCCAGTTGTTGGCGTGGTCGCGGCGGTCGACCAGTGCTAACGGGTTGGCGACGCGGTCACGAATCGTGTTGGCCGCCGCCGAGGGAATGAGCAATACCGCCATCGCTGCCAAGCTCGATGTGCATATCAGCAGCGCCCGGAAGTGGCGAACGCGGTTTGTGACCTTGCGGCTGGAAGGTTTACTCGATGAACCACGGCCCGGCCGGCCACGCACGGTTGCCGACGAGCAGGTCGAAGCGGTGATCACCGCGACGCTGGAGAGCACTCCTCGCGATGCCACGCACTGGTCGACGCGGTCGTTGGCCGCTGAACTGGGGATGTCGCAATCAGCGGTGTCGCGGATCTGGCGGGCGTTCGGATTGGCTCCGCACAAACAGGATTCGTGGAAACTGTCTAAGGACCCGCTGTTCGTCGAAAAGGTCCGCGACATCGTCGGGTTGTATATGGATCCCCCGGAGCGGGCCCTGGTGCTCTGCGTGGACGAGAAGACTCAGATTCAAGCACTCAACCGCACCGCGCCGGTGTTTCCGATGCTGCCGGGCACACCAGCACGGGCCAGCCACGACTACGTCCGTCACGGCACCTCGAGCCTGTATGCCGCACTCGACCTGGCGACCGGCAAGGTCATCGGCTCGCTGCACTCCCGACACCGCGCTCAGGAATTCCTGGCATTCTTGAAAAAGATCGATGCCGAGGTGCCCGCCGACCTCGACTGCCACGTCGTACTGGACAACGCTTCGACACATAAGACGCCCGCGGTAAAGCGTTGGCTCACAGCACATCCGCGTTTCGTACTGCACTTCACCCCGACGAGTGCCTCCTGGCTCAACCTGGTCGAACGCTGGTTCGCCGAACTGACCACCAAGAAACTACGCCGCGGCACCCACACCTCAGTACGCCAACTCAACACGGACATCCGCACCTGGATCCAAACCTGGAACGACAACCCCCGCCCCTACGTCTGGACCAAGACCGCAGACCAAATCCTCGAATCCGTCGCTAACTACTGCCGACGAATTAACGACTCACAACACTAGAACAGCGCGAGCTGTTGGTCGACCGTAGTGGTATCGGTGAACTCCTCCATGCTGGTGCCCCCGACGATCGCGCGGATCGAGGCCATGAACTGCGCGTCGGAAACCACGGGCACCCCGAGTTGCTTGGCCAGGTAGCCCTTGCCCTGATCCGGAGCGGGGTCGTTGCAGACCACCAGCGACGTCTCCCCGTCGACCGCGTCGCTATACGCGAGCCCGGCGTGCAGGATCCGTTCGACCAGTTCCTCGTGGGTCCGCGCTACCTCGGCCGCCAGAGCCACCCGCATCCCCTGCACCAGCGGCCGGCCGGACACGTAGAGCCCGGGATTGAGGTACGGGCAGGGCATCCGCGAGGCCAGCACTTTCAACGGGCGCAGCTCGTCGTGGGTGACGCGGCCGTTCGGCCACCGCCGCCGGGTCACCGGATGCACCGGCAGCCAGATGTCGCGCTCGCGCGCCCGCTCGAGCGCCGACGCCAGCACGCCGGTCAGTACCAACGCGTCGTCGAAGGCGTCGTGCGGCCGCTCCTGGGTGACGCCCCAGTGGGCGGCGAGGGTCTCCAACCGAAGGTTGTCGATGCCCAGGTCCAACCGCCGGGCCAGCTCGACGGTGCACATGACGGAGTCGATCGGCAGCTCGGCCTCGGCCAGCTCGGCTTCCGCGGCCAGGAACGCGTAGTCGAACGCGACGTTGTGGGCCACCAGTGTGCGCCCGTCCAGCACCTTGACCACGTCGTCAACGACGTCGGCGAACTGCGGCTGGTCTTCCAGCATGGCCGCCGTAAGGCCGTGCACGTGGGTTGGCCCGGGATCCACGCCTGGGTTGAGCAGGCTGACGACGGATTGCTCCACCCGGCCGCAGGCGTCGAGGCCCAGTACCGCCAGGCTGATGACCCGCGCCTGACCGGGCCGAAAACCCGACGTCTCGACGTCGATGACGGCCCAACCCCCGTCCGGCTCGCTGGCCGGCCGCCCCCAGGACACCCGGTTCATGACGACAGGATGGCACGGCAGGCCGACATCACGGGGTCGCTGCAACGCCGTGTCGGTCGCTGAATTCGATACGGGCGACCCGCAGCGCCCGGCGCTCTGCGCCGCGCTTGCGATCGCCGGATTCGATGCGGGCGACCCGCTGCGCCCGGCGCTCTGCGCCGCGCTTGCGATCGCCCTTAAACTGCCCGGGTGGTTACCACCCGTGCACGCCTTGCCCTCGCCGCGGGAGCGAGCGCGCGCTGGGCCTCGCGGGTGACCGGACGCGGTGCCGGCGCAATGATCGGCGGCCTGATCGCGATGACCCTGGACCGCTCGGTCCTACGTCAGCTGGCGGAGGGACGCCGCACCGTCGTCGTCACCGGAACGAATGGCAAGTCGACCACCACCAGGATGACCGCAGCCGCCCTGGGCACGCTGGGCTCGGTGGCTACCAACGCCGAAGGCGCCAACATGGACGCCGGGCTGGTGGCCGCGCTGGCGGCGAACCGCGAGGCGCCGCTCGCGGCCCTGGAAGTCGACGAGATGCACGTGCCACACGTCTCCGACGCCGTGCTGCCCGCCGTCGTCGTGCTGCTCAACCTGTCACGCGACCAGCTGGATCGGGTTGGCGAGATCAACGTCATCGAACGCACCCTGCGGGCCGGGCTGGCCCGGCACCCCAACGCCGTCGTCGTCGCCAACTGCGACGACGTGCTCATGACGTCGGCGGCCTACGACAGCCCGAACGTGGTGTGGGTGGCCGCGGGCGGCTCGTGGGCGAACGACTCGGTCAGCTGCCCGCGCAGCGGCGAGGTGATCGTCCGCGACAAGGGGCATTGGTATTCCACCGGTGCCGACTTCAAGCGGCCCAGCCCGCAGTGGTGGTTCGACGACCACACCCTCTACGGGCCCGACGGGCTGGCCCTGCCGATGCGGTTGGCGCTGCCGGGCGCGGTGAACCGCGGCAACGCCGCCCAGGCCGTCGCCGCCGCCGTCGCGTTGGGCGCCGACCCCGCGAAGGCGGTGGCGGCCGTGTCGAGCGTCGACGAGGTCGCCGGGCGCTACCGGACCGTCCGCGTCGGCGACCACGAGGCGCGGATCCTGCTGGCCAAGAATCCGGCCGGCTGGCAGGAGGCGCTGTCGATGGTCGACAAGCAGGCGGCCGGCGTCGTCATCTCGGTCAACGGGCAGGTGCCCGACGGTGAGGACCTGTCCTGGCTGTGGGACGTGCGGTTCGAGCACTTCGAGGAGACTTCGGTCGTCGCGGCTGGGGAGCGGGGCACCGACCTCGCGGTCCGCCTCGGGTATGCGGGCGTCGACCACACCCTGGTGCACGACACCGTGGCCGCCATCGCGTCGTGCCCGCCGGGGCGGGTCGAGGTCGTCGCCAACTACACCGCATTCCTTCAGCTGCAACGGGCGTTGGCGCGCCATGGCTGATACATCGTCCTTTTCGAAGGTGCGGATCGGGCTGGTGCTGCCCGACGTGATGGGCACCTACGGCGACGGCGGCAACGCGCTGGTTCTGCGCCAGCGGTTGCGGTTGCGGGGCATCGCCGCGGAGATCGTCGAGATCACGCTGGACGACCCGGTGCCGGACTCACTGGACCTGTACACGCTGGGCGGGGCGGAGGACTACGCGCAGCGGTTGGCCACCAAGCACCTGATCAAGCACCCCGGTCTGCAGCGCGCCGCCGAGCGCGGGGCGCCCGTGCTGGCGATCTGCGCCGCCGTTCAGGTGCTCGGGCGGTGGTACGAGACGTCGGCGGGTGAACGGGTGGAGGGCGTGGGCCTGCTCGACGCGACCACCTCGCCGCAGGGGGCCCGCACCATCGGCGAACTGATCACCAAGCCGCTGCTGCCGGGGCTGTCCCAACGGCTCACCGGTTTCGAGAACCACCGGGGCGGGACCGTTCTGGGCCCCGCCGCGTCGCCGCTGGGCGCGGTGGCCAAGGGGGCGGGCAACCGCGCGGGGGACGGCTTCGACGGGGCGGTGCAAGGCAGCGTCGTGGCCACCTACATGCACGGCCCCTGCCTGGCCCGCAATCCCGAGCTGGCCGACCTGCTGTTGAGCAAAGTGGTCGGTGAGCTGGCACCGCTGGAGCTGCCCGAGGTGGAATTGTTGCGCCGCGAACGGTTGGCGGCGCGCTGACGTGCGAAAGCGGAATGGCATCGCGGGGATCAGCCGGCCGGGGTTGGCGGCCGGCGGCGTCCTGCTGGTCGGGGCCGCGTTGATCACGCCGGTGCCGGCGCACGCCGGTCCGGAGGTGCCGAGCGGTAGTTACACCGTGCTCTATACCGACAGCGACAAGTCGACCACGTGGCTTTTCGCCCCCTGCGGGTCGGACTGCACGCTGGCGACCTCGCAGGACGGCGGGACGTTCGTCATCAGCTGGGAGTTCGACCTGGCGAACGGACGCTGGACACACAGCGGCGCGACGCGGGCGCCGTGCGCGAACGGAACATCGGTCCCGGCGACCGTCGACTACAGCTTCGACGCCGTGTCGCTCGCCGGTGAGGGCCGGACGACCACATCCGACGGGTGTGGTGGTCCGGGTTCGACGGTCACCCGTCCGTTCCAACTGACCAAAATCTGAGCAACCTCAGACCATCGCCCGGCGACCGGCGAGCGCGCGGCCCAGAGTCAGCTCATCGGCGAACTCCAGGTCCCCGCCCATCGGCAGCCCCGACGCGATGCGCGTCACGGTGAGCCCAGGGATGTCACGCAGCATTCGGACCAGGTAGGTGGCGGTGGCCTCACCCTCGGTGTTCGGGTCGGTGGCGATGATCACCTCGCTGATGTCGACTTCGTCCACCCGCTCCCCGATCCGGCTCAGCAGCTCGCGGATCCGCAACTGCTCGGGACCCACCCCGGACAATGGATCCAGCGCGCCGCCCAGCACGTGGTAGCGGCCGCGGAACTCGCGGGTGCGCTCGACGGCCTGCACATCCTTGGGCTCTTCGACGACGCACACCAGCGAGCCGTCCCGCCGGGGATCCGAACAGATCCGGCACCGCTCGTTGTCGGAGACGTTGCCGCACACCGCGCAGAACCGCACGCCGTCGCGGACCTTGCCCAGCGCCGCGGTCAACCGGTCGATGTCCGGCGGCTCGACCGACAACAGGTGGAAGGCGATGCGCTGGGCGCTCTTGGGCCCGATACCCGGCAGCTTGCCGAGCTCGTCGATCAAATCCTGGACCGGTCCTTCAAACATGTTGGGGGATCTACAGCCCCGGCGCCGGCGGCTGTCCTGGCGGCGGCCCACCGAAACCGCCGGCCAGCGCCCCCAGCCGCTCCTGCGCCATCCGGGTGACCTGTGTGGAGGCGTCGGCCATGGCGCCGACGATCAAGTCCTGCAGCGTCTCGACGTCGCCGGGGTCGACGACCTGGGGGTCGATCTGCACGGCGACCACCTCGCCGCTGCCCTTGACCGTCACCCTGACCAAGCCACCGCCGGCCTGTCCGTGCACCTCGGCGTTGGCGAGCTGTTGCTGTGCCTCCATCAACTTCTGCTGCATCTGCTGCGCCTGGGCCAGCAGCGCCGACATGTCGCCTCCGGGTTGCATGACAGTCCCCTCGCATCTTGGTCTCGAGTTGGTTTCGCCTGCGTGTGTCCGGCGATTCGAAACACCCAGCGTAGACCGCGCGAGGCTACCTTTGCGCCGTGGACCTACGAGTGAGCAGGCGTGTCGGCATCAGGATGGTCATCGGTGTGCTGGTTGCCGCTTCGGCGGCGATCACCCCGACCGCGACCCCGGCCGCATGGGCGGTCCCGTCCAACATCGCAGGCATGGTGGTTTTCATCGATCCCGGCCACAACGGTTCCAACGACGCATCCATCAGCCGTCAGGTGCCCACCGGTCGCGGCGGCACCAAAGACTGCCAGGCGAGCGGAACGTCGACGAACAGCGGCTACCAGGAGCACACCTTCACCTGGGACACGGCGCTGCGGGTCCGTGCGGAGCTGAATGCCCTGGGCGTCCGGACCGCGATGGCGCGCGGCAACGACACCGGTCTGGGACCGTGCGTCGACGAGCGCGCCAACATGGCCAACGCGCTGCACCCCAACGCCGTCCTGAGCATCCACGCCGACGGCGGGCCGGCGTCGGGCCGCGGATTCCACGTCAACTATTCCGCCCCGCCGCTGAACCAGGTGCAGGCCGGGCCGTCGGTGCAGTACGCCCGGATCATGCGCGACCAGATGCAGGCGTCCGGCATCCCGCCCGCCAACTACATCGGCCAGAGCGGGCTGTACGGGCGGTCGGATCTAACCGGGCTGAACCTGGCGCAGTACCCATCGATCCTGGTCGAGTGCGGCAATATGAAAAACCCCGCAGACTCGGCGCTGATGGAGTCGGCCGAGGGCAGGCAGAAATACGCCGATGCCATGGTCCGCGGCGTCGCGGGTTTCCTGGCCACCCAGGGCCAGGCGCGCTAATCCCGGGAAGGGCCGCGAGCGGCGGCCCAACCGCCGCTGGGGACGCGCCGGGCGCCACCCGGACGAGGTCCGTCCGGGGTGCCGTCTGACCAATCGCGGCTTAACACCCGGCTAACACAGCGGGCGGTTTCATAAATTTGCCTCAACGCGCCGCGCATTCACTCGACCTTCGGTATGGTTTGTTCCACGCATGTCGACTTGCGGTGTGGGAGAACCGATGCTTATCAACCCGTCGACAACGGCAACGGCACCTTGTTCGCCTCGATCGGTGAGATTTGGCGCCACCCTGCCGGTGGCGGGGACTCGCCGACGCTTGATCCGGCTTGCGCGTGGTCGAGGGATCGGCCATCTGCGCTGGATGTCGGCGGCGCGGCAGCGGGAATCGGCCTCAGGTGCCGACGAATACGGGAAAGCGGCCACTCGGGCATGGTCGAGCACATACAAGCGATCGGGGCGGGCGAAGTCGGATGAATTTTGAGGGTCGGACACGCCACCTAGCGGGGCGAGAGCCGAACGTGTGGGCTCGCTGCAAATCCGGTCACTTTCACCCGCAATGGCGGCCCGTTTCGGCGACGAACGCCGGGTCCGCGGTCGGGGCCGGTTTGCTTGATCGAGAATTCAGCAAATCACGGCAAGAGCGCGAACCGCTCACCCGCCCCGGCGGATAAGAAGAGGGGTGAACGGCCGTGGAGCCATCGGGTTGCACTTCCACTGCTGTCATCGGCATGGCCTGCCGACTGCCTGGGGGCATCGACTCTCCCGAGCGGTTGTGGGAGGCGCTGCTGCGCGGGGATGACCTCGTCACCGAGGTGCCCCCCGACCGGTGGGACGCCGACGAGTACTACGACCCCCAGCCGGGCGTGCCGGGCCGCTCGGTGACGAAGTGGGGCGGATTCCTCGACGACGTCGCCGGTTTCGATTGCGAGTTCTTCGGGATCACCGAGCGCGAAGCCACCGCGATCGACCCGCAGCACCGGCTGCTGCTGGAAACTTCATGGGAGGCCGTCGAACACGCCGGGCTCACCCGAGATGCCATGGCGGAATCGCTCACCGGAGTGTTCGTGGGTCTGACCCACGGCGACTACCAACTGCTGGCCGCCGACGCGCACGCCGTGGAGATGCCGTACGGATTCTCCGGCAGCAGCTTCAGTTTGGCGTCCGGCCGTATCGCGTACGCGTTGGGTGTGCACGGTCCGGCGGTCACGGTGGACACCGCCTGTTCGTCCGGCCTGACGGCGGTGCACCTGGCCTGTCGCAGTCTCGGCGACGGTGAGAGCGACCTGGCACTGGCGGGCGGCGCGACGGTGATCCTCGATCCCCGCAAGTTCGTCGCGGGCTCCGCGGAAGGCATGCTGTCCCCCACTGGGAGGTGCCATGCGTTCGACGTCGAGGCTGACGGATTCGCGTCCGCCGAAGGCTGTGTCGTACTGCTACTCAAGCGATTAGCCGACGCACTGCGTGACGGTGACCGGATTCTGGCGGTCATCCGCGGCACCGCAGTCAACCAAGACGGCCACACCGTCAACATCGCCACCCCATCGGTCGCGGCGCAGACCGCGGTGTATCGCGCGGCGTTGGCCGCCGCGGGTGTCGACGCCGCCACCATCGGCATGGTGGAGGCCCACGGCACCGGCACGCCGATCGGTGACCCGATCGAATACGCCAGCCTGGCCGGCGTCTACGGCGTCGACGGCCCCTGTGTGCTGGGCGCGGTGAAAACCAATCTCGGGCATTCCCAGGCGGCGGCGGGCGCGCTGGGGCTCATAAAGGCGATCCTGTCCCTGCAACACGGCGTGGTACCCCGGAACCTGCACTTCACCAGGCTGCCCGAGCAGCTGGCCGCCATCCAGACGCAACTCTTTGTCCCGCAAACGGTTACGCCCTGGCCGGGCGGTGCCGGGCAGCCGCGACGGGCGGCCGTGTCGTCGTACGGCCTTTCCGGAACCAACGCTCACGCCATCGTCGAACAGGCACCCGAACCCGCTGCCATGCACGCCTTTTCGCTTGTATCGCCTACGACCGGACCTCTTTTGTTCCCGCTGTCGTCGAGCTCTGCCGACGAGCTGCGCCGCACCGCGGGCAGGCTGGCCGACTGGATAGCAGTACACGAGGACGTACGGTTACCCGATCTCGCCTACACCCTGGCGCGACGGCGCACGCACCGCCCGGTGCGCAGCGCCGTCATTGCGGGGACCCGCCCGGAACTGATTGCGGCTCTGCGGGAAACGGCCGCCGGCGACAGCCCCCTGCCGGCCGCGACCGGACACGACGACCGGGGGCCGGTATGGGTCTTCTCCGGGCAGGGGTCACAGTGGGCCCAGATGGGCGCCGAATTGTTGTCTACGGAGCCGGTTTTCGCCGCAACGGTCGCCGAGGCCGAGCCCCTGATCGCGTATGAATCCGGATTCTCGGTGACCGACGCGATGACCACGGCGCAGACCGTCACCGGCATCGACCGAATCCAGCCGACCCTGTTCACCATGCAGGTCGCGCTCGCCGCCACCCTGCGCTCGTACGGGGCGCGCCCTGGCGCGGTCATCGGGCATTCCCTCGGTGAGGTCGCCGCAGCCGTCGTCGCCGGCGCCCTGTCGCTGGAAGACGGGGTGCGCGTCATTTGCCGACGCTCGCGGCTGATGTCCGGCATAGCCGGATCCGGCGCGATGGCGTCGGTGGAACTTCCCGCCCAGCAAGTGCTTTCGGAGTTCATCACCCGCGGCGTCGACGACGCAGTGGTGGCGGTGGTCGCCTCACCGCAGTCCACGGTGATCGGCGGGGCCACCCAAACCGTTCGCGATCTGGTCGCGTCCTGGGAGCTCCACGATGTGCTGGCCCGTGAGATCGCCGTTGACGTCGCGTCGCATACCCCCCAGGTCGACCCGATCCTCGACGACCTGGCGGACGCACTTGCGGACCTCCAGCCGATGCGGCCGGAAATCCCCTTCTATTCGGCGACCCTGTACGACGCGCGTGAGCAGCCGGTGTGCGACGCCGACTACTGGGTGCAAAACCTCCGCCAGATGGTGCGATTCGCGCCCGCGGTGCGGGCCGCCTTGGAAGAGGGCTACCGGGTTTTCGCCGAGATGGCGCCCCACCCGCTGCTCACCCATGCTGTCGAGCAGACCGCCCGCGGCCTCGACATGCCGCTGGCCGCGCTGGCGGTCATGCGCCGCGGGCAGACGCTGCCGTTCGGGCTGCGCAACTTTCTAGCCGACCTGCACAGCGCGGGCGCCGCGGTGGACTTCTCGGTGCTCCACCCCGAAGGCCGGCTGGTGGACGCGCCGCTGCCGACCTGGGCCCACCGGCCGCTGTTGTTGCGCCGCGATCACGAAGCCCCGACGCACGGTCGCAGCATTTCGGTCCACCCGCTGCTGGGTGCGCACGTGCGGCTGCTGGAGGAGCCGGAACGGCACGTCTGGCAGGCCGAGGTGGGCACCGGCGCCCAAACCTGGTTGGACGATCACCGTATCCGCGATGTGCCGGTGCTGCCGGCGGCGGCATACTGCGAGATGGCGCTGGGCGCCGCGAGCGCCGTGCTGGGCGACGACGCCGAGGTCGGTGACTTGTCGTTCGAACGCGCGCTGCTGCTGGATGAAAAATCCACGGTCAGCGCCTCGGCGACGGTGTCAGCACCGGATGTCGTTCAGTTCACGGTGGAGACCAAGCAGCAGGGCCGGCACGCGACGGCGGTCCTTCGCGCCGCCACCGGCCAGCAGCCGGCCCCGCGGAACATGCCCGCGCTGCTGGCCGCCCACCCGCACCGCGAGGACGGCGCCGAGGTGCGCCGGCGGCTGGACCGCCGCGGTGTTCACTATGGCCAGGCATTCAGCGGATTGGTGGCGCTGCGCACCGGCGACCAAGCGCCCGATACCGTGCTCGCCGAGGTCGCGCTTCCCGGCCAAATCCGTTCGCAGCAAGACGGTTACGCGGTACACCCGGCGCTGCTGGACGCGTGCTTTCAGTCGATTGCTGCTCATCGGCAGGTGCAGGCGCTCGACCACGACGCGTTGGCGCTGCCGCTGGAAGTCCGGGCGCTCCGTCTCCACGGTGCCACCCGGAGCGCCCGCTACTGCTACACCCGGGTGACCCACGCCGATACCGCTGGGGTCGAGGCCGACCTCGACGTGCTCGACGAGCACGGGACGACCCTACTTTCGGTGCGGGGGCTGCGGTTGGGCGCGAGGGCAGCCGAGGACGACCGCGCCGGCCGGCTGCTGGCCGAGCGGCTGCTGACGATCGACTGGCGGCAACGCGAGTTGCCCGGCGACCAATACGCCGGCGCCGGAACGTGGTTGTTGATCACCACCGCCGGTGACCTCGGTGCCGCGTTGACCGACGCACTGAAGGGGCTTGGTGCGCAGTGCATCACCATGTGCTGGCCACCGAACGCCGACCACGAGGTGGCGGCGCAACAGCTTCGAGACCACCTGCGTACGGGCGGCTTCACCGGGATGGTGATCCTGATGGGTCCCAGAAACGCCGGCACCGCTGACCAAGCCGCGCGCCTGGGCCCTGACTCCGTGCGGCATCTGATCAGCATCACCCGCGATCTGCCCGACTTCCCAGGCGAACTCCCGCGGCTCTATGTCGTGACCCGCAACGCCCAGGCCGTGGTCGCCGGCGACTTACCCGACCTGGAGCAGGGCGGTCTGCGGGGTTTGGTGCGGGTGATCGGCACCGAGAATCCGCACCTGCGGGTGACCCAGATCGATACGGACCAGGCCACCGATGCGGATCAGCTGGCCCGGCAACTGCTCAGCGGCTCGGAAGAGGACGAGACCGCGTGGCGCGAGGACACCTGGTATGCCGCGCGCTTGTCGCTCACCCCGCTGCGACCTGAAGAGCGACGAACCGCCACCGTGGACCCGGGGCGTGACGGAATCCGTCTGCACGTCCGGACACCCGCCGAGCTCGCGTCGATGGAACTCGTTTTCCACCAACGGCGTTCGCCGGGGCCCGGGGAGATCGAGGTCGCGGTCTGCGCCGCCGGCGTCAGCTACCCCGACGTGCTGGCCGCGCTTGGCCACGACCCGCATCAGGCGCTGGGCACCGATTTCGCCGGGGTGGTAACCGCGGTCGGCGACGGCGTCGCGGACCACAACGTCGGCGATCGAGTCGGCGGGCTGTGCGGCGGCGGCTCCTGGGGCACCTTCATCACGTGCGATGCGCGGCTGGCGGTCGCCCTGCCGACGGGACTGTCCGACGGCCAGGCGGCCGCGGTGCCGACCGCGCACGCCGTCGCTTATCACGCCTTGCATGAGCGGGCCCACATCGCGGCTGGAGATCGCGTGTTGATCCACTCCGCGAGCGGAGGGGTGGGACAAGCGGCGATCGCAATCGCCCGTGCGGCGGGCGCCGAGATCTTCGCCACCGCGGGCAGTGAGGCGCGCCGGCAGCTTCTGCGGGACAAGGGAATTGACCACGTCTACGACGCGCGCGACGCCGACTTCGGCGAAATGATACGTCGCGAAAGCGACGGGCGGGGCGTGGACATCGTGCTCAGCTCAGCCTCCGGTGCCATCCAACGGGCCGGACTCGAATTGCTCGCGCCGGGCGGCCGATTCGTCGACATCAGCCGGCGTGAAGCGCGGCCGGGGCAAATCCCCGCACGCAATATCGCCTTCCACAGCGTAGACATGGCGCTGCTGTCGGCCAGCGAGCCGGACCGCGTGCGCGCCCTGCTTGCCGCGGTGTACCGGTTGATCGCCGACGGGGTATTACCGGTGCCGGACATCACGCACTACGCGCTTGCGGACGCGGACACCGCCATTCGCCTCATCGCTGGTGCCCGGCACGCCGGCAAGATCGTGCTCGACATACCGCGAAGCGGTGTCCGACGCGTGCCGGTGCCGCCGGCACAGGCCCCGGTCTTCCGCCGCGACGGCGCCTACCTCGTCACCGGCGGGCTCGGGGGCCTCGGCCTGTTCCTTGCGGAGAAGATGGCGGCGGACGGCTGCGGGCGCATCGTGTTGTGCTCACGCTCGCAGCCGACGCCCGAAGCCATGAAAACGATCCAGGGCATCAGGGCAAGCGGCGCCGACGTCGCGGTCGAGTGCGGTGACATCGCCGAACCCGGCACCGCGCGCCGATTGGTAGCCACCGCTACGGCCACGGGGCTCCCGGTGCGCGGTGTGCTGCACGCAGCGGCGGTAGTAGACGACGCCACGCTGGCCAACATCAGCGCGGATCTCCTCGAGCGTGATTGGGCTCCAAAGGTTTACGGCGCCTGGCACCTCCACACCGCCACCGTCGACCAGCCGTTGGACTGGTATTGCTCGTTTTCCTCGGCCGCCGCGCTGGTGGGTTCTCCCGGCCAGGGCGCCTACGCCGCGGCCAATAGCTGGCTGGACAGCTTCACCCACTGGAGGCGGGCTCAAGGCCTGCCGGCCACCACGATCGGCTGGGGACCCTGGGCCCGGATCGGGCGGGCCACCGCGCTGGCGGAGAGCTCGGACATGGCGATCAGGCCCGACGAGGGCGGGTACGCGTTTGAAACACTGCTGCGTCACGACCGGGCCTACACCGGCTACGCGCCGATCACGGGCGCTTCGTGGTTGAACCGGTTGGCTGAGCGCAGCACGTTCGCCGAGGCGTTTCGCCCCGTCGGAAATGCCCCGGGCACAGGCAAATTGCGCACCGAGCTCAGCGAGCTCCCCGTGGACGAGTGGCCCACATCGCTGCGGCGCCTGATTTCCGATCAGGTCAGCTTGATCCTGCGTCGTAGCGTCGATCCCGATCGGCCGCTGTCCGGATACGGCCTGGACTCACTTGGTGCGCTCGAACTCCGAACCCGCATCGAGACCGAAACGGGGATTCGCATCCCATCCGCCGACATCTCCACCATCACGATTCGCGGTCTGGCGGGGCTGTTGTGCGAAAAACTGGCACCCGCGGAAGTCGCCTGATTTCGAGGGGGGTGATGGATGCAACTTGACGAGCGCGCGCTTCCCCTGACATCGGGGCAGCTGGACATCTGGCTGGCACAGGAGACGGGCCGCTCCGCCACCGACTGGCAACTTGGCCTCTTCGTCAAAATCAAAGGGCGCCTTGAGCGAAAGCCTCTCGAGTGGGCGATCCACCGGGCGCTTCTGGAGGCCGAACCCGTTAGGGCGGCGTTCTTTTCCGACGACGGCCAGGTCCTGCAGCAAGCGCTTGACCAGCCGGAGGTTGACCTTGCGTTCCACGACCTGCGCGGCTCGGATGATGCCGTGCGGGACGCCCAGGAAATCGCGGCGTCAATTCAGCGCACACCCATGCCATTCACCGGACCGTTGTTCCGGTTCGCGCTCTTTCAGACGGGTGTCAACGAATTCTATTGGTTCACCTGCTGTCACCACATCGTCGCCGACGCGTCGGGCATTGCGCTCGTAGGCCATCGGATCGCGACCATCTACTCCGCGGTGATCTCGGGCGCGCCCATGCCGTCCCCGTTCTTCGGCTCGCTGGCAGCTTTGGTCGCGTGCGAATCGGAGTACGAAGCGTCGGCCGACTACCTCGAGGATGAGGCTTACTGGTCGCAGAATCTGCCATCCGACGACGAACCGGATCGATGGTTCCGGCGAGCTGTGAGCGAGCGCGGTCCGTACCGTTCCTCAGCGCCGATCCAGCTGGATCCTGCGGTCCTTCGCCGAGTCGACGAGTTGTGCCACGCCTGGGGGATGCCCCGGTCATCGGTCATCACCGCCGCGTGCGCCCTGTTGGTGCGGACGTGGAGTGGCAACGGTCCGGAGGTGGTGCTCGACTTCCCGGTGAGCAGGCGTGTTACCCCTGAATCGAAGACCCTTCCCGGCATGGTCTCCGGCGTCGTTCCGCTGGTGTTGAGACTCGAGCCGGACGCTACGGTCAGCGACCTCTGTCTGCACGTCGATGCTCGAATACGGGAGGCGGTGCGCCACCAACGTTTTCCCGTGCGGGCGCTGGAACGCAAAGTACGCTCCGGCGACCCCCGGCATGTTGCCCAGCGGGTGAGCGTCAACTTCCTTCCCGCCGTGCTCGCCTTGGACTTCGGTGGTCTGCCGGCCTCCGCGTCGTACACGAATTCCGGTCTCGCCGACGGCTTCGGGTTGTTCTTCTCCGCCGTCGGCGACCAACTGCTGTTCGGCATCGAGGGTGCTGGGGAGCCGTTTGCGGGCTTCACCGTCGCGGAGCTGGCTGAACGCTTGATGCGGGTGCTGGCGGCCATGACCGGCGATCCAGAACGTCGACTGTTGTCGATCAACCCGTGTGGCACCGATGAGTACGCGCGGATCGATGGGTGGGGCAACCGGTCGGTGCTGACTCAGCCCGAACCCAAACCGGTGTCGATCCCGCACCTGTTCGTCGAGCAGGCGTCGCGCGCGCCGTCGGCCGTGGCGCTGACCTTCGAGGGCCGCTCGATGACCTACCGGGAACTCGACGAGGCCGCTAATCGGTTGGCCCATTTCCTGGCCGGCCGGGGCGCGGTTCCCGGACAATGCGTTGCGCTGCTCCTTGCTCGTTCGCCCGATGCCGTCATCGCGATGCTTGCGGTGCTCAAGACCGGGGCGGCGTATCTGCCGATCGACGCGGGGCTGCGGGAGGCACGGATCGCGTTCATGCTCGCTGATGCCACCCCGATTGCCGTCGTGACGACGGCGGAACTGCGGCCGCGGCTCGACGGATGCGAGCTGACCGTCGTGGACATCGCCGATCCCGCGGTGGTGACTCAACCCGACGCCCCCTTGCCGGCGCCCGCTCCCGACGACATCGCATACCTGATCTACACCTCCGGGACCACCGGTGTTCCGAAAGGTGTCGCCGTCACCCACCACAACGTGACGCAGCTCTTGAAATCGCTCAACCCTTCGGGACAGGTCTGGGCGCAGTGGCATTCGTTGGCCTTCGACGCCTCTGTCGAAGAGATCTGGAGCGCGCTGCTCTTCGGCGGCCGACTGGTGGTGGTGCCCGATTCGGTCGCCCAATCGCCGGACCACTTCCACGCCTTGCTGGTCGGCGAACACGTCGGGATGTTGAGTCAAACGCCCTCAGCGCTGGCGGCGCTCCCGGCCGAAACTTTCGGAGCGGCAACGCTATTGGTGGCCGGCGAGGCGTGCCCTGCCGAGGTCGTCGATCGATGGGCTCCGGGACGTGTCATGGTCAACGGCTACGGCCCGACCGAAACCACCGTGTGCGCGACCAGAAGCGCACCGTTGACGCCGGACTCGGGCACACCGCCGATCGGCGCACCGGTATCCGGGGCGGCGGCGTTCGTCCTCGACCAGTGGTTACGCCCGGTCCCGGTCGATGTGGTCGGCGACCTGTATATCGCAGGACGCGGTGTGGGCGTCGGGTATTGGCGCCGGGCCGAGCTGACCGCTTCGCGGTTTGTCGCCTGCCCGTTCGGATCACCTGGAGCGCGCATGTACCGCACCGGGGATCTGGTGCGCTGGGACGCCGACGGGCAGCTGCATTACGTCGGCCGCGCCGACGAACAGGTGAAGATTCGCGGGTACCGCATCGAACTCGGCGAAGTTCGGGCCGCGTTGGCCGCGCTGGACGGGGTCGATCAGGCGGCGGTGATCGCCCGCGAAGACCAACCCGGCGACCGGCGCCTGGTCGGCTACGTCACTGGGACGATCGATACGGCCGGCGCGCGCGCCGCGCTGGCCGAGCGACTGCCCGGCTATATGGTGCCGGCCGCGGTCGTGGTGATGGACGCACTGCCGCTCACGGTCAACGGCAAACTCGACAAGCGAGCCCTTCCTGCACCGGAATACGGCGGCGCCAACCGATTTCGTGCCCCGGTCACCGCTGTTGAGGAGGTGCTGGCCAGCTCCTTCGCACAGGTGCTCGGTCTTGACCGGGTGGGGGTGGACGAGTCGTTTTTCGACCTCGGCGGCGATTCGCTGTCGGCCATGCGCCTCGTCACCGCTATCAACAAATCGCTGAAAGCCGGCCTGTCGTTGCGCGCCTTGTTTGACGCGCCCACCGTGGCGCTGTTGACGCCCCGTCTCAATGACGACGGGGCTGGGCGCGAGCCGCTGGTGGCGGGCGACCGGCCCGCGGTCATCCCACTGTCGTTCGCCCAGAGCCGGCTCTGGTTCCTCGAGCAGTGGCGGGACCGCGCCGCGACGTACAACATGCCCACCGCGTTTTGGATCAGCGGACCATTGAATGTCGTGGCCCTTGGGGCTGCCCTCGACGACGTCATCGGTCGTCACGAGTCTTTGCGCACGGTGTTCCCCGACGCCGACGGTGTCCCGTTCCAGCGGGTGTTGCCGGCTCGGAGCGGGATGTGGCAACGCGGGGACGCGGCGGTGATGCCGTTGCTGGAGGAGCATGTGGCCGCCGAGTTGGTGGCCCTCGCCGACCATCGATTCGACCTGTCCAGCGAGATACCGATTCGCGTGCAGATCTACGCGATTGGCCCGGAGCAGCATGTGGTCGGAATCATCTTGCATCACATCGCCTTTGACGGGCTGTCGCTGGCGCCGATGGTGCGGGACATCAGCGTGGCATATCGGGCGCGCGAGCAAGACCGTGCGCCGGACTGGTTCGAACTGCCGGTGCAGTATGCGGATTACACGTTGTGGCAGCGGGCGCAGTTCGGCGATCTTGACGACGACAATGGTCCGATCGGCCGTCAGTTGGCGTATTGGGAGGATGCGCTGGCGGGGATGCCGGAGCGGTTGGAGTTGCCGACGGATCGGCCTTATCCGGCGGTGGCCGATCAGCGGGGTGCGACGGTGGCCGTGGAGTGGGCGGCCGACTTGCAGCAGCGGGTGCGCGGGCTGGCCCGTGAGTGCAACGCGACGAGTTTCATGGTGGTCCAGGCCGCGTTGGCGGTGTTGCTGTCGCGGCTCAGCGGGAGTTCGGATGTGCCAGTGGGTTTCCCGACCGCCGGAAGAGACGATCCCGCTCTCGAGGAATTGGTCGGATTTTTCGTGAACACGCTGGTGCTGCGGCTGGATCTGACCGGTAATCCGACGATCACGGAGTTGCTGAGTCAGACCCGGGAAAAGGGCCTTGCCGCCCTCGAGCATCGGGATGTGCCGTTTGAGGTGCTGGTGGAGCGGCTCAACCCGGCGCGGTCGTTGACCCACCATCCGCTGGTGCAGGTGATGTTGGCGTGGCAGAACGTGCCGGGGTCTGGTGGTGATCCGGGGTTGGTGTTGGGGGATTTGCAGGTGGCCCAGATGCCCATCGACACCCATACCGCCCGGATGGACCTGACGTTCAATTTGGCGGAGCGTTTCACTGAGGACGCTGAGCCGGGCGGGATTTCGGGTGCGGTGGAGTTCCGCACCGACGTGTTCGATCCCGACACGGTCGCCGGCGTGGTGGAGCGGTTGGAGCGGGTGTTGGTGGCGATGACCGCTGATCCGGGTGCGCGGTTGTCGTCGATCGATGTGCTCGACCCGGGTGAGCGCACCCGTCTGGGAGAGATCGGCCGATGGCCGCTGTTGAGCGAGTCGGCGACGGCGGTGTCGATCCCGGCGCTGTTCGCCGGGCAGGTGCGGCGTGCCCCGCAAGCGGTGGCGCTGCGGTTCGGGGAACAGTCCTGGACCTACCGCGAGGTCGATGAGGCCTCAAACCGGCTGGCGCATCTGCTGATGGGTTACGGTGCCGGCCCAGGAGAATGCGTGGGACTGGTTCTCCCGCGGTCGGGTGCGGCCGTTGTGGCGATCGTGGCGGTGCTCAAGACCGGGGCGGCGTACCTGCCGATCGACCCCGCGTTGCCCGATGAGCGGATCGGGTTTGTGTTGGCCGACGCCGACCCGGTGGCCGCGCTGAGCACCGCCGGGCTGGCCGAGCGGCTGCAACGCCATGGTGTCGTGGTCCTCGACGTCGAGGACCCGCGCATTGATGCCCAGCCCAGTACGGGTTTGCCGTTGCCCGCCCCTGATGAGGTGGCGCACCTGATTTACACCTCGGGCACCACCGGGACCCCGAAAGGGGTTGCGGTCACCCACCACAACGTCACCCGGTTGTTCGACCAGTTGCAGGTGGGCATCGGGTTGGGACCCGAGCAGGTGTGGGCGCAGTGCCACTCCTATGCCTTCGACTTCTCGGTGTGGGAGATCTGGGGGGCGCTACTGCACGGCGCCCGGCTGGTGGTGGTGCCCGAAGAGGTGACCCGCTGCCCCGAGGACCTGCACGCCCTGCTGATCACCGAACAGGTCACCGTGTTGAGTCAAACCCCCTCGGCACTGGCCGCGCTCTCAGCAGAGGGTTTGGCGGGGGTGGCGGTGATGGCCGCCGGGGAGGCCTGCCCACCCGAGATGGTGCACCGCTGGGCCCCCGGGCGGGTCATGGTCAACGGCTACGGCCCCACCGAAACCACCGTGTATGCCACCATCAGCGCCCCGCTGACCCCCGAGTCGGGGACCGTGCCGATCGGGGCGCCGGTGCCCGGGGCGGCCCTGTTCGTCCTGGACCCCTGGTGCCGCCCGGTCCCACCGGGAGTCGTCGGCGAACTCTACGTGGCCGGGCGCGGTGTGGGGCTGGGCTACCTGCACCGGGCGGGGTTGACCGCGGCCCGGTTCCTGGCCTGCCCCTTCGGGCCGCCCGGCGCGCGGATGTATCGCAGCGGAGACCTGGTGCGCTGGCGCCCCGACGGACAACTGGACTACCTCGGCCGCGCCGACCAGCAGGTCAAAATCCGCGGCTACCGCATCGAACTCGGCGAAATCCACACCGCCCTGACCCACCTGGACGGCGTCGAACACGCCGCGGTCATCGTGCGCGAAGACCGCCCCGGCGACAAACGCCTCACCGCCTACATCACCGAAACCCACCCCGGCACCGCCGATCCCGCCCAACTGCGCACCGCGCTGGCCGACCGACTCCCCGGCTTCATGGTCCCCGCCGCCATCATCACCCTCGACACCCTGCCCACCACCCTCAACGGCAAACTCGACACCCGCGCCCTGCCCCCACCCGACTACACCCACACCGCCCACTACCGCCCCCCCAACACCCCCATCGAAGAACTCCTGGCCACCATCTACGCCCAAACCCTCGGCCTCGAACGCGTCGGCATCGATGACTCCTTCTTCGACCTCGGCGGCGACAGCATCCTGTCCATGCAAGTGGTCGCCCGCGCCCGGGCCGCGGGGTTGGCCTGCCGTCCCCGTGACATCTTCGTCGAGCAGACCGTGGCCCGGCTGGCCCGCATCCCCGGCCTCACCGAGGGCCACGAACGGATCGTCGACGCAGGCATCGGGCCGCTCACGCCCACCCCGATCATGCACTGGCTGTTCGACATCGACGGCCCGATCGATGAGTTCAACCAAACCCTGGTGCTACAAGCACCAACCGGGACGACCCGCACCGACATCCACCCCATCCTGCAAGCACTGCTCGACCACCACCCCATGCTGCGGGCACACGCGGACACCACCACGCGGTCACTGACCGTCCCCGAACCCGGCGCAGTCGACGCCATCGACTGCCTGCACACCATCGACACCCTCACCAACGAAGCACTGACCCAAGCCAGATCCCGCCTCAATCCCGCCGCGGGAACGATGCTCAGCGCGCTGTGGGTGACCACCACCGGTCAGCTGGTGTTGATCATTCACCACCTGGTCGTGGATGCGGTGTCGTGGCGGATCCTGGTGGAAGACTTCAACATCGCCTGGGCCCAACACCGAAGCGGCCAACCGATCGCCCTACCCCCCACCGGCACCTCGTTTCAACGCTGGGCTGCCCTGCTCGACGACCACGCCCATACCCCAGCCGTCATCGCACAAGCCGACACCTGGCGCCAGATCACCGCGACCACGGCCGCGCTGCCCCCACCGCAACCCGGCGACACCTACACCAACGCCGGACACCTAAGCGCCACCCTGGACACCGACACCACCCGGGCGTTGCTCACCGACGTCCCCGCCGCCTTCCACACCGGCATCCACGACATCCTGTTCATCGCCTACGCGCTGGCCTGGACCCAATTCCTCGGCCAGCCCGAGCAACCCATCACGATCGACGTCGAAGGCCACGGCCGCCACGACGACCTGACCCCCGACCTCGACCTCTCACGCACCGTGGGCTGGTTCACCACCAAATACCCCATCGCCCTCAATGTCGCCGGGCTGCACTGGCACCACCTCACCACCGGCCACCCCACACTGGGCCCAATCATCAAAGCAGCCAAAGAACAACTCCGCGCCCTGCCCCACCCCCTGACCCACGGCCTCCTGCGCTACCTCAACCCCGAGCTCACAGGGAACCAACCCACCATCGGATTTAACTACTTGGGACGCCTTGGCGGCCAAGACATTCCTGGCGACCTGTGGCGGATCAGCGCGGACAGCCTGGCAATCGCCGGCGATGCCGCCGCGCTGCCAATACCGTTGTCCCACACGGCCGCTCTCAACGCCGCGACCATCGACACCGACACCGGCCCTCAACTCAACGCCACCTGGACCTGGGCCACCTCGGTTCTCGATGACACCCAAATCACCCGCCTGAGCCAATTATGGTTCGACGCCCTGACCGGAATCTGCACCCACGTCCGCCACGACGGCGGCGGCCTGACCCCCTCCGACATCACCCCCGCCCAGCTCACCCAACACCAAATCGACCACCTCCAACAGCACTACGACACCGCCGACATTCTTCCGCTGACCGCACTCCAGGAAGGATTGCTCTTCCACGCCGGCACCGGTCGGGACATCGCTGACCTGTATGCGATGCAACTCGACATCACCGTCGCCGGGCCGTTGGACCCACACCGGCTGCGCGATGCCGTCCAAGGGGTCATCGCGCGCCACCCCCACCTGGCCGCTCGGTTCTGCCGACAATTCGACCAACCCGTACAAATCATCCCCGCCGAGCCCTCGGCGGCGTGGCGATACGAGGCCCTCGACGACGTAGGTCGGATCCACGAGATCTGCGCCGATGAACGGGCTGCGGCCTGCAATCTCGATGACGGGCCGGTCTTCCGGGTGACGTTGATCCAAACCGCCCACGAGCGGCACCGCATCGTGCTGACGTTTCACCACATCGTGCTCGACGGTTGGTCCCTGCCCATCCTGCTCCACGAGATCTTCGCCGCCTACCAGGGCCAGCAGCTGCCCGCGGCCACACCCTACCGCCGGTTCGTCACCTGGCTCACCGAACGCGACCTCGACGCCGCCCGCACCGCCTGGCAAGAGACGCTCGCGGGTTTGGAGACCCCCACCCTGGTCGGTCCGCCGGCCAGACTCAGGTCCGGTCCCAAGGGCACCAGTTCTTTCGTGATCTCCGAGCCAGACACGCTGGCGCTGAACGAAATGGCGCGCTCGAATCACACCACGATCAACACCGTGCTGCAGGCGGCGTGGGCGCAGCTGCTGATGGGCTTGACCGGCCAGCGCGACGTGGTCTTCGGCACCGCCGTGTCGGGGCGGCCCGTCGAGATACCGGGTGCCGACTCCATGGTCGGTCTGCTGATCAACACCGTGCCGGTGCGCGCGCACATCACCACAAAGACCACGATCGCCGACCTGCTCAACCAACTGCACGACGCCCACAACCACACCCTCGACCATGAACACCTGTCCCTCAACGAGATTCACCGCGCCACCGGCCACGACCAACTGTTCGACACCCTGTTCGTCTACGAGAACTACCCCGTCGACACCGCCGCGCTCCTCAACGTCGACGGGTTGACCGTCGTCGAGTTCACCGGTCGCGAATCCAACCACTACCCACTGACCGTGCAGGCCACCCCCGGAGCCGAACTCGGATTCCGCATCGAGTACGACACCGACGTATTCGACGCGGAAACCATTAGCACACTGATCAATCGGCTGCGGCGCGTCATGTCGACGATGATCACCGATCCGCGGCTCCCATTGTCTGCTACGGACATGCTTGGCGCTGACGAGCGTAGCCGCCTCGACCACATGGGCAATCGCGCGATGCTCACCGCGCTCGCACCCGCACCGGTGTCGATCCCGGAACTGTTCGCCGGTCATGTCACCCGCTCTCCGCACACCGTGGCCATCAGCGACCAGGACCGGTCGTTGACTTACCGGGAGGTCGACGAGGCCTCGAATCAACTGGCGCACTTGATATCCGGCTGTGGAGCCGGAACCGGGCAGTGCGTGGCGCTGGTGCTGGAGCGCTCCGCGGAGGCCGTCATCGCCATGCTTGCGGTGCTCAAGGCGGGGGCGGCATACCTGGCGATCGATCCGTCGCTGCCCGACGACCGGATCGGATTCATGTTGAGTGACGCCGCGCCGGCCGTAGCCGTCACCACCACCGCGCTGCGCCCGCGGCTGGCCGGGCGCCCGCTGGCGGTTGTCGATATCACCGACGACCGCGTGATCGCCCAGCCGCGATCAGCGCTTCCGGCCCCGGCAGCCGACGATATCGCCTACCTGATCTACACCTCGGGAACGACGGGCGTGCCGAAAGGTGTTGCTATAAGCCACCGCAACGTGGCGCACCTGGTCGAGTCGGCGTCACCCCACCTGCCCGCACATCAGGTGTGGACGCAGTGTCACTCCTACGCGTTCGACTTCTCCGTCTGGGAGATCTGGGCCGCCTTGCTCGGCGGTGGGCGACTGGTGGTGGTGCCCGAGCGGGTGACGGCCTCACCGAAAGACTTCCACGCCCTGCTCGTCGCCCAACAGGTCACCGTGCTCACCCAGACGCCGTCGGCGGCCGCGGCGCTTACCCAGCACGGCCTGGACTCGGTCGCGCTGCTGCTCGGTGGTGAGGCATGCCCGGCCGAACTGGTGGACCGGTGGTCACCCGGGCGCGTGGTGATCAACGCCTACGGGCCTACCGAAACAACGGTGTACGCCACGTTGAGCGCCCCGTTGACCGCGGGTTCGGGAACGGTACCGATCGGAGCGCCGGTGTCCACCGCGGCACTGTTCGTCCTGGACGATTGGCTGCGCCCGGTTCCACCCGGGGTGGTCGGCGAACTGTACGTCGCCGGCCGCGGCGTCGGCGTCGGCTATCTCGGCCGGGCGGGCCTGACCGCGGCGCGATTCGTCGCCAGCCCGTTCGGCACCCCCGGCACGCGGATGTATCGGACCGGCGACCTGGTGCGCTGGCGGCCCGACGGACAACTGGACTATCTCGGCCGGGCCGACGAGCAGGTCAAGATCCGCGGCTATCGCATCGAGCTCACCGAGATCCAGGCCGCCCTGGGGGCCCTCGACGGTGTCGAACAGGCCGCCGTCGTCGTCCGCGAAGACCGCCCCGGCGACAGACGGCTTGTCGGCTATGTCGTCGAAACTGTCGCCGGGACAGTCCATCCCGCTACCGCGCGGGCCGCACTCGCCGAGCGGCTTCCCGGTCACATGGTGCCGGTAGCGGTCGTGGTGTTACAGGCGCTGCCACTGACGGTCAACGGCAAGCTCGACACCCGGGCCCTGCCCGCCCCGGAGTACCAGGACCGCAGCCGATACCGGGCCCCGGCCACCCCCGTCGAGGAGATCCTGGCCGGCGCCTATGCCCACGTTCTGGGTGCCGAACGGGTGGGTGTTGACGATTCATTCTTCGATTTGGGCGGGGATTCGCTGTCGGCGATGCGGTTGATCGCCGCCATCAACACCAGCCTCGACACGGATCTGGCCGTACACGCGTTGTTCGACGCGCCCACGATCGCGCGATTGGCACCCCTTCTCGACGGCCAGGTGCGCCGACGTGAGCCGTTGACCGCGGGCCAACGGCCCGCGGTGGTTCCGCTCTCGTTCACCCAGAACCGGCTCTGGGTTCTCGACCAGTTACAAGTCCCCTCGGGGGTTTACCACCTGGCGGTGGCACTGAGGCTGCGCGGTGACCTCGATGCCGGCGTGCTGGCTGCATCGCTCGCCGATGTGGTCGCCCGGCATGAAAGCCTGCGCACGATATTCCCCGCGCCCGACGGGCTACCCCACCAACTCATTGTGCCTTCCACCCGCGCGAATTTCGGCTGGGATGTCATCGACGCAACCGGATGGGCGCCGGCCAGGCTCGATGAGGCCATCGATGAAACGGCCCGTCATCCCTTCGCGCTGGAGTCCGAAATACCGTTGCGGGTAAAGCTGTTCCGCGTCGGCGCCGCCGCGCACGTGTTGGTCGGTGTCGTGCACCACATCGCCTTTGATGGCTGGTCGCTGGCGCCGTTGATCCGCGACCTCGGCGAGGCCTACCGCGCGCGTCGGCAGGGGGCCGCTCCGGACTGGCCCCCGCTGCCCGTGCAATACGCGGACTACACGTTATGGCAACGGGCGCAGGTCGGTGATCTCGACGAATCCAACAGCCGAATCGCCGCCCAGCTCGACTACTGGGAAAACGCCCTGGCCGGCCTGCCCGACCGCTTGGAGTTGCCGACGGATCGACCCTATCCATCGGTGGCCGACCAGTGCGGCGACAGCGTCACCGTGGACTGGCCGGCCGAATTGCAGCAGCGCATCCGCGAGGTGGCCCGCGGGTACAACGCGACGAGCTTCATGGTGGTCCAGGCCGCCCTGGCGGTTCTGTTGGCGCGTCTGAGCGCGACAACCGATGTGGCCGTGGCGTTCCCGATCGCCGGGCGAGGTGATCCCGCACTCGACGACCTGGTGGGCTTCTTCGTCAACACCTTGGTGCTGCGGGTGGATGTGGCCGGAGACCCGACCGTTGCCGAGTTGCTGGATCAAGTTCGCCGGCGCAGCCTGCTGGCCTTCGAGCATCAGGACGTGCCGTTCGAGGTGCTGGTCGAGCGGCTCAACCCCACCCGCTCCCTGAGCCATCACCCGCTGGCCCAAGTGGCGTTGGCGTGGCAGAACCTGCCCGGCCACACGAGCGACCCCATCGCCGGACTGGAGTTGGGTGACCTGCACATCAGCCAGTTGCCGCTCGACACCCACACCGCCCGCATGGATTTGACCTTCTCGCTGTCCGAGCACTGGGCCGACGACGGCGCGCCGGCGGGCATCCGCGGGACGGTCGAATTCCGCACCGATGTGTTCGCGCCCGACACCATCACCACACTTGTCGAGCGGTTCGGGCGGTTACTGCGCGCGATGACCGCGGACCCCCAGGCCCGGCTGTCGTCCATCGATCTGCTGGGCGCCGACGAGCACGCCGGCCTTGATGACGCGTCCAACAGGGCGGTGCTGGACCGGCCCGCCCCGCCACCGGTGTCGATTACGGCCTTGTTTGCCACCCACGTGGCGCGGCACCCCGACGCGATCGCGATCACCGACGGAACCCGGTCCTGCAGCTACCGCGACCTCGACACCGCCTCGAACCGACTGGCGCACAGGCTAGTCCAGTGGGGCGCGGGACCGGGCGAGTGCATCGCGTTGCTGTTCTCCCGCTGCGCCGAGGCGATCACGGCGATGCTGGCGGTGCTCAAGACGGGAGCGGCCTACCTGCCGATCGACCCGGCTGCTCCGGATGCCCGAATCGAATTCATGCTCGGTGACGCCGCGCCGATCGCCGCCATCACCACCGCGAGGCTGCGGCCACGCCTGGCCGGGCATCGCCTGGCGGTCCTCGATGTCAGCGACGGCGCGGCCGGCGACCACGCCAGCACGGCGCTACCCGCGCCCGGCCCCGACGACATCGCGTACCTGATCTATACCTCCGGAACCACCGGCCTACCGAAATGCGTTGCCATCAACCACCACAACGTGACGCAACTGCTGGGATCACTGGATGGCGGTCTGCCCCACCCGGGCGTATGGCCGCAGTGTCATTCGCTGGCCTTCGACGTTTCGGTGTGGGAGATCTTCGGTCCACTCTTGCGAGGTGGGCGAGTGGTGGTGGTGCCCGAGGACGTCACAACGTCACCGACCGACTTCCACGACGTGTTAGTCACCGAACACGCCGACGTGCTCACCCAAACCCCCTCGGCTGCGGCCGTTTTGTCGCCGGAGGGTTTGGAATCGGCGGCGCTGGTGGTGGTCGGTGAGGCGTGCCCCGCCGATGTGGTCGATCAATGGGCGCCGGGGCGGGTGATGATCAACGCCTACGGCCCGACGGAGACGACGATGTGCGTCGCGATCAGCGCGCCGCTGACGGCCGGGTGCGGACTGGTGCCCATCGGTATGCCGGTACCCGGGGCGGCGCTGTTCGTCCTCGACGAGTCATTGCGCCAAGTGCCTTTCGGGGTGGTCGGAGAATTGTATGTCGCCGGACGAGGCGTGGGTGTCGGGTATCTGCGCCGCTCGGGGCTGACCGCGTCACGGTTCGTGGCCTGCCCGTTCGGGGGCCACGGGGCGCGCATGTATCGCACCGGGGATCTGGTGCGGTGGGGCGCCGACGGCCAACTGCACTACCTCGGACGCGCCGACGAGCAGGTGAAGATCCGCGGCTACCGCATCGAGCTCGGCGAAATCCGCGCCGCGCTAACTCAACTCGACGGCGTCGAGCGCGCCGCGGTCGTCGCCCGCGAAGACCATCCGGGCGACAAGCGGCTCGTCGCCTACATCACTGGGACCGCCGATCCCGTCGACGCGCGTGCCGCGCTGGCCCAGCGGCTGCCCGGCTACATGGTGCCCGCGGGGGTCGTGGTGCTCGATGCGCTGCCTACGACGATCAACGGGAAACTCGACACCCGCGCCCTGCCGGCGCCCGACTACCACGCCACCGACAACTATCGCGCGCCGTCCGACGCCATCGAGGAGATCTTGGCGAGCATCTTTGCCGAGGTACTACGACTTGATCGCGTCGGAGTGGACGACGCCTTCTTCGACCTTGGCGGCGATAGCATCTCGTCGATGCAGGTGGTCGCCCGGGCCCGCGCAGCCGGTGTCATGTGCCGCCCGCGAGACATCTTCGTCGAACAGACGGTGGCACGGCTGGCCCGCGTCGCCCAGATCAGCGACAGCGCGGGCGTCTGCGTCGACGCGGGCGTCGGGGCGGTGCTGCCCACTCCAATCATGCACTGGCTGTGGCACATCGACGGGCCCGTCGATCAGTTCAACCAGACGATGGTGATAGAAGCGCCCCAGCGCACCTCCCGGCCCGACGTGGTCACGCTGCTGCAAGCCCTGCTCGACCACCACCCGATACTGCGGCTCCGTGTCGTCGACGGCGACGCCGGTAAGCGGTCGTTGACCGTACCCGCGGCGGGTGCGGTTGACGCGGAGAGCTGCCTACTTACCGTCGACGAGTTGACCGATGATGCGGTGGCGACCGCCCGGTCACGGCTCAACCCCTCCGTCGGGACGGTGCTCAGCGCGGTCTGGGTGACCACCACCGCACAGCTGGTGCTGATCATCCACCATCTGGCCGTCGACGCCGTGTCCTGGCGAATTCTCTTGGAAGACCTCAACATCGGCTGGGCTCAACACCTGAGCGGTCAACCGGTCGCGCTGCCGGCCGGCGGTACGTCCTTCCAGCGCTGGGCGGCACTGCTGGCCGAGCATGCCGACCGACCCGCGGTTATCGACCGGGCCGGCGCATGGCAACACACGCTGCGCGCTCACCCGGCCCTGCCCCCACCCGAGCCCGAGACTGACACGTACGCCGGTGCTGGCCACCTGACGCTATCCCTGGACACCGACACCACCCGCGTGCTGCTCGGCGAGGTTCCCGCCGCGTTTCACGCCGGCGTCCAAGACATTCTGCTGATCGCATTCGCGCTGGCGTGGGGCGAGTTCTCGGGCGCCGGCGAAGGCGCGTCGATCGCGATCGACGTCGAAGGCCACGGCCGCTACGAAGACCTCGCCGCCGATGTCGACCTTTCGCGCACCGTGGGCTGGTTCACCACCAAATACCCGGTCGCGCTGCCGGCCGGCGGGCCGCGCTGGCCGCAACTGGTAGCCGGCGACAGCGCAATAGGGGCGTTCGTCAAGCGCGCCAAGGAACAACTCAGGGCCCTGCCCGAGGGGCTGACCTACGGACTGCTGCGTTACCTCACCACCGACGTTGCACTGGCTGGGCCCGACCCGACTATCGGGTTCAACTACTTCGGAAGACTGCACGAGACGGACGTCTCCGGCGATCTCTGGCGGATCAGCAAGGACGGTCTGGCGGTCACCACGTTCGCCAGCGCGGTGCCGATGCCGCTCGCACACACCCTCGAACTCAACACGGGCGCCGTCGACACGGGTGCCGGGCCCCACTTGCAGGCCGAATGGACCTGGGCGCCTTCAGTGCTCGACGAGGCGCAGATCGCCCTGCTCAACCAGCTCTGGTTCGACGCCCTCACCGGCATCTGCGCCCACGTCCGGCGCGGCGGCGGAGGTCTCACCCCCTCGGACATCGCGCCCGCGCGCCTCGCTCAGCACCAAATCGACCAATTACAAAACCATTTCCCGATCGCCGACATACTGCCGCTCACTCCCCTCCAACAGGGTTTGCTGTTCCACGCGGCGTCCCAGAACAGCGACGGTGACCTGTACTCGATGCAGCTCGACTTCACCGTCACCGGCCCGCTGGACGTGGATCGTCTCCACGGCGCCGTGGACACGGTCGTCAGCCGCCACCCCAACCTGGCCGCCCGGTTCTGCACTCAATTCGACGAGCCGGTGCAGATCATCCCGGCCAACCCCCAAACAACCTGGCAATACGTCGAACTCGATACCGATGCCGACGAGCAGTTGCAGCGCATATGTGGCGCCGAACGTGCCGCGGTGTGTGACCTGAAGGGTTCGCCGCCCTTCCGAGTCGCCCTGATCCGCACCGCGCCGGAACGTTACCGGGTGGTGTTGACCAACCACCACATCGTCCTCGATGGTTGGTCGCTGCCCGTGCTCCTGCAGGAGATCTTCGCCGGCTACTACGGCCAGCGACTGCCCGCGACAGTCCCATATCGGCGGTTCGTCAACTGGCTCGCCGAACGCGACCTCGACGCCGCGGAACGGGCCTGGCGCGAGGTGCTCGCCGGCTTCCACACTCCGACTCTGGTCGCACCGCCGGGCGGCCCGACGCTGGGAGCCCGAGGCCTCGCGTCGGCTCGCGTGCCCGAAAGCACCACCCAGGCGGTCAGCGAACTGGCCCGCTGCTGCCACACCACCGTCAACACGGTGCTGCAGGGCGCCTGGGCGCAGGTGTTGATGTCGATGACGGGCCGGCGTGACGTCGTATTCGGCGCGGCGGTCTCGGGCCGGCCGACCGAGGTGGTCGGCGCGGAAACGATGGTGGGTCTGATGATCAACACCGTGCCCGTTCGAGCCACCATCACCCCGGCCACCACCGTCGCCGACCTGCTCGGTCAACTGCACACCGCGTACGAACGCACCCTGGACCATCAACATCTGGCGCTCAAGGAGATTCACCGGATCACCGGGCTCGACCAGCTATTCGACACGCTGTTCGTGTTCGAGAACTACCCGATCGACGCTACGGCGCTGTCGCACACCAACGGCCTGGCCATCACCGACCTGACCGGCACAGAATCCAGTCACTACCCGCTGACAATGCAAGCCCGCCCCGACCGCGAATTGATCCTTCGCGTCGAATACGACAGCCACGCCTTCGATGCAGACGCCATCGAATCATTGATCGACCGATTCCAGCGCGCGTTGGTGGCCATGACCACTGACCTAGGGGGATGATCTTGACCACCAATCCGACGCGGAGATTGTTGTCCATCGATCTGCTCAACGAGGCTGAGCACGCGCACCTGAACGACTGGAGCAACCGCGCGGTGTTGACCCAACCCGCAGCGCCCGTGTCGATTCCGGCGCTGTTCTCCACCCAGGTGTCGCGAGTCCCCGAAGCGGTGGCCGTGACCTTTGAGGGCCGCTCGGTGACCTACCGCGAGCTCGACGAGGCCGCTAATCGGTTGGCACATTTATTGATCGACCACGGCGCGCGCCCGGGCGTGAGTGTTGCACTGCTATTCCCTCGATGCGCCGAGGCGATATCCGCGATCCTGGCGGTGCTCAAGACCGGGGCGGCATATCTGCCGATCGACCCCATGCATCCGGGGGCCCGCATCGCGTTCATGCTCGCCGACGCCGCGCCGATTGCCGTCCTGACCACCCCCGACATGCGGTCGCGACTCGACGGGTGTGGCCTGACCGTCATCGATACCGCCGACGCCCGCATCGACACTCAACCCGACACCGCCCTACCCTTCCCTGCGGCGGACGACATAGCCCACATCGTCTACACCTCCGGGACTACCGGAGAGCCGAAAGGCGTCGCGGTTAACCATCACAACGTCACCCAGCTGTTCGACTCGCTCGACATCGGGATTCCGCTGGGACCGCAACAGGTGTGGACGCAGTTCCACTCCTACGCGTTCGACTTCTCGGTATGGGAGATCTGGGCCGCGCTACTGTTCGGCGGCCGGTTGGTGGTGGTGCCCGAGTCGGTGGCGCGATCACCGGGCGACTTTCACGACCTACTGGCGAAAGAGCGAGTCAGCGTGCTGACGCAGACCCCTTCTGCGGTAAGCGGCCTATCCCCTGACGGACTGGAATCCACGGCGTTGGTCATCGGTGCCGAAGCCTGCCCTCCGGCGCTGGTCGACACCTGGGCACCCGGCCGGGTCATGACCAACGTCTACGGCCCCACGGAGACCACGATGTGGGCTTCCAAGAGCGCCCCCCTGCTGCCTGGCTCGGGCTCGCCACCCATCGGATCACCGATCACAGGGGCCGCGTTCTTCGTCCTCGACGAGTTGCTATGTCCCGTGATGCCCAAGGTGGTCGGTGAGCTGTATATCGCGGGACGCGGTGTGGGGATCGGGTATTGGCGTCGGGCCGGGCTGACCGCTTCGCGGTTTGTGGCGTGTCCCTTTGGGCCACCCGGAACGCGCATGTATCGCACCGGGGATCTGGTGCGCTGGCGGCCCGACGGACAGCTCGACTACCTCGGGCGCGCCGACGAACAGGTGAAGATTCGCGGGTACCGCATCGAGCTCGGCGAAATCCGCGCGGCCCTGAGTGAACTCCCGGGCGTCGGACAGGCGGCGGTGATCGCCCGTGAGGACCGGCCCGGCGACCGGCGGCTCGTGGGGTATGTCACCGAAACCAATACGGGCACAGTCGATCCTGTTGTCGCACGGGAGGCGCTGGCCCGGCGGCTGCCCGGCTACATGGTTCCGGCGGCCATCGTCGTCTTGCACGCGCTGCCGCTGACGGTCAACGGCAAACTCGACACCCGCGCCCTTCCGGCGCCGGAATACACCAACGGCGAGCGGTACCGCGCCCCCCAGGACCCCACCCAGGACATCCTGGCCGGCATTTACGCGCACGTGCTCGGCCTCGATCGCGTCGGGGTCGACGACTCCTTTTTCGATCTCGGCGGTGATTCGGTTTCGGCGATGCGCGTGATCGCGGCGATCGGCACCGACCTGGCCACAGACTTGTCGATGCAAACTCTGTTCGACGCGCCAACGGTCGCCCAACTGGCAGCCCACGTCGGCGGCGACAGCAAACGGCTTCAGCCGCTTCTGTCCGTCCAGCGTCCCGACGTCATTCCGTTGTCGTTCGCCCAGAGGCGGCTCTGGTTTCTCGACCAATTGCACGGCCCCTCAGCGGTTTACAACTTGGCGGTGGCATTGCGTCTGCGGGGCAAGCTGGATCCGGACGCAATGCGGATGGCCGTTCATGATGTCATCGCCCGCCACGAGACGCTGCGCACGGTGTTCCCCGACGTTGACGGCGTGCCCTTCCAGCGGGTGCTGCCGAGTGGGCGGGGTGATGTCGTAACCGTCACCGACGCCACCGGGTGGACATCGGACGCGCTGCGTGCGGCCATCGAGGCCACGGCGCAGCACACGTTCGACCTAAGGTCGGAGATCCCGTTTCGTGCCAGGCTCTTTCGCGTCGACGCCGACGACCACGTGCTCGTCGGCGTGGTGCACCACATCGCCGCGGACGGCTGGTCCATCGCTCCCCTCGTGAGTGATCTGAATGCGGCGTACGCCAGCCGGTGCGGCGGCCAGGCCCCCAGCTGGGCTGAATTACCGGTGCAGTATGCGGATTACACGTTGTGGCAGCGGGCGCAGTTCGGTGATCTCGACGATGGCGGCAGCCCCATCGCCGCGCAGTTGGCGTATTGGGAGGATGCGCTGGCGGGGGCGCCGGAGCGGTTGGAGTTGCCGACGGATCGACCCTATCCGGCGGTGGCCGATCAGCGCGGGGCGACGGTGGCCGTGGAGTGGGCGGCCGACTTGCAGCAGCGGGTGCGCGGGCTGGCCCGTGAGTGCAACGCGACGAGTTTCATGGTGGTCCAGGCGGCGTTGGCGGTGTTGTTGTCGCGGCTGAGCGGGAGTTCGGATGTGCCGGTGGGCTTCCCGATCGCTGGACGTCGCGACCCCGCGCTCGACGGCCTGGTGGGCTTCTTCGTCAACACACTGGTGCTGCGCGTCGACGTCGCGGCTGATCCGACCGTCAATGAGTTGCTCGGCCAGGTGCGGCGGCGCAGCCTCGCCGCCTATGACCACCAAGACGTGCCGTTTGAGGTGCTGGTGGAGCGGCTCAACCCGGCGCGGTCGTTGACCCACCATCCGCTGGTGCAGGTGATGTTGGCGTGGCAGAACCTGCCGGGGTCTGGTGGTGATCCGGGGTTGGTGTTGGGGGATTTGCAGGTCGCCCAGATGCCCATCGACACCCATACCGCCCGGATGGATCTGACGTTCAATTTGGCGGAGCGTTTCACTGAGGACGCTGAGCCGGGCGGGATTTCGGGTGCGGTGGAGTTCCGCACCGACGTGTTCGATCCCGACACGGTCGCCGGCGTGGTGGAGCGGTTGGAGCGGGTGTTGGTGGCGATGACCGCTGATCCGCAGGCGCGGTTGTCGTCGATCGATGTGCTCGACCCGGGTGAGCGCACCCGTCTGGGAGAGATCGGCCGATGGCCGCTGTTGAGCGAGTCGGCGGCGGCGGTGTCGATCCCGGCGCTGTTCGCCGAGCAAGTGCTGCGGGCCCCGCAAGCGGTGGCGCTGCGGTTCGGGGAACAGTCCTGGACCTACCGCGAGGTCGATGAGGCATCAAACCGGCTGGCTCACCTGCTGATTGGTTACGGTGCCGGCCCAGGAGAATGCGTGGGACTGGTTCTTCCGCGTTCCGGTGCGGCCGTCATCGCGATCGTGGCGGTGCTCAAGACCGGGGCGGCGTACCTGCCGATCGACCCGGCGTTGCCCGACGAGCGGATCGACTTTCTGCTGGCCGACTCCACGCCCGTGTCCGCGCTCACCACCGCCGCGTTGCGGCCACGGCTGGACGGGCGCGGCCTGATCGTCGTCGACGTCGACGACCCGCGGATTGACGCCCAGCCGAGTACGGGTTTGGCGTTCCCGGCGCCGGACGATGTCGCGCACATTATTTACACCTCGGGCACCACCGGGACCCCGAAAGGGGTTGCGGTCACGCACCGCAACGTGACCCGGTTGTTCGACGCGCTGGAGGTGGGCATCGAGCTGGGGCCGGGGCAGGTGTGGGCGCAGTGCCACTCCTATGCCTTCGACTTCTCGGTGTGGGAGATCTGGGGAGCGTTACTGCATGGGGGCCGTTTGGTGGTGGTGGGCGAGGAGGTGACCCGCTCCCCCGACGAGCTGCGCGCGCTCTTGCTCGCCGAGCGGGTCACCGTCTTGAGTCAGACCCCCTCCGCACTGGCCGCCCTGTCCCCGACCGGTTTGGATCAGGTGGCGGTGATGGCCGCCGGCGAGGCCTGCCCACCCGAGATCGTGCAGCGGTGGGCGCCCGGGCGGATCATGGTCAACGGCTACGGCCCCACCGAAACCACCGTGTATGCCACCATCAGCGCCCCGCTGGCGCCCGGTTCGGCCGCGGTGCCGATCGGGGCGCCGGTGCCCGGCGCGGCGCTGTTCGTCCTGGACCCCTGGCTGCACCCGGTCCCGCCCGGAGTCGTCGGGGAACTCTACGTCGCCGGGCGCGGGGTCGGCCTCGGGTATTGGCGCCGGGCCGGGTTGAGCGCCTCACGGTTCGTGGCCTGCCCGTTCGGCCCGCCCGGCACCCGGATGTATCGCAGCGGGGATCTGGTGCGCTGGCGGCCCGACGGGCAACTGGACTACCACGGCCGCGCCGACGAACAGGTGAAGATTCGCGGGTATCGCATCGAACTCGGCGAGATCCGCTCGGCCCTGGGCGAACTCCCCGGCGTCGGACAGGCTGCAGTGATCACCCGTGAGGACCGGCCCGGTGACCGGCGGCTAGTCGGTTATATCACCGGCACCGCCGACACGGCTCAGCTGCGCGCCGCGCTGGCCGACCGGCTGCCCGGCTTCATGGTGCCCGCCGCGATCGTCGCGGTGGACACCCTGCCGATCACGGTCAACGGCAAACTCGACACCCGCGCCCTGCCCCCACCCGACTACACCCACACCACCCACTACCGCGCCCCGGCCACCCCCATCGAGGAAATCCTGGCCACCATCTACGCCGAAACCCTCGGCCTGACCCGCGTCGGCGTCGATGACTCCTTCTTCGACCTGGGCGGTGACAGCATCCTGTCGATGCAAGTGGTCGCCCGCGCCCGCGCCGCCGGGTTGGCCTGCCGTCCCCGTGACATCTTCGTCGAGCAGACCGTGGCCCGGCTGGCCCGCATCCCCGGCCTCACCGACGGCCACCAACAGATCCTCGACGACGGGATCGGGCCGGTCACGCCCACCCCGATCATGCACTGGCTGTTCGACATCGACGGCCCGATCGATGAATTCAACCAAACCCTGGTGCTGCAGGCACCGACCCAAGCCACCCACGACGAGGTGCTCGCCATCCTGCAAGCACTGCTCGACCACCACCCCATGCTGCGGGCACACGCGGACACCACCACGCGGTCACTGACCGTCCCCGAACCCGGCGCAGTCGACGCCATCGACTGCCTGCACACCATCGACACCCTCACCAACGAAGCACTGACCCAAGCCAGATCCCGCCTCAATCCCGCCGCGGGAACGATGCTCAGCGCGCTGTGGGTGACCACCACCGGTCAGCTGGTGTTGATCATTCACCACCTGGTCGTGGATGCGGTGTCGTGGCGGATCCTGGTGGAAGACTTCAACATCGCCTGGGCCCAACACCGAAGCGGCCAACCGATCGCCCTACCCCCCACCGGCACCTCGTTTCAACGCTGGGCCGCGCTGCTCGACGACCACGCCCATACCCCAGCCGTCATCGCACAAGCCGACACCTGGCGCCAGATCACCGCGACCACGGCCGCGCTGCCCCCACCGCAACCCGGCGACACCTACACCAACGCCGGACACCTAAGCGCCACCCTGGACACCGACACCACCCGGGCGTTGCTCACCGACGTCCCCGCCGCCTTCCACACCGGCATCCACGACATCCTGTTCATCGCCTACGCGCTGGCCTGGACCCAATTCCTCGGCCAGCCCGAGCAACCCATCACGATCGACGTCGAAGGCCACGGCCGCCACGACGACCTCACCGACACGGTGGACCTCTCACGCACCGTGGGCTGGTTCACCACCAAATACCCCGTCGCCCTCAACGTCGCCGGGCTGCACTGGGACCACATCACAGCCGGCGACGCCGCACTGGGCCCGATCATCAAGGCAGCCAAGGAACAACTTCACGCCCTGCCCCACCCCCTGACCCACGGCCTGCTGCGCTACCTCAACCCCAACACCGACCCACCCGCACCCGACCCCACCATCGGATTCAACTACCTCGGACGCCTCGGCGCGACCGCGCCCGGGGCCATCGAGGAGTTGTGGCGGATCAGCGAGGACGGTTTGTCGGACATCGCCGCGGCCAGCACGGCGCCAATGCCGTTGTCCCACACGGCCGCTCTCAACGCCGCGACCATCGACACCGACACCGGCCCTCAACTCAATGCCACGTGGACCTGGGCCACCTCGGTTCTCGATGACACCCAAATCGCTCGGCTCAGCCAGTTATGGTTCGACGCCCTGACCGGAATCTGCACCCACGTCCGCCACGGCGGCGGCGGTCTGACCCCCTCCGACATCGCCCCCGCCCGACTCGCCCAACACCAAATCAACGAACTCCAAACGCAATACAACATCGCCGACATCCTGCCGCTGACCCCAATGCAACAAGGGCTGCTGTTCCACGCCAGCACGCACGACACCGACGACGTCTACGCGCTCCAGCTGCAGATTTCGGTGACCGGGCCGCTGGACCCGCACCGGCTACGCGATGCCGTCCACACCGTCGTCAGCCGCCACCCGCACCTCGCGGCACGCTTCTGCCGACAATTCGACCAACCCGTACAAATCATCCCCGCCGCTGCCCAAGTGCCTTGGCAATACCTCGAATTCGAGAGGGATACGGAAGACCACATAGCGCGTCTGTGCACGGCCGAGCGCGCGGCAGTTTGCAACCTCGATGGCGGGCCGGTCTTCCGGGTGGCCTTGATCCGAACCGCCCACGAGCGGCACCGCATCGTGCTGACCAACCACCACATCCTGCTCGACGGTTGGTCCCTGCCCATCCTGCTCCACGAGATCTTCGCCGCCTACCAGGGCCAGCAGCTGCCCGCGGCCACACCCTACCGCCGGTTCGTCACCTGGCTCACCGAACGCGACCTCGACGCCGCCCGCACCGCCTGGGGCCAGGCACTCGCAGGCTTTGACACCCCGACCCTCGTCGCTCCGCCGGGCCGGTTGGCATTGGGGCCCCGCGCCGTCGCCTCGGATCGGTTATCCGCCGAGATCACTCAGGCTGTCGGTGAGCTGGCGCGCTCGAATCACACCACGATCAACACCGTACTGCAGGCGGCGTGGGCACAGCTGCTGATGGGGCTGACCGGACAGCGCGACGTGGTTTTCGGCACCGCCGTGTCGGGGCGGCCCACCGAGCTAGCCGGCGCGGAAGCGATGGTCGGCCTGCTGATCAACACCGTGCCGGTGCGGGCGCACATCATCACGACGACCACGACCGCCGACCTGCTCAACCAACTGCACGACGCCCACAACCGCACCCTCGACCATGAACACCTGTCCCTCAACGAGATTCACCGCGCCACCGGCCACGACCAACTGTTCGACACCCTGTTCGTCTACGAGAACTACCCCGTCGACACCGCCGAGCTGAGTGGCACCGACGGGCTGACCATAACCGAGTTCACCAGCAGCGAATCCAATCACTACCCATTGACCGTGCAGGCGACGCCCGGGTCCGAACTGGGTCTTCGCGTCGAGTACGACACCGACGTATTCGACACGGAAATCGTTCGCGCCCTGATCATTCGGTTGGGGCGGGTGTTGGTGGCGATGGCTGCTGATCCGGGTGCGCGGTTGTCGTCGATCGGTGTGCTCGATGAGGGTGAGCTGACCCGTTTGGGGCAGTGGGGTCATCGGACGGTGTTGTCCGAGTCGGTGGCGGCGGTGTCGATTCCGGAGGTGTTCGCCGGGCAGGTGCGGCGTGCGCCGGGGGCGGTGGCGGTGTGCTGCGGGGGACGGTCCTGGACGTATCGCGAAGTCGATGAGGCCTCAAACCGGCTGGCGCATCTGCTGATGGGTTACGGTGCCGGCCCAGGACAATGCGTGGGACTGGTTCTCCCGCGGTCGGGTGCGGCCGTTGTGGCGATCGTGGGAGTGCTCAAGACCGGGGCGGCCTATCTGCCGATCGATCCCGCGCTGCCCGATGAGCGGATCGGGTTCGTGCTGGCCGACGCCGACCCGGTGGCCGCGCTGAGCACCGCCGGGCTGGCCGAGCGGCTGCAACGCCATGGTGTCGTGGTCCTCGACGTCGAGGACCCGCGCATTGACGCCCAGCCCAGTACGGGTTTGCCGTTGCCCGCCCCTGATGAGGTGGCGCACCTGATTTACACCTCGGGCACCACCGGGACCCCGAAAGGGGTTGCGGTCACCCACCACAACGTCACCCGGCTGTTCGACCAGTTGCAGGTGGGCATCGGGTTGGGACCCGAGCAGGTGTGGGCGCAGTGCCACTCCTATGCCTTCGACTTCTCGGTGTGGGAGATCTGGGGGGCGCTACTGCATGGGGGCCGGCTGGTGGTGGTGGGCGAGGAGGTCACCCGCTGCCCCGACGACCTGCACACCCTGCTGATCACCGAACAGGTCACCGTGTTGAGTCAAACCCCCTCCGCGCTGGCCGCGCTCTCAGCAGAGGGTTTGGCGGGGGTGGCGGTGATGGCCGCCGGGGAGGCCTGCCCACCCGAGATGGTGCACCGCTGGGCCCCCGGGCGGGTCATGGTCAACGGCTACGGCCCCACCGAAACCACCGTGTATGCCACCATCAGCGCCCCGCTGACCCCCGAGTCGGGGACCGTGCCGATCGGGGCGCCGGTGCCCGGGGCGGCCCTGTTCGTCCTGGACCCCTGGTGCCGCCCGGTGCCGCCCGGAGTCGTCGGCGAACTCTACGTGGCCGGGCGCGGCGTCGGGCTGGGCTACCTGCACCGGGCGGGGTTGACCGCGGCCCGGTTCCTGGCCTGCCCCTTCGGGCCCCCCGGCGCGCGGATGTATCGCAGCGGAGACCTGGTGCGCTGGCGCCCCGACGGACAACTGGACTACCTCGGCCGCGCCGACCAGCAGGTCAAAATCCGCGGCTACCGCATCGAACTCGGCGAAATCCACACCGCCCTAACCCACCTGGACGGCGTCGAACACGCCGCGGTCATCGTGCGCGAAGACCGCCCCGGCGACAAACGCCTCACCGCCTACATCACCGAAACCCACCCCGGCACCGCCGATCCCGCCCAACTGCGCACCGCCCTGGCCGACCGACTCCCCGGCTTCATGGTCCCCGCCGCCATCATCACCCTCGACACCCTGCCCACCACCCTCAACGGCAAACTCGACACCCGCGCCCTGCCCCCACCCGACTACACCCACACCACCCACTACCGCCCCCCCAACACCCCCATCGAAGAACTCCTGGCCACCATCTACACCCAAACCCTCGGCCTGACCCGCGTCGGCATCGACGACTCCTTCTTCGACCTCGGCGGCGATTCGCTGTCGGCCATGCGCCTGATCGCGGCCATCAACGCCGATTTGGACTCCGACGTCTCGGTGCGCACGCTGTTCGACGCGCCCACCGTTGCCGCGCTGGCGCCACGCCTCGTCGGAGGGAGCCGCCGGAAGCCCTTGGTGCGCAGAGAGCGCCCCGCGAGAATCCCGCTGTCGTTCGCGCAGAACCGCCTGTGGTTCGTCAACCAGTTCGAGGGCGGGGTGGCGACGTACAACATGCCGACCGCCTTCCGGATCACCGGAGAGCTGAACGTCGACGCACTCACGGCGGCCATCGACGATCTGATCGCCCGCCACGAATCGCTGCGCACGGTCTTCCCTGACGTCGACGGTGTCCCGCACCAACAGGTCTTGGCGGCCCAGCCGGCAATGTGGCGGCGCGGCGACGCAACCGTGGTGTCGCTGACCGATCAACAGGAAGTTGCCCGCGAGTTGATCGCACTCGCAAGTCACCGGTTCGACCTGGCGACGGAGATCCCGATTCGCGCGCAAATCTACTCGACGGGAACCGCTGAGCACGTGCTGGCGATTGTGCTGCACCACATCGCCTTTGACGGTTGGTCACTCGCCCCCATGTTCAGGGACATCGGTGTCGCCTATGCGAGTCGGTCTGCGGGGCACGTACCGAGCTGGGCGGAACTGCCGGTGCAATACGTGGACTACACGCTGTGGCATCAGGAGCTGCTGGGAGACGAGTCCGACCCGGAAAGTGTGGCCGCTCACCAATTGCGTTACTGGCAAACCGAATTGGCCGGCCTGCCGGAGATTGTGTCACTGCCCACCGATCACGTCCGGCCACGCGAGCCCAGCTACCGCGGCGACGAAGTGGAGATGCTGATCGAACCGGAAGTCTGGGCCGGGGTCAAGCAGCTGGCAGCGACGCACAATGCGACGGCGTCGATGGTGTTGCAGGCGGCCATGGCGGTGGTGCTACACCGGGCCGGGGCGGGTGACGACGTGGTGCTGGGCACGCCGATCGCGGGGCGATCGGATCGGGCGCTCAGCGACCTGGTCGGATTCTTCGTCAACACTTGGGTGTTGCGGGTGGAAGTGAATCCGGCATCCCGGTTCACCGATGTCCTCGCGCGAGTGCGTAATAAAGCCCTGGACGCGTACAGCAATCAGGACGTGCCGTTCGAGCGGTTGGTGGAACAGCTGAATCCCGCACGCTCCGCCGCGCACCACCCCTTGTTCCAGGTGCTGATGGTGCTGCAAAACAACGTGCGCCCGGACGCATTCGCGATCGACGGCCTCGGCGTCGAACAGTGGGCGGTGCCCACCTCCTCGGCCCGCTTCGATCTCGACTTCGAACTGGTGGAGGTGCCCAGCGACGAACCGGGGGCGCCGCGGGCCGCCGGATCGGTGACATATGCGACGGATCTGTTCGAACGCTCCACCGTCGAGCGCCTGGTCGAACGGTTCGGGCGGGTACTAGACGCGGCGGTCGCGGACCCCGCGGTGGTGGTGGGTGCCATCTCGTTGATGGATTGCGGCGAGCGCGAATTGGTGCAGTCGACCTGGGCCGGTACCGGGGTGGAGGCATCGGTGGGGGTGGCGCCGCAGCTCATGGCCGCGGCGGTGACGATCGACCCGCACGCGGTGGCGGTGGTCGACGGCGCCCGCTCGATGTCATATCGCGAGCTTGACGAGGCGTCGACACGCTTGGCGCGGGTACTGATAGAGGCGGGCGCCGGCGCGGAGCGCGCGGTGGCCGTCGCGATCGATCGGTGTTTGGAACTGGTGGTCACCTGGTGGGCCGTCGTCAAAGCCGGCGGGACCTATGTGCCCGTCGACCCGACGCACCCCGTCGAGCGAATCGCCACCGTCCTGGACACCGTCGACGCGATATGTGTGTTGACCCGCGATGCCGACGCCGTTGCCGGGGCCGGCGACCGCCGCGTCCTGCGCGTCGGCGAGTTGGACCTCCCCGGACGAAGCGCGGACCCCATCACCGACGCCGACCGCCTGGCACCACTGACGGTCGACAGCACCGCCCACACCATCTTCACGTCTGGATCTACCGGCGCCCCAAAGGGAGTCGCGGTCAGCCACGGCGGCCTGCTGGAAATCGCAGCCCTGGCCGAGCGCTTCGGACTGAACTCGGGCTCGCGACTGCTGATGCTGGCCGCGCCGACGTTCGACGTATCGATCGGTGAATTGCTGCTGGCGGTTGGGTCGAGGGCAGCGCTGGTGGTGGCACCACCGGAAGCCGCTGCGGGCGAGGCGTTGACAGCGTTGCTGCACGACCATCGCGTCAACGCTGCGGTCTTGACCCCGTCGGTGCTGTCCTCGCTGGACCCCGCACGGCTCGACGCGGTCGATACGCTCATCACCACGGGGGAAGCCTGCCCAAGCGAGTTGGCGGCGGCGTGGGCGCCGGGAAGGCGAATGTTCAACGCCTACGGCCCCACCGAGGCCACCGTCTGGGCCACCTGCGGCACACCCTTGTCGCCGGGCCAACGGGTGGGAATCGGCAACCCCATCCCGGGCGTGTGCGCACTCGTGCTGGACACCCGGCTCAACCCCGCGCCCATCGGCGTCGTGGGCGAACTGTACCTGGGCGGACGTGCCGTCGCTCACGGCTATGTCGGCCGAGTGGCGTTGACCGCAGAACGGTTCATCGCCAACCCCTTTGGGGATCCCGGCTCACGCCTCTACCGCACGGGTGATCTGGTCCGTTGGACTGCGGCCGGGACACTGGACTACCTGGGACGCGCCGACACCCAGGTCAAGCTCCGCGGACAACGCATCGAGCTGGGGGAGATCGAGAACAGCCTGCTGGCTTGCCCGCACGTCACCATGGCCGCCGCCGCGGTGCACAACCACGGCACCGGCGCCAACCTCGTCGCCTACGTGACCCTCGAACACGCCGCCACCACCGACGACGATGACGACGAAATCGTCGCGCAGTGGCAGCACGTCTACGACGACCTCTACGCCGCTGAGGCCGGCACCTCCGGGCTCGGCACCGACTTCCGGGGATGGAACAGCAGCTACACCGGCGAGCCGATCCCGCTCGCGGAGATGGAGGAATGGCAGTCAGCCACGGTGGATCGGATCATGGCCCTGCGACCACGGCGGGTGCTGGAGATCGGCGTGGGCCTGGGCCTGGTTCTCTCACACATCGCCCCGCGCTGCGAGCGGTATGTCGCGACCGACATGTCCGCGGCTGCAACCGATTACCTGGCCCGCTCGATGGAACGACTGGAGCTGCCATGGAGGGATCGCGTCCAGCTGCTGACTCGGCCCGCCCACGTGACCGAGGGCCTGCCCCTGGGCTTCTTCGACACCGTCATCCTCAACTCGGTCGTTCAGTACTTCCCCAACGCGGGCTATCTGGGCGACCTCATCGACAGCGTCATGGAGCTCCTGTGCCCGGGCGGATCCCTGTTCATCGGCGATGTCCGCAACCACAGCTTGCAGGGTGCCTTCCAGACATCGGTCGCGCTCGCCCGCAGCGGCAACGCCGACACCGCCGAACTTCGTCACCGTATCCAGCGCGCCCTGATCGGCGAGGCCGAACTCCTGCTCGCCCCAGAGTTTTTCACCGCTTGGGCGGCCGACCATCCGGCGGTGTCAGCACTCGACATCCAAGTCAAGCGCGGAGCCGCCGACAACGAACTCACCCGGTACCGCTACGACGTCGTCGTGCATAAGGCGCCGACATCGGTGCATTCCCTGGCCGCCGCCCCCACCTGGGCGTGGGCCGATTGCGCCGGCCTGGACGCACTGCACGATCGACTGACCTCCCCCCGTCCCGCCGACATCCGGATATCCGGCATCCCGCGCGCCGGATTGGTCACCGACGTCCGAATCGAACAGGGCCTGGCCGCAGGGCTATCCGTGGCCGACGCGCTCGCCCAGGCCTCCGGCGCGGAGTCAACCGGCACCGTGACACCCGAAGAATTGCACCGCCTCGGCGAGGCCCTCGGCTTTCGCGTCGCGGTCACCTGGGGTGCTCAGCCGGGCACGCTCGATGCGATTTTCACCGATGCTGCTGAGGAACGTGTTCCGACGGTCAGCGGCGCGTACTTGCCGGGACCGGATGGCGGGCAGGACACGGCGAACGACCCCCGCAACAACACGCGGATCGGCGCGGTACGTCGCCGGTTGAGCGCCCGGTTACCGGACTACATGTTGCCGACGCAGATCATGGTGCTCGACGAGTTCCCGATGACATCGTCGGGCAAGATCGACCGAAAGGCGCTGCCGGCGCCGGTCTTTGCCGACACGCCCTTCCGCGCTCCACAGACCCCGACCGAAGAAATCCTGGCGGCGATCTACGCCCAGGTACTCGGGTTGGACCGGGTCGGGGTCGACGAGTCGTTCTTCGACCTGGGCGGCGACAGCATCATGTCGATGCAGGTGGTGTCGCGGGCCCGCGCGGCAGGCTTGAGCTGCCGGCCCCGCGACATCTTCGTCGAGCAGACGGTGGCCGGGCTGGCCCGGGTGGTCAAAATGGCCGACACCGGCACCCTCGACGAGGGCATCGGTGAGGTGGGGGCGACCCCGATCATCCGCTGGCTGCGCAGCGTGGACGGCCCCGTCGACGAGTTCAACCAGACCATGGTGTTGCAGGCACCCTCGGGGGTGAGCCTGGGCGACGTCACGGTCGTGCTGCAGGCCCTGCTGGACCGGCACGCCATGCTGCGGCTACGCACCGACGACGGTCCCGAGGGCTGGAAACTGACTGTGCCCGGACCGGGATCGGTGCATGCCGAGGCGCTCCTGCACACCGTCGACGCACTCACCGACGAGGCGATCATCGCCGCCCGCTCACGGCTCGATCCTGGCGCCGGGGCCGTGCTCAGCGCCGTGTGGGCGAGCGCCACCGGTCAGTTGGCGATGATCATCCACCATCTGGCCGTCGACGCGGTGTCATGGCGGATCCTGCTCGAAGACCTCAACATCGCGTGGGCCCAACACCACAGCGGCCAGCCCGTGGCCCTCGCACCGGTGGGGACGTCATTCCAGCGCTGGGCCGCACTCCTCGCCCAACATGCCGGCAGCCCAGAGGTGTTGGCGCACAACGAGACCTGGCAACGGGTATTGGCGACGCCGCCGGCGCTACCGGACGCGCCGGACACCTACGCCACCGCCGGGCACCTGACCGCCTCGCTGGACGGTGAGACCGCCCGCCTGCTGATGAGCGACGCACCCGCCGCATTCCACGCGGGAATCCAGGACATCCTGCTGATCGCGTTCGCGTTGGCCTGCGCCGAATTCCTGGGCACCGGCGACGCGGCGATCGCTCTGGACGTCGAAGGCCATGGCCGCGACGAAGAACTGGCCGCCGACGTCGACCTGTCCCGCACCGTGGGCTGGTTCACCACCAAATACCCCGTCGCGCTGAGGGCCGGCGCCCTGCCCTGGCCGCTGGTGGCTGCCGGCGACGCACGCCTTGGCCCAATCATCAAGCGCGCCAAGGAGCAACTCCGAGCGCTTCCCGATCCCCTCACCTATGGACTGCTGCGCTACCTCAACACCACGCTTACCGGGCCCGAACCCACGATCGGATTCAACTACCTCGGACGCCTTGGCGCCCACGGCGCCGACCCCGACGCATCGAAGGATCTGTGGCTGATCAGTGCGGAAGGCTCAACGTTCACCGCGGTCGCGTCTGCGGTGAGCATGCCGTTGATGCACACCGTGGAGGTCAGCGCAGTCACCGTCGAAACCGACTCCGGCCCTGCACTGAGCGCCACCTGGACCTGGGCGCCCTCGGCACTGGACCACGCCGGCGTCCGCCGACTCAACCGGCTGTGGTTCGAAGCCCTGGCCGGCATCTGCGCCCACGTTGCGCGCGGCGGCGGCGGGCTGACCCCCTCCGACATCGCCCCCGCGCGGCTCACCCAACAGCAGATCGACACCCTGCAACAGCAGTACTCGATCGCCGACATCCTGCCGCTCACCCCGCTGCAGCAGGGCCTGCTGTTCCATGCCAGCACCACACAGGGTTTCGACGGCCTGGCCGAACTGTATTCCGTGCAGCTGGATTTCAGCGTGACCGGTCCGCTGGACCCCGACCGCATGCGCGCGGCGGTGCAAACGGTGGTCGACCGCCACCCCAACCTGGCGGCCCGCTTCTGCACCCAAGACGAACCGGTTCAACTCATTCCGGTCGATCCCCAGCCGGCATGGCACTACATCGAACTGGACCACGTCGACGACGCCGACACACGAATCCGGCAACTGTGCGCGGCCGAACGCGTCGCCGTCTGCGATCTTTCGGATCCGCCGGCTTTCCGGGTGGCACTGATCCGCACGGCACCGAACCAACATCGGATCGTGGTCACCAATCACCACATCGTCCTCGACGGTTGGTCGACGTCGATCCTGCTGCAGGAGATGTTCGCCGCGTACTACGGGCACCGGCTCCCGGCGTCCACCTCGTACCGCAGGTTCGTCGCCTGGCTGGCCGATCGGGACCTCGAGGCCGCCCACGCCGCATGGCGCGAGGTACTCGCCGGATTTGACACACCTACCCTCGTCGGCTCCGCGAACCGAGCGGGACCCGGCCGCCGAGGCGAGGCCTCATACCGGTTCTCCAAGGGGATAACTCACGCGCTGACCGAACTGGCGCGCTCGCATCACACCACCATCAATACGGTGTTGCAGGCCGGCTGGGCGCAACTGCTGATGTGGCTGACCGGCCAGCACGACATCGTCTTCGGCGCCGCGGTCTCCGGACGCCCAACCGATCTGCCCGGCGCGGAATCGCTTGTGGGGCTGTTGATCAACACCGTCCCGGTGCGCGCCACCGTTGGCGCGACGACCAGCACCACCGAATTGCTGAACCAACTCCAACAGGCCCACAACCGCACGTTGGATCACCAGCACCTGGCGCTCACGGCGATCCACCACATCACCGGCCTCGAGCAATTGTTCGACACCCTCTTGGTCTATGAGAACTATCCCGTCGACGCCAGCGTGATGGCGGGCGGCGATGAGTTCGCGGTCACCGACATGACCACTCACGAATCCACCCATTACCCGCTGACATTGGAAGCCCGCACGGGCGAGCAACTCGGCGTGCGCCTCGAATACGACACCGGCATCTTCGACACCGACACCATCCACACACTCATCACGCGGTTGGAGCGCGTGCTGGAGGCCATGACCGCCGACCCGACCGCCCGATTGTCCGCCCTCGATCTAGTCGACGAGCCCGAACACACCCGCCTGGAAGCCTGGGGCAACCTGGCATCGCTGGACCGGCCCACCACAACCGTTTCGATTCCCGTGTCCTTCGCCGCTCAGGTCGGTCGAACCCCCGATGCCGTGGCGGTCACCTGTGCCGGGCGCTCGTTGACCTACCGCGAAGTCGACGCGTCGGCGAACCGCCTGGCGCACCTGTTGACCGAGCAGGGCGCGGGCCCCGGACGGTGCGTAGCGCTGCTGTCCGCCCGCACAACTGGCGCCATCGTCGGCATCCTCGCGGTGTTGAAGGCCGGCGCTGCCTATCTGCCGATCGACCCGGCGCTGCCGCGGGAGCGGATCGAGTTCATGATCGCCGATGCCGCGCCGATCGCCGCGATAGCGACCGGCGGGCTGGCCGACCGGTTGGGCGGGTCCGCACTGCCGGTCATCGACGTCGACGACCCCCGGGTCACGACATACCCGGCGACACCCTTGCCGCCGCCGGACCCCGCGGACCTGGCCTACGTCATCTACACCTCAGGCACTACCGGTGCCCCCAAGGGCGTGTCGATCACCCACCACAACGTCACCCAACTCGTCGGGTCGCTCGATCCCAATCTGGCGTCGCCACAACAGGTATGGACACAATGGCACTCCTACAGTTTCGACATCTCGGGCTGGGAGATCTTCGGCGCCCTGCTCAATGGCGGGCGGCTGGTCGTGGTGCCGGAGTCGGTGGCCGCCTCCCCGGCCGACTTCCACCACCTGCTGGTCACCGAAGAGGTCACGGTGCTGTGCCAAACGCCGACGGCGGTCAGCATGCTCGCATCCGACGGATTGGAATCGGTGACGCTGCTGGTCGGCGGTGAGCCCTGCCCGCTCGACCTCGTGGACCGTTGGGCCCCAGGGCGGGTGATGATCAACGAATACGGGCCAACCGAGACGACGATGTGGGTGACGTTGAGCGCCCCGCTCACAGCCGGATCCGACGTCGTGCCGATCGGCGCGCCGGTGCCCGGCGCGGCGCTCGTCGTGCTCGACGGCTGGCTGCGCCCGGTGTCGGCCGGCGTCGTCGGCGAACTCTACGTGGCCGGACATAGTGTCGGAGTCGGCTATTGGCGTCGACCCGGGCTATCCGCTTCACGCTTTGTGGCGTGCCCGTTCGGGCCGCCCGGAACGCGGATGTATCGCACCGGCGATCGGGTGCGATGGCGCGCCGACGGGCAACTCGAGTACCTCGGGCGCACCGACGATCAGGTCAAGATCCGCGGCTACCGGATCGAACTCGGTGAAATCCAAAGCGCCCTGACCGAACTCGACGGGGTCGAGCACGCGGCCGTGATCGCCCGCGAGGACCGTCCCGGCGATAAGCGGCTGGTCGGCTACATCACTGGCACCGCCGACCCGGTCGCCGTGCGCGCGGCACTGGCCGAGCGGCTACCCGCCCACATGGTGCCCGCCTCGGTGGTGGCGCTGCAGGCGCTGCCCCTGACCGTCAACGGCAAGCTGAACGCCCGCGCGCTGCCAGCGCCCCGGTACGCGGACGGCGACCGGTACCGCGCCCCGGCGAATTCGGTTGAGAAGATCCTGGCCGACGTCTACGCGCAGGTGCTGGGTGTGGAGCGGGTCGGGGTCGACGACTCGTTCTTCGACCTGGGTGGGGACAGCATTTTGGCGATGCGGGCAACGGCCGCGATCAACGCGGCCCTGGACGCGGGACTGGCGGTGCGCACCTTGTTCTCCGCGCCGTCCGTCCGGCGCCTGAGCCAGCTGCTGGGCACGCCTGCGAGCGCCGAGGAGTTGGTGCCCATCGAGACCCTCAAGGAGGGTAGCGGCGTTCCGCTGTGGTGCATCCATGACGGTTTCGGACTCAGCTGGCCATATCGAACGCTCGGCCAATATCTGGATTGCCCGATCATCGGCATCAACCGAGTCCCACAAAACGGTGAGGGCGAACCCGAATCGATTCGGGCCATGGCGGCGCGATACGCCGACACCCTTCAGACGCTCTACCCCGACGGGCCCTACAAGCTGCTGGGCTGGTCGTTCGGTGGCGTCGTCGCCCACGAACTGGCCGTCGAGTTACAGCGACGCGGATGCGTGGTCGAAAGCCTGGTCTTGCTGGACGCTCCCTACTCCGCGACCAAGGGGATAACCAGGTTCGGCGCCAACGGGATCCGCGCATCGGTCGAGAGCCAGATCCTGGCGCGCATTCTGCGAGCCAACGGCATCGACACCCCGTCGGAGCCCCTTACCTATCAGCGCGCCGAGGAATTGATTCGCGGGAAGCTGGGCGGCTCCATCCTGCCGCCGGGAGAACTGTTGGAGTTCATGGTCAACAGCGCCGATGCCAGCCAATCGTTCCTAGCCGAACACGTGCCAGGGGTGTTCGACGGCGACATGGTCGTGTTCTCCGCTGCCGACAATGGGCACCGAAACGGCAGCGACCCAACGCTATTGGCGCAAATGCACAAGATGGCAACCCAACTGGCCGCCCGGTCCCGGCTGAAGAAATGGAAATCCCATACGGCGGGGGCGTTCACGGCGTATTCGATCGACTGCTCGCACTACGACATGTTGACCACGTCGTCGCTCAACATGTACGGCGAGCACTTGAAATTTGCCCTGGAGAACCCGAGGCGGTCACGGTGAAGAAGCGGCAAGCGGTTGATTTGGTCGACTTTGCAAACATGCCCCGCGGCGGGCCGGACGCTTCCTGGCTGGACCGGAGGTTGCAAACGGATCGGCTGGAGTACCTGGACCGTGACGACGTCGACGATCTCAAGCGCAAGGTGATCGCCGCGCTCGACCGCGCCGAACGACGTCGGCCCCGCACGCACGAGGGCCTGGCCCGGGTGGCGCTCGCCGAGGTGGCCGATGTGCCCTCCCCGACGATCCTCGAACTCGGGGCCGGGTTCGGCGGTCTGTCGCGCAGGCTGCTGGCCAATCACTCCACGGCGCATGTGACGGTCACCGACGTCGATCCCGCGTTCGTCGCCGAGGTCGCAGCCGGCGACCTGGGGGCCCACCCGCGCGCCACGGTGCGGCAGATGGACGCGACCGCGATTGACGCCCCGGACGGACACTACGACCTGGCGCTGTTCGCGTTGTCGCTGCACCACCTGCCGCCCGAGCAGGCCGCCCGGGTGTTCGCCGAAGGGACCCGCGCGGCGAAGAAATTGCTGATCATCGACCTTCGTAGGCCCCCGGCGCCGCTGCACGTCGTGGTGCTCGCGGCGGTGCTCCCGTTCACTCGACTCGTCCCGTTGGCACACGACGGGGTCATCAGCTCGTTACGGGCCTACAGCCCGTCGGCCCTGACGGCGCTCGCGGAGCATGCGGATCCGGCGATCAAGATCGAGTTCCGCACTCGGGCGCTCGGCCCGACGGTGGCAGTCGCCAGTCGCGCCTAGCCCTCCAGCTCCCGCTTGAGGTTTTCCAAAACCTCGCCCTGAATCCTCTTCAATCCCAGTGGTGCAAAAGTCTTTTCGAAGAATCCCTTGACGCCGCCTGCGCCGGTCCAGGTGGTCTTCACGGTGACGCTCGAGCCGGGTCCGGCGGGGGCCACCGTCCAGTTGATGATCATCGACGAATTCGCGTCCTTCTCGATCACCGAGTGGCCGGCGACGTCGACGTTGACCTGCACGTCGCGGACGCGCGACTTGGTGGCCTGCAACTTCCATCTGGCCACCGTGCCCGCCCCCTGACCGCCCTGTAACACCTGGTAGTCGCTGTACTGCGGGGACAGAATTTTCGGACGCACCGTCTCATAATCCGCGACGGCCGCCAGGGTGGCGGCCGGCTCAACATTCACCAAAATCGTGCTCGCAGCACTCACCTGTCCCAAAACAACTCCTGAAGCTATGCCCGCCCGCACGCGGGTGCACGGGCTGTGGTCGAAGACTAGGGTATATGTGGTGCCTGCCTCTGGATCTGCACTCTCGGCGCACAAGTCGGGCGTTGACCGGTTGATGGCGAGTTATCGATCCATCCCCGCGACGTCGGTCGTCCGGCTCGCCAAACCAACGTCAAATCTGTTCCGCGCCCGCACTAAACGCGATGCCCCCGGCCTGGACACATCGGGCCTGACCGGCGTGCTGAATGTCGATCCCGAATCCCGTACCGCGGACGTGGCCGGCATGTGCACCTATGAGGACCTGGTCGCCGCGACCTTGCCTTATGGCCTTTCACCGCTGGTCGTCCCGCAGCTGAAGACCATCACACTGGGCGGGGCGGTCAGCGGCTTGGGCATCGAATCCGCATCGTTTCGCAATGGCCTACCGCACGAATCGGTGCAGGAGATGGACATTCTCACCGGCGCCGGCGAGTTGCTGACCGCGTCGCGCACCCAGCACGCCGACCTGTTCCGCGCCTTCCCCAATTCCTATGGAACGCTTGGCTATTCGACCCGGCTGCGGATCGAACTGGAGCCAGTCGCGCCGTTTGTGGCATTGCGCCATGTCCGCTTCCGCTCGTTGCCCGCGCTGGTCGCGGCCATGGAACGCATCATCGACACCGGCGGCCAGGGCGGAACACCGGTCGACTACCTCGACGGCGTGGTGTTCAGCGCGGACGAGAGCTACTTGTGCGTGGCCCGGCGAACCACTACCCCCGGACCGGTTAGCGACTACACCGGCAAAAACATCTACTACGAGTCGATTCGGCACGACTCCCCCGGCCCCGAACTCGCGCAAGAAGCCACCAAGGACGACCGGCTGACGATGCATGACTATTTCTGGCGCTGGGACACCGACTGGTTCTGGTGCTCGCGGGCGTTCGGTGTGCAGAACCCCCGGTTGCGGCCCTGGTGGCCGCGCCGCTACCGGCGTAGCAGCGTCTACTCCAAGCTCGTCGCCATGGACCAGCGTTTCGGTATCGCCGACCGGATCGAGAAGCGCAAGGGCCGTCCCCCGCGCGAGCGGGTGGTCCAAGACGTAGAGGTGCCGGTCGAACGGACCTGCGAATTCTTGGAGTGGTTCCTGGACAACGTGCCTATCACCCCGCTCTGGCTGTGCCCGCTGCGGCTGCGCGACCGCGAGGGCTGGCCGCTGTATCCGATGCGGCCCGACCACACGTACGTCAATGTCGGCTTTTGGTCTTCGGTGCCGGCGGGCACCACGGAGGGTGGAACCAACCGGACGATCGAGGCGAAGGTGAGCGAACTCGACGGGCACAAATCGCTATATTCCGATTCGTATTACGCCCGCGAGGAATTCGACGAGTTGTACGGCGGCGAGGCCTACAACACGGTCAAGAAAACCTACGATCCCGATTCCCGTCTCCTCGACCTCTACGCAAAGGCGGTACAACGGCGATGACTTCCATCAGCGAGACCAAAGAACCCCACCGCACCACCGGAAAGCTCAGCATGGCGGAGATCCTGGAGATCTTCGCCGCCACCGGGCGCCATCCCCTCAAGTTCACCGCCTACGACGGCAGCACCGCAGGCAGCGCGGACGCCGAGCTGGGCCTGGACCTGCGGACCCCGCGCGGCGCCACCTATCTGGCCACCGCTCCCGGCGAGTTGGGCCTCGCCCGCGCGTACGTGGCAGGCGACCTGGACCTGTACGGCGTCCACGCCGGAGATCCCTACCAGCTGCTCAAGACGCTGACCGACCGGGTCCAATTCAAGCGGCCGCCGGCGCGCGTGCTGGCGAACGTGGTGCGATCGATGGGGCTGGAGCGGCTGGTACCGGTCGCCCCGCCGCCGCAGGAGACGCCGCCGCGGTGGCGTCGGATCGCCGACGGGCTGGTGCACACCAAGACCCGCGACGCCGAGGCCATCCACCACCACTACGACGTCTCCAACACCTTCTACGAGTGGGTGCTCGGCCCGTCAATGACGTACACGTGCGCGGTGTACCCCGACGCCGATGCGACGCTGGAAGAGGCCCAGGACAACAAATACCGGCTGGTCTTCGAGAAGTTGCGGCTGCAGCCGGGCGACCGGCTGCTCGACGTCGGCTGCGGATGGGGCGGCATGGTCCGCTTCGCCGCGCGACGCGGCGTCCGGGCGATCGGCGCAACCCTGTCCGGTGAGCAGGCGAAGTGGGCGCAGCGCGCGATCGAGCGGGAGGGGCTCGCGGACCTCGCCGAAGTCCGCCATTCCGACTACCGCGACATCGCCGAGGGCGGATTCGACGCCGTGTCCTCGATCGGGCTGACCGAGCACATCGGCGTCAAGAACTACCCGGCCTACTTCGGGTTCTTGAAGTCCAAGCTGCGCACCGGCGGTCTTCTGCTCAACCACTGCATCACCCGCCACGACAACAAGTCGACGTCCTTCGCGGGCGGCTTCACCGACCGGTACGTCTTCCCGGACGGCGAGCTGACCGGCTCGGGCCGCATCATCACCGAGGTCCAGGACGTCGGCTTCGAGGTGCTGCACGAGGAGAACTTCCGGCACCACTACGCGATGACGCTGCGGGACTGGTGCCGCAACCTGGTCGAGCACTGGGACGAAGCCGTGGCCGAGGTCGGCTTGGCCACCGCCAAGGTGTGGGGCCTGTACATGGCGGCCTCGCGGGTGGCCTTCGAGCAAAACAACCTGCAGCTGCACCATGTGCTTGCCGCCAACGTCGACGCGCGCGGCGACGATCACCTGCCGCTGCGGCCCTGGTGGACGCCCTAGCGCGGGTCAGGCGTTATCGATCCGGCGGGCCCCGAGCTCATTCTGCAGCAGTTCGAGCGCGACCTCCTCGGGGTCGCGGCGCAGCTCGGACGGCTCAGCGCGGCCAGCCTCGGCGAGCATGTGTTCCTCTTCGTCGCGCTGGGCCACGTCGGGCGTGGGCTCGGCGGCCCTCGGCGCCGGCGGGGCCGACTCGACCGGCGCCGCGGTGCCCACCTCGCAGCGCACCCGCCAGTTGACGCCCAGGGCGTCCTTGAGCGCCTCGGCGATGACGTCGGCGTTGCGCTGTTCGCACAGCCGCTTGGCCAGCGGAGCCGAGGAATGGGTCAGCACCAGCGTGTTTTCCTCGATCGCGCGGACGGTCGCGCCCGCCAGCATGACCTCGGTGGTGCGGCTACGCTGTCGCACCTTGTCGCGCACCGTCGGCCACATGGTTCGCACCGCGGCGGCGTTCAGCTCGCCCGGCGCGCCCACGGCTTCGGGGGCCGGTGCCGGGACGGGTTCGGGGACGGCGGGCGCCGGGACCGATTCGGGGACCGCCTCCGGCATGGGTGCGGGCGGTGCCGACCTGGGCGGGGCAGCCTCCCGGGGCCGGGTGACCTCCCTGCGGGGGCGCCCGGGCGTGGCGACAACCGGCGGTGGCGGCTGCGCGGCGACGGCCTCGGAGGCGGGAATGGACATGTCCAGCCGGGTTTCGATCCGCTCGACGCGCTGCAGCAGCGCCGACTCGGTGTCGCTGGCCGAGGGCAGCAGCAGCCGCGCGCAGACGACCTCGAGCAGCAGGCGCGGGGCCGTCGCGCCCCGCATCTCGCCCAGCCCCCCCTGCACCACCTCCGCGTAACGGGTCAGCGTGGCCGCCCCGAGGCGGGTCGCCTGGTCGCGCATCCGCTCGAGCACGTCCTCGGGGGCGTCCACCACGCCGCGACTGACGGCGTCCGGAACGGCTTGCAGCACGAGGAGGTCGCGGAACCGCTCCAGCAGGTCGGTGGCGAAGCGCCGGGGGTCGTGGCCCGCATCGATCACCGATTCCACGGCACCGAAGAGCGCCGCGGCGTCCGACGCGGCCAGGGCGTCCACCGCGTCGTCGATCAGCGCGACGTCGGTGGCGCCCAGCAGCCCGAGCGCGCGTTGGTAGGTGACGTGGGCACCCTCGGCGCCGGCCAGCAGCTGATCGAGCACCGAGAGCGTGTCGCGCGGCGACCCGCCGCCGGCGCGGATCACCAGCGGGTACACCGCGTCGTCGACGACGACGCCCTCCTGCTCGCAGATCCGCCCGATCAACGCCCGCATCGTCTTCGGTGGCAGCAGCCGGAACGGGTAGTGGTGGGTGCGCGACCGGATGGTCGGCAGCACCTTCTCCGGTTCGGTGGTGGCAAAGATGAAGATGAGGTGCTCGGGCGGTTCCTCCACGATCTTGAGCAGGGCGTTGAAACCCGCGGTGGTCACCATGTGCGCCTCGTCGATGATGAACACCCGATAGCGCGACTGTGCCGGCGCGTAAAAGGCGCGGTCCCGGAGCTCACGGGTGTCATCCACGCCGCCATGGCTGGCGGCATCCAGTTCGACCACGTCGATGCTGCCGGGGGCGTTCGGGGCGAGCGCCGTGCAGGATTCGCAGACCCCGCACGGGGTGGCGGTCGGGCCCTGCGCGCAGTTCAGCGACCGGGCCAGGATGCGCGCCGACGACGTCTTCCCGCAGCCCCGGGGGCCCGAAAACAGGTAGGCGTGGTTGATCCGGCCGGCCTCCAGGGCGATCGACAGCGGTTCGGTGACATGCTCCTGCCCCACCACCTCGGCGAAGGTTGCCGGTCGGTACTTGCGGTAGAGGGCCACGGTCAGCAGGCTACCGGCGCGGGGTGACTAGAGCGCGGCGGGCTTTGCGTGTGCGGCAGCGGCTTCCAGCGTGCACCTGCGGCGCACTCGCGCGGCGTGTCGTCGCGCTCAGCTCACACTCGATGCGGCGGAGACGAGCAGCGACTCCGAGGCCGCCAGCAGCGCGCAGGTGGCCAGCCCGTCGACCGCGTCACGCAGGTCGGGCAGCGACGGGAAGGTGGGCGCGATTCGGATGTTCTTGTCCTCCGGATCTTTTCGGTACGGGAACGAGGCGCCCGCCTCGGTCACGGCGATCCCCGCGTCCTTGGCCAGCGCCACGGTCCGGCGCGCCGTCCCGGGCAACACGTCGAGGCTGATGAAGTAGCCGCCCTGGGGCTCGGTCCACGTGGCGATCTTGGAGTCGCCCAGCCGCTTGTCCAGAACGTCCAGCGCCAGCTCGAATTTGGGGGCCAGTATCTGCTGGTGCCGCAGCATGTGCAGGCGCACGCCGTCGGCGTCGCGGAAGAAGCGCAGGTGCCGCAGCTGGTTGACCTTGTCCGGACCGATCGACTTCTTCGCTGCGTATTGCAGGTACCACGCGATGTTGCCCAGCGATCCGCCCAGGAAGCTCACGCCGGCACCGGCGAAGGTGATCTTTGACGTGGACGCGAAGACGTAGGGGCGGTTGGGGTTGCCGGCCTTGGCCGCCAGCCCGAGCACGTCGACCTGACGGATGAATTCGTGCGTCAGGGTGTGCACCGCGTAGGCGTTGTCCCAGAACAGCCGGAAGTCGGGGGCCGCCGTCCGCATCTGGACCAGCCGACGCACCGTTTCCCACGAATAGGTGATCCCGGTGGGGTTGCCGAACACCGGCACGGTCCACATGCCCTTGATGGCGGGGTCGGCGGCGACCAGCTCCTCGATCAGGTCCACGTCGGGACCGTCGGGCAGCATAGGGACGGGGATCATCTCGATGCCCATCGTCTCGGTGATGGCGAAGTGCCGGTCGTAGCCGGGAACGGGGCACAGGAACTTGACGCTCGCTTCGTCCTTCCAAGGGCGCTGCGAGTCGACTCCGCCGTACAGCATCGAGAAGGCGACCAGGTCGTGCATCAGCTCCAGGCTGGAGTTGTTGCCGGCGATCAGGTTCTGCACCGGGATGCCGAGCAGTTCCCCGAAGATCGCCCGCAACTCGGGCAGGCCGTGCAGGCCGCCGTAGTTGCGGGTGTCGGTGCCCTCACTGTCGCGGTAGTCGTCGCCGGGCAGGCTCAGCAGCTGGTTGGACAGGTCGAGTTGCTCCGGCGCCGGTTTGCCGCGGGTCAGGTCCAGCGCCAACTTCTTGGCCTGCAGATCCGCGTAATCCTGTTGGTTGCGCGCGTGAGCGGCGGCGAGCTCTTCCGGGCTGAGGGAATCCAGCGACACGGTGGACCCTTTCGCTGTCGAAGGCGGTGGACGTCGGGGTCATGCGGTGGACGAGCCTGCGCCCCGACATTAGGGGACCCCGCGCACCCGACAGAGCCCATTGACCCTTGCTGCCTTCCGGCCCTGGGGGAGTTCACAGGATAGACGCCGCGCGGGGTCCATCGCGAGTGTAATACCTGGCGCGGAGCGAGTGGCGGCCGCTATGGCGGCCTCGGTTACCATGGCCACGGAGGATTCGCCTAGTGGCCTATGGCGCTCGCCTGGAACGCGGGTTGGGTTAACAGCCCTCGCGGGTTCAAATCCCGCATCCTCCGCAATGGGTCCGCCATGCGGACAAAGCGCGAATCGGTATGCATTCGGGTTGGCCGCCTTTAGGCTGGCGTGAACTCAAACAGCACGAGGAGGGGTATGGGGCGCAAGATTGCCGTGCCGTGGCACCTGCTGTTCTCCCTCGTCGCCGGCGCCCTCTACTTCTTTTTCGTGTTGCCTCGTTGGCCGGAGCTGATGGGCGACACCACGCATTCGTTGGGGACGGCCCTGCGTATCACGACGGGTGCGCTGTTCGCCTTGGCCGCACTGCCGGTGGTGTTCAACCTGTTGCGGGTTCGCAAGCCGGAGCTGGGGACCCCGCGCCTGGCCTTGACGCTGCGGGTCGCCTCGATCGTCTGCCATGTGCTGGCGGGGGTGCTGATCATCGGCACGGCGATCAGCGAGATCTGGCTCAGCCTGGACGCCGCGGGGCAGTATCTGTTCGCCATTTACGGGGCGGCCGCCGCGATCGCGCTGCTCGGGTTTTTCGCCTTCTACCTGTCGTTTGTCGCCGAGTTGCCGCCCCCGCCGCCGAAACCGATCAAGGCGAAGCAACCCAAGAAACGTCGGCTGCGCGGCAAGAAGGGCGACGAGGCCGAAACCGACGAAGACACCGAGGCCGCCGAGGAGACCGAGGCCGAAGACACCGAGGCCGCCGAAGACACCGAGGCCACCGAAGAAGCCGAGGCCGGCGAGACGGAGGAGGCCGAGACCGTCACGGCCGAGACCTCCGAGGCCGCCGAGCCGGAGGCCGCGGCGGAACCCGAAGCCGCCATCGAAGAGCCGACGAAAGAGCCCACCGGGGAGACCGAAGAAGGCCAGGCCCGATTGCGCAACCGTCGCCCGACGGGGAAGGGGTCGCACCGGATGCGGCGCCGGCGCACCAGGGGCGGGGTCGCCCTCGACGAGGAATAGGACGAGGAATAGCCGGACCTGATCAGTCGCGGCGCCGCAGGCGCTCGACGTAGGCGGCGATGCGTTGCTGGGTCTCGTCCGCGCCCCACATCTGACGGACCTCGTCGTCGATAGCGCCCCCTTCGCGAATCCTCGCCATCGCAGGGGCCCGCAACTGGGTTTTGGTCTGGCGATAGGCGGCGGCGGGGATGCCGCCGAGATCTGATGCCTCCGCCACGGCCTCTTCGAGGAGGTCGTCGGCGACCACGCGATGAGCGAGTCCACGAGCGACGGCCTCGGGCCCCCGATAGTTGCGGCCAACCAGCAGCACTTCCTCGGCGTGGTCACCGCACGCGTAGCGCATCACCTCCAGCGCCGCCACCGGGAACGGCACCCCGACGCGCACCTCGGCCGCTCCGATGGGCGCCTCGGGCGCAATCAGCCGGCGGTCGCAGGCACAGGCGAGCACGCAACCGCCGGCGATGGCGGCGCCGTTGATCGCCGCGACGGTCGGTCCCGGATAGGAGAACATCGCCTCGAACGCCGCGGACAGCGCCGGGACCAGCCGGTCGGTGTAGGCGGTGGCCCCGTCGACCACGCGGTTGAGGTCGACCCCGGCGCTGAACGCCCGGCCGGCTCCGGTGACAACCAGCGCGCCGGCGTCCGAACGCCCGAGATCACGAACCGTCGAGGTCAGTTCTTCGAGCAGCTCGACGTCCTGGGCGTTGACGGGACCCGACGAAAGGGTCAGCACCTGCACGGCTTCCACGGTCTTGATGTCGATCATGGTCACATCCTCGGGTCAGCGGCTCACGGCCGCGATGACGACCGGAATGTCGGTGTTCTCGTCGGTGTGGTAGCTCGCGCACACGCGGTGATAGCCGTCCGCGACCTGCAACGGGGCTCCGGTCGCGAAGTCGCCGCGCACCAGCAGGATGGGCGACAGCGGTTGCCCCTTCTCGATTTTGGTCAGGTCCGCGGCGACGTGCGGATTGTCGACGGGCAGTAGACCCAGCCGGGCCGCACGCAGGATGTCCTTGGCCTTGCGGTGCGTGACGGCGCCGGCCTTCAACTTTTTGATCACCTTTTTTACGGTCGCCGGGTCCGCGAGCATGGTGAGGTAGTCCGCTGCCGCCGGAAAGTCATGGGCCTCAGGCTTTTCCAACCACTTCACGCTCAGCATCGCGGGCCTCCTTCGTCGCGCCGACCTCGACGCAGCCTACCGGCTCGACGCCGCGAAATTTGGGATCGGTAGCGAATCCGGGGGTTTGTACTTGCGCCATGACGACGCCATCGGGGCGGCGCATGGAGGAAGGAAATCGCAAGGTGAAACGACTTCTCGCAGCTGCGATTGGGACATTGGGCGCCGCTTCGGTGCTCGTGGGATGTTCCAGCGGCGGCCACACGGCCAGCCCGGCATCGAGCACGGCGCCCAGCGTCGCCCACGGCGGCGGGGCACAGGTCAAGGTTGGCGGCACCGACCTGGCGGGCCTGGACCCGGCCTCGGTGACCTGCGTCAAGACCGGCGGCAAGATCAACATCGGCAGTGGTTCCAGCGGCGGACGGCAGGCGCTCGCCGTCGTGATGAGCGACGAGGCCACCCCGAAGGTCGAGTCGCTGGCGATGGTTGTCGACGGCAACGCGCTGTCGGTCAGCAACAACATGGGTGCGAAGGTCGGCTCGGCCGACGTGGCGGTGGACGGCAAGACCTACACCATCACGGGCCAGGCGCAGGGCGCCGACCTGAAGAATCCGATGGCCGGAATGATCACCAAGGACTTCAACATCAAGGTGAGCTGCGGCTGATCGGTCACGAGCGGGCGGCGGACGTGCTCACTCACGCGTCCGCCGCTCGCCGCTTTCCCTCCCCCGACCATATCCGCGGACTTATGATGCAGCCGTGCCGATCCTCGACGAGTTGAACCGCGCGCGGCGCCTGGCGTACGCGGCCGACGAAGCCGGGGCACGCGATCTGTTGCTGTCCTTGATACCGCGCATCGAGCGGGAAGACCGGGACGATCTGATGCTCGAAGTCCTCGCCCAGCTCGGCGAGATCTACCTCGACCGCGGCGCGAATGACGGCGTGCGCGAATCGATCCGGCGCATTCAAGACTGCGTATCGGCTTACGCGAGCATGCCCGCCGACACCGACACAACGCGCATGATCCGTCGGTACTCGCGGCGGGCCCAGTTTCTGCAGGCCGGCTTGGCCGCGACGATCGGCGATCACGAAGGCGCGGCAGCGGCGCTGGTCCTGCTGGATGGCGACGACGAGCACGCGGATATTTCCGACCTGGCCGACGAACACGCGCGACTGCGAATCCACGCCAGGGTCCTGTGCGCGACCGCACTGTGCGAGGACGACCTGCATGTCCGGTCGGTTCCCTTGTGGGAGAACGTCGTTGGCGCCATCGAAGACTACGGTGGCGCGGGCGCGGGCGCCGACCACGTCCGGGTCGTCGCCGGCACCGGCTACGGCAGGTTCTGCGTCGAGACCGGCCGGCTATCGGAGGCCGACCCGTGGCTGCGCCGCGCGGAAGCCCGGGCCCAGGCCAACGGCTGGGAACTCGCCACGGCGCGAGCGCAATTGGAGCGTGCGGCGGCGTGCTGGGCGGCCAACAACCACGCCGCGACCGAGCAACTGGTTGCCCAGGCCTACCCCGTCATCGCCCGCCACGACCGGGCCCACGACGTCGCCCGCTGCTGGCTGTACATGGGGCTCGCTCGGCTGGGGGCCGGCGTGCTGGAAGCCGCCGACGAATGCTGGGAACACGCCGAGCGGCACTGGCGTAAATTGGGAAAGCCGCTGTATCTGCACCGTATCCTGTTGCAACGCAGCTGGATAGCGATCTTCTGGAGCCGCTTCGCCGAAGCGGTCGAGCTGATCGCCCAGGCCCGCGAACTGCTCGATTCGTCGCCGCGCAGCAGTTGGTTGCAGTACGCGCTGCTGGACAATCATCTCGGCACGGTGTGGCGCGCGGACGCATTGGCGGACCTCGGCTTCGACAGCTCGGGCGATCCCGACGAGACGCTGCAGGAGACCGAGGCGCGGCAGGCGGAGGGGCTCGGCATTCTGCACGGCGAGGTCGGCACCGAGAAATACCGGCGCGGCATGACCAAACTCCAGCAGGCCGCCGAGCTCAAGGTGCCGGCCGCGCTGGCCGTCGACTCGGTGCGGTATTCGATCGCCGACGCCGACGCGAGATCCCGCTGGGCCGCCAGCGTTTCCGGCCCCGTCCTGGCCGGCGCCTTCGCCGTCGCCTGGGAGTGGGAGAACACCGAGCTGATCAGTGAGCTCGTCGAATACCACAGCGCGCGAGGGACTTTTGATACCGGTGACCAACGGCCGCGCACAGGTGAGTGGGCTTCGACGGCTACCCCCGCGATCCTCGTCGACCCGGAGCCGGCGGCCGCTCTGGCGGCGGCCGGCCCGCGGGCCGCAGGTGGCGCATCGCTGACCCGGCTCGGGCCCTTGCCGCCGCTGCGGATGCAGCCGGACGCGGAGCCGATCCTGAGCCACTACCGTGAGTTGGCTTTCCAGCGCTACGGCCGCGCCGTCACCGCGGCCGAGGCCGCCTGGTCGACGTGGCCATGAGCGATGCCCAACGGACCACCCTGATCCTGAGGTACGCCGACGTCGGGATCGCCACCTACGCCAGCTTGCGGGTCGTCGGGGAGCCCTTGCGAACCGTCAACTGGGTCATCGAAGAGCCGCTGCTGCTGACCGCGCTGGAAGAGCTGGTCGGCGCCCTGCCCGAGCCGCACGGCTCCGAGGGCCGCCGTGACGCCATCGAGCGCGCGCTGACCACCGGGCCCTTCGCGGCGCCGGACAGCGAGTTGACACTCGCCTACATCCTCGGGGTGTTGCTGATCGGCACCCCGGGCTGGCAGCTGTTGAGCGAGTGCGTCGCCCAGCCGCGGGCGGTGTTGTTCGTCTCGCCCAGCGCGCGGTTGGCGCGGGTGCCGTGGGGACTGCTGGCGCTTCCGAAATCGGGACCCAGCAAGGAAGAATTGGTGCGCGCGCGTCAGGAGGCCATCACCGCCAGTGGCCGGGCCGCGGCCCGAATCCCCTGGCAGCTCGCCGATATCGGGAAACACACCGACGGCCACCGGCTGATGGAACTGGTCGACGTGTTGCTGGCGGTCCCGCCGAATATCGTGCACTCCTCGCGAGTGACGACCGGGTGGGCCGCCCGTAAGGACGGTCCGCCGCTCCTGATTCTCGACCCCCGGGTCCCGGGGCAGCGTCCGGACTCGGCGCTGGGGTCGGTGCTCGGCAGGCCCTCGCCGGCGACGCCGTTGGCGCGGTATTTCACCGACGTGCTGGAACGCCGGCCGGTGCTGCCGGCCGTCGACGCCGCGGTCGAATTGTTCCGCCGCCAGGATGCCGACCGTACTTGGCTGGCCAAGCTGCTGACCCTTGCCCCGAGCAGGCTGCTGTATGTGGGGCACGCCAGTTCCGCCGACGGCCAAGCCGATCGGGCCGCGCTGCACCTCGCCGACACCGCCGAAATTCCCGGCGACGCCAAGGCGATCGGTGATCACCGCCCGCTGACCGCCTCGGACCTAATGGGCATGCAGCTGCCGATGCCACCGCGGGTGGCCCTCTTCGCCTGCGGCTCGGGTGGGGACTACCAATTCGACGAGGCGACCGGGCTGGTCGCGGCGATGATCCTGGGCGGCGCGCAGTTGGTGACGGCCACCCTGTGGTCGCTGCCCACCACCGCGGCGTATCGCCAGTTCACTACGGCCACCGCCGATCCGATGGCCGACGCCGTGGTCGCCGTGGACCGCGCCCACGGCGCCGACGGCGACGCGGGGTGCGCCGTGAACCGGTGGCAGCGCGAACAGATGCGGCGCTGGCGCGACGGCGATATCACGGCCAGCCCGCTGTATTGGGGCGCGGTCGTCAGCTTCGCGGTCGACGGCGCCCGGTAGCGCTCACAGCGAGGCCACCCACGCCGCGTGCACTGCCAGCACGTCGTCGGGCAGCGAAAGACGTTCCCGCTCAGCGGGATCGAACGCCACCAGCACTACCAGACCGGGCCGCAGCAGCGAGACGTCGAGATCGTCGCCGCATCGGGCCAATTTGCCGATGAACGTCTCCCCGGAGACGGCGACCACCTCGATGAAAACCTGGCGCTCGACCGCGCGCACCGTGCCGACCCCGACGGCGCGGTCCACTGTGCCGCGACGCCGGGCGGACCGGACCCGGTCAACCAGTACTGACAGCTTGTTCATGCCTCCAAGGGTGCGGCCGCCGGCCCGCTACCGAACCCAAGTTTTCGGCTGCCGCGTTCGGCGCCATGCCCCTATTCTGTCCAGATGAGTGCGGATTCACAGCTGGCCGTGGCGGTCGGCCACCCCCGCCGGTCGGTGATCGACGCGGCGTGGCGGGCGATCGGCCCCGGCGTGGAGGTGCTCAGCAGCGACGACGGCGGGCCGCTGAGCCGCACCGTCAAACGCATCATCGACCCGTTGGTGCTCCGGTTGCGGTCCAACCCGCAGTATTCTGCACCCGTCGTCACCCCGGAGACGGCCGCCGCGATGCGTGACCTCATCGTCGGCAGCGCACCCGAATTGCGCTCGGCCGCAGCATGGTTCGAGGTGCTCAAGATGGAGCGGCGCCGCCGGCGCATCCGCACCGGAAACGCCCAGGAGCTGTACTTCCCGGTGTGCTTCGAGCTGGCGGTGACGAAAGGCCAACCGGCAGCGGAGAATCAAGAGACGGCGGCCGCGGTGCTGGAAGACGTCCATCAGGGTCGCGACCGCACCGCGATCGAGGTGCTGCACCAGTACGTGGCCGACTCCGACGTGGTGGCCAAGCTGGCCGACCAGCTCGACCGCAGCTGGCGCGACGTGCGAGCGGGCGACACCGTCACCGGCCCGTTCCTGGCCGAACTCGCCACCGTGCTCGGACCGGCCAACAGCCACCGGACCGCGACGGCGCGCCAGCGCGTCTGGTCGGCGATGATCACCGATGCCACGCCGTACAACCTGGGTGCCCTGGCCCGCATCGAGGCGGCGCAGCTGCCGTGGTCCATCGTGGAACTGGGGCTGAGTTCAGTTGCGCCGCAACGACCGCCGCGCGTCTCGGGCGGCGCCGATAGCGACCGGCCGCTGGACCGCAGCGTGGTGGACCGGGTGCGCGCCACCCTGCGCCGCGCCCTGGACCGCGACGCGCTGCCCGACATCCCCTTGTTGTGCGAGGAGGAGGTCGACCGGGCCTGCGCACCCTGGGGGCTGCTATCCGAGGACAAACAGGCCACGCTGGTCGCGGGCATCGAGATCGCGGTCGAGTTGGCCCCGCTGGACCCATCGGTCGCCAGCCGCTACGCCCTGGCGGCGCAGATCCAGGCGCGGCTGCGCAAGGAGGCCTACGTGCTGCACGCCCGCCGCTACCTCGCCGAGGGCGGCCCCATCCATCCGCGCCAACGGCAGGTGGTCGACGACCTGGCCGCCTACGCGCAGCCCTACCTGAGCCGGTTGTGGGCGCGGCTGCACGGGCGCGACGTGTGGCAAGAGCCCTGCGACGACGTCGATGAGGTGCGGTCGCTACTCGAAGGGGTCGCACGGTCGGTGAGCCTGGATCATCGCCAGCGGATCAAGGCGATGCTGGAATTGCAGGTGGCCGGATGAGGTTGAGCGCCGATTCCGGCCTGTGGAGCACCGGGCCCATCAGCGAGGCGACTCCGCTGGCCGCGGTGCTCGAGGTCAGCGGCGCGGTGCTGTCTTGGACCCTGGACGACCCGAACGATGCGGCGGCCCACATCACCTTCACCGATTTCGGCCGCGCCGACTGGCTCTGGCGGGTCCTTGGTGAGTCCGGACACGTCGCACTCGCTTCCGCGGTGGGTTCGGCGGACGAGCCCCGCAGTATCGATCTCGCCGGCGTGGACATCCTGCCCGGGTCGGTCGAGCCGCTACGCCGGTTGGCGGTGGGCCACTGGCTGCGGCGCTGGTGGCCCGCGAGCCGACAGGACGGCATCGCCGGCCTCGATCGCGCGCTGCTGGACCTCGAGGTCGCGGTGTTGACCGCCGGTGCGCAAAGCTTCTTCGCCGACGAGACCCTGGATTCCGACGTCGCCGGCTTGCTGGCGCCGCACGCCGACGCCCTGGTCGCGCACGTCGCCGACGGTGACCCACGCGCCCTGGATCTCGTGCGTGCGGGCGCCGCCCTGGCCGACGAATTGGGCGTGGACGGCCCCGGTTGGCCCGAACTGTTTGCCGCCCTTGACGATTCGGCTGGGGCGTTGTCCTTGCCGAGCGGCCGCCGAGACGACTACGCGCTGGCCGCCGGCGCGGACGCGGGTCCGCGCTCCGCGGCCCCGATCGCCCGCGGTGTCGCGTCGGTCCATTGGGGTGGGGTTCCGCCCGGGATCTTCGATGCGGGCGAGAACACCATCGACTGGACGATCGAAGCGAGCAGAACCGCGGTCGTCGCCCTCGTGCGGGTGGCCGTCATCGGACCGGACGCACCCACCGGCATCGGCGTGCGACTGCGCTCGGGAACCGTATCCGGCGCCGGCGCCCTGGACGCCGACGGCCGCGCGACCCTCCCCCTGACCGACGCCGGGCAACGCCCACTTTCGGAATCGGCCGCCTGGGATCACGACTGGTCGGCGGCGTCCGTGCTCGTCGGGGCCGAGACCGCGGAGTCGGCCCGCACCCGCGAGCGGGTGCGCCGGTGGTCGCGTGCGCGGCTGGACCGGCCGGCGGACGACGCCTTCCTCGCCGAGATATTGGCGGCCGAATCCGCCTACTAACCCGGGGCGCGATTCCCTATGCTGAGCGAGTGCCAAACACCTATCGCGTGGTTCAGTGGAACACCGGCAACGTCGGCAAGAGCTCGCTGAAGTCGATCGTCACCAATCCCATCCTGGAACTGGTGGGCTGCTATGCCTGGTCGGCGGACAAGGTCGGCCGTGACGCCGGCGACCTCGTCGGCATCCCGCCGCTGGGCGTGGCGGCCACCAACGACGTCGACGCGCTGCTCGCGCTCAAACCCGACTGCGTGGTCTACAACCCGATGTGGATCGACGTCGACGAGCTGGTCCGCATCCTGTCGGCCGGCGTCAACGTGGTGACCACCGCGTCGTTCATCACGGGCCACAACCTCGACGCCGGGCGCGAGAAGCTCTCGGAGGCCTGCGAGAAGGGCGGCTCCACCATCTTCGGGTCCGGCGTCAGCCCGGGTTTCGCCGAGCTGTTGGCCATCGTGTCGGCGATGGTGTGCAACCGGATCGACAAGGTCACGGTCAACGAGGCCGCCGACACCACCTTCTACGACTCACCGGAGACCGAGAAGCCGGTGGGCTTCGGCCAGCCGATCGACCACCCGGACCTGCAGGCGATGGCGCAGAAGGGGACGGCCATCTTCGGCGAGGCGGTCCGGTTGGTGGGTGACGCGCTCGGCGTCGAGCTCGACGAGGTGAAATGCGTCGCCGAATTCGCGCAGACCACCGCGGATCTCGAGATGGCGTCGTGGACCATCCCCGCGGGATGCGTTGCGGGCGTGTACATCAGCTGGCAGGGCACCGTCGGCGACACCACCTTGATCGACCTGAACGTGCGGTGGCGCAAAGGACAGACGCTCGAGCCCGACTGGAAGATCGAGCAGGACGGCTGGGTCATCAAGATCGACGGACAGCCGACGGTGACCACCAAAGTGGGCTTCCTGCCGCCGCCGTACTTCGCGGCCACCACGCTCGAGGAGTTCATGGACCTCGGCCACATCATGACCGCGATGCCCGCGATCAACGCGATCCCGGCCGTCGTCGCCGCGGCCCCGGGCATCGTCACCTACGCCGACCTTCCGCTGACACTGCCGCGTGGCAACGCCTATGTCGGCGTGGAGCGGTGATCGGCGTCGGCCAGGTGGGTCAGGCGGTCATCGGCGCGAGATCCCGAGCAGGATCGAGGCGATCGCGACCTGAACGCGGGGGTGTTTCGGCTAGCTCGGCGGCTCCGGGGGCTCAGGGCCGTCCACGCCGGGTGGGGGCGGGCTCGGCGAATCCCGCAAATACCGCCGCAACCGGAGCAGCTGATTGACCACGATGCCGACGCCCAGGAGCATCAGCCCCACGACTATTGCCACCACGATTGCGGCGCTCACGAGCTCCATGATGGCAGGGGTCGGGTTTCAACCTGTGCCAATGCGGGGTAGCCACACCGGCATGAGTAACGAAGACAAGCTGAAGAACAAGATCGAGGACCTGGGCGGCCGCGCCAAGGAGGCCATCGGCAAGGCGACCGGCGACCATGACACCCGGGACGAGGGCCGGGCCGACCAGGCGAAGTCCAGCCTGAAGGACGCCGGCGAAAAGGTGAAAGACGCGTTTAAGAAGTGAGCTGCCTACCGGGGCTGCGCCGGCTGTCGGTGCTCGCCGGATTGGCGGCATTGGCGGCTGGCGCCCTGGTGTCCAGCGCGCCCAGCCCGTGGGCGTCCGCGGATCCATCGTGTCCCGATGTGGAAGTGGTCTTCGCCCGCGGGTCGGGCGAACCGCCCGGCGTCGGCGGCATCGGTGGGTCGTTCGTGGACGCGCTGCGCTCGCAGCTCGGCTCCCGCTCGCTAGGGGTGTATGCGGTCAATTACCCTGCGAGCACTGACTTTTCGAACCCGAACTTCCCGCAGACCGTCGTCGACGGCATCCGTGACGCCAGCTCGCACGTCGAGGCCACGGCCAAGAACTGCCCCAACACCCGCGAGGTCCTCGGCGGATACTCGCAGGGCGCCGCGTTAACGGGGTATGTCACGTCGGCAGCCGTGCCGGCGGGCGTGCCCGCGTCTGCGGTGCCGCCGCCCATGCCGGCGGACGTTGCCAACCACGTCGCAGCGGTCACCCTGTTCGGCACGCCGTCGGGCGACTTTCTGCAGAAGTACCATGCGCCGCCGCTGGCCATCGGCCCGCTGTATCAGCCGAAGACGCTGGAGCTCTGCGCTCAGGGCGACCCGATATGCGGCAGCGCCGGCGGCGTCGACGGCTTCGCCGCGCACACCTCCTACGGGCTCAACGGCATGACGAGCCAAGCCGCCAACTTCGCCTCCAGTCATCTGTAGGCCGCCCGGGGCCTGCGAAGATTCCACTATGCGCGTTCTGATCACAGGCGGTACGGGATTCGTCGGCGGCTGGACGGCCAAAGCCATCAACGACGCGGGCCACGACCTGCGCTTTCTGGTGCGCAACCCCGCCAAGCTGGAGACTTCGGTGGCCAAGCTGGGCGTCGACGTGTCGGACTACGCCGTCGCCGACATCACGGACCGCATGGCGGTTCGCGAGGCGCTGGACGGCTGCGAAGCCGTCGTGCACAGCGCGGCCCTGGTCGCCACCGACCCGCGCCAGACGGCGCAGATGCTCACGACCAACATGCAGGGCGCCCAGAACGTCCTGGGCCAAGCCGTCGAGCTCGGCCTGGACCCCATCGTCCACGTGTCCAGTTTCAGCGCGCTCTTTCATGCCGGGCTGGAAGAGCTCTCGGCCGACCTGCCGGTGGTCGGAGGGGCGGACGGCTACGGGACTTCCAAGGCTCAGGTCGAGATCTATGCCCGCGGTCTGCAGGACGCGGGCGCGCCGGTGAACATCACCTACCCGGGCATGGTCATCGGTCCGCCGGTGGGTGACCAGTTCGGGGAGGCCGGCGAAGGCGTCAAGGCCGCCCTGCAGATGCATGTGATCCCGGGCCGGAGCGGGGCCTGGTTGATCGTCGATGTCCGCGATTTGGCAGCGTTGCACGCGGCGCTGCTCCAGCCCGGCCGCGGCCCGCGCCGGTACATGGCTGGCGGCCACCGCGTTCCGGCGGCGGAGTTGGCCAAGATGCTCGGCGAGGTGTCCGGGTCGGCCATGGTCTCGGTTCCGATTCCCGATACCGCCCTGCGCGTCGCCGGCGCGGTCATGGATCGCGCCAGCCGGTTCGTACCCTTTGATACGCCCTTCACCTGGGCCGGGATGCAGTACTACACGCAAATGCCGGCCTCCGACGATTCACCGAGCGAACGTGAACTCGGCATTACCTACCGGGCTCCGCAAGAGACTCTGGCTGACACGTTCGAAGCGCTACGCGCCGTCAGCTGAACCGGGCGCAGCGCGTCACTCTGCTGAGGGAACCACGTCCGCGTCCCACCACGACGGCATGGACTTCGGCTTCTCGCCAAAGCCGCGGCGCTCGACGACCTACCGGGTCCCGCTCGGTGCGCGCGGGACTGCAACCGGCTGGTCCCAAATCGGCCACCGTGTAGCAGGATCAAAGGATGAAGAGCGTCACGTGCAGCAACGCAGAACTCGAGGTAACCGAGGGGCCGACGCCCACCCCCGCCAAGGGTCAGCTATTGCTCGAGGTGCTCAGATGTGGCATCTGCGGATCCGATCTGCACGCCCGCCGCCACTGCGACGAACTCGCCGGCGTGATGGCCGAATCCGGGTACGACGCATTCATGCGTTCGGATCAGCAGGTCGTGTTCGGTCACGAATTCTGCGGCGAGGTGCTCGATTACGGGCCCGGCACCCGCAAGGCCCCACGCCCGGGGACCCGCGTCGTGGCCCTGCCGCTGCTGCGGCGCGGCAAGGAGGTGCACGGGATCGGACTCTCGACGATGGCGCCCGGCGCCTACGCCGAACAGTTGCTCGTCGAGCAGTCGTTGACGTTCGCCGTTCCCAATGGGTTGTCCCCCGAGATCGCCGCGCTGACCGAGCCGATGGCCGTCGGGTGGCACGCCGTCCGGCGCGGCGAGGTGGGCAAAGGCGACGTCGCGATCGTCATCGGTTGCGGGCCAATCGGTCTCGCGGTGATCTGCATGCTCAAGTCGCACGGCGTCCGCACCGTGATCGCGAGCGACTTCTCGCCCGGCCGCCGGGCGCTGGCGACGGCCTGCGGGGCCGATATCGTCGTCGACCCCGCGCAGGACTCGCCCTATGAGACCCGGGCCGGGCGCAAACACCTGCACGGCATCCTGGAGGCATTCGACCTTGCGGTGGGGACGATCGAAAAGCTTCAGCGGCTGCGGCTGCCGTGGTGGCATCTGTGGCGCGCCGCCGAGGCGGCCGGCGCCGCGACGCCCAAACATCCCGTTGTCTTCGAGTGCGTCGGCGTGCCCGGCGTCATCGACGGCATCATCGCCGGCGCACCGCTGTTCTCCCGGGTCGTCGTCGTCGGCGTCTGCATGGGTGCCGACCACATCCGTCCGGCGATGGCGATCAACAAGGAGATCGACCTGCGGTTCGTGCTGGGCTACACGCCGCTCGAGTTCCGCGACACCCTGCATATGCTCGCCGACGGCAAGGTCAACGTTGGGCCGCTGATCACCGGGACGGTCGGGTTGTCCGGCGTCGAAGCCGCGTTTGATGCCCTGGGTGATCCCGAGGCGCACGCGAAGATCCTGATCGATCCCAAGAGCGACGCTAAGCGGCCGGCCTGATTTCCAGGCCGACGTGGACCTTGTCGATGCCGCCTCGGAGGATCGAGTGGGCGTAGAACCACCAGGCGTGATACCAGTACCGCCGCAGCACGGCGTTGTAGACCCGCCGCGTCTCGGACTTCGGCAGCACCCGGGCGACTGCCTCGACCTCTTCGCTCTTGGGCTTGCCCAGCGCGGCGCTCTTGGCGATCGTGACCCGGGGCGTGTTGTTGATCCGCTTGGTTTTCCACGACCCGTCGTCGGTGATCACTAACAGCCTGTCACCGTCCGGGACACCCCAGATCGGCGTCGGCTTGGGGCGGCCGTCCTTGGTGAACGTCGTCAGCAGCAGGTACTTCGATTGGATGACGTCGGCGAAAGTGGGAGGCACAGCCTTCCTTCCGTTTCCTGAATGATGGGAACGAAGTTCCCCGACCACGCCACTTCCTAACCCTGCGTCCCGGGAGGCTAGAATTTGGGCGCTCGCCCAAGCTCAGGCCCGCCACGGTCCGCCGACAGGAACACCACACCATGACCGCTTCCGAACGACCGAAGGCGCGTGACTCCACGACGCGCGACATGCTGATCGACGCGACCATTGGGATCATGATCGACGAGGGCTACGCCGCGGCCACCTCTCGCCGGGTGGCGGCCGAGGCCGGCGTCAAACCGGCACTGGTGCACTACTACTTCCCCACCATGGATGAGCTTTACCTGAACGTCTTCCGCCGCGGCGCGGCCGCCTACCTGGAGCGCCAACAGCGGGCGCTCGCCTCCGACCGCCCCCTGCATGCCTTCTGGGAAACCCTCATCGAGCCGAAGGACACCCGCCTGCTGCTGGAGTTCATGGGACTGGCCAACCACCGCAAGGAGATCCGGACCGAGATCGCGGCCTGGTCGGACCGCTGGCGCGAAGTGCAGATCACCGCGCTGAATTTCATCGTCCGCGAGCACGGACTGGACACCGGCGATTTCCCGCCCGCCGGCATCGCGGTCATCATCGCGGCGATTGGCCGCATGCTGATCCTGGAGCAGGGACTGGGCGCCACGGCTGGCCACCAGGAAGCCGTGGCGCTGGTGAACCGGATCATCGACAGGTTCGAGATGCCAGGCTAACCCGTTTCAGGGCAACACAATTCGTAACCGCTCCCAGCCGCGGACGGTCGACGTCGACGCCAATTGCGCGGTCTCGTAGTCGATGCCCCATTCGGGCCAGCGGTTGAGGATCTCGTCGAGCGCCACGCGCCCCTCGAGGCGGGCCAGATTGGCGCCAAGGCAGTAGTGCACGCCCTTCCCGAACGTGATGTGCGAGATGTTGTCGCGACGGATGTCGTAGGTGTCGGGGTCGGTGTAACGGCGGTGATCGCGATTGGCGGCGCCAAAGAGAAGCAGAATGGCGCTGCCGGCCGGAACCGTCGTGCCGTAACACTCGAAGTCCCTGGCCATCCACCGCCCGACGTGCGGTCCCGTCGGTTCGAATCGCAGCGTCTCGTCGACGGTGCGGGTCAGTAGCGACCTGTCCTCATAGACCGCGCGGCGCTGGTCGGGATGCTCGGCGAGCACTTTGGCCAGCCAGCCGATCAGCCGACCGGTCGTCTCGTTGCCCGCCCCGGCGACTACCTGCGTGTAATGCAGGACCTCCTTGCGCGTCAGCTTGCGGTGCACGCCGTGCTCGTCGTCAAACTCGACGTTGAGCAGCGTCGTCATCAGGTCGTCCGAGGGATTCTTGGAGCGCCATTCCACGTAGTCGGCGTAGATCCGGCCGTCGGCGATCGAGTCGGCGTCGGCGACCTTCAACGGGGCGCCCGGCTTTGTTCGCAGGTTGGCGTCGTTGGCGTCGCGCACCGACACCTGTTCGGATTCCGGTATTCCCAGCAGCATTCCGATCACGCGCATCGGCATCATCGAGGCCAGCTCGGCGATGATGTCGAAGCTCCGCGAACCGACCAGCGGGTCCAGACACCGCACGCAGTATTGCCGGATCTGGTCTTCGAGTTCGGCCATTCGGCGGGGGGTGAATACGCGCGACATCAGGCCACGCAGCCGCGTGTGTTCGGGGGGATCCTGGAACATCATGACGCCGCCGGGCATCTCGTATTTCGATTGGATGAGCTCGAGGATGTCGCTGCGCCTGTTGGAGAACGTCTCCCAGTTGGCCAGCGCGCGTTCGACGTCGGAATGTCTTGACAGCGCCCAGAAGTCGTAGCGCTCGTTGTAATAGATGGGCGCCTCTTCACGCAGCCGCGCATAGGTCGGGTACGGGTTGGCATTGATGTCGACGTCGTAGGGGTCGTAGTAGACGTCGGTGTCGCGGGTGACGGTCATTGGTTCCTCTATTTCAGGCAGCTGCCGGCATCCACGGGCAGCGCGACGCCGGTGATGTAGCGCGCTTCGTCGGAGGCCAGGAACAGCACGGCGTTGCTGATGTCTTCGGGGGTCACCCAGGGGATGGGCAGGTAGTGGAAGCTCTGGCACACCGGCGCCAGGTCATCGGGTCCGGGATTGTCCAGCTCCGGCCGGAAGGCGCGGTAGGTGGTCTCGTTCATCAGCAGCGGTGAATTCACGTGGGTGGGCAGGACGGCGTTGACCCTGATCATGTGCTGACCCAATTCGACTGCGAACGAGCGCATCAGGCCGATAACCCCGTGCTTGGCGGCGACGTAGTGGCCGACGTGCGGGTAGGCCTTGAACCCGGCCACCGACGATGTCAGGACTATGGAGCCGCCCCGGCCACCGTTCAGGACGTGCGGAACCCCGGCCTTCACCGTCTTCCAGACGCCGCTGAGGTTAACGTCGATCATTTCCTGCCAAAGCGCTTCAGGGGTCTTGTGCAGCTTTCCCGCCGTCGTCCCGATGCCGGCGTTGGCCACGATGACGTCGAGACGCCCCAACTGCTCCACGCCGCTGTCAACGGCCGCCCGCAGCGCGTCGAAATCGCGGACGTCGACCTCGGCGGTGACGATGCGGCCACCCGCGTCCTTCACCAAGCCGGCGGTCTCGTCGAGATCCTCGGGGGTCGCCCCCTCCACGGGTGACGCCTCGAATTTGCGACAGATGTCGACGGCGATGATGTCCGCGCCTTCCCGCGCGAGCCGGACGGCGTGACTCCTGCCCTGCCCGCGCGCCGCGCCTGTCACGAACGCGACCCTGCCGTCCATCCGGCCCATCGCCACCTCCAAGCCCGTGCCCTTTTGGGCGATCGCCCAATTTTATGGGGCACGCCTTGTCTAACAGCCGGAAGACTCCGTAGTCAAGACTTCAGCGCCGCGTCGATGAGCGTGGAGGCCGCCGCGCGCGCATGCACGACGGGCGCGGTGTCGTTCAGCGAGGTGGCCATCGCGGTGGCGCCTTCGAATAGCACGGCCAGTTGGTGGCCGAGCAGTTCGGGATCTTCGGCGCCGGCCTCGCGCGCGACTGCCGTGAGGCGCCGGGTGAAATCCAGCTTGTGGGCCCGCACGATCTCGTCGGTGCTGGCGAGCGATCCCGCCGACTCTACGGCGGCGTTGTGGAAGGGGCAGCCCCGCAGCACGTCCCGGTGTGCCATCTCGAAGATGGCCAGCAGCCTCTCGCGTGCGGGCAGCGTCCCGTCCTGCAGACGTCGCTCGTTGGGCGAGCCGCCGCGGGCGTCGACAGAGCGCAGGTAATTGTCCACCAGCTCGTTCTTGCTCGAGAAGTGTTGGTAGAGCGTGCGCTTGGACACGTTTGCCTCTTGGGCGATCAGCTCGACCCCGGTCGCGTGAATTCCATTGCGGTAGAAGAGTTTCGCCGCGGCGCGCTCGATACGGTCGCGCGCCCCGCGGCCGCCGGAGGTGTGCGGCGCAGAGTCGACCATGGCGACCAATCTACACCGATCGGTTTACAAGAGGCCGAAGTCGCGATAATTTGGGCTGCACAAGTAAACCGATCAGTTTCCGAGGAATCGATGACGACTTCTGAACAGGCCCATCCCGCGCCCACCGCACGTTGGGGCGAGGAGCAGTCGCGGGTGGTGACGTGGCACGACCCGATCACGACGCAGAGCAACGTGGCGTCCATGTCGGGGCTGGCGTACTGGCGCGCGGTGGCCGACGGGCACTTGCCGCCGCCACCCATCGGGCAGCTGATTCCGATGCGCGTCGTCCAGGTAGACGAGGGCGCCATCGCGTTCGGTTGCAGCCCGGACACGTCAACGTACAACCCGCTCGGCATGGTTCACGGCGGGGCCGTGTGCACACTGCTGGACACAGTGACCGGTTGCGCGCTGCACACCACCTTGCCGCAGGGCGTCGGGTACACGTCAGTCGAGATCAAGGTGAACTATCTCAAAGCGGTGACCGTCGCCAGCGGGCCGCTACTGGCCGTCGGCACCGTCGTCAAGGCCGGCTCACGGATCGGCTTCGCCGAAGGCAAGGTCACCGACTCGTCGGGAAACCTCGTCGCCACGGCGAGCAGCACCCTGCTGATCTTCGACTCGCGGCGATGACGCCACCAATTCCGGTCGGCGGCGCCGCCGGCGACCACCCACCCCTGACAAAGGAGCGCACCATGTTGTCCGTCTTGATCACCGGGGCAAGCCGCGGCATCGGCCGCGCCATCGCCGTCGAGTTCACCCGTCGCGGTCATCGCGTCGTCGCCACGGCGCGCGACCCGCAGACCCTCGCCGGTCTCGACGTCGACCAACGGCTGGCCCTTGACGTTACCGACCACTCGAGCGTCACCGCGGCGGTTGCCGCCGCCGGTGATCTCGACGTCGTCATCTCCAACGCCGGGGTGATCTTTTATGCGGCGGTCGAAGCGATCCCGCTGCCGGAACTGCAGCGGCTTCTCAACGTCAACACGGTCGGTGCCCTCCGGGTGACTCAGGCGGTGCTGCCGCAGATGCGCGAACGGGGCGACGGCAAGCTTATGTTCATGTCCAGCGTCGTCGGGCGCATCGTGCTGCCACCCGGCGCGGCCTATGCCGCGACCAAGTGGGCGCTCGAAGCCCTCGTCGAGGCGCTCGCCATCGAGGTCGCGCCGCTGGGCGTGCAGGCCTGCCTGCTGGAGCCCGGCGCCGTGAGCTCCGGGGCGCTCGACGATGTGACGACTTATGCCCTGCCCGAGGACCCCTACGCCGCAATTCTGGCGGGCGGTGGGCCCCGGGCCGGGATGATCAGCCCCGAGCAGGTCGCCGCCGAAGTTGCCGACGCCGCCGAGAAGCCGCAACTGTCACTGCGCATTCCCATCGGCGACGCCGCCCGGACGCTGCTGGCCGCCCGGCGCACCGCATCCGACGACATCCCCTTCGTCCCGTAGCGGGGCCAGACATGATTACCCGTGACGTTGGGCAAGGACACGACCGGGCTGGTGTTGATCGATCCCTACAACGACTTCATTTCCCCGGGCGGCAAGGTGTGGAAGCGCCGGAAGCGATCGTGTCCGCGGACGAGGTGATCGCCTCGATCGCGGCCGGTGTTCCGGATCTGTGAAGATTTGCCGCCCCGGTGTGAAGGCTTCGTTAAGAATGCGGCGCGGGCCCGGCCGGACCGGCACCGTGGAGGCATGACGCTCTTCGAGCTGCTTCCGTCGCTGAGGCACGGGCTGAACCCGCACCTCGACCGCGCGATCTGGCCGTTGAGCGCCTACGTCGACGACCTGGGCCGGCTGTGCGTGGGTGACGTGGCCGCCGACGACCTCGCCGCCGAGTTCGGCACGCCCACGTACGTAGTGGACGAGGAGGATTTTCGGGCCCGCATCCGCTGCTATCGCGCGACGCTGCCCGACGCGGAGCTGATCTACGCCGGCAAGGCGCTGTTGAGCGTCGACGTGGCCCGGTGGGCCGCGGGCGAAGGGGCCGGTGTCAACGTCGCCTCGGCCGGTGAGCTGGCCACCGCGCTGGCCGCCGACGTCCCGCCGTCACGGATCATCCTGGACGGTGTCATCACCGCGGCCGAACTGTGCGACGCGGTCGCCGCCGGGGTCGGACGGATCGTCGTCGATACGCCGAGCGAGGTCTCCCTGCTGGCGTGCCGCGTGCGTCAGCGTCAACGGGTCCTGGTGGGGGTCATCCCCGACGTCGGGGCGATCGATCAGAAATTCGGCTTCGCGCTCGCGGGCGGGCAGGCGGCCGGCGCGCTGAGGCGTGTCGTGGACCAGCCGTGGCTGGATCTGGTGGGGTTGCACTGCCGGCTCGGGTCACAGCTCACCGACGCCTCGGTCTACGGCGAGGCGATTCGCCAGATGATCGGTGTGATGGCCGAGGTCCGCGACCGCCATCAGGTCGTGCTCACCGAACTGAATCTCGGCGGTGGACATGCGGTCCCGTACCTCTCCGGCGACCCCGAACTCAACGTACGCGCGCTGGGCACCGCCATCGACGGCGCGCTGGAATCGGCTTGTGCCGAGCACGAATTCCCTCGCCCCCGAATCGTGATCGAGCCGGGCTGCGCCGTCGCCGCGCGGGCCGGAATGATGCTCTGCCGGGTCATCGCCGTCAAACGCCAACCCGGAGGGCGCACCTTCGTCGCGGTGGACGGCGGCTCGAGTGACGTGGCCGGCGCGGAACGCCCGAATGCGAAATACACGGTGGCGCTGGCCAATCGGCACCGTCCGACCGCGACCGCGCCGGTCACCGTGGTCGGCCGGCACGGCGACGGTCGCGAACTCGCCCGCGACGTCGAACTGCCCGCGGACATCCGCCCTGGAGATCTGCTGGCCGTCGCCTGCACCGGCGCCTACCAACACTCGATGCTGCCCAGGCACAGCATGGTGGGCCGCCCACCGCTGGTCGCGGTCTGCGGCGGCAGGTCTCGCGAACTGGTGCGTAGAGAAACCGTCGCCGACCTGCTGGCCCGCGACCGGGGCTGGAACAGTCAATAATGCTGTCCCGCACCGACCTTCGCGTGCGCCCAGACCGCGTGCGTGTCACGGTGGCATATGCCGTCATGCTGATCGCCAGCTCGGTCACCCTGTCGGCGCTGGGTGGGCACACTCGCGCCGCGGTGGTCAGGGAGATGAGCACCAACCTGCACAACCTGGCGCACGGCAACCTTGGCAGCTTGATCGGTAGCGCTTTCGTCAGCGATAGCGGCGACGTCTATCTCTGGCTGCCCGGGCTGGTGTGCCTGCTGGCGCTGGGCGAACTGATTTGGCGTGGCCGGGGTTTGCTGATCACCTTTGCCGTCGGCCACATCGGCGCCACCGTGATCGTGGCGGTGGGGCTGGTGGCCGCGGTGGAGACGGGATGGCTCCCGTTCTCGGTGGCGCACGCCACCGACGTCGGGACCAGCTACGGCGCGGTGTGCGTGTTGGGCGCGCTGACCGCATCGATACCGGCGCGCTGGCGCCCGGCTTGGATCGGTTGGTGGCTCGGCATCGCGTTGGTGGGGACGCTCGACGCGGACTTCACCGCGTTCGGTCACGTTGTGGCGCTGCTTCTCGGCATGGGGTTGGCGTTCTGGTTGCCGTCGATCGAGCACTGGACCCCCGCGCACGCCGCCCTGCTGGTCGTTGGCGCCGCCTTCGGCTACTTCGTGTTGTCGGGGTGGTCGTCGTCGGTGGCTCCCGTCGCCGGGTCGACAGGGGTGTTGATCGCCTCGTTCTTGGCCGCTCGGGTGATGCGGACTACCGCTGCCTAGCGGTCAACCGGTCACCGTCTCGAGCAGGTAGCGGCTCGCCGTCCAAGGCGGTGAGTCGGGCGTGGGCGTAAGGGTGATCGTCAGTTGCGCCTTGCCGGCAGTCAGCGGTGGCGGTAAGAGATAGGTGTCGTCGAGCCAGCGGTGAATGGGGTTGTTCCGCGGCTGCAACCAGGTCCCCCCGGGTATCCCGTCGATCGCGACGTCCACGCACTGGAATCCGTTCGCTTGGTCCGATGTGCGGCGCAACAGGACGCCGCGGTTGTTCGGGTCGGTTTCGACGTGGAACGTGATCGCGGCCGCCGTCGAGCGGACCGACCCGATGACCGGACGGGTGTCTTCGCTGCCCTCGTATTCGCTGACCAGTAGTTGATCGGTGGCGTCGGCGTCGGCGTAGCCGTGCAGGAGTCGGCTGACCGGATCGCCGGGGCGGACGTCGTCCCCGCCGGCCAGGGTGTCGTCGGGTTGGGTGTAGAGGAAAGCGGTCGAGCTGTAGTCGGGTTGGACCATGTTCCGCTTGCCATGTTCGATGCCGAAGCGGATCGCGGAGTGATAGTCGACGGCGTCGGCGAGCATGAGCCGGTAGACGGCGACGCAGTAGTCCGCGCAGCCCCCGGTCGCCGTGCGCTGATCTGGCTGACCCGTGAGCGGGTCGCTGAACCGGGTGCCGGCCTTGAAGTACCAGCCACCCTCGTAGAGATCCTCGGTGCCGGTGCCGTACCACTGCGGCGATGCGGCGCCGTCCGTGTAGACGCGCTCCGCCCCTTCGAGAAAGTACGGGGCGGTGTCACTGAACGCGGTTTTGATTCGGGCCCCGCGAATGGTCTGGCTGACGCCGACGAACTTGCCGTGGCCCTGTTCGTCGGCGAACAACCAGTCCTGGCCGAGGGTGGTCGGCGCGGAGTGGGAACGGGCGGTGAAATAGCCGGCGCGTCCGCCCGCCAGCGCCGACTCCCATTGCGGGTCGGGCGCGGTCGCCACGTCGCCGACGATTCCGGCTACGGCGTCACCGGTGGTGTTCACGAGCGCGAGGCGAGCTGAATGGGCGTAGGGCATCGGCCACCATGCGGACAGCGTCAGCGATCCCCCGGGTTGCGGGGTCACGGCGAACATCAGCGACCGCACCGCCACGGCGCCCAGCCCGGCCCCGAAGAACTCCCCGACCGGGGAGTCGACCATGGTCCGCCCGTCGAACTCCATCTGCAGCCGCAAGCCGTTCAACAGTCGATCGTTCGGTTCGGGCAGTTGCAGTCGCACCGCCGTGATGCTGCCCGGGCCCCCCGCTTCCGCGATGGTCGCCGCGGCGCCGGCGGGAAGATCGACAACCCGCTCGTCGTGAACCACCGTCGCTGCCGGCGGTTTCGGGTCGGCGGTGCCCGCCCCGCGCAGCGTCGCGAGCACATCAAGGGCTCGGTCGGAGGGCGAGAAAGTCGTGATGCCCTCGCCCGTGGAGAATTGCCGATAGTCGACGTGGTAGTACTCGAGATTGGATGTGACGCTGATGCGCATCGACTCGCGGTAGGGCATCGGCACCTTGATGTACACGCCCCCCGGTGACTGCGCCGCATTGGCGACCAGCGGCCATTCGAACGGCGCACCCAGCGCACCATTGACCACCGATTGCAAGGGGGCGTCCAACACCGTCCGTCCATCGAGTTCCACCCGGATGTTTCCGATGCGGGTCACCTTGCCGCCGTCGCGGGTGAACCAGATCGAATCGACTTCGCCCGCACCGCGATCCTCCGCGACGATGCAGCCTGCGCCGCCCGACGCCAAACACCCGCCGGTGCCGTTGCGGTTTCCGGTGGAAAGGTCGAAATCACCACCGCTGCGGTCGAAGCTGGACACCTGCAAAGCCTGTGTGTCGGTGCGCAGATAGGGCAGCCGGTCCAGCCGGCGGTAGGCGTCCCACCCAACCAGCCGATCACCGGTGCTGCGGCCGACCGGCTCGGCGCGCGCCGCGGTTGCGACGGTGACGCCGGCCGCGGCAGCGAGCGCCAAGGCCAATCCCAGGCACCACGCACCAATCGCCGGACGCATAACGGTCAAGCTTACTTTTCCCGGTCGAGTTGGCCGGGTTTGGAATCTTTCGCGGGCTCGGCGGCACTTCTTCGTGAAATGCATTCAATACATTGACGGTTCGGGAAGGAGACCGGAATTGGCACATGCGGAACCGCCGGCGCGGTCGGTGTTGGTCGTTGGGTCAGCTTATCCAGCGCATCGGCAGGAGGCAATCGGGATGCCGGCATTGGGAGGCGCGAACGAAGGCCGCACTCCGTCGGCCAGACCCGTATGTCGGTTCCCCCGAACACGTTCCACATCGACCTGCATTGTTGGAAATGTAGGTCGGATCGTGCGCTGCCCCATATTATCGCGCGCCCTACGACTTCGGGGAGATTTCGACATGAATGCAAAAGTGCGCCCTGCGACGCATCAGCCGACGGCGGGAGGCGGCTCCGCGGCGCCGATCGCGGCCTTCAATCGGCCGACGTAGATTGCCGCAAATTTACTAAATCCCATAGCATTCCGGATTGCACTCACGTAATATAACCCCCCTCGGGCGTCACATTTCTCCTCAGGGGATGGAGTGGTTCATGTCTCGCTTGAAGTACAAGGTTGTCCTCGGCCTGGTTCTGGCCTTCACCGCTTTGACCAGCTCCGGCTGCACGGTGCCGCTGACTATCTCGTGCACCGCCGGTGGGGTCACCGGGATCACCTGCGTGCCGTAGGCGGCGGCCCTTCCGCCTAGGGGCCGCGCGACTGGCCACTCCCCTTGCCGAGTTCGTCTTTGCAACTGAGTGCGCCAGTCCGCGCGTCCCGATGCGGGATGTACTTCAGGATGAAATAGCCTATGAATCAGGCACTTTCACATCCATCGTAGCTTTTCGTGCATGCACGCTCTTAGGCGCTCGCCGCCGGACGGACTTCGGGCCGGCGACTTGCGCGTTCGCCGAGCTCGCTTTCCCATTGCAGCACAACCAAATTCATTCGCGGGAAGGGCAAGCTTCCACGGGTGAGCAGTTCCATTCGATGAACTACCCGATCTAAATCAGCGCAAAATTGTTGAGTACCATAGCCTTACGCATTGTACTCACGTATAATAGTCTTTCTCGGGCGAAGCATTTCTTCTCAACGAATGGAGTGGTCATGTCTCGTTTGAAGTACAAGGTTGTTCTCGGCCTGGTCCTGGCCTTCACCGCGTTGACAAGCTCCGGATGTACGCTGCCTACCTTCTCCTGCAGCGGCGGTGTCACCGGCATCACCTGCACACCGTAGAAGGGCCGTCGCGCTGACTGGCACGTTTCGCTTGATGCGGACCATTTTTGGGCCCATGGGCGTGCCAGTCAGCGCGTACCGACGCGCTGAGATGACAACGCCCTCGCGCGGTTGCACCTCAAGTCGATTCGGGCTGCCTTGAAGTGGCAACGACAAATCGCACCAAAGGTTCACCCACACGCCCGCCGAAGCGAGTTCACTTCGACTTGTTGTCTTTCTTCAAATCCGTATCCCGGCTGGGCTGAACGCGTTTGGGTTCCCCGGGCATCTTGGGATAGTTCGGCGGATACGGCATGTCGCCGAGGCCGTGTTCTTCGTCGGCCTCGGCCATCTCCAGCAACGGGGCGATCGACTGCGCCACATCATCCATAGCGCCCCAGGGATCCTCACGGTCCTTCACGAAGCTGGGCACAGTCGCCATGGTGTAGTCGTCGGGTTCCGCAGCGGCGAGCTCGTCCCACGTCAACGGCGTCGACACCGTGGCGATCGGGGTGCGCCGCACCGAGTATGCCGACGCCATGGTTCGGTCCCGGGCGTTCTGATTGAAATCGATGAAGATGCGCTCGCCCCGTTCCTCCTTCCACCACGACGTGGTGACGGCCTCGGGTGCGCGGCGCTCCACCTCGCGGGCCAGCGCGATGCCCGCGCGGCGCACCTCGACGAAATCCCAGTCCGTGGCGATCCGCAGAAAAACATGAATGCCGCGGCCGCCGGATGTCTTCGGGTAGCCAACCAGACCGAGCTCGTCGAGCAGCGGCCGCAACACGTCGACCGCGACCGTCCGCGCCTGCTCGAAGGCCACGCCGGGTTGCGGATCCAAGTCGATGCGCAACTCGTCGGGATGGTCGGTGTCCGGACAGCGCACCTGCCACGGATGCAACGTGATGGTGCCCATCTGCGCCGCCCACACGATGGCCGAGGGGTGCGTCACCTTCAGCGCGTCGGCGGTGCGCCCCGAGGGGAACGTCACCTGGCAGGTCTGAAGATACTCGGGATGGTGCTGCGGAACCCGTTTCTGATAGATCTCTTCGCCGTCGATGCCGTCCGGGAAGCGCTGCAGGTGGGTGGGCCGGTCGCGCAGCGCATCGAGCATCGGACCGCCCGCCACGGCTCTGTAGTACTCGACGAGCTGCCTCTTGGTGCCGTTGGCGCCCAACTTGGGGAAGTAGACCTTGTCCGGATTTGTCAGGCGCACCGCGACACCGTCGACGTCGAGCTCTTCTGCAGCAGCCATACCAACGATTCCAGCACAATCGGCCTATGGACTTACCTGTCATGCCCCCGGTGTCGCCGATGCTGGCCAAGTCGGTGCGATCGATCCCGCCCGATGCGTCATACGAACCCAAGTGGGACGGATTCCGGTCCATCTGCTTCCGCGACCGCGACGAAGTGGAGGTGGGCAGTCGCAACGAGCGGCCGATGACGCGTTATTTCCCCGAGCTGGTTGCCGCGGTGCGGGCTGAGCTGCCCCAGCGCTGTGTGATCGACGGGGAGATCGTCATCGCCACGGACCACGGCCTGGATTTCGAGGCGCTGCAACAACGGATCCACCCCGCCGACTCGCGGGTACGGATGCTCGCCGAGGCGACGCCCGCATCGTTCATCGCGTTCGACTTGCTCGCCCTCGGGAACGTCGACTACACCCGGCGACCGTTCACCGAACGGCGCGCCGCTCTCGTCGAGGCGTTGGCAGACTCCGGCCCGTCGATCCACGTCACCCCCGCCACCACCGACATCGACCTCGCGCGGCGTTGGTTCGACGAATTCGAGGGGGCCGGCCTCGACGGTGTCGTCGCCAAGCCGCTGACCGTCACCTATCAGCCCGACAAGCGTGTCATGTTCAAGATCAAGCACGAGCGCACCGCCGACTGCGTGGTGGCCGGCTATCGCGTGCACAAGTCCGGCGCCGAAGCGATCGGCTCGCTGCTGCTCGGGCTCTACCAGGACGATGGTCAACTCGCCTCCGTCGGCGTGATCGGGGCATTCCCGATGGCCGAGCGGCGTCGCCTATTCACCGAATTGCAGCCGCTCGTTACCGATTTCGACGGCCATCCATGGAACTGGGCCGCCCACGAGGCCGGAGAACGAACGCCGCGAAAGAACGAATTCTCCCGCTGGAACGCTGGCAAAGACCTTTCGTTCGTGCCGCTGCGGCCGGAACGCGTGGTCGAGGTCCGCTACGACCACATGGAAGGCCGGCGCTTTCGGCACACCGCGCAGTTCAACCGGTGGCGGCCGGACCGCGAACCGCGCTCGTGCACCTACGAACAACTCGAACAGCCGGTCACCTTCAGCCTCGACGACATCGTGCCGGGCCTGCGCTCGGGCTAGCGGTGATCCACTCGCGAATCACGGCCACGGGAAGCCGGGCGACGGCGGCGGGACTTGGGACGGGTGAGCTAGCGCCACCGCGCGGCCCCGCGGTTCAGCCGTCGATGTGAGTCGGCGGATCGGCGAAGGCCAGATCCCCCGGGTGTTGGTCGGGGCCCATCAGGTCGCAGCGCTTATCCGGCACGAGGTAGGAGCTCGCGCCGTTCCAGATCAGGTGGGTGAATCCCACGCAACGTTGCCAGGTGCCGTCGGGCTGGACGGGTCCATCACATTTGCTGAGAAAAGACCCGCCGTACTGGCACCCCGCGCTGGCCGGCGGCGCCAAGGCGAGCAGTCCTCCAGCCGTCAGCACGACGGCCAGTCCGCCGCCGATGCAGTGCTTCATGGTGGTCTCCCGTTCACGTCGCCGCTGGTGCGTCGGGCAACACCGTCGACGGCACAGCCAGCAACAACGACGCTACCGCTTATCTGCCGGCGTGGCGGGTCGATTGAAGGGACGTTTAACGACCACCGCGGGCGGGCACGCGAACCTACATGTCAGTGACAGCATTTCAGGATCTGCCGTTGGCCGATCGCGACCGCAAATGGGACGGTGACGCGGCGGAGAAGCGGGTGCGCAAGTGGGCCGGGGCCGAGGACGCACCGAACCAGAAGTATCGCGACGCCCACGTCTGGTACGACAACGGCAAGAAGGACAACTTCACGGCGTACAAGTTGCTGATCGCCGATGTCGTGGGCGGCGAGCTCAAGGCGGTGCCACGCGGAGTGATGGCAGCCGGCGCCATCATGGATGGCGCACGCGGCGGCATCGACCTGCCGAAGGAGGACGTCGACAGGGTCAAAAGCCACCTGGCCAAGTACTACAACAAGATGGGCGAGAGCCCTCCGTGGGAGCGCGGGTGAGCTAGACCTCAACCGTGAGCCGGGACAGGCCGCGCAGGGTGACGTTGGCCTTGTACTGCGGTTCGCCGTCCAGCCTGGCGTCGGGGAAGCGCGCGGCTATGGCCGACAGGGCCACGCCGGCTTCCAGCCGCGCCAGGGGTGCCCCAAGGCAGTAGTGGGCCCCCCGCCCAAAAGCCAAGTGGCGCAAGGGTGCCCGGCCGGGATCGAAGGTGTCGGGCCGGTCGAACTCCGCGGGGTCGCGGTGGGCCGCGGCGAGCAGCAACATCATGACGTCGCCCGCCGGCACCTCGACATCACCAATCACCATGTCGGCGAGAGCGATTCGGCCAACCAGCTGCACGGGCGGGTCGTAACGCAGGGTCTCTTCCACGATTGCGGGCGCTCGACCGGCGTCGGCGCCCAGGGCGGTCCACTCCGCGTGGTTCCGAAGCATGGCCAACACGGCGTTCCCGATCAGGTTCACCGTGGTCTCATGTCCGGCGATCAAGAGCAGATTGCAGGTTGCGACGATCTCGTCCTCGGTCAGCTGGTCTCCGGACTCCTCCACCGCGATCAGCCCCGACAGCAGGTCGTCGCCGGGTTGTGAACGGCGACGCTCGATCAGGCCGTGGAAGTAGGCGCGCAGCCACGCACCGGCCTGTTGTCGCTCGTTTGCGACGGCCGGCGGCACGCCGGTGATCGTCGAGAACGGGTCCAGCGCCTGAGCCAGCAAGGCCGACGCGCGGCTGAACCGCGGCTCGTCGTCGAGCGGCACGCCGAGCAGGCGGCAGATCACCGCCACCGGCAGCGGGTAGGCGAAATCCTCGACGACGTCAAACCGACCCTGTTCGGCGGCCCGATCGAGCAGGCCGTCGACCAGCGACCGAATATCGGGCTCCAGCGCGCTCACCACCTTCGGGGCGAACGCCTTGCTGACCAGCCTGCGCAGCCGCGTGTGGTCGGGCGGATCGAGAAACAAAAAGCCCGGCGGACCCTGCCTCGGTGGCGCCGTGCCGGCCTCGGCCTGCCGCTTGGCGACCGTCGAATTGACGTTGTCACTGCTCGACAGGGGGTGCCTCAACACCTCGTCGCAATCGCGGTAGCTCGAGAAGACCGCCAGGTTGGCATCGGGCAGCCGCAGCGCTCCGCCGTCGCGAAACCGCGCGCAGAGTCGATACGGGTCGGGCCGGTTGGCAGGGTCCAGCAGCTGCAGCAGCAACCCCTGGGATTCGGTCGGGGCGGTCGTCATGCGGCCATTCTGCCCGCCCGCATGACACACGGGCGTCCACGCACGTCACGCGCCTTCCCGTAACCCCGCCAGATCCGAGTCCGCCATCAGCCGGTCCAGGAACGCCAGTTGTCCCTTCAGCAGCTTGCCGCGCGCCTGCGCCACCGAAAACCAGTCCACCCGATCGACTTCCGGGAATTCTCGCAGCCTTCCCGAACCCTTCGGCCACTCCAATTCGAAGGTGTTGCTGCGCGCGTCGGCCACGTCGAGGTCGCCTCGGACGGCGAAGGCGGTGACCACCTTCCCGCCGGACTGTTTCAGCTGGCCCAGTTCCAGCCGGGCCCCGGACGGCACCGAAAGCCCCAACTCCTCGGCGAACTCGCGTTGCGCGGCTGCCCAGGGATCCTCGCCGTCGGTGTACTCCCCTTTGGGAATCGACCAGGCACCGCTGTCCTTCCGCGCCCAGAACGGCCCGCCCGGATGCGCGATCAGAACCTCGACGACGCCGTCGCGGATCCGGTACAACAGCACGCCCGCACTGAGCTTCGGCATCGTCTGATCATGCCCCGACGGCGAGTTCCAGGTCTTTGAGCGAGGACTCCAAATGCGCGAGCAAGCGCTGCAGGTGCGGGACGCTACGACGGCATCCGACCAAGCCGAAGTCCAGGTTGCCCGCGTTGTTGGTCAGCGTGATGTTCAGCGCCTGCCCGTCCAGCGCGATGGACAGGGGATAGTTGCCGTCGAGCCGAGCGCCCCCGTAGTAGGTCGGCTGGGTAGGCCCGGGCACGTTGGAAATGATGATGTTGAACGGCGGCGACGTCGACGCCACCCAGCCCGGGACCGCCGCCAACGCCAGGGCCGAGGTGTTGGCCGCGGACAGCGCCAGCGCCTGGAACCGAGGCAGCTGAGAGAACACCTGCTTGTTGCTCCGCATGGACTCGCCGATGGTCTGCAACCGTTGCGCGGGGTCGTCGCTGTCGGTGGCCAGGTTGCACAGGATGGCGCCGACCAGGTTGCCTCCGGCGTCGGCCTCGTCTTCGGTGCGAAGGCTCACCGGGACCATCGCGATCAGCGGCGTGTCCGGCAGCGCGTTCTGCTCGAGCAGGTAATAACGCAGAGCGCCCGAACACATCGCCAGAACCACGTCGTTGACGGTCACGCCGGCGGCCTTCTTGACGCTTTTGATCCGGTCCAGCGACCAGGATTGCGCGGCGCAGCGGCGAGCGCCGCCGATCTTGACGTTCAGCATGGTGCGCGGGGCGCCGAACGGCAACGTCAGCTGCTGCTCGAACAGCGCGGCACGTGCCAGCGAAAGCGTCGAAGGCGCCAGCGCCGCAATGGATCCCGCCGCGTTCAACACAGAACGCAATGGGCTCACCGGGCCGCCCTTGCGCTTGCGTTTCGGCAGGCTCCAGGGCGCCCGCATCTCGGTGTCTTCGGGGTCCGTCGACAGCGCGCGCTGCATGAGTTTCTGCGCCGAGACCCCGTCGATCAGGGCGTGGTGGATCTTGGTGTAAATGGCGAACCGGCCATCCTTGAGGCCCTCGACGATGTGGGTCTCCCAGAGCGGACGGTGACGATCCAGCAGGCCGCTGTGCCACCGCGAAGTCAGCTCGAGCAATTCGCGGATGCGTCCGGGCGACGGCACTGCCGAGCGCCGGACGTGGTAGTTCACGTCGACGTCTTTGTCGTAGGACCAGCCCAGGTTGGCGATGCCGCCGACGAACGTCGCCGGATGCTTGCGAAAAGTCGGCTGGAAATCATCCTGCGCCACCAAACGGTCGTAGAGCTCCCGGACGAAGCCGCGACCTGCGCCGACGGGCATCTCGAACAATTGCAAGCCGCCGACATGCATGGGATGTTCGCGCGACTCTCCCAGCAGAAATATCGCGTCGGTGGGCATCATCAGTTCCATCCACCAATTAGACGCGACCGGGCAGAAACCCGCTAGGACCCAGTCACTCGAAAGCCAGCGACCACGTCGAGGTCGCGATCAGGTCGCCGCGCTCCAGCGCCTCGAGACGGTGCTCGTGAGCCTTGAGATACTCCGGGTCGGTCACCATGTCGATGAACGCCTGCGGCGTCGGATATTCGACGATGAGAATGGCGTCCCACCAAGGCCTTTCGCCATCGCCGATCACAACGGTCGGTGCTATCCCGGCGTAGCGGACCACGGCGCCCGCGCGCTGAAGGTGCGGGATCACCGCCACTCCGTAGCGCTGGTAGGCGGCCACCCCGTCGGGCGTCTTGAACTTCAACAGGTTGACCATCACCACCGGCTCATTCGCCGGGCGGACGGCCAGGGCGGCGAACTGCTCGGCGGTCGGCTCCAAGGAATTGCTCATGGTCAGGATTAGAGCAGATCCGTAATGGTTTTGAGGCCGGCGTCGTACAGCACGCCGGGCAGCATCCCGCCGTCGTGCTCGATGGTGGTGCCGTTGACGAAGTCGGCCTCCCCGCCGGCCAGGAACACGCACACCTTGCCCACCTCCGCCGGCTCACCCGCACGGCGCAGCGGGACTGCCGCGAAATACTTTGCGCCCGTTGGGTCGTCTTTGGGCAGCACGAAGGACCGAAAATTCTCGGTCATCGTCGGTCCGAGCGCGATGCAGTTGACCCGCACCTTGGGGCCCCACTCCTCGGCCAGCGAGCGGGTGAGGTGGTTGAGCCCGCTCTTGGCCGCGCCATAGGAAACCAACGTCGGTGATCCCGCGGGATGGCCGGCCCCGCTGGAGATGTTGATGATGCAGCCGACACCGTCCTGGGTGCGCATCTGCCGGTAGGCGCGGATGGCGAACCACAGCGGGCTGATCAGGTTCATCTGGACCGCGAAGGCGTGGAACAGCGCCGTACGCTCATATTCGTCGTCGCTGGGCGGCGCGCCCTGAATGCGTTGCACCAGTTGAGGAATGCTTTCGACGTGCGGCGCAGGCACCGTTCCGCCGGCATTGTTCACCAAGATGTCGATCCGGCCATGCTCCGCGACGACATCGGAGACGAACGAGTCGATCGCGCGGTAGTCCCCTTGGTCGCAGACCCGTTGGGAGGCCCGGGCCGCCCAGTCCGGCTCGACCCCGGGAATGGCGTCGAGGGGTGAGCGCGAACAGCCGACGACGGTGGCGCCGGCCCGGAGCAGTTCGTGGGCGATCCCGACGCCCACGCCCCGGCTGGTTCCGGTGACGACCGCGACCTTGCCGTCCAGGGCACTCATGCACAGGCCTTCCTACCCGGAGCCATTGTTGACAGTCACTGTCAGCGGGTCATACTGTGCCATTTCGGTTGTCGGCGTGTAAAGCATCGGAGGTCAGGAGATGAGTAGTCCGTCCAAGCTGCGCGTCATCCAATGGGCGACCGGAGGAGTCGGCAAGGCGGCCATCGCTTGCGTCCTGAATCATCCCCAGCTGGAGCTGGCCGGCTGCTGGGTGCACAGCGCCGAGAAGAACGGTGTCGACGTCGGCCGGATCTTGGGCACTGACGACCTCGGCGTCACCGCCACGTCCAGCGCCGACGAGATCCTGGCGCTGGACGCCGACTGCGTCGTGTACAGCCCGTTGGTGCCCAACGACGACGAGGTCATCGCGATCCTGCGGTCCGGCAAGAACGTGGTCACCCCCGTCGGCTGGGTGTACCCCGACCCCAACAACTCGCGGCACCGGGCCGTCGCGGAAGCGGCGACCGAGGCCGGAGTGACGCTGCACGGCTCGGGGATCCATCCGGGGGGCATCACGGAACGATTCCCGCTCATGCTGTCCTCGCTTTCCTCGGCCGTCACCCACATCCGCGCGGAGGAGTTCTCCGACATCCGGACCTATAACGCCCCGGACGTCGTGCGCCACATCATGGGGTTCGGCGGCACGCCCGAGGAGGCCATGCAGGGCCCCATGGCCAGTTTGCTCGAGGCGGGCTTCAAGCAGTCGGTGCGAATGATCGCCGATCACATGGGGTTCCGCATCGACCCGAACATCCGAACGATTCAGGACGTCGCCGTGGCGACCGCCGACATCGACTACGCGCCGTTCCCGATCACCACCGGAAAGGTGGCGGCGCGCCGCTTCCGCTGGCAGGCCCTTGTGGACGGCGAACCCGTCATCACGGCGGCCGTCAACTGGTTGATGGGTGAGGAAAGCCTGGATCCAGGGTGGGATTTCGGCGGGCGCGGCGAACGTTTCGAGGTCGAGATCACCGGCGATCCGACCGTGAGCCTCACCTTCAAGGGCCTGCAGCCCGAGACGATCGCCGAAGGTCTGGTGAAGAATCCGGGTGTGGTGGCCACGGCCAACCATTGCGTCAATGCCATTCCCGACGTCTGCGCCGCAGAGCCCGGCATCAAGACCTATCTCGAACTACCGCTGTTCGCCGGGTGTCCCGCTGCAAACCTCGCCACGTCATGACCGGCGTCCTCGGTGATATCTCGTTTTGTCACCTCGTGGTCGGTGTGACCGACATGGATCGCGCCTTGGCCTTCTACCGTGACCTGCTCGGAATGGAGGTGGTGTTCGAAACCCTCATCTCCGGTGAGCCTTTCGACGCGGCCCTGCATGCCACCCGCAAGCAGGAGGGCCGGGTGGTGGGCGGCCTGCTGGGCGGCCTGATGGTCGAGTTGCTGTCGCTGGGTACCGCTCCTGCGGACCAGAAGCCGGCGCGTCGCGGCCTTACCGGTATCCACAACATGTCCTTGTCGGTGACCGATCTCGACGACACCCACCGGCGCATCACCGCGGTGGGCTACACACCGGACCAAGCGCCCTTCGAAATCGGCGGGGTGCGAATGTTTTTCGTCAAAGATCCCGACGGGACTGTCGTCGAGTTCATCGAACTGCCCGACGGCGCACGCAGCACCTACGAGATGCACCGCAAGGTGCCTCTGCGGTTGGGGCCGGCAGAGTGACGTACACCCACCCCTCCTCGCTGCGCGGCCACGTCGCCGTCGTGACCGGCGCCGCCCAGGGCGTCGGCAAGGGCGTCGCCGCCGCACTGCTGGAGCGCGGGGCCTCGGTGCTGCTCGTCGACATTCAGCACGAATTACTCGGCGCGACAACGGCGGAGCTCTCCGCGCTGGGCCGCGTCGAGAAACTGACCGCCGACCTGCGCGACCCGGACAGCGCCCAACGGATCGTGGCGGCCGCGGTGGACGCCTTCGGCACCGTGCACGGGCTGGTCAACAACGCGATCGCCACAAACGAGCCCAAGGCGTTCGTCGACATCACCACCGAGGATTTCGCGCTCGGTCACGACGTCGGGCCGCGGGCGACGTTCCTGCTGATGCAGGCCGTGCACCCGGTGATGGTCGCGGCGGGGGGCGGGTCGATCGTCAACCTTGGCTCGGGGACGGGGACAGGCGGCGAACCCAGATGGGGCGGGTACGCCGCCGCCAAAGAGGCCATTCGGGGCCTGTCGAAGGTCGCCGCCCTGGAATGGGGACGTGACAACATCCGCGTCAACGTCATCTGCCCGTTCGCCGAGTCGGACGGTGTCAAACTCTGGAAAGAGTTCGCCCCCAAGGATTATGCGAAGGCGGTCAGCCGCGTTCCGATGAAGCGCATCGGCGATGTCCGCACCGACGTCGGCGCGCTGGTGGCCTTCCTGCTCGGTACCGACGCGACGTTCATCACCGGGCAGACCATCCACGTCGACGGTGGAATCGGCTGCTTCCGGTGAGCGGGCAGTCGCTGCGCGACCGGCAGCGCGCACAGATCCGGGCCGACATCAGGCGGGCGGCGTTCCGGCTGTTCGTCGAGCGCGGATACGACGCCGTGACAACGGAGGAAATCGCCGCCGCCGCCGGTGTTTCCCCGCGCACCTTCTTCCGGCACGTGCCCACAAAGGAAGAGCTGTTGCTGGCCCCCGTTCGCCATGGCGGCGCCGCGATCGTGAACCTGCTCGAGCAACGGCCCGCCAACGAGTCCCCGGACGTCGCGTTGATCAACGCCATCGTCACGCGAACCCGGTCCTTCGACCAGGCCGACACCGACGAATGGCGAGAGGCGCTGCTGGTGGCTCCCGACCTGCTTCGCAAGGTCACCGTGCACACCCCTGCCGACAAGGAGCGGGCGGCCAAGCTGATCGCCGAACGTATGGGCGTGGACCACGACGTCGACATTCGCCCCGGCCTGTTGGTCCAACTGGCTTTTGCCGCAGCGGATTTCGGCTTCCAGCGATGGGTGCGGCAATCCGGACGGCCCTGGCCGCTGGACCGTTATGTCACCGAGGCCCTCGAAGCGGTCAAGAGTCCGCACTGGAAACGCAAGCGCACCTGATCAACCGGGGTTGGCGATCCGAACCGGGGTCCCGTCCAGCCACGCGACCACCGCCTCCACGGTGTCGGCGTAAAAAGCGCCGAGCATTTCGCGGGTGACGTACCCGAGGTGGGGCGACAGAGTGACGTTCGGGAGTCGGCGCAACGGGTGATCGGGCGGCAGCGGTTCGACGTCGTAGACGTCGAGACCGGCGCCGGCGATGCGCCCGGATTGGAGGGCGGTGATCATGGCCGCCTCGTCGACGATCGGCCCCCGCGAGGTGTTGATCAGGTACGCATCCGGCTTCATCAGGGCCAATTCGCGTTCGCCGACGAGGCCCCGCGTGCGTTCGGAGAGCACGACGTGGATGGAGACGACGTCGGACTCCTCGAACAGCGCCGACTTCTCGACCCGACGTGCGCCGGCGGCCGAGGCGGCATCCGCCGTGAGGTTTTGGCTCCACGCAATGACTTCCATGCCGAACACCCGCCCGTATTCGGCCATCCGTTTGCCTACCCGCCCGAGGCCGAGCAGGCCGAGCGTCTTGCCGGACAAGGTGAGGCCGGTCGTGGTCTGCCAGCCACCAGCTCGCATCCGGCGGTGTTCCTCGGCCAGATTCCGGACCGTGGCGATCAGCAATCCCCAGGCGAATTCGGGGGTGGCGTCGTGCACGGAGCGAAATCGCGGATGGGTGAAGTCGGTGTGGGCGACGAGGATCCCCCGCTCGGTAGCGGCGGCCAGGTCCAGATTGGGCAGACTCCTACCGACGATGGTGATCAGCTTCAGGTTCGGCAGCCGTTCGAGCAGCGTCCGCGGCAGCGCCATCCGCTCACGCAGGGTGCAGATCACGTCGAAGGGCCGCAGCGCGTCGGCGGCGTCGTCCTCGTCGAGGTGCCGATCGAAAACGGTGATGCGGGAACGGGTTTGCACCGGTGACCAGTCGGCGAGGCGAAGGGCCGCGCCCGCGTAGTCGTCCAGAATCGCCACTTGGGGCGTGGAGTCACCCATCCCACCATTGAACCGTAGGTCAGATTGCGTATTCGCGCGGCCGGTGCTGGACGGACACCCAGTGTTCGGTGGTGAACTCGTCGATAGCCCACTGACCGCCGAAGCGGCCCACTCCGGAGGCCTTCTCACCACCGAAGGCGGTGTTGGCGTCGTCGTTCACCGGCGAGTCGTTCACGTGGGTCATTCCCGCGTCGATGCGCCGGGCGAACCCGACCGCGCGCTCCACGTCACCGCTGAACACCGCCGAGGAGAGACCGTACTTGGTGTCGTTGGCCAGCCGCAGGGCATCGGACTCGTCGTCGGCGCGGATGACGGTCATCACGGGGCCGAACACCTCTTCGCGTGCGGTGGCGACGTCGTTGCCGGCCGCGAGCACATGAGGCGGCAGTGCGAGGCCGGTCGGACCGAAAGGATCTCCGCCACAAAGTAATTCGGCACCGTCTTGGGCGGCGCGCGCGAGTTTGTCCTGAATTGAGGTCAGTTGCGATTCGTTGATGATCGGCCCGAGCTGGGTCGATGGGTCCGACGGGTCGCCGACCCGCAGCGCCCTCGCCCGGGCGACAAAGCGATCGACGAACTCGTCATAGATGCTGGCATCGGCGATGATGCGATTGGCGATCATGCAGATCTGTCCCTGATGGAAAAACGACCCGAAGATCGACGCGTCGATGGCCCAGTCGAGGTCCGCGTCGTCGAGGACCACCACCGGCCCGTTGCCGCCGAGTTCCAGGGCGGTGCGCTTGAGTGCCGCCTTTTGCGCGATGCCCTGGCCTACCTTGGTGGATCCGGTGAACGAAACCACCTTGGGGACAGGGTGTTCCACGATCGCATCGCCGACTTCGGAGCCGGGCCCGATGATCACCGACAGCAAGCCCGCCGGCAGCCCGGCCTCTTGCAGGACGCGGGCCAGCAGCAGCCCGCCGGTGACTGGCGTGTCGCCGGCGGGCTTGAGCACCACCGCGTTGCCCACCGCCAGGGCGGGGGCAACCGAGCGGTTGGACAGCTGCATGGGAAAGTTCCACGGCGAGATGACGGCGACCACCCCGGCCGCCTCGCGATACACCCGGCTTTCCTTGCCGGGAATGTCGGACGGCATGATCTTGCCCTCGACATGATGGGGCATCGACGCCGCCTCCCAGAACACCGATCGCACCAGGCTCCACTCCAATTCGGCCTTGGCGACGGTGCCACCGGTTTCGTGGATCAGCCAATCGGTGATCTCGTCTTTGCGCCGGCTCATCACCTCGGCGGCCGCCCGCATGACGTCGGCGCGCTCCACCGGGGGTTGGGTCGCCCACTCCACCTGCGCCTGTGCCGCGGTGTCGTACGCCTCGTCCAGGTCGTCCGCGTTGGCCTGGGGAATCTCGATCAATGTCTCCCCGCTCCAGGGATCGGTGTCGGCGCGGCTCTCGCCCGCCGAGCCGGCGCGCCACCGGTTGCCGATCGGCATGGTGTTGAACGGCGCGTAGCGGCTCGTCACGGCGCCACGGCGATCTTGACGTGCGGCCCCGACTGTTGCTCGCGCCACGCCTGTGGGGCTTCGTCCAGCGGGTAGCGCTGGGTCTCGATCCGAATCCGGCCTTCGGCTGCGTGTTTGGTGATCTCCGCATAGCCCGCCCGCAACACATCGGGGCCCATGGCGTCGTTGAGATGGCCCACGTGGGTACGGCCGGTCAACGCGCGGAACGGCACCTCGGCCGTCGGTCCGGCGCCCTCACCGACGGTTACCAGCGTCGCCCCGTTGGCGGTGGCGTCCAACGCGGCCAGGAAGGGCTTGCCGTAGACGAGGTCGATCACTACGTCGTAGCCGTCACCAGCCTCCTTCCGCAGGGCCGCGGCGTCGTCGTCGCCGCCCAATTGCACCGTGACATCGGCGCCCAGGTCGCGCGCCTGCTCCAGCGCCTGCGGGTTGCGGCCCGCGCCGACCACTCGCCCCGCGCCCAGGATTTTGGCCACCTGCACGGCGACGCGTCCCACCACTCCGGTAGCACCGAGAATCAGCACCGTCTCCCCGTGCGACACGTCGGCGTGCCGAGTCAGCGGCAACCACGCTGCCAATCCGGCTATGCCGCATGCCACCGCGACGTCGTCATCGAGTCCGTCGGGAACGGGAAATGTCTTGGCGGGGTCGACGCGGCACCGCTGCGCCCACGACCCGAATGGATCCGGCGGCGCGTTGAAGTAGACCCGCTTGCCGTCCAGTGTGCCGATGCCCTCGCGGCCGACCACCGAAGGCGTCGTCGGCTCGCCCATTTTTCCCGAGGCCAGCAGGAGGTCCACCGGATTGCAGCCGGCCAGCACGACTTCCACGATTTCGCTGCGGGGATCGCCTTGGGGATCATCGAAATTGCGAACCTTCGGTATATCCCCCACCGCTTCCAGGACTGCCGCACGCATGTATCGCCTCCCGTTTCGTCCAACGCGCTCGAAGTGCGCTCAGGCAGGGTTACCGCCGACCGCCGCCCGAAACGGCGGATCGAAGACCGATCGCTCCGGTGTGGCGGCCGGGGAAAAACGGGCACCTTAAACGCATGGGTGTTGTGGTGATCGGCCAGATCGCGCGTGACCTGGTGCTGCGCACTGAGGGGCCGCCGGCCGCGGGAAAATCGACCGACATCGTGCAGCGCAGGGAGTTGCTCGGCGGCAAAGGCGCCAATCAGGCAGTGGGCCTGGCCCAGCTCGGCGTGCCGGTCGCGCTCATCGGTGTGGTGGGTGACGACCACGCCGGGACGGTGGTGGTGCAGCAGGCGGAACGGGACGGCATCGAGGTCGGTGGCGTCGTACGTCGCGGGGTGACAGCGCTTCTGATCGATGTCGTGGGGCGACCCCCGGAGCGGATGCTGTTGGAGGACGTGCCGGAGAGCTCGCTGGTCCGGGTGTCGGATCTGGATCATGCGGCCGCGTGGGACGCCGCCGACACCGTTTCCATTCAGCTGCAGCAACCGCCGGCGACGGCTCTGGAAGCCGCGCAGCGAGCGCGGGATCGGGGACTGCGCGTGGTGGCGGATGGCGTCCCGGCCGCCCAGATTCGGCCGGACCTGCTCGCATCGGTGGACGTGATACGGGCCGACGCCACCGAAGCCGCGCTGATCGCGGGCGAGGAGGTCGACACCGTCGAGAAGGCTTTTGCGTTGGCGGACAACCTGCTCAGCGCCGGTCCCGAATTGGTTGCCCTCGCGGTGCCGGATGTCGGCGACCTGCTGGCGTGGAAGGGCGGCAGCGAGTTGTTCGAATTGGCTGATGTGGACGTGGTGGATCCGACCGGCGCCGGCGATGCCTTCGTGGCCGGGCTGATCTCCGCGTTGCGCAACGGCGCCGAGCCCCGACAGGCGGGCAGGCGTGCGGCGGCGGCCGCCAGCGCCACGGTGCAGCGTCTCGGCGGACGGCCGGACCTGAGCGGGCTCAAGGTGTGACCGCGGGCGGATAGGGCAGATCGGTGCTGCTGTGCGGATCGACATGCACCGGACGGCCGAGATAGGGGAAAGCGCGCTGCGGACAGGCCGGCCGGTCACAGATCTTGCAGCCCGCCCCGATCGGCACCGTCGCCTCACCGTCCGCCAGATCGATGCCGACGGAGTAGACGAGCTTCTCCGCGTGCGCGATGTCGCATCCGAGCCCGATGGCGAAACGTTTGTCCGGCCCGAGGTAGCGGGCGGCCTCGGTGGCGGTCGAACGCGCGATCCAGAAATAGGTGCGCGCGTCGGGCATCTGGGCCACCTGGGTGAGGAATTGACCCGGCCGGGTGAACGCGTGGTGCACGACCCAGAGCGGACAGTTTCCCCCGACACGGGAGAAGTGAAACGCCGTCGCGGACTGTCGTTTCGAGATGTTTCCGGCGCTGTCCGTGCGGACGAAGATGAAGGGGACGCCGCGCGCGTTCGGTCGTTGCAGGGTGGACAGGCGGTGGCACACCGTCTCGAAACCCACCTCGAAACCCCTTGCCAAGTGGTCGATGTCGTAGCGTGCCGCCTCGGCGGCGTCGAGGAACACCCGGTAGGGCAGCAGTAGCGCGCCGGCGAAGTAGTTGGCCAGCCCGATGCGGGCCACGCCGCGCGCGTCGTCGCTAAGTTGGTCGTCTGCGGCGACGATGCCGGTGATCAAAGGCCCCTGGGTGAGCAGGGCGATCTGGGTGGCGAGCTGGAAGGCGCGCTGGCCGGGATGGAGCCATCGCGCCAGATACAAAGTCTTCGATTCGGGGTGAAAGAGCCTCTTGGCGTTGGGATCCAGCACCTGTCCGTCATCCACTACGACGGTGACGCCGAGTCGGTCGGCGAGCAGTTCCGCCAGCTGCCCGTCGAGCCCGCCAATCCGCAGCCCGGCCCGCACGAACAGTTCCTCGGCCGCGAGGTCCAGCTCCCCGATGTAGTTCTTGCGGTCGTAGAAGAAGTCACGCACCTCCTCAAACGGCATGGGCTGCTGCGCGATTGTCGAGGTGTCGATATTGGCGCGACTGTGCAGCGCTTCCAGGTCCGCGGTGGCATCGTGCAACCGCCGGTGCAGGTTGACCAGCGTCTGACCGACGGCCGGCATGCGGGCGACCAACTCCTCGATTTGGCCGGCGGTCGCGGACGTCTCGGCGAGGACCTCCCGCAGGTCGGAAACCAGGCGCGCATCCGAGTCGGGCGCGAAGTATTGGGCGGGCAGGTCGAATCGCTCGGTGAGGGCGAGCAACACCGCAACGGTGATCGGCCGCTGGTCGTTTTCCAGTTGATTGACATAGCTGGTCGACAATTCCAGGAGGCGCGCGAGCGCCACCTGGGTAAGCCCATGCTCTTCGCGTAACCGCCGCAGCCGCGCACCGGCGAACGTCTTCGCCACCACCGGTGTCACCCTACGCCGCACCCTTACACAACATTCGCAAAACGCTGCGCCCAAGGACACAGAATTACGCTTTTACAGGGGATTTACCGCTGCAATGCCCGTGCGTACTGTGCGGCTTATGCGGATACATCAGGTTCGGACCCGGCGCAGCGCCGACGACTTTCCCCGTGGTGAGCACCTGGCTTGGAAGATCGCCGAGGTGGCCACGGACCCGGTTCCGGTGCCCGCGGACACCGAGGCGATGATCATCAACCGCATTATCGACAACGCTGCCGTGTCGGCCGCGTCGGTCATCCGCCGCCCGGTAGCCGCCGCCCGTGCCCAGGCGGCGGCCCACCCGAATTCGTTCAAGGGCGCCAAGCTCTTCGGGATCCAGGGTGATTACTCCCCCGAGTGGGCGGCCTGGGCCAATGGGGTCGCCGTGCGCGAATTGGACTTCCACGACACGTTTTTGGCCGCCGAATATTCCCACCCGGGCGACAACATTCCCCCGCTGGTGGCGGTCGCCCAGCACCTCGGAATCGGCGGAGCCGACCTGATCCGCGGCATTGCGACTGCGTACGAAATCCAGATCGATCTGGCCAAGGGAATCTGTCTGCACGAGCACAAGATTGACCATGTTGCCCACCTGGGGCCGTCGGTGGCCGCCGGCCTGGGCACCATGCTGCGACTTGACGAGGAGATCATCTACTCCGCGATCGGCCAGGCGCTGCACCTGACCACCTCCACCCGGCAGTCGCGCAAGGGTCTCATCTCCAGCTGGAAGGCGTACGCGCCCGCCTGGGCGGGCAAGGTCGCCATCGAGGCCGTCGACCGGGCCATGCGCGGCGAGGGCGCGCCCGCCCCCATCTGGGAGGGCGAGGACGGGGTCATCGCCTGGCTGCTGTCGGGACCCGAACATATCTACCGCGTTCCATTGCCCGAGCCCGGCGAGCCGAAGCGGGCCATCCTGGACAGCTACACCAAGGAACACTCGGCGGAATACCAAAGCCAGGCCCTGATCGACCTCGCCCGCCGGTTGCGCGAACAGATCGGCGACCTGGGCCAGGTCGCCACGATCGTGCTGCACACCAGCCACCACACCCACTACGTGATCGGCACCGGTTCGGAAGACCCGCAGAAGTTCGATCCGGATGCGTCCCGCGAGACGCTAGACCACTCGGTGATGTACATCTTCGCGGTCGCATTACAGGACGGCACCTGGCACCACGAGCGGTCCTATGCCCCAGAGCGGGCGCACCGGCCCGACACCATCGCGTTGTGGCACAAGATCTCCACACGCGAGGACCCCGAATGGACCCGCCGATACCACGCCACCGACCCCGCCCGAAAGGCGTTCGGCGCCCGCGCGGAGGTCACACTTACCAACGGTGAGGTCATTGTCGACGAGATCGCCGTCGCCGACGCGCATCCACTGGGCGCCCGGCCGTTTGAGCGCAAGCAGTACATCGGGAAGTTCACCGAGCTCGCGGACGGTATTGTCTCCGAGGCCGAGCAGCAGCGGTTCCTGTCTGCGGCGGAAGCCCTTCCGGACCTGCGGGCCGGGGTGCTGGGCGCGCTCAACATCACGGTCGGTCCGCGCGTGCTCGACAAGGCGCCGACCGTAGCACCGGGACTCTTCTGATGAGTGGTCTCATCGGCGGTACCGTGCCTGCATCCCGGAAGCGTGCCGGTTTCCGCGAAGCACTGAAAAGCGGTCGTTTGCAACGGTTTCCGGGGGCGTTCTCGCCACTGGTCGCCAAGCTGATCGGCGAGCTCGGGTTTGACGGTGTTTACGTGTCCGGGGCAGTGCTGTCGGCCGACCTCGGCCTGCCTGACATCGGGCTGACCACCCTGACCGAGGTGGCCGGTCGCGGCGCACAGATCGCCGCGGTGACCGACCTGCCCACCCTGATCGATGCCGACACCGGGTTCGGCGAACCGATGAGCGCTGCCCGCACCGTGACGGTGTTGGAAGACGCCGGGCTGGCGGGCTGCCACCTGGAGGATCAGGAGAACCCGAAGCGCTGCGGACACCTCGACGGCAAGGCCGTGGTGCCGGTCGCCGCGATGGTGCGGCAGCTGCGGGCGGCCGTATCGGCGCGGCGCGACCCGAATTTCGTCATCTGCGCCCGCACCGACGCCGCCGGCATCGAGGGCATCGACGCCGCGATCGATCGGGCGAAGGCGTACGCGGATGCGGGCGCCGATTTGATCTTCACCGAGGCGCTGCACACGCCGGCGGAATTCGAGCGGTTTCGTGCGGCCGTCGATACGCCGTTGCTGGCCAACATGACGGAGTTCGGCAAGTCGCCGCTGCTGAGCGCCACGCAGTTGAGCGAGATCGGTTACAACGCGGTCATCTACCCGGTGACCACGCTGCGCCTGGCCATGCACGCCGTCGAGCTTGGGCTTCGTGAAATCGCCGACGCCGGAACACAATCCGCCCTGCTGGGACGCATGCAGCATCGCGGCCGGCTCTACGAGTTGCTGCGGTACGCCGAATACAACCGATTCGATTCCGATATCTACAACTTCGCGCTCGAAGGAGTCACGCCGTGAGCACCATCGAAGACAAGCCCCGCGTCTTCAAGGGTCTGGCAGGTGTAGTCGTCGACACCACCGCCATCTCCAAGGTGGTGCCGGAGACCAACTCGCTGACCTATCGCGGGTACGCGGTGCAAGACCTGGCTAAGAATTGCAGCTTCGAGCAGGTGGCGTACCTGCTCTGGCATGGTGAACTGCCCACCGACCACCAGCTGGCACTCTTCACGCAACGCGAACGCGCATCGCGCGGGCTGAATAGGACCATGCTGTCGCTGCTGGCGAAGCTGCCCGACACCTGCCATCCAATGGACGTGGTGCGCACGCTGATAAGTCACATGGGTGCAGAAGACCCTGAGGAGGACAACAGCGACGAGTCGGCCAACTACGCCAAGTCGCTGCGGATGTTGGCGGTGCTGCCAACCATCGTTGCCGCCGACATGCGGCGCCGGCGCGGCCTGGAACCCATCGCGCCGCACAGCCACATGAGCTACGCCCAGAACTTCCTGCACATGTGCTTCGGCGATGTCGGCGAGCAGGTGGTGGTCGACGCGTTCGAGCAGTCGATGGTCCTCTACGCCGAACACAGCTTCAACGCCTCGACGTTCGCGGCGCGGGTGGTCACCTCAACCCAGTCCGACATCTACAGCGCGGTCACGGCGGCCATCGGCGCGCTGAAAGGCCCGCTGCACGGGGGCGCCAACGAAGCCGTGATGCACGACATGCTCGAAATAGGCTCGGCGGAAAACGCCGTTGAATGGTTACGGGGCAAACTGGCGCGCAAAGAGAAGATCATGGGGTTCGGCCACCGCGTGTACAAGAACGGCGACTCCCGGGTGCCCACCATGAAGGAGGCGCTCGAGCGGGTGGCCGCCGTGCGCGACGGACAGAAGTGGCTGGACATCTACGAGGTCCTGGAGAACGGCATGGCCGAGGCCAACGGCATCAAACCGAACCTCGACTTCCCGACCGGGCCGGCCTACTACCTGATGGGCTTCGACATTGCCTGCTTCACACCCATCTTCGTGATGAGCAGGATCACCGGATGGACGGCCCACATCATGGAGCAGACCGCGTCGAATGCGTTGATACGTCCGCTCAGCGCGTATGTCGGACCGCCGCAACGGGCTCTATCGTAAGTACCGTGTTCGTTAAAGTTCTGGTCGCCAATCGAGGAGAGATCGCGATCCGCGCGTTTCGCGCGGCCTACGAATTGGAACTGGCCACCGTGGCCATCTATCCGTACGAGGATCGCAACTCCGTGCATCGGCTCAAGGCCGACGAGTCCTACCAGATCGGCGAGCAGGGACACCCCGTCCGTGCCTACCTGTCGGTCGACGAGATCGTCCAAACCGCGCTGGCCTGCGGCGCCGACGCGATCTACCCCGGCTACGGCTTCCTGTCGGAGAATCCCGACCTGGCGGCGGCGTGCGCGGCGGCGGGCATCACGTTCGTCGGCCCGAGCGCGGCGGTGCTGGAACTCACCGGCAACAAGTCTCGGGCCGTCGCGGCGGCCCGGGAAGCCGGCCTGCCGGTGCTCGCCTCCTCGGCGCCTTCGACGTCGGTGGACGAGCTGCTGACGGCCGCCGAGTCGCTGACGTTTCCATTGTTCGTCAAGGCGGTCGCCGGCGGCGGCGGCCGCGGCATGCGTCGGGTCACCGACCCCGCCGCACTGGCCGAGGCGATCGAGGCGGCGAGCCGCGAGGCCGAATCTGCGTTCGGTGACGCCTCGGTGTTCCTCGAACAGGCGGTGCTCAACCCGCGCCACATCGAGGTCCAGGTGTTGGCCGACAACCACGGCAACGTCATCCACCTCTACGAGCGCGACTGTAGTGTCCAGCGCCGACACCAGAAGGTGATCGAGATCGCGCCGGCCCCGAACCTGGATCCCGAACTGCGCCAGCGCATTTGTTCGGACGCGGTGACCTTCGCCAGCAGCATCGGTTACACCTGTGCCGGCACGGTGGAATTCCTGCTCGACGAACGCGGCCAGCACGTGTTCATCGAGATGAATCCGCGGATCCAGGTCGAGCACACCGTCACCGAGGAGATCACCGACGTCGACCTGGTGTCCGCCCAGCTGCGAATCGCCGGCGGCCAGACGCTGGAAGAGATTGGCCTGAGCCAGGATACGGTGGCACCGCGCGGTGCGGCATTGCAGTGCCGGATCACCACCGAGGACCCGGCCAACGGCTTCCGCCCCGACACCGGCCGCATCACCGCCTACCGCACCCCGGGCGGAGCGGGAATCCGCCTGGACGGCGGGACGACGCTGGGCGCGGAGATCAGCGCTCACTTCGACTCGATGCTGATCAAGCTCACCTGCCGGGGCCGCGATTTCGCCACGGCCGTGCGGCGTGCCCGCCGTGCCGTCGCGGAGTTCCGCATCCGCGGTGTCTCGACGAACATCCCGTTCCTGCAGGCGGTTCTGGACGACCCTGCCTTTCAGGCCGGGCGCGTCACCACGTCGTTCATCGAAGAACGGCCGCAGCTGCTTACCGCGCGCAGTTCGGCCGATCGCGGCACCAAGATACTCACTTACCTGGCCGACGTCACGGTCAACAAGCCCCACGGCGAGCGTCCCTCGACGGTGTACCCGCACGACAAGCTACCCGACATCGATTTGTCGACTGACCCGCCGGCGGGATCCAAGCAGCTTCTCGCCGACCTCGGGCCGGAGCGATTCGCGGCGTGGCTGCGTGAATCGCGCGCTGTCGGCGTCACGGATACCACCTTCCGCGATGCGCACCAGTCCCTGCTGGCCACGCGCGTGCGCACCAGCGGGCTGATCATGGTGGCTCCCTACATCGCCCGAATGCTCCCGCAGTTGTTGTCGATCGAATGCTGGGGCGGAGCGACATACGATGTCGCGCTGCGGTTTCTGAAGGAGGATCCGTGGGAGCGGCTGGCAGCCTTACGCGAGGCCGTGCCCAACATCTGCTTGCAGATGTTGCTGCGCGGACGTAACACCGTTGGCTACACGCCCTATCCGCAGACCGTGACGACGGCGTTCGTGGAGGAAGCGACAACAACCGGCATTGACATCTTCCGGATCTTCGATGCGTTGAACAACGTCGACTCCATGCGCCCGGCGATCGACGCCGTTCGCGAGACAGGCACCGCCGTGGCCGAGGTGGCGATGTCTTACACCGGTGATCTCAGCAATCCGGCCGAACAGCTCTACACGCTCGACTATTACCTGAAGCTGGCTGACGAGATCGTCTCAACGGGTGCGCACGTGTTGGCGATCAAAGACATGGCCGGGTTGTTGCGCGCGCCCGCCGCCACGACGCTGGTTTCGGCGCTGAAGTCGCGGTTCGACCTTCCAGTCCACGTGCACACGCACGACACGCCCGGGGGGCAGCTGGCCACCTATGCGGCCGCATGGCTGGCCGGCGCCGACGCCGTGGACGGCGCCGCGGCGCCGCTGGCAGGAACCACAAGCCAACCGGCGTTGTCTTCCATCGTGGCGGCCGCGGCACACACCTCATACGACACAGGCTTATCGCTCGAGGAGGTCTGCGCCTTAGAACCGTATTGGGAGGCGCTGCGTAAGGTGTACGCGCCGTTCGAGTCCGGCTTGCCGGCCCCGACCGGGCGGGTGTACCGGCACGAGATCCCCGGTGGGCAGCTGTCGAACCTGCGCCAGCAGGCCATCGCGTTGGGTTTCGGTGACCGCTTCGAGGACATCGAAGACGCATACGCCGAAGCTGACGCCGTCCTCGGCCGCCTGGTCAAGGTCACCCCGTCGAGCAAGGTCGTCGGCGACCTCGCGCTGGCACTGGTGGGTGCGGGCGTCAGTGCGCAAGATTTCGCCGCCGACCCCGAGCGTTACGACATCCCCGACTCGGTCATCGGCTTCCTTCGCGGGGAGCTCGGGCACCCGCCGGGCGGCTGGCCCGAGCCCTTGCGCACCAAGGCATTACGAGGTCGCGGGCCGGCGAAGCCGGAGCAACAGCTCACGGCCGCAGACGAACGGGCGTTGGCGACGGCGGGCGGCGAGCGCCAGGCGGCGCTGAATCGGCTGCTGTTCCCCGGGCCGACGAAGGAGCTCGCGGATCATCGTGAGCAGTACGGCGACACGTCGCGCCTGAGCGCAAATCAGTTCTTCTACGGGCTTCGCCAAGGCGACGAACATCGAGTGGAGCTGGAGCGCGGCGTGGAGCTGCTCATCGGCCTGGAGGCCATCTCGGATGCGGACGAGCGCGGCATGCGTACCGTGATGTGCATCCTCAACGGGCAGTTGCGTCCCATCGTGGTGCGTGACCGTAGTATCGCCGCGGACGTGCCCGCAGCCGAAAAGGCCGACCGCAACAACCCCGACCACATCGGTGCCCCGTTCGCCGGCGTCGTCACGGTGACCATCGAGGTCGGCGCGGAAGTCGAAGCGGGCCAGACGATCGCGACGATCGAGGCGATGAAGATGGAGGCCGCGGTCACCACCCCCAAGGCCGGAACGGTGGCCAGAATCGCTGTCTCGCAAACCGCCCAGGTCGAAGGCGGTGACCTCTTGGTCGTAGTCAGCTAGTGTCCTGAGTCGTTAATTCGCCCGCTCTTGTTAGTATGGGTGATGCCGTCGCCGCATGCTGCCACGATCGTGTTGACCGACGATGAACGTATTGAGTTGGAAGGCTGGGTTCGGCGACGGAACAGTGCTGCCGGGTTGGCTCTGCGTGCCCGAATCGTGCTGGCGTGCGCTGATGGCGGCAGTAATGTCGAGGTCGCCGAACGGCTCGAACTCGACCGGGGCACGATTCGTAAGTGGCGCAACCGGTTCGCCGAGAAGCGCTGCGACGGATTGCTCGATGAACCGAGACCGGGCCGGCCTCGTGTGGTCGGCGATGAGCAGATCGAAGCGTTGATCACCGCAACGCTAGAGACGGCACCCACGGATGCCACGCACTGGTCGACGCGGTCGATGGCCGACCATCTAGGACTATCCCAGTCGATGGTGTCGCGGGTCTGGCGGGCGTTCGGTTTGGCACCGCACAAACAGGATTCGTGGAAGTTGTCCAAGGACCCGTTGTTCGTGGCCAAGGTTCGCGACATCGTCGGTCTCTACCTGGATCCCCCCGAGCGGGCCATCGTGCTGTGCGTCGATGAGAAGACCCAGATCCAGGCGCTCAACCGCACCGCGCCGGTGTTTCCGATGCTGCCCGGCACTCCGACACGCGCCACCCATGATTACGTCCGCCACGGCACTTCGAGCCTGTACGCCGCGCTCAATCTGGCTACCGGCAAGGTGATCGGATCACTGCACTCGCGTCACCGGTCCCAGGAGTTCCTGGCGTTCTTGAAAAAGATCGACACCGAGGTCCCCGCCGATCTGGACTGCCACGTCGTGCTCGACAACGCCTCCACGCACAAGACCCCGGCGGTCCAGCGCTGGCTGATCAATCACCCCCGATTCATCTTGCATTTCACCCCCACCAGCTCGTCATGGCTCAACCTCGTTGAACGCTGGTTCGCCGAACTGACCACCAAGAAGCTACGACGCGGCACCCACACTTCGGTACGACAACTCAACGCCGACATCCGCGCCTGGATCGACACCTGGAATGACAATCCACGCCCCTACGTGTGGACCAAGACCGCCGACCAAATCCTGGACAGCATCGCCAACTACTGCCGACGAATTAACGACTCAGGACACTAGCGTTCTCCGATCAAGGCGGCGCGGGCCAGCGTCTCCTCCGCCATCTTGACGTGCGCGGCGTCGACGAGTACGCCGTTCACCCCGACGGCACCGCGGCCCTGGGCCGCGGCCGCACGGTAGGCCGCGAGATTGGCCTCGGCGCGGGTTATCTCGTCGGCGGTCGGTGCGTAGACCCGGTTGGCGATGGGCACTTGGTCAGGGTGAATTGCCCATTTTCCGGTGTAGCCCAGCAGCGAGGCCCGCTGGGCGTCGCGCTCGTAACCCTCCAGGTCGCGGTAGTCGGGGTACGGCGCGTCGATCGCGTCGATGCCGGCAATCCGCGCGGCGACGATCACCTTGTTGCGCGCGTAATGCCAAAAATCGCCGGGATATTCGCCGATCGGGGCGAAGTTGGTGTCTACCCGCGCGCCCTGTGACAAAGAGAAGTCGCCCACACCGAAGATCAGTGCGTCCAGCCGGGGGCTGGCCAGGGCGATCTCTTCGGCGTTGGCCAGTCCCTCGACCTCTTCGATGAGGACTTCCAGTCGAATTTCCTTGCTCAGGGCCAGTTTTGATTCCAGTTGGGTCAGCAGCACGTCGACCCACCAGACGTCGCGTGCGCGGCGTGCCTTCGGGATGATGACGGTGTCGAGATTTTCGCCGGCGTTGCTTACCACGTCGATCAGGTCGGCGTGACACCACCGGGTGTCGAGGCCGTTGATCCGCACCGCCCGCGCGGTGCGGCCCCAGTCGAGGTCGTTGAGCGCGCTGATCGCCTTGGCGCGTGATTCCTCCTTGACCGCCGCGGGTACGGCGTCCTCGAGGTCGAGGAACACCAGATCGGCGCCGCACGCGGCGGCCTTGTCGAACATGTTGTCGTTGCTCGCCGGGACGGCGAGCTCGGAGCGGCGGAGAAGTTGCGTCATCGAATGTCCTTTTGTCACAGCACGCCTCGTGCGCGCAGGTCGTCGATCTGCGTTGCGGTCAGCCCGAGCAAGTCGCCGTAGACCTCGACGTTGTGCTCGCCCAGACCCGGCCCCAGGTGACCGACCGCCCCGGACGCCGACGAAAATCGCGGGACGGGGGCCTGCACCGTCATCGGGCCGAGCTGTGGATCCTCGACAGCGACGAATACCTCCCGGTGCGCGAGTTGCTCGTCGGCCAGCAGATCGCGGATGTCGTAGACCGGGGCCGCGGCCACGTCGTGCGCCTCGAAGGCCGCCATCGCCTCCGAAAGCGTTCTGCTGGCAACCCAGTCGGCCACCACCTGGTCGACCTCGCGGGCACGGGCCAGGCGTCGCTGCGGATCGGAGAAGTCGCCATCCTGTAACAGGTCCTCGCGGCCGATGGCGCGAAACACCCTCAGCGCCAACGCCGGTGAACTGCCCGACATGGCCAGCCACCGCCCGTCCGTGGTGCGATAGGTGTTGCGCGGCGCGGAGATGTCCCACCGGTTGCCCGAGCGCTCCGGCACCAGTCCCAGCTGGTCGTAACCCAGCAGGGTCTGTTCTAGCAGCCGGGCGAGCGGGTCGATCAGGTTGACGTCGATCAGCTGCCCCGGCCCGCCGTGCACGTCGCGGTGATAGAGCGCCATCAGCACCGCGTAGGCGGCGTTCAACGACGCGACGCCGTCGGCCAGCATGAACGGCGGCAGCGTGGGTGGTCCGCCGGCCTGGCCGGTGATGTGCGCGAACCCGCTCATCGCCTCCCCCAGCGTGCCGAAACCGGGTCGCTCGCTTTTGGGTCCATTCAGCCCATAGCCGGTGATATGCAGCATCACCAACTTCTCGTTCACCGCGCGCAGGCTCTCGTAGTCCAGGCCCCACTTGCGCAACGTTTGCGGCCGGGTGTTGAAGATGGCGACGTCGGCCCGCTCCACCAACCGGCGCACCAACTCCTGTCCCTCGGCGCAGCGCAGGTCCAACGTGATGGATCGTTTGTTGCGGGATATGGACTTCCATATCAGGCCGATCCCGTCGCGCTGGTTGCCCCAACCGCGGATCGGGTCGCCGCGCCTCGGCTCTTCGACCTTGATCACGTCGGCGCCGAATTCGCCGAGGTAGGTCGCCACCAGCGGGGCGGCGGCCAGGGTCGCGAGGTCGAGCACCAGGAGACCGTCAAGCACCGGCGGGCACCCGGGTGTTGGACGGGCGTTCCAGCCCGAGGTGACCCCGCAGCGTCGACGCTTCGTACTGGGTGCGGAACAGGCCGCGTCGTTGCAGTTCCGGGACGACCATGCGCACGACGTCTTCGAACGCCCCAGGCAAATGCGTTGCGGCCAGCACGAACCCGTCACACGCTTCGGTTTGGAACCACTGCGCCATTTGCTCTGCGACCTGTTCGCCGGTGCCGACGAAGCGGGGACCTTGCAAGAGGGTGGCGCGGTGGTTGGCCAGATCACGCAGAGTCACCGTGTCCCCACCGATGTGGGCGCGCAGGTTCTGCACCAGTCCGCGGATGCCGGACGCCGATGCCAGGAGTTCGTCGGTCACCGGATCATCCAGGTCATGCTGCGCGAAGTCATAATTCATCAGCTCCGACAGCAGCGTCAGCGACGCCATCGGATGGACCAGGTCATTGAGAAACAGGGCTTCGCGGTCCTTGGCGTGCGCCTCGGACTCCCCCACCACGGCATAGGCCATTGGGCAGATGCGCACCGCCGCGGGGTCGCGGCCGGCGGCGGCGATGCGCTCCTTCTGATCCGCGTAGTGGCTCCGCGCCACGTCGATTCCCGGGTCGCCGGTGAAGATCAATTCGGCCCAGCGCGAGGCGAATTCGCGACCGCGACCCGACGATCCGGCCTGAATGATCACCGGCCTGCCCTGGGGGGTGCGCGGCACGGTCAGCGGTCCGCGCGCCGAGAAGTACGGGCCGACATGCGCCAGTTCGTGAACCTTGCCCGGATCGGCGTAGCGGCCGGCCGCCCGGTCGTGCAACACGGCGCCGTCCTCCCAGGTGTCCCACAACCCGGTCACTACGTCCATGAATTCGTCGGCGCGGTCATAGCGTTCGTCGTGGCCGAGGTGGGCGTCGAGGCCGAAGTTCTGCGCCTCGCTGTCGTTGACCGAGGTGACCACGTTCCAGGCCGCGCGGCCCCCGGAAAGGTGATCGAGCGTGGCGAAGGTTCTCGCGACGTGGAACGGCGCGTAGTAGGTGGTCGAGTACGTCGCGCCCAGCCCGATTTTCGAGGTGGATTCGGCCAGCACCCCGAGCACCACGCCGAGATCGAGCTTGACCGGGCGGGCGCCGTACGACACCGCGTCGGCCACCGAGGCGCCGTAGACGCCCGGCATCGCCAGCCGGTCGTCGAAGAACATCAGGTCGAAGCAGCCCTCTTCCAGTTGTCGGCCGATCTTGGCGTAGTAGGCGGCGTCGAGGTACCGGTGCTCCGTTGCGGGGTGCCGCCACGAGCCCGCGTACACCGAGGTGCTGCCGGCCTGCATGAACGCCACGAGCGCCATCTTGTCGGTTCGCATAGCGGGAATCTAACATCTGATATTTCAGATATCAAACACAAGGTTTACCGTTTGATATCCTGCCCTCGTGGCAGCGATCGACATCTCCGGAACGGTGCGGGAACGCGCCGCCCGTGAACTTCGGGACCGCATCCTGACCGGCGCACTGCCGGCCGGGTCGCGAGTTGACCTGGATGCGATCACCGAGGAGTTCGCGACCAGCCGGACGCCCGTGCGTGAGGCGCTGCTAGAGCTTTCGTTCGAGGGCTTGGTCCGGGTGGCGCCGCGCAGTGGCGTGACGGTGCTCGGCATCAGCCCCGACGACGTCCTCGACAGCTTCACCATCTTGGGGGTGCTGACCGGGCAAGCGGCGGCGTGGGCCGCCGAACGGATCGAACCCGGGGAGTTGGAGATGCTCCGGGAGCTCGCGGCCGACGTGGTGGCCCGATCCGGAGACGACAGCATCGGCGAGGCGAACTGGCACTTTCACCAGATGATCCATCGCGCCGCGCATTCGCCCCGGCTGCTCACTCAGATCAAGCAGGCCGCGCGCGTGGTGCCGAGCAACTTCCTCACCCTGTTCCCGGAGCACGAAAAGCATTCGCTCGATGAACACCAGGAACTGCTCGACGCGCTGGGCGACAAAGACGCCGAACGGGCGCGCACGATTGCCGAACGACATGTCCTGGACGCCGGTCGTTCGCTGGCCGACTGGTTGCAGCAGCGCCGCGACGCCTAGCAGTTAGCGCCGGATACGCAACCCCTTCAGCCCCCGCCTCCCGCGCCTCCACCCCCGGCACCCCCAGCGGCCCCGCCGCCACCGGTCACAGAACTTCCGTTACCGCCGTCACCGTAGGTTCCTCCCGGAGCCGGCGGCGGCGACGGCGGCGGCGCCGGGCTGGACGACGTCGGCGCCGGCGGCGCCGCGGGCGCGCTGCCGGCCAAAGCGGTCGCGCCCGCGCCGCCGGCGAAGGTGAGAGCCAACCCGAGTGTCGCGGCGCCACCGACGAGCGTCAGCGCTTTCCAAGCTTCGTTTGTCATGCCCGGCCGCATACCCCTTATTCCCGTGTGTAATCGGGGGTTTGGCCAGTTAGCTGAGCGCGGGCAACACCTTGTCGGTGAGCAACTGGACCGACTTCCAGGCCTCGTCGACGGGCATGCCACCGACCAAGGGGTGCAACACTAGGGGCCCGTGGTTGTCAGTGCCGCGCACCTCCGCGATCAGCTCGTCGGGGGTCAGGAAGCGGTACCGCCCCGACGCCCTGACCTCGTCCAGCGTCTGCACGCCGGGCAGATGCATGAGCGAGCGCTGGTCGCTCGACCATCCGCCGTAAGTGACCGCCTCCCAGAGGATGTGGTCGCCGAGTTCCGCCCATGCTCGGTCGGGATCCTCGTGCAGGAAGATCATTCCGCGGTTCACCGGCCCGGGCATGAGGATCAGCGGCGTCATGCCGGCCTCGGCACACAGCTCGCGGTAGTAGGCGGCGATCTCGGGCAGGTGATCCGCCAGGCTGAGCGGCAACCGGAAGCGCGCCGCCCGTCGCGCCGTGGCGCGCGCGCCGCCACCGACATACAGCGGGGGATGCGGTCGTGTCCAGGTGCCGGTGCAGATTCCCGCGTCGGCATCGGCGCCCGCCCACACCGACAGCATCCGTTCGAGCAGGCTGTCCATCAGCGCACCCCGGCACGCGAAATCGGTTTCCATCGCTTGATATTCGATGGCACGGTAGCCGAGGCCCACGGTGGTGTGCAGCCGGCCCTGGCTCATGTTGTCGACCAGCGCGATGTCTTCGGCGAGCCGCACCGGATTCCACAGCGGGCCCAGCGCACAATCCACGCTGGCGATCAGCGTCGAGGTCCGGGCCAAGAACATCGCGGCCGCCATGATGGGGTTGCAGCTCCACCCATGTCCGGTGGCGTGATGCTCGTCGACGCTGATGGAGGTGATGCCGTGCGCTTCGCCCCACTGCGCCAATTCGAGGGCGGCCGACAACAGCCTGCTTTGCGTGCGGGGCCTGCCGTGCGGGGAGGCGAAGTTGAAGCGCAGCACCGTCAGCAACATGTCACGCCTCCTGTGGGGCGGCCATCGACTGCAGGAAGGCGGGGAAGTCCGGGAACAGCGAGCGATCGACGATTTCGATGCGCACGCCAGAAGAGTCTGTGTAGTAAGCGAATAGCCCTAGTTCGGAACCGGGCACGTCCGCCGTCATCTCGAGAGTGAAGCCGTGGGCCTCGAGGCCACGGGCGGTCGCGGTGAGGTCGTCACTGAAGTAACCGAGGTGGTGCACGGCATTGCCCGGCGCGGGCATCCACGGGCTGCCGGGCACCTCTTGCACCAGTTCGAGGTGCGGGCTCTGCAGGGAGTAAACGATCGTGGAACTCAGCTCGCGGACGCCGGTCGGCGTGCGGAACGGCAGGGTGTAGGTCATCGGGGTGATCCAGCGGTAGCCGGCCAGCGCGCTCAGCCGGGCCATCGCCGCATCGAGGTCGGGCACGACGACGCCGGTGTGGTAGAAATCCGCGGGGCGCAGCGCGATTGTCATGTGTCTCCTCGGGTTTCAGACGCAGTCGGACGCGGCGTCGACGACGAACACCGCGCCGCTGGTGTAGCTGCTCTGCTCGGTGCACAAGAAGGCGATGGTCGGGGCGATCTCAGCGACGGAACCGAAGCGGCGCAACGGGATGTGCGCGAGCTCGGCCTCCACCAATTCGGCCGAGCCGTGCATGGGTGCGGTCATCGGGGTGTCGACGGCGCCGGGCGCCACCGCGTTCACCCGGATCCCCCTACCGGCCCACTTGACCGCGAGGTTCCTGGTGACACAGACGATCCCGGCCTTCGCCGCGCCGTAGCCCGGCACCAACGGGACGGCCCGCAGCGCCGACATCGACGCCAGGTTCACCACGCTGGCGCCGCCGGCCGCGGTCGATGCCTTCAACGCGCGGTAGAGCCCGACCGTCAACCGGTAGGGCCCGGTGAGGTTGAGCGCGACCGAGGCCTCGAATCCGTCGGGCTTGGATTCATCAAGTCCGCCGGGGAAATTGGCGCCGGCGTTGTTGACCAGGACGTCGAGGCTGGTGAACTTTCCCGCGAGCGCGTCCACCGAATCGGGGTCGCTGATCTGCAGCTGGTGATACTCCATGCCGGACAGGTCGGCCTGGTAGTCGGCCGCGGCCGGCCTGGTTCCGGTGACCCCGACGCGGGCCCCGGCGTCGCGGAACAAGGTGGCGGTCGCGTGCCCGATCCCACTGGTGCCGCCGGTGATCAGCGCGGTGGTGCCGGTGAAGTCGAAGCTGACTCGAGCCGTCATGAGTTCCTCGCTATCTGGTTCTTGAGCCAGGCGGTCTCCCAGAAGTTCGTGCTGCCGGCCAACAGTTCTTCGTGGGCCTCGCGAAGCACGGCCCGCGCCCCGGCATGGTCGGACGGGAGGAGTTCGGCGAGATGGATGGCTTGCAGCGATCGGCCGGCGGCGAGGTGTTCTCGCGCCCGGCTCACCAATGCGTCGGCCCCGGCCAGCTCGACCACGTCGGCGGCGACGGCGTCGAACCCGACCGGATAGAGCTCCGTGGTCGACTCGTGGTGAAACCAGCCGGAGTAGTTTTCCCAGACGGCCCGCACGTCCCAGGCCACCTTTCCATAGCCTTGCCCCACTTCGCATTCCGCGGGCAGCGTGATCTCGCGCATCAAAGTCCGCACGTCCTTGCCGGCGTTCATCCCGTCCACGGTTCGATCGTGGACGTAGCGGATCGCGTCGCGCAGCCGGGTCAGCTCTGCGTGAATGCGTTCGGCGCCGGATATCGGTTCGAAGTGACCGGTCACCAGAAGTTCGGGCCGCAGGTCGCGCACCCTCTCCACCGAGGCGATGGCCGTCAGGGCGTCACGATACCGGTCACCGCGCATGGTGACCAGGTTGGGAATGTGCCCGAACAACGGGCCGAAGACATTGCCGCACAAGCAAACCCGCTCGTCCGGCAGCCACACCACCAGCGAGTCGGTGGTTTCACCGCCGGGAACCCAGATCAGTTCCAACCGCCGGCCGCCCACCTCGAGCGTCAGGGTGTCCTCGAAATCGAGGTCGACGACGGGAACGCTCTGGCCGGCCAGCCGGGTGCTACCCAAGCGCCGCTGAATGGCCTGGACGCCGGCCGCCAGGGTGTCTTTGAACGCGAAGGCGCTGCGGCTGGCGCGGTACGGGATGAGTCGTTCGTTGTCGTCGCGCCACAGCGTCCAGTTCGCCTGGGCGACGACGGTCGTGTCCGGGTCGCGGACACTGTCCAAACCGCCCACGTGGTCGACGTGGCCCTGCGTGAAGACGATGTAGCGCACCGGCGAAGGATCGACGGCGTCGAAGTTCGCGCGGTGCACCGGACCTTCGAAACCCATGCCGGTGTTGACAATCACCCGGCCGTCGCGCGTGGTGAGTAGATAGGAGTTCGACAGGCCCGGTGAGCACCACAGCCCCGGCGCGATCTCCTCCGCCCGTTCGGCAGAAGCGGGCCGCATGGCATCCGCTCCCGGGCGGCCGCGGTAGACCGGTTCGAAACTCATCGCTGTCGTTGCCCTCCGGTTAGGTCTCGGCCTGGACGTCGAACTTGTCGAAGTAGAAGTCGAAACGCCCGCGCAGCTCGTCGGGCGTGACGCCGAAGTGCCGGTGCAGGTCGTAGCGAATGCGGCCGTGTTTGCCCCGCGGGTTGCCGTCCAGATACTTCTGGAAGCGCGCCCGCACCTTCGGAGTCAATTCCACGCCGCCGCAGCGGTAAAGCCGCTCTAGGAAAGACATTTCGTTGCCGTTCAGCTGATGGAAGCTGATGTCGATGCTGCGGTCGGCCGGCACCAGATCCCGGTCGCGCACGCAGGCGCTGAGCAGTCGGTGCACCCGGTCGCTCCAGTACTCCACCAGCCAATCCGGCTCGATGCTGGTTCGGCGCAGCCGATCGGAGTAGGCCATCATCGTGATCGCCGACTGGATCACCGCGACGGGATCGCGGTGCGTGAACGCCACGGTCGCGTCGGGAAACGTCGTCATGAGCGGGCCGAGTTGCTCGCAGTGCTGTGGGCTCTTCAAGATCCAGGTCCGCGGTCCCCGCAGAAAGGTCAAGGCCTGCAGCACCTTTCGTAAGTAGGTGTAGTGCCGGTTCTGGTCGAGGCTCAGGTAGTAGTCGCGCCAGCCCGGCACGCGCGCATGCCATTCCAAGACGTATGCGGCTAGATCCAGGTCGAGGAGTTCGACCTCTTCCTCGATCGCCTCGGGGAATCGGTCGTGCATGGCGGCGACCACCGGGGCGCTGGCCATCAGCGCGTCGTGTTCGGATTTGGCGCGCGCGTATCGCGGGTCGACGCCGAAGATGTCGGGGCCCTGGCCGCGGGCGGGGACGGGTTCTTGGCTCTCCCAGTACGGTAACGCCCGCCGGCGCGGGTCGGCCGCAATGAGATTCACCAGATGCGTGGTGCCCGAGCGCGGCATTCCGACGACGATGAACGGCTTTTCGATCGGGATGGCTTCGATTTCGGGGTAGCGCTTGAGGAGTTCGGTCAGCGATAACCGGTTGCGCAGCAGACGCACGACTCGCTGCCGCAGCGACGAGCGCGTCAGCTGGCGCAGGCCCTCGTCTCCTTCGATCGCCGCGACATGCACGGCGAGCCGATCGGCGAAGCCGTCGGCGTCGTCGAGGTCGGCCCCCTTGTTCAGGCCGGCCTGCTCGACCGCCTCCCCAACCATCCGGTCGATGTCGAAGTCGACGACGTTGGCCTCGGTGTAGTCGAGAATCCGGCGCTGGACGTCGGTCAGCTTGGGCGCGGTCAGATCATCGAAGTCGATGTCGTCAACGGCAGAGCCCACCGGATCCTCTTTTCGACGTGTCGTCGAAGAGAAATATGACACAGGGGCAAGGCGTCGATCTGGCGTGGCCCCTACAGGTTCGCCAAGTCGTCGGGCACGTCGACCTTGTGTTCCTGCAGCGTCTCCAGAGGCACCACCTCCAGGGTGCGCTCGTGCGTGGAGGCCAACACCACCGGCGCCGCGCAGCCATCCTGGTGCGCCCGAAGCCAGTTCAGCGCCGTCACACACCAACGGTCGCCGGGCAGCAGGCCGGGGAACCGGTATTCGGGGACCGGCGTCAGCAAGTCATTGCCGATGGAACGCTGGTGCTCGAGGAATTCGGCGGTCATGACCGCACAGATCGTGTGCCGGCCGATGTCCTCCTGCCCCGTCGAGCAACAGCCGTCGCGGTAGTAACCGGTCAGTGGCTCCGTGCCGCACGGCTCCAGCGGACCGCCTAACACGTTTCGATCGAGCACGGTTTCAGTATCGCGCTCTGCGGGGTGAAGTTTGAAGTAACTTTGCCGTCTCCGCCGGCGCAAATTTGCCCCGGCCGACGCCGGTTGCCATCCGGCCAACCGGTGGGTCGCCAGCGGATGAGTCTGGGCCATCGTCGACGCGGCCATCATGTTTCACCGGCGGCGTCGAGGACAATCACGGACGCCAGTTGCGCTAGTGGGGACCGGGGCCGACGGGCGCCAGGTGACGGGGCGATAACAGTTCCCCCGTCAAGCCGGCGCGACGCGCTGGGCAAATCCCGGGGAAATCGCCGGGAAAATCTATCGTCACATCGTGCAACGACGAACCGCCCTCAAGCTGCCGCTTTTCCTGGCAGCGGGCACCGCGCTCGCCCGGGCGCCGCGCGCCTCGGCGGAGGAAGCGGGCCGGTGGCCCGCCGAACGCGCCAACCGTTGGTATCAGGCGCAGGGCTTCCTGGTCGGGTCCAACTACATCACCTCGAACGCGATCAACCAGCTGGAGATGTTTCAGCCCGACACCTTCGATCCGCGCCGGATCGACGCCGAACTCGGCTGGGCCAGGTTCTACGGGCACAACACGGCCCGGGTGTTCCTGCACGATCAGCTCTGGGCCCAGGACCAACGCGGTTTTCAGACGCGGCTAGCCCAGTTCGTTGACATCGCCGCGCGTCATCGCATCAAGCCGCTGTTCGTCTTCTTCGATTCGTGTTGGGATCCAGCACCGAGGGCGGGCCGGCAACGCGCGCCGACGCCCGGCGTGCACAACTCGGGCTGGGTGCAAAGCCCGGGCGCCGAACGCCTCGGCGACCCCCGCTATGCCGCCGTCATGCGCGACTACGTCACCGGGGTGTTGACGCAGTTCCGCAACGACGACCGAATCCTGGGCTGGGACCTGTGGAACGAGCCGGACAACCCGGCGAAGCAGTACCGCAAAACCGAGCGCAGCGACAAGGAACAGCTCGTCGGGAACCTGCTGCCTCAGGTGTTCCGGTGGGCGCGCGCCGTCGACCCCAGCCAGCCCCTCACCAGTGGCGTGTGGCGCGGCGACTGGGGGCAACCCCAGGGGCGCAGCGCCATCAGCGACATCCAGCTCGCCAACTCCGACGTGGTCACGTTCCATTCCTATGCCGAACCCGCGGGCTTCGAGTCCCGGATCGGTGAACTTACCCCGCTGGGAAGGCCCATCCTCTGCACGGAGTACATGGCCAGGCCCCGGGGCAGCACAGTGGAGGCAATTCTGCCAATTGCCAAGCGCCACAACGTCGGCGCGATCAACTGGGGTCTGGTGGCCGGGAAGACCCAGACTTACTTCCCGTGGGAATCGTGGGATCACCCGTACACCGCGATTCCGAAGGTCTGGTTCCACGACCTGCTCCGCCCCGACGGCCGGGCGTTCCAAGACGCCGAAGCGTTGACGACACGGAAGCTCGCCGGAACGCAGGCCTGAACTAGCCCGCCACGACAAGCCGGCTGGCAAGATGCGGGTTGGACACGTTGGGGACCGGGTTTGAGGACCAGATGCAAACAGCGACACGGTGGGGCCGGCGATGAGCTCCCATCAGCTCGACATCCCGGCCAGCCAGTGGCTCCGACGAGACATCAGCGCAGTCCGCGACCTCCTGACGCAAGTTGGCGCCGACCCGGCGCTGTCGCGCACGTGGCGCGCCTCGCTGGTCCTGACGTTCGCGGATTTGCCGCCCAAGAGTTATCCGTACCTTGAGCCCGCGATCGCCGAGTACTTGAAAATCGTGTACGACGAGTTTCCGCATTTCTTGTACTTCTTGAGTCCGGACCCGACTCGCGGCGCGACCGACAGCTTCTTCGCGACCCTGGGCGTCCTGTGCGAAACCCCCGCCGGCTATTGGGTCATCTGGGACGATGACGTCGCCAAGGCCTTCTACCACGCGCTGGCCAAGGCGGCCGAGTTCGCGATCGCCCAAGGCGATGACTGGGTAGCCATGGTCGAGGGCTACGAGTGGGACGAACGGCAAACGAGGTACGCGGAAGTCCGCGCAATCCTCGTCGACCGCGGAGTGCTAGAGGACTGAACAGTGGGCGGCCGCCCGACACCGCCACGGCCCAATTCAGCGGCAAGGCGGGTCCGCTCAACGCTGCTCACGATCGAGTGCTCGCCCCGAAGCCCGTCTGGGCGGCTGTGCCATTACCCGCCATTACCCGACACCTTCCATACCGCGAACATTTTCGATCCAGTTTTTCCATACTAGTTCGATTCTTATTCGTCATGTGACAAACTTATGGTCTGGTAGCGGCGGCCACTACCAGATGTCACTGCGAGCGCGGTACACCCACGCGGGCGATGGCATCAGGCGGCGCGGACGCGTGCTACTCGACGTGTTCCGGGCGGTGCGGTGCCCGGCACGTTAAGCCGCATGAAAGGGCGAGACCACCGATGAACACATACCCCCACCCACGCAACCGCTACGGCGACTGGCGCGATATGACCGCAGAAGAACTGCGCGACTGGCTGCGTCTCCAAGTCGCATCTTGGTGGCGCCACGTGACACTGATGGACCTGTACGGGGGGCACCAGACGACAGGCGAGATCTGTCCGCAGCGAGGCGGGCTGGCCGCTGATGCTCGCCAATCGCCGAAGACACTTCAGACGATGGCGCTAGGTCAGATCCTGCCGGGCGCGGCCGCAACCGGCGATCTCACTCTGACTACGTGACCCCGCCGCCGGTGCTCGCGGGCCGGACCCGTGAATTGGCGAACATGACCTCCACGGACAGGCGTGCGCAGAAATTTGGCGGTGGCGGAGGGATTTGAACCCTCGGACGGTGTTAGCCGTCACACGCTTTCGAGGCGTGCTCCTTAGGCCGCTCGGACACGCCACCGGGGAGCAGCTTACCGAACCGTCGGCCCCTTACCCCAATCGCTGGCGGGCGAAGAAGGCCTCCAGCGGTGCGGCGCACTCCTCGGCCAGTACGCCGCCGCGCACTTCCGGCCGATGGTTGAGTCGCCGATCGCGGACCACGTCCCACAGCGATCCGACCGCGCCCGTCTTGGGCTCCCACGCCCCGAACACCAGCCGGCCGACGCGGGCGAGGACCAGCGCGCCCGCGCACATGGTGCAGGGCTCGACGGTGACGGCCAGCGTGGCGCCCTCCAGCCGCCAGCCGTCCCCGAGCGCGCCGGCCGCCGCGCGCAGCGCCAGGATCTCTGCGTGCGCGGTGGGATCACTGAGCGCTTCCCGGGCATTGACCGCACGGGCCAATTCGGTTCCATCGGCGCCGACGACCACCGCACCGATGGGGACGTCGCGGGGACCGGCCGTCGCGGCGACCGCCAACGCGGCATGGATCAGGTCCTCGTCAGCGATCACCGACGCCTCCGATGGCGGCGACCCGCGGCGCCCGGCTTCCTCATGCGTGGCGACCCGCGGCGCCCGGTTCCGCCGGGCTTGCGATCGCCACGGCCGCGCTTGCGATCACCGACCGATGCGGTCGATCACGGCCGACAGCTGGTCGGCGAAGCCCATCTCCCGGGCGATGCGGCCGAGCTGCTCGTCCGCGTACAGGTCCGCCTCGTCGAGGATGACGCCCAGCACCGCCTCCGGTAGCCCGATGTCGGACAGCAACCCCAGGTCGCCCTCCTCGAACGGGTCGGAATCCTCCAGGTCTTCGGGGTCGATGTCAGCGTCCAGCTTGTCGAGCACTTCGGCGGCGATGTCGTAGTCAAGTGCGGCGGTGGCGTCCGACAGCAGCAGCCGCGTCCCCGACGGCGCCGGCCGCACGATGACAAAGAACTCGTCATCCACGTCAAGGAGGCCGAACACCGCGCCGGAGCTGCGCAATTCCCGAAGCTCCGTTTCGGCGGCCTTGAGGCTCATCAGGGATTTAGGGGCCATCGGAGAACACCGCCACTGGCCCTCTTCGCGCACGACCGCTACGCCGAAACCGTCCGGCGTGTCGGCGGACAGGCCTTGGGCTGGGGCCCGTTGTGCTCCCATGGCCGCTTACGGTAGTCGCAGACCAGGGCCCCTGACCAGACGGAGCGCGACGAAGCCGCGGTCGGGGCGACACCTGGACGCACGCCGCCGCCGGATTGTGCCAACCTTGGTCTGTGGCCAGCCCTGTTTCTCAACCGCCCGTCTGCGTGCTCGGGCTGGGGCTGATCGGGGGGTCGATCATGCGGGCCGCCACGGCGGCGGGCCGGGAAGTCTTCGGCTACAACCGGTCCGTGGAGGGCGCGAAGGCGGCGGCCGCCGAAGGTTTCGACGCCACCACCGATCTCACCGCGACGCTGACCCGCGCCGCGGAGACCGGTGCGCTGATCGTCCTGGCGGTGCCCATGCCGGCGATGGCCGGCATGCTCGCCCACATTGGCGAACTGGCCCCGGCCTGCCCGTTGACCGACGTCACCAGCGTCAAGCGGGCGGTGCTCGACGAGGTCGTCGCCGCCGGTCTGCAGGAACGTTTCGTCGGTGGCCACCCCATGGCGGGCACCGCCCACTCGGGTTGGGCTGCCGGCCACCCCGGCCTGTTCACCCGGGCGCCGTGGGTGGTCAGCGTGGACGACCACGTCGACCCCGTGGTTTGGTCGATGGTGATGACGCTGGCGCTCGACTGCGGCGCGGTGGTGGTGCCGGCCAAATCCGACGACCACGACGCCGCGGCGGCCGCCATCTCGCACCTGCCGCACCTGCTCGCCGAGGCCCTGGCGGTCATCGCCGGGGAGGTACCGCTGGCGTTCGCGCTGGCCGCCGGGTCGTTCCGCGACGGGACGCGCGTGGCCGCAACAGCTCCTGATCTGGTGCGGGCGATGTGCGAGGGCAACGCCGACCAGCTGATACCCGCGGCCGACCGGGTCATCGAGCTCCTGAGCCGGGCCCGCGAGTCGCTGGTCGCGAACAATACGGTGGCCGAACTCGTCGAGGCCGGCCACGCCGCCCGGACGCGTTACGACAGCTTCCCGCGTTCGGACATCTTCCACGTCGTCATCGGCGCCGAGAACTGGCGCGAGGAACTGGCCGCCGCCGGCCGGGCGGGCGGGGTGATCAGATCCGCTCTGCCAAGCCTGGATAGTCGAGGATGAAGCCCTCTTCGTCGACACTCACGACGGTGTCGGCGACCGGGGAGCGCAGCTTGATGCCTTCTGTGCCGCCGGAGCTGGTGTAGCTCACGATGTCCGGCGTGATGGACATGTCGGGCAGGTTGACGTAAACCACCGGCAGCGTCACCGAGTCCGCCTGCTCGTGCAAGCTGCGCCGCCGGATGGGCAACGCGTTGAAGAACGGGCTGAACACCACGTCGCAGTCGAGCGCGCCGTTGTACGCCGCGCGGTGCTCGCCCTGATGGTCGGTGACCAGCCACATGTTCTCTTCGTCGCGGGCGATGGACAACACCCGCTCGCGTTCGGCCAGCGTGACCGTCATGCCGAGCCGCTTGGTGGCGCCGGTCTCGTCGGTCTGCAGGTCGTAGTACGCGCCGAACGCCGGGTTGGTTTCGGTGGCGGCCGCGACGATGCGGCCATTGGCCTTGATCCTCTTGCCGGACACCTGGATTCGTACCGATTCCATTCGCGATACGTCCTGTGCACGCCAAGTGAGCATCGCCTGCCACACGCGCCGAGTCGAATCAGAGGAATCTGCGTTCACTCACCTACCGTAAATCGTGCCCGCGAAGCGCGAGGGAAGTGTCCGATAAGTGTGGCGCAGTCGACCGGTGCCCGGCACCGAGACCCACACCGCCAACGCCAGCAGCCCGTCCAGCGCGAGCGCCAAGGCGGCCACCATCAAGGCACCGACCAGAGCGAGGTGGAACTCGCGCTCCTTGATTCCGTCGATGAGGTAGCGGCCGAGCCCGCCGAGGCTGGCGTAGGCCGCGACCGTCGCGGTGGCGACCACCTGCAGCGTCGCGTTGCGCAACCCGCCCAGAATCAACGGCAGGGCGTTGCGCGCCTCCACCCACAGCACCTGGGGCTCCGTCATGCCCATCGCCCGCGCGGCGTCGACCACGGTTGGCTCGACATTGGCGATGCCCGCATAGGTGCCGGCCAGCAGCGCCGGCACCCCCAGCAGCATCAGCGCGACCAGGGGCGGCCCGAGGCCCAGCCCGAACAGCAACGTGCCGAGGAGGAGCACGCCTAGGGTCGGCAGCGCGCGCAGCCCGTTGACCGCGCCCACCACCAGCAGCGTGCCGCGACCCGTGTGCCCGATGATGAGCCCGACGGGGACGGCGATCAGGGCGGAGGTGCCGACCGCGACGGCCGTGTACTCCAGATGCTCCAGAATTCGCGCCGCGAGCCCAACAGGGCCGGCCCAGTTATCGGCGGTCAACAGAAAGGAGACGGCCCGCGCCACGAAGTTCATCGCGCGCCCCCCACGATCGGGGCGACCACCGATCGCCGGCGCGACGCTCGCCCGGCCCGTTCCCACGGCGTGATCAACCGGCCCGCCACCATGATCAGCGCGTCGGTGACGACCGCCAGCACGAAGAGCGCGATGATGCCGGCCAGGATCTGGTCGCTCTTGTTGGTCTGATAGCCCTCGGTGAACCACGTGCCCAGGCCGCCTATGCCGATGACCGAGCCCACCGAGACCATCGCGATGTTGGTCACCACCACCACCCGCAGCCCGGCCACCAGAACCGGAATGGACAGCGGCAGTTCAACTTTCAGCAAGCGGCTCAGCGGCGGGTACCCGACCGCGGTGGCGGCGTCGCGCACCTGCGCCGGTACCGCGTCGAGCGCCTCGAGGACCGCCCGCACCAGCAGCGCCGCGGTGTAGGCGGTCAGTGCGACCATCACGTTGGCCTCGTCGAGGATGCGGGTGCCGATGATCATCGGCAAGACCACGAACAGAGCCAGCGACGGGATGGTGAACACGACGCTCGCGATCACCGTCGTCAACCGACGCGCATTCGGCGCACGCTGCACCGCCGCCCCCAGCGGGACGGCGATCGCGAACCCGATCAGCACCGGCACCAACGACAGGCGCAGATGTACGAGCGTCAAGGCCCAGGCGTCGTCGAGGTGGGTGAGCAGATAGCGCATGGGTCACCCCCGCCGCCGGGCATCCGCTGCGGCCAGCACGTCGCCGGCCAGCACGCCGCCGATGACCTTGCCGCCGTCGTCCACGGCGATACCCACCCCCGACGGCGACGACAGCGCCGCATCCAGGGCGTGGCTGAGATTGCCGCCGGGACGAAACAGCGAACCGACGCCGCTCATGCTCTCCGACAACGACGCGCCGGCGCGGTGCCGGCGCAGGCCGTCGCTGTCGATCCAGCCCATCGGTGCGTGCGCGCCGTCCACCACCACCGCCCAACCGTCGGGGAGGGTCTCGGGAAGAGCGGCCGCGGGGATGCACCGCACGTCGTGTAGCGGCAGGCCGGACGCGTCGATGAGTTGCAACCAGCGATAGCCGCGGCCGAGGCCGATGAACCTCGCGACGAAATCGTTGGCCGGCCGCGACAGCAGGCGCGCTGGTTCGTCGTACTGCTGCAGCGCGCCGGCCCGGAAGACGGCAACCCGGTCGGCCAGCTTGAGCGCCTCGTCGATGTCGTGGGTGACGAACACGATGGTTTTGCGCAATTCGCTTTGCAGGCGCAGGATTTCGTTCTGCAGGTCGACGCGTACCACCGGGTCGACCGCCGAGAACGGCTCGTCCATCAACAAGATGGGCGGGTCGGCGGCCAGTGCGCGCGCCACGCCGACGCGTTGCTGCTCACCGCCGGACAGCTGCGCGGGGTAGCGGGTGGCGAGCTTGGTGTCCAGCCCGACGCGTTCGAGCACCCCGTAGGCGGCGTCCCGGGCCGCCCGGCGGGACTGTCCCTTCAGCACCGGAACCGTTGCGACGTTGTCGATCACCCGCAGATGCGGCATCAGGCCGGCGTGCTGCATCACGTAGCCGATCCCGAGGCGCAGCCGCACCGGGTCGAGCGTGGACACGTCCACGCCGCCAACGGTGATGGTGCCGGACGTCGGCTCGATCATGCGGTTGACCATGCGCAGCGCGGTGGTTTTGCCGCTGCCCGACGAACCGACGAAGACGGTCAGCTCGCCGGTGGGGACCACCAGACTCAGCCGGTCCACCGCGGTGGTCCCGTCGGCGAACGCCTTGCTGACGTCGTCGAAGACGATCATCGTGCCACCGGATGATTAAGGCCGTTGTCCCGCAACCAGTTCCGCGCGGCCTGGTCGGGGTCGATGCCGGCGTTCCCCGCCACCGCGGCGTTGAGTCCGGCCACTCCCGTGGTGGTCAGCTTCGCCGACACGGCGTCCAGCACCTGCTTGAGCCGGTCCGACTTCTTCTGCGAATTGACCAGCGGCACAATGTTGCCGGCGATGAAGTTGTGCTGAGGGTCTTCGAGCACCACCAGGTGGTTCTGCGGAATCGCGGGTGAGGTGGTGAAAATGTTGGCGGCGTTGACCCGTCCTCCCACCAGGGCGCGCACCGTCACCGCGCCGCCACCGTCGTTGATGGCGACGAAGTTTCGGGGCCTGATGTCGAGGTCGTATTTCTGGCGCAGCCCCGGCAGGCCGGCGGGGCGGTTGGCGAACGCGGACGGCGCCCCGAACCTCACGTCCGCCGAATGTGCCGCCAGATCGGCGATTGTCTTCAGCTTCCACGATTTGGCGGTCCCGTCGGTCACGGTCACGGTGTCGGTGTCGGCGGCGGGCGACGGGGTGAGGATGGCCAGGTCGGCCGGGAGATTACGGTCGAGCTCCACCTCGACGGCATCGAGCACGGTCGCCGTCGACTCCGGCTCGAAGTAGAGCAGCAGGTTGCCGATGTACTCCGGCACCAAGTCGATGGAATGGTCTTTGAGAGCGGGAATATAGGTCTCCCGGCTGCCGATGCCCATCCGCCGGCCGACCTCGAAATCGTTGGCCTGCAATGCTTGTGCGTATATCTCGGCGATGATCTGCGACTCCGGGAAGTCACCGGATCCCACCACGATCGATTTCGGGCTGCGGACCTCGGCACCCAGCGGGTCGGAGCTGCTGCACGCGGCGAGAACACCGATCGCCGTGAGCAACACCGCCGCTTGGACGATCGCGCGGTGCGCGCGCGACGGCATCCCCATACCGCCGACAGTAACGTCAGAACCTGCCCTGCGCCCGGACGAAGCAGGCCGGTTGCGCTGCGTGGTTTCATTCTGTGCCGGATCGGACGAAGATGACCTTATGAGCAGCCCTAACCCTGCCGCGCCCAACCAGCCGCCCGCCCAGCCCGCCGCGGCGCCCAAGCCCGGCCCGGCGCCCAAGTCCGGCCCGGCACCCAAGGAGCCGGCCATTGGGTTCACCCGCGCCGGTGCGCTGTGGTCGTCCCTGATCACCGGGTTCCTGATCCTGATCCTGTTGCTGATTTTCATCACCCAGAACACGACGTCGACGTCGTTCCAGTTCTTGGGCTGGCACTGGAGCCTGCCGCTGGGGGTGGCCATTTTGCTCGCCGCCGTGGTCGGCGGGCTGATCACGGTTGCCGTCGGCACCGCGCGCATCATGCAGCTGCGCCGGGCCGCCAAGAAGCACCACGCCGCCGCGTCCCGTTAGCGGCCTAACCGGGCAGCTTCGCGAGCTCCGCCAGCCCGCGCGAAATCAGCGGCGCGACGACCTCCGGCATGTGGTCGGAGTCCACTCCGCGAGCCTGATCCGACATCCGCCTGCGGAAGTCGATCCCCGCGGCGATGATGGCGAGCTTGAAGTAGGCCAGGGCCATGTAAAACTCCCAATGCGCCAGCGGCAGACCGGCGACCAGCGAATAGCGATCCGCCAGCTCGTCGGCCGTCGGCAGCAGGGGTGACGTCCAGGCCGCCTGCGCGTTGACGATCAGGTCGAGGGCGGGGTCGCGGTACACGCACATCAGGGCGGCGTCGGACAGCGGGTCCCCAAGGGTGGACAGCTCCCAGTCGACGACGGCGCGCACCTTCGTCGGGTCGTCGGCGTCCAGGATGGTGTTGTCGATCCGGTAGTCGCCGTGCACGATCGACGTCCGGCTCTGCTGCGGGATGGCGTCCTGCAGACCGGAGTGCAGGCGCTCGACGTCCGCGTCGCGACGGTCGTCGGCCAGCCGCACCAGTGCCCATTGCGAACCCCACCGCCGCACCTGGCGCTCCAGGTAACCGTTGGGCTTGCCGAAGTCGGCCAGGCCAACGGCCGCGGGGTCGACGGAGTGGAGGTCGACGAGGACCCGGATCAGCGAGTCGACGCAGCCCCCGATCACCGTGTGGCTTAACGCTTCGAGCTGGGCGCGGCGGCGCACGACCTGGCCGGCAACGAATTCGACGATCTGGAACGGCGCCCCCAGCACCGACTCGTCCTGGCACAGCGCGATCGCGCGCGCCACCGGAACGGGCGTGTCCCGCAGCGCGGCGACGACCCGGTACTCGCGGGCCATGTCATGCGCCGACGGGGTCAGCCCATGCAGCGGCGGGCGCCGGACCAGCCAGCTGGTCGCGTCGTCGTAGACGCGGAAGGTGAGATTGGAACGGCCACCGGAGATGAAATCCGCGCGCAACTCGCCGACACGCCCGATGCCCAGCGAACGCAGGTAGGAGTCCAACGAGGCCAGGTCGAGCCCCTCGAGTTGGTCAGCAGAAGTCACCGGACTTGTTTACCACCTCTGATTCCGCGGCAGCAGGTCCCACACGTGCTCAACGCCGTTGACCCCCGCGACCGTCGCCTGACCGGATCGCGAGAACAGCAGCCGGGTGACCGAGGCGTAGTCGACGGGGAACGACAACAGCCGCGACGTGCCCAGGATCTGGTGCAGCAGCACGTTGATCACCCCGCCGTGGCTGAAGACCGCGACGGTGTCCTCGGGATCGACGGAGGAGACGAGGTCGTCGACCGCCGCGCGCACCCGGGCGAGGAACGCGTTCTCGTCGACCGCGCTGGGCAGGTGCCCCTGCGCCAGGCGTGCCCACTCTTCGGGCATCTCCTCGCGGATCTGCTCAACGGGGATGTACAGCGGAAGGTCGCGGTCGTATTCGGCGAATCGATCATCGATTTCGACGGTCAGCGCGCGCGCCGCCGCGACCGGCTCGGCGGTCTGGATGGCGCGCCGCTGCGGGCTGCTGACCACCCGGGAGATCGGAAACCTGGCCAGCGCCTTGGGCAGTCGCTCGATCTGTGCCAATCCCTGGTCCGACAGGTCCGGGTCGGAACCCTCGCCGTGTTCGCTGCGCAGCGGCAGCGCGTGGCGGACCAGAAGCAATTGCATGTGTTCGTTCCTGTCTGTGGTTCAGCGCGACGTGTTCATTCAAAGCATGCGGACCCGCCGCCGCAAAATAGGGCTGAGGGGGAGGCCGATTTCGAGGAGGACGCATGACCGAGCCGAACATGGATTGGGACGCCGCGTACCGGCAGGGAACACCACCGCCGTGGAGCATCGGGCGGCCGCAGCCGGAGCTGGCGGCAGTGATCGACGGAGGCGGGATGCGCAGCGACGTGCTCGACGCCGGGTGCGGCCACGCCGCCCTGTCGCTGGCGCTGGCCGAGCGCGGCTACACCGTCGTGGGCCTGGACAGCAGCGCAACCGCGATCAAGGCCGCTTCGGTGGCGGCCTCCGAACGCGGCCTGACGACGGCGACCTTCGCGCAGGCCGATGTCACGAATTTCCGCGGCTATGACGGCCGCTTCTCCACCATCGTGGACAGCGGGCTGTTGCACGCGCTGCCGCCGGAGAGGCGCCAGGACTACCTGCGGTCGATCTTCCGGGCGGCGGCGCCGGGAGCCGCGCTGTACATCCTGGCCTTCGCCGCCGGGGCCCTGGGCGAGTCGGACGGCGGGGGCGGGCCGCGTGGCTTCGCCGAGGAGGAACTGCGCGAGGCCGTCTCGCAGCTCTGGCGGGTCGACGATCTGCGTCCGGCGCACGTTTACGGCAACGCCCCCGAATCCGCCGACGGCCCGCTGGCACACCTGGATCGCGACGACGAAGGTCACTTCCTGGCCCCCGGGTTCCTGGTGACGGCGCACAAGCCGGACTGAGCAGAAAACCCCGGCGCGCTGCCGGAGAATGCTATTCTCCGCTCAGAGAGTGGGGTGTGCCGATGGCGGCAGTGGATCAATCCGGACTGGATGCGGCCGCGCTTGGGCGCTGGCTCGATGCGAGCGAGGCGCCGGGAAGCGGTGAAGAACCGCGCGTAGAGCAGCTGAAGGGCGGTTCGCAGAACACGCTGTACTTGCTCGATCGCGGCGGTGAGCGGATGGTGTTGCGGATGCCCGGCGCCCGCGCCGACGCCGCGCGCATCGACGGCTTGCTGCGCGAGATCCGCCTGGTGCGAGCGCTGTCCGGTACCGACGTCCCGCATGCGGCGCTGATCGCCGCCGACGACACCGGGTCCGTCCTGGGCATGCCGTTCTATGTCATGCAGGCCATCGACGGCTGGAGCCCGATGGACGGTGGATGGCAGCCGCCGTTCGACACCGACTTGGCGGCCCGACGCGGACTGGCCTTCCAGCTCGTCGAGGGCGCCGCCAAACTGGGTCGGGTGGACTGGCGGGCCCACGGCCTCGACGGCTTCGGCCGCCCCGACGGATTCCACGAGCGGCAGGTCGATCGCTGGCTGACCTTCCTGGACGCCTTCAAGGTGCGCGACCTTCCCGGGCTCGACGAGGCCGCCCACTGGCTGCGGAACAACCGGCCCGCGCAGTACCGGCCGGGAATCATGCATGGCGACTACCAGTTCGCCAACGTGATGTTTGCGCACGGGGAGCCGGCGCGCCTGGCCGCGATCGTGGACTGGGAAATGACGACGGTCGGCGACCCGCTGCTCGATCTGGCCTGGTGCCTGCTGGGCTACGACGGCGAAGAGCCCAAGGCCGACGGGTTCTACCTGGACATGGCCGGCATGCCCACACGCAGCGAGCTGCTGGCGCACTACGAGGCGATCAGCGGCCTGTCCACCGAAAACATCGACTACTACCTGGTCCTGGCCAACTGGAAACTCGGCATCGTGCTGGAAAAGACCTACGCAATCGGGGTACGCATGGGGACTGGCGAAGGAGGGGTGGACCCCGAGATCCAGGATGCCTTCGGGGCGATGATTCCGCAGCTGATCGCCACGGCCGCCGAACTCGCGCGGTCACTGCCTTTCGGAAGCCGCTGAAATGGGTTACGCCGACCGGCTTTTCGAGCTCACCGATCGGGTGGTGCTGATCACCGGCGGCAGCCGCGGGCTGGGACGCGAGATGGCGTTCGCGGCGGCCCGCTGTGGCGCCGATGTGGTGATCGCCAGCCGCAACATGGACAACTGCGTGGCCACGGCCAAGGAAATCGAGGCCGAAACCGGGCGCTCCGCGCTGCCGTATCAGGTGCACGTCGGTCGGTGGGATCAGCTCGACGGACTGGTCGAGGCGACCTATGACCGGTTCGGCAGGGTCGACACCTTGATCAACAACGCCGGCATGTCACCGCTGTACGACAAGCTGACCGACGTCACGGAGAAACTGTTCGACGCGGTGGTCAACCTGAACCTCAAGGGCCCGTTCCGGTTGTCGGCCTTGGTGGGCGAGCGAATGGTAGCCGCCGGCCGTGGATCGATCATCAACGTGAGCACGGCCGGCTCGTTACGCCCGACACCCGACATCATCCCCTACGCCGCAGCCAAGGCGGGGCTCAACGCCATGACCGAGGCGCTCGCGAAGGCGTTCGGTCCGTCGGTGCGGGTCAACACGCTGATGGCCGGACCGTTTCTTACCGACGTGAGCAAGGCGTGGAACCTCGACGCGGCACCCGGCCAGCCGTTCGGGCACCTGGCGCTGCAGCGCGCCGGCGACCCGGCCGAAATCGTCGGCGCTGCCTTGTTTTTGGCGTCGGACGCCTCCAGCTTCACCACCGGTTCCATCCTGCGTGCCGACGGTGGAATTCCCTGACGCGGCGGGTCACAAGCGCGGCGACGCCGGGCGCAGTGGGTCGCCGCCGATGAACGAGGCGATCACAAGCGCGGCGACGCCGGGCGCAGCGGGTCGCCGCCGATGAGAGATTAGGAGATTCGAATGTCTTGGGACTTCTCCACCGAACCGGAATTTCAGGAGAAAATCGACTGGGTCCGCGAGTTCGTCCGCCACGAGGTAGAACCCCTTGAGGTTTTGTTCCCCGGTTGCGAGTTCCTGCCGCTCAACGACGAGCGCCGCCGCATCGTCGATCCGCTCAAACAGCAGGTTCGCGACCGTGGCCTGTGGGCGCCGCATCTGGGCCCCGAGCTGGGCGGGCAGGGATTCGGCGCGGTCAGGCTGACACTGATCAACGAGATCCTTGGACGCAGTCCGTGGGCGCCGATCGTGTTCGGCACGCAGGCGCCCGATACCGGCAACGCCGAGATCATCGCCCGCTTCGGGACTCAGGAGCAGAAGGATCGCTATCTGGCGGGGCTGCTGTCCGGGGAGATCTTCTCGTGCTTCTCGATGACGGAGCCACAGGGCGGCGCCGACCCGCGCGTCTTCCGGACGCGCGCCTTCCGCGACGGCGACGACTGGGTGATCACCGGGCGAAAGTACTTCTCCTCCAACGCCTCCGTCGCGTCCTTTTTCATCGTCGTCGCGATCACCGACCCGGACGTGCCGGTCCACCGCGGCGCTTCGACGTTCCTGGTGCCCGCCGACACCGAAGGCCTCACCATCGAAGCCACCCATCACCTGGTCGGCGCGCTGCCGCACGAGCCCGGGCACTCGCTGGTCCACTACGACGGTGTCCGGGTGCCGGCGGACGCGATGCTCGGCGAACCCGGCCAGGGCTTCATGATTCTGCAGACCCGGCTGGCGGGCGGACGGCTGCATCACGCGATGCGCTCGATCGGGGTGGCCCAACGGGCCGTGGAGATGATGGCCCGGCGCGCGAAAAGCCGCTTTACTCAAGGAAGTTCGTTAGCCGATAAGCAACTGGTGCAGGCGTTCATCGCCGACTCGTATACCGAGCTGATGCCGTTCCGGCTGGCGGTGCTGCACGCGGCGTGGCTCATCGACACCGCCGGGGAGCATGCGGCCCGCGCCGAGATCGGCGCCTGCAAGATCCTGGCCTCGCAGGTGCTCAAATCCATTGGCTTGCGCGCGATCCAGGTGCACGGCGCGCTCGGGACCACCGATCAGCTGCCGCTGGTCAACGTGCTGCTCGGCGGCGTGGCATTGGGCCTGGCGGACGGACCGACCGAAGCTCATAAGGTCAACTTGGCCCGGCTGCTGCTCAAGGGATACGAGGCCGAGGACGCCGAGTGGCCGAGCGAACTGCTCGACATCCGCCGTGAGGCTGCGCGTACCAAGTACGGCGACCTGATCGACCGGGTTCCGGCGCTGCCCGATTCGCCATGAGCAGCCGGGTGACAGCGGCCGTCGAACGGGCGCTCGACGAGCGCCAGCGGGAGGCGACCGAAGAGGTGGAGCGGATCTTGGCCGCCGCCGTACGCGTCATGGAACGGGTTGCGCCCGAACCGCCGCGGGTGAGCGACATCGTCGCCGAGGCCGGCTCGTCGAACAAGGCGTTCTACCGCTATTTCGCCGGCAAGGACGACCTCATCCTGGCCGTCATGGAGCGCGGGGTCGCCATCGTCGTGTCCTACCTCGAGCACCAGATGGCCAAGGAGCGTGAGCCCCGCGAACAGGTCGCCCGCTGGATCGAGGGCACGCTCGCGCAGGTGGCCGACCCGCACCTGATCAGCATGAGCCGGGCGGCCGCCGGCCAGATGTCGGCCGGCGCGAATTGGCGCGCGGCCGATCGGGAGATGATGCGGCCGCTGCGAGACCTCCTTGTCGAACCCATTGCGGCCCTGGGCAGCACGGATGTCGAGCGCGATGTCGAGGCCGTGTTCAGCTGCACCGCCGCAACGATGCGCCGCTACGTGGGGTCTGCCAACCGGCCCGGGTCCGCGGACATCGCGCACCTGGTGAAGTTCTGTCTACGTGGTCTGGGGGTCTGATGCGCGCCGTCGTCTGTCGTTCCTATGGCGCTCCGGAAGACCTGGTTCTCGAGGACGTCGACGACCCAGTGCCGGGGCCTGGCCAGCTGCTGGTGCGGGTGCACGCCGCGGCGGTCAACTTTCCCGATGTCCTGTTCATCGCCGGCAAGTACCAGGTCAAGATTCCGCCGCCGTTCATCCCCGGCAATGAAGTCGCCGGCGAGGTGATCGCCGCCGGTGAGGGCGCCCGATTCGCGCAGGGACAGCGAGTGTCCGGCACCACCTTTGGGGCGTTCGCCGAGCAGGCGCTGCTGGATGCGAGCCAGGCCACGCTGATGCCCGACGACGTCGACTTCGCGTCGGCCGCCGCCTTCGGCGTGACCTATCGCACCGCCTACCATGCGCTGCGCTCGACAGCCGCGGTGACAGAAGGGGATTGGGTCGTCGTGCTGGGCGCCGCGGGCGGCGTGGGGCTGGCCGCGGTCGACCTGGCCGTCGCCATGAAGGCGCGGGTGCTGGCAGCGGCGTCGAGCCCCGAAAAGCTCGAGTTGTGCCGGCATCGGGGCGCCGAGGCGACCGTCGACTACGACCGGGAGGACCTCAAGTCGCGCATCCGCGAATTGACCGGCGACGGCGCCCGGGCGGTCCTCGACCCCGTCGGCGGGCCGTACGCGGAGCCCGCGCTGCGCGCGCTGGCTCGCGGCGGCACCTTCGTCACCCTGGGCTATGCCGCGGGAACGATCCCGGCGATTCCGCTCAACCTCGTTCTGCTCAAGGACATCTGCGTGCGTGGCATGGAAATCCGGACCTTCGCGACCGACCACCCGGACGACTCGGCCCGCGACTTGCGGGAGCTGTCGGAGATGTTCACCGCCGGCATCATCCGGCCGTACATCGGCGCACGGTTCCCGCTGGCCGAAACGGCGGCGGCGTTGCGGCATGTCGCCGACCGCAAGGTGTTGGGCAAGGTCGTTATCGACATCTGACGCGCCGAGATTGCCGCCACGGTCGCCGGAGCCCGACGGGCGGCCGCCCTGGCGGCAATCTCGCCGTCACGGCGTGACGATGTCGAAGCTCGGGTCGGGCTGATCCAGCACAGCGAGGAGCGCCTGCAGCACAGCCTGATTGCCGGAGATCTGCAACCCGGGCGAGGAGAAGTCACCCATCGCCGCGGAGAGGAGCCGAAACTTGCTGTCCAGCCGCACCGTGGCCGATGCCGTCGCCGGCTCGGCCGCCACCTTCCGGTGGACGAGCACCCCGTTGCGCAACGTGAGCCGGTAATTGGTGGCGATATCGGCGAAGGTGAGGTCGACGGCTAGGTCGAGTTCCCAGCTGCGCGGGCCGTCGACCCGGATAGCGAGGCTGTCGAAGATCTGCTCGGGCGTCAGCTGGGAGAGCATGGTGGGTGAGGCGACCTGCGCGGCGGTGCCGAAGTTCCCGACCCGCAATTCCGTTGCGCCACTGAGGAAGAAATTGCGCCACGTGGCGTTCTCGGCGCCATAGGCCAGCTGCTCGAGCGTGTCCGCGTACAGCTCGCGGGCGCCCTCGTGCGCGCTGTCGGTGAACACGGCGTGGTCCAGTAACGTTGCTGCCCAACGGAAATCGCCCGAGTCAAAAGCCTTTTGGGCCTGACCGACGACACAGTCGATCCCGCCCATCGCCTCGACGTAGCGCGGCGCGATGGCTTCCGGGGGGTGCGGCCATAACCGCGCCGGGTTGCCGTCGAACCAGCCCATGTAGCGCTGATAGACGGCCTTCACGTTGTGGCTGACCGACCCGTAATACCCGTGGGTGTGCCACGCGCGCTCGAGTGCCGGTGGCATCCGGAACATCTCCGCGATCTCGATCCCGGTGTAGCCCTGGTTGAGTAACCGCAGCGTCTGGTCATGCAGGTAGGCGTACATGTCGCGCTGCAGCGACAGGAACCCGACGATGTTCTCCCGTCCCCATGTCGGCCAGTGGTGGGAGGCGAACACCACGTCGGCGCGGTCGGCGAAGGTGTCGATCGCCTCGGTGAGGTAGCCGGACCACGCGTGCGGGTCCCGCACCAGGGCGCCGCGCAGGGTCAGCAGGTTGTGCAGGTTGTGGGTGGCGTTCTCGGCCATGCACAACGCGCGAAACCGCGGGAAGTAGAAGTGCATTTCGGCGGGCGCCTCAGTGCCGGGCGCCATCTGGAACTCGATCTCGACCCCGTCGATGGTGTGCTTCTCGCCGGTCTCCCGGATGTCGATGGTCGGCACGATGATCGCCACCTCGCCGGTCGACGGGGCCTGCCCCAGGCCGCAGCCCACCTGGTCGCTGGGGCCGCGGGCCAGCATGCTGCCGTACATGTAGGTGGCCCGTCGCGTCATGGCCGGGCCGGCGTACACGTTCTCCCGGACCGCATGCTCGACGAAGCCGTCCGGCGCCAAGACGGCCACGGCGCCGGCGTCGACGTCCGCCTGCGAGGTGACGCCGAGCACGCCGCCGAAGTGGTCGACATGGCTGTGGGTGTAGATCACCGCGACGACGGGCCGGTCGCCCCCGCGGTGGGCGCGATACAGCTCCAGCGCGGCCGCCGCGACCTCGGTGGACACCAGCGGATCGATGACGATGATCCCAGTGTCGGTCTCGACGAACGTGACGTTGGAGATGTCGAGGCCACGGACTTGGTAGATGCCCGAAACCACTTCGTAGAGACCCTGTTTGGCGGCCAGTGTCGACTGCCGCCACAGGCTGGGGTGCACGGAAGTCGGGGCGGGACCGGCGAGGAAGGAGTAGGCGTCGTTGTCCCACACCACGCGGCCGTCGGCCGCCTTGATGACGCACGGGGACAGGGCGGCGATGAATCCGCGATCGGCGTCGTGAAAGTCCGTGTCGTCATCGATTGGCAGCGCGTGTGCGCGATGCGCCGCCTCGATGACTTCCGTGGGGGGTTTGTGTTGCACCGGCTATACATTGCCACCGATGCGGCTCCCGAAGGCCGGAGAATATTTCATCAAACTCGGCGTGCGCGACCCGGCAAACACGCATACTGCCTTGACGGCCCTCAACGTCGAGGGCCGCAACCATCGGGCGAAGGAGAACAGGTGAAGCGTGGACTGACAGTTGCAGCGGCAGGAGCGGCAATTCTGGCCGCCGCACTATCGGGGTGTTCGAGCAACAAGTCGGGTGGCGTTTCGACGTCGGTGCCGGGAGGCTCAGTGTCGGCCGGCGGCAACAACTCGACAAAGGTCATCATCGACGGCAAGGACCAGAGCGTCCAGGGCACCACAATCTGCACCAAGGCCGGCGGTGATATCTCGATCGCGGTCGGCGGCAACACGACCGGGATCAGCGTCGTGCTCGGTGACGCCAACCCGCCCACCGTGAAGGCCGTCCAACTCGGCAACGTCAACGGCGTGACACTGCAGTACGCGCAAGGCGGTCAGGGCAACGCGTCGGTGTCCAAGGACGGCAACACCTACAAGGTCACCGGCACGGCCACCGGCGTCGACATGGCCAACCCGATGCAGCCGGTGAACAAGCCGTTCGAAATCGACGCGACTTGCTCCTGACTCGATTGAGTTAAGACGTGCGTGCGGGCGGTTGCCACCCGTTGAGTGGCAACCGCACCGTGAACTCGGTATGGCCGGGCGAGCTGTCCACGGCGATCGTCCCGTTGTGCGCCTTGACCACCGCGGACACGATCGCCAGCCCCAGCCCGGTGCTGCCGCCCTTGCGGGACCGCGAGGTGTCGCCGCGGGCGAAGCGCTCGAACACTTCGGATTGAAGGGGCGCCGGGATCCCGGGGCCGTTGTCGATGACCTGCAGCACGGTGTGTGCCGGCTCGGTGCTCAACCGTGTGGTCACGACCGTGCCCGCGCCGGTGTGCAGGCGGGCGTTGGCGAGCAGGTTGGCCAGCACCTGGTGCAGGCGGGCCGCGTCGCCGGTGACGATCACGGGCTCCTCGGGCAGATCGAGTTCCCACTGATGGTCCGGCCCGGCGACATGCGCGTCGTTGACGGCGTCGACCGCGACCCGCGACAGGTCGACCGGTTCGCGTTCCAGCGGCCGGCCGGAGTCCAGCCGCGCCAGCAGCAGCAGGTCCTCCACGAGGCGCGTCATCCGTTCGGTCTCCGAGGCCACCCGGCTCATCGCGTGTGCCACCGCTTCCCGGTCATCGCCCATGCGCTGGGTGAGTTCGGTGTAGCCGCGGATCGCGGCAAGCGGCGTCCGCAGTTCGTGGCTGGCGTCGGCGACGAACTGGCGGACACGGGTCTCGCTGGCCTGCCGGGCCGACAGCGCTCCCGCGATGTGATCGAGCATCCGGTTGAGAGCCGACCCGAGCTGGCCCACCTCGGTCGAGGGGTTGGCGTCGGCTTCGCGCACCCGGAGCGGCAGCTCGACCTCACCGCGGTCCAGCGGTAGGTCGGCCACCCGACTGGCGGTCTGCGCGACGCGGCGCAGCGGCGCCAGCGCGCGCCGGATGATGATCGCCCCGGCGATCGTCGCGGCGGCCAGCGCGACCGCGGTGACGATCGCGAAAATCACCAGCATCCGGATCAGGGTGGCGTCGACGTTGGCCATCGAAAGACCGGTGACGATGATGTCGCCGCCGTTGCGGCTCGGGGCGGCCACCACCCGATACCGGCCGAGCCCGTCCAGGTCCAGGGTGACCGGCGCGCGGCTGCCCGCGATTTGCTCCAGTTGCGTCTGGGCGGCCGGGGTCAGCGCGGCCCGGGCGCCGCTGCTGGTGAGGTAGCCGGCGTCGACTGCCTTTCCGTGGTTGACAACCGCGGCGACCATGCCCGCCGGCTGACCCGGGGCATCCAGGAACCGCGGGCCCGGGCCGGGCCGGGGATAGTACGAGTGCTCGCGCCGCGGGCGGTTCGGCTCGGGGTACATCAGCGCCGAGCGGAAAGACGTGCCGGCGAGTTGCCCGTCGAGCTGCTTCACCAGGTGGTGGTTGAGCGCCAGCTCGGTCACCGCGGTGATGCCCACACACACGATGGCCAACACGACGATCTGCCCGACCAGCAGCCGCAGCCGCAGGGACCAGGCCCGCCGTGCGCCGGCCGACGGTCGCGACCCGCCGCGCACGGCTTCGCCGCGCTTGCGATCGCTGCTAGCGCGCGGGCTTGAGGACATAACCCGCGCCACGCAGCGTGTGGATCATGGGCTCGCGACCGCTGTCGATCTTCTTGCGCAGATAAGAGATGTAGAGCTCGACGATGTTGGACCGGCCGCCGAAGTCATAGCTCCACACCCGGTCGAGGATTTGGGCCTTGCTCAGCACCCGCTTGGAGTTGCGCATCATGAACCGCAGCAACTCAAACTCGGTGGAGGTCAACGAGATCGGCTCACCGCCGCGGGTGACCTCGTGACTGTCCTCGTCGAGGACCAGATCGCCGACCACCAATTGCGCTCCGCTGTCCAGCGTCGTCACCCCCGTGCGCCGCAGCAATGCGCGCAGGCGCAGCACCACCTCTTCGATGCTGAACGGTTTGGTGACATAGTCATCGCCGCCGGCGGTCAACCCGGCGATGCGATCCTCGATGGCATCCTTGGCCGTCAACAGCAGCACCGGCAGCTGGGGGTTGTCCTCGCGCAGCTTGTGCAGGACGTCGAGCCCGCTCATGTCGGGAAGCATCACATCGAGGACGACCACGTCCGGACGTTGGGCGCGGGCGGCGGCGATGGCAGATGCCCCGTCGCTGGCCGTCGCGATGTTCCAGCCCTCGTAGCGCAGCGCCATCGACACCATCTCGGCCAGGACTGACTCGTCGTCGACGACCAACACATTGATCGGATTGCCATCGGCTCGACACATGACGACCCGCTCGACGGAGGCTCGGGGCTGGGTCACACGTTCCAGTATGCTCACCGCGCTGAGCCGCCGCTATGGCCTGGCTTTGCGTGTGCTGTGAAGGGGATCGCGCGACCGCTGAGCAGTCGCGCGACCCCGTTTTCCGGCGAAGTGGCTAATACCAGTAGCGCCGGCCGGCGACCGGGCGGCCAATCGAGCCCATGATCCACAACACGGCGCCGATAACGAGCACGACGACGCCGATCTCCCATAGCAATGGGATGCTGAATACAAAGCCGAGAATAAGCAGGATTACGCCGAGGACAATCATGACGACTCCTTTAGGTCAGGGCCACTAGGACACCAGGCATTGAACTGGGCTGCGGAACATGGCAGTCCTTGACTTTCGGGTTGACGCCCCCGTAATTCAAAGGCCCCGCGATTACGGTCAAGGCGATGTTTCCCGCCGTGACACAACTGGTTGAGTCACCCTTGAAGTAATCGCGTTGCCATGCCGCGAAAACCCCGATGAGCAGCCATACCAGGGCAATCGTGCCGATGATTCCGCTGCCACGCATGGTGACCTCCAATGTGGTCGAGAAAAATTTCTCGTGGACGATAGTTACCCATTCGACTTGTGTCTAAACATGGCGCGCTGGCGAATTCGGCGGTGCCCCAGGGGAGCCCGGCGCACATTAAGGCCGGCCGGCCAGCCAGGCCGAGGCCCGCCTCTTCGACGCCCGGGAAAGCCACGCATCCTGGATCAACTCGGTCAGCTCGGCCTTGCCGATTTCGGGCAATCGGGCCGCCCGCACCAGCACCGACGGATGACCGTCGAAATGGTCGGTGGTGAAGAAGGGCGAGGCGGGATCCTGGATCAGCGCCAACTTGTCGCTCTCCGACTCCACCCAGAGCATGATCACGTCGGCATAGCGCTCACCGGTGTCCGGATCGGTGGCGTCGGGTTGCGGCGTCCGGAAGAACACGAACGACTTGCCGCCGACCTGATAAATGGCGTTGCCCTTCGGCCCCTCCAGGCGCTCGACGTGCGGCATCGATCCGGCGATCTCGTGCACGTCGCTCACTTGTGCGGGTCGATCAACCACCACACCGGCGAGCGTAGCGGCCTTGCGGGCGTGGGCGATTCAGCGGTCGCGAGCCCTGGTGATCAGCGGCGCTGCGCGGAGACGTACAGAGTGGGCGGCATCGTGGCCTCGGCATCCTGCGGAATGCTGCGGCCGTAGCGGGCCATCAACTCGGCGAACGTCGCGGTGGTGACTTCCCAGCCGTGCTCGCGCAGCCACCCGTCGACCGCGGTGCGCTCTTCGGCGTACCAGAGGTCGTCGAAATCGGTGACCTCGGAGTCGACCAGCTTGGCAGCCGCAGCCCGCATGCGCTGCATATCCTCCCGCTGGCGCCGGACGGTCTCGGGATCGGTGAATCCGGGAGCCGGCACGTTCGAGGCCAGCCAGCTCCCGCCCGCGCTCAGCGCGTGGATCCGTTCGAACAACAGGTCCTGCGCCTGCGCGGGCAGGTACCGCACCAGGCCCTCGGCCGACCACGCGGCCGGCCTCGACAGATCGAAGCCCGCCTCCTGCAGCGCCTTCGGCCAGTCCTGGCGCAGATCGATCGGCACGTTGATCAGTCGCGCCTTCGGCTCTGCCCCGTGCTCGCGCAGGGTGTTGGTCTTGAATTCCAGGACCTTGGGCTGATCCAGCTCGTAGACGACCGTGCCGTCGGGCCACGGCAGCCGCCAGGTGCGGGCGTCCAGGCCCGCGGCCAAAATCACCACCTGACGCACACCGGAGTCGGCCGCGCCCAGGAAGAACTCGTCGAAAAACGCTGTCCGCGTGGCCATGAAGTCGATCATCAGCTGGACCCGCGAGCGCAGGTCGGGTTCCAGTTCGACGGCATTGGCCAACAACTTGGGATCAGCGTAAATGCTCCACATGCCTTCACCGGCCGCGTCGACGAACACGCGCGCGAAGGGGTCGTTGATGAGCGGGTCGGCGCTCTCGGTCTCGGCGGCCCGCGCCGCGGCCACGCCCAGCGCGGTGGCTCCCACGCTTTGGGTGATGTCCCAGGAATCGTTGTCGGTACGCGGCATCGCCAGTTCCCTTCCGAGGGCAAGTCTGTTAGTTGCACACACTATTGTTCCAGCCTCCGCCGCCCGGGGCCGCTCCCAAACGGTCGCCTAGGCTTTTTCCCAGACGCCCCACAGGGTTGCAGAGGAGCGCTGGCATGACGGAATTGTTCGCCCCGATCGGCAATGGTCACGCGTGGACGCCGTGAACCTGGACGCCGTCGCGGCGTGGATGTCCGAGCAGGGCCTCGGCGAGGGCCCGTTGGAGGACGTCTCCCCGGTCACCGGCGGCACCCAGAACGTCATGTTGCGGTTCACCCGGGCCGGCCGCCCCTACGTGCTGCGGCGCGGGCCGCGCCACCTGCGTCCGCGCAGCAACAGCGTGATCCTGCGGGAGACGAAAGTGCTTGCCGCCCTAGCCGGTTCGGATGTGCCGCACCCGCACCTAATCGCCGCCTGTGAGGACACCGGCGTGCTGGGTGATGCCGTCTTCTATCTGATGGACCCGATCGACGGGTTCAATGCCGGCGAGGGACTGCCACCGTTGCATGCGGGCGATCCCGGCGTGCGGCACGGCATGGGCCTGTCGATGGCCGATGCGCTGGCCAGGCTGGGCGCCGTCGACCACGTCGCGGTCGGCCTCGCCGATTTCGGCAAGCCGGAGGGCTTCCTGGAACGCCAGGTGCCGCGCTGGCTTGCCGAGCTGGACTCCTACAGCGAGTACGAGGGCTACCCGGGGCCGGACATCCCCGGCATCGACGAAGTGGCGGGCTGGCTCGAGCGCCACCGGCCGACCGCCTGGAGCCCGGGCATCATGCACGGCGACTACCACGCCGCCAACGTGATGTTCTCCCGGACCGGCCCGGACGTGGTCGCCATCGTCGACTGGGAAATGTGCACGATCGGCGACCCGCTGCTGGACCTGGGCTGGCTGCTGGCCACGTGGCGCCAACCCGACGGTTCCAGCGTGTTCAGCCACGCCCTTGGCGGCCAGGACGGGCTGGCCAGCACCGGCGAGCTGCTCGAGCGATACGCGGCCAACACCACCCGCGACCTGTCGCACATCACCTGGTACACCGTTCTGGCCTGCTTCAAGCTGGGCATCGTCATCGAGGGCACGCTCGCCCGGGCCTGTGCGGGCAAGGCCGAGAAGCAGGTCGGCGACCAGTTGCACGCGGGCACGGTCCACCTGTTCGAGCGCGCGCTGGGCCTGATCGAGGGCGAGCGCTGATCCACTAAAATCTCCCCTCGTGCCGCCTTACCCCGAAGAGCCCGACTACTACTCCGAGCCGACCCAGGCCGCGGGGTATGGCGGGTATTACGACGAGCCGACGCCCGAGCCCGAGCCGCCGACGCCGTGGTATCGCCGTCCGGCGGCGCTGGTGGCGGCCGGCGCGATCGGGGTGATCGTGCTGGCGCTGGTGGCGTTCGCTGTCGTCAAGCTGGTGGCCGGTTCCCCCGCGCACAGCCCCGCGACGACGACAACCACGACGACCACCACGATTCCGTCGACCACCGTGACCACCACCACGGAGCGGCCCCGGCACCACGGCGGTGGCGGCGGAGGTGGGGGCGGCGCGCCGACCGAGACCGTCACGGAGACGGCGCCGCCACCGAGCACCGACACTCCTACTCCCACCACCACGGAGCCGCCGAGCACCGTCACGGTTTCACCAAGCACCGAGACCAGCACCGTCACGCAAACCGTGACCGTCCCGCCGCGCCGTGGGCCGTTCGGGGGTCCGTTCGGCGGACGCTAGCGACCGGCGCCCGTCACAGTTTCGCGCTCAAGCCGGCGACCAGGTTGATGGTGACCGCGAGGATGACCGCGCCGAACAGGTACGACAGCAGCGCATGGCGCAAGACGGTCGCCCGCAGCCGAGATGCGTTGATCTCTGTGTCGGAAACCTGAAAGGTCATGCCGACGGTGAACGCCACGTAGGCGAAGTCGACGTAGCGCGGCGGGTGTGGGTCGTGAAAGTCGATGCCCCCGACCTCGTCGGAGTAGTAGAGGCGTGCGTAGTGCGCCGTGAAAAGCGTGTGCACGGCGAACCATGAGGCCGCCACCGCCAGCACGCCGACGCCGGCTGCGGCGAGGGATTCCCTGCCCGAATGCGCGCCCGCGGCGACGACGTATCCGACGCCGCCGAGGCTGCCCAGGCTCGCCGACACGACGACCACGTCGGCCAGCAACCGCGTCGCGTCCTCGCGCGTTGCGTGCCGGGCCGTGCGTTCGGCATCCATCCGCGCGATGATCAGCCAACTCCACGCGACGTACACCGCCGCGGCGACCACCCAGCCGAGGAGCGCAAACCTCCACCCGACGCCCTGACCGATCGCGACGGCGACCGCCATGCCGGCCAGTAAGGCGACAAAGAGGCGCACCGCGACGGTGTCGCGGACAAGGCGAACATAGGACGTCACAGCGTCGACTTAAGCAGATGAGGTCGCCGAACCGGGATTTTAAAAGCGCGCCCGAAGGGATTCGAACCCCTAACCTTCTGATATATTCGTGCGTCCGCACGGGTGTGTGGGAATCCATGAACGTTTGCCGCCCAACGCTATTGGGCGAGCACCATGCATAGCCGTGCACGCGAATCTAGGTCAATCCGCGGGCGTTTGTATCAGGAAAGTGATGACCGTGCGGCGGCGCGGGGCCCTCCCGGTGACGTCCGTTCTGCAGCGATCTGTCGCCCCTCCGAGCTATAACTCAGCAACCCCTCAACTCCGAAAGGAAAACCCACGCATGTCTGTAACCACCACCACCAACGCTGTCGACCACCATTTCCAGGGGCCGGAGCGTGTGATTGACCGAAGCGACGCCCCATACTCCAGTGCGCAGGACATCACGGTCTCTGTGCGCGGCTGGCAGCGCCCTGACGGTGCTGTCGAACGCGAGATCGTCGTGGACCAGTTGCACTCCGACGACGGGCTGACGGTGGCGCACGCTCGTCAGGTGGCGCGCGCGTTGATCGCGGCAGCCGATGAGGTTGAAGCCGCGGCGGCTTCCAACGGCAGCGACGGGTAATGACCACGACGATCGGGGAGGGTGGCGCCGAGAGGCGCCACCCTGACCCCGACAAGGAGCCCGCTACGGCTGTCGGGCCGTGTGATGACGCGACCACGATAGTGCCACCGCCGAGTGAGGTTGCGCCCGACCTCGCGTGGTCGGCCGACGATGACGAAAGGGTGTCCACGACGGCGGCGGGAGTCCTGGACCCCCTTGCCGTGCCGTGGGGGTTGGTGTGGGGTATCGCCGCCGCGATCGTGGTGGTGTGCGTGTTGGCGGCCATTGTCGGTGCCATGTTTTTCCTGGGATCACAGGAGAAGGCCCGCGACGCCCAGGCTCTGGGCAATCCGGTGGTGACGGGTGTTCCGACCACGATGCCGGCCACTGCGTTGCCGCCGATCTCGTCCGAGCCGCTGGCCCCGCCGACCCAGGCGCCGGTGGCCGCACCGCAGCCGCCCACGGTGACCGTCACCGCAACCCCGCACGCTCCGCCACCACCAGCACCAGCACCAGCACCCGACCCCGACACGGTGTTCCGCAATTTCGTGCGCGGCATCCCCGGCGTCACCGTCATTAACTGGGAGGTCGCGGAGGCCGGGGCACACCGCGTATGCGGCTACCTCCGGGCCGGACACAGCCACGACGACGCCACCCAGCAGGTGCTGGCCAACGACCCCACGTTCACCGCCTGGCAGGCCTCGGCGACGGTGAACGCCTCGGTCACGGCCTACTGCCCAGACCAGCAATAGGAACCAGATCGCCCCGATCAGCGTCGGATATGTTGGGCACGCCTCCTAGCTCTCCGGGGGGCGCGCCCTTTTTTCTGCTGGGAATCGAACCGTTTGTAGTCCACCGTGTCAGTTGTCGTGGATAGGCTTTCCGGTGTGATCAAGAAGCTCTCCGGGGCCGGCGAAGACGGCGTTGTCGACATGGGATCGCTCCTGAGCCAGCAACAAGAGACGTTGGCCCGAGAGCTGACCGGTGTGTTTGTCCTTCAGGCGTGGCATACCTCGGGGTCGGCCACCTATCTGTCGGTACACGCCACCGAGGGTGGTGCGCAGCAACGCGCGACCCAGGTTGCGACGGCGTGGGAGGTCGATCTCGATCAGCTCGACTACACCGTCACCCAGCGCCCCGTCGAGCAGCCGTAGCGGGGCGTCAGATGAGTAAGAGAGGCGACAAAAGGCGTGCCAAGCAGCGAGACAAGCGGCGCGCGGAATCAGAGCGTTGCAGCACCACGGAACGGGCGCCGAACCGGACCCCGAAACCGAGACTGAGTCCGAAACCTGTTGAAGAGGCACAGAAGGCGAGGGCGTCCCGGCAGAAGCTCCGGACAGCGGGACCACCGGGCTCATCGAGAGCGCGGGGCTCCCGCGGTGGTTCGATGACGCCGGATATGGTGTCGGAATCCGAGTACATGTCGATCGAATTCCCACCGGATGCGCCAGGCGCTCCGTCGATCCAGTTTCTGCTGAAGATCACCGAGCGGATCGTGAATCTCAGCCAGGAAACGTTGTCGTTCAAAACGGTGCCGGTGGAGGACACGATCCATCCCAGACCGCTGCCCTTTCAACCGCCGCTGCAGCAATACGGCCTCGGCGATGCCAAGGGGTTCCGTCACCACTGGGAGAAACTGGACTACGTTTTCGAACTACCCGATCCGTATGTGTTCCCGGAGATCCCGTCGTCGCTCGAAGCCGACCGGGAGATCGTCGAACGGTACATCGGACTGTGCCGACGGCTCGCGGGGTTCAGTGTGATCAACAACGACAAGTCCAAGTTGTCTGTCGGTAGCGACGCCGGTGTGTGGCATGTGCGCGTGGTAGACCCGCCAAGCGACGAAAGCTTCATGGGTACATCCGCCGCGTTTCGTCAGCTGCACAACGACGGTGAGCCAGCCTCGTTCATCAAGGTCTCCAACGCGCTGTTCAAGGCAATCAAAACCCTTCCGGAGGAACAACAAACCCCGCTCCGCGAGACGGTGAAGCAGTGGCGCGCTGCGCGGGACAGACTGCAGAAACATACCCTCCAAACACTTACTGCCCTTAAAGCGGGCAACGCCACCTTCGACAACCCGGTGAGCTACGGCAACATCAACCCCGAAGAGCTAATCCGAACTTTCAACTATGGCGACTCGCTGCACTTCGGAAGCGAACGGAGCCAGCTGGACAACTTGCTGGCAGACCCTCGCCATCAGGCGTACTACACATACGCTGCCCTAAATTCGATCGTCGGGCTGAGTCATCTGTACTTCGGATTCGCCGTCTTGCTGGACAGAGCAATCGGCGGAATCTGATGAAGGGCCGCTTTCGGGTGTACGCGAAAACAAAAGTTGTCAGTGACGCCGAGTAGCGTCTCCGGTGTGAACCTTCGTGAGCGAGTTGTGTACAAAGCCGCACGGGACATCTGGGATCGAACGCGACAACCGGTGTCCGCCAATGCCATCAGGGAAGTGACCGGATTCGAGGATGAGACCACCCAGCGGGTGTTGAACGATCTCTACTTGAAGGGGTTCTTCGCGGATGCGTTGCGTGGCGACGACAGGATCGATTCGATCGTCTTTTCGTGACGGCGGCAGTAGGGCTTTGAATTGACGTACACATTTCACAACCGCTTCACGACGTTCAACGAGCGCATCAACATCGACGCGGGCAGTTATGTGCTGGCCGATACCGACCGTGAGCGGGTAGTCCTGCTGGCCGGCACAGCCGAGACGATGATTAAGGACACCGGCGATCTCGTGGTGGAGGGCAGCGGATATCCCGACGAGGTGACCGCGGCCGCTGCCGGCCGGCGATGGCGGCGGGCGCTGACCGTTGCGTTTGCTCGCACACATATGGGCACTGATTTCGGCCCCGACGATTTGGGTCGGCCGTCGCTTGACGTTGTCATCGATGATGCTGCTGCGGAATTGATACAAGGCGGTGTCCAGCCGGGCGACCGGCTGGTTGTCGACGCGCACGGGTTGCTGGTGGTCAAGTCTGAACCGCGGCCAACGTTCGTTCGTATGCAGGCCCGCGGCGTTCTTTTGAGAGGCGCCGAGCAATTCGACGGTCACCTGAAAGACGCTCGTGCACAAACTAATCGACCGTGGTCGGCAGAAAAGACGCTCGCCCACCGACTCGTCACCTATGCCTTGCGCGACACCAACCCCGAAACACAGCATATCCAATTGGTCACTGCCATCGAAGTTGTTCTCCAACAACAGGACCCACATCTGGATGTGTTGAAGGAGTTGAACCGGTTCATAGATGAGGTGAAACGCCGACCCGACGACCGGGATGGCGTTCGGACGCGTCTCCTGGAAATCCTCCGCGAGGACCGAAAAGAGTCAATATCGCGTGCGGCCCGCGATCAACTGTCTGCGGTGTTGAAGGATACGTACAACGGGGAGGCGGTCGATGCCTTCTTTCGGACGGTTTACGATCTGCGAAGCAAGCTGCTCCACCGCAAGAGAAGCAAGAACGAAACCCGGCCAACCGCAACAGATTTAGGACAGGTTCACTTTGAGCTGTTGCGTCTGGTTCTTGACTTTCTGGACGCGTCGGATTGAGCTTCTATCGCATCAAAGGATGCGGAGCAGCGGGACAGCCATCGCGCCCCAAGCTGATGAACCAGGTGCTGTACCAGTGAATGTCACAGTTGGTGCGCCGGGCGCGTCACCAATCACTGTTGCCCTGCTGCCCCCAGAAACGGTGGCGTGGGTGTAGCGGATCGTCTGGTTGAAGTTAGAGATGCTGGATGCGGTTGATCCCGCCGAAGACATGACGGCGGCCACCATGTTCAGAGGCGCCGATGCCGCGGACACGGAGATCGCGGTGCCACTGGCAGCGTTATTTGTTACGGGCGTGCCGAAACCAGCGAGGTTGTTATACGAGAGGGAGTCTGCTGCTGACCCGTTGCTGACCCCGCCAGCGAAATCAACTGCGATGGTTTGGGTTCCGGTGGGTCCGTTGACCAGTCCGAACGCGAACAGATACAGATTCGACCCTACATAGAATGGGCTGCCAGGGAGCTGGTTCATGGAGGCAGAGCCCACTGTTGCGGTGATACCGGTGAGCGTGTTGCTCAGCACCGATCCCAGGACTAGCACGGCGTTACCGGTGATGGTTTCTGACCAGCTGAGCGGATTCGCGGCACCGTTGTTGCCCCCCCCGGCCGCGTCAAACGTGACAGGAACGAGTCGGATCGGCCGTGCCCTCAGAAGCGCGTTGTTCGGAAAGCCGCGCCCGAGTAGGTGCCCGCTCATTAGCTGCGTCCCGTGAACATGGAGCCCGACATGGGGTGTGTGTTCTCCGCGATGGTGTAGCTGTTGTTGAATTGCTGCATGGCGTCGTGGAACTCCATGGGGTCATTTGCCTTTACGGTGACTGGTCCGTGGAAGTGGTTTTCGTAGGTGCTGCCGCCGCCGGCGTCGGCATATCCGGCGTTTTGGTTACCGGCAAGCGGGGTTTGCGTTTGCCCGGCGGTGTTTTGGCTGGGCCGCACACCAGCGATCCCCGAAAGCAGGCGCCCAGGAATGGTTTCCGCCCAGTCACCCCCGGTCGATGATGAGCTGACCGTGAAGGCCTCCAAAATGCCCTTGGCCGCGATACCGGCCGCCTGCGCGCCATAAGCGGCCGCCCGGTTCAACTCCTGGAACCCAATCTGCATCGCCGCCGACGCTGCGCCGCCGCCAGCCCCGAAGGTGCCCATGTCGGCACCCATCGCCGCCGCCGACGTGGCCGCGCCCTCCAGGCCGCCGATGATGCCGCCACTGAATCCGATACCCGGTGACGCGGGCAGGTTCTCGCCGGGCTGCTGCACACCCGCACCGGGTGTGGCAAGACCCTCCTGGCCTTTCTGTGCGCCCGGCGTTTCTGCCCCGCCGCCGGGCGGCAGGCCACCCACCGCTCCCGGCGAAGGGGGCTGCTGTGCACCGGGTACGGCCATGTCGCGCATGCTGGTGCCCGAGCCCTTATCCTTCGGGCTACCGGGACCGGCAACGTTGGGGAGCGCGCCCTGGCCCGGCTTGGGCTGCGGTGGCGGCGCGGGTTGCGACGGCGGCACAGGGTTGTCCGAGCCGGGCGCAAGGTACAGCGGCACCAAACCACCCGTACTTAACCCGGCACCCTTATTCATCGACTGCAGATACGGCAAGTACTGCCGAGTGGCGTCCGCGTTCATCACGAACTCGCCGGGGGTCAACCACGCCGGGACCGTGTCCGTACCCGACGGGCCGCCGGTCGCGAAGTACTTGACCAGACCACCCGAGGTGTACCAATGGCTATTCGAGTCAAAGAACGAGCGGACGCTATCGCCGAGCTTTCCGAAGTTGAATCCGCCCCCATGTCCTGGGCCACCGCCCCACCACGGCTGATCGGTGGTCGGGTTAACCCAAGGCTGTCCCGGAGGACCAGGCGGACCCGGCGGCTGAGGTGGCTTAGGCGTGAGCAGCCGCGACAAATCGGGCTGCATCTTCACCGGCGGCGCAACCGACTTCGGCCCAAGGCTGGCAGGCAGTTGTCCGATCACATTGCCGTCGGCGTCCAGCATCCCGTGCTGCCGGGCATACGCAAGGACGTCGGGCGGCAGGTGAGCGGCGTCAAAGTCTTGGGCCGGCGGCATGCCCCCGTACCAGTCTTTGTAGAAGTTGTGCGCGGCGGACGCGTTAGCCGGGGAGGCCGGAACCGGAGTTGGCGGCGGCGGCGTGCCGAGGTAGGCCCGCGCACGCTCCATGAGCGGCTCCCATGCTTGGGCGCCCTCCCGCGAGAGAGGGCCGCCGACAGAGGTGGACGCCAAGGCCCCGTAGCCGACTCCGTAGGCGGCTCCCCACGCTTTATTACGGTTCGCCTCAAGCTGATCGAGGTATGCCTCAACGTTGCCAACCACCGAAGAACGGTTTCGGCCACGGGCGAACGCCGTCTTCTCCTGAAAGAGGCCAATGACTTCGTCATCGCCTTGCACTCCACCGGAAATGCCGGGGTTAAGCCCGCTTTCGCCAACGGAGTAGGCAACGATTTGGGTGGCCTGATCAGGCGTGTAACCACGCGCTAGCGCGGCGCTGTAGATGTAGCGAGCTACCGACTGCGGGTCGTGGGCCGGCTCAGTGCCCAACGTGATGCCCGGATACCCGGCCCCGCCACCGGCAGCCCCGCCGGAACGGAAAGCGGCCTGCAACAGTTGCTTCTGCTGATCCGGTGCCAGGCTGCGGATCTGGTCAGCGGTCAAAGGGCCACTCAGATCAAGCGGGGCAGCGGCTGAAGGGCCGCCGAAGCCGGGACCGCCGGACCCGGCTGAGAACGAGCCACCACCCGCACCGGAAGCGCCACCGGCGAAACCGACACCGGCCGCGCCGTTTCCGATACCCGCTGCTCCGGCAGCACCACCAGGGGCACCTGGACCACCGGATGCCCAGTTGGTGACAAAGACCGGGACCACTCCCGATCCAGCACCTCTGGCACCAGGGAGCAAACCCTCGGGGCCTTCTTCGCCCAGACCCTCTTCGTGGGAGCGCCGAGCACCCGCGCCGCGCCGGGAATGCCTACCGACCCGGCCACCCGCACCGTCGAAGTCTGGAATGCCATGGAACGCGGCCACTTCCAGCGGGCCAAGCACCAGGTCTTCTAGGAACCCGACCGTATTGCGAACCAGACTTGGCAAACCGCCCTGCAGCCAGTTGTCATCGAGCTTGACCGGCATCCACGGCTCTTGGCCGCCCGCGCCGCCCTTGCCCTTCCCGCTGATCCCGGCAAGCTCACGGTTGATCTCGTCCAGCTTCTTTTGCAGCCACGGGATTTCGCCGCGCCGCGCCGGGTCGTTCGACGCCCTGTCATCGGCGATACGGCCCTGGATTTCATTCGCTTCTGTTTGAAGACGCTCAATCCTTTTGAGGTCTTCGTCTAACGGATCGTCGTCCTTGCGCTTCTTGCCGCCGCCTTCGCCGCCGCCACCTGCGTATGGCACGTCCGGGGTTTCGGGCTGCGACATGGGTGTGGGCGGCGTGAGGTCCGGGGTCGGCTGCGCGACATCAGGCTGCGGAATCACGGGCACCGGCCCCATGTCAGGGCTGGCGTTGTCCGGGGCAGCCACATCGTGGTCGCCGCTGAAGTACTGGTCCCAGATGGCGTAGCCGCCGCCGAGCACACCACCGATAGCGGCGCCGATGCCGGTGCCGACGCCCGGAATGATCGAACCGATCGCACCACCCGCCAGGGCCATATTCCCCGCATCGGAGGCGATGACACCGAGCTTGTACGGATTGGTATTGGTCCGTGTGTTCGCCTGCAGCGCATCCCCACCCAGCGACGCGGCCGCACCACCCACGAGCGCAAGAGCACTCTTAGCCCTATTGGCGGCACCCATAACGCGGTTCATGGCACCGATTTCGGTGTTAGCAGCGGTAACTACACCTGCAGCGCCCGCCTCTGCGGCAGCACCAGCGGCACGCATCTCCGCGTTCGCCTCCGCGGCCGCGGTCTTGACACGGTTCTGCGCCCCGACCTCCTCGCCAGCGGCCGCATTGACACCGGAGGCACCAGCCTGCGCGGCGCTACCGCTGTTGCGCAGCTCCTGGTTAGCCTGATACACGGCGTCTTTCACGCGCTGTTGCGCACTGGCCTCCTCGGTGGAGGCGCGATTGACACCAGTCGCACCAGCCTGCGCCGCCGGACCGGATTCCCGCAGCGACGTGTTCACCTGATCAGCTGATTTCTTGGTCAACCCGAGGTTGGAGTTGAACGTCTTGACGGTGCTGATCAGGGAGTTCGACAGCTTCATGCCGAGGAACAGGCCAGACAAAGCGGTGACGTCCTCGATCAGATCCTTGACCAGCGCGCGGTGCTGCTGCATCCAATGCACACCGATTTCAAGGTCGTGTACCCATTGGGTGGCCATCGGCAGGAAGTCCTCGCCGAATTCAATCTTGAGCGAATCGATCGCTCCCCTCAGATCTTTCCACTGGGCGTTGAAGTTCTGCTGCGACCGCCTGAACTCCATAACATCGCCGTTGCGATCGGCGTGGGCGTCAGCGATCTCCTGCCGGTGCTGCAAGGCCTCGGGATTGTTCTGGTCCGTCACCTGCAGAACGGTACGGGCAGCATCCTGCCCGCCAACGGCCTTCGTCAGCGCTTGCAGCACACCCATCTGGTCGGTGTTGAGGCTCTTCAGGACGCGGTTAAACCCTTGATTGTTCTCGTGGGTGTTCAGCCACGCGTCAACGATCTTGGCCTCGGTAACCCCAAGGCCCCCGCGGCTTTTACGGAATTCCTTCTGCGAAAGCTGCCCTTGCATAATGCGGTCGGCAACAGCCTGCTCGGCCGGGCTGAGCTTGCCGTACTGCTCCTGCTCTAAGGCCTGCGACGCCGGATTGTTTTCGAACGCATCCAAGATCACGTTGCCGTTGGGCCCGATGCGCCGGTCGACAGCGCTGCGGATCTCCTGCGCCGTCCCGATGAATCCTAGGGACTTGATGTCGTTCGGAATCTTGCGGGGGTCCAAGCCAAGAGCGGCGAACATTTCGCTCTGGCCGGGCTTCGGCCCGCTCAAAGTGTTGATGGCGTGGTTCAGGTTCTGGCTGGCCTGATCGGGGTGCATCCCGGACTTGGTCAGCATGGCCATCGAGGCGAAGAGATCGTCGATACTCTCCCCAGCAGCGTTCGCGGTCGGCTCGACATTGTGCAACGCGCCAACGAATTCAGAGAATGTCGTCTTGGCGTCCCGGACGGCCTGCATCATTTTCGACGTGACGTCAGCGGCCCGATCGGCTCCGAGATGGTAGTCATGCAGGGTCGTGGTGACCGCGTTAGCGGCCTCATCCAAACCAACGCCCTCTTCCGCAGCACCCTGCGCCGCGGCCTTCATCACCGTCAGCGCCTCAGCACCGCGATACCCTTGCTGCTCGACCTTCAACATCCCCGTCGCCAATTCCGTGGGATTCCAACCGGTACTGCTCGCCAGATTCATGAGGCCGTCGTGAATGGTCTTCAAATTCTTGGGCAGCTCACCACCGACCGTCTCCAGCCGAACCAACTGCACCTGAAAGTCGCCGGCCGCCTTCGTCGCATCAGCCGCGGCGGCAACAAACCCACCCACCACCGCGCCCGCCGCCAAAGTGGCAGCCTTCTGGTAGCGACCCATCGCCCCGACCGACCCCGCAACGGCGCCCTCAAGGGCCTGGTGGGCTGCGGCGCTGTCTTCGACCGACTTGGCGTGCTTATTGGCCGCAACAGTGGCCAGTGCGGACGCGTCGATCGCACCGGCGGTCGCTTTCGCGGCCCTAGCGCTGGCAGCCCCGTACTTATCCACCGCCGACTCAGCGGCACGCCACGCAGCCACAGAACGAACAGACGCGGCCTCAGCCCTCTGCGCCAACAAAAACTCGGCCTGACCAGCCTCCACCAACTTGTTCTTCAGCAGATCAAGCTCGCTAGCGCCCCCCAACGCCTTCATCGCCTCAGAGACAGAACCGCCCAGAATCTTCTTGATGTCCGCACCAGCAGCCGAGAACACCGACGTGACTTCCTTAGCGGCCGCCGCAGCCGCCTGCTGAGCCCCACGCAGCTCAACATCCAAATACACAGGCACTATTCGGCCCCCTCCGCGTCGGGCACATCATCCGGCATGACCCGAGACTAAAGGCGCTGCGGCCCAATCACGTTGGCCGTCGCGTCGGCGCGACGCGAACGGATAACGTTGGCCCCGAAGCGATACCGTCAAATACGTGAGTCAATTCCCACGGCCGTGCCTCGGCGTCAACGGCGCGCGCTGCACCGCACTCACCCGCAATACCGGCGGCCGCTGCGACACATGCCGCCGCCAATGGGAACACCTACGCGGCACCAGCACCCAACGCGGCTACGGCGCCCAACACCGCGCACTACGCGCACACTGGACACCAATCGTCGCCGCAGGCGGCGTCATCTGCCGCCGGCCCGGCTGCGAACAACTCATCCAACCCGACGAACCATGGGACCTCGGGCACACCGAATCACGAACTGCCAACAAGCCGTCAGCGCCAGAGCATAGGGATTGCAACCGCGGCCACCGACCAAGGGCGTCCACCACAGCGGCAAACCCGCGCAATTGCGCGGATTCGGAACCCACGGCACGCGAATTCGCGTGCCCACCAAACAGCGACAACCACACCACCAACGACGTCGTCGCCGACTGCCCGTTCTGACCTCGGCTTGGCAACTGTCAGGTACCAAACCGCCTGGTCAGGGCGCCCGGAGTTTTTACCGGCCCCACCTGCGGCTATCCAACGCGGAGCCCCACCTACCACCAACAACCACGCCCTAGCGCACCTACTCCGGCCGCCAACCGCCCTAGCACTACCTACCGCGCCAACAACCGCGCACACCAACCAACCGAACCGCGGACACACCACCGCAGAGGCCAAACCGTGATAACTAGCACGATTTGCAAGGGTGTCCACCCAAAACCCAACCATCCCAACACCACCCCTACCGGCCCCTCCTGGCGCCGGTTTTTTAGGGATGGGCGCGCTCGACCCGATGCCAATGAAAGTCTCTCCGACGCCGAATGAAAACTTTTTTTGCTCGCCGCTGGTTGGGCTTCTTTTGCCCGTGTTGGGCTCTGATTTGCCTGTTGGCGGGCGAAATCGGTCCGGATTAGGTAGGGGGTTGCGTTTAGGACTTGCGGCTACGGTGGTCGCTCAGCAAGGTGACGATCGACGTGTCAGCGGGTTTGGTGTCGGTGTTGGTCGGCGGCGCTGTCGTGGTGGGCGCTGCCGTTGGTGTGGTCGTCTTGGATTCTGAGGCTGGTGTTAGGCCGAGCTCAATCTCACTCAGGCGTAGCTCGACGGCCAGGTTTTTCAGCAGTGTCAGTGCGGGGTGTACGCGGGGCTGCTTTTGGCTGCCGGTCACGAGGAGTCCATCTTCGCGGATCTGCGTGAATGCTTGGTCAACGAAGTCGCGAAGCCGACAATAACGCTCAACGAGCCCTAGGTGGCGGTTGGTGATCCAGGCGTGTTCAGGCGACCAGATCCACTTCCAGGCTGCCAGACCGTCAGTGCCGAGCCCGGCCGGAGGCGTCGGTACCGGCCGCGGCTGATCGCTTTTGGGGTTGTGGTTAGGGTTTGGGCGTCTGCTCACGAGTTTGCCTCCTCACCACACGGATTCGAGAATGTCGTACTGCGCTGGGCGCAGCGCGGCAGCCCTATCCAGCGCCATGCACATTGCTACGGCGAGGTCGATTTTGTTGGGGCTGTGGGGGCTTTCCTTGCACAGCGTGCGGCCACGTGGCCCGGTCTTCGCGCGGGCGTTGGCGACGTGCCGGGCCAACCGCGGGTCACCGGAGTGTGTGATGTTTCCTTCGCGGATGGCGTCGAAAGCTCGCTCGGTGGCTCCGACCATTTGCCTCTGTTGTTGCGGGTGGTCCACCACGTTGACGCCCTCTTCGGCCAGTTCCTCGAAGATGTGTTTCCACGCGAAGAGGTCGACCACTACTTCGGCGACGTCGTACCGGCCGCAGGCGTCCCGGATAGCCTGGATGACGTCCAGCGTGGGCACCCGCCACCCTTGCCACGCATTCGCCGGGCGTTCCCAACACTCCACAACATCGATGTGGGGTTTGTCGTCGTCGACGGTGACCGCTACCAGTGCGGTGGAGTCCCGAGAGAACGACCCGTCGAACCCGAGCACCACCCGTGCACCGTTTGCGATGGTTCGGCCGGGATCGGCACACGCATCCCATGCCCCGCTGGGCAGCCATGAGTCGATCGACACCGTCCACACACCTAAGTGATAGCGATGGAATTCCAATTCATCGATTTGATAGTATTTGGCCGCGACGCTTTCCACGTTGAGGAACTTGTCCGCGGCCGGAGACGCGGCGCGGATTGCGGCGCAGATTCCCTCGTACGTGCTGAGGTCGAATCGATCCGGTTCACAGCCCCACTGCACGTGCAAGAACGAAGGGTCTTTGATCTCGCCGCTGTTGACCTTGAGCCCGTAGTCATGCATTCGGCCGGCAAGCGAATCACGGTGGTAACCCGGCGTTGTCACGTTCAGTTCGAGTGCGTGCTCACGCTTGGACAAACCGTTGGTCAACACCAAGTGGCAGCGTTCCTGCTTTGGCGACATCCACGCGTGAATCTCGTCCGCTAAAACCGTTGTGGGCCTCGCACCGTCGTTCGTTCCGTCTGTTGCGAAAACGCGGTAGGCGCGGCCCGGCCCGTCTTTGCGGCGGATGTCGCTTTCGTAAGCCACGAGACGCTCACGCAGACTGGGACTTTCTTGCACATTGGTCTGCATGTCACGAAACACCAGGCCTGCCTGCTCAAAGGAGGCGGCGCCGATCGGGATCACCGGCGAAAACCGGTTGCACAACAAGTAGAGGGCGATGACGGTCATCAACAGACTCTTCCCGTTGCCCTTCGGCATTTCGATCAGCGCGCGCCGATACCGGTAGCGGCCGTCTGGCTTCTTCTCGAAAAGCCACCACAGGAGCAGCTTTTCAAAGAGTTCGAGCTCTACCGGCTGGCCGTAGAAGTCGCCCTCCCCGTACACACAATGCTGCTCGATCCAGGCGATAACCTCAGGCCCGTCGGAGGGTGCGTTGGTCAACGGCGGTGCCGACAGCGGCTCGGGCACCTCGGCAGGCCACGCCACCACCTCAGCCATCGTCATCGCCTTCGAATGTTGGCGGCCGCGGCGGCACCCATCCTCCGGCGATGGCCTTAAAATCCTCCCAGTTGAGGGAGCTGGCGCCGAGCAATTCGAACGCCTCCTTCAGCTTGGAGTCCACGCGGGCAAGCACCCGCCCCGTCCACTCCAGGTGGCCGCTCATGCCATTCGCGCCAAGGACGTCTTGCAGCTGCTGTGAGCCAGCGACCTCAGGCAGTTCACGCAAAGCCTCCACACGCTCTCCGAGGCTCTCGACGCCATATTCGAGTAGGCCGAATTGCTCGGCCAGACTGCCCCAATCGAACCCCATTTCGCCCATGGATGCTGCTCCTAATCATTTGTTGATCCGGTGCCCCCAGCCGAGGGGTGAAACCGGGGGCACCGGAGTTGGGTGGTCAAGCCCGCCGTCAGCGCTTCCATCGCTTCGTGGCGTCTTGACCGCAGTCGAACCCGTTGGGCTTCCTTCCCGCGTTGGTTCGGCTGGTGGCCCGGCGCTGGCGGCGGGAACGGAAGAAGCGCCGCCAGCGCCGGGTGGCGTGGCCCCGCTGCACACCAGGGCCGATGGCTGCCCAGGTCGCACGCAGCGGGGAGGGGCAACGGGAGCATTGGGTTTCAGGTCTCCAGCCGTCGTTGGAGTGCGGCCAGGTCGAGGTCGGCCTGTTGCGCGCGGCGGCGGTGGTGATCTAGTTGGATCTGCCGTTCTTTGATTTTCTGGTCCACCTCAATCGACTCCAGCTTTCTCTGAAGGTCTCTGGTGCGGTTGATGTTTTCTTGCTGGACGCGGGCGGCATCGGCGTTCTTGATCTTGCGCGCGTGCAAGTCAAGCTGATCGCGGCGCAGGCGCGTGTTGACGTCGGCGTGTTCACCCTCGTTTCCCGGATGGTCTCGCATCGCCTGCGCCCTTTCCAGTTGCCGCTGTTCTTCAAGAAGCTCGTCGAGTTTTGCGCATCCCGCCATAAAAATATGGTCCTCGTCCTCGGTTAAATAACGCTCTTCGCTGGCCGCCGGCTCGACTACTGCTTTGACCTGCCCCCAGATCATTTCGCGCTCCTGGTGGATCTGTTGGATGCGAATCCCGGCTTTTGTTAGCGCCATAGTTAATTAGCTCCAAAGAGTTGGCCCGCCACGGCTTTAACGGTTCTCGTGGATATCTCGGGCAGCAGCCGCGCCCACAGGATCAGCGCCTCCACAACGACCGCGGAAGCAAGGTCGTCGGCCGCGCGTAAGACCGTGTTGTACTGGTTGGCGCCGATAGCCCAAAGCGCAGCTGGGTCGATTCGATCTGAATCGTCGAGATTTGCTACGTCATAGGTGATTTGGTGGGCCAGCAGCAACCGAGCAGCAGCCCTGGTGGTTTGCGCTTGCGCTGACTGCTCGATGTCTAGCAACGTGGCCGTTATCTCCATCAACCCCTGTGGTGTGCGATTGCGTTTGGCCAGTGTGCAGCAGAGGGCGAGCGTGCCGACGACAATGTCGCCCAGACGCTCATCGTCGTCGGCTGCCTGGTCGAGAAGGGTCATGAGTTGGAACGGACTCACCCCTCGAAAGGCTGCGTCTACGAGATGCGTTGAAGCGGAGCCGGTTGCGAAGCCGCGTGTCTTGAGACGGCCCCATAAGTGTGCCCATTCGTCGCGGCTCATCGTTCGGTCACTGCTCTGCACTTCAGGCCGCCTTCTGCTGTAGTAGTTCTTCGACCGCCGATAACGGCATCCACCACCGGCCGCTGGCGTCGCGGCGCCCCTCAATAAGTCCAAGCCGAAGCTTCTTACGCAGTGTGTCGGGTTTCATCTCCAGCATCCCCGCGGCCGTGGTCGAGTCGATCTCTGCACTACCGAATTGTATGGACGAGAGCGCCCTGAAGGTCGCATCTGTCGCGCCTACGCGACGACGGCGGCCCGGCGCCAAGGCGGCGTGCAGTTGACGAAGGCGAACACTAACGAGACGGCTCCGGTTGGCCAATTCGGCGTCAACGAATGCGATTACGCCGCATAACTCGGCCACCATTTCGGGCGCAATGAGGCTGCCCCCAGGCAGGTGCATCACCTGAGAGTCCAACTCCGCCATCGCCCGATTCACGTTTACTCCGCTTCCCCCGCCGCCTGCAATTCCGCCGCGACAATTTCGGCGTTGACCGCGGCAATCGCCGCCTCACGTGACCCGTGTTCGCGCACCACCGCTGCGGCTGCCCTCTTGGTCAGGGCGCCCAGCACGAACGCGGTGACCTCGATGCCGTTCCCGGCGATCCGCATAACCTCTGAGGCCACGCGATCCTGGTCACCGGTCACGCCGGCGAGCAGCAACCAGCGGGTGGCCGCGAGGAGCGCCCCGAGCTCGGAAGGCGTGGGCTGCTCTTCGGATTCGGTCGGAGTATTCATGGGGTTCCTTTTCTGGTGGTGGGTCATGCGGCGGCTTCCTCTGCGTCCCGAAGCGCCCAGCGCAGGTTCGCCAGGTGGCAGTTGTCGAGATCGCAGTCAATGTGCTGTGCATAGTGGTGGGGAGTAGGCGCCGGGCCGTGGAATGTCGCCAAGACGAGGTCGGCCAGGTCGAAATGTGCGGCAGTGTTGTTCTTGTACAACTTGATGCGCCACCTGTCGCCTTCACGTCGGCGCATCGGGACCAGGATGCCGCCGGGCACCAGGCGCGTCCGTTCCTCGCCGTTCGGGCTGTAGCGGACTTGGCGCGGTAGGCCCCGGTGACGCCCCAGGTTCGAGATTTCGTAGCGGTGTTCGTATCCGCCGATAGGCAGCCAGGTTTCAGGGATGTCGTCCGACACGAGCGATCCCGTCATGCCGCTCGCCGCCCTCGTCGCCAGCGTTGGTTCGGCGACAACCATTGCCGCACTTGACCGCCGACAACGCCATGAACGCTGCCCTCCGCCAAGCCGCCGGCCCATTCCGCGCAAACTTGGAGCACGGGGCACTCCGTGCACAACGCGATGGCGCGGTCGACGAGTACGGGGTCCTCGGGGTCGCCCCATAGTTCGGGCTCGCCGACACACAGTCCGGCGCTCAAATCCGGTTGGGCGCGCACGTCGGCAATCAGTTCGGAGGCGGTGGTCACGACGTTTCCCCGGTGGCCTCACGCCCGAAATCAAACAAGTCCTCTGACGCGTTCCATGCCGAGTTTTCGACGCGGCGTAACTCCCTGTGCAGCTCACTGTGGCGAGCGAATACGGCCTGGTGTTCGGTCTCGAAATCGGCTATTCGCTTTTCGAGCGCCCTGAGTTCGGCCCACGCCTCGTCGGCGGTGGCGATCATGTCACTGAGCCTCAGCAGTTCCGGGTAGTTCACTGTGGCGGACATGGTGGTGGTCATTGCGTTTCCTTTTCAGGTGGTGGGGACTCGGTAGTAGTGGATTTCGCGGCCGGGTAGCGGTTGGCCGGGCTTGATCGTGTTGCGGCACGGCTCACCCGGTCGGGCCTTGCAGAGGCCGCACCTCACGACTAGTGCGGCAGCGATGTCGGCGGGGTTCATGTCGACTCCCGCACGTGCCTGGGTTCGCTGAAATCGACCGCCGCATCAGCGCCGGTAAGCGCTGCTGCGCTTAGCCGATCTCCGCTGGCACAGCGACTTACACACGGCACCCGGCGTAAGCGACGTCCGTCGTCGGCGGTGCAAAATTGGCCCGCCGGGGCGCCACAATGCCCACATGGGCGTTGTAACGCGTCTCCGGCCGCCTCGTAAGCCATCCAGATTACCTGTGTTTTCCGGGGGCGCAGCGCGATCACGTTGTCTGTCATGCGACGCCTACGATCGCGGCCTGTAGGGCCTCTATCCGGCTGGGGTGCGGGCTGGTGGGGTTGCCGGTGGCAGCGTTGGTGCATGCCCGTGCGATGGTTGCGTGGCACCAAGGGCAGGCGACATTTAATGGGTTGTGCGGGTTACGTTGGGGTGTGCTGGGCGTCGGTGCGGGCATGCTTACCCGGTGGCCGATCTGCTCGACGACATCGCCGAGCCGGGCACGGTTTCGGGCCTCTAACGCTTGGTCGTGCCGATCCTCCCGCGCCTCACGTTCGGCATCCGATTCGGCTTCGGCGCGGTCGCGGCGTACCTGTCGTGCGGCTTGGATGACGTCGCGGGGCAGGGGCCGGAAACCGGCCCCGTTGTCCCGGTACGCGATTTTCACGCCTTTGAGCACATCGGCCTCCCCGAGCTTGTATTCCTCGATCGCTTCGGCCCACGCGTCGACGGTGGCGCGGTTGGGTTGGGGAAACCACGGGTCGTATGCCGCACATTTCGCAAGAGCCCTGGCGGCGGTTTGGTGGTAGTCGGTCATTCGATCTCCGTCTGCGGGTTGGGGTTTGGGGCGCCAAGGCTGGCCCACCCGGCGACTTTCGCTTCGCCTGCAGTGAGGCCATCAGCGTTGACGCTGGGACGATTTAATGCTGGCTTCGGACGTGCTCGGTGCAGCCAGGTCCTGAATGCCCGATCCCAGTCCTGTTTGCAGGCGCGCTGTCCCGATTCGCCCAACCAGTAGTTGACGAAGGCTTCCCATTCGGCATTCAGGTCCAAGTGGCCGAAACGCTCTCGAGCCCATTGCGTGGTGGCTTGGGATGGTCGCCAGTCGCCGGGGATGCGGCACCCGCGCTTGGTGTCGGCCGGCGTGGCCCGCGCCGAATTCTCAGCGGGTGCACCTACAGACGTGACGTTTCCGTCAGAAGTACCGTCAGAAGAACCGTCAAGTACGACACCCAGGGTGTCGGTATCGGTCCCGATTTTGTCGGTATCGGTCTCGTGTTTGTCGGTATCGGTCGGGACCGATCGCGACAGCTGGATGTCGGTATCGGTCGGTGGCGATGCCGACACTTGGACGTCGGTATCGGTCGGGACCGATCGCGACAGCTGGATGTCGGTATCGGTCGGCAACAAAATCTCGTAGACCGGGGCGCACACGTGCCCGTGGTTGTTATTGAAGCCGGGCCTTACGACACGGAGCAACCCGGCGTCTTTTAGTTCACGGACGGCGCGCTCCGCAGTACGTTTTGACGGGAGCTGATCGCCGCTGCCGTAGATGCCGTCACAGATGTGGCTCCACCGTACCGAGCCTTGCCCCGATACCTGGCTGCACTTCTCGGCGATGGCGATCAGGGCGTGGAAGGCCGTCCCAGACAAACCCTTTGCCTTCAGGGATGCCGCCGCGTGGATAACTTCCCCCACCAGCTTCCCGCTCATTCTGTCGGCCTGGCCGGAGAGGTGCGATGAGGCGAATTGTGTTGTGCAGTGGTAATATCGACTTCGTCAGCGATAGCCTCTGTGGTGGTGGTTTGGCTGATGTTGATGGTGTGGGCGCCGCCCTGTGGTGGGGCGGCACCTTCCCCTGGCGGCACAAAAATCGCGCGCACCGGAGACCCACACCCTGTCTGGGTGGTGGACAACTGAAGTCTCTCTCTCTTTTGACGCCGGTGCGTGGTTCGGCGGAGCGGTTAATTATGTTGATGTACGGTGGTTTTGCGTTGCGTGGCCTAGGTGGCTAGTTGCCCCCGAGAGAACTGGGGCAACTCGTTGGTCGCTGGCCACCTCTAGCTGGTGGACGTACTCGGCAATTTGGCGGTCGGTGGAAAATCGGCGCTTGCCGATCGTGACCGATTTGAGTTCCCCGCTCTTCCAGAGCTTGAACACGGTCGAGCGGCCCACTCCTAACCTGTTGGCGGTCTCGAAGCAGTCGTTGGTCATCGGAATTTCCTTCGGTGCACAGCGCATAATCTGCCGCTGGATTATTCTCTACGCGCAATATACTAGCATGGCCTTCCTTGGACGCAACACTATGTGCAATACTCTGCGCGTGGCGAATGACGACCCCGGCGAGAAGTGGGCCTCCGAACTGGTCAAGCGCGTCGGCCTCGCAGTCAAAAAGGCCCGCGATGGCAAGTCGGCGGCCTGGCTCAGCGAGCGCACTGCGGAACTTGGGTACAGGATCTCACCCACGGTCATAGCGAAGCTGGATTCGGGTCACCGCGGCAATGTTCTCAACGTCGCTGAGCTGCTGGTTCTTGCTGCGGCACTTGAGGTTCCGCCACTGGTGCTGCTGTACCCCGACCTGGCGGACGGCGAGGTTGAATTGATCCCTGGGCGGCCGGGCAGCAGTTGGGACGCCTACCTATGGGCGACTGGCGAGGCTCCGTCGTTCACGAACCCCGGCGCTAGGCCGTCCAAGGGCGCCGAGTTGTTGGCCGCGACCCGCAGGCGTGCAGAGTTGATTGCGACGCTCCCCGGCTTGCAGATCGCGGCCGCCGCTGCACCCGACGAGCTTGTCAAGGCCGCCCTCAAGACCCAGGAGTCGAGCAACCGCGACGAGATCGACCGACTCAGCGCACTGATCCGCGACAACGGCGGCGTGATCCACGATGCCTAGGCAACGCCTTCAGCCCGGCGAGCATGGACGAATCACCGAATGGTCTGGCGGTGGCAAGCATTTCGCGGCAACCTATGTTCGGGATGGCGACGGCAAGCGTCGGCGGGTGGAGCGGTCGAGCGAAAAATCGATCGAGGATGCCCGGCGGATTCTCCAGCGTCACCTGGCGAACCGGCGCACGCCGCTCGCAGGTCAGACCGTCACCGATAAGACCACTCTGTCGGAATTGTTCGATCTTTGGATTGAGACGAAGGCCGCGGTGGACGGGGTCAGCCAGCAGACAGCGGGTCAGTACCGGGACGTGTGGAAGGTGCATGGCGATCGTCAGCTCGGTGCGCTGCGCATAACTGAGTTGCCGACTAGTCGCGTCAACGCGCGGCTGCAGCAGATGGGCGCCACCACGCAAGCGAAGCGGCTCCGAATGATCCTGTCGGGCATGTGCGGCCTAGCCGTGCGGTACGACGTCTTGGCCGTGAATCCCGTCCGGGAGACACGGACAAGTAGGACTAGGCGCAAGCCAACGAGGGCCGCGACGCCGACTGAATTCGCCCGCATCAGGGCAGCGGTGAAGGCGCACGTTGACCGTAAACGGCCAGGGCCGCGTAGAGGAGCGAGCCAGTTGCTGCCCGCCTTCATCGAATGCTTGGCGGCCACCGGCGTCCGGCCCAACGAGGTTCTCGCGATCGAGTGGCCAGACGTCGACCTCCTCGCTGATCCACCTACGGTCACGGTCACCGGGACCTTGATCGATCACGGCAAGATCGCCGGCAAGCCGCTGCATCGCCAGGACCACCGCAAGCACGGAGCACCACCGCACACTGTTGTGCTTCCGAAGTTTGGCGTCGAGGCGCTGACCACGCTCGTCGCCGAAACGGGAGGCCTAGGTGGTCCGGTGTTCGCCAACCGTAATGGCGGGTGGATGAGTCTGGCGAATATGCGCCGTGCGCTACGGGCGGCGCTGCCGGGTGACCTTGAGTGGGTGACACCGCATAGTTTCCGGCGCACCGTCGCGACGGTCGTGCGCGACGCGCATGGCCCAGCGGCGGCTCAGCAGCAATTGAGTCACACCAAGCTGGCGACCACGGAAGCTCATTATTTGCAGCGGCAGACGCGCGGGCCGGACGTGCGGGGGGTGCTTGAGGAATTCGCAGGTAGCGATAGTGGAGATCGAATGTGATGGGAAAGTATCGGATCTCGGGCGTGTTGCCTGTGGCTGGGAAGCCATTTCCGCAGGTACAAAGCGCGCCCGAAGGGATTCGAACCCCTAACCTTCTGATCCGTAGTCAGATGCTCTATCCGTTGAGCTACGGGCGCAGTGTTCAGTTGTCTCGCGTTGTGTTCCTTGGCGGAGGCGAGAGGATTTGAACCTCCGGTCCCCTTTGAGGGGGACAACTCATTAGCAGTGAGCCCCATTCGGCCGCTCTGGCACGCCTCCCTTGGACTGTTTGAGGGTACCCGACCCCTTCCCGGTCTCGCGGAACCGGCCATAGCGTACACATTTGCGACATAAACTGTCGAAGTGACTGCCCGCTTGCGTCCCGAACTGGCCGGACTGCCGGTCTATGTGCCCGGCAAGAACGTGCCGGGCTCCATCAAACTGGCCAGCAACGAGACCGTGTACGGGCCGCTGCCCAGCGTGCACGCCGCTATCGAACGCGCGGTGGCCGTCGTCAACCGCTACCCGGACAACGCCAGCGTGGACCTCAAGGCCGCGCTGGCCATGCACCTCGGCTCCGACGTCGCCCCCGAGCACATCGCGGTTGGCAGCGGTTCGGTCACCCTGTGCCAGCAGCTGGTCCAGATCACCGCCGCCGCCGGCGACGAGGTGATGATCGGCTGGCGCAGCTTCGAGTGCTACCTGCCCATCATCCAGGTGTCGGGCGCGGCGACCGTCAAGGTGCCGTTGACCGACCACACGCACGACCTCGATGCGATGCTCGCCGCGATCACCGACCGCACCCGGCTGATCTTCGTGTGCAACCCGAACAACCCGACATCCACGGTCGTCGACCCGGACGACCTGGTCCGCTTCGTCGAAGCCGTGCCGCCGCACATCCTGATCGCCATCGACGAGGCCTACGTCGAATACATCCGCGACGGCATGCTGCCCAACAGCTTGGAGCTGGCCCTGTCCCGCGGCAATGTCGTTGTGCTGCGTACATTTTCGAAGGCCTACGGGCTGGCGGGGCTGCGCGTCGGTTATGCGGTCGGCCACCCGGAACTGATCACCGCGCTGGACAAGGTCGTCATGCCGTTCGCCGTGACCAACGTCGGCCAGGCGGCCGCGATCGCGTCGCTGGAGGCGTCCGACGAACTGGCGGCCCGCACCGACGCGCTGGTCGCCGAGCGCACCCGCGTCAGCGCGGCGCTGCGCGACGCCGGGTTCACCCTGCCGCCGTCGCAGGCCAACTTCGTCTGGCTGCCGCTGGGCGCTCGCACCGAGGACTTCACCGAGCAGGCCGCCAACGCGCGCCTGGTGGTGCGACCGTTCGCGGGCGAGGGGGTGCGCGTCACCATCGGTGCGGTGGAGGAGAATGACGCCCTGTTGGACTTCGCCTGCGACTGGATTTCCCGCACCGAACCGTAAGGAAAGTGTCCGTTGGACTTGGCGCGCAAACTGTTCACCGAGTTCAAGGAGCGCGGCGGCGAGATTCCCGATACCGAACTCGATGACTTCTGGGCCAGCCTTGAGCCGGCGACGATCGAGGGAATGCTGGGCGAGTGGAAGGGCGGCGAGTTCCGCACCGGCCACCGGATGAACGGCCAGCTCGAGAAGGCCCGCTGGTTCGGCAAGACGTTCAAGTCGGCCCGCGACGTGCAGCCGCTGGTCTGCCTTGACGCCGACGGCAACAAGTACTCCAACGTGGCGATGGGCAAGGGCGAGGCCAGCCTGTGGCTCGAGGAGTTCCGCGGCGAGGTCACCGCGACGATGGTCTACGACGGCCAGCCCGTGCACGACCACTTCAAGAAGATCGACGACGACGCCGTCATGGGCATCATGAACGGCAAGGGCGTCCGGGACAACGGCCGCTATTACTACTTCTACCTCGAGCGGGTCTAACGGCTGGGCCTTCGCGTGTGCGGCTGGCCGCACACTCGGCGACCAATGTGCGGCTGGCCGCACACTCGCACCCCGTGCGCGCTGACGGCAGCTACCGGGCCGGATTGCGGCCGGTGAACGCGACCAACTGCTCGAGCGCGCCCGCATCCTCGGGCGCGTCGACGGGGTCGTCGAACCCGGCGCCACCGCGAAACTCCGGCTTGATGACCTCACGGGCAAGCCCCAACACGTATTCGGACAGCGGCTCGGGCGCGCTGATTTCGTGTCCCACGGCGACGGCGTAATCCCAGGCGTGCACCAGGAATTCGATGGACAGGGCGGCGCACGCGCTCTTGGCGGGCATCTCACCCTTGCCGAACGGCACCGACCCGTCCAGGCCGTGCCGGTGCCACGCATCCAGCGCCGGTCGGGCCGCGGTAATCACCTGCCGTTCCACCGAATCGCCTTCGTCGCGCTCCGGAATCTGCGCGCCGACCATGCCGCCCAGCGCCGTGATCGAGCCCAGCAGGTGACCGGTCAACTGCGCGACGTCGAACTCCGTGCACGGCGTTCGCCGGGACAGGTCGTCGGCCGCGATCGTGTGCAGCACCCGCTGCAGCACTCCGAGCGTGTCCTCGGCGCTGTGCAGTTCGTCGGGGGGCGGGGAATCGGGGCCGGGCCGCAAATCAGGAGCCATATTTGCCACGCTACGGTCTCGATATGGCGCAAGCATACGAATCCGTCACGGTGGAGACGAAAGATCACGTCGCGCAGGTGACGCTGATCGGACCGGGCAAGGGCAACGCGATGGGTCCGGCGTTCTGGTCCGAGATGCCGGAGCTGTTCGCGACGCTGGACGCCGACCCCGAGGTGCGGGCCATCGTGCTGACCGGTTCGGGCAGGAACTTCAGCTACGGCCTGGACGTGCCCGCGATGGGCGGCTCGTTCACCCCGCTGCTGTCCGGGGACGCGTTGGCCGGCCCGAGAGCGGTCTTCCATCGCGAGGTCAAACGCATGCAGGGCGCGATCACCGCGGTCGCGGACTGCCGCACCCCGACCATCGCCTCTGTGCACGGCTGGTGCATCGGCGGAGGGGTCGACCTGATCTCCGCGGTCGACATCCGCTACGCGAGCGCCGACGCCAAATTCTCGGTGCGCGAGGTCAAGCTGGCCATCGTCGCCGACGTCGGCAGCCTGGCCCGCCTCCCGTACATCCTGAGCGACGGACATCTGCGCGAACTGGCGCTGACCGGTAAGGACATCGACGCCGCCCGGGCCGAGAAGATCGGCCTGGTCAACGACGTGTACGACGACGCCGAGGCGACCCTGGCGGCCGCGCACGCCACCGCCGCCGAAATCGCCGCCAACCCGCCGCTGACCGTCCACGGGGTCAAGGATGTGCTCGACCAGCAGCGCGTCGCCGCGGTCTCGGAGAGCCTGCGCTACGTCGCCGCCTGGAACGCCGCCTTCCTGCCGTCGAAGGACCTGACCGAGGGCATCGCGGCGACATTCGAGAAGCGGCCGCCGCAGTTCACGGGCGAGTGAGGCACGTACCCTCGCTGGGGTGACGTCGACAAGCGCGGGCGACGATGCAGAGTGCGGCGATGTGGAGGAGCGGCGCCAGTGACATCAGACGGCAGGATCCGCCTCCCGGCTGACCTGGACGCCGTGACGGTGATCGGCGCCGAAGACCACTCCGATATCGACAGCGCCGCCGTCGACCGCATCTGGGCGGCCGCCCGGCACTGGTACCGGGGCGGCTTCCACCCCGCCATCCAGCTGTGCATCCGCCGGCACGGGCGTGTCGTGCTCAACCGCGCGATCGGCCACGGCTGGGGCAACGCCCCGACCGACCCGCCCGACGCCGAGAAGATCCCCGTCACGCCCGACACGCCGTTCTGCGTGTACTCGGCGGCCAAGGGCATGGCGGCGACCGTCATCCACATGCTGGTGGAGCGCGGGGTCTTCTCTCTCGACGACCGGGTGTGCGACTACATCCCGACGTTCACCAGTCACGGCAAACACCGCATCACCATCCGCCATGTCATGACGCACAGCGCCGGACTGCCCTTCCCGACCGGGGCCAAGCCGGACGTCAAACGGGCCGACGACCACGAGTACGCGCAGCAGAAGCTGGGCGAGCTGCGCCCGCTCTACCGGCCAGGCCTGGTGCACATCTACCACGCGCTGACCTGGGGACCGCTGGTGCGCGAGCTCGTTTATGCGGCCACCGGCAAGGAGATTCGCGAGATCCTCGCCGCCGAAATTCTCGACCCGCTCGGCTTTCGATGGACCAACTTCGGCGTCTCCCAGGAAGACCTGCCGTTGGTCGCGCCGAGCCACGCGACCGGGCGCCCGTTGCCGCCGGTGGTCGCCCAGATCTTCCGCAAAGCGATCGGCGGAACCGTGCACGAGATGATTCCCATCACGAACACGCCGCTGTTTCTCACCACCATCATCCCGTCGTCCAACACGGTGTCCACCGCGCAGGAGATGTCCCGGTTCGCCGAAATCTGGCGTCGCGGAGGCAATCTCGACGGGGTCCGGGTGATGAGCCCGGAGACGATGTACGGCGCGATCCAGCAATGCCGCCGTCTGCGACCGGATTTCGCGGTCGGACTGCAGCCCGCCCGGTGGGGCACCGGCTTCATCCTCGGAACCGACCGGTGGGGGCCGTTCGGGCGCCACGCCCCCAACGCTTTCGGCAATCTGGGGCTGGTCAACATCGCGATCTGGGCCGACCCCGCCCGGGGTCTGGCGGCCGGCGTCGTCAGCAGCGGCAAACCCGGGCGTGACCCGGAAGCGAAACGCTACACCGCCCTGATGGACGCGATCACCGCCGAAATCCCCACCGATTGAGGGCGCCCCCGGGTGGGAACACTGCCCGCATGGCTACCTACCGAGTGCTCAACCCCAAGGGCGACGTCGTCGCGACCAAGGACATCGAAAGCGCCGACAAAGCGCACGCGTGGTTCACCGACGAGGCGGTCGAGGGCAACGAACTTGGCTGGCGCATGGAAGTCGAGGCCGACGGCGAGTGGCGCTTCTTCGACGACAGCGAAGGCGATCGCAGCTACTAGGGTTTGCGTCCCGGTCGGCGGGGCACCCGAAAAGGCATGGACTCTGATCGCTTCCGCAAGTTGCTCGACGCCTCAGGCCCGTTCGCGTCGGTCTACTTCGATGACTCGCATGACACCCACGACGCCGAGGCTCAGCTCGAGCTCAAGTGGCGGGCGTTGAAGGAAGAACTCGAAACCCAGGGCGCCGCCGAGAATGTCGTCGAGGACATGGGGCGCGCGGTGATGGACCTGCGCCCGCCGATCGGGCGCAGCGGCCGCGCCGTCGTAGCCGGCGCCGAGGGCGTGCTGCTCAACGAACACCTGCTGAGGTCAACGGCACAGCCGATCGTGCGGGTGTCCGAACTGCCTTACATCGTCCCGATTGTCGAACACGGCTTTCACTGCCCGGACTACCTGGTGGTGGAGGTCGACCACACGGGCGCGGACATCACTCGCCGAGTCGGAGGCGCGCTGCGCTCGGAGGCCGTCGACGGTGGCGGGTTCCCCGTCCACCACGCCAAGGGCGCCGAAACGGCCGGCTACGGCGACCCGCAGCTGCGCAGCGACGAGGCCGCACGCAAGAACATGCGCGCGGTCGCCGACCGGATCGCGGAGCTCGTCGACGGGGCGAACATCGAGGTCGTCTTCGTCGTCGGCGAGGTCCGGTCGCGCTCGGACCTGCTCGCCGAACTGCCCGAGCGGATAATCCAGCTGGTGGACGAGCTGAACGTCGGGGCGCGCCACAGCGGACACGACGCTGACGAGTTGCAGCGCGCCATCGAGGACGGATGCCTGCGCCGCCACCTGGACGTGATCGCCGCTGCGGCCGAGCGTTTCACCGCGGAAGTGGGCCGGCAATCCGGGCTGGCCGCCGAGGGGCTGGACGCGGTGTGCTCGGCCCTGCGCCAGGGCGCGGTCGACACGTTGATCATCGGTGACGTCGGTGACGCCACCGTCGTCGCCGACGCCGACCTGACGACCGTGGCCCCCAACGAAAACGTGCTGTCGGAACAAGGTGCGGCCCCGGACAAGACCCTGCGGGCCGACGAGGCGTTGCCGCTGTTCGCGATTTCCGTCGGGGCGGCGCTGGTACGGATCGACGAGCGGATCACCCCGGCCGACGGGATCGGTGCACTGCTTCGCTACGCGCCGACGCTGCACCAGCCCGCCGGCTGACCGCTGCGGTGGCGGAGGGATTTGAACCCCCGGACGGTGTTAGCCGTCTCTCGCTTTCAAGGCGAGTGCATTAGGCCGCTCTGCCACGCCACCGCTGCTAAGGGTAACGGGGGTCGGTAGCGTGGCCACCATGCGAGCCATCGTCGCCGAATCCCCCGATCAGCTCTCCTGGCAAGAGGTGCCCGACGTGTCGGCCGGCCCCGGCGAGGTACTGGTCAAGGTTGCCGCGGCCGGCGTGAACCGCGCCGACGTGCTGCAGGCCGCCGGCAAGTATCCGCCGCCGCCCGGCGCGAGCGAAACCATCGGCATGGAGGTGTCCGGCGTCGTCGCCGCCACCGGCGACGACGTGGCGGATTGGTCGGCCGGACAACAGGTTTGCGCACTGCTGGCCGGTGGCGGATACGCCGAATACGTCGTTGTCCCCGCCGGCCAGGTGATGCCGATTCCCGAGGGCGTCGACCTGGTGGACGCCGCGGGGCTGCCGGAAGTCGCCTGCACGGTGTGGTCCAACCTGGTGCTGACCGCGCACCTGGGCAAAGGTCAGCTGCTGCTGGTGCACGGCGGCGCGAGCGGCATCGGCAGCCACGCGATTCAGGTCGCGCGGGCGCTGGGCGCGCGGGTGGCGGTCACCGCCGGCTCGGCGGAGAAGCTGGAGTTCTGCCGCGAGCTGGGCGCCGAAATCACGATCAACTATCGCGACGAGGACTTCGCCGAGCGGCTGCAGGAAAACGGCGGAGCTGACGTCATTTTCGACATCATGGGTGCGGCGTACCTGGACCGCAATATCGACGCCCTGGCCACCGACGGCCAGCTGGTCATCATCGGCATGCAGGGCGGCATCAAAGGTGAGCTCAACATCGGCAAGCTGTTGATGAAGCGCGCCCGGGTCATCGGCACCACGCTGCGCGCCCGACCGGTCACCGGACCCAACAGCAAGACGGAAATCGTGCAGGCGGTGATCGCGTCGGTGTGGCCGATGATCGCCGAGGGCCGGGTCCGCCCGATCATCGGGGCCCGCCTGCCCATTCAGCAGGCCGGTGAGGCACATCAACTGCTGACCGCGAGCAAGGTGACCGGGAAGGTCGTGCTGACGGTTTAGCCGCCGCTCGTCAGCCCAGGGACGCCAGGGCGCGCACCAGCTGGTCGACCTCGGCCGTCGTCGAGTAGTGCGCCAGCCCGATGGTCACGGCACCGCCGACGTCGTTGACCCCCAACACGTCGAGCGCGCGGGAGTTCTCGCACGTGACGGCCAGAATCCCGTTGTCCGCCAACCGCTGCACCACCCGCTCGGCGGGCACGCCGTTCAGTGCGAGGCTGACCACGGGGATCCGCACCTCCGGACGGCCGATCACCATGACCAGCGGCAGCGAGCGCAGCGCCACCATCAGGTAATCGAAGATCCGAGTCATGTACAAAGCGGCCGACTGCATCGACACCGAGAGGCGCTCGCGCCGGGTACCGCGAGCGGACTCGTCGAGCGCCGCCAGATACTCGATGCTGGCGACCACCCCGGCCAGCAGACCGAACTGGTGCGCGCCGATCTCGAGCCGCGCCGCGCCGGTCGCCTTGGGGTCGGTCGAGATGGAGCCGAACGAATTGAGCAGCGCCGGGTCGCGGAACACCATCGCGCCGATCGGCGGGCCGCCCCACGCGAGGGCGTTCACCGCAACCACGTCGGCATCGGTTTCCTTGACGTCAAGCAACCGGTACGGCGCCGCGGCGGAGTGGTCGACCACCACCAGCCCGCCGACGTCGTGCACCAGCTTGGTCATGGCCCGCAGGTCGGTGACCGTGCCCAGCGCGGCGGAGGCGGACGCGACCGCCACCAGCCGGGTCGACTTCCCGATCAGGCCCTCCCACTGCCAGGTCGGCAGCTCGCCGGTCTCGATGTCGATCTCGGCCCACTTCACCTTGGCGCCATAGCGGTGCGCCGCACGCAGCCACGGGGCGATGTTCGCCTCGTCGTCCAGGCGGCTGACGATCACCTCATAGCCCAGCCCTGCCCGTGATGACGACGCCTCGGCCAGCGCCGAGAGCAGGATCGCGCGGTCGGCCCCGAGCACCACACCCGCCGGATCCACGTTGAACAGGTCGGCCACCGCCGCGCGCGCCGCCTCCAGGATGGCGGCGCTGCGCTGCGCTGACGGGTGCGCACCCACCGTGGTGGCGCTGGACCGCCGGAAGGCGGTGGAAACGGTGGTCGCGACGGAATCGGGGATGAGCATCCCGGCCGGCGCGTCGAAGTGCACCCACCCGTCACCCAGCGACGGATGCAGTCCGCGCACCCGGGCGACGTCGTAAGCCATGCCAGCCACCTTAGAGCTTGCGCATTTCCGCGAAACTGTGACCGTAGCGGGTGCTGCAGACGTTCCGGCCAACCGGTGGCTTCCCGAGACAGGACACCCGGCCAGCCATACTAGTCCAGTGGGCCTTTGGTTCGGAACGCTGATCGCATTGTTCTTGCTGATAGCCCCCGGATCGATCATCGCGCGAATCAGTCAGCTGAGTTGGCCCATCGCGGTCGCGGTCGGCCCGGCGCTGACCTACGGCGCGGTCGCGCTGGCGATCATCCCGTTCGGCGCCGTCGGAATCCCTTGGAACGGCTGGACGGCGCTGGCCACGCTGGTCGTGGTGTGCCTGGTGATGGTTGTCTTGCAGCTCCTGCTCGGCCGCTACCGCGACAGCGAGGCCGAAGCCCGGGGTATCGGCCGCTGGCCGGCGCTGACCGTGGCGGCCGGGGTGCTGCTCGGCGCGCTGTTGATCATGTGGGCGGTCTATCGCGGTCTGGCCGCGCATTGGCAGACCATCCCCAGCACCTGGGATGCCGTCTGGCACGCCAACGAGATCCGGTTCATTCTCGACACCGGGCAGGCGTCGTCCACGCACATGGGCGAGCTGCGCAACGTCGAAACGCATCAGACGCTGTACTACCCGTCGGTGTTTCACGCTCTGGCCGCGGTGTACTGCCAGCTGACCGGCGCCGCGCCGACCACCGGCTACACGCTGAGCTCGGTGGCCGCCTCGGTGTGGCTGTTCCCGACCAGCGCGGCGATGCTGACCTGGAAGCTGCTGCGCCCGCAGTGGGCGGAATGGCGCACCGCCGGCGTGGCCGCCACCGCCGCCGCGCTGTCGGTGTCGTTCACCGCCCTGCCCTACGTCGAGTTCGGCGTGGCCGCGATGCCAAACCTGGCCGCCTACGGTGTCGCCGTCCCGACGTTCGTGCTAATCGCCTCGACGCTGCGCCACCGCGACCGCATCCCGCTGGCGGTGCTGGCGTTCGTCGGGCTGATGTCCGTCCACCTGACGGGCGGGTTCATCGTCATCCTGTTCCTGGTCGCCTGGTGGTTACTGGATGTGTTGTGGCGCCCGGTGCGGGGCCGGGTTCCCGACGCGCTGACGCTCGCAGGCGTGACCGTGGCCACCGGGCTGATCCTGCTGCCGCAGTTCATCAGCGTCCGCCAACAGGAAGACATCATCGCCGGACACTCCTTCCTGACCCACCTCAGCAAGAAGCGCGGGCTCTGGGACGCCGTCTTCCAGCACTCGCGGCACCTCAACGACTTCCCTTACCAGTACGGGCTCATGGCGCTGACGATCGCCGGCGGGCTGGTCTTCGCCTACAAGAAGATCTGGTGGCCGCTCGCGGTCTGGCTGCTGCTCGTGCTCGTCGACCTCGACGCGGGCACACCGCTCGGCGGCCCGCTCGGCGCCCTGGCCGGCGCCTTCGGAGAGTTTTTCTACAAGGACCCGCGGCGGATCTCGGCGGCAATCACCCTGTTACTGATGCCGATGGCGGGGCTGGCCCTATTCCTGGTGGTGACGGTGGTGGTTGCTGCGGCCCAGCGGGTCGCCGACCGCCGATTCAAACCTTTGCCCCCGCCGGCCTGGACCGCCGCCACGGCGGTCCTGCTGTTGGTGACGACCGTGTTCACGGCGCGGCACTACTTCTATCGGCACCTGGTGTTGTTCGGCGACAAGTACGACTCGGTGATGATCGACCAACGCGACTTGATGGCCATGGCCTATTTGGCCACGCTGCCCGATGCGCACACCACCGTGATCGGCAACGCGAACACCGACGGCACGGCGTGGATGTACGCCGTCGCCGACCTGCATCCGCTGTGGACCCACTACGACTACCCGCAGCAGATGGGCCCCGGCCCCAACCGGTACATCTTCTGGGCCGGCGCCCGCAAGGGCGATGCCGATCCGCGAGTGGTCGAGGCGATTAAAGCGCTCAATATTCGGTACATCTACACCAGCACGCCGACGGTCCGGGGCTTCGCCGTACCCGACGGACTAGTCTCACTGGATAAATCGAAGTCGTGGGCGCTGATCTACGACAACGGTGGAGCCCGAATATACGAATGGCGCGGAATCGGCGCGGCGCCGCACTCTTAGTCCACAAAGGATGGTGAAGGATTGAGTACCCGCAACGACGACGACGGCATCGAGATCATCGGCGGCGTCGACCCGCGGAGCATGGCGGTGGCGGAGGACGACTCCGACGAGCGCTCCCTGACCGATCTGGTTGAGCAGCCCGCCAAGGTGATGCGCATCGGGACGATGATCAAGCAACTGCTCGAGGAGGTGCGCGCCGCACCGCTCGACGAGGCCAGCCGCAACCGCCTGCGCGAGATCCACGCGACCAGCATCCGCGAACTGGAAGAGGGTCTGGCGCCGGAACTGCGCGAGGAGCTCGACCGCCTCACCCTGCCGTTCAACGAGGACACGGCGCCCTCGGACGCCGAATTGCGGATCGCCCAGGCCCAGTTGGTCGGCTGGCTGGAGGGGTTGTTCCACGGCATCCAGACCGCGCTGTTCGCCCAGCAGATGGCCGCCCGTGCGCAGCTGGAGAACATGCGCCAGGGCGCCCTGCCCCCGGGCGTCGGCAAGCCGGGTGGCTCCGGACACGGCCAATACCTCTAAGCGAGCACGGTGGCGGGTCCTCACATCGAGACGCACAACGCGTGGGTGGAATTTCCCATTTTCGACGCGAAGTCGCGCTCCCTGAAGAAAGCCTTCCTGGGCAAGGCGGGCGGCACCATCGGCCGCAACAGCTCCAACGTGGTCGTCGTCGAGGCGCTGCGCGACATCACCATGTCGCTGGAGCTGGGCGACCGCGTCGGCCTGGTGGGCCACAACGGCGCGGGGAAATCGACTCTGCTGCGGCTGCTTTCGGGCATCTATGAACCCACCCGCGGCTGGGCGAAGGTCACCGGCCGGGTCGCGCCCATCTTCGATCTGGGCGTCGGCATGGACCCCGAGATCTCCGGCTACGAGAACATCATCATCCGCGGGTTGTTCCTGGGGCAGACCCGCAAGCAGATGATGGCCAAGGTGGACGAGATCGCCGAGTTCACCGAGCTGGGTGATTACCTGTCGATGCCGCTGCGCACGTATTCCACCGGGATGCGGGTGCGGCTGGCCATGGGCGTGGTCACCAGCATCGACCCCGAAATCCTGCTGCTCGACGAGGGTTTGGGCGCGGTCGACGCCGATTTCATGAAGAAGGCCCAGTCCAGGCTGCAGAGCCTGGTGGAGCGGTCCGGAATCCTGGTGTTCGCCAGCCACTCCAACGAATTCCTCGCCCGGCTGTGCAAGACGGCGATGTGGATCGACCACGGCGTGATCCGCATGTCCGGCGGCATCGAAGACGTGGTGCGCGCCTACGAGGGCGAGGACGCCGCCCGGCACGTGCGCGAGGTGCTCGCCGAGACGGCCGCCGACAACCCGCTGGCACAAAGAGCAGCCGGGGATGAGTGAGTCCATCTTCGCCGTCGTTGTCACCCACCGGCGTCCCGACGAATTGGCCAAGTCGCTGGGCACCCTGAGCAGCCAGACCCGGGTACCCGACCATCTCATCGTCGTCGATAACGACGGGTGCGGCGACGGCCGGGTCCGCGACCTGGTGGCCGGCCAGCCAATCCCGACCACCTACCTGCCCTCTCGCCGAAACCTCGGCGGCGCAGGGGGTTTCGCGCTGGGCATGCTGCACGCGCTGGCCCAGGGGGCCGACTGGGTGTGGTTGGCCGACGACGACGGGCGGCCGCAGGATTCGCACGTGCTGGCCGCCCTGCTGGCGTGCGCCGAAAAGCACGCGCTGGCCGAGGTGTCCCCGATGGTGTGCAATATGGACGACCCGGAACGGCTGGCATTTCCGCTGCGCCGCGGGCTGGTATGGCGTAGGCGGGTAAGTGAATTGCGCACCGAGGCGGGACAGGACCTGCTGCCCGGGATCGCGTCGCTGTTCAACGGCGCGCTGTTCCGGGCGTCCACGCTCGACGCGATCGGTGTCCCCGATGTCCGCCTGTTCATCCGCGGCGACGAAGTCGAGATGCACCGGCGGCTGGTGCGGTCGGGCCTGCCGTTCGGCACCTGTCTGGACACGATCTACCTACACCCGTGCGGGTCGGCGGAATTCCGGCCGATCCTGGGCGGCCGCATGCACACCCAGTACCCCGACGACCCCACCAAGCGGTTCTACACCTACCGCAACCGTGGCTACCTGTTGTCGCAGCCCGGCCTGCGCAAGTTGCTGGTGCAGGAGTGGGTCCGGTTCGGCTGGTATTTCCTGGTCACCCGCCGCGATCCCAAGGGCCTGTCGGAGTGGATCCGGTTGCGGCGCTTGGGGCGTCGGGAACAGTTCGGCGAGCATGATGCGGGAGGGTCCCGATGACGTTCCTGGACGCCGCCGCCCAGTCGCGGACCTTCACCCGCGCGCGCGGCGACCTGATCGCCGGCTTCCGCAGGCACGAGCTGTGGCTGCACCTGGGTTGGCAGGACATCAAGCAGCGCTACCGCCGCTCGGTGCTGGGCCCGTTCTGGATCACCATCGCGACCGGCACCACCGCCGTCGCGATGGGCGGCCTGTACTCGAAGCTGTTCCACCTCGAGCTCGCCGTGCACCTGCCCTACGTCACGCTGGGCTTGATCGTCTGGAACCTCATCAACGCCGCCATCCTGGAGGGCGCCGATGTCTTCGTCGCCAACGAGGGACTGATCAAGCAACTGCCGACGCCGCTGTCCGTGCACGTCTACCGGCTGGTGTGGCGGCAGATGATCTTGTTCGCGCACAACATCGTCATCTACGCCGTCATCGCGATCATCTATCCGAAGCCGTGGTCGTGGGCGGATCTGTCGGTCATCCCGGCGCTCGGGCTGATCGTGCTCAATTGCATCTGGGTGTCACTGTGTTTCGGCATCCTGGCCACCCGCTACCGCGACATCGGCCCGCTGCTGTTCTCGGTCGTCCAGCTGTTGTTCTTCATGACGCCGATCATCTGGAACGACGACACGTTGCGGCAGCAGGGCGCCGGACGCTGGTCGCGCGTCGTCGAACTCAACCCGCTGCTGCATTACCTCGACATCGTGCGCGCCCCACTGCTGGGCGCCCACCAGGAGCTGCGGCACTGGGCCGTGGTGGCGGCGCTGACCGCCGTCGGCTGGGTGCTGGCGGCGTTCGCGATGCGGCAATACCGCGCCCGGGTGCCGTACTGGGTCTAGCGCGGCGCGAGGAGGCGGGCAATCGCTGTAGCGCTCACATCAGCGGGGGCAGCGGATTGAGCCAGTCCAGCGAACCGTCGGTCTGCCCTTTGTATTGCGGGCAGTAGGCGGACACCGAGGCGCCGACGAAGAATCCGGCTTGTCGCGCCGAAAGATTGGTGTCCTTCATTACCTTCATCACCACGACGCTCGTCTTCTGGTTTCTGTCCAGCCCGGCGCAGACCGAGCGGGCCATCGAGACCGCGGTGCCAGGGTCGTTCATGACGATTCCGTTGTCCGCCAGCGCGCCCAGGAAGGCGTCATCGGATGGGTCGGCGGCTGCCGGGGCCGCGGAAAGCAGCGCGACGACGGCCAGCGTGGCCGCGGCGATCGTCGACCTCGTTGCCGGACCGACGTTCATACCCACCACGATAGGCCGCGATCAGCCGCCAAGAATTCATTGAGGATCCCGCAAGGCCGGCGGCGGACGCTCGGCCCATGCCACGGCCGGTCCCGTTTAGACGAAACACGACGTTCGCAATGCCGATGCGGGAGTATGCGTTCGTGAGTGACCCCTCGGCAATCGGCTGCGTTGGGACGTTGACCGTGGCAACCCGCGGCGACCGCGGCGCCGGCGAGGTGCTGGTCACCGTGCGGGGCGCCAAGGAGGCCTTCCTGGCGTGGTCCGACGAACCCCTGCCAAAAGGCGCTCAGGTGTTGGTGGTGGAGGTCAGGGGAGCCCGGACGGTGGTCGTCGAACCGTGGCACGGCCTCGCCTGATCCGAATTGACGACCCGGATTCGCCGGGATACAACAGCGAAACGAAAGGTAAGGACCCCATGCTCGGTTACAAAGTGCCCGCCCCCGACGAGGCGATGCTGGTCTCGGGCGGCCGAAGCAAGAGCAACGCCCCGTTCCGCGTCGTGACCGGCCACGGCGCCTTCATCATGCCGTTCTTCCGCAAGGCCCGCTTCCTCACGCTGGCGATGTGTGAGGCCGAGGTCGCCGAGAAATGCGTGACCCAGCAGGGCATCACGCTCAACGTCCGGGCGGTGATCGCCTTCAAGGTCGGCAACGACACCGAAAGCATCATCAGCGCCGCGCAGCGATTCCTGTCCGAACAGGACCAGATGTCCGTGCTGACCGGGCGCATCTTCGCAGGCCACCTGCGGTCGATCATCGGGTCGATGACCGTCGAGCAGATCATCCGGGAACGCCAAAAGCTGGCGACCGAGGTCCTCGACGGCTCCAAGGAGGAGATGGCCCGGATCGGCCTCACCGTCGACGCGCTGCAGATCCAGTCCATCGACGACGACGGGCTCGGCTACATCAACGCGATGTCGGCACCGCACAACGCGGCCATCCAGCAGCAGGCGCAGATCGCCCAGGCGCAGGCCAACCAGGCCGCCGCCGAAGCCGAGCAGGAGTCGCAGCGCAAGCAGGCCGAGTTCGCCCGCGAGACCGCGATCGTCAAGGCGCAGTACAAGGCCGAGGTCGACAAGGCTCAGGCCGAGGCGGCCCAAGCGGGCCCGCTGGCCGAGGCCGAGGCCCAGCGCGAGGTGCTACAGATGCGCACCGAGCTGGCCCAGCGCGCCGCCGAGCTGCGCCAGCAGGAGCTGGTCGCCGAGGTGGTCAAACCCGCCGAGGCCGAGGCCGAACGCGTGCGGATCCTGGCGGTGGCCGACGCCGAGAAGATGAAGATTCAGGCCGAGGCCGCGGCCTCGCACAACCGGGTCGCCCTCGACAAGGCGCTGATCGATCAGCTGCCCGAAATCGTGGAGAAGGCGGCGCGGGGGCTCGCCAACGCGAACGTGACCGTGCTCAACGGCGCCGAGGGGCTCACCGAGGTGGCCAGCGGCCTGGTTGCCCAGGGCCGCGCGATCTTCGACGCCCTGCGGGGCACCGTCGACTACTACGACGACGAAACCGGCGCGCCGCCGCTCACCACCAACTCCGAATCGGGCTCGACCAGCCACTGAGCAAAAATTGCCCCTTGTTCAATAACAGTGGCGGCCGCCCCGTCGTGGTGCAACACTGGAACGCCACCTGAGCAAATTGGGCGAAAGGTCCGACGTGAGCAAGAAGGCGCAATCAGCGGCGGACGCGGCGCGGGAGAACCTGGCCGCGGAGCTGGAGCGGCTGCGGCAGCGGCGGGACCGCCTCGAGGTCGAGGTACGCAACGACCGCGGCATGGTGGGCGATCACGGCGACGCCGCCGAGGCGATCCAGCGCGCCGAGGAGCTGGTGGGGCTCAGCGACCGGATCAACGAGCTGGACCGCCGGCTGCGGACCGGGCCGTCGGAGTCCGACGCATCGGAGACGCTGCCGGGTGGCACCGAGGTGACCCTGCGGTTCTCCGACGGTGAAGTGGTCACCATGCACGTGATCTCGATCGTGGAAGAGACGCCGGTGGGCCGGGAAGGTGAGACGCTGACCGCGCGCAGCCCGCTGGCCCAGGCCCTGGCCGGACACAAGGCGGGCGACACCGTGACCTACTCCACGCCGCAAGGCGAGGATCAGGTCGAGCTGATAGCGGTCAAGCTGCCCCGCTGAAGCGTCCCCGGCGTGGCCCGCCGGCCCGGATAGACTGCGCCCGATGGTTGCCCCGCCGCCCGATGCCGCCCCGCCCCGCCCGCAGTTGAGCCTGACGACACAGGTGATGCGTTTCGTCGCCACCGGCGGCCTGGCGGGAATCGTGGACTTCGGCCTGTACCTGGCCCTGTACAAAGCGGTGGGTGTCCAGGTCGACCTGGCCAAGGCCACCAGCTTCGTCGTCGGCACCATCACCGCCTACCTGATCAACCGCCGGTGGACGTTCCAGGCGGCCCCTAGCACCGCCCGCTTCGTCGGGGTCATGATCCTCTACGGCATCACCTTCGCCGTCCAGGTCGGGCTCAACCACCTGTGCCTGGCGCTTTTGCACTACCGCGGGTGGGCCATCCCCGTCGCGTTCGTGATCGCTCAGGGCACCGCGACGGTCATCAACTTCATCGTGCAGCGAGCCGTTATCTTCCGCATCCGCTGAGCCACGTGCGCAAGCGGTACCCTCTTTGACGATGTTGAGCACCGACGTTTCGACCACCACCACCCGGCTGACGGGCTTTGGCCGCACCGCGCCGTCGGTGGCCGAGGTGCTCTCGACCCGCGATCCCGAGGTGATCGCCAAGACCGTCGCCCGGGTAGCCGAGTCCGGCGGCCCGAACGGGCGGGGCGTCATCGCGCGCGGTCTGGGCCGGTCCTACGGCGACAACGCCCAAAACGGCGGCGGCCTGGTCATCGACATGACCCCGCTCAACCGCATTCACTCGATCAGCGCCGACACCCGGCTGGTCGACGTCGACGCCGGCGTCAGCCTGGACCAGCTGATGAAGGCGGCGCTGCCGTTCGGGCTGTGGGTGCCGGTGCTGCCGGGCACGCGCCAGGTCACCGTCGGCGGCGCGATCGCCTGCGACATCCACGGCAAGAACCATCACAGCGCGGGCAGCTTCGGCAACCACGTGCGCTCGATGGACCTGCTCCTGGCCGACGGCACCGTCCGCACCATCACTCCCGACGGTGACGACGCCGAACTGTTCTGGGTCACGGTCGGCGGCAACGGCCTGACCGGGATCGTGCTGCGCGCGACCATCGAGATGACGCCGACGGAAACGGCGTACTTCATCGCCGACGGCGTGGCCACCAAGGACCTCGACGAGACGGTCGCCGTTCACCTCGACGGCAGCGAGGCCAACTACACGTACTCCAGCGCCTGGTTCGATTTGATCAGCCCGCCGCCCAAACTCGGCCGGGCCGCGGTCAGCCGCGGCAGCCTGGCCAAGCTGGACCAACTGCCCAAGAAGCTGGCCAAGAATCCGCTGAAATTCGATGCGCCCCAGCTGCTGACGGTGCCGAACATCTTTCCGGTCAGCGCGATGAACAAGCTGTCGTTCATGGCCATCGGCGAGGTGTATTACCGGCTGGGCGGCACTTACACCGGCAAGATCATGAACCTGTCGCAGTTCTACCACATGCTCGACCTGGTCAGCGGCTGGAACAATGCTTACGGCCCAATGGGTTTCGCGCAGCATCAGTTCCTGGTCCCGCCGGACGCGATGGACGAGTTCAAGGCCATCATCCGTTGGATCCAGACCCGCGGCCATTACTCGGCGCTGAACGTGTTCAAATTGTTCGGCCCGGGCAACCGCGCGCCGCTGAGTTTCCCGATGGCCGGATGGAACGTCGCCATGGACTTCCCCAACAAGCCGGGCATCAACGAGTTCCTCAACGAACTCGACCGGCGCGTATTGGAATTCGGCGGCCGGGTGTATACCGCCAAGGATTCCCGCGTCAGCGCCGAGACCTTCCACGCCATGTACCCGCGCATCGACGAATGGATCGCCGTGCGCCGCAAGGTGGATCCCGCCGGGGTGTTCGCCTCCGACATGGCCCGACGTTTGGAGCTGCTGTAAATGGTGCTGGACGCCGTGGGAAATCCGCAGACCATCCTGCTGCTCGGCGGTACTTCCGAGATTGGGCTGGCCATCTGTGAGCGCTACCTGCAAAACGCGCACGCCCGGATCGTGCTGGCCGCCATGCCCGACGACCCGGGACGCGACGCCGCCGTCGCCCAGATGAAGGCGGCGGGCGCCCGGTCGGTGGAGCTGATCGACTTCGAGGCCACCGACGCCGACAGCCATCCGAAGACGATCGAGGCGGCCTTCGCCCACGGTGACGTCGACGTGGCGATCGTCGCGTTCGGCATCCTCGGAGACGCCGAGGAGCTGTGGCAGGATCAGCGCAAAGCCGTCTTGGCTGCCGAAATCAACTACACCGCAGCGGTTTCGGTGGGCGTGCTGCTCGGCGAGAAGATGCGCGCGCAGGGCTTCGGCCAGATCATCGCGATGAGCTCGGCCGCCGGCGAGCGGGTGCGGCGATCGAACTTCGTCTACGGCTCCACCAAGGCGGGACTGGACGGCTTCTATCTGGGTCTCGGAGAAGCGCTCCGCGAGTACGGGGTTCGCGTCCTGGTGATCCGCCCGGGCCAGGTCCGCACCCGGATGAGCGCGCACGTCAAGGAAGCCCCGCTGACGGTGGACAAGGAGTATGTCGCCAACCTCGCGGTGACCGCGGCCGCAAAGGGTAAGGAATTGGTTTGGGCGCCAGGAGCATTCCGGTACGTGATGATGGTGTTGCGACACATCCCCCGGCCCATCTTCCGCAAGCTGCCCATCTGATCATGCGTAACGCGCTGGCCAGCCTCGGCCAGATGGCTTTGGCGGCCGCGGTGGCCGTCGTCGTCGCCGTGGTCTCGCTGGTCGCCATCTCTCGAGTCCAGTGGCCGGCCTTTCCGTCGTCGAATCAGCTGCATGCGCTGACCACCGTGGGACAGGTCGGCTGCCTGGCCGGCCTGGTCGCCGCGGGTTGGGCGTGGCGGCGGTGGCGGTGGCCGGCGCGGCTGGGCGGGCTGGTGTTCGTGTCGGCGTTCACCGTCGTGACGCTGGGCATGCCGCTGGGCGCGACCAAGCTGTACCTGTTCGGCGTCTCCGTCGATCAGCAGTTCCGCACCGAGTACCTGACCCGGCTGGCCGACAGCCCCGCCCTGCGCGACATGACCTACATCGGGCTGCCGCCGTTCTACGCGCCCGGCTGGTTCTGGATCGGCGGCCGGGCCGCGGCGCTGAGCGGGACGCCGGCCTGGGAGATCTACAAGCCCTGGGCCATCACCTCGATCGCCATCGCGGTCGCCGTCGCCCTGGTGCTGTGGTGGCGGATGGTCCGGTTCGAGTACGCGCTGATCGTCACCACGGCGACGGCGGCGGCGACGCTTGCCTACGGCTCGCCCGAACCGTACGCGGCGATGATCACCGTGCTGCTGCCGCCGGTGCTGGTGCTGACGTGGTCCGGCCTGCGCGGCGGCGCCCGCGAGCGTCACGCCAGCGTGGCGCTCGACGGCGACGGCCACCCTGGCGTGACACTCGGCGGTGACGAGGAGCCGCGCCCCGACGCAAGAAGCGGATGGGCCGCCGTCATCGCCGCCGGACTCTTCCTTGGGTTCACCGCCACCTGGTACACGCTGCTGTTCGGCTTCACCGCGTTCGCGATGGCGGTGATGGGCCTCGCGCTGGCCGGCTCGCGCTGGCGACAAGGAGGTTTCAGCGCGGCGCTCGACCCGCTGCGCCGGCTGGCCGTGATCGCCGTCATCGCCGCCGCCATCGGCAGCACCACCTGGCTGCCGTTCCTGTTGCGGGCGGTCCGCAGCCCGGTCAGCAACTCCGGCAGCGCGGCGCACTACCTGCCGGCCGACGGCGCCGTGCTGACCTTCCCGATGCTGCAGTTCTCCCTGCTGGGCGCGATCTGCCTGCTGGGCGCGCTGTGGCTGGTGGTGCGGGCCCGCTCGTCGGTACGGGCCGGCGCCCTGGCGATCGGCGTGCTGGCCATCTACCTGTGGTCGCTGCTGTCGATGCTGACCACGCTGGCGCGCACCACGCTGCTGTCGTTCCGGCTGCAGCCCACCCTGACCGTGCTGCTGGTCGCCGCGGGGGCGTTCGGCTTCGTCGAGGCCGTGCGCGCGCTGTCCGCGCGGGGCAGGGCCGTCCTGCCCCTCGCCGCCGCCGTCGGCCTGGCCGCCGCGATCGCGTTCAGCCAGGACATCCCCGACGTGCTGCGTCCGGATCTCACCGTCGCCTACACCGACACCGACGGCAACGGCCAGCGCGGCGACCGGCGACCGCCCAGCTCGGAGAAGTTCTACCCCGACATCGACCACGCCATCGTGACCGTGACCGGCAAGCCCCGCGACCACACCGTCGTGATGACCGCCGACTACAGCTTCCTGTCCTTCTATCCCTACTGGGGATTCCAGGGATTGACGTCGCACTACGCCAACCCGCTGGCGCAGTTCGACCTGCGGGCCGCCCAGATCAACAAGTGGTCCAAACTCAAGTCCGCCGACGAGCTGCTGCACGCGCTGGACACCTGTCCCTGGCCGCCGCCCACGGTGTTCCTGATGCGCCGCGGCGCGAACGGCAACTACACGCTGCGGCTCGCCGAAGACGTCTATCCCAACCAGCCCAATGTCCGGCGCTACACCGTCGACCTGCGGGCCGCCCTTTTCGAGAGCCCGCAGTTCGTCGTCCAAAGCGCCGGCCCGTTCGTGCTGGCCATCCGCAAGCCGGCGGCGGGCCGCTGATGAGCACCGACACCTCGACGCCGGGCGTCGAAGAACTAGCATCTAGCACCGTGACCGACACGGGAGCGAACCACCGGATCGCTCGGTGGGTTGCTATCGTCGCCGGGCTGCTCGGGGCTTTGCTGGCCATCGCCACCCCGCTGTTGCCGGTCAACCAGACCACCGCCCAGCTGAATTGGCCGCAAAACGGCACGTTCGCAAGCGTCGACGCTCCCCTGATCGGTTACGTGGCGACCGACTTGAACATCACCGTGCCGTGTCAGGCCGCCGCCGGGCTGGCCGGACCGCAGAACGCCGGCAAGACGGTGCTGTTGTCCACGGTGCCCAAGCAGGCCCCCAAGGCCGTCGACCGCGGGCTGCTCATCCAGCGCGCCAACGACTACCTCGTGGTGGTGGTGCGCAACGTCGCGGTGGTGACCGCCCCGCTGAGCCAGGTGCTTAGCCCGGCCTGCCAGCGGCTGACCTTCACCGCGCACGCCGAGAAGGTCACCGCCGAATTCGTCGGCCTGACCCAGGGACCCAACGCCGAGCACCCCGGCTCACCGCTGCGCGGCGAGAAGAGCGGCTACGACTTCCGGCCCCAGATCGTCGGCGTCTTCACCGACCTGAGCGGTCCGACGCCGCCGGGCCTGAGCTTCTCGGCGACCATCGACACCCGGTATAGCAGCAGCCCCACCGAACTGAAGATGGCGGCGATGATCCTCGGGGTCGTGCTGACGGCAGCCGCGCTGGCCGCGCTGCACCTGCTCGACACCGCGGACGGCACCCGGCACCGCCGGTTCCTGCCGTCGCGTTGGTGGTCGATTGGCGGGCTGGACGCGTTGGTCATCGCCGTCTTGGTGTGGTGGCAGTTCGTCGGCGCCAACACCTCCGACGACGGCTACATCCTGACCATGGCCCGGGTATCCGAGCACGCCGGCTACATGGCCAACTACTACCGCTGGTTCGGCACGCCGGAGGCGCCCTTCGGTTGGTATTACGACCTGCTCGCGGTGTGGGCCCATGTCAGCACGGCCAGCATCTGGATGCGGTTGCCCACTCTGGCCATGGCGCTGACGTGCTGGTGGGTGATCAGCCGTGAGGTCATGCCCCGCCTGGGGCACGCCGTCAAACAGAACCGCGGCGCGGCGTGGACCGCGGCCGGCATGTTCCTGGCCGTGTGGCTGCCGCTCAACAACGGGCTGCGCCCCGAGCCGATCATCGCGCTGGGCATCCTGCTCACCTGGTGTTCGGTGGAACGCGCGGTGGCCACCAGCCGGCTGCTGCCGGTGGCCGTCGCCTGCATCATCGGTGCCCTGACGCTGTTCTCCGGGCCGACCGGGATCGCCTCGATCGGCGCCCTGCTGGTCGCCATCGGACCGTTGCGGACCATCCTGCACCGCCGGTCGAAACGGTTCGGCGCGCTGCCGCTGGTGGCGCCCCTGCTCGCGGCGGTCACCGTCACCGCCATCCTGATCTTCCGCGACCAAACCCTGGCCGGTGAAATCCAGGCCAGCATGCTCAAGCGGGCCGTCGGCCCCAGCCTGAGTTGGTTCGACGAACACATCCGCTACGAGCGCCTGTTCATGGCCAGCCCCGACGGCTCGGTCGCCCGCCGCTTCGCCGTGCTGGCCCTGGTGCTGGCGCTCGCGATCACCGTCGCAATGTCGCTGCGCAAGGGCCGGATCCCGGGCACGGCCGCGGGACCGAGCCGCCGCATCGTCGGGATCACGATCATCTCGTTCATCGCGATGATGTTCACGCCCACCAAGTGGACCCACCACTACGGGGTGTTCGCCGGGCTGGCCGGACCGCTGGGCGCGCTGGCCGCCGTCGCCGTGACCTCACTCGCGATGCGGTCCCGGCGCAACCGCACCATGTTCGCCGCCGCGGTGCTGTTCCTGATGGCCCTGTCCTTCGCCAGCGTCAACGGCTGGTGGTATGTCTCCAATTTCGGTGTGCCATGGTCGAATTCGTTCCCGGCGTGGCACTACGCCTTCGCCACCGCGCTGCTCGGGCTGACGGTTGTGGTGCTGCTGCTGGCCGCGTGGTTCCATTTCGTCGATCCGGACAACGGCGCACCGAAAACCCGCCTGGGCGCGCGGGTCGCCGGAATCGTCCAGTCCCCGTTGGCCATTGCGACGTGGCTGCTGGTGGTGTTCGAGGTGGCCTCGCTGACCCTGGCGATGGTCGACCAGTACCCCGCCTGGACGGTAGGCCGCTCCAACCTCGAGGCCCTCACCGGCAAGTCCTGCGGACTGGCCGAGGACGTGCTGGTGGAACAGGACCCTAACGCCGGCGCGCTGGCACCGGTGAGCGCCACGGTGGCCGACGCGCTGGGCGAGGGCCTGTCGGAAGCCTTCACCCCCAACGGTATTCCCGCCGATGTCCGCGCCGACCCGGTGATGGAACGCCCGGGCGACCGCAGCTTCATCAACGACGACAGGCTGGTCACCGGCGCCGAGGCGGGCACCGAGGGCGGCACCACCCCGGCACCGGGAATCAACGGCTCGGTCGCCCAGCTGCCCTACAACCTCGACCCGGCGCGCACCCCGGTGCTCGGCAGCTGGCGGTCGGGCATCCAATTGCCCGCCCACCTGCGGTCGGGCTGGTACCGGCTGCCCACCCGCGACAACGCCCGGCCGCTGCTGGTGGTGAGCGCGGCCGGCCGCTTCGACCCCCGCGAGGTTCAGGTGCAGTGGGCCACCGACGACCAAGCGGCCAGCGGACACCCCGGCGGGTCGTTCCAACTGGCTGACGTCGGCGCGTCCCCCGCCTGGCGCAACTTGCGCCTGCCGCTGTCGGCGATCCCCCGCGACGCCACCCAGATCCGGCTCGTCGCCGACGACGAAGACCTGGCGCCGCAGCACTGGATCGCGCTCACCCCGCCGCGCATCCCGCAGCTGCGCACGCTGCAGGACGTCGTCGGCTCGAAGGACCCGGTGTTCCTGGACTGGCTGGTGGGCCTGGCGTTCCCCTGCCAGCGCCCGTTCGGCCATCAGAACGGCGTCGACGAGACGCCGAAATGGCGCATCCTGCCGGACCGTTTCGGCGCCGAAGCCAATTCGCCGGTGATGGACAACAACGGCGGCGGCCCGCTCGGCGTCACCGAGCTGCTGCTGAAGGCGACCACCATGGCGACCTATCTGAAGGACGACTGGTCGCGCGATTGGGGTTCCCTGCAACGGTTGACGCCGTATTACGCCGGCGCGCAGCCCGCCCGCCTGCAGCTGGGGACCGCCACCCGCAGCGGTCTGTGGAGCCCCGCGCCGCTGCGCAAGAGCTGAAGGCCGGGGACCCGCAATGACGGCAAGCCTGATGAGCATGGCCCGCGACGAGCGGGCCGACCTGGCGGAATTCCTGGCCACCCTGACGCCCCAGCAGTGGGAGGCGCCCAGCCTGTGTACCCGCTGGACGGTCAAAGACGTTGTCGCGCACACGATCAGCTATGAAGAGCTGGGCCCGCTGGGGCTGGTCAAGCGCTTCGCGAAGGGCTGGGTCGTCCGCGCCAACCAGGTGGGCGTAGACGAGTTCGCCCGCCTGAGTCCAGAACAGCTGCTCGAGTTCCTGCGAACCCACCTCCAACCGCGTGGGCTGACAGCGGGTTTCGGCGGAATGATCGCCCTCGTCGACGGCACCATTCATCACCAAGACATCCGCCGCGCGCTCAACCGGCCCCGCACCGTCCCCGCCGATCGGCTCGAGCGCGTTCTCGGTCTGGTGCCGGGCAACCCGAGGCTCGGCGCCGGACGCCGGATCCGGGGGCTGCGCCTGCGCGCCACCGACGTCGATTGGGAACACGGCCGCGGGCCGGAAGTCACCGGCCCCGGCGAGGCGCTGCTGATGGCGATGTCGGGCCGCCCGGCGGCGCTCGCGGACCTCGACGGCCCGGGCCTGAGCACCCTGGCCGCCCGGCTCCCCCGCTGACGCCGCGCCGCCCCGCGCGGCCCCGCGTCCTCCGGGGACAAAGCTGCTTCGCTTACGATCGAGCCTCGTGCCCCACGACGGTTATCAGCGATCGCAGCGGATCCCGCGGTTCGTGGCCGCCGTCGCGGGCATCGTGGGGCTGCTGTTGTGCGCGCTCGTCCCGTTGCTTCCCGTCAAGCAGACCACCGCGACGGTGCTGTGGCCGCAGGGCGTCATGGACGGGCACGTTACCCAGATCACCGCACCCCTGGTGTCCGGGGCGCCGCGCGCGCTCGACATCTCCATCCCGTGCGCGGCGATCGCCACCCTGCCCGCCAACGGCGGGCTGGTGGTCTCGACCCTGCCCGCCGGCGGCATCGACGCCGGCAAGGACGGGCTGTTCGTGCGGGCAGACAAGGACCTGGTGGTCGTCGCGTTCCGCGACACCGTGGCCGCGGCCGCGCCGCGGGCGGCGGTCGCCGGCGGGGCCTGTAGCGTGCTGCGCGTCTGGGCCAACGCGGGCGCGGCGGGTGCCGAGTTCGTGGGCATGCCCGGCGCCGCGGGCAGGCTGCCCTCGGAGAAGAAACCACAAGTCGGCGGCATCTTCACGGACCTGAAGGTGCCGGCCCAGCCGGGGCTGTCGGCCCGCATCGACATCGACACGCGCTTCATCACCGCCCCGACCGCCCTCAAGCAGCTCGCGATGGCCGTGGGCGCGCTGGCCGTGCTGACCGCCGTCATTGCGCTTGCCGCCCTCGACCGTCGCAGCCGCGGCGGCGGCACGCTGGTCAACTGGCGGTCGCCGATCGCCTGGCTCGCCCGGTATCGCCCCCGGGAGCGGTGGAGTTCCTGGCGCCGCGTCGGCCTCGCAACCTGGATCGCCGATGTCGGGGTGATCGCGACGCTGCTGGTCTGGCACGTCATCGGCGCCACCTCGTCCGACGACGGCTACAACCTGACCATCGCCCGGGTCTCCCCGAAGGCCGGCTACATCGTCGATTACTACCGCTACTTCGGTACGACGGACGCGCCGTTCGACTGGTACCTGGGGGTGCTGTCCAAGCTGGCGTCGGTGAGCACCGCCGGGGTGTGGATGCGGCTGCCCGCCACGCTGGCCGGGATCGCGTGCTGGCTGGTGATCAGCCACTGGGTCCTACGCAGGCTGGGCCCCGGCACGGGCGGCCTGGCGGCGAATCGGGTGGCGGTCTTCACCGCGGGCGCGGTGTTCCTGGCCGCCTGGTTGCCTTTCAACAACGGGCTGCGGCCCGAGCCGCTGATCGCCCTCGGGGTGTTGGTCACCTGGATGCTGGTGGAGCGGGCGATCGCGCTGCAGCGCCTGGCCCCGGCCGCGGTCGCGATCTTCGTCGCGATGCTCACCGTGACGCTGGCGCCGCAGGGCCTGATCGCCGTCGCCGCGCTGCTGACCGGTTCGCGGGCCATCGCCCGCACGGTCCGGCGGCGCCGGGCGACCGACGGGCTGATCGCGCCGCTGGCGGTGCTCGCGGGGTCGCTGTCGCTGATCACCGTCGTGGTGTTCCATGGTCAGACGCTGGCCAATGTCGCCGAGTCGGCGCGCATCAAGTACAAGGTCGGTCCGACGATCGCGTGGTACCAGGACTGGCTTCGCTACTACTTCCTCACGGTGGAGTCCAACCCTGACGGGTCGATGGCGAGGCGATTCGCGGTGCTGGTGCTGCTGCTATGCCTGTTCGGGATGCTGGTCATCCTGCTGCGGCGGGGGCGGGTGCCCGGGGTGGCCAGCGGCCCGGCCTGGCGACTGATCGGCACCACCGCCATCGGCCTCCTGCTCCTGACGTTCACCCCGACGAAGTGGGCGGTCCAGTTCGGCGCCTTCGCCGGACTGGCGGGCGCGTTGGGGGCGGTCACCGCGTTCGCGCTTTCGCGGATCGGCCTGCACAACCGCCGCAACCTGACGCTGTATGTCACGGCGCTGCTGTTCGTCGTGGCCGTGGCGACCTCGGGCATCAACGGCTGGTTCTACGTCGGCAACTACGGGGTGCCCTGGTATGACATCCAGCCGGTGATCGCGAGCCACCCGGTGACGTCGATGTTCCTGACGTTGTCGATCCTCACCGGGCTACTCGCCGCGTGGCAGCACTTCCGCATGGACTACGCCGGCCACACCGAAGTCAAGGACAACCGGCGCAACCGGGTGCTGGCGTCGACCCCGCTGCTCGTGGTCGCGAGCATCATGGTGGTGGGCGAAGTCGCCTCGCTGACCAAGGGCGCGGTGTTCCGCTACCCGCTCTACACCACCGGCAAGGCCAACCTCGCCGCCATCGCTGATGTTCTTGCGGGGCCCACCCGCCAGAGCTGCGCCATGGCCGACGACGTGCTCGCCGAGCCCGACCCCAACGCCGGCATGCTGACGCCGGCGCCCGGGCAGCCGTTCGGTCCCGACGGCCCGCTCGGCGGGGTCAACCCGGTCGGCTTCAAGCCCGACGGCGTCGGCGACGACCTGCGGTCGTACCCGGTGGTGACCAAGCCGGGCGTGGTGAATTCGGATGCGTCGCCGAACAAGCCCAACGCCGCCATGAGCGACTCGGCGGGCACGGCCGGCGGGAAGGGCCCCGCCGGCGTCAACGGCTCTCACGCGGCGCTGCCGTTCGGCCTCGACCCGGCCCGCACCCCGGTGATGGGCAGCTACGGCGAGAACTCGCTGGCCGCCACGGCGACGTCGGCGTGGTACCAGCTGCCGCCCCGCACCCCGGACCGGCCGATCGTCGTGGTGTCGGCGTCGGGCGCGATCTGGTCGTACAAGGAGGACGGCACCTTCACCTACGGGCAGTCGCTGAAATTGCAGTGGGGAGTCACCCGCCCCGACGGCACCACCCAGCCGCTGGCCGAGGTGCAGCCGATCGACATCGGCCCCGAGCCGGCATGGCGCAACCTGCGGTTCCCCCTGACCTGGGCGCCGCCCGAGGCCAACGTCGCACGCATCGTCGCCTACGACCCGAACCTGAGCTCCGATCAGTGGTTCGCGTTTACGCCGCCGCGGGTGCCGGTGCTGCAAACCCTGCAGCAGCTGATCGGGTCGCGCACGCCCGTGCTGATGGACATCGCGACCGCTGCGAACTTTCCGTGCCAGCACCCGTTCTCCGAACACCTTGGCGTGGCCGAACTTCCGCAGTACCGGATCCTGCCCGATCACAAGCAGACGGCGTCGTCGTCGAACGGATGGCAGGCCAGCGAGGCCGGCGGCCCGTTCCTGGTCACCCAGGCGATGCTGCGCACCTCGACGGTCTCGACGTATCTTCGCGGCGACTGGTATCGGGACTGGGGCTCCGTGGAGCAGTACTTCCGGCTGGTGCCGGCCGACCAGGCGCCGGACGCCGCAATCGAACAGGGTGTGATGACAGTGCACGGCTGGAGCCGCCAGGGACCGATTCGGGCACTTCCATGAGCGTCACGACGGTGAACAACCGGGAAGACAAGGTGACCGCCCGTCAAGACGTGCGGGCGACGCGCTGGGTTGCGACGATCGCCGGCCTGATCGGCTTCGTTCTGTCGGTCGCGACGCCATTGCTGCCCGTCGTGCAGACCACCGCCACCCTCAACTGGCCGCAGGGCGGCCAGCTGAACAGCGTTACGGCGCCGCTGATTTCGCTGACCCCGGTGAACGTGACGGCAACCGTGCCGTGCTCGGTGGTGGGCGCCCTGCCGCCGGACGGTGGGGTCGTGCTCAGTACGGCGCCCAAGAAGGGCAAGGACGCCGCGCTGAACGCGTTGTTCGTCGTCGTCAACGCCAAGCGTGTCGACGTCACCGACCGGAATGTGGTGATCGCCAGCGCGTCTCGCGACCAGGTGATGTCGAGCCAATGTCAGCGCATCGAGATCACCTCGACGAAAGCCGGCGCCTTCGCCACCTTCGTCGGACTGAACGATTCGGCGGGCAGGCCGATCGGCGGCGGTTTCCCCGACCCGAACCTGAGGCCGCAGATCGTCGGGGTGTTCACCGACCTGACCGGCCCCGCCCCGCCGGGCCTGAAATTGTCGGCCACGATCGACACCCGGTTCTCCACCACCCCAACGACTTTGAAGCTGACCGCGATGGTGCTGGCCATCGTGTCCACGATCGTCGCGCTGATCGCGTTGTGGCGCCTCGACCAGCTGGACGGTCACCGGATGCGCCGGCTCATTCCGGCGAACTGGCGCACCTTCACCCTGGCCGACGTCACGGTCATCTTCGGGTTCCTGCTGTGGCACGTGATCGGGGCGAACTCGTCCGACGACGGCTACATCCTGGGCATGGCCCGGGTCGCCGACCGCGCCGGCTACATGTCGAACTACTTCCGCTGGTTCGGCAGTCCGGAGGACCCGTTCGGCTGGTACTACAACTTGCTGGCGTTGATGACCCACGTCAGCGACGCCAGCCTGTGGATGCGGCTGCCGGACCTGATCGCGGGAATCGTCTGCTGGCTCCTGCTTTCGCGTGAGGTGCTGCCCCGTCTGGGACCCGCGGTCGCCGGCAGCAAGGCGGCGAACTGGGCGGCGGGCATGGTCCTGCTGACCGCGTGGATGCCGTTCGACAACGGCCTGCGCCCGGAGCCGATCATCGCCGTGGGTTCGCTGATCACCTATGTGCTGATCGAGCGCTCCATGCGCTACAGCCGTCTGACGCCGGCCGCGCTGGCGGTCATCACCGCGGCGTTCACCCTCGGCGTCCAGCCCACCGGATTGATCGCCGTGGCCGCGCTGGTCGCCGGTGGCCGTCCGATCCTGCGCATCCTGGTCCGCCGGCATCGGCTGGTCGGCACCTTGCCGCTGGTGGCGCCCATGCTGGCCGCCGGCACGGTCATCCTGACCGTGGTCTTCGCCGATCAGACGTTGTCAACGGTGTTGGAGGCCACCAGGATTCGGACCGCCATCGGACCCAGTCAGGCGTGGTACACCGAAAACCTGCGCTACTACTACCTGATTCTGCCCACCGTCGACGGTTCGCTCTCCCGCCGCTTCGGCTTCCTGATCACCGCGCTGTGCCTGTTCACCGCCGTATTCATCATGTTGCGGCGCAAGCGGGTTCCGGGCGTGGCCCGCGGGCCGGCGTGGCGCTTGATGGGCGTCATCTTCGGAACCATGTTCTTCTTGATGTTCACCCCCACCAAGTGGGTGCATCACTTCGGGCTGTTCGCCGCGGTGGGCGCGGCGATGGCCGCTCTGACGACGGTGCTGGTGTCGCCGAAGGTGCTGCGCTGGTCGCGGAACCGAATGGCGTTCCTCGCGGCGGTGCTGTTCATCCTGGCGCTGTGCTTCGCCACCACCAACGGCTGGTGGTACGTGTCCAGCTACGGCGTGCCGTTCAACAGCAGCATGCCGAGGGTTGGCGGAATCTCGATCAGCACAATATTTTTCGCGCTGTTCGTGATCGCGGCCGTGTATGCGGCCTGGTTGCACTTCGCCGACACCGGCCACGGCGAGGGCCGGTTGGCGCGCGCGCTGACGGCCGCGCCGATCCCGCTGGCGGCCGGCTTCATGGCGCTGGTGTTCGTGGCGTCAATGGTGGCCGGCATCGTGCGCCAGTACCCCACCTACTCCAATGCCTGGGACAACCTGCGCGAATTCAGTGGAGGCTGCGGCCTGGCCGACGACGTGCTCGTCGAGCCGGACAGTAACGCCGGCTTCATGGCGCCCCTGCCCGGCGATTACGGTCCGCTGGGGCCGTTGGGCGGCGTGAACCCGACGGGATTCGCTCCCAACGGCGTTCCGGACCGCACACTGGCCGAGTCGGTCAAGGAGACGGCGGTGCCGCAGCCGGGCACCGACTACGACTGGGACGCGCCGCTCAAGCTGACGGCTCCCGGCATCAACGGATCGACGGTGCCGCTGCCGTACGGCCTGAACGCCGCCCAGGTTCCGCTGGCCGGCAGCTACACGACCGGGGCGCAACAGCAGAGCCGGCTCACCTCCGCGTGGTATCAGCTCCCGAAGGCGGATGACGGGCACCCGCTGGTAGTCGTCACCGCCGCCGGCACCATCGCCGGCAACAGCATCTTGCACCACTACACCAGCGGCCAGACGGTCGAGCTGGAATTCGGCAGGCCCGGCCCGGGCGGATCCGTGCAACCGGGCGGCAGGCTGGTGCCCTACGACCTCTACGGTGAGCAACCCAAGGTGTGGCGCAACCTGCGCTTCGCGCGCTCCCAGATCCCCGGCGACGCCGTCGCCGTACGACTGGTCGCCGAGGACCTGTCCCTGACCCCGGACGACTGGATCGCGGTCACCCCGCCGCGGGTGCCGGAACTGCGCTCGTTGCAGGAGTACGTGGGTTCGACGCAGCCGGTGCTGATGGACTGGGCGGTCGGGTTGGCCTTCCCGTGCCAGCAGCCGATGTTGCATGTCAACGGTGTCACCGAGATCCCGAGGTTCCGCATCACGCCGGACTACAACGCCAAGAAGCAGGACACCGACACGTGGCAGGACGGTGTCAATGGCGGCCTGCTGGGCATCACCGATCTGCTGCTGCGGGCCCATGTGATGTCGACCTACCTGTCGCACGACTGGGGCCGGGACTGGGGATCGCTGCGCAAGTTCGACACCATCGCCGACGCCCATCCCGCACAGCTCGAGCTGGGCACCGCGACCCGCAGCGGCTGGTGGTCCCCGGGGCCGATCCGCATTAAACCGTAAGGCTTTATTACGCCTTTCTTCCGCAATTGGTCAGCCGCCCAATAACGCATTAATTAACGATTGAGTAATCGTCGGGAATTGGTTTGATCTTCCCGCATTCCGGTTACCACCTAACCGCTGTGATCCAGTTCACACGGGAGGGACGGGTGGGGCCCATGTACGCGCTGAGACATATCCGCACAGGTGCCGCAATGGTCGCGGTGGCCATCACCTGGCCGATGACGTTCGGGGTCAGGGCCCACGCCGAAGGTGGCACCACAGTGGTGCTGGACAACTACTTACGACGCTGCGATTTCAGCCGCGTCGGCGTAGACCCCAAGGTGGGGAGCCCGATGCTGGCGACCGGCTCGGCGGTGATCCGTACCAGCGGGTCAAGAGCGGTGGCCGAGGTGCACCTGTACGACGAGCCCGGGCCCGGCACCCACTTCGACGTCGGGCTGATTCAGATGCCCCGGCCGTCGTCGAGCACCTGCGGACCGGGTGACCCCGGCACCGCTTTTTCCGGCATGGATATCGACGCGGCGGGCAACGGAACAACGACCGTGCAAGACACCATTCGGCCCGGCACCACCGGCGTGTGGGTGATTATCGAGCGGGCCAGCCCTAACTCGCAGAATCCGGCGGAGTTCTACACATCGGAGTTCGTCGCACCGGTATAACCACGCCTTTGGCCGCGGGCAGTGCCTTAAGTCCCTATCTCGAGGCCGCGGTCGAGTGCTCCGATAAAAGAGTCGCCGCGTGACCGGCGTCGGACGAAAGGTACTCCAATGGACGATTCTCAACCGTCGACGCGCTTTTTCTGCCGCGTGCTCGGTCCCTTTCTCGTCGTCGTCGACGTGACGGCCGTGGCGCGCGCCTCGGACATGCAGTCGCTGCTGGCGCAGTTCGAGGCGAATTCGATGTGGACCTTCGTAACCGGCGCCTTCATCTTCCTGCTCGGCCTCACCATCGTCGCGGCGCACCAAAGCTGGCGCGGCGCCGCGGCGGTCGCCGTTTCCCTGCTCGGCTGGCTGATCGTGCTGCGCGGGTTACTGCTGGTGGCCTTCCCCAAGTTCTTCGCCGCGCTGGCCAACGACATGATCGGCGCGCGGGGCTGGTGGATCACGGCGTGCGTCGTCTTCGCCGTGGTCGGCCTGTACCTGAGCTACGTCGGTTGGCTGCCGGCGCCGCAGCGCACGACGTCGCAAACGGCGGCGGCCAACCCGAACCTGCCGCGAGCCGCGTGAGCGACACCGGGTCGACGCCGCACCTGCCAGCTCGGCGCAAAGAATTGGAGGACCGCACCGGCGCCATCGGCAGCGCCATGCCCGGCGAGCTCGACGCGCCGGCGACCACCGCCGACGCCGCGATCGAGGACACCTCGGCATTGCCGCCGGGCTCGGCGCTGCTCGTCGTCAAACGCGGCCCCAACGCCGGTTCGCGCTTTCCCCTGACCGCGGACGTCGTCTCCGCGGGCCGCCACCCCGAGAGCGACATCTACCTCGACGACATCACTGTCAGCCGGCGGCACGCCGAATTTCGAAGCGACGGCGGTGAATTCCGCGTCGTCGACGTGGGCAGCATGAACCATACCTACGTCAACCGGGAGCCCGTCGACTCGGCGGTGCTCGCCAACGGCGACGAAATCCAAATCGGCAGGGTCCGTCTGGTTTTCCTCACGAGCGCGTAGCGTCTGAGCCATGAGCGACTACGCCGCAGAGGCGTTAGACAGGCTGCCCTTCTCCACCGAGGAGAAGGCGCAGCGCTACCGGACCGAGAACTACCGCGGGGCCGTCGGCCTCAACTGGTACCTCACCGACCCCACCCTGCAGTTCACCATGGCGTACTACCTGCAGCCGGAGGAACTGGCCGTCGTGGAGCCGCATTTGGTGCGCATGGGCGAGCTGATGGGCGGTCCGGTCGCGAGATGGGCGGAGGAAACCGATCAGAACCCACCGCGGCTGGAACGCTATGACCGGTGGGGGCACGACGTGAGCCGGGTCGTCATGCCGGCGTCTTTCACCCAGTCCAAGCGGGCGGTCCTGGACGCCCAGCAGGCACTGCGCAACGACACCCGCGCGGCCAAGGTGAGCTCGGGGCTGGGCCTGTTCGCATCGAATTATCTGCTCAACCAGGCAGACATCGGGATGGGCTGCGCGCTGGGCACCGGTGGCGGCATGGTCTCCTCGCTGGTGGCCGCGTACGCGCCGGCCGACGTGCGCGAGCACGTGCTGGCCAAATTCGCCTCCGGCGAGTGGGCCGGGGAGACCGCGCAACTGCTGACCGAACGCACCGGCGGCTCGGACCTGGGCACGCTGGAGACGACGGCGACTCGCGCCGGGGATGCCTGGCTTCTCAATGGGTTCAAGTGGTTTGCCTCCAACTGCGCCGGGGAGGCCTTCGTCGTACTGGCCAAGCCGGAGGGTGCGCCCGACTCGACACGCGGCGTCGCCAACTTTTTGGTGCTGCGCACCCGGCGCGACGGGTCACGCAACGGGGTGCGGGTGCGCCGCCTGAAGGACAAGCTCGGTACCCGTTCGGTGGCCTCCGGCGAGGTGGAATTCGTTGACGCGGAGGCGTTTCTGCTGTCCGGGGAGCCCAGCGGCGAGGCGGGCCCGTCGGACGGCAAGGGCTTGGGCCGCATGATGGAGCTGACCAACGCCGCGCGCCTCGGCATCGCGCTTTTCGGGCTCGGTAACGCGCGCCGCGCCCTGGTCGAGTCGCTGTGCTACGCCCGCCAACGGCACGCGTTCGGCGGCGCGCTGATCGACAAGCCGCTGATGCGGCGCAAGCTCGCGGAGATGATTGTCGACGTCGAAGCCGCGCAAGCGATGGTCTTCGACGGCACCGGCGCGACCAACCATCGCCAGCCCCGCGGCATGCGGCAACGCATCGCCGTGCCGGTCACCAAGCTCAAGGCTTGCCGGCTCGGCATCACCGCGGCGTCCGACGCGATCGAAATCCACGGCGGCAACGGCTATATCGAGACCTGGCCGGTGGCCCGGCTGCTGCGCGACGCACAGGTGAACACCATCTGGGAGGGGCCGGACAACATCCTGTGCCTGGATGTGCGGCGCGGCATCGAGCAGACCCGCGCGCACGAGGCGTTGTTGGCGCGGCTGCGCGATGCGGTGTCGGTGTCGGACTACGACGACACCACGCGGCTGGTCGCCGGGCGCATCGAGGACCTCGACGCGGCCATCACGGCGTGGTCCAAGCTGGACCGCGACATGGCCGAGGCGCGGCTGTTCCCGCTGGCTCAGTTCATGGGCGATGTGTACGCCGGCGCGCTGCTCACCGAGCAGGCCGCCTGGGAACGCGAGACCCGCGGCGGCGAGCGTAAGGCGCTGGTCGCCCGGCTTTATGCGCAGCGCTACCTTGCGGATCGCGGGGCGCTGCGCGGCATTGACGTCGAGTCCGACGAGGCGCTGGAGCGCTTCGACGAACTGGTCGACGGCGCGCTGGCGGGGGAAGCGGTCACTTAGCGGCGTGGAGCAGTTCGGCGGTGGCCTCCCACAGCCGCGTTTCGCGCTGGCGGTCCTGCGCGAACGGTTTCACCGGGCGCTCTTGGGTTTTGACGACGAACGCGCCGTCGCGTAGATGTTCGAACCGGCGGTCGAGCACGATCGATGCCAGCGCGGGGCCAGACCCGCGCGGCGAAGATACCCCGGGGATGCGCTCGATCAGGCGCCCCACCCGCTGCACGCCGGGGCCGTGGGCCCTGCTCAGGCCGGTGCCCGGCATGAAGCCCGGCTCGAACACCGTCACATTGATTCCCTCCGGTGCTCGTCGCTGCAGTTCGTGCGCGTAGTAGAACAGCGCAAGTTTGGAATTGGAGTATGCGATCCCGCACTTCTCGAATGTCGACGGAACGTCCGCCGCGGTGGGTCGGGCAAGTTCGAGCGGATCGCGCCAATGTGCCGGCGGCACTCTGAGTAATCGCCGGAAGATGTTCTGATAGTACGTGTTCGAGCCCACCAGCACGACGCGCGACGGCTTAGCCAACGAGTCCACCAGGGCGCCTATGAGCTGGGCGTGCGCCAGATAGTTCACTGCGAAGGTCAGTTCGTATCCGTCGGCCGACGCGGTATGGGTGTCGGCGACCGAAAGGCCGGCGTTGGCCACTATCCCCCGCAGCGGACGGACTGCGTCGGCGTCCAACAGACTTTTAACGGTGCTGCCCGCGCTGCGCACGTCGGAAAGCCGCGAGAGGTCGCAGCCGATCTCATGCACGGTCGCGCCCACCGACCTGGCCTCCTCGGCCACGTCGGTCAGCGCCCGCCCCGGCCTGCCCACCAGCAGCAGATCGGGACGATTGGACGGCGGACGTCGGGCAATGGCCAGCGTCGCGGCCTTTCCCAGGCCGCCGGTGGGACCGGTGAGCAAGATGGTTCCGGAAGGGATGTCGTTCATGGTTGCAGCATTGACCCCGGTCGGATGTTCAGGCAGTCGTCCGGTTGTCGTAGGACTGGCAGGGCCAGGACAACCTCTTTCCTATGACGCCGGTGTCCCGCACAGTGAAGTGATGGAAACGTGGGGGTTCGGGCGAACGGTGCGGCATTGGCGTGACCGCGTTGCGCCCGCCGCGGTCGGCGTCCCGGCCGGTGGGCGCCGGCGCGCGGCGGGGCTGCGCCGCGAAGAGCTCGCGGCGCTGGCCGGGATCTCAGTGGACTACCTGACCAGGCTCGAACAGGGCCGGGCTATTTCACCTTCGGTCCAGGTCGTCGAGGCCCTCGCCCGTGCGTTGCGGGTGTCCGACTCCGAGCGCGAATTGCTTTTCCGGCTGGCCGGGCACGCCACGCCCGGGCAGCACATGGTGTCGTCGCGGGTGACGCCCAGCGTCCAGCGAATCCTGGACCGGCTGGCGAACACGCCGGTCGCCGTCTTCGACGCCACCTGGACGCTCCTGGTCGCCAACGCCCCGTATGACGCGCTGATGGGGCCCACCACGGCATGGCGGGGAAACGAGCGAAATAGCCTTTGGCGCAACCTCGTCGGCCCCGGGAACCGAGCCGTTCACAGCCCTCGGGAGAGGGCCGAGTTGGAGGCCGGCTTGGTCGCCGATCTGCGGTTGACCGCCGCCCGCTATCCCGCCGACCAGCGGTTGAAGTCGCTGATCCGCGAGCTCGCCGCGCACAGCCCGCGGTTCGTCGAGCTCTGGGAGACCGGCGCGCCGCAACCACACCAGGACTTCGGCCGGCACAAGGTGATCGACCACCCCGAGGTCGGGCGCATCAGCCTCGCCTGCGACACGTTCATCGTCGCCGCCGACGACATCCGCATCATGGTCTACACCGCCGAACCCGGCACCGAGGACGCCGAGCGGCTCGCCCTCGCCATCGTCCTGGGGACCCAGTCGCTGGTCGACTAGATCAGGCGCTAAGCCTGGATCCCCTTCAGACCATCGCGCTGCCATCCCAGAACAGGGGCAGACCGGTCCAGGTGTGGGTGTCGATGAACTGCAACATCGTTCGCGACGCCTCCGTGAGTTCGTGGTCGCCGCCGAGCAGCCGCACGCAATCGTCGATCAACCGCCGGGTCCGCTGGCCGGCCGCCTCGAATTCGTGCCCCTCCCAGAACAGCCACGCCAAATAATAACGCCACAGCAGTGTCTCGTAGGCGTCATTGCCCGCGGTGCGGGCGCTTCGGGACAACGATCTCTTCGCTGCCACAACGTTTTCCATCAACTCGGCGCGCTCGGACCGCTGCTCGTCGGCGTCCTCAGTCACCTTCTCGACCGTGTCTTCGTCGAGGTTTCCGGTGTCCAGCCACCCCCGCGTCGGGGGCTGGTCGATGTCGCGCTCCTCGGATTCCATGTCGACGTACAAATGGAAGGCGAGGTCGCGCACCTCGTTGAGGTTCTGCTCCCACTCGGCGCGCGCCGCTGAACGTTGTTCGCGCGCAGCGACACTCAGCGGATGCGCCTCGCCGAGGCCGCGGGCGATGTCCTCGGCCAGTACTTCCCACTCGGAGATGCAGTCCACTTCGGTGCCTGCCGTTTTCGGCGCCCAAAGCGCAAGAACGTAACGCGCCCGCATGGTGATTTCGTTGTCGTGGCCGAGCGCGTTTTCGGCGGCCGTTATCAGCTTGTTGAGGCTCTTGAGGACGAAACTGGTGACGCCCGTGGCTTCCCCGAGCCACGCCAGCCGCGCCAGTTCGGTGGCCAGAGTTTCGGGATGATGCTCTCCCAGGAGCTGGCGGCGGTACATGACTACGGCCACCGCATCGGAGCTGGCGCCGAAAGGGTCGCCGAGATCGTAGCGGGCCTGCGCCACCATGTAGGCCGCCGAAAGCGTCACCTCGTGCTCGACACCGAACGCGCGAGTTTCGGCGCCGCACAGCCACACCCAGCGCGCCAGCCTGGTCCCGGCATCCTCATCGGGATACTCGGCGTAGGCCACGACATGGCTTGCCCGCAGCGTGTCGGGGTGCTCAGCGCCCAGCACACGAACCATCGCCGGAACTAGTTCGCGCAGTTGATCAACCGCGCCGATGTCACCGAGGAGGAAGCGCCACCGCGCGATCGCGCCGGCCACCGCGAGAGTGTCCGGGTGTTCCGGTCCGAGCACATCGCGACGTACGTCGAGGACTGCGCCGGCGTCACCGACAGCACCCAGTGTGTCACCGGCGTTCTGCCGCGCCTCGGCCAGCGCCAGCAGCGCAGCCAAGGTCGATTCGTGTTGTGGCCCCAGCGTGGCATGCGCCGATTGCCAATGCCGCGCTGCTGCCGCGACGGGGTCAACTGCGGGATATTGATCCTCCGGCATGCAGATCCCTGTCTCGCAGGCGAATTCGGCCTGACGCTAAACCGGGATCAGCCCGTGCTTTCGCGCTGTGCGGAACCATAATTGCTTGTCCCGCAGCAACTTCATGGACTTACGCAGCAACAGCCGGGTGTCGTGTGGATCGATGACCGCGTCGATGAAGCCGCGCTCGGCCGCAGTCCACGGGATCGCCATGTTGAGGTTGTAACCCTCGATGAAGTCCTTCTTGATCTGCTGCGCCTCGGGCGTGGTCGGGTCCGGGAAGCGTTTCATCAGCAGCTGCGCGGCGCCCTCGGCGCCGATCACCGCGATGCGCGCGGTCGGCCAGGCGAAGTTGAAGTCGGCGGTCAGCTGCCGGGACCCCATCACGGCGTACGCACCGCCGTAGGACTTGCGGACGGTGATGGTCACCTTCGGCACGTCGGCCTCCACGACCGAGTAGAGGAAACGCCCGCCGCGCTTGATGATGCCGCGCTTCTCCTCCTCGGCGCCCGGCAGGAACCCGGGGGTGTCCACCACGAAGACCAGCGGGATGTTGAACGCGTCGCAGAACCGGATGAACCGCGCCGCCTTGTCGGAGGCCTCGTTGTCGATCGACCCAGACAGGTGCATGGGCTGGTTGGCGATCACGCCCACCGGGTGCCCGTCGACGCGAGCGTATCCGGTGATGATGGCCGGCCCGTGCTGCGCGGCCACCTCGAGGAAGTCGCCGTCGTCGAAGATGCGCAGCAGGATCTCGTGCATGTCGTAGGCCATGTTGTCGGAGTCCGGCACGATCGAATCGAGCTCCAGATCGGTCGGGGTGACCTCCGGCTCCAACCCGGGGTTGACGATCGGCGGCTTGTCGAAGCAGTTCGAGGGCAGGAACGACAGGAACTCCCGCACGTACTGGAACGCCTCGGCCTCGGAATCCACCACCTGATGGATGTTGCCGTAGCGAGCCTGCGCGTCCGAGCCGCCGAGCTCGTCCAGGGTGACCTCCTCGCCGGTGACCTCCCGGATGACGTCGGGACCGGTCACGAAGAAGTAACCCTGGTCGCGCACCGAGACCAGCAGGTCGTCCTGGATCGGCGAATAGACCGCTCCCCCGGCGCATTTGCCGAAGATGAGCGAGATCTGCGGCACCAGTCCCGACAGCGCCTCGTGGCGGCGGCCCAGCTCGGCGTACCAGGCCAGCGAAGTGACCGCGTCCTGGATCCGCGCTCCGCCGGAGTCCTGGATGCCGATGATCGGGCAGCCGATCATCGCGCACCATTCCATCAGGCGCGCGACCTTGCGGCCGAACATCTCGCCGACAGTGCCCTGGAACACCGTCTGGTCGTGGGAGAACACCCCGACCGGCCGGCCGTCGATCGTGGCGTGTCCGGTGACGCAGCCGTCGCCGTAGAGCGCGTTCGGGTCGTTCGGTGTCTTGGCCAGCGCGCCGACCTCGAGGAAGGTGCCCGGGTCGACCAGTGCGTGGATGCGGGCCCGGGCGCTGGGTATGCCCTTCTTGTCGCGCTTGGCGACGGCCTTCTCACCGCCGGGCTCCTTGGCCAGCTCCATGCGAACGTGCAGCTCGGCCAGCTTTTCGGCTGTCGTGTGAGCGCGAGAAGGCTCCGCACCGGTCACTAGTTGCCCACCTCACTCTTCCGGCGGCGCCCCGCCTCGATGTTCTCCAGCGCCTCGGTCATGTGCGCGCCGACCTTGGCGATGATCGGCTCGTCGATTGCCTGGATGTGCTCGCCACCGATGGGCACGACCTCCAGGTCGGACACGTACTCGCCCCAGCCGCCATCCGGCTGGCGAATGGCATACCGCGGCTCGAACTCGATGACGTCGTCATGGTAGCGATCCGCCATGTAGAGGGTGACGTGGCCGTCGTACGGCTCGATCTGGACCGTCTCCAAGGCGCGGTTGTCCAGGTATGACGTGCGCTGGTGCTCGATGATCCCGCCCGGGACCTGCACGCCGCTCTGCTGAACGATATCCAGCACGAACTTGACCTGACCCTCGTCGTCGAGCTCCTCGAGCTGCTCGTAGGGAATCGCGGGGATCTCGACGTTGAAGGTGCGCTCGGCGAATCTCGCGTACCGGTCCCACCGCTTGCGGGTTTCTTCCCTGGTCTGCGGGATCTCCTCGCCGGCCCGGACTGTGTCGATCATGCCGACGAACGCCACGTTGGCGCCCATCCGCTTGAGCCCGATCGCGCAGGCGTAGGCCAACGCGCCACCCAGCGACCAGCCAACCAGGATGAACGGCTTGTCCCCGTTGATCTCCATCAGCTTGGGCACGTATTGGGCGGCCCGTTCCTGCACGGTGCCCTCGACGCGCTCCAGCCCGTACATCGGGGTGTCCGGCGGCAACCGCTTGAGCAGCGGCTCGTAGACCACCGTCGAACCGCCGGCCGGGTGGAACACGAAAACCGGTACCTGCGAGTCGTTTTGCGGCGCCCGGATGGTGCGGACGAACCCGTCGAGTTCACCGGCCTCAAGGTAGGTGCGCACCTTCTCGGCCAGCGCCTCGATGTTCTCCGACGTCAGCACGTCCTCCGCGGTGATCGAACCCTCGGCCCGCTCGGAGAGGCGCTGCGCCATCTTCTCGGCCTGCGCGCCATCCAGCTTGGGCAGCGGGTTGAAGATGCCGCCCGGGGACTTGCCCGTGACGATCGCCCACGTCGCGAACGTGACCCGCTCGGCGGCGTCGCGCGGCGGCACGTCGGAGTTGAGCGCCTTGGTGACCGCCTCCTGGTTCAGCGCTTGGGCGGCGCCGGCCAAGTTGGGTGCGGGCTGCCCGCCGTTCGCCTTCGGCCCGGACGGGTCGGTGGGTGGCGGCGGGATCGGAATGTCGGACGCCGACGGCGGCGCCGGCTGGGTTTCCGGCTCTGCCTGCGGGTCGGGCGCGGGCGCGGCCACCGTGGCGGGTGAGGCACCACTCATCAACTGCGCCTGCGCCTTGGCGATCTCCTCGGGCGAGTGCGTCTGCTGGTACTCGTGCAGCTGCTCGACCTCGTCGCGATGCTCGACCGCGTACTTGATCAGCTCCTCGATGTTGTAGAGGTTGGCGTCCCGAACGGCCGTCAATTGGATCGGCGGCAGGTCGAAGTCGTACTCGACGCGGTTCTTGATCCGCACCGCCATCAGCGAGTCCAGGCCGAGCTCGATCAGCGGCACCTCCCACGGCAGGTCCTCGGGCTCGTAACCCATGGCGGAGCCGACGATCAACCCCAGGCGCTCCGCGACCGTCTCGCCCGAGTCCGGGGACCACTTGCCCATGCTGGCCGAGAAATACCGGTTGGTCAGGCTGTCCGTCAGGGTTTCGGCTTCGGCCTCGTCGCCGGACTCCGCCGGCGCGGCGGCCGCCCCGTTGGACGGAGCGGTGATCGCCGCGGCCGCGCCGACCGCGGCCGGCAGGGCGACACCGCCTTCACCGGCGCGGGTCACCAGCGCGTCGTACACGAGCGTGAAGGACTCGTCGATGCGGGCGTGCACCTGCACCGATGCGCCGCCCGGGTGCCGGGTCAGCGTCGTCACCAGCCGAGCGCCCTCGCCGGGCACCGCACGCTGCTCGGCGGCCGCCAGCTGCGCGTCCGGAAGGACCTCCGACGCGGCGGCTTTCACCAACGCGGGCAGGTCCGTCAGGCCCCGGGGGTTGTACTCCCAGACGTGGCGGCCGTCCGGCAGGGCGACGTGGTTGCCCGGCATGAGCACCGAGCTGCTGCCGTGCGCGAAGTGCACGTCCAGCCAGTGCTCCTTGCGCTTGAACCGGGTCGGCGGAATGTTGGCGTAGTCCTCGGGACCGGACGCCCGGCTGAACAGCGTCCAGATGTCCAGGTCGTGGCCGTAGACGTAGAGCTGGGCCATGGCCGCGATCATCGCCTCGACATCGTCCTGCTTCTTGGCCAGCGTCGGGATCAGCTGCGCGTCGTGCAACCCGGCCGCGGCGGTGGTCAGGCCGATCTGCATGAGCGCCACCGGGTTGGGCGCCAGCTCCAAAAAGGTGGTGAACCCGCTGTCCACGGCGTTGCGGACGCCGTGCGTGAAGTACACCGAGTGCCGCATCCCCTTGACCCAGTAGGCGACGTCGTGGATCGGCTCGCCATCGGGCTTGATGTAGGTGCCCTCGTGCACCGTCGAGAAGATCCCCACGGTGGGCGTCATCGGCTCGATGCCCTGCAACTCCGCGGAGAACTCGCCGAGCAGCGGATCCATCTGCGAGGTGTGGCCGGCGCCCTTGGTCTGCAGCTTGCGGGCGAAACGGCCCTCGGCCTCGGCCCGGGCGACGATCGCGTCGATCTGTTCGGGCGGGCCGCCGATGACCGTCTGGGTGGGCGCCGCGTAGACGCACACCTCCAGGCCCGGGAAGTCGGCGAACACCGTCTTGAGCTCGTCGGCGGAGTACTCGACGAGCGCCATGAACCGGATGTACTCGCCGAACAGCATCGCCTCGCCCTCACCCATCAGGTGCGAGCGCGACGCGATGACCCGGGCGGCGTCGGCCAGCGACAGCCCGCCGGCGAAGTAGGCGGACGCGGGTTCACCGAGGGACTGCCCGATCACCGCGGCGGGCTTGGCGCCGTGGTGCTTGAGCAACTCGCCCAGCGCGATTTGGATCGCGAAGATCACCACGTTGGACGTCTCGATGCCGTACTCGTGCGAGTCGTCCAGGATCAGCTCGAGCACCGAGTAACCGCGCTCATCCTGGATCAGCGCGTCGACCTTCTCGATCCACTCGGCGAACACCTCGTTGCGCAGGTAGAGGTTCTTCCCCATCTTGCGGTGCTGCGCGCCGAAGCCGGCCATCGCCCACACCGGTCCGTTGGTCACGGGCCCGTCGACGCTGAACACGCCCGGCCGCTGCTTGCCCTCGGCGACGGCGCGCAGACCCTTGATGGCTTCCTCGTGGTCGTGGGCCAGCACCACCGCGCGGGAGCGGCCGTGGTTGCGCCGCGACAGCGACCGCCCGATCGATTCCAGCGACGACGCCTGCCCCTCCGGGCTTTCCATCCAGTCCGCCAGCTCGGCGGCCGCCGCCTTCTTGCGCGAGGTCAAAAACGCCGACACGGCGAGCGGGATCAGGGGCTTGGTGGGCTCAGCGGCCTCCCGCGCCGCAAGCTCTTCGAGCGCGATCTCCTTGAGCCGCAGCGCCTCGTCGGTGACCCCCGGCAGCTCGTACTCTTCCTCCTCGGGCGCCTCGGCATCCGGGATGATGTTGCCGAAGTCGTCGAACCGCAGCGCGTGGCTTTCCATGGTGGGGGCCTCGGCGGTTTCCGAGGCGGCCTGCTGTTCGGGCGCCGGCTCCGGCTCACGCGCCTCTTTTTCCACGACGTCACGGGGCAAGACCTCGCGCACCACCAGGTGCGCGTTGGCCCCACCGAAACCGAAGCTGGACACCCCGGCGAGGGCGTAGCCGCCGTAGCGCGGCCAATCGGTCGCCTGGTCGACCACCTTCAGGCGCATCGCGTCGAAGTCGATGTAGGGGCTGGGGCCGGCGAAGTTGATCGACGGCGGCAGCTTGTCGTGCTGCAGCGCCAGCACCACCTTGGCCAAGCTGGCCGCGCCGGCCGCCGACTCCAGATGGCCCACATTGGTTTTCACCGCGCCCAGCAGCGCCGGGCGGTCGGCGGGGCGGCCCCGGCCAACGACGCGGCCCAGCGCCTCGGCCTCGATCGGGTCGCCGAGGACGGTGCCGGTGCCGTGCGCCTCGATGTAGTCGACGTTGCGGGGATCGATGCCGGCGTCCTTATAGGCCCGGCGCAGCACGTCGGCCTGCGCGTCCTGGTTGGGGGCGATCAGGCCGTTGGACCGGCCGTCGTGGTTGACCGCGCTGCCCGCGATCACCGCGAGGATCTGGTCGCCGTCGCGGCGGGCGTCGTCGACCCGCTTGAGCACCAGCATGCCGCCGCCCTCGGAGCGGGTGTAGCCGTCGGCGTCGGAGGAGAACGACTTGATCCGGCCGTCGGGCGAGAGCACCTGGCCGATCTCGTCGAACCCGAGCGTGACGACCGGTGTGATCAGCGCGTTGACGCCGCCGGCGACGGCCACGTCACACTCGCCGTTGCGCAGCGCCTGGACCGCTTGGTGGGCGGCCACCAGCGAGCTCGAACAGGCAGTGTCGACGGCCACGGACGGACCGCGGAAGTCGTAGAAGTAGGAGACCCGGTTGGCGATGATCGACGTCGCGGTGCCGGTGATGGCGTAGGGATGCGCGACGGTCGGGTCGGACACCGCCAGGAAGCTGTAGTCGTTGTTGGAGACGCCGACGTAGACGCCGACGGGCTTGCCGCGCAGGCTCGACGCGGGGATGCGGGCATGCTCGAGCGCCTCCCAGGTCAGCTCCAGCGCCATCCGCTGCTGCGGGTCGATGTTGTCGGCCTCGGTCTTGGCCACCGCGAAGAACTCCGAGTCGAAGCCCTTGATGTCCTTCAGGTAGCCGCCGCGCGTGCGGGCCTTGGCCATCCGCTCGGCCAGCCGGGGCTCTTCGAGGAACTCCGCCCACCGGCCCTCGGGCAGGTCGGTGATGGCGTCGCGGCCCTCCATCAACGCGTTCCAGGTCTCGTCGGGGGTGTTCATGTCCCCGGGCAACCGGGTCGACAGGCCCACGATCGCGATGTCGACACGCTCGGCGGGGCCGTTGCGCGTCCAGTCGGAGACGTCGTCACCCGAGGTGTCGAGCTCCGGCTCGCCCTCGATGATCCGGGTGGCCAGCGACTCGATGGTCGGATGCTGGAAGGCCACCGCGACCGACAGCGTGACACCGGTCATGTCTTCGATGTCGGCGGCCATCGCGACGGCGTCGCGCGACGACAGGCCGAGCTCGACCATCGGCACCGACTCGTCGATGTCGTCCGGCGACTTCCCGACGGCCCGGCCCACCCAGTTGCGCAGCCATTCGCGCATCTCGGGAACCGTTAAGTCCGTCTTCTTGGCGGGCGGATTCTCCTGCTGGTCCTGGGGGTCGTCTAGTTCAGCCATGGTTCCAGGGTTCAGTCGTTAGCGCCGGCGAACGCGGTCGGGGACCCGACACCGCTACGCAGGCTGCCGTCGAGGTAGGCGGCACGGCACGCGCGGCGCCCGATCTTGCCGCTGGAGGTGCGCGGAATCGTTCCCGCCTGCACCAGCAGCAGGTCGCGAATGGTCACCCCGTGCCGGACGGCGATGGCCGCCCGGATCTCGTCCGCGATCGGCTGGTAGTCGAGCTTGTGCGTGCCGGGGGCACGCTCGGCCACGATCACCAGCTGCTCGGAGCTGTCCTCGGCGTCGTACTTGAGGCCGGTGTGCGGGTTGTCGAACACCACCTGCGGCAGCTGGTTGGCCGGGACCGAGAACGCGGCCACATAGCCGGTGCGCAGCGCCTTGCTGGCCTCCTGCGCCGAGTACTCGAGATCCTGCGGGTAGTGGTTGCGGCCGTCGATGATGACGAGGTCCTTGATCCGGCCCGCGATATAGAGGTGGCCGTTGTGGTAGGTGCCGTAGTCGCCGGTGCGCACCCACATGCCGTCGTCCGGGGCGCCCTCGGCGTGCGACTGGCTGATGCGCGACTTGAGGAGGTTACGGAAGGTCTCGGTGGTCTCGTCTTCCTTGCCCCAGTAGCCGGTGCCCATGTTGTTGCCGTGCAACCAGATCTCGCCGATCTGCCCGTCGGGCAGCTCGCTGGCAGTGTCGGGGTCGACGATGACGGCCCACTCGTCGACGCCGATGATGCCGGCGGAAACCTGCGCGACGGCCTTGGGCGAATCGGGGGCCACCTCGACGAAGCGTTGCTTGTTGAGCTCGTCGCGGTCGACGTGGATGACCGTGGGCGCCTCGTCCATCGGTGTGGTGGAGACGAACAGCGTGGCCTCGGCCAGGCCGTAGGACGGCTTGATCGCCGTCTCGCGCAGGCCGTACGGCTTGAATGCCTCGTAGAACTTGCGCATCGACGCCGGGGACACGGGCTCGCTGCCGTTGAGGATCGCCTTGACGTTGCTCAGGTCCAGCGGTGGTTCGCCGTCCTTGGGCACGCCGCGCACCGCGGCGTGCTCGAACGCGAAGTTCGGCGCGACGGTGACGACTTCGCAGTTCGGGGCGTCTTCGGGCTTGCGCGCCATCTCCCGAATCCAGCGGCCGGGCCGGCGCACGAACGCGGCCGGGGTCATGAACGTGAAGTTGTAGCCGAGCACGGGCGACAGCAGCGCCGTGATCAGGCCCATGTCGTGGAAGAACGGCAGCCAGGACAGGCCGCGGTCTCCTTCCTTGCCCTCGAGGCCGTTGAGCACCTGCAGCACGTTGGTGGGCAGGTTCAGATGGGTGATCTGCACGCCGGTCGGGGTACGGGTGGAGCCGGAGGTGTACTGCAGGTAGGCGATCGTGTTCTCGTCGGCCTCGGGCTCGACCCAGGTGGACGCCACCTCGGTGGGCACCGCGTCGACGGCGATCACGCGGGGCCGTTCCTTGGCTGCGCGCGCGCGGATGAATTTGCGGACGCCTTCCGCGGCCTCCGTGGTGGTCAGGATGGTCGACGGCGTGCAGTCGTCGAGCACCGCGTGCAGCCGCCCCACGTGGCCCGGCTCGCCCGGGTCGAACAGCGGCACCGCGATCCGGCCGGCGTACAGCGCGCCGAAGAAGGCGATGAGGTAGTCCAGATTCTGGGGGCACAGGATGGCGATGCGGTCACCGGGCTGGGTGACCTGCTGCAGCCGAGCGCCCACCGCCCTGTTGCGGGCGCTGAAGTCGCGCCAGACGATGTCGCGGTACACCCCGTCGCGCTCGGTGGAGTAGTCGATAAACCGGTAGGCCAGCTTGTCGCCGCGAACCCTCGCCCACTTCTCAACGTGCTTGACCAGGTTGGTGTTGTCCGGGAACCTGATCTTTCCATTCACGATGAACGGGTTGTGGTACGGCATTCCGCTCTCCTGTCACACCTGTTTTAGGCCGGCGCTACGCCGGCTTGTTGTCCTTCGGTCGGCCATGCCGACGGCTTCCATTTCTACGCGGGCCAGTCCTCGCGCGGCGCCGCGGGCGCCGACCCCCTGTTCATCCAGGCCGGCTTCCACCAGGATCGGTCCGCAACAAAGTGTTATAGCTCTTAAATTCCTCTTAATGTTAAGGGGCGGCCCGCAGCACACCAAATCACAAGGTACCGCTGATCTGCACCGGCAACGGGCTCCTGACGGCTGTGTCCCGCGGCCAGGTCATCCATGTTTGGGATGCGGCGCGTTGGCGATCAGTCCTTGAGCCCAGTTCAGCGTCCAATCGGTGGCCGGCTGCCCGTCCAGGTTCCAGAACTGGGTGGTCGCATACAACGCGTGGATGGGCTGGCCGGCGCCGCCGGCCAGGGTGTTGAGGGTGTTGGGCAGGTTGGCCACGCTGAACGCCTCGTCCGGGGCGGCGCAGATGAGGTCGCCCGGCGCGCAGATCTCATTCGTTTTGTCGTTGAGCGCGCCGAACCCCCCGGGCCGCGCGCCGGTCATGGTCAGGCCCAGGCCGGAGAGCACCGGCACCTCGTGCAGCGTGACCTCGGCGCCCTGCCCGGGCGGGTTGGGCCCGATGTCGTTGCCCACGCCGGGCTGGCGGCGACCGTCGGCGATCAACGTCACACCGAGCACCAGGTCGTCGTCGACGGGTCCGCGACCGTTGCCGATGTCGCTGGCGATGTCCCCGGCGATCACCGCGCCCTGCGAGAAGCCCATCAGCACGTAACTGGTCAGCGGGCACTTGGCGTTCATGTCCGTCATCGCCTGGACCGTCGCGCGGGTGCCTTCGGCGCGGCTTTCGTTGTACGACATCTGCGTGTCGCCGCTGAGCGGGTTGTGGAACTGCGCGGTGTAGGGGGTGGTGTACTCCTGCACCCGGGACGCGGGGAATTGCTGGGTGATCGTCGCGGTCACCTTGTGCAGCAGCGCGTTGGGGAATTGCATCGGGTTGAGCGGATCGTCCTGCGGGGCGGACTCCCAGGTGCCGGGGACGTTGACCAGCTGAACGTCGGGGCACGACGCGTCTTGCGAAGCGGGCCGGGGCTTGTGCGGGTGAGTGGTCGTGGACGGCGACGGCAGGACGCCCGGCGGCACGGCGCTGGGCGGTGATTCGCGGCTGCGCAGCATGACGACCACGAGCACGATGACCAACAACACCACCCCCGCCATCGCCAAGGCGGCGGTCCAGGCGAGGGCTCGGTGGCGCTTACGCCGGGCGTTGGTGGCCATGTTCTCCCGCTAGCAGAGTCGGTGGATCGCAGCGAAGCGGTCCTCCCGACCCCTGCTGCACCTCTACACGGTACCGGCTCGCGGGACTACCTCGGCCGGGCAGCGACCCGTCCCCCAGCTCCGCGGGGGTGCCCCCAACGCCCGGCTCCGCCGCGCTTGCGATCGCCGCCACTCAGCCGGGCAGCGACTTGCTACCGAATGGCGCCGACGATGTCGCCCGACATCGCCCCGAGCTGACCCGACCACGAGCCCCACCCGTTGTCGCCACCGCCCGGAAAGTCGAAGTGACCGTTGTGGCCCCCGTTGCTGCGGTACTGCTGATAGAACTCGCGGGAGCTGCCCATGGCCGCGCCCGCCTGGCCGATCATGGCGGCGTCGTCGCCGCCCATGTTCGTCGGGCTGTAGACCCACACGCGGGTGTTGTTCTGCGCCAGCAACGACGCGTGCACATAGGGGTCGTGCCACTTCCACCGACCCAACTGCGGGGCGCCCCACATCCCGTTACCGTCCACACCGCCGAACTGCTGCAAACCGGCCAGAATCGCGCCGTTATAGTTGGTGCTCGACGGGTACAGGAACCCGGACAACGAGCCCGCGAACCCGAAGCGGTCGGGGTGGAACGCGGCGAGCGCCATCGCGCCGTAGCCGCCCTGCGAGGCGCCCACGGCGGCGTGACCACCGGGCGCCAGGCCCTTGTTGGCGGCCAACCAGTTCGGCAGCTCGCTGGACAAGAAGGTGTCCCACTGCTTGCTGCCGTCCTGCTCCCAGTTGGTGTACATGCTCCAAGCCCCGCCCGCGGGCGCCACCACCGAGATGCCCTTTCCGCCGAGCGTGTTCATCGCGTTGCCCGCGGTGACCCAGTTGCTGACGTCGGGGGCCGCATTGAAGGCGTCCAGCAGATAGACCGCGTGCGGTCCGCCGCCCAGGAAGGCCACCGGGATGTCGCGCCCCATCGCGGCCGACGGCACCATCAAGCTTTCGTAGCCGGCCGCCCTCGCCTTGCCGGCCTGCCCGCCCGTCACGGTCACACCGATCAGCACGATCGCCAACGCCGCTACGGAGAACACCCGAAGTAGCGCTGACGCACCCCGCACGACCCTCATGTCACCCTCCATCGTCTAGTCGCTGACGAGCACATTAGCCAGCGCCGTAGTTCCCCCGCCCGCGGGGTAGTGAAACAAATCACACGCCAAAACAACTGGCGGCGGAAACCCCGAAGGGTTCCCGCCGCCAGTCGCGTTGTTGGTGGGCTTAGGTGCCCTGGCCGTTGGTGCCATTCCCGGCAGCCGCGGCGGCCGTGGCCGGCCCGGCGCCCGGGGTTGCGCCCAGCGTCGACTGCAGGTCGGGCAGCATGGCGTGCAGCTGCGCGCCCCAGTAGGGCCAGTCGTGGGTGCCGTTGGCGTCGAAGTTCCACACCGCGTTGTGGCCACCGGCGCCGTTGTAGGCGTCCTGGAACTTCAGGTTGGACGTCCGCACAAAGCCTTCGAGGAACTTGGCGGGCAGGTTGTCGCCACCGAGGTCCGACGGCTTGCCGTTACCGCAGTACACCCAGATCCGGGTGTTGTTGGCGACCAGTTTGCCGACCTGAAGCGACGGGTCGTTGCGGGCCCACGCCGGGTCCTCCTTCGGACCCCACATGTCGGCGGCCTTGTAACCACCGGCGTCTCCCATGGCCAGCCCGATCAGCGACGGCCCCATCCCCTGCGACGGGTCCAGCAGCGCCGACAGCGAGCCGGCGTAGACGAACTGCTGCGGGTGGTAGGCAGCGAGGATCAGCGCCGACGAACCGGCCATCGACAGACCGACCACGGCGCTGCCGGTCGGCTTGACCTGCTTCTGCGCCGACAGGTACTGCGGCAGCTCGCTGGTCAGAAAGGTCTCCCACTTGTAGGTGGTGCAGCCGGCCTTGCCGCAGGCGGGCTTGTACCAGTCGGAGTAGAAGCTGGACTGGCCCCCGACGGGCATCGCAACCGAGATGCCGGATTGGTTGTACCACTCGAACGCCGGGGTGTTGATGTCCCAGCCGTTGAAGTCGTCCTGCGCGCGCATGCCGTCGAGCAGGTACAGCGCGGGCGAGTTGGCCCCACCGCTTTGGAACTGAACCTTGATATCGCGGCCCATTCCGGCGGAAGGAACCTGCAGGTATTCCACCGGCAGACCGGGGCGCGAGAAGGCACCAGCGGTCGCCGAGCCCCCCACGGCGCCAATCAGGCCCGAGAGCAGCGCCGCACCAGCGGCCGCCACCACGAGCCGCCGCGGCATACCTGCCACGGCGCCGCGAAACCTGTCGACAAGCGTCATCCTTGCTTCCTCATCCTTATTCGGCGCGCCGATCATCCGGACGCGTCCATGATTTGGGTCGTACTGCATACGATCTCCGCGCAGCAGTGCTCGTGTAGTCAACCACACCTTCGGTCGCCCGGTCGCATCGAGGCGGCCCCCCAAAGCATCGTTCGGCCCGCGTCACCCGGGGCTTTCCAGGTGAAACAGCGACCACGGAATCCGCGTTTTCGCATGTACTTGGGCATCATTGCCGGCTGGTCAAGGCCCAATTGTGATGTTGCTGGCAATTTTTCACGGGGCCCGCCTGAAGCGAATGTTTGAGATTGGTCGAAAATTCTTCTGCGCGGGGCTTACTCGCGAGGCGGCGGCGGGGCCTCTTCGGGCACCGGCAGACCGCATCTGGCCAGCTCGTAGCGCGGCACGCGGTCGATCCGGTATTTGGTGAATTCATAGGAATGCAGCAGGTTGGACAGGAATCTGTGCGGGGTCATCGGTGCCCGCACCGAACTCAGCACCGCCTCGGTCTCGGGACATTTGAGTGCGGACACCGCCTCGGCGACCCACTGCTGATCCAGATAGCCCGGAATCCCGGGATATACCTTCACCCACGGCCCGTCGGCGATCGCCCAATCGGGGAAGAGGTTCTTGTCGTGCCCGATGCGCCCGTGCTGCAACCGTTCCGTGTGTTGCGCAAGCGGATTCGCCAATCCGATCTGGTCGATCACCCTGACATCGAGACCGACATTCATGCCGACCATGCCCAGGTTGGTGAAAAACACTGCGTGCTGCGGTTTTTGGGGCGGCTTGTCGGGGCCCGGCTGCGCCATGGGCACCAGGTCCCACTGAATGTAGTTGCCCGACGGCAGCAGCAGCGCGCCGTCCGGGGTGTTGTCGAGCGCCGCCAGGATGGCCGCCATCCTCGGATACCCCAGGTAGTCGGCGGCGGTGAGCGGGTGCGCGTGCCCGGTCGCCTGCGCGTAGAAGCGCCGCTCATCGACGATCCCGGAATAGCTGACATGGGTGGCGTCGTCGCCCATCCCAGGTGAATTCGCCGCCCACAGCGACCAGCCGGCCACACCCAGCCAGAGCACGCTAGCCGCGCCGGCCACCCAATAGCCCGTCTCCCGCGAGTAGTCCTGCCCGTCCGGGATGGCCAGCGGGATCACGGCTACGGGGGCCAGCAAGCAGAAGAGCGGCGCCAGCAGCACCCGCCCGTGCATGAAGTCGCCGCCCTGCCGAATCCAGTAGAGCGCCTGCAGCAGGCCGCTCACCAGGACGAAAGCCACGACGGCCGGCGGGCTTTGAACCGCCCGGGCCACCCGCGCGTAGTTGGGCGCGAGGGCGGGCCGCAAGAACGACGGCCGGCGGCGCGCCGCGAGCAGCAGCAGTCCCAGCGGCAGGAGGAGCACCACGGGCACCCAGAGGGCGTAGGGCGCGTCGAAGTTCAACAGGTAGATCATGCCCTGGGACCACTTGTCGCCGGCCGCGTCCTTGGCGAGCGCGGTCCCGGGCACCAGCAGGCCGTAGTAGCCCATGCGGAAAATTTGGTAGCCGACGGGCAGCAACCCGCCGGCCACGACGACGAGCACCCGGCGGCGCCAGGTCCGCGCCGCGACCAGCATCATGATCAGCGCCAGCCCGCCCATCAACGCCAGCTCGGGCCGGACCAGGACGCTGAAGCCGGCCACGAACGCCAGGGCGCCGATGAACACGTCGCGATCCGGCCGGTTCCGTACCGGCTGCGCCCAGCAGACCATCATCCACCACAGCAACCCGAGGTAGGCCAGCGTCAGCCCGCTCTCCAAACCGGAGGTCGCGAAGTCACGTGCGGGCGGCAGCGCGATGTAGACCAACGCGCCGGCGGGCAGCATGACGGCCTTGCGGCCCCGAAGGCTGGGCGCGTACAACCGCGCGGCGCCCAGCATGAGCAGCGCCACGCCCACCACCGACAGCGTCAGGGCCAGCGCCAGCGCCACGTATTCCATCCGCATCGGCCCGCCCACCCAGCTGCCGACGTACATGAGGTAGGTCCAGGCCGTGGAGGTGTTGGCCTCCACCCGCTCGCCCTGGTTGAAGACCGGCCCGTTGCCGGCGAGCAGGTTACGCACCGTGCGCAACACGATGAGCCCATCGTCGGCGATCCAGCGCCGCTGCCAGGCGCCCCAGGCAAACAGCACGGAGACCACCGCCACGCTGATCCACAGGCTGACCCGGACCAGCGCCGTATAGGGGAACACCGGCCAGCCCAACCGCTTGGTGACCGGCCGGGTGCGCATCATGCGCGCTTTGAGGGCCTGCAGTTCGGGGCTAACCGAAGGCAACGGCAGCTCCAAGCGTCGCGATCCACGCTAGGAAAAGCAGCTGCAGCACCCGGTCCCGCAGCGCGATGTCTTCGGGCTCGCCGGCCAGCCCGCCGTCGACGTCGACGGCGTAGCGCAGGATCGCGATGGTGAACGGGACCATCGATATCGCGAACCACGATCCCGAGTGGCGGTCCCGCTCGAACGCCCATAACCCGTAGCACAGCACCACCGCGGTGGCCGACATTGTCCAGACGAACCGCAGGTAGGTGCTGGTGTAGCTCTCCAGGGACTTGCGGATCGCGGCGCCGGTGCGCTCGGCGACCTGCAGCTCGGCGTACCGCTTGCCGGCCACCATGAACAGCGAGGCGAACGCCGCTGACAGCAAGAACCACTGCGACAGCGGGATGCCCGTGGCGGCGCCGCCGGCGATCGCCCGCAGCAGGTATGCCGACGACACGATGCAAATGTCCATGACCGCTTGGTGTTTGAGGCCGAAGCAGTACGCCAGCTGCATGCTGAGGTAGACGGCCATCACCACCGCCAGGTCGGGCGTCAGCCACCACGCGAGCGCCAGCGAGGCCGCACCGAGAACCACCGCGAGGGTGTAGGCCAGCCATTCGGGGACCACACCCGCCGCGATGGGCCGGAATCTCTTGGTGGGGTGCTCGCGGTCGGCGTTGACGTCGCGCACGTCGTTCACCAGGTATATCGACGAGGCCGCCAGGGAGAACACCACGAACGCCACGGACACCTTGGTCAGCACGTCGGCGTAGTTGTAGTGCACCGGGCCGCCCAACGCGGCCAGCGGCGCGGCCAGCACCAGAACGTTCTTCACCCACTGCCGCGGACGGATCGCCTTGACGACCCCGACCACCAGGTTGCCCGAACGCCCGGTTACCACGTCCTCACTCATTCGCCCAGACCTTCCCCGCCCGGCCCCGTAGCCGAACGGTGATTCGCGCGACGGTGGCACCGAGGACGATGCCGCAGGCCACGTCGCTGGGATAGTGCACGCCGAGCAGCATCCGGGACAACGCCATCGGGGGAACCAGGAGGGCGGCCAGTGGCAGGCCGGTGATCCGGCCCAGCAGGATGGCCGCGGCCGTCGTCGAGGTGGCATGGGCCGAGGGGAAACTCAGCTGGCTGGGGGTGCCGACGTTCACCACGACGGCCGGGTCATGCGGCCGCTGGCGCCGCACCACCCGCTTGACCAGCACGGCGGCGGCGTGCGCGGCGAACGCCCCCGCCCCGGCGACCAGCCAGTCCCATCGCCGCTTAGGCGCCAGCAGCGCGCCGACCGCCGCCACGGCCAGCCAGCCGAGGCTGTGCTCGCCGAAATGGGACAGCCCGCGCGCCGCCGTCAGCACGCCGGGGCGCTCCGCCAGCGCGGCTTGCACGGCCACCAGGGCGGCCACTTCGCCGCGCGGGGGGGCCGAATCAACCATGCTCTCGCCCGGCGTGCGCGGGCAGCAGCGCCGTCTCCCATTGCTGCTTGCTGGACAGCACCGGCAGCGCGTCCCGGTACGTCTTGCGCATCTCGTCGAAGCGGCTCGCCAGAAGGCGCTGCCGGCGCAGCGATGCGAACAGCAGCTGGAACATCTTGCGCCGGTCGCGTTGCCGGTAGACGACGCCGCACCCGTCGGCCGTCGTCACGGTGACGCCGTCGACCGTGCACAGCCGGAACCAGCGGGCGTCCTGGGTCGGCACGTTGAATTGGGGGCGCCGGTGGGCTTCGGGGTCGGCCTTGGTCGCGTTGTGCAGGATGCCGCGGGCCAGCCGGTAACCGATCGACAGCGGATTCACGGGCGGCTTCATCGCCTTGGTCTTGTTCGACGGCGCCGGAAGCTCGCTCGCGGCCGGCAGCACCACCGCGTCCGGATATTCCTTGCGCAGCCGATGCACTTCGGGCAGTGCGGATTCCAGGATCGAGAAGATGTGCTCCGGGCCGGCGAGGAAGTCGTCGATTGCCCGGTTCTGGATCGCGACGGTCGAATACTCAAGGCAGGCAAGGTGTTTCAGGGTCGCCTTGAGGTGGCTGCGTACCAGCCCGGTGATGTCGCCGTCCCAGTGCATTGCGGCGACCACCAGCCGGTTGCGCAGGTGGTAGTAGGCCTGCCAGTCGATCGCGTCGTCCTTGTCGCTCCAGGCCATATGCCAGATCGCCGCGCCGGGCAGCGTGACGGTCGGGTACCCGTGCTCGCCGGCGCGCAGACCGTACTCGGCATCGTCCCATTTGATGAACAGCGGCAGCGGCTGACCGAGTTCCTCGGCGACCTGGCGCGGGATCATGCACGTCCACCAACCGTTGAAGTCGACGTCGATGCGGCGGTGCAGCAGTGCACTTCGATCGTTCTTGTCGTTCAACGGAAATTTGGCGAAGTCGTGGTCGTACTCGGCGTGCGGCGCGGCGGTCCACATGAAGTTCGACTGGTTGACGACCTCGCCCATGATGTGCAGGTGCGAGGGCTCCTGCAGGTTGAGCATCTGACCGCCGATCAGCATCGGCGTCTTGGCGAAGCGGTGCAGGGCCAGCACCCGCAGGATCGAGTCGGGCTCGATGCGGATGTCGTCGTCCATGAACAAGATCTGTTGGCAGTCCGTGTTTTTCAGCGCCTCGTACATCACCCGGCTGTAACCTCCCGAGCCGCCGAGGTTGGGCTGGTCGTGGATGGACAGCCGGCTGCCCAGCCCGGCGGCCGCCGCCGGGAAGTCCGGGTGGTCGCGCACCTTTCGGGTGCCCTGGTCCGGGACGATCACCGCTCCGATCACCGCGTCCACCAACGGATCTGCGGTGAGGTCGGCCAGCGCGTTGACGCAGTCGGCGGGGCGGTTGAACGTGGGGATGCCGACGGCGATGTTGGCAGTGCCTGGCGCGGGCTCGGTCGCGTACCAGCCACCGCTGATCAGGTTCACCGCGGTGTCGGTGGTGATGTCGAACCAGATCCAGCCCCCGTCCTCGAACGGCTTGAGCGGCACCTCGATCTCGACGATGGCCGGCTGATCGTCGGTCCCGACGAATTGGCGGCCCTCCACCGAGATTCGCACCCCGGTGGCCTTGGTGCGGTACACGTCGACGCGTCCGGTTCCGGTGAGCTCGACGCGCAGCACCACCGACGTGCAGATGGACCAGCGGCGCCAGTAGCTGGCGGGGAACGCGTTGAAGTACGTGGCGAACGACACCTCGGACTCTTTGCCGATCTCCAGCGAGGTACGGCTGGTCGCGTGCGCGCGCCGCGCGTTGGTGGTCGATTCCTCCAGGTACAGCTTGCGCACGTCGAGGGGTTCACCCGGACGCGGCAGGATGATTCTGGAAAGCAGGCTTACGGCGGTCATTTAGCGCCGTCCCCCGCACGCGGGTGGTGCCCCCACCTCATCGCTGCTCCCTTCATTTGGCCTCATTTCGTCGCCGCGGTCATCCCCCCGGCGCCTTCCTCCACCAGAGCCTTGCCGTCGCGTAGGTGCGGCGCGAGGGTGTTGTCGTACACGTTCAATGCGCTGGCAATCGCCATGTGCATGTCCAGGTATTGGTAGGTGCCCAGCCGCCCGCCGAAGAGAACTTTCGCCGACGCGGTTTCGGCCTTCGCCCGGGCGCGGTACGCGGCCAGCAGGGCACGGTCGGCCTCGGTATTGATCGGATAGTAGGGCTCGTCGTCGTCGGCGGCGAACCGCGAGAACTCCCTCATGATCACCGTCTTGTCGGTGGGGTAGTCGCGCTCCGGGTGGAAGTGGCGAAACTCATGGATGCGGGTATAGGGCACGTCTAGATCGCTGTAATTCATCACCGGCGTGCCCTGGAAATCGCCGGTGTCGCGCACCTCGACCTCGAAATCCAAAGTGCGCCATCCTAATCGGCCCTCCGAGTAGTCGAAGTAGCGGTCCAGCGGGCCGGTGTATACCACTGGGGCATCCGGACTGGCGGCGCGGAGTTCGTCGCGCACGTCGAACCAGTCGGTATCCAGCCGCACCTCGATGCGCTCATCGGCGGCCATGTTTTTCAGCCACGCGGTGTAGCCGTCGACCGGCAGCCCCTCGTAGGTGTCGTTGAAGTAGCGATTGTCGAACGTGTAGCGCACGGGCAACCGCGTGATGGTGGATGCCGGCAGCTCCTTGGGGTCGGTCTGCCACTGCTTGGCGGTGTAGTTCTTCATGAACGCCTCGTACAGCGGGCGCCCGATCAGCGAGATCGCCTTCTCCTCAAAGTTCTGCGCGTCGGCGGACTCGATCTCGGCAGCTTGCTCCTTGATGAGGAGGCGCGCCTCGTCGGGGCTGTAGTACTTGCCGAAGAACTGGCAAACCAGGCCCAGCCCCATCGGCAACGGGTAGGCCTGCCCGTTGTGCAGCGCAAACACCCGGTGCTGGTAGCCGGTGAAGTCGGTGAACTGCCGCACGTAGTCCCACACCCTCTTATTGGAGGTGTGGAACAGGTGGGCGCCGTACTTGTGGACCTCGATGCCCGTCTGCGGCTCGGCCTCGGAATAGGCGTTGCCGCCGATGTGTGGGCGGCGTTCGACCACGAGCACGCGCTTCCCGAGTTGGGTAGCCACGCGCTCGGCAATGGTCAGGCCGAAGAACCCGGAGCCGACGACAAAGAGGTCAAAGCGACTAAAAGGAGAAGTCATCGGTTGCTTAGGGTATCCGACGGCGTGGGCCTAACCCATTTGGCGAGGCCAGGGAGTCCGCGATCGGTCGTGGGAGAAGTTTCCTCGACCCCGAATCGGGCGATCACGGTCCGGGTCGCAATTACCTCACGATTCAATATCACCACTCTAGTCACAACAATCTCACTCGTACCATCGACTCTGTGTGGTTGTCGCCAGCGAGGAAGCGGTAAGGCCGCACTGACACAACACAGTTGACGATTGAGTTGTCCAGATTGAGGAGACTTCCGTGCCGAACCGACGCCGACGCAAGCTTTCGACAGCCATGAGCGCGGTCGCCGCCCTGGCAGTGGCGAGTCCATGCGCATACTTCCTGGTCTACGAATCGACGGCCGGCAGCAAGCCGCCTGAGCACCACGACTTCAAACAGGCGGCCGTGATGACCGACCTGCCCGGCGAGCTGATGGGCGCGCTGTCGCAGGGGCTGTCCCAATTCGGGATCAACCTGCCTCCGGTGCCTGCGCTGGGCGGCGGCGCGGCCAGCACTCCCGGCCTGGCCAGCCCCGGCCTGGGCACTCCGGGCCTCGGGACTCCCGGACTCGCCAGCCCTGGTCTGACCAGTCCGGGCCTGACGAGCCCGGGGTTGACCAGCCCCGGCCTGACCAGCCCCGGCCTGACGAGCCCCGGGCTCACCAGCCCGGGCCTGGCGCCCACGACGCCGGGTCTGACGGCGCCCGGCGCGCTGCCGACCACCCCGGGTGCCGGGGTGGCGACCCCGGGTGCGGGGCTCAACCCGGCGCTGTCCAACCCCGGGCTGACCAGCCCGGCCGGGGTCGCGCCCGGATTGGGCAGCCCGACGGCCGCCGGTGAAGTGCCGATCACGGCTCCGGCCAGCCTGGACCCGGGCGCCGACGGTACCTACCCGATCCTGGGCGACCCGTCGTCCTTCGGTAGCGGTTCACCGATTGGTGGTGGCACCGGCCTCGGCGGGGGCGGCGGAAGCTCCAGCGGCGGTGGTGGTGGCCTGGTCAACGACGTGATGCAGGCCGCCAACCAGCTTGGCGCCGGTCAGGCCATCGACCTGCTGAAGGGCTTGGTGATGCCGGCGATCACGCAGGGCATGCACGGCGGGGCCGGCGCGTTGCCGGGCGCCGCCGGTGCGCTGCCGGGCGCTGCCGGTGCCCTTCCCGGTGCCGCCGGTGCCCTGCCGGCCGCCGCCGGTGCGCTGCCGGGCGCCCTCCCGGGTGCCGCGGGCGCCCTGCCCGGTGCCGCCGCGGGTGCCTTGCCGGCCGCTGCCGGGGCGTTGCCGGCCGCCGCGGGCGCGGCACCGGTCCTGCCTCCCGTCTAGACCTCCGGGGAACCTTCCAACCAGACGGCACCGCAGATTTCTTCTGCGGTGCCGTCGAATTTGGTCGCAGATTCGACGCGCCGGAGGTCGTGTCGTCTCATCATTAACATTAGAAACACACGTAACATCGCCTGGTGTCTCCTAGTCGCGGGCCGACGACGTTGCTCACCGCCATCGCGGCAACCGTCGTCATCGTCTCGTGGGTAGCGGACACGACGCGCGGCCACCGCACTGACAGCCCGCCGCCCACCCATGACACCCAGCTGGCCGAACAGCCGCTGGTCGGGTTGGGCGGCGGCGTCACCGTTCGCCAGATCAGCCAAGAGACCCCGTTCTCCCTTGTCGCCCTCACGGGCGACCTGGCGGGCACCTCGACCCGGGTGCGGGCGAGGCGGGCAGACGGTTCGTGGGGCCCCTGGTACCAGACCGAGTACGAGACAGCGGCGCCCGACGGGGCGGCGGCGGCCGGATCGCTCGAAGGGCCGCGCGGAACCGACCCGGTGTTCGTCGGCACCACCACCACCGTCGAGATCGCGGTCGCCCGTCCGATCGATGCGCCGCCGACCGCCGGGTCACCAACCGGAGGACCGCCGTCCGCACCCCCGAACGACACCGGCCTCGGCTACAAACCGGCGTCCCGGGAACAACCCTTCGGGCAGAACATCTCCGCGATCCTCATCTCTCCGCCACAAGCGCCGGCGAAAGCGCAGTGGACGCCCCCGTCGGGGGTGTTGATGCCCGGCCAGGCCCCCGCCATCATCAGCCGGGCGGAGTGGGGCGCAGACGAGTCGCTGCGATGCGGTAGTCCACAGTACGACAACGGGATTCGCGCCGCCGTCGTGCACCACACCGCGGGCAGCAACGACTACTCACCGCTGGAATCGGCCGGCATCGTCAAGGCCATCTACACCTATCACAGCAAGACTCTGGGCTGGTGTGACATCGCCTACAACGCCCTGGTCGACAAGTACGGCCAGGTGTTCGAGGGCAGCGCCGGGGGGCTGACCAAGGCGGTCGAGGCCTTCCACACCGGCGGATTCAACCGCAACACCTGGGGCGTGGCGATGATCGGCAATTTCGACGACGTACCACCGACGCCGATCCAACTGCGCACCCTGGGCCGGTTGCTGGGCTGGCGCCTGGGGCTGGACGGGGTCGACCCCAAGGGCACCGTGTCGCTGGAGTCGGCGGGCAGCCACTACACCACCTTCCCGGCCGGTTCCATCGCGACGCTGCCCACGATCTTCACGCACCGCGATGTCGGCAACACCGATTGCCCGGGCAACGCCGCCTACGCGCTGATGGACGAAGTCCGTGACGTCGCTTCGCATTTCAACGATCCGCCCGAGGAATTGATCAAGGCACTGCAGGGCGGCGCGATCTATGACCACTGGCAGGCGATGGGCGGCATGAACAGTGTGCTGGGCGCGCCGACGTCCCCGGAGGACAGCGCCGACGGTGACGCGCGGTACGTCACGTTCACCCGGGGTGCGATGTACTGGTCGCCGGAAACCGGCGCGCAGCCCGTCACCGGCGCGATCTACGACGCCTGGGCGTTGCTGAGCTACGAACGCGGACCGCTCGGGTTGCCGACCAGCGCGGAACTTCAAGAGCCGCTACAGATTACGCAGAATTTCCAGCACGGAACGCTGAACTACGAGCGGCTCACTGGCAACGTCACCGAGGTCGCGGAGGGCATCACCACGCCGCTCTCGACGCAATCACCGAGCGGCCCCAGCGTGCCGGCCGAACACTTCTCCTTACCGGCGCACCCGTCCGCCACCTAGCCGCCCCTACGGCCACCAGCGCTCGAGCACCCGGCCTACCCCGTCGTCGTTGTTGACGGCGGTGACCTCGTCGGCCGCGGCCAACACGTCGGGGTGCGCGTTGCCCATCGCCACGCCGTGGCCGGCCCAGCGCAGCATCGGCAGGTCGTTGGGCATGTCACCGAACGCGAGCACCTCGCCGCGGGAGATCTGCAGGGGTTTGGCGATCTCGTCCACACCGGTGGCCTTGCTGGTGCCCAGCGGCACGATCTCCACGAGGCCGTTGTTGGTGGAGTAGGTGATATCGCCCTCGATACCGACGTGCTTGGCGAGCGCGGCGGCCATATCGGCGCTGCGGGCCCCGCTTCGGCGGATGAGCAGCTTGATCGCGGGCGCGCTGAGCAGGTCCTCGATTGACACCTCGGTGTTATCCGGGTTCAACCACGCGTGCTCGTAGCCCGGCGAGCTGATGAATTGGGGGGTGGCGGTGTCGTGGGCGCGTTCACCGATTCGCTCGACGGCCAGGCCGGCGCCCGGAATGACGCGCGTGGCCAGCTCCGCCAGCTCGGCCAGCGTGTCGACGGGCAGGGTGCGCGTCGAAATCACCCGGTCGGTGGCGGGGTCGTAGACGACGGCGCCGTTGGCGCACACCGCGATCGGCGCGAAGCCGAGCGCGTCGACGACGGGGCGTATCCACCGCGGCGGGCGGCCGGTCGCCACCACGAACGTCGCGCCCGCATCGACGGCGGCGCGCACGGCACCGCGGGTGCGCGGGGTGATGGTTTCGTTGTCGTCGAACAGGGTGCCGTCGACGTCACAGGCTATGAGCGCCGGCTGGGTCACTGTGCAGTCATCTGGACGGTTTCGCGTTCGCATTCACCGGTCTGGTCAATGCACTCCACTCTGGTCCTGTCCGGGTCGGGTCACGCCGTCGGTGCCGTACTTCTGCATCCGTGCCTGCAGCTCCGACAGACGGATCGCCCGGGAATCTTCCTGGCTGGGCGCGGTGCCGCCGAGGCGCCGCGGGACCCAGAATTCGCCCTCCGGGTGGGGGTATTCCTCCTGCACCTGATACAGCAACGCATTCATCGCCTGGCGCAGCGCCGCGTTGAGCTGTTCGGGCGTGCCATGCGGCGGCAGCGGCCGACCCGCGGCGACGGTGATCGGAACCTTGTTGCGCCACAACTTCTTTGGATGATCCTTGGGCCAAATCCGGTGGGCACCCCAGACGATCACCGGAACGATCGGCACCCGGGCATCCAGCGCCATCCGGGCCGCGCCGCTCTTGAATTCGCGCAGCTCGAAGCTACGGCTGATCGTGGCTTCGGGATGCATCCCAATGAGCTCACCCTGCCGAAGCCGCTGCACCGCCACCTCGAGCGCGTCGTGGCCGGTCCTGCGATCCACCGGGATCAGCCTGGCGTGGTTGATCACGTAGTTGACCGCCTTCACGTCGGCCATCTCGGCCTTGATCATGAAATACGCCCGCCGGCCGCGCTCGCGTACCGCAAGAAGCGTTGGCAGCCAGTCCAGGTAGCTGGTGTGGTTCTGGGCCAGCAGGGCGCCGCCCCGTTCGGGGATGTTTTCCAGGCCGCGGAAGGTGAACTTGGTTCCCTGCATCGCGACCATCGGCGGCACGACCCATTCGCACAACCGGTAGAACCCCTCGGGCATGTCTTCTCCTTCGCCTACCGCGACGGCGGTCCACTACGGCCCGCCGCCCGCGCCGCGGCCTCGTCCGCCTCCATCCGGGCCGCCTCCGCCATGGTCGGCGCCCCGCCGCCCAGCCGGCGCGGCGTCCAGTACGCCCCCGGCTCGTGCGGATAATCCTGCTGAACGTGGTGCAGCAGTGCGGTCATCGACTCGCGCAGCGCGGCGTTGGTCCGCGCGATGTCGTCGGCCGCCGGCACTGGCGCGCCTGCTTGCACTCTAATCGGCACCTTGGCGCGGCCCACGTTGCGCGGGTGGTCCTTGGTCCAGATCCGGTGGGCTCCCCAGACGATCACCGGGACGATGGGAACGTCCGCTTCGATGGCCATGCGGGCGGCGCCCGTCTTGAATTCTTTGAGCTCGAAGCTGCGGCTGATGGTGGCCTCCGGATACACCCCCACCAGCTCGCCTTCGCGGAGCCGCTGCACGGCTACGGCGTAGGCGCCGGCCCCGGCGCCGCGGTCCACCGGAATTGTTCGGGTGTGCTTGATTAGGAAGTTGACGATCTTCACCTGCTGCATTTCGGCCTTGATCATGAACCTGAGCCGGCGGCCGCGCCGGTGCACGGCCAGCGCGGCGGGCAGAAAGTCGACATAGCTGGTGTGGTTGATCGCGATCACGGCGCCGCCGGTGTCGGGGATGTGTTGCTCGCCTCCGTAAGAGATCTGGGTGTCGGTGGCGACGACCACCAGCCGAGCCAGAATCTCGAGCGTGCGGAAGACGGGCTCCACCATTGATCGCTACTCCGGGGGTCCCGTGGATCGGGCCCGGCGGGCAGCTCGAGCGGCGGCCTCCTCGGCGTCCATCTGGGCGGCTTCGGCCAGCGACGGGGCACTGCCGCCCAACCGGCGCGGCACCCAGAACTCACCCGCCGGGTGCGGCCCGTACATCTCCTGGGCGCGCTCCAGGAGGTGTTGCATCCGCGAGTGCAACAGCCCCTTGAGCTCCTCGACGCCCAGCGTCGGTTCGATCGGCTCGCCGACCAGCACCGTGATCGGCACCTTCGGGCGCAGCAACTTCTTGGGGTGCCCCTTGGTCCAGATGCGCTGCGCGCCCCAGACGATCACGGGAACGATCGGCACCCCGGCCTCGACGGCCATCCGGGCGGCGCCCGACTTGAATTCCTTGACCTCGAAGCTGCGGCTGATGGTGGCTTCCGGGTAGACGCCGACCAGCTCGCCGTCCTTGAGGTTCCTGACCGCCTCCTCGTAGGACGCGGCCCCATCCTGCCGGTTCACCGAGATGTGGCGCAGGCTGCGCATGATCGGGCCGGTGATCTTGTTGTCGAAGACCTCCTGCTTGGCCATGAACCGCACCTTGCGGCCCAGTCCTTGCTGGTAGGCGGGCAGACCCGCGAACGTGAAGTCGAGGTAGCCGGTGTGGTTGATGGCGATGACCGCACCGCCCGTTTTGGGTAGGTTGTCGACGCCCGCGACCGTGATCTTGAGGCCCTGAAGGCGCCAAACCAGGCGGGCGAGCTGAATGACAGTCCCGTATACCGGTTCCACAGCTGATCAGCCTAATGCTCCTGGCTGTGAGTCACTCGAAGTGGCGAAAGGAGGCCATCCCGTGAGCTTCGCCGCGGCCCCCGTTCCGCCACCCAAGGCGGTCCGCAGGTTTGCCTTCGGCAGGGCGGTGCGCCGTGTTGGGTGAACGAGATCGGCGGGTGGCCTTCCGCATCGGCCCCGGCGCCGTTGGCACCGAGTTCGCCAAGATCGCGGACGCCGGCGCGGCCGACTTTGCCGGTGAAGCGACTCGGCTGCGGTGGGGCCGAGCCCGCCTCCGTTCGCATCGACCTACCGATGGCTGCGGGCGGGCCGACGATGCTGGCTCGCGCTAAGCTCGGGGGCTGAAAAGTCGTTAGCCGGCCGCGGGCGGCGAAGGTCCTTTTGGCGGCCCCCAGGAAGGTGTTTGTGCAGGTCACCAGCGTCGGTCACGCCGGATTTCTGATCGAGACCCCAGCGGGCAGCATCCTCTGCGACCCGTGGGTCAATCCCGCGTACTTCGCGTCCTGGTTCCCGTTTCCCGACAACAGCCGGCTCGACTGGGACAGGCTGGGCGACTGCGACTACCTGTACCTGTCGCACCTGCATAAGGACCATTTCGACGCCAAGAACCTGGCCGAGCATGTCAACAAGGACGCGGTGGTCTTGCTGCCGGACTTCCCGGTGCCCGACCTCCGAAATGCGTTGCAGGAGCTGGGTTTCTACCGGTTCTTCGAGACCAGCAGCTCGGTCAAACACCGCGTCAGCGGCCCGAAGGGCGAGCTGGACGTGATGATCATCGCGCTGCGCGCGCCGGCCGACGGGCCGCTCGGTGACTCCGCACTGGTGGTTTCCGACGGCGTGACAACGGCTTTCAACATGAACGACGCCCGGCCCGTCGACCTCGACGTGTTGACGTCGTCGTTCGGCCACATCGACGTGCACATGCTGCAGTACTCCGGCGCCATCTGGTACCCGATGGTCTACGACATGCCGGCCCGCGCCAAGGAGTCGTTCGGCGTCCAGAAGCGGCAGCGGCAGATGGACCGAGCCCGCCAGTACATCGCCCAGGTGGGCGCGACGTGGGTCATCCCGTCGGCCGGCCCGCCGTGCTTCCTGGACCCCGAGCTGCGCGACCTCAACGACGACCACGGCGACCCGGCCAACATCTTCCCCGACCAGATGGTGTTCCTTGACCAGATGCGGGGCCACGGCAACGACGGCGGCTTGCTGATGATCCCCGGTTCGACCGCGGACTTCACCGGCGTCGCCCTGAACTCGCTGAGCCACCCGCTGCCCGACGACCAGGTCGAGGCGATCTTCACCACCGGGAAGCGGGCTTACATCGACGACTACGCCGAGCGGATGGCACCCGTCCTGGCCGCCGAGAAGTCGCGATGGGCTCCCGCCACCGGCGAACCGCTGCTGGAGCCGCTGCGTGCGCTGTTCGAACCGATCATGTCGCAAAGCGACGAGATCTGCGACGGTATCGGCTATCCCGTCGAACTGGTGATCGGACCCGAGACCGTCGTCCTGGACTTCCCGAAACGCACTGTGCGCGAACGTATTCCCGACGAAAAGCTTCGTTACGGGTTCGCCATTGCGCCGGAGTTGGTCCGCACCGTGTTGCGCGACCGGGAGCCGGATTGGGTCAACACGATCTTCTTGTCCACCCGGTTCAGGGCGTGGCGCGTCGGCGGCTACAACGAATACCTGTACACCTTCTTCAAATGCCTCACCGAGGAGCGAATCGCCTACGCCGACGGCTGGTTCGCCGAGACGCATGACAATTCTTCGTCTGTCACGCTGGACGGTTGGGAGATTCAGCGCCGCTGCCCCCACTTGAAGGCCGACCTGTCGAAATTCGGTGTGGTGGAAGGCAACACGCTGACCTGCAACCTGCATGGCTGGCAATGGCGGTTGGACGACGGTCGCTGCCTGACGGCGCGCGGTCACGAACTGAGAAGTTCGCGGGCATGACCGCCAACCATGGCCAGTGTTACGACGACGGCCTGGTTCAGCTGGACCGTGCGGCGATCACGCTGCGCCGCTACCACTTTCCCTCCGGCACGTCGAAAGTCATCGCACTGAGCGCGGTTCGGGGGTATAAGGCCGAGGGTTTGGGCCTACTCACGCATCGATTCCGGATCTGGGGAAGCTCCGACTTGCGCCGCTGGCTGCCGTTGGACGTGAGCCGTCCGTTCAAGTCGACGCTGATCACGCTGGATGCGCCGGGCATTGTGCCCAGTCCCGCCTTCACCCCGGCGCGCCCCGAGGAGTTCACCGCGCTCCTGGACGAGCTGCTCAGTCAGCGCGGTTGACCACGCGGCTAGTCCGTGCGCTCTTCGAGCGCCCGGCGCGCCGCGTTGTAGCCGGGCGTGAAGGTGATGCCCGGACCCCCATGGCAGCCGGCGCTGCCCAGGTACAGGCCTTCGATCGGGATTGGCTGGCCCCGAAAGCCTTTGGGGCCGGGCCGGTTCGGCCCGATCTGATCCGAACTCAGCAGCCCGTGGCAGTAATCGCCGCCCGGGGCCCCGAACATCACGCCCATGTGTTTGGGGGTGAAGGTGGTGTGCCGGATGATGCTGCGCTCGAAGTTCGGCGCCAATCGGGTGATCTTGTCGATCACGCGCTGGCCCATCTCGACCTTGGCGTCGCCGTAGTCGGCGCCGCCCTCGATCGGGAACCACAGCGCGAACGCAGAGGCGGCGTGCTTACCCTCGGGCGCCAGGTCCGGGTCGTTCTGCGTCGGAATCTGCAACACCACGGTGGGGTCCGCCGGCACGATTCCGCGGCGGCAGTCCTCCCACTGCTGCTGAACTTCCTCCGGCGTGCAGAACAGGCCTATGGATGCCTGCATCGCCGGATCGTTGAGCGCCTCGTAGGGCGCGGCGAACTCCGGCGCCTCCTCCAGCGCGAAGTGCATCTGCAGGTAGCTGCCCCGATGGTCGGTCCGGGCAAATCGCTCGCGGATGTCGGCGGGCACCAGGGCCGGGTCGATCAGGTCGTTGACGGTGACGTCGGGCGCGATGCCGGAGACCACGATCGGGGCTGTCAACTCCTCGCCGGCTTCGGTGCGCACCCCGCGCACCCGCCCGTCGGCGACCAGGATCTCGGTCACCTTGGACCGCAGCCGGACTTGCCCGCCGTGGCTTTCCAAGAGCTCGCCCAGATGCGAGGTGAGCGCCCCGATGCCGCCCCGCAGCTTCTTCATCTGCATGGTGTCGCCATCGGGGACACCCAAGCCGAAGGCGAGCGCGGCCGCGCTGCCCGGGGTGGCCGGCCCGCGATACAGGGTGTTGACGGCCAGCACGGTCATCGAGCCGCGCAGCGCGCCGTGTTTCTCGCGGTCGGGAAGGTAGCGGTCCAGCACGTCGGTGACTGAGCCGAAGAGCATGTCATCGATGGCCGAGCGTTCGAATTCGTTTGTGGCGCAGGCATACATCTCGTCGAACGTCTTGGGCTCGGTTCCCGCCTCGAACCTGCCCAAAGCCCGGGTGGGTGCTTGGCTCCAGGCCATCAGCCCCGCCATCCCGTTGACCGCGTCCGCCCCGTGCACCTCGTTGAGGTGGGTGAAGAGCTTGATGGGGTCGCTGTACTGGATCAGCGGATCGTCGCCGACGCCGCGCACCGCCACCGACATCACGTCCAGGTCGATCGTCGGCAAGGCGTCCAGGCCCAGCTCCTCGACGACCACCGTCGAGGTGGGGAACTGAACCGATCCGGCGATCTCGAACCGATACCCGTCGAAAAGCTCCACCGTGGATGCCATTCCGCCGGCGTACAGCTTGGAATCCAGGCACACCGTGCGCAGCCCCGCCTTTTGCAGCAGCACCGCCGCCGCCAGGCCATTGTGCCCGGCACCGATAACTATCGCGTCGTAATCAGACATGTCACGACCTCCCGCACAGCAGGCTGGCATGCGGCCACAGTTTTGTCAATTATGACAAAACTGTGGTGACCCACGTACCGGAGATGCCGTCCCGCAGCGATTCCAGCGCGACATGTGACATCCGCGCCAGCTCCCCGAGGGATCGCTCCTCGCCAACCATCCAGGCTTCCATCGCGCCGAACACCGCGGCCGCGATGCAACGGGCGGTCACGGTAATCCGCAGCCCCGCGTCGGGCTTTCGTGGCGCCGCGCAGTTACGCCTTTGCAGTTGCGCCTCGATGGCGTCGGCGAGGTCGGCCTGGACGTCGCGGATGTGGCGATGAATGCGGTCCTGGTCGAGCTCGCCACCGCGCATTGCGGCGATTTTCGCCACGGCCTCAACGTCATAGGGGAAGGCGAAGATGGCCGACTGTACGGAATCGATGACCGGTTCGTCGGTGGGCCTGGCGTCCAGCGCCGCACGAAACCAGTTCAGCCCGGTGTAGTCCGCAAACAACAGGTCGTGCTTGGAGCTGAAGTGTCGATAGAAGGTTCGTAGCGAGACTCCAGCGTCGGCCGCGATCTGTTCGGCCGAGGTGTCCTCGACCCCCTGGGCCAGGAAACGCACCATGGCGGCCTGGCGCAGCGCCTCACGGGTGCGTTCGCTGCGCGCCGTCTGCGCGGGCCTGACCATGCAAGTAAGGTACCGCAACTAGCTTTTGTCACTATTGACAAAACTTTGGCCGCCGGGTGAGACTGCGCCGATGGTCTCCATTGTCGTGCACTTTCTACTCGGGCTGGGATGCATTGCCTGGATCATCGCTTCCAACCCCAAGGTTTATGCCAAACCGGCGGGCGGGGCATTGCTCTCGCCGCTGGAATGCGTGTACTACGCCGCGGGCATCGCGTCGATCGTGTTGGGCTACTGGTTCAACATTCACTTCGTGATGGCGGCGCATGGGCAGGGGAACTTGATCTCGGGCCCCGCCAGCTACCCCGAATTCATCAAGGGACAGTTCGCGACCCCGGCGTGCGGCTCGGGCAACCAGGACTACATGATCGCCAATGTCATTCTGATGCCGGTGTTTACCATCATCGACGGCTATCGGCGCGGCCTACGGCGGCCCTGGCTGTTCTTTCTGTCGAGCTTTTTCACGAGCTTCGCCTTTCCCTTTGCCTTCTACTTCGCCACCATGGAACGGCAGCGCCGGCACAAGCAGGCCCGCGAGACGGTAAACGCCTAGCTTCCCTCCGCCCGGCGGCGCGCCCACCGGATCGAGGGCCTCGCCCAGTGACAGGCCGCCCTCGCTGAGCTCGCAACGCTGGACCACCAGGCCCGCGTCGGTCAGTTCGCCGAGCCGCTCAAAAGCCCGCGCTCCCAACGATCAGCGTCACCGCACGTGCCGCCCGGGTGCCGCTCGAGCCGGGCAGCCCAACCTTCGCCGGCATCGGCTCCGTCTGAGAGCGGCCGGTCGCGCTCACGTCGGTTTGCGGGTGCGCCACCGTTGCCGCCCGCCGGACGGGTCGACCTGAACATCGGCGAAGCCCGCCTTGAGCAGCCGCGCGCCCAGATCCTGCGGAGCGATCGGGTTGTAGGTGTCGGCCACGTGCAGCAACCGGAACCGCAGCGACGGGACGCCGTCGCTGCCGGCGAACGTCCCACCCGGTTGCAGGACGCGGAACGCCTCGGCGAACAGCCCGTCCTGCAACTCGGCGGTGGGAACGTGATGAAGCATCGTGAAACACACCACCGACGTGAAGTGGTCGGCCGGCAGGCCGGTGTCTGTGCCGTCGCCATGGATCACGCGGGCCCGGTTGCCGTAGCGCCGTTGCAGGCGGTCGGCCATCGCGGCGTCGACCTCGACGGCAGTGAGCGATTCGGTGCGCTCGAGGAGCGCTCGGAGCGTCGCGCCGTACCCGGGGCCGATTTCCAAAGTGCGGGCGCCTAATTCGACGCCGTCCAGCGCCCACGGCAGCAACTGATCGGCCACTACCTTCTCCCAGCCCGCCGAGCTGCACCGGCGCCGGTGCAAGAGATTCATCGCCATGACGGCCACGCTAGGCGGCGGCATGCACCGCGCGCTTCCGATATTCTGCCGTGTTATGTCGGAAATCAGCCACCACGGGGTGGCGACCTCGTCGCAGGCGCTGGCGCCGGGCGCCCGAATCGAGCGGCACCGACACCCCTTGCACCAGATCGTCTACCCGTCCACGGGCGCGGTCTCGGTCACCACGCCCGCGGGCACCTGGATCACCCCGGCGAATCGCGCGATCTGGATTCCGGCCGGCTGCTGGCATGAACATACGTTCCACGGCCACACGCAGTTTCACGGCGTGGCGCTGGACCCGGTCCGCTACCGCCGCGGTCCCGCGGTGCCGGCCGTGCTGGCGGTCAGCCCTTTGCTGCGCGAACTCATCATCGCGTGTTCACGGGCGGAGGGAACCGAGACCGACGAGCACCATCGGATGCTGGAAGTGCTGCATGACCAGGTGCGCACGGCCAATCCCGGTGAGTCCCTTTGGCTTCCGACACCGGTCGACGACCGGCTCCGCGACGCGTGCGCATTGATCGCCGACGACCTGCGTGCGCCGTTGACGTTGGAGCAGATCAGCCGCCGGATCGGCATCGCCCAGCGCACCCTGAGCCGCCTGTTCAGCGACGAGCTGGCAATGACCTTTCCGCAATGGCGCACCCAGCTCCGGTTGCAACGCGCCCTGGTGCTGCTCGCGCAGCGCCGCGACGTCACATCGGTGGCGTCCGAATGTGGTTGGGCCACAGCGAGTGCCTTCATCGACACCTACCGGCGGGCCTTCGGGCACACGCCGGGCCGGGCGATCGCGAAGGCGCCCTAGCCGATGGGGGCGACCCGCAGCGCCCGGCCACGCCGCGCTCGCGATCGCCCCTAGCCAAATGGGGGCGACCCGCAGCGCCCGGCCACGCCGCGCTCGCGATCGCCCCTAGCCAATGGGCTCGAGCAGCTCGGTGCCGACAAACGGCACCAGCGCGGCGGGCACCCGCACGCTGCCGTCGGCCTGCTGGTGGTTTTCCAGGATCGCCACCAGCCACCGGGTGGTGCCCAGCGTGCCGTTGAGGGTCGCGGCGGTCTGTGGCTTGCCATTGTCGTCGCGGTAGCGCGTGGAAAGCCGACGCGCCTGAAACGTGGTGCAGTTCGATGTCGACGTCAGCTCGCGGTAGGCGCCCTGCGTCGGAACCCACGCCTCGCAGTCGAATTTGCGGGCGGCCGAGGACCCGAGATCGCCTGCGGCGACGTCGATCACGCGGTAGGGCACCTCGATGCGGGCCAGCATCTCGCGCTGCCAGCCCAGCAGTCGCTCGTGTTCGGCCTCCGCATCGGCCGGCGTGCAGTAGACGAACCCCTCGACCTTGTCGAACTGGTGCACCCGGATGATGCCGCGGGTGTCCTTGCCGTAGCTGCCGGCCTCGCGGCGGAAGCACGACGACCAGCCCGCGTATCGCAGCGGCCCGCCGGACAGGTCCAGGATCTCGTCGGCGTGGTAACCCGCCAGGGGCACCTCGGAAGTGCCGACCAGGTACAGATCGTCGGCCTCGACCCGATAGATCTCGTCGGCGTGAGCGCCGAGGAATCCGGTGCCGGCCATCACCTCGGGGCGCACCAACACCGGCGGGATCATCGGGATGAAACCGTTCTCGACGGCCAGGCCGAGCGCCATCTGCAGCAGCCCCAGCTGCAGCAGCGCGCCGCGGCCGGTCAGAAAGTAGAAGCGCGAGCCGGACACCTTCGCGCCGCGCTGCATGTCGATGAGGCCCAGCGACTCGCCCAGCTCAAGGTGGTCCTTGGGGTTCTCCAGCGCAGTGGGTTCGCCCACTACGTCCAGGACGCGGTAGTCGTCTTCCCCGCCGGCGGGCACGCCCTCGATGACGACGTTGGAGATCGCCATGTGCGCCGCGGTGAACGCCGCCTCCGCCTCGGCCTGCTCGGCCTCGGCGGCCTTCACCTGCTCGGCCATTTCCTTGGCGCGCGCCAGCCTGGCCGGCCGCTCCTCGGGGGACGCGGCGCCCACGCTCTTGCTGGCGGACTTCTGCTCCGCGCGCAGCGCGTCGGCGGACGAAATGGCCGCGCGGCGGGCGGCGTCGGCCGCCAGCAACGCGTCGACCAGCGCTGGATCCTCGCCGCGGTCGAGTTGGGAGCGGCGCACTGCGTCAGGGTCTTCCCGGAGCAACTTCAGGTCGATCACGGCCCTGACACTACTTTTTCGACTCCGACCGGCGGGCAGAGCATCCCACCTATCGTCATCCCAGGACTCACATCAGTAACAATTGTCACACCTCACAGGCGCTGCTGTCAGAATGGAGCCGATGTCGCAAGCGCCCGAGACGGACCTTCCGGAAGCCCAGGAGGCCGACGCCCCCGCCGCCACGCCGCAACGGCTCCCGGCGGGGTTTCGGTGGCCGCGCAGCCTGCAGGCGCAGGCCACCCGGCGCGCCCTGCTATTGACCGCACTGGGCGGCTTGTTGATCGCCGGGGTGGTCACTGCGCTGCCGGTCGGCGGCACCGGTCCCGGCCGGTTGTCCGGCTACCTGGACGGCAATCCCGTACCCACCACCGGGACCAAAAGCGACGCTGCCTTCAACAAGGCCGCGAGCGGCGACTGCCTGATGTGGCCGGACACCACCCCAGAGTCGGCCAAGATCGTCAGCTGCGCCGATGACCACAAATTCGAAGTCGCCGAGTCCCTCGACATGCGCACCTTCCCCGGCTCCGAGTACGGCCCCAACGCCGCTCCGCCGTCTCCGGCTCGCATCCAGCAGATCACCCAGGAGCAGTGCGAGTCCGCCGCGCGGAACTACCTGGGACCCAAGTTCGATCCCAACAGCAGGTTCGTCGTCAGCCTGCTCTGGCCCGGTGACCGGGCCTGGCGCCAGTCCGGCGAGCGCCGCATGCTGTGCGGCCTGCAACTGCCCGGCACCAACAATCAACAACAGGCCTTCAAGGGCAAGGTGGCCGAAGTCGACCAGTCCAAGGTCTGGCCGGCCGGCACCTGCCTGGGCATCGACTCGACCACCAACCAGCCGATCGACGCTCCGGTCGAGTGCGCCGCACCGCACGCGATGGAGGTGACCGGCACCGTCAACCTGGCCGAGAAGTTCCCCGGCGCGCTGCCGGCCGAGTCCGACCAGGACGGCTACATCAAGGACCTGTGCACCAAGATGACGGACGCCTATCTGGCGCCGGTCAAGTTGCGCACCACCACCCTGACGCTGATCTACCCGACCGTGCCGCTGGCCAGCTGGACGGCCGGCAGCCGGGAGGTCGCCTGCAGCATCGGTGCGACACTGGGCAACGGCGGCTGGGCCACCCTCGTCAACAGCGCCAAGGGGCAGCTCCTGATCAATGGCCAGGCGCCGGTGCCGCCCCCCGACATTCCCGAAGAGCGGCTCACCCTCCCGCCGATTCCGCTTCAGGTACCGGCGCAGGCCCCGCAGAGCCAGGCCAGCCCCACCCCCGAGATCCCGCCGAACAACCAGCATCTCCCGGGTCAGCAGCCGGTCGTGACGCCCCAGGCGCCCGAGACCAACTCGCCGGCTCCTCAGGCGCCACCGCCCGCGGATGCCGGAGCGCCACCGCAGGCCCCGCCGCCCGCGGACGGTGGGGCGCCGCCTCCGCCTGCCAACCCTCCGCCGGAGGCCCCGCCCGCCGCGCCGCCCGCCGGGGGGTAGCCGAGTGCCCGTGCGGATGGATCCGCAGCGGTTCGAGGAACTGGTTTCCGACGCGCTCGACCTGATCCCACCCGAGCTGGCGGCGGCGATGGACAACGTCGTCGTGCTGGTCGAAGATCGCCACCCCGACGACGACGAACTCCTCGGTCTCTACGAAGGAGTGGCGTTGACCGAGCGTGACTCTGACTACGCCGGATCCCTGCCCGACGCCATCACCATTTACCGAGAGGCGCTGCTGGACGTCTGCGAGTCCGACGACGACGTCGTCCAGGAGGTCGCGATCACGGTGATCCACGAGATCGCCCACCACTTCGGCATCGACGACACGCGGCTGGAAGAACTGGGCTGGGCCTGACGTCAGCCGGTTCTATGGGCGCGGCATCCCGGATTTGTCCGTCGCCGGTGCTATGAACGGGTTATGAGTGCTGACTGCCGCGACTGCCGGGCAGGCTTGGATCACTGTCACGGCACCATCATTCGCCATTCCCTGCGCCGCTCGGAGTGCACGGAGCCCGATTGCTTCAGCCCCGAGCTGTTGCCGCACGCCTTCGTCGTCGACTGCGACGCCGTCGGCTGCGGCTGCTCGGAAGCCATCGCGGTCGCCGTCTGACCGACCGTCAACCCATCGGGTCGGTGCTCGAGTGCACCGCGTCGGCGACGGGCGTCGCGTCGGCTTCTGGGTAGAACGGCGGCGTCAGGGTTCCCCACCGCACGCAGCTCCACCGTCCGTCGGTGATGGGCGCCAGCACCACCGATTCGGCGTTGTCGAGGTGGTGGTCCAACGCGAAGCCGGCGTCCACACCGGCCAGCACGGCGGCGGCCAGCCGGATGGCCGCGCCATGGCTCACGACGACGATGTCGCCGGTCCAGTCGCGGTCGTCGAGGTAGCGCAGGCGCAGCTCGGTGAGCACCGGCACGTAACGGTCCAACACGTCGTTGCCGGTTTCCCCGCCGGGCAGCGGGATGTCCAGATCGCCGTGATGCCACCGCTCGTAGATCGCGTTGAATTCCGCGACCGCATCGTCGTCGCTGCGGTTTTCCAGGCCACCGACCTGCACCTCGTGAATGCCGGGAACCTCGATGGGCGCCATCTCGAGTTCGCCGCCGATGACCCCTGCGGTCTGCGACGCGCGGATCGCGACCGAGTGGGCCAGCAGCGCCGGCCGGCTCGTACCACGGGCGAAGGCGCGGGCCTGGTCGCGGCCCAGCGGCGTCAGCTCCGCCCCGGGCGGCCGGGTGTCCAGCCTGCGTTCGACGTTGCTGTAGGACTGGCCGTGTCGCAGGAGCACCAGCCGCCCGGTCATGGCTCCATTCCTTCGGCCGCGGTTTCGGGTTTTCCTTCGCGTAGCCGCGCCAGCCAGCGCGCCGCCTCGTCGGCCGGCGGGGGCAGCACCCCGGCGGGCGAGCCGGTCGGCCAAGATCCCAGGTATCGCACGTCGTCACAACGGCGGTGCAGCGCTTTGAGTGCCTCGGCGACGGCGTCATCGTCGATGTGGCCCACACAGTCGGCGAAGAACATGTAGGTGCCCAGCGCCGTCCGGGTCGGCCGGGATTCGATCCGGGTCAGGTCAATGCCGCGGATCCCGAATTCGGTCAGCGCGCCCAGCAGCGCACCCGGAGCGTTGTCGATGCGCAGCACCACCGCGGTGCGGTCGGCGCCCGTGCGAGCCGGCGGCGGCCCGGGCAGGCCGACCAGAAGAAAGCGCGTGCAGGCGTTGGGTTCGTCGACCACGCCTTCGGCCAGCGCGGCGAGCCCCCAATGGGCGGCGGCCAGCGGCGAGGTCACCGCGGCGTCGGCCTGGCCCTCGGCCACCTGCCGCGCCGCCTCGGCGTTGGAGTAGGCGGGCCGCAGCTCGGCGTCGGGCAGGTGGGTGGCGACCCAGTGCCGCACCTGCGCGGCCGCCACCGAGAACGCCGCCAGGGTGCGCACAGCGGCGGCGGTGCGGCCCGGTCGGACGACGATGGTGAACGCGACGTCCAGGGTGGTCTCGGCGTACACCTGCAGCGGCGAGCCGATGGCCAGGCTGTCGAGGGTGGGCGTCACAGACCCGTCGATCGAATTCTCGACGGGAACGCAGGCGTACTCGGCCCCGCCGTCCCGGACAGCGTCCAGCGCCGCCGCGGTGCTGTCGATGGGCAATCGCCGGACTTCGTCCACGCCCTGTTCGGGAATCAGACCGGCGGCCGTGATCTGCAACAGCGCCGCCTCGGTGAAGGTCCCTTCCGGACCGAGATAAGCGATGCGGACCACGCCACAACCCTAGCGGCGTCCGCCGCCATACGGCCTCTTGCGGCGGCCCGCCCTCTAAGTTAACTTAGCCTTACCTAATTTAAGGAGAATGGTGTTACCGCTGCCCGCCTGCCCCGCCCCGACGACTGCCGAACGAATCCGCAGCGCGTGTGTCCGCGCCGGCGGTGCCCTGCTGGCGCTGGAGACCGTGCCCGCGCGCCAGGATCCGGTCGTGACCCCGGTCCATCACCTGCTGCCCGACGGGTCCTTCGCGCTGGCCCTTCCCAGCGCGGGCGAAGCGGTCGCCGGAGCGCAGGCGCTCCTGGAGCTGACCGACTACGCCCCGCTGCCGCTACGGGAGCCGGTGCGCTCGCTGGTGTGGGTGCGGGGACGCGTGCAAAAATTCGACTCCGCCGAGGTCGCCGAGACGGTCGACCGGATCGCCGCCGAGTGGCCGCACCCCGCGCTGCTCCAGGTCGATACGCCGCGGTGCGCGCCGTCGGACGGGCAGGAGCCGCGGTACACGCTGGTCCGCCTGGAGGTTGCGTCGGTCGTCGTCACCGACGCCACCGGCGCAGAGCCCGTCAGCGTCGACGATCTTCTCGCCGCCCGGCCCGATCCGTTCTGCGAGGTCGAGTCGAACCTGCTGTGGCATCTGGACACGGCCCACAGCGATGTGGTTGCGCGGCTGGTGTCGCGGTTGCCCGCGCCCTTGCGCCGCGGACAGGTGCGTCCTCTCGGACTCGATCGCTACGGTGTGCGGTTCCGCGTCGAAGGCCCGGACCGCGACCACGACGTCCGGCTGCCGTTCCACAAGCCGGTGGACGACATGACCGGGTTGAGCCAGGCCATCCGGGTGTTGATGGGGTGCCCTTTCATCAACGGTCTGCGCGCCCGCTCGTAGTCGAACCTCGGGCGCAGCTGCCGGTACGTTAACCGGGTGAACGGCGATCGACCTCCGCACCGGGCGCGCCCGCTCGGCCCACCGGGGCCGCCCGGGCGGAAGCCGCCCGAACCGCGCACCGAGCCGTCACAAGTCATCCGGCGCGTGCTCCCCCCGCCGGCGCCGGCAGAACGGACCACGCCGCTGCGGCGTTCGGCGCCGCCACCACTGCCCGCCGCTGCCCCGCCCGCATCGACCGCGCGTCCACCGGCGGGACCCCCGCCGCGGCCCACCGCACCGCGGCCCCGGCGCCGGCGCGGCTGGCGCCGGTGGCTCCGGGCGCTGGCTTCGACCCTGGTGATCGGTTCGATGCTGGCCGGCATCGCCGTCGTGTGCGGGGCGATCTGGTTCGACAGCCGGCTGCACCGCGACGAGATCCTGACCGACTACCCCGGACGCCCTGGCTATCACCGCGGCACGAACTGGTTGCTGGTGGGTTCGGACAGCCGCCAGGGACTCAGCCCCGAACAGCAGGAGGAGCTGGCCACCGGCGGTGACATCGGCAGCAGTCGCACCGACACCATCCTGCTGGTGCACCTGCCCGAGTTGTGGTCCGGCGGGCGAGTGACGTTGGTGTCGATACCGCGCGACTCCTACGTTCCCATCCCCGGCCACGACAAGGACAAGATCAACGCCGCCTTCTCGATCGGCGGGGCATCGCTGCTGGCGCAGACGGTGGAGCAGGCCACCGGGTTGCGCCTCGACCACTACGCCGAAATCGGATTCGGCGGATTCGCCGGCGTGGTCGACGCGCTGGGCGGGGTGACGGTATGCCCGACGATGCCGATCGACGATCCGTTGGCCGGCATCGACCTGCCCGCCGGTTGCCAGAAACTCAACGGCCGCAACGCGCTTGGATACGTCCGGACGCGCGCCACTCCCCGGGCGGACCTGGACCGGATGGTCAATCAGCGGCAGTTCGTGGCGGCGCTGCTGCAGGCCGCCGGCCGCCCCGCGGTGTGGCTCAATCCGTGGCGCTGGTACTCGGTGCCGCGCGCGCTGGCGGACGCCCTGACCGTTGACCGCGGCGACCACGTGTGGGACCTGGCCCGCCTCGGCTGGGGGCTGCGCGGCCCCCCCGCGACTCTGACCGTCCCCATCGGCGAGTTCACCAGTGGCGACGCCGGATCGGTGGTGGTGTGGAACCACGACGAGGCGAGCCGGCTGTTCGAGGCACTGGCCGCCGACGCGCCCGTCCCCACGGCTCCGCCGGACTAACCGCCGCCCGCGCCCGCCCGACCGTTCTGCAAGTAGGCCTTGGTGCGGCCCGGGTGGTGGGTGGCGAGCCAGGCCACCCCGACGTCCCGGCAGAAGTCGAGGTCCTCGTACTCGTCGACGTTCCAGCAGTACACGGCGCGGCCCTGGGCGATCGCGCGATCGGCGAGTTGGGGATATTCCTTCAACGTCGACAGCGACGGCCCGACAGCGGTGGCGCCGACGGCGGTGGCCGCGCCGCTGGTCAGGTAGCGCGCGGTCTTGCCGAGCAGCACGGTCGGCAGTAGCGGCGCGGCGCGCCGGACCCGCCAGACCGCCGCCGCCGAGAACGACATCACCACCGCGCGCGACCGGTCGGCGGAGGCTGGCGCCGCGATGCCGAACCGGTGCAGCGACGCGAGCAGCTTGGTCTCCACCAGCGAGCCGTACCGCACCGGATGCTTGGTCTCGATGAACAGCTTCACCGGCCGATGCCAATCCAGGACTAGCGATACCAGGGCATCCAGCGTCAACAAGCTGGTGTCGCCGTGCGTGCCGTCTTCGCGCCAGCTGTCGTGCCACGCCCCGTACTCGAGCTCGCGCAACTCAGCGAGGGTCATGGTGCTGACCAGACCGGCCCCGGTCGACGTGCGGTCCAACCGGCGGTCATGCACGCACACCAGGTGGCCGTCCCGGGTCAGCCGCACGTCGCATTCCACGCCGTCGGCCCCCTCTTTGAGGGCGAGATCGTAAGCGGCCAATGTGTGTTCGGGCCGCGCCGCCGATGCGCCGCGATGGGCCACCACAAAGGGATGCCCGGCGAGCACCTCCTCGGCCCACGTCATACGCGTAATGCTGCCGCGTGCTGCCCCTCGAGCTCAACCGGACCCGGCGTCGGCGGCCGATCTTCGGCGACCACAACCCAGCGGTGCGCCGGCCGTTCGACCGGTTTGCGCTCGAATCCCTCGAAGACGCGGGCCGCCGCGGCCAGCGTCAGGGCCGCGAGCAAGTAGGCGAAAACCATCGTGATGGTGTTGTTCGCGATACCTTGGGCGTCCGTGGAGAAGCTGGTCGCCATGGCGAAGACGGAGACCAGGTAGCTGGCGACCCACGCGATCCACCACTCGACGATCTGGCGGCGGATGCGGGCGTAGTGCTCCTCGAGGATCGCCAGCTCGATGACGTACACCGGCGCCCACAGCAGGTTGGCCAGCGGCACCACGCATCCGGCCCACAACGCTCGGGTGGACCGCGGCTCCGGCAGGCCATGATGCGCGAATACGGCCGCGCGCCGGGCGATCAGCCACAGGATGAACAGCGCCCCCGATGCGAGCACCGCCGCGATCGCGGCCACGCTGGCCAGCACGCCGAGCCAGTCCGCGCCGGCCGCCACCCAGGAGTTCAGCAAAGTGTTCCGGTTGATGATCAGCAGCACGTAGCGCACGACGTAGATCAGGGCGGCGACGCCTAGCACGAGGACGCTCACGAACAGCGTGGTACGAATCTTCGCCGCCGATGGCCCGGGTCGGGTGGGACCACCGGCCTGCGCGGCCGTCGGTTGCACGCGATCGGCCAGACCCCACCGCGGCATCACCGCATAGCGCGGCGTCGGGCCGAGGGGACGTCGACCACGCCGGGGAGGCGGCGCGGCGCCGGGACGCACCGCGATCCAGCGAAAGCCCGGGGGCAGCCTGGGTGGGGTGCGCTGCCAGCCCCTGGCCGCGGACGGTCGGCTCGCAGGCGACGCGGTGTGCACGCCCCACCGCGGGTCGGGCGCCGGGGTCTCCGCTAGGGGCGCCATCAAGGCTCCCCGGCAACGTGGACACCATTCGCGCTGCCGTTCGCGCACGTTCCACCGAGTGCCGCACTGGGAGCACACCTGGATCACCGGACCAGCGTAGCCTCGCGACGATCGGCTTCGCGTGCGGCGAGCTATGGGGTGCCGCACGACGCTCAGGAATGGCTGGAGTCCCGCCGTCGGCTATCTATTCAGCCAGCCCAACTATCCACAGTTTCCACAGGTTTATCCACATGTGGTTATTGGGTAGGGGAAGCGTTACTACAGCTTTACCGGCTGGCCGCGGTTCCACATGTGGATAACACCGCGGAGCCGATGCATGCCATAGACAGCCCAAGAACGGTGTTGAGCGAAATGGATTGCCTCACTAAGCATCCTCAGCAACCCCGCACTGCGCCCTGGCCAAGCCCTCGGCTGGGCCCCGGCGAGGGCAGGCGGCAACGCCCAGCTCAGAGCATTATTTTCCAAGCCCGCCCGGAAGCGCTATGATCGCGTTCGCGCAAAAATGTTGTGACTCACCTCACTACCGCGAGGCGAGGAACGGGTGAAAGGCGACTGATGGCCACGCATTCGTTCGGTCCGGGTTCTCCGGCCCCGTCGAAGTCGTACTCGGGCTCACCCGCGTGGAATCACAGTTATAGCGTTGCCGCTTTGCGCGCGGGGCTCATCGCGCTGGCGTTGCTGGCGGTTCTGCTTCTCATCGTTCTGTCTTGAATCGACGCTGAACGGGTACTCGCCTTCCGGCTCATCGCGGTCATTCTTGCGGTCCGCGCAGTCATGGAGCAGGGTTATCTACGGCTGGCTGCCGCTTGGCAGACCCGCGTATGAGCGTTAGAAGACAATCGAAGAAAGGAACGCCGTGGCTGAATACACCCTGCCCGATTTGGACTGGGACTACGCAGCGTTGGAACCCCACATCTCTGGTCAGATCAACGAAATCCATCACACTAAGCACCACGCCACGTACGTCAAAGGCGTGAACGACGCCATCGCCAAGCTGGAAGAGGCACGCGCCAACGACGACCACGCCGCGATCTTCCTGAACGAAAAGAACTTGGCTTTCCACCTCGGCGGCCACGTCAACCACTCGATCTGGTGGAAGAACCTGTCGCCGGACGGCGGCGACAAGCCGACCGGCGAGCTGGCCGCGGCGATCGACGACGCGTTCGGATCGTTCGACAAATTCCGCGCCCAATTCAGCGCCGCCGCCAACGGACTTCAGGGCTCGGGCTGGGCGGTGCTGGGCTATGACACCCTCGGGGACAGGCTGCTCACTTTCCAGCTCTACGACCAGCAGGCCAACGTCCCGCTCGGCATCATTCCTCTGCTGCAGGTCGACATGTGGGAGCACGCCTTCTACCTGCAGTACAAGAACGTCAAGGCGGACTACGTCAAGGCGTTCTGGAACGTCGTCAACTGGGCCGACGTGCAGAAGCGGTACGCGGCCGCCACGTCGAAGACCAACGGACTGATCTTCGGCTGAGCCGGATCTCAATCGGCAGGGGCGTCGCGCGGCTGCGCGGCGCCCCTGTCGTTTGCGCGGTCGCGAATTGGGCACTCCGAGAAGGTGTCCGCCTTTGGCCGTGTCGGGTTGCACGGCACCGAACCCGCAGGCATGCTTGATTATTCGAGCTACCAGTGTGGTTAATCGGACGGAGGCGTCGCGCGGAGGTCGAAATGGAGACTGGGTCTGACCGCCCGATAGGGGTTTCCCCTTTCCATGCTCGTGGTGCCCTGAAAGGGTTCGTGATTTCCGGGCGTTGGCCTGATTCGACCAAGGAGTGGGCCCAATTGCTGATGGTCGCGGTCCGCGTCGCGTCGCTGCCCGGATTGCTGTCCACTACAACGGTGTTCGGCGCCCGTGAGGAGCTCCCCGACGAGCCCGAGCCGGGCACGGTCGGCCTAGTGCTCGCCGAGGGTACGGTCTTCGGCGAATCCGCAATCCAGCCAGGCTATTTCGCCGATCATCAGCCCCCCGCGCTGATGATGTTGCACCCGCCCTCAGAGACCACGCCTTCCTTGCCGGAGTGCAACGGCGCGGCGTCGGGATGCGTCCTGCTCCCCGGATTGCCCTACCTGGGGCTCGAGCATCGAGCGGCGTGGGTGGAAGCGGAGGCCGACGGCACGATCACGTCAATGGTCAGCCGCGTCGGCGTCGACCCCATCAGCCATCCCGATACCGCCATCCTGGCGATGCTTCTTGCGGCATAGCCATTTACTTCGGCGTGAATTAGAGAATCAAAGTCTTTTTCGGCAGTAATCGCCGGCATATGCGCACCCGTCGGATTCGGAGTGCACGACGCTGCTCAACCGTCCGGAGAGCCCTTTACGGGCCGCCGCCGTGCGCCATTCGCTTTCGCTTTAGGGCCGGCGCGACGGCGCCTCCGATGCGGCCGTCGCGGCCGGCTTCCGAACCCGGATTCACATATCCGGCGCGTTCGCGAAGGGCGATTTCCGCCCCCAGCTGGCATCGACAGCAAATAAGGCGTTAAGCAAGCATAAATTGCTGCCCGGTTGCGGTGCGACCGCCCAGCACGCGGCTATTCTACACGTGGCCAGCCCCGCGCTCTCCGGCCCGCCACCTTCGTCCGGATGCCGAATTCTGCGGATAACCTGTGAGTTTCGTGGATTTAGTGGACACCCCAGCGAATCAGTTAGACGCTCGTCAAGTGCGGTATGGGCAAGCACCCGCTACGCCTACGCCGAATCCGGGGGGGTTTGCACCTGTTTCGGGACACAAACCCCCGCTACCATGATCAGCAAATACACCTAGGTAATAGTTCACTTCTACAGCCCCGTGGAGGTCATATCCAATGAGCACGACGTTCGCTGCTCGCCTGAACCGCCTGTTCGACACGGTGTATCCACCGGGGCGGGGGCCGCACACCTCGGCTGAAGTGATCGCGGCGCTCAAGGCGGAGGGCATCACGATGTCGGCTCCCTACCTGTCGCAGTTGCGTTCGGGGAACCGCACCAACCCCTCGGCGGCGACCATGGCCGCGTTGGCCAACTTCTTCCGCATCAAGCCGGCGTACTTCACCGACGACGAGTACTACGAGAAGCTCGACAAGGAGCTGTCCATCCTCGCCACGATGCGCGACGACGGGGTGCGCCGCATCGCCCTGCGCGCATCCGAGTTGTCCCCCGAGGCCCAACACGAGGTCATGCAGCGGGTCAACGAGCTGCGTCGCGCCGAGCACCTGGACGCTTAGCGGACCGCCGAGCACACACCGGGCTGCCCGGCCCTACCTGGAGGGCTCGTGCCCGCCCACCCCGATTAGGGTTGGCTCACGGGATAGCGCACGCCCGAGAGCGAGAGACCACGAGAGACCGGGGAGGCGGTGAGGGTATGGGCTTGTTCCGCAAGCGAAAGAGTCGCGCGACGCGTCGCGCCGAAGCCCGTGCGATCAAGGCTCGCGCCAAGCTGGAGGCCAAGCTCGCCGCCAAGAACGAGACCCGCCGGTACAAGGCCGCCCACCGGGCGGAGGCCCGAGCCCTCAGGGCGCAGATCAAGGCGCAGCGGGACAGCGACCGCAACGCGCTGAAAGTCGCCGAGGCCCAACTCAAAGCGGCGCGCGAAGGGAAGATCTTGTCGCCGACACGGATCCGTCGGGCACTGACGGTGTCCCGCCTGCTTGCCCCCATCCTCGCGCCAGTCATCTACCGGGCCGCCGTCTCGGCGCGCGCCCTGATCGATCAGCGTCGCGCGGATCAACTCGGGATCCCCCTGGCGCAGATCGGGCGGTTCTCCGGCCACGGCGCGCAGCTGTCCGCCAGGATCGCCGGGGCGGAGAAATCCCTGCGGACGGTGCAGGACAAGAAGCCCAAGGACCCCGAAACGCGACAGTTCGTGTCCGCCATCACCGAGCGGCTCACCGACCTGTCGGCGGCTGTCACCGCCGCGGAGAACATGCCGGCCACGCGCCGGCGGGCGGCCCACGCGGCGATCTCGGCGCAGCTCGACGGGATCGAGGCGGACTTGATGGCCCGGCTCGGGTTGAGCTGATCAGCCGAATGCGGCGGTTTGGCATGTCGATCCGGGCGCGGCCGACCCGCCTTCCCGTCGCGGTCGTCGCCGCCCTCGCCCTCTACGCCGCATCGGCCGCACAGCTTCCGGCGGCGTGGGCCCACGTCCACGCCAGCAGCGACAATGCGGTGCGCGGCGCCATGGCGATCGTCACCTTCCAGGTGCCCAACGAATCGAACGCGGGCGCGCTGACCACCGCGCTGAGCGTCGCACTGCCCGACGTGGCCGCAGCCAGCACCGAAAGCGCCCCGGGATGGACGGCCAAGCTGGATCGCGATGCGGCATCGGGCGCCGTGCGCTCGGTGACGTGGACGGCCGTGCCAGGCGGCGGCATCGGGGTTGATCAGTTCGCGCTGTTCCGCGTCTCGATGAAGCTGCCCGACACCGACACCGTCAGTTTCCCCGCCACGCAGACCTATTCCGACGGCACCGTCGTCAGGTGGGACCAGCCACCGCAACCGGGCGGCGGTGAGCCGGAGCACCCGGCGCCCGCGCTGACGCTTGCCACCGGACCGGTGGCGTCCCCCGACCACCATCCGCCTGCTGCCACGCCGGCCGACCAGCCGTCCGCCGCGCCGCCGCCAAGACCCGCGGACAACACCGCCCGGGTGTTGGGTGGCGCGGCCCTGGTCGTGGGCGCGCTGGGAATCTGCCTTGCGCTGATCCGCCGCCGGGCATGAGGCGGGTGGCGATTGCCGCATGCGTCGGGGCCCTGTGGGTGATCGCGACGATGACCGCGCAGGTGGCCTCGGCGCACGCCGCGCGGGTGGCCACCGATCCGGCCGACAACGCGGTGCTCGCGACGGGTCCCGAGCGCGTGAGCGCCACGTTCAACGAGCAGCTGCAGACCACGTTCGTGGCCATGACCATCGTCGGGCCCGACGGCAACGTGTGGTCGGCCGGCGATCCGACGGTCCGCGGCGCCGTCGTCGGCATCGGCGTGCGGCCGCTCGGCCCGGCCGGGACGTACACGGTGAACTACCGGGTCACGTCCGCGGATGGCCACGTGGTCTCCGGATCCTGGTCGTTTCGGCTGACGGTCCCCGGTACGGGCGCGCCGGGACCCCCGGCCGCGGGTGGCCCGGCCGGGGGCCGGGACGCGGGCGTCCCCGTCTGGCCGTTCATCGTGGTCGCGGTGGCGCTCGTCGCCGGAGGCGCCCTGTGGGCGGTTCGCCGCCGGCCGTGACCGGCGGCAAAGGCGCCCGCGTACGTGCTGGCATGATGGGTTCGAAGAACCCGCCTGGACTAGAGGATCACCGAACATTGCTTGAGGAGCGGCCGCATGGCAGACCCGCAGGACCAACCCAATAGCGAGCCCGACGGCGGCTTCACCCCGCCGCCGGAAAAGAAGCCCCCGGCCAAGGCGGCCAAGAAGGCCGCGAAAGCACCCGCCAAGAAAGCCCCCGCGAAAAAGGCGCCCGCCAAAAAAGCACCGGCCAAGAAAGCACCGGCGAAGAAAGCGCCCGCCAAGAGCGCCGAGCCTCCGGCAAAGGCCCCCGCACCAACCCTCGAAGCGCAACAGCGAATCGAAAGCAACGGCGATCTCACCGCAGCCGCCAAAGACGCAGCCGCACAAGCGAAATCCTCTGTCGACACCGCCAACAACCCGGTATCGCCCGACGCTCCGATGGATGTTCTGGCCCAATCCCGGTTGCCGTTGCTCGTGGCTCTGGTGGTCAGCCTGCTGGCGATCCTCTTGATCCGGCAGCTCCGGCGCCGCTGACCGGCCACCGAGCCGCTACGGTGTCAGACGTGACCGTGTCCTTCCAGCCCACCGCCGACCTCGTTGACGACATCGGCCCCGACGTAAGAAGCTGCGACGTCCAATTCCGCCAGTTCGGTGGCCGGTCGGAGTTCGCCGGACCCATCAGCACGGTCCGGTGTTTCGAAGACAACGCATTGCTGAAATCGGTGCTCTCCCAGCCGAGTGCGGGCGGGGTACTGATCATCGACGGCGGCGGCTCCCTGCACTCGGCACTGGTCGGAGACGTCATCGCCGAGCTGGCCCGCTCCAACGGCTGGGCCGGTCTCGTCGTCAACGGTGCGGTGCGTGACGCCGCCGCGCTGCGCGGCCTCGACATCGGCATCAAGGCGCTGGGCACCAATCCACGCAAGAGCACCAAGACCGGTGCCGGTGAGCGCGATGTCGAGATCACGCTCGGGGGCGTGACCTTCGTACCCGGAGAGATCGCCTACAGCGACGACGACGGAATCGTCGTCGTCAAACCCTAAACCGCAACCGGCGCACGCTTCTTCGCGAATCGCAGGCCCTCGTCGGCAACCTTGCCGCGACGGATCGTGCGCATGTCGAAGAAGTAGTTCTGCTTGAGCCGCCAGGGCGCACGCGACCCCGACTTGGGCAGCATGTCCATCGCCCGCTGGAAATAGCCGGGGCTGAAGTCCATGAACGGCAGTTCGTCGACGTCATCGCCGGGGTGCTGCGGTTCGACGAAGTCAAACCCGTTGGCGTCCATGTAGTTCAGCAACCGGCAGACGAATTCGGAGACTAGGTCGGCCTTCAGCGTCCACGACGCGTTGGTGTAGCCGAAAGTAATCGCGAAATTCGGCACGCCGGAGAACATCAGGCCCTTGTAGGTCATCAACGACGTCAGCTCGATCGGCTCACCGTTCCTGGTGGGCTTCACACCGCCGAGCAGCTGCATGTTCAAGCCCGTTGCGGTGATGATGATGTCGGCCTGCAACTCCTCACCCGAGGTGAGTTTGATGCCGGTCTTGGTGAACCTGTCGATGGTGTCGGTGACCACGTCCGCCTTGCCGTGCCGGATGGTGCGGAAGAAATCACCGTCGGGCGCCAGACACAGCCGCTGGTCCCAGACGTTGTACCGCGGCCCGAAGTGCTTTTCGACGTCGTAGCCCTCGGGCAGGCGACGCTTGGCCATCGTCATCAACGTCTTGCGCATGTAGGCGGGGGCCTTCCGCGACAGCTGGTACTGGAAGGTGCTGAACGCGATGGCTTTCCAACGATTCGCGATGTGCGCCAGGTGGTCCGGCAGCAGCCGGTTGGCGCGTTCGGCGAACGGGTCGACCCCCGGCAGCGAGCCGATGTAGGTCGGCGAGCGCTGCAGCATCGTGACGTGACCCGAACCCGAGTTCACCAGCGCGGGGATCAGGGTGATCGCGGTGGCGCCGGAACCGATGACGACGATCTTCTTGCCCGTGTAGTCAAGGTCCTCCGGCCAGTGCTGCGGGTGGACGATCCGGCCCTCGAAGTCCTCGGCGCCGGGGAAGGTGGGCGAGTATCCCTCGTCGTAGTTGTAGTAGCCGGTGCACGCGAACAGGAACGAGCAGGTCAGTTCGCGCTGCTGGCCGTCGGACTCGACGGTCAGCATCCAGCGGTTGTCGGCGTCGGACCAGTCGGCGGCCAGGACGCGCTGCCGGTAGCGGATGTGCCGGTCGATCTTGTTCTCGACAGCGGCTTCCTTGATGTAGGCCTTGATGTCGGGGCCATCGGCGATCGACTTCGCCGACAGCCAGGGCTTGAACCGGAACCCGAGAGTGAACATGTCGGAGTCCGACCGGATGCCCGGGTATTTGAACAGGTCCCAGGTGCCGCCCAGGTCGTCGCGGCGTTCGAGGATCGCGTAGCTCTTGGTCGGGCAGCGCTCCTGCAGATGCCATGCCGCGCTGATGCCCGAGATGCCGGCGCCCACGATGATCACGTCAAGGTGCTCAGTCATAGGGTCACGCTATCAACGGCATGTCGACATAGTCAACAGTGTGTCGAAACTTTCGACACCGTGTAAAGTAGCGGCCGTGACTACCGCTGGCCAGACTCGCGCCCTGCGGGGTCGCCGTGCCATCCGCCCCTCGGGCGACGACCGCGAGCAGGCCATCATCGCGACCGCCGAACGCTTGTTGGAAGAGCGATCGTTCGCCGACATCTCGGTCGACGACCTGGCCAAGGGCGCGGGCCTGTCGCGGCCGACGTTCTACTTCTATTTCAAGTCCAAGGAAGCGGTGCTGCTGTCGCTGCTGGAGCCGGTGATCGCGCGCGCCGATTCGGAATTCGACGGCGCGGTACAGCGGCTACCCGAGGATCCCCGTCGGGTGTGGCGAAACGGCATCAAGGCGTTCTTCACGGCGTTCAGCACTCACCGCCGGCTGGCCCGCGCCGCGACCGAGGCGTTGGCGACCAGTTCCGAGCTGCGCGTGGTGTGGTTGGGCTTCATGCAGAAGTGGATCGACCAGACGGCGGCCCTGATCGCCGCCGAACGCGTTCGCGGCGCCGCGCCGGAGACCATCCCTGCCGTGGACCTCGCGACCTCGCTGAACCAGATGAACGAGCGCACCATGATGGCGGCCTTGTCCGCCGAGAGGCCGGCGGTCGACGAGGACCGGGTGGTCGACACGCTCACCCACATCTGGGTCACCAGCATCTACGGCGAGTCTGGCTAGTGGCGATCGCAAGCGCGGCGTAGCCGGGCGAAGCGGGTCGCCACCAGAGAATGATGTGGCGATCGCAAGCGCGGCGTAGCCGGGCGAAGCGGATCGTCACCGGCGCGTGCGAACATATGTTCGTGCGGTGCGAGGCGTCCATCCTGCACGCGGACCTGGATTCGTTCTACGCGTCCGTGGAGCAACGGGATGATCCGACGTTGCGCGGCCGCCCGGTCATCGTGGGCGGCGGCGTCGTTCTCGCCGCCAGCTATGAGGCCAAGGCCTACGGCGTGTGCACCGCGATGGGCGGTGCGCAGGCGCGACGTTTGTGCCCGCACGCCGTCGTCGTCCCGCCCCGGATGAGCGCGTACAGCCGCGCCAGTGATGCCGTGTTCGACGTGTTTCGCGACTGCACCCCGATCGTGGAGCCGCTCTCGGTGGACGAGGCGTTTCTTGACGTCGGCGGGCTGCGTCGGGTCTCCGGGACGCCGGTGCAGATCGCCGGACGCCTGCGCGCCGACGTGCGCGACCGCGTCGGGCTGCCCATCACCGTGGGCATCGCCCGGACGAAGTTTCTCGCGAAGGTCGCCAGCCAAGAGGCCAAGCCGGACGGGTTGCTGCTGGTGCCGCCCGATCAGGAGCTCGCCTTCCTGCGGCCGCTGCCGGTCCGGCGGCTGTGGGGGGTGGGCGCCAAGACGGCCGAGAAGCTTCACTCCCACGGGCTGGTGACCGTCGCCGACGTCGCCGAGCTGAGCGAGTCGACGCTGGCCTCGCTGCTGGGCGGCGCAATGGGGCGCCAGCTGTTCGCGCTGTCCCGCAACATCGACCGCCGCCGGGTGACCACCGGCGTACGCCGCCGGTCGATCGGGGCGCAGCGGGCCCTCGGCCGCGCCGGCAACACCATGTCGGCCGACGAGATCGACGCGGTGGTGATCAACCTGATCGACCGCATCACCCGCCGGATGCGTGCCGCCGGTCGTACCGGCCGAACGGTGGTGCTGCGTTTGCGCTTTGACGACTTCGGGCGGGCGACCCGGTCGCGGACGCTGCCGTGGGCGACGTCCTCGACGCAGCCGATCCTGGCCGCCGCTCGGGGGCTGGTCGCGTCTGCCGCTCCGGTGATCGCGCAGCGCGGGCTGACGCTGGTCGGGTTCGCGGTGTCGGGGATCGACCGCAGCGGAGCCCAACAACTGACGCTGCCCTTCGACGAGGACGACAAGGGGCTCGCCGTCGACGCGGCCATCGACCGTGTTCGCGACCGGTACGGAACGTCCGCGCTGGCGCCCGCGGTTTACCTCGGCCGCGATCCGGGTACCGAAATGCCACACCTTCCCGACTGACGGGTAGTGACTGTCGTCACCAATCGCTTTCCGCGACAAGCACTTTCGATGATTTGAGGTTGGTTTGAATCAGCCTCGCGGCGCCGCGTGTGCGACGGCCTGATTGTTAGGCTGACGAAAACCCGACCTCGAAAGTGAGCAACGAACCCGATGCCGCCGCAGCCAGCCCGCGACACCGGCCTGCCTCGCGAGGGTCTCCTCCTCGGTTACAGTGCGCTACTCGCCTTGTCGGCGGGCTTCGTCAACGCGGTGGCGTTGCTGATCTTGGCGCTGCCCGTCGGTAACCTGACCGCGATCACCACCCAGCTGGGCATGAACACGGCCAACCCGTGGCTGTACGAAGGTCACGTGCTCGCCGCCATCTTTTTTGGCTTCCTGACCGGAGCGACCATAGCCGGGGCGATCCTCGCACCCACCGATGCCCTTGCCGGCCCTCGCCACGCCGCCGTGCTGTTCTTGGAGGCAGCCTTGCTGGTGCTGGCCGCGGCTGGTGTCGAGGAGACCGTCGTCAAGGCGCAGATCAACGCCCTGGGGGTCGAGCAGACCGCGGTGCAGGCGCTGTTCGCCGCCGCGGCGCTGGGCCTGCAAAACGGGCTGACATCCAGCTTCCGCGGAATGGCGATCCGCACCACGCACTTCACCGGGACCGTCACCGACCTCGGGCTGATTCTCGGTCGCAGCCGGCTGCACGGGATCCAGAAATGGAAAGCCGCGATCCTGGCGACGACCCTCCTGCTGTTCCTAGGCGGCGGTGTGGCCGGGATCGTGTTCGGCGCTCGATTTGGGGGTTACGCGTTGCTCATCCCGGCCGCGACCTGCGCGACCGTCGCCGCCGCCAACCTGCTGCAGAGCGCCGGCCGCAGCGACGGACCCGTTCCCGAGCGCGCCGAATCGCTGCGGGTCTGAGCGGGCGTCTCAATTCGAGCCGGTCCACTCCAGCAGCTTGTCGACTGGCCAGGTGTTGACGATCCGGTCGACGGGAACGCCCGCGTCCAGGGCCCGCTGCGCGCCGTAGCCGAGGAAGTCCAGCTGGCCGGGCGCGTGCGCGTCGGTGTCGATGCTGAACACGCAGCCGGTTTCGAGAGCCAGCTTGAGCAGCCGGGTCGGCGGGTCGCGGCGTTCGGGTCGCGAGTTGATCTCTACCGCGGTGCCGTGATCGCGGCAGGCGGCGAAAACCGCTTCCGCGTCGAACTGTGATTGTGGACGGATGCCCCGATTGCCCGATACCAGCCGGCCGGTGCAGTGGCCCAGCACGTCGGCGTGCGGATTCGACACGGCGCGCACCATGCGCCGCGTCATCGCCGCGGCGTCCATCGACAGCTTCGAATGCACGCTGGCCACCACCACGTCGAGCCGCTCGAGCAGCTCGGGTTCCTGATCGAGGCTGCCGTCCTCGAGGATGTCGACCTCGATGCCGGTGAGAATGCGCATCGGGGCGAACTGGTCGCGCAGCTTGTCGATGACGTCGAGCTGGGCGCGCAACCGCTCCGGGGACAGCCCGTTGGCGATCGTCAGCCGCGGCGAGTGGTCGGTGAGCGCGCAATATTCATGTCCGAGGGCCGACGCCGTCGCCATCATCTCGTCGATCGGCGCCGACCCATCCGACCAGTTCGAATGCAGATGCAGATCACCGCGCAACGCCGCACGGATGTCGCCGCCGCCGAGATCCTCCGCGGCCGCACGTAATTCGACAAGAAGGTCGGGCTCGCGGCCCGACCAGGCCTGGTCGATGACCTTCGCGGTCTTTGGTCCGATGCCGGGCAGCGACTGCCAGCTGTTGGCCTGGCCGTGCCGCTCGCGCGCCGCGTCGTCGAGCCCCTCGACGATGTCGGCGGCGTTGCGATACGCCATCACGCGCCGGGGGTCCTGGCGGCTGCGGTCCTTGTAGTAGGCGATGTGCCGCAAAGCCTCTACGGGATCCATGACTCCAGTGTGCCTGCGCGGTGACTGCAAGCGCGGCGGAGCCGGGCGACGCAGGTCACCGCCAAAGCCGCCCGGTGACTGCAAGCGCGGCGGAGCCGGGCGACGCAGGTCACCGCCAAAGCCGCCCGGTGACTGCAAGCGCGGCGGAGCCGGGCGACGCAGGTCACCGCCAAAGCCGCCCGGTTCAGCGGAACTGCCCGGCGATGAACCCGGCGAGCAGCACGCAAAAGCCTCCGATCTCACCGGCGATCAGCGACGCCATCATGACCCCGGTCCCGCGGACCGGATTCTCGAATTGGTTGACCGTGTCGCGCCGCGCCCCGTGCCCGATGTAGCTGAGGATGGCGCCGACGAAAAAGAGGACGATCACGCCGGCCGCGGTCAGATTGACCCACGCCGGCCACGCGCTCAGCTCGACGAAGACCGCCAGCAGCAACGTCGCAAACGAGTAGAGCAACGCCGCCCGGTGCGCGATGTCGACGTAGGGATGGGCGCGGTGATCATCGGCGGCCGTGATCTGCCGGTACTTCCAGACCCCGAGCACCAGCGCCAGCAGAAAGATCAGCCCGGCCGCCAGCAGCGTGACCTTGGTGTCGAGTCCGGGGTTCATCGCGCGCATGAGTTTAGTTGCCCTTCATAAACGTCGACTAACGTCGATGTCATGCGATTCGCCTTCAAAACCTCACCGCAGAACACCACCTGGGCCGACATGCTCGCCGTCTGGCAGGCCGCCGACGACATCGACGTTTACGAGTCCGGGTGGACCTTCGACCACTTCTATCCGATCTTCTCCGACAGCAGCGGGCCCTGCCTCGAGGGGTGGACGACGCTGACCGCGCTGGCGCAGGCCACCAAGCGGTTGCGCCTGGGCACCCTGGTGACCGGCATTCACTACCGCCACCCCGCCGTGCTGGCCAACATGGCCGCCGCACTCGACATCATCTCGAACGGGCGACTCGAGCTGGGCATCGGAGCCGGCTGGAACGAGGAGGAATCGGGCGCCTACGGCATCGAGCTGGGCAGCATCCGGGAACGCTTCGATCGATTCGAGGAGGCGTGCCAGGTGCTGACCAGCCTTCTCAGTCAGGACACCACCGACTTCGACGGCAAGTACTACCAGCTCAAGGGCGCCCGCAACGAACCCAAGGGTGTGCAACGCCCGCACCCGCCGATCTGCATCGGCGGCAACGGGGAGAAACGAACGCTGCCGATCACCGCGCGCTACGCGCAGCACTGGAACTTCGTCGGCGGCCCGCCCGATTTGTTCGCGCGCAAACGCGACGTCCTGGCCGCGGAATGCGAGAAGCTCGGGCGCGATCCGAAGGAGATCCTGCTGTCGGCCCACCTGCGCCTCGACGAGCAGCGCAACTACCAGCAGGTCGTCGACGAGGCGGCCGGCCTGGCGGCCGAAGGACTCGGCCTGGGCATCGTCTACATCAACCCGCCCCACGACCCGAGCGTCCTGGAACCGCTGGCCGAGGCCCTCCGCGATTCGGGATTGCTGGGTTGATGAACCGGGTAACCGCGAAATTTCGCGCGGCCCGGCAATCCCTTTAACCGCTGCGCTGAGCAAACCCCCCTGCGTCGCGCCCGGAGGGGCGCGCTCGGGTGGCTACGCCCCGAAGATCAGCAATTCGGCGGCGGTGACCAGGCGCTCGTGCTTGGCCGGGAACTCGCGGCTCTTCACTGGGTGACGAAACCAGGACCAGGCGATTCGCCCCATCCGTGATCGAGGTACTGGATTGATGTGCACAGTGATCACTCCTGCGATCGTTCCGTTCAGCCGGGGCCCCGATCATTCGCCCGTGTGACGAAGCCCACAACGGGTCATTAGACACCCGCTGTCTGGCAAACGGTGGCAGACTCGCCGATTTTGGTGCGGGTGTTTCTGGTGTGACTTCTGTGACTATTGGAGCGGGACGGCGGTGGGCTTGACCGGCGCCGGCAGCGCGGTGGCGCCCATCAGGTAGCGGTCCACGGCCGCGGCCGCGGCCCGGCCCTCAGCTATCGCCCAGACGATCAGCGACTGGCCGCGGCCCATGTCCCCCGCGACGAATACGCCCGGCACCGACGTGTCGAAGTCGGCGCCCCGCGCGACGTTGCCGCGGTCGGTGAGCTTGACCTCGAGGTCGGTGAGCAGACCCTCCCGTTCCGGGCCGACGAAGCCCATCGCCAGCAGCACCAGATCGGCCTCCAGCTCGAAGTCCGAGCCCTCCACCTTGACGAACTTGCCGTCCTGCATGGTGACCTCGTGCGCCTTGAGCGCTGTTACGCGGCCGTCCTCGCCGACGAACTGCTCGGTGTTCACCGAGAACACCCGCTCGCCGCCCTCTTCGTGCGCCGACGACACCCGGTACATCAGCGGGTAGGTCGGCCACGGGGTCGATTCGGCCCGAGACTCCGGCGGGCGCGGCATGATCTCGAATTGGTGCACGACGGTTGCGCCCTGGCGGTGGGCGGTACCCAGGCAGTCCGCGCCGGTGTCGCCGCCGCCGATGATGACGACCTTCTTGCCCTTGGCGGTGATCGGGGGCTCCCCGTCGGGGCCGAGGACGTCGTCGCCCTCCTGCACCCGGTTGCCCCACGGCAGGTACTCCATCGCCTGGTGGATCCCGTCCAGGTCCCGACCGGGGATGGGCAGATCCCGCCCGGCGGTCGCGCCACCGGCCAGCACCACCGCATCGAAGTCGGCGCGCAGCTGTTCGGCGGTGATGTCGACCCCGACGTTGACGCCGGCGCGGAACTCGGTGCCTTCCGCGCGCATCTGGTCCAGACGCCGGTCGAGGACCCGCTTCTCCATCTTGAACTCCGGGATGCCGTAACGCAGCAGGCCGCCGATGCGGTCAGCCCGCTCGAAGACGGTGACCGTGTGGCCGGCGCGGGTCAGTTGTTGCGCCGCGGCCAGACCGGCCGGGCCCGAGCCCACCACCGCGACCTTCTTCCCGGTCAGCTTGTCCGGGGGCAGCGGAACCACGAAGCCTTCCTCGAAGGCGCGGTCGATGATCTCCAGCTCGATCTGCTTGATCGTCACCGGATCCTGGTTGATGCCGAGCACACACGCCGGTTCACACGGCGCCGGGCACAGCCGGCCGGTGAAGTCCGGGAAGTTGTTGGTGGCATGCAGCCGCTCGATCGCGTCGCGCCAGCGGCCCCTGCGCACCAGGTCGTTCCATTCCGGGATCAGGTTGCCCAATGGACAGCCGTTGTGGCAGAACGGAATACCGCAATCCATGCATCGGGTCGCCTGCTCGCGCAAGGTGCCTTCGTCGAAGTCTTCGTAGACCTCGTGCCAGTCCTTCAACCGCAGCGGGACAGGCCGACGCTTCGGCAGTTCCCGGTGGGTGTACTTCAGGAAGCCGCTCGGATCAGCCATGCGCGGCCGCCATGATCGCCTTGTCCACGTCGGTGCCGTCGCGCTCGGCTTCGGCGATCGCCTGCAGCACCTTCTTGTAGTCGCGCGGCATCACCTTGACGAAGTGGCGCTGTTGGCCGCGCCAGTCGGCCAGTATGCGCTGGCCCACCGCGGAATCGGTGGCATCCACGTGCGCCTGGATAATGCCGTGCAGGAACTCGGCATCGTCGGAGTCCAGCGCCTCCATGTCCACCATCTCGATGTTGAGATTGTCCGGCAGTTCCTCGTCGGGGTCGTAAACGTAAGCCACACCGCCCGACATTCCCGCGGCGAAGTTGCGGCCCGTGCGGCCCAAAATCACTACTCGACCACCCGTCATGTATTCGCATCCATGGTCACCCACGCCCTCGACCACCGCGTGGGCACCGGAGTTGCGGACCGCGAACCGCTCGCCGACCACGCCGCGCAGGAACGCCTCCCCGCTGGTCGCGCCGAACAGGATCACGTTGCCCCCGATGATGTTGTCCTCGGCCACATAGTCCTGCGGGGCATTGTCCGAGGGGCGCACGACGATTCGGCCGCCGGACAGGCCCTTGCCGACGTAGTCGTTGGCATCGCCGTAGACACGCAGGGTGATTCCCTTCGGCACGAAGGCCCCAAAACTGTTGCCGGCGGAGCCATCGAAGGTGATGTCGATGGTTCCATCCGGAAGGCCTTGGCCGCCATAGGCTTTCGTCACCTCGTGGCCGAGCATGGTGCCCACCGTGCGGTTGACGTTGCTGATCGTCGTGGAGAAGCGCACCGGCTTACCGGAATCGAGCGCCTCCCGGCTCATCACGATCAACTGCTGATCCAGCGCCTTGTCCAGACCGTGGTCCTGCCGCGAGCTGCAGTACAGGTCCTGGTTCATAAACGCCGACTCGGGCTCGTGCAGCACCGGGTTCAGATCGAGCTTGTGCGCCTTCCAGTGTGCGCGCGCCAGCGTGGTGTCCAGCGCACCCACCTGGCCGACGGCCTCGTTGAGGGTGCGGAAACCCAACTGCGCCATGTACTCCCGAACCTCTTCGGCGATGAACATGAAGAAGTTCTCGACGAACTCCGGCTTACCGGTGAAGCGCTCCCGAAGCAGCGGGTTCTGCGTGGCCACGCCGACCGGGCAGGTGTCCAAGTGACAGACCCGCATCATGATGCAGCCCGCCACCACCAGCGGCGCGGTGGCGAAGCCGAATTCCTCGGCGCCCAGCAGCGCGGCGATCATCACGTCGCGCCCCGTCTTGAGCTGGCCGTCCACCTGTACGACGATCCGGTCACGTAACCCGTTGAGCAGCAGGGTCTGTTGCGTCTCGGCCAGACCCAGCTCCCAGGGGGCGCCGGCGTGCTTCTGCGACGTCAGCGGCGTCGCGCCCGTGCCGCCGTCGTGGCCAGAGATCAACACCACGTCGGCGTGCGCCTTGGAAACACCGGCAGCGACCGTGCCCACCCCGTTCTCGGAGACCAGCTTGACGTGCACCCGCGCGGACGGGTTGGCGTTCTTCAGGTCGTGGATCAGCTGCGCGAGATCCTCGATGGAGTAGATGTCGTGGTGCGGCGGCGGAGAGATCAGGCCGACGCCGGGTGTGGAATGCCGAACCTCGGCGACCCACGGGTAGACCTTGTGACCCGGAAGCTGGCCACCCTCACCGGGTTTGGCGCCCTGCGCCATCTTGATCTGGATGTCGGTGCAGTTCGTCAGGTAATGCGAGGTCACGCCGAACCGTGCGGACGCCACCTGCTTGATCGCGCTGCGGCGCCAATCCCCGTTGGGGTCACGGTCGAAACGCTTGACGTCCTCGCCGCCCTCACCGCTGTTGGATCGCCCGCCCAGCCGGTTCATCGCGATGGCGAGCGTCTCGTGCGCTTCGGCCGAGATCGATCCGTAGCTCATCGCCCCGGTGGAGAAGCGCTTGACGATCTCGCTGGCCGGTTCGACCTCTTCCAGCGGGACCGGGGGACGCACACCGCCGCGGAACTTGAGCAGGCCGCGCAGCGAGGCCATCCGCTCGCTTTGGTCGTCGACCAGCCGGGTGTAGTCCTTGAAGATCTTGTACTGGCCGGTGCGGGTCGAGTGCTGCAGCTTGAACACAGTCTCCGGGTTGAACAGGTGGTACTCACCCTCCCGGCGCCACTGGTACTCCCCACCCACTTCGAGCTCCCGGTGCGCCCGCTCATCGCGGCGGTCCAGGTAGGCCAGCCGGTGACGGGCGGCGACGTCGGCGGCGATGTCCTCCAGCGTGATCCCGCCGATCGGACAGCTCAGCCCGGTGAAGTACTCGTCGAGCACGTCCTCGGAGATCCCCACCGCCTGGAACAGCTGCGCCCCGGTGTAGGAGGCCAGCGTCGAAATGCCCATCTTGGACATCACTTTGAGCACACCCTTGCCGGCGGCCTTGACGTAGTTGTTCAGCGCCTTGTCGCGGTCGAGCCCGTCGAAGTCGCCACGATCGAGCATGTCCTCGATCGACTCGAATGCCAGGTAGGGGTTGATCGCCGCCGCGCCGCAGCCGATCAGCATCGCCATGTGGTGCACCTCGCGGGCGTCACCGGACTCGACGACCAGGCCCGCCTGGGTGCGCGTCCGGTCGCGCACCAGGTGGTGGTGCACACCGGCCACGGCCAGCAGGGACGGGATGGGTGCCATCTGCTCGTCGGAGTCCCGGTCGGACAGGATGATCACCCGAGCGCCGTCCTCGATCGCGGCCGACGCCTGTGCCCGCACGTCGTCGAGCGCCGCGGCCAGCCCCGCGCCGCCCTCGGCGACCGGGTATAGGCAGCGAATCACCTTGGACCGCATGCCATGCGGACGCCCGTTGACCTCGTCGTCGGGGTTGAGGTTGACCAGCTTGGCCAGCTCGTGGTTGCGCAGAATCGGCTGCTGCAAGGCGATCTGGTGACAGGAGTGCTCGGTCGGCGTCAGCAGGTCGCGCTCGCCGCCGGTGACGGCCTGCAGGCTGGTCACCACCTCCTCACGGATGGCGTCCAGCGGCGGGTTGGTCACCTGGGCGAAGAGCTGCTGGAAGTAGTCGTAAAGCATCCGCGGCCGCTGCGAGAGCACCGCAACAGGGGTGTCGGTACCCATCGAGCCGATCGGCTCGGCGCCGGTGCGCACCATCGGCGACACCAGGAGGTTGAGCTCCTCGTAGGTGTAACCAAATGTCAACTGGCGCTTGACAAGTCGATCATGAGCCATCCGCGCATAGTCGCCCTGCGGCAGCTTTTCGAGGGGGACCAGGTTGCGGTCGAGCCATTCCTGGTACGGGTGCTGGGCAGCGAGCTCGGCCTTGATCTCCTCGTCGGAAACGATGCGCCCCTGGGTGGTGTCCACCAGGAACATCCGGCCCGGCTGCAGTCGCATCCGGCGGACCACCTTGGCGGGGTCCAGGTCCAGGACACCGGCCTCGGAGGCCATCACCACCAAGCCGTCCTCCGTGACCCAGATCCGCGAGGGGCGCAGGCCATTTCGGTCGAGCACGGCGCCCACAATGGTGCCGTCGGTGAAGGTGATCGACGCGGGACCGTCCCAGGGTTCCATCAACGAGGCGTGGTACTGGTAGAAGGCCCGACGCGCCGGGTCCATCGACTCGTTGCGCTCCCAGGCCTCGGGGATCATCATCAGCACCGCGTGGGCCAGGCTGCGGCCGCCCAGGTGCAACAGTTCGAGCACCTCGTCGAAGCGTGCGGTGTCGGAGGCGCCCGGGGTACAGATCGGGAACAGCTTCTCGAGATCGGCTTCCGTGCCGAAGACCTCGGTCTTGATCAACGCCTCACGGGCCCGCATCCAGTTCTCGTTACCGGTCACGGTGTTGATCTCGCCGTTGTGGGCGACCCGACGGAACGGATGGGCCAGCGGCCACGACGGGAAGGTGTTGGTGGAGAACCGCGAGTGCACGATGCCCAGCGCGCTGGTCACCCGGTCGTCTTGCAGGTCAAGGTAAAACGCCTTGAGCTGCGGGGTGGTCAGCATGCCTTTGTAGACCATCGTCTGACCGGAAAGGCTTGGGAAATAGACGGTTTCGCGACCGGGGCCGTCCTGACCGGGCCCCTTGGTGCCGAGTTCGTGCTCGGCGCGCTTGCGGACCAGATAGCAGCGACGCTCGAGCGTCATGCCCGAAGCGCCGGCCAGGAACACCTGCCGGAAGGTGGGCATCGCGTCGCGGGACAGCGCGCCCAGCGAGGAGTCGTCGATGGGCACGTTGCGCCAGCCGAGCACCGTCAGGCCCTCGGCCTCGGCGATCTTCTCGACCGCGTCGGAGGCGGCCGCGGCGTCCTTGGACGACTGCGGCAGGAAGGCGATGCCGGTGGCGTAGCTGCCCGGTTCGGGCAGTTCGAAGTCCACCACCTCACGCAAGAACGCATCCGGAACCTGCATCAGAATGCCGGCCCCGTCGCCGCTGCGCGGCTCGGCGCCCTGGGCACCGCGGTGTTCGAGGTTGAGCAGCGCGGTGATGGCCTTGTCCACGATGTCGCGGCTACGACGGCCGTGCATATCGACGACCATGGCTACCCCGCACGAATCGTGCTCGAACGCGGGGTTGTACAACCCGGCGCGCTTGGGCGTCATATGCACCTGACCCTTCACCTAAACGTTTCGAGCGGCCGATGCCGGCTGCTCCGATGAGATCGCACCCGAGGGTTGCGGGCTGTGACCCCTCGGCCTTGTCTCGATAGGCTGTCCCCCAGGCGGAGATGATCCTGTTAGGGATGCGTCCGTGCAGCGCTGAACGGTGGCCTGGAAACCGGTCTCGACAAGTCGTAAAACGATATGACAATACCCGCCTGACATGCCAACTTCGTCAAGTCTAACCGCCAGCTGGCAGCCCCGTAAATTTGTCGGCGAGGGAGCCGCCGCAACCGCGCCGACATGCTGTCTCGGGTCTGCAATTTCCGTCACAGCCGTCGGGATCCGGGCGGTCCGGTGCGGCGGACCGGCCCAGCATCGAAGTTTGCTGTCATAAGCCGTGAGTGTGTGCGGCGCGTTGCAGCTGGCCCGCATGACCGTGCTCAGCGGGCGGCCGAACCCGCCGCGGGCGCTGTGCAGTAAGCCCTGCTAAGTTTGCGCGGTGGCAAAGCGCGCCATGCAGGAGATACTGGACCGGTAGCGGTCGGAGTTCCCGGCGTCGGTGGTGGGCCGTGGCGCTTATCACTGGCGCCGGACAACCACATGAGCGCCACTCGATCGCCTGGCACCCGAGGAGCCCATGAACGAGCGCGACGAATTCCTGCGGGACCGCCTGCAACCGCCGACCGGCGCCCCGGCGGCACGCCCGCCCGGTTTCCCGCCCAGGTCCGTGCCGCCGCCCCCGTTTCCGGTCGGCCAGCGCCCCGCGCCCTGGCCACCGCTGGCGGCGGCGCCGCCCCGACCGTCTGCGCCTCCGCCGCGCCCAGCCCCGCCGCCCCAGCAACCCGGGGCCGCCGGCGCTGCGGCCCGACCGCCCGCGATGCCGCCCCCACAGGCCGCCTCGCTCGCCCCCGTAGCCCCCGTCGCACCGGTTGGCCCCTCACCGGCCCCGGCGGGCGTCGAGGCGGTGCCCGACCGCGGTTGGCGGCGCGTTCTCCGGCGGATGACTTTCGGCCTGGTCACGCTGGGCCCGTCACCGGCCCAACAGCAGGACGCACAGTTCGAGGCGATCATCCGTACCCGTCTGCACGGCAACTACAAGGTCGGCGTCCTCGGGAAGGGTGGAGTGGGAAAGACGTCGGTGGCCGCCAGCGTCGGATCGCTGTTTGCCGACCTGCGGCGGCAGGATCACACGGTGGCGATCGACGCCGACACGGCGTTCGGCCGGCTCAGCAACCGAATCGACCCGGCCGCCACCGGCTCGTTCTGGGAGCTGACCGCCGACAAGAACCTGCAGTCCTTCGGCGATGTGGTTGCCCGCGTGGGACGTAACTCCGCCGGCCTGTATGTCCTCGCCGGTGAGCCGGCGTCCGGTCCCCGCCGGGTGCTCGACGCCGCGATCTACCGGGAGGCCGCGCTGCGCCTGGACCGCCACTTCGCGATCTCGGTCATCGACTGCGGTTCGACGATGGACGCGCCGGTCACTCAGGAGGTGCTGCGCGATCTGGACGCGCTGATCGTGGTCTCGTCGCCGTGGGCCGACGGTGCGTCCGCCGCCGCCAGAACCCTGGAGTGGCTGGCGGACCACGGCTTCGACACTCTGCTGCAGAGCAGCGTCGTGGTGCTCAACGATTCCGACGGGCACGCCGACAAACGCACGCGGGCGCAGCTGGCCCGGGAGTTCACCGACCACGGCCGTCCGGTGATCGAGGTCCCCTTCGACCCGCACCTTCGGCCCGGCGGCGTCATCGATGTGAGCCGCGAAATGTCGGCCGCCACCAGGCGAAAGTTCCTCGAGGTCACCGCGACAATCGCCGGCTACTTCGCGGCCCGCTCCGAGCGCCAGCGGCCGGGCTAGGTGTACTGCCCAGGCAGCTAGGCCTGCTCGGCGACATCGCCCATCCGCGCGAACGGGTCGGCGATCGCCTCGAGCTTCGCCACCCTCGACCCGCGAATCGTCAGCACGATGACGGCAAACAGTCGGCGGTGGCTGAATGCCAGCAGCACCGGTTGCCCGACGGGCCCGCTGACCAGCGTCACGTCCGGCCACAAGTACCGCAGCAGGTTGGTGGCCACCGCATCCGGCCCGTGGTTGATCTGCGGGGGCGGCGGCGGGTCGGCGAGAATGGTGCCGACGCCCCACACGGTCGGGTCCAGCACCGCGGCCAGCCCGGCAAGGTCACCGTTGGCGCATGCGGTGATGAATCTTTCGGTGACGAGCTGATGCTCGGTTGAGGCCACCACGGTTGTTTTAGGTTGAGCAGCAACGAATTTCGCCCGCGCGCGCCGGGCCAGCTGCCGACACGTACCGACCGGTCGGCCCACCGTTTCGGAGATGGAGTCGAACGGGACGCCGAATACGTCATGTAGGACGAAGGCGACCCGCTCCCCCGGACTGAGTCTGCGCAACACCTCGAGCAGCGCGGCGCGGATCTCGTCGTCAAGGGTTACCCGGTCGGCTGGGTCGGAGCGGTGCGGTGCCTGCCGCTCTCCGACTTCACCTGGGCGTTCGTAGCGAGCCCGGGCCGAGCGCACCTGGTCGAGGCAAAGCCGGCTGGCCACCACCGTCAGCCATCCCCGGACGTCCTCGATCTCACCTATCTCGGCCCTTGACAAGCGCAGAAAGGCCTCCTGCGCAACATCTTCCGCCTCCCCGATGTCGCCGAGCATCTGGTAGGCGAGGTTGACCAGATAGGGGCGGTGACGACGCCAGGCCTCGGCGACGTGGTCGCTCGCTGATTGCGACTGGTTCATGTGTCTTCGACGATCTGCTGCGGCAAAAAGTTACGGAATCTCCGCTGTAACTTTCCCACCTCTCGCCCCGTCGTTGGAGTACTGCAAAAAATTCAGAGAGGAACCTTCCCATGACCATCGTGATAACCGGCGCGACCGGCAACGTCGGGCGACCCCTTGTCAGCGCGCTTCTCGCCGCGGGAGCCCCGGTCCGGGCGATCACCCGCGCCCCGGACAAAGCCGGGCTTCCCGCCGGTGTGGAACTTATGGACTCGGCGGCCGACGCGCTGCCCGGTGCTTCGGCGGTGTTCCTCAACTCCCGGGCGCTGGGTGCGGACCTGGAGAGGGTGGTGACACGATGCGTGCGCGCCGGTGTCACCAAGCTGGTCGCGCTTTCGGCCATCAACGCCGATGACGACTTGGCCCTGCAACCGTCCCGCTTCCGCGGGGACCGCAATAAAGAGGTGGAGCAGCTCGCTGTTGACTCCGGCCTGGCCTGGGTGAGCCTGCGGCCCACCGTTTTCGCGACCAATTTCGCCGGCATGTGGGCATCGCAGATCCGCGCCGGCGACGTCGTCTATGGTCCGTACGCCTCGGCTTCGGTGGCACCCATTGTCGAGAGCGACATCGCCGCGGTGGCGGCGCGGGCGCTGCTCACCGACGAGTTGGTGGGACAGCGGATCCCGCTGACCGGTCCGCAGGCCTTCACCAATTCGGAACTGGTCGAGGTGATCGGCGCCGTCCTGGATCGACCCTTGAACTACTGCGAAATACCGAACGACGCTGTCCGCCAACGGTTCATCGCCTTGGGCTTTCCGGCAGCCTTCGCCGACGCCTATATCACCATGCTCGCCGGGACGCTCGACGCGCCGGCGCTGGTCACGCACGACGTCGAGAAGATCCTCGGACGCCCGGCAGCCCCGTTCGCCCAGTGGGTCGCCGAGCATCGCGACGTCTTCACCGCCACCGGTTAAGGAACCTGACATGTCCCAACCGCGCCCACCGCGCTTCCTCAAGCCCATGAACAAGGTGATGGTGGCCCGGTTCGATCCGACGTAACGGCCAGCCGATCACCAGACGATGGCCGCCATGTCACGGTTGTCCGAACACACGCTGCGCACCGCGGCCTCGATGTCGGGGGCGGTGATGATCTGCAGATCCTCGACCGTCACCGGCTGGCCCGCGCGCTTCTGCGCGACCACGCGGGTGTCGCGGAAGCCTTCCGCGCGTTCGATCACGTTGCGGGCGAACCGGCCGTTCTGCATGGCGTCGATGCCGTGCCGCCCGCCGGGGGTCGTGTAATTGCGGATGGTGGTAGCCGCGTCGAGAAAGGTCGCGCGCGCCGCGTCGTCGAGCTTGCTGGCGCGGGGTGCGGCGTAGCGCTGCCCGATCTCGACGATCTCGGCCGGGGAATAGGACTCGAACCGCAGCTTGCGATTGAACCGGCCGGCCAAACCCGGGTTGACCGTGAGGAATTCGTCCACCTGGTCCTCGTAACCCGCGCCGATGAAACAGAAGTCGAAGCGGTGCGCCTCCAGCGCGACCAGGAGCTGGTTGACGGCCTCCATGCCGATCATGTCCGGTGTGCCGTCCTGGTGGCGTTCGATCAGCGAATAGAACTCGTCCATGAAAATGATTCGACCAAGGGACTTTTCGATCAGCTCGTTCGTCTTAGGTCCCGACTCGCCGATGAAGTGTCCGCAGAAGTCGGAGCGACGCACCTCCCGGATCTCGGGGTGGCGCACGATTCCCATGCCGGCGTAGATCTTGCCCAGGGCCTCGGCGGTGGTCGTTTTACCGGTGCCGGGCGGCCCGACCAGCAGCATGTGGTTGGTCTGCCCCTCCACCGGCAGCCCGTGCTCGAGGCGCATCATGCGCACTTCGAGCTGATCTTCGAGCGCGGACACGGCCTGCTTGACGGCTGCCAGCCCGACCTGTTTGGCCAGCAGCGCGCGGCCCTCGGCCAGCAGCTCCGCGCGCCGCTCGGCGGTGGCATCGTCGTGCAGCTCGTCGCGGCTCTTGGCCGTCGACGCGTCCCAGCGGTCGGTGCGGCTGGCGATGGTTTCCTCGTCGGTGACGACCAGGTGCAGGTTGGAGTCGGCCAGAGCCGCCTTGGCGGCGTCGGTCAGGACGCCGTTGATGGTCGCCTTCGACAGCCAGACCTGCGCCTTGTCCTCCTCCCGCAGCTGGCGGTGCACCATCCCGCGCACGTAAGCCAGGTCGGCGACCAGCAGCGGGATGTCGGCCGGCCCGATGGACGCGGTCAGCACATCCGCGTCGAACCGGCCCGAGGCGTTTGTCTGCCCGATCACGTCGACTCGGTCGAGCCAGTCCAGCGCGACCCGGCCCTGGCCGAGATGCGCGGCCGCGTGGGCCGCCAGCGCGCAGATCGACGCCGTCACCGCGGACATGACGATGGCCTGCGGCGGCAGCTCCTCGGCGGCGGCCGACAACACGTCGGGCCAGCGCTGCGTCGTGTACATCAGGAAGGCGCGGGCCAACTGGTGCCACTGATAGTTGGCCCACGAATCCAGCAGGTCCCGGTTGGCCAGCAGCCTGTCGGCCTCGGCGTATTCCCCCGCGATCGTCAGCGCCGAAGACAACGCCAGGCCCACCTGGGACGCGTCGGTCACGGTGATGCCGATGTAGGGGCCCAGCTGAATCTCCGCGGCGAGCGTCTGCCCGATGCGGGTGGTCTCGCGGTGCAGCCATTCGCTGGTGGCGTACAGCTGCTTCAGCGAGGCCAGGTCGTTGTCGCCGCAGGCGATGCGGCCCAGCCACGCGTCGGCCATCGACGGGTCGGCGTCGGTGGCCGCGACGAAGTCGGGCAACGCCGCGGCGCGGCCCTGCCTGCTCTTGACCGCCATCGCGCGGTCGAAATGCCTACGGGCAGTGTGCAAATCACCCATCGTTTGTGCCTTCGAATCCTTGACGTTCTACATGACCGACATGGTGACCGGCTCAAGGCTCACGTAGCGGTTCTCGGCGCGGAACATGTCCATCTCGGCGAGCCAATCCTTGCCCGCCGCGCTGACCCGCACCGTCGCGGGGCCCACCTGCTCGATGATCACCTCGAAGTTGTGCCGGTGCGCCTCGGGGAGCCTCGTGCCCGACGGGGCGACGGTGATCACGGTCACGGGCCGTGGGGTGGGCGAGATCGGAGCGACGTGCTCGATGACGCTGACGGTGGTGCGCGGCGCGGGCCGTGGCGTGCTGACGACGCTGATCTCCGGCATCCGCACGGTGGACCAGCGGCTCATGTCGCGGGTGTGCACGCAAACCCGTTCGCCCGCGCCGGCCGTGCGAATCACGATCCGCTTGGCGACCGGGTCGTCGGCGGCCACGAAAATCCGCGACAGCTCACCGGCGTCGGTGACCGGGATCAGTAGCCGGTCCCCGTTGCTCAGCTTGCCGATCAGCACGCCCGAGGGGCCGATCTCGGTGAGCAGGTGTTCGGGCAGCGGGCTGGGGCGCAGCCCTCGCAGGTGGGGCCGGGGGCCGCACATGTTGGCCGCCGCCGCGGCGGCCTGCTCGCCGTTGAGCCGGCGCAAGATCACGCTGGGCGGCGTGGGGGCCGGCGTGGGTGTGCGCACGGTGATGGTCGCAGTGCAGGTCGCATCCGGGTACACGGTCACGTTCTGGATGACCTCGTCGGCGCGCAGCGTCCACGCCTGCGACAGGACGCGCGACGTGATCGCCTCGGCGGGATAGGCGTAGGTCGTCATCCAGCCCGCCTCACCGCGGATGGCCTTCCACCGCTGCGAGTCCCCCTCGATGGCGTCACATCCCAGCCGACGGTCGAGCTCGGCCAGGTCGGTGGCCGTGGCCACCTTCGCCCGCAACCCCTGGCAGCGCAGCAGCCCGGCGATGCGCTGCGCCACTGAAATGGCCGCGGCCCCAACGGTTGTGCGCCAGCGGAGCGCTTGCGTGTTGTCGATGATCGACAAACGCATGATCAGCCAGGTTTCACGCCGGCCCGCATACGGCGGGGTGCCGATCTCCGAGTCGTACACGCGTGGATAGTCCCCGATATTGCCGTGCCGGGAACCGAGCGAGACGACGCTGATCGAATCGAGCTGCAGGCCCAGCGCCTGCCGCAGCATCGGCACCAAGTCGACCACGTCGATGACGTTGTCGGTCTCGACCGTCACCGAGCCGGTCACCATGGTGGCCTGGTGCGCCCTGCCCAAGAGCTGCACGGCCACCACCGCGACACCATCCTGCACCCGGACACCGCCCCCGGATCGGTTGTTGGCCACGGTGATTGGCGCATCCCAGCGAATCGGACGCCGTCCGCGCCGCCACAGCACCAACCACGACCAGGCGGGCTGGCCCCACCAGCGGACGAACACCACGGCGACGCCGATCACCACGGCGACAGCCGCACCGACGTATCCGCCGACGGCCCAACTCGCCACGGCGAGCAGGAACACCACCCATACCCCGAGGACCCGCCGATTGCTGCCCGGGTCGAACCCGGTCAGCCCGGAACTCACCGTGCCCGCCTCAACCGGGCCGCGATCGCGGCGACGAGCACACCGGCGGCCACCGCGCCGACGAACCCGATGGCGACGTTGCGCGCCCGGTGGTCCGCCGGTGGCGGCGGCGGGGCCGGCCTGATGACCCGGCTCTGGGCGCCCGGGGGCATCCGGTCACCGGGCGGGATGTTGAACGTCAGTGCCGCGACGGGGTCGACGAGCCCGTACCCGACCTTGTTGTCCACGCCGGCAGGCGGATTGTGCGCCGACTGGACGATCCTGTTGATCACCTGATGCGCACTCAGGTCGGGGAATTTTGCCCGAACCAGGGCCGCGACGCCGCTGACGTAGGCGGCCGAGAAGCTGGTGCCCCAGAACGGCATGTTCTTTTCACCCGGCCTCGACGGGGGGTAGGCATTGACCGGCCCGCCCCCCTGGGGCGACAGACCCATGATGTGGGTGCCCGGCCCGGCGACGCCGACCCAGGGTCCCGACATGCTCTTGTCGAGCGCGGCTCCGGTGGCATCGACCGCACCGACCGACAGGACGTAGTCGGAGAACCACGACGGCGACGAGACGATCTTGACCTCATGCCAGTCGCGGGGATCCGACGGTTCGAGCGGGTCGTACATCGGGTTGTTGTTGCAGCCGGCTTCCCCGTCGTTCCCCGCCGCGGCCACCACCACGGCGTCCTTGACGGTGGCGGCGTACCACAACGCCGCGCCCAACGCCCGCTGGTCGGCGGGCGCCGCCGCCGGCAGGCAAGCGGTGACCGAGATGTTGATCACCTTCGCACCCATGTTGGCCGCGTGCACCACCGCGCGCGCCACCGTGTTGAGCGTGCCGGCCTTGACCTTCTCGTCGGAGTTGGGGTCCCCCGGCCCGGGGTTGACCGGCTCAAAGGCCCTGGACGACTGCCGAATTGAAATGAGCGTCGCGTGCGGTGCCACGCCCACCACCCCGTCGGGCGCTCCCGGCGGAAGCGGGGGCACCGCGGGTTCGTCCTCGGTCTGCGGATCCGCCGGCCCGTTGGAGGCGGCGGTGGCGCCCCCACCCTCGGGTGGCGGCGGGGGCGGCGGGGGCGGCGGCGGAATCACCTGGGTGATCGTCACCGGCGGCGGCGGTGGCGGTGGCGCGACCGGCGGCGGGACCTCGACCGGTGGCGGCGGTGCGCCGATGGCCGGCGGAGGCCCGGCCGGGGGAGGAAACGCCGGTGTCGACGGCATCGGTCTCGGCATGGGCAGAATCCCTTGCGGCGCGGCGGCGATGATCGAGCCGACGACCGTGCCGTGCGCGTCGCAGTCCGAGAGTCCGTCCTCGCCCATGATGTAGTCGCCGCCGGGCACGGCCGGCAGCCGGGGATTGGGTGAAATACCGGTGTCAATGACGGCCACCGGTACGCCGTTGCCCGTGCTGTATTGCCAAGCCTTGCTGACGTTGAGCAGGTTGAAGCCCGGCGCCAGCTGCGCCACGTCGGGGTTACGCACGGTGATGGGCGTCGAGCAGCTGTTGGCGCGCCGCATCGGTTGGTCGCTTCGAGGGGGACCGTCGGGCGGCACCATGCCCGGATCGACCTGCGGGGGTGTGATGGCTTGGGCGGCAGGAACATTCGCGGACAGCGCGACCAGGGCGACGGCCACGGTCACCGCCGCCCCCCGCTTTAGTGGCGAATCCACGTAAACAGCCCTCCCAGGGCCGCCGCCGCTGGCAGCAAGACGATGAAGGCGAACACTTCCACCCATTCCACGGTCAACCGGATCAGGGGCCTGAACCGCACCGTCGGCACCAACAGCGCCGCGGCCAGGCCGCATGCGGCGAAGGCCGCCACCGCCACCGCGGGCCAAAGCAACCCGCCGGCAACGTCTTTCGGATCCGCGATGGCGTATTTGACCACACCGGCGCACACGGCGGCGGCGGCGCCGCAGGCGAGCGCGACGGCCTGATACTTGGCGGCGAATCCCCTGCCCTGGGTGATGAAGATGCCCACCACCAGGCCGGCGACCACCAGCGCCAACCACGCCCACGGTCGCCCCGGCGTCAGCACCCCCCACACCGCGGCGGGCAGGACGATCGACACCCCGACGCAGACACCCACCTGCACCGCGTTGACCAGTCGCGCGGAGGCAGCGATGGCCGCGCCGCGCGCGGTGATGTCGGTCAATTCGTTGTCCTCATCCTCGGATTCGTCCTCGCTGACCGGCGCGACCGTGTCGACGGGCATGCCCTCGCGCCGGGCGAACAGGTCGCGGCCGGTGATCGATCCGAAGTGCGGCGGCCGCACCCGAGCCACCCACAATGCGATCATCGGGGCCATCCTGACCAGGATCAGCAGTCCGACCAGCACGCAGATGGCCAGCACCTGCACGGAGGCCGGGCGGAACATCCGGAAGGCGGCAACGGCAGCCAAGATCCCGCACACCGTCACCACCGCGGCGACCACCGCGGTCTGCCACCGCTTCCGCGTCGTCACGCCGATGGCGATGGCACCCAGGATCACGATCACCAGTCCGATCAACCCGTGCGCCGCGCCCAGGGTGCCCGGCGGCGCGCAGGCGCCCGCGACCGCCAGCACCATCACGGCCAGCCAGCCGAACCCGCTGAACAGGTCGCGCCGCTCGCGCCAGCCCCACCAGACGATGGATGTCGCGATCACCAGCAAGACACCGACGGCGCCGGCCACCGCGGCCGGGATCGGGCTGTCGGTGAACGTCCGCGCGCGCAGCGTCAGCGCCACCACCACCGCGGCCGCCATGGCGACGATCGCGACGGCGGTGTGCGCGGCCGTCAACGGCGTCACCGGGGCGAACATCCGGTCACCACCCTCGCGGCCCAGCCACTTGCCCATGGCCGCCAAACCGGTCGACAGCGACTCGTACTGCGGCTCGAAGGACTCGCCGGCGACGCGGGGGACCAGCACCAGCGTGTCGCCGTCCTGCACGCCCAACTCGTCCAGACTCTTGTTGATGTCGAGGCGGACACCGTTGATCTTGTGCAGTTCGTAGCTGCCCGCCGGCAACGTAATGCCTTCAAAGCCTTTGCGCTTCAAGTCGGCGTCGAACAGCTCGACCATTCCCTCGAAGAATCCCTCCACCGGAATTCCGGCCGGGAACACTTGTGAGCAGAGATGCTTCTCGTAGGAAATGTTGACCGCACAGCGCGCCGGGAAGGCGACCTTATGCGCTGATGTCACGGCGTCGTCCGCTCCGCATCCGGAATGTATTTGTCGGCCAAGCCGGCCGTAATTTCAAAAAGACGCAACCGCGTCTTTTTCTTCAATTCATGAACCGTGTCAATGAGGCCGCCCTTGGCCAGGTGTGCATCGAACGGCATCTCCTCGACTGTCGCGCCGACTTTGCTGAACCGCTCGGTCAGGTAAGCCAGCGCATCCTTGTCGGTGATCTGATCGGTGTGGTTGATGATCACGGTGCTGCGCGAAACCAACTCGTGGTAGCCCTGCGACCGCAGGTAGTCCACGGCACGCAGCACGGGCCGCGACCGGTCCGCGGTGATGCCGGAAACGAACACGAGAGTGTCGGTGTTTTCCAGCACCGGCTTCATCACCTCGTGCTCCAGATCGGGGGAGGTGTCCACGATCATCACGGTGTGGGTTCGCCTCAGGCGCGACAGCACCCCGGAGAACATCGCCGGCACCAGCGGGCGGGGCTGGTCAGACGTGCGGTTTCCGGCGAGGACGTCGAGCCCTATTGGGTTCTGCCCCAAGTGTTCCCGGATGTCGGCGTAGCCCTGCACGTCGGTGTCGTTGATGATCGCGGTGTAGTCGCCCGGCGGCGACTCGTCGATGCGGTCGGCCAGCGTGCCGAAACCCGGGACGGCGTCAATCGCAATCACGTTCTGCGGGCGGCATTCCCGGAACACCCCACCGATGCAGGCGACCATCGTTGAGACCCCGACCCCGCCCTTGCCGGAAACCACCGTGATCACGTACTGCCTGCGGATGTGCCGCCGGATACGGTTCTGCAAGTCCCGGTAGTGCCGCTCGGCGGGCGATTCCCCGGGATTGATTTTTTTAAAAGAGATGACGTAGATGAATTTCCGCCAACCCGAGCCCGGAGGAATCTTTCGAGGCGCGGCAAGATCGGTAATGCGCATGGTGTCGGATACCGAATCCGGGAAGTTGCGGCCCCCTGACGGATCCCCCCGTCTGAGCGCCCCTTCGTCCGACATATTCGGGTCATTCCAAGGGCTCGTCACGTCGCGATGCTAACACGCTCGGCGATACCACGTTTACCGATCAACAAACCCTTCAAGCACGTAACAGGTTGCTATTCCAGGGCATTGGTTAACTGACTTATCTCGGGTCAGTCGAGAAGTCGGACGCCGGGTCAGACCACCCGCCGATAGGAATACCACTCGTCGCCGGCGGGCAGGCGGCGGATGAGCCGCTGGACGGCACCACTGATATCGCTGCGCGAACCGGGCGAAACGATCTGGTAGCGGCGCTGACCCGAGATGACGTTTTCGACGCAGACGCGGCCCGCGGGGGTGTCGATGATGGAGACGGTCGAATCGCCGACGGCGATTCGCGCCATCTCGTCCGGCCCGACCCCCGCCTGTAGCCCCACGATGGCCGCGTGCGCCGAACGCGCGGGGTCGGCGGCCATGGTGACGATCTGCAGCTGGTCGACGTCGAGGTTCTGGCTGAGCAGAAACGTCCGGAGGCTGGCGGCGTCGCGCACCGAGGCGAGCAACTGCTCGGTGTCAAGCGTGACCGGCTTCAGCGGCGCCACCTCGGCCACCCCACACAGCCGCTCGACCTGGCCCACCACCAGATCGCTGGCCCCGCCCTCGTCATTGGCGGTGCCGGCCGGGTACAGGCGGATCAGCTCGGCGTGGCGTTCGAGCACCACCCACCAGCTGGCGAAGCGGCAGATGGACGCCCGTGTCGGCTCGCGGCCCGGCACGCCGATGTTCACCAACAGTGCCAGGTCCCGCCGCAGCAGCACGGTCAGCCATTCGCGGATCATCGGGTCGACACCGCCCGCCTCGTCCAGGGCGCCGGCGGCCCGCAACTCGTCCGCGATCGGGTGGCTCAGCGCGCGCTCCGGGGTGTCGAGCCGCGGCAGCAACGGCCGCAAGCCCAGCTCGGGGCAGGTCTGCTCCACCCCGGTAACCGCCTGCAACACCCACAGGCCGTCGACCGTCGTCGTCAGCATGTCACTTCGCTTTCAAAGCCACGCGCCCTTGACCGGCGGGCTACACACCGAAGGGGGGCACATGCGCTCGAACGCATCTGCCCCGCCTTCAATCTCACCCACCACGCCCCCTCAGCAGATCGGAGCCTGGTGCCGGTTGTTCAGCCGAACAAGTGGCCGATGTTCTGGTCGGTGGCGAGCGCGTTGTCCAGCACGTGGGACGTCGTCATGCCGTGCTGGCTTACCGTGTCGATCAGCCCCTGCAACCCCGAGAGCATTTGCGCCTGCGCCTCGAAGAATTGCTTCGCGCCATGACCGGCGAAGAATTCCGTCAGCTGGTTGGTCCGGTTCGAGGTGTCGTCGTAGATTCCCTGCAGCTGGCCGGCGCGCGATCCGATGTCGGACGCGAAATCGGCTACGGCACCAGGGTTATAGGTGATCGGGTTGGACATTGTGCACTTCCCTTCAAAAGACCGATTGTGAAATTACGAATGGTGGATGGGTTAGGAGCCGTGGCCGCCGAATAGCGCGCTGAAGGCGTGCGTCGAATCCGCCTCGTGGTGTTCCATCAATGCCGCCGCCTGCTTGAGACCCTCGGCCAGGCGGGTTCCGCCGTTGAGGACCTTGTTCAGGTCGTTCTGAATTTCGATGGCCGTCGCGTGGGACGCGGTCACGGCCTCACCGGACCAGGTCGAAGGGTTCATCACGTTTTCGTGATTCGCGATGTAGCCCTGGGCAATCGCAATCGCGTGTTCCATGTTCGCCTGGATATGGTTGGAAGCATCGCGAAGCACCTGAGCCGATACTTGGATTGTTGAACTGTCCACTTGCGGTTTCTCCTAACTACTGATGCCCTCCCCCGGATTTACCTGGGGCATGGAGCGAAGTGTATGGCTGCTGTATTTATCTGTCGATTCACCCTGAGCCGGGCCGGCTTCACACTCTGGTGTCGACAACCCGCACCGTCGCGGGCTGTTCGGCTTTGTCTCGGGCTCCCCGTTCTCCTCCCGCCCCATGCCCCACCGGCATGCCGCCCATCGGTGTACCGCCGCCGACCGTCGTGGTCTGCGGACGAATGGCCTCGGCGCCCAGCGCCCCGCTCGGGCGCAACCCCACGGGCCGGCCGCTGCTGGCCGGTTCGAACGCGCTGACGGGGCGGGTGAAGCTGGTGGCGGGCATGCCGGCGCCGCCCAGGGACGCCGCCCCGCCGCCGCCCGACGCGCCGACAGCCGACACCTCCGCCGCAGAGACCGCCGAAACTCCCGGCGCAGCCCCGCCCATGGCACCGGGGTTGGCGAACATGCCCATGATCGATTGCAGCGGCTGCATCATCTGCATCGGCGCCTGCATCATCTGCATCGGCGCCTGCATCACTTGGGGGACCGCGCCCACCATCGATTGCACCGGTTCCATGAACGAGCCGGCCTGACTCATGATGTCCTGGCCGCCGGACGCGGCCTGCCCGGCGCCTTGCGTGCCGGTCTGGGCGCCTTGCATGGCTGCGCGCATGCCGTCACCGGCTCCGACATTGGCGGCAGCCTGCCCCACCGCCGCGGCGGCCTCCGCCGGCGCGGCCGGTGATGCGCCCATGGTCGCAATCGGCGGCGGAATGGCGAGGCTCTCGCTCAACGCGGTCAGGATCGTTCCGTAACTGGCCCCGACGGCCGAGTTGTTCGGCCACATCGATCCGAAGTACTCGAGCTCGAGCGACGTGATGCGGGGCGTCAAGGCCCCCAGCACAATTGGGTTGATGCCGTAGTCGGTGGCGCACTCGGTGCGGTTCGCGATGCATTCGGGCGCCGGGCGCATCGTGCCGTACGCCATCTGATACGCCGACACCGCCGTCGAGACCACCGCGGGTTTGACATCCACCCAGCCGGCGAGCCCGTGCAGCGACGCGTTCAGGGTGGTGGCGTTGGTTGCGGAGGCGAGGGAACCGACACCGGTCCAGCTCGCCGACGTCGCGACGGTGTTGATCTCCGAGGCGATGCTCGAACCGTGGTGGGTGGCCGCCAGCGCTGTCCAAGCGGCCTGATTGGCCAGATGAGTGATGACGCCGGCACCCGCTTTGAGCAACAGATCGTTGTCTTCAGGCGTACGCGCGGCCCACCCCGGATCCGCCATGCCGCACTTCCCCCTTTGCTGCCCCTATTCTGGTGTCGCTGACTGTCAGGCGCCGATCGCCAACGCCAAGCTGCGCATGAGTTCGGTGACGACGTACGTGCCCGAGGCAATGCTCTGCGCGCCGGCGAACAAACCGCGCTGGGCGGCGTGTTCGGACACCACTCCCAAATAGCTTCCGCCGCACGCGTTCAGCGCCGCCGCGAACATCGCCGAGTCCGGGTCTGCGCCCATCGGCAGAACCCCCAACAGCACGGGCGCGGCCGCCGAGGCCGCCGCCTGAGTTTCGGCGCTGATCCCCGACTCCGCGGCCGCCGATGCCAGCACAGCCTCCGATTGCACCTGCAGCACCATGATTTCCCTCCGATTGCTCAACGTCATAAGACGGGCTTGGCGCATCAGTCTAGTGCGGTTCTACCGTTCGTGTAGTCAGTCGCATTTCTCACGGGCTTCCGGCCTCGAATTTCGTGATTAGCCTGTCCGCCGGTATTCCCGCTATGAGTCATAAGTCAAACAACCTCGCAGGCCACTGCAGGCACACAGGTCACGCGGTTACCGCGCGCCCGGTGGTGAATCCGGGCGAATGGCCGGCAGTGACGAACCCGCATTTCGGTGCGGCGTGAACCAAAAAGTGTCCGGTCGGGCTTTTCCGTCGCGGAAACGCCGACCGGAACTACGCGGGTCCGCGACCGTCGCCGGCCAGTTTCAACAGCAGCCGGGTGCCTCCCAGCGGACTGGTCTGCAATGCCGCTGTTCCCCCGTGCAGTTCGGCCTGCTGGGCGACCAGAGCCAACCCCAGCCCGGAGCCCGACCGCGACGCCGTGGAGCCGCGGGCGAAACGCTCGAAAACCGCGGCGCGCTCGGATTCCGGAACCCCGGTGCCATCGTCGTCGATCGCGATCTCCACGCCCTCGCTGGAGCTGCCCACGGTCAGCTGGATCTTGCCGGCGTTGCCGTGCTTGACGGCGTTGGCGATGGCGTTGTCGATCACCAGCCGCAGGCCGGTGGGCAGCCCCACCATCAGCACGGTCGGCGAGGGCACCAGCGACACCTCGACTTCCGGATAGATCCGCAGCGCGTCGTGGGCGGCGCGGTCCAGCAGTTCCGTGATGTCGAACGGGACGAAGTCGTCGACGGTGGTCAGCTCGCCCTGCGCCAGCCGTTCCAGCGCCGTCAGCGTCCCCTCGATGCGGCTCTGGGTGCGGATGACGTCGCCGATCACCTCCTGACGCTGCTCGCGGGGCAGGTCGAGGGTGGACAGGACCTCCAGGTTGGTGCGCATCGCGGTCAACGGAGTGCGCAGCTCGTGGGAGGCGACGGCGGCGAAGTCGCGCGCCGACTCCAGCGCCGCCTTGGTGCGCTGTTGTTCCTTGCCGATGCGCGCGAGCATCCCCTCGACGGCTTCGGCGATCTCCACGGCCTCACGCACCCCCCGCACCTGCACCTCGTCGGGGCTGGATTGGGCGTTGATCGCGCGGGCCTGCTGCGCCAGCAGCAGGAACGGGTTCACCATGATCAACGAGATCACCCAGCCGACGACCACCGTGCCGCCGATGACGCTCGCGCAGATCAGCAACACCCGCAGGTGTAGCTCGTTGATCCGGTGCTGCGCTTCGGCGAACGGCGCGGCCAGCGCGATCGAGGCGGGGCCGGCCGAGAACGTGCGGACGCGGTATTGCACGCCGTTGATGGTGGTGTTCGCGTATCCGTTGGGCAGCTTGGGCAGCACGATGTTGCTGGGCACCGAGACCGTGACGTCGCCGATGCGCGCGGTGCGCACCAGGTTGCCGTCCGGCATGGGCTGGTCGGGTCGGGCGTGCTCGACGTTGTTGAGCAGTGAATTGATGTCACCCAGGCTGCTGACGGAGTCGAGCCGGCGGTCCAGCTGGCTGTACTGATCGTTGGTGACACCGACCCACACCCACGTGCCCAGCAGCACGACCAGGGTGATCACCGACAGGGCGGCGACGACGACGATGGTGCGCAGCGACAACACCCGCATCGGCAGCTGTACGTGCGGTAACACGCGAATGTCACGCTCCTCTTGTGCGCTCACGGCGCCGGCCGGCGACGGTGTCGACAACCTGACCACAACCCTCACACCCTTCGCGATTCGCCGCGTTCAGGCGTCGTGGCGTTTCGCAGAAAATCTAACGCCAAATTTCGGGCCCACGCCCGCCGCCGCCCTGACCAGTGCTGTTTTGCCTCCACCGTGGTGAGTGAGTACTCTCTCACCATGCTCGCCTCCGGACGCGATCGGCTGCTCGCCGAGGCGCTGAAGCTTTTCGCCGCCAAGGGCTACGCGGCGACGTCGGTGGCCGACATCCAGCGGGCGTCGGGTCTCGCTCCGGGGTCGGGCGCGCTCTACAAGCACTTCGGCTCCAAGCGCGAGCTCCTCGAGGCCGCCGTCGCACACCGGATCGACAGCATCGTGGCCGCGCGCGAGCAGTACGACGCGGGGCAGCCGGCCGGCGTCGAGCAGGCGGTGCGCACGGCGGGGCAGCTGATCTGGAGCAACTTCAAAGACAGCGAGGACCTGCTCAAAGTCATGCTGCGCGAACCCGAGGAGCTCGGCGACCTCGACGAGAAGACGTGGCAGGTAATCACCGACAACGCCTATCAGCGCTTCGCCGACGAACTGGCCGCGTCAAATCGGTCCGGCCGGACCCGCATACCCGATCCCGAGGCGGCCGCGGCGGTCGCCATCGGGTCGTTGTCCTATGCCGCGACGTTGCGGGCGCTGACCGGCCGACTGCCCGGCAACATCGACGAAGAGCGCTACTTCGAGGCGTGGGTCAACCAGACCGTCAGCGTCCTCGCCCAGTACGGAACCCGTTGAGCACAACAACCTTTCAGGAGTGAAACCGTGACTTTCTCACTGCAACTGACCGACGACGTGATCGAGGTGCGCGACTGGGTGCACAAATTCTCCGCCGACGTCATCCGCCCGGCCGCCTCGGAGTGGGACGAGCGGGAGGAAACCCCCTGGCCGGTGATCCAGGAGGCCGCGAAGGTGGGCCTGTACTCCCCCGACTTCTTCGCGCAGCAGGCGGCCGAGCCGACGGGACTGGGCATGCTCACGGCGTTCGAGGAGATGTTCTGGGGCGACGCCGGCATCGCGTTGTCCATCATGGGCACCGGCCTGGCTGCGGCAGCGTTGGCGGGCAACGGAACTCCCGAACAGCTGGGCCGGTGGCTGCCCGAGATGTTCGGCACCGCCGATGAGCCGAAGCTGGGTGCGTTCTGCTCTTCCGAACCCGACGCCGGGTCGGACGTCGGGGCGATCCGCACCCGGGCGCGCTACGACGAGGCCACCAACGAGTGGGTGCTCAACGGCACCAAAACCTGGGCGACTAACGGCGGCATCGCCAACGTGCACATCGTGGTGGCGTCGGTGTACCCGGAACTCGGCACCCGCGGCCAGGCCACGTTCGTCGTCCCGGCGGGCGTCAATGGTTTGGCGCAGGGCCAGAAGTTCAAGAAGCACGGCATCCGGGCGTCCCACACCGCCGAGGTGGTACTGGACAACGTTCGCCTGCCCGAGGACCACATCCTGGGCGGCCGGGAGAAGTTCGATGCGCGCATCGCACGAGTCAAGTCGGGTGCCTCCGCACGCAGCCAGGCAGCGATGAAGACCTTCGAGCGCACCCGGCCCACCGTCGGGGCCATGGCCGTCGGCGTGGCCCGGGCCGCTTACGAGTACGCGCTCGACTATGCCTGCCAGCGTGAGCAATTCGGCCGCAAGATCGGCGAATTTCAGGCGGTGGCCTTCAAGCTGGCCGACATGAAGAGCCGGATCGACGCCGCCCGCCTGCTGGTGTGGCGGGCCGGTTGGATGGCGCGCAACAACCAATCCTTCGACGCGGCCGAGGGATCGATGGCCAAACTGGTGGCCAGCGAGACGGCCGTCTACGTCACCGACGAGGCGATCCAGATCCTGGGCGGCAACGGCTACACCCGCGACTATCCCGTGGAGCGGATGCACCGCGACGCCAAGATCTTCACCATCTTCGAGGGCACCAGCGAGATCCAGCGCCTGGTGATCTCCCGGGCGCTGACCGGCTTGCAGATTCGTTAACGGCCCGCGGTCCGCGCCCTGGCGGGCACGCGACATGATGACCGGATGACCACCGAGATCCGGGTCCTCGACAGCGAGGATGAACTGCTGGCCGCGGCCAACGTGTTTCGCGTCGCCATGATCGGCTTCCCGCCGATGCCGGAACTCCCGCCCGGCCAGATCGCCAAGCTGCTCGAGCCCGGCCGTACCGTCGGGGCATTCGTCGGCGAGCAACTCGTTGGCACCGCGGACGCCGTGACGAGCCGAATGACGCTCCCCGGCGGGGCTACGGTCGGGCATGCCGCCGTCACACACATCGGGGTGTTGCCGTCCTTCACCCGGCGGGGCATCGCCACGGAGCTGATTCGTCATCAGTTGCGCGACATCACCGCCCGCGGCGAGGTGGTCGCGTCGCTGCGGGCGTCCGAGGCGACGATCTACGGCCGGTACGGGTACGGCGTCGCCAGCTCGTCACAGACGGTGGAGGTCCAGACCGGGCGGGCGGCGCTGCGGCGCGGCGTCGGGGCCGGCGGCCCGGTGCGGTTGATCGACGCGGCGCAGGCCTGGGAGCTCTTGCCGCGCATCTACGCCGAGAATCGACCGTCGCGGCCGGGATCCATCGACCGGCCGGACGCCTGGTGGCAGAGCTTGCGGCTGCGTTCCGAATCGTCGCCGCAGCCTTCGTATGTCGCGGTGCACGGCGCACCGGGAGCCGAATCCGGTTTCGCCCGCTACCGCCCCGTCGACACCGACAGGTGGTTCGTCAGCGATCAGCGCACCATCGCGGTGGAGGACTTCTTCGCGCCCACCGCGGAGGCCTATCTCGGCCTGCTGCGGTTCCTGCTGGAGCTCGATCTCATTGACCGCGTGGTGTTTTGGATGCTGCCAATGGACGATCCACTGCCCTGGTTGCTGGCCGACCGGCGGGCCGCGCGCGTCACCGCCGTGCATGACGAAACGTGGCTGCGTGTCATCGACGTGCCCGGGGCGCTCTCGGCACGCCGCTACGGCGGCGGTGACGCCGTGACCATCGCGGTCAAAGACCGCATGCTGCCGGACAACTCGGGTCGCTTCACGATCTCCGGGGGCGGCGCCGAACCGACCGAGGGGCGCGCGCAACTCGAGGTCGACGTCGAGGGGCTGGGCGCCGTTCTGCTCGGAGGCGCGACCTGGCGCCACCTCGCCGTCGCGGGGGTGGCCCGAGCCGACGACCCGGCGGCGATCGCCGCGGCCGATCGGCTGTTCGCGGTCCCGCACGCGCCCCACGCCGGGTTCTTCTTCTAGCCGCGCGGGTATGCGGACCGCGTGATCGTCATCATCGGGGCGGGGGTGTGCGGGCTGGCCGCGGCCTACGAGCTGGGCCGGCGCGGGGAGACCGCGCTCGTGCTGGAACGCGGGCAGCCGTTCGGCGAGCAGTCGACGGGATTGGCCCGCATCTTCCGGACCGCGCATCGACGCGCGTCGTTGTGCCGCCTCGCGCTGCGGGCGCGCGCCGGCTGGCAGCGCTGGCAGGACGAGCTCGGCGCGGGCCGGTTGCTGGGCCCGGAGGGCTTCATTGCCGCCGGCGCCTGCGCGCAGACCGCGGCGGCCATGACGGAGGCGGGCGCCTCGTTCCGCTGGGTGGACCGGGCGGAGATCGCCGCGCGGATCCCGTTCGCCGCCCCGCCGTGGGAGGCCGGTGTGCTGGATCCGCTCGGCGGCAGCCTGCGTATCCGCCGCGCGCTGTCGGCGGTGGCGCGGCGGGTCGACGTCCGCCGTGGTGACGCCGTTTCGGTTTCCGACGACGGCGAGGTGTCCCTGGCCGACGGCGGAGTGCTGCGGGGCGATCGCGTGCTGATCTGCGCGGGCGCTCGGACACCGGCGCTCTTCGGCCCGCTGGGCGTCGAATTCGCGCCGCACACCCGGTTCACCTATGCGGGCGCCGACGCGACCGGCGCCGCGTGCCTGTCGGCGCCCGAGGGCTACGGGCTGCCGCTCGGCGGCACGGGGCGCTGGGCGTTCGGGCAGGAGGTGCCGGACCCCGCGACGGTGCGCGCGTTGTTCCCGGCGCTCGCGCCGGTGGGGCGGGTGGACTGCGTGACGGTCCGCGCGCCGTGGCTCGACGCGGGCGGCGACGGCTGGGCCGTGGCACGGCGCGGCCGCGTCATCGCGTTCGTGGGCGCCAACCTGATGAAGTTCGGTCCGCTACTCGGCGAACTGCTCGCGCGGGCCGTGCTGGAAGCGGAACTGCCCGACGACCTGACCGAGATCTGAATTCACCTCAGTTGCGCCGCCGCACCATTCGCTTCTCCACCGCGCCCAGCGCCGCGTCGCTCAACTTGCCCAGCGCGGCGAGCAGCACGATGGCCAACAGCATCACATCGGTGCGGCCGGTGTTCTGGCTGTCGATCAGCAGGAAGCCGAGCCCCTTCGACGAGGCGATCAACTCGGCGGCCACCAGGAACAACCACGCATTCGCCAGGCCCAGCCGCAGCCCGTTCAGCAGGGCGGGGGCCGCCGCGGGAAGCATGACCGTCGTCAACAGCACGGCCCCGCGCCGGCCATAGGCGCGGCCCACTTCCAACAGTTGCGGGTCGACGTGGGACAGCGCCGACGCCGTCGTGGTGTACACGGGGAAGAACGCGCCGATCGCGACCAGCAGCACCTTCGGTGTCTCGTCAATGCCAAACCACAAGAGCAGCAGCGGGACCCACGCCAGCGATGGCACGGTGCGGAAGGCCGCCACAGTCGGGCCGAGCAGCCTGCGCGCGGTAGTAGACAGCCCGACAAGCGATCCCAGCGCGAGCGCCGCGGCCGAGCCGACCAAGTACCCGAGCGAGACGCGCACGAGACTGGCCTGCAAATGGGTCCAGAGCTCACCGCGGCGCAGCAGTTCACCCAGCGCCGCCACCACATCGCCGGGCGGAGGTAATTGGCTGGGCGAGAACAATCCCGCAGCGGTCACCAGCTGCCAGGCGGCAAGCAACAGCAGCGGGACCGCGAGGCCCGCCAGGGCGAGCGAGACCCTCAGGACGCGTGTTGGGCGTACTTCGGCTCGATGATCGTCCCGAGTGCCCCGCGTCCGGCGTCGTCGGATTTGATGTCGGAGTCCGCCACCGCGATAGGCAAGATGTTGGTCAACACCGTCCGCTGCGGATCTCCCGGCGCGGGCGGGATGTCCAGCGCCGTCCGCCGCAACTCCTCCTGCGCCACGCTCGGTGGCACTTTCGCCTGCGAGGCCAGCAGCGCCGCCAGCTCGTCGGGATGCGCCTTCGCCCATTTCCGGGCCTCCTCATAGCTGTTGACCACGGATTGGACGACATCGGGATGCGCGGCGCTGAAGTCGTCTCGGACGTTCAGCACGCCATAGGAGTTGAAATCCGGGTTGCGGTAGAGCAACCGGGAGCCCTGCTGCTGAACGGTCTGCGCCATGAAGGGATCCAGCCCGGACCAGGCGTCCACGTCGCCACGCTCCAAGGCGGTTTTCCCGTCCGCGTGCTGCAGGTTGACGATCTCCACGTCGGCCGGTGAAAGCCCCACGGTGGCAAGGGATTGCAGCAGGAAGAAGTACGGGTCCGTGCCCTTGGTGACCGCGATCTTCTTTCCCTTCAGATCGGCGACCGAATTGGCCGTCGAATTCCTGCCCACCACCAGGGCGGTCCACTCCGGCTTGCTGTACACGTCGATCATCTTGATCGGCGTGCCGTTGGCCCGCGCAACCAACGCAGCCGAACCGGCGGTGGACCCGAAATCGAGCCCCTTGGACCGCAGACCCTCGTTGGCCTTATTGCTGCCCGCCGAGAGCACCCACGTCACGTTGTAGCCCCGGCCTTCCAGCAGGTGCTGGTCGCGCACCACCAGGCTCAGCGGGTTGTAGTACGCGTAGTCCAGCCGGATCTCCTTGGCCGCCGTCGTCCCGGTCGGCGAACCGCAGCCAGCGGCCAGCACCGAAACAGCGATAAGGTAGCGCATTTTCATCACGTCTTGGCCTCCTCCGAAACCGCCGAACCGGCATTGGCGACGCCGCGTCGCGGTACGCCGAGTTCGTCCAGCAACTGTTCGCGCAGCACCGCGATGCGCGGGTCAGCGCGGTCGCGTGGGTTGGGGATCGGGACGTCGAAGGTCGCGCCGATGGCGGCTGCGCCCGTTGAATCGGCGCGCAGCACCAGCACCCGGTCGGCGAGAATCGCCGCCTCGTCCACGTCGTGGGTTACCAGCAACGTGGTGGCGCCCGCCTCGTGCTGGACCCTGTCGAGCAGGTCCTGCATCCGCAGCCGGGTCAGCGCGTCGAGGGCCGCGAGCGGCTCGTCGAGGAGCAGGACGCTCGGCCGGCGCGCGAGAGCCCGCGCGAGCCCGGCGCGTTGCGCCATGCCGCCGGATACCTGCCGCGGGCGATGGTCGGCGAACTCGGTCAGCCCGACGACATCGAGCCAATGTTGGATCTCCCCAGCACCTTTCGCACGCGCGGTGCCGGGCGGCAGGCCGAAGGCCACGTTGGCCGCGAGCGATCGCCACGGCAGCAGGCGCGGCTCCTGGAACACCACGGCGCAACGCGGGTCGGCGCCTCGGACGGCCTTCCCGTCGATCTCGATCCGCCCGGCGCTGGGCCGGTCGAGACCGGCCACGAGTCGCAACAGCGTCGACTTGCCGCTGCCCGACGGGCCGAGCAGCGCGACGACCCGACCGGGTTCGATCTCGATGTCGACGTCGCGCAGCACGGTCCGCGTTCCGAACGTGCGGTCGACCCGACGCAATGACACGCGTGCCGGCGCGAGACTGGTCGACATCACCCGGGCAGCCTAGGAATCGCGTCCGGCACCCACCAGGTTTGCGTTGCCGATGATTAAAACCCGCGACGCGCCATCGCTACCCGGCGACCGATGTCAGCCGTGCGGTGCCTCCGAGATCTTGGTGTCCGGCTTGCCCAATGTCTGACAGTAGGTAGCCGCCGACAACCGGGTGGCGGTGATCTCGGCGTTGGAGGGGTCGGTGCCGTTCTTGTCCTTCAGCATCTTGCTGACTTCGTCGTTCTGCTTCTTCTCGTCCTGCGTCGTGAAGTCCTTGCACTTGGTGTCGCCGCCGGTGTTGATCACCTGTGACGCCGAACACGCGCTGGACAGCAGCACGGCTAACGCGAACGTCGCGGCCGCAATGTGCTTCATCGTTTGCCCTCCTGGAGCTTCAGTAGTGGTATCAGTTCACCAAATCGACCGACTTGAAACCCCCGCACGCGATTTGCCGGCCGACCGGCCGTTTGCTCCGCGTGCATTTCCAGGGCGAACGGGAATAACCGCCTCGTCCACGGCGTCGTCTAGGTTTCGTCGGTCCGACCGCGCCCAGCGCCTACGCGAAGGGATGTTCCGTGTCCTCCAACGGGTCCACTCCCCGGTCGACGTTGGCCACGCTGGACCATTCAGACCGTGCGAATCCGGGCCGGGGTGCGTTCACCAGCGTGCTGGTGCTGCTGCTGTCCATCGGCTGGGTCGCCAACCATTTCGTCGCGCTGATGCCCTTGCTCAGCGTTCGGCAGCACCTCGGCTCGGCCACGCTCGACGCGATCTTCGGCATCTACGCGCTCGGGTTGCTGCCGGGTCTGCTCGTCGGCGGGCGCGCGTCCGATGCGTTCGGGCGCCGGTCCGTGGCGCTGGCCGGTTCGGCGACCGCCGTCGCGGGAACGGTTGCGATGCTGTGTTCGCAGCAGTACGAGGCCCTGTTGCTGGGCCGCCTGGTCGTCGGGCTCGGGGTCGGGCTGGCCATGAGCTCCTGCACCGCATGGGCCTCGGATCTGAGGGGGCCCGCCGGGGCGGCCACCGCCGGCGCGGTGTTGATGGGCGGTTTCGCGATCGGCCCATTCGTCGGCGCCCTGATCGCCGAGATCGGGCCGGCCGGCATTCGGTTGTCGTTCGGGGTGGCGGCCGCCATCGGCGTGGCGGCGATGGCCATCGCGCTGGTCGCGGGGCGCGGATCCCGGGCCCAAGCGCCGCCGGCCGCACCGGTATGGGAGCCGTCCGCGGGGCAGGGCGCCGCGCGGGCGTTGGGCTGGGCCATGCCGCTGGCGCCATGGGTATTCGCGTCGGCGACGCTGGGGTTCATCGCGATTCCGGCCCGGCTTCACACCGGGCTCACTGCGCCGATGGCCGCAGGCGTGGCCACGCTGGCGGTCAATGGTGTCAGCGGGCTAGTCCAGGTGCTCGCCCGGGCACGCCGGTGGGGGCCGCAGGCCGGCACGGCCGGTGCGGCGCTGGCGGCCCTCGGCTACGCGGTCACCGCGCTGGCGCCGCCGACCATTTCGCCGGTGTTGGGTGTGCCGCTGTTCCTGGTGCTGGGGTGCGCGTCCGGCCTTTGTTTGCGCGAGGGCCTCATTGACTTGGAGGCCGCGGCGCCGAAGCGCCTGCGGGGGGCGCTGGTGGGCGCTTTTTACGTGGTGACCTACGTCGGCTTCGGCCTGCCGCTGATCTTGACCACGGTCGGGTCGGCGGTCGCGACGACCATTCTGGTGGTGATGGCGGCGCTGGCCTTGCTGGCCGCCGTGAGTCGCGCCGTTCGGCTCCGGGGGGACGCACACCGCCGGGCGTGACACCGCAGGTTTCGCCTTGCACCGCGCGGGTACCACACAGTGGTCACGATCCGCGGCGGGGTGGTTTCGCGGAGCGCCGCCTCCGACGGGAGAAATTCACCGCCCCATGACTAGAGACGCTTCCGCGAGCATCGCGACGCCGGCCGTTGACGACGTCGACCACGTCGTCGACCCGCGGGAATCCGGCCGCAACACCGTGCACCGTCTGTCGCTTCGGCGACTGCCGCTCGAGATTCGCAAGGCCGCAGCGGTTATGGCCATCGCGGTGGTCATGACGTCGACGTTCGCGGCCGCCTACACGGTTGCGCTGGGCCGGCCCGCCCCGCGGGAGCCTGCCCATCGGCGTCGTCGGGCCGGTCGCGGTCACTGCGCCCATCGTGGCCGGAATGCAGCAGGGCGGCACGAATTCAACGTCCGCACTTACCCATCGCGGGAGGCGGCGATCGCGGCCGTCGATCGTCAAACCATCACCGCCGTCATCGACGGCACCGCGGCGCCGCCGCAACTCCTGCTGTCGAGCGCCAGCAGCTCGTCGGCGGCTCGCGTCTTGACGCAACTGGACGAACCGGCGCCCGGACGCTATCTGCTGCCGATCACCGACCTGCACCCGCTGCCGCCCTCCGATCCGTCCGGCCTGGCGACGTTCTACGTGACCATCGCCGCCACCATCTTGGGGTTCGTCACAATGTTCCAGTTGCGCGCGAACGTCAAGACGCTCACGCTGCGCGGGTGGCTGATCTGCGTGGGCGCCCTGTCCGTGATCGGTGGGGCGGCACTAACCGTGGTGGCCGGGCCGGTGCTGGGCGCGCTCAATACCCGCTTCCCGGAAGTGGTTGCTGATCTCGATGCAGATTGCCGTTGCGGCGCTGTTCAATTCGACCATGCTGGTGTTGATCCATCGGTGGGCGATCATCCCGACCTGGGGCGTGTTCATTCTGCTGGGCAACACGTCGTCGGGGGGGCGCGGTTTCGGCGTCACTCTTGCCGCAGCCGTTCGCGTTCCTCAACCACGCCCTGCCGAGCGGCGCCGCGGTCACCGCCATCCACACGGCGACCTACTTTCCGCATGATCAGCGCGCACTACCGTTCGTCGTTCTGGCGGCGTAGTTTTCGGTCACGTTGGTCGCCTTGGTGACGTGCTCCCGCGCGTTGGGGCGCTCACCCGCCGAGGGGTAGCCCGGCCGGCGTTCAGAGAAGTTCGCGCAGGGTCTCGATCAGCTTGACCCGCTCGCCCGGGGTGGATGCGAGGGGCGCGACGTTGAGGGTGGTGACCCCTGCTTCCCGGAACGCGGCCAGTCGATCCTTGACGAACCCCCGGTCGCCGATCAGGTTCACGTCCCGGACCAGCTCGTCGGGCACGACCTTGGCCGCGCCGTCCTTGTCGCCGGCCAGGTAGAGCTCCTGGATCCGATCGGCCTGCGGGCCGTAGCCGTACTTGGTGGCCAGGGCGTGGTAGAAGTTCTTGCCCTTCGCGCCCATGCCGCCGATGTAGAGGGCCAAATGGGGTTTGACGAATTCCCTTAGCGGCTCCACGTTTTCGCCGATTGCGAGCACCGGGCCGGCGTAGATGTCCAACTCACCCAGATCGGCAGCCCGTTTGGCGCGGCCGGCGGCCAGCGCCTCGCCCCACACGTCCTGCGCCTTCTCCGGCAGGAAGAAGATCGGCTGCCAGCCCTCGGCGATCTCGGCCGCAAGCTCCACATTCTTGGGGCCCAACGCCGCGACCAATATCGGGATGCGCTCTCGCACTGGGTTATTGATCAGCTTCAGCGGCTTTCCGAGGCCGGTGCCCTGCCCGGCGGGCAGGGGGATCGTGTAGTACTTGCCCTGGTGCTTGACGGGCTCGCGTCGCCAGACCTGCCGGCAAATGTCAATCACTTCGCGGGTCCGGCCGATCGGCGCGTCGTAGGGCACCCCGTGGAAACCCTCGATGACCTGCGGCCCCGAAGCGCCCAGCCCGAGGGTGAACCGGCCGTCGGAGACGTAGTCGAGCCCGGCGGCGGTCATCGCGGTCAGCGTGGGCGTTCTGGTGTAGAGCTGCAGGATTCCGGAGGCCAGCCCGACCCGTTCGGTGCTGGCGGCCAGGTAGCCCAGCGCGCTCACCGCATCGAACGAATAGGCCTCGGGGACAAAGACGATGTCGAGCCCGGCACGCTCGAGGTCGGCCACTTCGGCGGCCACGTCCTTGAAGCCGCCCGCATAGTTGATGCCCAATCCGATTCGCATGGTCGGCCCCTACGCGGTGGCGAACGTGTCGGCCAGTTCGAGCGCCTCCTGCTGGATCCGCTCGAACTGGGCGCCCATCGCCTCGGACAACGCCTTCGCACCCGAGAGCGGTCGCACCATCACCATGAAGTCGTCGATGAGGCCGTCATCGTTGAAGTGCAGGAAATCGCAGCCGGTGATCGTGACCCCGGGCGCTCCGGCGATTCCGGTCTCGAACACGAGGGCGTGGTCTCGGCCGTTGCCGTCGTGGATCTCACGGACGTAGCGGAAGTCCTCGAAGATGCGCAACACGCCGCGCAGGATCGCCGCGGTGATCGGCTTGCCGACATAGGGCTTGAACGCGACCGGGCTGGTGAACACGACGTCGTCGGCCAGCAGCGCGTACAGGCCGCTCTCGTCGCGGTCTTCGACCGCCTTGCGGAAGGGATGCATCCGACACCTCGCCTTTGGGATTCGGTTGGGAAGTGCCGTTGACGCTATGCCGTCGGCCCGCCGGTGTCCATAGTGCGATTAATCACTTTGTTGATTACTCGTATCGTTGTACTCTTCTCCGATGTCGCTGCGTGACGCTGTCCTGGCGGCCCTCCTCGAGGGCGAGTCGTCCGGATACGACCTGGCCAAGGAGTTCGACGCCTCGGTGGCGAACTTCTGGATGGCGACGCCTCAGCAGCTGTACCGCGAACTCGACCGCCTCGCCGAGCAGGGGCTCATCAGGGCGCGCGTCGTGCAGCAGGAGCGCCGTCCGAACAAGCGCCTGTTCTCGCTGACCGACGCCGGCCACGACGCGATCCGGGAGTTCACCGCGAGCGCGCCGAAGCCGTCGGCGATTCGCGACGAACTGCTGATCAAGGTCCAGGCGGCGGACGCCGGCGACACGTCCGCCGTGCGGGGGTTCATCGTCGAGCGCCTACAGTGGGCCACGGCCAAACTGCAACGCTACGAACGATTGCGGGTGCGCATACTCGACGGACGCGCCGAGGAGGAATTCTTGGCCCGTGCCGAGCGGATCGGGCCCTATTTGACCCTGATGCGCGGAATTGCGTTCGAGGAAGAGAACATTCGATGGGCCGAGCGCGCGCTGGCCGTCATCGACCACCGCCTGTCCGCCCGGCCTAAGCAGACCCCGAACTCACCGCGTCGCCGGGCTGCTGCTGGCCGACCAGCTCATCCTGACCGACCTCCGGAACATTCCCGTCGCCTGTGAGCCGCGTGCGCTTGCCCGGCTTCTTCGGCGTCTGCTTCGGCGCGTCGGGGTCTTCGGGGGCGCGGTGGCCGTTGGACGGCAGGCCGACGCTGTGGCCGGCCATTTCGATGGCCTTGTCGGTATACACGCGGTAGCCGAAATTTGGTAGGTAGCCGTGGATTTCGGGCGTGTCCAGGTCACGCATGAACTGCAGGATGCCGCGACTGAACAGCTGACCGGGCACCAGGACCGGGAAGCCCGGCGGGTAGGGCGTCACATACGTCGCCGACACGACGTCGAGCCCCGCGTCGAGCCGTTCATCGATCTGGTCGCCGGTGAGGTATTCACAGTTGGTGTCGTCGTAGGAGAGGTAGAACCCGCGCCGGACGTCGCCCTCGGGCGTCGGTTCGGTTCCGCTGTGGTCCAGGAAGGCGGGATGGAACCCGCTGAAGTCGGGTAGCGGCAAGGACATTTCGGTGAGCCGGTAGACAGCGCGCTCGAAGTGCTCTCGCTCGCCGAGGCTCATTTCGGAGATGTTCTGGTCGAGTTCGGTGGCGATGTTGACCAGCACCTCCACCAGGAACGCGACGGAGCTGCGCGTGGTGCCGACGTTGGTCATGAACAGCACGCTGTTGCGCGATGTCTTGTTGATCTGGATTCCGTAGCGGTCCATCAACTGCTGGCGTTTGAAGGTGTCGCCGTCGTAACCGGTCGGGCCGATGAACAACGTGATCCGCGACGGGTCGAGCACGAATTCATCCTGGTCCCAAGCCGCCATCATGTTGCGCAGGCCCGAGCGCAGGGGCTGGGCGATGGCCGACGGCCGGAACGGCTCCGGGATCAGGTCCGACGTGCGCAGGCAGCGCATGTACTTGCTGAGCAACGGATGGTTGTCGATCGCGTCGCGCAACTGCATCGCGTTCTCGATCTGCCGCTGCACGAGCTCGACGCCCTCGAGCGCCACCTGCCGGCGGCCCAGGTCCAGGGACGCGAGGATCTGGTAATTGGGCGACGTCGACGTGTGCGCCATGTAGGCCTCGTGGAACGGCTCGGCGACCTTCTGGTCGAAGTCCTGATCGAAGACGTGGATCATCGACCCCTGCCGCAGCGCGGTCAGCGTCTTGTGCGTCGACTGCGTGGCGTACACCCGCACTCGGGCCCGCGCCGGGTCAGGCAGCAGCCGGCGGTCCAAAAGCTCGTCATCGGTGGATGCCTCGTTGCCGCCGGCCGCAAGGTATTCCTCGTAGCGGCGTCGGTAACCGGTGTCATGCAGCCGCTCGCGCATCGAACGTGCCGCGGCCATGGCGGTGCGCGTCCGGTAGACGGGGTGGAACCGGGCAAAGGCGAACCAGGCCTCGTCCCAAAGGAACACCAGGTCGGGTTTGATGGCCAGGCACTCCTCCATGACGCGCTCGACGTCATAGACGATGCCGTCGAAGGTGCAGTTGGTCAGCGACATCATCTTGACGCGGTGAAGCTTGCCGGCCCGTTTGAGCGCCAACAGCTTTGACTTGATTTCGCGCAGGGGGACCGCGCCGTACATCGAATACTCGTTGAGCGGGTACGCCTCCAGGTACACCACGTTCGCGCCGGCGAGCATCATCCCGTAGTGATGCGACTGGTGGCAGTTACGGTCCAGCAGGACGATGTCACCCGGCGCCACCAGCGCCTGCGTGACGATCTTGTTGGCCGTGGAGGTTCCGTTGGTGACGAAATACGTGTGCCGCGATCCGTAGGCCTGCGCGGCGAGTTGTTGCGCCTCGCGCAGCGGGCCGGTCGGTTCGAGCAGCGAGTCGAGGCCACCGCACGTCGCCGACGTCTCGGCCATGAACACGTCCAGGCCGTAGAACCCCACCATGTCCCTGATCCAGTGCGAGTTGACGATCGACTTGCCCTGCGAAATCGGCAGGGCGTGAAAGACACCCGTGGGCCGGTGGCTGTACTGCTTGAGCGCGCTGAAGAACGGTGTGCGGTAGCGCGCCGCGACCCCCTGCAGGATCGACAGGTGCAGCTCGAGCATGCCTTCGCGGGCGTGGAACACCCTGCGGAAGTACTGGCCCAGCCGCCCGGCGATGTCTTCGACGTCGATCTCGGTCATCAGGTACAGGTCGAGCTCCGGCCGCAGTTCGGCCAGTGAAATCGCCAGGATCCGCGCGCGGTCCTCTGGAGTCTGATGGTCGTTCAGCTCCTCGGATACGGCCGTGTCGACGAACTCGGAGAGCGCGGACAGGTCCCGCGTCGATTGATGGGAGAAGCGTCGGCGGATCACGACCGCCTGAAGGTTGACGTTGAGCCGCGCCGCGATGAGGGCCTCGTCACCGCTGGAGACCACCACCAATTCATAGACGAATTCGTCGTCGGGGCGCCGCCATTTGCGGACCTCACTGCGCAGGGCACGCTCCTGGTCTTCGGTCATCTTTTCGACGACGAGCACCTCGAAATAAGGGCGGTCGCGCTGCGACGCCGGCTGGTGCTCGATGAGCGCACGCGGATCGGACGGGAACATGTCCAGTTCGTCGGCGCCGGCGTTGTCGACGTCCCCCGTGCGGTAGGACTCGGTGGTCAGCGCCCGGTTGACCTGGGCGACCGCCTGCGCGAACTTGTCATAGCTGCCGGCCGCGAAAAGCCTTTGTATGCGGGCGAACTGGGGTGCGCCGGGGTAGGCCCAGTAGGGCTCCAAGGTGCTCAGGCGCGTAAGCAACTCCTGGCAGGCGCCCGCCCATTTGTCCTTCAGCGTCCCGGTGGTGCTCGGCCGCGTCAGGCGGTCGGCAGCTTCCTCCAACCGGCACCAGGAGTCGCTGCGGACCTGCCACAGGCTGTTGTATGCGCGCAGATGTTCTGTCATGACGGCCCTTTCCCGAGTCGCGCGGCGACTCATCCGCCCCCGTGCATGCGGTCAAGGGTTTCAGACCTGCCGGTCCCCCATGGTGACCAGCAGGCAAACACTGCGTGTCCGTCAGCGAACGGGGCGGGACGTCCCGGCACGCGGCACCGGACGTCAACTCCGATCACCCTGCGAGAGGCGCCTGGCCCCTGCTAGAAGTCCTGGCGCAGCGCATGGGCGGTCGCCTCGTCGATATCGCATACGGGACGGTTTAGGTAGCCGTCATCCGCATCGACTCCCCTTGCCTGGCGTCGGAGAAAATCCGACCGCGCCCACCCGCGAAGTGCAATGGTTTGGATCCGAATGCGCCGATGCACCAGTCGTCGGCGCAATTCTCGCATAGTCGCAGTGCGCCTTGGTTTTTCGATCCGCCTGGCCGCACGCGTCGGCCGTGCGGGGTCGTCGACCCGGCTGCCCGCGGGTGCCGACCGGTTTACAGTTGCTACGCCACCGCCCGGCGCCGGACAGGAGAAACGCCATGCCCTTGCCCACTGACGAGAAGCTGCTGCAACTCAGCGACGACGTTCTGGCGGCGTTCGCGAAGATCTTCGGCGAGCATCCTGGGATTCGCCCGGCCCACGGCAAGGGCATCCTGCTGAATGGGACCTTCACCCCCACCGCCGCTGCTGCCGAGTTGTCGGTCGCGCAACACTTTCAGCAGGCATCGACTCCAGTGCTCGTCCGTTTCTCCGACTCCACCGGGCTCCCGACGATTCCCGACACCGATCCAAACAGCCTCCCCAAGGGAATCGGTGTCCGATTCGTGTTGGCCGAGCATGTGCACACCGACATCATCGGCCATTCGGCCGACGCCTTCCCGGCCCGCAACGGCGAGGAATTTCTGCAATTCCTCGAGGCGCTGGCAAGCAGCGATCCGGCCAACCCGGCCGGCTCACCGCTGCAAGCGTTCCTCGGCTCACACCCGGCGGCGCTGAAGTTCGTGCAGCCCAAGCCATTTCCGGCCAGCTTTGCGCGAGAATCGTATTTCGGCCTGAACGCGCTGAAATTCACCGACGCAGCCGGCCACAGCAGATTCGGGCGCTACCGGATCGTCCCGGAAGCCGGCAACGAGTACCTGGACGACGAGGCGGTGCGGTCCAAGGGCGACAACTACCTGTTCACCGAGATCGTCGAGCGCATCGCGGCCGGGCCGACGCGGCTGACGCTTGCTCTGCAGCTGGCCGAGGACGGCGACGAGGTCAACGACATCACCGTGGGCTGGCCGGCCGACCGGGAGGTCGCTGAGCTGGGCACCATCGAGCTCACCACCCCGGTCGCCGACGACGCCGCACAGCAGAAACAGATCATCTTTGACCCGATCCCCCGGCTGGCGGGAATCGAGCCGTCCGACGACCCGCTGCTGGAGTTTCGCGCCGCCCTCTACCTGATCAGCGGGCGCCGGCGCCGGGCCGCGTGACGGGGCCGGCCGATGCGGGAATGAACTCGGCGGCCCGTCGCCTTATACAAGCCGATGAAGTTCCTCTTGATCACACTGATCACGCATGTCCCCGATCCGGTTTCGGGCGAGAAGAAGAGCCCGGCCGATCGGCTGCGCGATGTCATCGAGAAGGCGCTGCTGGCCGAGGAACTGGGTTTCGACGGATTCGCTGTCGGTGAGCGGCACGAGGATCCGTTCATCTCCTCCTCACCGCCGGTGGTGCTGAGCAACATCGCCGCGCGCACCTCGAAAATATCTTTGTTCACCGGGGTTACGACGTTGAGTCTGCTCGACCCGGTCCGCGCGTTCGAGGACTATTCGACGCTGGACAATCTGTCCGGCGGGCGCCTGGAGTTGATCATCGGCAAGGGCAACGGTGCGGCGCAGGCCGAGCTGTTCCACGTCACCACCGCCGATCAGTGGGACCGCAACCGGGAAGGCTACGAGCTGTTCCGCCAGCTGTGGGAGAGCGAGAGCGTGACGTGGTCGGGCCGGTTCCGGCCGCCGCTCGTCAACGCCAAAGCGCTGCCGCGCCCCCTGCAGCGCCGGATCCGGGTTTGGCACGGCAGCGCGACGAGCAAGGACTCCGTCGACCTCGCGGCACGGCACGGCGACCCGATCTTCTCCGCGAACGTCAGCCATCCCGTCGAGCCGTATGCCGAGCTGGTCCGTCACTACCGGCAGCGCTGGGAGTTCTATGGCCATCGACCCGAGGACGCGCTCGTCGGTGCGGGCACCGCCGGGTTCTACGTCACCCGGACGTCTCAGGAGGCCGTGGACGCCTACCGGCCGATGTTCGAGGCGCGCTCGGCGTTCGCGCGCCGCGCGGGGCTACCCGTCGTCTTCGAGTCGATGGACGATTTCGTCGAGCGAAGCTCGGCGTTGATCGGCAGCCCCGAGCAGGTGATCGACAAGGTAGGTCGCTACCACGAGCAGCTCGGCCACGAGGTGATGCACCTGTCCGCCGATGCCGACGGTGTGACCGCCGACCAGCAGCGGCGCAGTTTCGAGCTGTTCCAGTCCGAGGTCGCCCCCGTGCTGCGGGTACGCATTCGGAGCCGGCCCCTGGTCGCGCAGTCGGGACGCGAAGTTACTGCGGGATAACTACTTCCACGCGAAGACAGGTTGCTCGAGCCCGTCGACCGGGTCGTGGCGGCCCTCCAGACACCACCACCGCAGCTGCAGTAACACCGCCCCGGTCGGCGCGTGGATGAGGTCATTGCCCAGCGGGATCTGCACCACCGGTCGCGGACTCTCCGGAATGGTGATGAACCGCGGGGAGTCGTCACGTTGCAGCTGGTGCAGCCCCACCCGGTACACGGCCACCACCTCGTCGGGCGCGGGGCGGGGGTCGAGGCGACCGCCTCCCCAGAGCACCACCGGGGTGATGACATATCCCGACCGCGTCGGGTAGTCATCCAGCAGGCCCAACACGGCGGAGGCGGGCAGGGCGATGCCAACCTCCTCGTGCAGTTCCCGCAGCGCCGCGTCGACCGCGGTTTCGCCCGGATCGAGCCGGCCACCGGGAAGAGCCCACTGCGCGGCGTGGGTGCTCAATCGAGAAGCCCTGCGGCACAGCAAGAATGCCGCGCCGCCGGACACGCCCACCATGCGTCCGTCCAGCCCGGGCGCCGGTATCGGGCGGTCACCGTTCCACTCTTCGACCGGTATTGGGTCCACCCGGTCCTCCCCGACGTTCGAGTCGACCAGCGCCACGGCGACCGCCGCGTGCCGCTTCTCCGGGTCGTTCACGACGCGGCGCGGGTATTCGGCCAGGTGATTGCGGATTCGCTCGCGCAGCGCGTCGTCATACGGGATGGTCACGGATCGAGACTATGCCGGGGTGTCCCCGCTTTTGGACTGGGCGCCGAGCGTGGGTGTGATGCATCGAACCGCGACTGCGGCATCCACACCATCCCGCTTCTGGGTATAGTTTGCTATATCTAGAGGCGGCGGTCTGCCCTCGCCGGTGGATGACGGAACGGAATACGAGGCGGGCTGGTGCGGGTGATGACGCGGGAGTCGGCGACGCGCCCAGTAGCAACGGTTCTCGTGGTGTCCACCGCCGCCTTCCTGGCCAGCCTTGACCTCTTCATCGTCAACATCGCCTTTCCCGAGATCCGGCGGGCTTTCGATTCGGCCGACCTCGGCTCGACGTCGTGGGTCCTCAACGGCTACACCCTGGTCTTTGCGGCGTTCATGAATCCGGCCGGCCGGCTGGGCGATCGGTACGGGCATCGCCGGGTCTTCCTCTGGGGCCTCGCCGTCTTCATGCTGGCCTCGGCCGCCTGCGGGTTCGCCGCATCTTTGGCCATGCTGATCGCCTCCCGCGTGGTTCAGGCGGTCGGCGCCGCCATGCTGATGCCGAGTTCGCTGGCGCTGTTGCTGGCCGCCGTTCCGGCGGCACGCCGCGCGGTGGCGGTCAGCACATGGTCGGCGGTGGCCGCCATGGCCGCGGCGCTCGGTCCGCCGGTTGGCGGTCTGCTTGTCGAAATATCTTGGCGCTGGATCTTTTTCGTCAACCTTCCGTTGGGCCTGCTGGCCCTTGCCCTAGGCCCGATGGTGCTCGCCAAGGCCAGCACAACCGGAGGCGGCATTCCCGATCTCTTCGGCGCGCTGAGCCTGGTGGTCGGCGTGGGAGCGCTGGTGTGGGCGTTGATCGAACTGCCCGCGGCGGGCTGGGCTGCCACGAAGATTGTCCTTGCGACGGCCGGAGCCGCGTGCGCGCTGGCGCTGGCGGTGTGGCGATCCATGCGTCATCCCTCGCCGGCATTGGACCTCATCGTGGTCCGGCTGGTTCCGATGTGGTCGAGCTGCCTGTCGATGCTGCTGTTCGCGGCGGCATTCGCCGCGATGCTGCTCGGCAGCGTCATGCTGCTCACCGTCGTCTGGGGCAAGGCGCCCGATGAAGCGGGATTGTGCCTTTCCCCGGGCCCCGCCGTCGTGGTGCTCGTCTCCCTCACGCTCGCCGGCCGGCTGATCGACAAAGCAGGCGTGGGCGCCGTCGCCGCGCTCGGCGCCGGCCTGTACGTGGTGGGAATCCTCATCTGGCTGTTGCGCATCACTCCCGAGCCCAACTACCTCGCGGATTTCCTCCCCGGACAGGTCTTCACCGGCGCGGGCGTCGGCCTGGTCATGCCCAGCCTGTCCGCGGTCGCGGGCCTCGCGCTTCCGTCCCACCGCTGGGGCGCCGGGTCGGCGCTGACTAATACCGCGCGGCAGCTCGGCACAGTGCTGGGCACCGCGGTGCTGACCATGCTCTACCAACCCGGCATCGACCTGGCCGCGATCCGCCGGGGCTGGGGATTCGTCGTCACGGCCGCGGGCGCCGCGGCACTCATCGCCGCCGTCCTGGCGACTCGGTGGAGGGTAGCGGGCGAAAAGGCCTAGCGGCCGCCATGACAGACCCGCCTCCCCCGGGTACCCGGTGAACGCCCGTCGGTCCGGATTCGTGGGTGTGATGGATGAGAGGGAACGAATGAAGGTCATCGGATTCGAAGAGCATTACAAGCTCCCTGCCATAGGCGAAGCGCACCGCAACGACAGGCCGGACCCGGCGACCGAACTACTGCAGAACGCGGACTACGGCCCTCCCGGCGCGGAAGGCGAATGGCCACCGGGCATCAACGACCTGGGCGAGAGCCGGATCGCCGCGATGGACGCCGCGGGCATCGACATGCAGATCCTTTCGCACTCCGTACCGGGACCCGAGACGCTGGCCCCCTCGGCGGCGGTCGAGCTGGCCCGGCGGGCCAACGACGCGGTGGTCGCCGCGGTCGGCCGACATCCCGACCGGTTCCGCGGCTTCGCCACCCTCCCGATGCGCGACCCCGCGGCGGCGGCCGCCGAGCTCGAGCGCACCGTCCGCGATCACGGCTTCGTGGGCGCCCTGATCAACGGCCACGTCAACGGGCGCTACCTGGACGACACCTTCTTCTGGCCGGTCTTCGAATCCGCCGAAACCCTCGGCGTGCCAATATTTTTACACCCAACCATCCCGCCCCAGCCGATCATCGACACCTATTACGCCGGCTTCGACCCCAAGGTTTCCGCGCGGTTCGCGGCGGCCGGGGTCGGCTGGCACATCGACACCGGGGTGCACTGCCTCCGGCTGATCCTGGGCGGGGTGTTCGACCGGTTCCCGCAGCTGCAGATCATCGTCGGTCACCACTTCGAGGGGCTCAGCTGGATGGGCTGGCGGACCGACTACTCGTTTCCGGTCGAGGCGACCGGTCTCAAACGCACCGTCAAGGAGTACCTGCGGGAGAACTTCTACGGCGGAATCCTCGCCGGCGATTTCTTCAGTCAGAAGCCCGGCGCGACGGATCCCAGTTGGAGCCTGTCATACAACGCCTACCTGGCCATGGTCAACGTGATCGGCATCGACCGCGTGGTCTTCACCGCCGACTACCCCTACGGCAACATCAAGGCGTGCCGGCAGTTCCTCGACCGGATGCCGATCAACCAAGGTGAGCGGGAGAAGATCGCCCACCTCAATGCCGAGCGGCTGCTGAGGCTTTGAGCCCTGTGGCGATTCGTTTGTCGCGCCCGGTACATGGGTAAAGGGGCCGGATGATCGGTTCGCGGCTGCCGCGCCGCGAGGACGCGCGCCTGGTGCGCGGCGCGGGCCGCTACGTCGGGGACCTGCGTCTCCCCGGATGCCTGGACGCCGCGTTCGTGCGCAGCGACGTCGCACACGGGGAGCTGGGCGCGGTGGACGCGGGGGCGGCCCGATCGTTGCCGGGTGTGGCCGCCGTGTGGTCGCACGACGACCTTCCGTTCCTGCCGGACACGCCCCCGATGCTGGACCCGGGCTCAGTGGAGGGCCGGCCATGGCCGGCGCTGGCCACCGACCGGGTGCGCTACGTCGGGGAGCCGGTGGCGATCGTCGTCGCCGCCGACCGGTATCTGGCCGAGGACGCCCGAGACGCGGTGCGCGTCGACATCGCGCCGCTGCCCGTCCTGCTCGACCCGACCGAGGCGGCCGGCAGCGATGTGCAGTTGTTCCCGGGCAGGGGAAATGCCGCCACCGACAAGGACTTTGGTGATCGCATCGACGAGTCGGTGTGGCGGGACGCGGCCGTGGTCGTGACGGCCAACTACCGCCAACAACTGGTCTCGCACATGTTCATGGAGCCCAAGGCGATCCTGGTGCGCCCGGAGCCGGGCGGCGGGCTGACCGTGTGGGTTTCGCATCAGGCGCCGCACCGGCTCCGCCGCGACCTGGCCGCCGGGTTCGCGCTTCGGCCGGAGCAGGTCCGTGTGATCGTGCCCGACGTCGGGGGTGCGTTCGGCGGCAAGAGTGAGACGTGGCCCGAGTATCTGGCGGTGGTCGCCGCGGCGCGGCGGCTGGGCCGGCCCGTGCGCTGGCTGGAGGATCGTGCCGAGTCGCTGACCGGTCCACCGCACGGCCGGGGCCAGAACCAGCGGGTCCGCATGGCCGCGAGCGCCGATGGGCGCATCCTCGCCTACGAGTTGCGCGTCGACGCCGACGTGGGTGGCTACCCGCACACCGGATCGTTCGTGCCGACGGCGACGTCGCTGATGGCCACCGGCGCCTACGCGATCCCGCACGTGCATGTCCGGGCCCGCGCCGTGGTCACCAACACCGCGCCCACCAGTCCCTACCGCGGCGCAGGCCGGCCCGAGGCCGCGTCGGCGATCGAGCGGACGGTCGAGTTGTTGGCCCGGCGGCTCGACTTGGATCCGGTCGAGCTTCGGCGGCGGAATTTCATTGCCCCCGAGGAATTTCCGTATGCCGCTCCGACCGGACACACCTACGACAGCGGTGACTACGCCGCCGCCCTCGACCTGGCCGTGCGGGAGGCGGACTACCAGGGGTGGCGCGCCGAGCAGGCCCGCCGGCGCGCCTCCGGCGAGCGGCCGATCGGCATCGGGCTGTGCACCTACGTCGAACGCTCCGGGGCGGGTGACGAATTCGGCGCGGTCGAGGCGTGCCCGGACGGCACGTTTGTGGCACTGTCCGGCTGCTGCTCGACAGGCCAGGGCCATGAGACGTCCTTCCCGCAGGTGGTCGCGGCCGTGCTCGACGTCGACGTGGAGCGGGTGCGGCTGGTCGAGGGGGACACCGGCGTCGTTCCCCAGGGCATCGGATCATTCGCCAGCCGGTCGATGCAGACCGGCGGCGCGGCGCTACACCGGGCCGCCGGCAAGCTGATCGACACCGCCCGGCAGCGCATGGCGGAAGTCTGCGCCGTCCCGATCGCCGATGTCGAATACCGCAAGGGCGAGGTGCACGCCGGCGGCAGCACGATGAGCCTGGCCGACCTGGCCGCAGACGGGCAACTGCGCGCCGACGAGGTTTTCGCGCCTCCGGAAGCGTTTCCCTTCGGCGCGTACATCGCCGTCGTCGAGGTCGACACCGAGCTGGGGGAGATCACCGTGCGCAAGGTCGTCGCCGTGGACGACTATGGCGTCGTGGTGAATCCGTTGATCGTCGACGGCCAGGGTTACGGCTCCACGGTGCAGGGGCTCGGGCAGGCCATGTACGAGCAGGTGCGCTACGACCCGGACGGCCGCCCGGCCGCGCTCAGCCTGCTCGATTACCTGATCCCGACCATCTCGGAGCTGCCGCCGCTGCGCTTCGCCGAGACCTGCACGCCCAACCCCAACACACCGCTGGGCGCGAAGGGCGCCGGCGAGGCGGGCTGTATCGGAACGCCCGCCGCGATCGTCAACGCCGTCGTCGACGCGCTCGGAATCGACGACCCCTCGCGGCTGCAGATGCCACTTACCCCATACGACTGCTGGCGGGCTGCGCGATGAAACCCGCGCCGTTCGACTACGTCGCCCCGCGCAGCGTGGACGACGCCGTGGCCGCGCTCGCCGACGGCGATGGGCACGTCTTGGCGGGCGGGCAAAGCCTGGTGCTGGAGATGAATTTCCGCACCATCCGGCCCCGACGGCTGGTCGACATCAACGGCGTCGCGGGTTTCGACCGCACGACGCGCGACGGCAACATGCTACGGGTCGGCCCGCTGGTCAGGCACCGGGCCTTCGAATCCGATTCCACGCCAGGGCCATTGGGCGAGCTGCTGCGGCGCGTCGCCCACCACATCGCCCACCCCCCGATCCGCGCCAGGGGCACGATGCTCGGCAGCCTCGCGTACGCCCACCCGGCGGCGGAGTGGCCGATGATCACCGTGGCACTGGGAGCCGAAGTCGACCTGCTCGGCGCAGGCGGGCGCCGCACGGTGCGCGCGGGAGATTTCTTCACCGGTCCGTTCACCACACTCCGGCGCCCTGACGAACTGCTCGTCGCGGTGCGCCTGCCCCTGCTCCCGGACGGCACGGCCGTCGGCTTCGTCGAACATCGGCGCACCCACGCCAGCTTCGCCGAACTGGCCGTGGCGGTAGCCGTCACCGTCGCCGGCGGCCGCGTCGCCTCCGCCTCGGTGGGACTGGTCAACGCGGCGGACCGACCGGTGCGTGCCGCCGCGGCCGAGGCGGCGCTGATCGGACACTCGCTCGACGACGACGCGATCGCCGCTGCCGCCCGCGCCGCCGCCGAGGAGGACGCCGACCCGCTCCCCCAGCCGCACGCCGACGTCGCGTACCAACGGCACGCGGTGGGTGTGCTCACCCGCCGCGCTTTGACCCAGGCCCGAGACCGAGGATGATGCCGTGCACATCGAGTTGACGGTCAACGGGCACCAGTACGTCATCGACGTGCCGTCGCGCCGCACACTCGCCGACGCCCTGCGGGAGGACTGCGGGCTGACCGGCACCCACCTCGGCTGCGAACACGGCGTCTGCGGGGCCTGCACGGTGCTGGTCGACGGCGACGCGGTGCGCTCCTGCCTGATGTTCGCCGTTCAATGCGGCGGGCGGCGGATCCGTACGGTGGAGGGCCTCGCGGCGCCCGACGGAACTGATCACCCTCTGCAGCAAGCTTTTTCGGCCGAACACGCGTTGCAGTGCGGCTTTTGCACTCCGGGTTTCCTGATGCTGGCGGTGGGTGCGCTGGACGCTGATCCCGGCATCGCCGACGATCCGGAGCGGCTGCGGGAGCTGCTCACCTCCAACCTCTGCCGCTGCACCGGGTACGAGGCGATCCGGCGTGCCGTCGTCAGGGCCACCCGAACCGGCGAGTGTGGTTAACTGCGACCGTGCAAAGACAACCGGCGCTGGCACGGCGCTTCTTCGACCGCTTCGAACCGGTGCACGGGGTGACGTATTTCGCTCCGGAGGCACGGGCGGCGCTGGACGGCCTGGGCTACCGCGGGTTCTGGATGGGCTACTTCGCCGCCCGCTCGGCGCCGCTGGGGACGGTGCCCCGGGAGGTGGTCGCCGCGATCTTTTACAACTTCGCCCCCGAGCGCGTCGCCAAGGCGCTGCCGGCGGCATGGGAGGTCGCCGGCCCGGACGCGGCGCTGCGGGCCCGGCAGGAATCCGCTGTCGCGGCGCTGCGCCGCTACGGGCTGGGCGACGACGAAAACATCCGTATCGCGGCGGAATTGGCGGGCAAGGCGGCTCGGCAGGCCCCGCTGGACGCGCGCCCGCTGTTCGCCGCCAACTTGGCGCTGCCGTGGCCGGATGATCCGTTGACCGCGCTGTGGCACGCGACGACGCTGCTGCGCGAGCACCGGGGCGACGGACACGTGGCGGTGTTGGCCGCGGCGGGAATCTCGGGCCGGGAGTCCAACGTGTTGCACGCCGCGGCCCGCGGCGTTCCGCGCGAGTACATCGCACGCACCCGCGACTACGACGAGGCCGCGTGGCGGCACCACGAGCGGCGGCTGACCGAGCGGGGACTGCTCGACGATGACGGCTCGCTGACCGCGGCCGGCAGGGAACTGAAGGACCACATCGAACGCTCCACGGACGCGCTTTCCCTGTCCGCGCTCGACGCGCTCGACGACGACGAAGTGGAGACGCTGTTCCGGGTGCTGACACCGATCACGCGCGCGGTCGTTGCCGGCGGCGATGTGCCCGCCCTCACCCCGATGGGCTTGCACCGCGACGAATTGCACGACGACAGCGCGCATTTGACTTCTTAGCTCGCGCATTTGACTTCTTAGCTACAGCGCGCCGGATTGCCTCGGGGTCCGCGGGGTACAGCAGGGGAGGAGGAACGCAGCCGCAGCAAGGAGGACCCATGGCGCCCGACGAGCGTGTCAGCGTGGTGGTGATCACCCACAACCGGTGCGAGGAACTCGAACGAACGTTGCGCCGGTTGGCCGCGTTGCCCGAGAGGCCGCGCGTCATCGTCGTCGACAACGCGTCGACCGACGGGACGGGCGACATGGTGCGTTCGTGCCATCCCGGTGTCACCCTTTTGACCCCGGGGGCCAACCTCGGCGCGGTCGGCCGCAACCTCGGTGTCGCGGCGGCCGACACGCCCTATGTGGCCTTCTGCGACGACGACACCTGGTATGACCCGGGGGCGCTGCGCTATGCCGCGGACCTCCTCGACGCACACCCCACGCTCGCGGTGGTGACGGGCAGCATCACCGTCGAGCCCGACGGGAGGCTCGATTCCATCTGTTCGGAAATGGCCGAATCACCGCTGGACCCCGCGCCCGGCATCCCCGGACATCCCCTGCTGAGTTTCCTTGCCGGTGTCTCGATCGTGCGCCGGGAGGCGTTCCTGTCCGCGGGCGGGTTCTCCGCCCGGCTGTGGCTCGGCGGCGAGGAGGAACTGCTGGCCTCCGACCTGGCCCGGGCCGGATGGCGGATGAGCTACGTCCCACAGGTCGTCGCCCACCATCACGCCTCCCCGCTTCGCGACGCGCACCTGCGCCGGCGTCACGGCATCCGGAACACGTTGTGGTTCACCTGGCTTCGACGCCCGCTGCCCAGCGCGGCCGTCCGGACCGCCCGCCTGCTGCGCCGACTGCCCCGGGATCGGGTGACGGCACAAGGCCTCGGCGACGCGATCCGGGGACTGCCCTGGGTGCTGCGGGAAAGAAACCCCGTGCCGGCCGGTGTGGAGCGAGGCTATCGACAGCTGGAAGACATGCAGCTCAACGGGACTGCCCGCAACTACGTGTCCTGACCGGCGGGTTAGCCTAACCCCATGAGCAGCCAGCGGATACCCGGCGGAGTGGTGCACAAGCTTCCGGCGGACCTGCGCGAGTCGCTGATCGGCAACGCCACGGCGCTCGCCGCATGGAAGGACATCACGCCCTTGGCGCGAAACGAATTCATCTGCTGGGTCGAGGATGCCAAGCAGGAAGCCACCCGGCAGCGGCGCATTCGCCGGACGCAGGAGGAGCTGGAGGAGGGCAAGCGCCGGCCCTGCTGCTGGCCCGGGTGCAGGCACCGCGAGCGTAACGGGAAATAGCGGCGGGTCAGCGGCCCGGCGAGCGGTAGAGCACCAGGCCGTTGCCCTTGTTGTCATAGACCACGGCACGGCGTTCGTGCGCGTCGTCGTACGGCCCGTTGACGATCCCGCCGCCGCTGGCCTCCACCGCCTTCGCCGCGGCGTCGACGTCGGCGGTCTTGATGCCGACGACGACCTGGCCCGGTATGGGATGGTCCACGGCGGTCGCCAGCGCCAGCGTGACGGGCCCGGCGTCGAGGGCGGCGAAGTGCGCCCCGTCGCGGAACTTCAGCGCCATGCCCAGCGTCTCGCTGTAGAACCGGATCGACTCGTCGAGGTCGTCGGTCGACAGGATGATCATTTTGACTTCGTGCTCACTCACGGCGCCTCCTCTGGCTGGATGGCATACAGACTATTCCGGGAGAAGGCGGGAAGCGGCGGTACCGATCGAACGACCAAGTCGCTGCGCCGCAAGGTCATTGCCGCGCGCTGAGCGTGTCGGGGCGCTGGGAATCAGCTGCGCCCGGCCGGAATGACCTGGCCGTCAAGGTAGTCCATCGGCGGCCCGTCCCCGTGTCCCGCGCCGTGGTCGGCCACCGCGGTGGCCATGGCGGTGTCGCCCTCAATGGTTCCGACGATGACGACATGATCGTTGGCCGTGAAATGGGAAGTGGCAGCGGCTGGTTGGCCCCCGTCACCGATGAGCGTGGTGTTGGGCGTGACGAGATAGGTCTGTGTATAGCCGTTGGCGCTGCGCGCGGTGACCGAGCCGGCTGACACGGCGACCACCGTGCCCTCTTGGCGAACCGGCTGCGACGCGGCCGGCGGCTCCTGACTCGCCTCGATCGTCCGCTTTTCGCTGTGCGGCGCGTTGAGCACCAAGGCTGCGCACGCCGCCGCGCACAGCAGGGAGCCGGACAGGATGTCACATACCGCCGCTGCGCCCGACCGCGGTCGCCGCGTCGGACCCACCGGAGTTCTTTGCTCCGGCGGCCCGGTCATCCGATGCTTGGCACCCACGATCAATCCTTCCCTGCGGTTTCGCGCCGACGACGGCCGGCGCCCACCGAATCAGGTTGTTGCTCGTGGTTTTACCCCCGGCGTTGCACGGATAAACCGGGCTGGGGAGTTGTGCCGGGTCGTCAGCCCTTGACGAGGGTGAATTGCGCGACGTCGGTGTAGCCCTCGCGGAACAGGTCGGCGCAGCCGGTCAGGTACTTCATGTACCGGTCATAGACCTCTTGCGACTGAATCGCGATGGCGTCGTCGCGGCGCGACTCGAGGGCGGCCGCCCAGGTGTCGAGGGTGCGCGCGTAATGCAGGCGCAGCGGTTGGTAGAGCTTGAGGCTGAAGCCGGCGCGGGTCGCGTGCTCTTCGACGGTCTTGGCGGCGGGCAGGTCTCCACCCGGGAAGATCTCGTCCATGATGAATTTCATGAACCGCAGTTTGGTCATGGTGATGGGCAGGCCCCGCTCCTCGAACTCTTCGCGGCTGGGCTGGATGATCGTGTGCAGCATCATCACGCCGTCGGCGGGCAGCGCCTCGTAGGCCATCTTGAAGAAGTCGGGGTAGCGGTCGCGGCCGAAGTGCTCGAAGGCGCCGATGGACACGATGCGGTCCACCTTCTCGTCGAACTGCTCCCAGCCCTGCAGCAGCGCCCGCTTGCTGCGCGGGCTGGGGTGCTCGTCGAGGCGGCGCTGCACGTGCGCCTGCTGGTTGCGGCTCAGGGTGAGACCGACGACGTTGACGTCGTACTGCTCGAGCGCCCGGACGATCGTCGTGCCCCAGCCGCAGCCGATGTCGAGCAAGGTCTGCCCCGGTTGCAGCCCCAGCTTGCCGAGCGACAGGTCGACCTTGGCGAGCTGCGCCTCTTCGAGGGTCATGTCGTCGCGCTGGAAGTAGGCGCAACTGTAGGTCCGCGTCGGGTCGAGGAACAACGCGAAGAAGTCGTCGGACAGGTCGTAGTGGGCCTGAACGTCGTCGAAGTGCGGCTCTAGGCTCACGGGCTCGCTGCGGTTTTCCGGCACAAACAACCTCTGACATCGGTGGGATTACCGGCGTGCCATCGCGGTCGACCGGCACGCCGGTGTTCCAGTGTATCCGCAGGGTCTACGGCGCCGAACCAGAGCATTCCTCCCGGTTGACTGGCTGCACCGCGATGGGACACCATGGCGCGAACCGCAGCGGTGAGGGAGGTGGGGCGTCGCGATGGCTGACATCACCATGTTGATCCTCGCCGACCACGAATGGTTCCGCGAACAGTTCGCCAAGCTGGACTATCTGCAGGCGCAGACGCCCGTCGACGAAAGCGCCCTGGCGCGCGTGTGGCGGCCGCTCGCCGACAAGCTGGACGTGCACGCCTACATCGAAGAGAAGATCTTCTATCCGCAGCTGCTGAAGCGGGTCGGCGATGACGCCGAGGGTGAGACGCTCGATGCGATCGGAGACCACAACGACATCCGCGACGGGGTGCGCGACGCCAACGCCGCCGGGGTGGGCACCGACGAATGGTGGGCGGCGGTCGGCCGCACCCGGGAGGCCAACGACGACCACATGGGCGAAGAGGAGCGCGAGGGGCTGTCGGACTTTCGTCGCACCGCTCCCATCGGCCTTCGCGAAGCGCTGGGCCGGCAATACGGCGATTTCATGGCCGAGCACCCCACCACGAAGGGTTTGCCGATCGTCGACCGGGACCCGCAGCGCTATGTCGAAGAAATCGAGTCCTCCCAATCGGAGGAGCGGTCGACGCCCAAGGATTATTCGCTTCGCATCGGCAGCCTGAAAGGTCAGTGAGTTCTTCTTGACCTAGCCCGGTCGCTACGATCGGCCACCGGCCGATGCTGACGACAAGCCGGATGGGAGTGCAACTTGTTCGGCCCACGGGACTTCTGGGTACGCAATTCGTCGATGAATGCTCGACGCCGCCGTGGAAGATGGGCACGTAACGAGATCAGGGTCGCCGATCCGGCCATGCGCCAGACCATCATGGGCACCGCCATCGGCAACTTCATGGAGTGGTACGACTTCGGGGTCTACGGCTACATCGCCACCACCCTCGCCCAGGTGTTCTACCCCGGCAAGAGTGTCAGCGGTGTCCATCTGATCGCGACCTTCGGAACGCTCGCCGCCGCGTTCGTGGTGCGTCCGCTCGGCGGCTTCATCTTCGGACCGCTCGGCGACCGCATCGGGCGGCATCGGGTGCTGGTGGTCACGATCCTCATGATGACGATCAGCACCAGCGTGACGGGTCTGCTGCCCGGCTACAGCGCCATCGGCATCTGGGCGCCGATCCTGCTGGTCGTCGCGCGCATATTCCAGGGGTTGTCGACCGGCGGTGAGTACGTCGGCGCGATGACCTACCTGGTCGAACAGGCCCCGGACCACAAACGCGGCAAGATGGTCGGATTTCTGCCGATGGGAAACCTGGTCGGGTTCGTGCTGGCCGGGATGCTGGTCACGGCGTTACAGACCTGGCTGCCGGACGACGACATGCTGACCTACGGCTGGCGGATCCCGCTGTTGCTGGGCGCGCCGTTTGGTCTGTTCGCGCTGTTCCTGCGGCTTCGGCTCAAGGAGTCGTCCGCCTACCAGAGCGCGACGGAGGGCACGCGCGAGTCGAGCGGGCGCCGGCAGCAATTCCGGCGCACGGTCCTCGACCAGTGGCGGGGATTGCTGATCTGTGCGGCGCTGGTGCTCACCTCCCAGGTCGCCGACTTCATGCTCACCGGTTACCTGCCGACCTACCTCAAGCTCTTCGTGCGGGCCGGCCACACCGCCGGTCTGGTGATGATCGTGTTGACGTTGGCGATCCTGATGGTCACGGTGGTGCTGGTGGCCAGCTTGTCCGACCGCATCGGCGTCAAGCCGATCATGTGGACGGGCTGCGCACTGCTGGGCGTGGGCTCGATCCCCGCGTTCCTGCTGATCCGCTTTGGCGGGATCTACCCGGTGATCTTCATGGGGGTGCTGCTGATCGGGCTGATGGAGCTGTGCTTCGACAGCACCGCGCCCGCCATGCTGCCCGCCCTGTTCCCCACCGACGTGCGCTACGGGGCGCTGGCAATCTCGTACAACATCTCGATATCCGCGGTGGGCGGCACCACGCCGCTGATCGCCCAAGCGCTGGTGTCGGGAACCGGCAACGTCATGGCGCCCGCCTACATGCTGATTTTCGGCGGCCTGGTCGGCGCGGTCACGCTGCTGTTCACGCCCGAAGTCGCGGGGAAGCCGCTGCCGGGGTCCGGGCCCGCGGTGGAAACCGAGCAGGAGGCGCGCGAGCTGGCCGAGGGCGTCCGGTAAACCACGCCGGCGAATCACATTGGGCGAACCGTTTTACGTGGCCGCTTGCCCGGCATGGCCGACGACGTTTAATTTCCGTTTCCCTGCCTATCTCTAAGGGATGCGGAGCGCCTTTCACCACCAGTTGGGCACGCTCACCCAACAACTCGGGGCGATGTGCGCGATGGCCGGTGATGCCATCGGGCTGGCCACCGAGGCGCTGCTCAAAGCCGACCTGGTGCTGGCGGAACGCGTCATCACCGGCCAGGCGGACGTCGTCGCCGTCAACACCGGCGTCGAGGAGACCGCCTTCGCATTGCTCGCATTACAGGCGCCGGTCGCCACCGACCTGCGTGCGGTGGTCAGTGCCATCCGTATCGCCGGGGACGCGCAACGGATGGGCGGCCTGGCTGTGCACGTAGCCGAGATCGCCCGCATGCGCCATCCCCGCAACGCCGTGCCGGACGACGTGCGCCACCACGTCGCCGAAATGGGTAGGGTCGCCAAGCAGTTGGCCTGTGGCGCCCGGGAAGTGTTGCTGGCTCAGGATCCCGGTCGGGCGGCGCAGATTCACCGCGACGATGATGCGATGGACGAATTGCACCATCAGTTGCTGACAGCTCTGATGGACCCCGGCTGGACGCACGGCGTTGCCGCCGCGGTGGATGTCACGCTGCTGGGTCGCTTCTACGAGCGCTTCGCCGACCACGCCGTGCAGATCGCCCGGCGGGTCATCTTCCAGGCGACGGGACGTTAGCGAAAATGCGTGCCGGCGAACGAGTTTCGGCGGCCCGTGTGAGACCCCGCCGCTTGGGTATATAGAGCTTGTGCTGTTACATCTCCGTCGTCCCATCGCCGCACCCGGGCCGGCGGCTTGATGGCGAAACCCAAGCCGGTTCCCGACGACCTGCGTCAGGTGGCCGCGGCACACGGGGTGGCCACCTCCTACCGAAATGAGCGGCGCGAGCCCGTGGAGGTCGACGCCGACGTCGTGATCCGTGTGCTCGGCCTTCTCGACGTCGACGCCTCGAGCGAAGCCGCCCGGCGACAAGAGCTGGCCCGGCTCGCGGAGCGCGACCGGGCCGGCGCGCTGCCACCCACCATCGCGGTGCGGTTGGATGGCCGACCCCGGCCCGTGCCCGGCGCCGCCCTCCTGGTGTCCGAGGACGGAGACCAGGCCGACGTGCGCGACGAGCTGCCCGGCGACCTGAGCGCGGGCTGGTATCGACTCCACCTGCGCGACGGTCAGGAGGCCACCGTGGTGGCCGCGCCGCCACGGGTGCCGCCCACACCGGCGACCTGGGGCTGGATGTTGCAGCTCTACGCGCTGCGGTCGGGTCGGTCCTGGGGCATCGGCGACCTGGGCGACCTGCGCGAGTTCCTGAATTGGACCGCCGCCGAACACGGGGCCGGCGCCGTGCTGCTCAACCCGCTGCACGCGCCCGGGCCGACGCACCCGGTGCAGCCGTCGCCCTACACCCCGTCCAGCCGACGATTCGCCAACCCGCTGGCCCTGCGCATCGAGGACCTCGACGCCTACCGCCGGGCCGACGCGGACACCCGCGCGGAGGTCGACGCGTTGCGGGTCTCACCGACCACCGAGCGGATCGATTACGACCTGGTGTGGGCGGCGAAGCGTTCGGCGCTGGAGCTGCTGTGGCGCGCCGAAGGGCGGCCGCACCCGCTGGATCCGTCGGCGGCCGGCGGCGGTTTGCGCGACTGGGCCACCTACTGCGCACTGGCCGAGCGGCACGGCGGCCGGTGGACCCAGTGGCCCGCACCGCTACATGACGTCGCCGGCCCGGGCGTGACGGCGGCCCGCCTGGAGCTGGCGCCCCGGGTGGCCTTCCATGCCTGGGTGCAGCAACGCTGCAACGAGCAGCTGACCGCGGTGCGCGACGCGGCCCGCCAGGCGGGCATGGCCCTCGGCGTCTTGCACGACCTCCCGGTCGGGGTGGACGCGAACGGCGCGGACGCGTGGGCCCTGGCCGACGTGCTCGCCACCGGGGTGAGCATCGGGGCGCCGCCAGACAACTTCACCCCGCGCGGGCAGGATTGGGGGCTGCCGCCGTGGCGGCCGGACCGCCTCGCCGCCACCGGTTACGCCGCATTGCGGGACATGCTGCGCGCGGTGCTCGCCCACGCCGACGGGCTGCGCATCGACCACGTCGCAGGGTTGTGGCGGTTGTGGTGGATTCCGCCGGGCGACGGCCCGGACCGGGGCACCTACGTGCACTACGACGCCGACGTGATGCTCGCGGTCCTCGCGCTGGAGGCGCACCGGGCGGGAGCCACCGTCGTCGGTGAAGACCTGGGCACCGTCGAACCGGAGGTGACCCAGGCGCTGGCCGACAACGAGATGCTGGGTTGCGCGGTGTCCTGGTTCACCCGCGACGAGTCGGCGCCGGGCGAGCCGCTGCTGCCGCCGGCGAAGTGGCCGTCGCGGGCCGCCGCCAGCCTGTCCACCCATGACCTGCCCACGGCGGCGGGCTTCCTGCGCGGCGAGCACGTGCGGGCCCGCGCGGCCCTTGGTCTGCTCGACGACGTGCCGGGCGAGCAGTCGGTGGCCGACAAGGAACGAGCCGAGTGGGTGGAGCTCCTGCGGTCCGAGGGGCTGCTTCCGGGCCCCGACGCGGACGAGCCGGCGATCATCACCGCGATGCACCGGTTCCTCGCGGCGACCCCGAGCCGCCTGAAGCTGATCTCGCCGTACGACGTGCTGGCCGAACCCCGGCAGCCGAACCTGCCGGGCACCGTCGACGAGTACCCGAACTGGCGGTTGCCCCTGCCGGAGACGCTGGAGGAACTGCGCGCCGACCCGAGGGTCGCCGAAATCACCGCCGCCTTCCGCGGCGCGCCGTAGCACCGGGCCAGACGGCATCCGTCACCCAGACGGTCGCGCGGGCGTAAGCGCTGCAGCGCTACCGCCGATTCGCAGCGGAACCACGATTAGCAATCGGTCGCCGCGGCTATTAGGAGAGGGCGTGTGGCGCGCCGACGGCGCAACGACAGGAACGGGGTACGAGCATGGAACCGATATCTCCGACGGATGCGCTGTTCCTCATCGGCGAGTCCCGCGAACACCCGATGCATGTGGGGTCGCTGCAACTGTTCGAGCCGCCCAAGGACGCCGGGCCCCACTTCGTCCGGGAGTCCTATCAGGCCATGCTCGAATGCACGGACGTGCAGCCGACGTTCCGCAAGCACCCGGCCTTCTTCGGCGGACTGACCAACCTCGCGTGGTCGTTCGACAAGGACGTCGAGCTCGACTACCACCTGCGCCGCTCGGCCCTGCCCGAGCCGGGCCGGGTCCGCGACCTGCTCGAGCTGGCCTCCCGACTGCATGGCAGCCTGCTCGACCGACACCGCCCGATGTGGGAGGCCCACCTCGTCGAGGGACTGCAGGACGGCCGGTACGCCGTCTACACGAAGTACCACCACTCGCTCATGGACGGCGTGTCCGCAATGCGGCTGTTGCAGCGCGCCTTCACCCCCGACCCCGAGGATGACGAGGTGCGCGTGCCGTGGAGTCTCGGGCCGCGCACGCGCGGCGGCGGGCGGAAACGGCAGTCACTGCTGCAGCGGGCGGGCCGCACCGCCGGGTCGGCGCTCGCATTGGCGCCGTCGTCGCTGAAGCTGGCCCGGGCCGCCCTGCTCGAACAACAACTGACGCTGCCCTTCCAGGCGCCGCGCAGCATGTTCAACGTCCGGATCGGCGGTGCCCGGCGCGTGGCCGCGCAGTCGTGGTCGCTGGACCGGATCAAAGCGGTCAAGTCGGCGGCCGGAGTGACCGTCAACGACGTCGTGCTCGCCATGTGCTCCGGCGCCCTGCGGGCCTACCTGCAGGAGCAGAACGCGCTGCCCGACGCCCCGCTGACCGCGATGGTGCCGGTCAACCTCCGCAAGGCCGACGACGACCGGGGAGGCAACCTGGTCGGAACGTTCCTGTGCAACCTGGCGACCGACCTGGACGACCCGGCGAAGCGGCTCGAAATCGTCAGCACCTCGATCCGCGACACCAAGGAGATCTTCCAACAGTTGCCTTCGGTTCAGCAGCTGGCCCTGTCGGCTTTCAACATCGGCGGCCTGTTCTTCGGCCTGATCCCCGGCTACCTGTCGGCGGCATCACCGCCGTTCAACATCGTCATTTCCAACGTCTCGGCCGGCCCCTCCGAGCCGCTGTACTGGCGCGGCGCCCGGCTGGATGGCAACTACCCGCTGTCCATCCCGCTCGACGGCCAGGCGGTCAACATCACAGTGACCAACAACGCCGACAACCTCGACTTCGGTCTGGTGGGCTGTCGCCGCAGCGTGCCGCACCTACAGCGGCTGCTCGGCCACCTGGAGACGTCGCTGAAGGACCTGGAACGCGCCGTCGGCGTGTGAGCGGCGGCTACGGCCTGGTGGTGTAGTCCAGGCACACGGTCGTGCCGTTGGGATGGGCGTTGATGGTGCAGTGATCCGCGAGCGCGTGCATCAGCGCGATGCCGCGGGACCGGCGCGGGTCGCTGAGGCGTTGCGGCGACGGATGGAGCCACGACCCACGGTCGCTGACGCAGACGCTGATCGATTGGGTGGCGGGGTCGTGGCTTGCCTGCAGTTTCATCGTTCCGGGCGTGCGGTGGCCGCGGTACGCGTGTTCCACACAGTTGGCCAGCGCCTCGTTGGCCCCCAGAATGATGTCGTCGCGAACCTCCGCCGGAGCCTCGGTCACCTCCTCGAGCCACCGCCGCAGGGCGCGGCGCAATTCCGCCGCGGTCACCGCGTCCGCGGCACCGGCGCAGGTCAATCGACCGGGCGTGACAACGATTGGTGGCAGCAGTGAAGTCATGCAGAAGGCATACCCAGTTGCGGCCGACCTGCTAACCCGCCGCCCGTCTCGCTTTGGCCACGGGCGGGTACAGGTTCGGAATCGAGTTGCCGTACAACGAGATACAGAGGGATCCTATGGACTTTCGCGCATTCATCGAGCCGCAGCAGGGCGCCCGCTACGCCGACCAGGTGGCCGTCGCCCAGACCGCCGAGCAGCTGGGTTTTGGGGCGTTCTTCCGATCCGACCACTACCTGGCGATGAGCGGCGACGGACTGCCGGGCCCCACCGACTCGTGGGTGACGCTGGGCGCGATCGCGCGGGAGACGTCGACCATCCGGCTGGGCACCCTGGTGACCTCCGCAACATTCCGCCACCCCGGTCCGCTGGCCATCGCCGTGGCACAGGTGGACGACATGAGTGGCGGACGCGTCGAATTCGGGCTGGGCAGCGGCTGGTTCGAAAAGGAGCACCAGGCGTACGGGATCCCCTTCCCGGCGCTGCGGGAGCGGTTCGACCGGCTCGATGAACAGCTGGCCATCATCACCGGGCTGTGGACGTCGGGGCCTGGCGAGACCTTCGACTACGCCGGCGCGCACTACACCATCACCGGGTCGCCGGCGCTGCCCAAACCGACGCAGACCCCACACCCGCCGATCATCGTCGGCGGCCTCGGCGCCAACCGCACCCCGCGGTTGGCGGCGAAGTACGCGGCCGAGTTCAACATTCCGTTCGCGCCGATCGACGTTGCCGAAAAGCAATACCAGCGGGTGGCGCAGGCCGTCGCCGCGGCGGGCAGGCCCGACGACTCGATGGTCTACTCGAGCGCATTCGTACTCTGCGCCGGCCGCAACAATCGCGAACTGACCCGCCGCGCCGCGGCGATTGGTCGCGACCTCGATGAAATGCGTTCGAACAGCGCACTGGTCGGCTCCCCCGCGGAGATCGTCGACAAGTTGGGCGCCTGGCGGCAGGTCGGCGTGCAGCGTGTGTACACCCAGCTTCTGGACCTGGCCGACCTGGCCCACCTGGAGTTGTTGGCGAGCGAGGTTATGCCCCAACTGCTCTGACGACCGTCAGGGGGATTCGGCGTCCGCGCGTTCCTCTTCGAGCCGGTCCTTGCTGCGGAGAAGCCGCAGCAGCGTCACGAACAGCAGCCCGCCGATCATGTTGCCGACAACGGTATAGCCGAACCAGCCCAGCCAGGTCAGATAACCGAACGGGGCATTCCCGGTGACGAGCGCGCCGAAGATCAGCAGCGAATCCAGGATCGAATGGAACAACCGCAGGCCGGCAAGCAGGAACGCGGCGGCCACCGCAGCGGCGATCTTGGCAGGCACCGAATCGGTGCCGTGTTGCATCCGGGTCATCAGGGTGATGACCATGCCGCCGAGGATCGCCAGCACCATGCTCTGGCCGGACAGCGGTGCGGTGGCGAAGTGGGTGCCGGACTCGATGGTCTGCGCGTGCAGCTCGGGGAAGCCGATCATGATCAGCCACATGATCACCCACCCGCCAACCAGATTCGCGAACAGGGTGCCGCCCCACAGCTTGGCCAACTGGCGCAGGCTGGCGCGCTTGGCGACAACGGTCACGACGGGAATGATGAAACCCTCGGTGAACAGCTCGCTGCGGCCCAGCAGCAGGGCCAGGAAGCCGATCGAGAACGCCAGCCCGGCCAGCAGCGGTCGGTGGGTGGCGTCCAGCACGGACAGGTAGGCGAGCACACCGATTCCCACCTCGGTGCCGCCGAAGAAGCCGGTCACCAGCACGCCACGCCAGGTGCGGTGCAGGCGCTGGGTTCCCTCGCTCAGCATCCTGCTGAACGCGTCCTCGAGCTCGTCTTCGATCGGGCTGTCGGTCTGTCCGAGCTGGCGCTGGGTGGTGTCACTCATGGTGGATGGCCTGATACCCGTTATTCGCCGGTTGGACCATTCGGTGTGAGGGATCTGACAGGCCGTCACCTGCGAGGGCGCAACACCGGTGTCACCAGCTCACCGGTGTCGAGGTAACTCTCCAGGTTTCGGATGGCCAGCAGCGCCATTGCCCTGCGGGTCCGCGCCGTGGCGCTGCCGATGTGCGGGAACAAGACGACATTGTCGAGCTCGATCAGCTCGGTCGGCACGTGGGGCTCGTCGACGAAGACGTCCAGCCCCGCCCCGGCCAGGCCGCCGCCCACCAGCAGCTCCACCAACGCGTCCTGGTCGACGACGCTGCCGCGGGCGATGTTAACGAGATAACCCTCGGGGCCCAGCGCCTCGAGCACTGAGCGGTCGACGAGGTGGCGAGCGTGGGGATCGCCCGTGGTGGCCACGACGAGGACGTCGACCGACTCGGCCAGCTCCAGCGGCGACGGCGCATAGCGGTACGGCGATCCGTCGATGCGGTGGCGGTTGTGATATGCGATGGCGCAATCGAATCCGAGCAGTCTGGTCGCTATCGCCGAGCCGATACGGCCCAGACCCAGGATCCCCACCTGCAGGCCACTGACGTCCCGGGCGTACGGGAACTGGCCGTCGCGCCCCCATCGGCCCGCCCGGACGTAACGGTCGGCGGCGCCGAAACGGCGCAGGGTCATCAAGATGAGGCCCAGCGCGGTGTCGGCCACCGTGTCCGAGAGCACGTCGGGCGTGTTGCTGACGCCGATACCGCGCCGCCGCGCCGCCGGCAGATCGATCAGGTCCACCCCCGCGCCGTTGTTGACGATCACCTCCAGGTTGGGCAACGCGGCGATGGTGTCGCCGTCGACACCGGCCGTGCCCGAGGTGATCACGATGCGAATGTCGGCCGCGTGCTCGGCGAAGAAGTCGGCGCGCCCCGGACCGTCGGGGAGCTCGGGGATGTCGTACCGCGCGGCCAGCTCGGCTTCGAACGTCCGCTCGAAGCGACCGATCCGTAGCGCGTTTCCAATCTTTTTTGTCGTCACCCGTCCATCATCGGGCGTCGCTGAAATATTCGGGCGGCGGCCGTCGTTGTGACGCGCGACGGTGTCGGGCATTCCCCCGGGTACCACCTCAGAACCGTCGCTTCGAGCGACCACTTGCCGAGAGGCGCGAATACGGCACCGTCCCCAAACTTTCTTCCGTTGCGCGGGAAGCAATCGCCCTGCGGCCTGGTTGCACCGCGAATGCGCATCGGAGTTGTGTTCCCGCAAACCGAACTTGGCGGCGACCCAGGGGTCGTCCGTGCGTACGGGGAGGGCGTGCAGGGACTGGGATTCACCCACGTCCTGGCCTACGACCACGTCGTGGGCGCGGACCCCCGCGTGCACCAGGGCTGGGACGGCCCCTACGACATCGACTCGACGTTTCATGAGCCGTTCGTCATGTTCGGCTTCCTGGCCGCGATCACCTCGCTCGAGCTGGTCAGCGGCGTCATAATTCTGCCGCAGCGACAGACGGCGCTGGTAGCCAAACAGGCCGCCGAAGTGGATCTGCTGACGGGCGGCCGCTTCCGGCTCGGTGTCGGACTGGGCTGGAACGCGGTCGAATACGAGGCGTTGGGCGAGAGTTTCACCAATCGCGGCAAGCGCTCCGAGGAGCAGGTCGAGCTGTTGCGCCGGCTGTGGACCGAACGGTCGGTCACCTTCGACGGCAAGTATCACACCGTGACCGCGGCGGGGCTGGCCCCATTGCCCGTCCAACGCCCGATCCCGGTGTGGATCGGCGCGGCCTCCGACCGCGGGTTGGAGCGCGCGGGGCGGCTCGCGGACGGCTGGTTCCCGATGACCGCCCCCGGGCCCGGTTTGGACCACGCCCGCGAGCAGGTGCAGCGCGCGGCCGCTGCCGCCGGCCGCGACGCGGACAGCCTCGGCATGGAGGGCCGGGTCAGCTGGACCGGCGACCGAGACCGGACCGCCCGGGAGATAGCGGCCTGGCGAGAGGCCGGCGCCACCCACCTGTCGGTCAATACCATGAACGCCGGGCTGGTGACCGTCGACGACCACCTCGCCGCGCTCGGGCAAGTCGCCGCGGACCTCAAGCAATGACACCCTGACACCGGCGTGCAGGGCTAGCCGGTATCCGCTTCCACCAAGCTCAGGTGAGCGGCGCGGCGCTCGGATTTCGATGACTTGTTTTCCCGCCCATACGGTTCCAGCCGTCGGTTGTGCACCTTGACGTCGCCGCCTGTCGCGCAGTGCCGGCGCTGCCAGTCGCTGATGGCTTGGTGCGCAGCATGATCGAGGTAATTCGCCATCAGGTGGATGGTGACCGTGGTGCGCTCGGGGATGGTGGCGAGTACCCCGGTGAGGCGGGGCAGCGCCAGGAAGGTGCATGCACCCTCGATGATGAGATGCCATTCATCGCCCACGGGCTTCGCTTCCACCCTGGCCCGGACCACCCGCCACCCCGTCACGACGACCGCCACAGCGAGTCCGATCAGCACGCCGTGCAGCAGATTCAGAAATACGACGGACACTATGGTCACCACATAGACGGCGAGATCACCGTTGCGCAGCGCGGTCTCGATGTGCGCGGGCTTCAGCAGCTCGATACCGATGACGATGAGCAAGCCGGCAAGCGCCGCGGTCGGGATCTGTTCGACCAAACCCGCGAAGGGCACGGCGAACACCAGGATCCAGACGCCGTGCATGATCGTCGATGCCCGGGTTTTGGCCCCTGCGTTGACATTGGCCGCGCTGCGCACGATGACCCCGGCGATGGGAAGCCCGCCGATCGCACCCGACGCCATGTTCGCCGCGCCCTGTCCGATCAGCTCACGGTTGAAGTCGGTCCGCGCCCCAGTGTGCATCCGGTCGATCGCGACGGCCGTCAGCAGGCTTTGCACGCTGGTGATGAGAGTGACCGTGATCACCGCGATGACGACCGCCCCCCAGTTGCCTTCCGGGCGCTGGGGCAGCTGCAGCGCCTCCAGCACCGAGCCGTCCAATCGGATGCGGGACACGTTGAACGGCAACACGACCGAGATGACCGTGACCGCCACGACGGCCACCAACGGACCGGGAATCTTGGCCACCCGAGCCGGCACCCGGCGCCACGCGATCAGGATGGCGATGACGAGCAGCCCCAGCACGAGCCCGGGCCGGTGCGCGCCGACAATCTGCGCGGGCAGCCCGACGACGTTCGTCCAGGCGGAGCTCTCCGATTCGCCGCCCAGCAACACGTGCACCTGCTGCAAGGCGATGGTGATCCCAATGCCGGCCAGCATGGCGTGCACCACAACCGGCGAGATCGCCAGGGCGGCGCGCGCGATCCGGCTGATACCCAGCACAACCTGCAATGCTCCGGCAATGACAGTGATGAAACACGTTACAGCCCAGCCAAACTGGGAAACCAGATCCGCGACGATCACCGTCAGCCCGGCCGCCGGTCCGCTGACCTGCAACGGTGACCCACCCAGGCATCCGGCGACGATTCCGCCGACGATCGCCGCGATCAAACCGGAGAGCACCGGGGCGTCGGAGGCGAGCGCGATTCCCAACGACAACGGAAGCGCCACCAGGAACACCACCAACGACGCCGGAAAGTCGTGCTGGATGACCGCGCGAAACCGGCCGCCGCAAGTGCCTGTCGCGCCATCGTGTTCCCTCGGCTGCTCGACGCGTTGCATGGGCCCTCCCTGGGTTACGCGTGCGGACGCGTTCGGACATCCTCCCGCACCGCGCCGAATTGTGCGGTGTAAAACCCTGCAGCACAGGCGATCACATTCGCCGGGAACAACTTTGTTCTGCTCAGCCTGCTATGGCTTATGCGTACCGAAGGTATGGGGCGCCCGGGCAGGTCGCAACCGGACGGGCCGGGCGCATATCGAATGCAAATCTTGTGTCGCGCATATTCGTTTGGGGCCACACGAATGGCTGGCGCCGCGAGCGAGCGAGAATGACTGGGCGGCGGCCGATTTACTCCAACACGAAGACCGGTATCTGCCTCGTGGTCTTCGTCTGGTATTCGGCATAGGGCGGATACGCTTCGACCGCCCGCTGCCACCATAGTTCGCGCTCGGCGCCCTCGAGCTCGCGAGCCCTCAGCGTGACGACGCTATCGCCGTCCTGCAGCGTCACCTCGGGGTGGGCCCGCAGGTTGAAGTACCACGACGGATGCTCGGGTGCGCCGCCCTTCGACGCGACTATGGCGTAACGGCCGTCGTTTTCGACGCGCATCAGCGGTACATACCGCTTCTTTCCGGATTTCGCTCCGGTCACGGTCAGCAGGACGACGGGACGGTCGAAGATCTCGACCCCGTCGGTGCTGCCTTGTTTGAGGATCTGTTCGGTCTGCTCGCGCACCCAGTCCCGCGGGCTCAGTTCGATGTCGTCGGCCATACCCGATCTCAACACGTCGTCGCGCCTTCGTCATCCCTCACCTCCCCGGGCGCACAGTGGCCATATCGCTTAACTGCTCTAACTAACGGGGGGAGCCTGGCACCGGTCCGCAACACGGCCGCAAAATGCCTGGCCGCCTCCGGCCGGCGGGCGGACAGCCGAACAACCGGGCAGGCATTCGCCGGGAGGTCGAGGTACCCGATGGCGAGCTCGCTTCCTTCGGTGACGGTTCCGGCCACCGCACGGCCGCCGTCGGCGCAAGCGGGCCACCACCGGTATCAGGGCCGTTGACATATATCAGCATGGTTGATATAACCTAAGCATGTCTCAGCCAACTCAGGAAATGTTCGAATCCGCCTACCGGGGCGAGGCGCCCGAGATGGGCGAGGGTAATCGGCCGCCGTGGAGCATCGGGGAGCCGCAGCCCGAGATCGCGGCCCTCATCAAGGCCGGGAAGTTCCACGGTGACGTGCTGGACGCCGGTTGCGGGGAGGCGGCGGTGTCGTTGTTCCTCGCCGAGCGTGGTTTCACCACGGTGGGCCTCGACCAGTCGCCAACCGCCATCAAGTTGGCGCGCGAAAAGGCCGCCCGGCGCGGTCTGGCCAATGCGACCTTCGACGTCGCCGACATCAGCTCCTTCGGCGGCTACGACGGCCGCTTCGGGACGATCGTGGACTCCACGCTTTTCCACTCGATGCCTGTCGAGCTGCGCGAGGGCTACCAGCAATCCATCGTGCGGGCTGCCGCCCCCGGCGCCTCGTACTTTGTGCTGGTATTCGACCGCGCGGGCATGCCGGCCGACAGCCCGGTCAATGCGGTCACCGCCGACGAGCTGCGGGACGTGGTCTCCAAGTACTGGGTGGTCGACGAGATCCGTCCGGCACGCATTCACGCCAACGTGCCCGCCACCGTCGCACAAGGCATTCAGGCCTTCGCGGGTGCCGACATTCGTGACGAGGATAACGGCCGCAAGTCGATCGGGGCCTGGCTGCTGTCCGCGCATCTGGGCTAGCCGGCGCGGACGGCCGGCCAGGTTTCAATGCCTGGCATTCGGGAGATCCTGACTGGAAGATTGCAGACGGTCAGAGGAGATCCACGTGGACCAGCAGGTAAATGTCGACCCGCCACCGGCGCCCGAGGACGCCCGCCAGGCGACCGAGGAACAGCGCAAGTTGCAGGAGCGATTGGAACAGCAGAACGAGGACCCGGAGGCGCCGGGACTGCACCAGTCCCGGCGTGACCTCCCCGACGAGAGCACACGCTAGGCGGCATTCCGCGCCTGACGCACTGAAAGCGGCCGTGCGCCAAATCGACTTATTAATGCCCACCTGGTCGTTAGCCGCGTTGAAGCCGCCCAACGCACGCTAGCGCCTCAGCAAGTGCAGCGCCATTCGCAGCGCGGACCCGGGGGCCCCGAATCAACGGCGATGGCCGCCGCCGTGGTGTGCGCCCACCGGTCTGGCGGATCCGCCGAGCAATGTAATCCCCATCATCCGGCGCAGCGTCAGGCGGGCGGGGTGCCTGGGGCCGGCGATGACGAGCTGGCCAATGTCGACGGCCAGCGCGAAGGCGGCGTGTACGGCGTATCGCGCGCGGCCGAGCGTCAGCCCCGGCCGCGCCGATACCGCCAGCCGTGCCCATGATTCGCGTCTGACCGGTCCTTTTGCGGCGGCCCGAGGGCGGGATGCGAACCTGATCGGACGTTACCCCCGCGCACCCGACGGCGACCCGCATGACACCTGGGTCCGCTGGTCAACCACCGCCGCCATCTTCGGCTCCGGCACGTATCCAGCGTTGTCGGTCGTCGCGCGGGGCGGCCGGGCTCCCCGGCTGTTCAGCCAGCAGGCCAAGCCGCCCAGTACCAGGCCGATCCCGACACCGAAGTCGGGACGCTGGCCCAGCATGAGCCAGGACAGCAGCCCTGCGACGGCGGGAATGACGGCGAACAGCATCGCCACCGCCGCCGCGCCGTGCATGTTGATGGCGCGGACATAAAGGCTCACCGCGAGGGTCGCGTTCAACAGCACCATGCCGGCGACCGCGACCGCCGCCTGCCTGACGTCGTGCACGGTGAACGGCGTCAGCAACGCAAGCATCGTCGCTGGGATCAGCGCGACCGCATTATGCATCGCGCTCATCGTGCGGAAGTCGACGCCCGCGCAGAAGCGCTGTTGGTAAACGCCGCCGGCCGAAAGCCCAAGCAGGGCAACGCCAAGCAGCACGATGACGGGGTCCAGGCCCTGGGCGCTCGTCAGCCTTTTGGCACATGCCGCGAGCACGGCGACGACACCGAGGGCCAGCGCGGCCACCCGTTGCCGGCCGAGCGGCTCACCCAGGAACACCGCGGCGAGGATGGCCGTGGCGACCGGGTTCATCGCGACCACCACCGCACACAGCACCGCCGGTGACCCGAGCTGAACGGCCTCGTAGAGGCAGCAGAATTGCACCGCTTGGATCAGCAGACCGACCACCACGACGTGGCCTAATTGCGCCCCACGGGGCCAGGGCGCCTTGGCGAGCGCCGCCCAGATGGCCAAAATGGTTGCGGCCAAACCAAATCGCAGCACTAGGGCGGCCATCGGCGTCATGGCGGTCACCGCCAGCACCCCGATGGGGTAACCGAGCGCGTACAAGAACGTCACCGCCGACGCGGTGGTCAGCGGCATGCGCGGCAAGTCCATGCGACCCATGCTTGCTTAGACCGCCTCCCACAGTCCAACGAATATTGCTGATCGGGAGTGATCGCGTCCCCTTATCGATTGCCGCCCACCTGGGCCGAATTTGGCGTTCACAACGCAACTATTGATCAGATTCGCTGATCAGACTATGGTGCGGTCATGGCCCAGGTACTGGACATCGCGCCGTTGCGCAGCCTCGTCGCAGTCGCCGACTGTGGCGGGTTTCACCGCGCCGCCGCCGCGCTGCACCTGAGTCAGTCCGCGGTCAGCCAGCATCTGCGCCGAGTCGAAGCCGTCGTCGGCGAGCCGCTGATCCAACGCTCCGGCCGCGGCATCGTGTTCACCGAAATCGGACTGAAGACTCTGCGGCACGCCCGGACGATCCTGGCCGCACACGACAGGGCGCTCGACGACCTGGGCGCCACGGAGCCCAAACTCCTGACGATCGGCGCCACCGAGCACGGCGCGGACGTGATGCTGGCCGGACTGACAGGCATCCTGCGGGACCGGCTTCCCGACCGGCGGGTGCGCTTCCGGCTTGACCGCAACGTGTCGCTGGCCGACTCGATCGAACGCGGACTGGTCGACTTGGCGATCATGCTTGACGGCGCGGGTCTGGATCGCACCAACGCATCGGGACTCGTTCGGCTGCAATGGATTTCGGCACGGGCCCTGTCGCTGCTTACGCGGGATCCCCTGCCGCTGGTGGTCTTCTCTGAACCGTGCACCTTGCGCGAACCGGCCTTTGCGATCCTCGAAAACCACGGCATCGCCTACGAGATCGCCGCCGAGTGCGGGGATCTGTCCGGCCTCTACGCGGCGGTCCGGTCGGGGCTCGGAGTGGCGTTGTTGCCGCTGATCGGCAAACTGCCCGACGGCCTGTGTCCGGCCGAGGGCATGCCGCCCGCGAACAACGCATCGGTTCTGGTTCGCGGACGCGCCGGGATCGACCCGGACTTGCTGGCGACGGTCGACGACGCGGTGCGTGACGTGCTGGCCGCCGCGGACTAGGGGCGGCCGTCCGGGAGCGCCGCCAAATAGCGTTGTTCGCGCTCTGTCATGTCATTCGAAGTGATGGCCCCGAACCGGGCAGCCTCTCGGACAAATCGTTCCGGCGCGTCCGGAAGCGCGTCAGGTCCCTCCAGCCGAAAGCAACTCGGCGCTAGTGGGCCGAATAACAACGCGCGGCGCAGGTTCGGCCAGTTGTCCAGTCTCGGCTCCACGCCCGCGGCGCGGGCGAAGGCGATGGCGACGAGGTTCAATTTCGACTTCTGCGACGCACCCCGGCGGGCGCGGTAGGCGTTGATTGCCAGCTGCTCGTCGCGATCGCCCACGGCCGGAATGACACCGCCCCAGACGTAGGCGATCCACCTGGCCTGGAGCTCGAGCGGCACGAAGTACCCGCCCGCCTGGTCCCACATCCCCATGAAGGCCAGGCCGGGGAGCCCCGGATGGAAGGTGTACCGGTCCGCGTCCAGGTGCACCGCGTCCAGGTCCAGAATCTTCTGAATTTCTTCGCTCAGGAACGGCAGACGCAGATTGAAACCGGTCCCGAAGAAGATTCCGTCAAACTCCTCCGCATGATCGTCGGCGAAAACCACCCTCCTGCCCGACACCGCTTTCATCCACGGCCGCACCGAGATTCGGCCCTCGGCGACCAGCGGGAGATAGTGCTGACCGAGGGTCACGCCAGCCGTGAAAACCGAAGGGTCGGGCGCCGGGGCACCGTACTGCTCGGGGCTTCCCGCGGCCCGGAGCACAATCTCCTTCAACTGGCCCTCGACGTCCTCAGCCGGGACGCTCTCTTCCGCCAGGGTGCCGTAGCGCGTGTAGAGCAGATGGTCGGTGGGGACGCCGGAAACGAACTTGGGGACGACGTACCGTTGCCGCCGCTGCGTCACAACCACGTGCGCCGCTCCCAGTTGCGCTATCTCCGAAGCGACCTCGAGCGCACTGATCGCGCAGCCGGCCACCAAGATCCGCTTGCCGCGATATGCCGTGCCGTCCCGGTAGCTGAACGTCGTCGCGGCGCCCGCGCACCCGGAAAAAGTCGCCAACCCCGTGACCGCGGGGACCGCCGGCGCATTGAACCTGCCGCTGGCCACCACCACTCGCTCGAATCTGTCGACACCCTCGGCGTGGCGCAGGAGCCAGCCGGCCTTGTCGTCCCGGCTGACCAGTTCGACTCGGTTGTGGAGCCGAATGCGGGACGTCAGACCGAATTTCGCGGCGTAGCGATGCAGATAGTCGAGAATGTCACGGTTCGGTTGGTAGACAAGTTCGCTGTCATGCTCGAGGTCGCTGAAGGCCGTCATGGTGCGGCTGCTGTTGGTGTACATGCCCGGCCAAACGCCGCTGCATTCCTCCGACGTCGCCCACTGCCCGCCTAGCGTCGAACCTTGCTCGAAGATCGTGGGCTCAAGCCCTTGCGACAACAGCCAGCGCGCCGCCACCAAGCCGCCCGGTCCGGCGCCGATCACGGCGACGTGTGTCATCCGGTAACTGTCGCACGCAGCCGCCGGGACGCGTTGAGTCCCTGACGTGCAATCGGCGATTTTCTGCCATTTCGTCAAACGCCGGAACGGCGATGCTTATCATCGGCGAAACACTCCGAGCCAGCGCCGCACGCAGAGGAGTCGTCGGTATGACCGATCCCGCCGCCCCGCTAGCCGGGAAAGTCGCCTACGTGACCGGCGCCGCCCGCGGCCAGGGCCGCTCCCATTGCGTCCGGTTGGCCCGGGCCGGCGCCGACGTCGTCGCTATCGATGCCTGCGCGCCCGTCGCCGAACACAACGGCTATCCGCCCGCCCTGCCCGAAGACCTTGCCGAGACCGTCAACCTGGTGGAGGGCGAGGGCCGCAAGATCCTCACCGACGAGGTCGACGTCCGAGACCTTTCCGGCCAACAGCGGGTGGTGGCGAACGCCATCGAACAGTTCGGCCGGCTCGACATCGTCGTCGCCAACGCCGGTGTGCTGAATTGGGGCCGCATATGGGAGATTTCGCCCCAGCAGTGGCAGGAGACAATCGATGTCAACCTCACCGGGCTGTGGAACACCATGAAAGCTGTGGTGCCCACGATGATCGCCGCCGGCAACGGCGGGTCGATCATCAACATCAGCTCCGCGGCCGGCATCAAAGCCGTCCCAGGCTGTGGGCATTACTGCGCAAGTAAATTCGGCGTCGTCGGGCTCACCAACTCGCTGGCGGTCGAGCTCGGCGAGTTCGGCATCCGGGTTAACTCCGTCCACCCCTACGGCACCGACACCCCGATGGGCAACGACCTGTCGATGTACCAAACCTTCCAGGACCATCCGCATTACATCCACAGCTTCTCGCCGGGCGCGCTCCCGACCGATTCCCTGGCATCGCCTGACACGATCTCCGACATCGTGGTGTGGCTTGCCGGCGACGCGTCGTCGTTAGTGACCGCGGCCCAGATCCCCGCCGACAAGGGCTACCTCAAGATCTGAGCCGGCCGGCACTCCAGGGGTCCTGTCGACGCTCATCGACTGAGCACTGGCCTCAGATCGTCGAGACGGTCGAACAGGTGCCAGATGTATTTCGACGATCCGTTCTCGCGATGCGGATGTAGGTCGGCGAGGTCCGGGTCGTTGCAGTAGCTGTCGAAGGCGTCCCGCGATTCCCACTCCACGAGGATCAGCAGCTGACGGGGCTCGATGTCGCCGAGGATCGCCTGCTGGAAGCTACCGAGCGCCACAACGCGACCACCATGCTTGGCCACCTCGGCGGGTGACCGCCGCGAGTATGCGCGGTACTCGTCGGCGTCGGCCACATCGAAGAGATTGAGGGCATAAACGGTCATGGTCACCGACATTACGTGGCCGACGGGGCGCCGGAGGCCGGCGCCGCTATCCCTATGCAGCAGCGCGTCGACCGCCCGCATCGATGATCCCGGGCGTATGCGCGTTAGGGTGCCTTGGTCGGCCGCAGCGAACCGGTCGATAGAAATGTTGAGCAATACATGACCGCACCAGCCGAAACGCCGACGCTCGAATCGCGCGTGGGCCACTTCTACCAGGTCGACGAACCGTACCGGATCTCCGGGGAGAAAGTGCGGGAGTACGCCCGAGCCGTACAGGACTATCACCCCGCGCACTGGGACGTCGCGGCCGCCGCGGAGCTGGGATATTCGGGGTTGGTGGCGCCGCTGACGTTCACCTCGATCCCCGGCATGATGGCCAACCGCCACCTGTTCGAATCGGTGGTCGTCGGTTACGACATGTATTTGCAGACCGAAGAGGTCTTCGAGCAGCACCGACCGATCGTGGCGGGCGACGAATTGCACACCGACGTCGAGCTCTCATCGGTCCGCAGGGTCGCGGGCCGTGACCTGATCACGGTGACCAACACGTTCACCGACTCCGCCGGTGAGCGGGTGCACACCATGCACACCACCGTCGTCGGCGTGACCGCCGACGATGTCGATCCGGCGATGTTGGCGGCCGCGAAGAACGTGGTGATGCACGACGTGAACCTCGCCGGAATCGACACCTCCGAGGCCGCCTACCTCAAGACTGTGCGCCCGGCGAGTGACGTTCGGATCGCCCAAGGCGGTACGGGCCGCATCCCGGGTACTCCATGCTTCGATGACCTGAAAGTCGGCGACGAGTTACCGGTGCACCACGCCCGCCTGTCGCGCGGCGACCTGGTGAACTATGCCGGTGTCGCAGGCGACGCCAATCCGTTGCACTGGGACGAGAACGTCGCCAAGCTGGCAGGCCAGCCCGACGTGATAGCCCACGGAATGCTCACTATGGGTTTGGGCGCCGCGTTCGTCTCGGCGTGGTCGGGCGACCCCGGCGCGGTGAGCCGCTACGCGGTGCGACTGGCCCAACCCGCGATCGTGTCGGCCACCGACGGTGCAGACATCGAATACAGCGGCCGGATCAAGTCACTGGATCCGGCTGCCCGCGCCGGTGTGGTCATCGTCGTCGCCAAGTCCGGTGGTAGGAAGATCTTCGGGCTGGCGACGGCGGAAATCCGCTTCCGCTGAATGACGGCGGCTACCAACCGCTACCCGAGACTGACGAGTTGCTCGACCGAGTCTCTGGGCAGCTCACCGTCAACGACCGCGGTGACGGTCATGTTCTGCACGGTGATGGCGCCCCCATGGTTGTCGAGAAACGCTGTGTCGGCGGCATCCCGGCCCGTGGCGATCCGCACCATCGACTGTCGAGGCGCCAGGCAGGTCGCGTCGACGACGCGCCACACCCCATCGATCAATGCCTCGGCCACGGCGTGAAAATCCATCGGATGGCACCCGGGCGCGTACACCGCGACCAGTCGCGCCGGGACATTGACCGCGCGCAGCAACGCGATGACCAGATGGGCATAGTCGCGGCAGACACCAGCGCCCGCGAGCAATGTGTCGGTGGCCCCGTCGATAGGATCGCTGGATCCCGGGACATAGCTGAGCCGGGTGCCGACCCAAGACGAGACCTTTTCCAGCAACGTCGCCGACGTGGCGTACTGCTCGAATTCCGTTGCGGCGAAACCGAAGAACTTGTCGGCTTCGGCGTATCTGCTCGGGCGTAGATACGTGATGGCGTCGATGTCGTTCACCGGCGCGGGATCCGCCCGCCCGGTGACTGTCGCAGAGTAGGACAGGGTGACCGTTCCTTCGTCCGCGGCCACGACGTGGATGCGCGATTGATGCGGGCCGATCACCTCTCGCGGTTCCAGCGCCTTGCCGTTTCGCTTGATGGTGAGGGCTTCTTTCACCTCGATGCCCGGCTGCTGGCTGACCGCGACCTGGAAGTCCAGCATCGCCGGCTCGGTGACCTCGACTTCGATTTCCACGCCGACGCTACGGCCGGCCTCGGTCGTCCTGCTCTCGGCTGTCGCGCTGCGGTGTCTCCATGCGGGCATACTCAAGCCTACTCGTCGAACGGTCGAATCCCGCTCGTTGCTTGGCAGGGCTTTCGTGTACGCACGTTCTTACCGCACGAATGCGTTCGGCGCTCGCCGGCAGAACGCCTCGACTACTGGCCCGCCCGATGTGCGAGATCGATAGCGTACTGGCTGACGAAGGTGCCCGCAGGCGGATCGCCCTTGTCACATGTGCCGTCGGATTCACCGGGCCGTTTGATCCACAGGTAGGCGTCGGCGTGCGCGCCGGCGGTCGCCGTGGTCGGCGGGGTGCCCAGCGCGCGGCCGCCCGGGTTGCACCAGTTGAGTCCGGAGTCGGGCGCCGGTCCGGCCCCGTTGCGGGAAGTGTCGACCACGTAGTGCGACCCGTTCGTGAGGCCCGAAATCGCTTCCCCGTAGCCGATTTCGTCCTCGGTGGTGAAGAAGTTGGCCGTGTTGACGCTGAAACCGCGCGCATGACCCACACCGGCCTGGTTGAGCCTGCCCGCCATGTCCTCGGCGCTATGCCAGCGCAAGTGCCCCGCGTCGACGTAGACGGCCGCGGCCGGGTCCCGGGTCAGCGTGTCGACGGCATACCGGACCAAGTCGTAGCGCTCCTGGCGCTGGTCCCCCGACAGGCAGTCGGCCATGGCAAGCGCGTCGGGTTCGACGATGATCGCCACCCGCGAGGCCCCGATGCCAGATGCGATGCCATCGATCCAGCCTCGGTAGTCCGCGCCCGACCCCATGCCGCCCGCGGCGAAGCTGCCACAGTCGCGGTGCGGGATGCCGTAGATCGTCAACACCGGGATCGCGCCCGCAGCGTTCGCATCGCCGACGTACTTGCCGACGGTGGCCGCCGAACCCCCGGGGACGATCCAGTAGGCCTGCGGCGTGTTGGCGATCGCCGTCAGCTCGGCACTCGGCGGGTCAGCGCTCTGCGCGGCGCGCATGGCCGCCGAATTGGGATTGACGTAGAACGGCGCACCGGCCAACGGGTTGCCATCGCTGGTTAATCGCACCGCCGGGGCGGTGCCTTGCAAAGGGACGGCGGACACACCTATCCATGCAACAGCCGCGATGGTCAGAAAGGAAATGGTCCACCGCGCGAGGGCATGAGCAGCTGAGGACATCACGTCAGGAAAACTAGTGCTTCAGGGCTTTGAGCGCGAATCCATGTCCGGGCACGTAGACGCGCTCACCAGGAACTGGCTATCTCTCGCGCCAAAGCGCGGCTCTCCGGTGCCGCCCTGACGCTTGATCACTGCGGCGGCGGCGCAGGAGGGGGTGGCGGCGGCGCGGGCGGGTTATCCCAACTCCCCGGTGTGCCTGCGGGCACTTGCATCCCCAGCCAGTTGCACGGCGTCATGGTTCGCCATGCGATCAGAGCGCACTGCTGTTCTGGGGTCAATGGGCCGGGTCCCGCGCACGGCGGCGTTCCCGGCGTCCCGCAGATCGGATCGGCAGCCGCAGTCGGTAAGCCGGCGAAGCTGCCGACGGCCGTCAGCAATGCGACGGCCGCAACGAACCCACTGATTGAGCGCTGAAGATGTCCCATGACCAACTCGAATCTGTTCACCGATTGACAGAGCGTAACGCCAGCACATTAGGCTCGGCAGCCGTTTGACGTCCGACGCAACGACGCAGCCTCGGCAACCCCGCCGGACGAGCACCGGTGTGTCCCCGCCGGCCGCCACTGCCAGCAAGCTCCAGGATCAACCTTCCCGCGGTCCCTCGACACCAGCTGTGTGTGCTGGGCCGTAACGGTCGCCGATAATGGACCCCGGCGAGAAAACCTCAGAGAGGTAGGCGACTTCGTCAGCGCTGATGGCAATGTTGGTTGCCGCGAGATTCTCCCGAACATAGTCCTTGCGTTTGGTGCCCGGGATGGGAACGACGTCGAGCGGTTGCGCCAGAAGCCATGCCAGGGCCAATTGCCCCGGTGTACAGCCTTTTTCCATGGAGAGCCGCTTCAGCGCTTCTACCGGTCGGAGATTAGTGGCCAGGTTGGTGGCGGAGAACCGAGGGTTCGTCGTCCGAAAGTCCGTCGGCGCGAACTTGCTATTAGGCGTGAGCGCTCCGGTCAACGCGGACCGGCCCAAGGGACTAAAAGGCACCAACGTGATCCCCAGTTCGCGGCATGTGTTGGTGATCCCGAATTCAAGCCGTCGCTCCCACAGCGAGTACTCGCTTTGCAGTGCCGCGATGGGGTGAACCGCGTGGGCTCGGCGGATCAGCTCGGCCGATACTTCACTGAGCCCCACACTGCGTACCTTTCCAGCCTGCACCAGCTGGGCCATTGCCCCGACCGTGTCTTCGATCGGCACCTTCGGGTCGAGGCGATGGTAGTAGTAAAGGTCAATTGTCTCGACGCCGAGTCTGCGCAGACTCCCCTCGCAGGCGGATTTGACGTACTCGGGACGGCCATCGAAGATCACCCGCGAGTGGTCCTCGTTCAATCGAGCACCAAATTTCGTCGCAAGCACGACCTTGTTCCTGCGTCCGCCAATAGCGTTGCCAATCAAGTATTCGTTGTGACCGAAGCCGCGGATGGTTGCCCGCGAACCGACGTCGGCTGCGCCGTAGATGTCCGATGTATCGAAGAACTCCACGCCCGTGTCCACTGCTGCGCGCAGCGTGGCGATTGATTCGGCATCGTCGGTCGCACCGTAAAACTGCGACATGCCCATACATCCGAGCCCAATAGGCCGCACCGTCAGCTCGGAGTGACCCAGGCGCACTCGCGCCGAACCCGCTATGGACGGTGTATCGTCGGGCGGCTCTGCCATCGGCCGTCATCCCCTCCTTTAGTTTCACTTGTCGTCTCCGTCATGTGCCGACTAAATGCCATGGTCGGCAGCGATGAATTGGGCGGTGCGCTCGCCGATGACGACGCAGGGAGCCATGGTGTTGGCGGTGGCGATGCGGGGCATGATGGATGCGTCGGCGACCCGCAGGCCGTCGATGCCATAGACCTTGAGTCGTCCGTCGACCACCGACATGGTGTCGCGGCCCATCTTCGCGGTACCGCATTCATGCCAATAGGTGGTGACGGCGTCGCGCAGATAGGTCTCCAACTCGGCGCCGGTCAGGTTGCCCGGCATGACCTCGCGTGCGACGAACGGTCGGAGCTCGGCGGAGTTGCCGATCTCGCGCAGGGTTTCGACGCAGGAGATGGCGGTCTTGAGGTCGTGGGGGTCCGATAGCGCGTTGGCTTCGATGAGCAGGGGGTCGGCCGGGTCGGGGCCCGACAACCGAATGCGGCCCCGGCTGCGGGGGTGCGTGGGTGAGCCGAACAGGACCCAACTATTTTGCGGCAGTCCGTATTTCGCGGCATTCTCCGGAGTGGCTTTCGGGAATGGCCCCAAGCACGCGAACAAGTCGGGTCCGTCGACACCGGCAGCTCCGGAGTCCCAGAACAATGCCGCACCCACCTGAGTGCTGCCCTGGATGTTCTCGGGAAACTCCCACACGCAGTCGAACCCGAAGTGGTCCTGAAGGTTGGATCCGACCCCGGGCAGGTGCTGCCGAACGGTGATGCCTACCCGACGCAATTCGGCTTCGTCTCCGATGCCTGATTGCATCAACACCTTTGGTGTGTGAATGGCGCCAAGCGATAGGACGACTTCAGCGTCGGCGGCTACCCGATGCACCGTGCCGCCGTGGACGACCTCGACACCGACGGCGCGGTTGCCTTCGAAGATCACCCGGGTGACAAGTGCGTGCGGGACCACGGTGAGGTTCGGCTGCTGCTGATGCGGGTCGGCGTAGGTGCGAAACACCGAGAGGCGTTTTCCGTCGCGCCAGCGCAGATCGGCGATCGCGGCGCCGCGGGTCTCCTCCATCAGCCGGCCGTTGGGGCTTTGATAGGTGGGAATTCCGATGGCCCGCGCCGCCACCACCGTCGCGGCGGCGAGCGCGTGCGCGCCGGGTGCCGGTTGCACGAACACCGACCCGCCCCTGCCCCGATGGAGTGGCTCGCCGCTGCCGTGCCAGTCCTCGATGCGTTGATAGAGGTCGAGGGTTGGCTCGTATCCCCAGGCCGGCTCGCCGGATTCGGAAGCGTAGTGGTCCCAGTCGCTTCGGTGACCTCGCGCCCAGATCATCAGGTTGATGCTGGACCCGCCGCCGAGCACTTTGCCCATCGAAAACGCGATCGCGCGGCCATGAAGCCGCGGATCGGGCTCGGAGGTGAATCCCCAATCCCGTTCGCTGCCAAGGTTAGCCGGCCATTGGCTCGCGTCGGTCACACTGGGAAGGTCGTCACTGCCGCCGGCCTCCAAGAGTAAGACCCTGATGTCGGGGTTCTCGGCCAACCGGCTCGCGACCACCGACCCTGACGACCCAGCACCGCACACGATGATGTCGTACCTCGGCTCCAATACTGTAGCCACAGAAGCCTCCTGATTCGTCGGCTAGGTATATTGCTTTATACCTAGCTCTACGGACGGAAAGGGCCTGCGGTTCAATCACACTCGGAGCGAAGAAGGGCGTGGCTGTCCGTTGCTGGACAATTGCTCCGCATCGATGCGCGGCGGCCAAGAACGCAGATTGACGGCCGATTGGTAGGCATGACCGACGCGGAGCACCGTCGCCTCGTCGAAGGGACGGCCGACGATCTGCAGTCCGACGGGCAGACCCATGCGGGTGAACCCGCACGGCACTGACAGCGCGGGCAGGCCGGTGAGGTTCGCCGGTGCGCAGAACCGGATGTAGGCCTCCACCGGCCCCTCGGTGACTCCGTCCGGCCACGTCACCCGCGGCTTGCCGGCGTCCATGGCCGCGATTGGCACCGTCGGGGCGATCAGGACGTCGATGTCGTCAAAGACCTCGCGCCACTGTCGGCGGATGAGGGCTCGTTTGCGCTGCGCGGCAAGGTACTCCGTCGCCGGGATCGACTCGCCGGCCTGTAATGCCTGGCGCACGTCGTCGGTGTAGAGGTCGCCGTGTTCGCGCAACATCTGCCGGTGGTAACTGGCGGCCTCGGGCTGCAAGATCGCGAATTCGGTGGCCATCATCTCGTCGGCCAAGGGCAGCCGGACTTCTCGCAGCCGCACCCCCAGGTCCGCGAGCCGAGCGCAAGCCGCGTCGACCGCCGTCCTCACCTCGGCGTCGACGCGCTCGGTGAACAAGTTCACCGGGATGCCGGCGGTCGTCCCGGCCACGTCGCGCCCCAGGCCGGCCGAAAAGTCCGGCACGGGGATGTCGACCGAACCTCGGTCGCCCGGGTCGTACCCGGCCATCACGTTCATCGCCAGTGCCGCATCCTCGACGGTGCGCGTGAGCGGGCCGGCGTGATCCAGCGACCACGAAAACGGCGTCACACCCGTGCGAGACACCCGCCCATAGGTTGGCTTCAAGCCCACCGTCCCGCACAGCGCGGCGGGAATGCGAATCGAGCCCGCGGTGTCGCTGCCCAGACCGAGGAAGCAGGCCCCCACGGCCACGGCCGCGGCCGATCCGCCGCTGGACCCACCTGCGATGCGATCAGTACGCCAGGGGTTGCGTGTCTGGGGAGTGACGACGCCGTAGGCGAATTCGTGAGAGTGGGTGCGGCCCACGACAACCGCACCGGCCCCTCGCAGCTTCGCGACGACGGCGCTGTCATGCTCCGGGATGTAGTCGGCCCGGACGCGCGAGCTGGAGGTGCTCGGCACGCCGGCCATGTCGTAAATTTCCTTCACCCCGATCGGGATTCCGTGCAGGGGCCCGCGGTATCGGCCAGCCGCGATCTCGCGCTCCGCCAGCGACGCCGCCTCGACCGCCAGTTCGGCGGTGACGTTGCTGAACGCATTGATCCATGGATTGACCGTGTCTATGCGGGCCAGCACGGACCCGGTCAGCTCGACGGGCGACAGGGCCTTGGCCCTGATCTGCTGTGCGGCCGCGGCCAAGGTAAGTTCGAACGGTTGCACGGCGTTAGGCCACCGCTCTGTGAATTCCGAGCGCAGAGCTCAGCCAGTTACCCATTTCGGCGATCGCGCGGTCGACCTCGTCGACACGGCCCGCCCCCATGATGAAAGAGTGCTGTCCCTGGTCGACGCGTCGGACGACGATGTCATTGCCCGCCTGCCTTGCCTTCTGGGAGAAGGCCTCGGCGTCCGATGCGAGCAGTTCGTACTCGCCGTAGTACACCGCGATGGGGGGTAACCCCGACAGGTCGGCCCCGAGCAGGTGCACCCGCGGGTCGGTGAATTCCACGCCCGTTCCGTCGAGCCAGCACGACCGGAACAGCTCGAGCAACCCCCGGGTGAGCAACTTGTCCCGCTCGGCATTGGTTTCGATCGATTCACCCGAGAGCGTGGCGTCGGTCCACGGCGAAATGGACAGCACGGCGCCGGGCAGCGCCTCGCCGCGGTCCCGCAGCCGCAGCGCAAGTTCGACGGCAAGGTAGCCACCGATCGAGTGGCCCACGCTACCAATCTTGTCGGGCCGGTAGCCCTGATCGAGCAGCCAGCGGTAGGCGGTCTCGACGTCCTCGACCTGAGCAGGGTATTTGTGCTCCGGGGATCGCCGGAAGTTCAACACCAGCGACCGCGCGCCGGCCGCTTTGGCGATGTGGGCGGCCGCTTTCCGGTCGGAGTGCATCGACATCAGCACGCTGCCGCCCATATGCGTATGCAGCAGAACCGATTCCGGGTCACTGTCGACGGGAATGCACCACAAGGCCTCGACGCCACCGGCGTCCACCTCGGCATAGGTGACCCCTTCGGGCTCCTTCGTCGCCAGGTGGATGTTCTCGGCGATGTCGCGGATGGTCTCCAGCTCGAAGTTGGGATTCGAGGTCCGCCTGCCGACCTCCGCGAAGAACCCGGCCAACTCGAACGGCTGCTCGCTTGTCATGAATGTTCCTTTCATCCGACCCATAGGATAACGCCCACAATATAACGATCGCTATTCCATGTCGAGTCTGGTCAGTTGCGCCCTTGGAGTGATGGGCCGCGCGAAAGCACGGCGGCCACGTCGATGAATGGTTTGAACCATGCGCGCGTATGCGCGCGTATATCCGTGTATGGCTATCGAATTGATCGACTGGGATGGCGCCTACCGCGAGGAAGGCATCTTCGTAGGACCACCCCCATGGAACATCGGCGAGCCGCAACCTGCTTTCATGCGGCTGATCAACGAAGGACGCCTCCACGGCGATGTCCTGGACGCCGGCTGCGGGCACGCGGAATTATCGTTGACGCTGGCCGCCAAGGGTCACACCGTGGTCGGGGTGGACCTGAGCCGGGCGGCGATCGACACGGCCACGGCAACGGCGAAATCCCGCGGCATCGTCAACGCAACGTTTCTGTGCGCCGACATCACGTCTCTGTCCGGATTCGACGACCGTTTCTCAACGCTGTTGGATAGCACACTGTTTCATTCCCTGCCGGTCGAGAGCCGTGATGCTTATCTCCGAGCGATGTACCGCGCCGCCGGTCCCGGAGCGTCCTTCTTTGTCCTTGTCTTCGCACACGGTGCTTTCCCTGAGGATTTCACGGTGCCGATCAATGCGGTCACCGAGGATGAGTTGCGCTCCGCCGTGGCGAAGTACTGGTCCGTCGACGGGATCGAGCCCGCATCCATTCACGCGCTGGCCGGACAGGTGCGTGGCGACGATGAGGTGGTGCCGATGCCGCAGCTGGCCACCGACAAAAAGGGGAGGTTGGTCTTCCCCGCCTACCTGCTCTCGGCGCATAAACCAGCTTGATCGCCTCTGGCTCCGCGGCGCGGGGCCAGCTCGCGCCGCACGTCCATTAGGAGAAGTACGCGTCGAACGACCCGATGTCGGTTAGATGCGCGGTAACTTCAGAAATCCTGTCGCCACGGATGGTTAGCACGTTGACCACGTCCTGTTCGAGCCGCTTGCCATTGTGCTCACCGGTGTCGTGCAACGTGACCGCGACCGTGTCACGGCCGAAAGCCAGCCCCTGCGGCGAGATGTGCAGTCCGTACTGGGCGAACGTGTCGGCAAGCCTGGTGACGTCGTCGATTCCGGTCGCCCGGCCGGACACCACGCTGGAGCCGGGGATGGTCCACACGATGTCGGGGGTGGCGTGTTCGGCGATCCCCACACGGTCGTCATGCACGACTGCGGTCGCGAAGGCGCCGACGATGGCCCGCTGCTGCAGTGTTGCCGCAGCTTCATCGTCCGGCGCGGCGTTCGAATAACGCACCGGCACAACGCAAACCATGGTCATGGCGATACCCGAGCCCGCAAGGGCGGCTTTCCAAGCGCTCGATGTCCGCATGCCGCCTCCACTCATCGGCGTCGCTTGCCGGGTGAAAGGAGCCTGTCCGCGGTCTCGCTCGCGGCGTCGAGGACCTCCGCCTGCGTGGCGGGGTCAGCCATCGCGCGCGAGATCGACACCGCCCCCACCATCAGCGCGACGATGCTCCACGCCCGGCGCTCGCTATCGGCGCCGTCGAGCACCCCAGCCACCCGCTCCGCCAGCGCGCTGATCTTGTGTTCGTACGCCTCCCGAGTGGACACTCCCGCCCGCGCCACGTCGGCGCTCAGGGTCGGCATCACACATCCGTCGCCCGGGTTCTCCACGTGGTAGGAGCTGAGGTACTCCGCGAGAAAGCTCTTGAGCTTCGAACGGCGCTCGGTCTTGCTGCCGGACTCCGTGTCGGAAACGAAGGGCTCGCCGACCGCGGCCTCGATGATCGCCTCGAGCATCGCTTCCTTGTTGGCGAAGTTCGAATAGAACGCTCCGGAGGTTACGTCCGCCGCGGCAGCAAGCCCGTCCACTCCGATCCCGTTGAAGCCGGCGACCTTCATCGACCGCGTGCCCGCCTCCAGCAGCGCGGCGCGCGCCTTCACTTTTTGGTCTGCCGGATATCTCATGACAAGGACATTTATAGCATAACTACCGATATCTTACGATCGCGGAGACCGATTGGTCTCGGCTTCGGGCCAGGCGATGACGGGCATCTCGTTCGGTACCAGCCAACGCCAGCCGCTCCCGGCAAGCTCAATCCACAGCGCACCGGGATCGGATGTCGGCCATCGGGTGGTCGTCTGTTGACCATTGCCGCGATCGTGTCGCGCACGTCCCGCACCTTCGGCAAGCAAGAGCGACAGGATTTGTGAGGTTGACGCCGCAACCCGATAGTGCAGACTGGCCACCGTGTTTCCGTCTTCGTTGGATCAATCAGACGAATCCGCTGTAATCCGAAGTCGCGCTTTGAGCCTCCTTGCGGTCGCGCAGAACGGATTGGCATACGCCCACGACCCATTTGACCGTCAGCGGTACGAGGAGGTGCGTCGCTGCGCCGAAGAGCTGCTGGGTTTGGTAAGTGACTGCGGGCTTCGGGAGTTGCATCAGTTTGCCGTAGGGGACAGCGGTCACATGACGCCTAAAGTTGCCGTGCGCGGCGCAATCTTCAACTCCAGCGGCGAAGTGCTACTCGTGCAGGAAAGAGCCGACGAGTGCTGGGCGCTGCCCGGGGGTTGGTGCGACGTCCTGCACAGTCCGGCGCAAGCTGTCGCGAAGGAGGTGCGAGAAGAAGCGGGGATGGTCGTCGGTGTCGAGAAACTTGTTGCCGTCCGCGATCGTGACCGCCAACAACATCCTTCGCTCTTCCACGTCCATCAGATGTTTTTCCTCTGTCGTGAACAATACCGAGTAACACCTGACGTCACCGAGACGATCGCAATCGGCTGGTTTGCGGTCGACGCTCTCCCCCCGTTGTCGCCGACGGTGCTCGAGGAGGATATCGCCCTCGTGCACACGCATTGGCTCAACCCCGCTCTACCGACTCTGTTTGATTGATCCAGCACCAGCTCGTACACAAGCGAGCCCGGACGACCTGAATCGAGCGAGCGACACAAATTGCTCCCAAGACTCGCGCTCGGTTCACTCGGCCGCTCGGAAGATCCCGAACGCCGTGCGATCTCATCTTCATGTCCAATGGGACACCGGGTGTCGACGAAACAGAGGCACCCGCTGAAGCGGTGAAAAGAGTCGTCGCAGTCGCGCCGCATCGCTGTAAGGGCTTACGACGCCATTCAGTTGACGCGAATGACAAGCTTGCCGAGCTGTTTACTCTTGGCCAAATGGTCGAACGCCGCTGCGGCATCGTCGAAGTCGAAGACGGTGTCGATCACCGGTTGAATTTGATTGGTGCTGACGGCACGCACCAGTTCCTGGGTGTCGGTTCGGTCCCCGACAGTGATGGAACGGGTGATCGCGCCCGCGCCTTTGAGAAGGAAGTAGTCGATTCCGGGGTTGGCCTCGCTGAGGAAACCGATCAGCGTCACCTCCCCGCCGATCGCGACCGCCCGCAGAGACTGATCGATTGTGGCAGGGCCGCCGACTTCGATGACTCGATCGACGCCTCGGCCATCGGTCAGGGCCCGCACCCGCTCACCCCACTGCGGGTGGTCGCGGTAGTTGATGACATCGTCGGCACCCAATGTTGCCAGCGTCTGCGCCTTCTGGTTGCTCGATGTCGTGGCGATCACACGAGCGCCGAGTGCTTTGGCTAGTTGCAGGCCGAAGACAGACACTCCGCCGGAACCGAGTGTCAACACGGTTTGGCCGGCTCGGATTGGCGCAGGGCCGCCCAGCGCATTCCACGCTGTGACGCCAGCGCATGGCAGCGTGGCTGCTTGTTCGTCGGACAACGCGGGCGGAATTGGCACGACCGATTCCCGTGATACCACTTTGTATTCCGCGAGCCAGCCATCCTGCCCGCTGCCGTAGCTATCAGAGTCCGCCGTAGCGGGTAAGGGGCCGCCGAACCACCGCGGCTGAAAGATGCCTATCACGCGATCCCCCGGGCGGTAGTCGTCGACGCCTTCACCAATCTCGACGACCTCGGCAGCGGCGTCGCTGCACGGCACGAGCCCGGACTTGCTTTGCCGCACATAGCGGCCCAGCGGAATTGCCACGTCGCGGTAGTTCAGTGAAACGGCGTGAACCTTGAGTAACAGTTCGCCGCGCTGCGGCGAGGGTACGGGCTCATCATGTATCTCGAGACCGTCGAGGCCGCGTGAGTTGTCGAACCGGTAAACGCGCATCGTGACGCTCCTTCCTGTCGCGGGTCAGCGCAGTGCGAGTTTGTGTTGGTGCTGGTTGTACCCGGCCAGCTCGTCCTGGCGTCCGCCGCGGATCTGTTGACGAAGTCGGGGTTGGCTCGCGCCCGCACGGCAACTGCTTTACCAGCAGGTTTTCCAGCTTCTCGTGAAGATGGGGATGCGTTTCTCAGCTTCATGGCAGACCCTAAGAACCGTACGCGATGCGCTCCGCCTACTGGTCAGTTAGGGGGTTGCGCCAGGCCCGCGACGAACAGATCGATCATACCGTGAACGTCATACTCGGGATCGGCTTCAACGCCGATGCAGAGGTTGCCGACGCCGTGAAGGAAGTCGAGCGGCCGGACATCCCCGCGCGGAAGACCGCTTGCCGCAGCAGCTTTCAGCAATCGATCGCACACCGGCAACAGGCGTTCGAGGAATTCGGCATGCAAAGTGTCGAAGCCGGCTTGGTCTGAGCGCAACGCCCGGGCCAAGCCGTGTTTGGTGACCAGGAAGTCGGCGAACCTGTGAACCCACGACCGCAACGCTGCAAACGGGTTCTCGTCGGGCGCCGGGACGATCGTCTCGAGCGAGGACAGCGCATCGAGTTGATGGCGAAAGACCGCGACGACGAGATCGGCGCGGGTGGGAAAGTGCCGATAGATGGTGCCCATCCCGACGCCGGCCTCCGCCGCGATCTCACGCACGGGAGCGTCGACCCCGGCGCGCACGAATACCGCGGCGGCGGCATCCAAAAGCGCCTGTTCGTTGCGGCGCGCGTCGGCGCGCTTGGCTGGGCGTGCCTGGGCGCCCCGAACCGGAGGCGTCACCCTTGTCCTCCTCGATCAACGTTGAAAGCGGAGCGTTGTTCCGCTACGCTAACGGAGCGGCGTTCCGGTTCTATCTTAGATCGCCGTCCTCCACCTCACCGAGTGACTCAGAAGAGGTATGACCATGAGCGCAACTCTCTCGACCGCCGACAACGACATCGATCGAACGACGCCGGTCGTCTCAGTTCGGCCGGTGAGCCTGGCAGCGCCGGGCCGCGGCCACGACCTGCAGGTACGCGTATCCGCGCCCGCGCGCGGCCGAGGACTGCCGGTCATCGTCTTCTCCCATGGCATGACCCTGACGATGGACGATTACGTCCCTTTGAGCGAATTCTGGGCCTCTCGTGGGTTCGTCGTGATACAGCCAACCCATCTCGACTCTCTAGGCCTTGCCCCAGATGACGTGCGCGCCCGTGACATCTGGCGGATCCGGGTCCAGGACCTCACCCACATCCTCGACCAACTCGACCGGGTCGAAGCGGCAGTGCCCGGCCTGAGCGGGCGCATTGACCCCGGGCTCGTGGCAGCCGCCGGACATTCATGGGGAGCGCAGACCGCCAGCATGCTGGCCGGCGCGCGCGTCGTCGAAGGCGACCGGGCGCCGCGGCAAAGCATGGCCGACCCACGGGTGAAGGCCGCGCTCCTGCTCTGCTTGCCCGGAACTGGGGACACTGCTCTGACCCCATTGGCCACCGAGTACTTCCCTTTTATGAATCCTGACTTCACGAATCTGACGACCCCGAGCTTGGTGGTTGCAGGCGACCACGACCACTCGCCCCTCAGCACGCGCGGTCCGGATTGGTTTGTCGACGGCTACCGGCTCAGCCCAGGCGCAAGCGACCTGCTTGTGCTGGCGGGCGGAGAGCACGGCCTCGGCGGTATCCAGGGTTATAACGACACCCGGACCACCGACGAGAGCCCAGAGCGCGTCGCAATCGTCCAGCACGCCACGGTGGCCTGGCTGCGCACCGCACTCGGCATTGACGCCAGCGCATGGCCTTCCGAACGACAAAGACTCGCCGGCACCCAACAGCACCTGGCAAGGGTCGACTCAAAGTAGACGATTCTCCCACCGTCGACCGATCATCCGGCGTCCAGCCTAACCGCGGACGGCTAGCTCTAGGCCCTTGTCAAGGGGTAGCGAAGTACTGACGTAGCCGTTCTCGGGGGCATGAATGTAGTTGAGGTAGGCCCGATTCGGATCCAGGTTGACGTTGTCACCGACGATGAGCGCGCCAGGCGCCAACACGGGTTCGAGGATCTTCACCACCTCCAAATCGAGGTCCGGCCACCCGTCGAGGAGCACGAACTGCACTGGCCAGTCCACGGTCTTGAGGGTCTGGCGCGCGTCGCCTTCGAGGACGGTGATCAGGTCGGAAACACCGGCCTCGGCGAATGTTGCGCGGGCCGCCGCCAATTTGTGAGAGCTCATCTCGGTGGTGATGATGTGCCCGGTCCCGTTGTCGCGTACGCCGGCGGCCAGGTGCAGCGTCGAGATCCCGTACGACATGCCGTATTCGACGATCGTCGTCGGCTTGATCGCCCGGACGAGGCTGTAGAGCAGTCGGCCCGAGTCGGGGGCCACGGCGAGGTAACAGTCTTGGAATGCGTCCGCCCGTTCGTCTATCGCGTAGTCACTGGGCGAGATGCCCTGTCGCCGTTCGCCATCCAGCTGCGCATCAGCGAATAGGCGATTGATGATCGATGAGTATTGCGGTTGGTTCAAGGTTGCGGTCATAGCTCTAGAGTAGACGGTGCGTTGCGTCTAGTCTAGACCGCGATGGTGTTAAGTGAGACTGTGGCAGATTCGCAACCGCATCGCGGCAACCGGCATGGGCGCAGCGAGGCCGCGCGCGAGGCCGTTCTTCGTGCCGCCGACGACTTACTCGTGGAGAAGGGCTTCGCAGGGGTGACCGTCGAAGGGATCGCCAGGGCGGCGGGGGTCGCAAAGCAGACCGTCTACCGCTGGTGGAACTCCAAGACGGACGTCTTGATGGACGCCTTCCTCGAAGACGCGGCCGCGGATCTCGAACCGCCCGACACCGGCAGTCTGGAGACCGATCTGCGCGCGCATCTGCGTTCCACGGCGCGATTCCTCACGGTCGACGACGCCGGCGCCGTGTACCGCGCACTCGTGGGTCAAGCGCAACACGATCGACAGCTTGCCGATGCATTTCGGACCCGCTACCTCAACGATCAGCAGGTTCGAGACCGAAAGCCCTTCGTACGCGCGATCTCTCGCGCTGAACTATCGCCGGACACCGATGTCGCCTCGCTGGCGGAAAGGCTCGTCGGGCCGATTCACTATCGGGTGATCGTGACGGGCGAACCGGTCGATGACACCTTCATCGACGCCGTCGTCGAAGACGTCCTCGCGCTGTGCCATCTTCAAACAACGCGAGAAGCATGTCCACCGGAGAAGCACACTGCCCCGGCACCATATGCGAAGAATCGCAGGTAATCCCCACGGCCGCCGTTTCTAATACCCGGCCATGGCTTGTCACGTCCGCACGCTCAACTCAGGCCCGGCTGGTTGTGTTGGTGGTTCGCCCTGCGGACGCGCAGACTTGCCCATCCGAGCAGGACAAGGTTCACTGCCCGTTCATCGTGATGATGAGTTTGCCGCCTTTGGGTGTGTGGTGGCATTCGAGTCGAATGAGTGCGGAGATCGCCTCGGCGAGAGGCACGGTTTGGGCCACCGGAATCCGCAGCGCGCCTTGGGCACAGGCGTCAGCGATTTCTTCGAGGTCGCTGAGCGAAGGTTGGGTGAACTGCACTCGATAGTGGCTGCGCGGGACCATGCTCCTGAGGAATTTCATCGGGCTGGGGACGATGTCGATGACGCGGCCGCCGCGGTTGAGGAGCATCCGTGCGGTAGCCGGCGGCAGACTGCCCACGGTGTCAAACACGATGTCGAACCGCTTGTTCAAAGAACTGGGCACGGAGTCGAACTCGACGACAGGGTCTACGCCGAGCGCGCGTGCATCGCCCATCGAGCTGGTACGGCAGCTGCCTGCGACCACACTTGCGCCACGTACGGCGGCGAGCTGGACAGCGGTTCGTCCAACCCCACCTAGGCAGCCGTGCACGAACACAGCCGCCCCGGGTTGCATCTTTCCGTTCTCCATCAGCGCCTGCAATGCCGTGACGCCGACCATAGGGATCGCGGCTGCTTGCTCGAAGGACAAACCCGCCGGCTTTTTCACCAGGCCCTTCTCAGCGGCCACGACCATCTCGGCGAACGCGCCGCTGGCCTTCATCGCCGCTCCGCCGAGCACCTCGTCACCGACGCGAAGCCGACTGACGCGCTCACCCACCGCGGCTACCACGCCGGCAAAGTCGTAGCCCAGCCCGCGCGGAAACGTACGGCCGGTTATTAGCCGCATTTCACCGTTGCGGACTTTCCAGTCAAGGGGGTTAGCTGCGGCCGCGCGCACCTGAACGAGCACCTCGCCGCGGCCCGGGCGCGCAGGCCGGAAATCCTCCAGCCGCATCACCTCGGGTCCGCCGTACTGGTGATACTGAATGCGTTTCACCGGGATGCCCACCCCGTATTGAAGCCGAAGCGACTGCTCGCTCGCTCCTGTGCAGTGGTCCGCTGAAACTCATTGCTGTTGTTCATATTATCCTTTCTCACCATCGCTACGAAAACCCCAGCAGCGTAGGCACTCCCGGTTCGCTCCGTCGCCTCGCGTGCGTGTCGGTCAACCGCGCAGCACCGAGAATGTTGGCTAGTGCTGGTAGGGGTCGACGATGGAGAAGTCCCAGGTCCCTTCGGCGATGTCGGCCAACCGTTGGAGGTAAGCCTCACGCTGTTCCGCGGAGGTATCCTGACGCTCACGGTCCAACTGGTTAGCCACTTGCGCGGGCGGAAGGGTTTGTGCGGTGGCTTCCTGACCGTAGAAGGCCAGATGATCGTCAAACCCGCCCGGAGTGTAGAAGTTCAGCACCCGAGCGTCCTCATCGGAGACCACCCGAAACGCATGCCTGGTCGACTTCGGCACCCACACCGCAGAACCCGCCTGGGCCCGCATGACCCGTTCCTCCCCGTAGTCACCACCGCCGATCACCAATTCCATTTCCCCGGAGATGATGTAGAAGCCCTCGGCCTGACGTTCGTGCACGTGCGCCGGAGGCCCCAACCCCGACGGAATGATCTGATCGAGCAGGGTGAACTCACCCAACGTTGCATCAGCAGACATCAACACATTCCACAGCCCGCCGCGATACCAGTACGCCGGCGCCTCGCCAGCCCGGTTCTCAAAAGCCTCACCGCTTTTCGTTCCGCCGCCCATCACACATGCCGCCTGAGTACCCGGTGTTGTCTCGCCATGACATCATCCTACACGTAATGTCGCGCCGTGACATAGCGGACGATAGCGACGTGGCGCATCCTCCCCCGACACCACTTCAGCACCAGCCTCTGCGTTGTCAGGCCGCGTCATCAGGCCGGTTAGTATTGCGTCATGCCTCGATGGCAGCAGGGCAGCAAAGAGCGGCTGCAGCAAGCGGCCATGGAGCTTTTCGAAGAGCAAGGGTTCGACAACACGAGCGCCGTGCAGATCGCCGCGCGTGCGCGCGTGACAACCAGAACCTTCTTTCGGTACTTCTCAGACAAGCAAGAAGTATTGTTCGTCGACGCAGATTCGATCCATGCGACGCTCGTTGAACGCCTCCTCGAGACGGAGGATCTCACAGAGCCGCTTCTGGCAGTGACGCAAGTCTTAGCGGAGTTCGACTGGGAATCCCTTGGCTCACGTGAAACCATTCGCCGTCGCGAAGCGATGATCGCATCGACACCGGGCTTGCTGGAGCGCGAGCTGATCAAGCAGCAACGGCTAGCAGACGGTCTCAATCAGGCACTGCAACAACGCGAAGTCGACCCTGGTACCGCTGAACTCGTGACGAGGGTGGGAGTAGACGTGTTCCGAGTGGCCTACAAGCGGTGGCTAGCCGACAACGCCGCGGATCTATCAGCAGTCACCCAGACCGTCATGTCTATGCTCGCCGCCGTCGCGCCCGCCAGAGCGATGCCCACTCGCCGCGTGAGGGCGTCCAGCAAGACGCGGCGAAACGAAGGAAACACTTCGGCGAAGGTGGCATCGTCCTAGCGGGCACAGGGTGGGGGTTCTGATCTACCGATGGCGAGATGTGCCGTCGTCCGGTCGGATCGTCCGCACGAACGACGCGATGGCCTTGCCGATCTCGTCTGCGCTGTCTTCCTGGAGGAAATGCGTTCCAGGCACAGTGATTTCGGTCTGATTCGGCCAGCCGCGCACGATGTCGAGGATGCGTTGCTTGCCCTGGATCACTCCGGGGTCAGCGCGGACGAACAACTTCGGGACCTCGCTTGCGGCCAACCATGAGTTGAAGTCCTCGATGACATCGACCACCGCTGCGGGTTCACCGGCGAGCGGGACATCGCGCGGCCACGACAGCGTGGGCCGTCGATCCTCGCCAGGATTGAGGAAGGGCTGACGGTAGTGGTCCATCTCCTCCTCGCTGAGATTGCGCATCACGATGGACGGTAAGACCCCCTCGATGAAGACGTTGTTCTCCAGGACCATCGCCTCGCCTTGCGGCGAGCGGAAGGCCCTGAACATGTGCGCGACCTCTTCGGGAAAGTCGTCCCACTCCATCGGCACCGAGACAGTCTCCATGTGCACGATGCCGGCGACCCGGTCGCGATTTTGGTTGGCCCAGTCGAACCCCAAAGCGCCACCCCAGTCGTGGAGCACGAGTGTCATCCGGTCACCGAGATCGAGCGCATCCCATAATGCGAACAAGTAGTCGCGGTTTTCGTGGTAGTGGTAGCTGTCGGGTCCCGAACGATCCAGCTTGTCCGAGCCACCCATCCCGATCAGATCGCACGCGACAAGTCGGCCAAGCCCTTCCACGTGCGGCATCACGTTGCGCCACAGGTATGACGAACTCGGGTTGCCGTGCTGAAATACGATGGCGTCGCCGTAACCCTCGTCGATGTATGCCATTCGCTTGCCGTAGATCTGTTTGTACCGCAGCTGGCCGTACGGCGTGGCTCCGGGCATCAGGCAATGCCTCTCTGGCTGTCGCGCTGTGCGAGAAGCTCTTCGCATGAGGCCATCAGCTCTGCGACGTACTCCTTAATGTTGTTAATGGTGTCCTAGGTTGCAGTCCGCGGCGATCCACCGTCGAACGGCGGAGCAGGGTCGTACTCCAGAAGCAGTTGCGCGTAGCGTGCTGTGGCTTCGTCGAATAGTTCGGCAAGGAGCAGCAAGCCGAAGTCGATTCCGGCTGTAACGCCACCCCCGGTTATGCGGTTGCGGTCTATCACGACGCGTTCCTCGGCAGGTATCGCCCCGAAGAAGGGCAGTGCATCCAGCATCGACCAGTGCGTCGTCGCCCGGTACCCATCCAGCAGTCCCGCTGCTCCCAGCACCAGCGAGCCCGTGCAGACCGACGTGACGTAGCGCGCCCGGGGCCCCTGGGTGGCGAGGAAGTCGATGATCTGCGGATCGCGCATGGCATCTGCCGTTCCGTTGCCGCCCGGGACGAAGACGACGTCGTAGTAATCGGCTGCTTCAGAGAGCATTTCAGTTGCGCGGAACGGCGCACCGCTGTCCGAGAGGAACTCGTCGGTGGTGGACCCGAGCAGATGCACATCAGTGTGTTGGCGGAGGGTTTCGTAGGGTCCGATGAGGTCCAACATCGTGAGACCTGGAAACGGGATCATCGCTACGCTTGGCCGCCAATTTGTCTGGGGCGTAACCGCAGTCATGCGGTGCAACCGAATGAGTGTGGAGTGGCGGGCATCGAAATCCCTTCAGAGTGGAAGCAACTTGACAGTAATGGCCGCTCGCAGTGGACGACAGCGGCTCAATGGCCAATGCCCGCCGAGATATTGCCCCCGAACGACAGTGATTGCTGCATGGCAAAAACCCGGCGGAATGCGTCCATGACGCCACTCACCGCCGGACCGGTGGCAGCCTAGGGTGACGCCATGACGCTGGTCACGGGCGTGTACCCCAGGCGACGCAGCATCACAGACGCGGCGAGCCCCTTCTGGCACCATACAAGCGGTGCAGGTAAATCTTGCCACCTCCGCGGTTACGATGTCCCCATGCGCAGAGTTGCGGTCTTGGCCGTTCCCGACGTCGTCGCGTTCGACTTGAGCATTCCCGTCGAGATTTTCGCAAGGGTTCGACTGGCCGACGGTGCGAACGGCTACCGCGTCCAGGTATGTGGCACCGAACCGGTGGTGTCGGCCGGCCTTCTGCGCATCGCCACTGACCATGGGCTTGAGGCACTGGCAGACGCCGACACCATCATCGTGCCCGGCCGCCAGAGTGTCGAGACGGAAACTCCAGCGACGGTCGTCGCTGCGTTGCGCGCCGCATACGCTGCCGGCACCACCATCGCCTCGATCTGCACGGGCGCGTTCATTCTGGCCGACGCGGGCCTGCTCGACGGTAAACGCGCAACCACACACTGGGCGGCGGCGGATCTCTTCCGCACCGCGTTTCCCGCCGTCGAACTCGATCCCGACGTCCTCTACGTCGATCAAGGGCGAATACTGACTTCGGCGGGGGCGTCGGCCGGGATGGACCTCTGCCTTCACATGGTGCAGCGCGACTACGGGGCGACTACTGCCGCGAACGCCGCCAAACTCGCGGTGGCGCCACTACACCGCAGCGGTGGTCAGGCGCAGTTCATCGTGCGAAATCAGCTTCCTGCCAGTGTGATTGGCGAGAAGACCTACTTGAACGGGGTGCTCGCCTGGATCGAGCAGAACGCCCACCAACAGTTGACCTTGGCCGATATCGCGGCGTACGCCGCGATTAGTATCCGCACACTCAACCGTCGCTTTCAAACGGAGACGGGCCAGACACCGATGCAATGGGTCACCGGAGTGCGCATCCGTCATGCCCAAGAACTACTCGAACGGACGTCGCACAGCGTCGAGCGGATCGGCCGCGACGTAGGGTTCACCTCGGCGGCCAACTTCCGTGAGCAATTCCGCAGGTTGAGCGGCGTCGCGCCCCAGACCTACCGAAACTCGTTCCGCGAGCGGGCCTTTGAAGAGGAACGCCGCATGCCGAGGCGTGCTCTGGCGACGGCCTAGTTGGCCGACGCGGAGCTAGACGACACTGCCGGTCATCGGCGGGTGCCGATGACAGTCGACCGCGGTAAGCGGCCCGCACGAGAATTACCAGTGAGGCGATCACCCTCGACGAGGACATCGAAGTCCAGTTTGAGTTTCATCGGCTTAGTGACGCTCTGTCGCCACCGAACGCGCTGACCGGTTGCCTCCTCGCTCACGTCAATGTCAATGCAGGGCACCGTTTCATGCTTGCCGGCGGCGCGACCGGTCAGGACACCGTCGTCGAGGTCGAAGCTGTAGACGATCTGCAGTGTCCCGACCGGTGTCTTGATGCTGACATCCCAATCACCGACGATGCTCATCTCATACCGCCTGAGGGACCCGGCCGGTGTTGGCCCACACGGTGCCGCGGCTCTCGAAGGCGAACATGGCTTCCACCGCCAAAGTGACCTGCGGCCCGTAACTGCGCCGCAGGAGGTACAGCGCCAGATCCAGACCCGAGGTCACCCCTCCGGCCGAGACCAGGTTCCCGTCGTCCACCACGCGGGCCGCGATCGGCACGGCCCCGGTGGCCTCGAGCACGTCCACTCCGAGATGGTGGGTGTTGGCGCGGCGACCGTCGATCAAGCCGGCCATCGCCAACGCCAACGATCCACCGCAGACCGTCGCGATGGTGATGTCAGGAGTGGCCAACGCCTTTCGGATCAACGGGACCGCGGCGGTCTCCCCGAACCTGGCCAACAGAACCGGGATGGTGTCCACCTCGTCGGGATCGCCCTCCAGGGGTCCCACGGCACCCGGGACCACGATGTAGCCCGGCTTGGCAGGATCGAGTTGGCCGGTGGCCTTGAGCGTAAGGCCGAGGTTGCCGCTGACGACCTCGCGTGGACCTTCAGCAGAAACCAACTCGACGGTCAGTTCTCCACCGAGGAGGCGGCCGCCGAATGCCAACACTTCAAAGGGCGCTATCACATCGAGCGGATCGAAGCCGTCGAACAACAGAATTTGGGCGTGCACATGGCCATCTTGGATCGATCACGGTGTCTGTCCCAGTAGCCAGATGGGCACTTATCGCTGGAATATCGCCATCCGGTGACGAATGCCGACAGCTGTCGAGATCCCGGCGGTGCTTGTCCATCGAGCCACTGGCGGAAGACAGAGCGGCTAGGCACTGTGGTGACATGGGTATCCAGAACCCGGCCGTCGCTCAGTGGAGCCTTCCCGACTCCACAATCTGCGCAGCAGCTTTCGCGCTCGCCGAGGACGTCTCGCCGGCCTTCCTGCACAATCACTGCGTCCGAGGCTATCTGTTCGGACGCGAACTCGCGGCCGCTCGGGGGCTGCGTGGCGGGATCGACTACGACGAGGAGGCGGTGTTCCTCGCCTCGATCTTGCACGACCTCGGCATCACTCCCTACGGACAGGGAGATCAGCGATTCGAAGTCGACGGCGCAGATGCGGCGGCACGTTTCCTGCGGGAGCACGGCTTCCCCGACGACCGTGTAACGGTTGTGTGGCAAGCAATTTCGCTGCACACCAGCGTCGGCTTAGGACACCGGTTCGGCACCGAACACGCCGTCTGCCACAGCGGAATCGACCTGGACGTCGTTGGTGCGCAGAAAGAACTGCTGCCTGCCGGTTTCGCTGACCGCGTCCACGCCGCATGGCCACGCCACAATCTGGGTTACGCCATCGCCGAAGCGATCGGTCGCGACATCCGAGCCAACCCGCTGAAGGCTCCGGCCTTTTCATTCCCCGCGCATGTTCACGAGGTGGTCAACAACGCCCCCGCTACCAAATTCACGGACTTGGTGGCCGGCTCCGGCTGGGGTGATTCACCCGCACACTCTATTGCGCACCCGGACAAACCAGCCCAGCTGTAAGCGGCCGGTTGGTTGGTGGACCAGGGTTCGCGCCAAACTCAGCGAAAACGGGGAGGCGAGCCGGTGAGTCTCTGCACCGTATCGGTGACGCGATCATCCAAACCGACGAGCGGGGCGGTCCCGTCGTGGTCCGCCACCGCAATCTCGATGATCGCGGCGAGCTTCTCGTTGAAGACGCGGCCCCGCACGCGGGGATCGACGCCGCGGTGGCGCGGGTTGGCGATTCATGACGAGACGCCCGCGGGCTCCGCGGCGTCGGCCTCGGGGTCGGGCTGCTCGGCCCAGGACGGCAGCAGCCAGGCGACGAGGACGGCGGCCGCGATGGCGATGACGGCGCACACCAGGGTGGCTACGCGGTAACCGTCGAGGAAGGCGCCGTTGACCGCCGCGCGTACCTCGGCGATGCGTGCCGCCGGCATCTGGCCCACGACGCTGTGCGCCACGGCCATCGACTTCCCGATGGCCGTGCGCAGGTCGGCCGGGAGTGCGGCCAGGCTCGCCGCAGAGCCGACGCGGGCGCTGTAGATCGAGGCGAAGACGCTGCCTGAGATGGCCACGCCGAGGGTGCCGCCGAACTCGCGGGTGGTGTCGTTGATCGCGGAGCCGATGCTGGCCTTCTCGATCGACAGTGACCCCATGATGGCCTCGGTGGCTGGGGCGATCGTCAAGCCCAGACCGCCGCCCAGGAGCAGCATCTGCATGGCCATGACGGGATAGTCGGTCGAGGCGTTGACCGTCGACGCCCATGCCAGTCCGGCGGCGAATATCGCGAGTCCGCCTGCGGCCAGGGCGGTGGTGCCGATTTTCTCGACGAGTCGGGGTCCCACGATGCTGGCCAGCGCGATCGAGATGGCCACCGGAATGAGGCGGGCGCCGCTCTGAAATGCGGTGTAGCCCTTGACGAATTGAAAGTACTGGGTGACGACGAAGATGAAGCCGAACAGGGCGAGGAAACTCGCCGTCACGGCCAGGCTGCCCCCGGAGAAGCGGCGGTTGTAGAACACCGAGACATCGAGCATGGGGTGAGTGCTGCGGCGTTCCCAGAGGGCGAATACGGCCAGGACGGCGGCGGCGATCGCGAAACCGCTGATGGTGCGGATGTTGGTCCAGCCCCAGCTGGGGGCTTCGATGACGGTGTAGACCAGGGCGGTGATGCCGATCGCGGACAGCAGCAATCCGGGGACGTCAACGCGTGGGGCGTTCGGGTCGCGGGAGGCGGGCACGAACAGGATGCCACCGACGATGGCCAGTACGGCGATCGGAATGTTGACGATGAAGATCGACCCGCGCCAGAAGTGTTCGAGCAGCCAACCGCCGGTGATTGGTCCGACCGCGACACCGACGCCCACCATGGCCGCCCACAGCCCGATCGCCTTGGCCCGCGCCACCGGGTCGGTGAAAATGTTGGTGATCAAACCCAGCGTGGTGGGAAAGATCACCGCCGCGCCGACGCCCATCGCGGCGCGGGCGGCGATTAGTTGATCCGCCGAATTGGCCTGCGCGGCAACAGCCGAAGTGATCGCGAACAGCACGAGCCCGGCGTTGAGCCAGCCCAACCGGCCGTAGCGGTCGCTGAGGCTGCCCACCGACAGCAGCAGCCCGGCCATGACCAGGGTGTAGGCGTCAACGATCCATTGCAGCTGCGCGGTGGTGGCGTGCAGCTGGCTCGACAACGTGGGCAGCGCGACGTTGACGATGGTGGCATCGACGTTGATCACGAAGACGCTCAGACAAATCACCGCCAGCGCGGCGAGGCGGTGATTCGGGAAAAGGGGGCTGCGTGTCTTCATGAACGTGATAGTAAAGTGTGAAGACAAATAACTCAACCATCGATCGGGCGGCCATGGTTGCGAATGCGGAATCCCGGTTCGGGGGTACTGCCGGGACCGGTCGGGCGCCCGGCGCGGACGTACTCCTCGACGTGCGTTGCGCTGTCGTGCTGGCCGGCGGCGGTGAACGACCGCAGGAGGGCGGCGGCGTCGGATTGGCTGGCGTGGGCGGCGAGGGCGGCGAGTTTGGTCTCCCAATAGGCGGTGATGTCGATGGCGGTGGTGATGTCCGCGTCGTCGACGGCCATCTCCTCGGGTGGCAGCCAGACGTCGGGGCCCAGCGCGGCGCGCGCGGCGCGGGTCAGCGAGGCCAGTCGACTCCGGGACAGCGCGATGTAATGCAGCTGGGGGGCCGGGAACGCCGGAGTGGCTGACAGTGTCCGTAGGGCGGCGCTGACCAGGTCGTGGGTGCGGATGTGGTCGGGGTGTCCGGAAAATCCGTTGGGCGGGTAGGTGAGCAGGACGTCCGGTCGGTGCGCGCGGAGCAGCCCGGCGAGTTCGCGCACCATGGTCGGCAGTGGGCGGCGGCTGAACGCCTCCGGTGGCGGCAGAGGGTCGGCCTCGCCGGGGATTCCGGAGTCGGGGTAGCCGAGCATGATGAGATCGCCAATGCCCAGGGTGGCCGCAGCGGCGTCCAGTTCGCGTGAGCGGTGCGCGGCGACGCGGCGTGGGTCGTGGCCGGGATGACCGGGTTTGGCCCCCTTCGCGTCGTCGCCTTGGCTGCCGTCGGTGCAGGTGATCAGGACGGTGCGCCATCCGGTTGCGGCGTAGCGGGCCAGCGTGCCCCCGGTTTGGCTGGATTCGTCGTCGGGATGGGCGTGGACGGCCATCAGCACCGGAGTGCGCCGCGGCGAGGCGTGCTCGTTCATCTCGTCAGCCACCTTTCAGAGCCGCAAACCATATGAACAAACAAATCAACGGAGCGATGGAATATCATGTCTGCGCTCGGTAGGCTGGTGTGGTGAAGACCAGGGTCTACAACCAAAACTGCCCCATCGCGCGCGGCCTCGACGTCATCGGCGAGCGGTGGACCCTGCTCATCGTGCGCGAACTCGTCGGTGGTCCCCGCCGCTACAGCGACTTGCGAGCCGAACTTCCCGGTATCGCCACCAATCTGCTGGCGCAACGACTCAAGGAACTTCAAGAAGCCGGCCTGATCGATCGCACCGACCTACCCGCCCCGATCGGGCGCACCGTGTACACCCTCACCGACACGGCCTGGGAGCGCGTGCTGCCCATCGTGCGGGCCGTCGCCCGGTTCGGCCTGGACAAGCTCGATCCCACCGACAGCAGCGCTATCACGCCGCTCAACGGGTTCCTGGCAGGGCTGCTGCTGGCCTTTGATCCGGTCGCGGCCGCCCAACTCGACGCCACCTATCGCATCGACATCGACGGCCGCCGGTTCGACTTCGCCGTCGCCAACGGGCATCTGACCAGCGCGCACCGCGAACCCGATGTCACCGTCACCGCCGCCGCGGCCGACCTCATCGATACCCGCCTCGGCGATGACGCCGCCGCCCGCAAAGCGGCGCTGCGCCGCATCCATTTCGAAGGCACCGCCGAAGCCGTGGACGCCATGCGCGACGCCTTCGCCCTGCACGGCTAGCACGATCACCTCGAGTGGGTGACCTCAGGCGACGATGGCACGGCGGTCTCCCTCGGTAGAGATGCTGGAAATGGCTTGGTGATAAGTCCTTCCGCGGCTCAGTCCCATCGCCTGGCCGAACCAGCGATTGCGGGCCAGCAAGGTGATGATGAGGTCGCCCAGGCTCGAGGACACCGCCTCGGTGACGAGCAGCACTGTGACGATCGGTGGGAGCACCAGGCGGCGCTTGCCGCGACGAACGGCGGTGACCACGGCGCGGGCCACGTCATCGGCTGACAGCGGCGTCAGATAGCGATGTCGGCCGTGTTCCACGTCAGAGGCGAGGTCAGAACGGATGCCGTGTACCGACGGTACGACCGTATTCGCATCCTGTGTACCGTTGGTACATGACATCGGGACGAACACTGCTGCTCGACGCAGCACGCGAACTGCTGATGGCGCAGCCGCGGCACGAGCCGAGTACGCGTGACTTGTATGAGGCGGCAGGCGTTGCCGCTCCGACTCTGTACCACCACTTCGGGACGAAGGAAGGCCTTCTGGACGCGGTGGCCGAGCAGGCGTTCGGCGAGTACCTGAAGCGCAAGCAGAGCATGCCTCGATCTGGGGATCTGATCGCCGATTTCGGTGCTGGCTGGGATCTCCACATCGAGTTCGGTGTGGTCAACCCTGTCCTTTACACGTTGATTTATTCGCCGGGGCGGACGAGTACCGCGGCTGTGACCGCCGATGAACATCTCCGATCATCCCTGCAACGGATGGACGACGCAGGCCTACTCCAGGTTGAGGTCGATACCGCTGCGGTGATGACGACGGGGATGGCCGTGGGGTGCGTATCGCAGCTCAACCGTCTGCACCGCGCCGTCACCGATCCGGCGGCGGTGGCGACGCGGGCTGCGCTCATCAGCGCGCTCACCGGAAGCACATCAAGCCAGCCGACGACAACGCCGGAACAAGCGGCCCGACTACTCATCAGCCACATCGCGGCGCGCAACGTGCAGTTCACGGCTCCCGAGGCTGCGCTATTGACCCAGTGGCTTCGCCACATTGCAGACCCCGCTACCGCCACGGCACAGAAAGCGCACTGACCATGAGCGGAACAACCAGTCCCACGCAGTACAGCCCCAACCTCGCCCTCGGTGGTGTCACCGTCCCCAGGATGGGCTACGGCGCTATGCAACTGACCGGCCCCGGCGTCATCGGACTCCCCGAGGATCCGAACGCCGCCATTGCGCTCCTACAACACGCTGTTGAACAGGGCGTGCGGTTCTTCGACACCGCCAATGCCTACGGGCCCCGCACCGTCAACCAGCTCATCGGTCGAGCGCTCGCGCCATTCCGTGACGACGTCATCATCGGCAACAAGGTCGGAGCGACCCGCGGTCCGCGCGGCGAGTGGCTCACAGACAGCCGCCCCGCCTCGATCCGCTCGCAGGTCGAAGACGCATTGCTCGACCTCCGGACCGAGCGAAGCCCGCTCACCTACCTCCGTCTCTGGGGCGACAGCGAAGGTCGCGCCGGCTCCATCGGCTCGGACGTCCCTCTCGAGGACAGCCTCGGCGTACTGGTCGAGCTCCGCGACGAGGGCAAGATCGATCGCATCGGCGTCTCCGGAGCCACCTCCGAGCTGCTTGCCCAGGCGCAACGGCTGACACCAATCACCGCCGTACAGAACCGCTACAACCTCATCGACCGTTCCGGGGTCGAGGTCCTCGACGCGTGCGAGCAGAACGGCATCGCTTTCGTGCCGTACTTCCCCTTGGCCACCGGAGGCCTTTCCGAGATCCCAGCCCTGGCAGAGCCCGCGCGTCGCCTCCAGGTCTCCGAGTCGACCATCGCGCTCGCGTGGTTGCTCCGACGCTCACCGGTCGCCGTACCGATCCCGGGAACCAGATCGCTCGGCCACCTCGACGAGAACCTTCGCGCCCTAGACACCGCCCGGGAACTCACCGACTCAGAAGTCGATGACTTGACCGCGACGGAAGACGAATCGGACGCCGCGCTCGCGCAGATGCCGACCCGCATGCTCGACGCGCTGCGACGACCCAGGGTCTGAGCCGGCGAGCGAGCGACGGTGCCCCCGCCGCCTCCCAGCCGCTGACGCCCGAGGCCCGCGTCCCGGTGAAGGATGGTCATGGCTGGTGTCCCAGCCGAGCACCCGTCGGGGCCTGGTGTTGATCTTCTCCGCGATGCGATCCAGGTCCGTCTGCTGATCGATGCGGTCGTGACGTGAACCGGGACAGGTCGGATTGACTTGTGCGACAGGGGTACTCAGCGCATGGTTCACGGCCGCGATCGGACGGACGAGAGTGGTGCCGAGGACCTGCTTGAGCGGATTCATCTTCGCGGGATCTTTTCTCGAGTTGGTGATGACGACCCGGAGCCCCGGGTCACGTCAACTCGCGGCGCAGTAGTTTTCCCGACGGGGTGCGGGGAAGTTTGTCGATGAACGTGACGTCGCGGGGAACCTTGAACCGCGCCAGGTTGTCCTTCACATACTGGCGGACTGTGTCCGCGTCCAACGTGGTGTCGGGCCGAGCTACGACGAACGCGGCTAGGCGCTGCCCGAAAACGTCGTCGGGGACTGCGACGATCGCGGCCTCGTCGATGTCGGGGTGCGCATAGAGCAATTCTTCGACCTCGCCGGGGAAGACGTTTTCTCCCCCGGAGACGATCATGTCGTCATCGCGACCGTCAACGAATAGCCGACCATTGGCGTCCCAGTGCCCAACGTCGCCACTGGACAGCAGACCGTCGATGACCTTCTTACCGCCGCCCCCGGAGTACCCCTCGAACGACAGCGCGCTGCCCACATAGACCGTGCCGCGGACGTGCGGCCGGGTGACGGGCTGATCGTGATCGTCGTAGAGCCGGACCCGGGTCGAGCGCGGCGGTTTGCCCACCGTTCCCGGGGCGGCAATCCAATCCCAGGGAGTGGCCACGGCGGCCACCCCGACCTCGCTGGCTCCGTAGAGGTTGTAGAGCACCGGGCCGAACTGGGCGATCGCCCGATTGCCGGTCTCGATCGGCAGCGTCGAGCCGGCGCAGAAGATCACCGATAGCGTTGAGGTGTCGTACTTGTCCAATATGTCGGCGCCGAGTCCCAGGATCCGACGCAGCATGGTAGGCACCAACACCAAGGTGGTGCACCCATGGGCGTCGATCGCCTGCATGGTCTGCTCGGGATCGAACCGGCGCCGCATTATTGTCGTGGTACCCAGCGTTAATGACAGCAGAAACTGGCTCAGTGCCGTGCCATGAAACAGCGGCGCGGCCAAAAACGTCGTGCCCTCGAACGGAAGCGGTATCCGGTCGAGGAACTGCACCGCCGCCAGCGGAGAACGGACGGTGCGCTCGGCTCCCTTGGGGGTACCGGTGGTGCCGCCGGTCAGCGCGATCAGCGCCCCTGGCCGCGCTGGCCGGGGCGGGCGGCCGGCACCAGCGTGTCGGTCGATCAAATCGGCAAGGGCCGTACCGCTTGTCCCCGTGCCGGATTCGGCATCTGCGGCGATAGGCAAGACCGAGTCGGGGAGATGCGCCAGCGCGCCCGCGAACTCGGTGTCGTGGATGACGACGGTCACCCCTTCCCGCACGGTCACCTCGCCCAGTTCGCGGGCGCTGAGACCGGTGTTGAGCAGGACCAGCCGCGCACCGATCTTGCTCGCGCCCATCATGGCTTCGATCAGTCCGCAACGATCGCGACACAGGGTCCCCACCGTCGTCGAGGGTCCGTACCCTCGCTCCAGCAAGCCCAGGGCCAGAGCGTCACTTCGCTGGTCGAGTTGGGCGAACGTCATCAACCGGGTCTCGTCGACGACGGCGAGGCGGTCCGGGCACCTGCGGGTGGCGATCCGAAGGGGACCCGCGATGGGGCCTAAAGACCGAATGTCGCTGACTGCCTTGATGATCCGATCTGGTCGTCGGTACTCGATCAGGCCCGACCGCCCCAGCACCATGGCCGACCGGCCGTTGTCCAGCAGGGCTCTGGCCCGATCGAACACGGCAGTCATCGCTACCGGTCCTTGCTCAACAGACCCTTGGCCACGTGGGTGATCTGCACTTCGTTGCTGCCTGCGTAGATCATGAGTGACTTGGCGTCACGTGCCAGCTGCTCGACGCGATACTCGGCCATATAGCCGTTGCCACCGAAGAGCTGAACCGCGTCCATGGCCACCTCGGTCGCGGTCTCCGACGAATACCACTTCATCGCAGATGCCTCCCCGATGGACGGCAGCTTGCCCGCCTGCAGACGTTCGAGTGTCTGAAAGACCATGTTCTGGACGTTCATCCGAGCCACCTCCATCTTCGCCAGCTTGAGCTGGATTAGCTGGAACTGCCCGATCTCCTTGCCCCACAGCGTTCGAGACTTCGCATAGTCGACGCACAGGCGGTGGCACTCGTTGATGATCCCCAGCGACATCGCCGCGATGCCCATGCGCTCGGCGACGAAGTTCGCGCGTGCGCTGTCCCGGCCGTCGCCGCCCTCGTGGTTCTCGGTCTCCCCGAGCAATCGATCTGGGCCAAGCCGTACGTTGTCGAAGAACAGTTCACCGGTCGGAGAGGACATCATTCCCATCTTCTTGAACGCCTTGCCCTGGGTCAGGCCGGGCATCCCCGCGTCGAGGACGAAGGTCAGGACCTTGCGGTTGCGCTTGTCCACCGCCTGGTCGCCCTCGTCCAACTTTGCGTAGACGATGATTACATGCGCATCCGGACCGTTCGTGATGAACGTCTTCTGCCCGTTTAGGAGGTAATCGGCTCCATCTCGTCGGACGTAGGTCTTCATGCCGCCGAACGCATCTGAACCGGCATCCGGCTCGGTAATCGCCCACGCCGCAATCTTTTCCAGTGTCATCAATTCGGGCAGCCAGCGTTCCTTCTGCGCCAACGTGCCCCGGCTCGCGATGGTGGCCGCGCCCAGTCCCAGGCTGACGCCCACCGTGCTGAGCAGACCGATGCTGACCCCGGCCAGTTCCGACACCAGAGCAGCGCCCATCGATGCCTGGGCACCAATGGCGCCGAAACCGCCGGACTTTGCGCTTTTCGCGCTCTCCTGCGGCGCTGCGGCTGCCTTGTCACGCTCCTTCTCGAGCATCGTCTTGACGGCGTCGGCAGCCATCGCGTCGAGGCCGAATTCGCTGAACAACTTGCGCGCTATCGGATACGGCGACAGTTCGCCGCTCTCGAGCTCGTCCAAGTGCGGACGGATCTCCTTGGCGATGAACGCGCGCATCGTGTCGCGCATGATGATGTCGGTGTCAGACCATTCGAACATCGGTGGCTCCTCTGTGCGCCGGGCAGATGGATCAGTGGGGTAGCCGGGCAGCGATGTCGTCGATCTCCCAGACCGCGTCGGTTTCGATGGTCTCGACGTCGTGCCAGCCGGCAAGCCGCGAGATCGCCCCGCCCTGAACGGCATACATCCGCCCGGTGATCGGGCATTTCTCCGTCGCGAGGTAGGCAACCAGCGGTGAGATGTTCGCGGGACCGAAGAGGTCGGCCTTGCCCTCTTCCGGTTCGCCCATCAGCGCGCCCATCCCCGGGGTGGCCAGGGTCAGTCTGGTTCTGGCGATCGGCGCAATGGCGTTCACCCGGACTCCGTAGCGTTCGAGTTCGTCGGCGGCGACCAAGGTCATCGCCGCGATTGCGGCCTTGGCGGAGCCGTAGTTGACCTGTCCGGCGTTCGGCAGCGTCGTCCCCGACGCCGATGCGGTGTTGATGACCGACGCGTGTGGTTGATTGCCCGCCTTGGACTGCGCCTTCCAGTACTCCGCAGCGTGGCGAAGAACGCAGAAGTGCCCTTTCAAGTGAACCGCGATCACCGCGTCCCAATCCGCCTCGGACAGTGTGGCGATGAAACCGTCGCGCAGGATGCCCGCGTTGTTCACCACCACGTCGAGCCTGCCGAAGTCGTCGATCGCCTGTCGGACGAGGCTCCTCGCGCCATCCCAGGTGGCGACGTTCTCGGTGTTCCACACCGCGTGCCCCCCCGCCGCGGTGATCTCGGCGACGACCTCCTGCGCCGGGCCGTCGTCGATGCCCTCGCCGGAGTTACTGCCGCCCAAATCGTTGACGACGACGCTGGCGCCTTCGCGCGCGAACAACAGCGCGTGCTCGCGGCCGATGCCGCGCCCCGCACCGGTGATGACCGCCACCCTGCCTTCGAGCGCTCCCATGTCATGCCTCTCTGATCTCGGCCAGGCCGTCAGTGATTGCCTTCTCGTCGCCGTGCGCCAATCGGACGGTTTCGAACGCGTAGGTCGTCACACCTTCGGCGGCGCTCTTCTTCCAGATCCGTGTTTCGAGGTCGTCGCCGGGAAGCACCATCTTGGAGAACCGGACAGCGAATCGCTTGAGGCGGCTGACGTCTGAATCGGCCACCTCGGTCAGCACTGCCCACGACGTGAACGCCATCGTGCAGAGGCCGTGGACGATGATGCCGGGCAGCCCCGCGTCCTTCGCGACGTCCTCGTCGAGGTGAATCGGCATCGGATCACCGGACGCCGACGAGTACCGGAACGTTTGATCGTCGTCGATGTGTTGGACCACGGTGGCGACAGGGGTCTGCGCGTGCAGACTCTCGTCGAACTTGTGCTCGGGACTCAGCACACCGATGGCCTTGCCCGCGTCGAAGCCCCGGATGAACGTCGTCACGTACTGCTCGTTGACCAGTTCACCGTCCTCCGTGCGGCATTCGAGCTTGATGGCCGCGCGGGTTCCGTTCGGCAATCCCTCGTAGCCGATCATCTTGCCGCGCGACACCAATTTGTCGCCCGGCCTGATCGGCCGGCGAAAGTGGAAATCCTGCTCCCCGTGCACGACCCGAGGAATCAACTCGACCGGCAATACATCCACGGCGGGCATCATCAGCGACTCGAACACCGGAACGATCGCGAAAACCGGCGGTGCGACCTCGCCGGCGCGATGGGCCGCGATCGGGTCGTTGGTCGCCGCGGCGTATTCGGCGAGCCGTTCGACGGTGACCTCGAAGCGGTCCTCGTCGGTCCAGGTGTCCAGGCCGCTGTCGTCGAATTCCAGGTCCGCGTTCAACGATGCGCTCATGCGTGCGCCGAGGCTAGGGCGTCGAGCTTGGCGAGGCTCTCGTCGAGTTGCTTGCGACCATCCTTTTCGACGGCCTTGCCGAGCGCTCCCTTGATCATCGCGCCCTCGAAGTCACCTTCGACGGTGAACGTCGAACCCGCCCCCTGCGGAGTGACGGTGAAGACGAACCGCGCCTTGGCCCCTGCCATGCCGGTTCCGCTGAGCGCCAGGGTATTTGGCGCGTCGACGGTCTCGACGGTCCATTCGATCTTGTTGGCCATGCCGAGCATGACGATCTTGGCGGCCACCCTCGTCCCCTGGGTCAGCTGCTCGCCGGGTTCCTCCATCCACTTCTCGTGCACGGTGAACCACTTGTCCCAGGTGCGCGGGTCGACGACGGTAGCCCACACCGCATCGGGACTGGCCGCGAGGTCCTTGGTTGCTTCGATGTGTCCCATGTTTCTTCTCCTTCGGTGAGGCGTTCGGGTGAGGTGGTCAGCGTTCGGCGCGCTGGTAGGCGGTGACGACGGCGGCGCCACCGAGGCCGATGTTGTGCTGCAGGGCAGCCGTCACGTTGTCGACCTGACGCTTGTCGGCGGTGCCGCGCAGCTGCCAGGTCAACTCTGCGCACTGCGCCAACCCGGTCGCGCCGAGCGGATGACCCTTAGAGATCAGTCCACCCGACGGGTTGACCACCCAGCGTCCGCCGTAAGTGGTGTCGCCGTTGTCGATGAGCTTGTGCGCTTCGCCTTCACCGCACAGTCCCAGTGCCTCGTAGAGGAGCAGCTCGTTGGCCGAGAAGCAGTCGTGCAGCTCGATGACCTGGAAGTCCGACGGCCCCAGCCCAGACTGGTCGTAAACCTTTTGCGCGGCTTCGACATTCATGTGGTAGCCGATGAGCGCCTTGCAGGTGCCGTCGAAGCTGTTCTCGAAGTCGGTGGTCATGGCCTGCCCGACGATCTCGACCGCTTGAGCCGCCAGCCCGTGCTTGTCAACGAACGCCTCGCTGGCCAGGATTGCCGCACCGGAGCCATCCGAGGTCGGCGAGCATTGCAGCTTGGTCAGCGGGTCGTAGATCATCCTGGCGGCCAGGATGTCGTCGAGGCTGTACTGTTCCTGGAACTGGGCATACGGATTGTTCACCGAGTGCTTGTGGTTCTTGTAGCCGATCTTCGCGAAATGCTCAGCGGTGCTTCCGTATTGCTGCATGTGCTCGCGCCCCGCGGCGCCGAACATCCAGGGCGCGGGCGGGAATCGGACCTCCGAAATCTCGGCCATGGCGAGCATGTGCCTCTCCATCGGCTGGGCGCGGTCGTCGTAGGTCGACCCGAGCGATCCCGGCTGCATCTTCTCGAATCCGAGGGCCAGCGCGCACTGCGCAAGGCCACCGCGAATCGCCCTGGCTGCGAGGTACAGCGCGGTGGACCCCGTCGAGCAGTTGTTGTTGACGTTGACGACCGGGATGCCGGTCAACCCCAGCTCATAGACTGCCCGCTGGCCCGAGGTCGACTCGCCGTACACATAACCGACGTAAGCCTCCTCGACCTCCCGGTAGTCGATGCCGGCGTCCTCTAAAGCCTTCGTGCCCGACTCGCGGGCCATGTCGGGATAGTCCCAGCCCTCCCGACGCCCAGGCTTCTCGAACTTCGTCATTCCGACACCGATGACGTAGACCTTGTTCGGCATTCCGCTTCTCCTGCCACATCGCCCGACATGCGTGACGTTCCGACACAGAACATACCAAACGGAATGTATCTGTCAAACGGCGTCTCTTGCCTCTCGCCCACCGGGGGCCGAGGGGTCACCCAACTGGGAGCTAGTCGGCCGCTTCGGCCCGCAGGGTCTGCAGGAGGGGCCCTCGGAGTTGGGCGCAGACGCGGTCCCAGCGGCGCCTGGTCCGCGCCGAGTCCTGATCTACGAAGCTGGCGACCAAGATCCCCCGCAGTGCGTCCATCGCCGTATAGGCGATGTCGCGCAACTCCTTGGGAGCGGGGCGATCCGGTACCAGCTGACTGATGGCGGCGACGAGCGTGCTGTTGACGATCGGCTCGACGCGAACGATCTGGCTCGCCAGCACCGGATCGGTGCGCGCAGCTACCCAAAGTTCCATCGTGGCAACGAATATCGGCCCTTGGTGGGCCTCCCAAATGTAATCCAGGATCATCGCCGCCGGATCGGCACTACCATGCACCCGCCCCGCTTCCCGTATGGCTGACTGGGCGCGCTGCTGCGCGAGGTGCTCGATGGCGGCCACCACGAGATCCTCTTTGGAGCCGAAGTGGTGGACCTGCGCGCCCCGGGTGACGCCTGCCCTCTCCGCGACACGTTGGGTCGTCGTGCCCGAGTAGCCGTAGGAGATCAGACATTCCACGGTGGCGTCCAGGAGCCGGTTCCGCATCGCCGTGCTGCGCTCGGCCTGGGTTCGCCGGACACCGGTATTCGTCATGGACCAAATATACCGGGCGCACATTCCGCGGGTTGGCCCATAAACATACGGCCAGGAATGTACTTAAGTATTGGCAGAGCTGGCGCCGATGGATTCGGCGGCCTTGGGTGCGTCGATCGAACCTTCTCATCCGGCACGGTCTTGCAATTTCTGGCCGAGTGGGCGCAACCGCTGTCGAACCCGCGCTCGACACGCCGAATTAGCCGAGCGGGAGCGACTACTCGCGCGCACACGTTATGTCGCATACCGGCGCCGTACGTCTCCAAAGCCTCGACGAACCCGCTCGGCCGGGGCGGCCCCTGGTCACGCGTTCGGGGTGCTCGGCGCTGTTTTGCGTGCGGTGAGTCGTTCCCAGTTCCCGGACGCGATGGCGGTCCGCTTGGCTTCGGTTGCCGGGAGGTTTTCGATGAACGTTCTTGCTGCGCCGCCGGAGTTGTCGATGTAGGGATAGTCCGTCGCGGTCATGATCCGGTCCGTGCCGACGACTTCGGCCGCCCAGCGGAAGTAGCGTTCGCTGAGGATACCGCTGCCGGTCACCCAGACGTTCTGGCGCAACACTTCCGACAGGGGGCGCTGCAGGTGCAAGCCGGTCTGTTCGAGGGTCGGCTGCCACCGTTCGTGGTAGAACAGCACAAGCTCGCCCCAATGACCAAGGACCACTTGCAAATCGGGAAACCTGTCGAAGACACCACCGATTGCCATGCGCAGGAACTGAATTCCGGTTTCGTAATGCCAGCCGATCGCCGGTGAGGACAGCACGAAGTCCAAATCGCCTAAGCCCGAGTAGTAGGCGTCGCGGACCGCCGCAGTGGGCACTTGCGGGTGTATGTAGATCGGTGCCCCGAGTCGTTCAGCAACCCCGTACAGGTCATCGAAGACGCGGTTTTCCATGCTCAGGTCGCCGGTGCGTCCGTTGATCAGCGCCCCGGGGAACCCGAGTGTGCTTACGGCGCGTTCCAATTCGGCGGCGGCCGCCGCCGGGTCCGGAGTGGGGACCGCTGCGAAGCCTTGGAACCGGTCGGGATGCGCGGCAACGGCGTCGGCGAGCGCGTCGTTGGCGTGCCGGGCCATGCTTACCGCATCCGGTGCCGGAAGATTCTGCACGCCGGGCGAGTTGAGCGACAAGACTTGCACGTTGACGCCTTGATCGTCCATCGCGGCGATCCGCTGGTCGCCGAGGTCGAGCGCCGCCTGCTGCACGCGGCGCGTCCGCACGAGCACGCTGTCCGCCTCGTCATGTCCATCCGCAGCGTCCTCCCACACGTCCATGAACTCGGGAAGGACGAAGTGTTCTTCTAACGCGATGATCTTCATGCAGGTGCTGCCTTTCTCTCATGATCGGGTCGGACGGTCCGATCCGTTCTGTCGCTGTCCGATACCGGGTGAGTCGGTGTGGTAACTACTTCGCGGCGCTCCCTTGCTGTCGTGCTGCGAAAACCGCTCGCGCGTAGCGCTCGAGGACCGACGCCTGCTGTGCGGCGTCCGGTGGACCATCCATGTGCAGCCAGGTGTCGACCAGAGTCGTGATACCTCCGACGGCAAAAAGCGCTGCTTGCCGGTCAACGGTCGTTATTTCGTCGATGCCGCGGAGCCCGCTGAACAACCCGGAGAACACCCGCGCAAGGATCGCGGTGGTTTGTCGATGAGCGAGTGCGCGCAGCGCAATGACCACGTCTCGGTCACGCTGCATGAACGCCAGGAACGGGGTCAACCCTTCGCGCTGGACTGAGTCGACGAGCGCCTGGGCCGCCGACTCCGGTTCGGAGGGTGCCTCGTGCCCAGTGCCTTCGAGCATGCGGCGGACAAGCACCTCCGTCGCCAACTGGCCGATCGAGTCGTAATGCTTATGCAGCACTTGACGACTCAGCCCCGCGCGCTGCGCCACAGCGCTCATCGTCACCGGCGACGCCTCCTCGGCCAGGACGGTTAACGCGTCCTGCAGTGCGCTCCGAGTCCGGCGGATCCGCGGATCGGAACCGCCGGCGCTGTCAGACGACTTTGCCGTCTGATCCGGACTGTGTATTGCTGAGCCAGGCCCCATAGACCGATAGTTTACACATGACAATAATAAGACAACTGTAAACGATCGAGACGCGGCCCGTTAAGCACGCTGCCGGAGCTTGCGGTCGTGTCCCACCCTGCGGTCCCGGGCTCGACGGCGGCTTCCCCATGACGTCACCGACGGCATCTTGATACGTCAGTCGACAGCCACGGCTCGCACAAAGTTTGCAGTGAATTCCGTACACGTGGTGTCGATCTCAGGCAGCTCGATCACACCGGTGGTAGCCAGGGCCGACCGGCCGAGCATATGCAGCAGCATCGGGCCTATCAATTGTTGGATGAGCAACGGCGTGGGCGAATCGCGTATCCGTCCTCGCTGCACTTGTGTATCCAGCCATGTGCCAAGCACTTCCAGCATGCGAGGAATGACGTGGTGTGCAAGTGTCTGGACGGTCGGGCTGGTGGGACGGGCGAACACCTCGGCGAGGATCGCCGGGGCGACCCGGGGCTCGCGGTCCAGTGCTGTCGCCAGCGCGTGATACAGGCGCTGCACCGTAGCGGTCAGGTCGGCAGTGGCGGTGTCGAGGACATCCTCGAGATCGGGGATGGGGCTGTAGTGTTCGAATACGATCCGCAGCAGTTCGTCGCGGCCGCCGAAGGCCATGTACAGACTGTGGACCGCGCAATCGGCCCGGATGGCGATCGCCTCCAATGTGGCTGCAGCTAAACCGGACTCGCTGATGAGCGCGGCCGCCGCATCCAACGCCCGCGAGCGGACCGGCAACTGACCACCCGGATCCACCCCGGCAGCGCGGACAGCCTCGTCCAACGCCGCCCGGGTGCCGCCAAGGCGACGCAGCAGAGTGCTCCGCGAGATTCCGGCTTCACGTGCGATCGCCAGCACCGGCACGTCGGCGACATCCTTGCCCCGCCGCTCGGCGACCCGCACCGCGGCCTGGACCAGCTCATCGGGGACCACAATCGCGTCGGCGTCCAGCCGGCTGTCGAGGGCGGAGGGCGGCGCCGTCATGCTAAAAATTCCTGACACTAGATACAACTCGCAATTACTGTCTGTATCAGTTAGGTTAGCACGATGGGATGCTGCTCCACCGCTATACCGCCGCGGCGCGGCTAACCGCGACGGAACACCATGAAGAGGCTTTCGATCGGCCGGCGCCTCATGCGGGGGTGGGTGTTTCTCGTGGCGCTCGTCGTGATCGCCGCCGCGGGTTCGGGCGTCTATCGACTGCATCGCATCTTTGGCTCGAATAACAACACATCGACCCCTGGCCCCATCGGCAATGACGTCAACTACAACCCGAAGCACATCACCCTGCAGGTGTTCGGCGACCCCGGAACGGTGGCCACCATCAACTACCTTGACATCAATGTGCAGCCTCAGAAGGTGATGGATGCGCCGCTGCCGTGGTCGATGCAGATGGTGACCACCCAGCCGGGGGCCTTCACCAACCTTGTGGCGCAGGGCAACAGCGATTCGCTGGGCTGTCGCATCATCGTCGACGGCGAAGTCAAAGACGAAAGGATCGTCAACACCGTGAACGCCTATACGTTCTGCCTGGTGAAGTCCGCATGACCGATCATGACGAGCCGCGGCGTTCGGTGCCGGGGATGCTCCTACGGTTCTCGGTGCCGATCGCGGCTTTCTGGCTCGCCGTGGCTGTTGTCACGAATGTGTATGTCCCGCAACTGGAAAAGGTCGCCCAGGCCCACAACGTATCGCAGAGTCCCCAGGACGCGCCGGCGCTGCTGGCGAGTAAACGCATCGGCAAGGTGTTCAAGCAGTTCGATTCCGACAGCGCAGCCATGATCGTGTTGGAAGGCGATCAGCCACTGGGCGCCGCCGCGCACCACTACTACGACGGTCTGATCAAGAAACTCGCCCAGGACACCAAGCACGTCCAGCACATCCAAGATTTCTGGGGAGATCCGCTGACCGCCTCGGGCTCCCAGAGCGACGACGGCAAGGCCGCCCTAGTGCAGGTCAACCTCGCCGGTAACCAGGGCCAGTCGCTGTCCAATGAGTCCGTGGATTCGGTGCGCGACATCGTGAACCACTCGTCGCCGCCGCCGGGGGTCAAGGTCTACGTCACCGGTGCCGCCCCGCTGGTCACCGATCAGTTCGAAGTCGGCAGCAAAGGGACCTTGATGGTCACGCTGATCACCATCGCGGTGATCGTGGTCATGCTGTTCTGGGTCTACCGTTCCCTGGTCACCGCGATCCTCGTGCTGTTCACGGTGATGATCGAGCTGACCGCGTCGCGCGGAGTCGTTGCCCTGCTCGCCAATTCGGGAATCATCGGGCTGTCGACGTACTCGACGAATCTGCTGACGTTGCTGGTGATCGCTGCCGGGACGGACTATGCGATCTTCATCCTCGGCCGCTACCACGAAGCTCGTCATATCGGCCAAGACCGGCGGCAAGCCTTCTACACGATGTACCGCGGCACCGCGCACATCATCCTGGGCTCGGGCCTAACCGTCGTCGGCGCGGTGTTCTGTCTGCATTTCACCAGGCTCCCCTACTTCCAAACCATGGCCATTCCCGCAGCGACCGGCGTCCTGGTCGCGCTGGCAGCCGCGCTGACGCTCGCCCCCGCCGTACTGGCCGTCGGTCGCCATTTCGGTCTTTTCGACCCCAAGCGCGCGATGCGGACCCGCGGCTGGCGACGCATCGGTACCGCCATCGTTCGCTGGCCCGGGCCCATCCTCACCGCGACCGTCGCGGTGGCGCTCATTGGTCTTTTGGCGCTGCCGGGTTACACAACGAGCTACGACGCCCGCACGTACATGCCCGCCGACTCGCCGGCCAATCTGGGCTACGCCGCCGCCGAGCGACACTTTGGGGAGGCCCGACTCAACCCCGAATTGCTCATGGTCGAGGCCGACCACGATATGCGCAATCCCGCCGACATGCTTGTCGTCGAAAGGATCGCCAGAGCCATCTTCCATCTGCCTGGCATTCAGAAAGTGCAGGGACTCACCAGACCGCAGGGAGTGCCAATCGTCCACACCTCCATACCGTTTCAGATCAGCGCCGGAAACGTCGGCAGCGTCGAGAACCTGCAGTACCAGAAAGAGAGGGCAGACGACCTGCTGAAGCAGGCTGAGCAGATACGCCACACCGTCAGCATTTTGAATCAGCAGTACGCGCTTCAGAAGGACCTCGCTGCCTCGACCAACGCCGAGACCCAAAGCTTCCATGCGACCATCGGCACCATCAACGAGCTGCGCGACGAGATCGCCAATCTCGACGACTTCTTGCGGCCCATTCGCAGCTACTTCTACTGGGAAAAGCACTGCTACGACATCCCAGCCTGCTCGGCGTTCAGGAACATCTTCGACGCCATCGACGGCATCGACCAGCTCAGCGAGCAATTCACCACGCTCACAGCCAGTCTGGACAAGCTGGATGCGGGCCAACAAAAACTCGTGACACTGCTGCCACCCCAAATCGCCGACCAGGAAAAGAATCTCGGGCTGACGCTGTCCAACTATGCCACCAACGCGGGTATCAACGCACAGACACGGGCCAACACCGACAACGCGACCGCGCTCGGCCAGGCTTACGACGCCGCCAAGATCGACGATTCCTTCTACCTACCGCCCGAGGCCTTCAGCAACCCCGAGTTCCAACGGGGTCTTAAACTGTTCTTCTCGCCGGACGGCAAAGCCACCCAGATGATCATCACCCACGAAGACGATCCCGCCACCCCGCGGGGCATCGCCAGCATCGAGCCGATTAAAAATGCGGCCAAGGACGCGGTAAAGGGCACCATCTTGGCCGGCTCCCACATCTACCTGTCCGGCACCGCCGCGACCTACAAGGACATCCAAGAAGGCGCCACCTACGACCTGATGATCGCGGCAATGGCGGCGTTGAGCCTGATCTTCTTGATCATGCTGTTCATCACCCGAAGCCTGGTCGCCGCGATCGTCATCGTGGGCACGGTCGCACTGTCGCTGGGCGCCTCGTTCGGCCTGTCGGTGCTGCTCTGGCAGGACATCCTCGGCATCCAGCTGTACTGGATCGTGTTGGCGCTGGCCGTTATTCTGCTGCTAGCGGTGGGATCGGACTACAACCTGTTGCTCATCTCCAGGTTCAAAGAAGAAGTCCACGCGGGTATCAATACCGGGATCGTTCGCGCCATCGCCGGCAGCGGGTCAGTGGTCACTTCCGCGGGTCTCGTGTTCGCGGCGACCATGGCGTCCTTCGTGTTCGCCGACCTACGGGTGCTCGGCCAGATCGGAACCACCATCGCACTCGGTCTGCTGTTCGACACCTTGATCGTGCGCGCGTTCATGACACCATCTATCGCCGCGCTGCTCGGGCGCTGGTTCTGGTGGCCGTTGCGGTTGCGGCCCCGCCCGGCCAGCACGATGCTTCGGCCCTACGGACCGCGGCCCGCGGTGCGCCAGCTGCTGCTGTGGGAAGACGGCGACCCGGCGGTAACCCCCGACCGCACCGTCGCTCGCAAGGCATAGGAGCTGACAATGGTTTTCGGTTTGTATACCCTGCTCACGATAATCGCTGCTGCGCTCGGACTTACGTTTGCCGGTTGCGCGTACCTGTTCATCAGGCGGCTGGAGGATCGACACCCCGCTGCGTTGGGTGAGACAGTTGGCGCCCACAAGAGGGTGCTGGCTAAACTCCGGAAGCGCGAACCCATGTCGCAGGACGAAATCGATTACGCGCGCGAAATTGTCGCCGATTGCAGCTCCCCGCTCGCCTATGCGATACCCGCGACCCTTTTCGCGATGGCATGCTTTTATGTGTTCGGCTGTTTGCAGCAGCTGCACGGCGGCACACCATCGATTCGAACGTTCATCGGGGGGCTGCCCGCGATCGGAGCCACCAATATGACCGCGCAGCTGGTCAGGGTCGTGCAGCTGAAAGGGCGTCTACGACAGGCAGATACAGCCGCGCATGAGTCTCCCGACGTGTTGACCACGCCGTAGCTGACAGAACTGATCCAGATCGATCCGAACTCGGTCAGACTTCGATTCTGAGTTCCGCGACCTCCCGCTCGGCCAGCAGATCCGGCCGGCATAACCGACTCGAATCGGATGCCGTCGCCAGCGGGCCAAAGCGGGGAAGAGTTTAGGCGGCCGCGCCTGGGCGGTCCGCACGGACGCCGAGGACCGGCTGCCGACGACGGCCATGCCCCCACCCCGCATCCCAAGGCCAACGGCCCCTGTTGTCAGACCACACCAATTGCAGGGCACGGACACGTGGGCCCAAGAGCCCGACCGCGAACTTCAAGTGGACATCCGGATGCTCGACCTCGATCACTTCGACAAGAAATCTGCCCTGATAGTCGATATGCATCGCCGGTGCGAGCACCGTATCGTCTTCGACGATCGAGTGAGCAATGGAATTGAGCACGCGACAGCTCGTTTCAGCGGGCAGCCCCGTTATCAACAGTTCGGGTAGGCCCCGACTGTGTAACCCGACGGTGTAGGCGAAGGGTCGTTTTTCGCTCTCGACGTACTGAACCGCCCAACCGTGATCGCGGATCGTTGCGCGCAGTACGTCCAGGTAATCCTCGGTTGTGCCGCTTGGATTGTCGCATTGCCAGCACATCGCAGCTGCCTTTCGTAGTGGTTGCTTATCAGCATGCACGCACCCTCCGACAAGTCCCCGAACGATCCGCTCATTATCGAGACGCGCCTTGACACTGGACCTGGGAGCCCACCCGGCGCAGGGTATTTCGTCACCATGACGGTTTATCGCTGACCGGCTGGCGTGGTCTGGGAGTGGCCGCGGGGAGGGTACGCTTCCCACGATCTCTAGCGGTTCGATGGCCACTCAGCCCACCTCGCTGATTGCTCCTCGAGTTGCATGCGGGCGAAAGCATCGACCATCGTTTGAGCGAGGCGTTTCTGTCCGTTGAGGTTGGGGTGCGCGCGGTCGGGGGCCGCATACTTGTGGTCGAGGCGTGACGGCTCGGTTTCGGAACGGATTGCTGCGTCGAAGTCCACGAACTCATGGCCCGCGGTTCGGATCCAGTCGTTGACTGCGAGGCGGAAGCCTTCTCGGCGTGGGTCTATTGCGAGCTCCGGGTCCAATGGTGTGACGGTGGCGAGAATTACGGTGAGCCCTGCCATCTGGGCGCGATTGATGAGCTCCCGGTAACCGGCGATCAGTTGATCAAGTGTCGGCATCTCGTCCAGCGACGTGGTTCTGCCGGGAAGGCCCCAGTCATTGCTGTTGTAGGCGATGACCACGTGGGTGACGCCGTGGGTTGCGAGCACGTCGTCGTCGAATCGGGACAACCCGGATCGGCCCCACGACGGGGTGTGCGGCGGTGCGTCGAGGAGGATCCGATTGCCGGCGATGCCGCGGTTGACGACGGCGACCCTGGCATCGGCGGGAAGAAGGGCTGCGGTGTACTGCGGCCACCCCATGGCGGTGCTGGAGGCTCCGAGGCAGACGACCACCGCCTTCCCCTTGGCTGCGGCAACCTCGATGGTGCGCAGGAACGGGCCTCCGGCAGGCAGAGACCAGCCGGTCCGATCGAGCTCGGATGACTGCCCCGATTCATCGGCCTCCGGCGGCGTTGATCCTTCCAGCGGAAAGTTGGGTGATCCGACAAAGTCGCCCGGCAGTGATCGGTCGAATGCGAATCCGTTCGCTGAGGTGTAGGGCGTCGGCTCGGGCAGGTACAAATCGACAACAACGTCGTCTCCGTGGCTGACGGTCAGCTCGATCGGATCGGTCCACCGCGCGTCGCCGGCTGGAATCTCCGTCCAGTGCTGTCCGTCGAAGGTGGTCTCGAAGAACTGGCCGCCAACCCCGATCCCGGCCCGTCCGATCCGAACCGACTCGTCCCCAAAGCGATTGCTCAACTCGAACCGAACACAGCTGCCGCCGATGCTCGCGGGCACCGTCATGCGGACGGTGACACAGGCAAAGGGCGGCTCGTCCTCTTCACCGCGGAAATCCGTCATGGCCTGGGTCCACGTCGGCTGCCAAGTCACGCTGTCGTCGGTCTCATGCGTACTCACGGGGGCTTGCCTCATTCCCGCCCCGCATTGGTGAAGAACTCGGCGAGGCCGAAGGGTGCGCGATCGCCGAGCATGAGGTCCACGATTTCTTCCGCGGCCTTGGCGGCCTGAGCGCAGCGCGGGAACAGTGCTTGCTCGTATGCGGTGAACGCCGCTTCGACATCATTGGGGTGCGCCGCCATCGCCTGCCCGAGTTGGGCGCCGTCGACCATCGCCATGTTCGCGCCATCGCCAGAGGGCACCATCACGTGCGCGGCATCACCGATCAGGGTCACTCCGGGTACGCGGTCCCAGCGGTGCCCTTGAGGGAGTGCGAAGATCGCGCGGGGAACCAGCGGGGTGTCCGCGTCGGTGATCAGCGCCGTGAGCTCCGGCACCCATCCGTCGAACTCCGAGACGACCCGCGCCATTGCGGTGCTGGTGTCGGTGAAGTCGATGCTGCCGGTCCACTCCGCCGGACAGCGCACTTGCGCGTAGGTGTGAAGGGCGTCGGGTTCTCGATGTGCAACGATCGCGCGCCCTGGGGCGAGCGCATACATCGCGCCGTCACCGACCAATGAAGCGGTCGCGGAGTGCCGGGTGTCGGGGTCGTGCAGATAAGTCTCGATATAGGTGGTGCCGACGTACTGCGGCTCGGCAGCCGACAGCAGGGGCCGAACCTTCGACCAGGTGCCGTCGGCGCCGACGAGGACGGCGGCGGCGGCGGTAGATCCGTCCGCGAAGGTCAGGGCATATCGGCCGTCGCCAACGGGACCGATGTCGATGACTTTGTGTCCCCACCGGACCGTCCCATCGGGCAGCGAGTCGAGCAAGATCCGTCGCAGGTCACCCCGGAACACTTCGGGGCGCCCACCGGTGCCGTCATCAGGCTCCTCGAGTAGGACCGTGCCGTGCTGATCGAGCACCCGCGACGCCTGGGCGCCCTGATGGATGATCGCGCGGAACTCATCGGTGAGGTCCGCCGCTTCGAGCGCGACCTGCCCGTCGTGCTCGTGGATGTCGAGGTGGCCGCCCTGCGTGCGGGCGTCCGCTGAGGGCTCCGCCTCATAGACCGTGGCAGGGATACCGTGCACATGCAGGACGCGAGCCAGGGTGAGACCGCCGAGGCCCGCGCCGACGATCGTAACGGGCGCCGTCATCTTCATACCTCCCCAACCGGAACTATGTTCCATTGCATGGTGGAACACGGTTCCAGTTGTGTCAAACTGATACCCATGGTGCCTAGGGGCCGGCGACGTGGACAACGGACCGACGCGCTCTCCAAAGAGCGGATTGTCACGGTCGCGATCGAGATCCTCGACACCGAAGGTGAGAACGCTCTGACCTTCCGCGCGCTCACGGCCCGCCTGGGAACCGGCGCCGGCGCCATCTACTGGCACGTCGCCAATAAAGATGATCTACTCGCCGCGGCCGCCGACCTGGTCATTGCCCACGCAGTGACCGCGGGACTCGACCACACGGAACCGCGGGAGGCTATCCGCGCCATCGCCCTCGGTGTGTTCGACGCACTCAATGCCCACCCCTGGGTGGGCACCCAGCTCGCCCGCGAGCCGTGGCAGTCGGCAATGCTGCACCTCTTCGAAGGCATCGGCCGACAGCTGCAGGCACTCGGGACGCCCGAACATGCGCAGTTCAACTCCGCGACCACGCTCATGAGCTACATCGTCGGCCTTGCCGCACAATACGCCGCGGGCGCCCGGCTGCACCTACGCGAGACCGACCGGTCGGCATTCCTCGCGAGCGTCGCCACCCAATGGACGCGGGAGCATGACGCAGCGGACTACCCGTTCGTGCATCAGCAGGCAATGCAGCTCGCCGAGCACGATGACCGCAAGCTATACCTCGCCGGCATCGACTTGATCCTCACCGGCATCGAAACACTCCAGTAGGCGGAGGTGACGACCGCTACCGATCGGCTACGTCGGGCACACTCGTCGACCGAGCGTCGCCTGGTCCGGCGATGTTCGATGGTGCCCCGGGCCTCGGTGAATGTATGTGCCCGGTAGCAGGAACCGTTTTCGGTCAATAGTTTTCGCACGGTGATGCCGTACCCGCTAAGTCGTTATGTCGGACTTCCCAGCCTCTGGCCTTGCGGGATAGGCGCGGTGTTCGCCTCGGGCTCGACCGTGTCTGTGCCACTTCGTCGACCGGCGGTCCGGTCAACGATCTGGTAGACGTTGAGCGGCCACCAGAACCAGCGGCCCAGCGCCGCGGCAATGGACGGTGTCATGAACGATCGCACGATCAACGTGTCCACCAGCAAGCCGATCCCGATGGTCATGCCCAGCTGGCCTACCACTCGAAGGTCCGACACGATCATCGACATCATAGTGAACGCGAACACCAGGCCAGCCGCGGTGACAACGCGCCCGGTTGCCCCCATGCCGCGGATGATGCCGGTGTTCAACCCCGCGTGGATCTCTTCGCGAAGCCGCGACACCACCAGCAGGTTGTAGTCGGACCCGACTGCCAAGAGGATGACGACCGATAGCGGGATCACGATCCACTGCACACCGAGTCCGAGCACGTCCTGCCACAGCAGCACCGATAAGCCGCACGCGGTACCTAGCGATGCGGCGACCGTGCCGACGATTACCAAGGCGGCGATAACGCTGCGCGTGATGAGCAACATGATGCCGAAAATCAGGATCATCGACGCGATGCACGCGATTGTGAGGTCGACCTTGACGCCGTTCTGCATGTCGGCATACAGCGAGGCGGTTCCTGCGAGCGACACCGTGGCGTTCTCCAGCGGAGTGCCCTTGACGGCGTCGGCGACCGTATCCCGGATACCGGTGACGTGGTCGATGCCCTCGACGGAGGCGGGGTCGCCCTGATGGGTGATGATGATGCGCACCGCCTTACCGTCCGGCGAGACGAACATCTTGAGACCACGGATGAAATCCGGGTTTTTGAAGACCTCAGGTGGCAGGTAGAACGAGTCGTCGTTTTTGGCCTCGTCGAAATAGTTGCCCATCATCGTCGAGCCTTCGGCCAGTTCTTGCTGATGGGCCTGGATGCCGGACATCGTGCTGTGGGTGGAGAGCATGAAGTCGCGCATGCGCTTCATCGAGTCGATGGTGGGCGGCAGTGTCGACAGCAGCTTGGGCATCAGCGCGTCGAGTCGATCGAGGCTGCCCGTCAGCGTTTGGAATTGGTCGGCCAGCTTGTCGATGCCATCGAGTGCGTCGAAAATCGACCGCAACGACCAGCAGATCGGAATGTCATAGCAGTGCCGTTCCCAGTAGAAATAGCTGCGCAGCGGACGGAAGAAGTCGTCGAAGTCAGCGATTTCGTTGCGCAGTTCGTCGGTGGTCTCTTGGATCTCGTGGGTCTGACGGGTCATGTCGTGGGTCACCGAGTCCAGTTGCTGCATGTAGCCGTACATGCGCTCCATGTTGGCGATCGTCTTGCCCATTTCGTCGGCTTGCTCGAGCATCTGCGCGGTGTTGTCGTTCTGGATCTTGGCTGTCTGCAACGTGCCTGAGTTCTGCATCGCGATCTGGAACGGGATGGAGCTGTGTTCGATGGGCGCACCGAGCGGGCGGGTAATGGTCTGTACCCGTTCGATGCCGTGCAGATGAAAAACGCTCTTGGCGACGCGGTCGATGACGAGCATGTCGGCGGGGTTGCGCAGGTCATGGTCAGCCTCGAGCATGAGCAGCTCGGGGTTCATGCGAGCCTGGGAGAAGTGGCGTTCAGCCTGCGCCATGGCGACATTGGCCGGCATGTTCTTTGGCGTGAAATTCTCGTCGTTATAACGCGGCACGTAGGTCAACAGGCTGACGAATCCGATGATCGCAATCATCGACGTGGCCACGATTATCGGCACGGGCCAGCGTGTGACGGCGGTACCCACCTTGCGCCAACTGCGGGTCGAGAGCGCACGCTTGGAATCCATCAGACCGATCTTGGACGCGACCACCACCACGGCGGGCGCCAAAGTCAGTGCCGCTGCCACGATTACGACCAATGAGATCGCGCAGGGCAAAGCCATGCTCTGGAAGTACGGCAGCGTGGTAAACCGAAGGCACAGACACGCACCGGCAATCGTCAGGCCCGACCCGAGGATGACGTGAGAGACACTGTGGTAAGCCGTATAAAAGGCATTCACCCTGTCTTCCCCGAACGAACGCGCCTCCTGATATCGACCCACGAAGAAGATGACGTAATCGGTGCCCGCCGCGATCGACAGCATGGTCACCATACTGACCGCGTACGGCGTCAAACCAATGATGTTCAGGTTGCCCGCCGTTCCTGTAATACCCTGTGCGGCAAAGAGTTCAATACCCACGATCAGAAGGGCCAGGATGGTCGTGAGGATTGACCTGTAGATGACCAGCAGCATCACCAGGATCACGCCGATTGACACCAGTGCCATCAAGGCCATGCTCTTGTGTCCGGCCACGCTCGTGTCAGCGTTGAGCACGGTGTTGCCCGCCACGTAGGCCTGAACGCCCTGCGGGGCAGGAACCGAGGCGACGATGTCACGGACCGCCTGCACCGACTCGTGGCTGGGCGTGGTGCCTTGGGCGCCCCGGAGGAACAGCTGCACATAAGCCGCCTTGCCATCGGCGCTCTGCGAGCCTGCCGCCGTAAGCGGATCGCTCCAGAAGTCCTGGACATTCTCGACGTGGGACTTGTCGGCGACCAGTTTAGCGACGATCTTGTTGTAGTAATCATGGGCGCTGTCGCCCAGCTTGTCGTTGCCGACGAGCACAACCATCGCACTCGAGTCCGAGTCAAACTGCTGGAATTTGGACCCGATTTTCATCATGCCCTGGAAGGCCAGCGAGTCATGTGGCGCCAAGGACACCGAATGCTTGTCCGCGACGTCGTCCAGCGACGGAGTCACCACTGTCAGCGCTACCGCGACGAACACCCAACCCAGGATGATAGGCACCGCGAAGATTCGCACCAGATGGGCGAAGCGCGGACGGTGCATGTTTGACGGCGCGATATGTGAATCGCTCATACGGATTTCACCAAGCAGTAGACGAAGGGGTTGTAATCGTGCGTGCTGCGGTCATCACGGGTTTGGCCGTCGACGACGACGCGGCAGCGCAGATCCGACCGGCCCGAATCCGCCTGCGCGACGATGTTGGCCGACATCGACGGCAGGGTCGTGACGATCTCGAAGGACCATGGCAACGGCACCGCGTCGACGCGGTGCGGTTGACCGTTTTCGTCGAGGTAGTCCACGTTGACCGTCCCGCCGGCGCCGGTGACCTCGTACACGATGTGCTTGGGATTGAAGGGCTTGGTCAGTGCTGAATTGGCATCGGCGTTACTCGCCGTCGTGTGCGAACCGATCGTGTCGCGAATCCGGACCACCGCGTAAGCGCCGAGTGCCACAACGACGACCAACAGGAGCGGAATCCACGCCCTCTTCATCAATCGCAACATTCCCGCGCACACCCTCCCCTTGTCGTGCCGGCGCTACCGACAGACAGAACTCGAGTTCCGCTTGCACCACGGGGGAACTGTACCGCATCAACAATGAGTCCGCCTAGCTACAGAGCGCCGGATGCTCGTCGTCACCGAGAGTGCAAGCGCCGCACCCGCACGGGATGCGCTGCTACGACCCAAATCCCATCGAATGACAGATTCGAACAGTGCGTCCGAAGATGTTGTGAGCCAATCGTATTCGTATGGAGGATCCGACGGCAACCCAGCCGACCCGAGATTAAGGTGTGACAGCGGCTCCACTTTCCTGCCTGCCCGGCACTGGAGGTGACGATCTCACGCCCTTGTCCGCCGAGCACTTTCCCTTTCGCGGATCTGACAAAACAGCATGGCTGCGGACTCAGCCCAGGCGCAAGTGACCTTCTCGTCCTAGCCGACGCCTAGCACGGCCTCGGCGGGATCCATTGCGGCGCCGCAATATTAGGCCGAGTGCTAAGCGCTCGTCAGTTGCCCATTCCCACGCCTGCCTCGGCGGCAATCTCACGCACGGGAGCTCGACTCCAGCGCGGACAAACACGGCCACTGACCGCGCTCCGTTTCGCTGGCATCGGCTTCACCCGGCAGCAACTAAACAACCTAAATTGACAAACCCAAGTTGGCAACCTAGGTTGGCGATATGGATGAGAGCCTCGACGTGGACGAGCTGGGCGCGGCCTTACTTCGCGGGATCGCTCTGATCGCTCGCCGGACTAGGCAACCGCAGGCGCCCGGTGAGTTGACGTTGCCTGAACGCGCGGCCCTGGCGAGGCTGAATCGTGGCGGTCCTGCTTCGGCGGCGGAGTTGGCGCGGGCCGAACAGATCAGCCCGCAGGCCATGGGGGTCACGCTGGCCGGCCTGGAGTCGCGCGGTTTGGTGCAGCGGCAATCCGACCCGGGCGACGGTCGGCGCGTGATCATGTCGCTGACGGCATCGGGTGTCGACATGGTGCGCCACAGACGCGACGCGCGGACTCGTCAGTTTGCAAAGGTCCTCGCCGAGGAGTTCACCGCCGAAGAGTTGCAGACCCTTGCACAGGCGGCGCCGTTACTCGAACGATTCGGTGACCGCGTCTGATGGCAGATGCCGACATGGATCCCGGTCGATTCGGGTGGCGTTTTTGCGCGCCGCTGTTTGTGTGCGCAGCTCTGAATCCCATCAACAGCTCGGTAATCGCGACTGCAATCGTCCCGATCGCTGCCGCGGTCGGCTGCTCGGCGGGTCAAGCCTCGGTGTTGATTTCGGTGCTGTACCTGGCGACAGCGATTGGGCAGCCGACCGCGGGTGCACTGGCCGAGGAGTTCGGGCCGCGCCGGGTACTTGTGATCGGCGTTGTCGCGCTGCTAGCGGGTGGTCTGGTGGGCGGTGTGGCCGCCAGCCTGCCTGCGCTGGTGGTGGGTCGGGTGTTGATCGGTGTCGGGACCTCGTGTGCCTATCCCTCGGCGATGCTTCTCATCCGTCGACGTGCCGTGCAGGCCCGTTTGGAGGCGCCGCCGGGGCCCGTGCTGGGCGGCTTGGTGATTGCCGGGTCGGTGACCGCGGCTGCGGGGCTTCCGATCGGCGGCGTACTGGTCGACGCGTTAGGGTGGCGGGCTACCTTCGTGATTAATCTTCCCGTCGGTTTGGTGGCCCTGATGATGGCACTGATCTGGCTTCCCGCCGACCCGAATAGCCGAGAGCGCAGAACATTTCGGCGAACACTTGCCGAACTCGACCTGGTCGGGATCGTCGGCTTCGGCGGCGCGTTGGGAGCGCTTCTCATGTTCCTTCTCTCGTTGCCGCATCCACGGTGGACCGCATTGGTTCTGTCCGTAGTGGTCGGCGCAGCTCTGGTCTTCTGGGAGTTGCGGGTGCGCACTCCGTTTATCGACCTTCGTATGTTGGCCGCCCACAACGGATTGGCCCGCACCTACTTGCGGTTGGCGATCACCACGATGTGTATCTACGCCGTGTTCTACGGATTGACTCAATGGCTGGAGGCCGGCCGCGGCTTTTCTGCCAGCACGTCGGGTTTGCTTCTGTTGCCGATGACGGCCCTGGCCGCGGTCGTTGCGCAGCCGGTCGCGGCACGCAACCTCGTCCGCGCACCGCTGATCGCCGTCGCCGTCTGCTGTTTGGCCGGATCGATCGGGGTGTTGTTGTTGACCGCCGCAACTAGGACGTCGTGGATCGTGTTGATCACCCTTGTTTTTGGGGTGGCCATGGGCGCGATGGCGAGTGCCAATCAGACCGCCCTGTACACGCAGGTAAGCGCTGATCAGATCGCGACGGCGTCGGGTCTGTTGCGATCGTGTGGCTACGTCGGCTCGATCGCGTCAGCAGCACTCATCTCGGTGGCTTTCCACGCCGGCGTCGGCGACCAGGGCCTGCACGTGATTGCCTGGGTCCTGGTCGGAGCCAGCCTGCTCGGCCTGAGCGTTGTGGCTACCGACCCCATGATCACCGGACTCCGCCTGCGACAAGTGTTCCGGCCGGATAGCCAGCCGCAAACACCCTTGGCGCCTAGCCAAACTACCGGCGAGGTGGGTGAGCGATGACGCCTGCGGATCCTTGTCCCCCGGGTACCGCCGACCCCGCGGTAACGGCGCGTCGATTCGAGAGCGACGTGGTCGCGCTGATGCCCGCCTTGCATTCACACGCCATGCGGTTGACGCGCAACCCCGCCGATGCCGAGGACCTGTTGCAGGACACGATGCTCAAAGCGTTCAACAGCTTTCACACGTTTCAGCCGGCAACGAACATCCGGGCCTGGCTGTACCGGATCCAAACCAACAGCTACATCTCCAGCTACCGACGCCAGCTGCGTAAGCCCGCGGTGCCGCTCACCGAACAGAACATGGATGCCCGGCCGGGGTCATGCCACGTGCGGGCAGCCGAGGACGAAGCCCTTGACGCGCTGGCCAATGCCGATCTCGCGTGCGCGATGCGCGCGTTGCCGCAGACGTTTCGCACCGTCGTCTACTACGCCGACGTGGAGGGCCTACCCCTCAAGCAGATCGCGGAGCTGACCAAAAGCCCGGCGGGAACGGTGATGTCGAGACTACATCGGGGGCGACGCCGCCTGCGGACGCTATTGCCACAGGGCCTACCGAGTTAACGCACGTCGGTGCGGTTCCGCGGCATTTGACAACCACGTACGAAAGGACAACGAATTCATGGAACTGGGCGTTCACTTCATCGACTTCTTGCCGGGTGCTCCCGACAAGCTTGGGCCCACGATGGCAGCCTCGGCCAAGCTTGCCGAACAAGCCGGCGCGAAGATGTTCACGCTGGCCGACCACTTCTTTCAGATGGAGGCCATCGGGCAGGCGCAGGATCCTTTCTTGGAGGGGTACACGTCGTTGGGTTTCCTTGCCGGACAGACCGAAAAGATCACCTTGGGCTTACTGGTGACGGGCGTGACCTACCGCTATCCGGGTCTTCTCGCCAAGATCGTCAGCACCCTGGATGTGTTGTCTCAAGGACGATCCATGCTCGGCCTCGGCGCAGCGTGGTACGAACGCGAGCACCTGGCACTCGGTGTCCCCTACCCGCCGCTACACCGACGATTCGAAATGCTCGAAGAGACACTTCAGATCTGCACCCAGATGTGGAGTGACATTGACGGCCCCTATGTGGGCCAGCACTACCAGTTGGCCGAAACGATCTGTCAGCCGCAGCCAATTCGGCGACCGCCGATCTTGATCGGCGGCGACGGCGAGAAAAAGACACTGCGCCTGGTCGCCCAGCACGCCGACGTGTGGAACAGCAACGCCGCGACACCTGATGAAGTGAAACACAAAGTCGAAGTCCTGCAACGGCATTGCGTCGAGGTCGGACGAGACCCCGGCGAGATCCGCAAGACCCTGATGATCGGTCCACAGTTCGATCCGTTCGGCGAACCCACCTCGTTTATGAGCGCCATGCAGGGCTTCGCCGAGGCGGGCATTGAATTGATCAATATTGCTGCGCTGCCTGGTAATCCCGACCCGATCGGGTTCGTCGCCCGCCTCGGCGACGAGGTCATCCCCAAACTGGCGTTGCTGGGCTGATCAGGCGCGGACTCGCGCATCCTACGACCCGAACCCCGCGAACAGGAATCCCCATGCGCTACATAAAGCTTGGAACCACCGGCTTAGACGTATCCCCGATCGCCATCGGCGCAATGACCTACGGCCAGCCCGACCGCGGGTATCCCGTCTGGTCACTGGACGAGGAAACCAGCAGGCCGCTCATCAAGCACGCGATCGACGCAGGCGTCAACTTTTTTGACACCGCCAATGGGTACTCGCTGGGCAGCAGCGAGGAGATCTTAGGTCGGGCCCTCAACGACTTCGCCGACCGCGACGATATCGTCATCTGCACCAAGGTGTGCTCACCGATGCGTCCCGGGCCGAACGGACACGGACTGTCTCGAAAGGCAATCCTGACCGAGATCGACCACAGCCTGCGCCGGCTGGGCACCGACTACGTCGACATCTACATGATCCACCGCCTCGACGTTCACACTCCGATCGAAGAGACGCTCGAAGCGCTCCATGACGTAGTGAAGGCCGGCAAAGCACGCTACCTCGGGGCGTCTTCGATGCGTGCCTTCGAATTCGCCAAAGCCCTGCACTTACAACGGCACCACGGTTGGGCCCCGTTCATCACCATGCAAGACCAGTACAACTTGCTCGCCCGCGAGGAGGAACGCGAGATGCTGCCCTTGTGCGCCGACGAGGGCGTGGGCACCATGGTGTGGAGCCCATTAGCACGCGGCCGGCTTGCCCGCCCGTGGGAGAAGACGGTGACCACGCGTTCGGAGTCTGATCCGGGGCTCGACCTCTTCTACAGCGATCAGACCGCCGAAGCCGACCGGGCCATCATCGACGCCGTCGGTGACGTGGCCACCGCCCATGGCGTGTCCCGCGCGAGCATCGCCTTGGCCTGGCTGCGGCACAACCCGGTGGTCGCCGCCCCCATCGTCGGCGCGAACACCACCGCGCACATTGACGACGCCATCGCCTCCCTTGACATCACGCTGACCGGCGATGAAATCGATCAATTGGAGCGGCCGTATACCCCCCGTTACGACAACCAAGGCCTGCCGGTCGATGCGCCCGAATTGCAACGGGTACGGGCCCTAACGCCCAACAGCGCCGCTTAGGTCAAGGCGGACCACATGCGGATCGAACGCTCTCTACTCATCGTCATCGGGGTCATCCAAATCATTTGCGGGGCGATATATTTAGCCGTCCCGAGTGCCGTCGGCGCAATGCTGGGTGTAACGGCCGCCGCCCCTCCCTGGGTGGGCTTCGTGCTAGCTACGGCCGGTGCCCGATTCATCGGATACGGAATCGGGATGTTCGCTGCCGCCAAAAATCCACCGCGCTACCGCCTTTGGCTCACCACCATGCTGGGTATTCAATGTGTGGATCTAGTCGCCAGCCTGATCTACGCGGCCAACGGAATCCTCCCAACCCGACACTTCCTGCCCGGCGCCGCGCTGCCCCTGCTGTGGATCGGCCTGCTCGGATGGGTCAACCTGCGTATTCACACGCCACAACGCGCCGCCAGGTATCAAGACGTTCACCAACAATCATCTCGCCAAGCGAAGAGCTGAGGTCAGCCATGCGATTTGCGTTCAAAACATCACCGCAAAACACCACCTGGCCACAGATGCTGGCCGTGTGGAAAGCGGCCGACGACATCGACGTCTTCGAATCCGGATTCACCTTCGACCACTTCTACCCCATCTTCGGCGGTGACTCCAGCGGCCCATGCCTGGAGGGATGGACCACCCTGACCGCACTGGCCCAGGCCACTAACCGGCTGCGGTTGGGCACGATGGTGACCGGCATGCACTACCGCCACCCCGCGGTCCTGGCCAACATGGCCGCCGCTCTCGACATCATTTCGGGCGGACGGCTAGAGCTTGGGATCGGCGCGGGTTGGAACGAGGAGGAGTCCAATGCCTACGGCATCGAATTGGGCAGCATCAAGCAACGTTTGGACCGATTCGACGAGGCCTGCCAGGTTCTGATCAGTCTCTTGAGCCGCGATACCACGAACTTTGCCGGCCGCTACTACCAGCTCGCAGCCGCCCGCAACGAGCCCAAGGGGCCGCAGCTGCCGCATCCGCCGATTTTGATCGGCGGTAAGGGGGAGAAACGTACGCTGCGCCTCACCGCCCGCTACGCACAGCGCTGGGACTTCGGCAACGGGACACCGGCGGATTTTGCGCACAAGCGCGACGTGCTGGCCGCCCACTGCGCAGACATCGGACGCGACCCGAAAGAGATCACACTATGCGCACACTTTCTGCTCGATAGCGACCGCAACTACGGGCAGGTCCTCGACCAGGTGGTGGCCATGGCGGCCGAAGGGCTCGAGCTCGCGGTCGTGTACCTGTTGCCGCCGCATGATCCAGCCGTCTTAGAGCCCCTCGCCGAGGCGATCCGAGAATCTGGATTGCTCGAATAGGCCGAGCGTGAAAAGCGCTGCACGCAAGCAAAATTAGCCCACCGCCCGCCCGGGCGGGAACCGGAAGAAATTATGGACATCGTCGACACCCAGGTGCACGCCAATCTGCTGGGCACCGAGCCCACGCTCGCGATCATGGATGCGCTGGGCATCCAGGGGCTGCTGTACGACGAATGCGCGGAGGCGACCGAGGACGGGGCACTGCACCCTGGCTATCGGCTGGCCAACCGTGCCTTTCGCAATGTCGGACCCAACGCCGAGGCGGCCGCGCTGCGCTATCCCGAGCGTTTCGCGTTTCTCATGCGAGTCGACCCATTAGACCCCGGCATCGAGTGCTGGATCGACACTCTGAGCGCCGCGCCTGGCTTCAAGGCACTGCGCACTCTCGTCATCAACCCGGCCCAAGGCGCGCTGTTCGAGTCCGGCGGCCACGACCGGCTCCTCGAAGCCGCACGCCCGCATAACATTCCGATCTTCGTCACCTGCCCAAACCGGGTGTCGCATCTAGCGCAATACGCCGCACGCTTTCCCGACATCCAGTTCGTCATCGACCACTGCGGAGCGGCATTCGACGCACCACCTGGGGAGGCCACCATCGACGACGCGATGGCGATGGCGCGCTATCCCAATGTCGCCTACAAATGGGCGCACGCTCCGTCCTTCCTCTCAAATACGCCCTACCCTTTCCCCGATCTAGACCACAAACTGCGTCGAGCGGTCGATGCTTTCGGACCCGAGCGCGTCATGTGGGCCAGCGACTACACCGCGAGCCGTCGACGAGCCAACTGGGGCGAAAGCCTATTCGCCATTCGTCATTGCCCATTACTGTCGGCGGAAGAAAAAACATGGATCCTTGGCCGCACAGCTCGAAGCCTGTTGAAATGGCACCCATTTGAATCGACGCTATCCATTAATTCCTAGTGTGGCGGCTGCGGCTTCTGCGACGACGTCGCTCGCGTTGTGGAGTTCGCGCCAATCGCGAATCTCAGTTGTGCCGCGTTCGCTGCCGGCCTGCTCGGGACGGGCCTGGCCGCGCACGGGCAAGCATGCCATCGATTGCCACGTCGATCGCGAAGCGAAACCGCTCCTGTCCGTCACCGGCCACCATCTGTGCAGCATGGGCGACAAGAAGGGGAAATCGGCTCTCGGGCAGGCCTTGAAAAGTCGCGAACAAATCGTCGCCGCGGCTACCGACGGCGGTCGCATCATGGGGATGTCGTACGTCGTCTTCGCGGGCGGTGGCGGTCACCAGCGAGATCAATAGGTCGCACCCCCATGCGGCGTCTTGAGGCTGGAGTCCGCCAGCGAGAAGGATTCCCATCAAGTTTTCGATCAAGTCCAGGACCGCTGCGGTCGTCGGTGAATCAGCCAAAGTCATTGCCGCAATACCACGATGGGCCTTAAGTGCTCGATGCAGGCGTTCGAGCAGTGCTACGAGTTGCTCGCGCCAACGACCAGGATCCGGGACTTCGAGTTCAACCGTGGAAATGACGCGATCCAACATCAGCTCCAACAGGTCCTCACGCCCAGAGACATAGACGTACAGCGAAGCGGCACCGGTCTCGAGTGCCGTTGCCACCCGCCGCATCGTGATCGCCTCGGGCCCCTCTGATCGCAAGATCGACAGCGCGGCGTCGACGACCACATCAACGCCCAGCAGAGCCTTCGCCGGCCGATCGCGAACCGAGCGGCGACGAGCCCTGGGACGCCTGGCTGGCGGGGGCTCGAGTGCACACATGAGAGCACACAGCTTACCGGCCCGACGGTCGTTAAAGCCTGCTTAATGCGGGCGCAACCACTACGCGCGCCTCACTGAGAGGATCGGTGCGGCACCCCTCCTGACGTGCGCCACCACACGCCGCTCCAATGCAGACAACCGACAAGACCATATCTTGACGAACGCTGTTTGTAACGTACAGTGTTCGTTAATGAGGAAAGTGCTCTTCGGATTGGGCCTCGAAAGCGGCGACCAACAGGTCGCCAGCATGCTTCGTCATGCGCACGCCGCTGACGACGCCGGTCTGGACTTTGTCAGCATCGGTGATCACCCGTATTTCGCCGACCGTGTAGACGCCTACGCCACAATAGGATTCGTTTTAGGTGCTACCAGAACCATTGGCGGAGCCGTGATTTGCACTAACCTGCTCAGCCGACCGGCGCCCATCCTCGCTCGTACCATCGCCGGCCTATCTTTGCTTTCTGGACAACGTGCGGTGCTGGTCGTGGGTGCGGGCGGAAATTGGGACGAAATCGTCGCTCTCGGTCTACCACGGTTACCGCCCGGTGCCCGAATCAGAGCCCTCGAAGAGGCGATAACCCTGACCAAAGCCCTCACCGGCGGAGGCGACCCCGTGACCTTCGACGGTGAGTTCTACCAGGTCTACGACCTCGCACCGACCACCGGACCGACGCCACCCATCTGGGTAGGGTCAGGCGGTCGCCGAGGGCTGGAGGTCACCGGCCGCCACGCTGACGGGTGGATTCCGCCCCACGCCGCCGACTGGCGAAGCACATTGGTCACCGAGTCCCGGCCCCTGATCGATCAGGCCGCTGCCTCTGTCGGCAGAAACCCCAGCGACGTGGGCACCATCTACAACGTGGCAGGACACATCACTCGCCTGCCAGTCCCGCCGCCCCACACTCGCCGCGAAGGTGGCCGCTGGAGTGGAGGCGGAGTGAGCCAATGGGTCGAAGAACTTACCTTCGCTGCGCTCGAGTGCGGCGCCAGAGGGTTCAACTATCTGGTTCCACCAGGTGGCACAGAACTCGACGACACGACTCTGCAGCGATGGACCGACGACGTTGTTCCGGCTGTGCGGGAAGCAATTTCGCGTCACTGATCGCCTGAATCGATAACAACACCCAGACGCCGAATCCCCGGCGTCTGCGACCGAACACGGCACCGCCAAGGAAGAACTAGAGGTACAGCCATGCAACGACTCGAAGGAAAAGTCGCCTTCATCACCGGGGCAGCGCGCGGACAAGGTCGCGCCCATGCCGTACGGATGGCCCAAGAAGGTGCCGAGATCATCGCGATCGACGCGTGCACGACCGTCGGCCCCAACGTCGGTGCGACACTCACCGACTTTGACGAAACAGTGAAAAGAGTCGAGACACTCGGCCGACGGATCTGCTGGAGTCAAGTCGATATTCGTGACTACGAAGGCATATCTGCAGCACTGAACGACGGCGTCGACAGATTTGGCCGTCTCGATGTGGTCGTCTGCAATGCCGGCATTTCCAGCGGCGGCCCGGCGACCGAATTGAGCGAGCAGTACTGGCAAGATATGATCGACATCAACCTGACGGGCCAGTGGAAAACCTGCAAAGCAGCGATACCGCATCTCATCGCCTCAGGCGGCGGCTCAATCTCCATCATCAGTTCCTTCGCCGGCCTCAACGGCATGCCGACCGGCGCGAGCTACTGCTCCGCCAAAACCGGCCTGATCGGGCTCATGCGCGTGCTGGCTATTGAACACGGCAAGCACAACATCCGCGTCAACACGATCCACCCGTCCAATGTGGTGACGCCAATGCTCATCAATGACGAAGCCTTCAAACATTTCCGGCCCGACCTAGAAAACCCGACCCTCGAAGACTTCGAGCAGGCAGCCAAGCGCGTCCATCTACTGCCCGTGCCATACGTCCAACCCGAGGACATCGCCAACGCAGCAATTTTTCTGGCCTCCGACGAAGGGCGCTTCATCACCGGCGTCACCCTGCCCGTAGACGCCGGCGCCAATCTCAAGCGGCTCTAGGACGCGACCAACGCCGGTCCGTCGTTCCGCCTGCCGGGACTTGATCAGGCAGGCGGACCGACGGCGCGCCGATTTGACGTCGCAGCCGAGTGCATGGTGCCGGCATCTGCCACGACTATGGCAGCGCAAAACAATTTAAGGGCGAATACTGTTCGCTGCAGGGCATTTCGCGCAAACACCGGTGGCGGTCACTGACAAGACCAAGTTCACCAAGCAGGCTGCGGCGACTACGCAAGCGATCACGCAAGGCAAGTGCATTACCGCGCGCGGAACCACGGACAGGTAAGTCCGCTCTGCAAGCCACGACGGTCACCCTGCGGCCTGCCAACGATGGTGAATGCCCGGCGAAACCAAGGCGCCAAGCCACGTTGGTTGAGCCTTACAGCCGGTGCACGTCGGCGTCGCGGTCGGAAGGCCCCATTTCCTGGGTCGTGCAGTTGATGCAGTGAACTGCCAGGTCCATCATTAACCGTCCTGTTGATCACTGTTAGCCATCAGCTTGTCCAGTACGCCCGTTGACTGGATGATCATTTGGCGTTCGAATTCGGTGCAGCTCTGCTGCAGCCCGTCGACCAGCCACTGCATGCCGGCGCGCCATCGCCCCCGACCCGGTCTCTCCCAGCAGGTGTTAACACCAACAGTTTTCGGCGCCCGTCACTGGTGTCGGCATGCCGTTCGACAAGCCCTCGCTCGACCAAGGTGGTGACGATTGAGGTGATGGCCTGCGGCCGCACACGCTCAGCGGCGGCCAGCTCAGCAGTGGTGGTCGGTCCGTGCTTTGAGATGCGTGCCATCGCAGTGATCTGGGCCGGACTCAGGTCACCGTTCACGGTGGCGTGCAGAAGTGGTCGGCGCAGCCTGCCCGCCCGCACCCTGGACCTTGCGGTGGGGTTCGACGCGAAACTCGTTCCGCTGCACGGGCACACCGCCGGGACGCTGCGGAGTCGCCTACCGCGAGTATGGCAAATGGTCACTGCACGCCGGCGACGCCTACTTCGACCACAGGATGAACTTCCTGGCCCACGCCCCGGACTGCCGTTGGAGATCGCGTTTCAAACCGACTTCGCTGAACGGGTCAGCACGCTAGGCAAACTACGCGAACTGCGGTTGGCACATTCGGAAGAAATGCAGATGTTCTGCACCCACGACCAGAGCGAGTACATCAGCTGGACCGATGGCAGGGGGCGGCCCGACGAACTCATCAAGTACCGCGGGTAACCGACCGCGGGAACGCCTCGAAATCGGCGGCCCAGCCGCAGCTGGAGTCGACGTGCGACGCGATTCCCGCACAGCTGCCTAGGTATTCCTTACGCTGACGGCTACAAACAATGCCCCGACGAGATCGCGCGGAGTCGCTCAGTGGCGCGGCGGACGCTGGGCAACGGTTCACCGGCAAGCAGGCGCTCTCCGACACCACCATGAAGCAAATCTGCGACCAAACGCTCCCTGGACGCCGGCGCGATCGCGAAGGGGGACCGTCTCGTTATCGGTGTTTCCGGCGGTTTCCATTAGTAAGTTTCGGCTGCCGGGAATCGGTCGCCGAAAATGATTGCGAACGCGTTCACAGTGATGGAACCACGACACTTCGGCGCAGTTGAAATGCACGAAGGCGGTGGTTGTCAGCGCCAGTCGTAGCGGTGGTTGCTCAGCGTGAGGCGTAGGGAAAGGCTGCCTTCGTTGGGTTGCCAGTGATAGAGCACGAAGGTGCGGAGCCCGGACGTCTTGAAGGGGTCTTGGTTGGCGATGTCGAGGGCCGCGGATTCGTCGTCGGCGCGGAAGATCATGATTCCCGAGCCGCGTCGTACTCCGGGGCCACTCAGCAGAGGCCCGGCCAGGAAGAGTTGATTACTGTCCTCCACGGATCGAACCCATTGCAGGTGGGTGGGCAGCATCTCGGCAATGTCGTCGTCGCTGGCGGTGTGCTCCGGGGTGCACACCGCAACCCAGTAGTCCTGTGTTGGTGGCGAGGAATGCTCTTGCCCTGGGGATTGCGGTTGGGGTGTTGAGTCCGATGCCATCGCGTTCATCCTGACTTGGGTGGGACTTAGTAGGCCGCTCTGATGACGCCGTTGTCGGTTCAGGCGCATATGGCCCAGGGTGTTTGGTCGGCTGGAATTAACTGCTGTCGCTGGCCAAACGTTGGATGGCGTCTTCGGCGGTGGGCGGTTCGCCGAACAGGTCGTGTTGGCGGGTGGTATCGGCCACGTAGTTACCGGTGTCCATCCAGGCGAACATTGCCGCCATGTCCTCAATGGTCGGTGAGAACGGGCCCAGGAGCCGGCCGGCGACGCGGGTGATGGGTGACGGAATGGCCATGACGCGCATCGACCTAGTCATGGCGCTGCTGAGGAGCGTCGCAATCTCTGTTATGTCAACAGGCCGATCCCAGCCAATGTCGACGCGCTCGGCGTCGGCCGTGTCGGCGTCGACAGCTTCGGCGAGGTAGATCGCCAGGTCGGTGGTCAGCACGAAGGTCAGCGGCACATGAGTCTTACCCAGCCACATGATGCGACCGGATTCAAAGGCGTTGCCGCCGTTGGTCATCACACTGTCGACGAGAGCACCCGGTCGCAGCGCCACGAACGGGACACCCAGTTCCTCCAATCGGTCTTCAGCGAGTTTCTTGGCCCAGAAGTGCGGGACCCCGGGGGTGCGGTCGCACGACAGAATGCTGGTGAGCACGAACTTCGGCACCCCGACCTCACGGGCTGCGTCGACGAGGTTGATGTTGCCTTCGCCATCGATGCGCCGGGCGCTGCGGCCGCTCTGCGGAAACCCCGCAGCAGTGGACACCACGGCGCTGACGTCGGCCATGGCCGTGCGCAACGATGCGGGATCGAGCATGTCACCGCGAGCGATCTGCACTCCGCGCCGCTGCAGGTTCGTGACGTCCTTGCCGGGGCGCACCAGGGCACGCACTTCCTTGCCGCGTGCCAGAAGATTGGTGACCACGTGACCGCCCAGCCGTCCGGTGGCGCCGACGACGAGTACCGGTCCGGATGGACGGGCGATTCCGTTGTTCACCTGACGATCTACCTTTCATCGAAGACGTTGTGAGAACACCCGAGGAGTTGAACGGTCAGCAGTTGCCTAGTGCTCGGTTTTATGGGTGGTGGGGTGACCAGCGGTGCCGCCGGGGGACCATTCACCAGCCAGGTTCATGCTCCAAGAGGTCGTGGGCGTGATCTGGAGGATCTGCTGACCATCACGGTCGACGAGTTCGGCGGTGCCGTAGATGCGGATGTACCGCGGTGTCCACGGCTGGACGGTCTTGAGGTCGTCGATTATCAAGGCGACCTTGTCGTTACCGTCGCGCACATTGCGCGCCCGGCGGGTGTTGGTCGGGTTGAACCCACCAATGTGGAATTTAAAGCCGTCGAAGTCGAACACCACGGCGGTGACGTCAGGTTGCCCATCACCGGAAACGGTGGCAATGCGCGCGAGGTGTTGGGAGTTGATGTAAGCGACCTCGTCGGGGGTGAATGTCACGGCAGTGCCTACCCTTTTTGGTGAGTCGTGATCGTCAGTGACGGTGTCGTCGGAAGGAAACGTTGCCCCCCAACGAGGCCGTTGACCAGAGACCGGATCGACCGTAGGAACGGCAGTACCACCCGGTCGGGGGTGGCTCCCCGTCACAATGGCGGGATGGTGCGCAACGATTTGGGACTCGGCGCTACCGTGCGCGCATGGCGCGATCGCCTCGATCCCACGGCGGTGGGATTGAGCCCTGACGGTGCCCGCCGAGCGTTGGGCCTGCGACGCGAGGAACTGGCCAGCCTGACCGGCATCTCCGTGGACTACCTCGTCCGGCTCGAACAGGGCCGCGCCGATCACCCGTCACCAGCCGTGGTAGCCGCGTTGGGACGGGCGTTGCAGCTCAACGGACCCGAACGCGACCACCTCTACCGACTGGCCCACCTCATCCCGCCGGGGCCCGAGGAAGTCTCCGATGAGATACCCAACGGCGTAAAGCGCGTACTGAGCCGACTCAGCGAGGTGGCGGTCGGGGTGTTTGCCGCCGACTGGCAGATGATTTGGTGGAACCACAGCTGGTCATCGTTGGTCGGTGATCCGGCCGAGACTCCGCCCCCATTGCGCAACTTCGCCCGCGACACCTTTCCCACCAATGGCAGCCGACCAGGCCTGTGCCGGTCCGCCAGCACGCCCGGTCGTGAAGCACTCGAGATCGCCGTCGTGTCCGATCTGCGGCGCGCCACCGGACGCTTCCCCCACAGTTCGCGATTGACCAGTCTGATCCGACATCTCACCGCGGGCAATCCACGCTTCGCCGCTCTGTGGGAATCAGGCATCGTGGGCGTACACGTCGAGGACCACAAGATCATCGATCACCCCGCAGCCGGCGAGATCTCCGTCGACTGCGACATCCTCACCACCGGCGACGCCGAGCACAAAATAGTCATCCTCACCGCCCCGCCCGACACCGAGGACGACGCCAAGGTGCGACAGGTTCTCCAACACAGCTGAATGTCTCGCTGCTCAGCGTCTCATTTGTAGAGAAGCGAGACAGCAGCCCGGCGCCATTCCGCAGCACGTTCTCCCAGTTCGTGGGTACATCTCTTGTCTCGCACGTGTCGCGAGCCTTCGACGCCGCGAACTGGTGCTGCGCTCTCGGAAGGAACCGCCGCTTCACCGATTCTCACTTTTAAGTCCATTTGGACATCTTCTGGACAGTTCACTTGAGAGATGGGCATCAAATTCGAGAAGCCACAAGAACCTACAATCACCGCGCCATGTTGGCGAACCGCGACAAGTGCAGCTGGTGCGCCACGGTAACGGTCTTGGTCGGGCCGTTACGGTGCTTGGCGAGAATGAAATCCGCCTCTCCCCCGCGCGGATCGTCCCGCTCGAACGCGTCCGGCCGGTTCAGCAGGATGACCATGTCGGCATCCTGCTCCAGTGATCCCGACTCGCGAAGGTCTGACAACATCGGCTTCTTGTCGGTGCGCTGCTCAGGACCACGGTTGAGCTGGCTGATCGCCACCACGGGCACCTCGAGTTCCTTGGCCAAAAGTTTGAGTTGGCGCGAGAATTCAGAAACCTCCAACTGCCGCGACTCGACCTTCTTTCCCGACGACATCAGCTGCAGATAGTCGACCACGACCAGACGCAGGTCGGCCTTTTGCTTGAGCCGGCGCGCCTTGGCGCGGATCTCCATCATCGTCAGGTTCGGCGAGTCGTCGATATACAGTGGCGCCTCACTGATTTCGCTCATCCGCCGCGCCAGCCGCGTCCAGTCGTCGTCGCTCATGCGCCCGGAACGCATGTCGGCGAGTTTGATCTTCGCCTCCGCGGAGAGCAGTCGCATGACGATCTCGGACTTGCTCATCTCCAGTGAGAAGATGACGCTGGCCAGCCGGTGCTTGATCGAGCAGGACCGCAGAAAATCCAGCCCAAGCGTCGATTTCCCGACTCCAGGCCTGGCCGCCACGATGATCATCTGCCCGGCGTGCAGGCCGTTGGTCACCTCGTCGAGTTCGGTGAAGCCGGTCGGCACGCCGCGCGCCACGCCGCCGTTGGAAGCGATGGCGTCGATCTCGTCCATCGTCGGCTGCAGCAGATCTTCCAGCGGAACGAAATCCTCCGTCGTCCGCCGGTCGGCAACCTCGTAGATCTCCGCCTGCGCCCGATCCACCACCTCGGCCACGTCGGCGCCCTCGGCCCCCGCGTAGCCGTACTGCACGACCCGCGTGCCCGCCTCCACCAACCGGCGCAGCAGCGCCTTCTCCGCGACGATGGTCGCGTAGTAGCCCGCATTGGCGGCCGTGGGCACGGTCGAGATCAGCGTGTGCAGATAGGGGGCGCCGCCGATCCGGCGCAGCATCCCGCGGCGGTCCAGCTCCGCTGCCACCGTCACGGCGTCGGCCGGCTCACCGCGCCCATACAAGTCCAGGATCGCGTCGTAGACGTTCTGATGCGCGGGGCGGTAGAAGTCGCCGGGCCGCAGCCTCTCCAGCACGTCGGCGATGGCGTCCTTGCTCAGCAGCATGCCGCCGAGAACCGCCTGCTCCGCGGCCAGGTCCTGCGGTGGCTGGCGGCCGAAGTCCTCGCTGGGCGCCGATGAATCCATGCCCGCCGACAAGTCATCGACTACCGCCATGGACCCCTCCTCCCCTGCCACGCGCCCGAACGTACATTCGAAAACCGGTTTCTTCAGCGTAAGTCAAGGAGCCGACACTTTCGTCCCACAGCACTCGCACGCCTCGCGTCGGGACGACGTTAGACGTTGCTGGCTAATAGGTGAAAGGGCCGCTGTTCATGAACCTGTGCATCGTGTGTGCATATCCGTCGACACCTGTGTTGAGTGGGGTGTGGAGAACCTGTGTATGAATTCAAGGGGCTATGGCATCGCTGCTGATAAGAGCCATGTAACGCGACGATTTTTGTGTGGACAAGAATCTCTACGGCGTGTCGCCGCAGGTTACTGCGCCGGGCGTGTTGGCTTTCAGCCACATTTTGGCAGCGTTACGGCAGGGTAAAGAGGACCCGCGGCGTACACCGCAGCAATCGTTCGCTAGTGCGCGCGTCCGCGACGACCGCGCGTATTGCCGCGGACTGAGTCGGCTGCACAAATGACCCTGGCGGCGGCCGAAGGTGGCCGCCGCCAGGTACGGGCAAAGGTTGCCGAATTAGCTCTCAGCGACAACCTCGAGAGCGACCTCGACGTCGACCTCGGGGTGCAGATGTACGGACACCGGGTGGGTGCCCACGGCCTTGATGTGCGACTTGGGCAGCCGAACGATTCGTTTGTCCAGGTTGGGGCCACCGGCCTTCTTGATGGCCGCGACCACGTCCCCGGATGTCACCGAGCCGAACAGCTTTCCGGAATCGGCCGCGGTGCGCACCGGCAGCTGAACCGGGCCCAGCGCCTCGATCGCCGTCTTGAGTTCGTTGGCGTGCCCGAGGTCGCGCACCGCCTTGCTCTCGCGGGACCGACGGATCTCATCGGCCTGCTTCTGCGCACCGCGCGACGCGACGATCGCCAGGCCGCGCGGGAGCAGGAAGTTGCGGCCGTAGCCGTCCTTGACCTCGACCGTGTCGCCGACCGTACCGAGGTGGTCGACGTCAGCCGTCAATATCAGCTTCATCGTTGTTCGTAACTTTCGCTCGAGCTTCGGCGGTTATCGCGCCGAGGAGGTGAAGGGCAGCAGAGCCACCTCGCGGGCATTCTTCACCGCGATGGCGATGTCACGCTGGTGCTGCACACAGTTGCCGGTGACCCGACGCGCCCGGATCTTGCCGCGCTCACTGATGTAGGTGCGCAGCAGCGCGGTGTCCTTATAATCGATTGATTGGCCCTTCTTGGCGCAGAAGACACACTTCCGCGTCTTGACCGGCTTTTCCGGAGCCGGACGTCGCTTGTTGGACTTCGCCATGACTGTCTTTCTTTCTGTTTCTTAGGTGTTGAAGTTTTTTAGAACGGCGGTTCGTCGTCGCCGCCACCGAAGGACCCGGACGCCGGGGCGCTGCCCCACGGGTCGTCGGCCGGTGCGCTGCTCGCCGGTGGCGCCGACCCCTGCCGGGATCCGCCCCCGCCGCCGAAGCCGCCACCGCCGCCGCCGCTGCGACTGGCCTTGTTCACCTTGGCGGTGGCGTAGCGCAGCGAGGGCCCGATCTCGTCGACCTCGACCTCGACGACGGTGCGCTTCTCGCCTTCGCGCGTCTCGAAGGACCGCTGCTTGAGCCGGCCGGTGACGATCACGCGGGCGCCCCGGGTGAGGCTCTCGGCGACGTTCTCGGCGGCTTCCCGCCAGATGTTGCAGCGCAGGAAGAGGGCCTCGCCGTCTTTCCATTCCCCGCTCTGGCGGTCATAGATCCGCGGTGTCGACGCCACGGTGAAATTCGCGACGGCGGCACCGGACGGGGTGAACCGCAGTTCGGGGTCGGCGGTCAAATTTCCGACGACGGTGATGGTGGTGTCACCAGCCACAATTTCCTCCTAGGTCCGCCCTGCTACTCGCTTTTTAGACGGTGGATGGCACGTATCCCCGCTGAGCCTACGCAGGTCCACTGACGGTGGGCCCCGGACTCAGCCACGGGTGTTAGTGCTTGTCGGTGCGCATCACCTTGGTGCGCAATACCGACTCATTGAGGCTCAGCTGGCGGTCGAGCTCGGAGACCGTCGCCGGCTCCGCCTTCAGGTCGACCACGACATAGATGCCTTCGGCGTGCTTGGCGATCTCGTAGGCCAGCCGGCGCCGGCCCCAGATGTCAACCTTATCGACGGTTCCGCCGTCTTTACGGACGACGTTCAGGAACGTCTCCAGGGACGGAGCAACAGTGCGCTCGTCGAGCGTGGGGTCAAGAATGACCATGATTTCGTATGGACGCATGGAAACCTCACCACCTCCTCTGGTCTGGACGGCCACGGTCGTTCCGTGGCAGGAGGGTCGCCTGCGTCGGCAACCGCACCAGGCTACCGGATGGGCGGGCTGGCCTCCAAAATCGCTGCCGGTCCGGACGCCGAGCAATCCGATTACTGCCGGGCGTCCAAATACTCGGTGGCCCGCGCGACTGTCGCCTGATCGGCCTTGGCGAGCGAGCCCGCGTCGAAGGGCGGCTGCGGGTCGTATTCGATGAGCAGCTGTGCGGCCTGCGCGGCCCGCCGATCGACCAGGAGCTCGACGAGCCTCAGGGCCATGTCGATGCCGCTGGACACCCCGGCGGCGGTGATGATCCGCTGCGGAAGGTGCTCGACGACGCGGTCCGGGACGTAGTGGGCGCCCAGCTCGTCGAGCAGGTCGCCGGCCCGCCAGTGCGTCGTAGCGGTGAGCCCGTCGAGCAGTCCCGCCGCGGCCAACAGCAGCGCACCGGTGCACACCGACGTGGTGAACGTGGTGCTCGGGTGTACCGCTTGCAGCCAGGCCCGAATGGTCTCGTCGTGAATCAGCCACCGGGTGCCGATCCCGCCGGGAACCAACACCACATCCGGCGAGGCGACCTCGTCGAACCGCGCATCGCAGCAGAGGCCGAGCATCCCGTTCTCGGTCCGCACCTCGCCCCGGCGGTGACCGATGAACACCACATCGACCGACGGGACGCGTTGCAACACCTCGTAGGGGCCGACCGCGTCGAGCGCGGTCACCCGGGGGAACAACGGGATTGCGACGAGAGTCAGGGCGCCACTCCTTCGATCCCGGCTACGCCGGCATCATCGTCGTCGGCGCGAGTCATGGCGCCACCCCGGCCGGCACCGCCGATTCGGCCTCGGGGTCCGGTGCCGGCGCGCGCCGCAGGCCGGCCGGCCGCAGCCAGTCCGGCAGCCATCGAGGCGGGGCGTCGGGGGCGCGGTCGAAGGGACCACCCGACGGGTCGTCCACCCGGCCGCCCCAGCGCACCAAGTCCTCGCCGGGCCGGTAGATCTGGCGAATCACCAATGCGCACAGCACGAAGACGGCGATATCACGCAACAGCACCGTCGTGGTGAAGAACTGCTCGGGCAGCGAGCGGTTCGGATTGCCATATAAGTAGTACATCCGCGGCACCCACACCACCGCGTCGATAGTCATCCACGCCAGCAGGACCCGGCGGTGCGGCAAGGCCAGCACCGCCAGCGGCACCAACCACAGCGAGAACTGGGGGCTCCACACCTTATTGGTCAACAGGAACACCGCCACCACCAAGAACAGCAGCTGCGCCAGCCGGGGCCGCTGAGGCGCAGTGAGAGCCACGTATGCGATTGTGGCGCAACCGATTACGAACAGCACCGTGACGACCGCGTTCAGCACCGAGGGCGGCTGCCACAGCCCGAGCTTGGGGTCGAATCCATGCCAGCCGGTAAACGATTTGACGACGTTGTACAGCGAATCCATGTCGTCACCGCGGCGGGCGTTGAGCCGGAAGAATTCCGACCACCCGCGGGGAAACAGCGCGAGGATGGGGAGATTCACCAGCAACCACGTCATTGCCGCCGTCACCGCCGTGCGCGCCACCGCGCGGAAGCGTCCGGTTCGAAGCGCCAGGACCACCATCGGGCCGAGGAACAGCAGCGGATACAGCTTGGCCGCGGCGCCCAACCCGATCAGCACGCCCGCCAGCACCGGCTTACGCCGGGCCCATGCCAGCAGCCCGGCCATGGCCAATCCCGTCGCCAGCGCGTCGAAATTGGTGAAGATCTGGAAGATCAACAGCGGCGACGCGGCCACCAGAGCCGCATCCCATATTCGGCGGCCCGCCAGGCCAGCGGTCGCCCAGACGGTGGCCAGCCACGCCAGCGCCAACCCGAACGCCGCGAAGTTGAAGAACATCACCACCTCGGCCACCACTGGGAGCGGGGCCAGCTTGCTCACCGCGGTGTAGGTCTTCGCCAGCGCCATCGACACGTACTGATACATCCCGGTCAGTACCGGATACTCCATGTAGCGCACGGCGGGCCGGCCGTCGTAGCGGGTCTGCGGGGTGCCGCTGCCGTCGGTCTCGATCCAGCTGGACTTGTACGGAAACTTGCCCTGGCTCAACAACTCCGCCCCGTAGAGCGGCACGGTATCGGAGTAACACAGCTCGTAGTAGGCGCGTTGGTTCTCCCAGTTGGCGACCCGCTGATCGCCCGTCCCGGTTCCGGTGCTCTGCAGGCACGCCGCCTTCGTCGACCAGCCGAGCGCCATGAACACCAGCCCGATCAAGAACATCACCCGCAGCGGCGTCATCACCCGCGTCCGGCCGATCAGCGCATGCGCGCCCACCGGCCCCCCGACGACTTCGGCCAGTGCGGCGCCCAGCGAGTCGGTGCGGCTGGGGCAATCGCGGTTGTCGACGCTGCGCAGGTCGCCGGCCAAGCGCGCCGGAGAGATGGTGGCGCTGCGCTGCTGGGCGTCGGTCACGGCGGCGGTTGCGGCCCGGGAGCTTGGGGACCGCCCGGCGGGACACCCGGCTCGGGCCCGCCCGGCCCGCCTGGGCCGCCACCGCCCGGGCCCGGCGGCGCGTTCGTGACCGTGGTGGGCGGGCCGACCGGGATCGTGATGCCCGGCGCCACCTCGATGGTGGGCTGGATTACGGTCACCGACGGCGCCGGCGGCGGAGGCGGCGGCGCCGGAACACCCGCATAACCGCCGATCTCGGTCGGCTTGGGGAACGACTCGTTCGACGTGCCCTTCAACGCCCCGTCCATCGTGGACTTCCAGATGTCCGAAGGCAGCCCCGAACCATAAACCGGTGCGCCCGAGGCGGTTACAAGGGGCACGTCGCCCTTCGCGGTGCCGACCCACACGGCCGTCGAGAGCGACGGCGTGTATCCGACCATCCAGGCGTCCTTGTCGGCGGTGGTGTCACCGAGCTGCGTGGTTCCCGTCTTGGCCGCCGACGGCCTGCCGCCGGCCAGGGCATGACCCCGCGAGTAGCTGGCGATCGGCTCCATGGCCGCGGTGACGTTGTCGGCGACGGCCTTGGGGATCCGCTGCTCGCCATTGTTGTCGGACTTGCTCGCGTCGAAGAGCACCTGCCCGTCGGAGCTGACGACCTTCTGCACGAAGTGCGGCCGGTGGTAGACACCCGAGGCCGCCAGCGTGGCGTACGCCGAGGCCATGTCGATCACCCGAGTCTGGTACTGCCCCAAGACAACTCCGTTGTTGGGCGGGCCGCCCTTGCCGTCCTCGGAGAGCGTGTGATCCACACCCGGGAAGCTGGCGGCGACGCCGGCCTGGTGCGCGGCGTCCGCAACGGCCTGCGGGCCGCCCTTGAGCTTGAGCATCAGCCGGTAGTAGGAGGTGTTCAGCGATTGCTTGAGGGCCTGGGCGATGTTGCACGTGCCGCAGCCCTCACCGTCGACGTTGGTGATCTTGATGCCGTCGACCGTCAGCGGCGAGCTGTCGACTTGGTAGCCCAGCCCGATCCCCTGCTCGAGCGCGGCGACGAGCGCGAAAACCTTGAATGACGAACCGGTTTGCAGCCCGGCCTGCGCGAAGTCGAAACCCTGGGCGTCCGTGCCGCCGTAATAGGCGCGTATCGCCCCGTCGTGCGGGTCGATCGACACCACGGCCGACCGCATGTCGGGGTCTTGCCCGTCAAGGTATTTCGACACCGCCTTTTCCGCGGCCTGCTGGGCTTTCGGGTCGATGGTGGTGGTGACCTGCAGGCCCTGGGTGTTCAGGGTCCGCTCGTCGATGTTGAACAGCTCCATCAACTCTTTGGTCACCTGACGCTCGATCAGGCCGTTGGGCCCGGTCGTCTGGTTCTCCGCGCGCGCCTGGTCCGGCGGCACCGTCTGCGGAAACTCCTGCGCCGCGCGGTCACTGGGCGACAGCGCCTTGGTCTCCACCATGCCGTCCAGGACCCAGTTCCACCGCGCCCGGGCGCCCTGCGGGTCGACGGCCGGATCCAGTGACGACGGCCGCCGGATCAGTGCGGCCAGCAGCGCCCCCTCCGAGACGGTGAGCTGCTCGACGGGCTTGTTGAAGTAAGCCTTGGCGGCGGCGGAGATGCCGTAGGCGCCGCGGCCGAAGTAGATGATGTTCAGGTAGGCCTGCAGCACATCGTCTTTCGACCACTCCCCCGACATCTTGGTGGCGATCACGAGTTCCTTGGCCTTACGCATCAGACCGCTGAGGCCGTGCTGGGCCGAACCCACCAGCGCGTTCTTCACGTATTGCTGGGTGATCGTCGACCCGCCCTGCAGGTCGCCGTTGCCGAAGAGGTTGTTGTTCACCGCCCGGGCGAAACCGGTGAAGTCGAAACCCGGGTTCGAATAGAAATTGCGATCCTCGGCGGCGATCACCGCCTGCCGCACGTGCACCGGCACCTGGCTGATGTTGACGTCGACCCGATTGCCTTCGGGCGGAATGATCTTGGCGATCTCGGATCCGTCGCTGGCCAGGATGGTGGAGACCTGGTTGGTGCGCAGGTCGCCCGGCTTGGGGATGTCGACGATGAAGTACGCCATCGCGAACGTGACGATCGGCAGCAGCACCAGCACCGCCGCCGACAGGTAGGCCGCTCGCCGCACCCACAGCCAATTGATCTGTTGCGTCCAGTGGACGTCACCGCGCGGCCGGCGTCCGAACCCGTCGGGGCCCCCGGGTCGCCGCGGGCCGGATGGCGGCGGTGGCCCCTCCGGTGGCCCTCCCGCGCTCGGCCGCTCCCGCCTCTGCCGCTCGCGTCGCGGCGGCGTCCGGCTTTCCAGCGCCGCCTTGACCTCCTCGAGCGCATCCCGCTGCAACGGCGTGGACGGCGGACCCTCCAGCGCGGCTTTGACTTCTTCGATGCTGGGATCGGGCCGTCGGGGCGACCGGTCGTCGATGACCGGCGGCAGGATCGTGGTCATCCGGTCGTCGGGGGGAACCCCACGCCGTTGACCGTGCGCCGGCGGCGCGCCACGCGCGCGCTCGCCGTTTCCATGTTTGCCCACGCGTTCAGTCGCCGGCCCATCCGCGTTGTTGGACGACTGGTCGTGGCGTCCGTCGTTACTCAATGGCCGTGCGCGCGCCGTTTCGCGCCGTCCGCGTGGTCCGGGTGCCCTTTGGTGGGCGCGCCGCGCCGAGTACGTACGACTTGACCAGATGATTCCAACTGCAGGTCCGGCACACCTCCACCACGTGGACAGCGAACTCCTCGAAGCGAGTCGCCAGCAGGACCAACTCCTCGGCCGTGCGGGCCGACCCCGACACCGGACCCAGGTGTTCGCCGAACACCCACGACACCAGCGTCAGCTGTTCCTTACGGCAGATCGGGCACATGACCTGGCTCGGTTTCCCGTGAAACTTAGCGGCGCGCAGCAGATAAGGGTTCGCGTCACACACCTCGGACACGCCGGTGCGGCCCGAATACACTTCGGCCAGCAGTGCTCGCCGCCGGAGCGCGTAGTCCACCACTTGTCGCTGCAGTCGCACGCCCACCAGAGTACGTCTCCATCCGGACGGCCGATACGCAACCAAACTGTGGCGGCCTCAGCCCGGTGATCGTTCGGTCGTTCCCGTGCCGAACTGGGGTGGGACTCTACGATCATCCCCGTGGCGAAATGGCTCGGGACATCGCTTGGCGGTGGCGCAGCGGCGAGCACTCGCGCCAAAGACGTCAATCGGCAGGACGCCTGCAAGATCCTCGACAACGCCCTCAACGACGGCGAACTCTCCATGGAAGAGCATCGGGAACGGGTGAGCGCGGCCACCAAGGCCGTCACGCTCGGCGACCTGCAGGATCTGGTAAGCGACCTGCAGACCGACAGCAGCGCCCTGCCGACGACCGCCGTCAACCGCCGGCCGGTGCCGCCGCGACTCGGGGGCTGGGGGGTTCTCGCGGCCGCGTTCGTGGTGTCGGTGTTGCTCGGGATCGGCATCGGATGGGGCATGTACGGCAACACCAAGTCGCCGCTGGACTTCACCACGGACCCCGGGGCCAAGCCCGACGGAGTGGCCCCGGTTGTGCTGACCCCGCCCACCCAACTGCATTCGGTCGGCGGGCTCACGGGCCTGGTCGAGCAAACACGCAAGCGGTTCGGCGACGCGATGGGCTACCGCTTGGTGATCTACCCGACGTACGCGGTGCTCGACCGCCCGGATCCCTCCGACGATCGCCGGGTGCTGGCCTACACCTACCGCGGCGGCTGGGGCGACCCGACCAGCTCCGCCAAGAGTTCCGCGGACGGGCCCTTTCCGGTGGACCTGAGCAAGTTCGACGTCACCGCGACGGTGGGCATCATGCGCGGCGCCCCGCAGACCCTCCACATGAAGCCGTCGGACGTCAAGACCGAATACCTCAACATCGAGCCGGCGAGCGACCCGACCACGCCCGGCGCCCTGTCGTTGTCGCTGTATGTCTCCAGCGACTACGGTGGTGGCTACATCGTCTTCGCAGGTGACGGCACCGTGAAGCAACTGAGCCTGCCGTCTTGACCACGGCCGGGCCGGCCGGCGCCCGGCGCGATTCGATTCCGCGCACCCGGACTAATAGCTGACGAACATCCGGTGGTGTTGTGGCGAATATATCGAGACGATACGATGACGCGAGGCGTCGAGCCGTCGTAACCAGCCGTGCAAAGGAGGTGATTCGTGCTTGAACTCGCCATCCTGGGCCTGCTGATCGAATCACCGATGCATGGGTACGAGTTGCGCAAAAGGCTGACCGGTCTCCTCGGCGCGTTCCGTGCGTTCTCGTACGGTTCCCTGTACCCCGCCCTCCGGCGGATGCAGGCCGAAGGGCTGATCGCCGAAGACGCCGCCCCGGCCGGCACGCCGGTCCGGCGGGCGCGGCGCGTCTACCAGCTAACCGACGAGGGCCGTCGGCGCTTCGGTGAGCTGGTGGCCGACACCGGTCCGCACAACTACACCGACGACGGCTTCGGGGTGCACCTGGCGTTCTTCAACCGGACTCCGGCGGAGGCGCGCATGCGCATTCTGGAAGGTCGCCGCCGTCAGGTTGAGGAGCGGCGCGAAGGCCTGCGTGAAGCCGTAGCGCGGGCCAGCAGCTCGTTCGATCGTTACACCCGTCAGCTTCACCAGCTGGGGCTCGAGTCCAGCGAGCGGGAAGTGAAGTGGCTCAACGAGCTCATTGCTGCGGAGCGGGCGATGCCCGGTCTCTCCGAGCAGACGTAAAACCCCAGCACGAAAATTCATCAGCCGCGACACAGAGTTATGGAGTTAGGAGAACGCCCTTATGAGTGACCAGAACGCGCCGATCGCGTCGACGGAGGTACGAGTCGCCATTGTCGGCGTCGGTAACTGCGCGTCTTCGCTGGTACAGGGCGTCGAGTACTACCAGAACGCCGACGAGAACAGCACCGTGCCCGGTCTGATGCACGTCAAGTTCGGCCAGTACCACGTGCGCGACGTCAAGTTCGTCGCCGCCTTCGACGTGGACGCCAAGAAGGTCGGCTTCGACCTCTCCGACGCGATCTTCGCTTCGGAGAACAACACGATCAAGATCGCCGACGTGCCGCCCACCAACGTCGTGGTGCAACGCGGCCCGACGCTGGACGGCATCGGCAAGTACTACGCGGACACCATCGAGCTGTCGGACGTAGAGCCGGTCGACGTGGTCAAGGCGCTCAAGGACGCCGAGGTCGACGTGCTGGTGTCCTACCTGCCCGTGGGCTCGGAAGAGGCCGACAAGTTCTACGCCCAGTGCGCCATCGACGCCGGTGTGGCGTTCGTCAACGCGCTGCCGGTATTCATCGCCTCGGACCCCATGTGGGCCAAGAAGTTCGCCGACGCGGGCGTGCCGATCGTCGGCGACGACATCAAGAGCCAGGTCGGCGCCACCATCACGCACCGGGTGATGGCCAAGCTGTTCGAGGACCGCGGGGTGCAGCTGGATCGCACCATGCAGCTCAACGTCGGCGGCAACATGGACTTCCTCAACATGCTCGAGCGCGAGCGGCTGGAGTCCAAGAAGATCTCCAAGACTCAGGCCGTCACGTCGAACGTGCAGCGCGAGTTCAAGACCAAGGACGTCCACATCGGCCCGTCCGACCACGTTGGCTGGCTCGACGACCGCAAGTGGGCCTACGTCCGCCTCGAGGGCCGCGCGTTCGGCGACGTGCCGCTGAACCTGGAATACAAGCTCGAGGTGTGGGACTCGCCGAACTCGGCCGGCGTCATCATCGACGCGGTTCGCGCCGCCAAGATCGCCAAGGATCGCGGCATCGGCGGACCCGTTGTTCCGGCGTCGGCGTACCTCATGAAGAGCCCGCCGCAGCAGCTGCCCGACGATGTCGCGCGCGCGCAGCTCGAAGAGTTCATCATCGAGGGCTGAACCCTTCTCCACCGATGGTGCGGTGAGGTCGCTTCGGTGACCTCACCGCACTTTCGTTCTCAAGGGTCTCTGCGTCACGCCAGCGTGACGCTCGGTGACCGCAGCCACGCTGGCGTGACGCACGGCGCCGCGACCGCTGGAGCCATTTCGTCCCCACGGCGCTGTGCGAGTGCTTAGCATCATCTTTCGATGCCCGTACAACCCGCCGCATTCCTGCGCACGACCCTCCCGCTGGACCTGACCCGCCTGGAGGAGCTGGACAGCGGCCGGTACCACTCGATCTGGCTGCCCGACCACATGGTCAGCTTCTGGCCAGACTCCATCTGGACCCCCGAGTTCACCGACCTGGCCACCGCCTCCCCGTCGCCACACCGCCACCTGGACGGGCTGGCGGTGGCGGCCGCGGCCGCCGTCCTGACGGAGAACGTCCCGCTCGTGAGCGCCGTCGTCGACACGGTGCGCCGCCATCCCAGCATGCTGGCCCAGACGGCGTTAACGATCGACCACCTCGCCAAGGGACGTTTCATCCTGGGCCTGGGCAGCGGCGAGAGCGAGAACACCCTGCCCTACGGTTTCGACTTCTCCCGACCCGTAAGCCGCTTCGAGGAAGCCCTCACGGTGATCCGACTGCTCTGGGAAAGCGACGGCCCCGTCGATTTCGACGGGCGGTTCTATTCGCTGCACCATGCCCGGCTGGACACCGACCCCTACGCGGGCCGGCCCCCGCAGATCTGGATCGGCGCCAGCGGCCCGCGGATGCTGGACATCGCCGGCCGGCACGCGGACGGATGGTGGCCCGCCGGCGCCTGGACGCCGGAACACTACGCCGAAATGCTCACAGCGGTAAGGGCATCCGCCGGACGCGCCGGCCGCGATCCGCAGGCGATCACACCGTGCTTCATCCAGGTGTGTCTCATCGGCGAGGACGAGGACGCCCTCGCCGAGATTGTGCAAGCACCGCTGGTCAAGGCGTTCCTGCTGCAGGTCTCGGCGGAAACGTTGCACGGCTTGGGATTTGAGCACCCGATGGGCGATCGCTGGCGCGGATTCCAAGACATCGACCCGGCGGTGCTCACCCGCGACCGGATCCTGGACTTCCTCGATAGGGCGCGGCCGGAGATGGTGCTGGCCGCCGTCCCGCACGGGACGCCGACGGAGGTGGCCAAGATCGTCAAGACATACGTCGACGCAGGATTGCGCGTACCCAAGATCCTGGACTACGGCGCAATGGCCGGCCTGAGCTACGCCGAGGCTTCGGCCGCCAACGTGCGCTCCGCCGAAGACGAACTGATGCGGCTGTGCGGGGAGCGGTCGTGACGGCGCCCCTGGATGCCGCCCGGCTCCTCGCCGACGCGGAGGCCGAGACCGGACTGCGCGACTACGGGGATCCCACCTTGCCGCAACGCTTCACCGTCGCGGTCGACCATCTCAACGGCCTGGGCATGGACCCCGAGGGAAACCGGCAGGCGGCGCAGGTGTGTCGGTGGCTGCTGACGTCACGACTGGAATTCATCGAAGACCGCAATCGCTACCCGATCGCCGAGGAGGCGATCGACGGGCCGATGTTCGTCACGGGCGAACCCCGTTCGGGCACAACGCTCATGCACGCCCTGATGTCCGTCGACCCGCGCGCTCGGGCGCTGCGCTTCTGGGAGGTGATGTATCCCTCACCGCCGCCGGGCCTGGCCGGCCCCGACGACGGGCGCAGGGCGCGGGCCGACGCGGACTGGCGCGAGATCAACGCCAAGATGCCCAAGTGGCTGCACAGCCACCCGTACAACGACATGCTGGGTGACGGCCTGCCCGAGGACGAGCGCACCTGGGCGTTCGACTTTCGGGTGATGACGCCCACCGCCTGGTGGCGCGTGCCGATGCAGTCGCTGGTCGGCGGCCTGGCCACCGATCCGGCGGCGCAATACCGGCTGCACAAGGCCATGCTCCAACAACTGCAATACGGTCGGCCCCGAAAGTATTGGGTACTGAAAGGCTTTCACGGCTTCCGCCTCAAGGAGCTCTTCGACACCTACCCCGACGCGCACCTGGTCTGGCTGCACCGCGACCCAGTCCAAGTCGCCGCGTCGCGCACCATGATGATGGCCGACATCGCCGAGGGCATCGTCGGTCCGGTCGACCTGCACGCCGAAGCGAAGAAGCACCTGGAGATGACCCGCGCCAGCATCGCCAACACGATGAGCAATCCGTTAGTCGACGATCCCCGCATCCTGCACGTGCGCTACGCCGACTTCGTCGCCGACCACATCGGCACCGTTCGGCGCTACTACGAATTCTGCGGGCGCGAACTCACGGGCGATGCCGAATCGGCGATGCGCACCTACCTGGCCAACAATCGTGGCGACCGCTACGGCAAATTCACCTACTCCACCCGACTACTGACCGACATCGGCGAAGACCTCGAGGCGTTGCACGCGGAATTCCAGGCGTTCCGAGAGCGATTCGGCGTCGCCATCGAGAACCGCGCCTGACATGGCCGGCCCACACCACCGCCTGTCGGTGCACAACGTCACCTTCCATGGTGACTCGCTGGCCGAGCTGGAAGCTCATTGGGCGGCGCTGGGCGTGACCCGGCTGAGCATCCTGGACACCCAGCTGCTGGAGCCGCCCTTCCCAATGCTGTTGCACGGCAACGCATATGCCGTGGAGGCTGTATACCACCTGTTCGCCGGCGGCAAGCTGTCCAGCGACCCGCACGCCGCCCGCGACGCGCTGTCCACCGTGATCGACGCCGCGGCCGCCGTCGGTGCCCGCACCGTCTACTTGCTGACCGGCGGGCGTGGAGACCTCACGTGGGCGCAGGCAGCGGACCGATTCTGCACGATGGTCGCTCCCTGCGCGGCGCAGGCCGAGGCGGCCGGAGTGGCGCTGGCCATCGAGAATGCGTCCAGTCTGTACGCCGACATCCACCTCGCCCATACGCTGCGCGATACCGTCACGCTGGCCGAGATGGGTGACCTCAGTGTGTGCATCGACGTGTTTCACTGCTGGGCGGAAGGGGATTTGGAGGCGATGGTGCAGCGGGCGCTGCCGCGGACGGCGCTGATCCAGTTGAGCGACTATGTGCTCGGCGACCGGGGGCTGCCGGCCAGGGCGGTGCCCGGCGACGGCACGATCCCGCTCGAAGGCTTCGTCGCCCAAGCGCTGGCCGGCGGCTACCGCCACGGTTTCGACCTGGAACTCATCGGTCCCCGCATCGACCGGGAGGGGCACCTGGAGGCCGCCCAGCGCGCATGTGATGTCGTCAGCGCGATGCTCGACAGGCTCGGTGCGTGAGCATGGCCTTCGGCGACGGGCCCGACGACGCGGCGCTGCGGGCGGCCTGGGCGGATTTCTGCGCCCGGCTGCAGCAAGCGGGCGAACAGGCCTTCAAGCAGGCCAACCCGGGGTCGGGAACCCATCGGGTCGACGCCTACCGGTTCCTCACCCAAAACCTCGGTCAGGCCTTCGATCTGGCGCTCGAGACCCGCGACACCCGCTACCCGGTGCTGCACACCTTCTGCGGCCCGACCCGCAAGCTGGGCGGCGACTGCGCCGACTTCACCTACCAGCAGGCGTGGATCGACGGGAGGTCGACGTACCGCCTCGCCGGAACCCTCGGCACCGCAAGGTTCTTCAACGTCACGGTGCAGGGACCGCGTTCACCAGGCCCGGGTGTGTTGCACGAACCGTTCGGTGACACACCGGAGGCCAACCTGCTCGGTCACCAGCTCCAGGCCGGCGATGACGGGCAGTTCGAGCTCTACATCGGCGGGCCCGAGCGCGGGCCGAACTGGCTGCCCACCACCACCGGGTCGCGAAAACTGTTCATCCGTCAGGGTTTCGACCGCTGGGACGAGGTGCCGGCGCAGCTTCGCATCGAACGAATCGACATGGACTCCCCGAAACCGTTGCCATCGCCGCCCGAGATGGTCGAGGCGATGCGCTGGGCCGGCGACTTCGTCACGGGCCTGATGGCCGACTGGCCCGAGTTCCCCTTCACCTATGGCGGCGTTGACGCCAACCGCCCCAACGCCTTCCCGCAAGTCGACGCGACCGACGCCGACGCCAGGCGCGGCCGGGCCGCCGCCAACATGTATTGGGAACTCGCGGACGACGAGGCGCTGATCGTCGAATTCGGCGCCCACGACGGGTTGTGGATGCTGACCAATATGGGTGTCTTCTTCAACAGCATGGATTACCTCTACCGGCCGGTGAGCTACACGCCGAGTCGCACGACGACCGATGCCGACGGCCACATTCGTCTCGTCATGGCTCATCGTGATCCGGGCGTCCACAACTGGCTCGACACCCAGGGCTTTGCGTGCGGCAACCTGACCTACCGGCACATGCTCGAGGGCGAGCCCGCCGTGCTGAACACCCAGGTCGTCAAGCACGACGAACTGCTCGCCGCCCTACCGGCGGACACCACCATGGTGAGCCCCGCCGAGCGCACCGCGGCGATGTGGGAGCGCTTCCACGGCATTCGCCGTCGTTACGTCCTCTAGTTCGACGGCTACGACGCTAGTGTCTAGACCGTGGCCGATATCTCCGAAGACCAACTCGACGGGCTCGACGAGTTCTCGCTGTTATCCGAGAATGCCGAGCAAGCCGGCGTCACCGGCCCACTGCCGGACGTGCAACGCGTGGAGGCGGGCACCGGTGAGAACAAAATCAGCGCCCTGCGGTGGGGTCGCACTCCCCCGCGGATCGTGTTCCTGCACGGCGGCGGCCAGAACGCCCACACCTGGGACACCGTCATCGTCGGCCTCGACGAACCCGCGCTGGCCGTGGACCTGCCGGGGCACGGCCATTCGGCATGGCGCGAGGACGGCGACTACTCGCCGCAGCTGAACGCCGACGCCTTGTTACCCGCAATGCGCGAGCACGCGCCCAGCGCCGATCTTGTCGTCGGCATGTCGCTGGGTGGGTTGACCGCGATACGGCTGGCGGCCGTGGCACCCGAACTGGTGAACGAACTCGTCCTGATCGACGTCACCCCGTCGGCGCTGCAGCGCCACTCGGAGATGACCAAGGAACAGCAAGGCACCGTGGCGCTCATGCACAGCGAACGGGAGTTCCCCAACTTCCAGGCCATGCTGGATTTGACGATCGCCGCGGCCCCGCATCGGGAGGTGAAGGCGCTGCGCCGCGGCGTCTTTCACAACTCGCGCCGGCTGGAAAACGGCAATTGGACATGGCGCTACGACGCCATTCGCAAGTTTCCCGACTTCGACGGCCTATGGGAGGACGTGGACACGCTGTCCGCACCCATCACCCTGATCCGCGGCGGCAACTCGGGATTCGTCAGCGACGACGATGCCGCCGAATTGAGCCGCCGCGCAAGGCATTTTCGGGCCTCGCACCTCGTGGAGAATTCCGGGCACTCGGTGCAAAGCGACCAACCGCAGGCTCTGATCGAGCTGCTGCGCGGGGTGCTCGACGCGCGGTGAGCCTACGGTGGCCATATGACTGCTGACCCACCCATCCGCATTGGTGTGCAACTCCAACCTCAGCACGCGCCGCAGTACCACCAAATCCGTGACGCCGTGCGCCGCTGCGAAGACATCGGCGTCGACATCGCCTTCAACTGGGACCACTTCTTCCCCCTGTACGGCGATCCCGACGGCGCGCACTTCGAATGTTGGACCATGCTCGGGGCCTGGGCCGAGCAGACGTCGCGCATTCAAATCGGCGCGCTCGTCACCTGCAACTCCTACCGAAATCCTGAACTGCTGGCAGACATGGCCCGGACCGTCGACCACATCTGCGACGGCCGGCTCATACTGGGGATCGGCTCGGGCTGGAAACAGAAGGACTACGACGAATACGGTTATGACTTCGGCACCGCGGGCAGCCGCCTGGACGACCTCGCGGGTGCGCTCCCCCGGATCCAGGCGCGCCTGGCCAAGCTGAATCCACCGCCCACCCGCGACATCCCGATCCTGATCGGCGGCGGCGGGGAACGTAAGACGCTGCGGCTGGTGGCCGAATACGCCGACATGTGGCACAGCTTCACCTCGGCCGACGAGTTCCCTGCGAAGTCGGAGGTCTTGGCCCGGCACTGCGCCGACGTCGGCCGCGACCCGGCGAGCATCGAACGCTCCGCCGCCGTGCAGGACCGCGGCGGCCTGGTCGAGAACGCCGAAAGGCTCGTCGGCCTCGGTGTGACGCTGTTGACGGTGGGGTGTGACGGTCCGGATTACGACCTGAACGCCGCGGAAGCGCTGTGCCGGTGGCGCGATAGCCGTTAAGGACCTCCACCGCAAGATTCCTCCGTCAAACCCCGGAAAATACGAGCCAACTCGTGAGAAACTTCTCGCGCTAGTTGGCCGCACCGGGTTTGAAAGAGACTCAACAACGAATGCCGAAGAAATACGGGGTCAAAGAAAAGGACCTGGTTGTTTCGCACATCCTGCACCTTTTGCTGACGGGAAAGCTGCGAAGCGGCGACCGCGTCGATCGCAATGAGATCGCGCTGGGGCTGGGCGTAAGCCGCGTTCCCATTCAAGAGGCGTTGGTGCAACTCGAACACGACGGCATTGTCTCCACCCGCTATCACCGCGGGGCATTCGTGGAGCGATTCGACGAAGCGACCGTCCTCGAACATCACGAACTCGAGGGCCTGCTCAACGGCATCGCCTCCGCACGCGCAGCGACCAGTCCGACCCCACGGATCCTGGGTCAGCTCGACGCCTTGATGCGATCGCTGCGCGCCGCGAAGGACTCGCGGGCCTTCTGCGACATCGCTGCCGAATACCGGCGCACGATCAACGACGAATACGCCGGACCGCGATTGCACGCCACGATCCGCGCCTCGCAGAACCTGGTGCCCCGGGTGTTCTGGCTGATCTATCAAGGCAGCCGCGAAGAGATCCTCCCGCTTTACGAAGAGGAGACGTCCGCCATCAACGGGCGCGACCCCGAGGCCGCGCGGGCCGCATGCGTCGGCCGCTCCTACCTGATGGCGCAGACCATGCTGGCCGAGCTCTCCCGGCGCGGGGTGTTCACCGCACCCGACGACGTGGGTCCGGTGGTGCCGGAACCGCTCGACGTACTCGCCGACCCCGAAGCCGTGGGCGTCGAGCCGTCGCTGGCGATCTAGGGCACGCTCACCCGACGACGCCGCCGTCCGGTCGATACGGTGTCAGGGATGAATGCGCCCGCGTTCCGACGTACCCAGCGCCGCGGCAGGCTGTTCGGATTAGCCGCAACAACGGTGCTGGTGTGCGGCGTGGCGTTAGGCGGCCCGGCCGCACCCGCGGGCGCCGACTGGAACCAATGCGCGCCCTCGGGCGTGGAGAGCGCAAGGGCCTTGCCCAAGGACCTGACCGAAAGCCAGCCCACGCCCCAGGAAGACCGGGACACGACCAACTCCGTCGAGCCGCTCAGCTCCGTCGACGTCGGCGCGCTCGGGCTCAGCACACCGGGCGTGCTGACGGTGGGCACCCTGTCGGACGCCCCGCCCAACATCTGCATCAACCCGACCGGAGAATTCAGCGGCTTCGACAACCTCCTGCTGCGCGCCATCGCCGACAAGCTGCATCTGCAGCTCCGCTTCAGCAGCACCGACTTCTCCGCCTTGCTGGCTCAGGTCGCGTCGCGGCGTTTCGACGTCGGCTCGGCATCGGTGAAAGCGACCGCCCAGCGCCGCCGCACCGTCGCGTTCACCAACGGCTACGACTTCGGCTTCTACTCCCTCGTGGTGCCGCCCGGTTCGCCGATCCACAAGTTCAGCGACCTGGCGGCCGGACAGCGCATCGGTGTGGTGCAGGGCACCGTAGAGGAGTCCTATGTGGTTGACACCCTGCACCTGCAACCGGTGAAGTACCCGGGCTTCGCCACCCTGTATGCGAGCCTCAAGACGCGCCAGATCGATGCGTGGGTGGCGCCCGGAACCCTCGCCTCGACCGTCATTCGCCCGGGCGATCCCGCCGTCACGGTCGCAAACACTTTCAGCCCAGGCAATTTCGTCGCCTATGCGGTGGCCAAGGAGAACAAGCCGCTGATCGATGCGCTGAACTCCGGGCTGGACGCGGTGATCGCCGACGGCACCTGGGCCAGCCTCTACTGCCAGTGGGTGCCGCGCACGCTGCCGCCCGGCTGGAAGCCCGGATCGAAAGCCGCGCCCGCCCCGAACCTGCCCGACTTCGCCGCGATAGCCGCGAGTCAGCACCGCACCGCGACGGGACCGCCCGCACCCAAATCGACGCTGGCGCAGTTGCGTGATTCCTTCTTCGACTGGGAGATGTATCGACGCGCCATCCCGGTTCTGCTCACAACCGGGCTGCCCAACACGCTGATCCTGACCAACAGCGCCATCGTCATCGGCCTCGCGCTCGGGATGGTGCTGGCCATGGCGGGCATCTCGCACCGGCGCTGGCTGCGCTGGCCGGGACGGGTGTACACCGATATTTTCCGCGGCCTGCCCGAAGTGGTGATCATCCTGCTGATCGGAATGGGTGTCGGGCCGTTGGTCGGCGGGCTGACCAACAAGGATCCCTATCCCCTCGGGATTGCGGCGTTGGGATTGATGGCCGCCGCCTACATCGGCGAAATCCTGCGCTCCGGAATCCAAAGTGTGGACCCCGGCCAGTTGGAGGCGGCCCGCGCGCTGGGCTTCAGCTATACGACCGCGATGCGGCTCGTGGTGGTGCCACAGGGAATACGGCGTGTGCTGCCGGCTCTGGTCAATCAATTCATCGGGCTGTTGAAGGGATCGGCTTTGGTGTACTTCCTCGGCCTGATCGCCGATCAGCGCGAGCTTTTCCAGGTGGGCCGGGATTTGAATGCCCAGACGGGGAGCCTGTCGCCGTTGGTGGCAGCGGGCCTCTTCTACTTGATACTGACCATTCCGTTGACGCATCTGGTGAATTACATCGACGGGCGTCTGCGCCGCGGCCGGGGCACCCGCGACCCGGACGACACGCTCACGACGTTCGGCCAGGAGATCACGTGAACGCGGGGCGGGCGCCAGTCTCTCTGGCCGCCAAAGACATTCATCAGACCCTCGGTGGCAACAAGGTGCTGCGCGGCGTCGATTTCGAGGCCCCCGCCGGCACGACCGTCGCCGTCATCGGCCCGTCCGGATCTGGCAAGTCGACGCTGCTGCGCACCTTGAACCGGCTGCATGAGCCCGACAGCGGCGACATCCTGCTGGACGGCCGATCGGTGTTGCGCGACGATCCCAACGAGCTCCGCCAGCGCATCGGCATGGTGTTTCAGCATTTCAACCTGTTCCCGCACCTGAGTGTGCTGAAAAACGTTGCGATGGCGCCGCGCAAGTTGCGCCGCTTGGCGGCCGACGAAGCCCGCGACCTGGCCCTTGCCCAACTGGAGCGAGTTGGCTTGAAGCACAAGGCGGATGCGCGGCCCGGCATGTTGTCCGGTGGCCAGCAGCAACGGGTCGCCATCGCACGCGCGCTGGCCATGGCGCCGCAAGTGATGTTCTTCGACGAGGCTACTTCCGCGCTGGATCCCGAAATGGTGAAAGGGATTCTGCAACTCATCGCCGATCTCGGAGCAGACGGCATGACGATGATCGTGGTCACGCACGAAATGGGGTTCGCGCGCTCGGCATCCGACACGGTCGTCTTCATGGATCGGGGCAAGGTCGTGGAATCCGGTCCCCCGGAGCAAATATTCGAGGCCGCGCAGACCGAACGGTTACAGCGATTCTTGTCCCAAGTACTTTGACCGTCCCATCGGCGCTAATTAGTAGGCTTAGCTACCTTGTACCCGCCTGATATAGCGTTAGACTCCCCGGTTATGGCGGACAGCGAATCCACCGCGGCCGATGTGACCGAGCTTGCGGAAGGTTTGCACCGTGCGCTGTCCAAATTGTTTTCGATTCTGCGTCGTGGCGACCCGAGCGGCGCGGCCGCGGGAGAACTGACGCTGGCGCAACTGTCGATCCTGGTGACATTGCTGGACCAGGGGCCGATTCGGATGACCGACCTGGCGGCCCACGAGCGGGTGCGGACACCCACCACCACGGTGGCGATCCGCCGGCTAGAAAAGCTCGGTCTGGTGAAGCGCTCTCGCGACCCGTCCGACCTGCGGGCGGTGCTGGTCGACATCACCCCGCGCGGGCGGGCGGTGCATGGCGAATCCCTGGCCAACCGGCGCGCTTCCCTGGCGGCGATGCTCAGTCAGCTCCCCCCGGCCGATCTGGACACGCTGATGCAGGCGCTGGCTCCGCTGGAGCGGCTGGCGTCCGGCGAGCCGGCCTCGGCGCCCGCGGGTGAACCCGCTGCAGCTAAAGAGGCTTGAAAGTACCTGTCCGACAAGGGTTTTCCCGGCAGCCGTAGACTGCGTTACATGCCCACTGCACTCATCACCGGCGCGGGCGGCGGCATCGGTGCCGCGATCGCCGCCGCGCTGGCCCCCACCCACACCCTGCTGCTTGCCGGCCGGCCTTCCGACCGGCTCGATGCTGTCGCGGAGCGCCTCGACGCGACGACCTTCCCGCTGGACCTGACCGACCCTGCCGAAATCGAGGCCACCTGCGAGATCGTGGACGAACTCGACGTGCTGGTACACAACGCCGGTGTGTCCTTCCCCGGTCACATGGCCGAGTCCACCGTGGACGAGTGGCGCGCCACATTCGCCGTCAATGTGCTTGGGCCGGTGGAACTTACACTGGTGTTGCTGCCAGCCCTGCGGAGCGCCCGCGGGCAAGTGGTCTTCATCAACTCCGGTGCCGGGCGCAACGTATCACCCGGGATGGCGTCTTACTCCGCGAGCAAGTTTGCGTTGCGCGCCTTCGCCGACTCGCTGCGCGCCGACGAACCGCAGCTGCGGGTGACAACGGTCTATCCCGGCCGCACCGACACCGAAATGCAGCGCGAACTCGTCGCATTCGAGGGCGGTGCGTACGACCCCGCGAAGTTCCTCAAGCCAGAAACGGTCGCGGCCACGGTAGCCAACGTGGTGGCCACTCCCCCAGACGGCCACGTCCACGAGGTGGTGCTGCGGCCCGCAGGTCGCTGACTCGGTTACTCAGACGACCAGGTTGACCAGCCGGCCTGGGACGACGATCACCTTGCGCGGATTGGCGCCCGCCAGGAAGGCCCGGACCTTCTCGTCCGACAACGCCGCGGCTTTCAGCGTGTCTTGGTCGGCGTCGGCGGCAACCACCACGCGCCCCCGAACCTTGCCGTTGACCTGGACTGGGTATTCGACACTGTCGTCTACCAGGTAGGCCGGGTCGGCTTGCGGGAACGGGCCATGTGCCAGCGACGTGGTGTGGCCCAGCCGCAACCACAGTTCCTCGGCCATATGCGGGGCCAGCGGCGCCAGCATCAGTACCAGCGGCTCGACCGCCGCGCGCGGCACCGCATCGCGGTGCTCCTTGGTCAAGTGGTTCGTGTACTCGATCAGCTTGGCAGCCGCGGTGTTATTCCGTAGTGCCGCATAGTCTTCCGACACTCCTGCGATGGTGCGATGCAGCACTCGCAGTGTATCGGTGTCAAGCTCTTGCTGACCGGCCACATCGACCACCCGTGTGGCGCCGGTCTGCTCGTCCACCACCAGCCGCCACACACGCTGCAGGAAGCGGTGCGCCCCGACGACGTCCTTGGTAGCCCACGGGCGGGAGGCTTCCAAGGGGCCCATCGACATCTCGTACACCCGCAAGGTGTCGGCGCCGTACTCGTCGCAGATCTCGTCGGGTGATATCGAATTCTTCAGGCTCTTACCAATTTTGCCGAATTCCTGAAAGACCTCGATTTCGCCGCCGGGAGCCGGATAGAAGAAGCGGCCACCGCGTTCGACCACCTCGTCGGCCGGGACATACGACCCGCGCGAGTCGGTGTAGGCGAAGGCTTGGATGTAGCCTTGGTTGACCAGGCGACGGTAGGGCTCCTTGGAGCTGACGTGTCCGAGGTCGTACAAGACCTTGTGCCAGAACCGTGCGTACAGCAGGTGCAGCACCGCGTGTTCGGCGCCTCCGACGTAGAGGTCGACACCGCCTGGGTCCTGGGGCCCGTGCTCCTCGGGCCGCGGGCCCATCCAATAAGCTTCGTTCTCCTTGGCGCAAAACCGCTCCGAGTTGTACGGATCGGTGTAGCGCAGTTCGTACCAGGAGCTGCCGGCCCACTGCGGCATCACGTTGGTGTCGCGGGTGTAGGGCTTGAGACCGTCGCCGAGGTCCAGTTCGACATGCACCCACTCGGTGGCCTTGGCCAGTGGTGGTGACGGCTCGCTGTCGGCGTCGTCGGGGTCGAACAGCACCGGCGAGTAGTCCGGCACGTCGGGCAGCTCCACCGGCAGCGCGGCCTCGTCGAGGGCGTGGGCACGCCCGTCAGTGTCGTAGACGATCGGGAACGGCTCACCCCAGTACCGCTGCCGGGCGAAAAGCCAATCCCGCAGCTTGAATTCGATTCGGGCCCAGCCGCGGCCATCCGCCTGCAGGCGAGCGGTGATCGCTTCCTTCGCCGTCGCCACGTCCATCCCGTCGAGGTAGCCGGAATTGACCAGCACACCGTCGCCCGGGTAGGCGGCTTCCGAAACATCGCCCCCGGCAATGACTTCCACGATGGGAAGCCCGAACTGGTGGGCGAAGTCCCAGTCGCGCTGATCGTGGCCGGGAACCGCCATGATTGCGCCCGTCCCATATCCGGCCAACACGTAGTCAGCGATGAAAATCGGCACCGGCTCGCCGTTGGCCGGGTTGGTCGCGTAGCTCCCCACGAAGACGCCGGTTTTCTCCTTGCTCTCCTGCCGCTCGAGATCCGACTTCACCGCGATCGCCTGCCGGTAGCCGGCGACGGCCTCCCCCGGCGTCGCGGCCCCGTAGGTCCACCGCGGGTCGGTCCCCTCCGGCCAGCTGCCGGCAACCAGTCCGTCGACCAGGTCGTGCTCGGGAGCTAGCACCAGGTAGGTGGCGCCGAACATCGTGTCGGGCCGGGTGGTGAAGACTTCGATGTCGACCGTCTCGCCGCTGGTGTTGCGCGCCGCGAACAGCGCCCGGGTCCCGGTGGAGCGCCCAATCCAATTGCGCTGCATAGTCTTGACCGGGTCCGGCCAGTCCAGCAGTTCCAGGTCGTCGAGCAGCCGGTCGGCATAGGCGGTGATCCGCATCATCCACTGCCGCAATCGTTTCCGAAACACCGGGAAGTTGCCCCGGTCGCTGCGACCGTCGGCGGTAACCTCTTCATTGGCCAGCACCGTGCCCAGGCCTGGACACCAGTTGACCATCGAGTCGGCGCGGTAGACCAACCGATAGCCGTCGATCACGTCGGCCCGCTCCCCTGCCGACAACGCAGACCATTCGCGTCCGTCTTCGAGCCGCCTTGCGCCAGAGTCGAATTCCGCGACCAGCTCTGCGATCGGCCGGGCATGATTGGCGGCAGTGTCGAACCAGGCGTTGTAGATCTGCAGGAAGATCCACTGCGTCCACTTGTAGAACTCGACGTCGGTGGTCGAAAAGCTGCGTCGGCTGTCGTGGCCGAGACCCAGCCGGCCGAGTTGCCGGCGGAAGTTGACGACGTTGGCCTCGGTTCGGATGCGCGGGTGGGTGCCTGTCTGCACGGCGTACTGCTCGGCGGGCAGCCCGAAGGCGTCGAACCCCAACGCGTGCAAAACGTTATGGCCGGTCATTCGGAAGTAGCGGGCGTAGACATCGGTGGCGATGTAACCCAACGGGTGGCCGACGTGCAGCCCCTCCCCGGAGGGGTAGGGAAACATGTCCTGCACAAACAACTTGTCGGCGGGAATGGGGCTGCCATCCGGCGGGGCCAGGGACCCGACCGGGTTGGGCACGTTGAACGTGCCCAGCTTCGCCCAGTTCTCCTGCCACGTGCTCTCGATACGGCCCGCCAGCGCCGCGGTGTAACGAAACGTCGGCGCGTCGGCGTCCGTCTGAACGGCACCGGGGTTGCTGTCGGCGGCGGTGGTCGGGGATTCGGTCACCTGAACAGGGTATAAGGCAACCCCAACCCGCCCGCCGGGCCACAGGACGGTCTCGGTTCCGTTGCGCACCGATCAGAGGTTCATCCCAGGTCGATTTCGAGCCTATTCACGGGCTTTGACCTGTAGTTACAGTCGGCCTCTGACAGACCTGCTGGCAGTGCGCCATTGGAAGGACCGAGGCAGATGATTGAGATCGTCCCCGCCCGCAGTGCGCTCCTCGGGGGTATGGTCGCCGGACTGATCGCCGTGGCGGTTGCCACGGGCGCCAACGCGTCGGCTGACCCGGTACTTCCCCCGCCATCGCCCGGCCCCACCGTCCCTGCTCCGCAGAACGCCGCCGTCACACCCGGGCAGGTGCCCACCAACCGGTTCGTCGCGGCGCCGCCGGCGTCGAACCCCGTTGCCTCGCCGACGGCCCCGGGCGCACCCGTTGCGGCTGCCGCCGCCCCCACCGCGCCGGTGCCACCCGCCGCCTCCGGGACGATCCGCGAATATTTGCAGTCGAAGGGGGTCAAGCTCGAGGCGCAGAAACCCGAGGGGCTCAAGGCGCTCGACATCACCCTGCCGGTGCCGGCCCGCTGGACCCAGGTGCCCGACCCCAACGTGCCCGACGCGTTCGCGGTGATCGCCGACCGGCAAGGCAGCAGCATCTACAGCTCGAACGCCCAGGTGGTGGTGTACAAGCTGGTCGGCGACTTCGACCCCCGCGAGGCGATCAGCCATGGCTACGTCGACAGCCAGAAGCTCCTGGCCTGGCAGCCCACCAACGCCTCGATGGCCGACTTCGGCGGCTTCCCGTCGTCGATTGCGGAAGGCACATACCGCGACGGCGACATGACGCTGAACACCTCGCGGCGCCACATCATCGCCACCTCCGGCCACGACAAGTACCTGGTGTCACTCGCGGTGACCACCGATCGTGCGGTGGCCGTCGCCGACGCCCCCGCCACCGACGCCATCGTCAACGGCTTCCGGGTGACCGTTCCCGGTGCCCCGGTCCCCGCGCCGGTTCAGACCCCCGCAGCGTCGCCGGTCGGGCTGGCCCCAGCCCCCGTCGCGCAGGTGCCCCCGGTCGCACAAGTTCCCCCGGTCGGGCAAGTTCCCGCGACCGCTCCGGTCGGGCAAGTTCCGGCCCCCGCTCCGCTGGGGCAGCCGCCCGCCGCGGCTCCGCTGCGGCAGACCTCGGCGACGGCTCCGACCGGCCTGCCGGTACAGGCGCCCCTGCCCAGCCGCCAGCCCACGCCGAACCTGCTGAGTTTGGTTCCCGGCCTGCCCCCGCTGCCCAATTTCTCGTTTCTGCAGCACTAGGGCAGTGCCACGGCTCCGCTGGAGCCCACTGAGCGAACCGATGGCCGGACTCGTATTGTGAGGCCATGCTGATTGCGGGGGTGCTGTGCATGTGCGCGGCGGTGGCTTCGGCCGGGTTCGGAACGTGGTCGCTGGCGCGCGGCCAGAATGTCGATCCCACCGCGTTGGCGCTGCGGTCGGTGGCCCCGGCGCAACTGGCCGCGGCGATCATGCTGGCGGCCGGTGGGGTGGTGGCGCTGGCAGCCCCGCCGCACACCGCGCTGGTGGTGTTGATCGTTTGCGTCGCCGGTGCCTTCGGAACATTGGCCGCCGGGTCGTGGCAGAGCGCGCGCTTCGCGCTGCAGCGGGAAGCGGCGGCGCCGGCCTGCACCGGTACCTGCGCCGGCTGCACGCAGTCCTGCCACTGAGCTCGCGGGATGCGGCCCCGGGTGTGGGGGAGGGGCGTTAGTTGCGGCTGAGGTCGATCGGATGGGTCGCCAGCAACGACAGCGGCAGCGGCTGGCGTCGCAGCACCTGGCCCCACAGGTCGGACCGTGCACCCACGAGAACGTCAGATGGCAACGCGGACAAGACAATCCAGTCGTCGCGTTCGATCTCGCCTTCCAGCTGACCGATCGTCCAGCCGGAGTAGCCTGCGAAGATTCGCACCCCCTCCACTACGGGCGCGATCGTGTCGGGGTCGGCGTCCAGGTCGACCATCACCACTCGCCCGGCCACGTGCCGCAGGCCGGCCACACCCTGTGGGTCGGCGCCAACCCGCAGTGTCGCCAAGCAGAGGGCCGCGTCACGCTTCACGGGGCCGCCGATGAACATCGTCTTGGGCTTGGCCGCCAATTTGGTCCACTGCGGCAGCACGTTGTACACCGCCGTTTCGCTGGCGCGGTTGAGCACGACCCCCAAGGTGCCGCCGTCGTTGTGCTCGACGATGTAGATGACGCTGCGCCGGAACGTCGGCTCGAAAAGATCGGTGTTGGCAAGCAGCAACGTACCCGCGCGCACCCGCTGCGCGGCCGGCGCGACATAGTCTTCTGGATCCTCGGGCGGCACCACTCCATCATCGCATCCAGCACTTGCCGTCCGGGGGAATCAAGCGCGGGACGTAAATATTTGTACTGTTGGTAGGTCGGCTCGGGTCGTGACGAGCTTGCTAGCCCCCATCGTGGAAGTCGGTTCTGTGATCCAATCCCGGATGCACTCAAGCGCACCCGTCGAAATCTGGCGGTCGGTGCGCGCTTTGCCGGACTTCTGGCGGCTGCTGCAGGTGCGCATGGCGAGTCAGTTCGGCGACGGGCTGTTCCAGGCGGGTCTGGCCGGGGCGTTGTTGTTCAATCCGGACCGTGCGGCCGATCCGATGGACATCGCGCGGGCGTTCACCGTGCTGTTCCTGCCTTACTCGCTGTTGGGTCCGTTCGCCGGCGCGCTGATGGACCGCTGGGACCGGCGGCTGGTGATCGTCGGCGCCAACGTCGGCCGCCTCATTTTGATCGCCGCGATCGGCACAATCCTGGCGGTCAGGGCCGGCGACCTGCCGCTGCTGTTGGGCGCGCTGTTCGCCAACGGCTTGGCCCGATTCGTCGCCTCAGGGCTGTCGGCGTCCTTGCCGCACGTCGTGCCGCGCGAACAAGTCGTGACGATGAACGCCGTCGCCAACGCGGCGGGAGCCATCGCCGCGTTCATCGGCGCCAACTTCATGCTCGTGCCCAGGTTCGTGTTCGGCGCCGGGGACAAAGGTGCCTCGGCGATCATCTTTCTCACCGGCGTACCCGTTGCCACCGCCTTGTTGCTGACCTTGCGGTTCGGCTCCCGCGCGCTGGGCCCAGACGACACCAAGAGGGCAATCCACGGACCGGTTTTCTACGCCGTGACCACTGGCTGGCTGCACGGCGCGCGCACGGTGGTGCAACGCCCCACGGTTGCCGCCACCCTGTCCGGCTTGGCCGCCCATCGCATGGTGATCGGCATCAACTCGCTCCTGGTCTTGCTGCTGGTCCACCACATGAGAGACCCGCAGGCTGGGGGATTGGGTGCTGCGCTGCTGTTTTTCGGAACCGCCGGGCTCGGGGCGTTCCTGGCCAACGTGCTGACGCCGCCGGCGGTCCGGCGCTGGGGGCGCTACGCGACGGTGAACGGCGCGCTTGCGGCGTCGGCGGTCATCGAAGTTGCGGGCGCAGGGTTGCTGGTGCCGGTGATGGCGATATGCGGCTTCTTTCTCGGCGTGACCGGGCAGACGGTCAAACTGTGCGCGGATTCCGCGATGCAGATGGACGTCGACGACGCCCTGCGCGGCCACGTGTTCGCGGTGCAGGACGCGCTGTTCTGGGTCGCGTTCATCGCGTCCATTACGGTGGCCGCGGCGCTGATTCCCGCCGACGGGCACGCGCCGGCATTCGCCTTGTTCGGCTCGGGCCTCTACCTGGCCGGACTGGCCCTGCACAGTTTCCTGGGTCGGCGCGGCGACCAGGCGAATAATCGTTTTCCGGCGGTGGCGGCCGACGAGCGGAGGAAATGATGGCAGGTCCCGAATCGATCGTTGCTGACCTTCGCGCCGAGAGCGACGACCTGGATGCCCTCGTCGCGCCGCTGCCGGCCGACCGCTGGGCCGACCCGACGGCCGCGCCGGGGTGGTCGATCGCCCATCAGGTCGGCCACCTGTTGTGGACCGACCGGGTCGCGCTGACCTCGGTCACCGACGAGGCCGGGTTCGCCGACGCGCTCAAGGCCGCGGCGGCCGACCCGACGGGCTTCGTCGACGCGGGCGCCGAGGAATTGGCCGCCCTGCCGCCGGCCGAACTGCTCGCCGACTGGCGGGCGACCCGTGGGCGACTGCATGAGGAGCTGTTGTTGGTACCCGTCGGTCGCAAACTTCCCTGGTTCGGGCCGCCGATGAGCGCGGCCTCGATGGCTACCGCGCGGCTGATGGAGACGTGGGCTCACGGGCTGGACGTTGCCGACGCGCTCGGTATCAAACGGGCCGCCACCGATCGGCTGCGGTCGATCGCTCACCTGGGAGTGCGCACCCGCGACTACGCCTTCTCCGTCAACAACCTGCCCGCCCCGGCCGAGCCCTTCCTGGTCGAGCTGCGCGGCCCCGGTGGCGACACCTGGACCTGGGGACCGGTGGACGCGACGCAGCGGGTCACCGGTTCTGCCGAAGACTTCTGCTTTCTGGTCACGCAGCGGCGCCCGCTCAGCGCCCTCGACATCACCGCGGATGGGCCCGACGCGCAGCGTTGGCTGGAGATCGCGCAAGCGTTCGCGGGCCCGCCCGGCGTCGGTCGATGAGCGCGCGTGCGCGCGAAGAGATCCGGCGCCCCTCCGACCACGCGTCGGTCGATGAGCGCGCGTGCGCGCGAAGAGATCCGGCGCCCCTCCGACCACGCGTCGGTCGATGAGCGCGCGTGCGCGCGAAGAGATCCGGCGCCCCTCCGACCACGCGTCGGTCGATGAGCGCGCGTGCGCGCGATTAGTGAAGCGGGCCGCCGTAACTCGCCCGGTTCTCGGCCTCGGCCTCTTCGCGTAGCGCCGAGATCGCGAGATTCAGCCGGTCGGCCAGCTCCCCGTGCGCATATCCGGTCATCACGCCGGGGTGCAGAGTCAGCTTGAGCAGCCGGCCGTCAGAATTGGCCACCGCGTAGATATCACCGAGATCGACGCTGTAGGTGACGGCCTCAGCTTGGGCTACCAGGGCTTCCCACTTGTCGGCCGCCTCACTCAATTCGCGAAGAACTGACTCGACGAGGTCCTTGTCGCTGAGATTCGCGCGACCGCCCGAATCCGACACGATCACAGTATGTCGACCCCTCCAACCAGCGTCAATTCAAACTCACAGGTTGCGGAAGCACGTCGCGGTGACCCTATGCGCCCGGTTCGGCGGCGAGTTTCTGATACCAGGCGAGGTGATAGTTCGCCGAAACCGGGTCTCCGCTTGCGATGCCTTCGGTTGCGGCCATCAACAGACACTTGAGCAGCAGGGCCGGGTTCACGGACGGGTATTGGACCAAGAGTTGGTAGCGGGCCGTGTCAAGGTGCACCCGCAGCACGTCGACCTCCTGGTCGATGATGACGGCTTCCGCCGCGGCGGCGTCCGCCAGCCGTTGCACGATGCGGGGGAGTCCGTCGAACCGGCGCGTGGTCTGGCTCAGCACCTTGCCCAAGTCCTCGATGGCGGGCAGTTCCCGCGCTTCCACTGACGATTTCGTCGTGCTGAAGTCCGCCGAGCGGCGCAGCGAATCACCCGGGGCGTAGGTCACCAATCGCGCGGCGTCGCCGATCAGCGCCGCGACCCTGCCGGTGCGACGCTCGGGTTCCAACAGCCGCACACCCGCCGGAAGGTTGATGCCCGCCGGTATCCAGCCGTGGGCCAAATCGGTCACCAACACGGTGGTGCCGTCAGGCATGTCGCCGACCGCCCAATTCAGCCGCGGCTCCTGGCGGACCACGAACTCGAGGAGACGATTCAACCGTTCGGCGTTGAAAGCCGTTGCGGTGACGCTCTTTTCGCGGGGTGGGCTGGCGGGCTCAGGTTCATCCCGCGCGGCATCGGGCTCGGCGGCGACAGCGTGATGACGACCGCTGTCCGCCGTCTCGTCGACCGGCTCGGCCTCGGCGACCACGGGGATGATTTGGGTTTCCTCGATCGAATCCGACGGTGCGGCGTCGGCGAGCACCGGCTCGAGGGTCGGCTGCGCCGCTTCCGGCGTGGTCTCACCTACGTCGACGTGGTGGCGGCCGCTGCCCCCGGGCTCCCAATCGGCTGCCGGAGTGATGTCGACCGGCGGCTCGATGACCGGCTCGACCTGGCTCAACGCCGGGATGCCCTGCGTCTGTTCCGTCGAACCGAGCGCCGCTTGGTCCTCACCGAAATGGCGGCGGTCCGGCTCGTCCGGGAGGGGTTGGGGATCCCAGTCCGCCGCAGGCGCGCGCCCGACCGGCTGGTCGACGACCGGTGCGAATTCGGTGATCGCGGGGATGACCTGCGTCTCCTCATTCGCGGTCACGGCGGCGTCGGTGCCGGGAGCCCACTTCGGCTCAGCCTGCTCCTGCGCCTCCACCCGCTGGCGACCGTCGGGGACCGACTGGTGCCGATCGAGTTCCACGTTCTCGGCCGGCGCTTCGATGACGTGCTCCAATGCCGTCACGGTCGGGATGACTTGGGTCTGCTCCATGTCCGGCGTTTCTGGGACACTGGTGACCTCCGCAGCCACCTCGGGGTGTGGCACGACGGGCGCCGGCTTGTCGACCCGCCAGCGCGGCTTACGCGCCGTCCTGGTGGGGGCTTCGGAAGGTCTGGCGCGGCTGGCCGCAGGAATGATTCGGGTCTGCTCCATGTTCGGTGCGGGCGGTTCGGCTAGCTGCCGGCGCGGATATCCGGCGGGCACGCCGCGTTCCGCGGCGCGCAGCTGGCGCATCGTCGACTCGACTCGCCGCACGGCCCGGCCGCGCGCCTCATCGATGACGCGGGCTTCTTCCGCCTGGCGAGGCAAGTCAGCCAAGCCGGCACGCTTGATCATCCTCAGCTGCTCGTTCGCGCCGTCGGCGATCCGCTGCAGGTCGGCTTTGAGATACTCTGCAAGCGCGGCGTTTTCGGCGGAAACCGTCGAAAGCTCGGCAGGCCAAAGCCCACCGATCACCCATGGGGTGCAATCGATGGGAGAGCTGAAAGCCGGCATCGCCAGTGATTCCCGGGTAGCTCTCCGGAGGCGCTGACGCGCCGTCATCCGACCGAAGATCGCCACCGGTTAAGCGTACCGGTATCTGATGAATGGCTTATTCGGTGAGTGAATTGTGCAGGTGTGACGGCCTAGGTAGCGTGGGGCCATGGCTGAATCTGCGCTGCAGCAGCAACTCGACGAAGTGCGTGCCTTGCTCGCCCGCGCGCGAGAGTTGTTCGGCCCCAACCCCGTAGAGCCGCCCACCGATATCGCTCCAGATCCCGAGGCGGCCAAGACGTGGCTGCTGTAGGCGCTCTGGGCCTACTAGATCGCCCTGCTGCGGCGCCGCAGTTTGTGTGCCAGTAGCTTCTCGATCGCCACGTCGAGGTCGCGGGGCGTCGGAACCTCAGCCGAGGGGGTGTGTCCGGCCGCCACGATCTCGTCGCGAATCTCCAGCAATGCCTTGAGGCACGAGACGTCGGCGGTCAGCAGAATGCCTCGGGCCAGCGTCTCGGCGTCGGTCTCCATCGCCTCTTCGCTCAGCGCAACGCTGTGCATGTAGCCGCCGCGGCAGGAGCGGACGAGGATGTGTCCACTCGGATGAACGGTGTCGAATGCGGGGTTCGCCTCCGTCATCGACCGCGGTCAGCGATGCCGCCGAAGTTCCGGGCCGCATCCTGCTCGTGCTGTTCCCACATCGTCGCCGATGCTGTCAGTTTGTCCGCCAGGTCGGCGTGGTCCGCGGCCTGCTGCTCGTAACACTGGCGCCTGAGCTCGAGCAGTTCCCGTCCGGCGTCGCGAAGTTCACCGAAGATCGGCCCGAGCGAATCCAGGCTCTCCTGAATCGCCTCATGCGACGAAGGGACGGTCCGCAGGTAGTCGGAAGTCTCCTGGTGGCGCGCAGCGGCTTGACGCAAGTGTGCGGGTACCACATGGATCGAATCTGCCATCCGCTGCCTCCTGTTCACGGCCGCCGGCCAGACCGGCGAGATCATTATTGTCAGGTGGTCGACGCGCTCGCCGGCCGCGTGGGTGTCGGTGTATCGGGTCTCGTCGGCGAGGTCACGGCTGCGGCCGGCGCCGGCGGATGCTCCCAGCCTAGAAAGCTTGGCCCGGTCACGGCGGCGATGTCCTGAATTTGGCCATCGACAAGGGCCTTACCGGGACCGAGGGCAAGCGCGTGGCGGTCGACGAAGATTCCGATGTCCGCCGGGCTGACGTGCGCCGGCTCGATCGGGCTGGTGACCGCGGAGCCCGGAGGCGGAATCGTTATTCCCTGTTGTTGGAACGCATCCGGTATGGCCGCTCCGCCGACCGCGGCTTTAATCGCCGCCGCAAATTGCGGGTTGGCGGCCGTCACCGTCTCGCCGTCGGGCAGGGTCACCGTGGTGGGGCCGGCTGGCGTCGCTTCGTCCTCGACCGCCGCCGCATCCTGACCGCTGTCCGCGTTTTGGTCGCCCCGATCATCCGACGAAGGCTCAATCTTCGAATCCGGGTGCGCGGAAGGGTCTAACGGGCCTTCGTCATCGAGCCCTCGCAGCCCCGGATCGGTTCGATCCTCACCGCCGAGTCCGGGAAGTGGCAGGCCGGCCGGTGTCGCGCCGAAACTCGGCAGCCCTGGCGCCAGGCTGGGCATCGTCGGCAGCATGGGAGCCATGGGCGCCGCCGGAGCGGTCTGGGCCTCCGGCGCACCCGGGCCCGATAGGTCATCGGTCGCCAGATCCGGGTCGTCGGAGAACAACGAGTCCAGCAACGGATCCCAGTCCGAGTCCTCTGTCGGCGCTGCGGTTTCCGCGTCGGTGCCAACCGCATGGGCCGATGCGCGTTCGTCGGGACTCTTGGATGCGTCGTAGAGCGATGTCCATGCAGCCATGAGTGCTGACTTCGACGTGTCGTCGAGTCGCGCGTTGAGAACCACCGCGCGAATGTCTCGGAGTTTGCCGATCAGGAAGCGCTGGAAGTCGCGGGCTCCGGCGGGGGTGTCGAGGTCCGATCGCGTTCGGACCGCGGCTTCGGTGTCTTGTTGCAACCTGGACAGCGCCTGGCTGCCTTCGACGGCATTGAGGTGAGCGTTCAGGATGGCCGTGATCACTTGCATGTCCAGTTGAGAGCTCGCCGAATTCTGGTGGGCGAGGGCGGCTTCCGCGTGCGCGATGGCCTCCGCTGCCTCACCCCGTTCTCGATCCGGTGGCACCGCGAGTTGTTGGCGAATCTTGCCAGCGATCGCCTGGAGTTGTTCGGGGCGTGTCGTCGGCGTGATCACTGCAGCCAGCTCACTGGGTGACAGGCCCGTCTGCCATGCGTCCGGGTCACCGGTGCGGTCTCGGACATCTCTCACCGCGGCAAGAAGCTCCTCGTGCGCCGTCATCAGCTAGGCGACCGCCGTCGCGCCCGCGCCAGACCCGTTCGGGATGGGTTGCGACCTCTCCATGCTCGACGACCGTACCCAGGCGTTTCACCGTCGACAATTCACGGTGCCGCGGGGCTGTGGACGACATTGCGACCGCGCTCCGCTAGCCGCTCTCAGCGGTGTACTGGTCCCGAAGCGCTTCCAGCACAGCTCTTTTCGCTCGGCTGAGTTCGCGCGCGTCCTCGACGACGGAAGTGATCTCGCGCTGTTTGGCCAGCAGGAAGCGTTGGAACTCGCGCGCGCCCATGGGCGTATCGACGGCAAGGTGCGCCTGATGCACCGTCGCGTGGTCGAGCTGCTCGGCGATAACATCCAGTCGCCGGGCGCCCTCGCGCATCGCGGCATGCGCGCTGGAGAGCACCTCCGCCAACACCCGGTCGGCTTCGGCTACGGTTCCGTGCTGGCCGGCGAGCACCGACTGCCGCGCCTGTATCGCGGCTACCGAAGGTCCGCCTTGTTCCGTCATCGGCTCACCCCCTTCGTCATAGCGGTCGGCGAATAGCGACGTTGGGCCCCAGCCGGCTGATCCGCACCACGGCACCCGAGTAGGGCGCTTCGACTACCAGATTGTTGCCGATGGCCAGCTGGACGTGCCCGGCGTGCGGGAAGACGAGATCGCCAGGCCTGACCTGCGAGCGGGGCACCGGTATCCCATCGTTGATTTGTTGATATGTGGTGCGGTCCAAGTGAATTCCGGCCTGTGCGTAGCTCCATTGGACTAGCCCCGAGCAATCGAACTGATCGGGACCCGTTGCGCCCCACACATAAGGGCGGCCCAGGCGCGACAGTGCGGCGCGCACCGCGATCGCGGCGCGCCCGGGCAGAGCCACGCCGGCGGTGCGGCGGCGCCACAGTTGGTAACGCAACCCCCGCAGTTTGGCGACGTGTCGGCGGGCGCGAAGCCGAGCCGACACGACGTGGGCGTGCTGCGCCCGCAGTCGCGCCGCGCGGCGGCGCATCGCTTCGCGCTGGGCCATGGGGGTTGCCGGAACGACGGCGGGCTCGGCGCGGGCTTCGTCGAGGACGTTTCGGGTCAGTTCGCGGGCCTGGGCCCGGTCCCGGTCGGCCCCGATGATGACGCCCGTCATTGCGGCGTCCGTCGCCGCGGCGGCCGCGAGCCGCTGCCGGCCGCGCTCCGCGGCCAGTCGGTAGCCGCCGTGGGCCAATACCGCGTTCGGTCCGGCAGCGTCCAGAAACAGGTTGCGGTAGTGCGCGGTGCCCGCATCGAGCGGCGGCCGCCGCGTGCCCCCGGCGAACATGTCATGAGCCCGGCTCAGCAACTCGATTTCGCTTTGGTTCACGACGCCCCCTCGCCGCGTTCGCGCGACTCGACGGCGTCGACGAATGCGCGTATCCGGGGGAGCGCCCCCGGCGGGATGACCCCACGGTTGCGGATGTCCCACATCTCGTCGACGTCGACACCGACCAGCGTGGCGATGATGGCCTCCGGCAAAGTCGACTGCGCGCACGCCCGGTCGAATTGGGCACTGAGGCTGGTCGGCATCCGTTTCAGCAAGGCGGTCCGCGTCGCCTCAAGGGCTTGGAGGTGCTCCATCAGCCGGCCCGTGGAGTCCGCGCCGGCGTTCACCGCGACCCGCCAGGAGCCGGCGGCCAGCATCTCTGCCTTCACGCACTGAGCGATCACAGACAGAATATACGTCTCATATTCGTTTGATGTTGTCGCAGGCAGTCGATCGATGACCGATTTGAGGGCTTCGAGCTGAGCTTCGGCATATCCTTCCAGCACTTCCGTGTCGCTGTGCCGGTCCACGACCACCGGTCCACTGCGCCTGGCGGGGAGGGGAGAGGGTGGCTGGGCGGCCATCAGCCGGGCCAGTTCCGCGTCAGGATCGGCCGCCACAAGCAGTCGGGAATAAGTGCCCGGCGGCAGGCCGAGGCCGTTCTCAACCTTTTGAACTGTGCTTTTGTGCGGCTTGCGGGCGCCGCGCTCCAGGAAGCTCAGCCCCATGATGCTGACACCGGTCGCGGCGGCAAGGTCAGCGAGTGACCAGTCTCGTGATTCTCGCAGGGCGCGGATAGCCGCGCCGGCCGATTCACGGCTCACCGCACGCTCCGGCCATAGGCCGGATATTACACAGCGGGTACCGTATCGCTATGTATATACGTTCTTGTCACGTTTCTCTTGCGGAGTGGCCCGGTTTGTGTATACGCTTTTGCCTACGTTTCGCCGCTCGACCAAGGAGACCGACATGGGACACCCCTGCGCTGCCAACCCGGAACTGTGGTTCGGCTATCCCGACGATGATGGTGGCGACGGCGCGGCGAAGGCCCGCGCGTACGAGCGGTCGGCCGTCGAGGCGCGCATCCAGTGCCTGCGCCGATGCCCGTTGGCGCAGCAGCGACGGTGCGCCCAACACGCCATCGCGCACCGCGAGGAGTACGGAGTCTGGGCGGGGGTCAAGCTCCCCGGGGGCCAGTACCGCAAGCGCGAACAGTTGGCCCAGGCCCACGACGTCCTGCGGCGCATCGCGTCCGGAGAGATCAACTCCCGCCAGCTGCCGGAAAATGCGGCCCTGCTCGCCAATCACGAGCACGAGGCGGTCGCGGTGACCGCGGTGGTGCTGCACCTGCCACTCGCAGAGGTTGGGCCGCGCTCGGCCGCGTGAAGCTCCGTCCTGCTCAGGGCCGTTTGCTGGCGTAGCCAACGGGGTAGAGATTCGGCACGACCGAGTCTGTCGACCCGAAGGCGGGATCCATGACTTTCGACCTGACCCCGACCGCAGCGCAGCATGACCTGGCCCGGCGGGCCCATGAGTTCGCCGAAGAAGTGGTCCGGCCGGTGGCGCTCCACTACGACCAGCGGCAAGAGTTCCCGTGGCCGGTCCTGGAGGAGGCAGCCCAGCGCGGCTTCTACAGCCCGCTGTTTTACCGCGATCTGATCGGCGACCCGACCGGCCTGTCGTTGCCGATGTTCATGGAAGAGCTGTTCTGGGGCTGCGCCGGGATCGGCCTGGCGATCGTGATGCCGGCGTTGGCCCTGTCGGCGATCGGACAGGCCGCGTCCCCGGAACAGATGTTGGAATGGGCACCCGAATGCTTCGGAACCCCGGGCGATCTCAAGCTCGCAGCGCTGGCGATCTCGGAGCCCGAAGGTGGCAGCGACGTACGGAACCTGCGCACCCGCGCGCGCCGCGACGGTGACGACTGGATCATCGACGGCCACAAGATGTGGATCGGCAACGGCGGAATCGCCAACGTCCATGTGGTCAACGCCGTCGTCGACGAGGAACTCGGCCATCGCGGTCAAGCGCTGTTCGTGGTGCCCGGTGGCACGCCCGGGCTCAAGCTGGTTCGTAAGTTGGACAAGCTGGGCTGCCGCGCGTCACACACCGCCGAGCTGCTGTTCGAGGGCGTCCGCGTCCCAGGCGCGAATCTGCTAGGCGGAGAAGAGAAGCTGGAGCACAAGCTCGCCAAGGCGCGTGAAGTCGTGGCGGGTGGAAAGCGTTCGGGCTCTGCCACCCTGGGCACCTTCGAACAGACCCGGCCCATGGTCGCCGCGCAGGCGATCGGCATCGCGCGGGCGGCGCTGGAATACGCGACGGCATACGCCACCGAGCGCGAGGCATTCGGCGGGCCAATCATCGATAACCAGGGCATCGCCTTCCCGCTGGCGGAGCTGGCCACCCAGATCGACGCGGCGCGGTTGCTGACCTGGCGGGCATCGTGGATGGCCGCCAACAACGTGCCCTTCGAGCGCGGGGAAGGGTCGATGTCGAAGATGGCCGCCAGCGAGGTGGCCGTCAAGGCCACCGAACGCGCGATTCAGACCATGGGTGGCTGGGGCTACATCACCGATCACCCGGTGGAGAAGTGGTATCGGGATGCCAAGCTCTACACCATCTTTGAGGGCACCAGCGAGATCCAGCGGATGGTCATCGCCAATGCGCTGGGAGCCAGCGTCGGCACCCCGCCGTTGCACGTGGTGCTCGAACCGTCCGGCGGCCCGCTGAACCGCGTCTTCGGGCGGGGCACCCCGCTGCGCTCCCGCGCCGCCGACACCGCGTTGTCCATGCAGGACCGGGTGCCCGAGCCCGTGATGCGGCTGGCCATGAAGGTGCTCCGACCGCCACGTAAGTGACGAATCTGGGTACGGTCGGTGTGGACGATGAGCAACCTTGAACCGGCGCCGATCGAAGTTGCCTGCGCTGCAGTGCCGAGCGCGGGCACCGAGGTGCTGCGGCCTCGCGAGGTTCCGTTGGGCGGTCCGCGGGCGATGCGCGTACGACGCACGCTGCCGCAACGGCAACGATCGCTGATCGGCGCCTGGTGCTTCGTCGACCATTACGGTCCCGCGTCCGCGCGCATGGACGTCCCGCCGCATCCGCACACCGGACTACAAACCGTCAGCTGGTTGTTCAGTGGGGAAGTGGAGCACAACGACAGCGCTGGCGTGCAGGCGGCGATACGTCCCGGCGAGTTGAACCTCATGACCGCCGGCGCCGGTATCTGCCACTCGGAGGTATCGGTTCCGTCGGCGGCGGCCTTGCACGGTGTCCAGCTCTGGGTGGCGCTGCCCAATTCGGATCGCGCCACCGATCGCGCCTTCGACCACTACGCGCCGCAGCCGGTACCGCTTCCGGGGGCGACGGTGCGCGTGTTCCTCGGGGACCTGGCCGGCAGCCGGTCCGCGGTGCATACCTTCACTCCGTTGCTGGGCGCCCAGGTCGATCTCGACGCCGGGGCTCACCTGGACCTCGATGTCGATCCTGCCTTCGAGCATGGTGTGCTCTGCGACCTGGGGACAGTCCGTGTTGAGGGAGCCCCTGTGGCCGTCGCTGAGTTGGCCTACCTGAACCCCGGCCGCTCCTCGCTGCTCCTGCGCAACGAGGGAGACGGGCCGGCGCGGGTACTCCTGCTCGGCGGGACTCCGTTCACCGAAGAACTGGTGATGTGGTGGAACTTCGTGGGACGAAGTCACGACGACATCGCGGCGTACCGCCAACTGTGGGAGGCCGGCGACGACCGCTTCGGCGCCGTCCACAACTACCGGGGTTCGCTCACCCGGCTGCCCGCCCCGCCGTTGCCGACCACTCGGCTGCGGCCTCGACCGAATCCCAAACGAAAGGAAAGCACCAATGGCCACCGATAAGACCGGAGCAGAGGCCACCGTCAGCCTCGAGGACGGCCGCTACACGATTGCGGTCGAAGGTAAGCAGGTCGGCCTCGCCGACTTCGCCGACCGCGGCGACCAGCGCGTCTTCTACCACACCGAAATCGACCCGGCGTACGGCGGACGGGGCCTGGCGACGATCCTCGTCCAAGAGGCGCTGAACGAAGCGCGCGGCGAGGGCAAGCGCATTGTTCCGGTGTGCTCGATGATCGGGACCGTGCTGAAGAAACACCCCGAGTACGACGACATCACCGATGCCGTGACGCCGGACATTCTGCGGTGGGTGCAGTCGTAGTCGGTCCGAAACACTACGGGTTATTGCCATGCGGGTCCGATCCGGTACCGTCGCGTCTTACAATCCAAGGGGAAAGGCTCGCGGTATCCTAGCTTCGACATTGAAAATAGCTCTAAGAGCTGCCCCCAGTGGCAATGCTGAGAATGTCTTCCACCGACCATTTCATGATGTGACTAAAGATCGTCGCGTCACCGACTACTAATGTCGCACACGCCCCGTTCAGGCATAATTCGACATTGCCCTTTTCCAACTCAGTGACTTGAACACCGGGTGCGTATCCGAGCTTATAGAGGCTGGCGCCCAGAGCGCCCGAAGCAAGGTCCGAACGAGCAGCAGTTACCCAATCCCATATGAGATACTTCTCGACCAGTTCAAACGTCGAAAACTTCGCCACATCGTTCCGCCTTTGCCCGCGGTCGTCCACTACGTCGACAACCCAACCTCCATCGCCATCCCGAAGATGCACGGAGTAGTCGTCCGACTTGAAGAGGATGTCGCAGTCGCCACAACTAAGGGAGGTCGTGACGTTGGTCAAACCCGATTTGGGCGCCCACACGGACCAATTGTTCGATAATCGAGAGAAATCTGCCATTTTCACCGTACCCGTACCAATACTCCATAGCGTTCGAGTTCAAACACCGTACCATTTGTGCCGTCTGGTTTGATGATCCGGAATTGTTGGCCGCCACCTGGCTGATGGAACCACGGAGCCACTTCAGACTGCTCGATGTGCCAGCCTGGAGGTAGGTGAGATGGGTCTCCCACCGCGTATTCATAGTAAGGCTTCACCGCGCTCTCTGATGGGAGTGATAGCTCAGCGAAAGGTGTGCCTTCGGGCGCCAAGTAAGCGCCATAAGGGCTGCCGAAACGTCCGAGAATCGTCCCCGGTTCAAGATGCGCGTCGGGAATTACTGTCCCCGGAACCGCATATGGTTTGGTTGCCAGCGTGTCGTCGGGATAGGACAGGCTTCCGTCGGGATGAGTGAACTCCGGGCCCGGTTCCGCCGGGTGGTAGCCGTTGAACAACTCGTGCTCCGGAGGCAGGGGCGGAGGCGGCGGCGCATCGGGGGCCACTGGGGCCCGTGGGCCGTGCGGCGCCACCGGCACATGCGGCCCCGCTGGCGGTCCGGCATCCGGAGGCTCACCGCCGCCACCGCCCCCTGGGTGCGGCCCGTGCTCGACGACGGGCGCGGGACCGGGGTGGGTGCCCGGCACCGGTTCCCCGCTTACGCCCGGAGTGGGTGAACCGTGTGGATTCAGGTCCGCTCCGGCACTTGCCGCGCGCTCCTCCGCACCGGTCAAGGCGCGAGGAAAGAAATTGTCGCCGGTCAAGCCCTCTATTGCTTCGCGACTGAAAAGCGTCTTGAGTCCCTGCCAGGCCACCTGACCGCCCGCCTTCAACACATAGCCGCCGCCGACCGCGGTGGTGATGGCGCTCCACAACGGTTCCGGGGTGGCTTCCACCTTCCCGGGATCAAGCGTGCGCATGCCGGTCAACTTGCCGCCGCTGAAGGTGTAAGACGTGCCCGTGGCCTGATCGAAGAATTCGCCGGCGCCGTTCTTGAGTTGGCCGTAGACCTGCACCGGCTGCCCGTCCACGGTGTGGGTGAACATGAAACGGCCGTCGGGAGCGATCGTGATCGACGCGGGGTCGACGTCCCTGTAATCGGGGATCTTGCCCAGGTCGTCGAGCGCGTGAGCGAGGTCCGCCTTCAGCTTGGGCAGGCTGGCACTGGCGGCCTCGCCCTCGGGTGACCCCGGGCCATGGGAGTAAAGGTCGGCCATCGCCTTGTTCAGCGCATCCTGCGCGGCGCGCACCTTGCCCATCTGATCCAACACCGCTTGGTCGGTGATCCGGCGGAGGTCGGCCAGCGCTTGTAGCTGGGCCTCTGTGGGCTTCGGCGAACCGTCGGCATCGACATCGTGAAGGGCCGCGGGATCGTATCCGTCGGCTCGTAGGTTGGTCAGCGCATTCCGTAGGCCGTCGGAGTAGCCGTTGCGTATCGAATTGAGCTGTGCCACCGCGGCTTTGGTGTCGTCGATGGCGTCCCTCTCACAATTGCGGATGAGGGCATCGAGGGTGTGCCGGTCCTCCGCGCTGAGGTTGCCGGCTTGCTCCATTGCGACGGCTTGGCCGATCAAGCCGTCGAGCGTTTGCAACTGCGCCTCGAGTGTCGCGATCTCCGCCTCGGCGGCCTTCTGCGCCTCAGCCAAGGAAGCTGCGATGTTTTCCAGGTCTACGCCGATTTTGGGCAACTGCAGGGACTGAACACCCAGCGACTGGGTCACCCGCTGCACTTCGACGGAGTCATTGATCGGATGGCCGCCATCCCGACGGTTCCATGCAGCGTTGAAGCGGCTGCGGGCTTGCTCGAAAGCGTGCTGCGCCTCAGCGGTGCATCGGCCGGCACGGTGGAACACCTCCGCCAGCGAGGAGATCTGCCCGGGGCTCCCGGATTGCAGGCTTTTGTTGATCGCCCAGGGGTCACCGCCGGCCTCGGCGATCAGCGCCGCAACGCTTATGTAGCGCAGCTGCATCGCATCACCCGTAGCTGCGCAGCGTCACACGCCGCGACGACCATTGCCACCCCTCCTGAGCTGGCAATTACGCTACTAATGCGATTGCAGACGTCAATTCACTGCGGCGACCAAGCGTGCTGAGCCCGGCGCAACATGGCGGAAAGCACGAAGGTCACGAACTCCTCGAGTCCGTGACCTCAGCGCCAGCGATTCGTCGAACCGCTCAAATGTGGGCGAAGGGGGACTTGAACCCCCACGTCCCGAAGGACACTGGCACCTGAAGCCAGCGCGTCTGCCATTCCGCCACTCGCCCGGAAAAACAACCGATGGACCATACCACTCTAATAGCCGCATCCCCCAACCCGCCTGGTCGGGCGTGGAGAGCGTGGGACGCTGGGGGACAACGCGTCTGAGCAGGGCCGACGAAGTTCTCAGAGTTTCGACGGTGCCGCGCCGTCGCGCTGTCCCGATAACATGCTGGGGTGAGGGACACGGGCCGAATCGTTTGCCGCGCGCAAGCGGCATGGTGCGGCAAGTGCATGCGAGCGGCGGACCATGAGTAGCCAACGCGGGTTGGCCGCGCGGATCGAGCGCAAGCTTGAGGCCACCGTCGACAACGCGTTCGCCCGGGTCTTCGGCGGATCGATCGTTCCGCAGGAGGTCGAGGCGCTGTTGCGCCGCGAAGCCCGCGACGGGGTCCAGAAGCTTCACGGCAATCGGCTTTTGGCCCCCAACGAATACATCATTACCCTCGGTAGGCACGACTTCGAGAAGGTGGGCGCCGACCCTGATCTCACGTCGGGCGCTTTCGCTAGGTACTTGGTCGACTACATCCATGAACAGGGGTGGCAAACGTATGGTGATGTGGTCGTCCAGTTCGAGCAGTCGTCGGATTTGCGTACTGGGCAGTACCGCGCCCGCGGTGCTGTCAATCCCGATGTGCAGCCCCGCCCGACGGTCCACGACCCCGTCCGGCCACAATCAAATAATGCGTTCGGCGCAGAACGAGGAGTAGGACCAATGACTGACGATTCGAGCTACCGCCCTCCGGGGCCTGGGCGGCCTGGCGACGAGTACTACGACGAGCGCTACGCGCGCCCGCAAGACGACGCGCGCGCCGGCGACCAGCCGCAGGGCGGGCCTGACCCGCGCGCGGGGTACCCGCCCGAGCAGAGCGGCTATCCGCCGCAGCAGGGCTACCCGCCCCCGCGCCACCCCGAGCAGGGCGGCTACCCGGATCAGGGCGGCTACCCAGGCCAGGGCGGTTACCCCGACCAGCGCGGCTACCAAAGCCCCGGCGGCTACCCCGACCAGCGCGGCTACCCGGATCAGGGCGGTTACCCCGACCAGCGCGGCTACCAAGGCCCCGGCGGCTACCCCGACCAGGGCCAGGCCGGCGCCCCGCCGCAGTATGAGCAGCGTCCTCCCGCGCCCGCCGGCTACGGCGGCCAGGGCTACGACCAGGGCTACCGTCAGGGTGGCGGCTACGCCGCTCCGCCCGGTGGCGGCCAGCAGGGCTATGGCGGTTACGGCGATTACGGCCGCGGGGCGGCCCGCCAGGACGAGGGCTACGCTCCGCCCGAGCAACGGCCGGCCTACCCGGAGCAGGGCGCCGGATATGAACAAGGCGGCGGGTACGAGCAGGGCGGGTACGAGCAGGGCTACCAGCAGGGCGGTGGGTACGGCCGCCAGGAGTACGGGGCCGGCGACTACACGCAATACGCCGAGAACGTGCCGGCCGGGGGATACCCCGGTCAGGCCGGGGGATACCCCGAGACCGCGCACCGCGACTACGACTACGGCCAGCAGGCCGAGTACGCGCAGCCGAGCGAGTACGGCCAGCCCGCCGACTACGGGCAGCCGGCAGACTACGGTCAGCAGGCCGGCGGCTACGGCGGTTACGGCGGTTACGGCGCGGCCGGAACGACGGTCACCCTGCAGCTCGATGACGGCAGCGGCCGTACTTATCAGCTGCGTGAGGGGTCCAACATCGTCGGCCGTGGACAGGACGCGCAATTCCGACTGCCCGACACCGGGGTCTCACGACGTCACCTCGAGATCCGCTGGGACGGGCAGGTGGCGCTCCTGTCGGACCTGAACTCCACCAACGGCACCACCGTCAACAACGCACCGGTGCAGGAGTGGCAGTTGGCGGACGGGGACGTGATCCGCCTGGGTCATTCGGAGATCATCGTCCGGATCCACTAAACCCGCTGGGCTCAACGCTGCCGTGCTTCGCCCCGCGTCGACCGCCGTCCAAGTATCGTGACGTTGCCGATGTGCGCGGGGTCACGGGCGCCAAGGGGACGCTGGATTTCGGGGCCAGGACGGAAAGGACGCCAGATGCAGGGACTCGTACTGCAGCTGACGCGCGCCGGATTTTTAATGTTGTTATGGGTATTCATCTGGTCCGTGTTGCGGATTCTGCGGACGGATATCTACGCGCCCACGGGTGCTGTCATGGTGCGCCGGGGGTTGGCGCTGCGCAGCACCCTGCTGCCCTCGCGGCAACGCCGGCACGCCGCGCGCTACCTGGTGGTGACCGAGGGCGCGTTGGCGGGGGCGCGCATCACACTCAGCGGGCAGCCGGTGTTGATCGGAAGGGCTGACGACTCGACGCTGGTGCTGACCGACGACTACGCCTCGACGCGGCACGCCCGCCTATCGCAGCGCGGCTCGGAATGGTACGTCGAGGATCTAGGATCGACCAACGGCACTTACCTTGACAGGGCAAAGGTGACGACTGCGGTACGAGTTCCGATAGGGACGCCGATTCGGATCGGCAAAACGGCGATCGAGTTGCGCCCGTGACCCTGGTCCTGCGATACGCCGCGCGCAGCGACCGCGGCCTGGTGCGCTCCAACAACGAAGACTCCGTATACGCCGGTGCGCGACTCCTCGCCCTGGCCGACGGCATGGGCGGTCACGCCGCCGGCGAGGTGGCCTCCCAATTGGTGATCGCCGCACTGGCTCACCTGGACGACGACGAACCCGGCGGCGACCTGCTGGCCAAGCTCGACGCTGCGGTGCGTGCCGGCAACGCCGCCATCGCGGCACAGGTGGAGGCCGAGCCCGAGCTCGAGGGAATGGGCACCACGCTCACCGCCATCCTGTTCGCGGGCGACCGAATTGGGTTGGTGCACATCGGTGACTCGCGTGGCTATCTGCTGCGCGACGGTGAGCTGACGCAGATCACGAAGGACGACACGTTCGTCCAAACGCTGGTTGACGAAGGCCGGATCACCCGGGAAGAGGCACACAGTCACCCGCAGCGGTCACTGATCATGCGCGCGCTGACCGGTCACGAGGTCGAGCCCACGTTGACCATGCGCGAGGCGCGCGCCGGTGACCGCTACCTGCTCTGCTCGGACGGGCTCAGCGACCCGGTCAGCGACGAGACCATCCTCGAGGCGCTGCAGATACCCGACGTCGCCGAAGCCGCCTACCGCCTGATCGAGCTGGCCCTGCGCGGCGGTGGGCCCGACAACGTGACCGTGGTGGTGGCCGACGTCGTCGACTACGACTACGGCCAGACCCAGCCGATCCTGGCCGGCGCGGTCTCCGGGGACGACGACCAGATGACATTGCCCAACACCTCCGCGGGCCGCGCCTCGGCGATCAGGCCGCGGGAAGAGGCGGCCAAACGTGTTGCGCCACAACCGGAAACACCTACCCGGCCGCGGTGGCCCCGGCGGCGGATGTTCTTTGTGGTCACGCTCGCGGTGCTGTTCGTGCTGTCGGGCCTGGCCATCGGTTGGTGGGTGATCCAGCGCAATTATTACGTCACCGAATACGACGGCCGAGTTTCGATCGTCCGCGGAATCCAAGGTTCTTTGTTGGGCGTGCCCCTTCAGCAGCCGTATCTGATGGGCTGCCTGACCGCCCGCAACGAACTCTCTCTGATCAGCTATGGGCAATCCGATCATTCCAATTGTCAACTGATGACGTTGCGGGACCTGCGCCGTCCCGGGCAGGTCCAGGTGCAGACCGGACTGCCGGGCGGCAGCCTGGACCAGGCCGAGTCACAGCTAAGACAGTTGCTCGCCGAGTACCTGCTGCCCACCTGCCCGTCCCCGCGCGCCACGTCGCCGCCGGGGCAGCCCGCCCCCGGGAGCGGCACCCCCGAATCCAGTGTCGCGACATCGCCAGCACCGACCACGCCACCAACCACCACCTCTCCCGGCTCCAGCGCCCCAGCTCCTACCAGCGCCACAGGCGGCCCCGCGCCCTCGTCGCCGGCGGGCCCCACCACCACATCGCAGACGGTCACCGCGCTTCCAGCGCCTCCACTTCAACCGGGCATCGACTGCCGGACGGTGGCATGACGACGCAACTCCAGCCGCCCGTCGCGGTCACGCCTCCGCTGCCCACCCGTCGCAACGCCGAGCTGCTGCTGCTGTGCTTCGCCGCAGCGATCACCGTCGCCGCGTTGTTGATTGTCGAGGCGAACCAGGACCGCGTATTGCGCTGGAACGTGATCAGCTACGGGCTGATATTTCTGCTCGTGTTCGGGTCGGCGCACCTGGCTATCAGACGGTTCGCTCCCTATACCGATCCGCTGCTCTTGCCAATTGTGGCGCTGCTCAACGGACTTGGGCTGGTGATGATCCATCGGCTCGATCTGGTGAACAATCAGCTCAGCGGCCGTCATCACCCCAGCGCCACCCAGCAGATGATGTGGACTCTGGTCGGGGTGGTCACGTTCGCGCTCGTGGTCACGTTTCTGAAAGACCACCGGCAGCTTGCGCGGTACGGCTACATCTGCGGAATCACCGGCCTGGTGCTGTTGGTGATTCCCGCATTGCTGCCGGCATCGCTGTCCGAACAGAATGGCGCGAAGATCTGGATTCGCTTCCCCGGCTTCTCAATTCAGCCCGCCGAATTCTCAAAGATCTTGCTACTGATCTTCTTCTCCGCCGTGTTGATCGCCAAGCGGGGCCTGTTCACCAGCGTCGGTAAGCATTTCATGGGCCTGACGCTGCCGCGCCCGCGTGACCTTGCGCCGCTGTTGGCCGCCTGGGTGCTCTCGGTGGGCGTGATGGCGTTCGAGAAGGACCTCGGTACCTCGCTGCTGCTCTATGCGTCGTTTCTGGTGGTGCTTTACCTTGCGACACAGCGGTTCAGCTGGGTGGTGATCGGCCTCGTGCTGTTCGCGGTCGGCAGCGTCATCGCGTATTTCGTCTTCGCGCACGTCCGGGTGCGCGTGCAAATGTGGTGGGACCCGTTCTCCGACCCCGACGGCAGCGGTTACCAGATCGTGCAGTCGCTGTTCAGTTTTGCCACCGGCGGCATCTTCGGCACCGGGCTGGGCAACGGCCAACCCGACACCGTGCCGGCCGCGTCGACGGACTTCATCATCGCCGCGTTCGGCGAGGAGCTGGGCCTCGTCGGGCTCGCCAGCATCTTGATGCTCTACACCATCGTCATCGTCCGCGGGATGCGCACCGCCATCGCCACCCGGGACAGCTTCGGCAAGCTGTTGGCCGCGGGGCTGGCGTCCACCCTGGCCATCCAATTGTTCATCGTCGTGGGCGGTGTGACACAGCTGATTCCGCTCACCGGGCTCACCACACCGTGGATGTCCTACGGCGGGTCGTCGCTGCTGGCGAACTACGTGCTGCTGGCCATCCTCGCTCGGATATCCAACAGCGCCCGGCACCCATTGCGGGGCCGCGAGCGCAAGGACGCGCCGATTGCGGCCGCCAACACCGAGGTGATCGAGAAGGTATGAACACCTCTCTGCGCCGCATCTCGATCGCCGTCATGGCGTTGATCGTGCTGCTGCTGCTCAACGCCACGATGACGCAGGTGTTCGCCGCCGACTCCTTGCGCGCCGACCCGCGCAACCAGCGGGTGCTGCTCGACGAGTATTCGCGCCAACGCGGCCAAATCGTCGCCGGGGGCCAACTTCTGGCCTACTCCGTGGCCACCGACAGCCGCTTCCGCTTCCTGCGCGTGTACCCCAACCCGTCGGTGTACGCGCCGATCACCGGCTTCTACTCCCTGCGTTATTCGAGCACCGGCTTGGAACGCGCCGAGGACCCGCTGTTGAACGGCTCCGACGAGCGGCTGTTCGGCCGCCGCCTGGCCGACTTCTTCACCGGCCGCGATCCACGCGGCGGCAACGTCGACACCACCATCCGGCCGCGCGTCCAACAGGCCGGGTGGGACGCGATGCAGCAGGGTTGTGGCGGGCCGCCGTGCAAGGGCGCCGTCGTCGCCCTCGAGCCGTCCACCGGCAAGATCCTGGCCATGGTGTCGTCGCCGTCCTATGACCCCAATCTGTTGTCTTCGCATGATCCCGCGGTGCAGGCGCAGGCATGGCAGCGGCTTCGTGACGACCCCGACAATCCGCTGACCAACCGTGCCATCTCGGAGACCTACCCGCCCGGCTCCACGTTCAAGGTGGTCACCACCGCGGCGGCATTGCAGGCCGGCGCGACCGACGCCGAGCAGTTGACCGCGGCGTCCTCGATTGCGCTGCCTGACAGCACCGCCACGTTGGAGAACTATGGCGGCCAGCCCTGCGGCAGCGAGGCCACGGTGTCGCTCAAGCAGGCGTTCGCCCTGTCCTGCAACACCGCGTTCGTCCAGCTCGGCATGCACACCGGCGCCGATGCGTTGCGCAGCATGGCGCGGGCGTTCGGAATGGACACCACCCCGAGCGTCATCCCGCTGCAGGTCGCCGAATCAACGATCGGGATCATCCCGGACGCCGCCGCGCTGGGCATGTCCAGCATCGGTCAGAAGGACGTCGCGCTGACGCCGCTGGAGAACGCCGAGATCGCCGCGACCGTCGCAAACGGCGGGGTGCAGATGCAGCCCTACCTGATCGACAGCCTCAAGGGTCCCGATCTGGCCAACATCAGCACCACCGTTCCCTATCAGCAGCGCCGCGCGGTGTCGCCCCAGGTCGCCGCTAAGCTAACAGAGCTGATGGTCGGCGCCGAGAAGGTCGCACAGCAGAAAGGGGCCATTCCCGGCGTGCAGATCGCATCGAAGACTGGTACCGCAGAGCACGGCACCGATCCGCGTAATACGCCGCCGCACGCGTGGTACATCGCCTTCGCGCCCGCGCAGACGCCGAGAGTCGCCGTGGCAGTGTTGGTGGAGAATGGCGGCGACCGCCTGTCCGCGACGGGAGGTGCACTCGCCGCGCCGATCGGACGGGCTGTGATCCAAGCCGCGCTACAGGGAGGACCATGAGCCCGCGAGTTGGTGTGACGCTGTCTGGCAGATATCGCCTGCAGCGCCTGATCGCCACCGGCGGCATGGGCCAAGTGTGGGAGGCGGTGGACAGCCGGCTCGGCCGGCGCGTCGCGGTCAAGGTGCTCAAGCAGGAGTTTTCCCAGGATCCGGAGTTCATCGAACGGTTCCGCGCCGAGGCGCGCACCACCGCGATGCTCAACCACCCCGGCATCGCCCAGGTCCATGACTACGGCGAAAGTCAGCTGGACGGGGAGGGCCGCACCGCCTACCTGGTGATGGAGCTGGTCAACGGTGAGCCGCTGAACTCGGTGCTCAAGCGCACGGGCCGGCTGTCGTTGCGGCACGCGCTGGACATGCTCGAGCAGACCGGCCGGGCGCTGCAGGTCGCGCACGCGGCGGGCCTGGTGCACCGCGACGTCAAGCCCGGCAACATCCTGATCACGCCGACGGGACAGGTGAAGATCACCGACTTCGGTATCGCCAAGGCCGTTGACGCCGCACCCGTCACGCAGACAGGGATGGTGATGGGCACCGCCCAGTACATCGCCCCCGAACAGGCCCTGGGCCACGACGCGACCCCCGCCAGCGACGTGTACTCGCTCGGGGTCGTCGGCTACGAGGTCGTGTCGGGCAAGCGGCCGTTCACCGGTGACGGTGCGCTGACGGTGGCGATGAAGCACATCAAGGAACCCCCGCCGCCGCTGCCGGCGGAGCTGCCGCCCAACGTGCGGGAACTCATCGAGATCACGCTGGTCAAGAACCCGGCGATGCGGTATCGCAGCGGCGGGCCGTTCGCCGATGCCGTGGCGGCCGTACGGGCCGGCCGTCGTCCACCCCGGCCCAGCCAGTCACCGCCGCCCGGGCGGGCCTCGCCGGCGGCCATTCCGTCGAGCCCGACGACCAGGGCGGCCGCCGTGTCCAGCACCCGGACCGCGGCGCCGCGCCGATCCCGGCCCGCCACCGGGGGCCACCGCCCACCCCCGGCCCGGCGAACCTTCTCGTCGGGCCAGCGCGCGTTGTTGTGGGCCGCCGGAGTGCTCGGCGCGCTGGCGATCATCATCGCGGTGCTCATCGTCATCAATTCGCGCGCCGATACCCAGCAACAGCCGCCGCCCCCGACGGTCACCGACACCGGGAGTCCGCCGGCGCCGCCGCCGACGACCAACACCCCGAGCGGTTCCGCGTCCGGCCCCGCGCTGCGGCTGAATTGGACGGATCGCGGGACGATAAGTAATTCTGGACTGCAACGCGGGCCGGCCGAACACGGGTGGGGTGACCCACTAACGCCCAGCGCGTCACCGGCCCGACACGAGATACCAAGATGACCACCCCTCAGCACCTGTCTGACCGTTATGAACTGGGCGAGATCCTCGGCTTCGGGGGTATGTCCGAGGTTCACCTGGCCCGCGACGTCCGGTTGCACCGCGATGTGGCGGTCAAAGTGCTGCGCGCGGACCTCGCCCGCGATCCCAGCTTCTATCTACGGTTCCGCCGCGAGGCCCAAAACGCCGCCGCGCTCAACCACCCGTCGATCGTCGCGGTGTATGACACCGGCGAGGCGGAGACCCCGACCGGTCCGCTGCCCTACATCGTCATGGAGTACGTCGACGGCGTGACCCTGCGCGACATCGTGCACACCGACGGCCCGCTGCCCCCGCGGCGAGCGATCGAGATCATCGCCGACGCGTGCCAGGCACTGAACTTCAGCCATCAGAACGGCATCATCCATCGCGACGTCAAGCCGGCGAACATCATGATCAGCAACACCAACGCGGTCAAGGTGATGGACTTCGGCATTGCGCGGGCGATCGCCGACAGCGGCAACAGCGTCACCCAGACCGCGGCCGTGATCGGGACGGCCCAATACCTCTCTCCCGAGCAGGCCCGCGGCGACACCGTCGACGCCCGGTCCGATGTCTACTCGCTGGGCTGTGTGCTCTACGAAATCCTTACGGGTGAACCGCCTTTCACCGGAGATTCGCCCGTCGCGGTCGCTTACCAGCACGTGCGCGAGGACCCTATTCCACCGTCGCAGCGGCACGAGGGCATCTCCGCCGACCTCGATGCCGTCGTGCTGAAGGCGTTGGCCAAGAACCCGGACAACCGCTACCAGACCGCGGCCGAGATGCGCGCCGACCTGGTGCGCGTACACAACGGCGAGCCGCCCGAGGCGCCGAAGGTACTCACCGACGCCGACCGCAGCGGTCTGATCGCCGCCGGCGCTAACCAGCCCGGACCGCGCACGGATCCACTGCCCCGGCAACCTCTCCGTCGCATCGACGACGGAGACGGCGGGTCGGTCGGTCGCTGGATCGTCGCTGTCGCCGCCCTTGCGGTGCTGACGATCGTCGTCGTCATCGCCTTCAACACCTTCGGCGGCACCACGCGCGATGTCCAGGTGCCCGACATGCGCGGCCAAGTGTCCGCCGACGCCATTGCGGCGCTGCAGAATCACGGCTTCAAGACGCGTACCTTGCAAAAGCCCGACTCGACGATCCCGCCCGACCACGTCATCAGCACCGATCCCGGCGCCAACGCGTCGGTGAGCGCGGGTGACGAGATCACGATCAACGTGTCGACGGGTCCCGAGCAGCGCGAGGTGCCCGACGTCTCCTCGCTGAGCTACTCCGACGCGGTGAGCAAGCTCAAAGCCGCCGGATTCAGCAAATTCAAGCAGGCCAACTCGCCGTCGAGCCCCGAGTTGCTGGGCAAGGTGATCGGCACCAACCCGCCGGCCAACCAGACGTCCGCGATCACCAACGTGATCACCGTGATCGTCGGCTCAGGTCCAGAGACCAAGCAGGTGCCCGACGTCGGCGGCCAAACCGTCGACGTCGCGCAGAAGAACCTCACCGTCTACGGCTTTACCAAGATCACCCAGGCGCAGGTGGACAGCACGCGGCCCGCCGGGGAGGTGATCGGCACGAATCCGCCCAAGGGGCAGACGGTTCCGGTGGATTCGGTGATCGAGTTGCAGGTGTCCAAGGGCAACCAGTTCGTAATGCCCGACCTGAGCGGGATGTTCTGGACGGACGCCGAGCCTCGGCTGCGGGCGCTGGGCTGGACCGGCGTGCTGGACAAGGGTCCCGACGTGGACGCGGGCGGCTCCCAGTCCCACCGGGTGGTGTATCAGAATCCGCCGGCCGGCACCGGGTGCAACCGGGACGGGATCATCACGCTGAAGTTCGGCCAGTAGCCGCCGGATCGGCCGGAAGGTAGGGCTGCACCGCCACCCGGACCTCGTTCTCCAGCCGGCGCACCAGCGTGTCGTTGCGGGCCCATCCGCAGTAGACCAGCCAGTTCGCCAGCATGCGGTGTCCGCCCTCGGTCAGGATCGACTCCGGATGGAACTGGACCCCGTGAATCGGCAACTCACGGTGCCGCACACCCATGATGACGCCGCCGCGGGTGCGCGCGGTTACCTCCAGCACCGGTGGAAGCGACTCGGGAAGTATGGTCAGCGAGTGGTAGCGGGTCGCCGTGAAGGGATCCGGAAGTCCTTGCAGGACACCGGCATTCGTGTGAAAGACGCTGCTGGTCTTGCCGTGCAGCAGTTCGGGGGCGCGGTCCACGCTGGCACCGAAGGCGACACCGATGGCTTGATGGCCGAGGCAGACTCCGAGTAGCGGGGTGCGCTCGGCGGCGCATGCGCTCACCAGTCCAATGGACGCACCCGCGCGTTCCGGGGTGCCTGGGCCGGGGCTGAGCAGCACACCGTCGAACCGCCGGGCGATGGCGGCCTCGTCGGACAACCTGGCGTCGTCGTTGCGCCATACCTCGGCCTCGACGCCAAGCTGGCCGAGGTACTGCACCAGGTTGAACACGAAGCTGTCGTAGTTGTCGACGACCAGGATCCGCACCGTGCCAGGTTACCGTCCGGCGAAAATCAGTAGCCGATGGTTCCCATGGGCTGCGCGAAATGCAGCCGATCCGGCTCCGTGTGGCCGACGACCTGCACGTCCGGCTTGACCTCTTCTCGGTAGCCGAGCCCGAATCGGACCACGTATTGGCGGTACAGGGTGACCAGGGGAGCGGCGGCGAGGGCGGCCTGCATGGCGGCCGCGTTTCCGATCGCGGTGATCGTGTAGGGGGGGCTGTAGGTCCGGCCGTTGAGCAGGAGCGTGTTGCCGACGCAGCGGGGCACCGAGGTGGCGATGATGCGCTGGTCCTGCATCTGGATCGCCTCGGCGCCGGCGCTCCACAAGGCGTTGAGCACCGCCTCGATGTCCTGCTGGTGCACCACCAGGTCGTCGGGCGACGCATCCCGCGGGAAACGGCCGTTGGCGTCGCGCGGCGCGTCCTCCAGGGTGACGGTCAGCCCCGGGCCGTGCACCGGGTTCATGCCGGCCTCGGCGGCGAGCTCGGCTGAGCGTCGCAGCATCGCCGCCAGGGCCAGATCCGAGGAGCGTCCGTGAGCGGCGTCGATCTTGCCGGACAGCGCGTCGCGTTGGGCGTTGAGATGATTCACCGACGCCTGGGCCTCTCGGACCAGATCGACCAGCCGGGGCGCGTCACTGCGGCGGATCTCGGCGCCGCCGGACACCCCGTGCGTGGCGGCGAGCAGCAGTCCGGCCAGCAGGCACACCACCGGGACGCCGAAGCGCCAGGGTGACCGGCCTGCGTCGCTCATTTGCTCTCCAATTTCCTGGTCGGCGTGCCAGGTGAGTTAGTCTCGTAGCCAAGCTGTGCGTGCAGCTGCGGTCGTTATCGTTGCACCCCGTCCCGCTCACCGTGTTGTTGAGGTAATCATGCCCAAGTCCAAGGTCCGCAAGAAGAATGACTTCACCGTCAGCGCGGTCAGCCGTACGCCGGTGAAGGTCAAGGTCGGACCATCGAGCGTGTGGTTCGTCGCCTTGTTCGTCGGTCTCATGTTGATCGGACTGGTCTGGCTGATGGTGTTCCAGCTGGCGGCCGTCGGAAGCCAGGCGCCGACCGCGCTCAACTGGATGGCGCAACTGGGGCCGTGGAACTACGCCATCGCGTTCGCTTTCATGATCACCGGTTTGTTGCTGACGATGCGCTGGCACTGAGCGACGCCGGCTGCGGAATGAATTTATTTTTGGGCTGCCCCTTTACTGCGCCAGCAACATCGCGACCACCCAATCACACGCGTGTGATTTATCCCCACTGTTGATAGCGTCTGTGGATAACTTCATAGTCCGTGGTGGGAGGGCTTGAGCGGCGCATGCAGCAAACACAATGGGAGCCCCGCCTCGCAGGAATCGCTGGTTGTGGCGCCGCCGGCGTTCTGATGGCTATCGCCTCTGTGACCGTGGTCACAGACCCGCCCGGGCGCATTCTGACCGGGATTGCCGCAGCGGGTCTGATCTTGTTTGCGGGCGCGACGTGGCGCGCGCGGCCCAAGCTGGCAATTACCGCCGAGGGCCTGGCGCTCCGGGGATGGCTCCGGACGCAGTTATTACGGCCGTCGGACATCAAGATCATCCGCATTACCGAGTTCCGCCGCTACGGACGCAAGGTGAGGCTGCTTGAGGTCGAAACGGCCGACGACGGCCTGGTCCTCTTCTCTCGGTGGGACCTCGGGACCGATCCCCTGGAGGTCCTCGACGCCCTGACGGCCGCCGGCTACGCGGGCCGAAACCCGCGGTGACCTGACCGGGAAGCGCCCCGGCTCAGCAGATCGTGATCGACTCGATGACGACCGGTTCGGTGGGGCGGTCGTTGCTGTCGGTGGACGTCGTCGAGATCGCCTCGACAACCCGCTGCGACTCGGGATCCGTCACCTCGCCGAAGATGGTGTGCCGGCGGTTCAAGTGCGGAGTCTTGCCGACCGTGATGAAGAACTGCGAGCCGTTGGTGCCGGGGCCCGCGTTCGCCATCGCCAGCAGGTACGGCTTGTCGAACTGCAGCTCGGGGTGGAACTCGTCGGCGAACTTGTAGCCCGGGCCACCACGACCCGTTCCGGTCGGGTCGCCGCCCTGGATCATGAAGCCCTGGATCACCCGGTGAAAGACCGCGCCATCGTAGAACGGACCGGAGGAGCCACCCGATGCGTTCTGGGTCGAGTACTCCTTGGTGCCCTGCGCAAGGCCGACGAAGTTGGCGACGGTCTTGGGGGCGTGGTTTCCGAATAGAGCGACTTTGATGTCGCCGCGGTTGGTGTGCAGCGTGGCGGTAGCGGTCTGAAGGGGGCTGTTGGTCACGGCATGAGAGTCTGCCACTCCGCGTGGAGATGCCCGCACCCGGTGTCGCCCGGAGGCGAGCCGCGACCGAAAACGTGGCGCGCGCACAGCAGTTCCGCTGGTGTCCCTATGCTGGCAGTCTGTTCAGGACGCATGAGGAAGGCGGCAGATGAGCGCGAAGGCGGAATCCCGGCTGACCCCGCGCGAGCGACTCGCTCGCGGGCTGACCTATTCGACAGTGGGCCCCGTGGACGTGACGCGGGGAGTCGTCGGGCTGAGTGTCCAGTCGGCGCAGTCGACCGCAGCGCAGATCCGTCGCAAATATCAGGAGGGGCGCCTGGCCAAGGACCTCGCCGCTGCCCAAGAAACCTTCGCGCAGGAACTGGCCGCCGCGCAGGAGGTTGTTTCGAACCTGCCTCAGGCCCTGCAGGACGCGCGGCGCGCCCAGCGCCGCACCAAGCGTCCGTGGGTGTTCGCGGGAGCGGCCGTCGCCGTGCTCGCCGGCGGTGCGGTCGCGTTCAGCATTGTCCGCCGCTCAGTGCGCGCGAAGCCTCAAGATCCCCAGTCGCGGCCCCCCAGCGTCGACGTGCAACCGCGTCCCTAGTAGGCTTCCCTAGTCAGCAACGCGGCACGGCACACTTAGGGCATGGCGTCGCCCCACGCGATATGTCCTTCGAATCCAAGCGTTCTCGCCAAGTCGCGGTAGCGATTCCTGAAGTGCTCGTAGGCGTCGACATCGCCTTGAGCGCGCGCCAGCGCGGCGCGCATCCGCTGCAGCCATGTCTCACGCATCGCAAGGCCTTCATCGGCCGGCACAGCCGCCAACCGCTCAATCGCGGCCTCGGCTTCGGTGATGTCACTTTGGGTCCCGCGGTCGAGCAGTGTCTCCACCAAGACCCCTGTCGTCAACAAACCCCACGAAAGCCCTTGTCCCCCGAGCATGAGATGGTCGACCGCGCCGCGCATCAGCGGTATCGCCTCGTCGTGATTCTGGCGGCGCGCCATCTCACGGGCCTCGTAGACATCGAGCATCGGTAGATCGCACAAGAAGTGCCCCCGTTGCCGAAACACTTCGCGAACCTCGGCCAGAAGCTGCTGTCCGCGATCACGCTCGTCGTCCGCGTGACGGTGCACCAGCGCGAGCCCCAGGGTCAGCCAGGCGACAGCCAATTGGAGGTTGTCGCCGGACGGTTGTGCCATCGTCAGCGCATCCTCGATCTCGCGCACCGTGGAATCGTCGGGTCGCAGCGCGCCGGCCGGTATTCCGGTCGTGTACACGTAGCTGACGACCGTGACGTAGGAAAGGGAGTCGGCGCCATGCGCCATGGCCAGGCCGCGCTGCAGGTCGTCTCGCCATCCGGGAAGGCCCAGAGCCCATCGTGCGGTACCTCGTTGGGCGAATGCGAGCGCCAGGGGAGACCCGAAGAGGAAGTTGCCCTTTGTCGGGTCACCGTCCGCCAGGTCGATCACTCTCTGTGACAATCGGTGCATCTCAGCCCATTCGCCGGTCGCGATCTTGGCCCTGATCAAAGTGAAGGACAGCCCTACCGTCATGTCGGGGTCGCCGATGGACTCGATGAGGGCGATGGCCTCCGAAGCCAGCCGCGACGCCTCGCGCACCCTGTCCTGGAACGCGTGATCAACGACCAGCCCCGCCATCGCAATGGCCAGTGACGCCTTATCCCCTGCGGCGCTGCACAATCTCCGCAGCTCATCGAAGCGGTCCCAGATGTTGTTGACATGCACCCGCCAGGCGATCCCGCACAACATGGTGCGCGGGGCGATGCGCATGGCTGCCCGGTCCGGGTCATCAGTGTCCATTGCGTCGGCGAGCCGTAAGGCACTTTCCCAACCCAGCCGCGCGGCTGCGATGTCACGGTATCTCGCCCACGTTGCCGCGCGCATGTGCCATCCATAGGCGCCCCGCAAGTCGCCCGCCGCTTCGAGATGTTCGGCGATCAACGCCGCATTCTGGTCGGCGGCTTCCGGCTCACGCGCCTCGATGGCGCCCGCCAGCCGCCGGTGCATCTTCGCTCGATCGGACCGAAGTTGTGATTCATACGCCACGCTGCGGATCAGCGGGTGGTGAAAAGTGAATTCGGCGCTGGGCGTGAATCGAACCTGATCGATGAGCGCTGCCTTCAGGAGTGCGTCAAGCGCGGGGGAGTTGCCCACCGCGCTCAGTAGTTCAGGCGTGAACCGCGAGCCGATCACCGCCGCGGCGTTCAGCGTCTGCTTGGCCTCGAGATCCAACCGGTCGATGCGCGCGGCGATCGTGGCCTGCAGCGTCGCCGGAACAGTGACCTCGGCTAGGTCCGTGCCACAGGTGAAACCACCGCGGTCGCCCTCGAGCACACCGCGCTCGGCAAGCTCGCGCACGATCTCCTGGGCGAAGAACGGGTTCCCGCCGGCCCGTTCGGAGACGAGCGCCTTGATACCGGCGACTGACGGATCAGGACCCAATAATTCGTCGAGCAGCACCGCGGCTTCCGACTCACTCAGCGGCGAGAGCGAAACAGTCTGCGCCCCAGGCACATTCGCGAGCTGACCGCTGTACTCGGGCCGGTAGGTGATGAGCACCATGGACGGGGTCCGCGGGACTACGGTGAGGAACTCCGCGATCATCGAGTCGCTGACCTCATCGATCCAGTGCGCATCCTCGATGACGTAAAGCACCGGTTGGGTGCGGGCCAACGAGATCGAGTTGATCAGTGCGGTCAGCCGCCGTCGCCGTGCGTCGGGATGGATCGTCGGAGGCGGTGTGTCCGGCTCTTGAATGCCCACCAGGTCGTAGAGCAGCAGCACATCATCGTCGGGGGCGTCGGGGATGCGTGCACGCACCTGTGCCCGCGCCGCCTCGTCGTCGAGTTCGGTTATGCGGAGTCCTGCGCGCAGCAGTCCTGCTGCCGCGACAAAGGGGACGTCGCTGGTATGTGATTCGCAAAAAACTGTTACCACCTCGACGCCACGACGCAGCGCCAATGCGATGGCCTCATCGGCGAGTCGCGTCTTGCCGATGCCCGGAGGCCCGGCCACGCAGACCACACACCCCCGCCCGCTCATCGATCGATCGAGGAGGCCGGCGATGGTTGCCACTTCCAGCTCTCGACCGACCAAGGCGCCTCGCAAGTCGCCACTTCGTTGCGGGCCGCCAGTCAAGCTGAGTAGGCGGCGGGCCAGGACTGGGACAGCGCTGCCCTTGACTTGCACTTCCTCGACGTCGCCCAACACGGCGGCGGGCGCGACCAATCGGGCGGTGGATTCGCTGAGCATCACCCCGCCCGGCGGTGCCACCGATTCCATCCGTTGCGCCATCCCGACTTGCTCGCCGATTGCGGTGTAGCCCAACGGGCCCGATCCGACCTCGCCCGCGATCACCTGCCCCGAATTGAGTCCCACCCGCAACTGCAGTTCCACGCCGTCGTGCTGTCGGACATCGGTAGCAAGCCGCTTGATCTCGTTTTGAACGCCCAAGGCCGCTAGGCAGGCGCGAAAAGCGTGGTCCTCGAGCGTGACCGGCGCCCCGAACACCGCCATGATCCCGTCGCCGGTGAACTTGTCCACCGTGCCCCCATAGCGATGCACCACGTCGCTACAGCGGTCGACCAGCTCGGCCATGATTTCGCGCAGCCGCTCGGCGCCGACAGTCGCGGCGATGTCCATGGAATGCACCACGTCGGCGAACAGCACCGATACTTGTTTGTACTCCGCATGTGCGGCGAGCTCGGGGATGGGCGCGCCGCAACCATGGCAGAACCGCGCATCCTCGAGGAGTTCGGTGCCGCATGCCTGGCACGTTGCTACGGCCGTCATACGACCCTCCGCCAATCACATCCCAGCGTTTGCTGGCCCCTCAAAGGATAAGCCGTTGGTACTCGACGAGGGAGTGTCAGCGATCACCGGCGCCCGCGGCACGAAGCTTTGGCGTCGACCACACGTCAGTCCTTGGCAAAGCAGAACAACCGGTAGGAAGCTTCGCCGTTGGCGAGCCGGCGGTGGATCAATGAGCCCGGCCCACCGGCATAGTCATCGGCAATGCGGCGCAACAGCGCGATGTTCGGCAGACGACGAGTGATCTGGTCGACGAACCGGTTTTGCGCGAGCCCGCGCATGACCTCCGCGTTGATCACCCGTTCCGACACCAGGCGCATGGGAATGTTGGCCAGGTCCGCCTCCCAGGCGTCGATCTCGTCGGCGTAGCGGATGTCGGCGTACAAGAACCGCCCGCCCGGGCGCAGCACACGTTGCACCTCGGCGAAGAATTTGGGGGCATCTTGGTAGTTGATCGCGGCTTCGACATTGATCACCGCGTCGAAGGACTGATCCGGGAAGGGCAGGTGTTGCGCGTCGCCCTGCACGAAGCCCAGCCCCGGCAGGGTGTGCCTCTTTCGGCAGAATTCGATTCCGACGGTGTTCAGATCCAGGCCCGTGTAGGAAGCGGGGCGCAGGGTCCGCATCAGGTACGACGCGCCGCCGCCGTGGCCACAGCTCACCTCCAGCACGTCCTTGCCCGCGAGGTCGGTCTGCGTGGCCGTGCGGTGGTAGAGCTGAATGGGAAAGCGGTCAGCCTCATCAGCCGCCGTCAGCTCGAGGGCCATCGGCGGATCCTCTTCATATCCGTAGTTCAGGAACAACACGTCGTCCCGTATGAGCAGGCGGCTGAGGAAGCGGTAGCCGTATTTGAAACGCAAATTCAGAAGCTTCAACGCGAGCGGATTGCGATTCAGCCGATCGATGATGCTTTCGATCGGCGTTCGTTGCAGCCGTCCATCGTCTTTGCCGCAATACCGGCGTGGTGATAACGGCCGAGGTAACCTGACGCCCATGCTCAAGTCTCCCATTCCGGCACTGCTGCGCGAACGCGCCAGTCTGCAGCCGAATCGGACGGCATTCACCTTTATGAATTATGAGCACGACCCATCCGGCGTCGAAGACAATTTGACGTGGTCGCAACTGTATCGACGGACGCTTAACCTTGCCCAAGAGCTTCGGCAGCACGGGTCAACCGGCGACCGCGCCCTGATACTGGCGCCCCAGGGACTCGATTACGTCACCGCATTTCTCGGCGCGATACAGGCAGGGTTCATTGCGGTTCCCCTCGGTGCCGCCAGCGACGAACGCGTTAGCTCGGTGCTGCACGACGCGTCGCCCTCCGCGGTTCTGACCACATCCTCCACCGCAGGGAAGATCGCGGGCTACCTTGAGTCGAAGTGCGCTGAGACCGCTCCGTCACTTGTCGAGGTTGATCTGTTGGATCTCGACTCGAAGAAGGCGCCGGTCGCGAGGACCGAAAGTTCACCGGACACAGTGTATTTGCAGTACACCTCTGGGTCGACTCGCACCCCCGCCGGGGTTATGGTCTCGCACAGGAACATCTTGGCCAACTTCGAGCACATGAATGCCGGCTTCTTCGGGGATCACGGAGGAGTTGCCCCACCCGATAGCACGATGGTGTCCTGGTTGCCGCTGTATCACGACATGGGTTTGCAGCTAGGGATCATCTTTTCCGTTCTTTCGGGATTCCGTAGTGTGCTCACGGATCCGGTTTCCTTTCTGCAACGGCCGGCCCGGTGGATGCAATTGCTGGCGCGGAACAGTCGCGCACATTCGGCAGCGCCTAACTTCGCCTTCGAGTTGGCCGCACGAAAAACCTCCGATGATGACCTGGCCGGACTCGACCTTGGCGACGTATCGTGCATCTTCAACGGTGGCGAGCGGGTGCAGCCTGCGACTCTGCAGCGCTTCGCCGAGCGGTTCGGCCGATTCAACCTTCGCGACAAGGTGTTACGGCCGTCGTACGGACTGGCAGAAGCTACGTTGTACGTCTCGACCCGTGAAGCCGGTCAACGGCCGGAGGTTGTTCATTTCGACTCCGAAGAGCTGACCGCGGGTCGCGCGAAACGTCGAGCAGGCGCTGGCGGCACAGCGCTCGTCAGTTACGGTGTGCCGCGGTCCCCGAAGGTTCGCATCGTTGATCCCGAGAGCCGTATTGAGTGTCCGGCGGGAACGACCGGAGAGATCTGGGTGCACGGGGGCAATGTCGCCACCGGATACTGGCAGAAGCCAAGCGACACTGAGCACACCTTCGGCGCGACGCTTGTCGCCCGGTCGGCCGACACTCCCGAAAGGCCGTGGCTGAGAACCGGGGATTTGGGTTTCATCTCCGACGGAGAGCTGTTCATCATCGGCCGTATCAAGGATCTTTTAATTGTGTATGGGCGCAACCACTCTCCCGACGACTTGGAGGGGACGATCCAGAGCATCGCACCCGGACGCTGCGCGGCGATCTCGGTTCCGGACCAGGGAACCGAAAAGCTCGTCGCCATCATCGAGCTCAAGAACCGGGCCGATTCCATGGACCAGAACGGGAACGGATTCGACGTCGTCAAACGTAAAGTCACCTCTGCAATTTCTGACGTCCATGGTGTGAGCATCGCCGATCTCGTTGTGGTGGCGCCCGGTTCGATCCCGATCACCACCAGCGGCAAGGTCCGAAGGGCGGCCTGTGTCGAGCGCTACCGACAGAATCAGTTCGCCCGGTTGGATGGGTAGCGCCGGGGCCGGCCGCTTTACGTCGACTGAGCACTCACCGTCCGCCACGGGGCCGCGATGAAACTTCCGCACATACTGCGGGACGAGGCCGAGCGCGCGGCGGCCGCGGCGCGTTACCGCCTGGACGGCAACCCTTTCCGATTCCTGTGCGAGACGCACCGGGAGCTTCCGGCGCACCCTCCGCCCGGCCGTCGTATCCTTGCGCTGTTTGCCCACTTCGACCCCCAGGGCGTTGTGGATCCATACGTCGCCTATTACGTGAAGGCGTTACACGACCAGGGCGCGGCCATCGTGTTCGTCTCCGGCTCGCCAACGCTCACACCGGAGTCGGTGGCCTCCATTCGTCCCTTGTGTGCGGGCATCTACACCCGCCGGACACTTTCTTACGACTTCGGATCGTGGCACCTGGCGTGGCGCATCCTCACGGGCCGCGGGTGGTCGCTCGATCAGTTCGACCGGTTTCTGGTCGCCAACGACAGCGTGTTCGGTCCCCTGTTTCCCCTGGAAGACATGTGGGGGTCGTTCCAGGGCGCCGACATGTACGGCGCGGTCGAGAACACCCAGCTGATTCCCCACCTCCAATCTTTCTTTCTCGCTTGGGATCTCAACTCGCGGACCCGCGCGTTCCTCGAAGATTTCTGGAACCGTTTTCAGTATGTCGTCCACAAGGGCACGGTCATCTGGCGGTACGAGGTCGGGATATCTGCGCGCGCTCGCAAGGCGGGGCTCAGCCTCAACCCCTTCGTCTCGGCCGCCGCGATCGACCGCGCCTATGGCCGCTCATCCACCCCTCCGTGGGCCAGTAAACGGTCCGGCCGCAACAACGGCACCCTGTACTTTTGGGATGGCCTCATCAGGGACTTCCGCTTTCCGTTCCTCAAGACGAACCTGGCGCGCTACGACATGCCGTGGCAAGCGTCCATGGCGGACCTGCGCGACGTTATCGAGCAACACACCGACTATCCCTTCCAGCTCATCCAATCGAACGTGGACCGGCTCGGCCGGAGAGCGCCCTCCCTGGTTAGTGGCTATGCCCGGCCGGTCGCCGCGTGGACTTACGCCGGGGGCTTCGGATCATCGCGGCGGAGGCTGCCCGGTTCGACATGATCGACGGTGGCGGCTCAGAGGCTGCTGAAACCCGCGGCCAAGAGCATCGTCCCGGCGAGGGCGGGAGCGGCGATCAGCAGGCGCCGACGGTGCGCGGCGGACCACCTTTGCAGCTGGGCCATCGCGCGCGCGGTCTGCGCCGGCGCGACAAGGTAGCTGACGAGGGGGACCTCGATGAGAGCGAGCACCACGACGGTGAAGATCACGACCGCGCCGAGTTGAGCGCCGATGGCTGCCTTCGAGGAGACGATGATGATGAGCACCACGAGATAATCGGCGAGTGGCATGGTCGTCACCAATCCGACCCCGAACGCCACCCACGGGTTTCCGCCTTGCAACGCGCGCCGAATCCGGGCCGTGAGCCTGGCGGGCGCGGTCGGTCGGGACGGTGGCATGGCCGGGGACGACGGTGCGCCGCGGTACGCCCACACTGCTGTGGCGATCACAAGCGCAAGCGCGCCGATCGCGATTTGGAAGTAGGCGCCAGTGAAGCGCATGACCGTGGTCCTCGCATCTTCCATAACCGTCGGCGGCGATTCCCGCAGGAGCACAAAGGCGCCGGCGGCTGGGGCTAATCCCGCTGTCAGCCCGCCCCACCAGTAGGCAAGGAGGTTGTGCCGGGGCCGTGGACGTGACATCAAGATCCCGCCGATTACCAGACGCGTCGGGTCGAGCGACAGCCAAACGGCGATCGGCAGCACCGTTCCCCACATCATGCGGCGCGCTCCCCGCTGGCGATCGCCTCTAGGAGGTCGGCTGCCGCGCTGACGCTTTCGGCGGGCTTGGTCATTCGGCCGGCGAATTCGCGGGCGCGGCCGGCGTACTGCGGCGTAAGGATTTCGCGGAGACGCCTGACGAGGGATTCGGCGGTAGTGCCCACCAGGCGCTGGCCCCGACCGACTCGCATCCGGGTGACCTGCGCGGCCCAGAGCGGCTGCTCGGCCACGTCCCAGAGGATGAGCATGGGGATCCCGGCCCGCAGAGCGGCGGCCGTGGTGCCCCCGCCGCCGTGGTGAACGATCGCGCGGCAGAGGGGCAGGGTGACCGTGTAATTCAGCGGGCCCACCAGCTTTATGTCGTCGGAGCGCGGAGTGCAGGGTGGGCTGCCTGCGCCCGAATAGACCAAGGCGCGTTCGCCGAGTTCGGCGCAGGCCGCGGCGATCATGGCGACCGTGTCGGCGGCCGATCGGACCGGTGTGCTGCCAAACCCGAAGTAGAGGGGAGGCGTTCCCGCGGTGGCCCAGGAAGCCACCTCACCGTCCTCATGCGTCGGTAAATCCATCGTCAGGGCGCCGACGAACGGGCGCCGGCCGTTCCACTCCTTCGCCAGGCCAGGAAAACACGCCTCGTCGTAGGCCTGGATTTCGAGCGATCCGCGCTGCGCCATCCGGTGCGCCGCAGGGGCGGAGGCCCGCGGGAGGCCCAGTTGACGGCGTTGCGCGTCGTCGACCTCCCTGGTGATGCGCGAGTACACCCACCACGCCGTCCTCAGCGCAGACCGGACCAGGGGGGCCGGCGATGGTATCGACGGAAGGCCCAGCTGGCCATTGACGCAGATCGGCATGTGGTGCAGTGCCGCCACTGGAATGTCGTAGTACTCCGCCACGTTGGCGACGACCCCGTGGTACGTCTGGCCGGTTATTAACAGATCGGCCCCGTCCGCCACCGAAGTCAGCGTCGTGCTCATCTGCGCCCAACCCTCGATGAAGAGCTCCTTGCCCGCGCGCACCAGGTTGATCGGGTTCCGCGGCTTGAATGCGTGATGATGGAGATCGGCGAGCGCGTTGACCTGCTCCTGCGAATCCGGCCCGTACGCGACAGCGGCAAGCCCGGCCGACTCCGCGAAGCCAATCAAGTTGGGCGGCACCGCCAGACGCACTTCGTGTCCTCGGCGCATCAGCTCAAGGCCGACAGCGGCGCAGGGCTCGACATCACCGCGAGTTCCATGGGCCGCCAAAACGATTTTCATCGCTGCCACCGGCCCGTCAGTCGTCGTCCGCGTAGGCAAGATCCGTGACTTCGGTCCGCGCCGCACTTGGACCGCGGCCCTCCAACACGCGGTTGAATACCGCTGTCAAGGCGCTCAGAAACCGGGTCACGGAGTCCCTGGCCACCGGATTGTTCGGGAAATTCACCCATATCGAGACCTCGTCGAACAGGCGGATCACCGAGATATACAGGTGAGCGGGATCCCTTGGATCGCAGTAGATTTTGACGTTCGCGCTCTTCATGTGTGAAGCGACGGTGGCAGAGAAAGGCGGGAGGCCGGCGTCCATGTAGTTGACCATGGTGCAATTCGGTCCCCACGCCCTGAGCCAAGGCGCCAACTTCAGCACATCGTTGAACGACACATTGGCGAGCTCAAGATTCGAGTCGAAGGACGCCTGCGCGGCGCGCGCGGTCTCTGCAAAAGATGCCGGATCGACGGGGACGGTGAAGGGGACCACACCGGTGAACCAGCCCATCGTCGAGAATTCCGCCAGGGTCCTGCGTTTGTCGATCGGCGCTAGCCCGTAATACGTTGTCGCGCCCGTCAACTCGTATTGTGCGAGAGCAACACAGGCGAACAGTCCGCCGCTGATACGCGCGGCCGCGCGGATGCAGAGGGATTCGAACGCGGCGGTCTGTTCCTGGTCCATCAGCCGCTGCACCACCAGGTCTCCGCCGGACGGCACCGACAAGTCGCCCAGCGGCAGGGGGAAATCCGGCAGCGTTCCGTCGTTCCGTTCGGCGAATTCGATCCACTTCCGCACCTCGGGGGAGGATGCCGTCAGGCCGGCCAGGTGTTGCTTTTCTCGCACGCAGAAATCGTCGTGGCTGGCAGGAGGGGGCGAAGCGCCGAGCGCGCCCCCGGTAATCAGGACGCGGTAATTCATCACGATCTCCGTGTACAGCCCCGAGATGATCGTGGGGTCGCAGTGCAGGTGATCGATGATCGCGAAGAACGTGAAGCGGTCCGCGCGCTGAATGACGCCGAACCTGAAGCAGTCCCATTGCACCGGATCGGGGGTGGACAGCACGAACTCACGCCACTCGGTCGGTGTCATCGCGTCACGCCGGATCGGAACGAATTCGATGTCGGCGGGATCTTCGATGGTATGGCGCACAATGCGTTCCGCGCCTTCGTATGCGAACCAACTGTGATACGTCTTGTGTCGGCGCAGGTGTGCGTTGATGACGTAGCTCATAGCACGAACGTCGCACCGGCCGGGTTCGTCACCGCACCCGATGACCAGCCGGGCGTAGTCGAGGCCCCTGGCGGCGTAACGGGAAAAGCCGCGCAGGTGGGCTTCCTGCATGGCGCTCAGCGGCACATCGCTTATCGGCGCGCGCCGGGCATTGTCGAGTGAGGCGGGTGACGCTTCCCAGGACACGATTCGACCCGACCCCGGTGCCCAGTCGTTGACCGTTCCCACGAACAGCCCTTGCGCCGGCCCCGCACCTACGAACACCCTTCCCCCTTGAGTCCGGTTGTGCCAGTACCGAGGTCGGCGGTGGCAGCGAGGGTTTCACACAGTAGCTCGGCCAGACCCCGAATGGTGGTGATGTCGTTGGTAGTGACGCGTACCCCTGTTTCCGCTTCGATGCGGGTGCGCAGCTCGAGGTTGCCCATCGAGTCGAGGCCATACTCCGAAAGGGGGTGATCCGGGTCGATCGTGCGCCGCAGAATCAGGCTGACCGCGTCGGAGACCATGCGACGCAGCCTCACGGACCAGTCCTCCCGCGGCAGCACCTTCAACTCGGCCAGCAATTGGCTTGCGTCGGAAGTGCTTTGGCTCCTGGAGCGGAACAATTCGGCGAACCTGCTGCGTTGCGCGTACGCGGCGAACCATGGGGTGCCGGTCAGGTCTGCGTACCCGGCGTATGGGCGCTCGTGCCCCAGGAGTGCCTGAAACGCGTAGGCGCCCTCGTCGGCGGTGAAAGCGGTGTCGCGCCAGTGGGCGATCGCGGTGCCTTCGCCATCCTGCCCGAGAGCCAGGTCTTCACCGGTCGCCGACCTGAGTTCGGCGGCGCGGCCGACCTCGGCCCATAACGCCCACCCGATCGCCGTGGCGGGAAGGCCCCGGGCTCGGCGCCACCGCGCGAACGCGTCCAGCCAGCTGTTTGCCGCGGCGTACGCCGATTGGCCAGGCGAGCCCACAAGAGCCACCGCCGAGGAGAACAGGCAGAACCAGTCCAGGGGGACAGCGGCCGTCGCCTGGTGCAAGTTCCACGCCCCGAACACCTTCGGCGCCCAGTTGCGGTCGACGAGCTCGTCGCTCGTGGTCGCGAGCATCGCGTTTTCGAAGACTGCGGCGGCGTGCAACACCCCTCGCAATGGCAGGCCCGTGGCAGTCGCCGCGGCCACCAACCGCGTCGCCGTGCCGGATTCGGCGATGTCGCCGCATTCCACCTCGATGTCGGTGCCCATCGCCCGGATGAGTTCGATCGTCTCCAACGCCTTGGCATTCGGCTGCGATCGGGAGCTCAGGACGATGCGGCCACAGCCGGCCGCGGCCATTTTTTCGGTAAGGAAGAGCCCGATGCCACCCAGGCCGCCGGTGATGATGTAGGAGCCGTCGTTGCGGAAGGTCGGGCTCTGGTCGGGTGGTACCACGACGTTGCTGTGGCCGGTCTGCGGCACATCGAGCAGGACCCTGCCGGTGTGCTCGGCCTCGCTCTTCGCGCCGAGAGCCGCGGCGGCATCACGGAGCGCGAAGTGAGAGGTGTCCGGTACCGGCAACTCGCCCGCTGCGACGAGGCGGTACACCGTGCTCAGCAGCGCGCCGACCCGCTTCGGGTGGCTCTGGGACATCAGCGCCAGATCGACCCAGTGGAACGTGAGGTTGCGATGAAATGGAGGGAGCTCCAGCCGGGTGTTCGCTGAGACATCCCGCTTGCCGATTTCCACAAATCGTCCGCCGGCGGCCAACACCTCCAAGCCGGCGCGTTGCGCCGCCCCCGATAGCGAGTTGAGCACAATGTCCACACCGTATCCACCGGTGTCGTGGCGGATCTGCTCCGCAAACTCGATGCGACGCGAGTCATAGACATGGTCGATCCCCATGTCGCGCAACAGCTCACGCCGCCGCTCGCTACCGGCCGTGGCGAAGACTTCGGCTCCCACAGCGCGAGCGATCGCGATCGCCGCCTGCCCCACGCCGCCCGCCGCGGAGTGGATCAACACCCGGTCGCCGTTGGCGATCCTGGCCTGATCGTGTAGCGCGTACCAGGCGATGGCGTGCGGGGTGGTCACCGCGGCCGCCTGGTCATCGGTGAGTTCGGCCGGCAGCGTCGCGGCCAGCCGGGCGTCACAGGTGACATAAGTTGCCCAGCAACCGGTTGCGGAGAACCCGCCGACATGGTCGCCGACCCGATGGGTGGCGACGTCGGGGCCGACAGCGGTGACGATGCCGGCGAAGTCCACCCCCAACTGCAGTGCATCGCCGTCGCCACCGGTGAGCTGGCCGGCGGCGCTCAGGACGTCGGAGAAGTTGACGCTGGACGCGGTGACCGCGACCTCGATCTGCCCCGGCCCCGGCGGAATTCGTTGAAACGCAGCCAATTCCAGTGTTTCCAGATCGCCAGGCGTGCGGATCTGCATGCGCATCCTGTCGCGGGGATGATCCGCCACCGCCGTTCTCCGGTCCTCGGGCCGCAGCGGCACGGGGGTCACGCGCGCGGTGTGCCACTGGCCGTTTCGCCAAGCCGTCTCGTCCTCGTCGGACGGACCCAGCAGTTGCCTGGCCAGTTGCTCGGCGTCCGTGTCCTCGTCCATGTCGATCAGGGTGGCGCGCAGATACGGATATTCGGTGCTGATCGCTCGCACCAGGCCACGGAGCCCGGCCTGTTCCAGGTTGTTCACATCCCCGGGCGCAACGGCCTGGGCATTGCGCGTCACGACGAAGAGACGCGGCGGTTCTTGGTCGAATTCCGTGATCTTGCGGGCAATTCGCGTCAGATGACGCACATAGTCCCCGCCGCGCAGGGCGCACTGTTCATCGGGGTTGCCGTTTCTCGGGCCGGTGAGGACGACCACGCCGCCGACCTCCCGAGCGCCAAGATGCGCGCCCAGCAGGTCCGCGTTGGCCCGGTGATCGCCGTGCTGCGGCCAGGTCATGGTGGCGCAGTGGGTTCCCTCGGATTTCAACGCATCGGCCAGGCTGGTCGCCATCACGTCCGCGGTCGCGGAAGTGCTGATGAGCAAGCGTGATTCCCGCTCGATGTGCTCCACGTCGGGCAGCGTTCGCTGCGTCCACTCGATGGTCAGCAGTCGCTCGTTCAGCACGCGATCGCGATGGGCTCCCTCGCCGGCCCCTGTGCTGACTTGCAGTCCGCTCACGGCCAGCAGCACTGTCCCGTGTTCGTCAAGCACCTCGAGGTCGGCCTCTATCCCGGCCCCGTCGGCGGTGGACACCTTCGTGTAGCAGTAGCGCGCGCCGCGGGTCGGGGCGTAGAGCCGGATACCGCGCACGCGAAGCGGCAACAGCAGACCGGCGCTGCCCGCCACTCGGGCCGCGGGGTGCGCTGCAACCGCCTGAAAGCAGGCGTCGAGCAAGGCCGGGTGCACGCCGTAAGCGCTGTGTTGCGAGCGGATGGCGCCGGGCAGCGCGACCTCCGCCAGCACCGTGCCGCTCCTCTCGTCCCCGATGTGCGCGGCGGCGAGTCCGGCGAAGGCCGCGCCGTACTGCAACCCGTGGTCGTCGAATTGCTTCCGCAACTCGGCCCCATCCAGCCGGCATGAGTGGGTCGCGAGCAGCGCCGCGACGTCGTACGCCGGTGGGCGGTCCTCCCGTCCCGCCGCCCGCAGCACCGCCGTCGCCCGCCGAGTCGGCGTGCTCTCCTGAAAGCTCTGCACGACGAAGTCGGCGACGCCGGGCGCGGTCATCGAGGCATCCGCGCAGACCGGGGTCTCGTCGCCCAGGAGCAGCGTCGCCTCGAAAGTGATGTCGTGGACCTTGGACTTCTCGCCGAACATCGTGCGAGCGGCGGCCAGTGCCATTTCGCAGTACGCCGCCCCCGGAAGAACGGCCACGTTGTGTATGCGGTGGTCGCCCAGCCACGGCTGCGCCTCGGTTCCGACCTCGCCTTGCCAGACGTGGCGCTCGGGTTCCTCGGCCAGTCGAACGTGCGGTCCCATCAGTGGGTGCACAGGGACGGTCCACGCGCCGCGTGCCCGCGAATCCTGACCGCCGCGGTTCAGCAGTAGTGGGCGGTGGCTCCATGCCGGGAGCGGAACGTCCACCAGTTGGCCCTCCGGGTAGAGCACGGAGAAGTCGACGGCCGCGCCGGCGCTGTGCAGGTCCGCCAGGAAAGCCCGCAGCCCGTGGGGAAGCTCCTGCTCGCGGCGCATGGCGGCGAGGGCGGCCAGCGGCATACCGAGGCTGCTCGCGGTCTGTTCGACCGCATGAGTGAGTAGCGGATGTGGGGCCAACTCCGCGAACACCCGGTAGCCGTCCTCCAACGCCGCCTGCACGGCGGCGGCGAAGCGCACCATGTGGCGCAGATTGTCCGCCCAGTACCAGGCGTCACACACGGGCTGCTCGCGCGGGTCGAAGGCGGTCGCGGAGTAGAAGGGCACGGCGGGTGTCCTGGGATCGAGCTCCGCAAGGACGTCGGACAGCTCGTCGAGGATCGGATCGACCTGGGGGGAGTGCGAGGCCACGTCGACGGCGATCTCGCGCGCCGGGACCTCGCGTTGCTCCCACGCGGTAACCAGATCTCGCACGGTCTGCGCGACGCCGCCGACTACCGTGGACTGTGGCGAGGCCACCACTGCCAGCACGACGTCGTCGACGCCGCGAGCCATCAGTTCCAAAAGGACTTGCTCGGCCGGCAGTTCCACCGACGCCATCGCGCCGGAACCGGCGATTGTCGCCATCAGCCGCGAGCGGCGGCAGATCACGCGTACGCCGTCCTCCAGTGCCAACGCCCCGGCCACAACCGCGGCCGCGGCCTCGCCCATCGAATGGCCGATCACGGCCCCGGGTCGCGCCCCGTAGGCCCTCATCGTGGCCGCCAGCGCGACCTGCATCGTGAACAGGGCGGGCTGGATCCGGTCGATCCCGGTAACGGTTGTGGGTGCCGAAATCGCTTGAGTGACAGAAAATCCCGACTCCCGCGCCACCAGCGGCTCCACCGCGGCGACCGTCGCGGCGAATACCGGTTCGGTCACGAGCAGCTCGGCGCCCATCGACGCCCACTGCGACCCCTGGCCGGAGAACACCCAGACCGGTCCTCGGTCGTCCTGCCCAACCGCCGGCTGGTAGGGGAAGTCACCGGCGGCGACCCCCCGCAGGCCCTCGGTCAGCTCGGCGAGCGTGCCGGCGATGACCGAGGTGCGCACCGTCCGATGCGCCCTGCGCCGGGCAAGTGTGTACGCGACGTCCGACGCGGCGAGCCCCGGCGCGTGCTTGTCGACCCAGTCCGCGAGCCGCCCCGCGGTGTGCCGCAGCGCGCCGGCCGACGTGGCGGACAGCGGGAAAACCAGCGGGCGATCGATCGCCGGGGTGGTCGGCGCGGCACCCGGTGCGACCGGTGCTTGCTCCACGATCGCGTGCACGTTGGTGCCCGAGAACCCGTACGACGACACCGCCGCTCGCCGTGGTCCGTGCTGACCGTTGCCGGGCCACGGTGTATTCGATTGCGGCACAAACAGCTTGGTTTCGATTCGGGCCATTTCGTCGGGCAGCTGGGTGAAGTGCAGATTGCGCGGGATCACGCCGTGCTGCAGCGCCAGCACGGCCTTCATCAACCCCAGGGCCCCGGCTGCCGACTGGGTATGCCCGAAGTTCGTCTTGACCGACGCAAGTGCGCACGGCCCGTCGACGCCGTACACCTCCGCCAAGCTGGCGTATTCGACGGGATCACCCACCGGGGTCCCGGGACCGTGTGCTTCCACCATCCCGACGGTGGGGGCGTCCACACCCGCCGCCGCCAACGCCGCCCGGTACGCCTCGACCTGCGCGGCCCGTGAAGGCGTCACGATGTTCACCGTGTGGCCGTCCTGGTTCGCGGCCGTTCCGCGGAGCACGGCCCGTATTCGGTCGCCGGCGCGCACAGCATCCGGCAACCGCTTGAGCAACAGCACGACGGAGCCCTCGCCGGCCACGAATCCGTCGGCGGCGATGTCGAACGCCCGGCAGCGTCCCGTCGCGGACAGCATCCCGATGGCGGAACCCGAACAGGATTTGCGCGGTTCGAACGACACCGAGGCGCCGCCCGCCAGCGCAATGTCGCTTTCGCCGTCATGCAAGCTGCGACACGCCATATGCACCGCTGCAAGCCCAGACGAGCAGGCAGTATCCACCGTGATCGCTGGACCGCGCAGCCCCATCGTGTACGCAACGCGCCCGGAGCCCATGGCGAAGCTGTTGCCCAGGTAGCCGTACGCGCCCTCCAGGGCGTTGGCCTCGGCGTGGACGAATTGGTAGTCGTCGTGCATCAGACCCATGAAGACGCCGGTGCGCGAGCCGGCCAGCGTCTCCGGAGCCAGGCCGCCGTGCTCCATTGCCTCCCACGACGTTTCCAACAGCAGTCGGTGTTGCGGGTCCATCGCGGTCGCTTCGGTATCGGTGATGCCGAAGAACTCGGGGTCGAAGCCGGCCACGTCGTCCAGGAACGCGCCCCATTTGCACACGGAGCGACCGGGGACCCCCGGTTGGGGATCGTAGAACTCGTCGGCGTCCCATCGGTCAGGTGGAATTTCGGTGACGAGGTCGTCGCCGCGCAGCAACGCCTCCCACAACTGGTCCGGAGATTCGATGCCGCCGGGCAGGCGGCAAGCCATGCCGATGACCGCGACGGGGGTGACTACGGGGTGCGAAGACATGGCCCGTCCTCTGCCCGCACACCATTGCGTATTGGCCCGAACAAAACCGTTTCCTCCTCAGAGCAAAGGCGCAGTCATGCTGTCGGCTGCCTTGCCGCCGGGCTGTAACCTGCCGGTTGCCGGGCTGCCTACTGCGGCGTCGATATTGAGGGTGTGTGGTCGGACGGGGGCTTTTAGCAGGTCAGCCGCCTTGCGGCGGCTGAGGTTTGCTGGACCCGTGATCAGTGCTTACACACTAGCGGGATCGCTACCGATCCGGGACGCAAAACCGGCGCCGATTGGGACTGGTTCGTGAGTTACATCAGACGTGGGCTTGCCTGGCATCGGACGCACGTCGGCCCGCCGCGATTTGTGGAGCCTAGGGGAATCGAACCCCTGACACCCGCCTTGCAAAGGCGGTGCTCTACCAACTGAGCTAAGGCCCCTCGACGTGAACGGGTGGCTGTCCCGCGGGGTCAGCCACCGCCACGTGCCAGACCTCGACCCCGCGCCGCGACCACGCCACCGCCGCCACCACAGCGATCAGTGTGATTGGCAGGGCGAGTCTTACGCAACGTCTTGATGGGCACATGGTTGTGGGCCTAGGAGGACTCGAACCTCCGACCTCTTCGTTATCAGCGAAGCGCTCTAACCGCCTGAGCTATAGGCCCGTACACGCGTACGGCCGAGCGACGAGATTACCGCAATTGCCGCCCCACCCCCAAAAACGCTAGTCGCGGTCGGCCAACGTCACCTCGATGCCGCCGATCAGATCCGTGGTCAGGTTGTAGACGAACGCGGCGATGGTGGCCATCGCCGTCAACAACACGATGTTGACCAGGCCAATCAACACGGCACCGCCGAAGATGGTGCCGCTGGAGACCAGTTCGCCGCTGCTGCCGCTGGTGTTGTTCAGCAGGTCACCGACGTTGCTGTTCAGCTTCGACCACACGCCCATCCCGCCGAGGACGAGGTAGAGGAACGCGACGGCGATCATCCAGACGAAGAACAACGCGACCGCGAGCAGCAGCGAGACCTTCAGCGTGCTCCACGGATCGATCCGGCGGATCTGCATGCTGGCCCGCACCGGTCCGCGCGGTCGCCGTGACACCTGGGTCCGGCTCTCGCGGGTGTCGCGACCATCGCGCCCATCCCGGTTCTCCGCGGCCGACGACCGGCCGGATCCCGACAGGCTCGACGACTCCGGCGTGCGGTCGGGTGACGTCTTGCGCTGCGGTCCCCGCGGTACCGGGCCGGACAGGTCCGGCAACTCGCTGGCGTAAGCCTCCGCCGGCGGCCCGTCACCGCGCCCCTGCGGGGCGTCGCTGTCGTGCGACGGGGTCTTGGCCGGCGGTGGGGGAGCGGCGCCCGGCGCCGCGGTGCCGGAGATGAACCGGTTCAGCCGGGACTCGACACCCCCGGGCGGGCCTGACGGGCGGGCCTCGGTCGGGTGTTCGGTCTGCCGCTGCGGCGCCTGCGGGGGCCGGCCGCCGCCACGCTGCCACGGCGGTGCATCCCCGGCGTCCGGAGCGCGGCCGGGCGGCGTGGCGCGGTGGGCGCCGGTGCGCTCGGCCGAGCCATCCCCATTAAGGCCGTCGCCCTGTTTGGGGGCGCCCGGCTCGTTCGGTGAGGTCACCCCGACTCCTTAGCTCTCCTGCCACGGCCGCTGGGGCGTCGCATTTGTCTGGTCGGGCCGAGTCTAATTGCCCGGCCGTTCGACGAACCGTCCGCATTGTCAGCGACTAGCTGTCTGCGTCTGCGGCGCCTTCCGCTTCCTCGACGACTTCGTCGGCGTTCTCCTCGGCGTTGCGCGCGATGGCCAGCAGCGTGTTCTCCTCGCCCAGGTTCATCAGGCGCACACCCTTGGTCTGTCGTCCCGCCTTGCGGACCTGACGCGCCGCGGTGCGGATGACCCCGCCCCCGGACGTGATGGCGTAGAGCTCGCTGTCGTCGTCGACGATCAGCGCGCCCACCAACTTGCCGCGCCGCCGGTCGTACATCACCGTCAGCACACCCTTGCCGCCGCGGCCCTGCACCGGATACTCCTCGATCGCGGTGCGCTTGGCGTAACCGCCGGACGTCGCCACCAACAGGTACGTGCCCTCGCGAACCACGTTAAGCGACAACAGGTAATCGTCGGTGTTGAACCGCATGCCCTGAACGCCGGATGTGGCGCGGCCCATTGGGCGCAGCGCCTCGTCGGTCGCCGAGAACCGGATGGATTGGCCGTTGGCCGACACCAGCAGGAGGTCGTCGTCCGACGAGCACAGCACCGCGCCGACGAGCTCGTCGTTGTCCCGCAGGTTGATCGCGACGATGCCACCCGATCGGTTCGAGTCGAAGTCGGTCAGCTTGGTCTTCTTGACCAGGCCGTTGCGGGTTGCCAGCACCAGGTACGGGGCGTCCTCGTAACTGCGGATCTGGATGACCTGGGCGATGCGCTCCTCGGGCTGGAAGGCCAGCAGGTTCGCAACGTGCTGACCGCGCGCCGTCCGGGACGCCTCCGGCAGCTCGTAAGCCTTGGCGCGATAGACCCGGCCCTGCGTGGTGAAGAACAGGATCCAATCGTGCGTCGAGCTCACGAAGAAGTGCTTGACGATGTCGTCCTGCTTCAGGCCGGCGCCTTGCACACCCTTGCCGCCGCGCTTCTGGCTGCGGTACAGGTCGGTCTTGGTGCGCTTGGCGTAGCCGGTCTCGGTGATGGTGACGACGACGTCCTCGCGGGCGATCAGGTCCTCGTCGGCGACGTCACCGTCGGCGGCGATGATCCGGGTGCGGCGGTCGTCGCCATGCTTCTCGACGATCTCGGCGAGCTCGTCGCGGACGATGCCGCGCTGGCGCTCGGGCTTGGCCAGGATGTCTTCCAGGTCGGCGATCTCGGCCTCAATCTTGGCCAGGTCGTCGATGATGCGCTGACGTTCCAGGGCCGCCAGGCGACGCAACTGCATGTCCAGGATCGCCTGCGCCTGGATCTCGTCGATGTCGAGCAGCTCGATCAGGCCGGCCCGGGCGATGTCCACGGTTTCCGACGCCCGGATCAACGCGATGACCTCGTCCAGCGCATCGAGCGCTTTGACCAGGCCGCGCAGGATGTGGGCGCGTTCGTTGGCCTTGCGCAGTCGATAGGTGGTGCGCCGGACGATGACGTCGAGTTGGTGCGCCACATAGTGGCGGATCATCTGGTCGAGCCGCAGCGTGCGCGGCACCCCGTCGACGATGGCCAACATGTTGGCGCCGAAGCTGGTCTGCAGCTGAGTGTGCTTGTAGAGGTTGTTCAGCACCACCTTGGCCACCGCGTCGCGCTTGATCTCGACGACGATGCGCACCCCGACGCGGTCGCTGCCCTGGTCCTCGACGTTGGAGATGCCGGCCAGCCGACCGTCGCGAACCTGCTCGGCGATCGAGGTGATGAAGTTGTCGTGGTTGACCTGATACGGCAGCTCGGTGATCACCAAAGACGTTCGGCCCCTGGCCTCTTCGACCTCGACCACGCCGCGCATCCGGATCGACCCGCGGCCGGTCTTGTAGGCGTCGGCAATGCCCTGGCTGCCCACGATCAGGCCGGCGGTGGGGAAGTCGGGGCCCTTGACGCGCTCCATGACGGCGGCCAGGGTGGCTTCCTCGTCGGCCTCGTGGTTCTCCAGGCACCAGAACACGGCCTCGGCGAGCTCGCGCAAGTTGTGCGGCGGGATGTTGGTCGCCATGCCGACCGCGATGCCGCCGGAGCCGTTGGCCAGCAAGTTGGGGAACCGGCTGGGCAGCACCGTCGGTTCCTGCACCCGGCCGTCGTAGTTGGGGATGAAATCGACTGTCTCCTCGTCGATTTCACGCAGCATCTCCATCGCCAGCGGCGTCAGTCGCGCTTCGGTGTTGTGGCTGACGAAGCCGTTCGTGAGGAAGGCGTGGTCGTCGGTGTCGACGCGCAGGCTGTATACCGGTCGTACGCCGGCCTCACTCACTGAGGCCACGCGCGCGTAGTAGAACCGGCCGTCCGTCAGATCGGTTGCGATGGCCCGAACGTCGGGATCGGCGATACGCGAGAGGATTTCATTTGCGCCAGTCCGCCAGCGCTGGATGCGGTCCACGTTGTGGCGATTCAGCCAATCCTTGTCGACCCACCGGCTACCGCAGTGCTTGCGAATGAATGTCGCGAGTCCTGGGACGTGGTCATCGTCCCAGCCGGCGCATACCGGCATCGCGGCAAGAATTCCCGTCAGCTTGGCTTGCTTGGCCCCACCGAAACCGATCTGCGATGCAAACATTTCGGCTTGGGCGCGGTTGGTGATGACGACCTTGTGCTCTCCGACAGCAAACCGATAGCGCTTCGAGACGACTCCGAACTCCAGCAGCATCTGCTGCACATCGACCGCCAGTCTCTCGCTGCGCGTCGAGTAGGAGATTTGAATCGTGTTGCGCGGCAATGCGGAACATGATCCATCCCCCTCGAAAAGGGCTTGCAGAAACGCCCGCTTGACCGCCGCCGGAGACTGCCACAGCCAGTCCGGGATCACCTTGGCCGCCGACCGTTGTCCGCACAGGTCCGCGAGCCGCGTCTTCTTCAGCTCCGTCAGGTTTTGAATGTCGAGCTCGTGCAACATCGAGCCGGAAGCGATCGTCCGCGACGATATGTAGCGCCGTCCTCCGACAACCGCGTCGTAGGCGGCGACGACGATGTTGAAGTAGTCCCGGTCGCAGTTGTTGAATCCGGCCCGCGCCTCGGAGACGAAGCCCTCACTGATGAACGCACCCAGCAGGAGAGCTTCCATCACGTCGTGCCAGTCGGCGGGGCCGAATTCGACCGGGGGAGTCCGCTGCAACACGACATGGTCGTCGGCGCGGATTTCTTCGATCAGCTTCCACAACAGCGTGGGCACACCGCCGACGTCGACGAGGCACAGTAACGGGTGGTTCGACGTGCCGGTGACCTCATAGCCCTCGGCCGTGCGGACCGTGTACGTCTGATGCTCGCCCGAATGGAACAGCCGATCGGCCAGCACAGGGTTGCCATGCCGATCGAGGACCTTCAGCTCGACCCTGTTGTCCGAGTTGGCCCGGGCGGCCGGGACGACATCACCGATCCGTACGGATTGCCCAAAGGGCAATCGCACCAGTGCGTCACCCGTTAGGCAGTACCTCATGGCCGCCGGCGGATCGTTGCCCGGCGAACCGAAGTTGCCCTGCCCGTCGACCAGCGGATACCGCAGCGACCACGGCTGCGCCATGCGCACCAACGTGTCGTAGATCGAAGCATCGCCGTGCGGGTGGTAGTTACCCATCGTCTCGGCGACCGAGCGCGCCGACTTGGCGTGGCTGCGGTCCGGGCGGAACCCGGAGTCATACATCGCATAGAGCACGCGGCGGTGCACCGGCTTGAGGCCGTCGCGCACCTCGGGCAGCGCGCGCCCGACGATCACGCTCATCGCGTAATCGATGTAGCTGCGCTGCATCTCCTGCTGAATGTCAACCGGTTCGATGCGGTCGCCGGCCTCGTCGCCGGGCGGCAGCGTGGTGTCAGTCATCTAATCCCCTTTGTGGGTTGGCGTGCCTGACGAGGACGTCAGACATCCAGGAAGCGAACGTCTTTGGCGTTGCGGGTGATGAAGCTGCGGCGGGCGTCGACGTCTTCGCCCATCAGGATGGAGAACAGCTCGTCGGCCGCGGCGGCGTCGTCGAGGGTGACCTGGCGCAGCACCCGCACCGAGGGGTCCATCGTGGTCTCCCACAGCTCTTTGGCGTCCATTTCACCCAGACCCTTGTAGCGCTGGATGCCGTCCTCTTTGTTGATCTTCTTGCCGGCCTTCAGCCCGGCCTCGAGCAGCCCGTCGCGTTCGCGGTCGGAGTAGGCGAACTCGGGGTCGCTGCGTTGCCACTTCAGTTTGTACAGCGGGGGCTGCGCCAGGAAGACGTGCCCGTTTTCGATCAGCGGACGCATGAACCGGAACAGCAGGGTCAGCAGCAGCGTGGAGATGTGCTGGCCGTCCACGTCGGCGTCGGCCATCAGCACGATTTTGTGGTAGCGCAGCTTGGCGATGTCGAACTCGTCGTGGATGCCGGTGCCCAGCGCGGTGATGATGGCCTGGACTTCGGTGTTCTTCAGCACGCGGTCGATGCGGGCTTTCTCGACGTTGATGATCTTGCCGCGCAACGGCAGGATGGCCTGGAACATCGAGTCGCGGCCGCTCTTGGCCGAGCCGCCTGCTGAATCGCCCTCGACCACATAGAGTTCCGATTTCCGTGGGTCGGTGGAGCGGCAGTCGGCCAGCTTGCCGGGCAGCCCGCCGAGGTCGGTGGCGCTCTTGCGCCGCACCAACTCCCGGGCCTTGCGCGCCGCGATCCGCGCCTGCGCCGACGAGACCGCCTTGTTTACAACGGTTTTCGCCTCGGAGGGGTTCGCCTCGAACCAGTGTGTCAGCTGTTCGTTGCACACCCTCTGCACGAACGACTTGACCTCGGTGTTGCCCAGCTTAGTCTTGGTCTGGCCCTCGAACTGGGGCTCGGCGACCTTGACGGAGATGACCGCCGCCAGGCCTTCCCGGATGTCGTCGCCGGTGAGGTTGGCGTCCTTTTCCTTGAGCAGCTTCTTGTCTTTAGCATACTTGTTCACTACCGAGGTCAGGGCGCTGCGGAAGCCCTCTTCGTGGGTGCCGCCCTCGTGGGTGTTGATGGTGTTGGCGAAGGTGTGTACCGACTCCGAGTAACCGCCGTTCCACTGCATGGCGATTTCGACCTCGTGGCCGGTGCCCTTTCCGTCGAAGTCGATGACGCTCTGCTGGATTGGGCTTTTGGTGCGGTTGATGTGCTTGACGAAGTCGACCAAGCCACCGGGGTAGTGGAACGTGCGGTGCTTGACCTTGTGCGGGGCAGCACTTTCCGCGGCCTTCTCCTCCGCGGACTTGGGCGCCTCGGCGGTGTCGCTGACCACTTCGTCGACGACCTCGTCCTGCTCCACCCGCTCGTCGGTCAGGTTGATGGTGAGGCCCTTATTCAAGAACGCCATCTCCTGCAGACGCCGGGCCACGGTTTCGAAGTCGTACTCGGTGGTTTCGAAGATTTCCGGATCGGCCCAGAACCTGATCGTGGTTCCGGTCTTTTTGGTCGCCTCGCCCTGCTTCAGGGTGCCGGGCACGGCTCGGTCGTAGTACTGAAACCACTCGTGCCCGTCGCGCTTGATGGTGACTTCCAGCCGGGTGGACAGCGCGTTGACCACCGACACACCGACGCCGTGCAACCCACCACTGACGGTGTAGCCACTGTTCTCGCCGCCGAACTTGCCGCCGGCGTGCAGCTGCGTCATCACGACGTCGACGGTGGGGGCGCCGGTCGCGTGCATGGCCACTGGGATGCCGCGCCCGTCGTCGGCGACCTCCACGCTGCCGTCGTCGAGCAACCGCACATCGACCCTGGTGGCGTAACCGGCCATCGCCTCATCCACCGAGTTGTCCACCACCTCCCAGATGAGGTGGTGTAGACCGCGCTCACCCGTGGACCCGATGTACATGCCGGGGCGTTTGCGGACCGCCTCCAGCCCCTCGAGTACGGTGATCGCTGACGCGCCGTATTCGTCTTGCGCCTTCTTCTTCTGGGCAGCCACGGTCGGAATGCTCTCCTTGGGGTTTCCTGCGGGCGGTTCCAGTCACCGCATCAGCCGCATACAGCCAGTCTACCGTGATGAGCCGTCCGCACCGATTCTCTGGGCGCGTTTCTACCTGGCTAACCGCGCCGTGCGGGCGATTTCTCTATTCCCGCCGCGTCCCGACGTGCATCAAGGCGCTTCGCGTCGTCCTAGCGGCTTTGAGCGGCCTGTGGATGAATCCGTATCCGGGGCTCTTTCGCCGCCTATCCGCGGGGCTAGCCGTAGGTGTCCCGCGGGCCCCTTCCCGCGATGTGGCGCGGCCCCTTGCGCCACGACGGCGCGACCGGCCCGGTGATTTTCAGCTGCGTCACCACACCGTTGCCGACAGCAGCGGCGATCTTGGCCAACAGTTGCGACTGGATCATCCGCAACTGCGTGGCCCAGGCGGTGGATTCGGCGGCCACGCTGAGGACCCCGTCGCTCAACGCGGTCGGCGTCGCGTGGTCGGCGATCTGGTGGCCGACCACGGATGCCCAGTTTCCGAGCACGGTGCCTTCGGCCACCTGCGCCGACCAGCCGCGCTTCCTGGCCAAGTCCCGCGCGAGCCGGCCCAGGGGTTGGGGATCGCGGGCGTCGGGTCCGGGCCCCGACCAGCTTCGGCGCTGGCCCGCGACACGGCGGTTCGGCGGTGGGGCCGCGCGGCCCCGTCCGGCATCTTTGCCTTGCGCACGGGCCGCTGCGCGCGCTTCCTCGAGGGTGCGCCTGACCAAGTCGATGCCACGCAGCACACCCGGGTCGCCGGCCGTGGCATCGTGCTGGTCGTCGCTGTCCGTCATGACCTCACCACCGAGACCCGCCCGAGGTCGTCGTCGCGCAGATCGATCGGTATCTGCCTGGCCGCCCAGTCCGCGGGAATGTCCTCGACCACCGCGGCGGTGACCAATACCTGCTCCGCCGATTCGGCCACCGTCGCCAACGCCCTGCGACGGGCCACGTCCAATTCGGCGAACACGTCATCGAGCAACAGCACGGGTTCACTGCCGTCGGCCCGCAACAATTCGTACGAAGCCAGCCGCAACGCGATCGCGAAGGACCATGATTCGCCATGGCTGGCAAAGCCTTTGGCGGGCTGGTCACCGAGCCACAGTTCGAGGTCGTCGCGATGCGGGCCCACCAGACACATGCCGCGCTCCAACTCGGCATCGCGGCGCTCGGCCAATGCCGCCAGCAACGCGGCCTCGAGGAAATCACGGTCGCCGGCCGCTCCGTCGGCCGCTGCGGGCGCGCCGAGGCTGGTGCGGTAGGCGATCGACGCGGGCCGCGAGGCGGGCGCCAGCAGCTGGTAGGCCTTCTCCACCTCGGGCGCCAACTGGTTCACCAGGTCGATCCGCGCGGCCATCAAGTCGGCGCCGTGTTGCGCCAGCCGGCTGTCCCACACGTCGAGGGTGTCCAGGGCGCCGCGGTCACCCCGGTGCCGACTTCCAGCGGCGGACTTCAACAGCGCCGTACGCTGGCGCAGCACCTTTTCGTAATCGGCCCGTACCCCGGCCACCGTCGGCCGCCGCACAATCGCCAGATCGTCGAGGTAGCGCCGCCGCTCCGCGGGGTCCCCCCGCACCAGGGCCAGGTCTTCGGGAGCAAAGAGCACGGCACGCAAAACCCCGATCACCTCCCGGGTGCTGCGCACCGGGGAACGATTCAGCCGCGCCTTATTTGCGCGCCCGGCCGCGATTTCGAGATCGATCGCGCATTCTCGACCCTCGTTGACGACGATGGTCGACACCACCGCGCGCTCGGCACCGGCCCTGATCAAGGGGGTATCGGTGCCCACCCGATGCGAGCCCAATGTTGTCGAAAACCACAGCGCCTCAACAAGATTCGTTTTTCCGAACCCGTTCGAACCGACAAACACCGTCCGGCCCGGCTCCAATTCGAGGTCGACGTGCGCCCAGGACCGGAAATCGCGCAGTCCCAAATGCCGGACGTACACCTATCCGGGCAACCGAACTGGCATCAGCAGATAGACGTAATCCGTCGGCAACGCCGCGAAGGGAGCATTGCCGGTGGGCGAACTGTCGTCAGCGGAGGCCGGGCGCAGCAATGCCGGCTTGCCCGGTGTGGTGAAACCGAATGACACCCGTTCGGAATGAACCGCGGCCAGCCCGTCGGTCAGATAGGTCGGGTTGAACGCGATCGTCAACGGCTCGCCCACGAAATCGACGGCAAGGTCCTCTTCGGCGCGTCCCACGTCATCGGCCCCTGCGGACAACCGCAGCGAGCCCTCGGAGAACTCCATCCGCACCTGCGCACCCCGATCGGCGACCAACGCCACCAGCTTGATCGCCTCGGTCAGCTCGGCGACATCGATGGTCGCCACCGCCGTGTGCTCGGCGGGCAACAGTTGACGGAATTTCGGGAACTCCGCGTCCAACAGCCGCGTCGTACTCCGCTTGCCGTTGCCGCTGATGCCGAGCAGCCCATCTTTGCCGACGCCGCTGCCCGCACCCAGCGACAACCGAACCTCTGAACCGTCGGCACCCGCCCGGGCCGCCTCGGCCAACGTCTTCGCCGGCACCAGCACCGCCGCTTCGATGTCCGGCGACGACGCCGACCACGTCAGCTCCCGCACCGCCAGGCGGAACCGGTCGGTGGCGGCCAAAACCACCGTGTTGCCCGAGATCTCGACCCGGATCCCCGTCAACATCGGCAACGTGTCATCCCGGCCGGCCGCGATCGCGACCTGGCTGATGGCCTCCGCGAAAAGATCTGCGGGCAACGTCCCGGTCTCTTCCGGCAGGCCCGGCAGCGTCGGGTAGTCCTCGACCGCCATGGTCGGCAACGAAAACCTGGCACTTCCGCAGTTCAGCGCGACCCGGTTGCCGTCGACGTAGAAGTCGACCGGCTTGTTGGGCAATGCCCGGGTGATGTCCGACAACAACCTTCCTGACACCAAAACGCTTCCCGGAGAAGCGATTTCGGCTGCAACCTGCGCTTCGGCGGAGACTTCGTAATCGAACCCGGAGATCGTCAGGCCCTCATCGGACCCGGATAACAACACTCCCGAGAGCACCGGCACCGCCGGCCGGGTCGGCAGGTTTTTCGCCACCCACGACACCGCGTCGGCGAAGGACTCCCGCACCAAACGAAACTTCAAGTCGCTGAGGCCAGCTCTTGTCATCGCCGCGTCCATAGCGTCCCTTCACCTACCGAGAGTTTCAAAAGTCCAGTAGCTAGCCGCGTCCGCTAGCACGGGCTCCGCTACGAACGCCACTGGCACGTCATGCCATCGACGACCGCAACGGCAGTCGAAGAACAACCGTAGATCGTCCGGGGCCATCTTGAAAGCTAATCGAGAACCCCGACAAGCCCGGCCACCGGCGGATCCGTGCGGGGTATTCGTCCGAGCCTCCCCAGCGCTGTATTTCAAAGAAGAAACGACGAAGAGATCTCAGTACTAGTAATAAGGGCTGTGCATTCTGGGGACAGCCGCGCTGCGACGCAGCTAGGGCGGCGATGGGCCTGTGGATTACGGGGTGAACAACTGTGAGTCCGGTGTTGGGCCCTTGGGGAGTGCTGGCGGTTGTGCACGCGGCGCCGCGTAGTCCACGGGTGTTTGATCGCGTTGTGCACAGTCCTGCGCACAACCCCTTGGTGTGGCGGGTGTGACAGACGTGCGAGAAGTTTTTTGGAAAAAATGTCGCGAGGGGTGCGCAGCGAAGGCTGGAGTCAGCGCTTGGAGCGCTGGCGGATGCGGGTCGTGAGCTCTTTGACGTGATCGAAGACCTCACGCCGCTCGGCCATTTCGGACAAGATCTTGCGCTGCGCGTACATGACAGTGGTGTGATCGCGGCCGAATGCCTGCCCGATCTTGGGCAGCGAGAGGTCGGTGAGCTCGCGGCATAGATACATCGCGATCTGGCGTGACTGCGCCAGTGCACGCGTTTTCCCGGGTCCGCGGAGTTCTTCCACCGTGGTGTCGAAGTACTCGGCCGTGGCGGCCATAATCGTCGCCGCGCTGATCTGCATCGTGCTGGCGTCGGCGATGAGGTCGCGCAGGACGATCTCGGCCAGCGCCTTGTCGATCGGGGTCTTGTTCAGCGAGGCGAACGCGGTGACCCGGATGAGGGCGCCCTCGAGTTCGCGGATGTTGCGTTCGATGCTGCTGGCGATGAGTTCGAGGACGTCGTCGGGAACCGCGAGCCGCTCCATTTGCGCCTTCTTGCGCAAGATGGCGATGCGGGTCTCGAGTTCGGGCGGCTGGACGTCGGTGATCAAGCCCCACTCGAACCGGGTCCGCAGGCGGTCTTCGAGGGTGGCCAGCTGCTTGGGTGGCCGGTCCGAGGAGATGACGATCTGCTTGTTGGCGTTGTGCAGCGTGTTGAAGGTGTGGAAGAACTCCTCCTGAATACCTTCCTTGCCCTCGATGAACTGGATGTCATCGACCAGCAGCACGTCGACGTCGCGGTAACTGCGCTTGAAGGCGACCTTGCGATCGTCGCGGAGCGAGTTGATGAAGTCGTTGGTGAACTCCTCGGTGGATACGTACTTCACCCGCATCCCCGGGAAGAGTCGCTGCGCGTAGTTCCCCGCGGCATGCAACAGGTGCGTCTTGCCCAGACCCGACTCACCCCAGATGAACAACGGGTTGTACGCCCGCGCCGGTGCTTCGGCGATCGCCAGGGCCGCTGCGTGGGCGAACCGATTGGACGCCCCGATGACGAACGTATCGAAGGTGTAGCGACGGTTCAGGCTCGTGCCACCGGCGACGGCCGGATCGGTGGGGTGCGGGCGCTCGGTGAAGTAGTTGGGCCAACTCTGCTGGGCACTGTCGGTGACTTCGCCGTTTTCGTCAGCCTCGTCGACATCGATGACGTCGTCGTCCGCGGCCGGTGCTTCGGGTTGGGCGTACGGTTCCGCTTGCGGAATAAGGGTTTCGCCGGTGTCGTCGTCGGGGGGCGCGATGCGCACTCCGAGCTGGATCTGTTGCCCGAGGCGCCGGCTGAGGGCGTCGGTGATTGGGGCGCGGAGGTGCCGTTCGATCTCGTTCTGGACGAAACTGCTGGGCACCGACAACAGGGCGAACCCCTCCACGATGGTCAGCGGCTGGACCAGATTCAGCCACGCCCGCTGTTGCGGGGTGAGAGGAGTGATGAGGGTGGTGCGGTTGGCGGCCACGCCGTCCGGGGTGGATTCCCCGTTGAGCTCCGAGACGACCGCGTTCCATACGGTCGTGAAACCTGAACCGGGGTCATCGGTCAA